>NZ_SACT01000010.1 GCF_004016515.1 Rubrivivax albus
CCAGCGAACTCGTCCAGGAGATCGCCGCAGCCAGCGGCGAGCAGGCCGACGGCGTGCAGCAGATCACCGGCGCCATGAACCACCTCAGCTCCGCCACCCAGCAGACCGCCAGCGCCAGCGAGGAACTGGCTGCCGCAGCCGACGACATGACCCGCCAGGTGGCTCAGCTTCGCCAGCAGCTGGCGCGTTTCAGCCCCGACGAAGCCCGACACGTCCACCACCAATGCGTGCTGGAGGCTGCCACATGAGCCCACTTTCGCAGCGTGCCTTCGAGTCCGTGACCCGGCTCTTCCGACAGGTCAGCGGCATCCAGCTCACGGAAGCCAAGCAGGCCCTGGTGGTCGGTCGGTTGCAGCGCCTGGCCCAGGAGGCCGGCGACGCCAGCATCGAGGCCTATGTCGCGCGCATGACGCGCCCCAATGCGCCGGCGGAGGAGATGACCCGGCTCATCGACCGGCTCACGACCAACGAGACCTACTTCTTTCGCGAGCCGCAGCATTTCAACGACCTCGCCGACCGGTTGCGCGCCCACGCCAGCCAAGGCCAGCCGCGCGAGTTCCTGGTCTGGAGCGGTGCCAGTTCGTCGGGCGAAGAGGCGTACAGCATCGCCATGCTGATGGCCGACGTGCTGGGTCTGAAGGCCCCGTGGCGGGTCATCGGCACCGACCTGTCCACCGCCATGGTGGATGCAGCGCGCCGCGGCCTGTACACGCTGGACCGTGCGCGCATGGTGCCGCCGGATTACCTGAAGCGCTTCTGCCTCAAGGGCCAGGGTGCCCACGACGGCAAGCTGCTGGTGGCCAAGGCCGTGCGCTCGCGCGTGCACTTCGAAGCGGCCAACCTCATGCAGCCGCTGCCGGCGTCGCTGCCGAGCTTCGACGTGATCTTCCTGCGCAACGTGCTGATCTACTTCGACACCGATGCCAAGGCCGGCATCGTGCGCCGCGTGATGGAGCGGCTGCGGCCCGACGGCGTGCTCTACACCGGGCACGCCGAATCGATCTCCAACCTGCAGCTTCCGCTGCGCACGGTGTCGACCTCGGTTCACGTCCATGCCTGAACCCAGCACCCTGGCCGAGCGCATGGCGCAAGCCCGCCAGCGGGTGGCGTCGGCGCGCCAGCAGCCGCCCACCGGTGCCCCGGCCAAGCCGGCGTACAGCCACTGGATCCTGGACGGGCGACCCGGCGAGAACCTGGTGCTGATGCCTGGCCAGATGCACTTCGGCGCGCAGGTCGCCAGCCTGCGGACGCTGCTCGGGTCCTGCGTGGCGGTGACGTTGTGGCACCCGCAGCGCCGCATCGGCGGCATGTGCCACTACCTGCTGCCCAGCCGTCCGCGCGCCGGACTGGAACGTGACGGCCGTTATGGCGAGGAGGCTGTGGAGGCGATGGTCGAGCAACTCCAGCGCATGGGCACGGCACCGAGCGACTACCACGCCCACCTGTACGGCGGTGCCGACACCATGCCCGAGGGCTCGACGCTCAAGTTCAGCGTCGGCGAGCGCAACATCGAGCAGGGCTGGACCCTGATCGACCGCTACGGCTTCCAGCTCCAGGGGGTGGACGTCGGCGAGGACGTGCCGCGCACGGTGACGTTGCAGTTGGGCTCCGGCGAGGTCGACATGCGGCGCGGCGTCGGCAAGGCACCACCGCAGCACCCGCTGCAACGACAGACCCGTTGAAAAAGCCATGACCGCCACACGCATCACCGCGGCCGTTGTGGACGACTCCGCCGTCGTGCGCAAGCACCTGTCCGACCTGCTGACCACTGCAGGCATCGACGTGCTGTTCACCGCCGGCGATCCGCTGTTCGCCTGGCCCAAGCTCCAGGCGCGCTGGCCCGACGTGATCGTGCTCGACGTGGAGATGCCGCGCATGGATGGCATCAGCTTCCTGCGCCAGATCATGGGGACCCGGCCGACCCCGGTGGTCATGTGCTCGACCCTCACCGCCGCCGGTGCCGCGACCACGCTGCAGGCCCTGGCCGAGGGTGCGGTGGCCTTCGTCACCAAGCCCACGATCGGGCTTCGGGACTTCCTCGGCGACCCGGGCAATGGCCTGGTGGCCGCCGTGCGGGCAGCCGCATCGGCCCGCATGTCCGCCGTCCGCCGCCCTGCTGCGGCCATGCCGACCGCCAATACACCGGTGGCTGCACCGCCGCTGGCGCCGGCGGCCCATGCCCCCGTGCTGGGCCAGACCACCGAGCGGATCATCGCCATCGGCGCCTCCACTGGTGGCGTGCAGGCCATCGAACGGGTGCTCACCGCCCTGCCTCGGACGGCGCCGGGCACCTTGATCGTGCAGCACATGCCGGCGCAGTTCACCGCAGCCTTTGCCGACCGGCTCAACGCGCTTTGCGCCATGGAGGTCCGCGAGGCGGCCGACGGCGACCGGGTGATGCCCGGCCGCGTGCTCATCGCGCCGGGTGGCCAGCACATGCAACTGCGCCGCAACGGCGCGCAGTACACGGTGTCCGTGCGCGACGGCCCGCTGGTGAACCGCCACCGCCCTTCGGTGGACGTGCTGTTCCGCTCCGTGGCCCAGCAGGCCGGCCGCAACGCCGCCGGGGCGCTGCTGACCGGCATGGGCGACGATGGTGCGCGCGGCTTGCTGGAAATGCGCCAGGCCGGCGCGGCCACCGCCGCCCAGGACGAAAGCACCTGCGTGGTCTTTGGCATGCCCAAGGCAGCGCTGCAACTGGGTGCCGCAGCGGCCACGCTACCCCTGGACCAGATGGGCCAGTGGCTGGTGGGCGCCGTCACACCTGCCGAGGAGGCGAGGAACTGACCGTGAAACCCTGGTCACTTGCGCGCACGGCGTGTGTGCGGCTGCCGCACCATCGACCCCTGCCGTCAGGACAACTTCCATGACCACTGCCGACCAACCTCGCCAAGCCCGCTGGACCCGCGCGCTGCGCCCTGGGCTGAACCTGATGCTGCGCTGGCCGATGCAGCGCAAGCTGATGGCCGTCTTCCTGGCGCTGGCCCTGCCGCTGGGTACCCTGATGGCCCTCTCCGTCGGCGACGTGCTGGCCCTGCGCCACCGCGCGCAGCAGGAGCTGCTGGGGGCTGAAGTCAACACGCTCATCCAGCCGCTGATGGCCCTGGCAGGCGCGCACGATGTGCTCAGCGCGCGCGTGCAGTTCAATGGCGATGCCAACGCCACACGCGAGCGCGAAGCCAGGCGCGTCGCCTGGCAGGCGGCACGCGAGGCCTTCGATCGACGTCTGGCCGACGGGCTGCCTTACGACCTGAGCGCCGCCTGGGCCGCAGTACAGGAGAGCGCGGCACCGCTGATGCAGGGCCAGTTGACCTTGACCGTCGAGGCCTCCGACACCGCACACCGGCGCCTGACGCAACGGCTGCTCGAACTGGCTCACCTGAACGCCGAACACTCGGGCCTGATCCTGGAGCCGGCGGCGGCCGAGTACCAGATGGTGGATCTTGTCCTGAACCGCCTGCCAGGCGCGTTGAAGGGCACCAGCCGGGCCGCGTCGTTCGGCAGCCATTTCGTGCAGCTCGACGGCCCCGACCCCGGCGAGCGCGCCGAGATGCGCCGGCAGGCCGAGGCCGTGCGTGCGCAGCGTGACGACGTGCTGCGCACGATGGCGGCCCTGGTACGGGCCGGGGCACAACCTCCGGGTTCATGGACCGGCGCGGAGCAGCGCCTGACGTCATTCGCCGCACTGCTGGAACAGGCAGCAGACCTGCAGGAAAGGCCCAGCGGCCAGGCCCTGTACACCGACGCCGACGAACTCGCCACGCACCTGGCCGTGGTGCACTCCGACGTCGGCAGTCATCTCAAACGGCGTCTCGGGGATCGCGTCGACACGCTCGCCCAGCAGGCCGCGCTGCGGGTGGGCATCTTCGCCTTCACCTTGCTGGTGGGCGGCTACCTGGCCACCTGCCTGGCGCTGAGCTTTCGCGGCGCGTTGCGCGCGCTTCGCCACAGCGTGCAGGCGCTGGCCGCCGGCGACCTGGCCCACCGCACGGCGGTGCGCGGGCGCGACGAGGTGGCCGAGATCGGCGCGATGCTCGAATCGATGAGCGGCCAGCTGTCGGCGCTCGTGGCCGAGATCCGCAATAGCGCGTCGATGGTCGACCAGACCGGACAGCATGTCAGCGACGGCAGTGCCCGCCTGGCCGAGCGGACGGACCAGCAGGCCAGCAGCCTGCGCAGTTCGGTCAGCGCCATCACGCAGCTGTCGTCGGCAATGACCCACAATGCCGACGAGGCGCGGCACCTGGACGACGTGGCCCAGCGCCTGGCACGCCAGGCACAGGAAGGTCACGCCGCGATGCAGGACACGGTGCAGGCGATGGCGCAGATGCGCTCGGCCAGCGAGCGGGTGTCCGAGGTGGTCGGCGTCATCGACGATGTGGCCTTCCAGACCGGCATGCTGGCACTCAATGCGTCGATCGAGGCCGCCCGTGCCGGCGAAGCCGGCCGGCGGTTCGCAGTTGTCGCCGGCGACGTGCGGGAACTGGCACAGCGCTGCGCCGAGGCTGCCGAGGAGATCCGGACCCTGATCGGCGAAGCCACCGTGCAGGTCAACGTGTCTTCGGAGAAGCTGGGCAACGTCAGCAACGCGCTCGACGTGATCGTCGGTGGCGTGACGACGGTGTCGGAGACGCTGCGCGGTATCGCCGAGTCCAGCCAGCAGCAGAGCGAGGGGCTGCAGGAGATCACCGCGTCGGTGGGCAGCCTGGACGAAATCACGCGCGAGAACGCGGCGCTGGTGGAGCAGTCGTCCACCGCGTCGCATGCGCTGGTCAACCGGGCCGGCAAGCTGCGCGAGGCAGTGGTCACGATGCGCCTGCGACAGGGCTCGACGGACGAGGCCATGGCGCTGGCGCAGCGCGCCGCGGAACACATCGCGCAGGTGGGCCGCGAGCAGGCCATGCAGGACCTGCACGACCCGACCGGCCCCTTCATCGACCGCGACATGTACATCTTCGGCTTCGACCGCAGCGGCCTGTACGTGATCCAGGGCAGCAAGCCCGCGATGGTGGGGCAGAGCTACACCAGCACGCCAGGGCTGGACATGGCCTTCATCGACCGCATCTGGTCGGCCGCGGACGCAGGTGGAGGCTGGGTGGAGTACGAGGTCACCAACCCGTTGACCGGGGCGGTGACGCCCAAGGAGTCGTACGTGCTGCCCATCGACGACAGCCTGGCGATCGGCTGCGGCGTGTACCGTCGTGTCGGTGCAAACGCCGGCGCGCCGCGTGCCGTGGCCTGGTCGCGCAGCCTGGAGACTGCCTGACGGGCGTGCGGGTGTCTGCAGGCGCGACCTGCATGCCCCATCGACACGCTCAGGGCACGCGGCGGCTGTGCTGGCCGTAGTGCCGGAACTTGTCGAGCACCCGGTCCATCTCCTCGGGTGGCAGCCGCGCCGGCTCGCCCGCCGCCAGCGCCAGCAGGTAGGTCTGGCACAGGCTTTCCACCTCGACCATCACCTTCATCGCCTGCGCCATGGTGGCGCCACAGGCGACCAGGCCGTGATGCGCCAGCAGGCAGGCCTGTCGGTGCGCCAGCGCATTGGCAACACCTGCGGACAGCGCCTCGCTGCCGAAGGTGCTGTAGGGCACCAGCGGCACATCGTCGCCACCCGCCACGGCCACCATGTAATGGAAGGGCGGCAGAGGCCGGCCCAGGCAGGCCAGCGCCGTGGCGTGCACGGCGTGGGTGTGAAGCACGGCCCGGACGTCAGGCCGCGCCCGGTAGGCGGCGCGATGGAACTGCCACTCCGACGACGGCTGCCAGCGCCCGCTGACCGTGCCGTCGTCTGCCACGTGCACGAGGTCGTCGGCGGTCAGTTCCGCCCCCATGCCGGTGGGCGTGATCAGCATGCCGCGTTGCCCGCCCTGGTCCCAGCGGTGGCTGGCGTTGCCGGTGCTGCCCCGGTTCAGGCCCAGCGCATCGAGCCGTCGCACGGCCTCGACCACCGCGGCGCGCGCATCATCCTCGGTCATGCGGCCTCACGCAGCAATGGCGCGCAGCGCGCGCTCTTCCGTGGGCACCACGCCCCGCTCGGTGATCAGCCCGGTCACCAGCCGCGCTGGCGTGACATCGAAGGCCGGGTTGGCCGCTGCGCTGCCGTCGGGCAGCAGCTGCACCTCCACCAGCCGCCCTTCGGCGTCGCGCCCGGTCAGGTGGCTGACCTCGCGCGCGCTGCGCTCCTCGATCGGGATGTCCACCAGGCCGTCGTCGAGCGACAGGTCCAGCGTCGACAGCGGCATCGCGGCATAGAACGGCACACCGTTGTCGCGCGCGGCAAGCGCCTTGAGGTAGGTGCCGATCTTGTTGCAGACGTCGCCACGCGCCGTGACGCGATCGCAGCCGACGATGACCAGATCCACCCGGCCCTGCTGCATCAGGTGGCCGCCGGCGTTGTCGGCGATCACGGTGTGCGCCACGCCCTGCTGCCCCAGTTCCCACGCGGTGAGGCTGGCGCCCTGGTTGCGCGGGCGGGTCTCGTCCACCCACACGTGCACGTCCAGCCCCGCCGCCTGCGCGTGGTAGATCGGGCTGAGCGCCGTGCCCCAGTCCACGGTGGCCAGCCAGCCGGCGTTGCAGTGCGTGAGCACGTCGACGCGGCCGCCCCGGCGGGCGGCGACGTCCTGCAGCAGTGGCAGGCCGTGGCGCCCGATGGCCTCGTTGACCGCCGCGTCCTCGTCGGCCAGTTCACCGGCCAGCGCCCAGGCCTTCGCGGGCCGTTCCGCTGGCGGCAAGGGCTGCAAAACGCGCTGCAGGCGTCTCACGGCCCAGGCCAGGTTGACGGCCGTCGGCCGTGCCGACACCAGGGTCTCGACCGCCGCGGTCAGCGCGGCGTCGGAGGCATCGCGCTGCATCTGCAGCGCCAGGCCATAGGCGGCCGACACGCCGATCAGCGGCGCCCCGCGCACCCACATGTCGCGGATGGCGGTGACCACGCCGGCCAGGTCGTCGAGGCTGACGATGTCCAGGCGGTGCGGCAGCCAGCGCTGGTCGATCACCTGCACGGCACGGCCCGATTCGGCCGGCCAGATGGTGCGCCGTGGTTGACCGTCGACCTTCATGGGGTGGCCTCCATCGTGAGCGTGGGCCGCGCCGCGCGGCGGGCCTCGTCCGCCAGGCGGGCCACGGTGGCCGGGGATTCGGCCTTCAGCCGGTGGTCGGACCACACCTGGCGCCAGCGCCGCGCCCCCGGCTCGCCGTTCCACAGGCCCAGCATGTGCCGCGCCACATGCGCCCAGGGCACGCCAGCGGCCTGCTGCGCTTCCATGTAGCGCACCATCTGCGCCTCGACGGCCTCGCGCTCTGGCACGGGGTGGGCATCGCCGAAGAAGCATGCGTCCCAGGACGCCATGCCCCAGGGATGGTGGTAGGCGTCGCGGCCGATCATGGCGCCATCGACGTGCGGCAGCTGCGCCTCGATGGCGTCCAGGCCCACCAGGCCGCCGTTGATGACGATGGTGAGCTGCGGGAAATCGCGCTTGAGCCGGTGCACCACCTCGTAGCGCAGCGGCGGGATCTCGCGGTTCTCCTTCGGGCTCAGCCCCTGCAGCCACGCGTTGCGGGCGTGCACGATGAAGACCTCGCAGCCGGCCTCGGACACGGTGCCGACGAAGTCGCGCACGAAGTCGTAGCTTTCGGTGCGGTCCACACCGATGCGGTGCTTCACGGTCACCGGGATGTCCACCGCGTCGCGCATGGCCTTGACGCCGTCGGCCACGGTGCGCGGCTCGTTCATCAGGCAGGCCCCGAAGGCGCCCTTCTGCACCCGTTCGCTGGGGCAGCCGCAGTTGAGGTTGATCTCGTCGTAGCCCCACTGCGCACCCAGGCGGGCGGCCAGCGCCAGTTCGTCGGGTTCGCTGCCACCGAGCTGCAGTGCCACCGGCTGTTCGCCGTCGTGGTCGAAGTCCAGGTGCTTGGGCACGTCACCATGGCGCAGCGCGCCGCTGGTGATCATCACCGTGTACAGCCGCGCGTGGCGCGTGAGCAGGCGGTGGAAATGGCGGCAGTGGCGGTCCGTCCACTCCATCATCGGGGCGACGGACAGGCGCCAGGGGCTGTGGGCGTGCGGCGAGGGAGTCACCCCCGCATTGTCTCAGCCAGCGATCAGCTGCGCGAAACGCGGCAGCAAGGCATCGGGCAGGTCGTGGCCCATGCCCGGGATCAGCTCCAGGTGCGCGCCGTGGATGTGGCGGGCCAGGTCCTCGCCACAGGCCGCCGGGATCAGGGCATCGTCGCGGCCGTGGATCACGGTGGTGGGCGCGGTGATGCGGCGCAGCAGCGGCGTGCGGTCGCCGTCGGCCGCCACCGCGGTGAGCTGGCGCGCCGTGCCCGCAGGGCGCCAGGCGCGGTCCACGGACGCGCGCAGGCGGGCCTGCAGCGCTTCAGGCGCCGGGCGGTAGCCGGGGCTACCGATGAGGTGGAACAGGTGGGTGAGGTGCGCGACCACGGCCTCCGGATCCTGCCCCTTGGGGCGCGACAGCAAGGCCGCCCGCACGTGCGGGCGCGCCTGCGGCAGGCGGCGGGCGCCGCTGGTGGTCATCATCAGCGTGAGCCGGCGCACGCGTTCCGGATGGCGGGCCGCGATGTGCTGGGCGATCATGCCGCCCATCGACGCGCCGCACACGTGCGCCGAGTCGACGCCCAGCGCATCCATCAGCGCCACCGTGTCACCCGCCATGTCGGCCAGGGAATACGGCGCCTTCACGGGCAGTCGCAGCCACCAGCGCAACGAGGCCACCACCAGGTTGGGCAGGCCCTGAGCGTCGAAGCCCTGGCTGAGGCCGGCATCCCGGTTGTCGAAGCGGATCACGCGGTGGCCGCGCGCCAGCAGGTCGTCCACCAGCGGCTCGGGCCAGCCGGTGAGCTGCATGCCCAGGCCCATGATCAGCAGCACCGCGGGTGCGTCGCGCGGGCCGCGGTCGTCGACCTCCAGCGTCACACCGCCGGCGTTGACCTGCATGGAATCAGTACTGGTCGACCAGCAGCTCGGGCTGGTGCGCGACCTTGAAGAACCAGCGTCGCGCGCCCTGCGCATCGAACTTTCGCCAGCGCCTCGGATCCTGGCGCAGGCGGTCGGCGATGGCATAGAGCGCCAGCGGGTTCATGCCCATGCCGATGTGGCTGGCGTGCACCTCGATGTTCTCGGTGTGCGCATGGCCCGGCGGGTTGAGGCTGCAGGGCCAGGCCACGATGCCATCGGTCTTGCTGTAGATGGAGGTGGTGGGCACCGGCGGCGGGCGCCGCACCTCGGCCAGCAGGTCGGCGTCGTGCGCATGCTGGCCGCTGACCATCTCGTAGAAGCGCCAGGCGTTGGTGGCCCGTGGGTGGCCGGTGAACGGCGTGCCCAGCGTGATCACGCAGCGCACGAGGTCCGGCACTTCCTTGGCCATCTCGCGGGCGTAGATGCCACCCAGGCTCCAGCCGATCAGGCTGACGGGCTCGCCATGCCGCACGTGCGTCTCCTCGATCAGGCGGCGGCAGCCTTCGAGCACGCCGTCGCGCGGGCCGAGGTTGAAGCCCTGCCCCCAGGGGTACGCGGTGTACCCCTGCCCCCGCAGGAACTGGCGCACGGCCAGGGTGCTGGTGTCCGACGCACCGAGACCGGGGAACACGATGACCGGGTGGCCATCGCCCGCCGGCATCTTGCGCAGCCAGGGCGAGACGGCGAGCAACGCCGCGAGCTCCCAGGGCGCGCGGGCTTCGAGCATCAGCAGCCAAGGGCCGGGCGCGGTGACGTCGGCCGGCGACGATGGGGCCGGTGCCGAGGCCGCCGATTCAGGCTTGGCGCGCGAGCGCGGGATGCGAGGCATACCCCGCCATGTTAGCGGGCCGGCTTGCGCCGGGCCGCCGGGCGAGCCCGGGGGGCACGCGTCACCTGGGCGACAGCGCTGCGCACCGCCGTGTCCATGGCCTGCTGAGCCAGCTTGCCGGCGGTGCCGGTGGCCAGGCCCACCGCCTGGCCGAAGGCGCCGGTGAGCCCGCGCGTGGCCAGGCCCACGAGGCCCGGCGCGTCCTCGTCCACCGGCACGCCCTGCAGCACGCGCAGGTCGTCGAAGGCGATGCCCACGGCATCGGCGAGTTCCCGCACGTCCGGCATCGCCACCCCGTCGGCCATGAGGCCGAAGTCCAGCCGGCCGCCCTGGCTCTGCACCGTGATGTTCAGCGCCAGGCCGTGCACGACGATGGAGGTGGGCCAGTTGCTGAGCATCAGCGCGCCGGCCAGGTACAGCGGTTGCGCTGGCCCGGGCACGTTGGAGATGACGACGTTGGCCACCTGCGGGATGCGGTCGGCCACCTTGGCCTTGCCGTACAGCGCCGTGGCGGCCTCGATCAGCCAGGGGATGCCCAGCGACGGATAGTCCGTGGGCAGCACCGACTTCAGCGAGCCCATCGTCGCCTTCATCGCCTTCGTGGCGGCCACGATGTGCTGAAGGCGCTTCATGGGATCGGCGATGTGCGTGCCCAGGCTGACCAGGCTCATCGAGGCCTGGTTGTCCGGGGCGTCGTCGCCGGCCTGGCGCAGCGAGATCGGCACCGCGGCGATCAGGCTCTTGCGCGGCAGCGCCTTGCGCCGCGCGTAGTAGCGGCGCAGTGCGCTGCTGCACAGCATCAGCACGAGGTCATTGACGGTGGCGTCCAGCGCATGCGCCAGCGCCCGCACGTCGGCCATCGGCAGCGACAGCGCAGCGAAGGCGCGCTGCGGCGTGACCGACACGTTCAGCGGCGTGCGCGGGGCCAGCGTGAGGTTGCTGGGACCACCCTTGCCGCCGAACAGCGCGCTGCGCGTGGCCACACCCACCGCAGCATTCTTCAGCGTGCCGACGGTGGACGGCAGCTCACGGACGATCTGGGCCACCTTCATCGCCTGGGCACCGAGTGCACCGCGCAGCATCTCCACCATGCCGAGTTCGAAGGTCTTCTGCCGCTTCGAGGTCTTGAGCGGAATGCGGCGCGGCTCGGGGGTCACGTCCAGCAGCAGGTTGGCCAGGGCGACGGCGGCCTGGCCGTCCACCGCCGCATGGTGGAGCTGCGTGTAGAGGCCGACGCGCCTGCGACCCTCGGGCGACGGCGCCAGGCCCTCGAACACATGCATCTTCCACAGCGGCCGCTTGCGGTCCAGCAGCACCGGATGCAGGCGGCCGACCTCGGCCTCCAGCTGGGCCTGGCCGGCGCCACGCGGCAGCTTGATCTCCACCACGTGCTCGCGCAGGTCGGGCTCGGCATCCACCCACGCCGGGTTGGCCAGATTCAGCGGCATCCACCACAGGCGCCGGCGCAGCACGGGGGCCAGCGGCAGGCGGGTCTTCAGGTGGGCCCGCAGCGCGGTGACGAAACGGCCGCGGAAACCCGCCGGCAGTTCCAGCACGTGCAGCGCGCCCACGTGCATGGGCATCTCGGGCGTCTCGAGGTAGAGGAAGGTGGCGTCGAGGCCGGACAGCTGGTGCATGCGCGGGAGGCTCCTTGCGGCCATGCTACGCCCGCAGGGCGCCCTCACCCGCCCGGGCTCACCCTAGCCGTCGCGCGCGCACCCCGAGCAGTTCGTTGGCGACCAGGGCGCCCAGCACCAGGGCGCCGCCCACCAGCACCGCGCCGGCGGGCGTCTCGCCGGCGCCCAGCCAGGCCCAGAGCACGCCGAAGATCACCTCCAGCAGGCCCAGCAGGGCCATCTCCGGCGCGCTGAGCACCCGCGCCGCCGCCACGGCCATCAGGCAGGGGATGGCCAGCTGCACCAGGCCCAGCGTGGTGAGCATGGCGATGTCGCGCGGCGTGGCGTCGAACGGCAGCGACGGCCCCAGCGTGAACAACGCCGACAGCGTGGCCCCGATCAGCACAGCGGGCATGTAGTCGGTGCCCGGCCCGTCACCGGAGCGCGCCTTCTCGTGCTGCAGCAGCGTCCAGTTGATGGCCGCGGCCACTGGCACGCCCAGCGCCACACCGATGCCGGCCCAGTGACGGGCATCGCCGGTGCGCAGCTCGCCGGCGTACATCCAGGCGATGCCGGCCCCGGCGGCGACGATGGCGCCCCAGGTGCGCGCCGGCAGCCGGTGCCCCAGCGCCATCCAGGCCAGCAGGGCCGTGAGCAGCGGCGAGATCGCCATCGTCACCAGCACGTTGGCCACCGTGGTCAGCGTGATGGCCATCATGAAGGCGGTGAACATCACGCTCCAGCACAGGCCGGACAACCACAGCGTGCGTCCGCCGTGGCGCACCGCGCGCCACAGCGTGCCGCCACCGCGCAGCCAGACCAGCAGCACGACCAGCGACACGGCGTTGCCGGCGCTGCGCCAGAACGTGACCTCGAAGCCCTGCGCCGCCTGCAGGTGGCGGGCCACGACGCCGGCGATGCTCCACAGCATCGCCGCCGTCACCATCACCCACACGGCACGACCATGCGACATGGCGGTTCCCGAGAGAGGCCCGCATCGCGGGCCGGTCCAGACTCTGACTGGAGCCCCCGCTTGGAGGGGGCTAGGGGGAGCTCACTGAGCCCGCGAAAGCGGTTCCTGTGAGTACAACTCAGGCCGCTTCCCGCGACGCCCGCTTCCGTTCGTGCTCCTTCAGGAACCGCTTGCGCACCCGGATCGTCTTCGGCGTGATCTCCACCAGCTCGTCGTCGTCGATGAACTCCACCGCGTACTCCAGCGTGAGGTCGATCGGTGGCGTGATCTTGATCGCGTCCTCCTTGCCGCTGACGCGGAAGTTGGTCAGCTGCTTGGTGCGCGTGGCGTTGACAACGAGGTCATTGTCGCGGCTGTGGATGCCGACGATCATGCCTTCGTAGACCTGGTCGCCCGGCTTGACGAACATGCGGCCGCGGTCGTCGAGCTTGCCCAGCGCGTAGGTGAAGATCTCGCCGTCGTCCATGCTGATCAGCACGCCGTTCTTGCGCCCGGCGATCTCGCCCTTGTAGGGCTCCCAGCTGTCGAAGATGTTGCTGATCAGGCCGGTGCCGCGGGTGAGATTCAGGAACTCGTTGGAGAAGCCGATCAGCCCGCGCGCCGGGATGCGGTACTCCAGCCGCACGCGGCCGCGGCCGTCGGTCTCCATGTTGACCAGCTCGCCCTTGCGCTCGCCCAGGGCCTGCATCACGCCGCCCTGGTGCTGGTCCTCGACGTCCACCGTCACCAGCTCGATCGGCTCGTGGCGCTCGCCGTCGACCATGTGGAAGACCACGCGCGGCTTGCTCACCGCCAGCTCGTAGCCTTCACGGCGCATGTTCTCCAGCAGGATGGTAAGGTGCAGTTCACCACGGCCGGACACCTCGAAGATGCCGTCCTCGCCCGATTCCTTCACGCGCAGGGCCACGTTGCTCTGCAGTTCCTTCTGCAGCCGGTCCCAGATCTGGCGGCTGGTGACGAACTTGCCCTCGCGGCCGGCCAGCGGGCTGGTGTTGACGCAGAAGTTCATCGTCAGCGTTGGCTCGTCCACCTTCAGCATCGGCAGCGGCTGCGGGTTGTCGACGCTGGTCAGCGTGACGCCGATGCCGAGGTCCTCGATGCCGTTGACGAGCACGATGTCGCCCGGGCCGGCCGATTCGGCCATCACGCGGTTCAGACCTTCGAAGGTCAGCACCTGGTTGACGCGACCCTTGAAGGTCTTGCCGCCCTCCTCGGGCGTGCCTTCGCAGACCAGCACGTCCATGCCCGGCTTGAGGGTGCCGCTGTTGACTCGCCCGACACCGATGCGGCCGACGTAGGTGGAGTAGTCCAGCGACGAGATCTGCAGCTGCAGCGGCGCCGCCGGATCTCCCTGGTGCGCCGGGACGTGGCGCAGGATGGTCTCGAACAGCGGCTGCATGTCCGTGCCCCAGGCTTCGCCCGCATCGCCTTCGGTCAGGCTGGCCCATCCGTTGAGGCCGGAGGCGTAGACCACCGGGAAGTCCAGCTGCTCCTCTGTGGCCCCGAGCTTGTCGAACAACTCGAAGGCGGCGTTGATCACGTAGTCGGGCCGCGAGCCGGGCTTGTCGACCTTGTTGACCACCACGATGGGCTTGAGACCCAGCGCCAGCGCCTTCTTGGTGACGAAGCGGGTCTGCGGCATCGGACCTTCCTGGGCGTCGATCAGCAGCACCACGCCGTCGACCATCGACAGCGCACGCTCCACCTCGCCGCCGAAGTCGGCGTGGCCCGGGGTGTCGACGATGTTGATGTGCGTGCCCTGCCAGGTCACGGCACAGTTCTTGGCCAGGATCGTGATGCCGCGCTCGCGCTCGATGTCGTTGTTGTCCATCACGCGTTCGGCCACCTTCTCGTTCTCGCGGAAGGTGCCGCTCTGGCGCAGGAGCTGGTCCACCAGCGTGGTCTTGCCATGGTCGACGTGGGCGATGATGGCGATGTTGCGGATCTGATGCATGGTCATAGGAGGGCCTGCACTTCCTGCGGGCTGAGAAGACGGTCGGCGATGAGTTCGCCGGCCTGGATGTGGGCGCTGCCGAGGAAGGCGCGCGGCTGCGGTCCGTAGACACGCACGTGGGACTGGTCGGCCTCGGCGACGCGGCGGCGCAGACCGGTGAGGAAGCGGCCCGCCTCGTCGTCGGGCAGGCGCAGCGCGGGCCAGTGCTGCAGCAGCACGTCGGGCGGCAGCAGGCGCGCCTCGCGCTCCGGTTCGGAAAGCGCCGCCAGCGCGTCGATGGTGATCGCATCGTCCACGCGCAGCGGCCCGGTGGCCGTGCGGCGCAGGGCCTGCAGCCAGGCGCCGCACCCCAGGCGGTCGCCCAGGTCGGCCGCCAGCGTGCGAATGTAGGTGCCCTTGCTGCAGGTGACGTCGATCACGAGCCGGTCAGCCTGCCACTCGACGATGTCGAGCCGGTGAATGGTGATGCGCCGCGGCGTGCGTTCGACCTCGATGCCGGCACGCGCGTAGTCGTAGAGCGCGCGGCCATCCTTCTTCAGCGCCGAGTGCATCGGCGGCAGCTGCTCGATGGGGCCGGTCAGCGCGGCACAGGCGGCCTCCAGCGTGGCACGGTCGAAGGCCGGCGGCGTGCCGGGCGTGATGGTGCCCTCGCCGTCCAGCGTGCTGCTGCGCTCGCCGAGCTTGAGCGTGGCGGTGTAGCGCTTGTCGGCGTCCAGGCTGACCTGGCTGAACTTGGTGGCCGCACCGAAGCACAGCGGCAGCAGCCCGGTGGCCAGCGGGTCCAGCGTGCCGGTGTGGCCGGCCTTGAGCGCGCGCAGCAGGCCGCGCGCCTTGGACAGCGCATCCTGGCTCGTCCAGCCCAGCGGCTTGTCGAGCAGCAGCACCCCGTGCACCGGGCGGCGCGGTGTCTTCGTCACTCGTCGTCCTTGGCGCGCGAGGCGTTCGCCCGCGCGATCAGCGCCGAGATGTCGGCCGCCCGCTCGGTGGTCTGGTCGTAGACGAAGTGCAGCGTCGGCACGGTGTGGATCGCCAGGCGCTTGAACAGGCCGTTGCGCAGGTACCCGGCCGCCTCGTTCAGTGCGGTGGTGCAGGCTTCGTTGTCGCCCAGCATCTGCGAGAAGTAAACCTTCGCGTGGGCGTAGTCGGGCGAGACCTCGACCGCATTGAGCGTGACCAGGCCCACGCGCGGGTCCTTCAGCTCGCGGATGAGCTCCGCCAGATCGCGCTGGATCTGGTCGGCGACGCGGAAGCTGCGGTTGGGGGTGGCTTTCTTGTGGCGCATGGTCGGGGGTCCTCAAGCAAGAACCCCGCCTCCGGGTCGGTAGGCGGGGTTCGCTGCACGAGCGGTGGCCGCCTTCAGAGGGTTCGGGCGACTTCCTTGATTTCGAAGAACTCGAGCTGGTCGCCTTCCTTGATGTCGGTGACGTTCTTCAACTTGATGCCGCACTCGAAGCCTTCCTTGACCTCGCGCACGTCGTCCTTGAAGCGGCGCACACCTTCCACCTCGCCGGTGTAGATGACCACGTTGTCGCGCAGCAGGCGGAACCGCGCATCGCGCCGCACCACGCCGGCCGTGACCATGGAGCCGGCCACGGTGCCGATCTTGCTGGCCACGAAGACTGTGCGGATCTCGGCGGTGCCGATGACCTCCTCGCGCTGCTCTGGCGCCAACATGCCGACCATCGCCGCCTTCACGTCGTCCACCGCGTCGTAGATGATGTTGTAGTAGCGGATGTCGACGCCGTTGCCTTCGGCCACCTTGCGCGCATTGGCGTCGGCGCGGGTGTTGAAGCCGATGACCACGGCCTTGGACGCGATGGCGAGGTTGATGTCGCTCTCGCTGATGCCGCCCACGGCCGCGTGCACGATCTGCACCTTGACCTCGGGCGTGCTGAGCTTGAGCAGGCTCTGCGACAGCGCCTCCTGAGAGCCCTGCACGTCGGCCTTGATGATCAGCGGCAGGGTCTGCGCCTGGCCTTCGCCCATGTTCTCGAACATGTTCTCGAGCTTGGCGGCTTGCTGCTTGGCGAGCTTCACGTCGCGGTACTTGCCCTGGCGGAACGTGGCGATCTCGCGCGCCCGGCGCTCGTCGGACAGGACCATGAAGGCATCGCCCGCGGCCGGCACGTCGGTCAGGCCCTGGATCTCCACCGGGATCGACGGGCCGGCCTCGTCGCTGGACTGGCCGTCCTCGTCGATCATCGCGCGCACGCGGCCATAGCTGCTGCCGGCGAGCACGATGTCGCCCTTGCGCAGCGTGCCGCTCTGCACCAGCACCGTGGCCACCGGGCCGCGGCCCTTGTCCAGGCGCGCTTCGATGACCAGGCCCTTCGCGGCGGCGTCCACCGGCGCGGTGAGTTCCAGCACCTCGGCCTGCAGCAGCACCTGCTCGAGCAGGTCGTCGATGCCCTGGCCGGTTTTGGCCGACACGCCGACGAAGGGCGAGTCACCGCCGAAGTCCTCGGGCACGACTTCCTCGGCCACGAGTTCGCTCTTCAGGCGCTCGAGGTTGGCCTCGGGCTTGTCGATCTTGTTCATCGCCACCACGATGGGCACGCCGGCCGCCTTCGCGTGGTGGATGGCTTCCTTGGTCTGCGGCATCACGCCGTCGTCAGCCGCCACCACCAGGATGACGATGTCGGTGGCTGCGGCACCGCGCGCCCGCATGGCCGTGAAGGCCTCGTGACCCGGGGTGTCGAGGAAGGTGATCATCCCGCGGTCGGTCTCGACGTGGTACGCGCCGATGTGCTGCGTGATGCCACCGGCTTCGCCGGAGGCCACGCGCGAGGCGCGGATCTTGTCCAGCAGCGAGGTCTTGCCGTGGTCGACGTGGCCCATGACGGTGACCACCGGGGCGCGCGGCAGCGCCTCGGCCGCGTCGGCCGCTGCGGTTTCCTCTTCGGTGAAGGCTTCCGGGTCGTCCAGCTTGGCGGCCAG
Source organism: Rubrivivax albus (assembly GCF_004016515.1). Classification (GTDB taxonomy): domain Bacteria; phylum Pseudomonadota; class Gammaproteobacteria; order Burkholderiales; family Burkholderiaceae_C; genus Rubrivivax; species Rubrivivax albus. The sequence continues at coordinate 17,290 of NZ_SACT01000010.1, forward strand.
CGCCTTGTGGCCCATCTCCTCGACGACGATCATCGCCGTCTCCTGGTCGAGCTGCTGGTTGATGGTGACCATCTGCCCCAGCTTCATCATCTGCTTGATGACTTCGCTGGCCTTGACGCTCATCTTGTGGGCCAGGTCGGCCACCGAGATGGTCTCAGGCACGTGCACTTCCTGCGCCACGAACTCGGCCGGCGGCGTGAAACTGCTGTTGCCACCACGGTCGTCGCCGCGGCGGCCTGCGCCACCGCGCGGCGAGCGCCAGCCGGCCCGACCCCCACTGGTGTCACCGCGGGTCTTGATCCCGCGCTTCTTGGCGTCGTCTGCCCAGCTGGAGCTGAGCTTCTCCGACTTGATCTGCTTCTTGTCGCCCGGCTTGGCTGCCGTGCCCGCACCTGCACCCGGAGCGCCCTTGGGCTTGTGGATGGTGCCGGTGATGGCTTCCTTGGCCGCGGGCTTGGGCTCTTCGGGCTTCTTGGCCACGAGCACCTTGCGCGGCTGCGACATCATCTGCCGGATCGCAGCGGCCTCGGCCTCTGCAGCCTTGCGGCGCTTCTCCAGGTCGGCCTGGCGCTGCGCCTCTTCCGACGCGACGCCTGACTTCACGCGGCGCAGAGCCGGCTTGGCGGACTCGGCGGGCGCCTCCACCGGCTTGGCTTCGGCCGCCGGCGCGGCGGCAGGTTCGGCTGCCGGGGCCGGCGAGGGTTCCGCCGCCGGCGCCGGGGCCGGAGGGGTCGTTCGGGCCTGGTTGGCCAGCGCCGCTTCGGCCTCGGCCGCCGCCTTCGCATCGGCCAGGGCCTTGGCTTCGGCGGCCGCCTTGGCCTCGGCCTCGGCGCGCTCGCGGGCCGCACGCTCGGCCTCCTCGCGCTGGCGGCGCTGCTCGGCCAGCGCCTCTTCCTGGCGGCGCAGTTCCTCGGCCTGGGCCTTGGCCTCGGCCTCGCGGCGCTCCAGTTCGGCTTCCGCGGCGGCGGCCTCTGCCGCAGCCTCGTCGACACCCGGCGCCTCGTCACGCTTGACGAACACGCGCTTCTTGCGCACCTCCACCTGGATGGTGCGCGCCTTGCCCGACGAGTCGGCCTGCTTGATCTCCGACGTCGACTTGCGCGTGATGGTGATCTTCTTGCGCTCGGCGCCGGACGTGCCGTGGGCACTGCGCAGGTACTCGAGCAGGCGTTCCTTGTCGGCGTCGGTCAGCGCGTCGTCGGGTGACTTCTTGGGCACGCCTGCCGACGCCAACTGCTCGATCAGCGCGGCGGTCGGGCGCTTGAGCTGCTCGGCAAACTGTGCAACGGTGGTGACGGCCATGTATCTGTTTTCCTTGGGTGCTGCGGACGGCGACGTATGTGGGAGCGGGCTCCGGGGCTCAGGCAGTGAACCAGTGTTCGCGCGCCTTCATGATCAGGGCGCGGGCCTGCTCGTCGTCGATGCCAGTCATCTCGGTGAGTTCATCGACCGCGAGGTCGGCGAGGTCGTCGCGGGTGTGGATGCCGCCATCGGCCAGCTTGCCGATGATCTCCGGCGTCAGGCCTTCGAGGTCGCGCAGATCCTGCGAGACTTCCTCGACCTTCTCCTCACGCTCGATCTCCAACGTCAGCAGCGCATCCTTGGCACGGGTGCGCAACTCGTTGATGGTGTCCTCGTCGAAGGACTCGATCTCCAGCATCTCCTGCAGCGGCACATAGGCCACCTCTTCCAGGCTGGTGAAGCCCTCGGCGATCAGGATGTCGGCGACCTCCTCGTCGACGTCGAGCTTCTCGACGAAGAGCTTGCGCACCGAGTCGCTTTCCTCGGCCTGCTTGGCCTGCGACTCCTCGGCGGTCATGATGTTGATGCGCCAGCCGGTGAGTTCCGACGCCAGGCGCACGTTCTGGCCGCCGCGGCCGATGGCGATGGCGAGGTTCTCCTCGTCGACCACCACGTCCATCGCATGCCGCTCCTCGTCGACCACGATGCTCACCACGTTGGCCGGCGCCAGCGCGCCGATCACGAACTGCGCCGGGTCTTCCGACCACAGCACGATGTCCACGCGCTCACCGGCGAGCTCGTTGGTGACGCCGTTGACGCGCGAGCCGCGCACGCCGACGCAGGTGCCGATGGGATCGACACGCCGATCATGGCTGACGACGGCGATCTTGGCCCGGCTGCCCGGGTCACGGGCACAGCTCTTGATCTCGAGCAGGCCCTGCTCAATCTCCGGCACTTCCTGCGCGAAGAGTTCGATCATGAAGCCCGGCGCGCTACGGCTGAGCATGATCTGCGGGCCGCGCTGGGTGGGGTCGACGCCGAGGATGTAGGCCCGCACGCGGTCACCCGAGCGCAGGTTCTCCTTCGGGATCATCTCGTTGCGGCGCAGGCGGCCTTCGACGCGGCCGCTCTCGACGATGATGTCGCCCTTGTCCAGGCGCTTGACCGTGCCGACCATGATCTTCTCGCCGCGCGAGAGGAAGTCGTTGAGCAGTTGCTCGCGCTCGGCATCACGGATCTTCTGCAGGATCACCTGCTTGGCGGCCTGGGCACCGATGCGGCCGATCGGCACCGAGTCGATCGCCTCCTCGATGTAGTCGCCTTCCTCGATGTCGGGGATCTGCTCCTTGGCCTCGAACAGCAGGATCTCGGCGTCGGGGATCTGCAGGCCGGCCTCGTCCGGCACCACGTGCCAGCGGCGGAAGGTCTCGTACTCGCCGGTGTCACGGTCGACCGCGACGCGGATGTCCACCTCGCCACCGTGCAGCTTCTTGGTGGCCGACGCCAGCGCGGCCTCCACCGCGCCGAAGACGACATCGCGTTCCACGCTCTTCTCGCGGGAAATCGCTTCCACCAGCATCAGCATCTCGCGGTTCATCGGTCCTGCTCTCCATTCAGCGCGGCATCTGCTGCGGGTGCCGCGTTCTTGACATCGGGGGTCTTGCGCCGGCCCTTGAAATCCACCACCGGCACGAGGCGCATCTCGCGCACCTCGTCGAAGCGGAAGTCCAGGGCCAGGGTGTTCTTGTTCTCGGTGATCTCAAGCCGCCAGGCGTCGCCCGAATCGGCCAGTGGCTGCAGCACACCGGTCCAGTGCTTGCGGTTCTCGAACGGCAGCTTCAGGGTCAGGCTCACGGCCTGGCCGGCGAAGCGGCGCCAGTGGGCCTCGGTCTTGAGCGGGCGATCGAGCCCAGGCGAGGAGACCTCCAGCCGCGCGTAGTCCAGGCCCGACACTTCCAGGGCCAGCTGCAACTGGCGGGTAACGCGTTCGCAGTCCTCGACGGTGATGAACTCACCCGTGTCGGGCGTCCCCGGGGTGCCGTAGACGTGGCCGGGCAGTCGGTCGATCGTCACGCGCAGCAGCCCGCGCGCCAGGCGCTCGACGTCCACCAGGTCGTAGCCCAACCCGGTGACGGTGCGCTCGATGGCGTCGCTGGAATGGCTCGCTGAAGAGCCCATGGTGGACGTCGACGGTGCAGTGCTCAAAAAGACTCGCGCAAAAAAAATGGGCAGGTGAGCCCGCCCATGCTCTTACTCTCGGGAAACGTGCATTATAGCCACGGCAAATGCGCCCTGCAAGCAGGGTCCGTGCCGGGCGGGCCCGTGCCAGCGCCTCGTGCCAGAATGCCGGCCCCGCACACCACCACGAGACCGAGACCCATGGGATTCCTTGCCGGCAAGCGCCTGCTCATCACCGGCGTGCTGTCCAACCGCTCCATCGCCTACGGCATCGCCCGCGCATGCCACCGCGAGGGCGCCGAGCTCGCCTTCAGCTATGTCGGCGAGCGCTTCAAGGACCGCATCACCGAGTTTGCCAAGGAGTTCGGCTCCGACATGGTCTACGAGTGCGACGTCGGCGAAGACGCGCAGATCGAGCGCCTGTTCGCCCAGCTTGGCGAGCGCTGGCCGGAATTCGACGGCTTCGTGCACGCCATCGCATTCGCGCCGCGCGAGGCCATCGCCGGCGACTTCCTGGAAGGCCTGAGCCGCGAGGCCTACCGCACGGCCCACGAGATTTCCGCCTACAGCTTCCCGGCCATGGCCAAGGCCGCCCTGCCCCGGCTGCGCCCGGGCGCGGCGCTGCTGACGCTGAGCTACCTGGGCGCCATGCGCTACGTGCCCAACTACAACACCATGGGCCTGGCCAAGGCTTCGCTGGAAAGCAGCGTGCGCTTCCTGGCGCACAGCGTGGGCCCACGCGGGGTGCGCGTCAATGCCATCAGCGCCGGCCCGATCAAGACGCTGGCGGCCTCCGGCATCAAGGACTTCGGCAAGCTGCTCAACGCGTTCGCCGCCGCCACGCCGATCCGCCGCGCGATCACGATCGACGACGTGGGCAACACCGCAGCGTTCCTGCTGTCCGACCTGTCGGCCGGCATCAGCGCCGAGGTGGTCTACGTCGACGGCGGCTTCAGCCACATGGCCGTGGTCGACGCCGACCTCGGCTAACGCCAGGCCCGTGCCGGGCCCGGCGCCCGCTGCGATCAGGCGCGCACGCAGTCCACGTAGTAGCGGCGTTCGCCGCCGGCCGTGCCCTCCTCCTCGACCAGGCCGTGCACGTCGGTGGCGAAGCCGGGGAACTGCGCGTTGAACTCGCGTGTGAACTTCAGGTACTGCACGATCTTGCGGTTGAAGACCTCGCCCGGGATGAGCAGCGGGATGCCCGGCGGGTAAGGCGTCAGCAGACTGGTGGTGATGCGCCCCTCCAGCGCGTCGATCGGCACCCGTTCGGTCTCGCGGTGGGCGATCTTCGCGTAGGCGTCGCTGGGCTTCATGGCCGGGTGCAGTTCCGACAGGTACATCTCCGTGGTCAGCCGCGCGATGTCGCCCTTGGCATAGGCTTCGTGGATGGCCTGGCTCAGGTCGCGCAGGCCCATGCGCTCGTACATCGGGTGCTTGGCCACGAACTCCGGCAGGATGCGCCACAGCGGCTGGTTGCGGTCGTAGTCGTCCTTGAACTGCTGCAGCGCCGTCAGCATCGTGTTCCATCGGCCCTTGGTGATGCCGATGGTGAACATGATGAACAGCGAGTACAGGCCGGTCTTCTCGACCACCACGCCATGCTCGGCCAGGAACTTGGTCAGGATGCTCGCCGGGATGCCGGTCTTGGCGAAGCGGCCGTTGACGTCCAGCCCCGGCGTGATGATGGTGCTCTTGATCGGGTCGAGCATGTTGAAGCCGCGGGCCAGCTTGCCGAAGCCGTGCCAGTTGCCGGCCTTGCCCGCGCCGCCCAGGATCCAGTCGGCCGACTGCCCGATGCCCTCGGTGGCCAGCTTGTCCGGCCCCCAGACCTTGAACCACCAGTCGTCGGCGTAGTCCTTCTCCACCTTGCGCATTGCGCGGCGGAAGTCCAGCGCCTCCTTGAGGCTCTCTTCGACCAGCGCAGTGCCGCCGGGCGGTTCCATCATCGCGGCGGCCACGTCGCAGCTGGCGATGATCGCGTACTGCGGGCTGGTGCTGGTGTGCATCAGGTAGGCCTCGTTGAAGAGGTGCCGGTCCAGCTTCACCGTCTGCGAATCCTGCACCAGCACCTGGCTGGCCTGGCTGAGGCCGGCCAGCAGCTTGTGCGTGCTCTGCGTCGCATAGACCATCGCCTTCGTGGGCCGCGCGCGCTTCTTGCCCATGGCGTGGAAGCTGCCATAGAAGGGATGGAAGGCGGCGTGCGGCAGCCAGGCCTCGTCGAAGTGCAGCGTGTCGACGTAGCCGTCCAGCTTGCCCTTGATGGTCTCCGTGTTGTAGAGCACGCCGTCGTAGGTGCTCTGGGTCAGCGTCAGGATGCGCGGCTTGACCTTCTTGGCATCCACCCCCTTGAGCAGCGGGTTGGCCGCGATCTTGCGCTGGATGGCCTCGGGCGTGAACTCGGCTTCCGGGATCGGGCCGATGATGCCGTAGTGGTTGCGCGTGGGCGGCAGGAAGACCGGCACCGCGCCGGTCATGATGATGCTGTGCAGGATGCTCTTGTGGCAGTTGCGGTCCACCACCACCACGTCACCCGGCGCCACAGTGTGGTGCCACACCATCTTGTTGCTGGTGCTGGTGCCGTTGGTGACGAAGAAGCAGTGGTCGGCATTGAAGATGCGCGCCGCGTTGCGCTCGCTCTGCGCCACCGGGCCGGTGTGGTCCAGCAGCTGGCCGAGTTCCTCCACCGCATTGCAGACGTCGGCGCGCAGCATGTTCTCGCCGAAGAACTGGTGGAACATCTGGCCCACGGGGCTCTTCAGGAAGGCCACGCCGCCGCTGTGGCCGGGGCAGTGCCAGCTGTACGAGCCGTCCTGCGAGTACTCCATCAGCGCCTTGAAGAACGGTGGCGCCAGGCCGTCGAGGTAGCTCTTGGCCTCACGGATGATGTGCCGAGCCACGAACTCCGGCGTGTCCTCGAACATGTGGATGAAGCCGTGCAACTCGCGCAGCACGTCGTTCGGGATGTGCTCCGAGGTGCGCGTCTCGCCGTAGATGTAGATCGGGATGTCCGCGTTCTTGAAGCGGATCTCCTCGACGAAGCGGCGCAGGTTCACGACCACCGGGTCCAGGTCCGGGCCGCCGGAGAACTCGTTGTCGTCGATGCTCAGGATGAAGGCGCTGGCCCGGCTCTGCTGCTGGGCGAACTGGCTCAGGTCGCCGTAACTGGTCACGCCCAGGACCTCGAAGCCCTCCTTCTCGATGGCCTGCGCCAGCGCACGAATGCTCAGGCCCGAGGTGTTCTCGGAGCGGTAGTCCTCGTCGATGATGACGATGGGAAAGTGGAAGCGCTGCATGGCCCTGCCCTGCGTCTGGAAAAGGAAAAGCGCGCAGTGTAGGCGCGGGGTGTGGCCACGCCATGTCGCTACACTGATCCGGTTCAGGGACTGTGCCGTGGAGGCAACGATGGGGATCGAAGGGCCGACGTTCTGGTGGGTGCTGGCCGGCACGCTGGTGGCGCTGGAGCTCGCCACCGGCACGTTCTACCTGCTGATGCTGGCGCTGGGCGCCGTCGCCGGCGCGCTGGTGGCACACGGCGGCTTCAACGCCAGTGCACAGATCGTCGCATCCGCAGTGCTCGGCGCCGCGGCCACCCTGGTCTGGCACGTCAAGCGGGCGCGCAACCCGCAGTCGGCGCCGGCGCAGTCGAACCGCGACGTGCTGCTGGACATCGGCCAGACGCTGACCATCGATGACTGGTCGGCCGACGGCACGGCCCGCGCCCAGTACCGCGGCGCCGCCTGGAGCGTGCGCTACGCCGGCGAAGGCGTGCCCGCGCCGGGCAGCCACCGCATCGTCGCCGTGGACGGCAACGTGCTGTCCGTGACCGCCGCCTGACCCTTCACCTCCAGAGCCACCACCATGGAAATCGCCCTCGTCGTTCTCGTCATCGCGGTCATCTTCATCGTCCGCACCTTCAAGATCGTGCCGCAGCAGCAGGCCTGGGTGGTCGAGCGCCTGGGCAAGTACGACCGCACGCTCACCCCCGGCCTGAAGTTCCTGGTGCCCTTCATCGAACGCGTGGCCTACAAGCACTCGCTGAAGGAAGTGCCGCTGGACGTACCCAGCCAGGTCTGCATCACCAAGGACAACACCCAGCTGCAGGTGGACGGCATCCTGTATTTCCAGGTCACCGACCCGATGCGCGCCAGCTACGGCAGCAGCGACTACATCGTAGCCATCACCCAGCTGGCGCAGACCACGCTGCGCAGCGTGATCGGCCGGATGGAACTGGACAAGACCTTCGAGGAGCGCGACCTCATCAATGCCACGGTGGTGCAGGCGCTGGACGAGGCCGCGCTGAACTGGGGCGTGAAGGTGCTGCGCTACGAGATCAAGGACCTGACGCCGCCGGCCGAGATCCTGCGCGCGATGCAGGCGCAGATCACCGCCGAGCGCGAGAAGCGCGCGCTGATTGCCGCGTCCGAGGGCCGTCGCCAGGAACAGATCAACATCGCCACGGGTGAACGCGAGGCCTTCATCGCGCGCTCGGAAGGCGAGAAGCAGGCCGAGATCAACACCGCCCAGGGTCAGGCCGCAGCCATCGTCGCGGTGGCCGAAGCCACCGCCAGCGCGATCCGGCAGGTGGCTGCCGCCATCCAGGAGCCCGGCGGCGACCAGGCCGTGCAGCTGAAGGTGGCCGAAAAGGCCGTGGAGGCCTACGCGCAGCTGGCACAGAAGAACAACACCATGATCGTGCCAGGCAACATGAGCGAGGTCTCCGGGCTGATCGGCACCGCGATGGCACTGATCAAGGGCGGCGGCACACAAGCCCGATGAGACCATGAGCGCGGCAGACGACTCCTCCGGAAGCGCCGACGACGGCGCCGACCCCCGCGCCGAGGCGCGCAACGTGCTCGGCGGCCCACTGCAGCCCTGCAGCTACGACCCGCTGACCGGCTGGCTGCGCGACGGCTGCTGCCAAACCGACCGCCACGACCACGGCAGCCATGTGATCTGCGCCCGCATGACCGTCGAGTTCCTGAACTTCCAGATGGAGCGCGGCAACGACCTCATCACCCCGAGGCCGGAGCACCGTTTCCGCGGCCTCAGGCCCGGCGACCGCTGGTGCGTGTGCGCGTTGCGCTGGAGGGAAGCCCATGATGCCGGCTGTGCGCCGCCCGTGGTGCTGGAATGCACGCATCAGCGCGCACTCGACTACGTGCTGCTCGAATGGCTGCGAGCGCACGCGCTGACAGCAGCCGGCAACTACTGAACCCGTGGGCGCCAGCGAGACCGCGCACCCCCCGACCGCGGGGGGCCTCCGTCGATCGCCGACGGCCAGGCCACGCGGTGGACCTTTACATGCAGGGAGCGAACTGCCGCACCTTCGCCGGCGGTCTTCGAGGAGGAAACATGGTTCTATTCACCCGACGCGTCATGGCCGCGGCCGCCGTCGCTGCGTTGGGTGCCGGCAGCGCCCAGGCCCTGACCTTCGATCTCACGTTCACGCCCGGCACCAGCGCCATCGAGCAGGCCTCGTTCGCCGCCGGCGCGGCCATGTGGTCGGCGATCTTCGACGACGACGTAACGGTCAAGCTGACCGTGGGTACGGCATCGCTGGGATCCGGCATCCTGGCGCAGGCCGGATCTCGACAATTGTCGTACACCTACGACTCGTTCTACGGCGCGCTCTCCAGCGATGCCAGTTCGGCACTGGACAACACGGCCGTTGCCACGCTGAACACCGGGTCGAGCTTCGGCATGCTGATCAATCGAACGGCCGACAACCCCAACGGCTCGGGCAGCGCCATCGCCTACGTCGACGACAACGGCAGCACGAACAATTCGACCGTGCGCCTCACCGCGGCCAATGCGCGTTCGCTGGGACTGCCCTTTGCCCCCGGCGGGGTCGGCAGCGCTTGCACCGATTGCGATGCCTTCATCCAGTTCAGCACCAACTTCACCTGGGACTACGACCGCAGCAACGGCATCGGCGCCAACGACTTCGACTTCGTCGGCATCGCTGCGCACGAAATCGGCCACGCGCTCGGATTCATCAGCGGTGTCGACATCCTCGACGGCAACTCGCCGCCGGTGAACGGCCCCTTCAGCAGCGACGCCTTCACCTACGTGTCGTCGATGGACCTGTTCCGTTACTCCTCCGACAGCGCGTTGCTCGGCGTCATCGACTGGACGGCCGATGCTCGCGACAAGTACTTCTCGGTCGACGGCGGCGCCACCCTGGGCTCGCGCTTCTCGCTGGGCGTGAACTTCGGTGACGGCCGTCAGGCCAGCCACTGGAAGGACAACCTCTTCCTGGGCATCATGGACCCGACGTCGGCACGCGGCGAACTGCTGCAGATCTCCTCAGGTGACGTCGACGCCTTCGACGTCATCGGCTGGAACGTGGCGGCGATCCCCGAGCCGTCGACCTACGCGCTGTTCGGCGCCGGCCTCGGCTTCGTCGGTTGGATGACCCGCCGCCGGCGTCAGGCCTGACGCCCTCAGGGGGGCCAGGCGTGCGCTAGACTATTGGGCTGTCCCGGGGAGGGATGGATGAGTGGTTTAAGTCGCACGCCTGGAAAGCGTGTGTGGGTTAACAGCCCACCGCGGGTTCGAATCCCGCTCCCTCCGCCAACGATAGATTCGGCAACGTCCGCTGACAGCCGCAGGATTCACCAGAGAGCCCCGTTTTCCGGGGCTTTTTCGTTCGTGAACCGCCGTTAGCGTGCGTTGACATCCGCCCCGGACAGGGGGCACATTGTGGGGAACGGGCCGCCTCTGCGGCCGGAATCGACGGAGATTCCCCCATGCCCCTGACCGATCCAGCCTGCAAGAACGCCACGTGCCCCCCGGACAAGGCGCGCGTGCGGCTGACCGACGCCGGTGGCCTGTACCTTGAGGTCACGCCGGCCGGCGCGAAGCTGTGGCGCTGGAAGTACAGGCTCGGCCCGAAGGAAAAGCGCCTCGCCCTGGGCAGCTACCCGGATGTTTCACTATCCCAGGCCAGGAGCGACCGAGACGCCGCACGCCTGCTGCTGAGGTCAGGCACTGATCCGGTGCAGGCCCGGAAGGACGAGAAGCTCGCGAACCGGCTGAAGCTCGACCATTCCTTCGAGTCCGTCGCCCGCGCCTGGCACGAGACCTGGAAGCAGGGGAAGTCCACCAGGCACGCCGACTACGTCATCCGCCGGCTCGAACTGGACGTGTTCCCGGCGATCGGCGGCAAGCCCATCGCCGAGGTCACGGCGCCGACCTTGATCGCCGTGGCCAAGAAGGTGGAGCGCCGCGGCGCCTTGGACATCGCGCACCGGCTGTGGCAGTCGTGCGGCCAGGTCTTCGAGTACGCGGTCGCACACGGCATGGTGACGCGTAACCCGACCCGCGACATCCGCCCGGGCGCCGCACTGAAGGCGCCTCAGAAGGAATCGTTCGCCCGCCTGGCGGCGAAGGACATGCCGGAACTGCTGCGGAAGATGGCGGCCTATCAGGGGTCGGTGCACACGCGCTACGCCCTGGACCTGATCGCCCGGACCTTCGTGCGCACTGGCGAGCTCATCGGCGCGCGCTGGGAGGAGTTCGACCTCGACGCGGCCGAGTGGCGCATCCCGGCCGGACGCACCAAGATGCGGACGCCGCACATCGTGCCGCTGTCGACCCAGGCAGTCGACGCGCTGCGATGCCTGCACGAGATCAAGGGCATCGGCCCGTTCGTGTTCCCGGGCGAGCGTGACCACGAGTCCCACATGAGCAACGGCGCGATCCTGGGGGCGCTCAAGCGCATGGGGTACGCCGGCCGCATGACCGGTCACGGCTTCCGCGGCGTGGCCTCGACCATCCTGCACGAGCATGGCTTCGACCACGTGCACATTGAGCTTCAGCTGGCCCACCAGGAGCGAAACAAGGTCTCCGCGGCCTACAACTTCGCGACCTACCTGCCAGCCCGACGCAAGATGATGCAGTGGTACAGCGACCACCTCGACCAACTGCGCCAGGGTGCGAAGGTGATTCCGTTCAAGGCGGCATGAGCCGCACCGCGCCGGCCGGCAGCCGGCAAAGCGGGGCCCGAGACTGCGCGAACAGACCTCGGACCCCTGACCACCAACCCACCTGATGAGAGGTGAATCAATGGCTACCCCGATTGTTACCCCCGACGCTGCCGTCGACCTGGCAGACCTCGTGCAGCAACTGCTCGACGCTGGCGAGCGCCGCGCGCGTGAGGGTGTCGCGCAACGCATCCTCCAGACGCTGAAGGAGGCGCAAGAGCCGGCGCCGCCGCCGGCCCCGGAGCTCCCGCCGCTTGTGGAGATCGCCCACCGCGAGTCCAACGGCCTTTTCGACGTGCTTGCCCTGCTGCGCTCTGCAGAGGAGCGGATCGACGAGTGCGGCGGCTACCAGTCCTTCCGGACCGACAAGGACTACGCGCATGACACGCTGCGGCTGCTGCAACTGGCCCGCGAGCGCGTCCAGCAGGCGCAACACGCCTTCGATCCGTACATCTGAGGGAGGCCGGCATGAGCACAACGAACCCGGCCCCGTTCGGGGACAAGATCGAGGGCAACTATCTGGTCGGAGGTGGCAAAGGGCAACCGTCGGCGCTGCAGTTCAATCCTGACGCATCCCTGCAATCCCTCATGGCGGCGGCGCAATGGCGGGCCGACAGCCTGAGCAAGTCGCTCAACCAGTGGGCGCGGGCGAACGATGACGGCGTGCTGGCGTGGGAGGTCGCGTCGGCGCTGGAACCGTGGGCCCAGGAGATCGAGACGATCTTGGAGCAACTGGACAGCCGGATCCGCGCGCTGTCGAGTGTCTCGGATCAGTAGTGCCCACGAAGCACGACACCGGGGCCAAGCCGGCCCCGGCTTCTTCTGACCAGGCCTCCGGAGATGAGGGCACCAGCGCGGTGCGCGCGTCGAAGGGGGCAAGGAAGCGGCAAGGTCGGCGGGCGCCTGGCGGGCCAGACGGGGCCTTACCCATCTCGCGCAGATTTGCCGAGTACGCGCTGACGCATGCGCTAAAGGCGATTGCGCACGCAGGAATCCAAGTCGAGGCGGTGGAGAAGAATGGGCCGGCCCTTGCGCGCTGGTCGACTGCGTATGCGAAGAACGGCGATCGGGGCGTCGACACCCCTTCGCTGAGGCGAGACCTCGAGGCGGCGTTGTCGCTGCTTGAGGCAGGAGCGAGTTCGCACGCGTCGATCAAGCAGATTGCGCTCGCCTATGTGTCGTTGGCAGCGGCGCTTCGCCGAAGGTCGGCAACGCCGGCCGAGCTCTTGAGCGCAGCCGGGCAGGCCATCTGGGCATCGGGGTTCGTCTTTGCCGAAGTAGAAGTTGCCTTGCCGAGAGCCGTTGCGTTCGCGACGTCACAGCTTTCGACAGCGCGCGGCGCCTGGGAATCCGAACGCGAATCCGAGACCGCGCTGTGGAGACTCCGCCAAGCCACGGCAGCCGCCACGCATGGCGGCAAGGGCGGCGCGTCTAGAGCAGCGAGATTCGAGCCACTACGCGAGTGGGCGAAAGAACAGTTTGACCGACCCGAGATTCAGCGTCTGAAACGCAATCAGCAGGTCTGGGAGGTCTACAAGCTGCTGCCCCCTGAGCTCAAGGCAATCTCAGGCAATGCGCACCAGTTCCTGGAACGGGAACTGGACAAGCGAAGGGCCAAGAAGCCGTAGCCGCGCAACAACTGTCCACCGATTCTCACCTGTAGGGTGGCTATCGGGGGTTCTGTTCTGGCTATCACTCCGAGACTTCATTCGCCGACCCACACCGGGCCGCAATGAATCGAAGGAGTCGAATGACAAACGCCACGAACATCCCCGCGCAGGGCTGGATCCGCGAGGGTGATCTCCTCGCCACCAAGGCGATCCCGTACCGCAGGACGAAGCTGCGCGAAGAGGTAGCGGCCGGCCGGTTCCCGAAGCCCCGCACCTTCGGCCCCCGCATGGTTGCGTATGACTGCACCCAGATCCATGACTGGATCCGCGAGCAGAGCAAGACCGCGCCGGTCGCCGACATCAAGCCCCCGAAGTCGCGCACGTCCGCACAGGCTGCCCACGCACCCGCTGCCGCCTGAGGTCGGCGCGATGGACGCCACCACCACGGGCGCCGGCCCGCATACCGGCATCGCCGACGCCGCGCACTCGCCAGCCGATCTCGACCCGCACAAGACGTGGGCCACCTGGCAGGCCCGCGCGGCCCTGCGTGGCCACCAGCTGCGCCGCATGGCCGATGGCCGCTGGCTGGCCTTCAGGCACGGATGGAGCCGTGAGCTTGACGACAGCGAGGTCGAGGCCTGGCTGCAGCGGATCGGAGCGCCGGCATGAGCGCGGCGCTCACCACCGTTCCCGCTGACCTGACCGCGCTGCCAGCGCAGATCAACGAAGCAGTACGTCGCGCTGACACGCATGCCAAAGCGGCAGTACACGCAGCTGTGCACGCTGGACGTTTGTTGTTGCAGGCCAAGTCGCAGGTCGTGCACGGCGAATGGGAAGCGTGGGTGACCACGCACTGTGACTGTGCCGTCCGCACTGCGCAGGCCTATATGCGGCTCGCCACGAAGTACGGCGAGCTGCCCCCGTCAGAAGCGCAACGCGTTGCGGAATTGCCGCTGCGACAGGCCATTCAAGCAATCGCCACCCCGGCGTCTGCGCCGGCCGCGTACCGCCCAACCTCGGAGCGCTGCTACGGCGCGCACCACGAGCGGCGCAAGACGCTGGAGATCGCAAGCAGAGCACTCAACGCCGTGTTGCGCGACGTAGGTCTCAAGGCCATCCGGCGGGAGCGGCTGATGAGTCTTCAACAGAGGCTGTCCGTCGCATTGGAAGAGGTGCAGGCTATGCTGGAGAAGGCTGCATGACCACCCGCGAGCGCCCGCAACAGCGGGAGGTCGAGACGCCAGAGCAGGTGCTGGCGCTGGCCAAGGCATGGCACGCGCGGCAGGTGGAGATCTTGCGCGCGTCGCTGGGGCCGTCGTGGCCGACGCACCGCGAGTGGGTGCTCGACTACCTGCGACAGGAGATCCGTCAGCGACTGATCGCACGGGGCTGGAGGCCGCGGGATGAGCGCTGAAGAAGACCTCGACCTGGCGGGCCTGGGGGTCGAAGCGCCTGACGTGGTGCTCTCCAAGGCACAGCGGCCCCGCACCGCCGGCAGTAGCCGCGCGGGCCAAGCCGGGCACGACGCGAAGCGCCCCACCAGTGCCGCGCCGACGCCGGTGGCATCCAGCCTAGGGCCGCTGACCGGGCTTCCACTGAGTGACTCTGCAGCGCCAGGATGGGTTGCCAAGGTTCGCTTCTGGCAAGCGCCGGACGACCTCGACGCCAAGCCCAAGCCGGTGGCCATGGCGGTGGACACGCTGATCCAGCGCGGCAAGGTCGGCGCACTGGTGGCAGCCGGCGGGGTCGGAAAGACCACGCTGATGACGACGCTGGCCTGCTGCCACGCTACCGGCCGGCAGTTCCTGGGCATGCGGGTTGAGCCGGGATCGTTCGTGCTGCTGTCAGCCGACGACAGCCAGGAAGACCTCGACGCCGCACTGGGCCACGTCGTGCGCGCCATGAAGCTGACGCCGCAGGAGGTCGACAAGGTGCGCCAGCACGTGCGCGTCGTGAGCCTGCAGGGCGAGCCCGGCACGCGCACCTTCGCCACGAACGTGGGCGGGTCCGTCATGTCCACCGGCATGGTCGAGTTCGTCACCAAGGCACTGGCCGGGATCGACGACCTCGTCGGCATCGCCTTCGACACCCTGCGGCAGTTCGCCGGGGGCTCGAGCAACGACGAGGAGATCGTCAAGGCGACGATCTCAGGTGCGACCGAGATCGCAGCCCTGACCGGCGCCTATGTCCTGCTGTCGCACCACACCGGCAAGAACAACTACCGCGACGGCGTGACCGACATGTACGTCGGCAGCGGGTCGGCCGCCATCGCCGACAACTGCCGGTTCGTGCTGCTGCTGCAGACCGCCACGTGGGCCGAGATCGAGTCCAAGGTCGCCCGGACTGGCCAGGAACACGGCGACCCCCTCGTGCTGACCTCGACGCGCGGCTCGCTGCTGATGCGTGCGCCGCCGCCGATCTTCCTGCACCGCGACGGGTTCCTGCTGGGCCGCATTGCCGGCGCATCGCGCACCGCTGACCAGATCGCCGACGAAGAGGACCGCGCCATCCTGGCCGCGGTGCGGGCCGGTGCTCAGACCAAGACCGCCGTCGCTTCGGCAGTGCGCCGGAACAAGACCAAGGTCTTGCGCCAGGTCGACAACCTAGTGTTCCGGGGCCTGCTGTCGCTCGGTTCCGAAAGCGGTTCCGGAAAACTGACCGTGTCGGGGCCTGGTGCTGCCTTTCTGGACAGCCAGCCATGACCCCCGAAAAGCGGTTCCAGAACACCGGTTCCCACCTAAGGGCTGGAACCGTGGAACCACCCCTAACCCTGACTGACGTTTCACTACGTCAGGGCGGGGTGGTCAAGGGGTGCCCAGTTCCGGGAGTTCCGGCTTGGTTCCGGAGTTCTGGAACCAGCAAGGGGTGTCCGTCATTGCCTGGTGGCGAAGGTCCGTGCGGTCGTCGCATTCCCACCAAGGCACGTTCGGCGCGCTTTCCTCCATTTCTTCCACTGCTGCGGCGCTTGGTCACTTTCGGGCGTTTCGGGCCACTTTCTGGACATTTCGAACACCAGCAGGCCGCACGGATAGCCCTGGTCAATGAGCGCGCGATGCGCGACCGCCTGGCCGTTGACCTGGCTGCGCGAGAGGCTACCGCCGGTGCGCCGAACTGGCGGGGGCGTGCGCTTCTGTGGTCAATCGAGGCCCGCATCGCAGAACTGCAGGGCGAGATCGAGGCGCAGGGGGCCAGGTCATGACCCGAGGATCCCTGGCCCTGGCCGCCGTCGTCGTGCTGCTGGTCGAGGCCGCCTTCGGCGATCTCGACGAGGCAACTGCAGGCCCCGCCGCTTCCTCTGCATCGCAGTCATCGCCGGAAAGCCGCGCCGATGCTGGCGATCGTGGAAGCCAGGCGCCATCGGTGCCCCCAACGGTTCCCCACCTTCCCGACCTTCACAGGTCGTCGCGCACCGAATGTGTGCAATGCCGATCGTTCGGCCAAGGAGTGACGCAATGATGCACGCGCTGGTTACTGGCGTCTTGGTCGCAGATCCCGAGCAGCGCAGCGCACGGGGCGATAGCGACTGCGCCGTGGTGAAGATCCTGCCCGACACCGGCCCGGGAGACGGCCCTGTGGCCCTCGTCACCGCCTACGGATCCACCGCGCGCACGCTGCTGGCGCTCACGGCCGGCGACCCCGTCGCCGTCGCCGGGCGAGCCAGGCCGGCACTGTGGGCGCGACCGGATGGGGCGACGGTCGCGGGCCTGGACGTGCTGGCCACCTCGGTCATGACCCCCTTCGAGGTCAGGCGCAAGCGGCGGGCTGTGAGAGACGCAATCGAAGGCGCCGAGGGCGTTGCGAATTTTGCGCAATTGCCGCCTGACACGGGTCGCGAATGAACTGCCCGGCGACACCCGCTTGTCCCTGGCCACTGGTTCGACGGAACCGCGCTCCGCCATCGCACAAGCCCCGCTGCAGGCCTCTCCCCAGCATGCGCACTGTTCCCCACCCCTTCCGCCGCATGGCCGGCGCTGACCACGAGAACGCACGATGAACGACACACTGACCGCCGACCTTCAAGCCAGGCTCGCGGCGACCGAGAACCAGATCGCTGAACTCGACTTCGACGCAGCGCGGGCGCGCATCAAGCGTGCCGACGAACAGGTCCAGACGCTTCGCGGAGACGCTGGGGCGCTGCACCTGATCGAGTCCCAGGAACTGCAGCACGCACGCGGCGAGGCCAAGCAGGCGCGCATCGCACTGTCCAGCCTCGAAGGCCGCCAGACGAAGCTGCAGGCCGAGGCCGCGAACCTGCGGCGCCTGCTGACTGCCCAGCAGGCCGTCGACAAGGCGGTGCCGCCCATCGCCGTCGCCGAGGGCCGTGTCGAGGCCGCTGCCGAGGCACTGCGCCAGGCGGAAGCGACTGTCGCGCGGCTGGACGCCCTGATCGACGAGGAGACCACCGCGGCTCAGGCCGCGGTCCTGACCGATGGCGCCGCGATGCTGGAAGCGGTCAAGGCCGGTGGCAACGCTCTGGCCGCGGTCCCGACCCGGGCGGACAAAGTGCAGCCTCTGAAGATCGCGCGCGCCACTGCCGACGAGGAGCGCGCGCAGGCAGAGCGGGCACTGAAGATCGAGCGGGATGCCTTGTCGAAGCTCCGGCTGCAGCTGCGGACGGCCGAGGCAACCGTCGCCGAGCTCGACTTCCTGGCCGCACGCGCGGCTTTCGTCCAGGCGGCGGGCCGCTACAAGGCCGCCCGTGTGCGCGCAAAGCAAGGCGGCTGGCGCGCACCGGATCTCGACGGCGAAGCCAATGCCGCGATGGTCGCCGACTTCGCCGCGAACGGTGATCAGTGATCGGGCGGTCGCTCCTCAAGACACGCAAGGTCGGCGGCAGGTAGCACGCGGCACATGAGGCGCGATCCGATCGAGGCCACGAGTGCGCCGGCGCAGGTCGGGCCGGACGACGACGAGTTCGACGATGACCCCTCTCTGCAATCGGTGCAGCGCATCGTCGCGGCAAGCGAGGCACCACCGCTGCGCCCGCCCTGCGCCGCGTCGGTCTTCGCACTGGCCGACGTGCCGCTGCAGCGACGCGTATTCGGCACCACCGACCGACCGGCCGGACAGGATGCCGAGACCAAGGCCGCGACCGAGCGATGCCTCCGCACCGGTGGCGTGATCCGGGCGCACGGGCTGCGCTACCCGGCCGACAGGTGGACCGCCGAGCGCGAAGAGCAGGAACGCGCCAGGCGCGCACGACAACGCCCACCGCGACCGCCGCGCCGGGCCAAGACCAAGGGACGAAAGCTCCGTGACCTGATCCACGCAGGCGCGGGCGCCGGTGAGTGGGACGAATGAGAAAGGCTGGACAGGCAAGATGACATTGAAGCGCGTACTTACGGGCCGCATCACTCCTCCCGGGACTCAGATCCCGCCGGTTCCGGTGCTGTGGTGGCCGCTGGACACGGCCGGCGCCGTGACTGCAGGCACCACCTGTGGCGCGGGCCTCACCGACCTCGGCCAGGATGGCAACAGCATTGCCACCGATGCGGTGCTGCAGGTCAACGCGGCCGGCGCGACATGGAACCCCCGCGGTGGACTCACCCACACGGCAGGCAGCGCAGCCTACTGGGACATCGTCCCGACTTCGGACGACCTCACGTTCGCTCAAGGCATGCTCGACCTCTCGAACTTCGCCGAAGGCGAGTGCCTGGTCATGGGGTGCGAGATCGTGACCCCTGCCGGCTGGACAACGCCGGGCGACCCGAACGACCACGAGTTCAGCAGCGTCTGCCTGTGCATCGGCGACCTGAGCGCCGGCAATGGTGGCTACAGCTTCGAGATCAGCGGGGTCGAGCGGCCTCAGATCACTTTCTGGGGCCAGGGCGCATCGGCTCAAGCGGCCGTGTTGTCGACCACCGGGAGCAACTTCCTTCGGGCGGGCAATCGCAATGTTGTCGTGTTCGAGCTCATCCGCGCAGCGACGCCGAGCCACTTCATCGTGCGGGCCCATGTCATCAGCGACGACGAGGGCTACAGCGCCACGGGCTACACGGCAGAGCGCGATTTCTCCGATGCCGTCAACAGCGGCACGGCCGCGCCGGGCTGCGGCACAGCTGGCCTGCGAATCGCCAGGCGCCGCAGCGCAACGAGCGGGCAGACGAATCGCGGCGAGACGCTTCGCAATGTCTGGATCGCCCGCTTCCCATCGCAGATGTTCAGCTTCCCGAAGCGCTGCGCGCTGGAGATGTACGCCTACCCGAACCGGCTGCCGCCTGCGCTGCGCCGGTTCGAGAACGACCAGACGATCTACCAGGGGCCGGACGGAAACGCCGACAAGACCTTCGGGGAGATCAGCCTGGCCGATATGTTCGTGTACGTCGACGGCGCTACGCCGTTCGCCAGCACGCCAGAACTGACGATGGAGGTGGAGCAGCCTGTCACGCCGAGCATCAGCAAGCTCAGTGCGATCAGCGCCCACCCAAACTACAGCAGCGACAGCACCTTCGAGGGCCTGCTGCGGCAGAACCCGGCACTCGGAGGCCCAAAGTTCGGGCGCTACAAGACGGGCACGTGGGCGAACACGCTGATCTTCAGCGCGCACAAGGAGGACATCAGCAACCGCGGGCGCTGCGAGATCACCTGGCAAGGGCCGCCCGTCACGATGCCGCTGGGGGTGACCTTCTGGATGGCCGAGCGGGTCTATCTGGACTTCCCGCCGCCCGATGTCGGGCAGCTGGTCATCATGCAGTTGTTCCCGGGGTACTTCGCCGGGTCGGGCCTGTTCCCTATGTGGACGCTCGAACTGGACACCACGAACAAGCGCCTCTATTGCAAGTTCAGCCAGTCAGACCAGCCCGACACGGTGCAGGCCGACATCGTCCGCAATGACGTCTACATGCCGGGCTACAGCGACGACCTGTTTCAAGGCTGGCACGACATCGTGGTTCAACACCGGGTGCACTGGGACGCTACCGAGGGGCCCTTCACGCGCATCTGGCTGGATGGCGTGCAGATCCTCGAGCATGCCCAGGCCTATGGCTACCCGGGCCCGGCCGGCCTCACCGGCAAGAGCACCGACCCCTTCCTGCGCTGTGGCATCTATCCCCCTAGCCCGTACATCACGCCGAATACGACCCGCGATGTTCGGGTGGCGAGATTCTTCGGCTGCAAGAACGTGGGCAACTACAACGAGCCCTTGATCCGGGCCGCCCTGACCGCATGAGGCTGGCCGGATGCCCGGCCGATTGCCCCGCGGTTGACACATAGCGAGTTGACAGATGGCCGCCACGAACAAGCACAGCGCAGCGACAGTGCAGCATCTCGAGCGCCAGGCCAAAGCGCTGGAGTTGCGCCGCGCCGGCCTCGGTTACCGGGAGATCGGGGCGCACCTCGGCGTGAGCCACACCTCCGCGCACAAGATGGTGAGCCAGGCGGTCGAGGCAACCTGGGCACGGATCAGCGACGCGACCGACGAGCTCAAGGCCCTCGAACTGTCGCGCCTCGACGCCATGCTGGGCGCAGTGTGGCCAGCGGCCCACCGAGGGAATCTCGGCGCAGTCGACCGTGCACTGAAGATCGCCGAACGCCGGGCCCGCCTGCTGGGCCTGGATGCGCCGGCGCGCCGCGAGCTCACCGGGAAAGGCGGGCTGCCGTTGGTGCCCGCCGAGCGCCCGACGATCGATGCATCCAAGCTGTCGGATGGCGCACTGGCCGAGATCCTGGCCGCGCAGGTCGTCATGTACGAGCCGAATCGGCTGAATGCCTAGCATGCCCACACCATGAGCACACACCTCAACCGCCAGGCCGGGACACCCGGCGCGCCGACCATGATCCGCAACATCGCCCCGGGCTCGGCCGCTGGCCTGGGCCGCGCGATCGACAGTCGGCACCGGTCCGGCGCCGGCGCCTACGAACCGGTCAGCGTGGCGCGTGATCCATCGCTCAACGACGCGGCGGCGCAGCGCCGCATCCAGCACAACGCCGAAGCGCGGGCCCTGGCGCTCGACCTGGTCGCGGCCGGGTTCAACGCGCCCGGCGTCAGCGTCGACGACCTGCAGCGGCTCGGCCCGGACCGGCTGCGGGAGCTGCAGGCCACCATGGCCAACGATGCCGCGTTCGCCGCCTATTCCATGAACGACATGCTCGCCGAGGGGGGCGGCGTGACCGGTGGCGACATGCTGCGCCTGGTCACTGCAGTTCGCGCCGCGTTGCAAGGCGCGAGCACCGAAGCACTGGCCGGCCTGGGCGAGGCACTGCTGAAGAGCATCCTGAAGCAGGTTGCGCCGGCGCAGTCGACGATGGCAGGCAATGGCGCCGATCCGTATGCCGACTACCCGGACAACCCCGGCTTAGAGCACCTGATGAGCGCCGGCAGATCGAGCGCCGCGGGCGACGAGTTCGCCGGCTATTCGCTGAACGAGCACCTGTAGGCCAGGTCCTGGGCCGGTGTCGAGCACCGCCCCAGAGACGAAGCTCAGTTCTGAATCGCCGTCAGAACACCATCCTCGAAGTAGAGGTAGTTTCCGCTGCCATAGACCCACTGCTCTCGCACACCATGCGCCGTGGTGGTGCGGTTTACGCTCTCAGGGCGGCCCCAGGAACTCTCGATCACCTGCTGCTGTGTCATGCCTATCGTGACGCCACGCTTTTTGGCCTCAGCAAGGCGCTGCCGCTCGGCCTGCTTCTCGGCTCGCTCACGAAGAGCGACTAAGCGCCGCTTGTCCGACTGGAGTGCCTTGGCGGCTTCGGGATAGTGGCGCTCGAGCTTGTCGATGGCATCTAACCGCTCCGTCGTGGACTTGTTCGTGGAGCGCGCATCGGAAGTCCAAGCAGCGATCTCGTCCTGCTTCACCATGGCTAACAGTTCAGCATCCTTCAAATGGTCCGCGCAGCGACTGATCGATCGAGCGGCCTCCCAGCGCTTACCAGCGGCCACCAACTCAGCGTGCTTAGCCAAGATCCCCGCTCGATCCGAGGTACAAGCCTCGAGCGCAGCGGCTGCGCGGCGCTTAGCTTCTGCTGCGGCCTGGCGCTGCTGATCGGCAACCCGCTCGCGATCGACCTTCGGCTCGTTGTCGCCGAACATGGCCCCGAAGATCACGAGCAATAGCGGAACCCCAAAGACAATGAGCAGCAGCTTCTTCATGGCTGTATGTCCTCCCTGCGCGTTGATTCTGCCCTCGCAGCTGGCGCACCAGCAAATCCACCGCCGGGTGCGGCTGGGTGCGCGTCGCGGCCTGTGAGCACGCGTGGTTCGGTCGGCGCCATCGCGGTTTCAAAGGCCGAAGCCACCAGCTGACCAAACCGCGATCGCGGCGACACCAAGCTTCCGTGCTCGGCGGCCGGCTCGGCGAAGTCCAGCACCTGCCCACTACACCCCTGTAGTGCCAGTGCGAGCACATCGGCAGCAGGTGCGTGCGGATGGCTCGCGCTTAGGCCTACCGCCGTCGAGACGACGGCTCTGGCGTCGGCGTTGGGCATGGCTCGACTGTAGCCACCGGCAGCGGCCCGAGTTCGTCGTCCGAGCCGACCTCCCGCTGCCAGAAGGCACAGCCGTTCGCCGGCATGGCGCGCACGTGCAGCGTGCCGCCGTGCAGGCACCTAGCCGCCGTGGCCTGGTAGACGAGGCCGCCGAACGATGTGCAGTGCCAGCAGGGTCGCGGGTTCCCCATGGGTCGGAAGTGCATGGCGCCATGGTGCGGCCCGCTTGTCTCACCCGGTGAGCCTCCCGGACAATGCAGTTCACAGGCGGCGCCGCGGGTTCTGGGGAACGCAGTGGGGAACCGGGCAGGCCAGATCGACCGGAAACCTAGTATCCATGCACATTTCCCAAGAAGATGCGGCCGTCGCTCCCCCGCCAGATTCATTGCAAGCAAGCGGCCTTCGGGCCGCTTCTGCTTTTCTGCCGGCTCATCGTGCCGGCACATCGGAGACCCACGACTGAACGCCGAGCCAAAAAAAAGCACCCGCGCGTTGCCGTCGGGTGCTTGATCCTTCTACCAATCCTGGTAGGCGCGATTGGACTCGAACCAACGACCCCCACCATGTCAAGGTGGTGCTCTAACCAGCTGAGCTACGCGCCTGGGAACCCGAGACTATACATCAACTTCCGGCGTGTTCTGCCACAGCGTCAGCGCCGACGGGCGTGACGAATGCCCGGCAGCTGGCGCAAGGCGTTCAGCGCGCCCTGCAGCAGGCCGCCGTCGCTCACCTCCACGGTGAAACACATGCGCGCCACGCGGCCCTGGGCATCGCGGCTGGACTGGCTCTGCACACCGGTGACGTTCAGGCGCTCCTTGGCGAAGACCTCGGTGATGTCGCGCAGCAGGCCCGGCCGGTCGGCCGCCTCGACGACGACGTCCAGCGGGTACAGGGCCTCACGGCCCGCGGGCCGCGCCGCGTCCTGCGCCTCCCAGGCCACGTCGATGACCCGCCCCGGCGTGGCCGCGGCCATGTGCCGGAAGTTGCTGCAGTCCCGCCGGTGGATGGCCACGCCCTTGCCGCGCGTGACGAAGCCCGCGATCGGATCCGGCGGCACCGGCCTGCAGCAGCGTGCCAGCGACGTCATCAGCGAATCGACGCCCACCACCAGCACGCCGCCCGCCGTGCTGCGCGAACGCTTCAGCGGCACCGCGGCGTCGTCGTCGTGCACGGGTTCGGCCGGCCGCAGCAACTGCTCGATGTGGCGGAGCGAGAACTCGTCCTTGCCGACCACCTCGAACAGCGCGTCCGCACCCTTGAAGCCCAGCTGGTCGGCCAGCGCGTCGAGCTTCACGGCCGTGCGCCCTTCCCGCTGCAGCAGCTTCTCCACCAATTCTCGGCCTCGCGCAATGGTCTGACCCAGCTGCTCGGCGTTGAACCAGGCCCGCACCTTGGCGCGCGAGCGCGCGCTCTTGAGGTAGCCCAGCTCGGGGTTGAGCCAGTCGCGCGACGGCGCGCCGTCCTTGGCGACGACGAGGTCCACCGTCTGCCCGCTGGTCAGCGGCTTGTTCAGCGGCACCAGCGCGCCGTCCACCCGGGCGCCGCGGCAGCGGTGCCCGAGGTCCGAGTGCAGGTGGTAGGCAAAGTCCACCGGCGTCCCGCCCTCGGGCAGTTCGATGATCGCCGCCTGCGGCGTGAAGACGTAGATGCGGCCCTCGGCCGCGGCGGTGCCCGTGGCCCCGGGTTCGGACAGGTCGCGCTCCCAGGCCAGCAGCTGCCGCAGCACGGCCTTGCGCGCCTCGGCGATGCGTTCCTCGTCCACCCCGGCGGCCGTCACGCCGGCGTAGCCGCGTGTCCCGGCCTCCTTGTAGGCCCAGTGCGCCGCCACGCCGTACTCGGCGTGCTCGTGCATCTGGCGGGTCCGGATCTGCACCTCGACCACGCGGTCGTCATCCAGGCGCACCACCGTGTGCAGCGACTGGTAGCCGTTGGGCTTGGGGCGCGCGATGTAGTCGTCGAACTCGTCGGGCAGCGGACGCCAGCGTTCGTGCACGCGCGCCAGCGCCGTGTAGCAGGCCGGCACGTCGTCGACGACCACGCGCAGCGCGCTGAGGTCGAACACCTGCGACAGCTGCAGGTGCTTGCCCTGCATCTTCTTCCAGATGCTGTACAGGTGCTTGGGGCGCCCGACGACCTCGGCCTGCACGCCAGACCGCACCAGCAGGTCGGCCAGCGCCGCGCGGGCCGATTCGACCGCCGCCTCCCGTTGGGTGCGCTTCTCGTCGAGCTGGCGGGCCAGGCGGTGGTAGTCCTCGGGCTGCAGGAAACGGAAGGCCAGATCCTCCATCTCCCATTTGATCTGCCAGATGCCCAGACGGTTGGCCAGCGGCGCAAACACCTGCAGCGCCTCGCGCGCGAGCTCGGGCTGGCAGGGCTGTCGAGTCGCGGCATGCCAGCGCAGCGTCTGCAGGCGCGACGCCAGCCGCAGCAGCACCACGCGCAGATCACGCGAGAACGCGAGCAGCATCTTGCGCACCCGCTCGATCTGCTGCTGCTGCTGGGCCTCGGGGAGTTGCGCCTCGCGCGCGGCGCGCTGCAGCTGCACCAGCTTGCGCGTCCCTGCCACCAGGGCCGCATACGAGGCGCCGAAGGCCTTGCCCACAACCTCCTCGGGCTGGGTCAGCCAGTCGCCCGCATAGACGAGGTAGGCGGCCGCCTGCACGCCCGGTGGCGCGCCGATGGCGGTCAGCACGTCGGCCACGCCCTGAGCGTGGTTCCAGGCGTCCTCGCCGCTGTCGAGAGCGCGGCCGGCCAGCAGCGGCTCGGCAAAGGCACGCGCGCGCGCCAGGGCGCCGGCCCCGTCCTCCCCGGGGGTGGACACCACCATGTCGGCCGCCGACAGCGCGACGATCGGCGCGGCATCCGCCGGTGCCGCCGCCGACGGTGTGTCGCTCTTCATGGGCTGCGCAGGAAGTCCACCACCGCGCCGCGCTGGTCAGGTGCGACGAGGGTCGGGGCATGGCCGACGCCGTCGAAGCTCACCAACCGCGTGCGCGGGCCCCGCTGCGTCATGCGCTGCGCCGTCTCGGCCGACAATAGGTCGGAATCGGCGCCGCGCAGCAGCAGCACCTCGGCCGCGATGCGTTCCCAGGCCTGCCACAGCATGGCCTCGCCCGCGGTGGCCATCTCCAGCGTCAGGGCGCGGAACGGCACGGCGATGGCCGGGTCGTAGTGGGGCTTGAATCCACCGCCCTCGCCTGGCGCCAGCGGCACCAGTTGTGGCCGGCTGAGCGCCAGCCACTGCTCGCGCGTGTGGGGCCCGAAACCCTGCGAGACGGCCCACATGGCGTCGGCGGCGTCGTCCAGGCTCTGCCAGCGCACCGGCGCCCCCAGGTAGGTGCCGATGCGCTCGATCGCCGCCCACTGGATGGTCGGGCCGACGTCGTTGAGGACCAGGCGGCGGATCGGCGCACCAGCCAGGCTGGCCAGCGTCATGCCGATCAGGCCGCCCATCGAGGTGCCCACCCAGTCGACCTGCTGCGCGTCCAGCCGCGCCAGCAGCGTCACCATGTCGGCCACGTAGGTGGGCACGGCGTACCCCATGGGGTCGGCCAGCCAGTCGCTGCGGCCGCGGCCGACGACATCGGGACAGATCACCCGGAAATCGCCCTGCAGGTCGCGCGCCAGGGTGTCGAAATCGCGCCCCTGGCGCGACAGGCCGTGCACGCAGACGACCACGTTCGGGTTCGACGGGTCGCCCCATTCCCAGTACGCCATGCGATGCAGGCCATTGGCATCCAGGCATTGCACGGTCTTCAGGCGCGGTTCGGCCGCGGAGTCTTCGGTGGTGTCGGCGGTCAGGGTCATGTCGGGTCCTCTCCGTATCATGATGCCAGCACGTTTCGGAGATCCCCATGCTCAAAGGAAAGACCGCCCTCGTCACCGGCTCCACCAGCGGCATCGGCCTGGGCATTGCCAAGGCCCTCGCCGCGCAGGGTGCCAATGTCATGCTCAATGGCTTCGGCGATGCCGAAGGCCCGAAGGCCGAGGTGGCCGCGGCCGGTGCGCCGAAGGTTGGTTACCACGGCGCCGACATGAGCAAGCCGGCCGAGATCGCTGCCCTGGTCCAGGCCTGCGAGGCCGAGTTCGGCGCCGTGGACATCCTGGTCAACAACGCCGGCATCCAGCACGTGGCCAACGTCGAGGACTTCCCGGCCGAACGCTGGGACGCCATCATCGCCATCAACCTCAGCTCGGCCTTCCACACCATGCACCACGCGCTGCCGGGCATGAAGCAGCGTGGCTGGGGCCGCGTGCTCAACATCGCCTCGGCGCACGGGCTGGTGGCCTCGGCCGGCAAGAGCGCCTACGTGGCGGCCAAGCATGGCATCGTGGGCCTGACCAAGGCCGCGGCGCTGGAGACGGCGACCACCGGTGTCACCGTCAATGCCATCTGCCCCGGCTGGGTGCTGACGCCGCTAGTGCAGAAACAGGTGGACGCGCGCGCCGAGAAGGACGGCATCTCCAACGACGAGGCCAAGGTGCGGCTGCTGGCCGACAAGCAGCCGTCGCTGCAGTTCGTCACGCCGGATCAGCTGGGCGGGCTGGCGGTGTTCCTGTGCTCGCCTGCCGCCGACCAGGTGCGCGGCGTGGCCTGGAACATGGACGGCGGCTGGGTGGCGCAGTAAGGCACCACGCCAGCCCTGCCG
The DNA here is from genome assembly GCF_004016515.1 of Rubrivivax albus. Lineage (GTDB taxonomy): Bacteria > Pseudomonadota > Gammaproteobacteria > Burkholderiales > Burkholderiaceae_C > Rubrivivax > Rubrivivax albus. Next base: position 44,383 of record NZ_SACT01000010.1, read on the forward strand.
GTTGTCAGCAGGTCCCTCGCGGCCAGCCGTCCTCAGCGCGTCAGCTGCACGCTGCCGTTGACGCTGGCCGTGACGTTGGTCTTGCCGGCCTCCACCGGCAAGGCCTCGTCGGCCATCGCCGACGTCGCGGCGCGCATCGCCACCGCGGGCGCGCGAAAGCGCGGCATCTCGCCGTTGATGTTCACCTCGCGCAGCAGCCAGCCCGAGAAGCCGAAGAGCTTCGCGCTCTGGTCGGCCTTGGCGCGGAAGCTGGCCACGGCCTGGGCGGTGACATCGGCCTCCACCCGCTCGGCCGCCTCGCGCGACAGCGACTGCTGCACGCGGGCGATGCTCAGGGTCTGGATGCGCCCGGTCAGCGCACCGATGGCGGCCATGTCGCGGCCCTCGACCACGAGTTCCGTGCTGCCCGTCCAGCCGTTGGTGCCGCCCTTGGGGCTGTAGCGCGGGCGGATCGAGAAGCCGCCGGTGCGCACCTCCACGTCCCCGGGCTTCGCGATGCGGCGCGCCTCCGCCAGCGCGGCATCCAGCGCCTGCTTCAGTTGGGTCTGCACGGCACCCGCCTCCGGGCCCTCCCGGGTGGTGGAGAAGACCACGGTCAGCCAGTCGCTGGCCACCTCCACGGTGGCACTGGCGTTCAGGTTCACCACGTTCTCGGGTGGCGGCAAGGTCTGCGCGTGCAGCGGCAGGGCCGACACCACGCCGGCCAGCACCAGAGGGGCGGCGTGGCGGTGCCAGGGCTTGCGGGAAACGACAGAGGCGTGCATGAGGCTCCTTGGTGGGTGTGCAACCACAGCGTTTGCCAGGCCGGCTTGGTTGACCGGATGGCTGTGCTGCCGAGGGTCGCAAGATTTGTAACAGAGGGTCAGGCCACTGCGAAACCTGGGTCCCGCCCCCCGCACAATGCCGCTGTTACATTTTCAGGATCGCCCCATGAGCACGCAGCCCCACAGCCGCCCCGACCGCATCGTGGTCGTCGACGACGACGCGCGCATCCGCGACCTGCTGCGCCGCTACCTGTCGCAGGAAGGCTTCGACGTCCTGCTGGCCGAGGACGCCAAGGCGCTGAACCGCGTGCTGACGCGCGACACGGTGGACCTGATCGTGCTGGACCTGATGCTGCCGGGCGAGGACGGCCTGTCGATCTGCCGCCGACTTCGCGCGGCCAACGACCCCACGCCCATCATCATGCTCACCGCCAAGGTCGAGGACGTGGACCGCATCGTGGGCCTGGAGGTCGGTGCCGACGACTACCTGCCCAAGCCCTTCAACCCGCGTGAGCTGCTGGCGCGCATCCATGCCGTGCTGCGCCGCCGGCCGCCGCCGGAAGCGCCCGGTGCGCCGTCGAAGGAAGCCCAGGTGGTCACCTTCGGCCCGTTCGAATTCGACCTCTCGCTGCGCCGGCTCACGAAGGACGGCGAGCAGATCGCGTTGACCACCGGCGAGTTCAGCATGCTCAAGGCCCTGGTGCGCCATCCACGCCAGCCGCTGAGCCGCGACAAGCTGGCCCAGCTGGCGCGTGGCCGCGAGTTCGAGCCCTTCGACCGCAGCCTGGACGTGCAGGTGTCGCGCCTGCGCAAGATGATCGAGCCCGACCCGGCGCAGCCGCGCTACATCCAGACCGTCTGGGGGGTGGGCTACGTGTTCGTGCCGGACGGCACCAACTGACGGCCACCACGCGCTGAGATGCCGCGCCAGCCGCTCGCGCTGAGCCTGTTCTGGCGCACCTTCTTCTACCTGGCGATCCTGCTCACCGGCGGCATCGTCGCCTGGGTGCAGACACTGCGGGCGCTGGAGTTCGAGCCGCGGGCGCTGCAGACGGCACAGCAGATCGCCGGCCTGGTGAACCTGTCGCGCCATGCGCTGGAGCAGGCGGACAACATCCAGCGCGTGGCGCTGCTGAAGTCCATGGGCGACGACGCGGTGCACGTGGCACCGCAGGAACCGTCGGACACGCACGAACCGTTCGAGGTCGACCGCTTCTCGCAGCGCGTCGGCCAGGAGCTCCGTTCACGCCTCGGCCCGGGCACGGTGATCGCACGCGCGGTCAACGGCGACCCCGGTCTGTGGGTGGGCTTCACGATCGAGAACGACGCCTACTGGCTGCGCGCCGACGACGAGCAGGTCAGCCCGATGTCGGGCGACACCTGGTTCGTCTGGATCGGCATCGCCCTGCTGGCCACGGCGCTGGGCTCGGTGGGCATCGCGCGGCTGATCAACCGGCCGCTCAAGCAGCTGTCCTTCGCCGCCAGCCGCATCCGCGAGGGTGACCTCGATTCGCGCCTCGACGAGAACACGCTGACCAGCGAGATCCGCGAGGTCAACATGGGCTTCAACCGCATGGCGCGCGAGCTGGCCAAGGTGGAGGAAGACCGCGCCGTGATGCTGGCCGGCATCAGCCACGACCTGCGCACGCCGCTGGCCCGGCTGCGGCTGGAAACCGAGATGAGCGTGGCCGACGAGGAGGCCAAGGCCAACATGGTGATGGACATCGACCAGCTCGACGCCATCATCGACAAGTTCATGGACTACGCCCGCCCGGGCGACACGCAGCTGCAGCCGGTGCTGCTGGCCCAGCTGGTGGACCGCGAGGCGGCAGCGTTCCGCGACCCGATGCAGATCCGCATCAAGTCGCGCCTGGCCATCGACCTGCGCGTGCTGGCCGACGAGACGGAGCTCTCACGCGTCTTCGCCAACCTGTTCGAGAACGCGCGCCGCTACGGCCGCAGCAGCGACACCGGCATCGCGCTGGTCAGCGTGGCCTATGCGCGCACCGGGCCCTGGGTGGTGGTGTCGGTGCGCGACCGCGGCCCCGGCGTGGCGCCGAACAAGCTGCCGCAGTTGACCACGCCCTTCTTCCGCGGCGATGCGGCGCGCACGGCGGCCACCGGGGCCGGCCTGGGCCTGGCCATCGTGGAGAAGTCGCTGCAGCGCATGGGCGGGCAGCTGGAGGTGGCCAACGCCGCCGAGGGCGGCTTCGTGGTGCACCTGCGGCTGCGGCGCGCGCCTTGAGCGCCCCCCGCGGGGCGCGCGTTCAGGGCGCCGGCTGCGCTGCCAAGGCGCGCAGCGCGGCTTCGTCCAAGGTCTCGTGCGCCAGCAGGGCCTGGGCACCGCGGTCCAGCGTGGCACGGTGGCCCTGCAGCCAGTCGCATGCCCGCGCGAACGCCGCATCCACGATCTCGCGCACCGCCTCGTCGATGCGCGCCTGCGTCTGCGGCGCGTGGCGCAGCGGCTCGGCCATCGGCACGTCCAGGAAACGTGGCGCCGGCGCTTCGTAGCTGACATGACCGAGCGCCGGGTCCATGCCGTGGCGCATGACCATGTCGCGCGCGATGTCGGTGGCCTTGGCCAGGTCGTCGGCGGCGCCGGTGGACAGGTGGCCAAAGACCACCGATTCCGCCGCCCGCCCGCCCATCAGCACCGTGATGCGGCGCTCGAGGTCCTCGCGCGTCTGCAGAAAGCGGTCCTCGGTGGGCCGCTGGATGGTGTAGCCCAGGGCACCGATGCCGCGCGGGATGATCGACACCTTGTGCACCGTGTCGCCACTCAGCGCCAGCCCGAGCAGGGCATGGCCCATCTCGTGCACCGCGACGATCTCGCGCTCGCGCGGCGCCAGCACGCGGCTGCGCTTCTCCAGCCCGGCCACCAGGCGCTCGATGGCCAGTGTGAAATCCGCCAGCGTCACGTCCTGCCCGCCGCGCCGCGTGGCGGCCAGCGCCGCCTCGTTGCACAGGTTGGCCAGGTCGGCGCCGGAAAAGCCGGTGGTCAACGCCGCCACCTGGTCCAGCGCCGTGTCGGGCGCCAGCCTCAGCTTGCGCACGTGCACCTGCAGGATCTGCAGGCGCCCGGCGCGGTCGGGCCGGTCCACCAGCACCTGGCGGTCGAAGCGCCCGGCGCGCAGCAGGGCCGGGTCCAGGATCTCCGGCCGGTTCGTGGCCGCCAGCAGCACCAGGCCGCCGGCGGTGTCGAATCCATCCAGTTCCGCCAGCAGCTGGTTGAGGGTCTGTTCCCGCTCGTCGTGCCCACCGACGAGGCCCGACGCACCCCGCGCGCGGCCCAGCGCGTCCAGCTCGTCGATGAAGATGATCGCCGGCGCCTTGGCCCGCGCCTGCTCGAACAGGTCACGCACGCGCGCGGCGCCGACACCGACGAACATCTCGACGAACTCGCTGCCGCTGATGCTGAAGAACGGCACGCCGGCCTCGCCAGCCACGGCCTTGGCCAGCAGCGTCTTGCCGGTGCCCGGTGGGCCGACCAGCAGCACGCCCTTGGGCATGCGCGCGCCCAGGCGGCCGTGACCCGCCGGGTCCTTCAGGAAGGCCACGATCTCCTGCAGTTCGGCCTTCGCCTCGTCGACCCCGGCGACGTCGGCGAAGGTCACGCCGGTGTCGGTCTCGACATAGACCTTGGCCCGGCTCTTGCCCACGGTCATGAAGCCGCCCAGGCCGCCGGCCCGGTCGGCCATGCGGCGGATCACGAAGTACCACAGGCCGAAGAACACCGCCGCGGGCAGCACCCACGACAGCAGGTCGCGCAGCCAGGTGGACGTGACCACCTGCGTGTAGGGCACGCTGTACTTGGCCAGCCGCTCGGCCAGCGCCGGGTCGACACGGTTGGCCACGATGGTGGTCGCGCCGCCGGCCTCCGGCGTCTTCAGGCGACCACTGACCGTGGTCTCGCCGATCACCACCTCGGCCACGCGGCCGTCGGCCAGCGCCTGCTCGAAGGCGCTGTAGGGCACGGGCTCCACGGTACGTGCCTGCCACAGGCTCTGCAGCACGAGCAGCGCCAGCATCGCCAGCAGCCAGTAGCCGACGTTCCAGCGCAGCTTGGGGTCGCGGATCATGCGATGCGGTTCAGCAGGCTGCGCAGGCGGGCGACCTCGGCCTCCAGGTCGGCCACCAGGGCCGACAGTTCCGGCGCGGCGCCGAAGTCACGCTCGATCCGCCACATGCAGCGCACGTGGTGCAGTGTGTGCACGTCGAACCTACCCCCGGCGCCGCCCGAGGGCAGCAGGCCCGCCGCAGCGCGCTGGCGCAACCAGTCCGCCTGCACACCGGCGGCGCGGCAGAAGCTGTCGAGGTCCTGCCAGAGGTCTTCGACGACCGGCGCCGGCATCGTGTCGTGCGTCATGGCGCGTCCTCCTCGCGCGTGGCGGTGCCCTGCCGATCGGCTTCGGCCGCTGCCACCTTGCGGGCGTCGAAGTCGGTGAGTGTGGCGGCCATCTCCTCGTACAGGCGCCTGGCCCGCGGATCCCAGGCGCTGGGCAGCACGACACGCACCGCCAGTTCCAGATCCCCTGGCTGACGGCCGGGCAGCCCACGCCCGGGCACGCGCAGCACGCGCCCGGGCTGGGCGTCGGGCGGCACACGCACCTTCAGCGTCTGCCCGTGCGGGAGCGTCACCGGCACGACGGCGCCGAGTGCCGCCTCCCAGGGCGCCACGGCCACCGTGCCTACCAGATTCGCGCCGTCCACGTGCCAGTCCGCGTGGGGCCGCAGCGTCACCTGCAGGTAGAGGTCGCCCGCCGGCGCACCTGCGTGCCCGGGCCCGCCCTGCCCGGCCAGACGGATCATCTGCCCGGGCCGCACACCGGCCGGGATGCGCACGTCCAGCGTGCGCTCGACCAGGCGCACGCGGCCATCGGCGCCGAGTTGCGGTGAGCGCAGGCTGATCTGGCGCGTGGCGCCGCGCAAGGCATCCTCGAGGTCCAGCAGGATCTTGGCGTGGTGGTCCTCGCCGGCCATCGCCTTGCCGGCGCCACGGGCGGCGTGCCACCCGTGCCCGCCGCGCGATCGCCCGAACAGTTCGGTGAAGAAGTCGCTGAAATCGCCGGTGCCGGCGCCGTCGAAGGGCGTGCCGCTGAACTCGAAGCCTGCGTCCCAGTCCGGCGGCGGCGTGAACGATTCGCCCGGCCGCCGGCCCTGGCCGAGGGCGTCGTACGCCGCGCGCCGCTCGGGGTCGGACAGCACGGCGTTGGCCTCGTTGATCTCGCTCATGCGCGCCGCAGCGTCCGGCGCCTTGCTGACGTCCGGGTGGTACTCGCGTGCCAGCTTCCGGAAGGCACGCTTGATGTCGTCGGCCGTCGCGTCGCGCGGCACACCCAGCGTCGCGTAGTAGTCCTTGTAGTCCACGCGCAGTCCAGATCCTCTCGCCCCTGATGGGGCCCTGTTCGAGTATCTGCCACCACATCACGCCATTTCAAGGCGCAGGTGCGCGGGAGACGATCTGGCGCAAGACCCCTTGAAATCCCGAGACCGCAGCGCATCTTCAGGACATCGGGGCCGCCCATAGGGGTGTCCCGGTGATCACATCGTTTGGAGGACCACCATGTACCGATCCCTGTTCCCTCGCGACCTGTTCGCCGAGCTGGACCGCCTACAGCGCGACCTGACGGGTGTCTTCGAACCCTCGCCGTCGATCCGCGGCCTGGGCCGTGGCGGCTACCCGGCGCTGAACGTGGGCAGCACGCCGGGGTCCGTCGAGCTGTACGCCTTCGCCCCCGGCCTGGACCCGGCCAGCATCGAGGTCAACCTCGACCGCGGCGTGCTCACGGTGTCCGGCGAGCGTGCCGCCAGCGTGCCCGCAGCCGGCGACAGCAAGACCACGCTGCACCTCAACGAGCGCTTTGCAGGCCGGTTCCGCCGCGTCGTGAGCCTGCCCGACGACATCGACCCGAACGCCGTCAATGCCGACTACCGCGATGGCGTGCTGCACGTGAGCGTGCAGCGCCGCGCATCGCAGCAGCCGCGCCGCATCGACGTCCAGTGAGCCAGGAGCACACCATGACCGAACTGACCCAGCAAGCCAAGACCGACACCACGCCCGCCCGCACGGAGCCGGCGCTGCTGCCGCCGGTGGACGTGATCGAGGACAGCACCGGCATCACGCTGTATGCCGACCTGCCCGGCGTGCCGAAGGACCGCCTGCAGCTGCGCGTGGAAGGCGACCAGCTCAGCATCGAGGCCGAGACCGTGCTGCCCGTGCCGCAGGGCATGGACGCCACGCACGTGGAGGTGGGCCTGTCGCGCTACCGCCGCGCCTTCACGCTGAGCAAGGAACTCGACGCCGAGAAGGTCTCGGCGGAGATGTCGCACGGTGTGCTGCGCGTGCGTATCCCGAAGGCGGCACACGCCCAGCCGCGTCGCATCGCCGTGCAGGTGGCCTGATCAGACCTCGGCGCCTACGGGGTCGACGGGTGGGCGCCCCGGCACCGGACGGTGCCGGGGTGGCCGACATGGCCGAAGGCCATTGCGGGTCCCGCGGGCGCGCGTCTCTTGCCTGCCGTGACCGATCAACTCGACGTCGCACCCGATGCGCGTACAAGCAGGCACACGGCCCGCGTCTCGATCGACCGGCCCTCGCCCACCGGTCCCATCTTCTCGGCGGTCTTGGCCTTCACGTTGACGGCCGCCTCGGCCAGGCCCAGCAACGCTGCGATGCGCTCGCGCATCGCAGCAATGTGCGGCGCCATCTTTGGCGCCTGGGCAACGATGGTGCTGTCCACGTTGACCGGTAACCAGCCGGCGGCCCGCACGCGCCGCGCGGCCTCCTGCAGCAGCACGGCCGAATCGGCGCCCGCGAAGGCGGGATCGGTGTCGGGAAAGTGCCGGCCGATGTCGCCCAACCCGGCGGCGCCCAGCAACGCGTCGGTGATGGCGTGCAGCAAGGCATCGGCATCGGAGTGGCCCAGCAGACCATGGCTGTGCGGGATCGTGACGCCGCCCAGCACCAGCGGCCGGCCTACGACCAATGCATGCGTGTCCCAGCCTTCGCCGATGCGCAGGGCGGGCAGGGCTGTCGTGGGATGCATGCGCCGCTCCATCAGCTGTTCGGCGCGCGCGAAGTCGGCGGGCCAGGTGACCTTGAGGTTGTCGGGATCGCCCGGCACCAGCCGCGGCTGCAGGCCCAGCGCCTCGATGGCACTGGCCTCGTCGGTGACGGCGTCGCCGGCGGCATCCAGCGCCCGCGCCAGCTGGGCCAGGTGGAACATCTGTGGCGTCTGGGCGGCCCACTTGCCGTGGCGGTCGACGGTCGCGGCGGCACGGTCGGCGGCATCGGGCATTGCCTGCTTGAGCGTGTCGGTCAGCGGCAGCGCCAGCAGGCCACCCACCGGGTCGTCGATGCAGGCGTCGATCAGGCGGTCCACGGCTGCGGCTGTCAGCAGGCAGCGTGCCGCGTCGTGGACCAGCACCCAGTCGTCGTCGCCGGCGCCTTGCGCCCGCAGCGCATCCAGCCCGGCGCGCACCGTGGCGGCGCGGGTGGCGCCGCCGCAGCGGGCCGACCACAGCCCAGGCCGGGCTGGCACCAGGCGGTCGAAGGTCTCGTCGTCGGGCGCCAGGACGACAAGGGTGCCAATCAAGCGTGGCACCGCAGCCAGTGCCTCGACCGTGTGCAACACCAGCGGCCGCCCCGCCACCGGGGCATACTGCTTGGGGCCCGCCGCGCCGGCCCGCTGCCCGACGCCGGCGCAGGGGATCAGCGCGTAGCACTTCATGCCGCGAATTCTAGAATCCGGCACTCCATGCAGCTCCCCACCATCGCGCCGGGCAAGCGCTTCACGCTCCCGCGCCCCACCGGCAGCGCCGACGCGCTGCTGTTTGCCCGCCTCGCCCGCCAGCACGCCGACGCGAAGCGCGTCTTCGCCATCGTCACCGCCGAGCCGGCGGATGCCCAGCGCCTGGCCGACGAGATGCCGTTCTTCGAGGCCGGCCTGCGCATCGCCGTGTTTCCCGACTGGGAGACCCTGCCCTACGACAGCTTCAGCCCGCACCAGGACCTGATCTCCGAGCGCCTGGCCACGCTGTGGGCGGTCCTGCAAGGCGAGGTGGACGTGGTGCTGCTGCCAGCCTCCACCGCGCTCGCGCGCCTGGCGCCCACCAGTTTCCTGGCCGCCACCACCTTCCACTTCAAGCAGAAGAGCCGGCTCGACGAGGCGAAGCTGAAGGCGCAGCTGGTGCTGGCCGGTTACCAGCACGTCAGCCAGGTGGTGTCGCCCGGCGAGTACGCGGTGCGCGGCGGCCTGATCGACCTGTTCCCGATGGGCTCGCCGGTGCCCTATCGCGTGGACCTGTTCGGCGACGAGGTGGACTCCATCCGCACCTTCGACCCCGACAGCCAGCGCAGCCTGTACCCGGTGCCCGAGGTGCGCCTGCTGCCGGGCCGCGAATTCCCGATGGACGAGTCGGCGCGCACCGCCTTCCGTGCCCGCTGGCGCGAGAAGATCGACGGCGACCCGACCCGCGCCCGCCTGTACAAGGACATGGCCCAGGGCATCGCCGGCGGCGGCATCGAGTACTACCTGCCGCTGTTCTTCGAGCAGACGGCCACGGTGTTCGACTACTTCGGCACCGACACAGCCCTGGTGCTGCACGGCGAGGTCGACGCCGCGCTGGAGCGCTTCTGGACCGACACCCGGGAACGCCACCGCTTCCTGCAGCACGACCCGGAGCGGCCCATCCTGCCGCCGGAAGCCATCTTCCTGAAGGCCGACGAATTCTTCGGCCTGACCCAGTCGCACGCCACGCTGGCGCTTCGGGGCAAGGAACCGGTGGACTGGGCACGCCCGCTGCCCGACGTGGCGGTGGACCGCGCCGCCACCGAACCGCTGGTGTCGCTGGAACGGCATCTGGGCAGCACACCGCACCGCGTGCTCCTGGTGGCCGAAAGCGAAGGTCGGCGCGAGAGCATCCTGGACCTGCTGCGCGACCACAGGATTGCCGTGCCGTCGGCCGGCACCCTGGCCGAGTTCCTGGGCAGCGGCGAGAAGGTGGCCATCACGGCCGCCCCGCTGTCCGCTGGCTTCCACTGGCTGGAGAAGGACGGGGCCGAAGCGGGCCTGTCGGTGCAACTGATCACCGAGACCGAACTCTTCGCCAGTTCGCCGCAATCGCGGCGCCGGCGCAAGCAGGAGCAGGTCAGCAGCGTCGACGCGCTGATCAAGGACCTCTCCGAGCTCAAGGTCGGCGACCCGGTGGTGCACCTGAACCACGGCATCGGCCGCTACCAGGGGCTGGTGCACATCGACCTCGGCGAGGGCGACAGCGAGTTCCTGCACCTGGAGTACGCCGACAAGGCCACGCTTTACGTGCCGGTGAGCCAGCTGCACCTGATCGGCCGCTACACCGGCGTCAGCGCCGACGAGGCGCCGCTGCACAAGCTGGGCAGCGGCCAGTGGGACAAGGCGCGCCGCAAGGCTGCCGAGCAGGTGCGCGACACGGCCGCCGAGCTGCTCAACCTCTACGCGCGCCGCGCCGCGCGCGAGGGCTTCGCCCACCGCTTCACGCCGCACGACTACGAGGCCTTCGCCACCAGCTTCGGCTTCGAGGAGACGGCCGACCAGCGTGCCGCCATCCATGCCGTGATCCAGGACATGGTCAGCCCCAAGCCGATGGACCGTCTGGTGTGCGGCGACGTCGGCTTCGGCAAGACGGAAGTGGCGTTGCGCGCCGCCTTCGTGGCGGTGCACGGCGGCAAGCAGGTGGCACTGCTGGCGCCCACCACGCTGCTGGCCGAGCAGCACTACCAGACCATCGTCGACCGCTTCTCGCCCTGGCCGGTGAAGGTGGCCGAGCTCTCGCGCTTTCGCAGCCCGAAGGAGGTCAAGGCAGCGATGGAGGGCCTCGCCGACGGCAGCATCGACATCGTCGTCGGCACGCACAAGCTGCTGAGCCCGGACGTGAAGTTCAAGCGCCTGGGCCTGCTGGTCATCGACGAGGAGCACCGCTTCGGGGTGCGCCACAAGGAGGCGATCAAGGCCATGCGCGCCGAGGTGGACGTGCTGACGCTCACCGCCACGCCCATCCCGCGCACGCTGGGCATGGCGCTGGAGGGTCTGCGCGACCTGAGCGTCATCGCCACCGCGCCGCAACGCCGGCTGGCGATCAAGACCTTCGTGCGCACCGAGACCGGCGGCACCATCCGCGAAGCCGTGCTGCGCGAGCTCAAGCGCGGCGGCCAGGTCTATTTCCTGCACAACGAGGTCGAGACCATCGAGCACCGGGCGCAGAAGCTGGCCGAGCTGGTGCCCGAGGCGCGCATCGCGATCGCCCACGGCCAGATGCCGGAGCGCCAGCTGGAGAGCGTGATGCGCGACTTCGTCGCCCAGCGCTTCAATCTGCTGCTGTGCTCCACCATCATCGAGACCGGCATCGACGTGCCCACGGCCAACACCATCGTGATGAGCCGGGCCGACAAGTTCGGCCTCGCCCAGCTGCACCAGCTGCGCGGTCGCGTCGGCCGCAGCCACCACCAGGCCTACGCCTACCTGCTGGTGCCGGACGTGGAAGGCCTGACCAAGCAGGCGGCGCAGCGCCTGCAGGCCATCCAGGACATGGAGGAACTGGGCAGCGGCTTCTACCTGGCCATGCACGACCTGGAGATCCGCGGCGCCGGCGAGGTGCTGGGCGAGAACCAGAGCGGGAACATGATGGAGGTGGGCTTCCAGCTCTACAACGACATGCTGTCCGAGGCGGTGCGCAGCCTGAAGGCCGGCAAGGAACCGGACCTGCTGAACCCACTGAACGCCACCACCGAGATCAACCTGCACGCCCCCGCGCTGCTGACCGACGCCTACTGTGGCGACGTGCACGTGCGCCTGAACCTCTACAAGCGCCTGGCCTCGGCCGACAAGCCCGAGCAGATCGACGCCCTGCTCGAGGAGATCACCGACCGCTTCGGCAAGCTGCCGCCGCAGGGCCAGGTGCTGTTCGACACCCATCGCCTGCGCGTGCTGGCCAGGCCCTACGGCGTGCTGAAGATCGACGCCGGGCCCAGGCTGATGCAGTTGGTCTTCCGCCCCAACCCGCCGATCGACGCGCTGAAGATCATCGAACTGGTGCAGAAGAACCGCGCCGTCAAGCTGGCTGGCAACGACAAGCTGCGCATCGAACGCGCCATCGACAGCGCGCCGGACCGCGCGCAGTACGTGCGCGACCTGCTGCGGGCGCTGGGCCCACCGGCCCGGGTGGCGGCCGGCTGATCTGGCGCAAGCCGCTTTACTGCGGCGACACCTGCGCTTCATCGCGATTCACAGGTGCGGCCAATACTTCGGGAAAACCCGGAGCAGACAGCATGATCACCCGCATCTCCCGCGACTGGGCCACCCCGCTGACGGTCGGCAGCTTCCTGCTGCTGACCGTGACCGGCGTGCTCATGTTCTTCCACCTCGACACCGGCCTCAACAAGCTCGCCCACGAGTGGCTCAGCTGGGTTCTCGTGGCAGCCGTGGGTCTGCACCTGGCCAGCAACTGGCCCGCCTTCCGGCGGCACGTGAAGCAGCGCCGGGGTCGCCTGCTTATCGGCGCCGGCGCCCTGGTGCTGGCCCTGAGCTTCGTCCCGGCCAGTCTGGTCGGCCTGGGCAGCAGCGAGCCGCCCTTCGTCGCACCGGCGCGCGTGCTGGCCCAGGTGCCGATGCCGGTGCTGGTCCAGGTCGCCCAGAGCCAGGGCATCCCGGAGTCGCAGCTCCGCGCTCGCCTGACCGAGGCTGGCCTGCCGTCCGACGGTGACGACAGCATCGCCGCGCGGGTGGGCAGCGACGCGCGCCGCCAGATCCAGGTGCTGGCCAGCGTGCTGGCCACACCGCCCGCCGGCCGCTCCTGACGAGCCGACCGGCCGCGATCTGACGGCGCCACGGGGCGCATTTCCGGGCTTTGCCGCCCGGCCAGGGCGTCAAGAATGACTCAAGCCGGCACTTTCCCGGCCGAAGTCATCCCCATGAGCCCGCACGCCTTGTTACTTCGCCGTTGGACCCAGACGACGCGCCCCGCCGACGGGCCGAGCAGTCTGCGTCACGAGGTGCAGCCGCCGTCGCTGCGGCAGGCGCCGGAATCCGTCTGGCTGCGCCTGTGGTTCTGGCTGGCCGCACCGGCCCCGGCCAACGCTGCGCCGCCGGTGAGCCGCCTGCCCGGCATCCGTGAGGACTTCCTGACCGCACTGGCCGACATGGGCACCGACGAGACGGCCGCGCTGCGCCAGCGCGTGATGCGCTCGCACTCGCTGCGCGAACTCTGGCACCTGCGGGCCGAGGTCTACCGGCTGGTGGCCGTGCACCACAGCCAGGCCGAAGCCGAACACCGGCTGGCCAACCTGAACCGCCACTTCCCGACCCGGGCACCGCGCTCCGGGTTCATGCCGCTGTGAACCCCGCCACCGCTCCCCGCCACTTCGTGCACGCCGGCATGCACGGCCGCGGCCTGCCAGGTGCCGGCCTGCCGCACGACCGGCTGGCGCGGCTGGCCGCGCGGCGCGCCTTCGTCGAACTGAAGCAGGATTTCATGCACGCCGTGGCCGCCCTGGACGACGAGCGGGGGCGCTGGCTGCAGACCCAGGTGCGCAAGGCCGAGGAGCCGGAAGACCTGCTGCTGCTGCGCGGCCACGTGTTCGCCTGCCTGTCCGGGGCCGACGCCGGTCGCACGGAACGCCGGCGCATGCTGCGCCGGACGCTGGACTCGCAGTTTCCCGACAGCGCACCGCTCAGCGGCTTCATCTCATTCTGAGCGCCAGCCGGTCACCGTCGACCTGCGCGTCCTACGTGCCGGGTTCGGCCGGCATCACCAGCGGGTCCGTCCCGACGAGACCGTCGCCGCAGGCGACGCCATCTCCGCCCTTGCCCCGGCGGCCGACACGCTGGCCGCGCCCTTGCTGATCGCGTTGACCTCCGGACGCGTGAACGAAGGCGTGCACGCCGAGCGCGCGCTGGTGCTCGGCAGCGGCGTGCTCTACCTCGATGGCACCGGCGCGCTGACGCTGCACGACTGGTAACGGCCGCGTCGGGCCGCCGCGCCACCGCCACCGCGGTGGCGCGGCACAATCGTGCGGCGATGAACATCATCATCCTCGACGACTATCAGGACGCCGTGCGCAAACTGGCCTGCGCGGCGCGCCTGGAGCCCTACAACGCCAAGGTCTTCACCAACACCGTCAAGGGCATCGGCCAGCTGTCGGTGCGCCTGCGCGACGCCGACGTGCTGGTGCTGATCCGCGAGCGCACCCACTTTCCGCGCCAGCTGCTGGAGAAGCTGCCCCGGCTCAAGCTGATCTCGCAGACCGGCCGGGTGGGCGGCCACATCGACGTCGATGCCTGCACCCGCCAGGGCATCGCGGTGGCCGAAGGCGTAGGCTCGCCGGTGGCACCGGCGGAGCTGACCTGGGCGCTGATCATGGCGGCGATGCGGCGGCTGCCGCAGTACATCGGCAACCTGAAGCACGGCGCCTGGCAGCAGGCGGGCCTGAAGGCGGCGTCGATGCCGCCGAACTTCGGCCTGGGCACGGTGCTGCGTGGGCGCACGCTGGGCCTCTGGGGCTACGGCAAGATCGGGCAGATGGTGGCCGGCTACGGGCGTGCGTTCGGCATGACGGTGCAGGTCTGGGGCAGCGAGAGCTCGCGCCAGCGGGCGGTGGCCGATGGCCACCAGGCGGCCGCGGACTGTGAGACCTTCTTTGCCACCAGCGACGTGCTCAGCCTGCACCTGCGCCTGACGGAGACCACGCGCGGGCTGGTGACGCTGGAGGATCTCTCGCGCATGAAGCCGACGGCGCTGTTCGTCAACACCTCGCGGGCCGAACTGCTGACGGAGAACGCCCTCGTCTCGGCGCTCAACCGGGGCCGACCGGGCATGGCGGCGGTGGACGTGTTCGAAAGCGAGCCCATCCTGCAGGGCCACCCGCTGCTGCGGCTGGAGAACGCAGTCTGCACCCCCCACATCGGCTACGTGGAGCAGGACAGCTACGAGCTGTACTTCGGCGCCGCTTTCGACAACGTCGTCAATTTCATCGAGGGCCGGCCGACCGGTCTGGTGAACCCCGATGCCTTGAAGGTCCACCGCTGACATGGCCGCCTGGGCGTGCATAGCGCACGACGTGCCGGACACGCCCGCCCCTGGGGGATGACGCGACGCTGCATCGCAGCTAGGCTCTGACGCATGTCGTTCTGGACCGCCGTTCGTACCTGGTCGCTGCCGGCAGCACTGCTGGTCGCCTCAGCGGGAGCATGGGCCGCACCCGTCCAGGGCGACACGCTGGCCGCCGAGCGCGACGAACTGGCGATGCAGTGGTCGCTGAGCAGCCTGGCGCCGCCGGCCACCTGGCTGGTGCCAGCGCAACCCCTGGGAGCGCCCGACACCACGGTGCCGTCGGCTTCGTCTGCGACCGTGCCGATGGCGGCCTTGCCTGCCGGCGGCGTGCCCGATCCCGGCGCCTATGCGCTCATGGGGCTGGCGCTGCTGGGCGCCGGCGTTGCCGCACGGGCCTTTGCCCGCCGCGCGCCCGGTCAGCGCGGGTTGTCGAAGAACACGTAGGTCGAGAAGCCGCCGATCTCGAAATAGATCCGCTTCTCGCCCGGGTCCACCTGCCCGTTCAGGTTCTCGTCCAGCACGCCGTAGCCGAAACGGTACTCGCGCGGCGCGCCGTCGTCGGTGCCCAGGGCCGTGGACAGCTTGTCCACCTTCAGGAAGCGGCGCACCAGTTGCGACCCTGCGTAGATCTCGAGCACGCCGTCGTTGCCCGTCCAGTTCTGGATCTCGCGGCGGAGCTGGTTCTGCCGCTCCTGGGTGCAGCCGGCGAGCGTGACGGCGATGATGGCGGCCAAGGTGGCCAGCAGGGTGAGGCGCTTCATTTGGTGCCGAAGATCTTGTCGCCGGCGTCGCCGAGGCCGGGGATGATGTAGCCCACCTCGTTGAGGTGGCTGTCGATGGACGCCGTCCAGCAGCGCACGTCCGGGTGGGCAGCGTCCAGCGCGCGGATGCCTTCGGGTGCGGCCACCAGCACCAGGGCCCGGATGTCCTTGCAGCCCTTGCGCTTGAGCAGGTCGATGGTGGCGATCATGGAGCCGGCGGTGGCCAGCATGGGGTCGACGATCAGCGCCGTGCGCTCGTCCAGGTGGCCGACGAAGCGCTCGAAATAGTGCTCCGGCTGCAGCGTCTCGTGGTTGCGCGACAGGCCCACCACACTGACCTTGGCGTTGGGGATCATGTCGAGCACGCCGTCGAGCATGCCCAGGCCGGCGCGCAGGATGGGCACCACCGTCACCTTGCGGCCGGCGATCTGGTCGATCTCGGTCGGGCCGCTCCAGCACTGCACCGTGGTCTTCTCGAGCGGGAAGTCGGCGGTGGCCTCGTAGGCCAGCAGTCGCGCCAGTTCGCCCGTGAGCTCGCGGAACTTCTTGGTCGAGATGTCCTGCTCGCGCAGCAGGCCGACCTTGTGGCGGACGAGGGGGTGGTTGACGGCGATGACGGGCATGGTGGGCGACAGTTTAGGGTGGCGCGGGCGCGGCGGGGGTCGCGGGCGACGTCAGGACAGCAACGCCGGCAGCACGGTGGCGGCGGTGCCGCGCAGCACGACGTCGGCTTCGGCGTCGATCTCGCTGTCGTGCGGGTTGACGATGGCGACGAAGGCGCCGCGCGTCTTCGCACGCCCGGCCAGGCCGGCGGCGGGCCAGACGGCGCCCGAGGTGCCGACCACCAGCATCACGTCGCAGGCCGAAGCCGCCTGTTGCGCCGCGACCAGCGCGCCCTCGGGCAGGAACTCGCCGAACCAGACCACGCCGGGGCGGGCCATCACGCCACAGCCCGGGCAGCGTGGCGGCCGGCCCGGCGTGGCGGCGTCGGGCGGCAGCGCCGGGCGGCAGCGGCAGGGTTCCAGCCAGCGGTCGCGCAGGATGTCGCCGTGCAGGCGGATGGTGTCGACGTTGCCCGCGCGCTGGTGCAGGTCGTCGACGTTCTGCGTGACAAGGGTCAGCACGCCCGGCCTGCGGGCCGCAAAGGCGGCCAGGGCGTGGTGACCGGCGTTGGGTTCGGCCCGGCGAACACCGTCGCGGCGTTCGGCGTACCAGTCCCACACGCGGCCCGGGTCGGCGCGGAAGCCGTCCTCGCTGGCCAGCTCGGCCGGGTCGAAGCGCGACCACAGGCCGGTCATCGCGTCGCGGAAGGTCGGGATGCCGCTCTCCGCGGACATGCCGGCACCGGTGAGCACGCAGACGCCTTGGGCCGTCTCGAGCCGGCGGCGGACCGTTTCAAGCCCGTCCATGCTGCCGCTGCCGCAGGGCTTCGTACAGGCACACGGCCGCGGCCACCGAGACATTGAGGCTCTCCACCGCCCCGTTCATCGGGATGCGCACCAGCTGGTCGCAGGTCTTGCGCGTGAGCTGGCGCATGCCGGGGCCCTCGGCGCCGAGCACCAGGGCGACCGGGCCGGTGAGGTCCAGGTCGTACAGGGTCTGCTCGGCGTCGTCGCTGGTGCCGATGACACGGATATCGCGTTCCTTCAGGTCGCCCAGCGTGCGCGCCAGGTTGGTCACCATCAGGTAGGGCACGGTCTCGGCCGCGCCGCTGGCCACCTTGGCCACGGTGGCGTTCAGGCCCACGGCGTGGTCTCGCGGCGCCACCACCGCGTGGGCGCCGGCACCATCGGCCACGCGCAGGCAAGCGCCCAGGTTGTGCGGGTCGGTCACGCCGTCGAGCACCAGCACCAGCGGCGGGCCATCTGCCTCGTCCAGCACGTCGTCCAGCGAATGCTTCGGCGCCAGTGCCTGCACGCGCGCCACCACGCCCTGGTGGCCACGGCCGCCGCACAGCTTGGCCAGCCGGGCATCGTCGCTGTCGACGATCTTCGCGCCAGCGGCCTGGGCGCGCTCCACGAAGCCGCGCATGCGGGCGTCGCGGCGGGTGGCGTCCACGTGCACCTCGAGCACGGACTCGGGCGCGGTCTTCAGCCGCACGGTGACGGCGTGGAAGCCGTAAAGGATGCCGGGTTTCATCCGGTGATTTTCAGGTACGCCAGGATCAACCCGATCAAGATGGGCTGATGCAGCATGTAGAAGCTCAGGCTCCAGCGCCCCAGGACCGCCAGCGGCTGCAGCACGCCCGGCACCGGGCCAGCAAAGGCCGCCCGCCGATGCGCCAGCAGCCACTGCGCGCCCGCCAGGCCCGCCAACATCACGCCGAACCAGGGCAGCACCGGTACCCAGTCCTCGGTGATCGGCTTGCGCGTGACCAGGCCGATCCAGGCCAGCCACGGCACGTCGAACACCGGGTGGCGCCACAGCGCCGGCAGCATGATGCAGGCCGCCGCCAGCGGCCACAGCCCGCCGCGCAGCGGCGCCAGCAGCCGGGCCAGGATCAGCATCAGCGCAATGCCATGCAGCACGCCGAAGAAGATCCAGCTCTTCGGGAACATGAACGACGAGCCGATGCTGACCAGCAGCGCACAGCCCGCCACCTGCGCCCAGCGCCGCCAGAAGCGTGGCCAGCTCTGGCCAGCGTCCAGCGCCACCGCCAGCGCTGCGCCGGCGCACAGCAGGAAGCCCGACAGGATCATCGTGCGCTGCACGGTCCACAGCGGGTCGTGGAAGAAGCGGTACGGTGGCTGGAAGAAGCCGTAGTGGTTGAGGTCGAAGGCGAAGTGGTAGGCCGCCATCCAGACGATGGCCAGGCCGCGCAGCGCGTCGAGCCGGTCGAAACGCTGGCCTCGGATGGCGAGCGGGCTCGTCACGACACCTTCTCGTAGACGTCGCTGAAGCGCTGCCCGTCCCAGGCGTAGAGCAGGACGGCGGCATGTACGCAGCGCGCGGCGCCGCGCGGGCGGAACAAACCGACGCATTCACCGCCGGCGTGGCGCACGCTGCGGTAGACCACACCGGCCGACCCGCCGGCACGCAGCCGGGCACCGAGGGCGCGTGCGGCGCCGTAGTCGGCGGGGTCGTGCTCGGCGTCGAAGCCGGCGCGCAGGTCATGCAGGCTGGCGTCCACGTCCACCCGGTACAGCCGCATCGGCAGGTGCATGGGCCGCTCGCGGGTGGCCGCCAGGAAGCGGGCATGGTGGAACGCGGTCTCCGCGATCGCCGTCTCGCGGTGATGGGCGGCGTAGAAGACGCCAACGTCGCCGCTGGAAAACCGGCTGCCCAGCGGGTTCACGTGCGTGAAGGCGGCCATGATGGGCCCGCTGCCGGGGCCGTAGACGCGGTCGGCTTCGGGCACGCGGGCGATGTCGCCCACCTCGTCGCGCACACGCTCGTTGGTCAGCGCTTCCAGTGCGTAAAGCGCGTCGAAGTCGGCGGCGTCGGCCACGCGGTCGAACAGGTAGACCGAGGGGTGGCGCGTGGGCACGATGCGGCAGGCCGGCTGCCAGTGCACGCGGCGCTTCGGCGGAGCGGCCACCGTCAAGACCAGCCGCCGCCGCGCACGCCGTCCAGGTAGCAGCGCACCAGGTTCAGGTCACTGACGTTGCCGCCGAGCATGTGCTGCAGCGCGCTGCGGCCACCGAAGGGCGCGGCGCTGTTGGGCTGCCGCACCCAGGCGTCGGCCGCCGCGGCATCGGGCAGCAGGATCTGCAGGCTCTTCCAGATGCCCAGCAGATTTGATAGGCGCTCCAGCGTGTCGCGCGACAGGTTGGCCTTCTCCGGATGCTTGCGCCAGGCGAAGAAGGTGGAGCGCGGCGGCTCGCCCAGCAGGCGGATCTGCTCGTCCACGCTGAGTTTCCAGGCGTCGGCGATGCGCACGAAGGCGCGCAGGCCCGCAGCGGCCATCTGCGCCGGCCCCACCGGCGGCATGGCCGACGAAGAGACCGGATCGAGCAATGCATTCATGAGTCCGATTATGGACCCCATGAATACAGAAGTCCACTGAAGGACTAGTTGTTCAACCGCCCCCCGGCCTCGGCCAGCCGCACCAGCATCGCTGCCGGCGCGAAGCGCGGCCCATGCGCGGCCGCGAGTTCGCGCGCCCGCGCCACGAAGGCCGCCACGCCCACGGTGTCGATGAACTGCAGCGCCCCGCCCCTGAACGGCGCGAAACCCCAGCCGAAGATCGAGCCGATGTTGCCGTCGGCCACCGAGCGCAGCACGCCCTCTTCCAGGCAGCGGGCCGCCTCGTTGGCCTGGACGAACATCAGGCGGTCGACGAGTTCGTGCTGGTCCGGCTGGCTGGCCGCCACCGGGAACAACTCGGCCAGACCCGGCCACAGGCGCTTGCCGTCGTCGGTGTAGTCGTAGAAGCCCTGGCGCGCCTTCTTGCCGATACGGCCAGCCTCGCACAGCTGGCGGATCACCGCCATGCCCGGGTGCTCCGACGGCGTCTTCCCTTCGGCAGCGAGGTCCTTCTTCGTCTGCTCGGCCACGTGCATCGACAGGCTCAGGCTCACCTCGTCCTGCAGCGCCAGCGGCGGCATCGGCATGCCGGCCTGCAGGCCGGCCACCTCGATGCTGCGCGGGTGCACGCCCTCCTTCAGCATCGCGATGCCTTCCATCACGTAGGTGGCGAACACCCGGCTGGTGTAGAAGCCGCGGCTGTCGTTGACGACGATGGGCGTCTTGCCAATCTGCAGCACGTAGTCGAAGCCGCGCGCCAGCGTCTCGTCCGAGGTCTCCCCGCCGACGATGATCTCCACCAGCGGCATCTTGTCCACCGGGCTGAAGAAGTGCAGCCCGATGAAGTTCGCCGGCCGCGCGCTGGCCTTGGCCAGCCCGGTGATCGGCAGCGTGGACGTGTTGGACGCGAACACCGCCGACGGCGCGATCACGGCTTCGGCCTTCGCCGTGACGTCGGCCTTGATCGCGCGGTCCTCGAACACGGCCTCGATCACGAGGTCGCAGCCGTCGAGCGCGGCGTAGTCGGTGGTAGGCGAGATGCGCGCCAGCAGCGCCTCACGCTTGTCGGCCGTGGTGCGCCCTTTCTTCAGCGCCTTGTCCAGCAGGCCCTGGCCGTAGGCCTTGCCCTTCTCGGCCGCCTCCATCGAGGTGTCCAGCAGCACCACGTCGATGCCGGCCCTGGCCGAGTCGTAGGCGATGCCCGCGCCCATCATGCCGGCACCCAGGATGCCGAGCTTCTTCACCTTGGTCTTGGCAGGACCGGCGGGTCGCGAAGCGCCCTTCTTGATGGCATTGAGCTGGAACCACAGCGTGCCGATCATCGCCTTCGACTCCGGCGACATCACGCAGGCGGCGAAATAGCGGCTCTCCATCTCGCAGGCGCTGTCGAAGTCGAGCAGGCCGCCTTCGAACACGCAGCTCATGATGTGCTGCACCGCAGGGTAGTTGCCGTAGCTCCTGGCCGACGCGATGGACGGTGCGATGGAGAACATCTGCACCGACGCCGGCGAGCGCGAATCGCCGCCGGGCCAGCGGAACTTGGGCGCATCCCAGGGCTGCTGGCTCTTCTCGTGCGTGGCGCACCAGGTGCGTGCCTTGAACATCAGGTCGTCGCGGTCCTGCGCCAGTTCCGTCACCAGGCCCATCTGCAGCGCCTTGGCCGGCGCAATATCGTTGCCTTCGGCGCAGATCTGCAGCGCCGCCTGCTGGCCCACCAGGCGCGGCAGGCGCTGCGTGCCGCCGCCACCGGGCAGCAGACCGAGCTTGACCTCGGGCTGGCCGAGCTTGAGCTTCGGGTCGTCGAGCACGATGCGTGCGTGGCAGGCCAGCGCGATCTCCAGCCCGCCACCCAGCGCGTGGCCGGCGATGGCGGCCACCACCGGCTTGCCGGTGGTTTCCATGCGGCGCAGCACGCGCTTCATGGCCATCGAGCCTTCGAAGGCCTGCTCCGGACGCGTCCAGGTGAACATGTTGTCCAGGTCGCCGCCGGCACAG
Source organism: Rubrivivax albus (assembly GCF_004016515.1). Lineage (GTDB taxonomy): Bacteria > Pseudomonadota > Gammaproteobacteria > Burkholderiales > Burkholderiaceae_C > Rubrivivax > Rubrivivax albus. The sequence continues at coordinate 65,954 of NZ_SACT01000010.1, forward strand.
AAGTCGGCCTTCGAGCTGGCCAGGATCAGGCCCTTGACGGCGGGGTCGGTGGCCAGCCGTTCGGCGGCTTCGGCGATGCCGGCCATCAGCGGATCGCCGACCACATTCATCGGCCGGCCTGGCAGGTTCATCGTGGCGACGAGGATGCCATCGTCGCCGAGTTCGAGAGTGACAGCGCGTTCCATGGTCAGACCCTCTCGATGATCGTCGCGATGCCCATGCCGCCGCCGACGCACAGCGTGGCCAGGCCTGTGTTCAGGTCACGGCGCTCCAGCTCGTCGAGCAGGGTGCCGAGGATGATGCAGCCGGTGGCGCCCAGCGGGTGGCCCATGGCGATGGCGCCGCCGTTGACGTTGACGCGGTCCATCTCCACGCCCAGGTCGCGCGCGGTCTTCATGGGCACCACGGCGAAGGCCTCGTTGACTTCGTAGAGGTCGATGTCCTTCGGCGCCATGCCCGCCTTGGCCAGTGCCTTGCGGCATGCCGGCGTGGGGCCGGTGAGCATGATGGTCGGCTCGCTGCCGATCACCGCCGCGGCGCGGATGCGCGCGCGCGGCTTCAGGCCTGCCTTGCGGCCGCCCTCCTCCGAGCCGACCAGCATCAGCGCCGCGCCATCGACGATGCCGCTGCTGTTGCCCGCATGGTGCACATGTCGGATCTGCTCGACGGTGGTGTACTTGCGCAGCGCGGTGGCATCGAATCCCATCGCGCCCATCTGCGCGAACGAGGGCTTGAGCCCGGCCATCCCTTCGACGCTGGCGTCGGGGCGGATCGTCTCGTCTCGGTCGAGCAGCATCAGGCCGGCGATGTCGCGCACCGGCACCACGGCGCGGTCGAAGCGGCCCTCGGCGCGTGCTGCCGCGGCGCGCTGGTGCGAGCGCGCGGCGAAGGCGTCGACGTCGCCACGGTCCCAGCCTTCCAGCGTGGCGATCAGGTCGGCACCCACGCCCTGCGGCACGAAGCCCAGCTTCTGGTTCACGCGCGGGTCCATCACCCAGGCGCCGCCGTCGCTGCCCATGGCCCAGCGGCTCATGCTCTCCACGCCGCCGGCCACCACCAGGTCCTCCCAGCCGCTCAGCACCTTGGCCGCGGCCAGGTTCACGGATTCGAGCCCGCTGGCGCAGAAGCGGCTCTGCGTCACACCGGCCACCGTCTGCGCCCACTCGGCGTCGAGCACCGCGGTGCGTGCGATGTCAGCGCCCTGCTCGCCCACCGGCGTCACGCAGCCCAGCACCACGTCGTCCACGAGCGCGGTGTCCAGGTCCAGGCGCTGCTGCATCGCCTGCAGCAGCGTGCGCAGCAGCCACACCGGCGTGGCCTGGTGCAGCGAGCCGTCCTTCTTGCCCTTGCCGCGCGGTGTGCGCAGATGCTCGTAGATGTAGGCGTGGCTCATGGCAGTCTCATCGGATGAGGAATTTCAGGAGGGCGTCCATGCGGGCGCCATACGGCGGCCCGAAGAACTTCAGCGCAGACACCGGCGCCTGCTGGAACACCGGGCGCAGCTTGGAGAAGGTCTCGAAGCCCTCGCGCCCGTGGTACTGGCCCATGCCCGAGGGCCCGACGCCGCCGAAGGGCAGGTCGTGCTGTCCCACGTGCATCAGCGCGTCGTTGACCGACACGCCGCCGGACATCACGCGGTCCAGCACGCGCTGGATCACGGCCTTGTCGTGGCTGAAAGGGTAGACGGCCAGAGGCCGGTCACCGGCATTCACGGCGGTGATCACCTCGTCGAGCGTGCGGTAGCCGCGCAGCGGCAGGATCGGCCCGAAGATCTCGCGCCGCATCAGCTCGCAGTCGGCCGGCGCCTCCAGCACCAGGTGCGGCGCGATCTTGCGTGTGGCGGTGTCGAAGGCCGGCCCGGGCAGCAGGGGCACGATGCGCGCGCCCTTCTCGCGCGCCTCGTCGAGCGCACCGAGCAGGCGCTGGAACGAGCGCACGTCGATGATCGACGTGTAGTCCGGCGAATCCAACGACGGGAACATGCGCGGCACCAGTTGCTGCGCCAGCCGCACGAAGTCCTCCAGCTTGCCCTGCGGCACCCAGGCGTGGTCCACCGTCGTGCAGATCTGGCCGGCGTTGAGGCATTTGACGAACAGGATGCGCTCGGCCGCGGTGGCCAGCGGGAAGTCGTCGGCGACGATGGCCGGCGACTTGCCGCCGAGTTCCAGCGTCACCGGGCACAGGTTCTTCGCCGCCGCGGCCATCACCAGGCGGCCGGTGGTGCCGCTGCCGGTGAACAGCAGGTGGTCGAAGGGCAGCTGCGAGAAGGCCACGCCCACGCCGCCGGTCTCGTCGAAGAACTGCAGCTTCTCCGGCGGAAAGTACTGTGGGCTCTTCTCGATCAGCAGCGCCGCCAGGCGCCGCGAGTTCTCGCTCATCTTCACCATGGCGCGGTTGCCGGCGGCGAAGATGGCGCTCAGCGGCACGAAGCTCAGGTTGATGGGGAAGTTCCAGGGCACGATGGCACCGACCACGCCCAGCGGCTGCGGGATGACGCGGTTCTTCGCCAGCGGGAAGCTGATCCAGTCGGCATGGCGCCGCTGCGGCTTCATCCAGCGCTTCAGGTGCTTGAGCGTGTGCTTGATGCCGTCGACGGCCGGCACAAGCTCGGCCAGGCGCGTCTCGTGCGGCGAGCGGTGGCCGTAGTCGGCGCTGATGGCCGCCTCGATGGCGGCCTGGTTCTCGAGCAGGAAGGCGCGCAGGCGCTTCAGGTCGTCCACGCGTTCGGCATAGGTCGGCACCGGGTGGGCGTGGTAAGCGGCGCGCTGCAGCGCCAGCGCGGACTGCAGGCGTTCGGTCAAGGGAAGGTCGGTGGGATTCATCGTGTCACCTCACATGTCGCTCACATGGAGCGCGAGGCCAGCTCCTTCATGATCTCGTTGGTGCCGCCATAGATGCGCTGCACGCGGGCGTCGACGAAGAGCTCGGCGATCGGGTACTCCATCATGTACCCGTAACCACCGAAGAGCTGCAGGCATTCATCCATCACCCGACCCTGCTGCTCGGACACCCAGGCCTTGGCAAGCGCGGCACGCGCAGCGTCGAGCTCGCCCTTCAGGTGCGCCACCATGCAGGCGTCGACGAAGGCACGCGCGGCCAGCACCGTGGCCTGCACCTCGGCCAGCTTGAAGCGGGTGTTCTGGAAGTCCCAGATCGGGCGCCCGAAGGCCTTGCGCTCCTTGGCGTAGCGCACGGTTTCCTCCAGCGCACGCTCCATCGCGCCGATGCCCTGGACGGCGATGATCAGGCGCTCCTGCGGCAGTTGCTGCATCAGCTGGAAGAAGCCCTGTCCTTCGGCCTCGCCCAGCAGGTTGGCGGCCGGCACGCGCACGTCGTCGAAGAAGAGCTCCGAGGTGTCCTGCGACTTGAGTCCGATCTTGTCGAGCTGGCGGCCACGGCGGAAACCGGGCGACCGCTCGGTCTCCACCAGCAGCAGTGACACCCCTTTGGCGCCCTCGCCGCCGGTGCGCGCGACCACGATCACCAGGTTTGCGTTCTGGCCGTTGGTGATGAAGGTCTTGGCGCCGTTGAGCACGTAGTGGTCGCCATCTCGCCGTGCCGTGGTGCGGATCGCCTGCAGGTCGCTGCCGGTGCCCGGCTCGGTCATCGCGATGGCGCCGATCAGCTCGGCGCTGCACAGGCGCGGCAGGAAGCGCCGCTTCTGCGACTCGGTGCCGTAGTGCAGCAGGTAGGGCGCGACGATGGCCGAGTGCAGCCCGCCGCCCCAGCCGGAGCAGTTGGCGCGCGACTGCTCGAGCAGGATCACCGCCTCGTGGCTGAAGTCACCGCTACCGCCACCGTACTCGGCCGGCGTGGACACGCACAACAGGCCATTGGCCGCGGCGTCACGCCAGGCCTCGGGCGGCATGCGGCCGGTCTCGCGGAACTCGGCGGCGCGTGGCACCCAGCGTTCGGCGATGTAGCGCGCCACGCTGTCGGCCAGCGCGTGGTGCTCCTCGGTCATCCAGGGCGACGGCAGCAGCGGCAGGGTCATGTGGGCTTCTCCATCCTCGCGAGCTGCGTGCGCACCTCGGTGTTGATCAGCCGCAACTCGGCCAGCGTGGCGTCGATGGCGGCGCGCCTGGCCTCGAGCTCGGCGATCGACACGTCGGTGCGTTCGCGCACCCACTGCAGCTGCTGCTGCCGTCCCTCGCCGTGCGTGCCGTAGAGGTCCAGGTAGTGCCGGATCTCCTCCAGCGTGGCACCGATGGCCTTGCTCCGCAGGATCAGCGCCAGACGCGCGCGGTCTCGCCGGGTGTAGACCCGTGCACCGTTGACGCGGCGCGGACTGAGCAGCCCCTTGTCCTCGTAGAAGCGGATGGTGCGCAGCGTGATGCCGAATTCCGAGCACAGCTCGGTGATGCCGAACAACTGGCCGGCGTCTTCGGCGCGATGCGAGGCGATCACCGCCTGCGCCTGGCTGGCCGAACGTGCCGTGCGCCGGCGCCCGGGGGCCTGAACGGAATCCATGCAGCCATCGTAGCGGCCGCCCCTTCCCGGGCTGCTCGGGCAATCCCCTAGACGGAATCTGGTTGACGTTAACGTCACCCTCGCTTTCAATCGCCGGCATGACTTCGGGCTACCGCAGCGTCTTCCGTCCAGGGTTGTTCAGCGGCCAGGTGCACTGGATCACCGGCGGCGGCAGCGGCATCGGCCGCTGCGTGGCGCACGAGCTGGCGTCGCTGGGGGCCATGGTGGTCATCAGCGGCCGCACTCAGGACAAGCTCGACCGCGTGGCTGCCGAGATCCGCGAAGACGGCGGCCACGTCGACACCCGCGCCCTCGACATCCGTGACGAGGACGCGGTCAAGACGGCCGTGGCCTCGGTGGTGCAGGCCCATGGCCCCATCAGAGGCCTGGTCAACAACGCCGGTGGCCAGTTTCCGGCGCCGATGGCCGCCATCAGCAGGAAGGGCTTCGACGCCGTGGTGGCCAACAACCTCACCGGCGGCTTCCTGATGATGCGCGAGGTCTTCAACCAGGCCATGGCGCAGCACGGCGGTGCCATCGTCAACATGACGGCCGACTTCCGCAACGGCATGCCCGGCATGGCGCACAGCGGTGCCGCACGCGCCGGCATGAGCAACCTCACGCAGACGGCGGCCTATGAATGGGCGCACGCCGGGGTGCGCGTGAATGCGGTGGCCCCGGGCTGGATCGCCAGTTCCGGCATGGACACCTATGGCGGGGCGATGAAGGCGCTGATCCCGCGCCTGAAGGAGCACGTGCCGCTGCGACGCATGGGCGTGGAGGCAGAGGTGTCCGCCGCCATCGTGTTCCTGCTGTCGCCGGCGGCGGCCTTCATCAGCGGCGTGACACTGCAGATCGACGGTGCCGCTTCCCTGGGCAGCGAGATCTTCCCCATCCCGGCCACGTCGCGCTCGGTGCCCTTCGATGGCTTCCACCGTGCGGTGACCCCCGAGGTGCTGAAGTAGCCATGCCGATCCTGGCCTCCCGGCTCGATCCTGCCACGCCCGACTTCGCCGCCAACGCCGCGCGCATGCGCGAGCGGCTGGCCGAGGTGCAGCGGCTGCAGGCGGCCGTGGTGGCCGAGTCGGCCAGCAAACGCGCGCGCTTCGAACAGCGCGGGCAGCTGCTGCCGCGCGAGCGCGTGGCGCGGCTGCTCGACCGTGACAGCCCCTTTCTGGAACTCAGCTCCCTGGCCGGCCTGGGCATGCACGACGACGACGGGCAGGACAGCGTGCTTGGCGGCGGCAGCATCGTCGGCATCGGCAGCGTCGCGGGCAAGCGCGTGCTGGTCTCGGCCAGCGACAGCGGCATCAAGGGCGGCACCGTGCCGCCGATGGGCCTGAAGAAGGCGCTGCGAGCGCAGGAACTGGCCCTGGAAAACAAGCTGCCATTGGTGCACCTGGTGGAGTCCGGCGGCGCCAACCTGCTCTACCAGGCCGAGATCTTCGTCGACGGCGGGCGCACGTTCGCCAACCAGGCGCGGCTGTCGGCCGCCGGCATCCCGCAGATCGCGGTGGTGCACGGCGCCTCCACCGCGGGTGGTGCCTACCTGCCGGGCCTGAGCGACTACGTGGTGCTGGTGCGCGGCCGCAGCAGCATCTACCTGGCTGGGCCGCCGCTGGTGAAGGCCGCCATCGGCGAGGAGGCCGACGAGGAGACGCTGGGCGGCGCGGAGATGCACGCCGGCGTCACCGGTCTGGGCGAGTACCTGGCCGAGGACGACGGCCATGCCATCGCGCTGGCCCGCGATCTGCTGGACAAGCTGCCCTGGGACGTGATGCCGCCACCCGCGCCCAGCGTCGGGCCGCGCTACGCGGCAGAGGAACTGCTGGGCGTGGTGCCCGCCGACGAGCGCACGCCCTACGACGTGCGCGAGGTCATCGCCCGGCTGGTGGACAGCTCCGACTTCCTGGATTTCAAGGCCAGCTACGGCGCGGACACCGTCTGCGGCCATGCCCGCCTGCACGGCCATGCCGTGGGCCTCATCGGCAACAACGGCCCCATCCAGCCGCAGGGCTCCACCAAGGCAGCCCAGTTCATCCAGCTGTGCGACCAGAGTGGCACGCCGCTGGTCTTCCTGCAGAACACCACCGGCTACATGGTCGGCGCGGCGGCCGAACAGGCCGGCGCCATCAAGCATGGCAGCAAGATGATCCAGGCCGTGGCCAATGCGCGGGTACCCAAGTTCACCATCGTGCTCGGCGGCAGCTTCGGCGCCGGCAACTACGGCATGTGCGGACGCGGCTTCGACCCGCGCTTCATCTTCGCCTGGCCCACCGCGCGCACCGCGGTGATGGGCGGCGCACAGGCGGCGATGGTGATGGACATCGTCAATCGCGCCAAGCTGCAGCGCGCCGGCCAGCCGGTGGACGACGCTGCCCTGGCGAAGATGAGCGACGGCCTGCGCCGCCGGCTGGACGCCGAGAGCGGCGCACTGTTCGGCACCGCCCGGCTGTGGGACGACGGGATCATCGACCCGCGCGACACGCGCCGCGTCCTCGGCCTGTGCCTGGACCTCGCGGCCGAAGCTGCGCGGCGCACGCTGCGGCCGAACACCTTCGGCGTTGCCCGGATGTAGGAGGAGAAAAAACATGAAGCCCCCAAGCTCACTTCTTTCGCTGCCCCCCGTGGGGGCTGTCAGTACCTTCGGAACGGCCGGGCGGTACTGACATGGAATTCACCCCCGAACACCGGCAGCTCGACGAGACCGTCACCCGCTTCATCGAGAAGGAGGTCAACCCCTTCGTCGACGACTGGGAGAAGGCCGAGGAGTTTCCCAGCCACGCCGTGTTCAAGAAGCTGGGCGACCTGGGCCTGCTGGGCCTGAAGTACCCGGTGGCCTACGGCGGCTCGGAGCTCGACTTCAGCTACTCGATGGTGATGGCCGAGGCCCTGGGCAGCTGTGCCTGCGGTGGCGTGCCCATGGCCATCGGCGTGCAGACCGACATGGCCACGCCGGCGCTGGCCCGCTTCGGCAGCGACGAACTGCGCGAACAGTGGCTCAGGCCCACGATCGCCGGCGACATGGTGGCCTGCCTGGGCGTCAGCGAGCCCGGTGCGGGGTCGGACGTGTCCGCCGCGAAGACCACGGCCCGCACGGAAGGCGGCGACTACATCATCAACGGCAGCAAGATGTGGATCACCAACGGCCTGAAGGCCGACTGGTGCTGCCTGCTGGCCAACACCGACGACGGCCCGGCCCACCGCAACAAGAGCCTGATCGTGCTGCCGATGGACGCCGCCGGCATCACCAGGCAGAAGATCCAGAAGATAGGCATGCACAGCAGCGACACCGCGCTGCTGTACTTCGACAACGTGCGCGTCCCACGTCGGAACCTCATCGGGCAGGAAGGCCAGGGCTTCACCTACCAGATGCTGCAGTTCCAGGAGGAACGGCTGTGGGGCGCGGCGGCCAACCTGCGCGCGCTCGACCGGCTGATCGACCTCACCATCGACTACACCCGCGAGCGCAAGGCCTTCGGCCAGAGCATCCTCGACAACCAGGTGGTGCACTTCCGCCTGGCCGAGCTGCGCACCGAGGTCGAGGCGCTGCGCGCGCTGACCTATCGCGCCGTCGAGATGTACGTGGGCGGCCAGGACGTGACCAGGCTCGCGTCGATGGCCAAGCTCAAGGCCGGGCGGCTGTCGCGCGAGGTGGCCGACGGCTGCCTGCAGTACTGGGGCGGCATGGGCTTCACGGCCGACAACCCGGTCTCGCGCGCCTACCGCGATGGGCGGCTCAACAGCATCGGCGGCGGCGCCGACGAGGTGATGCTGGGCATCATCTGCAAGCTCGAGGACACGTTGCCCGGGCGAAAGCGGTCATGAGCGATGTCCTTGTCCGGCAGGACGGCCCGGTCCTGCACCTCACGCTCAACCGCCCGGCGCGGCGCAACCCGCTGTCGCTGGCCATGGTGCTGGCGTTGCGGGAAGCCCTGGCCGCCGCCGAGGCCGACGGCAACACCCGCGTGGTGGTGCTGCGTGGCGCCGGCGGTCACTTCTGTGCCGGCGGCGACATCGCCGACATGGCCGCGGCACGCGCCCGCGCGGCCGACGATCCCGACGTGGTCGTGCGCCTGAGTGCGGCCTTCGGCGAGCTGTGCCTGGCCTTTGCGCGCACGCCGCTGGCCACCATCGGCGTGCTCGAGGGCACGGTGATGGGCGGCGGCTTCGGTCTGGCCTGCGTGGTGGACGTGGCCTTGGCCGGCGAGAGCGTGGATCTGCGGCTGTCGGAGACCTCGCTCGGCCTGCCACCAGCGCAGATCGAACCCTTCCTGCTCGAGCGCCTGGGCTACGGCGAGACCAAGCGGCTGGTGGTCACCGGCGCGCGCATCGGCGCCGACGAAGCGCTGCGGCTGCGACTGGTGCACGAGGTGCACGCCGACGGCATGCTCGACGCCGCGCTGCAGCGCGTGCTGGCCGACATCCTGCGCTGCGCCCCCGGAGCGCTTGCGACGAGCAAGGCGCTGCTGGCGCGCGCGCGGCTGCGCGAGCCGGCGCAGCTGATCCCCGAGGCCGCCCAGGCCTTTTCCGACGCGGTGCTGGGCGACGAGGGCACCGAAGGCACCAACGCCTTCCTGCAGAAGCGGCCGCCCCGCTGGGCGCCACCATGAGCTTCGCGACGGTGCTCATCGCCAACCGCGGCGAGATCGCCTGCCGGGTGATCCGCACCGCGCACCGGCTGGGCTACCGCACAGTGGCGGTGTTCAGCGCGCACGACGCCGGCGCACCGCACGTGCAGCAGGCCGACGCGGCGGTGGCGGTGCCGGGCTACCTCGACATCGCGGCCCTGCTCGACGCCGCCCGCCGCAGCGGCGCCGACGCCGTGCACCCGGGCTACGGCTTCCTGTCCGAGCGCGCCGACTTCGCCGAGGCCTGCGCCGCCGCCGGCCTGGTGTTCATCGGCCCGCCGGCCGACGCCATCCGCGCCATGGGCGACAAGGCCCGGGCCAAGCGCCGCATGCTGGACGCCGGCGTGCCCTGCGCCCCCGGCTACCTGGGCGAGGCGCAGGACTTCGACACCCTGCGTGCCGAGGCCGTGCGCCTGGGCCTGCCGCTGCTGGTCAAGGCCACGGCCGGCGGTGGCGGGCGCGGCATGCGCCTGGTGCGCGTCATGAGCGAGCTCGACGAGGCGCTGGCCGGCGCGCGCCGTGAAGCCGAAACCGCGTTCGGCGACGGCACGCTGATGCTCGAACGCCTGATCGACGACGGCCGCCACATCGAGGTGCAGGTCTTCGCCGACACGCACGGCACCGTGGTCCACCTGGGAGAGCGCGACTGCAGCGCGCAGCGCCGACGGCAGAAAGTGATCGAGGAAGCGCCCTCGCCCGCCGTCACGCCGGCGATGCGCGAGGCCCTGGGCCGCGACGCCGTGGCCGCGGCGCGCGCCGTCGGCTACGTGGGGGCCGGCACGGTGGAATTCATCGTCGACGCCGAAGGGCACCACCACTTCCTGGAGATGAACACGCGGCTGCAGGTGGAGCACCCGGTGACCGAGTGCGTCACCGGCCTGGACCTGGTGGAGTGGCAACTGCGCGTAGCCGCCGGCGAGCCGCTGCCGCCGTACGCGCTGCAGATGCAGGGCCACGCCATCGAGGCCCGCCTCTACGCCGAGGACCCGGCCCAGGACTGGCGCCCGCAGACCGGGCGCGTGCTGCATTGGCGGCCTGCGACAGCTGGCATCCGCATCGACCACGGCCTGGCCGAGGGGGCGGAGGTCACGCCGCACTACGACCCCATGGTCGCCAAGCTCATCGCCCATGGCCGCGACCGGCCAGACGCCATCCGCCGCCTGCGCCGCGCGCTGGCCGACGCGCCGCTGCTGGGCCTGACCACCAACGCCGGCTTCCTGCGCGACCTGCTGGCGCATCCCGACTTCACCGCCGGCGACATGACCACGGCGCGCCTGGACGCCTGGGCCGACGACGACGCCCCGATCCTGCAGCCCGTGCCGTCGCCCGAGGACCTGTGGCGCGTGGCGGCGGCCGTGCTGGGCGGCGATCAACGCGCGCTCGACCTGCACCTGCAGTGCGCCGACGCGCAGCGCACGCTGCGCGTGCCGGCAGACGGCGTGAATGTCCTGGCTTTCGCCGACCACCGGCTGACGGTGGACATCGACGGCGTGCAGCGCCACTTCCATGCCGTGCGCGACGGCGACGCGCTGCACCTGGCCCATGACGGACGCGTGTACGTCTTCCGCGAGCGCTCCGCCTGGCCCGGCCGCGACGAGCGCCCCGACCCTGCCCATGTGCGGTCGCCTGTGGCCGGCACCCTGGTGGCGCTGAAGGTGGCCGTGGGCGACCCCGTGGTGGCCGGCCAACCGCTGGCCTGCGTGGAGGCGATGAAGATGGAGATGTGGCTGCCGGCGGGTGCCGCCGGCACCGTGGCCGCCGTGCACCGCCAGCCGCGCACCGCGGTGGCCGCGGGCGACCTGCTGATCGAACTGGACATCCAAGCATGAGCGACAAGGCCATCCTCACCTGCGCGCTGACCGGCGTGCTGACCGACCCGCAGCAGCACCCGGTGCCGGTGACGCCGGCGCAGATGGCGGCCGAGGCGCGCGACGCCTACAACGCCGGCGCCAGCGTGATGCACGTGCACCTGCGTCGCCAGGAACCGGGCCAGGGCCACCGCCCGAGCTGGGACCCCGACGTGGCCGAAGCCGTGGTCGACGCCATCCGCGCGGCGTGCCCCGGCGTGGTCATCAACCTCACGACGGGCGTCGTGGGCCCGGACATCAGCGGCCCGGTGGCCTGCCTGCGCCGCGTGAAGCCCGAGGCGGCTGCCTGCAATGCCGGCAGCCTGAACTACCTCAAGCTCAAGGCCGACGGCACCTGGGCCTGGCCGCCGATGGTCTTCGACAACCCGGTGGAGAAAGTCGGGGCGATGCTCGACGTGATGAACGAGCTGCACATCCACCCGGAGTTCGAGTGCTTCGACGTGGGCATCGTGCGCAGCGTCGGCATGTACCTGCAGGCCGGCATGTTCAGCGGCGTGCCCGAACTGAACTTCGTGATGGGCGTGGCCAGCGGCATGCCCTGCGACGCCGACCTGCTGGCCCTGCTGCCACGCTGGCTGCCGCCGGGTGCGGTGTGGCAGAGCACGCTGATCGGCCGCGCCGAGATCTGGCCGGTGCATCAGCGCACCGCCGAACTCGGCGGCATGCTGCGCACCGGGCTCGAGGACAGCTTCTACCTGCCGGGTGGCGATCGCGCCCCCGGGAACGGCGCGATGATCGAGGCGCTGGCCCGGTGCGCACGGAACGCCGGCCGTGCCGTGGCCACGCCGGCCGAGACGCGCAAGATGCTGGGCCTGCGCGCTGCGGCATGATCACGCCCCCATGAAGGACACCGCCAGCGAACGCCGCAGCGCCGAGGAGCAGGCGCGCTTCGAGCAGCTGCTCACGCACATGTTCGAGCACAGCATCAGCTTCAACGAGGTGCTGGGCATGAAGGTCGAATCCGTGGCCGCCGGCGGCGTGCGCGTGCGCGTCCCGATGCGGCGTGAGCTCGTCGGCCACTTCAGCACCGGCCGGCTGCACGGCGGTGCCATCTCGGCCACGCTGGACGCCCTGGGCGGGCTGGCGCTGATGGCCGAACTGGCCGAGCGCCATCCGACGGAGACCGCGGACCAGGTGATGCAGCGCTTCAGCCGCTTCGGCACCATCGACCTGCGCGTGGACTACCTTCGCCCCGGGCACGGCCGCCACTTCGTGGCCACGGCCGAGGTCACGCGCCTGGGTGGGCGCGTGGGCTCGGTGCAGACGCGCATGCACAACGACGAGGGCACGCTGATCGCGACCGGCTCCGCCGCCTACGTGGTGGCCTGAGCGCCGCGAACCGGTCGGGTTCTCAACCCGGCCTTGACATGCGCGAAACGATCCCGATCTAGCATCGGGTCGACCGTCTCTTCCCCGAACCACCGATGACCCTGCGCCCTTCCCGCACGCTCTGGGCCTTCGCCGCCGGCGCCGTGGCGGCGCTGCTGGCCTTCACCTTCCCCGCCGCGTCGCGCACCGACGCTCCGGCGCCACGCTCCGTCGCGCCCCGAGGCGTGCTGCTGCCCGACGAGCAGGCCACCATCGACCTGTTCAGGCGCCTGTCGCCATCCGTGGTGCACATCACCACGCTGGCGGCGCAGCGCGACTTCTTCTCCCTGAACGTGCAGCAGGTGCCGCGCGGCACCGGCACCGGCTTCGTCTGGGACACGGCGGGCCACGTCGTCACCAACTTCCACGTCATCCAGGGCGGCAACGCGGCGCGCGTGACCCTGGCCGACCAGAGCACCTGGGATGCAAAGTTGGTGGGCGCCTTCCCCGACCGTGACCTGGCCGTGTTGAAGATCGACGCGCCTGCCGACAAACTGCCGCCGATCCCGCTGGGCAGCAGCAAGGACCTGCAGGTGGGCCAGCGCGTGCTGGCCATCGGCAACCCCTTCGGCCTGGACCAGACACTGACCACCGGCGTCGTCAGCGCGCTCAACCGCGAGATCGAGAGCTTCAACAACCGCACGATCCGCGGCGTGGTGCAGACCGATGCCGCCATCAACCCCGGCAACTCCGGCGGCCCGCTGCTCGATTCCGCGGGCCGGCTGATCGGCGTGAACACGCAGATCGCCAGCCCCAGCGGCGCCAGCGCCGGCATCGGCTTCGCGATTCCCGCCGACGAGGTCAACCGCATCGTGCCGCGGCTGATCCGGGACGGCCGCATCGTGCGCCCGTCGCTGGGCATCACCGCCGGCCCACCGGGGCTCACGCGGGCGCTGCGCCTGCCGCCGGGCGTGACCATCATCGAGACGCAGCGCGGCAGCCCCGCCGCCCGCGCCGAGCTGCAACCCTTCCGCCGCGGGCGCGACGGTGGCATCGTGCTCGGCGACGTGATCACCGAAGTCGACGGCCAGCCGGTGACCGACCTCGATGACGTGTTGACCTTGCTGGAGGCGCGCCAGACCGGCGACACCGTGACCCTCACGCTGTGGAACGCCGGCAAGACGCGCCAGCAGCGCATGCGGCTGGCAGACGGCGGCAGCTGAGGCGACCGCCCCGGCGGTCTCAGCCGCCGAGGTCCAGCGCGCGCGACGCGCCCTGCAGCGCCGGCGGCTGCGGCGCCACGATCAGCCAGGTGGGGATCGCCGACAGGTAGCCGTTGAAGCGCCCCTTGGCCTCGAAGCGGGCGCGGAACGCCGAGTCGGCAAAGGCCGGTCCGAGCCGCGGCACGATGCCGCCGCCGATGTAGACACCGCCGCGCGCACCCAGCGTCAGCGCCAGGTTGCCGGCGACGCTGCCCAGGAAGCCGCAGAAGAGGTCGATGGCCGTGCGGCAGGCGGCGTCCTGCCCGCCCAGACCGCGCTGGATCACGTCCGCCGGCTCCAGCGGCTCCGCCGCCTGCTCGTCCAGCGCACTGACAGCCGCATACAGGTTCACCAGGCCGGCACCCGACAGGACGCGCTCGGCCGACACGTGGCCGAAGCGCTGGCGCAGCCGCGCGATCACGGCAGACTCGCGGTCGTCCACAGGCGCCAGCGTGGCATGGCCGCCCTCGCCGGTCACGGCGTGGCGCCCACCGGGCAGCAGGCCCGCCATGCCCAGCCCGGTGCCCGGCCCGATCACGGCGCAGGCGGCCTGCGGGTCGGCCCGGCCGCCGCCGATGGGCTGCAGCACACTGGCCTCCAGCGTGGGCAAGGCCAGCGCCAGCGCCTCGAAGTCATTGACCACGCACAGCCGCTGCAGGCCGAGCTCGTCGCGCAGGGCCCGGATGGAGAACCGCCAGTGGTGGTTCGTCATGCGGATCTCGTCGCCCGCCACCGGGTTGGCGATGCCGATGGCCGCGGCCGCGGGCGCCGGCAGGCGCCACTGGCCCAGGTAGTGGCGCACCGCGTCGGCCAGGCCGGCATGGTCGCCACAGCGTTCGATGCCGATGTGCTCGATGGCCGCTGCCGGGGCGGACTGCCAGCCGAAACGGGCGTGGGTGCCACCCACGTCGCCGAGCAGGCGCGGGAAGCCGGGTTGTTGCATGGTGGAAGCGTCAGAATTGGGCACGCAGCCCGGCGGTGAGCAGCGACAGGCGGCTGCCGAAGCGCCCGGCGGTGCTGCTGTTGTAGGTGACGGGCAGCTCGTTGAAGAACAGCCGTTCGCCCAGGTCGGCACGCAGGAAGAGCGCCCAGCCTGGCTGGAAGCGCCAACCCGCATCGAGCACGAGCTGGCGGTTGTGGGTGTAGGCCGAACGGCCGCGCTCGGCGACCACGTCGTCGACGCCGTCGCGCCGGATGCGGTGCCACAGGAAGCCGGCGGCCCAGGTCCAGGCCCCCGTCTCGCCCCGCAGGTTCACACCCCATTGCACGAACCGCCCCCGCCAGGCGATCTCGGCGGGCACGTCGACGCCGTAGCTACCGCTGCTGTCGAAGAACTGCTCGATCACGCCGCCCGGCGCATTGCAGGGCTCAGCCAGGGTGCCGAAGATGTCGTTGCCAGTGAACAGCAGGTCGTAGCTGCAGCCGTTGCGGCGGGTGGTGGCGGTGAGCCCGCCGTAGGACAGCCGGGTGTCGCCGACGCTGGCAAGCACCCCCAGTTCGAGTCCCGGCCGCAGCGTCCACGACGCGATGGCGTCGAGCTGCAGGGTGCGGTCCGCCGGGTCGCGGATGGTCACCGTGTCGAGCACGGCCCCGGGCACGCGCACCGGCGTCGTCGTCGCCGTCTCGCCGGCCCGGTGCCCCCAGGCCCCCAGCCGCAGCGCCATCGCCGGCAGACGGCTGCCCGCGGGCGGTTCGTGCCAGCGCCACTGGGCGGCGAGTTGCCAGCCGAGGTAGCGGTAGCGGTCGACGCCGTCGTCGAGTTCGCGCTGCGCCAGCGTGCCGGCGAGCCACCAGCCCGGCGCGGGTGCCCAGCCGCCGCTCAGGTGGGCCGCGCGGTAGTCACCGCGGGCGGCGCGGGCCGCCAGTTCGGGATCGTCCTCGGGGTCGGAGAAGTCGATGTGGCGGTTGACGAAGGACAGGCCCGCCTCGAGCTGCGCCGCCGCGGCGGCCGAAGATGGCCCGGCCCGTTCCGGCCAGGCACCGAGCAGCGCGTCCAGCGGCGCGGCCGTGGCGCTGGCCACGGCCACGCTCAGCAGCGCGGGCCCCATGGCCCGCGCAACCGTCATGACCTGCGCCGCCGGCCAGCGAACGGGCCGGTGCACGTCAGTCGACCAGCGTGATCGTGCCCGTGAGCCCACGGCCCTCCACCGTCACGCTGGAAGTCACCGCACCAGCGCTGTTCAGGCCGGTCGGTACCGTCAGGCTCGCGGCCTCGAAGCGCGACCCGTCGGCATGCCGCAGGTCCAGCCCCGCCAGCACCAGCGACACCCGGTAGCTGCCGCGCAGCGCGTAGATGCCGGTGAAGTCGTTGCTGAGCTGGTTGATGGCGTAGTTGACGATGTTGCCCAGCGGGAAGCTGGTGACGTTGCCGCCGGTCTCGAAGCTGCCGGTGACGTTGCGAACGCCGTTGGCGAAGTCCACCACCGCCTTGCGGCGGCCGTCGGTGGACACGCCGTAGACGCGTGCCCGTGCCGTGCTGGGCACCGTCAGGCGCAGCACGTCGCCCACGCGGGCCACGTCCACGCCGTCGATCAGCGCCAGGATGCTGCCCTGGCCACCGGCGGTCGTCTCCTGCATCGACACCGCCGCGCTGAGCTTCTGCCCGGCCATCGGCGTGTAGTTCGCGGCCCGCGCCAGCGTGACCTCCAGCGTCAGCGGCTCGGCCAGCGGCCAGGGCACGCTGATGCCGTCGGCACTGGCAAAGGCGGCCAGGCTCAGCGCGGTGACGGCATTGCCGTTGACCAGGCGGAGGCTGTCGCCGGCAATCGCCAGATACGGGTCCACCAGTTCGACCAGCGTGGCCGCCAGCGCGGCGCTGCCGTCACCGGGCGCCGCCGACAGTTGCGCCGCGTTGGTGCGCACGAAGTCACCGACCACGGTGCTGCGCTGGGCGTCGGCCACCACGGCGGTCAGTTCGCTCGGCCCCGCGCCCAGGATGCGCTCGGCCTGCAGGGCCAGCGAGCCGGCCACCACCTGGGCCAGCGTGGCGGCGTTCACCGCCGGAGTCGGCGGAGCGATGCCGGCCACGGCCGACACGGCAGCCTGCACGATGGCGTCGACGACGCTGGGCGACACTGTCGTGCCGTTTCTCAGCACAGGGGGCGTACCCCCGTCGGCGGCGAGTTCAGCAGCAGCCGCCCGCGCAACGGCGGCATAGACGGCCCTTTGGGTGGCGGCATCGTCGACGCCGGCCAGTTCCAGCAGCACGCTGGCGGTGCCCTGCACGATCTGCTGCAGCGCCAGCGTGGCACGGTAGAGCTCGGGCTGCTGCAGCACGCCGTCGGTGGTGGCCGCCGGATCGGTGGTGGCCAGGCTGGTGTCGTCCGGCAGGCCCAGGGCCGCCAGCAGATCGGCCGCCGCCAGGCCTTCTGCCAGCAGCGTGGTCAGCGGCGACACCACGGTGGCGCCGGCAGGCGCCCTCAGAGTGCCGGTGAACGGCAGGCCGGTGTCGGCATTGGTGCCACCGGTGACGACCAGCGGCGCGTCGCAGGCGGGCGAGAAACCGAAGCGGCCGGCGGCGTCGGTGCCGGCACCGCGCTCGCCGGCGTCGGCCACCCCGTTGCCGTTGACGTCGCACAGCACGGTGGCGAACTGCAGGTAGCCGTCGACGGCCACGCCGCTGCTGCTGGTCACGGGGGGGGTGTCGGTCACAGGCGGCGAACCGCCGCCACCGCCGCAGGAGGCGAGCAGGCAGGCCGCCGCCGCGGCGGGGATCACGCGATAGAGGTGTGTCATGGTGAGGTCCTGGCGGGGTGGCGGTCGAAGGTCCGGCACGGACGGCACGATGGCCCAGGCCACCGCGCCGTCCACGCGCTCACTCGAAGCGGATGCCGCCCTTGATCACCAGCGTGGTCGGGTAGACGCCGGCGCCGTTGGCGGCCGACAGGTTGGCGCCGGTGTTCATGGTGCCATCGCTGACCGCTGCACCACCGCCGGCCGCCTGGAACGACACCTGCGACACCGGCTCGGAGGCCAGCACCGAGGTTGCGGTCAGGCCAGCCACACCGCAGTTCTGCACCACGGCGAACTCGCTGAGGTTCAGGGCGTAGGCCGCGGAATCGGCGGACGTGGGCGTGACGACCTTGCGCAGCTGGATGTGGCAGGGGTTGCCGTTGACCGTGTACAGCTTGCCCATGTCGAACTGGACCATGAAGTTGTTCGTCGTCGTGCCGTACCACTCCGGGTTCGGGTTGAAGTTGAACTTGATCTGTGTCTGGCCGTTCAACTGCATCCCCGGGGTGTCCGCGGAGGCACTCAGGCCGCCGGTGACACCCGGCGCCTGCACATAGATGCCGGCGTACAGGGCCGAGGCCGGGGTCGGCGTCTGGTAGTAGTAGAAGAAGTACGAGTCCGCCGCCGCGACGTTCGGCGACACGTCGCCACCGCCACCGCAGTTCTCGGGGGCACCGTTACAGCCGAAGTTGTCGAGGTTGCTGCCGCTGAAACCGCCGTACTCGCCGCCCTCCACCGTGCGGGCACCGCCGGCGAAGCCCGACGAGAAGACCAGCGGGCCCGCGCCGCCACCGCCGCCACCCGCTGCGGCCAGCAGCGTGATGGTGTCGAAGTAGTAAGCCTGCCCCGGAGGCGCGTCCACCGTGCCCAGGTTGGGCAGCAGCACGATCTTGTTGTAGGTCTTGCTGACGTCCAGCCCGCTGAAGGTCCAGGTCAGCGTCTGCCAGCCCTGCACCACCGTCTCGTTGGCCTGCGTGTCGCCGGAGTTGGCCCCGTCGGGCCCCTCGAGCTTCAGCACCATCGGGATGCCGGCGGTGGGCGAGTAGACCTCGGCCGAGATCGTGCGACGATCGGCCGCCACCGGCACCGTGGTCTCGATGATCCCCAGCGCATAGACCTGCCCACCCGAGCGCAGCACCTTGAAGCTGTTGCCGCTGCCGCCACCGGCAGGACCAGCCTCGATCGCACTGCCTTCGGCGCCCTCGAAACCCGCGACCGGGGGCGACACGTCCTCGAAGTTCGCGATCACCGTGCCTTCGGCCACCGGCGGTGCGGCAGCGTCGAGCAGCGTGATGGCATCGAAGAAGTAGGCCTGTCCGGGTGGCGCGTCGACCGTACCCAGGTTGGGCAGCAGCACGATCTTGTTGTAGGTCTTGCTGACGTCGGTGCCGGTGAAGGTCCAGGTCAGGGTCTGCCAGCCCTGCACCACCGTCTCGTTGGCCTGCACGTCGCCGGAGTTGGCTCCGTCCGGGCCCTCGATCTTCAGGACCATGGGGATGCCGGCGGTCGGCGAGTACACCTGGGCGGAGATGGTGCGCCGCGTGTCGCTCACCGGCACGGCGGTCTCGATGATGCCCAGCGCGTAAACCTGGCCGCCCGAGCGCAGCACCTTGAAGCTGTTGCCGCTGCCGCCACCGGCGGGCCCGGCCTCCACGGCGCTACCTTCGGCACCCTCGAAGCCGGCCACCGGAGGCGAGACGTCGTCGAAGTTCGCCAGCACCGTGCCACCGGACGGCGGCGCCGTCTGGGTGTCGAAGGCCTGGGTGGCGGTGGCCTCGGCCACGTTGTCGTTGTTGGCCAGATCGCGGAACTTGGCCGCGGCCACGCTCACGCTGATCGTGCCGGCGGTGTCGGCCGGGGGCGTCACGGCCAGGGTGTAGACGGTGTCGCTGACCTTGGTCAGCGTGCCGGCCGTGCCGCCGGTGACGAGCACGTCCTCGGCGACGAAGCTCTCGCCGACGTCCTCGCTGAAGGTGAAGGTGAAGGTGACCACACCACCGGCGGTGGCGGCCGAGACGTCGTCGGTGATGGCGACGGTCGGCGGCACGGTGTCCGGCGGCGGATCGACGTCGCCGCCACCGCAGGCCGCAACGAGGGCCGCCACCGCCAGTGCAGCGGCGCTGCGGGTCAGGGCGCGGGAAGAAACGCGAGGTGACGTGTGCATGGTGGTTCGTCCTGTCGGTGTAGAGCTGGCGCGGCGGGCGCCATCCATCGAGATGCCGGCGGCCTGTCTCCAGCCGGCGTGAAGCAATCTGAAAGCGCTTTCATGCAGCATATCAATGTCTCGCCGCATGGATGTTCTGGATTACCCGAGTCTCAGCGGGCGGCCGGCGCCGAAGACACCAGTTCGCCGGGCGGCACGCTCAGAGACTTGCCGTCGCTGAAGCGCACCGTGATGGGCGCGCGGCTGGCGTTGTAGGCCAAGTGGGTGCGCGTGCCATCTGGATTGCGGAACACGGCGTAGAAGGTGCTGTCCGCGGTGACGCTGAAGTCCGGCGTACCCATCTGCTGCAGGCTGAGCATCCAGTGCAGCGTGTGCGTGCGCGTCTCGCCCAGTTCCACCGCACCCCAGCGCTCCCAGCCGGCCAGGGCCTTGGCCGGGTCGGCCAGGGCCAGGTACTTGCCGAAGATGTCGCCCCAGATGTCCTTGGGCAGGCGGCCGTAGTTCTTGCCGCGGCCCAGCCAGGTGGCCACGTCGGACTCCAGCGTGCCCAGGTTCTTGGCGATGTACTCCGGGTAGCGGCCCAGGTAGGCCGAGGCCGTGGTCACCGGCAGCAGGTTGATGCCCTTGATCTGCCGCGGCTCGTCGGTCCACCAGGTGTTGTGGGCGTACTTGCCGCTGAAGAGCATGCTGGTCTCCACGTGCTTGTACTCGGGCGGGAAGACGAGGCCATGGATGTCGAACCAGTAGTGCTGGATGGCCTCGGTCTCGGTCGTGTACATCCAGATGCCCAGGTCGCGCAGCGCCGTGTCGCCGTGCAGCTCGCCCCACAGGATCAGGCCGGCCCAGGCGTTGATGGCCTCCGACGAGCTTTCCTGGTTGTTGCCCCAGGGGCCCAGGCCGATGCCCGACGCCCACGAGTGGCCCTCGTAGGGGTCGAAGTTGCGAAGGAACGGGAAGTCGCTGCCGCCCCGCTCGGTGCCGGCGATGTCGCGCACCAGCAGGTCCACCAGGCCACCCCAGCGGTCCTTGGCCGCCCAGGCCGGGTCGCGCAGGCCGATCTCGGCGATGGCGCGGATCCAGTAGCCGTAGTGGAAGTGGTGGTCGTTCATCTGCACGACGCTGAAGTACTCCTCCGGGTAGCCCAGCAGCGTGCCCAGGGTCTTGTCGTGCACGAAGTAGGTCTTGCGGCTCTCGCCGGAGAACCATTCCTCGACACGCTCCTTGAGCCGCTCGAGCAGGGCGTCGCGCGCGGCCATGTCGCCCTGCGCCTCGGCCACGTCCATCAGCTTGACCAGGCGCTGCAGCCCCTTGCCCTGCCAGTAGGGCCCCTCGCCTTCCACCAGCAGCAGGCGGCGCGCGTCACGCACGTCCTTCTTCATCACGTCGGCCAGCGTGTCGCTGAACTTCGACGGGCCGACCGCAGGCCAGCGCGGCACGAAGCTGGCGTAGGTGGCGGTGGTGGTGAACTCGGGGGCGGCGAGCAGGTGCAGCTTGCCGCGGATGGTGTCGTAGGCTGGACCCAGACGGCCAGCCACGCTGGCGTTTCGGAACCAGTGGTGCGGGTACAAGCCGAGCAGCGGCGTGGCCTGGCTGCCCTCCATGGCCTTCGTCTTCGCGCTGAAGCGCGTCTCGACACGGCTGGCCGCCGGGTCGTAGCGCCAGTCGACGCGGGTCTCCTCCAGGAACGCCCAGGCGTGCTCGGTCAGCAGCTTCAGCGACGCCGGCGTCGCATCCGGCAAGGCCGCCACAGCGGCATGGCTGGCGCCAGCCGGCATGCGCGCCACCCACACGGTGTCGGACGTGCGCTCCCAGCGGGCGCCGCTCGGGCCGAACAGGGCATAGGCCCGCGGGCCGACCTTCAGCGCCAGCACCCGCGGGTCCCGCCCGTCGTCCAGCCGCTCGCCGGCGGCGGGCAGCGTCACCCTCAGGTCGCCGCGCGTCAGGCGCAGCTGCGCGTACGGGCTGCCATGGGCCACGGTCACGCGCATGTCGTCGGCGCCGCGTGCGAACGAGATGTCGATCGACCAGTCGTTGGCCTTGGCCAGCTTGGCTTGCCCCGGCTCGAAGGCCACGGGCGCGATCAGCAGCGGGTCGGCGTGCGGGTAGTGCACCTCCACGTCCAGCCGCTCGCTCGGGACGATGGTCTTCACCGGCAGCGAGAACTCCAGGCCGGCCTTGACCGTGCGCACGCTGACCGGGATCGCATAGATGGGGTCCGGCGTCTCGTTGAAGATGAGCGTGCTGTACCACTGGTTGGTCTGTGCTGCCGTCTTCAGCAGGGCCTCGGTGCGGAACGGCGCCGCCGGCGGGCGGGCCTCGCTGCCCTTGGGCGCCAGGAAGTAGGTGGCAGCACCCAGCTTGACGGGCTGCGCCTGGGCGGACAGACCCAGCGCCAGGGCGGCGGCACCCACCCAGGGCGCCAGGCGGCGGAGGCTCGACCAGATCATGCGCGGACTCCTTGCAATCGCGACAACGTGCGAAGATTCTGCATGAAAGCGCTTTCACAACAACATCTGGTTTACCCGGATCCGCCGTCAGGCCGGGTCGAAATCGCGCAACCAAGGGTAATCACGCAGGCCCATGGCGTTGACGTTGACGGGCCGGGGGAACTATCCTTTGAAAGCGCTTTCACGCTGTCAAGGCTGAACCCATGCACGTACGCTCTCTCCCCCCGGCCTCCTCGCCCCTCACCCGGCCCTGCCAGGCTGCGCCGCGCCGGCCCTCGCCGCGCACCGGCGCTTCGCTCAGGCGCCTGGCCGTCGTCGTCGCGGCGGCTGCCGCCTGTTTCCCGGCCGCGGCCGTGGACATCGGCCCCTTCTTCACCCTGACCGGCTTTGCCAAGGCGGAAATGGTGCGGGGCAGCAACGTCTGCGACGAGTGCCAGAAGGAACCGAACGAGAACCGCCAGCGCGAGTGGGCCGACCCGCTCGTCTACGGCAAGGCCTACGGCAGCGACACCAGCACCACTGTGCTGTTTCAGCCCTACCTGGGCATGCAGGTCGACCTGCCCAACGGCTTCAAGGCCGTGGGCCTGCTGAGCCAGCGCTGGCGCGACGGCAAGGTCGACATCGAGGGCGCGATCTACGAACGCAACATCGGCGTCCGCCACGAGGAGTACGGCACGCTGTCGATCGGTGCGATGACCAGCCGCAGCTGGGCGGTGGCCGACTTCCCCTACGCCTCGGACTTCGGCATCAGCGACGCCTGGGCGTCCAGCGGTGCCGGCTACGCCCTGCTGGGCCATGCCCTGCGCTACACCTCCCGCATCATGGACGTGATGGACGGTGACCTCGTGCTCGAGGCCACCTACGACACCGGCCCCAGCGGCTGGGACCGGAACGACCCCTGGATGCTGGAGTTCTGGGGCAAGTACACCCGCGGCGGGCTGATGATCGACGCCTCGGTGCAGGTCTCGCGCAACGGTCAGCCGGTGTCCTGGGGCCATGCGCCCTTCTTCGGCCTGACCACCAACCCGGCCGACGACGACATCCTTGGTGGCTCGTCGCAGGGCATCTTCCAGCTGATGGCGCGCTACTACTTCACGCCAAAGATCGAGGCCACCGCCGGCGTGCGCTTCAACCGGTGGAGCGGCGCCTACGCGGTGCCCACCACCTTCGGCCGCGGCGGCCTGTGGAACAACATGTTCAACGTCGACTGGGGTGGCACCGACGCCAACGGCGTGCCCAACCCCGGCTACCCGGCGCGCACCACCGACCTGATGGCCGGCGTGCGCTACCTGCACGGCAAGTGGGCCTTCAACACCGGCATGGTCTACCTGGGCAAGGCCAGCACCGACAACCCCAGCGAGCGCGGCCAGAGCAACAGCGCGCTGATCAACACCGTGGGCGTGGACTACAACTTCGGCCACGGGATCCGGTTCTACGGCCTTGCCGGCATGGTGCACTACGACCGCAAGGGTCTGGCGCCGCTGTCCATGCCCAGCCACAACGCGTTCACCAACGTCGACCCGCGCGTCGCCACGCGCGGCAACTGGTTCGGCGTCGGCGCCGTCTTCACCTTCTGAGGCCCGAGTCATGATCTCCTGGATGTCCTCGATGGCGCTGCAGCACGGGCGCCGCCTTGCCGCCCTCCTGACGGCGGCCGTGCTCTCCCTCGTCGTCGCCGCCTGCGGCGGTGGTGGCTACCTCGACTCCCCGGTGTCGCTGACCGACCGCCGGGCCCTGCCGGCGGAGTTCACGTCGCGCACGGCCGCGGCCTACTCGCCCTACCGCACGGCGCTCAGCGAGGCCGACCTCGACGGCGAGGTCATCACCTACGCCAACGTGCTCCAGGACCTGCGCCTGGTGCAGGGTGCCGGTGTGGGCGTGATCCGCCTGTTCAGCAGCGCGCGCTTCGGCGAGCTGGTGCTGCGCGTGATCCGCGAGAACGGGCTCGACCTGAAGATGCAGCTCGGCGCCTACGTCTACAACCCGGTGGACGACGCCATGGAGGCGCAGAACCAGGCCGAGCTGGCCAGCCTGATCGACCTGTCCACCCGTTACAGCGACATCGTGCTCGCGGTCAGCGTCGGCAACGAGGCGATGGTGGACTTCTCCTTCCTGCAGATCCCGCCGGCGGTGATGGCGCGCTACATCAAGCAGGTCCGCGATGCCGTCACCCAGCCGGTGACGACCAACGACAACTGGTACTTCTGGGCCACCGCGCCCAACGCCGTGCTCGACGTGGTCGACTACGCCGCCGTGCACACCTACCCGCTGCTGGACACCTTCTACTCGCCCGACACCTGGGACTGGCGCCAGCGCGACGTGCCGGCCGACGAACGTGCCGACGCGATGATGGACGCCGCCGTGCAGAGCGCGAAGAACGAGATCGCGGCCGTGCGCAACTACCTCGATCGCATCGGCCTGAGCACCATGCCGATCGTCATCGGCGAGACCGGCTGGACCGCCATCGACTACAACGGCGACCCCACGCTGGGCTTCCGCGCCAGCCCGGTGAACCAGAAGATGTACTACGACCGGCTGGCCGCCTGGAAGGCCGAGCCGGCCGGCAACAAGCCGCCGGTGCAGATCTTCTACTTCCAGTCCTTCGACGAGCAATGGAAGAGCAGCGACGACGGCTGGGGCCTGTTCACGCGCGACCGCAAGGCCCGCTGCGTGGTGCAGGACATGAATCCGCCGAGCGCCGACTGGGTCTACGACACCTCGGTGTCCTGCGACCCGGCCACGGCGGTCTTCTTCGACCCGCCGACCCCGACCGACCCGCTGGCCGACACCGTCAGCCGCTGGGTGCTGTTCTCCGACGCCCCGGCCGCCACCGGCGACCTGATCGCCACGGATCGCAGCTTCAACCCGTTCGCCACCACCGTGGCGCCGCTCACCAGCGCCACCGCGGCCCCGGACGGCGGCAGCCAGAGCATCGCCATCACGGCCAACCCGCAGGTCTGGGGCTGGGGCTTCTTCCAGGCCGGCCCGGCGGTCAACATGACCGGCTTCGAGAACGGCCACGTCAACCTTTGGATCCGCACCAACGGCTACCCGGGCCGCATCGAGATCGGCGTCTGGACCGACACCGAGGAGCGCGAACAGGCCGAGGCCTACATCGCCATCGCGGCGGGCGACTACGGCTACTGCACCAACGACCAGTGGTGCCTGGTGTCGATCCCGGTGGCCGACTTCCTGGCGGCCAACCCTCGACTGGACCTGCGCTACGTCACCGCCGGCTTCGTGATCTCCGACATCTTCGACCGCACGGGCAAGGCGCAGGGCACGAGCGGGCTTCCGCTGGTCTATGTCGACGGCATGTCCTGGACGCGCTGACCCGGCCGCCTGGCGCGTGGTGATGACCGCGCGCGACGGTGGTGCGCGGCTCGCGGCGCAGCCCGTGGCCTCCGTGGCCCCGGGCGACGCCGACGGGCCGCGGGTTTCGATCGATGCCTCGCGCCGGTTCCAGACCGTGCTGGGTTTCGGCGGCGCCTTCACCGAGGCCGCGGCCGTCACCTGGCAGACGCTGCCCGAAGCCGAGCGCGAAGCCCTGCTGCAGGCCTACTTCGACCCGGCCACCGGCCACGGCTACACGCTGGGCCGCGTGCACATGGGCAGCTGCGACTTCTCGCTGGGCCACTACGCGCATGCCGACGTGCCGGGGGACCTGGCGCTGGAACATTTCAGCATCGCGCGCGACCGCGTGGCGCTGCTGCCGTTCCTGAAAGCGGCCCAGCGCGTGGCCGGGCGGCCGCTGACCCTGCTGGCGTCGCCCTGGAGCCCACCGGCCTGGATGAAGGACAACGGCCGGATGGCCCATGGCGGCCGGCTCAAGCCCGAATGCCGCGAGGCCTGGGCACGGTGCTTCGTGCGCTTCATCCAGGCCTATGCCGACGAAGGCGTGCCGATCTGGGGCGTGACGCTGCAGAATGAGCCGCTGGCCGTGCAGCGCTGGGACTCCTGCCTCTGGTCGGCCCAGGAGGAGCGCGACTTCGTGCGCGACCACCTCGGCCCGGCGCTGGACACGGCGGGCCTGGGCCACGTGAAGATCCTCGGCTGGGACCACAACCGCGACCTCATGGTCGAACGTGCCAGCGTGCTCTATGGCGACCCGGACGCGGCGCGCCGCTTCTGGGGCCTGGCCTTCCACTGGTACGGCGAACCGCACTTCGACCACGTGCGCCAGGTGCACGAGGCCTGGCCGGACAAGCAGCTGCTGTTCAGCGAAGGCTGCCAGGAAGGCGGCCCGCACTGGGACAGCTGGGCCGCCGCCGAGCGCTACGCGCTCGCCCTGGTGAACGACCTCAACCACGGCACCGTGGGCTGGATCGACTGGAACCTGCTGCTCGACGAGACCGGCGGCCCCAACCACGTGGGCAACCTGTGCCACGCCCCGGTGCTGGTGGACCGCGCTGCGAACCGCTGGGTCGCGCAGCCGTCGTTCCACGTGCTCGGGCAGTTCGCGCGCTTCGTGGCCCCGGGCGCCCGGCGCGTGCTCTGCACCGCCACCCGAGAGGCCCTGGCCACCACCGCCCTCGCCAACCCCGACGGGTCGGTGGCGGTGGTGGTGCTCAACCGCGGTGATGAGGCCCTGTCCTGCGTGCTCACCCATGACGCCGGGCAAGGCCGCATCGACCTGCCGGCGCACGCCATCGCCACCTGCACCCTCCCGCCGGCGCTGCCGGCCGCCGCATGAACCCCACTCCACCGGCCCGCATGCAGGGCCAATTCGAGACCGACGCCGAAGGCGAGACCTGGTACCGCCTGGACGGCATCGACGCCGCCGACCCCTTCTTCATGGCGCTGGCCGGCGACAGCGACCTCTGGGCCTTCGTGTCGTCGGCCGGCTCGCTGGCCGCCGGCCGCCACGACGCCGAGGGCTCCTTCCTGCCCTATGAGACGGTGGACAAGATCCACCGCCGCTGGGAACACACCGGGCCGCGCACCTGGATCCGCGTCCACCGCAGCGGCGCCGCGCCACTGCTGTGGACGCCGTTCACGCCGCGGCTGGACGGCCGGGGCGGTGCACGCGCCCTGTGGAAGAACCTGTCGTCCACCCGCATCCGCTTCCGCGAGGACTGTCCCGAGGCCGGGCTGGCGTTCGAGTACGAGTGGTTCACCTCGGCCGAACTCGGCCTGGTGCGCAGCGCACGACTGCAGCTGCTGCCTGCGGCCGCGCCCGTCTGGGTGGACGTGCTCGACGGCGTGCTGAACCTGGTGCCGCCGGGGGTCAGCGTGCTGCTCAACAACACGATGAGCTGCCTGGCCGACGCCTACAAGTGGAACGAGGCCCTGGCCGGCGGCCGCCTGGGCCTGTACACGCTGTACGCCCAGATCTGGGACCGCGCCGAGCCCAAGGAATCGTTCCAGGCGCTGGTGGCCTGGCACGCCGGCCTGCCCGCCGGCACGCGCACGCTGCTGTCGGCGCACCAGGTGGGCGCCTTCTGCCGTGGCGGTGCGGTCCAGGCCGAGACGCTGACGCGTGGACGCCCTGGCGCCAGTCTGGCGCAGTTCACCGCCACCGTCGACGCTGCCGGGCTGGCCTGGCACCAGGTGATCGACGGGCCGCGCTCGCAGGTCGAGGTCGACGCGCTCGCGCGGCGCCTGGCCGCCGGCGACGGCACGGCCGAGCAGATCGTCGCGGCCCGCCGGCGCAACACCGCGGGTGTGGACGAGCTGCTGGCACGCGCCGACGGCCTGCAGCACTCCGGCGACCCGCTGGCCGCGGCCCACCACCGCGCCAACGTGCTGTTCAACATCATGCGCGGCGGCGTCTTCGTCGACGGCGCGAACATCGACCGCGACGACCTCGTGGCCTTCGCCCGCCAACGCCACCTGGCGCTGGGCGAAACGCTGGCCGAAGCCGCCGCCGCGTGGCCTGCGACGATGGCGCGCGCCGACCTGCTGGCCCGCGCGGCCGCGCTGGGCCCGCAGGTCGAGCGCCTGGCCATGGCCTACCTGCCGCTGACCTTCAGCCGCCGCCATGGCGACCCCAGCCGGCCCTGGAACAAGTTCAGCGTGCGCGTGCGCGACGCCCAGGGCCGCCGCGTGCTGAACCACCAGGGCAACTGGCGCGACATCTTCCAGAACTGGGAGGCGCTGGTGCCCAGCGAACCGGCTTGGGTGGGCTCGATGGTGGCCACCTTCGTCGGCGCGATGACGCCCGACGGCTACAACCCCTACCGCATCGGCCGCGACGGCATCGACTGGGAGGCCATCGAGCCCGACGACCCCTGGAGCTACATCGGCTACTGGGGCGACCACCAGGTGGTCTACCTGCTGCGCCTGCTGGAGGCGGCGCAGGCACACGACCCGGCGCTGTTGGACGGGCTGTGGGACCGCGCGCTCTTTCCGTTCGCCGACGTGCCGTACCGCCTGAAGCCGCACGCCGAGCAGGTGCGCGCGCCCAAGCAGACCATTCACTTCGACCACGCCGCCCACGAGCGCGCCCACGCGCGCAAGGCGGCGCTGGGCTCCGACGGACTGCTGGTCTGCGACGCCGACGGCCAGCCTGTGCTGGCCACGCTGGGCGAGAAGCTGGCCAACATCGTGCTGGCCAAGGCCGGCAGCCTGCTGCCCGGCGGCGGCCTGTGGCTGCACACGCAGCGGCCGGAGTGGAACGACGCCAACAACGCGCTGGCCGGCTACGGCCTGTCGGTGGTGACGCTGGCGCACTTGCGCCGTTTCCTGGCCTGGCTGGCCGCATGGCCCCGCGCTGCCGCCCCGTTCGCGCTGCCGGCGGCCACGCTGCAGGCGTTGAAGGGTCTGCTGGCGCTGGTGCAGGCCACGCCAATCACCGCGGTGGACGATCCGGTGCAGCGCCGCCGCTTCCTGGACACTGCCGGGGCCTCGCTGGACGCCTGGCGCGCGGCGGCCTACCAGGGCGCCACCGGCCGTCAACCAGCCACGGCCCCTGAAGGCCTGCTGCCGGCGCTGGCCGAAGCCCTGCTGCCTCTGGTGGACGCCACGCTTCAACGCTGCCGGCGGCCAGATGGCCTGTTCGACACCTACAACCTCGTCGCCTTCGGTGAGGGGACCGCCGAGGTCTCGCGCCTGTACCCCATGCTCGAAGGTCAGGTGGCCGTGCTGTCGGCCGGCCTGCTGGCCCCGGCCGAGGCCACGACGCTGCTGGACACGCTCTTCGCCAGCCCGATCTACACCGCCGATCGCGACAGCTTCCTGCTCTACCCGGACCGCGACCTGCCCCGCTTCCTGGCGCGCAACCGGCTCGACGACGACGCGCTCGCGCAACCGGTGTTGCAGCGTCTGCTCGCCGCCGGACGGCACGACCTGCTGCAGCAGCAGGCCGACGGCACCGTGCGCTTCGCCCCGGCGCTGGCGAGCCGTGGTGACCTCGAAGCCGCCGCTGCCGACCTGGGCCACGACCTGCCCGCGCTCGTGGGCATCTACGAACGCGTGCTGGGCCACCACGCCTTCACCGGCCGTTCCGGCACCATGTTCGGCTACGAGGGCCTGGGCTGCATCTACTGGCACATGGTGGCCAAGCTGCTGCTGGCCGTGCAGGAACAGGTATTCGCCGCACTCGACGCCGGCGACCCGGCCCTGCCCGCGCTGTGCCGGCACTACCGCCGCGTGCGCGACGGGCTGGGCTACAAGCGTGGCGCCGCGGCCTTCGGCGCCTTCCCGCTCGACCCCTACAGCCACACGCCTGGCGAGGGCGGCGCGCGCCAGCCCGGCATGACCGGCCAGGTGAAGGAGGAGATCCTCACCCGTTGGGGCGAACTGGGCCTGCGCATGCAGGGCGGCCAGGCCCGCTTCGACCCGGTGCTGCTGGACGCGGCCGAGGTGCCGCTGGACGGCGTGCTGCGGTTCACCTGGCGGCGCATCCCCTGCACCTGGCGGCGCGGCGCGGCCACCCGCCTGCGCGTGCGCACCGACGCCGGGTGGACCGACTGCCCCGACCGCCGCTTCGACCCCACCGGCGTCGTCGAGATCGAAGCCACCGTGGCGATCCCCGACAGACCCTGACCCCATCTCCCCACCATGACAGCCCACGCCGTAGCCACGCACAAGATCCCCTTCGGCCAGAAGGTCGCGTTCGGCCTGGGCATGCTGGCCAACCAGATGTTCCCGGCGGCGCTGGGCATCTTCATGGTGGTGCTGGTGCAGAACCTGGGCTTCCCGCCCTGGATGTGGGGAGTGCTGTTCTTCCTGCCGCGGGTGTTCGACTCGGTCACCGACCCCATCATGGGGTTCATCTCCGACAACACCCGCTCCAAGTGGGGGCGGCGCCGGCACTACGTGTTCATCGGCGCGATCATCATGGGCATCTCCTTCGTGGCGATGTGGCAGCTCTACCGCGAGGACGGGGTCACCTACAACTTCATCTACTTCCTCGCCTGGTCGCTGGTCTTCTACCTGGGGCTGACCATCTTCAGCGTGCCCTACGTGGCCATGGGCTACGAGATGAGCGATGACTTCCACGAGCGCACCAGCATCATGGCGGTGGCGCAGTGGATCGGCCAGTGGGCCTGGGTCATCGCGCCGTGGTTCTGGGTGGTGATGTACGACCCCAGCTGGTTCCCCAACGCCGACACCGCCACGCGCACGCTGTCCGTCTGGGTGGGCGTGGTCTGCGCGGCGCTGGCCATGGTGCCGGCGATCTTCCTGAAGAGCCGCCCAACCACCGACGACACCAGCCTGGTGCCGCTGGACATGAAGAGCCTGGGGCGCGGCATGCGCGAGATCCTGGCCGGCTTCAAGGACGCCTTCGGGATCGCCCCGTTCCGCAAGCTGTGCTTTTCCACCTTCCTGATCTTCAACGCCTTCAACACGGTGGCGGCGTTCTCCTTCTTCATCGTCGTCTAC
The DNA here is from genome assembly GCF_004016515.1 of Rubrivivax albus. Taxonomy (GTDB): domain Bacteria; phylum Pseudomonadota; class Gammaproteobacteria; order Burkholderiales; family Burkholderiaceae_C; genus Rubrivivax; species Rubrivivax albus. Next base: position 96,662 of record NZ_SACT01000010.1, read on the forward strand.
CACCTGTTCAATGGCGATGCGGCCGCGGCCGGCATCTGGCCCACGCTGTTTGGCAGCGTCGGGGCACTGGTCACCACGTTCGCGGTGATCCCCACCGTGGCGTGGATGTCCAAGCACATGGGCAAGAAGAACGCCTTCATGCTCTCGCAGGGCATCTCCATCATCGGCTACGTGCTGCTGTGGTTCCTGATGGTGCCGGGCAAGCCGTACATGTTCATGCTCGCGCTGCCGTTCTTCAGCTTCGGCATCGGCGGCCTGTTCACGCTGATGATGTCGATGACGGCCGACGTCTGCGACCTGGACGAGCTGGCCACCGGCAAGCGCCGCGAGGGCATCTTCGGCGCCATCTACTGGTGGATGGTGAAGTTCGGCTTCGCCATCGCGGGGCTGCTGAGCGGGGCGATCATGACGGTGGTCGCCTTCACGCCCGGCGCGGCGACGCAGCCAGACGGCGCGGTCGACGGCCTGCGGCTGTTCTACTCCGGCGTGCCCATCGTCGGCACCCTGCTGGCGATGTGGATCATGCGCAGCTATGACCTCGACGAGGCCCGCGCCACCGAGGTCCACGCCGAACTGGAGCGGCGCAAGCAGCGCGCCAACGCCGGGGCCGGCTCGTCCAGGCCGTCGGCGCCGCGCGTGCCGCTGGTCGCGCGTGGCCTGGACCTGCGCGCCGGTGCCCTGCCCGGCCCGGCCACGCCCGAACAGGCCCACGCGCAGTTCCGGGACCTGCTGGCCAACCGCGTCTACGGCCTGTGCTTCAGCCCCTACGTCGAAGGGCAGGACACCGCCGACGTGCCCACCGACGCACAGATCCATCGCCGCATCGGCATCGTCGCGCCACACACGCGCTGGGTGCGCACCTTCTCCTGCACCGGTGGCCAGGAGCGGATCCCGGCCGTGGCGCGCGAGCAGGGTCTGAAGACGATGGTCGGCGCCTGGATCAGCGGCGACCACGAACGCAACGAGCGCGAGATCGCCAGCCTGGTGCAGCTGGCCCGCGAAGGCCTGGTGAACGTGGCCGTGGTTGGCAACGAGGTACTGTTGCGTGGCGAACTCGACGAGGCCGAGCTGATCGCCTACCTGAAGCGCGTGCGCGAGGCCCTGCCCGACGACGTGCCGCTGGGCTGCGTCGACGCCTACTACCAGTTCCTGGAGCGGCCCGCCCTGGTGGCCGCCTGCGACGTGGTGCTGCCCAACTGCTACCCCTTCTGGGAGGGTGCGGAGATCGGCGTGGCAGCACAGTACCTCAAGCGCATGCATGCCCTGGTGCAGGCCGCCGCCGGCGAGAAGCCGGTGGTCATCGCCGAGACCGGCTGGCCCGGTCGCGGGCAGCCGGTGGACGACGCCGTGCCGTCGCCGGAGAACGCGCTGCACTACTTCGTCACCGTGCAGCAGTGGGCGCGGCGCGAAGGCGTCAAGATGTTCTACTTCGCGTCCTTCGACGAGCCGTGGAAGCTGGCGCAGGAAGGCGACGTCGGGCCCGAGTGGGGGCTGTGGGACAAGGACGAGCGCCTGAAGTACGGGGCCTGAGCCGCAGCGGCACGCCGATCACGACGGTGCCCCGACGCCCGCGCGCGGTAGATTCCCGCGCATGAAGATCCTCGTCACCGGCAGTTCCGGGCACCTGGGCGACGCGCTGGTGCGCACGCTGCGCGCGCAGGGGCATGACGTCGTGGGCCTGGACATCGTGCCGGCAGTTGGCACCGATGTCGTCGGCTCCATCGTGGACCGCGCGCTCGTCGCGCGCTGCATGCAGGGCGTCGACGCCGTGCTGCACACGGCCACGCTGCACAAGCCGCACGTGCACTTGCACAGCCGGCAGGCCTTCGTCGACGTCAACGTCAGCGGCACGCTGAACCTGCTCGAGGCCGGGGCCGCTGGCCAGGTGCGCGCCTTCGTCTTCACCAGCACGACCAGCACCTTCGGCGATGCGCTGAGCCCGCCGCCACCGGCGCCGGCTGCCTGGATCACCGAAGACGTGGCACCGGTGCCGAAGAACATCTACGGCGCGACCAAGGTTGCCGCCGAGGACCTGTGCCGGCTCTTCCACCGCAACCATGGCCTGCCAGTGGTGGTTCTGCGCACGTCCCGCTTCTTTCCGGAAGGGGACGACGACGAACATCGCCGCCTCGGCTTCGACCCCATGAACCTGAAGGTGGTCGAACTGCTCCACCGGCGGGTGGACCTGCAGGACGTCGTCGACGCCCACCTGCTGGCCATGCAGCGTGCCGCCGACATCGGGTTCGACCGCTTCATCATCAGCGCGACATCGCCGTTCGAGCCCACGGACCTGGACCTGCTGCGCGGCCAGGCCTCTGCGGTGCTGCGACGGGTGGCGCCGGGCTTCGAGCCGGTGTTCGCGGCGCGGGGCTGGCGCATGCTCGAGGACATCGACCGCGTCTATGTCAATGCGCGCGCCCGCCAGGTGCTGGGCTGGCAGCCCAGGTATCACTTCGGCCGCGCGCTGGCCGACCTGACCCAGGGCCGCGATCCGCGCAGCCCGCTGACCCTCGCCATCGGCCACAAGGGCTACCACCCCGGACGCACCGACGGCGGCATCTATTCGACCCCGACGGGGTGACCATCGCAGACTCCGAAGCCGAGGCGCCGAGGCCTGCCGCCGGCGTCAGCGCGACTTCTGAACGACCAGCGCGCTGACCGCGCCGGCACGGTGACCCCACGCCTGGCGGATGTAGGTCAGCACCGCCGCCGTGTCTTCGACCGACAGTTCCGCTGGCGGCATGCCGTACGGCAGCGGATGGTCCCGCGTGGCGGCCCCGAAGCCGCCGTGGCGCAGCACGGCCAGGAGGTTGCGCACGCCGGGCTGCGTGACGCCCGGGTTGCCCGCCAGCGGCGGGTAGGCGCCGGGCGCACCGCGGCCGTCGGCGCCGTGGCAGTCGGCGCAATGCCGGGTGTAGACGCGCTCGCCGGCGTTGACGACCCGCGGATCGGCCGGCGCCGCCGCGCGCGGGGCGGCGACGGCCGGCAGCGCCAGCAGGTGGTCTGCCACGGCCTGCAGGTCGGCCGGCGTCCAGTGCTGGGTGCTCGCCTGGACCACTTCGGCCATCGGCCCGCTGGCAGTGCCGAAGGCGTTGCGGCCGGTGCGCAGCAGCGCCACGGTCTCGGCCGCCGGCACCGGGCGGCCCTGCACCGGGTGCAGCGAGGGCGCCGTCCAGTCCTGGCCAGGCAGGTCGCCGCCGAGCAGCGCGCGGCCGGGCGCCGACCAACGGCCGCGCGGCGCATGGCATTCGCCGCAGTGGCCGAGGCCCCGGGCCAGGTAGGCACCGCGCGCCGGCCCGCTCGCCGGTGCCTGGGCCAGCGGCGGCGCGGGCGCGAAGTTCAGCCACTGCCACGCGGTCATGGCCAGCGGCGTGTTGTACGGGAAGCGCAGCGCGTGCGGCCGGTTGCGCTGCACCACCGGGGGCAGGCTGCGCAGCCAGGCGTAGAGCGCGTCGTTGTCGGCACGCGCCACGTGCGTGAACGAGGTGTAGGGAAACGCCGGCAGCAGGCGACGGCCATCGGGTGCGCGTCCTTCGTGCATGGCGCGGTGCAAATCGTCGGCGCTCCAGCGGCCGATGCCCGTCTGCGGGTCGGGGGTCAGGTTGCTGGCGTAGACCACGCCGTAGGGCGTGGGGATGGCCCGACCGCCGGCCATGGCGGCCCCGCCCGGCGCGGTGTGGCAGCCGGCGCAGTTGCCCAGCTTGGCGAGGTAGGCGCCGCGCTCGGCGGCGGCGGACACCGCCACCGGTGCGGCCTTTGGTCCGGGCGGCGTGGCGCTGCCGCAGGCCAGCGGCCAGTCGCCGGGCGGGCGTTCGGCCGGCGCCGTCCGCGACGGCAGCGGCTGCGCGGCGAGCCAGCGTGCGACGAGCGGCAGGTCGCCGGGCGACAACCGGTGCACCACCTCGGCCATGCAGTCCGGCGTGCGGGCCTGGCGCTGGCCGTTGCGCCAGGCGCCCAGCTGGGCCAGCAGGTAGTCGGCCGGCAGGCCCAGCAGCCCGGGCACGTGGGATGCCACACCGGTGAGCGTGAGGCCGTGGCAGGCGACGCACGCCGGCACGCCGCGCGCGGCGTCGCCCTGGGTGACGAGCGCACGGGCGCGTGCGGTATCGGCCGGGACCAGCGTCGACGCGACCGGGGGCGGGTAAGGCAGCGACTGCCCGCTGAAATGCTGCGCCAGCGCCGCCAGCATCGCGTCGTCCAGGGGCTGCAGCAGCGCCGCCATCGTGCGGTGGCGGCGGCGACCGTCGCGGAACGCCTGCAACTGGGCCAGCAGGTAGCCGGCCGGCTTGCCGGCCAGGCGCGGCACGTAGCCTTCCGGACTGGAACGCCCCTGCGGCCCATGGCACCCCGTGCAGGCCAGCGCGCGCTGCGCCATCGTGTCGGGCACCTCGCGTGCGAGGGCCGCACCGGTGGCCTGCCACAGCACCAGCCCTGCCAGCAGGCGCAGCAGACCCTTCATGCGCATGGCGGGCACGCCGAACTGCGGGCGATCACCGCGCGGACGACGGCTTCAGGTGCTCGTCGACGAAGCGCCCGCGCCGATCGAGACGGCTGGCAAGCTGTTCAGGGTCGTGGAAGCCGTGGACCACCCGAGGATCGTCCGCTCCCACAGGATTCGCGCCCACGCCTGTCGTGTGATCGTCGTCCATTGTCTGTGCTGGTCCCGCCCTGCGTGCACGACCCACCACCGGCCGGTGCGTGGGTCGCCACGCAGGATAACCAACGCGGTCGATCACCTCGCGGCCGATCGGCGAGCGATAGGCGTCCTCGGCCCAAGGCGGCGTCACCGGCCGGTGCAAGGTTCACCGGGCGGTCGACACCTCAACCCGGCGCCTGCCACACCCGCACGTGCTCGACCTGCATCTCCACCGGGAAGATCGTGTCGTCCACCGGCCCGCCCAGGTCGCCGCCGATGGCGATGTTCAGGATCAGGAACTGCGGCGCATCGAAGGGCCAGGCCGCGCCACCGGGGCCGCTGTTGAGGTAGCGGAAGTGCTCCACCCCATCCACGCTGAAGACGATGCGCTCCGGGGTCCAGTGCATCTGGTAGTCGTGGAACGCGCTGCACGCCGTGGCCAGCGTGCGGCCCGCGCCGCGCCCGTTGCCGCCGCTGCCGGCGGCGGTGTGCACCGTCGAGAACACGTGGTCCGGGTTGCGGCCCGTGTGCTCCAGGATGTCGAGTTCGCCGTCCTGCGGCCAGCGGCCGCCGCTGCCCAGGGTCCAGATCGCCGGCCAGGTGCCGCGGCCGCAGGGCATTCGCGCCCGCACCTCGAAGAAGCCGTAGGTCCATTCGGCCAGGCCACGGGTGATCAACCGTGCCGAGGTGTAGCGCTGGCCGCCCCAGTCCGGCGCGCTACTGAGCGATTCGCGCCGGGCCGTGATGACCAGCCGCCCGTCACGCACCTCGGCGTTCTCCAGCCGGCCCGAGGCGTAGTACTGCAGTTCGTTGTTGTACCAGCCGGCCTGGTTGCGCCCGGTGTCGGCGACCCACCGGGTGGCGTCGGGCTGGCCTGGGGTGTCGAACTCGTCGGCCCAGGCCAGCACGTAGTGGGCGGGCGCGGCAGCAGGCGGTGGCATGCCCACCGGCGGCGGCGCCGTGGGTGGCGACGGTGCAGGTGCCGGCGAAGGGCTGCCGGCCACCGGGCCACTGTCACTGGCCGCCCCGCCGCCGCAGGCCGCGAGGAAGGCCACCAGGAGGAACAGCCAAGCCGCCGGGGCGCCACGGCGTGCCCGCGTGGTACACGCCTCAGTCATGCGCCGTGGCCACGGCCGGCCAGTCCTGCATCGCCAGCTTGGGCTCGCGGTCCACCGTGAACAGGCCCCAGTGCTTTTCCGGCTCCAGCGGGTCGGGCGATCCCTTCCAGGGTTCGTCGAAGGCCTCGAAGACGAAGCACAGCCGCTGCTCGCGGTCGGTCCATGCCATCAGGTCGCGCAGGTAGATCGCCTGCAGTTCCTGCGCGGCGTGCTCGGCATGCATGCCGCGGCCGTTGCTGCGCGTGCACCAGCCGGCCTCGGTGATCACCACCGGCTTGCCCGGATGGGCGCGCTCCACGCTCTCGACGTTGTGGCGCGTGTAGTCCAGCGCTTCGTGGATGTGCTTGTACTCCCACACCGGGTAGGTGTGCACGGAGATGAAGTCCAGTTCGGGCACCAGCGGCTTGAGCTTGTCCAGCCAGGGCACGTAGTTCTCGCAGAAGGTCACCGGCTGGCGCACGGCGGCCTTCACGCGGCGCACGTGGTGCAGCATGCGCTCCACCGGCACGATGTGGTCGCTCCAGTCCACGGTGCATTCGTTACCCACGGCCACGCTGAAGACGATGTCCTCGTAGGCCTGCGCGAGCGCGATCAGGCGCCCCACCTCGACCTCGTTGGCCGCGATGCTGGCCTCCAGTTCGTCCTCGGCGTACACACCGCCCCAGGGGCAGCCGAAGTTGTTCATCTCCGGTCCCAGGTAGGCACCGAGCATGACCTTGAAGTCCATGCGCTCGCGCCGGATCACCTCCAGCACGCGCTCGGCATGCGGGCTGCAGTCGTACAGGCGCAGCAGCGGCCAGTGCGGCTTCAGGATGAGGAGGTCTTCGTGGATCTGCTCCAGGCTGGGGTAGATGCGGCTGTCGGGGCTCTGGCCCTCGCGGTAGCCGGAGTAGCAGATGGCACGGCCGGTGGGGATGTCGATCTTCTGCATCAGGCGAACTTCGGCTTTCCGTCCTTGTCCCACAGGCCCCAGTAGGCCCCGACATCGCCTTCGGCGCCGACCTTCCAGGCCTCGTCGAAGGCCGCGAAGTAGAAGACCTCCAGGTCCTCTGCCTCGGCCCACTGGATGGTGTCGACGAAGTACGCCATCGCGCCTTCGGTCGAGGGCACCGAGCCGTGGAACGCGCTGCCCTGGTCGGGCCAGCCGGTCTCGCTGATCACGATGCGCTTGCCGGGGGCCGCGGCGCGCGTACGGCGCACCATGCTCTGCATGTAGGCCAGTGCGCCCTCGCGCGGGCAGCCCTCCCAGAACGGGTAGCAGTTGGTCAGCACCACGTCGCAGGCGGCGGTGATACGCGGGTGGAGCTCGAAGAGGTAGTAGGCGTCGACGTAGCCCACCGGCACGCCAGGGAGGGCGTCCTTGACGCGCTGGATGCACGCGAGCAGTTGATCCTCGCCCATGTCCTCGCGCAGCAGCACCTCGTTGCCCACGGCGACGATGTCGGCGTGGCCGGCACGCGCGACCTCGATCACGCCGGCGATCTCGCGCTCGTTGATCTCGTCGTCGGTGCCGATCCAGGCCCCCACCAGGGTCTTGATGCCCATCTCGTGCGCGATGCGGGGCGTCTGCTCGTGGCCGTCGGTGCACGAGAAGGTGCGGATCCAGCGCGTGTAGGGCTGGATGATCTGCAGGCGCTCGCGGATCTGCGCCTCGCTGACCTGCGAGCCCGGCGACTGGCCTTCCAGGTAGGGGCTGAAGCAGAAGCCGTGCACGCCGCGCTGGAGCACACCGCGGAAGGCATCGTTCAGCGTCTGGCGCTCGGCATCGGTCCAGACCTCGGGCTTGACGTGCGACCAGGCGCCGCCCTGGGCGGCCACCCGCGGCATCGCGCCGGAGCGCACGGGGTCGGCTGCCGGGTATTCGCCGTGCTCGGCGTCCTGCTGGGGAATTCGGGGTTTCGACATCGTGTTCTCCAATGGCCTTGCGTGTTCAGTTGCGGCGCTCGTTGACGTGGCCCTTCTGCCAGGGCATCACGCCGGGGCCACGGGGCTTGACGGGGCCGTAGCCGCCCACCTTGTCGTACACGCGCACGTAGTCCACCACCAGTTCGGCGGGGAAGCGGGTCTGGTCGTTGGGCACGCCGGGGAAGTTGCCGCCGACGGCGACGTTCATCACCAGGTAGAAGGGCTGGTCGAAGGGCGCCGGCCACGGGTGCAGGTCGGCCTCCTTCTTTGCCTCCACGCCCTGGCCCTTGACGAGCTTGCCGCAGCTCCACCAGAAGTCGTAGGTGCAGGTCTGCACGTCGTCGACGTAGAAGCGGATCTCGCCCGGCTCCCATTCCACTGCGTAGGTGTGCCAGTCCGACACCAGGCTGCCCTGGGGCAGCGCGTGCGTGGTCGTGATCAGCGTGCGCCGCGGGAAGGTGGAGCCGAAGTGGATGCTGTTGAGCACCTCCTGCGGCTTCTCACCGACGATCTCCATCAGGTCGATCTCGCCGCTGGCCGCCCAGCCGCCGTAGGTGTCGTCCACCGGCAGCATCCACAGCGCCGGCCACAGGCCCTTGCCCCAGGGCACCTTGGCCCGGAACTCGATGCGCCCGTAGCGCTTGGCAAACAGCACCGAGCCATCCCGCGCCTTGGTCTTCAGCCGCGCCGAGGTGTAGCCGCAGCCGTGCAGCGGCGCCTTGACGGCGCGGATCGACAGGCAGCTGTCGCGCACGACCACGTTCTCCGGCTCGTGCGTGTAGTACTGCAGTTCCTCGTTGCCCCAGCCCGGGACCCAGGCGTGGTTCTTGTAGTCGTAGAAGCCGTTGCCCAGGTCGAAGTCCCACTTGGTCCGGTCGACGGCGTCGCCTTCGAACTCGTCGTGCCAGACCAGGGTCCAGCCGGGGCGGCGGGCGCCGCGGGGGGCTCGGATGCGGGCCATGGTCAAGCCTCCACGGTTTCGCGGCGCGCCGCGGCCGGCGCCTGCACCGCCTGGCGCCGCCGCGCCAGGAAGTCCCGGTACCAGGCGTAGCTGGTCTTGGGCGTGCGCAACTGCGTCGCGTAGTCCACGTGCACGATGCCGAAGCGCTTGGCGTAGCCCGAGGCCCATTCGAAGTTGTCGAGCAGGCTCCAGACCATGTAGCCCTCCATGCGCACGCCCTGGCGGATGGCCTCGCCCACGGCGTCGATGTGGCGGGCGATGTAGTCGGTGCGTGCCGGGTCGTGCACGCGGCCGTCCACCGCCTCGTCGCGGAAGGCGCCACCGTTCTCCGTCACGTACAGCGGCGGCACGGCGTAGTCGTGGTCCAGCTGCACCAGCAGGTCGGTCAGGCCCTCGGGGTAGATCTCCCAACCCATGTCGGTGCGCTCGCGGCCGCTGCTGGCCACGTCCCACGGCTCGCCGGCGCGCGCCACCAGCCGCGAGTAATAGTTGATGCCCAGGAAGTCCATGCGCTGCGCAATGGCGTTCAGGTCGCCGGGCTGCACCTTCGGCGCGTCGGCACCCAGGTGGGCCAGCACGTCGTCGGGGTAGCGGGCGTGGAACAGCGGGTCCATGTACCAGCGGCGCAGCAGGCCGTCCTCGCGGCGCGCGGCGGCCACGTCGGCGTCGGTGTCGGTGGCCGGGTATACCGGCGAGAGGTTCAGCACGATGCCCAGCCGGGCCGCACAGCCGTCGGCGCGCAGCGCCTGCAGCGCCAGGCCGTGGCTGAGCAGCAGGTGGTGCGACACCTGCGCCGCCACGGCGCGGTCGCGGATGCCGGGGGCGAACACGCCGGTCTCGTGGCCGAGGTGGGCGATGACCCAGGGCTCGTTGTGCGTGGTGATCGACGCTACCCGGTCACCCAGGCGGCGGTTCATCGCCAGCGCGTACTCGACGAAGCGGTGCACCGTCTCGCGGTTCGCCCAGCCGCCCTGCTGCTGCAGCGCGTCGGGCAGGTCCCAGTGGTTCAGCGTCAGGTAGGGCTTCACGCCGCGCGACAGCAGGCCGTCCACCAGGCGCTCGTAGAAGTCCAGGCCGGCGGCGTTCCAGGCGCCCTGCCCCGACGGCTGGACGCGCGGCCAGGACACCGAGAAGCGGTAGGCGTCCACACCCAACGCGGCGATGAGGTCCAGGTCCTCGCGCCAGCGCTGCACGTGGTCGCAGGCCACGTCGCCGTTGCTGGCGTCGGCGATGCGGCCCGGCTCGGCGCAGAAGCGGTCCCAGATCGACGGGCCCTTGCCGTCGGCCTGGGCTGCACCCTCGATCTGGAAGGCACTGGTGGCCACGCCCCAGACGAAGTCCGGGCCGAAGAAGCGGTGGCGGTCGGGTGGGATGGTCATGGTCGTGCTCGGGTGGAGGTCACTTGACAGCGCCGGCGGTCAAGCCGGCGATGAGCTGGCGTGACGACAGCGCAAACAGCACCAGCAAGGGAATGGTGGCGATCGCGGAGCCCGCCATCAGCGCGCCCCACTCGGTGTTCATCGTGGTCTGCAGGCTGCGCAGCGCCAGCGGCAGCGTGTAGTTGTCGGCGCTGCGCAGCACCACCAGGGGGCCGATGAAGTTGTTCCAGCTGGCGATGAAGGTGATCAGCCCGAGCGTGCCCAGCGCGGGCCGCATCAGCGGCAGCACGATCCGCCAGTAGATGCCCCACTCGCCGCAGCCGTCCATGCGCGCGGCCTCCAGCAGCGACGGCGGCACCGCACTGACGGCGAACTGGCGCATCAGGAAGATGCCGAAGGCGCTGGCGGCGCCCGGGATGTACAGCGCGCGGTGGGTGTCGATCCAGCCCAGCGCGTCCATGATCAGGAAGGTGGGGATCATGTTCATGAACGACGGCAGCAGCATCGTGCCCAGCACCAGTGCGAACAGCGCCTTCTTGAAGCGGAACTCGAAGCACGCGAAGGCATAGCCGGCCATCGAACAGAACAGCAGCGTCAGCGCGGTGGACATCAGGGCCACGTAGAGGCTCCAGCCCAGGTTGCGCCAGAACGGCAGCCGCTCGGTCAGGATGGCCAGGTTGGCCAGCAGGTCGCTGCCGAACCACAGCGGCGGCGGCAGCGAGAAGATCTCCGCCCGCGAGTGCGTCGCGAAGACGAACATCACGTAGAACGGCGCCAGCATCACCGCCGCACCGATGCCGACCAGGCCATACGCGGCCATGCGGGTCATGGGCTGCGTCGCCTTCATGCGCCGTCCTTGCGCGGCCCGAGCAGCCGGTGCGTCAGCCAGGTCAGGCCCACGACGACGACGAAGAGCAGCCAGGACATCGCGCTGGCGCCGCCGAAGTCGTTGAAGTCGAAGGCCATGCGGTACAGGTAGACCGCCGCCGTCATGCCCGACTGGTCGGGCCCGCCGCGGCCGCCGGTGAGGATGAAGGGCTCCTCGAACAGCTGCAGCCCGCCGACCACGCTGAGCGTGACGCCGAAGAAGATCATCGGCCGCAGGCCCGGCAGCGTGATGTACCGGAAGCGCTGCAGCGGGCCGGCGCCGTCCAGGGCCGCAGCCTCGTAGAGGTCGCGCGGGATGGACTGCAGTGCGGCCAGGTAAAGCACCACGTTGAACCCGACGAAGCGCCAGAAGACGATGGACGCGATGGCCGGCTTCACGTTCTCCGGCTGACCCAGCCAGTCCACCGGCCCCAGCCCCACCCAGCCCAGCATCGCGTTGACGAGGCCGAAGTCGGTGGAGAACAGCGACGCGAACAGGATGGCGATGGCCACGGTGGAGGTGATGTAGGGCACGAACCAGGCGCCCACCACGCCATCGCGCCAGCGCCGGATGCCGCCGTCGATGAAGGCCGCCAGCGGGATCGCGACCAGGTGCTGCGGCAGGCCCGACATCAGGGCGAGCCACGCGGTGTTCTTCAGTGCCTTCCAGAACCACGGGTCCTGCAGCGCGAAGGCAAAGTTCTCCAGCCCCACCCAGCGCATCGTCTCCAGGCCGCTGGTGGGCTCCCAGGCCTGGAAGGCCAGCCACAGCGAAAAGCCGAGGGGAAACACGCCGAAGACGGCGAAGAGGATCAGGAACGGGCTGATCAGCACGTAGGGCGCCCAGCGCGGCGACAGACGGAAGTTCATCGGTGGGCCCGCCTTTGCAGCAGCCGTTCGGCATCGTCCAGCGCCTCGGCGATGGGCTTGCCACGGTCCATCACGTTGTCGAGTTCGGTGCCCACCACCTCGTCGGCAAAGTTGTTCTGCTTGTGCACCTGCACCGGCGTGATGCGCCGGGCCGCGTCGCGCCACAGGCGGCGCGCCGGCTGCCCACCCAGGAACGGCAGGGGCTCGTCGAAGAACGGGGCCTCGTGCACGTCCAGCAGCGCAGGGAAGGCGTCCTCGGCCTTGAACGCGGCCAGCTGCAGCGTCGGGTCCAGCGTGAGCAGGCGAATCAGTGCCCAAGCCATGGCCTTGCGCGCCGGCTCGGAGCGGCGCGGGATGGCATAGAAGGTGCCGCCATAGCCGACGAAGGTCTGGCCCGGCAGGTGTGCTGCCTCCCATTGCCCGCGTGTGTCGGGCGCCACCCAGTTGGCCATCTGGCCCACCATCCAGGCGCCCGACAATTCGGTGGCCAGCCGCCCACGGCGGAAGGCCTCGGCCCACTCGTTGGACCAGGCGTTGACGCGCGCGTCCAGCCGCTGGCGCCGCACCTCACGCGCCAGTTCGAAGGCGCGCACGAAGCGCGGCGAGTTCACCAGCACGCGCGAGTCGCGGTCGAAGTACAGCCCCTCGCCCGGCCCGATGCCGGTGCGGATCAGGATGTCCTTGAGCGCCTGGGCGTTGGAGATCAGGTAGGCCCCCGTGGCCGCCTTGATGCGTGCACCGGCGGCCACGTAGGCCTCCCAGCTGGGTTGCAGGTAGGCGGCCGCCAGCCCGGCCCGTGCGAGCAGGTCGCGCCGCAGCAGCATCGTGCCCGGGCCGATGTCGGTGGGCACGGCTACGAGCTCACCACGCGGGTTCAGGGCGCTGGACCAGGCATACGGCACGAAACGCGACTGCAGCGCGCCGCCGTCGTAGGGCGGCAGCGACAGGCGGTCCAGCCCACCGCCGGTGGAGAAGCGGCCCAGGTAGCTGGCTTCCAGCGCCATCACGTCGGGCAGGTAGACCGACGTGGACAACGCCGTGGTCATCGCGGTGTGGTGGTCGCCGTACTGGCGGCTGACCACGTTCACGGCCACGTCAGGATGCCGCTGCCGCCAGGCCGGCAGCGCGGCCTTGACGATGGCGTCCACCGCCGGATAGGCGGCCACGGTCAGAGTGATGGAGGTGGCTGCACTTGCGCGGTGCAAAGGCGCCGCCACGGCCGCAGCCATGCCGGCCAGCCATGCGCGACGGCGCCATGCCCCGGTTTCGACCAAGCCCTGCTCCTGCCTCGATAGATGATGAAAGCGCTTTCACACTGTAGTTGACGGTACACCAGGGTGTCAACGCAGGGTAATCGCGGAGGCATCGTCGAGGCCCCGGACGGCCTTGAGGCGCCCTGGGGCGGCCTGGCGCCCGCCACCAGGCGGCGTGTCAGCCGCCCACTGCCGAGGCGGTGGACTCGCGCACGACGAGCTGAGGCGGTGGCAGCGCGGTGTCGGGCTTGCTTCCCGCCAGCAGGGCCAGCATGCCGGCCGCCGCGGCACGGCCGAGGTCCATCACCGGCTGATGCACGGTGGTCAGCGGCGGGATGCTGTAGGACGCCGAGGCCAGGTCGTCGAAACCGACCAGCGACACGTCCTGCGGCACGCGCAGACCACGGCGGTGCAGCGCCAGCGCGGCGCCGAAGGCCATCTGGTCGTTCGCGGCGAACACCGCGCTGAAGCGGCGCCTGGCGTCCAGCAGCCGCTCGATGGCCTGGCGGCCGCCGGCCTCCTGGTAATCGCCCACCGTCATCAGCATCGGATCGACGGTCACGCCAGCGTCGGTGAAGGCGGCGCGGAAGCCGGCCTCGCGTTCGCGCGAATCGGGGTGAAGCGGATCACCACCGATGAAGGCGATCGAGCGATGGCCCAGCCCCAACAGGTGCTCGGTGGCGATGCGGGCACCCAAAGCGTTGTCGAAGTCCAGTGACAGCAGGCCCGGTGCCTTCAGGCTGCGCCCGGTCACCACCACGGGCAGCTGGCGCGCCAACGCGCGCAGTGCAGCGTCGCTCAGGCGCCCGGTGAGGACGATCAGGCCATCCACCCGGCGGGCGCGCAGCACGTCGATGCAGCGGGCCTCCTCGTCGGCGTTCCAGTGGCCACTGACGAACAGCGGGCTGTAGCCCGCCGCCCCCAGCGTGTCCTCGATGCCGCGCAGCGCCGCACCGTAGAACGGCGAGTCGATCGCCTGCGTGACGACGCCGATGCTCAGCGTGCGGCCACCGGCCAGACCACGCGCCACCGGGTTGGGCACGAAGCCCAGGGTGCGGATCGCGTCCTCCACGGCCTGCTTCTTGTCGTCGCTGACGACCGCGGTGCCGTTGAGGATGCGCGACACCGTGCTCGGCGACACGCCCGCATGGCGGGCGACCTGTTCGAGGGTGACGGTCCGGGAAGCCATGGGGCAGGGAGTCTACGCCGGCCGGCAGCGCTTTCATCACATCTTCGCGCGGCGCTGGGAGAGCCGCGGTCGCTCAGACGTGGGTTGGTGGCAGCGGATTGGTGCGTTCCACCCGGCTTTCGGATCCCAGCGCTGGTTGGCCCGGCGCCATGGCCCGGGCGGTGGCCGAAGCCAGTGAAGCCGGCAGCGCCGGCGGGACGATGGGCGGCACGCCGCTCGGCGGCGGCTGGAGCGTCGGCACCCGTGCCGTGACCGTCGGCAAGGCGGCCGGCGACGGCTCCCTTGACGGGATCCGGGAGGAGGTCCAGTCGCCCCAGCCTCGCGGTGGCGTGCCAGGCGGCGGCGGTGGGATGGTCTCGATCACGCGGCCACCTGAATCGGCCACCTGCACGTGGTCGCCGGCCGTGTTGGCCGCCAGCGCATGGCCGAATCGGCGCACGCGCTCGAGGTCGCTGTGCCAGATCTTGCCGATGCGGGTGACGCGGCCATTGGGCTCACGCATCACCTCAACCGCCCGGTAGAGGCTGGCGCTCACCCGCTGCACCGGCTTCAGGCGCTGTGACGCCGCTTCCAGCGTTTCGGCGGCAGACGACCGCAGTTTCAGCGCAAAGGGATCATCCTCATCCATCGAACAGCTCATCGTCGAGCCCCGGGAAAACTTGAGCGGCCGGGCCGCGAACGAGGGCGCATCATCGTCACGACATGCAACCCGAATTGCGAGAAATGCGTCACTACCGCATCTGTCCTGTGTGCGAGGCCTGCTGCGGCCTGGAAATCCGCACCGAGGCCGGCCGGATCACCAGCGTCCGCGGCGCCGAGCACGACGTCTTCAGCCACGGCTACATCTGCCCCAAGGGCGTGGCCGTGAAAGACCTGCACGACGACCCGGACCGCCTGCGCACACCGCTGATCCGCCGCGGCAACACCTTCGTGGAAGCCACCTGGGACGAGGCCTTCGCCGAGATCGCGGCCCGCCTGCCGGCCGCGCAGGCGGCGCACGGCCGCGACGCGGTGGCGCTGAGCATCGGCAACCCGTCGGCCCACAAGATGGGTCTGCTGCTGTACGTGCCGCGACTGGCCAAGGCGCTGGACACGAAGAACATCTTCACCGCCTCCACGCTGGACCAGATGCCCAAGCAGTTGTCCTGCGGCCTGATGTTCGGCCACTGGCTGTCCATCCCCGTGCCCGACATCGACCGCACCGACCTGCTGGTGGTGCTGGGCGCCAACCCCATGGCCAGCAACGGCAGCCTGTGGACCGTGCCCGACTTCCGCGGCCGGGCCAAGGCGCTGCGCGCGCGCGGCGGCCGGCTGGTCGTCATCGACCCGCGGCGCACCGAGACGGCCGCCATCGCTGACGAGCACCATTTCATCCGGCCGGGCAGCGACGTGTTCCTGCTGGCCGCAATGGTGCACGCGCTGTTCGGCGACGGGTGGGTGCGGCCGGAGCGGCTGTCGCCGTGGCTGGCCGGTGTGGACGCGGTGCGCGACGCCGTGCAGCCCTTCGCGCCGGAAGCCGTCGCCGCACGCTGCGGCATCCCGGCGCCCAGCATCCGTGCCCTGGCCCGCCAGCTTGCCGAGGCCGAGCGCGCGTGCCTGTACGGCCGCATCGGCACCTGCACCCAGACCTACGGCAGCGCGGCCTCGTGGCTCGTGGACGTGATCAATGCCCTGACAGGCCACCTCGACACCGAGGGCGGCGCCATGTTCCCCAAGGCCGCGGCCTTCGCGCGCAACACCGAGGGCCGGCCCGGCCAGGGTGCGGGCATCGTCACGGGCCGCCATCGCAGCCGTGTCAGCGGCGCACCCGAGGTCTTCGGCGAACTGCCGATGACGCTGATGGCCGAGGAGATGGAGACCCCCGGTGCCGGCCAGGTGCGCGCGCTGGTCACGCTGGCCAGCAACCCGGTGCTGTCGGCACCCAACGGCGATCGCATCGCGCGAGCGCTGGCGGGCCTCGATTTCATGGTCAGCGTGGACCTGTACCTGAACGAGACCACGCGCCACGCCCACGTCATCCTGCCCGGCAGCAGCCCGCTGGAGGACGGCCACTGGGACGTGCCCTTCCCGCAGCTGTCGGTGCGCAACCACGCCCGCTACAGCGCGCCGGTGCTGCCCCGGCCGGCGGGCCATCTGCCGGAGTGGCAGATCCTGACGAAGCTCGCCGCCATCGCGCGCGGCGACGGGCCCGACGCCGACCCGGTGGCGCTGGACGACACGCTGGTCCGCCGCGACGTCGAGAGGCTGGCCGGCGAGCGCGCCGACGCCGTGCTGGCCGAGGTGTCGCGCTGGACCGGCCCCGAGCGCCTGCTCGACCTGTCGCTGCGTGCCGGCCCCTACGGCGACGGCTTCGGCGCCCGGCCCGACGGGCTGACGCTGCAGCGCGTGGCCGACGCAACGGGTGGCATAGACCTCGGCGCGCTGCAGCCGCGCCTGCCGGAGTTGCTGCGCACGACCAGCGGCCGCGTGGAGCTGGCGCCGGCACCGTTGCTGGCCGAGCTGGCCAAGGCCCGGGCCGAGCTGCACGCCCCCGCCCCGCCAATGGTGATCATCGGCCGCCGCGAGGTGCGCAGCAACAACAGCTGGATGCACAACCTGCAGCCGCTGGCCAAGGGGCCGGAGCGCTGCACGCTGAAGCTGCACCCACAGGACGCCGCGCGCCACGGCGTGGTCGACGGCCAGCGGGTGCGCATCGTCGGCCCGCAGGGCGCGGCCGAAGCCCCGGTGGAACTGGACGATGCGCTGATGCCGGGTGTCTGCAGCCTGCCGCACGGCTGGGGCCACGACGTGCCGGGCACGCGCATGACCGTGGCCGCCGAACGGCCTGGCGCCAACCTCAACGCGCTGCTCGACGACCGCCTGCGCGATGCGCCCTCGGGCAATGCAGTGCTCTCCGGTGTCAGCGTCACGCTGGAGCCCGCCGGTTAGCATCGCGGCATGCACATCGTCTGCCTCGACCTCGAAGGGGTGCTCGTCCCCGAAATCTGGATCGCCTTCGCCCAGGAAACCGGCATCGCCGAGTTCCGCCGCACCACGCGCGACGAGCCCGACTACGACAAGCTGATGCGCTACCGGCTCGACCTGCTGAAGCAGCACGGGCTGAAGCTGGCCGACATCCAGAAGGTCATCGCCCGGCTGAGTCCGCTGCCCGGCGCCAAGGACTTCCTGGACACGCTGCGCAGCCGTTACCAGGTGATCATCCTGTCGGACACCTTCTACGAGTTCGCCGACCCGCTGATGGCGCAACTGGGCCGCCCCACCCTCTTCTGCCACAAGCTGCTGATCGACGATGCCGGCCATGTGGCCGATTACCGCCTGCGCCAGCCCGACCAGAAGCGCCACGCGGTCAATGCCCTCAAGGGTCTGAACTTCAAGGTCATGGCGGCGGGCGATTCCTACAACGACACCGGCATGCTCTCGGCCGCCGACGCCGGCTTCCTGATCCACGCCCCGGCCAACGTGGTGGCGCAGTTCCCGCAGTTCCCGCTGCACGAGGACTACGCGTCGCTGCTGCGCTCCTTCGACGCAGCGGCAGCGGGCTTCGATGACTGAGCTGCCGGTCGACGCGCTGCTGCTGACGGCCACGCGCATCGCCACCTTCCAGGGCGACCGGCCGCTGACCAACGCCAGCGGCTTCTTCTTCGAACGCGACGACGCGCTGTTCCTCGTCACCAGCCGCCACGTCTTCCTGGACGCGGACAACGAACACCACCCCGACCGCATCGAGATCGAGGTCCACAGCCGCCGGGACGACCTGGCCCGTGTGGAGGCGACCTCGCTGCTGCTCTACGAGAACGGCAAGAGCGCCTGGCGCAGCGCGGAGGACGCCGGCGGCGAGATCGACGTGGCCATGCTCGCCATCGACCGCTCGCGGCTGCCGGCCGGCCACCTTCTGCGCGCGTTCCGTCCGGCCGACCTGCAGCGCCCCGACGCGCCGCTGCGCATCGGCCACCCGCTGCTGATCGTCGGCTTCCCGCTGGGCTTCCAGGACACGCTGCACCGGCTGCCGGTGGTGCGCCAGGCGATCGTCGCGTCGGCCTTCGGCCTGCGCTTCCAGGGCCAGGGCCACTTCCTGACCGACGGGCGCACCCACCGCGGCATCAGCGGCGCGGCGGTGGTGGCGCACGCGCCGGAACGCGCCGGCGACCTGCCCTGGCGGTTGGCCGGTGTGCACTCCGCGCGGCTGGACCTGAGCACGCGCGACAAGGTCGAGGACGAATCGCTGGGCCTGAACCTGGCCTGGTATGCCGACGTGCTGATGACGCTGAGCGAAGCACCAGCCATGCCTGAGCGTCCTGTCACGGGCACCGACGACAGCACCTGACCCCAAGAGTCCGGGGGTCGCCCCCATGGCGTGAGCTCCAGCGGACCCGCGCGCGGCGTAGCAGTTCATCCCTGCTCTCATGGAGTTCCGTATGCTCGCCACCCGTCCCGCGCTCGCCGCCATCGCACTGGCCGCGCTCGCCACCCTGTTGCCAACCAGCGCCCATGCGGGCCTGGTCAATGGTGGCTTCGAATCGCCGGATATCGCCAGCTGGACGCTAAAGCAGATCGGCGACACGTCCATCACCGGCTGGACGGTGGTGGGCAACACCATCTCGTTCCAGGACAGTGCCGCCTTCGGGCACGTGGGCGTCGTAGCCTCGGAGGGAGGTCAGTTTCTCGAGCTCAGTGGGGTCGTGGGCCGTGGCGGCGGAGTGCGCTCCGACCCGTTCGCCACCATGGCCGGAGCAAGGTACCGACTGGCCTTCGACATCGGTGCCTTCTTCGTGGGTGGCCAGGGCGCCTATGGCGACGTCACCGTGGATCTGTGGATCGACGGCCAGGCGGCCGGCAGCTTCACCAACTTGCTGGGCCTGAGCAGCGCCGGATCGGACTGGGAGACCCGGACGGTCGAGTTCGTCGCTGCCGGCCCACTCAGCACGGTCGAGTTCCGCAGTTCCCTGCTGACGAGTTCCAGCGACCTCGGCGTCGGTCTGGACAACATCCACCTGGACCAAGTCGCCGGGCCACCGCCCGCGGTGCCCGAGCCCGGCAGCCTGGCGCTGGCCGCGCTGGGTCTGGCCGTCCTCGGCCTGCGTGGACGCGCCGGCTTGCAGGACAATCGCGGCCACCATGCCGCGCCCCCAGCTTGAACTGCTCGCCCCCGCCCGCGACGCCGACATCGGCATCGAGGCGGTGAACCACGGCGCCGATGCCGTCTACATCGGCGGCCCCGGCTTCGGCGCCCGCGACAAGGCGTCCAACGACGTGGCCGACATCGGCCGCCTGGCCGCGCATGCGCACCGCTACGGCGCCCACGTCTTCGTCACGCTCAACACCATCCTGCGCGACGACGAACTGGAAGGCGCCCGCCAGCTCGCCTGGCAGCTGTACGACGCCGGTGCCGACGCGCTGATCGTGCAGGACATGGGCCTGCTGGAACTGGACCTGCCACCGATCCAGCTGCACGCCAGCACGCAGACCGACATCCGCACGCCGGAGAAGGCACGCTTCCTGCAGGACGTGGGCTTCTCGCAGATGGTGCTGGCGCGCGAGCTGGACCTGCACCAGATCCGCGCCATCGCCACCGAGGTGCAGGACGCGGTGCTGGAGTTCTTCGTGCACGGTGCGCTGTGCGTGGCCTACAGCGGCCAGTGCTTCATCAGCCATGCCGTCACGGGCCGCAGTGCCAACCGCGGCAGCTGCAGTCAGGAATGCCGTCAGCCCTACACCGTGCTCGACACCCAGGGCCGCGTCGTGGCGCACGACAAGCACGTGCTGAGCCTGAAGGACAACGACCAGAGCGCCAACCTCGCTGCCCTGGTGGACGCCGGCATCCGCAGCTTCAAGATCGAGGGCCGCTACAAGGACATGGCGACGGTGAAGAACGTCACCGCCCACTACCGCAAGCTGCTGGACGCGCTGCTGGAAGGCCGGCGCGACGTGCAGCCTGCGTCGTCCGGCCGCTGCACCTTCAGCTTCACGCCGCAGCCCGAGCAGGGCTACAACCGCGGCGGCACCGACTACTTCGTCAACGGCCGCAAGGACGACATCGGCGCTTTCGACAGCCCCAAGCACGCAGGGCTGCCGGTGGGCCACGTGATGAAGATGGACGCCGAGAGCTTCGAGCTGGACACCGGCGACACGTCCATCCTGCTGCACAACGGCGACGCGCTGACCTGGTGGGACCTGCAGGGTGAACTCCAGGGCGTGCCGGTGAACACCGCCACGCCCCTGCCCACGGGGAATGGCACCCGCTGGCGCATCGTGCCCAACCAGCCGCCCGGCGTCGGTACCACGGCGCTGAAGGACCTGCGCCCCGGCACCGCCGTCAACCGCAACCGCGACATGGGCTGGGAGCGCCTGCTGGCCAAACCCTCGGCCGAACGGCGGATCGCGGTGGACCTGACGCTGGCGCAAACCAGCGACGGCTTTGAATTGGCGCTGAAGGACGCCGACGGCCATCGCGCCAGCGTGCGCGTGGCGCACGCGCACGAACCTGCCCGCGATGCCGCCCGGGCCGAGGCGCAGCTCAAGGACGGTCTGGCCAAACTGGGCGGCACGATCTTCCAGGCCCGCCGCGTGCGCCTGGCGCTGGCCCGGCCCTGGTTCCTGCCGGCGGGCGTGCTCAACGCGCTGCGCCGGGACGGCATCGCCGCCCTCGAGGCCGCACGCGCCGCCGCCTTCCAGCGCCTGCCCCGCGCCGTGCCGGTGGACCCGCCCGCGCCCTACCCCGAGGACACACTGAGCTACCTGGCCAACGTTTACAACGCCCAGGCCGCAGGCTTCTACGCCCGCCATGGCGTGAAGCTGGTGGAGGCCGCCTACGAGAGCCACGAGGCACTGGGCGAGGTGAGCCTGATGATCACCAAGCATTGCGTGCGCTACAGCCTGAGCCTGTGCCCCAAGCAGGCCAAGGGCGTGACCGGCGTGCAGGGCACGGTGCGCGCCGAACCGATGACCCTGGTGCACGAAGACCTGCGCTACACCCTGCGCTTCGACTGCAAGCCTTGCGAGATGCACGTGGTGGGCGCGATGCAGCCGCACGTGCTCAAGGCGCTGAACCGGCAGCTGAAGGCCGAGCCGGTGACCTTCTACCGGACCCGGCCCACCGCTGCCGCCTGAGCGACGCCCGCCCCAGGGTTCCACCGCTCCCGCATCGGCGGCGGGCTGCGTACGCTCTCGGGCATGGCGAACGACACCTCCACCCCGCTGCTGCTCGACCTCGTCTACGACCACGAGGCCGCCCACCCCGACCGCATCTACCTGACGCAGCCGCTCACCGGCGGCAGCACGGTGGACTTCACCTGGGGCCAGACGCTGGACCAGGCGCGGCGCATGGCCACGCACCTGCAGGCCCAGGGCTTTGCGCCGGGTGCGCGCATCGCCATCCTGTCGAAGAACTGCGCGCACTTCATCATCGCCGAACTGGCCATCTGGCTGGCCGGGTACACGACGGTGGCCATCTTCCCCACCGAGAAGGCGGCCACCGTGCGCTTCGTGCTCGAGCACAGCGAGGCCAGCCTCCTGTTCGTCGGCAAGCTCGACACCTGGGATGAACAACGTGGCGGCGTGCCCGCCAGCTTGCCGATGATCGCGCTGCCGCTGGCGCCTGCCTCGGCCGCCGACCTGCCGCGCTGGGACGACGTCATCGCGAAGGCGTCGCCGATGCCCGGCCGTCCGGCCCGCGCGGCCGACGACCTGGCGATGATCCTCTACACCTCCGGCAGCACCGGCACGCCCAAGGGCGTGATGACGAGCTTTGGCGCCATCACGCGGACGGCCCAGGGCATCGCGGCCGACACACGCCGCCGCGTGGGCCCGGGCGAGAGCCGCATGCTGTCGTACCTGCCGCTGGCGCACAGCTTCGAGCGCAGCTGGGTGGAGGCGGCGTCGCTGGCCGACGGCGCGACCCACATCTACTTCGCCGAGAGCCTGGACACCTTCCTGCAGGACCTGCAGCGCGCGCGGCCGACGCTGTTCATTTCCGTACCCCGGCTGTGGCTGAAGTTCCAGCAGGGCGTGTTCGCCAAGATGCCGCCGGCCAAGCTGGACCGCCTGCTGGGCATCCCGATCCTCGGCGGCATCGTGCGCAAGAAGGTGCTCAAGGGCCTGGGGCTGGATGCGGTCAAGCAGGCCGGCAGCGGCTCCGCCCCGCTGCCGGCGGACCTGATCCGCTGGTACCGCCGGCTCGGCCTGCAGCTGTTCGAAGGCTACGGCATGAGCGAGGACAACTCGTACTCGCACAGCTCCAACGAGGACCATGGCGAGCCTGGCTGGGTCGGCGTGCCGATGCCCGGTGTGGAGTGCCGCATCGCCGAGGATGGCGAGGTGCTGATCAGGTCGCCGGGCCAGTTCAGCGGCTACTACAAGGACCCGGCCTTGACCGCCGAGAGCTTCACGGCGGACGGCTTCTTCCGCACCGGCGACCTGGGCGAGCGCCGTCCGGACGGCATGCTCAAGATCACCGGTCGCAAGAAGGAACTGTTCAAGACCGCCAAGGGCAAGTACGTGGCGCCGGCGCCGATCGAGAACCTGATCAACGTGCACCCGATGGTGGAGATGTCCATGGTCACCGGCAACGGCCAGGTGTCGGCCATCGCCGTCGTGGTGCTGTCCGAAGCGCTGCAGCCCCGCCTGGGCGACGACGCCGTGCGCACCGAGGTGGAGTCCGAGATGAAGGCCCTGCTGGCGCAGGTCAACGGCCAGCTGTCCGACTACGAGAAGCTGCACACCATCGTCATCGCGCGCGAGGCCTGGTCCATCGACAACGGCCTGCTGACGCCGACCATGAAGCTCAAGCGGGCCCGCATCGAGCAGGCCATCGCCGGCGCCCTGCCCGCCTGGTACGAGCGCAAGGGCGTGCTGTGGCATTGAGCGGCACGGCGCCGGAGACGATGGCACGCCAGGGCCGGGACGACGCCATGGCGCCGGTGGCCGTGCGCCATGGCGGCGACCACGTCGCCGCCGCGCTGCAGGCCCAGGGCACGACGGTCATGTTCACGCTCTGCGGCGGCCACATCTCCCCCATCCTGTCGGCGGCCAAGGCGCGCGGCCTGCGCATCGTCGACACCCGCGACGAGGTCACCGCCGTCTTCGCCGCCGACGCCTACGCGCGGCTGACCGGCCGTCCGGGTGTGGCCGCCGTCACCGCCGGGCCGGGCATCACCAACACGCTGACGGCGCTGAAGAACGCGCAGCTTGCACAGTCGCCGGTGGTGCTCATCGCCGGCGCCGCGCCCACGGCACTGCAGGGCCGCGGCGCACTGCAGGACATCGACCAGCGCCCGCTGGTGGCGCCGCACGTCAAGCGCTTCTTCAAGCTGCGGCGGGTGGCGGAACTCGGCCCCGCGGTGGCCGAGGCCTTTGCGCTGGCACTCGAGGGCGTGCCCGGCCCGGTGTGCCTGGAATGCCCGGTGGACCTGCTGTACGACGAGGCCAGCATCCGCCAGTGGTACGCCGAGGCCGCCGGCAAGGGCACCGGCCTGGCCGACCGCGCGCTGCGCTGGTACCTCAACCGCCATGCGGAGCGCATGTTCGCGGGTGCGGCCCAGGCCAGCACGCCCGCGCGGCGCACTGGGGTGCTGCCCACGGCCGGCGACGGCGCCGTGGCCGCCGCGGCCCGGGCCATGAACCGGGCCGAACGTCCGCTGATGGTCATCGGCAGCCAGGCGGTGGTGAACGCCGGGCGCGCCGACGCGCTGGCCGCCGCCGTGGGCGCATTGGGCATCCCGGTCTACCTGTCGGGCATGGCGCGCGGCCTGCTGGGCCGCGAACATCCTCTGCAACGACGGCAAGCGCGCCGCAACGCATTGCGCGAGGCCGACGCCGTGCTGCTGGCCGGCGTGCCCTGCGACTTCCGACTGGACTACGGCCGCCACGTGCGCCGCAGCGCCACGCTGATCGCCGCCAACCGCAGCGCCAAGGACGCGCGGCTGAACCGGCGGCCGAACGTGGCCGCCATCGGCGACGCCGGCGCCTTCATCGAGGCACTGGCCACCCGTGTCGCGCCGCAAGCGGCCTGGCCGTCATGGCTGGAGAACTTGGCCGAGCGCGACCGTGCCCGCGAGGCGGAGATCGACACCCAGGCGGCCGAGCCTGGCGAGTTCGTCAACCCGCTGGCCTTCTTCCGCGCGATGGACAAGGCCGCAGCCGACGACGCGATCTTCGTCGCCGACGGCGGCGACTTCGTCGGCACCGCCAGCTACGTGCTGCGCCCACGTGGGCCGCTGGCCTGGCTGGACCCGGGCGCCTTCGGCACGCTGGGCGTTGGCGCCGGCTTTGCCATCGGCGCGGCCTCCGCGCGCCCGGGGCGCGAGCTGTGGATCGTCTTCGGCGACGGCGCCTGCGGCTGGAGCCTCAGCGAGATCGACAGCTGCGTCCGCCAGGGTTTCGCGCCCATCATGGTGGTGGGCAACGATGCCGGCTGGACGCAGATCGCGCGCGAGCAGGTCAAGATGCTGCACGACGAAGTGGCCACGGTGCTGGCGCGCACCGACTACCACCGCGTGGCCGAGGGCTTCGGTGCCGCCGGCCTGTGCGTGAAGACCGACGCCGAGGTGCCGGCCGCACTGGCCCAGGCGCGCGATATCGCGCGCAGCGGGCGACCAGTGCTGGTCAACGTCTGGCTCGAGAAGACGGCGTTCCGCGAGGGCTCGCTGTCCATGTGAGCGGGCGGCCGGCCCGCCAGGGCCAACCGCGCCTCAGCCCGCCGCCGCCTTGCAGTGCTGCGCGATGTACTGGGCGTGCGTCGGCATGCGCTCGACCACCCGGTGCATCACGGTCCTCACGTTGTCCAGCATCCGCCAGGTGGGCTCGTCGGCGGTGTTGTCCGCCAGCGGGTGGTAGCCCTGCGGGCGGATGCCCTGACCGAACATCACCTGCACCCAGCTGGTCTCGTTGAAGAGCTCGTCGTTCTGCCGGAAAAAGCGTCCGTTGGCGCGGAACAGGTCGATCTTGCGCCGCAGCGTGTCGGGCACGTCCATGGTGGCGCAGTACTCCCAGAACGGCGTGTCGCGCCGCTGCGTGGCGTGGTAATGCAGCACGATGAAGTCGCGCACCTGTTCGAACTCGGTGGTCGACTGCTGGTTGTACTCGTCGATGTCGGCCTGCAGGAAGCCCTGGCTGGGGAACAGTTCGACCAGGCGCACGATGCCTTGCTGGATGAGGTGGATGGACGTCGATTCCAGCGGTTCGATGAAGCCGCTGGCCAGGCCGATGGCCACTACGTTCTTGTGCCAGAACTTCTTGCGCTTGCCGGTGGTGAATCGGATCAGGCGCGGCTCGGCCAGGGCCTTGCCGTCCAGGTTGCCCAGCAGGATGGCCGTGGCCTCGTCCTGGCTCATGAAGCGGCTGCAGAACACGTGGCCATTGCCGATGCGGTGCTGCAGCGGGATGCGCCACTGCCAGCCCGCGCCGTGGGCCGTGGCGCGCGTGTACGGCAGCAGGGGTTCCACCGACTCGCAGGGCACGGCCAGCGCGCTGTCGCAGGGCAGCCAGTGGCTCCAGTCGTCGTAGCCGGTGCGCAGGGTCTGCTCGATCAGCAGGCCGCGGAAGCCGGAGCAATCGATGAACAGGTCGGCGGCGTGCACGTCGCCGTTGGCCATCGTCACCGAGGTGACGAAACCCGTCTCCGGGTGGACCTGAACACTGTCGATCCGGCCCTCGGTGCGCGTGACGCCGCGCTGTTCACAGTAGCCGCGCAGGTAGCGCGCGTACAGGCCGGCATCGAAGTGGAAGGCATGGCGGATGTCCGCCAGCGGCGAGTTGGGATTCGACGGGTCGGCGCGCGAGAACCGGTTCGTCTCGCAGGCCAGCAGGTTGATCGAGTAGTCGTCCAGCCGGTCCACCCGGCCCGCCTGGAAGGCCTTGAGCCAGTAATGGTGGAAGTCCACCAGCCCGGTCTTGCGCCCCATGCTGCCAAAGCCATGGATGTAGGCATCGCCCTGGGCACCCCAGTTCCTGAACTGGATGCCGAGCTTGAACGTCGCCTGCGTGCGGCGCATGAACTCGTTCTCGTCGATGCCGATCAGGTCGTTGAAGCGGATGATCGACGGGATCGTGGCCTCGCCCACGCCGACGGTGGAGATCTCGTCGGACTCGATCAACTGGACCTCGTACTGCCGGCCCAGCGAATGCACCAGCACCGCGGCCGACATCCAACCCGCGGTGCCGCCGCCCACGATCAGGACCTTCTTCAATCGGGTGTCGCCCATCGGAATGCCTCGTCCACTTCGGCATGGATGCTACCCAAGGCCACGGCCCACCGGCCAGGGACTTGCCCTGCTGGCAGGCGCTTTCATGCGGCTTGCGCTCACCCAGGAGGTCTCGGGCGAGCGCGATGCAGCGGCTGGAGCCGTGCTGTTGGTGGTTCCACTAGGACACAAGCCGGGGTCTGGCCTGTAGATTACTGAAAGCGCTTTCATACCATACCCCGCAGCGGTCGACACGTGCGGCGGGTAGAAGCGCCCGCCGTGCGCCGATGCTCGATCGCGCGGACGGCAGCGACACGATTCATCCTGGAGACGCCGTGAGCCACGCCCAAACCCCGCCCCACCGCCTGCCGGCCATCCGCCCCGCCTTCCGCCTGACCCGCCTGGCGGCGGCCTGCGCGATGGCTGCGGCAGGCGCCAGCGGCGCCCTCGCCCAGCAGGCGCCTGCCCCCGCGCCGGCGGCCAGCGGCGCGGCGGCAGCCGAACCGCAGCGCGTCATCGTCAAGGGCATCCGCTCGGCGCTGGAATCCTCGCTCGACCTGAAGCGCGACAACCAGGGCATCGTCGACGGCATCTCCGCCGAGGACATCGGCAAGTTCCCGGACACCAACCTCGCCGAATCGCTGCAGCGCATCAGCGGCGTGTCGATCGACCGCTCCATCGGCGAAGGTTCGCGCGTCACGGTGCGTGGCGTGGGGCCGGACTTCAACCTCGTGCTGCTCAACGGCCGCCAGATGCCGGCCTCCAGCATCGCCGACACCACCGCGCCCACCTCGCGCGCCTTCGATTTCGGCAACCTCGCGTCGGAGGCCATCGCCGGTATCGAGGTCTACAAGACCAGCCGCGCCGCGTCGCCCACCGGCGGCATCGGCGCCACCATCAACATCAAGACGGCGCGCCCGCTGGAGAACCCGGGGCTGCATGGCAGTCTGGGCGTCAAGGCCGTGCACGACGTCTCCAACGGCCGCCTGCCCAGCACCATGCAGGGCGCCGACGTCACGCCCGAGGTCTCGGGCATCTACAGCAACACCTTCGCCGACGGCAAGTTCGGCGTGGCCATCAGCGCCAGCTACCAGGAGCGGGACCTCGGCTACAACCAGGCCGCCGTGGGCGGTGGCTGGTACGCCTTCCAGGGCAACCAGGGGCCTCTGGCCAACCCCAACCTGAACCTGGCGGACGTGACCAACAAGCCGGGCGCGGACGACATCTATTCGATCCCGCAGAACCTGATCTACAGCCTCAACAGCGTGCAGCGACAGCGCACCAACGGGCAGCTGACCCTGCAGTACGCGCCGGTGAAGAACCTGACGGCGACGCTGGACTACACCTACTCCGAACTGCAGCTGCAGACGCGGCGCAACGAGCTGTCGGCCTGGTTCGACCAGGCGCCGCAGTCCTCCAGCGCCTGGACCAACGGCCCGGTGTCCAGCCCGATCTTCTACTCCGAGACCCGGGGGCCTGGCACGTCGCCGCTGCGTCGCGGCCTGGGCGACCTGGCCATGGCCGGGTCCGACTTCGCCACCCGCGCCGAGAACAAGTCCACCGGCCTGAACGTGGCGTGGAAGGCCTCCGACCGCCTGCGCCTGGAGTTCGACGCCCATTCGTCGACCGCCGAGTCGGGCGCCGACAGCCCGTTCGGTTCCAACAACACCATCGGCACCGCCAGCTTCAACCGGGCCACGACCTCGGTCGATTTCCGGCGCGACTTCCCGGTGCTGAGCATCTACGACACGGCCATCGACCCTGCACTGATGAAGGTCACCGGTTCGTCGTTCCGCAACAGCTACATGAAGTCCGGTGTGGACCAGGCCCAGGTGAAGGGGCAGTTCAAGCTGGAAGACGAATCCAAGCTGGACTTCGGCGTCGGCCTGACCACGGTGAAGAACCGCAGTGCCTTCTCCAACGTGCAGCAGGACGACTGGGGGGGCAACCAGAGCAGCGTCGACGACATCCCCGACAGCGTCTGGCAGGCGCAGCAGATCCGGCCGTACTTCTCGCAGATCAAGGGCAGTGGCGACCCCGCGCTGTTCAACCAGTTCTTCACCTGGGACTTCAAGACCGTGCGCGACCTGGCCGCCGCGGCCCGGGGCGACGAGGCCCTGTTCCTGCCCAACCCGCGCTTCGACGTCACCGACAGCCGGGTCAAGGAGACCTCGACGAGTGCCTTCGTGCAGTACGTCAAGGACTGGGACACCCGATTCCCCCTGCGCAGCGCCATCGGCCTGCGCTACGAGAAGACCGACATCACCTCCACCGCGCAGGTGCCGGAGGCCACCGGCATCGTCTGGACCGGCGTCAACGAGTTCTCGGTCGTGTTCTCGCCGACACCGGGCTTCACGACGCTCAAGGGCAGCTACAACCACTTCCTGCCGAGCATCGACTTCGACATGGACGTCACCGACGACGTCAAGGTCCGGGCCAGCTACGGCGAGACCATCGGCCGGCCCGGCTGGGGTGCCATCCAGGGCGGCCAGACGCTGGACGCGCTGGCCCGTGCTGACGGCGGCACGGGGCGCCAGGGCAACCCGTCACTGCAGCCGCTGAAGTCGAAGAACTTCGACCTGTCCCTGGAGTGGTACTACGCCAAGGGCAGCTACGCGGCGGTGAGCTACTTCAGGAAGAGCATCACCAACTTCATCACCGACACCACGATCACCGCAACGCCCTTCAACCTGCCGACCCCGGTGGACGGGGCACTGTGGGACGGGGCCGTGGCCTCGGGCTGCGAGGCGTCCGACCGCGACTGCATCCGGACCTACATCTTCGACAACTACGATGGGCAGTTCGGCGTCGACAAAGCCGCCGGCACCATCGCGGGCCAGCCTGGCGATCCGATCGCAGGTTTCCAGATCCGGTCCCAGATCAACAGCAGCCGGTCTGCATCGTTGTACGGGCTGGAGTTCAACGTCCAGCACATGTTCGGCAAGTCCGGCTTCGGCGCATCGGCCAACTACACGGTGGTGCGGTCCGACCTCAAGTACAACAACGCGTCGCTCGGCGAGCAGCTGCCGTTGGTGGGCCTGAGCGACTCGGCCAACCTGGTGGTGTTCTACGAGAACGAGCGCTGGCAGATCCGCGCCGCCTACAACTGGCGCGACAAGTTCCTCAATGCCTTGCAGGACAGCGCCCGCTTCAACCCCGTGTACACCGAGGCCTATGGCCAGCTGGACATCAACGCCTCGTACCAGTGGAACGATCGCCTGACGCTGCATGCCGAAGTGATCAACGCGCTGGACGGCACCCAGCGACTGCACGGCCGCAGCAAGAGCCAGGTCCTGTACGTCACGCAGACCGGGCCGCGCTACATGATCGGCGCCAACTACAAGTTCTGACCCGCGCCGCGACCTGATCGCACCCGGGTCCGCCCGGGCTGCCGTCGGCACGAAAGCCGCTGATCATCAGCGGCTCTTTCGTTTCCCGATGCCAGCGGCCGAGCCCCTGCACAGTCCGTGAACTCAACCGTCCAGCAAGTCGTCGTCGTCGGTGGCGGGTCCGCCGGCTGGCTGACAGCCTGCCTGCTGGCGGCAGAGCACGGCCACGGTGCCTCCGGCAGGCTGCAGGTGACGCTGCTGGAATCGCCCGACGTGGGCCCCATCGGCGTGGGCGAAGGCACTTGGCCCACGATGCGCGATACGCTGCGCCGCATCGGCGTCAGCGAGACGACGCTGGTGCGCGAGTGCGACGCCTCGTTCAAGCAGGGGTCGCGGTTCAACGGCTGGGTCGATGGCGGGCCCACGGACGTCTACCACCATCCCTTCGTGCTGCCGCAGGGCCACACCGAGGCCAACCTGGTGGCCGCGTGGCTCGAGCGCCATGCCAAGGTGCCGTTTGCCGACCTGGTGAGCTTCCAGCCCCACCTGTGCGCGCAGGGCAAGGCGCCCAAGCAGGTGACCACGCCGGAGTTCGCGGCGGTGGCCAACTACGGCTACCACTTCGACGCCGGCAAGTTCGGCCAGATGCTGCAGCGCCACGGGGTCGAACGGCTGGGCGTCCGGCACGTGCTCGACCATGTCGATGCGGTGCTGTCGCACGACAACGGCGACATCGCCGCGCTGCAGACGCGCGCCCACGGCGCCGTGGCGGGCGACCTCTTCGTCGACTGCACCGGGATGGCGGCGCTGCTGCTGGGCCGTCACTTCGGCGTGCCCCTGGTGCCCCAGCACGAGGTGCTGTTCAACGACCGCGCCCTCGCCGTGCAGGTGCCCTACGTGCGTGACGACGCGCCGATCGCGTCGCAGACCCTCGCCACGGCGCAGGCCCACGGCTGGATCTGGGACATCGGCCTGCCCACGCGCCGGGGCGTCGGCCACGTCTATTCCAGCGCACACACCACGGACGACGCCGTCGAGCAGGCGCTGCGCGACTACATCACGGCCACCGGCGGGCCGGCGGAGATCGCCACGCCGCGAAAGCTGCAGTTCCAGCCGGGCTACCGGCAGGAGTTCTGGCACCGCAACTGCGTGGCGGTGGGGCTGTCGGCCGGGTTCGTGGAGCCCCTGGAGGCGTCGGCCCTGGCGCTGGCGGAACTCTCGGCCGCGATGATCAGCGCCGACCTGCCCGCCACGCGCGAGACCATGGCCATCGTCGCGCGCCGCTTCAACGACAGCTTCCGCTACCGCTGGGAACGCGTGATCGACTTCCTGAAGCTGCATTACGCACTGACCCGTCGACGCGACACGGCGTACTGGCGCGACCATGCCGACCCGGCCTCGATGCCCGCGCAGCTGCGGGACCTGCTGGCGCTCTGGCAACACCGTCCGCCGTCGCGCCACGACTTCCCCCGCGCCGAGGAGCTCTTTCCGTCGGCCAGCTACCAGTACGTGCTCTACGGCATGGGTTTCCGGCCGGTGCCGGGCGCCTACACCCAGGGCGCCGACGATGGCAGCCGCGCCGACGGATTCTTCCGCGAGGCTGCCGCGCTGACGCGGAAGATGCTGCCTGCGTTGCCGTCCAATCGCGAACTCATCGCCCATGTTCGCCAGCACGGGCTGTCCCGCATCTGAGCCCACGGCACCACCGCACCCGAACCATGCCCCGCACCGTCATGCTGAACAACGTCGACCACCACGACCTGCGCGTCGTCACCCGGCGCGGCCCCGAATTCGGCGACGACGTGATGGCCGTCACCACCTTTCCTGCCGAATTCCGGCAGCTGCAGGCGCACCACCCCATCGTCTTCCGCAAGACGCCCGACGGCACCGGGTTCGAGCCGGTGGCGCTGCTGGGCCTGCAGGAGGGGCAGAACCTGTTCCTGCGCCCTGATGGCCGCTGGGACGCCCCCGTGATGCCGCTGGCGCTGGAGCGGCTGCCGTTCTACATCGGCCGCGACGGCGACGAGCTGGTGGTGCACGTCGACCTCGACAGCCCGCGGCTGAACACCACCGAAGGCGAGCCGCTGTTCCTGCCCCAGGGCGGCAGCTCCGACTTCCTGCAGCGCATGAACTCGGTGCTGCTGGCCATCCACCAGGGGCTGCAGACCACACCGGCGTTCGTGGCCGCCCTGCTGGCGCACGACCTGCTGGAGCCGTTCACCTTCGAGGCCACGCTTGGAGATGGCCGGCACTGTGCGTTGAGCGGCCACTACACGGTGCACGAGGACCGCCTGGCCGCGCTGGACGGCGCCACGCTGGCGCAGCTCAGCCGCGCCGGGCACCTGCAGGCCGCCTACATGGCGGTCGCCTCGATGTCGCAGCTGCAGGCGCTCGTCGCGCGCATGGAGGCGGCCGATGCCGGCCGGGCCTGACGCCCTGGCCGAACGCGCCGACGTGCGGGCGGATGCGATCCCGCCCGACGTGCTCGCGTCCACCGAGCCCCTGGTCCTGCGTGGCCTGGTGGCGCACTGGCCTGCCGTGCAGGCGGGCCAGGGTGGTCCCCTGGCCAGCATCGACCACATGCGCCGCCATTACCGCGACGCCACCGTGGGGGCCTGGTTCGGGCCGCCGGGCATCCAGGGCCGGTTCTTCTACGACGACAGCCTCACCGGCTTCAACTTCAGCGCCCAGCGTGTACGGCTCGATGGCGTGCTCGACGCGCTGGCGCGCCACCGCGACGATGCCCGCGCGCCGGCGATCTACGTCGGCTCCACCACCGTCGACACCTGCCTGCCCGGCTTCCGCGACGAGAACGACGTGCCGCTGCCCGGCCTGGAGCCTCTGGCCAGCATCTGGATCGGCAACCGCACGCGCGTGGCCGCACACCAGGACCTGCCGGACAACCTGGCCTGCGTGGTGGCCGGGCGCCGCCGGTTCACCCTCTTCCCGCCCGACGAGGTGGCCAACCTGTACGTCGGGCCGCTGGACCTGACGCCCGCCGGTCAGCCGATCAGCCTGGTCGATGTCGTGAAGCCGGATCTGGCGCGCTTCCCAAGGTTCGCCGAGGCGATGGCCCGCGCCCGCGTGGCCGAACTCCAGGCCGGCGACGCGATCTTCATCCCCAGCATGTGGTGGCACCACGTCGAGGCGCTCGACAGCGTCAACGTGCTGCTCAACTACTGGTGGCGCCGGTCGCCCGCGCACATGGACTCGCCGGTGCATGCGCTGCAGATGGCGATGGCCAGCGTGCGCGACCTGCCGCCCGCCCAGCGGCAGGCCTGGCGGCATCTGTTCGAGCACTACGTGTTCGACGCCGACGACGACACCGCCGCGCACATCCCCCCGGCCGCACGGGGCAGCCTGGCGCCGCTGACGCCCGACGCGGCGCGACAGTGGCGTGCGCGCCTGCTGCGGAGCCTGAACCGATGAGCGACGATTCCATGATCGGCCAGCTCGCTGGTGACACGGACACGCGATCGCCGGTGCGGCGCATCGTGATCGCCGGCGGCGGCACGGCCGGCTGGATGACCGCCGCCGCGCTGTCGAAGACGCTCGGCCGGCGGCTGGACATCCGGCTGGTCGAATCCGACGAGATCGGCACCGTGGGCGTGGGCGAGGCCACGATCCCGTCGCTGCAGGTCTTCCACCGGCTCATCGGCGTGGATGAGCGCGACTTCATGGCCGCCACCCAGGCCACGTTCAAGCTCGGCATCCGCTTCGAAGGCTGGCACGACGTGGGCAAGGCCTACTTCCACGGCTTCGGCCTGACCGGGAAGGACCACTGGACGGCCGGCTTCCAGCACTTCTGGCTCAAGGGCCGGCAGCGGCAACTGGCGGCCGACTATGGCGCCTACTGCCTGGAGGCGCAGGCCGCCCGCCTCGGCCGCTTCGCCCACCTGCCCGACGACGGGCTGCGTTACGCCTACCACCTCGACGCCACGCGCTATGCCGCGTTCCTGCGCCGGTTCAGCGAAGCGCTGGGCGTGCAGCGCATCGAGGGCCGCATCGTGGAGGTGCGGCGCTGCGAGGGCACCGGCGACATCAGGTCTCTGCGCCTGGATGGTGGCGCGGAGGTCGAGGGCGACCTCTTCATCGACTGCACCGGCTTCCGCGCCCTGTTGATCGGCGACGCGCTGGGCGTGGGCTACGAGGACTGGTCGCACTGGCTCTTCAACGACAGCGCGGTGGCGGTGCAGACGGCCGCCGTGGACGCCGCCCTGCCCTATACGCGATCGATCGCGCATGGGGCGGGCTGGCAGTGGCGCATCCCGCTGCAGCATCGGGTAGGCAACGGCCTGGTCTACAGCCGGCGATTCATCGACGACGACCAGGCGCGCCAGACCCTGCAGGCGCAATTGCGGGGCGAAACGCTGACGACGCCGCGGGTGATCCGCTTCCAGCCCGGCCAGCGCCACGAAGCATGGCGGGCCAATTGCGTGGCCATCGGCCTGGCCGGGGGCTTCCTGGAGCCGCTGGAATCCACCAGCATCTACCTGATCCAGCGCGCCATCATCCGGCTGCTTCAGATGTTCCCCGCAGACGGCATCCAGGCTCCCGATGCCACGGAGTTCAACCGCCAGATGCGCGCCGACTTCGAGCACGTGCGCGACTTCATCGTCCTGCACTTCAAGGTCACCGAGCGACGCGACACGCCCTATTGGCGGGCCTGCGCCGACATGAGCGTGCCACCGTCGCTGCAGCACCGCATCGACCTGTTCCGGCAGACCGCCCGCATCTTTCGTGGCGATGGCGAGCTGTTCTCCGAGAACTCCTGGGCCCAGGTGATGCTCGGACAGGGCCTGGTCCCGGCTCAGCACCACCCCGTCACCGAACTCATGGGCGATGCGGAACTGGGGCGGTTCCTCGGCAGCCTGCAGTCGGCGGCCGAACAGGCGGCTCAGCAACTGCCGCCGCATGACGACTACGTGCGCCGTTACTGCGGTGCGCCGGCCGCTTCTGCCTGAACCCGGCGGCGCGACGCCGAAACCCCGGGAAATCCATTGGACCATCCCTATTGCGAGTTGACACGCGGTCCCCTATGCTCCTTTGAAACCGCTTTCACACCGACTGGAACCCGCTTTCCACTGTCCCGACCGTGGCCGCACCGCGGACGTCAGGGCGCCGTCTCCTCACGCAACGTCCGGCCTGCTCCCCTGCCAGGAAATCCGTCATGACCCTGCCCTCGAAACACTTCGCCCTCTCCGCCTGCGCACTCGCGGTGTCCGCCCTGCTGGCGGCCTGTGGCGGCGGCGCGTCTGCACCGCCGCAGAACGACACTGCCGGGCCGACCCTGGTCATCGACGACAACGTGCCGGGCGACGTGGCCCGAGGTGCGGTGACCTTCACCTTCAGCTTCAGCGAGTCGGTCGGCACCAGCTTCACCGTCGAGGACGTCACCGTCTCCGGCGGCATGCGCGGCACGCTGATCAAGGTCAACGATCAGAAGTACCTGCTCGAGGTCACACCGGAGCCGGACAGCGCCGGCACCATGAGCGTGGCCGTGGCGGCGGGCAGCTATGCGGACCTGAACGACAACCCGGGCGCCACGTCCGGCACGCATGCACAGGACTTCAACACGGTGCGCGCGACGCCGCCGGTCAGCGGAGACGTGCTGCTGGCCTCGTTCGACGAAGCCACGCCGCTCGCGTTCGAAGGCTTCAATGGTGCCGAGACCTCGGCCATCGCCGCGGCGCCGGCCGGCGGCAGCGGCCAGGCCGGCAAGATCATCCGCCTGGGCGGCGAGGTCTGGGCCGGGGCGAAGGTCAACGTGGACGTGATCCCGCTGACCGCCGACAACCGCACCATCTCCGCCCGCGTGTACTCGCCCCTGGCCGGCGTGCCCATCGTGCTCAAGCTCGAGAACGTGTCCGATGCCGGCATCAACACCGGTGACCTTCAGGCCAACGAGACCGTCGTCGAGGGCTGGCAGACGCTCACCTGGACCGTGCCCGCCGACAAGGTAGGCCCCGAGTACAGCTGGGTCGTGATGCTGCCCAACCTGGGCACGCTGGCCTCCGTCGATCCCGGCGAGACCTACTACTTCGACGACATCAAGCTCGTCGTGCCACCGACGCCGGCAGACGTGCTGCTGGCCTCGTTCGACGAGGCCACGCCGCTGGCCTTCGAGGGCTTCAACGGCGCCGAGACCTCCGCCATCGCCGCGGCGCCGGCCGGCGGCAGCGGCCAGGCCGGCAAGATCATCCGCCTGGGCGGCGAGGTCTGGGCCGGGGCGAAGGTCAACGTGGACGTGATCCCGCTGACCGCCGACAACCGCACCATCTCCGCCCGCGTGTACTCGCCCCTGGCCGGCGTGCCCATCGTGCTCAAGCTGGAAAACGTGTCCGATGCCGGCATCAACACCGGTGACCTTCAGGCCAACGAGACCGTCGTTGAGGGCTGGCAGACGCTCACCTGGACCGTGCCCGCCGACAAGGTCGGCCCCGAGTACAGCTGGGTCGTGATGCTGCCCAACCTGGGCACGCTGGCCTCCACCGACCCCGGCGAGACCTACTACTTCGACGACATCAAGGTGCTCGTGCCCGCGGCCACGCCGGGCACGGTGCTGGCCTCGTTCGACGAGACCACGGCGCTGGTCTTCGAGGGCTTCAACGGGGCCGAGACCTCCGCCATCGCGGCCGGCCCGGACGGTGGCAATGGTCAGGCCGGCAAGATCATCCGCCTGGGCGGCGAGGTCTGGGCCGGGGCCAAGGTCAACGTGGACGTCATCCCGCTGACGGCCACGGTGCGCAAGATCACGGCCCGCGTGTATTCGCCGCTGGCCGGCGTGCCCATCGTGCTGAAGCTCGAGAACGTTTCGGATGCCGGCATCAACACCGGTGACATCCAGGCCAACGAGACCGTCGTCGAAGGCTGGCAGACGCTCAGTTGGAACGTGCCGGCCGACAAGGTCGGGCCCGACTACAGCTGGGTGGTGATGCTGCCCAACCTGGGCACGCTGGCATCCACCGATCAGGGCGAAACCTACTACTTCGACGACATCACGCTGGTGCCCGGGCCCTGAGGCCAGCGCCTCGGCTCCCCACCGCCGAGGCCGCCGGTTCGCCCTCAGGCGCTGGCGGAGTCCTGTACCGGCGATACGCCACGCACCGGTGGCGCCAGATGGGCATGGGCGGCCAGCCAGGCGTCGGCCGGTGCGCCATCGCCCTCGTCCGGGTGGAAATCCGCTGCGAAGTAGCGCTTCCACGGCCGCCAGGTGGCGCGCAGCAGGCCGCCACGGCCCAGCAGCAGCCGCCACGCGCCGGCCCAGGTGGCCGGCCGCCACCAGTGGCCATCGCGCCACAGGTTGGCCAGCGTCTGCCGCATCACGTCGGCGGCGAAGTGCAGCGTGATGACCACGTACAGCCGCCGCCGCCAGCGCAGGTTGCCGCCCAGCGCGTGATACAGGTCGAAGGCGGTGGCGCGGTGTTCGGATTCCTCGCTGGCGTGCCACAGCCAGAGGTCGCGCAGGCGCGGTTCGGCACCGGCCAATGCGGTCGGGCTGGTCAGCAGCCATTCGGCCAGGATCGCGGTGAAGTGCTCGGTGGCCGCGGTCACGCCCAGCCACACGCGCGGATCCTGCCCCTCGAGCTGTGTTGCCCGGCGGTGCAGGATGCGCCCCTCCCAGGTGTTGACGTAACCCTGGGCGACCAGCTGCGCATTGAAGCGCTGGTGGATCCGCCGGTGCGTGGCCTCCTGGCCGATGAAGGCCTGCACCTCGGCGGCGAAGCGCTCGCGCACCGGCCCGTCGAGCTTCGCCGCCCCCTGCTTCACCGCGTCGATGAACAGCTGCTCGCCGGCCGGGAAGCTGAACGACAGCGCGTTGAACCACGCGCTGCGGAACGCGTCGCCACCGGCCCAGTGGCGGGGCCACGGGGTGTCCAGGTCGACCTGCAGGCGCCGCACCGTGTAAGTCATGCCGTCATTGTGCGACACAGGCGCTCCGATAGGATGGGCCGATGACCGAGACGCTGGATCCGCTGTCACTGTTGCAGCGCTACCGTGCCGTGCGCGCCGAGACGCTGCGCCGCACCGCGATGTTGTCGCCGGAGGATTGCCAGGTGCAGTCCATGCCCGACACCAGCCCTGCCAAGTGGCATCTGGCGCACACCACCTGGTTCTTCGAGACCTTCGTGCTCGAGCGGTTCGAGCCGGGTTTCCAGCCTGTGGACCGCGCCTTCCGCACGCTCTACAACAGCTACTACCAGGCCGTGGGCCCGCAGCATCCGCGGCCGCAGCGCGGCCTCCTGACGCGGCCCGATCTCGCCACGGTGCAGGCCTACCGGCGCGCGGTGGACGAACGCGTGCTGGCGCAGGCGGAGCGGCTGGCCGATCCGGAGACGGCCACCCTGCTGACGCTGGGCCTGCACCACGAGCAGCAGCACCAGGAGCTGATCGTCACCGACGCCAAGCACCTGCTGTGGCACAACCCGCTGGGCACGGGCTACGCACCGGGCGAACCGCCGCCCGTGCCGGCCGCGGCGCCCGCGGTGTGGTGCGGCTTCGACGGCGGGCTCGTCGGGATCGGCCACGATCCGACCCAGGACGGCAGCTTCCATTTCGACAACGAAGGCCCGCGCCATCGCGTGTTCGTCGAACCCTTCGAACTGCGCGACCGCCTCGTCAGCCAGGGCGAGGTGGCCGATTTCATCGCCGACGGCGGCTATCGGCAGGTAGCGCTGTGGACATCGCTGGGTTGGGACTGGGTGCAGGCCGGCCGCCGCGAGGCCCCGCTGTACTGGCACCGAGACGCGCCTGATGCGCCCTGGCAGGTCTACACGCTGTTCGGCCACCGCCCGCTGGAGCGCGACACGCCTGCGCTGCACCTGAGCTGGTACGAGGCCGAGGCCATCGCCCGCTGGGCCGGGGCGCGGCTGCCCACCGAGGCCGAGTGGGAAACCGGCGCCCGCAGCGGCCGCCTGCAGCAGGTGCGCGACACGGCGTGGCAGTGGACCGGCTCGGCCTACCGCCCCTACCCTGGCTACCGGGTGCCCGACGGCGCGGTGGGCGAATACAACGGCAAGTTCATGGCCCAGCAGTTCGTGCTGCGCGGCGGCTCGCTGGCCACGCCAGATGGCCACGCGCGGCTGAGCTACCGCAACTTCTTCCCGCCCGAGGCGCAGTGGCAGTTCAGCGGGCTGCGGTTGGCCCGGGATGCGTGACGAGGCCGTCGTTCAACCTGCGGGCACGGCGCGTTCGGCGGCCCAGGCCCGCAAGGCCGCGATGGCTTCCGCGCGCGTGACCGACAGCGGCTTCGTGCGCGCCAGTTCCGCCAGCACCGCGGCAGCGTTGGCTTCGCGGCCCAGCGCCAGTGCCTCGTAGCGCGCCGACACGGCCGCGGCCTCGATCTCGGCACCGCTGAAGCCGGTGCTGGCCACCACCAGGGTGGCCAATTGCGCCTCGTCGAAGGCCACCTTGAGCCGGCCCAGGTGGATGCGCATCAGTTCGGCGCGCGCCGCCTCGTCGGGCAAGTCGACGAAGAAGATCTCGTCGAAGCGGCCCTTGCGCACCAGTTCCGGCGGCAGGGCCTGGATGTCGTTCGCGGTGGCGACCAGGAACACCCGGCTGCGGCGCTCGGCCATCCAGGTCAGCAGCGTGCCCAGCATGCGCCGCGTGGCCCCGGTGCCGTCGTCGCTGCCGGCGCTGCCGCCGGCCAGGCCCTTCTCCACCTCGTCCATCCACACCACGCAGGGTTGCATGCTCTCGGCCACGCGCAACGCCTCGCGCAGCTTGCGTTCGCTCTCGCCCTGCCACTTGTCGTAGAGCGCGCCGAAATCCATGCGGAACAGCGGCAGCTGCCACGACGCCGCCACCGCCTTGGCCGCCAGGCTCTTGCCACCGCCCTGCACGCCCAGCAGCAGCACGCCCTTGGGCGGTGGCAGGCCCTCGGCCGCAGCCGGGTCCAGGAACGGCGCGCGGCGCAGCAGCAGCCAGCGCTTGAGTGCCGTCATGCCGGCCACCTGGTCCATGGCCGGCAGGTCGGGTTCGAAGACCAGCAGTTCGGCCGCACCCAACTGCGCCTGCTTGGCCGCGAGCACGCGCGTCAGGTCGGTGGTGGTGATCTGCCCGTCGCCCAGCGCCAGCCGCGCCAGGTGGCGCACCGAGGCCTCGGGCAGCCCCACCAGATGGCGCTGCAGCGATTCCAGCGTGCGCTGGCAGCCGGCCACGTCGCGCCCGCTGCGGCTGCGCTGGCGAGTGATCTCCTCGCGCAGCACGGTGCGCACGCGCTCAGGCGTCATGGGCTCGATCTCGAACGTGGCAGTCCACGGCTGCAACTCGTCCGGCACCGTCAGCGCGTGGGCCACGAAGGCCAGCTGCACGCCGGTGCGCTCGCTGGCCAGGGCCAGGTCCTTCAGCGCGCGCACCGTCACCGGATGGTTCAGGTACGGGTGGATGTCCAGCAGCAGCACCAGCGCCGGGCCTTCCACCTTGGCCATGGCCTTCAGTGCGGCTGGCAGCTCGTGGGTGTCGGCAGCGCCGGGGTGGCCGTCCGTGCCCTGCTCCACCAGGCGCAGCTTCAGGCCATGCAGCGCGCGCAGGCCGTTGCTGGCCGACCAGGCCCACAGCGCGCGCTGCGTGCGCCGCGCGACTGCCTCGGCCAGCGCCAGCACGCGCTTCTCGTCGTGCGTCTGCAGCACGGCGATGGGCACGTGCGTGTCCAGCAGTTCCTGCAGCGCGGCCGCCTGGCCCTCGGTGGGCATGTCGTGTCCGGTCAGCGATCAGCCGACGAAACGCCGCGCGTTGCGGAACATGCGCATCCAGGGGCTGAGCGCGGACACGTCACCCGGCGTCCAGCTCATCAGCACGTTGCGGAACACGCGCTCGGGGTGCGGCATCATCGCCGTGAAGCGGCCGTCGGCGGTGGTCACCGCCGTCAGGCCGCCAGGGCTGCCGTTGGGGTTGGCCGGGTAGGCCTCGGTGGCCTGGCCATGGCCGTCCACCCAGCGCGCAGCGCGGCGGACCTTCGCGGCGTCGCCGCGCTGCGAGAAGTCGGCCCGTCCCTCGCCGTGCGCTACCGCAATGGGGATGCGGCTGCCGGCCATGCCGGCGAAGAAGAGGCTGGGGCTGTCCAGCAGTTCCACCATCGCAAGCCGGGCCTCGAACTGCTCGCTGCGATTGCGCACGAAGCGCGGCCAGGCGTCGGCACCCGGGATCATCGGCGCCAGGGCGGCCAGCATCTGGCAGCCGTTGCAGATGCCCAGCGCGAAACTGTCGCCGCGCCCGAAGAAGGTGGCGAACTGGTCGGCCAGTGCCGGGTTGAAGAGGATGGATCGCGCCCAGCCCTCGCCGGCGCCCAGCGTGTCGCCATAGCTGAAGCCGCCACAGGCCACGACCCCGGTGAACTGATCCAGCCGGGCACGCCCGGCCTGCAGGTCGGACATGTGCACGTCGAAGGTCTCGAAGCCCGCCAGATCGAAGGCCTTGCTGGTCTCGACGTGGGAGTTCACGCCCTGCTCGCGCAGGATGGCGAGCTTGGGCCGGGCACCGGTGGCGATCATCGGCGCGGCCACGTCCTCGGTCGGGTCGAAGCTCAGGTGCAGGTGCAGGCCGGGTGCGGCGGCATCGCTGGCGGCCGCGTGCTCGGCGTCGGCCGCTTCGGGGCGGTCGCGTTCGCGGCAGATGCGCCAGCTCACCTCGTCCCAGGCCGACAGCAGGTCGCTCAGCGGGGCGCTGAACTGGCACTTGGTGTCGCGCCAGACCTCGACCACACCGCGGTCGTTGGTCTTGCCGACCACATGGGTGTGCTTCGACAGGCCATGCGCGCGCAGCACGGCCAGCGCCGCGTCACGGTCCTCGCGCTTCACCTGCAGCAGAACGCCCAGTTCCTCGTTGAACAGCGCCTTGAGCATGAGCTCATTGCGCCGCTCGCCCACCTGGCCGGCCCAGTTCTTGGAATCGCCGTACTCGGCCCGGCTGTCGGCGATGCCGTCGCCTTCGGTGACCAGGATGTCGACGTTCAGGCTCACGCCCAGCCGGCCGGCGAAGGCCATCTCGCAGGCCGCGGCCCACAGGCCGCCGTCGCTGCGGTCGTGGTAGGCCAGCAGCCGGCCCTGGCCGCGCAGTTCATTCACTGCCGCCACCAGCGACTTCAAGAGCGCCGGGTCGTCCAGATCGGGCACTTCATGGCCAAAACGACCCAGGACCTGCGCCAGCATCGAGCCGCCCAGGCGGTGGCGGCTCTGGCCCAGGTCCACCAGCAGCAGCGTGGTGTCGCCCGGCTGCAGCTGCGGCGTCAGCGTGCCGCGCACGTCGTCCAGCGTGGCGAAGGCGCTGACGATCAGCGAGACCGGTGCGACGACCTTCCGGCCGTCCTGACCGTGCGACCATTGCGTGCGCATCGACAGCGAATCCTTGCCCACCGGGATGCCGATACCCAACGCCGGGCAGAGTTCCAGACCCACCGCCCGCACCGTGTCGTACAGCGCCGCGTCCTCGCCCGGTTCGCCGCAGGCGGCCATCCAGTTGGCGCTGAGCTTCACGCGCGACAGTTCGATCGGCGCGGCCAGCAGGTTGGTGATCGCCTCGCCCACCGCCATCCGGCCCGAGGCCGGCGCGTCCAGCGCCGCCAGCGGGGTGCGCTCGCCCATGCACATGGCCTCGCCGCGGAAGCCGGTGTAGTCGGCCAGCGTCACGGCCACGTCGGCCACCGGCACCTGCCAGGGGCCGACCATGGGGTCGCGGTGGTTCAGGCCGCCGACGCTGCGGTCGCCGATCGTGATCAGGAAGCGCTTGCTGGCCACCGTGGGGTGGCGCAGCACGGTCAGCGCCACGTCGTCGAGCTTGACGCCGGTGAGGTCCAGCGGCGGCTCGCTGCGGTCCACGCGCTGCACGTCGCGCCGCATCTTCGGCGGCTTGCCCAGCAGCACGTCCATCGGCATGTCGATCACGCGCTCGCCACCGGCGCCCACCTCCACCACCAGCTCGGTGGCCTCGCTGGCCGTGCCCACGACGGCGAACGGGCAGCGCTCGCGCGCGCACATCTGCTCGAACAGCGGCAGCCCGGCCGGATCCAGCGCGACGACGTAGCGTTCCTGGCTCTCGTTGCACCAGATCTCCTTGGGCGCGAGGCCGCTTTCCTCCAGCGGCACCTTCGTCAGGTCGAACAGCGCACCGCGGCCGGCGCCGTCGGCCAGCTCCGGGAAGGCGTTGGAGATGCCGCCGGCGCCCACGTCGTGGATGGCCAGCACCGGGTTGTGTTCACCCAGGGCCCAGCAGTGGTTGATGACCTCCTGTGCGCGTCGCTGGATCTCCGGGTTGCCGCGCTGCACGCTGTCGAAGTCCAGCGCCGCGGTGTTGCTGCCGGCGGCCATGGAACTGGCCGCCCCGCCGCCCATGCCGATGCGCATGCCCGGGCCGCCGAGCTGGATCATCAGCGTGCCCGCCGGGAAGACCTTCTTGTGCGTCTGGCCATCGTCGATGCTGCCCAGCCCGCCGGCGATCATGATGGGCTTGTGGTATCCGCGCCGCAGACCGGCCACGTCCATCTCGAAGACACGGAAGTAGCCACCCAGGTTGGGCCGGCCGAACTCGTTGTTGAAGGCGGCGCCGCCCAGCGGGCCTTCGGTCATGATCTGCTGCGGGCTGGCGATGTGCGCCGGCTTGCCCACCGGGCTGCGCTCCCAGGGCTCGTCGGTCCCCGGCAGGTGCAGGTTGCTCACCGAGAAGCCGGTCAGGCCCGCCTTGGGGCGCGCGCCGCGGCCGGTGGCGCCTTCGTCGCGGATCTCGCCGCCGGCGCCGGTGGCCGCACCCGGGAAGGGGCTGATGGCCGTGGGGTGGTTGTGGGTCTCCACCTTCATCAGCACGTGCACCGTGCCTTCGCGCGGGCCGTAGGCCGGGGCGTTGGTGAAACCCTGCGGCAGCCAGCGTTCGGCCGGACCGCCTTCCATCACCGCCGCGTTGTCGTTGTAGGCGACCACCGTGTGCTGCGGGCTGGTCTTCTCGGTGTGGCGGATCATGCCGAACATCGAGTGCGGCTGCGGCTGACCGTCGATCACGAACTCGGCGTTGAAGATCTTGTGCCGGCAATGTTCGCTGTTGGCCTGCGCGAACATCATCAGCTCGACGTCGCTGGGGTTGCGGCCCAGCCTGGTGAAGGCGTCGACGAGGTAGTCGATCTCGTCGTCCGACAGCGCGAGGCCGAATTCGCCGTTGGCGGCCACCAGCGCGGCACGGCCGGCACCGAGCACGTCCACGTGGGCCAGCGGCGGCGCCGGCTGGGGGTCGAACAGGTGCACCGCGGCCTCGCGCGCGAAGGCCACGCTTTCGGTCATGCGGTCGTGCAGCAGCGCGGCCACCTCGGCACGCTCGTCGTCCGACAGCGGCT
Organism: Rubrivivax albus; assembly: GCF_004016515.1. Classification (GTDB taxonomy): domain Bacteria; phylum Pseudomonadota; class Gammaproteobacteria; order Burkholderiales; family Burkholderiaceae_C; genus Rubrivivax; species Rubrivivax albus. The sequence continues at coordinate 140,665 of NZ_SACT01000010.1, forward strand.
TCGCGCCGCCCAGCAGGCCGCCGACCAACCCACTCTTCAGCGTGAGCCGGAACTCGGTGACACGCTCGACCCGATGCAGTTCGATGCCGCAGTTGCGCGCGATGTCGGTGGCCTTGCTGGCCCAGGGCGAGACCGTGCCCAGACGTGGCATGACGACCACGCATTCACCCTCTACGGGGCCCGTGTACGGGTCGCCGTAGGTCAGCAAGGCGGCCAGCTTGTCCTGCTGGGCCGGCGTGGCGTCGGCGTCCAGCGCCACCCAGTGCACGAAGCGCGCCGCCACGCCGGTGATGCGCGGGCAGATGGCCTGCAGCCGGGGCAGCAGCGCACGCGCGCGGAAGTCGGAGAGGGCGTTGCCGCCGTCGAACGTCAAAGGGGCGGGGTGCGCGTGCGGCATCGGGCGGGCGGCCATCGGGGGGAACCCGGCATTTTACGGGGGACGGTGGGATAATCCGGGCCATGACGATCACGCTGAAGACCGCCGCCGACATCGAGGGCATGCGCGTCGCCGGCCGCCTTGCGGCCGAGGTCCTGGACATGCTGACGCCGCACGTGGTGCCGGGCGTCACCACTGCGCAGCTGGACAAGCTGGCGCACGACCACATGGTGAACGTGCAGGGCACGGTGCCGGCCACGCTGGGCTATCAGCCGCCGGGCTACCCGGCGTACCCGGCGTCGTGCTGCACCTCGGTGAACCATCAGGTCTGCCACGGCATCCCGAACGACCGGCCGCTGAAGAACGGCGACATCGTCAACATCGACATCACCGTCATCAAGGACGGCTGGCATGGCGACACCAGCCGCATGTTCATCGTCGGCGAAGGCTCGATCCAGGCCAAGCGCCTGTGCCAGATCACGTACGAGGCCATGTGGAAGGGCATCGTCAAGGTGCGCCCCGGTGCGCGCCTGGGCGACATCGGCCACGCGATCCAGACGTTTGCCGAGAGCTCCGGGTTTTCGGTGGTGCGCGAGTTCTGCGGCCACGGCATCGGCAAGCGTTTCCACGAGGAGCCGCAGGTGCTGCACTACGGCCGCCCCGGCACGCTGGAGGAGCTGGTTCCGGGCATGATCTTCACCATCGAACCGATGATCAACGCCGGCCGGCGCGAGATTCGCGAGCTCGGCGACGGCTGGACCATCGTCACCAAGGACCGCTCGCTGTCGGCGCAGTGGGAGCACACCGTGCTCGTCACCGAGACCGGCTACGAGGTGCTGACGCTGTCGGCCGGCTACCCGCCGCTGCCGGCCTTCGTGCAGCCGGCGGCGGCGCTGGCCACGTCCTGAGCACGCCCACGATGGACGACCGGCCCGCGGTGTCGGTGACCGCGTTGCGCGCCCGCGCGCGCGATGGCAAGGCGGCGCTGCTGGACGCCTTTCGCGATGCGCGGCCGACGATCTCCGCCGCGCAGACGCTGCTGCGCGCACTGGCGCGACACGTCGACGGCATCCTGGCGGAGCTCTGGGCACAGGCGGGCCTGCCGAAGGCGGCATCGCTCGTGGCCGTGGGCGGCTTTGGCCGAGGCGAGCTGTTCCCGTACTCCGACGTCGACGTGCTGGTGCTGCTGCCGGCGGCGCCCGATGCCGAGGTCAAGGCCGCGGTCGAGGCCTTCATCACCGGCTGCTGGGACGTCGGGCTGGAGATCGGCAGTTCGGTACGCACGCTGCCCGAGTGCCTGGACGAGGCGGCGCGCGACGTCACCGTGCAGACCTCGCTTCTGGAATCGCGCCTGATCTGCGGCAGCCGCAGCGCCTACACCGCGTTTGCGAAGGCGCAGGCCGCCGCGGTCGACCCCAAGGCCTTCCTGCGCGCCAAGTCGCTGGAGATGCGCCAGCGCCACGTGAAGTACGAAGGCACCCCCTATGCGCTGGAGCCCAACTGCAAGGAAAGCCCGGGCGGCCTGCGCGACCTGCAGGTGGTGATCTGGGTGGCGCGCGGCGCCGGCCTGGGCGGCACCTGGGCCGAGCTGGCGGCCAAGGGCATCATCACGCCCTTCGAGGTGCGGCAGCTGCAGCGCAACGAGGGCCTGCTCAAGCTTATCCGCGCGCGGCTTCACCTGGTGGCCGGCCGCCGCGAGGACCGGCTGGTCTTCGACCTGCAGACCGCCGTGGCCAACAGCTTCGGCCTCAAGCCACAGCGCGGGCAGCGCAATTCCGAGGCGCTGATGCACCGCTACTACTGGGCGGCCAAGGCGGTGACGCAGCTCAACCAGATCCTGATGCTGGGCATCGAGGAGAAGGTGCTGGGGTCCGAAGGCGCGCCGATGCGCCGCATCAACGCCCGCTTCCTGGACCGCGGCGGCATGCTCGAGGTGGCGCAGGACGACCTCTACGAGCGCAACCCCCACGCCATCCTCGAGACCTTCCTGGTCTATGCGCAGACGACAGGCATCAAGGGCCTGTCGGCACGCACGCTGCGCGCGCTCTACAACGCCCGCGAGGTGATGGACACGCGATTCCGGCACGACCCCATCAACCGGGAAGTGTTCATGGACATCCTGCGCCAGCCGCAGGGGATCACGCACGTGTTCCGGCTGATGAACCAGACCTCGGTGCTGGGCCGCTACCTGTGGGTGTTCCGCCGCATCGTCGGGCGCATGCAGCACGACCTGTTCCACGTCTACACCGTGGACCAGCACATCCTGATGGTGCTGCGCAACGTGCGCCGATTCTTCATCCCGGAGCACGCGCACGAGTACCCCTTCTGCTCGCAGCTGGCGGCCGACTGGGACAAGCCCTGGCTACTCTACGTGGCCGCGCTGTTCCACGACGTGGCCAAGGGCCGCGGCGGCGACCACAGCGACCTGGGTGCCAAGGACGTGCGCCGCTTCTGCCGCGAGCACGGCATCGGCCCCGAGGACACGGCGCTTTGCGAGTTCCTCGTTCAGCATCACCTGACGATGAGCCGAGTGGCGCAGAAGGAGGACCTGTCCGACCCCGAGGTCATCGCGCGCTTTGCCAAGGTGGTGGGCACGCCGCGGCGGCTGACAGCGCTGTACCTGCTGACGGTGGCCGACATCCGCGGCACCAGCCCCAAGGTCTGGAACGCCTGGAAGGGCAAGCTGCTGCAGGACCTCTACCACACGACGCTGCGCGCGCTGGGCGGTGCCCAGCCCAACCAGCAGGCCGACATCGAGGCGCGCAAGGCCGAGGCTCGCCAGCGGCTGGCGCTGCAGTCGGCCCTGCCCGGTACAGAGGCGCCGCTGTGGGCGACGCTGGACACGCGCTACTTCGCCCGCCACGACGCCAGCGACATCGCCTGGCACGCGCGGGCGCTGTGGCGCCACGTGGACGCCGCGCAACCGGTGGTCTTCGCGCGGCCGGCGCCCATCGGCGAAGGTCTGCAGGTGCTGGTCTATGCACCCGATGCGCCGGAGCTGTTCGCGCGCATCTGCGGCTACTTCGACGCCGCCGCGTTCAGCATCCTCGACGCCCGTGTCCACACCACGGCCAAAGGCTACGCGCTGGACACCTTCCTGGTGGAAAGCCACCACGTGGTGGAGCACACCGCCTCGGCCTACCGTGACCTGGTGGCCCTGGTGGAACACCAGCTGCCGGCCGCCCTGCGGGCCGACGGGCCGCTGCCCGAGCCCAGCCGCGGCCGGCTGTCGCGCCGGGTGCGATCGTTCCCCGTGACACCGCGCGTGTCGCTGACGCCCGACGAGCGTGCGCAGCGCTACCTGCTGACGATCAGCGCCAGTGACCGCACCGGCCTGCTCTACGCCATCGCCCGCGTGCTGGCGAAGAACCGCATCAACCTGCAGCTGGCCAAGATCAGCACGCTGGGCGAACGCGTGGAGGACACCTTCCTCGTCGACGGCCCGGTGCTGCAGCACGCCAAGGCACAGCTGCGCATCGAGAGTGAGTTGCTCGACGCCGTGGCCACGCCGGCATGAGTCTCAAGCCCGTCACGGCCGACGAGTACCTGGCCGACCCCGTAGCCTGGGATGCGGTGATCGACGCCCGCTCGCCGTTGGAGTTCGCCGAGGACCGCCTGCCCGACGCGCTCAACTGGCCGGTGCTGGACGACGAGGAGCGCCGCATCGTCGGCACCACCTACAAGCAGGTCTCGGCGCTGGAGGCACGCAAGATCGGCGCGGCCATGGCGGGGCGGCGCATCGCCGGGCACCTGGACGCCTTCATCGCCGACAAGCCGCGCGAATGGCGGCCGCTGGTCTACTGCTGGCGCGGCGGACAGCGCTCCGGCAGCCTGGCCTGGTTCCTGTCGCAGATCGGCTTTCGCACCGGGCAGTTGCAGGGCGGCTACAAGGCCTTCCGTGCCGTGGTGCGCGCGCAGCTGGACACGCTGCCGCAGGCGCTGGACTTCGTCGTTCTGGCCGGGCGCACCGGCAGCGGCAAGACGCGGCTGCTGCAGGCGCTGTCGGCCCAGGGCGCCCAGGTGCTGGACCTGGAGGGACTGGCGCATCACCGCGGTTCGGTGCTCGGCGCCCTGCCCGGCCTGCCGCAGCCCACGCAGAAGGCCTTCGACACGCGCGTGTGGCAGGCGCTGCGCGCCTGCGTGCCGGGGCGGCCCGTGTTCGTGGAAAGCGAAAGCGCCCGCATCGGCAGCCTGCGCGTGCCCGAAGCGCTGCTGCTGCGCATGCGCGGCCACGGCCGCGTGGTGCGGGTGGAGATGCCGCTGGCCAGTCGCGTGCAGCTGCTGCTGGAGGACTACGCCTTCTTCGCCGACGACGTCGACGGGTTCTGCGCCAAGCTCGACACGCTGATCGAGCTGCAAGGCCGCGAACGTGTGCACGGCTGGCAGGCACAGGCACGGGCCGGGCAGTGGGCGTCCCTGTTCGAGCGCCTCATGGCCGAGCACTACGACCCCCTCTACGACCGCTCCATGCGCAAGCATTTCGCCACCCTGTCGCAGGCGCCGGCCGTGCCGCTGGCCGATGGCGGCCCGGCGGCACTGGACGCGGCCGCGGTGGCCCTGCTGACCGGCACCGATTGACCACCATCAAGCCGCACCGCCCATTGGCGTGGCAGCATCCGACCCCATGCAGCGCTCGCCGGCCGTCGAGGCCTCCCGCCGATTCCGGCCCCGCACGATCCCGCTGAGCCAGCCGCTGCGCTGGCTGGAGCGCGGCGCGGTGGACTTCACGCGCAATCCTGGCCCTGGTCTGCTGCACGGGCTGCTGGCGGCGCTGTTCGGCGGCGTGCTGTTCGTGCTGGCCGGCCAGCACTTCTGGCTGGTGGCCGGCGCCTTCAGCGGCTTCCTGATCGTGGCACCGCTGGCAGCCACCGGCCTGTACGCCGTCAGCCGGGCGATGGAGCGTGGCGAACCGGCGGGCTTTCGTGCCGCGTTGGCCGTGTGGCACCCGCGGAACCTGCGGCTGGTGGGCTTCGGCGTGCTGCTGGCGCTGGCCGGCACCGGATGGGTGATGACCTCGGGCGCACTGATCATCGGCTTCGCGCCGGCGCCGGTGCTGGGCCCGAAGGATTTCCTGCAGGTGGTGCTGCTGGGCGACGGCTGGCTGTTCGAGGTCTGGCTGATGCTGGGCGCCATCCTGGCAGCACCGGTGTTCGCCAGTTCGGTGGTCGCGATCCCGATGCTGCTGGACCGCGACGAAGCGCTGCCCGTGGCCATCTACACCAGCTGGCGCGTGGTGATGGAGGACCCCGTGCCGCTGGCGCTGTGGGCTGGCATCATCATGGCGCTGACGGCGCTGGGCATGGCCACGGCACTGACCGGGCTGATTGTCATCCTGCCGTGGCTGGCCCACGCCAGCTGGCACGCCTACCGCGACCTGGTGGAGCTGCCGCCCGAAGGCTGACCGCCCATGTTCGGCTACACCGAGGAGCAGATCGCCTGGTTCGGGCTGACGTTCGGCGTCACGGCCTTCATGCTGTACATGGTCTTCATCGTGCTGCAGCTGGCGCGCGAGTCGAAGGCCGGCAAGTTCGGCACCTTCGTCCTGCTCCTGGTGCTCGGCTTCGGCCTGCTGGGCTTCGCGGCCAAGGGTCTGATCAAGTACTTTCTGGCCGGGGTGGGCGAATGAACGCGACCGCCGCGCCGAGTCGGCACAGCCTGTTCGACGACGCCCAGGGTCTGCTCACGGGCACGCTGTTCGTGGCGCTGGCGCTGGTGATGTTCCGCCAGGCCGGGTTGGTGACGGGCGGCACGGCAGGGCTGGCCTTCATCGCGCACTATGCGCTCGGCGTGCCGTTCGGCGCGGCCTTCTTCGCCATCAACCTGCCCTTCTATGCGCTGGCGTGGCGGCGCATGGGCGCACGTTTCACGCTCAAGACCTTTGCTGCCGTGGCGCTGCTGTCGCTGCTGGCCGAGGCCGTGCCGCGCTGGGTGGTGCTGCAGTCGGTGCACCCGGCCTTCGCGGCGCTGGGCGGCGGGCTGCTGATGGGCGCGGGGCTGCTGATCCTGTTCCGCCACCGCGCCAGCCTGGGCGGGCTGAACGTGCTGGTGCTGTGGCTGCAGAACACCCGCGGCTGGCGCGCGGGCAAGGTGCAGATGGGCCTGGATGCGCTGATCCTGCTGGCGGCCAGCCCGTGGATCGGCGCCCAGGCGCTGCTGTGGTCGGTGCTGGCCGCGGTGGCGCTGAACTTCGCGCTCGCGGTGAACCACAAGCCCGGGCGCTACGCCGCGGTCTGAGGCCCGCCACTTGACCGCCGCCACGCGCCCGTGACAGCATGCCGGCGGCGCGCAGGGCGCCACCGGGTCTGCGGACAGGGTCGAACCCACCTGACACGCTTGCGTGCGCCACCGCGTCGCCGTCGCCTCGTGCGGCCCGCTGCTGCAGACCCCGGGCCCCCGCACGGAGGATCATGATGAGCCGCGCCCTGCCGCCCCTGCCCCACCCCGACCACCTGCGCCGTCAGGCCAAGGATCTGCTGCGTGCCTGGCGCGCTGGCGATGTCGCAGCCCTGGCGCGCGCCAGCGCGTGGCAGTTGCAGCCGCCCTGGCAGCTGGCCGCGGCACAGTTCGTCATCGCCCGCGAACACCAACAGGCCAGCTGGCCGCGCCTGATGGCGGCGGTGGACGCCCGCCGTGCCACCGCACTGGACGAGGCGGACTTCGTGGCCGAAACCGTCGCACTGGCGCTGGGGCGCGGATGGAACGCCCCGCAGCCGGCGCGCGCGCTGGCCGGGCTGGCGGCCCGCCCGGTGTCGCACCCTGCCCTGGCGCTGCTGCGGGGCCAGGCCGACGAAGCGCTGTCGCTGCTGTCGGGCACGGCTTTGCACGCCAATTTGCCGCCCTGGCAGGCGCCACCGCTGGTCTACGCCGCGGCCTCCGGCCTGGCGCGGCTGGACAGCCATCGCACGGCGCTGGAACACACGGTGCAGACCCTGCTCGACCACGGGGCGGACCCCAACGCCACCTGGACCGACCCCGACAACCCCGGCCAACCCCTCCCGGTGCTCTACGGCGCGGTGGCGCGGTCACGGAGCCTGGGCATCGTCGAACGCCTGCTGGCCGCCGGCGCCGACCCCAACGACAACGAGTCGCTCTACCACGCCGCCGAACGCGACGATCCCGCCTTCATGAGCGCCCTGGTGCGTGCGGGTGCGCGCTGGACGGGCACGAATGCGCTGTTCCGGCAGCTGGACCACGAGCATCCGGCCGGCCTGGCCGCGGCCTTGGCGCTGGGCGCCGACCCGAACGAACGCGGCCCCGGTGGACGCCGCGCCCTGCACCACGCGCTGATGCGCGGCCGGGGCGCCGACAGCGTGCGGCGGCTGCTGGACCACGGTGCCGACCCGGCCGCGCCGGACGACGTGGGCTTCATCGCGGCGGACTACGCGGTGCGTGCCGGCGATCGCGCGTCGCTGGCGCTGCTGCCGACGCCAGGCGCCGCGCCGCGCACGATGCGCGACGAAGAGGCCTTCGCGGCCGCCTGTGCCGCGGCGGACGAGGCCCAGGCCCGCACGCTGCTGGCCCGCGATGCGAAGCTCGTGTCACGCCTGCCGCCACACCTGCTGCGCCTGCTGCCCGAGCAGGCCCAGCGCGGCCGCCACGACGCCGTCGCGCTGATGCTGGCCCTGGGCTGGCCGGTGGCCGTGAAGGGTGACTGGGACGCCAGCGCGTTGAACCAGGCCGCCTTCCGCGGCGACGCCGCGATGGTGCGCCTGCTGCTGGCGCATGACGCGCATTGGGACGAGCGCAACGGCTACGGCGGCAACGTGGTGGGGAGTTGCCTGCATGCCGCGTGCAACGAGCCGGTGGCCGGTGGGGACTACGCCGCCGTGCTTGGCCTGCTGCTCGATGCCGGCGCGCCCGCACCGGAAGACCTGGACGCGCTGCCTTCCGACCTGCAGGACGTGATCAACGCAAGGGCGTGAAAGTACAAGCGCCGGCCAGAGGCCGGCGCTCAACCGTCATGCTGGAGCCCCAGCCTGGAGGGAGCCGAAGGCCGCGGCTCCGACAGCCCTGAGGGCTGTCGGACGACCCGAGGGGCCAGAGCTCTGCGAGGGCGCGGCCTGCAAGGCTCGGGGGAGCAGAACGTTCACCCGCAGGATGAGCGCCGGCTCGCCAGCGCCCCAGCCGGCGCGCGCGAGACGCGCGCCGTCGTTCGCGAGGCGTGTGACCGTCCGCAGGGACGGTCACACGTCCACGCTCACCCCATGTGCAGGCCGCCGTTGCAGCTGAAGTCGGCCCCCGTGGTGAAGCCGGAATCCGGCCCGGCCAGCCAGGCGACGACCGAGCCGATCTCCTCCGGCGTGCCCAGGCGCTTGACCGGGATGGTGGCGACGATCTTCTCCAGGATCTCGGGCTTGATGGCGCGGACCATGTCGGTGCCGATGTAGCCCGGGCTCACGGTGTTGACCGTCACGCCCTTGGCCGCCAGCTCCTGCGCCAGGGCCATCGTGAAGCCGTGCATACCGGCCTTGGCGGCGGAATAGTTGGTCTGGCCGGCCTGGCCCTTCTCGCCGTTCACCGAGCTGATCTGGATGATGCGGCCCCAGCCACGCTCCACCATGTCCGGCACCACCTGCTTGGTGACGTTGAACATGCTGTTGAGGTTGGTGTCGATGACGGCCTTCCAGTCGTCGGGCGACATCTTCAGGAACATGCGGTCGCGCGTGATGCCGGCGTTGTTGACCAGCACGTCGATCGGGCCGTGCTCTTCCTTGGCCTTGGTGAAGGCGGCCACGGTGCTGTCCCAGTCGGCCACGTTGCCGACGCTGGCGTAGAAGGTGTAGCCCTCGGCCTTCTGTTCGTCCAGCCACTTCTGGAAGTCCCGGGTGGGGCCGCAGCCGGCGATGACCTTGAAGCCTTCCTTGGCCAGGCGCTGGCAGATCGCGGTGCCGATGCCGCCCATGCCGCCGGTGACGTATGCAACTTTCTGACTCATGTCTTCCTCCAGTTAAATCCGGTTGATGTGATCCGACTCTAGCGCTCGACGGTCAACGCCACACCCATGCCACCCCCAATGCACAGGCTCGCGATGCCCTTCTTGGCATCGCGCTTGACCATCTCGTGCAGCAGGGTGACCAGGATGCGGCAGCCGCTGGCGCCGATGGGGTGGCCGATGGCGATGGCGCCACCGTTGACGTTGACCTTGCTCGTGTCCCAGCCCATCTGCTGGTGCACAGCGCAGGCCTGGGCCGCGAAGGCCTCGTTGATCTCCAGCAGGTCCAGGTCGGCCGCCTTCCAGCCGGCGCGCTGCAGCGCACGCTGGCTGGCGGGCACCGGGCCCATGCCCATGGTGGCAGGGTCCAGACCGGCGCTGGCGTAGCTGGCGATGCGCGCCATCGGGGTCAGGCCCAGGCGTTCGGCCGTCTTGGCGGCCATGACCACCACGCCGGCCGCACCGTCGTTCAGGCCGCTGGCGTTGCCGGCGGTGACGCTGCCGGCCTTGTCGAAGGCCGGGCGCAGGCCGGCCAGCGCATCGGCGTTGGTCTTGCGGTTGATGAACTCGTCGGCGTCGAAGACGACGGGGTCACCCTTGCGCTGCGGGATCGAGAACGGGACGATCTCGTCCTTGAACCGGCCGGCATCCTGGGCCGCGGCGGCCTTCTGCTGGCTGGCCAGCGCCAGCGCGTCCTGCTGCTCGCGCGTGATGCCGAACTGCTTCGCGACGTTCTCCGCCGTGATGCCCATGTGGTACTGGTTGTAGACGTCCCACAGGCCGTCGGTGATCATCGAATCGATCATCTTCCAGTCGCCCATGCGCTGGCCGTCGCGGCTGCCCTGAAGCACGTGCGGGCTCATGCTCATGCTCTCCTGGCCGCCGGCGATCACGATCTCGCTGTCGCCGTCGCGGATGGCCTGGGCGGCCAGCATCACGGCCTTCAGGCCGGAGCCACAGACCTTGTTGATCGTCATCGCGGGCACGGCGTTGGGCAGGCCGGACTTGATGACCGCCTGGCGCGCCGGGTTCTGGCCGCAGCCGGCCTGCAGCACCTGGCCGAGGATGACCTCACCCACCTGCGCACCGTCGAGCTTCGCGCGCACCAGCAGTTCACGGATCACGGCCGCGCCGAGGTCGGCCGCGGGGGTCTTGGCGAGCGAGCCGCCGAACTTGCCGACGGCGGTGCGGGCGGCGGCGACGATGACGATGTCGGACATGGGATCGGGTCTCCTGTGGGTTCCGGTCAGGCCTTGGCCTTGACGTAGCGGCCGGGCGCCGGCTCGATGGCCTTGTGCGCACGGCTGCCGTAGGTCTTGGGCGCGGCGATGCGCTTGCCGCCGTGCGGCTTGAGCCAGTCGGCCCAGGCTGTCCACCAGCTGCCGGGATGCTCGGTGGCACCGGCGAACCAGTCATCGGCCTTGGCCGGCAGCTTGGTGTTCGTCCAATAGCTGCGCTTGCCCTTGGCCGGCGGGTTGATGACGCCGGCGATGTGGCCGCTGGCGCCGAGCACGAACTGCGTCGGTCCCTGGAGGATCTGGGTGGAAGCGTAGGCCGCCTTCCAGGGCACGATGTGGTCCTCGCGACTGCCGTAGACGAAGAACGGGGCCTCGATGGACCGCAGGTCCACCGGCTCGCCGCAGACCGTGAGCTTGCCCGGCTTCTTCAGGTCGTTCTGCAGGTACATGTGGCGCAGGTACCAGCAGTACATGGGCCCGGGCAGGTTGGTGCTGTCGCCGTTCCAGTACAGCAGGTCGAATGGCGGTGGCGTCTCGCCCTTGAGGTAGTTGCCGACCACGTAGTTCCAGACCAGGTCGTTCGGGCGCAGGAAGCTGAAGGTGGTGGCCAGTTCCTGGCCCTTGAGCAGCCCAGGGCCGGCCGGTGCCTGCGCACCGATGGTCATCTCGCGCAGCTGCACCGAGGCCTCGTCGACGAAGATGTCGAGGATGCCGGTGTCGCTGAAGTCCAGCAGCGTGGTCAGCAGCGTCACGCTCTCGGCCGGTTGCTCGCCGCGGGCGGCCAGCACGGCCAGCGCGGTGGACAGAATGGTGCCGCCCACGCAAAAGCCCAGCGTATTGATGGTCTCGGCACCGCTGATCTGGCGCACGACCTCGATGGCGCGGATGGGACCCTGCTCGATGTAGTCGTCCCAGGTCTTGTCCTTCAGGCTGTCGTCCGGGTTGCGCCAGCTGACCACGAAGACCCGGTGCCCCTGCTCCACCGTGTAGCGGATGACGGAGTTCTCCGGCTGCAGGTCGAGGATGTAGTACTTGTTGATGCACGGCGGCACGAACAGCATCGGCCGCGCATGCACCTGGGCCGTCAGCGGCTTGTACTCGATGAGCTGGAACAGCTCGTTCTCGAAGACCACGGCACCTTCGGTGGTGGCCACGTTGCGGCCGACCTCGAACACCGATTCGTCGGTCTGCGAGACATGGCCCTTGCCCAGGTCCTCCATCAGCTGCTTGACGCCGGTGGCGATGCTCTCGCCCTTGGTCTCCACGGCCTTGGCCAGCGCCTCGGGGTTGAAGGCCAGGAAGTTGCTGGGGCTGGTGGCGTCCACCCATTGCTGCACCGCAAAGCGGATGCGGGCCTTGGTCTTGGCGTCGCCCTGCACCGACTCGGCCATCTGCATCAGCGTGCGCGCGTTGAGCAGGTACATCTGCGCCGTGTAGGCCGCCGCCGGGTTCTGCAGCCAGGGCTGGGCGGCGAAGCGGCGGTCCGGCAGGGGCTTGGACTCGCCCTGCTGCAGGCGCTGCAGGGTGTCGTTCCAGATCTGGCCGATGCTCTTGAGGTACTCGCCCTGCAAGCCGGCCACCTGCTCCTGCGGCAGCGTCAGGCCCTGCAGCCGGCCGAACATGTCCGAGAACGCCGCACCGAAGGCGCCCGCTGCATCGCCCGCCATCGGGCCGGGCGCACCCACGGGCGCCGCCGCGGCGGCCGGGCGGGCGGCGGGGGCAGCCTTGGCGCTCTGCGGGGCTTTCTTGGCGGCGGTGGGGCGCGGACGCGCGCGGGCGTTACGCTGGGTGCTCAAGGCTTGTCTCCTCTGGGTGGGCGGGTCGTGACCAGCATCACGTTGTACGCCGCATCGCTTACCACGTGTTGACGGTCAATTCCATTTTATGAAACTCCAACTCACCTGTCGAGATGTACCTGGTCGCGATTGCCTGGATTTACGTGGTGCTGATGATGGCCGTGGCGGAAGCCATCTCACCCCAGGGCACCGTGCTCGGCGCCGTGGTGACGCTGCTGCTCTACGGTGTGGGGCCGCTCGCCTTGCTGCTCTACATCCTGGGCGCGCCACACCGGCGCCGGCGGCGGCTGGCCGCCGAAGCGCAGGACGCCGCGACAGCGGCCCAGGCGGCCGCCCCGGCCGCAGCGAATGGCTCAGGGGCGCCGCCAGATGGCAGCGGCGAGCCGGCCGGTGACGCCGTCCCGGCGGTACGAAAAGAAGCGTGACGGGTCGCTGACGGTGCACCACGTGCCGCCGTGCACGCGGGTGAGCCCCAGCCGCTGCAGGCGGGCGCGGGCCAGCCCGGCGAGGTCGGCATGCCAACGCGGGTCGCCGTCGGCGCGCGGCGTGTAGCGCAGCAACGCGGCATCGTCGGCGAACGCGTCACGCACATCCGCCCCCACCTCGAACGTATGCGGGCCGATGCATGGGCCCAGCCAGGCCAGCAGATCGTGGGGATCGGCCCCGGTGCCGTTGCACAGCGCCTGCACCGCCACGTCCAGCACGCCGCCGGCCAGGCCACGCCAGCCGGCATGGGCTGCCGCCACGCCCCGGCCATCCGGATGCGCCAGCAGCACGGGCAGGCAGTCGGCCACCTGTACCACGCAGGCCACCCCGGGCTGGTCGGTCCAGGCGGCGTCGGCGTCAGGGGTCGGCCCGGCCAGCGCGGCCGCGTCGGCCTTGACCACGCGCACACCGTGCACCTGGCGCAGCCAAAGGGGCTGAGCACCCCCCAGGGTGGCCGCGAATCGGCGGCGGTTCTCCGCCACGGCCACGGCGTCATCGCCCACGGCCACACCCAGGTTCAGCGAAGCGTACGGTCCCGGGCTCACGCCGCCGTCGCGCGTGCTGCAGCACGCGCCCACCGGGGCCGGCCAGTCGGGAACGATCACGCGGCGTCGGGGCAGCGCTCGGGGCGCGTCTGCTCGAAGGCGTCGAGCTTCATGCAGGCCTCGAAGACCCGCATCACGTGGGGCACGTGGTCCAGCCGGCAGTCGAAGCGCTGGGCGTTGAAGATCTGCGGCACCAGGCAGACGTCGGCCAGCGTCGGTGTGTCGCCATGGCAGTAGGTGCCAGGCCGGGCGGCCAATTGGCGTTCCACGACCTCCAGCCCGGTCTCCACCCAGTGGCGGTACCAGCGGTTCTTGTCGTCCTCCGACAGCTTCATCGGCCCGACCAGATAGCGCAGCACCCGCAGGTTGTTCAGCGGGTGGATCTCGCAGGCGATGTCCATCGCGATGGCACGCACGCGGGCACGCGCCACCGGGTCAGCCGGCAGCAGCGGGGGCTCGGGGTGGGTCTCGTCCAGATACTCCAGGATGGCCAGCGACTGCGTCAGCACGGTGTCGCCGTCCTTCAGCAGCGGCACCAGGCGCGAGGCCGACACCGCCATGTAGGACTCGCCGGTCTGCTCGTTCTTCGGCAGGTGCACTGGCTTGTAGTCGTACGCCAGGCCCTTGAGGGCCAGGCCGATGCGCACACGGTACGACGCGGAACTGCGGAAGTAGTTGTAGAGCTCCATGGCGCCGGTCTCCGTCAGGCCACGCGCACCTTCAGTGCCGGCAACCCGTCGATATGGGCCTGCATCACATCGCCGCGCGCCACCGCACCCACGCCGGCCGGGGTGCCGGTGAAGATCAGGTCGCCGGCCTGCAGCGTCCAGGCGTCGGCCAGCTTCTCCAGCGTTTCGGCCACGTTCCAGATCAGGTCCTTCAGGTCACCGGTCTGGCGGCGCTGGCCGTTGACATCGAGCGTGATGGCCCCCGCATTGAGCTCGCCGGTGGAGGCGATGGGCACGATGGGGCCGATCGGCGCCGACTGCTCGAAGGCCTTGCCGATCTCCCAGGGCCGGCCCTGTTTCTTCATCTCGCCCTGCAGGTCGCGCCGGGTCATGTCCAGGCCGAGGGCGTAGCCGAAGATGCGCGCGCCCGGGCCGAGCGCGACGACCAGCTCCACCTCGTGGTGCAGGTTGGACGTGAGCGACGGGTAGGCAATGCTGCCGGTCTCGCCCTCGGCCACCGGCACCAGGGCGTCATTGGGCTTCATGAAGAAGAACGGCGGCTCACGGCCGGAGAAGCCCATCTCCTGGGCATGCTCGGCATAGTTGCGGCCCACGCAGTAAATGCGATGCACTGGGTAGCTACCGCCGCCGGCCACCGGCAGGGTCACGGGCGCGGGCGCAGGGAAGACGAGGCTCATCAGGGGTCTCCGTGGTCAGCGGAGGATGATGCCACGCCGCTACACTGACCACATGTTCGCGCCCCGCCGCATCCAGCACTGCCGCGCCTGCGGCGCGTCCACCGCCTACCGTGTGCCGGCCGACGACAACCGCGAACGCGCCATCTGCGGCACCTGCGGCGAGATCCACTACGAGAACCCGATCAACGTGGTCGGCACGGTGCCGGTGTGGGGCGACCAGGTGCTGCTGTGCCGCCGCGCCATCGAGCCCCGACACGGCCTGTGGACGCTGCCCGCCGGCTTCATGGAATTGGGCGAGACCACGGCCGAAGGCGCACTGCGCGAGACCGACGAGGAAGCCGGCGCCCGGGTCGAACTCGAGGGCCTGTTCACCATGCTCAACGTGGTGCGCGCCGGGCAGGTGCATCTGTTCTACCGCGCACGCATGCTGGACACGCGGCTCGACCCCGGGCCGGAGACGCTGGAAGCGCAGCTGTTCCGAGAGAACGAAATCCCCTGGGACCAGATTGCCTTCCGGACAGTGCGCCAGACCCTGGAGCACTACTTTGCCGACCGGCGCAGCGGCGCCTTCGGCGTGCATGTCGGTGACGTCGCCTGACCGTGCTCGGCATCCCTGCCGTCCTCCGCCCGCTTGATCAAGAACGCTTCTTGTTCACCGCATCTCGCGAAGAAATCTGTGATCGTCTGTCTTCCGCCGCCGCAGGTCGCACGTTGAGACGCCGCGGCGGTCTCTGGAGCCCGCCCCCATTGAAGCGACTACAACCCACAGGAGTTCAATCATGACCAGCCGTCGCCAGTTCATTCAGATCATCCCCGTTGCCGGCGCTGCCGCGCTGCTGGCGTCCGCCGGCAGCGCCCAGGCCGCCATGGTCGACGAGAACGACGCCCAGGCCAAGGCGCTGGGCTACGTGGCCGATGCCGCCAAGGCCGACAAGACCAAGTACAAGCAGTTCGCTGCCGGCCAGCACTGTGGCAACTGCGCGCTGTACCAGGGCGGCGCCGCCCCGGCCGGCAAGTGCGCCCTGTTCCCGGGCAAGGAAGTGGCCAACAAGGGCTGGTGCAGCGCCTACGCGAAGAAGGCCTGAGTCCCGGCGCGTTCCATCGCGCCAGACGCTGCGACCGGGCGGGGCGGAACGGCCCCGCCCCTCACCCCCTACCGACGACCAGCAGGGCATGACATGAGGCTGACCACCCTTGCCTTCGTCACATTGGCCATGGCAGCCACGTCGACGCTGGCCGCCGACGCCAAGGAGCGCAAGTTCATCCGCCAGGGCATGCCCGAAGGCGAAGTGCTCTTCAAGATCGGCAAGCCGGACCATGAAAACATGATCCGCGCGGAGCAGGGGCACCCGGAAGAGAAGGCCTGGACCTACTTCCCCGGCTACGGCGATGCCCAGACCCTGACCGTGATCACGTTCCGGTCCGGGGTCGTGGCGAAGGTCGAGCGCAAGATCGCCCGGTAGACCTGCACGGCGGGGGCGGGCGCCAGCGCGCCTCCGAGAAGCGCCCTCGCGCCGCGATGTGGCGTCTCAGCGGGGCGCGGCCAGCAGATGCCGGGCCAGCGCGTGGTATGCCGGCAGCGAGGTCGGGTCGATGGCGGCATTGCCCGCCACCGGATGCGACGCAAAGCGCGCGATCACCATCTCCGCCTTCGGGTCGACGTACACGGTCTGCCCGTGCACGCCGCGCGCCGCGAAGGCGCCGTGGGCGTTGTGCGTGACCCACCACATGCTGCGGTAGCTCCAGCCCGGCAGCTGCGCGTAGCCGGCCTTGGCGAAATCGGCCGTGCTGCCGCCACGGCGGATGTCACCCACGGCGATCGCCGGCACGATCTGCCGACCGTTGAACACCCCGTTGTTGCGGATCATCTCGCCGAAGCGTGCCAGGTCCCGCAACCCGGTGCTCAGCCCGCCGCCGGCGAACGGCATGCCGATGGAGTCCACCGACATGTAGGCGTCCTGCTCGGCGCCCATGGGGCTCCAGATGCGCTCGGACAGCAGCTGCGCCACTGACTTGCCCGTCACCCGCGCCAGGATCCAGCCCAGCGCGTCGGTGTTGGCGGTGCGGTAGTGGAAGGCCTCGCCGTGCACACCCTCGGGCTTCACGGTCTGCAGGAACTCGTAGTAGCTGCGCGGGCCGGTGTAGTCCTTGGGCTTGGGCAGCGGGTTGCCCGCGGCACCATGGGCCCAGACCTCGGCGTTCGGATCGGCGTAGTTCTCGCTGAACTTGATGCCGGTGGTCATGTCCATGACCTGACGCACGGTGGCATTGCCGAAGGCGGAAGCGGCGAGCTCGGGCACGTAGTGGTCCACGCGCTGGCCGGCCTCCAGCACGCCTTCGGCCACCAGCATGGCCGCCAGGGTGCCGACGAAGGTCTTGGTGACCGACATCGCCCCGTGCTGCCCCTCTGGCTTGAGCACGCCGAAGTAGCGCTCGTAGACGATGCGGCCCCGGTGCAGCACGACGATGCCGTCGGTGTAATTGGCGTCCAGCGACTCACGCCAGGTCATCGGCCGGTCGCTGTTCAGCGGCGTGAAGCGCACCGCGTCGAGGTCGTCGCGCAGGGCGCTTGGCAAGGCGGCCACCGGGCCCAGGCCGCGGGAGACGTTCACCGTGGGCATGAGCTGGCGGAAGTTCGACACCGTCCAGCGCATGGCCGGGAAGGCCCAGTACGAACCGTCGTCGAAGCGGATGACGCGGTCCGGCGGCGGCGGCGCGCCGACCATCCAGCCCAGCTTCGCGGGGTCGCTGGCCTGGGCGTCGGGGAACGGGCCACCCGCCGGGCCCGCGGCCAGGGCAGGCCCCAGCGCCAGGCCCAGTGCGATCGACAGCGCCTGCTGGCGGGCGCGGCGGCTCAAGGTGAGGACGGTCCTGCTCATGGCTCCAGCCTAAAGCCGATGCCGCACCCCCGACCTGACCAAGGTCATGCGCCGCCGCCGCACGGGGGCGGCGGCGCGCGGCCGCTAGCGGCGCGCCGGTGGCAGGTCGGTGCAGCTGCCGTGAGCCACTTCCGCGGCCATGCCGATGCTCTCGCCCAGCGTCGGGTGCGGGTGGATGGTCTTGCCGATGTCCACCGCGTCGGCGCCCATCTCGATGGCCAGGGCGATCTCGCCGATCATGTCGCCCGCGTGAGTGCCAACGATGCCACCGCCGACGATGCGGTGCGTCTCCTCGTCGAAGAGCAGCTTGGTGAAGCCCTCGTCGCGCCCGTTGGCGATGGCGCGGCCGCTGGCCGTCCACGGGAACAGGCCCTTCTTGACCTTCACGCCCTTGGCCTTGGCCTCGTCCTCGGTCAGGCCCACCCAGGCCACTTCGGGGTCGGTGTAGGCCACGCTGGGGATCACGCGCGCGTCGAAGGCCGACTTCTGCCCCGCGGCCACTTCCGCCGCCACGTGCGCCTCGTGCACCGCCTTGTGCGCCAGCATGGGCTGGCCGACGATGTCGCCGATGGCGTAGATGTGCGGCACGTTGGTACGCATCTGCGCATCCACCGGGATGAAGCCGCGGTCGCTGACGGCGACACCGGCCTTGTCGGCGCCGATCTTGCGGCCGTTGGGGCTGCGGCCCACGGCCTGCAGCACCAGGTCGTAGACGCCTTCGCTCTTCGTGCCGTCCAGGCCCTCGAACATCACACGGATGCCGTCGGCCGCGGCTTGCGCCGCCACGGTCTTGGTCTTCAGCATGATGTTGTCGAAGCGGTGGGCGTTCATCTTCTGCCAGACCTTGACCAGGTCGCGGTCGGCGCCCTGCATCAGGCCGTCGAGCATCTCCACCACGTCCAGGCGCGCGCCCAGCGTGCTGTAGACGGTGCCCATCTCCAGGCCGATGATGCCGCCGCCGATGACCAGCATCTTCTTCGGTGCCTGGCGCAGCTGCAGCGCACCGGTGCTGTCGACGATGCGCGGGTCGTCCGGCAGAAACGGCAGGCGCACGGCCTGCGAGCCGGCGGCGATGATGCAGTTCGCGAACCGGATCGTCTTCTTGCCGCCGGTCTTGTCCTGGCCGTCGCCGGTGGTCTCCTCGACATGCACGTGGTGCGGGTCGAGGAAACTGCCGTAGCCGCGCACCACCGTGACCTTGCGCATCTTGGCCATCGCCGCCAGGCCGCCGGTGAGCTTGCCCACCACCTTGTTCTTGTGCGCAAGCAGCTTGCCCAGGTCCACCTGTGGCTCGGCGAAGGTGACGCCCAGGTCGGCAAAGTGCTTGACCTCGTCCATCACCGCGGCCACGTGCAGCAGCGCCTTGCTGGGGATGCAGCCCACGTTCAGGCACACGCCACCCAGGCTGGCGTAGCGCTCGACCAGCACGACCTTCATGCCGAGGTCGGCGGCGCGGAAGGCGGCGGAGTACCCCCCGGGGCCGGCGCCGAGCACGAGCATGTCGCACTCCAGATCCGCACCACCCGCGTGGGATGCTGTGGCCGGCGCCACCACGGCCGGTGCGGGCGCCGGCACTGCCGAGGCAGGTGCCGGCGCTGGTGACGAAGCGGCTGCCGCCGCGTCTGCGGCCTCCAGCACCAGGATCACCGAGCCTTCGCTGACCTTGTCGCCCAGCGCCACCTTGAGTTCCTTCACCACGCCGGCGTGCGAAGACGGGATCTCCATCGACGCCTTGTCGCTCTCAACGGTGATCAGGCTCTGCTCGGCCTTGACGGTGTCGCCGGGTTTGACCAGCAACTCGATGATGGCCACTTCCTTGAAGTCGCCGATGTCGGGCACCTTGATGTCGACCATGCTCATGCCGTGCTCCTCCGCTTCACAGCGCGATGCGGCGGAAGTCCGCCAGCAGCTGCGCGAAGTACACGTTGAAGCGGGCCGCAGCCGCGCCGTCGATCACGCGGTGGTCCCAGCTCAGGCTCAGCGGCAGGATCAGGCGCGGCGCGAAGGCACCTCCATTCAGATTCGCGTCCCAGCGCGGCTCGATCGTGCTGCGGCACACGCCCATGATGGCCACCTCGGGCGCATTGATGATGGGCGTGAAGTACCGCCCGCCGATGCCGCCCAGGCTGCTGATGCTGAAGCAGCCGCCGCTCATGTCGGCCGGGCCCAGCTTGCCGTCGCGCGCCTTCTTGGCCAGCTCGCTCATCTCCTGGCTGATCTGCAGGATGCCCTTCCTGTCGGCGTCCTTGATCACCGGCACCACCAGACCGTTGGGCGTGTCGGCGGCAAAGCCGATGTGGAAGTAGTTCTTGAGCACCAGCGCGTCGCCGTCGAGGCTGGCGTTGAACTCCGGGAACTTCTTCAGCGCCGCCACCGCGGCCTTGATCATGAAGGCCAGCATCGTGACCTTGATGCCGCTCTTCTCGTTCTCCTTGTTGAGCTGGACGCGGAAGGCTTCCAGTTCCGTGATGTCGGCATCGTCGTGGTTGGTGACGTGCGGGATCACGACCCAGTTGCGGTGCAGGTTGGCGCCGCTGATCTTCTTGATGCGGCTGAGCTCCTTGCGCTCGACGGGGCCGAACTTGGCGAAGTCCACCTGCGGCCAGGGCAGCAGGCCGGGAAAGGCACCGCCCGCCGCAGCTGGCGCGGCGGCCGCGGACTTCTGCGCCGCGCCGGCGATCACGCCCTTGACGTAGCGCTGCACGTCCTCCTGCGTGATGCGGCCCTTGGGCCCGCTGCCGGCCACGTCGGCCAGCGGCACGCCGAGTTCACGGGCGAAGCGGCGCACCGAAGGTGACGCGTGCGGCAGCTTGCCGGCGGGGGTGGCGACCGCGGGCGCCGCGGCTGCCGGGGCGGTTGCCTGCAGCGCAGGCGCCGGGGCAGCCGCGGCAGGTGCGGCAGGCGCTGAGGCCGGCGCGGCCACGGGCGCTGCAGCGGCCGCCGAGCCACCAGACGCTTCCAGCACCAGGATCACCGAACCTTCGCCGACCTTGTCGCCCAGCGCAACCTTCAGTTCCTTCACCACGCCGGCGTGCGAAGACGGGATCTCCATCGACGCCTTGTCGCTTTCCACCGTGATCAGGCTCTGTTCGGCCTTGACGGTGTCGCCCGGCTTGACCATCACCTCGATGACGGCCACCTCCTTGAAGTCGCCAATGTCGGGCACGCGGACCTCGACGCTGCCGCCAGCGGCGGCGGGTGTAGCAACGGTCGCTGCAGGCGCCGGCGCAGGTGCAGGTTGAGCCGCGGGGGCCGCCGGCGCCGCCGGTGCGGTGCCGGCGTCGGCGGTCTCGAGCATCAGCACCACACTGCCCTCGCCCACCTTGTCGCCCAACGCCACGCGCAGTTCCTTCACCGTGCCGGCGTGGGACGACGGGATCTCCATCGACGCCTTGTCGCTCTCCACCGTGATCAGGCTCTGCTCGGCCTGCACCGTGTCGCCGGGCTTGACCAGCAGCTCGATGACGGCCACTTCCTTGAAGTCCCCGATGTCCGGGACCTTGATTTCCACCAATGCCATGGGATCTCGTCTCCGTTGTCGTTGGGCTTCAGGCGTACAGCGGGTTCACGCGGTCGACCGACAGGCCGTACTTCGCGATCGCCTCGGCCACCTTGGCGGCCGGCACCGTGCCCTCGTCGGCCAGCGCCTTCAACGCGGCCACGACGATGTAGTGGCGGTTGATCTCGAAGTGCTCGCGCAGCCGGCTGCGGAAGTCGCTGCGGCCGAAGCCGTCGGTGCCCAGCACCTTGTAGGCCCGGCCCTTGGGGATGAAGGCCCGGATCTGCTCGGCGTAGTTCTTGATGTAGTCGGTGCTGGCGATCACCGGCCCGGCGTGTGCGCCGAGCTGCTGCGTCACGTAGGGCACGCGCGCCTCGGCCGTGGGGTGCAGCAGGTTCCAGCGCTCGCAGTCCTGGCCGTCGCGCGCCAGCTCGTTGAAGCTGGGGCAGCTCCAGACGTTGGCGGCCACGCCCCAGTCGGCCTCCAGCAGCTGGCGCGCGGCCATGCTCTCGCGCAGGATGGTGCCGCTGCCCAGCAGGTTGACGCGCGGCGTCTTCTTCGCGCCTTCCTCCAGCAGGTACATGCCCTTGATGATCTGCTCCTCGGTGCCGGGCTTCAGGCCGGGCATCGGGTAGTTCTCGTTGAGCAGGGTCAGGTAGTAGAAGACGTTGTCCTGCTGCTCCACCATGCGCTTCAAGCCATGGTGGATGATCACGCCCACCTCGTGTGCGAAGGTCGGGTCGTAGCTGATGCAGTTGGGGATCGTGCCGGCCAGGATGTGGCTGTGGCCGTCCTCGTGCTGCAGGCCCTCGCCGTTGAGCGTGGTGCGGCCGCTGGTGCCGCCGAGCAGGAAGCCCCGCGCCTGCATGTCGCCGGCGGCCCAGGCCAGGTCGCCGATGCGCTGGAAGCCGAACATCGAGTAGTAGATGTAGAAGGGGATCATCACGCGGTTGTTCGTCGAGTACGACGTCGCTGCGGCGATCCAACTGGCCATGCCGCCCGCCTCGTTGATGCCTTCCTGCAGGATCTGGCCGGCCTTGTCCTCCTTGTAGTACATGACCTGGTCCTTGTCGACCGGCGTGTACTTCTGCCCCTCGGGGTTGTAGATGCCGATCTGGCGGAACAGGCCTTCCATGCCGAAGGTGCGCGCCTCGTCGACCAAGATGGGCACCGTGCGCGGGCCCAGGTCCTTGTCGCGCAGCAGCTGGGTCAGGAAGCGCACGTAGGCCTGCGTGGTGCTGATCTCGCGGCCCTCGGCCGTGGGTTCCAGCACCGCCTTGAAGGTCTCCAGCGGCGGCACGGTGAACTGCTCGTCGGCCTTCGGGCGGCGCTTGGGCAGGTAGCCGCCCAGGGCCTGGCGGCGCTCGTGCAGGTACTTCATCTCCGGCGTGTCGTCGGCCGGCTTGTAGAACGGGATCTTCGGCAGCTCGCTGTCGGGGATCGGGATGTTGAAGCGGTCGCGGAAGTAGCGGATGTCCTCGTCGGTCAGCTTCTTGGTCTGGTGCGCCGTGTTCTTGCCCTCGCCGGCGCGGCCCATGCCCCAGCCCTTGACGGTCTTGACCAGCAGCACCGTGGGCTGGCCCTGGTGGCTGTTGGCCTGGTGGAAAGCCGCGTAGACCTTGGCCGCGTCGTGGCCGCCGCGACGCAGCGCCCAGACCTGCTCGTCGGTCATCTTCGACACCATCTCCAGCGTGCGCGGGTCGCGGCCGAAGAAGTTCTTGCGGACGAAGGCGCCGTCGTTGGCCTTGAAGGCCTGGTAGTCGCCGTCCAGCGTGTCCAGCATGATCTTGCGCAGCGCGCCGTCCTTGTCCTTGGCCAGCAGCGGGTCCCAGTTGCTGCCCCAGATCAGCTTGAGCACGTTCCAGCCCGAGCCGCGGAACTCGCCCTCGAGCTCCTGGATGATCTTGCCGTTGCCGCGCACCGGGCCGTCCAGCCGCTGCAGGTTGCAGTTGATGACGAACACCAGGTTGTCCAGCTTTTCGCGCGCGGCCAGGCCGATCGCGCCCAGGCTCTCGGGCTCGTCCATCTCGCCGTCGCCGCAGAAGACCCAGACCTTTCGCTTGGACGTGTCGGCGATGCCGCGCGCATGCAGGTACTTCAGGAAGCGCGCCTGGTAGATGGCCATCAGCGGGCCCAGGCCCATGCTGACGGTCGGGAACTGCCAGAACTCCGGCATCAACTTCGGGTGCGGGTAGCTCGACAGGCCCTTGCCACCCACCTCCTGGCGGAAGTTCAGCAGCTGCTCCTCGCTGATGCGGCCTTCCAGGAAGGCGCGGGCGTAGATGCCGGGCGCGCTGTGGCCCTGGATGTAGAGCAGGTCGCCGCCGTGCACGCCGTCGTCGGCATGCCAGAAGTGGTTGAAGCCGGCGGCAAACATGTGCGCCAGGCTCTGGAAGCTGCTGATGTGGCCACCGAGGTCGCCACCGTCCTCCGGGTGCAGCCGGTTGGCCTTGACCACCATGGCCATGGCGTTCCAGCGCATGTAGGCCCGCAGCCGGCCTTCGAGCTCCAGATTGCCCGGGCTCTTGGCCTCGTCTTCCGGCTCGATGGTGTTGACATAACCGGTGGTCGCCGAGAACGGCATGTCGATGCCGCGCTCACGCGCCTCTTCCAACAGCTGCTCGAGGATGTAGTGCCCGCGTTCACGGCCTTCCGTCTCGATCAGCGCGCCGAGTGCATCCAGCCATTCGCGGGTTTCCTGGGCATCGGCATCGGGGGCGGCCAGCGCGTTCAGCGGGCTCGGCACAGCGGACATCGTTGTCTCCTTGATGGTTGAAGTGCGCTGGGGCGGCAGTGTGGCACAAAGTTCTGGAATTTCAAATAGTGCCTATGCATTTCACATTATGAATGGCGAACCGGTTCGCCCCGCGATAATCGATCGATGACCCCGGCCCCTCGCCCACCTTCGGGCTCGCCACCGACGCGGCACCCCGCCTCCGGCCTGCAACGCCTGCTGGGCCGCTGGTGGCGCCGCCAGTCGCCGTCGCGGCAGGACCGATTCGTCACCGTGGCACCGCTGGTGTCGGTGCTGCTGTTCCTCGCGGCCATCATCTCGGCGTTCTGGTACCTGCGCAACGAGGAATTCGAGCGGGAGGCCGAATCGGTCAAGCGTGACGTGGAGGTCATCCAGCAGCAGCTGGGCCTGCGCCTGATCCAGAACCAGGAGCAGCTGGTGCGGCTGGCCGGCGGGCTGTCGGCCCGGCCCATCGCCGGCGAGGCCCTGCTGCCGGTGATCGAGACCTTCGCCCGCGACCGGCCCGAGATCACGCACATGGCCTGGTACGACGTGCGCCGCCGGCCACTGGCCATCCACTGGTCGCCGTTGCACCATGGTGCGCTGCCGCCCGACGAGGAATCCTCGCGCACCTCGCGGCCGATCGAAGGGGCGCCCAGCGCGGCCGAAGGCGCCTTCCGCACCGCGCGCCAACGCCTGCAGCCCACCTACTCGACGATCTTCGCCGACAGCACCGGTGCCGCAGTGTTCCAGCTGCACGTGCCGCTGGTCGACGGCTCGGTCTTCGCCGGCGCACTGGTGGTGGAGTACGCGGTCGACGCGCTGCTGCGCTACGAGGTGCCAGCCGATGTGTCGGCCCGCCACCGCATCAGCATCGTCGACCTGGCCGGGCGCACGCATGCGAGCACCGTCACGGCCATGCCAGGAGCGGCCACCCGCCCCGCCACCATCGTGCAGGACCTGCCGCTGGTCCCGGCGCTCAACGGCCTGCTGCTGCGCGCCGAGGGCTACCGCACATCCATCGGCCTGATCGGCAACACGCTGTTCTGGATGGTGGTGGCGCTGTCGGTGCTGACGGTGTGGATGCTGCTGGGCAGCTGGCGCCACATGCGGCGGCGTGCGCAGATCCAGCGCGAGCTGGTGCAGGAGACCAACTTCCGCCGCGCGATGGAGAACTCCATGCCCACGGGCATGCGCGCCATGGACCTGGAAGGCCGCATCAGCTACGTCAACGCCGCCTTCTGCAACATGGTGGGCTTCGGCGAGGCGGAACTCATCGGCCGCACGCCGCCCTTCCCCTACTGGCCACCCGACCGCATCGAGGAGAACGCGCGCCTGCTGCAACAGGAACTGCAGGGCCGCAGCCCGGCCGGCGGGATCGAAGTGCGGGTGATGCGCAAGGACGGCACGCAGTTCGACGCCCGCATGTACATCTCGCCCCTGGTGGACCCCAAGGGCCAGCAGACCGGCTGGATGACCAGCGTGACCAACATCACCGAGGCCAAGCGCATCCGCGATCAGCTCTCGGCCAGCCACGAGCGCTTCACCACCGTGCTCGAGGGGCTGGACGCCTCGGTGTCGGTGCTGTCGGTGCAGCAGCGCGAACTGCTGTTCGTCAACCGCTCCTACCGCCTGTGGTTCGGCAGCGACCCGCGTGGCCATGCGCTGCTGGCCGGCGGCGTGGCCGACGACGAACCCGTCACCAGCGACGACTACGACGAACTCTCCGGCCTGCCGGCACAGGAACTCACCGAAGCCGGCATCCACCCGCGGGAGGTCTTCGTCGAGACGCTGCAGAAGTGGTTCGACGTGCGCGCGCGCTACCTGCAGTGGACCGATGGCCGCCTGGCGCAGATGATCATCGCCACCGACATCACCGCCCGCGTGCGCGCCGAGGAGATCGCCGACGCGCAGGCGGAGAAGGCGCAGGTCACGAGCCGGCTGGTCACGATGGGCGAGATGGCCAGTTCGGTGGCGCACGAACTCAACCAGCCGCTGACCGCGATCACCAACTACTGCAACGGCATGGTCTCGCGCGTGAAGGCCGGCAGCATCGGCACCGACGACCTCATCGCCGCGCTGCAGAAGACGGCAAAGCAGGCCCAGCGCGCCGGCCAGATCATCCACCGCATCCGCGCCTTCGTGAAGCGCAGCGAGCCGCAGCGGCAGCCGGCACAGGCCAGCAAGATGGTGGAGGACGCGGTGGAGCTGGCCAACATCGAACTGCGCCGGCGCAACGTGGCCATCCGCGTCTACGTGGCGCAGCGCCTGCCCGACCTGATGGTCGACCCCATCCTCATCGAGCAGGTGCTGCTGAACCTGCTGAAGAACGCCGCCGAGGCGATCGACGGCGCGCAGATGCCGCCGGCGCGCCGTCACATCGAGCTGCGCGTGGTGCCGCGCCACACACCCGAGGAAGGCGGCGTCATAGAGTTCAGCGTCACCGACCAGGGCCCCGGCCTGCCGCCGGAGGTGTCGCAGCGGCTGTACGAGGCCTTCTTCTCCACCAAGCCCGAGGGCCTGGGCATTGGCCTGGGCCTGTGCCGCACCATCGTCGAGTCCCACCGCGGCCGGATGCGTGCGGAGAACCTCTACAATGGCGATCAGGTCGCCGGGTGCCGTTTTTCGTTCACGCTGCCGGTGGAACTGGCGGCCCGCGCCGCCGACGCCGCCGATGCGGGCGTTGCCTCCAACCCCACCGTGACCTCCTGAATGAGCCTGATCCCCAAGAAAGGCACCGTCTACGTCGTCGACGACGACGAGGCCGTGCGCGATTCGCTGCAGTGGCTGCTCGAAGGCAAGGACTACCGCGTCAAGTGCTTCGACTCCTCTGAATCGTTCCTCGCGCGCTTCGACCCGCGCGAAGTGGCCTGCCTGATCGCCGACATCCGCATGGACGGGATGAGCGGCCTGGAACTGCAGGACCGCCTGCTCGAACGCAAGAGCCCGCTGCCCGTGGTCTTCATCACCGGCCACGGCGACGTGCCGATGGCGGTGACGACGATGAAGAAGGGCGCGATGGACTTCATCGAGAAGCCCTTCAAGGAAGAGGAACTGCTGTCGCTGGTCGAGCGCATGCTGGAACAGGCCCGCACCGCGTTCAGCGCCCACCAGGAGCAGGCCAGCCGCGACGCGCTGCTGTCGCGCCTGACCACGCGCGAAGGCCAGGTGCTCGAGCGCATCGTCGCCGGCCGGCTGAACAAGCAGATCGCCGACGACCTGGGCATCAGCATCAAGACGGTGGAGGCGCACCGCGCCAACATCATGGAGAAGCTCAACGCCAACACCGTGGCCGACCTGCTGAAGATCGCGCTGGGGGCCCAGAGCAAGGCCTGAGCGCCACGCCCGCACCGAAGGCCGCTTGATTCCAGGCGGCCTTCTTGTTTCAGCGAAGGAGATTCCGATGAGCGCCCAACTGATCGACGGCAATGCCCTGGCCGCCCGCATCCGTGCCCAGGTGGCCGAGAAGGTGAAGACGCTTGCGGCGCCCCCGGGCTTGGCGGTGATCCTCGTCGGTGACGACCCGGCCTCGCAGGTGTACGTGAAGCACAAGGTGGCCGACTGCGAGGGCGTGGGCATGCGCTCGCTGCTCGAGCGCCACCCGGCCACGCTGAGCGAGGCCGATCTGCTGGCGCGCATCGCGGCACTGAACGCCGACCCGGCGGTGCACGGCATCCTGGTGCAGCTGCCGCTGCCACGGCACATCGACGCGCAGCGGGTGATCGAGACCATCGCGCCGGCCAAGGATGTCGACGGCTTCCACGTCGCATCCGCCGGCGCGCTGATGGTGGGCCGCCCGGGCTTCCGACCCTGCACGCCCTATGGCTGCATGAAGATGCTGGAATCCATCGGTTGTGATCCGCGCGGCAAGCATGCCGTGGTCATCGGGCGCAGCAACATCGTCGGCAAGCCCATGGCCATGCTGCTGCTGCAGGCCAGCGCCACCGTCACCGTGTGCCACAGCGCAACCCCGGACCTTGGCCACTTCACACGCCAGGCCGACATCGTCGTCGCCGCGGTCGGCAAGCGCAACGTGCTCACACACGACATGGTCAAGCCCGGTGCCGTGGTCATCGACGTGGGCATGAACCGCAACTCCGAGGGCAAGCTCTGCGGCGACGTCGACTTCGACAACGTGCGCCAGGTCGCCGGCTGGATCACCCCGGTGCCCGGCGGCGTGGGCCCGATGACCCGTGCCATGCTGCTCGTCAACACGCTGGAGGCGGCAGGGTCCGGGCTGTGACCTTGAGCCAGGCTCCGTTGAACCCGCTGCTCGACGAGCGCGACCTGCCGCGCTTCGACGCCATCGAGGCGTCGCATGTCACGCCTGCGCTGGACGTGCTGCTGGCCGAGGCCGAGACGGCCCTCGCGGCCGCGGGCTCGCCCGATGTGCCCGCCGGGGCCGACGCGCTCGCGCGCGTGCTCGATGCGCCGGTGGAACGTCTGCGCCGCGTCTGGGGCCATGTCGGCCACCTGCACGCCGTGGTGGACACGCCCGCCCTGCGCGCTGCCTACGGTGACAACCTGGCCCGCGTCACCGACTTCTTCACGCGGCTGGCGGCCGACCGACCGCTCTACGCCAAGACCCGAGCCATCGCCGACGCGCCCGACTTCGCCGCGCTGCCCGCCGTCCGCCGCAAGGCGGTGGCCGATGCGCTGCGCGACTTCGAGCTGGGCGGCGCCGCGCTGGAGGGTCCGGCGCGCGAGCGTTTCGCCGCCATCGAGGCGCGCCTGGCCGAACTGTCGCAGCGCTATGGCGAACACGTGCTCGACGCCACCGACGCCTGGCACCTGGACGTGCCGGTCTCCCGCCTCGCCGGCCTGCCGGCCGACGTGGTGCAGGCCGCGCGCGGCGCGGCGGCCGACGCCGGCGTCCAGGAAGCCGACCTGGCGCGCCTGACACTGCACGCGCCCTGTCGACTGCCGCTGCTGGCCACGGCCGACGACCGCGCGCTGCGCGAGACGGTCTACCGCGCCCACGGGCGGCTGGCCAGCGACCTCGGCCCCGCCGAACAGGACAACGGCCCGCTGATGCGGGAGATCCTGGCCCTGCGCCACGACCAGGCCACGCTGCTGGGCCGCCCGCACTTTGCCGCGCTGTCGCTCGTGCCCAAGATGGCCGGCAGCATGGAAGAGGTGCTGGACTTCCTTCGCGACCTCGCCCGCCGTGCCCGCCCCTTTGCGGAACAGGAACTCGCCGACCTGCAGGCCCATGCCAGGACCCTGGGCCTGGACGCATTGCAGCCCTGGGACCGGGCCTATGTCGGCGAAAAGCTCAAGCATCGTCGCCACGGCATCGACGACGAGATGCTGCGCCCCTGGTTCCCGCTGCCGCAGGTGTTGCGTGGTCTCTTCGAGCTCATCGAGCAGGTGCTGGGCGTGCGCATCGAGGTTGCCGATGCGCCCGCCTGGCACGCGGATGTCACCCACCACCGGGTGCTGCAAGGCGAGGTCGAGATCGGACGCTTCTGGCTCGACCCGTACGCCCGTCCCGGCAAGCAGAGCGGCGCCTGGATGGACGAGGTGCGCACGCGGTGGCAACGGCCCGACGGCCGCGTCCAACGGCCACAGGCCCACCTGGTCTGCAACTTCGCGCCGCCGGTCGGCGGCCGGCCGTCGCTGCTCACGCACGACGAGGTGATCACGCTGTTCCACGAGTTCGGCCACGGCCTGCACCACCTGCTGACCGAGGTGGACGAACTCTCGCTGTCGGGCATCTGCGGCGTCGAGTGGGACGCCGCCGAACTGCCCAGCCAGTTCATGGAGAACTTCGCGTGGGAATGGCCGGTGCTGCAGCGGCTCACGGCCCAGGTGGACACCGGCGCACCGTTGCCGCGCGACCTGTTCGACCGCCTGACGGCGGCCCGCCACTTCGGTGCCGGCCTGCGCATGCTGCGCGGGGTGGAGTACGGGCTGTTCGACATGCGGCTGCATGCCGAGCCCGGCGCCGGCGAGCGCGTGCTGGCGCTGGCGCGCGAGGTCGAGGCCGAGGTCTCGCTGCTGCGCCGGCCGGACGACGACCGCTGGCCGCACGCCTTCCTGCATGTCTTCGATGGTGGGTATGCCGCCGGGTACTACGGCTACCACTGGGCCGAGGTGCTGTCGGCCGACGCCTTTGCGGCGTTCGAGGAGGCCGGGCTGTTCGATGCGGCCACCGGTGCGCGCTGGCGCCGCGAGGTGCTGGGCACCGGCGGCAGCCGCCCGGCCCAGGACAGCTTCCAGGCCTTCCGGGGCCGGCCGGCACGGTTGGAGGCGTTGCTCCGGCACCAAGGGCTGGTGCACAAAGGCGCTTTTGGCGTTGAGGCTGGGGCCACCACGCGTTAGATTCCACGCATGCGCACGCTGCACGCCCTGTCGGTCCTCTCCGCGGCCCTCCTGCTGGCCGGCGCCGGCCCGGCGGCGGCGCAGTACAAGGTCGTCGGCCCTGATGGCCGCGTCACCTACACCGACCGACCACCCGCCGACGGCAGCGTGCGCGTCACCGAGATCGGCCGGCGCGCCCCGGTGGCCGAGCCGGCTGCGGGCAGCGCCCTGCCTGCCGACCTGCAGCGCACCGCAGCACGCTTCCCGGTCACGCTGTTCACGGCCGAGAACTGCCCGCCCTGCGACAGCGGGCGCGACCTGCTCAAGCAGCGCGGCGTGCCCTACACCGAGCGCCAGATCGTCAGCAACGACGACGTGGCCGCGCTGGAGCGCACCATTGGCGGGCGCACCGTGCCCTCGCTCACCGTGGGTGGGCAGGCGCTGCGCGGTTTCTCCGCCGGCGACTGGACGTCCTACCTCGACGCCGCCGGCTACCCGCGCGAATCGCGCCTGCCGCGCACCTGGGCACCGCCGGCCCCCACGCCGCTGGTGGCCCGGGCCCCCCTGCCCGCGCCCGCGCCGAACGCGCCGCCCGTGCCACCGCCGGCACCGGCCACGCCCGTAGACGCCGAGACCGGCCCCGAAGGCACGACCGGCATCCGGTTCTGACGGCTGGCGCGGCGCTCAGGCCCGCAACCGCCGGGCCAGCCAGGCGCCCGAGCCCACCAGGGCACCCACGATCCAGAACATCGACGCCGCGCCGATGGCCGCACCGGCAGCGCCGAAGAGCAGCGGCATCACGGTGCTGGAACCGTTGATCGTCATGGAGCGAAAGGCCAGCGCCTGGCCGTGCCGGTCCTCCGGCGTCAGGTGGTGCAGCACCGTCATCAGCATCGGCTGCACGCAGCCCAGGGTGACCCCCAGCGCCACGGCGCAGGCGCCCATCAGCCAGGGCTGGGTCACTAGCGGGTAGACGGCGAAGATCAGCGCCGTGCCGAGCATGGCGCCGGCCACCACCCGCGCCGGCTGCAGGTGGCGCGCGAGCAGCGGGATCAGCACGCGCACGCCGGTGACCGACAGCGTGAAGCTGCCCAGCACGAGACCGATGGTGGTGGCGCTGAAGCCCCGCTCGTGGCCGAGGATGGGCACGGCGAAGCTGTGCACGTCCCAGCACATCGACAGCAGCCAGTTCACCGCCAGCAGGCGCTTCATGCCCGGCAGGGCGAACAGCTCGCCCAGGGGTGCGCTGCCCCCGTCGCGAGCCCGGCCGGGTGCTGCCGCCACCGGAACGGCGCGTGCAGCCAGCAGGCTGGCCAGCGGCAGCACCAGCAGCGCCGCATAGGCCACTCCGAAACCGGCAGCGTCGATCAGCAGGCCGACCGTCACCGGGCCGATGACGTTGGCCAGCGACGGCGCGATGCCCAGCCAGCTGAACACGCGCACGCGCTCCACCGGGTCACGCGCGGTCAGGCCACCGGTGCGCTGCACCGCGATCAGCCCAATGTTGGCCCCGGCACCGGCCGCCACCGCCCCTGCGGCCAGCAATGCTCCCGCAGGCCAGCCCTGGAACGCGGCGGACACGGCCGCCAGCAGCAGGCCCGCGCAGCACAGACCGCCGGCGATGTGCACCGGGCGGTGGAAGCCCCACCGGTCGGCCAGGCGCCCGGCTGTCATGGCCAGCAGCACCGGGGCGGCGGCGAACAACGCCAGCAGCACGCCCACGCGCCACGGCGTGGCGCCGCGCGCCAGCGCGTCCAGCGGTGCGGCCATGCGCAGGCCGGTCATGGCCGCGTGCAGGCCCACCTGGCTAGCCACCAGTGCCGCGAGCAGACGGCCAAAGCCTGGCGATGGCCCGCCCGAGACAGCGTCGGCGCTCAAGCGGGTGCGCTCACTCGACGGCGGTCTCGTCGATGGCGGCGTCGTCCGCCAGCGCGGCGCCTCCGGGCAGCAACTGGCTCGCGCGGGCGTCGGGCAAGGCCTCCACGCCGCGCAGCTGGCGCGCCATCGCGCGTGTGCGCACCTCGGCCGCCTCGATGGTGTTCCCCGCTTCCTGCAGCTTCTTGCGCGTCTTGGCCAGCACGTCGCCGAACTTGCCGAACTCGGTCTTCACCGCCCCCAGGACCTCCCAGACCTCGGCCGAGCGCTTCTCCAGCGCCAGCGTGCGGAAGCCCATCTGCAGGCTGTTGAGCGTGGCCAGCAGCGTGGTCGGCCCGGCCAGCATCACCTTGTGCTCGCGCTGCAGGCCCTCCACCAGCCCCGGGCGGCGCAGCGCCTCGGCGTACAGGCCCTCGGTCGGCACGAAGAGGATGGCGAAGTCGGTGGTGTGCGGCGGGCCCACGTACTTCTCGCGGATCGTCTTCGCCTCCAGCCGCAGCTGGGTCTCGATGCCCTTGGCGGCGGCCTCCGCACCGGCAGCATCGGCGCGCTCGTGGGCATCGAGCAGGCGTTCGTAGTCCTCGCGCGGGAACTTGGCGTCGATGGGCAGCCACAGCGGCGCGCCGTCCGCGCGCTGGCCCGGCAACTTGATCGCGAACTCCACGTAGGCCTGGCTGCCCGGCAGCGTGGCCACGTTGCGCGCGTACTGGTCGGGCGTGAACACCTGTTCCAGCAGGCCGGCCAGCTGCACCTCGCCAAACACGCCGCGCGTCTTCACGTTGGTCAGCACGCGGTTGAGCGCGCCCACGTCGCGCGCCAGCGTCTGCATCTCGCCCAGACCTCGGTGCACCTGCTCCAGGCGCTCGGCCACCTGCTTGAAGCTCTCGCCCAGACGCTGCTCCAGCGTGGCGTGCAGCTTCTCGTCCACCGTGGCACGCATCTGTTCGAGCTTGGCCTCGTTGCCCTCCTGCAGCCGCGCCAGGCGCTGCTCCATGGCCTCGGCCAGGCGGCGCAGCGCAGCGTCCTGGGCCTCGCGGGCCGCCTGGGCCTGCTGCACGAGGGTGCTCTGCAACTGCCGCTGCTGGTCGCCCAGCGCGGTCTGCTGCGCACGCTGCTGCTCGGTCAGCGTGGCCTGCAGCGCCTGGGCCTGCTGGGTCAGCGTGCTCTGGGTGGCCGCCAGCTGCACGCGGAAGGCGTCGATCTGCTCGTTCTGCGTGCGCGCCACGTCGCCGGACTGCGCCAGCAGCATCTGCTGGAAGGTGGCCAGGTCCCCGCGCGTGGCCTGCGACTGACGGCCCAGCTCGTCGCGCAGGTCGCGTTCGAGCTGGTCGATCTGGGCCGGCGTGCGGTCGTCGCGCCCCCGCAGCACGAGCCAGACCAGCACCAGCAGGTTCAGCACGGCCAGGGCGGCCAGCGCCACCAGCCAGGGATCGAAAGCCGGGTCCGTCATGCCGCGATTGTCTCAGCGCACCGACGATGACCCTGCGCGGCGTGAAATTTCACGCCACGATCGCATTTGATCAAATACACTGCAGGTGCCTCGAACACCCCGCGTGGGCGAGGCGGACAGAAGCGACCTTTGCGGAGCCCTCTACCTTGTGTGGTGGGCTCCCTTTTTTTCGGGCTCCAGCGGCACGCCCAGACGCAGCAGCTGCAGCCGCGCCAGCGCCGGGTACAGCGGCGCACTGATCAGCCGAGAGATGCCGCTGGCGATGAGGGCGCAGGCCATCAGGCTCAGCACCATGGAATGGCCGTTGATCATCTCCATCACGATGATGAAGGCGGTCAACGGCGCCTGCGTCACCGCGGCCAGGAAACCGGCCATGCCCAGCGCGATCAGTGCGGGCCGCTCTGCGAAGCCGATCAGTGCTGCCACATCGCTGCCGATGCCGGCCCCCACGGCCAGCGACGGCGCGAACACACCGGCTGGCACGCCGGTCCACGTGGTCAGCCACGTGGCGATCAGCTTCAGCGGCGTGTAAAGCAACTCGCCGGTGCGCTCGCCTTCGAGCAGGACCTTGGTCTGTTCGTAGCCGCTGCCGAAGGTGGCACCTTGTGTGACCACGCCGATCACCGCCACCAGCAGCGCGCAGCCGGCGGCAAAGCGCACGGGCGCGCGGGCCCGCTGGCGGCTGAAGATGTCCTTGCCACCGGCCAGCGACACGATCAGCAGGCGCGAGAACAGGCCACCGGCCAGCCCGCAGACCACCGCGATCAGCAGCCCCGGCCCGAACAGCGACCAGCCCAGCTGCGGCACCAGGATGCGGCCGAAGTAGCTGTTGTTGCCGTAGATCGACACCGCCATCAGACCGGCCAGCACGATGGCCGAGATCAACAGCGCGCTGCTGCGCTGTTCCCGGCGGTGCCAGAGCTCCTCGATGGCGAACATGACCCCACCCAGCGGCGTGTTGAAGGCCGCCGCGATGCCAGCGGCGCCCCCGGCCATCAGCAGGCCGTGCTCGCTGATGGTGTGCCGGTCGGGCAGCCAGCGGCGGGCGCTGTGCATCACGCCGGCGGCAATCTGCACCGACGGCCCTTCGCGTCCCAGCGACAGGCCGGCCAGCAGCCCCCCGGAGGTCAGCACCACCTTGCCGATGGCCAGCTTCATCGACACGTACAGGCCGCGCTTGCCGGCCGGTGTGGTGTCCTCCATCGCGGCCACCACCTGCGGGATGCCCGAACCGGCCGCGCCGGGCAGGAAGCGGCGCGTCAGCCACACGATGACGGCGGTGGCCAGCGGCATCCACAGCAGTGGCGCCCACCAGGCGGCCTGCTCGATGCGCTGGAACTGGTGAAAGGCCATCTCCGCCAGCCAGGTGAACCCGGCCACCACCAGGCCCGCTGCGGCGGCGAAGGCGAGCACGACACCGCGGGTGATCCACGGGCGCCATTCGGTCAGTTCGCCGCGCAGGCGGGCCCGCCAGTCGGGATGGTGCAGGGGTTGGTGCAGGCTCAACGTCGAAACTCCTCGGGCTCAAGCGGCGCAGGCCCACGTCGACGGTCGCCGGCCCTGGCCGGGGGCAGGACGCCCACTATCATCGCCGCATGTCCGACACGCCCTCGCCCACCGACAGCACCCAGCCGGCCCAAGCGCCGGCGCGCGTGCTCAGGCGCTTCCGCCAGGTGTTCACCGCCACGCGCAACCACTACCAGCAGGTGGAGAAGCACGTCGGCATCGGTGGTGCCCAGGTCTGGGCGCTGGGCATCATCGGCGCACAGCCCGGCATCGGCGTGGGCGGGCTGGCGCGCACCATGCACATCCACCAGTCCACGGCCAGCAACCTGGTGCGCGCGCTGGTCGACCGTGAGCTGGTGTCCACCGCGCGCGAAGGCGCCGACCGCCGCGCCGTCCAGCTTCGGCTGCTGCCCGCGGGCACGGACCTGCTGGCCAAGGCGCCCGGGCCCTACACCGGGCTGTTGGTGCAGGCGCTGGACCGCCTGGACGATGCGACACTGGCTCGGCTCGAGGCCGACCTGACCCAGCTGGCGCAGGCGATGGGCATCGGCGAGGACGCGCCGGCCCTGCCGATCGCACAGCTGTAGTTCAGACACCCGTCAAGGGCAGCACGCCCGGGTTCACCGGCGTCGGCGGCGTGCCGCCGGTCAGGGCCGCGATCAGGTTGTCCGCGGCCAGCTCGGCCATCGCACGGCGTGTGCGATGGGTGGCGCTGGCGATGTGCGGTGTGAGCACCACGTTGGGCACGGTGAGCAGGTCCGGGTGCACCGCCGGCTCGCCCTCGAACACGTCCAGGCCGGCCGCTGCGATGCGCCGCTCGCGCAGCGCCGCGGCCAGCGCCGCGTCGTCGACGATGCCGCCCCGTGCGATGTTGGTCAGCGTGGCGGTGGGCTTCATCTGCGCCAGTTCGGCCGCACCGATGGCGTGGTGGCTGGCGGCCGAATACGGCAGCACCAGTACCAGGTGGTCGGCCTGTCGAAGCAGCGTGGCCTTGTCGACCCAGATGGCGCCCAGCGGCGCTTCCTGCGCGGCCGGCAGGCGGCTGCGGTTGTGATACAGGACCTTCATGCCGAAGCCCAGTGCGCCACGCCGCGCGATGGCCTGGCCGATGCGGCCCATGCCCAGGATGCCCAACGTGCTGCCGTGCACCTCGGCGCCGGCAAACATGTCGTAGGACCACTTGGTCCAGCGGCCGGCGCGCAGGTAATGCTCGCTCTCGGCCATGCGGCGCGCGGTGGCCATCATCAGCGCAAAGCCGAAGTCCGCGGTGGTCTCGGTCAGCACGTCGGGCGTGTTGGTGGCCAGCACGCCGCGGGCGTCGAAGGCGGCGATGTCCAGGTTGTTGTAACCCACCGCCATGTTGGCCACCACGCGCAGCTGCGGGTGAGCGTCGAGCACCGCGGCGTCGATGCGCTCGCTGCCGGTGGTCAGGGCGCCGAGCTTGCCCTTCAGCCGGGCCGACAACTCCGCGGGCGTGTACACGGTGTCGTCGGGATTGGCCTCGACGACGAAGTGTTCACGCAGGCGCGCCAGCGTCTCCGGGTAGATCGCCCGCGCGACCAGGACCGACGGCGTCATGTCAGGAACCGGGTGAAGCCGGCCACCGGCTCGCGGTCGGTGACCAGAGTGTTCTCCACCGCGGCCGGGTCGGCATGGCCGAGCGACATGCCGCAGACCACCATCTCCGCATCCGGCAGCTGCAGCTGGGTCGCGATGATGCGGTGCCACTGGGTGAACGCGGCCTGCGGGCAGGTGTCCAGCCCACGGGCCCGGGCGGCGACCATGATGTTCTGCAGGAACATGCCGTAGTCCAGCCAGCTGCCCTGCTGCATCACGCGGTCGATGGTGAAGATCAGGCCCACCGGCGCGCCGAAGAAGTCGTAGTTGCGGCCGTGCTGGGCATGCATGCGGGCCTTGTCGGTCTTGGCGATGCCCAGCAGTCCGTAGAGGTCCCAGCCCACCTTGCGCCGGCGGTCGATGTAGGGCGACTGCCACTCGGTGGGGTAGTAGGCGTACTCCTCGCTGTGCGCCGCGCGCTGCACCGGGTCGTCGTACGCCGCCTGGATGGCGGCGGACAGCCGTGCCTTGGCGTCGCCGGTGAGCACCGTGACCTTCCAGGGCTGGGTGTTGGTGCCCGACGGTGCGCGTGCGGCGACGGTGAGGATCTGCTCGATCGTCTCGCGTGCCACCGGCGTGGGCAGGAAGGCGCGGATGGACCGGCGCGAGGTGATCGCCGCATCGACGGCGGCGATCGTCTCCGGGGTGAAGCTCATGCGCCTGATTGTTCCATCGAATGTTGGCCCGAATGCTTCGCAGTTCCCACAATGCCACCCGAATCCGCGCTGGCCTCGGCGCGACGCGCCTGCCAGCTCTGCAGCGCGAGGGCCAGCGTGCACTGCTGGATCGCCACCGTGGTGGCCAGGTCGCGCCCGTAGCCGCCGGCCATGCTCACGGCCACCGGGATGCCGCGCGTGGCCAGCGCGTCGAACACCCGCCGGTCCCGTTCGGCCAGACCGTCGGCGCTCAGCTTGAGCCGACCCAGGCGGTCGTTCTCGTGCGGGTCGGCACCGGCCAGGTAGAAGGCCAGGCCGGGCGGCGCGTCGGCGGTGCGCGCCCAGGCATGGTCCAGCGCCTCGTCCAGCGCTGTCAGGTACTCGGCGTCGCCGCAGCCGTCCGGCAGGGCCACGTCCAGGTCGCTCGCCTCCTTGCGGTGCGGGAAGTTCTTCTCGCCATGCAGCGACAGCGTGAAGACGCTGGGGTCATCGGCAAAGATGGCGGCCGTGCCGTTGCCCTGGTGCACGTCCAGGTCGATGACGATCACGCGCAGCATGCGCTGCAGGTGCCGGTGCCGGCGGTGCCATTCCGCCTGCATCAGCCGCGCGGCCACGGCCACGTCGTTGAAGACGCAGTAGCCCGAACCCTTGTGCGCATAGGCGTGGTGGGTGCCGCCGGCCAGGTTGGCCGCCACGCCCTCTCCGGCCAGCGCCGCGCGCGCAGCGGCGATGGTGGCGCCCACCGAGCGCCGCGCGCGCTCGGCCACGCGTTGCGACCACGGGAAGCCGATCTCGCGCTGCTCGGCATCGGACGTCAGCCCCTCGGCCACCGCCTGGATCCAGCGCGGCGTGTGCGCCAGCGCCAGTTCACCGTCGCTGGCCGGCGGCGCCTCGGTGAC
The DNA here is from genome assembly GCF_004016515.1 of Rubrivivax albus. Classification (GTDB taxonomy): domain Bacteria; phylum Pseudomonadota; class Gammaproteobacteria; order Burkholderiales; family Burkholderiaceae_C; genus Rubrivivax; species Rubrivivax albus. Next base: position 178,822 of record NZ_SACT01000010.1, read on the forward strand.
GCGGATGGCGGGCAGCTCGCGCTCCACCGCCTCGCGCAGCAGGCGGTACTTGCTCATCGGGAAGGTGTGCCCCGGCGGCAGCGGGAGCACGAAGGCGTCGGCGTGGTAGGCGATCACGCGCCCGACGATGCCACGAAGGCCTGCAGCGCGTCGGGCTCGGGTTTCTGCAGCAGCTTGGTGAAGGCCTTGGCGCTGCCCGGTGGCCCCACCCACAGGCCGCCCGCCAGCGCCCCGCCGCGCAGGATCAGCTGCCACCAGGCCAGGTCGTCGGCGCGCGCGTGGTGCACCGTGTCGCCGGGCTTCGGCGCCACGTCGCCCCAGCTGCGCAGGTCGATGCCGTCGCACTTGAGCTGCAGCACGATGCGCGGCGGCTGATACGACGCGCCGTCACCCCACAGCGCACCGACGGCCGCGGCCGCCTGCGCCGCGCCCACGGGCCACAGGCCGCCCGGCTGGCCCGGCAGTTCCGCCACGTCGCCGATGGCCTGGATCAGCGGGTCGCTGGTGCGCATCGCGGCGTCGACCACGATGCCGCGGTTGACGTTCAACCCGGCAGCCTGCGCCAGGTGCACGTTGGGCTGGATGCCCAGGCAGGCGACGAAGAGGTCGGCGCGCACGCGCGGGCCGTGGGCCAGCCAGGCATGCGTCAGCAGCGGCTCGCCGTCGTAGCGGGCCACCGACATGCGCGTGCCCACCTGGATGCCGATGCTCTCCAGGTAGTGCGCCAGCCGCGCCGCGCCAGGCGCGTCGAGCTGCGCGTTCATCAGCCGGTCGGCGCGCTGAAGCAGCGTCACCTTCAGGCCCAGGTGGTGCAGCGCGTCGGCGGCCTCCACGCCCAGCACGCCGCCGCCCACCACCAGCGCACGCCGGCTGCCATGCTGCTTGACCCAGGCGCGGATCTGCTGCGCGTCGTCGGCGCTGCGCAGCACGAAGGCGTTGGGATGGGTCAGGAACCGGTCGTCCGGCGGCGCCGAGCGCGCACCGGTGGCCAGGATCAGCCGGTCGTAGCGCAGCCACTCGCCGGTGTTCAGGCCCACGCGGCGGTTCTCGCGGTCCAGGCGCACGGCCACGGCGCCGCGGTGCACCGTCACGTCGCGCCCCGTGGCCCAGTCGTCGGGAACGAGGCGCAACGCCTGCAACGCGCCTGCGGTGTCGTCGTCGTAGACCAGGCGGCCGATGCCCATGCGGTTGTAGAACGGCACCGGCTCGTTGCCGACGAGGGTGATGCGCAGACTGCCGCTGTCGCGGCGCAGCGCCTCGGCCGCGCTCATGCCGGCCACCCCGTCGCCGACGATGACCACGCGGCCGATGCCCGCGGCCTGCGCCTTGTCCACCTGGGGCCGGCGCAGCACGCTCACCGGCGCCTCGCCCGCGCGCGGGTCACGGTCGATCACCACCGGCCCGCGCACCGTGCACATGCAGGCCAGCCGCGCCCGGCCCTCCAGCCCCAGGCGCTGCAGCGTGGCGAGCTCGTCGTCGTCGGGCGGCGAGAGATGCTCGCCACCGTCGCACACGGCCACCGGGTCGGCGCCGCAGACCCCGGCCCGGCAGCCATAGGCGATCTTCAGGCCGGCGTGCTCGATGGCCTCCAGCAGGGTCTGCTCCGGCGCCACTTGGAAGGCGATGCCGGTGGCGCGGTCGGTGACCTCGGGCTGCCCCGCCTGGCCCGCCAGCCGGTCCTTCAACGCCCGGCCGCCGCCGATCTGGGTGCGGGTCTCGTCGGCGTGCGTCGGCGCCGCCGCCGGCTTCTTCGCGCGTGCGGCCTGGGCCTCGCGGTAATGGCGCTCGGCGCGCAGGCCGCCGACCGCCAGCGCGCCGGCCAGCACGACGCCCAGCCCTTGCGCCGCGTCGCGCAGGACCCCAAGGGGCTCGGCCCCCGCCAGCCAGGCCAGCGTGTCGACGATCACCGGCCCGGCGAAGGCATAGAACACCGCCAGCGCCACCGCACCGAAGGCCATCGAGATGCGGTAGGGCGTGGTCGGCACGAAGGCCACGGCCAGCGCATAGGCCCCGGCCGACGCCGCCGCGCCGGCGGCCAGCGCCAGGCCATTGGCCGCCGCCGTGGCCTGGGCGCCGGCACCGCCCAGGAAGTAGCCGAGGATCAGCCCCGGCATCAGGCCGATGAACAGCCGCCGCTGGCCGGCCCAGCGCGGGTCGTCGTCGTAGACGTCGCTGAACACGGCGGCGCGCGGGTTGAAGTCGTAGCAGTTCTTCTGGCAGCCCAGACAGGGCTCGCAGAAGCCATTGCGCACCACCACCAGCGGCGCCTGGCCGTAGTCGCGCTGGATCGGCCCCAGCGGACAGAACGTGCCGCACCAGCCGCTGCGGCCCTTGAACCACCAGCCGCCCGCCAGCGCCAGGACGAGCACAGCGCCGAGCACGGCGGCCAGCGCCGCGCCGTCGTGGTTGAGCAGCGGCGCCCGCAGTGCGACGGCACCGACGAACAGGACCAGCGCCACCGAGAAGGCCCAGGTCTTCGCCACGGCCGGCAGGTCGCGCCCGCGCGAGACGCCGGCCTGGCGCGGGATCTGGTTGAGCGTGGCCATCGGGCAGACCTGGCGCCACAGGCCCGGCGCCACGACCAGCAGCGCCGGCAGCACCGGCACCGCCAAGCCCCAGAACAGCCGCAGGCCCAGGGTGGGCGCCCAGATCAGCCCGCCGATCAAGGCCAGCACCGTCAGCAGCACCACCACCCGCAGGGCCCACCAGACCGCCACCGGCACACGCGCTGGCCGCTGCGTGTAGTTGGCAAAGAAGTTCAGCGGGGCGGGGCTGGCCACCGGCATGCGCAGCCCTCAGTCCGCCGGCTGCAGCCGGCGCAGCCGCAGGGCCACGTGGGCCGCCAGGTCGCGCAGCAGGGCCAGCGCGATGCGCGGCTGCCAGGCACCGAGTTGCTGCAGCGCCTGCGGCGTGAGCATCAGCAGGTCGACCTCGGTCTCGGCCACCACCTCGGCGGCCGCCGGTGCGGCGTCCAGGAAGCCGAGCATGCCGGCCACGTCGCCTTCACCTCGCCGTTCCGACGGCTGACCGGGCACCGTCACGCGCAGGTGACCGTTGGCCACGAACACCAGCGCAGGCGCCAGCTGGCCGACCGCCAGGATCACCGCACCGGCCGGGTAGCGGCGGCGCGTCATGAAACCGATCAGATGCGCCCAGTCGGCGTCGCCCAGTTCGGACAGCAGGCGCGGCGCGGGCGGTGGCACGGCGGAGGGGGTCGGCGCGGGCGCAGGGCTTGCCGCACCGTACTGGAAGAAGTCGTCGGCCATCAGCGTGTCTCCTGCCGTGCGCCGCGGGGTGGTTCCGGCGGCCTGTGGTCAAGGGTCACCGTCGTCATAGGCACTGGCCAGATGGTGGCGCGCTGCCGCGCGCAGACCGGCTTCCCAGTCTGCGCCGGAGTCGGACAGCCCCAGGCGTTGCCAGAGCACGGCGTACAAGGCGTCCCGCCCGGCAGCGTCGGCGCCGGGCATCGCACGCGCCAGCGCCTGCGGGGACAGATCGGCGGCCAGGCGTTCGGCCGCGCCATCGAAGGCCGACAGCAGCCTTCGGTCGTGGTCGGCGAGGCTTTGGCCCACCTGCGCCAGCAACGCATGGGGATCGCCGGCGAGAAGCCAGCGCAGGGCCTGGTCGGTGTCGGGCGCCAGCTGCAACGGCGACACCAGCGGCAACGCGGCGGCGCGGCGGGACCCCAGCGCGCTGCGCACCCGCGCCTGGCGCGCGAGCTGGTCGCGCAGCAGGTCCACCGCGGCCCGCAGCAGCGCGCCGATCCGGGCCGCCTGTTCGGCCGGCGACAGCCCGTCCAGCGCCCCCGGTGGCAAGCCCTGGCCCGCGAGCATGGCACCGGCACCGGCCGCCGTGGCGGTGCCCGCTGCGGGCGGGGCCGACGAAGCGCCGGGCGCGCCGCCAGGCCCAGGTGCGACGGGTACGGGCAGGGGTGACGCGGCCGCCGGCGGTGGCTTGGGCGCGGCGGCCGGCGCGGGCCGGATCCGCGTGAGGGCATCGTCGTCGTCGACCGGCAGTGGGGCCGATGCGGCAGGGTCGCCGCCGCGGGCCGGTGGCATCACCAGCGGTGCCGTGTCTTCGACCGTCGTGGCCGGTGACGGCGCCTCCACCGGCGGCGCATGGGGCTGCACCCGAGCCGCCATGTCGGACGCCGGCGCGCCACGCAGCGACACCGCGAACGCATAGGGGCCCATCTCCACCCGATCACCGTCACGCAGCAACTGCTCGCCGTCCATGCGCACGGCAGACCGGTTGACGAAGGTGCCATTCGTGGACAGGTCCCGCAGCACCCAGCCGCGCGGTGTGGACAGGAGCTCGCAGTGGCGGGCCGACAAGGCGAGACTGCGGTCGGGCAAGGCCCAGTCACAGGCCGGGTCGCGACCGATCACGTAGCGGTCGCGGCCAGCTGGCACCTGCACCGTCGTGGGGGGCCCCTCCTTGCGATCCGTGCCGCCGATCAGCGTCAACACCAGCATCCGCGCCTCCTTGGCCGGTGCCCAGAATACACGCCGCCCGAGCGGGGCTTCCGCGGCCCGTGGCCAGCAGGTCCTGGAGACAGCTCCCTAGAATGTTGCGGCGCAACAAAAATAGCTTGCATTGCGTCCGGCGGCCCCTATACTTCGAATCATGCTGCAGTGCAGCAAAGATGCCCGAAAGCGAAGTCCGGGCATGCCGATTCCTGAACCCTGAAGAACGGAGCCCATGATGACCCCCTTCACCGCTGAACAGATGATGGCCGCCCACAAGGCCAATGTCGACACCCTCTTCGGCCTGACCAACAAGGCCTTCGAAGGCGTGGAAAAGCTCGTCGAGCTGAACCTGCAGGTTGCCAAGTCGAGCCTGACGGAAGCTGCCGACGCGAGCAAGGCCATGCTGTCGGTCAAGGACGCGCAGGAACTGCTGGCCCTCCAGGCCGCGATGCTGCAGCCCAGCGCCGAGAAGGCCGCCGCCTACAGCCGCCACCTGTACGACATCGCCGCGGGCACCAATGCCGAGGTGACCAAGGTCGCCGAAGCCCAGTTTGCCGACGCGCAGAAGAAGATGATGGCCGTGGTCGACACCGCCGTGAAGAACGCGCCGGCCGGCACCGAGAACGCCGTGGCTCTGGTGAAGTCGGCCGTGGCCGCCGCCAACAACGCCTTCGAGAGCGTGCAGAAGGCCGCCAAGCAGGCCGCCGAAGTGGCCGAAGCCAACTTCCAGGCCGTGACCAGCACCGCCGTCAAGGCCACGCAGACGGCCGCCAAGTCGCGCCGCGCCGCCTGATCACGGCGCATCGACCGCCTCGGGCGGGGCGGCGGAACTTCCGCTGCCCTGCCTGATCAGAGCCTGTGCCCGGGCCATCCCCGGGTCTCTCTGGAAGGTTGTCTCCTCGGAACCTCGCGTTGGTTCCATTCCGGCCCGGGTCTCCCCGGGCCGTTTTTCTTTGGCGGCCTGCGCCTCAGGGTTCGACGCGCCGGAAGGCCGCGAGCCGCGCCCGCAGTGCGGGCAGCGCGGCCAGGGCCGCGTCCCGCCCCGCCGCGATGGCCCGGTGGCGGGCCGCGAAGTCGGTGCCCGGCACGCCGTCCAGCGCCGGTCGGATGACGACATCGGCGCCGCGCAGTTCGTGGCGGCTCAGGCTGCGCCCCATGATCGAGAAGGTCTGCAGCAGCAGGCGGAACGGGTCGCCCGTGGGCTGGCCCTGCGGTGCCTCGCCGATGTCCACCGCGATCACGAGTTCCGCGCCCATCTGACGCGCTTGGCTCACCGGCACCGGTGCCACCAGGCCGCCGTCGACGTACTCCCGACCACCGATGCCCACCGGCGTGAAGACGGCGGGCACGGCGCTTGACGCGCGCACCGCCAGGCCAGTGTCGCCACGGCGGAACAGCACCGCTTCTCCACTGTCGAGATCCGTGGCGACGATGCCCAGAACGCGCGGCATCCGTTCGATGGTGCGACCACCGGTCTGGTCGCGCACGTAGCGGGCCAGCGCATCGCCGCGCAGCAGGCCGCGGCCGGGGAAGCCCCAGTCGGCGATCGCGGATTCCGCCATCGACGCGCCCAGGCGGGCCAGCGCCGCGCCGTCGTGCCCCGATGCCCACAGCGCCGCCACCAGGCTGCCGGCCGAGGTGCCGGCCACCAGGTCGGGGCGGATGCCGGCTTCCTCGAGCACCTGGATGACGCCGATGTGGGCAAAGCCACGGGCGGCACCGCCGCCCAGGGCCAGACCGATGCGGGGCGGCGGTGGGGGCGGAGGCGGGGGCGGCGGCGCCACAGGCGTCGCCGGTGCGGCGGGTGTCGGCGCCGCCGGCGCAGGCGGTGTGCTCGGCGCCGTCTGGCAGCCGGCCAGGACCACCGGACCGGCCAGCAGGCACACCGCCATATTTCTTCTGGATATGTTCACTCTACTTCTTTGTAGTTTGAGAAATAACAGGTGCTGCCTAAGCTGCCTGCCATGTACCGTCCCACCGACTTCGACCGTGCCTTCGTGCGGGCCCGCGCCGCCCAGTTCCGCGACCAGCTCCAGCGCTGGCAGCGCGGCGAGCTCAGCGAGGACCACTTCCGCCCGCTGCGCCTGCAGAACGGCTGGTACGTGCAGCGCCACGCGCCGATGCTGCGCGTAGCCGTGCCCTACGGCGTGCTGTCGGCATCCCAGCTGCGCACGCTGGCGCGCATCGCCCGCGAACACGACCACCAGGATGTCGGCACGCCCACCGAGCGTGGCGGCTTCGGCCATTTTTCCACCCGCCAGAACCTCCAGTTCAACTGGATCCCGCTGGACCGCGCCGCCGACGTGATGGACCTGCTGGCCGAGGTCGACATGCACGGCATCCAGACCAGCGGCAACTGCATCCGCAACGTCACCACCGATGCGCTGGCCGGCATCGCCCCCGACGAGGTGGTGGATCCGCGCCCCTACTGCGAACTGCTGCGCCAGTGGAGCACGCTCCACCCGGAGTTCGCCTTCCTGCCGCGCAAGTTCAAGATTGCCGTCATCGGCGCCCGCGAGGACCGCGCCGCCATCGCCTGGCACGACATCGGCCTGCAGCTGCTGCGTGATGCGCGGGGCGCCGTGGGCTTCCGCGTGCTGGCCGGCGGTGGCATGGGCCGCACACCGGTCATCGCTACCGAGGTGGCAGCCTTCGTGCCGTGGGCACGCATCCTGGTCTTCATCGAGGCCATCGTGCGCGTCTACAACCTGCATGGCCGGCGTGACAACGCCTACAAGGCGCGGCTGAAGATCCTGGTCAAGGCCGAGGGCCAGCGTTTCGTGGACGACGTGCAGCGCGAGTACGCGCAGCTGCTGGCCGACGGCGCGCCGACGATCCCGCAGGCCGAACTGGACCGCGTGGCCGCCAGCTTCACCGAGCCCGCCGACATGCGCCGCGCCGCGCAGGCGCCGCATGGCGAACAGCCGCCGCGCGAGGACCTGCCGCCGGCCTACCTGCGCTGGCTGGAACGCAACGTGCACGCGCACCGCGTGGCCGGCTACCGCGCCGTGACGCTGTCGCTCAAGCGCGCCGGCCAGCCGCCGGGGGACGTGACGGCCGCGCAGATGGAGGGTGCCGCAGCGCTGGCCGAACGCTTCAGCCTCGGCGAGCTGCGCGTCACTCACGAACAGAACCTGCTCCTGCCCTGGGTGCGCCACGACCAGCTGCCGGCGCTGTGGGAAGCCGCGCGCGCCGCCGGCTTCGCCACGCCCAACATCGGCCTGCTGACCGACATGATCGCCTGCCCGGGTGGCGACCTCTGCGCGCTGGCCAACGCCCGCTCGATCCCGGTGGCCGCGGCCATCCAGGGGCGCTTCGAGGACCTGGACGAGCAGCTCGACATCGGCGACGTGGACCTGCACCTGAGCGGCTGCATCAACAGCTGCGGCCACCACCACAGCGGCCACATCGGCATCCTCGGCGTCGACAAGGACGGCAGCGAGTGGTACCAGGTCACGCTGGGCGGCGCCGACGGCAGCGCACGCGGCGGCGCGGCGGTGGCCGGCAAGGTCATCGGCCCGTCGTTCGCCGCCGACGAGGTGCCCGACGTGCTGGAAGCGCTGATCGACGTCTACCGCCGCGAGCGCCAGGGCAGCGAGCGCTTCGTCGACGTGGTGCGCCGCCTGGGCGTGCCCCCGTTCCGCGCCGCGGCCGATGCCGCCCGCCGTGCGACCGCCGCGGCCGATGCCGCCTGATTCCGGACCACCGACATGCGCTTCCTGAACCCCGACGACGCCCTCCCCCACGGCACGGTGACGCTGGCCAACACCGACGACGTGGCGGCCCACGCCGACGCTCTGCGCGAGGCCCCGGCCGTGTCACTGCACTTCCCGAAGTGGGTGGACGGCCGCGCCTATTCGCAGGCCGTGGTGCTGCGCGGCCGGCTCAAGTACGCCGGCGAGATCATTGCGACCGGCGAGGTGATGCTGGACATGCTGCCGCTGCTGCGCCGCTGCGGCTTCGACGCAGCGCAGCTGGTGGCCGGCCAGAACATGGCCGCCGCCGACCGCGCGCTGGGCTTCTTCCCCGGTCACTACCAGGCGGACCCGCACCGCAGCGTGCACGCATGACCACGATCGTGCAACGCCTGGCGCGCAAGACGCGCGGCTTCGAGGCGCGCGTGGCCCACGCCGAGGCCCTGCTGCGCGAGGCTGCCGAGGACCATGCCGGCCGCATCGTGCAGGCCAACAGCCTGGGCGTCGAAGGCATGGTGCTGACCGACATGGTGGCGCGGCTGAAGCTGCCTGTGGCGGTGGCCACGCTGGACACCGGCGCACTGCACGCCGAGACGCTGGCGATGATCCCGCGCATCGAGGCCCGCTATGGCATCGCCGTGGAGGTCTTCCGCCCACGGCAGGAGGCCGTGGTGCAGTTCGTCGGCCGTCATGGCGAACGCGCGATGTACGACAGCGTGGACCTGCGCCGCGCCTGCTGCGCGCTGCGCAAGCTCGAGCCGATGGAGCGCCTGCTGCAGGGCCGCAGCGCCTGGGTTACCGGCCTGCGTCGGGAGCAGTCGGCCGAGCGCCGCCACGTGCCCTTCTACGCGCTGGAGGACGACGGCCGCGAGAAGTTCTACCCGCTGGCGGACTGGACCGAGGCCGACGTCTGGGCCTACGTGCAGCGCCACGACGTGCCCTACAACGACCTGCACGACCAGTGGTTCCCCAGCATCGGCTGCGCGCCCTGCACACGCGCCGTGTCGGCCGGGGAAGACCCGCGGGCCGGCCGCTGGTGGTGGGAACAGGGGGCGGCCAAGGAATGCGGTCTGCACCTGCGGCCCGAGGTGGCCTCGGCATGACGGCCAGCACGACCCCGGGCACCGTGGTCTTCGTCGGTGCCGGCCCCGGCGCTGCGGACCTGATCACGCTGCGCGGCGCGCGCTGGCTGGGCCGTGCCGATGTGGTGCTGTTCGACGCCCTCACCGACCCGGCCCTGCGTGAACTCGCACCGCAGGCGCGCTGGGTGGACGTGGGCAAGCGCGGCTTTCGCCAGGCCACCGGGCAGGCCACCATCGATGCCATGCTGGTGGCCTTGGCCCGTCAGCATGCCGTGGTGGTGCGCCTCAAGGGTGGCGACCCCAGCGTCTTCGGCCGCCTGGAGGAGGAGCTGCAGGCGCTGGCCGCGCACGGCATCGCCGCCGAGGTCGTGCCTGGCGTCACCGCCGCCCTGGCCGCTGCCGCCGACACGCTGCGCCCGCTCACCCGCCGCGGCGCTGGCCGCAGCGTGGCCCTGTCCACCGCCATGACCCGCGAAGGCGCACTGCGCGCCGCGCAGCAGGCCGACACCGAGGTCTTCTACATGGCCGGCCGCCAGCTCGGCGCCCTGGGCCGCCGGTTGCTGGCCGCGGGCTGGGCGCCGGACACGCCGGCGTGCGTGGTCTCGCGCGCCGGCTGGCCCGACCAGCTGGCCAGCGACCACACGTCGGCCACGCTGGCCGCCGCCAGCGTGCTGCACGCCGGCCGGCCCACGGTGGTGACCGTGGGCGCCGGCGCCAGGCCGCTGGCGACACGCCGGGCCGACCGCGATACCGGGGCACCTATCCGCCCCCAGGTTGATTGCGGTCAAGATTCGGTGCAAACCCGCACCGCATAAAATCGAGTGTTTCGCCGTCGGGCCGCGCGGGCCCGGTGCATCCACGTCCTTCCAGAGTTCATCGCATGACCCACGTCGTCCTCGAATCCTGCATCCGCTGCAAGTACACCGACTGCGTCGACGTGTGTCCCGTGGACTGCTTCCGCGAAGGCCCCAACTTCCTGGTCATCGACCCCGACGAGTGCATCGACTGCGCCGTGTGCATCCCCGAGTGCCCGGTCAACGCGATCCTGCCGGAAGAGGACGTGCCGGCCGACCAGTTGTCCTTCGTCCAGCTCAACGCCGACCTGTCGCGCAAGTGGCCCAGCATCACCAAGCGCAAGGGCCCGCTGCCGGACGCCGACGAGTGGAAGGACAAGAAGGACAAGCTCGACCAGCTGATCCGCTGAACAGAATGGAACCCACTGCCACCCCCGCGGTCGCCGACACCGCCCAGGCCCACGACGGGCCCATCGAGACCGACGCCGTCATCGTCGGCGCGGGCCCCGTGGGCCTGTTCCAGGTCTTCGAGCTTGGCCTCCTGGAGATCAAGGCGCACATCATCGACAGCCTGGCCTACCCCGGCGGCCAGTGCATCGAGCTGTACCCCGACAAGCCGATCTACGACATCCCGGCCGTGCCGGTGTGCACCGGCAAGGAGCTCACAGACAACCTGCTCAAGCAGATCGAGCCCTTCGGCGCCACCTTCCACCTGGGCCAGGAGGTCACGGTGGTGGCCAAGCGCGAGGACGGTCGCTTCGACGTCGAGACCAGCAAGGGCACGCGCTTCGTCACCAAGACCATCTTCATCGCCGGCGGCGTGGGCTCGTTCCAGCCGCGCACGCTGAAGGTGGACGGCATCGAGCGCTTCGACGGCACACAGCTGTTCTACCGCGTGCGCAACCCGGCGCAGTTCGCGGGCAAGAACCTGGTCATCGTCGGCGGCGGTGACTCGGCGCTGGACTGGACGCTGAACTTCGTCCAGGAAGGCCCGAACAAGGCCGAGAGCGTCATCCTCGTGCACCGGCGCGACGGCTTCAAGGCCGCGCCGGCCAGCGTCGCGAAGATGAAGGAACTGTGCGACGCCTACGAGATGCAGTTCATGGTCGGCCAGGTCACCGGCTTCGAGGAGGCCGACGGCCGCATGACGAGCCTGAAGGTCACCGGCGGCGACGGCGTCACCCGCGTGGTGCCGATGGACGTGCTGATGGTCTTCTTCGGCCTCAGCCCCAAGCTGGGGCCCATTGCCGAATGGGGCCTGGCGCTGGAGCGCAAGCAGATCGTCGTCGACACCGAGAAGTTCGAGACCAGCATCCCCGGCATCTTCGCCGTGGGCGACGTCAACACCTACCCGGGCAAGAAGAAGCTGATCCTGTCGGGCTTCCACGAGGCCGCGCTGGCTGCCTTCGGCGCGAGCCCGTACATCTTCCCGGAGAAGCGCGTGCTGCTGCAGTACACGACAACCAGCCCCAAGCTGCACAAGGTGCTGGGCGTGGAAACGCCGGTGTTCGACTGAACGCCTTGGCTGTCCGCCACATCAAGGGCCCGCGCTGCGGGCCCTTTTTTCATGCACGCTATCATCGCGGCTCGCTAGGGGTGCTGGCCTGCACGCGCAGGTCGGCTGAGAAAGTCCCTTTGAACCTGATTGAGGTAATCCTCGCGCAGGGAAGCAGGCTCGAATCGCAGGCCGGCCGGCTCCATCGGCTTCCCGCCTGCCCCGTGTTTGCCCACCTGCTCGTCGCTGGGAAACACGATGAGCAACACACGACCCACACTGCTTGCCGCAGCCGCGGCCCTGTGCTGTGCGACGACGTTCGCGCAGTCCATCCAGACCGTCACCATCACCGGCAGTCGCGGCGCCACCAGCGCTGGTGTCGCCGGCTTCGGCGACGTGCCGCTGTCGCGGTCACCCTTCTCCGCCACCGTGCTGGAAGCCGACGCGCTGCAGGACGCGGGCATCGCCAGCCTGGGCGACATCACGCGGCTGGATGCCGGCCTCACCGACGCCTACAACGCACCGGGCTACTGGGGCCAGCTGGCGGTACGCGGCTTCACGCTGGACAACCGCTTCAACTTCCGCCGCGACGGCCTGCCCGTCAACGCCGAGACCATGCTGCCCACTGGCAACAAGGCCGCGCTGGAACTCTTCAAGGGCACCAGCGGCATCCAGGCCGGCACCAGCGCGCCGGGCGGCCTGGTCAACCTGGTCGTCAAGCGACCAACGGCCGTGCCGCTGACCACTGCTGCCATCGAGTGGACCGAGCCGGGCACCGTGGCGCTGAGCGCCGACCTCAGCCGCAGCGCGGGCGCCTTCGCCTGGCGCCTGAATGCCGGCGTCACGTCACTGGACCCCAGCACCCGCGACAGCGAAGGCCAGGCGCGCCTGCTGGCCGCCGCCGGCACCTGGCAACTGGGCGCGGCCGGCACGCTGGAAGCGGAGGTCGAAGTCAGCCGCCAGCGCCAGCCCAGCACACCCGGCTTCAGCCTGCTGAGCGACCGCCTGCCCGATGCCGATGAGATCGACCCGCGACTGAACCTCAACAACCAGGCCTGGTCGCTGCCCGTGGTGTTCGACGGCCGCACCGGATCGCTGCGCTACACGCGCGAACTCGGGCCGCAACTGCAGTTCACCGCGCAGGCCATGCAGCAGCGGCTGCAGACCGACGACCGCATCGCCTTCCCCTTCGGTTGCAGCGCCGAGGACGACTACACGCGCTACTGCAGCGATGGCAGCTTCGACCTCTACGACTTCCGCAGCGAAGGCGAGCGCCGCACCACCACGGCCACCGACCTGGCGCTGCAGGGGCGCCACACGCTCGGCGGCGTCACGCACCAGTGGAGCACCGGCCTGCTGGCCACGCGCGCCACGGCACGTTTCGGCCGGCAGGCCTACAACTGGGTGGGTGTCGGCAGCCTGGACGGCCGGACCGAACTGCCGCCCGACCCCACGCTGACCGACGAGAACACCCATCGCAGCGAACGCAGCACCGAATGGCGCGTGCAGGACGTGATGGCCCTGAACGAGCGCTGGCAGCTCTGGGTCGGCCTGCGCCACACACGGCTGCAGCGCGCCAGCGTGCGCACCGACGGCAGCCGCGCCACCGACTACACGCAGGGTTTCACGACACCCTGGCTCGCGTTGTCGTGGCAGGCCACGCCCACGCTGATCGCCTATGCCAGCTGGGGCGAAGGCGTGGAATCGGAGGTCGCACCGAACCGCGCCCGCTACCTCAACGCCGGCCAGGCGCTGCCGGCCCTGAAGAGCCGCCAGATCGAGATCGGCCTGAAGCAGCGGCGGGACGGACTTCAGTGGCAGGTCGCCCTGTTCGACATCCGCCGTCCGGTCTGGAGCGACATCCTGCAGTCCACCGGCCTGGCCAGCGACAGCTGCAGCGACGACGACCCGTGCACCCGCCGCGCCGACGGCATCGCCCGCCACCGCGGCGTCGAAGCGGAGGCGGAGTGGCGCGCCGGCGCACTGAACCTGCGTGGCAGTGCCCTGTGGCTGCAAGCGCGGCGCCAGGGCGCCAGCGACCCGGCGCTGGACGGCCTGCGGCCCACCAACGTGCCAGCGCACAGCCTGAAGCTGCAGGCGGCGTGGAACGTGGACCGCCTGCCCGGCCTGGCCGTGCTGGGCTTCCTGAGCCGCGAGGGTGAACGCATGGTGCTGCCGGACAACAGCGCGGGCACCGCAGGCTGGACACGGGTGGACCTGGGCCTGCGCTACGCCCGGATCGTCGACGGCCAGCGCTGGACCTGGCGTCTGGGCCTGGACAACGTGGCCGACGCGCGCGCGTGGAAGGAATCGCCGTACCAGTACGGCCACGCCTACCTGTACCCGCTGGCGCCCCGCACGTGGCGGGCTGCGCTGAACATCACGCTCTGAACGGAGACCGCCTGAATTTTCAGGCTATACTCTTGGGCTTAGTTCCCCGATAGCTCAGTCGGTAGAGCGCCGGACTGTTAATCCGTAGGTCCCTGGTTCGAGCCCAGGTCGGGGAGCCACCAAAATCAAAGCCTTGCGTGAAAGCGCAGGGCTTTGTGCTTTCTGGCGCACGAAGGCGGCAAGTCAGAAGGCACTCCGCAAGACGCTCCGAAGCCGTGGTGATGGCAGCGTCGGCGCGGACCAGGCCAATCCACTGGCCGATCGGCGCCTGGTCCACGGCGAGTACACGCCTGATGGCGCGCCAGCGCGGATCTTCTTGGCGTTGCACGGCGCCCAAGGCGCCCGGACCGGCGTTCAGACGAAGCGGAACGACACCGTGCCCAGCGGCCCGTAGTCGGCGTGCAGGCTGTCTCCGGCGACCGCAGTGGTGGGTCGCGTGAACGAGCCGGCGAGCACCACGTCGCCGGCGTTCAGCTGCTCGTCGTGCGGGGCGATCTTGTTGGCCAGCCAGGCCACGCCGGTAGCCGGGTGATTGAGCACGCCGGCGGCCAGGCCCGTCTCCTCGATCACGCCGTTCTTGAACAGCATGGCGCCCACCCAGCGCAGGTCCACGGCGTCGGGCCGCACCGGCCGCCCGCCGAGCACGATGCCGGCGTTGGCGGCAAAGTCGCTGATGGTGTCGAAGACCTTGCGCGGTGCCTTGGTCTCGCGGTCGAACTGCTCGATGCGGGCATCGATGATCTCCAGCGCCGGCACCACGTAGTCGGTGGCGGCCAGCACGTCGCACAGCGTCACGCCCGGGCCCTTCAGCGGCTTGCCCAGGATGAAGGCCAGCTCGACCTCGATGCGCGGCGCGATGAAGCGCTCGATCGGGAGGTCGCCACCCTGGTCGAAGAACATGTCGTCCATCAGCGGCGCGTAGTCCGGCTCGGTGATCTGGCTGGACAACTGCATCGCGCGCGAGGTCAGGCCGATCTTGCGGCCCTTGATCGTGCGGCCATCGGCCTGCTCCAGCCGGACCCACTCGCGCTGGATGGCGTAACCGTCCTCGATCGTCATGCCCGGGTGGCGCTTCGAGAAGTGGCGCACCTGGCGCCGCGCCTTGCGCGCCTCGTAGAGTTCGCGCGCCAGCGCGGCGATGGTGGTGGCATCGAGCACGTTCAGTCCTTCTTCTGGAACAGCGGATGCAGGTTGCCGAACTTGCCGTCGAAGACCTCCGGCCCTTCGTCAACCTGCAGCGTCAGGCCGATCGGGCGTGACGCCAGCAGCGGCGCCAGGTGCGTTCGCGCCGTGTCGACCAGCATCTCGCCACAGCGCCGGTGCACATCGGCGCTGCGCCCACGGCCCATGCGCAGGTTGAAGTAGCAGAAGGCGTGGTCGCCACTGCCGTCGGTGGTGGCGTGGTGCGCGGCCGGGTAGGCCAGCACGCGGGTGCCGCCGGTGGGGAAGACGGGGGCGCCGCTTTCGTCGCGCACCTGCAGCATGGTGTCGGCCAGCTTGCGGCACAGCGCCGACATGTCGGTCTCGCGCTCGAGCTGCGGCGTGAAGAGGATGACCAGATGTGGCATGGCGGATCGGTCCCTTACAGGCGCGTGGCCACGGAGGTGTAGCCGTCGGCCCGCGAGGCCACGGCGGCCGGGATCTCGCGCCCGTCCTGCGGCGTCACCGGGAACACGGCGTTGATCTGGCCGGTGCCCGACGCACCGAAGTACGGTGTGACGACCTCGGCGCGGCCGTCGTAAGCACTCCAGCCCAATGCGCCCAGCATCATCGCCGTGTCGTGCATGAAGCCTTCGCCATGGCCCTTGGCGGCGTACTCCGGCAGCATGCCGCAGAAGTCCTTCCACTCGCCGGCCTGCCACATTTCGATGACGCGACGGTCCAGCTGTTCGAGGAACGGGCTCCAGATCCTGAAGCCGTACTCCGGCGCCAGGCCGTTCTGCGCGAAACGGTGGCTCAGGCTTCCGCTGGCGAAGAAGGCGACCGTGCCGTCGTAGTGGTCCTCCACGGCCTTGCGCATGGCCCAGCCCAGGCGCGCGCTGTCGTTGAGGTAGTGCACCATGCACAGGGCCGACACCGAGACCACCTTGAAGTGCTGGTCCTGGTTCATGTAGCGCATCGGCACTAGGGTGCCGTACTCCGGGCCCAAGGTCGTGGCCGGGTGCGCCAGCGTCTCCACACCCATGTCGTTGCACGACTTCGCCAGCAGGGTGCCGAGTTCCGGATTGCCCGGGAAGCCGTAGCGCATGTTGCTGATGAAGTGCGGCAGCTCGTTGCTGGTGTAGTTGCCCTCGAAGGACGGCGCACAGTTGACGTGGTAGTTGGCGTTGACGAGCCAGTGGGTGTCGAACACCACGATGGTGTCCACGCCCAGTTCGCGGCAGCGCCGTCCGATCTCGACGTGGCCGTCGATGGCGTCCTGGCGTGTGCCCTTGCGTGGGCCGTCGAGCTCGCTCAGGTACATCGACGGCACGTGGGTGATCTTGGCGACGAGTGCAAGCTTGCCCATGTCGGTCTCCTCGGACGGTTGTCAGATGCCCCAGTGCGGAATGTGGTGGCCGCCCAGGCTGACAGCCACGTTCTTCGGCTCCAGGAACACCTCGTAGCTCCAGGTGCCGCCCTCGCGGCCGGTGCCGCTGGCCTTGGTGCCACCGAAGGGCTGGCGCAGGTCGCGCACGTTCTGGCTGTTGACGAAGCACATGCCGGCCTCGATGCCCGCAGCCACGCGATGCGCGCGACCGATGTTCTCGGTCCAGACGTAGCTCGACAGGCCGTAGGCGATGTCGTTGCTCTGGGCCACGGCATCGGCCTCGTCGTCGAAGGGGATCAGGCAGGCCACCGGCCCGAAGATCTCCTCCTGCGCGATGCGCATGCGGTTGTCCACATCGGCGAAGACGGTGGGCCTGACGAAGTTGCCCTGGGCCAGATGCGCCGGCAGGTCAGGCGCGTCCAGGCCGCCGCAGAGCATCGTCGCCCCCTCCTTCGGGCCGAGCTCGATGTAGCTGCGCACCTTGGCCAGGTGACCGGTGCTGATCATCGGGCCGATGATGGTCTGCTCGTCCAGCGGGTCACCCACGGTGATCCGCTTCGCGCGTTCGGCAAACTTCTGCGCGAAGTCGGCGTAGATCGACTTCTGCACCAGGATGCGGCTGCCGGCGGTGCAGCGCTCGCCGTTGTTGCTGAAGATCATGAACACGGCGGCGTCCAGCGCGCGGGCCATGTCGGCGTCGTCGAAGATCACAAACGGGCTCTTGCCGCCGAGCTCCATGCTGAACTTCTTCAGCCCCGCAGCCTGCACGATGCGGTTGCCGGTGACGGTGCTGCCGGTGAAGGAGATGGCGCGCACATCGGGGTGGCGGCACAGCGGCTCGCCGGCCTCCTTGCCGAAGCCGTGCACGATGTTCAGCACGCCCTTGGGGATGCCCGCCTCCAGGGCCAGCTCACCCAGGCGCGCGGCGGTGAGCGGACTGAGCTCGCTCATCTTCAGCACCGCGGTGTTGCCGAAGGCCAGGCAGGGGGCCACCTTCCAGGTCGCCGTCATGAACGGCACGTTCCAGGGGCTGATCAGCGCGCACACACCCACCGGGTGGAACAGCGTGTAGTTCAGGTGCGTGGGCGTCGGGTAGGTGTGGCCGTCGACGCGGGTGCACATCTCGGCGAAGTAGTAGAAGTTGTCGGCCGCGCGCGGCACCAGCTGCTTCCCGGTCTGTGCGATGACCTGGCCGGTGTCCATCGTTTCCGTGCGCGCGATCTCGGGCGCGTGGGCGGCGATCAGGTCGCCGAGCTTGCGCACGAGCTTCGCGCGCTCGGCCGCGGGTTTCGCGGCCCAGGCCGGGAACGCGGCCTTGGCGGCAGCGACGGCGGCATTCACCTCGGCCTCGCCGCCGGCGGCCACCTCGGCCAGCACGGCCTGCGTGGCGGGGTTGATCGTCTCGAAGTAGTCCTGGCCCTCGACGGCCCGGCCGTCGATCAGGTGCTGGATGCGCATGCGGATCTCCTAGCGTCCGAAGGGCTCGTCGCCCACGATGGTGTTGACCAGGCGGCCGAGGCCATCGATCTCCGTGATCACCTCGTCACCGACGTTCACGTTGACCACACCGTCCGGCGTGCCGGTGAGGATGACGTCACCGGGCTGAAGCGTCATGAAGCTGCTGAGGTACTCGATCAGCGACGGGATGTCGTTGACCATGTTCGACGTGTGGCCCTGCTGCGTGACCTGGCCGTTGACCAGCGTGCGCAGCGTCAGGTCGTGCGGATCCGGCACGTCGGCCGCATCGACGAACCAGGGGCCGAGCACGGTGGCGCCGTCGCGGTTCTTCACCCGCAGGTTCGGGCGGTACCAGTTCTCCAGGTAGTCTCGGAAGGCGTAGTCGTTGCAGACGGTGTAGCCGGCCACGTGTGCCATCGCCTCCGCCGCCTTGACGTTCCGCACTGGCGCGCCGATGACCACGGCGAGCTCGCACTCGTAGTGCATGAAGCTCACGTCCTTTGGCCGGCGCGTCATGCCGCGGTGGCCCAGCAGCGCGCCCGGACCCTTGAAGAACACCAGCGGCTCGTCCTTGGCGGTGACCGTGAGTTCCTTTGAGAGCTCCTTGACGTGGTCGGCGTAGTTCAGGCCGAGCGCGATGACGGTGCCCACCTCGAACGGCGGCAGCCAGACGACGTCGGATTCGGCGAGCACGCGGCCATCGGCCAGCTGCAGGCCCCTCTGGTGCGGCTGCGCGTCGTGCAGTGCGCCGGCGTAGGCGACGCGGGCGGTCTTCATGGGTGAGCCTCCGCGGTGTCTGCGGCTTCAGCGACCAGGCGGCCTTCGAGGCGGCCGAGGGCACCCAAGCCCGCAGCCTCGATCGTGAAATTCTGCCCCGCCCGCGCCTGCGGCGCGCCGGCGATCAGGCCCAGCAGTAGCACGTCGCCCGGGCGCAGCGTCATGAACTCGGTGACGTCCTGCAGCAGGCGTGAGGCCGAGCGGACCAGGCCGTCGAACCGCACGGTCTGCACGACCTCACCGTCGACCCGAACCGACAGTTCGACAGCGTTCGGATCGGGCACCCTCGCCGCAGGCGCGACAACGGGCCCGAGCAGACAGGAGCCGTCGCGCGCACGCAGCCGCACGCTGGGGCGGTACCAGGCGGCGTGCGGGAGGCAGAGGTCGGCCACCAGGAGGACACCGGCGACATGCGCCAGCGCGTCGCCTTCGGACACGCGGCAGGCCGTGTGGCCGATCACCAGGCCGAGCGTGGCGCCGATCTCCAGCGAACCGCAGGCCGGCACCGCGACATCGGCGCCGCTGGGCGCCTGCGTGTGGCGGGGCTTGAGGTACAGCACCGGCGCCTTGGGCGGCGCCTTGTACGGCGCGGCGTGCACGGCATCGCCGAGCGCGGCCAGCGTCGCCGGGTCGTTCAGCAGCGTGCCGTAGACGACACCGGAAAGGCGGTACGGCGGCACGGCGATGGCGAGATCGGGCGTCATGGATGGGCCGTCATGGCCGGGTATTCACTAACATGTAAACGACTCTAATTGCTAACATGTGAGCATGTCAAGAGCGCCTCGATCGACCGAGCGTCCGACGACCGTGTCGTTCGCGCATCGGAACATGCCCTTGCTGCTGCTGCAGACGCGCGAATGCGTGCTCGCCCGCTTCAGGCCGGTGCTGAAGGCCCATGGGCTGACCGAGCAGCAGTGGCGCATCCTGCGCCTTCTCATGGAGACGGGGCCGCTGGAGCCGCGCCAGATCGGCCAGCGCTGCGCCATCTCGAGCCCCAGCATGGCCGGCATCCTCGCCCGCATGGAGGCGCTGGGCCTTGTGGTGCGCGAGCGGCTGGCGCACGACCAGCGGCGCCTGCGGGTGACGCCCACCGCCAGCAGCCAGGCGCTCGTGCAGCGGATCGCCCCCCGCATCGACGCCGAGTACACCGCCATCGAGGCGCAACTCGGCGCGACGCTGGTCGCCACGCTCCTGGCCACGCTCGACGAGGTCATGGCCAGGCTCGGCCCGGCCGCCGAACCGTCGGAAGACGCTGGCTGAGGCGCCCGGTGCGCAGGCCAACCATGCAAGCCGCCATCACGCCCGCGCGCCGGTTCGTCGCCTTGTGCGTGCTGCTGGCCACGATGCCGGGCCACGCCGCCGCCGCGGCACCGCTGCCGATGATCGACGCGCACGCGCACTACACGGCCGCGGACGCCGACGTGCTGTCGCCAGCCGACATCTTGGCGCGGCTGGACGCCGCCGGCGTTCGCGGTGTCGCGATCTCCGGCACCCCGGCCGGCCTGGCACAGCGCCTGCACCGCCATGCGCCGCAGCGCGTCTGGCCCTTCCTCGGGGTCTACACCTCCGACCGCGACAAGGCCACGTGGATGCACGACGCGGGCCTGCCGCAGCGGGTGCGCGCCGAGCTGGACACCGGCCGCTGGACTGGCCTGGGCGAACTGCACCTGTTCGCACCCGACGCCAACAGCCCGGTGTTCGCCGCACTGGTGCACCTGGCCGCCGAACGCGGCCTGGTGCTGATGCTGCACGGAGATGCCGAGGTCGTGGACCGTGCCTTCGCGCTCGCGCCGAGGCTGCGTGTGCTGTGGGCGCATCTGGGCACCGAACCGGACCCGGCGACCGTTGCGCGTACGCTGGCGCGGCACGTCGGTCGTGCACTGTGGGTGGACACCTCCGTGCGCGACGACCGCATCGCGCCCGGCGGCGTGCTGTTGCCGGCCTGGCGCGCCCTGTTCGAGCGTCACCCGGAGCGTTTCGTCGTGGCCGTCGACGCCTTCAGCACGCAGCGCTGGCAGCGCTACGGGGCCGTGGTCGACAGCATCCGCACCTGGGTCCAGGCCCTGCCGCCATCGCTTGCACAGCGCCTGCTGCACGACAACGCCGCGGCCATGCTCGGCGAACCTCCCACATCCGCGGTACCCACTGGCCGCCCCCGCTGATAGAGTCGGCCGATGCCGGCCTCGCGGGCGGCCCAGGAAGCAGGAGGCCTGAGGATGACTCGATCCACACTTGCGCGCGCAGGGCTCGGCCGGCCTGGCGTGCGCGGGCCACGGGCCGTGCTGGGCATGGCCGCAGTGCTCGCCATGCTCGGCGCCGGCGCGCCTGCGGCACACGCCCACAGCGCGATGTTCCCCGACGGCTTCCGCTTCGACGACAGCAACGAGGGCCCGAGCGCCGCGCAGCTGCGCCAGCAGCGCCCGGCCAACGCGCCTGCCGGCGTGTGTGCCGGTGGCCAGGCCGACGGCTACCCCTGCAGCAAGGTCGACCTGCGTGCCTTCGTGCCCAAGGCCTCGCTCGGCGGCGGCACGCAGAACCTCAACGACATCTGGGGCTGGACCGACCCGCTCACCGGTGCCGAGATCGCCATCGTCGGCCGCACGCATGGCACGGCCTTCGTCGACATCAGCGTGCCCACCGCGCCGGTGCTGCTGGGTTTCCTGCCGTCGCACAACGGTGGCAGCGACGCCTGGCGCGACATCAAGGTCTATGCCGACCACGCCTTCATCGTCGCCGACGGCGGCGGCAACGCCAGCCACGGCCTGCAGGTCTTCGACCTGCGCACGCTGCGCGGCCTGCCGCCGGGTGGCACGCTCAGCGAGACGGCCCACCTGGGCACCTTCGGGCCGGCACACAACATCGCCATCAATGAGGACACCGGCTACGCCTACGTCGTGGGCAGCAACCGCTGCAGCGGCGGCCTGTACATGGTGGACGTCTCCAGCCCGCAGGCGCCGGCCTTCGCCGGCTGCTTCTCGGCCGACGGCTACACGCACGACACGCAGTGCGTCGTCTACGCCGGGCCTGATGCCGCCTACGCCGGGCGCGAGATCTGCGTGGCCTATAACGAGGACACGGTCACCGTGGTCGACGTGACCAACAAGGCCAACCCGCAGATGCTATCCCGCACCCCGTACGCCGGCGTGCGCTACACGCACCAGGGCTGGTTCCTCGACGGCAGCCACGACACGATCATCGTCAACGACGAACTCGACGAGAGCAGCAACGGCCACAACACGCGGTCCTACCTGTTCGACCTGTCCGACCTGGACCGCCCGGTGGAGATCGGCCGTTACACCGGCCCCACGCCGGCCATCGACCACAACCTCTACACGCGCGACGGCTACGTCTTCGAGACCAACTACCGCGCCGGCCTGCGCATCCTCGACGCCTCCGCGGCGCGCAGCGGCACGCTGACCGAGGTGGCCTACTTCGACACCATCCCCGGTTCCGACGCGCCGCAGTTCTCCGGCACCTGGAGCAGCTACGTCTGGTTCGGCAGCGGCAACGTCGTGCTCAGCGACATCGGCGGCGGCCTGTTCGTCGTCGCGCCCGACTGGGACGCCATCGGCGGTGGTGGCGGCGGCAGCAGCTTCGAGAACACCACCCCGGTGGCCATCCCCGACCGCAACCTGGCCGGCGCCACCAGCGCCATCGCCGTCACGCGCAGCGGTCAGGCGGGCACGGTCGAGGTCACGGTGGACATCACGCACCCGGCCATCGGCCAGCTCATCGTGGACCTGATCTCGCCCGCCGGCACCGTGCGCAACCTGCACAACCGCACCGGCGGCAGCACCGACAACCTGCAGCAGACCTACACCGTGGACGCCGGCACCGAGGCCGCCGAGGGCACCTGGCAGCTGCGCGTGCGCGACATCCGCCGGCGGCAGACCGGCACGCTGCATGGCTGGCGCATCCGGTTCCCGTGACGGGGGTGCACCGCGGCGTCCGCCAGGCCCTGGCGGCCCTGGCGATGCTGGCGGGCGGCACCTGGGCTGCCCTGGCGGCCGGGGCGGCCGCCGGCACGCCGGCAGGCGACGCACCCGCAGTGTCGGCACCGGCCTTCGCGGCCGGGCGCGCGGCACTGGCCGCGGCAGAACGACATGCCGCCACGTCGCGCCAGGCCCTGATCGACGCGGCCGCGCTGCGGCGGGCCCTGGCGTCGCGCCGCCCGGCCGGGCCGGCGGCGACTGCCGATGCCGCCCGCCTGGAGCAGTTGCAGCGCCAAGGCGCCGAAGCGCGCGACCAGGCCGAAGCGTCGCGCCGTGACGCCGCGGCTAACTTTGCCCGCGGTCTGGCCGCCGGCTGGCCACAGTGGGTGCGCGACACCGCGCCGCTGACGCTGGACACCGACCTGCGCCAGGCCCTGGCCCCTGGCGCCGCGCACAACGCCCGGGTGCGCAGCGTACACCCGAATATGCCGCCACCGATGGCCCAGGCACCGGTGTCACCCGCCGCGTCCGCCTCCGCGCCGCTGGACGAGGCCTTCACGCTGCAGTTCCCGATGCTGGCGTCGCAGAACCCGCCGCGCAACCTCGACATCGCGTCCTTCCAGCTGTCGCGCGACGCCCGTTTCGTGGCCCACATCGAGGTCGACACCGCGGCGGACAGGGCGTCCGACGGCCCCACCGGCGCCGCCGCGGTGCCGCTGAACCGCCTGCACCGCTGGCGGTTGCTGGTGGCCGACCTGCACGGCGCGCCGGTGCAAGGTGCGCGCATCGACGTCGGCGGCCACATGCCCGGTCACGTGCACGGCCTGCCGACCCAGCCGCGGGTGACCGGGGAGATCGCGCCCGGTGTCTACCGCGTGGACGGCCTGAAGTTCCAGATGGACGGCTGGTGGGTGATGCAGTTCGAGATCCAGCCCGCAGCGGGCGCGGACGGCACCCTGCCGGCCCCGGACAACGTGGCCTTCAACCTCGTGTTCTGACACCCATGCCTGCACGCTTCCTGGCCTGGGCATCGGCACGCCTGCGACGCGATCTGACCGCCGCGCTGCTGGCCCTGCAGGCCTGCACGGCCTGGGCAGCCACGCCGGCAGTTGATGCCTACCGCTTCACCGCAGCCGACCGCGCCTTCCTGGCCACGCTGACGCTGGACCGCCTGCCCCCACCGCCACCCAGCCCGTCGAACGCCTGGGCCGACGACCCGCGCGCAGCGCAGCTGGGCCAGCGCCTGTTCTTCGACCCGGCGCTCAGCGACAGTGGCCGCTTCGCCTGCGCCAGTTGCCACCAGCCGGCGCGGCACTTCACCGACGGCCTGCCGCGCGCCGTGGCCGCCGGCACGGCGCGCCGCCACACACCCAGTCTGCTGGGTGCGGCGCACGGCCCCTGGCTGAACTGGGATGGCAGCGCCGACAGCCTCTGGGCCCAGGCCCTGGGGCCCATCGAGCACGCCGACGAGATGGCCACGCCGCGCAGCCGCTGGGTCGGCCGCGTGCTGCAGACCCAAGGCGCGGCACTGGCGGCCGTCTTCGGGCCGGTGCCCGACCTGCCGGAGGCCGCGGTCCTGGCCAGGCCGATGTCGCCGCTGGGCGATGCCGCTGCCCAGGCGGCCTGGCAGGCCCTGCCATCGACGCAGCGCGACGCCATCGACCGCGTCTTCGCGCAGACCGGCAAGGCGCTGGCCGCCTACCAGCGCCGGCTGAAGATGGCGCCGGCGCGGTTCGACCGCTTCGTGCAGGCGCTGCAGCGGGACGACGACGCCGCGGCCCGCCAGCAGATGGCGCCCGACGAGGTGGCCGGCCTGCGCCTGTTCGTCGGCGCGGCGCGCTGCGTCAGCTGCCACAACGGGCCGCTCTTCACCAACCACGAGTTCCACAACATCGGTGCGCCCGAGCCCGACCGCAGCCGCGTCGACCTGGGCCGCGCCGACGGCGTGCAGCGGCTGCAGGCCGGTACTTTCAGCTGCCTGTCGCCGCACAGCGACGCGAACGCCGAGCGCGACTGCGGCGAGATGCGCTTCCTCAAGACCCAGGGCCCGGAACTGGTGGGCGCCTTCAAGACGCCCAGCCTGCGCAACGTGGCCGCCACGGCACCCTACATGCAGGCCGGCCAGCTGGCCACGCTGGCCGACGTGCTGGCCCACTACAACCAGCCGCAGCCGCCGTTCTACGACCCGGCACAGCACCCGAGCCGGCCCCACTTCGACATCCTGCCGCTGCAGCTGACGCCGTCGCAGCTGGGCCAGCTGGCCGCCTTTCTGGGCACGCTGACCTCGCCGCTGCCCACCGACGCCCCCTGGTGGCAGGCGCCGCCACCGCCCACCGCCACGCCGACACGACCATGACCACCTTCTCCGACGCCGCCGACACCTGGAACCGCCGCTTCACCGGGGCGGGCGACGCCTTTCTCTTCGGGCGAGAACCCAACGCCTGGCTGCGCCGCCATGCGGCGTGGCCGGCCGGCGCGCGCGTGCTCTGCGTGGCCGACGGCGAGGGCCGCAACAGCGTCTGGCTGGCGCAGCAGGGGCTGCGGGTCGATGCCTTCGATATTGCCGAGGCCGGCGTGCGCAAGGCCCGCGCGCTGGCGGCCGAGGCCGGCGTGACGGTGCACTACGACGTGGCCGACGTCGACGGCTGGGCCTGGCCCGAGGCCGCCTACGACGGCGTGGCCGCGATCTTCGTGCAGTTCGCCGACCCCGCCCTGCGCAGCCGCCTGTTCGCCCGGATGCAGCGCTGCCTCAAGCCGGGAGGCCTGCTGCTGCTGCAGGGCTACACGCCGCGCCAGCTGGACTACCGCACCGGCGGGCCGGGACAGCTGGATCACCTGTACACCGAAGCCCTGCTGCGCGACGCCTTCGCCGGCATGGAGATCGTGTCGCTCGAGGACTACGAAGACGACCTCGCCGAAGGCAGCGGCCACCACGGGCGTTCGGCGCTGATCGGTCTGGTGGCGCGCCGGCGCTGAGCACGATGGTCGGCGCTGCCCTGGTCGCCGCACAGTTCGGCCTGCTGGCCGTGCTGGCCGGCCTGGCGCTGGCGCCAGGGCGGTGGCCGCAGGTCGATGCCGGCCTGCTGCTGGCCGCCGGGGTAGTGCTGGGACTCTGGGCACTCAGCGCCAACCGGCCGGGCAACTTCAACATCCGTCCGCAGCCGCGTGATGGCGCGGTCTTCGTGCACCGCGGTCCCTACCGCTGGGTCCGGCACCCGATGTACAGCGCCCTGCTGCTGGCCGGCCTGGGCGCGGTGCGCATGGCCGGGGGCGGCGATGAGGGCGGCTCGCTTCCAGCCCTGGGCTGGGTCGCCTGGCTGGTGCTGCTGGGCGTGCTGTGGCTGAAGTCCAGCGTCGAGGAACGCGCGCTGCTGCGCGTGTTCGACGGCTACGCCGCCTACCGGCAGCGCAGCGGCCGCTTCCTGCCCGGGCTCTGAGCGCCCGTGTCAGCCGGGCTGCTGGCGCCGCGCCACGCGGTAGGTGGCACCGTGCGGGCCGTAGCGTTCGGCGTGTGGCGTCAGCGCCGCCAGCTCGAAACCGTCGCCAGGCTGCAGGTGACGCGTCTGGCCCCCGTGCTCGAGCCACATCTCGCCGCGCACGACCAGCGCGCGTGCATCGAACGGGTGGGTGTGTTCCGGCACCAGTTCGTTGGCACCCCAGTCGCGGTCCAGGATCTGGTCGAAGCCGTCGGCACGGGCCTGGGCGTCGAAACGGTCGATCAGGTCGTACGGATTCATCGGGCGCTCCCAGGAATCAGTGGCATCGCATCATGCCCTGTCCGGCACCGACGCATGCACGCCGGGGCATCGCCGGTCCAGGGTTCACGCAGGCGCCGATGGGTCACGGCCTGCCCAGGCTCAGCAACGCCAGCCGGGCCAGGTCGCTGGTGCCGTCGGTGGCGGCCGCGTCCCGGGCCGCTGTCAGCGCCGTGCGCGCCGCCGCCGTGTCACCCGCGGTGCGCAGGGCCTCGGCCAGGCGCAGCTGCAGGCGGGGCTGCGGCGCCTTCTGCACGGCCTGGCGCATCAGGGCCAAGCCGGCGTCGCGCTGGCCGGCGGTGAACTGCGCCCAGCCGGCGGCCAGCGCCAGCGCCGGGTCGCGGGCCAGCAGCGCCGGCCCGTCGGACGTGCTGCCGGCCGCGTCGGCCACCGCTGCCTTCGTGGCCTTGTCCCGCAGGGCCTGGTGCTGTGCCGCCTGCGGCCCCTGGCCCAGCCGGCCGGCCGCGAAACCGGCGTCGAGCACGGCCTTGGCTTCGGCCGGAAAGCCGGCGCGCAGCGCCAGGTCGCCGTGCTGCAGATCCGCCTCGGTGGTGGCGAAGGCACCGACATGCCGGCTCAGGCGGAACAGGTCGAGCGTCAGCGCCTCGTCGAAGCCCGGCTGGCGCAGCAGGCGGGCCAGGCGGTCGGCCCAGAGCTCGGGCTTGGGCGCCAGCGCGATCAGGTCCTCCAGCACGCGGGCGTAGCCCGCCTCGTCGCCCATCTTCAGCAGGTTGCTGGCCTGCAGCCGCAGCTGCGGCTCGGTCGGTACCTGCCCAGCGGCACGCTGCTGCGTGGCCAGTTCAGCCAGCACCTGCGCTGCCGGTGCGTGCTGGCCCTGAAGATACAGCGCCTGCGCCAGGCGCAGCCTGGTGATGTCGGCCGTGGCACCGGCGGCCAGCGCCTGCCGTGCCCAGTGCACCGTCTTGTCGTAGTCCTTCAGCGCATAGGCCGCGTTGGAGGCCTGGTCCATCAGCGTGGCCTTGAGCTCGGCCTCCACCTGGCCCGTGGCCAGTGCGGCCTCCAGCGCCTTCAACGCACCAGGCGTGTCGCGCTGGCCGGCCGCTGCCAGGAAACGCAGCCGTTCGAGCACGTAGGTCTCGAAGGGCGTACGCCCGGCCACCTGCTCGGCCGCCTGCAGCTGCTGCAGGGCGGTGGCGAAGTCCTTGTCGTTGATGGCCTTCTGCGCCGCCTGCAGCGGCGGCGCGATCTCCGGACGCAGTGTCGGCGCCTCGGCAGCCGGCGGTGGCGTCTGCGCCCAGGTGTCACCCAGGTGGCAGCACGCCCCAACAGCCAGCAGCACGGCAGCAACGGTGGGATGCAGTCTCATCTGCGGCTCAGCGGTCGGTGAAGCTGGGGGCGCGCTTGGCGAGGAAGGCGGCCACGCCCTCGGCAAAGTCGTGCCGGCGGCCGAGTTCGCGCTGGGTGTCCGCCTCCAGGGTCAGCGCGTCGGGCAGGGACAGGTCGCCCGACGCATCGATGACGCGGCGTGTCTGCGCGATGGCATGCACCGGCATGGCCGCCAGACGCGCGGCCAGGGCATGGGCCTCGTTCATCAGCACCGCATCGTCCACGCAGCGCCAGATCAGGCCGATGCGTTCGGCCTCCTCGGCCGGCAGCTTGTCGCCCGACATCGCCAGGCCCAGGGCACGCGCACGGCCCACCAGGCGCGGCAGCAGCCAGGTGCCACCACAGTCCGGCACGAGGCCGATCTTGGAGAAGGCCTGGATGAAGCTGGCGCCACGCGCCGCCAGCACGAAGTCGGCCAGCAGCGCGAAGTTGGCCCCGGCGCCGGCGGCCACGCCGTTGATGGCGGCGATCACCGGCACCGGCATGCTGTGCATTCGCAGGGCCAGCGGGCGGTAGTGGCGTTCGATGACGGCGCCGACGTCGGGTGGGCCGTCGGCGGCGTTGCCCATGTCGGCGTCGTTGAGGTCCTGGCCGGCGCAGAAGCCGCGGCCGGCGCCGGTGACGACGACGGCACGCACCGTGGGGTCGGCCGCGGCGGCGTCCAGGGCCGGCAGCAGCTGCGCATGCATCGCGGCGGTGAAGCTGTTGAGCGCCGCGGGGCGGTTGAGCGTGATCACGCGGGTCGGGCCCTGCGTGCTGACGAGGATGGGGGCGTCGGACATCGTGGTCTTCCGGTCGGGGAAGCCGGGATGTTATGCGCTCGGTCCGGCCCGGCCCATCGGGGCCGTCACCGGCCCTGGCTTGATCGGGCGCAAGGCCGCAGTGGCCTCGCACGCTACCTTGGTGGCATGTCCACCCTGGTCGACCCCGCCACCGCCAGCTGGGCTGTGGCCTCGGCGCCGGTGCACGACGCCGAGGCATGGGCCGCGCTGCAGCGCCAGCGGCTGACGGCCCTGTTGCGGCATGCGGTGCAGGCCTCGCCCTATCTGGCCGGGCAGTTGCGGGGCCTGGACCCGGACCGCGCGGCGTTGGATGACCTGCCGGTGCAGCACAAGCGCACGTTGATGCGGCACTTCGATGCCTGGGTCACCGATCGGTCGCTCACCCTGGAGGGCCTGCGCCGCTTCGTGTCCGACCCCCACCGCATCGGCGACACCTGCGGACCGGGGTGCGCCGTGTGGGAAAGCTCCGGCAGCCGCGGCGAACCCGGTCTGTTCGTGCACGACCCAGGCGCGTTGGCCGTGTACGACGCGCTGGAGTTCCAGCGGCCGGCGCCGCTGCGCCCGCTGCAACGCCTGTGGGACCCCTTCTGGTGGGGTGAACGCATGGCCTTCGTCGGCGCCATCGACGGGCACTTTGCCAGCCAGGCCTCGCTGCAGCGGCTGCGCCGGCGCATGCCGTGGCTGGCCGACCAGTGGCGCGGCTTTTCCATCCTGCAGCCGCTGCCGGCCCTGCTGGCCGAGCTGCAGGCCTTCGCGCCGACGGTGCTGACCACCTACCCCACGGCCGCGTCGATGCTGGCCGAGGCGCAGGCCGAAGGGCGGGTCAGCTTGTCACTGCAGGAAGTCTGGACCGGCGGCGAGACACTGGGCCGCACGCAACGCGCGCGCATCACCGAGGTCTTCGACTGCCCGCTGCGCCACAGCTACGGCGCCAGCGAGTTCCTGCCCCTGGCCGCCGAATGCCGCGAACAGGCGCTGCACGTGAACGCCGACTGGGTGATCCTGGAGCCGGTGGACGCGCGCGGCCGACCGGTGCCGCCCGGCGTGCTGTCGCACGACACGCTGCTGACCAACCTGGCCAACGGCGTGCAGCCACTGATCCGCTATGCGCTCGGCGACCGCACCCGCTGGCGGGTCGGTCCCTGCGCCTGCGGTTCGGCACTGCCAGTGATCGAGGTCGAGGGACGTTGCGACGATCTGCTCGAGCTCGAGGGCGCCGACGATCGACCCGTGCGCCTTCTGCCGCTGGCGCTGAGCACGCTGCTGGAGGACGAGGCCGGCCTGTTCCACTTCCGACTGGAGCAGACCGGGCCGTCGGCCTTGCGCCTGCGCCTGCCCGGTTCGAACAACGCGGCCGCGCGCCACGCCGTGCAGGTGCTGAAGCGATACGTGGCCGACCAGGGCGCCCGCCACGTGCAGGTGACGCTGCACTGCGGCCATCCGCTCCCGCACGGTCGCAGCGGCAAGCTGCAGCGGGTGGTCAGCCGAAGCGCGCCTCCAGCCAGTGCAACAGCGTGCGCAGCGTCTGCGCCTCGCCGCCCACCGGGCGGCCGGGGCGGGCCTGGTCGTTCCAGCTGAACAGGTCGATGTGCAGCCAGGGCAGGTCCGCCGGCACGAAGTCGGCCAGGAACAGCGCCGCGCTGATGGCGCCGCCCATGGCGTTGCGGCCGGTGTTGACGATGTCGGCCACCGGGCTCTCGATGCCGGCGTGGTAGTCGGCCCACAGCGGCATGTGCCACAGCGGGTCCTGCAGCGCCAGGCCGCTGTCCACCAGCTGCCGCGCCAGCGCGGTGTCACGGGAGAACAGCGCCGGCAGCGCCGGCCCCAACGCCACACGCGCCGCACCAGTGAGCGTGGCCAGGTCGATGATGACCTCGGGCTTCGATTCCGCGGCATAGGCCAGCGCATCGCACAGGATCACGCGGCCCTCGGCGTCGGTGTTGCCGATCTCGATGTGCAGACCCTTGCGCGACCTGAAGACATCGCCCGGCCGGAAGGCGTTGCCCGACACAGCGTTCTCCACCGCCGGGATCAGCAGCTGCAGGCGCACCGGCAGCTTCAGCGCCATGACCATTTGCGCCAGGCCCAGCGCGTTGGCCGCGCCGCCCATGTCCTTCTTCATCAGGCGCATGCCGTCGGCGCTCTTCAGGTCGAGGCCGCCGCTGTCGAAGCACACGCCCTTGCCGACGATGCTCAGCTTCGGGTGCTTGGGGCTGCCCCAGCTGAGCTCGATCAGGCGCGGCGCGCGGGCCGCGGCACGGCCCACGGCGTGGATGGCGGGGAAGTTGGCCTTCAGCAGCGCGTCGCCCACGGTCTCCTTGACCTTGGCGCCATGCTGCTTCGCGACCAGCTTCACGGCGGAAGCCAGCTCGGCCGGGCCCATGTGTTCGGCCGGCGTGTTGACCAGGTCACGCACCGAGGCGATGGCCGTGGCCAGCATCAGGCCGCGCTCAGTGGCCAGGCCGGGCGCCAGCTGCAGCGTGGCGGGCTCGCGGCGCGTGGCCTTGTAGGTGTCGAAGGCGTAGCCGCCCAGTTCCCAGGACAGCGCGGCCGCCTCGTCGGGCACCTCCAGCCCGTCGTCGGCGATGCGGTAGGTGCCCGGTGGCAGCGCGGTGGGCAGCGCGGCCAGCACCCACGGCGAGTCGGCGGCGGTGACGCCGGCCCAGACCTCCTTGACGCCGCCGTCGCCATCGGGCACTAGCACGTGGCGGTCGGCTTCACCCTGGAAGCCCGTGGCCTTCAGCCAGCGCTGCGTGGCGGCCGGCGCCGTTCGCAGGTGGGTGGGGAAGCTGGCGCGGTCGACGATGTGCAGGGGCACGGCGCGGGCGCCGGGTGTCTTGAGTTCTACGGGCATGGCAGCGGGGAGGGGTGCAGGCCGGTGGCCAAAGGCGCGATGCTACCGGCAGCGACAATCGCGCGATGCTCGCCACCAGCCCATCCCTGCACCGCCTGCTGCCGCGCCGGTTGCTGCTGGCGCCCATGGAGGGCCTATTGGACGCCACGCTGCGCGACACGCTGACACGCATCGGCGGCGTGGACCTGTGTGTCTCGGAGTTCATCCGGATCACCGACCAGCTGCTGCCGCCGAGGGTGTTCCGCCGCATCGTGCCGGAGCTCGATGCCGGCGGCCGCACACCGGCCGGCACGCCTGTGAGGGCCCAACTGCTGGGCAGCGACCCGGCCTGCGTGGCCGAGAACGCCGCCCGCCTGGCCGAACTGGGCCCGGCCGGCGTGGACCTGAACTTCGGCTGCCCGGCCCCGGTGGTCAACCGCCATCGCGGCGGCGCGGTGCTGCTGGACGAACCCAAACTCGTGCACGCCATCGTGGCCGCGGTGCGGCGCGCGGTGCCGGCGTGCATGCCGGTGAGCGCCAAGATGCGCCTGGGCCACCGCGATGCCGGGCGCATGCTGGAGAACGCTCAGGCCATCGCCGCCGCCGGCGCCAGCGAGCTGGTGGTGCACGGCCGCACGAAGGTGGATGGCTACCGCCCGCCGGCCTACTGGGACCGCATCGGCCACATCCGCGAAGCGGTGGGCATCCCCGTGGTGGCCAACGGCGAAGTCTGGACCGTCGCCGACGCGCAGCGCTGTCTGGCCGAGAGCGGCTGCGACGCGCTGATGCTGGGCCGTGGCATGGTGGCCGACCCCGGCCTGGCCTGGGCGGTGCGTGGCCACGCGGCGCCTGATTGGCCGGCCGTGGCCGCACAGTTGCTGCCGTTCTGGCGCAGCGTGTCGGCGCGCGTGGCGCCGCGCCACAGCGCCGGGCGGCTCAAGCAGTGGCTGAACCTGCTGCGCCGCCGGTTCGCCGAAGCACAGGTGCTCTACGACCGCGTGCGGACCGTCAGCGACCCGCGTGCGGTGGAGGCGCTGCTGACCTCAGCCCCAGACCTCGCTGGCCACCTCGACGACCAGACGCAGCTTGTTGCGCTGGTCCTCGACCGCGATGTTGTTGCCGTGGACGGTGCTGCTGAAGCCGCACTGGGGTGACAGGCACAGCTGGTCCAGCGGGGCGTACTTCGACGCCTCGTCGATGCGGCGCTTGAGCTCGTCCTTGCTCTCCATCTGGCCGAACTTGGTGGTCACCAGGCCGAGCACGACGATCTTGCCCTTGCTCAGGTAGCGCAGCGGCTTGAAGTCGCCGGAGCGCTCGTCGTCGTACTCCATGAAGAAGGCGTCGAGCTTCATCTCCGACAGCAGGGCCTCGGCCACCGGCTCGTAGTTGCCGGCCGCCGCGTGCGTGCTCTTGAAGTTGCCGCGGCACAGGTGCATGGCCAGGGTCATGCCCTCGGGCTTGTGCGCCACCACCTTGTTGATGAACTGCGCGTAGCGGTGCGGCAGCTCGTTGGGGTCATCACCGCGCTGGCGAGCGGCCTCGCGCATCTTCTCGTCACACAGGTAGGCCAGGTTGGTGTCGTCCATCTGCACGTAGCGGCAGCCGGCGTCGAACAGGCTCTGCAGTTCCTCGCCATAGGCCTTGGCCACGTCGTCGTAGAAGACCGGGTCGAGTTCCGGGTAGGCCTCGCGGCTGATGCCGGCGCGGCCGCCGCGGAAGTGCAGCATCGTCGGGCTGGGGATGGTGACCTTGGGCGTGAAGCCGGCCGCGACCTGAGACTTCAGGTACTCGAAGTCGGCGCGCTGGATGTCCTTCACGTGGCGCACCTTGTCGACCACGCGGATCACCGGCGGCGCCAGTTCCTCGGTGCCGTCGGGGCGCTTCACGGTGACCGGGATGTCGGTCTTCACGCCACCGAGCTGCTCGAGGAAGTCGATGTGGAAGTAGGTGCGGCGGAACTCGCCGTCGGTGATGCTGTGCAGGCCCACGTCCTGCTGGAACTTGACGATCTCGGTGATCGCCTTGTCCTCCACCTCGCGCAGCTGCGCGGCGCTGATGCTCTTCTGGTTGAAGAACTGGTCGCGCGCGTCGAGCAGGTATTTCGGGCGCAGGAAGCTGCCGACGTGGTCGGCGCGGAACGGGGGCGTGGTGCGTGCGGTCATCGTTTGTCTCCTGGAGGTCGTGGTGATTCTGCCGCGCGTGGCAGCAAGGGTCAGAGGTCCAGCACCAGCCGCGGCGACTTGGCGCGCGAGCAGCAGGGCAGGAACTGGTCGTGAGCGGCCTGTTCCTCGGGCGTGAGGTACATGTCCTTGTGGTCGCACTCGCCTTCGAGCACGCGTGTCAGGCAGGTGCCGCACACGCCCTGCTCGCAGGACGTGGGCACCAGCACGCCGGCAGCGTCCAGCGCCTGCACCACGGTCTGGTCGGCCGCCACCGGGATCACGCGACCGGAGCTAGACAGCACGACCTCGAAGGCACCGTCGCCGGCCGACGGCCCCACCTCGGCACCGAAGAACTCGTAGTGCAGCTGGGTCTCGGGCCAGCCGGCGGCGCGCGCGGCGCCGAGCACCGCGTCCATGAAGCCTTTCGGCCCGCAGACGTAGACGTGCTCGCCGGCGCGCGGCGTGCCCAGCAGCGCCGGGATGTCGAGCTTCTGCGCCGCGTCGCCGTCGTCGAAGTGGAAGTGCACGCGGTCGGCGAAGGACGACGCGGCGATGCGGCCGGCGAAGGCCGTGCGCGCCTTCGACCGTGTCGCGTAGTGCATCTCGAAGGCCGCGCCGGTGCGCGCCAGCCGCTCGGCCATGCACAGGATGGGCGTGACGCCGATGCCGCCGGCCAGCAGCAGGTGCCGCTGCGCGTCGTGCGCCAGCGCGAAGTGGTTCTTCGGCGGGCTGATCTGCAGCAGGCTGCCTTCCTGCACCTGTTCGTGCACCGCGCGCGAGCCGCCGCGCGAGGCGGCGTCCTTCAGCACGCCGAGCAGGTAGCGGTGGGTCTCGGCCGGGTCGTTGCACAGCGAGTACTGGCGGGTCAGGCCGCCGGGCAATTGCACGTCCACGTGCGAGCCGGCGGAGAACGCCGGCAGCGGGCCGCCGTCGACCGCGGCCAGCTCCAGGCTGCAGATGTCCTCGGCCTCGACGGCCTTGCGCACGACGCGCACGTTCAGGGTGGTGGGCGCAGTCATCGGGCGATGGTAGCGCTCAGGCGGCAGCGGGCTGGGCGGCCTGCTCGGTGGCCACCAGCTTGTCGATCACCTTGCGCGCCTGCACGCCGCCGGCGTCGATGTTGAGCATCAGCAACCGGCGCTCGGGCCACCGCGTGAGGTTGGCCTGCTGGCGTTCCAGCATCTCCAGGTCCTCGGCGAAGATCTTGCCCTGCCCTTCCCGGATCTGCGCCGTCAGCGCCTTGTCCTGCGCGCGGAAGTTGCGCGCCATGCCCCAGAAGTACCACATCGAGGTCTCGGTCTCGGGGGTGATGAAGTCGACCACGATGCTGTAGACCTTCTTGTCTTTCGGCGCCTCGTAGCCGCCGTGGCCGGCCAGCGCCACACCCACCTCGATCATCACGTGGCTGGGCGGGGTGTAGCGGCAGATCTGCCAGCGGTCCACCTTCTGATCGTCAGGCAGGCCGTGGGCGCGCATGGCCATGCGCCAGAACGGCGGCGCCGGGATGTCGTTCATGAAGCGGCTGGTGACGGCACTGTCGCCCTCCACCGTGGTCTTGCACGGCGTCTCGTCGATCTCCGGCTGGCCGATGCTGGTGGCGTGCACGTAGGTCTCGTGCGTAAGGTCCATCAGGTTGTCGATCATCAGGCGGTAGTCGGCCTTCACGTGGTACAGGCCGCCGCCATAGGCCCACTCCGGGTCGTCGGCCCAGTGCAGGTGGGGCAGCTCGTCCTCGCTGGCCTGGGCCGGGTCGCCGGTCCAGACCCAGACGAAGCCGTGCTTCTCGATGACGGGAAAGCTGCGGATCGCCGGGAAGCCACGCACGCGCTGGCCCGGCATCGCGATGGTCTTGCCGTCGCAGCCCATCTCCAGGCCGTGGTAGCCGCAAACGAGCTTGCCCTCCACCACCCGGCCCAGCGACAGCGGCGCGCCGCGGTGCGGGCAGAAGTCCTCCAGCGCCGCGACCCTGCCGTCGTCGCCGCGGTAGAAGACGATGCGCTCGCCACAGATGGTGCGGCCCAGCGGCTTGTCGTCGATCTCGCCAGGCGTGGCGGCCACGTACCAGGCATTGCGGACGAACGGGGTGGATGCGGCGTTGGACATGGCGGGCTCCTTCAGCGGCAGCTCAGGCCGACTCACATTCAGTATACTGAATGATAGAGGTCAAGCCGGAACCAAAGATCCGTGTTTACCCTAGTCTTCGGCGCGCGCGGCCTGCAACGGCGCACGGCTCTGCGCGTTGTTCAGGCGCACGAACTTGCGCAGCAGCGCCATGAACTGCACCCGCTCGTCGGGCGACAGCGGCTCCAGGATGCTGCTGTTGAGCTGGCGGATGCCCGGGATCAGCCGCGCCAGCACGGCCTGCCCTTCGTCGGTGAGCACCAGGCTGCGCTGGCGGCGCGGCAGCAGCCGGCGCTCGACCCAGCCCTTGGCCTCCAGCCGGGCCGCGATGTCGGCCGTGGTGGACGTGTCCAGCGCCACCTCGCGCGCCAGCGTCACCTGGTCGATGCCCGGCCGCTCCTGGAGCATGCGCATCACGGCGTACTGCACCGGGGTCACGTCGCGACCGACGGCGTCGAGAAACATCGACACCGCGATCTGCTGTGCGCGGCGGATCAGGTGGCCGGGCTGGTCGTAGAGGTCGCGGTCCAGCGCATCGGCCGGCGCTGGTGTCACGCCGCGCGCTCCGCGCGCCACATCAGCAGCGTGCGCATGTGGCCCAGCGAGATCCAGTGCGCGTGGATCAGGTGCAGCAGGCCGGTGCGCTGCAGTTCGAGGATCGTGGCATCCGGCAGGGCCTTGAGCTTCTCCTCGTCGACCATGAAGAAGCCGTCGACGCTGACCTTGGCGCCGTCGGGCATCGTGCCGTCGAAGCGCTTCTCGGCCAGCAGGCCGAGTTCGGCCAGGCGGCGGCCGATGGCGCGTGTGCTCTGGATCTGGGACTCGAGCTGTTCCAGGTCGCCCGTGACCTGGCGCGCGAACGCAGAAGGCTGCCCCTGATCGTCGAACAGGCGCTCGCCCTGGCTGCCGTCGCCGCCTTCGGACAGGCCCTCGTACGCGCTGTCGATGCAGACCGCGAACTGGCCGTTCTCGCCGCGCGCGATCGCGAACGGGTAGCTGGCCATCAGCAGCGGCAGCCGATGCGAACGCCAGCGGCCTTCCTGCACGTACAGGTTCTCGCCGGGCGACAGGCCGAACACCGCGATCGGTGCGTAGTCCGTGCCACCCTTGCCGTCGTCGCCCGCCTTGACGAACACGATGGGGTAGTCGGTGGCCGCATGCAGGCACTCGGCGGCCGTCATGAACAGCGCGTTGGTGGTGGCCAGGTGCGCCCAGGACGGCACGGGCAGCCGGACGGCGGTGTTGCGGTGCGCCTGGCTGTCGACCGGCGCGGCCTGGCGGTGGAGTGCGGGAATGATCATGAGGTCTCTGCGGGGGTGAATTCGGGAAGCCGGCTGACCAGCACCTTGTCGACGCGCTTGCCGTCGAGGTCCACGACCTCGAAGCGCCAGCCGGCCCATTCCACCGCGTCGGCGGTGGACGGCAACCGGCCGAGCAGCAGCATGATCATGCCAGCCAGCGTGTTGTAGCGGCCGCGGTCCTCTTCCGGCAGGTCCTTCAGGGCCAGGCGGTCCTTCAGCTCGTGCGCCGGGATAAGGCCGTCCATCAGCCAGCTGCCGTCGGCGCGCTGCGTGGCCCAGGCGTCCTCGGCCGAGGCCTCGCCCAGTTCCCCGGCAATGGCCTCGAGCAGGTCGCGTTCGCTGATCAGGCCCTGCACCGCGCCGTACTCGTCGACGACGAACACCAGGTCCACGTCGTTGCGGCGAAAGTGCTCCACCAGTTCCATGCCGCTGAGCGTCTCGGGCACGAAGACCGGCGGCGACAGGTGCTCCAGCAGCGACGGCGGCTCGCCGCGCGACAACGGCCCCAGCAGGTCGGCCGCGCCCACCACGCCGATCACGTCGTCCAGGCCGCCGCGGCACACCGGGTAGCGTGAATGGCCATGCGCCACCATCTTGGCCAGCAGCTGGTCGATGGGCTCGTTGATGTCCAGCCATTCCAGTTCGGCGCGCGGGATCATCATCGAGCCGATCTGGCGGTCGTCCAGGCGGAAGACGTTGCGCACCATCTGGTGCTCCTGCG
This sequence comes from Rubrivivax albus, assembly GCF_004016515.1. Taxonomy (GTDB): domain Bacteria; phylum Pseudomonadota; class Gammaproteobacteria; order Burkholderiales; family Burkholderiaceae_C; genus Rubrivivax; species Rubrivivax albus. The sequence goes on from NZ_SACT01000010.1 coordinate 216,467, forward strand.
CCTCGATGACGCCAGCATCCAGGCCTTCCTCCAGCTGCGCCGCGATCTCCTCTTCCGTCACGCTGGACGCGGTACGCCCGGCCAGGCCCAGCAGCTTGAGCACGCCCTGGGTGGACGCCGACAGCAGCCACACGAAGGGCTTGGTGACCTTGGACAGCAGGTTCATCGGCCGCGCGAACAGGCGTGCGACCAGTTCCGGGAACATCTGGCCGATGCGCTTGGGCACCAGCTCGCCGAAGATGATGGTGCAGAACGTGATCAGCACCACCACGCCGGCCGTGGCGGCGATGTCGGCCACCTGTTCGGTCAGCCCGAGCCGGGCTTCCAGCCAGTCGCCGATCGGCCCGGCGAAGGCGGCCTCGCCCACGATGCCGTTGAGCAGGCCGATGGACGTGATGCCGATCTGCACCGTCGACAACCAGCGGGTCGGGTCCTCGTGCAGCTTCAGCGCCGCCGCAGCGCCGCCGTCGCCGGTTTCCATCAGCACCTGAAGCCGCGCCTTGCGGGCCGCCGTGAGCCCCATCTCCGCCATCGCGAACGCGCCATTGAGCAGGATCAGGAAGACCAGTAGCGCGATGTCCATCGACCCCCCGGCGCCGCAGGCCGGGAGCTGTTGCGGGACGCGGAGATTAACAGAGCAGCAATGTCCCGGGACTGCGCCAGCGCACCGGGTCACGCCAGCGTTGGGCCTAGACTTTCCACCGACAAGGACACTCGAGAGGAGACGGCATGCCCTGGACGCGACGCTACTGGCTCAAGCGGTGGCCGGCATGGAGTGCCGCGCTGGGCGGCGGCGTAGCGGCGTCGACGGGCAACAGCGCCCTGGCCGCCGCGCCAGGCGCCTCGCCTGCACCGTCCGAACGCATGCCCGGCGACCCGCCCGAGCACCGCATCGTCTACCAGCTCAACCAGGCCGGCGCCGAGCATCTCGAGCACATCCTGAACTCGGTGGGCGCGATGATCGGCCGCTACCAGGACAACGTGGCCATCGCCGTGGTGGCCTTCGGGCCGGGCATCCACCTGCTGGCACGCCAGCCGCGCCGCCCCGTGCCCGAGGCCTTGCGCCAGCGCGCCCGCGGCCAGGCCCGCGACTACGGCGTGCGCTTCATCGCCTGCGGCAACACGATGAAGACGCTGCGCTGGACGGCCGCGGACATGGTCGACTACGCCCAGGTCGAGGAAGTGGGTGCGGCCGTGCTGATGGAACTGCAGGAACAGGGCTGGGCCTACATCGCCTGGTAGCCACTGCACCGCCTAGCCGCACGTGTCGACCAGGCACGCCGGCAGAATCCGCGCCATGGACTACCTGATCGGCGATGTGCAGGGCTGCGACGCGGCATTGGGCTGCCTGCTCGACGAGATCGGCTTCTCGCCATCGCGTGACGTGGTCGTCGTGCTCGGCGATCTGGTCAACCGCGGCCCCGACTCGCTGGCCGTGCTGAAGCGGCTGCGCGGTTACGGTGCCTCGGCACGCTGCCTGCTCGGCAACCACGACCTGCACCTGCTGGCGGTGGCGAACGGCGTGCGCCGGCCGCACCGCAGCGACACGCTGGACGGCATCCTGCAGGCCCCGGACCGGGACGCCTGGCTCGACTGGCTGCGCACGCGTCAGCTTGCGCTGCGCCACGCCGGCTGGCTGTGCGTGCACGCCGGCGTGGTGCCGGCGTGGTCCGCGGACGAGACGCTGGCGCTGGCCACCGAGGTCGAAGCGCTGCTGGCCGGGCCGGACCTCGGCGACTTCCTGCAGGTCATGTACGGCAACCAGCCCGCACGCTGGGACGGAGCGCTGCAGGGGCCCGACCGCTGGCGTCACGTGATCAACGTGCTCACCCGCATCCGCTTCTGCGCCGCCGACGGCACGCTGGAGTTCGCCACCAAGGACGGCGCCGCAGCAGCGCCACCGGGCTTTGCACCGTGGTTCGATCACCCGCACCGCCGCACGGCAGGCACGCCCGTGGCCTTCGGCCACTGGAGCACGCTGGGGCTGGTCGTGCGGCCAGACCTGCTGGCACTCGACACCGGTTGCCTGTGGGGCGGGCGGCTCACCGCGGTGCGGGTCGACGGCGGCCGGCAGGAGATCGCCCAGGTCGCCTGCCCGCAGGCGAAGCGGCCGGGCGCCTAGAATCTGGCGCTCCGGAAGCGTGGCAGAGTGGTCGATTGCACCGGTCTTGAAAACCGGCGACGGGCAACCGTCCGTGAGTTCGAATCTCACCGCTTCCGCCACACCTGCTGGCCTGGGTTAGGGATGAAGTTGACTCGTTTGCTTTCCGGGCTGCAGCCCGTTCGGCAGTGCACCTCGACCCGGCTTGCGACCTTGCTCGCGATGCTCACCCTCGTGCTGTCGGGATGCGGCGGCGGAGGCAGCGGTGGCAGCAGCGAGCCGCCCCCGGCCTCGGGCGGCGGCGGCACGCCCTCCGCGCAGACCCTGTTTCCACTGGTCGACCGGGCCTTCTGGGTCTACAGCATCGCTGGCACGGAAGCACGCGTGCGCGTGCTGGGTCAGCAGACGACGACCAGCGGGCCCGCATGGGCGATCGAACTGGACACCGCCGGCGCGAAGGAAACAGCCTACTACCGCACGACCGCGTCGGCGGCCGTCGAACTGAACAGCCTGAGTGCGGACCCGACCACCCGTGTCCTTGGTGACCATGACCTCATCCGGTTTCCCCCGGAGCCGGAGGCGACCTGGGTCAATCACCGCATCCGCTTCCATCCGCTGGCGGACTTCGACGGCAACGGCGTTGCGGACAGCGGGCTCTGGGAGTCGCAGACCACGGTGATCGGCTGGGAGTCGGTGACCACCCCTGCCGGCGCGTTCGCCCGTGCCCTGCTGGTGCGCACCGTGGACACGCAGACCCCCACCGAGCTCGACCGCAGTGCGGAGCTCCGCATCACCGTGACGTCGGACAGCTGGTACGTCGAGCATGTCGGCCTGGTGCGCAACGTCACCACGGCCACCGGCCCGGGCGGCAACGGACGCATCGAGTCCCTGCTGACGGCGTACCGCGTGGGCGACGCGCGCAGCGACCGCGACGCGCCCCAGATCGCCGCCCAGTCGCCGGCGCCCGGCACCCTGGCACGCACGGCGATCGTGCAGGTGACGTTCGACGAACCGATGGACCCCGACGCGGCGAACCTGGCACAGGCTCTGGTGCTGCTTGGCCCGGACGGGCAGCCGGTGCCGGCCACGGCGCGCTGGACCGGCGACCGCAGCATCCAGCTCGAACCCGGGCAGGCGCTGGTCAGCGGGCGCCATCGGGTCGAGGTCCGCGACACCCTGGCGGATGTCTTCGGCAACCGGCTCGCCGCGCCCACGGAATGGACCTTCGACATCGACGCCCTCGGCCCTCAGCCCACCGCCTTCCTGCCGGGGGACGGTGCAACCGCAGTGACGTTGACGCCGACGCTGGAGATCCGCTTCGACGAGCCCTTCGACGCCGCGTCCGTGACGGCCGACACCCTGCAGCTGGTCAGCCCTTTCGGCCCGGTCGCGGCCACGGTCGAGGTGCTGCCGCAGGCGCTGCGCCTCGTTCCCACCCAGGCGCTCGACTTCGGCGCACGTCACGAGGTGCAACTGGCCGCGGGCCTGCGCGATGCCCTCGGCAACGCCGGCACCGAGGCCCGCTGGTCGTTCACGACCGATGGCGGACGGTTCGCCCTGCCTCGGCCGCTGGCCGACGGCAGCGGGCACCTGCAGATGCGGGCCATCGACCTGGATGTCGACGGCCGGCTCGACCTGCTGACGGCCACGATCTCCCCCCGCGACGCCAGCGTGGTGGACCTGCTGTGGTGGCCGGGCCAGGGCGACGGCACCTTCGCCACACCACAGCGCATCCCCAGCGAACCGGGTTGCCAGCCGGCGTCCTTCGACGTCGGTGACGTGGACGGCGACGGCCTTCAGGACCTGCTGATCGCCGACAACCGCTGCGCGCCGCACTGGTCGCGCCGCACCGGCCCGGTCACGTTCGAACCGGCGGGCAGCATCGGCACCGGGCGACGCTACCTCGCACGCGGCATCCGCCTGGCCGAGGACAGCGGCCGCCTGGGCCTGCTGGCGCTACAGGACTACGACGTCTGGCTGCATCGCCAGGCCTCACCCGGCACCTTCACCGAAGCGCGGCATCCAGCGCTCAACGCACCAGGCGTACGTGACATGCGGGTGGCCGATCTCGACGGCGATGGCTTGGACGATTGGCTGGTGGCGCGCGCCGAAGGCGCCGACGTCGCCGGCGGCTGCTGCACGCTGGAGGTGTGGACGCAGTCGCCGCCCGGCCTGCTGGCTGCGACATCGAGGCTGCGCATTCCCCTGGGCCTTTTCCCCACCGTGCTGACCGTCGCCGACGTCGACGGGGACGGGCGGCCCGACCTGCTGCTCGGCGGACGCGATGCCGAGCAGCGCAACCGGGTGGCGATTCTCCGCAACAGGGGCACCCTGCTGTTCGACCCGCCGCGATGGGTGGACGTGCCGGAGGCCCTGGTGGCGCTGGGTGTCGGCCGCTTCAATGCCGATGGTCAGCGTGACCTGCTGACCGTGCACGGCAACACCTACAGTCTGGCCGTTCATCTGGCCGATGGCTCGGGCGCCTTCCTCCCGCCCGAGGTCTACCGGAGCACCGCGTTCGCGACGATGACGCCCGACGCCTTGACCATCGCCGACTTCAACGGTGACGGCTTCGACGACGTGGCGGCCTTCGGGCTGGTGTGGATCCAGCGCGGCAGGGTCGACCCGTTCGGCGGGCGCAGGTCGGCGCGCTGAGGCCGACGGCACGGGCTCGCCTCACTTCGGGGCGTAGTGCACCGAGTTCGCCACCCAATGCACCAATGCAGGGCAATTGACCCGCGCTCGTGGCGCACCACCACGGCACAGAGATTGCTTCTTTCGGTGCACTGACGGCCGAACTCGGTGCATTGCCGGCGCGCCAACCTCTGGAGATCGACTGTGGACACCATCAAGCCGGCGGCCGACGCCCTCTTCATCCTGCTCGGCGCCATCATGGTGCTGGCCATGCACGCCGGGTTCGCCTTCCTGGAACTGGGCACCGTCCGCCAGAAGAACCAGGTCAATGCGCTGGTCAAGATCCTGGTGGACTTCTCCGTCTCCACCGTCGTGTACTTCTTCGTCGGCTACACGGTGGCCTACGGCGTGGGCTTCATGGTGGGCGCCGAGACGCTGGCCGAGCGCAACGGCTACGAACTCGTCAAGTTCTTCTTCCTGCTGACCTTTGCCGCCGCCATCCCGGCCATCATCTCCGGCGGCATCGCCGAGCGCTCGCGCTTCGGGCCACAGCTGATCGCCACGGCCGTGCTGGTCGGCGTGGCCTACCCGCTGCTGGAGGGCGCGGTCTGGGGCAACCGCTTCGGGCTGCAGGCCGCCATCGAGTCGATCGCAGGTGCGCCCTTCCACGACTTCGCCGGCAGCCTGGTGGTCCACGCCTTCGGCGGCTGGGTGGCGCTGGCGGCCGTGCTGCTGCTGGGTCCGCGCGCCAACCGCTACCGCAAGGACGGCGGCATCAGCGCCCACCCGCCGTCGAGCATTCCCTTCCTGGCCCTGGGCGCCTGGGTGCTCACCGTGGGCTGGTTCGGCTTCAACGTGATGAGCGCGCAGACGCTGGAGAACGTCTCCGGCCTGGTGGCGGTGAACTCGCTGCTGGCCATGGCCGGCGGCACGCTGGCGGCCACGCTGCTGGGTCGCAACGACCCTGGCTTCGTGCACAACGGGCCACTGGCGGGGCTGGTGGCGGTGTGTGCCGGGTCGGACGTGATGCACCCGGCCGGCGCGCTGGTGGTGGGTGCCGTGGCCGGTGCGCTGTTCGTCGGCCTGTTCACGCTGACGCAGAACCGCTGGCGCATCGACGACGTGCTGGGCGTCTGGCCGCTGCACGGCCTGTGCGGCGCCTGGGGCAGCCTGGCCGCCGGGGTCTTCGGCCAGACGGCATTGGGCGGCCGCGGCGGGGTGAGTTTCGGCGCGCAGCTGCTGGGCACGGCCGCCGGCGTGCTGTGGGCGCTGCTGGCAGGCTTCGCGGTCTATGGCGTGCTCCGGGCCACCATCGGCCTGCGGCTGGACCGCGAACAGGAGTTCCAGGGCGCCGACCTGTCCATCCACCGCATCGGCGCCACGCCGGAGCGCGAAGTCAGCTGGTGAATCCGCGCGTGGAGGTCAACGCCGGCGCCAGGGCTGGAACCAGCCCAGCCCGGCGCGTGTGCCGGCCCGCGGGCGGTACTCGGCGCCCACCCAGCCCGGCCAGCCCAACTGGTCGATGAGCGCGAACAGGTGGCCCCAGGCCAGTTCGCCGGCATCGGGTTCGCCGCGGTCGGGCACGGCGGCGACCTGCAGGTGGCCGACTTTCGTCGGGTGCGCTGGATCGAGGTAGCGCGCGAGCTTGACGCTGAGGTCGCCTTCTACGATCTGCGCGTGGTAGAGGTCGAACTGCACGGCGACGTTGGCCGCTCCGATGGCGGCGACGATCTCGTGCCCATGGTCCTGGCGGTTCAGGAAGTAGCCCGGGTTGTCGCGACCGTTGAGCGGTTCGACCAGCAGCGTCACGCCCGCCCGGGCCGCTTCGTCTGCCGCCCAGCGCAGGTTGTCCACCAGGGTGGGCTGCACGTCCGCCCGTTCCCGACCGTCCGGCACGAAGCCGGACATCACGTGCACCCGCGGGCAGCCCAAGGCTTGCGCATACGGCAAGGCCTGCTCCAGCAGGCTGGCACGGAAGGCGGTTTCCTGCCCCGGCACGGCCGCGATGCCGCGTGCGCCCGCCGGGCCGGGGGGTGCATTCAGCAGCACCAGTTCGACGCCGGCGGCCTCGCGCCGGCGGGCCAGCGTCTCCGCCGGCACCTCGTAGGGGAACTGGCACTCGACGGCCTCGAAGCCGTCGTCGGCCGCGGCCGCGAAGCGGTCGACGAACGGCCATTCGGTGTACATCAGGCTGATGTTGGCGGCGAACCGGGGCATGGTCTCGGTGGTGTTCAGAGCGGCGGCGGCAGGCGGGGCTGCTCGCGGCGCGCCCGGCAGGCGTCGTCGTACAGCGCCAGGTAGGCCTGCGCCGGCCCGTCCCAGCCCAGGTGCTGTGCCATGCCCGCCTGCTGCAGGGCCTGCCAGCGTGCGGGTTCGCCGAACGCGGCCAGCGCACGCTCGACGGCGCCCTGCAGTGCGAACGGTGTGGCCTCGCCGAAGCAGAAGCCGGTGTGGCCATCGGCCACGGTGTCGGCCAGGCCGCCCACCTGGCGCACCACCGGCACGGTGCCGTAGCGCAGGCCATAGAGCTGCGTCAGGCCACAGGGTTCGAAACGCGACGGCACCAGGATCATGTCGGCGCCGGCGATGAGCCGGTGCGCCCGCGCCTCGTCGTAGCCCACGTGCAGCGCCACGGCCCCGGGGTGGGCATGGGCGGCGATGGCGAAGGCCGATTCCAGCGACGGGTCGCCCTCCCCCTGCACCACCAGCTGCGCGCCGTGGCGCAGCAGTTCCGGCAGCACGGCCAGCACCAGGTCCAGGCCCTTCTGCGACGTGAGGCGGCTGACCACGGTGAACACCGGCGCGTCGGGCCGCGCGGCCAGCCCGGCCTCGGCCTGCAGCGCGGCCTTGCACGCGGCCTTGCCGGCCATCGCGTCGGGCGCGTAGCAGGCGGCCAGCGCACTGTCGGTGGCCGGGTTCCACACCGCGTCGTCGATGCCGTTGAGGATGCCCACCACGTCGCTGCCGCGGCTCTGGATCACGCCCTCCAGCCCGGCACCGAAGGCCGGCGTGGCGATCTCGCGCGCATAGCCGGGGCTGACGGTGCTGACGCGGTCGGCGAACTTCAGCCCGGCCTTCATGAAGCACAGCTGGCCGTGGTACTCCAGCCCGGCAGGCTGCATGAAGCGCGCGTGCAGGCCCAGCAGGCGCGCGTCGTCGTGCGGGAACACGCCCTGGTAGGCGAGGTTGTGCACGGTGTAGACCGACGCCGCGGCCGTGGCCGGGTGCGCCGCGAGGTAGGCACTGGTCATGGCGGCGTGCCAGTCGTGCGTGTGCAGCACGTCGGGGCTCCAGGCCTCGTCCAGTTCGCCGAAGCCCAGGTGCGCGGCCACGTAGCCCAGCGCCGCGTAGCGCTGCAGGTTGTCGGGCCACTCCTGGCCATCGGGGCCCAGGTAGGGGTTGCCGTCGCGCCGGTAAAGGTAGGGCGCGTCGATCACGTACACCGGCAGGTCGGTGCGCGGCATGCGCGCCTTCAGCAGCGTGGCACGCAGCGCGCCGAACAGCGGGCCGAGCACGCACACCGGCTTCGCGTGCCGCACCGCGTCCAGCACCGCAGGGTAGCCAGGCATCAGCAGGCGAACGTCGGCGCCACGGGCCGCCAGCGCCGGTGGCAGCGCGGCGACCACGTCGGCCAGGCCACCGGTCTTGACCAGCGGGAAGACTTCCGCGGCGACGTGCAGGACCTTCAATGGCCCTCCGCCATCACGCCCTGCACGCTGCCGGCACGCGCCAGCATCTCACGCGTGACGAGCACGATGCCCGACTCCGTGCGGTAGAAACGCGCCGCGTCGGCCTCGGCGTCCTCGCCGATCACCATGCCGTCGGGGATGGTGCAACCGCGGTCGACGACCACGCGGTTCAGCCGTGCTCCCCGGCCCACCTGCACGCCGGGCAGCAGCACGGACCACTGGACCTGGCTGTACGAGTGCACGCGCACGGTGGAAAACAGCACCGAGCGGAACACGCTGCCGCTGACGATGCAGCCGCCCGAGACCATCGATTCGATGGCCATGCCGCGCCGGTCGTCGACGTTGTGCACGAACTTCGCCGGCGGCAGTTGCGGCTGGTAGGTCCAGATCGGCCAGCGCGTGTCGTAGAGGTTGAGCAGCGGGTCGGTGGCGGTGAGGTCGATGTTGGCGTCCCAGTAGGCGTCGATGGTGCCCACGTCGCGCCAGTAGGGTTCGTGGCCGGTGCGCTGGCCGACGCAGCTGAGGTCGAAGGGGTGCGCCACCGCACTGCCCTTCTTCACCGCGTAGGGAATGATGTCCTTGCCGAAGTCGTGGCTCGACGACGGGTCGGCGATGTCGCGCTCGAGCTGCTGGTACAGGTAGCGGGCGTTGAAGATGTAGATGCCCATGCTGGCCAGCGCGCGGTCGGGCTTGCCCGGCATCGGTGGCGGGTCCGCCGGTTTCTCGACGAAATCGAGGATGCGGCGCTTCTCGTCCACGGCCATCACGCCGAAGGCGGTGGCCTCCATGCGCGGCACCTCGATGCAGCCCACGGTGACCTCGCGGCCGTGGGCCACGTGGTCGGCCAGCATCAGCGCGTAGTTCATCTTGTAGATGTGGTCGCCGGCGAGCACGACGATGTAGTCGGCGCCGTAGGCGGCCACGATGTCCTGGTTCTGGTAGACGGCGTCGGCCGTGCCGCGGTACCAGCTTTCCTCGTCCACGCGCTGCTGGGCCGGCAGCAGGTCCACGAACTCGTGCATCTCCGGGCGCATGAAGGCCCAGCCGCGCTGCAGGTGGCGCAGCAGGCTGTGGCTCTTGTACTGCGTGATCACGCCGATGCGCCGGATGCCGGAATTCAGGCAGTTGCTGAGCGCGAAGTCGATGATGCGGAACTTGCCGCCGAAGTACACCGCGGGCTTGGCGCGGCGGTCGGTCAGGTTCTTCAGCCGGCTGCCGCGGCCGCCGGCCAGCACCAGCGCCACGGCGCGCTTGGGCAGGTCGAGGTTGCGGGCAAGGTCGTAGGTGTTCATGCCGTTGTCTCCTGGCACCAGCGGTGGGCACAACGGCCTGGGCTGAAAATTGCTACCTTCGCCCCGCCTGCCCATACCCCTGGACTGCAATGAACGATACCCCGAACCGCACACCCTTGACGGCCGATGTCGAACGCCACCTGCTCGACAGCGTCGGCGTGGCGCCAGCCGAGGCCTCGCCGTCGGACCTGCTGCAGGCCGTTTCGCTGGCGGCCCGCGAACAGCTGTCCCGGCGATGGGTGGCCAGCACGGCGGCCGACCGCCACGCCAAGGCCCGGCGCGTGGTCTACCTCTCGATGGAGTTCCTGATGGGCCGCACGCTGGGCAACGCGCTGGCGGCGCTGGGGCTGGAAGGCCCCGCGGCCGACGCGGCGCAGGCCCACGCCCGCACGCTGGAGGACCTGCAGGCCCACGAACCCGACGCCGCGCTGGGCAACGGCGGCCTGGGCCGGCTGGCGGCCTGCTTCCTGGATTCCATGGCCGCGCTGGGCCTGCCGAGCTTCGGCTACGGCATCCGCTACGAGTTCGGCATGTTCGCGCAGAGCATCCAGGGCGGGCGGCAGGTGGAGCACCCGGACCCCTGGCTGGAGAACGGCACGCCCTGGGAGTTCCCGCGGCCGGACGTCGCCTGGCCGGTGCGCTTCGGCGGCTGGGTGGAACACCCGCAGGGCCCGGGCGGGCCGGCGGTGTGGCACCCGGCGGGCACCGTCAATGCCAAGGCCTACGACATGGTGGTGCCGTCGCACCACGACGAGCGCGTCAGCACGCTTCGCCTGTGGCGTGCGGCGGCACCGGCACACATCGACCTCACCGCCTTCAACAGCGGCGACTACGCCCGCGCGGCCGAGTTCAAGAACCAGTTCGAGAACATCTCCTGGGTGCTGTACCCGAACGACAGCACGCCCGCCGGCCGCGAACTCCGGCTGCGCCAGGAATACTTCTTCACCAGCGCATCGCTGCAGGACGTGCTGGCCCGCCACATGGCGGAACATGGCCGGCTGGACAACCTGCACGAGGCGGTGGCCATCCACCTCAACGACACGCACCCGGCCATCGGCGTGGCCGAGCTGATGCGCCTGCTGCTGGACGAGCACGCCCTGCCCTGGGCCCGGGCCTGGGCCATCACGCAGGCCACCTTCAGCTACACCAACCACACGCTGATGCCCGAGGCGTTGGAGACCTGGCCGGTGGGCCTGATCCAGAGCGTGCTGCCGCGCCACCTCGAGATCGTCTACCGCATCAACCACGAGTTCCTGCTGCAGGCGGCGCGCCATCGGCCCGGCGACAACGCCTTCCTGCAGCGCCTGAGCTTGATCGACGAAAGCGGCGAGCGCCGCATGCGCATGGCGCACCTGAGCATCGTTGGCAGCCACAAGATCAATGGCGTCTCGGCGCTGCATTCGCAGCTGCTGGTGAACACGATCTTCAGTGACTTCGCCGCCATCTGGCCCGAGCGCTTCACCAACATGACCAACGGCGTGACGCCGCGGCGCTGGCTGGCCCAGGCAAACCCGGCGCTGGCCGCGCTGCTGGACGAGTCCATCGGCACCGCCTGGCGACGGGACCTGGACCGCCTGGCCGACCTGGCGCCACTGGCCGACGATGCGGCGTTCCGCGAACGCTTCGGCGCCATCAAGCGGGCCAACAAGGCGCGGCTGGCGGCCCGGCTGCAGCGCGAGCTGGGCGTGCCGCTGGACCCGGACAGCCTGTTCGACGTGCAGGTCAAGCGCATCCACGAGTACAAGCGGCAGCTGCTCAACGTGCTGCACGTGGTCACGCGCTACCTCGCCATCATCGCCGAGCCGCAGCGCAGCTGGGTGCCGCGCACGGTGCTGTTCGCCGGCAAGGCGGCATCGAGCTACGTCGCGGCCAAGACCATCATCCGGCTGATCCACGACGTGGCCTCGGTGGTCAACCACGACCTGCGCGTGGCCGGCCGCCTGGCCGTGGCCTTCGTGCCCAACTACGGCGTCTCGGTGGCCGAGGCGCTGATGCCAGCGGCCGATCTCTCGGAGCAGATCTCCACCGCCGGCACCGAAGCCTCCGGCACCGGCAACATGAAGCTGGCGCTCAACGGCGCGCTGACCATCGGCACCGACGACGGCGCCAACATCGAGATCCGCGAGGCGGTGGGCGACGACAACATCTTCATCTTCGGGCTGCGCACGCCGGAGGTGGAGGCCCGCCGGCGCGAGGGCTACCGTCCCGGCCAGATCGCCGCGGCCCACCCCACGCTGCAACAGGTGCTCGACGCCATCGGCGGCGGCCTGTTCTCGCCTGACGAACCGGGCCGTTACCGCGGCCTGGTGGACTCGCTGTTGCAGGTGGACCACTACCTGCTGCTGGCCGACTACGCCGACTACGTGGCCACGCAGCAGCGCGTCGACGCCCTTTTCACCGACGCGGCGGCGTGGCAGGCCAAGGCGGTGCGCAACGTGGCCGGCATGGGGCCGTTCTCGTCGGACCGCACGATCGCGCAGTACGCGCGCGAGGTCTGGCGCGTACAGCGGGGCGGCTGACGAGCCCCGGCCGCCGTCAGGCCGGTGCCCAGCGCCGGGCCAGCGCGGCGCCGGCCAAGCTGCCCAGACCCAGCATGATCAGCGTGGCCGGAATCGACACGCTGGCCGCCAGCGCGCCAAGGGCCCCCGCTCCCAGCAGCACGAGCCCGATCACGGAGTTGCTGACCGCGGTGTACTCGGTGCGTCGGTCGCCGGTGGCGATGTCTACCAGGTAGGTCTTGCGTGCCAGGCGCACGCCGGCATGCGCCACCCCGAGGCCCAGGAACAGCAGCGGCAACCCCGCCGCCTGCCAGGCCGGCGGTGCACCGGCGGCCACCAGCGTGGCGGCGGCGATGGCCAGCACGCCGGCGGCACCCGATGCCAGGGTGAACACGCGCGGGCTGTCGTCATCGGCCCAGCGGCCCCACAGCGGCGCGCTCACCAGCGCGGCCACGCCCTCGAGCGCGATGAACAGGCCGAGCCAGCCGACGCCGCCGCCCTGGGCGTCGCGCGCCAGCGCCACCACCAGCGGCGCCGACAACGCCGATCCCAGGGCCAGCGCACGCGCGGCCACGAACCGGCGCAGGGCCAGGTCGTCGCGCAGCAGGCGCAGCGACGCCAGCACGGCGGCCCAGCCGCCCGCGGCGCCCTCGGACGCGCCCGGCGCCTCGACGATGCGCGCGAACACCGCCGCCGCCACGAGCCAGCAGCCTGCCGCGGCCGCCAGCAGCGCGGCAAACAGCGTCAACGGCGCCTGGGCCGACAGACCGGCGAGCGCAGCGCCGATGGCCAGGGCGCCACCACCCGCCAGCGCCGCGATCCAGCCCGACAGACGCCCGCGGCGGGTCTTCGGGATCGTCTTGCCGAGCACGTCCTTGTAGCTCATGGAACCGCCGGCACGCGCGAGGCTGAACACCGCCAGGCAGGCCACCACCGCCGCGCCTGCGGCCAGGCCCTGCAGCCACAGCGCCGCAGCCGCCATGCCGGCCAGGCTCAGCGCCTGGACCACCGCACAGGCCACCCACACGTGCTTGCGCACCGGCATGCGGCGGACCGCGGCGCCGAGCAGCAACTGCGGCAGCATCGAGCCGGACTCGCGCAGCGGCACCAGCAGCGCGGTCAGTCCCGCCGGTGAACCGACCTGCGCCAGCAGCCAGGGCAGCGTGGTCTTGGCGCTGGCCACGCTGTCGGCCAGCGCCGTCAGCGCATTGGCCGCGCCCAGGCGCAGGAAGTTGCCGGGCGCCTCGCGGCAGGCGTCGTCGGAGATCGCCGCGCAGACGCGGCCATCGTCGTCGCCGGCCAGGCGCTCGTAGACAGCGTCGCGCCAGTCCCGGGTGTTGTTCATCGGCAGGCCGGAAAGGAAAAAGGCGCCCTTGCGGGCGCCTTCTCGTGCATCGGCGCGGAAATCAGCGCACGACGGCCAGCTGCTCGCGCTTGCCAGCCTTGTAGGTGTAGAGCGTCAGTGCGCCGTTCTTGATGTCGCCCTTCTCGTCGAAGGCGATCGTGCCCGTCACGCCCTTGTAGTCGGCGGTGGCGGCCAGGGCCGGCAGGTACGCAGCCGGGTCGGCCGAACCGGCCTTCTCCATCGCGGCGGCCATCACCATCACGGCGTCGTAGACGTACGGTGCGTAGATCTGCACCTCGGCACCGAACTTGGCCTGGAAATCGGCCTTGAACTTGTCGAGGCCGACCTTCTGCTCGCCTTCCACGCCACCGGCTTCGGCGCAGATCACGCCTTCGTCGGCCATCGTGCCGGCGGCCAGCTCCGGCAGCGCGCCCGAGCAGATGCCGTCGCCGCCCATGAACTTGGCCTTGATGCCCAGCTGCTTCATCTGGCGCAGCATCGGGCCAGCCACGGCGTCCATGCCGCCGAAGAAGATGACGTCGGGCTTCTCCTTCTTGATGGCGGTCAGGATGGCGGTGAAGTCCGTCGCCTTGTCGGTGGTGAACTGGGTGCTGACGATCTTGCCGCCGGCTTCGGTCACGCCCTTGGCGAACTCCTCGGCCACGCCCTGGCCATAGGCGGTGCGGTCATCGACCACGGCCACGGTCTTGGCGCCCACGGTGGTCACGGCGTACTTGCCGAGCGTGCCGCCGAGCTGGGTGTCGTCGGCCACCATGCGGAAGGCCGTCTTGTAGCCCTGGCGGGTGTACTTGGGGTTGGTCGCCGAAGGCGAGATCTGCGGGATGCCAGCGTCGCTGTACAGCTTCGAGGCCGGGATCGTGGTGCCGGAGTTCAGGTGGCCAATGACGCCATTGACCTTGCTGTCGACCAGCTTCTGCGCGGCGGCCGTGCCCTGCTTCGGGTCGGCGGCATCGTCCTCGGCCAGCAGTTCGAAGGTCACCTTCTTGCCGCCGATCATCATGCCCTTGGCATTGAGCTCGTCGATGGCCATGCGGGCGCCGTTCTCGTTGTCCTTGCCGAGGTGCGCAATGGCGCCGCTGGTCGGGCCAACGTGACCGATCTTGACCGTCATGGTCTCCACAGCGGGTGCCGGCGCCGGTGCTGCCGCGGGGGCCGGAGCCTCTTCCTTCTTGCCGCAGGCGGCCAGCAGGGCCACCGACATCATCGAAATCGCCAGGACATTGCGTTTCATCGAGTTCGCCTTTCTGCCACGAGGGCGCTGAAAACCGTGCATTGTAGGCACGACGCCGGCCGCTTCGATCGGGTGCGGCCCTGAGAGGGGCGCGGGATCAGGCGGCGTAGTGGGTGGGCTTGACGCCCCAGGCCTGCTCGTAGTGGCGCCAGCGGGCACGGCCAGCCATGCGGTCGTCGGGGCCGTTGCCGACGATCTCGATGACGCGGTCGACGTCGCCCGCGTCCGGCAGCGCCTCGGCGCCGAGGTTGACGCGCACACGCGGCGCCCCCTCGGGCAGGACATCCGGCTGCGCGCACAGCCAGATCGGCGTACGCGCGGCCATGGTGGCCGGTGCCGGCCAGCGCAGGTGAGGCACGAAATCCTGCGCGTCGAAGGTCCACAGCGCGGTGTCCAGCGCCGCCAGCGTGGCCGGCGGTGCCGTCACCAGCACCCTGGCGTCCTGACGGCAGGCCTTGCGAAGCAACCGGCAGGCGAAGGCCACCGGATCGGCCACGCCGGTGTGGAAATCCACCGTCACCGCCATGACCGACCTGCCAAGCCGCGCTGCGCTCAGCGCGCCTGCGCCAGCAGCCAGTGCACCAGCAGCGGCACGGGGCGCCCGGTGGAGCCCTTGGCCGCGCCCGACTTCCAGGCCGTGCCGGCGATGTCCAGGTGCGCCCAGCGGTACTTGCCGGTGAAGCGCTTGAGGAACATCGCCGCCGTGATGGCCCCACCGGCGCGGCCAGCGATGTTGGCCATGTCGGCGAAATTGCTCTTCAGGCCTTCGTCGTACTCCGCGTCCACCGGCATGCGCCACGCCGGGTCGCCGCCGCGTTCGCCGGCGTCCAGCAGGGCCTGGGCCAGCGCGTCGTCGGCGCTGAACAGGCCGCTGCGGTGGTGACCGAGCGCGATCACGCAAGCGCCGGTGAGGGTGGCGATGTCGACCACGGCCGTGGGCGTGAAGCGCTCGGCATAGGTCAGCGCGTCACAGAGGATCAGCCGGCCTTCGGCGTCGGTGTTGAGGATCTCGATGGTCTGCCCGCTCATGCTGGTGACCACGTCGCCCGGCTTGACGGCCTTGCCGCCGGGCATGTTCTCGGTGGCCGGGATCAGGCCCACGACGTTGACCGGCGGCTGCAGCTCGGCCAGGGCCTTGAAGGCGCCCAGCACGCTGGCCGCGCCGCCCATGTCGAACTTCATCTCGTCCATCTCGGCACCGGGCTTGAGCGAGATGCCGCCGGTGTCGAACGTGATCCCCTTGCCCACCAGCACCACGGGCGCATCGGCCTTGGCGCCGCCGCTGTAGCGCAGCACGATGAACTTGGGCGGCTGGGCCGAGCCCTGGGCCACGGCCATGAAGCTGCCCATGCCGAGCTTCTCGCAGTCCTTGCGCTCCAGCACCTCGGCCTTGATGCGCGGCGCCTTGGCCAGCTTCTTCGCCTCCGCGGCCAGATAGGCGGGTGTGCAGACGTTGCCCGGGCGGTTGGCGCATTCACGCGCCAGTTCGACACCGGCGGCGATGCCCTGGCCCTGCTTCAGGCCGGCATCGGCAGCTGCCGCCTGCGACTTCTCGACGAGCAGGCTCACGCGCTTGAGCTTGCCGGCCGCCGGCGCGCTGGGTTTGGTGGCGCGGTAGACGTAGCTGGCCTCGGTGACGGCGGCCACCAGGGCCTCGGCCGCGGCGGCGTCCGGCGCAGCGGCGCCGGCGCTGAGCACGGCCGCGTGAGCCGCCCCGCCGCCCTTGAGCAGCCCCAGGCCGGCGGCCACGGCCTTGCGGAAGGCCGGCACACCGGCATCGGCCGCCCACGAGAACACCACCCGCCGCGCCTTGACGCCGTCGACACCGGCCGTCCAGGCCGTGCGCCCGGCCTTGAAGTCGAAGTCGCCTTCGTTCACCAGCTGCTGGCAGGCGGTGGCCAGGGCCTTGGGCAGCGCGGCCGGCACCGCATCACCACCGACGACGACCAGCAGCGCATCGGCCGCCACGGCCGCGGCGCCACCGGCACCGGGCACGAGAGTCTTGAAGTCCATAATCCTGTGTCCTGGCCCAGCGGGCCCGCAAAAGCCAAAGATGGTATTCGATACGACGGTCCGGCGAGAGCTTGCGCGCAGCTTCGGTGCCACCCTCGTGGTCATCCTGACCATCGTGCTGACGATGCTGCTGATCCGCACCGTGGGCCAGGCCGCCAAGGGGCAGATCGCGCCGCAGGACGTGGTGCTGCTGCTGGGCTTCGTCGCCCTGTCCAACCTGCCGACCATGCTGGCCCTGTCGCTGTTCGTGGCCGTGGTGGTCTCGCTCGGGCGCATGTACCGCGACAGCGAGATGGTGATCTGGTTCGCCAGCGGCATCGGGTTGCGGCGCTTCGTGCGGCCAGTGCTGTACACCACCTGGCCGGTGCTGCTGGTGATCGCGTTGCTGACCCTGTTCGTCGTGCCCTGGGGCAGCCGCAGCGGCCTGGAACTGCGAGACCGCTACGCCGCACGCTCCGACCTGTCGCGGGTGACGCCGGGGGTCTTCCAGCAGTCGTCCGACGGCTCGCGCGTGTTCTTCATCGAGCGCAGCGCGGCCGAGGCGTCTGCCGCCGCGAGCGCGCCGGCTGAGGCCCTGGCAGGCGACGCCGGCCCCACGGTGGCGCGCAACGTCTTCGTGCTGTCGGCCTCGGGCGAACACGAGTCGGTGACCTCGGCCAGCCGCGGGCGCATCGACAGCATCGACGACACCCGCATGCTGGTGCTCGAGCGCGGGCAGCGCACCGACCTCGACCGCGCCACCGGCGACAAGGCGCGGGCGAGCTTCGAGGACTACCGCGTGCGCGTCGACGAGAAGGCGGCGCGCTTGGCCACTCAGGTGCAGCCGCGCGCCATGCCCACCGCCGACCTGCTGCGCGACCCGACACTGCGCCACCAGGGTGAACTGGCCTGGCGCATCGGCCTGGCCCTGGGCGCGGCCAACCTGCTGCTGCTGGGCATCGGGCTGTCGGCCACGACACCGCGGCGGGCCAGCAACTGGAACCTGCTGTTCGCGCTGCTGGGCTTCGTCGTCTACTACAACCTGATCGGGCTGTCGCAGGCCTGGGTGGCGGCAGGCCGCCTGGGCATCGGGGCCGCGCTGCTGGGCCTGCACGGCGCGGCGGCCGCTTTGGCGCTGGGCCTGCTGGCCTGGCGTGACCAGGGCGCCACGCACCGCCTGTGGCCGCGGAAGGCCGCCGCATGAAGACCGTGCGCCGCTTGCTGTACCGCGACATCGTGTCGTCGGTGGCCTTCGTCGGCGTGGCATTCCTGTCGCTGTTCTTCTTCATCGACCTCGTCGACCAGCTCGACAGCGTGGGCCAGCGCGGCCGCACGCTGGGCGTGGCGGTGACGACGGCCCTGCTGGCCCTGCCGGGCCATGCCTACGAGCTGCTGCCGATCGCGGTGCTGATCGGCACCATCTACGCGCTGTCGCGCATGGCGCAGAGCTCGGAGTTCACCATCCTGCGCACCGGCGGGCTGGGGCCGCGGCGCGCCCTGCTGCTGCTGGCGATGCTGGGGGTGGCGTTCGCCGCGCTGACCTTCGTCGTCGGCGACATCGTGGCGCCGGCCAGCGAGCGCCAGGCGGTGCTGCTGAAGGCCCGTGCCGCCGGCGGGCTGCGGCTGTCCGGCCCCGGCGCCTGGCTCAAGGAACGGCGGGACACGCCCCAGGGACCGCTGTCGGTGTCGGTCAACGTCGGCGGTCTCAATGCCGATGGCACCATGCGCGACGTGCGCGTCTTCGTCTTCGACGCCGACGGCCGCCTGCAGCAGCGGCTGGCCGCACCGCGGGCCGAAGTCTCCGAAGGGGGCTGGCTGCTGGCCGATGCCGAAACCCAGCAATGGCCCGCAGGCGACGGCTCGGTGGCGGTCGAGCGCACGGCGTCGCTGCACTGGCCCAGCACGCTGGATGCACAGGTGGTGGCCGCGGCGCTGCTGCCGGCCGAGACCATGACCACGGTGGAGTTGTGGCGCTACAGCCGCCATCTGCAGGCCCAGGATCAGGCGGCGCAGCGCTACGAGCTGCAGTTCTGGAAGCGTGCGCTCTACCCGCTGGCCTGCATCGTGATGGTGGCGCTGGCCCTGCCATTCGCCTACCTGTCGGCCCGCGCCGGCGGGGTCAGCCTGAAGGTCTTCGGCGGCATCATGCTGGGCATCAGCTTCGTGCTGCTGAACAACATCGCCGGGCACATCGGCGCGCTGTCGGACCTGACGCCGTGGATGGTCTCGGCCGCACCCGGGCTGCTGTACCTGCTGCTGTCGCTGGCCGCCTTCGCGTGGCTGGTGCGCTACCGTTGACCCTGACGTGACCGACATGACCCAAGGCATCGTGCTTTTCGCCCATGGCGCCCGTGACCCGCGATGGGCCGCCCCCTTCGAAGCGGTGGCCGCGCGGCTGCGCGAGCGGGCACCCGGCGCGCAGGTGCGCCTGGCGTACCTGGAGCTGATGACACCCGACCTGCCCACGGCCGGCGCCGACCTGGCGGCGTCGGGTTGCACCGACGTCGTCGTGCTGCCGCTGTTCCTGGGTGCCGGCGGCCACGTGCGCAAGGACCTGCCGCAGATCATCGACACGCTGCGCGCGGCGCACCCGGCGGTGCGCTGGTCGCTGCAGCCGCCGGTGGGCGAACTGCCGGCGGTGATCGACGCCATGGCCGGTGCCGCCGTGGCGGCCCTGGCATCCGCGACGGACCGGGAGCGCGATTGAACCTGCACCAGTTCCGCTACGTGCGCGAGGCGGTGCGGCGCGGGCTGAACCTCACCGAGGCGGCCAAGGCGCTGCACACCTCGCAGCCGGGGGTCAGCAAGGCCATCCTCGAGCTCGAGGAAGAGCTCGGCGTGCGCATCTTCCAGCGCCACGGCAAGCGGCTGCGGCGCGTCACCGAACCCGGCTCGCAGGTGCTGGCGTCGATCGAACGCATCCTGCAGGAACTGGAGAATCTGCGCCGCATCGGCGAGGAGTATTCGCGCCAGGAAAGCGGCACGCTGTCCATCGCCACCACGCACACGCAGGCCCGCTACATGCTGCCGGCGCCGATTGCCGCGCTGCGCCAGCGTTACCCGGCCGTGCGTGTGGCCCTGCACCAGGGCAACCCGGAGCAGGTGGCACAGATGCTGCTGGACGGCGCAGCCGACATCGGCCTGGCCACCGAGTCCCTGGAAGAGCACGCCGACCTCATCACCCTGCCCTGCTACGACTGGCAGCACGTGGCCGTGCTGCCGACCGGCCACCCGCTGGCCGACGGGCCGCCTCTGACGCTGGAGCAGCTGGCAGCCCAGCCGCTGGTGTCCTACCACCCCAGCTTCACCGGCCGCCGCCGCATCGACCAGGCCTTCGCCCAGCGCCGGCTGGCGCCGGACTTCGTGCTCGAGGCCATCGACGCCGACGTCATCAAGACCTACGTGCGCCTGGGCCTGGGCGTGGGCCTGGTGGCGGAGATGGCGATGCGCGCCGACGATGCGGCCGCCGACGCCGGGCTGGTGGCCAGGCCCGTGGGCCACCTGTTCGGCCGCAACGTCTCGCGCGTGGCCTTCCGCCGCGGGGCCTACCTGCGGCACTACGTCTACACCCTCGCCGAACTGCTGTCCGACCGGCTGAACCGTGCGCTGATCGAGCGCGCCGTGGCCGGCGGCGGCGACGACTACACGTTGTGAGCCACAGCATGAGCTTCCCCACCCCCAGCTTCCCGAGCCGTCTGCCCGACGTCGGCACGACGATCTTCACCGTGATGTCGGCACTGGCCACGCGCACGGGCGCGGTCAACCTGGGTCAGGGCTTCCCGGACTTCGACTGCGACCCGGCGCTGCCGGAGCAGGTCTGCCAGGCCATGAAGCGCGGCCTGAACCAGTACCCGCCGATGGCCGGCGTACCGGCGCTGCGCCAGGCGGTGGCCAAAAAGATCGGCACGTTGTATGGCCACGCCTACGACGCCGAGAGCGAAGTCACCGTGACCGCAGGCGCCACGCAGGCCATCCTGACGGCCGTGCTGTGCTGCGTGCACCCGGGGGACGAAGTCATCGTGCTCGAGCCCTGCTACGACAGTTACGCGCCGAACATCGAGCTCGCCGGCGGCCGCGTGGTGCGTGTGCCGCTGACGCCCGGCAGCTTCCGGCCCGACTTCGAGGCCATTGGCGCCGCCATCGGGCCGCGCACACGCGCGATCATCGTCAACTCGCCGCACAACCCCACCGGCACCGTGTGGACGCGCGAGGAGATGCAGGCCTTGGCCGACCTGCTGGCGCCCACCGACGTGCTGCTGATCAGCGACGAGGTCTACGAGCACATGGTCTTCGACGGCCGACCCCATGTGTCGGCCTCGGCCATCCCGGCGCTGGCCGCGCGCAGCTTCGTCGTGTCCAGCTTCGGAAAGACCTTCCACGTCACCGGCTGGAAGGTGGGCACCGTGGCGGCACCGGCAGCCCTGACGGCCGAGTTCCGCAAGGTGCACCAGTTCAACGTGTTCACGGTCAACACGCCGGTGCAGCATGCGCTGGCGGCCTACCTGGCCGACCCGCAGCCCTATCTCGGCCTGGCCGGCTTCTACCAGGCCAAGCGCGACCGCTTCCGCGAGGGGCTGGCGGGCACGCGGCTTCGGCTGCTGGCCTGCGAAGGCACCTACTTCCAGACCGTGGACTACAGCGCGGTGAGCAGCCTGGGCGAGGCCGCATTCTGCGAGTGGCTGACCACGGAGATCGGTGTGGCGGCGATCCCGATCAGCGCGTTCTATGCCGATGGCCGCGAGCAGCGGCTGGCCCGCCTGTGCTTCGCCAAGAAGGACGAAACCCTCAACCTCGCGCTGGTCCGCCTGACCACCCTGTGAGGCCGCCATGGCCGGCAGCGCGCTGAGGCCGGGCGCGCCAGCGCTTCAGCTGCCGCGGTCGATCATCGGCCTGGTGTCTTCCGGCCCCAGGTCCAGGTCCAGCGGCGCAGTGGGCTGCACCTCGGGGGGAGGCGCATCGTCGCCGAAGTACGGCCGCGGCGAGGTCTGCACGAAGCCAGGCGCATCGTTCAATGGCAGCAGGACGTCCACCGTGCTGCCGCCACCGGGCGTCCCGTCCAGCAGGTCGCGCGCCAGGGAGTAGAGCATCAGCAGTTCGCGGTACGCGGGCAGGTCGAAGAGTTCCCCGCCATCCTTGCGGAACAGCAGCGACTCCAGTTCCGCCATCGCGTCCAGCGGCTGCGGCCAGACCCGCTGCAGCCAGCTGACCACCGCGGGGTAGTCCTCCAGCACGCGGCCTTCCTCCCCTGCGTCGGACCATGGCGGGGCGTGGGCATTGAAGCGCTGGTTGAAGCGGTCGCGCGTGCGCTCGTAGGCGGCCTGGTCACCCCGGCGGTGGTAGATGTCCAGCAGCTTGAGGTACGGCAGCGGGCTGGCACCCCCGGCATCGCGCAGGTGCGACACCAGGAGGTCGATCGCCGCATCGTCCTGCCCCAGCACGACGAAGAACTCGGCCTGCTGCTCGAGGTCGATCAACTCCTCGGCGCTGACATCGCGCGGCACCTCGACCGGCGACGTCGGCACCCCCACCAACGGCAAGGTCTGCTGCGTGAGCGGCACCTCGTCGTCCCAGGCCGGCGGCGGCATCGAGGCCGCCCCCGGCAACTCGGACGGCGTGGGCTGATGGACCGGTGCCAACCCAGCCCCCACGGCGCCCAGGCCACCGCGGCGGGGCCCGCGCTCCACCAGTAAGGGCACCTGTGACGGCGCCGGCGGTTCCGGCCGGGGCGCCGGCGCGGCAGCGGCCGGCGGTGCCGGCCGGGCGGCCTGAGCGGCAGCCAGCCACCCCTGCTGGCGTTCGCGCTCGAGTTCACGCAGCCGCAGCCACAGCCATGCGGCGAGACCCGCGAACACCAGCATCGCCAGCACCAGTGGCCAGAGCCAACGCGAGCCGCCTTCGGCCGCCTCGGCACGCGCGTTCAACTGCGCCAGCAGGGCGCGCTGCTCCCGTGCCGCCGCGTTCAGCTGCCGCACGCTGTCTTCCAGCGCGGCGATGCGCGCCTGCGACGCCGATGCTGCGGCGATGGCCGCCTTGACGGCCTCGTTGGCGCTGTCGACGAGCGCCAGCGTGTCGGCCGAGGGCTCCGATGCGGGACCGGGCGTCGGCAGACTCAGGCGAGGCTCGTCCAGGCGCAATCGCGGTGCGGGCGCCGCCTCGGCCACGGCAGCAGGCGGCGGCGCCTTCGGTCTGGGCTTGGCCTTCGGACGGGGTTTCGGCTTCGGCGGCGGTGCCACCGCGTCCGGCGGCGCCGCCACCGTTGCTGGCGCGGCCACGGGCATCGGCAGGGCCGCCACATCGGGCGGCGTCAGGGGCGGCTGTGCCGCCGGTGGCGGCGTCGTCGCGGCCGGCGCCTGGGCCAGCACCTCCGGCGCTGCAGGAACCGGCGCCAGCGGCGGGTCGGCAAAGACGGTGAAGCTGCGCACCACGCGTTGCGCGCAGCCGGCCTGCACCTCCACCGCCACGATGGGTTCATCGATCCGCGTGAGCGTGCGCACCCGCACGACGGCGGTGTTCTCGGGCCCGGTGGTCACGACCGTGCCCACGGCCTGGGCGGGCATCGTGCGCTCGCCCACCGTGACGGCAGCACGGACACAGGCCGGATCCAGCGATTCGCCCTCGGCCAACCGCACCACGACGCGGAAGTCCAGTGGCCGTCCGAGCTGGGTTGCCGTGGTGCCATTGCCGAACCCGATCGCAGCCGCCGGCAGCGCGCTGCCCAGGCCGATCAGGGCCAACAAGCTCACGAGGGACGGAATCCGTTTCTTCTTCTGCTGCTGCATGCCCGGCACAGGTCGGAATCCGGTTGGAAACGACTCTAGCACGAAGCGTTACATCGACCCGGCGCGCCGATGGCTGCTTCCGCGGCGCATGCCACAATGAATTCAATGCCTTCACAGATGTTGACCGAACAGCAGGGCAGCACGCTGGTGCTGACCCTGAGCGACCCTGCGTCGCGCAACAGCCTGTCGCCGCAGGCCAGCGCCGCCGGCCTGGAGGCACTGGAGCGCGCCGGGGCCGACCCCGAGGTTCGCTGCGTCGTGCTGCGGGGAGACGGCGAGCACTTCTGCGGCGGTGGCAACCTGCCGCGCCTGCTGGGGGTGCGCGATGGCGAGCCGGCCGCCCAGGCGGAATCGATGCGGCTGCTGCACGGCTTCGTGGAGGCGCTGGTCGCGCTGCCCAAGCCGGTCATTGCCGCCGTGGAAGGCTTCGCGGCGGGTGCCGGTGTCGGCCTGGTCCTGGCCTGCGACCTCGTCGTCGCCGCGGAGGACGCGAAGTTCGTGCTGTCCTATGGCCGAGTCGGCCTCTCGCCCGATGCCGGGGCCACGTGGCAACTGGCGCGGCGCGTGCCACGCGCGCAGGCGCTGCGCATGCTGTGGCTGCCCAGCCCGCAGCCTGCGGCCCAATGGCAGCAATGGGGTCTGGTCAACGAGGTGGTCGACCGCGGGCACGCGCTGCCGCGCGCGCTGGCCCTGGCCGACGAACTGGCCGCCATGGCACCCAACGCGGTGGGCAGCGCAAAGCAGCTGATGAACGACGCCGTGACGGCACCGCTGCGCGAGCAACTCGACCGCGAGCGTGACCACTTCGTGCGCAACCTCTTCCATGCCAATGGCGGCGAAGGCATCCGCGCCTTCCTCGACAAGCGAAAGCCACGCTTCGGCGGCATGTGATCCGCCGGCGCGGCGGGCGCGCGCACCCTCCGCCCGGCCTGCGACGCGCCAAGCGACGCCGACGCTGTCGCGTCAGGGACAAGCCATGCACAACCCCACTCTTACACTGGACGAACGACGCAACATCGACACCGGGGCGTGGTTCAGCAAGCTCTCTCTCCCATTGCAGCAGGCGATCCTGTCGCGGGCCATCGTGCGGCGCCTGCCCGACGACGCGCCGCTGGCGATCCGCGGTGCGCAGGCCGAGGAATGGGTGGGCGTGGCACGCGGCGCGGTGCGCATCAGCACGGTGGCGCTGTCGGGCAAGCAGGTCACGCTGACATACTGCGAGCCGGGCACCTGGTTCGGCGACATCGCGCTGTTCGACGGCCTGCCGCGCACGCACGACGCGCACGCCCATGGCGAGACCACCCTGCTGGTGGTGCGCAAGCCCGACTTCAAGGCGCTGCTGGCGCAGCACGTGGAGCTCTACGAGGCCCTGCTGCGCCTGAACTGCCGCCGGCTGCGGCTGATGTTCGACCAGTTCGAGGACGTCAACACCCGCCCGCTGCAGGCGCGGCTGGCGCGCCAGCTGCTGCTGCTGGCCAAGAGCTACGGCATTGCCGACGGCGAGGAGATCCGCATCGGGCTGCAGCTCGCGCAGGAGGACCTGGCGCAGCTGCTGGGCGCCTCGCGCCAGCGCGTGAACCAGGAGCTCAAGGGCTTCGAGCGCGATGGCATCCTGCGCGTGGAACCGACGCGGCTGGTCGTGCTGTCGCGCGAGCGGCTGATGGCCGTCGCGGAACGCTGACCCCCGGACGCACCTGACGATGGAACAGTTCACCGGCACCCAACCCGTGCGCGAACAGCACGTCTTCGACGTGGCCGCACTGACGGCCTGGCTCGCACCCCGCATCGAAGGCTTCCGTGGCCCGCTGGAGGTCTCGCAGTTCAAGGGCGGGCAGTCCAACCCCACCTACCTGCTGCGCACGCCCGGCGCGTCCTACGTGATGCGGGCCAAGCCCGGCCCGGCGGCCAAGCTGCTGCCGTCGGCGCACGCCATCGACCGCGAATTCCGCGTGATGGGTGCGCTGCACGGCCGCGGCGTGCCGGTGGCGCGCATGCACGTGCTGTGCGAGGACGAATCGGTCATCGGCCGCGCGTTCTACGTGATGGAGTACGTTCAGGGGCGGGTCTTCTGGGACCAGTCCCTGCCCGATCTGACGCCAGCGCAGCGTGGCGACATCTACGACGAGATGAACCGGGTCATCGCCGCGCTGCACAGCGTGGACGTGGCTGCCGCGGGCCTGGCCGACTACGGCAAGCCGGGCAATTACTTCGACCGCCAGATCGGCCGCTGGAGCAAGCAGTACCTGGCATCGCAGACCGAGGTCATCGAGCCGATGGACCGGTTGCTGCAGTGGCTGCCGGCCAACGTGCCCGCGAGTGCCCGCGATGCGGACCAGGTCTCCGTGGTGCACGGTGACTACCGCCTGGACAACATGATCTGGCATCCCGACGAGCCGCGCGTGCTGGCGGTGCTGGACTGGGAACTGTCCACGCTGGGTCACCCGCTGGCCGACTTCAGCTACCACTGCATGGCCTGGCACATCCCCCCGGGCACGTTCCGCGGCATCGGCGGCCTGGACCTGCCGGCGCTGGGCATCCCGTCGGAGCGCGACTACGTTCGCCGCTACTGCGAGCGCACCGGCCGCGCCGACCCGGACGCGGTGATGGCCGACTGGAACTTCTACCTCGCCTACAACCTGTTCCGCCTGGCCTCGATCACGCAGGGCATCGCCCGCCGCGTGCTCGACGGCACGGCCGCCAGCGCACAGGCACGGGCCACGGGCGCGTCGACGCGGCCGCTGGCCGAGATGGCCTGGCGCTTTGCCCGGGCCGCCGACAACGACAACTGACACCCACGAAGGAGACCGCGCATGGATTTCGCCTATTCGCCCCGCACACAGGAGATGCGCGAGCGCCTGATGGCCTTCATGGCCGAGCACGTGTACCCGGCCGAGCCGCGCTACGCCGCGGAGATCGCCGCCAACACCGCTGCCGGCAAGCGCTGGACACCGGTGCCGGTGATCGAGGAACTCAAGCCCAAGGCGCGCGCCGCCGGCCTGTGGAACCTGTTCCTGCCGCCCAGCGCCGACGGCGCGCACGACACCTCCGGCGACTACGGCGCCGGCCTGAGCAACCAGGAGTACGCCCCGCTGGCCGAGATCATGGGCGCGGTGCCCTGGGCGAGCGAGGTCTTCAACTGCTCGGCGCCCGACACCGGCAACATGGAGGTGCTGGTGCGCTACGGCACCGCCGAGCACAAGAAGCGGTGGCTGGAGCCGCTGCTGCGCGGTGAGATCCGCAGCGCCTTCGCGATGACCGAGCCGGCGGTGGCCTCGTCCGACGCCACCAACATCGAGGCCCGCATCGAGCGCGACGGCGATCACTACGTGATCAACGGCCGCAAGTGGTGGACCAGCGGTGCCGGCGACCCGCGCTGCAAGGTCCTGATCTTCATGGGCAAGACCGACCCGTCGGCGCCGCGGCACTCCCAGCAGAGCATGATCCTGGTGCCGATGGATGCACCCGGGGTCAAGGTGCTGCGGCCATTGACGGTGATGGGCTACGACGATGCCCCGCACGGCCACATGGAGGTGGACTTCCAGAACGTGCGCGTGCCGGCCAGCGACATCCTGCTCGGCGAGGGCCGGGGTTTCGAGATCGCGCAGGGCCGGCTGGGCCCGGGTCGCATCCACCATTGCATGCGCACCATCGGCGTGGCCGAGCGGGCCCTGAAGCTGATGTGCGAGCGCGCCGTCTCGCGCGTGGCCTTCGGCAAGACCATCGCCCAGCAGACGGTGACCCAGGAACGCATCGCCGAGGCGCGCATCATGATCGAGCAGGCGCGGCTGCTCACGCTGAAGGCCGCCTGGATGATGGACATGGCCGGCAACAAGTCAGCCAAGGCCGAGATCGCGATGATCAAGGTCGTCGCACCGAACATGGCACAACAGGTGATCGACTGGGCGATGCAGGTCTTCGGCGGTGCCGGCATGAGCCAGGACACCCCGCTGGCCTTCTTCTTCACCCACGTGCGCACGCTGCGCTTCGCCGACGGCCCCGACGAGGTGCACCGCAACGCCATCGCCAAGATGGAACTCGGGCGGTACCAGCCGCCGCGCTGATCGCCGCGCGGCCCGACGGCACGGGACCAGGCCCGACGCAGCGAGCCGAGGGCCCGTCGTCGATCAGGTCGTCTCGTCGTCCGCCGGTGTGCGGGTGGCGGTGAACATGCTCGGCTGCGTGCTGGCGTGCCCGGGATCCGACCCGGCATCGGCCGCTCGGCGCGCCTCGCGCATGGCCTGTTGGAACAGTTGCAGCCAGGCATCCAGGTCCTGCGGCTGGGGTTCGTCCAGGCCGGTGCGCAGGCTCAGGCGCCCGCGCGAGACCATCAGCACCATCGGCTGGCCGGTCACCAGCGGCGCGGCCAGCAGGCCAGCGGTCAGCGGGCCCTCCAGCCACTGCGTCAGCCACGCCTTGGCCTGCGAGACGGCGGCAAAGCGGTCGCGCAGAGCCCCGAGTTCGGGGCCTCCGAGCTTGGCGTACATGACCAACCAGCGCATCTCCGGCGGCGTCTGGTCGTCGATGCGTGTCTGCACGCTCTCGACGTACTGGTCGAACACCGACTTCTCCAGCCGGGCCTGCAGCGTGCGATCGAGCACCAGCGCCTGCAGGTCGGACGGCAGCCCCAGTTCCGCCCGCAGCCGCAGTTCAGGCCCTTCGATGTAGGGCCGCTGCGACGGGCCCCACTCCAGACGCCAAGGCTGGGCGCCCAGGCGGCCCTCGATCACGAAGCCGCCCTCCTCCCCGCGCACCGGCCGGAAGCTGTACTGGCGTGATCGGGCCCAGTCTGCCAGTTCCGCCTGGTCGCGCTCCGTGTCACCGGTGCGCGCAAACAGGCGCTTGATTCCGTCGAGCATGCTCATGACGTGGCGGCACTCTTCGCCGCGGTGGGAGAACGGCGTCCCCGGAAGTGTAGGGGACTGCAGGCGGCACGCCATGGTTAGTCCCGGGCTGTCCGCCTTGGCCTCCTAGAATGCCATCGCGCTGCCCGTAGCTCAACTGGATAGAGCAGCTGCCTTCTAAGCAGCAGGTCGGGGGTTCGAGTCCCTCCGGGCAGGCCAGAGTGTCGACGCGGCTGACAGTCCCCCGGCGCTGCACCATTGGGGTTGTCGCAAGTCCTTGTTACACATGGGCTGGCGTGAAACTTGCACTCCCTGACGCCTGTGCCGTGCCTCCGTCTCCCCCGCCGAGCCCTGGGTGTCGTGCCCGCCGCGTGTCTGGCGTGCCTGACGTCCCTGGCCTTTGCAGAACCTGTGGCCATCGATGCCGTCGAGCAGGCCACCGCAGCGCCGACCTGGATCGCACAAGGCGAGTCGCCCGTCGATGTCGAAGCCTGGCTCCGCGAAGAATCCACGAGCACGCTGCTGGCGCAGGCGGCGGAGGCCACCCGGCACGAGGTGTTGCAGCACGGCTTCCAGCCGCGGCCGCCGACGTGGATCCAGGCAGCGGCCGTGGCAGCGGCGGGGTCGGTCGCTGACGATGCCGTCGAGCGCGCCGAGCGCGACCTGCAGACCCTGAATTGGGTGATCGAACAGCAGCAGCGCGACGCCGCTGCGAAGCGTCAAGGTCGGGCTTCGAACGGTGCCGACGACAGCGATGACGAGCGCTGGTTCCGGCAGCTCTTGCCGCAGCACTGGATCCCCATCCTCAAGGCCAACCGCGAGTGGGTGATCGCCGGCGGCACCACGGTGCTGCTGCTGGTCTGGGGTGCTTCGATGTTCGCGCGGCGGCCCAGCAGCGACCCGCTGCAGGCCAAGGCCGCCCCCGCCACGGCCCCGACCAAGCCCCGCCGGCACCGCCATCGCCGCCGCAGCGGCCTTCAATGGCAGTAGCCTGAGCCCTGAGTCGCCGGCATCGCTGGATGCCTGTACAGTGGCAGGATGATCGCCACGGTACCCGCCGCTTGTTCACCGTCGACCGCTCTTGCCCGTCGTGATGCGCTGAACGCGGAGCAGCGGCAGGCGGCCGAGCACGGCGACGGCCCGCTGCTCGTGGCGGCCGGCCCCGGGACCGGCAAGACGGCCACGCTGGCCGCCCGCGTGGCCAGCCTGCTCGGCCGCGGCGCCGATCCCCAGCGCCTGCTGCTGCTGACCTTCTCGCGACGCGCCGCGCAGACCATGGGGCAGCGCGCTGCCCATCTGCTGGCCGCGACCCGAGGCGGGCAGGCCCCCGCCGCCGCGGCGCTGCCCTGGAGCGGCACCTTTCACGCCGTCGCCGCCCGCCTGCTGCGCGACCTGGCACCGGCCATCGGTCTGCCCGCCGACTTCAGCGTGCTCGACCGCGGTGATGCCGAGGATCTGATGGCATCGGTGCGCTCGGCGCGGGGCCAGGCCGAACTGCCGCGGCGCTTTCCGCTGGCCCCCACCTGCCTGGCCATCGCCTCGCGCTGCGTCAACACCGACGCGCCGCTGGCCGACGTCGTGACCGAGCACTACCCGTGGTGCCGCCCGTGGACCGGCGAACTGCAGCAACTGTTCGCCGACTTCTCGCGGCATAAGTTGCAGCACCGCCTGCTCGACTTCGACGACCTGCTGCTCGCCTGGGCCGAGGCCATGGACGTGCCGGCCGTGGCGCAGGCGCTGGGCCGTCGTTTCGACCACGTGCTGGTCGACGAGGCCCAGGACTGCAACCGCCTGCAGGCGCGCATCCTGGCCGGCCTGAAACCCGACGGACGCGGCCTCACCCTGGTGGGCGACGACGACCAGTGCATATACGGCTTCCGCGGTGCGGACCGGCAGCTGATGCTCGACTTCGCGGCCACCCACGGTGAACGTGCCACCGTGGTCGCACTGACGCGCAACTACCGCGCCACACCGGCCCTGGTGGCCGCGGCGCAGGCGGTGATCGACGGCGCCGCGCGGCGGCTGCCGCGGGTGATGCACAGCGGTGTGGACGCCGGGCCGCGGCCAAGGCTGGTGCGTGTGGACGACGAAGCCGCGCAGGCCACCTGGGTGGTCGACGAGGTGCTGCGTCTGCGCGAACAGGGTCTCGCCCTGAAGCAGCAGGCGGTGCTGTTCAGAACCGGTACGCACGCATCGGTGCTCGAACTGGAACTCGTGCGCCGCGGCGTGCCCTTCGTCAAGTTCGGCGGCCTGCGCTTCCTGGACACCGCCCATGTGAAGGACCTGCTGGCCCTGCTGCGCTGGAGCCGCAACCCGCGGCACGCGCTGGCGGCACAGCGCTGCGCGCGTCTGGTGCCCGGCATCGGGCCAGCCGCTGTGCGGCGGCTGCTGGCGGCGCTGGAGAGCGGCGGCGATCCTGTGGCCGCGATCGACGCGTTCCAGCCGCCGCCGGGCGCGCGTGAGGGCTGGCAGGGCCTGGCCACCCTGTGGTCGGCACTGCACCGCGGCGCCCTCCCCTGGCCCGAGTCCTACGACGCCGCGCTGGACTGGCTCACGCCGCAGCTGCGCGTGCGCCACGACGACGCCGCCGTCCGCCTGGCCGACCTGGCGCAACTGCGGGCCGCCGCCCACGCACAGCCCGACGCCGACCGCTTCCTGGCCGACCTGGCCCTGGACCCGCCGCAGTCCAGCAGCGACCTGGCTGGCCCGCCGCACCGCGACGAGGACTGGCTGGTGCTATCGACCATCCACGCCGCCAAGGGCCAGGAATGGCGGGCCGTGCACGTGCTGTCGGTGGTGGACGGGTGCATGCCCGCCGACCTGGCCACCGGCCGTGCCGAGGAAATCGAGGAGGAACGCCGCCTGCTGTACGTGGCGATGACGCGCGCTCGCGTGCACCTGAACCTGGTCGTGCCGCACCGATTCCACGTCACACAGCAGCACCGCCACGGCGACCGCCACCTTTACGCCGTGCCCAGCCGTTTCATCGACGCGCGGGTGCAGGCCTGCTGCGACGACATCGACCTGCGCCCCGACCAGCCGGCCACGCTGGGCCTCGACCTGCCGCCGGGCTGCGCCGACATCGCTACCACGATGCGCCAGCGCTGGGGCACGGCAGGCTGACAGCCGGTGCGGCTGGCCCTACCATCGCGCCATGAACGCCGCCACGGACGCCCCCCACCTGCGCGCTGACGCGCATCAGCAGACCCTGCGCCATCTAGGCGCGCTGGCGCATCAGGCGCGTGCCACTCTGCGCGCGGCCGACCGCTTCGTCACCCAGGGTGACGCGCCGGCGGTGGACACCGCCAGCTGGCTGGTCTGCACCGCCGTCGAACTGGCCCAGGAGGTGGCCAGAGAGCTGGATGGGCTGGCGCGCGGTCTGCGCGAAACCGGCGCCGAAGGACAGCAACTCCAGGCCCTGGCACCCATGCGGCGCACCGCGCACCAGTTGCATGCCGCCTGCCGGGCAGCGGACCTGTTCCTCGAACAGGAAACCCGGGAAGACCGAGACGCCGGCACCTGGCTGGTGGCCAGTGCCCGAGCGCTCGCCGACCGGCTCACGACCGCGTTGGACGATGGGGTCAGTGCGCGCGCGGTGAACGAACCCGTCAAGCGTGTGGCGGCACCCGCCCGCGGCGCAGCCGCCTGAGCTGCCGAGGGCAGCGCCCTGGCGAAGCCACTCGTCACCCGCAAGGCGGCCGTCGATCAAATTGGTCGGGGTGACACGATTCGAACGTGCGACCCTCTGGTCCCAAATCACATTCAGTGCCTTGAACGCACTCCTTGAACTGAGACTCCAGCACGTAAGAACTGCAAGTTTGACAACAGTTTAGGATCTATACCTAAAGCTTCGTCTTACCACTAAGCTCTAAAGCGCCCCAAGAAATCCCGCATATAGTAGGCACCGGACAGGCACCAGAGCAGGCCGGGGGCGTGATGGCGGAAATTACTAGCCAGTGGATGCAGGGTTCGCCGGGGACGGCGGACAAGTGGCTGTGCGAGTCGTTCGCACGCGGGCATGGCGCGTTCCTGGGCCGGATCACCAAGGCCGGGGAGCGGCGCTTCTACTACCGCTACACCGGCAGTTCCGGCCAGGTGCGGCTGCTCATCGGTCCGTACGGCGGGCGTGGCGATGGCCGCACGACGTTTACCGTGGCACAGGCTAGAGACAAGGCCAGGGAACTGGCTGCGCTGTACCGGAGCGGCGTGCGCGACCTGCGCGAGCACTTGGAGACCGAGGCCAAAGCACGCCAGGCTGCCGCACAGGAGGAACTAGACCGCATCGAAACAGCCCGAGTGCTTGCCGCGCAGGAGGCGGAGCGGAACATTACCGTGACGGCGTTGTTCGCTCAGTGGCAAGCGGCCGAACTGCAGCCTCGTTCACGCACGGACGGCAGGCGCACGGGCCGCAAGGACGGGGGGCAATCGGTGCGGTGGATGTTCGAGCGGCGGGTGTTCCCGGTCATCGGGCACAGGCCAGTCACGGACGTACGTAAGGCCGGCCTCATGACCATCCTCGACACCGCCCGTGCCGAGGGGCGGCGCAGGACGGCGAACGTGCTGCTGGCAGAGCTCAAGCAGATGTTCCGGTTCGCCCTGGTGCGGGAGATGATCGAACGCAACCCGCTGGACACGGTCACGCGACGAGATGCCGGCGGACCGGAAGTGCCACGAGAGCGCGTTCTTTCCGCGTCGGAAGTGCAGCGCCTGGTGTCTGCCCTGCCCGCTTCAGGGTTGGACGGCCGGTCGGCCTGTGCCGTCTGGCTGATCCTGGCAACAGCCGTCCGGGTCGGCGAGGCCATAAACGCGCGCTGGGAGCACATCGACCTGGTCGCCGGCACCTGGTATCTGCCCGACACCAAGAACCAGCGAGACCACACGATCCGGTTGTCTGCATTCGCCGTGCGGCAGCTGGAGGAGATCAGGCGGTTGCAGGCCATCCGGGACATACGCCGCGCGATCCGACACAACGTCACGGCCGACAAGGCCGACGGCAAGACTACGCGCGCCACGCGCGGCATGCGGAACTGGGCCGACCATCCCGCCCCGGCATCTTCGCCGTGGGTGTTCCCGAACCACACCGGCGAGGCGCCGGTAGACAAGACCACGTTCGCCAAGCAGCTAGCAGACCGACAGCGGACAGCGGCGGCCGAGGGCTGGGCGGGCCGGACGCGTGCGCGGCAGTCGCTGGCGCTGCCCGGCGGCAAGTGGACACCGCACGACCTGCGTCGCACGGCAGCGACCATGATGGCCGAACTCGGCATCAGCGCCGACGTGATCGACGAGTGCCTGAACCACATGGTGCAGGGGACGGTCCGGCGAACCTACATCCGTGACCGAAGACTGGCGGAACAGGCGCGGGCGTTCGACGCGCTGGGCGCCAGGCTGGAGGCCATCGTCAGCGGGATGCCGGCGCAGGGCAACGTTGTGCCCATCCAGCGAGCGGCATAGCGCAGCAACTGCCCCCAGGACACCCCAGATACCCTAGACCCCACCGCTATACTGGCGTCACTCACTCACTGAACACGACTCAAGCGGGCACCAAGCCCTGCAGAGCGGAAGCTCCGGCGTTACTCGCCGGCCCTTACCACCGCCGGTCAGTTCACTCAATTGCTTCGACCGGCGGGACTGCATGGAGTCCTTGTCGTGCCCCATTCCCTTCCCGTTCGCGCGGATCATCCTGCGCATTCGCCAAAGCCGCCGCGCCTTCTGAGAAAGCGTGAGGTGCTCAGCAGAACCGGGCTGTCCGATACGAGCCTGTACCGGATCATGAGCCTGCCTACCGGCGGGTTCCCACGTCCGCTGAAGATTGCGGGCGGTCGGACTGCCGCATGGATCGAGGCGGAGGTAGACGCCTGGATCGAGGCCCAGATCGAGACGCGCAGCCGAAACAACGCTGCCCCCGAAGCTGCAGCAGCAGCGGACGAACGGGTACGGATCGAGCGGAAGGGCTGCACAACTCGCAGCGTTCCGGTCGCAGAACTTCCGCCTGAGTTGCAGCGTGCACCCGCAGCGCGCCGCAGGTCGGAGGATGCAGCATGAGCGGCGCACTTACCAACAGTGCCAGCGTACGCACCGACATCGAACGCCTGGAGGCCGCCTTCGTGGGCGCAGCCGAAGCCGGGCACGGCAGCGCTGAACTAGCCCTGCTGTCTGGGTTGCCGGAGGATCGCGTGCAGATCTTGCTGGCCGATGCGGACGTACAGCGCCGACTCGCCCGAGTACACCGCGAAGCCGAACTGGACGGTCGCGCAGGCGCGGCGCTCGCCAGGTACACGACCCTGCGCATGCTGCGCGGCATCAACGACGGCATCGAAGCGGGCGAACTTGACGCTGGCGACTACATCGAGGCACTGCCGAAGATCCATCGCATCGTCGAGCATGCTGACCGCATGCAGTTGGAAATGCGGGGTGGTAGCAGCCTGCCCGTGTTCAACATCATCATCGGTGCCGGTGGACAGATCACGGCCGAGCGCGTCGAGACCGTCGATGCCGTTGTCGCTCAGCAGGCGGACACGACTCGCCAGGCGGCGAGTGACGCCGACCGCCGGCGCATTTCCGAGACTCCGCCGACCACGGCGCTGGAGTTTCTCGACGACGTGCGCGCAGGGCGGGCGGGCGGGAGCGGCGCGCAATGAGTCGGGGGCAGCTGTTTGATATCTCGCGGGGCGTGAGCACCCCCCGGCGGCGCGATGTCGGCGGTGCCGCTTACGCCGAAGCGTCCGTCCCAGCCGGAAAGCCGGCCGAGGTGAAGCCGCTTCGCACAGTGATCGAACCTCCGGCCAACGCGCAGGAGCCTGGAGACGCGTTCGACCAAGTGGCAGCGGGCTTCAAGGACTTTCTAGGTGGCTTGGCGGCGACGCAAGGCTGCGACAGTGACGCAACGGACGAAGCACCGCCCGAGGTCGTCGCGGACGTTGCTGTGGCCGCAAGTCCGGGGCTGGCGGACAAGCTCGCGCCGCACGCAAGCACGCCGGTATCGGACCCGACTAGTGGGCAACTGATGCCATTGCCGCCCCAGAAGGGCATTGAGACCGAACCACCGGGAATAGACGAGACGGCCTCTCCGCAGGTCCAAGCGATCAACCGGAACACGTTCGTGTCCCACGCCGGCAACGGGGTGATGGGCATCTTCCGTGAGGCGCGGGACCACGAGACACGGCAGCACCAGGTCACGCCGATGACGGAGGAACAACTAAGCCTGGAGCACAGCGCGGCGCCTGCCGTCTCGGTAACGCGAGGCGGTAATCGACGCTACGTCAATGCCGGCAAGGCATGGACGCTCTGGCCCGGGCGCCGGACCTATCCAGACGGCATCGGCATGTGGCCCGATGGCGATGCACCTGCGGGGGCCTACAACCTCTATCGGGGGTCGGCACTTGAGCCGATGGACGGCGACGCCAAGCCAATCGTCGAGCACATCGCTTACATGTGCGGCGGGTCTGGTCCGCTAGCCGAGTGGGTTCTCAACTGGCTAGCATTCACGGTGCAGGCGCCTGGCAGGCGCCCCGAGACCGCACTCGTGCTGCGCGGAGGGCAAGGAACGGGCAAAGGGACACTAGCCCGGCTAATGCTGCGGTTCTTCGGCGGGCACGGACTGCACTTGACCCAGCAAAAGCACCTGACCGGCGCATTCAACGGGCATCTTCGCTACGCATTGCTCGTCGTGGCCGACTGCGTATTTCACGTCATCGCGGACACCCATTTCACGGGATCGCGGACAGCATTTCACGGGAAGGCGGACACCGTTTCACGCTGATCGCGGACAGCGTTTCAGCGTGATGGCGGACAGCAGCAGC
>NZ_SACT01000011.1 GCF_004016515.1 Rubrivivax albus
CGGAGGGCGGGTCTGGCCTGGCGCGAGGTAAAGGAGGAGGCAAGCGCCCTGCGCGAGCCGGGGGACAGGAGCGCCAGGCCAGACCCGCCCTCCGTGGCCTGCGCCAATGCAAACGGACAAAGGTCCAACGTCCGCTCCGGGTCGCAATCCGACGTTCACCCGCATTGCCGATGCACCATGGTCAGCGTCACATGACCGACCGCCGCCACGCCATCATCGGCTGGCTGCTGCTGCTGCCGGCAGCCGCCCTGCTGGCCGCGTTCACGCACTGGCCGGCGCTGGCCACGCTGTGGCACAGCCTGTACACCACGCCCAAGC
This sequence comes from Rubrivivax albus, assembly GCF_004016515.1. Classification (GTDB taxonomy): domain Bacteria; phylum Pseudomonadota; class Gammaproteobacteria; order Burkholderiales; family Burkholderiaceae_C; genus Rubrivivax; species Rubrivivax albus. Next base: position 319 of record NZ_SACT01000011.1, read on the forward strand.
CCAACCGGCCGGCCCGCTTCGTGGGGCTGGAGCACTACCGGCTGCTGGCCGAGGACCCGGTGTTCCTCACCGCGCTGGTCAACAACGCCTGGTATGCGCTGGGCACCATCGTGCCGTCCATCGCCCTGGCCATCGTGATGGCACTGTGGGTCAATCGGGCGCTGGCCGGGCGCGGCCTGCTGCGGCTGGCCTACTTCACGCCCACCGTGCTGCCGATGATCGCGGTGGCCAACATCTGGCTGTTCTTCTACACGCCCGACTACGGCCTGCTCGACCAGGTGCGCGGCTGGTTCGGCGCCGGCGCGCACAACTGGCTGGGCTCGAAGGAGACCGTGCTCGGCGCCGTGATCGCGGTGGCGGTGTGGAAGGAGGCCGGCTTCTTCATGATCTTCTACCTGGCGGCGCTGCAGCAGCAGTCGCCGGAACTGCGCGAGGCCGCGGCACTGGAGGGCTGCAGCCGCTGGCAGTTCTTCTGGCGCGTGACCTTCCCGCTGCTGATGCCGACCACGCTGTTCGTGCTCATCAATGCCGTCATCAACGCCTTCCGGCTGGTGGACCACATCGTGGTGATGACGCGCGGCGGGCCGGACAACGCCAGCTCGCTGCTGCTGTACTACATCTACGAGACCGGCTTCAAGTACTGGGACGCCGGCTACGCGGCGGCCCTGACGGCCGTGCTGCTGGCCATCCTGGCGGCGCTGGCGCTGCTGCAGTTCGGCGTGCTCGAGCGGCGCACGCACTACCAGTGACCCGCTGATGCTGCACCCCACCCGCCTGGACACCGCGCTGAACACCCTGGGCGCCTGGCTGCTGGCGCTGCTGTGGGTGCTGCCACTGGCCTATGCCGTGTGGTCGGCCATCCACCCCACGGCGTACTCGGCGCGCTTCGAGCTGCTGGCGCCGCTGACGCTGGAGAACTTCGGCGCCGCCTGGGCCGCCGCCCCCTTCCCGCGCTACTTCCTCAACACCTTCGTGCTGGTGGGCAGCATCCTGGCCGGGCAGCTGGTGCTGTGCACGCTGGCGGCCTATGCCTTCGCGCGCTTCCGCTTCCCGGGCCGCGACCTCGCCTTCGCCCTGGTGCTGGTGCAGCTGATGGTGATGCCCGACGTGGTGCTGGTGGAGAACTACCGCAGCATGCACGCGCTGGGCCTGGTGGACACGCTGGGCGCGATGGCGCTGCCCTACGTGGCCTCGGCCTTCGGCATCTTCCTGCTACGCCAGACCTTCAAGACCGTGCCCACCGAACTGGAGGAAGCGGCGCGCATCGAGGGCTGCGGCAGCTTCGGCGTGCTCTGGCGCGTCTACGTGCCGCTGGCCAAGCCGGTGTACCTGGCCTATGCGCTGGTGTCGGTGAGCCACCACTGGAACAACTTCCTGTGGCCGCTGGTGGTGTCCAACTCGGTGGAGACGCGGCCGCTGACGGTGGGCCTGTCGGTCTTCGCCGGCACCGACCAGGGCATCGACTGGGCCATCATCAACGCCGCCACGCTGATCTCCAGTGCGCCGCTGCTGGTGGCCTTCCTGCTGTTCCAGCGGCAGTTCGTGCAGAGTTTCCTGCGTGCCGGCATCCGCTGACGATGTCTCGGCCACGCGACGACTAGGCCGACGATGCTGCGGAGATCGGGGCCGGCGATGGAGAATCGCCCGCCATGGACGACGCTGCCCGCCCGATCGACAAGATCGACCGCCGCATCCTGCGCGTGCTGCAGGCCGACGGCCGCATCAGCAACCTCAAGCTGGCCGAGGCGGTGCACCTGTCGCCCACGGCCGTGCTAGAGCGCGTGCGGCGGCTGCACCGCGACGGCTACATTCTGGGCTACGAAGCGCGGCTGAATCCGGCCAAACTGGGCGCCGGGCTGCTGGTGTTCATCGAGGTGCTGCTCGACCGCACGGTGCACGACGTGATGGACACCTTCAAGGCCGCCGTGCAGTCGCGCCCGGAGATCCTGGAGGCGCACCTCGTGGCCGGTGGCTTCGACTACCTGCTCAAGACGCGCGTGGCCGACATGGCCGCGTACCGCGAGTTCATCGGCAGCGTGATCTGGACCCTGCCGGGTGTGCGCGAGACGCGGACGTACGCGGTGATGGAGGAGGTCAAGCACAGCGCGCAGCTGCCGCTGTGACACGGGCGGCGGGTGGTCAGCCCGCACCGGCCCTGGTCAGTGCACCGTCAGCGCCGAGTCGCTGAAGCCGGTGGGCGTGAAGCGTGCGAAATCCGACGGCCGGGCGTCCGGCCCGGGCCAGCGCCGCTCGACGGCGACCACGGCCGAGGCCGCCTCCGGGCTCAGCGGCCTCGCCAGCAGATAGCCCTGGCCCAGGCCGCAGCCCAGTGCGCGCAGCTGCGCCAGCTGGTCCGGCGTCTCGATGCCCTCGGCGATCACGGTCTTGCCCAGCGCATGGCCCAGCGTGATCACGGCCTTGACGACCTCGGCGTCGCTGGTCTGGTCCTGCAGGCGCTGCACGAAGCTGCGGTCGATCTTCAGGCTGGTGATCGGCAGGGTCGACAGATAGGCCAGCGACGAATAGCCGGTGCCGAAGTCGTCCACCGACAGGCCCACGCCCAGTTCGCGCAGCCGGCCCATCACGTCGAGCGCGTTGTCCAGCCGCTGCATCAGCGTGCTTTCGGTGATCTCCAGCGTCAGCTGCCCGGGCTCCAGCCCGTTGCTGAGCAGCGCCGCAGCCACCTGGGAGACGAAATTGGCACGGCACATGTCGGTGCCCGAGACGTTGACGTGCAGCCGCGGACGGGCATGGCCCGGCGGCAGGTCGCGCTCGAAGGCGCGCAGCTGGGCGCAGGCGTGGCGCAGCACCCACTCGGTGAGCTGGCCGATCAGCGCCGATTCCTCGGCGATCGGGATGAAGGTGGACGGCGGCACGGCCCCGCGCTCCGGATGCTGCCAGCGCACCAGGGCCTCGAAGCTGTCCACGCGGCCGGAGGCAAGGTCGTAGATCGGCTGGAAGGCCAGGCTCAGCTGCTGCTGCTCCAGCGCACGGCGCAGGTCGCGTTCCAGGTTCACCTGCGACGCCAGCTGGGCGCGCAGGCTCGCGTCGAACAGCGCCGTGCGTGCGCGCCCGGCGGCCTTGGCGCGGTACATCGCGATGTCGGCGTCGCGCAGCACGTCGCCCGGCGTCTCGTAGCCGACGCTGCTGAAGGTGATGCCGATGCTGGCGCTGCTGGTGACCTCGGTGCCGTCCAGCGCATAGGGCTTTGCCAGCACCTGCTGCAGCCGCTCGGCCATCGCGAGCAACGCAGACTCGTCGCCCAGGTTGTCCACCAGCACGGCGAACTCGTCGCCCCCCAGCCTGCCGACGGTGTCGCAGGGCCGCACCTGAGCCTGGATGCGCTTGGCCACCTGGGTCAGGAAGCGGTCGCCGGCACTGTGGCCCAGCGTGTCGTTGATGAGCTTGAAGCGGTCGAAGTCGAGGTACATCACCGCGAAGGCGTAACCCGGCTCGCGGTGGCCGCGCTCGATGGCCTGCGCGAGACACTGGCCGAAGCGGATGCGGTTGGCCAGCGCCGTCAGACCGTCGTGGTAGGCGATGTGCTGCAGCTGCGCCTCCGCCTGCCGGCGTGCGGTGATGTCCTGAACCTGCAGGATCAGGCAGGGTTCGGCCGCGTCGTCGTCGGCGAACTGGCCGCTGTGCAGGGCCACGTGCAGCGCCCGGCCGTCGGTGGGCACGCAGCGGAGCTCCACCGTGGCATCGCTGCCACGTGGTGAGCCCACGTCGCGCCACTGCCGCTGCAGCAGGTCCACGTCCTCGGGGTGGACGACCGACTGGAACGGCCGCCTGAGCAGGGTGGCCTCGTCGCTGCCCAGCAGCGCGCACAGCGCGGCGTTGACCTGCAGCACCCGGCCATCGGGCTGCACCAGCGCCATGCCGATGGCTGCGTGCGAGAAGGCGCTGTGGAAGCGCTGCTCGCTGGCCCGCAGCGCCTGCAGGTGGCGGGCCGCCTGCTCGGCTTCACGCTCGGCGGCCTCGATGCGCAGACGCTGGGCCTCGTCGTCCGACTCGCGCTGGCGGAAGTGGTAGTGCAGCATCACCAGCAGCACGATGATGATGGGCACCGCGCCGGCCATCACCCCGATGCCGGTGGTGCGGAAGGCCAGGTACAGCAGCCCGGCGATCAGCGCGCTAGCCGCGTAGCTGGTGCCGACCCAGCCGAAGCTGGAGAAGAACGCACGCATGTCCAGCCGCTGGCGCGCCTTGAGATGCAGCACCAGCGTGATCAGCAGCATGTTCTGCACGAAGTGCGCCACCGCGAAAGCCATCGCCAGCACGAGCACGGAGGCTTCGCCGATGGCGCCTGGCGGGAGCGCGTCGATGCACACGTGCAACGCCGTGCCCATGACCAGCATCGACAGGGCCGACGCTGCCGGGCTGACGATGCGGCTGGTCCAGCGCTTGGACGTGCGCAGGGCACCGACACCGGTTTCGCAGGCGGCGGCGAGCACGGCAGCCTCCGGCCCGTAGACGAGCAGCACCAGAATGATGAAGATCTCGCCGGCAGCGAACGAGTTGTTCGAGCCCGGGATGCGCACCGGAAACAGGCCCGCCAGCATGGTGACCACACACCCGGCCAGCACCTGCAGGCCCAGGGCCCCCGGCAAGGCGGCGACGCGAAAGACCGACCACAGCAGCGCCGAAGCGCCCAGCGCCACCACGCACCACCAGTAGACGGTGGCCGGGCGGTTGTAGTCCGGCATCAGCGCAGCATGCAGCCGCCGCCAGGGCGCAGCCGGCAGAGGCTCGGGGGCGGCGGGCGGCTGTGCTGACATGAATCGCGGGCCCAGAAAGGAAACGGGGTGCCGGTCTATCGGCACCCCATGGTCTCGCTTGAGTGAGGACTGCGGCTGTCCGCCCAGCGTCAGGGCTGCCCCTCGCTGAGGATCACGCCTTCGCTGAGGATCACACCCTCGCTCAGGATCACGCCTTCGCTGAGGATCACGCCTTCGCTCAGGATCACCCCTTCGCTGAGGATCACGCCCTCGCTGAGGATCACACCACTGCCGGAGATCAGCGCGCCCGAGACGATGTCTGCACCGGCAAACACGCTTTGCGTGCCGGTCAATGCGGTGCCGAGTACCACACCGCCGCTGAGCAGTGCGCCGCTGGTGAACGGCACCGTTCCGAAGCTGCGCGGCACGGTGTTGGCCGCCACGGTACCGCTGGCGGGCCAGTAGCCGATCGAGATGCGCTCGACCTTGCCGTTGGCCCAGACCACGCGCGGGTCCCAGATGGCCTGGTGGTAGCGGAACAGCGAACTGTGCGACGCGATGTGCGAGCCGCCTACGAAGGCCATGCGGCTCCAGTTGAAGCTCTGCCCACCCACCGTGCTCGTCGGGAAGGCCGGCATTGATGTGGCCAGCAGCGAATCGCCGACCTGAAGCGTGCCTGTGGCGATGCGCTGGGCGATGTCGGGGCGCAGCGACTTGGCGATGCGCACCGCACCGTCAAGGTTCAGCAGGCCCGCGCCCTGTTCGGCCAGGGCCGCACCCGGCAGCGGCTGCGCCGTGAACTGCAGCAGCGCCTTGACCAGGGGCGGCGTCAGCCCCGGGTTGGCCTGCAGCAGCACCGCCGCGGCACCGGCGACCACCGGCGCGGAGACCGACGTGCCCGAGAGGTACATCAGATTGCGGTCGCTGCCCTGCAGGGCGCCCAAGCCCGCCGTCAGTGCCGGGTAGTCGCGCGCCAGCTTGTTCCAGGTGCCGTTGGTGGCCACGGCGGCAGCGCCGACGATGCGGTTGCCCGGCGCCACCAGGTCCGGCTTCATCAGGTTGTCGATGCGCACGCTGCCGTTGGTCAGCTCCAGCGCACCGCGCGTGGGACCGCGCGAACTGAACAGGTTGACGGTGTCGTCGCCACGCGCCGTCGTGCCCCGCATGTGGGTCGACCCCACGGTGATCACCGACGGATCGTGGCCCGGCGAGCCGATGCTGCCGAAACGCAACCGGCCGGCCGTCGCGCGGCCGTAGTTGCCGGCCGACACCACCACGGTGAGACCGGCGGCCGTGGCGGCCCGGGCCGCACGCGCCAGCGGGTCGGTCTCCCACGACTCCGTGGAATCCGACGCCAGGCTGAGGTTGACGACGCGGATGTTGTAGCGCTTGGCGTTGTAGATCACCCAGTCCAGGCCGCCGAGCACGTCGGCCATCGTGCCCTGGCCGTCGTCGCCCAGCACCTTGACGTCGACGATCGACGCACCCGGCGCCACACCGGCGGTGCCCTTGACCAGGGTGGTGGCCCGCCCGGCCGCGACCGCGGCCACGTGCGTGCCGTGGCCGTGACGGTCCGCGTCGGCGTTGCTGCCGTTGTCCACCGCCGCCTCGAAGGCCTCTCGCGCCAGCGAGCCCGGGGCGAAACCGGAGGCCATCAGCGCCATGGTGCCTGAACCGACCAGATTCACGCTCTTGACGACACGGCTGTTGCCATTGGCGTCGCTGAACGCTGCATGGCGGCGCATCACGCCAGAGTCCAGCACCGCGATGCCCACGCCGCTGCCGTCCAAGCCCCAGCCCGGGAGCAGCGACAGGCTGTCGACACGGACCGCCGAGGTCAGGGCGCCGGTCGTGAGTTCGAGGTCGCTGCCGGCGCGTGCCGTCACGCGGTTGGGCGACACCGAGACGACGTCGTCGCGCGCCTCCAGGCGGCGCAGCGCGCGCGCCGGCATCGTCACCGACAGGGCGCGCACCGACGCGAAGCGGGCGTGCACCGTGCCGCCGGCGCGCTCGATGAAACGCTGCAGCGCCTTGAGTTCCGGATCGTTCGAGTCGCTGACCACCACGGCCTGCACCATGCGCCTGCCGTTCTTCTTCTTCTCCCAGCGGTGGCGCAGGGGTGCGTCGTCGCGTGCGTCGAGGGCCGGCGCCAGGTCGCGGGCGAACTTGCGATGCTTCTTGGCCTCCCGAGCGGCGTCGGCGTGTGCCGTGACACCGGCGGCCAGCAGCAGCGAGGCCATCAGCCAGCTGAGCTTCTGCTTCAGGCGACGGCGTTCGATCAGCACGATGAACGGGGTCAGCACGGTCATTCTTGTTTCCTTTCCCACCGCTCGGCCCGATGTGGAGCGAGTGGGCGCGATCATCTGAAATGCCCCTTGTTCTGGGGTCATCTCACATTTGGAAACGTGAACGATTGGGCGTGAAAAGGCACGCCGGCCTGCGTGAATTTTTCCTCTCGGCCGCTCAAGCCAAAACTTGAGGGCGATGTTCGTGAAGGAATTCCGTGCGCGGCCGCGCGACCTCAGGCCTCGCGCCGGCCGAAGATGGCCGTGCCCACGCGCACCATCGTCGAGCCCTCGAGCACGGCCGCCTCCAGGTCGTCGCTCATGCCCATCGACAAGGTGTCCAGATGCAACCCTTGTTCAGCCAGGGCCGTGGCGAGCTCGCGCAGCGCGCGGTGGGGCAGGCGCTGCACCGCCACCGTGTCGGCCGGCGCCGGGATCGCCATCAGCCCGCGCAGGTGCACCCGCGACGCAGGCAGTGCGGCCACGGCGGCGGCCAGCGCCGGCACCTCCGCCGGCGCCACGCCGCTCTTGCTGTGCTCACCACTGACGTTGACCTGCAGGCACAGCTGCAGCGGCGGCAGGTGCGCCGGGCGCTGGTCGGCCAGGCGCTGGGCGATCTTCAGCCGATCCACCGAATGCACCCAGTCGAAGGCCTCGGCCACCACACGGGTCTTGTTGCTCTGCAGCGGGCCGATCAGGTGCCACTGAAGCGGCAGGTCGCGCAGCGCGGCCATCTTGTCCAGCGCTTCCTGCACGTAGTTCTCGCCAAAGGCACGCTGGCCGGCGGCGGCGGCCTCGCGCACCGCGTCAGGGCCCTGGGTCTTGCTCACCGCCAGCAGCGTGACGCTGTCGACACCGCGGCCCGCCGCGATACAGGCGGATGCCAGCCGCGCCTTCACTTCTTGTAGCCTGATGCCGATGCTGCTCATAATCCCCCGAGCTTAAGGGCGCCTGCCCGCGCCCCATCCTGCATGGACATCACCCAGCTGCTGGCCTTCTCGGTCAAGAACAAGGCGTCGGACCTGCACCTGTCGGCCGGGCTGCCGCCGATGATCCGCGTGCACGGCGACGTGCGCCGGATCAACGTCGAGGCGCTCGACCACAAGATGGTGCACGACATGGTGTACGACATCATGAACGACGCCCAGCGCAAGCACTACGAGGACACGCTCGAGTGCGACTTCAGCTTCGAGATCCAGGGCCTGGCGCGCTTCCGCGTCAACGCCTTCAACCAGAACCGCGGCGCCGGCGCCGTGTTCCGGACGATCCCGAGCAAGATCCTCACGCTCGAGCAGCTCAACTGCCCGAAGGTGTTCGCCGAGCTGGCGCTCAAACCGCGCGGGCTGGTGCTCGTCACCGGCCCCACGGGTTCGGGCAAGAGCACCACGCTGGCGGCCATGGTCAACCACCTCAACGAGACCGAGTACGGCCACGTGCTGACGGTGGAGGACCCGATCGAGTTCGTGCACGAGAGCAAGAAGTGCCTGATCAACCAGCGCGAGGTCGGGCCGCACACGCTGTCCTTCAACAACGCGCTGCGCTCGGCGCTGCGCGAGGACCCGGACGCGATCCTGGTGGGCGAGCTGCGCGACCTGGAGACCATCCGCCTGGCGCTCACCGCGGCCGAGACGGGCCACCTGGTCTTCGGCACCCTGCACACCAGCAGCGCGGCCAAGACCATCGACCGCGTGGTGGACGTCTTCCCGGCCGCCGAGAAGGAGATGGTGCGCGCAATGCTGTCGGAATCGCTGCAGGCGGTGATCTCGCAGACGCTGTGCAAGACCAAGGACGGCAGCGGCCGCGTGGCGGCGCACGAGATCATGGTCGGCACGTCAGCGATCAAGAACCTGATCCGCGAGAACAAGATCGCCCAGATGTATTCGGCCATCCAGACCGGCCAGAACCTGGGCATGCAGACCCTGGACCAGAACCTCGCCGACCTGGTGCGGCGCAACGTGATCGCGCCGGCGGAAGCCAGAGCCAAAGCGAAGATTCCAGAGAATTTCCCTGGGTAAGGCTGGACATGAAACCCTGCCTGCGCAGGGTTTCGTGCCTGCCGAACCGGCCGAGCTCTGCGAGGCCGTGGGCGCGCAGTCAACGATAGGATTCCCCGCATGGAACGCGATCAGGCTTCGAAATTCGTCAGCGACCTGCTGCGCCTGATGGTGGCGCGCAACGGCTCCGACCTGTTCCTGACCGCCGAATTCCCGCCGGCGATCAAGGTCGACGGCAAGGTCACCAAGGTCAGCCCGCAGCCGCTGACCGGCCAGCACACGCTTCAGCTCGCGCGTGCGGTCATGAACGACAAGCAGGCCGCGGAGTTCGAGCGCACCAAGGAGTGCAACTTCGCGATCGCGCCGCAGGGCGTGGGGCGCTTCCGCGTCAATGCCTTCATGCAGCAGGGGCACGTCGGGCTGGTGTTCCGGACGATCCCGCAAACGCTGCCGACCATCGAGAGCCTGAACCTGCCGCGCGTGCTCAAGGACGTGGCGATGACCAAGCGCGGGCTGTGCATCTTCGTCGGTGCCACCGGCTCCGGCAAGAGCACCTCGCTGGCCGCCATGGTGGACTGGCGCAACGAGAACTCCTACGGCCACATCATCACCATCGAGGATCCGGTGGAGTTCGTGCACCCGCACAAGAACTGCATCGTCACCCAGCGCGAGGTCGGCATCGACACCGACGGCTGGGAACAGGCGCTGAAGAACACGCTGCGTCAGGCCCCCGACGTGATCCTGATGGGCGAGATCCGCGACCGCGAGACCATGGAGCACGCGGTCGCCTTCGCCGAGACAGGCCACCTGTGCCTGGCCACGCTGCACGCCAACAGCGCCAACCAGGCGCTGGACCGGATCATCAACTTCTTCCCGGAAGAGCGTCGCCAGCAGCTGCTGATGGACCTGAGCCTGAACCTGCGCGCGCTGGTGTCGCAGCGGCTGATGCCGCGCGAGGAGGGCCGCGGCCGGATCGCCGCGGTGGAGATCATGCTCAACACCCCGCTGATCGCCGACCTGATCTTCAAGGGCGAGGTCGCCGAGATCAAGGAGCTGATGAAGCGCAGCCGCGAGCTGGGCATGCAGACCTTCGACCAGGCGCTGTTCGACCTCTACGAGAACGGCAGCATCAGCTACGAGGATGCGCTGCGCAATGCCGACAGCGTCAACGACCTGCGGCTGCAGATCAAGCTCAACAGCCAGCGTTCGCGCAACACCGACCTTGCGGCCGGCACCGAGCACATGAGCATCGTCGGCATGAAGGCCGAGGACCTGGGCGAGCCGCCCAAGCGCCGCACCACCGACCAGCGGCCGGCCTGAGCCACACGGCGGGGCGCCCGGGCGGCGCTCCGCCTAAGATCGGGGCATGAACGCCCCTGCCCCCCGCACCTACGACTCCGTTCCTGCACGCCGCGTGGCCTTTCTCGGCCTGGGCGTGATGGGGTATCCGATGGCCGGCCACCTGGCCCGCGCCGGGCACCAGGTCACGGTCTACAACCGCACCGCCGCCAAGGCCGCGGCCTGGGTGGCCGAGTATGGCGGCGCCAGCGCGCCCACCCCGGCAGCGGCGGCGCAAGGCGCCGACATCGTCTTCGCCTGCGTGGGCAACGACGACGACCTGCGCGCGGTCACGCTGGGCGCCGACGGTGCTTTCGGCGCGCTGGCCGCCGGTGCCATCTTCGTCGACCACACCACGGCCTCGGCCGCCATCGCGCGCGAACTGCATGCCGCCGCGCAGGCCCGCGCCGCACACTTCATCGACGCCCCGGTCTCCGGGGGCCAGGCCGGCGCCGTCAACGGCGCACTGACCGTGATGTGCGGGGGCGATGCCGAGCCCTTCGACACCATGAAGCCGGTGGCCCTGGCCTTCTCGCGCGCGGTCACCCGCATCGGCGACGCCGGCGCCGGCCAGCTGGCCAAGATGGTCAATCAGGTCTGCATCGCCGGCCTGGTGCAGGGCCTGTCGGAGGCCATCGCCTTCGGCCAGCGCGCCGGGCTGGACATGCCGCTGGTGCTCGACGTCATCGGCAAGGGTGCGGCCCAGAGCTGGCAGATGGACAACCGCGGCAAGACCATGGTCGAGGACAAGTTCGACTTCGGCTTCGCGGTGGACTGGATGCGCAAGGACCTCGGCCTGGTGATGGACGAGGCGCGGCGCAACGGTGCCCAGCTGCCGGTGACGGCGCTGGTGGACCAGTTCTATGCCGAAGTGCAGGCCATGGGCGGTCAGCGCTGGGACACGTCCAGCCTCATCCGCCGCCTGCGCAAGTAGGCCGGGGCCGGCCCCGGCCGCCGGCTACTTTGCCGCCGGCGTCATGCGCGCCAGCTCTTCTTCGCTGATCAGCTCGAACACGCGCACCACCTTCACCACGCCGGGCACCCGGCTGGCCAGGTCGGCCGCACGTGCGGCTTCGGCCTCGGTGACGCGGCCCATCAGATAGACATTGCCGCGCTCGACGACCACCTTCACGGCGTTGGCCGCCACGTCCTTGGCATCGACGAAGCTGGCCTTGACCTTCAGGCCCAGCTGCAGGTCGTTGGCGCGCGAGGTGGTGGAGCTGTTGCCGGCCACCGTCAGCTCGTTGACCACCGATTTCACGTTCTCCACCCGGGCCAGCGACTCTTCCACCCGGGCGCGCTGGGTCTCGTCGGGCACCTCGCCGGTGAGCAGCAGCATGCGGTTGTAGCTGGTCACGTTCACATGGCCCAGCGTGGCCAGTTCCTTGACGCGGTTGCCGGCCTTGAGCTCGATGCCCTGGTCCTCGACCTGGGCGCCGGTGGTGCGGCGGTCGGTGGCCACGAGCACGCCGCCGACCATCGCGCCGCCGACGATCAGCGGGGCACAGCCGGGCAGCGCCGTGAGTGCGCCCAGCGCGAGCAGGGCGGCAGCCAGCGGCCGGCCTCCGTGACGGGGGAAATTCATGCGGGGTCCTGTTCTCCAAGCAGTTGCACATCGATGCCGTCGACCAGCGCATGCAGCATCAGCAGATGCACCTCGCGCACGCGCGCCGCGCGCTCGTGCGCCACGGCCAGCAGCACGTCGGTCTCGGCCAGCGCATGGCGCCAGGCCGGCGCGGCACCGGTGAAGGCGATGACCGCCATGTCCTGGTCGTGCGCCGCCTCCACCAGGGCCTGCGCCGCCGGTGCCGCGAGCAGGTCGTCGAACAGCAGCAGCAGGTCGCCGGGGTGGCCCAGCGCCCTCAGCGGCGTGGGGTCGGGCGCGATGGTCAGCGCAGCCAGCGGCGGCCGCTCGCGCTCGAATCCGCGGACCAGCAACGAGGCCGCGTGCGCGGCCAGCGGCCCGCCCACGGTCAGCAGCTTGCCCCCGCCGGTCAGGCAGCCCACACAGGCCTGCAGCGCCTCGCCCATGGGGCGGCCCAGGGGCTCGGCCACCTGGTAGAGCAGGTCGGCGCAGTCGAAGAAGGACTGCTGCAGGCGCGGTTCGAGCATCGGCATCGAGTGTAGGACACCGGTCGGACACGGCCGGTTCCGTGGTGGGCCGGACGCGCTGTTTCAGCCGGTGACATCGAAGGCACCGGGCAGCCACTCGAGCCGGTCGCCGTCGATGGCCACCACGTCGAAGCGGCAGGGTGGCGGCGACGCGTATCGCCGCAGGAAGTGCTGGGCCGCCAGCACCAGGGCACGCTGCTTGGCGGCACCCACGCTGGCGGCCGCACCGCCCTGGGCCAGGCTGCGGCGGGCACGCACCTCGCAGAAGACCAGGGTGCCGTCGGGCGCGCGCAGGATCAGGTCGACCTCGCCGCCGCGTGCCCGCGGCCCGCGCGCCACCCGATAATTGCGCTCCACGAGCGTCAGCCCCTGGCGCTGCAGATGCGTCAGCGCGCGGACCTCGGCCGCGTCGCCCGTCGCCTTCGTGCTTCCAGCCCTGCCGAACGCCCCGCCGAACGCCTTGAACACCTCGCCCTCCCTGCTGCTGCAGGCCGCCGAACAGGCCGCCGGCGGCCAGACCCTGCCCACCGGCGCACTCTACGTGGTGGCCACGCCGATCGGCAACCTGGCCGACCTGACGCTGCGCGCCATCCATGTGCTGGCGCTGGCCGACACCGTGGCCTGCGAGGACACCCGCGTCGGCGGCGCACTGCTGCAGCACCTGGGACTGCGCAAGCCGCTGCTCCCGCTGCACCAGCACAACGAGGCCGCGGCCGCGGGGCACGTCATCCACCGCCTGGCGGCGGGTGAACGCGTGGTCCTGGTCAGCGACGCCGGCACACCGGCCGTCAGCGACCCCGGTGCGCGGCTGGTGGCCGCGGTGGCCGCCGCCGGCCATCGCGTGCTGCCCATCCCGGGCCCCAGCAGCGCACTGGCCGCACTGAGCGTGGCGGGCGATGCCACCGCCACGGCCTTCATGTTCCAGGGCTTCCTGCCGGCCAAGGGCCGCGAGCGCGAGGCGGCGCTGGCCGCGGTGCTGGCGGCGCCGGGCGCGCAGATCCTGTTCGAGGCGCCGCACCGCATCGAGACCCTGGCCGCGGCCCTGGCGGCGGCCGCGCCGATGCGCACCGTCACCCTGTGCCGGGAGTTGACCAAGCAGTTCGAGACCGTGCACACGGCCCCGGCGGGCGACCTGCCGGCCTGGCTCGCGGCCGACGCCAACCGCCTGCGTGGCGAGTTCGTGCTCGTGCTGCATGCGCTGCCGCCAACGGCGGGCGACGACGACATCGACCCGGCGGCCCTGCGCGCCCTGGACGTGCTGCAGCGCGAGCTGCCGCTGAAGCAGGCCGTGGCGCTGGCCGCCGAGATCAGCGGCGCCCCGCGCAACGCGCTCTATGCCCTGGCGCTGTCACGGAAGCAGGGCGAAAACTAGAATCTGCCAATGAAGCGCGAACCCACGATCGAACGGCTGGCGATCGCCCAGTCGCTGATGCTCGAACCCTTCGGGCTGTCGGAATCCTCGCTGGCGCAGGCGCTGGCCACGATCCGCGAGCACCGCGTCGACGACGCCGACCTCTACTTCCAGACCACCCGCCACGAGGGCTGGAGCCTGGAGGAGGGCATCGTCAAGAGCGGCAGCTTCAGCATCGACCAGGGCGTGGGCGTGCGCGCGGTGGCCGGCGAGAAGACCGCCTTCGCGTATTCCGACGACCTGTCGGAATCCTCCTTGATGGACGCCGCCCGCACCGTGCGCACCATCGCCGCGGCCGGCCAGCAGCGCCGCATCAAGGTGCCCGCGCGCACGAAGCCAGCCGCCAGCCGCGTGCTCTACGCCCCCACCGACCCCATCGGCACGCTGGACAGCGCCAGCAAGGTGGCGCTGCTGGAAAAGGTGGAGAAGATGGCGCGCGCCAAGGACCCGCGCATCGTGCAGGTGATGGCCAGCGTGGCCGCCGAGCATGACGTGGTGCTGATCGCGCGCGCCGACGGCACGCGCGCCGCCGATGTGCGGCCGCTGGTGCGCGTGAACGTCACCGTCATCGCCGAGCAGGCCGGCCGCCGCGAGGTGGGCTCCGCCGGCGGCGGCGGACGCTTCGGCCTGGGCTACTTCCAGGACGCGGTGCTGCAGTCCTACGTGGACCAGGCGGTGGACGCGGCGCTGACCAACCTGGACAGCCGCCCCGCGCCGGCCGGCGAGATGACGGTCGTGCTCGGCCCCGGCTGGCCCGGCGTGCTGCTGCACGAGGCCGTGGGCCACGGCCTGGAAGGTGACTTCAACCGCAAGGGCAGCAGCACCTTCAGCGGCCGCGTCGGCCAGCGCGTGGCGGCCAGGGGCGTGACCGTGCTCGACGACGGCACCATCGCCGACCGCCGTGGCAGCCTCAACATCGACGACGAGGGCGCGGCAACGCAGCGCAACGTGCTGATCGAGGACGGCATCCTTCGCGGCTACATGCAGGACAGCCTCAACGCGCGCCTGATGGGCGTCAAGCCCACCGGCAACGGCCGCCGCGAGAGCTACGCCCACCTGCCGATGCCGCGCATGACCAACACCTACATGCTCGGCGGCGACCGCGACCCGAAGGAGATCGTCGCCAGCCTCAAGCGCGGCATCTACGCCACCAACTTCGGCGGCGGCCAGGTCGACATCACCAGCGGCCGCTTCGTCTTCAGCGCCAGCCAGGCCTGGTGGGTGGAGGACGGCCAGCTGAAGTACCCGGTCAAGGGCGCCACGCTGATCGGCAACGGCCCTGAAGCCATGAACCGCGTCAGCATGATCGGCAACGACCTGCAGCTCGACACCGGCGTCGGTGTCTGCGGCAAGGAAGGCCAGAGCGTGCCGGTGGGCGTGGGCCAGCCGACGCTGCGCATCGAGAAGCTCACGGTCGGGGGCACGGCCTGAACATGCCGGCCACACCCGGTGCCGTGCCCATGGCGGTCTCGCTGTCCGACATCGAGGCGGCGGCCGGGCGGCTACGCGGCCAGGTGCTGGACACGCCCTGCGTCGAAAGCCGCACGCTGGGCCAGATCCTGGGCTGCCGGGTCTTCCTGAAGTTCGAGAACCTGCAGTTCACCGCCAGCTTCAAGGAGCGCGGCGCGCTGAACAAGCTGGCGCAACTCGTCGAGTCCGGCCAGCCGCTCAAGGGCGTCATCGCCGCCTCGGCCGGCAACCATGCCCAGGGCGTGGCGCACCATGCGCAGCGTCTGGGTCTGCGTGCGGTGATCGTGATGCCGGTGCTCACGCCCACCGTGAAGGTGGAACGCACGCGGGGCTTCGGCGCCGAGGTGGTGCTGCACGGCGAGACCTTCGACGCCGCGCGCGAGCACGCGCTGCAGCTGGCCGCCGAACAGGGCCTGAGCTTCGTGCACCCGTTCGACGACCCGGCCGTCATCGCCGGCCAGGGCACCATCGGCCTGGAGATGCTGGCCGAGCAGCCGGACCTGGACACCCTGGTGGTGGCCGTGGGCGGCGGTGGCCTGATCAGCGGCATCGCCACGGCGGCACGCGCGATCAAGCCGGGGCTGGAGATCGTGGGCGTGCAGACGGCGCGCTTCCCGGCGATGGTCAATGCGGTCAAGGGCACGGCCCATCCGCAGGGCACCAGCACCATCGCCGAGGGCATCGCCGTGGGCAGGCCGGGGCAGATCACGCGCGAGATCGTCGGCGCACTGGTCGACGACCTGGTGCTGGTGGACGAAGGCGACATCGAGCAGGCCATCGTGATGCTGCTCGAGATCGAGAAGACCCTGGTCGAAGGCGCCGGCGCCGCTGGCCTGGCGGCGCTGGTGAAGGACCCGAAACGCTTCGCCGGCAGCCGCGTGGGCCTGGTGCTGTGCGGCGGCAACATCGACCCGGTCGTGCTGCAGGCCATCATCGGTCGCGGCCTGGTGCGCGCGGGCCGCCTGGCGCGCATCCGCGTGGCGGCGCGCGACACCCCTGGCGTGCTCGCCAAGATCACCGCCGTCGTCGCGCAGGCCGGCGCAAACATCGAGGAGGTGCACCACCAGCGCGCCTTCTCGATGCTCAGCGCGCAGAACGTCGAGGTGGAGCTGGTGCTGCAGACGCGCAACCGCGAGCACGTCTGCGCCGTGCTGGACGCGATGCGCAGCGCAGGATTCGACGCGTCCGCGTACTGAACGGGACCTCCTCCCGTTTGGCCTGCTGACGCCGGCGCCCCCGCGGCGTGCGCCCGCGGCTGCCCGCCAGACAGTGCCACCGTCGGCGCGCAGAAGTGGACAAAAGGGCCCGCCCACTGCGTTCAAACATCGTGCTCGGCGGCCGATCATGCGAAACAGATGATCAGCGACCCCATCACACTGGACCATGAGCACACACGCGCCGAGCAGCGCGTGATGCTGGCGCTGCTGTATTTCGGCGCGGCGGCCATGATGACCGTCTGGGCGCTGGAGTCGTACTCGGGCGCCATCACCCCCTGGGACCGTTGGCTGCTGCCGATCTCTGCAGCGGCCATCCTGGGCTCGGCGCTCCTGATGCGGCGGCGGCCTCAATGGGCGAAGGGTCTGCGCGTGCTGCCGGTGGCCATCTTCAACCTCTACCTGGTGGTGACGCTGCTGAGCGCGGTGCGGTTCGCCTCGGGTCCGCAGCAGTGGTACCAGACAGTCACGGGCATGTACTGGGTGCCGCTGGCCTTCGGCTGCGCCTTCGTCTTCCTGCCGCTGCGCCAGGCACTGTGGGTCTCGGGCACGACGGCCGCAGGGATCTTCGGCCCGCTGCTGGTCTGGTCGGCGCGCGACGCGCTGCCGCCCTGGTTTGACGACAGTGGACCGCTGCTGCCGGTGCTGGGCCTCGCGCAGGCCACCTTCATCGTGCTGCTGGCGGCCGTGGTGACGCTGCGCAACAACCATGAACAAGCCCATGCACACATGCAGGCCATGCATGCGCTGGCGCGCACCGACATGCTGACCAGTCTGCCCAACCGCCGTGCGATGGTGGAGGAACTGTCGCGCGCGCTGGTCACCACCCGGCGCGACGGGCGCCCGCTGGCGGTGGCATTGATCGATGTCGATCACTTCAAGCGTGTCAACGACGTCCACGGTCATGCCACCGGCGACGCAGTGCTCAAGGCCACCGGTACGCAGATGGCCCACCAACTCCGTGCCAGCGACCGCCTGGGCCGCTGGGGCGGCGAGGAGTTCCTGCTCTGCGTGCCGGACACCGAGGTGGCGTCCGCGGCGGCACTGGCTGAGCGCATCCGACACGCCGTCCAGACGTTTCCGCATGCCCACGGCGCGCCGGTGACGATCAGCATCGGGCTCGCGAAGGTGCTGCCCGGTGACGACATCGACGCCCTGGTCAGGCGAGCCGACCGGGCGCTCTACCTGGCAAAGTCACGCGGCCGAAACAGGGTCGAGGTGCTGGCCGCGTAGGCGATGCCGCCTGATCCGGCCAGTTGCGCCTGGGTCTCGGGGGCTGCCGGAAGCGAGCGGCGATGCGCACCGTGCTACAGTGCGCGCCATGTCTCGGTTTGCATTCCTCTTTACGAGCTTCTGGTTCTCGCACCGCACGGCGGCTGGAGAGGCAAGCGCGTAAGCAAAGCAGACGCACCGAACCCCCCAAACCGCCGGCAGCCCCGGCGGTTTTTTGTTTGTCAAGCCAGGCCCACCATGACCGACCGCTACACCCTCAGCGAGAAGACCAGCGAAACCGACGACCTGCGCATCCAGGACGTCGTGCCCCTGCCGCCGCCGGAGCACCTGATCCGCTTCTTCCCGATCGCCGGCACGCCGGTGGAGGCCCTGATCGCCGACACGCGGCAGGCGGTGCGCCGCATCGTGCACGGGCTGGACGACCGGCTGCTGGTCGTCATCGGCCCCTGCTCCATCCACGACCCGGCCGTGGCGCTGGAGTACGCCCGCCGCCTGAAGCACCTGCGAGAGCAGCACGCCGGCGAGCTGGAGGTGGTGATGCGCGTGTACTTCGAGAAGCCGCGCACCACCGTGGGCTGGAAGGGCCTGATCAACGACCCCTACCTGGACGGCAGCTTCCGCATCCACGAAGGCCTGCGCATCGCACGCCAGCTGCTGGTGGACATCAACCGCCTGGGCGTGCCGGCGGGCAGCGAGTTCCTCGACACCATCAGCCCGCAGTACATCGGCGACCTGATCGCCTGGGGCGCCATCGGTGCGCGCACCACCGAGAGCCAGGTGCACCGCGAGCTGGCCAGCGGGCTGAGCGCGCCCATCGGATTCAAGAACGGCACCGACGGCAACCTGAAGATCGCCTGCGACGCCATCCAGGCTGCCGGCAACCCGCACCACTTCCTGTCCGTCCACAAGAACGGCCAGGTGGCCATCGTCTCGACCATGGGCAACCCCGACTGCCACGTCATCCTGCGCGGCGGCAAGGCGCCCAACTACGACGCCGGCAGCGTCGCCAGGGCCTGCGCCGACCTGGAAGCCGCCAAGCTGCCCTGCCGGCTGATGATCGACTGCAGCCACGCCAACAGCAGCAAGCAGCACCAGCGGCAGATCGAGGTGGCCGCCGACATCGGCCGCCAGCTGGCCGAGGGCAACCGTTGCATCTTCGGCGTGATGGTGGAAAGCCACCTGCAGCCCGGCGCGCAGAAGTTCACCCCAGGCAAGGACGATCCTTCGAAGCTGGCCAGCGGCCAGAGCATCACCGACGCCTGCATCGGCTGGGACGATTCCATCGGCGTGCTGGACACGCTGGCCCAGGCGGTGAAGGCGCGGCGGGCGCAAGGCGGCTGAGCCTCGATCCGATCGAACGGCACGCTCGAGCGTGCCCGTCGTCAGCCGAACTGGCGAAGATCATCGACGGCGCCGACGGCAGCACGCGCCATGCGCTGAGCGCACCGACTACAGGTCCAGCGACAGCAGGTCACGCGGCCGGCGGCCGCGGTGGATCCAGCGTTGCAGCACCTTCTCGGCCAGCGGCGACATCTGCAGCCATCGGCAGCCCACGCGCAGTGCCGTCGGGTCGGCCACCTCTGGCGTCACGTGCAACACCTTCAGGTCAGCCACCAGGTAGGTGATCTCATCGAACTCGAACTCCACGCCATGCAGTTCCTGCCCCGGCGAGAACACGGTGACATCGGCGCACAGTCGAAGGCCGCAGCCTTCGGCGCCGAGGTCTGCGACACGCACGGTGAGCGGGCCACCGCCCGCCCGGTCCATGGGCACCTGCGCCACCGGCACACTGTTGGGCCAGCCCTTGATGCGTTGGCCCTGGCGTCGCGCAAGGCGGTACATGTCCTGCGGGCCATCGCAGCTGATGGCCAGGCCACCGGACCTGACCACCACATCCAGCCCGGTCATCAGGAACTGAAACTTCTGGTCGTCGACGTAGACCGCGCCCCACAACTCGGCGGCCGTGGCCAGCCGCCGCACAGTCTCACGGTTGGCTTCGCTGGCCTCGGCGCTGAAGTGAAGTTGCGCGCCAGTCTGGTCGACTGACCAGAGAGACACGGTCAGCACATCACCGCCAGGCTGACCCAGGGTCACCGGAAGGTCACTCTGGCAGACCTTGTTCAGCCAGACGGCGCGCTCGAACGGGTCGCCGATGTGAAAGCGGTTCCAGGTGCTGAATTCATCCCAGGGCCGGATTGCGGCGGGTATGGTGTTCAAGAACGACATGACGGGTGTCCTGGCCAGGGGGGTAGTGGCGCCCCTGGAACGGAGCTATCGGACATCCGCGCGCGAACTTGAGCACCGCACAGCGGCGTCCAGTGCATCTGGTGAAGGTGCGGCGCGCCTCGGGCGTCTGACGTCGATGCGGTCGACGGTTCAGCCCGCCACCAAGGCGTTGGCCAGCGCCCGGTGCCGCACCAGCAGCGCCGGCAGGTCCAGCGTCGTCAGCTGGCCGTCGCGCACCACGTGCCGGCCATGCACCACGCTGTGCTTCACGCGCGGCACCTGGCAGAAGAACACCGCGGCGATCGGGTCGTGGCCGGCGCCGGCCAGGCCCACCTCGTCCAGCGGCACGGTGACCAGATCGGCCGCCATGCCCGGCGCCAGCACGCCGATGTCGTCGCGGCCCAGCACCCGGGCACCGCCGCGGGTGGCGATCTCCAGCACGTCGCGCGCGGTCAGCGCGTCGGGCCCGTGGCCAACCCGCTGCAGCAGCATCGCCAGCCGCGCCTCGGCCAGCAGGTGGCCGCTGTCGTTGCTGGCCGAGCCGTCCACCGCCAGGCCCACCGGCACGCCGGCGTCGCGCATGGCGCGGATGGGCGCGATGCCCGAGGCCAGCCGCATGTTGCTGCCCGGGCAGTGCG
Organism: Rubrivivax albus; assembly: GCF_004016515.1. Lineage (GTDB taxonomy): Bacteria > Pseudomonadota > Gammaproteobacteria > Burkholderiales > Burkholderiaceae_C > Rubrivivax > Rubrivivax albus. The sequence continues at coordinate 20,958 of NZ_SACT01000011.1, forward strand.
CCACGCCGGTGCCGGTGCGCGCGAAGAGATCGATGCCGGCTGCGTCCAGCTGCACGCAGTGCGCGTGCCAGACGTCCGGGCCCACCCAGCCCAGCTGTTCGGCGTATTCCGCCGGCGTGCAGCCGAAGTGCGCACGCGTGTAGTCGATGTCCTTCTGGTTCTCGGCCAGGTGGGTGTGCAGGCTCACGCGGTGCCTGCGGGCCAGCACCGCGGCATCCTCCATCAGCTGGCGGCTGACCGAGAACGGGCTGCAGGGCGCGACCACGATGCGTCGCATCGCGAAACGCGCCGGGTCGTGCCAGCGCTGGATCAGACGCTCGGTGTCGGCCAGGATGGTGTCCTCGTCCTCGACGACGCTGTCGGGCGGCAGGCCGCCGTGGCTTTCGCCCACGCTCATCGCGCCGCGCGCGGCGTGGAAGCGGATGCCGATCTGCATCGCCGCTTCCAGCGTGTCGTCCAGCGTGGTGCCGTTCGGGAAGAGGTAGAGGTGGTCGCTGCTGGTGGTGCAGCCCGACAGCAGCAGTTCGGCCGCGGCCGTCTGCGTGCTGACGAAGGCCATTTCCGGCGTCAGCCGCGCCCACACCGGGTAGAGCGCACGCAGCCAGTCGAACAGCTCGGCGTCCTGCGCCGCCGGCAGCACGCGGGTGAGCGTCTGGTAGAAGTGGTGGTGGGTGTTGACCAGGCCCGGCAGCACGACCTGATCGGTGGCGTCGATGACCACGTCGGCCGTGGCGGGCAGGTCGGCCGTCGGACCGACAGCCTCGATGGCGTGGTCGCGGATGAAGACGGCGCCGTCGGGGATCTCGCGCCGCGCGTCGTCCATCGTCGCCAGCAGCGTGGCGTGGCGGACCAGCAGCGTGCTCACTGCGTGGGCGCCCCGGCCTCGTACCAGCGCCGGATCAGGTCGCGCTCGGCCTCGGTGATCTGGGTGGCGTTGTTCATCGGCATCAGCTTCAGCACCGCGACCTGCTGGTAGACCGCCAACGCGTGCTGCTGCACCAGCGCCGGCGTGTGCAGCGCCACGTTCTTGTTCTGCACCTGTTCACCGTGGCAGAGCACGCAGCGCTGTTCGATGACGGCCTGCACCGCCGGCCAGGTCACCGGCGCGGCCACGGCGGCGGCCGGCTTCGGGGCTGGCGCCAGCCACACGGCCAGGCCCAGCAGCAGCGCCACCCCGACCACCGCGTGTTCCCAAGGCGCACGCCGGCCCTGCACGTGCGCCGCGTGGCGGGCGGCAAAGCTGTGGCGGATCAGCGCGCCGGCGGCCATCAGCAGCACCAGCACGGCCCAGTTGTGTTCGCCCTGCGTCAACCAGCCGTAGTGATTGGACAGCATGGCCACGATGACCGGCAGCGTGAAGTAGGTGTTGTGCACGCTGCGCTGCTTGCCGCGCTGGCCGTGCACCGGGTCCGGCGCCTGGCCGGCCTGCAGCGACGCGATCACCTTCTTCTGCCCCGGGATGATCACGAAGAACACGTTGGCGCTCATCGCCGTGGCCAGCATCGCGCCCACCAGCAGGAAGGCGGCGCGGCCGGCGAACAGCTGGCAGGCGGCCCAGGACGCCAGAACCACGAACACCAGCACCGCGCCGCCGACGATGAGGTCGCCCTTGGCGCCCTGGCCCAGCGTGCGGCAGATGATGTCGTAGACGAACCAGAAGGCGACCAGGAAGCCCAGCGCCGTGGCGATGGCCGCGATGGGCGACCAGTCGAACACCGTGCGGTCGATCAGGAAGCTGCTGGCGTTGAACAGGTACAGCACCGTGAACAGCGCAAAGCCGGTGAGCCAGGTGCTGTAGCTTTCCCAGTAGCTCCAGTGCAGCCGCTCCGGGATGCCGCGCCAGCGCGGCGCCACCTTGTACTTCTGCGAGTGGTAGAAGCCGCCGCCGTGCACGGCCCAGAGCTCGCCGTCCACGCCCTTGGCCTTGAAGTCGTCGTGCTCCGGCGGCGTGAGGCTGTTGTCCAGCATCACGAAGTAGAAGGACGAGCCGATCCACGCGATAGCCGTGATCACGTGCGCCCAGCGCAGCAGTAGGTTGGCCCAGTCGAGCAGGTAGGCGTCCACCGGGTCAGCTTCCCCTGTAGGTGGAGTAGCTCCACGGGCTCACCAGCAGCGGCACGTGGTAGAGGCCGGCGGCATCCGCGATGCCGAAATCGATCTGCACCACGTCGATGAAGGGCGGGTCGGGCAGGGCCACGCCACGCGCACCGAAATAGGGCGCCACCTCGAAACGCAGCCGCCAGCGGCCGACGGCCATCTCGGCGGCCGACAGCAGCGGGCCGTCGACCCGACCGTCGGCGTTGAGCGTCACGGTCTTGACGTCGTGCGCCACGCCGCCGCTGTCGACACGCTGCAGCGTCACGCGCATGCCAGCGGCCGGACAGCCGTGCGCGGTGTCGAGCACGTGGGTGCTCAGATGGCCCATGGTTTGCTCCCGGTGCACACTTGCAGGAATCGCCTCACGATATCGCAAGCCGCATGCCCACCGAGCCGACCTACCCCCGCGACCTGGCTGGCCACGGCCGCCACCCGCCGCACCCGCGCTGGCCCGGCAACGCCCGCGTGGCCGTGCAGTTCGTGCTGAACTTCGAGGAGGGCGGCGAGAACAGCGTGCTGCACGGCGACGCCGGCAGCGAGCAGTTCCTCTCCGAGATGTTCAACCCCGCCGCCTACCCGGCGCGGCACCTGAGCATGGAGGGCATCTACGAGTACGGCTCCCGCGTGGGCGTCTGGCGACTCCTGCGCGAGTTCGAGCGGCGCGGCCTGCCGCTGACGGTGTTCGGCGTCGGCATGGCGCTGCAGCGCTGCCCCGACGTGACCGCCGCCTTCGTTGAGGCCGGACACGAGGTTGCCGCCCACGGCTGGCGCTGGATCCACTACCAGAACGTCGATGAAGCCACCGAGCGCGAGCACATGGCGCGCTGCGTGGACGCGATCACGCAGCTCACCGGCCAGCGCCCGCTGGGCTGGTACACCGGGCGCGACAGCCCGGCCACGCGACGCCTGGTGGCCGACTTCGGCGGCTTCACCTACGACAGCGACTACTACGGCGACGACCTGCCGTTCTGGCTGCAGGTGAAGACCTCCAGCGGCGACTTCGCCCCCCACCTGGTGGTGCCCTACACGCTGGACTGCAACGACATGCGATTCGCGCTGCCACAGGGCTTCAGCCACGGCGAGCCCTTCTTCCAGTACCTGAAGGACGCCTTCGACGTGCACTACGCCGAAGGCGGCTCCGATGGTCAGGCCGAGGGCGACACCCAGCCGAGCATGATGAGCATCGGCCTGCACTGCCGCCTGCTCGGCCGCCCGGGCCGCTTCCGCGCGCTGCAGCGCTTCCTGGACCACGTGCAGGCCCACGACCGTGTCTGGGTCGCGCGTCGCATCGACATCGCCGAGCACTGGCGGCGCACCCACCCCTTCGACCCGGCCACCGCCTTCGTCTGGACATGAGCCTCACCCTCGAACAGCTCAACGCGGCCGACGCCGAAGGCTTCGTCGCCGCACTGGACGGCGTCTACGAGCACTCGCCGTGGATCGCCGCGCGCGCTGCAGCGGCACGCCCCTTCGCCACCGTGGCCGCGCTGCTCAAGGCGCTGGCCGACGTGGTGCGCACCGCGCCGCGCGACGACCAGCTGGGCCTGATCCGCGCCCACCCGGAACTGGCGGGCAAGGCCATGGTGGCGCAGGCGCTCACCGCCGAATCCACCGGCGAGCAGCAGCGCGCCGGGCTGACGGCCTGCACGCCCGAGGAGTTCGCGCGCCTGCAGCAGCTCAACGCCGACTACAACGCGCGCTTCGGCTGGCCCTTCATCCTGGCCGTGCGCGGCCCGCGCGGCACCGGCCTGTCGCGCGGCGAGATCATCGCCACCTTTGCGCGCCGGCTGGACCACCACCCCGACGTGGAGTTCGCCGAGAGCCTGCGCCAGATCCACCGCATCGCGCAGATCCGCCTCAACGACAAGCTGGGCCTGCAGCCCGCGGCCGGCGAGCAGGTCTGGGACTGGGCCGAAGCGCTGGCCGCGCACAGCGACCCCGGCTACAAGGAACAGGGGCAGCTGACGGTGACGTACCTCACCGCGGCGCACCGCGCCTGCAGCGCGCAGCTGCAGGCGTGGATGCGCGAATGCGGTTTCGACGAGGTGGGCGAGGACGCGGTGGGCAACGTCGTCGCCGTCTACCACGGCGCCGATCCGTCGGCGCCGCGCCTGCTCACCGGCAGCCACTTCGACACCGTGCGCAACGGCGGCAGGTACGACGGCCGGCTGGGCATCTTCGTGCCGATGGCGGTGGTGCAGGCGCTGCATCGCGAAGGCCGGCGGCTGATGCACGGCATCGAGGTCGTGGGCTTCGCCGAGGAGGAAGGCCAGCGCTACAAGGCCACCTTCCTGGGCTCCGGCGCCCTGCTCGGCCAGTTCGACCCCGCCTGGCTGGACCAGGCCGACGCCGACGGCGTCACCATGCGCCAGGCCATGCAGGCCGTGGGCCTGCCGGGCACGCTGGAGGCCATCGCGCCGCTGCAGCGCGACCCGGCGCGCTACCTCGGCTTCGTGGAGGTGCACATCGAGCAGGGCCCGGTGCTGGACGCGGCCGACCAGCCGCTGGGCATCGTCACCTCCATCAACGGCGGCCGCCGCTTCGTCGGCGAGATGGTCGGCCTGGCCAGCCACGCCGGCACCACGCCCATGGGCCAGCGCCGTGACGCTGCCGCCGGCGTGGCCGAGCTGCTGCTCTTCGTCGAACAGCGCGCCGCGCAGACGCCCGACACCGTGGGCACCGTCGGCCTGCTGGACGTGCCCGGCGGCTCGATCAACGTGGTGCCCGGGCGCTGCCGCTTCAGCCTGGACCTGCGCGCCACCACCGACCCGGTGCGCGACGCCGCCGTCACCGACGTGCTGACCGCGGCCGAGGCCATCGCCACCCGCCGCGGCCTGACGCTCAAGCTCGAAGAGACCATGCGCGCCGCCGCCGCGCCCAGCCACCCGGCCTGGCAGGCGCGCTGGGAAGCGGCGGTGCAGGCGCTGGGCCTGCCACTGTTCCGGATGCCCAGCGGCGCCGGCCACGACGCGATGAAGCTGCACGAAGTCATGCCGCAGGCCATGCTCTTCGTGCGCGGCGGCAACGCCGGCATCAGCCACAACCCGCTGGAGACCATCAGCGCCGACGACGCCGAGCTGTGCGTCATGGCCTTCCGGCACCTCTGCGAGCACCTATGAGCCTCCACGACACGCTCGACGCCTGGATCGACGCCCACTTCGACGAGGAGGTGCGCTTCCTGCAGGCGCTGGTGCAGGTGCCCACCGACACACCGCCGGGCAACAACGCGCCGCACGCGCTGCGCACCGCCGAGCTGCTGGCCGCCATGGGGCTGGAGGCCGAGCGCCATGTGGTGCCCGCAGGCGACGTGCACGCCTACGGCCTGCAGAGCCTGACCAACCTGATCGTGCGCCGCCGCTATGGTGGCGACGGTCCGGTGATCGCCCTCAACGCCCACGGCGACGTCGTGCCCCCCGGCGACGGCTGGACGCACGACCCCTACGGCGGCGAGATCGAAGACGGCCGGCTCTACGGCCGCGCCGCCGCGGTGAGCAAGAGCGACTTCGCCACCTACACCTTCGCTCTGCGCGCGCTGGACGCGGCGCAGGCCGCGGGCCTGGCGCTGAACGGCGGCGTCGAGCTGCTCTTCACCTACGACGAGGAGTTCGGCGGCGAACTCGGCCCCGGCTGGCTGCTGGAGCGCGGGCTCACGACCCCCGACCTGCTGATCGCCGCCGGCTTCAGCTACGAGGTGGTGACCGCCCACAACGGCTGCCTGCAGATGGAGGTGGCGGTGCACGGCACGATGGCGCATGCCGCCATCCCGCACACCGGGGTCGATGCGCTGCAGGGTGCGGTGGCCATCCTCAACGCGCTCTACGCGCTCAACGACGGCTACCGCGCCATCACCTCCCAGGTGCCGGGCATCACCCACCCGTACCTGAACGTCGGCCGCATCGAAGGCGGCACCAACACCAACGTCGTGCCGGGCAAGGTGGTCCTGCGGCTGGACCGGCGCATGATCCCGGAAGAGGACCCGGTGGCGGTGGAGGCGTCGATCCGGCAGACCATCGCCGAGGCCGCGGCTTCGCGAGCCGGCATCTCGGTGGAGATCCGCCGCCTGCTGCTGGCCCGCGCCTGGCAGCCCGACGCCGGCAATGCGCGCCTGGTGCAGGCGCTGCAGCGCCACGGCGAGGCCGTCTTCGGCGAAGCCATCCCCGCCCGTGGCACGCCGCTGTACACCGACGTGCGCCTCTTCGGCGAACGCGGCATCCCGGCAGCCATCTACGGCGCCGGCCCGCGCACGGTGCGCGAGAGCAACGCCAAGCGGGCCGACGAGCACCTGGTGCTCGACGACCTGCGGCGCGCCACCAAGGTGGTGGCGCGCACGCTGGCGGAGCTGCTGGCGGTGCCCGGCGGCACCGACGCAGCCTCAGCGTCCGCTACTGCTTGACGCCGTTGCGGAAGAACGAGCCGTCCGGCGCCACGCCCCAGGCCCATCGCAGGTCGGCGCCGGCGTCGGTGAGGCTGATGTCGAAGTGGCCGTCCGCGAACTCGATGTAGAGCAGCTTGCCGAACGGCCCCGCGGTGTTGTCGACGCAGTACGACGTCACCGCGTGCGCCTGGCCCTTGTAGGTCATCTCGCCGCTGCCGCTGAGCACCATCTGGGCGTCACCGGTCTTCACGAAGTTGAAGTTGACGTCGAACGTGCCTTCCTCGCCGTCGAAGGTGCCGGCGTAGGCGGCCAGGTCGGCCTCGGTGGCCACCGAGACGGCGCCGGCCGTGTAGTTGGCGGTGTTGCAGCTCAGCGTGACGGTGCCACCGCCACCTGTACCACCGCCGCCGGTACCACCATCACCAGCGCCGCTGTCGTCGCCACCCCCGCCACAGGCGGCCAGCGCCGCAGCCAGGACCACGGTCATCATCAGGGAAACCTTGTGCATGTCGAACCCTCCGGTTGTTCCCTGGCTTACGCCAGGGCCGCCGGCGCCGCGGGTCAATAGATTGGGGTCAATGCATTCGCGCCACCGCCGCCGCCGCGGCTCAACGGCAACCCGCCACCGCCCCGACCGGCGCCACACCGGGCGGCAACTGCCGCCACAGTGTGCAGGCCTGATCCGGCGGCAGCGCCTGCACGGCCGCGGCGTGCCGCCGCAGGGTGGCGCGGGCCGGCAACATCTGGCCGGCCCGCGCCTGTGCCTGCGCCAGCCACAGGGCCAGCACGGCTTGGCGCCGCAGCGCATCGGGCGCGGTGCCGGCCTGGGCCGCCAGGCCGGCCCAGTGCGCCAGCGCCACCGGCAGCACCTGCGCCGCCTCGCCGGCACGGCCCGCGGCCAGCAGGGCACGGCCATGGTGCTGGGCGATGCGCGGCAGCAGCCTGGCCCACTTGCTCTGCGGGCCGTTTTCACGCGCCAGGCCCTGTGCCTCCTGCCAGGCCAGGGTTGTGGCCTCGGCCGCACCCGGCGCATCGCCGGCACGCAGGCGGATGGCACCGGCGTTGGTGGCTTCGGTCACCAGGCCGTCACGCGCCATCAGGTCACCCGGGTGCTCGGACAAGACGCGCTGGCGCTGCGCCAGGGCGGCGCCGGCATCGGCGGCGGCTTCGGACAGACGCTCCATGCGCATGTGGGTCACGGCACGAGCGCCCAGCAGGGTGCCCAGCAACTCGTCGACCGAACGTTCGCCCTGACCCTGCAACGGCATCAGCATCGCCTGCGCCTGGGCAAAGAACGCCAGCGCCTGGTGTGGCTGGTTCAGGCTGCCGGCACCGGTCTGGTCATGAAAGATGCCCAGGTTCAACACCGTGCCTGCCAGCCGGAACTGCAGGTCGCGCGCATCGGCACCCTGAAACTGCGGCAGCACGGCCTGCAGACGGTCGCGCCAGCGTTCCAACACCGCCACGCCGTCGGCCACCCGACCTTCGGCGCGCAGCTGCTGGGCCTGGATCTGCGCGGCGCGCAGCGCGTCGTCCACGAAGCGGGCCTGGCCATGCTGAGTGGGCCAGGCCCGCTCGGCGGCGGCCATGGCCAGGGCCACATGGCGGGCAGCGTCGGCCGGCCGGGCCAGCGAGACGCCACTGTCGTTGCCCAGCAGCTCGGCCAGCCGGGCGTGCACGCCGGTCAGGTCGGCCCAGGCGGCGGGGTCGTCGCCGGCGCTGGCGGCCAGGCCGTCGAGGCTGCCGACGAGGTCGCGCAGCATGGCTTCCTTGACGGCCAGGCTGCCGGAGACGACGGTCAGCGCGTCGGCGTGCCGCATCACCACGTCGTGCGCGATGCTGCGCACGTCGTGCAGACGCTGGTGCGCCATATCGCGGGCCGCGGTGGCCTGCTGCGCCTGCCACAGGGCCAGGCCGGCACCGACCACCAGAGCCAGTGCGGCGAAGGCGGCCGCCCCCGTGGCGGCCCGGTTGCGGCGCACGAACTTGCCGGCGCGATAGCCCCAGCCCGCAGGCCGGGCACTCACCGGGTAGCCCGCCAGGAACGCCCGCACGTCGGCCGAGAGGGCCTCCACGCTGGGGTAGCGCCGCTCCACGGGCTTCTCCAGCGTCTTGAGCAGGATGTTGTCCAGGTCTCCCTGCAGCCGTCTCCGCGTGGCCACCCAGCCGGCGGCCATCTGCGGCCCCGGGCTCAGACTGCTGGGCCGCGTGGGCTCTTCCTCGAGCACCGCGCGGGCGGCCTCCAGCGCGCTGCCGGCCGTGCGCCCGTACGGCCGCTGGCCGGTGAGCATGACGTACAGCAGCACGCCCAGGCTGTACAGGTCGGTGGCGGTGCTGACGGGTTCGCCGCGCACCTGCTCGGGGCTGGCGTAGTGCGGCGTGAAGGCGCGCTGGCCGGTGTGGGTGGCCTCCGCAGCATCTTCCTGCAGCGCCTTGGCGATGCCGAAGTCCAGCAGCTTGACCTGCCCGTCGTTGTCCACCAGCACGTTGGCGGGCTTGAGGTCGCGGTGCACCAGCAGGTGCCGGTGGGCGTGGGCCACGGCGTCGGCCAGCTGCAGGAACAGCGCCAGCCGCGCTTCCAGCGTCAGGCCGTCGCAGGCCTGGTCGATGGGCTGGCCGTGCACGCGCTCCATCACGAAGTAGGGCAGGCCGTCGGCGGTGCGCCCGGCGTCCAGCAGGCGGGCGATGTGCGGGTGGCTCAGCCGCGCCAGCGCCTGCTGTTCCTGCGCGAAGCGCGCGAGCACGGCTTCGGTGTCCATGCCGCGCTTGAGCACCTTGACCGCGGCTTCGCCGCTGTACGCGCCGTCGGCCCGCTCGGCCAGCCAGACCTGGCCCATGCCGCCGCTGCCCAGCGGCGCGACGATCCGCCAGGCGCCCAGCACTTCACCTTCGCGCCCGGGTTCGGGCGTCGGCTCCGCAGGTTCGGCCAGGAACGAGGTCTCGCCGCCGTGCGCCAGCAGAGAGCGCACCTCGGCCACCACCGCCGCGTCCAGCGCCGGGTCGGCCAGCCGCGCCTCGCGCTCGGCCGGCGGCAGCTCCGCCACCGCGTCGAACAGCGCACGAACGGCAGCCCAGTCGGGCGATGAAGGGGTCATGGTCAGGAAACGAACGAACGTGGCACGGGCGCGCCAATCTAGCCGACGGCGCGCCCGTGCTGCCGGCGCTTCAGCGCTGGACGAAGGTGTACGTCACGCTGTAGTCGATCGTGATCGGCGAGGTGATGCGCGCCGCGATGGTGCCCACCGTGCCGTCGAAGCTGCAGCTGACCACTTCCACCCCCGTGGGCAAGGCGCCCAGCGTGTCGGTGCCGCCGCAGAACTCCGACTCGCTGGCCGGCTTCGCGGGCAGGCCGTCGATGCAGATCTCGGGGATCGGCACGCCGCCCAGGCCGCTGACCGTGGTCTGCACCACCATCGACCAGGTGCCGGCCACCGGGTTGGCCGTGCAGGCGCCCAGGCTGACGTCGATCTGGCCGCCGCCGCTGCCGCCACCGCTCCAGCTCACGGTGAAGCCGGTGGTGGAGATGTTGGCGTTCCAGGTGACCAGCACGTTGCCGTCGGGCGAGGTGATGGTCTGCGTGCAGGCCGTGGCCGTGCAGTCGAAGCGCAGGCGCATGGCGTCGAGCACGGCATCCAGGCCCTGGCCGTTGGCAGCGAACTCGGCGGTGAAGACGTTCAGCGCCGTCGGGTCCACGCCCTGCGCACGCATGACGTCCTGCAGGTTGGCGTTGACGCGCGCCGCGGCGGCCAGCACCTGCTCCGGCGTCGGCGCGTTGGCCTGCCAGTTGGCCAGCAGGTCGGCCAGCGGCCGGTAGCCCCAGGCGTCGGCCATGGCCAGCGTCGTCAGCGGCGTGATGTTGGCGCGGCCCGCGGCCTGCGCGTAGCTGGCCCAGACGTTGCCGTCGGCGTCGGTCACCTGCAGCGCGTAGGGCGCGCCTTCGGTGATCGTCAGCGTGAAGCTGCCGTCGCTGGCGGTGATGGCGGTGACGGTCTGGCCCTGCGCGTTGGTGCCGGTGACGGTGGCGCCGGCGATCGGCGCCCCGACCGCGGCCAGGCCGGTGATCAGCGCCGTGGGCGCGGGCGTGCCACCGCCGGTGACGCCGCCGTCGTCGTCGCCACCGCCGCAGGCCACCAGGCCCAGCGCGGCGCCGGCCATGGCCAGCGACAGGCCGAAAGTGCGGGCCGCACGCCACCAGGCGCGGGCGGTGCTGCGGGCAGGGCTGGCAGGGCGGGCCGTCGCCGGCCGGTGCATCGATGGGCTCATCAGGATCTCCAGAACGCGCCTCCCCCCGGAGGCCACGACCCCTTACGCCGGGGGGCGTCGGCAGGCGGCTCATGGCGTGCGTGACACTGGTCACGGGAACGGCCCCGCGACGATCACACAATGCGACCCATGACTGCCGACCTGTGCGCCGGACCCGCCGACGACGAGATCACGCTGTGGTTGTCCAGCCTGCAGGCGCCGACGCCGGAGGCGGGGGCGCAGCTGTTCTCGCTGCTCTACGACGACCTGCGCCGCATGGCGCGCCAGCACCTGCGGCGTGAGAACCCGGGCCACACCCTGAGCCCGACGGCGCTGGCCCACGAGGCCTGGTTCCGCATGGCCGGGCAGACGCGCACGCTGTGGAAGAACCGCAGCCACTTCCTGGCCGTGTGCTCGACGATGATGCGGCGCATCCTGGTCAACCACGAACTCGCCCGCCGCGCGGCCAAGCGGGACGCCGACCTGGTGCCGGTGACGCTGTCGGGCCTGGAGCAGCTGGCCGCGCCCACCGACCGCGACGTGGTGGCGGTGCACGAGGCGCTGCTGGCCTTCGAGGCCATCGACGCGCGCGCGGCCAAGGTGGTGGAACTGCGCTTCTTCGGCGGGCTGGAGAACGACGAGGTGGCCGAGGCGCTGGGCGTCTCGCCGGCCACCGTCAAGCGCGACTGGGTCGTGGCCCGCGCCTGGCTGCACCGGGCGCTGTCGGGGCAGGAGCCTCCGGCCGACGCCGCTGGCGCGACTGCTACAGCTTGAGTTCCAGCTGCAGCCGCCAGGCGATGTCCGACGGCGTCACGCTGCGCACGCTGGACCGCACGCTGCCGTCGTCGTAGTCCCGCAGGTTTTCGCTGTCGCGCGGCAGCACGTTGCCGGCCGACAGCCGCCAGGCCAGGCCAGGCTGCACCGTCCACAGCAGGTACAGGTCCAGCACGCGGCGGTCGTCGACCTGCACCCACTGCGTCTCGCTGAGCTGCGTGCGGTAGCCCGGCACCCAGTTCAGGTTCACGCCACCCTTCAGCGGCGTGCCACGCCAGGCGTGGTCGGCCCCCAGGTTCAGCGTGCCGTCGGCCTGCTCGTCGAGCCGGTTGTCGGGGCCGGGCAGGCCGTCCACGCGCGAGCGGAACAGCGACAGGCTGGCGCGCAGCTCGGTGCGCGGCGCGCCGGCCCACCACTGGTCGGCACGGCCCTTGGCCTCCAGCTCCACGCCCTGCGTGGTGGCCTCGCCGATGTTGCGCGTGCGGCTCACCCAGCGCGGCACCGGGCTCCAGGCCACGTCCTCCAGCGCGGTGACGGTGCGCTGCAGGTCGCGGATGCGGCGGTGGAACAGGCTGGCGCTGAAGACGCCGCCGCCGCTGGGGTAGTGCTCCAGCGCCAGGTCGATGCCGGTGGCGAGCTCGGGCTTGAGCTCGGGGTTGCCGGCGCGGTCGGGCGCCGTGGGCGTGTTCGGGCCGTCCAGCGGGTAGCGGTCGTCGGGCCGGGGGCGGGCGATCAGGTTGCCCAGGCCCGGCGCCTTCCAGCTGCGCGTGAGGCTCATGCGCACCTGGCTGCGGCTGGCCGGGTCGGGCTTCCACACGGCGTGCGCCAGCGGCGTGAGCACGCGGTCCAGGTGCTCGGGGCGGCCCGTGCCGTCGGACAGGCCCGGCTCCCCGCTGGCGTCGCCCACCGTGCGGATGCCCTCCCACCGCAGCCCGAAGTGCAGCGCCCAGTTCGGTGTCGGCGCCCACTCGTCCTGCGCATACAGGGCCAGGCGCTGGCTGTCGGCCGCGAGGTTGTCGCCGAAGTCGGTGAGCAGGGGCACGCCGTCCTGCACCAGGCGGCGGGACTCGGTGCGGCGCGCGGTCTCGAGCTCGAAACCGGCCACGCCGCTGTGCTCGCCCTTGCCGGCGGCGTCGCCGCCCAGCAGCGCGGTGTACTTGCCCGACAGGCGCAGCGAGCGCTCGCGGGTGTCGTTGGTCTCGTCCTGCGTGCGCAGCGCTGCGCCGGCCGCCGACTCGACGCGCTGGCCGGTGTTCTCCGACCGCCACAGGCCGCCCGTGAGGCTGGACTCCAGCCGCCCCGGCCCCAGGCGCTGGCGCCACTGCCCGTTCAGACGCAGGTTGGTGAAGCTGCCGTCCCCGGTGTCCTCGGCCAGGTCGTAGCGGGCCAGCCCGCGGGTGGTGGCCCGCGTGGCGACGGACTGGCTGCGGTTCTCGGCCCGGAACAGGTTGGGCGACAGCATCAGCATGTCGCCGCCGGTGCCCAGGCGCCACTGCAGCCGCGCGCCCAGGTTCAGGCCGCGGCGGGTGGACAGGCTGCTGCGGTCCTCGGCCCAGGCCCCGGCCTCGTCGCCACCGGTGGTGTCGGACTCTACCAGGCTGCGGTCGTCGCTGCGGCGCAGAAAGGTGCCGGCGTTGAGGTTCACTGTGGCGTCACCGACGGTGTCGTTCCATGTCCAGAAGGCACCAGGCGTGGTCAGGCCGTGCTCCAGGCCCAGGCCCAGGCGCAGGTCGTTCAGGCGACGGCGGTAGCCCTCGCGCAGCACGATGTTGATCGTGCCGGCGATGGCGCGTGCACCGGTCTCGGCGGTGGGCGCGCGCAGGATCTCGATGCGCTCGACCTGGTCGGGTGTCAGCGACTCCAGCGAGAAGCCGCGCGGGATCGGCTCACCGTCGATCAGCAGCTGCGTGTACCCATTGCCCAGGCCACGCAACCGCGGCGGGCCGCCGCGGCCCGGCCGGCCGCCGGGCGTGGTGACCCCGGGCAACCGACGCAGGGTCTCGCCGATGGTGCTGTCGCCGTACTGTTCGATCTCCTCGCGGCCGATGACGATCTTGGCGGCGGTGGCGCGGCGGCGCTGTTCGGTGTCGGTTTCACGACCGCCGGTGATCTCCACGCGTTGCGTCGGCGCCGACGCCGCGGCGGCCGGCGCGGGCGGGGCCACGGTCTGGGCGAGACAGGCACCGGCAGCGGCGGCAAGGGCCAGCAGGGCGGCGGTGGGCGGCAGGATGGGGTGGGCGGTCACGGGCGCGGATTGTGGGCCCGCGCTCCCTAGTCTGCCGGTTGCGGGGCATGGTGGGTCGCCGCATGCTGGGCCGGTACCCGACCACCGCCAGGAGAAGCCCATGCCCAGCCGCTCGACCCCGCGCCGGCCCGCCCGCACGCACGTCTGCTTCGACCGTATCCTGCCGCGCGAACTGTTCCGGCCACAGACCACGCAACCCGGCCGGCCCGGCCGCACGCGCGCGATATCGCCGATCGGCAAGACCTGGATGAACGGCAGCACGCTGCACGTGCGCTTCATGGGCGGCAGCACGGCACAGCGCGCCAAGGCCATCGAGCAGGCGGCGTGGTGGACCGACGTCTGCAACCTGCAGATCGTGTTCGACGGTGCGCCGAACGCCGACATCCGCATCGCCTTCGACCCGAACGACGGTGCCTGGTCCTACATCGGCACCGACTGCCGCAGCATCCCGCTCGACGAGCCGACGATGAACCTCGGCTTCCTGGACGGTGGCACCGCAGCGCACGAATGGGGCCACGCCATCGGCCTGGCGCACGAGCACCAGAACCCTGCCGGCGGCATCCAGTGGAACGAGGCGGTGGTGATCCGCGAATTGGCCAAGAGCCCCAACTTCTGGGACGAGCAGACGACGCGCTTCAACATCCTGCGCCGCTACAGCGCCGACCAGGTCAACGGCACGCGCTTCGACCCCGAATCGATCATGCTGTACTTCTTCCCGGCCGACTGGACGACCAACGGCATCGGCACCGAGGCCAACGAGGACCTGTCGGCCATGGACAAGCAGTTCGTCGCCGGCGCCAAGATGTACCCGAAGGCGCGGCCGACGCTGGTGGACGCCACGCCGCTGACGGTGGGCGCACGCACGCGCACGGCGGCGTCGATCGCGCAGTTCGGCGAAGAGGACCTGTTCCGCTTCACCGTGGCGCCGGAGGCCGAGGGCCGGCACGTGGTCGACACCCGCGGGCCCAGCGACGTGGTGATGAAGCTCTTCGGCCCCGACGAGCCCACGCGGCTGATCGCCGAGGACGACGACTCCGGCTACGGCTTCAATGCCCGCATCGCCGCCGACCTGTCGGCCGGCACCTACTGGGTGCAGGTGCGCCACTACAACCGCGAGAAGGGCGTGGGCGACTACAGCGTGCGTGTGCGGCGCGCCTGAACTGCCGCGTCGGCGGCTGCACCCACCCCGGTACGGTACCCCCGGGTCGGTCCCGGGACCATTGGGCGGCGATGCCCCCTAGGATGAAGGGATCTCCTTCCCTTTCGCCGTGCAGGACCCGACGGACGACTTTGCCGATGCCAGCAACCTGGTGCCACATGCGGCCCGGGCGCTGGCGTGGTTCCTGGGCGGCTTGGGCGTGCTGCTGTGCATCGCGTCGGCGGTGCAATTGGCGCTGGACCGCCCGCCGGGTGCGTCGGTGGCGCGTGGCCTCTTCGGCGGCGCCCTGGTCGTGAGTGCGTGGGTCGCCAGCCGCTTGCTTGCGCGCGGACGCCCGCAGGCCGCCGTCACGCTGGTGCTGACGGTGGCCGCCCTGGGCGCCGGACTGGCGACGGCGGGCGTGGGCGTGGGCACCAGCGGCGTCGCCATCTCCGGCATCACGCTGCTGATCGTGATGGCCGGCCTGCTGGCCAGCGACCGTGGCGCCCATGCGTTGACGCTGTTCTACCTGCTCCTGGTCGGCGCGCTGGCCTGGGCCGAGCACACCGGCCGCTTGCCCGGCGCGCAGGCCCTGGCCGCGCTGGGCGTGGCCGACCGCGTCACCAACCTCGTGCTGCTGGGCCTGGGCGCCTGGCTGGCCGCGCTGCTGGCGCGCCGGATCGTGGCCGGGGCACTGGACCGCGCGCAAGACCAGTCGAACCGCCTGGCCACGCTGCTGCGCATGGGCAGCGACTGGTCGTGGGCCATGGACACGAAGGGGCGACTGACCTGGCTGTCGTCGTCCTTCGAGGGGCGCACGGGCCGGCGCATCGACGAGTTCATGCGTCTGGACCTGCCCGGCGGCCCGCAGACCGTGCGCGACGAGGGTCTGGAGACCCTGCTCACGCACATGCGGGAACGGCGTCCCTACCGCGACCTGACCATGGCCTTCCAGTGCAGCGATGGCACACCATTGATCGTGCGCGGCAGCGGCGAGCCCCGGTTCGACGCCACCGGCAAGCTGGTCGGCTGGTGGGGCGTCAGCCGCAACGTCACCGCCGAGTCGCTCACGGCGCGCCAGCGCCAGCGCGAACAGGTGTTGCTCGACCGCCTCGTGCGGCTCAGCCCGGACGCCATCGCCGTGGTTAACCTCGACGACGGCAAGGTGCTGCTGGCCAACCCGAGCTTCGTGAGCCTGTCCGGGCGCCCTGAACACGAGGTCATCGGCCGCAGCGCGGTGGACCTCCACCTGTGGCCCGACTGGGGCCCAGCGCACGCGCTGCGCAACGCGCTGGACCGCGACCCGGTGCTGCACGACCTGCGCCTGCCGGTGCACGGGGCCGAAGGCACGCTGCGCGAGCTGCAGGTGGCGGCCGCCCGCTTCGAATGGGACGGCGCGCCGGCGGCCGTGCTGGTGGGCCGCGACGTCACGGCGATGGAGCGCGCCCGCCGCGAGACCGACGCCATCCTGGACAAGGCGGCCCTGGGCATCGCGTTCGTGCGGGAGCGCCGCTTCGACCGTGTGAACCCGCAGTTCGAGCGCATCTTCGGTGTGCCGGCCGGTTCGCTGGCCGGGCGGCCCATGCGCGGGATGTTCACCGACGACGAGGCCTTCGAACGCTTCGCCCGGCGGGCCGACCGCGCCCACGGCGATGGCCAGCTGATCGACATCGAACGCACGGTGCCGCGGCCCGACGGCAGCACGGTGACCGTGCGCCTGCTGGCCCAGGCCCTGGACCCGGCACAGCCCCTGGACGGCGGCGCGATCTGGGTGGCCGAGGACATCGGCGAACGCCGACGCGCCGAACAGGAACTGGCCGACGCGAAGCGGCTGGCAGAAGCGGCCAGCGAAGCCAAGAGCAGCTTCCTGGCGACGATGAGCCACGAGATCCGCACGCCGCTGAACGGCGTGCTCGGACTGGCGCGGCTGCTGCAGGACCAGGCGCTGTCGCCGGCACGCCGGCAGGACTACCTGGCCCACCTGGTGCACGCCGCCGAAGGCCTCGCGGGCATCGTCTCCGACGTGCTGGACCTGTCGAAGATCGAGGCCGGCGAGCTGGAGATCGAGCGCATCGACTTCGACCTGCACGAACTGCTCGGCCGGGTGTTCCGCAGCTTCGCGCTGCTGGGCCAGGAGCGGGGCCTGGACATGCACCTGGAGATCGATCCGGCCGTGCCGGCTCGCGTGCTCGGCGACCCGCTGCGCCTGCGCCAGATCCTGGCCAACTACCTGAGCAACGCCCTGAAGTTCACGGCCGATGGCCACATCACACTGGGCGCGTCGCCCTCGGCCACCGGCGTGCGGCTGACGGTGGCCGACACCGGCCCCGGCGTGGCGCCGGAGCTCCAGGCGCGCCTGTTCCGGCCGTTCACGCAGGCCGACAGTTCGACCACGCGCCGCTTCGGCGGCACCGGGCTGGGCCTGTCGATCTGCCGGGAACTGGCCGAGCGCATGGGCGGCCACGTGGGCGTCGACAGCAGCGGCGCACAGGGCAGCCTGTTCTGGGTCGACCTGCCGCTGCCGGCGGCCAGCGCCACGCCCACCACCGAGCCAGGTCCAGCTCAGGACGGCAAGCCACTGCAGGGCCTGCATGTGCTGGTGGCCGAGGACAACGCGGTGAACATGCTGATCGTGGCCACGATGCTGCGCACGCTCGGGGCCGAGGTCTGCGAGGCCCACGACGGCGCGGAGGCGGTGCAGCGCGCGCTGCACGAGGACGGCGCACTGGACGCCGTGCTGATGGACCTGCACATGCCCCAGGTCGACGGTCTCGAGGCCACGCGCCGGCTGCGTGCCGACCCGCGCACGGCACGCCTGCCGGTGTTCGCGTTGTCCGCGGCGGTGCTGGAGCGCGACCGTGAGCAGGCGCGTGCCGCCGGCATGCAAGGCTTCATCGGCAAGCCCGTCAGCGACGCCGATCTGGTGGCGGCGCTGGCGCCGCTCCGCCGCCCGCGCTGAGCTTCAGCCGGGCAGCAACTGCCGGTGGCGGGCGGCGCGCAGCGGGTCGGGATCCGCGAGCGCCTCGATGGCGGCCAGTGCCGCGACGTAGGACGTAGGCAGGCCGTGGTGACGCGCACCGGCCACGACGATGTCGCGGTACCAGTCGTAGGGCCGAAGTGCAGGATCGGTGCGCAGCGCCAGATAGGTCCAGGCCTCGAGCACGCCGGCGGCCGTGTGCACGGCCAGGGCGCGCTCGGTGTAGCCGTGGCCCAGAGACTCGGCGGCGTCGAGCGCCGGCTTGTCGGCCGGGTCCAGCCGCCAGACCACGCCGTGCACCTCGGCCGCGGCGTCGGCCACCACGTCGCACTTGCCGGAGCCGTCGCGCGAGGCCATGTGCCAGGCCAGGCGGTGGCCGGGCAGCACGCCGGTGGCCACCACCCGTGCCGACGGCGTGCGCGCCAGCAGCCGCGCCGGCAGCAGGTTGGAGCCGTAGGCGAAGACGAGCAAGGCGCGGCCAGGCCGCGTCAGGCGGCGGCGGGCTGGTAGCCGCGCGGGATCGCCGCCAGCAGACGCTTGGTGTAGTCCTCGCGCGGCGCGGCCAGGATCTGCTCGGCGCCGGCCTGTTCGACCACGCGGCCGTCCTTCATCACCAGCACCTCGTCGCTGATGAAGCGCACCACCGCCAGGTCGTGGCTGATGAAGACATAGGACAGGCCGAACTCGTCCTGCAGGTCCTTCAGCAGGTTCAGCACTTGCGCCTGCACGCTCACGTCCAGCGCGCTGACGGCTTCGTCGAGCACCAGCACGTCGGGGTTCAGCGTGAGGCAGCGCGCGATGGCGATGCGCTGGCGCTGGCCGCCGGAGAACTCGTGCGGGTACTTGCCGAAGGCCTTGCCATCCAGGCCCACCTTTCCGAGCAGCTCGCGGGCGCGCTGCTCGCGTTCGGCCGTGTCCTGGCCGATGCCGTGGATCTCCATCGGCTCCACCAGCGTCTGGCCGATGGTGAAGCGCGGGTTCAGGCTGGCATAGGGGTTCTGGAACACGACCTGGATGCGGCGGCGCATGTGCTGGCGCTCGGCGTCGCTGAGCTTGAGCAGGTCCTTGCCCTCGAAGATCACCTCGCCGCCGGTGGGCTCGTGCAGGCGCAGCAGCGACAGACCCATCGTCGTCTTGCCGGAACCGGACTCACCCACCACACCCAGCGTGTGGCCCTTGCGCAGCCTGAAGTTCACGTCCTGCACGGCCTTGAACTCGCGCTTGCCGAACAGCCCTTCCTTGATGAAGAAGCTCTTGGCCAGCGAACGCACCTCCAGCACCACCGGCGCATCGGGGTCCTTGGCCTTCGCGGCGTGGCCCGCGCCCTTGCCGGCGATGTGGTCGTCGATGACCATCAGCCGTGGCGGGTTCTCGGTCAGGCTCGGGCGGCAGGCCAGCAGGGCCTTGGTGTAGTCGTCCTGCGGGCTGGCGAAGATGCCGGCCACCGGGCCCTGCTCGCGGATCACGCCGTGGCGCATGACCACCACGTGGTCTGCGATCTCGCCCACCACGCCCAGGTCGTGGCTGATGAACAGCACGCTCATGCGGTGCTTGTCCTTGAGCTTGCCCACCAGTTCCAGGATCTGGCGCTGGATGGTCACGTCCAGCGCGGTGGTCGGCTCGTCGGCGATCAGCAGCTTGGGCTCGCAGGCCAGCGCCATCGCGATCATCACGCGCTGCTGCTGGCCGCCGGACATCTCGTGCGGGTAGGCGTGCAGCCGGCGCTTGGGCTCGGGCATGCCGACCTCGACGAGCAGTTCCTCGGCCCGCGCCAGCGCCTGCTTCTTGGTGAGGCCCAGGTGCTTGACCAGCGGCTCCACGATCTGCGCGCCCACGGTGAACACCGGGTTCAGGCTCTGCATCGGGTCCTGGAAGACGCAGGCGATGTCCTTGCCGCGCAGCGTCTGCAGTTCCGGCAGCGCCGTCTGCAGCAGGTCCTTGCCCTGCCAGAGGATGCGGCCCTGGCGCTCGGCGTTGTCCGGCAGCAGGTTGAGGATGGACATCGCGGTGACGCTCTTGCCCGATCCCGACTCGCCCACCAGCGCGACGATCGAGTTCTCCGGCACGTCGAACGACACGCCCTTGACGGCGTCGGCGCGCTGCGCGACGCCGTCCACCTTGCCCATGCGGAAGCTGACCTTGAGGTCCTGGATGCTCAACAACATGACTTACTCCAGGCCCCGAAGCTTCGGATCGAGCGCGTCGCGCACGGCGTCGGCCAGCAGCGAGAACGCGGTCACGAACACGGCCATGAACAGCGTGGCCGCGGCCAGCTGCCACCAGTAGCCCAGGATCAGCTCGCTCTGCGCCTCGGCCAGCATCGTGCCCCAGGAGACGTCCTCCACACCCACGCCCAGGCCCAGGTAGGACAGGATCACCTCGGCCTTGATGAAGCCCACCACCAGCAGGCTCATGCGCACCAGGATCACGTGGCTGACGTTGGGCAGGATGTGCTTGAACATCCGGCTCCACGTGCTGGCGCCGATCGCTTCCGCAGAACGCACGTACTCGCGCGCCCCGTGCTTGATGAACTCGGCACGCACCTGGCGGTACAGGCCGGTCCAGCCCGTCAGGCCCAGGATCAGCACCACGGTCAGGATGCCGCGGCCGAACACCGCGGCGAAGGCGAAGATCAGCAGGATGCCGGGGATGGACTCGAACACGTTGTAGAGCCACTCCAGGAGGTCGCCGATGCGGCGGCCGAAGAAGCCGCTGAAGGCGCCCAGCACGGTGCCGATGGTGGTGGCCAGCACCGCCGCCAGCACGCCGACGAAGACCGAGATCTCGGTGCCCTTGATGGCCTTGTCCAGCACGTCGCGGCCCAGCCGGTCGCCGCCCAGCGGCAGCGTCTCGGCCTTCACCGTCTCGGTGGTCTTGTACTTGGCCGCGGCGGCGTCCCATTCCTGGTAGCGCGGGGCCAGCGGGTCGACGTCCGACAGGTCCACGTTCGGGCCCTTGGGCACCTCGATGGTCCCGATGGCCTCCGGCGGCCGCGGGCCGAGGAAGGTGGGCGGCGCGTTGGCCACGCCGACCTCGTTCTGCCAGTTCTTGGCCACCAGGCCCAGCCAGGACGCCAGGATCAGCACCAGGAAGGCGGTCACGATGGCCGCGGAGACGAGGCCGACGCGGTCGGTCTTGAAGCGGCGCCAGGCGGCATGCCAGACGCCTTCGGAGCGCTCGTCGACGGCGCTCGCGGCGGGGTTCAGCACGGCGCTCATTTCAGTTGCACCCGCGGGTCGACCAGCTTGAACATCACGTCCACGGCCAGGTTGATCAGCATCGTCAGCACCGCCAGGTAGACGGCGATGGCCTGGATCACGGGGTAGTCGCTGCGGTTGACCGCCAGCAGCACCTCACGCCCCAGCCCCGGGATCGAGAAGAAGACCTCGATCAGGAACGAGCCGACGAACACGCTGGGCAGGGCCAGGCCGATGTTCGTCAGGATCGGGATCATCGCGTTGCGCAGCACGTGCTTGAACATGATCGTGTTCTCGGTCATGCCCTTGGCGCGCGCGGTGCGCACGTAGTCGTGGCCCAGCTCGTCGAGGAAGAAGGTGCGGTACAGCCGGGTGTAAGGCGCCAGACTCACGGCCACGGCCAGCAGCACCGGCAGCGGTGCGTAGGTGATCAGGTTGGTCCAGGTGCTGTCGCTCCAGCCCTGCACCGGGAACCAGCCGAGTTGGAAGCCGAACACGTACTGACCGACGATGACGTAGACCAGGAAGCTGATCGACAGCGCCACGGTGCTGATGACCATGATGCTGCGGTCGGCCAGCGAGCCGCGGCGGTAGGCCACCCACATCGCGATCGGCAGCGCGATCACGGCCTCGAGCACGAGGATGGGCAGCATCACCGTCAGCGTCGCCGGCAGCCGGGTGGCAAAAAGGTTGCTCACCGCCTCGTTGGTGGCCCAGCTCTTGCCCCAGTCGAACGTGACCACGCTCTTGAGGTAGATGCCCAGTTGCACCCAGACCGGCTCGTCCAGGCCCAGCTGCTGCCGGATGGCGGCGATCTGCTCGGGCGTGGCGTTCAGGCCACCGAGGATTTCGGCAGGGTCACCGCCGAAGTACTTGAAAAGAAAGAACACCAGCAGCACGACACCGAGGATCGTCGGCACCATTTGCCACAAGCGCCGCAGAAGGTAGGCGGCCATGACGTCAGTTCACTCCCGGGTTTGGGAAGGCGCGAGTGTACGGGGGCGACAAAGCCCTGCGCCTCGGGGCTTCCGCGAAGCAACCCCCGTGCCCAGTGGGTTGTCCCTCAGCGGACAATGAGGGTCACACGGCTAGACTCGCGCCTTCGTCGTCCCCCTTCGCACCCATGAAGCGTTCCGTCCTGCTGGCGCTGGCCACGAGCCTCGCGCTGGCCTGGGGCACCGGGTCGGCGCAGACCCCGCCCGCGTCCGCCGACGCGCCGCGCGTGCTGCGCTATGCCTTCCCCGTGGCCGAAACCGGCTTCGACCCGGCCCAGATCTCCGACCTGTACTCGCGCACGGTCGCCGCGGCGATCTTCGACGCGCCGCTGACCTACGCCTATCTGGCGCGCCCGGCGCAGGCGGTGCCCAACACCGCGGTGGCCCTGCCCGAGATCAGCAACGACGGCACGACCTTCACCTTCCGCATCCGGCAGGGCATCTTCTTCCAGGACGACCCGGTCTTCCAGGGCAAGCCGCGCGAACTCACCGCCGCGGACTACCTGTACGCGATCAAGCGGCACTACGACCCGAAGTACAAGAGCCCGAACCTGTTCCAGCTGGAGAACGCAGGCATCCTGGGCCTGTCGGAGCTGCGCAAGCGGCTGATCGACGAGAAAAAGCCCTTCGACTACGACACCGAGGTCGAGGGCCTGAAGCTGCTGGACCGCTACAGCTTCCAGGTGCGCATCAAGGCGCCGGCGCCGCGCTTCTACTACCTGTTCACCGACGGCGCCGTGATGGGCGCCGTGGCACGCGAGGTGGTCGAGCACTACGGCGATGCCATCATGGCGCACCCGGTGGGCACCGGGCCGTTCGTGCTCAAGAGCTGGCGGCGGTCGTCGAAGATCGTGCTCGAGCGCAACCCGGGCTACCGCGAGGTGCGCTATGCCGAGCAGCCCCCGGCCGACGACGCCGAGGCCGTGGCCATGGCGCAGCGCCTGGACGGCCGCAAGCTGCCGCTGCTGGACCGCGTGGAGATCAGCATCATCGAGGAGCAGCAGCCGCGCTGGCTGGCGTTCCTGAACGGCGAGCACGACTTCCTCGACCGCCTGCCCAACGAGTTCGCGCCCAACGCCATCCCGCACAACCGGCTGGCGCCCAACCTCGCCAAGCAGGGCATGCAGATGGTGCGCACGCCGCTGGTGGACGCCACGCTCTCCTACTTCGCGATGGAGAACCCCGTCATCGGCGGCTACACGCCGGACAAGGTGGCCTTCCGGCGTGCGATGTCGCTCGCCTACGACGGGCAGGCCGAGATCGCCCTGGTGCGCCTGGGCCAGGCGGTACCGGCGCAGTCGGTGATCCCGCCGCTGCTGTCGGGCTACGACCCGGCCTTCAAGAGCGAGATGAGCGAGCACAGCGTGGCCAAGGCCAACGCGCTGCTGGACCTCTACGGCTGGCACGACAAGGACGGCGACGGCTGGCGCGACCAGCCCGACGGCAGCCCGCTGCTGGTGGAGTACTCCAGCCAGCCCGACCAGCAGTCGCGCAAGCTGCAGGAGCTCTGGCGCAAGGCGGGCGAGGCGGTCCGGGTGCGCATCACGTTCAAGATCGCCAAGTGGCCGGAGCAGCTCAAGGCCAGCCGCGCCGGCAAGCTGATGATGTGGGGCGTGGCCTGGGGCGGCGTCAGCCCCGACGGCAGCTACTTCCTGGACCTGCTCTACGGCCCGAACAAGGGCCAGGCCAACCATGCGCGCTTCGACCTGCCCGAGTTCAACGACCTCTACCGGCAGCAGAACGTGATGCCCGACGGCCCCGAGCGCGAGGCCATCATCCAGCGCATGAAGCGGTTGTCGGTGGCCTACGCGCCCTACAAGGTCACCGGCCACCGCGTGGCCACCGACCTGATGCACGCGCCGGTGGTCGGCTATCGCCGCCACCCGTTCCTGCGCGACTTCTTCCGCTACGTGGACGTCGATCCCGCGCTGCAGCCATGATGCCTTCGATCCGCCCCCTGCTCGCAGCGCTGCTGTGCGCCGTCTCCGTCGGCACTGCGGCAGCGGCGGCCCCGAAGGTGCTGCGCATCGCGTTCAACACGCCGGTCACGGCGCTGGACCCGGCGAAGATCTCCGACCTCTACTCGCGCACGGTCACGCCGCACATCTTCGAGGGCCTGTACGAGTACGACCACCTGGCGCGGCCGTTCAAGATCAAGCCGCTGACGGCCGACGGCCTGCCCGAGACGTCGGCCGACTTCCGCGAATGGACGATCCGCGTCAAGCCGGGGATCTTCTTCGCCGACGATCCGGCGTTCAAGGGTCAGAAGCGTGAGCTGGTGGCGGCCGACTACGTCTACAGCCTCAAGCGCATCATGGACCCGGCCAACAAGAGCCCGCTCGGGTCCGTGCTGCAGGACATCGGCATCGTCGGGCTGAACGCGCTGCGCGACGAGGCCGTGGCGAAGAAGGCGCCGTTCGACTACGACCGCGAGATCCCCGGCCTGCGCGCGCCGGACCGCTACACGCTGAAGATCACGCTGGAGCAGCCGCGCCCGCGCCTGCTGCAGACGCTGGCCGGCGGCGACGTGTTCGGCGCGGTGGCGCGCGAGGTCATCGAGTTCTACGGCGATGAGATCATCACCCACCCGGTGGGCACCGGCCCCTTCGTGCTCAAGAGCTGGCGGCGCGGCTCGCAGATCGTGCTCGAACGCAACCCCGGCTACCGCGAGCGCTTCTACGAGGCCGAGCCGGCTCCCGACGACGCCGAGGGCCAGGCCATCCTGGCCGACCTGAAGGGCAAGCGCATCCCCATCGTCGACCGCGTGGAGGTGGCCATCATCGCCGAGGAGCAGCCGCGCTGGCTGAGCTTCCTGCAGGGCGACCTGGACATCTCCGCTATCCCGTCGGTGGCCATCCCGCAGGCGATCCCCAACGGCAAGCTGGCCCCCAACCTCGAGAAGCAGGGCATCCGCCACTACCGGTCGCTCAATGCCGACGGCGTCTACCTGTACTTCAACATGGATGACAAGACGGTCGGCAGCACCGAACCGGCGCAGGTGGCGCTGCGACGCGCGCTGTCGCTGTCGCTGGACGTGCCCAAGCTGATCAACCGGCTCTATCGCGGCCAGGGCATCCCGGCGCAGTCGCTGTTCATCCCGCACTGCACCGGCTACGACCCGGCCTTCAAGAGCGAGATGGGCGACCACGACCCGGCACGCGCGAAGGCCCTGCTGGACCTCTACGGCTTCCTGGACCGCGACGGCGACGGCTTCCGCGAGCGCCCCGACGGCTCGCCGCTGAAGGTGGAGCTGGCCACGCAGCCCGACCAGTTCAGCCGCCAGATGGACGAAGCCATGCAGAAGGACTTCGCCGCGGTGGGCATCCGGCTGACGCACTACTACGGCCAGTGGTCCGAGCAGCTCAAGGCGGCCTACGCCGGCAAGCTGCAGATGTGGCTGCTGGGCGGCTCGGCCGCCAGCCCCGATGGCCTGGACACGCTGCAGTCCTACTACAGCGAGCAGATCGGCAGCGGCGGCAACTTCGCGCGCTTCCGCAATGCCGAGATGGACCAGATCTACCGGCAGGTGGCGGCCATGCCCGACGGCCCCGAGCGCGAGGCGCTGTTCCTGCGCGCCAAGCTCATCGGCGTGGCGCTGATGCCCTACAAGTCGCTGCTGCACCGCATGGCCAACTCGCTGGCGTACAAGCACCTGATCGGTTTCCGCCGCCCGCTGTTCTGGAACGAGTGGTGGCACCTGGTGGACATCCGGAGGGATGAATCCTCATGATCCGCACGATTGCGCTGGCACTGGCACTGGCCGTGGCCCTGCCCGGCGTGGCGCAGACCCCGCCGAAGAAGGTGCTCAAGCTCGCCTTCACCACGGCCACGACGAGCTTCGACCCGGTGCAGATCAGCGACCTGTACTCGCGCACCATCACGCCGCACATCTTCGAGGCCCTGTACCAGTACGACTACCTGGCACGGCCGGTGAAGGTCAAGCCGCTGACGGCCGCCGGTCTGCCCGAGGTCTCCGCCGACTACCGCACCTGGACCGTGCGCGTGAAGCCCGGCATCCACTTTGCCGACGACCCCGTCTTCAAGGGGCAGAAGCGCGAGCTCACCGCGCGCGACTACGTCTACTCGATCTTGCGCAGTGCCGACCCGGCCAACCGCGCGCAGATCTGGACCTACATCGCCAGCCTCAAGCTCAGCGGGCTGGCCGCCAAGCGGCAGAAGCACCTGGACGACAAGACCCCGTTCGACTACGACAGCGAACCCGAGGGCCTGCGCACGCTGGACCGCTACACGCTGCAGATCCGCCTGGACGAGCCCAACCCGCGCTTCCTGGAGGTGCTGGCGGCGTCCGACCTGCTGGGCGCCGTGGCGCGCGAGGTGGTGGAGGCCTACGGCGACAAGATCGGCGAGCACCCCGTGGGCACGGGCCCGTTCAGGCTCAAGAGCTGGCGGCGCGGCTCGCAGATCGTGCTGGAGCGCAACCCCGACTATCGCGAGCGCCTCTACGACGCCGAGCCGGCAGCCGACGATGCCGAGGGCCAGGCCATCCTGGCCAAGATGCGCGGCAAGCGCCTGCCCATCGTCGACGAGGTGCTGGTGGCCATCATCGAGGAGGACCAGCCGATGTGGCTGAGCTTCCTCAACGGCGAGGTCGACGGCCTGCTCTCGCGCGGCAACTCCGTGCCCGGCAACTTCGTCGTACAGGGCATGCCCGGCGGGCAGGTGGCGCCCAACCTGGCCAAGAAGGGCATCGTCGGCAAGCAGACGGTGAACTCCGACATCGCGATCACCTACTTCAACATGGAGGACCCGGTGGTCGGCGGCTATACGCCGGAGAAGGTGGCACTGCGCCGCGCCATCGGGCTGGCAATGGACATCGACCGCGAGATCCGCATCATCCGCCGCGGGCAGGCCATCCCGGCACAGTCCAACATCGTGCCTGGCACCACTGGCTACGACCCGGACTTCAAGAGCGAGGGCGGCGACTACAACCCTGCCCGCGCCAACGCGCTGCTGGACCTCTACGGCTACCTCGACAAGGACGGCGACGGCTGGCGCGACCTGCCCGATGGCAGCCCGCTGGTGCTCAACCGCGCCACGCAGCCGGAACAGATCAACCGCCAGTTCGACGAGCTGTTCCGCAAGAACATGGAAGACATCGGCCTGCGCGTGACCTTCGAGACCGGCCAGTGGCCCGAGCAGCTGAAGAAGGCACGCGCCGGCAAGCTGCAGATCTGGGCCCTGGGCTCGTCGGCCGCCGGCACCGACGGCCAGAGCGCGCTGTTCCGCCTGCACGGCGTGCAGGCCGGCGGGCAGAACCTGGCGCGCTTCAAGCTGCCGGCCTTCGACGCGCTGTTCGACCGCATGAGCGTGCTGCCCGACGGCCCCGAGCGCGAGGCGCTGTTCCTCGAGGCCAAGAAGATCGCCGTGGCCTACATGCCCTACAAGCCCACCGTGCACCGCATCAGCACCGACATGTGGTACCCCTGGCTGATCGGCTACCGGCGCCCGCTGTTCTGGAGCGAGTGGTGGCACCTGGTGGACGTGGACGTGGCGATGCGCGAGGCGGCGCAGCGCTGAAGGCGGGCAGGCCCATGCGCCAGTTCCTGGCCACGGTGGCCATGGCGGTCGCCATGGGCGCGGCCGGCGCGGCCACCCCTGTGCAGGGTCATGGCGTCACGGCCGCAGTGTCCCCGCCAAAGGTGCTGCGCTACGCCTTCCGTGTCGCCGAGACCGGCTTCGACCCGGCGCAGGTCATCGACGTCTACTCGCGCACCGTCACGCCGCACATCTTCGAGGGCCTGTACGGCTACGACCACCTGGCACGGCCGGCGAAGATCGAACCGCTGACCGCGGCCGCGATGCCCGAGGTCAGCGACGACTTCCGCACCTGGACCGTGCGCCTGCGGCCAGGCATCTTCTTCCAGGACGACCCGGCCTTCGGCGGCCGGCCGCGCGAACTGGTCGCCGCCGACTACGTCTACAGCTTCAAGCGCTTTGCCGACCCGGCCACCAAGAGCCCGGCCTGGGGCAGCCTGCAGCAGCAGGGCATCGTGGGCCTGGCCGAGCAGCGCGAGCGTGCGCTGACCACCAAGCAGCCCTTCGACTACGACACCCCCATCGCCGGCCTGCAGGCGCTGGACCGCCACACGCTGCGTTTTCAGCTGGCCGCGCCGCGGCCGCGCTTCCTGGAGACGCTGGCCACCGGCGACCTCTTCGGCGCCGTGGCGCGCGAGGTGGTGGAACGCTACGGCGCCGACATCCCGGCGCACCCGGTGGGCACCGGGCCGTTCCGGCTGGCGCAGTGGCGGCGCAGCTCGCTGATCGTGCTGGAACGCAACCCCGCCTACCGCGAGCGCTTCTACGACGCCGAACCCGCAGCCGACGACGCCGAAGGCCAGGCCCTGCTGGCGCGCTTTCAGGGCCGGCGGCTGCCGATGGTGGACCGGGTGGAGATCAGCATCATCGAGGAGGAGCAGCCGCGCTGGCTGGCCTTCCTGCAGGGCCAGCACGACTTCATCGAGCAGATGCCCGCGGCCTTCATCGACCTGGCCATGCCCGGCGGCGAGGTGGCGCCGCACCTGGCGCGCAAGGGCGTGCGCGGCTGGCAGGCGGTGCGCTCCGACGTCTTCTTCGTCGTCTTCAACATGGACGACCCGGTGGTCGGCGGGCTC
Source organism: Rubrivivax albus (assembly GCF_004016515.1). GTDB lineage: Bacteria > Pseudomonadota > Gammaproteobacteria > Burkholderiales > Burkholderiaceae_C > Rubrivivax > Rubrivivax albus. The sequence goes on from NZ_SACT01000011.1 coordinate 49,630, forward strand.
GCGCCGGCGCAGGTGGCGCTGCGCCGTGCCATCGGTCTGGCCCTGGACGTGCCGCGCGAGATCGCCACCGTCTGGCGCGGCCAGGCCATCGCCGCGCAGTCCACGCTGCTGCCGCACACCACGGGCCACGACCCAGCGCTGCGCAGCGAGATGGGCGTCTACGACCCCGCCCGCGCCAAGGCCCTGCTGGACCTCTACGGCTGGACCGATCGCGATGGCGACGGCTGGCGCGAACGCCCCGACGGCCAGCCGCTGGTGCTGGAGATGCTGACCCAGCCCGACAGCCAGTCGCGCGCGCTCGACGAGCTGCGCGCCAAGAATCTGGCCGCCGTGGGCCTGCGGCTGCGCTACCGCGCGCAGAAGTGGCCGGAGAACCTGAAGGCCGCGCGCGGCGGCCAGTACCAGCTCTGGCGCGTGGGCGGCTCGGCCGCGGCGCCCGACGGCCAGCCGTCCCTGGCGCGATTCCACGGCCCGCAGGTGGGCGGTCAGAACATCGCACGCTTCCGCCTGCCGGCCTTCGACGCGCTCTACGAGCGCATGGAGGTGCTGCCCGACGGACCGGAGCGGCTGGACCTGATGCGCCAGGCGCAACGCCTGGGCATGGCCTACGCGCCGTACAAGACCCTGGTCCACCGCGTCGTCACCGACCTCGCCCAGCCTGCCCTGCTGGGCTATCGCCGCACCCTGTTCTGGCAGGACTGGTGGCACATGGTCGACATCCAGACCGGCCCCGACAGCAACACCAGGACCCCATGAGCTTCCCTCGCCGAGCCTTCCTGCAGGGCGCCGCCGCCGGCGCGCTGGCGCCAGGCCTGCTGCACGCCGCCACACCCGACGCTGGAAAGAAGGTGCTGCGCATCGCCTTCCCGGCGCCGGAATCCACCTTCGACCCGCCGCAGACCAACAGCGACTACTACTCGAGCACGCTGATCCAGCAGATCCTGGAAGCGCCGCTGAGTTACGACTACCTGGCGCGCCCCGTGCGCCTGCTGCCCAACACCGCGGCGGCGATGCCCGAGGTCTCGGCCGACGGGCGCAGCTTCACGGTGCGCATCAAGCCCGGCATCTTCTTCCAGGACGACCCGGCGTTCAAAGGCCGGCGGCGCGAACTGGTGGCCGAGGACTACGTCTACAGCATCAAGCGCTTCTACGACCCGCAGTACAACTCAGGCGACCTCTACCTCTACGAGCAGGCGAAGCTGCCCGGGCTGAGCGAACTGCGCCAGCAGGCGCTGAAGAACCGCACGCCCTTCGACTACGACGCGCCCGTGGAAGGCGTGCGCGCGCTGGACCGCTACACCTTCCGGATCACGCTGGGCGACGACGACCCGCGCTTCATCTACCGCTTCGCCGACGCGCAGATCATGGGCGCGGTGGCGCGCGAGGTGGTCGAGTTCTACGGCAAGGACATCGGCGCCCACCCGGTGGGCACCGGCGCCTTCCGACTGAAATCCTGGCGGCGCGCGTCGCGCATCGAGCTGGAGCGTTCCCCCAGCTACCGCGGCACCGTCTACGACGGCACACCCGGCGACGACCCCGACCTGCAGCGCGTGGCCGCGCACCTGAAGGGCAGGACCCTGCCGCTGGCCGACGAGGTGCACGTGGACATCGTCGAGGAAGACCAGCCGCGCTGGCTGAGCTTCCTCAACGGCGCCTACGACTTCCTGGCCGTGCCCGGCACCTACATCCCGCTGGCCGTGCCGCACGGCGAGCTCGCGCCCTACCTGGCCAAGCGCGGCATCCGCATGCAGCGCCACCAGCAGGCGGACATGGTGATGAGCTACTTCTACATGGAGGACCCGGTGGTCGGCGGCTACACGCCGGAGAAGGTGGCGCTGCGCCGCGCCATCGGCCTGGCGCAGGACCAGCAGGCCTACATCCGCCACGTCTTCGGCGGCAGCGGCACACCGGCGCAGAGCACCATCCCGCCGTTCACCTCGGGCCACGACCCAGACTACGTCAGCGAGATGAGCACCTACGACCCGGCCCGCGCCAAGGCGCTGCTGGACCTCTACGGCTACACCGACCTGGACGGCGACGGCTGGCGCGAGCTGCCCAGCGGCCAGCCCCTGCGTCTGCGCATGGCCTCGATGGCCGACCAGCGTTCCCGCGGCGCCAACGACCTGCTGCGTCGGCAGCTGGCGGCCATCGGCGTGCGCATCGACTTCGAGATCGCCACCTGGTCGGAGCTGCTGAAGAAGACGCGCGCCGGCACGCTGCAGATGTGGGGCTACTCCTGGGGGGCCACGTCACCCGACGGCGGTTTCTTCCTGGGCATCGCCTACGGCCCGAACGCCGGCGATTCCAACGACCCGCGCTTCAACCTGCCGGCCTTCGACGAACTGTTCCGCCGCCAGCAGCGCCTGCCGGACGGGCCCGAACGCGAGGCCGTGATGCGCCAGGCCAAGGACCTCCTGGTGGCCTACATGCCCTTCAAGGTGCACATGCACCGCACCATCACCGACCTGGTGCAGCCCTGGACCGAGGGCTACCTGCGCCACCCCTTCATGCGCGACCTCTGGCGCTTCATCGACGTGCAGCCGCATTGAGCGTGTGAGAGGTCATCCCGTGCGTGCCGGCCGGGTGGATACGGCGCTTGCGCCTGGTTACCCCAACACCCCTGTTCCGTGGTCCATTGCGGCCGAAAGGTATCGTAGGCGCCTGCGCCTGCTCAGTGTCCCCATGTCCTACACCAACCTCACCAGGTCCATCCTGCCCGCCAAGCACCAGCCGGTCCCGGGCCATGACGCGGCCAGCGCCGAGGCCCTGCACGGCGCCTTCACCATCCGACTGGCCCACGACGACGAGCGCACGGCCGCAGGCGCTCTGCTGGCGCAGCGCTACGCGTGGCGCGGCTACCGCACCGTCACGCTGCCGCGCGACCAGACCGGCTGGCGCACCACGCTCACGGCGCATGGCCGCGGCGACACGCCCATCGGCACGCTGACGCTGGAACTCGACGGCGGGCCCGAGGGCCTGTCGGCCGCGGCCGCCTTCGGCCCCGAGGTCGAAGCCATGCGGGCACGCGGCCTGCGGCTGGCCGAGTTCACCCGACTGGCGGTGGACACGGGTGTGCACAGCACGCGCGTGCTGGCCGGGCTGTTCCACGTCGGCTACATCGTGGCCCACCGGCTGCGCGCCTGCGACACGCTGCTGCTGGAGGTGAACCCTCGCCACGTGCGCTTCTACGAGCGCATGCTGGGCTGCCAGGTGGTCGGTGACGAACGGGTGCACCCCGGCGTGCAGGCACCGGCGGTGCTGCTATCGGCGCCCTTCGCGTACATCCGCGCCCAGATCCGTGCCCACGCCGGGACCGCGGAACTGGCGGGGAACGCCCGCTCCTTGTATCCGTTTGCGTTCGCCGTCGACGAGGAGAGCGGCATCCTCGCGCGCCTGCTGCAGGCCCAGGGGCGGACCGGCACCTCGGTCCACTGAGGCGCCGGCTCAGGACGCCATCGCGACGATCTGCCCGGCCGGCAACGCCCCGGCTTGGCGCCTCACCTCGCGCCCACCCTCCAGCCGCACCAGGGTCGGGATGCTGCGGATCGCGAAGCGCTGCGCCAGTTCCGGGTTGGCGTCGGTGTCCACCTTCACCAGCAGGGCCCTGCCCCGGAGCTGCTGCGCTGCCTGGGCAAAGGCCGGCGCCATCATCCGGCAGGGCCCGCACCAGGTGGCCCAGAAGTCCACCAGCACCGGCAGCTCGGTCTTGCCGGCCACGGCGTCGAAGTTGTCGTCGCGCAGTTCCACCGGCGCGCCGGGCAGCAGTTCGGTGCCGCAGCGCCCGCAGACGGGGTCGTCGCCCAGGCGCTCGGCGGGCACGCGGTTGAGCGCGCCGCAACGGGCGCAGCCGATGTGATGGTGTGTACGCATGGGGGTATAGATGATGACATCCTGCCGGTGTTCAAGTCCAGCCCAGCGATCGGCGCTCGCAGCATCCCCTGATCGGGAATAGCCTCGGGCCACCGAGCGTATCCCTGTCGTGACCACTGCGCCCCCCGCCTTCCGCCAGCAGCTCATCGGGCAGATCCCGCGGCTGCGGCGGTACGCGCGCACGCTGGCCTTCGAACCGGAGCGGGCGGACGATCTGGTGCAGGCCACGCTGGAGCGCGGACTGATGCACTGGCACCAGTACGACCAGCGGCGCGACATCGGCGTGTGGCTGCTGTCCATCGCCCACAACGCCCACATGGACCAGCTGCGCCGCGACCGCCGCCTGTCCACCGTGGACCCGGCCGACCTGCAGGCGCTGCAGGACCGTGGCGGCGGCGACGCCGGCACCGACGTGGGCCTGCGCATGGACCTGCTGGCTGCGCTGGCCCAGCTGTCGGCCGAGCAGCGCGAATCGCTGCTGCTGGTGTGCGTGGAACAGCTCAGCTACGCCGAGGTGGCCGAGGTGATGCAGGTGCCGTTGGGCACCGTGATGTCGCGTGTCTGCCGCGCCCGTGCGGCGATGCGCCAGCTTCTCGAGGGCCGTGGCCCGGCGGTACAGCCGGCACTGCGGCGGGTGAAATGACGAACGCACCGAGCGACGAACAACTCAGCGCCTGGCTGGACAGCGCGCTGCCCGACGACGAACAGCAGCGCGTGGAAGCCTGGCTTGCCGCCAACCCGGAAGCCGAGGCCCGCGTGCGCGCCTGGGCCGCCGACCGCGACGCGCTGCGTGCGCTGGGCGACGTCTGGCTGGTCGGGCCGGTGCCCGAACGCCTGGTGCAGGTGGTGCAGCGCCCGGCCCAGGCACCGGCCTGGCGGCAGGCCGCCATGGCCGCTGGCCTGCTCGTGGCCGGCGCGGCGCTGGGCGCCGGCGGGCTGTGGCAATGGCAGCAGCATCAGGCGGGACCCACCGCCGCCGTGCAGGCCGGCGCCGCGCTGGCCGGCCCCACCGGCTGGGTCTCGCGTGCCGCCTACGCCCACGCCGTCTACGTGGCCGAGCCACGGCACGCGGTGGAGGTGCGGGCGCAGGAGGAGCACCTGGCGCGCTGGCTGACGCGGCGCATCGACGTCCCGGTGAAGCTGTTCGACCTGCGCGACCAGGGCTTCGAGCTCATCGGCGGCCGCCTGCTGCCCGACGGCGATGGCAAGAGCGCGCAGCTGATGTACCAGGATGCCCAGGGCCTGCGCGTCACCGTCTACCTGCGCAAACCGCCCGACGGTACCGAGACGGCCTTCCGCTGGGAGCGGCAGGGCGAGCTGGGACTGTTCTACTGGGTCGAATCCGGCGCCGGCTATGCGCTGGTCGGTGCGCTGCCCAAGGCTACGCTGCTGGCGCTGGCGGAGGCGATCTACCGGCAGCACCCGGGGGCGGTTCGCTGAAGGCACCGCGGACGCTTGAGCCGCAGGGTCAGGCGCCGTCGCCCACGAACGGATTCGTCCGCCGCTCAGCCCCGAACGTGCTCTCCGGCCCATGACCCGGCACGAACACCGTGTCGTCACCCATGGGCCATAGCCGCATGCGGATGCTGTCGAGCAGCTGCGCATGGTTGCCACCCGGGAAGTCGGTACGCCCGATGCTGCCGGCGAACAGCACGTCGCCGACGAAGGCCACGCCGCTGCCGGCATGGTGGAACACCACGTGCCCCGGCGTGTGGCCGGGGCAGTGGCGCACCGTCAACGACTCATCGCCCAGCGTCACCGTGTCGCCGTCCTCGAGCCAGCGCGTGGGCACGAAGGGCTCGGCAGGCGCGAAACGGAACATCTGCGCCTGCTGAGCCAGCGCGTCGATCCAGAACTGGTCGCCACGGTGCGGCCCGACGATGGGCCGGCCGGTCTCGCGCGCCAGCTGCCCGGCACCGCCGGCGTGGTCGATGTGCGCATGGGTGAGCCAGATGGCCTGCAGGTCGAGCCCGCGCTCGGCCACGGCGGCTCGCAGCCGTGGCAGTTCGCCCCCAGGGTCGATCAGCGCCGCCGCATGTGTCCGGCCGCACCAGACTAGGCTGCAGTTCTGCTGGAAAGGGGTGACAGCGAGGGTGAGGCGTTGCAGCGGCATGCGGTGTGGGTTTTCGGATCTATGTGTCGAAACGGGGTCGTTTTTCGACACTTTAGAACGGTCGCCACAGCCTGTTCCTGCAATAAAGCGTCGATCCGCACCATCACGGTGCATTCATCGAGGTGATAGGTGGAGCCTTGCCGACAGACGTAATGTGTCGAATTTTGGAGAGTCGGAATAGCAGCGTAAGGAGCCTGTCGCCGACCGCGGGCGAACTCCCGGTAGGCGCTATCAAGCCGACCTTCGACTCGGCTGCCGTCGCGGACGTCAGCGTCCGCAGTGCGAGTGACAGCCGACGCTGATCCCACTGCTGCTCGGCCTCACCGCCTGAACGGCTGGTCCGTCACTGCATGACGGGCTCGTCTCGACCCATCAGAGACATTCGATTGTTTGACCTCGTTACCGAAAAGCGGCCAGTGGGGACACCTAGCGCCGCACGCCGGACAGAGCTACGGCCGACTCAAACATTAAGTGCTCGGCGGCTGGCTGTGCCTCGCGGTCATCATAGAGCTCAACTCGGCACTGGACGTGCGCAGCAAGAGCGAGGTACTGGCGGTGGGCCTCGTCGCGAGCCTGCTCGGCACGAGCAGGCTGATGCGCGAGCGCCGCTGAGGCCGCTCGCTGCCGGGTCACGACGCTCGACTGGCAGGCCGCCGCGTGCGCTCCAGATGTTCGGCTAGGCGCACCGCGATCTCCCGCTTCGATTCCATCTCGACCAGCGGCGCCGAGGCCGAAAGCAGGTAGGCGCGATGCATGCCTGCGTCGGTGTAGTCCTCCTGGCGGTTGAGGATCACCGCGGCGTGGCCGGCATCCAGCCGGCGCTGACCGATCTGCACCAGATCGTCCAGCGTGCACCCGATCTCGAACTTGAAGCTCACAAGTTGCAGTGCAGGGTGCGCCTGCTGAACGAGGTCGACGACCTTTTGCGTGGGGCGCAGGTCCAGGCGCAGTGCCGGGTCTCCGCTGCGGAGCTTGCCTTCGAACGCGTGGCTCGGTGCGTAGTCGGCCACCGCGGCGGCGAAGATGCCAACTTCCGCGCCCACCGTGGCCAGGTGTTCCAGGACGGTGTCGCGGTACTGCGCAAAGGTACTCACGCGGTGCACGTTCAGCCAGGTCGGCGTCGGCATCGCGGCGCTGCCCAGCAACAGCGTCACCTCCGCACCGCGCCGGTGGAGTTCGCCAGCGATCTCGATGCCCAGCGTGCCGCGGAACTTGTTGGTGATGCGCCGCACACCGTCGATCGGCACAGGGGTAGGCCCGGCGGTCACCAGGATGCGTGCGCCCTTCAACGGCGACGACGAGACCACCCGGCAGGCCTCGCTGACGATCGCGTCGATCTCTGGCAGATTGTGCTTGCCATGTGCGTCGCGCGGCCGCATGACGGAAACGCCCCAGGCCTGCAATTGCACGAGGCTGTCGTGCAGCACGGGGTTGTGCATAGTGCCGTGCATCGTCGGCACCAGCATGACCTTGGCACGCCCGCGGGCCATCAGCCCCAGCGCCGACGCCAGCGTCGTCGTCAGCGGGCCGTCGGCGATGCCGTGGCGGCACTTGTTGATCGTGTTGTAGGTGGCCGGCGCGACCAGGTACAGGTCGAACGGCCGGCTGGCCGCGAGGTGCTCCGAGTCCGGCGACAGGGCGCCCACCACCGGATGGGTCGAGGCCCACGTCAGCGCGTCGCGCGTCGTGTAGCGCAACGCTTCCGCGGACGCATAGCACACCACCTCCGCCTGCTGGCGCCTCAGGGCCCGGGCAAGCAGCGGTGCCTTCATCGCAGCGATGCCGCCGCTGACCAGCAAGGCCACGCGACGCCCGGCCAGGCCCTGGCCAACTACGCGCACGTCGTGGTCGCCGACTTCTGGGCTTTGCGGCGGCTGGATCGGTTCAACGGTCATGCATGCTCCTGTCGTTTTGCTGGGCGGCCGGATCCCGCAGGCGGAGTCGCCAGCGCTGCCAGGCCTCGCTGGCGACGAAGGCAGCGTGCAGGGCGGGCCGCTGCTCCCGAAGCCAGACGAAGAAGCTGTCCTGTACGCTCCTGACGCTCTGGTGCTTGTGCGCATGCATGCGGCAGTGCTCGAGGTAGAGGTTGAAGACCGCCAGCACCTGCGGCGCTGTGCGGCGCCGCTTCTCGAGCATCCTGTCGATGTCGGGGCTGGGATGCTCGCTGCGACGGACCAGGTGGCCGGGTTCGATGTGCAGCCTTGCGTGATCGTCGCCGCCGAAGGCCACCAGGCGCGACTGCGGCGACAGGTGCACCGTGCGTTCGGACAGCATGCGGTCGTCCGTCGGGTCCGCTTCGAGCCAGCGGCCGCCGAGCAGCACGCAGCCACTGACGTGATTCGATTCATGGCTGACGAAGACCTTGAATCGATCGGAACACAGCGGACCGAAGTACTCCCGGGTGCGCACGCGGTGCACGTGGAACCCGGACGGGATGCCAATGGACCTCAGCATCGCAGCCATCAGGTTGGCCTTGTTGGAACACGAGCCGGCGCGCAGCCTTAGCGTCTCCGACGCGCGATGCCTATGGATGCCGACCACGTACCGGATCTCGTCGCGCGTCCAGTGGAACACGCGGACGGCGCGGTCGCGATCGGTCCGCGCGCCGCGCGTGATGTCCGCCGCGGCGTCCCGCACGGGCTCGCTGGCCGCGTCGCAGTAGCGGCTGGCCTGCACGAAGGCTGGCGGCACGCCGTCGGGCGCGTTCGGCACGTGCCGCTGATGCGCAACGTGTTCGGTTCGGATGTGGTGCATCGGTGTGGACTCCCTGTCGGCGCCGACGCGGGGGTTCGATGCCCCTTTGCGTCCCGTCGGGACCACTGCCGCCGCCAGCCATCGATGGTTCCGGCGTCACGCCGCCCTCGCATCACCAACTTGCAGTACGCGACCGAGCACTTCCGACAGGCCCCTTCGGCGGGGCAGGCGCCGTCGGCGGGCGTGTTGGCCACGTGAAGCACGCGCGCAGGGACGGCGCATCGCACAGCGTGCGGCGAGTGGAACTGCCGGTCTTCAGAGGGCGCGCAGCGTCCAGAGCTTGTTCACACTGCAGGCAGGGTCGCGAAGGCCCATCAATTCGGGCCCATCCAGGCGCTGCGATGTCCGACGTATTGACGACGGCGCCGCAGCCCGCTCATCCCATCCGCGCCAGAGCACGACTCTCCACGCGCGCCGATCTCCAGTAGTAGATGCCGACGATCAGCGCCACCAGTGCCAACCACAGCGAGCCGCTGGAAATGAAGACACCAATCAGGATCGTCACGTTGCTCACGTAGATCGGGTGGGCAATCCAGCGATACGGCCCAGCCTTGACCCTCTCCGGCGGCACCCTCAGGTCGTAGCACGGGCTGTAGTTCGCACCCAATGCACGAATCGACGCCTCGAACCCGAACAGACCCGCCAGCGAGACGAACGACCCGAACAACTGCAGCGCAGCGCAGTCATGGATCTTCAGAAGGAACTGCCAGTCCATCCAGTAGCTGCAGACGGCCACCACGGTGCCCAGGGGGACCAGGGTCACGTATACGGGAAGGAAACTCGCGTCCGACGCCAATTCGGCGCGTTCCTTGGGATAGCGTGAATTCAGTGCCCGATAACGCATCGACGAGAACACGACGGCAAAGATCAGAACGACCGTCGAAAGCACCTGGGCAGTCATGCTTCGCCGATGACGATGATCATGGCCGTTGCGTCGATGGCGATCGGGCCGACCTCGGATCGCGCCTTCGCGTGGAACTTGTTGCGCGACAGCTTGCGGAACTCCGTGAACTCGATTCTCTGGACCAGCGCCTTCTCGTCGACGACCATGTCGCGCAGGGATATCGAGAGCGACGTCGGCCAGACCTTCAATGCCTCGGCCGCATGCACGTCCGCGTTCAAGCCGAGCCTGTTACACGCGTAGACATACGTCAACTTCTGCATCTGCACCAGCGCGGCGATGAAGGTCAGATGGCTCGGGCTGTTCAGCATCGCTGACTGATACGTGCGATCGAACTGCGCCTCGATCCACGTGCCTCCGATCCTGAATTCCCGGACGTGCAGTTCCTCCAGAACATGTCGTTCCGGCATGACATTGAAATGAATGCGACAGACGGATCCGCATGGCACAACCGACTGGAGATCCGTGCCTGCCATTTCAGGCAATTGCTGCCTTGAACTCAGAGGTCATCTCCCGGGTTGATCAACCAGACCGAGCTGTGCCTGATCGCCTTCGCAGCCATGCCAGCGCGGTCAGCCCCAGCGCCAGCAAGCCCGCCGCCGCCGGCTCGGGCACCGCGGACAACACGATCTGCTGCCCCGCCAGACCGGGCAGACCGACGACGTTGACATACACCGCCCCGGTGCCCTGCGAGAGCCTGTCCGACTACAGCCCCGGATAGGTGCTGGCCGATGCCTGCAGCACGAAGGTCTCGAAGCTTAATGTGCCGTTGAGATCGAAGAACCCCACCCCGTAAAACGCCACTTCGTAGATCGCTGCGTTGCGCGTGAGCGCCAGCCGTAATCACGTCCGGCGAAACGGCAACGTTGAAGATGCCGGCAAAGTTGTCCAGCGCGCTGCCGGGGCCGACGAGCGTGGCCGTGCGGAACACCTGCGACTGGCACGGGAAGAGGTAGTCGACGCGTACTTCGTCACCCGGCCGCAGCCCGGCAGCCAGCGCCGGCGTCAGCCCGGACAGCGCCGCAGCCACGACGGAAGCCAGAGAACCCAAACCGTGCATGACGGCCCCTGCAGTGCGCCAGTCACGCGTTCGACAGATGACGGCCAGTGGGTGCACCGTGCCGCCGGCTGCGCACTCCCAACAGGGCCAGGCCGAGTGCGGTCAGCCACAGCGTGCCCACCACGGGCACCTGCTGCGCATTGAGCGCCTGCAACGCCAGCAGGGCTTCATCGTCGTTCATCTCGGAGAGCACCAGCGGCGAGAAGCCGTCGGTCTCGGCCACCAGCAACCCGCCTTCGACCCGCGTGGCGAGCAGTTCCCAGAGCCCCAGGTCCTCGTCGAAGTGGAAGACCTTCAGCGCCAGCGGATTCACACCCACGGCATACGGGATGTAGATGCTGGACGTGCCGACCAGGTTGCCGCTGACGTCGATGTCCCAGGCCTGCAGCCGGGTGGAGAAGGTGTTGAAGACGAAGAGGTCTGCTTCGGCCAGCGTCGCCGCCGGGTTCACCGCAACCTGCAGGTCGCCATCGGCCGCGAAGTCGATCGACAGCCCCCCGGAACTGCCGCCAGCGGCACCACCGAAGAAGTCCACCGGCCCGCTGCCGTCGGAGACGGACTGACGCTCCTGGATGGTGAGGAAGCCGTTCGTGAGCGTGTTCGGAATCGGGTTCACGCGGTCGCCCTGCCGCGTGGCCGCGTAGCTGCCAACCCCCTGCAGGTTGTAGGCGAAGTAGTCCAGCGGCTCGCGTGCAGCCAGGTTGGTGAAGCCGTCGGAGTAGTACATCACGAAGTCATTGAACCCCGTGCCGTTGCTGCTCATGCCATTGCTGAAAGTCTCGGGCACGTCGCCGTGCACCTGCACCGTGCCGGTAACCAGGCCCTGGGTGTTGAAATAGACCTGCACATAGGTGTTGGCCGTCGACCAGGTCGTGTCGGCGGCGGGGTTGGACGGGTTGGGCTGGAAGGTCTGCGCCTCGCTGAAGACGATGGTGTCCGGCCGCACCTTGACCGAATCCCTGCCCTGCGACACGGCAGCGTCAATGAGCGCTGTGTCGACGGTTGCCGACCACGACCCGGTCAGCACCGAGTACGGCGTGCCGCTGACGAAGAAGCCCAGGAAACTGCTCTCAAGCGTCAGCACGGCGCCATGGGCAGGCGCCATCGAGGTCACGGCGACGAACGCGAGCCCACCGACTCCGCGACGGAAGTGAGCCATGCACATCGATGCGCCTCCTCGTGTCCTGTTCAGCATCCGCCCCTCGGTTGGGCCGTCAACCCACGCATGCGACGTTCCCTGCGCATGGCCGCGCGAGCATCACCCGATCGGAGGACGTCGCACATCACCCCCCGGATTCCGGGGGGGTGGGTGGGTCGTCGTTCACCCCACGTACCGGCGGCGCCAGCTTGGCGGCCAGCCGCAGCAGGTCCAGCTGCGAGTTCGCGCCGGTCTTGGCCATCGCGGTCTTGAGCTGCGTGCGCACGGTCTCCAGCGAGGTGCCGCGCTGCTCGGCGATGTCGCGCGGCGCCAGGCCGTTGACCAGCGCGTCAGCCACCTGTGCCTCGGCGTCGGTCAGCGCGAACAGCTTCGCCAGGCCCTGCAACGACACCACCTGCGCCACCGCCGGGTCCACCAGGAAGACCGCGGCGCCATGCAGCATCTCGCCGTCGCTCAGGCGCTCGCCGTGCAGCGGCATGGCCTCGGCCAGCACGGCGCGGTCGCCGCGCTGCAGCACCTGCGTGCCACCACCATGCAGGGCCTTGCCGGACGCGGTGCCGATGCAGCCGGCCAGGAGCCGCTGCACCGCCGCGTCCTGCGCGACGTCGGCGGCGCGCAGACGCCCGTCGCGCGTGATGTGGACCGCACCGCTGGCAGCGCAGGCCGCATGCGCGCTGGTGTTGGCCGCGGCCACGCGACCTGCGGCATCGACGATCACTAGGCCCACCAGCAGCCGGTCCAGTACCGACAGCACTAGGCCGTAGCGTTCGGCCAGCCGGTCGAGCACGCGGTGCAGTTCGCCGGCGCGCGCCAGGTGCGGCAGCACCGCCTGCAGCAGCGACTTCTCGCGGTCGCTGTGCGAGCCCCTGGATTCCAGCCGGTTCACCGAAATGTAGTCGCGCCACAGGCCGTGCGTGCTGACCTGCGCGCTCATGCACCAGTAGCAGCCCAGTGCCTCGCGCTGGTACTGGATCCATTCCGACGCGTCCCAGGCGGCACGGTCGGTCACGTACTCGAACTCGCGGAACACCTGGCCCGGCACCAGGTTGTGCAGGTAGCGGAAGCGCACGTCCTTCTGCGCGCCGTTGGGGCCCTGGTAGGCCGCGAGGTCAGCCTCCGCAAAGCCGGCGAACGCCGTGATCTCGTTGTGCAGCGTCTCGCCGTTGACCAGCAGGTAGGCCGTCGCCTTGCTGCCAGTCAACCCGCCGATCGCCGCGACCGCCCGTGCCCAGCCATCGGCATTACCAGGCGCCTGGTAGACGGCGTGCACGGTATCGAGTAGCGGCTCTAGGTCTTCAGAGCCGAAAGCAGTTGATGCCATCGCGGCGCCTCTCCTACACCAATTGGGGTATGAACCCAAATTGCTTTGTCTAAATACTTTATGTCATCGATCCGCGCTTACCCAGCACGGCTCGCTCGTGTCGTTCGACGGCACCCCTGAGACGAGGGGTCAGTGGGAGGGGACGCAGATGGCCATAGAAGACCGCAGGGTTCCGAGTACTCAGCGCCCCGACCCTGGTGTGCCGCGCCTTAGCTCCTGCGCAGCGGGCCGCGCATCGCGCTACGTCTGGTCGGGACGGCGGTGCGTGTCGATGCCTCTGAAGGTGGTCGGCGTCAAGGCAGCCTTCTCGGGCAGCACCGGGAACACCAGTACCACGGGTGCACCGCCAATCTTGCCGGTGTGCGCATCTGTCATGTGGACTGACAGCGTGACGATCATGCCGCCATCAGGCTTCAGCAAGATCGCTAGCCAGTCAATTTACGGCCTGATGAAGGTAGCCAGGTGATGCGTGTAGCCCTTTGTACGTCAGTGGTGGGTTTGCTGTTGGCAGGCTGCGGTGGGGGTAGCGGTGGTGATGGCGCCATTTCCTTGACACTCAGTGCCACAGTCGCGGGGCTTGAGGGGACAGGGCTGGTTCTGCAGTACAACGACCAGGCGACCATTGACGTTACGTCGAATGGCCAAGTAATTCTCGCCTCTGACTTGGTTTCAGGATCTGCCTATAGCGTCAAGGTGTTGACGCAGCCAAGCGACCCAGGACAATCGTGTGTGGTTAGTAATGACACCGGTACTGCCACGTCAAACGTCGACAATGTCACCGTAACCTGCACAACGACAGAGATCAAAGCCTATCGAATTGGCGGAGTCGTATCAGGTCTGTCAGGGTCTGGCTTGGTCCTTCAGAATAACGGCGGTGACGACTTGTTCATCGCAGAGAATGGCGCGTTCACATTCCAGACCTCGGTCGCCGATGGCGCGAGCTATGCGGTCTCGGTTTCGGTGCAACCCGAGAACCCGGAGCAGAACTGCGCAGTGAGCAACGCTAATGGGACAGCACAAGGCGCAGGAATCGATAATGTTCAAGTGGCTTGTACAACCCGGACTATTTACCAATTGGTGGAGGTCTCGGGAACAACAGGTGCGCCAGGCAGTAGCGGGGAACTGCTGGCGGCTTGCCCAGTCGACAAGCCCGTCGTAGGCGGAGGCTTCTCTGCTTCAGGCACTGACCGCGTCTGGAACGTTCTCTTCAGCGCGCCCTCAGAGATTGCGACCGAGGCTGCGGGCACCCGCGCTTGGCGCGTTCGCTTCACGTCCCTGATAGAAGGACAACTGGTCAAGGCGTACGCTGTGTGTGCCTCCCTTCCTGGGTCGTCGCAGCCAACAGTATTTACCAGTGACGGATTGTCGAATGACGGTGTGATTGCTCCTGCTTCGGTGGCAGTCCAATGCCCCTCTGCCCAGAAGATTCTCAGCGGCGGTTTCGGATCGTCAGGCCCATTGACAAACGTTCAGTTCTTCGAAAGTCATCCAGCAGGTTCAGATTTTAGGTTTATCGATAATACAGGTTGGGCAGTTGGTATATTTCAGGATCAAGATGGTCCTTGGTTCAGCAGACTTATCTGCTGGGGGCGTCCTTTAGACTTCGTGCAGCCGTTGGTTGAACAATTCAGTGTCACTGGACCGGCGGGCACCGTGGCCCAACTCACTGCCCAGTGCCCAAGTGGAATGCGTGTCTTGAGTGGTGGCTATCGTGTTGTGAGCAGCGTCGGTGCTGAGTTACTTTGGCGAGTAACCAGCAGCAGACCGGGACTCGCGACCGATGTGGAGAGTGGTCCGGCCGGGGATGATGGATGGACGATCTCGTATGTTTCGGGAGGTGAAGGCGTATCGATCTCGGCGGTCGCAGCGTGTGCGCCAATTTAGACTGCTCGATTTGGATTTTTGATATCTCGGTCGACACTTCCTATTTCCGATATCAATGCTTCATGGCCGCGCTTAGGTTGCGGCCATTCGAAGAGTCGCCGCTCACAAGACAGTCGCGCGACACCTATCGCACCCATTTCCTCGCCATGGGCTTCGGACGGCCCGAGTCACGTGCTTGTTCAGGTCCCGGGCGAAGACGTGTTGGTTGAGCAGTCGTTCGCGACTGCCCGCTCCTGGCCGTCAGTGTGAGTACGAGGCGGCGGCAGGAAGTTGACTTTCAGCGCGATGGCTCCGCCCGCCAATGTCAGCTTGCGGCGATCTCCGGGGAAGCCCGGTCCCGGCCAGTTGCCGTCGCCCGCGGGCGACGGCAACTGGCCGAGACTGATAGTTCGCCGCCGCGCCAGGAAGCCGTCACTCGGCGGGACATGGTGGCACCTCTCCGCCAGCGAGAGGCTCAGCAAGGCGGCGACGGACCTGTTCTGAGGCGCATCCTGTGAAACCCTCAACTCGATGGGAGACCATCATGGGAACCACATGTAGCGCTATTCATCGCGAGCCTTGGAACAAGGGAAAGCTCGTCGGGCAGAAGGCACCCTTCAAGCTCAAGGACATCTGGGCGCTGCGTGTCCGCCTCCAGATGGAGGGCCGGGTGCGCGAACTCGCCCTGTTCAACCTCGGCATCGACAGCAAGCTGCGCGGCTGCGACCTCGTCGCGCTCAAGGTCCGGGACGTGTGTCATGGCGACCAGGTGGCGACGCGCGCCGTTGTCATGCAGCACAAGACGCAACGACCGGTCCAGTTCGAGATCACGCAGGCAACCCGGGATGTCCTGCAGGCCTGGATCAAGCAGGCCGGGCTGAAGTCCGAGGACTTCCTGTTCCCGAGCCGGCTGCACGACTCACCCCATCTGGGCACCCGACAGTACGCTCGCATCCTCGGGCACTGGGTCGATGAGCTCGGCCTGGACCGCGCCGAGTACGGGACGCACTCGATGCGCAGGACCAAGGCAACACTGATCTACCGGCGCACGAAGAACCTGCGGGCCGTTCAGCTGCTCCTTGGGCATTCGAAGCTCGAGTCGACCGTGCGTTACCTCGGTATCGAGGTTGACGACGCCCTCGAGATCTCCGAGCAGACGGAGATCTGAAGCCGTGGACGGCGGCCGTGCTGGGGACCTATCAGCGCGGCCGCCCTGAACGGCAGCTATCTGGGGCCGGGTCGAACTGCCAGTTCCGGCCATCACCGGTCCCCGGTGAACGGCAGCTTGCTGGACTCGGGAACGCGCTGGCGCCATCACGGCGCCGGTTTCGTGGTCCAGCTCGCCGGGCGCCCCTTTGCGCGCGGTCAATGCGTTTCCAGCCACCCCGCAAAGAATCCGCATGCAGCCGACGCAGGAGGTGGCCATGTGGGACGTCATCGTGATCGGATCCGGGATCGGCGGGATCACGGCGGCCGGCCTGCTGGCAGGCGTCGCCGGGAAGCGGGTGCTGGTGCTGGAGAAGCACTCCGAGCCGGGCGGCCTCACCCATGCCTTCCGCCGCGATGGCGCGTCTTGGGACGTGGGCCTGCACTACATCGGCCAGGTCGCGCCCGGCTCGCAGCCCCGCGCGATCCTCGACTACCTCTCCGGCGGCGCCCTGCGCTGGAACCGGATGCCCGACGACTTCGAGCGCTTCGTCTACCCAGGGCTCGACTTCGCGGTGCCCTCGGAGGCGAAGCGCTTCGCGCAGCGGCTTGTCGAGCGCTTCCCCGACGAGGCCGCTGCGATCCACCGCTATTTCCGCGACGTCCGCGCCGCCGAACGCTGGGCGATCCTCGGCTTCGCCCAGCGCATGGTGCCGAGGCCGGTCGTGCCGCTGCTGCGCGCCTGGCGTCGCCTCACCGGCAGCACGGCGACGCAGACGACCAAGGCCTACCTGGAGGCCCACTTCCGCTCGCCGCAGCTGCGGGCGCTGCTCGCCACGCAGTGGGGCGACTACGGACTGCCCCCGTCGCAGAGCGCTTTCGCGATCCACGCACTGATCGTCGCCCACTACCTGGACGGCGCCTGGTTCCCGGAGGGTGGCGCCGGACGCATCGCGCGGACCTTCGAGCCCGGCATCGAGCGCCACGGCGGCGCGGTGCGCGTGTGCCAGGAGGTGGAGTCGATCCTGCTGCGCGACGGGCGCGCCGTGGGCGTGAAGGTCGTCGACCGCCGTGGCGCCAACCCGCAACGGGTCACGCACCTGGCCCCGGTCGTGATCTCGAACGTCGGTGTCCCGATCACCTTCGGTCGGCTGCTGCCCACCGACGGCGAGGTCGGCGCGAAGACCGACGCGCTGCGCGCGCTGGCCGGCCGGCTCGGCAACGGTCACTCCGCGGTGACGCTGTACGTGCGGCTGAAGGCCAGCGCCTCCACGCTCGGCGTGCGCGGCGAGAACTACTGGATCAACGCGGACACCGACCACGACGCGTTGGCCGACCAGGGGCGCAGGCTGCTCGAGGGGCAGCCGTCGCACATCTACCTGTCGTTCCCGTCGCTGAAATCGGGGGACGACCGCTTCCACACCGCCGAGATCATCGCGGTTGCCGACACGGAGGCCTTCGACGCGTGGCGTGACCACCCCAGGGGCAACCGCGGCGCCGACTACTCCGCGCTGAAGACCCGGATCGGCGACGGGCTGCTGCGTCTGGCCGAGACCGCCGTTCCCGGGCTCGGCGCGCTGGTCGAGTACGCGGAGCTGTCCACGCCGCTGACGGTCGAGCACTACACCTCGCACCCCGGCGGACGCTTCTACGGCCTCGCGGCCACGCCGGAGCGCTTCCGCTCCGCGCCGTTCGGACCGGCGACGCCGATCCCCGGTCTCTACCTGTCAGGGCAGGACGCCGTCTCCCTGGGCATTTTCGGGGCGATGATGGGCGGGTTCGGCGCCGCCTGCCAGGTGCTGGGGTCCAGGGGCTATCCGATGATCCGCGCCGCGATCGCGAAGGGCCCGAGTCGCGCCGCTGACGCGCAACGCGCGGGCGGCGCCATGGCTCCGGCAGCCGCGGGCGACAAGCGGCGCGCGGTGCTCGTCAGCAAGCAGCGGTTGACGCCGACCATCTGGCGGCTCGCGTTCGAACTCGACCGCCCGGTGGACGGCTTCGCGCCGGGCCAGTTCGCCCGGCTGGAGGTGGCCGGCTACGAGTGGCGGGACTACTCGATCGCGGGTTTGGACGGCAACACGGTGCACTTCCTGATCAGCACCCGCACCGGCGGCCTCGGATCGCAGTTCGTCGCCGGCGCCGAGCCTGGCACCGCGACCCGGATCGAGCTGCCGCTGGGGCACTACACGCTGGCCCGAAGCCCGCGCCGCAAGGTCTTTGTCGCCACCGGCACCGGGCTCGCGCCGTTCCTGCCCATGTTCCGCCAGCTGCAACAAGACGGGGGGCTCGACGCCTGCGAGCTGGTTTTCGGCTGCCGCACCGCGGCCGAAGACATCACCGCGGGCCTGACGCCACTGCCCGCCACCGTGGTCGCCTGCGTGAGCCGCGAGAGGGCCCGGCCCGGCGGCTTCCAGGGCCGGGTGTCCGCTGCGCTGTCGAGCCTCGCCTTCGACCCGGCGGACACAGACTTCTACGTGTGCGGCTCAGCGGCCATGGTTGCCGACTGCAGGGCCGTCCTCGAAGCAAGGGGCGCAAGCCAGATCCTCGTCGAGGCGTACTGAAGCGGGGGGAGCGCGCTGCCGCTGGAGTGAGGGGCGCTTGGACGTCTGACCGCGCTCCAGTCGGCACAGGACCAGTCCCACGCGGGTCAGGATCCCTTCGATCACCGGCTGCTCAAGGGTGGCCGCGTTGATCTTCAGTTGCCCGGCGCTGCAGTTCGGGCAGTGCTGCATGTCGATGTCGAACGACCGCTTTGCGGAGTCCAATCCCATGATCTCTACGTCCGGTGCGGGTCGGGTTCAGTCGGACGCCCACCGCAGAAGCAGTCGTTCGTCGGCCGCCACGCCAGCAACATCGGGCGAGTGACCGGTCAGGAGGGCGCAGCCGTTATCGGCGGTCTCAAGCCGCGTGTGACCGTTTCCGCTTCGAGCCGCCACTCGACCGCCGAACTGGACTGGCTGCAATCAGTCTCAACCGGCTGTACGGCTTGAAGACCAGCGCCCTCGGCGGCTCGGGCAAGCCCAGAGCCTAGGCAACTGGCCCGGAGCGCAGTCGGTTAGCTGTTAGCTGGACCGTTCCAGCTTGTCCAGCAGCGTGATCAAGTAGTCAATAACTTCGTCGTTCAACGCACGCATCCGCGCCGCGTCAGACTGCAATTCGCCAAAGGCAGCGTTCAGCCTTGTTGCCATTGGGAGCAAGTGCAGGGACGCTTCCATGCGATGGCGCTTTACGAGCTTCTCCCGAACGTCGGTCCATTGCTCGGCCCGGACTGATTCACTCTCCATCTGCTCCCGAAGCACGTCCTGCTCGGCGTCGGCGTGCTCGAGCTTGGTGTTGAGCTGTCGGATTTTTGCGCGCAACTGGCGCAGACGCTCGATGTCTTCGTCAGCCGCTGCTGGCGGGGGTGCGTCATTGACCGGCGGCGTCGCAGTGGGCGCTGGTCCCGCTGATGGGGTCCTCGGGCGTGCGGTCATGTAGGCCAGCAGGGCTGCCTCGACCAACTTCGAGTCCACCAAGGGCGGCGTGCCTGCAAGGGCAGCCTCGTCGCGGTGGCGTCGCATCAGCTCACGTGCCTCGGCCGACAGGTACAGCACGACGGGCGTTCGGGCAGGTTCGCCCGCGACATGCCCGTCCGCATTGCGCATCCGCCGATCGAACTCCCGCTTTCTGTCGGCAGCGCTCGTCGGTCCGCTTGGCGATCGAGGCCGACCTCGAGTTGCCATCCGTGAAGTTCCCCTCAGATTCAGATGATCGGAATATTCGTTCTAGGAACGAAAACGCCGAAATCGAGAAGGCGCAACCTTCTCCCCATGCCGCCCGTTCTCACCCATTTCCGCACTACCGGCGACCTCACTCGCCCGCCATGCCTGCGCCACGCGCCGGGTTCACTTCCCTGCTGCGGCACAGCGCGCCAAGCTCTGAGCCAGCGCCTGGCGCAACCCCATCCGACACAACCACGAGCCCACCACCGCGACCTCTTCGCCTGCGGCGAAGAGACGTCCCCACCCAACCTAAACCAACCAACCCTTCGGCATGAACCGACCTTTGGTGAGGCAGCCGTCACCCCTGACGTCGAGACGCTAGCACAAGGCATCCGCGTCGCCCGCGCCCACCCGCCTCGAGCAGGCCTCCGCCATAGCGGCGGACTTCGTCTCCCTCCCTCCCCAGTCACAACTTCTTTTCGGAAGCCCATTTCGGGCAGCCGAGGCTGAACTCATGCCTTCATCTTTTGCAAATCCCCAGAGTCGCGCGTTCCTGAGCACTGCTGTGGGTCGCAGCGTCATGGCCACCGACCAGCGCCTTCGCTACATCCGCCGGCGATACGGCCATGCGGGCGCCGGTAACCAAGCGTCGTGGACCGAAGCGACGTTCGGTTCCTTGGCGGCGATGAGCGATGTCGGTGTGCTCGACGTCCAAGTGTCGACCACACCAAAGCACCCGTGCTCACGAGTGGCGGATTCCGCGGTCAGGAACATTGGATGTGGCGCCCTTCGGATGGTGTCCCGCCAAGGCCATCGCCGTGAAGTAACCCCGGCGCACAACGCTGCAAGCATCTGCAACGCGCAAGACGCCAATCAGCAAGCCATGGAACAGCCCAGTCAGGGACCTGACCAGCACCCTGTGAAGGCCATCGCGGCAACCCCTTGCACTGGCCCGCCTCAGCGCCGCTAGTCGCCCGCAAACCACTCCATTCACGACAGCCCGTAGACCGATCGAGTCGACCGGTCGTGCGGACTCAAGCCTGAAAGACACGCAAATGAAACACGAAACATACGACGAGTTCCTCACAGATGCCAAACGAGGACGCGTCCTGACCAACTCCATCGGCAAGGCGCCGATGACCCGAACCCGGCTGCAGTCACTGATCCTCCAAGGCTTCGGCCAAGGACGGGGAGATGACTACCAGCCCTGGATCACCGTGACCCGGGGCAACGCACCTCGGGCGTCCAACCACATCGTCGCGATCGGCTCCATCGGAAGCCGTCCCATGCACTTCCTGTCGACCCTCGAATACAGGGCCGGGCGCGTCGCAAACTGGCTGGGCGCTCTGGAGATCCGCACCCAGTTCCCGCTCTTCCCCTGGCGCGGTCACCCGCATCCGATGGCTGGATTGGAGCAAGGCTACGACGCGTGCCTGCCCGTCATGCCCGGCCTCCTCGAAATCGCAAGCGAGGCAGGAATCAGCCATGGCACCTACGTGGGATCGCCTGAGCTCCCGTATGTAGCCACCAGCGACCTCGTCGTGAGGTTCGGCCCAGCCAGCACGCAGAAGTTGACGTTCTGGACGGTCAAGCCAGCCGGCGCGCTGAGGGCTGAAAGGCCGGGCTCGCGCATGCGGCAACGCATCGATCTCGAGCGGCTCTACGCCGAGAAGGCAGGAGGGCGTCATGTTCTCTTCGACGGAGAACAGTTCAGCGACATCCTCACCGCCAATCTGGACTGGCTCGAGCCCACGCGTCATGAGCGAACAGATGCAGAGGAGATCGAGCGCCGCAGCCGCTTCGTCCACGCCTTCAATTCACACCCAGATGGCGTTGCGCTGCGCGACCGAATCAGCAGCGCTTCAGCCGCCATCGGCGCGGAAGTCGTGGATGGGCAACGCTTTTTCCGAGCCGCTGCATGGCTCACCGAAATCGACATCGATCTTCGCGCTCGCGTCCTGATGTCCGCACCGATGAGAAGCGGCGGCAAGGCGCACAAACAAGTGGTCTTTCAACAAATCGCAGGAGAGAAGCAATGAACCCCGAAATCAAGCCCTGGATGATCGTCTCGCGCCTCAAGGAGGGCGCCAGCGAAGACATCGGCGTCATCGTCAGTGTGAACACTCCGCCCGGCACCTACACCTTGGCACCGTTCCCGCAGAAGAGCAAAAGCGGGCGAAGGACCAAACACCATCTGAGGCCCGCAAAGCAGGAGGACATCGCGGCGCTCGAACGTCAGATCGACGAGCACCAGGTCGCGCTGCGGGAGCAGACACATGTCGGGCTGCAGGCCATGTCTGCGGCCGAGATCGAAGAGATCGCCAACGACGTCAATCACCCTCAGTCTTCCAGCTACCAGACCGCGCTGCAGATCATGCACCAGCAATGGGCCTGGATCGAGGCCTACGTCAGACGCGCTGGCGCTGGTATCGAAGCTCTTCTCGACCGGAGTGCGATGTGTGCTCACGCCCGGTCGGCGGCAGAAGAGCATAAGGTCAGCGAGGGTCGTGTGATGCGCGCGCTCCGGGCCTACCTCATCGGCGGCATGCGCCAAGAAGCACTGCTCCCTGCGTGGGGTCGCTGCGGCGCCCCCGGCCGCCCACGCCTGCCCCGCACCGACCGCAACGGCAAACATACCAGCCGCCCGGGCCGACGGAATCCGGCAGCCCGGAACGGGATGGTCGAGCATCTGGGAGTCGTGTCGACAGAGGATGTCAGAACGCGTCTACGGCTCGGGTGGCGCCAGTTCAAGACGTCGAAGAAGGTCTCGGTCCAGAAGGCCTTCGCGCTCACCCTGGCCAAGTACTGGGCGGAGCGCGTGGAGGTCACCGACAAGGGCCGCAGGATCACGCTCCTGCCGATCGAGCAGCTACCGACCTTGGATCAGTTTCGGCATCACGGCCCTGCGAATGACAGCAAGCTCAGCGCTCGACGCATCAACATCGGTGAGCACCGATGGGACCGTGACTATCGAAAGGAGTACGGGAATGAGAGGAGCAGGCTCATGGCTGCTGGCCAGTGCGCCTCACTCGACTCCACATCCGACGACCAGAACCTGGTCTTGAGCATTGACCGCCTCGCACGGCTGCCCTCTTCCTGGAACACGAAGGTCCGTGAAACCTACACAGGCTACATCGCATCCTTCTACTCGGGCTTCGAACGGCCGTCGACGCTGACGTCATTGATCGCCGTTGCCATGGCTGCCGAGAGCAAAGTCGAGTTCTGTGCGCGCTACGGCCTCAAGATCACCGACGACGAGTGGATCTCACTGAACTTCCGACGGATCAGAACTGACAACGGCGAATTCAAGTCCGAGAAGGGCATCAATGCCATGACGGCCTCCGAGGTCAGCATGGAGTTCGCCGAGGCATACGCGGCGGAGCGAAAGAACGGCGTGGAGAGCACCCACTTCCAGCTGCAAATCGGAGCCACGCACGAACTGCCGGGCAGCACACAAGGCCAGATCCGACAGCGCGGGGATGAAGATCCTGCAAAGGATGCATGCCTGACGCACGCCGAGTACATGCACCACGCCATCAGGTGGATCCTGTACCACAACAACGTCCAGCGCGTGGAGCACCTGCTGACGATGGAAATGCGCCGCGACAAGGTGGAGCCCACACGAGCAGCAATCCTCAAGTGGATGATCGCCAACGGCTACGTGGTGAGCGACGCGCCCAACATGACGCAGATCCGCAGACTATGTCTGCCTCGCCTCAGGGCCAAGGTCAGCGCGAAGGGCATCAACATCTTCGACCCGACCAGCAAGGACACCCGCTACATCCCGAATCTGACCTATAACTCCGGCGCGCTGAGGGAGACCGGTCTCACCGATCAAGGCCTCGCTCAAGACGTCTGGGTTCATCTGAACCCGAATCACCTGGGAAAGGTCTGGCTCCTTCACCGCGAAGGATTGGTCGAGGCCGATCTGCAGACGCACGACGCCGAACTGGCAGACCTCTCGCTATGTGAGTGGCTGCAGATTGCCGAGAGCGACCGTCTGGACCGCTATCTCACGGGTGGTAAGCGCCTGGAGGTCCTGGCGAACGATGGGACCGCCCGCTATGACTCAGCCAAGGAAGCCAAGGCAGCGCGCGCACGGCAGCAGAAGAAGGAGGCCGGTTCGCCGCCAACCCGGGGGATGACCAAGCCAGAGGCCGCGGCCAGGCAAGCGCAGCTCGATCAGTCGGAGCGCCTTCGCCTCAATGGACTGCAAGCGGCCTCTTCTGCCAATGGACCGGCCGACAAGCTGCTCGGCGACAAATCGAGCAATGAGCCTGCATGGGTCGCCGAGGCCCGTGCTGCGCGAGCTGCCTGAGGAACATGCCATGAGCAATTTCTCTGCGTCAATCGACCGAAATCCCCTCATCGAAGGATTGCCGTGTGACATCACCGAGATCGAATGGTGGAACAGGCTGAGATTCGACCCATTCGCGGGCAACGATCTCCAGGAGCTGTCGCCGTTCCGCAAGCAGCTGTTTGCGCATTTCAGCGATCGCGGACACCCGTTTCACGCTGATCGCGGACACCGTTTCACGCCGATGGCGGACAGCGCACAGGGCATGCGGGTGACTGGGTTCATCGTATCTCAGGTGTCCGCGATGGCC
>NZ_SACT01000012.1 GCF_004016515.1 Rubrivivax albus
CGGGCCATCACTCGTATCTCCACTGCTTGCTCCTGGGTCAACATCGACGGCCAAAAGGCCGTCAGCTTCGCCCAGGTGGGTCAGATTTACTTCGGCGCAGTGGGTCAGTTTTGCATCGGCGGCGACAAGGACTCGTTGGGCCACGAAGCCTGCAGCTTGCCCGATGTCGGCGCTTCCATATTGGTGGAAGCCTGCGCCACACATCGGCAGCCGAACTCGAGGGTCATCTGGCCACTCGGCCACATTGACTGCTTGGTCGGCGGGATCTGATATTGGCCACACATCGGCAGTGCCGAGTGCAACCACATGGGCCGCGGCACAGAAGGGCTCGACCCAGGTCATCACCACGGGCGTTCCAGCAAGACGGCCATGGCGTTGCGCAGACAGCAGGGTTCGGACCGCCGACTCAGCGGTGCAGTCAACCACCAGGTCGAAGGCGCCGGGCTGCACATGGGTCTGGACGTACTTGGCTGCGCGCATCGGCTCAGCTTTCACGGAGACACCAGGCACCTCTCGCAGCAAGCGCGCTTGCAGGTCAAGCACCTTGTACCTGCCGACGCTGGTGTGCCCTAGCGTATGCCTACCCGTGTTTTCAGACTCCATAGTCTCGTGGTCGACGGCCGTGAGGTCGCCGACGCCCGAGCGCACGAGGTGCTCGGCGACGGGTGCTCCGAGCGAACCTGCCCCCAGAAGGAGCACTCGGGCCTTGCGGCGCAGATGCAGGATGTCCAGGCCTTGGCCACGAGCAAGTGCCCAGTCGGCATCAAGGCGCCTCACGCCAACCGGGAAGATACCGGCGGGCGCCAGACCTGGCACGACCGCAGGAGTCAACAGATAGCCATACGCGATCTCCCCGTGCACGAAGATCACGGAGTAGGGACGAGGCTTGCGGTCCTTGTGCTTGGCCAGCCAGGCCGGCAGCTGAACCTCCCCTGCCGTCACCTGCGACACCAGTTGCCCAAGCTGCAGGAGAGACGTCGGCCAAGTCTGCGGCGTCCATGCAAAGGTGCTGGGCAGCCGGATGAAGAGCGCGTGGCCGGCGACGTGGGTTCCCGCCGCTCGCCCGTGCCGCACGGCCAGCGACTTGGGGTCCTGCGCGCCGGCGGTGGCGAAGACGGCCGCCGCGTTGCGAGTGCCCAGCTTGCCCAACGTAAAGACACCCAGCGCCCCGTCGGCCACGTTCGCCAGGCCACTCAGGTCCGCATCCATCATGACCGGAACGGGGCGCGCATCAGGTGCCTGGCGGCGCTGCAGGCAGTACGCATCCCAATAGGAGCGCGCCTCCCGCGCGAACTCATGCTCACGCCATGCCGGGTCGAGGCTCTTGTCGAGCAGTTCCGCGAGTGCCTGCAGCGCGCGGCGCACCGCGCCAATCGGATCAGCGTAGTCGTCGGGCTGTGAAGCAACACCGGTGCACACCCGGCCGTTCGACTCGATGTGGGGCACTACAAGGCATCGGTCTTTGCTGACAAACACCTCTGGCGGCTCACCAGGGAAACCCGGCGGCAGCACCAGCTTCGCCTGGCCCGTCGGCAGCAGCTCGTGCACCGCGCGCAGCTCCCACCAGTCCAGTTCGCGAGCCGCGCGCAGCACAAGACCTGGCTCCGAACGGAGCCAGGTATCTACTGCCCTTGCAGCGCTCGAAAACGGGGCGTCGCGGTCCATGTACTCGGTCTGTCAGCCGGCGGTGTTGCGCGAGCCGGTAGACGCCGGGCGCGTGGGGTTTCCCGCGGACGGGTTGAGCAGCAGTCCGCCGAACACGCCTTCAGGCCTCGGCTGCGACGCCTTCCACGCATCGACACCCGCCTGTCCGAAGATATTGCGGATCTTAGTTTCGTCGGCACGGCTGACTTCGTCGCTGAACAGGGCATCGAGGTCAGCTATGAGCCTCGCGTGCCATGCCTTGAACTGCCGCTCGCGCAGGCCGCCGTCTGTCCGCCACTTGTCCGCGAAATTCTCGAACGGCAGCTTCGGATTGGGCACTTCCGCGTAGCCCTTGCCGCGCTCGATGAACTCCGGCAGACGGTCCGCCACCTCCAGCGCGACCTCGATGGCCGAGCTGAACGAGCGCTTCTCGTGGGTCACGAGATAGTCGTAAGCCTTTGCCGCCAGGGTCACCAGGATGACCGAAATCGGCATGGCGTCTCGAATCTCCTTAGGCATGCCGCGGAAGTAGCTGTCGCGGTGCACTTTGAGGAGCTGCACGATGCGGCGCAAGATGTCGTCGATAGCCACCGGCGTGTCCGGCACCGGGTCGATCTGCGCGTGGTCCATCGCAGCCTTCAAGAGAACCATCTTCTGGAACTCGAAGCGCTTGTCGGCGATGGCGCAGAACCAGGCAATCAGGTCTTGCGGGTTTGAAGGCGACCAGACGTGCACCTTGTCGCGCACCCGGAGGTCCGTACCCGTGATGCCGAGACTCAACGGAATCGCGGGTGTGACGTCGAAGTAGAACGCGAAACCCGGATACTGCAGGCGCCAGCAGCGGTTCTTCTCGTCGGGCTCACCTGCATCGGGGTCCGCCCCCTCCAACGCCTTACCGAAATCGGCGAAGAACTGCTCCGACTCGCGCAAGTTGGTGAAGCGCGGTGAGCTGAGCTTGACGATGACATCCAGGTCGAACTTCTGCGGCCCGTAGCCCGCCACCGTCGTCTGCGTCGCCATCGAGCCTTGGACGAGCATGTGAACATCGGCCTCGCCAACGCCGAGCTTTCGGGCGATGTGGCGCCCCAGCTTCTCGTACTTCTCGATTGCCTTGAGCCGCTTCTCGCGCGGCAGTTCCAGCTTGTGCAGCAGCCCAACGATGAGCTTCTCCCATTGAGCCTCGTCACGACGCGCAGCCAGGGCTGCGATGACACGCTTGGAGAGCTTGTTTTGTGTACTCATGAATTCCCTCTTGGTGTCACGGATTGAGGTCAAAGGACTCACCGGTGGGCTCGTGACGCGCCTCCCGACGAGTGATGCGGATGGTTTCTTCGAAACCCTTTGAGCCCTGGACCGTCTCGTAGACGACAACGGTCGCGTGATGCCGTGCTTGCAGCTTCTGCCCCAGCCTTAAGCAGGCACTTGCAGGCGCACCAACAAACAGATGCACCGTTCCAACCTTCCACTGGTCCTGCAGGACCTTCAAGGCTTCGTCCACGCACAGGCCGAAGGCGAACAGGTCTTCCGGCCGCGCGATGGCGTCGATGCCCTGGCGCTCTGCCCGTATGTGCATCGTGGGCGCGCCGGAGATCGGCACACGGTCGTCGGCGATGTCGAAGGTAAGGCTGACCCGCAGGCATGCCTCTCCCCCGCGCTCGCCGACGCCGGCGGTGGACAACTGGAACTGGTTGGCACTCGAACCCACTGGCCAGAGCCACCGATTCTTTGACGCATTCCTGAAGGGCTGGAACACCGTCACATTGGCCTTGTCGCCAATGACGCGGCCGGCGAGAACCAAGACCGAGGTGCTGGAGAGCGGAAACAGCGCCAGGCGCTCCGGCGCCTGTTCGTCGCTGCTTGACCCCTCCAACACGCCGCGCAGAGCGACCGTCGAATCCCGCAGCCCTCGCATGACCACAGACCAATACGCAGCATCGTGAGGGTCTGGCAGCTGACGCGGGATGGACACCAGCGCCTGGGGCGACTTCTCGTCCGCCCGAATGCCCTGAGACCAAAGGGCTTCGCCCATCTCTGCTTGGGTCAGCGGCGGGTGAACCTGCCCCGTGATGCTAGCGATCAGGCTGATGGCGCGCGCCCGCGGGTAGGCCAGCGTGTCCAGCAGCCGCCGAACCGCCGCCACACTGCGTTCACGCATTGCATTGAGGTACTCGACCGAGTACCTATCGGCATCGACGCGGTCAATCGTCCGATGACACTTGTCGCAGAGCAGCAGGATGTTGTCGGGGTCGTCCGCCAGCTCTGCCGACCGAGCAGGGTCACCGCGAGGCCCATCTGGCGATGCGGCGACGATGTGCGCCAAGTAGCTGAAGTTGCATGTCGTCGTTGCGCCGAGGTGGGTGCGCAGATCTTCGGCACAGCCGTCCATCTGGCAGCGCCAGGCGGCGCGATACAGCACCTTTTCCCTGGTTGGGGAAGTGATGGCTCCTGCCCGGCCGCTGCCCTTGCGCGCCTCAATGAGACCGCACGCCGCGAGCGACGCCTTCAGCCAGGCCTGAAGCGCCGGTTGCTTGACCGACTTGGCTGCGAGAGCGGCTGTTTCCGGTGTGATGCTTCGCGGTGAGCTCGTGACAGGCGCCAGCAAGACCGTCAACCCGCGCTTGGCGACCACCTCGTCGACGCACCGCTGGCCGAAGTCGCCGGAGCCGACCTGCTGCCACGGTTCTGAAGCCTTCGCCGGACGTGCCCACACTTCGGAGCTACCCTGACGAGTGGCAATCAGCACCTCCGACTTGCCAGATCGCGCCACAGACGTGCCAATCGCTGCCGCGAGCTCAGCATCGTTCAAGGCAGGCGCAGGTACTTTTGTCATACTTGCTGGACGAATATACAGTACGTGTCTAGGGTTTTCACTGGGTTGGGCTCGTACCAGTCAGTCCCGGCTAGGGGAGAAGGGGGGAGCCCTACCGTTGTATGAGGTGTGCCGGCCAAATACGGACAACGCGACTCTTGTCCGGTTTCGTCGGCAGCCCCGCATACATGGGAGGATCAGGGGGCAGCGCATGAAGAGGACTTCAAAGTGCTGGACAACGAGAACACCGACAGAAAGTACGCGACGTCGTCTGACGTTCAGGCGGCGATTGAGCAACTTGGGCTCTCGCCGGCCCACAAGGTGCACCGCGCAGCGCGCGTGCTCATGGGCGGGTCTGAGTACCAGGACCCCTCAGAACTGCTCGACGAGGCTGTGAAGCGCTGCATGCAAGCGGCCGCCGGCCAACCAGGGCGCCCTTGGCCGCTGGACGTGCCCTTCGAGGCCTACCTGATTAAGTCAATGGAGGGTCTCGCGAGCGACTCACGCGACTCCTGGTACCAGCGCAATCGCGTTGCGATTGAATCGCTTGCCCTGGAAGGCCAGTCGGCAGACGATGTGCTTGGCGAACTGGACAGGCACGTCCCCTCCGTCGAAGACGCGCTAATCGAGGTCGAAGAGCGAGGTCGGCGCGAGAACGAGGCTGAGGCGAACATTGCCAGAATCAAGGCTCACTTTGCGGACAAGCCGGCGGTCACCAACCTGATTGAGGGCAAGCTCGCCGATCTCAGCGCCGCTGAAACTCGCGAGATGTTCGACATGACGCAGACGGAGTACGACAGTGCTCATCGGGCGTACCGGCGCGGCCTGGAGCAGTTATTCGCCGATGGGGGCAAGCGATGATCAAGCGCAAGCACGCCAATGAATTGGCCGCGCTCCGGCGGCTCGCCCTAGAGGACGTCTTGCTAGCGAGCGAGGCTGACCTTCGCGAACAGGCTGAAGAGGAAGGTCTCGACTTCAACGAGCTAGCTGAGAAGATTCGTTCTTCCATGCGCGAGGCGGCCGCCAGCGTGCTTCGCGAGCAGCTCGTGAAGGACAGAACCCTCGAGTCCACTCAACGGCCAGCGTCGAAGCGCCCTTCTCTTGAACGCATCAAGGAAGCCATTCGGGAAGTCTTTGCTCGAGAGCCGGAGCTTCGAGTAGCTTTCAGAGATGGCAGGCAGCAATCGCAGAGCGACTGGGAGAGCCTGTACGACGACCTTGTCCGACTTGGCGCCCTGAAGCCAGATGAGCGCGATTGATGTCGAACGGCTCAGCGAACCCGAGCGTCTCCTTTGGCGCTACGGCGTCACAAGGCCCGAGCACATCGACCTTGACGCGATAGCGGACGACCAAGGCGCGCCGGTCCGCTACGCGCCACTTTGTGGCTGCGAGGCTCGATTGGTCGCGATCGGCAAGAGAGCCGCCATCACGGTGAACTCGGGCAGCCGACCGGAGCGTCAGCGCTTCTCAGTCGGGCATGAGCTGGCCCACTGGATGCGGGACCGACATACGGGCGGCTTCCAGTGCGCCCAAGAGGACATCAGCCCTCAGAACGTCAAGGCGAAGTCAGCGGAAGCGGAGGCAAACGCGTACGCCAGCCAACTGCTCCTTCCCAACTACCTCGTGGACCCTTGGATCCAGGGCCGCAAGACCAGCTTGGAGACAGCGAAGCAGCTGGGACAGGACTTCCGCGCGAGCCTGACGGCATCGGCAATCAAGCTCGTGAAGCGCTCGGCGGTGGCTGCGTGTGTCTTGTGCCACAAGCAGCACGGCCTTTCATGGTCCGTACGGAACGATGCCATGCCAGAGGACGCCTACATTCCGAGCGAGCTGAGTCATGAGACTGCGGCATTCGGTATGGTGTTCGACGACGGGGAGCGGATGTCACGACCTGCCGTCGAACCAGCGAGTCGGTGGGTGTCGAGTCAGGCTCTCCGAACCGCGGAAGTCGAGTCTCAAAGCGTCCGGCTTTCGGAGGGCGTGGTCCTAACGGTGATCGGGGTGAAGACCTCCGCCGCCGCTGCCAAGCGGCGGTCTGCCCCTCGACGGTGATAGCTACTCAGTGGCCGCTTGCGGCGCCAGCGAACACTCAAAGGCAAATCGAAGGGTCTGCATTCAGTCTGAGGACTAAACCGCTCGCGCGGTAGGCGCTCCGGGAGAGGTCGAGGTGGTTCGCAGCGCCGCAGGTTTGCGCGATGTTGACGATCGAGGCAATCCGCCTCGTTCATCGACGGAGCAGCAACCATGGACACGAACCATCCGACGGTCACCCCGCTGCGGCAACGCATGCTCGACGACATGCGCATGCGCAAGCTCGATCCCAAGACACAGCAGGCGTATGTGCGTGCCGTCTGCCGGCTCGCAGCGTTCCTCAAGCGCGCGCCCGACACCGCCACGGTGGAGGACTTGCGCGCCTTCCAACTGCACCTCGTCGACAACAGCACCTCGCCCTTCACGCTCAACGCCACGCTGACCGCTCTGAAGTTCTTCTTCGACGTCACGGTGCGCCAGCCCAACCTGATGGTCGGGATGAAGTCGGTGCGGCTGCCGCAGCGGTTGCCCGTGGTGCTCAGCCGCGAGGAAGTTGCCAGGTTGATCGCCGCGACGGAGAACCTCAAGCACCAGACCGCCCTGGCGTTGGCCTACGGTGCGGGCCTGCGGGTCAGCGAGGTCGTCGCGCTCAAGGTCGGCGACGTCGACAGCCAGCGCATGACGCTGCGCATCGAGCAGGCCAAGGGACGCAAGGATCGCTACGCCATGCTCTCACCGCTGCTGCTGCAGCGGCTTCGCACCTGGTGGCGCGTCGCCCATGCCCAGGGCAAGATGCTGCCCGGCGGCTGGCTGTTCCCGGGCCTGAACCCGGTCGAGTCGCTGACGCCACGGCAGCTCAACCGCGCGGTCCACGCTGCCGCCGAGGCCGCCCACATCGACAAGCGCGTGACGATGCACTCGCTGCGGCACGCCTTCGCGACGCACCTGCTGGAACAGAAGGTCGACATCCGCGTGATCCAGGTCATGCTCGGCCACAAGAAGCTCGAGACCACTACCGTCTACGCCCATGTGGCCACCGAAGTCCTGCGCGAGGTGGTCAGTCCGTTGGAGGTCCTGCCCTCGCCGTAGGCGGCGCCCGTGGGGCGGCCTGCCCTGGAGGTCGCCGACATCTTCCGCATCCACGGCCCCGGTTGGCGTGAGGCCCAGCGCGGCCACCTGAGCCTCGCGCAGCTGAAGGTCATGTCGGCCATCACCCAGTGCCGCAGCGCGGCGCTGGGCGGGCATGTCTTGCGCTGCGGTGGCTGCGGCACCGAGCAGATCTCGTACAACTCCTGCCGCAACCGGCACTGCCCGAAGTGCCAGAGCAGCGCGGCTCAGCGCTGGCTCGACGCGCGCCAGGCCGATCTGCTGCCGGTCGAGTATTACCACGTCGTGTTCACGCTGCCGGCGCCGGTGGCGGACATCGCCTGCCAGAACAAGACTGCGGTGTACGGGCTGCTGTTCGACGTGGCCGCCGAGGTGCTGCAGACGATCGCTGCCGACCCCAAGCACCTGGGCGCGCGCATCGGCGCCACGCTGGTCCTGCACACCTGGGGTTCGGCCATGACGCACCACCCGCATGTGCACGGCATCGTGCCCGGCGGTGGGCTGGGATCCGGTGGGACGACCTGGGTGGCTTGCCGGCCGGGGTTCTTCCTGCCAGTGCGGGTCCTGTCGCGCTTGTTCCGGCGGCGCTTCCTCGAGGAGCTGAAGCGGCTGCACGACAGCGGCAAGCTCAGCTTCTTCGGCCAGCATGCATCGCTGGCCGACGCTGCGGCGTTCAAGGCTTGGCTGGCGCCACTGCGCCGCTGCGAGTGGGTTGTCTACGCCAAGCGGCCGTTCGCTGGGCCGCAGGCCGTGCTGGCCTACCTGTCGCGCTACACGCACCGCGTGGCGATCTCCAACAGCCGGCTGCTCGCGATGGACGAGCGCGGCGTCACCTTCCGCTGGAAGGACTACCGCGCGAACAAGAGCGGCCGGGGCAGAACTCGCCACAAGGCGATGACGCTGAAGCCCGACGAGTTCATGCGCCGCTTCCTGCTTCATGTCCTGCCGGCCGGCTTCCATCGGATCCGGCACTACGGCCTGCTGGCCAACGGCAGCCGCAGGGACAACCTGGCGCTGGCGCGCGAGCTGCTGCAGGTGGCGCCGCCAGAACCCAACGAGTCCGCCGACGAACCGTCGGCCGCGTCGGCGCCGACCTTCGTCTGTGCGCACTGCGGCCACGCCATGGTGGTGCTGCAGGTCCTGTCGCGCGACTGCTCCATCCGGGCACCGCCCACATGATGACCGCGCTTGGTCACCGGCCACCATCGCGGCGTCGACTCGGGCGTCCGGTGGATCGCATCGCCTGCCGCATAAGGACGGCCTTGTCAGGCCACCAAACGACGCCGCGCCGCGCCTCGGCGACACGCGTCGAGTCGCCAGCGACCGTTGCCAACGCAATGCTGCCGTGTCGTGGCAACTCCGTCACTGCGGAATCGCGGCCGAATCGCCATAGCCGCTGCACCTGACGACCCCCCGTGGCGTCCGCCGCGGTTTCCTCCCTAGAGGCTTATGCAACACCTGCCCGGCGGCAGCGGGGCAACTCGACCTTCAGCGCGTGGGCAGGTGTCGCACAACCCTTAACTGCTGCTGTTGCCCACCGACGCAAGCCGAAGGACAGCAAAGGGTCGTATGCAGGTCCTGCTCCGCCCAGCCCTAACTTCCGCTGTCAGTGGCGTTGCTGACTTTGGACGCGAGCCGATGGGCGAGCAGCGTCTACCGCCTCGGCCGAGCTGAACCCTGCGAGCTCCGACTCAGGTACTGCATCGCATAGTCCAGGGTCACATCTCCAGCGACCTTCACAGACTGCTGCGACGAGCCACACACGCGGGATGCACAGGCCTCGGCCCCGGCACCGTCCATGACCAGGACGAAAGTCGGCGTCCGTGTGATTGCGTAGCGATCGAACGCTTCCGGATCGATCTGGACGGCAACGCGGCGGCTGCCGATCAGCGCCTGCATGCGGGTCACCGTGTCTCTGATCGATCCGTTGACCAACCCCCGCAGTACGAGCGTCGCGCCCGCACGCGCTGCCTGGTCGACCAAGCGCTGGAGCGTCGGCTCCGGCATCGCGAAGCTCACGAAGATCAGCACCTTCGGCCCTGCCTTGCCCGGGCCCAACGCCGCCGCCTGCGTACCGTTCTGCAGGTCGAAGCCCTTGGAGATGGCCTCGAGGTCGATGGGCATGCGGGTCACCGGTTGCGGCAGGTTCTCGATCCGAGGTGCGGCGGGAGTCTGCACCCGCGCCAGCTCAGCATCGGTCGGCATCCGATGCTGCTGGCGTGCGCGCTGGATGTCGGCGTCGGTCACCGTGGGTGGCGTCGCCGGGGCACCCAGCACGCTGCCGGCAAGAACGAGCGCAGCGATTCCCGCGCCGAGCGTCCGTCCGATGGGCGATGCCGCGTCAGTAGCCCACACAGCAGTTCCTCTTCCGAAACAGCATGAACGCGAAGTCCTCGCCGCGCACCGGGTACTCCTTGCCGGCGCCCCAGACGATGGTGCTGCGGCCGAAGGGCTGGCAGCAGCGCCCGCCGTCCTTGGCGGTGTTGGCCACTGGGTAGGTCAGCTGGGTCTTGTAGGCGGTCTTGTCCATGGCTGGCAGGAAGTAGGGCCCGCACAGGCCCGGCCGGCCATGCCAGCCCCAGGCCAGCAGTTCGCGGTGCATCTTGGCAGTCAGCCGCTGCGCGATGAGGGCAGCCGTTCGCACGCCGCCCATGTGGTACGGCACGTGGCCATCGAAGGGGTAGATGCCGCCCTGGCAGCCGGCGCACCAGAACATCTCGGCGATGCCGAAGCCCGCGGTCGCGGCCACGCAATCGGCCGCGCAGGCCGCCACCGCCACCGGGTTGGCGAACAGCACGGCCTCGGGGTTGAGGATGAGGGTCAGCTCGTCGTCGTTCCACAGCGGGTCCACCTCGGTCAGGTAGGCCAGGTCGAACGAGCCCCGCTCCAGGCACGGGAAGTCGGTCACTACCTCCAGCCAGTACAGCACCGGGTTCACGTAGAAGTGCGCCTGGTAGAAGCTGCCGCCGTCGCCATCACCTTCGGGGCGCGTGAACCGTGCCGCCGCCGGCGCCGGGACACCGGGGTCGAGGTCGATGCCGCCCAGCGACGCCAGGCAGAATGGCTTGCGCACGGCCTCCACGTGCCGGGCCGGCTCCCAGAACCCGATCGACAGGCCGATGGTGGGGTTCACGCCGCAGCTGCAGACCGGGTTCGACGGGTTGGGGATGTCCTCCTGCCCATCGAAGTTGGCGATGGTGGCGCTGCCGATGCTGATCGGCAGGATGCAGCTCCAGCAGATCTCGGTGATCGGGTTGGGGAAGCGGCCGGTGCAGGTCAGGCTGTCGGCGGCCTGCGCAGGCGCCACCCAGGGCAGGGCGGCGAGCAGCACCGCGCGGGCAAGCACCTGGCCGGCCCATCGGCGAAGCGCGGGCATCCTCTGTGCGGCAAGCCAGCGGATCAGGGAGGGCAGGTTGGTCATTGCACGAGCACCTCGTCGACGCGCAGGCGCATGCCTTCCTGCGACACCACGGCGGGCACCTGCCTGATGCCGAAGCGGCGCGTCAGCGTTCCCTGCTGGTCGTAGTACACCGGCACGCGCCAGGCCTTCATCAGGTCCAGGTACGAGCCACCGGTCAGGATGGGCTTGACCTTGCCGTCGTAGCGCGCGATCAGCTCGCGGGCCCGAGCGACCTGTCGTCCGTCACGGGCATCGAAGAACAGCAGCCGCTTGGACAGCGACACCACCTCCAGCGGGTTCTTGCGCATCCCGGCCGGGAACAGCAGCCTGCCCTGCGCATCGACGATGTTGCGGTCGAGCGTGAAGGTGGGATCGATGGTCCAGGACCGTGCAGTCTCGGTGCTTCGTACGCCCTCGACCGGAGCGGGCTGGCGCACTGCGGCCACACCACGGTTGCGCGCCTCGTCGATCAGACGCTGCAGTTCACCCGTGCGTTCCTTGTCGCGCAGGCGCTGCTGGATGAACTCCAGCAGGTGGGGCTCGGCAATCCCATAGGTCGGGCCGATGGTCCCCAGGTCCACGGCGTGGGCGGCCGTGCTCAGGATCGTTGCGGCGACCGCCAGCAGGCACTGAATGACGCGCGCCGCCGGGCTGGTGCAATCTGCCTGAGGCAGTGGCAGCTCGAACTTCACCTTGCCGCCTTCCGGGTGCATGAGACCTGCTCGCCCAGCCGGGTCAGGCCCGGCCCGTCCTGGAGGTGGCTGGCCCGGATCATCGCCATCAGCAGCGGATCGCCGTCGCCTTCCGCCATCGCCTGTCGCAACTCGCGGCTCGAAAGACTCCGGCGGCACCGGCGCTCGTGCGCCTGGAGATAGGCCTGTGCCCCTTGGTGTGCCGCAGGGGAAATCTGCTGGAGCAGCGCAAGGTAGTCGGCCATCGGCACGTCGCCCGTGACAGCCGGCTGGGACGGTGTCTGCGCCGGCGCCGGCAAGGCAGCGGCGAGCGCGGTCATGGCGACAAGGGACGCCAGCGATGCCTGGGTGATCGACTGGGCGACGTGACGGGAAGCCGGCCAACGCAGCATCGAATGCGGATCCATGGCAGCCCCTCAGAACAGCGGCACCACGGTGCCCAGCACCTGCTCGGCCCGCACGAGCCCGCTGCTGCGGTAGCGCGAGTCGAACGAGTCCGGACCCGTGCCCTGCACGTAGTAGTGGCCTGGCGGGATCACCGTCGGCGCGATCGGCTCCAGCGGGCGCCGGTCGAAGGCCTGGGCCTTGGCCGTGCCGACGACGACACCGTTGACCGACACCGTGCGGCCGGACACCGTCACCACGTCGCCCGGCAGGCCGCGCACGACCTTGAAGAACGGTTGACCGTCCAGTCCGGGGTAGGCGGTTCGCGCTTCGCCCGCAAACGAGAAGATGACGAACTCGCCGCGCTGCAGCGGATGCTCGCCGTGCTGCAGCCAGGCCACCCGGTACGGCAGGCTGCCCGTCCAGTTGAAGAGGACCGGCACCCGCGGCGTCGGGTCGATGAAGAGCCGCGTGTAGGCGAAGGCCCAGATCGCGAACACGGGCAGGTAGAGGTACCAGCGCCGCCGCATGTGCGCCGCAAAGTCGATGGCCTGGGCGCGAAGGCTGCGGTTCATCGGGCCTCCTCGGAGTCGTTCCTGTGGGGTGTCTGGGGATGGCCCAGCTTCTGCTGCAGCAGTGCCGTCAGATCGACGGTCCGCGGTGTCCGGCCGGCCACGGCGCTCTTAAGCACCACCAGGCAGGCGCAGTCGCGGGGCAGTTCCTCCAGCGCCGCCGGCAGCCGCTGCGAGAAGCTCCGGGCCAGCGCAAACGCCTTCTCGCGGTCGGCGTCGGTGGTGGCGCGGGTCAGGAGCTGGGTGAACTCGGCCTCCTTCTGCCGGTACACCTCGCCGACATCGACCACGCCGACCCGCTGGGCCGGGCGCACCACCACGCGGTCGTAGGCGGCCAGCGTGCCCAGCACGATCAGCAGCGCGAATGACGCGTGGAGGAGGATGGGCGCCACGCCCACGGGCCCGGCAAGGGGCTGCTGGGGGTTCGGGCCCGCACTGGCGCTGGCGTAGACGTCCATGGGGGCCTCGCCTGGGTCACACCGCGTGACCGCGCCGCCGCAGCAGCTCGGTGATCGCGTCGTCGATGCTCAGGCCCTGCGCCCGCAGCTCGTCGATCGGGGCGTTGTCCTCCAGCTTGTTGGAGAACAGCAGGTGGGTCACCGGGTCGAGGATGTTGCGCGCCACGCCTTCCCCCACCGGCGAGGAGATGTAGACCTCCGAGAACACGCCGGGCTCCGTGCGCAGCGAGTTGAGCAGCCGCTTCTTGGGCTCGTCCATCGACAGCCGCCCCTTGCGGTCGAGCATCTCGATCGACTCGGGCTTCTGCCGCAGCAGGAACACCCAGTCCGAGCAGTTGAAGGCCGCCTCCATCTGGGCGGAGCCGTAGTAGTCGTCGGCACTCTGCGTGGCCGTGCCGAGCGATCCGCCGTACTTGCGGGCGCGACGGGCGGCTTCCTCGACCACGGCAGCCTTCACGGGGTCGTCGGCGCCGATGTCGCCCAGCTGCTGCTTGAGCTCGTCGATGAAGAGCACCTTGCGCCGGTTGCGCGTCAGGTACATCTCGCCGGTGATCTGGTGCAGCAGCAGGATGTTGACGACCGCATGCAGGTCGGGCCGGCGCTTCAGCTCCTCGTTCTCGATGACGACGAAGTCGTTGCAGAAGTCGATGTTGTTGCGCCCCTCGAAGAAGCGCTCGTACTGGCCGCCGCGCGCGTAGGGGTTCAGCATCACGGCCAGGTCGCGGATGCGGGGGTCCTCGCGCACGCCCAGCTCCTCGATGGTGCCGGCCTTGAAGGCGTCGCGCAGCGCGGTCACCGTGAGCGCGTTGCCGTGCTCGCGGAACAGCTTGATCACCATCGCCGAGATGGCCTTGTACTGGACCTCGTCCAGCGGCCGGGACATCGAGGCCATCTTGGAGATGGCCGGCACCAGCATGTCGATGTCCTCGTTGATGTCGACGATGTGCGTGAAGGGGTTGAGGCAGATGTCGACGTCGGGCCGGAACTCGATGTACGTGCCCTTGGCCTTGCGGCACAGCTTCTCGAACGACCGGCCGAGGTCGAGCATCCACACCTTGGCGTCGATGGCCCGGTAGGACCAGGCCATCTCGTTCATCAGCACCGACTTGCCGGACCCGGGCGCGCCGATGATCGCGAAGTTGTAGTTGCCCAGGTCGTTGTCGAAGATGTCCAGCGTCATCAGCTGGCCGCGCCGGCCACCGAAGACCAGGGCCGGCGTGCGCGTGCCGCGCCACTCGGCGATCAGCGGTGCCAGGTGGATGGCATTGGCCATCGTCTTGCGCGAGACGCGGCGCATCTTGGCCAGGTCCTTGTGGAAGGCCTCCGACAGCGTCATCGGCAGGCTGGCCAGCAGCGCCTGACGGTGCATGTAGACATCGGCATTGAGCTGGAAGCCCCGTCCGCGCCAGATCGCGTTGGCTGTCTCCTGGGCGGAAACGGCCTTCTCGGGCGGCGAGAAGATCGCCAGCTGGTGGTACAGGCTCACCAGGCTGCTGCCCACGTCGATGGCGTGGGCCGCTGCCGTCCAGTCCTGCAGCTTCTTGCCCACGTCGGGCATCACCTCGGCCATCTTGCTGCGGGCGTTCTGGGTCGCGCGCACGTGGTTGGCGGTGACCACGGACTTCATGACGTTGGGGTCGAGCACGTGCACGCCCATGGTCAGCAGGAAGGGCGCGCTGTACTGCAGCGCCGGCTGCATCAGGTCGCCGATCAGCGAGCCCATCTGCCACAGCGCAAAGCGCTCGGGGAAGGACTTGATCGAGTAGAAGCGTGCTTCCAGCGATCCCTCGTGACCTTCCTTCCAGAGGGTCAGGCCGGCCGGGTGCGGGTCCTGGATGGTGTCGAAGTCGACGATCTGGTCGCGGATCTCGCGGCCGTCGTCGTAGTGGAGGTTGGGGGCGTCGGTCTGGGAAACCCGGTTCGGGTTGGTGAACAGCGCACACCAGTTGATCAGGTCTGCGGCGTCGCAGACACGGCTGGGCAGCGACGCCGAGCGCAGCGTGGACGCCATGGACTCGCGCAGCGCGACCAGTTCGTCGCGCCGGGTCAGGTCGCCGGCCTGTTCCACGCCGCCGGGCACCGACACGCTCATCATCAGCCGGAAGTCGCGGATCGTGTAGTGGAAGCCGGTGGTCAGCGACTGCTGCGCGCCGTGCAGCAGGTGCCCCACACGCTGCCGAGCAAGGCGGTGGAACAGGTTGTCGTTGCGCGCCGGGCGACCCCAGTGCTTGGCCTTGTCGGCCTGGTCGGCATCCTCGACGCGCAGGTTGGCATAGCGGCGCAGCTGCTCGCGGATGTGCGGCGAGGCAAAGAGGTGGAACTGGATCCCGGTGGCCGGCGGGCAGGTCGAGTACAGCGAGATCAGCACCTCGGCCATGCGGTCATCGGCACCCGACTGCGGCATCAGCTCGAGCATGAAGCCCAGGCTGTCGCGGTTGACGAAGAGCTTCTCGTCGGCGAGGTAGGCCGAGTACGGCAGCCAGGACGCGAACTGCTCGGCCGGCGTGTCCGGAGGCGAGCCCAGGCCGAGCCAGCCCAGGCTGCCGTGGCCGGGGCGGCTGCCGCCAGGAGAGGCGGCGGATCGGGTCGAAGCGGTCGGGGTGAACGGAGTGGGCATGGCGCGTGCCTCGCAGGGATGGCCGGAAGAGGTGTCAGGTCAGTCGTTGGGTTCGTTGCCACGAGGATCGACGGGCATCTGCGGCCGGCCCGCCGGAGGTGTCAGGCCGGGCAGCGACAGCGAACCACTCGGTTGATCTGCCCGACCCGACTGGTTCGATGTCCTGGGGTCGCGCGCCTCGGTGGCGCCGCCTGCAGGACGTCCGGATGTGGGCGGCGGAGGCCGCAGGGGCGCGTAGGCATCGCGGATCTGCCGCTGCGCGTGCTCGACGAGCCACTGGCCGTCGTCGACCCGGACGTAGACGTAGCCCTGGTCGTGGAGGTCGCGGTCGGCGTCTTCCCAGGGCTTGAACCAGAGCCGCAGGATGCGGGCCGACGACCGGAGCGGCATGGCCGTGGGCGAGGGCGCCGTTGGTGAGACGGCGATGCGGGAGGCTGCCGCGCCTGCAGCGCCCGCTGCGGCTGCGCCTGCGATGCCCTCCGTCGCGCGCGGAGCTTGCGGCGTGCCTGGGCTGGCACCGGCCGTTCGCCGCTGACTCGGCAGGTTGTTCTGCACGGCATTGGCGTAGGTGCCGGAGACGGAGTCGCAGGTCACGCCGTCCGGGGCCTTGCAGGCATAGCTGGAGCTGCCGCTGAGACCGCTCATGCTCATGCAGCCGCTCAGCATCCAGGCCAGCAGCACCGACGCCGCGGCCAGTCCGGTGGCTGGGGCAGCACGCGATGTCGGAGCTGCGGGGAACACGACGGCGGACTGCTTCATGGCTTGCCCCCCGCCACCTTCGACACCTGCTGGAGGCGCGCGAGCAGCACGGCCCGGTCGACGTAGCCGTCGGTGCGAGTGCCATCCGCCCAGACCAGGGTGGGCGTGCCCTGGACGGCGAGGCGTTGCGCGAGCGCGAGGTTGCGGTCGAGCGGGTTGTCGCACTCCGGGGCCCGCAGGGCTGCCGGGTCGCCCGCCGGCCTGAGCAGCGAGGTGTCGCCCTGCAGCATGAACTGGTGCCAGGCCTTCTCGCGGTCCGCCGCGCACCAGATCGAGACCGGGCGCGCGCGGCCCTGGAAGGGCACGAGGAAGGTGTAGATCGTCACGTCGTCCAGGCCCGCCAGCTCGGGCTCGAGCCGGCGGCAGAACGAGCAACCCGGGTCGCTGAAGACGGCGATGCGACGGTGCTCGTTGCCGCCGCTGCCGCGCACGGTCTTGATCGCGTCCGCCAGCGGCAGCTGGTCGAACGCAATGGGCGCGTCGGTAGCCGGCATCCTCTCGGCCAGCGCTGAAGGAACGCCCGCGCCGGGCGCCTGGCCGGCCTGCGCAGCGATGGTGGACGCGCGAGCCAGTCTGGGGCCGGTGAGGTCCTGCATGGTCTGGGTGTCGAAGACCCGGCCGAAGATGAAATAGCGCGGATTGCGCGGCGACACGTAGGCCACGTTGCTGTTCATCCAGACCTCGTACAGGCCGGCCACGGGCGAGCGCTGCACCTGCGTGAACTGCGTGCCGGGATGCGCCTTGCGCAGCGCGGCCAGCAGCCGCGCCTCATCTGCGGCAGCGGCGCCGGCGTGGCCTGCGGCAAGGGCCACCAGACCGGCCATGAACCAGGCCGCGGGCCGGAGATGCCGGCTGGGAGCACACAGGGCGGGGGAGGTAAAGGCGAAGCCTGGCGAGGGCTTGTCAGTCGTTGGCATCGTCGGGGACCTCCGGGTTGCTCGGGCGGACTGCAAGGGGCGCGGCGGCAGTGGCGCTCATCGGCACGTCGATGCGGACGCCCTTGGTGATGACGACGTCGATCTCGCGGCCGGCGTCGACCTCGATCACAGGGAAGGTGTTCTCGGCCAGCTTGATGTAGTACTGGGCGAGCCGGTCGAGGGCGCGGCCGACGCCGGTGCCGAGCCCGGCCCGGTAGGCGTCGGCGCCCGAGGCGCTGGTGATCGTTCCCAGCGGCGAGGTGCTGACGTTGGTGGACGAGGTGGCCAGGCCCTGGCCGATGCCGCTGACCACGCCAGCCAGCAGGGCGTTGGCCAGCATCTGGCCCTGCTTGGTGACCAGCCGCCCGCGCATGCCGACCTTGCCGTCCTCGCCGTAGACGCTGCCCTGGATCTTCACTTCCAGGGTCGCGCCGT
Source organism: Rubrivivax albus (assembly GCF_004016515.1). Taxonomy (GTDB): domain Bacteria; phylum Pseudomonadota; class Gammaproteobacteria; order Burkholderiales; family Burkholderiaceae_C; genus Rubrivivax; species Rubrivivax albus. Next base: position 17,826 of record NZ_SACT01000012.1, read on the forward strand.
CGGCGCGGACACACGAGAGGTTCTCGGTGCGGAGGTAGGCCCGTTCGGAGCTGATGTCGCCGTAGCCAGCCGCGATGACGAAGCACTCGCGGTACTCGCCACGGAAGCGGTTGGGCAGCACCGCGTTGTCGGACAGGCGGATCAGCACCGGGTGGGGGTTGGACTGCGCCTGCCCGCCGGTGGGTGCATCCAGCCCGCCGAGCAGCGTGCCGCGCGTGAAGCTCACCGGCAGCCAGGTCGAGACGGTGCGGGAAGGCCGGCCCATGACCTCCGACGGTGTCCCGGACGGCACGCCGGTTGACGAGCTTCGTTGTTCGGGTTCGTGTACCCGTACCCGCGTGATCCTTGGAGGAGCCGCCGCCGGCCAGGATCCGGACCCTCCCGAGCGGGGATCGAGGGTCGGCAGGGGCGGCACCGCAAGGTTTCCGGGAGGCGTCCCCTGCGGTCGCGGTGCCACCGGGAGGGCCGATGCCGGCGGAAACCCGTCCGGCACCTGCGCGTCCGTGGTCTTGACAACCGGTGCGCTGGCCGCGTCCGGCGCAGCCGCCGCGTTGACCTGTGCCGCGGCGGTCAGGCGCCGCTCCAGCTCGTTGAAGCGCTGCAGGGTCCGGGCCTCGAAGGCTTGTCTGTCCTGGTCGTGCCGCCTTCGTGCGTCGCGTTCCTGTTCGTACTGCGCCAGCTTGTTTCCCGCGGTGCCGAGCCAGTGGTCGAGGGGGTCGACCTGCTGTCCGGGTGACATGACGCCGAGCCGGGTTACCGTCCCCGAAGGCTTGCCCGGCGCGGACACACCCGACGCCTCCTGATCGGCGCTCGCGAACACGATCCAGAGCACGCCGATGCCGGCGGCCAGAATGGCCACAAGCAACGCATACTGCTGCTGCCTGGGCGTGAGCCGCTGGAGGAGTGGCGACATGGCCTGGCGCCATCCGGACAGCGGGGCAGACATGGGCACCTTCATCGCGGGCCTGCCCGGCGGATCACGAAGACGTTCGTCATGTCTCCGGGCCGCAGGTTGTGGTGCTCCACGGCCACGGCCAGTACTTGGCCCTCGAGCGCACCATCCACGCGGTCGAACTCCTGCTCGGCAAGCACCAACGTGTCCTGGCCGACGTTCTGCAGCAGGTAGCGCTCGCCGACCAGTCCGCGCCCGTCGTAGCGGCCGATCTGCGCGAACGTCACACCCTCCCACAGCTGAACCTGCCGGCTGATGTCCTCGACCCGGATGTCCGTGGGCAAGCGGTCGGCCGCCATCGCGACGAGCATGGCTTTGAGCGCACGGATGTGGTCAGGCGCCGCGCCACGCAATCGGTGCGTATCGGCGCCACTGGAGGGTGAGACGGCTCGCAGGCTTCTGTCCCGGATCACGATGGTGTCGGCGGGGGTGTCGGCCTTGCGCAGCACCAGCGTGTAGGTGGCCTGTGCCGACGAGACGAACAGGTTGACCGGCTTGGGCGCGTCGCCCACCGGCCTGATGTAGATCTCCCCCTTGTCGCGGTCGCACTCGATCACGACCTCGCCTGACGGGTTGAACTCCGGCGCCGCGGGCATGGGTGTCGTGCCCGCATCCACGCCTGACGACGTTGGCGTCGGGCCGCAACTGCTCGAGTAGACGTTGCCGAACACGTCGGTGATGGGCGCGCCATCGATCCGGATGCGGGTCGCCTCCCTGATCGACATGACCGCCTCGATGGCGACACCGTCACGGGCGTCCAGCACCTGGAGTGCGCGTGCGGGATCTGCACAGGTGATCAGCGCCACGAGCGACGCCAAAGTGACGCGGTGGCACGTCGGTCCGGCGGACGGACGTGCCTGTTGCGGACGGCACGGCAAAGGCCGTGGTCCGGCGTGGCGATCAGGGTGCGGCATGGTCGACCTCCTTGAACGTCTTCAGATGCATGCGGCCACCGCTGTAGGCGAATCCCACCTCGTAGGCCTTGGCGTCATTGGTGGTCTCCGTGCCGTTGACCAGGGTGCGCAGCCGCCCGCGGAGGACCACGGTCTGCGTGTCTTCGTGGGCGACCAGCTGCCGCGGCATGAACGAGGTGCTGGCGTTGATGCGCTTCAGGCGCGCGGCCTCCAGTTCCTGCCGGGACTTCAGTTCTCCGTGCTGGTCAGGCTCCACGTACCCGAGCAGGATGTCCTTCTTCCAGTCGATGGACGCTGGCGTCACGTCCAGCACCAGCCAGGCGATGAAGCTGCCCATCTGCTCGAGGTACTCGCTGCTGGCCATGTCGCGGGTCACCCAGAACGACTTGTTGATCGACGGCGGCACGACGATCGTGCGCACGGAGCCCAGCAGGTTCAGGATCACCGCGATGGCCAGCACATTGCCCATGGCGAGCAGGCCTACCATGACGGCCAGGCCGCGATTGCGCCGGCGCATGGCCTTGATGTCGCCGTTCAGGCGCTCGAAGTTCATGGTGCTGACTCCGGCTCAGCCGACCATGCGCCGCAAGTGCGACGGTGGCGTAGCGCGCATCACCGTCAACGGACTGGTCGGCAGGTGCCAGTACAGCCAGTGCATCGCGAAGGCGGGGTGCTTGTCGGCCTTGATGCGAACGATGGCCCGCGCCGTGAACGCACCCGCCAAGGCACACACGGCGAACGCCAGCTTCGAGCCTGACATGTAGCCCATGAACAGACCGAAGAGCACGGGCGCAGCCACGTCGATGTCCCAGAAGCCGATCTTCCAGGGATCGTCGAGCCGGCGCGGGATGTAGGTGTCGGCGTGCATGCCGGTCTCCAGCGTGTCGGCGGCGCGTGCGTCAGATCACCGCACCCATGATCGCGCCGGCGATCACCAGGCCGACGGCCGCGAAGATGGCCAGGCCGACGTAGAACAGTACCGGGCCGAAGTTGCGCAGTGCGGCCAGCGAGATCAGCGCCACTACGAAGCCGACGAAGCCCACCAGGGCCTTGATGCCCGGGCCCAGCGCCGCGATCTGCGTCAGTGCCGAGGCCAGCGGACCGTCGATGTCGGCGAAGTTCACCAGGTCCAGGGCGTGGCCGGGGAAGGCGACGCCAAGTCCCAGCACGAGCCACAGGACCAGCGTGGCGACGTGGAGCTGCTGCACCCTGCACGGCCCGGCGGTGCGCCTGTCATGGCCGGCAGCTGTGCGCGTGGGCCACGAGCTCTTGTCTTCAGGATTGGCAGCGTGAGCGAGGGTGTGCATGTTGGTCATGGGAGTCGTCCTTCCGTGTAGGCGATGAGTGAGAACGAGCGCCGACGTCAGGTAGTGGCTGGCAGTTCGCTGGGTCGACGGGATCGCCGTGCGCCACATGTGGTCTGCGCCGACTGGTCGGTGCGAGCAAGCGCGTAAACGGCATGGCTGCTTCTATGGGTCGGCCGCGCGGCGTTCGACCGCGATCTCCACACGCCGATTGCGTGCGCGGCCCTCGGCGGTGTCATTGGCCGCCGCGTAACAGCAGGCCCCCTGGGCGTCGACATGCCAGGCCGCGGCAGCCAGGTGTGGGTACCTCGTGTGCAGGTACGCTGCGACGGCGGCTGCCCGCTGACGTGCGAGCGCATCGTTTGCTGCCCGAGGCCCGGCAACGTCCGTCCTGCCGCGGAGCGTGACCCTATGGACGTCGTCGCCAGCGGCAATGGTGTCCAGCGTGTCGCGGGCCTTGGCGGTCAGTGCCGCGCTCCCGAACGCGAAGTGGACGGCCGTGTGATTCGTTGGCTGTGCCTCGGGGTTCTCTGGCGTTCGCGGCGTGTGGCTTGTTGGCTCGGCGGGCGGGACCGTCGTGATCGTCAGGACGTACGAGTCCACTGCGCCCGCCGGCCCGGCATGTGCGGTTCCGGGTGCGAGGTCGTCGCTCCGGATCGGGACCGCTGTGGGCGCACGCTCCGTGGCCAGCGTCTTGGCGGTGAACCTGGGGCAATCCGGTGGCAGGCAGGTGGCGAAGTGGGCGGCTCGACCAAAGTCGATCTGGGCAACCACCGTCGGCTGGGCAGCTCGTACGCTGGATCGTTCGGTCTGGGCGACGCCGGGATCCGACGGGTGCCGATCAAGGTTGTTCACACGGCCACCGAAGCAGGACGCTGTGCCAACGGCCACGGCCGTGAGCAGGATGGCGTACATGGGGTGAATCAGGTTCTGGCTCATCGCAGTGCCCCCCATGCAGTGGCGCCGCTGAGGTGCCGACGCGGCGGTTCGACGGGACGCCCTGCCGACATCTGCGTCGCCGCCGACGCGGACGGCAGTCGCTCCAGGCCGCGATAGACCTTCCAGGCATAGCTGGCGCGCGCAGCGCTGCACGCCGGACCCTTGAGCCGTGTGCATGCAGCGTTGTAGGCACCCACGGCATTCCACGAGGCGCCGTGCCGTGCGAAGACATCGGCCAGCAACCACGCACCGACGTGGATGTTCGTGCACGGGTCATGCAGTTGCGCCTCGCCGATGCCGTGCCGCGCCAGCGTCGGCAGGTGCGAGCTGTTGATCTGCATGAGCCCGATGTCGTAGGAGCCGGTGCGTCGCTGGTGCGAGCGGTTCACGGCGCCCGGGTCAAGGCTGGACTCCACACGTGCGATCGCCACGAGCAGCTGCGGCGCCACGCCATGGCGTTGTGCAGCCTGGTCCCAGCAGGTCTGAGCCTGAGACGGCATCCAACCGGCGATGAGCACAACGGCCAGCCAAGCACCTGGCACCGGCATGGCCGGCGATCGTTGCAATTGGGATGACGGTGGAACTCGCATGATCTAACCCACGGCGTCTGGGGGAAAGGACGACGCCAGTTCGTCCGGCCATGGCGACCGGGCCTGGAGCGTCGAGCGACGGGTGAGGACCGGCGGAGCGGTCAGGGTGGGCAGCGGGCGCCGCCGGCGGTTCAGTGGAGGTCGAGCGTGACTGACTGCTCTACCTCGGGAGGCACTGTCGACCATTGGCGGCTCGTCGGGCCATGTTCAGCCTGGCCTGGCGCAGCACCAGCGATCCATCGCGCTCATGCGCGTGGCACAGTGCCACGCAGGCCGTGGTCAGCTGGTCGAGCTGGAACTTGGGGTTGGGGTGGCGGTTGGCCGGCGAGCGCTGCACGGCCAGCAGCAGCTCGTACTGCGGGCGCCACATCGACTCGCGTCGCCTGGGCGTCAGCGGCGGGCGCAGCACAAGCTGCGTGCCCAGGAAGTCGAAGATCCGCGCTGGCGCGTCATCGTGCAGGAAGACCAGCGACACGCAGGCGCTGATGAGGTCCGGGAAGCGGAAGGTCGGCGACACGTTGCCCTCGCTGCGCAGCACCGTGAACAGCCAGTCGTGCTCCTCGAGCCAGAGCCGGGTCTCGATGGTCTCCGGGTGTTCGCTGTCGTGGGTGCCGGAGCCGGCCTGGCTAGCCTGGGTGGTGACGTCGCAGCGGGCAGCGGGCAATGCAGAGTACATGGCGCGGTCCTCGTTCGGTGGCTTCGGGATCTGAAGGCCGTGCTCTGTCGAGCGCGTGACCGAAAGGGTAGGAGCCGGCCGCTGCCGCGGCGCCGCGGAATGGCGCGTTTGCGAGGGGGGTTTCGGGGTCTGGATTCGAACCCGCGCGGGCGCGGTCCGCTTGCGCGAACATGGCGGGCTGTCGGGTTTCTGTGCATCTTCAATAAAACTGCACTTGCAAACGCTGTGAGATGTGCGATACGATAACGGTATGCCGTTAGATGTACTCAGAACTGTGCTTGCCGACGTGACCCAACTCCAGGCGGGCTACCCCTTTCGCACGACGGTAGAAGAGGTGCCCGATGGCGATGTGCATGTGATCCAGATGAAGGACGTCAGCCCCGACCTGGGCGTCGAATGGTCAGGCGTCATACGCACACGGCTGGCCGGCCGCAAGCAGCCGGACTGGATCATTGATGGCGACATCCTCTTCGCCGCCAAGGGCGCCCGGTTCTATGCGGCCTGTGTCGCCGCTGCCTTGCCCAACGCCGTGTGCGTGCCGGCCTTCTTCCACCTCCGGGTCAGGCGCGAGGCCGCGCTCGACCCGGAGTTCCTGGCTTGGCAGATCAACCAGATGCCGTGCCAGCGTCAGTTGTTGCAGGCCGCCGAGGGCAGCAGTCTGCTCAGCATCCGCCGCGCAGTGCTCGAGCAGTTGGTCGTAGCCCTTCCCCCTATCGCCGAGCAGCGCCGCATCGTCGCGCTGGCCGGCCTGGCGGTGCAGGAGCGGCTAGCGCTGCAGCGCCTCATCCACAACCGCGAACAGCAGCTCCAGGCCATCGCCGAAGACCTGGGTGCCGAAGCCGGCTCACATTGACCGCAGGACACCGCATGAACGACCTCGCAACACCCCAGGCCGCCGTGAGCCAGGACGACATCAACGCCGCCGTCTGGGCCGCCTGCGACACCTTCCGCGGCACCGTGGACCCGAGCATCTACAAGGACTACGTCCTGACGATGCTGTTCCTCAAGTACGTCTCCGACGTCTGGCAGGACCACTACGACCACTACAAGGCCCAGTACGGAGACCACCCCGAGCTGATCGCCGAGATGCTGAAGAACGAGCGCTTCGTGTTGCCGGCCAGCGCCAGCTTCTACGCGCTGCACGCGCTGCGGCACACGCCCGGCAACGGCGAGCGCATCGACAAGGCACTGCACGCCATCGAAGAGGCCAACCTGGGCAAGCTGCGTGATGTGTTCCAGGACATCAGCTTCAACAGCAACAAGCTGGGCGACGAGCAGCAGAAGAACGACATCCTGCGCCACCTGCTGGAAGACTTCGCCAAGCCCGAGCTGAACCTCCGCGAGAGCCGCGTCGGCCAGCTCGACGTGATCGGCAACGCCTATGAGTTCTTGATCAAGAACTTCGCCTCCACCAGCGGCAAGAAGGCGGGCGAGTTCTACACGCCGCCCGAGGTGTCCACGTTGATGGCGCGCCTGATGGACCCGCAGCCGGGCGACGAGATCTGCGACCCCACCTGCGGCTCGGGCTCGCTGCTGATGAAGTGCGGCCGGCTCATCCGCCAGCGCACCGGCGCGCGCAAGTACGCGCTGTACGGGCAGGAGGCCATCGGCAGCACATGGGCGCTGGCCAAGATGAACATGTTCCTGCACGGCGAGGACAACCACCGCATCGAGTGGGGTGACACCATCCGCAACCCGAAGCTGCTGGACGCAGGGGCCAGTAGCACCACGCTGAAGCACTTCGACATCGTCGTGGCCAACCCGCCCTTCAGCCTGGAGAAGTGGGGCTTCGAAGGGGCCGAGGCCGACAAGTTCAGCCGCTTCCGCCGCGGCCTGCCGCCGCGTACCAAGGGCGACTACGCCTTCATCCTGCACATGGTCGAGACCATGAAGCCCGGCTCCGGCCGCATGGCCGTGGTGGTGCCGCATGGCGTGCTGTTCCGCGGCGCGGCCGAGGGGCGCATCCGCCAGAAGCTGATCGAGGAGAACCTGCTGGACGTGGTGATCGGCCTTCCCGAGAAACTGTTCTACGGCACCGGCATCCCGGCCGCAGTGCTGGTGCTGCGCAAGCACAAGGCCGACGACAAGGTGCTCTTCATCGACGCCAGCCGGGACTTCGAGGCCGGCAAGAACCAGAACGTGCTGCGCGAGGCCGACCTGCAGCGCATCCTGGACACCGCCGCCGCCCGCCAGCCCGTGGCGCGCTATGCCCACCTGGCCACGCCGGCGGAGATCGCCGAGAACGACTTCAACCTGAACATCCCGCGCTACGTCGACACCTTCGAGGAAGAAGCCGAGATCGACCTGATGGCCGTGCGCCGCGAGCGCGAGCAGTTGAAGGCCGAGCTGGCACGGCTGGAGGCGCAGATGGACGCGTACCTGAAGGAGCTGGGCTATGAGTGAAAGGGCGGGCGGCGCCGGCAAGCCCGGCCGCAAGACATCGACCCCCGGCCGTAGCCTCACTCGCTCGTCAGCGGCCGAGTACCTGACCTTCGTGGCAGCAGCCGGCCAGGGCGGCGTGGAGGCCATCTACGCCGACGAGAACGTCTGGCTGACCCAGAAGATGATGGCGCAGCTCTACGACGTGGAGATTCCCACCGTCAACTACCACCTGAAGAAGGTGTTTGCCGACCGGGAGCTGACCCAGGAGGCAGTTGTTAGAAGTTTTCTAATAACTGCGGCGGACGGCAAGCGCTACGACACGAAGCACTACAACCTGAGCGCCATCATCGCGGTGGGCTACAAGGTCAATTCCGAGCGCGCGGTGCAGTTCCGCAAATGGGCCAGCGCCATCGTCGAGTCCTTCACCATCAAGGGCTTCGCAATGGACGACGAGCGGTTGAAGAACGACGGCTCGATCCTGGGCAAGCAGTACTTCGAAGAGCAACTGCAGCGCATCCGGGAGATCCGCCTTTCGGAGCGCAAGTTCTATCAGAAGATCACCGACCTGTACGCCACGGCGATCGACTACGACAGCCAGGCCCAGGCCACGCAACGCTTCTTCGCCACGGTGCAGAACAAGCTGCACTGGGCCATCCATAGGCAGACGGCGGCTGAGGTCATCGTCAGCCGCGCCGATGCGAGCAGGGACCACATGGGGCTGACCTCGTGGAAAGACGCGCCGCTGGGCAAGATCCAGAAGTTCGACGTGGTTGTGGCCAAGAACTACCTGACCGAAAGCGAGATGGCGCAACTGCAGCGCCTGGTGTCGGCGTACCTGGATCTCGCCGAAGACATGGCCCTGCGCCAGATCCCGATGACCATGCAGGACTGGGAGACGAGGCTGAATCGCTTCATCACTGCGACGGAGCGGGAGGTGCTGCAGGACGCGGGCAAGGTCACGGCCGAGATTGCTCGGGCCCACGCCGAGAGCGAGTTCGAGAAGTACCGCATCGTGCAGGATCGGCTGTTCCAGTCGGACTTTGATCGGCTGGTGGCCGGAAGTGGCCCTGCTGCCGCCGTGCCAACTGCGATTGGGGGACAGCGCGGGCGAAAAACGAAGAAGGGGGCAGGCGATGCTGCCTGACGGATGGAAGCGATCAACCGTTGGCTCCAGCTGCGCGATCCGGAACAACCTGCGTATGCCGCTAAGTGCCAAAGACCGCGGCAGCATGAAGGGGCCGTATCCGTACTTTGGTCCAACGGGACAGCTCGACTCGATCGATCACTTCCGAATCGATATGCCGTTTGCCTTGATTGGGGAAGACGGTGATCACTTCCTAAAGCACGGCTCGCGGCCGATGACATTGTTCTTCGAGGGCAAGGCGAACGTCAACAATCACGCCCACGTTATCGCTGACTCGGAGCAGTGTCTTGCAAAGTGGTTCTACTACTGCTTCATGCACCGCGACCTGACACCCGTGCTGACGCGCCAGGGCGTTGGAAGGTACAAGCTGACGAAGGCTGGTCTTGAGCAACTTGAACTCGCACTGCCGCCGCTTGCTGAGCAGCGATCCATTGTGAGACTGCTCGAAACTTGGGATAGCGCCATCGAAGCTACCGAGCGGCTGCTGGCCAATAGCCGCAGGCAGAAGGAGGATCTGATGTCCGTCCTCCTGCGCGGTCAGGCGGGTGGTCGACCTGACGCGAGTTCTCATCGCACCGTCAAGTTAAGCAGCGTCTTCGAACGTGTCGCTCGCAAGAACGCAGAGGGAAACGACAACGTGCTGACCATCTCTGCACAGCAGGGGCTCATCAGCCAGCGGGAATTCTTCAGCAAGAGTGTCGCCAGTCGCGATCTGAGCGGCTACACGCTGCTGAGGCGTGGCGAGTTTGCCTATAACAAGAGCTACTCCACCGGTTACCCCTTTGGTGCAATCAAACCGCTGCTGGCTTACGAGGCGGGTGTTGTGTCAAGCCTCTACCTTTGCTTCAAGTTCCGGGACGGTGTCGATGCCGACCCGGACTTCTTTCGGCACTACTTTGAGGCCGGCATGCTCGAGCAGGAGATCGCCGGAATTGCGCAAGAAGGCGCACGCAATCACGGGCTGCTCAACGTGGGCATCGACGACTTCTTCGGTCTTCAGCTGAAGGTGCCCGATGTACACACCCAGCGTCAATTGGCCTCGGTGCTGAATACCGCCGAAGAAGAGGAGCGATCGATCGCCGCACAGTTGGAGAAGCTGCGCGTAGAGAAGCGAGCGATCATGGCCGAGGTACTCACAGGCAGGCGTCGGGTCCGCGTTCAGCCGACGGAGTGCACGCCATGACAGCCACCGCGCCCAGCTCGAAGGAGCTGCACGCCGCGCATCTGCCGGCGTTGCATCTACTGTGCAACCTCGGCTGGAATTTCCTGACGACGGCGCAGGCCCTGGCGATGCGCGGCAGCACCCGCGAAGTGCTGCTTCGGTCCCGGCTCGTTGAGGTGCTGCAGACCCGCCGCTACGAGTACAAGGGCCAGTCGTACCCGCTGTCCAGCAGCGGCATCGAACAGATCGTGCGCGAGTTGTCCGCGCTGAGCCTGGCCGAAGGCCTGCTGCCGGCCAACGAGCGGCTGTACGGCAAGCTGGCGCTGGGCATCACGGTCACCGAGTTCATGCCCGACGGCAAGAAGCACCAGCCGACGATTCCCGTCATCGACTGGGCCGAACCGGCCGCCAACCGATGGGACGTGACCGAAGAGATGGAGGTGCTCTCCGCCCAGGGTACGCATCACCGCACGCCGGACGTGGTGTGCTTCGTCAATGGGCTGCCGCTGGTGGTGATCGAAGCCAAGCGCCCGGAGTCCACGCCCGTCGGCAAGTCGATGGTGACCGAAGGCGTCAGCCAGCACCTGCGCAACCAGCGGCCCGACGAGATTCCGCAGCTCTTCGGCTACGCCCAGCTGCTGCTGGCCGTGAGCCAGACCGAGGGGCGCTATGGCACCACCGGCACCGCCGCGAAGTTCTGGGCCCGCTGGCGCGAGGAGGAGTTCGACGCGGCACACCACGCATCAGTCAAGAACGCCACGCTGCCCGCGGCAGTGCGCACCCGGCTGTTCGAGGGCAAGCCTGCCGCCCTCACCAGCTACTTCGATGCGCTGTGGGCGCAACCCATGGAGCCCACCGACCAAGACCGCCTGCTGGTCAGCTTGCTCACGCCGGGCCGGCTGCTGGAGTTCCTGCGCAGCTACGTGCTGTTCGACCGCAAGGTCGGCAAGATCGTGGCCCGCTACCAGCAGTTCTTCGGCATCCGGGCGCTCCTGGCGCGCATCCAGCAACTGCGGCCTGATGGCGGGCGCGAGGGCGGCGTGGTGTGGCACACCACGGGCTCGGGCAAGAGCTTCACGATGGTGTTCCTCACCAAGGCGCTGCTGCTGGTGGACGCGCTGGCCGAGTGCCGCGTGGTGGTGGTGACCGACCGGGTGGACTTGGAAGGGCAACTCTCGCGCAACTTCATCTCGGGCGGCGCCTTCGGGTCGGCCATCGCTTCACTGAAGGATGGCGAGAAGAGCCGCGCGATGACCGGCCGCGACCTGGCGCGCCGCATTGGCGGCGGCACGGAGCGCATCACCTTCACGCTGGTGCACAAGTTCAACTCGGCGTCCAAGCTGCCGGAGTGCCGCAACCCCTCGCCCAACCTGATCGTGCTGGTGGACGAAGGCCACCGCAGCCACGGCGGCGAGACGCATGAGCGCATGAAGAAGGCGCTGCCGCGTGCGGCCTACATCGCCTTCACCGGCACGCCGCTGCTGAAGGACGAGAAGACGTCCAACAAGTTCGGCCCCATCGTGCATGCCTACACCATGCAGCGGGCCGTGGAAGACGAAACGGTGGCGCCGCTGCTGTACGAAGAGCGCGTGCCCGAGCTGACAATCAACGAAGAAGCCGTCAACCGCTGGTTCGACAAGATCACGGCGGGCCTGAGCGACGCGCAGCGTGGTGACCTGAAGAAGAAGTTTGCGAAGAAGGGCGCCATCTACGGCGCGGCGGGCCGTATCGAGCTGATCGCATGGGACATCGCGACCCACTTCAGCGAGAACATCAAGAAGCTGGACCTGGGCCTGAAGGGGCAGGTGGCCACCGACAGCAAGCTCGACGCCATCCGCTACAAGCAGGCGCTCGACGACACCGGCCTCGTCAGCAGCGCCATCGTCATCTCACCGCCCGACACGCGTGAGGGCAACGCCGAGGTGGATGAGGAGAAGCTGCCCGAAGTGCAGAAGTGGTGGAAGCAGACCGTGCTGTCCCATGGCCTGGACGCCGAGACCTACGAGAAGCAGGTGGTGGCTGACTTCGGCACCGACGACGGGCCTGACCTGCTGATCGTGGTGGACAAGCTGCTCACGGGCTTCGACGAGCCCCGCAACACGGTGCTGTACATCGACAAGCCGCTGAAGGGACACAACCTGATCCAGGCGGTAGCCCGCGTGAACCGGCTGCACGACGACAAGCGCTATGGCGTGCTGGTGGACTACCGCGGAATCCTGAAAGAGCTGGACACGGCGATCCGCGCCTACCAGGATCTGGAGACCCGCACCCAGGGCGGCTTCGACGTGGCCGACATCGAGGGTCTCTACCGCAACGTCGACACCGAGTACAAGCGCCTGCCGGGGCTGCACGACCGCATGTGGTCGTTCTTCAAGGGCGTGGCCAACAAGCTGGACCGGGAACAGTTCCGACAGGTGCTGACGCCTAGGTTCGTGAAAGCGCCCGACGGTGAGGAGTACGACGAGCGGCAGAAGCTGCGCGACGACTTCTACGCCGCGGTGACGGCTTTCGGCCTGTGCCTACAGACGGCGCTGTCGAGCCGGAGCTTCTTCGAGGACAAGAGCTTCTCTGAATCGCAGATCGCGCGCTACAAGGCCGACCTGCGCTTCTTCACCGAGCTGCGCATGACGGCACGTCGTGACGCGATGGAAGTGGTGGACTACAGCGCCTACGAAGAGCAGATCCGAAAGCTGGTCGACAAGCAGGTGATCGGCAAGGAAGTTCGCGAACCCGAGGGGGTGTACCTGGTGCACCAGCTGGGCCAGGCCGAGGACCCGAAGGACTGGTCGGAGGAGAAGACGCGCAACGAGACCGACCTGATCCGCACCCGGTTGCGCAAGACCATCGAGCAGGAGCTGGCCGACGACCCGTACGCACAGAAGGTGTTCGGTGAACTGCTGCGCCAGGCGATCGCAGAAGCGGAGGCGATGTTCGACCACCCGCTCAAGCAGTACGCTCTGTTCAAGGACTTCGAGGAGCAGGTGACGTCGCGCCAGCCGCCCGGCACGCCTGACCTGTTGGCGGACAAGCCGCACGCCCGGGCCTACTTTGGCGTTCTGCGCCTTGTGCTGGGCGATGGCGCCGTGGAGGCGATGGACGACACGGCCCGCCAGACCCTGGTGGCGCAGGCCTTGGAGATCGACGAGGTCGTGCGAACGGCGGTGGCCGAGAACTCGCTCAGCCCGCAGAGCATTGAGGCGGCCATCCGCAAGGGCCTGCTGCCGCTGCTGTTCGGCAAGCTCGGGCTGGACCGGGCCAAGGAGGCTGTCGAGCAGATCGTGCAGATCACGCGCCTGGGCCTCGGGAAGGCGCCATGACCGACGGGGTTGTCGATCAGCTCGCCAGGGCGGGCCGGTTCAGCGTTCGGTATGGCGAGGAAACCATTGCCTATGCGCTGAGGCTGCAGCCGCAGCGCCGGCCCTCCAGGGTGGCCATCCATGTGGAGGCCAGCGGGCGTGTCCTGGTCGATGCGCCGGTGGGCGCCACGCACGCCAGCGTAGCGCAGGCCGTAAAGAAGCGCGCCGCTTGGATCGCTCAGCATGTGGCGAAGGCCAAGGCCAGGCTCGAGCACGTTCGCCACCGCGACTACACCAGCGGTGAGACCGTGCACTACCTGGGGCGCCGCTACCGGCTGCGCGTCACGGTGGATCCCGCGGCAGCGGCGTCCTGCCGGCTGCGCGGCGGCTTCCTGGAGGTCACCGTCCAGCGCAGAGCTGCCCAGGACGTGCAAGCCGTGATGTCAGTGTGGCTTCGCCATAGGGCCAGCGAAGTGCTGCGCGAACGCCTGGACACCATCGCCGCTGGACTCCGCTGGGTGAAGACGCCGCCGCCTATGCGCCTGCAGTGGATGCGTGTGCAGTGGGGCAGTTGCTCACCGCGCGGGCTCATCACCTTGCACCCGGCCTTGGTGCAGGCACCGCGGGACTGCATCGACTACGTCGTGCTCCATGAGCTGTGCCACCTGTCCAGCCACGACCACAGTGCCAGGTTCTACCGGCTGCTGGACCGGCACATGCCGGGCTGGCGCAGCGTGAAGGCGCGGTTGGATGGCATGGCGGAAGACCTGCTGCGGCAGTGACGACTGAACCGGCCCTGCCTGATTCCCCGGAATCGCGCAGTACGCTGCTGTTCCGGCCAAGACGCTCCCCATGCAGCGCTCCGACGAACTGCGCGCGGCGAATAGTGCAACTGTGCTTGCACAAGGCGCCGGCCAAGGTCGTTGCGACTTTGTCTTGTGATCGGTATGATCCAACTTAACGAACTAGACAAAGTGTCCGGTTCGATTCTGCCCGAGCCTCTGCGACTTGGCGCAGCAAGGAGATGTCATGTTGGTATGGGATGACCGTGAAGGGGCGCCGAACATCCTCGCGATGAGCGGGGTGGGTGCGAATCAGGACGCGCGCAGCGTCTACGAGAGCTATCGGTGTTCCGTGAACGGCATCATCCTGCGGGATGGCGAGCGGTTCGACTTTTTGCCGAACAAGCTGTCGGCCGCGATGATCGGCGCCTTCAAGGCGATGTGCGGGCGCGCCGTGGTCGCTGTCGAGACCCGCTATGCGCAGTGGCAACAGTACGTCGTCTGCGCCACGCAGGCCGTCGCGAAGCGGTCCCGTGAGGTGTCGGCACAGCCCCTGTCGGTGTCGACGGTTCGACCCCTGCGCCGCGCGAAGGCCTTCTTCGTGTCCCAGAAGGTGAACGGCCGGAATGCGCCGTAAGGCGCAACGTTGGGCCTCACGGGCCCACCAGACCCAGGAAGGCTGGAGATGAAGGAAACCATTCAGCACCCGTCCACAACCAACCCCCGTGCTTCCGCGAAGACCCGTCCATCGAACCTGCAGCCACCGAGCTACGTGCCTGCTGCCGAGGTTCGCTCCTTGCTCGCCAACAGCCTTGCTGCGCGGCAGCAGCGGCTGGGTGCCGCCGACATGATCTCGACCGACGAAGCAGCGCAGCTCGTGCAGACCACGCGCGTGACCATCAACGCCTGGATCGCCAAGGGCCGTGCCATCGGCCTGACGCAGACCAAGCGCGGGTTCCGCATGCCGCGCTGGCAGTTCGAGCCGTCCGTCTGGGCGGCGCTTCCGAAGCTGTCCGCTGCGCTGGGCACTGCGGAAGGCTGGGCTCTGCTGTCGTTCCTCGAGTCGCCCCATGGCGGCTTGAACGGCATCACGCCACGCCAGGCCATCGAGCAAGGGCAGATGGACAAGGTGATCAGGATCGCCGAGCACGAGGGGAACTGACTTCCCTTCGATGAGACTGCACGACCTTCAGTACCTGCCCCCGGTCGCACTTGCGGCATCGCAGACGGTCTACCGGGTACAGCGCACCCGATCTCGCCCGGGAGCGGTGGCGATCGGGCCCTTGAAGATGGCGCCGATCGGCGACTTGTCCAGCCGGTTTGCCATCGCCAATGCGGCGACGTGCTACTTCGCGGAAAGCCCAGAGACGGCGCTTTACGAGTCCCTGGTGCGGCGAGAAGCCGTTTCGCTGTCGATCGGCGTCGCTGCCGGCCGACAGTTGCTGTGCGTGCGTACGACACGCCCCATTCAGCTCCTTGATCTGCGGCCGCACGCTTCCTCTTGGCCAGTGCTTCAGTCCCTGCGCTTCTCGGCGACCCAGGACATCGCGGCCGAGGCTGCGGCGGATGGGTTCGAAGGGATCGCCTACCGTTCCGCGCAGCACTACGGCCAGGACTGCTTCGTCGTGTTCGGCGTGGGTCTCAAGGCTTTCAGGCTGGTCTGGCGCGAGCCGCTGATGCTCCCGGATGGCTCCATGCACCAGGCGCTGGCTGCTGCGATTCGCGGTGGCCAGATCATGTTGGCTCCGTAGCGCTGGGCTGATCGGCGGGACTACGCCCGCCGGTGGAAGTGGGCGAAGCTGCGTCCGGACAACAGCGCCAGCGTGGCCAGGACAGCGGGGCCGACCAGCGGGTGAACGTGCACCGGGACAACCATCGCCACGACTGCAGCACAGCTCAGCGTAATCGCCATGGATGCATACAACGCGAAGCGCTCCGGATCGTGGTGAAGGAACTCCTTGGACTTGACCACTCTGCTGATCGCGCCGTCCGCCATCGCTGCAGCAACGAACGCTGCCATCCAGGGCAGCCACTCCAGCATCGCCGACAGCCTGAAGGCGGCCAGCAGCACGAGTGCATCGATCGCACGAAAGTAGCTGTTCCCGAACAGCCGCTGGTTGACGGAAGCCATCTCCCGCGCCACGGCGCCGTCCACGCCGCTGGCCGCCGACTCGCCGGCGGTCGGGGGAATGGGTGTTGATTCGCGTGCCGCGCCCTGTAGGCCCAGCGCTCGGTCGAGGATACGCAGCGCGGGCGTCTCGCCCCAAATCTCTTCCATCGCCTGGTGCTCGCTTCGAATCTGCGCCAGGAATCGCTCTGGCGGATGCGCCGATGGCAGGTAGAGCACCAGCACCAGCAGGCAGAGCAGGGCGGCGATGCTGACGATGCGGATCACGACGGATGTCCCGCTATTGCGGCTGTAGTCCGGTTCGGCTTGGGCGGTGCCGCACGTGTTGCTCTGGGTTCGTCCGCATCCGGGTCGAGGATCGGAAACCGCCCCTTGATGATCCGCCCGCCCGACACCGAGGCGAAGTACTGCAGGTTGGGCAGCTTGCCCAGCACGTCGGCCGGCACCATCTCCTCGAAGCTCTCGGTGAGCTGCGTCGAGTAGCTCGACGAGAAGTCGCCCAGGTGTGCATCGGCGCCGCTGCTCAGGCCCACGCGCACCGAGTGGATGGCGGTCTTGCCGAAGGTCTCGACCACGAAGTCCTGCGTCGGCCGGTCCTTGGATCGCAGCGCGATCAGGTTGTTCAGGTTGCCCAGCGCCATGCGCGCCGCGTCTTCGCTGCCCAGACGCTTGGCCAGGTCGGCCAGCGTCTGCATCGCGCAGGTGGTGAAGATGCCACCCTCGGCGCCCTTGTTCAGGATCTCGATCAGCGGCTGGTTGATGACGTTCGACACCTCGTCCACGAAGAGCGAGATGCGCCGGTAGCCGCCCAGGTTGTAGCGCATGCCCGCACGCGCTGCCAAGTCGGCCAGGGCCAGTGCGCCGATGGCGGTGGCGACAGACGGGTCGGGCAGCGAGTCGAGGCACATGTACAGCACATGGCCGGCGCGCTCGATCTTCTCGAAGTTCATGATCGGTCTGGCATCGCCAGCGTCGAAGGGGTCGGGCGACAGGCTGCGGCCCAGATCGCCTGAGGTCAGCATCGAGAGCACCGGCAGCAGGTTGGCGGTGATCTTCTGGTAGTGCTCGCGGTTGTGGCGGAAGGTGCGCACCTGGGCGTCGAGCACCTTGTTGCGCTGCGACTGAGGGACGTGGTGTTCGTAGAAGGCCACCAGGGCCAGCAGGTCCGCACTGGCCGCCTCCGACGGGCGCTTCATGTTGCCGCGGTGCGCATCGTGCAGCAGCTTCTTCATCTCCGGCTGGTCGCGCCAGCCGGTGCCGAGAAGCCGCTCGTAGAAGCGGCGCAGCGTCGCTTCCAACACGGGCTCGATGCCGCCCTCGATGTACTTGGTGAGCTTGACCAGGTTCGGCCGCTCCTCCAGTTCGACCAAGCCCTGCACGACCACGTTCACGGCGTCCCAGCCGAAGGCGGAGAAGGCGCCGGCCGTGTCCGGCGGCATGATCGACTGGATGCGCGAGGCGATCTCGGTGGGCTTCTGCCAGTTGAAGGTGAAGTCCAGGCGCACGCCGGCTTCAGGGAAGGCGGGGTGGAACTCGAGAAAGGTGTCGGGCTCGCGCCAGTCCTCGCAGGCGCGCTGGGTGACACGCTTCAGGCGGCGGCTGTTCTTGGGGTCGATGACGATGACCACGTCGCCGCGGCGCACGGCCTGCGTCACCAGGTTGGCCAGCGCCACGCCTTTGCCGGATTGGGTGGTGCCCACCAGCAAGGTGCCGCCTTCGAAGTTCTGCAGCGGCCGGTGCAGGGGCACCTCGCGCGGCTCGACGCCATGGACGTAAGGCAGGCCGATCTCCGCATCGGGTTGCGGTCGTGCGTCGTAGCCCAGCACCCGCAGCAGGCGGGGCGACACGGCGAACTCGCGGTAGTCGACCTTGGCCAGTTCGTAGAGACGCTGCGAGTGGACGGGCCGCCACTCGAAGCCGAAGCCCAGGAACACCTCGTCAGGCTTCGCCGTCCAGCGGGCGACGGCCCGTGTGCTCAGCACCTGGATCCCGCGGCCGGACAGCGAGGCACGCAGCACCAGCGTGTGAAACCCCTGCGCCAGCCGCAGGACGCCCATCGCCAGGCAGAAAGCGGCGAGCGGGAGTGCGAGCTGTCGCGGGAGCAGGCCCAGCCCGCCGGTGACTGCGAAGAACAGCAGGGCGGGCGCCCAGACGGCGGCGGCGTACACCTCGTAGGCGCGCCGCCAGGGCATCTCGTAGCGGCGCATGAGCATGTCAGGGCTCCTCGTGCGCGGCCGGCTCGAAGGCGGCAGGGTCGAAACCATCGATGCAGGCTGGGGCAACGACCAGCCCGATGGTCGGCTCGCCGCGGAAGTCGGCCGTGACGGTGGCCGGGCCATCCCGTCCGGCATGTACCAGCAGGCCGACATCGGCCAGCGCCCGACCCGCCAGCGCGGGCTGCACGCCACGCCGTTCCAGTTCAGCCAAAGGCACGAACAGGCCGGCCGCGATGGGTGCGGCGGCTGCTGCGCTGCCCGGCCCGTTGAGGGTGCCGACGATGGCCGCGAGGGCATCGCGCACGGCCGGATTCAGGCGCATGGGCGCGTTCAGCTTGAAGGTGGGCGCCGCGGCCGGCGGAGGGGAGGGTGCAGGGGGCGGCGAAGGGGCTGCCAGGTCGGCAACGACAGCAGGGGGCGGTGCCGGGGTCTGTGACACCGGCGGCGGCGGGGATGTGCGAGCTGCCGGTGATGTGGCCACCTCGGTGGCGTCGAGCAATGAGAACTGGGTGCCGGGCGGCGGTGCGGGGGCTGGCGCCGGTGCAGTCGTTGTCGGCTTCTGGGTGGTTCGCGTGGTGCCAGGTGGGCAGACCAACGAGATGGCCAGTGGCTCGGCCGGCGGCGTGACACCGTTCAGCAGGATCGCCGGCGATGCCAGCTTCACAGCCTCCGCGGCGGTCTTCAACTCCGGCGGCAGGACGAACCAGGTCGAGGCACCGTCCGGCTGCCGCGCGAAGACCCCGGCCTCCAGAAGCAGATCGAGCACCGTCTCAGGCGCCTTCGGGATGCCGGCCAGCTGATCGGCTTCGAGGAGTGCCTGGACATCGTGGGCCGCCTGCGGCCACAGCAGGAACAGCCCATCGGACCCCAGCCAGGCGCGCGACTTCTCCCGGTTCGGGAACCAGCTGGGACTGCCGGACGCCAGCCGGCGCATCGCGTCGACCAGGTAGCGCTCGAGGTGCGAGCCGAACTGCGGCACGCCGTAGCGATCGGCGTTGGCCTGCAGGTTCCGGTCGATCACCAGCGCAAGCGAACGACGTACGAGCGCGTCGAGGACGTTGTGGTCACGGTAGACCGGCTGCCCGCTGACGCTGGACAGGAGGTGCGGGACGATGATGCTGTTGTCCTGCGCCAGGTACTGGAGCGTGGCTTCCGGCACGACCAAGGGCAGTACGAACACGCCCAGGCCGCGCGACTCGGTGGCGTTCGGCCGCCAGCGAACGAAGTAGCGAGTGGCACTGCGTGATGCCAGCCAGTCACCCAGGGGGATGAGGAACTGCGGCCACTCGCCGCCCGCCTCGTCGGTCACGATCAGGTGGCTGAGCACCCGGTGCAACTCGCAGCATAGGCCGCCGATGAAGGTAGCCAGGCGCCAGCGGGGTTCAAGCTGGCGGCGCACCGAGATCGTCGACCGTCCGGAGAAGATGTGCGCGTCGGTGCCTTGCAGGCTGTAGAACGCCACCTCCAGCCCGAGATTCAGCAGGCCGGCAGGTGTGCTGAAGTAGTTGTCGGCGGTGGCGGGCAGCAGGTGGACGTAGCTGGAATAGCGCTGGAGCAGCGGCTGCACCTCGGCGTCGAAGGCATCACGGGACAGGCCGAAGCACAGGCGGATGCGGCTGCGGAGGTCGTCGGCCGATGCCAGCAGGTCTGCAACCGGCAGGGCGGGGAAGCCGGGATCGGTGGCGGCGAACGCCTTGAGCGGGGAGGGCGACATGACGGACGCGGCAGAGCGTCGGTCATGCTGGAGTCATGAGCGCTGAACGTGTCGGCGAGAGGCGCGGGAAAGAGGAGGGGTTTCGCGATCGAGATGCAATTGGCCACGCCGGGCGCGCGTGCGGGCGGTGTCCGGTCGGAGCGAGCCAGCGGATCTGGCCCGCTCACGGGGCGTGCTCACCAGCCTTCCATCCAACTCGTCAGCCGCAGCGTTGCCTTGGCGATGTGCCGCTCCACCGCCTTGACCGACAGACCATGCTCGCGAGCGATCTCCGTGTAGGACTTGCCTTCGACGCGGTGCGCCAGGAAGAACGCGCGCGTCCTCTCCGGCAGCCGCCCTACGCCGATGCTCAGGCGCTCGAGGCGCTCGCGGGCCAGGAGGGTCGCTTCGGCGCTGGGCGTCGCGTCAATGAGAACCACGTCCTCGAGCACGACTTCGGTGCCACGGCTCAGGCTCTGGCGGTGGGTGTCGATGGACAGGTTCAGCGCAGCGCGCATCAGGAAGGCTTCTGGCTGGACCACCGGTTGCCCTTGTTCGTACTGCGCCAGCCGGACCCAGGCTTCCTGCACCAGATCCTCGGCATCGTGTTCCGAGCGACCTCGGCGTATCAGTGCCGCCTTGACCTTGGCGAAGATGGGGCGCCAGTTCACCGGGCCGGGCCACTCTCGGCGATAGGCAGCTCCCAGCGTTGACCCGTGATCGCCCACGGCGACCCCAGGCCGGAAGGACGGTGCCGCGCGCCGCTGGAGATGTTCGAGGATGTTTCGATGCGTCGACTGGCCTGCGCCAACGAACGCGCCACCAGCTCCAGGGCATCTGCCGCGCTGTTGAGCGGCGCCATGCGTCTCAGGCGCCGAACGATCGTTGCATTGATGCGGTCGGCCAGCGAGGTGGTGCGCTCGGCGATCCTGTGTTGCCGAGCCGTGAGTTCAAGCGACGCCAAGGAAACCGGTGTACAGGCCGAGCGGTAGACCAGGGTTGGATTGCCAGGAAAGTCTGCCGCCACGGCCTCCGCGTCGTCGGTGATCAGGATCCGGATCCTCTCTACGCCACGGCGTCGGAGTTCCTCTTCGGCCAGCGCCCAGGTCGGCTGGCTTCCATCCTGGGTTGCCCAGTTGCCAAGGATCTCCGTCTCGCCGGACGCGAGAGCGCCTACCGCCCACAGCCCTTGGGAGCCATCACCCGACCCGCTGGTCGAGGTTCGCCACGAAACTGATCTGCCATAGACGACGAGGTAGCGGGCGCAAAGTAGCAGGCGACTGCTGGCAGCGCAGTTGTCTGGAGCGGAATCGAACACGGTTGACCTCCGTCGGGCTGCATCGGCGTCGGGCTGGCTTCTGCCGACTCGGCTTCTCGCGAGAAAGTCTAAGGAACTCTTAGAGAAAGGCAAGTGGAAATCTAAGACTCTCTGAAGGTGCCCCGACCGCCTTCCTCGAGCGCGAAGCCTTCACCAGCGATAGCACCGTCGTCAGTGTTCGGTCTGCGACTTCGTCAGGCGCGTGAGCTGGCTGCGCTCACCCAGGAGGCGTTGGCGGTGCGCGCGGGGATCGACGAGTTCACGGCAAGCGCACGTATCAGCCAGTACGAGACCGGCAAACACGTACCGAGGTACGAGATCGCGTGTCGGCTGGCTGATGCGCTCAAGGTCCCGGTCGCATTTCTGTACGCCAACGATGACGGCACTGCTGAACTGGTACTGCTGTGGCAGCATGCGAGCGCGACGTCACGGCGCGAGGCGCTCGCTGTCTTGAGTGCTGGCGCAGCATGACCTGAATGTCAGCATGGCGGCTCGTTTAGGGGTCCCCTGCACGGGGGCTTGCTGCGGCCGACGACGGATGGCGAAGCCCAAAGGCGCCCGGATGATGACGGACCCGCCGATACGGCTGCCGCTTCGCCGCGGTGAGGCAGTGCCCGCCAGTCGCTTTCGACCCGCGCCGCATTGTGATTGCCATGACAGAAGGGGCTTTCGAAGTGCACAGTATCGGAACGGCGCAGACCTACTTCGGCTGCAGACTGTTCAGAGTCATTCGTTGCTCGCTGGCTGAACGGCGGCGGCAGCGGTCAGCGGTCGTTCGACTGATGCCGGCGTCCGCGACTGCTTCACCCTTTTGGACGGGATACTCACTAGGTGATGGTTGTAGCTTGACAGCGAGCAACCGGTCGCGGCTCGGGCGAACTGGTGCGTACGACCCTGAGCAGTCGGGTGACCACAGGCCTGGGGTGCCGGCTAGCCTTCAACTTACGTGAATTGAACTCGTACTAGCTACAGCACCCTTGCCTGCACCCAGTTGCAGCGGATGGTCAGCTGGCAGCGCTGCAACACACGCTTCAAGCTTGCCCTCCAACTCAGCAATCAGCGGCTCCAAATGCGTGACGACGTGTTCAGGAGAGGTCAGCTCCTCCGGAAAGTCCCACGATGCTGCTGCCCTCGACATGTAGTCGGCTTCGAAGGGATAGGCGCCCCTGAAAGCCTTCAGGATGGTGCTCTCTGCTAGCTTGATGACGGCGTCGCCCAAGTATCCAAACTCTCCGCCATAGGGGCGCAATCCGTACTGGATGCGCAGGGACTTCGGAAGCTCCCAATAGATGACCCTGCACCTCTGCACGCGGTCATTCAGCTCTGCTAGCCGCATGGCGATGACCTCGGCGCCCGCCGCGGCTTCAGACTCAGCCAGAGACTGCAGATGGACGTTGGTGAGCGCTGCCGCCTCCTTCGCACCGATCTGGAAGCAGCTCTCGGACAGCAGGATGCCCCGATCAGCGCCGGTGTCGGAGACTATCTCGCGAAGAGCGAGTACGTGTAGCTTGTTCACCGGAGTCTGCCAGCACTTGCACTCGACGATCCAGGTCACCTCGAAGCCCACATGGCGCGACTTCACGAGCACGTCGATGTCGTGCTTCGTTCTGGCGCCTTGCACCGTGACGTCAGTTTGTGCGTCCATCCCCAGCGACCGAAAGAAGGACGCAGCCTGCTCTTGGTAGTTCTGCCAGGCAGAAGCCATGTGTCGCCCTCAAGCTGTTTAGGACCGGATGCTACGAGACCGCCTGCTAGAGTCAGCGTTAAAGCTGGCGTCGCCGACTTCCCTGCTTTTCCTCCCCGAGCAGGGGCTTCGGCGCGATGACAACGATGAGGTTTTGCCGACCCGGCATGTCCGGGGCGTTCTTTTGGGCCGACGCGCGGCCCGCGATGCTGGCCTCCGCATGCCGCTCAACAGCCGTGTTACATTTTTCCTGGGGGGAGTGATTTGGTATACGTCGACGATGCCGATGTGCCTAAATACGGTCGTGGCTGGTGCCATTTGACGGCGGACAGCCTTGGCGAGCTTCACGCCTTCGCAGCTCGCATTGGCCTACCTGCCCGCGCCTTCCATCGCGGCGCGCGCCACCCCCACTACGACATCAACGCCGACCAGCGGCTGAAAGCTCTGCGCAGCGGAGCGCATCCCGTCAGCCCTCGAGAGGTCGTGCGCATCGCCAAGCAGGTTTTCGTTCCCCCGCCAGCCGTCGCAAGTTCTCCAGGCGACGCACAGGTTGCCCTTTTCGCATAGGGCTTCAGCGCACATGTACGTCCGCGCCGACTCCCTGGACGACCTTCTGGGCAAGGTTTATCGGCAGCTTCTGGCACGCGGCACGCGCATCGAACCCACGAAGGGCCCGGCTCGCGAAATCTACGGCGTCCTGCTCAAGCTGTCGGCGCCACGCCTGCGACTCAGCCGTACCGAGTCGCGCGGCATCCTGTTTAGCTGCCTTGGCGAGTTGCTCTGGATACTGGCGGGCAGCAACGCGCTGGACTTCATCGAGCACTACATCTCGGAGTACAGGAAGTCGTCCGACGATGAGCTGACCATTCACGGGGCGTACGGTCCTAGGATGTTCGGCAAGCGCCCGAACGACCAGTTGGCGCGCGTCATTTCGGCGTTGCGGAGCAAGCCTGATTCGCGCCAGGCGGTGATTCAGCTGTTCGACCGTCGAGACACGCTCCAGTACCACAGCGACATCCCCTGCACCTGCACGATGCAGTTCGTCATACGGGACCGACGGCTGCAGATGCTGACGTACATGCGGTCCAACGACGCCTGGCTCGGCCTACCGCACGACGTGTTCGCGTTTACCATGATCCAGGAGTTGGTAGCGCGCTCGCTGGGCGTCGAGTTGGGGGAGTACCGGCATTCCGTCGGAAGCCTGCATCTGTACGAGCGAGACGACAAGAAGGCCATTCGGTATCTCGACGAAGGGTGGCAGCCCAGGAGGCCTATGCCGCCGATGCCACAGGGCGACCCATGGCCTTCCGTTGGGAGGTTGCTGGTCTTTGAGGAGGCCGTGCGGAATGGCGATGCAAGTGCTGTGGACCCGAGGGAGTCCATGGAGCCCTACTGGGCCGACCTAGCTACCTTGCTGGCTATCTACAAGGCAGGCAAGACGACGGGCAACCAGAACGAAATCAAACGGCTGAAGCGGCGGCTGACGGACGAGGTCTACGCCATGTACATCAACAAGCGCTACGGGATGGTGCCTTCGGTCAAGGACCAGGCCACGCTCTTCGATAGCGGCAACGACGCACCAAAGGCCGCGGCATGAACGCGCACGAAAAGGAACAGCGGTCGATTGAGCTGGAAGCCCAGCTTCTCGACTTTCACCAGCACAAGATGCCGCTACAGGGCGTAACGCCGCCCGAGAACATGCTCGCCTTTGTCGCGCAGCTAATCGACAGCATTCAACGGGTGATGTACGTGCAGACCATCCGCGCCCGCCCAATCAGCGCTGCGCGGGCCGATCCGCGCAGCCCATCGTTTGATCCCATCAGAGCAGCCGTGGCTGCGGGGCAGACGGAGGAGGCCTTCTGGCTGATATTCCTGGCGACCCATTGCGGCCGCAACCTTAGGACCGAGTGGCGACTAGCCGCAGAGCTCTATGGCGCTTCTCAAGCTGCCCCATGGACCTGGACGCGAGTCCAGAATGATCCCGAAGCCTATGCTGACTGGGTCGAGGACCACTACGACACGTTCACCGGCAAGTTCGGCAACCACCGCAAGTACGAGTCGCTAAAGCCAGGCGACAAGGGGACGGGGGCCGTAGTCCGCAGCTATGTCGACTGGATCACTGGCTTTGGTTCACACGCGGCGATGGTTGCTCAAGCCAAGGCGCAGGCGAACGGGAATGCACGTCGCGCCTTCAACGTTCTCTATGAGCAGATGCGCGCGGTCTTGCGCTTCGGCCGCACGGGCCGCTTCGACTATCTCACCATGCTCAGCAAGGTCGGGCTCGCCGACATCGACGCGGACTCGACATACATGAACGAGGCAACTGGGCCGAAGCGGGGGGCGCGGCTGCTGTTTGACGGCCAGATCGACTCCAATACCGGCGCCCGCGTCTTGGAGGCGCGCGTGGCCGCCCTTGAGCAGCATCTGGGTGTTGGCATGCAGGTCATGGAAGATGCCATGTGCAACTGGCAGAAAAGCCCGAACCTCTACCAGGCCTTCCGAGGCTAGGCCTATTCAGACCAGGAGTACCGCTTCTTGAGGAAGTTCAGCTTGTCCTGACGTACCAACCCGCGGTGCTGAAGCTGCCCGACCACGATGCCGGGTGAGATGGACAGGTTCTTGGCGAACCGCATGATGTTTCGGTACTCATGGGGCAGCGCCCGCAGTGCCTCCTCTTCCGACGGCGGGATGAGCACCTGGCCAGCGAACTTGTTCGCTTCCGCTTCTTCGTGGCTATCCAGCTCGCGCCGGTCGTACCACTCAAGGAACAGGCGGTCCTCATGGAGCACCAGGTGGCCGGCTTCGTGGAAGAAGGTGAACCAGAAGCTGTCGTCGCGTAGGTAGCGAACGCTGAGCTGCAGGATCGCCCTGCCGTTCTTGACGCGGGTCGCGCCGCTGGCAGGACAACCCTTCGGCGCACGCACGATGACAACGGCGACGCCACAAGTGGCGCACCGCTCTTGGAGCTGCGGGATGAACTCGGCAGGCTCGCGGACACGGGTCAGTGCCTTCAAGGACGGCAATAAGCGTTCAAAGCAGTCACGCGACCAGGTGCTTACCGACAGCTCTGCCGCGGCCAGCTCGCCTTGCCTAAGCCAAGCGGCGACCGATGCTGCCTGCGCCGTGAAAACGGGCGAGGTGCGATACGCGGTAAGGCCTGCGCGATCCGAAAGCCAGATGTCGCGCCACTCGTCAACGGTGCTGACTTCGAAGAACTCCAGGGCATGCCGTAGCCTTTCGCCCGTCGAGGATGCGGTCTTCAGCCACCCGTACCGGGCCATGTCCGCAAACGGAAGGCTTGAGACCCATTGCCTGTTGTCGTCCTGCAGTGCCTGGACGTCACGCCTGTATTGCGCCTCGCGTGCCAGCCAGAAACGCACGCTGGCCCCAACGACACCAGCCAAGCCTTTGGCACGAGCCGCAGTGATCGGCAGTTCGCCGTTGAAGAGCTGCGACAGGTCCCCTGGGGGCAGCCCAACCGCCCGCGCTAGGTCGTCGGACCGGAGGTTCTTCTTCGCGGCCAGCTGTCGGACGGTCTCACCTGGCGGGGATGCCCAGGCTGGGGAGAACTCGGTAGAGCGCGTCACAGGTCGCCTCCAATGTGGATGACCTTCAGCCTCGAAACCTTCGACCAGTCGACGGCCTCACCGCTCATCGGCACATGCTGGTGGTTCACTTCGCAGTAGAGGTGTCGCCCTTCACTGAGTCCAAACCGTATCAGTCCCACCTTCGACCCGCAATTCTCGAAATCCAGCCCCATCTCCACCAGCTCGGCGACGGTTTCAGCGGCCTCCAGGTCGGCGAGATACCTGCGCAATGCAGCGGCGGCACCTTCCCCGAGCTCACGCTTGGCCTTCGCGGGGCTTTCACACGTCGAACGCAACTCTTTTGACCGGAACGCGACCTCAAGCCCCATGGAGCAATTGTCGACGAGCCGAGCGGTGTGCGACCAATGTTCTCGTTGGCCGGAGCCTGTCGACCGCCATGGCCAGCCAACAGCGTAGGGGCGCTGCCAGCTCTTGTGGCTACCGGCGAAGCGCCCCTGTCCCGTTGGGGGACTACCGGTCATAGACAGGCAGACGTACCGAAGCCATTGAATTTCCGTCGCTTGAAGATGGTCCTGTTGGCCGTCTCGGGCCGCTGAGGCATCGTCACGAGTCCGCGAGGCCTGGACTGCAGCCGATCGGGTGCGTCCTGAAGTTATGCAGCGGTCATCAGCTGACCGCTTGTAGCCTCAGAGCGTGAGCCCAGGCTTCATGCTGCGGCCGGCGGCAATCGCTGCGGAACGGTCCCACGCACTTTGATCGAATATCAGGGTCGGGCTATGCATCCTCGCCGTCCAACCTGTCGCCGGCCTCCGTGCCTTGCCGCTTGGCCACCTGCGCCCAGAAGGCTGACTTGCGGGCGTGCGTCTGGCGCAGGGCGGCGACGTACTCGGCGTGGGGCTGCAAGGGCGCCCAGTCCGGCGACTGATCGGCGATGGCGTGCAGTTGGTGCCAGTAGCGTGCCGCATGGCCATAGGCGGGTGAGTAGGCCTTGGCGAGGATGGCGTCCTGCAGCGCCCGCAGCACGGCCGTTGCACCACGCCAGCATTGCTGGGCTTCCAGGGTCTTTGCCAGCGGCACGAGCCAGCTGTAGTCCTGCCCGGTGATGCGGGCGGGCTCGGCCACCAGCACCTGTTCGGCCTCGGCAAAGCAGCCGATGTCCACCAACAGCCGCGCGGCGGTGACCGGATCCTCGTGATCCAGCGCGAGTTCCCTGGCCCGTGAGAAGGCAGCGGTCTGGGCGGCGGGCGCCAGATGCCCGAGCCAGGTGCGGAAGTCGTCCACCGACAAGGTCTGCTCGAAGACCTGCTGCTGGATCGGCCCACTGCGATCGTTCTGGCCCAGGCGCTTGAGCGCTTCGGCAAGCAGGCGCAGGCGTGTGTGCGGGTGCCAGTCGGCAGGGTCTTCCAGCCAGGGCAGGGCATCGGCGGGGCGTCCCACGTCCAGATACTGGAGCACGAAGCCTTGTTTCTGGACGGGGTTTGGACGCGGGCAGCGGCGCAGCGTGGCGCGCACGTGGATGTCGGGGTCGCGCAGCGCGTGCGACAGCAGGGTCAGGGCGCCAAGCGCAGGGCGGTGGTCGCCGGCGGCAGTTGAGCCGGCCGCGGCAGCGGCATCGAGTTCGCGCTCGAACGCGGCCACCATCTCGCGCAGCTGGGCCTGCGACAGCAGCAGATCGGCCTGGAGCCAGAGCGCCTCGCGCGCGCCGTAGTGGTCCGCCTCGGCCAGCCGGCGCAGGCGGGCAGGCCAGGCGTCGGCCGGGCTCTCGCAGCGGGCGGCGGCCTCGAGCCACAGGCGGCAGGCAGAGCGCATCGCATCACCGATGCGGCCGCTGGAGTCGTCGGCGCGGTTGAAGACCGACTCGTCGCACTCGATGAGGGCCTCGGCCAGCGCCACGGCGGCCATCGGGTCGCGGGGCAGCAGTTCGCGCTCGATCTGCGACAGCCACGCTTCGACATCAGACGCCCATTCGATGCCGGCGCGGTAGTCCAGGAAGCGGGTCTGGCGGCGCCAGGCCGTCAGGGTCTTGCGGAAGTTCGCGGCAAGCCGGTCGGGTTTGTCGGCGAGCTGCAGGCGCGCCAGGCGTTGCTGCACCTCAGGGTGCTCGGAGGCGAGTTCCAGCAGCAGTGACGCCAGGGTGTCGGCGCTCTGGCGGCGGATGAAGGCGTCGAGGTCTTCTTTGCGGGTGGGCATCGGCGGGATTGTGAGGCGCGATGCGGCTGGCGGTCGATGAGCGGTCGACCGTTCTGACTCCACCGCAGCCGGGAGGCCAATGTCTCGACGCGAAGGGGAGCAGGCTTCCCCAAGGCAGACCGAGTCTGGTCACAGTCCACAGACAGCAACTGCTGCATTGCCCGCCGTGGCCGACGACTGAGTGTCAGCGACTTTGGACGTGGGGCTCATGGCCTATGCTGGCCTGCCATCGGTGCCGCAAGGTGCTCGTTCGAAGGGCTGGCAGCCAGCTGCAGCAGGACGAGCATCCCAAGCTGATCCGCGTTCGGCGCAGCCAGCGGCTGCACCGGAAACGCCCCCTGCACCCGCGTGTCCGTGCCGTACCGCTGCACCAGCTTGCAGAACGGGCAGTGGTCGTTCGAGCGTGCCACGGAGCCGTAGGCCGCCAGGAACTCGCTGTGGCAGGTCGGGCAGGTGACCAGCGAGAAGCTCCTCGTGTCGGTGAGCCACAGGCCGTCCGTGTGCGCGGCCAGATCGAAGGCGCGGTCGAAGCTGATGCGATGCGGCGGCTGGCAGATGCCGACGTAGTGGCGGTAGGCGCCGACGAGAGCTTCACCCGCAGGGAAGTCGGCGTCTCGCAAACGGCGGTACAGGGCCACGACGATCGAGGCCTCGGCGCGGTGGAGCAGGTTGGCGCCGTGGTACCACTCCGGCGAGTCCGGCGAGCGCCCTCGAGGCACGGCCATGCGGTCCGGGAAGAGCAGGCGCAGCGCCTCGCGGGGTGGCAGGCCCGTCAGATGGCCGATGGTGCGCACGCGTGCACCGCAGGCCGCGCAGGCTTTGGCCAGTGCCAGGGCGCGCAACTGGCGATCGACCCGCGACTGCATGGCGTATGACCCGGCAACTGGGCGTCAGGCTGCCGAACTGGCCGTGACATGGCGGGGGGCGTGGACCGCGGCCAGCGGTCGAACCAGCGGCAGCGGTGTGTCGAGCAGGCTGACCAGGTCGCGGCGCGGAGGGAAGAGCGTGGCGTCACCCAGGTTGGCCACGATGGCCATCAACTGCTGGACGCTCATCGTGCCGAGTCGCTCTGCCTGCATGGCGTCGAGCGAGAAGCGGCAGCACGCGGCCGTGCGGTCGTGGAGGATGCCGTCGCGGATGGTGAGCAGCAGGGTCAGGTTGGCGATCTGCACATCGGAGAGCTGGACCTGGTTCATGGTGCGTCCTCGCGTGGGGACCACGAGCCCGTGCAGGGCAGGGTGGAGGGGTTGGTCGGTGGATGCGGGTCGTGTTGCGGTGGCTGAAGGAAGGGTTCCGGCGCTGTGCGGCCAGCATAGGGTGGGCGAAGGGTCGACTTCAATGGGCGGCGCGGGCTTGTGCATCTGCTTACCGAATTGCCACTCGCAAGCCCTGGCGAATTCCGGCGAATGCGTGAGCGCCACCGCATGACGCGCTCAGTTCGCAAGTTCGGCGGCGTGAACGACGCCCTTGTCGGGGCGTCGTGCAACGTCGGCGCCGGCCCGGTCGGCGAACGGGGTTGCCCCCGCTCGCCGCCATGCCGGACTGCCTGCTCAGGCCGTGCTCAGATCGCTTCGGCCAGGCCCGTCCACTCGGCGGTGCCGAGCTCGATCAGCTTGCCGCCCAGCGCCTCGAACTCCGTGGCGCGGTCGTAGTCGTCGATCTCCTGGCTGTAGTGCGTCACCGCATTGACCAGCCCGTAGCCCGAGAGCTCGCCCTCGGTGATCAGATGCCGCAGCACGCCCGAGCGCTCGACATCGTTGAGCGCGTAGCGCTGGGCCAGCACCTCGACCGTCTTCACCGGGTCGCCGACGAGGGGGATCTTCAGCGTCTTCTGCAGCTTCTGCGCCGTCTGCCGGAAGCTCGCCTCCGACACCGCCGCCTGGACCACGTCGCGCACCTTCAGGAAGAAGGCCTTGTCGTCGGCACGCAGGGTGTCGTCCTGGTAGACCTGCAGGCCCTGTGCGTCGTCCATCTCGGTGCTGACCGTACGGCCCACATGCGTCTTGCGCAGCGACCGGTCGGCCGCGATCAGGCCGTTGCGGCAGACCAGCCTGTACAGCAGCGGCTGCACCGACAGCGTGCCCTGGCCGACCTCGGAGTTCGAGATCACCACGCCGGCCTGCACCACGTCGCCCGGCGCCATCTCGTAGGTCAGGCGCGAGGTGATGCACTTCAGGTACATGTGCGTCTCGGTCAGCTCGACCGACTCGAAACGCACGTCGGGCAGCTGCTGCAGGATGGGCAGCACGCTTTCGGCGAGGTCGAAGTTGTCGAGCCGGCGGTAGCGGTCCGACAGCACCGCGCGCACCTGGCCGTCCAGGGTGCGCAGCATGCGCCGGTCGTCCTCGCTCTGCAGCCAGGTGTTGACGTTGCGGTCCAGCAGCACCGGTTGCTCCTCGCGCATGCGCTCGAAGTACGCGTGCGGGATCTTCAGCTTGTCGGCCAGCTGGCGGCGCGCCAGCGGCGTGACGCCGTAGCGCACCGGGTTGCCGCCTTCGTTGACGATGATGTGCGTCTGGCCGTCGTCGCCGGTGCTGTGATGCACCAGCTGCGACGGCACGATCAGGTCCTTCTTCGAGTGCAGCTGGCGCTCCAGTTCCTGGGCCAGGCTCACGAGGGTACGTCCGCTCTTCATGACTTTCTCCAATCGGGTTGGGGTGGGTGAAAAGCGGGGACGGCACGGCCCACGTCGGGGCACGGGTCCCCGCAGTGGGTTGACGACAACAACTCGCCGCATGCAGCGCGTCCTGGGTGGATTGGCGATGCATCGGCAAGGCAGGGGCGCGACGTCGGTGACACGGGTGTCGCCATCGGTCGCGCGGGATCTCCAGGGCTGCCTTCGTGTCGCCGTTGGGCGTCACCTGGTCTGGCAGCTACCAGTCGGGAAACGACGGGGGGAGCGCGTCGGCCGCATGGCCGACGGCGCCTGACCTTTTCGCCGGCACCGGCAGGTCTTGGCGCAGGGCATGCGCCGACCCGTCCAGTGCCGCTGAAAAAGCGGGTGCGGCCCGCCGTGGCTCGCCGCACCCCAAGCTCCATGACCTCTGCCTCAGCCACCGAGGGCCACCCGGTTGCCCGCGGCCCGGTCGGCCGACGACGATGCGGTCGCCTGTCCCCGGCCCTGGTCGGGGCCGGTGGCACGCTGGCACCACACATCGGCCCAGTCCGTGCCCGCATGGCGCGGCACGAACACCCGCACCTGTCGCGGGCCGGTGGTCTTCTCCTCCCGCTTCAGCCGCCGCGCGAGCGCGTAGGCGAAGCACTGGCCGGCGAAGTCGCCACCGGCGTCGTTGTCCGCATAGATGCAGACCTCGCGCACGGTGTCCGGCACCCAGAGCTTCTCCAGGTTGCCGGCGCTGATGCCGGCCCACACGGGCTTGCCGGTGGCCAGGTGCACCGCCAAGGCGGTCTCGATGCCTTCGCACAGCGCGAGCTGCGCGCCGGCATCGAACAGGCGTACGGCCGCGCCGTGGATGCCCGCGGAGAGCACCTTCTTCGCGTCGACGGCGTCGAGCTTCCGGCCGTCGCGCAGGTAGGTCCGGTGCAGCGTCACGGCCTGACCATCCGGCGCCTGGATCAGCGCCAGCATGGCGGGGTAGGCCGCGATCTGCCGCGACTTGCCGTCCGCACCCTTCTCGAAGTAGCCGAGCGACGGGTGGAACCGCAGCACCGGCGGATGCCGATGCAGGGTCAGCCCGCGCCCGCGCAGGTAGCGGTCGACTTCGTCGCCAGCCACCACCGGCCGCGCCTCGTCCCAGATGCGCTGCACCAGCCGGCGCATGCGCTCCCCTGGTGCCGCCGGGGCACCGGCTTCGTTGGCCACAGCCGCAGGCAGCATGCCCAGGCAACGTTCCACCTCGCACAGGGCAGCGTGGAAGTCCACGCCGCGCACGGCCTGCAGCAGCTTGAAGCCGCCACCCGGGCCGCATTGCCTGCAGTGGTAGTTGCCCTCGCCGAACTTGTCGGTGTACTGGAAGCGGTCGGTCCCTCCGCAGGACGGGCAGGGCCCGTTGCGGTGCCTGAGGATGCGCTCCTCGATGCCGGCCGCGGCCAGCACCTCGCTCCAGCGGCCATGCGCGCGCTGCTTCACGGCGTCGATGCGGGCCGCGTAGTCAGCGTCCTGCATGCGATCCTCCGCCCGCCGCTGCGTGGTCGACCAGATCGACGGTGTGCCCGGGCGCGAGACCCACGCCCACCGTCAGCTGGAAGGTCTTGCCGTGGAGCAGCGGGTACTTGCCCAAGCGCAGGGACTGCAGCAGCGAGTCCAGCGTCTGCACCGGGTCCACCGCCCGCAGCAGGCGCAGCAGATCGGCCAGCGCGTCGCGGTCGGCGTCGCGGTCGGCCTCCAGGAACTGGTCGTTCTCGTCGGTGAACGAGGACAGCTGTTCCACCGGCGCGCCCGTCGTCTCGCCGTCGGGGATGTACAGGTTGCCGTCGTGGCAGACCCCGGCGTCGCCGACCAGCGTCTCGTCGTCGCCGACGCGCAGGCGAACCTTCTCGCAGAGGATGACCGTGGGCCAGACCCAGCGGCCCTCCAGCGCCGTGCGCAGCTTCTCGCCCACCGGCGTCACGCGCTGACCCTCTTCCTCGAGGAAGCGGACGTGGCGCATCACCCAGTGGTCGGCATGCACGCCGATCCAGTCGAACACCAGCCAGCCGCGGGCGCGCGCCATCATCCAGCGCGGCGCGTTGTCGTCGCCCACGTCGTCCAGGGCCACCAGCTGCACGGCACCCGACTCGATGGCCTCGCGCGTGGGTGCGGTCGGCACCGGCGTCAGATGGCGGCGCTCGCCATGCTCCACCTGCACCGGGTAGCCCGACACCAGGCTGCACAGCTCTCCCGGCAGGGTGCCGAGGTCGTTCAGCAGGTCGAGGTGCCCCCAGCCGCGCATGACGCTGTAGTAGGTGTCGATGAAGTGGCGCGGCGGCAGTTCGGCCTTGGCGATCTCCAGCGTGCGCCGCCAGCAGGCCTTCAGCTCGGTGTCGATGCGCTGGCGCTGCACGTCCTCGTCGATCAGGCGGTCGCGGTCCGGCAGGCGCGCCATGAACTGGCGCGAGTCCAGGTGCACGACGTTCACGTCCTCGCGGCTGGACCAGGCCGGCCGCAGCACGCAGAAACCCTGCAGGAACACCCAGGTGTCGTGGGTGTACCGGCCGTCGCGCGTGCCCGCGAGGTGCACGGCGCCGATGGCGCTGGCCTGGGTGGCCAGGTGGGCCTCGGCCATGGCGCGCTTGAGCGGCTCGCCGTTGAACCACACCGGCACCGGAAATCCGGCGCACAGTTCCTCGACGCGCTGCGCAAGGTCCGGCAGGTCGACGCCGTGCAGCTCGACCCGGGTGCCTGTCACCGCGTCACCTTCGACACACTCCTCGACCTCGACCATTGCCTTGGC
This sequence comes from Rubrivivax albus, assembly GCF_004016515.1. Lineage (GTDB taxonomy): Bacteria > Pseudomonadota > Gammaproteobacteria > Burkholderiales > Burkholderiaceae_C > Rubrivivax > Rubrivivax albus. The sequence continues at coordinate 52,137 of NZ_SACT01000012.1, forward strand.
CAGTGCGGCCGCGGTGTCGATGTCGACGCGGCGCCGGCCCGAGGCCACCACGCAGCGCGAGGCGGCGTACAGGCACTTCGAGAACCCGACGCCGAAGGGGCGCTCCTGCGTGCAGGTGTCGGTGTCCCAGCCCGACTCGTGGAAGCTGAGCAGCTTCTGGAAGTCGTCCAGGCCGTGGCCGTCGTCCTGCACGGTCAGGATCTGTGCCTGCGGATCGTGGTCGATCCGGATCAGGCGGGCGCCGGCACGGCGCGCGTTCTGCAGCAGCTCGGACACCAGGGTGAACCGGTTGCTGAAGGCATGGCGCTGGTTGCGCAGCGCGCCTTCTTCGTTGATTCGGACTTGGATCTTCATCGTTGACTCCTTCGGGGGCATCCCGATCGGGGGAAGAACCGGCGGAAGCACCCCTGGCGGGATGCACCCGCCGGGGTGTGTGGGCCGGTCAGCGCGGATCGGTGCCCATCAGGGCGTCGTGCGGACCGGAGGGGTGAACAACTGGCCGGCGGCCTGCGCCTCGACGAGGCTGTGCTCCAGGAACTCCCAGAGCTGCAGGTGCTGGCGACTCAGGACCTCGCCGTGGTGGCCGAGGCGCTCGACCACCGGCCCGGCGGCATGGCCACCGGGTTCGGTGAGCGGCTGCCAGTGGACGCGGTAGACGAGCCGGTCGGCACCGGCGATGACGAAAGTGCGGCCGGACCGACCGGTCAGCACTTCGCTCTCCTTGACGAGGACCTCGATGTCCTCGGGCGCCTGCACGAAAAGCAGGCGATGGCGACCGGGAAGCCGGCCCGTGGGTTGGGGGATCTTGTGCACGAGAAATCCTTCGAATGGATGGGCGCGCGCCGCGGCGGCATGACCTGGTCGGTCAGCAAGGCCGGAGACAAGGCGCCCGGTGGGGTTGTGATCACGTGAACAGGTCGCCCTGCACGGACATCTGCTTGAGCTGCTCGTTGATCCACTGGGGATTGCGTGTCAGCCGGGCCTCGACCCATTCGGGGTGGGTCGCCACAGCCTCGCGCACCCAGTCGGGGTAGCGGGCCAGCGTCGCGTGCAGCCAGGGCTTGAGCCCATGGCGGATGCGCTCGCGTATCTCCTCGGCGTCGAGCTGCCCGCAGTACGGGATCGGCGACAGCGGGCTGCAGCCGACCACGCGCAGGCAGTTCACGAACGAGAACGGCAGGCCGTCCTTCTCGCGTTCGGTGAACACCCAGCGCAGGGTGTCGAGCTTCTCCTCCAGCGGCGTGGCCGGGTCGGCCAGGTGCCGGATCTCCTGCAGCAGGCGCCAGTGCAGCAGGACGATGTCGTCCTCGCTCCACTCCTCCACCCACTCTTCGCGGGTGCTGCCCGGTGCGCCGGTGGCGCTGTCGGCGCTGTCTGCGCCGGCATCGTCCTGGAGATCCAGGCCGGCCGGGATGTCGAACGGGGCGTCGATGACGAACGGGGTCGTCGTCGAGCCGAGTCGGGCTCGGTTTGCGTCGGGGCTTGCCGTGTGTGGCGAGCCGACATGGGCGCCGGCCTGACGGCAGGCGTTGGTGCTGTGCATCGTGGACTCCTTGGATGGGAAGGGAGCCCACGTGCACCCCGTGGCGGGGGCGTGGGCCCCCATGCGGGTGACGGTTGGGTGATGTGGCGCCGGCCGCCTTGCGGTCGGGGCGTGGAACTCCAGGGCTGACAGGGTTCAGTGGCGCGCGCGAGCGCGGTGATCGGTGTCAGCGTCCGATCGGGGGGGACATCGGCGAGAACGGGACGAGCCCGGGAGGCAAGGGCGCGGTCGGTGCGGCGCTCGAGCGGATGCGCTCGGCACCGGGACGCAGCCCTTGCCTCGAAGGCCCGGCCTGAGGCGAATGCTCCGGCGTGCCTGACCGCTTGCGCGGTCCTCGGCACGGCGATGCACAGGGGCACCCGACGGAGCGACACCGCAACGGGTGTCCCCCATCGGTGGGGCGTGCATCACCGCGATTCGATCGTCCCCACGTGTGCCTGTGCGACCTGCACGGGAACCCACGCGGGGGATCAGTTCAGGAAATCTCCAAGGCTTGCCGAGTCTGGATGCAGGGCCAGCTGCTGCGTGGCGCAAAGGTAGGGCGCCGGTTCCGCCCGGTCAATGGGCTGATGCCCGTGGCCACGCAACTGATCGCGAAAGCGCCCCGAGGTGACGGGGCTTTCGTGTGGCAAGGGGCCGGGCACGTTCGGAAGATGCCGTCGACCCCGTTGTCAGCACAAGGAGCCGCGGGCATGGCCAAAGTCGAGATCGTGAAGGTGGACCAGGGCGACGCCAACGCCCGCATCCTGGCCCGCGAAGCCAAGGTCGACTTCCGCCGCGTCGAGGCAGCGAGCCTCAAGATCGCCACGCGGTTCAGCAGTGCCGAGGGCAAGCGCATGTTCGTGCGCGCGTTCAACACGCTGCAACTGAACATGCACTTCATCTCCGTCATCGCCCGCACCCGGCTCGACCACGAGGACATTGGCAGGATCGAAACGGCACTGCGTGGCAGGATCGATGTCGCCACTGCCAGCCTGAACGAGGCCATCGATGGCGCCGAGGCGCTGTTCAAGGCCCACGGCATCACCAGCGTGGCGTCCTACGATACGGTGCCGCTGGACGTGGACGTGCACGTGCTGTCGTCGATCAGCCGCCGATTCCTGGAGGTGCTGGTCAAGCTCGACCAGCTGATGCCGCTGCTGCAGACGCTGGAGATCCACGAGGTGGTGTCGGCACAGGCGGTGGATACGCAGCGAGCGGGGCTCAAGCGCCAGGTGCGCGACATCGCCAACGGCGCGCGCAGCTTCGCGACGGGCCTGCGGCGTCGCATGAATGCGCTCGATGCGCGCGTCAGGCCGCCCGACGATGTCGAAGGCCGCGACGACGCCGACGGCCTTGACGTTGCGCACGATGGTTTGGTCGTCGCGGCAGGCGATTCGCCGGCGGCAGAAGCTGGCCTGCCAGGGGCCGCGCTGCCAGCGACTGGCCGCATCACGCACCCCGAGGGTGAGCCTGCAGTTGTCGAGGCCGGTGCGGAGTAGGCGGGCGGCGCTCGGCCGACGAGGTGCGTCGGTGTGTGCCGAACAGCAGTCCTGCAGCGGGTGAGGATGTTCGGGATCGGTCAAGTGGCGTCCGAAGGACGTCGAGAGCCGGACATCCGCTCGAATGCGCCTCGCCGACCAGCCCATGAGGGCAACCTGCGTGTCAGTCCAGCTGCGGCTACCCCGATGCGTTAGCATATTGGTGTCAAAGCACCAATGTGAGGCCGACATGAGCCGCCTGACCATCACCCTGTCCGAGGCTCGTTACAAGGCGCTGAAGGAAGCGGCCGTGCAGCGCGACAAGACGATCGGGCAACTGATCGACGAAAGCCTGGAGTTCTATGGCATCAAGTCGCGCGCCGACGCGCGTGAGTTGGTGCGTCGCGCCCGCGCGCACAGCAAGCTGCCCGACGACCAGGCCGTTGCCGTGGCGCAAGAGCATGTGCGGGCAGTGCGGCGCAAGTCGTGAGCCGTCAGGCCGTCATCGTCGACACCAACGTGGTGATTGCCGGGCTGCTGACCGGCAACGCCACATCCCCCGTGGCGCGCATCCTCGACGGCATGCTGGCAGCGGACTTTCCGTTTGTCCTGTCCGAAGCCTTGCTGGCCGAGTACCGGGACGTCCTGCTGCGGCCGGCCCTGCGCAAGCTGCACGGGCTGACCTCGACCGAGGTCGAGACACTCCTCACCGACATCGCCCAGCACGCCATCGTCGTGCACCCAGGCGTCGGATCGCCGGCGCCGGACCCCGGCGATCAGTTGCTGTGGGACCTGCTGGCCGCCAAGCCGGACCTGTTGCTCATCACAGGTGACAAGGCGCTTCAGCGCGACGCCGCGATGCGATCACGCGTGGTGTCGCCGCAGGCCTTTGTGGATGCCGCATGAGTTGTCCGGTCCACAGGCACACGCAGCAGCCACAGGGCCTCAGGACGACATTTCCGACACGGTGATGCCCTTCGGCACCCGGTCACCTGATGTCTCCAGGAATGCTGTCTGCCTCGAACGCACCTTGATTCCTCATGCGTCGACAGCTGGCATAAAGGGTTCCGCGCTCGAATGCCAGCTGCCAGTCTTTGGCGCCATTCAGGTCGGCCTTCCGGACGGAAGCCGGCCCTCGTTCGATGAGATTGCCGCGACCTGCAGTGGCTGGTTCGGACCCGGCAACGCAGGTTCCCACGCACGCGACGGGAAGCGCCAGCTGCTGCGTGAGCTATCGGTGGTCGAATGTTGACCTCGGCCTCGAGTGTTGTCACGCTGGGTGTGACGTTGCTGTCGACGTCGATCGCAGTCGGTCAAGGCCCCTGCGGAGCCTCCGCGTCCGGCGCAGCGTCCGGTGAGCGGCCGTCTGTTTGCGCATTTCAGCGATCGCGGACACCCGTTTCACGCTGATCGCGGACACCGTTTCACGCCGATGGCGGACAGCGCACAGGGCATGCGGGTGACTGGGTTCATCGTATCTCAGGTGTCCGCGA
>NZ_SACT01000013.1 GCF_004016515.1 Rubrivivax albus
GTTCCCGGTCGTGACGTCGCCGCACCTGCCGCTTGGCGTCTTCGTTGGTGTCCACCTCGCCTCCTTGGTGGACACCATCGTGGCCGTCGCCGACGCGTTACTCAAGATGGGTTCGCCGGACGCTTACCGCGAAGCGCCTGCTGTGTATCCTGCGCTTCGCGGGCTAGGCGCCGCGCCGCTGCGCGCGGCTTAGCTCGAACGTTAGGCCGCACGAGGGAGCCCACATTGCCCATCCGCACGCAAGTCGATGATCTGTCTTCTGCGGAGGCAAGGAGCCTTATTGCGGAGCACCTTGCAGGCATGCAAGAAAACTCTCCTCCAGGCCATGTATATGCCTTGGCCATCGAAGGCCTGCGCGCGCCAGACGTTACGTTCTGGACCGCATGGCAAGACGAGAGACTTTGTGGCTGTGGAGCGCTCAAGGAGCTCAGCGCAACCTCAGGTGAGGTCAAGTCAATGCGCACGCGCCCAGAGTTCCTTCGCCAAGGGGTAGGGCAGGCGGTTCTTGCTTCTGTCGTGGCGGAGGCCAAGTGGCGTGGCTACAGGCACCTCTACCTCGAAACAGGCACAGGCCCAGCGTTCGAACCAGCGCATGCGCTCTATGAGCGGAATGGCTTCGCTTGGTGTGGCGCCTTCGGCGACTACGCGGCCACGGAGTTCAACGTCTTCATGGTCAAAGAACTGTGAGGCGGTGTGTTCACTGGCACAGGCCAAAGAGTGCGGCCTAACACCTCGCTCAAGCGCCGACGGGCTACGGCAGGGCGGCTTGCCCGCGCGGCCGCCTTTGGTCATCATCGGCCGCACGGGCAAGCCGCCCTGCCGCAGCCCGCGGCTTAGCTCGAACGTTAGGCCTCATGAAGCCTGCATCGCGAACATCGGAAGATTGAGGAGATCTCCTTGGCAGAGAAGGAAGCTGGTGAAGATCCGAAAGGAATCGCAGGATGGCTCATTCTCGTCGTCATAGGTTTGGTGGTCAGCCCACTCAGAACACTTCACGCACTGTACGAGAATCATTGGTTGATTATTCGTGATGGCATCTGGCCGGTGCTGACTACCCCTGGAACAGAGCACTATCACCCCTTGTGGGCGCCACTGTTTGCCTTCGAAGTCTTTGCGAACGTGGGATCAGTTCTGCTCGCTCTCATAGCTCTTGCGCTCCTTCTCCAAAAGTCACGTCATGCCCCCAGACTTGCAATCGTCTGGTTAGGTTGGGGCGTGGTATTCGGTGTACTTGACTACGTAATTGCAGGGCAGATTCCAGCAGTGGCAGAGCAAAGTGGGTCTGAGGCGATTCGTGAGCTTTCCCGAAGTGTTGCCGGTGCGGCCATATGGATTCCCTACTTTCTCAGGTCTAGGCGTGTGAAGAACACCTTTGTGCAATGAGGCCTAACCCCTCGCTCAAGCGCCGACGCGCAACGGCACGGCGCCTGGCCCGCGAAGCGCCTGCTGTGTATCGTGCGCTTCGCGGGCCAGGCACCGCGCCGTCGCGCGCGGCTTAGCTCGAACGTTAGGCCTCAGAGGCCGCCCTGCTGCGTGGTACCTGCCTATGGTACTATTGCCGCATGAAGCGCGGTCACCAGAAGACACTTGAGGCTGTCTATTCCCGCCCCACCAGCGCGAACATTGCTTGGAAGGACATCGAAGCGCTCTTCAAGGCACTCGGTGCTGAGGTCTCGGAGCGCGAGGGGAGTCGTGTAGCGGTGGTTTTATTTGGTGAGGTGCGCGTTTTCCATCGCCCGCATCCGTCGCCACACACGGACAAGGGCGCAGTTGCAAGCGTTCGCAGGTGGCTTGAACAACACGGAGTTCGTCCATGAACATCATGACTGTTGAGGGGTACCACGCTCGGATCGAGTATGACGCCGAGACGGACCAGTTTCGCGGTGAGATCCTTGGTCTGAATGGCGGTGCGGACTTCTATGGCCGCAACCCCAAGGAACTTCGGTCCGAGTTCAAGAAGTCTTTGCAGGTCTTCCTGGAGGTCTGCAAAGAGAAGGGAATTGAACCTCGTAGGAACTACTCGGGCAAGTTCAATCTGCGCATCCCACCTGAGCTTCACGAACAGTTGGCAATCGTTGCGCAGGCCGAGGGTAAGAGCATAAACACGGTGGCTCAAGAAGCGCTGGCGCAGCGAGTGGCTGCGTGAGACTGAGGCCTAACACCTCGCTCGAGCCGACCCGCTCCGGCAGGCGGCGCAAGGCTGGCACGCGGCACACGGTGCATCATCACGTACCAGCCTTACGCCGCCTGCCTCCGCGCGCGGCTTAGCTCGAACGTTAGGCCTCACGGATTCCCAGACTAAGCGCAACACTCGTCAATGTACGCCTCCAAAGGCGTTTGGTAGCCCAGAATCTTTCTTGGCCTGTCATTCAAGGCTGATTCGATTTCGTCGCAGTGCTCCTGGGTGAGATCTCGGAAGCACATCCCTTTGGGCAAGTACTGGCGGATCAGTCCGTTGGTGTTCTCGTTCGTGCCGCGCTCCCAGGAGTGGTAGGGCTGGGCGAAGAAGAACTCGGTGCCGAAGCGCTCCTTGAGTTCGACGTAGCCATGGAACTCGGTGCCGTTGTCCAGTGTGATGCTGCGGATGTCCAGCGTACCCAGGAAGTCGAGTTCCTTGCTCAGGGCCTGGTTGACCTCGACGGCTCGACGAGCAGGCAGCTTGATGATGCGGGTGTAGCGGGTCTTGCGCTCGACCAGCGTGAGCAGGCAGTGGTGGCCATCGCGACCGATGACGGTGTCGCCCTCCCAGTGCCCGAAGGCCTGGCGGAGGTTGACGTCCATGGGGCGCATGGTCAGCGGAGGCTTGTCGCGCAGCTTGCCGCGGGAATCTGACTTGCGGTAGCCCTTGCGGTAGCGGCGGCTCAGGCGTCGGGTGCTGCGCCAGAGCTGGCCGCCGCGGCGCTTGTCCTTGCCGATCCAGCGGTAGACCGTGGAAGTGGAGATCAAGAGCAGTTGATCCAGAGCCAGGCGCCCGCTGATCTGCTCAGGGCTCCACCGATCGAGCAGCTTGGCGTGCACGAGCGCTACCTCATCATCAGCGAAGTTGGGACCACGGCGGCACTGGCGCAGCCGCGCCCGGGCGTAGCTGTGTGCCTTGGAGTAGCGGTAGTGGCCAGATGAGCGATCGGCGTTGCGGCGGAGTTCGCGGCTGACGGTGGCCACACTGCGCTGCAACCGCCTGGCAATGGATCGCAAGGACTTCCCCATGGACTTGTCCTGGCTGATCAGATACCGTTCTTCGAGGGTGAGATGGTTATACGACATGGTTGCAACCCCTTCTTGCCGGATGAGGAAGTGGCCAGTATTCCAGCTCACCCCCTTCTCGCTTCTGGTGTTGCACTTGATCTGACAATCCGCCCGGCACTAGACGCGCGGCGGCGAGCTCACATCATTCTGGAATGCCACAAGCACTCGGTCTTGTCTCTGTGATAGTACGCGAGTACGACGAGGCCATCGCTTTCTATGTAGGCGTACTGGGCTTTGAACTCGTCGAAGACACGGAGCTGCCCGAGCAGTCCAAGCGCTGGGTTGTTGTCAGGCCTCCAGGTGGTGGGCAGTGCGCTGTTCTCCTGGCTAGAGCGACAGACCCGGAGCAAGCGCGCCACGTGGGGAACCAGACTGGCGGCCGAGTCTTCCTCTTTTTGCACACAGACGACTTCGAGCGTGACTACACGAACTACAGCTCCAAGGGGGTTGAGTTCACGCGGGCGCCACAAGACATGCCCTATGGACGCGTGGCGGTCTTTCGAGATCTGTATGGCAATCAGTGGGATCTCCTGCAGCCACGGAAAGGGCGGCGTTGAAAGTGCCGCCTAACCCCTCGCTCAAGAGCCGACGTGCCACGGCAGGCCGTCTTGCCCGCGCGGCCGTGTTTGTTCATCATCGGCTGCGCGGGCAAGCCGCCCTGCCGCGTCACGCGGCTTAGTTCGAACGTTAGGCGGAACTAAGGCATCGTCATCCGCGATGCTCAAGAGTCTGCTCAAACTCCTTCCGGGCAAGTCGAGTGCCTCCGAGAAGACCCCAGATCTGGTCTTTCAGGTTTCCGCCCCCACGCATCTCGAAGAGCCGGATTCCTCGGTTCTTGACGTTGCGGCTTCTCTGATCGTCGTGGAAGGCCTTCCAGCGCCAGATTGGAGAGCGGTGGGATCCTGGGTTTCGTCAATCTCCGATCCTGCCGCTCAAGCGAAAGCCTGGTCCGACGCCGAAGTCGCATGGCTCGCTCACATGCAGGAGGCTCTAGGACCGCGTTACCACCTCGCCCAACACGAATACGCAGTCCTGCTGTCCCCGCTCGAGCCCAGAGTAGCCGCGGCGACGGTCCAGTTCATGACCAAGACGTTGTCACGCTGACAGGGCACTCATTCGTTCCGAGCGGGTCGGAGTGCCCGGACAGCGGCGAGTACATCCGTATTGGCACGATTGGAGTGCACGAACTCTCTTACCGGAACAGAGAAAGTGGCCGAAGCGGGGCAGTCGCATCGGATCTGTGGATTCGCAATGCTGACGATGGTCTTACCATCAGTTGGAAAAGTTCGCCGATTCCTTTGATAGCTGGTAGCAATGCGATCACTGTCACGATGAGCGATGGCAAGAGAACATCGGCGGCAACGATCGTAGTAACCCGGTAGGGATCCACGTTGCGACTGCGGCCTACCCCCTCGCTCAAGCGCCGACGCACAACGGCGTGGCGCCTGGCCCGCGAAGGGTCCGTTGTCTATCAAGTCGTTCGCGCGCGAGGTGTCGTGCCGCCGCGCGCGGCTCAGCTCGAACGTTGGGCCGCTGAGAACACCGCGCGTGCATCCGGAGATCAGACAGTCGCTGTTACACGGAAAGATCGGTGAGGCGGCGGTCTACGCGAAGTGCTGGATGCATGGAAATCCTGCGTACTTCTTGGGGGCGGGGCTCCTAGGCAACCTTGCTGGGATCGACCAGATCGTCCAGACAAGGGTTCCGAGGTTCAAGCTTCGGGTGCAGTCGTGTCAATCTTGAGCGTGGACTGATCAGCGCGGCCGGCTCGCCTGGTACGTGCACGACAATGGCACGGTGACTGCTGATGGAACTACCCTGGATCCTGACGAGATCGCCATGCGCATGGCGCTCGATCAGGCGCACAACGCGCTTCTTGTCGGCGAGGTGCCTGTGGGCGCGGTCCTGATGCGGCAAGGGCAGGTGATCGCCACCGGCTACAACAGGCCCATCACCACACACGACCCTACCGGCCATGCAGAGATCGTTGCGCTGCGGCATGGAGCCATGCTGCTGGGCAATTACAGGCTGCCCGAATGCGAACTTTTCGTGACGCTGGAGCCGTGCGCGATGTGTGCAATGGCGATGCTTCACGCGCGGCTCAAACGCGTGATCTTCGGCGCACCGGATCCGAAGACCGGCGCGGCCGGCGGTGTGTTGGACGTCTTCGCCGACCCTCGGCTCAACCATCACACGCAGGTCGTCGGTGGCGTTCTGGCTGAGCCCTGCGGCGCACTGCTGCGGGAGTTCTTTGCCGACAAGCGCGCCCGCCGCCGGTCCGAACGGCGACTTCCGGCCGCCGGTGCGCCGACGTCGATCCCTACTGGCGATGCCACCGAACTGGACAGCGCACCGTGAAACTTATTATTTTCTCGCCAGCCGGTGTGGTCCTCAAGGCGCCTCCGCTGCGTCTGGCCTGCCGGCGGCTTCAGGCGCTGGGGTTCGACGCCGTGCTGGACGAGTCGGCCTTGGCGCGGCATCAACGCTTTGCCGGTGACGACGACACCAGGCTGGCGGCGCTGCACCGGGTGGCCGAAGATGCGCCATCGGTGGCGATGGCGGCCCGTGGCGGCTACGGGCTGATGCGCCTGCTCGACCGCATCGACTGGCCGCTGATGGCGCGCAGTGTCGAGCGCGGCACGCGCTGGGTGGGGTACAGCGATCTGACCTGTCTGCAGATGGGGTTGCTCGCGCATGCGAAGCAGCCCAGCTGGGCCGGCCCCCTGGCTGCAGACGACTTCGGCCGCGCCGACGACGCTGGCGGCGTCGACGAGATCACGCGCGACGTCTTCTGCGAGGCGATGGGTGGCGAACTCGAGGCCATCGGTTTCCGCACCGATGCGGGGCGAGATGGCCTGGCGGTGCGTGGCACGTTGTGGGGCGGCAATCTGGCCACCTTGTGCAGCTTGCTGGGCACGCCGCACTTCCCGCGGGTCCGAGGCGGGGTGCTGTACATCGAGGAGGTCAACGAGCACCCCTACCGGGTCGAGCGTTGCCTGCTGCAGCTGCTGCAGGCGGGCGTGCTGTCGGCTCAGAAGGCGGTGCTGGTGGGGGCGGTCAGCGCCTGGAAGCCGGCGCCGACGGACCGCGGCTACTCGTTGGCGAAGGCGCTGGCCGCGGTGCAGTCCCGTACCAAGGTCCCGCTGTTGACCGGTCTGCCTTTCGGGCATGTGCCCACCAAGGTCTGCCTGCCTCTGGGGCGGCGGGTGGACCTCGTGGTGGAGGGGCGCCAGGCGCTGCTGGCCTGGGGACACGGGCGCTGAAGACATCGCCCAGGCCGGGCGCAGCGGCTTTGGCGCGCGCACCACGGTCGTGCGTGCGCATCCCTGTGTTACAGGGGTGTGTTGCGAATGGCCAACGCCTTGTGACCAGGGGTGTAGGGACTTGTCCCTAAACTCCGGTCCATCGGGTTCGGGGCGACGTCGCCCCTCGACGGTGTGATCCTTTGAAATCAAGGGGTTTGAGGCACTTCATCGTGCCTGTTCGATCCCTGGATGTCTGGCACGGGTAACCGGTCATGGATTTCCCGAAGAAGGGCGACAAAGCCGTTCCCGTGACAATCCGACTACATGTTTCGGGCGGACGGTCACGGTCGGTTCACAAAGCCGGCACGCGGATTGCTCCCGCAACTGGGTCTATCGCTCAACCTTCCTTCAGGAGTGTGGTTCATGTTCAAGAGGACGAAAGTCTCTGTCGGCGTGCTGCTCGCGATCGGCGGTGCCGTCGCAGTGACGTCGATGCCCGTCGTGGCGCAGGACGCTCAACGCGTCGAGGTCACCGGTTCGCGCATCAAGCGTGCCGACACCGAAGGCGCCCTGCCGGTTACCGTGGTCAGCCGCGAGCAGCTCGAAGCCAGCGGCGCGGTCACCGTGGCCGACTTCATGCGCACGGTGTCGTTCGCGTCGTTCGGCAACTTCCGCCCGCAGAGCGGCAGCAGCGCGCAGAGCTTCTCCGAAGTCAACCTGCGCGGCCTGGGTTCGCGCCGCACCCTGGTGCTGGTGGATGGCCGCCGCGTGGCCAAGTCGCCGAACGTGGGTGATGCCGCCGACATCAACTCGATCCCGATGGCCGCCGTCGAGCGCATCGAGATCCTGACCGACGGCGCCTCGGCGATCTACGGCTCCGACGCCATCGGCGGCGTGGTCAACGTGATCATGCGCAAGGACTTCGAAGGCGGCGTGCTGCGCTACGGCCAGACCAGCCCGTCCGTCAAGGGCGGCGACCGCGAAGAGATGTCCGCCGTGTTCGGCCTGTCCAGCGACCGTGGCCGCATGCTGATCGGCGCCTCGTCGAACAACCGCGAGATCATCTGGCAACGCGACAGCCCCCTGGGCACGGTGCGCGGCGCGTCGTCGTTCTCGAACAACTTCTTCACCGATACCGGCGCCTTCATCGAGGCGGTGGGCGGGCAGGCCACCTGCGAATCGATCGACGGCAACAACCTCTTCTACTACTCGGGTGGCCGCTGCCGCTACGACTTCTCCGGGACGGCGGCCGACGAAGCCGAAACCGGCAACAAGTCGATCTTCGGCCGTGGCGAAGTCACGATCAACGATGACTGGTCGGCCTACTTCAACGGCTCCGTCGTGCGCAACACCAGCTTCGGCCGCTATGCGCCGGTGCCGGGCTTCGTGCTGATCGAGCAGGGCACCGCGGCGTGGAACCTGATGAGCCCGGCCGCCCAGGCCGCCAACGCTGGCCGTGATGTCTACCTTGGCCACCGTTTCGCCGCTGGCGGCAACCGTGACACCGAGAGCGACGGCCAGCTGTACGACGTGCAGGTTGGCTTGAAGGGTGTGGTCGCGGGCTGGGATGTCGACTTCGGCATGCGCAAGACGGTCTCGCAGTACTACGAGATCGGCCGTGGCTACGTCGTGGAATCGCTCGCCCGTCAGGCCATCGTGGCCGGCGACTACGACATCCTGGACCCGTTCGGCGCCGATCCCCTGGTGCTCGCCGGCTTCACGACCACCACCGGCCGTGACAGCGTCTGGGACCAGAAGGAGTTCTACGCCAGCGCCACGCGTGACCTGTTCAAGATGGGTGGCGGCACTGCGGCCATCTTCCTGGGCGCCGAGTACCGCGAGGAGAACTACTCCGACATCTACGACAGCCTGAGCGAAGGCGGCGTGGTGCTGGGCAGCGCCGGCAACTCCGCTGGCGGTGGCCGTGAGGTCACGTCGCTGGCCGGCGAACTGCTGCTGCCGCTGACCAAGTCGCTGGAAGCAACCATCTCGGCCCGCTACGAGAAGTACTCGGACTACGGTTCGGACTTCTCGCCGAAGGTCGCGCTGCGCTTCCAGCCGATGTCGAACCTGACGCTGCGTGCCTCGTACGGCAAGGGCTTCTCGGCGCCGACGCTGCCCCAGCTGACGCAGAAGCCGTCGTTCAGCGCGGATTCGATCGTCGACGAGCAGCACTGCCTGGCCGACGGCAACACGCAGGCGGTGTGCGATGGCAACCCGTCGTTCCAGATCAACGGCCTGGTGATCTCCAACCCGGCGCTGACCTCGGAAAGCGCCACCCAGTTTGCGCTGGGCGGTGTGTGGGACATCACGCCGAACTTCAGCATCGACCTGACCTACTGGGACATCAAGATCACCGACGTGATCTCGAACGTCTCGGCCCAGACCCTGGTCAACCGTGACAACGGCAGCAGCTCGCTGCCGATCCCGGCCGGCCTGAGCGTCACCCGCGATCCGGCCACCGGCTTCATCACCCAGGTGGTGCGCGGTGCGACGAACGAGGGTGAACTGGTTCGCCAGGGCATCGACCTGAAGGCCGACCTGCAACACAAGTACAGCGGCCTGGGCACCTTCCGCCACAGCCTGGTGTACTCGCACCTGGTCAAGGCGTCGACCAATGGCGTGAGCTTCGAAGGCGAGTTCGGTGCTCCGAAGGACCGCGCGACCCTGACCAACCGTTGGCTGCTGGGCCCGTTCGCCACCACCTGGGCGGTGAACTACATCGGCAAGAACGGTGACGACGGCGTCGGTTTCGTCGGCAGCTACGTCACGCACGACCTGCAGGTGAAGTGGGACACCCCGGTCAAGGGCGTGAGCCTGACGCTGGGCGCGCTGAACCTGGGCGGCAAGCTGCCCCAGGCTGTGTCGGCGGACACCCGCCAGTTCAACTTCGACCTCTACGACCAGTACGGCAAGCAGTGGTACGGCCGTCTGGAAGCGAAGTTCTGATCTCGCTGATGGTGTGATGCCGCGGTGGCCACACGGCCACCACGGCACCCGGTCTGCAAGGCCGCGGCTGTTTCGACAGCCGCGGCCTTCTTCATTCAGGTGCCAGTCTGCGCCAGATCAGGCGGCCAGCAGGGTCCACCCCATCAGGTGCGGGCCCTCGGCCAGTGTGGCGGTCTCGACCTTTAGGCCGTGCCGCTGCAGGCGTTGCACCCAGCCCTGGAGCGCCGGCGCGTCCAGCGCACAGCGTCGAAGTTCCTCCAGTCGCAAGCGTGCATCCTGCAGGTGCTGCAGCCAGCGTGCATGGGCATCGTGGGCCACGGCCTCACCGCGCTGCCCCGCCAGCGCGAGCAGCTGGGCAGCGGCATCCTGGGCCTCACCGAGCACGTCCGCACCATCGGGTTGCGCGCGTCCACGGGCTGTCACGGCCGACTGCGCCGCGTTGAAGGCCTGGCGGGCGGCGTGGGCCGTGCTGTCCTGCGCCAGGCGTGCCCGTCCCTCGCGCGTGGCTGCCTGTGCCATCGGCCTCAGCATGGCGGCGCAGGCGGCCACCAGGCCGTCAGGGCCCAGCAGCATGGCGAGGTGCGCCAGTTCGATGGCTGCCAGCCGGACAGGGCGCGATTCGGCGTGATGGAGCACGAAGGCGATGCGGCCGCGGGGGGCGCGTACCCTCAGCACTTCATCCAGCGCCGCGTCGACCTCGGCGTACTCGATGCCGTACTGGCTGGTGACGAGGTCGACGCTGGCGGCGCGGAGCGGCAGCGCCTCCACCCGGGTGCCGCCATGAAAGGTCACGCGCCCGGGCGCGCCGGGGGGCCGTTCGCGCACCCAGGCAGGCGCCGTGGTGGCCAGGTCCACGGCGTGCAGGTCCACTGGCAGGTCGGGCCGGCTGTGCAGCAACAGGCGTGGCACGGCGCCCCCGCCGGTGGCCAGGTCCAGCACGCAGGCACCGCTGGGTGTCGTGGCGTGCATCGCCCGCCAGAAGGCGGCGATCTCACCGCCATAGTCACGCCCGAAGCTGCCGGCACAGCTGTGCCCGGCGCCGCTGGCCCAGTGGCGGGACCAGACGGCCTGACGCAGCTTCAGCGCGTCGGGCATGACGCCGCGGGCGCTAGCGACGCACCGATCACTTCGGCGCCATCCGGATCGCGCCGTCGAGCCGGATCACCTCGCCGTTGAGCATGTCGTTGGTGACGATCTGGTGCACCAGCTTGGCGTAGTCGGCCGGCGTGCCCAGGCGGCTGGGGAAGGGCACGCTGGCGGCCAGCGCGTCCTGCACCTCCTGCGGCATCGAGAACAGCATCGGCGTGCCGAAGATGCCCGGGGCGATGGTCATGTTGCGGATGCCGTTGCGCGCCAGGTCGCGCGCGACCGGCAGCGTCATGCCCACCACGCCGCCCTTGCTGGCGGCATAGGCCGCCTGCCCGATCTGCCCGTCGTACGCGGCCACGCTGGCGGTGCTGATCATCACGCCGCGCTCGCCGGTGGGTTCCGGGTCGTTCTTGCACATGGCCTCGGCGGCCAGGCGGATCATGTTGAAGGTGCCGATCAGGTTGACCGTGATCACCTTGCTGTAGACGGCCAGGGGGTGCGCGCCGTCCTTGCCGACGGTCTTGACCGCGGGGGCGATGCCGGCGCAGTTGACCAGGCCCATCAGCTTGCCCAGGCCGGTGGCCGCGGCCACGACGGCCTGGCCGTCGGCTTCCTGGCTGACGTCGCACTTCACGAACACGCCGCCGATCTCCTTGGCCACGGCCTCGCCGCGCTCGACCTGCAGGTCGGCCACGACGACCTTGCCGCCATGCGCGGCCAGCATGCGTGCCGTGCCTTCGCCCAGCCCGCTGGCGCCGCCGGTGACGATGAAGACCTTGCCTGCGATGTCCATGTGTGCTCCTTGCGTGTGACGTTGACGTAAACGTCAATTGTGCGGCAAACGACAACGCGGCCCGCAGGCCGCGTGGTTGGTCGGACAGGACGATTCAGCCGAGGGCGGCGAACGCCCGGGCCGTGATCTCGTCGACGCTGCCCATGCCGCTGATCTTCGCGTAGCGCGGCGCGCCGGCGTCGCCGGTGGTGGCCCAGGCCGAGTAGTAGTCCACCAGCGGGCGGGTCTGCGCCTGGTAGACCTCCAGGCGCTTGCGCACGGTCTCTTCCTTGTCGTCGTCGCGTTGCACCAGCGGCTCGCCGGTCACGTCGTCGACGCCAGGGGTTTTCGGCGGGTTGAACTTGACGTGGTAGCTGCGGCCGCTGGCCGGGTGCGACAGGCGGCCGCTCATGCGCTCGATGATGGCCGCGTCGGGCACGTCGATCTCCAGCACCACGTCGAGCTTCACGCCGGCGGCCTTCATCGCGTCGGCCTGCGGGATCGTGCGCGGGAAGCCGTCGAACAGGAAGCCGTTGGCGCAGTCCGGCTGCGCGATGCGCTCCTTGACCAGGCCGATGATGATGTCGTCGCTGACTAGGCCGCCGCTGTCCATCACCTTCTTGGCCGCGACGCCCAGGGGCGTGCCGGCCTTGACGGCGGCGCGCAGCATGTCGCCGGTCGAGATCTGCGGGATGCCGTACTTCTTGCAGATCATCGTGGCCTGCGTGCCTTTGCCGGCGCCGGGCGCGCCCAACAGGATCAATCTCATCTCGCTCCTCGCGTCATCTTTGGGGGTGGTGCGCGATCGCTCCGGCCCGCGACGTGCCATCGTGGCCGGCAGGCGCCTTCCGGCACGATCTGCTGTCTCCACAAGCAGAATAGCACGCACATACCTGCACCAGCCTGACGCGGCCTATGGGGTGCGGCGGCCTCCCCGCGAAGCCGCGGACGCGTGTCAATTGCGCTTCAACGGCCCCATTGCGCCCGCACGCGAGCCAGGTCCTCGGGCGTGTCGATGCCCGGGCCCGGCGCCAGCGGGCTCACGAGCACCGCGATGCGCTCGCCGTGCCACAGCACGCGCAGTTGCTCCAGTGCCTCGAGTTGTTCCGTGGGGGCCGGGGGTAGTGTCGGGAAGCGGCGCAGAAAGCCGGCGCGGTAGGCGTACAGGCCCATGTGCCGCAGTGGTGCGGGCTGGGGCAGGGCGCCGCCGCCGTCACGCCAGCAGGGGATGGGTGCGCGGCTGAAGTACAGCGCGCGGCCGGCCGCGTCGAGCACCACCTTGACCACGTTCGGGTTGCGGAACTCGTCGAGGTCGTGGATGGCGTGGGCGGCGGTGGCCACGGCGCATTCCGGGTGCTCGGCCAGCAGCCTGGCGCAGTCGCGCACCAGCGCCGGGTCGATCAGCGGTTCGTCGCCCTGCACATTGACGACCACGTCGTCGCCATCGAGCCCGAGTTGCTCGCAGGCCTCGGCCAGGCGGTCGCTGCCGCTGGCATGGTCGCTGCGCGTCATCACGGCCTGCACCCCGTGGGCCGCGCAGGCGTCGACCACACGCTGCGCGTCGGTGGCCACGACGACCCGTTCGGCGCCGGCAGTGGCCACGCGGTCGGCCACGCGGACCACCATCGGCTTGCCGGCAATGTCGGCCAGCGGCTTGTCGGGCAGGCGCGTCGAGGCCAGTCGGGCCGGGATCAGGATGCTGAAATCCATCACCAGACCATCAGGGCGTGGGCGCCTCGGCATCGAACTCCCAGGCCCGGGCCTCGGATTCCAGCATCACCGGAATGCCGTCGCGGATCGGGAAGGCCAGGCGGTCGGCGCGGCAAGCCAGTTCGGCCGGGCGCTGGGCCTCGTCCCGCAGCAGGGTCAGCGGGCCCTTGCAGATCGGGCAGACGAGCAGGTGCAGCAGTCGGTGGTCCATGGTCTTCAGCGGGTTTCGCCGGTGGATCTCGGGGTGGGTGCCAGACCGGCCAGCAGTTGGTCTACCAGGGCAGGCGGCAGTTGGAAGTCTAGTCCGACGACCCAGACGCGAGCCGGGCCCACGCGGGTCGGGTCGAGCTTGGCCGCGTCCTTCTCCGTGCAAAGCACGTCGGGTGTGCCTGGCGGCCAGAGCGGGGTGGACATGTCGGCGTGGTCGGGCAGCGGCTGAGTCGTGCAGGTCAGGCCCGCGGCCCGCAGCATGGTGAAGAAGCGCTCCGGCGAACCGATGCCCGCGATGGCATGCACTGGGCGGTGGCGCAGCGCCAGCAGTGCCTGCGGGTCCATCGGTGCGCCCGCGTGCCAATCGGCCAGCGACACGGCACCGGACAGGCTGCGCTGGGCCACCTCACCCGGCAGGTCGGTGCTGGGCGCGGGCGCGTTGTACAGCACCCAGGTGGCCGGGGGCAGTGTCGCTGGCAGGGGCTGGCGCAGCGGGCCGGCCGGCAGCAGGGCGCCGTTGCCAGCGCCGCGCTCGTCGAACACCCACACGGCCAGGTCGCGGGCCAGCGCGTGGTGCTGCAGGCCGTCGTCGGCCACCAGCACGTCGATCTCGGGTGCCGCGCTCAGCAGCGCATCGGCGGCATCTGCCCGCCGTTCGCCGACGGCCAACGGGACGCCGGTGCGGCGCCGGATGAGCCATGGCTCATCACCTAGTCGTCGCGCGTCCAGCCCGGCCTCGGCGACGACCACGCCCCGCGACTGGCGGCCGTGGCCCCGTGAGACCACGCCCGGGTGCCACCCGGCATCCTGAAGCGCCTGCACCAGCGCGATCACCGTCGGCGTCTTGCCGGCGCCGCCGACGATCAGGTTGCCGACCACGATCACCGGGCAGGGCGCGCGCCACGGGCGGCGCCAGCCCAGGCGCCAGGGCAGGGCGGCTAGGCCCGCCAGGCCGCAGTAGAGCAGGCTCAGCGGCCGCAGTGGCCAGGGGGGGGTGGGCCGGTCGAACCAGGCGGCGAGCAGCGCACGCTCCAGCGCCGCCCCGGGTGTGTTCACGTCAGGGTGTGCCGCCGGCCTGGGCGGCGAAGGTCAGGCGCACCAGGCCGGCACGCCGTGCGGCGTCGAGCACGTTCATCACCGACTGGTGGGCCGCCAGGGCATCGGCCGAGACGATGACCATCGCATCGCGGTTGCCGGCCGCCGCGGCGCTGAGCACCGCGCTGAGCTGCTCCACGCTGCGGCCGTCCACGAGCTCGCCGCGCACGCTGTAGCGGCCGTCGCCGGAGACCGCCACGATGATCTCGCCCGGCCGTTCGGGCAGCTTGTCGGCGTTGGCCGTCGGCAGGTTCACCTGCAGCTCCGTGAAGCGCGAGTAGGTGGTCGACAGCATCAGGAAGATCAGGATCACCAGCAGCACGTCGATGAACGGGATCAGGTTGATCTCCGGTTCCTCCGGGCGTTGGCGATGGAAGTTCATGCGCCGGTCGCCCCGTTACCGCCCGACGCGCCGCGCACCGTGAAGCGCAGCAGGTGCGGCAGCAGCCGCGCCGCTGCCAGCTCCATCGACAGCTGGAAACTGTCCACCAGGCCGCGGAAGTAGCGGTAGAACATCAGCGACGGAATGGCCACGATGAGGCCGAAGGCGGTGTTGTACAGCGCGATCGAGATGCCATGCGCCAGCTGCTGCGGGTTGGTGGTGCCGTCGGCACCCTGCGCACCGAAGATCTCGATCATGCCGATGACGGTGCCGAACAGACCCAGCAGCGGTGCCGCCGCGGCGATGGTGCCCAGTGCATTGAGGTAGCGCTCGGTGCGGTGCACGGCCTCGCGGCCCGCGTTCTCGATCGACTGGCGCAGCGCGTCCTCGCTGATGCGCGGCTCGGCGATCACGCTGCGCAGGCCGGCGGCCAGCACGTAACCCAGCGCGGAGTTCTCGGCCAGCTTGCCCACCACGTCGGCCGACGGCAGGCTGGTGCGGGTGACGCCCAGCACCTCGTCCAGCAGGCTGGGCGGGGCCACGCGCACCCGACGCAGTTGATACAGGCGCTCGAGGATCAGGGCGAGCGCGACGATGGAGCAGGCGATGAGCAGCCAGATCGGCCAGCCGGCGGCTTGTATGATGGAAAACAAGGGTCGGGTTCCGAGGATGCTGCGCAGGACGCGGACGATTATGGACGATGCCCCAGCGCATCGATCGCGGTGCCCGCCCGCATGATTCCAACGGTTTCCAATCCCTCCCAACGCATCCTCTGGGATGTCTCGGCCCTGCTGCTGGCCGTCGGCGACGCCTTGTCGGCCCGCTTCGGTGCCGTCAGCGTCCGCGGCGAGCTTTCCGGCTTTACGCGCGCGGCCAGCGGGCACTGCTACTTCACGCTCAAGGACGCCGACGGCGCCGCCGCCACGCTGCGCTGCGCGATGTTCCGCCGCGCCGCGTCGATGCTGGCCTTCGTGCCGGCCGACGGCCAGCGGGTGGAACTGCGCGGCCGGCTCGCGGTGTACGAGCCGCGTGGCGAACTGCAGTTCGTCGTCGAGGCCATGCAGCGCGCGGGTGTGGGCAGCCTCTACGAGCAGTTCCTGCGCCTGCGCGATCAGCTCCAGGCGGCCGGGCTGTTCGACCCCGCGCGCAAGCGGCCCATCGCAGCGCACCCCCGGGCGGTGGGCATCGTCACTTCGCTGCAGGCCGCGGCCCTGCACGATGTGCTGACCGCCTTGGCCCGCCGGGCCCCGCACGTGCCGGTGGTGGTCTACCCGGCCCCGGTGCAGGGTGCCGACGCGCCGGCGGCCCTGGTGCGCGCGCTCGCGGCCGCGGCCGCACGGCGCGAGGTGGACACGCTGCTGCTGGTGCGCGGTGGCGGCTCGCTGGAAGACCTCTGGGCCTTCAACGACGAAGCATTGGTGCGCGCCGTGGCGGCCAGCCCGATCCCGGTGGTCTGCGGTGTGGGTCACGAGACCGACGTGACCCTGTGTGACCTGGCGGCCGACCTGCGGGCGCCCACGCCCACCGCGGCCGCGGAGATGGCCTGCACCGCCCGCCAGGTGCTGCTCGACGCCCTCCAGGCCCAGGCCGAGGCCATGCGCCACCGGGTGGCCCGGCGCCTGCAGACCCAGGCCCAGCGGCTGGACCTGACGGCGCTGCGGCTGGCCCGGCCGGGGCGCGCCGTGGCGCGCCAGCGCCAGCGTGTGGACACGCTGGCGCACGCCCTGGAGTCGGCCTTCGCCCGCCGCGTCGACCACGCAGCCGCCGCACTGCCACGGCGGGCCGACCGGCTCCAGCACGCGGCGCGGAGCGCGCTGCACGACGCGCACCAGCGGCTCGACACGCTGGCCCAGCGCCTGCAGGCGCTGGACCCACGCGCCGTGCTGTCGCGAGGCTACGCCTGGGTGGAGGCGGGCGACGGCCGGCCGGTCACCCAGGTGGCGCAGCTGGATCCCGGGCAGACCGTGCAGGGCGTCTGGGCCGATGGCCGGGCGGCGCTGCAGGTGACGACGGTGACGCCGGGCCCGGGCACCTCACCTGCCCCCGCACCCCGCCGGAGAACGGGGTCTCGGGGCTCTGCCTAGAATGCATGATTCACCTCCGGAGGAACCCATGGAACACACCCTGCCCGCCCTGCCGTATGCCCTGGACGCCCTGGCTCCGCACTACAGCCGTGAGACGCTGGAGTTCCACCATGGCAAGCACCACAACGCCTACGTCGTCAACCTGAACAACCTCCAGAAGGGCACCGAGTTCGAGTCGATGTCGCTGGAGGAGATCGTCAGGAAGTCCAGCGGCGGCATTTACAACAACGCCGCCCAGATCTGGAACCACACCTTCTTCTGGCACTGCATGAAGCCCAACGGTGGTGGCGAGCCCAAGGGCGCGCTGGCCGCGGCCATCACCGCCAAGTGGGGCAGCTACGCCGCCTTCAAGGAGGCCTTCGTCAAGTCGGCGGTCGGCAACTTCGGTTCCGGCTGGACCTGGCTGGTGAAGAAGGCCGACGGTTCGGTGGACATCGTCAACACGGGTGCCGCCGGCACGCCGCTGACCACCGCCGACAAGGCGCTGCTGACGGTGGACGTGTGGGAACACGCTTACTACATCGACTACCGCAACCTGCGTCCGAAGTTCGTCGAGACTTTCCTCGACAAGCTGGTGAACTGGGACTTCGCCGAGGCGAACTTCGCCTGAGCTTCAGCCTGACCGGGCCGTTGCCCGGGCTCAGGAACCGAAGGGGGCACCGCGCAGGCGGTCCCCCTTTTTCAATCCGCGCTTCTTGAACCAGCCCTGGTTCATCTCCAGCGCGAAGCGCACCGGCTCGGGCGTGCAGTGCGAGGTCTCGTCCAGCGGCTGCATGTCGGCCAGGCCGACGATCCGGCCGTCGTCGCCGATGAAGGCGATGGTCAGCGGGATCAGCGTGTTGCGCATCCAGAAGCACAGCGGGGCCGGTGCGTCGTAGACGAACAGCATGCCCTCGTTGGCGCCCATGCTGCGGCGCTGCATCATGCCGATCATCTGCTGCGTGGGCGTGGTCGCCAGTTCGGCCTGGATCACGTGCATGCCGGCAGTCAGCGGGATGGTGGGCAGCTTCGGCTGCGGGCCGGTCTGCGCATGGCCGGCCAGCGGCACACATGACAGCAGCAGCCATAAAGCGGCAAAGGCGGCAGAAGCGGCGGACCGGGCGGTCTTGACATAGATCATGTCGGCGTCGGGGCAGGTGCGTACAGTGCGCAAGCATCGCACAGCCGCCGTGCCCCTCGGGCCCGGGCCGTGCCTGGCCCGATGAGCAGTACCACGCCCTTGCCCGCCACCCCCGTCGACCTGTCAGCGCCCAGCGGCGAAGCGGCGGTCGTCGACGACCCGCTGGCCTACGCCGAATTCACCCGCCAGCGCGTGGATGCGGCCGGGCGCACGGTGTGCGATTCGGGCCTGCAGATTGCCGGCATCACCTGTGCGGCCTGCAGCGGCATCCTGGAATCTGCTCTGACGCGCGTGGACGGCGTGCTGGAGGCTCGCGTCAGCGCCGCCAGCGCACGCGCCAGCGTGCAGTGGGACCCGGCGCGCACCCGGCCGTCGGCGTTGATCGCCGCCATCCGCGGCGCCGGCTACGACGCCGTGCCCGACGCGGCTGCGCCGGCGCGCGAACTGCGCCGGCAGGAGCACCGGCGCGCGCTGTGGCGGTGGTTCGTGGCCGCCTTCTGCAGCATGCAGGTCATGATGCTGGCCACGCCCAGCTACGTGGCCGAGCCGGGTGATCTGGCCGAGGACCTGCGCCAGCTGCTCAACTGGGGCCAGTGGGTGCTGACGCTGCCGGTGGTGCTGTTCGCCGCCGGGCCCTTCTTCCGCGCCGCCTGGCGTGGCCTGCGCCAGCGCCGCATCGGCATGGACCTGCCGGTGGCGGTGGGCATCGCCACCGCGTTCGCCAGCAGCATGGGCGCCACCTTCGTGCCCGGCGGCGCCTTCGGCCACGAGGTCTGGTACGACTCCGTCAGCATGTTCGTCGCCTTCCTGCTTGGGGCGCGCTACCTGGAACTGCGCACGCGCCACCGGGCGCAGGCCGACCTGGAGGCCAGCCTGGCCACGATGCCGGCCACGGCCCGGCGGGAGACGGCCGATGGTGCGCTGGAGACCATCAGCGTCCGGCGGCTGCGCCCGGGCGACGTGGTGCAGGTGCCGCTGGGCGAAGCCTTCCCGGCCGACGGCATGCTGCTGGGCGGTGCCACCGAGGCCGACGAGGCCCTGCTGACCGGCGAATCCACCCCGGTGGCCAAGGCGCCGGGCGCAGCGCTGGTGGCCGGCAGCCTGAACGTGGGTGCGCCGGTGCGGCTGCGCGTGGACCGAGTGGGGGCCGACACCCGCTACGAGGCCATCGTGGCGATGATGCGGGACGCGATGACGCAGCGCCCCGCCGCCGTGCAGGTGGCCGACCGCTGGGCCGGGCCCTTCCTGTGGGCCGTGCTGTTGCTGGCTGCCGGTGCCGCGGCGGTGTGGAGCCTCATCGACCCGGCGCGCGCGCTGCCGGTGGCGGTGGCGGTGCTGGTGGTGACCTGCCCCTGCGCGCTGTCGCTGGCGGCGCCGGCGGCGATGGTGGCGGCGGCCGGCGGGCTGTCGCGGCGCGGCGTGATGTTGCAGCGGCTGGATGCGCTGGAGTCGCTGGCCCGGGCCGACGACCTGTTCGTCGACAAGACCGGCACGCTCACCGATGACCGCGGGGCCGCAGCCAGCCTGGTCGCCCTGGCGCCGGAGGTCGACCTGCCGCTGGCCGAGTCCGCCGCGCTGGCGCTGGCCACGCGGTCCACCCATCCGTTGAGCGCCGCGCTGGCGTCGAGCCTGGCCGCCATGCCGCTGGCGATGCGGCGCGTCGAGGAAAGTGCCGGTCAGGGCCTGGAGGGCGAGGACGATCAGGGACGTCGCTGGCAGCTGGGCTCGGCGGCCTGGCTGGCGCCGGACATGTCGCTGCCCGACGACGCGCGCGCCGTGCTGGCGCTCGATGGCCGCCCGGTGGCCCAGGTGGTGCGACCGGAGACGCTGCGAGAGGACGCCGCCCCGGCGCTGGCGGCGCTGGCGGCGCAGGGCCTGCCGGCGACGCTGCTCTCCGGCGACCGGGACGCACGTGTCCAGGCGATGGCGGGCCGGCTGGGCATCACCCAGGCCGTCGGCGACGCGTCGCCCGAGGACAAGCTCGCCGCCGTGCAGGCCGCGCAGGCTGCCGGCCACCGTGTGCTGATGGTCGGCGACGGCGTCAACGACGCGCCGGTGCTGGCGCGTGCCGACGTGTCGCTGGCCATGGGTCACGGCGCCCTCGTGGCGCGGGCGCAGGCCGACGCCGTGGTGGTCTCCGGCCGCTGGCACGACGTGTTGCGTGCCCGCCTCACCGCCGTGCGCACGCTGGCCATCGTGCGCCAGAACCTCGTCTGGGCCGTGGCCTACAACGCCATCGGCATCCCGCTGACCGTGATCGGCTGGCTGCCGCCCTGGGCCGCGGGCCTGGGCATGGCGGCCAGCTCGCTCACCGTCGTGCTCAACGCGCTGCGCGCCGCACGCGACCCGCTGCGCTGACCCCATGGACATCCTTTACCTGCTGATCCCGCTGTCGGCCGTGCTGGTGCTGGCCATCCTGGGTGTCTTCGGCTGGGCGCTGTTCCGCGGCCAGTTCGAGGACCTGGAAGGCGAGGGCGCGCGCATTCTCGAATCCGAGAGTGCCACGGTTGATGCCGATCAATCGATGTTGCAGCGCACCGAAGAACAATCCCCTACTGCTAGAAACGTTTCCTCGTGAGGAGAGAGCTGATGTCAAACCGAAGCGTGGGGGCCGCGGCCCCGGTGTACACGGACACGGTGGTGCGATGGTTCGCACTCGCCGCCGTGCTGTGGGGCGTGGTCGGCATGCTGGTGGGCGTGATCATCGCCGCCCAGCTGACCTGGCCTGAGCTCAATCTGGGCATCTCGTGGCTGAGCTACGGGCGACTGCGCCCGCTGCACACCAACGCGGTGATCTTCGCCTTCGGCGGCTGCGCGCTGTTCGCCACCAGCTACCACGTGGTGCAGCGCACGAACCAGACGCCGCTGTTCCTCAACGGGCTGGCCAAGTTCACCTTCTGGGGCTGGCAGCTGGTGATCCTGGCCGCGGCGGTGTCGCTGCCGCTGGGCCTCACGCAGGGCAAGGAATACGCCGAACTGGAATGGCCCATCGACCTGCTGATCGCGGTCGTCTGGGTGGCCTACGCGGTGGTCTTCTTCGGCACCATCGGCATCCGCAAGGTGCGCCACATCTACGTGGCCAACTGGTTCTTCGGCGCCTTCATCATCGCCGTGGCGCTGCTGCACATCGTCAACAGCGCGGCCATCCCGGTCAGCCTGACCAAGAGCTACTCCGCCTACGCCGGCGTGCAGGACGCGATGGTGCAGTGGTGGTACGGCCACAACGCGGTGGGCTTCTTCCTCACGGCGGGCTTCCTGGGGATGATGTACTACTACATCCCCAAGCAGGCCGAGCGCCCGGTCTACAGCTACCGGCTGTCGATCGTTCACTTCTGGGCGCTGATCTTCACGTACATGTGGGCCGGCCCGCACCACCTGCACTACACGGCGCTGCCGGACTGGGCGCAGAGCATCGGCATGATCTTCAGCCTGGTGCTGCTGGCGCCGAGCTGGGGCGGCATGATCAACGGCATCATGACCCTCAGCGGGGCCTGGCACAAGCTGCGTGACGACCCGATCCTGAAGTTCCTGATCGTCAGCCTGTCGTTCTACGGCATGTCGACCTTCGAGGGGCCGATGATGTCGATCAAGACCGTCAACGCGCTGAGCCACTACACCGACTGGACCGTGGGCCACGTGCACAGCGGTGCGCTGGGCTGGGTGGGCCTGATCTCGATGGGCGCGCTGTACCACCTGATCCCGCGCATGTACGGCCGCACGGAGATGTTCAGCAAGCGTGCCATCGAGCTGCACTTCTGGATCGCCACCATCGGCATCGTGCTCTACATCGCCGCGATGTGGATCGCCGGCGTGATGCAGGGCCTGATGTGGCGCGCGGTCAACCCCGACGGCACGCTGGTCTACAGCTTCGTCGAGAGCGTCAAGGCCACGTTCCCCTTCTACGTGATCCGTCTGGCCGGCGGCCTGCTGTACCTCAGCGGCATGCTGATCATGGCCTGGAACGTGGTCATGACGGTCAAGAGCAGCAAGCCCGCAGTGGTGCCGGTGCCCATGGCCCCGGCCCACGCCTGAGGCGGGAGGAGTCCAGATCATGGCAAGCAATGTCAAGCCGAGCGGTCACGAGCGCATCGAGACCAGCAACTTCCTGATGATCGTGCTCATCCTGATCGCGGTGGCGATCGGGGGCATCGTCGAGATCGTGCCGCTGTTCTTCCAGCGCAGCACCACGCAGCCGGCGGAGGGCATCAAGCCCTACACCGCGCTGCAACTGGCCGGGCGCGACGTGTACATCCGTGAGGGCTGCTACAACTGCCACTCGCAGATGGTGCGTCCGTTCCGTGCCGAGACGCTGCGCTACGGCGCCTACTCGACCGCCGGCGAGTACGTCTACGACCACCCGTTCCAGTGGGGCAGCAAGCGCACCGGCCCGGACCTGCACCGCGTCGGCGGCCGCTACAGCGACGAGTGGCACCGCGTGCACCTGAACAACCCGCGTGACCTGGTGCCCGAGTCCAACATGCCGGCCTACCCCTGGCTGGACAAGGCCGCGGTCGACCCGGCCAGCATGGCCCCGCGCATGAAGGCGCTGCGCACCATCGGGGTGCCGTACACGGACGACGAGATCGCCAAGGCCGGCGACGAGGTCAAGGGCAAGACCGAGCTCGACGCGGTCGTGGCCTACCTGCAGGGCCTGGGCGTGGCCCGCTGACGAGGAGACCGTGATGGACATCAACGATCTGCGCAGCGTGGTCACCGTGATCAGCATGCTGCTGTTCCTGGGCCTCGTGGGCTGGACCTATGCACGCAGCCGCAAGGCTGCATTCGATGAAGCAGCGCAGCTGCCGTTCCAGGAGGAGGGCGAAGCCTCCCCCGTGGACACGGCGGCGCGCAACGAAGGGAGGGCGTCGTGAGCGACTTCTTCAACAGCGGCTGGTCGATCTTCGTCGCCGCCGTCACCATCCTCGGCCTCGTGGCCTGCCTGGCGCTGCTCATCATCGCCAGCCGGCGCAAGGTCATGGCCAACGACAACACCACCGGCCACGTCTGGGACGAGGACCTGCGTGAACTGAACAACCCGCTGCCGCGCTGGTGGATGTGGCTGTTCGTGATCACCGTGGTCTTCGCGGCCATCTACCTGGCGCTGTACCCGGGCCTGGGCAGCAGCCCCGGTTCGCTGAAGTGGTCCAGCACCGGCCAGTGGGAGGCCGAGCAGGCCAAGGCCAAGGCGGCCATGGAGCCCATCTATGCCAAGTACGTGGCCATGTCGGCCGAGGACCTGGCCAAGGACGCCACCGCCATGGGCATCGGCCAGCGCCTGTTCATCAACAACTGCGCGCAGTGCCACGGGTCGGACGCCCGTGGCAGCAAGAGCTTCCCGAACCTGACCGACACCGACTGGCTCTGGGGCGGCACGCCCGAGGCCATCGTCGAGACCATCACCAACGGCCGCCAGGGCAACATGCCCCCGATGGCCGCCGCGGTGGGCGGTGGCGAGGACGTGCGCAACGTGGCGCACTACGTGCTCAGCCTGTCCGACAGCGCGCACAACCCCGTGTATGCGCAACTGGGCAAGGACAAGTTCGCCGCCTGCGCGGCCTGCCACGGCCCGGACGGCAAGGGCAACCAGGCCCTGGGCGCTCCGAACCTGACCGACAAGGTCTGGCTGCACGGCTGGGGCGAGGCCGCCATTGCCGCGATGGTCAACAACGGCAAGGTCAACGTGATGCCGGCGCAGGCCAAGCTGCTGACCAAGGAGCAGATCCACGTGCTGGCCGCCTACGTCTGGCAGCTGTCGCGCAACACGACGGCCGTGGCCAGCAACTGAGGACGGCCTTCACGTGAGCAGTACCGCACCAGGAGCAGGGGAGGACGTCGCCGTCGAGGTGGTGTCTCTTTACCAGAAGCAGAAGAAGATCTACGCCCGCGCCGTCAGCGGCTGGTTCGCCGGCTGGCGCTGGGCCCTGGTGTGGGCCACGCAACTCGTGTTCTACGGGCTGCCGTGGCTGGAATGGAACGCGCGTCAGGCGGTGCTGTTCGACCTCGCCGCGCGCCGCTTCTACATCTTCGGCCTGGTGCTCTACCCGCAGGACTTCATCTACCTGACGGGCCTGCTCATCATCTCGGCCTACGCGCTGTTCCTGTTCACGGCGGTGGCGGGCCGGCTGTGGTGCGGCTACGCCTGCCCGCAGACGGTCTACACCGAGATCTTCATGTGGGTGGAGCGCAAGGTCGAGGGCGACCGCGCGCAGCGCATGAAGCGCGACGCCGGTGGCTGGACGCTGGACCGCCTGTGGCGCATGACCGCCAAGCAGGGCGCTTGGATCGCCATCGCCCTGTGGACCGGCTTCACCTTCGTCGGCTACTTCACGCCGATCAAGACGCTCGCCGCCTCGGCCCTGTCCTTCGGCTTCGGCCCCTGGGAGTGGTTCTGGGTGCTGTTCTACGGCTTCGCCACCTACGGCAACGCCGGCTGGATGCGCGAGCAGGTCTGCAAGTACATGTGCCCGTACGCGCGCTTCCAGAGCGCGATGTTCGACCGGGACACGATGATCATCAGCTACGACGCCGAGCGGGGTGAACCCCGTGGCACGCGTGGCCGAAAGACCGACCTGAAGGCAGCCAACCTGGGGCACTGCATCGACTGCGGCCTGTGCGTGCAGGTCTGCCCCACCGGCATCGACATCCGCAAGGGCCTGCAGTACGAGTGCATCGGCTGCGCCGCCTGCATCGACGTCTGCAACGGCGTGATGGACAAGATGAACTACCCGCGCGGCCTGGTGCGCTACGCCACGCTCAACGGCATGGCCGGCCACTGGACGAAGGCGGAGATGTTCCGCCACGTGCTGCGGCCGCGGGTGCTGGTCTACACCGCCATCCTGGTGCTGATCGTCGGCGCGCTGGGCGTGAGCCTGTGGCTGCGCGCGCCGTTCAAGGTGGACGTGGTGCGCGACCGCGCCTCGCTGGCCCGCATCGTCGACGACGGCTGGATCGAGAACGTCTACACGCTGCAGATGATGAACACCACCGAGCGGCCGCAGCGCTACAGCGCCGTGGCCACCGGGCTGGACGGCATCGTGCTCGACGGTGGCCGCGAGATCATGCTGGCACCGGCGGAGAACAAGTGGGTGCCCGTGGCCGTGCGCGTGCCGCCGGAGGTGGCGGCGCAGGCCGGTGCCGGCGCCCACAAGATCGTGATCCAGGTGAAACTGCTCGACGGCGACACCACGCTGGACGAGAAGACGACGTTCATGGTGCCGCGATGAGCGTGCCGGCGTCCAAGGAGAAGCAGATGAAGGTCCAGGCCCAGAGCGAGCGACGCCCCTGGTGGCGCGAGCCCATGGTGTGGCTGGTGATCGGTGGCCCGGCCGTCGTGGTCGTGGCCGGCATCACCACGGCGGTGATCGCCATCCGCGGCGCCGACCCGGTGCTCGATACCCGCCAGCCCACCGCCGTGCAGTCGCGCAACCATGCCGCCACGCCCGGTGGCGCGCCGGTGGCGCCCACCAAGCCATGATCCGCCGGCGCGAGCGCGTGATGGCCGTGCTCTGGCCGGCCTTCCTGATGGCCGGCGTGATGGAGATGCTGGTCTTTGCCTTCGTCGACCCGACGCAGCTGCACCTGTTCGGCGGGGCACCGCTGGACTGGTCGCCCACTGCGGTCTATACCGTGGCCTTCTTCCTGTTCTGGGGCGTGATCGCCGCCGCCGCGTCGCTGACGGAACTGCTGGAAGTCGGTGCCGAGGACCTCAACCGCGGCGAACTGCGCTGACCGGGGCGGGCGCCTTCAGCAGTTCGCGCCGTTGACCAGGCGCTGCAGACCGTCCTGGTCGAGGATGCGGATCTGGCGCTGCTTGACCTCCAGGAAGCCTTCGTCCTGGAACTTGGAGAAGGTGCGGCTCACGGTCTCCAGCTTCAGCCCCAGGTAGCTGCCGATCTCCTCGCGCGTCATGCGCAGGATCAGCTCGCTGGCCGAGAAGCCGCGGCTCTGCAGGCGTTGCGTCAGGTTCAGCAGGAAGGCCGCCAGGCGCTCCTCGGCCCGCATGCTGCCCAGCAGCAGCATCACGCCATGGTCGCGCACGATCTCGCGGCTCATGATGCGGTGGAACTGGCGCTGCAGGTCCGACACCTCGCGCGACAGGTCCTCCAGCTGGTGGAAGGGGATGATGCAGACCTGCGAGTCTTCCAGCGCCACCGCGTCGCAGGTGTGGCGTTCGGTGCCGATGCCGTCCAGCCCCAGCAGCTCACCGGCCATCTGGAAGCCGGTGACCTGGTCGCGGCCGTCCTCGCTGGCCACGCAGGTCTTGAAGAACCCGGTGCGCACGGCGTAGAGGGACTGGAACGCCTCGCCGCTGCGGAACAGCGTGTCACCGCGCTGCACGGTGCGGCGGGTGGACACCAGCGTGTCCAGCTTGAGCAGCTGGTCGTTGGACATGCCCACCGGCAGGCAGAGTTCGCGCAGGTTGCAGTTCGAACAGGCGACCTTGAAGGGTTCGAGGCGGAGCGGCGGCGTGGCGGTGGACATCGGATGATGATCGGTCAGGGGTTGCCCGCATTGTGGCGCGTCAAAGGCGCCGTCCGGACACCATAGAGCATTCGCACACTTGAGCCAAGTCAAGTTCACGCGAGCGGTCTTTGGCACAGTCGCGGCATGGACACTGCCGCCACCCCCGTTGCCGCCCAGGATCAGCCGCTGGTCATCCCCGACGAGACCCTGCGCCGTCTGGACGTGCCGGGGCCGCGCTACACCTCCTACCCCACGGCCGACCGCTTCATCGAGGCCTTCGGGCCCGACGCCTACCGGCAGGCCCTGCAGGAACGCGCCCAGGGCGCGCGCGTGGGGGGCGCTGCGCCGCTGTCGCTGTACGTGCACGTGCCGTTCTGCGAATCGGTCTGCTACTACTGCGCCTGCAACAAGGTCATCACCAAGCACCACGACCGGGCGGCCGAGTACCTGGACGCGCTGGACCAGGAGATCGCGCTGCACACGGCCGAACTGGGCACCGGCCAGCCGGTGTCGCAGCTGCACCTGGGCGGCGGCTCGCCCACCTTTCTGAGCGACGACGAACTGCGGCGCCTCATGGCCAGCCTGCGTGCGGCCTTCCGCGTGGTGGCCGGCGCCGAGATCTCCATCGAAGTCGACCCGCGCACCGCCAGCCCGGCGCGCCTGCGCGAGCTGGCGGCCATGGGCTTCAACCGCATCAGCTTCGGCATCCAGGATTTCGACCCCGACGTGCAGCAGGCCGTGCACCGGGTGCAGAGCTTCGAGAGCGTGCGCGACCTCGTGCTCGGCGCGCGCGAGTGTGGCTTCGAGTCCATCAACGCCGACCTCATCTACGGCCTGCCCAAGCAGACGCCGGCGTCGTTCCAGCGCACCATCGCCCAGGTCTGCGAACTGCGGCCCGACCGCATCGCGCTCTACGCCTACGCGCACCTGCCGGCGCGCTTCAAGCCGCAGCGCCGCATCCACGCCGAAGACCTGCCGCCGGCCGATGCGCGCATCGGCATGCTGGGCGCGGCCATCTCCGGTTTCACCGGGCACGGCTACACCTACATCGGCATGGACCACTTCGCGCTGCATGGCGACGCCCTGGCCGCGGCCAAGCGCCAGGGCCGCCTGCACCGCAACTTCCAGGGCTACAGCACGCAGCCCGACTGTGACCTCATCGGCCTGGGCGTGTCGTCCATCGGCCGCATGGGCGCCACCTACAGCCAGAACGCGAAGACGCTGCCCGAGTACTACGACGCCCTGCGCCAGGGCCAGCTGCCCACCGTGCGCGGGCTGGCGCTGTCGCGCGACGACCTCGTGCGCCGCGCCGTGATCATGGCGCTGATGTGCCAGGGACGGGTGGAGTTCGAGTCGATCTCGCTGGCGCACCTGGTGCGCTTCGAGGACTACTTCGCCGCCGAGATCGAGGCCCTGCGCCCGATGGTCGACGAAGGTCTGGTCGAGATCGACGACGACGGCATCAGCGTCACCGCCAATGGCTGGTTCTTCGTGCGCGCCGTGGCGCTGACCTTCGACCGCTACCTGCGCGCCGACCAGAACCGCGAGCGTTTCTCCCGCATCGTCTGACAGACTCGCAGCATGGAGTTCGCGCTGCTGCTCAGTGCGTTGGCCCTGGGGCTGGCCGGCGTGCCGCATTGCGTGGCCATGTGCGCCGCACCCTGTGCCGCCGTCACCGGCCGCGGTGCCACCGGCCCTACCGCCTGGACCTTCCACGCCGCGCGCACCCTGTCGTACGCCGCTGCCGGCGCCGTGGCCGCCGGCAGCATCGGTGCGCTTGCGGCGCTGGCCGCCTGGAGCCCGCTGCTGCGCCCCATATGGACCCTGCTGCACGCCGCGGCGCTGGTGCTGGGCCTGTGGTTGCTGTGGCAGGGCCGCCAGCCGGTGTGGCTGGAGTCGCTGGGCCGTGGCAGCGCCCGTGCCGCCGGGCCGGCGGCCGGCTGGCAACGGGTGCAGGGGCCGGCGAAGGCCGGGGCCGCCGGCCTGGCCTGGGTGGCCTGGCCCTGCGGGCTGCTGCAGTCGGCCCTGGTGCTGGCTGCGCTGGCCAACGGTCCGGCCGGCGGCGCGCTGGTGATGACGGGCTTCGCCCTCGTCACCGCGGCAGGTTTGATGGTGGGCCCCGCGCTGTGGTCCTGGTTCGGCGGTGGTGCGGTGGCGGCGCGCGTGTCGACCTGGGCGGTGCGCGCCTCCGGCGCCATGATCGCCGTGGCCGCCGGCTTTGCGCTGACGCACGGTGTGTGGGCCGACTTCGTGGCCTGGTGCACCACCTGATCGCCTGCTGCACCGGCAGCCGGGCCGGCGTGCGGTGAAGCCTTCAGGCCGGCACGGCGCGTCGCATACGGTAGGCCAGCTGGGCCCGCGTGAGCCCGAGCAGGCGCGCGGCGGCGGCCAGGTTCCCATCGGCGCGTGCCACGGCCTCCTGCATCAGCCGGCGTTCCACGTCGTCCAGCCGCAGGCCACCCGTGGCGGGCGCCAGCAGGTCCAGCAGCGCCGGTTCTGCCGGCGGCACGGCGGGCGCCTGCCTGCCGGCCACCCCGCTGCCGAGCGCGCCGCTGCCCTGCACCGACAGCAGGCCCAGCTGCGCGAACTGCTCGCGCCTGAGCATGTGCGGCAGGTCGATGACACCGCCTTCGTCGGCGCTGATCACGCCGCGCTCGACCATGTTCTGCAACTCGCGGATGTTGCCGGGGAAGTCGTAGGCCAGCATGGCGCGCACGGCGCGCGGCGTGTAGCCCAGCATCCGGCGTCCGTGCTGGTGGCCGTAGACGTGCAGGAAGTGGCTCATCAGCAGCGGGATGTCCTCGCGCCGCTCACGCAGCGGCGGCAGGTGGATGGGGTAGACGTCCAGCCGGTAGAACAGGTCCTCGCGGAAGCGCCCGGCCTGCACGGCGGCGCGCAGGTCCTCGTTGGTGGCTGCGACCAGGCGCACGTCGGGCCGCAGCGTGCGCGTGCCACCCACGCGTTCGATCTCGCCTTGCTGGATCGCGCGCAGGAGCTTGCCCTGGCTGGTCAGGCTCAGGGTCCCGATCTCGTCGAGGAACAGGGTGCCGCCGTCGGCACGCTCGAAACGCCCGGGCCGCGACTGGCCGGCGCCGGTGAAGGCTCCACGTTCGACGCCGAACAGCTCGGCCTCAACAAGCGTCTCGGGGATCGCCGCGCAGTTCACCGCCACGAACGGGCGTTCGCGTCGCGGGCTGATGCGGTGCAGCGTCTGCGCGAACATCTCCTTGCCGACGCCCGACTCGCCGGTGAACAGCACGGCCGCACGCGTCGGCGCCACGCGGTCGAGCATGTGGCAGGCCGCCTTGAAGGCCGATGAGACGCCGACCATGCTGGCGCCGTCATCGGCCAGCGGCGCACCCAGCACCGGCGCCTGCCCGTGGCTGCGCGTGGCCAGGAACTCCTGTGCGTTCAGGTAGCGCAGGTCTTCGGTCACGTCGCCCCAGGCCTCGGCCACCTTGCCGATCACGCGGCACTGCGCGCTGCCCATCGAGCGGCACTCCACCTCGCGGAACACCACCAGCCGCCCCATCAGCCCGGTGACGTAGCCGCTGGCGTACCCCAGCTGCATCCAGCACGCCGGCTCGGTCCCGATGCCGTAGGCGGCGATGTGTTCGTCGTCCTCGGTGGCGTGCTGCCAGAGGAACTCGCCGTGGTAGTGCCCGCGCTCGGGGTCGATCTCGTACTCCACCGGGATGACCTTGACCACACCCTCCAGCGCATGCAGCCGGGTGCCGGCCATGAAGACCGAGACCAGGTCACCGTCGGGCCAGCGTTCGCGCACCAGCCGCGCATCGCGGGCGCCCGACTCGTAGCCGGCCCGCGTGAGCAGCCCGCGTGCGCGGTCCAGGCCCAGGGTCTCGATCAGCTCACGCCGCAGGGTGCCGATGGCGGCCGTGTGCATCAGCACCATGCGCTGGTCGTCGAGCCAGATGCGCCCGTCGCCCGGGGCAAAGAACAGGCACTCGGACAGGTCGTCCAGCTGGGGGCGCAGGGTGGCCTCCGGCGGCAGCGGCGCCCCGCGCTGCATCAGCGCGCCCGTGCGACGTGAGGCCTCGGCCAGCGAAATTCGGTCGGAAGGCGGCGCGGTCATGGCTCAGATGGTCAAGTGGTGGCGGGCCGAGTGTGGCGGCGGTTGATCATTTCATCAATCCTGAGTCCGGGTCCGACCCGATGCGGCGCTGCGGCGCCGGCACGTCCGCGACATCCGGGAAAGCACGGAGCCGTCCCTCTGAAAACGGGTCGCCTGCAACGACGTTTTGTCGGATTGCCACTGGCAGCGGGCACGTGGGTTGCGCTGGAGCGGGCATCCGGCCCCCGTGGCCGTGCCACCGCCACCCCCAGGAGACCCGATGTCCGCGAACCCCCTGCTCGCCGCCGACTGCCAGGACGGCTGCTTCTTCGTCGATGGCCGCTTCGTGCCGGCCGACACCACCCGCGATGTGACCGAGCCCGCCACGGGCCAACGCCTGGGCCGCTGCGCCATCGCCGGCGCCGAGGCCATGCGCAGTGCCATCGCCGGCGCCAGCGCGGCACAGGCGGCGTGGGCGGCCACGCCGCCGCGCGAGCGTGCCGCGGTGCTGCTGCGCGCAGCGCAGGCACTGCAGTCGCA
The DNA here is from genome assembly GCF_004016515.1 of Rubrivivax albus. GTDB lineage: Bacteria > Pseudomonadota > Gammaproteobacteria > Burkholderiales > Burkholderiaceae_C > Rubrivivax > Rubrivivax albus. The sequence continues at coordinate 30,978 of NZ_SACT01000013.1, forward strand.
CTTCGACGAGGGTGCGCTGGCCATCGCCCGCGAGACCGGCGGCATCGTGCCCAAGGGCCAGCATGAGATGCGGGAAGCCGTGGTGATCTGCCAGATCGCCGCCGGCCTGCCGCTGCAGGCCCAGGGCCAGGTGCTGCCCAGCACGCCTGGGCGGCTGTCGCTGGCCACGCGCGTGCCGCACGGCGTGGTCGGCGTGATCTCGCCCTTCAACTTCCCGCTCATCCTGGGCATTCGCGCGGTGGCGCCGGCGCTGGCGCTGGGCAACGCGGTGGTGCTCAAGCCAGACCCGCGCACCCCCGTCTCGGGCGGCACGATCATGGCCGAGGCCTTCGCCCGCGCCGGTCTGCCGGCCGGGCTGCTGCAGGTGCTGCCGGGTGATGCCGAGGCCGGCGAGGCCCTGGTCACGGACCCGCGGGTCCCGATGATCGCCTTCACCGGTTCGCCCGCCGTGGGGCGGCGCATCGGCGAGCTGGCGGGCCGGCACCTGAAGAAGGTCTCGCTGGAACTCGGCGGCGCCAACAACCTGGTGGTGCTGGACGATGCCGACCCCGACGCCGCCGCCAGCGCCATCGCCTTCGGCGCCTGGTTCCATCAGGGCCAGATCTGCATGGCCAGCAACCGCGTGCTGGTGCACGAGGCCATCGCCGGGGCCATCCGCGAACGCCTGGTGGGCAAGGCCACGCACCTGCCGGTGGGCGACGGCGCCAGCGGGCAGGTGGCCCTGGGCCCGATGATCGACGCCAGGCAGCTGCAGCGCTTCGACCAGATCGTCAAGGACACGGTGGAGCAGGGCGCCCGCCTGGAAGCCGGCGGCACCCATGAGGGCCTTTGCTACAAGCCCACGGTGCTGTCGGGCGTGAAGCCCGGCATGCGCGCCTTCGACGAGGAGCCCTTCGGCCCGCTGGTCAACCTGGTCACGTTCCGCAGCGACGAAGAAGCGGTGACGCTGGCCAACCAGAGCCAGGGCGGCCTGGCCGCGGCGGTGATCGGCCGCGACGTGGCCCGGGCGCTGGCCATCGGCCGGCGGCTGAACGCCGGCATGGTCCACATCAACGACCAGACCGTCAACGACGAGTGCACCAACCCCTTCGGCGGCCCCGGCCTGGGTGGCAACGGCAGCGCCGTGGGCGGGCCGGCGGACATCGACGAATACACCCGCTGGCAGTGGGTGACGGTGAAGGACGCGCCGCCGGCCTTCCCCTTCTGACCCCCCACCCATCGACTCCCCACCCATCCCGCAGACCACGGGCCACCTCCGCGTGGCGCAAGGAGACACCATGAACCGCACCCCTTCGACTTCGCGCCGCCGCCTGCTTCAGGGCGGCCTGGCTGCCGCCGCCGTCGGCGGCTTTCCTGCCCTGTCGCGTGCCCAGGCCGGCAGGCTGCGCGTGGGCTTCGTCAGCCCGCAGTCCGGGCCGCTGGGCATCTTCGGCGAGGCCGACGGCTGGGTGCTGGACCGCGTGCGCCAGGCCAGCGGTGGCCAGGTCGAGGCCGGTGGCAAGCGCTATGCGCTGGAGTTCATCGTCAAGGACACGCAGTCCAACCCGGTGCGCGCCGCGGCGGTGGCCAAGGAACTGATCAATGCCGACCGCGTGGACCTGGTGCTGTCGACGTCGACGCCGGAGACCGTCAACCCGGTGGCCGACGCCTGCGAGGCCGCCGGCGTGCCGGCGCTGTCGACGACCGCGCCCTGGGAGGCCTTCTACTTCGGCCGTGGCGCCAAGCCGGGCCAGCCGTCGCCCTTCAAGTGGGCCCACCACTTCTGCTTCGGCGTGGGCAATTTCGCCACGCTGTACGCCGACCAGTGGAGCAAGGTGCCCACGAACAAGAAGGTGGGCATGCTTCTGCCGGCCGATGCCGACGGCAACGCCATCCGCGGCCTGCTGATCCCGGCCCTGCAGAAGGCCGGCTTCACGGTGGTGGACGCCGGGCCGTACCAGAACGGCGTGGCCGACTTCTCCGCGCAGATCCAGACCTTCCGCCGGGAGGGCGTGGAGATCTTCAACACCTTCCCGTTCCCGCCGGACTTCGCCGTCTTCTGGCGCCAGGCAGCGCAGCGCGGTCTGGCGCGCCAGCTCAAGATCGTGCAACTGGCCAAGGCGGGCTTGTTCTCGGCCGAGATGGAGGCCCTGGGCCCGCTGGGGCGTGGCCTGCACGCCGGCGCCTACTGGCACCCGGCCTTTCCCTTCGCCAGCCCTTCCACGGGGTTGAGCAGCCGCGAGCTGGCCACACGCTGGGAGGCCGAGCGCGGCAAGGGCTGGACGCAGCAGATCGGCGCCACCGCCTCGCTGTTCGACGCTGCCCTGGCGGCCCTGCGCGCCACCGACGCGCCGGGTGACCGGGCCGCATTGGCCGCAAGCCTGGGCAGGCTGAAGGCAGAAACCACCGTGGGCACGGTGGACTTCACCGCCGGCCCGGTGCCGCAGTGCGCCACCACCGGCCTGGTGGGCGTGCAGTGGATGCCGGCGCCTGCCGGGGCGAAGAACCGGATGGAGCCGGTGATCGTTGCCAACGCCGACAACCCGCGCGTGCCGCTGCAAGGCACCATGACGGCCTACCAGCTGCCGTGATGCGTGCCGCCGACGGCACCGCGGTGCCCCTGCTGCAAGGCCTTGGCCTGCGTAAACGCTTCGGCTCGCTCGAGGTGCTCTGCGGTGTGGACCTGACGCTCCGGGCCGGCGAGGCCCTGGGTGTGGTCGGGCCCAATGGTGCGGGCAAGACCACGCTGTTCGGCGTGCTGGCCGGCGCGCTGCCGGCCAGCGCAGGCACGCTGCACTTCGACGGCCAGGACCTGGCCGGCTGGCCGGCAGACCGGCGCTGCCGGGCCGGCCTGGCCCGCACCCACCAGGTGCCGCGGCCGTTCCTGGGCATGACGGTGCTGGAGAACGTGCTGGTGGGGGCGCAGCATGGCGCCGGCCTGCGCGGCGCCGCGGCCACGCAGGCCGCGCTGCAGGCGCTGGACCGCGCCGGCATGGCCCCGCTGGCGGGGCGTCCGGCCGCTGCGCTGGGCCTGCTGGACCGCAAGCGGCTGGAGCTGGCCCGTGCGTTGGCCACCCGGCCGCGGGTGCTGCTGCTCGACGAGATCGGCGGCGGGCTCACCGAGGCCGAACTGGCGCAGCTGGTGGCGCTGCTGCGGGCGCTGCGCGGCGACGGCCTGACGCTGGTGTGGATCGAGCATGTGCTGCATGCGCTGATGGGCGTGGTCGACCGCCTGCTGTGCCTGGACGCCGGCAGCGTGCTGGCCGAAGGCGACCCGCAGGCGGTGATGGCCGACCCACGGGTGCGGGCGGCCTACGTGGGCGGTGCGATGGATGCGGCAGCGGAGGTGGCGGCATGACGGTGCTGGAGATCCGGGCCCTGGAGGGGCGCCACGGCGACCTCGTCGCCGTGCGCGGCGTGTCGCTGGCGCTGGCGCGCGGCGAGGTGGTGGCGCTGGTGGGCGCCAACGGCGCAGGCAAGAGCACGCTGCTGCGCACCCTGGCCGGGGCGCACCCGGCTGCAGCGGGGCAGGTGGTGCTCGAAGGTGTGGACGTCACCGCCTGGCCGGCCCACCGCCGCCTGCGCCAGGGGCTGGCGCTGGTGCCCGAGGGCCGCCGCCTGTTCGGCGACATGAGCGTGCGCGACAACCTGCGCGTGGCCGGCGAGAACGGCCGCCGCGGGCCGTGGACACTGGAGACGGTGCTGGCCGCGCTGCCCGCACTGGCGCCGCTGCTGGGCCGCCCGGCGGCGGCGCTGTCGGGCGGGCAGCGGCAGGCGGCGGCCATCGGCCGCGCGCTGATGGCCAATCCCGAGCTGCTGGTGATGGACGAGGTCTCGCTCGGGCTGTCGCCGCTGGCGGTGCAGTCGCTGTACGACACGCTGGCGGCGCTGCGCGCGCAGCGCCGGGTGACGATGCTGATCGTCGAGCAGGACCTGGCGCGGGCCCAGGCCTTCGCCGACCGCCTGGTCTGCCTGCGCGAAGGCCGGGTGGTGCTGGACGCTGCTGCCGACATGCTGGACCGCGACCGCATCACCGAGGCCTATTTCGGCATGGAGACGTCCTCATGATCGATGCCCTGATCCAGGGTGTGCTGCTCGGCGGCCACTACGCCATCCTTGCCGCCGGGCTGTCGCTGATGTTCGGCGTCATGCGCATCATCAACCTGGCGCACGGCGACCTTGCGGTGCTGGGCGCCTACTGCGTGCTGACGCTGACGCCGCACGTCGGCGGTTCGCCCTGGCTGGCGCTGGTGGTGGTGCTGCCGGCGATGGGGCTGCTGGGCGTGCTGCTGCAGCGAGCGCTGTTCGCCCGCACGCTGCGCGCCGGCATCCTGCTGCCGCTGCTGGTGAGCTTCGGCCTGGGGGCGCTGATCCAGAACGCGCTGTTCGGCGGCGTGGGCTCGGAAGCGCGCTCGCTGGCCAATCACATCGGCGAACTGGCCTGGGCCGCATGGAGCCTGCCGGGCGAGGTGCTGCCGGACCTGATGCTGGGGCAGCTGCCGGTGCTGACGCTGGTGCTGGCAGTGGGCGTGCTGGCCGCGCTGCAGGCGCTGCTGAGCTTCACGCCGCTGGGGCGCGCGATCCGCGCCGCCGCCAGCGACCCCGAGGCCGCCACCCTGTGCGGGGTGGATGCTGCCCGCGTGCACCGCGCGGCTGCGGCCATCGCCGTGGCGACCGCGGCACTGGCCGGTGCGCTGCTGGCCATGCGGGCCACGGTGGAGCCCTTTGCCGGGCCGATGCTGCTGATCCAGGCCTTCCAGGCGGTGGTGATCGGCGGCATCGGCTCGCTGTGGGGCACGCTCGGCGGCGGCATCGCGCTGGGCGTGGCGCAGAGCCTGGGGGCGCAGTTGTCGCCGCAGGGCTTCCAGCTCGCCGGCCATGCGCTGTTCCTGGCCGTGCTGGGGCTGCGCCTGTGGCGGCAGCACCGCCATGCGCTGGGGCTGCCGGCGTGGCCGCGCGTGCCGCAACGGGAGGCCCGCACATGACGACCCCCACCCACACCGGCACGAAGCCCTTGCCCCTGGCGGCACTGGGCGCCCTGATGCTGCTGGGTGCGGCCGCGGTGCTGCCGCTGGTGGCCGGTGCCTCGGTGGTCGACAAGGCCACCACGCTGCTGGTCTACCTGCTGCTGGCCACCAGCTGGAACCTGCTGGCCGGCTACGCGGGCCTGGTCTCGGTGGGGCAGCAGGCCTTCTTCGGCCTGGGCGGCTACTTCGCGCTGCGCCTGGTGGACGGCGGCGTCGATGCCTGGCCGGCCCTGCTGCTGGGCGCGGCCGGTGCGGCGCTGGCGGCCTGGCTGTTGAGCTTCTACGTGCTGCGCCTGAAGGACGGCGAGTTCGCGGTGGCGACCTGGGTGCTGGCCGAGGCCATCCGCATCCTCGTCATGCTCGACCCACTGGTGCAGGGCGAGACCGGCACTTCGCTGATCGCGCTCAATGCCGTCGAGCCCACGCTGCGCCGCAACCTGGCCTATGCGCTGGCGCTCGCGGCGCTGGCGGGCGTGAGCCTGCTGCTGTGGTGGCTGCTGCGCAGCCCGACCGGCCTGGCCGCGCGGGCGCTGGGCGACGACGACGAGGCGGCGGTGTCGCTGGGCGTGCGTGCCATGCGCACGCGGCAGCTGATCTACGTGGTCGCGGCCCTGGCCGCCGGCCTGGCCGGCGTGATCTGGCTGGCCAGTGCCATCACCTTCCTGCCGCGCACCAACTTCGGCGTGCAGTGGTCGGTGCTGATGCTGTTCATGGTGCTCGTCGGTGGTCTGCGCAGCATCGAAGGCCCGTACATCGGCGCGCTGCTGCTGTTCCTGCTGCAGGAGACGCTGGGGCACCTGGGCGCCTGGTACCTGGCCGGTCTGGGCGCCCTGGCCGTGGCCTGCGCGCTGTGGCTGCCCGACGGCCTGGCCGGTGCACTGCGGCGCTGGCGGGGCCGGCCCCTGATTTCCCTGGGCGGGCATCTGCCCGCCTCAACCCCCGTCGCTGTCGAAAGGAGACACACCCCATGAGCACCCTGCTGGGCAAGACCATCGTCGTCACCGGCTGCAGTTCCGGCATCGGCGCCGAGACCGTGCGCCTGCTGCGCACACGCGGCGCCCGCGTGATCGGCATGGACCGCCATGAACCGCTGTTGTCGCTGGACGGCTTCGTCAAGGCCGACCTGTCGGAGCAGGCGGCGATCGACGACGCCGTCCGGCAATTGCCCGAGCGCATCGACGCGCTGGCCAACGTGGCCGGTGTGCCCGGCACGGCGCAGGCCGACGCGGTGGCGCGCGTGAATTTCCTGGGCCTGCGCCACCTGAGCCTGCGCCTGCTGGAACGCATGGGCGAGGGCGGCAGCATCGTCAACGTGTCCTCCATCCTCGGTGCCGAGTGGCCGGCGCGGCTGGAGGCACACCGTGCCCTGGCCGAGACGCCGGGGTTCGAGGCCGGCCTGGCCTGGCTGGCGCGCCACCCGGTGGCGCAGGAGACCTGCTACCAGTACTTCAAGGAAGCCCTCATCGTCTGGACGCTGACGCAGTCGCAGAAGATCTTCCTCCGGCAGGGCGTGCGCATGAACTGCGTCGCGCCGGGCCCGGTGCTCACGCCCATCCTCGGCGACTTCGTCGCCATGCTGGGCGAAGAGCGTGTGCAGAAGGACGCCCACCGCATGAAGCGCCCGGCCCTGGCCGACGAGGTGGCCCCCGTGATCGCCTTCCTTTGCAGCGACGACGCACGCTGGGTCAGCGGCATCAACCTGCCGGTGGACGGCGGGCTGGCCTCCACCTACGTCTGAGGGGATCGATCGTGCCGGAGCACCGTAGCGCCGATCCCTCCACCCGCCGCGCCGTGGCCGGTGGCCTCGTCGTTGGCAGCCGCGAGCCCGACGGCACCCTGGCGTGGCGCGGCGTGCCCTACGCCGCTCCACCCACGGGGGCGTTGCGCTGGCGCGCCCCGCAGCCCGTGGCGCCCTGGGCCGGCGAGCGGCCCGCGCTGGCCCAAGGCGCCATGGCGCCGCAGGTGGGCGGCCTGCTCGCCGGCCTGCCGCCGGCGCAGCACGGCCAGGTGGTGGGCGACGAGGACTGCCTCACGCTGAATGTCTTTGCGCCCGCGCCGGGCGGCGAGCCGCGCCCGGTGATGGTGTGGATCCACGGCGGCGCGCTGTCGGTGGGCACCTCGGCCACCTACGACGTGGCCCGCAACCTTGCCCGTGAGGACGGGGTGGTGGTGGTCACGATCAACTACCGCCTGGGCGTGCTGGGCTGGTTCGCCCACCCGGCGCTCGCGGCCGATGCCACGCCCGAGGAACGGTCCGGCAACTTCGGCCTGCTCGACCAGATCGCCGCGCTGCGCTGGGTCCGCGAACACATCGCCGTGTTCGGCGGCGACCCGGGCAGGGTCACCGTATTCGGCGAATCGGCCGGCGGGCAGAGCGTGCTGCTGCTGCTGGCCAGCCCGCTGGCTGCGGGGCTCTTCCACCGTGCCATCGCGCAGTCGCCGGTGGCCGAGACCTTTGCGTTCGACGCAGCCGTGCATGGTGAGCCCGGCGCCGTGCTGGACAGCCGCCGCTGCGGCGCACTGGAGGTCACCCGGCGCGTCCGCCAGGCCGCGGTCGACCGAGGGGAGCCCGGGCCGGCCGACGAGGCCGCCTTCCTGCGTGGCTGCACGCCGGCGCAGTTGCTTGGCGCGTGCCGACCCGGCAGCGTCGGCATCTCGCTGTCGCCGCGGCCCGCGCGCGACGGCGTCGTGCTGCCCATGGAACCGCTCGCGCAGGTGTTCGCGTCGGGCCGCTGGAACCGCATGCCGGTGCTGCTGGGCAGCAACCGCGACGAGATCCGTACCTTCGTGGCCGACAAACCCGAGCATGTGCGACTGCTGGGCGGGAAGCTGCCGCTGCTGCGCAACCGGGCGGCCTACCTGGCGGAGACGTCCACCTTGTCCGCCGCCTGGCGGGCACTGCATGTGGACGCGCCCGCCGACGCCATGCTCGCCGGCGGCCACGCCGACGTCTGGACCTACCGTTTCGACTGGGACGAGGCGCCAGCCGTGCCCTTCGTGCGGCCGGACCTGCTGCTGGGCGCCGCGCACGCGATGGAGATGCCCTTTGTCTTCCGTGACCTCGCCGGCGAGATGGACCTCTTCAAGGTCTTCACCCGCGGCAACCGGCCTGGCCGCGGGGCCGTGGCCGCCGCCATGGGGCAGGCCTGGACCAGCTTCGCGCGCGACGGCGTGCCCCGCCTGCCCGGCGGCGCGACGTGGCCGCGACGTCAGACGGGCGAGGGCGCCGACAGCCTGCAGATCGACACCCCGCGCGGCGGCGGGTTGCGCATGGCCGCACTTCGCCGCCGCATGGCCGAGATCAAGCAGGGCCTGCTCGAGGCCGCGTGGCCGCCCCACTGGCGGTGTCGCATCTACGCCCGCATGCTGCTGTGGTCGCCGCTGTTCGAGGGCCATGGCAGCGCCGCGGAGTACGCCGCCTGGGCACGGGCCCTGGGTGTCGACGCCGCCCCCGAGGCCTTCCGTCCGGGCATGGAAATCTGAGGGTGGTGCGGGACGGGCGGGTCCGCGACATGCGCCAGCGCGCGCCGGGCCTCTCGGCGTGCTTCCGTCATGTGGAATGACCGTCCGAACCGTGCAATCTGTCAGGCGTCCGACAGCGTCCGCCGTAGAATCTTTCGCGTCCGGCGAGACCCCCTCGCCCCCTGGAGACAAGCGTCCATGTACCAGCACATCAAGGTGCCCGCAGCCGGGCAGAAGATCAGCGTCAATGCCGACGGTTCGCTGAACGTTCCCGACGAGCCGATCATTCCCTACATCGAGGGCGATGGCACCGGCCTGGACATCACGCCGGTGATGCTGAAGGTGGTGGACGCGGCGGTGGCCAAGAGCTACGGCGGCAAGCGCAAGATTCACTGGATGGAGGTCTATGCCGGCGAGAAGAGCACGCGCGTGTACGGCCCGGACGTCTGGCTGCCGGAAGAGACGCTGCACGCCGTGCGCGACTACGTCGTCAGCATCAAGGGCCCGCTGACCACGCCGGTGGGCGGCGGCATCCGCAGCCTGAACGTGGCGCTGCGCCAGGAACTCGACCTCTACGTCTGCCTGCGCCCGATCCAGTACTTCAAGGGCGTGCCCAGCCCGCTGAAGGCGCCGGAGAAGACCAACATGGTCATCTTCCGTGAGAACAGCGAAGACATCTACGCCGGCATCGAGTACGAGGCGCAGACCGACAAGGCCAAGAAGGTCATCAAGTTCCTGATCGAGGAGATGGGGGTCAAGAAGATCCGCTTCCCCGAGACCAGCGGCATCGGCATCAAGCCCGTGTCCATCGAAGGCACGGAGCGCCTGGTGCGCAAGGCCATCCAGTACGCCATCGACAACGACAAGCCCAGCGTCACGCTCGTGCACAAGGGCAACATCATGAAGTTCACCGAGGGTGGCTTCCGTGACTGGGGCTACGCACTGGCGAAGAAGGAATTCGGCGCGGTCGAGATCGACGGCGGCCCGTGGTGCAGCTTCAAGAACCCGAAGACCGGCAAGGACATCGTCATCAAGGACAGCATCGCCGACGCCTTCCTGCAGCAGATCCTGCTGCGCCCGGCGGAGTACTCGGTGATCGCCACGCTGAACCTCAACGGCGACTACGTCTCCGACGCCCTGGCGGCCCAGGTGGGCGGCATCGGCATCGCCCCGGGTGCAAACCTGAGCGACAGCGTCGCGATGTTCGAGGCCACCCACGGTACCGCGCCCAAGTACGCGGGCAAGGACTACGTGAACCCGGGCTCCGAGATCCTCAGCGCCGAGATGATGCTGCGCCACATGGGCTGGACCGAGGCGGCCGACCTCATCATCGCCAGCATGGAGCGCTCCATCGCCAGCAAGAAGGTCACCTACGACTTCGCGCGCCTCATGGACGGTGCCACGCAGGTCAGCTGCTCGGGCTTCGGGCAGGTGATGATCGACCACATGTGACCTCGCTCCACGGCGTCCCATGACGCCCCGTAAGCCCCTGATTTTGTTGAAGAAATCAGGGGCTTCGTCTTTTCAGCACGTCTCACGGCAGACCACGAAATCCCGCCCTTTTGGCGTACCTAAAGGCGGGTGGAGAGGAGAAAAACCCTCCAGATTCCTCCATTTGGAGGGGCCGCCAACTGCCCTTGTGAGACCCTACATGAGACTCTGCAACTACTCCCTGACCCCAACCCGGATCAGCAGCGCGAAGCCACGCTCACGACTGTATAAGCTCACTGACGGTGGGGGCTTGTTCGTCGAGGTCAGCGCCGCAGGGCTGAAGACTTGGCGCTACCAGTACCGATTTGGCGGAAGCCGCCGAGAGATCACGATCGGCAAGTTCCCGGAGGTCGGCGTCGCCGATGCTCGAGAGAGGCACTTTGAGATGCGGGCGATGCTTGAGCGTGGCATCGACCCGCTCGATGCCCGTCGGCAGCAAGAGAGTGCACGGCGCGAGCGATCTGCAGAAGCACGAGCGGCTGGCGACGATTTCGAGTCGTTCTCGCGCCGCTGGATCCGGGAGCGCTTGGCGACCAAATCGGAGACCTACCGACGCCAGGTCGAGTCAAGACTGGAGAGGTTCGTGTGGCCTGGGATCGGCAGCAAGCCACTCAGCGCCGTTCGCCCGGCGGACGTCCTGGAGATCATCGAGGCTCGGAGAGCCACGCCGAAGACAGCGGAAGGCGTCAGGCAACACATCCAGCAGATCTACAACTACGCGATCCAGAAACTGCTGGTCGAGGTCAACCCGGCCTTGCCACTGCGAGGCGTGATCGAGGTGCCTGCTGCCGAGCACCACCGGCATCTGACCGAGCCAGAACTCGGAGCCTTCTGGCGGTCGGTGGCGAAACAGGGCGCGCACTTCGTGACCATCGGTGCCACACGGATGCTCATGTACACGATGTGCCGCAAGTCAGAGGTGCTGCGCGCTCGGTGGCGCGAGTTCGATCTCGAGCGGGCCCAGTGGGACATCCCGGCCGAGCGCATGAAGATGAAGGCGCCGCACCGTGTCTACCTGTCCCGGCAGGCACTCGAACTCCTCGGGCTGCTGAAGGCGTTCGGGTCGGAGCCGCAGGCATACGTGTTCCCGTCGGTTCTTCGTGCCGCGGTGCCGCTGGGCGACGCTACGCTGAACCACTTCTTCAAGCGACTCGACTTCGGCGTTCCGGACTTCTCGCCCCACGGGACCCGAGGCACGGCGGCGACGCTGCTTCGCGAGCACGGATTCAGCCGCGAGGTGGTCGAGCTGCTTCTGGCGCATGCCGAGCGAAACAAGGTGACGGCCGCGTATCACCATCATGAGATGGCTGACGAGCGGCGGCGTGCGCTTCAGTACCTCGCGGATCAGATAGACAGGCTCGCTCAAGCTGCCCACCACGGGTCGACAGTCGCTGAAGCAAGGGACTCGACAACTGCAGCCGCCTGAGACGGAGCACTGTCGCAACTTGAAACGGGCCTCTGGCTGTGCGGTAGATCGAGTAGTACGCTGCGCCAGGGCACTGGTTCTGCCTTGGACTGTCACAACCCCCATGCGAAAGACCATCTTCGTTGCGCTAGTTCTACTTGGCTGCGCGGCTGGCCTACTGGCCTCCATGAAGGACGATTGGGCCACGCGAGTCGTGCTGTCCATGATCGGCGCACTGGTCGGAGCCGCGGTGGGAGGTGCGCTGACTCATCGATCCGGCACCAAGGGTCGTTCGGAGCTGGACGACTCCATTCCCGGGATGGGAACTTCGACGGCCGACATTGCGGCCAACTACTGGCGAGACAGGGGCCAGCCGCCGCTGATGAAGCCGCCGTTGCGGCCGCCGGATTACCACATCCACGACCCGGACCGGCTGGCATGACTACCTTCGCTTCAGAAGGTCCTTCACCGCATCGGCTGCGCCCTCGGCGGACTCTTTGGCATCTGCAGCTACTTGTTTGGCGGCGCGTTTGAGCAGTGATTGCCCCGCGACCAGTGTTCCGTCCTCGCTTCGCCCCGAGTCCGCAGCAGAGCCCAACGCGCCGCTCTGTTGCTGAACGCCTTTGCGGATCGCCTGGCCGCGCCGTGAAACTGCGTCACGGACTGTGTCAGGCATGCTCTGTGGAGGGGCTGCGCCAGCTGGTAGACCGGGCTGGCGAGCGACTGCAGCATCACCGGTGCGTTTCGCTCTCTCGATGTCTGGGCCCTCTGCCAGCTGACTGGCCTGCCGTGCATGCTGGGTCCTGAGGGACTCAAACGACAGCGGCACGGCAGTACCGTCAGAGAGGGTCCGGTTCGGTCCGAGTGACTGCCTGGCAAGCTCGGCCTCCATCAGGGCACGGGCAGCGGCACTCGTGCCACCGTACTGCTCGGCGTACCGTGTGAACATGGCGAGGTTGTGCGGGTCCTGGGCAATGTCGAGCGCGATCACCTCACCCCGTTCATAGGCTGCGCTCACGCGCTCCGCATAGGCGCTCCGATCTGAGAGACCGGCCTCGGCGCGCGAACTCCGGGTAGAGCTCGAGTTCAAGCGTGAAGACAGTTCCCGTGCCTCGCGGGCGTCAGATGCGACAACCGACGCGAAGCTTGAGTCGCGGGACACTCGGTCGCCGAACTGCTTGAACTCGGCCAACTGCTCCGAGGTCAAGGCGCCCAGTACCCTCTGCTGGTCTGCCGAAAGCCCCGCCAGGTATCCCTTCTCTGCGTTGGCAGTTGCTCGAGCGCCGGCAACTGGTGTGGAGACACCGAGATGACCAGAGGCGCCGAAAGCGATTCGTGCGACTTGCGACTGGCTCATCCCCGTGCTGTCGGCGACGCTCCTCGTGATCTGGTCCAACCGGTTCAGCGTCTGCCCCAACTGCTCGAAGCTGCTGGATGTAGACCCCGTGCTGCTTCGCGATGACTTCAGCTTTGCCAAGCCCTTGGTGAATGCCTCGGACAGCACCGCCGAACGTTCGGTGCTGGCGGCAACGGCTTCGCTTCGGGCTGCGTCGACTTGGCGGCTGGCGTCCTGGACATCCTGCTCGCTCACGCGCATCGAGACGACCCGGGACGCGTAGCCCTGGTTGCGCAGCAGGCTGACGGCGGTCCGGCCGGTCAGCATGTTCGACGAGAAGGTGTTGCCGCTGATGTCGTTCTGCCAGTTGCTCATGAACGCGGACGTCCGGTTCGGCGCGAGCCGGATCTGGTCCATGGAGACATTGCCCATGCTCAGATTGCCCGCGGCGGCACCTGCCGTGGCGCCGGCCACCATCGACTGCAGGCCTGAGAGACCGCCCACCAGCGCGGTGCCAAAGGTCTCCATCCGCTTGAGCGCCGCCCAGGCGATGAACGGGATGCTGATCGCCAGATAGCCGACCACGGCCTCGCCGGAGATCGCCCGGGAGTAGATCGTCGATGCCGTCTGCAGCGACAGGGCCTTGGCGCCGCTGCCCAGGTCAGCCGCCGCCGCGAGGTCGTAGACGGCGTAGATCGACGCCATGTAGTTGAGCACGGCGTACAGCGGTGGCCAGAGCTGGATCCAGATCAGCACCGCCGCATAGCCCTTGAACGCTAGCATGGTCTCGCGCCCGCTGGTCAGCAGCATCAGCAGGACGAGAAGGGGGAACAGCGCGTAGGTGATGGCCTCGATCACGTTGCGGAACACCGGCAGCGCCTGCTCGGCGACCTTGCCGGCGTTCAGCCAGGCTGCGTTCTGCTGCGCCACGGACTGCGCCCGCCCGACGGCCAGCACCATGGCCGCAGGGTCGTTCACCTTCTGACCGATGATGTTGCTGGTGTCGTTGATCGCATTCAGCACCGCGTTCTGGCGGATCAGGTCGGCCGCCGTCGCGGCCGCGGTCGCGATGCTGTTCTTCAGGTAGGCCTGCTGGATCTGCCCGGCGATGGCGGCATTGGCGGCCGCCGCCGGTAGCGTCGGATTGAGCTGGAAGGCGAGCTTGCCCTGGATGCGAGTCAGCTGCGCCGGCAGCCGGCCGTTGAGGTTCGTGTAGGCGTTCGGGCAGGTGTCGACGGTGATCGAGCCGCCGGCGCTGGTCAGGGTCGTGAAGCGGGCCGGGTTGGGCGATGCCATCAGCGCCCACACGTCGTCCGAGCTCGAGAACGTACCCGGATCGACCGTGCCGTCGATCAGGTCGTACATCGTGCAGTTGTGGATGAAGTTGACCAGGTCCGTGCGGAAGTTCGGATCCTGGAAGGCGACGCCTCCGGTCTCCCGGATGAGGCGGTTGCCGAACATCAGGCCGTTCTTCGCGTAGCTCAGTTCGCTTGGCAGGGCGCCGACACCCGGGATGACCTGGAAGGCCGTCTCGAACAGGCCCGTGAGCGTGTGCCCGACCGTGCTGGTGACGCTGCCCAGGAAGGCGACGCCGAACGGGACGTTGGCCACCACCTTCACGGCAGATCCGCCAGTCTTGTCGACGACGCCCACAGTCACCCTCGGCACGATGAGGACGGAGAACACCAGCAGTACCGTGGCCAGCCACTTCCACCCCTGCAGCTTCTCGGGCGCGAAAGCGTAGGCCACCAGCGCCGCGATGAACCCGCAGAAGGCCACGGCGGCGACCGCCGCCATATAGTCGCCAGAGCCGTGGATGGCTGCCGCAGCGTTGAAGATGCCGAACAGGCTGTCGGCGTTCTGGTAGGCGTAGATCTCCCACATGCGTCGCTCCTGGGGATTGGCCCGCCTCCGGGTTGCCGGCGCGGCGCCTGAGGCAACAGTCCTGCCGACTGATGTGTCAGCGGGCCTGGAAGGCCGCCTGCTGCCCCAGCATGTCCATCACGTGCTGGGGCATGCTCGACCGCAGCTGCCGCTCGAGCTGCTCCAGGTGGCTGGACACCGCCCGGAACGAGCCGACCTTCTGGTACAGCAGGTTCTTCTCCTGCGACAACTGCAGCAGCATGGCCTGGGCCCGCTGCCTCACCAGGTTGGCGCGATCCCGCTGGGTCTGCTGAAGGGTGTAGTCCTTGTCGAGGGCTGCCATGCCCACGCGCAGGTTGCGCTCCAGGAAGACGTAGGCGTAGTCGGCTGCGATCACGTCGCGGTACTGGGCGATCAGGCTGTCGGACAGTCCGGAACCGGGGATCGTCGCGCCGATCGAGAGCATCTTGTAGACCGGCTCGGTGGTCTGGTTGACGAAGCCGACCTCGGCCGAGTTATTCGGGATCGCCGTGCGCGTGGCGATCTTGTCGGCGATCGAGCGCATCATGGTCTCGACGCGGGCGGTGAAGGGCGTGTGGGTGTAGCTGGTGTTCAGTGTCACCACGTCGCAGTCGGTGTAGTTGTTGCACCGGAGCAGGTGCTGCGTGACGTTGGTGCCGGTGCCCGCCGCCTGGCCGTACAGCAGCTGGCTGATCGAGGTGATCGTCGGCGCCACGGGCTCGGGGTCGCGCGCCGCATCCTCTGGGTAGAAGATCACTGTGCCGACGATGCTCATGATGAGCTCGCGCTCCTGGTCGTCGAGGTAGGTGCCGGTACGCTGCAGTGCCTTCCAGGTCAGGTTGCCGACGAAGGGCGCCTTGTTGCGGATGTTGGCGTCGCCCGAGGATCGGGCCGAGGCCAGGATGCCGGGGCGGTCGGTCGCGCAGCGGCGGCGCGCGGCATCCCGATCGGTCTCCAGGCCCATTTCGATGGCCAGGTCGGAGCAGGCCTCCTGCGAGCTGAAGCCTGCCGCCTCGGCGGCCGTGCTGACGATGGCCTTTGCGGTCTCGCAGGAGTTGATGCGCGCGTTGTTGATCCAGGTCTCCAGGCCCTTGGCCCACTTGGTCAACCCGCCCAGCAGCGGCGAGACCGACTCCAGCGCGAGCTGGAAGGCGATGCCCGGCAGCGCGGCCGTGATGTTACGCAGCATGTTCTTGAACTCGGCCGCCGAGATGTGCGAGAAGGAGCCGCCGAACACGTCGATGCCGCCGCAGCCGGCGCGGGCGCTCGGAAACTGGATCGCCGCGAGCTGGTAGACCTTGTTCGGCGCCCGCATGAACAGGCTGCCACCGGTGTAGGTGTTGAAGGTTTGGCCGCGGAACGCGCCCGGTGCGGTGTAGTTGCCGATGGCGCCCAGGCTGTTGAACATGTTGTTCAC
Source organism: Rubrivivax albus (assembly GCF_004016515.1). GTDB lineage: Bacteria > Pseudomonadota > Gammaproteobacteria > Burkholderiales > Burkholderiaceae_C > Rubrivivax > Rubrivivax albus. The sequence continues at coordinate 46,979 of NZ_SACT01000013.1, forward strand.
CTCGGCGTTCAGGTCACCGGCCCGCAGTGGCGCGGGACCCACGGCGAGCGCCGCGCAACACAGGGCGACCACCACAGCGCGGTGCAGGGACTGGTCGGCGTCGGTACGCTTCATCGGGGGCTCCTTTGGCCTTCTGTCTGCGCTGGTACGGGCTAACCGCCTCAGCGCTGATGGGTCAAGCGGGCCTGGGCCTGCAGGCCGCCAGTCCCGCCCAGGACCGGTGTGGCGGCGCTGTCGGGTGAGGCCGCGACCATCGAGATGCGCTCGACCAGCTGCGCCTCGGACAGCACGCCGAAGCCGATCGGGGTGATCTTTCCGGTGAAGGGCTGGGCGAGGTAGACGGCGGGAACCTGGCTCACCTGCAGCGTGGTGGCGATCCCGTTGTCCCGCCGGGCATCCGCGAAGCCGGGAATCGGGCCACCGTCGACGCTGATCGCGACCACCTTGATGCCGTGCCTGGCCTGAAAGGCCTCGAGCGTCGGCGCGAAGGCATGGCAGTAGGGGCAGTCGCTGCGGAAGAAGAACAACAGGACATGGTCGCGACCCAGGGCGCTGATGGACTGGCTGCGCTGGGCCGTCTGAAGCTGGTCGAACACCTCCAGCGCCTTCGCGTTCACCGGGCGTCCCTGGAGCGTGGGGTCGAGCTCCGGACTGGCCCATGCGATGCGCTGCGCCACGTCGGCGAAGGTGGATGCGCGCGACACCACCTGGGCCTCCAGCTCCATGTAGCGGCGTACGTTGGATTCGGTCGGCCGAATGATGGCGATGTGCCGGCGCTCCTCGAGGGCCTTCTGCAGGCGCTCGAACTCGACGATCTCGGGGGGCTTGGGGGGCGAACGCCGGGGTGCGATGGCGGCGCTCGATGCCGATGCGGGCTGCCGCGGTGCGGAAGCCGGAGATTCGGGCGGCGGGATCTCCGGCTCCTCGTAGAAGTGCCAGCCGCGCCAGTTGTCGGACCAGTAGGGCCGTCCGGGGTCTTGCGGCTGCGCCAGGGTGACCGTCCCGCTGCCAAGCATGACAACGAGACAGAGTGCGAGCCGAGCTTGGCGCGAGGCAGGGCGGCGCAGCGTCATGGGCGCCGCCTCATGTCCATCAAGACGGGCGACCGCGGCGGCTGGCCGTCGCGGCAGTAGTTTATGCCGAAGTCGATGGTCTGCCGCCGGGGTGCCTGCACGCCGCCAGCGCCGTAGTTGGGCAGCTGCACGCCGTCTTGCCAGAAGCGCACGTTGAGGCGACTGCAGCCTGGCTGGGCGTAGCGCTTCTCGGTGCTGACGTCGATGTAGATCGGCGTCGTGGCGTTGAAGCGCTTCGAGATCGCCTCGGCGACCTCGCCCACCAGGACCCCGTGGGCCTTGCCGTCGGGTGCGTCCAGGGCCGACAGCATCAGCTGATTGGCATCGCGGACGGGCAGTCGTTCCTGAGCCGTGGAAGTGCTGGCAAACAAGGCGCAGGCGGCGCCGAGCAGAACGGTGATGGCCTTCATTGGCACTTCCCCTGGCCGTAGTAGCACGTGGGCACGCGGCTGGCGCTGCCGGCCTGCAGCGCGTTGACATTCGGCAGGGTCGGCACCAGCGACGCGTAGAACTCCGACAGGTCCATCGCCGCGAAGTTGAGCGTCTGCAGCTGCGCGACGGTGAAGCCGGAGCAGTCGGCGTTCTGCGCGCCGCCCCAGCCCTTGCCGATCTGCGCGCGGCCCTGTTCATTGACGATGCGCGCCAGCATCGAGTTGAAGCAGCACTTCGAGGTGGTGTGTTCGACGCAGGACACGCACACGCCCAGGACCCGGAAGCACGATGAGCACCAGGTGCCGATCGTGTGGCACAGCCTGGCGCCTTCCTTCATCGCCAGCTTCCCCTCGTCCTCGTTGCATGACATCATCGAGAGGACGATGTAGATGATCACCGCGATGGCCAGCGTCCAAGGGTCGAAGGCCACGACTAGGCTGTCCCCGGCATACACGGCCACCGATCCGGCGGGCAGGGCGGCGCCATTCACCGCCACCGTCACGCCATAGGTCGTGAACGTGCCGCTGAAGCCGCCGCCCATCAGCAGCGCCGAGATGCCCTGGTAGATGAACTGCTGGTTCTGCGAGTTCATCAGCACGTCGAAGACCAGACGCGAGCCGCCGCCGAAGATGCTCTGGTTCGTCATGCCGGCGCCGGCGCCGTCGGCGTAGCAGCAGTTTTTCAGCAGGCGGTCGCGGCAGCGGTTCTCCTCGCCCTTGAAGACCTGCATTCGGTCGGCGTCCAGGTAGATGCCTGCCTCGCGCCCGGCCTCGAGCATCGACATGCTGCGCGCAGAGTCGGGGTCGTTCGGCGCGCCGATGTCGAAGCAGTTGCCGCTCAGGCAGAAGACGTTGGTCGGACAGTTGCTGCTGGTGGTGACGGTCGCGGCCGGCACGGGGCAGCTGTAGCCGTCCTCGAACACCTCGCACACGCCGGTGAGGGCGTTGGTCTGCCGGCAGGTCGACGACTGCGGCGTGCATCCCGCGGTCACCAGCGGCGCGCACTGGTCGGCCGACGCGCCGCCGCTGCACGACATCGTGCTCCGGTACTCCCAGCAGTCGCGGGTGACGGCCACGCCGTCGACGACCTTGGTTGCCGGGCCATCGGTGCAGACGGCGGGCGTCGTGGTGGTGCAGCGACCACCGGCGTCCAGGGTCGGGCACTGGTCGTCCCAGCGGTCGGTCTCGGTGACGGTGGTGGCTGGCCGCGTGTAGGACAGCCGCATCGTCGGGATCGGGCCGAAGGCGGGGTTGGGCGCCCAGCCGATCACGGCCCGGTCGGCGTCGATGTTCCAGTAGGTACCGGCCACGGTGCCCGTGATGTCGATGCCGGCGTAGGGCGTCCAGCCGGGAGCGGGCGCGTAGCACTTGGTGCCGTCCAGGGCGGCGGTGGTGCAGCCGCTGTCGCCCTGGCAGATGGTGTCCTGGATGTTGTCGCCGCTCTGCGTGCCGGCGCGGCAGGCGGCGTAGACCTTGCGGAATGGCTCGACGCTGGTGCAGCTGTAGCCGGAGTCGCCGCCACCTGTACAGACCTCGGCGCGCTCCGGGGCCACCATCGCAGTCAGGCTGCAGGTCGATCCGCTGCAGCTCTTGTCAGCCACCCAGACGGCCGTGCGGATCGGCTGGCCGTCGATCATCGAGTAGGTGGTGTCAATGACCGACACGATCTGCGGGAAGACGACCGGCGTCGTCATGTCCACGTCGAAGAAGCTGAGCGGATTGCCGTCGTGGGTGACGCGGAAGTGCTGCGCGGTGACGGCGCGGTCGGGCAGGCACTGCACGTCAAGACCCGTGCGGCCGGAGCCGGCGTGGGCGAACCAGTCGCCCGGGTTGCAGCTGGTGGTCCGCGTCGTGCTGACGGTCAGGCTTCGGCTGCAGCTGTAGTTGCCGACGCCGACGTAGCGCAGGCAGCTGCGTGGCTGCATGCCGGCGGGCACCGGGGTGACCGTGGTGGTGCACCCGCTGTAGTAGGCGGCCAGGCTGCCCAGCTCGGCCGACGGCGTGCGGCCGATTGCGCGGGCGGCGGCAACGGCTGGGTCATCGGCGCCGATCGTCGGGCGCGGCGTGTTGGCCGAGGAGAAGGCGCCACGCTGCGCCTGGCAGAGCGGGTCGGAGGGGGTCAGTGCACAGGTAGACAGCCTCGCGTTGCCCTGTGACGACAGGTTGGGCTGGCGGTAGTAGCTGCGCTCCGGTGGCGTGGTCGTGTAGCCCGGGACCACGGCGGTGGCCCCCGGGGTGGTGACGTTGCCGCGGGCCACTGGGTTCGCGGCCTGGCCGGCGGCGACACCTTCCTCGTGCGGACCGGCCACGGCGGCGGTCTGCGTCGTCAGGAAGCAGGCGGCGGTGATGCAGGCGACGAGGCGGCGCCACGGCGAGGCGCGGCTCGCCGTCAATGGCGTCGGAGCAGGGCAGTGGCTACTGGGGGCGGGCGGGGTGGGGAGAAGCACGCCCCATGGTCAGGGGCAGTCCGGGCGGTGTCTCGGGGAAACGGTGGGTCAGAGAGTGGGTTTTCGAGGCTGGCTAGGTGGGCCTTGGCGATTGGCTGCACCGCGTTGAGACCGGCCGTTGGCAAACAGTTGAGCTACTCACACAGACGGCCAACAGCGGCCGCTCGACTCGGCCGATCGAACAACAGCAGCGCCGCGGTTGCCTTCCTTCGCCGCCACGGCTCCGATGACCCCTTTTCTGGTGGATCGCCGGCAGCGACGGTCGTCGCCCGTACCAACGGGTGTAGGGCTGAGGTGCTTTGACCTTTGGGCCTCTGATCGACCCGCGATCTTGCCCCTTTCTCACTCCCGCCAGGCTTGTTGGTATGCTGAAATGCATGCGCGAGAAGTACATCTCGGTCGACATCGAATCCTCCGGCCCCATCCCCGGCGAGTACAGCCTGCTGACCATCGGTGCTTGCCTGGTCGATGATGACTCGACGACCTTTGCGGCATCGCTCAAGCCGCTGAACCGAAACGCGGTGCCGGAAGCGATGAGCGTCAGTGGCCTCTCACTTGACGAACTCGAGCGCACTGGCCAGCCCCCGGCTGAAGCCATGGCTGCGTTTGGCGAGTGGATCGCTCAAGCCACGCAGGACGGGACGAAGGCAGTCTTTGTCGGATTGAACGCTCCGTTCGACTGGAGCTTCGTCAACTACTACTTTCACCGCTTCGTGGGTGACAACCCCTTCGGATTCACTGCGTTGGACATCAAGGCGCTGTACATGGGCGCAACCGGGTGCACCTGGGACCAGACGGGCTCAAGCAAGATGGCCAAGCGGCTGAGTCCGAAGCGCACCGGGACGCACGATGCGCTTGAGGACGCCTTGTATCAGGCTGAGCTCTTTCGCCTGACTCGCAGCATCTCTAGTCGCTAGCCTCGCTGAGCTGCCTCGACCGGCACCTGCTCCATCGGAAGAAGCCGCCCTTCAAGCCTGGCACTCGGGGATGCAGACTCCTGCACCCACACGCGCAGGCTCCGGGAGGACCTCAGGTTGCCGACGATCATGAACACGATGCCGGCACGCATGTCCGAAGCTGCACCTGCATGGTCCTCCGCGAGACGGCGGTCCAGCTCAGAGGGGACGGGTTCGGGCTCCGGATGTGTATGCCAAAGCCCAACAAAGTGCAGGCCACGCTCGAACTGCGTCCTGCGTTCAGCAGCCATTCGCTGCGCGTCGAACGTGACCCTGGCGTATGAAGATTGAAGCGGCTCAAGCTGAGTGGCCGCGTCAATCACGATACGGGTACTAGACAGGTCCCGTGAGTAGAGTTGGCCGATTCGCTCGCGCGACGTGCGGCCGCGCTGCGCCTGCCCCATCAGGAAACTGACTACGCTTGCCTCAAGCACCAAGGACCAGCTCGCGCCCGCCAAGTGGTAGGTCAGCTCAGTCGCCATCGGGCTCGATGACATCGCGGAAGTTGCGTTCAATCTCCATCGCGCCGCTCGCAGAGCCCAGGACTGCCACCACTGTACGCGGCTCACTTCGAACTGGAAGGCTGTCGAAGAACTCGCGAGAGCGAATGCGCGACCACACCTTTGGCAGAGCGGCCGCACCGTCGATGATGTCCAGGACTTGTCAACGCCGAAGTAAATCTGACCCACTTTGCCGGGTTGTCGCCGAAGTAAATCTGACCCACCCAGGCACGATGGATCGCGCTGCTCGGACGCGCAGGGCGTAGCCCGAAGCGGCCGAGCAGCGC
>NZ_SACT01000014.1 GCF_004016515.1 Rubrivivax albus
CCTCACTTTACTTCTTGCCTTCCGGCAGAGGAACGGTGATGGTTACCGCGCCACCGTTCAGGCTAGGCGGCACTCGAGGGTGAAAGTCGGGCCCCTTGATCTCGACCTGGCCCCCATTGCGCATTGGGATGTTCAGCGTAGGTGCGACGCCGAAGGCATTCCCGTGCCCAATAGAAACCTGAGGCTGCGGCTGTACGCGGAGTGGGGGAGGCAGTGGCTTGGTCAGGTCAGGTCTGGACATGGAGGGGAGCGTGTTCGGCTTCAAATCACTCAGGTTCACCGCGAAGGCGGCCTGAGCGCCCGAAAGCATCAGCGAAGCAGCAAGAGCGGCTTGCAGCAGGTTGTGTTTCATGGTGGTCTACTCCTTGGTGGCCTACTGGTTGAAAAGCGACCGCGGGTCGTAGCGCGGATCGGATGAGCTGCCGCGGCCGGTTTGGGCGTTCTCGGCGGCGCGTTGATCGAGGGCTCGGCCCGCAGCGGCGCCGGCCGCTTCTCCCATCTTCTGGCCGGCAACGGCGCCTGCGCTAGCGCCGGCCGCACCGCCAGCGCGGGCGCCAGCGGCGCCACCAGCAGCTGCACCGAGCATGCCGCCGGTCTCGCGGCCGAGCGCCTCCGCTTTGCCGTCATTCGGCTTCGCGCCTGCCATGCCGGCGAACAGTGCTACAGCGATGCCTGCCATAAGCACCCGGATTGAAGTTGCATTCATGAAATTCTCCTTGTGGTTCAGTTGACAGAGGGCTTGAGGTCAGTTGATGAGGATCTCCCAAGGCTTCGGGATCGGCCGCGGCTTCGGGGTGCGCTTGCACGGTTCGAAGATCGAGAGGCATTCGGTGCCAGGCCAGCGCGGCTTCCAGCAAGGGGGGCTCTCCACGAGATCGCAATGAATCGGGTGGAACCCAGGCTTATGCCAGTCCAGTTCCAGGTCCGTGGCCGCCTGGCTCAGGCCAGAGGCGATCACCAAGCCAGCGAAGGCAAGAGCCTTGAGATGGGACATGCGGGTCTCCTTGTCGGGGTTAAGGGGGGGCTCGACCGTTAGTGCCTTGCCCTCACCTCGCACCTCCGACAAAGCAATCGCAAGTAAGACCAGTGGACTCCCTGTCGGATACGAGCGCACTCGGGCAACCTGGGCGAACTCGGACTGAGCAGCGGGCCCCGGTAAGAAGTTGCGAACCTTGTCGGAACTAGGTGCAGAGTGACCTCACGCCACGCCCATGTCGACCAAGACAGCAGTACACAGCGCGTACACAAAGCGCTTCATGCAGCCCAAGCCCGTCGGGATCTTTGGAATCGATCCGAAGACGCGCCAAGCCGCCCGCGACAGCCTGACCGGCAGGGCGCCTGACTTTGAGCCCGTGGTTGCATCACTGGAACAAGCCGAGCACATTGATCAGGACCCGGGTGCGCTGCGTACGCTGGCCGGCGCTCGGCTGATGATGGGTATCCCCGCAGAGAGCCTGCGCCTCCTTCAGCAGGCGGAAGGCGTGCTCAAGGAAGAACTCGGGATCAACTACGCGACGCGGGTGATGAGTCACATCGCGCTCGGAGAGTTGGAGCTTGCGGTCCAGATGGGTCGACAAGCTATCGCTGTCAGCCCGAGGCACTACATGGGCTACGTGAACCTTGGGGCCGCGCTGATCGAACAGGGCGACCCTGAGGGCGCTTTGCAGGTGCTGACGGAACTTCGGACCACATGGCCGGAGGGATTGCAAGACGCCGAACTGCGCGCCCGGGTTCTAGTCGAAGATGGACAATGGGCGTTCGTTCGCGCGGACGCGGCCCATCGGGCACGGCTAGATCAGCTTTTTAACGAACCCTCGGAGGTAACCCCATGAAGTTGCATGCGATGTTCAAACAGAAGACGGTTGCGAGGATCGCCATTGCAGCGCTGGCATTTGCGGCAAGCGCGCAGGTGTTCGCCGGCGGTGTGATTGGGATCTGAGAGAACGCATCCAACCCAAAAAGAGCTTCGCTGATGTCGAAACGATCTTTCCGAACGCAAAGTGAGCTTCGCTTCCGCCAGATGCTGGCTGAGCCGATCTCCGCAGCGACTCGCGACAAGACCAAGGCACTGAACGAGTTCGCCGGCGTTTGGCTGCTGGTCGCTCAGCAGGCTAAGCCCCGGCTCACCCGGTGGGCTCAGCAGGAGATCTTCTTCGGGGTTGACATGGGGCCTGTGCTTGAAGAGGCTGCGGATGACATCATCGAAGCCGCGACTGACGAAGTCCTCAAGCAGGTTTCCGGTGAACCCCAGGATCCCGACTTGGTACTGAACGACAAGGTCGATCTTCCGCTGTTCTTTGCCAAGGTCTGCCGCAAACACAACATCCCGCGCGACTTGCGCAACCGGTTCGTCACGAACCTGACGGATCGCAAGGGCCTTTCCGACTTGAAGTCGGCCTTTCTCCGATCCGGTAGCCGGACCGCCTTTTCGGTGACCCTGGTGCAGCAGACCACGGCCGTGGCGTTGGAGCATCCGCGCCTTGAACGGCGACTGCCCGTCGGGGTGCTTCGGCAGCGCCTGGTTGATGAGGGGCTCCTGGACGAACTGGTCGAAGACCTGTGGCGAGTGCTTCGGGAGGATGGCGCCGCGCGCATCGACCAGCGGCTCGTCAAGAAGGCACGCGCCTTGCATCTGACCAGCGACATCTTCGTTGGCCCCCTAGTTCAGGCGATTGTCTCGTCCAGTGTGCTGGATTCGACCGCCGCGCGCCGGCTCGCGGCTGATGCACTGTTCGCTCTGGAAAACCTTCGGTTTGCCGACGAGATTCAGCCAAGCGCAGCGAGTGAGGATGACGAGAACGCGCCCGAGTACCTGTTCGGGGTGGTACCGTTTGGCTTTACGGACGTCAGTGAGCGTGAGACCTTCTGGCGGCTCATGCCGCGTGACCGCCTTCTGTTGCTGCTCTACCTGCAGCCCTTCGATACCGTGTTCGCCTTCAAAGCGATGGCCCTGGGCGTGCTTGGACAGAAGGACTACGAGTCCCTCCAGGTCGATAGCATTGCGGGGAAGTTGGCCGAGCACCTGGCGAGCGCCTCGTATCGAGGCTGCATGTCTGCTGAAGATCTTGCGCAGCTTTTGGGGCGCAAGGCGACTACGCTCAGCAAGGAGCTGTCCATCTTGCGTGGCGCGTTCAGCGCAGAGGACGATGAGTCGGCGGCGGAGGATCGCCAACCTACGTCCCGTCGGGCATAGCCCCGTTCGGGGCGCAAGGGCCTCAGATGACGATCCTTTCGACCTCGTCCAGGTTGATCTGGTCGGTGCGCCGGTCATAGAGGCCGGTGGTCCTGGCTGACTCGTGGTTGGCCATCTGCTGCGCGATCTCCAGCTTGCCGCCGTTGCGCAGGTACTCGGTGATGCCGGTGGCGCGGAAGCTGTGGCAGCCGATGCGTGTGCGGATGCCGGCCGCCGCGGCGCGTCGCCGCACCATCCTGAAGACATCGGCCTGGGCCATGGGCGTGTCCGACAGCCGGCCTGTGCGGCCGGCTGCAGACCTGAACAGGTAGTCCTTCGCATCACCGAGCTGGGCGCCCTCGATGTACTCGTGCAGCCAGGCCTCCAGGTTGTGGTGGCAGGGCATCTCGTGCTGTTTGCCGCCCTTCTCGTGCAGCCGCACCCAGGTCCGCCGCCCTTGGATGTAGACATCCTCAATGCGCATCTGGATCGCCGCGCCGACGCGCGCGAAGGTGTAGACCATCAGGCCGATGAGCGCGCGGTCGCGCAGGCCGATCGAGGTGCTGGTGTCGATGCGGTCGAGCAGCGCGCGCGCTTCTTCGGCCGATAGCACCGGCGTCTTGCCCTTCTTCACTGAGTGACGCGGTCCGCGAACCGAGCTTGCGGGGTTCGTCGGCATGACTTGGCCGATCACCAACCAGTCGAAGAGCATGCGCAGCGCGGCCAAGCGCTGCTTTACTGATGGGGCGGAACTCTGCAGGCCCTCGATGTAGGCAGCTACGTGTACCGGCTGCACCAGGCGAACGTCGGTGATGCCGTGTAGTTCGCACCAGGCCGAGAAGTCGGCCGCCGCTCGCGCGTACGCTTTGCGGGTGTTGAGGTTGCGGATGCTGACGGCGAAGAACTCGCCCGTGCGCTTGGCGACGGCCGGGCTCGCGGCGTACAGCACTGGCACCTGATGGTGAATGGCGACTTGGTTGACCATGTCGGCGCGTGCCGTCGGCACGAGGGCGGCCGTTTCCATGTCCGCCGGGCTAGTCTTTGTCAGCTTTGCCGTCCATGGACTCTGGCCCAGGGTGCTCGAAGAGCATCAGCTGGAGGTCGATCTGCCTCTTCAGTTGATCCAGCTCGGCAGGGTCCAGCTCGTGAAGGCGGCCAGCAAGCTGCTCCAGCCGCTCTGTGATCTCGGTGGTCTTGGCGGACAGTTCGCGCTCGATGCGCCGCATGGCCAGAAGCTGTGCCCGGGGTGGCCGTGACGTGGGCTTTCTCATGTCTTGTCGATCCCCCAGTTGGTGATCACCGCGGCGATGCGGCGCTCACCGTCAGGTAGCAGCCTGTAGAGGTCGGCACGGCCCCAGCGCAGCGCGTCGATACAAACCAGGGCGTCATCGGACAGCGCCACATCCAGCACGCGCAACTCGAACAAGTCGAACGGGTACCGCTCCCCGTTGTAGGTGCTGGCCAGGAAGCGCGCCACCCTGCGCGCCTGGCCAGTGTCCGACCGCTCGGCCAGCTCGACCAGGCGCAGGTACGCCTGGGCGGCCTTGGCCTGCACCTGCTGGGCCCGCGCTTCCCACTCCTGCTCACGCGCCAGCTGCTTCTCGAACTCGTCCACGGCCTGCCTCCCTGCCTTGCCTATTTATGCATGATAACGTCCTTTATCAATCATAAAAGCAGGAGGAGAAGCCCTTGCTTGCGGCATGGACCAGCTCCTCGGGGAAGAGCGCGGAGCGAACGATTGAAGCAGGCACCGACCGGGCTGGTCGGCAGAAATCTCGGCCTGATTCATCGCGATGTCTGGTAGGGGACTCGCTATTCCTACGTCCCATGGCTGTCAAACAGCGCATCTAGCTGCGGGTTGCTGGTGATCAGCATGACCTTCTTTCGCACGCTCGTCTGGTTGAAGTCCAGACCGACGAAAGCGCCCTTCCCTGCTGCGCCGGTGGCCGCTCGAAGCATCTCGATCCGACCGAAGAGCGCGCCGTGCTGCTCGGCAAACTTGGCAAAGCCAACCGCCTTCTCGAAGTTGTCGCCAAGCGCCGGGTTGTGCGGCTCCAGGATGTCGAAGACGTAGTCGTCGCCGGCCTTCCGAACCACGACCAAGTCAGGGAACATGGGCACGACCTGGCCGCCGGACTCGTACGGAATTTCCAGGCTCCACGGCTGACGATCAACGTTGCGCAACCACGCGACCACGCCACTGCCAGCGGCCAACTCCCGCTTAAGGACCCCTTCCTCCCAGGGCTTCAACTCCGCCCGGAACTTACCGTTGTCCTCGATGTACAGATGTCTATCCCAGACAGGGTCCGACGGCTTGCGCCGGAAGTTGATCGAGTCCGGAAGATGCCAGGGCACGGCCGTGGGCTTCGGCGTCGCCAGGCGCAACCGTTCGTAGTACGTCCTACGGTGCTCGACCAGCTTGCTGATCGCCTTCTTGTGCTTGTCGTACAGCCGGTTGAACTCGGCCTCGGCCAGCGTCTCGATGGCGCTCATGGCGCTCGCCTGGCGCGTCAGGATGATCAGCTCAGTCTTGACCTCGAAGGCATCCCGCTCGCTGTGGGATGTCCAGTAGGTCGTGTGCAAGCCATGGCTCAGCGTCCGCCCGCCTTCCTCGAACTGGCGGTCGATGTCGATGTCAGAGGCCTCGATGGAATACGCCTTCAGAGGAACCCCATCACCACCCTGCACGGCAGTCTGCTTGACCACAACCTCGGCGACAGACTTGTAGACCGCGTCGTACTGCTCGCTCGCCTTGATGGTGGCCATCTGCGCGTTCATCCACGCCACCATCTGGGCCTTGGAGGCTGTCACCGCATCTGCGTCCAGGCCATCCTGCGCCAGGCCGCGCGAGATCGCCATGTAGCGGCGGATCGGGTTTTGCGCCCGCGCCGCGTTGACGCGGTAGGTCACGAGGTCCTCGAAGGCCTTGAACACGTCGTCCAGGCCTGGCCGGCGGTTCAGCACCACCAGGTCGCGTGCAGAGCCGGTTTCTGATGTCGAAGCGCCGTCGGCACCATCTTTATCGTTCAGCAACTTGATGACGGCATCGACAGCATCGCCGTCGAAGTGGGGCAGGAACAGGTGCACGTCGTTGAGCGCTGCCTGGCGCTCAACCCGCCTGGCCAGCGGCGTGCGGACCATGCGTCCCAAGAGCTGGGCGATGTAGGTGTGATCTTCTGCCCGCCGGAACGACATCATCACCTCGGCGCGAGGGCAATCCCAGCCCGTGGAAAGGTTCGTCTTGAAGAGAACCACGCCGATGTTCTTGTCTTCCTCGATGCGCGCCGGATCGACCTTGCGCACGCGTCTCCCGCCGACATCCATGTCGTTGATGTCGTGCATCGCATGCGCCACCTCGCCCTCGTTCAGCCGGCGGCCGATCGCGGCCTCAATGGCGGTGAGCACATCAGACAGGTCGGTCTTCGTGATCTGCTTTTCCGTGCGGTCCTCAACCTGGACAACCAGAATCGGCCAGACCGTCGGTTGCCGATGGCCTTGACGAACTTTCTGAACGCACCCTCGTCTAGCAGGACTGCGAAGTTGGCGCCAGATGGATCAAAGAACGGCGGCTCTGCCGCGCCTCTTGGAAGTTCAGGTCGAGGGCCGACGGCGCCGGCCTTGAGCCACAGCAGCGGCAACACCTCTTTGAAGGCCTGCTTCAGGGCTACCCGATCCTTGTCCAGAAATTCAAGCTTGAAGTACGCCAAGTTCTCGGTGAACCCTGTGCTCATGGGGCGCTTGGCTGCTTCAAGCACGATCTGGGGGCCAAGCAAGTCGTTGACACGCACCTTGGCCAGATCGAAAGACTTCTTGGTCGCCGCTGCGATGTAGAAGTCTGTAATGTGGTCCTGACCGTCTAGGGCGTCTAGCCACTCTTCTGTCACCGATTCGTCGAACAGCACGCTCGCCTTGTGTTCCTCGGACACGATAAACCCAACGCCATCAGTGACGAGCCGCTGCGGTAGCCCAGGGATCATGGCGACGATTTGCTTCTTCTTCGTCTGCGTGTCCAGAACACCAAACCCGAGGTGATAGAAGTTCCGCGGCATCTCGACCTCAACCAGGTCTGAGGTCAAGTAGTCGCCGCTCAGTGGTGTCCCGTCTTCCTTCCTGCCGAGGATGGCGCACCTTGACCTCGGCCATGTGACCGAGCGACAAATGCCTCGTGCTTCCCATGCGTCGTCGCCCGGTCGTGAGCCCTCCGCCAAGAGCGCAACCTCATCCGCGGACGAGACTTCATTGTTGGTGACCAAGATGCAGCTTCGTCGCCCACCATCCGCCGCGTTGAGCAAGCCCAGCGCATGCAGCGTGGTTCCGCTGCCCGCAAAGAAATCGACAACCAGCGCCGAAGGGTTGGTCCCAACGACCGTCGCGAGCGTGTCACGTACGGCGTACAACGACTTCGGAAACTCGAAGCTTCGTGCGCCGAGCATAGATCGCAACAGGCTTGAACCGTACGTTCCCGCATCGTGCTGCGTGCGGTGCCATACCGTCTTCGCCCGCATCCCGGCACCTTGATCTTGGTCAGCGTACTCAAGGATGGCGGGGCCGCCTTCCCATTCGTATCCCGTGATGTTCAGCTCACCCCTCTCGATCTCTGAGATCGGTCCCCGCTTCAGGTAGTTCACTGACCAACTTGTCCTGCTCTCATCAAGGCGGCCGATCTTCACGAACCCCTTTTTCTTGAGTTCCATGAGCTTGGAAGGCTTGACCTGCCAGGTTCCTAGAGCGCCGTCAGAACGAATAGGCCAAGCCTCACGAGTTGTCCTGGGAGGATCGAGGGCATTGAGCTCGCTCTTCTGAAGCTCGCCGCGTTCCACGCGATCAGCCAGCGTTTCGCCAACGCCCAGAATCTCCTTGGTCTCCGGATCGACAAGGATGGGGTAGACCAGGCCGGCACGATCCTTCGGGGAAGCGTTTGTACCTCGTCGCAGCAGACTTGCCCAAGGCGCTTTCTTCTTCTTCTGAGATTTGTCTGTGAGGAAGTCATCCTCGGTCGGCGCGGCAGATGCGGAGCCAAGATAGACGAAGAAGGCGTACTCCTCGACTCGGGCGAGACCCTGCTTCGCAACGCCTCGTGCCGTGATCACTATCGTGATCAGTTGGCGATATGCCTCCGGGAACTCTTGCTCAAGCAACAGACCGAGATGGTGCACCTCGTGCTCATCGATGGTCACGACCAGCACACCCTTTTCAGGGTTCAGCAGGCGCTTCGCGAGCTTGAGCCGGCGCTCCATGAAGGCCAACCACTTTGAGTGCCTCCATCCGTCATTGCTATCGACGTAGTCGTTGTTGTACTTCCAGTCCCTCGCACCCGTGTTGTACGGTGGGTCGATGTAAATGCAGTCCACCTTGCCGGCGTAGAGGTAGTCGAGCAGCTGCAGCGCGTGGAAGTTGTCGGCTTCGATCAGCGTGTGCCACGGCGCTCCGACCTCACCGTTCTGCACCTGGTCCACAGGGACCAGCGCCGGGAAGATCGGCTCTGGGAGGAGTCCGTCCGCGAGAAGAAGTTTGGACTGGTCTTCGAGCCGCATCTGCCCGAGTTGCTGCCTCTACCCAAGGTCAAGCCGCGTCGTGGTGACCTGGTCTGCATGCGCGAGGGATCGTTGAAAGACCTGTGGCGCGTGCGGCGCGTGGCCAACGGCGTTGCCTTCTGCGTCAAGCCTGGCGCAGACGGGCAGGGCGGACCCGTTGATCCGGTTCAGTTCTCGCTCGACGAGCTTCTGGTCGTCCGCCAGTTCGGTGACCTGCCGAAAGCGTTCTCGCTCACGCTTGTCTTCGATCTGCTCGATCAGGTCATGCATGGATGCCAACTTGCGTCCCCTTCTTCGTTTTCAAAGATGTCTCATGCGGTCACCCGTGGGCCAGCTCGACCTTGAGCCGCACGTTCCGGAACGGGACCTCGGGCCGCACCATGCCGCGGGGGCCGCGATGCAGTCGGACCAAGCCGTAGCGCTCCATGGTGCGCAGGGTGCGCGACAGGTTGCCGGTGGTGCGGCCGGTGGCCGTCGAGAGTGCCAGGATGGATTCCGGCCGCTCCTGGTGGATCACCTGCAGGAGCGATCGGTTCTTGTTCGAGAGCACCTTGGCGAAGCTCTCGGGCGAGGGAAACCAGACTTGAGGGTCGTCGGGTTTGGGCTTGAGCTCGCCCTTGGCGATCGCCAGGGTGCGCGCCTTCATCTCTTCGTAGGAAGCGATGCCGATGTTCAGCGTTTTCATGACCAGACTCCTTGTTCGCGCATGACCGCCTCGACCTCCGACCAGAAGTCCGCGACGAGGGCGGCGGCGTCGCGGTACGCATAGGGCTTGACGGTCCGGTGGCGGTGCCGATGGTCGGTCGCCCTGCCCTTCTGGCCTTTGACCTGGTGAGCGTTGTCGAAGCCGACTAGGCGCTCACCGTCCGGGGCATGCAGGGTCATCGTGTAGTCGAGGCCATGCGGCTTCTCAGGGCTCACAGGGATCTGCGTCACCACGAACCGGACCCAGTACCCAGCCGCGTCAATCACCAGCACCTGGCCGTTCAGGTCGAGCAAGGTGTCTAGGGAGTGATCGCGCTGCGTCATCTTCTATGAGTATCACATACTCATAGTGTCTGGCAACAGGTCGATGTTCCTTGGCTCGGGCCTCTTGAGGGACCTCCGAAAAAATGCACTTGAAGCCGCGAGCTCGCTCCTCGGACACTGTCGTCATCGCAACAAAGAACCAGGAGATCTACATGACCGACCTCGAACCGACCACCCTCTTCATGCTCGCCGCGCTGGCCCCAAGTGTCCTGCGGGCCCTGCGCAAGGTTCCCTTCTCGATCCGGATCGTGGTCAAGGCGGGGCGCGGGTGACGACGTGGCCCCGTCGCACGGTGCCCGGGAACGGACTCGAAGCGGCGTCGCCCATGTCCTTCGTCACCAGGCGCACGGTTGGTCGTGCTGTGGTGGCCAGGAGAGGACTCGAACCTGCGACGCCTGTGGATAGCTATCGGCTAGCTGCAAACATCATCGGGCCCGAAACATCCCGGGGTCCGGGGCAGCGCCCTGGGTTGTGCCAGAGCCGCGGAACAGATCGAGGAACAAAAAGGGGCCGCCGAAGCCGCCCCGTGTCACGTCAGCGTCTGGCTGCCGGTCAGCGAACCTTGTCCTTCGGCGGACAGGGATCGTTGCCGTAGCTGTTGCTGTTGCGGATTTGGCCATTCGGTCGATGGATCACGACCTCGACCTGTTCGCGCTTGGCCTGGTTGCGGGCCAGCTCGAAGGCCTCGCGTTGCGTGTCGGCCGTGCGGCCGACGCGCTCCGCGCCTTCCTTGCGCGTGGCCCATCCGCCGTTGTGCGGAACCACGTGGATGTCTTTCTTCGTCATCTGGATGAATTCCTGGTGGTGTTCAAGCGAAGCCGGCCAAGCCGTTGCGTTTGACGCGGCCGTTACGTGCTTGTTAGGGGCGGCCCGTAGGCACCGCTTCAACAAGCTGCTTAAACTACCCACCTGCAGGCTGGGCAACGGCCTGCAGGCAGGTAGGCTGGATCAAACTCTCCTCCGGACGGGTGCTAACCGCACGATCTCTCCTCTCTGTCAGCTCAAGCCCGCTGACGTGGGCGCCCTGGTTGGGGGCTAGTTGCATCTGAAGACCCGAGTGCGCTGCAACGCCTCGGGTCTTCGCCTTTGTGGGGCGGGGATTACGCGATCAGTCTAGCAATTCGACAAACGGCTGCAGCACCCAGAACAGCACCCATGGTTAGCTGCTATCCGGTCCTGCACTTCATGAGCTTATTACGAGCGATCACTATATCTGGGGTATCAGGGGGTCACAACCCACTAGCGGTAGCGTCCAACGTTACGTTACGGGGCTCCGATCCCATGAGAGCTTCGCTTTGCCTGGTGTGGGGCTTCTCTCGTGCGACGGGCGTTGTTCAAAGCGCATCTTGGGCGCCTCTTCAGCCTGGATTGGTCGAAGTCCGAGCCGGGGTCAGGCTTTCGGTGACACGTCCCCGGTGGTCACGCTCTCACCGGCGCGGCAGCCGCCCAGTCCGCCAGCCCTTGGTTATGACCTGGCCATCGGTGCTCTCCACCTTGTAGGCGTGCAGGTAGCGGTCGAAAAGGCCGGCCGCGTGCCGGCCGAGGGCGCGCTCCATGCGGCGACGACTGGCGTGGCTGAAGTAGACGCGGATCGCGCCGTGGCCGTCGTGTTGCTCCTCGCCGAACTCGTCAAGCAGGCGGTCGACGAGCGGCGGGATCGCGCGTTGCTGGGCGCGGACCTGGGCGTGCTTCGTACTCATGACGAACTCGGCTTGCCGAGCGGCACCAGCAAGTCGTCGAGCGATGACCGTTCGCGCTTCTGGGCCTCGCTTCCGGGGATCCAGCTGTCCGGGTAATAGACGTTCAACCCGCGCAGATCGACGTCTTTGAACTTGTCCTCTGGGAAGAGCACGGTGTAGATGCTTGACACCGGCATGGGGACACCGGCGAGTGACTTGCGGACCGAGATGAGCTCGCCCTCCGGATTGAGCCAGCTGTCGACTCCGATCCGGTCGGCTTCTAGTCGCAATGCCTCGCGCATTGGCCAGAGCGGGTTGATCTCTTGGTCAAGCGGAAAGAAGACACCGTCGACGAACGCCGAGTCCCCGCGGAACTGCTCAAGGATCTCCGCCCGCCAGGCGGGATCGTCGAAGTACAGCGTGTCGATGATCTTCGGTGAACCTGCGAGCAGCAGGAAGAGGCGGTTGAAAAACGCGTCGCGCACGATGTTCTTGCGGCGGCAGATGTCGTTCAGTCGCTCGATGAGTGCGGGATCCAGCGTCAGGCTGACGAGCTTGCGATCCAGCGTGTCTAGCCGTTCGGCGACGTACTTCTGGGCCGCCGGCGAGTTCGCGATCGTCACTTCCTGATCAAGCTCCGGCAGCTCCACTTCGAGCACCTTGTTGAGATAGGCGTCGCGCCGCAGGCATGCGGCCTCGATCTTTTCGGTGAGCTTGTCGTTGATCGGTCGCCAGATCTGGACGGAGATCTTGGGAGCAGATCTCAGGGGTTTTGTGGCCATAGCGCTCTTTCGCTTGCGTGGTGACTGCAGTCTACGCCGCTTGCCGATTGGCAAAGAATATCTGACGACGTCAAAAGGCTAAAGCAGATGGCGCAATATGGCGCGCCCCTCGGGCCGTTGGCCCCAGGGTCGGGCTCTATCCGCCTGGCGGCGGACCAGGCCCGCGGTCCTGGCCGGTCGGTGACGATCCCTCGCGCGAACAGCCTGCAGGGCAGTGCGCGGACGCACCCTGCCCTGCTCTCCCCACCTTGGTTGCCGCCAACGTGGGGCCCCCGGATTCAGGTCCCCTGAAGACCGCCAGGGCGGACTTCGGGGCCCTTAAGCGAACGCGCCTTCTGCCGCCGCGCCTGACGCTCCCCAAGCCAATCATGGGCCCGGATCTGAGGACACGGAAACGCGTCAGAGGTGCCGCCGGACCGCCCTCCCCTGCCTTCCAAGCCACCAGATACCTTGATAATCCTTATTATCACAGTAGTGGATTTAGGCCGACAAACCCCCTCGTTTTGGGGCAAACTTCGAGAACCTTGTTCAGCGACAAGCACTTGGGCACCCTCGAAGGAGCTCCCTCCTGCGAGCGCCCCTCGAGCCCAGTCGTGCCGGCTTCTCACCCCATGAGCACCGAAACCCCTCGCCTCAGCCACGCCCACATGGCCTACGTGCGCTGCTGGGCAGAGGGACTCGAACTGGTTCCTGCTTGGAACCGCTATCTCTACGTGAACGGTGCCGGCGACGCGAGGCGCGCCCGAAGCGAGCTCAGGCGCCTGCTGGACGAACTGCGCGCCCTGGCCAGAGCCCACGGTAGGCCGGAGATCGCGGCCCTCCTGCGCAGGGATCCCGAGGCCATTCCCGACGGCACGGGCTCTCGGATCCCGACGCTGGAGGAGTTCGCAGCCGATCAGCCGGCGGATTTCTACAGCGAGGCTGAGCTGATCGCGTTGCACCAGGAGCGGTACGGGTCTGCGGACGCACGCAGTGCGGCGCGGCGGCGTCAGCGGTTGCGGGAGCGGCTGGTTCAGGCAGTTCAGTGGCTCACGAGCGTCGGCGCACGAGCTCCCTCCCCTGACGATGCGGCGAGCGCCTGGCTGGACGAGCGTGTGGCGCGCCGCCTCGAGGCGGTTGGCATCCTGACACTGCGGGATCTCGTCTTATGGATCAGGACGAAGGGATTCCACTGGTACCGCCACATACCGAAGGTCGGCCCGGAAGGAGCGTCTCGCGTGGTGCGTTGGATCCGCGAGCACGAAGACTCCCTGGGCGCGCTGCCCTCGCCGGCACTCGCGCCGCTATCGCAGATCGATACAGTCGCCCTGACTCCGCCGCCTCGTGTCGGAATCGTTCCGCTGGAACGATTCCGGCCACCAGCCGAGCGCGATGGGTCGAGAGGCACGAACCGCGCATCACCCGACCGCTGCAAGGTGGCCGCGTCGAACGACTACGAGGCGATCCAGGCCTGGCTGCGGTTGCGCGTGGAAGGTACTCACACCTGGCGCGCGTACCGAAAGGAGGCCGAGCGCTTCCTGCTGTGGGCCGTCATCCAGCGGCGGAAGCCGCTGTCTTCGCTGGACGGCGACGACTGCGTCTCCTACCGAGACTTCCTGGCCTCGCCTGGTCCCGAATGGACCGGCCCCAGGAACGCCCGGCGATGGTCGGAAGCGTGGCGGCCGTTCGAGGGAGCGTTGTCGGTGCGCTCGCAGTCGACCGCCATGACCATCGTGCGATCGCTGTGTGAGTGGCTGGTGCGCCGGCACTACCTGGACTCGAACCCCTGGGACGACGTACCGGCACGCCCAGATGCACCGTCGATGCCGCAGCTGCGGGCGCTCTCGCGGAAGCAGTGGCAGCTGGTCCAGGAATGGATCCACGACGAATTGGTCTCGGCGCCCTCCCCTGCCCTTCACCGGCTGAAGTTCATCCTGGACTTCGCCTACATGACCGGAATGCGGCTGGCAGAGCTTGCGTCGGCCGAATTCGGATGGCTTCGCCACGAACAACTGGACGATGGCGAGTGGGTCTGGTCGATCATGGTTCTGGGCAAGCGCAAGAAGTGGCGTGAGGTGCCCTTGCCCGATCCGGCAGTGGAAGCTCTACGGGCCTATCTGCGGTCGCGCGGACTCGATCCGGATCTCCTCGCCAACGACCCGAAGGCCCCTTTGGTCGCCAGGCTTGGAGAGGAATCCCCGCTCTCGGCGGCGCGGATCTACGAGATCCTGGCGGCCGGGTTCGAGCGGTGCGCCAACCACGTTCTGGCGACGGACGGACGGGCCGCCGACCAGATCCGCGCGGCATCGACCCACTGGCTTCGACACACGTACGGGTCGCACTCGGCGGCACGCGGCGTCCCACAGGACGTGTTGCAGGCCAATCTCGGCCACGAGAGCCTTGCCACGACATCGATCTACGTCCGCGCAGAGAAGGCGAGACGCCATCGCGCCGTCCGTGATGCCTTCGGCGATGGCGAACCAAGGCCGGACTGAAGGCTGGCGCAGCGTGCGGATCGTCGGTGTGTCCTTCCCGGAACACCTGGCCATCGATGTCAGGTTCGAGGACTCGTCACACCTCAGGATCCGTTTCGACCCACAGCGCCTGCGCGGAGACCAATCGAGACTGCTCGACGTGTCCGAGTTCTTCCGTGCGGCGCTCGCTGGGGGGACGGTCGTCTGGCCTTGCGGCTACGCTGTGGACGCGGATGTCGCGCGGATCAAGGCCGACGAGGGACCGGAGTGGGTGCCGCTCTGACGGGTCGGATCGCCATGCGAGTGGCAACCCGGTTGCCAACCCCGAATGCAGCGCGCCGGCGAGCTATTCCTCGATCGAGCGGGCGATCGCTTCCAGCAGCTTCTCCAGCTTCTCCTCCGGGACGACACCCGGTGCCAGTTCGACCGTCACCCGCCCTGCCCCGTCCCTGCGCCAGCTGCCCACCGACTTGCCACCGACCTTCAAGGTCGTCGGCTTTGCCGCCGCAGGCTCTTCCGTACGACCGATCAGCGCCTCGACGACCGCCGCCGGGGCCAGCCGCTTCCCCTGGAGCCTGAGCTTTTCCGCACGCCTGAGTACGCCCTTGCGGTCGACCTCGAACGCGCTGGCGATGAGTTTCGCGTGACGATGCTGGATCTCGATGGGGGTCCTGAAGCACTCGATGACCGGAGGTGGCAGATCGGCCACCAGGAGGACGTTGGCAACCCAGGTGTGCGAGACCCCCAGTGCCTCTGCGAGCCGCCGATTGGATGGGTACAGCCCTGCATCGAGCGCCCGCCTGTACATCGTGCCCTGCTCGAACGGAGAAAGATCCGCGCGCTCGCGGTTTTCGCGGTCCATCGCCGAGAAGAGCTCGTGGTCGGTGAATGGCGCCGTCTCGACCATGGCCAGGACAGGAAGGCCGAGTTCGCTGCAGGCCCTGTGGCGCCTGTGGCCGAACACGATTTCGTATCGCCCGGCCTGTTCCGGCAGCGGCCGCACAGCGATCGGCTGCACATTGCCTCCGGCGACTTCGATGTCCTGCTTCAGTCGCAGGAAGTCCGCGTTGCCGAAGGAGTCCGCATGGCGGTTCGCCCAGCGGCTCGGGACGATGCACGCCGGGTCCAGCTTGCGGGTCGGTACAGACCCCTCGTGCTCCTTCAGTCGCTCGCGAAGCTTGCCGAGCTCACCTTCCACCGCCAGCATCTGCCCCCGGAACTGCAGCATCTGGCCAGGCCCTGTCTTCGCCGACGGGCTCGGCACGGCGGGTGGGAATCGGGTCTGCGCTTCGGCCGCAGCCCCAGCTTGGCCTGCTTCGACCGCCGGCCGTCCTTCCGCGGGGGACGGCGCCTGCGCGCTGGCCGGAATCTCGGGAGGCAATTGCAGGCCCTCTGTCACTGCAAGCAGCTTCGATTTCGTGCTCATTCCCCTGCCCCTCCTGACTGGCAACCTGGTTGCCACGAACCATGTTCAGCTCGCGCGTGGTGCATCTTCATCTGCCTTGCCCTCCGCCGGCGCGTCGAGCCCGCCAGGACTCGACGGCCGACTCCTCGACCAGATCCACGAACCGGTCGTACGCATCGACGGCCCGCTTGTAGGTCTTCGCGGATCCGTCGTACTTCTGGACGTCGTAGACCGTGGCGAACTCTGCGGCCTTGTTGCTGGTGACCGAGGTCTTGGGAATCTCGACGGGAAGCACGAACTCGCCGTAAGTCGCCTGGATCCACTGCCTGACCGCAGGTGCTGCGGCGTCGGCCTGGTCGACGCGGCTGAGGAGCACGTGGAGGAAGTCGAACACCTTCCGCGCGCCGCCCTTCTCCTGCTGATCCAGGTTGCTACCCAGATCGGCGAGAAGACTCCAGAACTGAGACGAACTGGCGAAGTCCAGTCCGGAAGGAGGGACCGGAACAACGATGCCGTCCGCCGCCCAGAGCCCGTTGATCGTGACGTAGGACAGCGATGGCGGCGTGTCGATGATGATGATGTCGTAGAGGTCCCGCACGGGCTCCAGACCGGCATTCAGCACGTCCCAGAAACGGAACGTGGGATCGTTCATCTGGCGAGCCGGCAGAGCGAATTCCGCAGAGAACAGGAATGGCGCCGCAGCAACGAGATCCAGGCCATCCCAGTACGTGGAGCGGATCGCGGGGGTGATGTCGCCGGTCTCACCGGAACAGAGCGGCGCGACCGTCATCTCCTCGCTCACCTCGGCCTCCGGCAGCAGCCCGTTGAGCGTCGTGAGCGAACCCTGGGGATCCATGTCGATCGCGAGCACCCGGTGCCCGCGAAGGCTCAGCCCCTGGGCGAGGATCATCGCGCTCGTCGTCTTCGAAACCCCACCCTTGAAGTTGGCGACGGCTATGCAGATGGCTCTCTGGCCGGCGGGTCGCATCTTCTCGCTTCTGTAGGTACGACTCCATCGCCGCACCTCCGGCAGACTGAACTCACGCTTGCCGCCCGTCGGCGTCAGTTGCCCGACCGGAAGATCACCCTTCGAGATCCGGTAGTTGACATGCGCCTTGTCGACGCCGCACAGCGTTGCCACCTGCGACGCCGAGTAGAGAGGCGAGACCTTCTTGGCCTCGGGCGCCAGCAGGCGGCCTCGGATCTGTTCCACCATGCTGGTTGCACGGTTCGCAAGGGCCTGGATGCGCTGGATGTCGATCAGCGCGCGCGGAGCGACCGATGATGTGGAGGAGGGCGTGGCAACCTGGTTGCCAGGCCTGCTCACCTGTGTCGCTGAATCAGCCGTTGTCGCCAAGATTTCGCCTCGTTCGATGCTTTTCGGCAAGTGTACCGAAAACCGTCGAATCGCTGCAAAATGGGCGATCCGTCTGAGACCGACGGAGTGTGAGACTCTTTGGGAACCCCGAACTCAGCGACGCCTGACGCGACCCTCAACTGTGAGAGCTTTTGGGGATCTTGGGAGCTGGCAGGGCGGCTTCGGAGAGCCGATCTTTCGGTCGTACCAAACTACGCCGGTGAATTGCTGCAAATTTGTGCATTTTGGTGCGACCAAACTGGCCTGTACCCCAAGTCCACTCACCGACATCCCCAAAAAACCTCCGCATCGACGCCGCCGCACCCCAAGTCCACTCCGGGAGGTCCCCAAGAAGTCTCCGGAACATCCCCATATCCACTCGCTCCTCTGGCGCCAAGTGACTGCCGGACAACGCTTTTTCCGCCCCTACAACTCTTCAATCTCTCAAGTGTGATCTTCAAGATAGCAAGGCGACCTTGCGGCCGCCCGTGGTCTACTGTGATTTGACACACTCACAATACCAAGCCAAGATGGCATTCCGCTAGTTCTCTAAGTCGCGCTGATGGAGTCGGATCCAGAAGACCAAGTGCCGCCCCACGGTGGAAAGAGACGATCCAGATCCGCAGCTGTTGCGACGCGTCCTGACGAACAGTCCGTCGCGAAAGCGAATGAAGCCATTGCCATCAGGCCGAAGCGTGGAAAGCTGACGTTGCTGTCGAGGCGGATCTACAACGTCTTCCTCTATCACGCACAGCGGCAAGGGGTCGACAACCCCGCGTACACCATCAACCTCGCGGAGTTGATCGGCGACGCGCGATTCACGTCGAACAACACCGAGCTGCTCAAGTCGCACATCCGCGACATGCAGGCAACCACCATCGAGTGGCACACAAGCTCGGGCGCAGCCCGGAAGTGGACATCGACTCAGCTGCTCGGGCCTGTCGTCATCCATGAGCCTGGTCGTGGCCAAGCGTGCACGATCACCTGGACATACCCCGAGCCGATACGCGAGCAGCTCCTCAAGCCTGCCCAGTACACACGCGTGCTGCTGGAGATCAGTTCCCAGATGCGCAGCTACGCTGCCGCCGTGTTGTACGAACTGGGGGCGCGGTACCTGACGTCGCCAGGTCGAATCACGATGCGGGAGGATGTGATCTGGTGGGCCTCCGTGCTCACCGGCCGCAGCGACATCGAGAAGGTCGACTACCGGATCCTGCGACGCGACACCATCAAGAAGGCGCTCGTCGAACTCGACACGTTGTGCGAGGACTTCCGTATGGAGGTCGTCGAGCACAAGCGAGGTCGGAAGGTCGAGGAGCTCCAGTTCCGGATCATCCCCAAGCCGCAGGCCAGTCTCGACGGCATGAAGGACCCGACGAAGAACGTGTTCGACCTCCAGCTGGTCGAGCGCTTGATCGCCCTCGGGATCAAGCGTGCAGATGCGCAGGATCTGTACGCAGTGACCGACGAAGGTGTTCTTCGTGCGACGGTCGAGCATGTCGAGCAGCGCATGAAGAGTCAGACGCTACCGGAACTCAAGTCGCCCGCTGCCTATCTGCGGGACGCACTGAAGAAGCAGTACGCGGGTCATGGAGAGGACAGTGACAAGCCGGTGGAGAGACCGGCCCCCGCGCCGAGCGTCACCGAGAAGCTCCAGCAGCTGCGCGACGAGTGGCAGCATGCAAGAACCAACAGGGCACGTGAGCTGTTCAGCGAAATGACAGAGAGTCAGAAGTCCGAGCAGTTCGCGAAGTTCGAAGCGGAAAAGCTGGACAAACTCGCCACGCCGATCGCCAAGGCCTGGCGCAGGGATGGCGTCAAAAGCCGCGTGGCGTCAAGCACCTTCTATCGCTGGTTGGCTGAATCTCTCTGGCCCGGCGAAGTAACTGCGGAGCAACTCCTGGAATTCGCCGTTACTCGCCAAGGTTGAGCACGCAAAGAAAACCCCCCGGCACCAGTGTGTCGGGGGGTTTGGGGGTGGGTCTGTGCATGTGAGTGCACGTTTCGTTGCGCTGCAACGATTCGCCACAGGTTGGAGCAGACGCTCCGTCATGGTGAAATGATTCACCGGCTCAGATCATGCTCCGAGCAAATACACCTTCCTGCTCGATCCTGTACTGGTCGAGTCACACCGTGCCATTGGTGCGGTGAGCCTTGCCTTTCTGCTTGGCTGGCAATGGTTGAACAATATCCAATTTGGATGACGGTACTCGGTTCTCTGCAGCACTGCAGCCAACCGATCAAAGAACAAACCCGAGGTGCCACCCTCGGAGGTCGATCAGGCGCCAACCTGATCGACCTGAACTCGCTGTTGCGAGTTGACTCTCTCACTCACTGGCTTTCAACCAGCGCTCTTTCGCACGGTTTTGGCTTTCGATACTCCCGCGGACCACATCGGTTCAGCCCTTGGTTTCAAACTCTACTTGCCAAATCTCCTTGACTTGTGCCTCGATGGTGCCACCCATCTCTGTCGGCCGTCAGTCATTCCCACGTTAGTCACATGCTACTGCGTGTCAACACGCCGCCACTCTCCAGATCGAGTCATCGCTACGCTTACCCATTAGTCGGCCATGCCGGTTTATCTGGTTTCAGTACCGCGAGATTCCAAAGCCGGTTACTTACCCGACTCGATCCTTCTTCAAGTTACCGATTATGTTTCTGCAAAACACAACGGCTTGTTGACACTCCAGACAGCATCCTCTACGGATGCCGTTAGACGGTTAAGCTATCACCGACCCTGCGTTTCTGCAGGTGCCGCTACCGGTTTCCCGGTCAGGTTCAATCGCACAAAACCACTTGTGCTCCCTCACGCTCACACTTCTGCTGCGTGGCTGATACCATTTCTGGATACCCTGAGCCCTCGTCTCTGGTACACGTCACCCTGTTGCCACAGGTGCCGTGAGCAGGCCATTTCCTGCTTTCGCTACATGACAGGTCGCAATCGACATTTCCTTCGGTGCGCCGGTTCCGTGTCGCCCAAACTCAAACCGGGATACCGGTTTCGAGTGAGTCGAAGAAGGCATTTCAGCCTTCAGCGCTCAGCGTAGCGGACCGAGCTCAATTACAAGCAGTCCGCTTCACCGTGCTAACTACTGACTGGCGGTCAGCAGCTGTGGCGCATCCGCGCCTTGCGCTTGAGGGAGAGGGCTTGGCGGCCCCCACCCAACTGTGTCTGAGTGAGAGGCTTGGCTAGCCCGAAGGGAAGTGTGGGTCGATGACGCTTGACTGTCAAATCGAAGCTTGGAATCTCTTTCTATCCGGTTCCAGTTTGATCGGCCCGATCTTTTATGTTCGGTATCCAAGGTTGACCGATTCAAGTTGCAGAAGGCCATGAAGCTCTCATGGTCTTTCGGGATCGATCGATGCCGTAGCGAATTCAGGCGGGCGGTCGATCAAAAATGTCGGCGCAGACTTGCCTGTTATTGCTTTTTGCTGGCTAGGATGTTCGGCATGACAAGCAATCGTGACCCGGCGCCCGACGTCTTTGTCTTCACGAAGAAGACCGCCTACATGCAGAGAATCAGCGACTTGGTTCGCACCGGGCATTCTTCCTTTGTGCAGGGACGGATCAGCTTCGACAAGGCTCAGGCGCTGGTCAAGAAGTTTGAACAACGATATTCGATTTCGAGGAACAAGCTTGAGGCGTCGCGAGCACGGCGGGTTGGTCTATCTTCAACTCGGTTGCTGCTTCTGCATCAAGATGGGCAGGCCGAACTGGACTGGATACTCCTGCACCATCGTGGAGACGAACCGGATACCCAGGAGAAATGGCGTGACGCGATCTCTGATCGCGTCAACGTGACCGGCTACGAACTGGTGCGGTTGACCAAGCCTGCTGAGCCGCGACCGGTGTGGACTTGGCGCTATACCAGAATTCGATGCGATGATTTACGGAACGAGTTTATCGAATGCATCCGCCAGCGTAGGCAACGTGATCTGGAACAGTTGATCCACACGACTTGGCGGAGCCCTGGATTTCATGGGGTGCGAGAGCAGGTCAAAAAGCTCCGGGAACTCATCAAGGGTGAATGGAAGCGGAGCCGCGGTTCCAAAGAGGAGCTCCCCGCCATTCCGGAGCGAATCGGGTATTTGCGGCGCATTCCAGATGTCGGTTTGAAATTGAGTGCTTTGAGGAGAAAGATCCTGATTGAGCAAAGCGGAAAGATTCAAGGCTCGACGGCGCCTAGTAAGTCCTTTGGAACCAAACCTCAAGCGCGGCCAGAAGATGAGGTGAACTTTTTTGACTTTGTCGGCGGAGACGTGCTGATCACCGAATTGGACACAGGGACTGTCGCCCTTCTCGAGGCGGTGGTCGCTCGTCGCCTACGCGAGCTGGCGGCCGATGCTGCCAAGCAGGCTCGCGCACGTGAATGGTTGATCGGGTTCCTAGACTGGCCTCAGCCGCGCTACAAGTGCAGCCGGCCGGCTGATGTGATTCAGGACAAGCGCGCACTGGCTGAAGTTATCAAGGATTTGAGCGGGCTGTCTATCGAGTGTTTCTAGCCAGCTTTGGATTTTGTTAGGAGAGGGTTGCTGCCGCGATCTATTGAGTCGGCCTTGCAAAGCACTCAAACTCTTGTTTTTCAATGGCTTTCGGGTGAATTCGAATGGTTGGAACTCCCGGAATTCAATTCAATGAACGGCAGTTCTGGGAGATCGAGGACAGCTGCCGATGGCCACCGACGACTTCTTCCGCGCACGGCTGGATCAGATGATCGACCTGCGCCACCCGCTGGCGGTGCTGGCCATGCGCATGCCGTGGTCGGACATCGAGGCCGCGCTGGCGCCGGCGTTTGCGCATCGCGATCGCAAGGGTCGGGTGGTCGAGGGTGCAGACATGTTCGGCCCGACGCTGGCGGTAGCCGGCGCGGGCGTGAGCAACGCCGGCAGGCCTCCGCTGCCGATCAGGCTGATGGTGGCGCTGCTGTATCTGAATCACGCCTACAACGAGAGTGACGAGTCCCTGGTCGAGCGCTGGGCGCAGGACGTGTACTTCCAGTTCTTCAGCGGGCAGGTCTACTTCGAGCCGCGGCCGCCTGTGACCCAGCGCAGATCAGCCGTTTCCGGCGCGTGCTGGGCGAGGCCGGCGTCGAGCAGTTGCTCAAGACCACCATCGAGGCGGCGGTGGACATGGGCGCGGTGAAGAAGACCGAGTTCGAGCGCGTGATCGTCGACACCACGGTGCAGTGCAAGGCCATCGCCCACCCCACCGACAGTCGGCTGCTGGAAGTCGCCCGGGACAAGATCGCCCGCCTGGCCAAGCGCGCCGGCATCCAGCTCAAGCAGACCCACGAGCGCGAAGGCCGTACGCTGCGCCGACGCGCGGGTGGCTATGCCCATGCCAAGCAGTTCAAGCGCCTGCGCGGCGTGCTCAAGCGCCAGCGCATGATCCTGGGCCGGCTGCTGCGCGAGGTGCGGCGCAAGATGATCGGCCTGAACGACGAAGCCCGCGTCCGGCTCGACACCTGGGTGCAGCGCGCCGCGCGCATCCAGCAGCAGCGGCCCAAAGACAAGAACAAGCTGTACGCGCTGCACGCCCCCGAGGCCGAGTGCATCAGCAAGGGCAAAGCCAGAATTCCGTACGAGTTCGGCGTGAAGGTCAGCCTGGCGGTCACGCACCAACACGGGCTGATGGTGGGTGCGCGCAGCTTCCCCGGCAACCCGTACGACGGCCACACGCTGGCCGCGCAGATCGAGCAGACCAACACCCTGCTTCAGGACATCGGGATGAAGCCGCGCACGGCGATCGTGGACCTGGGCTACCGGGGCGTGGACAAGGATCTGGCGCCCGTGGAGGTTGTCCACCGCGGCAAGGCCAAGTCGCTCACGCCCAGGCAGAAGTCCTGGCTGCGCCGGCGCCAGGCCATCGAACCGTTGATCGGGCACGCCAAGGTCGATCACCGCATGTACCGCTGCTGGCTCAAGGGGGCGCCGAGGGCGACGCGTTGCACGCGGTGCTGTGCGCGGCAGGCTTCAACATCCGCTGGCTGCTGCGGGCCATCGCGAAGATCGGGCTGGCGGCCCTTTTGTTGGCCCTCACCTGGCTGGCGGTGTTCTTCGCCACCCTGGCACGGTCGGCGCTCAGATCGCCACAGGGCTCGGCAACTTGATCACCGGACAGTCACTGCCCCTCGCCGCGTTGCTGGTCCGGCGGGAAACGGATTGCGCAAGCCCGACTAGATACGCCAGCCAGTAGCCGGCTGTGTGTCCCCAGGACTTCTGTCGCCCTGGGAACCATGGCGGGCTCAAGTGCCATCTTCAATGCCTGCGGCCACCGGCTGCAGCGGCAACACACTTCTCGCGCCTGTGGAAGGGTGCTTCCCTGGGCCAAACGTTGTCGCGAGCCCGCCTCCAGCAACGTCCTTCCTGGCTGCCGGCTGGCGAACAGTGCCATCAACAATGCCCGGAAAGGCGTCAGCGAATGCCGCCGGACTGCCGACAGCGAGGCATGCCGGCTTCGTTCGCCACTGGTCAGCCTGGTGACGGGTAATCCACCGGCAAAAACGCCTCGGCCTCAGCCAACAACTCGGCCCCGCTCATGCCGAGCGCCCTCGCGATCTTCAGCACGGCCGCGAGGGTCGGCATGTGCTCGCCGCGCTCGATTTTGCCGGCGTGAGATCTCTCGATCTTGGCCAGGTGCGCCAGCGCCTCCTGGGCCACCCCGCGCCGCGTTCTGGCGGCACGGACGGCGGCGCCGAAAGCGCCGGCCAGAACCGGATCAGCAGTCTTTGATCCAGGTGGTCGGCCGCGCCGAACAGAAGAAGCTTCTTGCATGGACAAGAGGCTCCGGCTTGATCACAATAAAAGCCACGTTTTCTTTAACGCCTATCCGCATGGCTGATCTACTTCTTCTGATCCACGGCTTGATGAAGATTGGCCTGGTGATCGGTGTCATGGTGCTGGTGGCAACTTGGCCAAGGCGTAGCTCTGCTTCCGGGACTGCCGCCCACCAAGGCGGCCTGCTGTGCGCGGGCCTGGTCGATGTGCCGACAGCGAATCGCTACGTGCACACCACCGCAAGCGCGAAGAGTAGCGAGTTCGACGATGACGCGTTTGCCGGAGCGGGCACCTTGCTGGAGCCTATCGGCCCACTGGCCACCATCGCATCGGAAACCGACCCACCGTGGCCAGACCCCTTGTCCCGAACCCATGAAGACAGGTGGATGGATTCGAACTCCGACAGGTTTGAGCCGGCCTTCAACATCGACGGCACCATGATGCTGGGCGACTTCGATGCGAACGGCAACATGTACGGCGTGACCGACAGCCACTTTGACTCGTGGGACAGCGCCACGTCGTCGATATGGGACGACTGACCTTGTGTCTCGGCAGGTCAGGGCTTCAGCAGCTCGTACGGCTCGACGCCCAGCGCGATCGCCAGCTTCTCGATGTTGTCCACTGAGATATTCCGCACCTGGCGCTCGACATGCGCCACGAAGGTCCTGTGCAGACCGGCCTCGAAGGCCAAAGCCTCCTGGGAAAGCTCCCGAGTCCGGCGCAGCGAAACCAAGTTTGCCGCCAGCAGGGCACGCGCACTGACCCTCTTCTCCGACTGACCTGACGCTGCTGGACCCATTCGCGCCAGTCTCTCGACATGATGCTTTTGCGTCAGCCGTGTTTAAGTCACAATTTTCGGAGCGACAGGGTTCGCACAACAGGGAGAAGCATGAAGACTTTCAGCCGGGCGGCGGGCGTAGCCCTTCTAGCCATCCTTGCGCTGCAAGGATGCGCCATCAATCCATCAGTGTCTGCCGGAAGTTCGATCGAGGAGTTCGCTCGAGGACTCAACGGCAAGCGGTACATGCTCGATGTGAGCGGGGGATCGAGCTGGGTTCCCAGCATGTCGGGAGCGCCAGTAGCACCAAATGACTTTCCAAAGGGATTCGTGGTTGCGTTGGCGCCTGCCGAAGAGCACTGTAGGCGTGGCGGTGGTACGCCAAGCTTTGCGGCGATCGACGCACCATTTCCCCGGGGTCGGTTGCCCGTACACCTGCTGTGCGCGCGTGAAGCGAAAACGCTTTGGCTCTTTGAGCTGCAGTATGTCGATGCTGAGTTCTCATCGAATCGTACCCACTGGATCGCAACCGTTCTCACCCGGACGCTGCCAACCGAGCAGGCCGATGTTCGCCTTCGCGAGCTAGACGCTAGGGCGGAGGCCGCGGACAAGGCTGCCGCTGCGCAGAGAGCGCGCCAGGCCACGCTCGAACAAGAACGCCAGCAGCGCGCAAGGGCTCAAGAGGCTGAGGCCCAGCGGCTAGCCGCTGAGTGGCCGGCGCGGGTCGCTGCCTTCCAGGCCAACCTAAAAGCGGGTGACCGGTTTCAGTGGGCCAGCGCGCCAGGAGGAGGTGGTCCCTACGTCGGCATGGTGGTGCGGATCGAAGGCGTGATGGCCTTCGTCCAGTTCGACAACCTGACGATCAGCGGCCAGTCGACCAGGTACCTGCCGAAAGGCGAACTGGAGCCCTTTGATGGCCCGACGCCGGCTTGGCGCCGGTCGATCGACTGAGGTAGCAGCCCTGATGGTTTGCGCATTCTTGCGCTGCTGATGTTCGTTGGTTGCTGCTGGTACGACGGGTACGACGGCTCAAGATCTGAAGTTGCCCCGCTTTCGCGGACACCTTACCCTTCAACCATGAGAAGGTGTCCGTGAAAGCAGGGCAACCTCAC
>NZ_SACT01000015.1 GCF_004016515.1 Rubrivivax albus
CAGGCGGCGTAAGCCTGGTTCGCGATGATGCCTCATAGGCCGCGGGCCAGGCTTACGCCGCCTGCCGGAGCGCGTCGGCGCTTGAGCGAGGTGTTAGGCCGCACCCGCGAGGCTCCATGCCCAGATGGCGGCAGTGAGTAGAAAACTGGCGGCCAGTAAACCCCGTGACCGCAACCACCCAGCAACGAGCGACACACTCAGCAAGGCAGTTGAGGCCAAGCCACCGATGGCGGCCGTTCTTGCGTAAACCGCGGGATTCGCGTAGTTGACTGCACCGGCGGCCGGGCCTTCCGCACCGAAGCGGTACGCAGCCAATACTGCTGGGTCGGCAACATAGCCGACGATGTACCACTCTCTGAGGAGCACGAAGGACAGCAGTGCAAGGACAATGACCATGGCTACCCATGCAAGCCAGAACTTCCACGTCGGCGCGTAAGCTGTGGAGCGCATTGGTCTTGGCGACGCGGTTGGTACGGGCGGAAGGGGGCTTGTGCGGCCTAACGTTTGAGCTAAGCGGACCGCAGCGGCATGCGCCCTGGCCCGCGAGACGCATGATAGACAACGGGCGTTTCGCGGGCCAGGGCGCATGCCGTTGCGGGTCCGTGCTTGAGCGAATGGTTAGGCAGCACCCACAAGGCTGCGCCCCACGAGTGAGTTCGGGCTATCTCCTTCAGGCCGAACAAAGAACGTACTCCGCTCCGCGCAGGTAACGCTACAGACGAATGCAACGCTCCGTGTGACCGCGAGCGCATCAACGAAGCCGTGTTGACACAGCCTCCGAAGCGCGCGGTCGTTTGCGAGGCGAGCGCCCTGGCGCGAGCCGAATTGCGACTGTAAACAGGCGCCTGCACGTGCTGCCTAACGTTCGAGCTAAGCCGCGCGCAGCGGCGCGGCGCCTGGCCCGCGAGGCGCAGGATACACAACGGGCGCCTCGCGGGCCAGGTGCCGTGCCGTTGCGCGTCGGCGCTTGAGCGAGGGGTTAGGCCGCACTGTTCGGCGCCTCGTACTCGAAGAGCTGCGTAAACCCACCATCTTCATCTTTCCGTAGTTCGCCTCGACTCATGCCTGCCTTCGTGAGTACTGCGTGCGATGCGCTGTTTTCTGGCGCTGTGGTGGCGATGAAGCGCGCGATGCGATGCTCGGTAGTGCCGTAGCCAATGAGGCCGCGCAGAGCTTCTGTGGCTATGCCCTGCCCCCAGAACTTGCGCAGGTAGGCGTACTTGACTTCCGGTTCTTCTTGCCCACCGGGATGAACGATGCCGCAGAACCCGATGACGCCAGGCTGGGCCTTGAACTCCACCGCGAACATGCCGTAGCCGCGCTTATCGTAGTTTCGACGGGTGACTACAAACCACTCGCGGCATTCGTTCTCCGTGATGGGCTGACCATCGCCAACCCACCGCATAGCTTCGGCGTCTCCATAGACGGCAAGCAAATCGGGCAGGTCCGAGTCGCGCCACCGCCGAACAACCAGCCGCTCGGTCTCAAACACTGCGTCGGTCAATCAGCGGCGCTCCCGTGTGCGGCCTAACGTGCTGTAGGCGTCAATCCTACCTTGCTGCATATGGCAGGAACCGGATGCATGCATCCAGAACCTGCCATATGCACCAATGCGGGTTCACCCGGAGCTTTCGGCAAACGAGTGCATGAAACCGAGGCATTTGGCTGTTCGCTGCGGTGGCCTGCCATGGGCGGCTCCTGTGAGGCCTAACGTTCGAGCTAAGCCGCGCGCAGCGGCAAGCGCCCTGGCCCGCGAGACGCAGGATAGACCACAGGCGTTTCGCGGGCCAGGGCGCTTGCCGTTGCGCGTCGGCGCTTGAGCGAGGTGTTAGGCCGCACTGCGCACCCGCCAAGCCATGTGATGCTCGTCATACAGCACGCCATCTACGAGCAGGAAGCCACGCTCGGTTCCGTACACCTCGAAACCCACACGGCGGTACAAGGCAAGCGCTGCGGTGTTCTCTGTGTTCACGCCAAGATTGACCTGGCGGACACCGAGCTCTTTCTGCGCGAACTCCAGCGCGTGCTCCAACAAAGCACGGCCGACCCCTGCCATGCGTACTTCGGGTAGGACATACATACCCCAGATGAAGGCCTTGTGCGCGAGCTTGAGCATGCCTTCCCGCTGGATGCCAACGACACCCTGCAGACCTGACCCAGAGAAGTGACCAAAGACCGCGCCGTCAGGCTTGTACGCCAACCGACTGGCCACTTCTTCGATTGGAGTAGCCGCTTCCTCCGCGTGGCTCGAAGCAAACGCGCTCGGGCACTCCAATAGACCACGTAACCGAGCGGCTTGGTATTGCTCAGCGTCGTGGGGAAGCAGACGACGGACGTTCAATGTGCGGCCTAACGTTCGAGCTAAGCGGACCCCGGCGGCAAGGCGCCTGGGCCGCGAGACGCATGATAGACAACGGGCGGTTCGCGGCCCAGGCGGCTTGCCGGTGGGGGTCCGCGCTTGAGCGAGGTGTTAGGCCGCACTGCAGCGGTATGGCTAGTGCCGGCAATACCTCCCACCTGCCCTGGCCTTTGCCGAGAACTGCCCAAGGCTTGGCCCGCGAACTCGCCTTGGCCTGCATACCGAACTTGCCCTATGACGCCAAACATGCCTGACGCCAGACACGACAAAGCCACACTACCGCCGATTTCTCGGGTGGTTGCTGGCCTGGCGCTCATTGCCACGCTTGTAGTTGCCGGTAAGACGCGCCATGAACTGCTGCGCCTCGGGACTTGTTGAATCAGGCGCCTCTGCCAGAAACTCCGCGGCTTGGCTGCCACGTAGCGTTGCCGCCAACCGTCCTCGATGCGTGACCTCGACCTCTCCGCCCTTGCGCAGGCGATAACGAAAGCCAAGGTCTTCTGGCTGTTCGGATTGATCTGCGGGCATGGGGCGGTGGAGTGCTTCGTGCGGCCTAACGTGGAGTTAAACGGCCCACGGAAGCAGGACTTGCAAGCCCGGTGTGTGAAGCTGGCGGAGCCGCCACACACCGGGCTTACAAGGCCTGCTGTAGTGGGTCCGTTTGAACGCTAAGTTAGGCCGCACCTTGCTCGCTTGGGTGGTGTTGTGTTTCGAGATACAAGGCCGCACTGCTGGACGACCAGAAGGTGAACTCAATGCTCACCGGCAATGCCGCGATGCTGCGATTGACCTCACATGAGAGCTTGAACCAAGCTGCATCAGAGCTGACAAACACATCAAGACTACAGCGAGCGCCTGATCCAGCAATTGATTCGAGCGGTTCCTCTCTTGGAACAAGCTCTTCTATCCAGTAGTTCAATTGCTCTTCTACAGTGGCTGCCTTCAGAGCCTCGGGTAGAAATCTCTTCCATCCGCCCCATTGGTGTACATTCGTCCCGACTCGCTTAAGCTGGCCTCGCATCCAGGATTCGTGAGGCTCCATTCCGAGTCTGGATGTGATCGAAGCAGGGTCAAGTGACTCCCCGAGGATCACAAGTGCGACGCTGCTGGTGTATTCGGTGATGGCGGCGGACGACATCTGTGTGTGCGGCCTAACGTTCGAGCTAAGCCGCGCGCAGCGGCGCGGCGCCTGGCCCGCGAGGCGCAGCATACACAGCAGGCGCTTCGCGGGCCAGGTGCCGTGCCGTTGCGCGTCGGCGCTTGAGCGAGGGGTTAGGCCTCACTTGCTTCCGCCGAAAACTGGCTCCAACTTGGCCTTGTCAAGGTGCCTCTCCATCGCGCCAATTGAAGCCGCGACCTGCGGGTTCGTCATCAACTCCTGCATAGCAAGCTGACCAAGAACCTGGAAGCCTCTTTGGATCGCCATGCCACCGCCTTCCGCAACCGCAGCCTTGGTTTCGTTTGGGCAAGCATCAGCCAATAGACGGGTGAACAACGCAGCTGCGACTTGAGCAGTCTTGTCACCAGTTCCTTGAGCGGAAACGTAAAGATCAGACATCTCTGGATGTGCGCCCATGGCAGAGAACATCCAGCGAGCGAGATCCTTCCTATCACGTCCGGTTGTGTTGTCAGCCAAACACTTGCCCAGAACATCAGCAGAGTTCTGAGCAAACGCATTGGGTGCTGCAACTACTGCCAGCAGAGCAGACATGATGCTGGCGAGGAGACTTTTCATAGGGTTCACTGACACCGTAGTTGCGGAGAGGAATGTGACGGGCCGTGTGAGGCCTAACGTTCGAGCTAAGCCGCGCGCAGCGGCGCGGCGCCTGGCCCGTGAAGGGCATGATAGACAACGGGCGCTTCGCGGGCCAGGTGCCGTGCCGTTGCGCGTCGGCGCTTGAGCGAGGGGTTAGGCCGCGCTGACATTCGCGCCCATATTCTCGCTATGACATGCCTGCACCAATGGCCTGCCTGTAGGGCATGCTGCTCGGATCAAAGTTCTCCAGGCAGTGCACGTTGATGCCAAAGTTGTCTGGCGTGACCCTCTTCCGGTGAAAGGGATAGATCCCACAGGTCTTGCAGAAGTAGTGACGCGCCGTCTTCGTATGAAACTGGTACTCAGTCAAGTTCTCTGCGCCTGAGAGCAACCGGAACTTGCTCTCGTGGACCTTGACCATGAGGGCGTTCTTACGCTTGCAGATCGAACAATCACACATGGTGAGTTCGGGAAAGTTGGTCTCGATCTCGAAGCGGACCGCTCTGCAGTGGCAACTTCCTTGGTACCTGGCTTCCTCTCGATCTTGCACGCTCAGCTCCCGCGCGCCATCCTGGCGGCACGCAAGTATGCCCAAGCGCTCGAGCCTACGACGTGGGGGAGACTGCGCGGCCTAACGTTCGAGCTAAGCCGCGCGCGCAGGCAGGCGGCGTAAGCCCGGGCTGAGATGATGCAACATATGCCTCAGCCCGGGCTTACGCTGCCTGCCGGAGCGCGTCGGCGCTTGAGCGAGGGGTTAGGCCGCATTGGCACGGAGAATCTTCTCGACTTCCATACGGACGAGGCCTGTGAAGCCTGGAAGATCGAGGTTCACGCCCGGGAATCGCTCTCGAAGGTTCTTACGGGCCTGAGCTTCGGCCTCCTCGCGCTGCATTGATGTTGGGACTGGCGGATGCGGCGTAGCTATCGGTTGTCGCGCACTTTGGTACTGAAGAGCGGCGCTCGATGAGCTTAGCGCTTGCCGTTCCGCCACCAACAACCGCCTCTTTTCCGCTTCAGCGAGCTCGGCTTGGTGCTCTCTTTCGAACTGCTCAATGAGGCGCTCCGTATTCTCAAGGAGCAATGCCCGTTCTTCTGTTGTGAGGCTTCTTCCAGCTGCGCCGCCAAATTTTGGTGGCACTCTTCCGGTAGGCGTTGCGCCAAATAGGCGAACAAAGCAGTCTGATCCATAGACCTTCGTTGTCCCTTCGACCCGTACCAAGTGAACCCGACGGTAGACAGAGTGGCCACACCCTTGGGCCGTGCATCGGACACGCTCGTCCTGCGGGACTTCAACGACGGCAAGCAGGACTGGCGCGGTCATGGATCATGCGGCCTAACGTTCGAGCTAAGCGGACTGCGGAGGCAGGCGCCGCTTGGCCGCGGAAGGACAATCTACAACGCTGGCCTGAAGCGGCCAAGCGGCGGCTGCCGGAGCGGGTCCGCGCTTGAGCGAGGGGTTAGGCGGCAGCACGCGCTACAGCGTCCAGTGGTGTCCGAGCAATGGAGGCCGCCTATGACCCGCAGACTGATGCAGGTAGTTGACGTATGTCCTGAGCTCCAAAAACAGCACCCACGCTATTAGTGCCACGGCCAGCCGGCTGAGCAAACGGTCACCAATAGCCTCTTGTCCGAGGTAGACCTCCAGCAAGGGGGGCAACGCGGCCCTTGTTGAGGCAATGGCCACGACACCCGATATGGCTCGTACTATCCGAAGACCGAGGAATGGAGGCATGAGTTTGGCTGCCGCCTAACGTTCGAGCTAAGCCGCGGGCTGCGGCAGGGCGGCTTGCCCGTGCGGCCGATGATGACCAAATGCGGCCGCACGGGCAAGACGACCTGCCGTAGACCGTCGGCGCTTGAGCGAGGGGTTAGGCGTCGCCAAGAAGCGTGGCCTATGAGCCATGTGCGTGCGCCCTTCCACTGCCGTCTACGTACAAGGCAAACACCTCTGAGAGCACGTAGAAGAAGCCATCCTCGGATTCATCCAAAGCTCGGACGGCGGCAATCAGTAGGGGCTCCTGCACCCAACTCGCTGCCAACGTTGCACGAGCCACGCGTGCCAGCTTTGATTTCTGGACCGTCTCCCAGTCGGAGTTGTCGACTTCGCTCGCCAGATCACAAAGTAGTGCTATCCAAACCTCGAGTCTTTGCTCTGGCGAGTAGTCGGTGGCTCCCAATTCGGCGTGGAGATCGTACGAACTCGTATCGATGCCATCACCAAAGGCTCCCGCCTCGGCAATCTCAGTCTTGAGCTTGAGGAATCGTCGATCGGAGGAAGGGGCCATGGTGCCTGCGACGCCTAACGTTCGAGCTAAGCCGCGCGCTCCGGCAGGCGGCGTAAGCCCGGGCTGAGATGATGCACCATGTGCCTCAGCCCGGGCTTACGCCGCCTGCCGGAGCGCGTCGGCGCTTGAGCGAGGTGTTAGGCCGCACATTGGTAACGCTGGCCATTCGCTTCTATACGCGCCTTCAGAGCCGAGTCTCGGGCCAAGAGCACACAGACAGTGAAGTAGCCTACAAGCGTGTTGCCCTGCGTGTAGCCCCAGTCAGTGATTTGGTCTCTCTCGAACGTCACCTGTTGCCCCCACTGCAGGCCCTTGATGTAGCTAGGCGAGCTCTTCAGGAGGCCTTGATAGCCGCCACCGCCATTGGGCCGAAACGGAGTGACCCACATGTGCTCAGCGTTCGACCCTTCCCTGAAGAGAACCTTGACCGTGTAGCCATCTGCACCTGGTTCCCTTCGGCTCTTTGTCTTGAAGAACCCGTCCAATGTGCTGCGCGCCTTTGCGATGGCAGCATTCATCTGGGGGTCCTTATCGTGAATAAGGGCCACGTTCGGATCTGCGCCCCAGGCGACGGGCGCAAAAAGAAGCATGAAAGCGATGCAGCGACTGATTCGCATGATTCGTGCGGCCTAACGTTCGAGCTAAGCCGCGCGCGCAGGCAGGCGGCGTAAGCCTGGTCCGCGATGTTGCCTCATAGGCCGCGGACCAGGCTTACGCTGCCTGCCGGAGCGCGTCGGCGCTTGAGCGAGGTGTTAGGCCGCATGCTTTAGCAGCCGCAACTAGCCCAAGCCTCAAATTCTGTGCGGCCTGACAAGCCCTTGATGGCCAGACTCGCGCGATAGGAAACCACTTCGCAAGCTCCCTCTGTGCCCGAGCAAACCTCTGACACTACGCATCTTGCGAACACTGATACGCCGTCCCCGAGCAGTTCGACCTCACGCCGCTGACCAATTCGGGAGTTCTTGTAGTCCATCAACGCGCTCTCGCCATGGCCAA
The DNA here is from genome assembly GCF_004016515.1 of Rubrivivax albus. Lineage (GTDB taxonomy): Bacteria > Pseudomonadota > Gammaproteobacteria > Burkholderiales > Burkholderiaceae_C > Rubrivivax > Rubrivivax albus. The sequence continues at coordinate 7,397 of NZ_SACT01000015.1, forward strand.
CCATGAGCAGTTGTAGCTTGCCATCGATTCTGATGCGAGCGGGGTCACCTACCTCCCACTGGACAACTGGCCTTCCCGCATCTCGCGCCTCGGCTGGAATACTGAAGCTACAGCCACAGCCCTGCACTTCCTCATTCGGCCTCAACGGCTCGATCACCGGTGAACCTGAGACGGCTCCACTGGCAGCAATGGCGATGATCGCGAGGGGGAGCTTCATGCGGCCTAACGTTCGAGCTAAGCCGCGGGCTGCGGCAGGGCGGCTTGCCCGTGCGGCCGATGATGACCAAAGGCGGCCGCGCGGGCAAGACGACCTGCCGTAGACCGTCGGCGCTTGAGCGAGGTGTTAGGCCGCACTCGCGGACCTACCCTACCGGGACAGGCAGAACCCGTACCGTTGCTTCTAGGATTGCCCGCTCCTCTGCGTCCGGAAGCGCGGCGACCTGCTCTACTGCGAAGCGGTAGTGCTCTGCATGCTTCGCGGCCTGCCCTGCCGCGGACGCTACGTTGGCGGCCACAGCATGCGCGAGGGCACGCTCCCACGGTTCAGCGGCCTCGGCCATGAGTATCGGCTGCGATTTGGCCAGGTAGTGCGCCGCAGGGTTTGGCAGCTTCAGAGATGCGTACACATGCGCGAGCAGTTGTGCAGCGTGCGCCTTGTTGTTCGCATTACCAACGATGTTCCAGAAGTACATCGCAGCATGCGCCGCCTGGAGCATCTCCTCGTCTTCTTCCGAAGTACGCGACTGCTGCTCCGAAAGTGACCAAGCTCGGTTGTTCGCCTGGCTCGCCAGTCGGCGCTGCCAAAGCGCCACGTCTTCTGGGCTTGGTTTCTCGCTCACTATGCCCTCCGGCGGGGTGTGATGTGCGGCCTAACGTTCGAGCTAAGCCGCGCGCAGCGGCGCGGCGCCTGGCCCGCGAAGAGCATGATAGACAACGGGCACTTCGCGGGCCAGGTGCCGTGCCGTTGGGCGTCGGCGCTTGAGCGAGGGGTTAGGCGTCACTTTGGCCTCACTCGACATGATTGGTGGACCGAGGTACAGGAACGTATACAACCCCACGGAACAGCAATAAGCCTGCAGGTAAAGCCACAAACAGCCCCACAAGAGCCTGTACGGCTTTGAACGCGAGTGACTCCGCACCAAGCAATGGCTCTGCGACACCGAGTAGGTACGAACCCAGTGCGATCGCAGGCACTCCGTAAATGATTCCGAGCGCTCCGCGCCACCGTGCCTCGGTCTTTAACTCCTGCCGGCAGGTCGCGCAGCGGAAGACAGGTCTAAGCCGCAACAAGCCACCCTCGTCGTTGACATAGCCGCCACACTTCGGGCATTCCCTGCTGAAGAACTGAGTCTCGCAATCGGTAGCTCTGAAATTCATGGCTTCGAGACGTGGGGCTTGCTATGGCGGACGAGCCTCGTGACGCCTAACGTTCGAGCTAAGCCGCGCGCAGCGGCACGGCACCTGGCCCGCGAGGCCGATGATGAACCGACCCGGCCTCGCGGGCCAGGTGCCGTGCCGTTGCGCGTCGGCGCTTGAGCGAGGGGTTAGGCGTCACTTCCGTTTGCCTGCGGAAAGAGCTGGAAGACGTTTGCCGCACTGGACCACTCAAAGTCTTGCTTCATACGGTAGTTCCAATCTCGCCGCCACTGTCGGCTTTCGAGTAGCCCTTGAAGTGCAGTGTGTGCAACCTCAGGATCGTGCACCTGAAAGAGTAACTCTCGTTGCTCGTTCCATGTGCTGCGCGCAAGAAAGAGAGCATTCGTTCCACCGTTCTCCGTTCTTCCGCCAAGCACAACGTCTTCGATCTCATCTCCAATCTCGAACAAGAGCGAACTTTCCTGTTCCGATGGCATGCCGTTCTCAATCAGTTCCCTCGCGCCAAGGGTTACGCACAAGTGCCACGAGAAGACCTCAATGTGAGGGAAGCCGAGTAGAGCATCGTTGACCACGATGACTTCGGGAAGTCCGGAGCGCTTCGCATTGAAGAGCGTGTAGTGCGGCTCTGGGACTTCTATGGTGACTGTACGCGGATGCATGCCCTGTGACGCCTAACGTTCGAGCTAAGCCGCGTGCCGCGGCAGGACGACTTGCCCGCGTAGGCGATGATGCTCAAACACGGCTGCGCGGGCAAGGCGGCCTGCCGTGGCACGTCGGCGCTTGAGCGAGGGGTTAGGCGTCTCTCTTGGATCGCAAGCCAGTGACTGCATCACGAAGCATTCTGAAATCAGGTTTCAGTCTGAACCTGTCGAGTAGTTCTTCAAGCTCACTCGGCGGGAGGGGCGCGAGACTACTGCGACGATGGTATGCGCGGAGCTTCGCGCGCTGTGTCTCTGTCGGTTCGACGGCTGATCCTACCCAGTAGAGAATGTGGACGAGTGCGTCGTCGTGCTTGCCTTCAAGTCGAAGGATGTCAGCCATCTCTGGGCTTACGCTGGCATCAAGCGCCAACGTCTGTGCTGCTGTGAACTTGCACTGCAGGGCGTGCTTGAGATAGAGATCCTTGACTTCCTGAAGGGCTGTCCATGCGAGATCGAATTCGGCCGACTTCTTGGCCGCGAGCGCTTGGTGTCGCCTTTCGGCGGCTGGGCCTAGGTAGTCCTCGAGAGCGAATCCAGCAAGAAGTTCGTCGAGCAGCTCCGTGCTCTCGTCCTTCTCAGTGGAAGTTGGTTTGCGCGATCGCTTGAACAGACCGAACACGGTTGTGAGACGCCTAACGTTCGAGCTAAGCCGCGCGCGACGGCACGGCGCCTGGCCCGCGAAGCGCAGGATAGACCACCAGCGCTTCGCGGGCCAGGTGCCGTGCCGTTGCGCGTCGGCGCTTGAGCGAGGGGTTAGGCCGCATTCACTCTCACTTGGCGACTATGGCCCACCTCTCGTGGTCTCGCCAGCGTGCCCCGATCTTGAGGTAGCGCGAGGAGAAGCCTTCCTTGACAAAGCCAAGCTTGGAGACCAGACCAATAGAAGCCGTGTTGCCGGGCTGAATGTTTGCTTCCAACCTGTGTAACTTCAAGTCTTGCCAAGAACGCCGCACCATCTCCCCAAGAGCCCAGTTCATGTACCCGCGGCGTTCATAACCCTTGAACATGTAGAAGCCAAGATACGCGCTCTGGAAGTTCCCTCGGACGATGTTTGTGATCTCGATGAACCCGGCGATCTTGCGCGAATCCAGCTCATAGATCACATACCCAAAGTCCGCAGGTCCTTGCCTCTTAAGAAGAAGTGCTCGTGCTGCAGCCGTATCGGTAGGCGGGTGAACCCACGAACGATGTAGTGACTTGCTGCGCGCAGCCGCAGCCGCGAACTCCTCCGCCTGGTGTTCACTGGCATAGGCAAGGGCAGGAGGGCTGGTCATGCGGCCTAACGTTCGAGCTAAGCCGCGCGCAGCGGCGCGGCGCCTGGCCCGCGAAGCGCATGATCGACAACGTGCGCTTCGCGGGCCAGGTGCCGTGCCGTTGCGCGTCGGCGCTTGAGCGAGGGGTTAGGCGTCACTTCAGGTCGGCTGCGAAAGTTGAACCTTCTTCGCGCCAACAGCTAGCAGCCGGGTGAAAAGGTCCTCGACGGCACTCGTCGTTGCGGATCCGAGGTCGACCGTTACGACCGTTGTGTGGCCAAAGGCCGTCGGGTCTGACATGAAGTGAACGACTTCGTACCAGCCGTCTTCGCTCGCGGGATTGTCGTCATCAGGATCAAACCAGGCTGCAAACCATTGACACAGAGCTTTGGCGGACTCGAGCGAAGGCGGTCCCGATACCGCTACAGACACGTTGTCCCATGCGAAGGGAGAGACCTCGACGCGCATGCCGTCGATGTCGGCAACTATGGGCTCAAACGAATGCAGACGATTCGAGTCCACTGAGAATCGTTGACCTCCGCCTCGCGAAACGAGATCAACCCTGCAAGGAAGGGAGAAGTCACCGTCAACTGCCAGTTCGCCAGTGGACGTTCGGAGTGCTGGCTCAATGTGAACGTCAGGCGTAGCGGCCAGAACCTCGCGAAAGCGGGCGAGGTAAAGAGCTCGGATGTACGAAAGCGACTCGGTGGGCATGTGACGCCTAACGTTCGAGCTAAGCCGCGCGCGGCGGCGCGGCGCCTGGCCCGCGAGGTGCAGGATACACAGCAGGCGCCTCGCGGGCCAGGTGCCGTGCCGTTGCGCGTCGGCGCTTGAGCGAGGGGTTAGGCGTCGCCTCAGCCATACGTGGCTTTCAGCTGTGCAAGTGAGCCAACAACCAGCTGCTCCAAGACCTTCATGTCGATGTCTGCGAGCTTCTTGATGTACAGGCAGGACTTGCCCATTTTGTGCTTGCCGAGCTTGGCAAGCAGTGCCTCTTGTTCGCCACCTTCCGCTACGAGGTAGACGACAAGCTCCTTGCCTCGTATGGCGAAGCCGGTTCTGCACATCTCACCAGTTCTGCCGCTCTCGTAGGTGTACTTGTAGAGCCCATATCCAACGATGCTGGGTCCCCACATCAGAGGCTTCTCCTTGGTCACGCGCTTCAGCATGGCCATCAGGCTCTTGCAATCAGCCTTCTGCTCTTCGCTGGCGCGCGAGGCGATGTATTCATCGATGCTCGCATCGGTGGCCTTGGTCTTGAGTTCAGCCATTGCAGCGAGCTCCGATGGTGGTTGCCTGCGACGCCTAACGTTCGAGCTAAGCCGCGCGCAGCGGCGCGGCGCCTGGCCCGCGAAGCGCAGGATACACAGTGAGCGCTTCGCGGGCCAGGTGCCGTGCCGTTGCGCGTCGGCGCTTGAGCGAGGTGTTAGGCCGCACTCTTACGCCAACAGTTCGATGCCAAAGCGCCTGAGTACCACACTGAACATGGCAAAGGTCGCGACGGTGATGACTACGCCAGTAGCCAGCGCGAACCAGAAGCCCAGGCGCTGTAGTAGCCAGGGAAAGGCCAGGAACATGGGTAGCGTGGGCAGGACGTACCAGAACGTGTAGTAGGCGTGATTGCCGATCTTCTCGTTCGATTGACCTTCGACCTGCAGCCAGACCAGAACAAGCACAGTGACCAAAGGAAGTGCTGCAATGAATGCGCCTAGCCTGTCACTGCGCCGCGCAACCTCGCTGACTGCGACTACGACAGCCGCAGTGACCAGGTACTTCATCGCTAACCAGAGCATTTGGCCTTACCGACACTTCCTTCGCGGACCACAGGCGCTCACGAGCACCAAGGTATGGGGCTTGTGCGGCCTAACGTTCGAGCTAAGCCGCGCGCGACGGCGCGGCGCCTGGCCCGCGAGGCGCAGGATACACAGTAGGCGCTTCGCGGGCCAGGTGCCGTGCCGTTGCGCGTCGGCGCTTGAGCGAGGGGTTAGGCGGCACTCTCTGCCTCTCGGCAAGCGAACTGCTTGACCAAGATGGTTCTGGTGAACTGGCCAACATACTTTGGCACCGAAGCGACGACGTTGTAGCCACAGCGACGATAGAACTCAACGTTCTCCTGCAGCAGCGTATCCAGAAGCGAGTCTTGGCAGCCGCGCGCCACGGCCTCGCCTTCGAGTGCTTCCAGAGTGCGCCTGCCAAGGCCTTGTTTGCGCATGGCCTCGGCTACCCACAACGAACTGACGAACAAGCGGCGGTACTCTGTGCGACCACACGCACCAGCAACCAAGATCCCGCCGTCTCGGACCAGAGCAAAGATGCTGCGTGCGTTCCCACCGTGAGCCTGGGCTCTGCCATAGCTGAGAACCCCAGACTCGATGCACTCGATATCGATGGGATTGGCTATTTCCGAGACTTCGACATCCGCCACGGCTGAGGCCTTCGTGCCGCCTAACGTTCGAGCTAAGCCGCGCGCGGAGGCAGGCGGCGTAAGCCTAGTTCGCGATGATGCCTCATAGGCCGCGAACCAGGCTTACGCTGCCTGCCGGAGCGCGTCGGCGCTTGAGCGAGGTGTTAGGCAGCACTCCTCGGCCTGACCCAGGGCGAAGGAGCTTCCCGAAGCGTGGCGCCCTGCTGCCCGGCCTTTGGCCGCGCGCCTCCGGGCCAGCTGCACCGGAGCTTCTGTCTTCGCGCGCTGCGCGCCCGCCGCCTGCACGGCCTTGCCTACGACGAAGTTCGCTCCGAGGGCGGCGGCACCACAAACTGACTGCTTCCGTCCTGCCTGTCGAAGTACTGCAGCGTTGCACGTCTTCCACGCTCTCTTCCGATTCACGCCGTGGCGTCCGGAGCTTTCGAGCGCCGAGCTGCGCGGCTATGCCGCGCCTTGAGGCTGTTCAACTCACGGCGACAGCCGCACTTTCTGCCACGAGCCACAACGGCGCCGCCAGCGTGCTGCCTAACGTTCGAGCTAAGCGGACCGCGCCGGCATGGCGCCTGGCCCGCGAGATGCATGATAGACAACGTGCAGTTCGCGGGCCAGGCGCCATGCCGGTGCGGGTCCGCGCTTGAGCGAGGTGTTAGGCAGCACTCCTGGGCCTAGCCTTCGGCGACAGGACTTCCCGGAGCGCGGGGCCCTTTGACCCAGCCCTCGGCCGCGACCCTCCGGCTGCCTCGCAGCGGCGCTTCCAAGTTCGCGCGCAGCGCGCCCGCCGCCTGCACGGCCTTGGCTACTGCGAGCTTCCTTCCGAGGGCGGCGGCACCACAAACTGACTGCTTCCGTTCGGCTTTTCGATGTGCTGCAGCGTTGCAGGTCTTCCACCCTCGTTTCCGATTCGCGCCGCCGTGTCCGGAGCTTTCGAGCGCCGCCTTGCGCGGCTTCGCCGCGCTTCGTGGCTGTTCAATTCTCGGCGAAAGCCGCACTTCCTTCCTCGACTCGCAACAGCGCTGCCAGTGTGCTGCCTAACGTTCGAGGTAACCGGACCGCTGCGGCAGGGCAGCTTGGCCCGGTTGGCGAAAATGTACCGTGTACCGCCGACCGGGCCAAGCTGCCCTGCCGTAGCGGGTCCGGTTGACCGAGGTGTTAGGCCACGCGCAGCTTGGCACGAACTTGAACTTGTGCGCGAGGCTGCAAGGATGCTGAACCTGGCTCCGCGGAAGCAGGCGTTGTGCGAGGCTGCGCCGGGCGTAACGATGGACCTGCAACTGAGCCAAGTCGTTGGCTTGCCGAGCTGGCGACTAACCCGCGAGACCGGGTACCTCTGAAGACTTGTAGTAGCCGAGTGACGGGGCCACTGGCAAGAGACCCTTGCGGTCTAGGCCCGTGTAGAAGAGCGGGCCGTGACTCGTGTAACTGCGACCGCTGCGTTGAACGGGGCCCACCGGCGCATGTGAATGGGTTCGAGCGCCTGGCACGAGGATAGAAGCGCGGACCCCTTCGTGGCTGTTCAGTTCACGCCGAAGGCGCTGTTCCTGTTCGAGTCGCACGTGCTTTACTCTGCGTGGCCTAACGTTCGAGCTAAGCCGCGTGCAGCGGCGCGGCGCCTGGACCGCGGAGCGCAGGATACACAGTGAGCGCTTCGCGGGCCAGGTGCCGTGCCGTTGCGCGTCGGCACTTGAGCGAGGGGTTAGGCCTCAGCGTGCCGTGCGACGTAAGCATTGAAGCCGAAGCAATGACGACCATGCTTCTCAAAGTTGGCGTACCAAGTGCGTGCACTCCTTCGAACTGACTCGCCATCCTCTGGAGGCAAGTCAGCCGCGAGGCTGAGGCGGCCGTTCAGTACCGCTCGTTCGTACGTCTCCCAAGAGAACTCGGAGGCCGCGGTTTGATATTTGACAGACAGCCCAACTTGCTCCAGGACGTCAATGCCTTCCGAGGCAGGCCAAAGGAACCTACGATCAATGCCAAGAAATGAGAGAAAGTCGTCATCCGGCTCTCCCTTCCAGACAAGCTCTGCAAACACAAGTACTCCGTTCGGACCCATCAGCGTCTTGCAGCGATGTAGCGCTTCCCGTGGGTTGCCGATGGCTCCAGACGATCCAATACACACAACAACATCGAACTGATCACCCTCTACGCTCTGCAGTGGACGCTCTACGAATTCAACATTGCCGACAAGTACAGTGTTTCGCGCTGCCGACCTGCCTCGATCAAGAAACGTGCGGTTCAAGTCGATGGCGAGAACACTGACGGGCGCTCGTGAGGCCAAGCCAACTGAGAACGAGCCTGGCCCGCAGCCAATGTCTAAGGCCGTAGTCGGTTCCCAGCGTGTCGCCCAATCAACAAGGTCTTCCATCTGGTCCGCTGCCAACGGATTCGCGTGCGGAACATCCTGATGCGCCGCAGCCGACACTTCATGACGGGATGGGGCCATAGAATCTGAGGCCTAACGTTCGAGCTAAGCCGCGCGCAGCGGCGCGGCGCCTGGCCCGCGAAGGGCATGATAGACAACGAGCACTTCGCGGGCCAGGTGCCGTGCCGTTGCGCGTCGGCGCTTGAGCGAGGGGTTAGGCGTCACCTTTGCAGCGCTAAAGCAGCTTATAGACGACCCCTACCCACCACAGCACCACGGCTACGCCAGCCCCGGCAGCGCCGACGGAGGTGAGCCAGGCAATTGCCGACGTGAAGGGAATTCGGCGCCCATCAATCAGTAGCGCGCAAAAAGTGCTGACTAAGGCCGCAACAGCCCATAACTCCGCATGGCCTGCGCGCAGAACGTACACAAAGATTTGGCTTCCAGGTATGACAAGCGCGAGCACAATCGAAACAGCAGCTGTGATAAGCACTATAGCTGTGCGAGCGATTGCGGGCGGGCGAAACCACAAGAAGAGTGCAAGGCATATGACCATGACTGCGAAGATCGGCGGAAGCGTCAGAAGTGTGCCGTCACCGGCCTTTACCGAAAAGGCGACCCTACGAGCAAATGTTACCAACGCAATAGTGGCAAAGATGCACGAAGCGACAGCGCCGAGAATTCTCCAAGCAGGACGACTCATTGCGCGGTTGCCTGTGACGCCTAACGTTCGAGCTAAGCCGCGCGCAACGGCGCGGCGCCTGGCCCACGAAGCGCATGATAGACAACGGGCGTTTCGCGGGCCAGGTGCCGTGCCGTTACGCGTCGGCGCTTGAGCGAGGTGTTAGGCCGCACTTTGCTTGCTGAGCTTCGCGGCGACGCCCTCAAGGTGCACCCGCCTTGCCTGCGCCTTGCGCTCACGCTCTACGCGGCGACAGGCGTTGCATAGCTTTGCCTTTGATTCCACTGAACCCTTGGCGACCTCGTACCACCACTTCTGGCGGGTTGCAGACCACACTTCTTCCTTCTCGCAACCGGCACACTTGAACAGAACATCCATGTAGTAGCCACGTTGCGCGAACTCAGGGAGCCCGAAGCTGTTTGAGGGCGCAAGGTTGTGCGGATTACATGGCGCCGTACCGCCGGAAACCTCCCTTCGGGGTTCGCCGCCGCGAAGCACTGGGCGCGTTGTTTCACGCTTGACGCGGTTGGCTTTCAACTCTGCCTTACGTTGCTTGCCGCTCTTCATATGCCGGCGGAGGGTGTTCTGTGCGGCCTAACGTTCGAGCTAAGCCGCGCGCGCAGGCAGGCGGCGTAAGCCCGGGCTGAGATGATGCAACATATGCCTCAGCCCGGGCTTACGCTGCCTGCCGG
>NZ_SACT01000016.1 GCF_004016515.1 Rubrivivax albus
GGGCCATCACTCGTATCTCCACTGCTTGCTCCTGGGTCAACATCGACGGCCAAAAGGCCGTCAGCTTCGCCCAGGTGGGTCAGATTTACTTCGGCGCAGTGGGTCAGTTTTGCATCGGCGGCGACAACTGGCATCGAGGGCCTCAAGCCACACGCGCACCAAGGTGGTTCTTTTCGACAGTTAGTTGCAGGGGCTGGTGGGGCAGACACGCGTAATGTGTCGAAAACCGACCCGTTACCGACACATAAATCCAAAGACCCACCTGGGGCTTCGCAACTATGTGTCGACGTCAAAAACCGCGGCTGACAATGACTTGGCGGTGGCGAGGCCTGAGACTAAAGTGTCGAGCGGTGTGTGCGTTCGTTGACCATCAGACTCGATCAGTCGGAGTTTGGGAACAAAGTGTCGATGCTGGTCCTCATGCGATGCCGCATCAGGCCAGCAATTGTGCAGTGAGGCATCGCCGCGATCGTAGGTCCATCAGTCTGACTCCTGGGAAGCCTGCTTGCGCTGCGGCCCCTCAGAGCGAGACGGGTGGCCGCTTTGCAGCGGTTGCTGCCGGCCGCCGCCGACTCGCGTACTCACGCACTCCGCCAGCAAGCTGACGTCCGCCGTGATCACCGACGCTGGCCCGAGCGTCGGCTATCCGACGGACTGCTGACCCAGACTTCGGGCCTGGGCGCGCTTGCCGCTCGAATGTCTGCTCCTGCCAAACGCGGCGGACTCAAATCGACCCACTGCTGACGCTCACGTCTCCCGGAAGCTGCCCGACGGCCTGGCCTCGGCGATCAGCGATTGGCCTCCAGAAAGCCGGCGCCCGTGGGCACCAGGACTCGGCCATGAGCGGGTACTTGCGAACAACAGCTTGGCGGCTGCACATTGAAGGGCACCGTGCCGCACAAGAACCGTGGGACTCAGATCGCGTGCCCGTCTCCAAAGGAGCGCCCCTCTTGCTCAAACGAGACTGCCAGGTTTAGGTCGTGAATGAGCACCTTGCCCGCCACTATTTCGTGCCGAATCAGTCGCTGGCCGCTGACTACCGCCTTATCGGTGAAGTCCCTGAACCGATCGTTGCTGATCACGTATGCGTCCGACGTTGAAGCCGACTCCAATACGGTCTGATCTGCAGCCTGCTTGGACGCAACGATGTGCACCATGACTTCGCGAGGGAAGCCGTACGCTACCTGCTGGTCGTTCATCCTCAGGAGCCTGCGGATGCTGGCGTCGAACACCACGATTACGTGATAGCTGCCAGCCAGGGCATAGGTGAGCGCGTGCAAGGGCGCCAGCCCAATGAATTCCCGCCCTTCGTAGCAGAGGTTGTTCCCGTCGAGCACGAGCGTGGAGATCGGCCGGCTGGCGAGTTGCCCGATTTGCTTGAGTCTTGCCTCCACCTTCTCCAAATTTCGGCGAACGGCCTGCATGTCCCGCTGCTTCTTCTGCTTCACCCGCCCTGGCCCGCTCTCACCGCCGAAAGCCTTGCTGCATTCCTCGTGCACCATCGCCCTCTCATAGCTGTTGCTGGCGCCTGAGAGGCGCCGCTCGAAACTCTCGGCGAGGGTCACTTCTCCCTCAAGACTCGCTAGGCGATCGTTAAGCTGGTGCTGCTCCAGAAGCGGCGCGCTCAAGAGCGCGTCGACCCTCTGCTTGTCGGCCAGGAGCTTCGCCAACTCAGGGCGCAGTTGCTCCAGACGCAACTCAAGCGCACGCAGCTTCGCCTTCAGCTCGAGCGGTTTGAGGCTACGGTATCTGTCGAGTCGCGCCTGCCGCTGTTGGCAGACCTGCAGGACTTTCGCCGCTTCGGCTTCATGCTTGGCTATGTCCTTGTCCAGTTCCGCCAGGCGCTCTCGGGCCTCGTCACGCTCTTTCGCATGCTGGATACGCTCGGCGGAGAACCACCGCCGAGGGTCTAGGCCCAGTTTGGCGTCATGGGACAGTTGACCCTCTTTAGCTGCTTCCCTGTTCCGCCTTTCCTTTAGCCCGTCAAACGCCGACCTGATCCGCCCAGCCTGCCGCTTGCTGGCGGCCAGCGCTTCAGCCTCTGCGTCCAGATTGAAGTTGGAATGCCAGACCAGTTGCTGCGAGCACTCCTCTCTCTCATCTTCAGTCGACCTCACTTGACGCTGGATCGCGGAATGACGTTCCGTGAATGGGTTGTATTCCAAGAGATGTCCTCCGCTTTCAGGGGAACAAGAGAATCACTTCGCGCGGCCGATCGGGGTAGCAGGGCGACTCTGTCCAACAAAATACTCCGCAATTGCTGCGGGTTAGCTGCCCAGATGGGAACCGTCGCCCTTATCAATAGGAAAGCAGTTGGATCAAGAGCCAGATGCAAAACGGAATCCAGATCGCGCACATGAACGCAGTCAGGACCAGTCGCAATCCGAGCACCAGCAAGCATCGCTTCACGTATGCCCACCAGTTTTCGCCATAGAACATTTGGTACGCATCGGACGAGTGCCAGATGGCACTGGCAGTCCTGCCGACGCCTTTGTCAATGGCCTTCCACCATGTGCCGCTGCTCCTAGACACGGTGCGACGACGGTGATCGCTGCGCGTGTAGTGATTACTGCCGCGGTAGCGATTGCGGTCGTTGCTCATGCTGTCCTCGCCTCGCGCGCGGGGCCCTTGGTACCGAGCGATCGTTCAACCCGGAGAACGAACGCGGATGCATGACGTGGAGCATCCTTCCTCCGCCCATTCAGACGCGGGCGCTCCGGTTGGGACCAGTGGGAGAGTCGCAGTTCACCCGTGCGTCGCAGCGAACGCACTTCAATGCCAAGGTCGCGCGCGAGCGCAAGCAGCTTAGCCAAATCCAGGCCGTGATTCATATGTAGCTCCAATAACCGTCGGCAATAAACCGACCCAATATGAAAGTGCGACGTAGAACCGCCGCGAATCCCATGCCCTAGAAGGGCAGATCGTCCGCGCCTTGCGCAGCGCGTCGAACCTCCTTTCCGCCACCAAATAGCAAAGCCTCATGCTCGTCAAGGTCCACGAAGTCGACTTCCCCCCGGGAAGGGTCTCTCAATAGTCGCTGCCACCGTGGATCAAGTGCACCACCAAAGAACGCAAGTACGTTGTTTGCCTGGGAGCTCTTGCGAAGGTGCTTCGCCCTCTGAAGCGACGCAGCAAGCGGATAGCTGTCAGACACAACGACGATCCGCTGGTCCTCGGCCAGCCGACCCATGGCAAACGCGATTTGGCTGTCGAAGCGAATCAACCGGCTGGTTGCGCGTGATTCGCCAATCAGGCCCAACACGCTCGACGGATCGATCATGAAACTGTCAGACGGGCTGACACGTCGAACGGCCCAGAGCAGCTCCTTCTCAGCGAACTCCAAGAACCGGTTTTGCCCAGCGTTTTCAGCAGTTGCCGATGTCCACATGACCCACGTCGACGACATTTGCCCATGGTCACGCTCAGGGGGAAAGAGTTCACCGTCGAGCTTGCTGCAGAGCAATTCCACGAGACTGCGATAGTCGAGCGGACGCCCGTCACCAGCGGTTCGAGCAGCGAGGAACAGCGCGCTACCGTCAACGAGCACGGTAACGGGCGAAGAGTTCGACGCGGGAGTTGTGCGCGGACGCGCGAGATACGGCTTAGTCGACATATCGCCCTCTAATGAGCGGTTAATGGATGGACTCTAGCACCCAGCCCAGGCGAACGCAAGCTGCCGGGGACAGTATGGTCCGGTCAGGGTCGTGGCGGTAGTGGTGAACCGCTGGGTCTCATCCGGCGCCCGCTGGCGCTGCCGGCCGATTACTTGCACGCGAGGGTCCGAGATGATGACCTCGGACAGTCCAAGGTCGCCCGCTGCCTCTCATTCGCCCTGGGGCTGCCTACCGATGTGTGCCCGCCGTTGCGGGATCTCGTCAGGCGAGTCCGCATGGCGGTCCGAGCGGCGGCTTTGGGGCGACCCGGTTCGGGCAGCGAATGTCGCTGATGGGTCGACAGTGCCAGTTCGACTCAACACAGAGTGGTCGTTCTACGAGCCGCCCCCTGTGACCCGTGCCCGCCGCCTACGGCCGGTCGAGGAGCAAGCGCAGGAACTCGATATCGCTGAACCCGGAGCGCTCGCCGAGTAGCAGGCGACGGGTCTGGCGTACGGCGACCATCTGGCGCTCGGGCAAGATGATCATGCGCTGCTTGCCCGCACCCGCGGCCATCCAGACCTGCGTCACGGGCAGCGTGTCGGCGCCACCCCGATAGAAGTCGGTAGCGTTCTCGGTCGTGCCCTCGAGTGGCACCGCAGCCCCCCGGGGTGGCTTGAGCCACCACGTCAGGCCGTAGCCCGGATGGGTGGTCGAGCCGACGAAGTTGTCGGCCAGGGCAGCCAGATCGACCCACTGCTGGCCGTTCCACTTTCCGCCCAGGCGCACGAATTCACCGAACCGAGCCCAGTCGCGGGCCGTCATGGCCCCTCCGCCGCCCCAATCGGTGCCGTCGCGCGCAAACGGGGTCAGCGGCCTGAACTCGAGGGTGATGCCCAGGCCGTCGAGCAATCGGCGTCGGAGGTAGGCCTCGTAGCTCTCGGTCTTTAGCTTGCGCGCCATCAACGCGGCAAAGATCTGGAAGGGCGCCTGCCCGTACGCGAACCGAGTCCCGGGCGGGTGGGCCAGCCGCCGCGACACGGCGTCGTCGGGCGAACTACGCCCGCCCCGGCCGGGTGCCGGCGTGTCGATGCCGCTGGTCAGGCTCAGCAACTGGCGAACGGTGATGTCCCGCCGACCGTCATCGCGCCACTCGGTCAAGGTGTCGGACACGCGCTCGTCGAGACTCAGCAACCCGTCCTGTACCGCCGCCGCCGCGGCCACGCCGGAGAAGGACTTGGTGCCCGAGGCCAGACGCCAGCGCTCTGCCTCATCAGCTGTCTGACGGTACTGCTCGTGAACGATGGTGCCATTGATCATGACCAGGCAGGTCACGCCGTCGAACCGCTTGCTGTAGTCGCAGGCCTCCCTGGGCCCTGCGGTGGCCGGGACGCTGACAGCGAGAGCGATCACCGAAAGAAGAGCACGCGAAAACATGGCTTTGAAGACTCCGGGAGGGCGAGCCGAAGAACGCTTCTTTGCAAACCCTGTGACTGTGGCTCGCCGGCCGCTCGACAGTCCAGGAGTCTGAAGCGTTTCGCGACTTGCTGCGAGCGCCCGGCAATGCGATCGTCGACCGCTCGCTCCAGGCAGTCAGCGGTCCTTCGCGGCACGGGCCCTCGAACGACTGGTCCCGTCAGCTACCGACACTCGGCTGGCGCGCGCGAGTGACTCAGTTCAGTCTATTCCTGACTCACCCCCGACTCCATATGTGCTGTCGGGCGATAGTGGTCTGAAACGGCAAGCGGCGGCTCCGCGGCCACCGGAGGCGTCGGGAACAGCAAGCTCGCCCTAGGTTCCCCAGCGGCACTCTGGCGGCCAATGACACTATCCTGGCCGACCCTCCGAAGCTAGGATGTGGTCGCACCCCCTTGGAACTATGGCACCCCAGCCCGCTCCGGCCGCCGCCTGCATCAGCACCGCATGAGACGGGCGGACAGCGGCAAAGACTTTCGAACCCGGCGCCTGCCTAGCGTATACAGTGAATCAGCAGCCACGCCTTCTGACAAATGCGGGCGGCTGCAGGCTGTGACATCCAGCCAGCGACAGCAGCGGAGCGCCAGGGAGAGCAAGCGATATGTCCGAGGGACCTGAGCAAAGTGTGGATGCAGCCGCCGTGGAGCTGCGCTCAGGTGTGGCGGTTGACATCGAAGCGGACCCCACGCTGGGCTACGCTTCCATCCAGAACGCTGTCCCGGTCCTCAGGTCTCTGCGCCTGACGAACCACACCGAGCAGATCCTGGAGAAGCTGGTCGTCCTGATCACGTGCGCCCCACGCTTCGCCCAGGGCGTCAAGCTTCAGTTCGATCAGCTTGGACCGGGCGAGACGCGTCGTGTGTCACCCATCGACCTGAAGCCCGAGCACGGCTACTTGTCGGAGTTGCAAGAAGCAGTCAAGGCCTCTATCCGGGTCTCTGTCGTTCACGGCACGGATGAACTCGCGCACATCGAGCAGCTGATCAACGTGCTTGCTTACGACCAGTGGGCCGGCACGCGAGCACTGCCGGAGCTACTGGCAGCGTTCTGCATGCCTAACAATCCAGCGGTTGACTTGTTGGTGGGCAAAGCCTCGAAGCTATTACGGGCAACCCATCCCGAGCTCTCGATGGATGGCTACCAGTCCAAGAGCCGGGATGTGGTTTGGAAGCAGGTCTCGGCGTTTTACAGCGCCATCTCGGCTGAAGGTTTGCAGTATGCGGAACCGCCGGCGTCCTTCGGGACAGACGGTCAGAAGATTCGCACGCCCGACCGCATCCTCGATGGGCGCGTGGCCACGTGCTTGGACTTGGCGATGCTCTTTGCATCCTGCCTCGAGCAAGCGGGCCTTCACTGTGCCATCCTGTTCAAGGAGGGCCATGCTTGGGTCGGGGTGTGGCTGCACTCCGCATGCTTTCCGGATCCGCTCACCGACGACGCCCTAGCGGTGCGCAAGCGGGTCGACAGCGGGGAGTTCCTGGTCTTCGAGACCACTGGCGTGGCGCAGCACCACAGCAGGCGTCCGTCCCTTCGCATCGCAACGGAGCAGGGCCGCGAGCATCTTTGGGAAGACGAGTCCTTTCGGTACGCGGTCGACATCCACCGAGCACGCGAACTTCAGATCAAGCCACTTCCCTCCAAGGCTGCAATCGTCAAGCGACAGGAGGCGGATGAGATCGAAGAGCCCGCGGCCATCGAGCCCACACCAGTCCTGCCACCGCTGGACCCGGCGTTCCTCACCCCCATTGAGGTCGCCAACGCTGACACGCCAGAGGGCAGGCTCGCCAGCTGGAAGTCCAAGCTCCTGGACCTCACGCTGCGCAACAAGCTCCTGAATTTCAAGCCGACGAAGGCGACGCTGCAGCTCGTCGCGCCAAGCCTCGCTGAATTGGAAGACGCTCTGGCCGCTGGCTCGGAGTTCCGCATCAAGCCAATGCCTGCCTTGATGGAGGGCAAGGACCCCCGATCCGCGCAAGTCCATGCCAATCGAGGCGGTCGTGCCCCCATCGATGACATGGCGGCAGATGCACTCGCTGGCGGCGAGCTCATTGCAAAGGTGTCGCAAGACGCACTCGACGGCCACCTGCTGGCAGTTTTCAGCGCTGCCCGCACTGGGCTTGAAGAAGGCGGCGCCAATACCCTCTACATCGCGCTGGGCCTCCTGCGCTGGACAGAAGCCGAGAAGGCGGAGTCAAGCCACCTCGCCCCCATTCTCCTGGTGCCAGTCAGTCTGACGCGCCAGTCGGTGCGCAGCGGCTTTCGGCTGACTCGTCATGACGACGAAGCCATCATCAACCCGACACTGCTGCAGCTCTTGAAGAACAACTTCGAGATGCGCGTCCCCGGCCTGGACACCGTGCCGCAAGACGACAAGGGTGTGGACGTCGCCAAGGTCTTGCAGGCGTTTCGGCTCGCAGTGCGCGAGATCCCGAAGTGGGAGGTGGTGGAGCAAGCGCATCTTGCCATCTTCTCGTTCACCAAGTTCTTGATGTGGAAGGATTTGGCGGACCGCACCGAGCAGCTCAAGACGAATCGGGTCGTCAAGCACCTCATCGACCACCCGGGTGAGGCTTTTGCCCACGAGGCGGCCGATGACCGCTACTCGCGACTCGATGCTCACTACAAGCCGCAGGACATCCTCGCTCCGATGCTCTCCGACTCGTCGCAGCTTGGAGCCATCTGCGCGGTGGACGACGGGCGCGACCTGGTGTTGGAAGGCCCGCCGGGGACTGGCAAAAGCCAGACCATCACCAACCTCATCGCACACACCTTGGCCAAGGGGCGGACGGTGCTCTTCGTCTCCGAGAAGATGGCGGCGCTCGAGGTCGTCCACCGTCGCCTGGAGAGCATTGGGCTGGGGCCCTTCTGCTTGGAGCTGCACTCGTCGAAGGCAAAGAAGTCGGAGGTCTTGCAGCAATTGGGCAAGTCACTCGATGTGGCCGGCGGAAAGACGGCTCAGGACTGGTTGCGGGAGGCGGAACGCCTCGCGCAGCTGCGCGCTGAGCTCAACGCGCTGGTCGACGCCCTGCACAAGGACTACCCCAACGGCCTGACGGTCTTTGGCGCGATCGGCACGTGCATCGCCAATGGTGGTGCGGAATCATCACCGATGCCCTGGATGGACGCGCTCACGCACACGCGCGAGCAACTCGATGCGCTGCGCGAAACCTCGCGGCGGATGTCGACGCTGGCCAGTGCCTTGGGTTCGCTCAGCGGCCACCCGCTCTCGCTCATTGGTCGAAACGAGTGGTCGCCCAGTTGGCAAGACTCGCTGCTGGCAGCCTCAACCACGCTCGACACCGCCATCCGCCTCTTGCGGGAGAAGGCGCAGCTTGTTGGCAAGGCCGTCGGAGTTCCCGCGCAGGGACTGTCGCTTGAAGCCTATGCTGCGCTCGATGAGCTTGCCGACACGCTGCTTGCTGCTCCCAAGGTGCCGCCTGGCCTGGCTCGGCAGGCCCACGACGCGACGGTTCGGGCTCGGGTGCACACCTTGGCCCAGCACGGCAAGCAGCGCGCTGCGCACTGGCAGCGCGTCGGAGAGGGTTGGAGCGGGCAGCTTGCCAAGCTGAACGCAGTGTCGCTGCAGGGCGAATGGCGGCAAGCCACCACCGCCTGGTGGCCGAAGTCGTGGTTTGCCAGGCGCTCGTTTGCCGGCAACCTGGCCGCAGTGAGGGGCGACGGAAAGCCGCCCACGCCTTCCGCTATCGAGGCGATGCTCGCGCCGCTGGCTGACGTCAACGAGGAGGACCAGTTCCTGCGAGGTCTGCACGCTGAGGCAGAAGTCTTGCTGCAAGGAGCCTACGCTGGCCTCAAGACCGACTGGGGTGCGCTCGAAGGCCATGAGCAATGGGCGGCGAGGTTTGACGCGGCGGTGGTCAAGGCGTCGGGCGGCGAGTCAGAGACCTTGGCTTCGCTGCGCGCTGCAGTGCAGCCGCTCGTCTCCGAGAACAGAGCACTTCTGGCGCCGGGTGCCGCTGTCGGCCGGGCGCTGCTTGAGTTCAGAGACGCTTGGCGAGAACTGAGGCAGCACCTGGACGCGTTGGTCGAACTCGCCAAGCCAACTGAGGCCATTTCCGGCCCGTCACATGCTGACGGCGCCCTCGAGCGAGTGCAAGGTGTGCTTGCAGGCTGGCAGTCCGCCAGGCGCCAGCTGAACCCATGGTGCCTGTGGCGCAACGCCCGGGACACGGCCATTGCGCAGGGTCTTCAAGGTCTGGTCATTTCATTGGAGAGTGGCTCGGTCGCACTGCCGTCGGTCGAGGCCCACTTTGAATTCAGTTACCAGAGCTGGTGGCTCAAGAGGACCATCGACAACGACCCCGTATTGCGCGGCTTCTCGAGCGCCGACCACGAGCGCAAGATCAAGGAGTTCCGACAGGCCGACGACCGCTTCCAAAAGCTCACCGAGCGATACATCGCAGCGACCTTGGCCGCCCGCATCCCGACGGCGGCAGCAGCCGTGGTCAGCGCCGATAGCGAGCTCGGGCGCCTGCGCAGAGAGCTGCAAAAGCAGCGCGGCCACGCGCCCGTGCGGCAGCTCATCCGGGGGCTACCGACCTTGCTGCCAAAGCTCAAGCCCTGCTTGCTGATGTCGCCTTTGTCCGTGGCGCAGTACCTGGATGCGGGTTTTGCGCAGTTTGACCTCGTCGTCTTCGACGAAGCCTCGCAGATCCCGGTGTGGGACGCCGTTGGCGCCATCGCCCGCGGTAAGCAGCTCGTGGTGGTGGGTGACCCCAAGCAACTCCCGCCGACGAACTTCTTCAACAAGTCCTCCGACTCGGACCCGGACGGCACAAGCCCTGACCAGGTCGACGACTTGGAGAGCATCCTCGACGAGTGCCTGGGGGCCGGCATGAACCGCCTGAGCCTCAAGTGGCACTACCGTAGTCGGCACGAGAGCCTCATCACCTTCTCCAACGTCAACTACTACGACTCGCGCCTGGTGACATTCCCCTCACCGGTCACCGACGACATCGCCGTGCGCTTCGAGCGCGTGCACGGGGTCTATGACCGGGGAGGATCCAGAACCAACCGGGCTGAGGCGGAAGCCATCGTCAAGGGCATTGAGCAGCACTTCTTGTCGGCTGACGAGAAGGACCTGACGCTGGGTGTGGTGACCTTCAACCAGCCCCAGCAAGACCTGATCGAGACTCTGCTCGACGCCAGGCGCAATGCAAGCCCTGCGCTCGACAGGGCAATTGCCGCCAGCGTACGGGAACCCTTGTTCATCAAGAACCTGGAGAACGTTCAAGGCGATGAGCGCGACGTCATCCTCTTCTCCATCACCTACGGCAAAGATGCTGCAGGGAAGATGCTGATGAACTTCGGGCCCCTCAACGGCGAGGGAGGACATCGGCGCCTCAACGTGGCCATCTCCCGAGCCCGAGAGGGGGTGGTCATCTACAGCTCGTTGATGCCAGAACAGATTGACCTCGCTCGCGTGCGTGCTGCAGGTGTGAAGGACCTGAAGAACTACCTCGAGTTCGCGCTCAAGGGGCCACGAGCCATCGTCGAGCAAAGCCTGCCTACAGGCCTGGGTCCGGATAGTCCGTTTGAGACGGCGGTCATCAAGGCGCTGCGCGACCGCAACTGGACGGTGCATCCGCAGGTAGGCTGCTCAGGCTACCGGATTGACCTGGCGGTGGTCGACCCACGGGCGCCCGGGCGCTACTTGGTCGGTATCGAGTGCGACGGGCGCTCCTACCACTCGGGTGCCACCGCGCGTGACCGCGACCGTTTGCGCCAGCACGTGCTGGAGAGCTTGGGTTGGCGTATCCACCGCATCTGGTCGACGGATTGGTGGCTCAATCCGGACGCCGAGATGGAGAAGCTCTTGGCGCGGATTCAGGGCCTTGCTGACGCAGAAGATGACGAAGACGACGAGCAGCCATCTGCCCAGGCTGACAGCAAGACGAGCGACACTGACGCGGAGCCACCGATGCCGTTCGAGTCGGCGACGTCCACTGCGCCCGACGAACATGCAACGGCTCAAGCCCTGCCGGTCTACGTGCCTGTGAGTCTGCCTTCTGGCGACCCAGTTGCCTTCTACGAGGCACGCTCAAATCGACGGCTCGAAGAGCATCTGCGCCGAGTGATCGACGCGGAGGGCCCGCTTCCTGAGGCATTGCTCTTCAAGCGTGTAGCCCGCGCTTGGGGTCTTGAGCGCACGGGGCCTCGAATCGCAGAGCGCCTGCGGGGCCTGGTGCCCACGGACATTCGCCGCACCAAAGACGGGGAAGTCGCCTTCTACTGGCCTACTCATGCCGATCCGAAGACCCCGTGCCGGATTCGCGTCGCAGGTGCTTCAGAGGACTCCAAGCGCCATGTCTCAGATGTGTGTGCCCAGGAGATTGCGGCACTCGTGCACCACGTGCTGCAAAGTGCAGGTGCCACTCCAAAGTCAGATCTTGCCAAGGCTGTCTGCAAGGTTCTTGGCATGGCCAGAACTCCAGCCGATGCGGAGGCACGTGTGGTAGCCGTGATCGACGGCCAGATAGCAGGTCGTGAGCTCAACCAGGCCGACGGCTACGTGAGGCCCGCCTGATGGGGCCTATAGGGAGACTGGCCACCTTGACAGTATGCCGAGACGTTGGCGTACGCGCGGTGCTTGGACTCTTCTAGGCTGCGAGCCTTCCTGCCCCCGGCTTCGCGGCGGGAACAGGAGCCCCAGCAGGGCGCCAAGTTTCGGTGGAGTCCTCGTTCGAGGCGACGATTCCGCTCACACGGATCGCCAAACTGACGAGAGGGGGCCACTGGTGTCGATGCGCCGACGTCTCGTGACTGTTGAACCATACCCAGTTCTCGCCCAGTTGATTGGCCAGCTTGGGGAGGCTGTCCACCCTCCATGCGGACAGCGTTTGGTGGACAGGCGCGGGAAGACCTTTGCGCTCAATCATGGCGCCGATGCCGCGTGGTGTCCAACCTCTTACCGGCATAGCAAATGGGATCTCGTCAGATTCACAGAGGCCCAGTTGAAGCAGCCGAAACATCTCTCGCAGCATAGGCCAATAGCCAGGAGGAGCGGCCCAAGCCTTGGCCTCGCCGCGGACGCCTCCGCACAAAGGACACGGATCATCCGCTAGATGCGGAGCGCCGTGACGTGTGAACGGCGACTTGCACCTTGAACAGCAGGTTTCGAGTGCATCGCCGTGTTCAGCGCAGTGGCGTGCCACCGGCCATTGGTGGTGAAGGCGCCAATGTGCGTGACCGTAGCGCAGCTGGTCCAGCGCCACACAGGTGGGGCAACGTCGAAGCGTGGCCGACTCGACCTGGTTCAGCCTTCGGATGGATCCTGCGCTCGGGTCACGCGCACAACCTCCTGTCATGAGGCGATTTCTCCACGCCATGGCTTCCGGGGCCAGCATCAACCGCGAAAACAGCGGGACGTGGCTGTGGTGATCGACGATGAGCGATGGTGGCAGCCAGCCATCGAGTACGCGATCTGCCAGCCACCGGGCGCCTTGTCCCAGACTGAAATCCCTGTCCAGCAGCGTGCCGCGATTTCCGCTCGCACGGTACCGCCGGACGTCGATCTGTTGGCACCGTGCCCAGGCGCTCAAGAGCGAATGGACGGTTGCGAGTCGAGGAACATCTGGCCTCATGTCAGTCTGCGAAAAGTTCGCCCTGTGGGACTCTGGCGCTGGGCAGACGATCCAGCACCCGGCGAAGAGTCGTCGGTGCGTGAGTTCGAAGCCAGGCAACCTCCTGCCGGCAGTTCACCAGAAGCATTGACCGGGACATCGCCGGCTCGGCGTCGATCGCGGCATTCATGCGGGCCTTCGCACCAACGAGGCGCTCGAGATGCACCCGCCGCCCCCACGCGAGTGCGAACTCAGGGTGTTCCAGCATCCATTGCCTGACCGTTCCAAGGCTTACCCCGAGCGTCTCCATCACGCCCCTGACGGTCTGGTTGGTCTTGAAGGCCTCCTCGACCGCCTCAGGAAGCGCTACGCGTACTGACTTCCCGTCATCGGGCCAGAGCAGGTATTGGTCGCCCGACTCAATGGCGACCTGACCATTTGCTGCCTCGTCGAACGCCCGCAAGGCCCGCTCCAGGGGTTCTTGGCTCCAGAGGCAGGTCCAGAGCACCATCCACTTGAGCGGATGCTCTCGACTGCGCCCCCGCAGCATGGGGACGACCCAGTTGCCGCGAGGGAACGTGACCGCGTCGCCCTGCCTCCTGATCCAGCCCATGACTGGTCTGGACTCCACCCAATCTCGGATCCTGCTCGTGTTGAGCCTCGCATGGGAGGTCCTGATTAGCGATGAACCTCAGCAACCCTGATTCCGCGCTCCGGCAGCTTCGGTGCGGCGACGAGTGCGCGCAGCAAGCTGCCGAGCATGCCGCGCATGTCGTAGCGCCGGTTAAAGCGGAACTGCACCTCGGCGAGGTAGCGGTAGCCGTACTTGGCGAACTTGATGGCGTGGTACGTGCCGGTCAGCGCCGTCTTGACGTTGCCGATGAGCGTGTTGACGGCGCGGAACTTCTCGTTGAGCACACTGGCCTTGCCGCCACCGGTGATCTCGCGGTCGTGAACGGCGCCCATCGAGGCGGCCACGGTGAAGCAGCCCAGGCCGTCGGAGACGACGGTCAGAGGCAGCCCCATGCTGGAGGCGATGAATTCCTTCATAGCCTCCTTGGTGAACGGCCGCGCCGACAGGCAGGCCAGGTGCGCACGGCCGTCCTCGGTGGTCTGCACCGCCACGACGAAGGGCACCTTGTTCTCCGAGCCGCGGCCGGCCTTGCCGCCGCTGCGCTCCCCGCCGAGGTAGGCGTCGTCGACCTCGACGCGCCCGGTGAGCTGCCTCTCGGACTCGGCCAGCGCCATGGCCTGCAGCAGCTTGTGCTTGATGAGCCAGGCGGTGCGGTAGCTCACTCCGAGCTGGCGAGTCAGCTCCAGCGCCGAGACGTTGTTCTTTGCCTGGGTGAGCAGCTGCATGGCCAGAAACCAGCGCGTCAGCGGCAGCTTGGTGGCCTCGAAGACGGTGCCGCTGGTGACGCTGCACTGGTACTGGCAGCCAGCGCACTGCCAGTACAGCCGACCCTCGCGCCGGAACGAGGTGCGCGACTGCATGACGCCGCAAACCGGGCAGACGAAGCCGCCGGGCCAGCGCGCAGCCACCAACGCATGCTCGCACTGCTCCTCGGTTCCGTAGCGGCTCATGAACTCCGGCAACGACAACCCCTTCTGGAACTGGACTCGGTTCATCGGCATGGCGCATCTCCTGGTGGGATGCGCCCATCCTCGGCGCTCACTGGCTCACAGAATGAGCCTGCTGAGCTTGCTCGCTAATCAGGTGGGAGGTTGCCAGTCCGAGATCGCGAAGCCGTCGGATGCAGTTGCTGGCCAGGCACTCGGAACTGGCCTGTTCGATGGCGGGAATCCGACGGGCAAGCGCAGTCAGCCGTTCCAGGGCGAGGGTTTCGGCTTGCGTCGCTGGTCGCCCGAGTTCGACGTCCGACTCCCCAGGCTTGCCCCAGATTGCACGGGCCACACGAACTTGTTCCAAGGGTCGATGGTGCGAAGGGCACCACCACACACCGGGCAGCTGCTGCTCGACCATCCAGGTGGCGTATCCCTTGTCCTTCTGCTGCTCACGACGGCAGTCAGGACAGGAGCGCAGAGGATGGTGCGCACCAAGCCTGGACGCCGGTAGCCCCAACATCTGGGCAGCACTGGTGCCATTCACGTCAGTCACTGCGTCGACGACGTTCTCTCTCGTGAGTGCATCAGCGAAAGGCCAGTACGCAGCCAGGACGGTTCGGTTGCGCAGAATGTCTTCCACTGCGCCAAGTCGGCCGCCTGTGGCCGCGACGAACCGGTCCATTCCGACCGGTACATCCACGTTCCGGCAAGCATGAGATCGGCCGAACAGAATCGTCCCCAGAGACTTGTTGGGGCGGCCTTCCAGCGTGTGAACGCGCGAGCACCATCCGTATAGCGATTCGCCCTCCCACCAGGTCGGTATGTGGCCGAGGGACATATGGACGGACGATTGGTCTGGGAGCAGACTCGTCGAGGTCATATCGTCCCCTGGTCAGCCCGAGCGGCGGCGCCGCTTCGGCTGTGTGCGTCGCAGAGCTTCGCCGGGGAGGCCCGGAATGTCTGTGAACTGCGTCTCCCCGCCCTTCAGCCCGCTGAGGTAGCTGTCGATGATCTTTCGACCTTCCACCATTGCTGAACTCTGGAGCGCCAGCGCGATGTCACGTTGTGCGACATGGCTGCCCTTTCGCTGGATGGCAGACATGGTGGCTTCGCGGCGCAGTACGTTCAGGTAGTGCTTGAAGCCTCCCGTCCAGGCATGCAGCTTGACCGGCAGATCGTCGATTGGTTCGTCGGCCTCAGGAAGCAAGTTCTTGCCCCAGATGCCCGGAACGAAGTCGTCTGTCCACTCGTTCGCCGTTGGTGACGCCGTGGGCTGCAGTTCATGAAGCCCGGCGTCCGACAGCCTTCCCATGAGCTGCGAACTGGTGTCCAGTTCCGTGAAGGCGTTTGGATTTCCCATGAGGATGGTGGGGATCCCGGCGTTCAGAACCCGGAGGAAGAACGTACCGAAGTCCGATCCGAACTTGGTTGTTGCCAACTGGTTCGTCTCCTGGGCCTCTTCGACGACGAGTAGCCCACACCGGTGCATCGCCAGCTTGGCGAGAAGCTGCACGAGCTGACTGTCGATTGAACTGTCCCTGATCTTCGTGTCTCTGGCGTAGGTGGTCCCGAGGATTCGGTCCAGTTCGATGAATGCCTGCATCAGGAATCCACCCTTGGTGGCGTCCGTCGGCATAGGAATGACCAGGTAGACAAGCTGAACCAGTTCGATCCAGCCTGCCTCGGTGTTCTCGCCTCGCCGAATGACTTGCGGGTATTGGCTGAGCACCCGCTTGATCAGCTGGGTCTTGCCTTGTTTGGTGATGCCCTCGATCCGCATGCCGCGAGATGCCGCGTTCACCCAGGGCACGTCCAGCACACCTCGCTGAGCGCCGTATGCCAGCTGATGGAGTCGCCGCTTCTGTTCCGGGCTGTACGGGTCCCGGTCGATCAGCCCTCCGATGAGCATGCGATGGATCTGAGTTGCGATCGTCGCCAGTTGGTAGGTGGGCACGAAGAGCTCCTTGTACCGGTCCACGAACAGCTGTGCGTATTTCACGTCATCGCGGACACCCATTTCACGGGATCGCGGACAGCATTTCACGGGAAGGCGGACACCGTTTCACGCTGATCGCGGACAGCGTTTCAGCGTGATGGCGGACAGCAGCAGCGCG
>NZ_SACT01000017.1 GCF_004016515.1 Rubrivivax albus
ACGTGCTCGAGAGGCTGCCTACGCAGCCCGCCAGCAGGATCGGCGAGCTGCTGCCGCACCGCTGGCAGGCGATCGACTCGGCCTGACCACCGCCCCCGTCGTCATGACGGGATCGCCGGACGCTTACCCTGCGACGCCTAACGTTCGAGTTCAGCCGCGGGCAGTGGCATGGCGCTTGGCCCGCGAGGCGCATGATGAACCAAGGCGCTTCGCGGGCCAAGTGCCATGCCGATGACCGTCGGCTGGAACGAGGTGTTAGGCGTCACTCAACCGCGACAGCCAGTAGCCTGGGCGGCGGCGATGAGGCGCAATTGCCACCACGAGGAACTCGCTTTCCGATGGCCGGTACACGACGCTGAACGGAAAGCCCTTGACCAAGACACTTCTCGTTGAATGATGCGAAGGAGCCCCACCAAGAGGATGCCTTGTTGCGCGCTCGAGGGCAGCCTCAACTGCAGCTTGAAACCGAATGCCTGAACCGGCTCTTGCGTTCGAGTAGTACTCGACCTCATGGAGCAACTCGGCCTCCGCCTCCGGCAGGAAGCGAACCACGCTCACCTTGCGAGCGCGCGCGCTTTGGCGAAGACCTCTTCTGCGGAAAGCGCCTGCACTTCACCGCGGTCGTACGCGGCAAGACGGCGCTCGATCTCAGCGGCCCAGGCTACATCAAGCTCCGCGGCTGCAGGCTCGTTCAGGGACTCGAGCAACTCGTCGACAAGGCGCTCCCGCTCTTCACGCGGGAGCTGCTTGCCACGGACTGCGAGGTCTGCGGCGGTGTCTGGCATGGCTACTCCTGAGGACGAGCGTCAAGTCTACCCCTTGCGGCCAGAAGTCTCGCGCGCATGGCCACGTGACGCCTAACGTTCGAGCTAAGCCGCGCGTGACGGCGCGGCGCCTGGCCCGCGAAGCGCATGATAAACAACGGGCGCTTCGCGGGCCAGGTGCCGTGCCGTTGCGCGTCGGCGTTTGAGCGAGGGGTTAGGCCGCAGCGCAGGCGGCAGGGACGTATTGAATGCCATGCACAGGAAAAGAGCATTGACGAAGTGGTCTATAGGCCTTCGTCGTCTTCTTGCTCTCTCGCGATTGCATCTCTTTCAGATTGACTAAGGTACCGCAACCTCAATTCCTCAATGCTTGGCATTCCCTCGACGCCACGGAGAATTGCACCAAAGCGATGGATCCAAGAGTGGAGTTCTTGATCCCGGTAACTGTAGTCGTCGAGGTCAAACAGCAAGAACTTGTGCGCTTCTCGCGCCGCATACTCATCTGGAGTCTGCCGCAGGTCAACTTGGCTGCGCGCGAACTCCTCTCGGAAACCATCTGCAATCTTTAGGATAGGTACGGTCATGATGGACGAGTCGGTGGTTCTGCGGCCTAACGTTCGAGCTAAGCCGCGTGACGCGGCAGGACGGCTTGCCCGCGGGGACGATGATGAACAAACACGGCCGCGCGGGCAAGACGGCCTGCCGTGGCACGTCGGCTCTTGAGCGAGGGGTTAGGCGTCAGTTCAGACCTTCAGCCTTGGCGATCTCGGCTGAGCTACCAGCATGGTTGTTCATGTACAAGAGTCGCCAGCCATCACCTTCGTACCGCCAACGAGACACGAGTAGATCGCGCGCCCACTCTCGCGAGTACTTCCCGTCCCTCTGTGGCAGTTCCAACCACTTTCCCTCGAGGGCCACTGTGGCGCTCTTTCCGTTCGACGCGAGAAGGAGCTTCTTGATTCTCAGATCAAGATCGTAAGTCCGTACGTAATAGGAGGCAAAGGTGGTTACCGTGGCCTTGGACTTTTTCGGAGAAGGATCACTGGGGTCAATCCATTCAACGTCTTCCGTCAGCCAACGAGCCCAGGACGCGATTTCGTGTGAGTTCCAGCTGGCCAAATAGTCTGAAACAGCCTGCCGTAGTGCAGCCTCTGCATCCGCGTTGCCAGCCTGTTCAGCCCCAGCCTTCGGCATCGCTAGCGCCAGTGTCCAGGCAGCGTAGGCAAGAACATATCGACGTTGCATCTGAGTCTCCCTCAAGCAGATCGGTCACCTGCCACGCACCTGCGTGGCCACGCAAGTTGGAGCTTGCTCAGTGATTCACCAGCACGCGTTGTCCGAGATCAATCCGGACAGCTACAGATGTCCGCGCCACGGGCAAAGCCTCTGACGCCTAACGTTCGAGCTAAGCCGCGCGCGACGGCGCGGCGCCTGGCCCGCGAAGCGCAGGATACACAGTGAGCGCTTCGCGGGCCAGGTGCCGTGCCGTTGCGCGTCGGCGCTTGAGCGAGGGGTTAGGCATCACTGCGCATGCACAACCAAGACTACCAATATGCAGGGTCACGAAATGCCTCAACACAGTTCGGACGGTCGCTTCGGGCCTCGATTGGTGAATCCGAGAGTGACTGACCAAGCCACCCTTGCGGCATGGACAACTCCATTGGCGCTTGCATGACGTTCTCAGACAGCGGCTCAAAACCCGCCCTACCGTAGTAGGCCGGATCGCCATAGGTAACCACAACACCGGCTCCCTGCTTCTTCAGCTGCTGCAGCCCAAACTCAATGAGGGCCTGACCAATGCCACTTCGTTGACGAGCGGATGAAACTGCCACCGGAGCGAGCATGTAGACAATGGAATCGTCACTGAACTTGAGGCGCGTAAAGAAAATGGCTCCAGTGAGGGCGCCGTTCTCGATGGCACCAAAGGCAATCACGTCGACATCGTCAATGACTGCGGCCAGCTTGTCGACCAGACGCCCGATCGTGAGCCCTTCGTCCTCTCCTTCGGAGTCTGAAAACGTCGAGCGGAATAGTTCAGACAGTTCGGCGCGCCTTGAATTTCCAAGTCTTTCAAGTTTCATCATGCTTCCTTGAGACAGACTGCACCGGGAGCACGGCAGCGGGTCTTGTGATGCCTAACGTTTGAGCTGAGGGGCGCGCGCAGGCATGGCGCTTGGCCCGCGCGGCGGATGATGAACCACACCGCCGCGCGGGCCAAGTGCCATGCCGGAGCGCGTCCACTCGAGCGAAGGGTTAGGCCTCGCTCGCGGCAAGGGCATACCGTAGTGGCATGAAGCCGGGGGGAAGCTGCTGGCTGGACTGCCGATGTTCGAAGCCCAACGAAAGGTAGAACTGGACAGCGAATGCCGAAGAGTTGAGGTGGATCGCTTCCTTTGGACTGCTCCCGCGGCACCGATCTATCGCAGCGAGCAACAAGGCTCTGCCAATCCCCTTTCGGTGATGCTCAGTGGCGACGAACAAGCTGCAGAGGTTCCAGAAGTCTTTGACAAGGACTACACCAACGACTTCTCGATCGAACTCGGCTACAAGGTGGACGCACCGCTCGGGGGCTCGCTCCCACAAGCCCAGGTTGGAGGCGACATTCTCGATGGTCTCAAGTTGGTGGGAGGCGTCGACCGTGTCGTGGATCACCCCTTCCATAAGAGCCAAGATCCGTGCCTTGTCTTCGATGGTGGCATTGCGCAGATGGGTCAACATGCGAGGCCTAACGTTCGAGCTAAGCCGCGCGCAGCGGCGCGGCGCCTGGCCCGCGAAGCGCAGGATACACAGCAGGCGCTTCGCGGGCCAGGTGCCGTGCCGTTGCGCGTCGGCGCTTGAGCGAGGGGTTAGGCCTCAGCTTCCGGCGCCTCATCCGCACTGCCCTCATCAACAGGCTTGAACTCCCCTTTCCGAATCGCGCGTAGCTGTACCAATACCGCGTCACCATAGGCAGTAAGGCTCCAAAAGGTTCTGGTGTCTTTGATGCTGCGTGCCTTCTTGCTCTGTTCGATGAGCCCCAACGCGCGGAGTTGAATCTTGATAGTTTGCTCATCCCTGGCTGATACAGCAAAGGATCGAGGTGAGCCAAACTCCGTCAACTCAGGATCTTCGTCCCATCCATCAAGCGTACGTGTTCGAACAAGCTGAGCCAACCCTGCACGAATGCGGTCATCTGCCGCTTCGTCAAGCATCAGGGGACCGATCTCCTCAAAGATCTCGTTCCATGTGAAATCTAACTGCCTGTTGAAAGACCAAACCTCCCGGTCTGCCGCATAGGCTTCGAACGAGTAGTCAATCGGAAATGGCTCTACACCTTGGGCGAGATCCTCGCTTCCCTTCGGAGCGGAGAGCTGCGTTTCGGCCAGTTTTGCTTGGAGGTCTTCGATGGTCTTCCGAAGCCGCAAGACCTCGGTAGCAGCCACCGCGGCAGCCGCCTTGTCTGCGCGGATCCAGCCTGGCATCGGATGAGTGTTGATCAGCCGAACCAGGCTACGGCTTACCGCTGAACCAAGATCTGACGGACGTTCCCAGAACTTGCACACCTTCTTTCGCGTTAGCTCACGAAACTCCATGAGCTTGGCGACCGACTCAGGATCGGCCTCCGACTTTCCTACCGGGATCAGCGCAAGGTCCTTGTGCAGAAAGGCGATAACTGGCTTCCCGGTGTCGAGAGCGTATCGATACTCTTGCTCGGTGTAGCTGATTCCCTTTGGCCCAATGGAGCCGTATCGCCCACCAATGATGACGATGTAGTAGTCACACTCATCGATGACTCGCTTGATCAGTGTCCATTGATCGTCGTCAGTTGCCGGGAATAGCTCCATCCCTGCGGGAATGCAGTCGAGTTCAAGCAGGGCCTGCATGACCTCCTGACGCTCCTCGCGAAGGTCTTCATACGTTGAGCTTACGAATACCTGATAGCGACGGTCGCTGGACATAGATTCTGAGGCCTAACGTTCGAGCTAAGCGGACCGTGCAGGCAGACGCCGGCTGGCCGCGCAAGGACAATCTACCACCTTGGCCTGGAGCGGCCAGGCGGCGGCTGCCGGCGCGGGTCCGCGCTTGAGCGAGGTGTTAGGCGTCGCTCTTGGGCCTTGGCAACGGCGACTTTGCAAGACGCTCGGCCATTCGTGTTTGCCAACCAGGACCAGTAGCACGCCAACGCGCGACGACTTCTGGCGGCAACCGCAGACTGATGAGTTGACGGGGGTTCTCCGACTTCGGACGGCCACCCTTGTTGACCACCGCGCGCGCAAGCATGGCATCAGTGAGTTCGGGCAGTTCCTTGTACTCATGCGGCTTGACCTTGTGCGCATCGACGCGCGCAAGATCAGTTCCCGAAGTACGGCGCGAGGCGGGCTTGTTCACGGTCGTTGGCCTTTCGCATGCTGAAGACATGGCGCTCCGCGCCACGCGGCGTGTACCCCACAACAACCATTCGGCCCTTCAGCTTGCCGAAGCAGATGATGCGACGTTCACCGTATTCCTTGCGAACATCCTCAACTTCGACCGTGACGCCCCTGAAGACCTGAGCAGCATCCTTGAAGTCTAGGCCACGCTCATCAAGCGTCTTCTGGCGCTTGGCCGGATCGTAGGTGATTCGCACCCGGTTAGTGTATATACACTAACAAGATGCCGCAAGAGCAATAGGCGGGGGGCCTGCGACGCCTAACGTTCGAGCTAAGCCGCGTGACGCGGCAGGGCGACTTGCCCGCGTAGCCGATGATGAGCAAACACGGCTTCGCGGGCAAGGCGGCCTGCCGTGGCACGTCGGTGCTTGAGCGAGGGGTTAGGCCGCACTCTCGGCGAAGACATGCCACGCATCCTCGTACCCCAGTTCAGCAAGCGTGTTTGGATGGATACCTGGCATCTTGGGATCAAGAAACCACTTGGAGAACTTCTCGGGCTGACCATGCAGGTCCTTCCCGGGCACGACGAAGTATTGAACCTGTTGCCCTGGCTTGTTAAGCAGGACAAAGACGTAGACCTGGGTTGGCTCTACCTTGTGGTGGCTTAGCAAGAAGAAGTTCTTGGACCTAAGCGCCTTGACCTGTACCGCAAACGATCTCTTCGACTCCGGGTCATAGGCAAGTAGGTCAACGGACTTCGCGTTCCCGAAGGTCACTGAGGTCTGAAGGCCCCGCTTCAGTAGTTCAGCCGCGACGAACAGTTCACCTGCCAAACCAGTGATCTGGCCATCGACCCGTGGCTTCTTCTTTGGTGGTGGATCACCCTCAGCGGTGCTCATGTGCGGCCTAACGTTCGAGCTAAGCCGCGCGCGGAGGCAGGCGGCGTAAGCCTGGTTCGCGATGATGCCGCATAGGCCGCGGACCAGGCTTACGCCGCCTGCCGGAGCGCGTCGGCGCTTGAGCGAGGTGTTAGGCCTCACATGCCGATCGTCCTACCAGAGGGAATTTTCCTCGACTGCTTTACGGGAAAGTTCTCCTGGCAGCCAGGACAGCGGAAAGTGCCAGACATGTTGTGGTTGTCCTGCAAGATGTGCACCTCACGCCGATTGAAGCAGCTTGGGCAAGCAAAGTGGTCTGGCGATCCAATGAACTGATAGACAACGGCCCCACCCACGGTTGACGAAAGGGAGTACTGCTGCTCCCTTGCTTTCCATGCTTGTATGTCCACGAGCTGGGAACGGAGTTCGTCTCGCTCCTGCTGAAGCTCAGAGAGTTTCTCTCGAAGAACGAATAGCGCGTCCTGTACATCGCCAAGTTTCGCTTGGGCTTCCAATATCTTCGGCCTCGCTTCCGAGTCAACCTTTTGCTCAAAGAGCCCAGACAAGATCTCCTTGGCTGCTTTGATGCCTTGATAGGCTCCTGCTAGTGAGATTGCGTCCACGTGCGCTCCTGTGAGGCCTAACGTTCGAGCTAAGCCGCGCGCGACGGCGCGGCGCCTGGCCCGCGAAGCGCAGGATACACAGCAGGCGCTTCGCGGGCCAGGTGCCGTGCCGTTGCGCGTCGGCGCTTGAGCGAGGGGTTAGGCGTCGCCTCAGCCATACCTGGCCTTCAGCTGCGCAAGTGAGCCGACAACCAACTGCTCCAAGACCTTCATGTCGATGTCTGCGATCTTCTTGATGTACAGGCAGGACTTACCCATCTTGTGCTTGCCGAGCTTGGCAAGCAGTGCCTCTTGTTCGCCACCTTCCGCTATGAGGTAGACGACAAGCTCCTTGCCTCGTATGGCGAACCCGGTTCTGCACATCTCTCCGGTTCTGCCGCTCTCATAGGTGTACTTGTAGAGCCCATACCCAACGATGCTGGGTCCCCACATCTGCGGCTTCTCTTTGGTCACGCGCTTCAGCATGACCATCAGGCTCTTGCAATCAGTCTTCTGCTCTTCGCTGGCACGCGACGCGATGTATTCATCGATGCTCGCATCGGTGGCCTTGGTCTTGAGTTCAGCCATTGCAGCGAGCTCCGAAGGTGGTTGCCTGCGACGCCTAACGTTCGAGCTAAGCTGCCCGCGGAGGCAGGCGGCGTAAGGCTGGTACGCGATGATGCACCATGTGCCGCGGACCAGCCTTACGCCGCCTGCCGTAGCGGGTCAGCTTGAGCGAGGGGTTAGGCGTCACCGCCGCCACCAAGACTTATTTTGCTGATTTCTTTCATATGTGAGTCGCATAACCTGACCTTTGGCGCCAAAGTATGAGGGCGAGTATGTGACGCGTATTTGTTCTGTAGCACTATTACCTACAGTATTTCCGTCACCAATTACTGGGCCATTGTCAAGTAGGTATTGGGCTATTGACTCGAAGCGTTGACGAAGTTCGGATGGCGGCTCAGTGGCATCTCGAGTCTCCAGCTCCATAAGGCCCAGGGCAGCAAGGCCTGTAGTAAATCCTGCACTAGTCTTGCCGCTCTCGCTCCAACCAACACGAAAATCGACCCAGACCGGAATGGGCGGCCCCTTTGGCAAGATGCTGGTAGCGAAGTCGCAGAACAGACCCTTGGGAACGACCATCACTGCGTTGTTCCAGAAAACGCCAATTGCTTGAGGCAACGCAGTCATCACTGCTGCGCACACTTGAGTTAGGAGAGTCGAGAGCTGGACGGGAGGCAACTCTCCCATCACGGTCACGATCGCGTGGATAGTGTGCTCTTTTGCCTCTGTCAATGCGTTTGGCCAGAGGTAGCTTGTTGAGCACGGACCTTCTAAGTCGACCCACGGAATAGGCGCGGGCATGAGTCCGATAACGACATCAGCTTCTCCGAGCCGAAACGAAAGTGTGTTGTCTTGAACGCCAAAGTCGGTTGGGGTCGCAAGCTCAGGCCAGCCGGAGGACAGCGCCGCCTGCACCTGCACTTCCGCAAGAGTTGGAGCTTCCCTAAAGAGAAGCATCGCTAGCTGTAGAGGCATGGCAAGTGTGGTGCGTTTGTGACGCCTAACGTTCGAGCTAAGCCGCGCGCAGCGGCGCGGCGCCTGGCCCGCGAAGCGCAGGATACACAGTGAGCGCTTCGCGGGCCAGGCGCCGTGCCGTTGCGCGTCGGCGCTTGAGCGAGGGGTTAGGCGGCGCTTTAGTACGGCTCGAAATTGATGCCATGCTTCTTGAGCTGAGTTTGTAGCAAAGACCTCCACGGCCCGTGCGGAGACCAGACTTTGCTTACCGATTCGTACGCATTGCCCGGGTCTTGCCCACCTGTGATGGTGCGATACAGGAACACCATGCTTGATGCACGCATGTTGACCTGACAGTGCACAAGAACTTTCTTGCCCTTGAGGCGCTGCAGCGCTTCTGACACCGCGACGAAGTGACCTTCCTGCGGCTTGCCAAACGGGATGGGAATGTGAACGAACTCGATGCCTTGCTCAGCAAGAATCTTTGGCTCATCGGCGATGGCATCCGGCACCGAGCTTGGCGCCAGATAGAGCACCGCTTCAAACCCCTGTTGCCGAAGCGAACCGAGCGCCGCACGGCTCGGCTGACCTGAAGTCACCAACATCTGGTCGATCGGCACCACGTTCGGTGCCTCCAAGACCTGCCCCATAACTGCGCCCGTGCCGCCCATCAGAAGGAGCAATGCAGCCAGGGACTTGCGGAAGGGTGGCATGGGGTCCTCGCGCCGCCTAACGTTCGAGCTAAGCCGCGCGCGACGGCGCGGCGCCTGGCCCGCGAGGCGCAGAATAGATGAGCGGCGCTTCGCGGGCCAGGCGCCGTGCCGTTGCGCGTCGGCGCTTGAGCGAGGGGTTAGGCCGCGCCGTGTGCGCGAGAACGAGCAACTCACTGACCCTCTGGCGGTTGCCAGAGTTCAAGCTTGTTGCCCTCAGGGTCAAGAACCCATCCGAACTTTCCGTACTCCGATTCTTCGACTTTGTCGTCGACGGCGCATCCTTCTGCTCGAAGTACCGCGAGCACCGCGTGGAGGTCTTGAACACGGTAGTTCACCATGAAGCTCGCCGAACTTGGCGCGAAGTACGTAGTGTCTTCCTTGAACGGGCTCCAGACAGTGCTTCCGGTTCCCGTCGGGTTCTCTTCCGTTCTCCATCGGAAGGCAACGCCACCCCACTCTTCGACTTCCAGCCCGAGGTGCTTCCTGTACCACTCTGCCAGGGCCTTGGGGTCCTTCGCCTTGAAGAAGATGCCTCCGATTCCGGTGACTCGCTTCATTGAGTTTTCTCCACGCGCAGAGAGTAGCGCTGCGGCCATTCGCGCGGCCTAACGTTCGAGCTAAGCCGCGCGCAACGGCAGGGCACCTGGCCCGCGAGGCGTAGGATAGACCACCAGCGCTTCGCGGGCCAGGTGCCCTGCCGTTGCGCGTCGGCGCTTGAGCGAGGGGTTAGGCCGCACTCGCGGCGCCAGATTGCGACAGCTAGGCACCTGAATTGATGGCCCGGAGGCATGCTTCGGGCGGCTCAAAGGTTGGATTCGCGAACCGCCTATCCGCGCGCCAGAGTGCCACAAGTGGGAAGAACGGTGGAACGTACTTTATGGTTACGTCGTACCCGCCGCTGGTTGTAGTGACGTTGCCGAAGGATTTGACGAAGCACCTCCGGTTCAAAGGAAGCGATGCTGTGTAAATGGGAGCGGCGTCGCCGACGATGAGCCCAACAGCAAGGGCGCCTACGGTGCCCAGAAGCATGCTGAGGATAAGGACAAGCACTCCAATGGAACCGAGCGCGATGCCAACCAGACGTGGACGAACGCGAAATGCGGATACAGCAAGCACGCCAGTGGTGATGTACGCGATGCCGCAGAGCAGAGCGTTCAGTTCGAACCAGGGCGTGGAGATGCCAAGAAGTAGAGCAACAAAGAAGAGGCAAAGTCCAGTACAAAGATCGCGAAGACGACGAACCCGCAAGGCCGCTGGCTGCCGATTGAGCCACCAAGAGGCAAGTGGTGCGATGACGGGCGTACCAAGTATCGCGGCGAAGGCGACGACGAAGGCCACGGTGGTTGCATTCATACGGCTGTACGCGGCGGCTCGATTCCGAAAGGTGGTGAATCGTGCGGCCTAACGTTGAGGTGAGCGGCCGTCAGCAGGCAACAGTGGCCGCGCGGAACCAACAATATCCCAAGATGGTGGAGCGCGGCCGCTGTTGGCTGTTGACGGTCCGTTCGACCGTCTCGTTGAACCGCGCTCAGCAGTGGCTTGTTCCCCCCGCGGGGAAAAAGCACCTGTGTGGTGCGCCCCTTGCACCTGCCGCTTCAGTCCAGCCAGCCGCCGCGTGCGCAGCAGGCTCTTGCCGCAGTGCGGGCACGGCGTGGCCGGTGCCGGCGTCGGTGAAGTCTGGGGCCTGGGCCATGGGTGATCGTCCTGGCGCAACTGCGCGCAGGCCTGAGCATGGTGCTCGCGGTGGTTGCTGTTGTACAGCCCGGCGTGGCGTGTGGTGTGTTGCCGCGATGCGGGTGCATGCCATAGCAGCCGGCGCACGAAC
This sequence comes from Rubrivivax albus, assembly GCF_004016515.1. Classification (GTDB taxonomy): domain Bacteria; phylum Pseudomonadota; class Gammaproteobacteria; order Burkholderiales; family Burkholderiaceae_C; genus Rubrivivax; species Rubrivivax albus. The sequence goes on from NZ_SACT01000017.1 coordinate 10,650, forward strand.
TGCTGGGCGCTCAGCCGCTGGGTCTGGGTGCG
>NZ_SACT01000018.1 GCF_004016515.1 Rubrivivax albus
TTCGTCTTTGAGGAAGAAGGACGGGCACCGCCCGTCCCTTGGAACACTATGACTAACTATCCCCATCGACCCGTGGGCGATGGCTGGCCTTCGCAGTTTTATCCCCGGCAGGCGCGGCTGCACTTACCTTGCCTTTCGTCGTCTCGTCCTTCGCGACGAGCTCCCAGGTGACCGAGCGCGTTTCCACGCGCTCCAGCACCACCGGCGCGCCTTCGTCGCTGCACGCGCCGGGCTGCACCAGCTCCACGCCCTTGATGCGCGAGCCGGTCTCGCCGTAGCGCGTCGTCGTCGGCTCCGTATAAATCCGCGCCTTGCTCGGCGCGTCGGCGCCGAGTTCGAGCTGCTCAGGTCCAGCCACGGCCGCCAGGCCGCCCAGCGCCTTGAGGAAGCCGTAGGCATCGCCGCGCTGCTCGTCGGCATTGACGTGGCCTTCGGCCTCGCCGCCGCGCGCCAGGCGCCACAGCTTCTTCAGCTCGGGCTCGGCCGGCGCCTTCTTGATGCGGCGCAGCTCGTCCCACAGCGTCAAGCAGTTCCTGATGCCGAAGAGCTGGAAGCTGCGCATGCGCCACACCGCGCGGTGCGCGTCCACGCTCTGCAGCGTGCGCAGCTCCTTGCGCGCCTCGGTCGCGCTGCGCTTCTTCGCCGGACCAGGCGCAGCCTGCGAGTTCGGACCCAGCGGCGCAGCCAGGCCCTCATAGCTCAGCTCGGGCAGCACCGCCTTGAGCACGTACTTGAGGATGTAGCTCGCACCGCTGCCCTTGCTGCGGTCGATGATGCTCACGTCGACCTGCGCGCCTTCTTTGCGGCGCAGCTTGCGGTGCAGCCCGTGCAGCGCGTCCTCGCGCGTGTCGATGATGACGTCGCCACCGTCGCGCGCATCGCGGCGCAGCTTGAGCTTGCCGGGGAAGTACTTCAGGAACGCGGCCAGCACCGCGCGCTCGTGCTGCGGGTCGTACATCAGCCAGTGGTGCCGGTGCGGGCAGCCGTCCGCGTGTGGCTCGCCGGCCCACAGGCCGCTGAGCTTGATGCCCTGCTTGTCGAGGTCGCGCCGGATGCTCTGGAAGCGCGCACCCAGCTCGGCGTTCGCCTCGCGCGGGAACGCGCCGTTCCAGCGGTGGCCCTCGCGCTTGAACTCGGGGTTCGCGTGCCACTGGCCTTCGAGCGTCGTCGTCAGCAGCGCGACCGTCAGGCCGGCATCGACAGCCAGGCGGTCCATCGCGGCGATGAAGGCGTACAGCTTGCTGAGCTTCTGGTGCGCACCCTTGACCACCTGGGCCAGCGGCAGCTCCACGAGCTGGCCGTCGATGAAGCCGCGCAGCATCGTGTTCTTGAGCCACTCTTCCTGCTTGACGAGCTGCATCTGCCGGTGCTCGCGGGCGCCTTCGCTGCAGTATTGGCGGGCACCTTTGCCGACCAGGCCGAGCTGCAGGTGTAGCCGCTCGCGCGCTTCGCGCACGCGGCGCACGAGGAAGCGGCGCCAGTATTTGGGGTCGCGCACGCGCTTGGCCTGAGCGTCCAGCGTCTGGCCGGGCACCGGCTCGCCGAAGCGCCGCTCGGCCGCCGCGACCAGGCGCGCATCGGCGCCGGGGTGCGGCTCGTGCTGGCTCAGCTCGTGGAGCTGCCACGGCAGCACCTGCGCCGCGTCGCGCAGCTCCTGGTGCGTGCTGCTGAGGTACTGCAGCACGGGCGCCGCGTGCGCGAGCAGCTCGGCGAGCCAGTCGCGCCAGTTCGGCGGGTCGGCCAGCAGCGAGGTCTGCGCAGGTTGGAACGGGGTGTCGGGGGTCTTGCCCTCGGCGTGTTGCTCGTGGGCGGTTTGGATGGCCGAGGCGATGGCGCTCGGCAGGCGGTGACGCATTTAAAGGCTCCGTGCAAGGGGAGCCGCGTCTAAGAACGTCTGCTTAGCCTTTAGCCTTCGCGCCGGCCGCGTGTGGCCGGGCCAGGAAGCCCAACGGCCCCTTGCGGGGCCGTTGGGGGAGCGTCGGTGCGCTCCGAATCAGGTTTGCACGGTGGCCTCATCGAGTCGGTGAGGTGTCCTGCCCGGTATAGCGGGCGGTTTTATACGGGCTGCGTTTTGCTCTGCAGCGTCAAGCGCTCTTCGCTGCAGCCGCGCCACGTGAGCGGCAGGCCCAGGCTCACGCGGGCCAACGTGATGCGGCTGGCAAGCAGCGCCTGGTCGGCGTTGTTGTAGCGCTGCCAGCGCTCGCGCGCAGCGCGGGCGATGCGCCCGGCGTGGTTCTGCTCGGCGTCGAAGACGACGAACAGGCCGGCCAGCACGAAGGGCAGCTCGGGGTGCACCTTGCGGCCGACGTGCTCGGCCAGTGCGGCGATGCGCATGAGTTCCTGCGTGGACTTCGGCGCGGACTCGGTTTCGGCGAGCCACAGGCGTTCGCCTCTCACGAGCACCGCGTCAGGGAGCTTGCCGTAGCGCTTGAGCAGTTGCTGCGCAGTCACGGGCGCGCGGCCGGTGGCGTTGGCGTTCATCAGCGCGTACTCGGAGAAGGTCTCGAAGCCCTCGCCGCGCTTGTGCAGGCACCACCGCGCCGTCAGCGCGTTGTGCGTGAACGTGGGGCCGCTGACGCTGGCCAGGTCCAGGCCGTGCCGGGCTTCGATGCCGCGCACTTCGAGCGTGGCGGCACCGGGGCGCGTGAGTACGTAGCTCAGGCCGCCGTGGCAGTTGCGCCTGGGCATCAGCTCGCCACTCTCGACCAGGCTGCGCACGGTGCGCTGTGCCATCTGCTCGGCGTACTTCGCGCTAGGCCAGCACGCGGCGGCCAGGTCGCTGCAGCGCAGGTGGCCGTGCTCGGCCACGGCCTGCAGCACGCGCAGGCGGTTCATCGCCGCGCGTTCGCGCGACGTGGGTCGCTTCGGGGGCGGCGCCGGTGGGCGCAGCAGCCCGCCCAGCACGTCGGATGTCACTCGCATGGTCTGCACCTCGCATCGGTCGATGCCAGGTGTAGCCATCGCTCGGGAGCGTCTTGCGCCGCGTCTGTCGCCCGCAGATGCTCGCAGCAGACGCTGCCAGCACCTACGGACTCCGGGCGGTCGAACGTGTGCTCTTCGGCGGCTGGGGCCGCACGCACACTCGCTGGGCTGGACGCCCATCGTCACCCGTCATTGGCGCCGCTGCCTGCACGCCACACCGCCTTCGTCGGCGTGTCGCGCAGGAAGCCACCCCGCGATGCGAGCAGCGTTCTCCGTGGCCGTCGCTCGCTTCGAGGCTGGACGCCTCGCCGCACCCCGGGGTGGCTTCCTGCGCTGCGCTCCGTCAGCGGCGGGCTTCGTTCGCTGTGCTCTCTGCACCCCAACCTCATGCGTTCGCGTGGGCGCGAACCCGGCGCTTGGACCGCGCCTGCACGAGGTCGGCCCCCGCAAGCGCTGCGGGTCTGTCCGTGGGCGGCCAGGACCCTTCGCGTCAGCACCGGCGCCGGCCGGTGCTGCCCGCTGTCCTGCGGCAGCGGCTCCATCAACAGCCACCCATCCCCCCGCCCTTCCCAGGGAAGGGGGCGAGTCGCCCTCTGCCGTCACGGTGCCCGCCAGGAACCCCGGAAGGCACCGCTCACGGCAAGCGTTGGCCGGCGCGCAGCCGCATCAAGGCCGAGCCCTTCGGGTGGCCACCGGCCAGCCTGGACACGGCCGCACGCCTCGAACTCAGCGGCGCCAGCGTTGCAGCGCCACGAACAGCTCCAGGTGCCGCAGCTCGCGCTCGCCCAGGTGCTGCGCTTTGCTGTGGATGGCCTCGGCCAGCGAGGCGAGCACGCCCTGCGGCGTGCCGCTCAGCGCCGGTTCAGCGAGGCCGGCGTCATCGAGCAGGCGCACCGGCTCCGCGCCGTCAGCGTCGAAGAGGTACCAGGTGGGTGAGGGTTGCAGGTGCATGGCATGGAGCGAAGTGGTTCGCTCCATGTAGCGACCTTCAGCCAAGGGGCACAGCGGCCGGAACGAGCGTCATCCCCACGATGCGCGAGGTCGAACCGTCAACTGCACGAACGTCTGCGGTTACCACGCGCCACACCCCAGACGAACTGCGCAAGTGAACCTCGATGATTGACGAGCCCTTACTTCCGTTGACCTCGAAGGTGTATTGAGCCTCCCCTCCATTGGAGGAAGAGACCGCCTGAAATCCTTCCCAGAATTTGAACTCAACACGCGTCACCGGGCCTACGACAGAGGCAACGCGCGCATCAGACGCAAGGAATCGCTCAGCCGCTTTGTACGAGTCGCTATGCCGCTCAGTGAAGTACAGCACGGCAAATAGAAGCGATGCGAAAACGATGAGCGCGACGATGTGCCGCGCCTTCGGCACCATCAGCCGCCACACGTGCATCCCCCTTGAGCGCTGCCGCCACCCGACAGCGTGAGCTGACCTCCACCAGACACGCTCGCATTGATGCCCGTAGCTACGTCCTTCAGGCTGGCGTTCTTCGTCACGCCACGGTAGAGGTCGTTACTACAGGAATTCGCATTGCGCCCAAGGTTGCCGCCCAAGCTCGCGCTAACTGGACCCGCGCGGGCCGACGCTTGCGCATACACCCCGTAGCCGAGGGTCCAAGACGAACCCGAACAAGAGCAATAGCCAGGCGCTTGCCCGAGCGGGTTATACGAGGCGCCTCCACCGATGCCCCATCCAAATTGCACGGATGCGAAGCCCGAGCCATTGGGGTTCTGACCGAAGGTCACCTGGCCGCCAATGCCAGGGAAGAACCCGAACGTTACCGACCAAAGGCCGAGCGGGTCGGTGTTAGACAACGGGTTGCCCAGCGCGTATGCATATGTGTTGATACCCCCGGCCAGGCCAATCGGGTCACTCTGGGTATACCGCCCCACCGAAGCATCGTAGTACCGATGCCAGTTCTGCCAAAGCCCGGTCTCGGTGTCGAGGTACTGCCCGGGAAACCCCAGGTTCATGTGGCCGATGGAGGTGGTGTGGATGCTGCGGTCGAAGGCGGCGTTGACGGCGCGCCAGACCACGGTGCCCGAGGCGTTGGTCATCGACTGAGGGCGGCCGAGCTGGTCGTTGTGGCTGGCGTGGAAGGTGGCGCCGCGCTCGATGGCCAGCAGCTCGCCGCCCAGCCAGACGTAGCTGGTGGGGGAGGTGCCGTCCTCGTAGAGCAGCTCGCCGCCCGGGCCGTGGATGTATCGCTGCGTGCCCGCGGCGGTGGACTTGGCGTTGCGCTGCCCGAAGGCGTTGTAGGTGTAGGTGCCCAGCACCGTGCTGCCGTTCCTGGCCTGGGCCAGCCGGTTGAAGTCGTCGTAGACATAGGCCCGGTTGCCCAGGGCGCCGACGTCCGACAGCAGGTTGCCCGCATCGTCGTAACCCAGGCTGCGGCTGCTGCTGCCGGTGATGGCTGCGAGCTGGTTGGCGTACGGGTCCGGCGTCAACGTGAACGACTGGCTGGCCCGTGTGTGTGCCGTGCGGTTGCCCGCGGTGTCCCAGCCGAAGCTCTGGTTGTCGCCGCTGCGCGTGACGGTCTCGAGGCGGTCGTTGTCGTCGTAGGTGTAGCTGGCACTCCAGCTCGAGCCTACGCTGTCGGTGACGGAGCGGATGGTGTTGGTGGGGTTGTACGCAAAGTCCAGCTTCAGCGGCGCGGCACCGGTGGCGCTGGCCAGCTGGGTGATGCGGCCGTCGGCGTCGCGCGTCACCAGCCGCAGCCACCCGTTGCCCCACTTCCAGGCGTAGCGCTGGTCGGTGGCCGGCTGGTACAGGAAGTGGCTGGCCAAGGTGGGCCAGCTGCTGCGGTTGGTGCTGACGGAAGACACACGACCGTAGGCGTCGTATCCGTAGGACAGCCGCATGCCGTTCGGGTACGTCATCTGCGTGAGTCGGCCCGATGCATCGTAGGCCCACGCCACGCTGTAGGTGCCAGAAGTCCCGACCACGGTGCCTTGCGAGCTGATCTGGCCGTCGGCGTTGTACGCGTAGGTGACCGACCCGCCGGGGCTGCTGGCCTGGTGCAGGCGGCCGATGCCGTAAGTGGCGGTGTCGTGCACGAAACTCTCGGTGCTGGAACCCGACGTGCGTGAGAGCAGGCGGTCCAGCGCGTCCCAGGTGTGGCTGAACACCAGGCCGTTGGCCAGGGTCTCCGTGGCCAGGCGGCCTGCGCTGTCGTAGCTGTAGGTGGTCACGCCGGTGTCCGGGCTGGTGCGGGTGAGCACCTGGCCGAAGCCGTTGTAGGTGTAGGTGGTGACGAGCTGTCGGGGATCCTCCACCTGCCACAACATGCCCTGCGCATCGTAGCGGTAGCGCGTGATGCCGCCGTCGGCCGCGTTGACCCGCGAAAGCCGGTTCTGCGCGTCGTACTGGAAACTGGTGGATCGTGTCACGCCGGGTGCGACCGTCTCGATCCTGCCCACGACGTTGCGGTTGCCGTCGTAGACGTACTGCGTCTCCTGCCCGTCGTTGCCCAGCACGGCGCAGACCTGGTCGTCGCACCCGCGCACGGCGTGGCTGCTGAAGACGCCAGAGGTTGACCCAGCCGGATTGCCGCCACTGACCACCGGCACGCGCCGCGTGGACTGGTGGGTCTCGGTCAGGCTCGGGATGTCGAAGCTGCGGTCGACGAACTCGTTGAGTGCGTTGCCCGTGCGCACCAGGCGCCCTGCGTCGTTGTAGCGGAAGCGGTCGATGCGCCCGGAAGGGTGCACGATGTCGGTCACCTGGCGGTCGCCGTTGTAGACCCACTGCGTGACGCGGTTGCCCGTGGGCAACGCCTGCGTGGCCGACAGCAGGTTGCCGTTGTCGTGGTAGGACAGGCTGGTAGCGATGCCGTTGGGGTCCACCGACTGCCCCGGCTGGCCATTGCCGTTGAACAGCCCCCAGGTCTGCACATGGCCTGCGGGGTTCGTCAGCTTGGTCAGGTTGCCCTTGGTGTCGTACTCGCGCTGGGTCACTGCCCACTGTCCGCCGGGCAGCGCTCGAGAGACCGTGGCTTTCTTGAGCCGCGTCTGGTTCGGGCTGGCGTGGAAGCTGTAGTCGTAGACGACTTGGCGCTGAGCACTCGCCAGGTGGTCGGTCCAGGTTTCGGAGGCCAATTCGCCGAAGGCCATGCCGCTGGTCTTGTACGTGTACTGCACGCTCTGGTAGACCGCCCCGGTGGAGCCCAGGTATTCCACCTGGGTGATCTTGGCCCGCTCCCAGGAGCCGTCCCAGGTGTAGCGCTGTGTCAGTGCCTCGGCCGTGCCTGCGGCTGTGGTCTTCTCCAGCAGCAGCCCGTTGGTATCGTAGGTGTACTCGGTCTTGTTGCCGTTGAAGTCGGTCTCGTAGTCCAGGTAGCCGTTGCTGTCGTACTTGGCCGTCTTCGCGCGGAAGAAGCACGACGCACCGGCCTGGCCGGTGGACTGGATCAGCTTCTTCTCGCCGTTGACCGTCTGGAACAGGTAGGTGGTCGTCGGGCGCTTCGGGCTGGTGACGGCCGTGCTGTTCGTGCCGTAGGACAGGATGTCCGTGTCCTCGCCATCGACCGGGCCGCTGGAGATCACGCGCTTGAGCGCGTCGTACTGGTAGCTCGTCTTGCGCACGCCGTTGATGGACACGCCTGTCAGCAGGGTTGCGTCGCGGGCATCTTCGTAGTGGTAGGTCCGCACGTCCTGCGGCGAGCCGGGCGATCTGACACGCTCCAGCTGCCCGTTCGCGTCGTACTCGTAGACCCAGTTCTTGTTCGCCGCGTCGCGCACGTTGGTGACGCGGCCATTAGTCCAAGTCAGCACGATGGTGGCCCCAGCACCGTTGCTGATGGTGGCGGGTCTGCCGCTCGAGTACGTGTACTGCAGCAAGGTGGTGCCGGCCGCGTTGCGGATGGACGTGAGGTTGCCGCTCGCATTGAAGGCATAGCGCCTGTCGTTGCGCCAGAGCTCCCAGCTCGCGTTGATGAAGCTGTAGTAGAGCCGGCCACGGTCCGAGTTGGCGTTGACGCCGTACTCCCCCACGTAGCCGGGCGGCGTGCTGAACTTGTAGACGGCGCCGTCGGTCTCGGTCAACGTGGCGTCCCGCGGCGCGCAGGGGCCGCCGGGTTCGCAGATCTGCTGCGTGGACCATACGATCTTCATCGGGTCCAGCGATGACTTCCAGCTCAGGCCGAAGAGCCTGCCGCTGCGCATGCGGCTGCGGTAGGTGCGCGACAGCTCGAACCCGTAGTGCCCGCCGATGGCGAAGTCGTCCTGGGCCAGGTACTTCTCGCCAGTGGACAGGACGACCGGGTTGTCGGTGCAGGGGCCGGTCTTGGAGTTGTCTTCGGAGGAGGGCTTGGCTTTGGCGCCGCCGCTTCCGCCGGTCAGGCTACCGTGCCCGCTGACATGTCCGAGTCCCTTGAGCGCCTTGCCGTTCTCCTGCTTCTCCGGCTCCGGACGTTGGCCCGTGACGATAACGACCTGCTGGTCCTGAGCCGCAACCTGAGCATTGGCCAGGAGCAAGAGACCGGTCAAGCAGGCACCAAGCCCTCTTGACCAGATCAGCTTGGCTCCGTGGTCGCCATCAGTGCCTCCCCACCCATCCCCGAATTCGGGCCGAACCCGTGTGTGCTTGACCACTTCGTCCATAGGCCTCCCTGCCTGATCCTTGTTGATGGTTCGCATCCAGGATCTCCCCTGATGCACTGCGGATCGTGCAGAAACGGCGAGCCGTCGGCACCTGACAAACCTGATAGTTGACACATCACGGACCTACCGGCTTACCGCACGCAATACAAGCCACGCGACCGCGGCAGATTGGCACCATGTGGCCCCTCACCGCCGCTGCAACCCTCGAGGCATCGTCGCT
>NZ_SACT01000019.1 GCF_004016515.1 Rubrivivax albus
CTAGAGGCTGCATTTCAGCCCGGCTAAGTACTCGCTCAATGTGCTTGGCGTGGCCCTCGCACACTTGAGGATCAGATAGCACTAGCGGGTAGCGCAGCAGTTCATCCAATGGAATTCGCTTAAGAGCCAGCAACGGATGCCGAGCTGGCAGCGCCACCATAAGCGTGTCAGTCCACGCGGGAAGTGCGACGATTCCATCACCTACGTCGTCGGACTGTGCAAAGCCGACGTCATACAGGTCGTCGTGCAATCCTTTGATTTGTTGGGATAGTGGCACCTCAAAAAAGCGAATCTCAACCTCGGGCTCCTCCTCGCGACACAACGCCAATAGGGCTGGTAAGCACAGTAGTGTTGCGCCGTCTGACAAGGCGACGCGGAGTTGTCCATGAAAGCCATTTTTTGCTGCCTTCACGCAGTCCCGCGCCTGTTGCAAGGATGCGAACACCCGAGGTGCGTGCTCCATGAGCATCAACCCAGCTCGTGTCAAACGCGTGCTTCTCGTGTTCCGAATAAAGAGCTGTGCTCCTAACTCCTCTTCGAGTTCTTTGATCGTGCGAGACAGTGGGGACTGCTCAATATGCAGTTTCGCAGCGGCGCGAGCGAAGTGAAGTTCCTCGGCGAGCGCCATAAAACAACGTAGATGTCGAATTTCCATGCGTCCCCTACTAATCGTCGATCTATTCAGTATTTAAAACTCGCTGCCATGCTGCGTTCTTCCAACTCAAGGACTCAGGGTGAAGATTGCAGATTCACATGCTCTGGCGAACCAGAAAGCGCTTTAGCGAGAACACCCCATTGCACGGCTGCGTCGGCGCGAGCACGGACCAGAGCCGCTCGCTGGGACAAGGTGCCACGCTCCGCTTCTGCAACAACGGTCGCATCCACCTGTCCCGCCTCAAAGAGGCGTCGACTGCGGTCAAGGAGTCGATCAGCGACGACAAGACCATCGACCTGATGCTGCAGAGAAGTCCGCTGGGTCTGCCAGCCCAGATAAGCGTTCTCCACATCCTGAAGCGCAAGCAAAACCGTGCGTTCCAGGTCAGCCTGTGCGCCGCGACTGCGTGCTGAGCCCTCGTCGATTCCCGCTTGTATTGCTCCACCGTCAAAGATCGGAAGCGTCACACCCAAGCCCAGAGAGAAAATGTTCCCTGCCACACGTGTTCCGTTGTTCTCGAAGCGTTGGCGCCCACCACTCAAATCGAGCACAAGTTTGGGGAACCGCTCGCCTTCTGCTGCGTTCCATCGCGCCGTCGCCGCTGCAAGACGCGCCTGCGCGGCTCTGACGTCGGGGCGCTGCTGCAGCAATTCGCCTGGCACGCTTCTGGGAGTCCAATCGGGCATGGTGAGAGAGGCAAGCGCAGGACCGCTGCCAAGCGCCCCCGGAATCCGGCCAACGAGCACATCCAAGGCATGCGTTGCTTCGCCGCGTACGCGTCGCAACTGCTCTTGCTCCACCCGGAGGGCGATGACCTCGGAACGCGTGCGTTCAATGTCAAAGCCCGTAGCTTGACCTGCCTTGAACTTCTGCTCTGTCAGACGCTCAAGGCGCTCGGCGACTTGAAGTCGCTCTTTTGCCAGATCTTCCAGCTCTGCCGCCTGCCGCTGCTGCAGTGCAGCGGACACTGTCTCAAAGGCGATCTGCCAACGTGTCGCGAACCAGTTCTGTTCGACAGCAACTGCGTCCATCCGTGCGCCATCAGCGGCATGCGAGAGGCGGCCCGCTAGATCAACTTCCCATGAAGCCGACAGCGGAAGCCTGGCATCGCTGCTGATGGTCGGTGCCAAAGAAAAGTCGCGCGCGCGCGTTGCTTGGGGCGTGAGCGCCAAGCTAGGGAACATTGAAGCGCGTGTACGTCGGGTGATCGCCACAGCTTCATCAATCCGCGCTCTTGCAATAGCGAGATCGGTGTTGTGCTCCAGCGCGTTGCGCACCAGCGCGTCAATCAGCGGATCACCGTACGCCGTCCACCACTCGGCCGGGAGTGCTTGTGCTGGCACCTGCTGCACAGCCAGACCCGCTTCGTTCATGAATTTGGCCGGAACCTCAACGCGTGATGTCTCCACCCTGTGAGGCGAGTGGCTGCACGCGGCGAGAAGCGTGATCGATAGGAATGCAACAGCAGTAAGGCCGCGGCGGGCGTAGGGATCGGACATGTTGAGCCACTAGGTTGTGAATTGAGGAGGCCGTCTTGACGGGCATAGTTCATGGCGTGTACTATACCGTCCAGCCGGTTCAAAAATCAAGCATCTTTGGAGTTTCACCATGGCAACTCGTATGAAATCAAGCCCAGAGGAGTCGCATTCGGCGGACAACGGCGCTGAAGCCCCCTCCATCTCTAAGAAAGCGCAACAAACACGGGAGCGCATCCTTCAAGCTGCGCGTGACGTAGTCATGGAGGGAGGTGCCGGGCACCTAACGCTTGACGCGGTCGTTGCACGGGCAGGAATTTGCAAAGGTGCGTTCCTGTACCACTTCAAGACCAAGCGCGATCTGCTCCTCACGATGATTGATGACCAGGTCTCGGCGTTTGATGGCGGGCAGGAAGAGCGAGAGCTGCCATTCGTCGGCGATCCAGACCCTTGGCTATCCAGCCAGGTCTCGGCTATGCCTGACGGCGGGATGCAAAAGATGAGCGCTGCATTGCTGGCGGCCGTGGCTGAAGACCCCACGCTGCTTGAGCCTGTGCGCGGCTGGTACCGCAGGCAGTACGAGAACGCGAGCAAATCTCCACGCGGCACCGATATCGCCGGAATCGTTCTATTTGCCTTGGACGGAGTCTTCCTCGCCGAAATGATGGGTTTTCCGACGTTTGCTGCCGAAGACCTTTCTCGACTCATGCACACCCTCCAGGCGCTCGCCCGCGGCGAACTGGAACTCACCCCTATTGATAAACGCTGATGAAAGGCCTTCCCGTGTCTTGCACTCCCTTTAAATCCCAGTCCTGGCAAATGCAGAAAGTCGGCCTCGCGTTTGTTCTGCTCGCATCGCTTGCCGGCTGTGGTAGTCAGAAGGAGCCTGCTTCCGATCCACCGCGAGCGGTCAAGCTGCTCACGGTGGGGGATGTAGGTTCTGTGGCCAATCGCATTGAATTGAGTGGTCTAGCTCGCTCCAGTGAGCGGAGTACCTTGGGGTTCGAGACTGGCGGGCGTATCAGCAAGCTTCATGTGGACGTGGGAGATCGCTTCTCTCGCGGACAGCTTCTGGCTGAGTTGGATGTTCAGCCCGAGCAACTCCGCCTAGAACAGGCTCGGGCGACACTCGCTGCTGCGGAAGCCGCATTGGCAGACAGAATCGTGCAGACAACGCAGCAAAGGGGGCTGCTTGAGGGCAACGTAATCTCCCCGGCTGCATTCGAGAGTGTGAAAGCACAGTTGGTTGCAGCTGAAGCCCAGGTGCGCAATGCAAAGGCCGCATTCGGCCTTGCCGAGCGTGCGCGAAGGGGGGCCGCCATTCATGCGCCATTCGACGGCGTCGTCGCGGAGAAACTCGCTCTGCCGTTCACAGATATTGCAGCCGGAGCGCCGGTGCTTCAAGTGGATGGACTACGCAGCGGCGTAGAAGTCCTTGCGACTGCATCGACGACCCAGGCGGCAAATATCAAAATTGGGCAGGTCGCCGAACTGCGCCTGAGCGAGTCAGCAAGTCCCGTTCGTGCTTCGGTACAACGCATCGGCTTGCGTGCTGAAAATGGCTCACTTTTACCTGTCGTGCTCGTTCCTCAAGATGCTACTCTTGCGCGCAGTCTTCGACCCGGGTCTGCCGTTCAAGTATTGCTGAAGGCACCGGAAGCGAAGGATGCCTCACCAGATCGTCTGATGCTTCCCTATTCGGCACTGGTGCTCAGTGAGAAAGCAGGACAAGCCGCAGTGTTTGTATATGACGTGACCGGAAAGAAGGTGCACCGCCGGGAAGTGCAATTCCAGAGCGAGCCAGGCGGCGACAACGTTCGCGTTGTGGGCGGCCTGAAGCGCGGCGAGATGGTAGTCGCGGCTGGCGCGAGTTGGCTGACGAACGAGCAACAAGTCACCCCACTCAAGGCCACGACCCAATTGGCCGGACGCTGACCCGCTACAGGAAGACTTCGCTATGAAGATCACAGAAATGGCGCTGCGCGCCAGCAGACTCACCTACCTTGCCGCGGTCATCATTCTTGTTGCCGGCATTGCCACGTTTCTCAATTTCCCTTCGCAGGAAGAGCCATCGGTCACGATTCGAGATGCGGTTGTTGCCGTTCTGAACCCTGGCATGCCAGCCGAACGTGTTGAGCAGTTGATCGCGCGTCCGATCGAGGAGCGTTTGCGGGAGCTGGCCGAGGTCAAGCGTGTAACCACAACCGTTCGCGCGGGAGGGGCCGTCATACAGGTCACGATCTGGGAGCGGTACACCGACCTAGCCCCCATATGGCAGCGCGTTCGCGCGAAGGTTGCCGATGCTCAGCCTCTGCTTCCACAGGGTACGTTGGGGCCATTTGTCAACGACGACTTCGGCCGTGTTGCCGTGGCCTCCATTGCGGTGACCGCGCCGGGCTACTCCATGGGCGAAATGCGTGTGTCGTTGAAAGAGATGCGCGATCGCCTATACGCGCTTCCCGGCGTTGATCGCATCAGCTTCTACGGCTTGCAGGAAGAGCGCGTCTATCTCGAATTTGATCGACCAAAACTAGCCCAGCTTGGATTGACCCCACAAGGGGTGATCGATCAACTCGTTAAACAAAACGTCGTGCTTTCAGGCGGGCAAATCGCCATCGGTGGCATCAACGCTTCGCTGGCTGTTAGTGGAGAGGTTCGCGACGCCGCTTCGCTGCGCGCGTTGCCGATCATGATGGCGCAAGCTCAGGGTGCGCGCGGTGCTTCGCCTGCTCCTTCAATCTCACTGGGAGAGCTTGCGCGCGTGCAGGTACAACCTGCAGATCCTCCCGAGTCTGCTGCAGTCTATAAGGGCCAGCCTGCCGTAGTGATGGCAGTGTCCATGACCTCGGGCCAGAACGTGGAGCAATTCGGCGTAGCCCTCAAATCCCGTGTGGCCGAGCTTGAGAAACTTCTGCCCGCAGGTTTCGAGCTCTCCTATGTGACATTCCAGGCAGACGTCGTCAAACGTGAAATGGGCAAGATGAACCAGGTGATGATCGAAACGATTGTCATCGTGCTCGGCGTCGTCGTCCTTTTCCTGGGATGGCGCACAGGATTCATCGTCGGGATGATCGTGCCGCTTACCATTCTGGGGGCACTGATCGTGATGCGCGCGCTGAACATCGAGCTGCAAAGTGTTTCGATGGCAGCCATCATCATCGCTTTGGGGCTCTTGGTAGACAACGGCATCGTGATTGCCGAAGACATTGAACGGCGCTTGGCAGCCGGTGAAGACCGCAAACAGGCTTGTCTCGAAGCGGGTCGTACCCTCGCACTGCCGCTGCTGACGTCCTCATTGGTTATCGTCATCGCCTTCTCCCCGTTCTTCTTCGGCCAGAGTGCGACGAGTGAGTATCTGCGCTCTCTCGTCATTGTCCTCGCGCTCACGTTACTCGGATCTTGGCTGTTGTGTCTGACCGTCACTCCACTGCTGTGCTACCACTTCACCAAAGTGCATCATCAACCGGCGAATGACGCGCAAACCTACAACACACGCTTCTATCGCGGCTATCGCAAGTTGCTTGAGTGGGTGCTTGACCACAAGGCGATCTACGTTGGTGTGATGACGGGTGCATTGGCCGTAGCTCTGTACGGATTCACGACACTGCCATACGACTTCTTGCCGAAGTCCGACCGAGTTCAATTCCAAATACCGGTGCAGCTCGCCCCTGGAACGGATTCACGGCTCACTCTTGCCAAAGTGAAGGAAGTGAGCGGCTGGCTCGGTGATCAAGAAATCAACCCCGAAATCACGGATCACATTGGCTACGTCGCTGACGGTGGGCCGCGCTTCATCCTTGGGCTCAATCCCCCATTGCCAGCATCGAACATCGCGTACTTTGTCGTGACGGTCAAGGCAGGCACCAACATTGACGTCGTGATTGCCCGAACTCGGGCTTACTTCGCGCAGCATCATGGAGATGTACGCGCAGAGCCTCAGCGGTTCTCGCTAGGCACTACCGAAGCCGGCACAGCCGTCTACCGGGTCAGTGGGCCGGATCATGAGGTGCTGATGAATGCGGCGGCGAAAATTGAGTCCGCGCTACGGGAGCTGCCAGGTACGGCCAACATCAAGAACAACTGGGATACCCGTGTCGGCCGTCTCGATGTTCGGGTCGATCAAGATCGTGCGCGACGTGCTGGCGTCACCACCGACGACATAGCTGCCTGGCTTGGCACCCGCTACATCGGCCAGTCGATCTCTGTGATCCGAGATGGCGATACCAGCGTGCCAATCGTGATGCGCGGGACGTCCAATGATCGGCGCAGCACTGCGGACGTTGGTTCGACGACCATCTATCCAGCGTCGGGTGGCCAGCCGGTTTCCCTGGCGCAAGTGGCCGATGTCACGCTCGCTAGCGAGCCGTCTGTGATCCAGCGCCGCAATCTCATTCGTACAGTCACAGTTCAGGGGCAGAACACCGCATACACCGCGCAAGAGATCGTGGATCACCTCGCACCTCGGATCGCCGCAATTGAACTACCTGCAGGCTATGCCATAGAGCTTGGTGGAGAAATTGAGGAATCGGCTGAATCGAATGCATCGCTCACGCACTACATGCCGTTCGCTCTTCTGGCGATGTTGCTGCTATTCATCTGGCAGTTCAACTCCTTCCGCAAGCTGATCGTGATTCTCGCAACGATTCCCTTCACGTTGATTGGGGTCGTGATTGCACTGAAGGCAACAGGCACTCCTTTCAGCTTCATGGCGACATTCGGGGTGCTTGCGCTGTTCGGAATCATCGTCAACAACGCCGTTCTTCTGCTCGAACAAATTGAACACGGCCTCTCGGAAGGTCTCGCCCGACATGAAGCCCTGGTGGGAGCTGCGATGCAGCGGCTGCGTCCAATCGTGATGACCAAGGTGACCTGTATCGCGGGTCTCGTGCCCCTGATGTTGTTTGCGGGGCCGCTGTGGAAGGGCATGGCCATCGGCATGATCGGTGGTCTCGCACTTGGCACGCTCGTGACGCTTGGCCTGATTCCGTTGCTCTACGAGGTGCTGTTCGGAATGAAGTGGCCGGGCAGCAAACGGAGTCACGAGGCGGTACAACAACCAGTGCAACCGGTCTGATCCCTCAGCGTAACTGTCCACACGCTTCCCCCGATCTCTCTCGTGGCCGGAGAGATCGGGGAGACAGATTCTCGCCATCAGAGAGTTTAAGAAGAAATCAGAAGCAGAGCGAATTGACCGCCTACTGCCTATTCTTTGATGCTTTGATGCTTTGATAATCAATTTTCACTGAATAGATTTGGAGAAATATATGAACCCGTTGTCATGGAATCCATGGTTGGTTCTACTGATTGCCGGCCTGTTCGAAATCGGTTGGCCACTAGGCCTCAAGATGGGTGCGGCCAATGCAGCGATGCGCTACGTGGGGCCGGCGATTGCAGTTGCCTGTATGGCAGCCAGCGGCTTTTTCCTATGGTTATCTCTTAAACAGATCCCCATAGGAACAGCTTATGCGGTCTGGACCGGCATCGGTTCGCTGGGCGCGTTTTTCGTGGGCGTGTATGTGTTCGGCGATACCGCCTCCTTGATACGTTGGGTTGGAATTGCGCTGGTTGTTGCTGGCATCGTCTGTCTGAAAATGGGATAAATGAAAATATATATGAAACGCCCTATTTCATTAATCCATTTTGTGCTGCTGGCAGGCCTCACGGCAACCTTATCTGGCTGTGCTTCAAACGGAATGACTCGATCAGGGTTTCTTGGTGATTACGATGTATTGGGAAAAACGAAGTACGAAAATGTTCTGCTCTTCAAGGCGCCAGGCTTTGAACCCAGTCGTTACCGGGAAATATTAGTCGAGGATGCTCAGGTAGTGACGGCAACTGGACGCATAGGTGGGCTTGAAGCTGAGCAAGTGCGAGAGCTTCTCGATCACGTCAACAGTGAACTGCGACATCTCCAAACTAA
>NZ_SACT01000001.1 GCF_004016515.1 Rubrivivax albus
CGCGCTGCTCGGCCGCTTCGGGCTACGCCCTGCGCGTCCGAGCAGCGCGATCCATCGTGCCTGGGTGGGTCAGATTTACTTCGGCGACAACCCGGCAAAGTGGGTCAGATTTACTTCGGCGTTGACAACTGCCGCTGTGACCGATGCGTTTCGGGATCGAGTTCAGCCAGTTCCGAAGTCAGGACCCCTCCTCCTGAGCGAGGAGTTCAACGCGAACGCTTCTCGGCAGACGGTCTGGGCGGCCTTCTTGAAGCGTGCTCGGATTGATGCGCCGGCACTGAGCGAGGTGGTGCGGCGCGTTCAGCGGGAAGCATTACCCTGGCTGATCCAGGGGTGCCGGGGTGCTGTGTCCTGATGCGGCCCTCGGGTTGATCGGTGCGCTCGGCAAGGTGACACCAGGCTCATTGGAATGTTTTTATTTCCGAAATTTGCGCCTGATGTAATTTGCCTTGAGGTTTCCATGCTGCGGGGCGGCGGAGGCTACAACTGCCTCTGCGATCGAAGGCGCTCGACGGCATAGAAAAATCCGCGTAAATTCCGCAGGATGGGAACGACGCCAAGTCTTCTATTCCGCAAGCTCCTGCCAGAAGTGCCGCGCGGTAGTCCACTCACCACGCAGTGGCTGAGCGAGCGGGGTCTGGCCGCTCAACAGGTGGCCCGACTGGCGGACAGTGGTTGGCTCACCCGCCTCGGGCGCGGCATCTACCTGCTGCCCGGAGATCAACTCGATCGCGATGCCGCCTTGGCCAGGCTCGCGGCGGAAACCCCGGGTCTGCACGTCGCAGGCAAGACCGCGCTGTCTTGGCGCGGGGTGCGGCACAACCTTGCCGTGAAGGAGCGCTTGGTGCTTTGGGGGGATCGCCCCGGTGCCCTCCCGAACTGGTTCACCTCGTCCTTTCCCGCTACGTACCAGGCTACGCACCTGTTCGACCCCGTCATGCCTCCCGACCTGAGCCTGGGACCACTGCCGGCGGGCCGTGCAGACGTGCCGGTCTCGGGGCCAGAGCGGGCGATCCTTGAACTGCTGAGCGACGTCGGCAAGAGACAGGGTCTCGAAGAGGCGCGCCATCTCGTCGAAGCGGCGCGGTCTTTGCGCCTGGATGTACTCGAAGCGCTGCTGCGCCACCTCAAGCGCATCAAGGTCGCGCGCCTGGCGCATACGTTTGCCGATGAGCTAGACCTGCCTTGGAAGTCTTTGGCCAGGGCCGCCAGCGAGCGCCTGGGTGGTGGAAGCCGCTGGGTAGCGAAGACCCGTACCGGCGAACGCCTGAACCTCAAGAGGCCGAAGTGAACGACGCGTACGTTCGGACGGTGCGGCTGTTGCTGGACATCGCGCCGGCGGTGTTTGTGAACCCGCTGCTGGCGATGAAGGGCGGCACAGCGCTCAACCTCTTTCTGCAGGACATGCCGCGCTTGTCCGTCGACATCGACGTCGTGTTCACGCGCCATGACATGCCGCGCCAGGCTGCCATCCAGGCCATTGGCGAAGAACTGGCAGCCATCCGTGAGCGGGTGGCCCGCATGGGGTACGGCGTGGTGATGCCGAAAACGGCGGAGGGCCACGAAGCCAAGCTGTACATCCGGGCCGATGACGCTGAGGTCAAGGTCGAGGTGAACTACGTCTTCCGTGGCACGGTGTTGCCGGTAGAGCCGCGCCGACTGGTGCCAGCCGCACAAGAGCGCTTCGCGGCCAGCATCGAACTCCCGACCTTGTCGTCAGCGGAGCTCTACGGCAGCAAGCTGGTGGCGGCGCTGGACAGGCAGCACCCTCGGGATCTGTTCGACGTCAAGCTGATGCTCGACACCGGGCACCTGTGGGGCGAAGAGATGTTGGATTGCTTCGTGGTGTACCTGGCCGGGCACAACCGGCCGATCCACGAGGTTCTGTTCCCGACAATGAAGCCTCTCGCGGCTGTCTTCAAGTACGAGTTCGAGGGCATGACGGGTGCACCAGTAGAACTGAGCGCACTCGAGGCAGTGCGCGGCCGTCTGTTGTACGAGCTACCGCGCATCCTGCTGCCCCGCCAACGTGAGTTCCTGCTGTCGATGGCCCAAGCCGTGCCGAACTGGGCGCTGATGCCTTACCCTCACCTTGAGCAACTACCTGCCTTGCAGTGGAAGCTGGTAAACCTCGAGAAGCTGCGCCGTAACGGCAAGAGGTTTGCTCAGCAGCACGACGAGCTGGCGCGACGACTGGCCGCCATGTAGCAGGCTGACGCCCTCAAGCGCGTCGAGGTTGACGCCCTCGTCATGGTGATTTATGGTCGCAGCGTTGAAGCGGCACCTCAAGCTTCACGGGAAGCTTGGTGTGACACTGAAGAGATGGCACTAGAGTGCAGGTGGCGTTAAGCGTCACACCACCCTAGCGACTGGCTCTAGAGGGAAAAGTGGTGTGACACCCCTCTTAGAACCATCCGGGCCAGATGTGAACCATCTGGGTTACACGGATGGTAGACGGTCTCATAACCCAAAGGTCGAAGGTTCAAATCCTTCCCCCGCAACCAAGAAACATGAGTGCCGACAGGCACTTGCGAAGCCCGCCTCGAGCGGGCTTCGTCGTTTCTGGGCCTTGTGACAGGATCTGTGACAGGTTCTGTGACGTCACAGAACCGGCCCGAGACCAGTGGTTCGTCCCTTTGACCGTTGGGCTTGTGTCATCGGCGGCTGGCGGTCCTAGTCGCTGTCGGTAGGGTTCGTGGACTTCGGCATGCTCGCCGCCGCGCTCCTAAATGCCGCCAGTGCAGCTCGCAGGCAATCGACAAATTGTCTGCTTCATCACATCAGCGGTCGGCAGCCTAGCTAGGGAAGCCGTCCGATTCAACTGCGCCATGTCCTGAACGACCCAGCCGGCCCATTTCAGCCGAAGGTCGACGAACTCACGCACCGTGTCCTCCGGCCTGGTCATCTAGTTGTCTGCTGAGCAAGCCGCTACTTCGCGTCATGCGGCATCAAGCTCGTCAGGCACGTGCTCGACGAGGTCTTCGATTCGACATCCGAAATAGGTGCACAGCCTGTCCAGGGTGTCGGTGCCCGTGCTGTGGCCCTTGTGATTGAGGATCTTCGACAGGGTCATGCGGTTCACGCCCGTGGACTCCGCGACTTCCTGGATCGTGATCCGGCGCGACTGCTTGAACTGGAGCTTCTCGATCTGCTCTGCGAGCCTGAACCGGATCACGCGCTTCCCCAAAACAACGTTTGATAAAAAAAGTCATCAAACGATCTTGCAAAAGATCGCGCGATGTCAATAGTTCGCATCAGACGACAGCTTGACGCTGCGTTTGATGAGTGAAGTTATCAACTGCGATGGAGGGTAGCATGAGCCAGACGTATCTGACGACCGACGAGCTGTCGGCCAGGATCAACAGGATTGATGCCCAACTTGCACAGGTGTAGCCAGAAGGACGCCATCGTGGTCACCTGACCTACCCGGTCGCGGAACAGTGCCGAAATCCCCATGTGACCGAGCCCCAGGAGTAGCTGTCGGTCTTTCTCTGCCAGACCTCGCCTGGCAACCAGGCTGGGTATCCGCTCGCGAGCGTCAAGTCGCATGCGTACCAGCGGCAAGGCCTCGGCGTTGGCAACCACGCGATAGCAGTTCGCGCGCTTGGGGTCGACCACGAGAACGGGCAGGTGAACGACGCATAGGTGGAGCAAGGCGTCGGCCGTCCAAAGTTCATGTGGGATCAGGTGGTTGCCGAGGCGCCCGACCTGCATCTGCATCTGCATGACCGAGGTGTCCCAATCACCTATGGCCCAGAGTGGCGTCTGCTGGAATTCGAAGCGGGCGTGGGACGGCAGGGGCTTTGTCATGACCGGTGCGTGCTGCCGGGAGGAGGCGGTGCTCTGGTGCCCGGCGAATTGAACATGCGCTCAGCCTACTGACGGCACCTTCATAATCGCAAAATCGTACATCCTGTTACGACAAAAAGGCTTTCAAAATCAATAACTTACATGAAAGTTTGCGGAAGGCATTAGTAGTGATTTCGTGCACAGGACATGAACATCGGGAGATGCCGGGCAGCGGGCGCTGAAGCCGGGCGTCCCCGGGTCCGGTCCGTTTGAGTCCGGGCCTAGATCCAGCGTCTCGGGCGCGAGGTCCGGTGCTTCAAGCAGTCCGAACGCCCTTGGCAAGGAACTTCGCATCAAGGTGCGCAATAATTGGCGCACGATTGCCAAAAAGTCTATTCCCGACATTGAGTTATGAAGCAGTCAATGTTCGCATGAGCACCCAGATGTTCGATCAGCCTCACCAGTTCGAGCCGCTGCTTCCTTCCTCGGCGCGCCAGGAGCCTTTGTTGGCAAAGGCGCACGACTTGGCCCTGTCGGCCAGCGGCTTGGCCAGTCAGACACTCGCAGCAGAACTGCGCGGCCTGCTGCGCGCCATGAACTCGTACTACTCGAACCGCATCGAAGGGCAGCACACGCGCCCGCTCGAGTTGGAGCAGGCGCTGCGCAAGGATTTCTCGCAGGACGCCAAGCTGGCTGCGCGCCAGCGCCTGGCCATCGCCCACATCGACGCTGAGATCGAACTTGAGGCGCGGTTTTCAGGTGCCGCCGGGGCGGTCGATCTGTACTCGGCGCAGGCGGTCAAGGACATCCACCGCGCCCTGTTCTCCAGGCTGCCTGCGGGCGACCTTCAGACCGATCAAGGCGCGCCGATCGAGCCCGGCACGCTGCGGGACCGGGAGGTCAGCGTGGGACGCCATGTGGCGCCCACGGCCGCCAGCGTAGGCACCTTCCTTGATCGCTGGGCCTTCTTCTATGGAGGCGTTCGCCGCGGCGATGCCGCTTTGGTGGCGATGGCCGCTGCTCACCAGCGTCTTGGGTGGGTCCACCCGTTCGTCGACGGCAATGGCAGAGTCATGCGCCTGCACACGCACACCATTCTCAGCGCCTTGGGATACACGGGCGGCATGTGGTCGCCCCTGCGCGGATTCGCCCGGTCTGTCGACCGCTACTACGCGCTGCTGGCTGCCGCTGACGAACCACGGCGCGGCGACCTGGACGGCCGGGGCAATCTCAGCGAATCGGCCCTGGTCGACTGGATCGACTATGTCCTGGACGTTTGCATCGACCAGGTGTCGTTCATGCGCTCGATGCTCAACCTGGGTGCCATCGACCAGCGAATCGCGGCCTGCCTGACCTATGAGCAGGAGTCCGTCAGGAGCGGTGTGCGCATTGAGGCCTTACGTCCACTTCACTACCTCTTCGTGACCGGCCTGGAAATCGAGCGCGGCGAGTTCAAGCGGATGACCGGCTTGGGCGAGCGCACGGCCGTGAACGTAATCTCGGCGCTGGTGCGCCGCGGGCTGTTGCGCAGCGACACGGTGCAAGGAAAGGTCCGGTTTGGTCTGCCCCTGCATGCGCTGCGCTTCTACTTTCCTGCGCTGTGGCCGGAGGCCGAGGCCGACACGGCGGCGCTGCAGTGACCGGGAGGCGCTTGATGCTGGCCGGCCGCGCGGGCAAACGTGTGCCTGCGCGCACGCCCCATCTCCTGGCGCGCGGCATCCAGCAACTTCGCCAGGGCGGCCGCGCCGGCCACCCTTTGCGTTCATCCCAACGGTCGGATCCCGACTGCAATCCGCAGGTTGGGCTGTCTGGTCCGTCGCAGCGAAATCGGCCTGCTTTGGTGTGGCAAGGGGTCCGGCGCAAGCGCTCCGGACCGCGCGTATGTTGTTGTCAGCACAGAACAAAGCCGATTGATGTACACTTCAGATCGACGGTTGCCGCCGGAGGGCGGAGGGCTCATAACCCAAAGGTCGAAGGTTCAAATCCTTCCCCCGCAACCAAATAGCGCGTCCCGACCCGGACGTATCAAAGCCCGCTCAATGCGGGCTTTGTCGTTTCCGGGGTCTGTCGAAGCCATGCCGGGCCTTCATCCTGCCTGCCATTCGCTGCACAAGGCTGCCCCACGGTGGGCGTTGGTCCTTGGCAGCGCGTCGTCATCGCCCGCTGACGGCCAGGCGCCGCACCCTGCGCCGCCGGCGCATCTCGCGGCACGCGGCACGCTGGACGAAGGCGCCGCGCCTGGCGCCGTCAACCGCGCGGCCGCACCACCAGCTTGCCCATCGCCTGCCGCGTGGCCAGACGGCTCATCGCGTCGGCTGCCCCGGTCAGCGGCACCTGCTCGGTCACCGGCGGCGTGACACGACCTTCGGCGAACCATGCGGCCAGCTGCTGCAGGTCGGCCATCAGCTGCCTTGGCTCACGGGTCATCGCCGCGCCCCAGAACACGCCGAGGATGGCGCGCTCCTTCAGCAGGGCCAGGTTCAGCGGCAGCTTGGGGATCTCGCCAGCGGCGAAGCCCACCACCAGGTAGCGGCCGCGCCAGGCCGTGGCGCGCAGCGCAGGCTCGGCGTAGTTCCCGCCCACGGCGTCGTAGACCACGTCGGCGCCTTTGCCATCGGTGAGGCGTTCGACTTCACGGCGCCATTCGGCCTGCGTGTAATCCACGGTCTCGTCGGCGCCAGCCTCGCGCGCCAGCGCGCGCTTGGCGTCGCTGGAGGCGGCGGCGATCACGCGCGCCCCCATGGCCTTGGCAATCTGCACCGCGGCGATGCCTACGCCGCCGGCCGCGCCCAGCACCAGCAAGGTCTCACCCGGCTGCAGCTTCGCAATCGTGCGCAGCGCATGGATGCTGGTGCCGTACGCCAGCACGAAGGACGCGCCGGCGTCGAAGTCCATGCCGTCCGGCAGGGGCATCACGCGCGTGGCCTCGGCCACGGCCTGCTGCGCAAAGGCGCCGGTGCCCGTGGACGCCGCCACGCGGTCGCCCACCTTCAGATGACGCACGCCGTCGCCGACGGCGGCCACCACGCCGGCCAGCTCGGCGCCCGGCGTGAACGGCAGCGGTGGCTTCACCTGGTACAGACCCTGCACCATCAGCGTGTCGGGGTAGTTGATGGACGCGGCGTGCACGTCGATCAGCACTTCGCCGGCGCCAGGCGCGGGCGAGGCGATGTCCTCGACCACCAGGTTGGCGATCGGGCCGAAGGCGTGGCAGCGCAGGGCTTGCATGGGCGGGGTCTCCAGTGTCGTGATTGGGCGATTGTCGGCAAGCCTTGACCAAAGGCAATCGCGTGCGCGACAGCGGTCAGTCGGGTGCCGCGCCGTAGGTGTCACGCAGTTCGCGCTTGAGCACCTTGCCGATCGCGCTGCGCGGCAGGGTCCCGCACAGCCTCAGGTCGGCCAGCCGCTGCGTCTTGCCCAGGCGCGCATTCGCCCAGTCCCGCAACGTGCCGGCATCGTCGCCTTCCCCGCTTCGCAGCACGACGAAGGCCACCGGCGTCTCGCCCCAGCGCGCCGAGGGCACGCCGACCACGGCCACGTCGGCCACGGCCGGGTGCTCGCGAAGCACCGCTTCCAGGTCGCTGGGGTAGACGTTGAAGCCGCCGCTGATGATCACGTCCTTGCGACGGTCCATCAGGATCAGGAAGCCGTCGGCGTCGAAGCGGCCGACGTCGCCGGTGCGGATGTAGCGCCGGCCCTCGGCATCGAACCACTCCGCCTCGCGGGTCTTGGCCGGCTGCCCGTGGTAGCCGGTCATCATGCTGGGCGAGCGGCCGACGACTTCGCCCACCGTGTCCGGCCCCGGCGGCAGTTCGCGGCCGTCCTCGTCGATCAGGCGGATGTCGTGCCCCTCGGCCGGCCGGCCCACGGTGTGCAGCTTGTCCGGGTTTTCGTGGCAGGGCAGGATGCAGCTGCCGCCACCCTCGGTCATGCCGTAGTACTCGGTCAGGCCGCCGGGCCAGCGGCGCAGCACCTCGGCCTTCAACGCGGCCGGGAAAGGCGCGCTGGTGCAGGCCTTGAAGCGGAAGCTGCGCAGGTCGTGCTGGTCGAAGACGGGGCTCTCCATCAGCCGCCGGTACTGCACCGGCACCAGCATCGTGTGCGTGGCGCGGTGGCGTTCCGCCAGCGCCAGGTAGGCTGCCGCGTCGAACTTCGGCATCAGCACCACGTGGCCGCCGTGGGCGATCGACGGCACCACCACCACCAGCGTGGTGTTGGAGTAGAGCGGCGTGGCGATCAGCGTCACCGCGTCCGGCCCGTAGCCGGCGGTGGCCGCGCGCCGCACCTGGCCCCAGCGCATGGCGTGCGGCTGCACGATGCCCTTGGGCGTGCCGGTGGTGCCGGACGAGTAGATGACGTTGAAGGCCTGTTCCGGCTGCAGCGCCACCGGCTGCGGTGCAGAGCCCTCGGGAGCGAGCCAGCGACGCCAGCTGTCCGGCGCGTCATCGTCGTCGAACCGACGCCGATGCAGCTCCGGCGGCAGCGGCTGCCCGGCCAGTGCGGCGGTGGTGCCGGCGTCGCTGAACAGGTGTCCGGCCCCGCAGTCGCGCACCATGCCGGCCAACTGTTCGGGGGTCGATCCCGGCGCCAGCGGCACGGCGGCCAGCCCGGCACGCAAGGCGCCCAGGAACAGCACCAGGTAGGCGTTGCACGCCGCACCGCACAGGGCCACCGTGCCGCCGGGCGCGCAACCGTCGCGCTGCAGCGCCGCGGCGACGCGGTCCATCAGCGTGTCCAGTGCGCCATAGGACAGCACGTCGTCGCCGGTGGTCAGCGCGGGTGCATCGGGCCGCGTGCGGGCATGGTCGCGGATCAGGTCCGGCAGCGACCGGAAAGCATCGGGCAGGTTCATGGTGTGTTTCGCGGCAGGGGCCCATTGTCCGCTGGAGGCCCCCGTAAGATGCGCGACCCGGCCGCCGCTGGCTGACCCGCAGGAGACAAGATGGCCTTCGATTGGCACAACCCCTACCCCACCGTGCGCAGCCCGCTGTTCGCGCGCAACGTGGTCGCCACCTCGCAACCACTGGCTGCGCAGGCCGGTCTGCGCATGTTGCAGGCCGGCGGCAACGCGGTGGACGCCGCCATCGCCACCGCCGCGGCGATGGCCATCGTCGAGCCCTGCTCGAACGGCCTGGGCAGCGACAACTTCGCCATCCTCTGGGACGGGCAGAAGCTGCACGGCCTCAACAGCTCCGGCACCGCACCGGCGGCGTGGACGCGCGAGTACTTCCTGACGAAGCACGGCGAAAAGTTCCCGATGCGCGGCTGGGACAGCGTCACCGTGCCCGGCGCCGTGGCCGGCTGGGTGGCGCTGTCGGAACGTTTCGGCAAGCTGCCCTTCGGCGACCTGCTGCAGCCGGCGATCGAACTCGCCGAGCGCGGCTACGGCGTGGGTGTGGTCACGGCCGACAAGTGGGCGCGTGCCGTGCCGGCGCTGGAGAACGAGCCCGGCTTCCGCGAGACCTTCATGCCCCGCGGCCGCGCGCCCACGCCGGGCGAACGGTTCAGCTTCGCCGCCGCCGGCCGCACGCTGCGCCGCATCGCCGAGACCCAGGGCGAGGCCTTCTACCGCGGCGACGTGGCTCAGGCCCTGGCCGCGCACAGCGCGGCGCATGGCGGGTCGATGACGGTGGCCGACCTGGCCGGCTACGCGCCCGAGTGGGTCGAACCCATCGGCATGGATTTCGCCGGCCACCGCCTGCACCAGATCCCGCCCAACGGCCAGGGCATCGCCGCGCTGATGGCGCTGGGCATGCTGCGCCACCACGACCTGGCCGCGCACCCGGTGGACAGCCTGGCCTCGCAGCATCTGCAGATCGAGGCCATGAAGCTGGCCTTCGCCGACACCTACCGCTGGGTGGCCGACCCGCGGGCGATGACCGAGGTCACCGCCGCCCACCTGCTGGACGACGCCTACCTGGCCGAGCGCGCGAAGCGCATCGACCCTAATCGCGCGCAGTCCTTCGGCCCCGGCACGCCGCCCAAGGGCGGGACCATCTACCTGACCGCGGCCGACGAGTCCGGCATGATGATCAGCCTGATCCAGTCCAACTACATGGGCTTCGGCAGCGGTGTGGTGGTGCCCGAGGTGGGCGTGAGCCTGCAGAACCGCGGCCATGGCTTCACGCTGGATGCGGGCCACCCCAACGTGGTGGCGCCCGGCAAGCGGCCGTTCCACACCATCATTCCCGGCTTCCTGACGAAGGACGGCCAGCCGGTGATGAGCTTTGGCGTGATGGGCGGCAACATGCAGCCGCAGGGCCACCTGCAGACCCTGGTGCGCATGCTGGTGCACGGGCAGCAGCCGCAGGCGGCCTGCGACGCGCCGCGCTGGAAGGTGGCCACGGGGCTGGACATCGACTGCGAACACACGATGGCGCCGGCGCTGGCCGACGGCCTGCGCGGCCTGGGCCATGCGCTCAAGCCCACGCTGGACCCCTACATGGACTTCGGCTCCGGCCAGTTCATCTGGCGCATGGGTGACCCGGCCGTCGAGGGCTACGTGGCCGCCAGCGATTCACGGCGTGAGGGTCAGGCGGCTGGGTACTGACCTGACCTGCGCCCCAGCCATTGCAGGAGCGTCTCGTAGAGGTGCCGGGGCGCGATCGGCTTGGTGATGAAGTCGTCCATGCCGGCGGCGATGCAGCGGTTCTTGTCCTCGACGAAGGCGTTGGCCGTCATCGCCAGGATGGGCGTGCCCGCGTGTCTGGGGAGCTGACGGATGCGCTGCGTGGCCTCCAGGCCATCCATCTCCGGCATCTGCACGTCCATCAGGATGAGCGCATAGTCGCTGTGCGCGGCCATGTCCAGGGCTTCGCGGCCGTTGACGGCGGCATCGACGACGAGGCCGACGTCCTCGAGGATCGTCAAGGTGATCTCGCGGTTGATGGGCTCGTCCTCGGCCAGCAGCACGCGTGCGTGCGGATGCCGGCGCGCGATGAGGTCCTCCGCGGCCAGCGTGCCTGGCGACGTCGCGCCTGACCTACCGGCGTCCTGGGCCACCTTGAGCCTCGCGGTGAACCAGAACGTGCTGCCAGCGCCGACGGTGCTGACCACGCCGGCATCGCCACCCATGAGCTGGGCCAGCTTGCGGGTGATGGCCAGCCCCAGGCCGGTGCCGCCGTGCTTGCGCGTGGTGTTGCTGTCGGCCTGCTCGAAGGCGCCGAACAGGCGCGGCAGCACCTCGGGCGCGATGCCGATGCCCGTGTCCTCGACCTCGAACCGCAGCAGCGCGCTGTCGCCCGTATCCTCCACGCAGCTCGCGCGCAGGGCCACATGGCCTCGCTCGGTGAACTTCACGGCGTTGCCCGCATAGTTCAGCAGCGCCTGCTGCAGCCGTGTCGGGTCACCCAGCAGGTGTGGCGGCAGCGAACCGATCTGCGTGGTCAACTGCAACTGCCTGTCGCGGGCCCGGTCCTGCAGCATGGACACGATGTTGCCCAGCAGGGCGCTGACGGAGACCGGGGTCTCTTCGAGCACGAACTTGCCGGCCTCGATCTTGGACAGCTCGAGCACGGCATTGATGATGCTCAGCAGATGCTCGCTCGCGCCCTCGAGCTTGCCCATCTGGTCGGTCTGGCCCGGCGTGAGGCCACCGCGCCTGACCAGGTGGGCCATGCCGGCGATGGCGTTGAGCGGCGTGCGGATCTCGTGGCTCATGTTGGCCAGAAAGGCACTCTTGGCCACGTTGGCCTGCTCGGCGCGCGCCTTGGCTTGCACCAGCTCGGCGGTGCGCTCTTCGACCAGGCGCTGCAACTCGTGACGATGGCGCTCGAGCTCCATCTCCAGGAGCTTGCGTTCCGTGACGATGCGGCCCACGCCCCGGTACCCCTCGAACCGGCCGTCGACACCGAAGACAGGGACGCCGCTGACCGACACCCACCGGATCTCGCCTCGTGCGGTCTTGATGCGGTACTCGAAGTCCCGAAACGGCTTTCGCTGCTGGATCAACGCATCGTTGGCGGCGACCAGGTCGGGGGGGTTGAGGTCGTGGTCGGCCATCAGTTCCGAGCGCAGTCTGCCCAGCAAATCCGCCCGTTTCGTGCCATGGTTGGCTTCGAAGTTCTCGGAGAAATAGCTGAACCGCAGTTGCTCGTCCATCTCCCAGAACCAATCGGCCGTGCTCTGCGAAAAGTCGAGAAAGCGGCTGCGCTCGACCTGGACGGCGAGTTCTGCCGTCTTGCGCACCGTGATGTCCGAGCCGGTGCCCCGATAGCCCAGGAAGGCCCCCGATTCGTCGAAGTGCGGCACGCCGCAGACGCTGAGCCAGCGGCCGGTGAAGTCGCCGCGCAGCTGGTATTCGAAGTTGCGGAACGGCTCGTGCCGCTCCAGCGCGGCCAGGTGGGCCTGCCACTCCGGCATCGCCAGGTCCCGTGGGTCCGCGACCTCCTCCCGGCGGCGCCCCAGGGACCGCTGTGACGCGTCACCGAGCACCTGTGCATTGCGCTCCGAGAAGTAGGTGAAGCGCAGGTCGCTGTCCATCTCCCAGAACCAGTCCGACGAGGCATCGGTGTAGTCCTTGAACCGCTGTTCGCTCTCGCGCAGGGCCAGCTCCGCATTCTTGCGGTCGGTGATGTCCTGCACGGTGCCGGTGAGCATGTGCAGTTTCCCATCGTCGCCGAACCTGGGCTCGAATCGGACCTGGATCCAGCGGTTCGAACCGTCGGGCAGGACGATGCGATGGTCGATGGCGTGCGCGCGCCGGTCGGCGATGGCCGCCTCGGCCGACGCCCGGGCCGGTTTCAGATCGTCGGGATGGATCGTGGCGAGGAACCGCCTGAGGCTGGGCACGAAGTGATCGCGCTGGCGGCCGAAGATGCCGTACATCTCGTCGGACCACTCGGTGGCCCCGGTTCGGGCGTCGAACTGCCAGTTCCCGATGTGGGCGATCCGTTGCGCCTCGGCCAGGGAAGCTTCGCTGCGGCGCAGGTCGTTCTCGATGCGCCGGCGTTCCGTGATGTCGAGGTGGGTGCCGACCATGCGCACGGCCTTGCCATCGGCATCGCGGATCATGGTGGCGCGCGACAGGATGTCGATCCAGTGTCCGGCCTTGTGGCGCATCTTGAACTCGACGCTGAAGCCGTCGGCCTTGCCGGCGACGCAGTCGTCGATCCGCGCCAGTGTCCGGGCACGGCCGTCCGCGTCCACCAGCGATTCCCACAGCGCGAAGGAGTCCTCCATCTCGTGCTCGGCGTAGCCGAGCATCGCTTTCCACCGGGGAGAGAAGTAGACCGCCTGGGTCTGCATGTCCCAGTCCCACAGACCGTCGTCGGTGGCGCGCGCCGCAAGGTCGTACCGCTCCTGGCTCGCGCGCAGGGCCGCTTCGGCCCGCTGCCGCTCGCTGATGTCGCGCCAGACGCAGTGCATGACCTGGCGCCCGCGCTGCATGAGGACCGACAGCGTCACCTCCACCGGCACATCGCTGCCGTCCCGATGCCGATGAACCCACTCGAACCTGTTCAAACCGCGTTCCCGGGCCAGTTGCATCATGCGCCTGGCCTTGGCGACGGAGGCCTCGCCGTCGGGCTGAAGCTCGGGCGAGAGTGCCGCGGGACGGACGCCCATCAACTGCGCCTTGTCGTCGTAGCCCAGGACTGCGACGGCAGCCCGATTGCACTCGACGAACCGTTCGTCGTCGATGATCCAGGCCGGGTCGGGCGACAGTTCGAACAGGTCGCGGAACTGCTGTTCCGAGTCCTGCAGCTGCGCCTGCGTGGCCCTGAGCTCGGTGATGTCGTCGTACAGGCCCAGCACGCCGATCACCGCGCCATCGTCGTCCTTCAAGGCCACCTTCGAGGTCCGCAGCCAGATCTGCCGGCCGTCGGGCGTGGTCTGGGGCTCCTCGAAGTTGAGCCTGGACACACCGGTGTCGAGCACGCGCTGGTCGTCGGCGCGGTACAGATCGGCCTGCTCGGCCCAGCCCATCTGGCGGTCGTCCCTGCCGATCAGCTCGGCCGGCGAGGCCTTGCCGGCGTCACGGGCAAAGGCCGGGTTGCAGCCCAGGTAGTTCAGCGCACGGTCCTTCCAGAACACGCGCATCGGGACGTGGTCGATCACCGCCTGCAGCAGGTTCCGGGATTCACGCAGTGCCACCTCGGCGAGCACCTGCTCCGACACGTCCTGGACCGTGCCCAAGGATTTCACGGGCTGGCCGGCCTCGTCGAAGAAGGTCTGGCACTGTTCATGGACATGCTTGATCCGGCCGTCGGTCATGCACAGCCGGTGGCGGATCGCATAGGGCTGGCGGGTGACCAGCGAATTCCGGTAGGCAGCGTTGACCGCGTCGCGATCATCCGGATGCACGACCTCGAGGAACGCGGTGTAGGACGGCTGAAACTCGTTCGGGTCGATCTCGAAGATGCGGTAGACCTCGCTCGACCAGTCGAGCCGATCGCAGGTCAGGTCCAGTTGCCAGGTGCCCAGCTTCGCCAGCTGCTGCAGCTCGGCCAGCGACACATTGCTGCGGCGCTGTTCGTCCTCGGCCCGAACCTGCGCGCTGACGTCCCGGATCGTGCCGGCGATCTGGGCGATGTGGCCATCGTCGTCGCAGCGGGCCCGGCCGCTCACTTCGACCCACTTCACCACCCGGGTTCGGGCCGTGCGCACCTGGGCCCGCAGCGCGAACGGTTCACCGCCCGACAGCAACGACTGCAGGTGCCCGGCCACGCGCGTACGCGAGCCTGGCTCAAAGAGGGCGAGCGCACCGTCCAGGCCAAGCACGGTGGCCGGTGGCAGCTCGAGCATGGTCGACGCGCCAGCCGTCCAGGTGAAGGCGTTGCTCGCCGGCTCGGCACGCCAGCCGCCGATCAGCCCGCTGCGCTCGCTCTCGAACCAGAAGAACTCGCGTTCAAGCGCTTCCGACTGCAGCCGACGACAGGCCAAGACGCAGTCGGCCAGTTCGCGCGCAGCCTGCTCGGCCAGGTCCCGTTCGGCCCCGGCTGGCAGGTGGCGTCTCAGCGTGTCGATCAAGAGCGCCACCTGCAGGTGGCGATGATCGATCTCCGCCAGGCCCGCGCCGATGGCCGGGTCATGAACGGGTGTCTTTGGCGGGGCAGGCTGCTTTGCCATCGTGTGCGGGTCGGTCCGGGTCCGGGCCTATGGCGTGACTGGCTAGGCTGTGTCAGTCGTGGTCCTGTGGGAGCAGCCCGTCCTGCCAGAGTCGCGCTTCCCATTCGCGCAGCCAGCTCTGTAGGGCATCGGCGGGCATGGGCCGGCCGATGAAGTAGCCCTGCGCGATAGTGACCCCCTTTTCGGCAAGGAGGTCCCAGTCGTCGCGGTCCTCCACGCCTTCGGCTACGACGTCCATGCCCAGCATGCGGCCCAGGTTCAGGCTGGCCTCGAAGATGGCGCGCAGCCGACCGTCGTGAGCGGCGTTGTGGGTGAAGCTGCGGTCGATCTTCAGTTCGTCGAACGGCAGGTCGCGCAGCTGCGCCAGCGAACTGTGGCCTTGTCCGAAGTCGTCGATCGACAGGCGGAAGCGCTTCAGGCGCAGGCGGATCAGCTGGTCGAGCACGCTGGTGACCGAGCGCATCAGCCGGCTCTCGGTGATCTCGATCTGGATGTGCTGCGGCGGAACGCCCTCGGCGCTGGTTTCGGCGATCATGTGGTCGGCCAGCGTCAGGGTGGACAGGTCGTCCATCGACACGTTGATGGCCACGCGCAGTTTCAGGCCGGCGTCGAGCCACACGCGTGCCTGGATCACGGCGGCCCTGGCGACGACGCGCGTGAGCTCGTGGACGAAGCCGCCGTTCTCGGCGACGGGGACGAACTGGTCGGGGAACACCAGGCCGTCGGTCGGATGCTGCCAGCGCACGAGCGCCTCGACGCCAACGACCTCGCCGGTCTTCACATCCACCTTCGGCTGGTACCAGTTCACGAGCTGGCCGGCCTCGATGGCGGCGTGCACCTCTTCCGCGGTGTAGACCTTGCGCGTTGCGGGGTGCCGCCCCGGGGCTCTCGGCGCCAGGTGCTGCGCCAGCGCGGCGCGCAGCGCCTCTGCGGTCGGCGGCTTGCGCAGTGGCGTGGTGGTCTGCAGTTCGTAGGCCCGCGCCAGCTTCTCGGTGGACTGCAGCAGCAACTCGTCCTCGCCGCTCACCAGCAGCAGGCAGCCGGCGAACCGGCGTTCCGCCAGGTGGCGCACGAACTCGACACCGTCCATGCCCGGCATGTTGATGTCCAGAACCACCATCGGTGGTGGCTCGTCCTGGGCATCCAGCCAGGACAGCGCCGCGGTGCCGTCGCCCATGCAGACGGTGTTGTCGAACCCTTCACGCGCGAGCATGTGCTGCAGCAGGTCGAGCATGAAGGGTTCGTCGTCGAGGACGAGGATCGGGCGTGCTGCGGCCATCGTGCTACTCCACCGTTGGCGTTGTTGCAGGGCGCCGGGCCAGCGCCCGACGAACCATGACCGCACCACTGACTGGATCGGCAAGGCGCATGGCAGGCACGGCACTCACCGGCTGGTGTCCTCGTTGGCCATGGATTCGCTGGTGAGCCACGCCTCGATCGCGGCAGCCACCTCGCGCCAATGGGATGCCAGGGCCGGGCCCAGGGCAACCACCTCGACCTGTTGCCCCGCCCGGCCCGCAGACTCGATGCGCTCGCAGAGTTCCCCCAAGGCCAGTGCTCCGACGCTCCTCGACGACGACTTCAGCTTGTGCGCCAGAGCGCCAGCCTCCCGCAGATCCCCGCTGGCCAGTGCCGCGAGCAGACTTTGCTGGTAGGTCTGACCGTGGCGCAGGTAGTCGGTCAGAAAGCGTTCGAGCAATGCAGGCTTGTTGCCAACCAGTGCCGCCAGCACACCCACGTCCACCGCGCTCATCGCCTGGTCGATCAGCGACGACGATTCCTCGTGCTCGGTCCGTGAAGCGTCGGCCGTTTGCCTGTTTCCCGAGGGACGGCCCAGCCAATGGGACAGCACACCGCCCAGGCGCGACAAGGACACCGGCTTGGCCAGGTAGTCGTCCATGCCGGCCGCCAGGCACAACTCGGCCTGGCCCTTCATCGCGTTGGCCGTCAGCGCCACGACCACGGTCCGCGGGTTACCACTGGCGGCTTCCTCCCGGCGCATCGCCCTCACCATCTCGTAGCCGTCCATGATCGGCATGTGCAGATCGGTGAGCACGAGCCTGTAGTGCCCCTGGCGCCAGCGCGCCAGTCCCTGCAGGCCATCGTCGGCAAAGTCGGTCACGTAGCCCAGCAGGCGCAGCTGATGCCGGGTGAGCTTCTGGTTGACGGGGTTGTCTTCGACGGTCAGCAGAAGCTCTCCGCGGGCCAACGCCTCATCGGGCGACCCCGATGGCGTTGTCGAGTCTGTCGCTGTGGGGCCGGTCGGCGGCGGAGGGTAGTCCTGCTCCAACGACATGCCTCAGCCCTTCCAGCGATCAGCCCCTGGCAGGGCGGCGGGCATGCGGCCCACGCGCCCCAGCCCGCGACCACGGCGGAGCCGGCGGTGGCGGCCGCAGCAGGTCACTGTGGGGGGGAGCAGTCGCACACTTACATTCGCAACGGTCGCGCCGGATCGGCGGGGCGGGCCTGAGCATAAATGGAGCCTGCAAGGGCAGGAAGTACGACAAATGATGACCTCTAGTATCCTCCCAACGGCGCGTTGCCTAGAGAGGGAATTGATCCCCGGCGCCAGGGCAGTTCATCCCATGGAGCCTGGACAGTACGAGCATCATCGGAGCGTGCCATTGGCAATTGAGCACTTTCGAATGGGATGGCCCGTCATCGGTAACATGGCCGTCGTTCCCTTGCCGTTGAGGCACTGGGGCACGAGGCGCATTGCCATCCCGGCCCGTCGCGATGCCATGGCTTGATGGCACCAATCTGACGGCCGCGCAGCGGCAGGCGTTGCGCGCCGAGTCACTGCGCCAGTATGCACAGACGACGCCGCGGCTGGCCGCGGCTGGCGTCGTGTTCGGGCTGCTGGTGGCGTGGCTGCAGTGGCCGATGGTCTCGACGGTCGACGTCATCACCTGGCTTGCCGTGCTGGTCGTTGTCATGCTGGCGCGGCTGCTGGTCAGCCTGTGGCATCGGCGGCTGGGTACGCCAGTGGAGCCTGCGCTGCGCTGGCTGAGGCTTTACCGGCTTTCCGTGCTGGGCACCGGTGTCGCCTGGGGCCTCAGCGCGTGGTGGCTGTTCCCGGAACAGAACCCGCAGTACCAGGCCTACCTGTTCTTCGTGTTGATGGCCGTGGCGATCGGCGGATCGAACATGCTGGCCCACGACGCCGTGGCGGTGGTGCTGTACGCGGTGCCCGCGTTCGTTCCCGTGGCCGTCCGGCTCGGGCTCGCCGGTGGCGAGCCGGCCTTCCTGTGGGGTGCGGCGATCTTCCTCCCTTACCAGGTGTGGACCAGCATGCGCAACAGCGCCGCGATGCGCGAGAGCACGCTGCTGCGCCTGTCGGAGAGCGAGCGTGCGCGTCTGGCCAGCCTGCGCCTGGAGACCCTGCTGGCCGAAGTGGAGGAGCGGCTGCACCCGTCCGTGCCGGTGGGCGGGGGCGCGCGTCCGTCGAACCAGGACGGGGACGCGCTGTCGGCCGCCGCGGCCGCTGCGCTGGTCGAACAGAGCCATGTGCTCTTCGAACTCGTTCGCACGACCCGCGAGGGCGTCTGGTTCATCGATGTAAATGGCCGGACCACGGACCTCAATCCGGCCATGTGTGCCCTGCTGGGTTGCGCACGCGAGTCGGCGCTCGGGCGCACGATCTTCGACTTCGTGGACGACGAGAACGCCGCCGTGTTCCGGGCCCAGCTGGAACGCCGGCGGGCAGGCGACCGCGGCAGCTACGAGCTGGCGCTCAGGCGCCCCGACGGTACGCTGGTGCACTGCGTCAACAACGCCACGCCGCTCACCGACCTCGAGGGCCGTAGGGTGGGTTCGGTCGGGCTGTGGACGGACATCAGCGAACTCAAGCGCACCGAGGCTCGACTCCGGGAGTACGAGTTCGCGATCAATTCGATGACCACGGCGGTCAGCCTGCAGGTTCGCCGTGATGGCCAGTTCCGTTACCAGATGGTCAATGACGCGTGGTGCCGGCTGTCGGGCTTGACGCGGGCGCAGGCGTTGGGACTCGAGGGGCGCAGCCTGCCTGGTCTGGTGGACCGCGATGAACGTATGCGCCAGATCACCGTGGCGGCCGACGAGCGGCGCACGATCACCTACCGTGGCTGGACCGAATTCGACGGCAATCGGGTGAACACGGAGACGGTCTACCACCCGATCGTCGAGGAAGGCCGCCCCGTCGACCGCGTCATCGTCGTCTCGCGCGACGTCACCGAGGAGGAACGGGCGAGCGCCGCGCTGAACGCCGGCCTGCGCAACCTTCGCATGGCCTTGGACGCCATCGGCGATGGCATCTTCGCGTCCGGCGCAGCCGGTCCCGACGAGCCGGTGCTGTTCCACAACGAGCGCATGCTGTCGCTGTGGGGGATGGACGTGCCGCCGGGCGAACAGTTGACGCCGCGGATGATCATGAGGCACGCCGCCGAGATGTTCGCCGACCCCCAGGCGCAGGCGCGGCGGGTGGACGAGATCATCCGCGGCAACCTCTTTGGCGACGATCGTGTCCGGCTCAAGGACGGCCGGACGCTGCGGCGGCGCTGCTTCCCGTTTGTCGACGGTGGGCACATGGTGCGGGTGTGGACCTTTGCCGACATCACGGCAGAGGAAGCGGCCGTTGATGCCTTGAGAACGGCCGAGGCTCGGCAACGAGCGCTGATCGAGGCCTTTCCGGGCTACATCTCCTGCCTCGATGCCGATCTCCGCTACGTCTTCGCCAACACCCGCCTGCGCCAGCGGTTTGGCCGGGAGGAGTCCGAGATCGTGGGCCGACACCTCCGTGAGGTGGCCCGCGCCGAGACTCTGGACGAGAGCGTCGCAGCTGCGCGGCGCGCGCTCGCGGGCGAGACGGTCGTCCACGAACGCCGGTGGCCACGGGGGGGTGGTGCGGAGGACGAGGTCCTGCTGATCACCCTGGCCCCGGGCCCTGGCGGTGGCGAGGCGCCCGTGTGCTACGCCTTCGCCATCGACATCACGGCGCAGAAGCGTGCGCAGGGCCAGTTGCTCGAGCTCAAGGAAGAGGCCGAGCGCGCGAACCTGGCCAAGTCCGAGTTCCTGTCCCGCATGAGCCACGAGCTGCGCACGCCGATGAACGCGATCATCGGCTTTGCCGAGGTGCTGGCGGCCGACCAGGACCCGCCATTGGCACCGGCGCATCGCCCGCTGGTCCGCGACATCCTGGCCGGCGGCGAGCACCTGCTCGAGTTGATCAACGAGGTGCTGGACCTCTCGCGGGTCGAGGCGGGCAAGCTGGAGGTGGCTGCCGAGCCGGTGGAACTCATGCCGCTGCTGGCCGAGTGCAGCGGGCTCGTCGCGCCGCTGGTGCGCACCCACGGCATCAGCTGGCAACCCGGGGCCACGCCGCCGGAACCGGTCTGGGCGTGCGCCGACCGCATCCGGCTCAAGCAGGTCCTGCTCAACCTGTTGTCCAACGCGATCAAGTACAACCGTCGCCACGGCCAGGTCAGGATCGACGTGTGCCACACAGACGATGGGTGGCGCGTCGAGGTGCACGACCAGGGCGAGGGGCTGTCCGAGGCGCAGCAGCGCCGCCTGTTCGTGCCCTTCGAACGGCTGGATGCAGAGCGCAAGGGCACCGAAGGCACCGGCATCGGCCTGGCCTTGAGCAGCCGGCTCGTCGATCTGATGCGGGGCCGGATCGGCGTGCGGAGCACGCCGGGGCAGGGCAGCTGCTTCTGGATCTGGCTGCCGGGTGCCGCGCCGGCCATCGCGGCGGAGGCTGCCGCCGCTCGAGATGCCGTGGCGGCGCTTCGAGCACCAGACCCACCGCCATCGCTGGCCGGCAGCTTGCTGTACGTCGACGCGTCGGCGTTCGAGACAGCGCTGATGGCTGCGGCCTTGCAGGATCATCCCGATCTCGAGCTGCGGACCGCCGAGGGGGAGGACGACTGCGTCGCACAAGCCCAGGCGCACCCCCCGAGCCTGATCCTGCTGGATGTCGACCGCCCCGAGCTGGACAGCGCGCGTCTCCTGCGCCGGCTGCGCGAGCATGACCAGACCCGCCCCATCCCGGTCGTGGCGCTGAGTTCGAGTGCCACCGTCAACGCGCCGCCGCCCGGTGCGCAGCCTGCTTTCGCCGGCCACCTCGTCAAGCCGTTCGACCTGGCGGTCCTGGAGGCCACCTTGCGTCGGGCGATCGGGTCACCGTAGCGGCCCGCCGGACCGGTCCGGATGCGGCGTCGCGCGCGCCGTGAACCGCGCCTCGGCTGGCAGAATGCCTGACGCCACCGCACGGCGGGACCAGCACGGTCCGGCTGCGTGGCGCGGCCTGGCCGCGCCGGACCCGGCCCGCTGCCGTCGGCGCCATCGCCGCCCTTGAATGCCTGCGCATCGCCCCAAGATCGCAAGCGGCTCGTCTTTCAACCGTCCCTGCCGACCATGAGCAAACAGACCCATTCCTTCCAGGCCGAGGTGCAGCAGATCCTGCACCTCGTCACCCATTCGCTGTACTCCAACAAGGAGATCTTCCTGCGTGAACTGGTCTCCAACGCCTCGGACGCCTGCGACAAGCTGCGCTTCGAGGCGCTGGACAACGCCGCGCTGTACGAGGACCAGCCCAACCTCGAACTGCGCGTGCTGTTCGACGCCGAGGCCAAGACCATCACCATCCGCGACAACGGCATCGGCATGAGCGCCGAGGAGGCCGTGGCCCACCTGGGCACGATCGCCAAGAGCGGCACGCGCGAGTTCATGGCGCGGCTGGAGGGCGACCAGAAGAAGGACGCCAACCTGATCGGCCAGTTCGGTGTGGGCTTCTACTCCGGCTTCATCGTCGCAGACCGCATGACGGTGGAGACGCGCCGCGCCGGCGCGCCGGCCGACCAGGGCGTGCGCTGGAGCAGCACCGGCAGCGGCGACTTCGAGGTCGAGACGATCGACAAGCCCGGCCGCGGCACCGACGTCATCCTGCACCTGCGCGAGGGCGAGGAGGAGTTCCTTTCCGCGTGGAAGCTCAAGTCCATCATCGGCAAGTACAGCGACCACATCTCGCTGCCGATCCTGATGCGCAAGGAGACCTGGGACGAGGAGAAGAAGGCCCAGGTGCCCACCGACGAGTGGGAGACGGTGAACAAGGCTGCCGCACTGTGGACGCGCAGCAAGAGCGACATCACCGACGCCGAGTACCAGGACTTCTACAAGCAGATCAGCTACGACCAGCAGGCGCCGCTGGCCTACACGCACAACCGCGTGGAAGGCCGCACCGAGTACACGCAGCTGCTCTACGTGCCGGCCAAGGCGCCGTTCGACCTCTGGAACCGCGACAAGCGCGGCGGCGTGAAGCTCTACGTCAAGCGCGTGTTCATCATGGACGACGCCGAGGCGCTGATGCCGGTGTACCTGCGCTTCGTCAAGGGCGTGATCGACAGCGCCGACCTGCCGCTGAACGTCAGCCGCGAACTGCTGCAGGAAAGCCGCGACGTCAAGGCCATCCGCGAGGGCAGCACCAAGCGCGTGCTGAGCATGCTGGAGGACGTGGCCAACAGCGACGAGCCCAGCCAGAAGGACAAGTACGCCGCCTTCTGGAAGGAGTTCGGCCAGGTGCTCAAGGAGGGCATCGGCGAGGACTTCGCCAACCGCGAGCGGCTGGCCAAGCTGTTCCGCTTCGCCTCCACCCATGCCGACGAGGGTGTGTCGCTGGCCGACTACGTCTCGCGCATGAAGGAAGGCCAGGACGCGGTCTACTACATCACCGCCGACAGCCTGGCCGCCGCCAAGGGCAGCCCGCAGCTCGAGATCTTCCGCAAGAAGGGCATCGAGGTGCTGCTGCTGGTGGACCGGGTGGACGAGTGGATGCTGTCGCACCTCTACGAGTTCGAAGGCCACGCGCTGACCAGCGTGGCCAAGGGCGCGGTGGACCTGGGCAAGCTGCAGGACGAGGA
This sequence comes from Rubrivivax albus, assembly GCF_004016515.1. Lineage (GTDB taxonomy): Bacteria > Pseudomonadota > Gammaproteobacteria > Burkholderiales > Burkholderiaceae_C > Rubrivivax > Rubrivivax albus. The sequence goes on from NZ_SACT01000001.1 coordinate 22,752, forward strand.
CGAGAAGAAGGCCGCCGAGCAGGCCGCCGAGGCCAGCAAGCCGCTGGTGGACAAGCTCAAGGCATCGCTGGGCGAGCGTGTGAAGGACGTGCGCGTGACCACCCGCCTGGTCGATTCGCCGGCCTGCGTGGTCGTCGACGAGGGCGACGTCAGTGCCCACCTCGCGCGCATGCTCAAGGCCGCGGGGCAGGAGGCACCGAAAGCACAGCCCATCCTTGAGATTAATCCCCAGCATGCGCTGGTGCGGCGGCTCGATGCGCCCGAAGGGGCCGAGCAGTTCGACGACTTGGCGGCGCTGCTGTTCGAGCAGGCCCTGCTGGCCGAAGGGGGACAGCTCGAGGATCCGTCGGCATTCGTGCGCAGGATCAGCCGCCTCCTGGTTGGGGGCTGAAGACGCGGGGCGGTGGCCGCTAACATCGGACTCGCCCCTGCACCTGCCGGGGGAGAGGTCCGAGATGGCCCCGGGAGCCCCGCACGATCTGCCGAGCGCGTTGGTGGTGGACGACCACGACATCGTCCGTCTCGGCGTGCGCAGCCTTCTCGGCGAACGCTTCGACGTCCGCGAAGCGCACGATGCACGATCGGCGCTGGCGCGCCTGGCCGAAGCGCCGTGCGACCTGCTGCTGCTGGATCTGTCGTTGGGTGACGACTTCGGCCTCACTGCCCCTGCCGCGCCTGCGGGCCGAGTGCCCGGGCATGCGCGTCATCGTGCTCAGCTCGCTGGCCGAGGACCTGTATGCGGAGCGTGCGCTGAAGTCCGGTGCCTATGGCTTCGTGTCGAAGTCCGCGCTCACGGCGTCGCTGCTCGACGCGGTCGACACCGTGCTGGCCGGGCGCGTCTACGTGAGCCCGGCGATGCGCGAGTCGCTGCTGCGGCGGGTCGGCGGCCCGGCGCCGGCGCGGCCGGACCTGTCGCCGCGTGAACTCGAGGTGTTGCGGCTGGTGGCCGCCGGCCGCAGCACGCGCGAGATTGCCGATACGCTCAACCGCAGCGTCAAGACCATCGAGACGCACAAGCAGGCGTTGAAGGTCAAGCTCGGCGCCGACTCCCCGGCGCAGCTGGTGCGGATGGCGTTGCAGTGGACCGGGGAGGCCCGATGACCGCGTCGCTGCGTGCGGTGTCCCTGGCCGTGCTCGTCAGTCTGGGCGCGGCTGCCCCGCTCACGGCGGCTGCGCAGGTGCCGCTGGAGCATCTGCATGTGACGGTGCCCGGCGACACGCTGATCGGCATTGGCCGCCAGTTGCTGGCCGAGCCGCGCCGCTGGCGCGCCGTGGCGCGCCTGAACCGCATTGCCGACCCTGATCGCATCCCGGTCGGTGCGCGGCTGCGCATCCCGGTCGCGTGGATGCGTACCGAACCGCGCCCTGCGACCTTGCTGGGCAGCATCGGCACGGTGCAGGCGCCGGCCACCCTGGACGAAGGCAGCGAGGTGGTCACCGGCGACGACGGTCACGCCGTGGTCCGCCTGGTCGATGGCACGGTGCTGCGTCTGCGCCCGCGCAGCCGCCTGGGGTTGACCGAGTCGCGGGTGGTGCCCGACACGCCGGTCACCCGTGCCCGCGCCCGCCTGGGCAGTGGGCGGGTCGAAGTCGATGCCGCCCCGGCGCGCGGCGGTGAACCCGGGTTCCGGATCGACACGCCACAGGGCGTGCTCGGTGTGCGAGGCACCCGGTTCCGTGTCGCCAGCGACACCGAGCCAGCGCGCAGCCGCGGCGAAGTCACTGAAGGCGTGGTGGCCGTCTCGGGCGCCGTACCGGGCCAACAACGCGTGCAGGCCGGGTTCGGCACCGTCATCGACACGTCCGGCCGTGTCGCCGACCCGGTGCGTCTGCTGCCCGCGCCCGACCTCGCGCCCTTGCCGCGCCTGCAGGAGCGTGTGCTCGTGCGCTTCGTCGTGCCCACACCGGCAGTCATGGCCGGCGTGGTGGCCTGGCGCGCCCAGTTGGCGCGGGACGCCCGCTTCGAGCAGGTGCTCGGCGACCTGCGCGTCGCCCACCGGCCCGAAGGCAGCGAACTGCGCTTTGTCGGACTGCCCGATGGCGACTACCTGCTGCGCGTGCGCGGCGTCGACGCCCTGGGCCTCGAGGGGCTGGACGCCGACCTGCCGTTCCGGCTGAAGGCGCGGCCCGAGCCGCCGCTGCCGTCGGCGCCGGCACCGCGCCATGCCGGGCATCGAGGTGCTGGCCAACGCCACCGCCCTGCTGCGCGACGGCGGCGCGCTGCGTCCCGTGCCGGCGTGGGGGGAAGCGATCGCCAGTGCGGCCGCGGTGGCCGGCCTCGTGTTCGGCTTCCGGCGCGTGGGGGCACGTCGCGCGTTGACGGTGGCCCTGATCTCGGTGCCGCTGGCGGTGGTGGCCAGTGTGTTGTCGGTGGGTGTCGGGTGGGCGTGGAGCCCGCTGCCGTTCGCCCTTGCCGCAGCACTGGCCTACCCGCTGTGGAGCTGGCGCCGGCTGGAGTACGCCATGCAGGTGCTCGACCGCGAGATCCGACGCCTGGCCGAGGAGCCGGTGCTGAGCGCCGAACATCGCGTGTCCGCCCGGCCGGTGGCGCCGGCCGTTGACGAGCGCGACCTCGGCACCGACCCCGACCCCGATCCCGACCCACTCGCGCGTCGGCTGGACGACCTGGCGCGGGCGGGCGCGTCCTTGCGCGAGGCGCGCCTGTTCCTGGCCGGTGCGCTGGAGAGCCTGCCAACGGCCACCCTGGTCGGCGATGCCCAGGGCCGGGTGGCGTTGGCCAACGCCCGCGCCGCGGCGCTGTTCGAGGTCGAGACGGCCGCCGATCTCATCGGGCTCGACCTGGGCCGGCTGATCGGTGAGTTCTCCACCGACCCGCCCACCGACTGGCCCGCCCGGCTTGCGGCCCTGACGCCCGGCGGCACCGGCCTGACGGTCGAGGTTCGTCTGGGGGCCGGCCATTGGCTGCTGCACCTGGCGATGGTCGACCTGTCGGCGCGTCTTCGTCTCGTCGTGTCGCTGGCCGATCTCTCGTCGGTGCGCGAGGCGCAGCGTCTGCGCGAGGAGACCCTGGCCTTCGTCAGTCACGATCTGAGGGGTCCGGCCAGCAGCATGCTGATGCTGACCGACCTGGCGCAGCAGGGTCGCTTGCCGATCCCCGCCGACGACTTGGTGCCCGAGATGCGCCGGCTCGCGGCACGCATGCTGGCGCTGGCCGACGATTTCGTGCACGCGGCACGGGCGCAGACGCGGCCGCTGGTGCCCCAGGCCCTGGACCTGGCGGCCCTGGTCGACGAGGCCGTGGCCGAGTGGCGGGCCGCCGCCGCCGCGGCTGGCGTGGCGCTGTCGGTGCAGGTGGACGCCGACGCACCGCTGTGGCTGGACCATGCGCTCGCGACCCGCGCCCTGGCCAACCTGCTGTCCAACGCGGTCAAGCACGCACCACCCGGCACGACGGTGGCCGTGCGCGCCTGGCGTGACCCGGCCGGAGCCCGCATCGAGGTGGTCGATGCAGGCCCCGGCCTGGCGGCAGACCAGCGGCAGGCCCTGGTGCGCGGGGAGGAGGCGCTGCGGGTCGGCGGTGCCGGCGGTGTCGGCCTGGGACTGCTGTTCGTGCGCCGCGTCGCACGGCGGCATGGTGGCTCGTTGACCGGGGAGCCGGGTCCGGGTGGACGCGGCGAGTGCATGACCTTGCGCCTGCCAGACCTGTGCAACGCCAGCGCCGGTTCAGGGAATCCCTGAGCGCCGAATCGGCCGTGTCCGGATGGGAGGCCGGACCGGCGCTGCCTATCGTGCAGGCATGTTCACCGCCACGGTCTCCCGCGCCATGAATGCCGCCTTCTGGACCCGGCTGATGCCGGCAAGCCGGCACGCCGAACGCCGCCCCCGGCTGCGTCTGCAGCCGCTAGGCTTTACCGACACGCAGGTGCGCGACCTCCGCCTGATCTGCGAGCGCCTGGGCGAGACGCTGGACCTGCTGCTGGAGATCGACACCCGCGCCGGCGACCTGGTGCTGGCCGACCGCCGGTTCACGGAGCAGACGCCGGCCCACCGCCTGGCCGGCATCGCGGACGCCCGGCCGCTGCTGACCCAGCTGCGTGCGCTGCCGCTGGTGCGTGGCCTGTCGCCGCAGTTCGGTGCCAGCGGCTGGGACCCGGGCGTGGTGGCCGCCTCCAGCCTGCCGTCGGGTTTCGACGACGCGCCACAGACGCTGGATGCGCCACCGTTCACGCCGGCGGAGGACCTGCTGGTGACCTGGGTGCTGCGCGGCCTGATGGCCCCGGACGTCAAGGGCCTGGTTGCCGCCTATGGTCCGCAGGCGACCATGCGCCTGGACTTCGCCCAGGGCTACGCCCTCATCGACCCGGCGGCACAGCAGGCCTTGCGCGTGCAGCGGCGCGTGCCCACCGTGCAGGACTACGACAGCCCGGGTGCGGACGCCATCGCGCGTGAACTGCCGGCGCTGGTGTGGGACCTGGGCATCGCGCTGGGCGACCGGCGGCTGCTGGACCAGCCGGCGGATGGCTGGCACACCCCGCTGGCCACCTGCAAGGATCCATCGGTGCAGCAGTACACACGGCTGCCGCGCCACCTTGAACTGGCGTCGATGATGTTCCGTGCCCGGCTCTCGCCGGCCGAACTTCAGCGGCGCAGCGGGCAATCGGTGGCCGAGATCCGGCCCTTCCTGCAGGCCTGCCTGTTCCTGGGTCTGGCGTGGTGGGCGCCGGAGGACGGATGAACCGTCAGCGGCCCGCCATCAGCGCACACTGCTCGCGCAGCTGGGCCGTCTGCTGCGACCAGTAGGCGGGCGTGCCGAAGAAGGTGAAGCTGGCCGGAAAGCTCGGGTCGTGCCAGCGCGCCGCGATCCACGCCGCGTGGCGCAGCATGCGCAGCGTGCGCAAGGGCTCCACGAGCCGGCGTTCGCCGTCGTCGAAGTCGCGGAAGTCCTCGTAGCCGGCCAGCAGCTCGTCGAACTGCCGGCGCATCGTGGCGGCGTCGCCGGAGACCAGCATCCACAGGTCCTGCACCGCCGGGCCGTTGCAGGCGTCGTCGAGGTCGACCACGTGCGGGCCGTCGCGCCACAGCACGTTGCCCAGGTGGCAGTCGCCGTGCAGGCGCAGCGTGGCCAGGGGCCCGGCACGCGCGAAGGCTTCGGCGATGGCGTCGACGGCGCGCGCCGAGGCGTCGGCCCAGGCCGGGCGTTCGGCATCGGTGACATGGCCCTGGGCGAGCAGCGCATCACGCGCCTGTGCCGCATCCCTGGCAGGGGCCATCGTCGTGGGCGCCAGGAACGGCTGGCGCGCGCCGACGGCGTGCAGGCGGCCGATGAAGGCGCCGATCCGGCGCAGCGCGCCCGGCTGCTCGAGTTCGGCCTCGCGGCCGGCACAGCGGGCCGCCACGGCGAACCGATGGGGCAGGGGGCCCGGCAGGACGCCGAGTGTCGGCGCGTCCGCGGGCAGCCAGGTCAACGCCGACGAGGCCGGCGTCAGCACCAGCGGTGGCACCACCGGCACCTCGGCGGCCGCGAGCTCCAGCGCAAAGGCGTGCTCCTCGAGGATCTGCGCATCGGTCCAGCGGCCCGGCCGGTAGAACTTGGCCACAACCGCACGGCCGTCCTCCAGGAACAGCTGCCAGACCCGGTTCTCGTAGGAGTTGAGCTGCAGGATGCGGCCATCACCGCGCAGCCCGGCCGCGTCCAGGGCGTCGAGGACCTGCTGGGGGCCGAAACCGGCGTAGGCAGCCGGTGCCGTCAAGGTCAATGCCGCACCGGTGCGGCGCGCTTGCCGTCGATGCCCGGTTCGTCGTCACCGGCCGCCGCCGGCGGCAGGGTCGACAGGCCACGCATGAAGCCGCCCAGTTCGCTGGGGGCGCCACCGTCGCCGCTCATGCGGCTGTCGGTGCCGAAGAAGGAATCCTGGAAGAAGCCCGAGTCCTGCCACAGGGCCCGGTGCTGGCGTCGCCGGCCGCCGGGCGCGGGCGCCGGGGCCGGCGACGCGGCCAGCGGTGCCCGCGCCGCGGGCATCTGCTGCGGCACCAGCAACTGCAGCTCGGGCACCGAAGGCAGGTGGTCCACCGGGCAGCGCAGGTAGCGCACCCGGCAGGCGGCCAGCACCTTCTGCTTGATCTGCAGCGCGCGGCGCGAGTTGCCACGCTCGGTGTCGATGTCGATGGCGGCCAGCACGCGGCCGTTGGCGCTGCAGATCGCGAAGCCCACGTGGATCGAGCCCAGCAGCTCGTACCAGTAGCGCACCTGCTGCGGGTCGGTCGGCTGGCAGAAGCGCACCAGCGGCAGCTTGGACAGCACGATGTGGTGCGGCAGCGCCTCGCGCAGCTGCCGGTAGACGCGGCGCTCGTCGGAACTGAACACCGGGCGGGCGGTCAGCGTCCATTCCTCGGGCAGGGGCGGCGGCTCGGTCTTGCGCTGGCGCAGAGCCCACAGCGTGGCTGCGGCGGCCAGGAGGGCCGCCGAGGCGATCGCGATGATCCAGGGGATGGTGTCGGGCGACATGCGCAGGCATTGACCGCCGGGCAACGGCCGACGCGTCGAGGCCGGATGTTACCCCTCGCACGACCTTGGGATTGCCCCCTGGCTGCGGGTGCTGCTACGCACACTCACCCAACGGGAAATCCGCCGGTCACTGGGACCCCAGCCCGCCGCTGCCGCCGACGCCCGCATGCACGTCGGCGATGATGCCGAGCAGGTCGTCCAGCCGGCGCGCGCCGCGCTTGAGGTTGTAGTCCAGTTCGGCGGCCTGGCGGCCGATGAGTTCCTCGACCTGCGTGCCCAGCGTCTCCGGGGGCAGCTTGAGCACCGCCTCGGCGTCACCGCCGTCGCGGTGCACCTTGGCGCCGGCGCTGCGCGCGATGCGCAGCATCGGCAGGTTCTCCGACAGCGCATGCACCACCAGCGTGTCGACATGGCGGTTGCGCGCATGCAGCATCGAGTGCTCGAACAGGCGGCCGCCGAAGCCGCGGCCCCGGTGCGTGGGCCGCACCGAGACCCCGAACTCGGCCGTGTGCGCCTGGGCATGGTCGCCCATGTGCGCGAGGTGGGCCATCGCCAGCAGTTCGAGCCAGCGGTTGAAGATCCCGAAGACCTCGTCGCGATCGAAGTCGATCAGGTCCACGTAGCGGCCGATCTGCGCGTCGGTGGCCGGGTGGCCGAAGCGCAGGTAGCGGTCGCTCTCGGGCAGGTCCAGCAGGTGGGCCAGGATGCGTGGCCGGTGCCGGGGCGCCAGAGAACGGATCGGCACCCAGCGCGGGGTGTCCGGCGCCCGGGTGGCGGTGCCGGCTGCCGGCGTGCCGCCGGCGGAGTGGTCGGTTGCCATCGTGTGGCCCCTTCAGAGCAGCAGTGCGCGCATGCTAACCACAATTCATAGGGTTTACCCTCAAATGCGCGGCCACAATCTCACGCCGAGCCAGACTGTGACGCGCCGCGCTTCCTTGTATACTCGCGGGCTTTCCCTGAAAAACGGCCAGGGAAACGTGCCCGGACAAGTCGCCCCGAGAGGCTGCCCGGCGCCGAGGATCGACATGCCCATGTCGGCTCACGGCGCTTCACAAGCGGTTCCGAAGGAGACCCCGGTCATGGGTGGCACCGACCACGCTGCCGTTGACACCGGCGGGGCGACCCGCCCTCGAAAGACCCTCATGAAGACCTTCAGCGCCAAACCGGCCGAGGTGAAGCACGAGTGGTACGTGATTGACGCCACCGACAAGGTGCTCGGACGTGTTGCCAGCGAAGTGGCACTCCGTTTGCGCGGCAAGCACAAGGCCATCTACACGCCTCACGTCGACACCGGTGATTTCATCGTCGTCGTCAACGCGGACAAGATCCGTGTCACGGGTGCCAAGAGCACCGACAAGATCTACTACCGCCACTCCGGTTTCCCGGGCGGCATCTATGCCACCTCCTTCAAGGACATGCAGGCCCGCCACCCGGGTCGCGCGCTCGAGAAGGCGGTCAAGGGCATGCTGCCCAAGGGCCCGCTGGGCTACGCGATGATCAAGAAGCTGAAGGTCTACGCCGGTGCCACGCACCCGCACACCGCCCAGCAGCCCAAGACCCTGGAACTGTGAGGACGCGATGATCGGACAGTGGAACTACGGCACCGGCCGCCGCAAGTCGTCGGTGGCGCGTGTCTTCATCAAGAAGGGCACCGGCCAGATCACGGTCAACGGCAAGCCGATCGACCAGTACTTCGGCCGCCAGACCTCGATCATGATCGTCAAGCAGCCGCTGATGCTCACGGCCAACGACGCGGCCTTCGACATCAAGGTCAACGTGCACGGCGGCGGCGAGAGCGGCCAGGCCGGCGCGGTGCGCCACGGCATCACCCGTGCGCTGATCGACTACGACGCGGCGCTCAAGCCCGAGCTCAGCCATGCCGGCTTCGTGACCCGCGATGCCCGCGAGGTCGAGCGCAAGAAGGTGGGCCTGCACGGCGCCCGCCGCCGCAAGCAGTTCAGCAAGCGCTGATCCCGGCCGCGGGCGGCGCATGCCGTCGCCCGCCACCGACGGCCGTCCGCACGCGCGGCGGCCGCCGCCCCGGAGCCCATGCGCTGGAAACTGCTGCGGCGCCGACTCTCCGTCAGCGCGCCGCGTGTCATTGTCCGCAGCCACCTGCCCTGGCCGTTGCGCTGGGCGGTGGCTGCGCTCGTTCTGGGCTTCTCCGGCGCGCTGGCGCTGTGGGCGTTCGAGACGGGCAAGGAACTCGCCGGCGTCGATGCCGGCCTGCGCGACGAGGTGGTGCGTCTGCGTGCCGAGGTGACGGCGCTGCGCGAGGAGCGCGACCGGGCGCAGTCGATCGCCAACGCGGCCGACGGCCTGCTGAAGGCCGAACGTGCAGCACAGGAGCGGCTGACCGAGGAACTGCGCCAGGCGCAGACGCGCCAGCAGGCGCTGGAAGCCGACCTGGGTTTCTTCGAGCGCCTGCTGCCGGCGGCCGGAGGCAGCCGGCTGCAGGTGCGTGCGCTGCACGCCGAAGCGGTCGCACCCGGGCAGACCCGGTTCCAGCTGCTGCTGATGCAGCCCGGCCGTTCACCCTCGCCCTTCGAGGGTCGATACGACATCCGCTTGTCCGGCATGCTCGACGGGCAGTCCTGGACCGCCGGGTTGCCCGCCGGCCCGCAGCCGTTGCAGATGCGTCAGTACGCGCGCCTGGAAGGCGTCATCGAGCACCCGCAGGCGGTCGTGCTAAAAACCGTGCAGGCCCGCATCACCGACGGCGACGGCGTGGTGCAGGCGAGCCAGACGCTCACGCTTCGATGATTCGCCGAAGGAGACGACCCGATGCTGTTCTCACGCAAGGCGCACGCGCCCATCCGCACGCTGGTCGGCGACAGCACCGTGCTGCGGGGTGAGCTCCGGTTCGCCGATGGCCTGCGCATCGATGGCGAGGTCCAAGGTGACGTCCTGGCCGAACCGGAAGCCGGCAGCCTGGTCGTGATCAGCGAAAAAGCCCGGGTCCATGGCAAGGTCAAGGCCGCGCATGTGATCATCAACGGAAGTGTGTGCGGACCCGTGACGTCCACCGAGATGCTGGAACTCCAGCCCAAGGCCAGTGTCGTGGGTGACGTGCACTACGAAGTGCTCGAGATGCACCCGGGTGCCACCATCGACGGCGAGCTCAAGCCGCTGAAGGCCACCGAACGACCGGCGTTGACCCTGGCCGCTGCCAACGACGCCTGATTTCCCGAGGAAGACCATGAACGCGATTGCCGAGAACCTGACCCCCGCCACTGAAGAAATGCCCGTGCCGCTGGTCTTCACCGACAGCGCGGCGGCCAAGGTGGCCGACCTCGTGGCCGAAGAAGGCAACCCCGAGTTGAAGCTGCGCGTGTTCGTGCAAGGCGGCGGCTGTTCCGGCTTCCAGTACGGCTTCACCTTCGACGAGATCGTCAACGACGACGACACGCAGATGTCGAAGAACGGCGTCACCCTGCTGATCGACGCGATGAGCCTGCAGTACCTCGTCGGTGCCGAGATCGACTACAAGGAAGATCTGCAGGGCGCGCAGTTCGTGATCAAGAACCCGAACGCCACCACCACCTGCGGCTGCGGGTCGTCGTTCTCGGTCTGATCCAATCCCCGTCGCCTAGGCGGGGTAGAGGGCGCCCAGCACGCGCGGGCCGTTCGCGCCGGTGACCGCTGGCAGGTTGCCCGGCCGTCGCTCCACGAAAGCCTGCGCCAGCCACGCGAAGGCCCAGGCCTCGACATGGTCCGGCGCCACGCCGTCGGCGCTCGTGTCCTGAACATCGACGCCGGGCAGCCCGGCGGCCAGCGCCGTCATCAAGCTGGCATTGAACGCGCCGCCACCGCACACGCGCAGACGCGTGGTGTTCGGAGCCTGCAGGCGCAGCGCGTCGATCACGGTCGAGACAGTCAGCGCCAGCAGGGTGGCCATGACGTCCTGTGGCGCCGCAGGCGGGAACCGGTCCAGACGCGCCTGCAGCCAGCCGGGCTCGAACAGGTCTCGCCCAGTGCTCTTGGGCGGCGGCAGCTGAAAGTAGGGCTCCTCGCGCAGTGCGGCCAGCAGGCCGGGCTGTACCTGTCCACCCGCGGCCCAGCGCCCGTCTGCGTCGTAGGGCTGACCCAGATGACGCTGTGCCCAGTGGTCGAGCAGCGCGTTGGCCGGCCCGGTGTCGAAGCCGCGCACGTGGCCGTCGGCCGCCAGCAGGCTGAGGTTGGCGATGCCGCCCAGGTTGAGCACCGCCACGTCTGCCCCGGCACGGCCAAAGCGGGCGGCATGAAACGCCGGCACCAATGGCGCACCCTGGCCACCGGCGGCCACGTCGCGGCTGCGCAGGTCGGCCACGACGTCGATGCCGCCACGTTCCGCCAGACGGGCCGCGTCCAGGAGTTGGATGGTGTAGCCCTCGGCCGGGCAGTGGCGCACCGTCTGACCATGGGCGCCAACGGCGCGCACGCTGCGGGCCGGCTCCCCGGCCTTGTCGAGCAGGGTGGCAAGGCAGCCGGCATAGGCGTCGGCCAGGTCGCGCGCCGCCCCTGCTGCACGGGCAAGTTCATCGACCCCGCCAACGGCATTGAGGGCCAGGAGCTCGTCGTGCAACGCCGCCGGCAGCGGCTGGTGGTGGTGCGCGAGCAGCTGGCCCGCCGGTTCGGCTTCGACCAGCACGGCGTCGATGCCGTCCAGCGAGGTGCCGGACATCAGCCCGGCGTACAGCGTCGTCATCGGGGATCGCGCCCTGCGCGTGGTGCTGCCGGGCAGCCGGAGATGCCTATTCGGCGTCGACAATCACGCCACGCATGGACTCGGCGATGCGCAGCTGTGTCTTCACGCCCTGGGCCACCTGCTCGAAGCGGGGGCGCAGCGCGGCGGCCAGCTGCACCGTCTCGCCGGACTTCAGCAGCTTGCGCGGATCCTGGTGGTTGCCGTTGACCCGGAACTCGAAGTGCAGGTGCGGCCCGGTGGACCAACCCGTGGAGCCGACCTGGCCGATGTTGTCGCCTTGGTCCACCCGTTGACCCTTGCGCACGTCGATGCGGTTCATGTGCGCGTAGAACGTGCTCTTGCCGTTGCCGTGGCGGATCTCCACCGCCTTGCCGTAGCCGTTCTGCCAGCCGGCAAACTCCACGACGCCGGCGCCCACGGTGCGGATCGGCGTGCCACGAGGTGCCGCGTAGTCGATGCCCTTGTGCGCGCGCCACTTCTTCAGGATCGGGTGGAAGCGCATCGCGAAGCCGGAGCTCACGCGCGAGAACGCCATCGGGCTGGTCAGGAAGGTGCGCTGCTTGCTGCTGCCGTCGAGCGCGAAGTAGCCGCCCTTGCCGTTGCCAGCGTCGGGGAACCAGACGGCGTGGTAGGCCTTGCCGGCATTGACGAACTCGGCCGCCAGCACCCGGCCGGTGCCGCTGTTCCAGGTGATGGGCTCGCCGTCGGCGGTGAGCGATTCGTAGACGACGCTGAAGGTGTCGCCCTGGCGCAGTTCGCGGTGGAAGTCGATCTCGTTGGAGAAGACCTCGGCGATCTGGATCGAGATCGGGTCCGGGATGCGGGCTTCGTCGGCCGCCACGAACAGCGAGCTGGTGATGGTGCCGCTGCCCAGGCGCACCTGCGTTTCCAGCGGCGCGGTGTCCAGCCGGGCCAACCACTGGTCGGCCACCTTCTCCACCGTCAGGCGGGTGAAGTGGGTCAGCATGTCCTGGCTGCGCTCGGCCGGGTAGCGGGCCACCAGCTGCGTCAGCGCGCCGGCATCGTTGGTGGTGACCTGCACCATCTTGCCCGCGCGGCCCTGGAACAGGCGCCGTGCGGTCGGGTCCTTGCGCAGGAAAGCCGCGGCCTCGTCGTCCACCACGCCCAGGCGCGCCAGCAGACCCTGCGGCGTGTCGCTGCTGCGGGTGAGGTCGGCCCGGGTCAGGTCGAGCTCCAGCGTCTCGAGCGCCTCCAGTTGGGCCTGCAGCCCTTCCGGAACGATCTCCTCGGTCACCAGCCGCTGCGGCAGGGCCGAGGCATCGGGCGCCAGCGGCGCCACACCGAAAGCCAGAGCCGAGAACCCCACCAGACCGGCCAGCACGCTGCCGTGCACCAGCTTCTGGTGGGCACGGTGCCACGCCAGCGCCTGCTGCGCATGGCGCTGGAGCCGGTGGGTCAATGGAGCGGCAAGGTCGGGTCGCAACGGTGTCAGGCCACTAGAATCAGGTCCGAAGAGCATGCATCACACATGCCGGCCGGGCCGCGGCGCACCGTCGACCCCCTAAAACGAGGGTCCGAGTATAGCGTCGCACAACGGGCCCGATCCCGCGAACAAATACCGATAACTTTGTCATGTCCGATCTGGTTACAGCGCTTGCATCCGCTTCCGACCGTGTACAGGAAGCGATGGCGATCACGCGTCGCGGTGCCGAGCAGCTGTTGCCGGAGGCCGACTGGCTGAGGAAGCTGCAGCGCAGCGAGGCCACCGGCGTGCCGCTGCGCGTCAAGTTCGGCATGGACCCCACCGCGCCGGACCTGCATCTGGGCCATACCGTCGTGCTCAACAAGATGCGTCAGTTGCAGGACCTGGGGCACGTGGTGATTCCGCTCATCGGCGACTTCACCACCACCATCGGGGATCCCTCGGGCCGCAACAGCACGCGCCCGCCGCTGACGCGTGACGAGATCGAGGCCAACGCGAAGACCTACTTCGACCAGGTGGGCCTGGTGATCGACATGGACCGCGCCGAGGTGCGCTGGAACAGCGAATGGAGCGACCCGCTGGGCGCGCGCGGCATGATCAAGCTCGCCGCCAAGTACACGGTGGCGCGCATGATGGAGCGCGAGGACTTCAGCACCCGCTTCCGCGAAGGCACGCCGATCAGCGTCCACGAGTTCCTGTATCCGCTGATGCAGGGCTACGACTCGGTGGCGCTGAAGTCCGACCTCGAGCTCGGTGGCACCGACCAGACCTTCAACCTGCTGATGGGCCGCCACCTGCAGCAGGAGGAGGGCCAGGAGCCGCAATGCATCCTGACCATGCCGCTGCTCGAGGGCCTGGACGGCGTGGACAAGATGTCCAAGAGCAAGGGCAACTACATCGGCATCACCGAGCCGGCGCCGACGATGTTCGCCAAGGTGCTGTCGATCAGCGACACCCTGATGTGGCGCTGGTACACGCTGCTGTCCTTCCGCAGCGAGGCCGAGATCGCCGCGCTCAAGGCCGAGGTCGCCGGTGGCCGCAACCCCAAGGATGCGAAGGTGATGCTGGCCCGCGAGATCACCGAACGCTTCCACGGCCATGCCGCCACCGATGCCGCCGAGGCCGACTTTGCGCTGCGGTCGCGCGGCGGCATCCCCGACGAGATCCCCGAGGTGGCGCTGCCCGGCGCGCCCCTGGGCATCGGCGCCCTGCTCAAGCAGGCCGGCCTGGTGCCGTCCACCAGCGAGGCGCTGCGCCTCATCGAGCAGGGCGGCGTGCGCGTGGACGGCGCCGTGGTCAGCGACAAGGGGTTGAAACTGGCCGCCGGCACCGTGGTCGTGCAGGTGGGCAAGCGGAAGTTCGCACGCGTGACGCTGGGCTGATCCGCGGCCAGCGTAGGGGCGGGTCGGCCAACGTGGACCGGGTCAGCGGCGGGGCGTGAGATTCGGCCCGGGGGCCGGTGACAATGCCCGCATGCAAGTCGCGTCCTACCTGAAGCTGTCCGTGGTCGTCGCCGTGGCCACCATCGCGCTGAAGGCCGGCGCCTGGTGGCTGACCGGCTCGGTGGGCCTGTTGTCGGATGCGCTGGAGTCGCTGGTCAACCTGGCTGGTGCGAGTTTCGCGCTGGCGATGGTCACGCTGGCGGCGCAGCCGGCCGACGACGAGCACCCCTACGGTCACCACAAGGCGGAGTACTTCTCCAGCGGCTTCGAGGGCGTGCTGATCCTGGTGGCGGCGCTGGCCATCATCGCCTCGGCGGTGGACCGGCTGATCTCGCCGCAGCCGTTGGAGCAGTTGGGCATCGGGCTGGCGCTGTCGCTGGTGGCCACGGCACTGAACGGCGCGCTGGCCTGGGCCATGCTGCGCAAGGCGCGCGAGGCCCGCTCGATGGCGCTGGAGGGCGATGCGCGGCACCTGTTCACCGATGTCTGGACCTCCATCGGCGTCGTCGCCGGCCTGGTGGCGGTGCATTTCAGCGGCTGGCTCTGGCTGGACCCGGTGATCGCGATCGCGGTCGCGCTGAACATCGGGCGCGAGGCCATCGGCCTGATCAGCCGCTCCGTGCAGGGGTTGATGGACCACGCCCTGGAACCCGAGGTGATCGCCAGTATCCAGGCCACGCTGGCCGAGTTCGCGCACGACACGATCCGCTTCGACCACGTGACCACGCGCCGCGCGGGCGCCCGGCGCTTCGTGGACCTGCACATGCACATGCCGGCTGACTGGAGCCTGCGCCGTGCCGCCGCGCTGCGCACGTCGGTGGAGCAGGCGCTGATGAGCGCCGTGCCCGGCCTGCGGGCGACGATCCAGCTGCTGCCGGCCGACGTCGAGGCGCACTTCGACGACCCGAAGGACCTGCTGTGATCGGCCTCGTGCAGCGCGTGAAGCAGGCGCGCGTGGAGGTGGATGGCAGCACGGTCGGCGCCATCGGCCCGGGGCTGCTGGTCCTCGTCTGCGCCGAGCCTGCCGACACCGAGGTTCAGGCCCGGCGTTTCGTCGACAAGATGCTGAAACTGCGCATCCTGGCCGACGAGGTCGGCCGCATGAACCGCAGCGTGCAGGACACCGGCGGTGGCCTGCTCATTGTCTCGCAGTTCACGCTGGCGGCCGACACCGCCGGCGGCAACCGGCCCAGCTTCACCGGCGCAGCGCCCGCTGACCAGGGACGTCGGCTGTACGAGGCCGTGCTGGCGCTGGCGCGCGAGCGCCACCCGCAGGTGGCGTGTGGCGAGTTCGGTGCCGACATGCAGGTGCACCTGGTCAACGACGGGCCGGTGACGATCCCGCTGCGGGTGACGTGAAAGAGGCCGCCCGTGGGCGGCCTCGTCGGACAACAAGAGCAGCGGTCAGGCCACCCTCGGTGTGGCCGTCAGTCGCCCTGCAGGCCGCGCCAGTCATGCGAGACATGACTGGCTCCTCCTGAGGCGTTCGCCCGTGCGCAGG
Organism: Rubrivivax albus; assembly: GCF_004016515.1. Taxonomy (GTDB): domain Bacteria; phylum Pseudomonadota; class Gammaproteobacteria; order Burkholderiales; family Burkholderiaceae_C; genus Rubrivivax; species Rubrivivax albus. Next base: position 38,292 of record NZ_SACT01000001.1, read on the forward strand.
CACGGGCTCACGTCCTCAGTCGGCGTACTGCCCGGCGGCCTTGATCGCCACGCCCCACTTGTCGATCTCGGCGGCGACGAACTTCTTGTGCTCGGCCGGCGCCAGGCGGCCGTCGGTCACGACCACGGCGCCCAGGGCCTCCTGCTTCTTGATGAAGTCGGCGTCCTTCAGCGCGGCGCGAAGCGCCTCGTTGAGCTTGCCGGTCACGGCCGCGGGCGTGCCCTTGGGCGCGTACAGGCCGTGCCAGATGGCGACGTTGAAGCCCTTCAGGCCCTGGCTGTCGAGCGTGGGCAGGTTGGCCAGCGCCGGCGCGGTCAGCGGCTGCATGCTGGTCACGGCGAAGGCCTTGACCTTGCCGCCGGCGATCTGCGGCACGGTGTTGGTGGTCTGGTCGCACATCAGGTCGACCTGGCCGCCCAGCAGGTCGGTCATGGCCGGTGCCGTACCCTTGTACGGCACGGTGGTCATGTCGATCTTCACCGACTGCTGGAACAGCAGGCCGCACAGGTGCGACGCGGCGCCGAGGCCGGCGTTGGCCAGGTTGACCTTGCCCTTGTTGGCCTCCAGCCACTTCACCAGTTCGGCGTAGTTGCTGGCCGGCAGCGTGGGGCGCCCGATCAGCGTCATCGGCACTTCGTTGATCATGCCGAGGTACTCGAAGTCCTCGGTGGCCTTGAACGGCAGGTTGCGGTACAGCGACGCCGAGGTGGCCATGCCGATGTGGTACAGCAGCAGCGTGTAGCCGTCCGGCGCGGCCTTGGCCACCTTGGTGGCGCCCAGCGTGCCGCCGGCGCCGCCGACGTTCTCGACCACCACCGTCTGCTTGAGCTGCGCGCCCAGGGCCACGGCCAGGTCGCGTGCCACCTTGTCCGTGGGGCCGCCGGCCGAGAACGGCACGACGATGGTGACGGCCTTGTCGGGGAAGGCCAGGGCGCTGCCCGCGGCCAGCGCGGCGCTCATGGCGATCAGGGTGACCAGGGACTTCTTCATGCGGATGTCTCCTTCAGGAGCGTTGACGACGAGCGCGAATGCTAGGCATTCGGCAATACCCCTGCTGGACGGGAACTACGTAGCCCTTTCCCTGGGACTTCCCCGGGGGCGCCGGCGTGCTTCACCCGCGCTCAGTCGTAGCGCCGGGCGTCCTCGATCACCTTGCCGTCGTTGGCCAGGCTGCCCGGGGCCACCAGGGCCACCTCGCCGCGCAGCTTGGTCACGTCGCGCAGCGTGCCGGCCATCGCGCCGGCCAGGCCTTCCGGCGGCGCGGCACATTCCACCCGCAGCGTCATGCGGTCGTTGGCCATCTCGCCTTCGATCACCAGCCGGCCGCGGCCGGCTTCCGGGTGCCGCTTGAGCACCTCCGCCACCTGGCCCGGGTGCACGAACATGCCGCGCACTTTGGCGGTCTGGTCGGCGCGCCCCATCCAGCCGCGGATGCGCGGCGCCGTCCGGCCCGTGGGGCAGTGCCCGGGCAGGCGCGCCGACAGGTCACCGGTGCCGAAGCGCACCAGCGGGTAGTCCGGGTTCAGCGTGGTGACCACCACCTCGCCGACCTCGCCATCGGGAACCGGCGTGCCGGTGCCGGGGCGCACGATCTCGACGATCACGCCTTCGTCGAGCACCAGGCCGTCGCGGGCCGCGGTCTCGTAGGCGACCAGGCCCAGGTCGGCCGTGCCGTAGCTCTGGTAGGCGGCCACGCCACGCGCGGCCAGCCAGTCGCGCAGCGACGGCGGGAAGGCTTCACCGCCCACCGAGGCCTTGGTCAGGAACGGCAGCGTCAGCCCGGCCTCGTCGGCCTTCTCCAGCGCGATGCGCAGGAAGCTGGGCGTGCCGGCATAGGCGTCGGGACGCAGTTCCTGCATCGCCTGCAGCTGCAGCTCGGTGTTGCCCACACCGCCGGCGAAGACGGTGCAGCCGATGGCGTGGGCGCCGGTCTCCATCATCGAGCCGGCCGGCGTCAGGTGGTAGCTGAAGCTGTTGTGCACCAGGTCGCCGGCGCGGAAGCCGGCGGCGTACAGCGCACGGCCGAAGCGCCAGTAGTCGGCGGCGGCACCCTCGGGCTCGTAGATGGGGCCCGGCGACTGGAACACGCGCCGCGCCGGGCGCAGGCCGAGCGCGCGCCAGCCGATGGCGGAGAAGCCGCCGAACGGGTCGCCACCGTCGGCACGCGCCGCCTGCTGGCGCGCCAGCAGCTCGCTCTTGCGCGTGACCGGCAGGCTGGCCAGCGCCTCGCGGCTGGTCACCGCCAGCGGGTCCACGCCGGCCAGCAAGGCCGCACCGGCCGTCGTGGCCTGGGCCCGCGCCACGGCGGCGGGCAGCGCGGCCAGCCAGGCGGCTTCGCGCACCTCGGGGTCGCGGGTCTCCAGGTCGTCGTAGAACTCGCTCATTCGTCGTTGTCCCATTGGCGCAGCCGCTGCCTGACGGTGTCGACGAAGCGGCGCACGTCCAGGCTGGAGCCCAGCCGGCTGGTGGTCCATTCCGGCGTCAGCGCCGGCCGTCTGGCGATGCGCGCGACGATGGCCGCATCCTCCGCCGCCAGTTCCAGCACGGCCCGCCCGCCGATCTCGTACCGGGTGCCGCGCTCGGCCAGCGGCCGCAGGTCGCGCAACTGGCGCCGCAACTGCACCAGCGCCTCCGCAGCCTTGAACGGTGGCGGCGCAAAGCCGCCGAAGTCGTCTTCCGCGCTCACGCCAGCCACCGCTTGCGCCGCCGGTAGCTCTTGACGTCCTTGAAGCTCTTGCGGTCGCCACCGCCCATGCCGAGGTAGAACTCCTTCACGTCCTCGTTCTCGCGAAGCGCCTTGGCCTCGCCGTCCATCACGATGCGGCCGTTCTCCAGGATGTAGCCGTAGTCGGCATAGCGCAGCGCGAGGTTGGTGTTCTGCTCGGCCAGCAGGAAGGTCACCTTCTCCTTCTGGTTGAGCTCCTTGACGATCTCGAACACCTCTTCGACCAGCTGGGGCGCCAGGCCCATGCTGGGCTCGTCGAGCAGCACCATCTTCGGGTCGGCCATCAGCGCGCGGCCGATGGCGCACATCTGCTGCTCGCCGCCGGAGGTGTAGGCCGCCTGGCTGCCACGGCGTGTCTTCAGGCGCGGGAAATAGGTGTAGACCTTCTCCAGCGTCTGCGCCACGGCGGCCTTACCGTCCTTGCGCGTGTAGGCACCGGTGAGCAGGTTCTCCTCGATCGTCAGGTGCGCAAAGCAGTGCCGGCCTTCCATCACCTGCACCACACCGCGGTTCACCATGTCCGAGGTGCTGAGCTTCTCGATGCGCTCGCCGCGCAGCTCGATGGAACCCTTGGTGACCTCGCCGCGCTCGCCGGCCAGCAGGTTGCTTACCGCGCGCAGCGTGGTCGTCTTGCCGGCGCCGTTGCCGCCCAGCAGCGCGACCACGCCGCCTTCGGGCACCTGCAGCGAGACGCCCTTGAGCACGAGGATCACGTGGTTGTAGATGACCTCGATGCCGTTGACGTTGAGGAGCAAGTTGGACATGGACGGGTTTCCTTCCTCGGCCCAGCATCGCGCGCGGTGCTGGGCCGAAGGCTCCTTTCGGAGCCCTCGGACCCGGGGGGGGGGGGGGGCGCATCATGCCGGCGAAGCCCAGCGCGTCGAGCTTCTTCTGGTCCAGCGCCAGGTTCTCCAGACCCCAGCGCACCTGCTCGCCATTCATGACCTTGCCCTTGCCGAAGCGTTCCTGGGCGCGCTTGACGCCCTCGACGGCCATCATCGCCGCGGTCAGGCCGCGCAGGTACAGCACCTGGCCCACTTCCTCCTTCGGACCGGTGCCCTGGCCCTTGGCGTGCACCATGGACAGGATGTCCTTGACGATGGTGGTCTTGTCGGTGGCGCCGTCCTGCATCGTCAGCGCGTGGTAGCCCTTGGCGGCGGCGCCCACGTCCTTGACGTCAGGTTCGGCACCCGACCACCACACGCCGTACATCTTGTCGCGCGGGTAGCCGGTGGCCACCGCTTCCTTCAGCGCGGCGGAGTTCATCACGCCCCAGCCCCACAGGAACACGTAGTCCGGGCGCGACTGGCGGATCTTCAGCCACGTGGCCTTCTGCTCGATGCCCGGGTGCGCCACCGGCAGCAGTTCGACCGAGAAGCCCTCCTGCTTGCCCAGCTCCTCGAGCATCGGGATCGGCTCCTTGCCGTAGGGGCTGTCGTGGTAGACCAGGGCCACCTTCTTGCCCTTCAGGCCACTGGTCTTCTTGACGTGCTGCACCAGCACGCTGGCGCCGGTCCAGTAGGTGCCCAGCAGCGGGAAGTTCCACTTGAAGGCCATGCCATCCACAGAGTCGGCGCGGCCGTAGCCCGAGGTGATCAGCGGGATCTTGTCGTCGGGCGCCTTCTCGGTCAGCGCGAACGTGATGCCGGTGGACAGCGGCTGGAACACCGAGGCGCCCTTGCCCTTCAGGCGCTCGTAGCACTCCACGCCCTTGGCCGTGTTGTAGCCGGTCTCGCACTCCTCGTAGCTGACCTTCACGCCGTTGATGCCGCCGCGCGCGTTGACCAGCTTGAGGTAGTCGACGTAGCCGTTGGCGAAGGGCACGCCGTTGGGCGCGTAGGGGCCGGTGCGGTACACGAGCACCGGGAAGAACTGTTCGCTCGACTGGGCGAGTGCCTGGGTGGCCACGCCGGCCAGGCCGGTGCTCAGCACGGCGGCGGCCAGCACCATGGACTTGAACTTCATCGTCTGTCTCCTGCAGGGTAGTGGGAATGCACTCGTCAGTGCGGGAACGGCCAGAGCCGCAGCTTTTCCTTGGCGATGGACCACAACCGGGCCAGCCCGTGCGGTTCAACGATCAGGAAGAACACGATCAGGGCCCCGAACACCATGAAGGTCAGGTGCGAGGCCAGCGCGGTGTCGAAACCCACCGCGATGCCGAGCTGGTCGAGCACGATCGGCAGCACGACGATGAACGCCGCGCCGAACAGGCTGCCCATGATGGAGCCCAGGCCGCCGATGATGATCATGAACAGCAGCTGGAACGACATGTCGATCGAGAATGCCGCCGGCTCCCAGCTGCCCAGGTGCACGAAGCCCCACAGCGCACCGGCCACGCCGACGATGAAGGAGCTGACCGCGAACGCGGTGAGTTTGGCGTAGACCGGGCGGATGCCGATCACTGCGGCGGCCACGTCCATGTCGCGGATGGCCATCCACTCGCGACCGATGTGGCTGCGCACCAGGTTCTTCGCGAGCATCGCGAACACGGTCAGGAAGGCCAGGCACAGCAGGTACTTCTCGGCCGGCGCATCGACGATCCAGCCGAACACGTTGAGGTCGGCCACCGCCACCGACCCCGAGGCGGAATCGTTGGTGAACCAGCTCACGCGCAGGAACAGCCAGTCGACGAAGAACTGTGCGGCCAGCGTGGCCACCGCCAGGTACAGGCCCTTGATGCGCAGCGACGGGATGCCGAACATCACGCCCACCGCCGTGGCGCACACCCCGCCGAGCAGCAGGGACACCACCAGCGGCAGGCCCGGCACGCGCACGGCGAAGTTGTAGGCCGCGTAGGCGCCCACGGCCATGAAGGCACCGGTGCCCAGCGAGATCTGGCCGCAGTAGCCCACGAGGATGTTCAACCCCAGCGCCGCCAGCGCCAGGATCAGGAACGGGACCAGGATGGCGCGGAACAGGTATTCCGGCGCCACCGCCGGGACGACGAGGAAGGCGAAGGCCAGGATCAGGCCGATGGCCACGCGGTCCTGCAGGATCGGGAAGATCTGCTGGTCGGCCGTGTAGCTGGTCTTGAACTGGCCGTTCTCGCGGTAGAGCATGTTCTGCTTCCTTCGGGCTCAGACGCGGTCGATGATCTTCTCGCCGAACAGGCCCTGCGGCCGCACGAGCAGGAAGACGAGGGCCAGCACATAGGCAAACCAGATCTCGATGCCACCGCCGAGCATCGGGCCGAGGTAGATCTCCGAGAGCTTTTCGCCGACGCCGATGATCAGCCCGCCGATGATGGCGCCGGGCACGCTGGTGAGGCCACCCAGGATGACCACCGGCAGCGCCTTCAAGGCCACCAGGCTCAGCGAGAACTGCACGCCCAGCTTGCTGCCCCAGATGATCCCGGCCACCAGGGCCACGAAGCCGGCCACGCTCCACACGATGACCCAGATGCGGTTGAGCGGGATGCCGATGGACTGTGCGGCCTGGTGATCGTCGGCCACGGCCCGCAGCGCGCGGCCGGTGCCGGTCTTCTGAAAAAACAGGCTCAGCAGCGCCACCAGCGCTGCGGCGATCAGCGCGGCATAGAGTTCTTCCTGGCTCAGCAGCACACCGCCCTCGAACACGTTCTCGAGGATGAACATCGGCTCCTTGGGCAGGCCGACGTCGATCTTGTAGATGTCGCTGCCGAAGATCGTCTGGCCGAAGCCGTCAAGGAAGTAGGTGATGCCCAGCGTGGCCATCAGCAAGGTGATGCCCTCCTGGTTGACCAGGCGGCCCAGCACCAGCTTCTCGATCACCCAGGCCGTGGCCACCATCACCGCCATCGCAGCGAAGAAGGCCAGGATGTTGGCCAGCAACAGGCTCTCGAAGCCCAGCCACTGCGGAATCCATTCGGCGAAGCGCGCCATCGCCAGCGCCGCGAACAGCACCATCGCGCCCTGCGCGAAGTTGAAGACACCGCTGGCCTTGAAGATGAGCACGAAGCCCAGGGCCACCAGCGAGTACAGCATGCCCGACATCAGGCCGCCGATGAGTGTTTCGAGGAAGAAGCCCATGTCAGCTCCGCCCGGCCGTTCCGAAGGTGCTGACAGCCCCCATGGGGGGCAGCGAACGAAGTGAGCGTGAGGGTCTCATGTCTGCCTCAATGTGAGGTGCCGAGGTACGCGGTGATCACGTCCTCGTTGTTGCGCACCTCGTCCGGGGTGCCGTCACCGATCTTCTTGCCGTAGTCCAGCACGACGACGCGGTCGGAGATGTCCATCACCACGCCCATGTCGTGCTCGATGAGGACGATGGTGGTGCCGAACTCGTCGTTGACGTCGAGGATGAAGCGGCTCATGTCCTGCTTCTCCTCCACGTTCATGCCGGCCATCGGTTCGTCGAGCAGCAGCACCTGCGGCTCCATCGCCAGCGCGCGGCCCAGGTCCACGCGCTTCTGCAGGCCATAGGGCAGGCGGCCCACCGGCGTCTTGCGGTAGGCCTGGATCTCCAGGAAGTCGATGATGTTCTCGACGAAGGCGCGGTGCGCGATCTCCTCACGCTCCGCCGCGCCGAACCAGGGGTTGCGGAAGGCCTGCTGGAAGAGGTTGGTCTTCATGCGCAGGTTGCGCCCGCTCATGATGTTGTCCAGCACGCTCATGCCCTTGAACAGGGCCAGGTTCTGGAAGGTGCGGCCGATGCCCATCTCCGCCACCTGGCGGCTGTTCATGTGGCTGAAGGTCTGGCCGCGGAAGCTGATGCTGCCCTGCTGCGGCGTGTAGACGCCGTTGATGCAGTTGAGCATGCTGCTCTTGCCGGCGCCGTTGGGGCCGATGATGGCGCGCACCTCGTGCTCGCGCACGTCGAAGCTGATGTCGGTCAGCGCCTTCACGCCGCCGAAGGCCAGCGAGATGTTCTTGACGTCGAGGATCACGTCCCCGATGTTCTTGTCGCTCGACGCAGCCATCAGGCAGCCCTCTTCACGGCGGGGAAGGTCTTGGCATCGGCGATCTTCAGCGTCGCGCTGACCATGCCGGTGCGTCCGTCCTCGAACTTGACCTGGGTCTCCACGTACTGCTCGGCCTTGCCGCCGTACAGCGCGTCCACCAGCACCTGGTAGCGCTCGCCGATGTAGCCGCGGCGCACCTTGCGCGTGCGGGTGAGTTCGCCGTCGTCTGCGTCGAGCTCCTTGTGCAGGATCAGGAAGCGGCTGACCTGGCTGCCGGCGAGCTTCTCGTCCTGCGCCAGGTCGGCGTTGACCTTCTCCACGCACTCCTGGATCAGCGTGTAGACCTCGGGCTTCTGGGCCAGGTCGGTGTAGCCGGCGTAGGGCAGGTTGCGCTTCTCGGCCCAGTTGCCCACCGCCTCGACGTCGATGTTGATGAAGGCGCAGGCCTTCTCGCGCCGGTCGCCGAAGGCCACCGCCTCCTTGATGAAGGGGAAGAACTTCAGCTTGTTCTCCACGTACTTGGGCGCGAACATCGCCCCGTCGTGCGGCCCGCCCTGCAGGCGGCCCACGTCCTTGGCACGGTCGATGATCTTCAGGTGGCCGCCGGCGTCCAGGAAGCCGGCGTCGCCGGTGTGGTACCAGCCGTCGTTGGTCAGCACCTCGGCCGTGGCCTCGGGGTTCTTGTAGTACTCGCGCAGCAGGCCCGGGCTCTTGACCAGGATCTCGCCGTTGTCCGCGAGCTTGATCTCCACGCCCTCGATCGGCACGCCCACGGTGTCGGCCTTGGCCTCGTGGTCAGGTTGCAGGCAGACGAAGACCGCGGTCTCGGTGCTGCCGTACAGCTGCTTGAGGTTGATGCCGATGGAGCGGTAGAAGGTGAACAGGTCGGGCCCGATGGCCTCGCCGGCGGTGTAGGCCACGCGCACGCGGCTCAGGCCCAGCGTGTTGCGCAGCGGGCCGTAGACGAAGAGGTTGCCCAGTGCGTACTTCAGCTTGTCCAGGCCTCCCACCGGCTTGCCGTCCATGATGTCCGGGCCCACGCGGCGGGCCAGCTCCATGCCCTTCTGGAACATCCAGCGCTTCAGGGCACCGGCGTCCTCCATGCGGATCATCACGCTGGTCAGCAGGCCCTCGAACACGCGCGGCGGCGCGAAGTAGTAGGTGGGGCCGACCTCCTTGAGGTCGATCATCACCGTGGCCGCGTTCTCCGGACAGTTGACGGTGTAGCCGCAGGCCAGCCACTGCGCGTAGCTGAAGATGTTCTGCCCGATCCAGGCCGGCGGCAGGTAGGCCAGGATGTCCTCGTCGGCCGTGAGCTTGTCGAAACGCGCGCCGGCGGCGGCGCGGTCGGCCAGCGTGGCGTGGGTGTGCACCACGCCCTTGGGCTTGCCGGTGGTGCCGCTGGTGAAGAACATCGCGGCCACGTCGGCCGGCTGGCCCTTGGCGATCTCGGCGTCGACCTGGCCGGGGTGCGCCGTGTTCCAGGCCCGCCCGACGTCCTGCAGGGCATCCAGCGACGCCAGACCCGGCTCGTCGTACTTGCGCAGGCCGCGCGGCTCGTCGTACCAGATGCGCGTGACCTGCGGGTTCTCGGCGCGGATCTCCAGCAGCTTGTCCACCTGCTCCTGGTCCTCCACGATCGCGAAGCGCACCTCGGCGTTCTGGATCGGGAACACGAACTCGGCCGCCACAGCGTCCTGGTACAGCGGCACCGGGATGCCGCCCAGCGCCTGCGTGGCCAGCATCGCGGCGTACAGTCGGGGCCGGTTCTCGCCGATGACCACCACGTGCTCCCCGCGCTGCAGCCCGGCCTCGGCCAGGCCGCCGGCCATCTCGCGCACCATCACCGCCAGCGCCTGCCAGCTGGTGGTCTGCCAGATGCCGAACTCCTTGATGCGCAGCGCCGGGGCCTGCGGCCGGTCGGCGGCATGGCGCAGCAGCTGTTGCGGAAAGGTGGTGGTGACGGTCAAGGCGCGGCCCTCCAGGGGAACACGTGCATTCTGGAAAGCCCTTTGACGTCTTGTTGTCGTTCTGACGACAATTTCCGGGAAGCCCCTGTCAGGTTTAACCCGCGCCCTCCACCGTGACCGCCGCCGCCACGCCGCTCATCACCCGTTCGCGCGCAGCCACCGACGCCGAACTGGCCGGCATTCCCTGGCTGGCCACGCTGGCACCGGCCGAGCGGGTGCGGGCGGTGGACGACCTGCGCGTGGTGCGCGCCGAACCCGGCGAGGTGATCTGCCGCGTCGGCCGCCCGGCTGCGCATTGGCTGGGGCTGGTCGACGGCCTGCTGAAGATGAGCAACGACAGCGCCAGCGGCCAGGCCATGACCTTCACCGGCGTGCCGCCCGGTGGCTGGTTCGGCGAAGGCACGGTGCTCAAGCACGAGCACTACCGCTACAACATCCAGGCGCTTCGCAGCAGCCTGGTGGCGGGCATCACGGTGCGGACCTTCGACTGGCTGCTGGACCACAGCATCGGCTTCAACCGCTTCGTGATGAACCAGCTCAACGAGCGGTTGGGCCAATTCATCGCGGCCCGCGAGATCGACCGACTCACGCACCCCGACGAGCGCGTGGCGCGCAGCCTGGCGGCACTGTTCCACCCGGTGCTGTACCCGGGCGTGGGCACGCTGCTGCGCATCACGCAGCAGGAGCTGGGCTACCTGGTGGGCCTGTCGCGCCAGCGTGTCAACGAGGCGCTGCGTGCGTTGCAGGCGGCCGGCGTCATCGCCGTGGAGTACGGTGGCGTGCGGGTGCTGGACCTCGAGGGCCTGCGCGGCTACCGCACCTGAGCACTCGCCCGGCCGGGTGCGCCCTCCCGCAAGAAGGGAGCGCACCCTAAAGCAGCGCTTGCCGCGGGGCACCAGCGGGCCCAGAGTGACCTCATGAACCTGCCACCACCTTCAGAGCGGCCCGGAGCGCGGTTGATGCGCGGCTTGCCGCTGCGTCCGGCCGACCTGCGCGGCCTGTCGCGGCTGGGCGTGCAGGCCGTGCTCGGCGTCACCCACATCGTGGAGGCCATGCACCACACGGTGCTGTCGCGTCCGCACCCGCTGGGTCAGCGCCCGGCAGGCCGCACCGGCGGCATCACCGGCTTCGTCTACGGCGCGGTGCGCGGCACCACCCGCGTCGTGGGCGCCGGCCTGGACGGGCTGTTGCGCGTGCTGCCCGGCGGGCTGGCGGCCACGGGCCCGCGGCGCGAGGCCTTCGTGGCCGCACTCAATGGCGTGGTCGGCGATCACCTGGCCGACTCCGGCAACCCGCTGGCCATCCCGATGCGGCTGCGCATCGGCGGGCGGCCTTGGCGCGACGCCCTGGCGACGACGGCGGCCACGCCATCCCGGCGCGTGCTGGTGCTGGTTCACGGCCTGGCCATGCACGACGGGCAGTGGCATCGCCGCGGGCACGACCATGGGCAGGTGCTGGCGCAGGCGCTGGGCGTCACGCCCGTCTACTTGCACTACAACAGCGGCCGCCATGTGTCCCAGAACGGCCAGGACTTCAGGGCGGCGCTGGACGACCTGGTGACGAACTGGCCGGTGCCGGTGGACGAGTTGATGATCGTCGGCCACAGCATGGGCGGCCTGGTGGCACGCAGTGCCTGCCACGGCGCCGGCCGGCGGCCGTGGCGCCGACGGCTGTCGCGCCTGGTCTTCCTGGGCACGCCGCACCATGGGGCGGTACTGGAGCGTGGCGGGCGTCTGGTGGACGCGGCGCTGGGTGTCTCGCCCTACGCCGCACCGCTGGCCCGGCTGGGCCAGGTGCGCAGCGCCGGCATCACCGACCTGCGCTACGGCAACGTGCAGGCGGCGGACGGGCAGCACCGCCACCGCCATGACCAGACGCACGACGACCGTCGCCCCACGCCCCTGCCGCGTGGCGTGGCCTGCCATGTGGTGGCCGCCACCACGGCCCGCGCCGTCGCGCCGCGGCGCGGGCTGCACGACGCCCTCATCGGCGACGGCCTGGTGCCACTGGCCAGTGCCCTCGGCGAGCACGCCGACACGGCCTTGCGGCTGAGGTTCCGCCCGGACCGGCGCATGATCATCACCGGCGCCAACCACTTCGACCTGCTCAGCCGCGCCGACGTGGCGGCACAGCTGCAGGCCTGGCTGCGCTGACCGGTCCCGTTCAGCCGTGCTGCGCCGACCGTGTCGCGGCCAGGCGCCGCCGCACCCACAACGCGCCGCCGCCAACAAGCATCAGCGCCAGGCCGCCCGGTTCGGGCACCGCTGGCGTGAGCGCCAGGTCGGAGACCATCAGCGTCGACACGCCAAGCACGTCCGCCAGGTCGACCACGCCGACGGCGAACGACACCGTGGCCGCCCCGTCGAAGACGCGGCTGAAAGCGCCCGCGCTGGCGGCCGGACCGGTAGCCAGTGTGAACACCTGGCCATCGAGCACCGCGAAGGCGTGGTCGGCAAACGTGTCGTCCACGCTGTCGAAGGTCCACTCGAAGCGCAGCGTGTCGCCTGCGGCGACGGCCAGCGACTGCCAGGCCACCGAGCCTTCGGTGGCCGCGTCCTCGCCCCGATCCAGCGCGTAGGCGGGCACGCCGGCGGCGGCCTCGACGAGCGCGATGTCCACCGCCGACGAGCCGCTGAGGTTGAACGGCGCATCCGGGTCACCGGGTGCCAGCCAGGCGGTGGTCAGGGTCAGCGTGGTGCCGCTGTCGAGCACGTCGCCGGCAGTGGACCAGCCGGCGTGTGCCGCGCCGACGGGCAAGGCCAGCGCGGCCAGGGTCAGGAGATGTTTCATCGTCGGGCTCCGCATCACTTCACGAGCAGGTCGCGGCGGCCGTCCAGCGCCACCGGGCTCACGCCGCGCAGCGTCAGCAGGGCGCGAAAGGCGCCGCCGCCGGACGGGCCGTCGAGGTCGACCTCGACCCGCGTGCTGCCGCCCAGCGCCGGCCGGAAGCGTACGACACCGTCGGCCACCGCGTCCTCGCCGGCGTAGCCGGTGGGCGCCAGCAGGGCGCGCAGGTCGATGCGGTCCTCGCCCGGGATGAAGTCGGTCACCACGTCACCCGCATCGCGCATCGACGTGTAGGCGAACAGGTCGCCTCCGGTGCCGCCCGTGAGGCGGTCGGCGCCGGCGAAGCCCGTGATCAGGTCGTCGCCGGTGCTGCCCATCAGCACGTTGCGCCCGGCGTCGCCCGCCACGGGCTTGTACAGCGCCAGGCCCACGATCACCGGGTCGTGGTCGGAGGCCCGGTAAACGTCCGGCGCGTACGGGTCGGCCGGGCAGGGCGCGCCTGAACACAGGTTGGGGGCCTTGAACTCCTGGTTGTAATCGCGCAGCGACGCCTCATCGGCGTTGATGGCCCAGGTCGTCGCACCGGTCACCAGCACGGCCAGCGGTGCACTGGCCAGCGCGTGGTCCAGCCGCCCTGCTGCGCCGTCGAAGACATAGGAGTACACCGGCGCCCCCGCCGCACCGAAGCGCAACAACTGGTCGGCGTAGCCGGCAGCGGCCAGCGTGGTGATCGGGTCCTCCTGCCCGTAGGCGTTGAGGTCGCCGGTGATCAGCACGCGGCCGCCCCCGGACGTCAGGCTGGCGGCAAAGCCGGCCAGCGCGTGGGCCTGCGCCGTGCGCTGCGCGTTGTAGCAGCCCTGGCCGTCGGTCTGGTCCAGGTCGGGGCCCGTCGCGTCGCCGCAACCCTTGGACTTGAAGTGGTTGACGATGACCGTGAAGCGCTCGCCGTTGGCCGCCTCGAAGGTCTGTGCCAGCGGCGGGCGGTTGTGCACCGGGTCGGCGTCGCTGACGGCCGCACCCACGCGCGCTAGCCGGCCCGGCTTGTAGAGCATCGCGGTGCGGATGGCGTCGGTGCCCGTGCCGCCACCGCTGACCGCGCCGCCGGCCACCGCCCAGGTGCCGGCACCGGTGACGGCGTTGAGCGCGTCGGCGAGGTGCTGTGCCGCGATGTCGCCGTTGTTCTGGATCTCCATCAGCCCGATCACGTCGGCGTCGATGGCGGCGAGTGCGGCGACGATCTTCGTGCGCTGGCGTTCGAACTCGGTGGCGTTGCTGGCGCCGCGGCACAGGCTGGCCGACGGCGTGCTGCCGCCTTGGGTGCAGGTCTGGCCACTGTTGCCGAAGGCGTCGCTGCCGTTGGTGAACGTGGTGAAGTAGTTCAGCACGTTGAAGGCTGCGAGCTTCAGGTTGCCGCCCACGGCCGGGGGCGAGGCAGGGCGTGGGTTGCTGGCGGTGAAGGCCGGCACCATCGTGGGCTGCAGCCGGTAGGCCACGATGCCCGCACTGCTGTTGGTGGCCAGGCCGAAGTCGATGGTGCCGGTCAGTGATGCGACCGTGTCACCGGCACGTGCCACACCGCTGGTCGGGTCCAGGTAGGGCGTGGGCACGGGGTTCTGACGGCTGCTGTTGTCGTCCAGCAGCAGCGTGCTGCGCGCGTTCAGGCTGGCCAGTGCCAGCGCCTCCGGTGTGCCGGGGCGATGCGCATTGGTCGGTGTCTCGCGCCGCCCGCCCGCGGCCACCGTGAGCTGGCCGTAGCGGCCCTGGAAGAAGTTCTGCTGCACCGTCAGCGGGTCACCCTGCGGCCCGCGCAGCGTGACCAGCATGCCCTCGTAGCGTTCCAGGCCGTCGGCCTCGGGCACCGGCAGGGTCACCACGGTCGGTGCCACGCTGCCGCTGCCGAGCACGGTCAGGCCGCTGATGCTGGTGAGCTCGGTCAGCGGGCGTGCCTCGGCCGCCGGGTTGGCGGTGCTGCCCGAGACGTCGAACTCGGTCACCGTGCCGGTCAGGCGCACGACATCGCCCACGTTCACCGTCGGCGCGCTGGACGTGAAGACGAAGACGCCGTCGGACGTGGCCGGGTCGCCGTCGCCCACCGGGTCCTGCAGGAAGAAGCCGTTGTTGACCACGTGTGTGACCACGCCCTCGGTGGTCACGCGCTGGCCGGCCAGCGGGCTGACGAGCCCCGACCCCTGCAGGGCCGGGATCGTGACGCTGGCCTGGGCCCAGGCGGGCAAGCAGCAGGCCGCCAGCGCAGCGGCGGCGATCGAGTGCAGCAGACGCATGGCGCTGTTCAGCCCTTGCGGCGCACGAAGGTGCCGATCGCCAGCAGGCCCGACAGCAGCATGGCGTAGGTGCCGGGTTCGGGCACGGCGGTGACGCTGAAGGCCGTGGTGTCAGGCACCAGTGCACTCTGGTCGCCGCCCACCAGCACGTTCCACGAGGAGGCGTCGTTCACCAGCATGGCGTAGGCGCCGAAGGTGGCCTGGCCCAAACGTGGCCCGACGTACTCCGCATAGTCCGCGCTGTTGGTCACCTGGACAGCAGTGGCTCCCAGGGTGAGCCCTGCCGCCGTCAGGTTGCCGGTGCCGCTTTCAGTGCTGAAGCCGGCCAGGAACAGGGTGGGCGTGACGGCGTCGGTGCCCAGGTAGGCGTAGAGCGTCTCGTCGCTGGCCGAGAGGCCAAAGTTGCTACCGCCTCCGGATGCCAGGCTGAGGTTGCCGACGGAGACGCCGAAGTTGCTGGAGCTGATCTCGGTGAAGAGCACCACCGTGCCGGCCGCGATGGTTGCCGCGCCGGAGTTCCACAGCATGGTGTGTTCGTTGGTGTCGTTGAAGGCCGTGCCGTTCCACTCGTTGTCACTGAAGTAGATCTCGGTGCCGGGCGCGATGTCCGCCAGGGCCACGACGGACCAGTTGTCCTGGTCGGCGTTGAAGCCAGTGAAGGCAATGTCGCCCATGGTGAGCGCATGGGCGCTGGACGCGGGGGCGATGGCGGTAGCGGCCAGCACGGCCGCCGCGGCGATGGACTTGAACATGGGAATCCTCCTTGATGGAGAACCCATGCTCCGGCGGCGCGATGAAAGCCTCGTGACGTCGGCTGGCCTACCCCCCCTGTTCGCAGGGGTTGGCCTCGTTCGCGATACCAGCGGCCACGTGCCCGGCAGGCACGTGGCCGGCGGCGCTTTCCACGTGGCCCGTCTGGTCGTCGAAGAAGAAGTCGGGCTCGAACTCGCGCAAGAACGGGCCCTTGGCCAGGCCGCCGAGGAACAGCGCCTCGTCCACGTCGACCTGCCAGTTCATCAGCGTGCGGATGGCGCGTTCGTGCGCCGGTGCGCTGCGCGCGGTGACCAGCGCCGTGCGCACGCGCATGTTCGGCGCCGGTGACTGCTGCAGCCTGTGCAGGGCCTCGAGCAGCGGCTTGAAGGGGCCGGGCGCCAGCGGCGTGTCCACGCGTGTGCGCTCGTGGTCCTGGAAGGCCGGCAGCCCGCCCTGCTGGAAGACGCGCTCGGCCTCGTCGGAGAACAGCACCGCGTCGCCGTCGAAGGCAATGCGCAGTTCGTCGGGGTGGGCGTCGGACGCGCGCACCGCGTGCGTGGCCACGCGCGCCGCCGGCACGCCGGCCGTGAGCGCCCCCCGCACATCGGCCTCGTTGGCCGACAGGAACAGGTGCGCGGCCAGCGGCTTCAGGTAACGCCACGGGCTCTGGCCGCGGGTGAACACGCCGCGCTCGATCGGCAGGCCGTAGTGCTGGGCCGAGCGGAACACGCGCATGCCCGAGACCGGGTCGTTGCGCGACAGGATCACCACCTCGACCCGCGGCACATCGGGATCGGCACGGTTGAACGCCAGCAGCTTGTGCACCAGCGAAAACGCCACGCCCGGCGGCGCCGGCTGGTCCAGCCGCTGCAGCTGCAGCTGCATGTAGGCGCGGTCGTCGGTGGCCTCGAACAGGCGGTTCTCCTCCTCGAAGTCGAACAGCGCACGCGAGGAGATCGCGACGACGAACCGGCCTTCGAGCGAGGTGGGCATGGGACCATCATAGGCGCGGCACAATGCCTCGCATGCAACGCCGACACCTGCTCCTGGGCCTGGCCGCTGCCTCTGCAGCGGCGGCCCTGCCCGCCCGCGCGGCCGAGTTCCGCGAGCTCAAGTGGGAAGAGCTCGTGCCCAAGGACTGGGACCCGCTGAAGGACCTCCAGGGCATGGGCCTGGGTGCGCCGGAGGGCAGCGGCCTGAACGACGCCGACCCCAAGGCCCAGGCCATGCTGGAGAAGCTGCGCGAGATCTGGGACAAGGCCCCCACCGTGCCCGCCATGGACGGCCGCGCCGTGCGCCTGCCGGGCTTCGTGGTGCCGCTGGACGAGACGCCGGCGGGGCTGACGTCGTTCCTGCTCGTGCCCTACTTCGGCGCCTGCATCCACACCCCGCCGCCGCCTGCCAACCAGATCGTGCACGTGCACGCGAAGACGCCCGTCAAGTCGCGCACGATGGAAGCCGTCTGGGTGCGCGGCAAGCTGAGGATCGAGCGCGCTGCCTCCAGCATGGGCACCAGCGGCTACCGGCTCGATGCGGTGGGCGTGGAGCCCTACGTCGAGCGGCGCTGAGGCCATGGCTGCGGAAGACAGCTCCGGCGCATCGCGCCTGGCCCTGGCCCAGACCACGCTGGGCGTGCTGGCGCTGGCTGCGCTGATCGTCAGCGCGCTGTGGGTGCTGCGCCCCTTCGTCGGCCCGGCCATCTGGGCGGCCATGGTCGTCATCGCCACCTGGCCGCTGATGCGCCGCGTGGAAGCCGTGGCCGGCGGCCGGCGCTGGCTGGCCACGACGGTGATGTCGCTGGCGCTGCTGCTGCTGTTCGTGGTGCCGCTGGTGGTGGCCATCGTCACCATCGTCGGCAACGTGGACCGCATCGTCGAATGGGCCAAGCTGGCGGCCTCGTTCCGCATGGCCGAACCGCCCGCCTGGCTGGCCACGCTGCCGGTGCTGGGCCCGACGCTGGTGGAGCTGTGGCAGAGCCTGGTGGCCGCCGGCATCGACGGCCTGCTCGAGCGCGTGGCGCCGTATGCCGGCAACCTGACGCGCTGGTTCGTCAGCGAGGTCGGCAGCCTGGGCTACCTGATCGTGCAGTTCCTGGGCACGGTGGCCATCGCCGCGGTGATGTACCAGGGCGGCGAGGCCTGGGCGGCCACGGTGCTGCGCATCGGCGAACGCCTGGGCGGGGTGCGCGGGCGGCATGTGGTGGAACTGGCCGGTGACGCCATCCGCGGCGTGGCGCTGGGCGTGGGCGTGACGGCGCTGGTGCAGTCGGTGCTCGGCGGGCTGGCGCTCAAGATCGCCGGCGTGCCGCTGGCCGGGCTGCTGACGGCCGTGATGCTGATGCTGTGCCTGGCCCAGGTGGGCCCGCTGCCGGTGCTGCTGGCCGCGGTGGGCTGGCTGTTCTGGCAGGGCGACACCACCTGGGCCGTCGTGCTGCTGGTGGCCTCGGTGGTGGTGGGCACCATCGACAACGTGATCCGCCCGGTGCTGATCCGCCTGGGCGCGGACCTGCCGATGCTGCTGATCCTGGCCGGCGTCATCGGCGGCCTGTTCGCCTTCGGCCTGGTGGGCATCTTCGTCGGCCCGGTGGTGCTGGCCGTGGCCTGGACGCTGCTGGCGGCCTGGATCGGCGACGAGGACGTGCTAGCCCTGGACGCCGTCCCACAGCAGCTTGAGCCCGGTGAACAGCATGCCGAGCTCGAACAGGCCGTAGAACAGCCGCGGCGGGATGATGCGCACGATGCGCACGCCGAGCCAGACGCCCAACGGGGCCAGGGGCAGCAGCACGGCTGAGGCCAGCAGGTTGGTCGTGTCGATCAGCCCCAGCCACCAGTAGGGCACCCACTTCGATGCGTTGATGGCGGCGAAGAACACCGCCATCGTCGCGGTGAAGACCACCGGCGACAGCCGCATCGGCATCACGTAGAAGCCGATCGGCGGGCTGCCGGCGTGGGCCACGAAGCTGGTGAAGCCCGAGGTCATGCCCAGCAGCCAGCCCAGCCAGCGCGGCGGCGGCGGTGCATCGCGCCGCGGCGGGAAGAAGCGGCGGATGGCCAGGAAGCCCAGCGTCAGCGCGCCGACGAGTCCGGCGACCACGTGCGCCGACAGCCAGCCGAACAGCACCGTGCCCAGCACCGTGCCCACCAGCCCGGCGGGCAGCAGCAGGCGGATCAGCGCGCGGTCGCGTTCGCGCCACAGCGCCGCCAGGCCCAGGCCGTCCATCACCGCCAGCAGCGGCAGCATGATGGCCGCGGCCTGCGGCACCGGCATGGCCAGCGCCATCAGCGGCACGGCCAGCGCGCCGAAGCCGGCGCCGAAGCCGCTCTTGGACATGCCCATCAGCAGCACCGCCGGCACCGCGACGGCGTAGAAGCCGGGGTCGGTGAGGAGGCTCAGGCCAACTCGCAGGCGGTCTCGAAGGGCAGCCGCGGGTTGCGCGGCCGCGCCTGCGCCGGGTCGGCGTGGCCCAGCGTGCAGATGAAGTTGCTCTTCACCGCCGTGCCGGCGAAGAAGGCGGCATCCACCTTGGCCGCGTCGAAGCCGCTCATCGGCCCGCAGTCCAGGCCCAGCGCGCGGGCGGCCAGGATCAGGTAGCCGCCCTGCAGGCTGCTGTTGCGGAAGGCCGTGTCCTGGATCGCAGCGTCCTTGCCGGCGTACCAGCTGCGGGCGTCCGTCTGCGGGTAGAGCGTCGGCAGGTGCTCGAAGAATGCCAGGTCCATGCCGACGATGGCGGTGACCGGCGCGGCCTGCACGCGTGGCGCGTTGCCGGGCGACACGCAGTTCAGCAGCTTCGCCTTGCCCTCGAGCGAGCGCACGAAGACGAAGCGTGCCGGCGTGCTGTTCGCGGCCGTCGGACCCCACTTGAGCAGGTCGTAGAGCGCGCGCAGGGTGTCGTCGGACACCGGGGTGTCGAGCCACCCGCCGGGGGTGCGGGCTTCGGTGAAGAGCTGGGCGGTGGTGGTGTGCATGGCCCGACAATTGTCGGATGTTTGCCCCCAGCCAAGAGGACGTGCGCCGATTCTTCTGCGCCACCGCCGCCAAGCAGCGCCAGGGCGAGGTCATGACGCCGATGGAGGCCGCGGCCGCCCAGTGGATCGTCGAGCACCCGGAGTACGCCGACGACCTGGCCGACGTGGATGCCGCGCTGGCCGCCGTCTACACGGTGGAGGAGGGCCGCACCAACCCCTTCCTGCACTTGTCCATGCACCTGAGCATCGCCGAGCAGTGCAGCATCGACCAGCCGCGCGGCATCCGTCAGGCGGTGGAACTGCTGGCGGCGCGGCGCAACTCGCTGCACGCGGCGCACCACGAGGTCATGGAGTGCCTGGGCGAGATGATCTGGGCCAGCCAGCGCAGCGGCCTGCCGCCCGACGGCCTGGCCTACCTGGAGGCGGTGCGCCGGCGGGCCACCGCCTGACCCGGCCTCACGGCGTGCCGAGGAACAGGTAGGCGTTGTTGGCGCCGGCCGCCGAATGGCCGACGCCGATGTAGACCGGCCCGAACGGCGTCTCGCCGCCCAGGTACAGCGTCACCGAGGTCAGGTTGCCGGGCGCCAGCGAGACCGTGTAGGGGTTCGACAGCCGCCCCCCTTCCAGCGCCAGCCCCAGCCGCATGTCGCCGCGCAGGCCCAGCGGCAGGCGGCCCACGATGCGCTCGGCGCGCACGTGCCCATAGTGCACCGTGTCCGCCACGAGCTGCCCCGTGGCGTAGGCCGACAGGTTCAGGAAGCCGCCCAGCGTGCCGGCCTCGAACAGCGGCAGGTCGCCTTGCGTCGAGCCGGTGTAGGCCGCGCGGGCCCCGAACACCCAGGCACCGACCGACACGTTGGCGCGCAGGTCCGCGCTCAGGCGCGTGTACTGGCCGCCATGGTCGCGGAACCAATGCGCGCGCAGCGCCCAGCCGTCGGTCGGGAAGTACAGCCGGTTGAGCTGGTCGAGCTCCAGCGCCAGCAGGGTGCCGCTGCTGCGGCGGCGCAGCTGGGCCGGGTCGAAGAGCTCCGGCCCCACGTCCTCGTGCACACGGCCGTCCACGCCCTGCAGACCCAGGCGCAGCTGGCCCAGGCTGCGCAGGTCGACGCCGGCGCTCAGCGTCAGCGTGCGGCGCTCGACGTCGAAGCGGGCGATGCGGCGTTCGTCCACGTAGAGGTCGCGCGGCTCGCTGGAGATGCCGGCGTCCAGCTGCGCGAACCAGCGCTGCGTCGGCTCCAGCGGCTGGTACCACTGCGCGTCCAGCGCCGTGCGGCCGCCGATCTCCGCCCCGACGAGAAGTTCGCCCCCCAGCCGGTTCAGCCAGGTGCGGTGCAAGGCCGCGCGCAGGCCGAAGGTGGAACCCTGGTTCAGCGTGGAGTCCAGGTTCAGCGCAAAGCGCAGGTAGTCCGGCCCCCAGGGCTTCTCCACCGGCAGCAGGCGCAACACCTGGCGGCGGTGTGTGCTGACCAGTGCGTAGTTCACCTGCTCGTACCAGCCGTCGCCGTAGGCGCGCAGCAGGTCGCGGTTGAGCGTCTCGGTGTCCAGCGGGGTGTCGGTGGCCTGCGTCACATGGCGCTGCACGGTCTCGGGTGCGACGCGGGCCAGGCCCTCGATGCGCACCAGGTCCACCGGCGCGCTGTCCTCGCGCTCGCCGCGCAGCGCGTAGAGCCAGGGCCGCCACGCGGCCTCGTCCACCGCCAGCGGCTGCAGCGCATAGGCGATGAAGTCTGCGGCTTCGGCACCGCGCTGCGCGGACGTCGCGAACCGTGCGAAGTCGGCTGCGGTGATGCCGTCGAGCACCGGCTTGATGTAGATGTCCCGCGGGCCCAGCGTGGCCAGCGAGCGGGTCACGTTCTGTTCGGTCAGCAGCGCCACCATCTGCGCCGACACCGACAGCAGCGAGCCGATCTGGTCGGCCACCAGCAGCGGCGAGCCCACGTTGACCGCGATCACCACCTCGGCGCCGCAGCGCTCGCGCACCTCGCGCACCGGCAGGTTGTCCACCAGGCCGCCGTCCACCAGCTTGCGGCCGTCCAGGCTCAGCGGCGCCACCAGGCCCGGCACCGCCATGCTCGCGCGCATGGCCGGTGCCAGCGGGCCGTCGCGGAACACCACGCGCTCGCCGGTGCCGAGGTCGGTGGCCACGATGGACAGCGGCAGCTTCAGCGCGTCGATGCGGCGCTCGCCGCGGTCCGCCCGCACCAGCTGGTTGATGAAGAGCTGGATGCGCTGGCCCGACACCGCGCCCGGCGGGTAGGTGATGCCGTCGGGCCCGATGCCGGCCTCGCTGCCCGGCAGGTAGCGCCGCTGCAGCTGCTTCTGGCGGAAGGCGAGTTCGGTGTAGTCGGTGTTGTCCTGGAACATCGCGTTCCAGTCGGCGCCGGCCATCGCGCGGCGCATCTCGGCTGGCGTGATGCCGGCGGCCCAGGCGCCGGCCACCAGGGCGCCGAAGCTGGTGCCGGCCACACAGTCCACCGGCACCTGCAGGCGCTCCAGCGTCTCCAGCACGCCGATGTGCGCTGCGCCCCGCGCGCCGCCGCCGCCGAGCACCAGCCCCACCTTCGGCCGCGGGGCGGCGGCAGCCGAGATGGCGGCCGTGGCCAGGCACAGGCCGCACAGCAGGGCGGGGAGGGTCTTCATCGGTGGCGCATTGTGGCGTGTCCGCTGTCCGCCGGCGGACAGGGCCGGACAGCCGCGGACAGCGGTCACACACGCCGGATCGGCCCTGAATCAAGCACTTGCGGCTGGTGCGGCGGTGGCACGAAGCGTGCAATCCCCGGCCCATGATCCACGAGCCCGCCGCCACCGACCGCCGCCTGGCGCCCCACCCGCGCAGGCGCGCCGCGTGGGTGGGCACGCTGGCCGTGCTGCTGCTGACCGGCGCCGGGGCCTGGTGGGTCTGGGCCGGGGCCGAGCCGGCGATCCCGGCCGACCGCCTGCGTATCGCCGAGGTCGTGCGCGGCGACATCGTGCGCGACTTGCAGGCCCAGGGCAGGCTGGTGGCTGCCGGCAGCCCCACGCTGTACGCGCCCGCCGCCGGTACCGTCGTGCTGGCCGCGCAGGCCGGCGACACGGTGCGCGCCGGCCAGGTGCTGGCGCGGTTGGAATCGCCCGAGCTGCTGGCCGAGCACGACCGCGAGGCGGCCACGCTGGGCCAGCTGGAGGCCGATCTCGGCCGCCAGGGCATCGTCGCGCGCCAGCAGCAGCTGGCCGCCGAGCGCGAGGCCGACGAGGCCCAGCTGGCCCTGCGCGCCGCCGAGCGCGACCGCCAGCGGAGCGCCGAAGCCTGCGCCGCCGGCGTCGTGGCGCAGGTGGACTGCCTGCGCCTGGCCGACGCGGTGGACGCCGGCCGCGTGCGCAGCGCGCATGCCACGCGCCGGGTGGCGCTGGTGGCGGCCGAGAGCGACTTCGAACGGCGCAGCCTGCAGCAGCGCGTGGCGCGCCAGCGGGCGCTGCGGGACGAACTCGCCCGCCGACTGGACATGCTGGCCCTGCGGTCGCCCGTGGATGCCCGCATCGGCAGCATCACCGTGGCCGATCGCGCGGCGGTGGTGGCGAACGCGCCGCTGATGACGGTGGTGGACCTGTCGCGCCTGGAGGTGGAACTGCAGGTGCCCGAGGCGGCCGCCGCCGACCTCGTGCCCGACCTGCCGGTGGCCCTGCGCATCGGCACCGACGACGTGGCCGGCCGCCTGGTCGCCATCGCACCGGAGGTGCGAGCCGGCCAGGTGCAGCTGCGCGTGCGCTTCGATGGCGCCCAACCGCCGGGGCTGCGACAGAACCAGCGCCTGAGCGGCCGCATCGTCGTCGAGCAGCGCCCCGGCGTGCTGACCCTGCCGCGCGGGCCGTTCGTCGACGCCCAGGGTGGCCACGCCGCCTGGGTGCTGGCCGGCGAGCACGCCGAGCTGCGCCGCATCCGCCTGGGCGCCCTGGGCGTGGCCGCCGTGGAGGTGGCCGAAGGCCTGCAGGCCGGCGAGCGCGTCGTCATCGCCGGCACCGAACACTTCGCGCGCGGCGCCACGCGCGTGCGCATCCGCCCCTAGAAGGAGACCCGCCATGCCCGCCCTGCTGCAGCTGATCCGCCTCGACAAGGTCTACCGCACCGAGCGCATCGAGACGCATGCCCTGCGCGGCATCGACGTCACCGTGGACGAGGGCGAATTCGTCGCCGTCACCGGGCCGTCGGGTTCGGGCAAGACCACCTTCCTCAACATCGCCGGTCTGCTGGAGGAGCCCAGCGGCGGGCAGATCCTGCTCGACGGGCAGGACGTGAGCCGCCTGGGCGACGACGCGCGCTCGCGGCTGCGCAACCGCGCCATCGGCTTCATCTTCCAGGGCTTCAACCTGATCCCTGACCTGAACGTCGAGGACAACGTGGACGTGCCGCTGCGCTACCGCGGCCTGCCCGCGGCCGAACGTCGCGAACGCATCGCGCAGGCGCTGGCGCAGGTGGGGCTGGCGTCGCGCGCGCGGCACTATCCGGCCGAGCTGTCGGGCGGTCAGCAGCAGCGCGTGGCCATCGCGCGCGCGCTGGCCGGCCGGCCGCGGCTGCTGCTGGCCGACGAGCCCACCGGCAACCTGGACACGCAGATGGCGCGCAGCGTGATGGAGCTGCTCGAGCAGATCAACGCCAGCGGCACCACCATCGTGATGGTCACGCACGACACCGACCTGGCGCGCCGCGCGCAGCGCAACATCCACATCGTCGACGGCCAGGTGGCCGAGCTGGCGCTGGCAGGGGCCCACGCATGAACACCGCCCTCTGGCGCCATCACCTGTGGCTGGGCTTGAAAAGCCTGCGCCGCAACCCGGCCCTCACCGCGCTGGCGGTGCTGATCCTGGCCATGGGCATCGCCGCCAGCATGGCCAGCCTGACGGTGCTGCACGTGATGTCGGCCAACCCGCTGCCCGGTCGCAGCCAGCTGCTGCACGTGCCCAACTTCAACAACGGCCTGCTCAGCGACCCCAACGCCGGCGACGAGGCCAACCCGCAGTTGACCTGGATCGACGTCGACCGCCTGCTGGCCGATGGCCAGGGCCGCCGGCGCACTGCGCTGTACGCCATCGACAGCACGGTCGCGTCGCCACGGCCGGGCGTGGCGCCGGTCTACGCCACCGGCATGGCGGCCACTGCCGACTTCTTCGCGATGTTCGAGGTGCCGCTGGCGCGCGGCACGGCCTGGTCGGCCGCCGACGACGAGGCGGGCGCGTCGGTGGTCGTGCTCGACGGGGCCTTCGCCCGCCGCCTGTTCGGCGGCACCGATGCCGTCGGGCAGACGATCGACCTGGGCGGCCGGCCGTTCCGCGTCGTCGGCGTCATCGGCGACTGGCACCCGCTGCCCAAGGTCTACCGCCTGGTGGGCTCGTCGCCGGCCGGTGCGCCGGAGGACTTCTGGATCCCGGTGCGCACGGCCGTGGCGCATGCGTACGAGAACAACGGCTGGGTCAACTGCACCGGCGACGCCGAGCCCGGCTGGGACGGCTTCCTGCGCGCCGAGTGCAACTGGCTGCAGTATTGGGTGGAACTGACGCCGGGCGACGTGGCGGCCTACCGCGACTACCTGCGCGGCTACGTTGCCGAGCAGCGGCAGCAGGGTCGGCTGCAGCGTGCCGAGGATGCGGTGCTGCACGACTTCGACGCTTGGCTGGCCGCGCGCGGCGTGGTCAGCGAGGACACCAAGCTGCAGGCCGGGCTGTCGCTGGCCTTCCTGCTGGCCTGCCTGGTCAACGTGCTCGGGCTGCTGGGCGCCAAGTTCGCCGCCCGCGCCGGCGAGATCGGCGTGCGGCGCGCGCTGGGCGCGTCGCGGCGGCAGGTGTTCCAGCAGTTCCTGGTGGAGTCCGGCGTTGTGGGGGCCGCGGGGGCGCTGCTCGGCCTGGGCCTGACGCTGGCGCTGCTGGCCCTGATCGCGCAGCGCAGCGGTGACCTGGCGCGCGTGGCGCGGTTGGACCTGACGATGCTGGCGTTGACGGTGGCGCTGTCCATCGCCGGCGCGCTGCTAGCCGGCCTGTGGCCCACCTGGCGCGCCGCGCGCGTGCGGCCGGCGCTGCAGCTCAAGTCGCAATGAGGGCGCGCCCATGACACCGGTCCGTCCCATCCTCTCCGCGCTGCTGCGCCGCAAGTCCGGCGCGCTGCTGGTGGCCGCCCAGGTGGCGCTGACGCTGGCGGTGCTGTGCAACGCCGTCTTCGTGGCCACCGACCGCCTGGGCCAGGCCCGCCAGCCCAGCGGCACCGACGAGGCGGCGCTGTTCCACGTCGCGATGATCACGCCCGGTGCCGACGTAGCGCCCTTCGACCGCCAGCGCGCCGACGAGGCCCTGGTGCGCGCCGTGCCGGGTGTGCGCGGTGTGGCCTGGATCAACCAGATGCCGCTGGCCCAGTCCGGCAACAACAGCAGCCTGGCCACGCAGCGCGGCGCCACCGACACCGTCTCCGCGGCCGTCTACGCCGGCGCCCACGACGCGGCCGCCGTGCTCGGGCTGCGCATCGTCGAGGGGCGCGGCTTCACGGCCGCCGACGAGGTCGACATCGACCGCCGCCAGTCCCGCCAGTGGCCGGCTCACGCCCTGGCCACGCGCGCGCTGGCCGAGCGGCTGTTTCCCGATGGCGCCTCCGCGGTCGGCCGCGTGGTCTATGCCGGCACCGGCCCGGACGACCCGGCGATCACCATCGTCGGCGTCGTCGATCGCCTGGTCACGCCCTGGGGCCCGGTGAGCTGGAACCCCGGCGACCCCAAGGGCGAAAGCGGCCTGCTGCTGCCCTGGCGCCAGGAATCCGAGGGTCTGCTGGCCGTGCGCGCCGACCCGGCGCAGATCGACGCCGTGCGCACCGCAGTGGCCGAACGGCTGCGCAGCGCCGTGCCGGGCCGCATCGTGCGCGACACGCCGACGATGGCCGAGACGCGGGAGCGCCGCTACCGCAGCGACACCTGGCTGGCCCGGCTGATGACGGTGGTGATCGGCCTGCTGCTGGTGATGACGGCCGGCGGTATCGTCGGCCTGGCGTCGCTGTGGGTCACGCAGCGGCGCAAGCAGATCGGCGTGCGCCGGGCCCTGGGCGCGCGCCGCGTGGACATCGTGATGCACTTCGTCGTCGAGAACCTGATGATCACCGGCCTGGGCGTGGCCGTGGGCCTGACCCTGGCCGTGGCGCTGAACCAGGCGCTCACGCGCGTGACCACGCTGGCGCCGCTGCCCGGCACCCTGCTGGCCGGCAGCGGGGTGGCGATGCTGGTGCTGGGTGTGGCCGCGGTGCTGGCCCCGGCGCTGCGCGCCGCGCGCGTGCCGCCGGCGGAGGCCACGCGCAGTGTCTGAGCCCCTCGCGCGCGGCTGCGTGCTGATCATCGACGACCACCCCGCGGTGGCCGACGCGTTGGGCCTGCTGTTCTCGTTGCACGGCATCCGCACCGTGGCGGCCACGACGCCCGACGAAGGCCTGTCGCTGCTGGCGGCGCAGCCGGTGGACCTGGTGATCCAGGACATGAACTTCAGCGCCGACACCACGTCGGGCGACGAGGGCCGTGCGCTGTTCGGCGCCATCCGTGCGCGCCACCCCGACCTGCCGGTGATCCTGCTGACCGCCTGGACCGACCTCGAGGCCGCGGTGGCGCTGGTCAAGGCCGGGGCTGCCGACTACCTGGCCAAGCCGTGGGACGACCACAAGCTGCTGGCCAGCGTGCAGAACCTGCTCGAACTCGGCGAGGCCACGCGCGCGCTGCGCGCCGCCGCCCTGCAGCGCCAGCGTGCGCAGGCGGCGCTGCGCGAGCGCCACGCGCTCGGTGACCTGGTCTTCGCCGACCCCGCCACCGAACGCGTGGTGGCGCTGGCCTGCCAGGTGGCGCGCGCCGACGTGCCGGTGCTGATCACTGGCCCCAGCGGCGCCGGCAAGGAGTGCATCGCGGCGCTGGTGCAGGCCAATTCGGCCGTGCGCAGCGGCCCGTTCGTCACCGTGGACTGCGGTGCGTTGCCGGCGGAGCTGATCGAGGCCGAACTGTTCGGCGCCGAGGCCGGCGCGTACACCGGCGCCACCAAGGCCCGTGAAGGCAAGTTCGCCGCTGCCGATGGCGGCACGCTGTTCCTCGACGAGATCGGCAACCTGCCGCTGCCCGGCCAGGTGAAGCTGCTGCGCGTGCTGGAGACCGGCCGCTTCGCGCGCCTGGGCGCCACGCGCGAGCAGCAGGTGCACGTGCGCGTCATCAGCGCCACCAACGCCGACCTGCCGGCGCTGATCCGCGAGGGCCGCTTCCGCGAGGACCTGTACTACCGCCTGAACCTGATCGAGCTGCACCTGCCGCCGCTGGCCGAGCGCCCGGGCGACATCCTGCCGCTGGCGCGGCGCTTCCTGGGCAGTGCCCATCACCTGGCCGACGACGCCGCCGACGCGCTGCAGCGCCACGACTGGCCGGGCAACGTGCGCGAGCTGAAGAACACCATGCAGCGCGTGGCGCTGCTGGTGCCGACGGGCCCGGTCACCGCGGCACAGCTGGGGCTGCCGGTGCGCCAGGCCGCGGCGTCGCCGCGCGCCGGCGACGAGCCCGACCGCGCCGCCATCGAGCAGGCCCTGGCGCGTGCCGGCGGCGTGGTGGCGCAGGCGGCGGCGGACCTCGGGCTGTCGCGCCAGGCGCTGTACCGGCGCATGGAACGGCACGGCCTGGGGCGGGGGGGATGAACACGCCCGCTGCGCCGGCGCGGCGCCGCCTCCGATTCGGGCTGCGCGCGCGGCTGTGGCTGCTGGCCACCGCGGTGGCCGCGCTGTCGGCGTCGCTGGCGCTGCTGGTGCAGTCGCTGTCGGGCGAGGCCTGGCTGGCGCGCGGCGCGGGCATCGTCGGCGGGGCGCTGGTGGGCGCGCTGCTGCTCGACCGCCTGGCCGCGCCGGCGCTGTCGCTGTTCCGTGCGCTCGCCGGTGTCGTCACCGCCTACCGCGACGGCGACTTCGCCTTCGACATCGCCTGGGAGCACGACGACGAACTGCGTGAGCTGGTCGACGCCCACAACGCCCTGGGCCAGACGCTGCGCAGCCAGCGCCAGCGCCTGGTGCAGCGCGAGCTGCTGCTCGACACCATGGTGCAGAACACCCCGGTGGCCATGCTGCTGGCCGACGCCGGCGGGCGCGTGGCCTACGCCAACCTGGCGGCGCGGCGGCTGCTGCACGGTGGCCGGCCGCTGGAGGGCGTGCGCGTGGACACGGTGCTGGCCGCCCAGCCGCCGGCGCTGGCGGAGGCGATGCGCAGCGGCCGCGACGGCCTGTGCACCGTGCCGGGTGACGATCCATCGGCCGACGAGGACGAGAGCTTCCACGTGCTGGCCAAGGACTTCCAGCTCGGCGGCCGTGCACACCGGCTGCTGCTGGTGCGCCGCTTCACCGGCGAGCTGCGGCGGCAGGAGGTGCGCACCTGGAAGAAGGTGATCCGCGTCATCAGCCATGAGCTGAACAATTCGCTGGCACCGATCGCATCGATGGCCTATTCCGGCGGCGAACTGCTGCGCCGCGGCGAGACCGAGCGCCTGCCGGACGTGCTGGGCGCCATCGGCGAGCGCGCGCGCCACCTGGAAGGCTTCATCCGCGGGTACGCCGATGTGGCGCGGCTGCCGGCCCCGCGCCCGGAGCCCATCGACTGGCCGGCGTTCGTGCAGCGGCTGCAGGTGCAGGTGGCGTTCCGCACCGCCGGTGAGCTGCCGGTGCAGCCGCTGCAGGCCGACCCGGCGCAGCTGGCGCAGGCGCTGCTGAACCTGCTGAAGAACGCGCACGAGTCCGGTTCCGACCCGGCCGCCATCTACCTGCGTGCGCAGGCGCTGCCGGGCGAGTGGCGGCTGGAGGTCACCGACCGTGGCAGTGGCATGAGCGAGGCCGTGCTGGCGCAGGCCCTGGTGCCGTTCTATTCGACCAAGCGCGGCGGCACCGGGCTCGGCCTGGCGCTGGTGCGCGAGATCGTCGAGGCCCACGGCGGCCGCATTGCGCTGGCGCGGCGCGATGGCGGCGGCACGCAGGTGACGCTGGTGCTGCCGGCCTGAACGGCACACCGGAGCGTCAACGCGGCTTGGCTTTGCGTGCCGGCGCGCGTTGCGGCTTGTCCGCAGGCGCGGCCGCGCCCGCGCCGCGTGCGCCGTCCAGCCACAGCAGCGTCTCCACCTGCGTGATGAACGGCCCCAGGTAGGCCGGCGCCAGCGTCTGCATCTGCTGCAGCGCACGCACCAGCAGGTGCTCGGAATTCAACGGGCCGGGGTTGTCCGGCTGGCGGGCCTGGGCGCGCACGATCTGCTGCTGCACGCGCAGCCGGGCCAGCGTGGGCCGCAGGCGCTGGGCGGTGCGCAGCTCGGCACCGGGGGCCGGGCCGAGGGCGCGCAGCGGCGAGGGCGCCTTCGGCGGCGCGGCGTGGGCGTCGGCGGTGTGCGACGGGTCCTGCGCCTGCAGGCCCGCCAGCGCTTCGGCCAGGCGATCCGCCAACCACTGCTGCACGGCGGTGTCGTGCCGCAGGCCGCGGCGCACGGTGGCGTCCAGCCGGGCCAGCGTCACCGGGTCCACGCCGGCTCCACCCTGGGCGCGCAGCGCGGCCAGGGCCTGCGCCGCGTCGGCCAGTGGTCCGGTCGCCGTCATCGCCCGCCCGCCTGGGCCGCCGTGGGCGCGTCGCGCCGGGCCCGCGGCACCGGCGCCAGTTCCACGCGCCGGTTGCGCGCGCGGCCGGCCTCGTCGGCGTTCGACGCCACCGGCTGTTCCGGCCCGAAGGCGGCGGCGAACACAGCCTGCGGCGGCAGGCCTTCGGCCACCAGGGCGCGGGTCACGGTCAGCGCCCGCTGGGCCGAGAGCTCCAGGTTGTCGTCGAAGCGCCGGTTGCCCGGCAGCACGGGCTGGTCGTCGGTGAAGCCGCTGACCATCAGCAGCTCGTCGCGGCCCTGCAGGTAGGCGCCCAGCGGTCCGGCCAGGCGCTGCAGCAGCGCGCGGCCCTCGGGTTGCAGGCGGTCGGAGTTCAGGGCGAACAGCACGCTGCCGCTGATGCCGATGCGGCCGTCCACCAGCGTCACCCGGCCTTCGGCCAGCGGCGCGGCCAGCGCCTGCTCCAGCGCTTCACGGCGCTGCGCTTCCACCTCCAGATCGCGCGCCAGCTCCAGCTGCACGCCGATCACGGCCACCAGCAGCAGCACGAAGGCGCCCACCAGGCCGGCCATCAGGTCGCCGAAGACGCCCCACACCGGCGCAGTGCCGTCGGCCGGCGCGTCGTCGGTGTCGTGGGCGTCGTGGGCGAGGTCGTGCATGGCGTCAGCCCGCGTCCGTGGTCTCGGCAGCTTCGTCATCGACGGTGGCCGCCGGCCCCGCGATGCGCTGCAGCGCGGTCAGCAGCGGCGGCATCGCATCCAGCAGCGGCTGCTGTGCGCCCAGGCTGAGGTCGATGACCTCGCGCGCCTGGGCCACGTAGTAGGCCAGCTGCTCGTCGTGACGCACGGCGGCCTGGTCGAGCGCGGATTCCACGCGCTGCAGCTGGTCCGCCAGGGTGCCGGCGGTGTGGGCGAACTGCGCCACCGCCGCGCCGAAGGCTTCGCCCAGGCTGGCCACCTCCACGGCGCCGCCGGCCAATCGGGTGGCAGCGTCGCCCTGCTGTGCCAGCGCCGCCTGCCAGTGCTGCACCACGGCCTCGCCGCTGCGCTCCACCAGGCCGTCGGCGGCATCGACCAGGCGCTGCACTGCGGCCTGCTGGGCTGCCGCGGCCTGGCGGCTGTCCTCCACCAGCGCGGACAGGGCTTCGGTCAGGCGCACGCGCTCGTCCAGCAGCGCCGCATCGCGCGCCTGGCTGGTGCCGAGCTGCTCGCGCATCTCGGCGATCACGGCGGCGGCGGCGCGGGGCGCCTCGGCGGCGGTGGCCGTGAGGCGGGCCACCTCGGCGACGATGTCGCGGGCCTGGGTGGCGGCCTGCTGCTGCAGGGCCTCGGTGCGCTGGGCCAGCGCGTCGCTCCAGGCGGACTGCCGCGCCTGCGCTGCGGCGGCGTCCTCGGCGGCCCGCTGCTGCAACGTCCTGGCCAGCGTCTGCATTGCTGCGGACTGCTCGGCCTGGCGTTGCGCCTCGCGCGCCTCGGCACGGTCTTGCAGCCCCTCGTGGGCCCGGGCCACGCCCTCGGCCAGCGCGCCCGCCTGCTGCTGCAGCGCCTGGCCGATGCGTTCCGCCGTGGCCTCGAAGCGCTGGGCCAACGTCTGCAACTGGGTCTGGGTGCCGTCGACCAGGGTCTGCACCTGGGCGTTCGTGCGCGCTTCCAGGGCCTGCACCTGAGCCTGGCTACGCTCGGCCAGTCCCTGCAGATGGCCCTGAGTCAGGTCGTCCAGCGCCTGCAGACTTGCCTGCGTGCTGTCGGCCAGGCGGGCCTGCACCGCGGCGCTCTCTCGGGCGATGCCGTCCACCGCGGCCGTGGCCGCCGCCTGCAGGGCGCTGCTGGCCGCCTGGGCCCCGTCGGCCAGGCTGTCGCGCAGGGCCTGGGCGACGGTCGTGCCCAGCGTGGTGTCCAGCGTCGTGGCCACGCGGGTGGCCAGCGTCTCGAACTGTGCCTGCATCGCCTGCTGGAACGCGGCCTGTTGCGCCTGCTCATGCTGCTGGCGGGCCTGCTGCTGCGCCTCCAGCCGGTGCAGCAGGGCCTGCACCTGATCCACCAGCGCAGGCAGCACGGTGGCCTGGGCCTGCGTGGCGTTCTCCAGGCGGGTGGCCAGCTGGTCGGTGAGCTGGCGTGCCAGGTCTTCCAGGTGACGGGCACGCTGTGCGGCCGGCGTGGCGTCCTGCAGCAGCGTGCTCGCCTGGCGGTCCAGGGCCAGTTGCACGCCACCGCGCACGCGCCGCAGCAGCGCCGACATCAGGCCCAGCATGGCCGACGCCGCGACCCCGGCCACCGAGGTGCCGAAGGCCAGGCCCAGGCCCTTCACCGGGGCGGCGAGCGCGGCACGCATCGCGGCCAGGTCGCTGGTGCGCTCGAGCGCGGCCACGGTGCCATCCAGCGTCACCACCAGGCCCAGGAACGTGCCCAGCATGCCCAGCAGCACCAGCAGGCCGACGAGGTAGGGCGTCAGCGCCGGGCCGGGCAGCGGCGCGGCGGCGCCTGCGATGCGGCGGCGCACCGGCTGGCGCAGCGTGGAGGGCAGGCCGTCCAGCCAGGCGGGCAGGGGCGTGTCGGCCTGCAACCGTTCCACGGCGCCGGCCAGGGCTCCGGTGTCTCGGTGAAAGCGCCAGAGCTCGGCGATGCCGACGGCATAGACGGCCCCGATGCCCAGCGTCATGGCCAGCGCCAGCGGGTGGTGGCCCATGCCGCCCAGCAGTACCCAGACCAGAGCGGCGGTGCCCAGAACGCCGGCCAGCACGGCCCCCCCGGTGAACACGCGCAGCGCCGTCATGGCGTCGGCTCCTGGGCTGCTGCGCCCTGCAGCGCCGCGAGCATGCCGTCCACCGGCTGCAGGCGATGGGCCAGTTCGGCGTGCAGCAGCGGCATCGTCACCGCCTGCGGAGGCGCCGGTTCGCGCTGCAGCCGGCGGTCCAGCCAGGCCGGCAGGGCCGACAGCAGCTGGCGTTCGCGCGCCGCCAGGGCCTGCTCCAGCAGCCCGTCGAGCACGGCGATGCGGCCCAGCGCCGCCGACTGCAGCGCCAGCGCGCGGCGCGCCTGGGCACGCAGCGGCGCGATGCGCCGGTCCATGGCCTGCTGGTGGGCGCGGTAGCGTCGGCCGGGCGAGGCGTCGGCCGGCAGATCGTCGGCGGCCAGGCCGGCGGGCAGGTCACGGTCGATGGCCTCGGCCAACTGCCGCTGCACCGTTGCCCGCGCCGTTTCGGCCTGGCGGCGTGCGGTGGCCGCCTGGGCCGGCGTGCCAGGGGCGGGTGCCGCCGCATCCAGCGCGCCGGCCAGCGCGATGGCGTCGGTCCAGGCCAGCCAAGGCGCCAGCCGTTCGGCCACGCTGGGCCCGGGGCCGGCCGCTGGACGTGCGTCATCGGCGCCGGGCTCGGCCAGACCGAGCGCAAGCAGCTGCCGCACCAGCGGAGGCTGGTGCAGCGTGGCGGCGGTGGTCAACGGCCACGCCGGATGGGGTCGGGCCGGATGGGGGCGGGCTCGCGGCAGGGGGTGCATGTGGCGTGGGCCCAGAATTGGCAAAAAACCCACGATTTTACGGGACCGCCACCGCGCGCCCGTCGACCTTGCCCTGCCCCGCCTTCCCATGCACGCTCTGCTCCAGGCGATCGCCCGTGCCGCCAGCCAACCGCCCAGCGGAGACGCCCGCCGCCTGTTCCACGGACGCGGCGGTGTGCACTCGGGCGAGGAAGCATGGACGCTGGACCTGTTCCCCCCGGTGGCGCTGCTGACCAGCCACCGGCCGGCCACCGACACCGAACTCGCCACCGTGGGCGAGGCGCTGGCGGCGCACTGGCCGGCCCTGGTGCCGGGTCGGCCCCTGTGCTGGGTGCACCAGTGCCGCGACGGCCTGCAGGTGCAGACCGGCCTGATGGCCGGTGCCCTGCCCGACCCGCACCACGCGGTGGAGGCGGACGCTCGCTTCGAGCTGCAGCTGCTGCGCGGGCGCAACCACGGCTTCTTTCTCGACATGGCGGAGGGCCGGCGCTGGCTGCGTGAGCACCTCGTCACCCGGCCGGGCGCCAGGGTTCTGAACCTGTTCGCCTACACCTGCGCCTTCTCAGTGGTGGCGCTGCAGGCCGGTGCCGCCGAGGTGATCAACCTCGACATGAGCCCGGGCGCGCTGGCCACGGGCCGGCGCAACCATGCGCTCAACGGCGTGGAGGCCGGGGCCCGCTTCTGGGCCCACGACCTGTTCGCGTCCTGGGCCAAGGTGCGGCGTGCGGGCCCGTTTGACCTGGTGATCGTCGACCCGCCCAGCTACCAGAAGGGCAGTTTCGTGGCGACCAAGGACTGGGCACGTGTGCTGCGACGCCTGCCCGATCTGCTGGCGCCCGACGGCCACGCGCTGCTGTGCCTGAACGCGCCTGAACTGCCCGAGGCCTTCCTGCGGGAGGTGCTGGTGGCCGAGGCGCCTGCTTTGCGGCTGCTGCAGCGTCTGCCGCAATCACGGGGTTTCGAGGACGTCGACCTCGATCGGGCGCTGAAGGCGCTCGTTGTCCAGTGCCCGGCCGGTGACGGCCAGGCGTCACCCGCGGAGGTCTAGGGCCTTCACTCCATTCTGGGGTTTACCCGATCCAGTAGGGGATTTGAGCCATAAGAGCATCTGGCCCCTTAGAACTCGCCGGCCCTGGACCCTCCTCGATGACCGACCCCACTTCCGTCTACGACGCCCACCCCTGGGCGACGCAGTACGCTGGGCACATCCCGGCCACGCTGGACGTGCCCCTTCACGCCAGCGTGCCGGCCCTGGCCGCCGAAGCCATGGCCCAGTACGCCGGCCAGACCGCCTTCACCACCGTGATGCCCAACGGCATGTACGGCTCGCTGAGCTTCGCCCAGGTGGCGGAGATGAGCGACGCCTTCGCCGTCTTCCTGCGCGAGGAACTGGGGCTGTCCGCCGGCGACCGCGTGGCCGTGCAGATGCCCAACTGCCTGAGCTACCCGGTGGCGCTGCTGGGCACGCTGAAGGCCGGCTGCGTGGCGGTCAACACCAACCCGCTGTACACGCCCACGGAGATGGCGCACCAGTTCCAGGACAGCGGCGCCAAGGTGGTGGTCATCGTAGACCTGTTTGCCGACAAGCTCGAAGGCATCCTGGCGCAGACCGGCGTGCAGCACGTGGTCGTCACGCGCGTGCCGGAGTTCTTTCCGCCGGTGGTTGGGCCCATCGTCTACGGCGTCATGAAGTACTGGAACCGTGCCGTGCCGGCGCACGGCATGAAGGTGACACGCCTGCCCGACGCGCTGGCCCGCGGACGCGCCCGCCAGGGCGATCCGAAACGCTACTGGTCGACCCTGGGCCACGGCGACCTGGCGCTGCTGCAATACACCGGCGGCACCACCGGCGTGGCCAAGGGTGCGATGCTCTCGCACGGCAACCTGGTGTGGAACGTGGCGCAGATGCGCGCCATGTGCGCCAGCCACGTCGAGCCGGGCCAGGAAGTGGTGCTGACGGCCCTGCCGCTGTACCACATCTTCGCCTTCACGGTGAACTTCCTGTCGATGTTCGCCGCCGGCGCGCGCAACATCCTGGTGCCCAGCCCGCGGCCGGTGCAGTTCCTGCAGCGCGCGTTCGAGAACTACCCCATCACCTGGGTGACCGGGGTCAACACGCTGTACAACGCGCTGCTCAACGAGGAGTGGTTCACCGCCTTCCCGCCCAGGCATATCAAGGCCGCCGGCGGCGGCGGCGCGGCCATGCACCGGGCGGTGGTGGAGCGCTTCGAGCAGACCGTCGGTGCGCCGTTGGTGGAGGGCTACGGCCTGACCGAGACCTCGCCCGTGGTGTGTTTCCAGCCGCTGAACGGCAGGCGCGATCCCGACAGCATCGGCATCCCAGCGCCGATGACCGATGTCCGCCTGGTGGACGACGACGGCTGCCCGGTGCCGCAGGGCCAGCCCGGCGAACTGGTGGTGCGCGGCCCGCAGGTCATGCAGGGCTACTGGCAGCGGCCGGCCGAGACGGCGCAGGTGCTGCGCGGCGGCTGGCTGCACACGGGCGACGTGGCGGTGATGGACGAGCGCGGCACCTTCCGCATCGTCGACCGCAAGAAGGACATGATCCTGGTCTCGGGCTTCAACGTGTACCCCAACGAGATCGAGGACGCCATCGCGCGTCACGACAAGGTGCTGGAGTCGGCCGTCATCGGCGTGCCCGACGCCAAGACCGGCGAGGCGGTGCAGGCCTACGTCGTCAAGCGCGACGACTCGCTCACCGAGGCCGAGGTGCTGGCCCACTGCCGCAGCCTGCTGACCGGCTACAAGCAGCCGGCCAAGGTGGTCTTCCGCGACGAGCTGCCCAAGACCGCCGTGGGCAAGATCCTGCGCCGGGACCTGCGCCAGGAGGTGCTGGGCCAGTCGAAGAACGCCAACACGCCCCCGGCCGCGCCGGCCGCACCGTCCGCACCCAAAGGCTGACCGACCATGCTCACCGACACCGAAACCCGCCTGCTCGGCGTGATGATGATGGTCATCATGCTGGGCATGGGCGCCTCGCTCACGTTCAAGGACTTCGCGATCGCGCTGCGCAAGCCCCAGGGCATCCTGGTGGGCCTGGCCTGCCAGTACGGCCTGATGCCGCTGATCGCCTACGGCATGGCCACCGCGCTGGGCCTGCCGCCGGCCTACGCCATCGGCCTGATCCTGATGGGCTGCATGCCCGGTGGCACCACCAGCAACATCTTCACCTACTTCAGCAAGGGCACGCTGAGCCTGTCCATCCTGATGACCATGTGCTCCACACTGGTGGCGGTGTTCATGGTGCCGGTGACGCTGGCGCTGTACAGCACCGGCATCGAGGGCGACTGGCAGATCCCGCAGGGCAACATCATCCAGGTGCTGGCCGTGCTGCTGGTGCCCACGGTGCTGGGCATGGCGCTGCGCAAGTTCAACGCCAATGTGGGCGCCGTGGTGGAGATGATCGGCGGCCTGCTGGGCGTGGCGGTGATCCTGTTCCTGGTCGGGTCCTGGGTGCCGCGCAACTGGCAGCTGCTGCTGGAGACGGGATTCCCGGTGTACACCGCCTCCATCGGCCTGGGCCTGGTGGGCATGACGCTGGGCTACGGCCTGTCGCGCCTGCTGCGGCAGGACACCCGGCGCAGCCGCACCATCGCGATGGAGACCGGCATCCAGAACGGTCCGCTTGCGGTGCTGATCGTGGTGCTGACCTTCACCGATGACCGCCAGCAGGCGGTGCTGCTGATCCCGGTGCTGTACTCGCTGTTCATCGTCCTGACCTCCAGCGCCGTGACGGTGTGGTTCCGCGGCATCACCACGCGCGAGGAGCTGGCGCGCGACGCGGCCAAGATCGGCGCCCTGGCCCGGGCCTGAGGTCGCCACCGCGCGGGCGTCCGCGGCGGCGTGTCCGAGCCCACACCAGCACCGGCTTGGCGGCGCCCGTAGCATGCGCGGCGTCGCGGCCGAACCGGCCCCCGGGAGAGCCTCTTGATCGACCCCCTGATGATCGTGCTGGCGTTCGCCGCCGGCCTGGGCGCACACCTGCTGCGCCTGCCGCCGCTGCTGGGCTTCCTGGCCGCCGGCTTCGCCCTCAACGCGATGGGCTTCGAGCGCACGCCGGCGCTGGACACCATGGCCAACCTGGGTGTCACGCTGCTGCTGTTCACGATCGGGCTGAAGCTGGACATCCGCACCCTGATGCGCGGCGAGGTCTGGGGCTCGGCCACGCTGCACATCGTCGGCTCGTCGTTGCTGCTGGCCGCGGCGTTGTTCGTCCTGAAGTCGTTCGGCCTGGCCCTGGTGGCCGACCTGGGCTGGACGGCGCTGCTGCTGCTGGGCTTCGCGCTGAGCTTTTCCAGCACGGTGTTCGCCGTCAAGGTGCTGGAAGAGCGCAGCGAACTCGGCTCGCTGTACGGCCGCATCGCCATCGGCATCCTGGTGATGCAGGATGTCTTTGCCGTGCTGTTCCTCACCGTCACCAGCGGCAAGCTGCCCAGCGTCTGGGCCGTGGGCCTGCTGCTGCTGTGGCCGGCCGCGAAGCTGATGCGGGCCCTGCTGGACCGCGTCGGCCACGGCGACCTGCAGGTGCTCTACGGCGCCTTTCTGGCCCTGGTGGTGGGCTACAGCCTGTTCGAGGCGGTCGGCGTCAAGGGCGACCTGGGGGCCCTGATCGTCGGCATGATGCTGGCGTCGCACCCCGCCACGGCTGGCCTGGCCAAGTCGCTGTTCCACATGAAGGAACTGTTCCTGGTGGGCTTCTTCCTGAGCGTGGGTCTGGGCGCGCTGCCCAACCTGGAGATGGTCGTGATGGCGGCGCTGCTGCTGCTGTTGCTGCCGCTGAAGAGCGCGCTGTACTACGGGGTGCTGATGCGCTTCGGTCTGCGCACGCGCACCGGCGTGCTGTCCACGCTGTCCCTGTCCAACTACTCGGAGTTCGGCCTCATCGTCGCGGCCGTGGCGTCGGCCGCGGGCTGGCTGTCGGCGGAGTGGATGGTGGTGATCTCGCTGGCGCTGGCCGGCAGCTTCGTGCTGGCGGCCCCGCTCAACGCCGCCGGCGAGCGCCTGTATGCCCGGCTCAAGCGGCCGCTGGCGGCGCTGGAAGCCCGCACCCTGCTGCCCGAGGACCGGCCCATCGCCATCGAGCAGGTGGACGCCGTGGTGCTGGGCCTGGGGCAGATCGGCAGCGGGGCCTATGTGCGCCTCGTCGAAGGGTACGGCCTGCGCGTGCTGGGCGTGGACAACAACGTCGACAAGCTGGCGCCGCACCGGGCGGCGCAGCGCCATGTGATGGAAGGCGACGCGGTGGACTCCGACTTCTGGAACAAGCTGGTGCTCAGCGACTCGGTGCAGCTGGTGCTGCTGGCCATGCCGGGGCACGCGGGCAACGTCCATGCGCTGCAGCAGCTGCGCAACCGGGCGTTCGCGGGCCACATCGCCGCGATCGTCAACTACCCCGACGAGGTGGCCGTGCTGCGGGACCTGGGCGCCGACGAGGTCTTCCACATCTACGACGAGGCCGGCACGGCCTTCGCCGACGACGCCGTGGCCGGCGCCGCCCGCCTGGGCAAGGCGCTGC
The DNA here is from genome assembly GCF_004016515.1 of Rubrivivax albus. GTDB lineage: Bacteria > Pseudomonadota > Gammaproteobacteria > Burkholderiales > Burkholderiaceae_C > Rubrivivax > Rubrivivax albus. Next base: position 77,271 of record NZ_SACT01000001.1, read on the forward strand.
GGCCTGCGTAGTCGAGGCCATCGCCCACCGCGACGTGGCCCGTGCGCAGGCGCTGATGCTGGAACACCTGGAACACATCGAGGGCAGCCTCAGGCTGGAGCCGGGCACCGGCGAGGTGGACCTGGAGGCGATCTTCCGCGAGTGAGCGCGCGCACCGTGGGGCGGCGCCGGCACGATCCTCAGGCCGGCTGCCCCTGTTCCTCGCGGGCCGTCCAGGCCCGGGCCCAGCGGTACAGCTCGTCGGCCGGCATCGGCTTGCCGAAATGCCAGCCCTGGCCTTCGTTGCAGCCCAGCTCGGCGAGCCGCAGCGCCACGGCGGCGTTCTCCACGCCCTCGGCCACCACCGACAGGCCGTACTGGTGGCCGACCTCGATCAGCGCCTTCACGATGTACTCGGTGCGCGGGTCGGTCTGCATGCCCTTGATGAAGACCATGTCGACCTTCAGCTCATGCACCGGCAGGTCCTTCAGGTAGCGCATCGAGGTCTGGCCTTCCCCGAAGTCGTCGATCGACAGCTTGTAGCCGCGCTCGCGCAGGCGGGTCAGCGTCTGCTGCGCACGGGCGATGTCGCCCATCACCGCGCTCTCGGTCGTTTCCAGGCACAGGCCCGAGGCCTCGGCGCCATGCTTGCTCAGCAGGGCGTCGAGCTTCGCGGGCAGGTCCAGGTCCATCAGGTCGCGTGCCGACAGGTTGATCGAGACACGCCCGATGCCGTGGGCGCGCAGGCTCGGCTGCTCGCGCACCGCGGCCTCGAAGACCCACAGCGTCAGGTCCTTGATGATGGGCGTGTCCTCGGCGTAGGGGATGAAGCGCCCCGGCGGGATCAGCCCGCGCTGCGGGTGCACCCAGCGCAGCAGCGCCTCGGCGCCGGCGATGCGGCCGCTCTTCAGGTCCACCTTGGGCTGCAGGTGCAGGCGCAGCTCGCCGTTGTCGCGGGCATGCCGCAACTCGGACAGCAGGGCCAGGTTGGCCTCGCTCTCGCGGTCGAAGGCGGCGTCGTAGACGATGAAGCTCTCGCGTCGGTCCTTGGCGGCATAGAGCGCCAGCTCGGCGCGCGCCAGCAGCGGCTCTGCAGCATCGGCGTGCAGTGGCGCCATCGCGATGCCGATGGCCGCCTGGCGGTCGACCCGGTTGCCGTCCAGGTCCAGCGGCTGTTCGAGTTCGCGGCCGATGCGCTCGGCCGCCCGGCAGGCGCTGTCGTGGTCGGCGCCGGCCAGCAGCACGCCGAACAGGTCGCCGCCCAGGCGCGCGACGAAGTCTCCGGGGCGCACCACCTGGACAAGCCGCTCCGCCATGGCCTTGAGCAGCCGGTCGCCGGCGGTGTAGCCGATGCGTCGGTTGATCTCCTTGAAGCGGTTCAGGCCCACCAGCAGCACCGTCACCGGCCGCGCCTCGGCCAGGGCCTTGTCCAGCTCCCGGCGGAAGTGCAGCCGGTTGGGCAGCTGCGTCAGGCGGCGGTCGAAGTACTCCTCTGCCCGCAGGTCCTGCCGCATCGTGTCGAGCGCGAACGCCAGCTGGCGGAACTCGCGCACCGGCCCGGTCACCGGCACGGCCACGTCGTAGTCCTGGCGGCCGAGCCGGCGTGCCGCGCCGACCAGCCCGTCCAGGCTGCGGGTGACGAACCATCGCGACAGCAGCCACATCAGTGCCGCGAAGGCCGCCAGCCCCAGCGCCACGAAGCCGGTCAGTTCCTGCCGCATGCGCTCGCCCTCGGCCTCGGCGCTGGCCAGCGAACGCGACAGGCGCAGCACGATGCGGCCGTCGGGCGCGTCGCCGACCAGGTGACTGCGCACGCGCACGGGGTCGCCCGTGCCCCGCAGTTCCTCCGCGTCGGTGTCCAGCGCCGCCAGCCGCTGGGCCTGCGCGCGGTCGGGCAGGGTCGTGAACACCGGCACCAGGCCGCTCTCGGGCCCGGCCAGCAGCGTGGCATGCACATGCATGTCCTGGTGCAGCGCAGCCATCTCGTCGTCGATGGCGAAGGCCATGGCCATCCAGCGTCGGCGGTCCTGTGTGCCGAGTTCCTGCACCACCACGCGGTAGGCCCGCTCGCCCAGCGCAACGATGGTCGACGCGGAGGGCGCCAGCTTGCCGCGGCGCGGCCTGCCCTCGACCTCGGCGACGAGCCGGCGCACCGACGGGACCAGGGCCGCGGTGTCGGCCTCGGGCAGTGCAGGCTGCACCAGCAGCGGCGTGCCGTCGTCCTGCAGCAGCGCGGCGAAGCTGTAGCCGGCACGGGTGCCGAAGTTGTCCACCACGTCGGCCAGGGTGGCACGGTACTCTGCGCCGAACAGCCCGCCAGCGGGCATCGGTTCCGGGTGCAGCGTGGCCAGCCAGCCCTGGTCGGCCAGGATCAGCGACAGGGCCTCGGTCTGCTCTGTCGTGCGCTCGCCGTGGCGGCGCACCCACACGTCGCGGCTCGACGCCAGCAGCTCGTCGATCGAACGCCGCTCGTTGGCCTCCACCGCCGGCACCGTGCGCGAGATCACGAACCACTGCATCAGCAGCACCAGCACCGTGGTGGTGGCCAGCACCAGCACCACCAGGCGTGTACTGCCGCGCAGGCTGCGGACCATGCCTCAGCCCGCCACGCGCAGCGTGGTCTGCAGCGGCGAGCCGCCCACGACCAGCGCCTGCTCCAGCGCCGAGGCGCCGACCGGGAAATCCGGATGCCAGGCACGCAGCACGTGGGTGCCCGCGGGCACGTCGGCCATCAGGGCGCGCCCCTGTGCATTCGTGCGGGCGGACCAGGGGCTCTCCAGCACCACCACCCAGGCCTGCATCTGGTCGTGGATGTTGCAGCCGAGCACCGCGATGCCGGGCTTGTCGAACACCACGGGCTTCTCGGGCCGGCCGACGTAGAGCTTCAGCTCGAAGCGCTTGGCCGGGCTGAAGGAATAGACGTGGTGACGCACCGTGTCCTGGTTCGGGAAGTCGACCGCGCTGCCGACGGTGACCACCGCCACCTCGGGCAAGAAGGCCTTGCCACGCTGCACGACCTCGGCCCCGGACACGGGTTGCGCCGCCGCACGCGCTGCCGCCGAGTCCACCCAGACCACCGCACCGGCCAGCGGGCGGCCGTCGGTGCCGAGCACGGTGACCTCCACGGGTGCCGCGGCCACGGGCATGGGCGCACCCAGGCAGACCGCCAGGAAGCCGGCAGCAGCCCTCTGGACGAACCCTCGGCCGGACATGACGGGGTGCCGCCGCTCAGGGCTCGATGGCGATGCCGGCCACGCGGCCGCCCGAGCCCACCGTGCCCAGCAGCGTGGCCGCGCCGCTGGCGAGGTCGATGCGGTACAGCCGGGTCCGGGTGCCCTGGCGCAGCGCGGCCAGCGCGGTGTTGTCGAGGTCGGCGATGTCGAAGGCCGCGTCGTCCACCGGCCCGGTGCCGAGCGCACCGACATCGAGCAAACGCCCGGTGTTCGGGCTCACGGCGGGTGTGCGACCCTCGACCGTGCCTTGTGTCAGCAGCCAGCCGCGCCGAATGTCCAGCGCGTAGTTGCTGGTGAGCTTCTCGTCGGTCTTGTTGTAGGTGTAGGCGGCGCCCACCACGTGGCCGGCCTGGCCACCGGGCATGGCCGGCGCGAGGTCGGGGTCGGTGGCGGCCACGGCACCCGTGTCGGGGTGCAGGCGAAGGTTCTGGCCGCGGTCGCTGACCACGCGGATGCGGTCGGCCGCCGGGTTGAAGTCGAAGCCGAAGCGGCTGCCGGCGATGGGGGCCGGCGGCGCACTGCCGACGGCGCTGACGCGACCGCTGGCGGTGTCGATGGTGACGAGCCTGCCGCCGGCGGTCAGCCCGTACAGGACGCCGCGCGCGACACGGAAGTCGATGCCGACCAGGGGCTGGCCGTCCGGCAGGCCCTGCAGCCGATGGCGGGCGTCGATCTGCCGCGGCGTACCGGCGTTGAAGCGGATCAGGTCGCCCTCGGCCGTGACCGCGAAGACGGTCTGCTTGAGCGGCGCACCGGCGGGTTCGTCGGGGGGCACCGAGGCACAGGCCGTCAGGGCCAGCATGGCGACCAGCAGGGGTGTGGATCTGCGGGCGAGCGGGCGATGGGGCACAGGCGTTTCCTCGGGAGCAGGGGTCGACTTGACGCTCGCGCCGCGACAGGTCGGCCGGCGGCGCAGCGTATCTGAGGGCGTTGGGTAGAACGCCCCAGCCCTGCTATCGGCCGGACGCGCCGGAGGTTGAGCCTGCAAGGCCGGTTTCTGGCCCAGGCGCCACCCGGCAAGGACGCGACCGTGACGGCCGACGCAGGCGGCCCATTCGATGCCCGCCGGACGCTGCCCGGCCGTTCAGGCCCGCCCGCCAGCGCGGCCCGGGGCTCAGTGCGTGAATCCGATCGGTGCCCGTTTGCCGTGGGGCTCCGGCAGGTCGCCGGCTTGCACCTCGTCGCGCCCGGCCAGCCGCGCATTGCCGAAGGCCGTCATCCAGGCGCGCCGCATCTCGCGCGGTGCCAGGCCGCCCACGCGGTCCAGCACCTCGTCGGACGGCTCGGGCGCGAAGCGGCGGCCCCAGTCGTGTGCGCCGCGAATCGACGCATACAGTCGCTTCGCGATGGTGCGTGCCGCCTCGCGGTCGGGCATCTGCACCTCGAAGACGTTCATGCGGTTGAGGATGGGTTCCGGGATGCTGCGCTCGTCGTTGGCGGTGGCCACCCAGATGACCTGGCTGGCGTCGATGGCCACTTCGGCGAACTCGTCGGTGAATGCCTGCGCCGTGTCGTGCTCCAGCAGGCTGTAGAGCGCGCCCAGCGGGTCGTAGGCGTGCTCGCCGCGCGCCTTGTCGATCTCGTCGACCACCATCACCGGGTTGGCGTACTGGCCGTCCACCAGGGTCTCGAAGACCTTGCCCGGGCGCGCGCCCTTCCACTGGCTGGAAGCGCCGCTGAGCACCCAGCCGGCGGTGAGGCTGCTCATGCTGATGAAGCCCAGGCCGGTGCCCAGCAGCTGCGCCACCTCGCGCGCGAAGTGCGTCTTGCCCACGCCGGGCGGGCCCAGCAGCAGCATCGGCGTGATCTCGAGCGCGTCGCGGCTGTCGTGGCACAGGGCCAGCTGGCGCCGCAGGTCGTCGAGCACGTCGTGGAAGTTGGGCAGCTCGTCGTACAGGTGCGCCATGGCCGGCAGGCCGCTGGGCTTGACCTGGAAGCGCTCCGGGCCCTTCTCCAGCATGCGCTCGTAGGTGCTGCGCAGGCTCTCGTGGTCCTTCGGCGGCAGCTTGTCCAGCCGACCCGCCACCTCGTGCGGGCGGAACACCGCGCGCATCTGCGCGATCGGGATGTGGCCCTGGCTCTTGTGGACAGGCACCAGTTCGGTCGTACTGCTCATCGACGCTCCTTTGCGTGAAAGCCCCACCTCGGAGCGTGAGCGCTGATCCCGCATGCCCGCTCATCCCCACCCATCGGCCCGGCTCGTCGTTGCGAATGCTCGCCGTAGCCCGCGCTACGGCTGCGCTTCGCGCCTGGATCCGGACCGGTGGGTGGGCCTGCTCGGCCACGCGGGACCGCCTCTCACACTCCAGGACCATTCAAGCAAGAAGACTGCCACGTCGAAGCACCGAAGTGGACCCGGGAAGGTCCCCAATCTGCGGGACGTGCATCAGCAGCCGACACCCGCGGCTGCCAACGACACCGCTCAATCGACGTCCATCCAGCGCCAGAAATCCCGCGCGAACGGGTGCGGCCGGAAACCGTGCACGTGCGGTTGTGTGAGGTACAGCGCCAGCGGGTGGTAGCTGGGCACGTAGGGCATCTGTGCCACCGACAGCTTCATCGCCCGGGCGATCAAGGCGTCTCGCTCGGGGCCGTCGGGCAGCGACTGCTGGGCCTCGTACAGGCGGTCGAAGGCCGGCAGGCTGAAGCGCGGCGTGTTCGACTGGCCGGCGTTGGGGCCGTAGAGCAGGTCCAGGAAGTACTGGCCATCGGGCAGAGCCGCCACCCAGCCGGTGTTCCACATCATCAGCCGGCCGGCACGGGCGGCCTTGATGTTCTCCTGCCACTGTGCCACGCGGAAGGTGATGCGCACGCCGATGGCGTCGAGCGCGCTCTTCCACAGCGTCTGCTGTGCGCGCGCCTTCTGCGTCGGCTCGGTGTGGCAGACCAGCTCGAAGGGCGTGCCGTCGGGCTGCTCGCGCCAGCCGTCGCCGTCGCGGTCGGTCCAGCCGTAGAGGTCCAGCAGAGCCTTGGCGCGCGCCGGGTCGTGGTCGCCGGCCTCGGTCTTGAGCGCCGGGTCCCAGCCGCTGACGCCCGGGGGCATCACGCTCTGCGCCACCACGCCGGCACCCTTGGCGATGAGGTCGATCTCGCGCTGTGCGTCCCAGGCCAGCGCCACCGCGCGCCGCAGGGCCACGCGTTCCGGCGTGGTGCCGCCGACCACGGGATCGTTCATCGCGAAGTAGGTGAACCAGGTCTGCGGCAGCGCCAGCGGGTGCAGCTGCACGCCACGCCGCGCCAGGTGCGGCGCCAGGCGGCCGTGCGGTGCGGCCAGGGTCGAGAACTCCGGCGGCACCGTCACATGGTCGAGCTCGCCGCGCAGGAAGGCGAGCCAGCGCGGCTGCGCTTCCTGGATGATGGCGATCTCCACCCGGTCGGCCAGCGGCAGCGCCTGCCCGCGCAGGCGCGCCGCGATCGCCTGGCCCTCGGCGTCGGCGGCCGCCGGCACTTCGTCGAACACCCGCCGGCGGTAGGCCGGGTTGCGCTCGAGCACGATGCGCGAGCTGCGCGTCCACGCCGCCACGCGATAGGGCCCGGTGCCCACCGGCACCATCATGCTGCGCCCCGGTTCGGCCTCGATGACCTCGCGTGCCACCGCACCGGCCAGCGCCGGGCTCGCGAACACCCAGGGCAGGCGCGGCACCGGGCGGTCGGTGCGAAGCTCGAAGCGGTAGCGGTCCAGTGCGCGCAGGCCGGGCACCTCGGCGTCGTAGTCGAAGCGGCCTGTCTCCCGCGCCTTCGCGCGCAGCGCCGGCAGGCCCAGCAGGCCGGCGTTGACGTAGTGGAACAGCACCGGGCTGGGGTGCGCCGGGTCCCAGTAGCGCTTGAGGCTGTAGACGTAGTCGGCGGCCACCAGCTCGCGCTCGCGGCCGCCGAAGGCCGGGTGGTCGCCGAACAGCGTGCCCGGGCGCAGCGTGAAGACGAAGCGCTGGTGGTTCTCCGACACCTCGGGCAGCGCTACTGCTGTGTTGGGCCGCAGTGCCGCCGGGCGCGCGAGGTGGGCATAGGCCAGCGGCGCGTCGAACAGGCTGGACACGATGGCGGTGGACACTGCGTCGCTCAGCTGCACCGGGTCGAAGCCGGCTTCGCTGCCCGCGAACGCGATGCGCAGCGTCTTCTTGCCCGGCGCCTGGGCTGGTGCCTGTGTCGCCGCCGGCAGCGTCCCGGCCAGCGCCGCGGCCTGCAGCAGCGCGCGCCGCTTCACGGCCTCACCGCACCCAGGTGTTGATCTGGATGATCGGCAGCAGCACCGCCAGCACGATGACCAGCACGATCAGGCCCATGGCCACCACCAGCAGCGGCTCCAGCAGCGTGGCGGCGGCCATCGCACGCCGCTGCACCTCGGCCGACAGCTGCGCGGCGGCGCGCTGCAGCATGCGCGGTAGCGTACCGGTCTGCTCGCCCAGGCGGGCGAACATGGCCAGCAGGCCAGGAAAGCGTGGTTTGCTGGCCAGTGCAGCGGCCAATGGCGCGCCCTCGCGCACGCGCACCAGCGCGTCCAGCGCGTCGGCGCGCATGGCGCGGTTGCCCAGCGTCTCCGCCGCGGCCTGCAGCGCCTTCAGGATCGGCACGCCGGCACCGGCCAGCATGGCCAGCGTGGCGCCGAAGCGCGCCGCGTTGTAGCCGCGCGCCAGCCGGCCGGCCAGCGGCAGGCGCAGGAACAGCGCATCGGTGCGCTCGCGGAAGGCCTCGGCGCGGCGCGCCCACAGGAAGGTGGCGACACCGGCGACGCTGCCCAGCGCCACCAACCAGCCCCACTGGCGCACGAAGGACGACAGCGCCAGCAGTGCCACCGTCAGGAAGGGCAGGCTGCGCCGCGAGCTGGTGAACACGTTGGCCACCTGCGGCACGACGTAGGTCATCAGGAAGACCACGATCAGCACCGCGATCACCGAGATGATGGCCGGGTAGAGCATGGCGCCCACCAGCTTGGCGCGCAGGGCCTGGCGCTCCTCCAGGTCGGTGGCCAGCGATTCCAGCACCGGGCCCAGCGCGCCGCTGGCCTCGCCGGCCGACACCACAGCGCGGTAGACGTCGTCGAACTCGCGCGGCGCGGCGGACAGCGCGCGGGCGAAGGGGCTGCCGGCGTTGACCTCGCTTTTCAGGTGGGCGACGAGCTCGCGCTGGCGCTGGTCCTCGGCCTCGTCGGCCAGGGCGGTGAGTGCACGTTCCAGTGGCAGGCCGGAGCCCACCAGGCCGGCAAGCTGGCGCGTCCACACGGCCAGCGCGGTGGCGGAGAACACGCGGCGCGTGAAGCGCACGCCGCCGCCGTCCGCGCTCGCCGCGGCCACCGGCTGCACGTCCATTGGGACGAGGCCGCGACCGCGCAGGCTGGCGCGCGCGGCCTTGGCGTTGTCAGCCTCGACGAGGCCGTTGACGTTCTTGCCGGCGGCGTCCAGCGCTTCGTAGCGGTAGGCGGGCACTGCAGTGAACCTACTCGCGCGTGACGCGCAGGACCTCTTCGGCCGACGTGGTGCCGTCGGCGATCAGACGCTGCCCGTCCTCGCGCATCGCACGCAGCCCGGCGGCGCGTGCCGCGGCCAGGACCTGCGCCTCCGGCGCCTGCTCGTGGATCAGCGACTGGATCGTGGCGTCCACCGTCATCAGCTCGTAGACGCCGGTGCGGCCCTTGTAGCCGCTCATCGCGCAGGCCGGGCAGCCCACCGGGTGCCAGCGGCCGTCGCCGCCCAGGGTCTTGCACTCGGGGCACAGCTTGCGCACCAGGCGCTGCGCCAGCACGCCCAGCAGGCTGGAGCTGAGCAGGAAGGGCTCGATGCCCATGTCCACCAGGCGCGTGACGGCGCTGGGCGCGTCGTTGGTGTGCAGCGTGGCCAGCACCAGGTGGCCGGTGAGGCTGGCCTGCACGGCGATCTGCGCCGTCTCGTGGTCGCGGATCTCGCCGATCATGATCACGTCCGGGTCCTGGCGCAGGATGGCGCGCAGGGCCTTGGCGAACGTGAGCTCGATCTTCGGGTTGACCTGCGTCTGCCCGATGCCGGGCAGTTCGTATTCGATCGGGTCTTCCACAGTCAGCACGTTGGTGGTGCTGGTGTCCACCCGGCCCAGGCTGGCGTAGAGCGTGGTCGTCTTGCCGCTGCCTGTGGGGCCGGTCACGAGCAGGATGCCGTGCGGCTGGTGGATCAGGCGGCCGAACGCTTCGAGCACGTCGCCGCTCATGCCCAGGCCCTCGAGCGTGAACTTGGACTCCGTCTTGTCCAGCAGGCGCAGCACCGCACGCTCGCCGTGGGCGCTGGGCAGCGTGGAGACACGCACGTCGATCGCGCGCCCGCCGATGCGCAGGCTGATGCGGCCGTCCTGCGGCAGGCGCTTCTCGGCGATGTCGAGCTCGGCCATGATCTTCAGGCGCGAGATCAGCGCCGCGTGCAGCGCCTTGTTGGGCTGCACCACCTCGCGCAGCGTGCCGTCGACCCGGAAGCGCACCGCGCTGCTGCGCTCGTAGGGCTCGATGTGGATGTCGCTGGCACCGTCCTTCGCGGCCTGCGTCAGCAGCGCGTTGAGCATGCGGATGATGGGCGCGTCGTCGGCCGCTTCGAGCAGGTCTTCCACCGCGGGCAGGTCCTGCATCATGCGGGACAGGTCCACGCCGCTCTCCACCTCGCCGATCACTGCCGCGGCGCTGCTCTCGCCGCCGGCGTAGACCGCGGCGATGCGCTGCGCCAGGTCGGCCTCCGGCAGGTGCTCGTGGCGGGCCACGCCGAAGCGCCGGCCCACCTCGGCCAGGGCTGACAGCGGTGTGCGCTCGCAGGCGTGCAGCACCAGCTCGCGGCCGTCGTCTTCCAGCAACAGCACGTTCGTCTTCGCGAACGTGTAGGGCAGGGGGTGGCGGGCGCCCATGCGGTGCTCCTGCGCCTCAGCCGCCGGCCTGAGTGGCCGGGTCCGCGGCGGGCGCCGGGGCCGGCGCGGCGGGTGCCGATGGCGCCTGCAGCGGCGGCAGCACCGGCGCCTCGCCCACCGGCAGCACCGGGTTGGGCAGCGGCTGGCTGGATTCCTGACGCTGGCGCAGTTCTTCGTAGCGCTGCTGCGAGACCTTGTCGCTGGCCGCCTGGTCGCGCATCACCACCGGGCGCAGGAACACCATCAGGTTGGTGCGTCGCTTCTCGCGGCTCTCGCTGCGGAACAGCGCACCCAGGTAGGGGATGTCGCCGAGCAGCGGCACCTTGGACTTGTTCTCGATGAAGCGGTCCTCGATGAGGCCGCCGAGCACGATGATCTGGCCGTCGTCCACCACCACCTGGCTCTCGATGCTGCGCTTGGTGGTCGACGGGCCGGCGTTGCTGGTGCCCACCGCGGCCGTGTCCTTGACGCTGCTCTGCTCCTGGTAGATCGTCATGCGCACGGTGCCGTTCTCGCCGATCTGCGGGCGGATGCGCAGCGTGATGCCCACGTCCTTGCGCTCGATGGTCTGGAACGGGCTGGTGGTGGCGGTGCCGGTGTTGGTGAACTGGCCGGTGATGAAGGGCACGTTTTCGCCGACGACGATCTTGGCTTCCTCGTTGTCCAGCGTGATCAGGTTCGGCGTGCTGACAATGTTGGTCTGCGTCTGGCTCTGCAGCATGCGCGCGATGGCCGCCAGCGCGTAGGTGCCACCGAAGTTGCGGATCAGGCCGATGTTGAAGCCTTCGCCCAGCGGGTTGGCCGTCAGCGAGCCACTGAGCGCCGCGGTGTTGATGTCGATGATGTTGCCGCCGGTGCGGCTGAAGTTGGTGCCGGCGATCAGGCCGTTGCTGTCGCCGCTCTGCCCCAGCAGGCCCTGCCACTGGAAGCCGAAGTCGGCCGCGTTGTCGCCGCTGACCTCGACGATCATGCTCTCGATGTAGACCTGCGCGCGGCGCTCGTCGAGCTGCTCGATCATGCCCTTGATCTGGCGGTAGAGAGGCTCGGGTGCGCTGATGATCAGCGAGTTCGTGGCCGGGTCGGCCTGAATGAACCCGCCGGTGGACGGTGCGGCCGCCGCGGTGACCGGGGCCGTGGCCTGCGCGCTGGCACCGGAACCGCTGCTGCCTGCGGCACCGCCTGGCGTCGGCGCGGTGCCGGTGCTGCCGGTCAGGCCCCCGCCGCTCCCGCCGCTGGCACCGCCCTGGCTGCCGATGGCGGAGAACGCCGCGCGCAGCACCGTGGCCAGGCGCACCGCCTCGGCGTTCTTCAGCTTGACGACCCAGATGCTGCCCGCCGGTCCGGCGCTGCCCGGGGTGTCGAGCTGTGCGATCACCGCGCGCACCGCCGCCAGCCGCGTGGGGTTGGGCGCGCGCACGATCAGGCTGTTGCTGCGCGGGTCGGCCACCACGGTCTCGGCACCGCTGGCCGCGGCTGCGCGCGCTGCGGCGTTGCCGCCCACCACGCCGGAGCTCACCAGCCGCTGCACCAGCGGCGCGAGCTCGGTGGCCACCGCGTGCTTCAGCGGGATCAGGTCGACGTCGGTGTCGCTCGGGCGGTCCAGCGCGGCGATGATCTGCGCCAGCCGGCGCAGGTTGTCGGCATAGTCGGTGATGACCAGCGAGTTGCTGCCCGGGTTGGCGTTGATGGTGTTGTTGGCCGTGATCAGCGGGCGCAGCACCGCCACCAGGTTGTTCGGGCTCTGGTGCTGCAGCGTGAAGATCTGCGTGATGACCTGGTCGCCGCGCGGGCCCACGTCGCCCACCGAGACGGTACCGGTCTGGATCTTCGCGTCGGCCTCGGGCACCACCTTCAGCAGGCCGCCGTTGTCCACCATCGCGAAACCCAGGCCGCGCAGCGACGACAGGTAGGTCAGGTAGGCCTCGCGCACGCTGATCGGCTGCTCGCTGTAGACGGTGATGGTGCCGCGCACGCGCGGGTCCACCGCGATCTGGCGGCCGATCATCGCCGCGAACGCGCGCGTGACGGCCTCGATGTCGGCGTTGACGAAGTTCACCGCCACCGGCGCGCGCGAGCGGGCCGCAGACGTCTCACCAGGGGCGCGGGTCGGGGTCTGCGCGATCGTGGGCACGGCGGTGGCCAGGGCCAGCGCAAAAAGGCCGGGGCGCAGAAGGGAGGGGCGCAGCTTCATGGTCATCCGATGGCGATGAGCGACCGCTCGCCCTGGCGGCGGCCGATGATGTTGAGCAGGTTGTCGAGCGCGTCACGCGCGCCGGGGGCGGCGGTGGCCTCGCCGCGGAAGCGCAGGCCGGCGGCATTCCAGTCGCCTTCGCCACTCAGGCGCAGCGCGCCCGAGAGCGTGGCCAGTGTCAGCCGGGTGCCGGCGTCACCGCCGGTCAGCTGCAGCCGGTAGCTGCCGAGGACCGGCAGCGTGGACAGGCGCGAGGCCACGCGCTGCAGTTCGAGCACGGCGTCCCCGGCCATGCGCCAGCGGCCTTCGGCCAGGTCCAGGCGCAGCGCCGGGGCGCTCAAGCGCAGATCACCGTCGAGCTGCAGCGTGTTCCACGGCGTACCCAGGCCGCTGAGCCAGGCCGCGGGCCAGTGGCCGACCACCGGCGACCCGGCCGCCGGCTGCAGCGCCACCTGCCAGCGGCCGATGCCGGGCGTGACGCGCAGGCGCGGCGTGCCGCGCAGGCAGCAGGCCTGCTGCAGGCGCAGTTCGAAGGCGCCGTCGGCCCAGCCCAGCGACCAGCCCAGGCGGCCCGGCAGGGCCACGGCGGTTCGGCTGCCGGTGCCGCCGCTGAGCACGGCCACGGCGCTGCCCGACCACACGGTGCCGCGCGCGTCGGCCAGCAGCACCTGCTCGCCGGTCAGGCGGGCCACGCCATTGGCCAGCCAGGCCGCCGGCAGCGAGGCCAGGCCGCCGAGCACGGCGCCGAGGCAGGCTCCGGCCCAGGCCCAGCGGCGTGCGCTGCCGATCGACGCTCGCGTCATGCGCCCCCGCCGATGGCCACGGTGATGCGGCCGCTGTAGCCGTCGCCGGCAGCCTCGAGCCGGGCCTCGATGGCGCGCGCGCGGGCGCCGCGGCGCACCTCGGCCAGCCACTGCGCGATGGCGTCGCCGTTGGCTTCGGTCAGCGTCAGCACGGCGCGTTCGCCCTGCAGCGAGAGCTTGCCGGCGTCGCCCAGGCGCGTGGTGGCCGCCTGCAGCGTCTGCGCCGCCAGCGCCGGGGCCACCGGGGGCAACGCGCGCAGGCGCTTGGCCTCGGCGGCGTCGCGCTGCATGCGCTGCCAGGCGGCATCCAGCTGCGCCTGCTGCGCCGGGGCGCTGCGCACGGTGCGCCAGGCCGGCTGCACGGCCACCACCCACAGCAGGGCCAGGCCGACGACGACAGCGGCCAGCGTCACGCCCTGGCGTTCACGGGCGCTCAGGCCCGCCCAGCGTGCGCGCAGGGTCGTCAAGGCCTCGCTCGTTGCGCCACTCATCGCGACACTCCTTCGGGGGCCCGGCGCAGCGTGAGCTGGGTGCCTTCGGTGCTGACCTGCCAGCCGGCCGGCTGCACCAGGTCGCGGAACTCGGCGATGCGCACCTCGTCCCAGCCGTCGATGTCCAGCACCAGGCGGCCGGGCTCGAACTGCAGTGCGGCCACCGGGGGTTCGTCGTCGGGCCAGGCGGCGGCGGCCACGCCGAGCAGGGTCTCCAGATCGTCGTCGCCCGGCTGGCCGGCGGCGGCGCGCAGGCGGTCGGTCTCGCGCTTCATCTGCAGCGGGGCGTCGAGCACGGCACGCACCTGCGGGTGGGCCTCGCGCAGCAGGCCCACCATGGCCTGCCGGCGTTCGCCCAGGGCGCGCTGCTGCTGCCAGGCCCAGGCGTTGAGGCCCACTAGGTTGACCGCCAGCAGGCCGAGCAGACCGATGTGCACCGGTCGCCAGGCCGGCATCAGGAAGCGGCGCCAGCCGTCTTTCAGGCGCCCGGCACCGCGGTGCCGTGGTGCGAGGCCGAACTGGCGCAGGTTCCAGCCGCCGGCCACGGCCTGCAGCACGCGTTCGCCGTCGCCCAGGGCCGCGACCGGATGCCCCAGCCAGGCCTCGGCCGCGCCAGCGCAGGCCGGAGCGGCCGTCCACTGCGCACCGGCGGTGGCCGCCAGGCCGCGGGCCAGGGTGCCGTCCAGGCTCAGCCAGGCGGCGCCACGTGCGTCCGACCATGCCAGGTGCAGCCGCTCGGCGTCGTCGCGGCCGGGCAGGAAGTGGCCGCGGGGCGGGCTGGCCGCCGGCTGCAGCAGCGGCACGGCGCGCACCGCCGGGCGGCCGGCGGTGTCCAGCGCCTGCAGTGCCGCGCTCAGCCAGGGGCGGTCGACCACGGCCACCCAGGTGGCCTGGCCAGCGCTGCTGCCGGGTGCGACGGCGAAATGCACGTCGTCGTCGAGCAGCTGGTCCTCGAGCAGGCCGAGCAGGGCCTGCGGCAGGCGCGAGGCCGGGGCCCTGGGCAGGGTGGCCGGGAGCCAGGCCACGTCGGCCTCGGCCAGCACGGCCACCACCTCGTCGGCCGCCGGCCAGCTGGCCGGCGCGCCCTGGCCCTGGCGGGCGACGCTGCGCCCGTCGACGCTGAGCACCCACGCCCAGTCGGATCGGGACGTGGCAGCCGCGGCATCGGCGTCGCGTTGTCGGGGAGGGATCAGAACGGCAAGAACGCTCATGGTGGCAAGGGCTGACCGCGCCGGCGGCGGGGCCGTCCGGCAACAGCCCCCCATTGGACCAGATGCCGGTGAACCGTCGGTGGCCACCCCCCGGGATGTGCACCGGGGGCGACCCAGGGGGACAGCCGCAGGGATGCGGCATGTTTGCGACGGGGGGAGACGAGCATCAAGGCAAGACCCCAGGCGCGATGCTGCGCCGTTCCCGCAGCACCGTGGTGACCTCGCCGGCGCGCTGTCCGCTGCGGGCGACGATGGACCGTTCCTCGAACACACGGTCGTCCAGCCGCAGGCGACCGATGACCTCGAAGTAGCGCGAGCCGGTGGACAGGGACTCCTCCAGACCGGCATAGGCCGGCCCGAGCTCGGTGACCAGTTCCTGCGGCTGCTTGTACGGGGCCCGTGCGCGCCGCTGCACGATGCGCTCGGCGCTACCCAGGTCCAGGCCGGGGATCACGGCGGCCAGCACCTCGCGCGGCGCAGTGTTGATGTTGACCGCCGTGCGCTCGGGCAGCAGCGTCACGTACGGTTGCAGCCGCGCCAGCGACGCCTCGTCCACGCCCAGCCAGCGCAGCTGCGACAGCCGCGTGGGCAGCAGCGGTGCTTCGGGTTCGTCCTCCTGCAACGCCGCCTGCATGCCGCCGGCGATGCGCAGCGCCACCTCGTCGGCCACGCCCAGCACCAGGCACAGCCGCCGCAGCGCGTCGACCTGGGCCGGCACCGGCGCCGGCGGGCTGCTCTCGTCGACCAGGTTCTGCAGATTGAAACGGCCCTGCAGGTCGCGCACGACGCCGCTGAGGAAGGCTTCGGGACCCTCCTCGCTGGCAGCGTTGTTGTCGCGGTCGGCGGCGAGGAAGGTGGACAGCCGGGCTTCGGCCAGTGGCACGGCCCAGGGCTCGCCGAGGTCGTCGACCGTGCCCTTGCGCGCGTCCTCGCGCAGGATCAGCCGCGCCCAGTCCAGCGCGCCGGAGAGCACCCAGGCCGACTGCGCACGTGCACGCTCGGCACTCTCGACGGCCAGCGCACGCTGCTGCCGCGTGACCATGGCCGCCGCCAGCGTGGTCACCAGGGCCAGGATCACCAGCGCCAGCAGCAGCGCGGTGCCACGCTGACACCCAGGGCAGAGCGGTGCCGCGGCCTGCTTCACAGCGGCTGGGGCGGGACGACGAGGTCCCGCGTCAGGGTGCCGCCGGGCAACGTCAGGACCAGGCGCACGCCGTCGGGCAGGTCCTCGCGGTCGTCGACGGGTTCCTTGTCCCCGGTGCGCGAGCGGGCCACGTCGCCGCTGGACTGCGCATTGGTCCAGGCATTGCCCCGGTAGTAGTAGAGCTGCCAGTCCAACACGCCGTCGACCAGCTGCAGTTCGCCCGCCTCGCCACCCTGCAGCTGCTGGCTCGCCAGCCAGCTCTGCTGCAGGTCGCCGGTGCGCTGCACCACCGGGCCGGCCCATCGCCACCAGGCGCCGTCGCGCACCGTCCAGGCGACGACCCGCACGCCGTCGTCGGTGGCGCGCGTGAGCCGCAGGGTGCGGCCGTCGAACTGCATCGGCGGCACGGCCGGGGTCTCCTGCACCGCGTCGAGGTCCTGCGACCACTGCGTCAGCACCGTGCTCAACCGCAGCGTGCG
Organism: Rubrivivax albus; assembly: GCF_004016515.1. Taxonomy (GTDB): domain Bacteria; phylum Pseudomonadota; class Gammaproteobacteria; order Burkholderiales; family Burkholderiaceae_C; genus Rubrivivax; species Rubrivivax albus. The sequence continues at coordinate 93,657 of NZ_SACT01000001.1, forward strand.
GTCCATCGCCGCCTGCGTGGCCTCGCGCGAGCGCAGCATGCCGTCGATGCCGCTCCAGGCCAGGCCGGCGAGCACGGCCATCGCGGCCAGCGCGACGAGCAGTTCGACGAGTGTGAAGCCGCGGGCAAGCCCCGGTGAGGCCGGTTGGCGTTGGGGGCCAGGTGCCATGGACACGCTCAGTAGCGGCCGATCACGGTCGTGATCGTCAGCAGCGGTTGTCCAGCCTCGTCGCGCACGCTGGCGTCGACGCGGCGGAAGTTCGGGTTGGGCGTGGGCCGGGTGGCCAGCGTGCCGGCGTAGGAGCGCCCGATCTGTTCGCAGCTGAAGTCGGCATCGCCGACGCCGGGCAGTTGGGCCGCCAGCCGCAGGTTGGTCAGCGCGTTTTCGGCGCACCACTGGGCCGCCGTCACTGCCGTCAGGCGCTCGGTGTTGTCGGTCAGTGCGCCGGCGGCGCGCAGCCCGGCCGCCAGCGCCACGGCCACCACGGCCAAGGCCACCAGAACCTCGACCAGCGTGAAACCGTCGCGGCGCGACCGGCGGCGGTGGTTCACGGTGCGTCGCCCGGCTGCGGCTCGAACGGCCCTAGGCCGTCGGTGGCCACGGCGATGCGGCGCTCGTCCAGCCGCAGCCAGACGCGCTGCGCGCCGATGATGGCCTCCGGCCCCAGGGTGAGCCGGGTGTCGCCGTCGATCTCGGCTTGGACGTCGGCATCGAGCCACCCGGCCGGCAGCCGGGACGCCGCGGGCAGGCCGACGAAGCTGAATCCGTCCGCCTCGGCCAGCGTGGGGTCGGCCGGCCGCCACCACACCGGCAGGCCGGTGGCCCGCGATTCGGCGCGCGCCGTCTCCAACAGCATGGCCAGCCGGTCGGCCTCGCGTTCCAGGGTCTGCAGCCGGCTGTCGCGCAGCGACACGGCGATCAGACTGGTCGTCAACGCCACGATGGCGATGACGATCAGCAGTTCGATCAGCGTGAAGCCGGCCGCGCGCGGGGCAGGGCCGCGACGCAGGCGCTGCCGACGTTCACTGCCAGGAGCCGATGTCGGCATCCGCGCCCTCGCCGCCCGGCTGCCCGTCGGCGCCGAGGCTGAAGACGTCGATCTCGCCCTGGATGCCCGGGTTGGCGTACTGGTACGGCCGGCCCCAGGGATCGGGCGGCAGCTTGTCGAGGTAGGGCTTCCAGTTCGGAGGGATGGCCCCCGCCGTCGGCTTGCGCACCAGGGCTTCCAGACCCTGTTCGGCACTGGGGTAGCGCTGGTTGTCCAGGCGGTAGATCTTGAGCTGCTGCATCAGCAAGTTGACGTCTGAGCGGGCGGCGGTGAGCTTGGCGTCGTCGGCGCGGTTGATCACGTTGGGCACGATCAGGGCGGCCAGCACGCCGATGATCGCGATGACGACCAGCAGTTCGATCAGCGTGAATCCCCGCGCGGAGCGGTGGACGGCAAGGCGGCGGACGGGTGGAAGCATGCGTCGGTCTGGCGTTGGGGCGCGGCCCCCGGAAGTGCGGTCCGGATCACCGGTCGCGGGGACCCTCGCGGAGCATACGGGAAGGGCAGTCCCGGGAAGCGGAACGGAAGTTCGCTGCATCATAATCTTCCGATGCGCATGCCCTCGATGACACGCTGGTCGGCCCTGGTCGTGTGGGCCCTGGCCGCGGCATGCGCCGCCTTCTGGGCCAGCCGCGTGCTGGTTCGCCCGGCCGGGCTGCCGCCGGGTGCGACCACGGTGCCGACGACACAGGCGCTGCGGGGCGACATCACGCGGCTGCTCGGCGAGACCCTCGGCGAGGACGAGCCCGAGGCGCCCGTTGTCGCCGAATCGTCGCGCTTCCGGCTGCTGGGCGTGGCGGCGCCGCGCTCGCCGCAGGCGGCCGGCGAAGGCGTGGCGCTGATCGCCGTCGATGGCAAGCCGGCGCGGGCCTACCGCGTCGGCGCCACCGTGGATGGTGCCCTGGTGCTGCAGCGCGTGCATGCGCGTGGTGCCGATCTGGGTGGGCGTGACGCCGCGCAGGCTTCGGTGGCCCTGACCGTGGCGCCGCTGCCGCCGCCGGCCACCGGCACGCCCACGGCGGCCAGCCGCCCGCCGGCGCCGCCGGCCTTCGTGCCGGGCGCCGTGCGGCCGGCGCCGCGGCCGATGGCCAACGCGGCCCGGGTACAGCCTGCCGATCCCACCGGCGAGGCCGACGGCGACGCGATGGCCGACGAGCCGGCCGACGAATCGGAGATCCAGCCCGTGCCCGGTGGTGGGCGGGCGGGCGTCGTCAACCAGTGACGCCACTGGCGCCGCCGAGCGTGCGGCGGCTGGCCCGCTGCGCGCGCGTCAGTGGCGCGACGGCAGGTCGGCCGGTACGCCGTCGGGCACGGGCCAGAAGCTGTCGGGCTGCGACGGCCCCGGGTCTTCGCCCTCGGCGACATCGGTGAGCAGTGCCGCGGCGGACTTGACCAGCGGCCACGACAGCGTGGCCCCGGTGCCGTCGGCGCTGTCCAGCCCCAGCTCGAGCAAGGCGCTCGCCCTGAACAGCCCCAGCGCCCGGTCCAGGCCCTGGTGGGAATGGCTGCGGCAGAAGACGCAGTAGTCGGTCACCGGCGTGGCGATGCCGGCGGCCAGCATCAGCGCGGCGCAGGCGGGCATGCCGTCGATCATCAGCAGGTGGCGCTTGCTGGCGGCCACCAGCATCACGCCCACCATGACCGCCATCTCGAAGCCCCCGAAGGCGGCCAGCACCTCGACCGGGTCGGCCACGTTGCGGTGGCGGCCCTGCGCGCCCTGCAGCACCACCATCAGGTGGCCCAGCCGGTCGGCGGCCATCGTCGGCCCGCTGACCACCAGGTCGCGCAGCGGGGTGTCGGTCAGGCGCGAGAGCACCAGCGCCGCGCTCTCGTTGGCGCCGATGCCCATGCCGGCGCACATCAGCACGTTGCCGCGCAGTGAGTCACCGATCTCCATGCCGGCGCGCATGGCGGCGTGCGCCTGGTCCACCGTCATCGCGGCGCCGACGCGCGCGTTGCGGGTGCCGTGGGCGATCTTGCGCATCAGCAGCCGGTCGTGGGCCGGCATGTTGGCCGCCAGGCCACAGTCGACGACGCTGAGCTCCACCTGCTGCGAGCGCGCGAACACGGCCATCGGCCACTGGCCGGCCAGCAACTGGCGCACCTGCTCCGACGTCTGGCGCTCGCCGGGTTCGCCCAGGCCGTCGACAGCGATGCCGTGGTCGGCGGCGAAGACCACCAGCTGCGGGTCGTAGAAGCGCGGCTTGAGCGTGTTCTGCATCAGGCCCAGGCGCTGCGCCAGGGGCTCCAGCTCGCCCAGGCGGCCGGCCGTCTCGGCGCGGCGCTCGAGCTTCTCGCGCAGGGCGCGCTCGAGCAGCGGGTTGGTACTGGGCGCGATCAGCGAGCGACTGGCCATGACGACTCCGGCGGTGGAAACCTGTTGTCGGGCTAACGCAGGAAAAGCCGGTACACAGGGTTCAGGGTCTCTTCCACGCAAGGATAGGCCAGCGACGCGACGAAGTCCCGGAATGCCGGTTCGTCGGCCGTCGGCACCTGCAGGCCGACCAGGATGCGGCCGTAGTCGGCGCCCTGGTTGCGGTAGTGGAACAGGCTGATGTTCCAGGTGGGGTGCATCGTCGCCAGGAAGCGCATCAGCGCACCCGGCCGCTCCGGGAACACGAAGCGGAACAGCCGCTCGTCGGCGGCCAGCGCCGTGCGGCCGCCGACCATGTGGCGCAGGTGCTCCTTGGCCATCTCGTCGTCGGTGAGGTCCAGCGTGGCAAAGCCGTGGCGCTCGAAGCTGCGCGCGATCTTCGCCGCCTCGTCGCGCTTGTGGATGCCGATGCCGACGAACACGTGGGCCAAGCTGGCGTCGGAGATGCGGTAGTTGAACTCGGTGACCGGACGCGGGCCGATCAGTTCGCAGAAGCGGCGGAAGCTGCCGCGCTCCTCGGGGATGGTAACGGCGAACAGCGCCTCGCGCTGCTCGCCGAACTCGGCCCGCTCGGCGACGAAGCGCAGGCGGTCGAAGTTCATGTTGGCACCGCAGGTGATGGCGACGAAGGTGCGGCCCTTCAGGCCGTGCTGCTGCGCGTACTGCTTGATCGCCGCCACGCCCAGCGCGCCGGCCGGCTCGAGGATGCTGCGCGTGTCCTGGAACACGTCCTTGATCGCTGCGCAAACGGCGTCGGTGTCCACGCGCACGAAGCCGTCCACCAGCTGGCGCGTCACGCGGAAGGTCTCCTGGCCCACCAGCTTCACGGCCGTGCCGTCGGAGAACAGGCCCACGTCGTCGAGCTGCACCCGCTTGCCGGCTTCCACCGACTTCGCCATCGCGTCGGAATCGGTGGTCTGCACGCCGATGACCTGGATCTCCGGGCGCACGGCCTTGATGTAGGCGGCCACGCCCGAGACCAGGCCGCCGCCGCCGATGGCGACGAACACGGCGTCGATCGGGCCCTGGTGCTGGCGCAGGACCTCCATGGCCACCGTGCCCTGGCCGGCGATCACGTCCGGGTCGTCGAAGGGGTGGACGAAGGTCAGGCCACGCTCGGCCTGTAGCGTCATCGCGTGGGCGTAGGCGTCGGAATAGCTCTCGCCCTGCAGCACCACGTCGCCGCCGAGCGCCTTGACGGCGTCGATCTTGAGCTTGGGCGTGGTCACCGGCATCACCACCACCGCCGTGCAGCCCAGCCGTCGGGCGGCCAGCGCCACCCCCTGCGCGTGGTTGCCGGCCGAGGCACAGATGACGCCGCGCGCGCGCTGCTCCGGCGACAGGTGGACCATCTTGTTGTACGCACCGCGCAGCTTGAAGCTGAACACCGGCTGCAGGTCCTCGCGCTTGAGCAACACGTGGTTGCCGATGCGGCGCGACAGCACCGGGGCGGCGTCCAGTGGCGACTCGATCGCCACGTCGTAGACACGGGCTGTGAGGATCTTCTTCAGGTAGTCGGCCGCGGTGCGGGCTGCCGTGGGTTTCATCGTGTCGTCGGGGCGGGGAGGGCCGGGCGGTGCGGGCTGCGCATCATAGGCTGCGGGGTCGCCGCCAAAAAAACGGCCCAGGGCCGTGAGGCCCCGGGCCGGAATCCACCGTTTGGGAGGTGGAGGAGACAACGGGTGGAGGTCAGTCGACCTCCTTGCAGACCAGTCTATCCGTTGCCATGTTGCGCTGCAATATCCGTGTGTGGCCCTGATCTAGGGGCGGGACCCAAAATCGTGATCTTCACGACACGGAGAGGGACCCCGGATGGACTGCACGATCAACTGGCTGCCGGCCCATGGCATGGCTTTCAGCGCCGAGACCGGCAGCGGCCACCTGCTGGCGATGGACGGTGCACCGGACGGGGGCGGTCGCAACCTCGCACCCCGTCCGATGGAAACCCTGCTCGCTGGCGCGGGGGGGTGCACGGCCTATGACGTGGTCCTGATCCTCAAGCGTGGCCGCCACGACGTGCGTGGCTGCACCGTGAAGGTGCAGGCCGACCGGGCGGAGACCGACCCCAAGGTGTTCACAGCCATCCGCATGCACTTCACGGTGACGGGCCGCGCGGTGCCGGAGGCCGCCGTGGCGCGGGCGGTGCAGCTGTCGCACGAGAAGTACTGTTCGGCGACCATCATGCTGGCGAAGACGGCCGAGGTGACGACCAGCTTCGAGGTCGTGGAGGCCTGAGCCGGACGCCCGGCCCTGCCTGCGCAGGGCTGGGCGCCTGCGAAGGGGCGAGCGCCTGCAGGCGCGAGCGCGGCCTGCAAGGCCTGAGCCGGACGCCCGCCCGGCCATGCTCAGATCCGGTGCGCCACCGTGGTCATGACCTTGGCCGAGGCGCGCATCGCCCACCGCACCGGGGCGGGCAGCGGCACGCCGCCGGCGTCCTGCGCCTCGTCGGCGTGGCGGCGTTCGTCGGCCTGCATGGCATCCACCACGGCGCGCGACGCCGTGTCGGCCGCCGGCAAGCGGTCGAGGTGCCCGGCCAGGTGCTGCTCGACCTGGCGTTCGGTCTCGACGACGAAGCCCAGGCTCACGGCATCGCCGGCGCGCCCTGCCAGCAGGCCGATGCCGAAGGCGCCGGCGTACCACAGCGGGTTCAGCCAGCTCGGGCGGCTGCCCAGCGCGTCCAGTCGCTGCTGGGTCCACGCCAGGTGGTCGGTCTCTTCGCGCGCGGCCTGGGCCATGCGTTCGCGAAGACCGGGGTCACGCGCGGTCAACGCTTGGGCCTGGTAGAGCGCCTGGGCGCAGACCTCGCCGACGTGGTTCACCCGCATCAGGGCGCCGGACAGCCGCTTCTCGTCCTCGGTCAATGGCTGCGCCGGCGGCTGCGCCGGTTGAGGGCAGGGGCGGGCGGCATGGACGGCACCCGAGATGGTGCGCAGGGCGTTGTCCAGGCTGATCAGGAGACGGTCGGCGTTCATGACAAGGTGAAGGATAATCCGATTGGTTTCACGTTGTTGCCAGACAACAGCCGGACCGGTTTTGCGGGCCAAAGCTTGGCATCCGCCGCGGCCGTCTGGTGCAATACGCTCAACTTCCGCTGAGGAGGTTGGCTCGATCAGCCCCTCGAAGGGGTTCCTCGTCGATCGGGGCCTCTTGTTCAACCTAGGAGATCATTGCAATGAAAAAATCTCTGCTCGCCCTGGCCGCGCTGACCGCGTTCGCCGGTGTGGCGTCGGCCCAGTCGTCGGTCACCCTGTACGGTCGCGTCGACCTGTCGATCAACAAGGGCATCGGCAACGACGCCAAGAACATCTCCAACGGCTCGGGCAGCCGTCTGGGCCTGCGCGGGTCGGAAGACCTGGGCGGCGGCCTGTCGGCCCTGTTCAACATCGAGCACCGCTTCAACGCCGACACCGGCGCTGACAGCACCGGTGGCACCCGCATGTGGAACGGCCGCTCGCTGGTTGGCCTGAAGGGCGGTTTCGGTCAGGTCGTGTTCGGCCGCGAGTACACCACCGCCTTCCTGGGCACCCAGCTGTGGGCTGACCCGTGGGGCTGGGACACGATCGCCAACCAAGCCGGCATCACCGGCCTGGGCGGCATCGCCAAGGTCCGCAACGACAGCTCGATCACGTACAACGTGGCCGCCGGTGGTTTCTCGTTCGGCATCCAGACCGCCGAAGCGACCGACACCATCAACACCTTCGCCAGCAAGCCGCTGAACTTCAACGTCGGCTACGCCGCGGGCCCCCTGCGCGCGTCGTTCGGCTACGAGAAGACCGGCCGTGAAGGCGCGGGCAACGAGAAGATGTGGTCGGCTGCCGTCAGCTACAACCTGGGCTTCGTGAAGCCTGGCTTCTACTACGGCAAGGGCACGGCCCTGAACGGCGCCGATCACAAGGGCATGATGTTCACCGCCACCGCCCCGATGGGTGCCGGCGAGTTCCGCGCGTCCTACGGCAACCTGAAGGCCAACGACACCACCGTGTCGAAGCGCATCGCCCTGGGCTACCACTACAGCATGTCCAAGCGCACGACGCTGTACGTCGACTTCGCCAACGACAGCGAAGCCGCCCAGAGCAAGTCGGGCTACGACGTCGGCATCAAGCACAACTTCTGATGCCGTCCGCCGCAAGGCGGGTGCCAGAATGCAAGCCGCCCTTCGGGGCGGCTTTTTTTCGCCTGCAGAACCATGTGCCCCAAGTTGTTTCGTCGCTGGCCCTCCTGGGCCGTCCTGCCTTTCCTGGTGGCGTGCACGACGCCGTCACCAGTGCCCCGGGCTGCCGACGGTTGGCACCCGGTGTCGTTGCCTGGCAAGCGGGCCACGCATTACGCCCAGGTGGTCAAGGCCGGGCGGCCGGCACTGCTGGCCGAGGCGGACCGTTCCGCCAGCCTGATGCGCCGCCACTGGCCGCTGGCAGCCGATCAGCTGGGCGAGGTGCGTTTCTCCTGGTGGGTCGCGGCTCCCTTGTCCGGAGCCAATCTGGCCGAGGCGGGCCTGGGTGATTCACCGGCGCGCGTCCTGTTCGCGTTCGACGGTGACCATGCCCGCCTGTCGTCGCGCAATCGCCTGATGTTCGATCTGGCGGAGTCCATCAGTGGTGAGCGCCCGCCCTACGCGACCCTGATGTACGTGTTCGGCAACCGCCCCGAGCACCTGGGCCGCACCATCGTCCACACCCGCACCGACCGGATCCGGAAGATCGTGCTCGATGCCGGCCCGGCGCATGCGGGCCAGTGGCGCGACCACCGGCGCAACCTGGCGGAGGACTTCCGCCAGGCCTTCGGCGAGGCCCCGGGACGGCTGCTGTCGGTGGCCGTGCTGACGGATGCCGACAACACCCAGCAACAGGCGCAGGCCTGGTACGGCCCGGTCGAGATCCGCGCGCTGTCCGACTGAATCGATGCCCCTGTAGCCGCCACGGCTCGGGGCTTTCCCTTTTGCGCGCGGCACGCGAATTGCGCATCATCGCGCGTCCGGTCGCCACCGGCACCTTGCTGGTGCGCGACGCCGCGGATCCGCACCGAGGGGTGGCGGTGGGATCCCGCTGTTGAACCGTTCCGATGCTCGCCTTCATCCTCCGCCGCCTGCTGCAAGCCGTGATCGTGATGCTCACGGTTGCCTTCATCGCCTTCATGCTGTTCCAGTACGTGGGCGACCCGGTCGCCAGCATGCTGGGCCAGGACGCCACCGCCGAACAGCGTGATGCGCTGCGCGCCGACCTCGGTCTGGACCAGCCCTTCCCGGTGCAGTTCGCGCGCTTCGTCGGCAATGCGGTGCAGGGCGAGTTCGGCCTCAGCCTGCGCCAGGGGCGGCAGGTCTCGGCGCTGATCGTCGAGCGTTTCCCGGCCACCATCGAACTGGCGGTGAGCGCAGCCGTCATCGCGCTGATCGTCGGCGTGCCACTGGGTGTGTATTCGGCGCTTCGGCGCGGCAGCTTCGGCTCGCAGCTGGTGATGACGGCCTCGCTGCTGGGCGTGTCGCTGCCCACCTTCCTGATCGGCATCCTGCTGATCCTGATCTTTGCGGTGTTGCTGGGCTGGCTGCCCAGCTTCGGCCGTGGCGAGACGGTGGCCCTGGGCACCTGGACCACCGGCCTGCTCACGGTGGATGGGCTCAAGCACCTGCTGCTGCCGTCGCTGACGCTGTCGATCTTCCAGCTGGCGCTGATCCTGCGCCTGGTGCGGGCGGAGATGCTGGAGGTGCTGCGCACCGACTACATCAAGTTCGCGCGTGCCCGCGGCCTGCCGGACCGCATCGTGCACTTCGGCCATGCGCTGAAGAACACGCTGGTGCCGGTGATCACCATCACCGGCCTGCAGCTCGGCGGCCTGATCGCCTTTGCCATCGTCACCGAGACGGTGTTCCAGTGGCCCGGCATGGGGCTGCTGTTCATCCAGGCGGTGCAGTTCGCCGACATCCCGGTCATGGCGGCCTACCTGTGCCTGATCGCGCTGATCTTCGTGGTCATCAACCTCGCGGTGGACCTGCTCTACTTTGCGGTCGACCCGCGCCTGCGCATCGAGCGCCCGACCACCGGACATTGACATTTCCCATGGCTGAAGCTTCTGCGCCCGCCCCCGGCGCGCTTGCACGGTTCTTCGACGGCGACGTCTGGTACAGCTTCCGGCAGTCGCCGGTGGCGATGGGCGCTGCCGTCGTGGCGCTGCTGTGCATGATCGCCGCGCTCGGCGCGCCCTGGATCGCGCCGCACAACCCGTACGACCTGGCGTCCATCGACCTGATGAATGCCCGTCTGCCGCCGTCGTGGATGGAGGGCGGCAGTGCCGACTTCCTGCTTGGCACCGACGACCAGGGCCGCGACATCCTGTCGACCATCATGTACGGCGCACGCATCTCGCTGTTCGTCGGTCTGGCGGCGGTGGCGGCCTCGGTGGTGCTGGGCGTGGGGCTGGGCCTGCTGTCGGGCTTCGTCGGCGGCCGCATCGACGCCTTCATCATGCGCGTGTGCGACGTGATGCTGTCGTTCCCGGCGCTGCTGGTGGCGCTGCTGATCGACGGCGTGGGCCGCGCGATGTTCCCCGATGCCCACGACACGCTGGCCTTCGCGGTGCTGATCATCGCCATCGCGCTGTCGGGCTGGGTGAAGTTCGCGCGCACGGTGCGCGGCTCCACGCTGGTGGAGCGCAACAAGGAGTACGTGCAGGCCGCACGCGTGATCGGCGTCGGCAACGCCACCATCATGTGGCGCCACGTGCTGCCCAACGTGATGGGCCCGGTGCTGGTGCTGACCACCATCGACATCGGCCAGGCCATCCTGGCCGAGGCCACGCTGAGCTTCCTGGGCGTCGGCGTGCCACCCACCTCGCCGTCGCTGGGCACGCTGATCCGCATCGGCAACGACTTCCTTTTTTCCGGTGAGTGGTGGATCACCGTGTTCCCCGGCGTGATGCTGGTGCTCATCGCGCTGAGCGTGAACCTGCTTGGCGACTGGCTGCGCGACGCGCTGAACCCGCGCCTGCGCTGAACCACAAGACACCATGGCACTGCTCGAAGTCGACCGCCTGAAGGTGGAGTTCCCCACGCGCCGCGGCACGCTGCTGGCGCTGGACGAGGTGAGTTTCTCGATCGAGCCGGGGGAGATCCTCGGCGTCGTCGGTGAATCCGGCGCGGGCAAGTCGCTCACCGGCGCCGCCATCATCGGCCTGCTGGAGCCACCCGGGCGCGTGTCCGGCGGCGAGATCCGCTTCGAGGGCCAGCGCATCGACAACCTGCCGCGCGAGAAGATGCGCGCCATCCGCGGCCGCCGCATCGGCGCCATCTTCCAGGACCCGCTGACCTCGCTGAACCCGCTCTACACCGTCGGCCGGCAGCTGACGGAGACCATCCGCAACCACCTGCCCGTGAGCGAAAGCGAAGCCCGCCAGCGGGCCATCAAGCTGTTGCAGGAGACGGGCATCCCGGCGGCCGAGCAGCGCATCGACCAGTACCCGCACCAGTTCAGCGGCGGCATGCGCCAGCGGGTGGTGATCGCGCTGGCGCTGGCGGCCGAGCCCAAGCTCATCGTCGCCGACGAGCCGACCACGGCGCTGGACGTGTCGATCCAGGCGCAGATCATTTCGCTGCTCAAGCGCCTGTGCAAGGACCACGGCGCGGCGGTGATGCTGGTCACGCACGACATGGGTGTGATCGCCGAGACCTGCGACCGCGTGGCCGTGCTGTACGCCGGCCGCGTGGCCGAGATCGGCCCGGTGCACGAGGTCATCCACCATCCGGCCCACCCCTACACCCAGGGCCTGATGGGCTCGATCCCGGCGATGGACGAGGACCGAGAGCGCCTGCTGCAGATCGACGGTTCCATGCCGCGCCTGAATTCGATACCCAGCGGCTGCGCCTTCAACCCGCGCTGCCCGCAGGCCGACGACCGCTGCCGCCGCGACCGACCCGACCTGATGGACGCCGGCGCCACGCGCGCGGCCTGCTGGCGGGTGAAGCCGACATGAGTACGCTAGTCCAAGTGGAAGACCTGGCCAAGGTCTTCGATGTCTCCGCCCCCTGGCTCAACCGCGTCGTCGAGCGCAAGCCGCGGCAGTTCGTGCACGCGGTCGACGGTGTGAGCTTCGCCATCGAGAAGGGCACGACGCTGGCGCTGGTGGGCGAATCCGGCTGCGGCAAGAGCACGGTGGCCCGCCTGCTGGTGAGCCTGTACGCGCCCACGCGCGGCCGCGTGTTCTTCGACGGCGTGGACACCGCCACCCACCCCGACAAGCGTGCGCTGCACCGGCGCATGCAGATGATCTTCCAGGATCCGTACGCCAGCCTCAACCCGCGCTGGAAGGTGCTGGACATCGTGGCCGAGCCGCTGCTCACCCACGGCCTGGTGCAGGGCGCCGACGCGCTGAAGGCGCGCGCTCAGGAACTGCTGCAGTCGGTGGGCCTGGCGGCGGCCGACGTCGAGAAGTTCCCGCACCAGTTCTCCGGCGGCCAGCGCCAGCGCATCAGCATCGCGCGTGCCCTGGCCACGCAACCGGAGTTCCTGGTCTGCGACGAACCCACCTCGGCGCTGGACGTGTCGGTGCAGGCCCAGGTGCTCAACATCATGAAGGACCTGCAGCGCCAGCAGGGCCTGACCTACCTGTTCATCTCGCACAACCTGGCGGTGGTGCGCCACGTGTCGGACCAGGTGGGCGTGATGTACCTCGGCCGCCTGGTGGAACTGGCCGACAAGCACGACCTGTTCGGCAACCCGCGCCACCCGTACACGCGCATGCTGCTGGATGCCATTCCCGACATCCACATGACCGGCCGCGCACGCACGCCGGTGCAGGGCGAGGTGCCCAACCCGCTGAACCCGCCCAGCGGCTGCGCCTTCCACCCGCGCTGCCCGCACGCCAACGCGCGCTGCAGCAGCGAGCGCCCGGCATTGAAGGACTTCACGGGCATCCGCGTGGCCTGCCACGCGGTGGAGGAAGGGCGGATCTGATGCGCGCCGCCGCCGGCCCGCGACTGGCTCGCGCGCGTTGCGTCAGGCCAGCAGCTTCTCGCCGCTGAACAAGGCCTGCGCCTGCTCGCGCTCGCGCACCAGCACCGGTGCGCCGTCGACGATCATCACCTCGGCCGCCCGCGGCCGCGTGTTGTAGTTGCTGGCCATGGCCATGCCGTAGGCGCCAGCGGAAAGCACGGCCAGCACGTCGCCCGGCTCGACGGCGAAACTGCGGTCACGCCCCAGCCAGTCGCCCGATTCGCAGACCGGTCCGACGACGTCCCAGCGCTGCGGCGGCGTGCTGCGCGACACGCAGGGCTCGATGGCCATCCAGGCCTCGTACATGGCCGGGCGCATCAGGTCGTTCATCGCCGCGTCGACGATGCAGAAACTCTTGGCATCGCCAGGCTTGAGGTACTGCACTTCCGTCAGCAGCACGCCGGCGTTGCCTACCAGCGAACGCCCCGGCTCCATCATCACCTCGCGATGGCCATGGCCGCGGGCGTCCAGGCGCTGCAGCAGCAGGCCCACCAGGTGGTCGGCGGCCGGCGGTGATTCGTCCACGTAGCGGATGCCCAGGCCGCCGCCCACGTCCACGTGGTGGATGGCGATGCCGTCGCGCTCCACCGCCTCCACGAGGTCGAGCAGACGGTCCAGCGCATCGAGGTAGGGCTCCACCTGCGTGATCTGCGAGCCGATGTGGCAATCGATGCCCACGACCTGCAGCCCGGGCAGCGACGCGGCGTGGCGGTAGGCCGCCAAGGCCTGGTCGTGCGCGATGCCGAACTTGTTCTCGCGCAGGCCGGTGGAGATGTAGGGGTGCGTGCCGGCGTCCACGTCAGGATTCACACGCAGGCTCACCGGCGCGATGGCGCCCTCGGCCGCTGCCACGGCGGACAGGCGATCGAGTTCTGACACGCTCTCAACGTTGAAGCAGCGCACGCCGGCGCGCAGCGCCTGCGCCATCTCGGCAGCCGTCTTGCCGACGCCCGAAAAGACCACGCGCGATGGGTCTCCGCCAGCAGCCAGCACGCGCGCCAGTTCGCCCCCGGAGACGATGTCGAAGCCGCAGCCGGCACGCGCGATGGTCTGCAGCACGGCGAGGTTCGAGTTCGCCTTCATCGCGTAGCAGATCTGGTGTGGCCGGCCGGCCAGCGCGCGCTGGTAGGCGGCCAGGGCATCCAGCATCGCCGCCTGCGAATACACGTACAGCGGCGTGCCGAATCGGCGCGCCAGATCGGCCAGCGGCAGGCCGTCCAGCGTCAGCGTGCCGGCGCTGCTGCGCGCCAGGTGCGGGGTGCCAGGCAGCATCAGCGAGCCGCTCCGGCGGCGGATGCGGCCGTGGCCGCTGGGGGCAGCGTCAGCGGCCCCTTCTGGCCACATCCGGACAGACCCTGCAACAGGCCCAGGGTCAACAGGCAGGCCACTAAACTCGACGCTCGACGCATCGCCGGATTCTATCGAGACCCCATGTCCACCCTCAGCGACACCGAGTACCAGCGGCTCACGAATGCCATCCTCGCGTCCATCGAGGCCACCGTGGACCGCTGGCTGCAGGACGACGTGATCGACATCGACCCGCAGCGCACCGGTGGCCTGCTGGAACTGGCCTTCCCGGGCGGCAGCAAGATCATCGTCAACACCCAACCGCCGCTGCAGGAACTCTGGCTGGCCACGCGGGGTGGGGGCTATCACTTCCGGCACGAGGCCGGGCGCTGGGTCGACACCAAGGACGGCGTCGAGTTCTTCGCCCGTCTGTCCGACGCGGCCAGCGCCCAGGGCGGTCGGGCGCTCCGCTTCCTGCCACCCGACGAGTCCTAGGCATCGTGCCGGGCCAACGCGCGGACCGCCCGAGTCGAAGGTCGGCAGCGCTGGCCGTTGCCGTCGTGCTGCTGACCCTGGGCGGTGTCGCCCTCGGCTGGTGGCAGACCATGGTCGCTCACGCCGACTCGCGGGCGCAGATGGTGGACCGCACCGAGCAACGGGCAGTCCAGTTGGCCGATGCCATGAACGGCCAGATCGCCATGCTGCTGGCAGCGGTGGACGTGGCGTTGCAGGAGCTGCGCCGGGCCTGGCACGGGGATCCGGCCGCCTTCGACCGCATCGCGCGCGAGGTCGTCGCCACGCTGCCCATGGGGTCGGTCAGCCATGTCACGGTGATCGACGCCCAGGGGATGTCGGTCTACAACAGCCTGGGCAGCACCGAGAGCGTGAGCGTGGCCGACCGTGCCCACTTCCGGGTGCACCTCGACGGCGCGGACCGCCTGCATGTCGGCGAGGCGGTGCGTTCGCGCCTGGCCGAGCAACGCTGGACCGTGATCGTGAACCGGCCGATCCTCGACCAGGTGCGCTTTGCCGGCACGATGAACATCTCGGTCAACGCCGACTTCCTGGCCTCGCGTCTGGCGGCCCTGGCCCTCTCCGACCAGGATGTAGTGGCGTTGGTGCACCCCAGCGGACGCCTGATTGCACGCAGCCGCGAACAGAAGCTGGCGGCTGGCCGCCAACTGCCGGGGGACCGACCTTTCCTGGCGCAGCCGGGCCTCGAGCGCGGGGTGTTCCATGTCGCCGGCGAGGTGGACGGTGTCGAGCGCGTGTACGGCTGGTGGCGCGAGCCCGGCACCGGCCTGATCTCGGCGGTGGGCTTGTCCGAGTCGGCGGCGCTCGCGCCGCTGCTGGTGCGGCAGGACCGGCAGCGCACCGTGCTGCAGGCGCTGACCACCCTGGCGCTGCTGGCGTCAGGCGTGGTGGCGGCCTTGTTGTGGCAGGCCTCGCGCCGGCAGGGCGCGCTGGAGCTCAGCGAGCGTCGCCACCGCCTGCTGCTCGAGTCCGCGCCCGACGCGATCTACCTGACGCGTGACGGTCGCTTCACCTACCTCAACCCGGCCGCCCTGCGACTGTTTGGCGCCAAAGACGCGAGCCAGCTGCTGGGCATGCCGACGCTGTCGCGCATCCACCCGGACGGGCACGACCTGGTGCGCGAGCGGCAGCAAGCCATGCTGAACGATCAGCGCAGCGCACCGCCGGTCGTCGAGCGCTACCTGCGGCTGGACGGCAGTGTTGTCGACGTCGAAGTCACCGCAGCGCTCTACCCTGGCGAGGACGGCTTCAGCACCCAGGTGATCGTGCGCGACATCAGCAAGCGCGTGAAGGCGGAGCGGGCCTTGCAGCAGCTGACCGACGAACTGGAGGCGCGGGTGGAGGAGCGCACGGCGGCGCTGCGTGCAGCGCGCGACGAGGCCGAGGCGGCCAACCATGCGAAGAGTGAGTTCCTCTCGCGCATGAGCCATGAACTGCGCACGCCGATGAACGCCATCCTCGGCTTCGGGCAGCTGCTCCAGATCAGCCCGCACGCCGACGCCGCAACCCGGGGCCACGCCGACGAGATCGTGGCGGCCGGCCGCCACCTGCTGCGGCTGATCGACGAGGTGCTGGACCTCTCGCGCATCGAGGGCGGGCAGATGGCGATCAGCCACGAGGACGTCGAGCTCGCGCCGCTGGTGGACGAGACCGTGCGGCTGATCCTGCCGCAAGCACAGGTGCGCCAACTCACCGTTCAGGTGCTGGGCGAATGGCATGGCGCTGCCGTGCACGCGGATCGCACGCGCCTGCGCCAGGTGCTGCTGAACCTGCTCGGCAACGCTGTCAAGTACAACCGTGAACGGGGTGGCATCCGCCTGCGGCTGGCCGAGGCCGGCCCGTCGTGGCGGATCGAGGTCGAGGACGACGGGGCCGGCCTGGACGCAGCGCAGTGCGAACGGCTCTTTCGACCCTTCGAGCGTCTGGATGCGGCCCGCGCCGGCATCGAGGGCACGGGCATCGGTCTGGCCCTGTCGCGCCACCTCGTGACCCTGATGCAGGGCCGGATCGGTGTGCGCAGCCAACCCGGGCAAGGCAGTTGCTTCTGGGTCGAATTGCCCCGGGCCACCGAGGGCACGCAGCGCGCCAACTCGACCGACACCGCGATAGCGCTGCCGGTCCCGTCAGGCGCCGCGCCCGTGCCAGAGGTCGCCGATCGGACCGTGCTTCAGATCGAGGACAACCCGGCCAACCGCCTGCTCGTCGAAGGTATCGTGGCCATGCGGCCGCGCTGGCAGTTGCACAGCGCCGGCTTGCCGGGCGATGGCCTGTCGCTGGCCGCGTCGCTGCGTCCGAATCTGATCCTGCTGGACCTGCACCTGCCGGAAATGGACGGCTGGGAGGTGCTGCGTCGACTGCGTGCCGACCCGGGCACCCGCGACATCCCGGTCGTGGCCGTGAGTGCCAGCGCCATGGCCGCCGACTTGGCGCGCGGACGTGACGCCGGCCTTGCCGACTACCTGACCAAGCCGCTGGACATCGCGCGCCTGCTGGCACTGCTCGATGGGCTGACCTGAATCGGTTCGGCGACAGGTGTCTTGCGCGGCGCTTGCGCCGTGTCGTTCAGCGCCGGAACAGATCGAGAATGCTGCTGCGCTCGTCGGGCGTCGTGGCCTCGGGTACCACCTGATCCAAGCCCACGCTGCGCACGCCACCACCGTTGGCGAACTCCTCGTAGACCCACAGGCCGTCCTCCTGCTGCACCACGCCCGGTGGTGGTACCGGCGTGGCCACCGGCACGTCCTTCAGCGCCACGCGCATGAGGTCGATCCACACCGGCAGGGCCAACCCGCCTCCGGTCTCCCGCGCCCCCAGCTTTTTGGGTGTGTCGTAGCCGATCCACACCACCGCCACCAGCGAGGGGTGGTAGCCGGCGAACCAGGCGTCCATGGAGTCGTTGGTGGTGCCGGTCTTGCCGTAGAGGTCGGGCCGCCGCAGCTGAAGCTGCGCGTTGGCAGCCGTGCCGGACCGGGTGATCTCCTGCAGCAGCGAACCCATCACGAAAGCGTTGCGCGCCTCGAGCACGCGGCGGCTTTCGTCCAGCGGGACCAGCGGTGCCTCGCGCAGCACGTCGCCGTCGGCATCGGTCACCTTGGCAATCAGCGATGGCGGCATGCGGTACCCGCCAGTGGCGAAGACGCCGTAGGCGGTGGCCATTTCCAGCGGCGTCACCGTGCCGGCGCCCAGGGCCATGGTCAGGAAGGCAGGGTGCTTCTCGCGCGGGAAGCCGAAGCGCGTGGCCCAGTCCTGGGCGTACTCTGGCCCGATGGACTGCAGCACTCGGATCGACACCATGTTCTTCGACTTGGCCAGAGCTTGGTGCAGTGGCAGCGGGCCGGCGAACTCGCCGTCGTAGTTCTTGGGTTCCCAGGGCTGGCTGCCCGTTTCGGCGGCGTCGAAGAACAGCGGGGCATCGGCGACCACGGTGGCCGGGGTGAAGCCCTTCTCCAGCGCGGCGGAATAGACGAATGGCTTGAAGCTCGAGCCCGGCTGCCGCTGCGCCTGGGTGACGTGATTGAATTTGTTCTTGCCGTAGTCGAAACCGCCGACCAGCGCGCGTATCGCCCCGGTGCGCGGATCGGTCGCCACCAGGGCGCCTTCCACCTCGGGTTGCTGCGACACCCGCCAGGCGTCCTTCTCGCCCTGAACCAGGCGCACCACGGCACCGCGGCGGATGCGGATGTTCGGTGGCGCGTTGTCGCGCAGACCCGACGCCACCGGGCGCAGGCCTGCGCCGGTGACGGTGATCGCCTCACCGGACTGCAGCACGGCCACGAGCTTGTTGCGCGAGACCTCGGTCACCACCGCGGCGCGCAACTCGTCCTGGTCGGGGTGTTCCGCCAGGGCCTCGGCGATGCGGGCATCCAACGCTGCCGGGTCGGCCGGCAGGTCGACGAAGGCTTCCGGGCCGCGGTAAAACTGGCGCTGCTCGAAGTTCAGGATGCCTGCTCGCAGCGCGCGGTAGGCCGCCTCCTGCAGCTTCGCGTCGATGGACAGGGTGACGTCCAGCCCGCGCGTGTAGGTCTCTTCGCCATACTGCGCAAATACCAGCTGGCGCGCCGTCTCGGCCACGAACTCGGCGTGCACGGTGCTGGCACGGGGTGGGCGCAGACGCAGCGCCTGCGTGCGTGCCTCGTCGTGCTGGGCCTTCGTGATGAAGCCGTTGTCCAGCATGCGCGCGAGCACGTAGTGCTGGCGCACCTGCGCGCGGCGCGGGTTGGAGATCGGGTTGAAGGCCGACGGCGCCTTCGGGATGCCGGCCAGCATGGCCGCCTCGGCCACCGTCAGCTGATCCAGCGTCTTGCCATAGTAGGTTTCCGCGGCCGCGGCAAAACCGTGGGCCCGGTGGCCGAGGAAGATCTGGTTCAGGTACAGCTCGAGGATGCGGTCCTTCGTCAGCAGGCGCTCGATCTTCCAGGTCAGCAGCACCTCGTAGAGCTTGCGGGTGAAGGTCTTCTCGGTGGACAGGTAGAAGTTGCGCGCCACCTGCATCGTGATCGTCGACGCGCCCTGGCTGCGCGCATCGCGCAGGTTCTCGATGGCGGCCCGGACCATGCCCTTGTAGTCGACGCCGTCATGGTCGTAGAAGCGTGCGTCCTCGGCGGCCAGCACGGCCTGCTTCATCACCGGCGGGATCTGCTCGATCGGCGTGAAGGTACGGCGCTCCTCGCCGAATTCGCCCAGCAGCACGCCGTCGGACGAGAACACGCGCAACGGCAGCTTGGGGCGGTAGTCGGCCAGGTTGCCGACTTCCGGCAGGTTGCGGTAGGCCACGGCCAGGGCCAGGGCGATCACCATGGCCCCCGAGATAACGCCGGCCACGCCGAGCCCGGCGGCCCAGGCGAGCATGCGCAACAGCCAGTTGCGCGGCGCTGCGGGAGGGTCGGTCCTTGTTTCAGTCATCGTGGCTGGGGCGGTCGGGAATTATAGGAACCGGCCTCTTGTAACCGCCGGACCGGCCAAGCGTGACATGTCGCACGGCTGGCCGGGGGTGGCAATCGCCGGAATTGCGGGTTGTTTCAACTCCGGTTTCCAGCGTCGGGCGAGCGCAACGAGCGCGACACTTCCGCTGCCCGTTTTTCTTTGGTGCACAAGGGCTTTACTGCTAGCATTGAAGTAACTTCTTAACAATCCGGGGGGCATTGTCCCTGCCGGGGAGTGGAACACCGTGAGCTTTCTGGACGTGCTGCTGGGCCGCAAACACCCGCCGGTGATCGGCCTGGACATCAGTTCCTCGAGCGTCAAGCTCGTCGAGCTCGGCCAGTCGTCGAGCGGTGAATTCGTGCTCGAGCGTTTCGGCTCCGAGCCGTTCGAGAAGGGCTGGATCACCGACGGCCAGATCGAGAAGTTCGACGAGGTGGCCGACGCCGTGCGCAAGGTGGTGGCCAAGAGCGGCACCAAGACCAAGCAGGTGGTGATGGCGATGCCGCAGTCGGCCGTCATCACCAAGAAGATCATGCTGCCGGCCGGCCTGCGCGAAGAAGAGATGGAACTGCAGGTCGAGTCCGAGGCGAACCAGTACATCCCGTTCTCGCTGGACGAGGTGAGCCTGGACTTCTGCGTCATCGGCCCCAGCCCCAGCTCGGCCGGCGACGTGGAGGTGCTGATCGCGGCCAGCCGCAAGGACCGCGTGCAGGACCGCCAGGGCCTGGCCGAGGCCGCTGGCCTGAAGCCGGTGGTGCTGGACATCGAGAGCCACGCCTCGCGCCTAGCGATGAGCCGCATCGTCTCCGCCTTGCCCAACGAGGGCCGCGATGCCCTGGTCGCGCTGTTCGAGATCGGCGCCGACACCACCAGCCTCAAGGTGCTGCGCGACGAGGAGATGCTCTACGACCGCGACCAGGCCTTCGGTGGCTCGCAGCTCACGCAGCTGATCTCGCGGCAGTACGGCTTCTCGTTCGAGGAAGCCGAGCAGAAGAAGCTCGCCGGCGATCTGCCCGAGGACTACGACAGCGCGATCCTGTCGCCCTTCGTCGACAGCCTGTCGCAGGAGATCGGCCGTGCGCTGCAGTACTTCTTCACCAGCACGCCGCACCACAAGGTGCACTACGTGATGCTGGCCGGCGGCACCGCCACCCTGCCCGGTCTGAAGGACCGTGTGACCGACCTCACCGGCTTCGCGTCGATGGTGGTCAACCCGTTCGAGGGCATGCAGCTCGGCTCCGCCGTGCGCGAAAGCCGCGTGCGGCGCGAGGCGCCCTCGTACCTGACGGCCTGCGGGCTGGCGATGCGGAGGTTCGTGCAGTGATCCTGATCAACCTGCTGCCGCACCGCGAGGCCAGGCGCCGGCAGCGCAAGCAGAACTTCTTCGTCGCCCTGGGTGTGGCCGCGGTGGCGGGCGTGGTGGTGGTCGGCGCCTGGACCTCGGTGCTGCAGCAGATGAAGGCCGCGCAGCAGCAGCGCAACGACCTGCTCAAGGCCGAGATCCGCAAGCTCGACACCCAGATCAAGGACATCGCCACCCTGCGTGCCGAGATCCAGGCCCTGAAGGACCGCCAGGCGGCGGTGGAAGACCTGCAGACCGACCGCAACACGCCGGTGCACCTGCTCGACGAACTGGTCAAGCAGGCTCCCGAAGGCATCTACCTGTCGTCGATCCGGCAGAACGGCAACCAGGTCACCATCGTCGGCACCGCCCAGACCAACGAGCGGGTCTCCGAGTTCCTGCGCAACACCTTGTACAGCTCGCCCTGGCTCGAGAAGCCCGAGCTCGTGGAGATCAAGGCGGCCGGCCTGACCGGGCGCGAACGCAACGCTCGCGAGCGCGACCCCGACCAGCGGCGTCTGTTCGACTTCACGCTGCGGCTGTCGATCAAGCGCCCGGAGGCGCCCGAACCGGCCAAGCCGGCGCCGGGGGCACGGCCCGCAGCGGCCAAGGCTTCGTGAGGACGACGATGGCCAAAGCATCGAGCTTCAACATCGACATCGCCAGCACCTTCGACCGTGCGGCGTCGCAGTTCCGCGGGCTGGACACGAACGAGCCCGGCCAGTGGCCGCTGCTGCCCAAGGTCGCGGCCTGGGTGCTGGCGGGCGTGGCCGTGGTGGCGGCCGGCTGGTGGTTCGTGGTCTCCGGCGCGCAGGAGGAACTCGACGCCGAGATCGCCCGCGAACAGCCACTGCGCAGCGAGTTCCGCGACAAGCTGCGCCAGGCCGTCAACCTCGGCGAGCTGCGCAAGCAGAAGCTGCAGGTCGAGGAGTACGTGATCCAGCTCGAGAAGCAGCTGCCCGGCAAGGCCGAGATGGACGCGCTGCTCTCCGACATCAACCAGGCCGGTCTCGGCCGGGGCCTGCAGTTCGAACTGTTCCGCCCCGGCAACGTCGAGGTCAAGGACCACTACGCGGTGCTGCCGATCTCGGTGCGCGTCAGCGGCCGCTACCACGACATCGGCGCCTTCGTGGCCGATGTCGCCAACCTCTCGCGCATCGTCACCCTGCACAACCTGGTCATCACGCGCCCGGGCCGTGACCCCAATGTCACCACGCTGACGATGGAGGCCACCGCGCGCACCTACCGTTACCTGGACCAGGCCGAGATCGACGCGCAGAAGAAGGCCAAGGCCGACGCGTCCAAGGCCAACCAGAAGAGGGCCCGCAAGTGATTCGACGCCACAACCTGCCCAGGGCCGTGCTGGCCACCGCAGCGGCCGGTGTCTTGCTGGCCGGCTGCAGCGCCAACGAGGACGAACTGCGCGGCTGGATGGACCAGCAACGGCGCGAGGTCAAACCCAACGTGACGCCGCTGGCCGCACCCAAGGCCTTCGTGCCCGAGTCGTACACCGGCGTCGCCGACGTCGACCCGTTCAGCACGCAGAAGCTGTCGGTGGCCATCAAGCAGGAAGCGCGGCAGCCGAACTCGCTGCTGGCGTCCGAGCTGAACCGCCGCAAGGAGCCGCTGGAGTCCTACCCGCTGGACAGCATGTCGATGGTGGGCAGCGTCAGCCGCGACGGCCGGCCCTTCGCGCTGCTGCGCGTGGCCAGCCTGCTCTACCAGGTCAAGGTGGGGGACTACCTGGGCCAGAACTACGGTCGCGTGACGCGCATCGACGAGACCGGCGTGACCCTGCGCGAGATCGTGCAGGACGCCGCCGGCGAGTGGATCGAGCGCAGCGCGAGCCTGCAACTGCAGGAGTCTGCGCGATGAAACCCTACAACGGCGCCGTGGGCGCAGCGACGACGCGACAGGCCAGCATTCCCGAGGAGAAGCGCATCATGCAGAAGTGGCGGGCCGGGCTGGCCGCGCTGGTGTTCGGTTGCAGCCTGCCATTGGCTGCCTGGGCCCAGAACGCGATCCAGTCGATCACGAGCAGCCAGCAGGCCGGTACCGATGTCCTGCGCATCGAGCTCAAGGAACCGCTGGCCGCGGTGCCGGCCGGCTTCTCGGTGCAGACGCCCCCGCGCATCGCGGTGGACCTGCCGGGGGTGGGCAACGACCTCGGCCGCAGTGCGGTCGAGATCAACCAGGGCAACCTGCGGTCGGTGAACGTCGCCCAGGCCGGCGAGCGCACGCGCCTCGTACTGATGCTGCGTCAGGCGGCCAACTACGTGGCACGCCTGGAAGGCAATGCGCTGATCCTCGTGCTCGGCAGCAGCACGCAGGTGGCCGAGGCGCAACCGGCGGCAGCCGCCCCGACGCAGGCCGCGCCCGCCGCCGCCGCGCCGGCACCGACGCAGTTTGCCCCGTCGCAAAACCAGCAGTCGCTGGCGCTGCGCGACATCGACTTCCGCCGCGGTGGCGACGGCGCCGGCCGGGTGCTGGTCACGCTGCCCAGCACCCAGGTGGGCGTGGACATCCGACAGCAGGGCAAGGGCCTGGTCGTCGAGTTCCTCCGCGCGAAGCTGCCCGACACCCTGCGCCGCCGGCTGGACCTCACCGACTTCGGCACCCCGGTGCAGAGTGTCTCCACCTTCCAGAGCGGCGACAACGTGCGCATGGTGGTCGAGCCCACCGGTGACTGGGAACACAGCGCCTACCAGAGCGACAACCAGTTCGTGCTGGAAGTGCGCCCGGTCAAGGTCGACCCGAACAAGCTCACCCAGGGCCCGGGCTTCCAGGGCGAGAAGCTGAGCCTGAACTTCCAGAACATCGAGGTCCGCGCGCTGCTGCAGGTCATCGCAGACTTCACCAACTTCAACGTCGTCACCAGCGACACCGTCACCGGCAACGTCACGCTGCGTCTGAAGGATGTGCCCTGGGATCAGGCCCTGGACATCATCCTGCAGAGCAAGGGTCTGGGCGTGCGCAAGAACGGCAACGTGCTGTGGATCGCGCCGAAGGACGAACTCGCGGCCAAGGAACAGCTCGACCTCGAGGCACGCAAGAAGATCGAGGAACTGGAGCCGCTGCGCACCCAGGCCTTCCAGCTCAACTACACCAAGGCCGAGGACGTGGCCCGCGGTCTGACCGGGCAGAACCAGAGCCAGGGCGGCGGCGGTGGCGGCCAGCAGCAGGCCACGCGCATCCTGTCGCCGCGCGGCAGCGTGCTCTTCGAGCAGCGCACCAACCAGCTCTTCGTGTCCGACATCCCGAGCAAGCTCGACGAGGTCACCAGCCTGATCGCCCGCATCGACATCCCGGTGCGCCAGGTGCTGATCGAGGCGCGCATCGTGGAGGCCGACGACAGCTTCGGCCGTGCCCTGGGCGTCAAGCTCGGCGCGGTGGATCTGACCCGCCCGCAGCGCGCCGGCATCACCGTGGGCGGCAACTACACCGCCGTGGGCGCGCAGACCGGCCAGGTGGCGCTGCCGATCGACTTCACGAACACGCAGATGGTCAACCTGCCGGCCAACACCAGCAGCCTGGGCGGCGCCAGCGCGGCCACCTTTGCGCTGTCGCTGTTCAACGCGTCGGCCAACCGCTTCCTGAACCTGGAGCTCTCCGCGCTGGAGGCCGACGGCAAGGGCAAGATCGTTTCCAGCCCGCGGCTGCTGACGGCCGACCAGACCAAGGCCCGCATCGAGCAGGGCGAGGAGATCCCCTACCAGCAGGCCACGAGCAGCGGCGCCACGTCGATCTCGTTCAAGAAGGCCACGCTGAGCCTGGAGGTCACACCGCAGATCACGCCCGAGGGCAACGTGATCATGGACCTGCTGGTCAACAAGGACAGCCGAGGTGACCTCACCACCGCTGGCCCGGCCATCAATACCAAGCAGGTGCAGACCCAAGTGCTGGTGGAGAACGGCGGCACCGTGGTCATCGGCGGCATCTTCCAGCAGGAGGACAGCACCACCGAGAACAAGGTGCCGCTGCTGGGTGACATCCCGGTGCTGGGCAACCTGTTCAAGAACAACACCCGCAGTTCGCAGCGGACCGAACTGCTGATCTTCATCACCCCGAAGATCGTCTCCGACCGGACGTCGGTGCGTTAAAGGCGAGGGCGCGTGAACATGATTCGCATGATGTTGCGGGCCGCGCTGGCGGCCGTGGTCGTGGGCCTCGCGGCCTGCGGAGGTGGTTCCGACACCTGCCAGGAAGTCACTGGCGGCACGGCCTGCAGTGGTGGCGGCGGCGGCGGTGGGACGGTGGCAACGCCCCGGGCCACGGAACTGGTGCTCATCCTCGGCGCACAGAGCGTGACCAACGACGGTAGCCAGTCGGTCGTCGCGTCGGTGATCGCCGTCGATGGCAACCGCAACTCGGTGGCCGGCGTGCCGGTCACGGTCTCCGTCAACAATGGTGGTGTTGTCATCGCCAACGACACTGTCACGGATTCCAGCGGGGTGTTGAGCGCAACGATCGGCATCGGCTCGGACTTCTCCGAACGCACCATCACCGTGACCGCCACCAGCGGCGCGCTGACGCAGACCGCGGCCCTGCAGGTGACGGCGACGGGCGGCTCCACGGTGCTGCCTTCCGACCTGATCCTCACGCTCAGCGCCCCGACCATCGTGAACACGGGGGCCGAGCAGGTGGTGGCCACGGTCACGGCGCTGGATGCCCGGCGAAACGTGCTGCCCAACACCGGGGTCACCATCACCGTCGACAACGGCGGCACCGCAGCGCCCAGCGGCACGGTGACGAACGCCAACGGCGTGCTCACGGCGCAGATCGGGATCGGCGGCTCGACGGTCAACCGGACCATGGTGGTCACGGCCGTGGCCGGGGGCCTGACACGCACGGCCAACCTGACAGTCACCGACACCGTCACGACGCCTGGGCCGGTGGCGGCCGACCTGAGCCTCAGCCTCAGCGCCACCAGCCTGCCCAATGCCGGCACCACCACACTGCGGGCGACGGCGGCTGCCGTGGACAGCAACCGAAACGCGCTGCCGGGCATCCCGGTCACGATCCGCGTGGACGAGAGTGCCGTGGCCACGGTGAGCGGATCGGTCACCAACAGTGCCGGCATCGTGACGGCCGACATCGGCATCGGCGCCGACCGTTCGAACCGCCTGGTGACGGTGACGGCCACCAGTGGCAGCCTGACCCGCTCCGCGTCGTTCCGGGTCATCGGCGCGAAGCTCACGGCCGCGTTTGCGCCCATCGTCAACACCGGCTCGACCGGCAACCAGATCGAGTTCACGCTCGTGGACGTCAACGACGTGGCCATGCCGGACCAATTGGTCAGCCTCACGTCACCGCAACTCGGCAGCGCCACCGGCACGACCGATGCGCGCGGCAAGTTCGTCTACAGCTACACCGCGCCGGCAGCGGCGGGCACGGTCGTCGTCACCGCCAGCGCTGCGGGGTATTCGTTGCCGGAAGACATCCAGGTCACCGTGCAGGCAGCCGGAACGGGGTCGGTGCCAGTCGCGGTCGGGCCCGTCGAGTCGGCCTCGCTGACGCCGAGTCCGAGCGTGGTCTCGATCAACGCCGACAGCAGCACCGACAACCAGGTCCAACTGCGGGCCCTGTTCGTCAAGGCGGGTAACACGCCGGTCCAGAACGTGCGTGTGCGGTTCGACCTCGCCGACAACGTGAACAACTCCGACGGCCAGGTCTCGTGGGTGGGTGGCGACTATGCCTACACCAACGCCAATGGCGTGGCCACCGGCACCTTCCGCGCGGGCACCCGGTCGAGCCCGACCAACGGGGTCACCATCCGGGCCTGCTATGCGCTGAACGACTGGGACTTCGCGGCCGACCCCTGCCCGAACCAGGTCACCAACACCATCACGGTGGCCAGCGAGGCGCTGTCGGTCAACATCCGCACCAACGAACTGATCAAGTCCGGCGCCGCCGAACTCACCTACATCAAGGAGTTCGTGGTGATGGTGGTCGACGCGGCGGGGCAGGCCAAGCCCGATGTGCAGATCACGCCATCGGTCGACCTCACAGGCTTCTACAAGGGCTTCTACTTCTGGAACGGTGATTTCTGGCAGCAGCAGCTCACCCTGGCCAACACCGAGCACTACACCTGGAACGGCACGGCCTGGGCTGCCGGAGCGGGTACGACCACACAGCCGGTCTGTCCGAACGACGACGCCAACCGTAACGGTATCCGCGAGGCGGGTGCAGTGGGCGGTGCGGCGCCGGCATTGGCGGCCCGCGGCGAGGACCTCAACTGGAATGGCGAGATCGACCCCCGCAAGGCCGACGTGGCCATCAAGATGGTGGGTTCGTCGAAGACCGACGCCAACGGCTTGGCCATCGTGCAGATCGAGTACGGCCGCAACCTCGGCACCTGGGTCGACTTCGTGATCACGGTCACCGCCTCCGGGGTGTCGGGCACGGAAGCGCGTGCGCGCTACGTGGGCAACCTGTACGGTCTGGGCAACCTTCCGGTCCCCGGCAATGCGCTGACCAACGAGAACGTGTTCCCGGCCTTCGGCATCAGCCCCTACGGACGCGGCAGCTCGACCGGACTGCCCACCGGCGTCTGCACCGACACGCAGTAGTGAACATCGCCCTCGTCGGCATGCCCGGCTGTGGCAAGTCCACGGTCGGGCGGCAACTGGCCCGCCAACTGGGCCGTGACTTTGCCGACAGCGACGCCGAGATCGAGCAGCAGATCGGCTGCTCGATCCGCGAGTACTTCGACCGTGAGGGCGAGGCCGCTTTCCGCGATGTCGAGCAGAAGGTCATCGCGCGCCTGACGCAGGCCGATGGCCTGGTGCTGGCCACCGGCGGTGGGGCGGTGCTGCGCCCCGAGAACCGCGATGCGCTGCACGGCCGCTGCACCGTCTTCTACCTGCGCTCCACGCCGGAGGAACTGGCACGGCGCCTGCGCCATGACACCCAGCGCCCGCTGCTGCAGGGCGGCAACCCGCTGTTCAAGCTGCGCACGCTGTTCCGCGAGCGCGATCCGCTGTACCGGCGCACCGCGCACTACGTGGTCGAAACGCCACGACCTTCGGTGCCGGCGCTGCTGAACATGGTGCTGATGCAGCTGGAGCTGGCCGGGCTGGTCGACCCTTCGCAGGTGCCGGCAACCATCGGCCACGGCTGACGCTGTCGGTCGCGGCAGCGGGGCGGCTTCGGCCCCCGCCTACACTCGCGGCATGCGAGACATCGTCACCGTCGACACCGGCCACGAGCGCTACGACATCCTCGTCGGCCCCGGCCTGCTGGCTGACCCCGCGGCCTGGGCGGGCCTGCCGAAGGCCGCGCTGGCGGTGGTGGTGAGCAACACCACGGTGGCGCCGCTGTACGCGCAGCAGGTGGTGCAGCAGCTCGGCACACGGTACGCACGGGTCACCCAGGTCACGCTGCCCGACGGCGAGGCGCACAAGGACTGGGCGACGATGAACCTCATCTTCGACCACCTGCTGGCCGAGGGCGCCGACCGCAAGACCGTGCTCTTCGCGCTGGGCGGGGGCGTGGTGGGCGACATCACCGGCTTCGCGGCCGCTTGCTTCATGCGCGGCGTGCCCTTCGTGCAGCTGCCGACGACGCTGCTGGCGCAGGTGGATTCCTCGGTGGGCGGCAAGACCGCGGTGAACCACCCGCTGGGCAAGAACATGATCGGCGCCTTCTACCAGCCGCGCCGCGTGCTCTGCGACCTCGACACCCTGGCCACGCTTCCGCCGCGCGAGTTCTCGGCCGGCCTGGCGGAGGTGATCAAGTACGGCCCGATCGCCGACATGGCCTTCCTGGACTGGATCGAGGCGCACCTCGACGCCCTGGTGGCCCGCGAGCCGGCGGCGCTGGCGCACGCGGTGCGACGCAGCTGCGAGATCAAGGCGCAGGTGGTCGGCGCCGACGAGAAGGAGGCCGGCCTGCGCGCCATCCTGAACTTCGGCCACACCTTCGGCCACGCCATCGAGGCCGGGCTGGGGTTCGGCGAATGGCTGCACGGTGAAGCCGTGGGTTGCGGCATGGTGCTGGCTGCGGCGCTGTCTGCGCGTCTGGGCGGGGTCGACGAGGCCTTCGTCCGCCGGCTGACCGCGCTCGTCCGCCGCGCCGGCCTGCCCGTGCAGCCACCGGCCCTGGGCGCCGAGCGCTGGCTGTCGCTGATGCGCATGGACAAGAAGAGCGAGGCCGGCGAGATCCGCTTCGTGCTGCTGGACGCGCCGGGCAAGGCGTCGATGCGCCCGGCGCCCGACGCCCTGGTGACGGACGTGCTGCGCGCCCACGGCGGCTGATGCACCCGACAGCCGGCCCCATCGATCCTCCGGGCCTGCTGGCCGGCGGCCTGGCGCCCTGGGCCAGCGACCCCACCCGCAGCCGGGGCCGCCGTCACCCCGAACCACCGCCCGCGCCGCGCACCGAGCACCAGCGCGACCGCGACCGCATCGTGCACAGCACCGCGTTCCGGCGGCTGGTCTACAAGACGCAGGTCTTTATCAACCACGAAGGCGACCTGTTCCGCACGCGGCTGACCCATTCGCTGGAGGTGGCGCAGATCAGCCGCTCGATGGCGCGGTTGCTGCGGCTCAACGAAGACCTGGTCGAGGCCATCGCCCTGGCCCATGACCTGGGCCACACGCCGTTCGGCCACGCGGGCCAGGATGCGCTGGACGCCTGCATGGCGCCGCATGGCGGGTTCGAGCACAACCTGCAGAGCCTGCGCGTGGTGGACCGGCTGGAGCAGCGCTACGCCGCGTTCGACGGCCTGAACCTCAGCTTCGAGGCGCGCGAAGGCATCCTCAAGCGCTGCCCGCGCGCCACCGCCGAGCGCCTGGAGGCCGAGGAGCCGGGGGGTGTCGGCCGGCGCTTCCTGGACGGCACCCAGCCTAGCCTGGAGGCGCAACTGGTCAACCTGGCCGACGAGATCGCCTACAACGCGCACGACATCGACGACGGCGTGCGCGCCGGCCTCCTGCAGGTGGAGCAGCTGCAGGGCCAGCCGCTGTTCGACCGCTTCCGTGCTCAGGCGCTGGCGGCCCACCCGGCGCTGACGCAGCAGCCGCGCCGCTGGCTGGCGGAGACGCTGCGCCACATGCTGTCGGCCCAGGTCTACGACGTGGTGGACCACACACGTGCCACGCTGGCGGCGCTGGCGCCGCCCGATGCCGATGCGGCGCGCGCGCTGGGGCGTGAGCACGGGCCACTGGTGCGCGCCAGCGCGGACATGCGGCGCGACAGTGCCAGCCTGAAGCGGCTGCTGTTCGCTGCGCTGTACCGGCACCCGCAGGTCACCGCCATGACGGACCGTGCCCGGGGCGTGGTCCGCGAGCTTTTCGAGGCCTACATGGGCGCGCCCCAAGAACTGCCGCCCGACCATGCCGCCAAGGCCGAACGCGACCTGCCGCGCGCGGTGGCCGACTACATCGCCGGCATGACCGACCGCTTTGCCCTGCGCGAGCACCACCGCCTGACCGGCCGGCGGGTGTTCGACGGCGATGTGCTCTAGGCACCGTGAGTCCTGCCAGTGGCTGTCGGCATGCATGACCGCCGGCTGACGACATGGCCCGCCTGCCGCGCCTGACCTTGGCCGGCCACGCGCACTGCGTGCGCCAGGCCACCGTGCACGGCCAGCCGCTGACCCTGGACGCCGCCGACGTTCAGGCGCTGCGTGGCGCCATGCGGGAGTTGTCGGTCCAGTACCGGGTGGCCATCTGGGCCTACGGTGTGCTGCCGGAGGCGCTGGACCTGGTGCTGTGCCCGGAAACCACCGACGGCCTGGGCCGTTTCATGCAGGCCCTGGGCCGGCGCTACGTGCAGGCCTTCAACCGACGCCATGGGCGCCACGGCGCGCTGTGGGCCGGGCGATACCGCGCCACCGTGGTCGAAACCGGTGAGTGGCTGCTCGCTTGCATACTGCACGTGGAGCATGCGGCGTGGCGTGCACAACAGCCCAGCAGCGGGCCGCACCACCTGGGTCAGACGCGCGACCCGCTGCTGGCCGACGCGCCCGTGTTCTGGACCCTGGGCAACACCCCGTTCGAACGCGAGCTGGCCTGGCGCCAGCGGCTGGAGCAGGGGCCGGACCCGGCCACGGGCGCCCTGCTGGCACGGGCCGTGCATGGTGCCTGGGCCATCGGCTCGCCGGCGTTCACCGCCGAGCTCGAAGCCGCGACGGGCCGCCCGGCGCAGCCGCGCCGACCTGGACGGCCTCGCAGGGTGGTTTCGGACTGACTGTGTCCCCAATTAAGTCCAGAGGAGATGGATGATCTGGCATATCGACTCTGACCCCAATTGATTTCAATTGCCGCTTTTGCTGCACTGCGATAGATTCGCCGTCCCTGCACCCTGCCCCGGAGACCGCCATGACCATGGCCGCCCCCCGCCGCGAAGAGATCGACCAACTGGCCGCCCAGGGCCTCTATGCCGCCCAGCACGAGCACGATGCCTGCGGCGTCGGCTTCGTCGCCCACATCAAGGGCCAGAAGGCCCATTCCATCATCCAGCAGGGCTTGAAGATCCTGGAGAACCTGGACCACCGGGGCGCAGTGGGTGCCGACAAGCTGATGGGCGACGGCGCCGGCATCCTGATCCAGATCCCCGACGAGCTGTATCGCGCCGAGATGGCCAAGCAGGGCGTGGACCTGCCGCCGCCGGGCGAGTACGGCGTGGGCATGGTCTTCCTGCCCAAGGAGCACGCATCGCGCCTGGCCTGCATGCAGGAGCTCGAGCGCGCCATCCAGGCCGAAGGCCAGGTGCTGCTGGGCTGGCGCGAGGTGCCGGTGGACCGCGACATGCCCATGTCGCCCACCGTGCGCGCCAAGGAGCCGGTCATGCGCCAGGTCTTCATCGGCCGCGGCCCCGACGTCATCGTGCCCGACGCGCTGGAGCGCAAGCTCTACGTCATCCGCAAGACCGCCAGCAGCGCCATCCAGCGCCTGCAACTCACGCACAGCCGCGAGTACTACGTGCCCAGCATGAGCTGCCGCACGGTGCTCTACAAGGGCCTGCTGCTGGCGCACCAGGTGGGCCAGTACTACCTGGACCTGGCCGACACGCGCAGCGCCTCGGCCTTCGCGCTGGTGCACCAGCGCTTCAGCACCAACACCTTCCCCGAATGGCCGTTGGCGCACCCGTACCGCATGGTGGCGCACAACGGCGAGATCAACACCGTCAAGGGCAACTTCAACTGGATGCGCGCCCGCCAGGGCGTGATGAAGTCGCCCGTGCTGGGCGATGACCTGCCCAAGCTCTACCCCATCAGCTTCGAGCACCAGAGCGACACCGCCACCTTCGACAACGCGCTCGAGCTGATGGTGATGGCCGGCTACCCGCTGGCCCATGCCGCGATGATGATGATCCCGGAGGCCTGGGAGCAGCACGAGGGCATGGACGAGCGCCGCCGCGCCTTCTACGAGTACCACGCCGCGATGATGGAGCCCTGGGATGGCCCGGCGGCGATGGTCTTCACCGACGGCAAGCAGATCGGCGCCACGTTGGACCGCAACGGCCTGCGCCCGGCACGCTACTGCGTGACCGAGGATGATCTGGTCGTGATGGCCTC
This sequence comes from Rubrivivax albus, assembly GCF_004016515.1. GTDB lineage: Bacteria > Pseudomonadota > Gammaproteobacteria > Burkholderiales > Burkholderiaceae_C > Rubrivivax > Rubrivivax albus. The sequence goes on from NZ_SACT01000001.1 coordinate 125,664, forward strand.
GGAATCCGGCGTGCTGCCGTTCCCGGAGAACAAGATCGTCAAGAAGTGGCGCCTGCAGCCGGGCAAGATGTTCCTGATCGACTTCGACCAGGGCCGCATCATCGATGACGAGGAACTGAAGACCCAGTTCGCCGCCGCCAAGCCCTACCGGCAGTGGATCGAGAACGTGCGCATCCGCCTGGACACGGTGGAGGTCACCGCCGGTCCGCGCGCCTTTGCCGAGTCGCTGCTCGACCGCCAGCAGGCCTTCGGCTACTCGCAGGAGGACATCAAGTTCCTGATGGCGCCCATGGCGGCGAATGGGGAGGAAGCCATCGGCTCGATGGGCAACGACAGCCCGCTGGCCGTGCTGTCGGACCGCAGCAAGCCGCTGTTCAACTACTTCAAGCAGTTGTTCGCCCAGGTCACGAACCCGCCGATCGACCCGATCCGCGAGGCGATCGTGATGAGCCTGAACAGCTTCATCGGCCCGAAGCCCAACCTGCTGGACATCAACGCGGTCAACCCGCCGATGCGCCTGGAGGTCAACCAGCCCGTGCTGGACTTCGACGACATGGCGCGCCTGCGCGACATCGAGCGCCACACCTCGGGCAAGTTCAAGAGCGTCGAGCTCGACATCACCTATCCCGTCGAGTGGGGCCGTGAAGGCGTGGAAGCGCAGCTGGCCTCGCTGTGTGCGCAGGCTGTGGACGCCATCAAGGGCGGCCACAACATCCTGATCGTCAGCGACCGCGCGATGACGCGCCAGCGCGTGGCCATCCCGGCACTGCTGGCGCTGTCGGCCATCCACCACCACCTGGTGCGCGAGGGCCTGCGCACCAACGCCGGCCTGGTGGTCGAAACCGGCAGTGCGCGCGAGGTGCACCACTTCGCCGTGCTGGCCGGCTACGGTGCCGAGGCCGTGCACCCCTACCTGGCGCTGGAGACGCTGGTCCACATCCACAAGGACCTGCCGGGCGACCTGAAGGCCGGCAAGGCCATTGCCAACTACATCAAGGCGGTGGGCAAGGGGCTGTCGAAGATCATGTCCAAGATGGGCGTGTCCACGTACATGTCCTACTGTGGCGCCCAGCTCTTCGAGGCCATCGGCCTGCAGAAGGACTTCGTCGAGAAGTACTTCCGCGGCACCGCCAGCCAGGTCGGCGGCATCGGCATCTTCGAGGTGGCCGAGGAAGCCCTGCGCCTGCACGTGGCCGCCTTCGGCAACGACCCGGTGCTGGCCCGCATGCTGGACGCTGGCGGCGAGTACGCCTGGCGCACGCGCGGCGAGGAGCACATGTGGACGCCGGACGCCATCGCCAAGCTGCAGCACAGCACGCGCGCGGGCAAGTTCGACACCTACAAGGAATACGCGCAGATCATCAACGACCAGAGCAGGCGCCACATGACGCTGCGCGGCCTGTTCGAGTTCAAGGTGGACCCGAGCAAGGCCATCCCGCTGGAAGAGGTGGAACCGGCCAGCGAGATCGTCAAGCGCTTCGCCACGGGCGCCATGTCGATGGGCTCGATCAGCACCGAGGCGCACGCCACGCTGGCCGTGGCCATGAACCGCATCGGCGGCAAGAGCAACACCGGTGAAGGCGGCGAGGACCCCAAGCGCTACCGCAACGAGCTCAAGGGCATCCCCATCGCGCAGGACACCTCGCTGGCCGGCGTGCTGGGCAGCGACGTGGTCGAAGCCGACGTGCCCATCAAGGCCGGCGACAGCCTGCGCAGCCGGATCAAGCAGGTGGCCTCGGGCCGCTTCGGCGTGACCACCGAATACCTGGTCAGCGCCGACCAGATCCAGATCAAGATGGCCCAGGGCGCCAAGCCCGGGGAGGGCGGCCAGCTGCCCGGCGGCAAGGTCAGCGACTACATCGGCTTCCTGCGCTACAGCGTGCCCGGCGTGGGCCTGATCAGCCCGCCGCCGCACCACGACATCTACTCCATCGAGGACCTGGCGCAGCTGATCCACGACCTGAAGAACGCCAACCCGAAGGCCAGCGTCAGCGTGAAGCTGGTGTCGGAGGTGGGCGTGGGCACCATCGCCGCCGGCGTGGCCAAGTGCAAGGCCGACCACGTGGTCATCGCCGGGCACGACGGTGGCACCGGCGCGTCGCCCTGGTCGTCGATCAAGCACGCCGGCACGCCCTGGGAACTGGGCCTGGCCGAGACGCAGCAGACCCTGGTGCTCAACCGCCTGCGGGGCCGCATCCGCGTGCAGGCCGACGGCCAGATGAAGACCGGACGTGACGTGGTGATCGGCGCGCTGCTGGGCGCCGACGAGTTCGGCTTCGCCACCGCGCCGCTGGTGGTCGAGGGCTGCATCATGATGCGCAAGTGCCACCTCAACACCTGCCCGGTGGGCGTGGCCACGCAGGACCCGGTGCTGCGCAAGAAGTTCGCCGGCCGGCCCGAGCACGTCGTCAACTACTTCTTCTTCGTGGCCGAGGAGGCGCGCACGATCATGGCGCAGCTCGGCATCCGCACCTTCGACGAGCTGATCGGCCGTGCCGACCTGCTGGACATGAAGAAGGGCATCGCGCACTGGAAGGCCAAGGGCCTGGACTTCAGCCGCGTCTTCCACCTGCCCGAGGTGCCGACCGAGGTGGCCAGGATGCACACCGAGGAGCAGGACCACGGCCTGCACAAGGCGCTGGACCTCAAGCTCATCGAGCGCTGCCGCCCGGCCATCGAGCGAGGCGAGAAGGTGCAGTTCATGGAGGACGCGCGCAACGTCAACCGCTCGGTGGGTGCCATGCTCTCCGGCGAGCTGATCCGCCACCGCCCCGAAGGCCTGCCCGACCACACCATCTTCATGCAGATGGAAGGCACAGGCGGCCAGAGCTTCGGTGCCTTCCTGGCCACCGGCATCACGCTGTACCTGATCGGTGACGCCAACGACTACACCGGCAAGGGCCTCAGCGGCGGCCGCGTGGTGGTGCGCCCGAGCATCGACTTCCGCGGCGACGCGACGAAGAACATCATCATCGGCAACACGGCGCTGTACGGCGCCACGCGCGGCGAGGCCTTCTTCCGCGGCGTGGCCGGCGAGCGCTTCGCGGTGCGCCTGTCGGGTGCCAGCGCGGTGGTGGAGGGCACGGGCGACCACGGCTGCGAGTACATGACCGGCGGCACCGTGGCCGTGCTGGGCCGCACCGGGCGCAACTTCGCGGCCGGCATGTCCGGTGGCATCGCCTACGTCTACGACGAGGACGGCAGCTTCGCCAGCCGCTGCAACACCGCGATGGTGGCGCTGGAGAAGGTGCTGCCCGCAGCGGAACAGGCCGGCGACGCGGCCACCTGGCATCAGGGGCAGGCCGACGAGGCCGTGCTGAAGAAGCTGGTGGAGGACCACCACCGTTGGACGGGCAGTCTGCGCTCGCGCGAACTGCTGGACCGCTGGGCCGAGGCGCGGCAGAAGTTCGTCAAGGTCTTCCCGCACGAGTACAAGCGCGCGCTGGCCGAGCGTGCCGCCAAGGCGCAGGCCGTCGAAGCGGTGGACAAGGCCAAGGCGCCGGCGGCTACGGCCGCCGCGAAGTAAGGAGCAACACGATGGGCAAGGTCACCGGTTTCCTGGAGTTCGAGCGGCTGGAAGAGGGCTACGAGCCCGTGCCGCAGCGGCTGAAGACCTGGAAGGAATTCGTCATCGGGCTCAGCGAGGAGCAGAGCAAGGTCCAGGGCGCGCGCTGCATGGACTGCGGCACGCCGTTCTGCAACAGCGGCTGCCCGGTCAACAACATCATCCCGGACTTCAACGACCTGGTCTTCCACGGCGACTGGCGCAATGCCATCGACGTGCTGCATAGCACCAACAACTTCCCTGAGTTCACCGGCCGCGTCTGCCCGGCGCCGTGCGAGGCGGCGTGCACGCTCAACGTCAACGACGACCCGGTGGGCATCAAGAGCATCGAGCACGCGATCATCGACCGCGCCTGGGCCGAGAACTGGGTGACGCCGATGCCTGCTGACGCGAAGACCGGCAAGAAAGTCGCCGTGGTCGGCAGCGGCCCGGCCGGCCTGGCCGCGGCACAGCAGCTGGCGCGCGCCGGGCACGACGTGACGGTGTTCGAGAAGAACAGTCGCATCGGTGGCCTGCTGCGCTACGGCATCCCCGACTTCAAGATGGAGAAGAGCCACATCGACCGCCGCGTGGCGCAGATGGAGGCCGAGGGCGTGGTCTTCCGCACCGGCGTGCTGGTGGGCGCGATGCCGGCCGACGGCGCCGGCAGCAAGGTCACCAACGACGCCAAGGAAACCATCAGCGCCGAACAGCTGCAGGCCGATTTCGACGCCGTGCTGCTGACCGGCGGCAGCGAGGTCAGCCGCGACCTGCCGGTGCCCGGCCGCGACCTGGACGGCGTGCACTTCGCGATGGAGTTCCTGCCGCAGCAGAACAAGGTGGTGGCCGGCGACAAGCTCAAGGGCCAGATCATGGCCACCGGCAAGCACGTCATCGTCATCGGCGGCGGCGACACCGGCAGCGACTGCGTGGGCACCAGCAACCGCCACGGCGCGGCCAGCGTCACCCAGTTCGAGCTGATGCCGCAGCCGCCGGAAGAGGAAGACCGCCCGCTGACCTGGCCCTACTGGCCGTACAAGCTGCGCACCAGCTCCAGCCACGAGGAAGGCTGCAGCCGCGAGTTCGCCATCGCTACCAAGGCCTTCATCGCCGGCACCGGCAAGGACAAGGGCAAGGTGAAGGCGCTGCAGACCGTGCACGTGCAATGGCAGGGCGGCAAGATGGTCGAGGTGCCCGGCACCGAGAAGGAATGGCCCGCCGACCTGGTGCTGCTGGCCATGGGCTTCGTGCACCCGGTCTCGCCGGTGCTGGAGGCCTTCGGCGTGGAGCGTGACGGCCGCGGCAACGCCAAGGCCGGCACCGACGACTCCACCGGCTACGCCACCAACGTGCCCAAGGTCTTCGCCGCCGGCGACATGCGCCGCGGCCAGAGCCTGGTGGTGTGGGCCATCCGCGAGGGCCGGCAGGCGGCGCGCGAGGTGGACCGCTTCCTGATGGGGGAGACGGCGCTGCCGCGCTGAGCGCCGCGCGTTCGCACCAAAGACAACGGCCCGCAGCAGCGGGCCGTCGTGCTTTCGGCGCCAGGGCTCAGAGCGTCTTCAGCAGCGCCGTGACCTCACCTTGGCGCGGGAACTTGTCGCCCAGCTTGGCCAGCGTTTCCAGCTCGGTCTTCGCCGCCGACTTGTCGCCGGCATCGATGAGCAGCTTGGCGAGGTTGAAGCGCAGGGAGGGATTCTTCTCCTCCAGCCGCACGGCCTGGCGCATGATGTCCACGGCCTTGTCCTTCTGCCCTTCCGAGGCCAGTGCCAGCGCCAGCGTGTCCATGATCACGGGCCGGTCGGGCAGCAGGGCCACGGCCTTCTCGGCCATCGCCACTGCACCGGGCTTCTTCGTGGAAGCCATCAGCCAGGCGACGTTGTTCAGGGCGAGCGCGTTCTCAGGTTGGATGCGCAGCACGTCGCGGTAGTGACCCTCGGCGGCTGTCAGGTCCTTGCGTGCCAGGGCCAGATCGCCCAGGAAGAAGCGGAACGCCGCATCGTCAGGATGTCGACGCTGCCAATCGGCGGCGTGCCTGGCGGCTTCGGCGTCCTGCTTGTCGGCGGCGAGCGCAACGTGCAGGCGTGTGGCCAGCTCGCTGGAGTCGGGCGCCGACTTCAGGCCATCACGGTAGATCGCTATGGCCTGCGGCCACTGGCGTTGTGAGGCGGCGATGCCACCTTCGAGCAGGTAGCCAACGTCCTGCTGGGGCCGTTGCTTTCGCACCTGGCGCGCCACGGCTACGGCGTCCGCGGTCTTGTCGGAGGCGAGGTAGGCATCGACCAGCGAGCGTTGCGCCTGCAGGTTGTCGGCGTCGACGCCCAACGCCCGGCGCAGCGCCTGGATCGCTGCCTCCTGGTTCTTCGCGGCCCATTGCACATCGGCCACGCGCAGGTGCGGTGCCACGGAAGTAGGCACCATCTGCGCCAGCTTGCCGAACGACGCCAGAGCCTGGTTCGTGTCCCCGGAAGCGGCCTGGGCACGACCGAGTGCGTCCAGTAGGCCCGGGTTGTCAGGCAGAGCTGCGACAGCCTGCTGCGCTGTGCTCAACGCACCCTTCACGTCCTGCGTGTTCAACTGGTAGTTGATCAACGCCAGCCTGGGCATGGGTTCGGTGGGCGCCTGCTGGATGGCGCGTGTGAAGATGCCCAGTACCTCGTCGCGGGCCGCGCCGGTCCGCACCTTCAGCGCCGCACTGGTGATCAGGGCCTGTGTGTTTGTCGGCGCGACCTTCAGAAAGTCGTCGAGGATTTTCTGCGCTTCGTCCAGGCGCTTGTCCAGGAACGCCAGTTGCACCAGCGAAGCGGCAGCCGGGAAAAACGTGGGCTGGATCTCCAGGGCACGACGGAAGGCTTTCTCCGCGCCTGCCTTGTCACCCTGCTGGATCAGCAACCTGGCCCGAAGATTGGCGGCAATCGGCTTGTCCGGCTGTTTCCGTTCCAGTGCGTCAATCGCCGCCATGGCGCCCTTGAAGTCCTTCTTCCGTACCAGGGTCGCGATCAGCGGCAGGTCAGCCACCGTGGTGTCTGCACTGGCTGCCAGACTGCGCAGTTCACCCAGCCCCGCGTTGTCGTCACCGCGCATCACGCGGCTGAGCGCCAGCGCGGTGCGGTTGCGCACATCGTCCGGGTTGATCTTCGTGGCCGCGGCAAATGCCTTTTCCGCCTCGGCCAACTCCCCCGCCTGCAGGTGCGCCTGCGCCTTGAGGTTGTAGATGGCGGCGGAAACGTTGGGCTTCTCGGTCAGCGGCTGCAATGTGGACAGGGCCTTCGAAGGCTCCGACCGCTGCAGGTAGGTGCCGGCAAGCATGCGTCGGGCCATGTCCAGGTTCGGGTTCAGTTGAACCGCCTTGGCGAGATGGGTCTCTGCCTGGATCCAGGACTTGCGCTCGAACTCGATCGCGCCGACCAGTTGCAGGATGCGGGCGTTGTCGGCCGCCACGCGCAGCAACTGATCACCGATCTCCTTGGCCTTGTCGAGTTCACCGTTGAGCAGGGCCACGCTGGCGGCGAAGAAAAGCGTCTGCGGGTGCTTTGGCAGGATCTTCTGCAGACCCTCCAACTGCGCCTTGGCGCCATCGGCGTCGGCCTTGGCGAGCAGCACTGTCAGCGCACCAGCATGCGACACCACGTGAGTAGGCCGGACCGCAATGGCCTGGCGGTAGGCCGCCAGCGCGCCATCCAGGTCGCGCTTGCCGTACATCATCAGGTCGCCCTTGATCTGCCAGCCTTCCGCGTCCTGCGGCGTGCGCTCAAGTTGCTTGTCGAGCGCGGCCAGCGCGCCATCGACGTCGCCGGTATCGGCCTGCAGCCGGGCCTCGAAGATCTTGGCCGGACCGTACTCCGGCATTGCCTTGAGCGCTGCATCGATGGCTCGGCGTGCCGGTTCGCGCCGCCCTAGCCCGCCATTGGCGCGTGCGAGCGTGACCTTCAGGTCGGCCTCGGCCAGCGGCTGGCTGAGCACGGTGGTGCCGAATTGCTCCAGCAGGCGCTGGAAGTCGCCCTGCAGGTACAAGGCGCGCGCCAGGGGTGGCACCACGTCGTTTTCATCATGCCGGAGGTCCAGTGCCTTGCGCAATTCCAGCGCCGCACCGGCAACGTCACCGCTGGCTAGCAGCGACTCGCCCAATAGGAAGCGCGCCTCGGCCAAGTCAGGCGCTTCCTGGATCGCCGTCTTCAACTCGATGATCGCTGCCTTGTGGTCGCCTTTCTCGGCAAACCCCTTTGCAGACGCGACCAGTTCTGCTGGATCCTTGCCACCACAGGCAACCATCAGCAGAGACGCCAGAAGCGTCGGTGCCAGCAGGCGGTGCATGCGTTTCATCGTCGAACTCCCCTGTGTTCGTGTCTGTGTTCGTGTGTACGGTACGGCGTCACTTGATCGCCAGCCGGTGCATCAGGTCATACAGCGTCGGCCGGCTGACGCCCAGCATCTCCGCCGCACGCAGCACGTTGCCGTTGGACCGCGCCAGCGCCGTGACCACGGCATCCCGTTCGGCCTGCTCGCGGATGCGACGCAGGTCCAGGTCGGCGTGTTCCGCCGGTGATTCTGGCGCGGGCGCATCGGGCACGGGCAGGTTCAGGTCCTGTGCCGTTACCCGCGCCCCGTCGGCCATGATCGAAGCGCGCTTGACCACGTTGATCAGCTCACGCACGTTGCCCGGCCAGGCGTGCGCCTCGATGGCGCGCACGGCGTCTTCGCTGAAACTCAGGCTGCCGCGGCGCTGTTCCTGCGCAAACCTGCGCAGGAAGGCGTGCGCCAGCAGCACCGCATCTCCCGTGCGCTGGCGCAGCGGCGGGATGTCGACCACGATCTCGGCCAGCCGGTAGAACAGGTCTTCCCGGAAGCGGCCGTCGGCGATCTGCGCCTTCAGGTTCTGGTGCGTGGCGCAGACCACGCGCACGTCGACCGGGATCTCCTGCCGTCCGCCGACGCGTTCGATGGTGCGTTCCTGCAGAAAGCGCAGCAGCTTGGCCTGCAGCGACATCGGCAGGTCGCCGATCTCGTCGAGCATCAGCGTGCCACCATGGGCCGTCTCGATCTTGCCCAGGGTGGTCTTCGTGGCACCGGTGAAGGCCCCCTTCTCGTGGCCGAAGAGCTCGGTCTCGAGCAGGTTCTCCGGGATCGCGGCACAGTTGATGGCCACGAACTTGCCGCTGCGCTTGGAGGCCTGGTGCAGCCCCTGGGCCAGCACCTCCTTGCCGGTGCCGCTTTCGCCCAGCAGCATCACCGTCGCGTCGCTGCCGGCCACACGCTCGATCAGGCGGCAGAGCTTCTGCATGTCCGCATCGCGCGTCATCAGCCCGCCCAGCGCGTCGGGGTGCTGCAGCGCCTGCAGGCGGCGGTTCTCGGCCTGCAGTTCCCACAGCCGGTAGGCGCGGTCGATGGTCAGGCCCAGCAGTTCCGGCTCGAAGGGCTTGGCGAAGAAGTCGTAGGCGCCCAGCGCCACCGCGCGCAGGGCGTTGGCCTGGTCGTTCTGGCCGGTGAGCACGATGACCTTGGCATGCGGGTCGGCCTCGAGCAGCTGCTCCAGCAGGCGGAACCCTTCGGAGGTGGCGTCCGGGTCGGGCGGCAGGCCCAGGTCCATGGTGATCACGGCCGGCTGGTGGCGCCGTTGCGCCGCCAGTGCGCTGGCGCGGTCGTTCGCGGTCACGCACTCGAAGCGGTCCAGCGACCACTTGATCTGCTTCTGCAGCGCCAGATCGTCCTCGACGATCATCAGCGGGGGGAGCTTGTCGGCACTCATGCGGTCGGCTTCACGCGGGGGCGGTCATCTGCAGGTCGGAACCCGTGGTGGTCTGCAGCAGCGGCAGCACCAGGGTGAACACCGTGCCGCGGCCCGGCTCACTGTCGACCAGGATCTGGCCGCCGAGTTCACGCACGTACTGGAAACTCTCGAAGGATCCGATGCCCATGCCGCCCGACACCCCGGCGCTCGTTGCCGTCTTGGTGCTGGCGAAGGGCTTGAACAGGCGGTTCTCGATGAAATCGCGCGTCATGCCCAGGCCGGTGTCACCCACGACCACGTGCACCTGACCGCTCACGCGTGCCACCGACAGCCAGACCCGCCCGCTGTCGGGCGTCGCATCGAATGCGTTCTGCACCACGTGGCCGAGCACGCGTTCGATGCGCGCGGCATCACCACGGGTGTTGACGGGCTCCACGCGTTCGAGTTCCAGCGTCCGCCCGCGCTGCGCGGCGGCATCCACCAAGCGCTTCGCGATGGGTGCCAGTTCCACGCCTGCGGTACCCCCAGGCGCGGCCTGGCCTGCCCGCAACTGCAGCATCAGCTGGCGCATCTTGTCGAGCGAACTCTCCACCGTGGCGAGCATGTCCTGTTGGAACTCGGGATTGTCGTGCAGCCGTTTCGCGTTCTTCATCATCAGCGACAACTGCGTCACGATGTTCTTCAGATCGTGCACGACGAAGGCCGACATGCGATTGAAGGCCTCGAACTTGCGCGCCTCCAGCAGCGCCTCGGCCGCGTGCAGCTGGGCCAGGAAGGCGGCGGCCTGGCGGCTGGCGGTCTTGAGCAGGTCGCGCACCTCCCAGTCGAGCGCGGCGCCGGCATGCGGTGGCGCGATCAGCGCAAAGCCCGTCATTTCCTCGCCCACCATCAGTGGTACGGCGGCCCACACCGCCCCTCCGGGCGGCAGCCACGCCGGCAGCGTCATGCCGGGGTAGCGCTGCGGGTGTTGGCGCGCCTCGTCCAGGTCGACGATCCATCCTTCTGCCGCCATGAAGCGCACGAAGGCCGAGTCGGCCGCTTCCTGGTCGGCCGGCACCACGCGGTGCGTGCGCGCCGTCTCCACGAACCGGCTACCGTCGGCACTGCGCATCCACAGGCTGCCGCCGGGGCTCTCCACCATGTCGGCCAGGCCCCGGATCACCAACGCGCCCATCTCCTGCGGCGACACGGCGGCCGACAGGGTGTTCGTGAAGCGCAGCCATTCCTCGCGGTAGTCGAAGCGGTAGGCGAAGAAGTTCTTGTTGATGAAGACCCGCACCTTGGCACGGGCGGTCTGCGACATCAGCAGCACCGCCAGCACCAGCAGCGCGCCAAAGAGCACCGCCAGTTGCAGCGCTCGGCCCCAGCTGCCGCCGAAGAAGCGCACGTAGTAGCCGATGCCGGAGACGAACAGCAGGTAGGCCCCCCCGAGCAGCAGCGTGGCGGAGTAGAAGGCCAGCCGGTGCGACACCTGCAGCCGCGCCTGCCAGTCGGACATGCGGCGTGCCGCCAGGAACAGCAGCGGCACCGCCAGCACGTGGATGCCGGCGCGGATGCTGAAGGCATCGAGGTCGAAGCTGCCGAACAGCACGGCCTGTGAATGGATGTAGACGTCGTAGGCGAAGACCAGGGCCAGGCCCAGGCACAGCGGCTTGGCGCCCCAGCGGCCGTCCCGCGCCAGGTTGCGGTAGAGCTGTTCCACCAGCAGCAGGCCCAGCACGGGCAGGGCCAGCCAGGCGAACAGGCCGGCACGCGCCACGCGCTCGTCGTCGATCAGGCGAGGCAGGACAAGCGCCGCGGCCGCCAGGCCGCAGGCTGCCCAGGCCACGCTGGGCAGTCGGCGCACCTCGCCGCCCGGGCTCTCGTGCAGCCCGGGTTTCAGCAGCGCCAGCAGAAAGCCGAACCAGGCGGCGTAGCGCAGCAGGTCCGCCGCGGCGGCGGAGACCTCGCCGACCGCGCCGGGGGCCCACACCGCGGCCGTGCCGGCCACACCCCAGACGGCGCTGAAACCCACCGCGGCCAGGAACCAGCTGGCAGGCGCGCCCGCCTGTGGTCGCAGGTAGCCGCTGAGCATCAGGCGGACCGCCAGCGCGCCATAGGCCAGCGCGGCGGCACCGAAGCCCAGCAATGCGAGTTGAAAGCCGTCGGCGTCGCTCATGCCGTGCATCAGACCACAGGCGGCCGCGGCGCAGCCATCCCAGGGAACACCAGCAGGGGAATCCGAGGCAGCCTGGCCGGCGCGTTCAGCGCGCGCCCTTGCCGGTCAGCACCACGGCCACCGTCTCGAACAGGATCATCAGGTCAAGGAACAGCGAGTGGTTCTTGACGTAGTACAGGTCGTACTGCAGCTTCTCGATCGAGTCCTCGACCGTGGCACCGTATTGATAGCGCACCTGCGCCCAGCCGGTCACGCCCGGCTTCACCGAGTGGCGCACCGCGAAGAACGGGATCTGCTGCGTCAGCTGTTCCACGAAGTAGGCGCGCTCCGGCCGCGGGCCGACCATGCTCATCTCGCCCTTGAGTACGTTGAACAGCTGCGGCAGTTCGTCGATGCGCGTCTTGCGGATGAAGTTGCCCACGCGTGTGACGCGGTCGTCGTGCACCGTGGCCCAGCGCGGTTTGCCGTCCTTCTCCGCATCGGTGCGCATGCTGCGGAACTTCGTCACCATGAACGGCCTGCCGTCCTGGCCCAGGCGCTCCTGGCGGTAGAAGACCGGGCCGCGGCTGTCCAGCTTGATGACGACGGCCGCCACCAGCATGATCGGCGCGGACAGCACGATCAGCAGCAGCGCCGTCAGGATGTCGAACACGCGCTTGACGGCGCTGCGGCCAAAGCCCTGGTCGAAACCGTCGCCGAAGATCATCCAGCCGGCGTTGGCGAACCCCAGGCGGATCTGGCCCAGCGTCTTTTCGAAGTGCGTGTTGATGTCGTGCACCTTCACGCCCACCAGCTTGCAGTCCAGCAGTTCGCGCAGCGGCATCGCGCCGGACCGGCGCTCGGTGAGCGCCACCACGATCTCGTCGGCGCCCAGCTCTTCGGCAGTGGCGCTGAGCGAGCGCTCCGCCGACAGCACCATGTTGCGGTCGACAGCGCACTCGCTCTCGTTCGGGCTGGGGTAGTAGCCCACCACCAGCGCATGCGGGTCGGACTCGCGCAGCGTGTTCGTCACCAGCTGCGCCGCCGGCCCGCAGCCCAGCACCAGGATGCGCGTGCGCGTGTGGCTGCTGGACCACGCGGTGGCGTACACACGGCGGAGCGTGACGATGCCCACACCGACCATCGCAGCCACCCGCACGGCGTTACGCTGCTCGAAGTCCACCGGCAGCAGGCCGAACAGCAGCCATGTCAACGGCAGCGCCAGCAGCAGGGCCAGTGCGGCACGTGCCACCACCTGCGGCATCGTGAAGTTGGGGGCCTTCTGGTACAGGCCCGACGCGCCGTTGATCAGGAACATGCCGGCGGCCAGCGACACCAACTGCGGGCCAGCCACCGGCAGCACGGATTCCAGGCTGCCGGTCTGCGTGAAGAACACCACCAGCATCGCGACGAGGATGAAGCCCAGGTCCGAGAGCACGCGTAGCAGGGTCTGGCGGTGAAGGTAGTGATTGAAGATTCTGATCATGGTTGTCGTCCGGTGCAGTTGCCGGCGCTCTTTTGCCCGCGATCTGGGGCGGAATGTAAGAACGGTCGACAGGGGTGCACATCCCCGGAGCGAGGGGGCGCGGTGCGATTCGACGAGTTTCAACGCTCAACGTGACAGCGAGCGTGATCTAGTCCGCACTCCGGCATGCCGGCCGCAAACCCGACGTTGAGCGCGGGATTCCTGCACGACCTGGGCGTGGCGGTCGTGTCCCAGCGCATGGTGTAAGTCCACAGCCCGGAGAGAGCTGAGATGCGCGGTACTCAGCGGGCTACTGCCGACAGCCGAGTGGGAACAGTATCGCTGAGGGTCTGCAGGCCCTCAAGCTGCATGTAGCGCCGGTTCAGGCTCCACTCATCGTTCTGCTCGAGCATCATGGCGCCGACCAGACGGACGATCGACGCGTCGTTGGGGAAGATGCCCACGACGTTGGTGCGGCGCTTGATCTCTGCGTTCAGTCTCTCCAGCGGGTTCGTGGAGTAGATCTGCGACCAGTGCGCCCTTGGGAAGGTCATGAACGCGAGCACGTCGTTCTCGGCCTCGTCCATCAAGGCGCCGAGCTTGGGGAACTTGCCTCGAAGCTGATCGGCCACGCTGCGCCACTGCGCCCGGGCGTTGTCGGCCGAGTCCTGCACGAAGACGGTGCCGATGGCCGCACTGACCATGCGCCGCTGGGTCTTGCCGGCGTGCGCCAGGGCATTGCGCATGAAGTGCACCCGGCAGCGCTGCCAGGTCGCCTTGAGGACCTTGCTGGCCGCGGCCTTGATGCCCTCGTGGCTGTCGCTGATCACGAGCTTGACGCCCCGCAGGCCGCGGCGGTTCAGGCTGCGCAGGAACTCGGTCCAGAACGGCTCGGCCTCGCTGGCGCCGACCTTCAGGCCCAGCACCTCGCGCTGGCCATCGGTGTTGACGCCCACAGCGACTATCACCGCCACACTCACGATGCGCCCGGCCTCGCGCGTCTTCACGTAGGTCGCGTCGATCCACAGGTAGGGCCAGTCGCCCTCGATCTGCCGGTTGAGGAACGCGCCGACCTGCTCGTCGAGTTCGCCGCACAGCCGGCTGACCTGGCTCTTGGAGACGCCGCTCATGCCCAGGGCCTTGACCAGGTCGTCCACCGAGCGGGTCGAGATCCCGTGGACGTAGGCCTCCTGGATGACGGCTGTCAGCGCCTTCTCGGCCGTGCGCCGCGGCTCCAGGAACTCGGGGAAGTAGCTGCCCTGGCGCAGCTTGGGGATGCGCAGCTCGACGCTGCCGGCGCGCGTCTCCCAGGTGCGGTCGCGGTAGCCGTTGCGGCTGTTGACGCGCTCCGGGCTCTTCTCGTCGTAGCCGGCGCCGCAGCGCCCTTCGACGTCAAGCTCCATCAGGCGCTGGGCCATGAACTGCACCATCTGGCGCAGCACGTCGATGTCGGCTCCCTTCTCGGCGAGTTCGGTCAATGCCATAGTGGCGGTGGTCATCGTGGAGATCTCCTAGGAACAGGTTGGTGGGTCGCACCTCAACCTTATCCGGGACCACGATGGCCACCCCTTGCGGGATGGCCGCCACAGCTTCGCGGCAAGCCGCTACGCAGTGGTTGGACTTACACCACTTCCTGGGACATCAACGGCGTGGCCCGATCGCCGGCCCGAGACCGATGCCGGTTCAGCCGGAGGCCGCCCGGCGGACGTGCCCGGACGCCAGTTCGGCCAGGCTCGAGGTGTCCGCCCCTTCAATGCGAGAGGGCGAGGCACACCAGCTGACGGCGGGCGCTTCTTCGCAGCGTCTCAGGCAGGCGGTCTCGATCGGCAATGCGCCTGATGTCACCCCTCGTGCCTTGGCCGACACGTACGCATCCAGGCAGGTCTGCCAGACCACATCGGCACCACGCGCCTTGCAGGCCTCACCGCGACAGACCACCACCATCGGCGCATCCTTGGATGTGGGCAGGTGGGCAGGCTCCTGCGCGTTGTCGTCGGGATGAGCCGATGTTTCCTGTGCTGCAGGGGGCCATAGCGTTTCTGACGCCACCGGCGGCCGGACTGGCCGTGATGCTGCATCACGCAGGTTCGGTCGGCCCGCTGTCTGGCGGCGACGCCCGTCCTTCAGCACGAGAAGTGCGGGAAGGAGCAACAACTCTGCGGCTTGGCCCGCCAGCAGCCCCACGGCGGTCATCAGGCCAAAGTTCGCCGTCGGGATGAAGGCCGAACTGGCCAGCAGGCCGAACTGCGCCGTCAGCAGCACGGAGATCGCCAGCACGGCGCGCCCTGAACCCTGGTAGCTCTTCACGATGGCCAAGGGCGTGGAGATGCCGTTGCGCAACCGCTGCCGGTAGCCGTGATACAGGTGGATGGTGTCGTCCACCGTGATGCCCAGCACCACCCCGGCGATCATCACCGTGGCCAGGTCGAGGTGGATGCCCAGGGCGCCCATCAGGACGAAGATGACGAACAGTGGCGCCAGGTTGGGCACCATGCAGATGAGCGATGCGGACATCGAGCGCCACAGCACCGCCATGAAGATGAAGATCTGCAGGAAGGCGCCTGCGAAGCTGTTCTGCTGGCCGCTGACCAGCAGGTCGACCTGGTCCGCGAACAGGCGGCCGAAACCGCCGATGTCCACCTCGACGCCCGGAATCGGCGCAGCGTTCACGTGGCCGCGGATGACGTCGATGACCTGCGCGATCTCCTTGGCGCCATGCACGTTCAGGCTGACCAGGATCCGGGCTCTACTGAAGTCGCGGTTGACGGCTTCGTAGAGATCCCTGCCATCGTAGACGAGCAGGTACTGGCGCAGCAGTCGGTCGCTGGGGGGCAGGTCACGGAAGGCAGGCTTCTCGCCGTTCATCGCCCAGTGCATCTCCTCCACGATGTCGACCATCGACGATGCCCGGTCCACCTCACCCAGGTCTTCGATCCAGCGTTGCAGGTCGCGGACAGCCTGCAGGGTCTGCACGTTCTGCAAGCTGTCCCGGCCCTGGCCGTCCAGCGAGATCTCCAACGTCGTCACGCCGGCGAGCTGCTCCTCCACCAGGCGCACATGTCGGTTGACCGGATGATCCTGAGAGAAGAACGTGAGCACGTCTGACTCGACCTTCACCTCCCGCGTGAACGGGAAGGCGGCCGCCACCAGCAGCAGCGCGACGGCGACAGTGGTCTTGGGCCGGCGCATGCCGGCCAATGTCAGGCGTGCGGCGATGCGACCGAACCGTCCCATGGCCGATTGGCGCTGGGGCCAGCGCCGGTTGTCCCATCGAGCCAGGAACGGCGGCACGAGCACGAACACCGTCACGAAGACAAGCGCCGTGCCAATGGCGCCGGCCACGCCGAACAGCTGGATGGGCGGGATGGGCACGAAGATCAGGCTCAGCAGCCCCGCCCCCGTGGTCAGCACGTTGTACAGCCCTGGCTTGAGCGTCTCGCCCAGCGCGCGATCCACCGCGGCGCCACGGGTGAGCCCGGCGCCCTGGGCGCGCTGCACGCCGGCGTACAGGTGCATCAGCGTGGCCAGTGTGTAGGCCGACAGCAGGCTCGGCAGGATGGCGCTGGCCATCGTGTACGGCTGCCCCGACGCGGCGATGCCCGCGACCAGCGGCAGCACCGCAGTCGACATCGCCAAGCCGCCGATCACCACGGGGCGCACTCGGCCGACCACCCAGAACAGCAGGCCAAGCCCGACCACCACCGTCAACGGCACGAATCGCACCGTGTCCTGCATCATCGACTCAAGCTGGGCCACGTCCAGCGTCACCGGGCCGGCATCACCGGCGTAGTGCCCGCGAAGCCCGACCTGGTTGATGGCCAGTGCCACGGCCACCTTCAGCGCCACGCGGTCTGCGCTCGTTTCCATGCCCTTCGGCCGGACCACCATGGCCAGCACCGTGCCATCGCGTGATGCCAAAAGCCCCGGTGCGAAACGGTCGCCGAGGACCCGCTCGCGCAGCGCTGCCGGGTCGTCGCGGCGCAGGCGCCGTGCATCGATCAGCGGCCCGACGGCGAAGCCGTCCTCCGAGCCGGAGACACGCTCCATCGTCGTCACCGAGATCACGCGTTCGACCAACGGGTCTCGCGACAGGATCGAGCCGAGTTCGTCCAACCGCGACAACACGTTGCGCGAGTACAGGTCCGGGCCCTGGAAGATGACGGTCAGGGCCTCGTCGCTGGGAAAGTCCCGCCGCAGCGAGTCCCGCAACTGCACCGCGGGCGATTCACCCTGGTAGTACACCTCGGGCGCGTTGTTCAGCACCAGACGGGGCAGCAGCCACAGCGACGCCACGTGGATGGCGACGACGATCAGCAAGGCCACCGGCCAAGGCAGGAGCCTGTAGCGCCCGTCCTCGCGGCGGCGCCAGAACGTCCATCCCGGCCGGGTCATGGTGTCAGAAGCGGGTGCGCAGCCCCAGCGTCAGCAGGCTGTGGTCGCGGTGAAAGCCGCCGAGGGTTCGCGCTTCACCGCGGAAGTGGTGATAGGCCAGGAACACATCGTGCGGTTCCCACCCGGAGAACGTCACCCGCGGGCCGAGGTAGACGTCGTGCACGTTCAGGCCCAGGTTGAACCGCATCGCCAGCTTCCAGCGGCCCTGGTCGAAGGAGTCCTCCACCTCGCCCCCCAGTGCCGCGTATTCGCGCAGTTCCAGCACGTCGGCGCCGGTGTGCGCCTTGCGGGCAGCGAGTTGCAGGTTCATGCGGAGGTCTTCTCCGCCCGGGAAGAATTCGACCGCCCCCACCCATTCCGTGGTGCGGACCTTCAAGGCCTGCCCTGAGGTTGCCGTCACACGCGCGTCCCAGGTCAGCCCGAGTTCGCTGCGCCAGGTGGCGCCAGCGGCATTGAACTCGAGGTCGGCGCCCAGGAAGCGTTGGAACGGGTGCGTGGCGGTCAGCGTGCCCGCCACGGGGTCCGCCACGTAGTAGGGCAGGGACTGCCGGGTACGTGCGGCCGTCAGGCCCCAGTCGATGTCGCCTGCCCCGGTCTGGGTGAGGCGCACGGCAGCACCGCCATGGCCGTTGTCGTCATCACGCAGGTCCGCCGACGAGATGAAGGCCGCCAGCGCTGGCGGCGGTGCGATGCCCAGGATCACCCCCCGCTGCTGATCCACGGGGCTCCAGACATTGCGACTGTCGGCCAGTTTGGCGCCCTGGAACGACGGCATCAGCACGACGTCCAATTCCATCGTATCGAACGCCTGCTCCCAACGCACGATGGGTTGCGGCAGTCGGCGCTGGGGGAGGTTGTCGAGCAACAGGCGGCTGGCATCGACGCGGCTGACGCGGTCGATCAGGGGCACCTCGTCCACCCGGCCCCACAGCACGGTCTGCAGGCCGGCCGTGAGCTTGGTGTCGCCGGTACGCCAGCGCACCCAGGTGTCGGCCAATACCGCATCCTGGTCGTCATGCGGCAGCGGGCCGCCGGACTGCCGCGTTGCACCGAGGCGCACACCTGCGCGCCATTCCCAGTCGCGCCCAATCCGCCCGCTGGCGGAGGGGGTCGCACGCAGCGTCAGCATGGTGCGCGCATCCGTGGTGTCCGAAAACACGCCGGCCTCGAGCAAGACATCCTCTACGCCGAGGCGCAGGTCCTGAGCACCCACGGGCAGGGCGCTGGTCGTGGCCAGCGCGAGTGCGGCCAGCCACCGGGCGCCACAGGTTGCGAACGCGGCACCGTATCGCGTCTGATCAGTCACAGTCGAAACTCCGATTCATAGCGCTCGTCGGCCAGGGCACGAGGCGTGAACAACCGGTCGGGCAATTTTCGATCGTAGCGCGCCGATTCGACGATGAGCCTCGTTTCGCTGCCCTGGGCCAGGTCGGCCATCGAACTGGTGGTGACGGTCCAGAAGCCTTGGATGCGCTGCCGTTCCAGCGCGAGCCACCGCTTGCTGACCGTCTGTGGGTCACGTTCGAAGTAGTCGATGCGCAGGGCCATCGCCGTGGTGCGGTCGATCCAGTTCAGGCGTTTGAGGTAGACCGAGTCGTCTGCATCGACCGGAACGCTCTCCAGGATGTCGCAGGTGACGCCGGCCAGCACCTCGCGGCCCAGCAGGCGGTGCGTGTCGCGTTGGGGCTTGCGCTCCTGAAGGTCCTCGAAGTAGAGGTCCGAGCCCACGAACCGCCCGCCCTTGCGGTCGCCAGACACCTTGCGCACACGGTCGAGTTCCGGCAGGAAGAGCGACTGGTCCGTGCTGCCATCGGCACGGGTGAGGCTGAGCAGGCCGACACCGGCAATGTCCTTGGGGTCCAGAAAGCGGGCCAGGTAGGCCGACTCGCCCCGCCCACGGTCGAGCCGGTAGGTGACCAGCCGCCGGACACGTGGCTCTCGGCCGCGCTCGGCCAGTTCCATCCGGCTGAGGGTGGTCACGTCGCGGCCGACCGGCCGGCCGTGTACCGCATCGGCCAGGGCACTGGCGTCATCGGCGCGCGCCAGGGGGGTCAGCGCGAGCGCAGGTAGCGTGGCAAGCAGCCTGCGGCGGGCGTCGTTCGTGTGAGAAGTCATGGCCTGTCGGATCCCTGGCATGCGACATCGGGCCGTCTGGCATCGCCTGGCGACGACACGACCGCTGGAATCGGGCAATCTGCCGAAAGGGGTACCCATAATGTACGGGCTATCCGCGGTGCCGGGCGCCTGAGGCGGCGCCTTGCAGAGTCTGCCCGTCTTGCCTTCGCATCGGACCTGTCATGCTCCCCATCCACAAACTGATCTGGCATGAATGGCGCGCGCGCGGCGTGCCCGAACGCGTCCCGGAACCCAGCGAGGCGATGGAGGACCCGGAGCAGATCCGCGCCTACGTCAAGGCCTACGAGTGGGGTGGGCCGACCTCGGCGCTGCAGATGTACCACCTCACGCAGCTGGCCAGCATGATCCGCCCGGGCGACACGGTCGTCGATCTGGCGTGCGGCCCCGGCCCGTTGCTGCTGGAACTCGCACCTCTGTACCCGGAATGCCGCTTCATCGGTGCCGACCTGTCACAGCCCATGCTGGACGTGCTGGCCGAGTCGGCTGCCGCCAAGGGCCTGCGCAATGTCGAGACCCTGTGCGAGGACATCCGTGACCTGCCCAGCCTGACGCCGGGCACGGTGGACATGGTCATCACCACGTCGGCGTTGCACCACCTGCCGGACCTGGAGTGCCTGGAGCGTGTCTTCGAGCGGGCGGAGCGGCTGCTCAAGCCGGATGGCGGCCTGTACGTCTTCGATTTCGGCCTGGTGCGCTCGGCCGAGGCTCGCGCGCTCCTGGTGGCCGACGTGGCGCGCAAGGCGCCTCGTGTGACGGCCGTGGACTACAAACATTCGCTGGATGCAGCGTTTCCCGTCGACGAGGTTGTGACGCGGGTCCGGCGTGCGGTGCCTCGGCCGTTGACGATCCACTCCAGTCAGTTCATCGACTTCTTCTATTTCATCCGCACGTCGGACCGGTGCCAGCCGGCAGCGAACGTGATGAGTTTCGTCAGCAGCATGCGACAGCGCTGTGGCATGCCGATTCGATTGGAAGCTGCGATGCTGAAGCACATGCAGCGGGCGCGCTGAATCCGGACCGGACACCTGACGGCCTTTGATGTCCCAGGTTGTCGCCTGAGCACGCGGCATGGGGGTTCGCATGCATGTCGAGTCGAGCACAGCCAATGAGCCTCTGGTTCGCCAATGCGTGTGTGGGCCTGTTGTCCCAGGGGGGGAGCGATTTCGGCTCCATTGACTGCCCGGGCGCGCCGGCTTGCCCCAAGCGACGGTGATGGCTTGCCGGAACCTGCCTTTCGTCGTACTTCGCGAAGCCTGCGGACCCTGCGAACCCGGCAGCGCTGCACGGAGGCGCCGGCCATGCTTCCTGTCACGATCGCCATGTCGCGGCACGTCGGGATTCTTTACAGCGCTTGGTGAGTGACGCGGGGTCAGATCGCAGGTCATTGATTTTTAAGAAGTTTTTCTGCTGGCACAGGCGTTGCTAGTTGAGAACCGTCTGACCTACAGTCCTGTCCCCAAGGAGCACCGACATGTCCCTTTCCAAGTCTCTCAAGGCCATCGCGCTGGCGGTGCCTCTTCTGTTTGGCGCCAGCCAAGCCTTCGCGGCCGGCACGCCTTTCTGCGTCGACACCACGGGCTACGACCCGACGGATGGCATCACCGGCAACCAAGTGGCCTGCTTCGGCGAAGGCGCTCAGGCCGGTGAAACCGGCTTCGAGGTCCGCAACCTGAACGGTTCGTACGTCGAAAAATTCCAAGCCTTCTTCGTTGGCCCGCAGCTGAATTTTGCCGCCACCATCCTGGCCGACTGGAACTCGTTTGTTGGCATGAATGGCGCCGGCATCAACGGCACGGGTCTGGACAATGACTACAACCTGTATGCGGTGGTTCAGGCGACGGGCTTCGTCTCCGGTGCCAACTCATTTTTTGCCACCGGCGCGACGCTGAGCCTGTTCATGGACGCGAACCAGGACGCTGACCTGTCTTTGGCTGGGATCGACAACGGTACGCTGGCCTTCACCGGCGCAGGTGCAGGCGATGTCCTTCTCGCCTCGTCAACGACGCTGCTTTCGGGTTCTGGGACCACGAGCGCCAGTGCGGGCAGTGACGGCTTCGCTGTGCTGTTCGACGACTTCGTGCTGACGGCCACCGGCGAAGACTTCTTCATCGCGCCGCGTCCGTTCTACATCCGTGTCTACAGCGACGGCGACATCAACGACGGTACCGTCGAAACCGTCGCGCCTGGCCTCTTCGAGATCCAGGGTGACCTGAGCGCCGAGTTCCGCATCCCCGAGCCCGGCACGCTGGCCCTCGCCGGTCTGGCTCTGCTTGGTGCCGGCGTTGCGCGTCGCCGCAAGGCCTGATCCTGTTTTGCCGCCCGTCTGTTTGGCGGGCAGTTACCAAGGGGTGCCTCCGGGCACCCCTTCTTCGTTTCGCCCTTGCCTGCTGACTCGTCGAACCAGGTCGCTCGGCATGGTGCATCCCAACGAATCCCGCCCAGGTGTTCAAACCGGGCCCGAATGGCAGACAATGACTTCCGACTGCCTGTGGTTGCCGAATGGCCCCCCTGGCGTTTGATTCCGACCCCGAGCGAGAGGCAATGTGCCAGGGAACAAGACCCGCGAAGAGATCGCCGCCGCCTACAAGTCCGACCCCTGGTGGTACGACGTCCGCGGCTTCTTCATCCTGACGTTCGCCTACAACAGCACACTGCCAACGCAACTGGCCTTCTTCGGCCCGAACTTCGGCCCGCGGCATCTGGAACTGGCCTGCGGCACCGGCACGTTGCTGGAACTGTTCCTGAAGTGGCGGCGCTGGAAGAAGCTGCCCCAGGTCGAGATCGTCGGTGTCGACTACGCCGAGTCCATGCTGGCCGGTGCTGTCCACCGCTTCCGCAACGAGGCCGGCATGACCTTCCTCCACGCCGACGCCGCCGAAATGCCCTTCGAGGCCGCGAGTTTCGACACCTGCAACGTCGCCAACGCCATCCACTGCCTGCCTGATGTCGATGGCGGGCTGCGTGGCGTCTTCCGGGTCCTCAGGCCCGGCGGCACCATGGCTGCCAACGTCCTGCTGTACCCGCGCGGCATCTGGCCCTTCAGGCAGATCGCCGGTGCCATCAACCGGTGGGGCATGAAGAAGGGCATCCTGTACACGCCCTACGAGCGGGACGACATTCGCCGGCGGATCCTGGCCGCCGGCTTCGAGATCGTGAACGAGCGCGTCGGCGGCAACTGCTACGACGTCCTGGCCCGCAAGCCCGCCTGAGGCGCACCCCCTGGACCGGTTCAGGATGCCATTCGACCAGGACGCGGCCTTCTCGCGCAACATCGGCTGGGTCACCGAAGAAGAGCAGGCCAGGTTGCGTTCGATGCGGGTGGCCGTGGCCGGGCTCGGCGGCGTGGGCGGTGCCCATGTGCTCACGCTGGCCAGGCTGGGTCTCGGGGCCTTCCACATCGCGGATTTCGACCGCTTCGAGGTCCACAACTTCAACCGTCAAGCCGGCGCCTTCGTTTCCACCATCGGGCAAGCCAAGTCCGAAGTCATCGCCAGGATGGCGCGGGACGTGAACCCCGCCGCCGAGATTCGATCGTTCGCAGACGGGGTGACCCCAGGCAACCTCGGTGCCTTCCTCGACGGCGTGGACGTCTATGTCGACGGGATCGACTTCTTCGCGGCAGACGCGCGCCGGATGCTGTTCCAGGCCTGCCACGAGCGTGGCATCCCGGCCGTCACGGCGGCGCCGCTGGGTATGGGCGTGTCGCTGCTCTACTTCAAGCCCGGCGGCATGAGCTTCGAGCAGTACTTCCGGCTCGAGGGTTGCGACACCACCGAGCAGTACGCCCGCTTCATCGCCGGGCTGTCCCCGGCCATGCTGCAGCGGCCCTACCTCGTCGCGCCGCAGGCCGTGGATTTCGCCGCCCACAAGGGCCCGTCCACCGTGATGGCCTGTGACCTCTGTGCTGGCGTCACCGGTACCGCCGTGCTCAAGATCCTGCTCGGGCGGGGGCCATTGCGCCCGGCGCCCTGGGCCATGCAGTTCGACGCCTACCGCCAGCGCCTGTCTTTCACCTGGCGTCCCGGCGGCAACGCCAACCCCCTGCAGCGGCTGCTGCTGGCGCTGATCCGCCCCCGCCTTCGCTTGAACTGAGGCGGATCACCGGGATCCAGCGGGGCTATGTCACGCCGCGCTGGCATTCTGGGGGGTGGGGCGGGGCGCGCCACATGCATACCCTGTGCCATGATTCGAGACCTGCCCGGACAGGCCACGAACGGCCATTCTCGGAGACCTGCCCCCATGCGATTCCCCTCGAAGTTGTCCCTGTCCCCATCTTCCCGGCTGTGCCGCCTGCTGGCCGGCGTGGCCACCATCGGCATCCTGGCCGGGTGTGCCGGCACGGCCCCGGCGTTCCCGCCGGCTCCGGCGTCGGCCGCCAGCAGCGACTACAGCTATGTGGTCGGTGCAGGCGACAACCTCAACATCGTCGTCTGGCGCAACCCAGAACTGTCGATGGCGGTGCCGGTGCGGCCCGACGGCAAGATTTCGGCCCCGCTCGTCGACGAAATGGTGGTCCAGGGCAAGACCTCGGTGCAGATCGCTCGCGAGGTCGAGGCTGTGCTCGGCAAATACGTGCGCGACCCCATCGTCACCGTGATGGTCACCGGCTTCGTCGGCCCGTACAGCGAGCAGATCCGCGTGGTGGGCGAGGCGGCACGCCCGCAGTTCCTGCCCTACAAGCAGCAGATGACACTGCTGGACGTGATGATCGCCGTCGGCGGCCTCACCGATTTCGCCGACGGCAACGGCGCCAGCATCCTGCGCACGGCCGACAACGGCAAGCAGTACTCCGTGCGCCTGAAGGACCTGATCAAGCGTGGAGACGTGTCTGCCAACGTCGAGATGCGCCCCGGCGACATCCTCATCATCCCGCAGAGCTTCTTCTGACCGCACTGCTGCAGCGCGAGTAACGGAGTTCGTCCATGCAAGAGATCCTGGCCCAGGTCACCGGCATCGCCCGCGGCATGTGGCGCTTCCGCTGGGCGGGTGTGCTGGTCGCATGGCTGGTGGCCGCGGTGGCCACGGTGGTGGTGTTCCGCATCCCCAACCAGTACGAGGCGTCCGCTCGCATCTACGTCGACACGCAGTCCATCCTCAAGCCCCTGATGGCCGGTCTGGCGGTGCAGCCCAACATCGAGCAGCAGATCGGCATGCTCAGCCGTACCCTCATCAGCCGGCCGAACCTCGAAAAGCTGGTGCGCATGGCCGACCTGGACCTGGGCGCCCAGTCCAAGGCACAGCAGGACCAGTTGTTCACCGATCTGGCCAAGGACATCCGCATCGCCAGCACCGCGCGCGACAATCTCTTTGCGCTGAGCTACAAGAACAACGACCAGGACAAGGCCAAGCGCGTGATCCAGTCGCTGGTCTCGATCTTCGTCGAATCCAGTCTGGGCGCCTCACGCAAGGATTCCGATTCCGCCCGCGTGTTCCTGGACGAGCAGATTCGCAACTTCGAGGCCAAGCTCGAGGAAGCCGAGGCGCGGCTGAAGGAGTTCCGGCTGCGCAACCTGGACATGCAGTCGCCTGATGGGCAGGACGCTGCTGCGCGCATGGCCGGGCTCAGCCGGCAACTGGAAGATGCCCGGCTCCAGCTGCGTGAAGCCGAGCGTGCCCGCGATTCCGCCAAGACCCAGCTGGCGGCGGAGAAGTCGCAGTCGGGCAACATCGTCACCCAGAGCCTTCTGCAGGAATCGGCCATCCAGGTCTCGACGCCTGAGCTCGACGGACGCATCGAGGCGCAGAAGCGCAATCTCGACGCCCTGCTGCAGCGGTTCACCGACCAGCACCCGGATGTCGTCAACACCAAGCGGCTGATCGCTGACCTCGAGGCGCAGAAGGCCAAGGAGATGGCCGCGCAGCGCAAGAAGCTGCTGGCCACGGCGGGCACGTCCGGCCCGGCCGCGCAGGCGCAGAGCCTGGTGTCGCAGGAGCTCAACCGCATGCTGGCAGCGTCGGAAGTTCAGGTGGCGGCCCTGCAGGCCCGGGTTTCCGAGTACAGCGCCCGCCTCGAGGCCGCGCGCGCTGCCGTGCGCACGGCACCACAGCTGGAAGCCGAGGCCGCGCAGCTCAACCGCGACTACGAGATCACCAAGAAGAACTACGACAACCTGGTCTCCCGCCGGCAGGCGGCCATGATGTCCGGCGACCTGGAGTCCGCCGCTGGCGTAGCCGACTTCCGCCTGATCGACCCACCCCGGGTGTCACCCAAGCCCGTGTCGCCCAACCGCCTGATGTTGCTGCCGCTGGTGCTGGTGGCTGCCATTGCCGGGGGCCTGTTCACCGCCTTCGTCGCCAGCCAGCTGCGCCCGGCCTTCTACGACGTGACCGACCTGCGCCAGAAGACCGGCCTGCCGCTGCTGGGCGTGGTGTCTGTCGTGCTGGGTGATGCCGAGCGCCGCCGCGAGCGCATGGACCGCCTGCGTTTCTTCGGTGCCACCGGCAGCCTGGTGCTGCTGTTCGGTGCCGGCCTGGCCGTGATGGCCGTGATGGCGGGCCGCTGAGCGCGCGCCCGAGCGAAACCATGAGCAGCTTGATCGAACAGGCCGCCCAGCGGCTGGAACAGCTCCGCCAGGCGGGGGTGGACGTGCCGGTGGTGGCGTCGCCGTCGGTCCCGGCAGCGACCCTGCCCGGGTTGCCGGCCGCGCCTGCGGTGGCGCAGCCCGAGCCGGAAGCCGAGCCGGCGCCGCAGTCGCGCCAGGTCGAAATCGACCTCGACGCACTGCAGGCCCAGGGCTTTGCCACGCCGCATGGCCCTCGCACACCCACGGCCGATCAGTTCCGCGTCATCAAGCGCCCGCTGATCGTCAACGCCATGGGCAAGGGCGCGGCGCCGCTGAAGCACGGCAACCTGATCATGGTGACCAGCGCGCTGCCGGGCGAGGGCAAGAGCTTCACGTCGGTGAACCTGGCCATGAGCATTGCCGCGGAGCTGGACAACACCGTGATGCTGGTGGACGCCGACGTGGCCCGCCCGTCGGTGCTGCGCATGCTGAACCTGGAGCCTGGCCCGGGCCTGCTGGACGTGCTGGAAGCCAAGGCCACGGTGCCCGACTGCCTGCTGCGCACCAACATCGACAAGCTCACCCTGCTGCCCAGCGGCACCCCCCATCCGCGCGCTACCGAACTGCTGGCCAGTGATGCCATGCGCGACCTGCTCGACGACATGGCCACCCGTTACCCCGACCGGATCATCATCTTCGACTCGCCGCCGCTGTTGCTGACGACCGAGTCCCGCGTGCTGGCCACGCACATGGGCCAGATCGTAGTCGTGGTGCATGCCGGGCGCACGCTGCAGGCGGACGTGCAGCATGCCCTGGCGGCCATTGAGACTTGCCCAGTCAAGATGATGGTGCTGAACAAGGCGCGCGGCAGTGGTGGCGGCTACGGCAAGGGTTACGGCTACGGTTATGGCTACGGTTATGGCTACGGCCAAGGCGCCTCTGGCGATGCCGCTGCCGCACCGGCCGACGCCAAGGCAGGTGGTTAGCAGCGTGCCGATGCCAAGTTCGGCGCCAGGCCTGGTGCCGCGTGCGCTGGCAATGGCCTGTGTTGCCGTGCTGGCGGGCGCCGTGTCCGGTGCTGCCATCGCACAGCAGGCCGGTTCCCGGCCGAGGCTGGAGGTCACGCCAGCCCTGTCGGTGACCCAGACGCTGACCGACAGCTACCGCGCCAAAGGTGCCACGGCCGCCGACGGCCGCAGTTCGGAGGCCATCACGTCCATCAGCCCTGGCCTGCGCGTCACCAGCCGTGCCGGTCGCGTGCAAGGCGTGTTCGACTACGGCCTGGTGGGTGTGCTGCACGCTCGCGACAGTGCCGCCAATGAGATCCAGCACCGCCTGTCGGCCAGCGGCCGTGCCGAACTGGTGCCCAACCACCTGGACCTCAACGCCAGCGCCAGCATCAGCCGCCAGCCCACGTCGGCCTTTGGCGTGCAGTCGGTCGACGGCAGCTTGACCACCAACAACCAGTCGGACGTCCGGACGCTGTCGCTGCAGCCGGTGCTGCGCGGCGTGCTGGGCGGCGTGGTGGCCGTGCAGGCCAGCGGCAATGCCACCCGCACCGACGGCGGCACCCAGGTGGGTTCGCGCAGCACCGGCGCCTCGCTGACGCTGTCGCCGGCAGCGGCTGGTCGTGTGATCAGCTGGTCGCTCACCGGTTCGCGCCAGATCAGTGATTTCGATGGTGGCCGCGAAACCACCACCGACCGCGCCATTGCCAGCCTCATCGTGCGCCCGGACGCCGAACTGCAGGTCAGCGTGCGCGGCGGCGTCGAGCGCTCCGACCTGGCTTCGCTCGAGAGCCGCGAGTCCGAGAACTACGGCGCCGGCATACTCTGGACGCCCACGCCCCGCACCCGCGTCAGCATCGACGGCGACCGCCGCCAGTTCGGCGACGCCCACCAGGTCGCGCTGGAGCACCGCTTCCGGCGCAGTGTCTGGCGCTACAGCGACAGCCGGTCGGTCAACGACGGCAGCTCCAGCAACGGGAGCGGTTCGCAGACCACCGCCTACGCGCTGTTCTTCGAGCTGTTCGCCTCCCAGGAGCCCGACCCCGTGGCCCGCGACCTGCTGGTGCGCAGCTTCCTGGAGCGCAACGGCGTCAGCCCCGACACCCTGCTGGGCGGTGGCGGATTCGTCACCGGCGCTGTCACCATCCAGCGCCGACAGGAGCTGAGCTTTGCGCTCAGCGGGGTGCGCACCACGTTCACGGCCGCGGTGTTCCAGACCACCAGCGAACGCGGCGACACCCTGTCCGGGGCCGACGACGACCTGGCCACCGGCCCGGTGCGCCAGCGCGGCCTGAGCGTCACGGTCACTCACCGGTTGACGCCTACCACCGGCCTGAACTTCAATGTGAGCAGCCAGCGTTCGCGCTCCCTGGCCGCTGCCGGCAGCAACAACCTGGACAGCGTGGCCCTGGGCTGGAACTCTCGTCTGAGCCGCCAGTCCACCCTGTCACTCACCGTCCGCCACGCCGCGTACGACAGCGACACCGAGCCCTACACCGAAAACGCCGTCACGGCCGCGTTCAGCACGAGGTTCTGAGCCATGTACGAAACCCACTACGGGCTCACCAGCAAGCCCTTCCAGCTGATCCCGGACCCGAACTTCTACTTCGGCAGCAAGCAGCACAGCCGCGCCAAGGCCTACCTGGAGTACGGCGTCTCGCGCAACGAGGGCTTCGTCGTCATCACCGGCGAGATCGGTGCCGGCAAGACCACCATCCTGCGCACGCTCATCGAGGGACTGCACGGCAGCAACGTCGTCACCGGCCACCTGGTCACCACCCAGCTGGGCGCGGAAGACACGCTGCGCATGGTGGGTGCGGCCTTCGGCTTCAAGGTCAAGGACGTGCCCAAGAGCGAGTTGCTGATCACGCTCGAGGCCTTCCTGATCAGCCAGACCAGCCAGGGCAAGCGCTGCCTGCTGATCGTCGACGAGGCGCAGAACCTCAGCATGCGCGCCATCGAGGAGCTGCGCATGCTCAGCAACTTCCAGTTCGGCAACCAGGCCCTGCTGCAGAGCTTCCTGATCGGCCAGCCGGAGTTCCGCGAGATCCTGCAGCGCCCGGAGATGGAGCAGTTTCGCCAGCGCGTGGCGGCCACCTGCCACATCGGCCCGCTGGACCAGGCCGAGACCAAGGCCTACATCGAGCACCGACTCAAGTGCGCCGGCAGCACCGACAAGCCCAGCTGGGGCGACGGCGCGCACGAGGCCATCTACAAAGCCACGCGTGGCATCCCACGGCGCATCAACTCCGTCTGCGACCGCGTGCTGCTGCTGGGCTTCCTGAACGGCCGCACGCACCTGAGCGCCGACGACGTCAACGAGGTCGTCAAGGAACTCGAGGCCGAGAACGCCGTGCCGCCGCGCAAGGAAGGCGTGTCCGTGCCCGCGCCGCTGCCCAGCGACAGCGTGCCGGGCGAGCTCTACGCCGGCTCGGTGGGCGGCATGCCGCTGGACCTGGACCTGTCCAAGTTCAAGGTCGACCCGGCCACCGCCGACAGCATGAGCAAGCAGCTCAACCGCCTGTCGGCCGAACAGCGGCTGGACCAGATGCAGCGCCTGGAACGCAGCCTGCTGCGTCTGGAGCGCATCAACGTCCAGACGTTGTCCATGCTGCAGAAGCTGGTCAGCGCCGCAAAGCAGCAGGGCACGGCCGCACCGGCGCCGGCTGCCCAGCCCTCACCGTCGCCTTCCGACAAGGACGGCGCCTGACCCATGCTCGCGCCCGCGATCACCAACGCGCTGACCATCGACGTCGAGGACTGGTTCCAGGTCTCGGCCATGGCGCCGTACATCCGGCGCAGCGACTGGCCCACGCGCGACTGTCGCGTCGAGCGCAACGTCGACCGTCTGCTGCAGCTGCTGGACGCGCGGCAAGTGCAGGCCACCTTCTTCACGCTGGGCTGGGTGGCCGAGCGCTACCCGCAGGTGGTGCGGCGCATCGTCGCTGGTGGCCATGAACTGGCCAGCCACGGCTATGGCCACGAACGCGCCAGCGACCTGGACCGCACCGCGCTGCGCGAGGACCTGGTGCGCGCCAAGGGCCTGCTGGAAGACCTGGGGGGCGTGGCGGTGCGTGGTTACCGCGCACCGAGCTTCTCCATCGGCCACGGCAACCTCTGGGCCTTCGACACGCTGCTGGAGACCGGCCACGCCTACAGCTCCAGCCTCTACCCCATCCGGCACGACCACTACGGCATGCCCGACGCGCCACGCTTCGCGCACCGGCGGCCCAATGGCCTGCTGGAGGTGCCGGTGACCACCGTGCGCCTGGGTCAGCGCAACCTGCCGTCCAGTGGCGGCGGCTGGTTCCGGCTGTTCCCGTATCCGGTGTCGCGCTGGATGATCCAGCGGGTGAACCGGCAGGACCGGCAGGCCGCCATCTTCTACATGCACCCCTGGGAGATCGACCCCGGCCAGCCCCGTGTGCCCGGCATCGACGCCAAGACGCGCTTCCGGCACTACGTGAACATCGGCCGCACCGAGCAGCGGCTGCAGCAGTTGCTGCGGGATTTCCGCTGGGGCCGCATGGACCGCATCTTCCTGGATGGCGCCACGCCGCACGCCACCGCTGGCGCCGCCGGCCCGCGGCCGGCCGCCGTCTCGTCCGTCACCGCCTAGGGCCCGCCGCGTGGCCACCATCCACCGCCTGAACCCCGGCGATGCGGCCGCCGCTGCACGCTGGGACGCCTTCGTCTTCGCCTGCCCCGAGGCCACCTTCTTCCATCGCGCAGCGTGGCAGCAGGTGATGCACGAGGTCTTCGGGCACCCCACCTTCTATCTCTATGCCGAGCAGGACGGCGCCATCGTCGGCGTGCTGCCGCTGGCGCAGGTCAAGAGCCTGCTGTTCGGCCATGCCCTGGTCAGCCTGCCGTTCTGCGTTTACGCCGGCGTGGCGGCCAGCGACGAAGCCGCCGCGCAGGCGCTGGAGGCCGAGGCCCAGCGCATCGCCCAGCAACTGGGGGCCGAGCACCTGGAGCTGCGGCAGCTGACGCGCCAGCACGACGGCTGGCCGCGGCAGGACTTGTACGTCACCTTCCGCAAGCCCATCCTGCCCGACGAGGAGGCCAACATGCTGGCCATCCCGCGCAAGCAGCGCGCCATGGTGCGCAAGGGCATCAAGAACGGCCTGGTGGCCACGTTCGACGACGGCGTGGACCGCTTCTTCGCGCTGTATGCCAGCAACGTGCACCGCCACGGCACGCCGGCCCTGCCCAAGCGGTACTTCGAGACGCTGCGCCGCCTGTTCGGGCCGGACTGCAGCGTGCTCACCGTCACCAGCGCCGAGGGGCAGTTGCTCAGCAGCGTGCTGAGCTTCCACTTCCGCGACGAGATCCTGCCCTACTACGCCGGCGACGACGAAGCGGCTCGCGACCTGGCAGCCAACGACTTCAAGTACTGGGAACTGATGCGCCATGCCTGTGCCCAGGGCTTCAAGACCTTCGACTACGGCCGCAGCAAGGTCGGCACCGGGCCCTACGCCTTCAAGAAGAACTGGGGTTTCGAGCCGCAGCCGCTGCACTACGAATATCGCCTGTACAAGCGCGAGGCCATCCCGCAGAACAACCCGGCCAACGCCAAGTACAAGCTGATGATCGAGACGTGGCGCAAGCTGCCGCTGCCGGTGGCCAACTGGCTGGGGCCCTTTGTCGTCAGGAGCCTCGGCTAGACATGGCGCGCATCCTGTACCTGGTGCACCGCCTGCCGTACCCGCCCAACAAGGGCGACAAGGTGCGCAGCTACCACCTGCTGCGCCACCTGGCCGAGCGTCATGACGTGCTTTTGGGTACCTTTGTGGACGACCCGGACGACGAGCCGCATGTGGCTACCGTGCGCCAGTGGTGCGCCGACGTCAAGGCCGTGCGCCTGCACCCGCGGCGCGCCAGGCTGGCCAGCCTGCAAGGCCTGCTGCGCGGTGAGCCGCTCACCTTGGCCTACTACCGCAACGCCGAACTGATGGCCTGGGCCCGTGCCCAGCAGGCCGATGCGGCGGTGGTGTTCTCGTCGTCGATGGCGCCTTATGCCGAGGGCTTCGGCGGCCCGGTGCTGGTGGACTTCGTGGACGTCGATTCCGCCAAGTGGGCGGACTATGCCGGCAACCACCGCTGGCCGTTGAGCTGGCTGTACCGTCGCGAAGGCCGCGAACTGCTGGCCTACGAGCGTGCGGTGGCCGTCAAGGCCACGCAGAGTTTCTTCGTCACCGACAAGGAAGTGGCGCTGTTCACGGGCCTGGCGCCTGAATGCGCCGGCCGCGTGCAGGCCGTGGGCAATGGCGTGGACACCACGTACTTTGCGCCCGACCCGGCGCGCCCCAACCCCTACGACCCCGGTGAGGTCCCCGTGGTCTTCACCGGCGCCATGGACTACTGGCCCAATGTGGACGCCGTGACCTGGTTCGCCGCCGAGATGCTGCCGGCGCTGCGCGCCCGCTGGCCCGGGCTGCGCCTGTCCATCGTCGGCCGCAGCCCCACGGCGGCTGTTCAGGCCCTGGCGGGCGACGCAGTGCGCGTCACCGGCACCGTGCCCGACGTGCGGCCCTGGCTTCAGCACGCCGCCGTGGTGGTGGCGCCGCTGCGCCTGGCGCGCGGTGTGCAGAACAAGGTGCTGGAGGCCATGGCGATGGCGCGGCCGGTGGTGGCGGCGGCAACCTGCGTGGAGGCCATCGAGGCCGTGCCCGGGCACGATCTGGCGGCCGCCAGCGATCCGGCCGACTACATCGCGCAGGTCGATGCGTGGCTGTCGCGACCCGAAGAGCGCGAGCACATCGGGCGGCAGGCCCGCGCCTGTGTGGTGTCGCGCTACGGGTGGTCGCCTCGTCTCGCACCCGTCGATCGCTGTCTCGAGCCCGCATGACTGCCCACACCGCCCGTTCCATGCCCCCTTGGCTGCCTGGCCTGCTGCTGCTGGCTGCCATGCTCTGGCTGATGCGGGACACCGCATTGGCCATGGTGAGCATCTGGTCGCGGTCGGAGACCTTCACCCACGCCTTCCTCGTCCCGCCCATCTCGCTGTGGCTGGCCTGGCGGCAGCGCAACCTGCTGGCGGTCACGCCGTCGGCGCCCGTGCCCTGGATGCTGGTGCCGCTGTTGCTGGCCTGTTTCGCCTGGCTGCTGGGCGACCTGGCGGCGGTGGGTGTGGTCAGCCAGTTCGCGCTCGTCGGCCTGATCGTGCTGTCGGTGCCGGCCCTGTTCGGCTGGGCGGTGGCGCGGGTGCTCGCGTTCCCGCTGGCCTTCCTGTTCTTCGCAGTGCCGTTCGGGGAGTTCACCCAGCCGGTGCTGATGGACTGGACGGCCGACTTCACCGTGGCCGCCCTGCGTGCCACTGGCGTCCCTGTGTACCGCGAAGGCCTGAACTTCGTCATCCCGTCGGGCAACTGGTCGGTGGTGGAGGCCTGCAGCGGCGTGCGCTACCTGATCGCGTCGTTCATGGTCGGCACCCTGTTCGCCTACCTGAACTACCGATCCATGCGCCGCCGGCTGATCTTCATGGGCGTGGCCATCCTCTTGCCCATCGTGGCCAACTGGCTGCGCGCCTACATGATCGTGATGATCGGGCACCTGTCGGGCAACCAACTGGCCGTGGGCGTGGACCACCTGATCTACGGCTGGGTGTTCTTCGGCGTCGTCATCGGCCTGATGTTCTTCATTGGCGCACGCTGGAGCGAACCGGAGGTCGAGCCGGTCGACGCGGCCGCCCGGCCCGAGCCGGCTCGCAAAGCCGCCTGGCCCGTGGCGATGGTCATCCTGGTGGTCGTTGCAGCCACCCAGGCCTGGGCATGGCGTCTGACCCATGGCGAGCCGGCCGCGATGCCACTGGTCGCGCTGCCGGCACCTGCGTCGCCGTGGCAGGCGGGTGATACGCCCATGCCCTGGCGCCCCGGCTACGTGAACCCCAGCGTTATGGCCGAAACCCACTATACCGGCCCGACGGCACCCGTCTGGCTGTGGGTGGCCTATTTCCGCGACCAGTCCGACGAGCGCAAGCTGGTCACGTCCGTGCACAGTCTGGCGGGTGACCGTAAGGACGGCTGGCAGGTGCTGCGCCAGCGCGGGATGGGTGCTGCGGGCCCGCTCCCGGCGGTCTTGGCCCATGACCTGCAAGAACGGGTGCCATTGGGCGCTTCCGCTGGTCGCGAGCTTCGTGTCTGGCGCCTCTACTGGACGGGCAGCGACTGGACGGCGTCCGACGTGCGCGCCAAGGTGCATCAGGCGCTTGGGCGCCTGGCCGGCCAGCCCGATGACGGCGCCGTCGTACTCATGGCCACCCCTGGCGGGGCGGATGCAGACGCCACTCTGGCGGAATTTGCACGCCTGCACCTGCCTGCCCTGGACACTGCACTGCAACAAACGCGCGACACTCGCTGACCGCGTTCAACCAGTTCCTCGAGGGAGTTGATTCCATGACCACCATCGCCGTCATCGGCCTCGGCTACGTCGGCCTGCCGCTGGTCGTCGAATTCGGCAAGCAGGTCCGCACCATCGGCTTCGACATCGCCAAGAGCAAGGTCGCGGCCTGCCAGCGCGGCAGCGACCCCTCGCGGGAACTGACCGACGCAGAGGTGCAGGCCGGCAAGCTGGCCGTCTACACCGACGACCCCAAGATGCTCGGCGAGGCCGACGTGATCATCGTGGCCGTGCCCACGCCGGTGGACGACGCGCACATTCCCGATTTCCGCCCCCTCATCGGCGCCAGCACCAGTGCCGGCCGCCACATGAAGAAGGGCGCCATCGTCGTCTACGAAAGCACCGTCTACCCCGGTGCCACCGAAGAGGTCTGCATCCCCGTGCTGGAGAAGGAATCCGGCATGAAGTGGAAGCAGGACTTCTTCGTCGGCTACAGCCCCGAGCGCATCAACCCGGGCGACAAGGAACACACGCTGACCAAGATCCTCAAGATCGTCAGTGGCGACACCCCCGAGACGCTGGAGACGGTGGCGAAGACCTACGAGATGATCGTCGAGCCCGGCGTGCACCGCGCCAGCTGCATCAAGGCCGCCGAAGCCGCCAAGGTCATCGAGAACACGCAGCGCGACCTCAACATCGCGCTGATGAACGAGCTGTCCATCATCTTCGACAAGCTGGGCATCGACACCAGCGAGGTGCTGGAGGCCGCCGGCACCAAGTGGAACTTCCTGAAGTTCAAGCCCGGCCTGGTGGGCGGCCACTGCATCGGCGTGGACCCGTACTACCTGACCCACAAGGCCGACATGCTGGGCTACCACCCGCAGGTCATCCTGGCCGGCCGGCGGATCAACGACGGCATGGGCAAGTTCATTGCCGAGCAGACCATCAAGCACATGATCGCCGCGGGCTCCTACATCAAGGGCGCCAAGGTCAACGTCATGGGCCTGACCTTCAAGGAAAACTGCGGCGACCTGCGCAACAGCAAGGTCATCGACATCATCAAGGAATTGCAGAGCTACGGCGTGGACGTGCACGTCACCGACCCCACGGCCGACCCCGAGGAGGCCATGCACGAGTACGGCGTGCGGCTCGAGGCCTGGGACGACCTGCCGCGCGCCGACGCCATCGTCGCCGCGGTGGCGCACCGCGAATACCAGGTCATGTCAGTGGAGGACCTGGGCCGCAAGCTGATCAAGGGCGGGGCGTTCATCGACGTGAAGGCGGCGTTCGACCCGGCGGCGATCACGGGGGCGGGGTACAAGCTCTGGCGGTTGTGACCGTGCGGCGCCGCGCTGCCTGGGCATGAAGGTCACCCGATACTTCGAAGCAACCAGGCAGCGCCCGGATCGCTCTGCAATCCAAGACGAGTGGATTCAGCGGGTGGTGCGACATCCGACCGCGGAAGTGGTCCAATCCGACGGGCGAATCCGTCGCTGGGCACCGATCGTTGAGGCAGAGGGCCGATACCTCCGCGTCGTGTTGCTGGATGACGGCGAAACCGTGCATAACGCGTTCTTCGACAGAGGTTTCACGCCATGAGAGTCCGCTATTTCGAGGATACCGACACGCTGTACATCGAGTTGCGTGACGCGACCGTGGCCGAGACACGCGACGTCGACGAGAACACCTTGATCGACGTGGACGAGCAGGGTCGCATGGTGGCCATCACCATCGAGCACGCGCAGCAGCGTGCCGAACTGTCGAACTTTGCGTTCGAGCGCATCGCGGCTTGAGCAAGCCGGCGCCCCCCCTCGTCGCCCACATCCTCCACCGCTTCGACACCGGCGGCCTGGAAAACGGCGTCGTCAACCTGATCAACCACCTGCCGTCGCAGGCCTTCCGGCACGTGGTGATCGCGCTCACCGAGGTCACCGACTTCCGCCACCGCCTGCGGCGCCCCGACGTGGACTGCATCGCCCTGCACAAGCCGCCGGGGCAGGGGTTCAAGGTTTATCCGCAACTGTGGCGCCTGATGCGCCGGCTGCGGCCGGCCATCGTGCACACGCGCAATCTGGCGGCGCTGGAAATGCAGCCCGCCGCCTGGGCCGCTGGCGTGCCGGTGCGCATTCATGGGGAACACGGGCGCGACGTGGAGGACCTGGACGGCTCCAGCGTCCGCCACCAGCGCATCCGCCGGCTGTACTCGCCCTTCGTGCACCGCTACGTGGCGCTGTCGCAGGACCTGGCGGGCTACCTGAGTGGTCGCGTCGGCATCGCGCCCGGCCGCATCGAACAGATCTACAACGGCGTGAATGCCGACCGTTTCCACCCCCGTACGGCCGATGACGCGCTGCCCGAAGGCTGGCCCTTCGCCGGCGACCACTTCGTCGTGGGCACCGTGGGCCGCATGCAGACCGTCAAGCACCAGACGCTGCTGGCACGCGCCTTCGTGCGCGCGCTGGCGCTGGCGCCCGACCTGCGCCCCCGCCTGCGCCTGGCGCTGGTGGGTGACGGCCCGCTGCGCGCCGCCTGCACGCAGTTGCTGCAGGAAACCGGCGCGGCCGACCTGGCCTGGCTGCCCGGCGAACGCAGCGACGTGCCGGCGCTGATGCGGCGCCTGAACGCCTTCGTGCTGCCGTCGCTGGGCGAAGGCATCTCCAACACGATCCTCGAGGCCATGGCCAGCGGCCTGCCGGTGCTGGCCACCGCGGTGGGTGGCAACCCGGAACTGGTGACCGAAGGCGTCACCGGGCACATCGTGCCGTCGGACGACGTGGAGGCCCTGGCCGCGGCCTTGGTGGCGCTGGCCCGCGACCCGGAGCGTGCGGCCGAGATGGGGCGTGCAGGCCGGGCGGACGTGGAGCGGCGCTTCAGCCTGCAGGCGATGGTGGGGGCGTACCAGCAGCTGTACGCATCGACCATGCCAGGTCGCTGGCGCGAGACGCGGTGATGCGCCGTGCGCCGTGACGGTCTCGACGGCAACCGTGTACGCTTCCCGCCATGAAGAGAATCACCCTGCGCGCTGACGAACGCGTCATCGAAGCCGCGCGTCGGCGTGCCCGCAGCGAACAGACCACGCTCAGCGCTGCGTTCAGGGTGTGGTTGGCGGGATACGCCCTGGCGCACCAGCGTCTTCAGTGCAGCGACGACGTGCTGGGGCAGTTGCGGGGCCAACTGCAAGTTGGCGGAATGCCCGGCCGTGACGAGATGAACGCCCGCTGATTGGCCCGCCCAAGCGGGCACGGATGCGTGGTGTCGTCCCGGCGTTGTGGCAAGCTAATGGGCCAACCCATCGGAGCCGCACCATGACGGTACCCATCGAACTCCTTGCGCAGCAGTTGCTGCAGTTGTCGGCATCGGACCGTGCGCGCCTGCTCGATCAGGTCATCCGCAGTCTCGATGCCGATCGCGAGCGTGATACACGCTGGAACGCACTGGCGGCGCAGCGTGACGCGGAAGCGGACGCAGACGCCTCTGTCCTTGTCCAAGGGCCCGAGGCGATGGCCAGGGTCCGCGCCAGTCTGGCATGACGTTCAGCCTGCACCGGGGCGCGGAGCAGGATCTCCTTGCCGCGGCGCAGTTCTACCGCCGTGAGGGCGGCGCTAGGCTCGCGCACCGGTTTCTCGGTGAGTTCGAGCGTGTGGCCCGGCTCCTTGTCGAGTTTCCCGGCATCGGCACGCCTGTAGATGAGCGTCGACGGGTTCATCCGCTTCGCGACTTTCCATACTCGGTGATCTATAGCGAAACGGCTGGACAGGTCCGCATCCTGGTGGTCCGGGGGCATCTCCGGGATCCCGAGCACGGCGAGTCCCGCCGGTAGCACGCGGTAGAACGTGAGCCGCGAATCCGACGGCGGCTCGGGCGACGCCCGCGATGCAATGCACCGGAACACTGACTACCGAGTGGCCCAGCGTGGCAGATGTCATGCGGCGGCCCAGCCGCGAGGTCCGGCAATGGCCGACCCCCGTGGTGCCTGTCCTACCATGCCGGCTTCGCCCGAACCTCCACCGGGCCGGCCCAGACAGCGGAAGCGGACCCCCAGCCATGTGCGGCATCACCGGCATCTTCGACACCCGCCAGGCGCGCCCAGTCGCGCACCCGGTGCTGCACCGCATGAACGAGTCGCAGACCCACCGCGGGCCGGACGAAGGCAGCCTGCACCTGGAGCCCGGCGTGGGCTTCGGCCACCGGCGGTTGAGCATCATCGACGTGGCCACCGGTCAGCAGCCGCTGTTCAACGAGGACCACTCCGTCGTCATCGTCTTCAACGGCGAGATCTACAACTTCCAGGAGCTGATCCCCGAGCTGCAGGCGCTGGGCCACGTGTTCCGCACCAAGAGCGACACCGAGGTCATCGTGCACGCCTGGGAGGCCTGGGGCGAGGACTGCGTGCAGCGCCTGCGCGGCATGTTCGCCTTTGCCCTGTGGGACCGCAACCGCCAGACCTTCTTCATGGCCCGCGACCGCCTGGGCGTCAAGCCCATGTACTACGCGGTGCTGGACGACGGCATGCTGCTCTTCGGCAGCGAGCTGAAATCGCTGCTGGCCTACCGCGACGAACGCGGCGCCGGCCTGCGGCGCGAGATCGACCCGCTGGCGCTGGAGGAGTACTTCGCTCTCGGCTACGTCGCCGAGCCGCGCACCGTGTTCCTGCAGGCGCTGAAGCTCGAGCCCGGGCATTCGCTGTGCATCCGCCGTGGCGCGCCCATCCCGCCGCCGCGGCGCTATTGGGACGTGGCCTTCACGCTGGACAACCCCATCAGCGAGGCCGACGCCCTGGTGGAACTGCGCGAGCGCCTGGCCGAGTCGGTCAAGCTGCGCTTGATCTCCGAGGTGCCGCTGGGCGCGTTCCTGTCCGGCGGCGTGGACAGCAGCGCCGTGGTGGCCACGATGGCCGGCCTGTCCAGCACGCCGGTGCAGACCTGCAGCATCGCCTTCGACGACCCGGCCTTCAACGAAAGCGCCTTTGCGCAGATGGTGGCCGACCGCTACCACACCGACCACTACGTGGAGACGGTGCAGAGCGACGACTTCGACCTCATCGACACCCTGGCGCGCCTTTACGACGAACCCTACGCCGACAGCAGCGCCATCCCCACCTACCGCGTCTGCCAGCTCGCCCGCAAGCGCGTGACGGTGGCGCTGTCGGGCGACGGCGGCGACGAAAGCTTCGGCGGCTACCGCCGCTACCGCCTGCACATGATGGAAGAGCGCATGCGCCGCGCCATGCCGGCCAGCATCCGCCAGCCGCTGTTCGGGCTGCTGGGCCGCGTCTACCCCAAGGCCGACTGGGCGCCGCGCGTCTTCCGCGCCAAGACCACCTTCGAAGGCATGGCGCGCAACTCGGTGGAGGCC
This sequence comes from Rubrivivax albus, assembly GCF_004016515.1. GTDB lineage: Bacteria > Pseudomonadota > Gammaproteobacteria > Burkholderiales > Burkholderiaceae_C > Rubrivivax > Rubrivivax albus. The sequence continues at coordinate 165,269 of NZ_SACT01000001.1, forward strand.
TACTTCCACAGCGTCAGCATCCTGCGCGGGCCCATGCGCGCGCAGCTCTACAGCCCGGCCTTCAAGCGGGAGCTGTCGGGCTACGACGCGCTGCACGTCTTCGCGCACCATGCCGTGCGCGCCGGCACCGACGACCCGCTGGCGCTGATCCAGTACCTGGACCTCAAGACCTACCTGGTGGGCGACATCAACACCAAGGTCGACCGCGCCAGCATGGCCCACAGCCTGGAGGTGCGCGAACCGCTGATGGACCACAAGCTGGTGGAATGGCTGGCCACGCTGCCGTCGGGCCTGAAGGTGCGCGGGCAGGAAGGCAAGTACCTGTTCAAGAAGGCCATGGAGCCCAGCCTGCCCGACGACGTGCTGTACCGGCCGAAGATGGGCTTTTCCGTGCCGCTGGCGCGCTGGTTCCGCGGGCCGCTGAAGCAGCGTGTGCGCGACGCGGTGCTGGGCGAGCGCCTGGCCGACACCGGCTGGTTCGACCGCGACTACCTGCAGCACCTGGTCAAGGCGCACCAGGACGGCACGCGCGACTACAGCGCACCGCTGTGGACGCTGATGATGTTCGAGGCGTTCCTGCGCAACGTGGCCGATGCGACCGGCACGCCGCGCCGCATGCCCAGGCCCGGCGTGGCCGTGCCCGCCTGAGCGTCTGCCGGCCATGCGCATCCTGCACCTCCTGGACCACTCCATCCCGCTGCACAGCGGCTACACCTTCCGCACGCTGAGCCTGCTGCGCGAGCAACGCAAGCTGGGCTGGGTGACCTTCCACCTCACCAGCCCCAAGCACACGGCGGCTTCCGGCCCGGAGGAGACGGTGGACGGCTGGCACTTCTACCGGACGCCCGCGCCCGACGCGCCCAGGCTGCCGGTACTTGCCGAAAACGCGCAGATGCGGGCCACCCAGCGCCGGCTGGAGCAGCTGGTGCGCGACCTGCGGCCCGACATCATCCACGCCCACTCGCCGGTGCTCAACGCCATCCCGGCGCTGCGCGTGGGCAAGGCGTTGGGTGTTCCGGTGGTCTACGAGGTGCGTGCCTTCTGGGAAGACGCCGCCGTGGACCACGGCACCACCTCCGAAGGCAGCCTGCGCTACCGCGCCACGCGTGCACTGGAGACGCGCGCGCTCAAGCAGGCGGCCCACGTGTTCACCATCTGCGAAGGCCTGCGCCGCGACATCGTGGCCCGGGGCATCGCGGCCGACAAGGTCACGGTGATCCCCAACGCGGTGGACATCCAGAACTTCGAACCCGGCGGCGAGCCTGATGAAGCCCTGAAGGCGTCGCTGGGCCTGGCCGGCGCCACGGTGCTGGGCTTCATTGGCAGCTTCTATGCGTACGAAGGCCTGGATCTGCTGCTGCAGGCGCTGCCCCGGATCCTGGCGCAGCGGCCCGACGTGCGCGTGCTGCTGGTGGGCGGTGGCCCTCAGGACAGCGCGCTGAAGGAGCAGGCCCAGGCGCTGGGCGTGGGCGACAAGGTCGTCTTCACCGGCCGCGTGCCGCACGCCGAGGTGAACCGCTACTACGACCTGGTGGACGTGCTGGTCTATGCGCGCCACAGCATGCGGCTGACCGAACTGGTGACGCCGTTGAAGCCGCTGGAGGCCATGGCGCAGGGGCGGCTGCTGGTGGCCAGTGACGTGGGCGGGCACAAGGAACTGATCGAACATGGCGTGACCGGGCAGCTCTTCCGCGCGGGCGACCCTGCGGCGCTGGCGCAGGCAGTGGGTGCGCTGCTGGCAGCACGCGACCAATGGCCGCGCATCCGCGCTGCCGGGCGTGCCTTCGTGGAGCGCGAGCGCAACTGGGCCGCAAGCGCGGCGCACTACGTGGCGCCATTCCAGCAACTGACGCGCAGCGCCGAGGCCGTGGTGTGACCGGGGTGGCGGGGCTGCGCATCGGCATCGTGGGGCCGCTGCCGCCGCCGGCCGGCGGCATGGCCATGCAGACGCGGCAGCTGGCCGAGTTGCTGGGCGCCGCGCAGGCACGTGTGGAACTGGTGCCAACCAACCCGAGTTACCGCCCGGCCTGGGTGGCAAGACTGCGCGGCGTTCGCGCGCTGTTCCGCCTGCTGCCCTATCTGGCAGCGCTCTGGCGCGCCGCTGGTCGGGTGGATGTGCTGCACGTGATGGCCAATTCCGGCTGGTCGTGGCACCTGTTCGCCGCGCCTGCGATCTGGGTCGCCCGGGTGCGGCGCACGCCCGTGGTGGTCAACTACCGCGGAGGCGAGGCTGGCCCCTTTCTGGCGAAATCGGCCGCCGTGGTTCGGGCATCCTTGCGCCACGTTGCGCGTCTGGTCGTACCCTCGGGCTTCCTGCAAGACGTCTTTGCCCGCCATGGCATTCGGTCCGAGATCGTCCCCAACATCGTGGACCTACAGCGTTTCCGCCCGGGCGCGCGCGTGGGCGAGGCGCAGATCATCGTCGCACGCAACCTGGAACCCATCTACGACAACGCCACGGCCATCCGGGCGTTTGCCCAGGTGCATGCGCGGCATGCCGGAGCGCGGCTGGTACTGGCAGGCACGGGACCCGAGGAAGGCGAGTTGCGCGCGCTGGCCGCGTCGATGGGCCTGCAAGCGGTCGTGGAGTTCGCTGGCCGGTTGGACCGCGACACCATGGCTGCACGCCTGCGCGCCAGCCGCATCGCGCTGAACCCCAGCCGCGTGGACAACATGCCCAACTCGGTGCTCGAGGCCATGGCCAGCGGTGTGGCCGTTGTCAGCACCCGGGTCGGAGGTGTGCCGTACATCGTGGAGCACGGGCGCACTGCCTTGCTGGTGCCCCCGGCCGACCCCGACGCCATGGCGCAGGCTCTGCTGGCGTTGCTGGAAGACGAAGGCCTGCATGAGCGTCTGCGCACTCAGGCGCTGACCGAAGTGCAGGCGTACACATGGGAGGCGGTGGGCCCGCAATGGGCCGCGGTCTACCGCGAGGTGGCGCACATGGCGCCGCAGGCGGCAGGATGAGCGCGTACACACGCCTGGTCTCGGGTCTGGTGTTTCCGCTTCAGGAGAAGCTCAAGCACCACGACACGGTGCGCATACGTCGCGAGCTGGAAGACAGCCAGTGGTGGTCACGAGAGCGCATCCTGGGCTGGCAGGCCGAGCGTCTGCGGTCGCTGCTGGTGGCCGCGGCCGACGTCCCGTACTGGCGAGCACTGTTTGCCGAGCGCCAGTTCGATCCTCGCGCCGTCACTGGCGTGGCCGACCTCGCCCGACTGCCGCTGCTGGACAAGGCCACCATCCGTGCCCACACCGACGCCATGAAGCACCCGCAGGCCCGTGGCCTGGCGCGCTTCAACACCGGGGGCAGCAGCGGCGAGCCGCTGATCTTCTACATCGGCAACGAACGGGTCAGCCACGACGTGGCCGCCAAGTGGCGTGCCACCCGCTGGTGGGGCGTGGACATCGGCGACCCGGAGATCGTGGTCTGGGGTTCACCCATCGAACTGGGCAGCCAGGACCGCATCCGCGCCTGGCGCGACAAGCTGATGCGCACCCAGCTTCTGCCGGCCTTCGAGATGAGCGAAAGCAAGCTCGACGGTTTCGTGGCCCGCATCCGCCAGGCGCGTCCGCGCATGCTGTTCGGCTACCCCAGTGCGCTGAGCCACATCGCGCGCCATGCCGAAAGGCGTGGCCAGCGCATGGACGACCTGGGCATCCGCGTGGCCTTCGTCACCAGCGAGCGGCTGTACGACAACCAGCGCGCCGACATCGAGCGCGTGTTCGGCTGCCGCGTGGCCAACGGCTACGGTGGACGGGATGCCGGGTTCATCGCCCACCAGTGTCCCGAAGGCGGCATGCACCTGACGGCCGAGGACATCGTCGTCGAGATCGTGGGCGAGGACGGGCGTACCCTGCCGCCCGGCCAGCCAGGCGAGATCGTCGTCACCCACCTGGCGACGCGCGATTTCCCGTTCATCCGCTACCGCACCGGCGACGTGGCCGTGACCAGCGACGCAGCATGCCCCTGTGGCAGGGGCTTGCCTCTGCTGGCCGAGATCCAGGGGCGCAGCACCGACTTCGTCGTTGCACAGGACGGCACCGTCATGCACGGCCTGAGTCTCATCTACATCCTGCGTGACATGCCGAGCGTGCAGGGCTTCCGCATCGTGCAGGAGAGCCTGGACCTGACACGCGTGCAGGTGGTCGTCGCTCCCGGTTTCGGTTCGGAGGACGAATCCGCCATCGTGTCCGGGTTCAAGCGCAGGCTGGGTTCGGCAGTCGACGTCGTCGTGGAACGCGTGGCCGCCATTCCGGCCGAGAAGTCGGGCAAGTTCCGGTACGTGGTCAGTCGCGTGCCTTCGCAGGTTCAGGCCGGGGTGGCTGCGCCGCATGCGTGATTTCCTCGTCATGTCCGTCATCGTCCCGTGGGCGATGGTGGCGATCCGGCATCCTTGGATCGGCGTGCTGCTCTGGGTCTGGGTCAGCCTGATGAGCCCCCACAGGTACACCTACGGCTTCGCTTATTCGGCACCTGTCGCGATGCTGGCCGCCGGGGTGACCCTGGTCGGACTTCTGTTTACCGTGGAGAAGCGCAATCCGTTCAAGGCCTCTCCCGTGGTCTGGTTTGCATTGCTGACCCTGTGGATCACCCTCTCATGGCAGATGGGGCTCGACCCGTCGGGGCAGTTCTCTCAGTGGGACAAGGTCATCAAGGTCAACGTCATGGTGTTCGTGACGCTGATGCTGTTCCACAGCAAGCAGCACATCTTCTGCCTGGTGTGGGTGCTCACGCTGTCGGTGGCGCTGCTCAGCGCCAAGGGCGGGTTGTTCACCATTGCCACCGGCGGTGGATATCGGGTCTGGGGCCCGCCCGGTTCCTGGATCGAGGGCAACAACGACTTCGCCGTGGCCACCATCATGACGATCCCGCTCCTGCGCTTCATGCAGATGCAGGTGTCACGCAAGTGGCTGTCAATGGTTCTGACGCTGCTGATGCTGCTGAGCGCAGCTTCGGCGCTGGGTTCGCACTCCCGCGGCGCGCTGCTCGCCATCGTCGCCATGACGACGGTGCTGTGGTGGCGCGGCGGACGGCGCGTGCGCAATGGCCTGCTGCTGCTGGCCCTGGGTGCCGTCATGATCGCCGCGATGCCGTCCAACTGGACGGAGCGCATGGAGACCATCGAGACCTACGAGGAGGACGCCTCGGCACTCGGGCGTCTGAGCGCGTGGTGGGTTTCGTGGCGCATCGCGCAGAACTATCCCTTCGGTGTCGGCTTCGACATCACGTCCTCGGAACTGTTTAACGCGTTCTCGCCCTATGGCACCGAGTTCGGCCAGCCCGTGGCGCACAGCATCTGGTTCCAGATGCTCGGGCACCACGGTTTTGTCGGCTTCTTCCTGTTCGCCGCTGTCTGGGTGTCTACATGGTTCGTTGCTGGCAGGCTGCGCCGCGCGGCATCCGCAAGGCCGGACATCAAGTGGGTCGGTGACCTGGGCGCGATGGCGCAGGTGTGCCTGGTTGGCTACGCCGTGGGCGGCGCATTCCTGCAGCTTGCTTACTACGACTTTCCCTACTACGTGATGGCCATCGTGTCCGTGGCCCATGCATGGGTCAAGCGCGAGGCATGGCAGACCGACAGGCCCACGCCCGGTGGTTGGCGTTCACTCATCGGCCTGGCTGACCCGATCGACAGGGCACAGCGGTTCGGCACGAATGCCGCCGGCCTCGGTGCCGCGATGCAGCCCGCTGCGCAGCTCGGTCAGGGCACCGGCTCGCCCGGGCCGGTTCGGGCTCGGTTGGACGGCTGACGCATGCCGATGAGCCCCTTGTTCCAGTGGCTGTCACCTGCAGGGAGCCGGGCCCGCCTTTCGACGCTGATCTTTCACAGGGTGGTGCCGGAGCCCGATCCGCTCTTCCCGGGTGAGGTCGACGCGAGTCGCTTCGACGCCATCTGCCAGTGGATACGCAGATGGTTCCATGTCCTGCCGCTTGACGAGGCCGTGCAGTTGCGGGCCGAAGGGCGGCTGCCATCGCGCGCACTGGGCATCAGCTTCGACGACGGCTATGCCGACAACCACGACGTTGCCTTGCCGATCCTGGCGCGCCACGGCCTGAACGCGACGTTCTTCGTGGCCACGGGCTTCCTGGATGGGGGGCGCATGTGGAACGACACGCTCATCGAACTCGTCCGCCGATGGCCGTCGGACACGATGGACCTGTCGGCCCACCAGATTCCCGGAATCCAGGCGTTGGACCTCTCCACGCTCGAGGCTCGCCGCCAGGCTGCGGCGAGCCTGACGCTGGCCATGAAGTACCTGCCTGCCGCTGCGCGGTCGGAGCAGGTGGCAGCCATCGCACGCCGTTCGGACGTGACGCTTCCAGACTACCTGATGATGACCTCCGACCAGGTGCGTGCGCTGCACCGGGCCGGCATGCGCATCGGCGCGCACACGGTCAATCACCCGATCCTGCGAACCCTGGACGACGATGCCGCACGCAGCGAGATCACGGCGGGCCGCCAGAGGCTGCAGGAGATCATCGGCGCACCGGTCCGGCTCTTCGCCTACCCGAACGGCAAGCCCGGGCAGGACTACGTGGAGCGCGACGTCGCGCTCGTGCGGGCGTGCGGCTTCGATGCGGCCTTCACCACGCAGGCGGGGTACTCCACGGCAACGACACCCGCGCACGAACTGCCGCGCTTCACACCCTGGCGGAGCGACCGCTGGGGCTTCGGCCTTCAGCTGGCGCGCAACCTGGCCGGCGCCTGAGCCTGGGGGCGGGCGTCCGGGCGCGACAGCCGTGAACGGCTTCGTTCGATTGGTTGCCATTTCCCGGTTCAGGCCAACGTGCCGGTGACGATATTGTCGCTATCGTCGGGGGCTCCGGCCAGGGTGGCGCACAGCATTATGTCGAACGACCAGAAATCCACGAGCGGCAGGGTGTCCGGCACCCTGCCCATCACACGGCGGACCTTCGTCTGTGCGGCCCTGACAGGCGTTGCGGGTTGTGGCGGCGGCGCTCAGGAGGAGCCCGATGCCCGTTCAGACGTGGCTGCGGCGCCCCCCAGCCCCGCGCCTGCACCGCCACCCCCTGCCGCCGCTCCGACGCCGGCACCCGTGCCGGCGCCGGCGCTGCCCCCCGAAGCCGCGCCCGAGGCGCCGCCGGTCAGCGTCGACCCGCGAATCGTGCTCGAAGCGCAGAACATGCGGGCCATGGTGGTGCTGAAGTGGTTCCACCAGGACAGCCGCTACGAGCGCTACCGGCGTCTGCAGGTCATCAAGACACCGCGCGCCGAGGTGCCGTTTCACGGCTTCAACTTCGCCGACGGCGGCGCCCCGACGGCGCTGAAGGGCGCCCGCTACACATTGCATTGCGACGGCACGGAGATCGCCGCCGTCACCGTGACGGCGGGCAGCACCACGTCGGCCGTCTTCGACGCCGACTTCTCCGGCGTGGCCGATGGCTGGCGGGCCCTGACCATCCGCGGGCTCACCGGCGACGAGACCTCGCCGACCTGGTTCGTGTTCGTCAAGCGAGGCACTGGCGCTGCCCCGGCGCAGGCCTTCACGCCGGTGGTTCGAGGCACCTACGAACTGACGCAGACGACCCCGGGTTGGTGCGCCTATGCCAAGGCGCCGGGCCGCTACAACCCCACGGCGCTGCCCGTGCCGCGGCGGGACTACCCCGCCTTCGCCGACCTGCTGCCACGCAGTGAGATGAACTGCATGCAGCTGGTTCCAGTGCGCTTCGGCGATACCCACCGGCCCAGCCACAACGTCGACGGCATCACCACCAGCTACGACCTCCAGGCCTATTTCTGGTCGGACATGGTGGCCAAGTCGCCGCGCCTGCCGTCGCTGGACGGCCCGCGCGGCGTGGGCAGCCTGATGATGACCACCCACGTGTCCATCGGGCAGGCCGCGCCCGACGGCCGCCCGCGCAACACTCTGTATGTGTGCGACCCGTGGCGCATCGCGCGCGTCACCGAGGACGGCACTATCACCACGCTCGTGGGGTACCGCCACGCCAGCCTGCCCAGCTACTGGGGCGACCCGGCAGAGATGGAACTGGTGGGGGACTGGTCGGCCATCCCGGAAGAGCGCCGCGGCTTTCACGAACTGTGGGGCATGGCCTGGGACGAACGCACGCTGGTGGTGGACGAGGCTGCCGCACGCATCGCCGCGGAGGGCAACGAACAGCCGCATGCCGTCGGCCCGGTGATGTTCCTGACCGACACGCAGAACAACCGTGTGATCAAGTGTGCCTTCAGCGCCACCAGCCGCACGGTGCCGCCCAAGGTGACCGAATTCGTCACCAACAGCGCGGACGCCTGGGACATCGTGTACCACGACGGCCTGATCTACGTCTCGGAGCGCAAGGCGCACCGCATCGCCGCCTACGACGCCACCACCGGCGCCTACGTGCGCACCGTCGTCTCGGGCGCTGCCCTGGCCACCGTGGACGTCAACCGCTTCGTGCACCGACAGGCCGACATCGCCACCATCCAGGCCGAGGACTGCGTTGCGCCCGAAGGCCTGTACAAGCTGGCCGACGACCCCTGGCTCTACTTCGGCTCCTTCGCCATGAAGCAGGTGCGGCGCGTGCACCTGCAGACCGGCGTGGTGGAGGTGGTGTGCGACGTGCCGCTGGACGGCAACGCCACGTACATGAAGATCGCGGTCGGCGACGGCAGCTTCGGCCCGCGCGGCACCGTGTTCGTCTGGACCTGGAGCAACCGCCAGTACGGGTATCCCTACGTGCACCTGCCGTCGGGCGTGACCTACACCAACTGGGAAGGCGCGCTGAAGGAGTGGAAGTGGTACGAAGAGAACGCGAGCGTGGGGCAATGGGGCAAGTTCAACTATGCCACCGCCGGTGCGGTGGGCAACGGCAGGCTGGTGTGCGGTGGTGCCAACGAGGGCCTGGTGGTGATCTCGCGCAGGCAAGCCGGTGACCGCGCTCTCGGTGAGTCCATCCGCCGCGGGGAACGCGAGTTCACCAACCGCGGGCTGAGCCTGCTGTATGGCGCCAACGGCTTCGGCTACTACGGCCTGCCCCTGCCCTGGGGTGTCTCCAGCAACCTGGACGCGTTCTTCGCGTTCCACGGCCACCAGCGCCCCTGACCCGGCCCGGCCGTGCGCCGGGCGGCCGGGGTGTCAGGCCAGGCACTTCAGCAGTGACAGCAGGTTGTCCGTGCGCCGGCCGTGGCGCATGGACCGCAGGTGCAGCCGAGCGGCGGTGCCGCGCTGCTTGCGCTGCCGGGCGCGCCACGCCCAGTCGAACAGCTCGTCGGCGATGCGCCGGTGCACACGGGCGCGGTCCGCGGCGGTCAGGCCTTCGTAGTGCAGCATGTGGTCGTAGGCGCGCAGCAGCTGGGGTGCATGCCCTTCCACCCGCGCGTCGGACTCGAAGGAAATGTTGTCCTCGCCCAGCGTGTACTCGATCTGCTCGCGCTTGAGGCACGCCGCACCGAAGCGCCGCGACAGCCGCAGCCAGAACTCGTAGTCCTCCGCCACGCGAAGATCCTCGCGCATCCGTTCGCGTGCCGCTGCCGCGGACAGCACCACGCTGGAGAGGTTGAACCAGCAGCCCTGTTCCAGCAGGTGGCTGAAGAAGCCCGGCCCGAAGACCGACAGCGTGCCGTCGTCCTGCTGCTTGGGCGCCAGCGCGAGCTTGCGGTCGAAGTTCGGGCCCATGTAGTCCACCGGCCTGCCGCCCTGCAGATAGCGTGCACGGCCAAACACCAGGCCCACGCCGGGATGCGACTGCAGCACGGCCAGCGCCTCGGCCAGGTGGTGCGGCAGGAAGCGGTCGTCGGAATCCAGCAGTGCCACGGCGTCGCAGTCGGCGGCGGCCGCCAGCCCCGTGTTGCGCCCGCCGGCTGGCCCTTTGGCGCCAAGGTTGCGCAACACCTTGACCGGCCTTCCGGCATAGGCGGCTTCCAGCGCGGCCACGGTGCCGTCGGTGGAGCCGTCGTCCACCACGATCACCGTCAGCGCGCAGCCCGGCGGCAGGGCCTGCTGCGCGAGGACTGAATCGATGGCCACCCCGACCGTCGTCCTGCGGTTGTAGGTCGGGATGACAACAGCGCACTTCATGCTTGGCAAATTCGGCCGAACAGGGCGAAGGCCTGCTGGGCGATGACATCGCGCCTATGCCTGTTGAGCCAAGACTCAACCTCAGAATTGGCCGGTGAGTTGCGTCGTTGTTCGAGCATCTTCAGCGCATCCAGCATCGCGCCAGGGCGGTCAGGCTGACAGAGAACACCCATACCCAATTGGTCTACCAACGCATGGCTACTCTCGCCAGGCCAACCGCAAACCAAGACCGGGCGCCGAGCCGCGATGTAGTCGAAGAGCTTGCCCGGCAGGTAGCGCTCCAAGTCTGCAGACGCCAGCAGTAGCAACGCGTCAGCCGCCTGCATACGTTGCACAGCCTCGGTCTTCGGCACATGGTCCACGATGCTGATGAGATCCGCGTTGCGACTCTGCACCAGATCTGCGTGCTCCCTGGGTGACCTGCGCCCTATGAACTCAATTCGAAGCTTCTGGCGCCATTCGGGCGCCGAGGCCAACGCTGCATCAAGCGCGTCCACGAAGTGCCGTGGCGAGGTATGGCCAGACAGCGTGCCGACATGCGCAAGACGAAGCGGTCCCTGACGTGGCAAGACTGTCGCAGACCCGACCGGTTCGGCGAAGTCCTCGGGCTCCCATCCGTTCGGCAGCACGTGTGTGCGTTCACGAGAAAGGCCACTGAACGTGCGGAGCTGGTGCTCACGATGCGACTCAGTGGTGAAGATCACCGCGCTCGCTTCAGCCAGGCAAGCCTGCTCATAACGCCTATCGTCGGGGCCGGCACTCACGAAATCGAAAGGACATTCTGTCCATTCGTCGCGATAGTCAAGTACCAGCGGGACACCGAAATGCCTTGCCACCCAGCGAGCGGTGAGAAACATCGAGAATGGAGGGCCCGAAGCCAACACCATCGCTGGCGGATCGTTGCGCAGATGCTCAAAGGCCAGCAATGCGGCCTGAACGGCATTGGCAAAGCTGCCATCGACCTTTGGAAACAGTCGCCAACTGGCGGGTCTACGAGTATCAGGTACGACAGTCCGTCGAATGCCGTCGGGAAGGCGGCTCAGCAACTCTTCGCCGTGCTCTGATTGGTTGGCGGGTGCTACACCCTGGAACGTGGAGAACCGCCATCCAAGACGCGCACCGTGCCGCAGAAATGAAAGCGGCCGGTGAACACCGGCGTTCGAGTTCGGTGGCAATGCCCATGAAAACAGCGCAACATGCCGCCTATCTGGCGACCGCGATGAGCTGCGGCTGTGGGTGGCATGCCACCACTGTGTGCCTAAGGCCAGGCTACCGCCAAGCGTGGAAAGGAGCTCGGAACTCGAACGCATTCAACCGCCACTACAGCCTGCTTGCGACCTTTCGCCACGTACCCTCGAGGTTCTGACGCAATCTGCGTGCTGCATTCCAGCGCGGTAGGGGAGCAGACCTGCCGGCGATGTCTGCGTATTTCGTGAGGTACTGGCTCTTCAGCGTGCCCAGGTCGTACTGCGTACAGGCAATCTCGCGTGCACGTGCGCCCAGCGATGCCCAGCCATGTCGCCGTTGCGGCCCGACGGCGGCGGCCAGCGCCCCCGAGGCCTCCATGTCGATGAACACGCCTTCCTGCACGATGGCCTTCTGGTTGGGGTGGTGCGTGCAGATCACCGGCAGGCCTGCGGCCATGGCTTCGATGTAGACGATGCCGAAGGTCTCGAACACGCTGCCCAGAACGAAGGCATCCGCGGCTGCATAGGCGGCAGGCAGTTCCTCGTGCGGCAGCGCATCGAAGTGCACCCGGTTACCCAGCAGTTCCCGGCCCAGCGCCCGGATGGCGGGCGCGTCCTCGCTTTCCTGCCCCACGATGGCCAGGTGCAGACCGGGGTCCGCGACCGCAGCCACCTCGCGGATCACGTGGTCCATGCGCTTGTGCCAGTAGCAGATGGTGCCCACGCTGAGTAGCAGCGTCGCATCGGCCGGGATACCGTGGCGCGCGCGGAAGTCGGTGGGCGCATCGGGCCGGAAGCGCTGGGTGTCGACACCGTGCGGAATCAGAAAGCTGCGCCCCTTCAGGCTCTGCGCCAGGTTGTGCGATGTGTGTTCCTGCACGAAGTCGCACGGCGGCAGGTCCCGCGCCGGGATGGCGCCACCGTTGGCGAACAGGAGGGTGGGCGTGCGCGCGAACAGGTGGCGGTTGGCGTGCAGCACCCTGCACACGTCGCGGTCCAGCACGTGCAGCACGTCGAAACCGCCTTCCAGCAGCGCGCCCAGCACACCCCAGGCGAAGGATTCGCCTTCTACGCGGATGCGCTCGTCACCCAGCGCGGCGGCATGCCACTTGGGCGAGACGGGCAGGCGGGCGCCATCCAGGCCCGCAGCGTCCCGGGGGATGTGGGGCACGACCACCTCGCGGGCCGAGCTGTCGCCGCCACCCTTGAACAGCGTGACGTCCAGACTGTCACGCAGCAGGTCGAACAGGCCGCGGGCGAATGTCTCGTGGCCGCGCAGAACCCGGCCTAGGCCAGGGCAGAGCAGGGCTACGCGAGGGGAGTGCGCCGGGACCATTTGGCATTCAGGCAGAGAGCGTCACGACGGCGAGCCCCTTCTCGGCATGCAGGCGCTCGACCAGCAAAGGGCCATGATCGCGTTACCATGCAGCCACCATGGCCTGCTCCGCGGGGCGATCGGCATCGTCGACGAAGATCCTCGCGCCGGGTGCCAAGCGAGACTTCAGCCTGGGCAAGGCCGGTGCGCGAGCCTGGGGCGCAGTGCTTTCGGGGGGGCCGTCGATCACCAGCGTACCGACGGGCGGCATGGCGTCAGGCAGGACACTGTCGTCGTACCAAGGGGCCTCGCCGGAGCGGGCGCGCAGCGGCGCGTGGAGCACCGTGGCCCAATCCTGCAGCCCGTGTTCCTTCAGCATCGCACGCGTCTTCTCGGCATAGGTTGCGTCGTGCTCCAGGCTCCACACGTGACCCCGCGCGTTCAACTGAAGACAACGGGCACTGATGACGGTGGAAGCACCCGAGCTGCATTCCAGAACGGCCTCCGGACGCTGATCGAGCAGCGCGCGTGCGAGGTGGAGCAGGAAGTCGGGCGACCCAGCCCAGCCGCGCATCGCGGGCAGCGGCGCCTCCAATTGCAGGAGCCGGCGCAGAGCGTCAGCAGCCTGCAGTTGCCCAAACAATGCTTCAGTTTCCCGGCGGGCAGCTGCGGCGTCATCGGCGATTTGGTAGGACGCCACATGCAGCCGCCTGACCTTGTGCAGAACCACGGCGCATAGCGCCAGTGCAGCGCTGGCCACCGCCAGTGTCAAGAGTTCAAGCATTGTCATCACTGGTTGGTTCTCCGCGATCCCGCGCCTCGCGGCGCGATGCGGCGTCTCCCCATAGGCTAACTGTGGAATCGCTCGCTGCGACGAGGCAATGTGGGCAGTAGTGCGCAGGGGCAGCATAGAGCGCCGTGGCCGATGCAGCAAAGCGCTCGACCGTTGCAGCAACGGCTACTACGTGATACCCGAAGCTGACCTCCGATGGCTGGTTGCCCGACTCAGCAACGGCTTCGCGGAGATGCGTGATTCGTGCTCGATCACGCGCAGCGGTGCTCGCTGCCAAGTCCTGCTCAACGTGGCGCGATGCTACGGTGGAACACGAACCTACGACGAAGTTCTTGATATAGCGGTTCCCGTGTGACCGGATGATCTGTCTTTTCGCCGACAAGAATGCCAAGAATGATCCCACCGCAGATGACGAGAGTGGTACCGATCAGAGGAAGCGGCTCCGATCGCGACCAACCCATGAATCCAACATACGCAATCGACGGCATTAGCGCTGCCGCTGTGACCGCGAGCGAGGGGCCTGTAGTTCGGAGGAGGCGTCGACGGAGACCGGGGACTCCCCGCTCGCCTGCGGCAAGGAACATCGGGGCAGCCGGGAGAGCCGCCAGCAGGAATGCCCATGCCACCGATTCGATGGTCCCCCAGATGGTCACAGCCCCTATCACAATGGCCAGCCGCATGGGCTGAACGACGAACTCGGTTCTTGTAACGAGTTCGATCCTTCCAACTGCGACCAGAGCAGTTGATACCAGGCTTGTAAGGGCGCCAATCGCACCGGCCAGTGCAAACACGGGTACAAGCGGAGCTGCTGCGTCCCACTGCGGCCCAAACATGACCCGCAGGAACTCCAACGAGAAGATGGACAGGAATCCGTAGAAGGGCCATGCAAAACCGGTCACGATGGCCACGCTGTGCCGGAACCGCGAAACAAGTTCGTCTCCACCCCGGTGTGCTTCCGCGAAGGCGGGAAGCGCCACGTTGCGTACCGCGTTCATCACGTCTCGGTGGAAGAGGTTGACCACGCCCTGCGCGCGGCTGACCAGCGCGACCGGCTGAAACCCCAGCACCTTGCCGACCACCAGATCGTTGGCGTCCATCGACAGCGTCGTCACGACGTTCGTCGCTGCGCTCTGCCCGCCGAAGGCGAGCACCGGCCGCCAATGCACCAAGGTGGGCCGGAAGACCCGGCGATCGTCGGAGGCCAGCCAGGTGCCTACCGCCGTGCAGAGGTTCTGCAGCACGGCGCCCACCGCCATGCTGTCGCTGCCCATGCCCTGCCAAGCCAGCAGCACGGTCACCACGAGGCTGATCGCCGTGGCGGTCAGCGACACGTACAGCAGGGCCTTGAACCTCATCTCGCGCCGCAGCAACGACATCCTGACCGTGCAGAACGGCAGCACCAGGAAGCTCAGCGCCGCGATGCGCATCGTCAGCGTCATGCCTGATTCGCCGTAGAACCCGGCCGCCCATGGCGCCAGCGCGAACACCGCTGCGAACAGGCCGCCGCCCAGCAGCAGCGAAACACCAAAGGCCGTGCCGATCTGGCTGTCGTCGACCTCCGGCGCCTGGATGAGGTAGCTCCCGATGCCGAAGTCCCGCAGCACGTGGGCCACGCCCAGCACGGCCAGCGTCACCGAGTACTGGCCGATCTCGTGCGGGGTCAGCAACCGTGCCAGGATCATGTTGCTTGCCAACGCAAGCAGGATCGACAGGTAGCGCTCCAGGAAGGACAGCGCCAGGGCCTTACGAACGCTCGTCATCGCACCTGGGGGGCGTTCGTCAGGCGCTGCACGCCGGTCTTCAGCAGTGCCTGGGCGGTCTTGAACCACCAGCGCGGCCGCGTGGGTTCGTTGCGCAGCAGGCGGCCGAACCCCTGCAAGGCCAGCCGCGCGTCACCCTGCAGCAGGTGGGTGCCGGCGTGGTCGAGCTCCAGGCGCTGCAGTCTGCGCTGCAGGGCCTGCGTGTCCACCTGGGCGCCGTCCGGGCCCGTACCGCCCCAGCGCGACAGCGCGCGCTGCACCACCTCGAGTTCCCAGTTGCGCACGTAGGGGCGCCGGGACGTGCTGCCCGGCGCCACCCGGTAGAGCGCACCCACGGACGCGAGCTTGATGATGGGGCCTTCCCGCGACAGGCGCAGCCAGAGGTCGTAGTCCTCGCCCACGCGAAGGTCGGGGTCGAAGCCGCCCAGGCGCTGCAGCGTCTCCCGGCGCACCATCACCGTCGTCGTCAGCATGCACACGTCCAGCAGCAGCCGCGTGTAGAGCCAGCCACTGAGCGCCCGGTCGATGTCGTCGGTCACCACCGAGTGCACCAGCGCAGCCGGTGCAACGAAGGAGCCGTTGGCCTCGGGGTGCCAGAAGTGCCAACCCGTGAACACGGCCGCGGCCGACGTGTTCCGGCCCAGGGCCCGGCACTGGGCAGCGAGCTTGCCGGGCAGCCACTGGTCGTCGCTGTCCAGGAAGGCCACGTATTGGCCCCGGGCCTCGGCCAGCGCGCGGTTGCGTGCCGCCTGTGGCCCCGCATTGGCCTGGCTCACGACGCGCACACATGGGCCGTGCGCTCGTGCGCGGGCGACGGTGTCGTCCTGCGATCCGTCGTCGACCACGACGACCTCGAGTGTCACGCCCTGCTGCCGCAGCGCACTGTCCAGCGCGGCGTCGATGGTGGCTGCGGCGTTGTACGCCGGCATCAGGACACTGACGTACGGCGCGTGCGGGGGGATGTTCACCGTCAGCCGCCGGGCGTCGCGGCAGCCGAGGCTGCGCCCGGGCCGGCCTCGGGTTCGCGCCACTGCCCTGCACGCACCAGCGACTCCATGAGCTCCCGCCGCGGAAGGCCCAGGGCCATGGCCCGGTGCGCCTGCGCAAGCGCCTTGTCGTGGCGCCCGAGCTCGAAGTACAGCAGCCCGATGTTGTAGTGCGACATCGGGCGCTCGCCAGCGTGCTCCAGCGCGATGTCCAGCTGGCGCTCCGCGTCCGCAGGGCGCTTCCGGGCGTGCAGGAACTGGGCGTACATGCTGCGCGCCACGGTGTCGTCGGGCCGGAAGCGGAGTGCCCGGTCGAACCAGCATTCCACGGTGATCTTGCCGCCCGGGGCCGGGTCGGCATGGTGCCGGTCGGACAGGCGCCACATGGTCAGCAATGCACGGTGGTGGTTGGGGTAGACCTCCAGCGTGTAGGCCACGTCGGCGGCCATGTCCTGCATCATGGTGGTGCCTGGCCGCACCATGGCCTCGATGCCGGGCGTGAAATGCACGCGTTCCACGATGGCGCGCTGCTCCGCCGTCGTGGCCCGGTAGTCCCAGGGGCCGAAGTGGTTGACGAAGGGGTTGCCGCAGGCCTGCGGCCCGGTCTGCGCCCAGACTGCCGGTGCAGCACATGCCAGCAGGCCGAACGACACGCATGCAGCACGCAGCAAGGTGTTCAGCGGTGGTGGGGCAGACATGTGGAGCAGTGACCTCGGCAACGGCCGAGGCTCGCCCCCGGCACCGATGCGTCGGGCGCTGCAGCGGCGCCCTCGCCGCGCTGATCCTAGCAGCGCCAGCCGGCACGGCATACGCAGCAGCGGTGCAGGAATGCACACCGCTGCCGCGCGCGGCAGTGGTGTCTCAGCGCAGCGCCGCGGCCTTGTGGCGCCGCCAGGCCACGAGCACGCCGGCACCGGCCAGCAGCAGTGCGGCCGAAGCAGGCTCGGGCACCGGGGCGGTCATCGGCTTGTATAGCCAGACGGCGGCGTCCCGGGTGGTGTTGTCGAACTGGTCCAGGGCGATGAACGCGCCGAGTTCGGCCACGTACAGCCACTTGCCCAGCACGCCGGATTCGATGCCGTTGACCGAGAAGTCACCGTCGGGCTGCGTGGCGGTGGTGCTCTGGAGTTCCACCACGGTCCAGATGGTGTCCAGGGCGCCGTCGGTGGTGAACTCGGCTTCCGTGGCCCATACGGTGCCACGATCCCGCCCATCCCAGAGGAAGAACTTGCCGGATGCTTCGTCGAACGCGATGCCGTGTTGGCGGTTGATTTCGAACGCTGCACCAGTGGCGTCAACCAGTGTGATGTAGCGATCGAACAGGCAGCGATCGGACTGCTGGTCGAATGTGAACGTGCAGTCCACGACACTCCCCGCGCCGTCGGACGGCAGGGCATTCAGATCCCAAACGCTCAGGCCGGCCCAGTTGGGGCTGACTGCGGATGTTTGCACGAACAGGCCGTTGTGGGAATCGATCGCCGCGGTGCTCTGGAAAGCGGGGGCATACCAGCTCACTCCGACGCGGTTGAACCGTCCTGCTTCGCCCGCACGTACATCACCCAGTTCGTATCTATACAAGGACTGCCACCCGGAGGCGTTGGAGTCGGAGGTGACGTAGATGACGTCCTTGCCGTTTTCGGTGCGGTAGGCGGTGGCGGTCTCGATCTGGCTGGGCCCCGGGCCGCTGCCCACCCAGTTGCCACGCTGGTTCGTCCACATGTTGCCGCCCAGCGTCTGTGGCAGGTAGCCGGAGCCGTCGACACCACCGACCTTGTTGGCGTCGGCCTTTCGCGGGTCCCACATCCAGGGGCCGGCCGGCACGGGTTTGCCGTCAGGGCCGCGCACGACGAAACTGCCCCCGCTGTTGAAGGCGGCGCCGCCGAAGGTGACGAACATGTCGTTCACCGGCACGTACAGGTTGTTGTCGTAGGTGTGCGCCGATTGCGGGGAGGCGTCGTCGACGGTGAAGAAGGTGGACGTGCTGCCGTACTGCGTCATCCGGGTGGGCAGCGACCCGCGCGTCCAGGTGCCGTCCGTCCCCTGCCAGAGGTACATCTCGTTGCCCATGTAGTTCGCGTGTCCGCCACCCCACAGCTGCAACTGGCCCCGTTGCGAGTCCCAGGCCATCGAGCTCCAGGCGGTGACGACGGTTGCCGGGTTGGAGTAGCTGCCCGGTGACAGCCCGCCCTCGGCCGGGCTGGCCCATGCGCTGGAGAACGCGGTCGTGTTGACCTGGACCCAGCCGCCCTCGGGCGTGGCATCCAGCAGCCCCTGCAGGTAGCTGAGATCCGCCGCGGCGCCCGGGATCGACACGCAGAGCGCCGCCGCCATCGCGACCGAGCGCCACGCCGTGACGGGTACCTGCGCGCCGGACTTGCTGGACCTGCGGGATGACGACATGCTGGGCTCCTCACGGTTTGGCTGTAGGTGGTGCGGCAACTGCTTCCAGGAAAACAGTCCACCGAATCTGACGCTATCAAGCGGCCACGCGGGCGAGAAGCCCCCGGATCGCGGGGGAAGTGCCGCATCCTGGTGTGCTGCTGGCGCACTCGCCGCAGCGGCGCCTGTGTTCTCCGCAGCAGCGTCAGCCGGCGGGGTGGCGCGTGGGCTGCGTCTCGGGCGGGTGCAGCGCCATGACGAAGCCGCCGGACCGGCCCACGGTCCACTGCCGCTGGGAACCATCCAGCGGCCGGGCCCAGGCCGCTTCCCACGTGCCCAGTTTCAGGACGGTGACGTGGCCGACGGTCCGGATGCCCAGCCGGGCGTGGCTGCGCAGCGATGCCGCGTTGAACCGGTTGATGCGGCTCAGACTCCAGCGCACGCCCTGTGCCGCCAGCGCTGCGTCCACGGCCGCCCACAGCCGCGCCATCGTGCGGGTCGCGCGGTAGGCCGGCTCCACGTAGACGTCGTAGTCCCAGACCGTGCTGGCCGGGTCGGCCATCACATAGCGACCGCGAACCTCGTCCTCGTCGTAACTGGACCTGGCGATCCACACGTAGCCGGCGAACACGCCCTTGACCCAGGCCACGTGGCATTCGTGGCCCGCGCCGAAGCGCTGGGCGATGACGGCGGCCGGGCGCGGGAACCGGGAGACCACCGGGTCGTTCGGGTCGATGCGGCGAACGGTGGTGCCGGGGTCGGGTCGGACCGCCTTCAGTGCCTGGTTGCCGACCGGCTGTGCCACCAGCACGTACGGCACCACACCGGCACGGCTGCCTGCCAGCCGCTGGAGCAGCCGGTGGACCAGATACAGCGCCGCGACGCGGGCACCGCCCAACTCTGCGGCCAGGGCACGCCAGCGCGCGATCACGGCTGCCCCGCGTCTTGCGTGCCGCAGACGCCTTGGAGCCACTGCAGCGTCCGTGCGTCGACCTCGCTGGCGTGCTCCGGTGCGGAGAACGTGTGGTCGGCGTCCGGCAGGTGGCAGGTCGTGGTGGTGGCGCGGCCCAGCACGTCCTGCCATCGCTGCTCGGCCGAGACCGTCTCCAGGAATTCCTTGGCCGTGTAGTCGCGGCCGCTCAGGACGAACAGCATGGGGCCGTCGAACAGCCGAGCCGCGTGCAGCATGCGGTCGGTGAACGGGCTGTCGGGCCCGGGCCGGCTGTTGGCAGCGGACCTGTCAGCGCCACCCGGCCGGGTCATGGCGGTCCGCAGGTTGCCGATCAGTTCAGCCACTGCCTTGGCTGCAACCTGGCCGGAGAGCAGCTTGCGCCAGAACTCGGGCTGCTTCAGGCGGTCTCGGTAGTAGTGCTTGACGTTGGCGCGGGCCAGGGTTTCCGCGGAGCGGACCCACGGGTTCAGAAGCACCAGCCCTGCGACGCGCGCATCGCCAGTGGCGAACAGGTACAGCAGGCTTGCCGATGCGCCGTCGCACAGCCCCCACAACACCACGCGGCGCACTTCGGGACAGTGCCGCTGCAACGTCGAGATGCCGGCCTCGATGTCGTCGTCGAGCTGCGTGAAGTCGCGACGTTCACCACTGGAGTCGCCCATGCCTCGCACATCGAAGCGCAGCGTCGGCACGCCGTTCGAGGCGAGGGTGCGCGCCAGCTGTACGAAGTGCCGGTGGCTTCCAATCCGCACCTGCGGCCCGCCAACGACGATCAGCACAGCAATGTCGCCAAGGGCCTGCTTCTTCGGCACGGCGGCGATGCCGACGAGGCGCTCACCCGCACAGTCGAAGCTCAGGGCTTCCTCCGAGAACGCCCCATGGCCGCTCATGCCGGTCCGCCGCATCGCGCGTTGTTGCGCTCTTCAGGCAGCAGTTGCAGGCTGAGGTCGATCAGCGCGGGTGCCTCCTCGATCTCCACGGTCTGCCAGAAGGGACTTCCCTGCACGGCATGCCAGGCACTGCACCAGCCCGCGTGCGACCAGGCCGCCAGCGCGGTGCGCGCGGCAGGCCCAGGTTCGCCGGCCGGTTGCGTGGCAACTTCGAGCCACAGCATGCGCTGACGGTGTTCCACCGGTGCCGGCCCCGAGCGCGGCGGGTCCAGCGTGGCAGCCTGAAGACCGGCAAGCAGCCCGGGGCTGAGCGTGTACCCGGCCACCTCCACGGGTTGACCCGCTTCGATGCGAGCGCGCAGCGCAGCCATGGCCGTCTTGGACTGCCCGGAGGCCATGTCTGCGGCCGCCTTGATGCGCAGGAACTGTTGCAGCACGGTCTGGCCACGCGTTGCCGGCTGCCAGAGCAAATGATTGGCCTCGAACGGCAGGCGAGCGCCAGTGGCCGCGGACAGCAGCGTGCCGGCGCGAAGCCCCCAGAGCCAGAGAGGCACGCCGGGATGCTGCTGCACCAGCCATTGCGCTGCTTCGCACGCGTCGTCCAGCCATGCATCCCAGGTTGCATCGGCGAAGTCGCCGCTGCTGTCGCCGCAACCCAGGAGATCGATCTGCAGAACGGCCCAACCCGCCGAAGCGAACGAACGCGCCGCGAGGGCTGCCATGCGGCGGCTCTTGTTCATCTCCTCGGCCCAGGGAGGCAGATACAGGAGCGCTCCCAGGGTGGGCACGCCGGCCGGCGGCGTATGGTGAAGGTAGAGCCGCTGCCCGCCAGATGCCGCCGGGCGAAGGAAGGCCTGAAGCGGCGGCGGGGTCATGGCGCGGCGCAACCCATGCCGTCGAGGGACCGCTGCGTTGGCCCGAAGCTCAAGTGCCCGTCTTGGCGGCGACGAAGTCGCGCAGGCTGGCGACCGTCGCGAACGTGTCGCCGCCGATCTCGTCGTCGTCCACGGTGATGTCGAACCGTTCTTCGAGGGACGTGATCAGCGTCACGACCGCCATGCTGTCGAGTTCTGGAATGGCGCCCAGCAGGGCGGTGTTCGCGTCGAACGTGAGGGCGCGGCCGCCTAGGCTGAGCACTTCGTCGAGGATGCGCAGGACTTCGGTCTGGGTGTCCATGGGGTTTCCGGTCGGTGCGCCGGGATGGGGCGCGTACGTTCGATCTGGTCGCGATTCTAGAAACCGTCGCGTATGCGTCCGGGCGCCGCAATGCCGCGGTGTCGTGAGCTTTCTACGTTTTGGCGCGCTCCTGCGCCTGCATCCACTGCTCCAGCATCATCAGGATCCACACCATCTCACCGTAGTAACCGGGGTGGGCCGGCAGGTGGTCCTTCAGCAGGGTGTCGATGAACCTGGCCTGGACGATGCCGCGCTGCTGCAGCGAATGCAGGCTGTCGGCGGCGAACGCCTTCAGGCCGGCGTGACGTGTGGCCCACACGCCGAAGGGCAGGCCGAAGCCCTGCTTCTTCTTGACCAGGATCTCGTCCGGCAGGAAGCCGCGCAGCGCCTCCTTGAAGAACCAGCGCAGCTTCTGCCCCTTGAGCTTGTAGTCGTCCGGCAACTGCAGCGAGAAGTCCACGAGCGCGGCATCCAGCAACGGAAAGCCCACGCCGACGCCGGCCAGCGAGGTGCTGCCACGCACCTTGGGCAGGTCGGCTTCTGCCAGCGTGTAGCGCCAGTCGAAGGCCAGCATGCGGTTCAGGGTGCTCGGGTTGCCGGGCGGGAGTTGCCACACCTGGCGCTGTTGGCGGCTCGTGTCCTGCATGTCCACCCGGGCCAGGAAGTCTGGCGTGAACACCTGTGCGACCCCCATGCGTTGCAGCAGGTTGTACTGCTGCAACCGTTCCGGCAACGGCACCTTGGCCTGCTGCACGTAGCTGCGGCCCTTGCGCGCCAGCGGCAGGGCGCCCAGCGGCGTGCCTTCCAGCAACGGTTCCAGAACGCCGCTGCGCAGCACGGCGGGCACCGCGTCGTAGTAGCCGAAGACGCGCTGCTTGGCATAGCGCGCGTTGCCGCCGAAGAGCTCGTCACCGCCGTCGCCGGCCAGCAGCCGGGTGACGCCGTCCTCGCGCGCCATCCGTGCGCAGTAGTAGGCCGGCAGCACGCTGCTGTTGCCGAAGGGCTGATCGTAATGCGCCGCCACGTCGGGGATGCTGCGCACCAGATCGTCCGGTGTGACGTAGTACTCGTGATGTTCGGTGCCGAAGCGCCTGGCCGCGATGCGGGCGAAGGCCATCTCGTCGTAGCCCTCGGCCTCGAAGCCGATGGAGTAGGTGGCCGCACGCCCGGCCACGTCCTTGAGCATGCCGGCGACGGTGGAACTGTCGGTGCCGCCGCTCAGGAAGCAGGCTGGCTTGCTGCCGTCGAGTTCGGCGGCGACTGCGCTGCGCACACGTTGCCGGAACGCCGCGGCCAGTTCGTCGAAATTCGCCGATGCGGCTGCGGTGAACTGCGGCAGCCAGTAGGGCTCGACGGTGATCTCGCCGTTCTCGAACCAGAGGTAGTGCGCGGGCGGAAGCCGGTGCACGCCGCGGAAGACGGTGCGCGGCGAGGGGATGACGTGGAAGTAGAGGTAGTCGTAGACGGCCTGTGGGTCGATCTCGGCGCGTGGGTGCAGCGCGGCCAGGGTGTCGGCACGCTCGGCGTAGTGGATGCGGTCGCCAATGCGTCGCCAGCACAGGGTCTGCTCGGCGAACCGGTCGACGGCCAGGAACACGCGGCCCTGTGCATCGGTCAGGCCGACCGCGAAGTTCCCCGCGGTGGCTGCCGCTGCGGCAACGGCCTGATCGCGATGGCGGCCCGCGACGGCGGCCTGCCACGCAGCACCTGAGCCTTCGGCTTTCGCCATGTGCGCCAGCCTGGCGTCGGCGAAGCGCGGCACGCCAAGCGCGAAGACGGTGGGCGTCGCCTGCATGGTGGTGGGGGAGTCGACGGGCAGGGTGTCGGACATCGGACCAGTTGCGGCCAATGGCGGCCAGGGCGGCAACGCTCAAGGTGCCGGGGCACCGATGCTAGCGGGGCAGACACGCAGCGTCGGGCCGAGGACCGCGGGCGATGCGCCAAAGTTGCCGAATCGGTGGTTTGTCGGGTGCCCGACAAGGTTCGCGCGGCCTGCGGTCCGGTCAGATTGCGCAACTCCCGGGGCTGTCGGCGGCCGGTCAGTGCCTCCGGACGAAGCCGCCGCGCCGACAATGCGCGGCTGTCGTGTGCGCGCTGCCATCTGGCCGCTCACCCTGGACATGGATGCGAGAACCGTGACGGAAGCTTCACTCCTGCATGAACTGGTGGCCCGTGCCGCCGACCGGGCCGGCGATGCGACAGCCCTCACCGCCGGCGCCAAGACCTGGGCCTACCAGCCGCTGCAGGACGCCGTGCGTTCGGTCTGCGCCGGCTTCGCGGCCCTCGGCCTCGCCCGCACCGACCGCGTCGCCATCTGGCTCGACAAGCGCTTCGAGACCGTCGTCGCAAGCTTTGCCGCCCCCGCAGCGGGCGGCGTGATGGTGCCGATGAACCCGCTGCTGAAGCCGGAGCAGGTGGTCTACATCGCGCGCGACTGCAACGTGCGCATCCTGGTCACCTCGCCCGAGCGGCTGGCCCTGCTGGCACCGGTGCTGCACGAGTGCCCGGATCTGCGCCATGTGGTGGTCACCGAAGGCCCGGCCGAGTTGCCGGCCATGCCGCCCGGCATCGGCCTGCACCGCTGGGCGGACCTGCTGGTCGCGCCACCGCGCGCCGGCCACCGCGTCATCGACACCGACCTCTGCGCCATCCTCTACACCAGCGGCTCCACCGGCCGGCCCAAGGGCGTGGTGCTCAGCCACCGCAACATGGTGGCCGGCGGCAAGAGCGTGGCCAGCTACCTGGGCAACGGCCCGGACGACACCCTGCTGGCCGCGCTGCCGCTGAGCTTCGACGCCGGCTTCAGCCAGCTGACCACCGCCTTCCACGCCGGCGCCCGCGTGGTGCTGCTGAACTACCTGCTGCCGCGCGACGTGCTCAAGGCCATGGCGCGCGAGAAGGTCACCGGCCTGACGGCCGTGCCGCCGTTGTACATCCAGCTCACGGCGCTGGACTGGCCTGCCGAGATTGGCGAGCACCTGCGCTACTTCGCCAACACCGGCGGCCGCATGCCGCGCGAGACGCTCGATGCGCTGCGCGCCCGCGTGCCGAAGGCCCGGCCCTTCCTGATGTACGGCCTGACCGAAGCCTTCCGCAGCACCTACCTGCCGCCGGAGGAGGTGGACCGCCGGCCAGACAGCATCGGCAAGGCCATCCCCAACGCCGAGATCCTGGTGCTGCGCGAGGACGGCAGCGAATGCGGGCCCGACGAGCCGGGCGAACTGGTGCACCGCGGTGCGCTGGTCGGTCAGGGCTACTGGAACGACCCCGAGAAGACGGCCGAGCGCTACAAGCTGCTGGCTCCCGGCCACGGCGGCCGCGTGGCCGGGCTGCAGCTGCCGGAGTACGCGGTGTTCAGCGGCGACACGGTGCGCAAGGACGCCGAGGGCTTCCTGTACTTCGTGGGCCGTCGCGACGAGATGATCAAGACCTCGGGCTACCGCGTCAGCCCCACCGAAGTCGAGGAGATCCTCTACGCCACGAAGCTGGTGGGCGAATGCGTGGCCTTCGGCGTGGACCACCCGCAGCTGGGCCAGGCCATCCAGGTGATTGCCACGCCACCAGCGGGTGCGGATGCGCTGGACGTGCCGGCGCTGCTGGCCGAGTGCAAGCGCCACATGCCCGCCTACATGGTGCCCGCCGGCGTGGAACCCGCGGTGGGCCCGCTGCCGCGCAACCCCAATGGCAAGATCGACCGCAAGCTGCTGTCCACGCAGTGGATGGAGCGGCAGGGCGTTTGACCGTCGCCGAACTCATGACGCATCCTAATGCTTCTTGTTTGATGCGTTGATGCCATGCGAACCACCATCACCTTGGAACCCGACGTCGAACGGCTGTTGCAGCGTGCCGTGCGCGAACGGGGTGTACCGTTCAAACGTGTGGTCAACGACGCCCTGCGGCGGGGCTTGCGCACCGGCGATATGGCGCCGCCCGCGCCGTTCGTGCAGCGTGTCTTCGACGGCGGTGTGCCGCTCGTCGACCTGACGAAGGCCGGCCAGCTGGCGGCCGAACTGGAAGACCAGGCGCTGGCCGCCAAGCTGGCGCGGGGAGGCTGAGCCCCATGTGGCTGCCCGACGTCAACGTGCTGTTGTGCGCCAGCCAGGGCCAAGCGCCCTACCACGCCGTGGCACGCCATCGACGGGAAGCTGCTTTCGGCAGCGGTGCGGCCGTGGGCCTGCCCTGGGTGGCGCTGCTCGGATTCCTTCGCCTGTTCACCAACGGCCGCATCTTCCCGGTGCCGATGCCGGTGGACAAAGCCCTGCGCATGATGGATGGCTGGTTGTCGCACCCGAATGTCATGGTGCTGCACCCGGGGCCGCGCCACGCCGCCTTGCTGGGTGCCCTGCTGATCGGCGTAGGCACCGCCGGCAACCTCACGACCGACGCCCACCTGGCCGCCATCGCCATCGAGCATGGCGCGACGGTGGTGTCCTTCGACCGCGACTTCGCCCGCTTCGCCGGCCTCAGGTTCGAACACCTCCACGCATGACCCCACCCACTTCCGAACCGACACGCTCGGCGCCCGTCCACGCCCCCTCGCAGCATTTCCCCGTCACCCCTGGCGGCGACCTGCTGGTGGGCGGCATCCCGCTCACCCGCCTGGCCGAGCGCGTGGGCAGCACGCCGTTCTACGCCTACAGCCGTGAGCTGCTGCGCCAGCGCGTGACCGAACTGCGCGCCGCGCTGCCGGCGGCGGTGGAACTGCACTACGCGATGAAGGCCAACCCGATGCCGGCGGTGGTGGGTTTCATGGCCGGGCTGGTGAATGGCATCGACGTGGCCTCGGCCGGCGAATTGAAGGTGGCGCTGGACGCCGGTGCGGATCCGAAGGACATCAGCTTCGCCGGCCCCGGCAAGCGCGACGCCGAACTGCGCCAGGCGCTGGCCGCCGGCGTGCTGGTCAACGTGGAAAGCCTGCGCGAACTGCGCGTGCTGGCCGAGTTGCAGCAGGCCCTTGGCCTGTCGGCCCGCGTGGCGCTGCGCGTGAACCCGGACTTCGAGCTCAAGGGCTCGGGCATGAAGATGGGTGGCGGGCCCAAGCAGTTCGGCATCGACGTGGACCAGGTCGGCGCGGCGATGGACCTCGTCCGCGCCGGCGGCCTGGGATTCGAGGGCTTCCACCTGTTTGCCGGTTCGCAGAACCTGCGTGCCGAGAGCATCTGCGAAGCGCAGCGCAAGAGCTACGAGCTGGCGCTGCGCCTGGCCGAGGGTGCGCCCACGCCGGTGAAGTTCCTGAACCTGGGCGGTGGTTTCGGCATCCCGTACTTCCCGGGCGAGCAGCGGCTGGACCTGGCGCCCATCGGGGCCAACCTGGACGACATCTGCGCACGAGCCAAGACGCAACTGCCGCTGGCGGCCATCGTCATCGAGCTGGGGCGCTACTTCGTCGGAGAGGCGGGCCTCTACGTGACGCGCATCGTCGACCGCAAGGTCTCCTGCGGCCAGGTCTTCCTGGTCTGCGACGGCGGGCTGAACCACCACCTGTCGGCCAGCGGCAACTTCGGCCAGGTCATCCGCAAGAACTACCCGGCGACGCTGGTGACGCGTTCCGGTTCGTCGGCCGAAGGCGGTGCGCGCGAGGTGGCGTCGGTGGTCGGCCCGTTGTGCACGCCGCTGGACCTGCTGGCCGACCGCATGAACCTGCCGGTGGCCGAGGTGGGCGACCTGGCCGTGATCTTCCAGTCCGGCGCCTACGGTGCCAGCGCCAGCCCGCAGGCCTTCCTGGGGCACCCGGTGGTGACGGAAGTGCTGGTTTGAACCCCGCGCACCGGGCTACCATCCCGCGCATGCGCATCAGCCCGGAGCAGAGCCGGATCATCGTAGAAGCCACCCGCGACCTGGCCGGGCCGGGCGTGCAGGTGCGGCTCTTCGGCTCGAGGCTGCGCGACGATGTTCAGGGCGGCGACATCGACCTGCTGGTCGAGTCGCCCGTGCCGGTGGACAGGCCGGTCTGGCTGGCTGCGCGGATCACCGCACGCCTGCAACGCCTGCTCGGTGATCGAAAGATCGATGTGCTCGTTCTGGACCCGCGCACGACGCCGGAGCCGGTTCACGCCGTGGCGCTGGCCGAGGGCGTGCGGCTGTCGTGACGGCGCCCGGCCTCGACGCACAGACCACCCGGCTGCGTTTCCTGCTGGAGACGGTGGCGTTGGAGTCCGAACACCTGCGCACCACCGACGGGCGCCTGTTCTCCGTGCCTTTCACGGCGGATCGCGCGAAGGCATTGCGTACCGATGATGACCTCTCGGAGCGGCTGGATGCGTTCGTGGCGCGCTTCTCGCGCCTGCAGGACACCGCAGGGGACAAGCTGTTGCCCGCGCTGCTGGTCCGGCTGGGTGAGCCGGTCGGCAGTGTGCTGGACAACCTGGAGCGGGCGGCGCGACTGGGCCTGCTCGCCGAAGGCAGCGAAGCCTGGCTGGCGGCGAGAGCGCTGCGCAACCGCATGGTGCATGAGTACATCCGCAAGCCCGAGGCCTTGGCCGAGGCCGTCACCGGGGCACACGACGCGGTGCCGATGCTGGTGGCCTTCGCCGAGCGGTGCACGCGATATGCGCGCGAGCGCCGGCTGATCTGACGCTCCGGTGATCCTGCACTGCCTGACGCCCGAACATCCGTGGCGCTCCGCATGCCAGCGCCTGCGGTGACGGAAGCGAGCCGATCGCCATCGCCGATGGGCCGGGGGCTGGCCCTCCTGTGCGCACTGGCCTGCGCTTCGGCAGCGCTCTGGATGTCGGCCCATCACCCGTTGGCGCCCGCGCTTGCAGCGGCCGCGCTCATCCTGCTGGCCGTGCTCGCCGCCTGGCGCCCGCTGTGGATCCCCGTGGCGCTGCTGGCCCTGTTGCCGGTGGCTGGGCTGGCGCCCTGGACCGGCTGGATGCTGGCCGAGGAATTCGACCTGCTGCTGCTGGCGCTGCTGGCCGGCGGCTGGGCCCGGCTGGCCTGGCCCGTGGGCCTGCCGACGCGTCAGCCCGCCACCGACGGTGCGGCGCGCGTGTGGTGGCTGCTGGTGCTGATGGTCGTGGGGCTGACGGCGGTGGGTACCTGGCGCGGCCTGCACGACGCCGGCGCCTGGGACGCCGACGGCTTCGCCTGGGGCTGGTGGCAGGGCTGGCGCGAACCGATGAACGTGCTGCGCACCGTCAAGCCGCTGGCCTGGGCGCTGCTGGCCTGGCCGCTGTGGCAGGCCTTGCAGGCCAGGGCCCCGGAGGCCGCTGCGCGCGTCGTGGGCCACGGCGCCTGGGCGGGCCTGGCCGTGGTGGCCGCCGTGGCCACCTGGGAGCGCTGGGCCTGGCCCGGCCTGACCAACTTCAGCACCGACTACCGCACCACCGCGCTGTTCTGGGAAGCCCACATCGGCGGCGCGGCGCTGGACGGCTTCCTGGCCCTGACCCTGCCGTTCGGGCTGTGGGCCGCTGCGGCGACGCACGGGCGGCGTGCGGTGCTGCTGTCGGTGGGCGTGCTGTGCCTGGCGGGTTATGCGGTACTCACCACGTTCTCGCGCGGCCTGTACGCCGGCGCGCTGGCGGGCGTGGTCGTCTGGTGGCTGATGACGCCGCGCGTGCCCGCCGCGGCGGGTGGGCCGTCCACCGGCCCTGGCGTGCTGCTGGGCTGGGTGGCGGTGTTCGGTGTGGCGGCGGCGCTGGCCTTCTCTGGCAGCGGCTGGCGCGGGCTGGCGGCGCTGTACGGCCTGATGCTGCTGCTCTTCTGGCACTGGCAGCAGGACCCGGCGCAGGAGCACGGCGGGCCGTCGGCGGGCCGGGCCGCGGGCGTCGTGGCGGTGGGGGCCGTGCTGGGGGCCCTGGCCGCGGCGCTGGCGCTGGCGCTGCCCGGTGCGCTGAAGGCACCATACGTGCTCTACGCGGTGTGCGCCCTGGCCTGCGCCGCCGCCTGGAGCGCGCCGGGCCGCCGGCAGACGGGCGCCTGGGCCGCACCGTTGGGCTGGGCGGCGTGGGCAGCGGCCGCGGTGGCGGCGCTGGGCGTGGCGTTGCACTGGGGCGAAAGCGCAGCGCGCTGGGGCATGGCCGCCAGCGTGCTGCTGTTGGCTGCCGCGGCGGCCTGCGGCGCGGCCTGGCCGCGCTGGCGCGGGGCGCCGGGCGGCCGCTGGCGCGGGTCGGCCCTGGGCGCGATGGCGGTGGCCGGCATGGTGGTGGGGTCCTTTGCGGGCGGCAGCTACCTGGAAGGTCGGCTGGCGACGGCCGGGGAGGACTGGCAGGGGCGGCTGCACCACTGGCAGCGCAGCCTGTCGCTGGCGCAGGACGAGGCGTCCAACTGGTGGGGCATCGGGCCGGGGCGCTTCGCAGCGCATTTCGCCCTCAGCGGCGAGGCCACCGACCAGGTCGGCGACTACCGCTGGCAGGCGGGACCTGATGGCGGCGGCACGCTGGTGCTCACCGGCGGCAAACACACGCTGGGCTTCGGCGAACTGTTCCGCCTGTCGCAGCGCATCGCTGCGCCCGAGGGTGCCGTGCGCGTGCGCTGGCGCGCCGAGGCGCCGGCGCCGGTGCGCCTGCACGTGGAGATCTGCAGCAAGCACCTGCTCTACGACGCCGGTTGTCGCACGGCCCAGGCCCCGGTGGGCGGCACGGCGCGCGAACCGCAGCCCGGTTGGCACACCGGCGAACTGACCTTGAAGGCGGCGCCGGGCTGGCAGTCGCCGGTGTTTTCGGTGGCGCTGGACACGCGGGGCGGGTGGATCCGCCTGGACGAGATCGAAGTCACCGACAGCCTGGGCCGCCGCCTGCTGCACAACGGCGGCTTCGACGATGGTCTGGCGCGCTGGCTGCCGTCCAGCGACCGCCACCACCTGCCCTGGCACGCCAAGAACCTGGGCCTGCACCTGCGCGTGGAGCAGGGCTGGCTGGGGCTGTTGGGGTTCGCGGCGCTGCTGGTGTTCGCCGTGGCCCGGCTGACGCTGGGCCGTGCCCGCCGCCACCCGCTGACGCCACCGTTGCTGGCAGGCATCGTCGGTTTCTTGATCGTGGGCGCCTTCGACAGCCTGCTGGACATTCCGCGCGTGGCGTTTGCGTTCCTGTGGCTGCTCGGGTTGGCGGCCACGCTGCGATCACCCGCCCCTGCCGCGGCGGTACCGCGGCCGGCGTCCACGGCGCGGTCAGCCTCGCGATGACCGGTGGGCTGCGCGCCAGGCTGCCAGCCCCCACCCCAGCCCCAGCACGATCAGCGCCGGCGTCACGTCGGCCGTGCGCGACGGCATCCAGCACTGCACCGCCTCCACCGCCAGTGCCAGCGCGGCACAGACGGCGGTGGCCGGCGCCAGCGGCCAGCCGCCCTGGCGGGCGAACCACAGGGCGCAGCCCCACAGCCAGGCGTCGCGCGCCAGGGCCTGGGCATTGCCCAGCATCGAGCCGCCCAGCAGGGCCTCGAACGGCAGCCAGTGCAGGGCCTGCACCGGCTGCGGTTGGAGGTCGAACGGCGCCAGGCCGCCGAGCACCTGCAGCGTGCCGAGCGCCACGGCCGTGGCACGCGGATGGCGCCAGAGGCCCAGCGCCAAGCCGATGCCGAGCAGGCCGCCGAGCACGCCGCCGGCGCTGAAGCGGCTGCCCGGCACCAGCGCCTGACCCAGCACCACCACCAGGCCGGCCGCGACGATGGCGCTGACCGGTGTGCGGCCTGGCCCGTGGGATGTGGTCGGCCCGCCGAGCAGCCACGCGGCGCCGCAGCCGGCCACCAGCGTCAGCCCGGCCATCATCGCGGCCTCAGGCCCCTGCCAGGCGCCCAGCTCCGTCAGCCGGGCCCAGTGCCACTGCAACCGCGCCGGGTCGAGGCTCGGCCACCAGGGCAGCCACGCGGCCCCTGCGCTGCCGGCCAGCAGCGCCCACGCAGCGGTGCCGGCCTGGCCGGCCCGCCGCGGCACTATGCCCGACGCAGCCCAACCCAGCCCGGCGCCGACGAGGTTCCACACCACGTCGGCCCAGCGCGGGTCCCGGTGCGCCTCGAAGAACTGCCCAGCCTGCGCCAGCAACGCCAGCCCGGCGCCGCCCAGCAGGACCCAGGCCCAGGGGCGGCCACGGCGGGCCGTGGCGGCCATGGCCGCAGCCAACCCCCAGGGCAGGAACAGGACCACGTTGCCCAGCAAGTCCTCACGGCTGGTCCAGAGATCCAGGTTGGTGAGCGCCCACAGCGCCTCGTCCGGATGCGGGTGGATCCAGTGGAACGGAAACCAGCTGCCGTAGAGGATGAGCGCGGCCACGACCCCGCTCGTCCACGCCCAGGCGCCGGACTCGGCGCGGGGCGCGGCGTCGGCTGGCGGCGGCGCGGGGGGCAGGGCAGGGGTCACGGCGCCCGGATTCTCCCCGTGCGTGCCGGCATGCAACCCCACACATCGCTTTACATCGCGAAATCCGGGCGAACCCGGAGGGTCGAGGACCCCATGACACAATCCTCGGACCTGTCCATCACCGCGGGCCGCCGGGCCTGCACCCGCCCGGTTTGCCTTCCGACGCCCTGATTGAGATCGACCGCGTCACGTTCGGCTACGACGAACGCCGCACCATCCTCAACGACGTGTCGCTGCGCTTCATGCGTGGCAAGGTCACGGCGGTGTTGGGCGGCTCGGGCTGCGGCAAGACGACGCTGCTGCGCCTGATCGGCGGCGTGCACGCGCCGAACAGCGGCCGCGTGGTCTTCGACGGCCAGGTGCTCGACATCCGCGACAAGGCGCAGATGCACGGCGTGCGCCGGCGGCTGGGCATGCTGTTCCAGTTCGGCGCCCTGTTCACCGACCTCAGCGTGTTCGACAACGTGGCTTTCCCGCTGCGCGAGCACACCGACCTGCCCGAGGCGATGATCCGCGACATCGTGCTGATGAAGCTCAACGCGGTGGGGCTGCGCGGTGCGGCGGGGCTGAGGATCTCCGAGGTCTCCGGCGGTATGGCACGGCGCATCGCGCTGGCGCGCGCCATCGCGCTGGATCCGGAGCTGATCATGTACGACGAGCCTTTCGCCGGGCTGGACCTGATCAGCATGGGGGTGGCCGCGCAGCTGATCCGCACGCTCAACGACGCCACCGGCGCCACGTCGCTGGTGATCTCGCACGACGTGCCGGAGTGCATGGCCATCAGCGACTGGGTGGTGCTGATGGCCACCGGCGGCCGCATCGTGGCCCAGGGCACGCCGAAGGATCTGATGGACTCCACCGACCCCGAGGTGCGCCAGTTCGTCCGTGGCGAACCCGACGGGCCGGTGAAGTTCCACTACCCGGCGCCGGAACTGGCCGACGACTTCGGGGTGCGGCCGTGATCAACCTCGTCGCTGGCCTCGGTGCCCGCACGCTGGCCATGCTGCAGGGCCTCGGCCATGCGGCGGTGTTCTTCCTGGACCTGCTGCGCGTGCTGCCCGGGGCGCTGCGGCGGTTCTACCTGGTGGTGCACCAGATCCACGCCATCGGCAACCGCTCGCTGCTGATCATCCTGGCGTCGGGGCTGGCGGTGGGTTTCGTGCTGGCGCTGCAGATGTACTACGCGCTGGTCACGTATGGCGCCACCGAGAGCCTGGGCCTGATCGTCAACCTGTCGCTGGTGCGCGAACTCGGCCCGGTGGTGACGGCGCTGCTGTTCGCCGGCCGCGCCGGCACCTCGCTGACCGCCGAGATCGGCCTGATGAAGGCCGGCGAGCAGCTGGCGGCGATGGAGCTGATGGCGGTGGACCCGCGCCAGCGTGTGCTGGCGCCGCGCTTCATCGGCGGCATCGTCGCCATGCCCCTGCTGGCGGCGATGTTCTCCGCGGTGGGCATCCTCGGGGCCTGGGTGGTGGCCGTGGGGCTGATCGGCGTGGACGGCGGCAACTTCTGGTCGATCATGCAGAGCGGCGTGGACGTCTGGCGCGACGTGGGCAACGGCATCGTCAAGGCCGCGGTGTTCGGCGTCATCTGCACGGCCGTGGCGCTGTACCAGGGCTACGAGACCGAGGCCACGCCCGAAGGCGTGGCCTATGCGACGACGCGCACCGTGGTGATCGCTTCGCTGGGCGTGCTGGGCATGGACTTCGTGCTCACGGCGCTGATGTTCTCCACGCCGTAAGGACGTCGGCCAACAAGGGACAAAGGAAACATGGGACGCAAAGGCATCGAAACCCTGGTCGGCTTCTTCGTGCTGCTGGGCCTGCTGGCGCTGGTCTTCCTGGCCTTCCGCGCGGCCAATCTGGGCAACTTCAACGGTGGGGCCACCTACACGGTGACGGCCAAGTTCCAGAACATCGGCGGCCTGAAGCCGCGGGCGCCGGTGCGCAGCGCCGGGGTGAAGGTGGGCAGTGTCACGTCCATCGGCCTCGATCCCGTCACGTATGAAGGCGTGGTCACGATGAAGCTCCAGCAGGACTTCAAGTTCCCGAAGGACACGGCCGCCAAGATCCTGACCTCCGGCCTGCTGGGCGACCAGTACATCGGCCTCGAGCCCGGCCCGGCCGAGGAGATGGTGGCCGACGGCGGCCGCTTCTCGCAGACGCAGTCGGCCGTGGTGCTGGAGAACCTGATCGGCCAGTTCCTGGCCAACTCGGCCGAGAAGGCGGGGAGCGGGCAGTGAGGCCGCGCGCCAACCTGACGTCGCGCGCGCTGCCGCTGTGCCTGGCGCTGGCGCTGCTGTCCACGGCCGCGGCGGCCCAGGATGACGGCAACCCGGCCGACCCGTTCGAGGGCTTCAACCGCGGCGTTCAGGCCTTCAACGACGGTGTGGACAACGCGGTGCTCAAGCCCGTGGCCACCACCTACCGAGACGTGGTGCCGCAGTTCGCGCGCACGGCCATCGGCAACTTCTTCGGCAACCTGGGCGACGGCTGGTCGGCGGTGAACCACCTGCTGCAGGGCAAGCTGGAGCCGGCGCTGAACATGACGCTGCGCATGGCGGTGAACACCACCTTCGGCCTGGGCGGCCTGCTGGACGTGGCTGGCGAAGCGGGCCTGGAGCGCCAGAGCGAGGATTTCGGCCAGACGCTGGGCGTGTGGGGCGTGCCCCCAGGGCCGTACCTGGTGCTGCCGTTGTTCGGGCCTTCCACGCTGCGCGACACCACCGGCCGCGTGGTGGACATGCAGCCGGAAACCGCGCCGCGCTACACGCAGGACGAAGCCGTGCGCAACGGCGCGCTGGCGCTCAACGTGGTCGACACGCGCGCCAGCCTGCTCGGTGCCACGCGCTTGCTGGACGACATTGCGCTGGACCGCTACAGCTTCATCCGCGACGCCTACCTGGCGCGCCGGCTGAACCAGGTCTACGACGGGAATCCCCCGGAAGAGCGGTTCGACGAGCCGAAGTGAACCGGTAGGGGGCGTTCAGCGTTGAGGCCTGGAACACAATTGCAGCCTGTGCCTGCCATGGACCCTGCCGACATCCTTCATCAGCGGCGCGACGACGTGAAACGCGTCGTGGCTGCACATCGCGCCAGCAATCCGCGTGTCTTCGGGTCCGTGGCATCGGGGGCCGCTCATGGTGACAGCGACGTCGACCTGCTGGTGGACCCGACGCCGGAGACCACGTTGATGGACATCGGCGCCATACGCCATGCGCTGCAGCAGTTGTTGGGCGTGCCGGTCGATGTGGTGACACCGGGTGCCCTGCCATTGGCGTTCAGAGACGAAGTCCTCGAACAGGCGCGACCACTTTGACGGCCCATCCGAATCGTCTCAAGGACTATCTCGGGCATGTCGTCACGGCCATCGAGCGCATCGAGCGCTACACCGGCGACATGACAGAACCCGTGTTTCTTGACGACGAGCGAACCCAGGATGCTGTCGTCCGCAATCTGGAGATCATTGGTGAAGCCAGCCGCAACATCGAGCGGCATGCCCCTGAGTTTGCGGCTGCCCATCCGGAACTCCCGTTGGCCGCCGCGTATCAGATGCGCAACGCCGTGGCGCATGGCTACTTCAAGGTTGACCTGCCCGTCGTCTGGCGCACCGTGCGCAACGACTTGCCTGCGCTGAAGGCGCATGTCCTGGCGGCTGCGGCCGGTCTCGACCTCTTCTAGAAGGAACCTACCCTGATGCTGAAGAAACTCCTCGCGACCCTGGTGTTCTCTGTGACGACACTGGGCACCGCGTTCGCCGCCGTGGCGCCCGATGCCCTGGTGCGCGACCTCTCCAACGAGGTCATCGACGCCGTGAAGGCCGACCCGGCCATCCAGGCCGGCGACGTGGGCAAGGTCATCGCGCTGGTGGACGCCAAGGTGCTGCCCTACCTGAACTTCCCGCGCATGACGGCCTCGGCCGTGGGCCTGCCGTGGCGCCAGGCCACGCCGGAGCAGAAAGAGAAGCTGCAGGCCGAGTTCAAGCTGCTGCTGGTGCGCACCTACGCAGGTGCGCTGGCACAGGTGAAGGAGCAGACGGTGCAGATGAAGCCGTTCCGCGCCAACCCCGACGACACCGAGGTGCTGGTGCGTACCGAGGTCAAGGGCAAGGGCGAGCCCATCCAGCTCGACTACCGGCTCGAGAAGGCCGGCGACAGCTGGAAGATCTACGAC
Organism: Rubrivivax albus; assembly: GCF_004016515.1. Taxonomy (GTDB): domain Bacteria; phylum Pseudomonadota; class Gammaproteobacteria; order Burkholderiales; family Burkholderiaceae_C; genus Rubrivivax; species Rubrivivax albus. The sequence continues at coordinate 201,217 of NZ_SACT01000001.1, forward strand.
GTCAACGTGCTCGGCATCTGGCTGGTGAACCAGTACAAGAACAGCTTCGGCCAGGAGATCAAGGCCGGCGGCATCGACGGCCTGATCGCCAAGCTGGCCGAGCGCAACAAGGCGGCGGGCAAGTGAGCATGGCGTCCGTCACCCTGCCGGCGTCGGTGACGATGGACGACGCGTCGGTGGCCTTGCGGGCCATCGAGGCGTCGCTGGCCGCGGGTGGCGACCTGGCGGTCGATGCGTCGGCGCTGCAGGAGGTGGACACCGCGGCCGTGGCCCTGCTGCTGCAGGCGCGCCGGCTGGCGCAGGCGCGTGGCGTGGGCTTCACGCTCGCCGGCGCGCCACCCAAGCTGATGGCGCTGGCGAAGCTCTACGGCGTCGGGTCGCTGCTCGACGGCAACGGTGGTGGCGCCGGCTCGGCATAGCGCCGGGCACGCAGGTTCTTCTTGATCTCCTGCAGCGTCGGCCGCAGCTTCTCGCTGCCCAGGCGCAGCGCCACCCCGGTGGTCAGGATGTCCACGATCATCAGGTGCAGCAGCCGCGAGACCATCGGGCTGTAGCGGTCGAAGTCTTCCGGGTGGTCGGCCGCCAGCAGCACGTGACCCGGCTGCAGCGCCAGGTGGGCCAGCGGGCTGCCGCTGGCGGTGATGACGATCACCGCCGCGCCCTTGCGGTGCGCGATCTGCGCCACGTCCACCAGGTCGCGGCTGCGGCCGGAGTTGCTGATGATCACGGCGCAGTCGCCCGGCCCCAGCATGGTGGCGCTCATCACCTGCACGTGGCCGTCGCTGACGGCGGCCGCGTGCACGCCCAGGCGGAAGAACTTGTGCTGCGCGTCCTGCGCCACGATGCCGGAGTTGCCGACGCCGTAGAACTCGATGCGCCGGCCCTGGCGCCCGGCCTCGGTGAGCAGCGCGATGGCCTGTTCCACGGCGCCGCCGGCGGCGCTGTTGCGGTACTTCAGCAGCGCACTGACCGCGTTGTCGACCACCTTGACGATGATGTCGCCGGCCTTGTCGTCGTCGTCCACCGCGCGGTGCACGAAGGGCACGCCCTCGTTGACGGTGCCGGCGAGCTTGAGCTTGAAGTCGGCCAGGCCGTCGTAGCCCACGCTGCGGCAGAAGCGCACCACGGTGGGCTTGCTGACGTGGGCACGCTCGGCCAGTTCGCCCACCGGCAGCGACGCGAAGCTGCGCGGGTCGCTGAGCACCAGCCGCGCCACGCGCTGCTCGGCCGGGGGCAGGGCGGGGATGGAGGCGCGGATGCGGTCGAGCATGGCCGCGATTGTGGGCGCAGCCGCGTGGGCGGCTACTGCTCCTCGGCCCAGGTGCAGCCGTCGCGCGCCACCAGCGCACTGGCCGCGGCCGGGCCCCAGCCGCCGGCGGCATAGGGCCGCGGTGGCGTGGGGTCGGCGGCCCAGGCCTCGAGCACGGGCATCACCCAGCGCCAGGCCTGTTCCTGCTCGTCGCTGCGCACGAACAGGTTCAGCCGGCCGGCGATGGCGTCGAGCAGCAGCTTCTCGTAGGCGCCGACGCGCTCGCTGGGGAAGGCCTTGTCGAAGTCCAGGTCCAGCGACACTGGCGAGAGCAGGTCGTTGTTGCCGCTGCCCTTGGCGGCCAGCAGGTGCAGCTCCAGCCCGTCTTCGGGCTGCAGGTTGATCACCAGCTTGTTGGCGCAGCGCGTGCCCGGGAAGATGGGGTGCGGCACCTCGCGGAAGGTGACGACGATCTGTGCGTTGCGCGCGCCCAGGCGCTTGCCGGTGCGCAGGTAGAAAGGCACGCCGGCCCAGCGCCAGTTCTGCACCTCGGTGCGCAGCGCCACGAAGGTCTCGCAGCGGCTGTCGGGTGGCACCTTCACCTCTTCGAGGTAGCCCGGCACGGCCTTGCCGTCCACCGCGCCGGCGCGGTACTGGCCGCGCACCACGTCGCGCGCCACCGTCTCCGGCGTGAAGGGCCTAAGCGACTTCAGCACCTTGAGCTTCTCGTCGCGGATGGCGTCGGCGTCGCTGGTGCTCGGCGGCTCCATCGCGATCATCGTCAGCAGCTGCAGCGCGTGGTTCTGCACCATGTCGCGCAGCGCGCCGGTCTTGTCGTAGTAATCGCCGCGCGTGCCCACGCCCAGGCTCTCGGCGATGGTGATCTGAATGTTGGCGATGCTCTCGCGCCGCCACAACGGCTCGAACAGCGCATTGCCGAAGCGCAGCGCCATCAGGTTCTGCACCGCCGGCTTGCCCAGGTAGTGGTCGATGCGCAGCGCCTGCGACTCGGCGAACACCGAGCGCACCACGCGGTTGATCTCCAGCGCGCTGGCCAGGTCGTGGCCCAGCGGCTTCTCCAGCACCACGCGCACGTTCGGGCCGTTGAGGCCGGCGGCGCCGAGCTGCTCGCAGATCACCGGGAACAGGTAGGGGCTGGTGGCCAGGTACAGCACCACGGTGTCCGCACCGCGGGCGTCGACCCACTGCTTCAGCCCGGCGTAGTGCTCGGGCTGGCTCAGGTCCATGCGGCGGTAGTGCAGCAGCTGCGCGAACTCGGCGAACTCCGCGTCGCTGGGGCGCTTGGCGCTGTCCACCTCGGCGAAGCGCTCGCGGATGAAATCGCGGTACGCGTCGTCGCTGCGCTCGTCGCGCGCCACGGCCAGGATGCGACCGCCCGCCGGCAGCTTGCCGTGGCGGAACGCCTGGAACAGCGCAGGCATCAGCTTGCGCCAGGTGAGGTCCCCGGTGCCGCCGAAGAAGACGAGGTCGAAGGACATGGCGTGCTCGCGATGTAACTAAATTACGTTCGCGATGATGCCCGAGTTGCCCGGGCGGGTCAATCAGCGCTGCAGCGCGCCGGGCGACCAGGCCGCCGGCGGCGCCAGCGGCCGTGTGCCCACGGGCAGCGTGAACTCGGCCGTGGGCACGGCCTCGTCGCCGGCCAGGCCGCGCGGGTCGTCGGTGCGGCCGCGCAGCCAGCTGTCGCGCTTGAGCGCGAAGTCCAGCAGCATCGGTTCCACCAGCGACGAGGCCACGGTGGGCCAGTTGCCGTCGAAGCGGCCGGCGGACCCGAACGAGAACACGCCCGGCCCCACGGTGAGGTTGTTGACGGCGCGGATGCTGGTGCCTTCGCCCAGCTTCTCGGGCCAGCTGCGCAGGAACCAGGCCAGCGGGTAGTCGCTGACCAGCGTGTTGTGCGACAGCAGCAACCGATTGGTGTCCCAGGCCTTGCCTTCGGCGCCGTAGGACACGATCACCGGGTTCTGCGTCTGGGCACTCTGCGCCAGGATGTTGCCGACCACCACGGCATCGCCGCCGTTGGGCAGGTCGATCTCGTAGGACGCGCTGCCGTCCGGCCCATCGACGATCAGGTTGTAGGCGATGCGGTTGACCTTGGCACGCGACTTGATCAGGTGGCCTTCGAAGCCCTGGTGGAAGCGGCTGCCGGTGATCTCGAAGCGGCCGATGCGGCCCACGTACAGCAGGTGGGGCAGGCTGCCTTCCTGGCGCACGGCCTGCACGAACTCGCTGTCTTCGATGCGCAGTTCGGCGTCGAGGAAGTTGGCCGTCAGCAGGCCGGTCTGGTTGTCGACGAAGCGGCAGCGCATCACCGTCAGCCGCCCCTTCTCGAAGCGGATGCCGGCGCCGTTGGCGTCGGGCACGCGGGTGCCGCGGAACTCGATGTTCTCGATCGTGACGTCGCCGTTGCGGACGACCCAGATCGCCTTGCCCTCGGCGTGGCGGCCATCGGCCTCGACCACCGGCCTATCACCGACACCGCGGATCGTCAGCCGCTTCTGCTCGATGACCCCCACGGTGCCCTTGTAGAGGCCGGGCAGCAGGTCGATGACGTCGCCGTCCCGCGCCTGTTTCAGGGCTTCCCCAAGGGCCATCGGCACGCCCTCGGGTCCGACGATGAGGGTCTCCGCCCAGGCGGACGACGGTATCAGGAGGCCGAGCCCCAGGGCCGCGGAGAGAACGAGGTGGCGCATCACGGCGCGCAGTATGCCGGCGCGCTGACCAGATGTAACCGCGTTGTCGCCGCCAGGCCCGGGGGATGCGGTCTAATTTGCACATGAGTGCCACCGCCACACCGCCCGTGAACCAGCTCGACGCCCTGAAGGCCCTGACCACCGTCGTGGCCGACACCGGCAATTTCCGCCAGCTGGCCCAGTACGCGCCGCGCGACGCCACCACCAACCCGACGCTGATCCTGAAGGCCGTGCAGCAGCCCGACTACCGGCCGCTGCTGGACGAGACCGTGGCCGCGCACCGCGGCGCGCCGCTGGCGGGCATCGTCGACGAGGTGCTGGTGCGCTTCGGGCTGGAGATCCTGAAGGTGGTGCCGGGGCGCGTGAGCACCGAGGTCGATGCCCGCCTGTCCTTCGACACCGCCGCCACGGTGGCCCGTGCGCGGCACCTGATCGGGCTGTACGAGAAGGCCGGCATCGGCCGCGAGCGGGTGCTGATCAAGATCGCCTCGACGTGGGAAGGCATCCAGGCCGCCCGCGCGCTGGAGCGCGAGGGCATCCACTGCAACCTGACGCTGCTGTTCGCCTTCTGCCAGGCCGTGGCCTGCGGCGAGGCGGGCGTGACGCTGATCTCGCCCTTCGTCGGTCGCATCTACGACTGGCACAAGAAGGCCGCCGGTGCGGCCTGGGACGACGCGGCGATGGCCGGCGTCAACGACCCCGGCGTGCAGTCGGTGGCGCGCATCTGGCGCTACTTCAAGCACTACGACATCGCCACCGAGGTCATGGGTGCGAGCTTCCGCAACGTGGGCCAGATCCTGGCGCTGGCCGGCTGCGACCTGCTGACCATCAGCCCGGAGCTGCTGGCGGCGCTGCAGGCGTCCGATGCGCCGGTGCCGCGCCAGCTGGACGCCGCCGAGGCCAAGGCGGCGACGATCCACGCCGTCAGCCATGCCGAGCCGGCCTTCCGCTGGTCGCTCAACGAGGACGCCATGGCCACCGAGAAGCTGGCCGAGGGAATCCGCGCCTTTGCCGCCGACGCCATCAAGCTCGACCGGCTGATCGAGGAGGCCAAGGCGTGACGGTGGTGCGGCCCGAGACCACGCGCGCCTGGACCGCGCTGCGCGGCCACTTCGAGGCCCACGGCCGGGGCCTGGACCTGCGCGAGGCCTTCGCCCGCGACCCGGGCCGCTTCGCTGCCTTCAGCCTGCAGGCGCCGGAGGTCTTCGCTGACTTGTCGAAGAACCTGATCGACGTGGCCACGCGGCGTTTCCTGCTGGACCTGGCGGCGGAGTGCGGGCTGGAGGCCCGGCGGGATGCCATGTTCGCCGGCCAGCCCATCAACACCACCGAAGGCCGCGCCGTGCTTCACACCGCGCTGCGCGCGCCGCGCGGCCAGGGGCCGTTCAGCGACGACGTGCACGGCGTGCTGGACCGCATGCTGGCGCTGGCCGAGCGCGTGCGCGACACCGCTACCAGCGGCATCACCGACGTGGTCAACATCGGCATCGGCGGCAGCGACCTCGGCCCGGCGATGGTGGTGCCGGCGCTGGACGCCTACGCGCACCGCGGCCTGCGGCTGCACTTCGTCAGCAACGTCGACGGCCACGACATCGTGCCGGTGCTGCGTGGCCTGGACCCGGCGCGCACGCTGTTCATCGTCGCCAGCAAGACCTTCACCACGCAGGAGACCCTGGCCAACGCGCAGACGGCGCGGGCCTGGTTCCTGGACGCCGGCCCGGCCAGCGGGCTGGGCGTCGCCGACATCGCGCGCCACTTCGTGGCCGCCACCACCAACGTCAAGGCCGCGGCCGACTTCGGCATCACCGAGACCTTCGGCTTCTGGGACTGGGTGGGCGGCCGCTACTCGCTGTGGAGCGCCATCGGCCTGCCGATCGCCATCGCCATCGGCGCCGAGCACTTCCGCGCGCTGCTGGCCGGCGCGCACGCGATGGACCGGCACTTCGCCACCGCACCGCTGACGCAAAACCTTCCGGTGCAACTTGGCCTGCTGGACGTCTGGTACCGCAACTTCCATGGTTTCACCAGCCGCTCGTTGGCGCCGTACCACCAGGGCCTGAAGCGCCTGCCGGCCTACCTGCAGCAGCTGGAGATGGAGTCCAACGGCAAGGGTGTGGACCTGGCCGGCCAGCCGCTGGCGGCGGGCAGCAGTCCGGTGGTCTGGGGTGAGCCGGGCACCAATGGCCAGCACGCCTACTTCCAGATGCTGCACCAGGGCACGGACGTGATCCCGGTGGAGTTCATCCTCGTGAAGATGCCGGCCCACGACCGTGCCGACCTGCCGGCCGCCGTGCGCGACAGCCTGACCGGCCAGCATGCCAAGCTGCTGGCCAACGGCCTGGCGCAGAGCCAGGCACTGATGCTAGGCAAGACCGCCGCCGACGCGGCACGCGAACGCCCGCCCACCGCCGCGCCGGGCGCCGATCCGGCCATGATCGCGCGCCACCGCAGCTTCCCGGGCAACCGACCGAGCACGACCTTCGTGCTGGACGCGTTGACGCCGCCGTCGTTGGGCGCACTGATCGCCATGTTCGAGCACCGCGTCTTCACCAGCGCGGCGGTCTGGGGCCTCAACGCCTTCGACCAGTGGGGGGTGGAACTGGGCAAGGCGCTGGCGGGGGAACTTCTGCCGCGTCTGGACAGTGGCGACGCCACCGGCCTCGACGCATCGACCGCCGGCCTGCTGGCCCGGGTGCGGGCCTGACGGCCGGAGCCGCTCAGATCGTCGTGTCGCCGACGAAGGTCTGCCGGTCGGACATGTTCTCCAGGCGCCGCACCACGTCGGCCTCCTGGTCGGCCGAGAACGCGAACGGGTAGAGCGTACGCACCTCCGACGTGCGTTCCGGCTGGCCACCGTAGATCGCGATCTGCTCGCGGATGTGGGCGAACGGCGTGGTCAGCAGGATCGCCGGTGCATTGACGCCGCGGTTGATGCGCTCCGGCCCCAGCTGCGTCATGCCCAGCATGCGCTCGTAGTAGCGCTGGTGGCGCGGGTTGACCTCGATCACCAGGTGGTCGAAGCCGCGCACGCGGTGGGCCACGATGTAGGCCACGTGGAAGAGTGCAGCCAGCACCCGCTTGGTGGCCGTGGTGGGGTCCACGGCCAGCTTGGTGAACTCGCACAGCCGCTTGCCCTCGGCCCGCAGCTGGTTCAGTTCGGGCCGGAAGGCGTCGTCGGCGCTCAGCGCCTTGCCCATGTCGAAACCCACGGTGATGGTGCCCAGCGGCTGCTCGTCGTCCAGCGCCACCAGGGTGAACCGGTCCAGCGTCTGCGACGCCGCCAGAGACACCGACTGGTAGCCGCGCCAGGCGTAGCGGCTGCGCAGCAGGCCGCCGATCAAACTGCGGCGCGACTCCTGCTCGGCCGCCTTGATCTTGAAGCGCGGCGGGCCGTCTGCGCCATCGGGCAGCAGGTCCAGCCGCGTGCCTTCGACGAGCATGCCCTTGGCCTTGCGCCGCGTGAGCAGCGAGGCTGCGATCAGCGTGCTGGGATAGTCGTCGGCCATGACAGGTGATGCAGCCGGAGGGCAGTGAGCCGTCGAGTGTACGCCCCGGCCCCGGCAGCACACCCCCGATCAGGGGGGCGGTGCCGCCAAGCCTGTCACGCCCTGCCGGGCGGCTTCCAGGCCCTGGGCCACGATCTGTGCCTTCCAGGCGGGCGTGTCGGTGTAGAAGGCGTCGCGCACCTGGCGACGGAGGCGCTGGCGCAGGGCGGGGTCGATTTCCGGATGGTTCTCGGCCCACTGGTCGGCCCGCAGCGCCTGGATCACCGTTGGCATCGGGACTGTGCCGTACTCCAGCGCGATGCCGGTGTACTCGGCCTGGGGGCACTCCTGGTCAGCCGACAGCCACATCAGGCCGCTGAGCAGGGCCGAGGTCGACGAGCCGTCATAGATCGACGTCACGGCTTCCCCCCACCAGGCGCGGGCCCGAGCCAGCACTGCTTCGTCGTTCCCGCCGGCGAAGATGCGCTCTCCATGGCCGTTCGGGCCGAGGCCCGTGTGCAGGTCGATCCAGCCCAGCCGGGCGCAGCGGCGGCCGTGGTCCTGAAGCACATGGCGCAGCGTCTGCTGGCTCCAGGTGGGCGCGCGGCCACCGTAGAACAGGCCCTGCGGATGGTTGTACTGGCCGCCGGTGATGGCCGCCTGCAGCGCGCGGTCGCCATTCGTCGCGGTGTACGTTGCCAGCCGCGCGTCGGCCTCCGGTGCCGGCCACTGCGCGGGCACGATGGCGGTGGCCAGTTCGTCGTAGGCGGCGTTCTCCGGCAGCGGCCCGTGAAAGTCGTGAAAGTTGCGGTTGAGGTCGACGTTCTCGTGCGTCGTGCGCCGCCACCACGCAAAGCCCCAGGGGTTCAGCGCATGGATGTAGAGCACCGCCACGCCGGCGCTGGCCGCCATGGCGCGGAAGCCGGCATCGGCCAGCAACGCACGCTGCACGCCGGAGCCGCAGAAGCCCTCGACGCCGTGGCAGGCGCTGGAGACCAGCAGCACCGCGGCAGCGTCGGCAGGACCATCGCGCACCACGTCCATGGCCAGCACCTCGCCGTCGGGGCCGCGCAGCGGGTGGGTGTGCGACTGCACGTCCAGGCCGCCCGCATCGGCCGCGGCCAGGAAGCCGGCGCGGGCCTCGGCGTAGGTCTGCGCGAAGAAGCGCTCGGCGCTGTCGCTGTCGGCCGCGGCCATGCGCTCAGCCCCGCGGCTGGGCCAGCCAGGCCTCGGCCAGGCGCACCCAGGCGGTGGCGCCCATCGGGATCAGTTCGTCGTTGAAGTCGTAGCTGGGGTTGTGCAGCATGCACGGGCCCATGCCGTGGCCGCCTTCGCGGTGGTTGCCGTCGCCGTTGCCGATCAGGAAGTAGCAGCCGGGCTTGGCCTGCAGGAAGTAGCTGAAGTCCTCCGCACCCATCGTCGGCTCGAACTCCTGCACATTCTGCGGGCCGACCACCTCGCCCAGCACGCGGCGCACGAAGTCCGTCTCGGCCGGGTGGTTCACCGTGGGCGGGTAGTTGCGGTGGAATTCGAAGGCGCACTCGGCATCGAACGCGGCGCAGGTGGCCTCGGCGATGCGCTGCATGCGCTGCTCCACCAGGTCCAGCACCTCGGTGGTGAAGGTGCGCACCGTGCCCTGGATCTCGCAGCTGTCGGGGATGACGTTGGTGGCCTCGCCGGCGTGGATCATCGTCACCGAGATCACCGCGGTGTCGATCGGCCGCTTGTTGCGCGTGACGATGGTCTGGAAGGCCTGCACCATCTGGCAGGCCACCGGGACCGGGTCGATGCCGTTGTGCGGGAGCGCGGCGTGCGCGCCCTTGCCGCGGATCGTGATCCTGAACTCGTTGGAGCTGGCGAACACCGGGCCGGTCTTCACGGCGAACTGCCCGGCGGCCATGCCGGGCCAGTTGTGGGCGCCGAAGATGGCCTCCATCGGGAACTGCTCGAACAGCCCGTCCTTGATCATCTCGCGCGCACCGCCGCCACCTTCCTCGGCCGGCTGGAAGACCAGGTACACCGTGCCGTCGAAGTTGCGGTGTTTCGAGAAATGCTTGGCCGCCGCCAGCAGCATCGCGGTGTGCCCGTCGTGGCCGCAGGCGTGCATCTTGCCCGGGTGCTTGCTGGCATGGGCGAAGCGGTTGTGCTCGGTCATCGGCAGCGCGTCGATGTCGGCACGCAGCCCGACGGCCCGGCTGGAGGTGCCGTTCTTCACGATGCCCACCACGCCGGTGCTGCCCATGCCGCGGTGGATGGGGATGCCCCAGTCCGTGAGTGCCTGGGCGATGACGTCGGCGGTGCGCTGTTCCTGGAAGCAGAGTTCCGGGTGGGCGTGAATGTCGCGCCGGATCTTTGCGATGGCCTGCGCGTCGGCCAGGATGCTGTCGATGAGCTGCATCGGGGCAGTGTACGACCGCCCCGATGCCCCTGCGGGATCAGCGGCGCACGCGCCCGTCCCCGGTCAGCATGGACATCTCCACGAAGTGCGAGCCCGAATGGTCGCGCGGCCCGAATCCGACGTGGAAGCCGCCGAGGTCCAGGCGCTGGATCGACTCGATGGCGCTCACCAGGGCGTCTCGGGTCGGCGCACGGCCGGCCCGCCGCAGGCCTTCGACGAACACCTTGGCCGCCACGTAGCCCTCCATGCTGCCGTAGTCGATCTTGGCGTCGGGCACCTTCTCCACCGCCGCCCGGTACTCCCGCGCGATGGCCGTGGTGGTGTTGAACGGGTAGGGCATGACCTGGCTGACCACCACGCCGGCGCCATCGGGGCCGAGTTCGTCGGCCAGGGCCTGGGTGCCGACGAAGGACACGTTGTAGAAAGTGCCGCCGTAGCCGGCCTTGCGCGCGGCGCGGATGAAGGCGGCACAACTCTTGTACGCGCTGATCTGCACCACCGCCTGCGGCATCTTCGGCACGATGGCCTTCACTGCGTCGGCCACGTTGACGGTGTTGCGGTCGACGCCACCCACGGCCACCGGTTCCAGGTTGCGCGCCTTCAGCGCCCGCACCACGCCGTCCAGGCCGGCCTGGCCGTAGCTGTCGTTCTGGCGGAAGACGGCGATGCGCGTCAGCCCCAGTGACGTGAGCTGGCGAACCAGCAGCTCGGTCTCGTCGAAGTACGAGGCCCGGACGTGGAAGACCCAGCGGCTGAACGGGTCGCGCAGCGCCTCGGCGCCGGTGAAGGGGCCGAAGAACGGGATCCTGGCGTCGTTGACCAGCGGCAGCGCGGCCAGCGAGGTCGGCGTGCCGACGTAGCCGAAGAGCGCGAAGACCTCGTCGCCGATGAACTTCTCGGTGTTGGCCTTGCAGCGGTCGGGCTCGTAGCCGTCGTCGAGCAGGCGCAGGTCGATCGTCTGGCCGTTGACACCACCGGCGGCGTTGACGGCGTCGAACACCAGCCGCGCGCCACGGTTCATCTGCAGGCCCAACTGGGCCGCCGGGCCGGTGGTGGCGCAGGACTGGCCGAGCACGATCCGGGTGCTCTGGGCCAGCGCAGGCAGGCCCAGGGCGGCGGCGGTGGCCCCGGCAGCACGGAGCACCTGGCGACGGTTCAGCGAGGTCATGGCGGTCTGACTCTGGAAAGCGCGCAATGTAAAGGCCACATGGGCCCTGTCATGGGGCGATGTGCAATAGTTCGTCAATGCTGGCCGATAAGTCGAGCGAGTCGAGAACGATTCACGGTGCATGTCCCCACGACTGCCCCGATACCTGCGCCTTGCGGGTGCAGGTGGAGCAGGGCCGCGTGGTGCGGGTGTCGGGCGACCCCGATCATCCGCCCACCCACGGCGCGCTGTGCACCAAGGTTTCCCGCTACCCGGAACGCACCTACCACGCCGAGCGTGTGCTGACGCCGCTGCGGCGCGTCGGCGCCAAGGGCGAGGGCCGCTTCGAGCCCATCGGCTGGGACGAAGCCCTGGACACTGTGGCCGCGCGGCTGAGCGCCATCGCCGCGCGCGACCCGCGCGCCATCCTGCCCTACAGCTACGCCGGCACCATGGGCCTGGTGCAGGGCGAGAGCATGGCGGCGCGCTTCTTCCACCGCCTGGGCGCGTCGCTGCTGGACCGCACCATCTGCGCCAGCGCCGGCGGCGACGCGCTGGCCGCCACCTACGGCGGCAAGCTGGGCATGCACCTGGAACACTTCGCCGAAAGCCGGGTGATCCTGGTCTGGGGCAGCAATTCCATCGCCTCCAACCTGCACTTCTGGACCTTCGCCCAGCAGGCCAAGCGGGCCGGTGCGGTGCTGTGGTGCATCGATCCGCGGCGCACCGAGACGGCCGACAAGTGCCACCACCACCTCGCGCTGCGCCCCGGCACCGACGGCGCGCTGGCGCTCGCCCTGATGCACGAACTGGTCGTCCATGGCTGGGTCGACGAGGACTACGTGGCCCGCCACGTGCAGCAGGGCGAAGGCGGTTGGCCGGCGCTGCGCGAGCGGGCGCTGCAGTGGCCGCCGGAGCGCGCCGCCGCCGTCTGCGGCGTGCCGGCCGAGCAGATCCGCGCGCTGGCGCGGGACTACGGCACGCTCGAGCCCGCGGCCATCCGCCTGAACTACGGCATGCAGCGCGTGCACGGCGGTGGCAATGCGGCCCGGCTGATCGCACTGCTGCCCTGCCTCACCGGCGCCTGGCGCCACCGCGCCGGTGGCCTGCTGCTCAGCAGTTCCGGCTGGTTCAAGGCCGCGCGCGACGATGCCGCGCTGCAGCGGCCGGATCTGCTGGCCACGCACCATGGCCAGCGCTCGTCGCGCACCATCAACATGAGCACCATCGGCGACGACCTGCTGCGCGAGTCGTCGCCTGATTTCGGCCCGAGGATCGAGGCCGTGGTGGTCTACAACAGCAACCCGGTGGCGGTGGCGCCGGAGAGTGCCAAGGTCGTCGCCGGCTTCCGGCGCGACGACCTGTTCACCGTGGTGCTGGAGCACTTCCTCACCGACACCGCCGACCACGCCGACATCGTGCTGCCCGCCACCACGCAGCTGGAGCACCGCGACACCCACGGCGCCTACGGCCACACCTACGTGCTGGACAACCACCCGGCTGTTGCGCCGCTGGGCCAGGCGCGGCCCAACACGGCCATCTTCCGCGCGCTGGCCGAACGCATGGGATTCAACGAACCGTGTTTCGCCGACGACGACGAGACCCTCGCGGCGCAGGCCTGGAAGCCGTCGCACGTCGACCGGGCCGCGTTGCAGGAGCGGGGCTGGGTCAAGCTGAAGCTGCCGGAGGCGCCGTTCGCCGACGGCGCCTTCCCCACCCCCGATGGCCGCGCCTGTGTCACGCCGTCGGGCTGGGACCTGCCCGACCACGTGCCCAACCACGAATGCGCGGAGGTCGCGCCGGACCTGGCTGCGCGCTACCCGCTGGCGATGATCTCGCCGCCGGCACGCCACTTCCTGAACTCCACCTTCGTCAACGTCAAGAGCCTGCGTTCGGTGGAGGGCGAGCCGCTGGTGGAGATCCACCCGCTGGACGCCGAGGCCCGCGGCATCGCCAGCGGCCAGGTCGTGCGCCTGTTCAACGACCGCGGCGAGTACCGCTGCAAGGCCGAGGTGAGCACGCGGGCCCGCCCCGGCGTGGTCAACGGCCTGGGCATCTGGTGGCGCAAGTTCGGGCTGGACGGCACCAACGTCAACCAGCTCACCCACCAGCGGCTCACCGACATCGGCCGCGCCCCGAGCTTCTACGACTGCCTGGTGGAGGTGGCCCCGGCGTGAGGCGCTGGACCGCTGCCGCATTGGCGGTGCTGTCGGCGGTGGGCCTGGCCGGCTGCGACACGCTGGCCGAGGCCGGCTACCTGCGGCAGTCGGTCACCGGCCACCTGGACATCGTCTGGCGTGCGAAGCCGGTGGACGACTGGATCGCCGCCGCAGACACGCCGCCGGCATTGCGCGAGCGGCTGGCGCTGGCGCGCCGCATGCGCGACTTCGCGGTGGCCGAACTGAAGCTGCCCGACGGCGCCAGCTACCGGCGCTACGCCGCGCTGGACCGCCCGGCCGCGGTGTGGAACGTGGTCGCGGCACCGGAGCTGTCGCTGCAACTGAAGACCTGGTGCTTCCCGGTGGTGGGCTGCGTGGGCTACCGGGGCTACTACGACCGCGCCGAAGCCGACGCGCTGGCCGCCACGCTGAAGACCCAGGGCTGGGAGGTCAAGGTCTACGGCGTGCCCGCGTATTCCACGCTGGGCAAGACCGAGTGGCTGGGCGGGGACCCGCTGCTGTCCACCTTCATCCAGTGGCCCGAGGGCGAACTGGCCCGCCTGATCTTCCACGAACTGGCGCACCAGGTGGCCTACGCCGAGGGCGACACCATGTTCAACGAGTCCTTCGCCACCGCGGTGGAACGGCTGGGCGGCCAGCGCTGGCTGGCGCAGTCCACCGACGCGGCACGCGCCGAGTACGCAGCCTTCGACGCCCGCCGGCGCGACTTCCGGGCGCTGACGCTGGCGGTGCGCGACGACCTGGCGGCGATCTACACCGACCCGACCCTGGACGACACGGCCAGGCGCGCCGCCAAGGCCGATCGCCTGGCGCGCCTGCAGGCCGACCACGCCGCGATGAAGACCGAGCGCTGGGGCGGCTTTGCCGGCTACGACCGCTGGTTCGCCGAGGCCAACAACGCCGCCTTCGGCATCCAGGCGGCCTACGATGGCCAGGTCGACGCCTTCCTCCGTCTCTTCGAGCGCGAGGGCGCCGACTTCACCCGCTTCTACGCCGCCGTGCGCCGGCTCGCCGGCTTGCCGAAGGCCGAACGAGCCGCCACACTCGCGGCGCTGTCCGACGAAAGAGTCTCCGATGCCCGACATCCGCATTCACCGTGAACACAGCCTGGGCCTGGCCAAGGCGCGCAAGATCGCCTGGCAATGGGCCGAGGAGGTCGAGCGCAAGTTCGACATGGAATGCTCGGTGATCGAGGGCGAGACCAGCGACACCGTGGAGTTCCGCCGCAGCGGCTGCAACGGCCGGCTGATCGTCGCCGCCGACCACTTCGACCTCGACGCCAAGCTCGGCTTCCTGCTCGGGGCCTTCAGCAAGACCATCGAGGGCGAGATCCAGAAGAACCTGGACAGCCTGCTGGCGGGCGCGGCCAAGTCGGCTGGCAAGGCACCTGCCAAGAAGGCCGCGGCCAAGCCGGCGCGCAAGAAGTCGTCGGACTGAGGCTCGGGTCAAGACCCTGACGCTGCAGCAACGGCGTCGGCGCGGCACGATGCGGGCATGAAGAACCGCCGCCGTTCCATATTGGCCGCCGCCGCCGTCACCGCGCTGTTCGGATCCGGCCTCGCCACGCCGGCCTTCGCCGCCTGCCCGCCGCTGCTGGACCACACCCTGCCCCGGCTGCAGGACGAGCAACCGCAGTCGCTGTGCCAGCAGGCCGGCAAGGTGGTGCTGGTCGTCAACACCGCCAGCTACTGCGGCTACACCGGGCAGTTCAAGGGGCTGGAGGCGCTGCAGAAACGCTACGGCGCCCGCGGCTTCACGGTGCTGGGGTTCCCCAGCAACGACTTCCGCCAGGAGGATGCCGACGCGGCCAAGACGGCCGAGGTCTGCTTCAATCACTACGGCGTGAGTTTCCCGATGTTCGCCACCGGGCCGGTGCGCGGCGCGGCGGCGCAGCCGCTGTTCCGCCAGCTGGCGCAGGCCACCGGCACGGCGCCCCAGTGGAACTTCAACAAGTACCTGGTGGGCCGCGATGGCAAGCCGGTGGCGCACTTCGGCAGCAACGCCGAACCCACCGGGCCGGCGCTGACGGCGGCCATCGAGCAGGCCCTGGCGGCGCGCTGAATCGGCGCCGCCCAGGCGGCCGGGCCTACTTCAGGCCTTCGATGAGGTCGATGTAGTCCTGCATCGCCTCGTCGCCCGACTTGCCCTTCAGTTCGGCCCAGGCGTCGAACTTGGCACGGCCCACCATGTCGGTGAAGCCCGGGCGCTTGCCTTCCACGTCGCCCTGCGTGGCCTGCTTGTAGAGCGCGTAGATCTTCAGCAGCGTCATGTTGTCCGGCTTCTCCGGCAACTGCTTGCTCTCGGCGACGGCTTTCTCGAACGCGGCTTTCAGGTCGGCCATACAGGACTCCGTGTGGTGAGAGGGTGAGAGCCCATCCCGCATGCCCGCTCATCCGACCCAAGCGGTCCGACTCGTCGTTGCAAATGCTCGCCATAGCCCGAGCTATGGCTGCGCTTTGCGCCTAGATTCGGACCGCTTGGATCGTCTGCTCGTGCACGCCGGATGGACGCCCACCCTCTGAGTGAAACTCTCGGGTTGACGCTGACGATGTTACCCAGCATCGTCCCTGCCACTCTAGAGCGCCTACCCCAGGAGACCCCCGATGCCCGCCGCCGCCCCGGAGCGCATGTCGCGCGTGGACACCGCCTGGCTGCGGATGGACAACGACGTCAACCTGATGATGATCGTCGGTGTCTGGCTGCTGCAGCCATCGGTGTCGCTCGAGGCCCTGCGCGAGCGCATGGCCGACAAGCTGCTGAAGTACGACCGCTTCCGCCAGAAGGCGGTGCACGACGCCATGGGCGCGCTGTGGGTCGAGGACGAGGATTTCGACATCACCCGCCACGTGGTGCCCGCGGTGCTGGACCTGCCAGCCGACGGCCACACACCGTTGCAGGCGCAGCATGCCTTGCAGGCCCTGTGCGGCGAGCTGGCGATGACGCCGCTGGACCCTGCGCGCCCGCTGTGGCAGATGCACCTGGTCGAGACCTACGACGGCGGCAGCGCCATGATCGCTCGCGTGCACCACTGCATCGGCGACGGCATCGCGTTGATCTCGGTGATGATGAGCCTCACCGACGGCGGCAGCGACCCACCCACGCGCCGCCGGCGCGAGAAGGCCGCACTGCGCGAGCACGCGTCCGAAGGCGACTGGCTGGCCCGCGCCGTGCTGGAGCCGATGACCGACCTCACCGTCAAGGCCATCGGCATGTACGGCAGCGGCGTGGCCAAGTCGCTGGAATGGCTGTCCAGCCCGCAGGCGCTGGCCGGCGCTGCGGCGCCGATGGACGTGGCGCGCATCGGCATGCAGGCGGTCAACGACGTGGCGGCGCTGGCACTGATGGCCGACGACTCGCCCACCCTGCTCAAGCGCAAGCCCGCGGGCCACAAGGTCGTGGCCTGGAGCGAGCCGCTGCCGCTGGACCAGGTCAAGATCGTCGGCAAGGGCCTGGGCTGCTCGGTCAACGACGTGCTGCTGGCCTGCGCCGCCGGCGCCATCGGCGAGTACCTGGCCGGGCAGGGCGACGACCCGGCCGACAAAGCCATCCGCGCGATGGTGCCCGTGAACCTGCGGCCGCTGGAGCATGCCTGGAAGCTGGGCAACCGCTTCGGCCTGGCGCCGCTGGTGCTGCCCATCGGCATCGAGAACCCGGTCGAGCGCGTGTTCGCCGTGCGCGCCCGCATGAACGAGCTCAAGGGCAGCTACCAGCCGCTGCTGGCCTTTGGGGTGCTGGCGCTGTCGGGCCTGTTCATCAAGCCGATGCAGGACCTGGTGCTGGGCATGTTCGCGAAGAAGGCCACCGCGGTGATGACCAACGTGCCCGGTCCGGCGCAGCCGCTCAAGCTCTGCGGCAGCACGCTCAAGCAGACCATGTTCTGGGTGCCGGCGTCGGGCGACATCGGCGTGGGCGTGTCCATCCTCAGCTACGGCGGCGGCGTGCAGTTCGGTCTCATCACCGACCGTGCGCTGTGCCCCGACCCGCAGGCCATCATCGACCGCTTTGCGCCGGAGTTCGAGAAGCTGACCTGGCTGACGCTGATGCTGCCCTGGTCCGGCGAGGACGTGTAGGCGCGGGTCCGTCGGCCCGCGGTGCGGCCTGTCGCACCCGGCTGGATCGGCGACGGCATCGGGACGATGCTGACGCCATCGATCCCCGGAGGCCGCCATGCCGAACGCCATCTCCCGCCTTCTCGCCCCGTTGCTGGCCAGCCTGGCCGTGTGCGCCTGCGCCGCACCGCCTTCCCCGCCGCCCCCGTATGCCGGGGCCGACTTCAGCGGCAGCGTCGACGCCACCGACATCGGCCTGCCGCTCTACCCCGGCGCGCGCTTGGTGTCGCCGCACGACGGCGGCGACAAGCCGGCGCTGAACGTCAGCATATGGGGGGGCTCGCTGGGCTTCCGGCTGGCGGTGGTGAAGCTGCAGAGCGATGCGCCGATCGCCGAGGTGGCCCGCTTCTACCGCAGCGCCATGGCCCGCCGCGGCCCGTGGCGCGACTGCAGCCAGCCCGCCGCCGGTGATGGCCCGAGCTGCGGAAAGGGCGACCCGCCGGCCGGTGGCTACCTGTTCAAGGCCGGCGTCGACGACGAGGAGATCCGCACCGTGTCGCTGTCGCCGCAGGACGGTGGCGTGCTCATTCAACTCGTGCGCGTGGCCTTCGGTCGTGACGCAGCGCTGCGCTGAACACCAGCGGCCGGACCGAAACGCATCGCCAGCGCGCGCTCGCGCAGCCAGCGGTGGCCAGGGTCGGCCGTGTGCCGCCAGTGCCAGTGCATGGCCACCGGGAAGGGCGGCAGGCCGAGGTCCACCTCCACCACCTGCAGCGCATGGCGGGCGGCAAAGCGAGCGGCCGGGCGATGGGGCAGCACCAGGGCGAGGTCGGTGGCCTCGAGGATGGGCGGCACCACCATGAAGTGCGGCAGCGTCAGGCGGATGCGCGATTCCAGCCCCAGCTGCTGCAGCGCGCGCGCCGGCACCGCATGGCTGTGCACGACCACGAACTCCAGCGTCTGCAGCGCCGCCCGCCCGCGCAGCGCGCGCGACAGCGGGTGGCCGCGGCGCAGCAGCACCACGTAGCGCTCGGTCAGCAGCGTGGCCTGTTCGCTGCCCGCCAGCCCCGGCAGGTAGCCGAAGGCCAGGTCCAGCCGGCCCTGTTCCAGCGCCGGGCCGATCGCGTCCGCCGGCCGCTGCACCACTTCCAGCGTCACGCCTGGCGCGTCCTGCGCCAGGTCGCGCAGCAGCAGCGGCAGGAACTCGTCGGCGCCGATGTCGCTCATGTGCAGCACGAAGCGTCGGCGTGCCTTCGCGGCGTCGAAACGGTCGCTCTCCTGCAGCGCTGCATCCAGCAGCTGCAGCGCGGCCACCACCTGTGGCGCCAGCCGCTCGGCGCGCGGCGTGGGTCGCACGCCGCCGGGCGCGCGCACGAACAGCGGGTCGTGCAGCAGCAGGCGCAGCCGGGTCAGGGCGTGGCTGGCGGCCGGTTGCGACAGGCCCAGCCGTTCGGCGGCGCGGCTGACGCTGCCGGTCTGGTGCACCGCCGCAAACACATGCAGCAAATTCAGGTCGATGTCACCGACATTCATGCTGTGCATGGTAGATGCAAAGGCGGCGGCATGGACGCCGACCCGGGCGCTGCCTAGAGTGCCGCGATCCTTCCGGGAGACGATGGCGATGGAAGTCCAGTTCACCGAACAGATCAAGCAGCTGCAGCTCGGTGCCGGGCAGGCCTTCCATGGCGAAGGCATCCTGGCCATCACCAAGGCGCTGCTGCAGTCGGGCGTGGCCTACATCGGCGGGTACCAGGGGGCGCCGGTGTCGCACCTGCTGGACGTGATGGTGCAGGCCAAGCCCTACGTGGACACGCTGGGCGTGCACGTGGAGGCCTGCTCCAACGAGGCCTCGGCCGCCGCCATGCTGGGGGCCAGCCTGCACTACCCGGTCCGCGGCTGTGTTACGTGGAAGAGCATCGTCGGCACCAACGTGGCGGCCGATGCATTGAGCAACCTGGCGTCGCCGGGCGTCACCGGCGGCACGCTGATCGTGGTGGGCGAGGACACGGGCGAAGGCGCCAGCGTGATCCAGGAGCGCACGCACGCCTTTGCGATGAAGAGCACGATGGCGCTGTTCGACCCGCGGCCCGACCTGCCGACGATGGTGAACTGCGTGCAGCACGCCTTCGCGCTCAGCGAGGCCAGCCACATGCCGGCGATGCTGGGCCTGCGCATCCGCGCCTGCCACGTGCGTGGCAGCTTCGAGGCGCAGGACAACGTGGCGCCCCGGCACGGCACGCATGCGTGGATCGACGAGCCGGCGCCCTTCGACTACGGCAAGCTGGCGCACCCGCCGGTCACCTTCCGCCACGAGAAGCTCAAGGTGGAGCAGCGCATCCCGGCGGCGCAGGCCTACATCGAGCAGCACGGGCTCAACGAGACCTTCGAAGGCGAGTTGGCAGACGTCGGCCTGATCGTGCAGGGCGGCCTCTACAACGCCTTGCAGCGCGCGCTGCAGACGGTGGGCCTGGCCGATGCCTTCGGCGACAGCCGGGTGCCCATCCACGTGCTCAACGTCGTCTACCCGCTGGCACCGAAGTCCATCGGCGCCTTCGCGGCCGGCAAGCGCGCCGTGCTGGTGCTGGAGGAGGGCACGCCGGAGTTCATCGAGAAGGACGTGATCCAGGCCCTGCGGCGGCAGGACCTGAACACTGCGGTGCACGGCAAGGACCTGATGCCGCCGGCCGGCGAATACAACGTCGAGACCTTGGTGCAGGGCCTGATCGCCTTTGGCGAGCGCCACCTGCCGCAGGTGGACCTGGCCGCGGCGAAGGCTTGGCTGGCCGCCAACGCCGAGCGCCGGGCCGACGTGCCGGTGGCGTCGCTGCCGCCGCGCCCGCCGGGCTTCTGCGTCGGCTGCCCGGAACGCCCGGTGTTCAGCGCGCTGAAACTTGCGCAGCAGGAGGTGGGCCGCGTGCACGTGGCGGCCGACATCGGCTGCCACGCGCTGGCCACCTTCGAGCCCTTCCACTCGGGGCACTCGATCCTGGGCTACGGCATGAGCCTGGCCAGCCGCGCCGGCGTGGGCCCGCTGATGGCCCAGCGCACGCTGGCCATCATGGGTGACGGCGGCTTCTGGCACAACGGCCTGCTCACCGGCGTGCAGGCGGCGCTGTTCAACGGCGACGACGCGGTGCTGATGATCATGAAGAACGGCTACACCTCGGCCACCGGCACGCAGGACATCATCAGCACGCCCGACGACGAGGCCAAGGCCGAGGCCGAACGCAACGCCGCCGTGCACCAGAGCCTGGCGCACAAGAACCAGACCATCGAGCAGACGCTCAAGGGCATGGGCGTGCCCTGGCTGCGCACCGTGCACACCTACGAGGTCGATGCGATGCGGCGTACGGTGGAGGAGGCGCTGACCACCGACTTCGCCGGCCTGAAGGTCATCGTCGCCGAGGGCGAGTGCCAGCTGGAGCGCCAGCGGCGGCTCAAGCCCTTCGTGGCGGGGCGCCTCAAGCGCGGCGAGCGCGTGGAGCGCGTGAAGTACGGTGTCGACGAGGACGTCTGCACCGGCGACCACGCCTGCATCCGCCTGTCGGGCTGCCCCACGCTGACGGTCAAGGACAACCCCGATCCGCTGCGGGTGGACCCGGTGGCGACCGTGATCGACGGTTGCGTGGGCTGCGGCCTGTGCGGTGCCAACGCGCATGCGGCCACGCTGTGCCCGAGCTTCTACCGCGCCGAGGTGGTGAAGAACGCCGGCGGCTGGGAGCGTTTCGTCGCCCGATGGCGCGAGACGGTCACCAGTTGGCTGCGCCCGGAGGTGGTGGCATGAGCACCGCACAAGTCACACCCATGCGCCCCACCTGCGTCCTGATCTGCGCCCTCGGCGGCGAAGGAGGCGGCGTGCTCGCCGAGTGGCTGTACGGCGCCGCGGTGCGCGCCGGCCATGCGGCGCAGAGCACCTCGGTGCCCGGCGTGGCGCAGCGCACCGGTGCCACCACGTACTACATCGAGGTCTGGCCGCAGCCGGCGTCCACGCACCCGGGCCGGCGCCCGGTCTTCAGCCTCAACCCGGTGCCCGGGGGCGTGGACCTGCTGGTGTCGTCGGAGCTGCTGGAGACGGCGCGACAGGTCGCGAACGGCATGGTCAGCGCCGACCGCACCGTGGTCATCAGCTCCACCGCGCGCACCCTCACCACCGCCGAGAAGATGCAGCCCACCGACGGCCGGGCCGACACCGGCGCGCTGGTGGCCGCGCTGCAGCGCCACGCGAAGCAGGCGGAACTGCTGGACCTGGCGGCGCTGGCGCAGCAGGCCGGCACCGTGATCAGCGCCGTGATGCTGGGCGCCATCGCCGCCAGCGGCGTGCTGCCCTTCGCCCGCGGCGTCTACGAGGACACCATCCGCGCCGGCGGCAAGGGTGTCGAACCCAGCCTGCGCGGCTTTGCGCTCGCCTTCGACGCGGTGACGCGGCAGCGCGAGCAGCGGACCGCGGTGGAGGCGGCACTGCAGCCCGCACCGGCCCCGGACCTGCGCGCCCTGGGCCGCGCCCGCGTGGCCAGCTACCAGGACGAGGCCTATGCGCGGCTGTACGATGAGCGCCTGGACCGCTTCGCCGCCTGGCCGGCGGTGCAGCAGGAACTGGCGCGCTGGCTGGCGCTGTGGATGGCCTTCGACGACATCGTGCGCGTGGCCGCGCTCAAGCTCGCCGCCAGCCGCCAGGCCCGCGTGCGGCGCGAGGTGAAGGCCGGCGACGACGAGATCGTCAAGCTCTACGACCACTTCAAGCCCGGCGTGCCCGAGTTCGCCGCGCTGCTGCCCGAGCGACTGGCCGCGCGGCTGCAGGCCTGGGACCGCCGGCGCGTGGCCGCCGGCCGCGACCCCTGGGCGCTGCCGCTGAAGGTGGGCACGCACACGCTGCGCGGCGCGCTGGCGCTGCGCTTCGTGGCGGGGCTCAAGGGTTGGCGGCGCCGTGGCCAGCGTTTCGCGCGCGAGCAGGCGCTGATCGAGCGATGGCTGGCGGCCGTGCAGGCCGGTGCGCAGCGCGACCCGGCGCTGGGCCTGGAACTGGCGCTGTGCGGCCGTCTGATCAAGGGCTACGGCAGCACCAACGAACGCGGCCAGGCCAGCCTGCTGCACATCGTGGACGTGCTGGCCACGCGTGACGCGGCCACCGTGCGCGCGGCGCGGGAAGCCGCGCTGGCCGACGACGCCGGCCGTGCGTTGGACGCCACGCTGGCCGCCCATGGCGCACCACCGCGGCCGCCGCGTGAGCAGCCGGTGCGCTTCTACCGACGCAAGCCGGTGCCGGCGCGCTGATCAGGCCAGCGTCCGGGCTACCGTGCGCGCCTGGTCGGCGATGGTGTTGAGCAGGCCGCCCGGACGCGTCAGCTCGAAGCCGACGAAGTACAACCCCGCGGCGTCACCGGTGCCCACGACCTCGCGCGGCAGACCGCGTGCGTCCACTGGCAGGGCCAGGTCCGGGAACAGTGCCTGCACCGCCGGCCGGTAGCCGGTGGCCAGCAGCAGGGCGTCGAAGGCTTCTTCCCGGCCATCGGTGAACTGCACCCCGGTCGGCGTGAGGGTCCGGACGCCCGGCCGCACGGCGATGCGGCCGGCGCGGATCAGGTCCAGCGTGCCCAGGTCGATCACCGGCGTTCGGCCGGTCTCCCGCAGCTGGCGCAGCGGCGAGAGGGCCGGCGTGCGCAGGCCCAGCGGCGTCAGGTCGCCCACGGTCAGGTCGCGCAGCCACACGCCCAGGCGGTCGCCCCAGGCGGGCGGCAGCTTGGCCAGCAGCATGGCGGTGCGCTGCGTCGGCCGGCCGAGCACGTCGCGCCTGACCACGTTGATGGGCGAGCGCACCGAGACCGTGGTGGCCACCCCGGCCTCGGCCAGGTCGAGCGCGATCTCGGCGCCGGTGTTGCCCATGCCCACGACCAGCACGCGCTGGCCGGCGAAGGGTGACGCGTCGCGGTAGGCATGGCTGTGCAGGATGCGACCGCCGAACCCGGTCTCGCCCGGCAGTGCTGGCCGCACCGGTGTCGCGTTGGCACCGGTGGCCAGCACGATGGCGTGGGAGCGATGCGCCGTGCCGTCGACCATGTGCACCTGCCAGCCGGCACCGTCGCGCACGATGCGGGTCACGGCCTGGCCGTAGCGCAGTTCCAGCCGGTAGTGGGCGGCGTAGGCCGCCAGGTAGTCGGCCACGCCCTGGCGCGGCACGTAGCGCGGCGCGTCGGGCGGGAAGGGCAGGCCGGGCAGCGCGGACAGTTCCTTGACCGTGTGCAGGTGCAGCCGCGCGTAGTGGTGGTGCCAGGCGGTGCCGGCCGACGGGCCGCGCTCGAACAGCACCGACGGCTGCCCGGCCATCGCCAGCGCGCCGCCCACGGCCAGACCGGCCGGGCCGGCGCCGACGATCAGGACATCGGACACCAGGCGCTCATTCCTCCAGCTCGGCCTTGGCCATCTCCACGTCCAGCCGCTCCATCGCGTCCATCGGCGCGCAGGCGGCGGCGTCGGCGTAGAGCTTCTCGGCGTCCTTCATCTTCTTCTCGCCCTCCAGCATGACCAGGCCGTTGGCGTATTCGATCATCGCGATGGCGCTGCCCGGGTTGAGCTTGATGGCCTGCTGGAACATCTTCAGGCCGGTGGCGGTGTCGGCGCCCTGGGTGCGGCCCAGCAGCTTGCCCACCTTGTCGATGACCTCGGCGTGGAAGGAGCCCAACGCGATGTGCGCGTCGGCATGCTTGGGCGCGAGCGAGATCGTCGTTTCCAGCGCGGTCTTGACCTTGCCGCCCAGACCCTGCGCCAGCGCCTTGGCCACGCTGATGCCCTGGCTGTAGCGGCCCAGGGCGTAGGCCTGCCAGTAGTGGGCGTTGGGGTTCTTGGGTTCGGTGGCCTGCTGCGCCTCGGCGCGTTCCGACGCCTCCAGGAACATCGCCAGGCGCGCCTTCTCGCTCTTCTCCAGGTAGTTGGCGTAGATGCACTGCGCCTTGTTGGCCACCGTGATGCCGGCACCGCCGGCGGCAAGCCCGGCGTCGAAGGCCTTCTGGAACTCGCCGGCATGGAACAGCGCCCACGCCGCCTGCACCGCCTCGTCCTTGGGCCAGGGCTCGGCGTCGCCGGCGTGCAGCCGGGCCCACTGCTTCTTCAGCGCGGCGGTGTCGTAGGTGTAGGACTTGTCTTTGTACGGAAAGGCGGTCCACTTGGCCATGGCAGGGTCTCCTCGGTGAATGTCAGTTGCCGATGTAGGGGTCGGCCAGTGCACGCAGGTGCGCGCGCGAGCCGGGGTCCAGGTACGGGTGCAGCAGGCTCAGCACGTGCCAGGCGCCGCGGCCCAGCGCCGCACCGGCGCTCTCGGGCTCGAGCGCATTGCGCGGGTCGCGCACGTACTCGTAGCTCAGCCAGTAGGTCAGCACCACCACCATGGCCTCGGCGGCCGGGCCGGCGGCCTCGGCGTCGATCTGCACCGCGGCGTGGCGCGACAGGCCGTCGATCACCTGGCGCACGGCACGCACCTTCTGCTGCAGGCGGCGCTGGAAGTGCGTCTCCAGCCGCCGGTTCTTGCTCAGCAGGTCGTTGAGGTCGCGGTACAGGAAGCGGTACTGCCAGATCAGCTCGAAGAGCATGTGGAAGAACAGCCAGGCGTCCTCGACGTTGGACACCGATTCCGCCGCCTGCAGCAGTTCGTCCAGCGCCGTCTCGTAGCGCGCGAACAGCGAGTTGACCAGCTCGTCCTTGGCCGGGTAGTGGTAGTACAGGTTGCCGGGGCTGATGTTCAGCTCGGCCGAGATCAGCGTGGTGCTGACGTTCGGCTCGCCGAAGCGGTTGAACAGCGTCAGCGTCACCTCCAGGATGCGTTCGGCGGTGCGGCGCGGCGGCTTCTTCGGCGGCATGCGGCCATTCTGGCACCGGCAGGCGCGAAGGGCCTTCCGTAGAATCGCGCCCCTCATGCCCGCCCCCGCTTCCGCACCAGCCGTCCGTTTCGACGCCGTCTCCAAGGTCTACACCACCCCCCGCGGGCCGCTGCAGGCGCTCGACGGCGTGAGCTTCGACATCGCCCCCGGCGAGTTCTTCGGCCTGCTGGGCCCCAACGGCGCCGGCAAGACCACGCTGATCTCCATCCTGGCCGGCCTGGCGCACGCCACGCAGGGCCAGGTCACGGTGATGGGCCACGACGTGCGCGCCGACTACGTGGCCGCCCGCCATGCGCTGGGCATCGTGCCGCAGGAGCTGGTGTTCGACCCGTTCTTCAGCGTGCGCGAGACGCTGCGCATCCAGAGCGGCTACTTCGGTGTGCGCGGCAACGACGCCTGGATCGACGAGCTGCTCGAAGGCCTGGGCCTGGCCGACAAGGCCGGCGCCAACATGCGCCAGCTCTCCGGCGGCATGAAGCGGCGCGTGCTGGTGGCCCAGGCCCTGGTGCACCGGCCGCCGGTGATCGTGCTCGACGAACCCACCGCGGGTGTGGACGTGGAACTGCGCCAGACGCTGTGGCAGTTCGTGGCGAAGCTGAACAAGCAGGGTCACACCGTGCTGCTGACCACGCACTACCTGGAAGAGGCCGAGGCGCTGTGCAGCCGCATCGCCATGCTCAAGAAGGGCCGGGTGGTCGCCCTGGACCGCACCGCCAACCTGCTCGCCGGCACGGCCAGCACCATGCTGCGCTTCAAGACCGATGACGCGCTGCCGGACGACATCGCGGCGCAGGCGCGCGTGACTGGCCGCATCGCGCAGGTGACGGCACACGATGCGGCTGAGGTGGAAACCATGCTGGGCCGGCTGCGCGCGGCGGGTGTGCGCGTGGAGGACCTGGAGATCGGCCGCGCCGACCTGGAGGACGTGTTCCTCGAGATCATGCAGGGGCAGCAATGACGAACCTGCTGGCGGGCGCGCGCACGCTGTTCCTCAAGGAGATCCTGCGCTTCTGGAAGGTGGCCTTCCAGACCGTGGCCGCGCCCGTGATCACGGCGCTGCTGTACCTGCTGATCTTCGGCCACGTGCTCGAAGGGCGGGTCGAGGTCTACCCCGGCGTGGCCTACACCAGCTTCCTGATCCCGGGGCTGGTGATGATGAGCGTGCTGCAGAACGCGTTCGCCAACAGCTCCAGTTCGCTGATCCAGAGCAAGGTCACCGGCAACCTGGTGTTCCTGCTGGTCTCGCCGCTGTCGCACTGGGCCTGGTTCGTGGCATACGTGGGCGCGTCGGTGGTGCGGGGCCTGGCGGTGGGCGCCGGCGTGCTGGCGGTCACGGTGTGGTTCGTGCCGCTGCGGCTGGCCGAGCCGTGGTGGATCCTGGCGTTCGGGGCGCTGGGCGCCGGCATCATGGGGAGCCTGGGGCTGATCGCCGGCCTGTGGGCCGAGAAGTTCGACCAGATGGCCGCGTTCCAGAACTTCCTGATCATGCCGATGACGATGCTCTCCGGCGTTTTCTATTCGGTGCACTCGCTGCCCGACTTCTGGCAGACGGCCAGCCACCTGAACCCCTTCTTCTACATCATCGACGGCTTCCGCCGCGGCTTCTTCGGCGTCAGCGACGTCTCGCCCTGGCTGAGCCTGGCGGGTGTGGCCGCGGCCTTTGCCGTCGCCGCCGCGATCGCGCTGCGGCTGCTGGCCAGCGGCTACAAGCTGCGGCACTGACGCGGCACTGACGCGGCACTGTCGCGGCCGGCCGCCCGCCCGCTTCAGAAGGCCAGGTCCAGGCCCAGTTCGACACCGCGCGCCGCGTCGCGCGGGGCGAACGCCGGCCCGGGCGCGAAGCGCGACAGCGTCAGCGTGAGCGACGCGTGCTCCCACTCGCGCCAGGCCAGCAGCAGGTCCCAGGCCTGGCCCAGGTCGCGGTGGTGGCCGTCGGGCGTGGCCGAGAGCCGGCTGTCGACCAGCGGCTGGTCGGCCTGCGCCAGCGCATAGCGGTGCCACACCAGGTCCACCGAGCTGCGCCGCGTCGGGCGCAGGCCGGCCGCGATGCTGAGCACCTGCAGGTTGGCGAGTTCGGGGTCCAGCAGTTCCCCGTAGCGGCTGAACCGCTTCACGCCCAGCCAGCGCTGCTTGTTCTCCTGCAGGCCGGTCTGGCGGAAGCCGTCGCTGCCGCGGGCCCAGGCGAGCACGAGCCCGGGGCTGCCGGGCCAGGGCGAGCGCCACTGCAGGCCGAGGTCGACGGCATGACCGCGCTGCCGCCGCGATGCGGTGGCGCCCGCCACGGCGCCGTCGAAGCCGGTGACCTGCGCCTGCCCCGACAGCCACGCGAAGTCGGCCCACATTGCCAGCCGGTGGCCACCGTCGCCGAAGCGGCCGTTGGCGCCCACGCGCAGGCCCAGCCAGTCGGCGTCCAGGTCGGTGCTGTCCTGACGGTCGTCGGACACGGATGTGCCCGCCGCCGGCTGGCCACTGGTGTCGGTCTGGTGGAGCCAGAACAGGTCCAGGTGCAGACCACCCAGGGTGCGGCCGGCCTGGGCGAAGACGCGGGTGACGCCCCGCTGTTCGGGCGCGATGCCGCCGTCGGCCGAGTCGCTGGCGGCCAGTTCGCGCGCCAGCCCGAGCGTGGCCGACCCGTCGCTGCCCTGCCAGTGCAGGCGCAGGCCGTCGAGGTCGTCGTCCCACCACCAGCCGCGCGTTTCGACCCAGGGCACGCGGCCGGCCTGCAGCGACAGGCCGTCCGCCGGCGCGCCCACGCGCAGCCACATTTCGCCGCGCTGCAGACCGTCGCGCACCTGCAGCGTGCCGGGCCGCCGCCGCCGTTCGCTCACGGCCTTGAGTTCCAGCGCGGCATCCAGCGTCGGTGACCAGCGCAGCGCCAGCGCCGCCGTGGCTTCCTGGTCGCGCAGACGGCGGTCGCGGTCGCGCGTGTCGTCGAGGTCCAGGTTGCGGCGCTGGCCCAGCGTGAGCTCGTAGCCGAAGTGCCAGCTGTAGTCGGCGCCGCGCCACTGGCCGCTGATCGGGGCGGCGCTGCGCGTGCGGTCGCCACGGGCGACCGGCGGGTCACCGGCCGCGAACGCACCTGCCGCGAACGCACCTGCCGCGAACGCACCTGCCGCGCCACCCACCGCCGCGGCCACCAGCCAGGTCTTCAGGCGGCGCATGGCTGCATGGCCTCCAGCCAGTGGCGCATGCGCGCCCAGCGTGCCTTCGGGTGGCCGGCCCAGCGGGCCAGCAGTGCCGACAGCAGACGACGCTGCCGGGCGTCCATCGCCGCGTGGTGCAGCATCAGGCCGACCGGGCCCTCGTGGGTGTCCACGGCCCGCGCCATGGCGTCCGCCAGGCAAGGCGCCGGGTCGGCGCCGGCGGCCACGGCGTCCCGCCACACCCGGCTCCAGTCCACGTGCACCGGCAGCTCGGGCAATGCGGCCTGTGCCGGCGCACGCGATTCCCGCGACAGCGCCAGCCAGCCCGCCTGGGCCAGCAGCGGCGGCAGCCGGTCGGTGCAGCGGTTCCACGGCGGGGTGAAGATCGGGTCGAGCCGGTCGCCGAGCAGGGCGTGCAGGCGCTGGCGTGCGGCGGCGAGTTCGCCGCGCAGCACCGCGTCCGGGCGCGCCGGGCCGAACTCGCAGCGGCGGCCCTCGGGTTCGTGGTTCGTGTGCGACCAACCGTGCACGTGCAGGCCCAGCAGCGCCGGCGCAGCGTCGTGGCGGGCGGCCAGCGCCTGCGCCAGCGGTGCCTCGGTGGCCGCCGGGATCATGGCCACGTCCACCGGCACGCCGTGGGCGGCGGTGACGTCGATCAGCGCGAACAGGGCCGGCGCATCCCAGCCGCCGTCGTCGCAGCGGATGAACAGGCCATGCGGGCCGGCGGCGCGGTCGAGGGCCTGGATCAGGGCGTCGGCCATCACGCGACCCTCCGTGTTGTGGTGCCGGCGTCGCGGCTGACCGCGCGGGCGGCCAGCCAGTCGGCGCTGCGACGTGCACCGTCGAGGTTCAGCGCCGCCGGCTGCGGCGTGAAGTGCCACAGGGCCTGCAGCGCGCGTGCCAGTGCCGTCGGCGTCGTATCGCCGGGGGGCAGGCATTGGAGCGCGCCCAGCGCCGCCAGCCGGGCCGCGCGTTGCCGCTGCTCGTTCTCGGTGGCCGTCTCGTAAGGCGCCACCAGGGCCGGCACGCCGGCAGCGAGCAGGTCCATCGCGGTGTTGTAGCCGCACTGGCTGAGGCTGGCGCGCGCCAGGCGCATCTCGGCCACCATGTCGGGCACCTGGCGCACGGCCTCCACGCCGTCGTGTCCCTGCAGCGCCTGCCAGGCGGCGTCGGGCAGGAACGGGCCGGCGACGATGCGCATCGGCGGCGCGTCGGGCCAGTGGGCGCGGGCCGCGATGGCGGCCTGGAACAGCGGCTCGCCGACCAGGCCGCCGCCGGCGGAGACCAGCAGGTGCCGGCCCGGCGCCGCGCTGGCCACCGGCGCACGCTGCGGCTGGACGAAACCGGTGTAGACCACGCGCGTGCGCAGCGGCTGGTGGGGGCGGAAGCTGTCCTCCAGGCGGGCGAAGGCCGGGTCGGCATGCACGAGCACGGCGTCGAACCAGCGGTCGGCCATCCAGCGCGCGCGGTCGTCGTGGTGGGCCTGGTCGGGGCGGGCGTCGACCAGCAGGTCCCGCAGGCTGCACACCACCAGCGCCCGCCCGCCGGGCTGTTCGCGCGCCTGCCGGATCATCGGCACGATCTCGCCGACGAACTTCTTGCGGCCGAAGGGGAACAGCTCCACCAGCAGCACGGCCGGCCGGGTGACGCGCACCGCCGTCTCGATCAGCGCGCGCCGCCGCGCGCGGGCGAGCACGACGTCGGTGCTGCTGCGGCTGACGACGGTGTGGCCGTCGTCCATGCCCAGCGGTGGCAGGTCGATGCGTTCCATGTCCTCGGGCACCGGCAGCCCCGGGGGCAGCGGACCGCCGTTGAGGAAGACGACGCGGAAGTGCGCCGCCAGGGCCTGCACCAGCGCGAACGAGCGTGTCAGGTGACCGATGCCCAGCGAGTGCTGGCAGTAGAAGAGCAGGGTGGGGCGGGTGTCGCGAGGACCGCCCGGCCGCCCGAAGGTGCTGGCGTTGCCCGCGGGTGAGGTGAACTGGGGTGTCTCAGGCATGGCGGGGTTCCACGAGGGTCAGCGGGGGTCGGGGCTGCAGTTCGCTCACACGGCCGTCGTGCAGGCGCAGCACGCGGTCCCAGCGGTCCAGGCCGCGCTCGTCGTGCGTGATGACCAGCATCGTGCGGCCGGCATGCACGCGGGCCACGGCGGCGTGCATGGCGCGGGCGGCGTCGTCGTCGACGGCGGCGGTGGGTTCGTCCATCACCAGCACCGCGGGCCGGCAGAGCAGCGCACGCGCCAGGCACAGGCGCTGGCGCTGGCCGCCGGAGAGCGGCGCGCCGCGCTCACCGAGCACCGTGTCGTAGCCCTGCGGCAGCTGGCGGATGAAGGCGTCGGCGCAGGCAGCCTCGGCCACGGCCACGATCTCCGCACGCGTGGCTTCGGGCCGGCCGTAGGCGATGTTGGCGTGCACCGATTCCGCCAGCAGCAGGTGCTCCTGCAGCACGACGCCGAAGTGCCGGCGCAGGCTGTCGCGCGTGAAGCCGTGGATGTCGGCGCCGTCGATCAGGATGCGGCCACTGTCTGGTTCGGCCAGCCGCAGCAGCAGCGCCAGCAGCGTGGACTTGCCGGCGCCGGACGCACCGAGCAGGGCCACGTGCTCGCCGGGTGCGATGCGCAGCGACAGCCCGCGCAGCACGGGCCGGCCGCCGGCGCTGTAGTGCACGTCCTCGAAGGCGATCTCGCCCGCCGGCACCGGCATGGCGCGGGCGTCGGGGGCGTCGGTGATCTCCGGTTCGGCGTCGAACAGCGCCTGCACGCGCTGCAGGCTGGCGCCGGCGCGGGCGAAGCGGGCCGACAGCTTGGCCCCGTCGCGCACCGGCTTGAACATGGCCGTGACGTAGGCCAGGAAGACCAGCAGTTCACCCGGTGCCAGCCGGCCGGCCAGCACCTCGGCGGCACCGAAGAGCACGGTGATCGCCGTGCCCGCGGCGGCCAGCACCGTCACCGTGCGCACCACCGCGGCATGCGCCGCCGCCGCGCGCAGGCCGCTCTCGGCGTTGGCCGCGGTCTCGTCGCGGAAGCGGCGCTGTTCCCACTGCCCGCGCCCGAAGGCCTGCACCAGCGCGATCGACGACAGCACCTCGGCGAGCCGGCTGCCCATGCGGCCTTCGAGCTTGCGCTGCTGGCGGGCGCGTTCCTTCACGCGCCGGTTGAGCAGGAAGATCGCCAGCAGCAGCGGGGGCAGCGTGGCCGCCACCACCAGGCCCAGCCGCAGGTTCAGCATCAGCATCAGCGTCAGCATCCCGGCCAGCGTGAGCGCATGGCGCAGCAGGGTGAGCGCGGCCTCGGCCACCACGTCGCGCAGCATCGCCGTGTCGCCGGCCACCTTGGTCAGCAGTTCGCCGGTGCGCGCCTGCCGGTGCCAGGCCAGCGACTGGCCCTGCAGGTGGGCGAACAGCTCGCCGCGCAGCCGCCAGGTGACCTGCTGGCCGATGCGTGCCGTGCACAGCAGCTGCACGTAGCCCAGCACCCCGGCGGCCAGCGCGATGGCGGCGATGGACAGCGCCAGCGCCGTCAGCGCCGGCCAGGCGCCGGCAGCGAACAGCGGCGCCAGCGGCGCGAAGTGCGCCGGCAGCGGCTGGCCCAGCAGCACCTGGTCGAGGATGAGCTTCAGCGGCCAGGGGGCCGCCAGCTCCACCACCACGGTGCCGGCCAGCGCTGCCAGTGCCAGCACCGCGGCGCGCCGGTTGGCCCGCAGCGTGTCCCCCACCACGCGGCGCACGCGCCGCACGCCTGGTGTCACAGCCATGAGCGGGCCTCCTGCAGGCGGCGTTCGGCCACGGCGGCCCAGTCGGGCACCTGGAACACGAAGGCGCGCGTGGCCTGCAGCAGGGCCTGTGCGCCCCGGTGCCAGCGCAGGCGCTGCGGGCACCACAGCGCCGGGGCCGCCTCGCGGTAGGCCGCCTGCAGGCGGCCGGCAATGCCCGGCGGCAGGCCATCGCGCGAGAGCACGGCGGCCAGGTCCTCCAGCGGGTCGCCACAGCACATCTCGTCGAGGTCGAACATCCACAGCCGGCCCTGCGCATCGACGCCGAACTGATCGAGGTGCGCGTCGCCATGCAGCAGCGTCGACGGGCCTGTTGCCACGGCGTGCGCCTGGGCCAGCAGCCCGTCGGCCACGCGATCGATCATCGGTGCCGCAACGGGCAGGACGCGGCGCAGCTTGCGCCGGCGCCGCTCGATCGCCCGCGGCCAGTGGTCGCCGCTGCGCCGCCCGCCCAGGTGGCGCGGCGCCTGGTGCACGGCGGCCAGGGCGGCGGCCAGGGCCGGGGCATGGTCGGCGGGGCGGTCAGCGAGGCGCAGCGGCCGCACCGGGGCATCGGCCTGGAACAGGGTGTGCGCATCAACCGCGATCAGCCGGGGCACGTGCATCACCGCAGCCGGCACCTGCGCGAAGTGACGGAAGCGGCAGGCCAGCCGCCTGGCCACGGGCGCGGCCAGGGTCTTGGCCCAGACGCCCTGGCGGCGCAGCGAGGCGCGGTGGCCCGGCTGGTGCCGGTGCAGGTCGACCGGCCCGAGCCCGGCTGGCCAGGCCGCGGGGTCGAGCAGGGCGGGCAGCTGCGGCAGGCCCGGGTCGTTTGGCCAGGCCCAGAGCAGCATGTCGAGTTCGGGCAGGTGCAGCAGCGACGGGCCGGCGGCCGGATCCGCCCAGGCTTGCGTGCGGGCCTGGGCCCAGGCGGCATGGCTGCCGCCGTCGCGCCAGGTCAGGCCATGCAGGCGCTGGCGGCCACGGCGTGCGCCGTCGTGCCAGTCGACCTCCAGGGCCAGCCGCCAGGGGTGGGGGTCGCGCTGCCGCGACGCGCTGCGCCGGACGCTGGTGATGCGCAGGCCGTAGGGGGTGCCGCAAGGCCAGTGGCGCGCGAGCGCGCTGCCGAGCCCGGCGAGTTCGCGGGGCAGGCCGAGGACCATCATGCGGCCTCCGATGAGGGCAGGTCGGCCGCGGCGTCGACATGGCCTTGCGTGGACAGCGCGGTGGCCAGGCCCAGCAGCGGCGACACCAGGGCAAAGCGGCCCGGCTTGAGGTTGATCGCGCAGCGCCAAGCCCGCTGGCACAGCAGCTGCCAGGCGGTGGCACGTGCCAGCGTGCGGGCGTCGGGCCGGGTGCCGCCGACCCGGGCGTAGGCATCGACGAAGGCGTGCACCGCCGCGAGCGCCTGGCCGGGTGCCTGGCCGGCCAGCAGGGCGCGGTAGAGCGCGTCCGCGGCCCAGGCGCCGAGGTCCAGCGCGGCAGGCCCGTTGCGCGCGCTGTCGAGGTCGATCAGGTGCAGGCGGCCGGCGTCGTCGCGCAGCAGGTTGCGTGGGTGCAGGTCGCCGTGCAGTGTCACGGGGCTGCGCAGCGTGGCCGGCAGGGCCGCCAGGTCCTGCGCCAGCGCCTGCAGGCGGGGTCGCTCCTGCGGCACCACCATGCCCAGGGTCTGCACGACCTCGGCCAGCCGCGCGGCCAACTGGTCGGCGTCCAGCGGCGCTGCGGGGGTGGCCACGCCGTGCAGGGCTGCGAGGCCTTCGCCGGCCGCGCCAGCGCCGGCTGCGGTGACGGGGTCTTCCAGGTCCAGCAACGGCGTGCCGGCGATGCCCGCCTGCCAGTGCAGCCCGCTCCCGGCCTGCCAGCCCAGCGGCTGGGGCACGTGCAGCCGGCCCGCCTGGCGCGCCGGCGCATCCCACAAGGCCTGCATCACGGCCTGGGTGCGCGGGCCACGGCACTCGGCGTCGGCCTTGGCGTAGAACAGCCGACGGCGGCCATCCTGCAGCAGCACGTCGGCGCGCAGCGTCATGCGGTGCTCGGGCACCACCTGCACCACGTCGATCCGGTGGTGCAGGCAGCGGGCCTGCTCGCCGGCGTCGGCCAGCAGGGCGGGCAGCCAGTCGCGGGCCAGGGTGCCGTCGGCGAGCAGCCGGGCGGCAGGCAGGCGCGGGTCGAAGGGCCACCAGTGCGCGACCATGTCCAGGCCCACGTGGTGGGTCACGGCCGGCCCGGCGGTGGTGGCCATCGGCGCACGTCCCGGCGGCCGCCGCAGTGCGCGGGCCGCACGGTCCGCCGCCGCCCCGCCGTGGCAGAAGCGCGCGGCCACACGTTGCGTCAGGTGGCGGCCGCCGGCCGCGTCACCCAACGTGAGCCGATAGCAGACCGACAGGTTGCGCAACGGGCGGTACTTCACGCGTTCCACGTCGCAGCGGGCCACCCGCCACGGGCCGCCCGCCAGGGCGGTGGACCAGGTGTCGGCCATGGCCGCACCGTCGAGCGCCTGCGGCAGCGCCGGCAGCAGCGGATCGTGGGGCAGGTGGTTCATGCCGGCACGCCGCTGGGCGCCGCGGTGGACAACCATCGCGCGCCGGCATCCATGCGATCGCACGCGCCGTCGCCGAGACGGCGGTGCAGCCAGCGGCCCTGGAAGCGCCCCCCGTCGATGGGCCAGGGGCCGGTCCCGCCGCCGCGGGCGTGGAACCAGAGGTCGGTGACCGGGCGGCCCGCGATCACGGTGTCGATGCGCAGCAGCGTGGCCTCGTGGCCGGTGTCGTCGTGCACCGTCTGCAGGCTCAGCCGCAGCGGCGGCGGCGTGCCGGCGCAGGGCAGCAGCACGGTGTCGAAGTCGATGTGCCCGCCGTGCGTACTGCACTGCCAGCGTGGGGCCGGCAGGATCTGCCCGTAGCGCGGCGACACCCAGCCAGGCGCCAGGCGCCAGGCCTGGCCGGGGCGCCGGGCCGAGGCGGCGCGCAGGCCTGGGCTGTCGAGCACCCCGTCGGCGGCCAGCGTAGCATGGCCCAGTGCCGGCGCGCCGAGCTGGAAGTTCAGCACGGCCTCGTGCGCGGTCGGCCCGCGCAGCCAGTCGCTGACGATCCAGTAGCCGCCGTCGACGAAGACGATGCAGCGCTCGTGCACCATGTCGTAGGCGTGGCTGGCGCAGCGGCCGTGCAGCAGCACGAGTCCATCGGCGTCGTGCCGTTCGCACAGGGTGGTGTCGGGCCCGGGCCCGGCGATGCGGTGGCGCACGGCGCCGCTCGCGTGGCGCGATGCCGCCTTCACCGGCCGCGGCAGGTAGGCCGTCTGCGGCAGGCCGTCGACGCACACCGTGTTGTGCGCCGCGGTGTGGCGAAAGTGCACGCGCCAGTTGGTCGGCCCGGCTTCGCTGTAGGTGCCGCGGCCCGGGTCGACGACCAGCGAGCGGCCGTGCGCTGCCAGCTCGAAGGACAGCGCGTCGAAGTGGCCGTGGTTGCCCTCGCCCACCGGGCCGGTGTCGAAGACCAGGTACTGGGCGTCGGCGTAGGCTTCGTCGGCGTCGCCCCAGTGGCTGCGCAGCACCGTGTAGCCGGCGTCGGGGAAGTGCGCGATCCGCTCGGTCGGCGGTCGGCCTTCGCGGCCGCCGGTGGCGGCCCACTGCAGCGCCGGGTCGTCCAGCAGCGTGGCGCCGCGGGCCAGCAGTTCCGGGTAGGCGCGCATGTCGCCGTCGGACAGGCTGGGCACGTTGCCGTCGGGCTTGTGGACGTGCAGCGCGAAGCGCAGCGCCGCTGCGAGCCGGGTGTCCATCTCCGCCGGCACGGCTTCGCCGTGGCGTTCGGCCAGGTCACGCAGCAGCAGCCAGTTGCGCAGCGCCAGGTGGTGGTAGTCGGTGGAGAGCTCGCAGTGCACGCCGTCGGGCAGCAGGTCGGCGCGCAGGTTCTCCAGCGTCTGCGCCAGCGCGAACTGCCGCCAGTGCGCGGCGCGCTGCATCTCGGGCAGGGCGACGCCGGCCATGAAGATGGCGTAGAGCTCCAGCGTGCGGTGGTTGCGCTTGGGCGTCAGGTGGGCACAGAGGTGCTCGACCTGGGCGTGCAGCGCGTGCAGCAGGCGGCGGAAGAACGCCGGGTCCACCGGCGCGTGCCGCGCGGCCCGCGCGTCGGCGAAGGCGCGCAGGCTGTAGAGCCAGTTCTGCACGCGGCGGCCGGTGACGTCGGCGGCGATGAAACCCGGCGGCACCTGCGCGATCCAGTCGTCGATCAGCGCGGCCCAGCGGCGGGCATAGGCGGGGTCGCCAGTGCTCAGCCAGGCCTGGCCCAGCCCGGGCGCGTAGTAGAACTTGTGCAGCAGGATGTGCCATTCGACATCCGCACTGGGGTTGTCCAGCCAGGGCGTGCCGTCGGGGCAGACGTGCGTCTCGCCGTTGAAGGTCCAGCGGTCCTGCATCAGCGCCTCGACATGCTCGGGCGGGCACTCGTCGGGGTCGACGCGCAGGTCCACGTGCACGTCGCGCGGCGAGCGCCAGTGCGCCAGCAGCGCCGCGTCGTCCAGCGCCGACCAGGGCCAGCGCAGCAGCGGGTCGAGCTTCATGGCAGCGCCTCGTCCAGCGTGCGCGTCAGCGGTTGGGCCGGCGCGGGCGCCGGGACCAGCTGGGCCAGGAACAGGTCGCGCAGCGCGCGCGTGGTCTGCCGGGCGTCGAAGCGCTCCTCGATGCGCTGGCGGGCGGCGCCGGCCACCCGGGCGTGCAGTGCCGGGTCCAGCAGCAGGCGCGCCACGGCCGTGGCCAGCGCGCGTGCATCGCCTTCGGGCACGAGCAGGCCGTGCACGCCGTCGTCGATCATCTCGGGGATGCCGGAGATGGCGGTGGACACCACCGGCACGCCCATCGCCATCGCCTCGGCCAGCACGTTGGGGAAGCCGTCGCGGTCGCCGTCGGCCATCACCTGGCAGGGCAGGGCGAAGACGCGTGCCTCGGCGTACAGCGCGCGCAGGCGGTCCTGGGTCATCGGCGGGTGCAGCTCGACCTGCGCCTGCAGGCCGTGTTCGGCGATCAGCGCTTCCAGCGGCGCGCGTGCCGGCCCGTCCTCGCCGACGATCAGGCAGCGGAAGGCCACGCCGGCGTCGCGCAGCTGGGCACAGGCACGCACGAGATGGTCGAAGCCCTTCTTGCCCACCAGGCGGCCGACGGCCAGCAGCAGCGGCGGCCGGTCGTCGTCGGGCGTGCGGGTCGGCGGCCGGAAGACCTCGGTGTCCAGGCCGTGGTAGACCATGTGCACCTCGTCGGGCCGCACGTGCCGCTGCCGCAGCACCTGGGCGTTGGCGCAGGTGCAGGTGGCCACGAAGCGCGCGCCGGCCATCTTGCGCTCCAGCAGGCGGCCGGGGTTGAGCTCGGGCTGGTAGATGTCCTTGGCGTGCGCGGTGAAGCTGTACGGCAGGCCGCTGAGCCGGCTGGCGAACCAGGTGATGGTGGCCACGCCGTGGCAGAAGTGGCCGTGCAGGTGGCCGACGTCACCGCGGCGCAGCACCTCGGCGGCGATGTGCCCGGCCTGCAGGAACTCCTTGACGAAGACCTTGCGCAGCCGGGTGCGCCCCTGGGCGTCGGCCTTGCGGTGGCGCCAGGCCAGCGCCAGTGCGCTGCCGGCGGTGCGCAGCCAGGCCACGGGCCGGCGGCGCAGCAGCGCGGCGTGGTCGCCCGCGAAGGAGCCGGCGTTGCGCCACAGCCAGGGCAGCAAGGCACTGCCGCCCAGCGACGTGACCGCCGGCAGGTGCTGAAGGGGCGCGCGGATGCGCGCGACCACCGGGTGCACCTGCGGCTCGGGCTCGCGCTTGACGGCGTACAGGCGCAGCGGCAGACCCAGGCGCTCGAGCTCGTGGATCTCGTGGGCGATGAAGGTCTCCGACAACCGCGGGAAGGCGTTCATCACGTAGGCCACGCGGGCTGTGGCCTTGGACGGCTGCTCAGTGGGCGGCGCAGGCATGGGGTTGGGCATGCAGGGTCTCCAGCAGGCCGATCAGGGTCTGCAGGTTGCGGGTGTTGTCGAAGTGCTCGAGCACGGTGGCGCGCCCGGCGCGCCCGAGCGCGGCGGCCTGGCCGGGGTGGGCCAGCAGCGCGGCGATGGCGTCGGCCAGCGCGGCTGGGTCGTCCGGCGGCACGAGCACGCCGTTGCGGCCCGGCTCGATCACCTCCGGGATGCCGGAGACGCGGGTGGCCACCACCGGCAGCCCGCAGGCCAGGGCCTCGAGCAGCACGTTCGGGATGCCGTCACGGTCGCCGTCGGCGGCCACCCGGGACGGCTGCACGAACACGCTCGCCTGCGCATAGCGCTGCAGCACCTGCGGGCGGTTGAGCTTGCCGAGCAGGCGCACGTGGCCGCCGAGCCGGTGCTGGTCGATCAGCGCTTCCAGCGCCGCCTGCTGTTCGCCGTA
This sequence comes from Rubrivivax albus, assembly GCF_004016515.1. Taxonomy (GTDB): domain Bacteria; phylum Pseudomonadota; class Gammaproteobacteria; order Burkholderiales; family Burkholderiaceae_C; genus Rubrivivax; species Rubrivivax albus. The sequence continues at coordinate 239,592 of NZ_SACT01000001.1, forward strand.
GCCCACGATGTCGCAGGTGAAGCCGATGCCCTGGCGCTGCAGCCGGGCGCAGGCCAGGATCAGCGTGTCGAGTCCCTTCTTCTCGCGCAGGCGACCCACGCTCAGCAGGCGCGGCACGAGGGCCGGGCTGGTGCGGTGCGCCGGATGGAACAACGTGGCGTCGATGCCGTGGTACATGCGGCGCACCACCGCCTGCGGGTGCGCCGCCTGCAGCGCGGCGCGGTTGGCCTCGGTGCAGGTCACGGTGAAGGACGCGTCGCCCAGCCGGCGCGTCAGCGCGGCCGGCGGTGCCAGGTAGATGTCCTTGGCGTGCGCCGAGAGCGAGTGCGCCAGGCCGGCCAGCACCGCGGCCACGCCGGCCACGTCCGCCGGTTCGTCGACGAAGTGGGCGTGCAGGTGCGCCGCGCGGTCGTCCTGCAGCTGGGCGGCCAGCCAGCCGCCGCGCAGGAAGGCCCGCGCGCCCGGGCCGCCGGCGCGCAGCGCCTCACGCAGCGCACGCAGGTAGCGCCAGGGGGCGCCGGCCAGCAGCCGGGCATGGCGCCAGGCGAACGCCCCGGGCGCATCGCGCAGGCGGGCCGGCACGCCTACGACCACCGCACGCACCTGGGCCACCTGCGGGTGCACGAGCTCGTCGCTGGCCGGCGCCAGCGTGTACAGGCACAGCGGCAGGCCCAACCGTTCCAGCCCCAGCACTTCCTCGAGCACGAAGGTCTCCGACAGCTTGGGAAAGCGCTTGACCAGCACGGCCAGGGGCCGCGGTGCCGTGGGGGCGGTGTTCAGCATGCGGCCCGCCGCTCCGAAAGGCTGACGGCCTGCCAGGCCGACGGCACGGCGGGGTCGTCCAGGCCGCCGAAGTCGCTGTCGCCGGCGGCCGGCGGCAGCAGGCCGAGCTGGGTGCGCAGGGCGCGCGTGACCTGCGCCAGACCGTCGAGCCGGCGAAGCACTGGTTGCGGCAGGGCCCGGGCATGGGCCTGCAGTTCGGCCTCCAGGGCCTCGCGCAGGCGCCGCGGCGTCAGGGCCTCGGGGTGGACCATGCGCAGCAGCCCCAGCGCCGCCAGGCGCTCGGCACGGATGCATTGCTCGGTGCCCGGCAGCACCCGCGGCACCAGCACCGCGCGGCGCCGCAGCGTGAGCAGCTCGCACACGGTGTTGTAGCCGCCCATCGCGAGCACCACGTCGGCCGCCGCGTGCAGCGACATCATGTCGTCGCTGAAGTCCTGCACGCTGACCGCCGGCAGCCGGGCGGCGCGGGCGTGCACCATCGCCCGCGCGTCGGCGTCGAGTTCCGGGCCGCAGACGATGTGCAGGTGCGGGCGCGTGGCGGCCGGCCAGTCGGCGGCCGAGGCCAGTGCCGCGGTGATCAGGCCGTGGCCGTCCTCGCCGCCACCGGGTGTGACCAGCACCAGCGGCGTGGCATCGGCAACGCCCAGCGCCTGGCGCGCGGCGCCCCGCGTGACGCGCCCGGGTTCACGGGCGATGTAGCCACAGAACGAGACCTTGGCCGCGGCCAGCGGCGGAAAGGCGTACTCACGGCGCAGGTCGTAGACCTCCGGGCAGCCGACCACCAGCACCTCGTCGTAGTGGGTGTCGATGGCCTCGAAGTAGCCGTTCTTGCGCCAGATCGGCACCGTGCGTTCCGGGCTGTCGAGGATGTCGCGCAGCAGCAGCACCAGGCGCGGCCGCGCGATGCCCGGCGCCAGTTCGGCCAGCGCGCCGGCCAGTTCGTCCTCGACGCCGAAGGGCTTCTTGTCGACCAGGATCAGGTCGGGCGCGAAGTCGGCCACCGCGCTGCGGATCAGGTTGGCGCGCAGCTTCACGGTGGCGGCCAGCGTCAGCGGCAGGCTGCGGGCGCCGTACTGGCCAGCCACATCGCGGGCCAGGCAGGGCAGCTTGACGTAGTCGATCCGCGGCGGGATGCGGAAGGCATGCAGCATCGGGCTGCCGGTGATCACCAGCACCGAGACGTCGTCGCTGCTCTCCACCAGGTGGCGGGCCACCTCCAGCATGCGCCGGATGTTGCCGAGGCCGAAGGTGTCGTGCGAATAGATCATCACGCGCTTCATGAAATCTCCCGAACCCAGACTTGCCAAAATGTGGGAAAACTGTCCCAATCACATGAACAAGAACCGGGCCAGCCGGGGACAGGAGCGCAAGTTGTTGATTTCATTGAGAAGCGGCGAACCGCCAGACACCGGTGCCCCAGGCTTGGGTGGGGCAAATGACCCGGAACAGGGGGTGGTGGGGGCGCAGGGGGGCGCGCGGCGCTTTCGCCTGACACGCTGGTTCGGGCTGGTGTCGATGGCCCTGGTGGCGGCCATCACGGCCAGCAGCGTGAGCCTGCTGGGCTGGTTCGTGACCCAGCGCATGCTGTGGCAGGAGGGCACGCTAACTCGGGACTTCGTGCAGAGCCTGATCCTGGTGGAGACGCCGCTGCAGCGCTTCCTGGCGGCTCCCGGGCCGCTGCCACCGGACGTGCTGGTGTCGTTCGAGCACATCGCGCGCATCCCGGACGTGCTGCGCGCCAACGTCTACGACCGCCAGCGGCGGGTGATCTGGTCCAGCGACCCGACGCTGATCGGGCGCCAGTTCGGGCCCAACCCGGAACTCGACCTGGCCCTGCGCGGCGACGTCGTGGTGGAGAAGGTGGACGCCGGCGACGAGCTCGACACCAAGGCCGAGCACGTGGCCCTGGTCACGCCCGAGGCACTGTTCGTCGAGATCTATGTGCCCGTGCGGGACGCTGCGGGGCAGGAGGTCCTGGGCGCCATCGAGTTCTACAAGCACCCGCGTGGCCTGACGCTGCTGCTGGCCGACCTGCGCCGCTGGATCACGCTCGGTGCGCTGGCCTTCGGCGCGCTATTGTTCCTGGCGCTGTTCGGCCTGGTGCGGCGGGCCGACCGCATCATGCAGAGTCAGGAGCGCCGGCTGCTGGACAACGAGGCGCTGGCGGTGGTGGGCGAGATGGCCAGCGTGGTGGCGCACGGCATCCGCAACCCATTGGCCACCATCCGCAGTTCGGCGGAACTGGTGCAGGAGCTGGCCCCCGCGGCGCGCACCGAGGCGGCCGACATCGTGGCCCAATGCGACCGACTGGGGGCGTGGCTGCGCGAATGGCTGGGCTACGCGGCCGACACGCCGCTGCGGCCGGCGGCCCTGGCGCTGGCGCCGCTGGTGCACAGCGCCTGCGACGAAGTGGCCATCGCAGCCCAGCGACGACGTGTGCAACTGCAGGCCGAACTGCCCGAGGACCTGCCGCCGGTGCTGGCCGACCCGCTGCTGGTGGGCCAGGTGCTGCGCAGCGTGCTGGCCAATGCGCTGGAGGCCCTGCCGCGCGGTGGCCGCGTGTGCTTCGACGCGCGCGCCGACGCCACGACGCTGACGCTGGGTGTGCAGGACGACGGCCCTGGCCTGTCGAAGGAGGCGCGACAGCGCGCCGGCCAGCCGCTGTTCACGACCAAGCCCCAGGGGCTGGGCGTGGGCCTGGCCCTGGCGCGCCGGGTGCTGCGTCGCCACGGTGGCCAGCTGCGCATCGACGATGCCGCCGGCGGCGGCACCCGGGTGGAGATCACCTTGCGCCGCGCGGCGGCCTGAAGGAGCTTGACGACATGTCGACAGCGGTGCTGATCGTCGAGGACGAGGAGGTCCTCGCACGCAACATGGCCACCTACCTGGGGCGCCACGGCTTCGAGGTGGAGATCGCCGGCAGCGCGGAAGAAGCGCTGGCGCGCATGGCCGAGTTCCGGCCCGATGCCATCGTGCTCGACGTGCACCTGCCCGGCATGGACGGCATGGCGATGCTGGCGCGGCTGCGGGAACTCGACGCCTCGCCGGCGGTGATCATGGTCACCGGCCACGGCGACGTGGAGATGGCGGTGGAGGCCATGAAGGCCGGCGTGCTGGACTTCCTGACCAAGCCCGTGCCGCTGGCCAAGCTGCGCCTGCTGCTGGAACGCGCGGCCGGGGCCACGCAGCGCGACAGCGAGCTGGCCTACCACCGCCGACGCGAGGCCGATGGTGCCGCGCTGGAGGCACTGCGCGGTGTCTCGCCCGGCATGCTGCGCCTGAAGGACCGCCTGCGCCAGTTGCTGCAGGCCGAGGCCCACCTGCAGGACGGGCCGCCACCGGCGGTGCTGGTGCGCGGCGAGACCGGCACCGGCAAGGAGCTTGTCGCGCGCGCGCTGCACTTCAGCGGTGCGCGGCGCGACCGGCCGTTCGTCGAACTGAACTGCGCCGCGCTGCCGGCGCAGCTGCTGGAGTCGGAACTCTTCGGCCACGAGCGCGGTGCCTTCACCGATGCCCGCGAGCGCAAGCTCGGCCTGGTGGAGACGGCCGAGGGCGGCACGCTGTTCCTCGACGAGATCGGCGACATGGAGCTGCCCTTGCAGGCCAAGCTGCTGAAGCTGCTGGAGGAGCACCGGGTGCGCCGCCTGGGCAGCCTGCGCGAGCAGCAGGTGGACGTGCGCATCGTCGCCGCCACCCACCAGCCACTGGACCGCCTGGTGCGCGAGGGCCGCTTCCGCGCCGACCTCTACTTCCGCCTGCGCGTGGTGGAACTGGACCTGCCGCCACTGCGCGACCGTGGTGACGACGTGCTGCAACTGGCCGACGGCTTCCTGGCCGCGCACGCCGCACGCTACGGCAGGCCCTGCCCGACGCTGACCCCGCGGGCGCGGGACGCGCTGCAGCGCCACGCCTGGCCCGGCAACGTGCGCGAACTGCGCAACCTGCTGGAGCAGGCGGTGCTGCTGGCGCGTGGCGCGACGCTCGACCTCGAGGACCTGGCGCTGCGTGACGAGGCCATGGCCGTGCCGGTGGCGCGCCTGACGGCGGACGCGACCACGACCCTGCCCGACATGGAGCGTCTGGCGTTGACCGAGGCGCTGGCCCGCACCGGCGGCAACGTCAGCCGCGCGGCACGTGAGCTCGGCATCAGCCGGGACACGCTTCGTTACCGCATCGACAAGCACGGGCTCGGCGAAAGGCCTTGACACTCGGTCAGTTTGGGATAAAACTCCCAAACATGGATGCCGCCAACCGATTGCACCTCGCCGTGAACGCCGCGCTGATGCGCCTGCTGCGGCCCTTGGTGAGACTGCTGCTGAGGTACCACGTGCCCTTCTCGGCCTTCGAGGAGCTGGCCAAGCATGCCTACGTGCAGGCGTCGATGGAAGACTTTGCGCTGCCCGGGCGCAAGCCGACGATCTCCCGGGCCTCCATCCTCACAGGCCTGACGCGCAAGGACGTGCAGCGCCTGGTGGCCGAGCCCGAACCGGTGCGCGCCGCCAGCCAGGAAGGCTACAACCGCGCGGCGCGCGTCGTGACCGGCTGGACCCGCGATGCGGACTTTCAAGCGGCAGACGGCCAGCCCGCCCTGCTGGCGCTGCAGGACGGCGAGACCAGCTTCGCCGCCCTGGTGCGGCGCTATAGCGGTGACATGCCGGCGCGCGCGGTACTGGACGAACTGGTCAGCGTTGGCGCCGTGCAGCTGGGCAGCGACGGGCGCGTGCGCCTGGTGCAGCGCGCCTACGTGCCCCAGGGTGGCGAGATCGAGAAGCTCGGCATCCTGGGCAGCGACGTGAGCGACCTGATCGACACCATCGACCACAACCTGCAGCACGGCAGCACCGACGCGCGCTTCCAGCGCAAGGTGATGTATCGATCCATGCCGGCCGATGTGCGGCCGGCCTTCCGCGACCTCAGCGCTCGTCAGGCGCAGCAGCTGCTCGAGCGGCTGGACGCCTGGCTGGCCGAGCACGACGTGGGCAACCCGCCCGACCAGCCCGACGCGCCCCGCGTGCGCCTGGGGCTGGGCATCTACTACTTCGAGGCGCCCGCGGCGCCCGAACAACGGCAGGAGAACTGACATGAACATCACCACGACAACGCGTCGCCGCTGGGTGGCGATCCTGGCCGCGGCCACCGCGGTGCTGCTGGCCGCCTGCGGCGGCGGCGGCGGCATCGGTGGGACCGGCACCGGCGGCGACGGCACCGGCGGCGGCGGTGGGGGTGGCGGCATCGGCGGCACCGGTGCAGCCTATGGCGAGATCACCGGCTTCGGCAGCGTCTGGGTCAATGGCGTGCGCTACGACACCAGCAGCGCCAGCTTCCGCCGCGACGACGACGACAACGCCTCCCAGTCCGACCTGCGCGTGGGCATGGTGGCCCGCGTCGAAGGCGACGCGACGGCCGGCACGGCCACGCGGGTCACGGTGGACAGCGCGCTGAAGGGCCGCGTCGAACAGGCGGCTGCCGACCGCTACGTGGTGATGGGCCAGACGGTGACGGTGGACGCCGGGACGCGGTTCGAGAACGGCGTGCGGCCGACCCTGGGTGACTACGTGGAGGTGCATGGCCTGCCGCAGACGGCGGGCACGGTGGCGGCCACCTACATCGAGCGCAAGAGCACGCTAGCCACGCCGCCCTTCGTGGTCACCGGCTTCGTGGCGGCGCACGACACGGCCGCGTCCACCTTCACCGTGGGCGCGCTCACCGTGTCCTATGCCGGTGCCGACGTCAGCGACATGCCTGCCGGCAGCTGGGTCGGCCTGGCGGTGGAGGCCAAGGGGTCGGCCTGTGCCGGCACGCCGGTGTGCGGCACGCTCACGGCCAGCAAGGTGGAGCCGTCGGGCCCGCGCATCGCCAGCAGCCCGAAGGCGGAGATCGAGGGCTACGTCGTCTCCGGCACCGTCAGCGACTTCATGGTCGCCGGCCTGCGCGTGCTGACCACCGGCAGCACGGTGTTCGAGGACGGTGTCGCCGCCGACTTCGCCATCGGTACCAAGCTCGAGGCCGAAGGCCCGATTACCGACGGCGTGATGACGGCGACCAAGGTGGAGTTCAAGGCCGGTGCCCGCGTCGAGGCCGACGTGCTCACCGTGGTGGGTGACCGCATCACGCTGGCCGGCCTGCCAGGCATCGAAGTGCAGCTGACGGCGCAGACCGAGCTGAAGGACCTGGCCTCGCTGGCCGACGTAGTGCCCGGCCTGCACGTGCGCCTGCGCGGCCGCCCGGTGGGCGACGCGCTGGTCGTGGCCACCGAGCTCGAGGCCCGCTCGCCCGACAGCGACGTCGATCTGCGCGGCAGCGTCTCCGCTGCCACCGACCCGACGCTGACCATCCTGGGTGTGACCATCGACACCACCGGCCTGCCCGACAGCGCCTTCCGCGAGGAGGACGTGGTGATCGGCCGCACCGCCTTCTTCGCGGCGCTGGGCAACGGCCGCCCGGTCGAGGCCAAGGGCCGGCGCAGCGGCAACACCGTCATCTGGGAAGAGTTCGAACTCGAGGACTGAGTAACCCGGACACGGAACAGTCCCTGCGGACTGTTGTTCGACTTGCGAAGCGGCCCGGCTTGCCAGCCGGGCCGCAGGGCCTTGTGGCCCTCGCGGATAATCCTGGCATGGCCGATCCCACTCCCCAGCAGGTGCGCGAGTTCATCGCCGCCGGCCTGCCGTGCAGCCACCTCGAGGTCGAGGGCGATGGCCGGCACTTCTTCGCCACCATCGTGTCGCCGGAATTCGACGGCAAGAGCCGCATCGCCCGCCACCAGCGGGTCTACGCGGCCCTGGGCGATAGAATGCGCGAACAGATTCACGCCCTGTCGATGAAGACGCTGACCCCGGCCGAGTTCTCGGCCCAGGCCCATCACCGCACCTGACCACCAGGGCGTCGCGCAGCCATCCCCGCTTCACGCAGTGCGCCGCCCAACGGACGCACCTGCATGGACAAACTCCTGATCCACGGCGGCCGCCGGCTCGAAGGCGAAATCGCCATCGCCGGCGCCAAGAACGCGGCCCTGCCCGAACTGTGCGCGGCGCTGCTCGTCGGCGCGCCGGTGCGGCTGGCCAACGTGCCGCGGCTGCAGGACGTGGCCACCACCTTGAAGCTGCTGCGCACGATGGGTGCGCGCGCCGAGCGTGTGGACACCGCTTCGGCCGATGCCGGCGACGAGGTGGTGATCGACGCCACCGGACCGATCGTGCCGGAGGCGCCGTACGAGCTGGTCAAGACCATGCGCGCGTCCATCCTCGTGCTCGGCCCGCTGCTGGCACGCTTCGGCCGTGCGGTGGTCTCGCTGCCCGGCGGCTGCGCCATCGGGTCGCGCCCGGTGGACCAGCACATCAAGGGCCTGCAGGCCATGGGTGCCGACATCGTGGTCGAGCACGGCAACATCGTTGCCAAGGCCGCGCGGCTGCACGGTGCGCGCATCACCACCGACATGGTCACGGTCACGGGCACCGAGAACCTGATGATGGCTGCGGCCCTGGCCGACGGCGAGACGGTGCTGGAGAACGCGGCGCAGGAGCCCGAGGTGACCGACCTGGCCGAGATGCTGATCGCCATGGGCGCGCGCATCGAGGGCCAGGGCACGCATCGCATCCGCATCCAGGGCGTGACTGCGCTGCATGCGCCGGCCGTGCCACACCGGATCATCCCCGACCGCATCGAGACCGGCACCTTCCTCTGCGCCGTGGCGGCGGCCGGCGGCAACGTGCTGCTGCGCGGCGCTCGTGCCGATCACCTGGACGCGGTGATCGACAAGCTGCGTGAATCCGGCGCGTCCGTCACGGCCGTGGACGGCGGCCTGCGCGTGGCCATGCACCAGCGCCCGAAGGCGGTGAGCTTCCGCACCAGCGAGTACCCGGCCTTCCCGACCGACATGCAGGCGCAGTTCATGGCCGTGAACTGCGTGGCCGAGGGCGCGGCCAAGGTCTCGGAGACGATCTTCGAGAACCGCTTCATGCACGTCAACGAACTGCTGCGCCTGGGCGCGCAAATCGAGGTCGACGGCCACACGGCGCTGGTGCAGGGCGTGGAAAGGCTCAGTGGCGCCAGCGTCATGGCCACCGACCTTCGCGCTTCCGCCAGCCTCGTCATCGCCGGCCTGGTGGCCGACGGGGCGACCACGGTGGACCGCATCTACCACCTGGACCGCGGCTACGACCGCATGGAGGCCAAGCTGCGGCAGCTGGGTGCACACATCGAGCGGGTGTCCTGACCATGCCCATCACACTGGCGCTGTCGAAGGGCCGCATCTTCGACGACACGCTGCCGCTGCTGGCCTCGGCCGGCATCACCGTGCTGGACGATCCGGAGAAGAGTCGCAAGCTGATCCTGGCCACCAACCGGCCCGACCTGCGCGTGGTGCTGGTGCGCGCCAGCGACGTGCCCACCTACGTGCAGTACGGCGGTGCCGACCTGGGCGTGGCCGGCAAGGACGTGCTGATCGAGCATGGCGAGGACGGTCTCTACCAGCCGCTGGACCTGAAGATCGCGCGCTGCCGCATGAGCGTGGCCGTGCGCGCCGACTTCGACTACGCCAGCGCCGTGCGCCAGGGCTCGCGCATCCGCGTGGCCACCAAGTACACGCAGATCGCGCGCCAGCACTTTGCCGACAAGGGCGTGCACGTGGACCTGATCAAGCTCTACGGCTCGATGGAGCTGGCGCCGCTGACCGGCCTGGCCGACGCCATCGTCGACCTGGTGTCCACCGGCAGCACACTCAAGGCCAACAACCTGGTCGAGGTGGAGCACATCATGGACATCTCCTCGCGCCTGGTGGTCAACCAGGCGGCGCTGAAGCTGCGGCGCGAACCGGTGCGCGCGCTGATCGACGTCTTCGCGAAGGCCGTGTCGTGAGCGTTGCCATCCGCCACCTGGACACCCGCGCGTCCGACTTCGAGGCCGAGTTCAACCGCGTGCTGCACTGGTCGGCCGAGACCGATGCCGCCATCGAGTCGCGCGTGGCCGAGATCCTGGCCGACGTGCGGCAGCGCGGCGACGCGGCCGTGCTCGAGTACACGGCGCGTTTCGACGGCGTCACCGCGGCGGCGATGGCCGATCTCGAACTCGGCCCCGAGGCCCTGCAGGCCGCGCTCGGACAGATCACCCCCGCACAACGTGCGGCGCTGGAGGCCGCGGCAGCGCGCGTGCGCCAGTACCACGAGCGCCAGCTGGACGCCTGTGGCCGCAGCTGGCAGTACCGCGACGCCGACGGCACGCTGCTGGGCCAGAAGGTGACGCCGCTGGACCGCGTGGGCATCTACGTGCCCGGCGGCAAGGCGGCCTACCCGTCCAGCGTGCTGATGAACGCCATCCCGGCCCAGGTGGCTGGCGTGCCCGAGATCGTGATGGTGGTGCCCACGCCGAAGGGTGAACGCAACCCGCTGGTGCTGGCCGCGGCCGCCGTGGCCGGCGCCCACCGTGTGTTCACCATCGGTGGTGCGCAGGCGGTGGGGGCGCTGGCCTACGGCACGGGCACCGTGCCGCGCGTGGACAAGATCACCGGCCCCGGCAACGCCTATGTGGCCAGCGCCAAGCGGCGCGTCTTCGGCCAGGTGGGCATCGACATGATCGCCGGGCCGAGCGAGATCCTGGTGCTGGCCGATGGCAGCACGCCGGCCGACTGGGTGGCTATGGACCTGTTCAGCCAGGCCGAACACGACGAGCTGGCGCAGAGCATCCTGCTGTGCCCGGACGCCGGCTACATCGCACAGGTGCAGGCCGCCATCGACCGCCTGCTGCCGGGCATGCCGCGCCGCGACGTGATCCGCGCCAGCCTGGTCGGCCGCGGGGCGCTGATCCACACGCGCTCGATGGCCGAGGCCTGCGCCATCAGCAACCGCATCGCACCGGAGCATCTGGAGATCTCCTCGTCCGACCCGCACCGCTGGGAGCCGTTGTTGAAGCACGCCGGCGCCATCTTCCTGGGCGCCTTCACCAGCGAGAGCCTGGGCGACTACTGCGCCGGGCCCAACCACGTGCTGCCGACCAGCGGCACGGCGCGCTTCAGCTCGCCTCTGGGGGTGTACGACTTCCAGAAGCGCAGCAGCCTCATCGAGGTGAGCGAAGCGGGCGCTCACACGCTAGGTCCGATCGCGGCCGAGCTGGCCTATGGCGAAGGCCTGCAGGCGCATGCGCAGGCGGCGGAGCTTCGGTTGAAGCCACGAATCCAGTGATACACTGAGTTCGTGTTGCACGAAGTTCGTGTTCTGTCATGAAAAACGTCACCGTCACGATGGAAGAGCATGTGGCCGAATGGGCCCGGCTGGAGGCTGCAAGGCGCAACACCAGCGTCTCCCGGCTGATTGGCGAGATGCTGGCCGAGAAGATGCGACACGACGATGCCTACGAGCGTGCGATGCGCGAGGCCCTGCAGTTCAAGAGCCTTGGCTTCTCGGGCGACCGCTACCTCACCCGCGACGAGATTTACGACCGTGCATCGTGGCGGAGCGTGCGGCCGTGAGTCCCGCGCTCGTGTTCGTCGACACCAATGTGCTGCTCTACGCGGTGGACGATCGCGTGCCGGCCAAGCGCGAGCAGGCCCGGCAATGGCTGTCTGCCTGCTGGCAGGGGCGTTGCGGGCGACTCAGCACGCAGGTGCTCAACGAGTTCTACTGGAACGCGCTGCGCAAGTTCGGCGCCAGCGTCTCGCGTGACGATGCGCAGGCCTGGGTGCGGCGCTACCAGCAGTGGCGCCCCTGGCAGGTCGACTTCGCCACGGTGGAAACGGCCTGGGCGATGGAGGCACGGTACGGGCTCGCCTACTGGGATGCGCTGATGGTGTCCGCGGCTCGGCATCAGGCCTGCGGATTCCTGCTCAGCGAAGACCTCCAGCACGACCAGTGGCTCGATGGCGTGCGCGTTCTCAACCCCTTCACTGTCGGGCCATCGGTCCTGGAAGACACGGCATGACCCCGCTCGCCGACCGCCTGCACGCCACGATCCGCCAGGACGTGCAGTCCATGCACGCCTATGCCGTGCAACCCAGTGCCGGGCTGATCAAGCTCGACGCGATGGAGAACCCCTTCACCCTGCCGCCGGACCTGCAGCGCGCACTCGGCGAGCGCCTGGCGGCGGTGGAACTCAACCGCTATCCCGGCACGCGGCAGGACGACCTCAAGGGCGCCCTGGCAGCCTACGCCGAACTGCCCGCCGGCTGCGCGCTGATGCTGGGCAACGGCAGCGACGAGCTGATCGACCTGCTGTCGGTGGCCTGCTGGCGGCCGGGTGCCACGATCCTGGCGCCGCTGCCGGGCTTCGTGATGTACCAGCTCTCGGCCCAGTTGCGCGGGCTGAACTTCGTCGGCGTGCAGCTGACGGCGGACTTCGCGCTGGACGTGCCGGCGATGCTGGCCGCGGTGGCGGAACACCGCCCCGCGCTGACCTACCTGGCCTACCCCAACAACCCCACGGCCAACCTGTGGGACGAGGCCGACGTGCAGGCCGTCGTCGAGGCCGTGCGCGAACAGAACGGCTTCGTCGTGATCGACGAGGCCTACCAGCCCTTCGCGTCCCGCACCTGGATGCCCAAGCTCGCGGACCAGCCGCACGTGATGGTGCTGCGCACGCTGTCCAAGTTCGGCCTGGCTGGTGTGCGCCTGGGCTACCTGTGCGGTGCCGCACCGCTGATCGCCGAGGTGGACAAGGTGCGCCCGCCGTACAACGTGGGCAGCCTGAACGTGGAGGCGGCGCTGTTTGCGCTCGAGAACGGCTACGAATACGCCCGCCAGGCGGCGGTGCTGCGGGAACAGCGCGAGCGTCTGCAGGCCGAACTGGCCACGCTGCCGGGCGTGCACGCCTTCCCCAGCGAGGCCAACATGATCCTCGTGCGCGTGCCCGAATCCCAGCGCGCCTTCGACGGCATGAAGGCGCGCGGCGTGCTGGTCAAGCACATCGCCGGCCTGCACCCGCTGCTGGCCAATTGCCTGCGCCTGACGGTGGGCACGCCGGAGCAGAACGACCGCATGATGCAAGCGCTGAAGGAGTCCCTGTGAGCACAACCCGCACGGCCGACCTGCGCCGCGACACCAAGGAAACGCAGATCCGCGTGGCCGTGAACCTGGACGGCAGCGGGCAGGCGCAGCTGGCCACCGGCATCGGCTTCTTCGACCACATGCTCGACCAGATCGCCCGCCACGGGCTGATCGACCTCACCATCGAGGCCCAGGGCGACCTGCACATCGACGGCCACCACACGGTGGAGGACGTGGGCATCACGCTGGGCATGGCGGTGGCGCAGGCGGTCGGCGACAAGAAAGGCATCACCCGTTACGGCCACGCCTACGTGCCGCTGGACGAGGCACTGTCGCGCGTGGTGGTCGACTTCTCCGGCCGCCCGGGCCTGCACATGCACGTGCCGTTCAAGGCCGGCATGATCGGCGGCTTCGACACCCAGCTGACCTACGAATTCTTCCAGGGCTTCGTCAACCACGCCGGCGTGACGCTGCACATCGACAACCTCAAGGGCGAGAACGCGCACCACCAGTGCGAGACGGTGTTCAAGGCCTTCGCCCGTGCGCTGCGGATGGCGCTGACGCCGGACCCGCGAAGCGCCGGGATGATTCCGTCGACGAAAGGCTCGTTGTAACGTCATGGCCGCCACCAGGCTGGAGAGCGATCGATGACGCGCACCGTCGCCGTTGTCGACTACGGCATGGGCAACCTGCGCTCGGTGTCGCAGGCCGTGGCGCATGCGGCGCGCTTTGCCGACGTGAAGGTCATCGTGACGGCCAACCCCGAGGAGGTGTTCGCCGCCGAACGCATCGTGCTGCCCGGCCAGGGCGCGATGCGCGACTGCATGCGCGAACTGCACGGCTCCGGCCTGCGCGAGGCCGTGCTGCACGCCGCCGCGCACAAGCCGCTGATGGGCGTGTGCGTGGGCATGCAGATGCTGCTGGACCACAGCGAGGAGCAGGACACGCCGGGCCTCGGCCTGATCCCGGGCCGTGTGAAGCGCTTCCGGCTCGAAGGCCGGCTGCAGCCCGACGGCAGCCGCTACAAGGTGCCGCAGATGGGCTGGAACCGCGTCGTGCAGCGTCCGCATCCGATGTGGGCCGATGTGCCGGACGCCAGCTACTTCTACTTCGTGCACAGCTACTACGCCGATCCGGCACAGCCGGCCCACGTGGCCGGGGAGAGCGACTACGGCGATCGCTTTACCTGCGCAGTGGCGCGGGATAACATTTTCGCGACCCAGTTCCACCCGGAGAAGAGCGCAGCCCACGGCCTGCAGCTCTACCGGAACTTCCTCGACTGGTCCCCCTGACCTCCACCCCGCGTCACCCTTCCGGCCCGCACCGCGCCATGCTGCTGATCCCTGCCATCGACCTCAAGGACGGTCACTGCGTCCGCCTGGAACAAGGCGACATGGATGCCGCCACCACCTTCGGCGACGACCCTGCGGCCATGGCCCGGCGCTGGCTGGACGCCGGCGCGCGCCGCCTGCATCTGGTCGACCTGAATGGCGCCTTCGCCGGCAAGCCGGTCAACGAAGGCGCGGTCAAGGCCATCCTGCGCGAGGTGGGCGACGACATCCCGGTGCAGCTGGGCGGCGGCATCCGCGACCTCGACACCATCGAGCGCTACCTGGACGACGGCATCAGCTACGTCATCATCGGCACCGCCGCGGTCAAGAACCCCGGGTTCCTGAAGGAGGCCTGCATCGCCTTCGGCGGCCACATCATCGTCGGCCTCGACGCCAAGGACGGCAAGGTGGCCACCGACGGCTGGAGCAAGCTCACCGGCCACGAGGTGGTGGACCTGGCCAGGAAGTTCGAGGACTACGGTGTCGAGGGCGTGATCTACACCGACATCGGCCGCGACGGCATGCTCACCGGCATCAACATCGAGGCCACGGTGAAGCTGGCGGAGGCGCTGACGATCCCGGTCATCGCCAGCGGTGGGCTGGCCGGCATCGCCGACATCGAGCGCCTGTGCGCCGTCGAGGACGAAGGCGTGACCGGCGTGATCTGCGGGCGCAGCATCTACACCGGCGCGCTGGATTTCGCCGCCGCGCAACGGCGCGCCGACGAACTCGGCGCCTGAGGCCGCGCGCTTTCGCGCGAGCGGCCCCGGGCCATCGGGCGCTCAGGCGCGCCGTTGCCGTGCGGCCAGCAGGCCCAGGCCGGCCAGCATCATCGCCACGGTGGCCGGTTCCGGCACCGGCGCCAGGAAGCCGCGGATCTCGCCGCCCGGTGCGAAGCTGCTGTGGATGTTGAGATAGGCCTTGCCATCGGCCAGGCCGGTGGCCAGGGCCGCGAAGGCGCCGGCCGTGGTGCCGCCGTTGGCGTTGATGTAGGCCGGGTTCCAGCTCGAAGCCTGTGTCAGGTCGAAGCTCATGTCGTAGCTGCCGGCGTTCACGCCCGACGGGAAACCGGGGAAGGTCGGCACCGGGGTGGCGACGCCGGCGGTGCCGCTGCCCGCTGCCGCCGTGCAGCAGTGGATGTGCGAGGCAGTGACGTTGCCCACCAGGTCAGCAAAGCTGGCTTCCACGCGCATCGTGAAATCGTGGTCGTCCAGCGTCACGCGTGCCCAGCCGGTGCCGGGGCTGGCCACCGGCGGCGCGTCGCTGGGGCCGTCGAGCAGGGCCTCGTAGACCACGGTGTGGGCCAGGGCCGGGCCGGCGGCCAGCAACGCGGCTATGGCCGCCGTTCGGGTGAGCAAAGGCAGCATGGGATCCTCCGTCGAATCGGCGCGCGGACTTGCGCTCCGTGGAAGGGCGCACGCACCGGCGTTCCCGAGGCTTCCCGGCCCGGCCTGTCAAACTGGGGGCCGGGACAACCCGGATAATCCAGCCGCCATGCTCGCCAAACGCATCATCCCCTGCCTGGACGTCACCGGCGGCCGCGTCGTCAAGGGCGTCAACTTCGTCGAACTGCGCGACGCCGGCGACCCGGTGGAAATCGCGGCGCGCTACAACGAGCAGGGTGCCGACGAGCTGACCTTCCTCGACATCACCGCCACCAGCGACGCTCGCGACCTGATCCTGCCCATCATCGAAGCCGTGGCCTCGCAGGTCTTCATCCCGCTGACGGTGGGCGGTGGCGTCCGCACCGTCGACGACGTTCGCCGCCTGCTCAACGCCGGCGCCGACAAGGTCAGCTTCAACTCGGCCGCGGTGGCCAACCCGCTGGTGATCCGCGACGCATCGGACAAGTACGGCGCGCAATGCATCGTGGTGGCCATCGACGCCAAGGCCCGGCGCGATGCCGACGGGCAGCTGCTGACGGGCGCCGATGCCGGCTGGGACGTCTACACCCACGGTGGCCGCAAGAACACCGGCCTCGACGCCGTGGCCTGGGCCACGCGCATGGCCGAGTTGGGCGCCGGCGAGATCCTGCTGACGAGCATGGACCGTGACGGCACCAAGACCGGTTTCGACCTCGCGCTCACGCGCGCCGTCAGCGACGCCGTGCCGGTGCCGGTGATCGCGTCCGGCGGTGTCGGGGCGCTGGAGCACCTGTCCGACGGTATCCGCCTCGGCGGCGCCGACGCGGTGCTGGCCGCCAGCATCTTCCACTACGGCGAGTTCACCGTGGGCCAGGCCAAGGCGCTGCTGGCCCGCGACGGCGTGCCGGTGCGCCAGTGACGGTGCGGCGGGCGGCAGCGCCGCACGTTGGCCGCCCGGTCGGCGGCGGACCACACGAGGTCCGCCTGATCGGCGGCCAGTGGAAACGCAGCAAGCTGCCCGTGGCCGACCGCCCCGGCCTGCGCCCCACGCCGGACCGCGTGCGCGAGACGCTGTTCAACTGGCTCGGCCAGGACCTGACCGGCTGGCGCGTGCTCGATGCCTTCGCTGGGAGCGGGGCGCTGGGCTTCGAGGCCGCCTCGCGCGGTGCGGCGTCGGTGGTGCTGCTGGAGCGCGATGCTGCACTGGTGCGCGGCCTGCTGGACGTGAAGGCCCGGCTGAAGGCCGACATGGTGCAGGTGGTGCCGGCCGAGGCACTGGCGTGGATGACGCGTCAGGCGCCGGCCGCATTCGAGCTGATCCTGCTCGACCCGCCGTTCGACGCCGGTCTGGCCGGGCCGGCCGTGCAGGCTGCGCAGCCGTTGCTGGTGCCCGGCGGCTGGTTGTACCTGGAGGCTCCGGAGCCGCTGGCGGCCCTGCCGGCCGGGCTGCGCGAACACCGACGCCTGCGCGCTGGTGCGGTCAGCGCCCAACTGCTGCAGGTAGACTGAGCCCGAGGAGAGCCCCGGGCCGGACCGCTTCGCGCCGCGCCCGACCACAAGGAGCCCAGGAGCCGCCGATGACCACCCGCACCGTGCTGACCGCCGTCTACCCCGGCACCTTCGACCCGATGACGCTGGGCCACGAGGACCTGATGCGCCGCGCCGCCGGCCTGTTCGAGCGCCTGATCCTGGCCGTGGCCGCGGGCCACCACAAGCGCACCATGTTCACGCTCGGCGAGCGGCTGGACATCGCGCGCGAGATCGCCGCGCCGTACCCCAACATCGAGATCATCGCCTTCCGCGGCCTGCTGCGCGATTTCGTCGTCGCCAACGGCGCCAAGGTCGTGGTGCGCGGGCTGCGGGCCGTGAGCGACTTCGAGTACGAGTTCCAGATGGCCGGCATGAACCGGCAGCTGATGCCCGAGGTGGAGACGGTGTTCATGACCCCGTCGGACCAGTTCCAGTTCGTCAGCGGCACCTTCGTGCGCGAGATTGCCAGCCTCGGCGGTGATGTTTCCAAGTTCGTGGCACCGTCGGTGCTGCGGCGGCTCCAGGAACGGGTCGCGCAGACCGAGGTCTGAACCTCCTCATGGCCCTGATCATCACCGACGACTGCATCAACTGCGATGTCTGCGAGCCCGAGTGCCCCAACGAGGCGATCTCGCTGGGCCCGGAGATCTACGTCATCGACCCGGCGCGCTGCACCGAGTGCGTGGGCCACTTCGACGAACCCCAGTGCGTGCAGGTCTGCCCGGTGGCGTGCATCCCGGTCAATCCGGCGCACGTGGAGACGCGCGAGCAGCTGATGGCCAAGTACGTCAGGCTGCAGGGCGGGACTTCGCTGTCTGTGCAGCAGGTGTCACCCACGGCGTCGCCGTCCGCGGCTTCTCTGCCTTCGGCTTCCGAGCCTTAGTCGCCGCGGGTCGCGGCAGCGGCTCGATGCCGGCCGGGCCCAGGCCGCGCTCTGCGGCGTCGCGATATCGCTGCCGGCGCTCCTCGCCCAGGGCCTGGAGGGCCAGCCGCTCGCGCTGCGCCACGTCGCGGGCCTCCTGAACGGCAGCGGCGTCCGGCGCCGGCCTCAGCGCCACCGCCTGGCCGTCGTGGCAGGGCACGGCCTGGAAGCGGGCGCCGTCGGCGCCGCAGCGCCAGATGGATTGCGCCGTGGACGTCTGCACCGTGGCGGCCAGGCACAGCGTGGCCAGCAACATGCATCGAGGCGTCATGGGGTCTCTCCGGGCGTGGGGCCGGCCGGGGCCGGCGGAGGGGAGGGCTCGCCCGCCACGGCCTGCGGCGGTCCGGCGGGCCTGGGAGGCCTGGGCGGTTTCGGCCGCGGCGGCTGTGCATGCACCGCGGCCAGTGCCTTGTCCATGCTGCCGGCGAGCATCAGGTCCACGGCGTCCAGCGTCTTGTCGATGCTGCGCTCGATGGCCTCGCGCTGGTCGGGCGCCGGCTTCCTGAGCACGTAGTTCACCACCTCGGCCTTCACGCCGGGGTGGCCGATGCCCAGGCGCAGCCGCCAGTAGTCCGGCGTGCCGAGCATGGCGTGGATGTCCTTCAGGCCGTTGTGCCCGGCGGCGCTGCCGCCGAGCTTGAGCTTGGCCTGGCCGGGCAGCAGGTCCAGTTCGTCGTGCACGACCAGGATCTGCGCCGGCGGGATCTTGAAGAAGCGCGCCAGCGCGGCCACGCTGACGCCCGAGCGGTTCATGTAGGTCATCGGCTCGAGCAGCCAGACCGGTCCGCCGTCGGCCGCCTTGCCATTCACGCGGGCCAGCAGGCCCTTGTAGCCGCTTTCGGCGACCAGGCGGGCACCCCAGCGCTGGGCAAGGGCGTCGATCCACCAGAAGCCGGCGTTGTGCCGCGTGGCCTCGTATTCCGCGCCCGGGTTGCCCAGGCCGACGAAGAGCTTGATCATGGTCCGGGATTATCCCGGCCGACCTCGCGCGGCGCGTCCACCCGGGCGGGGCCCCCCGATGGGCTCCCCCGCGCAGGCGGGCGCGCCGACGTCGCCCGCCTCAGGCGATGTCGTACTCGCGCCAGTCGGGGTGAGTGAGGTCGCGCACGTACTCGGCCGTGAACCCGGGCCACAGCGCCGTGATGCGGCCCGACTCGGTGCGGTACCAGCTGCGGCACTGGCTCCAGACACTGCCTCGCAGTCGCGCCTGCAGGCCGGCGTTGTGAAGGTCGAAGGCGTCGTGCCGTACTTCGAATGTCTTGTGGCCAGCGGCCTCGGTGCGTTGCATGGCGTCGATCACGAAGCGCACCTGCGGCTCCACGAACAGCAGCGTGCTGGTGTGCCCGGTGGCCGTGTTCGGGCCCAACATCAGGAACAGGTTGGGGAAGCCGGGCACGGTGACGCCGCGATGGGCCGCCGGGCCGTCGTGCCAGAGATCGGCCAGGCGCTGCCCGTCGCGGCCGCGCAGGTCGATCGATGCCAGCAGGTGCGTGGTGTCGAACCCGGTGGCGCAGACCAGTGCGTCCAGCGGGTGCTCGCGGCCATCGGTGGTGCGCACGCCCTGCGGCGTGATGTGTTCGATGCCCTCGGTCACCAGGCTCACGTTCGGCTGCGTCAGGGCCGGGTAGAAGTCGTTGCTGTAGATGATGCGCTTGCAGCCCAGCGGGTAGGGTGGCTGCAGCGCCGCGCGCAGCGCCGGATCCTGCACCACGGCCAGCTGCTTCTGTGCCAGCCGCAGCATGCTGGCGCGGGCGGCCGTGCCCTCGTCGAACCCGCGCCGGCCCCATTCCAGCACGGCATACCAGAACCGGTGGACCGCCCTGGCCACGCCCGGCACGCGCATCAGGGTGCGATCGATCACGCCATAGCGGCGGTCCAGCCGCGGCAGCACCCAGTTCGCCGTACGCTGAAACACCGTGAGCTGCGTCGCCTGGGACGCCAGAGGCGGGATGAGCTGGGACGCCGTGGAACCCGTGCCGATCACGCCCACGCGCCGGCCGGCCAGGGGCACCTGGGTGTCCCAGCGTGCCGAATGCAGCCGGGTGCCGGCGAAGTCCGCCAGGCCCGGGATGTCCGGCCAGCGGGCCTGGCTCAGCGGCCCGGTGCTGCAGACGAACCAGGGGGCCTCGTAGGTCCGGCCGTCGGCCGTGCGCAGGCACCACAGCGCCGCCGCCTCGTCCCAATGTGCCGCCGTCACCGTGCTGCCCAACCGCAGGTGCGCCCGCACGCCGTAGCGTGTGGCGCAATGTTCCATGTAGGCCTGGATCTCCGGTGCCGCGGCGAAGCGGCGGCGCCAGTGCGGGTAGGGCGCGAAGGAGAAGCTGTACAGCGGCGCCGGCACGTCCACGCGCGCGCCGGGGTAGCGGTTGTCCCACCAGGTGCCGCCCAGGCCGCTGCTCTGCTCGAGCATCACGAAATCGTGGATGCCGGCGCGCTTGAGCTGGATGGCGGTGCACAGGCCCGACATGCCGGCGCCGAGCACGAGCACGCGGTGGCGGCGCGCCGCGCCGGGCGCGGGCGGGGCCGTCAACGGCTGCTCACCCGCCAGCACCTGGGCGGAGAACGCTGCTGCGCGCCGCACCGCCGCCGTGGCGCCCGGCAGCACACCGGCGTGCAGCTGCCAGACGTGCCAGCGCCGCTGTGCGACCTCCGCGTACACCGGCACCCCGGCGTCCTCCAGCCGGTCGTGCAGGCGCAGGCCCTGGGCGTGCAGCAGTTCATCGGTGCCGACCTGCAGCCAGACCGGCGGCAGGCCCGCGAGCTCCGCCCGCAGCGGCGAGCAGCCGGGATCGGACGCGGGCGTGGGGCCGCGGTAGTGGGCCGCGCAGGCCGACGCCCAGGCCGCCGACAGCATGGCCTCGCCCGGTGGCGCGGGCGCCGTCGAAGCGTCCGCCTGGCCTGCCGGGAGTTCCACCCAGGGTGAGAGCAGCCACAGGCCAGCCGGCATCGGCCCGCCGTGGTCGCGCTGCGCCAGCGCGGTGGCCAGGGCCAGGCCGCCGCCGGCGGAGTCCCCGGCGATCACGACCGGCCCGTGCGCCGCCTGCAGCGCCTGCAGGCAGGCCAGCGCGTCGTCGCGCGCTGCCGGGAACGGATGTTCCGGCGCCAGCCGGTAGTCGGGCACGAAGACCGGCCGCCCGCTGAAGCGGGCCAGGTGGCCGGTGATGGCGCGGTGCGTGCGCGGTGCACCGATGCAGTAGGCGCCGCCATGCAGGTAGAGCAGGGCGCCGACGCCGCTGGCGGCGACCGGCTGCACCCATTCACCCGGCACGCCGGCCAGGGTGCTGCGCTCGAAGCGCACGCCGCGTGGTGCCAGGGTCAGCGCCGCCAGCCCGCGCAGCCAGCTGCGCTGCAGCGCCAGCGGCACGCGGGGCGACAGCACCGGCTTGAGCAGGCCCTGGAGCAGCAGCCGAAGCGCTGCCGCGGCCACGACCTCCCGGAGGCCACCGGGCGGCGCGACGGTGTGGATGGACATCGCGGGCGATTCTGCCCGCCGGAAACAGCAAGGCCGGCGCGGGTGAACCCGGCCGGCCTGTGCGTGACGCGTGCGGGGCGGGGCCCCGCCGCCCTCACTTCTTGTTCTGCTTCTCGTCCTTCTTGCCCTTGCCCTTGCCCTTGCCCTTCTCGGGCGCGGCCACCGGCGTGGCGATGATCTCTTCCTCGGCCTTGGGCTCGACCACGCTGGCGATGGTGATGTCCTTGTTGCCGTGGCGCACGATCTTGATGCCGGCGTCGAGCTTCAGGTCACGGGCGTGGATGCTGTCGCCCTTCTTGAGCTCGCTGAGGTCCACCGTGATGTATTCCGGCAGCTTCTGCGCCAGGCACTCGATCTCGAGTTCGCTCATCACGTGGTTGACGAGGCACTTGTCGGTCTTCACCGCGGGCGAGTTCTCCTCGCCGACGAAGTGCAACGGCACCTTCTTGCGCAGGCGGGTGGTGGCGTCCACGCGCTGGAAGTCCACGTGCAGCACCAGCGGCTTCCAGGCGTGCACCTGGAAGTCGCGCAGCAGCACCTGTTCGGTCTTGCCGGCGAGTTCCATCTCGAGGATGGACGAGTGGAAGGCTTCCTTCTTCAGCGCGAAGAAGAGCGCGTTGTGATCGAGCTCGATCATCGTGGGCGTGCCGGCGCCGTAGACGATGCCCGGCACCTTGTCGGCGCGGCGCAGGCGGCGGCTCGCTCCGGTCCCCTGCAGGCTGCGCTCGTAAGCGGTGAATTTCATGTTCACTCCAGTTCAAAAGGCCCCGCGACCAGGGCCGTACAGAAAGAAAGGGCCGACGGCCCCTCCGCTTCGACGGCCTCGAACAGGCCGTCCTCTCGTCAAAAATTGCTGTTCTGCTCCGCGAACAACGAGGTCACCGATTCCCCGTCGCTGATGCGGCGGATGGTCTCGGCGAACAGGAAGGCCACCGAGAGCTGGCGGATCTTGCCGCAGGCCTTGGCCGGCTCGCTGAGCGGGATGGTGTTGGTGATGCAGACCTCGTCGAGCTGCGACCCGGCGATGCGCTCGATGGCCGGGCCGGAGAACACCGGGTGCGTGCAGTAGGCGAAGACGCTCTTGGCGCCACGGTCCTTCAGCACCTCGGCCGCCTTCACCAGCGTGCCGGCGGTGTCGATCATGTCGTCCATGATCACGCAGTTGCGCCCGTCGATCTCGCCGATCACGTGCATGACCTCGGAAACGTTGGCCGCCGGGCGGCGCTTGTCGATGATGGCCAGGTCGCAGCCCAGCTGCTTGGCCAGCGCACGCGCGCGCACCACGCCGCCGACGTCGGGGCTCACCACCACCAGGTCGCGGTAGTTCTTGCTCTTGAGGTCCGACAGCAGCACCGGGCTGGCGTAGATGTTGTCGACCGGGATGTCGAAGAAGCCCTGGATCTGGTCGGCGTGCAGATCCATCGTCAGCACGCGCTCCACACCCACCGTCTCCAGCAGGTTGGCCACCACCTTGGCGCTGATGGGCACGCGCGTGCTGCGCGGGCGGCGGTCTTGGCGGGCGTAGCCGAAGTACGGGATCACGGCGGTGATGCGGCGGGCACTGGCCCGCTTGAGCGCATCGGCCATGATCAGCAGCTCCATCAGGTTCTCGTTGGTCGGGCTGCAGGTGGGCTGGACGACGAAGACGTCGCGCGCGCGCACGTTCTGGCGGATCTCCACCGTGACCTCGCCGTCGGAGAAGCGGCCGACCGCCGCCTTGCCGAGCTCCACGCCCAGGTGGCCGGCGATCTCCTGGGCCAGCGCCGGGTTGGCGTTGCCGGTGAAGAGCACGGTGTTGAACAGCACGCTGGGACTCCGGGGCGCCGGGCAAGGCCCGGACGGTGGGTCAGAGGATTTGGCAGGGGAGGAAGGACTCGAACCCTCGCATGTCGGAATCAAAATCCGATGCCTTAACCAACTTGGCGACTCCCCTACACAGGACCCCGGCTGACGCCGAGACCCTCGAACCGTTCTAGTCGGCCCAGTCCGCAAG
This sequence comes from Rubrivivax albus, assembly GCF_004016515.1. GTDB lineage: Bacteria > Pseudomonadota > Gammaproteobacteria > Burkholderiales > Burkholderiaceae_C > Rubrivivax > Rubrivivax albus. Next base: position 262,959 of record NZ_SACT01000001.1, read on the forward strand.
CGGATGCCGGCCCAGACCCCGGCACATCCGACCTTCCCAGCCCGCCGGCAATTCAGCCTGCGGAAACGTCGCCACGGGAACGTCGCCTGTGCCAGCCCTCGCGAACACCGCGCTGCCCGAGCCCGTCATGCGGCTGTTGCCGAATCGGGCCTCGAGCCACCGGGCGGCTTGCGCCACCTCGGGGCAGAGGGATTCGGCCACCGGCTGCAGGTCGTTGCGACCCTGGCCACCGGCCCAATCCATCTGGCGACATGCGTCGTCGAGAGAGCCCTCAACTATAACAGCTTCCGTGTCGCGTGTGAGTGCCGGGTGGGTGAAGATCTGCGCGGTAGGCAGCGGCGTGGGCGGCTTGACCACGGCGTACCACTGGCGCGGCAGCTGCAAGGGGCGCAGCCGTTCGCCGATGCCTTCGACGAAGGCATCCTGCCCGCCGATGAAGAAGGGCACGTCGGCGCCCAGGCTTGCGCCCAGTGTGGCCAACCGCGTGCGCGGCCAGTGCAGACCCCAGAGTTGGTTGAGGCCCAGCAGCACGGTGGCGGCGTCGGAACTTCCGCCACCCAGGCCCGCGCCCCAGGGCAGGCGCTTCTCGATCGTGATGTCCACGCCCAGGGGCTGGGACGCTTCGGCCTGGAGCAGGCGCGCTGCGCGCAGGCAAAGGTCGTCGTCCGGGAGCGTGGCGCCGATGTCGTGGCGCTGCACCCGGCCGTCGACCCGGCGCTCGAGGTGCAGGGTGTCGCACCAGTCGATGAGCACGAAAGGCGACTGCAGCAGGTGGTAGCCGTCGGCCCGCCGGCCGATCACGTGCAGGAACAGGTTCAGCTTGGCGGGTGCGGGCAGGTCGAACAGCGCGCGCAGGGTCACGACGCGCCCCCGGTCAACCGAACGCGCAGCGTCATGGCCGGCGCCGCCGCACGGCTGGCCAGCAGCAGACCGTCGGCCAGCCGCGAGGTGTCCAGCGTCCAGCCCAGCTGATCGAAGCCGTCGGCCGTCACGGTGTGCGCCGCCCCCGGCCAGGGCCGACCGCGCAGCCAGTCCGGCAGCGCCTGCAGCGGCATCCGCTCACCCAGGAGGTCCTGCGCCAGGCTGCCCAGGTCGGGGTAGCGCCGCGTGGTGCGTCCATCGTCCAGCACCGCCTCGCCGGGAGCCCAGCTGGCCGTGCCCAGGCGCGGCCCCAAGGGCGTCGACAGGTCCAGCCGGCCCCGTTGTGCATCGCCCAGCAGGTCGAACGCAGCGTTGAACCCCTTGGCAGGCCCTTCGGCCGAGGCGGCCACCGACACCACCAGCCGGCCGCTCAGCGCGGGCGGGGCCTCGGGCAGGCTGGCGCAGGCCGACAGCAGCGCGGCGAGCCCCGCGCCGGCCAGGGGGAGGAGCCTCACAGCCCGACCTGCAGCCGCGCCAGGGTCTCGCGCAGCACATCGTTGGCATCGTCGCGCGCCTGCGCCTGGCGCCAGATGCGGCGTGCTTCGTCTCGGCGCCCCTGGGCCCAGAGCACCTCGCCCAGGTGGGCGCCGATCTCGGTGTCGGGGCGCGACGCCCAGGCCTGGCGCAGCAGGCGTTCGGCTTCGTCGAGGTTGCCGAGCCGGAACTCCACCCAGCCCAGGCTGTCGGTGATGAAGGGGTCACCGGGCATCAGGTCCAGCGCCTTGCGGATCAGCGTGCGGGCTTCCTCCAGCCGTACGCCACGATCGGCCAGCGAGTAGCCCAGCGCGTTGTGGGCGTGGCCGTGTTCGGGCTGGATCTCGATCACCCGACGCAACAGGCGTTCCATGTCCGGCAGGCGGTCGAGCTTCTCGGCCACCATGGCCTGTTCGTAGAGCAGGTCCACGTCCTCGGGGAAGCGTTCCACGGCGCGGGCGAAGACGTCGTAGGCCGGCTGCCAGCGCTTGACGTCCCGCAGCAGCTGCGCCTCGGCCACGAGCTTGGCCCGCGCGTCTGCCGCCGAGCGTTCCGGCACCTGGCGCAGCGACGCCACGGCCGCGTCGACGTTGCCCTGGCGAGCCATCAGCGTGGCCCGCCGCGCCTGCACCTCTAGGGCGCGCTGGGGATCATCGATGCGGGCCAGCCACGCCTCGGCGGCGGGGAAGTCGCCGCGCTGCTCGGCCGCCTGGGCCAGCATCAGCCAGGCCTGCACGAGGCCCTGGTCGGCGGGCGTGTCGGCCGCTTCATCGGGCCCGGCGTCGGCTGCCGGTGCGCTGGCCGCACCCTGGGCCGGGGCGGCGGGCTGCACCAGGGCCACGTAGCGCTTCAGTGCCGCCTCGGCCTGCTCGGTGTGCCGCAGCTCCAGCTGCAGCGCGCCCAGCATCAGCCAGGGTGGGGCTTGGTCGGGTTGCTGAGTGGTGGCGGTCTCCAGCTGCGCGATGGCCTCCGGATAGCGCTGTGCGGCGGTGAGCACGCGTGCCCAGGCCAGGCGCAGCGCTGGCTCGGCATCGGACCGGGCCAGATGGGCCGTCACCAGCGCTTCGGCCTCGGGGCGCTGCGTGCGCAGTTCCATGGCCAGCAGTGCCGGGCCAGGGGCTGCAGGGTCGTCGGCGGCGCCTTCGCGTGCCAGCGCCAGCGCGCGGTCGGGGTCGTCCGCGGCGAGCCAGGCGCGCCCGCGCGCCACCAGCGCCGGGGAACGTGTGGCCGGGTCGGCGGCATGGGCCGCCAGGGCGGTGTCCAGCAGCTCGGCCGTGCGACGCTTGTCGGTGGCACGCTCGAAGAAGCGTGGCAGTGCAGCGATCATGCCGCCGCGTTCGGCGGCCGGCGTCTTCTGCAGCAGGGCTGCCAGCGGCTCGCCGGCGGCGTCCAGCTGGTTCAGGGCCGTCAGGATCTGCAGTTCCAGGCGCAGCGGCTCGGTCGAGTCGGGCAGCGCCTGGGCCCAGGCGCGCGTGGCCTCCAGGGCCTCGCGACCGGCCCGCGACTGCAGGGCAATGTCCATCGCGCGCCGGAACAGCTGGGCGTCCTGGGTGCGCCGCGCGGCGTCGAGGTACAGCTGATAGGCCTGCCCGGGCTGGCTGTTGCGCAGCTCCATCTCGCCGAGCAGCAGCTGGTAGAACAGCGGGGCATCGAGCGCACTGCGCTGCGCCGGCACGTCGGCCCACGCCGTCCCGCAGGCAAGGCTCAGGGCGACGGCCGCGAGCAGCTTGCGCCCGCGCAATACCTCAGGCATGGCCACTCCACGTCGATTGAAATTCATTCTCACATAATGCCCGCATGCCGGAACTCCCCGAAGTCGAGGTCACGCGTCGCAGCCTCGACGGACCGTTGCAGGGCGCACGGATCCTCGGTGTTCGGCTGGGCAAACCCTTGCGCTGGCCGCTGGGCTGCGACCCGGCGGTACGGCTGATCGGCCGCACCATCGGCCCGATCGCCCGACGCGGCAAGTACCTCTGGATGCCGCTGCACGCGGCCGGTGGTGCACCCGACGGCGGCCTGTTGCTGCACCTGGGCATGTCGGGTTCGCTGGCGCTCCAGCCCGCGGTGCCGGCGCCGGCCGGCCCGCACGACCACTTCGAGCTGGCCACCACGCAGGGCACCCTGCGGCTGACCGATCCACGCCGCTTCGGTGCCGTGGTCTGGTCGGCCGCGCTGGACGCGGATCCGGCGCGCAAGCTGCTGTCGTCGCTGGGGCATGAGCCCTTCGACGAGGCGCTGACGCCGGAGTTCCTGCATGCGGCCCTGAAGCGGCGCCGCGCGCCGATCAAGCCGGTGCTGATGGCGGGCGACATCGTCGTCGGCGCCGGCAACATCTACGCCTGCGAGGCGCTGTTCGAGGCCGGCATCCACCCCGGCCTGCGTGCCGACCGCTTGAGCCGGCCGCGCGCGGCGCGGCTGCTGGCGGCCGTGCGGGCCACGCTGTCGCGCGCATTGGCGCTGGGCGGCAGCACGCTGCGCGACTTCCACGATGCCCATGGGATGGACGGCGCCTACCAGGACCACGCTGCGGTCTATGGCCGTGCCGGCCAGCCCTGCCACCGGTGCGGGCAGACCGTGCGCCGCAGTGTGCAGGCGCAGCGGGCCACCTACTGGTGCCCAGGCTGCCAGAAGCGCTGACGCCCGCCATTCGTGATGCCGTGCGCAGTCGGACCGCCTCCCCTGTCAGCAAGTGTTTCGCCCCTGGGAGCCGGCCGAGGGCTGCGCTAGGATGACCCGGACGCTCATGCACAGCCCGCTCGTCTCCCGCCTGGACACCCAGGCCGCCTGGCGCTCGTCACTCGACCGCCAGGTGGCGGCGTACGCGCGTTTCCTGGCAGACCATGACCTCGGCGCGGCCGGCGACGACGCCCGGCTCGAGGCCCTGCGCCACCGTCTGCTGGCCGACCGGCTGATGCTGGCCTTCGTGGCCGAGTTCTCGCGCGGCAAGTCGGAGCTGATCAACGCCATCTTCTTCGCCGACACCGGCCGCCGCGTGCTGCCGGCCACGCCCGGGCGCACCACGATGTGCCCGGTCGAGCTCTTCCACGACGCGGAGGAGCCGCCCACGCTGTCGCTGCTGCCCATCGAGACACGGCTGGGCGGCCTGTCGCTGGCTGAGCTTCGGGGCCGCACCGAACCCTGGCAGCGCATGCCACTGGACCCCAGCCAGCCCGAGGCACTGGCCCGTGCCTTGTCCGCGGTGACGCTGACGCAGCGGGTGCCGGTGGAGATGGCCCAGCGCCTGGGCTTCTGGCACCCGGAACAAGGGGCCGACAACCCACCGCAGGATGCCGAGGGCCTGGTCGAAGTGCCGGCCTGGCGCCATGCGCTGATCAACTACCCGCACCCGCTGCTGCAGCGCGGCCTGGTCGTCATCGACACGCCCGGCCTGAACGCCATCGGCGCCGAGCCTGAGCTGACGCTGTCGCTGCTGCCGGCGGCGCACGCCACGGTCTTCATCCTGGCGGCCGACGCCGGCGTCACCAAGTCGGACCTGTCGGTGTGGCGCGAGCACCTGGGTGGTTCGGCGGTCGAGCGCTTCGTGGTGCTCAACAAGATCGACGCCTTGGCCGACCCCCTGCTGGCCGCCGAGGACGTGCAGACCCAGATCGACCGCCAGCGCCAGCAGACGGCCGAGACGCTGGGCCTGGAACCGGGGCGTGTGTTCCCGCTGTCGGCGCGCGAGGCGCTGGCGGCGCGTGTGGCCGGGGACGAGGCCGCGTTGCGCCGCAGCCGGCTGCCCGAACTGGAAGCAGCCCTGGCGGGTGAGTTGCTGCCGCGCCAGGCCGAACTGCTGGCGCAGGCCACGGTGGAGACGCTGCGCGAGATGCGCGAGGCCGCGGCGCGCCGGCTCGGTGACCGCCGGCGCCAGAACGCCGAGCAGATGCTCGAACTGCGCGGCCTGCGCGGCAAGAGCGGTGCCAAGGTGCGTCTCATGCTTGAGCGCGTGGAGACCGAGTCCGCCGAGTTCGAGCGCTGCACGGCGCGGCTGCAGGCCATGCGCGTGGTGCAGGCGCGGCTGCAGCGTGAGGCGCTGGCCGGGTTGTCCAGCGAGCAGCTGCGCACCGAGGTTAGCGCCATGCAGTCGGCCGCCGGCGCCTCGGGCTTTGCGATCAGCGCGCGCAAGCCCTTCGAACTGCTGTTCCAGCGCCTGCGTGGCGCCATCGACGCGGCGCAGGCCAAGGCCGGCGAGATGCAGCACATGCTCGACGGCAGCTTCGGGCAGCTCAACAGCGAGTTCGGTTTCGCGTTCACCGTGGGCATGGCCCCGGACCTCGCCCGCTACCGGGCCGAACTGGACCTGATCGCGCAGAACTACGGCCGCTATGTCGGCTTCTCGCAGGCCTGGCGCCTGGCGGTGCCGGGCTTCGTCGAACAGTTCCGCCGCATGCTGCTGTCCAAGCTGCGGGTGGTGTTCGAGAACGCCGCCGGCGACATCGAGATGTGGAGCAAGTCCGCTGGCGTGCAGGTGGAGCAGCAGCTGCGCGAGCGGCGCAAGGCCTTCCAGCGCCGGCGCGAGGCGCTGGAGCGCATCCAGGCCGCCGCCGGCGAGCTGGAGCAGCGCATCGGCGAGGTCGAGGCGCAGGACGTGCACCTGCGCGACCTGCAGCAGCGCCTGGACCGCCTGACCTCGGAGACCGTCTCCATCGCGCTCGGCCTGCTGGCCCCGGCCGACGCGGCGTGAGCGCGCCGGGCCGCCCCAAGCGCTCACACCGTAGCCCTTCAAGGGCGAAGGTCGTCTGATGTCCGGCTCGCCGTCCTCTGCCGGCGCTGAGGGCGCCGGTCTGGCCGAGTGCGTCATCGCCTGGCAGCTGCAACATGGCCGCCACACATTGCCGTGGCAGCAGACCCGCGACCCCTACCGGGTCTGGCTGTCGGAGATCATGCTGCAGCAGACCCAGGTCAGCACGGTGCTGGACTACTACGCGCGATTCCTCGCGCGTTTTCCGGACGTCCTGGCCCTCGCGTCTGCACCGCTGGACGACGTGCTGGCGCAGTGGAGCGGCCTGGGCTACTACAGCCGGGCGCGCAACCTGCACCGCTGCGCGCAGGCGGTGGTGGCGCAGCACGGTGGCCGCTTCCCGGACGGTGCCGCCGGCCTCGCCACGCTGCCGGGTATCGGGCGCAGCACGGCTGCGGCCATCGCCGCCTTCTGCCACGGCGAGCGCGTGGCCATCCTGGACGGCAACGTCAAGCGCGTGCTCACGCGCGTGCTGGGCTTCGACGGTGACCTCGCCGAGACGCGGCACGAGAAGCAGTTGTGGACGCTGGCCGAGTCGCTGCTGCCCCAGACCGGCATCGAGACCTACACGCAGGGCCTGATGGACCTCGGCGCCACGGTCTGCACCACCCGCCAGCCGCGTTGCGATGCCTGCCCGTTGACGGCGCGGTGCGTGGCGAAGACCCAGGGTCGACCACAGGCCTATCCGGTGAAAACACGCAACCTGCGCCGTCGCGCCTGGGCGCACGCGCTGCTGTGGCTGGCGCAAGGGGAGCAGGTCTGGCTGGTGCAGCGCCCGCCGCGCGGCGTGTGGGCAGGGCTGTGGACGCTGCCGCAGGCCGACGACGTGTCGGTCTGGCTGGACTTGGCAGCCGCGGCCGGCGCGGCCGCGCAGGTGGACCCTGCCTTCGTGCACGTGCTGACCCATGCCGACTGGACCCTGACCCCGGTGCGTGTGGTGCTGGCCGCTGACGCGACGGTGCCTGCCGGTCTGGAGGGCCGCTGGTTCGACCGCAACGACGCGCTGGCGCTTGGCCTGCCGGCGCCGATACGAAGGCTGATCAGCTGACGACCTGCTTGCCGCGCAGGTACTCGTCGACGATCTTCAGCCGCAGGCCTGGCGACTCCAGCGCCATCAGCTTCTGCTTGGCCGCCAGGGGTATCGGCAGGATCTCGCACCAGCGGTTGGCCACCCAGCCGGCATCGTCGAGCCGGTAGGGCTCCAGGAAGGGCAGCTGCCCTTGCGTGCGCAGGTTGGCGATGGCCTGGGCCAGCGCCTGCACCGTGCCCAGCATGGCCGGGTCTGGCACCTCGGCCGGGTCGTCCTCGACGGGCTGCACCGGTGCGGTCCACAGGCCGCCGGCCTGCTGCACCGGGTCGCCATCGAGGGCGAACCGGCTGCCCCCATGACAGCGCACCCGCAGGATGCCGGCCTGTTCGCTGTCGACTTCGTCGATGTGGGCCAGCGCGCCCACCGGCTCCAGTGCCACCGGGCCACGGCCGGCCTCGACGCCCTGGCGCAGGCAGATCACGCCGAAGGCCGTACGCTCGCGCAGGCAGCGCGTGACGAGGTCGACATAGCGGGCCTCGAAGACCTTCAGCCCCAGCAGACCGCCGGGAAAGAGCACCGTCTGCAGCGGGAACAGCGGCAGCGGCGTGCCGGTGTCAGTGGCCATCGGCCTTGGCGTCCAGTTCACGGTGACGCACCAGCGTCGTCACCTCGCGGCGGAAGCGTGCCGCCAGCGTCTCGGTGATGAAGACCGACCGGTGCTGGCCGCCGGTGCAGCCCACGCACACCGTCAGGTAGGCGCGCTGGTCGGCACGCAGCGCCGGCAGCCAGTGGCGCACGAAGGCCTCGATCTGGCCGATCATCGTCTCCACCTCGGGCTGCGCACGCAGGTACTGGGCCACGGGTTCGTCGCGGCCGGTGAGCGGCCGCAGCTCGCGGATGTAGAACGGGTTGGGCAGCACGCGCACGTCGAATACCAGGTCGGCATCGAGCGGCACGCCGTGCTTGAAGGCGAAGCTCTCGAAGACCAGGGTCAGGTGCGCCGGCGGCACGCCGACCAGGTCTCGCACCCAGGTGCGCAGTTGCGCCGGGCGCAGCTGGCTGGTGTCGACCACGGTGGCGATGTCGCGCACGCTGGACAGCAGCTGGCGTTCCATCTCCAGCGCTTCCACCAGGGCCCGTGAGAGTTCGCCCTCCACCGCGGTCAGCGGGTGCGGGCGCCGCGTCTCCGAGAAGCGCCGCAGCAGCGTCTCCGGGCTGGCGTCGAGGAAGAGCACGCGCACGTGCTGGCCTTCGTCGCGCAGCTGGCGGACCAAGGGCAGCAATTGCGGCAGCGACCCGGCCGTGCGCACGTCCACTGCCACCGCCACGCGGGACGTGAAGCGCTCCTGCTCCAGGCGGATGAAGTCGCGCAGCAGTTCCGGCGGCAGGTTGTCGCAGCAGAAGTAGCCCGCGTCCTCCAGGGCGTGAAGCGCCACCGACTTGCCGGAGCCGGACATGCCGGTCACCAGCACCACCTCGGCCCCGCCGGGCGTGCCCGCTGGTGCGTTCATCGGCCTCGACCGCCCTGGCCCAGCATGGCCTCGGCGTGCGCCCGGCTGGTGGCCGGCGCCAGCCGTTCGCCGCCGAGCATGCGCGCGATCTCGCTGACGCGGGCCTCGCCGGCCACGGGCTGCACGTCGCTCACGGTGCGCTCGCCTTGCAGCGCCTTGCTGACCACGAAGTGGCCGTCGGCGCAGGCGGCCACCTGCGCCAGGTGGGTGACGGCAAAGACCTGCACGCTGGCGCCGAGCTGCTTCATCAGCCGGCCCACGCTGTCGGCCACGCTCCCGCCGACGCCGGCGTCGATCTCGTCGAAGATCAGCGCCGGGGCCGGCGCCCCCGCCTGCACCTGTTGCGCTGCCGTGGTGACGGCGATGGCCAGGGCCAGGCGCGACAACTCGCCGCCCGAGGCCACCTTGGCCAGGGCCCGCGGCGTGCTGCCGGCGTGGCCGGCCACGCGCAGTTCCACGCCTTCCAAGCCGTGGACCTGCGGGGCGTCCTCGGGCACCAGGGCCACGTCGAAACGGCCACCGTCCATGCCCAGCTGCTGCATCGCCGCCGTCACGGCGCTGGCCAGCTTCGGGGCAGCCTTGCGGCGCAGAGCCGACACCGCCTTGGCTTCGCGTCGCCAGGCCGTCTCGGCCGCCGCGCAGCCGCGCTCCAGCGCATCGAGGTCGCTCGCCGCATCCAGCGCCTGAAGCTCGGCCTGCCAGCTGGCCAGGAGTGCCGGCAACTCGTCGGGCTGGCGCCGGTAGCGCCGAGCCAGCGACAGCCAGGCCGCCAGCCGCGTGTCGAGTTCCGCCAGGCGCTGCGGGTCGGGCTCGGCCCGGCCCAGGTAGGCCGATAGCGTGTGCGCCGCATCGTCCACCTGCGCCTGGGCACTGCGCAGCACGTCCAGCACCGGGGCCAGCTGCGCGTCGTGGCGCACCACCTCGTCCAGGGCGTCGATGGCACGCTGCAGCAGGCCATCGGCCGCAGGCTCGCCTTCGGACAGCGCCTGGATGGCCGACTGCGCGCCGTCGATCAGTGCCTGCCCATGGGCCAGCCGCTCGTGCTCCGCCTCCAGGTCAGCCCATTCGCCTTCGGCTGGCGCCAGCGCTTCGAGCTCGCCGATCTGCCAGGCGAGTCGTTCGCGTTCGCGGTCCAGGCCGTCGCGGCGCGCACGCGCGTCGTCCAGGTTGGCGCGCCGTACGCGCCAGTCGTCCCAGGCCGCGCGCAGCGCCCGGCCATCGACACCGGCCTCGGCATCCAGCAGCGCGCGCACGGCCGCCGGCTTGGTCAGGCTCTGCCAGGCGTGTTGGCCGTGGATTTCCACCAGCGCCTCGGCCGCCTCGCGCAGCTGCGACACGGTGGCCGCGCTGCCGTTGATCCAGGCGCGGCTGCGGCCCTGTGCGTCCACACTGCGGCGCAGCAGCAGGAGACCCTCGTCGGCGGCGAACCCTGCATCGTCCAGCCAGGCGCGCAGGGCGGACGGCAGGTCGAACTCGGCACTGACCTCCGCCCGCGAGGCGCCTTCGCGCACCAGGCCGGCGTCCGCCCGCGCGCCGAGCGCGAACTGCAGCGCGTCGATCAGGATGGACTTGCCCGCGCCGGTCTCGCCGGTGAGCACGGTGAAGCCGGGGCCGAAGTCGAGGTCCAGTTCGGTGACCAGGACCACGTCACGTATCGACAGACGTCTCAGCATGGTCAGGCCCGCCCGGCCGCCCGAAGGGCCTGATGCGCCCCTCGGGGGCCGCGAGCGAAGCGAGCCGGGGGCATCATCAGACCACGCCCTCGTACCAGCGCAGCTTGCGCCGCAGCGTGGCGTAGTAGCTCCAGCCGCGCGGGTGCAGGAAGCGCACCTTGTGCGCCGATCGGCGCACGCGGATCTGGTCGCCGTGCAGCAGGCTGGCCAGGTTGTGCATGTCGAAGTTGGCCGACACGTCCTTGCCCTGCACGATGCCGATGCGCACCTCGCCGGCGTCGGGCAGCACGATGGGCCGGTTGGACAGCGTGTGCGACGCGATCGGCACGACCACCCAGCCGCCGATGGCCGGGTGCAGGATGGGCCCGCCGGCCGACAGCGCATAGGCCGTGGACCCGGTGGGTGTGGCGACGATGACGCCGTCGGCGCGCATGTTGGCCACGAAGTCGTCGCCGACGTCGATGCGCACCTCCACCATGCCGGCGGTGGCGCCACGGCTGACCACCACGTCGTTGAGCGACAGGCCGGAGAAGATGCGCTCGCCGTCGCGCCACACCGAGCCCTCGAGCATGCTGCGGTGCTCCTCCTCGTAGTCGCCGGCGATCATCGGCCCCAGGGCCTCGCGCCAGTGGTTGGCCGGCACGTCGGTGATGAAGCCCAGGCGGCCCTGGTTGATGCCCACCAGCGGCAAGCCGTGACGCGCCACCTCGCGCGCGATGCCGAGCATGGTGCCGTCGCCACCCACGACGACGCCGAGGTCGCAGGCCACACCCAGCGCGCCGGGTGCGACCACGTCGTAGTCGGTGACGCCGGTGGCCTGTGCGGTGTCACGCTCGAAGGACACGTCCAGGCCCTGGGCGACCAGAAACTGGGCGATCTCCTCCAGCAGCGGGCGGATGCCGCGCGCCTGGTACTTGCCGACGATGGCAGCATGTCGAAAGCGGCTCGGCATGCGGCGCATTACACCATAGGGAATCTGCCGGCGAAGGGCGTGGGAGCGCCGCGTCACTACAATGAAAACCATGCTGGACGACCGCGCCAGAACCCTGTTGAAAGCGCTCGTGGAGCGCTACATCGCCGACGGCACGCCGGTGGGGTCGCGCACGCTCTCGCGGGCCTCGGGGCTGGACCTGTCGCCGGCCACCATCCGCAACGTGATGGCCGACCTGGAGGAGGCCGGGCTCATCGCCAGCCCGCACACATCGGCCGGCCGCGTGCCCACCGCGCGCGGCTACCGGCTCTTCGTCGACACCATGCTCACGGTGCGCCCACTGGACGCCGCGCAGCCCGACGCCGAGGTGGCGGCCCTGCTGCAGCCCGACCAGCCGCAGCGCGTGATCACGCAGGCGGCGTCGCTGCTGTCCAACCTGAGCCACTTCGTCGGCGTGGTCAGTGCGCCGCGCAAGGCTGGCGTGTTCCGCCACATCGAGTTCCTGCGCCTGGGCGAGAAGCGCATGCTCGTGATCCTGGTGGCGCCCGACGGCGACGTGCAGAACCGCGTCATCTTCACGGCCCGTGACTACACCGCCAGTGAACTGCAGGAGGCCACCAACTTCCTCAACGCTCACTATGCCGGGCTGACGATCGACGAGGTGCGTGCGCGCCTGAAGTCTGAGATCGACGCGCTGCGCGGCGAGATCGCCACGCTGATGCAGGCGGCCGTGGATGCCGGCAGCGAGGTGATGCAGGAGAGCAGCGACAACGTCGTCGTCTCCGGCGAGCGCAACCTGCTGGGCGTGAGCGACCTGGCCGACGACATGGGCAGCCTGCGCCGCATGTTCGACCTCTTCGAGCAGAAGACGGAGCTGATGCGCCTGCTGGAGGTGTCCAGCCGCGCCGAAGGCGTGCGCATCTTCATCGGTGGCGAGAGCCAGGTGGTGCCCTACGAGTCGCTGTCCGTGGTGACGGCGCCCTACGAGGTCGATGGCCGCGTGGTCGGCACGCTGGGGGTCATCGGCCCCACGCGCATGCCCTATGACCGCATGATCCAGATCGTCGACATCACGGCGCGGCTGGTGGGGCACGCGCTGTCGCAGAAGTAGGTTCGGCGGTCCCATGCCGGCCCGCCTCCTAGAATCCACGCTGGCGGGCCGTTAGCTCAGTTGGTCAGAGCAGAGGACTCATAATCCTTTGGTCGTTGGTTCAAGTCCAACACGGCCTACCAATGTCGAGGGGAGCCGCTGCGCTTTCCTTGGTGCGGCAATCATCGGGCTGGAGCGCATCTACTCCGGCACCTCTGGAGGCCCCGTGCGTTTGTGCATCCGGCAGCGGTGTCAGTCCTTCGGGCCAACGTGCCTCTACTCGGCGACCGCCTTGGCAGCTTCGGCGACCCGTCGGTCCTTCAGCGAGATCAGGCGCTCCACCTGGGCCAGCGACATCAACTGGGCGTAGATCGCCGGCAGGAAGCGCTTGCCGCGCAGTTCCAGGAAGCGTTCGTCGGACAGGTTGTTCAGCCGCTCCTCGTTGACCACGTAGCAGCCGGCGATGTTCTTGACCTTGTCGTGGTCTCGCACGCGCATGTTCAGCGGCGTGAACATGTTGTTGGCCTTCAGCCAGGTGCAGAATTGCTGCGTGAGCTGGTCCATCTGCTGCAGCTCGGCCAGGTAGCGCTTGACGTTCTCGATGACCTGGGTGGGCTCGCCCTTGTCGTCGAACAGCGGGCTGCCCTCGGTGTCGCTGACGAGTGGGCTGCCTTCGTCGATGCAGATCGTGAACTGGCCTTCGCTGCCGGTGGCGGCGAGCGCGAACGGGTAGCGGCGGATGATGGCCGGCACGTAGGAGGCCTCCCACTTGCCGTCGGCACCGACGAACAGGTTCTCGCCGGCCTCCAGTCCGATCAGCGCCACCGGGCGGAAGCTGTCCTTCTCCTGGTCCTCGACGAACACGATGGGGTAGACGGCGGCGGCACGCGAGAACTCATGCATCGTCACGTAGGCGATGTGGAACTTCGCGGCGAAACCGAAGCCCTTCATCTCGCGGATGCGGGTCTTGGCGTGGCGTTCGCGGTTGACGGGGACGACCTTCTCGAACACGGCATTCCTTTCCTGGCTCGGCGACATTCTCGCCGTGCGCGCATGTCAAGAGATGAGCAGGTCGTCACCGACGGCGAAGGGTCACGTACCCAAGTCGGGTCAGGTGTGGTGCAGGCCGATGGTGGAAAGGAGGCCACCGCCTCCGGGCACGGCCTGACGTCTGCGGGCGGGGGCGCCTGCCCCTGCTCGCGCCGATCAGCTGCGCGGTTCGCTGGTCGTGGTCGGCGGTGCCTTGGTCACACGCACCTTGCCGCCGGTGGACACCAGGATCACCGGGTCGCCCGGCTGAAGGTTCTCGTCGCCCTTGGCTTGCACGATGGCGCGGCGCTCGCCGTTCTTGAGCTGGACGAGGATCTCCAGCGCGTCCTCGCGGGTGGAACTGCGCTCGACGGCGTTGCCGATCACGCCGCCGACCACCGCCCCGATGACGCCCAGCGCCACCGATTCGCGGCTGTTGCCGCGCGATGCGCCGGCGATGCCCCCCACCACGCCGCCCGCAGTGGCACCGACGCCGGACTGGGTGCCGTCGACGGTCACGGACCGGACGGACAGCACGGTGGCGTCCGTCACAGTGGACAGGCGCTGAGCGTCACCCCGCTGGATCACGTCGGGGCTGGTGGTGGTGCAGGCGGCCAGGGCGACCACGGTCAGGGCAAGCAGCAGGCGTTTCATGTCGGTCCTCCAGGGCAGCGCAACGTCATTGTGGCCCCGATGGTGCACCGGCAGGCTGTGAAGAAATGTGCCGGCGCGCAAAGTGACGTGAATGTCCGACCGGGGACGCGCCCTGTCGGGCGCCGCCCGCTTCTCACCCTTTCAGCCGTGCAGTCGGCTCGTGCGCGGCACCGAGGCGAGCAGGAACTCCATCTGGTCGGCCAGGATGCGGCGGCCGCGCAGGATCATGTCCTCGTGCAGGCTGGGCACATAGGGCAGGTAGAGCAGCGTCATGTGCGCCTCTTCGGGCATCCGGCTGCCCTTGTGGCCATTGCAGGCCTTGCAGGCGGTGATGCAGTTCATCCAGGTGTCCTGCCCGCCTCGTGACACGGGCACGATGTGCTCGCGGGTCAGGTCCTCGAAGGCAAAGCGCCCACCGCAGTAAGCGCACACATTGCGATCGCGCACGAAGAGCTTGGGGTTGCTCAGCGTGGGCACGGTCCGCCAAGCCCGGCTGGGCACCACACCGCGGACGGCGATGATGGGGTGGACCTCGATGCGCGACTGCAGGCCGGTGCTGCGCTGGATGCCGCCGCGCATCACGCGGCAGGCCTCGCCCAGGGTCCAGGCGACGCTGTCGCACGCATACAGCACCGCGGCTTCACGGGTGCTGATCCAGGCCTGGGGACGGCCCGACACGTCGAGCTGCAGCACATCCATCACGGCGTAGCGTACTGCAAATGCCGTGCCGGCTTCAATCTCCCCGCTGGGTTTCCAGGGCATCCCCCGCGGTTCACCGGGTCGACATCTAGACGTGCGACCCTAGAAATCACACGGATTTGACACGGCGCTGGACACGCGGATCTGCAAAATAGAACGAACGTTCGTTTTCTTGCGCCGTGTCCACCTCACCGATCTCCCCCCGTCCCCTGCAGAAGGGCCAGCAGACCCGCGCCGCCATCCTGGATGCGGCGCTGGGCATGGCGTCGCACATGGGGCTGGAGGGCCTGTCCATCGGGGCGCTGGCCGAGGTGACCGGCATGAGCAAATCGGGCGTCTTCGCCCATTTCGGCTCGCGCGAAGAACTGCAGATCTCCGTCATCCGCGAGTACCACGCGCGCTTCGAGGAAGAGGTCTTCTTCCCCGCCATCCGCGAGGAGCGTGGCCTGCCGCGCCTGAGCGCGCTGTTCGAGAACTGGGTCCGACGCGTGTCGGTGGAACTCGATTCCGGGTGCATCTACATCAGCGGCGCGGTGGAGTTCGACGACCGGCCCGGCCCGGTGCGCGACGCGCTGGCCTCGATGGTCCGCGCCTGGCACGCGGCACTGGAACGCGCGATCCGCCAGGCGATCGAAGCGAACCAACTTCGCCCCGACACCGACCCGCTGCAGATGCTGTTCGAGATCCACGGCCTGATCCTGGCCCTGCACCACGACGCGCGCTTCCTGCGCAACCCCGGCACGCTGGACCGCGCGCGCCGCGGCTTCGCGCGCGTCGTGGCCGACTACCAGACCGCTGCGTCCACCTCCCCGTCTTCCGCTTCGCTTCCTCAGGAGTAGTCCATGCCCACGTACACCCCGCCGCTTCGCGACATGCAGTTCGTGCTGCATGAACTGCTTGGCGCCGCCGACCAGTTCAAGCTGCTGCCCCGCCACGCGGAGATCGATGCCGACACCATCGACGCGGTGCTGGAGCAGGCCGGCAAGTTCGCCGCCGAGGTGGTGGCGCCGCTGAACGCCAGCGGCGACGCCGAAGGCTGCACGCTGGACAAGGCCACCCACGAGGTCAGCGCGCCCAAGGGCTTCAAGCAGGCCTACGCCGCCTACGTGGAAGGGGGATGGCCCAGCCTGAGCTGCGACCCGGCCTTCGGCGGCCAGGGCCTGCCGATCACGCTGAACCAGTGCCTGTACGAGATGCTGAACTCGGCCAACCAGGCCTGGACCATGTACCCGGGCCTGAGCCACGGCGCCTACGAGGCCCTGCACGCACACGGCACGCCAGAGCAGCAGGCGCTGTACCTGCCCAAGCTCACCAGCGGCCAGTGGACCGGCACCATGTGCCTGACCGAGCCGCACTGCGGCACCGACCTCGGCCTGCTGCGCACCAAGGCCGAACCGCAGCCCGACGCCAGCTACCGGCTCACTGGCCAGAAGATCTTCATCTCCGCCGGCGAGCACGACCTGGCCGAGAACATCGTGCACCTGGTGCTGGCGCGCCTGCCGGACGCGCCGGCCGGCAGCAAGGGCATCTCGCTGTTCGTGGTGCCCAAGTTCCTGCCCACCGCCGACGGTGGCGTGGGTGAGCGCAACGCCATCCACTGCGCCGCGCTGGAGCACAAGATGGGCATCCACGGCAACGCCACCTGCCAGATCGTGCTCGACGGTGCCGTGGGCAGCCTGGTGGGCGAGCCGCACAAGGGTCTGGCCGCGATGTTCGTGATGATGAACGCGGCGCGCCTGGGCGTGGGCAACCAGAGCCTGGGCCTGACCGAGGTGGCCTACCAGAACGCCGTGGCCTACGCGAAGGACCGCCGCCAGATGCGCAGCCTCAGCGGCCCCAAGCACCCCGACCAGCCGGCCGACACCATCATCGTGCACCCCGACGTGCGCAAGATGCTGCTGACCGCACGCGCCTACGCCGAAGGCGGCCGCGCATTGGCCATCTACACCGCGCTGCTGATCGACCAGGAACTCAGCAGCGACGACGAGGACGCGCGCAAGGAGGCCGCCGACCTCGTGGCCCTGCTGACGCCGGTCATCAAGGCTTTCCTGACCGACAACGGCTGGCTGGCCACCAGCCACTGCATGCAGGTCTACGGCGGCCACGGCTACATCCGCGAGTGGGGCATGGAGCAGTTCGTGCGCGACGCGCGCATCAACATGATCTACGAGGGCACGAACACCGTGCAGTCGCTGGACCTGCTGGGCCGCAAGGTGTTGGGCGACAACGGCAAGAAGCTCAAGGCCTTCGGCAAGCTGATCCAGCAGTTCGTCGAGGACGAAGGCGTGCGCGAGGAGATGCAGGGGTTCGTCAACCCGCTGGCCGACCTGGGCGACAAGGTCACCAAGCTGACGATGGAACTCGGCATGAAGGCCATGGGCAACGCCGACGAGGTGGGCGGCGCGGCGGTGGACTACCTGCGCGTGGTGGGCCACCTTTGCTTTGCCTACTTCTTCGCCCGCATGGCCAAGATCGCGCTCGAGAAGCAGAATTCCGGCGACCCGTTCTACACCGCCAAGCTGGCCACCGCGCGCTTCTACTTCGCGAAGCTGCTACCGGAGACGGCCAGCCTGATCCGCAGCGCGCGCGCCGGCGTGGCGCCGCTGATGGCGATGGACGAAGCGCTGTTCTGAGGAGACACCCGATGCGCAAGCACCTGACCGCCCTGCTGCTCAGCCTGGCCGCGCCCCTGGCGCTGGCGCAGGCCACGCCCGTGGGCCTGTGGAAGACCATCGACGACGAGACGAAGACCGAGAAGTCCTACGTGCGCATCGTCGAGCAGGGCGGCGTGCTCGTCGGCCGCATCGAGAAGCTCATCAACCCGCCCAAGGCCGACCCGGTGTGCGACGCCTGCACCGATGCGCGCAAGGGTCAGCCCATCATCGGCATGACCATCCTGGAAGGCGTGAAGAAGAGCGACAGCGAGGAGACCGTCTGGGACGGCGGTGTCATCCTCGACCCCAACAACGGCAAGACCTACAAGGTGCGCCTGTCGCCCAAGAGTGGCGGCAAGGCCCTGGACGTGCGCGGCTACATCGGCATGCCGCTGCTGGGCCGCACCCAGACCTGGCAACGCGCCGAATGACTTTCCCTGGAGAACCCATGAACCGATTCCATGTCCGCAAGGTCGCCGTGCTCGGCGCCGGCGTGATGGGCGCGCAGATCGCCGCCCAGCTCGTGAACTGCAAGGTGCCGGTGGTGCTGTTCGACCTGCCGGCCAAGGAGGGCCCGAAGAACGGCATCGCCCTGCGCGCGATCGACAACCTGAAGAAGCTCAAGCCCGCGCCGCTGGGTGTGGCGGCCGACGCGGCGTTGATCCAGCCGGCCAACTACGAGGAGCACCTGGATCTGCTGGCCGGCTGCGACCTCGTCATCGAGGCCATCGCCGAGCGCATGGACTGGAAGCTGGACCTGTACACCAGGATCGCGCCGGCGCTGAACCCGGCCGCCATCGTGGCCAGCAACACCTCGGGCCTGTCGATCACCAAGCTGAGCGAGGCGCTGCCCCAGAGCATCCGCCCACGCTTCTGCGGCATCCACTTCTTCAACCCGCCGCGCTACATGAGCCTGGTGGAGCTGATCCCGACGCCGGCGACGATGCCCGACATCCTCGACCAGCTCGAGAGCTTCGTCACCACCGCGGTGGGCAAGAGCGTGGTGCGCGCCAAGGACACGCCCAACTTCGTGGCCAACCGCGTTGGCATCGCCGGCATGCTGGCCACGATCAAGGAAGCCGAAAACTTCGGCCTGTCGTACGACGTCGTCGACGACCTCACGGGCAAGAAGATGGGCCGCGCCAGCAGCGGCACCTTCCGCACCGCCGACGTGGTGGGCCTGGACACGATGGCCCACGTCATCAAGACGCTGCAGGACAACCTGAAGGACGACCCCTTCTACGCCAGCTACGCCACGCCGGCGGTGCTGGGCAAGCTGATCGAGCAGGGCGCGCTGGGCCAGAAGAGCGGCGCCGGCTTCTACAAGAAGGTGGGCAAGGACATCCTGCGCCTCGACCCCGCCAGTGGTGAGTACGTCAAGGGTGGTGCCAAGGCCGACCCGCTGGTCGACCGCATCCTGAAGAAGCCCGCGGCCGAGCGCCTGAAGCTGCTGCGCGAGAGCAGCCACCCGCAGGCGCAGTTCCTGTGGGCCATCTTGCGCGACAGCTTCCACTACGTGGCCGTGCACCTGCACGACATCGCCGACAGCGCGCGCGACGTGGACTTCGCCATGCGCTGGGGCTTCGGCATGAAGCAGGGCCCGTTCGAGCTCTGGCAGGAGGCCGGCTGGGCCCAGGTGGCGCAGTGGGTGAAGGAGGACATCGACGCCGGCAAGGCGCTGTCCAGCGCGCCGCTGCCGGCCTGGGTGTTCGACGGCCCGGTGGCCGCCGCCGGCGGCGTGCACCGGTCTGAAGGTTCGTGGAGCGCCGCCACCGCGCGCTGGGTGGCGCGCAGCACGCTGCCGGTCTACGCGCGCCAGCACTTCCCCGAGGCCGTGCTGGGCAGCGGCGCCGCGGCCCCGCTGAAGAGCGGCACCGAGGAGTTCGCCAACGACGAGATCCGCGTGTGGAGCCTGGACGGCGAGGTGCTGATCGCCAGCATCACCGCCAAGCTGCACCTGATCAGCCCGGCGGTCACCGAGGGCCTGCTGAAGGCGGTGGAGATCGCCGAGGCGAAGTACCAGGGCCTGGTGATCTGGTCGCCCGACGACGTGTTCTCCGCCGGTGCCAACCTGGAGTCGCTGCTGCCGGTGTTCATGAAGCTCGGCGCCAAGGGCATCGCGCCGGAGGAGAAGAAGCTGCAGGACGCGATGCTGCGCATCCGCTACGCCCAGGTGCCGGTGTTGGCCGCGATGCGCGGCCTGGCGCTGGGCGGCGGCTGCGAACTGGCCGTGCACTGCGCGCGCCGCGTGGCGCACCTGGAGAGCTACGTCGGCCTGGTGGAGGTGGGCGTGGGCCTGATCCCCGGCGGCGGCGGCCTGGCCTACATCGCACGCCGCGCGGCCGAGATGGCCGCCGCCGGCAACGCCAAGGCCGACCTGCTGCAATTCCTGACCGACGGCTTCACCAGCGCCGCGATGGCCAAGGTGGCTACCAGCGCCATCGAAGCCCGCGCCAGCGGCTGGCTGCTGTGGGACGACGTGATCGTGCCGCACAAGGACGAGCTGCTGTTCGTCGCCATCGCGCAGGCCAAGGCCATGTCGGCCTCCGGCTACCGCCCGCCGCACAAGGCGCTGTTCCCGGTGGCCGGCCGCAACGCCCGAGCCACCATCACGGGCCAGCTGGTGAACCTGCGCGACGGCGGCTTTGCCAGCGCGCACGACTTCCACATCGCCAGCCTGATCGCCGACGTGGTGTGCGGTGGCGACGTGGACGCCGGCTCGCTGGTGAACGAGGAATACCTGATGACGCTGGAGCGCAAGCACTTCTGCGGCCTGCTCGAGCACCCCAAGACCCAGGAACGCATCATGGGCATGCTGCAGACCGGCAAGCCGGTGCGCAACTGATCGGAGCGACGAACATGACTCAACTTCAAGACGCCTACATCGTCGCCGCCACGCGCACCCCGATCGGCAAGAGCGGCCGCGGCTACTTCCGCAACACGCGCCCCGACGACCTGCTGGTCGCCGCGGTGAAGCACGCGATGAGCCAGGTGCCCAGCCTGGACCCGAAGGCGATCGAGGATTCGATCATCGGCTGCAGCTTCCCCGAGGGCGAGCAGGGCATGAACATGGCCCGCGTGGCCATGGTGCTGGCCGGCCTGCCACATTCGGTGGGCGGGGCCACCGTCAACCGCTTCTGCGCCAGCGGCCTGACGGCCATCCAGATGGCTGCCGACCGCATCCGCACCGGCCAGGCCGACGTGCTGATCGCCGGCGGCGCGGAGAGCATGAGCCTGGTGCCGATGACCGGCAACAAGCCCAGCTTCAACCCCGAGGTGTTCGCGCGCGACGAGAACATCGGCCTGGCCTACGGCATGGGCATGACGGCGGAGAAGGTGGCCGCGCAGTGGAAGGTCTCGCGCGAGGACCAGGACGCGTTCGCGCTGCAGTCGCACCAGCGCGCGCTGGCCGCCATCGCCGCCGGCGAGTTCGCCGACGAGATGACGCCGGTCACCGTGACCAGCCGCACGCCGGACCTCGCCAGCGGCGAGGTGGTCGCCAAAAGCCGCACGGTGGAGATCGACGAAGGCCCGCGCGTGGACACCACGCTCGAAGGCCTGGGCAAGCTGCGCCCGGTGTTCGCTGCCAAGGGCAGCGTCACCGCCGGCAACAGCAGCCAGACCAGTGACGGCGCCGGTGCGCTGATCCTGGCCAGCGAGAAGGCCGTGAAGACCTTCGGCCTGACGCCGCTGGCGCGTTTCGTCAGCTTTGCCGCGCGCGGCGTGCCGCCGCACATCATGGGCATCGGCCCCATCGAGGCCATTCCGGCTGCGCTGCGCTACGCAGGCCTGAGCCAGGAGCAGATGGACTGGATCGAGCTCAACGAGGCCTTCGCCGCGCAGTCGCTGGCGGTGATGAACGAGCTCAAGCTCGACCCGGCCAAGGTCAACCCGATGGGCGGCGCCATCGCCCTGGGCCACCCGCTGGGGGCCACCGGTGCGATCCGTGCCGCGACGACGATTCATGCGCTGCGCCGCAAGAATCTGAAGTACGGCATGGTCACGATGTGCGTGGGCATGGGCCAGGGCGCCGCCGGCATCTTCGAAAGGGTGTGACCATGAGTGAGTACATCAAGACCGCCACGCTCAACGGCGTTGCCACGATCGAGATCGCACGCCCGGAGAAGAAGAACGCGCTGACGGTCGCGATGTACCAGGCCATGGCCGACGCGCTGCGCGCCGCCGCGGCCGACGGTGCCGTGCGGGCGGTGCTGATCACCGGCCAGCCGAGCATCTTCACCTCGGGCAACGACATCGAGGACTTCATGGCGCGTCCGCCGGGCGCCGGCGGCAGCGCCACCGAGGAGGCGCCGGTGTTCCAGTTCATGAAGGCGCTGCTGGAGATCGACAAGCCGGTGGTGGCCGGCGTCACCGGCGCGGCCATCGGCATCGGCACGACGATGCTGCTGCACTGCGATTTCGTCTACGTGGCCGACGACGCC
This sequence comes from Rubrivivax albus, assembly GCF_004016515.1. Classification (GTDB taxonomy): domain Bacteria; phylum Pseudomonadota; class Gammaproteobacteria; order Burkholderiales; family Burkholderiaceae_C; genus Rubrivivax; species Rubrivivax albus. The sequence continues at coordinate 284,808 of NZ_SACT01000001.1, forward strand.
CGCCTGGCGATGCCCTTCGTCGGCCTGGGCCTGGTGCCGGAGTACGCCTCCAGCCTGCTGGTGCCGCAGCTGATGGGCCCGCGCCGTGCGGCGGAGAAGCTGCTGCTGGGCGACCCCTTCACCGGCGAGCAGGCGGTGGAGTGCGGCATCGCCAACGCCGTGCTGCCGGCTGGCGAAGTGGCGCTGCACGCCCGCCGCGTGGCCGAGCGCTTCAACGCGCTGCCGCCGGGCGCGGTGCGCGAGGCCAAGCGCCTGATGCGCGGGCCGCAGCGCGAGCAGGTGCTGAAGGTCATCGCCGAGGAAGGCGCGCTGTTCAGCGCGCGACTGCGCAGCCCGGAGGCGATGGAGGCCTTCCAGGCCTTCTTCCAGAAGCGCGCGCCGGACTTCTCCAAGTTCTCCTGAATCGCCGGCGCCGATGTCGCTCGCGCTGAAACTGGCCCTGTCGCCGCTGCTGGCGGCGCAGGCGCTGCACGCGCGGCGTTCGGTGCCGGTGCTGCCGGAGCCGCCCGGGCCGCGCAGTGGCGCGGTCGGCAGCGGTCCACCGCTGCGCCTGCTGGTGATCGGCGATTCGTCGGCGGCCGGCGTGGGCGTGCAGCGCCAGTCCCAGGCGCTGGCCGGGCCGCTGGCCCGTCGTGTGGCTGAAGCCACCGGGACCCGCGTGCACTGGCGGCTGCTGGCGCGAAGTGGCGTCACCAGCGCGCAGGCGATGGACCTGCTGCGCGGCGAAGGTCCGGTGCAGGCCGACCTGGCCATCGTCGTCACCGGTGTCAATGACGTGGTGGAGCAGGTGCCGTCGCACCGCGCGGTGCGCGCGCGCGAAGCCCTGACCGACGAGTTGCGCAACCGCTGCGGTGTGCGCCACGTGGTCTTCGCGCCGCTGCCACCCGTGCACCAGTTCCCCGGTCTGCCGCGGCCCCTGCGCTGGATTGCCGGTGCCGACGCCCGCCGGCACGATCGTGCGCTGGCCGAGTGGGTCACCCGCCGCAGCGACGTCTCGCATGCCGACTGGGGCCTGCAGCTCAACCGCGGCGTAATGGCCGAGGACGGGTTCCACCCGGGTGCACCGGCCTACCGCCAGTGTGCGACCATGCTGGCGCGGCACGTGGCCGAGGTGGTCTGGCCGCGACTCGGAGGCACACGCACGTCATGACCCGCACCCTGCACGGCAAGACCCTGTTCATCACCGGCGGCAGCCGGGGCATCGGCCAGGCGATCGCCGTGCGTGCGGCGGCCGATGGCGCCAACGTCGTGCTCGTGGCCAAGACCACCGAGCCCAACCCCAAGCTGCCGGGCACGCTCTACAGCGCTGCCGAGGCGGTGGAAGCCGCCGGCGGCCAGGCCCTACCCATCCCCTGCGACATCCGCGACGAGACCGCCGTGGCGGCCGCAGTGACCGCGGCCGTCGAGCGCTTCGGCGGCATCGACATCCTGGTCAACAACGCCAGCGCCATCAGCCTGACGCCGACGCCAGCCACGCCGATGAAGCGGTTCGACCTGATGTTCGGCGTCAACGTGCGCGGCACCTACTGCTGCACGCAGGCCTGCCTGCCGGCGCTGACGGCCAGCGCCCAGGCCGGGCGGGCGCCGCAGGTGCTGAACCTGTCGCCGCCGTTGTCCATGCGGGCGCACTGGTTCAAGGACCACACGGCCTACACGATGGCCAAGTACGGCATGAGCATGTGCACGCTGGGCCATGCGGCGGAGTTCGCGCCGCTGGGTATCGCCGTCAACAGCCTGTGGCCGCGCACGGCCATCGCCACCGCCGCGTTGCAGATGATCCCGGGGGTGGACACCGCCAAGTGCCGCACCCCGGAGATCATGGCCGATGCGGCGCACGTGCTCCTGACGATGGCGCCGGCGCCGACGGGTCAGTTCCTGATCGACGACAGCCTGTTGGCCGAGCATGGGGTCACCGACTTCGACGGCTATGCCGTGGTGCCGGGAACGAGTGATCTGATGTTGGACTTTTTTGTAGATTGAGTCCGTCACGGGACTGTCGAAACAGTTGCCAGTCAGCGACCCGACAGCCGGCGCCAGCAGCCCCCGCAGGTGCGGGGGAAAGGCCGAGGATTCAGTCACGACAGGCAGATAGGCGCGCCCTCAGGGCTATCCGGGGTACCCGGCAAGCTTTATGCTTTACCTTGTTCGAGAAGGCCATCGCGCGCCAGTGCGGTGGGCCGTGCATCATCCGAGGCAGCCATGAATCATTCCCAGCACGACCCCATTCCCGAGTCCACCCCGGCCGAGCAGCCGGCGCCGGCCGACGGCCTGGCGTCCGCGTCGCGTCGCCGCGGCCTGCTGCGCGGGCTGTCGGCCGGCGCCGCCATCTCCGGCGCCGCGTTGCCGATGGCCGCGCTGGCCACCGGCGGCCGCAAAAGCTGTTTCCACAAGGACACGCCGCACAAGAAGTGCAAGGCGACTGTGTCCGGCATGCACTCCGTGATTGCGTCCAACCAGGTCAACGACTGGCCGGAATCGCCGGGCAAGCATTGCTCGCATTACCAGAACCGGTACAACTGGCCCAAGGACGGTGGCGGCGAGTATTGCAAGGGCGTCAACGGCACGAAGTTCCGGCGCAACGCGCTGTACAAGCAGGTGTTCAACTGCGGCGGTGGTGGCTACAACGACAAGACCATCGGCGAGATCATGGACAACCAGTACAACTGTCCGCAGCGCCACTGGCTCACCGCCTGCCTGAACGCTACCAAGTACGAGTACAGCAGCGTGCCGTTCAGCTACTCGCCGCACGAGGTCTGTGTGCTGCACAACGATTCCTCGCGCAACCTGGACGCGCAGACCTTCTTCCGCTACTACCAGGAAAACTACTACTGACCGCTGCGGGAGCGCACATTCCGTGCGTTCCTGAGCGATCGGTACGGTGCACATGACGGACGCAGGCCCTAGCATCGCGTCTTGGCGCCTGAACCCGGTGATCCGCCTGCACTGGCGGGACTGGGGTGGCGATTCCGTCGTCTTCGAGGAACTCTCCGGTCAGACCCTGCAGTTCGACCCGTTGAGCGCCGCGGTGATGGCCTGCATCGAAACCGGCGTCACGGACCTGCCCATGCTCAGTCGCCTTCTGGCCGACGACCTGGGCACCGTGGCAGACGGCCCCTTGGTCGACTCGCTTTGCACAGTCCTGGAACGCTTGAACAGGCTCGGCTGGATCGAGCCGGAGGCCCTGCCGAGCTGACGGTCGGCGCACTGGACGCCACCGAGCGGCGGCGTCGTCTGCGCGGCGCCGGCCTGGCCATCCGCAGCGGCCTGTTCGCCTTTCGACTGCGCAGCGATCTGCCCCAGGTGGCGCAGGCGATCGACCGCCTGTACGCCGACTACCCCTGCCTGGCCGACACCGACTTCTGCGACTTCGCGCTCGACGTCGTGCGCCCGGGCGGACTGCGGCAGTGGCTGCGACCCCAGGTGGTGGCCCGCTACGACGGAGAACCCGTCTTCGAGCCGTTGCCGGCCGGCCATGCCTTCCCGCTGATGGAGTGGGCGCTGAACTACTGCGTCACCACCCACGCCTTCGAGCACCTGAGCCTGCACGCGGCCGTCGTCGAGCGCGGCGGTCGTGCCGTGATCCTGCCGGCCCCGCCCGGGTCGGGCAAAAGCACGCTCTGCGCGGCGCTGGTGCACCGCGGCTGGCGCCTGCTGTCCGACGAACTCACGCTGGTCGCACTGGCCGACGGCCGCGTGAGCCCGGTGGTGCGGCCGGTGAGCCTGAAGAACCGGTCCATCGAGATCATCTCGGCCTTCGCGCCGGAGTCCGAGTTCTGCGATCCCACGCACGACACCCTCAAGGGCACGGTCGCCCACATGCGCGCACCCGCGGCGCATGTGCACCGCATGCACGAACCAGCGCTGCCGGCCTGGGTGGTCTTCCCGCGCTGGGAGGCCGACGCACCGGCCACGCTGAGCGAACGGCCGCGGCCCGACACCGTGCTGGAACTGGGGCGCAACAGCTTCAACCTGTCGGTGCTGGGTCGCGCCGGTTTCGAAACCCTCACGGCGCTGGTGAACCGTTGCGGCTGCTACGACTTCCGCTACGGCCTGCTCGACGACGCCATGCGCGTGTTCGATCAACTGGCGGCGGGGTGAAGCCATGCCAGACGGCAACCTGATCGCCGCTGCGCTCAGCGCACCCGCACTGCCCGCACTCACGCCGCGGCAATGGGAGGACCTGCTCAGCCAGGCGCGCCGCTCGCGCCTGCTTGCGCGTCTGGCTGCGCGTGTGGCCGACCGGGGCTGGATGGGCCACGTGCCGGCCGGCCCGCGCCTGCATCTGCAGGGCGCCCTGCGCGTGATGCAGCGCCAGCACGACGAGGCGCGCTGGGAGATCGACCGCCTGCGCGCCGCGCTGGCACGCCACGAAGGCGCCGTCGTGCTGCTCAAGGGCGCGGCCTACGTGGCCGCCGAACTGCCGCCGCGCCGCGGCCGGCTGTTCGCCGACGTGGACATCATGGTCGAACGCGGGCGGTTGAGGCAGGTGGAATCGGCGCTGATGGCCGGCGGCTGGATCGCCGAGAAGCTCGACGCCTACGACGAGCGCTACTACCGCGACTGGATGCACGAACTGCCCCCGATGCAGCACGTCCAGCGCCACACACAGCTGGACGTGCACCACACGATCACGCCGCCGACGTCGCGGTTCCCGATCGACGGTGCCGTGCTGCTGGCGCGTGCGCGGCCACTGGCCGGGCTGGCACCGCTGAAGGTGCTGGCCCCGGAAGACATGGTGCTGCACAGCGCCGTGCACCTGATGCAGGAAGGCAGCTTCGATGGCGGCCTGCGCGACCTGCTGGACATCGACGACCTGCTGGAGCATTTCGGTGCCACCGAGCCGGGCTTCTGGCCGGCGGTGGCGGCTCGTGCACGCGAGCTGGGCCTGGGCGTGCCGCTGTCGCATGTGCTGTTCCACATCGAGCGCCTGTTCGGCACCCGGCCACCGGCCGACGTGCAGCCGGCGCTGGACGCACTGCAACCGCAGGGCATGGCCCGCTGGGCGATGAACACGCTGCTGACACTGGCCCTGCGCCCGGACCACCCCAGCTGCACGGTGCCGGGTTACGGTGCCGCAGCCTTCCTGCTCTACGTGCGCTCACACTGGCTGCGCATGCCCTGGTACCAGATCCTGCCGCACCTCGCGCGCAAGAGCTGGAAGCGCTTCCAGGCACGGCGCGAAGGAGCAGCAGAACGCGCCCGTCAGCAGGCGGCCGAAGCTGCAGGGGGCGCGGTGCCGTTGCCAGAGGAGCGCTGAGCCCAGGCGAAGCGGCCCGGCATGCAGGCCGGACCGGGGGAGCGTTGCCGCCGCGGGGCTTCAGGTCGGCAATGCCCGCGGCTGCCCGCGCTCGTCGATCGCCACGTAGGTCAGCGTCGCCTCCGTCACCTTCACCACCTGCCAGGCGTTCGGGTTGCGTTCGGCCCAGACCTCGACGTTCACGGTGACGGAGGTTCGCCCCACGCGCGTCACGCGGGCATAGAAGCTCAGCAAATCGCCCACCGACACCGGCTGCTTGAACAGGAACTCGTTGACGGCCACGGTGGCGATGCGCCCGCGTGCCACGCGGTAGGGCAGCACGGCGCCGGCGATGTCCACCTGCGCCATGATCCAGCCGCCGAAGATGTCACCGTTGGCATTGCTGTCGGCGGGCATCGGCATCACGCGCATCACCAGTTCGGCGTCGTCGTGCACACTGTCGGGCCGCTGCAGGTGCACGCGCTCGGTGGCGGCAGGGCGGGGGTCGGTGGTCATCGGCGCGTCGTCCTCGGTTCAGCAGTCGCGCTTCGATTTTCCACGAGACCCCATGAGACGTTCAGCGGCCCTGCCAGCCCTGCCTGCGGACGCGCCTGCCGCGCCGCGCTCCGACGCCGCCACGCTGCGGCGCCTGCTGCCCTACCTGTGGCAGTACCGCTGGCGTGTGGGCATCGCGCTGGCCTTCATGCTCGCGGCCAAGGGCGCCAATGTCGGCGTGCCGGTGCTGCTCAAGCAGCTGGTGGACGGCCTGTCGATCAAGCCGGGCGAACCGGCGGCGCTGCTGGTGGTGCCGGTGGGCCTGCTGCTCGCCTACGGGGCGCTGCGCCTGTCGACCACCTTGTTCACCGAGCTGCGCGAGCTGATCTTCGCCAAGGCCACCGAAGGGGCCGCGCGGCAGATCAGCCTGCAGGTCTTCCGCCACCTGCACGCGCTGAGCCTGCGCTTCCATCTCGAGCGCCAGACCGGCGGCATGTCGCGCGACATCGAGCGCGGCACGCGCGCCGTGCACTCGCTGATCTCGTACTCGCTCTACAGCATCCTGCCCACGCTGGTGGAGGTGGCGCTGGTGCTGGGCATCCTGGCCTGGCAGTTCGGGGCCGCGTTCGCGGCCATCACCGGCGTGGCGCTGGTTGTCTACATCACGTTCACCGTCAGCGTCACCGAGTGGCGCACCAAGTTCCGCCGGCAGATGAACGAGTACGACGCGGTGGCGCACCAGAAGTCCATCGACGCGCTGCTGAACTACGAGACGGTGAAGTACTTCGGCAACGAGGACTTCGAGACCAGGCGCTACGACGAGAGCCTGGAGCGCCTGCGCCGTGCCGCGCTGAAGAGCCAGGCCTCGCTGAGCGCATTGAACACCGGGCAGCAGCTGATCATCGCGGTGGCGCTGGTGGCCATGCTCTGGCAGGCCACGCAGGGCGTGGTGGCAGGCACGATGTCGCTGGGCGACCTGGTGATGGTCAACGCCTTCATGATCCAGCTGTACATCCCGCTGAACTTCCTGGGCGTGCTGTACCGCGAGATCAAGCAGAGCCTGACCGACCTGGACAAGATGTTCGGCCTGCTTGACCGCGAGCGCGAGGTGGCCGATGCGCCTGGCGCGCCGGCACTGCAGGTGCGGGATGGCACGGTGCGCTTCGAGGGCGTGCACTTCGCCTACGACAGCGGGCCGAACGGCCGCCCCATCCTGCACGACGTGAGCTTCGAGATCCCGGCCGGCCGCACGGTGGCGGTGGTGGGTGCTTCCGGCGCCGGCAAGTCCACGCTGGCGCGGCTGCTCTACCGCTTCTACGACGTCAGCGGCGGGCGCATCACCATCGACGGCCAGGACATCCGCGCGGTGCAGCAGGACAGCCTGCGCCGTGCCATCGGCATCGTGCCGCAGGACACGGTGCTCTTCAACGACACCGTGGGCTACAACATCGCCTACGGCCGCCCCGGCGCCACGACCGACGAGGTCGTGGCCGCGGCACGGTCGGCCCACATCCACGACTTCATCGCCGCCACGCCGCAGGGCTACGAGACCATGGTGGGCGAACGCGGGCTGAAGCTCAGCGGTGGCGAGAAGCAGCGGGTGGCCATCGCGCGCACGCTGCTGAAGAACCCGCCGATCATGGTCTTCGACGAGGCGACTTCGGCGCTGGACTCGGCCAACGAGCGCGCCATCCAGGCCGAACTGCGGCAGGTCGCGCGCGGGCGCTCGACGCTGATCATCGCGCACCGGCTCAGCACCGTGGTGGACGCGCACCGCATCGTGGTGCTGCACCAGGGCCGGGTGGCCGAATCGGGCACGCACGATCAACTGCTGGCCGCTGGCGGCCGCTACGCGCAGATGTGGCGGCTGCAGCAGGCCGGCGCCGAGCCGGAGTGACCGGCGCCTGAAGGCGCGTCGATCAGGTTTTCGCCTGAGGCCGGTCGCTCACGATCCGTCCATCCACCAGCTCGATCACGCGGTCGCAGCGCGCCGCGATCGACGGGTCGTGCGTGACCACCAGGAAGGCGGTGCCGAGTTCCTCGTGCAGGCGGCGCATCAGCGCGAAGACCTCGTCGGCGCTGTGGCGGTCGAGGTTGCCGGTGGGTTCGTCGGCCAGCACCAGCGGCGGCCGCGACGCCAGCGCGCGCGCCATGGCCACGCGCTGCTGCATGCCGCCGGACAACTCCCCGGGCTTCTTGTGCAGCGCCTCGCCCAGGCCGATGGCGCCCAGCAACTCGCGGGCACGGGCCTCGGCGGCCGGGGCGATGCGACCGTCGCGCATCAGCATCGGCAGCGTCACGTTCTCCAGCGCGGTGAAGGCCGGCAGCAGGTGGTGGAACTGGAAGACGAAGCCCAGCGCCTGCCCGCGCAGCCGCGTCAGCGTGGTGTCGTCCAGCCCCGCCGTTTCTTCGCCCAACAGCCGATAGCTGCCCGCGGTGGGCGGCTCCAGCAGCCCCAGCACGTTCAGCAGCGTGCTCTTGCCCGAGCCCGACGGGCCGATGAGCGCGACGAACTCGCCGCGCCGCACCTGCAGGGCCAGGCCGTGCAGCACCTCCACCTCGTTCGGGCGGCCCAGGTTGTAGGACTTGCGCAGCCCGTCCAACTGCACCAGCGGCGTGTCGTGGTCCATGCTCACAGGCGGATGGCCCGCGCCGGGTCCAGTGCCGCGGCGCGGCGTGCCGGGGCCACCGCGGCCAGCACGCCGGCCACCGTGGCCGCCACGGCCACCTGCAGCGCCAGCGCCGGCGGCAGCGAGATGCTGAACAGCGGCAGCCCGTCGCTGCCCCTGACGTAGCGGGTGAAGGCCCAGATCAGCGCCCAGGCCAGGGCCACGCCGAGCACGGAACCCAGCGCCCCCACCACGGCGCCCTGCAGCAGGAACACCCGCTGCACCTGCGCACGCGTGGCGCCCATCGCGCGCAGGATGCCGATCTCGCGCTGCTTCTGCACCACCGACACCACCAGCACGCTGGCGATGCCGAGCACCACGACGATGCCCACCACGCCGCGGATGATGCCGGTGCTCACCGACTGCGCGTTCAGCGCCGACACCAGCTGCGCGTTGGCCTGCTGCCAGCCTTCCACCTCGTAGGGCAGCTGCGCCGACAGCCGGGCCGCCAGCGTGCCGGCGGTCCAGACATCGTCCAGCCGCAGGTCCAGGCTGGTGGCGCCGCCGGGCAGGCCGGCCAGGCTCTGCGCGCTGCGCAGCGGCAGGTAGACGGTGCGCCGGTTGAGCTCGCGCACGCCCAGGTCCACCAGCGCCGTCACGCGCAGCGTGGTGTCCACGTCGCCGGTGCGCACCGTGAAGCGGTCGCCCACACCCAGGGCCAGGTCGGCGGCCAGATCGCGGCCGAGGATGGCCTCGCCCGGGGCCAGGCGTGCCGTGCCGGCCACCACCTTGTCGCGCAGGCGGACGATGCGGTCGTAGCGGTCCAGCTCCACCCCCACCAGGGCCACGGAGGCCGAGGCCGTGCCGCGCAGGCCCAGCCCGGCGGTGGACACCATGGGCGAGACAGCGGCCACGCCGGGGCGGCGCTCCAGGTCCGCCATCAGCGCCGGCCAGCCGGCCAGCGAGCGCAGCCGCTGTTCGCGAGGCTGCACGCGGTCCAGCGCGATGGCGCCGGGCGCCACGTCCAGCCGCGGCGTGTCGTCGCGCAGGCGGATCGTCACGTGGGCCTGCGCGCCGAGCGTCTTCTCCAGCGTGCTGGCCTGCAGGCCGCCGATGAGCGCCGAGATGTAGGTCACCACCGCCACCCCGGCGGCGACACCGACGACGATGAGCAGCGACTGCATGCGCCCTTCGCGCAGGAAGCGCAGGGCCACGCGGCGTTCGAAGGCCAGCATCCGGCGTGCCCGACCCTAGCGGCCGATGGCCTGGGTCATGGCGGCGCCGGCGGCGCCCATGCCGCCGGTGCTGCCCGGGGTGGGCAGCGCGGCCGCCACCGCCTGGGCCCGCTGGCCGGGCGCCGGCTGGTCGCCCAGCATCACCCAGTCGCCTTCGACCAGACCCTCGAGCACCTCGACACCGGCGTCCGACCGCAGGCCCAGCTTCAGCCGGCGAGCGTTCACACGCCCGTCGTGCACCACCCAGGCCTCGTCGCCGGCGCGCAGCGCGGCCAGCGGCATCACCAGGGCACGGTCCCGGCGCGCGGTGACCACGGCCACCGCCAGCGTCATGTCCTCGCGCAGGAAGGGCGGGGCGGCTTCGGGCCGCAGGTGCAGGTCCACCGCGCCGCGCTGCGCGTCCACGCGCGGGGCGATGCGCTGCAGCGTCGCGCCGAATGGCTCGCGCGGGAAGGCGTCGGCCACCACGGTGGCTGTCTGGCCCACGCGCAGCTCGTCCAGGAAGCGCTCGTCCACCTGGGCCACCAGCTCGACTGGGCCTGCCAGGGCCAGCGTCAGCAGCGCGCGGCCCGGCTGCACGATCTGGCCGGGCTCGACCGCGCGCTGCAGCACGCGCGCGGCGGTGGGCGCACGCACGACGGTCTGCATCAGCCGTGCGCGGGCGGCAGCCACGGCGGCCTCCGCGGCGGCCACGGCGGCGTCGGCCTGCACACGCTCGCTGCCCCGGGTGGCCAGGGCATCGCGCTGGGCACGGGCCGCCGCGGCCTGGGCGTCTGCCACGGCCAGGGCGCGGGCGGCCTCGTCGTCGCGCGCCGGGCTCAGGAAGCCGCGCGCCACCAGGTCGGCCGTGCGCTGACGGTCGGCCAGGGCGGCCACGCGCTGGGCCTCGGCCTGAGCCAATTGCGCCTCCGCGGCACGCAGGCGTGAGCCGCCGGCGCCCTCGCGCGCGGCGCGGGCCTGGGCCAGCTGGGCCTCGGCCTGGGCGAGGGCGGCGCGGGCCTCGTCGTCCTCCAGTCGCAGCAGGGGCGCGCCGGCGGCCACTTCGTCACCCTCGCGCACGGCGACCGTGGCCACGCGGCCGGTGAGCGTGGCGCCGACGTCCACGCGGGACTGCGCCGCCACCCGCGCACTGAACTGCAGGCTGCGCACCAGGGGCCCGGTCTGCACCTGCACGGCGGGCACGGCCGGCGGCCGGCTGGCCCACCACGTCACAGCGGCCACGGCCAACAGCAGCAGGGCCCAGGGCAGCACACGTCGCATCGTCATCCCGGGATTGTTCCACCCCAGGCCCTCGGGCCGCCCGCTTAGACTCGCGCCCCGTGGAAACCAAGTGGCTGGAGGACTTCGTGAGCCTCGCCGAGACGCGCAGCTTCAGCCGCTCGGCGCAGCTGCGCCACGTCACGCAGCCGGCGTTCTCGCGCCGCATCCAGGCGCTCGAGGCCTGGGCCGGCATCGACCTCGTCGACCGCTCGTCCTACCCCACGCGGCTGACCAAGGCCGGCGAGACGCTGCGCGACCAGGCGCTGGAGATCCTGGGCCAGCTGCAGGCCGCGCGCAACATGATGCGCAGCCACCAGGTGGCGGGGCAGGACACGATCGAGTTCGCCGTGCCGCACACCCTGGCCTTCGCCTTCTTCCCGCAGTGGCTGGTGGACCTGCGCACCACGTTCGGCCCCATGCGCAGCCGGCTGATCGCGCTGAATGTGCACGACGCCGTGCTGCGCCTGACCGAAGGCGGCTGCGACCTGCTGATCGCCTACCACCACCCGGCGCAGCCGCTGCAGCTGCCGCCGGAGCGCTACGAGATGATGAGTCTGGGCACCGAAACGCTGGCACCCTATGCCCGCGCCGAGGACGGCCGGCCGCGCCACACGCTGCCCGGCCGGCCCGGCGAACGCGTGCCCTTCCTGGCCTACGGCTCGGCGGCCTACATGGCGCGCCTGGTGGAGATGCTGCTCAAGCAGAAGGCGCCGGCAGCCACGCTGGACACGGTGTACGAGACCGACATGGCGGAGGGCCTGAAGGCCATGGCGCTGGAAGGCCACGGCGTGGCCTTCCTGCCGGCGAGCGCGGTGCGCAAGGACCTGGCGGCGCGGCGCCTGGCCGTGGCCGCCACGGAGCCAGGTTTCGAGTTGTCCATGGACGTGCGCATCTACCGCGAGCGCCCCGGCACGGCGCGCCATGTCAAGCCGGGCGCGCAGAAGTTGTGGGCCCACCTGCAGGCGCAGGCGGCTACGACGACCGCGGCCCAGGCGTGATCCGGCCGCGCGGCGTCGGCACGGGGCAGGGGGCCTTCGTGGGCCATCCCAGGCGTTGTATCGCGACGCGTTGACCAACAGCCGCCGGGGGGTGGGTGAGACAATCGGTGCATGACCACCGCGCCCGTTTCGATCACCCTCACGCGCCCTGACGACTGGCACCTGCACCTGCGTGACGGCACGGCGCTGCAGGCCGTGCTGCCGGCCACCGCGGCGCAGTTCGCACGCGCCATCGTGATGCCCAATCTGCGTCCGCCGGTCACCATGGCCGAGCAGGCGGTGGCCTACCGCGAGCGCATCCTGGCCGCGCGCCCGGCCACCGGTGCCGGCAGCGACTTCACGCCGCTGATGACGCTGTACCTGACCGACAACACGCCGCCGGAAGAGATCGTGCGCGCCAAGGCCGCTGGCGTGGTGGCGCTCAAGCTCTACCCGGCCGGCGCCACCACCAACAGCGATGCCGGCGTCACCGACATCCGCCGCACCTACCCCACGCTCGAGGCCATGCAGCGCGAGGGCCTGCTGCTGCTGGTGCACGGCGAGGTCACGGATCCGGCGGTCGATGTCTTCGACCGCGAGGCGGTGTTCATCGAGCGCGTGATGACACCTCTGCGGCGCGACTTCCCGGAGCTCAAGGTGGTGTTCGAGCACATCACCACGCGTGACGCCGCCCAGTACGTGGCGCAGGCCGACCGCTTCACCGCCGCTACCGTCACCGCCCACCACCTGCTCTACAACCGCAACGCGCTGTTCATGGGTGGCCTGCGCCCGCACTGGTACTGCCTGCCGGTGCTCAAGCGCGAGCTTCACCGCCAGGCGCTGGTGGATGCGGCCACCTCGGGCAGCCCGAAGTTCTTCCTGGGCACCGACAGTGCCCCACATGCGGCGGCGCTGAAGGAGGCCAGCGTCTGCGGCGCCGGCTGCTACACCGCACCGGCGGCGCTGGAGCTGTACGCCGAGGCCTTCGAGGCCGCCGGCGCGCTGGACCGCCTGGAAGGTTTCGCCAGCCACCATGGCGCGGACTTCTACGGCCTGCCGCGCAACACCGGCACGGTGACGCTGCGGCGCCAGCCACGCACGCTGCCGGAGTCGCTGCCCTTCGGCGACACGGTGATCAAGCCGCTGCGCGCCGGCGAAACCCTGAACTGGACGCTGTCATGAAGACCATGCTGCTGATCGACGCCGACAACGTCAGCGTCGGCGTGATGGAGCAGGCGGTGGCCACGCTGCTGAAAGAACACGGCGCGCTGCACGTGCGCCGCGCCTACTGCACGGCCGAATCGGCAGCCAAGCACCAGGCGGTGTTCAAGCGTCTGGGCATCCGGCCGGTGGTGAACCTTGCCACCGGCAAGAATTCGACCGATATCGCGATGGCCATCGACGCGCTGGACCTGGCCCTCGCCGAGCGACCGGACGTGGTGGCCATCGCGTCGTCGGATTCCGACTTCGCGCCGCTGGTGCTGCGCCTGCGCGAGAAGGGCTGCCGTGTGGTCGGCATCGGTCAGGACGGCAAGACGGGCGACGAGACACAGACGGTCTACGACGCGTTCACGGTCTTCGGCCACCGCGCGCCGCCGGCGGCGAAGAAGGCTGCTGCGCCGGCCCCGGCAGCGACATCGACCCCGGCGCCAGCCCCGGCGTCACCTCCGGCGCGCAAGACCGCCGCACGCAAGACCCCGGCGCGCAAGACCGCCCGGTCCACCGAGGCCCCTGCACCACGGGGGCGTGCGACGCCGCCGCCGCAACCTTCGCCGCCCCCGGCGCCTTCAGCCTCGACGGCGACATCGCCCGACAAGCTGCGCCAGATCCTGATGGCCTTGCCGGAGCTGGTGCGTGGCGACACGGTGGAACTGCGGCTCGCGGCCGAACGCCTGCGCAGTGCGGGGCTGCTGGGCAAGAGCGGTGCCTCCACGCGCGTGTTCAAGGCCCACACCGACCGGTTCGAACTGCTGCCGGCAAGCAACCCGAACCGGGTGCGCCTGCGCAGTTGAGCGGAATAGCCCTGCGCCGCTTGAAACCGGCGTGCGCGCCCTAACATCCCGCGCCATGGGTGCCCGCGTCGTGGCACCTTCGGAGAGTCTCGTCCATGAAACGCGTCGCCCTGTTCATCGTCACCAACCTGGCCGTCATGCTGGTGCTGGGTGTCGTGGCCAGCCTGCTCGGCGTGAACCGCTACCTCACGGCCAACGGGCTGAACCTGGGCATGCTGCTCGGCTTCGCCCTGGTCATGGGCTTTGGCGGTGCCATCATCTCGCTGCTGATGAGCAAGCCGATGGCCAAGTGGAGCACCAAGGCGGCCATCATCAACGGCTCCACCGACCCCACCCATCGCTGGATCGTCGGCACCGTCGAGCGCTTCGCGCAGAAGGCCGGCATCGGCATGCCCGAGGTGGCCATCTACGACGGCGCGCCGAACGCCTTCGCCACGGGTGCCTTCAAGAACAGCGCGCTCGTGGCCGTCTCCACCGGCCTGCTGCAGAGCATGACCAAGGAAGAGGTCGAGGCCGTGATCGGCCACGAGGTGGCGCACGTGGCCAATGGCGACATGGTCACGATGACGCTGATCCAGGGCGTGATGAACACCTTCGTGGTTTTCCTGTCGCGCGTGATCGGCTACTTCATCGACCGCGTCGTGCTGCGCAACCAGAACGAAGGCCCGGGCATCGGCTACTACGTCAGCACCATCGTGCTGGACCTGCTGCTGGGCGTGCTGGCCGCGGTCATCGTGGCCTGGTTCTCTCGCCAGCGTGAATACCGTGCCGACGCCGGCGCCGCGCAGCTGATGGGCCGCAAGCAGCCGATGATCAACGCCCTGGCGCGCCTGGGCGGGCTGAACCCGGGTGAACTGCCGCGGGCCGTGGAGGCCATGGGCATCAGCGGCAAGGGTGGGGTGATGGCGCTGCTGTCCACGCACCCGCCGATCGAGGACCGCATCCGCGCGCTGCAGCAGTCGGCCTGATTGCGGCCGGCGGGGACGCCCGGACTAGGGGGTGCCCGGTTGGCACCAGCGGTGCCAGGCGGAATACTCGACGTGTGACGTCGAGCGCCCAGCGGACCATCCTGGTGACGGCGGCCTTTGCCGTGGGGGCAGGGCTGCTGTGGTGGGTGACCTCGGCGCTGCCACCGGGCGCTGACACGTCTCGCGCTGCGCTGGCCCAAACAGCGTCGCGAGTCCCTGACGACCAGAGCAACCAGAAGCTGCGGGCCGAACCGGGCTCCGCCGCGCCACGCTCCGCGGCCACGGTGCCTGGCGCCACGGCAGACGCCCCGCCGCCAGGCGTGACGCCGGCGCAGTGGGCCGCGGTGGTGGCCGAACACGCGACGCAGCCCGACGGCCCGGCCGAACTGGCCCGGCTCCGGGCCTACCTGGGCTGGTCCGATGCCGTTGCGCGCTGGCGTGCGGCCCCGGGAGATCCGGCGCTGGCACAGACGGTCTACGACGGCCTGCCGGCGCGGCTGGCCCAGCGCGAGGTTTCGGTGCCCGAGGCCCGCGTGCTCGCGGCCGCCCTGCTGCAGACCTTGGAAGCCGATGCCCAGCGGCAGCAGCAGGCCTTGCAGGCCTTCGAGCGCATGCTGCCCGGCCCGTCAGCGGCCGATCCGCGCCAGCAGGCCTACCTGCGCGCGCAGGCGGCCGAAGTGGCCGCGTGGCGCGCCGCGCCGGCCGCTTCACGCGACCCGGCCGTGCTGCAGGCCCGGCTGGACCAGCTGCGTGTGCAGCACTTTGCCCACCATGGCGCCACGTCGGCGTCGCCCGACACCCCACCCGAGGAGGCTTCCCGATGAACGTCTGGTTCCGCCGCAGCCTGGCTGCGCTCGCCCTGTGTGCCACGCCGCTGGCCTGGGCCGGGTACTTCCAGTGGGACATGGTCGAACTGCCGCCGGAGTCCGGCGCCTCCTGCGGCGACGGTTCGCCCTACCGCTTCTTCGTCAACCGCACGCCGCTGAACAACCATCTGGCCATCGTCTACGAAGGCGGCGGCGCCTGCTGGGACCAGAAGGCATGCTTGGGCGAGGGGCGGCTGGGCGCCACCAACCCGAACGGCGTGCCGCCTGACTACATGCAGTCGGTCAACGTTGCCTTCGGCCTGGTGACGCCGTTCAACGCCCGCAACAGCCCGCAGGCCGTGTCCACGCAGTCGTGGAACATGGTCTTCCTGCCCTACTGCACCGGTGACGTGCACAGCGGCAGCAAGGTCACCGTCTACGACGACGCCTACCCCGACAACCCGCGCGTGCAGCACCATGCCGGCCAGGCCAACGTGCGTGCCGCCGCCCAGTGGCTGCGCGACAACCTGGGCCAGCCGGGCGAGCTGCTGCTGACCGGCTACTCCGCCGGCGGCGTGGGCTCCACCACCACCTACGCGATGGTGCGCGAAACCCTGCAGCCCACCGGGCGCAGCACGCTGCTGGCCGATTCCGGCCCGCTGGTGCCGGCGCCGCGCGGCTCGGCACCCGAGGACTTCCCGGCGATCAAGCTGCACGACACCATCCGTGTCGTCTGGGGCCTGGACGAGCCCGGTGGCCTGATCACGCAGTACGCCGGGCTGATCGACGGCTTCGACCCCGACAACCTGGGCAGCGTCAACGTCGCCCTGGCGCGCACCTATCCGCAGGACCGCTTCGGTTTCATGGTCTTCACGCGCGACACCAACTTCTCGGCCTTCAGCTACGAGAAGTTCTATACCGACATCAGCGACGCTCCCAACCCGGTGGCGTATCGCGAAGCGCTGTTCTCGCGCTGGTGGCCGGATCTGGACCGCTGGGCCGCCGACCTGGCCACGCAGCCCAACGTGGACCTGTACGTGCCGTACTTCCGCAACTTCAACCAGTCGCACTGCCTGACCATCATCGACTTCTCCGGCACCGCC
The DNA here is from genome assembly GCF_004016515.1 of Rubrivivax albus. Classification (GTDB taxonomy): domain Bacteria; phylum Pseudomonadota; class Gammaproteobacteria; order Burkholderiales; family Burkholderiaceae_C; genus Rubrivivax; species Rubrivivax albus. The sequence goes on from NZ_SACT01000001.1 coordinate 301,509, forward strand.
ATCGAGTGGGCCGGGGTCGACTCGTTCGGCACCTTCGCCGAAAACGCGATGGCGCGCGGGCCGCAGGTGCAGCTGGTGGAAGGGCAGAACAACGCCGACTTCACGCAGCCGCTGAGCCCGTTCATGCGGCTGGTGAAGCTGCTGCTGAAGGTGATCGGCTGAGCCCGCTGCGGGGTCAGGCCGCCGGCAGGAACCCCTCCACCGACAGGTAGCGCTCTCCGGTGTCGTAGTGGAAACCCAGCACGCGCGCGCCGGCAGGCAGGTCGGGCAGCTTCTGCGCGATGGCCGCCAGCGTGGCTCCGCTGGAGATGCCCACCAGCAGGCCTTCCTCGCGCGCGCTGCGGCGCGCCATCTCGCGGGCATGCTCGGCGTCGACGGTGATCACGCCGTCGAGCAGCGTGGTGTCCAGGTTGGCCGGCACGAAGCCGGCGCCGATGCCCTGGATCGGGTGCGGTGACGGTGCGCCGCCGCTGATCACGGGGGAGGCGGCCGGCTCGACGGCAAACACCTTCAGCGCCGGCCACGCCGCCTTGAGCACCCGCGCGCAGCCGGTCAGGTGGCCACCGGTGCCCACACCGGTAATCAGCGCGTCCAGGCCTTCCGGGAAGTCGGCCAGGATCTCCTGCGCCGTCGTGCGCATGTGCACGTCGATGTTGGCCGGGTTCTCGAACTGCTGCGGCATCCAGGCGCCGGGCGTGGTCTCCACCAGTTCCTGCGCCTTGGCGATGGCGCCCTTCATGCCCTTCTCGCGCGGCGTCAGCTCGAATCGTGCGCCATAGGCCAGCATCAGCCGGCGGCGCTCGATGCTCATGCTGTCGGGCATCACCAGCACCAGCGTGTAGCCTTTCACCGCAGCCACCATCGCCAGCCCGATGCCGGTGTTGCCCGAGGTCGGCTCGACGATGGTGCCCCCCGGCTTGAGCAGGCCGCGGGACTCGGCGTCTTCCACCATCGCCAGCGCGATGCGGTCCTTGATCGAGCCGCCCGGGTTGGCGCGCTCGGACTTGATCCAGACTTCGGCGCCACCGAACAGGCGCTGCATGCGGATGTGCGGCGTGCGGCCAATGGTGGCGAGGACGTTGTCGGCCTTCATGGGCTTCTCCTGGGATAATTCATGCGTGAAGTCGGCCAGACCGCCGCTGGCGCAACCACCCGAAAGGGCGCGCTGGAGGAAGGTCCGGACTGCACAGGGCAGCGTAGCAGCCAACGGCTGTCCACCGCGAGGTGAGGATCAGAGCAACAGAGACGAGTCGAGCCGGGGCGAAGCCCCGGCTCGGGTGAAACGGGCAATCTCTACGCGCAGCAACACCAAATAGGCACACGACGATCCGGCCCGGGGAGTGTGCGGGTAGGTGGCACCGAGCCGGGTGGGCGACCCCCGGCCCAGAGGAATGGCGGTCACGGCGGCGTCTCGCAAGAGGTGTCCGCTGCACAGAATCCGGCCTATCGGCCGACTTCACACTTTTCTTTCCGCGCTGGTGTTCAGGCGGGCACGATCAACGTGTGCCGCGCCTGCCAGCGCAGCCCGTCGCCTTCAGCGGACATGAGCGTCATGGCCAGCGCGCCTTGCGCCTCGGCATCCAGCCGCCGCCACAGGAAGTCGCGCGCATTGCCGGGGTCGCCGGCGACGAACAGCTGCGACGTCAGTTCGCCGAAGCTGGGGTGCCGCACCGTGACGTGGATGTGCGGCGTGCGCCCCGGGTAAGGCACCGGGCGGATCGTACGCAGCTTCAGGCTGCCGTCGCGCGCACTGCGCACGGCGCCGAAACCCTGGAACGCCGGATCGTGACGTCCGGGCTCCAGTGGCACCGACGGGTGCCGGTACGCGGCCAGCGCGTCGCACTGCCAGATCTCGACGTCGGCGTCGTCCACCGCGCGCCCGCGCGCGTCCGCCACCTGCAGCCACAGCGCCAGGTGTTCCCCGCGCGCCGGCCCGCTGCCGCTGGTGCGCGTGAGGTCGGCGTCCCAGTCCCCGCCGCCGGCGAAGCTGTCACGCCAGCGGCGCGGTGGGTAGAACGGGCCTTCGGTCATCCCGGGCAGCACGCGGGCGCTCTGCGCGAGGACGGGCGCGGCCAGCATCGCGGCGCCTGCAGTCAGCAGGACTCGACGGAGGTTTGCCATGGCCCCATTGAAGCACCGCCACAACACCCCCGACTACACTCGGGTTTCCCCGATGCACCCTGACGCCGCCTCTCTCTGGCGCGGACCGCGCTGGACGCTGGCCGTGCTGCTCGCCTGCCTGGGCATGCTCGGGCCCTTCGCGATCGACACCTACCTGCCGGCCTTCACCGGCATCGCCGGGTCGCTGCAGGCCACGCCGGTGCAGATGCAGCAGACGCTGTCGAGCTACCTGTTCGGCTTCGCGGCGATGAACCTGTTCCACGGCGCGCTGGCCGACAGCTTCGGCCGCCGCCGCGTGGTGCTCTGGGGCGTGGGCCTGTTCACGCTGGCGTCGGTGGGCTGCGCCGTGGCGCCGTCGATCGGCGCGCTGGTGTTCTTCCGCACGTTGCAGGGCCTGGCGTCGGGGGCCGGCACGGTGGTCTCGCGCGCCATCATCCGCGACCTGTTCCCGCCCGCCGAGGCGCAGCGGGTGATGTCGCAGGTGACGATCTTCTTCGGCGTGGCGCCGGCGATCGCGCCACTGATCGGCGGCTGGCTGTTCGTGCACCTGGACTGGCACGCGATCTTCTGGTTCCTGGCCGGTGTGGGTACCCTGCTGTGGGCGGGCGTCTTCCGCTTCCTGCCGGAGACGCTGCACATCTCGCAGGTGCAGCGCTTCGCGCCGCGGCCGCTGCTGGCCGGCTACAAGCAGATGGCGGCCAGCCCGGTGTTCATGACCCTGGTGCTGGCCAGCGGGATCCCGTTCAACGGCATGTTCCTCTACGTGCTGGCCGCGCCGGTGTTCCTGGGCGAGCACCTGCAGCTGGCACCGACGCAGTTCTTCTGGTTCTTCGTCTGCACCATCGGCGGCATCATGGGTGGCGCGTGGCTGTCGGGCCGGCTGGCCGGGCGCATCAAGCCGCGCCACCAGATCCGCCACGGCTTCGTCATCATGCTGGCGGTCTCGCTGGTCAACGTGGCGCTGAACGCCTTTTTCGAGCCCCAGGCCTGGTGGGCGCTGCCGCCGATCGCCATCTTCGCCTTCGGCTGGTCGCTGATGGTGCCGGTGGTCACGCTGATGGTGCTGGACCAGGTGCCCGAGCGCCGCGGCATGGCCTCGTCGATGCAGGCCTGCATCGGCGCCGTGGCCAACGGTGTGGTCGCGGGCGTCGTCGCGCCGCTGGTGATGCACTCCACGCTGGCGCTGGCGCTGACCTCGCTGACGATGATGGGCGTGGGCGTGCTGGCCTGGATCTGGGTCAAGCCGCGGCTGGTGCCGCCGGCGGAATCGGCCACGCCAGCCTCAAGTTGACGCGCCGGCTGCCGATGGGACTCCGAAGAAGGAGTGCCATTGCCATGCCGTCCCCTGCGTCCCGTTCCTCCCGCCGTCCGGTCACCGCGCACCGCTGGTGGTTGCTGCCCGCGCTGCTGCTGGCCCTGCCTGTGCTGGCCAATGATCCCCATGCCGGTGGCCGGGGCAGCGACAAGGTGGCCTCGGTGGACCCGATGGCGCACCTGAAGGCGCGCCTGCAGGAGAAGCTGGGCGCCGCCCGCATCCAGGAGGCCAAGGCCGGCACGCACGAACTCCAGGTGCCGGCTCGCGCAGCCGCCCCGACGCACACGCGCGTGGCCAAGGCCAAGCCGCAGGCCGGCGAGCTGGAAGCCCTGGTGGAGGCCCACCGCGCGGCCAAGGCCGAGGTGCACTGGAGCTACCACGGCGAAGGCGGCCCCGACCACTGGGCCAGCCTGAAGCCGGAGTTCGCCACCTGCGCCAGTGGCAGCCGGCAGAGCCCGATCGACATCCGCGACGGCATCGCGGTGGACCTGGCGCCGCTGAACTTCGACTACCGGCCCAGCGGCTTCTCGGTGGTGGACAACGGCCACACCGTGCAGGTGAACCTGTCGCCCGGCAACTGGCTGGAGGTGATGGGCCGCCGTTACGAGCTGCAGCAGTTCCATTTCCACCGGCCGTCGGAGGAGCGCATCAACGGCCGCCAGTTCGAGATGTCGGTGCATCTGGTGCACAAGGACCCGGACGGGCGGCTGGCCGTCATCGGCGTGGTGCTCGAGCGCGGTGCGGCGCAGCCGGTGGTGCAGCAGGTGTGGAACAACCTGCCGCTGGAGAAGCACGCGCCGCTGCCGGCACCAGAGGCCATCGACCCCAGTGCGCTGCTGCCGACCGACCGTGGCTACTTCACCTACATGGGCTCGCTGACCACGCCGCCGTGCAGCGAAGGCGTGCTGTGGATGGTGATGCAGCAGCCGGTGCAGGCGTCGCCGGACCAGATCCACATCTTCTCGCGCCTGTACCCGATGAACGCGCGGCCGGTGCAGCAGGCCGCCGGCCGCCTGATCAAGCAGTCGCAGTGAGCCCAGGGTGGCTCAACGCCGGCGCAGCAGCAGCGCCGGCCACAGCCACAGGCTGGCCAGCCACAGCAGCACGCGGCCCGCGCTGAGCGGCCGCGTCTCGTGCTGCGCCACGCGCACGAACAGCAGCCCGGCGCCGACGATCACGTAGACCAGCAGGGCGCTGTACAGCGCTACCCGCAGGCCGTAGCTGTCGGCGACCAGGTCGCCCAGCACGCGCCCCAGCAGCGCCGCCAGCAGCACCGACAGCAGCAGCGCCAGCGCCATGCCGGCCAGGGCATGGCGCAGCCGCCACAGCGGGTCGTCCTGCATCGCCTCAGCGGGCGCCGGGCCGGCCGGCCTTGGGTTCCGGCGCGGCGCCGTGCCCGCGCGGATCCTCCGGCAGCTGCAGCCCGCAGTCGTCGAGGGCACGGGCGATGTCGCCGCGCCCGACCGGTCGGAACAGCACCTGGTCAGCCCCGGCCAGCTGCATGCGGATGCGGTCGGTGTGGCGCTGCCGGTCGGCCATGGCGATCAGCGCCAGCGGGCGGCCGCGTGGCAGGTCGTGCAGGCTGCGACACAGCGCCTCGGTGTCGGCCGCTTCTCCGCTGCTGCCCAGACCGAGGAAGGCCACGGCATGTGCCTGGCGCCGGCTGAGCCCGGCGGCCTCGGCCGCGCTGACGGCCACGTGCGGCACGAAGCCGAAGCGCAGCAGGGTCTGGCAGAGGTCGGCGCGCGCGCGCGGGTCGGCCTCCAGCACGAGCACGTCGCGGGTCGCCAGGGCGCTCGTGCGCTGGGCGGGGTTCCGGCGTTGCGCATCGCGCACGGCCGCGCGGCGCCGGGCCTTGCGCTCGGCCAGGCCCTCGGTGGACGTGTGGGGTGCGGTTGTCGGCGCGGGAGCTGCTGGCAAGGCGGCCGTGGTCGCCGCAGCCGCCGAAGGGTGAGGTGCCGGCGGCGCCAGGCGTGCCACGTCGGGCGCGTCCGGATCGGCCAGCCAGTCGTCCGGCAACTGCAGCGTCGGCAACGGCGACATCGGCGAAGCCGCGCCCGGTGACCGCGGCGGCTCCGGCACGGCCCGCAAGGCCAGGACCCAGTCTTCCGGCACGGTGTCGTCCACCGCGTCGAGCAGCGGCACCACGTCGGCCTCCACCGGCGCCGGCGGCTCCGCCGGCACCGACTGCGGCGAGGTCGTCGGGTCCAGCAGCGCGGCGCAATGGTGGCAGCGCACGCGGCTGCGGACGTTGATCGTGTCGCAGGCCGGGCAGCGGGTGATCAGCGGCGTGCCGCAGGCCGAACAGGCCAGCGCCCGCGGCGGATTGACCTGCGCGCAGGCCGGGCACTGCGACAGCGACAGACGGTTCACCTGGAGGCCTCCCTGTGACGCAGTTCACGATCTGCGCCACCGCCCCAGCGTAATGCAAGCGGCGCCGACGTGGGGCCGGTGCGGCGTGAGACCCCCTTGCTCTTGATCAATCGACGGCCATCACGCCGGCACCACGTGGGCGATGCTGGTGGGGCCAGTGGGCTGCAAGCCCACTTGCTCATGATCAAGCAAAACTTTCAATGCCGCCTGCAGGTTCTTGTTTTTGCGTCACTATTTTCTCGGCACTACCTCTCAAACCATTTGTAAGTTCTTGATTTCATTGATTTTTTCGACAGTGTCGATTGACCGTCATGCGGCCTTCAAGTACAGTGTCGATCTGTGGGATTTTCTGTCTGACAGTGGCGGTTTCGGGTGGCGGAGATCGTTTTTCAAGGCACATCGGCGATAGCGCTGGACGCGAAGGGGCGGATCACCGTGCCCGTGCGTCAGCGTGACCTGCTGATGCAGGCCTGTGAGGGGCGGTTGACACTGACCAAGCACCCCGACGGCTACCTGTGGGTGCTGCCGCGCCAGCGCTGGGAGCAGGTGCGCGAACAGCTGATGTCGATGAGCATGGACGCCGATCCGTGGCGCCGCGTCTTCCTGGGCAGTGCGGTGGACGTCGACATCGATGGCGCGGCGCGCATCCTGATCCCGCCCGAGTTGCGCAGCGCCGCGGCCCTGGGCAAGGACGTGCGCCTGATCGGCAACGGCCGCGTGCTGGAGCTGTGGGACGCGGCGCGCCACGACGCCCACGAGGCGCAGCTGCTGGCGCAGCCGATGCCGGCGGAAATCCGGAGCTTTGTGCTCCGATGACTACCGCCTTCCAGCACACCACGGTGCTGCTGCGCGAGGCGGTGGAGGCCCTGGTCACCACGCCCGACGGCATCTACGTCGACGGCACCTTCGGCCGCGGCGGCCACAGCCGCGCGCTGCTGGAGCGTCTGTCGCCGGCCGGCCGGCTGATCGCCTTCGACCGCGACCCGCAGGCCGTGGCCAGCGCGCGCGCTAGCCTGGCCGACCCGCGCTTCGAGGTCGTGCATGCCAACTTCGGTGAGATGCGCGACGAACTGGTGGCGCGCGGCATCACCCATGTGCATGGCGTGCTGCTGGACCTGGGCGTCAGCAGCCCGCAGATCGACGATCCGCAGCGCGGGTTCAGCTTCCGGCACGACGCCCCGCTGGACATGCGCATGGACACGACCCGTGGCGAGACCGCCGCGGACTTCCTGGCCCGCGCCGACGAGCGCACCCTCACACAGGTGATCCGCGACCATGGGGAAGAACGGTTTGCTCTACAGATTGCAAAGGCGATTGTTGCTCGGCGCGAGGGCGGGTCTCCCGTTCGAACCACCGGGGAACTGGCCGCGCTCGTGGCTCGTGCAGTCAAGACCCGCGAGCCGGGCCAGGACCCTGCAACGCGCACGTTTCAGGCTCTTCGGATTTTCGTCAATGCCGAGCTTGAAGCACTCGAACAAGGACTGAACGCGGCGCTCGAACTCCTGGCGCCGCATGGCCGGCTGGTGGTCATCAGCTTCCACTCGGGTGAGGACCGCATCGTCAAGACCTTCATCGTGCGCGAGAGCCGCGACGTGCCCGACCGGCGCGCCCCCATGGCGCCGCCCAAGGCCATGCGGCTGCAGGCGCTGGGTCGCGTCAAGCCGTCGGCGGCCGAGGTCGCGGCCAACCCGCGTGCCCGCTCGGCCGTGATGCGCGTGGCCGAACGCACCGAGGTGCCGGCATGACGGGCCCCGCCACGCTGCGCCTGAACCTGCTGCTGGCCGCCGCGCTGCTGGTCAGTGCGCTGCTGCTGGTGAAGACCTCGTACGAGTCGCGCCGCCTGGTCGCCGCGCTGGACCGGGCCCAGGCCGAGCAGCAGGCGCTGGAGTCGGAGCGCCAGCGGCTGGAGTCCGAGCGCCAGGCCCAGGCCACGCCGCTGCGCGTGGAGCGCGTGGCCCGTGAGCGTCTGGCGATGCGCACCGCCGGTGCGGACGTGACGCTGTACGTCGAGCTGCCGGGGGTCACCAAGTGAGTCTGCGCAGCGTCAATTACGCCAGCAGCCCGCTGCTGGCCTCCAAGACGCCGCCGTGGCGCTCGCGCTTCATCGTGGCCTGCGTGGCGCTGGCCTTCGTCGTGCTGGCCGGACGGGCCGTGTGGGTGCAGGTGCTGCACAGCGACTTCTACCAGCGCGAAGGCGAGAAGCGCTTCCTGCACGCCGAGGACGTGCCGGCCGGCCGCGGCAACGTGCTCGACCGCAACGGCCGCATCCTGGCCGCCAGCGTGCCGGCCATCGACATCGCCGTGCGCCCGCCGGAGTTGCAGGCCACGCCGGAGCAGAAGCGCGCGCTTGCACGCCTGGCCGGCATGACGCCCAAGGCGCTGGAGGCGCGGTTGAACAGCCACCCGCGCTTCGTCTGGCTCAAGCGCGGCGTGGATGCCGGCGCGCGTGCCGAACTGCAGGCCCTGCTGCAGCAGGGCGTGGTCGGCGTCGAGCTCAGCGACAGCTGGCGCCGTGCCTACCCCGAGGGCGAGGCGGCGGCGCAGGTCGTCGGCTTCACCGACCTGGAGCAGAACGGCCTCGAGGGCATCGAGCGCGTGTTCCAGGACGCGCTGCGCGGCAGCGACGGCCAGCGCACCGTGGTGCGCGACCGGCTGGGCCGCGTCGTCGAGCACATCGGCGAGCCCGACGCACCGGAGCCCGGCCGCGACGTGGTGCTGTCCATCGACGCGCGCCTGCAGGCCCTGGCCTACCAGCGCCTGCGCGACGCGGTGAAGGCCCACGGGGCCAACAGCGGCAGCCTGGTGGCGCTGGACGCGCAGACCGGCGAGGTGCTGGCGCTGACCAACTACCCCAGCTACGACCCCGACGACCGGCGCAACCTCAAGCCGGCGCAGCTGCGCAACCGCGCGCTGACCGACATCTTCGAGCCCGGCTCGACGATGAAGCCCTTCGCCATCGCGCTTGCGCTGGACAAGGGCATCGCCCGGCCCACTACCCGCTACGAGACGGCGCCGGGCTGGATCACCATCACCGGCTCGACGATCCGTGACTCGCACCCGCACGGCGTGCTCAGCGTGGCGGAGATCGTGCAGAAGTCCAGCAACGTCGGCACGGTGAAGATGGCCATGCAGCTGCAGCCGCGCGAGATGTGGCAGCAGTTCACCGACCTCGGCCTGGGCAGCAAGCCGGAGATCGAGTTTCCCGGCGCTGCCACCGGCCGCGTGCGGCCCTACAAGACCTGGCGGCCGATCGAGCAGGCCACGATGAGCTACGGCTACGGCCTGTCGGCCAGCCTGCTGCAGATGGCGCGCGCCTACACCGTGTTCGCGCGCGACGGAGAGATCGCACCCGTCACCCTGCTCAAGCGCGACGCCGGCCCCGTGCCCGGCCGCCGCGTGATGAGCGCCGAGACGGCACGCGCGATGCGCGACATGCTGCGCCTGGCCGCCGGCCCGGGTGGCACCGCGCCGAAGGCGCAGACCGTGGGCTATTCGGTGGGTGGCAAGACCGGCACCGCGCGCAAGCAGGAAGGCCGTGGCTACAGCACTGAAAAGTACCGCTCGTGGTTCGTCGGCCTGGCGCCGGTGAGCGCGCCGAAGCTGGTGGTGGCGGTGATGATCGACGAGCCGCGCAAGGGAGGCGTCTTCTACGGCGGTGAGGTCGCCGCTCCGGTGTTCAGCAGCGTGGTGCAGCAGAGCCTGCGCACGCTGGGCGTGGCGCCGGACATCGACTTCCAACCAGGCATCGTGGCCGAACCCGGGCCGGCAGCCCTGGAAAGCACGTGATGCCGCTGACGATGCTCCGCTCCCCCGACGCGGCCGCACGCTGGCTGTCGTCCTGGGTCACCGGCACGCTGCGCACCGACAGCCGCCGCGTGCAGCCGGGTGACGCCTTCATTGCCTGGCCCGGCTATGCCACCGACGGCCGGCGCTTCGTGCGCGCGGCGCTCGACGCCGGCGCCACCACCTGCCTGGTCGAGGCCGAAGGCATCGAAGCCTTCGGCTTCGACGATGCCCGTGTGGCCGCGCTGCCGCGCCTGAAGGCGGCCACCGGTGCCATCGCACACGCCTACTTCGGCGAACCCGGCGCGCGCCTGGACATCGTGGCCACCACCGGCACCAACGGCAAGACCTCCACCGCGTGGTGGACGGCGCAGGCGCTGTCGGCGCTGGGCCGGCGCTGCGGCGTGATCGGCACGCTGGGGGTCGGCGAGCCCGGTGCGGTCGACGCCACCGGTCTGACCACGCCCGACCCGGTGACGCTGCACGCTGCATTCAAGCGCTTCGCCGACACCGGCTTCGCCGCATGTGCGCTCGAGGCGTCGTCGATCGGCCTGGACGAGCACCGGCTCGACGCCGCGCCGATCGATGTTGCGCTGTTCACCAACTTCACGCGCGACCACCTGGACTACCACGGCAGCATGGACGCCTACTGGGCCGCCAAGCGCCAGCTGTTCGCCTGGCCGGGGCTGCGCGCCGCAGCGCTCAACATCGACGATCCGCAGGGGGCGCTGCTGGCCGGCGAACTCGAAGGCGGTGCGCTCGACCTGTGGACCGTGGCGGTCGATGCCCCGGCGCGGCTGCGCGCGGCCGACGTGCGCTACGTCGACGGCGGCCTGGCGTTCGGCCTGTGCGAGGACGACACCACGGTGCCGGTGCGCAGCACGCTCATCGGCGACTACAACGTGCACAACCTGCTGGTGGTGCTGGGCGGCCTGCGCGCGCTGGGCGTGCCGCTGGCGGATGCCGCGGCCGTGGTGCCCGGCCTGACGCCGGTGCCCGGGCGCATGCAGCGCGTGGGCCCGGGTGCGGGTGTGGAGGTCGTCGTCGACTACGCCCACACCCCCGATGCACTGGAGAAGGTGCTGGCCTCGTTGCGCCCGCTGGCCGCCGCGCGCGGCGGCCGCCTGTGGTGCGTGTTCGGCTGCGGTGGCAACCGCGACGCCAGCAAGCGGCCGCTGATGGGCGCGATCGCCGAGCGCGGTGCGGACACCGTCGTGGTCACCAGCGACAACCCGCGCGACGAGGCGCCGGAGGCCATCGTCGACCAGATCGTGGCCGGGCTGCAGGCGCCGAACGCGGCGCGCATCGTGGTCGACCGGCGTGTCGCCATCGCCACGGCGGTGCGGGATGCAGCCGACGCCGACGTCGTGCTGATCGCCGGCAAGGGCCACGAGGACTACCAGGAGGTGCGCGGCGTTCGCCACCCGTTCTCCGACGCCGCCGAGGCGCAGGCCGCCCTGGCGGCGGTGCAGGAGGCCGCGCGATGAGGACGCTGGCCACGCTGCATGCGCTGCTGCCGGCCGCACGCCTGCATGGCGATGCCGGCACCCGCATCGCGCGCGTGCACACCGACACGCGCACGCTGCAGCCCGGCGACCTGTTCGTCGCGCTCAAGGGGGAGCGCTTCGACGCCCACGACTTCCTGCCGCAGGCGCGCGATGCCGGCGCCGCCGCCGTGTTGGCCGAGCGCGGCGTGGCGGCCTGCGGCCTGCCGGGCCTGGAGGTGGCCGACAGCCTGCGCGCGCTGCAGAGCCTGGCCCAGGGCTGGCGCGCCGGCCTGATGCTGCCGCTGGTCGCGGTCACCGGCAGCAACGGCAAGACCACCGTCACGCAGATGATCGCCGCCATCCTGCGCGCCTGGGTGGGCGACGCGGCCCTGGCCACGGCCGGCAACCTGAACAACCACATCGGTGCGCCGCTGACGCTGCTACGGCTGAGCGCGCAGACCCGTGCCGCGGTGGTGGAACTGGGCATGAACCACCCGGGTGAAATCGCCGAACTGGCAGCCTTGGCCGCACCCACGGTGGCCCTGGTGAACAACGCGCAGCGCGAGCACCAGGAGTTCATGCAGTCGGTGGAGGCCGTGGCGCGCGAGAACGGCGCCGTGATCAGCGCGCTGCCGCCCACCGGTTGCGCGGTCTTCCCGGCCGATGACGCCTACAGCGGCCTGTGGCGGCAGTTGGCCGGCGAACGGCGCGTGCTGCGCTTCGGTGATGGTGGCGAGGTGCAGGTCGAGGGCACCTGGGACGGCGACCACTGGCGGGCCACGCTGCATGCGCCCGTGGGCGACACCGCCTTCGCGCTGCACATCGCCGGCGCCCACAACCTGCGCAATGCGGCGGCGGCCGCGGCCGCCGCGCTGGCCGCCGGCGCGCCGCTGGCCGCGGTGCAGGCCGGCCTGGCGACCTTCCGCCCGGTGGCGGGCCGCTCGGCCGCGCGCGCCATCACCTGGCACGGCCACGCGGCCACGCTGGTGGACGACAGCTACAACGCGAACCCCGATTCCGTGCGCGCCGCCATCGACGTGCTGGCCGGCCTGCCCGGCCCGCAGTGGCTGGTGCTGGGCGACATGGGCGAGGTCGGTGACCAGGGGCCGGCCTTCCACGCCGAGGTGGGCACCTACGCGCGCGAACGCGGCCTGCCGGCGCTTTGGTGCGCCGGGCCGCAGAGCGCGGGTGCGGCGCAGGCCTTCGGCACGGGTGCGCGGCACTTCGACGACACGTCGGCGCTGCTGGCCGCGCTGGTGGATGACGCGGACATGGCGCCCGATGCGGCGTCGGTCCTCGTCAAGGGCTCGCGTTTCATGCGCATGGAGCGGGTGGTGCAGGCCCTGGCCGCGGCCGAGGAGGGTGCGTCGTGCTCCTGAGCCTGTCGCAGTGGCTGCTCGCGCTGTACCCGGAGGACCTGAGCTTCCTGCGCGTCTTCCAGTACCTCACCTTCCGTGCCGTGCTGGCGGCGATGACGGCGCTGCTCATCGGCCTGGCCTTCGGCCCCTGGGTGATCCGCAAGCTCACCGAACTGAAGATCGGCCAGCCGATCCGCGAGTACGGCGTGCAGGCGCACCTGGCCAAGCGCGGCACGCCGACGATGGGCGGCGTGCTGATCCTCATCGGCATCGGCGTGTCCACGCTGCTGTGGTTCGACTGGGGCAACCGCTTCGTCTGGATCGTGATGCTGGTGACCTTCGGCTTCGGCGCCATCGGCTGGGTCGACGACTGGCGCAAGGTGGTGCAGAAGAACCCCGAGGGCATGCGCTCGGCCGAGAAGTACTTCTGGCAGAGCGTGATCGGCCTGATTGCCGCGCTGTACCTCGCCTTCAGCGTGTCGGAGACCTCCAACCTGCGCGTGCTGGAGCTGTTCCTGCGCTGGGTCAGCAGCGGCTTCTCCACCGACCTGCCGCCGAATGCCGACCTGATGGTGCCGTTCTTCAAGACCATCAGCTACCCGCTGGGGGTGTTCGGCTTCATCGGGCTGACCTACTTCGTCATCGTCGGCGCCAGCAATGCCGTCAACCTCACCGACGGCCTGGACGGCCTGGCCATCATGCCGGTGGTGCTGGTGGGTTCGGCGCTGGGCGTGTTCGCCTACATCGTCGGCAACGCCAACTTCAGCCGCTACCTGCTGTTCCCCTACATCCCCGGAGCCGGCGAATTGCTGATCTTCTGCGCCGCGATGGCCGGCGCCGGCCTGGCCTTCCTGTGGTTCAACGCGCACCCGGCGCAGGTGTTCATGGGCGACGTCGGCGCGCTGGCGCTGGGCGGCGCGCTGGGCACCATCGCCGTCATCACGCGGCAGGAGATCGTGCTCGGCATCATGGGCGGCGTCTTCGTGCTCGAGGCGCTGTCGGTGATGGCGCAGGTGGCCTGGTTCAAGTGGACCAAGAAGCGCACCGGCGTCGGCCAGCGCATCCTGCTGATGGCGCCGCTGCACCACCACTTCGAGAAGAAGGGCTGGGCGGAGACCCAGGTGGTGGTGCGCTTCTGGATCGTCACCATGCTGCTGTGCCTGGTCGGGCTGGCGAGCCTGAAGCTGCGGTGAGGTCGCGACGACGATGACCTGGCTTCAAGACCTCCCCGTCCTCGTGCTCGGCCTGGGTGACTCCGGCCTGGCCATGGTGCGCTGGTGTGCGCGCCATGGCGCACGCGTGCAGGTCTGGGATTCGCGCGATGCGGCGCCGCACGATGGCGCGATCGACGGCATCGCGACCCGCCTGCGCGGCGACCTCGACCCGGCGCTGCTCGCCGACGTCGGCCTGGTGCTCAAGAGCCCCGGCCTGGCGCCGCACGACCCGCGCATCGCGCCGCTGCTGGCGGCGGCCACCGAGCGCGGCACGGCGCTGATGGGCGAGCTGGGCCTGTTCGTGCGCGCGCTCGCCGACCTCGAATACTCCCCGCAGCTGCTCGCCATCACCGGCACCAACGGCAAGACCACGGTCACGTCCATGACCGCGCTGCTGGTCGAGCGCGCCGGCAAGCGCGTGGTAGCCGCCGGCAACGTCGGCCCGACGATGCTCGACACGCTGGCCGCGCAGCTGGATCAGCCGCGCGAAGAATGGCCCGAGGTCTGGGTGCTGGAACTCTCGTCGTTCCAGCTCGACGGCGTGCAGGGCTTCGAGCCGGCCGCGGCCACCGTGCTCAACGTGACGCAGGACCACCTGGACTGGCATGGCTCCATGGCGGCCTACACGGCGGCGAAGGCCCGCATCTTCGGCAGCCAGGCGGTGATGGTGATCAACCGCGACGACGAGACGGTGGCGGCGATGGTGCCGGCGCTGGTCATCCCGAAGGGCCGCAAGACACCGGCCGAGCCCGGCCGCAGTGTGCTGCGCTTCGGGCTGGAGGCGCCGCGGCATCCGGGCGACTTCGGTCTCGTGGTCGAGAACGGCATGGCCTGGCTGGTGCGCGCGCTGCCGGCCGACGAGACGGTCAAGCCCAGGAAGGGCGAAGACCTCGAGATCCACCTGCAGCGCCTGATGCCGGCCGACGCGCTGCGCGTGCGCGGCCGCCACAACGCCGCCAATGCGCTGGCCGCGCTGGCGCTGGCCACCGCCATCGGCTGCCCGCTGGCGCCGATGCTGCACGGCCTGCGCGAGTACCGCGGCGAGCCGCACCGGGTGGAGCCGGTGGGCAGCGTCGGCGGCATCGAGGCCTACGACGACAGCAAGGGCACCAACGTCGGCGCCACGGTGGCCGCGCTGGTCGGCCTGGGGGCCGACGTCATGCCGGGCCGCCTGGTGGTGATCCTGGGGGGTGACGGCAAGGGCCAGGACTTCGCGCCACTGGCCGCGCCGGTGGCGCGCCATGCCCGCGCGGTGGCGCTGATCGGCCGCGACGCCGCCGCCATCGAAAACGCCCTGCAAGGCTGCGGCGTGCGCATGGCCACGCTGGCGACGCTGCCCGAGGCGGTGCAGTGGGCCTACGACCAGGCGCAGCCGGGTGACGCGGTGCTGCTGTCGCCGGCCTGCGCCAGCCTGGACATGTTCCGCAACTACGCGCACCGCGCCGAGGTCTTCGTCGAGGCCGTGCGTGCGCTGGCGGTGGACCGGGGGGAGGCGATCTGATGGCGCGCACGAACGCTGCCACGGCGTCCACCGCCTCCAACGCCACCGCGCTGCGTCCGCCGCTCTGGCAGCGCTGGCGTGACGCCTGGGCGGCCCGGCGCGAGGCCGCCGCGTCCGCACGCCTGCCGGTGCGCGACGGCCTGCGCGCCAGCGCCGCGCCGTCGCTGCAGGCCTTCGACCGCACACTGGTGGTGGTGGTGCTGGCGCTGCTGGCCTTCAGCCTCGTGATGGTCTATTCAGCCTCCATCGCGCTGCCCGACAGCCGCAAGTTCGCTGCCTACGCGCCCACGCACTTCGTGCTGCGCCATGCCATGGCCATGGCCATCGGGCTGGTGGTGGCCTTTGCCGCGGTGCAGGTGCCCATCGCGTTCTGGGAGAAGCACGCGCCGCTGGTGTTCGTGCTGGCCCTGGTGCTGCTGGTGATCGTGCTGCTGCCCTTCGTCGGCAAGGTGGTCAACTTCTCGCGCCGCTGGATCCCGCTGGGCTTCATGAACTTCCAGCCGTCGGAGCTGGCCAAGCTCGCGATCGCGATGTACGCGGCCAACTACATGGTGCGGCGCATGGACACGCGGGAGAACTTCTTCCGCGCCGTCTGGCCGATGGCCGTGGCCGTGGCCTTCACCGGTGCGCTGCTGCTGCGCCAGCCGGACATGGGCGCCTTCATCGTCATCGCCACCATCGCGATGGGCATCCTCTTCCTCGGCGGCGTCAACGCGCGCATGGCGCTGCTGATCGCCGCGGTGCTGGTGGCCACGTTCGCCACCATCATCGCCTTCGACGACCTGCGCCGCGAGCGCATCTTCGCGTACCTGGACCCCTGGGACCCCCAGTACGCCCAGGGCAAGGCCTACCAGCTGACGCACTCGCTGATCGCCTTCGGCCGCGGCGAATGGTTCGGCCAGGGCCTGGGAGCCAGCGTGGAAAAACTGCACTACCTGCCCGAGGCCCACACCGATTTCCTGCTCGCCGTGATCGGCGAGGAACTCGGCCTCGTGGGCGTGCTGGCCGTCATCGGCGTCTTCTTCTGGCTGACCCGCCGCATCTTCCTCATCGGCCGCCAGGCCATCGCGCTCGACCGTGTTTTCGCTGGCCTGATGGTGCAGGGCATCGGCATCTGGTTCGGCGGCCAGGCCTTCATCAACATGGGCGTGAACCTGGGCGTGCTGCCCACCAAGGGGCTGACGCTGCCGCTGGTGAGCTTCGGCGGTTCGGCGCTGCTGATGAACCTCGTGGCCCTGGCCCTCGTGGTCCGGGTGGACATGGAGAACCGGGCGCTGATGCGAGGGGGGAGGTCGTGAGCCACCTCGTCGTCATGGCCGCAGGCACCGGGGGCCACGTGATCCCCGGGCTGGCCGTCGCGCGCGAGATGCAACGGCGCGGCTGGAGCGTCAGCTGGCTGGGCACGACCACGGGCATGGAGAACACCCTGGTGCCGCCGAGCGGGATTCCGCTGGACCGCATCGGCTTCACCGGCCTGCGCGGCAAGGGCCTGCTGCACACGATGACCGGCGGGCTGCGCCTGCTCAAGGCCTTCTGGGACTGCCTGCAGATCCTGCGTCGCCGTGGCGCCAGCGCCGTGCTGGGCATGGGCGGCTACGTGTGCTTCCCCGGCGGCATGATGGCGGCCTTGCTCGGTCGGCCGCTGGTGCTGGTGAACGCCGACGCCGCGCTGCTGATGAGCAACCGCGCCCTGTTGCCGGTGGCCGACCGCGTTGCCTTCGGCTTCGACGGCGCCGATGCCAGGAAGACGAAGCAGGCGGTGGTCACCGGCAACCCGGTGCGCGCGGAGATCGAGGCGCTGCCGGCACCGGAAACCCGCTTTGCCGGCCGCACCGGCCCGCTGCGCCTGCTGGTCGTCGGTGGCAGCCTGGGCGCGCAGGTGCTCAACCAGACCGTGCCGGCGGCGCTGGCGTTGATCGATCCGTCGCAACGCCCGCAGGTCACGCACCAGACCGGCAACGCCCACCATGCGGCCGTGGCCGCGGCCTACGACGCGGCCGGCGTGAAGGCGACCGTGCGCCCCTTCATCGACGACATGGCCGCGGCGCTGGCCGATTGCGACCTGATGATCTGCCGCGCCGGCGCCGGCACCGTCAGCGAACTCTGCGCCGCCGGTGTGCCGGCGATCCTGGTGCCGCTGATCGTCAGCACCACCGCGCACCAGCGCGACAACGCCGCTCACATGGCCGATGCGGGCGCGGCGATCCACACGCCGCAGACCGAGTTGACGCCTCAGCGCCTGGCCGAGCTGCTGCAGGGCCTCGATCGCCCGGCGCTGCTGGCGATGGCCGAACGGGCCCGCGCCATGGCCCGCCCACAGGCGGCCGCCCGCGTGGCCGACGAGATCGAAAGGCTGGTGGCATGAAACACGCCGTCAAGCACATCCACTTCGTGGGCATCGGTGGCGCCGGCATGAGCGGCATCGCCGAGATCTTGCACAACCTGGGCTACACCGTCTCCGGCAGCGACCAGGGCGACAGCGCAGTCACACGCCGTCTGGCCGGCCTGGGCATCCGCGTGGCGCTGGGGCACGACGCCAGCCACATCGGTACGGCCGAGGCGGTGGTCACCTCCACCGCAGTGAAGGGCGACAACCCCGAGGTCATCGCCGCACGCGCGCGCCGCGTGCCCGTGGTGCCACGCGCCGTGATGCTGGCCGAGCTGATGCGCCTGAAGCAGGGCATCGCCATCGCCGGCACGCACGGCAAGACGACGACCACCTCGCTGGTCACCAGCGTGCTGGCCGAGGCGGGGCTGGACCCCACCTTCGTCATCGGCGGCAAGCTCGAGAGCGCCGGGGCCAACAGCCGCCTGGGTGCCGGCGACTACATCGTCGTGGAGGCCGACGAGAGCGACGCCTCGTTCCTGAACCTGACTCCCGTCCTGTCGGTGATCACCAACATCGACGCCGACCACATGGACACCTACGGGCACGACCTGACGAAGCTGCGCAGCGCCTTCGTCGACTTCCTGCACCGCATGCCGTTCTACGGTGCCGCCATCCTCTGCGGCGACGACCCGGGCGTGCGCGCCATCCTGCCGATGGTCTCGCGCCCGCTGGTCACCTACGGTTTCGGCCCCGACGTGCAGGTGCGCGCGGTGGACGTGCAGGCCCTGCCCGGCGGCCAGATGCGCTTCACCTGCCAGCGCCGCAACGGCGTGGCCATGCCCGACCTGGCCATCACGCTGAACCTGCCCGGCGAGCACAACGTGCGCAACGCGCTGGCGGCCATCGCCGTGGCCACCGAGCTGGAGCTGCCGGATGCGCCCATCGTCGACGCGTTGCGCGGCTTCGCCGGCGTGGGCCGCCGCTTCCAGCGCTACGGTGAACTGCCGACGAGCGACGGCGGCCGCTTCACGTTGGTGGACGACTACGGCCACCACCCGGTGGAGATGGCCGCGGTGATCGCCGCCGCGCGTGGCGCCTTCCCGGGCCGGCGCCTGGTGCTGGCCTTCCAGCCGCACCGCTACACGCGCACGCGCGACTGCTTCGAGGACTTCGTCAAGGTCATGGGCGGTGCCGACGCGCTGCTGCTGACCGAGGTCTACGCCGCCGGCGAGCCGCCCATCGTGGCCGCCGACGGCCGGGCACTGGCGCGCGCGATGCGCGTGGCCGGCCACACCGAGCCGGTGTTCGTGGACGACGTGAAGGCGCTGCCGCAGGCCATCACAGACTTCGCGCGCGACGGTGACGTGGTCATCGTGATGGGGGCCGGCAGCATCGGCGCCGTGCCGCAGCAGGTGGTGGACCGGGTGAAGGAGGGCGCATGAACCTCGGCAAGGTCGCGGTACTCCTGGGCGGCACCAGCGCGGAGCGCGAGGTGTCGCTGATGTCGGGCACCGGCGTGCTGCAGGCGCTGCGGTCGCTGGGCGTGGACGCCCATGCCTTCGACCCGGCCGAGCGCAGCCTGCACGAGCTGAAGGCCGACGGCTTCGCACGGGCCTTCATCGCGCTGCACGGCCGCCACGGCGAGGACGGCACGGTGCAGGGCACGCTGGAACTGCTGGGCATCCCATACACCGGCTCGGGCGTGATGGCCAGCGCCATCTGCATGGACAAGGTGATGACCAAGCGCGTGTGGCTGGCCGAGGGCCTGCCGACGCCGCGCTGGGTGCGACTGGGCGCCGGCGAGTTGCAGCGCGAGCGCGTGATCGCCGTGCCGGACGAGCTCGGCCTGCCGCTGATCGTCAAGCCGCCGCGCGAAGGTTCGTCCATCGGCATCAGCAAGGTGCAGGGCTACTCCGAGATGCAGGACGCGGTGCAGCTGGCCGCCCGCTACGACCACGACGTGCTGTGCGAGGAGTTCATCGAAGGCACCGAGCTGACCTGCCCGGTGCTGGGGAGCGGCGACGCCGCGCGGGCGCTGCCGGTGATCCGCATCGCCGCACCCGACGGCAACTACGACTACGAGCACAAGTACTTCAGCGACGACACCGGCTACCACATCCCCAGCGGTCTGGCGCCGGAGGAAGAGGCCGAGGTGCAGCGCCTGACGCTGGCCGCCTACCGCGTGCTCGGCTGCCGCGGCTGGGGCCGGGCCGACCTGATGCTGCGGGCCTCGGACCGCAAGCCCTTCCTGCTGGAGATGAACACCAGTCCCGGCATGACGGGGCATTCGCTGGTGCCGATGTCCGCGAAGGCGGTCGGCATCGACTATCCGCAGCTGTGCCTGCAGCTGCTGCAGGCCGCCACCCTGGACCGGGACGCTGCATGAGGGTCACCCGCCGCCCCACACCCACGGCCGCCGCGGCGCTGCCGCTGCCGCTGGACGTGCGCCTGATGAACGGCGTGGCCGCCGGCGTCTTCGTGATCGCCGCGCTGACGCTGCTGGCCGCCGGCGTGCTGTGGCTGACGCGGGCGCCCTTCTTCGCGATCCGCGCCGTGCAGATCGACGGCGACCTGGCACGCAACAGCGTGCCCACCATCCGCGCCAACGCCATGCCCAAGCTGCGTGGCCAGTTCTTCAGCCTGGACCTGGCACGCACCCGCGCGGCCTTCGAGAGCGTGCCCTGGGTGCGCCGCGCGGTGGTGCGCCGCGTCTGGCCCGACCGGCTGGCCGTGCAACTGGAGGAGCACCGCCCGGTGGCGCTGTGGCAGCCGGAGGACGAGCGCAACCCGCTGCTGGTCAACAGCTTCGGCGAGATCTTCGAGGCCAACGTCGGCGACGTCGAGGACGACCGCCTGCCGGTGCTGGCCGGCCCGTCGGACAAGGCGCGCGAGAACGCCGCGGCCATGTGGTCGCTGCTTCGGCGCCTGCAGCCGCTGCTGGCGGCGCAGGACCTGCAGTTGCGCCGCCTGTCGCTGAGTGCACGCGGTTCCTGGCGTGGCGAGACCGAGGAAGGCCAGGTCATCGAATTCGGCCGCGGCAGCGAGGACGAGGTGGTCGCGCGCAGTGAACAGTTCGTGCGCACGCTCAGCCAGGTCACCGGCCGCTACCGCCGGCCGCTGCTGAGCGCCGACCTGCGACACACCGATGGTTATGCGCTGCGCCTGGACGGCGTGGCCACCGTGACGCCAGCCACCACTGAGGCCCGTTGAAGATGGCGAAGGAATACAAGGATCTGATCGTCGGCCTGGACATCGGCACCGCCAAGGTGATGGTGGTGGTGGCCGAGGTCGTGCCCGGCGGCGAGTTGCGCGTGGCTGGCCTGGGCGTCGCGCCCACGCACGGGCTCAAGCGCGGCGTGGTGGTCAACATCGACGCCACGGTGCAGAGCATCCAGCAGGCGCTGAAGGAGGCCGAGATGATGGCCGCCTGCAAGATCGGCAGCGTCTGGACCGGCATCACCGGCAGCCACATCCGCGGCCAGAACAGCACCGGGATGGTCATCGTGCGCGACAACCGCGAGGTCACGCCGGTGGACGTGAGCCGCGTGGTGGAGACGGCCAAGGCCATCAACATCCCCAACGACCAGCGCGTGCTGCTGGTGGAGCCGCAGGAGTTCGTGATCGACGGGCACGAGGTCAAGGAGCCGATCGGCATGAGCGGCAGCCGGCTCGAGGTCAAGGTGCACATCGTCACCGGGGCCATGAGCGCGGCGGAGAACATCCTCAAGTGCGTGCGCCGCTGCGGCCTGGAGGTGCAGGGCCTGGTGCTCAACCCCAGCGCCAGCGCCGCGGCCACGCTGACCGACGACGAGAAGGACCTCGGCGTGGCCGTGGTCGACGTTGGCGCCGGCACCACCGACGTGCAGATCTACACCGACGGCAGCGTGCGCCACACCGCGGTGATCCCGATCGCCGGCGACCTGATCACCAGCGACATCGCGATGGCGCTGCGCACACCGACCAAGGACGCCGAGGAGATCAAGGTCGAGCACGGCGTGGCCAAGCAGATGCTGGCCGACCCGGGTGAACAGCTGGAAGTGCCGGGCCTGGGCGACCGCGCGCCGCGCTTCCTGTCGCGCCAGGCGCTGGCCGGCGTGATCGAACCGCGGGTGGAGGAGATCTTCTCGCTGGTGCACCAGGTCATCCGCGACAGTGGCTACGAGGAGCTGCTGTCCAGCGGCATCGTGCTCACCGGCGGCTCGGCGGTGATGCCGGGCATGGTGGAACTGGGCGAGGACATCTTCCTCAAGCCCGTGCGCAAGGGCGTGCCCACCTACAGCGGGCCGCTGTTCGACATGGTGGCCAGCCCGCGCGCGGCCACCGTGATGGGGCTGCTGGAGGAGGCGCGCCTGGCGCGCACGCGCGGGCACAAGGCGGCGGCGCAGGCGGGGTCGGTCAAGACCCTGGTCGGCCGCGCGAAGGACTGGTTCCTGGGCAATTTCTAAGGGGTCGGGCACACATGACAAAGGCTCCAGATTCACGCCGCCACGGCGGCATTTCATTCAACGGGCAACTGCAGCAACTGCACTGAAGGCAAGGAGGTCCACATGGCCATCGAAATGATCGAAGCATTCGACGAAGGCACCAAGATCAAGGTGATCGGCGTCGGCGGCGGCGGCGGTAACGCCGTCGAACACATGATCGCGCAAGGGGTGCAGGGCGTGGAGTTCGTCTGCGCGAACACCGACGCGCAGGCGCTCAACCGCAGCCGCGCCAGCCAGCTGGTGCAGCTGGGCGCCAACGGGCTGGGCGCTGGCGGCAAGCCGGATAAGGGCAAGGCCGCGGCGCAGGAGGCCGAGGCGCAGATCCGCGAGGCGCTGGACGGTGCGCACATGGTCTTCATCACCGCTGGCATGGGCGGCGGCACCGGCACCGGTGCGGCACCCATCGTGGCCCGTGTGGCCAAGGAGATGGGCATCCTGACCGTGGGCGTGGTCACCAAGCCCTTCGAGTTCGAGGGCAACCGCCGCATGAAGCAGGCCGATGCCGGCGCCAGCGAACTGGAGGCCAACGTCGACAGCCTGATCGTGGTGCTCAACGAGAAGCTGCTCGAGGTGCTGGGCGACGACGTCACCCAGGAGCAGGCCTTCGCGCACGCCAACGACGTGCTGAAGAACGCCGTGGGTGGCATCAGCGACATCATCCACATGGACGCGCTGGTCAACGTCGACTTCGAGGACGTCAAGACCGTGATGAGCGAGCCGGGCAAGGCGATGATGGGCACGGCCACGGCTACCGGCCCGGATCGCGCCACCAAGGCCGCCGAGGCTGCCGTGGCCTGCCCGCTGCTGGAGGGCATCGACCTCAGCGGTGCGCGCGGCGTGCTGGTGCTGATCGCGGCCAGCAAGGGCACCTTCAAGCTCAAGGAAAGCCAGGCCGCGATGAACTGCATCCGCCGCTACGCCAGCGACGATGCGCACATCATCTACGGTGCGGCGATGGACGAGGGCCTGGGCGACCAGCTGCGCGTGACGGTCATTGCCACCGGCCTGTCGGCCCAGGGCAAGCGCCAGACCGCGCCGCTCTCCGTGGTGCAGACCCCGGTGCTGCGCACCGGCACCGACAACCTGCCGGTGCTCAACACGCCGGTGGGCGGTGCGCCGGTGATGCAAGGTGCCGCACCCACCGCGGCGCCGGCCATTCCGCAGGCCCAAGGCTACGACGCGCTGAACACGCCCAGCGTCTGGCGCAGCGGCCGCACCGCGGCGGCCAAGGTGGACGCGCTGGCCAACCACGGCATGGACGAGATCGAGATCCCGGCGTTCCTGCGCAAGCAGGCGGACTGACGCCTCCCGCGGGCGCATGCCCGCGACGAGCGAGCCAGGTGCGGTGCACGCCTGCCAAGACAGGCGTGCCCCGCACGTTCTCTAGACCACCCTGTCCAGCAGGGACAGCGCCAGGTTCAGTTCGTCGGCGCTGACGTTCAGGGCCGGTACGAAGCGGAGCCGATGCGGGCGCACGGCGTTGACCAGCAGCCCGGGCCTCGATGCACTGGCCCGTGCCAGACCCGCGGTGGCCGCCCGTGTGGCACCGTCGGGCGAAGGCAGGCTCAAGGCCAGCATGAGGCCCCGTCCCTCGGGCGGCGGCGCACCGAGTCGGTGGGCCAACGTGTCCAGCCCCGTCCGCAGCTGAGCACCGCGGGCGGTCACGCCGGCCAGGAAACCAGGCGCCGTCACCGCGTCCAGCACCGCCAGCGCCACCGCGCACATCAGCGGGTTGCCGCTGTAGGTGCCACCCTGGTCGCCGGGCGCGAAACAGCACACGGCCTCGCGCGCCAGCAGCGCACCGATGGGCACGCCGCCGCCCAGGCCCTTGCCCAGGGTCAGGATGTCGGGCCGCACGCCGGCATGTTCGAAGGCGAACAGCGTGCCGGTGCGGCCGATGCCGGTCTGCACCTCGTCGAGGATCAGCAGCAGGCCTTGGGCGTCGCACAGCGCGCGCAGTGCCTGCAGGAAGCCGGGCGTGGCCTCGATCACGCCGGCCTCGCCCTGGATGGGTTCCAGCATCACGGCCACGGTCCGCGGGCCGATCAGCGCCTGGACGCTGGCCAGGTCGTTCAGCCGCGCCTTCGGGAACCCCGGCACCTTGGGTTCGAACAGCCGCTCGAAACCGGGCTTGCCACTGGCGCTCATCGTGGCCAGCGTGCGGCCGTGGAAGGCGCCTTCGAAGGTGATGATCTCGTGCGCGCCGCCCCGGTGCACCTGGCCGAACTTGCGGGCGAGCTTGATCGCACCTTCGTTGGCCTCGGCGCCGCTGCTGGTGAAGAAGGCGCGCGCCAGCCCGCTGAGATCGGCCAGGCGCTGCGCCAGTGCGGCGGCCCGGTCGTTGTGCAGGCCGGGGCCGGGCTGCAGCAGTCGGCGCGACTGCACGGCCAGCGCGTCGGCGATCTCCTGCGGCGCGTGACCCAGGGTGTTGACGGCCCAGCCCTGCACCAGGTCCAGCCAGCTGCGGCCGGCGCTGTCGAACAGCCAGCTGCCGCGGCCGCGGGTGAACACGGCGTCGGGGCGGTCGGCCACGTGCATCAGCGCAGTGGTGTCAGGGGTCTCGTGGCACGCGGCAACGGGCGGGGCGAGCGTCATCGTGGGGTCCTTCGTGAGGGTGGATCACGAAGGCCACGAGGGCACCACGGGCCGAGGGCCACGCCGGACGCGCCGGCAGAAACACAAAAGGCCACGAGGAGCGTCTCGTGGCCTTCGGGGGAGTGAACCGCTGCCAGGGGATCCGGCAGCCGGCCGGGCGCTACGAAACCTCTCGACGGTGTCGTCGGGAGGATCGTCGCAGGGCGCGGGTGGCGTTCACGCTGCGCAGCATAGCGCAACGGCGGCCACGCGGCGCTGCGGCCTTCACCGGATCTTCGCCGCCTCGGCCTCCATCCGCGTGACCAATTCGTCGAGCTGGTCCACGACCGCCTGCACGGTGGCGCGCTGGGTCAGGTCCACGCCGGCCTTCTTCAGCTGCGCCATCGGGTGGTCGTTGCCGCCGGAGGACAGCAGCGTCAGGTAGCGCTGCCGCGCAGCCTCGCGGGCCTTGCCGTCGCCGGTGGTCATCTGCTTGTAGAGCTCGGCCGACGACGCGAAGCAGGTGGCGTACTGATAGACGTAGTAGGGCGTGTTGAAGAAGTGCGGGATGCGCGCCCAGGTCCACTTGTAGAAGTCGTCGACCGTGATCGACTCGCCGTAGTAGGACTTCAGCAGGCCGGCGTAGATCTGGTTGAGCACCTCGGTGGTGACCGGCTGGCCCTGCTCCACGCGCCGGTGCGCCTGCAGTTCGTAGTCGGCGAACATCACCTGCGTGTAGAAGGTGCCGACGATCTGGTCCACCGCGTGCTGCAGCAGCAGGAAGCGTTCCTTCGGGTCGGTGGTCTGCTTCAGCAGGTGCTCCATCAGAAGCCGCTCGTTCATCGTCGAGGCCACCTCGGCGACGAAGATGGTGTAGCTGCTGGTCACGAAGGGCTGGTGCTCGTTGGACAGCACGCTGTGCATCGCGTGCCCCGCCTCGTGGGCGAAAGTGAACATCGAGTCCAGCGTGTCGTTGTAGTTCAGCAGCAGGTAGGGGCCGACGCCGTAGACGTTGGCGCTGTAGGCGCCGCTGCGCTTGCCGTCGTTCTCGTAGACGTCGATGCGGCCGCCGCCGACGAAGCGCTTGTAGCGCTCCACGTAGTCGCTGCCCAGCGGCGCCACCGAGGCCAGCGCGTTGGCCGTGGCGGTGGCGTAGGGGTACGTGGTGTCGGTGCGGAAGATGGGCACCGAACCGTCGTAGAGGTGATGGCTGTCGAGCTTGAGCAGCTTCTTGCGCAGCTGCATGTAGCGCTGCAGCGGGCCGGTGCCGGCGCGCGTGGTCTCGATCAGGGTCTCGACCACGTTGCGCGGCACCGCGTCGTCGTCCAGCGCGGCGTCCAGCGTGGTCGGGAACTTGCGCGCCTGGGTCAGGAACCAGTCGCGCTGCAGCACGCCGTTGTAGATGGCCGCGTAGGTGTTGGCGTTGGCGCCATACGCGCCCACGTGGGCGGCCGCGGCCTTGGCGCGGTCGGCCTGCACCGGGCTGTCCTCCAGCAGGCGGCGGTAGTTGCCCGGGGACAGCGTCACCTCCTTGCCATCGCTGGTGGTGATCTTGGGCCACTGGATGTCGGACGTGGACAGCTCAGAGTACACGTTGCGCGGCGCCTGGTTCAGGCGGCCGGCCAGGGCGAGCAGGCGTTCGCCCTGCTCGTCGAGCACGTGCTGCTGCTTGCGGTAGGTGTCCAGGATCGTGAAGCGGTAGGGCGCCAGTGCCGGCGTGCTGTCCAGCCAGCCGCGCATCGTGGCCTCGGGGATGGTCAGCAGTTCGGGCGTGAACCACGCGGTGGACGCGTCGAACTTCGCGAACATCGCGCCCACGCGCTGGAAGCGGCCGGCCACGGCCTGGTCGCGCGTGTCGACGTCGCGCTGCAGCTGCGGGTAGCGGTAGGTCAGGTACTGCAGCTTGCCGATCTCGTCGAAGGCCTGGTACGCGGCCAGCACTGCCTGTGGACCGGAGGCCAGCGTGCCCTTGCGGGCGGCGAAGGCGTCCATCTTGGCCTCCATGTCCTTCAGGCCCGCCTCCCAGGCGTCCCAGCTCTTGTAGATGGGGCTGAAGTCCCAGCGGTATTCGGCCGGGATCTGGGCGCGGTCGCGCGTCTCGGGGCGCTGGGCGTGGAGGGGCGTGGTGAGCAGGGCAGTGGTCACGGCGGTCAGGAGCAAGGGGGTCAGGCGGTGCATCTTCACGGGCGGGACAAGCGGGGGCAATGGGGCGGGCAGTATCGTCGCGATAGCGAAGGCCATGCCAGCGGCATGCGACGGACTGCAGCCTTTGCGGGACAATCGACGACATGTTGCGCCAACGCACTCTGAAATCCCTGACCCGCGCCGTGGGCGTGGGGGTGCACAGCGGGCACAAGGTGGAGCTCACGCTGCGCCCGGCGCCGCCGGACACCGGCGTGATCTTCCGCCGCACCGACCTGCCCAGCCCAGTGGACATCCCGGTGAATGCCTGGGCGGTGAGCGACACGCGCATGGCCAGCACCATCAGCGCCGGTGGCGACCCGGGTGCGCCCAAGGTGCAGACCATCGAGCATCTGATGTCGGCCTGCGCCGGCCTGGGGCTGGACAACCTGTACGTGGACATCACCGGCGAGGAGGTGCCCATCCTCGACGGTTCGGCCGCCAGCTTCGTCTTCCTGCTGCAGAGTGCGGGCATTGCGCTGCAGGACGCGCCCAAGCGCTTCATCCGCGTGAAGAAGGCGGTGGAGGTGCGCGAGGGCGAGGGAAAGAGCCTGAAATGGGCGCGGCTGGACCCGCACCACGGCTACACGCTGAGCTTCGAGATCGAGTTCGACCACCCGGCCGTCAACGCCACCGGCCAGCGCGTGAGCTTCGACATGGGCTCGGGCACCTACAAGCAGGAGATCGCGCGCGCCCGCACCTTCGGCTTCACGAAGGACGTGGAGATGATGCGCGCCCGCGGCCTGGGCCGCGGCGGCAGCCTGGACAACGTGATCGTCATCGACGACTACCGCGTGCTCAACGCCGACGGCCTGCGCTATGGCGACGAGTTCGCCAAGCACAAGATCCTGGACGCGATCGGCGACCTCCACATCGCAGGCAAGCCGCTGCTGGCCAGCTACGTGGCCTACAAGAGCGGCCACGCGCTGAACAACCAGTTGCTGCGCGCGCTGCTGGCCGACGAGACGGCCTACGACATCGTCACCTTCGAGGACGAACGCCAGGCGCCACGGGGCATGGCCGAGCTGGCCCCGGCCTGGTGACCGCCGAGGCCGCACCATGATGCTGATGTTCCGCGTCGTCTTCGGCGGCCTGCTCGTGGCCGGGCTGCTGTGCTTCGCGATGTACGTGGGCACGGGCCAGGTGGTCTGGCGCCGGCGCGGCATCGTCATCGTCAAGTGGACGGTGGTGGCCGGCCTGGGCTTCTTCGCCGTGCTGGTGCTGGAGCGGCTGGCGGTGATGCTGTAGCGGCGCCGGCAGCCGGCTCAGTTCACCAGCTTGCGGTGGATGCGGCGCGTGAGCGCGGCCACCGCCCACAGCACCAGCGGGATCGATGCCCCGGCGGCCAGTTCCGGATGCAGCGGCACGCCCGCCGCCTTCGCGGCCTTGGCGGCGTAGAGGATCAGGCTGACCACGTAGTACGAGATCGCCGCGATCGACAGGCCTTCCACCGTGCTCTGCAGCTTGAGCTGCAGTTCCTGGCCGCGCGTGAGCTTGGCCAGCAGTTCGCGGTTCTGCGTCTCGGTGGCGATGTCCACGCGCGTGCGCAGCAGCGAGCCGGCGCGTTCGATGCGCTGGGCCAGGGACTGCAGGCGGCGTTCCGTCGCCACCACGGTGGCGATCGCCGGCGACAGCCGCCGGCGCATGAACTCGCCGATGGTCTGCGTGCCCGGGATGGGCACCTCGCGCAGTTCGGCGATGCGCTGGTCCACGATGCCGGCGTAGGCCTGGGTAGCGGCGAAGCGGTACTGAGTCTCGGCGGTGGCGCGTTCCACGCGCGCGGCCAGGTCCACCAGCGTGTCCAGCAGTGCCTGGTCGTCGGTGTCGCTGGCGCCGGTCTCCATGCGTGCGGTGATGCCGGCGAGGTCGGCCTCGGCCTGCGCCAGCAGCGCGCCGAGGCCCTTGGCCACCGGCAGGCCGCGCAAGGCCATCAGGCGGTAGGTCTCGAACTCCAGCAGGCGCGCCGCCACGCGGCCGGCGCGGGTCTCGCTGGTGCCTTCGGGCGCCAGCAGCAGCATGCGCTCGAAGCCGGTGTCGCGCAGGCGGAAGTCGGTCACCGCCAGCGAGTGCCCGCGGCCGGTCAGCGAGGCCACCACGGTGCGGTCGCCGAACCAGTGGCGCGCCGCGTCCAGCGCGGCCTGCGGGTCGGCCAGGTCGTGGTGCAGCATCACCAGCTTGATCGCGGCCACCGTGCGCCCGGGGATGTCGGCCAGCCAGGTGACGTCCAGCACCAGCGAGGACAGCAGTTCCGGGTCGGTGGCCGGGGGCCGGGCCTGCGCTGGCAGCGGCTGCACCAGCGTGTAGCGCGTGAACTCGCTGTGGCGCTCCCACTTCAGCACCGATTCGCCCAGGCGCAGGCGCAGGAAGTTGCCGGCCAGGTCGGCGGCGGTGAGCCCGTCGTGCCCGGGCAGGCGCTGCAGGTGACGGCGCTCGTCGTCACGGCTCACGCCCTCGTTGAGCACCGCCACGTAGACCACCAGCGCCGGCAGGTGGATGCGCGCCGTGGGTCGGGCATGGACCTCGTCGTGCAGTTCCTGGCGTAGCAGGTCGTCGGCGGGCAGGGGGCGGGTCATGGCCGGATTGTGCGGCGTCCGGGCAGTGGCAACGAGAACGATTGCGCTTCAGGCCGGTGCAGCGCGGCCTTGTGGGGCGAGCGGGCCTGCGTGCGCACAATGCACCGGGTCAGCATCACGCACCCTTGCAAAGGAGCCAGCATGAAGGGCGACCCCAAGGTCCTCGAATTCCTCAACGGCCAGCTGAAGAACGAGCTCACGGCCATCAACCAGTACTTCCTGCACTACCGCATGCTGAAGAACTGGGGCTTCGGCAAGCTGGCCAGGCACGAGTACGAAGAATCCATCGAGGAGATGAAGCACGCCGACCGGCTGATGGACCGCATCCTGATGCAGGGTGGCCTGCCCAACCTGCAGGACCTGGGCAAGCTGCTGATCGGCGAGTCGGCGGTCGAGGTCCTGCACTGCGACCTGAAGGTCGAGACGGCGGCCCAGGCCTACCTGAAAGAGGCCATCGCGCACTGCGAGAGCGTGCGCGACTACGTCTCGCGCGACCTGTTCAGCGACCTGCTGGACGACACCGAGGAACACATCGACCACCTCGAGACCGAGATCGGCCTCGTGGCCCAGGTGGGCGAGCCCAACTGGCTGCAGTCGCAGATGGGCGAGGGCAGCTGAGGGCGGGCGCCGGGCGCCCGGGGCCGGGTCCGTCATCGTGGCCGGTATCACGGCCGGTTGGGGCCGTGGATCGACGGGTTGATCTGCATCAAAGAATCTGATTGAGACGGATTCTTATTTAAAGTACGATCTGCGCCAGGAGTTCACCCGCCCCTGTACCGCCCCATGATCGTCTGCCTGTGCCACCGGATCTCGGATCGCCACATCCACCGTGAGGTGCGTTCGGGCACGGCCTGCTTCGAGCAGTTGCAGGACGACACGCGGGTCGCGTCGTCCTGCGGCGCCTGCCACGACTGCGCGCGCGAGGTCTTCGACGAGGCGCTGGCCGCCCGCGGCGGGTGCAGGGTCGCGGGCCCTGCGACGCCTGGTCCCGTCGTGGTGGCGCTGCGCCGCTGATGCACGACGTGACGCACGACGCGCCGGATCCGGCCGACGCGGACAACCTGCGCCAGCTCGGCCTGCGCGCCACGCCGCCGCGGCGCAAGGTGCTGCAACTGATGCGCCAAGGCGCACGGCGCCACTGGGCTGCCGACGAGGTCTACCGTGACCTGCTGGCCGCCGGCGACGATGTCGGACTGGCCACCGTCTACCGTGTGCTGGCGCAGCTGGAGCAGGCCGGCATCGTGCGCCGCACCAGCTTCGACGGCGGCAAGGCGGTGTTCGAGTTCGACGACGGGTCGCACCACGACCACCTGGTCTGCGTGCGCTGCGGCCGCGTCGACGAGTTCGTGGACGAGGTCATCGAGGCCCGCCAGCAGGCCGTGGCCGACGCCCGCGGTTTCACGCTGGTCGAGCACCGGCTGGCGCTGTATGGCCTGTGCCGCCCCTGCCGCACCCCTCAGCCCTGATTCACATCGATCGCCATGACGTCCTTGCACGCTGCGTTGCCCCCACTGAAGGCCGATCTGGCGGGTGCCGACGGCCCGTCGGCCTGCCCCGTGCCGATGACGACGCTGGACCAGCTGCCCGACGGTGCCGCGGCCCGCGTGCATGCCGTGCTGCCGGCCACGGCGGCGCCCGACTGGCCGCGCTGGCTGGCCGAGATCGGTTTCCTGCCGGGTGAGCCGGTGCGCCTGCTGTCGCGCGCGCAGCCGGGGGGCGACCCGCTGGTGGTGCGCGTGGGGCTGTCGACCTTCGCGCTGCGGCGCGCCGAGGCCGCCTGCATCCAGGTCCAGGTCGCCTGAGCGTGGCCGAGGCCGTCGTCCACGTCCACCGCGGCGGCCCGCTGGTCGCGCTGGTGGGCAACCCCAACTGCGGCAAGACGGCGCTGTTCAATCGCCTGACCGGCAGCCGGCAGAAGGTGGCCAACTACGCCGGTGTCACGGTGGAGCGCAAGGAGGGCCGGCTGCCGCTGCCCGGTGGCCGCGAGCTGCGCGTGCTCGACCTGCCCGGCGCCTACAGCCTGCACCCGCGTTCGCCCGACGAACGCGTGACGCACGACGTGCTGCTGGGCACCGCCGCCGGCGAGAAGCGGCCCGATCTGGCGGTGTGCGTGCTCGACGCCACCAACCTGCGCCGCGGCCTGCGGCTGGTGCTGGCGGTGCAGCGCCTGGGCCTGCCCTGCCTGGTGGTGCTGAACATGACCGACCTCGCCGCCCGGCGCGGGCTGTCGATCGACGCGCAGGCGCTGTCGCGCGAACTGGGCGTGCCGGTGGTGACCACGGTGGCGGTGCAGGCCGGCGGTGACGCGGCGCTGCGCGAGCGTCTGGCCGACCGTGCGAACTGGCCGTCGGCGGGCGGCGCGGCCGGGCCTGTGGGCATGGACGGTGTGCATGGCCACACTGGATCGATCGAGGCGGACCACGACCGTGTGCGCGCCATCCTGCAGCGCCTGGGGCTGGACGATCTGCTGCCGCCCGACGCCAGCGAGCGCATCGACCGCGCGGTGCTGCACCCGGTGGCCGGGCCGCTGCTGCTGACGCTGCTGCTGTTCCTGATGTTCCAGGCCGTGTTCAGCCTGGCCGAGGCACCGATGGGCTGGATCGAGTCGGCCGCCGAGGCGCTGGGCACGGCCGTGGCCGGCGCGGTGCCCGAGGGCCTGCTGCGCAGCTTCCTCGTCGATGGCCTGGTGGCGGGCCTGGGCGGCGTGCTGGTGTTCCTGCCGCAGATCCTGATCCTGTTCGCCTTCATCCTGGTGCTGGAGGAGTCGGGCTACCTGCCACGCGCGGCCTTCCTGCTCGACCGGCTGATGGGCGGCGTGGGCCTGAGCGGGCGGTCCTTCATCCCGCTGCTGTCCAGCTTCGCCTGCGCCATCCCCGGCATCATGGCCACGCGCACCATCGCCGATCCGCGCGACCGCCTGGTGACGATCCTGATCGCGCCGATGATGACCTGCTCGGCCCGGCTGCCGGTGTACGCGCTGCTGATCGCCGCCTT
Organism: Rubrivivax albus; assembly: GCF_004016515.1. Taxonomy (GTDB): domain Bacteria; phylum Pseudomonadota; class Gammaproteobacteria; order Burkholderiales; family Burkholderiaceae_C; genus Rubrivivax; species Rubrivivax albus. Next base: position 333,796 of record NZ_SACT01000001.1, read on the forward strand.
CGTGCCGGCGGTGTCGGTGGGGCCGGGCGTGTCGCTGCAGGGACTGGTGCTGTTCGGGCTCTACGCGGCGGGTGTTGTCGGTGCGATGGGGGTGGCCTGGCTGCTCAAGCGCTTCACCACCGCCGGCCGGCAGGTGCGGCCGCTGATGATGGAACTGCCGGCCTACCACTGGCCGTCGCTGCGCAGCGTGGCCATCGGGCTGTGGCAGCGGGCCACGATCTTCCTGCGCCGGGTGGGCGGCATCATCCTGGTGCTCACGGTGGTTCTGTGGGCGCTGTCGAGCTTCCCGGCGCCGCCGCCGGGCGCCACCGACGCGCCCATCACCTACAGCGTGGCCGGCCGCCTGGGCCATGCGCTGTCGCTGCTGTTCGCGCCCCTGGGTTTCAACTGGCAGATCAGCATCGCCCTGGTGCCGGGGCTGGCGGCACGGGAGGTCCTCGTCAGCGCGCTCGGCACGGTGTACGCGCTGTCGGCCACCGGCGACGCGGCCGCCAGCGTGCTGACCCCGCTGATCGCCAGCCAGTGGAGCCTGGCCACCGGGCTGGCCCTGCTGGCGTGGTTCGTGTTCGCGCCCCAGTGCCTGGCCACGCTGGCGGCGGTGAAGCGCGAGACCGGCGGCTGGCGCGTGCCGACGCTGATGGCTGGCTACCTGTTCGGGCTGGCCTACGTGGCCGCCTTCGTCACCTACCGCGTGGCTGTGGCGCTGGGCGCGGGCTGACCGCGGCCACGCGGGCGCTCAGAACAGGCGCTCGGCCAGGAACTGCAGGCTGCGGCCCAGCGCCAGTGCCGAGGCCCCGGCGTGGTAGCTGCCGCGCTCCCAGCAGTTGAACCCGTGCTGGGTGCCGGGGTAGACGTGGCAGGCGTTGCCCGGCCGGTCCGGCGTGCAGGCGGCGCCGCGCACACGGTCCACCGCCGCCAGCGGGATGTGGTTGTCGTGCTCGGCGTAGTGGAACAGCAGGTCGCCGCGGATGGCCGGCGCCAGCGCCAGCTGGTCGTGGATGCCGCCGCCGTAGTAGCACACCGCCGCGTCCACGTTCGCCCAGGCGGCCGAGAAGTAGGCCAGCCGGCCGCCGAAGCAGTAGCCCACGGCGCCCAGCCGGTCGCCCGTCACTTCCGGCAGCGCGCGCAGCGCCGAGGCTGCCGCCTCGACGTCGGCCCGCAGCGCGTCGGGCGCGATCGCGCCCATCAGCGCACGGCCGCGCGCCATGCCGTCTTCGCCGTAGCCCAGCTCCACGCGGCGCTCGCCGCGCCAGAAGACGTCCGGCGCCAGCACCGTGAAGCCGGCCAGCGCGTACTGCTCGGCCACGCGGCGGATGTGGGCGTTGACGCCGAAGATCTCCTGCCACAGCAGCAGGCCGGGGCCACGGCCGGCCGGGGGCCGGACCAGGAAACCGTCGAAGCCGTCGCCGCCGTTCGAACCCAGCGGCACCCATTGGCTGTGGATCAAGGTGCTCATGCGGGGATGCTATCAACAGCACGGCCGGCGGCACCGGCCTCGAAAGACCCGTCGACATGCAACGCCATTGCAAATGCGAACGAGTCGCAATACAGTGGGACCATGCGTTCGACTCATCCCTTGCCGTCCGGCAACCCGACAACGACCTCGGATGCCGCGCCGAGCGCGTCGACCCGGACGCTGCAAGCCGGCAAAGACGCCGTCGGGGGCGCCGAGTCCCGGCCCCGGCGCCTTCGCAGCGGCGACTTGCTGGGCCCGGGCCAGGTGCTGGAGATCGTGCATGGTGACGCCGTCTATCGCCTGCGCGTCACGGCCCTGGGCAAGCTCATCCTCACCAAGTAGGCCGTCCGCCATGCGCATGCGCGATCAAGCAGTCCCGTCGGGGGCATGGCAGGACCCGGCCCTGCGGGCGGCGCTGGACCAGCTGGCGGCGCTGTCCCACGAGAACGCGGTGCTGGGCCGTCACCTGGCCAATGTCCAAGCCCGCGCGGCGCAGCAGGCGGCCGACCATGCGCGCGCCATCGAGTCGATGCGGCGTCAGTTCGTCCGACTGCGGACCGCCGCCCTGCGCCGCGCCATCGAGGCGCAGGTGCTGCGCGACGCCCTGCGCCACCTGCCCGTGGCGATCACGACGGGCCCGACAAGGCCGGTCGCCACGACCCAGATCCCAAGAGGACCCCGCCATGACCTTCCGTGACGACGCACGCGACGACAACGAACTGCCCTGCGCCATCGGCCTGCTGGCGGGCACCCTGGCGCTGATGACCGGCCACGCCGCACCCGAACCCGCGGCCCGGGTCGACCCCGGCACGCTGCAGCGCCTGACGGCGCGCAAGATCGTCTCCAACCTGTTCTTCCTGCAGCGCCATCCGGCCCTGCCACCGGCCCTGCGCCAGGTGGCGGCGCGGCTGCACGGCCGCTGGGGGGTGCTGGCGCAGAGCGGGCCGGCGCTGGGTGGTGCCGAGACGGTCCATACTCTGCCTGACACACCGCACCTGCACTGACCCTCATGCCCACCGACCGCCGCCGATGGCTGCTGGCGGCTGCCGCCGCCGGCCTGGGGGGCTGTGCGTCCTCCGCGCACCGGTACGAGGCGGCATCGCTGATCGGCGGGCAGCCCGGTGTGCTGCTGGGCGAGGTGCACGACAACGCTGACGGGCATGCCCTGCGCCTGGCCGCGGTCGACGCCTGGCTGGCGCGCGGCGCGCGCCCGGCCATCGCGCTGGAGATGTTCGATCGCGGCGATCAACCCGCCATCGACGGGCTGCAGGCGGCCCGTGCCACCCCGGACAGCCAGGCCTTCGTCGACGCCGTGCTGGGCGCACGCCCGGCCGGTACATCGCGCGGCGGCTGGGACTGGCGCTTCTACCGCCCTTTCATCGAGCGTGCGCTGCAACTGGGCCTGCCGCTGGTGGCGGCCAACGTGGGCCGTGCCGAGGGCCGTGCGCTGATGCGCGACGGCCTGGCCGCGCACGGCTTCGAGGCCGACGTGCCGCCGGACGTGCTGGCCGCACACACGCGCAGCATCGAGGCCAGCCACTGCGGGCACGTGGGCGCCGACCTGGCCGCCCGGATGGCGCTGATCCAGGTCGCCCGCGACCAGCAGATGGCGCGCGCCGTGGGGGCGCACATCGGCCGCGGCGTGCTGCTGCTGGCCGGCAACGGCCACGTGCGCACCGACGTGGGCGTACCGCGCTGGCTCTCGCCCGCCACGCGGGCCCGCTGCCAGTCCATCGGCGTGCTGGAAGCCGGCGACACCACCACGGCCTACGACCGCATCGTGCACGTGCCGGCGGCCGAGCGCCCCGACCCCTGCGCCAGCATGCGCCCGCCCCGACGCGCGGGCTGAGCCGGGGCGGCCCCGCCACGGGCCCTACACTCGCGGCCCCGACCGCCCCCGACCCTGTGCCCGCATGCTCTTCAAGAACGCGCTCGTCTACCGCATCGCCCACTGGACCGTGCCCGGCCTGGCCGAGATCGAGGCCAGGCTGCAGGCCGCGCCCTTCGTCGAAGGCGGGCCGACGACGGTGGACAGCGCCGGCTGGGTGCCGCCGCGCGGTGAGGAACATGGCCCGTTGGCCGAAGCCGTGGGCGGCCAGATGGTGCTGCGCCAGCGCCGCGAGACGCGCGCCGTGCCCGGCGGCGTGATCCGCCAGGAGCTGGAGGCGAAGCTGGACGTGCTGGAGCAGCAGACCGGCCGCCGGCCCAAGGGCAAGGCCAAGCGCGAGCTGAAGGACGAGCTGGTGCACACCCTGCTGCCGCGCGCCTTCCCCAAGCGCGCCGACACCACGGTGTGGGTGGACCCGCAGGCCGGCTATGTGTGGATCGGCACCGCCAGCACCAAGCGGGCCGACGCGGTGGTGACGCCGCTGCTCGAGGCCCTGGGCGGCGGGCTGCGCCTGGAGCCGCTGGACACGGCGCTGGCCCCGGCCACCGCGATGGCCGGCTGGCTGGCCGAGCGCGAGGCACCGCGCGGCTTCACGGTCGACCGCGACTGCGAACTCAAGCAACCCGAGGGCGAGAAGGCCACCGTGCGCTTCGCGCGCCACAACCTCGACACCGACGAAGTGGTGGCCCACATCCGCGAAGGCAAGCGCCCGACACAGCTGGCGCTGACCTGGGGCGGTCGTGTGTCGCTCGTGCTCACCGAGGGGCTCACGCTCAAGCGGCTGCAGTTCGTGGACGGCCTGGAGACCGACGCCGGCGGCGACGAGGGCTTCGACGCCGACGTGGCGCTGTTCACCGGCGAACTGCGGCGGCTGCTGCCGGACCTGGTGGACGCGCTGGGCGGCCTCAACGACCGCCAGCCGGCCGCAGCCGCGGAGGCCGGTGCCGTGTCGGCCGCCGAGGCCGCCGCGCCAGCCGGCGAAGCACCCTTCTGATCAGTACGCGCGTCCCTTCCGGTACTGCGCGTGCTGCCGGCGGCTGAGCGTCGCGGCAGCACCCAGCGCGGCCAGCGAGGTGCCGGCATGGGCGTGCGTGATGGCCAGCCCCAGCGCATCGGCCGCATCCTTGCCTGGCGGCGCAGTCAGCCCCAACAGGCGCTGCACCATGGCCTGCACCTGTGCCTTCTGCGCCAGGCCCTGGCCGACCACCGCCTTCTTCATCTGCAGTGCGGTGTACTCCGCCACCGGCAGGTCGCCGGCCACCAGCGCGGCCAGCGCCGCGCCACGCGCCTGGCCCAGCAGCAGCGTGCTCTGCGGGTTGACGTTGACGAACACGATCTCCACCGACGCGCAGTGCGGCGCGTAGGCCTGCACCACCTCGCGAACGCCGGCGAAGATCAGCTTCAGACGGCCCGGCAGGTCGCCACGTGGGGCCTCCAGCGTGCCGATGGTGCCGCTGGCCACGTAACGCAGGCGCGGCCCGTCGGCCTCGATGACGCCGAACCCCGTGCGCTGCAGGCCCGGGTCGATGCCGAGGATGCGCAGGGGCGGGTTTCGGGGCTCAGACACGGAAGTACCAGCGCACGGCATGGAAGAACACCGGCGCGGCGAAGCACAGCGGCGCCAGCCGGTCGAGCAGGCCCACGGCGCCGGTGAGCGAGTCGCGGTTGCCCCAGGTGCGCACGCCGGCGTCCTTCTTCAGCGCCCGCATCACCAGGTCGCCCAGCGTGCCGGCGCCACCGGCGATGAAGCCCAGCGCCAGCGCCTGCGGTGGCTTGAAGGGCGTGCTCCAGTACAGCAGTGCGCCGGCCAGACCGGCGGCCAGCGCGCCCATCAGCCAGGCCCGGTAGGAGAACGAGCGGTCGATGTGCCGCGCCACCGGCCGCCGCCGCAGCCAGCGGCTGGCCGCCTCCTGCACCAGCTGCGCCGCGGCGGCCACGACGACGAGGAAGAACACCAGGAAGGCGCCGCGCCCGGCCTGGCGCGGGAAGTCCAGCAGCAGCAGGGCCGGCGCGTGGCTGAGGCCATAGACGCAGACCATGATGCCCCACTGGATCTTGGCGTTGCGCTCCAGGAAACGCTGCGGGTCGCCGGCCAGCGCCGAGGCCACCGGGATGGCCAGGAAGGCGTAGACCGGGATCAGCACCGTGAAGAGGTCGAAGTGCCGCGTGCCCACCAGCACGTACTGCAGCGGCAGGATCACGAAGAAGGCCAGGATCAGGCTGCGGTGGTCGCCGCGTCGCGTGTGCACCAGCGTGATCAGCTCGCGCAGCGCCAGGAAGCTCAGCACGCCGAACAGCAGCGTGGCGCCCAGCGGGCCCGAAATCCAGGCCGCCCAGAACACGCAGGTGCCCACCCACAGCGCGCGCAGGTCGCGTTTGAGGCGCGGAGCGCTGGGGTGGTCGTCGTGGCGCACGCTCCACAGCAGCGCGGCGGCGGTGGCCAGCACCAGCAGCCCGAAGAGCACCACGAACAGCAGGGCCACCTGCTGGTCGACGCCGAGCTCACGCAGGCGCCCCATCGCTCAGGCCCCGGAGCCCGCGGGCCGCAGCGCCACCACCGCCTCCCGCGCGCGGCGCAGGAAGTCGCGCTTGTCCTCGCCCGCGGCCAGGTGCAGCGGCGCGCCGAAGGTGGCGGTGCACAGGATGGGCACCGGCACGACCTCGCCCTTGGGCATCACGCGCTGCACGTTGTCGATCCAGCACGGCACCAGCGGCACCGTCGGAAACTGCTCGGCCAGGTGGTACAGGCCGCTCTTGAAGGGCTGCGGGTCGCCCTTGTTGCTGCGCGTGCCCTCGGGGAAGATCACCAGCGAATCGCCGTTGCGCAGCGCGTCCACCAGCGGCTCCAGCGGGTCCTCGTCGGCCGTGCGGGCGCGGTTCACGTACACCGCGTTGAACACCTCGCGCGTGATCCAGTGCTTGAAGCGGCCCGAGGTCCAGTAGTCCTTGGCCGCGATCGGCCGCGTGGTGGCGCGCAGCTCGCGCGGCAGCGCGGCCCAGATCAGCACCCAGTCCAGGTGGCTCTGGTGGTTGGCGAAGTAGATGCGCTGCTCGGCCTTGGGCGGCACGCCCAGCCAGTGCCCCTGCGCCCCGGTGATCAGGCGGGCGATGAAGGACAGCAGCGCCCCCATCAACTCGGCGCGCGACATGGTTGCCATGCTAGCCGTAAGCTCGGCGCGTCCGATCCGACCGAACCCGTCATGCCGACACGTCCCCGTCTTCCTCGCCTGGCCGCTGCAGCGGCCTTGTCCCTGGCCCTGCTGGGCGGCTGCACCGCCCTGGTCACGCAGAACCCCTCCGGCGCGTACAGTCCGGTCAACGCGGTCGACATGGCCGGCCACGACCGCGTGCTGCTGCAGGGCGCCGACGTGGTGGCCTACTTCACCGAAGGCCGCCACCGGCAGGGCGACGCCCGGTTCAGCAGCACCCACGAGGGCGTGACGCTGCACTTCGCCAGCGCCGAACACAAGGCGCTGTTCGACGCCGACCCGGCCAAGTACCTGCCGCAGTACGGGGGTTTCTGCGCCAACGGCATCGCCTATGCCATCCCCTGGGGCGGCGACGCCGACAGCTGGCGCATCATCGACGGCAAGCTCTACATCTTCGGTGGCCAGGGCTCGAAGGCGGCCTTCGAGCTGGACGTGCCGGCCTACATCGCCTGGGCCGACGGCTACTGGCGCGACGAGATCGCCGGCAGCAACAGCCTGGTGCAGCGGATCAAGCGCCTGGTGTTCCGGGTGCCGCACTACAAGACCGGCGAGGAGCTGGCGGCCATGGTGGCCGCGGCCAAGGCGAAACCCCAGTGAGCACGCTGCGCGAGGTCGACGTCGCCGTCATCGGGGCCGGCACCGCCGGCATGGGCGCCTACCGAGCCGCGCTGGCGCACACGCCGTCGGTGCTGAGCATCCAGGACGGGCCCTACGGCACCACCTGCGCGCGCGTGGGCTGCATGCCCAGCAAGCTGCTGATCGCGGCGGCCGAGGCGGCGCACGGCATCGCGCACGCGTCGCGCTTCGGGGTGTCTGCCGGCCCGCCGCGGGTGGACGGCGCCGCGGTGATGGCACGCGTGCGCAGCGAACGCGACCGCTTCGTCGGCTTCGTCACCGACGCGGTGGACCGCTGGCCCGAGGGCCATCGCCTGCTCGGCCGGGCGCGCTTCGTGGACCGCCACACGCTGGACGTGGGCGGCCACACCCGCGTGCACGCCCGGCGCATCGTCATCGCCACCGGGTCGCGGCCTGCGTTCCCCACCGCCTGGCGCGACGCGCTGGGCGAGCGGCTCATCGTCAACGACGACGTCTTCGACTGGGCCACGCTGCCTGCGTCGGTGGCGGTGGTGGGCACCGGCGTCATCGGGCTGGAACTGGCGCAGGCGCTGCACCGGCTGGGCGTGCGCGTGCGCCTGTACGGGCGCAGCCGCGTCGGCCCGCTGACCGACCCGGTGCTGCAGGCGCTGGCGCGTGACGTGTTCGCCGGCGAGCTGCCGCTGGCGCTGGACGCACACCACCTGGCGCCGCGGCACGAGGGCGATGCCGTCGTCGTGCGCTGCACCGATGCTTCAGGCTACGTCGACGAAGAACGCTTCGAGTGGCTGCTGGCCGCCACCGGCCGCCGGCCCAACGTCGACGGCCTGGGCCTGGAGAACGCCGGGCTGCCGCTGGACGCCGGCGGCGTGCCGGTCTACGACCGCCGCACCGGCCAGATCGGCGACAGCCCGGTCTTCATCGCCGGCGACGCCGCCGAGGACCGCCCGCTGCTGCACGAGGCCGCCGACGACGGCCGCATCGCCGGCGACAACGCCGGACGCTGGCCCGACGTGCGCGTGCGCCCGCGCCGCGCGCCGCTGGCGGTGGTGTTCAGCAGCCCGCAGGTCATGCTGGCCGGCGCCAGCCATGCCGAGCTCACGGCGGCGGGCACCGCCTTCGCCACCGGCACCGTGTCATTCGTGGACCAGGGCCGCAGCCGCGTGATGGGCGTCAACCAGGGGGCGCTGCACGTCTACGGCGAGCGTGACACCGGCCGTTTCCTGGGTGCGGAGATGATCGGCCCGGCGGCCGAGCACATCGGCCACCTGCTGGCCTGGAGCGCGCAGCGCGGCGACACCGTGCAGCAGATGCTCGACAGCCCCTTTTACCACCCGGTGATCGAGGAAGGCCTGCGCACTGCGCTGCGCGAGCTGCAGCGCGAACTGCGCATGGGGCCGCCGCCGGTGGAGCGCTGCCTGGACTGCGGGCCAGGGGCGTGAGGCGCCTCGCGGCCGGCGTGGCCGCGCTGCTGGCCGCCGCAGCGCTGGCGGCTTGCTCGCGTGGCGAGTCACCGCTGGCCGGCTGCCACCTGCCGTCCGGCGCCACCGTGCTGGCGATCGGCGACTCGCTCACCCGCGGCCAGGGTGGCGACGGCGAGGGTTACGCCGAACAGCTGCAGCAGCGCCTGGGCGAGGCCGTCACCGTCGTGCAGCGAGGCATCAACGGCGAACGCAGCGACGGCCTGCTGGCGCGCATCGACGACGCGCTGGCCGAGCACCGGCCGGCCCTGGTGCTGATCACCAGCGGCGGCAACGACGTGCTGCGCCGCGTGCCGGCCGAGCGCACGCGGGCCAACCTGAAGGCGGTGGCCGAGCGCGTGCGCGCCGCCGGCGCGGTGCCGGTGATCTTCGCGGTGCCGCAACCCAGCGTGGCGGCCGTCGTGGGCCTGCTGGACGACCACCCGCTGTTCGACGACTTGGCGGGCGACCTGCACGTGATCCCCGACGTCGTGGCCGAGGTGCTGAGCGACGACGCGCTGAAGGCCGACGCCATCCACCCCAACCGGGCCGGCTACACGCGCCTGGCCGATGCGGCCGCCGCCGTGCTGCAGCGCTGCCGCTGACCGCGACGCCGCTCAGGTCACCTCGAACATCGCGCCCATGCCGCCGGCATGGTGCTCCAGCACGTGGCAGTGGACCAGCCAGCGCCCGGGGTTGTCGGCGACGAAGGCCACCTCGGCGGTGTCGCGTGGCGACAGCAGCACGGTGTCGCGCCAGGGCTGCACCGACAGCGCCTGGCCGTTGCGCGACAGCAGCTTGACGTGGTGGCCGTGCACGTGGATCGGGTGCCACCAGGCGGTGCGGTTGGCCATCTGCAGGCGCACCGTGCGCCCGCGTGGCACGCGGAACAGCGGCGGGTGGGCGTCGTGCCGGCCCATGTGCGCGTGGCCGTTGACGCTCCACACCGGGTCGGCCTCGCGGCTGCCGCCCAGGCGGCGCTGCTTGCGCGCGGCGCGTTCGGTCAGCGGGTCGTCGGGCCAGCCGCCCATGCCCATCATGCCGCCGCCGAAGACCAGCGGCTGCGCCAGGGCGTCGGCCAGCGCCGGGGCCGGCAGCGGGTCGTGCGTGGCCGGGCGCGGTGCCGGGCGTGCAGCGCCGCCGGGTGGGGTGCCGTCGACCGTCACGTGCGCCAGCACGCGCTCGCCGCGGCCAAATCGGTCGCGCAGCGTGAAGCGGCCGGCCTGCGCGGCGTCGACGATCAGGTCGGCGCGCATGCCCGGGCCCAGCAGCAGCGGGCCGTCCCAGGCCACGGCCTCCTCGGCCGGCATGCCGTCGCGGGCGATCAGCCAGGCCGGCAGGCCGGCGAGTTCGAGCGCGAAGATGCGCGCATTGGCGGCGTTGACCAGGCGCAGCCGCAGCCGCTGGCCGGCCTGCAGCGCCAGCGTGGGCTCGACCTGGCCGTTGACCGTCAGCCGCTGGCCCAGGCGTCCGGCGTGCGACACGTCGTGGAAGCCGTAGAAGTCCTCGGCGATCCGGCCGTGGCCGTCCAGCCGCCAGTCGTCGAGCAGCCAGACCTCGTCGCGGTCCACCGGCGGCGGGGCGTCGTCCTCCACCACCAGCGCGCCGGCCAGCCCGCGTTCCACCTGTTCCGGCGTGCCCCAGTGCGGGTGGTACCAGTAGGTGCCGGCGTCGGGCAGCGCGAAGCGGTAGCGGAAGGTCTCGCCCGGCGCCACCGGCGGCTGCGTGAGGTGCGGCACGCCGTCCATGGCGTTGGGCACGCGCACACCGTGCCAGTGGATCGTGGTCGGGTCGGGCAGGGCGTTGTGCAGCGCCAGGTCGAGCACCTCGCCGCGGCGCAGGCGCAGCACCGGGCCGGGTGTCTGCCCGTCATAGGCCCAGACCGGCAGCTGCGCCTGCCCGGCCGCCGCAGTCGTGTGCACGCCGGCACGCAGCACCCGGCCTGCCGGCGCGGCGGCCGGGGCCGTGGCGGTAGGCGCACTGCCGGAGGCGGCGCAGCCGGGCAGCAGTGGCAAGGCGGCGCCGCTGCAGATCGCCGCAAGGGCATGTCGTCGGTGCATGCGCGATGGTCGCGCGAGCGGCCCGGCCCTGTCCATCGGCGGGGCGTTGCCGGGGGGTGTCAAGCCGGCGACGGCCGTGTCAGGATCGCCCTCATGTCCCGACCCATCCCCATGAACCCGACCCGACGCCTGTGCCTGCATGCCGCCGCCCTGTCGCTGTTGCCAGCCTGGCCGGCCCGTGCGGCCACCGATGGCGTGGACCACGCGCCCTGGACCGCCTTGCTGCAGCGCCACGTGGTGCTGCTGCGCGGTGGCCAGGCGTCGCAGGTCCGCTACGCAGGCTTCGCCGCCGACCGCCCGGCGCTGAAGGCCTACCTGGCCACCCTGTCGGCGGTGTCGAAAGCAGCGTTCGACGCCTGGGGCAAGCCGGCCCGGATGGCCTTCCTGATCAACGCCTACAACGCCTTCACGGTCGAGCTGATCCTCACGAAGCACCCGGACCTGAAGTCGATCAAGGACCTCGGGTCGCTGTTCAGCAGCCCATGGAAGCCGAAGTGGATCCCGCTGCTGGGGGGCACGGTTTCGCTCGACGACATCGAACACGGGATGCTGCGCGAGCGCGGCCGCTACGACGACCCGCGCATCCACTTCGCCGTCAACTGCGCCAGCGTGGGCTGCCCGATGCTGCGCGAGGAGGCGTTCACCGCCGAGCGCCTGGACGCGCAGCTCGAGCAGCAGGCTCAGCGCTTCCTGGCCGACCGCACGCGCAACCGCTGGAACGCCGAGCGCGGGCGCCTCGAGGTGTCGAAGATCTTCGACTGGTACGGCGAGGACTTCACCCTCGGCCATCGCGGCATCACCTCGCTGGCCGGCTACCTGGGCCGCTTCGCCGACGTCCTGGCCGACGACCCGGCGGTGCGCGGGCGCATCCGCGCGGGGCAGGCCGACATCGGCTTCCTGGACTACGACTGGGCGCTCAACGACGCGCGCCGGTCGTGAGCCGGTTTTGTCTTGGACGGTTCCGAGCCGTTCTTTGTTGAACGAATCGGTTTACATGGAAACTGATCGGTAGTAATCTGCGGTGCCAGCACCGGCCGAATCGGTCGGTTTCCAGCCTGGAGGCACGCATGAACGCTGTTTCGAACGATGTTTCGGCCGGGGGTGTGCCCGGTGCCACGGTGGCCATCATCGGTGCCGGCCTCGCCGGCGCGGCCTGCGCGCGCGGCCTGCAGGCGGCCGGTGTCCAGGTCACGGTCTTCGACAAGTCGCGTGGTGTGGGCGGGCGTCTGGCCACCCGCCGCGCCGGGGTGAACCTGCCCGGGCAGGCCGAGGCGGTGGAGGTCGGCTTCGACCATGGGGCGCCGCAGATCGTGGCCCGATCGCCGCGCCTGCGGGCAGTGGTGGCCCGCGCCGAACAGGCCGGCGTGCTGGCGCCCTGGGCGCCGCGTGTGCATGCACCCTGGCCCGGGCCCACGCACGGCCCCGGGCACATCGCGCTACCCGGCATGCCGGGCTTCGTCCGCCATGTGCTGGGCGACACGCCGGTGCAGCTGGCGCAGGCCGTGCAGCGCCTGCAGCGTGGGCGGGACGGTCGCTGGCGCGTCATCGTCGACGGCCGCGAGGCCGGCGTCTTCGACCAGGTGGTGCTGGCCATGCCGCCCACGCAGGCCGCCGCCCTGCTGACCGGCCACCACGAGGTCTGGAGCGAGGCGCTGGCGGCCTGGCCGATGTGCCCGGTGTGGACGCTGATGGCCGTCACCGACGAGGTGGACTGGCCCTGGGACGCGGCCGAACCGCCCACTGGTGCACTGACCTGGATCACCCGCAACGACCGCCGGCCCGGTCGCACCCGCCTGCCGGGCCATGCGGTGTGGGTGGCGCATGCGCATGCCGCGTGGAGCCAAGGCCACCTGGACGACGACCCGGCCGACGTGGCCGAGGCGCTGTCTGCCGCGTTGGCCGAGTCCTGGTCCCGCGACGAGCGGGCCACCGTGCGCTGGCACCACCGCGCCGTGCACCGCTGGCGCTACGCCGCCAGCGGGCGGCCGCCCGTCGACGCACGCCTGTGCTGGTGGGATGCGGGGCGTGGTCTGGGGGTGTGCGGCGACTACCTCGCCGGTGGCGACGTGGACGGCGCCTGGCGTTCGGGAGACGAACTCGGCGACCGCATGGCCGCCGAACTGGAGTCGATGGGCCTGCTGGCGGCCTGATGGCCTGTCGGCATGGCGCGCGCAAGCGCGCCTGCGCCGCCGCCGTCAGTGGCGGAAGTGCCGTGTCCCGGTGAACACCATCGCGATGCCGCGCTCGTCGGCGGCACCGATCACTTCCTCGTCTCGCACCGAGCCGCCGGGCTGGATGACGCAGGTGGCGCCTGCGTCCACCACCACGTCCAGCCCGTCGCGGAACGGGAAGAAGGCGTCGCTGGCCACCGCGGTACCGACCAGCGACAGCCCGGCGTTGCCCGCCTTGATGCCGGCGATGCGCGCGCTGTCGATCCGGCTCATCTGGCCGGCGCCGACGCCGATGGTCATGCCGCCGGCGCAGAAGACGATGGCGTTGCTCTTGACGAACTTCGCCACCTTCCAGGCGAACATCAGGTCCGCCATCTGTTCGGCGGTGGGCGACAGCTTCGTCACCACGCGCAGTTCCGATTCGGCCACGTTCTTCGCGTCCTGGCTCTGCAGCAGCACGCCGCCGCCCACGCGCTTCATGTCCCAGGTGTTCATCTCGGCCGAGAGCGGCACCTCCAGCAGGCGCACGTTGACCTTGCTCGCGAACACGGCACGCGCCTCGGGCGTGATGGCCGGGGCGATCAGCACCTCGACGAACTGCTTGCTGACGGCTTCGGCCGCGGCGCCGTCGAGCGGGCGGTTGAAGGCGATGATGCCGCCGAAGGCCGAGGTGGGATCGGTCTGGAAGGCCTTGCGGTAGGCCTCGTGCGGGTCGGCGCCCAGGGCCACGCCGCAGGGGTTGGCGTGCTTGACGATCACGCAGGCCGGCACGTCGAAACTCTTGACGCACTCCCAGGCAGCATCGGCGTCGGCGATGTTGTTGTAGCTCAGCGCCTTGCCCTGCACCTGCGTCCACTGCGCCAGCGTGCCGGCGGCCGGCTTGGCATCGCGGTAGAAGGCGGCGGCCTGGTGCGGGTTCTCGCCGTAGCGCATGTCCTGCGTCTTGGCCAGCTGCAGGTTCCACACCGCGGGGAAGGGTTCACGCGCGGGCACGGCGGCGGGCGCGAACTCGGCCTCGGGCTGCAGCGCGGTGAGGTAGTTGGTGATCATGCCGTCGTAGGCGGCGGTGTGCGCGAACACCTTCTTGGCCAGCATGAAGCGCGTGGCACGCTCCACGCCGCCGGTCTTGAGCTCGGCCAGCACGCGCGGGTAGTCGGCCGGGTCGATCAGCACGGTCACGTCGGCCCAGTTCTTGGCCGCCGCACGCAGCATCGCCGGGCCGCCGATGTCGATGTTCTCGATCGCGTCCTCCAGCGTGCAGTCGGCACGCGCCGTGGCCTGCGCGAAGGGGTAGAGGTTGACGACCAGGAGGTCGATGGTGCCGATGCCGTGCTCGGCCAGCGCAGCCATGTGCGCCGGCAGGTCGCGCCGGGCCAGCAGGCCGCCGTGCACGCGCGGGTGCAGCGTCTTCACGCGGCCGTCCAGCATCTCCGGGAAGCCGGTGAGCTCGGCCACCTCGGTCACCGGCAGGCCGGCGTCGGCCAGCAGCTTGGCAGTGCCGCCGGTGGACAGCAGGCGCACGCCCTGCTCGTGCAGCGCGCGGGCGAAGTCGAGCACGCCGGTCTTGTCGGAGACGGAGATCAGGGCGGAGAGGGTCATGGGAAGGTTCCGGGGTTCAATCGATCAGGCCGTGCTCGACCAGCTTGCGGCGCAGGGTGTTGCGGTTGATGCCCAGCCACTCAGCGGCCAGGCGCTGGTTGCCTTCGGCATGGCGCAGCACGACCTCCAGCATGGGCTTCTCCACCGACTGCAGCACCATCTGCTGCACACCGTGCGGCTCGGCGCCGCGGAGGTCGCGGAAGTAGGCCTCCAGTGACGTGCGGACCGCGTCCTCGAGCTTCATGCGGCGTCCTGTTCGGTCATGCGCGGCGCGTTGGCGGCCGGCCAGCGCGGGTGCAGCGCGGCGAGTTCGTCGAAGAAGCTGGTCACGGCGCGCAACTGGGCGTCGGCCGTCTCCAGCGTGTTCATTGCGGCGCGGAAGGCCTCGCCGCCGGGCAGCGCCTTCACGGCCCAGCCGATGTGCTTGCGCGCCGTGCGCACGCCGGTGAACTCGCCGTACAGGCCGTAATGGTCCTGCAGGTGGGCCAGCAGCCAGCCGCGCACGTCGGCCGTGGGCGGCGGCGGCAGGTGCGCGCCCGTGGCCAGGTAGTGCGCGATCTCGCGGAAGATCCACGGCCGGCCCTGCGCCGCGCGGCCGATCATCAGCGCGTCGGCGCCCG
Organism: Rubrivivax albus; assembly: GCF_004016515.1. Lineage (GTDB taxonomy): Bacteria > Pseudomonadota > Gammaproteobacteria > Burkholderiales > Burkholderiaceae_C > Rubrivivax > Rubrivivax albus. The sequence goes on from NZ_SACT01000001.1 coordinate 348,853, forward strand.
TGGACTTGAGCACCGCGGCGGCCTTCTCCGGCGAGTCGATGTCGCCGTTGGCCACCACCGGGATGCGCAGCTCGGCCTTGATCGCGGCGATGGTGTCGTACTCCGCCTGCCCGCCGTAGCCCTGCTCGCGCGTGCGGCCGTGCACGGTCAGCATCGCGATGCCGGCCTCCTGTGCGGCACGCGCCAGGACCGGTGCGTTCTTCTGCGCCGCGCACCAGCCGGTGCGCATCTTCAGCGTCACCGGGACATTGCGCGGCGCGCAGGCCGCCACGACGGCCTCGACGATGCGCAGCGCCAGCGGCTCGTTCTGCATCAGCGCCGAGCCGGCCCAGGTGTTGCACACCTTCTTGGCCGGGCAGCCCATGTTGATGTCGATGATCTGCGCGCCACGGTCGATGTTGTGGCGGGCGGCGTCGGCCATCTCGGCCGGGTCCACGCCGGCGATCTGCACCGCGATGGGCGCCGGCTCACCGGTGTGGTCGGCGCGGCGCGAGGTCTTCAGCGAGGCCCACAGGTGCTTCTGGCTGGTGACCATCTCGCTGACCGCGTAGCCGGCGCCCAGCTGGCGGCACAGCATGCGGAACGGCCGGTCCGTCACCCCGGCCATCGGGGCGACGAACAGGTTGTTCGGCAGCACGACGTGGCCGATCTTCATGGGCGGGCGGTGGGGGAAAGCGGCGGGCGGGGAGCCGGAAATTATAGGTGGGCGGAATAATCGCGGCCGCGATGGACGAGGCGCTCCGATCCCTGCTGCAGCTGCTGGCCCTGCCCGAGTTCGGGTTGTCGACGGTGTTCGTCGTCGCCGTGGTCTCGGCCACGCTGCTGCCGGCCGGCAGCGAGTGGGTGGTGCTGGGCTTCCTGAAGCTCGAGCCCGACCTGTTCTGGACCACGATGGTGGTGGCCACCGCCGGCAACACGCTGGGCGGCGCCATCAGCTGGTGGATGGGCTACGGGGCCGAGCGCGCCTACGAGAAGGTGCGCCACCGCAAGCCGGCGGAGCTGCGCGCCCTGCAGTGGCTGGAGCGCTTTGGCGCCAAGGCCTGCCTGCTGGCCTGGCTGCCGGTGGTGGGCGACCCGCTGTGCGCGGTGGCCGGCTGGCTGCGGCTGCCGTTCTGGCCCTGCGTGGTCTACATGGCCATCGGCAAGTTCGCGCGCTACGTGACCATGACAGCGGCCCTGCTGTGGCTGTTCCCCGGGCAGTGGCACGTTTGACCTAGCACAATCCTGCCATGAAGACACCCGCCTACGACCACCTCACCGCCACCTACCAGCGGCTTCACCGCCTGGGCCACCTGGGCGCCATCGCCGGCTGGGACCAGGCGGCCAACATGCCGGCCAAGGGCAACGAGGCCCGCGCCGCCGCCATCGCCGAGCTGGCGGCCCTGATGCACCGCATGCGCACCGACCCGGCGCTGGGCACGGAGATCGAACGCGCCGAACAGGAGAACCTGGACGACGTGCAGCGCGCCAACCTGCGCGAGATCCGGCGCGACTGGCAGCGCGCCACCGCGCTGCCCGACGACCTGGTGCAGCGGCGCGAGATCGCCACGTCGCGCTGCGAACACGCCTGGCGCACGCAGCGTCCCACCGGCGACTGGGCCGGATTCCTGGCCAACTTCCGCCCGGTGCTGGCCATCGCCCGCGAGCAGGCGGCGCGCCTGGCCGACGCCTCGGGCCTGGGCCGCTACGAGGCGATGATGGACGCCTACGAGCCGGGCATGACCACCGCCACCGTCGACCGTGTGTTCGGCGAGGTGCGGCAGTGGCTGCCCGGCCTGATCCAGCAGGTGGTGGCCCGCCAGGCCGAGCAGCACCGTGCCGAGCCGCTGATCGATCCGGTCGGTCCGTTCGACGTCGAACGCCAGCGCTGGCTCAGCGAGCAGGTCATGCGCCTGCTGGGCTTCGACTTCGATGCCGGTCGGCTGGACGTGAGCACCCACCCCTTCTGTGGCGGCGTGCCCGAGGACGTACGCATGACCACGCGCTACAGCACCGACAACTTCCTCGGCAGCCTGATGGGCACGGTGCACGAGACCGGCCACGGCCGCTACGAGCAGAACCTGCCGCGCGACTGGCTGGGCCAGCCGCTGGCCGAGGCACGCTCGATGGCGCTGCACGAGAGCCAGAGCCTGAGCTTCGAGATGCAGATCGGCGGCCACCCGGGCTTTGCGGCGCTGGTGTCGCCACTGCTGCGCGAGGCCTTCGGCGAGCAGCCGGCGTTTGCGCCGGCCAACCTGCGCCGCCTGCTCACGCGCGTGAAGCCGGGGCTGATCCGCGTCGATGCCGACGAGGTCACCTACCCGGCGCACATCATCCTGCGCTACGAGATCGAGCGGCCGCTGGTCGAAGGCGAGATCGAGCCGGAGGACATCCCCGCGCTGTGGGACGCCAAGATGATGGAGCTGCTCGGCCTGGACACGCGCGGCAACTTCGCGGACGGGCCGATGCAGGACGTGCACTGGCCGGCTGGCCTGATCGGCTATTTCCCGTGCTATTCGCTGGGCGCGATGTTCGCGGCGCAGTGGTTCGGCGCCATCCGCCGTGCCGTGCCCGACCTCGATGCGCGGCTGAACGCCGGCGACCTGGCTCCGGCGCTGGACTGGCTGAAGGTCAACATCTGGACCCAGGCCAGCCGCTGGACCACCGACGAACTGGCCGTGCGCGCCAGCGGCGAACCGCTGAACCCGGCGCACTTCAAGGCGCACCTGGCGCGGCGCTACCTCGGCTGAGTCAGGTCGGGCCTTTGCCCGGCCCGTCCAGTGAGAGCAGGCTGACCGCCGCCCATTCGCTCGCACTCACTTCGGTGACTTCCACCCGGGTTTCATCAAGGGCGCTCGGGAGGTAGGGGATGCGCTCGGGCTTGGGCGGTGGTGTCTCGTCGAGCCTGAGGATGGCGGATTGCAGCCTGACCTGTAGTGCACGCAGCGGCTTGTCCTCCATGTCCATCGGCAGTGCTGCAAGCTGCGCGCCCATCTTGCGCAGCGATGACAGCGGGATGTGGTTGAGCACCTCCGTGCCATCGGCGGCCAGCGCACGCTCCAGCGCGGCCAGGTAGGGCAGCACTTCGCGCGACCCAGGTACCTTGTCCAGCAGCAGCTTCAAGGACAGGGCCATGGCACGCCCCGCCTTTCGCGCAGGATCGGAGCGAACGGAGTGCTTGCTGTGGTCGGGGTTCGTCGACATGGTGGGAAGACGGCTCGGACACCCCGGCGGGGCATCGACCCCACGGAGATCGGCCGGCGCGCCCCGGACTTGAGCCCGACGTTCACGTGCCGTGCCGTCCAGCCTGGCATGGCTGGCTTGTCAGGGTGGCGCCAGCGCGTCTTCCAGCCTGTCCAGCACACCGTGAAGCCGGTGCAGCGCGCGCGCGCTGCGCCGGCCCGGGACACGCGGGGCCAACAGTCGCCGACCGCGGTCGGCCAGCACCGCCCCGTCCAGCGCCAGCCCGTGGCGGGCCAATTGGCGGTTCAGCCCCGTGCGCCGGGTGCGCAGGTCGTCCCGCATGCGCACGTAAGCGTGTTCGGCCAGCGCCCGCCGTTGCCGGTAGCCGAAGGTGTTGGCCAGGAACATCGTCGGGTCGCGGTGGTCCGGCTCGAACAGCAGGATGTCGGTGTCCGGGTGGCTGCGCGCGTAGCCCTTGAGGCCCAGTTCCAGGCGCGAGTGGATCAACGAGCGAAAGGTCTGCGACATCACCACCGGCAGGCCGCCTTCCACCAGCCGCGGGATGGCCGGTTCCGGGCTACCCAGGACACGATGCCCGTGCGGGTGGCTGGCATCGAAGGGCACCAGCGGGTTCAGGCAGATCACGAGGTCCAGACCCAGGTCCAGCAGCACGCTGGCGTGCAGCGTCTTCTTCAGGGCGCCGTCGGCGTACCAGCGCCCGCCCACCGGCACCGGCGGGAACAGCCCCGGCAGCGCGGCGCTGGCGGCCACGGCCACCGAGATGGGCACGTGGTCCCAGCCCGGCATGCCGAACGGTGCTGCCGTGCCGCTGTCGAGGTCGGTGGCCACCAGGACCAGGCGCCGCCCGTGCGTGCGCGCCAGTTCGCGGAAGTCGTTCGTGCGGCCGGGCTGGCTCAGCACGTGGCGCAGTTGCGCCTCGATGGGTGCATGGCTGAACAGGCCGGTGGGCAGGGCGCGGCCCAGTCGCTCGGCCGCGGCCAGCCAGGACCGGCCGCCAAAGAGCGCCTGCCAGGCGGTCTGCACCGCCAGCCCAGGCAGCGCGGCGCCGCGGCGGGCGAACTCCGCCCAGGCCGGGCGCATGAAGGCGGCGGGGTCGATGCGGTCGCCTGCCGGCGCGTCGTCCTCGATGAAGGCGGCGCACATCTGGCGTGGCGTCATGCCGTTGGCCAGCCCGGCGGCCAGGAAGCCGCCGGCCGAGACGCCGACATAGCCGTCCAGCGCCACGAAGTCCACGCCGGGCAAGGCCTCGGCCAACGCGTTGAGGGCGCCGATCTCCCAGATCGCGCCCAAAGGTCCACCGCCGGCCAGCGCCAGCCCGACCCGCGGGCGGGCGCGGCGGCTGGCGGCGCGGCCGTTCATCGTTTCGTCAGGCAGCCGTGGTTGCCTTGCGCGGCGCACGCTTGGCGGCCGGCGCCTTCACCGCCGCCTTCTTGGCGGCAGTCTTGGCCGGGGCCTTCTTCGCGGCGGCCTTGGGCGCTGCGGCTGCGCCGCCCTTGTTCAGCTTGGCCACCTGGGCCGCCAGGGCGTCCACACGCTTGACCAGCGCATCGACATCCTTGGCCGTGGGCACGCCCAGCTTGGACAAGGCCTTGGCAGTGCGCTGCTCGAAGATCGACTCGAGCTTGTCCCAGTTCTGCCCCGCCTTGGCGGTGACGGTGCCGGCCATCGCGCTCATCTTGCCGGTGACCTCGCTGATCTTGTCCTCGGCCATGCCCTGCGTCTTCTTCTGCAGGCTCATGCCTTCCTTGACCAGCGCCTCGAACACCTTGCCGCCTTCTTCCTGCGCCTTCGAGAAGGCGCCCATGCCGGCCAGCCAGATCTGCTGGGCCGAGTCCTTGACCGACGCCGCCAGCTGGCCGTCCAGCAGGCCGGCGGGCGAGGCCGCCTTGTTCTCGGAAATGCGCTTGAGCTTCTTGACCATGTGAGTCCCTCGGGTGAATCCGTGCCTGCACTGTAGGCCCGCGCCGTGGAGAACGCAGCCTAGAAGCCTAGTGAGAACCCTCTAGTCCGATCCGGGAAAGCGCCATCGGGCAATGCCGGGGGACTGGTCAAGAATGCGCGTTGGTTTTCCCGGAGGATCTCGCATGCGTTACTTCGTCACCGGTGCCACCGGCTTCATCGGCAAGCGCCTGGTCAAGGCCCTGCTCGCCCGTCGTGGCGCCACCGTGTACTTCCTGGTGCGGCCGGGCAGCGAAGGCAAGGTCGCGGGCCTGCTGGCCGACTGGGGCACGACGAAGGCCCGCGCGATCGCCGTGACCGGCGACCTGACGGCCAAGAAGCTGGGCGTGTCGGCCGAGGACATCAAGTCGCTCAAGGGCAGTATCGACGCCGTCTACCACCTGGCGGCGGTGTACGACCTGTCGGCCGACGAGGAGAGCCAGATCCGCGTGAACGTGGAGGGCACGCGCAACATGGTGGAGTTCGCGAAGGCGATCGACGCGAAGCACGTTCACCACGTCAGCAGCATCGCCGCCGCCGGCCTGTACGAGGGCGTCTTCCGCGAGGACATGTTCGAGGAGGCCGAGGGCCTGGACCACCCGTACTTCGCCACCAAGCACGAGAGCGAGAAGATCGTGCGCAAGGAGTGCAAGGTGCCGTGGACGGTGTACCGGCCCGCCATGGTGGTCGGCGACTCGGCCACTGGCGAGATGGACAAGATCGACGGCCCGTACTACTTCTTCAAGCTGATCCAGCGCATGCGGCAGATCCTGCCGCCGTGGTTCCCGTCGGTGGGTCTGGAGGGCGGGCGCGTGAACATCGTGCCGGTGGACTTCGTGGTCAAGGCGCTGGACCACATCAGCCACGCCAAGGCCGACAACGCCGGCAAGTGCTTCCACCTGGTCGACCCGATGGGCTACCGCGTGGGCGACGTGCTCGACATCTTCAGCAAGGCCGCGCACGCGCCGAAGATGAACGTCTTCGTCAACGCCGCGCTTCTGGGGTTCATCCCGAAGAGCGTCAAGAAGGGCCTGATGGCGCTGGCGCCGGTGCGCCGCATCCGTGCCGCGGTGATGAAGGACCTGGCGCTGCCCGAGGACATCCTCACCTTCGTCAACTACCCCACGCGCTTCGACTGCCGGGAGACCACCGCGGCACTCAAGGGCAGCGGCATCGAGTGCCCCAACCTGCACGACTACGCGTGGCGGCTGTGGGACTACTGGGAACGCCACCTCGACCCCGACCTCTTCATCGACCGCAGCCTCAAGGGCACGGTCGGCGGCAAGGTGGTGCTGGTCACCGGCGGTTCATCGGGGATCGGCCTGGCTGCGGCGATGAAGTTCGCCGAAGCGGGTGCGGTCACCATCATCTGCGCCCGCGGCGAAGACAAGCTGGCCGAGGCGGTCAAGGAGATCCAGGCCCACGCCGGCAAGGATGCCAAGGTCTTCAGCTACAGCGTGGACATCGCCAACGAGGCTGACTGCGCCGCCTTCGTGCAGACGCTGGAGACCGAGCACGGCGGCGTGGACTTCCTGATCAACAACGCCGGGCGCAGCATCCGGCGTGCGATCGAGTCCAGCTACGACCGCTTCCACGACTTCCAGCGCACGATGGACCTGAACTACTTCGGCTGCCTGCGTGTCACCATGGGCCTGCTGCCGGGCATGGTGAAGAAGCGCAAGGGCCACGTGGTCAACATCAGCTCGATCGGCGTGTTGACCAATGCGCCGCGCTTCAGCGCCTACGTGGCCAGCAAGGCGGCACTGGACGCGTGGACGCGCTGCGCCAGCAGCGAGTTCGCCGACCAGGGCATCACCTTCACCACCATCAACATGCCGCTGGTGCGCACGCCGATGATCGCGCCCACCAAGATCTACCAGAACGTGCCGACGCTGAGCCCGGAGGAGGCGGCGGACATGATCGCGCAGGCCTGCATTGCCAAGCCGGTGCGCATCGCCACGCGCCTGGGCATCACCGGCGAACTGCTGCACGCGGCAGCGCCGCGCATCGCGCAGATCGTCATGAACACCAGCTTCCGCATGTTCCCCGACAGCGACGCTGCCAAGGGCGAGAAGGGCGACAAGCCCAGGCTGTCGCCCGAGGCCATCGCGATGCAGCAGATGATGCGCGGCATCCACTTCTGACGCACGCACCCGCTGCCCGGCCCGCGCGCAACCGGCGGGCCGGGTGGGCTCACCTGGCCAGCTTGGTCACGGTGTACTGGCCATCGATCTTGTCGACATCGACCTTGATCTTGTCGCCGGCCTTCAGACCATCGAGCATGGCCTTGTCGGCCACGCGGAAGACCATGGTCATCGGGGGCATGTCGAGGTTCTTGATCTCGCCGTGCTTCAGGGTCAGCTTGCCCTGGGCAGCGTCGACCTTGCGCACCTCGGCATCAACGCTCTGCGCTGAAACGAAGCCGGCGGCCAGGGTCAAGACGGCGGCGAGGGTCAGGCGTTTCATGGTGTCGGTCTCCTTCAGAACCTTCAACGCAGCGCACCGGGTGCAGGTGGACAACGGCGTGCTGCGCCGCAACAGCCGCCTTTCTACAATGGGATGCATTCCCACCGCCGAGGCCCGCCCATGACGACCCCGCACGAGCAGTCGCTGGACCACATCACCCCGCGCGAGCAGGCCGAGATCCTGGCCCAGGCGCTGCCCTACATCCGCCAGTTCCACGGCAAGACCCTCGTCATCAAGTACGGCGGCAACGCCATGACCGACCCGGCGCTGCAGCAGGACTTCGCCGAGGACGTGGTGCTGCTCAAGCTGGTCGGCATGAACCCCATCGTGGTGCACGGCGGTGGCCCGCAGATCGACGAGGCGCTGGCCCGCGTGGGCAAGAAGGGCACCTTCGTGCAGGGCATGCGCGTGACCGACGAGGAGACCATGGAAGTCGTCGAGTGGGTGCTGGCCGGCCAGGTGCAGCAGGACATCGTCGGCCTGATCAACGCCGCCGGCGGCAAGGCCGTGGGCCTGACCGGGCGCGACGGCGGCCTGATCCGCGCGCGCAAGCTGAAGATGGCCGACAAGGACGACCCGAGCAAGGAACACGACGTGGGCCAGGTCGGCGAGATCGTCGGCATCGACCCCGGCGTGGTGCAGGCGCTGCAGGACGACCGGTTCATCCCGGTGATCAGCCCGATCGGCTTCGGCGAGCACAACGAGAGCTACAACATCAATGCCGACATGGTGGCCAGCAAGCTGGCCACCGTGCTCAAGGCCGAGAAACTGCTGCTGCTGACCAACATCCGTGGCGTGCTCGACAAGCAGGGCGAGTTGCTGACCGAACTGACGGCACGCGACATCGACGACCTGATCGCCGACGGCACCATCAGCGGCGGCATGCTGCCCAAGATCGCCGGGGCCATCGACGCGGCCAAGAGCGGGGTGCACGCGGTGCACATCGTCGACGGGCGCGTGCCGCACGCCATGCTGCTGGAGGTGCTCAGCGACCGCGCCTACGGCACGATGATCAAGTCGCATTGATGCCGCCCGCCGGCGGCCGGGTCTGGCTGTTCGACCTGGACAACACGCTGCACGACGCGTCGGCGTCGGCCTTCCGCGACGTCAACCGCGGCATGACGGACTACATCGTCGAACACCTGGGCATCGACGAATCCGGCGCCGACGCGCTGCGGCGCGACTACTGGCAACGCTATGGCGCCACGCTGCTGGGCCTGGTGCGACACCATGGCGTGGCCGGCGCGCACTTCCTGGCGCAGACGCACCGACTGCCGGGACTGGAGCAGCGTGTCTACGGGCACGCCCACGACTTCGCCGCGCTGGCGCGGCTGCCGGGGCGCCGCTACGTGCTGACCAACGCACCGCGCGACTACGCCGAGCGCGTCATCGGCGCGCTCGGCATCGGCCACCTGTTCCACGGCGTGCTGTGCATCGAGGACATGCGCATGTTCGGCCACTGGCGGCCCAAGCCCGACCGGCGCATGTTTCGCCGCCTGCTCGCGCGCCTGCGGGTGCCGCCCGCGCGCGCGGTGCTGGTGGAGGACACGCTGGAGCACCAGAAGGCGGCGCGGTCGCTGGGCATGCGCACCGTGTGGATGCAGCGCTGGACGCGGCGGGCTGGCTGGGGCGTGGCGGCCGCCACCCGGGTGGCGCGTCGGCCGGCCTACGTGGACCGGCGCATCGTCCGCCTGCTGCAGTTGACGCGAGGCTGACACCGGCGGCGGGGCCGCCTCGGTGTTTACCTGCGCCGGTACGGCGGATCCCTGTGCCAGAATGTTTTTTCGATCTGTAAGTGAGTGCCGGCACGTCCACCATGTCCGACCCCCTGAGCGAACCCGCCATCGAAGTGGGTCCCGATACACCGGCACCTGCTGCGCCGACCACTGCTCCGGAAGCGCCGTCGCGCAAGCGCCCCAAGCCCGGCGAGCGCCGCATCCAGATCCTGCAGACGCTGGCCGGCATGCTCGAACAGCCAGGGGCCGACCGCATCACCACCGCCGCGCTGGCAGGGAAGCTGGCGGTCAGCGAGGCTGCCCTGTACCGCCACTTCGCCAGCAAGGCGCAGATGTTCGAGGGCCTGATCGAGTTCATCGAGAGCAGCGTGTTTTCGCTCGTCAACCAGATCGCCGAGCGCGAGAGCGACGGTGGTGCGCAGGCGCGGAAGATCGTGGCCGTGCTGCTGCAGTTCGGCGAGAAGAACCCGGGCATGACGCGTGTGATGGTGGGCGACGCGCTGGTCTTCGAGCACGAGCGCCTATCGGTGCGCATGAACCAGTTCTTCGACCGGGTGGAGTCGCAGTTGCGCCAGTGTCTGCGCCAGGCCGCCGAGGCCAACGGCTCGGCCACGCCGACGGTGGAGGCCAACGTGCTGGCCTCGGCGCTCACCGCGCTGGCCGTCGGCCGCTTGCACCGCTACGCCCGCTCCGGCTTCAAGCGGCTGCCCACCGAGAACCTGGAGCCGGCACTCGCCCGCCTGACCTGAGCGGCGCGGTGGTTTGGCGCGCAGGCGCGGCCAGCACATGGACATCGAAATCGCGGGCCTGCCGCTCCGCCTGTTGCCCCAGCGCGCGGCCTTTCTGCCGGACGACAGCCTGTTGCTGGTGGCCGACCTGCACCTCGGCAAGGCGCAGAGCTTTCGCCGCCTGGGCGTGCCGGTGCCGCAGGGCACGACCAGCGCCACGCTGGCGCGTCTGGACGCGGCGATCGCCGCCACCGGCGCGCGCGGCATCGTCTTCCTGGGCGACCTGATCCACTCCGCGCGCTCGAAGGCGCCGGCCACCTGGGCGGCCGTGGCCCGCTGGCGCGAACGCCACGCCGGGCTCGACCTGCACCTGGTGCGCGGCAACCACGACCGCCACGCCGGCGATCCGCCCGCCGAATGGCGCATCGCCTGTGTCGACGAGCCGTGGCGTCTCGGGCGCGGAGGCGCCTTGGCGCTGGCACACCACCCCGAGCCGGTGCAGGGTGCCTATGTGCTTGCAGGCCATCTGCACCCGGCCGTGTCGGTGGGGGGCCGGGCGCATGACCGCTTGCGCCTGCCGTGCTTCCACTTCGGCCCGGGCGTGGGCGTGCTGCCGGCCTTCGGGGCCTTCACCGGCACGCACACGTTGCCGTGCACGCCGGACGACCGCGTCTACGTGGTGCACGACACGGCCGTCACTCCGCTGCCGCCCGTGCGCAGGAACCGGCCGTGAGCCCCGGCCTCGGCACCACGACGTCTCCGACGGCCGGACGCTGGCGGGTCACCTTCGAGGACGTGGTGCGGGTGCACGACGATGGGCAGGTGCACCCGGTGGCCACGCGCAAGGCGCTGGCGCTGCTGGTGGTGCTGGTGATCGACGGCGCCACGTCGCGCTCCCACCTGGCGCGCCTGCTGTGGCCCGATGTGGCCCCCGACGCGGCGCGCCGCAACCTCCGCCGCGAGGTCTACCGGTGGCGGCAGGCCGGCCTGCCGCTGCAGGATCTCGACGGGCAGCGCCTGGGCCTGGCCGCGGGAGCCGTGGCGGTGGACCGCCCGCCCGGCCGCGGTAGATGGGTGGAACCGCTGATCGGCGTCGCGGGCGAGGACTTCGACGACTGGCTGGCCCAGCATGTCGGGGCGACGCCTGCAGCGACGTCGTCCGCGCCGCGCGGGCCATGGCGCGCGGCGCCCCTGCAGGAACCCGCGGCGGCCGACATCCCGGCACCGGGCGCGCCGCCGTTCGTGGCCCGCGTGGCCTGGCTGCGCGCCATCGACGACGCCTGGGCCGCTGGGCGCAGCGTCGTACTCGCCGGTCCGCCGGGCATCGGCAAGACCCGGCTCGCCCTCGAGGCGGCGGCCCGCCACGGCGCCGTGCTTCATGTGGCGGCGCGGCCGGAGGACGCCGATGCGCCCTTCGCCGCGGCCATCCGTGGCCTGCGTGCGCTGCGCGAGGCGGCGCCCGACGTGGTCCTGCCCCCCTGGGTGCTGGAGACCCTGGCCGTGGTGATGCCGGACTGGGCGCCGGACGGGTCCGCGCCCATCCCGCCTGGCGACGACTGGCCGGCGCGGCTGGCCGCCGCAGGCGCCGTGGCGCTGCGGCGCCTGGCGGCCGACAACTTCAACGTGCTGGTGTTCGACGACTGGCAATGGGTGGACCCGGAGAGCGCACGGTGGTGGATCCAGCTCGATGCGGCCGATGCCATGCAGACGCCGGCCGACCCGCTGCCCCTGCGCCTGGTGGCCCACCGCGTTGGTGCGCTGCAGCCGGCCGTGCTCGCGCACTTGCGGTCGGTCTGCGACAGCGGACAGGCCGTGCGCCTCGTGCTCGACGACTGGAGCCTGGACGAAGTGGGGCAGCTGGTGGCCGGCGGCCTGGGCGCGCTGGCACCCGATCTGGCGATGAAGCTGCACGCGAGCACGGGCGGCCACCCGCTGTTCGTGCTCGAGACACTGCGCTGGCTGCAGGCCACGGGGCAGCTGTCTGCCGCGGGCACGGAGGCCGTCACGCCCGCGACCGTGCGCCTGCCCCCCAGCGTGCACGACGCCGTGCGCGCCCGCGTGCATGCCCTCGGCGCGGTCGCAGCCGAGGTGCTGCAGGCGGCCAGCCTGGCCGTGCCGCCGCTGCGGGCACGGGCGTTGGCGGTGGTCACCGGCGTGGCGGTCGACGCCGTGGAGGCGGTGCTGGCGCACGCCACGGCGGCCGGGCTGCTGGTGGATGGCGGAGCCGGTCTGCGCTTCACACACGACCTGGTCCGCGAATCGCTGGGGGAATCGACACCGGTGCCCAGGCGCGAGCGCTGGCATGCGGCCTGGGCCCTCCGCGCCGCGGCCGACGGCGCCGCGCCGGCCCAGGTGGCCGCCCACTGGGACGCCGCGGGCGACGCCACGGCGGCGCGCGAATGGCACGTGCGCGCCGCCGAACAGGCGCAGCGTGTGCATGCCCTGCCGCAGGCGCTGGTGCATTGGCGCGCAGCGCTTGCCGCGGCACCGGCCACCGCGGCCGCCGTGCCGTGGTGGCTGCAGTGTGCCGACGTGCTGGCGCGCCTGGACGATGTGGCCGGTGCTGACGCCGCACTGCGCGAAGCAGCCCTGGCAGCCGATGCCGTGCCACCGCTGCGCCGCCGCGTGCGGGCCCTGCAGGCCCAGCTGTGGGCGCGTTCGGGGCGGCTGGACGATGCCGAGGCCCTGCTGGCGCAGGTGCAGCCCGACGCTGGTGAAGGCCTGCACCCGGTGCTGGCGGTCACGGCCGCGGAGATCGCGCAGCGCCGTGGCCAGCTCGACCGTGCCGTGGCCCTGTGCAGCCAGGCGGCGGCGCAATGGCCCGACGAACCCGGCGCGCTGCCGGCCATCGCGGACGCCCTGCACGGTGTGGCGCGCGCCGCCGCGCAGTCGGGCGATTTCGCCACCGGCCAGCAGGCGTGCGAGCGCGGCCTGGCGCTGCTGCGCGCGGTCGATGCCCCTGCCGTGGCCTCGGCGCTGTTGTCGATGCTGGGCGTGGTGCAGATCTGGCGTGGCGAACGCGACGCTGCCCGAGAGACGCTGGTCCGGGCCGCGGATGCAGCGCGGCGCGGTGGCCACCCCAACACCCGGCGCATGGCGCTGCTGAACCTGGCCAAGCTGCACAGCGACGCCGGCGAGATTGCCGCCTGCCTGTCGATGCTCGACGAGCTCGACCGCCTGCCGCCCGCGGCGGACGCCGTGCGCGGCGAGCTCTTCGTGGCCCAGGTGCGCTGGTTTGCCGGCTGGCTGGCCGGCGACCTGGCGGCCTGCGGTGATCAGCAACCGAGGCTGCTGGCCCTGGCCGAGGCCACGGCCGACGCCTATGCGCGGCTCAGCACCTTGCAGCTGGTGGTGGACCTGCCGCTGCTGTGCGGTGACCTGGCCGAGGCCGGCGCCCTGCTGGAGCGGGCGCAGACCGACCCGGGCCTGCCGCAGACGGGGCCCATCCGCACGATGGTGGACAACAAGCGGGCCTGGTGGCTGCTGCGCGCGGGGCGACCGGCCGATGCGCTGACGCTGCTGGGCGCTGCCCCGCCAGCCGACCTGGACGAGGCGCGCCTGCTGCGCACGGCCGTCCAGGCCGGCGCCCTGCGCGCACTCGGCCGGCCCACGGAGGCGCTCGACGCCGTGCAGGCCGTGGCCCTGGATGCCGGTGGCAGCGGCGACTCGCTGGCGCGCTGGCTGGCCGAGTGGTGGCGCTGCGCGCACGCGACGGGTGTCGCACCACCGCCGGCGATGCAGACGGCCACACATGCGCTGCTGGCCGGCACGCGCGCGCCGGCGGTCGACCGGCAGGCGCTGCGGGACGCGATGGCGGGGGTGCTGACTTCGACCGCTTCGGCAGGCTGAGCCAGTCCGCAGGGACTGTCTTCAGTCCAGCCTCAGCCCCCCATGAAGCGGCGGCGGCTGCCGAACCACAGGCCGGCACTGCCCAGCGCCAGCAGCAGGGCGGTCGACGGCTCGGGCACCGGGCTGGCCAGCAGCCAGTTGACACCGCTGGCGGCATCGATGCCATAGCCGGTGACGGCCTCGCCGCCGATGCTCAGGCCCCAGCTGCCGGCGTAGCGGAAGCTGTGCATGAAGTCGCCCGACGCAGTGGTCAGCTGGGTGCTGCCGCTGAACGCCGCCGTGCTGGCCGCGAGTGTGGCGTAGACCCCGAAGTCGAAGGCCTGGCCGATCGTGACCGGCACCGCGAAGACGATGCGGTCGTCGATGAGCCGGTCGCCGTCGCGCGACACGCCCCAGGCCACGCGCTGGCGGTCGGTGGTGAAGAGGTCGGAATCACCGCGGTCGTGGCCGGCCACGTTCCTGTTCAGCTCCTGATTGTTCTTGTAGGCGTTCAGCATGGCCTTGGCCGAGCCGCCATTGGCCGCATGAAGGCTGCCGTCGACGGCGACGGCAAAAGTCCAGATCGCCGGCTGGCCGTCGAAGCCGTCCAGCTGCAACGTGACCGTGTCGCGCCAGCCACCCCCCGCCACGCCGATGGGGAACTGATCGACGTAGCGGCCTTGGTTGGTGGCCGACAGGTGGATGAACCCGAGGCCGGCGTCGGCCGCTGCCTGGTTGGCCGTGGCACCGCTGGCCTGGCTGGCGGAAGTGGAACCGCCGGCCAGACCGGCGAACGTGGCACTGTCGCAGGCGGCGCGGCCCGGCCAGGTGTTGAAGTGGGCCGTCAGGTCCAGCCCGGGCGTCCAGGACGTGCCGGAGCTGATGGGGCTGGCGCAGGCGGAGACGAAGCCTCCGGGCACGGGCGTCGTGGACTGGCTGGGGCCCGCCTGGGCGGTGGCCGCGCCGATCAGCGGCAAGGCCAGGGGCAGGTGGGTCAGCCAGCGGGGCAGGGCACGCAGCGAGGGGGTGTTCATCGTCGTGGACTCCGGGATTCGAACGGTGCGGGTTACAGCATTCCTGACCGGCGTTGAATCGGCGTTGAATGGCCCGTGCCCTAGACTGACGGCATGTCCGTCGACACCCTGATCGCCCGCGCCGAGGCGCTGATCTCGCGCCTAGAAGCCATCCTCCCCCATCCCCTGGCCGAGCCCGACTGGGCTGCCTCCGTGGCCTTCCGCTACCGCAAGCGCGGCGGCAGTGGCGTGCTGGAGCCGGTGCGCCACGTGGCCACCATCCGCCTGGCCGACCTGCAGGAGGTGGAGCCGCAGAAGGACCGTCTCTTGCGCAACACGGCGCAGTTCGTCGCCGGCCGGCCGGCCAACAACGTGCTGCTGACCGGCGCCCGCGGCACCGGCAAGAGCAGCCTGATCAAGGCCTGCCTGAACGAGTACGCACCGCAGGGCCTGCGACTGATCGAAGTCGACAAGGCCGACCTGGTGGACCTGCCCGACCTGGTGGACCGCGTCGCCGCGCGGCCGGAGCGCTTCATCGTCTTCTGCGACGACCTCAGCTTCGACGAGGGCGAACCCGGCTACAAGGCGCTGAAGTCCATGCTCGACGGCAGCGTGGCGGCCAGCGGCGACAACGTGCTGATCTACGCCACCAGCAACCGCCGCCACCTGCTGCCGGAGTACATGAAGGAGAACCTCAGCTACACGCACACCGAGGACGGCGAGGTGCACCCGGGCGAGGTGGTGGAAGAGAAGATCTCGCTGTCCGAACGCTTCGGACTCTGGATCAGCTTCTACCCCTTCACGCAGGCCGAGTACCTGGCCATCGTGGCGCAGTGGCTGCGCCACTTCGGGCTCGGCGAGGACGCGATCGCCGGTGCGCGACAGGAATCGCTGGTGTGGGCGCTGGAGCGCGGCTCGCGCTCGGGCCGCGTGGCCTACCAGTTCGCGCGCGACTTCGCGGGGCGCCAGGATGTCTGAACGGCAACCGGTCGACGTGGCCGTGGGCGTATTGATCGACGCCGACGACCGCTTCCTGCTCACGTCCCGCCCCGAGGGCAAGGTCTACGCCGGCCACTGGGAGTTCCCCGGCGGCAAGCTGGAGGCCGGCGAATCCGTGGAGCAGGCGCTGCGGCGCGAACTGCACGAGGAACTCGGCATCACCATCGGCCCGGCCGTGCCGTGGAAGGTGGAGATCGTCGACTACCCGCATGCCCGCGTCCGGCTGCACTTCTGCAAGGTGCTGCACTGGCAGGGCGCGTTCGAGATGCGCGAGCGCCAGCAGA
Organism: Rubrivivax albus; assembly: GCF_004016515.1. Classification (GTDB taxonomy): domain Bacteria; phylum Pseudomonadota; class Gammaproteobacteria; order Burkholderiales; family Burkholderiaceae_C; genus Rubrivivax; species Rubrivivax albus. Next base: position 365,028 of record NZ_SACT01000001.1, read on the forward strand.
TGGCCTGGCAGACGCTGCCGGTGCAGGTGGGCCCGGTGCTGCCGGGCACGGTGCCGGTGCTGGGCTGGCTGGCCGCCGAGCGTGGCTTCACGGGCGCCACGCACTGACGGGCCACTAGACTGCCGGCCATGGACACATTGCTCGACAGCATCCGCTGGGACGCCCAGGGCCTGGTGCCGGCCATCGCCCAGGAACAGGGCAGCAACGACGTGCTGATGGTGGCCTGGATGAACCGCGAGGCGCTGGCCGAGACGGCACGCCGCGGCGAGGCCGTGTATTTCAGCCGCTCGCGCGGCCGCCTGTGGCACAAGGGCGAGGAATCGGGCCACGTGCAGAAGGTGCACGAGATCCGCCTGGACTGCGACGCCGACGTGGTGCTGCTGAAGGTCACGCAGCTCGGCCATGACCCCGGCATCGCCTGCCACACCGGGCGTCACAGTTGCTTCTTCCGCGTCTGGAACAATGGGGCCTGGCAGGCCGTCGACCCGGTCCTGAAGGACCCACAGAGCATCTACAAGTGAACGCCGACGACACCCTGGCCCGCCTCGCGGACGTGATCGAGTCCCGCCGTGGCGGTGACCCCGACAAGAGCTACGTCGCCCGCCTGTTCCACAAGGGCGCTGACGCCATGCTCAAGAAGGTGGGCGAGGAAGCCACCGAGGTCGTGATGGCGGCCAAGGACGTGCCGCATGGCGGCGGCGCCGACAAGCTGGTCGGCGAGGTGGCCGACCTGTGGTTCCACACGATGGTCGTGCTGGCCGCCCATGGCCTGCGGCCGGCCGACGTGCTGGCCGAACTGCGGCGGCGCGAGGGCCTGTCGGGCCTGGAGGAGTTCGCCGCGCGCAAGGCGCAGGCCCGTGAACGAGGAGAAGCATGAGCGCACGTCACGACCCGAACTGCATCTTCTGCAAGATCATCGCCGGGCAGATCCCGTCGAAGAAGGCCTACGAGGACGAGGAACTCCTGGCCTTCCACGACATCAACCCCTGGGCACCGGTGCACGTGCTCATCATTCCCAAGGCGCACATCGCCACGCTGTACGACGCGCAGCCGGAGGACGATGCGCTGCTGGGCCGCATGCTGGGCCTGGCGCCGCGGCTCATGCGTGAACTGGGCGTGGACGACGGCTTCCGCACCATCGTCAACACCGGGCCCAATGGCGGGCAGGAGGTCTACCACCTCCACATGCACGTGATGGGTGGGCCCAGGCCCTGGAAGAAGGGCTGATCCCCTGCGAACTGGCCGGCGAGAGCCGGTCCCCTAGAATTCCGGATTCCTTCAGGAGAAAGTCATGGGTTCCTTCAGCATCTGGCACTGGCTGATCGTGCTGCTGGTCGTGGTGTTGATCTTCGGCACGAAGAAGCTGAAGAACATCGGCTCCGACCTTGGTGGCGCGGTCAAGGGCTTCAAGGACGGCGTCAAGGGTGCGAACGACGCCGCCGACGAGCAGGCCGCCGGCGGCCCGGCGGCGCAGGTGACGGCCGCCAAGCGCGAGGCCGAGACCGTGGACGTCGAGGCCAAGACCAAGTCCTGACCCCGGCCCTGCCGCGCGCATGATCGACTTCGGCTTCGACAAGCTGGCCCTCATCGGTGCCGTGGCGTTGATCGTCATCGGCCCGGAGAAGCTGCCCAAGGTGGCTCGCACGGTGGGTCACCTGTTTGGCAAGGCGCAGCGTTACGTGGCCGACGTCAAGGCCGAGGTCAACCGCTCGATCGAGCTCGACGAGCTCAAGAAGATGAAGACGCAGTTCGAGGACGCCGCGCGCGACGTGCAGAGCAGCGTCGAGCAGAACGTGCGCGAGGCCAGCCAGAGCTTCGAGAGCGACTGGCGCGAGGCCACGGCCGGACTGAGTTCGGACGGTGTGTCTTCCACGTCGTCGAGCTACGAGTCCATCCGCCCGCCGCCGTCCTACACGCCGCCGCGCAAGAACTGGCGGCTCAAGCGAGGTGCCACGCCGCAGTGGTACAAGCAGCGCCACGGTGTGCGCACCAAGGCGCAGTCTGGCGCGGCACGCGTGGCCCGCTTCCGCCCGCCGGGCCTTCGATGACGCCTTGCCTTGACGCCTTCCGGCGCCGGGACGGCCAGGGGCCACTGAACCGATGAGCACCTCCGACAAGGACGATGAACTGGCGGGCACCGAAGCCCCGTTCGTCTCCCACCTGATCGAACTGCGCGACCGGATGATCCGTGCGCTGATCGCCGTGGGCATCGCCTTCGGTGCGCTGATGCTCTGGCCAGGCGCCGGCGCGCTCTACGACCTGCTGGCCGCGCCGCTGGCCGAGCACCTGCCGCAGGGTGCCACGCTGATCGCCACCAGCGTGATCACGCCATTCCTGGTGCCGCTGAAGATCACGCTGATGGGGGCGTTCCTGATCGCGCTGCCCTACGTGCTCTACCAGGTCTGGGCCTTCGTCGCGCCTGGCCTGTACTCGCACGAGAAGAAGATGGTGCTGCCGCTGGTGATCTCCAGCACCATCCTGTTCCTCATCGGCGTGGCCTTCGTGTACTTCATCGTCATCCCGGGGCTGGCCGGCTTCATCCAGGCGGTGGCGCCGGAGAGCATCACCGCGGCGCCTGACGTCGAGGAGTACTTCGGCTTCGTGCTGACGCTGTTCTTCGTGTTCGGCATCGCCTTCGAGGTGCCGATCGCGGTGATCGTGCTCGTGCGCATCGGCGTGGTCACGATCGAGCAGCTGAAGAAGGCGCGCGGCTACTTCATCGTCGGCGCGTTCATCGTGGCGGCCATCGTCACCCCGCCGGACGTGATCTCGCAGCTGTCTCTGGCCATCCCGATGTGCCTGCTGTACGAGGCCGGCATCATCGCGGCGCGCCTGTTCGTCAAGCACACCAAGGCGCCTGAGGGGGCCACCGAGGCCTGATGCAGGCGCCGGTGCGCCGGTCGCGTGTTCAGCGCTGACGTGCCGCCGGCGGGCGCTGGCCCGGCACCACCTCGATCGTCAGAGTCTGCGCGCCGCGCTGCACGGTGAGCGCCGCCGTTTCGCCGGGCTTCAGTGCGGCCACGGCGTCCAGCAGGCGCGTAGCGTCGGCCACCTCGCGCCCGGCCACCTGCGTGATCACGTCACCGGGCTTCAGGCCGGCCCTGGCTGCCGGCCCGTTGCGCAGCACGCCGGCCACGAGCGCGCCCTGCGTCACCGGCAGGTTGAACGCCTCGACGATCTCCGGGTTCAGGTTCTGCGGCTCCACGCCCAGCCAGCCACGCTGCACGACCCCGTCGCGCAGCAGGGCCTCGAGCACGCTGCGTGCGGTGTCCACCGGGATCGCGAAGCCGATGCCCAGGCTGCCGCCACCGTCCTGGCGCGCGAAGATGGCGGTGTTGATGCCCACCAGGCGGCCCTGGGCGTCCACCAGCGCACCGCCCGAGTTGCCCGGGTTGATGGCGGCATCGGTCTGGATGAAGTTCTCGTAGGTCGACAGGCCCAGCCGGGTGCGGCCCAGTGCGCTGACGATGCCGGCCGTCACCGTCTGGCCGACGCCGAAGGGGTTGCCGATGGCCAGCACCACGTCGCCCACCTGCAAGGCGGTGGCGTCGCCCAGGGTCACCGCCGGCAGGTCATCGGCGGCGAGCTTCAGTACGGCGAGGTCGGTCTCCGGGTCGCTGCCCACCAGTTCCGCGGCCAGACGCCGGCCGTCGGCCAACTGCACCTCGATCGCGCTGGCCCCGGCCACCACGTGGTGGTTGGTCAGCAGGTAGCCCTCGGGTGCCACGATGACGCCGGAGCCGAGCCCTGTGCGCGGGCGGTTGGGGCCGAGGAAGAAGCGCCAGTGCGGGTCTTCGCTCGACGCGTCGTTCGGTGCGCGGGCCGGCACCTGGCTGGCCAGGATGCTCACCACCGCCGGCGCCGCGGCGCGCGCTGCGGCACTGTAGCCACTGCCCGCTGCCGATGCGGCGGGGGCTGGGTCGGCGGCCAGGACGGTCAGCGTCGGGCGGGGCAGCACCTTGCTGCCGGCCCCGAGCCACTGCGGCTTGAGCGTGGCCAGCACGAACAGCGCGGCCACCGTCACCGTGACCGCCTGCGAGAATAGAAGCCAGGTCTTGCGCATCAGGGAAAGGACGGCGCCGATGGTGGATCGCGCCACGCTGGAGAACACGCTGGACGGGCTGCTGCAGCCCGCCGCGTTCAAGGATTATGGGCCGAACGGTCTGCAGGTCGAGGGCCGTACCGAGGTGCGCCGGCTCGTCAGCGGCGTCACCGCCAGCCTGGCGCTGATCGACGCCGCCATCGAGGCCGGCGCCGATGCCATCCTGGTCCACCACGGGCTGTTCTGGCGCGGGCAGGACGGCCGCCTGACCGGCTGGTTGCGGCAGCGCGTGGCGCGCCTGATGGCGCACGACATCAACCTCTTCGCCTACCACCTGCCGCTGGATGCCCATGCCCAGCTGGGCAACAACGCCCAGCTCGGCATGCGCCTCGCGCTGGTGGCCGACTCCCGCTTCGGCGATCAGGACCTGGGCTTCGCCGCGCCGGCCACCGATGCCACACTGGACGCGCTGGCAGCGCGCGTGGCCAGTGCGCTGCAGCGCGTGCCACTGGTGGTGCCCGGCGATGGCCGGCCCCTGCGGCGCGTGGCCTGGTGCACCGGCGGTGCCCAGGGCTACTTCGAGGCCGCCATCGCCGCCGGCGCGGATGCCTTCCTGACCGGGGAGATCTCCGAGCCTCAGGCGCACCTGGCGCGCGAGACCGGCGTGGCCTTCCTGGCCTGCGGCCATCATGCCACCGAGCGCTACGGCGCACCGGCCGTCGGCGCGCACATGGCGGCACAGCTGGGGTTGGCGCACCACTTCATCGAGATCGACAACCCGGCATGACGACCCTGCCCCCGCTCCTGGTGACGATGGGCGACCCGGTGGGCATCGGGCCGGAGATCATCGTCGCCGCGGCGGCCGCGGGTGAACTGCACGATGCCGTGGTCGTCGGCGACCCGGCCGTGCTGCGGCGCGCCGCCGCCCTGCGCGGCGGTGGCGGGCCGATGGCCGTGCTCGACTCGCCGCGGGATGCGGCACCCCCGGGCGCCCTGCGCGTGTGGATGCCGCCGGACCTGATGCCGGCCGCGTCACCCGCGCTGTCTGCTCTGCCCTGGGGGCAGGTGAGCGCTGCCGCCGGGGCCGCGGCCGCGCGCTGCATCGAAGCTGCGGTGGCCCGCGTGCAGGCGGGTGACGGCCGCGCCATCGTCACCGCCCCGCTGCACAAGGAGGCGCTGGCCGCCGCCGGGGTGCGCTTTCCCGGCCACACCGAGATGCTGCAGGCGCTGGCCACGCCGGCAGTGCAGTCGCCGCCACCGGTGCGCATGATGCTGGCCAACCCTGAGCTGCGCGTGGTGCTGGCCACCATCCACGTGTCGCTGCGCGACGCCATCGCCGCGCTGGATTTTGACGTCGTGCTGTCGACGATCCGCATCGCGGACGCCGCTGCGCGCCGCTGGGGCTTGGCTGCGCCCCGCATCGCTGTCGCCGGGCTCAACCCGCATGCGGGTGAGGGTGGCCTGTTCGGCGACGAGGAGATCCGCTTCATCGGCCCGGCGGTGCAGGCAGCGCGGGCGGACGGCATCGACGCCAGCGGCCCGCACCCGCCGGACACGGTGTTCATGCGTGCGCGCCGCGGTGCCTTCGACCTCGTGGTGGCGATGACCCACGACCATGGCCTGATCCCGGTGAAGTACCTGGGCGTGGAGGAGGGCGTCAACGTCACCTTGGGCCTGCCCTTCGTGCGGACCAGTCCCGATCACGGCACGGCCTTCGACATCGCGGGTCAGGGTCGGGCCGATCCCTCCAGCCTGATGGCCGCGCTGCACATGGCGCGCGCGCTGGCCGATGGTGGCTCACCAGCTGGCGCGGCCGGCTGATCCGTGGCAGGTGGTCAGGCCGCCGCGCCTACCGCGGACAGCTGCCTCCGCGCGCGCGCGGTGGCGCGCTCCAGCAGGTAGGCGTTCTCGAAGGCCTTGAAGCGGTGGTTCTCGCAGAGCCTGGCGAGCATGCGGTGCGTCAGCGAGATGGTCTGCTTGTGACGCTTGCCGTGCGTGAAGACGAAAAAGGTACGGCCGGGGCTGACGTGGGTGAGCTTGACCTTCTGCCAGCTGCCGTCCACGTGCATCTGGTACGGGTAGCCCAGTTCCACGTGCTCGACCAGCGACTTGCCGCGCGTGGGCTCCAGCGGTTCCGGTGCCGGCAGGCCGGCGATGCGGACATCCTGCTCGCTGACCTGTGCGTCGTCGCTGAGATCGATGTCGACCGCGCCGTGCCAGTCGATGCGGCTCTCGTCGACGAGGCCGATGCGCTTGGCCTCTTCGGCCGTGAAGCGCGGTTCGTCGATGACTTCGTCGAGCACCGGCAGCCCGGCAGGCACGGGCGGCAGGTCGTCCTTCTTCGGCAGCGGGGTCTGGAAGGCGCCCTCGACTTGGCGCGCCAGCAGGTTCCAGTCCAGCGTGGACAGCGTCTGCGGTGCCTTCAGTGATTCGGCATGGGCCGGCAGCAGCTTGCCGAAGAAGGCCTTGCGTGCCGGCGCCGGCCAGGCCACCAGGTCCATGCCCTCGTTGAGGCCCTGCATCAGCCGCGGCAGCGCCGCCAGGAACTCCTTGCGCTGCTGCGGCGTGCCCTTGGGCTGCACGCTCATGTACAGGTCACGTGCCACCGCGCGCAGGCGCTGGAAGCGTTCGCCGTCGGCGCCGTGCTTCATCGCCGACTGCACGAGCACGCGGCTCCAGACCTCGGTTAGGAACTCGCGCACGAAATCGTGGCCGACCAGGCTCTTCAGTTCGCCGGCCAGCTGCTCGGCATAACGCCGGCCCAGGCGCAGGGCGGTTTCCTTGTCGCCCAGCAGCGCGGCCGGATCGTCGCCCTGCGCCCGCACTTCTTCCTGCGCCTGTTCGGCTACGAAACCCTCGAGCTCGCCGAGCTTGCGGTCGTAGACGTCGATCTGGTCGAAGTCACCCTCGACGATGTCGTTGACCAGGGCCTTCACGCGCGCCAGGAAGCGCTGTGCGGCCGCGTCCTCGAAGTCGTCGAAGGCCGCACCCAGCGACGCGATGCGGTTGACGAACCGCCGCACCGGGTGCTTGCGCGACGAGAAGAAGCTCGGATCACCCAGCGCGGCGCGCAGAACCGGCAACTGCAGGCGGGCGATCTGGCGTGCCATCTGCGGCGGCACCTTGGGGTCGGAGAGGATCTGGTCGAACAACGTGCCGATGACGTCGATGACCATGTGGTCCAGCCCGCTACCGGCCGCGCGCCGCAACTCGTCGCGGTGCGCGCGGATCAGGTTGGCGGGCATGCCGCCGCCGCTGTCCTCGGCCCAGCCACTGCCGGCCATCGCCGGCTCCAGGTGGGCGAGTTGCCGGATCAGCGACATCATCTGCGGCTCGACGTGGCCCATGCTGGCCCCACCGAGCCGCCCGGAACGCGTGGAGGCGGCGCCGTAGCGGCTCTGGCCGTAGCTGCTGCCATGACGGCTGGACGGGTAGCCTGCGCTGCCGGGTGGTGCCCAGCCGCTGCGTGGCAGCGGGCCGGCCCCCGGCGGCATCATCTCGCGCAGGCTGTCCGGCGCCTCGCGCAGCGAGTCGTAGCCGGAAACGTGGCGGCCGTGGTCGGCCGTCGATCGCACGCTCAGTCCGGCAGGCTGCACGCCGGCCTTGCGCAGGTCGCCGACGATCGCGGCGTAGCTGCCGCGCATCTCGAGCGCCAGCACGCGGCCGAGTTCGCTCTGCAGCAGGCTGCGCACGTCGGCGCGGTCGCTGACGGCCTCGATGCCCTTGAGCAGGGCCAAGCCGACGGTCTCGGGCCGCAGCGGGTTGCGTTCCACCGTGGGGCCGAGCAGCGAGCCCATGTAGCCCTCGAGTTCGCGCAGTTCCCATTCGCAAGCGTGCTGCACCTCGAGACCGAAGCGGTCGGCCGAGATCTTGCGCTCGACCTCGGTGTCCTCGACCAGGCCCAGGGCATCCCAGGCGGTCTCGGCGATGCCGCGCTCGCGTGGGGCACTGTCCTGGCGCAGGCGGTCGTCCAGGCACTCGCCGAACGCCAGCGCGAACATCGCGGACTTGCGGTTGAGTTCGAACTGCGCGCCCAGCATGGCGTCACGCTGGAACACGCTGTTGGCGGCCAGTGCCGCCAGCCCCAGGCTTTCGACCGTGCGCTCCACCGACACGCGCGCAGCCATCTTCAGCCGCTGGGCAGCGGCTTCGAGCAGGGCGTGCAGGCGGTGGACGGGTGGTGGGTTCATGGGACGGACGGGCGCGGTGATCAGTATGCGGCGCCCGCCCGCCCCTCAAAGGCGCAGGAAGCGGTGCTCAACCCCGCCTGTTCAGCGCATCGCGGATCTCGCGCAGCAGCACCACGTCTTCCGGGGTCGGCGCGGGCGGCGCCGGCGGTTCCGGCGGCGCTTCGCGCTTGAGCCGGTTGATCTGCTTGACCATGATGAAGATGATGAACGCCAGGATGAGGAAGTTCAGCACCACGGTGATGAAACTTCCGTAAGCAAGTACGGCGCCGCTCTTCTTGGCCTCGGCCAGCACGGTCTCCGTCTGCCCGGCCAGCGGCAGGAAGTAGTTGCTGAAATCCAGACCGCCGAAGATTTTGCTGACGATCGGCATGATCACGTCATCGACCAGCGAACCGACGATCTTGCCGAAGGCGCCGCCGATGATCACGCCCACGGCGAGGTCGACGACATTGCCCTTGCTGGCGAACTCCTTGAATTCGGTCATGAATCCCATGGCTTTCCTCCTACCGGTGACATGTGATGGTTCGAGACGGCGCGATTGTGCCCCGGAAGGTCGCCCCGATGCGCTGGGCTAGAATCCCGGGTTGACCCGAATCTGTTTGTCTTCCTGGACACGAGGAACTCCATGAGCGACGCTGCCCTCGACCGCAGCCGACGGACCTGGATCGCGATCACCTGCGGCGCTGGCGCCGTCGGTGGCGTGGCCACCGCGGTGCCCTTCGTCAGCACTTTCACGCCGTCCGAGCGCGCCCGCGCCGCCGGCGCGCCGGTGCGTGTGGACATCAGCGCGCTGCAGCCCGGCGAGAAGATCACCGTCGAATGGCGCGGCAAGCCGGTGTGGATCCTGCGTCGCACCAGCGAGATGCTCGACAGCCTCGCCAAGACCGAGCCGCAGGTGGCCGATCCGAACTCCGACCGCACCCAGTACCCGACGCCCGAGTACGCCAAGAACCAGTGGCGCTCGATCAAGAAGGAGTACCTGGTGGCCGTCGGGATCTGCTCGCACCTGGGCTGCTCGCCGACCGACAAGCTGCAGGCCGGCGCGCAGCCGTCGCTGCCCGACGACTGGACCGGCGGCTTCCTGTGCCCCTGCCACGGCTCGACGTTCGACCTCGCCGGCCGCGTGTTCAAGAACAAGCCGGCGCCGGACAACCTGGAGGTGCCGCCCCACATGTACCTGTCCGACACCACGCTGCTGATCGGCGAGGACAAGCAGGCCTGACCGGCCCGCCAGGCACAAGCTAGGTACAAGAGGACGACATGGCTGAATTCAAGGAAGCGCCGCAGGGCGCCTCGATGGTCGAGAAGACCACGGTCTGGTTCGAGAACCGCTTCCCGACCGCGTTTGCCGAGTACAAGAAGCATCTCTCGGAGTACTACGCCCCGAAGAACTTCAACTTCTGGTACTTCTTCGGTTCGCTGGCGCTGCTGGTGCTGGTGATCCAGATCGTCACCGGCATCTTCCTGGTGATGCACTACAAGCCCGACGCGAACCTGGCCTTCGCCTCGGTCGAGTACATCATGCGCGACGTGCCCTGGGGCTGGCTGGTGCGCTACATGCACTCCACCGGCGCCAGCGCGTTCTTCATCGTGGTCTACCTGCACATGTTCCGCGGGATGATCTACGGCAGCTATCGCAAGCCGCGCGAACTGGTGTGGATCTTCGGCTGCCTGATCTTCCTGGTGCTGATGGGCGAGGCCTTCTTCGGCTACCTGCTGCCGTGGGGCCAGATGTCGTACTGGGGTGCGCAGGTGATCGTGAACCTGTTCGCTGCCGTTCCCTTCGTCGGCCCGGACCTGGCGCTGCTGATCCGCGGCGACTATGTCGTCAGCGACGCCACGCTGAACCGCTTCTTCGCCTTCCACGTGATCGCGTTGCCACTGGTGTTGCTGGGCCTGGTCGTGGCGCACCTGCTGGCGCTGCACGACGTGGGTTCGAACAACCCCGACGGCGTGGAGATCAAGGCCAAGAAGGACGCCAGCGGCAAGCCGCTGGACGGCATCCCGTTCCACCCCTACTACACGGTGCATGACATCATGGGTGTGGGCGTGTTCCTGTTCTTCTTTAGCGCGATCATCTTCTTCGCGCCGGAGATGGGTGGCTACTTCCTGGAGTTCAACAACTTCATCCCGGCCGACCCGCTGAAGACGCCGGCGCACATCGCCCCGGTCTGGTACTTCACGCCCTACTACTCGATGCTGCGCGCGACCACGGACCCGATGGTCAACGTGTTCGCCGTGTTGGTGGCGCTGGGCACCGTCGGCGCCCTGCTGAAGGTGCGCGCCAGCGGCATGGGCAAGGTGGCCATGATCGTCGGCGGCCTGGTGGTGATCGCGCTGCTGAAGACCTTCGACGCCAAGTTCTGGGGCGTGGTGGTGATGGGCGGTGCCGTGGTCATCATGTTCTTCCTGCCCTGGCTGGACTACAGCCCGGCCAAGTCCATCCGCTACCGCCCGACCTGGCACAAGTACATGTACGCCCTTTTCGTGGTCGACATGCTGGTGCTGGGCTATCTGGGCATCCAGCCGGTGTCGGAGGTCTACACGCTGATCGCGCAGGTGGGCACGGTCTTCTACTTCGGCTTCTTCGTGCTGATGCCCTGGTGGAGCCAGGTCGGCGAGTTCAAGCCGGTCCCCGACCGTGTGACCTTCCAGCCGCACTGACCCGACGCCGGAGCACGACAACCATGAAGAGCCTCAAGAAGCTGATCCTCGCGCTGGCCTGCAGCCTCGGGCTGAGCGGTGCTGCGGTCGCCGCCGGCGGCGGCATCGCCTGGGACAAGTTCCCGACCGAGCGCGTGACCGATCTCGCCGCGCTGCAGAACGGCGCCAAGCTGTTCGCCAACTACTGCCTGAACTGCCACGGCGCAGAGTTCATGCGCTACAACCGCCTGCGCGACATCGGCCTGACCGAAGCGCAGATCGAGGAGAACCTCATCTTCACCGGCGCCAAGGTCGGCGACCTGATGAAGGTGAACCTCGACCCGAAGCAGGCCAAGGAATGGTTCGGCGCCCAGCCGCCGGACCTCACCGTGATCGCGCGCTCGCGTTCCGCCGCGGGCCAGGGCACGGGTGCGGACTACCTCTACACCTACCTGCGCACCTACTACCGCGACCCGAGCAAGGCCACGGGCTGGAACAACCTGGCCTTCCCGTCGGTGGGCATGCCGCACGTGCTGTGGCAGCTGCAGGGTGAGCGCCAGCCCGTCTTCGAAAAGGTGATGTCTCACGGCCACGAGACCGAGGTCTGGACCGGCCGCTGGGAGGTGGTCAAGCCCGGCAAGATGTCCGAGCGCGAGTACGACAATGCCGTGGCGGACTTGGTGGCCTACCTGCAGTGGATGGGCGAGCCGATGCAGAACGACCGCAAGCGCCTGGGTGTGTGGGTGCTGCTGTTCCTCGCCGGTTTCACGGTGATTGCCTGGCGCCTGAACGCCGCGTACTGGAAGGACGTCAAGTAAGACGCCCGGACCCGACAGCGCAGTGGGTGCGCCCAGCACCCACTGCGTTCATTCGTTTCTAGAGGGAGACCGACACCATGATGGTGCTTTACTCCGGGACCACCTGCCCCTATTCGCACCGCTGCCGCTTCGTGCTGTTCGAAAAGGGCATGGACTTCGAGATCCGCGACGTCGACCTGTTCGCCAAGCCCGAGGACATCGCGCTGATGAACCCGTACAACGAGGTGCCGATCCTCGTCGAGCGGGACCTCATCCTGTACGAGTCGCACATCATCAACGAGTACATCGACGAGCGCTTCCCGCACCCTCAGCTGATGCCGGGCGACCCGGTGGCGCGCGCGCGGGTAAGGCTGTTCCTGTTCAACTTCGAGAAGGAGCTGTTCGCGCACGTCAACCTGCTCGAGGGGCGCGGCGTCAAGGCCACCGACAAGCAGCTCGAGAAGGCGCGCACGCAGATCCGCGAGCGATTGCTGCAGCTGGCGCCGATCTTCCTGAAGAACAAGTACATGCTGGGCGACGACTTCAGCATGCTCGACGTCGCCATCGCGCCGCTGCTGTGGCGCCTGGACTATTACGGCATCGACCTCAGCAAGAACGCCGTCCCGCTGCTGAAGTACGCCGAGCGCATCTTCTCGCGCCCGGCCTACATCGAGGCGCTGACGCCGTCAGAGAAGGTGATGCGCAAGTAGGCTCGGCGGGCATGACGCAGGCCTCCGACAGCCAAGGCACCTCCACCCGCCCGTACCTGCTGCGGGCGTTGCACGACTGGTGCACCGACAACGGCTTCACGCCGTACATCGCGGTGCACGTGGACCCGCGAGTGCAGGTGCCGCTGGAGTACGTCAAGAACAACGAGATCGTGCTCAACATCGGCTTCGAGGCCACCTCGGGGCTGAAGCTGGGCAACGAGTTCATCGAGTTCCGCGCCCGCTTTGGCGGCTCGGCGCGCGAGATCATCGTGCCTGTGGACCATGTCGTGGCCATCTACGCCCGTGAGAACGGGCAGGGCATGGCCTTCCCGGCGCCCAGCGATGCCGGTGCCACGGCGCCGGGCGACACCGAGGCGGCTGGTACCGCAAGCGTCAGCGCCGGGCGGGGTCTCCGGCTGGCCACCAGCGACGACGCGGCACCGGCCGAGCCGCCGGTGCCCGCCGTCGAGCCCGGCCGGAACGGTGACGACGAGCCGCCAGTGCCGCCTCCGGCCGGTGGCGGGCGACCCTCGCTGAAGCGCGTCAAGTAACGTCCGCACACCGGCCCGGGGCGGCATGCCCCCTAGAATCCGCGTTCGCGCCGGCTTAGCTCAGCTGGTAGAGCACCCGCCTTGTAAGCGGAAGGTCGTCCGTTCGATCCGGACAGCCGGCACCATGCCCGTCGGGCCAGGCCCCGATCAGACCTCGCGCGACACGTGAACCTTTACCCGGATTGCCACCTCGGGCCAGCCCTGCTGGGCCAGCCGCTGCTGGATCCCGGGCAGGCACTGCCTGAGCTTGGCCGCGGCCGAGCCACTGCGGGCCAGCAGCGTCCAGCCGTTCTCGTCCAACGGCCCGGCCGACACATGGGCGGCCAGCCCGGCCGGCAGCGCCGCACCTGCAGCGGCCAGGCGCGCATTGGAGGCCTGGATGCGCTGCAACAGGCTGCCCAGCCCTTCGTGCCCGGCCAGCGCATCGGCCATGGGCACCGACAACCGGGGCAGCGGGGCGCGGCGGGGCAGCGGCTTCATCGCAGCACAGTGTAGCGATGCAGATCCTGGTCACACACGGCACGCTCGCGCGAACGAAGGTCGTGCACCTGAGGCGCTGGCAGCTGGTGCTGGGCGCCCTGGGCGTCGTGATGACGCTGCTGCTGATCTCGGGCGCGGTGTACCACTACTTCTTCCTGCAGGCGGCGCGCGAGGGCTGGCCGGTGGTCAGCCAGCTCGTGCGCTGGGTGGTGCGCGACGACCTGGCCGAACGCGAACGCTACATGCAGGAGAACCTGGACGCGATGGCGCAGCGGGTCGGCGAGCTCCAGGCGCGTCTGGTGACCTTGCAGATGATGGGCGACCGCGTCTCCCAGCTCGCCGGCGTGAAGCCGGAGGACCTGCAGCCCGCTCCGTCAGCGTCGGCACCTACGCCCGATGCGCCCGAAGACGCGGGCAAGGGCGGCCCTGCGACGACCTTGCCCAGGCCTTCGTCCGAGGCGCTGGCCGCACTGCTCGACGAGCTCGACGCCTCGGCGCTCCTGAATGCCGACATCTTCACGCTGGCCGAGTCGCGCCTGATGGAGCACCGCCTGCAGGCCCTGCTGGTGCCCAGCAGCACGCCGGTGGAGGGCCCCATCGGCTCCCGCTTCGGCTTCCGCTACGACCCCTTCAACGGCCGCCGGGCGCTGCACACCGGGCTCGATTTCCCGGCGCCCAACGGCACACCGGTTCACGCGGCCGCGGGCGGCGTGGTCGTCGGCGTGGAGCGGCACCCCGAATACGGCAACCTGCTGACGCTGGACCACGGCAATGACCTGCTCACCCGCTATGCCCACCTGTCGCGTACGCGCGTGCAGCCAGGGGACATCGTGCGCCGCCAGCAGCACATCGGCGATGTCGGCAGCACCGGTCGGTCCACCGGGCCGCACCTGCACTTCGAGGTGCTGGTGCAGGGCGTGCCCCAGAATCCGGCGCGCTTCCTGGCCGGGCAGGCTGGACCCCGGGTGATAAACTGATCCGTTGATCTCGGGGTGCCGGCTTGAAGACCCGGCGGGCGCCTCCACATCCGATGCTCCGGCCTTGCGTTCTGCCGTGTCCCGCCTGCGCGGGGTGCCGGCCCGCGCTGCGGCCCTCCGCGGTGACGCATTCATGATCCCCAAATTCCTGACCCAGATCTTCGGCAGCCGCAACGACCGCCTGCTGAAGACCTACCGGCGCACCGTCGTGCAGATCAATGCACTGGAGCCGCAGTTCGAGGCGCTGGACGACGCGGCGCTGCGCGCCAAGACCGATGAGTTCCGCCAGCGCCTGGCCGCCGGGAGCACGGTGGACGACCTGCTGCCAGAGGCCTTCGCTGTCGTGCGCGAGGCCAGCAAGCGCGTCCTCAAGATGCGCCACTTCGACGTGCAGATGGTCGGCGGCATCGCGCTGCACCAGGGCAAGATCGCCGAGATGCGCACCGGCGAGGGCAAGACGCTTACCGCCACGTTGCCGGTGTACCTGAATGCGCTGCCGGCCAAGGGCGTGCACGTGGTCACGGTGAACGACTACCTGGCCCGCCGCGACGCCGAGTGGATGGGCCGGCTCTATGGCTTCTTGGGCCTGAGCGTAGGCGTCAACGTGCCGGGCATGGGCCGGGCCGAGAAGCAGGACGCCTTCCGTGCCGACGTCACCTACGGCACGAACAACGAGTTCGGCTTCGATTACCTGCGCGACAACATGGTCTACGAGACCGGCGACCGAGTCGCGCGCGGCCTGCACTACGCCATCGTCGACGAGGTGGACTCGATCCTGATCGACGAGGCGCGCACCCCGCTGATCATCTCTGGCCAGGCCGAGGACCATACCGAGCTCTACGTGCGCATCAACGCCGTCGTGCCGCAGCTCAAGAAGCAGATCGGCGAGGCCGACCCGCGCACCGGCGAGGGCGTCATCGAACCCGGCGACTTCACGGTCGACGAGAAAACGCACCAGGTCTATCTCACGGAAGACGGCCACGAGAAGGCCGAGGCCCTGATGGCCGAGGCCGGGCTGCTGCCCGCCGGTGCCAGCCTGTACGACCCGGCCAACATCGCGCTGATGCACCATGTCTACGCGGCGCTGCGGGCCAACCACCTGTACCACCGCGACCAGCACTACGTGGTGCAGAACGGCGAGGTCGTCATCGTCGATGAGTTCACCGGCCGCCTGATGACGGGCCGGCGCTGGAGCGACGGCCTGCACCAGGCCGTCGAGGCCAAGGAAGGCGTTCAGATCCAGAGCGAGAACCAGACGTTGGCCTCGATCACCTTCCAGAACTACTTCCGCATGTACGGCAAGCTCGCCGGCATGACCGGCACGGCCGACACCGAGGCCTTCGAGTTCCAGGAGATCTACGGTCTGGAAACGGTGGTGATCCCGCCGAACCGGCCCACCGTGCGCAAGGACGAGAACGACCTCATCTACAAGACGGAGAAGGAGAAGTACGACGCCGTCGCCGCCGACATCCGCGACTGCCACGAGCGCGGGCAGCCGGTGCTGGTGGGCACGACGAGCATCGAGAACTCCGAACGCCTCAGCGCGTTGCTCACCAAGGCCAAGCTCCCGCACCAGGTGCTCAACGCCAAGCAGCACGCCAAGGAGGCCGAGATCGTCGCCGAGGCCGGGCGGCCGAAGGCGATCACCATCGCCACCAACATGGCCGGCCGTGGCACCGACATCGTGCTCGGCGGCAACGTCGAGAAGCAGATCCAGATCCTGCAGGCCGACGCGTCGCTCAGCGACGAGCAGAAGGCCGCGAAGGCTAAGCAGTTGCAGGACGAGTGGGCCGGCCTGCACGATCAGGTCAAGGCCGCCGGTGGCCTGCGCATCGTGGCCACCGAGCGCCACGAGAGCCGGCGCATCGACAATCAGCTGCGCGGCCGTTCCGGCCGCCAGGGTGACCCCGGTTCCAGCCGCTTCTACCTGAGCCTGGACGACTCCCTGATGCGCATCTTCGCGGGCGACCGCGTGCGCGCCATCATGGACCGCCTGAAGATGCCCGAGGGCGAGGCCATCGAGGCCGGCATCGTCAACCGCAGCATCGAAAGCGCGCAGCGCAAGGTCGAGGCACGCAACTTCGACATCCGCAAGCAGCTGCTGGAGTACGACGACGTCTCCAACGACCAGCGCAAGGTCATCTACCAGCAGCGCAACGAGATCCTGGAATCGGCGTCGATGCTGGAGACCGTGGCCGGCCTGCGACGCAGCGCGTTGACCGACGTGGTGCGCACCCATGTGCCGCCCGAGACGCTGGAAGAGCAGTGGGACCTGGCCGCGCTGGAGACGGTGCTGAAGGACGAATGGCAGCTCGAGGTGCCGCTGCGCACCGAGGTCGAGGCCAGCGACGCCATCACCGACGAGGACATCGTCGAGAAGGTGGTGGCCGCAGGCGAGGCCATGTTCCAGGCCAAGCTCGACATCGTCGGCGAGGCCCAGTTCACGCCCTTCATGCGCATGGTGCTGCTGCAGAGCATCGACAGCCACTGGCGCGAGCATCTGGCCGCACTGGACTACCTGCGTCAGGGCATCCACCTGCGCGGCTACGCGCAGAAGAACCCCAAGCAGGAATACAAGCGCGAGGCCTTCGAGCTCTTCAGTCAACTGCTCGACGTGGTGAAGATGGAGGTCACGCGCGTGCTGCTGACCGTGCGCATCCAGACGCAGGAGCAGGTCAGCGCGGCGGCCGAGGCCATCGAGCAGCAGGCCTCGCGGGTGGAGAACGTGAGCTACACGCACCCGAACGAGGACGGCAGCGTCTCCACCGAGGCTGATGCGTCGTCGGAGGTGCCGCGTGTGGGGCGCAACGACCCCTGCCCCTGCGGCAGCGGCAAGAAGTACAAGCAGTGCCACGGCCGCCTGGCCTGAATCGACCGCACTGAACGCGGCGCGTTGCCGCTGCGGCGCTTACGCCCGTGCTTCCCCCGCCCCCTGTCCAGGGGGTGGGCCGAAACGAACCTCTCGTCCGTGACCAGAATCGGCGTGCATGCCCATGGCCGCCGCCAACCGGTGCCGACTCGGCATGTGAATTGCTGGCGAACCTGTCGCCATTCACCATTCTGGAGAGCACCACAGTGACACAACGAGGGAAATTCATGCGTGGCGCCATTGCCGCGGCCGTGGCAATGGCTGCGGCGGGGGGCGCGCTGGCCGCATCGCAGCGGACGACGATGCCGCTGTTCGTGCCGGCGGCCGGCGTGACGCCGCTGACGTCGCACACGTCGCCGCCCAGCGAGTGGCGGCTGACCGACGGCATGCAGTTCAACGGCGTCAGCTTCGACGGCCTGGCGCGTCTGTCGTTCGACAACGACGGTGACCTCGGTAACGGGTTCTACGTCTGCTCCGGCGCGCTGCTGTCGGGGGGGCGCTACGTGCTGACGGCCGCGCACTGTGCCGACGACTTCAACGTCATGACCGTCGAATTCGGCGTCTACAACGATGTGGCCAAGGCCACGCGTGGCGCCGCGACCGCGCATGTGCATGCATCGTGGACCGGCACCCTGGGCACCGGCGCCGACATGGCCATCATCGAACTCGATGCGCCTGTCACGGACATCCAGGGCTTCAACATCAGCACCACGAACAACGTGGGCTCGCAGATGTTGATCATGGGTTATGGCACTACGGGCACCGGCGATGCCTCGGGCAACCCGAACTGGAACGAGTGGGGTTGGGCGCACTACGGCTGGAACGAAGCCGACGTGGGCATCGTGGCCTTCGACGAGGCGCACACTCCGGGCAACGGCTGGACCTATGACGGTGACGAGTACGTGTTCGACTTCGACAACGGCACGGTGCGGAACAACACGCTGCAACGGCTAGCGAACAGCGCGGGCGCGTCCTTCTCCAGTTCGACCGGTCTCGGTGCCGACGAGGCCCTGATCGCCGGCGGCGATTCCGGCGGCCCGGACTTCGTCTGGAACGGCAGCGAGTGGCTCGTCGCCGGTGTGCACTCCTGGGGTTGGCAGTTCTGCCAGGGGCGCATCACGCCAAGCTGCGACGTCAACAGCGCCGTGTCCAGCAGCTACGGTGACCTGTCGGGCTCCACCGCGGTCTACGCCCAGGCGGCCTGGATCAATTCGGTGGTCGCGGTGCCGGAACCGGGCACCTACGGCCTGATGGCCATGGGCCTGCTGGCCGTGGCTGGCGCCGCCCGTCGTCGCCGCACCTGATCGCGACACCCACGGCGCCGGGCTGCCGGCGCCGCAGGACGAAAAAAAGGGCCCCTGCCGCAAGGCAGGGGCCCTCTTCGTTGGCGCCGGCCCGGGCGTCGCCGCCCGGAGCCGTTTGCACTCAGGGACGCGCGACCGTGATCGTCGGCGACGTCCAGGTCTCCCAGTGCGCCGGGTTGCTCTCGTCACCCAGCGCCTTGAGCACCGACACCTTGACCACGTACTGCCCGTTGGGCACTTCCTTGACGCCCACCGGGTTGCCGGGCTTGCCGCGGAAGGTCACGCCGTCCCAGGTGAAGGCGAAGAAGCCGCCCGGGGTCGAGTTGCGGGTGACGTACTCGTCCTGGCTGACCTTGCCCATGGCCTTGCCGCTGACCGCATCGAAGGCCTCCAGCGTGATGCGCCGCGACAGGTGGTCCAGGTGCATCAGGAAGTACGGGATGTTCCCGTCGGCCATCGTGTAGGTCGCGCCCTCCGGCTGGTTGGTGTACGAGCCACCGGCCAACGTGGCCAGCCACGGGAACCCGTTGGCCGTGGGCGTGAGCACCTGCGTGGTCTGGTAGTCACCCTTGAAGCCGGCATAGGGCACGCTCATCGGCGTGCCGGTACCCTGCGGCGTGAAGGTGACGTAGCCGCCGTAGAGCGCACGGTCGGGCAGGGTCTCGTCGGCCGTGATGATCACGTCGACGGTGGCGCTGCCCAGCGGCGGGATCGTCAGCGTGTCCTGGCTGAACGTGACCGTGCCCGGCGCGTCGAAGTACCCCGTGGGCGCGTACGAGGCGCCGGCCCCGATCTGGTTCGGGCCCGCCGCGAGGCCGGCCACATGACCGATCGTGTACGTGGCCGGTGACAGCGACAGGTTGCGCACCGTCAGCTTCTGCAGGTGCGAGCCGCTGGCGCTCTCGCCGGTGCTGATCTGGCTCGGCGACACGGTGGCCGTGGCCGTCACCGCACCCACCACGTCCAGCATGCCGGCACCCTGGCGGAAGGCGTGATCCAGGAAGCCCAGGTCGGGGTTGCCCGACCAGTTCTTCGGATCGGCCGTGTTCTGGATGCGGCTTTGCACCGCGGCCGGGCGCAGGTTCGGCTTGGCCTGCAGCAGCAGGGCCACGCCACCGGCGACGTGCGGTGCGGACATCGACGTGCCAGACAGCACCGCCGCGCCGCCCGCCTCCAGCGGGTACGACGACAGGATGCCGCCGCCCGGGGCGCCGATCTGCGGCTTGATGCTCAGGTCCGCGGCCATGCCGAAGGAACTGAAGCCGGAGATCAGGCCGCCGGTGCCGAAGGGGTAGGCCACGGCCTCGGGCGACCAGTTCAGCATCGTCTCGCCGCCGGCGATCGCGGCGTCGATCACGGCGCCCTGGGCTGCCGTGATGCCCACCACCGGAATCGCGATCGGCGGCGTGCCGGCGACGGTGGCGTTCAACGCACCCGCCGCATTGTTGTAGAGCACCACGGCAGCTGCACCGGCGGCCTGCGCATTGCTGGCCTTGATGTAGAAGCTGCACGACCCGCGACGGATCAGCACCGCCTTGCCGGTCAGGTCGTCGGTGATCGCGTTGCAGCCGTCGTTCGTCGTCGTCGTCGTGCCGGTCCTGGCCATCGGCAGGCTGCCCTCGGTGGGCGGCAGCGGAGAGCCGGTGGCCGGGTTGAAGCCGTAGGGCGTGCCGTTGACCTGGAACGAACGCTGCGCGTTGTCGAACGACGCGGTGGCGATGACCTTGCTGCCCGTGCCCGGCGCGCCGGCGGCCCACAGGCCGTCGGGCGAGGACCCCAGCGGGCCGTTGTTGCCGGTGGAGGCGACCATGACCACGCCCTTGGCGGTCAGTCGGCTCGAGGCCTGGGCCGTCGGGTACTGCGGCCACTGACGCGCCGCACCCAGACTCTGGTTGATGACCTGCATGCCGTCGGCATAGGCGCGCTCCAGCGCCTCGACGATGACGTCGGACGACGACGAACCTGCGCAACCGAAGACGCGATAGGCGCCGAACGTGACGCCGGGCGCCACGCCCTTGAGGCCACCGCCGTCGGCACCCACGATGCCGGCCACGTGCGTGCCGTGGCCACCGCAATCGTCCGGGTTCTCGTCGGGCACCGGAATCTGCTGCTCCGGCGTGCCGCCGGCGTTGTAGTTGTCGCCGACGAGGTCATAGCCCGCCACGACGCGCGCACTCGGGAACGGCGTCGTGCCCGGGGTGCCGCTGCCGCCGAAGGCGGGGTGGTCGATGTCGATGCCGGTGTCGATGATGCCGACCTTGACCCCGGCGCCGCTGAGGCCGAGCTGGTTCTGGGCGATGTCGGCGCCGGTGAGCGAGAGGGCGAAGGCCAGGTCGGGCGCGCTGTCATTGGCCTGGGCCACCGCGGGCCGCTCGATGAGCTGCACCGGGTACATGGCCTTCACGCCCTTCAGGCGCAGCAGCTTGGCGCGGTTGACGGTGTCCACCTCCACCGAGAACCCGTTGAACAGCGTGTCGAACGCGCGGCGCTCCTTGAACTTCACGCCGGCGGCACGGGCTGCGGCACGGAAGGCCGCCTTCTCGGACAGCACGGCGGCGCGGGTACGGCCGTCGGCGACCGGCGCACCGGCGAGCTCGACGAACCACAGCCGGCCACCTTCGGCCGCCGCGGCAGGCACCTTCATCGCGGCGGGCGAGGCGGCGTGGGCACCCCACGTCATCACGGCCAGGGCCGCTAGCGCGACCGCCGTACGAGTTCGAATCATGCAGACCTCCAGGGACATTGCAACGTTGATTGGCCGCCGGTGTAGCCGGCGGCATGCATGGGACCTGCGGCAGTAGGATCACCCCGCCAGCAAGCCGGTGGATGGTGCCGAGCAGGGTTCCCGTTTGTTCGAGGACTAACCCTGAAGCGCCGTCCGGGGCTCATGCACATCGCGTGCCGATCCCCGCATCCAAGGGGGTGCTGCGACAATCCGTCCATCCTCTTTCCAGCCTTGGGTCCGACAACCATGCCTGTGAACCTACTCGCCCCCGACGCCTCCACGCTGCTGCCCGTGCCGGGCCTGCGCATCGGGACGGCGATGGCCGGCGTGCGCAAGGCCAACCGGCGCGACCTCGTCGTCTTTGCGCTCGAGGACGGTGCGACCGTGGCCGGCGTCTTCACCACCAACCGATTCTGTGCAGCGCCGGTGCAGGTCTGCCGCGAGCATCTGGCCGGCGGCGCGGGTGTGCGTGCCCTGGTGATCAACACGGGCAACGCCAACGCCGGCACCGGCGCGCCCGGCCTGGCCGCCGCGCGCGAGACCTGCGACGCCGTGGCCCGCCTGGCCGGCTGCGCGCCGGCGCAGGTGCTGCCGTTCTCCACCGGCGTGATCATGGAGCCGCTGCCCGTGGCGCGCATCGTCGCGGGGTTGCCCGCGGCCTGGGCCGACCTGGCCGACGATCGCTGGGCCCAGGCCGCCGAAGGCATCATGACCACGGACACGCTGCCCAAGGCCTGTTCGCGGCAGGTGGACATTGACGGTCGTGCCGTCACCGTGACTGGCATCGCCAAGGGCGCCGGCATGATCCGCCCCAACATGGCCACCATGCTGGGGTTCGTCGGCACCGACGCGGTGCTCGCCCCGGGCGTGGCGCAGGCCCTGGTGCGCGCCGCGGCCGACCGCAGCTTCAACCGCATCACCATCGACGGCGACACGTCCACCAACGACGCCTTCGTGCTGATGGCCACCGGCCGCGCCGGCCATGCGCCCATCACCGGCCTGGAAACACCGGCCGGCCGCGTGCTGGCGCAGGCGGTGTTCGAGGTGGCCACGCAACTGGCGCAGGCCATCGTGCGCGACGGCGAAGGTGCCACCAAGTTCATCACCGTGCAGGTGGACGGCGGTCGCAGCGAAGCCGAATGCCGCCAGGTGGCCTACGCGATCGCGCACTCGCCGCTGGTCAAGACCGCCTTCTTTGCCAGCGACCCCAACCTGGGCCGCATCCTGGCGGCCGTGGGCTACGCCGGCATCACCGACCTCGACCAGACCACGATCGACCTCTTCCTCGACGAGGTGCACGTGGCCCGTGGCGGTGGCCGTCACCCCGGCTACCGCGAGGAAGACGGCCAGCGGGTGATGAAGCAGGCGGAGATCACCGTGCGCGTGGACCTGCACCGCGGCGACGCGTCCACCACCGTGTGGACCTGCGACCTGTCGCACGACTACGTCAGCATCAACGCCGACTACCGGTCCTGACGGCCTGTCTGCGCGGCAGCGCTTGCCGCGGATCAAGCGCTCCTGATAACATTTGTTTATCTCAAGATAAACGCAAGGGTGGCCGCCATGGAGCGTTCCAGCCAGGGCGTGCGTTCCCGATCCATGCGTGCGCTGGCCGCGCTGCGTGAGCGTCTGGCGCTGCGCCCCGATGACCTGCTGCGCGACGCCACCTACCGGCGTCTGTGGACCTCGATCCTGATCAGCTCCTTCGGGGGCCAGATCACCATGCTCGCGCTGCCGCTGACGGCCGCGGTGCTGCTGCACGCCACCCCCACGCAGATGGGGCTGCTCACGGCAATGGAGATCCTGCCGTTTGCACTGCTGTCGCTGCCATCGGGCGTGTGGCTGGACCGCGTGCGCAAGCTGCCGGTCTACGTGGTCGGCGAACTGACCATCGCCGTGGCCGTGGCCAGCGTGCCGCTGGCGGCCTGGATGGGCTGGCTGAGCATGACCTGGCTCTATGTGGTCGGGCTGCTGATCGGCTGCGTCTACACGGTGGCCGGCAGCGCGGCGCAGATCGTGCTCACGCAGGTGGTCTCGCGCGACCGGCTGGTGGAGGCGCACGCCAAGAACGCGCTGGCCAGTTCAGGTGCCGAGGTGGCTGGCCCCGGCGTGGCTGGCCTGCTGATCAAGATCGCCGGCGCGCCGGTCGCACTGCTGGCCGACGCGCTGCTGCTGCTCTTCAGCGCCGTGATCCTGCGCGGCGTGCGCGTGCACGAGCGTTTCGATGGCCTGGCCAAGCCGCACTTCTGGCGTGACCTGAAGGCGGGCCTGCGCTTCGTCGCCAGCCAGCGCCTGCTGCTCGTGCTGGCCGGTCTGCTGGGCCTGTGGCAGATGAGCCACCACGCGGCCATGGTCGTGCAGATCCTGTTCGCCACGCGCCGGCTCGGCCTGTCGGAGCAGGCGGTGGGTCTGAGCTATGTGGGCCTGGGTGTGGGCACGGTGCTGGCCAGCATGCTGGGGCACCGCATCAGCGCACGGCTCGGCCCGGGCCCCAGCCTCACGGTGGGGATAGCCATCTGCTCGGCCGGCTGGCTGCTGCTGGCCGTGGCGCCGCTGTCCGCGCTGGGCGTGGCCGCTTTCGCGACGATGCTGATGCTGTTCGGCTTCGGCGCGGTGCTGGTGTTCATCAACTTCCTGGCGCTGCGCCAGGCGGTGACACCGCAGCCGCTGCTGGGCCGCATGACGAGCACGATGCGCTGGATGACAGTGCTGCCGGCCGGGCCGGGCGCGCTGCTCGGCGGCTGGCTGGGCGAACACGTGAGCCTGCGCGCGTCGCTGGCCTTTGCCGGCCTGACGGCGCTGACCGCGGCGGTGATCGCGTGGCGCCTGGCGCTGATCCGCGAACTCAGGGTGCTGCCGAGCCCGGACGACGCCGAAGCGTCGATCGGCGCGGAGGCCGCGGTGCGGCCGCCGCTGGCGTCGCAGCCGCAGGCGGCGGGCTGACCGGCGCCTCGGCCGCCGGCGCAAAACGGTCCACCGCGTCGGTGATCAGGCCGTCGATGCCCAGCGCCAGCAGGCGCTGGGCGTCGGCCGGTTCGTTGACCGTGTAGCACAGCGTCCGCAGGCCGCGCTGGCGGGCGGCGCGCAGCAGCGCGGCATCCATGATCAGGTGGTTGGTGACCACGGCCACGCAGCCCAGAGCGCAGGCCACGTCCAGGCTGCCGGGCCACAACGTGTCCAGCAGCAGCGCCCGCGGCAGATGAGGCGCCGTTTCCAGCGCGCCGAGCAGGGACAAGGGCTGGAACGAACTTAGCAGCGGCGGCACGGCCTGGCCTTGCCAGAGCGCAGCCGCGGCGGCCGCCACCACGCGGCCGGTGTCGTGTTCGCACCCCGGCGTCGGCTTGATCTCCAGGTTCAGCACGCCCGCGTTGGCGTGCACGAAGGCCGCCAGGGCCGCCAGCGTCATCGGCGGCTCGCCGGCGAACTGTCGTGAATGCCAGCTGCCGGCATCCAGCTGCGAGAGCTCGGCCCAGGACCGCAGGTCGGCCTTGCCCCGGCCGTTGGTGGTGCGCCGGAGATCGGCGTCGTGCAGCAGGAACGGCACGCCGTCGGCGCTGAGCTTCACGTCGCACTCGAAGGCGCGGTAGCCGTACGACGCGCCGAGTCGGAAGGCCGCCAGCGTGTTCTCCGGCGCCAGCTTGCCGGCACCGCGGTGGGCGATCCAGCGCGGGTAGGGCCAGGGGTCGGGCACCACCGGTGGCGTCTGTTTCACCAGCGCGCGCGCCTGCGCCAGCAGCGCCGCCACGGCCTCGGCCGGTACGTCAACCGCCACGCTCACAGTCGCGTCTTCGACGTGGCGTCGAACCAGTGCAGCCGCGCCGAGTCCGCCTGCAGGTGAACGGTGTCGCCCGGCTTCGGCGGTGTCAGCGTGCCGTCCAGACGCAGCGTGAACGCGGCATCGCCGAGCTTGCCGTAGACCAGCCGTTCGGCGCCCAGCATCTCCACCACTTCCACACGCAGCGGCCAGCCGCCGGTGTCACCCAGCGCAGCGTGTTCCGGGCGCAGGCCCAGGATGACCTCGCCCTCGCGCGGCGCCGCACCGGGCAGCGGCAGCCGGGCGTTGCCGGCCACGAAGGTGCTGCCCTCCACACGCCCCGTGATCAGGTTCATTGGCGGGCTGCCGATGAAGCCCGCCACGAAGGTCGTGGCCGGCCGCTGGTACACCTCCTCCGGCGTGCCGATCTGCTCGATGCGCCCGCCGTTCATCACCAGCATGCGCTGCGCCAAGGTCATCGCCTCCACCTGGTCGTGGGTGACGAAGAGCGAGGTGATGCCCAGTTCCTGGTGCAGCTTCTGGATCTCGATGCGCGTCTGCGCGCGCAGCTTGGCGTCCAGGTTTGACAGCGGCTCGTCGAACAGGAACACCGCAGGCTGGCGCACGATGGCCCGGCCCATGGCCACGCGCTGTCGCTGCCCGCCCGACAGTTCCCGTGGCTTGCGCTTCAGGTAGGGGCCGAGTTCCAGGATCTTGGCCGCCTTGTCCACGCGCGCCTGGATCTCGTCGGCCGGGATCTTGCGGATCTTCAGCCCGTAGGCCATGTTCTCGAACACGCTCATGTGCGGGTAGAGCGCGTAGTTCTGGAACACCATGGCGATGTCGCGGTCGGCGGGTTCCACGTCGTTGACCACGCGGTCGGCGATGGCGATCTCGCCGCCGGAGATCTCCTCCAGGCCGGCGACCATTCGCAGCAGCGTGCTCTTGCCGCAGCCCGACGGCCCGACGATGACGACGAACTCGCCGCTGTCGATCTCGGCGTTGACACCGTGGATGACCTGGTTGGCCGCGGGGCCGCGCCCGTAGCGCTTGACGACGTTTCTCAGCGAGATGGCGGACATGGTTGTGCTTACTTCTCGGTGTCGACCAGGCCCTTGACGAACCACTTCTGCATCAGCAGCACCACCACCGCCGGCGGCAGCATGGCCAGGATGGCGGTGGCCATCACCAGGTGCCATTCCGTCAGGGCGTCGCCGCCGACGATCATGCGCTTGATCCCGATGACGGCGGTGTACATGCTCTCGTCGTTGGTGATCAGCAGCGGCCAGAGGTACTGGTTCCAGCCGTAGATGAACTGGATGACGAACAGCGCGGCGATCGACGTGCGCGACAGCGGCAGCAGCACGTCGAGGAAGAAGCGCATCGGCCCGGCGCCGTCGATGCGCGCGGCTTCCGCGAGTTCGTCGGGCACGGTCATGAAGAACTGGCGGAACAGGAAGGTGGCGGTGGCCGACGCGATCAGCGGCAGCGTCAGGCCGGCGTAGCTGTCGAGCATGCCCAGGTCGGCCACGACCTTGAAGGTCGGGATGATGCGCACCTCCACCGGCAGCATCAGCGTGACGAAGATCATCCAGAAGAAGAAGTGCCGCAGCGGAAAGCGGAAGTAGACGATCGCAAACGCGCTGACGATGCTGATGGCGATCTTGCCGATGGCGATGACCAGTGCCATCACCAGGCTGTTGAACATCATCGGCGCCACCGGCGCGGTGGAGCCGCGCGTGGAGCCGGCGCCCAGCACCTGCGTGTAGTTGGCCCAGAACTGGTCGCCGGGCAGCAGGCGCATCGGCACCTCCAGCACCTGCTCCATCGTCAGCGTGCTGGCCACGAAGGTGACGTACAGCGGGAAGGCGACCACGGCGATGCCCAGCCACAGGCCGATGTGCGTGATCGCGGTGAGGAAGGGGCGGCGTTCAACCACGAGGGATCTCCGTCAGTAGTTGACTTTTCGCTCGATGAACTTGAACTGCACCACCGTCAGCGCGATCACGATCACCATCAGGATCGCCGACTGCGCCGACGAGCCGCCCAGGTCGGCCGCCTTCACGCCGTCGTTGTAGACCTTGTAGACCAGGATCTCGGTGGCACCGGCCGGCCCGCCCTGCGTGGTGGCGTCGATGACGCCGAAGGTGTCGAAGAAGGCGTAGACGATGTTGACCACCAGCAGGAAGAAGGTGGTCGGCGACAGCAGCGGGAAGACGATGGTCCAGAAGCGGCGGAACGGTCGCGCGCCGTCGATGGCGGCGGCCTCTATCAGGCTGCGCGGGATGGACTGCAGCCCGGCCAGGAAGAACAGGAAGTTGTAGGAGATCTGCTTCCAGATCGACGCGATGACGACCAGCAGCATGGCCTGGTCGCCCTGGAGCACCCAGTTCCAGTCGATGCCGAAACCGCGCAGCACGTAGGTCACGATGCCGATCGACGGCGCGAACAGGAAGCCCCACAGCACGCCGGCAATCGCCGGCGCCACGGCATAGGGCCAGATGAGCAGCGTGCGGTAGGTCATCGCACCGCGGATCACGCGGTCGGCCATCACCGCCAGCGCCAGCGCCACCACGATGCCGCCGGAGGCCACCAGCACGCTGAACAGCGCCGTGACCTTGAACGATGCCAGGTAGGCCTCGTCGGCGAACAGGTAGGCGAAGTTCTCCAAGCCGGCGAACTCGCTGCTGACCCCGAAGGCGTCCTGGCGCAGGAAGGCGAACCACAGCGCCTGGCCCGCCGGCCAGAAGAAGAAGATCAGCGTGATCGCGATCTGCGGCGCCACCAGCAGGTAAGGCAGCCAGGGCGAACGGAAGGTGACGCGCTTGTCCATGCAGGGGCTCAAAACAAGCCGGCCAGGGGGGCGCCCTGGCCGGCGAGGCCGCGGATGCTAGCCGATCACTCCTTGGTGGTCGCCGCGAAACGCTTGAGGATGTCGTTGCCGCGCTTGACGGCGTCGTTCATCGCGGTCTGCGCGTCCTTCTTGCCGGCGAGCACGGCCTCGATCTCCTCCTCGATCACGGTGCGGCCCTGCACGAAGTTGCCGAAGCGCAGGCCCTTGGAGTTGGCCGTCGGCGTCTTGTTGTTGAGCTGCAGCACGGCGATGTCGGTGCCCGGGTTCTTCTCGTAGTAGCCGCTCTGCTTGGTCAGGTCGGCCGCCGCGTTGGTCAGCGGCACGTAGCCGGTCATCTGGTGCCACTTGGCTTGCAGTTCCGGCGCCGACAGGTAGTTGAAGAAGTGCGCCACGCCCTTGTATTCGTCGGCCTTCTTGCCGCCCAGCACCCACAGGCTGGCGCCGCCGATGATGCTGTTCTGCGGCGCGCCGGGGATGTCGTCGTTGTAGGGCAGCATGTTCACCGAGAAGGCGAACTTGGCGTTCTTGCGGATGTTGGCCTGCGCGGCGGAGCTGGAGGTCAGCATCGCGCATTCACCGCTGAAGAACTTGGCCTCGGCCTCGTTGCGTCGGCCGGCGTAGGTGAACCAGCCGTTCTTCGCAAAGCCGGCCAGCATCTCGATGTGCGCCACATGACGCGGCGAGTTGATCTTGAACTCGGTGTTCACGCTGGCGATGCCGTTCTCGGCCGTGCCGATGGGCAGGTTGTGCCAGGCGCTGAAGTTCTCCACGTGCACCCAGCTCGGCCAGCCGGTCGTGTAGACGCACTGCTGGCCGCTGGCCTTCAGCTTGCCCGCGGTGATGGCGAACTCCTTCCAGGTCTTCGGCGCCACCGGCTGCAGGCCGGCCTTCTGGAACGCGTCCTTGTTGATGTAGAAGACCGGGGTGGACGAGTTGAAGGGCATCGACAGCATGTTGCCCTTGCGGTCGGTGTAGTAGCCGGCCACCGCGCCCACGTAGGCCTTCGGGTCCCACTTGACGCCGGATTCGTTCATCAGCTGGTAGACCGGCTTGATGGCGCCCTTGGCGCCCATCATCGTGGCCGTGCCCACCTCGAACACCTGCACGATGTGCGGGGCGGTGCCGGCGCGGTAGGCGGCGATGGCGGCCGTCATGGACTCGCCGTACGAGCCCTTGTAGACCGGCACCACCTTGTAGTTGGTCTGGCTGGCATTGAAGCCGTTGGCGATCTCGGTGACGCGCTCGCCCAGGGCGCCGGTCATCGAGTGCCACCACTGGATCTCGGTCTGCGCGGCAGCCGGCAGGGTGGTGGCGAAGGCGGCGGCGGCCACGGCCGCCAGGGACAGTTTCTTCAGGGACATCGGGGGGACTCCATCAGCGGACACGGCCGCGGTGCGGCGAGTGTCATCTCGTTTTATGACAGCGGCGTTTCTGTCATGGACCGGTGGGTGCGGGCCATCCGGACAAACCCCCTCGGCGGGGACGAGGCTTTGCTGCACCGCGGTAACATCCCGGGCTCCGCCATGAATGCGCCACAACCCCTCCTCGTGCCCGTGGCGTCGGCGGTTCCGGCCGACGCTGCGGCGGATGCCCGCGATGGCGCGCCTGCGCGCCTGCGGGAGATCCCCTACAACTACACCTCGTTCTCCGACCGCGAGATCGTGCAGCGCCTGCTGGGCGCGCGGGCCTGGGAGTTGCTGAGCCTGCTGCGCCAGGAGCGCCGCACCGGCCGCTCGGCGCGCATGCTCTACGAGGTGCTGGGCGACATCTGGGTCGTGCAGCGCAACCCGTACCTGGAAGACGACCTGCTGGCCAGCCCCAAGCGGCGCGGCCTGCTGATCGACGCGCTGCACCACCGCCTGGGCGAGGTGGAGAAACGCCGCACGCCGCAGGACGACCCGGTGCGCGACGGCCACGTCCGCGAACTGCTGGACGCCGCCTCCGCGGCCGTGAAGCGCTTCGCCGCCCACTTCGAGCAGGTGCAGCGTCTGCGCCAGCGCGCCCGCCGGGTGCTGGGCCGTGCCACGGCCAAGGACAACATCAAGTTCGACGGCCTGAGCCGCGTCTCGCACGTCACCGACGCCACCGACTGGCGCGTCGAGATGCCCTTCGTCGTGCTCACGCCCGACAGCGAGGCCGAGATGGCGGCGCTGGTGGCCGGCTGCATCGAGCTGGGCCTGACCATCATCCCGCGCGGCGGCGGCACCGGCTACACCGGTGGCGCCGTGCCGCTGACCTGGCAGAGCGCGGTGATCAACACCGAGAAGCTCGAGGCCATGAGCGAGGTCGAGTGGGTCGACCTGCCGGGCGTGGCCCACAAGGTGCCCACGGTTTACAGCGAGGCCGGCGTCGTCACGCAGCGCGTGGCCGACGCTGCCGAACGTGCCGGGCATGTGTTCGCGGTCGACCCCACCAGTGCCGAGGCCAGCTGCATCGGCGGCAACATCGCCATGAACGCCGGCGGCAAGAAGGCGGTGCTGTGGGGCACGGCGCTGGACAACCTGGCCAGCTGGAAGATGGTCACACCGCAGGCCACCTGGCTGGAGGTGGTGCGGCTGGACCACAACCTGGGCAAGATCCACGACGTGGCCGTGGCGCGCTTCGAGCTGCGCCATTTCGACGCCAGCGGGAAGAAGCTGCAGCGCACCGAAGTGCTGGAGATCCCGGGCCGCGTGTTCCGCAAGGAAGGCCTGGGCAAGGACGTCACCGACAAGTTCCTCGCCGGTCTGCCGGGCATCCAGAAGGAAGGCTGCGACGGCCTGATCACCAGTGCGCGCTGGGTGGTGCACCGCATGCCCGAGCACGTGCGCACCGTGTGCCTGGAGTTCTTCGGCAACGCCAAGGACGCGGTGCCCAGCATCGTCGAGATCAAGGACTTCATGTTCGCCGAGATGAAGCGCGAAGGCGGTGCCATCCTGGCCGGCCTGGAGCACCTCGACGACCGCTACCTCAAGGCCGTGGGCTACGCCACCAAGAGCAAGCGCGGCGGCCTGCCGAAGATGGTGCTCATCGGCGACATCGTCGGCGATGACGCCGACGCCGTGGCCCGTGCCACCAGCGAGGTCGTGCGCCTGGCCAACGGCCGCAGCGGCGAAGGCTTTGTCGCCGTCAGCGCCGATGCGCGCAAGAAGTTCTGGCTCGACCGCAAGCGCACCGCGGCCATCTCGCGCCACACCAACGCCTTCAAGATCAACGAGGACGTGGTGATCCCGCTCGACCGCATGGGCGAGTACACCGAAGGCATCGAGCGCATCAACGTCGAGTTCAGCCTGCGCAACAAGCTCGAGCTGGCCGACCGCCTGCTGGACTTCTTCCAGGCCGGTGCGCTGCCCTTGGGCCGCAGCGACGACGCCGGCGAGATCCCCAGTGCCGAGTTGCTGGAGGACCGCGTGCAGCAGGCCCTGGCGCTGCTGCGCGAGGTGCGCGCGCAATGGCAGGCCTGGCACGACCGGCTGGACATCGTCGATACCGCCACCGGCGAGACCTGGTTCGCGCAGTTGCAGGACCACCGGCTGCGCGCGTCGTGGAAAACCCAGATCCTCAAGCCGCTGCAGCAGGTGTTTGCCGGTGCCGCCTTCGCGCCCATCCTCGAGCAGTGCAAGACGATCCATCAGGAAGTCTTGCGCGGGCGCACCTGGGTGGCGCTGCACATGCACGCCGGCGACGGCAACGTGCACACCAACATCCCGGTCAACAGCGACAACTACGCCATGCTGCAGACGGCCCACGAGGCCGTGGCGCGCATCATGGCGCTGGCGCGGCGGCTGGGCGGCGTCATCAGCGGCGAACACGGCATCGGCATCACCAAGCTCGAGTTCCTGACCGACGACGAGCTCGCGAACTTCGCCGACTACAAGCAGCGTGTCGACCCCGAGGGCCGGTTCAACAAAGGGAAGCTGCTCCGCGGCGCGATGGAAGGTGCCTGGGCGGCGGACCTGAGCGCCGCCTACACGCCCAGCTTCGGCCTGATGGGCCACGAGTCGCTGATCATGCAGCGCAGCGACATCGGCGCCATCAGCGACAGCATCAAGGACTGCCTGCGCTGCGGCAAGTGCAAGCCGGTGTGCGCCACGCACGTGCCGCGCGCCAACCTGCTGTACAGCCCGCGCAACAAGATCCTGGCGACGTCCCTGCTCATCGAGGCCTTCCTCTACGAGGAGCAGACGCGCCGCGGCATCAGCCTGCAGCACTGGCAGGAGTTCGAGGACGTGGCCGACCACTGCACCGTCTGCCACAAGTGCGCCAGCCCCTGCCCGGTCAAGATCGACTTCGGCGACGTGACCATGGCCATGCGCAGCCTGCTGCGCAAGATGGGGCAGAAGAGCTTCCGGCCTGGCAACGCCGCGGCCATGCTGTTCCTCAACGCCACCAACCCGCAGACCATCAAGCTGATGCGCAGCGCCATGGTTGGCGTCGGCTTCAAGGCGCAGCGCTTCGTGCACGACCTGCTCAAGCCGCTGGCCCGGGCGCAGACCGCCGCGCCGCCGGCCACGCTGCGCGCGGCGCCGGTGAAGGAACAGGTCATCCACTTCATCAACAAGAAGATGCCCGGCGGTCTGCCCAAGAAGACGGCACGCGCGCTGCTGGACATCGAGGACAAGGACTACGTCCCCATCATCCGCGACCCGGCGCGGACGACGCCGGACACCGAGGCCGTCTTCTACTTCCCCGGCTGCGGCAGCGAACGCCTGTTCAGCCAGGTGGGCCTGGCCACCCAGGCCATGCTGTGGCAGGCCGGCGTGCAGACCGTGCTGCCGCCGGGCTACCTGTGCTGCGGCTACCCGCAGCGCGGCAGCGGCCAGACCGACAAGGCCGAGCAGATCATCACCGACAACCGGGTGCTGTTCCACCGCGTGGCCAACACGCTGAACTACCTGGACATCAAGACCGTGGTCGTCAGCTGCGGCACCTGCTACGACCAGCTGCAGGGCTACCAGTTCGAGGACATCTTCCCCGGCTGCCGCATCGTCGACATCCACGAATACCTGCTGGAGAAGGGCATCACGCTGCCGGCGGCCGAGCAGGGTGCCTACCTCTACCACGACCCCTGCCACAGCCCGATGAAGCAGCAGGCGCCGATGAAGACCGTCAAGGCGCTGGTGGGAGAGCAGGTGCTGGAGAGCGCCCGCTGCTGCGGCGAGAGCGGTACGCTGGGCGTGACCCGGCCCGACATCTCCACCCAGGTGCGCTTCCGCAAGGAGGAGGAGATCCGCAAGGGCGAGGCCGCCCTGCGTGCGCAGGGTGCGGTGCCCGCGGGCGGCGACGTGAAGATCCTCACCAGCTGCCCCAGCTGCCTGCAGGGCCTCAAGCGCTACGAGAACGACCTGCAGAACGGTCTGCTCGAGGCCGACTACATCGTGGTGGAGATGGCGCGCAAGATCCTCGGCGAGGACTGGCTGCCGCAGTACGTGCAGCGCGCCAACGCCGGTGGCATCGAGCGCGTGCTGGTGTAGTCCTGCAGTCGCGCGCCCGGGTGCCGGCAAGCGGCGCCTGCCACCCCCTAGCTTCAGGCCTCCCCGGCGGGTCTGGTCCGCCATTTGCATGCTGCACTGCAGCACAATGGACTTGACCCGGCGTGGTGCGTCGCACCGGCGCCGAGCGGAAGGGGCAGTCATGCGTGAATCGGTTCGGGAGCACAAGGATCGGCCCTGGTGGGGTGCTGCGGTGGTGCTCACCTTGCTGGTGCTGGCCGTGGGCGCGATGCTGACCATGCCCTTGCTCAGCGGCTGGCTGGTCGACGCCTACACCCGTCTGGCCGAAGGCCGCCCGGCCGACTTCGACCTGCCGGTGCTGATGGCCCTGCTGGCCGTGGCCCTGATCATCGGGTGGCGCGCGCGGGTGGAGTGATCTGCGGGAAAGGGCTGGGTGCGTCCCAGCCCGGCGGGCACACGGCAGTGCGCAGGCACTGTCCTATGTCCTGCCTCGTCCACGGTTCGGCTTGCAGGCCGAACCGCCTCGCCGGGCGCAGGACAGTGCGCAGGCACTGTCCTACGTCCCGGCTCGGCCCTCCCGCCGTCTCGGGCTTGGGGCGGGGCTAGACTTCGGCGCATCGCCACGCATTCGCTGCCCATGTCCGCCACCCGTCCCCAGCCCACCGCGCTCACCGTGCACCAGGCCTCGCGTCAGTTGGAGGTGGCCTACGACGACGGCGCCGTCTTCCGTATCCCGTTCGAACTGATGCGCGTATATTCGCCGTCGGCCGAGGTGCAGGGCCACGGCCCCGGGCAGGAGGTGCTGCAGACCGGCAAGCGCGGCGTGTCCATCTACGCCATCGAACCCGTCGGCCACTACGCCGTGCAGCCGCGCTTCAGCGACGGCCACGACAGCGGCATCTTCAGCTGGGAGTACCTCTACCGCCTGGGCGCCGAGCAGGACGCACTGTGGGCGCGCTACGAGGAGCGCCTGGCCGAGGCCGGCGTCGGCCGTGACGACCCGATGCCCGTCAAGTCCGGCGGCGCCTGCGCGAGCCACTGAGGGAGTGCCCGTGTCGCAGACCCATTTCGGCTTCGAGACCGTCGACGAGCAGGACAAGGCCCGCCGCGTGCGCGGCGTCTTCGATTCGGTGGCCCAGAAGTACGACCTGATGAACGACCTGTTGTCGGGCGGGCTGCATCGGGCCTGGAAAGCCTACACCGTGGCGGTGGCCAACGTGCAGCCGGGCGACAAGGTGCTGGACATCGCCGGCGGCACCGGCGACCTGGCCCGCGCCTTCGCCCGCAAGGCCGGCGAGCGCGGCGAGGTGGTGCTGACGGACATCAACGAATCGATGCTGCGCGTCGGGCGCGACCGCCTGCTCGACGACGGCTTGGCCCTGCCCACCGTGGCCTGCGATGCCGAGCGCCTGCCCTGGGCCGATGGCCGCTTCGACCTCGTCAGCGTGGCCTTCGGGCTGCGCAACATGACGCACAAGGACAAGGCCCTGGCCGAGATGTGCCGCGTGCTGCGGCCCGGCGGCCGGCTGCTGGTGCTGGAATTCTCCAAGGTGGCGCCCCCGCTGGCGCCCGTCTACGACTTCTATTCCTTCAAGCTGATGCCCGCCGTCGGCAAGTGGGTGGCCGGCGACGCCGACAGCTACCGTTACCTGGCCGAGAGCATCCGCATGCACCCGGACGCGCCCACGCTGAAGGGCATGATGCAGTCGGCCGGCTTCGGCCACGTGGACGTGCACAGCCTGGCCGCGGGCATCGTGGCGCTGCACGTCGGGATCAAATGCTGACCCTGGTCTCGGCGCTGAGCCAGTGGCGGCACCGGCGGGCGCGCCGCGTGCCGCGCCGCCAGCCGGCGGCCGCCCGCCGCCGTGTGCCGCCGGGCCTGGACACCGAGCAGTTCCTGTCGCTGGCACGCCTGAGCTTCCTGCGCCTGCAGGCCGCCTGGGATGCCGGCGACCTGGCGGCGCTGGAGCGCCTGACCACCGGCCCGCTGCTGGCCGAGCTGCGCGAACAGCTGCAGGCCCGCGGCAGCGGCGTCAATCGCACCGAGGTCATCGACCTCCAGGCCAGCCTGCTGGCCTTCGAGGAACTGGGCGAAGCCTTCGTGGCCAGCGTGGAGTTTTCCGGCCTGGTGCGCGAACACGACGACGCCGCACCGGCGGACTTCCGGGAACTCTGGCTGCTCACCCACCTGAAGCCCGCCGGCGACGCCCGGGAACTCCCCGAGGCCTGGCAACTGGCCCAGGTGCAGGCGCTGGCCTGATCGTGGCCTGACCCCACGGCGCGGCGTGCGGAATGCACGCGGGCCACAGTGCGAAACGCACAGGCCCCCCAAGGCTGGGGTGCGGCCATCGGGGGCGTGCTGCACCGGCTGTCACAACCCGCGGATTACACTCGTCCGCTGACTTTCCGGCCCGAGGAATCCGCATGGACCTGACCGTTGCCACCGTGCGCCGTGCGCGCCTGGTGCCCCTTGCCACCCTGATGGCCTGCAGCCTGTTGCTGGCCGCCTGTGGCGACAAGAAGGAAACGACCGCCAGCCAGACCGCGGCCAAGGTCAACAAGGACGAGATCACGGTCCACCAGATCAACTTCGTGCTGCAGCAGCAGCGTGGCCTGCGGCCCGAGCAGGCCGACGCCGCCAGCCGCCAGATCCTGGAGCGCCTGATCGACCAGGAACTGGCGGTGCAGCAGGCCGACGCGCTCAAGCTCGACCGTGACCCGCGCGTGGTGCAGCAGCTCGAGGCCGTCAAGCGCGAGGTGCTGGCCCGGGCCTATGCCGAGAAGGTGGGCGAAGCGGCCTCGCGGCCCACGCCCGAGGACATCAAGGCCTACTACGACGCCAACCCGGCGCTGTTTGCCGAGCGGCGCGTCTACAGCCTGCAGGAACTGCGCATCGAGGCCCCGGCCGATCAGGTGGGGGCCCTGCGCGAGCGGCTGCAGGCCAGCAAGAACATCAACGAGTTCGTCGAGTTCCTGCGCGGCGCCGGCCTGCGCTTCAACGCCAACCAGGCCGTGCGCGCCGCTGAGCAGCTGCCGCTGGCCAGCCTGAAGGCGTTCGCCCAGATGAAGGACGGGCAGGCGGTCTTCAACGCCGCGCCCAACGGAGCCGTCGTCATCGTGCTGGCCGGCTCGCGCAGCCAGCCGGTGGGCGAGGAACAGGCCCGGCCCGCGATCGAACAGTTCCTGCTCAACCAGCGCAAGCGCGAACTGCTGGAGCAGGACCGCAAGCGCCTGCGTGCCGATGCCACCGTTCAGTACGTGGGCAAGTTCGCCGAAGGCGCACCGCCGGCGGCCGAGGCTGCTTCTGCGCCGGCCGAGTCCGGCCTGCCGTCGCTGGCCCCCGCCGGCGAGGCGGCGATGCCGCCGGCAGCCCCGGCCTCCGCTGGCCTGGATCCTGCTGACATCAGCAAAGGCCTGGGACTGAAGTGAGCACCATGCGCATCCGAACCTCTGCCCTTCGCGCCGCCCTCGGTGGTTGGCTGGCCCTGGCCGCCTTGGCGTTCGCCCCTGCGGGCGGCGCCCTGGCGCAGCAGCCCGCCGCAGCCGCGCCGGCGGAGTACCGTCTGGGCGCCGGTGACGTCGTGCGCATCAGCGTCTACCAGGTGCCGGACCTGTCACTCGAAGCACGCCTGTCGGAGGCCGGCGTTATCAGCTACCCGCTGCTGGGCAGCGTGAAGCTCGGTGGCTTGAGCGTGGCCGAGGCCGAACAGGCCCTGGCCAACGGCCTGCGCGACGGCAACTTCGTCAAGCAGCCCCAGGTCAGCCTGCTGGTGGTGCAGGTGCGCGGCAACCAGGCCAGCGTGCTGGGCCAGGTCAACCGCCCTGGTCGCTACCCGCTGGAGACCGCCGGCCTGCGCCTGACGGAACTGCTGGCCACCGCCGGTGGCGTGTCGCCCAACGGGGCCGACGTCGTCACCCTGGTGGGCACGCGCAACGGCCAGCCCTTCCGCCAGAGCGTGGACCTGCCGGCCCTGTTCCGTGCCGGCGACGGCAAGGACCCCGTGATCCAGGACGGCGATGCGGTCTACGTGGAGCGCGCACCGCTGGTCTACATCTACGGCGAGGTGCAGCGCCCTGGTGCGCTGCGCCTGGAGCGCGGCATGACGCTGCTGCAGGCGCTGGCCGCCGGCGGCGGCCTGACCCAGCGTGGCACCGAGAAGG
The DNA here is from genome assembly GCF_004016515.1 of Rubrivivax albus. Taxonomy (GTDB): domain Bacteria; phylum Pseudomonadota; class Gammaproteobacteria; order Burkholderiales; family Burkholderiaceae_C; genus Rubrivivax; species Rubrivivax albus. The sequence continues at coordinate 402,517 of NZ_SACT01000001.1, forward strand.
GGATCCGCGTGCACCGCAAGAATGCGCAGGGCGAGGTGCAGGTGCTGACCCCGGCCATGGACGACGGCGTGCGCGAAGGCGACGTGGTCTTCGTGCGCGAGAGCCTGTTCTGAGCGCGGAGAGCACAGCATGACCTTCGGCCAATTCCTGTCCATCCTCCGGGCCCGCTGGTGGGTGGTGCTGCTGGTGCTGGGCCTCACGGTGGCCACCACCGTCGTCGTCAGCCTGCTGCTGCCCAAGCAGTACACCGCCACCGCCAGCGTCGTCGTCGACTTCAAGCCCGACCCCATCAGCGCGGCCGTGTTCGGCGGCATGCCCAGCCCGGCGGTGATGGCCACGCAGGTGGACATCCTGACCAGCGAGCGCGTGGCGCTGCGCGTGGTGCAGGCCAACCGCCTGTCGGAGAACCCGCAGATCCGCCAGCAGTGGCAGGACGAGACTGGCGGCGAGGGCACCGTGGAGCAGTGGCTGATCACGCTGTTCCAGAAGAGCCTGGACGTGCAGCCCTCGCGCGAGAGCAGCGTCATCCGCGTGGGCTACCAGGCGCCGGACCCGCGTTTCGCGGCGGGCATGGCCAACGCCTTCGTGCAGGCCTACGTGGACACGTCGCTGGCGCTGCGCGTGAACCCGGCACGCCAGTACAGCGGCTTCTTCGACCAGCAGGTCAAGGACAGCCGCGAGGCCCTGGAGAAGGCGCAGAGCCGCCTCAGCGCATTCCAGCGCGCCAACGGCATCATCGCCACCGACGAGCGGCTGGACGTGGAGAACGCGCGCCTGAACGAGCTGAGCTCGCAGCTGGTGGCGCTGCAGGCCGTGGCCGCGGAATCGCGCAGCCGCCAGGCGCAGGCGAATTCCGCCGCGGGTGACCGCATCCAGGAGGTGCTGGCCAACCCCGTGATCAACCAGCTCAAGGCCGACATCACCCGCGCCGAGGTGCAGATCAAGCAGCTGACCGCGCGGCTGGGCGAGGCCCACCCGCAGGTGGTGGAGGCGCGTGGCAGCCTGGCCGAACTGCGCAGCCGGCTCGACGCCGAGACCCGCCGCGTCACCGGCGGCGTCACCGTGACCAGCACCATCAACACCCAGCGCGAGGCCCAGGTGCGCGCGGCGCTGGAGGCCCAGCGCGCGCAGGTGCTGCGCATGAAGACCGTGCGCGACGAAGGCCTGGTGCTGCAGCGCGAGGTGGAGAACGCCCAGCGCACCTACGACGCCGTGCAGGCCCGCCTGGCGCAGAGCAGCCTGGAGAGCCAGACCACGCAGAGCAACGTCAACGTGCTCACGCAGGCCGTGCCGCCGCTGGAGCCGTCCAGCCCCAACATCCCGCTGAACGTGGCGCTGTCGGTGTTCCTGGGCGGCCTGCTGGCCGTCGGTACCGCGCTGCTGCTGGAGTTGATGGACCGCCGCGTGCGCAGCGTGGACGACGTCATCGCCGCGCTGGACCTGCCCGTGATCGGTGTGCTGCCCAAGCCCGGTGCCAAGCGCTGGTCGGCCGGCAAGGCCCTGCCCATGCAGCAGCGGTTGATGCCGCCCCTGCCGCCCGCCGCCAAGGAAGCCTGAAGGCGCGAACTGAACATGGCCAAATTCAAAGACTCCTCGCCGGCGGTGGACGTGCTCGGCCCCGACAGCATGATGCCGCCCGCGGCGGGCAGCGTCGATGCCGACGCCGATCTGCGCGACCGCAGCATCGGCGACATCCTGGCCGAGCTGCGCAACCTCAGCGCCGAGCAGGTGGAGAAGGTGCTGCAGCACCAGCGCAGCAAGGGCGTGCGCTTCGGCGAGGCCGCGGTGGCGCTGGGCCTGGCCAGCCGCGACGACGTGCTCTACGCGCTGGCCCAGCAGTTCCACTACCCCTACGCGCCGGACGAGCAGAAGAAGGTCAGCCCCGAGCTGGTGATGCTGCGCGAACCCTTCGGCCCCCGCGCCGAGGCGTTCCGGGCCCTGCGCAGCCAGGTCATGATGCGGGTGTGGGCCGGCCCGGTGGGCATCGGCGAGCGTGCCGCGCTGGCCGTCATCAGCCCCGACAGCGGCGACGGCAAGAGCTACACCGCCGCCAACCTGGCGGTGGCCCTGGCCCAGCTGGGCGGCGGGCGCACGCTGCTGGTGGACGCCAACATGCGCAACCCGCGTCAGCACGAGATCTTCGCGCTGAAGGCGGCCAACGGGCTGTCCAGCGTGCTCAGCGGCCGCAGCGACAGCCAGGTCATCCAGCAGATTGCCGACGTACCGAGCCTGTTCGTGATGCCGGTGGGCACCACCCCCCCGAATCCGCTGGAACTTGTGGAGCGCCCGGCATTCAACTTGCTCATGCGCGAGCTCACCAGCAAGTTCGACCACGTGGTGGTCGACACCCCCGCGGCCACCCACGGGTCCGACGCCGGCGTCATTGCCGCGCGCTGCGGCGCCGCCGTCATCGTCGCCCACCGCCATGCCAGCCGCGTGGCCGGTCTGCAGGAGCTGCTGGGCTCGATGGCCGGCAGTGCGCTGCGGGTGGCGGGGGTGGTGTTGAACGAGCGCTGAGAAACTACCAGCCGTCTCGTCATGCGCCTGACCTACCAGCAGACCCGTCACATCGTGGCCACGGCGCAGCGGCACTTCGGCCTAGATGCGCGCGTGGCGCTGTCAGGTTCGTGGCTGGATGACGCTGTGCGCAATGGCGATGTCGACCTGCTGGAGGAAGCCCCGGCGCCACCCACCCTGGAGCAGCGAGCGCTGGCCACGATGGAGCTGGAAGGCGTGCTGCAACTGCCCGTGGACATCCTGGCCGTGCGGCATTGCGATGTCGGCAGCGCCTTTGTGCAGGCTGTGCGTCCGCGGGCGGTGTCGATGGAATTGGTGGCATGACTGCGCAACCGCTTCAGATCGAGCGTCAGTATCTGGTCCAGTTGCTGGAGGCTGTTAAACGCTGCTGCTTCCACCTGCATGCCAGTGCGCGCAAGCTGCCGTGGCTGCTGAACGGCCAGTTCCTTTACGCGCGCCGTAACGACACCGATCTCTTCGAGGCCATGGCGGCTTTCAACGAGTACTTTGCCAAGCTGCGGGACACCCAGGGTGCGGTCTTGCGCCACGCTGCACTGCTGATGGGCGAAACCACCTCACCGCTCATGCGCTCGCGACACTGTTCGAGAAACTTGGCGTCATCGAATCGGTGGCGGGTTGGCAACTGTCCCGCACGGTGCGCAACCTTTCAGTGCACGACTACGACACCGACTACGCCGTGATCGCCGAGCACTTCAACCAGTTGAACACGCTGCGGCCGGCCGTGCTGGCTTCGGCTAGCCGACTGATGGCCGTATGCGCCGCTGATCTGCAAGTTTTGGCTGCCACAGACGACTTCACGGCCGAGTTCCAAGTCGTTCTGTCTGAAACCGGAGTTGCTGCGTGAAGGCGTCGGACGTCGTGCGCCTGATACAGCCGCGTTGTCACCGATGGGGGCCCTGATGAGCGTCGTGCGAGACACCACGGCCGCACGTCAGCTGGCAGAAAAGCGGCCGCTTATCCCGCCGGGTGCTGACCTGTTGGTGCTGGGCTTGTTGCTGCTGGCCTTCGTGGCCATGTATGCGCCCAGCTACCTGCTGTTGGCCGAGCGCATCTGGCCTACCGACGAACAGGGCCACGGCCCCATCATCCTCGCGGTCAGTCTTTGGTTGCTGTTTTCCAAGCGCTACGAATTAGCAGCTCTTGAGTCCAAGGGCCAACCGGCGTGGGGTTACACGGTGCTCGGCTTCGGTGTGTTGTTGTATGCGGTCGGCCGCTCGCAATACATCATGTTCTTCGAGATCGTCTCGCAGATCGTCGTGCTTGCCGGCCTGGTGCTGTTGTTCAGAGGGCGGGCCGGGCTAAGGCTGGTGTGGTTTCCGCTCTTCTTCCTGCTCTTCATGGTGCCACTGCCCGGCTCAGTCGTGGCCAGCGTCACCGGCCCGCTGAAGTCGGCGGTGTCTGCTGTGGCCGCCAGCCTGCTGCATTCGTTGGGCTACCCGCTGGGCCGCAGTGGTGTCGTGCTCACCGTGGGGCCCTATCAGCTGCTGGTGGCTGATGCGTGTGCGGGCCTCAACAGCATGTTCACGCTGGAGGCGCTGGGCCTGCTCTACATGAACCTTATGGGCTACACGAACGCCGTACGCAACGTCGTGTTGGCCGTGCTGATCATTCCCATTTCCTTCGCGGCCAACATCGTGCGGGTGATGATCCTCGTACTTGTCACGTACCACTTTGGGGACGAAGCTGGGCAGGGCTTTGTGCATGACTTCGCCGGCATGGTGCTGTTCCTGGTGGGCTTGGTCCTGATGCTGGCTACGGACAAACTATTGGCGTTGTTCTTCCGCGGCAAGAATCAGCGGTCCGGGTTGGCGGCATGAACACGTCCCTGAAGCGCAGAGGCTTCGTGGCTGCGGCCATGATGTTCGGTGGTGCCGGCTTGGCTGTCGCAATGCGGCCCACCCGACACATGGCCGACGAGATCGGCATGCCAGACCTGGAACAGATTTTTCCGAAGCAGTTCGGAGACTGGCAGGTGGACACCAACACCCCAATCATCCTGCCATCGCCCGATGTGCAGGCGCTGCTGGACAAAATCTACAACCAGGTGCTGGCCCGCACCTACGTCAACAGACAGGGCCAGCGCATCATGCTCAGCGTGGCCTACGGCGGCGACCAGAGCGATGGCACCAGTGCGCACCGGCCTGAGGTCTGCTACCCGGCGCAAGGGTTTGTCATCACCACCAACCGCCTGGCCACGGTGCCGCTGCCGCAGAAGGGGCTGCCGGTGCGTCAGCTGATGAGCAAGCTGGGGCAGCGCAGCGAACCCATCACCTACTGGGTTGTCGTGGGTGGCGATGTGGTGACTACTGGCATAGGGCAGAAGCTGGCACAGATGCGCTACGGTGTGCGCGGCGTCATCGCCGATGGCATGTTGGTGCGCGTGTCCAGCATCGACCCCGACATGGCCAAGGGTCATGCCCTGCAAGCCCGCTTTGTCCTGGACCTCGCGAGCCAGATGGCACCGGCAGCCGCTGAGAGGGTGTTCGGCAGTTCCAGGGCATGACACGCGCTCACGGTGCCCGCGTGTGCAATCCGGTCTGCCGTGGGGCAAACGCCGCCAGTTGCGTATGAAGCGCAATTTCCTCTACACCGCGGTGTCTGTCGGCAGCCGCCTGTTGGTGGGCCTGCTGCTGTTTCTGCTGCTGGCGCGCCTGTGGGGGCCGGCGCAGTTCGGCTTGTTCAGCTTTGTTTTCAGTGTCAGCGCGTTGCTGGTGCTGCTGGTGGACTTTGGCTTCGCCGTCTATCTGTTGCGTGAGGTAGCTGCCACGCCCGCAGACGCTGCGCGCCTGATTGCTGAGGCATTTCGCGCCAAGCTATTGCTGATGGCAGTGGCCATTGCGCTGCTCGTCGTGGCGGGGGCTGCCATCGGCGCATCCACATTGCCGCCTGATTTGGTAGTGCCGCTCTTTCTGGCGGCACTGGCGATGTCGTTTTCCGACTTCTTCGTGGCGCCGCTGCGGGCGTTGGACCGGTTCGACCTGGAGGCACGCCTGGTAACCATGGCCAATGCCTTGCAGTTCGTGCTGGCGGGCTTGGTGGCCTGGCAGGGCGGATCACCGATGCAAGTTGCGTGGGCCATGGTGGTGTCTCGCTGTGTCTACCTGGCGCTGGCGTGGCGTGCCGCTCGCAAGGTGGTCCCGCTGCTGCGCCTGCGTGACCCGGTGGCGATCGGGCCGCTGCCGACGCTGCGCCGCGCATGGCCCTATGGCGTCGACGGCATTCTGGTCACAGCCTGGAACCAATTGGACGTGGTAGCAGTGCGCGTGCTGTTTGGTACACAGGCCGTGGGCCTTTACAGTGCCGGGCAAAAGGTGGTGCTTGGGGTCGGCGCTTTGGCGCCGGTGGTGGGCAACGTGATGATTCCTCGGCTGTCGCGACTGGCTGCCGTTGGCGATCGCACCTTCTGGAAGACAGCCGCGAAGACGGGCGCGCTGATGGGCTTCATCGGTGCAGCCTTTGGCCTGCCACTCATGCTGTTTGCGCAGCCGCTGGCCGACTTGATGTTCGGTCAGTCGTTTCAGGGGTTGGCCGGGCTGCTGCCCTTGTTTGGTGGTGTGCTGCTGCTGCGCTACGTGGCCGCCAGCGCAGGCGTCGTCATCACGGCCGTCGGCTTCCAGTCGCGCCGCGTGGTGGTTCAGTTGGTGGGTTTGGGCACGGTGGCATGCCTGTTGCCTGTGCTGGCCGCCCAGCAAGGACAACTGAGTGACTTTGTTGCCGTCTTCATGTTCGGGCAGGGGGCCATGACTTTGGGCTACTTCTGGTGGCTTTGGCGCTATCGAACCGGGCGCACCGCCCGCGACGCACGATGAACGTGATTACTGTCGGCCTGCTCTGGCACAGCATCGACTCCGCCAACCTGGGTGTGGGTGCACTCACCCATGGCCAGATGCATCTGGTGGCACAGGCTGCGCGGGCCGCTGGTGTTCAAGTGCGCTTCATCATCATCGGCTGGGCACGTGATGGCGCCCAAGCGGGAGATTCGCGTGTCGTCGATGTGTGCCAGGTCAATGGCAAGCGCCTGCTCGGTCTGGACGGACGGCTCGGGCAATGCCTGGCGAAGTGCGACCTGGTGCTTGACATCGGCGAGGGCGACAGCTTCTCCGACATCTACGGTTGGAAGCGGCTGGTCTTCCTGATCGGCACCAAGCTGCGTGCCGCTCGCCATGGCCGCAAGTTGGTGTTGAGCCCGCAGACTTTGGGGCCTTTCAAGCACCCGCTGGCGGCTTGGTGGGCTGACATCGCCATGCGCCGCGCCAATCTGGTTTGCGCCCGCGATGGCTTGTCCACCCGATACTTCGAATCCCGCGAGCTCGCCACACCGTTCCTGGAAGCGATAGACGTCGCGTTCGCCCTTCCTTTCGAACGAACCGTCTCACCGCCCTTGCCGGTGCGCGTTGGCATCAATGTGTCGGGTCTGCTGTGGGCGGGCGGCTACTCGGGTGATAACCAGTTTGGCCTGGCGCTGGACTACCGGCGGACCATGCATGCGCTGGTGCGCCACTTCAAGGCCTTGCCCGATGTTCAGGTGGTGCTGGTGCCTCACGTGGTGACAGCCGACCGCCTGGCCGAGGACGACTTGCGTGCGTCTCAGGCGGTGGCCGCGGAGCATCCGGGCGTCGAGGTGGCGGGGCCGTTTGATTCGCCCATGCAGGCCAAGAGCTTCATCTCCGGCATGCACTTTTTCCTGGGCGCGCGCATGCACGCCTGCATCGCGGCGTTTTCTTCGGGTGTGCCTTGCGTGCCCATGGCCTACAGCCGCAAGTTCACCGGACTGTTCAACTCGCTGGGCTACGGCGAGGTGGCCGACTGCACCCGGGAAGATCAGGCCACCGTGCTGGCTCGCATCTGCCGCGCTTTCGACCGCCGCCAGGAGCTTCAGACCCTGGTGGACGACGGCAATGGCCAAGCGCAGCAGCGACTGGCGAGCTACCGTGATGCGCTGACTGTCTTGTTGGAAGGGGTGATGCGTGGTTGAAGCCACCCTGGCCAGCATCGTCAACGATGGCTTGTGCACGGGTTGCGGCGCGTGTGCTGCCGTTTTGCCGCCTGGGCGCGTGCGGATGGCGCTGGATGAGCAGGGCTTTCTTCGGCCGCGCGCTGAACAGGCCTTGTCGACTGCTGACCAGGAGGCGGTACGTCAGGTGTGCCCCGGCATCGGCTTGACGCACGAAAACGGGGTATCGGCTGCAGGTGTGGCCTATCACCCGGTGTGGGGCCCGGTGGCGTCACTCTGGGCCGGACATGCCACCGACCCCGACATCCGGCGCCGCGCCTCGTCGGGTGGGGTGCTGTCTGCACTGTTGATTCACCTGCTGGAGAGCAGACAGGTCGACTTCGTGCTGCATGTGCGCGCGGCAACCGATGACCCGCTGCGCAACGACGCCGTCATCAGCACCACGCGCGACGAGGTGGCGCAGGGCGCCGGCTCACGCTACGCGCCTGCCGCACCCGTGGAACTCCTGCCCCAAGCCCTGGCACGGCCTGGTCGGTTTGCGTTCGTGGGCAAGCCCTGCGATGTGGCCGCGGTTCGCATGATGATGCTGCGCGACCCGGCCCTTGCGCAGCGCATTCCGTTTCTGCTGTCGTTCATGTGCGCCGGCACGCCCAGCCTGCGCGGCACGCATGAGGTGTTGCAGCGCATGGACGTTCCAGCGGCCCAAGTCGTGCAGTTTCGCTACCGCGGCGATGGCTGGCCGGGGCTGACCCGTGCCGAGTCGCGGGACGGCAGCGTGGCCACGATGGACTACAACACCTCTTGGGGCACGATCCTCAACCGGCACTTGCAGCCCCGGTGCAAGCTGTGTGCCGATGGCACCGGGGAGTTCGCCGATGTCGTGTGCGCGGATGCCTGGTACGGGAAGGATGGATACCCGGACTTTGCTGAGCGTGAGGGGCGCAGCCTCGTATTGGCGCGCACTGCGGCGGGACGCGAACTACTGAACGGCGCCGTTTCTGCAGTTGTCCTGGAGCCCTTTGACATTCAGAGTTTGCACGGGCTTCAGCCTTACCAATTCTTCAGAAAGGGCTGCCTGATTGCCAGGTTGGGTGCCATGCGCCTGGCCGGCAGGGTCGTGCCAAGCTATGCCGGCCTGCAATTGCGGGCGGCTGCCCGGCAGATACCGGTTCGCAGGTTTGCCAAAGAGTTCTTGGGCACGCTGCGGCGATGTATCACTGGCCGCATGTAGTGGGCCTGCTGGACGGTATGAACCACCGGAAATGAACGGCCAAGTTTATGTTATAGGTCCGCTGAAAAATTTATTTGATCGGAAATGTATGCAGCTCTTGACTGGACCGACCCTGGTCTCTAGGCGAGCGAGTTCCAAATTCTCATTGGGTGCTGCCGTCACCATTCTTGCTTCGATGGTTGTAGCCCTGCTCCTGGGCTTGTTCGCGGTTTTCTTGCCATGGCCAATTCTGATTCCGATGGTTGTGGCTCCAGTTGGTCTGATCTTGGCATGGATACGCCCAGAAATTGCGCTTGTCATATTGGTTGCGGCATCGTTTGGAGTCATTCCGGAGTACTTGTTGCCCAGACTTCCTGTTGGGGGCGGCACGATACGTGTTGAAGACGTCGGTGTCCTCGTGATGATTGGAATAGTCCTGCTTCGCAACGGCGGTGGCATCAGAAGAGCGATGAAGCCGATCGAGAGCTATTACTGGCCGATTGGTGCCTTCATTCTGGCGGCAATTGTTTCAGCTGCGCTCGCCGTCGGGTTGCACGGTGTCGAGCAGAAGAACACCTTCCAGGAGTTGAGACCTTTCGTCTATTGGCTGTGGTTGCCTGCCTTGTGTTTAGCTATTCGCACCGAAGTGCAAATGCGTCGATTCCTGTTTGGTATCGCTACAGTGGCGGTTGTCACGGCAGGGCTTTTGATGTTTCAGTCGTTCACTGGATACTCCGTGATGACGAAGGGGCAAGCCATTCGCGATCTATATACGGCTGGTGATCACTTTCGCGGAGTTCTGAGGAGTACTAGTCCTGCATCATTTATTATTTTGGCGGTACTCATGTTTCTGTTGTCTTCATTCGCGTATGCGCCGGGCAGCGTGCGCGGCCCATTGCTTGCGACACTCTTCCTCGTGCTGGCTGGAGGCATTCTGGTTGGCTTCGGTCGCGGCGTTTGGTTTTCTGCCTTGCTTGGGGTTTTGTTGTTAGGCTATTTCGTGCGTACCTCTCGGTACTTTGGCGTTGTTTGTTTCTTGGTGATCTCTGCCGCTAGTGGTATTGCCCTGCTTTCGATGGTCAAGCCGGATTATGTTTCGGCGGCTTACGATCGTGTGTTTAGTGTCGGTAACGAGCTCGACTACGGAAAGTCATTCGACAGGCGGAGGGCGGAGAACATCGCGGCGGTGAATGCAATCCTTGACAGCCCGCTGCTCGGTGTTGGGTTGGGCAAAGACTACATGCCGATCAATTCGGAAACAACCAGTTGGGAGTCTGGAACACGATATATTCATAATACTTATATTGGTACACTATTGAAGCTTGGTCCGTTCGGTTTGATTGCCTTGCTCTGGTTGGTCGCGGTTACGATTACCCGATTGTGGTCCGTTACGCGACGATGTTCGTCTGCTCTTCCGATACATTTCTCAGCGCTTTGGGCAGCTCTTGCCATGATGATCTTTACGGCGATAACGCAGCCAAATCTTCTTGCTACGCCAGGGGTTCTCACTGTTTGCTTAGCAATTTTTGTGTCGGAATGGTTTCGCAGTCGTGAGTCAGCAATCAATGAGAGGTAAGTCGGTTGGGGTGAATGGCCGCCTTCTCTCACGAATGCTGGGGAGGACGCTGCTGTCTGATCAGGCGTTGCGAAGCTACGCGTCAAAGCAGACTAGCTCAGCTGTCGGTGGTGCCTCGATCCGGATCCTCAAATGATGCCTAGCGTCTGGGTCTTGTTGCTGAATTGGCGAAACGGACGCGACACGGTCGAGTGTCTGCAGTCCTTGCTCGATTGTGGCGGTGCCCAAGTGCGGGGTGTCGTGCTTTGCGATAACGACTCTGGTGACGATTCCTTCGCGCTCGTGGCTAGTTGGGCTGCAGAATCGGGCGTGGCCCTGCGTCTGGCTGCTGTTGCCGAAGCGCTAACTGGTGTAGCTCAGGTAATTCATGGGAGTTCGCAGGCACCTTGGGACCTGCACTTTGTCCAAACCGGTGCCAATCTAGGCTTCGCTGGAGGCAACAACGTCGGGTTGCGCTACATCCGGTCCATGGCGCAGCCCGATGAAGCGGTGTTTCTCTTGAACAACGACACCTTGCTGACTGAGGGTGCGATAGACCGAATGCTGGCCAGGTTGTGCCAGGGCCGCACAGGCATGTGCGGGGCCACCGTGGTGTATCACCACGGCCAGCGCAGGGTGCAGGCTTACGGCGGGGCCCGTTTCCAGCCTTGGCTGGGCAGGGCAAGACACCTGGGTGCCCATGCTGCGTTTGACGTGCCGCGTGACCCTGCGTCCGTGGAACCGCAACTTGATTACGTGCTCGGCGCGGCGCTCATGATCCGCGGCGATTGTCTGAACGACGTGGGGCTGCTCGACGATCGCTACTTTCTCTACTACGAGGAAATCGATTGGGCCACACGTGCGAGGCGCATGGGCTACGACCTCGGATGGGCGCCAGATGCCGTGGTTTTTCACAAAGAGGGTGCGACCATAGGCTCGAGTTCGAATGGCCGAAAGCGCAGCTTGCTTTCCGAGTACCACATGGTCAGAAGCAGTTTGCTGTTCACCCGCAAGTTCTACCCCTACTATCTGCCCACGGTTGTGGCCTTTATATTGCTCAAGTCCCTGCAAATGATCTTCCATAACGATCTGGCTCGGGCAGCGGTGCGTACGAGGGCTTTGCTGGGGCTAAGCCGAGCGCCCTGATGAGTCGCGACGCACTCTTCATCGCATGGACGGGGTTCCAGCGGCGCCAGATTTCAATGGCGCCGCACTGTGGCTTCGAGACTGTCTTCTTTGCCGTGCCGAGACACACCTCGCGTCTCGCGAAGCTCCTGCTCTACCTTCGGCACGGCATGGAAACCTGGAAGCTGCTGCGCGCGCGCGGGCCTGCAGTGGTCTGGGTGCAGTTACCTCAGGTGCCACTGCTGTGGGTTGCCTTGGCATATCGGATGCTCAGCAAGCATACGGTGCGCGTGGTGGCCGACTGCCACAACGCGCAGTTGCGGCCGCCGTGGAGCAGCTTTCCTCTCGCTCGTTGGGCGCTGCGGCGTGCAGACGTGGTGCTGGTCCACAACGACGCCATGCACTCGGCTGCCCTGGAACTCGGTTGGGCTACGCAAACACTGCGGGTTCTCGAAGATGTGCCGCCGCAGGGAATGTCCGGGCCGCCTTCGGGCCTCGCTCGGAAAGTGATTCCGCTCGGAAAGCCGTGGGTTGTCTTTCCGGGTTCGTTCGCTGCAGACGAACCAGTTCGCGAGGTGCTGGAGGCCGCGCGTCTGGCGCCAGAGCTCGGATTTATCCTCACCGGTGCTTTGCAGACCGCTAGGCGCAATGGTCACCCTGTCGACAGTCTGCCGCCCAATGTCGTGCTGCCCGGTTTCTTGCCGACGGATGTTTTCGAAGACCTGCTGCGTGACGCCGATGTAATTTTGGGACTGACTCGCTTCGAGGGCATACAGCTCAGTGTTTGCAACGAGGCACTGGGCTTTGCCCGGCCTTTGGTCACGGCGAATACCTCTGTCTTGCGGACGCTTTTCGGGCAGGCTGCCGTTCTGGTCGATGCAAACGACCCTGCAAGCATTGCCCAGGGCTGCCGGCAAGCGTTTGCCGAGTCGCCTGCCAGATCGATGGCCTCTGCCGAGTTGGCTCAGACACGCCTAGTCAAATGGCTGCAGGGGCCGCTTTCGGCTGTCAAGCTCCTTCTGCGGTAAGAGGGCGATGTAGCATCGCTTCCTGACTCACGTGCGGGATGGGCTGTCGCTTCCGATACCCGCGCCCTGGAGATAGGCGTGGAGCCGCTGCACAAGTGGCCCATCGGCCACCGGCGGCAAGCCGCCAGAGGCACCCAAAGAGCCGCGCTGGTCCAGCCGTTCCACGAGTTCCTGCTCGTTCCAGGCGACCACCACGCCAGGACGAGTCGCCAACCAGCGCGCTGTGGCTAGTTGATGGTCGTTTCGATGCTCGCCCAGGCTGGCGTGACGCGGCATGATCAGTATCGGTCGCGAGTGGCGCATCGCAGTCAGGATGGATCCCATGCCGGCATGGGCAACGATCAGGCTCGACTCCTGAACCAACTGGTCGGCTCGCGACGGCGATACGAAAGGCTTGCACTCAAGATTCTTCAACTGCAACCGCGTCGGGCCGGTCTGGGCGAAGACTTTCGTGTCTGGGTTCCTGCCCGCCCATGCATCCACGGCAGCAAGCATCCTGTCGAATCCAAGCTGCGTCCCGACAGTTACAAAGATCACAGCACCGCTCCCCAGTAATGCGGGCCTTCAGGGCGAGCCAAGTGTTCCCATTGCGTCAACCACACATGCGCCCATCGACCGACTCGAGCCCCTGAGGTCGACAACGTTTCCGAGTTGGCAATGCTGTCGATCCAAACTGTCTTCGCGCCCACCAATCGACCGCACAAGACGGCTGCAAACCCAGGCGCAGCGCCGGTGGTCACGACGTAGTCCGGACGGACGCGCAGCAGTCGCCATGCGACTTGAAGGAACATGACGACGAGAGCCCACTTGTTCCATAAGTTGGCGTCGCGCACTACGTAAAACGGACCATTTACCTGCCCTGCGTAGTCTGGCTCAGTGCTCATCCACGATACCCTGCTGTCCCCAAGTGCTGGATGTAGTCGCTGTAGTTGAACCCAATGACCACCCGCTGACGCCACGGCCAGCACGTGTGGACGAGAACTTTGCGCGTTCAGTGTCGACATGCGATCTCATGGGCGCGTGAGACGCCTCCGATCATTGGGTAGAAGGTCTGCTGCGGGTGCCCGCCGATGGTGCCGACTTGCTTGACGCGCCCGCAGCAACGGCGCACCACGGCAGTCTCGTACACGCGTGAGTTGACTGGTCGAGTTTTCATTGGACACGGCGCTGGGCATGTTGCCATCGGACTTTGGGCCGATGAAACTTGTGCGTTTTGGCTCGACGCAAACAATGCGACGACTTCCTCATCGGGAATGAGCGTTGGGGCGGTCGGATTGCGCAGCCAAGCAAGCTGCGCGCCTACGATCCTCAATCCCTCTCGCTCAACGCCATAGTTCTACTAACGACCGCTGACTGAGAACTCCGCAAATTCTATAGTCGTGTCCTTCGGTGCCGCCCAGCTGTCATCGTTGCCGCCATAGAAGACATCGAAGTAGATGCGATCGGTCTTCAACTGATCGCTGGTTCTGAAAGTCATGCCCTGCTGATCCACGACCAACTGGCCGTCTGACCAAACCTTGATGTAACCATCGGCCGCGCCGATGCTGTTGAGCTTGACTTCCTGAACAAGGTGAACCCACTCGCCGCGTCGCAGGGGAATCTGCCGGGATCCAATGGGTGTCCCGTAGGTGACACTGGTGGGCAGATACGCATACACGCTCGCCGCAAAGTTGCCCGTCCACATGTAACGCGCGGAGTACCCGTCTGCTCCGTTCGGGATGGTTCCGCCACCGTTGCAGGTGCCGCCACAAAGTCCCGGGAGCTTGCCACCTCTCCCCTGCGCGAAGTCGCTGGGAAATCGCACCTTGTAGCTAAGTCGAGCGACCTCATAGGTGCCAGGCAGCAGTGACTTGAAGCCCGTACCACCTTGGGGTAGGCCCCGCTTACGCATGGTGGCAGGGTCTATCGACCCTTTCGGGATGAAGACCCGCAGCACGTTGCCGCTGACTTCCGGGTCCGTGGCGTAGCTCCGGTTCTGCACGCCCCATCCCACGGGGTTGCCCGGCCAGCCTTCGACCCCCGCTTCTAGGTTACTGCTCCACACGATTGAAAGGTCTGCACTCTTGTCGGGCCCCGGGAAGTCGGCCGCCGCACGAGGCGTCGGCGGCGATGTCAGGTTCGCTGAAGGCGATACGGCCACCGTGGGCGCATCTCGGCCGTCGGCTGAGGGCGAGGTCGGGCTTGACTTGAGCGCCACGGCTGTCGTTACGGTCGCGCCCTGGACCGTGCTCGTTTCTGTGTCCACTATGACGGCAGCCGAGTTTCCAGCCATGTCTGTCACCTGCGCGCCATCTTCGCCGCCACCGCAGGCGGCCAGCAGCGCAGTACCTGCCAGGACAGAGATCAGCATGGGCTGCGCGCTTCTTTCGCCATAGCGCGAGGTGTAACGCATTTTCGGCTCCGTAGAGTTGGCGCGGCTGTGGTGGGAGCCCACGCAGCGGATGGAGCCGCCTTGCGGCTCTGGCCAGCGGCCTATCAACCCTCTATCGGCGGTTGCCCGCGACGCGCGTACCCGGGTGGCGCAAAAAATTGCAAAGAGATGTTCGTGACTAGATGCCGCCGCGGCCCGCGTAGGTCAGCTTCCGTCTGCGCCGCCAACGCTTGGCCCAGTGGGCATCAATCCGCTGCCCCGGAACCTATCGCTGAACCCGCACCCGTGCCGTCAGCCGAACGCTTCGGCGTACTTCAGCTCCGGCGCCGCCGAATCCTTTGCGGCCACCCGCGGCATCGTGCCCCCGGCCAGCGGCCACGCGATCCCGATCTCCGCGTCGTCCCACCGGATCGCCCGCTCGCAGTCCCTGGCGTACACGTCGGTGGTCTTGTAGAGGAAGTGCGTGTCTTCCTCCAGCGCCAGGAACCCGTGCGCAAACCCCGGCGGGATCCACAGCTGGCGGCGGTTGTCCGCGGTGAGTTCCACCCCGACCCACTGGCCGAAGTGCGCGCTGCCACGGCGGATGTCCACCGCCACGTCGAAGGCGCTGCCCTTCACCACCCGCACCAGCTTGCCCTGCGCATGCGGCGGCAGCTGGTAGTGCAGCCCTCTGAGCACGCCCGTGGCGCTGCAGGAATGGTTGTCCTGCACGAAGGGCCCGGCGGGCGGCAGCCCCAGGTCCTGCAGCCCCTGCTCGAACCGCCCCGCGTTGAAACTCTCCATGAACCAGCCGCGCTCGTCACCGAAGACCTGCGGTTCCACGATCACCACGCCGGGCAGGGCGGTGCGCAGCATCTTCATCGGTAGGCTCCTGGGGCGTACGGTGCGGGCGGCATGGGGGTCAGGGGCGCGGCAGTTGGGCGGCAGTCACGGTGGCCCAGCATTGTTCGTGCCCAGCCCGGGGTGCTACAGCGCGGCAGTTCGATGTTGCCAGACCCCTATGACGGTACTTCAGCGCATCCCCCAAGGTCGCGTGGTGCGTTGAGGCACGGCGGGCGGGCTGGGGGTGAATGGGTTCACGATCCGCGCGCCGGCAATGCGTTTGGGCGTGGTCGGCAACAGGTGAAATCGGCGCGAGTAGGCCAGCCATGGGCTGATGAAGGCGGTTCAGGCCCCGCCAGTGCGGTACAGCCAACCGGCGTTCACCATAAGACCGCGACAGCTTGATCGGCAAAGAGGGCGTCACACGACACCAGCGTCATCCCTTCCAGCGCGGCCTGGGCGACCAACATGCGGTCGAAGGGGTCGCGGTGTGACCACTCCAGTGCACCGGCCTGCCAGGCGTGCCGGGCCTGGACCGGCAGGCTCACGAAACCTTCGGTGGCCACCATGTCGTCGAACCCGCCGGTGGGCCAGGCCCAGGTGGGCAGCTTGCCGATGCGCTGCTTCGTGGCGATCTCCCAGGCGGACGCGGCGCTGACGAATATGCCGTTCTGCTCGTCTGTGATGGCGCGCCTGGCGGTGTCGGACAGTTTCGCGTCGTCGTTCCACCACCACAACAACGCGTGGGTGTCCAGCAGCAGGCGCATCACCGCCCTTCCCAGGCGTCCAGTTCCTCGGCTGGCAGGGCGTCGAAAAAGGCCGAGGTGTCGATGCGATCCTTCAGACGGCCGGGCTGTCGCGCGGGCGTCTGGGATGCCAGGGGCATCAGCCGGGCGTAGGGCTTGCCCGCCTTGGCCAGGATGATCTCCTGTCCTGCGTGGGCCTGTTCCAGCAGCCTCGAAAGATGGGTCTTGGCTTCGTGGACGTTGACGGTGATGCTGCTCATATCAGCAACTATGGCGTCTCGACTGGACTAAGTCAATGGACTAAGTCAAAAGTGTGCCTTGAACCCTGGCCAGACTTGCACCTAGAACGCCCGGTCGTTCAGCAGCTTCATCAGGTACTGTCCGTACCCGTTCTTGCGCATCGGTGCGGCCAGCTTTTCCAGCTGCGCCGCGTCGATCCACCCGGACCGGAAGGCGATCTCCTCCGGGCAGGCCACCTTCAGTCCCTGGCGGTTCTCCAGCGTGGCGATGAACTGCCCGGCTTCCATCAGGCTGTCGTGGGTGCCGGTGTCCAGCCAGGCGTAGCCGCGGCCCATGATCTCCACGCTCAGCTGCCCCTGGCGCAGGTAGGCGGCGTTGACCTCGGTGATCTCCAGCTCGCCGCGCGCACTGGGCTTGATCGACGCGGCAATGTCGCAGACCTGGGCGTCGTAGAAGTACAGCCCCGTGACCGCGTAGTTGCTCTTGGGCTGCGCCGGCTTCTCCTCGATGCTGATCGCGCGGCGCTGGGCGTCGAACGCGACCACGCCGTAGCGTTCCGGATCATGCACGTGGTAGGCGAAGACACTGGCGCCTTCGCTGCGCGCGTTGGCGCGCTGCAGCAGGCCCTGGAAGTCGTGGCCGTAGAACAGGTTGTCGCCCAGCACCAGGGCGCTGGGGCCGCCGCCGACGAAGTCGCGCCCGAGGATGAAGGCCTGCGCCAGCCCGTCGGGGCTGGGCTGCACGCAGTACTGCAGGTTCATGCCCCAGGCGCTGCCGTCGCCCAGCAGCGCCTCGAAACGCGGCAGGTCCTGCGGCGTGCTGATGACCAGCACGTCGCGCATGCCGGCGAGCATCAGCGTGCTCAGCGGGTAGTAGATCATCGGCTTGTCGTACACCGGCAGCAGCTGCTTGCTGATGGCCAGCGTGGCCGGGTGCAGCCGCGTGCCGGCGCCGCCGGCCAGGACGATGCCCTTGCGGGGAGGTGGCGTGGTCATCGGTTCAGGATCTCCGTGAGCATGCGCCGCACGCCCAGTTCCCACGGCGGCAACGTCAGCCCGAAGGCGGTGGTGAGCCGAGTGCAGTCCAGCCGCGAGTTCAGCGGGCGCCGGGCCGGCGTGGGGTACTCGGCGGTGGCGATGGGCCGGATGGCCTCGGGCGCCACGCGCACGGGCAGGCCGGCCTGGCGGGCCTGCTCGATCACCATCTGCGCGTAGCCGTGCCAACTGGTCTGCCCCGCTGCGGTGCAGTGGTACAGGCCGCACAGGCTGACGTCGCGCTGGATGGCGCGCACGGCGTGTGCGGTCACGTCGGCCAGCAGGTCGGCCCCGGTGGGCGCACCGATCTGGTCGTCGATGACCCGGAGTTCGTCGCGCTCCTGAGCCAGGCGCAGCATGGTGCGCGCGAAGTTGCCGCCGCGCGCGGCGTAGACCCAGCTGGTGCGCAGGATCAGGTGGCGGCAGCCGCTGGCTTGGATGGCCTGCTCGCCGGCCAGCTTGGTGCGGCCGTAGACGCTCAGCGGGTTCGGGGCGGCGGTCTCGTCGCGCGGGGCGTTGCCGCTGCCGTCGAAGACGTAATCGGTGCTGTAGTGCACCAGCAGCGCGCCCAGGGCCTTGGCCTGCTGCGCCAGCACGCCGGGGGCGGTGGCGTTGATGGCCTGCACAAGCGCGGGCTCGGACTCGGCCTTGTCCACGGCGGTGTGGGCCGCGGCATTGACGATGAGGGCTGGTTGCACCGCCTGCACGAGCGCAGACAGAGTGTCGGGGTGGCTGAAGTCGGCGGTGTGCGGCGCGGGGGTGTCGAAGTCGCAGGCCGTCACCGCCCCCAGCGGCGCCAGGGCCCTCTGCAGTTCCCAGCCGACCTGGCCGTTGGCGCCCAGCAGCAGAATCTTCATTGCTTCAGCGGGCGGCGTAGTTGGTGGTCACCCACTCGCGGTATGCACCCGACTGCACCTGGGCCACCCAGTCGGCGTGGTCCAGGTACCACTGCACGGTCTTGCGGATGCCCGACTGGAAGGTCTCGGCCGGGCGCCAGCCGAGTTCGCGCTCGATCTTGCGCGCGTCGATCGCGTAGCGGCGGTCGTGGCCGGGGCGGTCGGCCACGAAGGTGATCAGGCGGCTGTACGGGCCGGCGGGGTCGGGGCGCAGTTCGTCGAGCAGGCTGCAGACAGTCTGGACGATGTCGATGTTGGCCATCTCGTTCCAGCCGCCGACGTTGTAGGTCTGGCCCAGGCGGCCGTGGGCCAGCACGGTGCGGATGGCGCTGCAGTGGTCGCGCACGTACAGCCAGTCGCGGATCTGCTGGCCGTCGCCATACACCGGCAGCGGCTTGCCGGCCAGGGCGTTGACGATCATCAGCGGGATGAGCTTCTCGGGGAAGTGGTACGGGCCGTAGTTGTTGGAGCAGTTGGTGGTCAGCACCGGCAGGCCGTAGGTGTGGTGCCAGGCGCGCACGAGGTGGTCGCTGGCGGCCTTGCTGGCCGAATAGGGGCTGTTGGGCTCGTAGCGGTGGTCTTCGGTGAAGGCCGGGGCGCCGGGGGCCAGGCTGCCATAGACCTCGTCGGTGCTGACGTGCAGGAAGCGGAAGGCCGTCTTGTCGGCGTCGCCCAAGGTGTGCCAGTACCCGCGGGCGGCCTCCAGCAGGGTGAAGGTGCCGTCCACGTTGGTCTTCATGAAGGCGCCGGGGCCGTGGATGCTGCGGTCCACGTGGCTCTCCGCGGCAAAGTGCACCACCGCGCGCGGGCGGTGTTCTGCCAGCAGGCGGTCGAGCAGGGCGCGGTCGGTGATGTCGCCGTGCACGAAGACATGGCGCGCGTTGCCCTGCAGGTTGGCCAGGTTGGCCAGGTTGCCGGCATACGTCAGCGCATCCAGGTTGAGCACGGGCTCGCCGCGCGTGGCCGGGTTGCCCAGCCAGTCGAGCACGAAGTTGCTGCCGATGAAGCCGGCGCCGCCTGTGACGAGGATCATGCGAGGTCGTTGGGTGTGGAGGAACTGTCGACGCTGACCGGGGTTCAGTAGTCCAGGATGCAGACGGGCTTGCCGATGCGGGCGCAACTGGAGCCGGCACAGCAGGCGCTGCGCGGTTCGGCACACGACTGGCCCTCGGGCACGCACTGGTTGCCGGCCCCTGCGGCGCCAGGTCGCGTGGTGGGGCCTTCCGGGGGCGACGAGCACGCGCCGGTCACCATCGACAGCAGCAGTGCGACGTACATCGACTGCCGACGCAGCCGGCCAGGGCGGGTTGGAACGTTGCTTCTCACAGGGACATTCTCGCTTGGCTAGCGGCGTTGGGGGATGCCGAATCGTGGCGCGCTTGTGAACTAGGGTGTGTCGGCCGCAGCGGCATTTCCACCGAAAGCGGCCGGCAAGCGCAACGGGTCCGGCATTCGCCGTGGGTTGCATCGTCCGTCTCCGGGATAATCCCGCCCCATGAAAGTCACCGTCATCGGCACCGGCTACGTCGGCCTCGTCACCGGCGCCTGCCTCTCGGAAATGGGCAACCACGTCGTCTGTCTGGACGTGGACGCGCGCAAGATCCAGATCCTCAACGACGGGGGCATCCCCATCCACGAGCCGGGGCTGGATGCCATCGTTCAGCGCAACCGCGCCGCCGGCCGCCTGCAGTTCACCACCGACGTCGAAGCTGCCGTGGCCCATGGCACGCTGCAGTTCATCGGCGTGGGCACGCCGCCGGACGAGGACGGCTCGGCCGACATGCAGTACGTGCTGGCCGCCGCGCGCAGCATCGGCCGCCACATGACCGACTACAAGGTCATCGTCGACAAGAGCACGGTGCCGGTGGGCACGGCCGACCGCGTGAAGGCCGCGGTGGCCGAGGAACTGCACAAGCGCGGGCTGCAGGACACCGGCTTCGCGGTGGTCTCCAACCCGGAGTTCCTGAAGGAAGGCGCTGCGGTCGAGGACTGCATGCGGCCCGACCGCATCGTGGTCGGCGCCGACGACGAGCGCGCCATCCTGCTGATGCGCGCGCTCTACCAGCCCTTCATGCGCAACCACGACCGGCTGATGGTGATGGACGTGCGCAGCGCCGAGTTCACCAAGTACGCGGCCAACGCCATGCTGGCCACGCGCATCAGCTTCATGAACGAACTCGCGCTGCTGGCCGAGCGCGTGGGCGCGGACATCGAGCAGGTGCGCAAGGGCATCGGCAGCGACCCGCGCATCGGCACGCACTTCCTGTACGCCGGCACGGGCTACGGCGGCAGCTGCTTCCCCAAGGACGTGAAGGCGCTGATCCACATCGGCCACGAGAACGCGATGGACCTGCAGGTGCTGCAGGCGGTGGAGGCGGCCAACGACCGCCAGAAGATGGTGCTGGTGGACAAGGTGGTGAAGCGCTTTGGTGAAGACCTGACGGGCCGCCGCTTCGCCGTCTGGGGCCTGGCCTTCAAGCCCAACACCGACGACATGCGCGAGGCGCCCAGCCGCGTAATCGTCGACGCGCTGCTGGCGCGCGGCGCCACGCTCAGTGCCTACGACCCGGTGGCGATGACCGAGGCGAGGCGGGTCATGGAAGGCCTGTCGGGCATCACCTATGCCGACAGTGCCGACGCCACGCTCGACGGCGCCGATGCCCTGCTCGTCGTCACCGAGTGGAAGGAGTTCCGCACGCCGGACTTCGACCGCATCAAGGCGGCGCTGAAGCAGCCCGTGGTCTTCGACGGGCGCAACATCTGGGAGCCGGCGCTGATGAAGACGCTGGGCATCGAATACCACGGCATCGGGCGCGCCGGCGCCTGAGCCGGACGTTCAACCCTGAGCGTGGTCAGCCTAGTAGGCGGTCGCAGGCGCCGCCGGGGCGGATCTCGATGGCCAGTGGTGGTGTGCCGTCGCGGGCCAGCCAGGCCTCCAGGTCGCGGCAGCCGCCGTCGTCGGTGCACAGCTGCCAGCCACGGCCGGTGGCGCCGCTGACGGCCAGTCGCAGCACCGGCACCTGCAACGCGCGCCGGTAGACCCACCAGCCGTCCTGCAGCACGGACCCCTCGGGCGGGTCCATGCCGGCGCCGGAGCCGCGCACGCGGCCTTCGGCCAGCACCAGGGCGTTGCCCTGCACCTGCCAGCGTTCGCGCCACTCGGTCTTCTCCACCGAATGCGTCCACACCAGCGTGAAGGCCTGCGCCGCCAGCGGCAGGGCCACCGCGGCGGTGGCCAGGCAGAGACTCATGCCGGGGCGTGCTGCTGGCGCCCGCGCGTGCGCCACAGGTGCACGCCGATCACGCCGGCGGCCAGCGCGAAGCCGATTTCGTCGGTGATGGGCAGCGCGGCGATCAGCGTGACCGCAGCCGCTGCGGCCACCACGCGCTCCAGCGCATGCATCGGCGCACGCCCGAAACCGATCACCGCCGTGCCCCACAGGCCGATGGCCAGCAGGCACTTGAAGACGATGTAGGCCACCGCCGCCGGCATGCCCCATTCGGTAGCCAGCGCGCCGCCGGGCTGCAGCATCAGCGCCGGCGTGTAGACCGCCATGAAGGGGATCACGAAGCCGGCCGCCGCTACCTTGATGGCCTGCATGGAGATGCGCAGGCCGCGCTCCTTCGCGATGGGCGCCGCGGCGAAGCAGGCCAGTGCCACCGGCGGCGTCAGGTCGGCCAGGATGCCGAAGTAGAAGACGAACATGTGGCTGACCAGCAGCGGCACGCCCAGTTCCAGCAGCGCCGGGCCGGCGATGCTGCTGGTGATGATGTAGTTGGGGATGGTGGGGATGCCCATGCCCAGGATCAGGCAGGTCAGCATCGTCAGCAGCAGCGACAGGAACAGGCTGTCCTTGCCCACCGCCACCACGAACTGGCCGAAGGTGTTGGCCGCGCCGGTGAGCGTCATCGTGCCGATGACGATGCCGACGATGGCGCAGGCGATGCCCACCGGCAGCGCCGTCTTGGCGCCTTCGGCCAGGCTGTCGCGGCACAGCAGCAGGGTCTTGCGGCCGCCCTGCGTGAAGGCGCACCAGGCGATCAGCGCCACGATGCCGCTGCTCAGCGCGGCCATGCCGAACTGCTGGAAGCTGGCGGCCACCAGGCCCAGCCCCACCCAGAACAGCACGCGCAGCGGCGTGCCGGTGAAACCCTGCGCCACCGCGCCGCCGAGGATCAGCATCACCGTCAGCGCCAGGCCCACGGTGCCGGCGAACAGCGGTGTGTAGCCGGAGAACAGCAGGACGACCAGCACGATCAATGGAAGGATCAGGTACCACTTGGCCTTCAGCGCGGCCAGCGGCGAAGGCAGCTCGTCCTTCGGCAGCCCCACCAGGCCCGCGCGGCCGGCTTCCAGGTGCACCATCCAGAAGGCCGACAGGAAGTACAGCACCGCCGGCACCACGGCCGCCTGCACCACGGCGCTGTAGGGCACGTCCAGCGTCTCGGCCATGATGAAGGCCACCGCGCCCATCACCGGCGGCATGATCTGCCCGCCCATCGACGCCGTGGCCTCCACGCCGCCGGCAAACGCAGGCCGGTAGCCGAAACGCATCATCAGCGGGATGGTGAACTGCCCGGTGGTCACCACGTTGGCCACGCCAGAGCCGCTGATCGTGCCCATCAGGCCCGAGGACACCACGGCCACCTTGGCCGGGCCGCCCCGCTTGTGGCCGAAGAGGCCCATCGCGATGTCGGTGAACAGGCCGATCATCCCGGCCTTCTCGAGGAAGGCGCCGAAGAGGATGAACAGGAAGATGTAGCTCGACGAGACGTATGTGGGGATGCCGTAGACACCCTCGGTGCCGTAGGTCATGTGGTCGATGACCTGGCTGAAGTCGTAGCCGCGGTGGTTCAGCGGCGAAGGCAGGTGCTGGCCGAACAGGCAGTAGGCCAGGAAGGCGCCGGCGATGATGGGCAGGGCCGCGCCCATCGCCCGCCAGGTGGCCACGAACAGCAGCACCAGCAGCACCACGCCCACTGCGATGTCCACGTCGTTGGGGTCGCCGGCACGCAGCAGCAGCGGCTCGTACTCCACCCACTGGTAGACCGCGACACCGGCGGCCGCCACCGCCATGGCCCAGGCCAGCACGCGCCACGGCAGGTTGGCCTGCGCGGTCAGCAGCGGAAACACCAGCGCCAGCAGGAAGCTCACGTGCACCGCCCGCACCAGCTGGCTGGGCAGGTCGATGATGTGCGCGGCGGTGGCGATCTGGAAGGCCGAGAAGGCCAGGGCCAGCCAGAACAGCAGCCGCCCCTGCAGGCCGGGCGGGAAGGCGCCGGCCAGGGGTTCGTGCTGCTGCAGCAGGGCATCGCCGCCGTCGGGCGCGACGGCGGCGGGGCGGGTGGCGCTCACGATGGAAAGGGTCCGGACCCGATTACTTGATCAGGCCCTTTTCCTTGTAGAAGCGCTCGGCACCGGGGTGCAGCGGCAGCGGCATGCCGTTGATGGCCGTCTCCAGCTTGATGGCGCTGGCGGCCTTGTGCGCCGCGACCATGGTGTCGAGGTTCTCGAACAGCTGTTTGGTCATCTGGTAGACCGTCTCGTCGGACACGCCGCTGTGCGTGACGAGGAAGTTCACCACCGCCAGCGTGGGCACGTCGGCCGTCTGCCCGTTGTAGGTGTTGGCCGGGATCGTGGTGGCCACGAAGGGCGCGCCGAGCTTGCTGGCCACGTCGGCCGGCACTGCCACCATCGTGATGGGGATGGAGGTGGCCAGGTCACGGATGCTGGCCACGCCCAGGCCGGCGGACTGCAGCGTGGCGTCGAGCTGGCGGTTCTTGATCAGTTCCACCGATTCGCCGAAGGGCAGGTACTCGGTCTTGCCGAGGTCCTTGTAGGACATGCCCATGGTCTCGAAGATGCGGCGTGCATTCACCTCGGTGCCCGACTTCGGCGCACCCACCGACAGGCTCTTGCCCTTGAGATCCGCGAAGGTCTTGATGCCGCTGCTCTGTGACGCCACGATCTGGATCACGTTGGGGTACACGGCGGCCACGCCGCGCAGCTTGTCCAGCTTCTTCGGGAAGCCGACCTCGGCGTCGCCTTCCCAGGCCGACTTGACCGAGTCGCCCAGCGCCAGTGCGATCTCGCCGCGGCCGCTCTGCAGCAGGTTCAGGTTCTCCACCGAGGCCTTGGTGCTCTGCACCTGGGTGCGCACGCCGGGAATCTTCTCGGCGTAGATCTTGCCCAGCGCCACGCCCAGCGGGTAGTACACGCCACTGGTGCCGCCGGTGAGGATGTTGACGAACTGGTCGGCCTGCGCGGCCAGCGGGGCCAGCGTGCCGGCGGCGGCGACGGTCATGGCACCGATCAGGGTGGTCATTCGGCGGGGCATCGTGGGCATTCGGTAGTCTCCGGTCGTTGGTTGGAAGTCAGTGGGTCCAGCGGACGCCTCATGCGAAACGCAAGTGGCGTGCCAATTCGCTGCAACAGCCGTTTTTACCCCGACCGTGCCGAAGCTGTTGCGCTGAGGGATCCTTCCTTCGGGTTTACACGGAAGACTGAGTCGGTTGTCGTCGTTGCGGACGGCGGCATCGTTCCGGTTCGTCGGAAGCGTCTCGACGTGGCGTCTGGACGGCCGGAATCCGTCGCCGCAACGGGGCAAGCCATAGACTGGGGCAAGAATGCAGAAACCTGCCGTGGACGCCGGGGACGAAGCGATGGGACGGGCGCCCGGTGCGAGAGCCGGATGGTCCCGCGGCCAGTGGTACCTGTGGTTCTTCGCGGCCCTGGCGACGGCCTTGATCGTGCATCGGCACGTGCTTCATTGGCAGACGGACGAAGCGGTTCAGGCCGCCAGCAGCCGCCTCGAGCTCTTGGGCGCCGCGCTGCACACCGAGCTGGCGCGCCATGAAACCCTGCCGGGCATCCTGGCGCTGGAAGCGACATTGGCGGCCGCGCTGGCAGCGCCGGACGATCCGGCGGCCGTGCAGGCCGCCAACGTCTACCTGCGCCGCGCTCGCGCGCTCGTGGATGCGGAGGCCGTCTATCTGATCGACCGCAGCGGCGTCACCATCGCGTCAAGCAATGCGGGCCAGCCCGACTCCTTTGTCGGCCAGAACTACGCCTTCCGGCCCTATTTCGTCGATGCCATGCGCACCGGGTTCGGTCGCTTCTACGCGATCGGCACGACCACGGGGCGCCCCGGCTACTTTCTCGCCGCGGCCCTCGAAGCCGCGGCCGCGGCACAAGGCGCTCTGGTGGTGAAGGTCTCGCTCGGTGAATTCGAGCGGACCCTGGCGGCCGGGCCCTGGCCGACGTTGGTGCTGGACGAGAATGGTGTGGTCATCCTGGCGTCGCGATCCGATCTGCGCTACCGCAGTCTCGTGCCGCTGTCCGCCGCGCAGCGGGCGACGATGGCCGCAACACGGCAATATGACGGCAAGGCGATCACACCGATGCTGTCGATTCCAGAGTCAACGCTGGCGCCTGCCGAGGCCCGCACCTCGGCGGCCAGACAGCTGCTCGGTGCCGGAAGCACGGCGGTCCACCGCGACCTGGTCAAGCAGCCCTGGCAGCTGGCCTCCTTCGTGGGTGCCTCCCCCGGCGGCGCCGTGGCCGTGGTGGCCGCAGCGTTCGGCTTTTCCATGATCATGGGCATGGCCCTGCTGCTCCACGCGATCGCGCTGCGACGCGCGCGTCAGCGGGATCTTCTGGAGCGCGAGGACGAGATCCAGCGGCGCATCGAGGCCGGCACGCGGAAGCTGCAGACCCAGCTCGAGGTTCAGGCGCAGACCGAGGCCATGCTGCGCGCGACCACCGATTCGGCCGTGCAGGCCGGCAAGCTCACCGTGCTCGGCCAGATGTCGGCAGGCGTCTCGCACGAGTTGAACCAGCCGCTGACGGCCATGCGGCACTTCGCGGAGGCGGGGCAGATGCTGATCGCCGCGGGCGATCTCGACGCTGCCGACAGGAACTTCGGGAAGATCGCCCGGCTGTCGGAACACATGGGGCAGATCGTGGGCCATCTGCGCAGCCACGCGCGCAAGCAGCCGGGCGAGAAGACGGCGATCAGCGTGGCGGCGGTCGTCGATGGCGCGTTGCAGTTGCTGCAGGCGGGCCAGAACACGGCCATCAACGTGGGCGTGCAGGTCGACCCACCGGACTTGACGGTGCTGGCGCAGCACGTGCGTGTGGAGCAGGTGCTCGTCAACCTGCTGCGCAATGCGATGGAGGCGAGTCCGGCCGACGAAGGGCCGTGCCTGCAGGCCTGGGGCGACCAGAGTGACGCCTACATCGACGTGCGCGACCGAGGCCCAGGGGTCAAGCCCGAGGCCAGGGACCACCTCTTCGAGCCGTTCTTCACCACCAAGTCCCGGGGACAGGGCCTGGGCCTGGGTCTGGCCGTGTCCAAGATGATCACCCGGGAACTCGGCGGAGACCTGACCGCGCATGAGCGCGAGGGGGGCGGCGCCGTGTTTCGCGTCCGGCTGCCCCGGGTGAGCGCGGCCCCGATGGCGGGGCCGGCGGTGAACCGCATCGCAACGACGCATGAGCGCTGACATCTTTCTGGTCGACGACGACGAACTCGTGCGTGAGGGCCTTCAGCAGGTGCTGGAACTGTCGGGCTGGAGCGTCAGGACCTTTGCCGACATGTCGACCGTGATGTCCAGCCTGCAACGCGGCGAGGAACCCCTGGTCCTGATCTCGGACGTCCGCCTCGAGAAGGGTGACGGACTCCAGCTGCAGCGCGCCGTCCGTGCACACGATGCCGGCATCCCGGTGGTGCTGATCACCGGCCACGGGGACATCGACATGGCGGTCCAGGCCATGCGCGACGGGGCCCACGACTTCCTGGAGAAGCCGTTCTCGGCCGGCAAGCTCGTGGCCACGACCCGCCGCGCCATGGGGCAGCGCAAGCTGGTGCTCGAGAACCTGGCGCTGCGCCAGCAGATCGAACAGGGCAACGAATGGGGGCTGATCGGGCACTCGCCGGAGATCAGGCGCGTTCGTCGCCTGATCTCGGACATCGGCCAGTCGCGCGTGGACGTGCTCATCCTCGGCGAAACCGGCACGGGCAAGGAAGTGGCCGCGCGTGCGCTGCATGCGGCCAGCGGCACGCAGGATCCCTTCGTGGCCATCAACTGCAGCGCCCTGCCGGAGTCCGTCTTCGAGAGCGAGATGTTCGGGCACGAGAGCGGGGCCTTCACCGGCGCTTCCCGGCGGCGTGTGGGCAAGATCGAACATGCGCGCAAGGGCACGGTCTTTCTCGACGAGATCGAGTCGATGCCGTTGAGCCTGCAGGCCAAGCTGCTGCGGACCATCCAGGAACGCAGCGTCGAGCGGTTGGGCAGCAACGACAGCGTTGCCGTTGGCTGCCGCTTCATCGCCGCCACCAAGGTCGACCTGCTCCAGGCCGCCAGGAACGGCAGCTTCCGCGAGGACCTCTACTACCGGCTGGAGGTCGTCACCCTCGCATTGCCACCCCTGCGCCATCGCACGGAAGACATTCCCTTGCTCTTCGGCCACTTCGTGACCCAGGCCGCGCGCCGTCATGGCGCCGAGGTGCCACCGTGGACATCCGACGACATGCTGGCCTGGCAGCAGCGCGACTGGCCCGGCAACGTGCGCGAACTGCGCAACATGGCCGAGCGGTGGTGTCTGGGCCTGGAGCGCCTGCCCGTGCAGGCAAGCCGGTCCCGGTCTGGCCTGACGGAGACTTTGGGTCGGGTGGAACGAACCCTCATCGAGAACGCATTGCGTGATCACGCCGGCAACGTGCAGGCGGCCGCCGATCAGTTGCGCATTCCGCGCAAGACGCTGTACGACAAGCTCTATCGCCTTGGCATCGATGCCGCGGGCTATCGGTCGGACGTCTAGGCTTCGAGCACGGCTCGCGCCCGGCGTGACACTGCCAGCAGGCCTGTGCCAGGCGAATCTTCACCACGACCGGCCCTCGACCCATGGAACTGCCCGCCCATCAACTCAGCATGACGGTGCTGATGACGCCCGACACGGCCAACTTCTCCGGCAACGTGCACGGCGGCACCATCCTGAAGCTTCTCGATCAGGCGGCCTACGCCTGCGCGAGCCGTTACGCCGGTCGCTACGTGGTCACGCTGTCCGTGGACCAGGTGATCTTCCGCCAGCCCGTCCACGTCGGTGAACTCGTGACCTTCCTCGCGTCGGTCAATCACGCGGGAAGATCTTCGATGGAGGTCGGCATCAAGGTCGTCGCCGAGGACATCAGGTCACAGACGATCCGCCACGTGAACAGCTGCTTCTTCACGATGGTGGCGGTGGACGACCACGGACATCCGACGGCCGTACCGCCCTTGCGGCCGTTCACCGCGGACGAGAAGCGCCGGCACGCGGCTGCGGCGGCGCGCAAGGCGCAGCGACAACGAGCCCGGTCGGCCGATGGGGGCGACCCCGTCACCCCGTGCGACCCTCAGGTGCGGCCGTAGGTGTCCTCGAAGCGCACGATGTCGTCCTCGCCCAGGTAGCTGCCGGACTGCACCTCGATGATCTCCAGCGGCACCTTGCCCGGGTTGGCCAGGCGGTGCACCTGGCCCAGCGGGATGTAGGTGCTCTGGTTCTCGGTGAGCAGGATGACCTGGTCGCCATTGGTGACCTCGGCCGTGCCGCTGACGACGATCCAGTGCTCGGCCCGGTGGTGGTGCTTCTGCAGGCTCAGGCTGGCCCCGGGCTTGACCAGGATGCGCTTGACCTGGAAGCGCTCGCCCATGTCGATGCTGTCGTACCAGCCCCAGGGCCGGTGCACCTTGCGGTGCAGCGCATGCTCGCCGCGCTGCTCGGCGCCCAGGCGGGCGACGATTTTCTTGACGTCCTGGCTGCGGCTGCGGTCGGCCACCAGCACGGCGTCGGGTGTCTCGACGATGACGACGTCGCTGACACCCACGGCGCCCACCAGGCGGCTGCTGGCGTGCACCAAGGTGTTGCGGCTGTCCTCGATCAGCGCATCGCCGATGGCGGCATTGCCGGCACCGTCCTTGGGCGCGGCCTGCCACACGGCCTCCCAGGCGCCCAGGTCGTTCCAGCCGGCGTCCAGCACCTCCATGCCCAGCGGCTGCCCGCTGCCGGGGCATCGCTCCATCACCGCGTAGTCCACCGACTCCGACGGCACGGCGCCGAACAGCGCCTTGTCCGGGCGCACGAACTGCGCGTCGGTGGCGCGCCCGGCCCAGGCCGCACGGGTGGCCTCGGCGATGTCGGGACGGAAGCGCTCCAGCGCGGCCAGCCACACCGACGCCTTGAGCACGAAGATCCCGGCGTTCCAGTAGTAGCCGCCGTCGGCCAGGTAGCGCTCGGCCGTGGGGGTGTCGGGCTTCTCGACGAACTGCGCCACGGCGCTGCCGTCGGCGCGGATGTAGCCGTACCCGGTCTCGGGGCGGTCGGGGCGGATGCCCAGGATCACGATCTCGCCGCTCGCGGCGCGCCGCGCGGCGGCCTGCAGCGCACGGGTGAACGCGGCATCGTCGGCCACGGTCTGGTCCGACGGCGTGACCACCAGCACCGGATCGGCACCGGCTTCGAGCGCCTGAAGCGCAGCCAGGGTCACCGCCGGTGCGGTGTTGCGGCCCATGGGCTCCAACAGCACGGCCGCCGGCGTGGCCTGCACCTCGCGCAGCTGGTCCAGCACCATGAAGCGGTGCTCCTCGTTGCCCACCACCAGCGGGGAGGTCACCACGATGTCGGCCGCGGCCAGCCCGGCCAGCCGCTGCGCAGCCTGCTGCAGCAGGCTGGTGTTGCCGGCCAGCACCAGGAACTGCTTGGGGTAGCCGCTGCGCGACAGCGGCCACAGCCGCGTGCCGGAGCCGCCGGCCATGATCACCGGCTGCAGGGAAAGGGTCTTTGTCATGGGGTCTCGAATCCGTTCGGGTTCTGCGACTGCCAGCGCCAGCTGTCGGCGCACATGCGGTCCAGGTCGTGTTGCGCGCGCCAACCCAGCAGGGTGGCCGCCAGCGCCGGGTCGGCGTAGCAGGCGGCCACGTCGCCGGGCCGGCGCGGCGTAACCCGATAGGGTACGTCACGCCCGCTGGCCGCGGCATAGGCGCGCACCACTTCGAGCACGCTGTAGCCGCGCCCCGTGCCGAGGTTCACGGTCAGCGAACCCGGCTGGTCCAGCAGGCGGCGCAATGCCGCCACGTGGCCTTCGGCCAGGTCGACCACATGGATGTAGTCGCGCACGCCGGTGCCGTCCGGCGTGGGGTAGTCGTCGCCGAAGACCTGCAGGAACTCGCGCCGTCCCACCGCCACCTGGGCCACATAGGGCATCAGGTTGTTGGGCGTGCCGCGCGGGTCCTCGCCGATCAGGCCGCTCTCGTGTGCGCCCACCGGGTTGAAGTAGCGCAGGATGGCGGTCTGCCAGGCCGGGTCGGACGCACCGAGGTCGCGCAGCAGGGTCTCGCCGATCAGCTTGGTCTGGCCGTAGGGGTTGGTGGCGGTCAGCCGCGCGTCCTCGGTGATGGGCAGGTGCTCCGGGTCGCCGTACACCGTGGCACTGGAGCTGAAGACGAAACGCCGGATGCCGTGCCGTTGCAGCGCGCTGCACACGTTGACCAGGCCACCGACATTGTTGCGGTAGTAGGCCAGCGGCTGCGCCACCGACTCGCCCACCGCCTTGAAGGCGGCGAAGTGCACCGCCGCGTCGATGCGGTGGCGCTGCAGCAGGGCTTCCATCGCCTCGGCGTCGGTGACGTCCAGACGCTCGAACACCGGGGCCCGGCCGCCGAGCCGGTGCAGCCGGTTCAGCACCTCGGGCGAACTGTTGGAGAAGTCGTCGACGCCGACCACGTCGTAGCCGGCCGACTGCAGGGCCAGCCAGGTGTGCGACGCGATGTAGCCGGTGGCGCCGGTGAGCAGGACGGTGGGCATGGGGGTGGTCAGCGCAGGAAGACCTGACCGTAGCAGCCAACGCGGTTGGCACTGTAGGGCAGCGACAGGTCGCCGCTGGCGCTGCGCCGTTCGTGGCCGAGGTCGCAGCCGAAGACCAGGCTGCGTGTCGGCGCCCAGGTGGCGCCGAGGCTGAGCTCGGTGGTGTTGTCGCGGCCGCGCAGATTGCCGGGGAACAGGGCGCTGGGGGGCAGCGTCTGCACCAGGTCGCGCCGGGCCTGCAGCACGGTGGCACGCAGGCCGATCTTGGCGCTGGCGGCGTAATCGGCCGTCAGGCGTGCCGTGGTGGTGGTGCGGCCGGTGTCGACCACGCCGTTGACGAAGGGGCTGCCACTGAAGTAGGCGTCCTGGCCGATGTCGCGCGCCAGCCGGGCGTTCAGCGACAGGCGGCCACCGGACCGCCAGGTCCATGCCACGTAGCCGGTGCCGCCGGAGATGTCGCGGGCGTCGTTCTGGTCGTAGCGCGTCTGGCCCAGCGTGATCCGCGCGTCGAGCCGGGTGGCGCCGCCGGATTCCCAACTGCCCAGCAGGTCCAGACCGTTGCGGGTGTAGCGGTCGGGCTCGAAGCCGCCGTCGTCGTTGGTGCGGAATCGCGGGTAGCTGCCGGCCGTGTGGCGCAGGCCGATGCCCAGCATCGTGCCGCCGCGCGGCCGCCAGCGCAGGCTGGCAGCGCCCGTGGTCTGCCGGTTCTCCCGCCGATCGTATTCCGGCGCGGAGAAGCGCCGTTCGCGGTGCTCCAGCGAGACCTCGGCGGTGTAGGCGGTGACGACACCCACCCGCGCCTCGGCCAGCAGACGCGTCTGGTCCTCGATGTTGCGGCGGGTCTGCACGCCGAGCTCGGTGTCGGTGTTGAAGCGCGCCAGGCTGCGCTCGGCACTGGCTTCCAGCGTGCCGGAGAGCCGGTTCACCGTTTCCCAGTCCAGGCCTGCGCGCAAGGCGTAGCCCTCGTTGTCCAGGTCCTTGTTGTCGCGGAACTTGCTGCTGCGCAGCGTGGCGCTGCCGTAGACCCGTTGGCGGCCCAGCGGTTGGTCCAGCCCGGCCAGCAGCGCGGTGCTGCTGATGAGGTCGGCCTTGCTCACCCCGTCTGGCGTGGCGGCGCCGTCGGCCAGGCGGTAGAGGTTGCTCTCGTGCGTGAAGGTCTGTGAGGCGCCCACGTACCACGGGCTGGTCTGCGCCACGGCAGCGCCGGTGAGCAGCAGCAGATACAACGGGGCAAGGCGGGTCATCAGTAGGCCTTCCGGTCGAAGAACACCAGCTTCACGGTGCGCGCGATGATCTGCAGGTCCAGCCCCAGCGACCAGTTGCGCAGGTAGGCCAGATCGTATTCCACGCGTGCCTGCATCTTCTCCAGCGTGTCGGTCTCGCCGCGGTGGCCATTGACCTGGGCCCAGCCGGTGATGCCGGGCTTGACCTTGTGCCGCACCATGTAGGCCTTGATCAGGCGCCGGTACTCCTCGTTGTGCGCCACCGCGTGCGGTCGCGGGCCGACGATGCTCATGTGGCCTTGCAGCACGTTGAAGAACTGCGGCAGCTCGTCCAGCGAGGTGCGGCGGATGAAGGCGCCGAAGGGCGTGATCCGCGGGTCGTCGCGCGTGGCCTGCCGGACCACGGCGCCGTTGTCCTGCGTGGTCATCGAGCGGAACTTCCAGACGATGATCTCCTCGCCGTCCAGGCCGTTGCGCCGCTGCCTGAAGATCACCGGGCCGGGCGAACTGAGCTTCACGCCCAGCGCGATCAGCAGCAGCAGCGGCGAGATCAGCACCAGGATGACGCTGGCCAGCACGACGTCGCTGATGCGCTTGACCAGCATGTTGGTGCCGGTGAAGGGCGTCTCGCAGATGCCGACCACGGGCACGCCGTTCATGTCCTGCAGGCGGCCCTGGATGATGCTGATGCCGAACACGTCGGGCACGAAGAAGACCGAGGCCGTCGTGCCCTGCACCTGTTCCATCAGTTCGACGATGCGGGGCTGCGAGCCCAGGGGCAGCGTGATGTAGACCTCGTGCACGCCCTGCTCGCGGATGTACGGTGCCGCTTCGGCCAGGGTGCCCAGGCGCTTGGGGGTCGCGTCGGCGTGCACCCGTTCGCCGCAGCGGTCATCGAAGTAGCCCAGCATCTCCAGCCACGTGGTGCCGCGTGCCACCAGCGCCTGCGAGACACGCACGCCCAGCGGGCCGGCGCCGATGATCACCACGCGGCGCCGGTTCTCCGGCCGCGCCGCGTCCCAGCGCAGCAGCGTGCGCCCGGCGAACACGGCGCACCACAGCAGGGCCGGCGTCAGCACCGCCCACCACAGCAGCACGTTCGGGTCGAAGAAGTGCAGGCTGCGGGTGGCGTAGCCGCAGAGCAGCAGGATCAGCAGCAGGCTGAACCAGGAGGTGCTGATGTCCACCGCCGCGTTCAGCGGCCGCTCGAAGAACCGGTTCCGGCCCGGGAAGGTGAGCGCGAAGATCAGCAGGCACAGCGTGAGGTCGGGCCGCAGGATGGGTTCTTCGAACCACTCCGAGACGCCCAGGAACACCGCGACGATCAGCCCCGGCTCCAGGAAGGCGGCCACCAGCGAGGTGACCGACTGCGGCGCGCTGAAGAACTGACGGCGGGTGGAGCGCTCTTCGAACATCGGGACGGCCAGGGCGCCGTGACGCGGAAACAGGTGATTGTGGCCGTTGCAAGTGACATCCCTGCGGCCTGGCCCCGCGAGCCTAGGGGGGGCACCCTGCCTACAATTCACGCATGCTGCAAGCCCTGCACGACCTGCTCGCCCCCGCGGCCATGGCCCGCACGACGCTGGTGCTCAACCACGTCCTTGCGGCCGAACCCGCGGCCACCGAGCGCCTGCGCGCCCATGCCGGGCGCCGGGTGCTGCTGCAGCCGCAGGGCTGGCCCACGCTGTTGCCGCCGCTGCCGCGCCTGGCTTTTGCCATCACCCCGGCCGGCCTGCTGGACTGGGACGCCATGGGCGACGGCCTTCCGGCCGATCTGGCCGTGCGATTCGATGCCTCGAACCCGGCCCTGCTGGCGGCCCGCGCGCTCACGGGCGAGACGCCGGCGGTGGACATCGACGGCGACGCGCAGTTGGCTGCCGACGTGAACTGGCTGCTGCAGAACCTGCGCTGGGACATCGAGGCCGACCTGGCCCGCGTGATGCCGCCCGCGGCGGCGCACCAGCTGTTCCGCCTGGGCAGCGGCCTGGCGCGGGGCATGCAGGCGGCCGCCCAGGCCGCGGTGCAGGCGGCCAGCCGCTTCGGCACGCCCCGGGCCTGAACGGTCCGACCGCACCATGCGCCACCTCGCGCGGCTGATCGTCATCGCCTTCACGGCGCTGCGCTTCGGGCTCGACGAACTGGCGCTGTCGGGATTCCGCCAGCGCTGGGTGCGCGTGCTGGTGCGGCTGATGACGCTGGGCCGCCGGCTCGACGCCCCCCGTGGCGAGCGCCTGCGCATGGCACTGGAGCGGCTGGGCCCCATCTTCGTCAAGTTCGGCCAGGTGCTCTCGACCCGGCGCGACCTGTTGCCGCCGGACCTGTCCGACGAGCTCGCCCGTTTGCAGGACCGCGTGCCCCCGTTCCCGGCGGCGCAGTCGCGTGCCCTGGTCGAGAAGGCCTTCGGGCGCCCGATCGAGCAGATCTTCGAGCAGTTCGACGCCGAGCCGGTGGCCAGCGCGTCCATCGCCCAGGTGCACTTCGCGCGCCTGAAGGGCGGCCGCGAGGTGGCGGTGAAGGTGCTGCGCCCGGGCATGCTGCGCGTCATCGACGACGACCTGCGCCTGCTGCGCACGCTGGCGGTGTGGATCGAGCGCCTGTTCGCCGACGGCCGCCGCCTGAAGCCGCGCGAGGTGGTGGCCGAGTTCGACATCTACCTGCACGACGAGCTCGACCTCGTGCGCGAGGCGGCCAACGCCGCCCAGCTGCGGCGCAACATGACCGGGCTGGACCTGGTGCTGATCCCGGAGATGGTGTGGGACCTTTGCACCTCCACCGTGATCGTGATGGAGCGCATGCACGGCGTGCCCATCAACCAGATGGCACGCCTGCGCGAGGCCGGGGTGGACATCAAGAAGCTGGCGCGCGACGGCGTCACGATCTTCTTCACCCAGGTCTTCCGCGACGGCTTCTTCCATGCCGACATGCACCCGGGCAACATCCAGGTCAGCCTGGACCCGCGCAGTTTCGGCCGCTACATCGCGCTGGACTTCGGCATCATCGGCACGCTGACCGAGGTCGACAAGAACTACCTGGCGCACAACTTCATCGCCTTCTTCCGCCGCGACTACAAGCGCGTGGCGGAGCTGCACGTGGAAAGCGGCTGGGTGCCGGCCGACACGCGGGTGGACGCGCTGGAGGGTGCCATCCGTGCCGTCTGCGAGCCGCACTTCGACCGCCCGCTGAAGGATATCTCGCTCGGCCAGGTGCTGATGCGGCTGTTCCAGGCCTCGCGCCGTTTCAACGTGGAGATCCAGCCGCAACTGGTGCTGCTGCAGAAGACGCTGCTCAACATCGAGGGTCTGGGCCGCCAGCTCGACCCCGACCTCGACCTCTGGACCACCGCCAAGCCCTTCCTGGAGCGCTGGATGAACGAGCAGGTGGGTTGGCGCGGCCTGCTCGCGCGGCTGGAGAAGGAAGCGCCGCGCTACGCGCAGCTGCTGCCGGAACTGCCGCGCCTGGTGCACGACGCGCTCAAGGCGCACGGGGCACCGCGCGGGCCGGACCCGGTGCAGTTGGCGCTGCTGGCCGAACAGCGGGCCACGCGGCGGCTGCTGCAGGGGCTGATGTGGGCGATGGCCGGTTTCGTGCTGGGTGCGGTGATCACGCGCTTCCTGGTCTTCCACACCGCCGGCGCCTGAGGCCGCCGTTGCGGCCTTGCCGAACGACGGCGCACCGTCGCCTGCCCGGCTAGAATGGAGGGTTTTTGAACTCCAGGGCCTCCGATGCCGATCTACGCCTACAGCTGCAGCGCCTGTGGCCACGCGAAGGACGTGCTGCAGAAGCTCTCCGACCCCGTGCTCACCGTCTGCCCGGCCTGCGGGCAGTCCTCCTTCGCCAAGCAGGTCACTGCCGCGGGCTTTCAGCTCAAGGGCTCGGGCTGGTACGTGACCGACTTCCGCGACGGCAACAAGGGCGGCAAGACCGCCGACAAGCCTGCCGACAAGCCCGCCGGTGGTGATGCTCCCGCGGCCAAGCCGGCAGACGCGGCGTCCGCCCCCGCCAGCAGCCCCGCGCCCGCCCCGGCGCCTGCGGCGGCCTCATCGCCGTCGCCGTCGACGAGTTGAACCGCAGGTGAAGAAATACCTCGTCGCCGGGCTGCTCGTGTGGCTGCCGCTGGCCATCACGGTGGCGGTGCTGTCGTGGCTGCTCGGCGCGATGGACGGGCTGTTCGCCTGGGTGCTGAACCTGGCGCTCAACGTGCTGCCGGATTCGGCCAAGTCGGTGGTGGCGGCACTGATCAAGGTGCCCGGCCTGGGCGTGCTCGTGGTGCTGCTGGCGCTGTTCCTGACCGGCGTGTTCGCGGCCAACGTGCTGGGGGCGTGGGCCGTGCACCGCTGGCACGCGGTGATGCACCGCGTTCCCATCGTCAAGTCCATCTACAGCTCGGTCAAGCAGGTCTCCGACACGCTGTTCTCCAGCAGCGGCCAGGCCTTCCGCGAGGCCGTGCTGGTGCAGTACCCACGCCCGGGCGCCTGGACCATCGCCTTCGTCACCGGCAAGCCCGGTGGCGAGGTGGTGCAGCACCTGCCGGGCGACTACGTCAGCGTCTACGTGCCGACCACGCCGAACCCCACGTCGGGCTTCTTCCTGATGATGCCGCGCGCTGACGTGGTGGCGCTGAAGATGAGCGTCGACGAGGCGTTGAAGTACGTGATCTCGATGGGCGTCGTGGCGCCCGGGGCCCCGGCACCGGCCCGAAACTGACCGGGTCGGGCGCGCACGCCGCGGGCGTGCGCGTGCCGGCCCGCCCCGCGACGACACCGATCCCCCTGACACCGGATTCCACGGAGCCACTCCATGCGTACCACCTACTGCGGCCTGGTCAGCGAAGCGCTGATGGGCCAGACCGTGACCCTGATGGGCTGGGCCCACCGCCGCCGCGACCATGGCGGCGTGATCTTCATCGACTTGCGCGACCGCGAAGGCCTGGTGCAGGTCGTCTGCGACCCCGACCGCCCCGAGATGTTCGCCGCCGCCGAGGACGTGCGCAACGAGTTCTGCCTGAAGATCGTCGGCAAGGTGCGCGCGCGCCCGGCCGGCACCGAGAACACCAACCTGACCAGCGGCAAGGTCGAGGTGCTGTGCCATGAGCTCGAGGTGCTGAACCCCAGCGTCACGCCACCGTTCATGCTCGACGACGAGCACCTGTCGGAGACCACGCGCCTGACGCACCGTGTGCTGGACCTGCGCCGCCCGGCGATGCAGAAGAACCTGATGCTGCGCTACAAGGTGGCGATGGAGGTGCGCAAGTACCTCGACGAGCAGGGCTTCATCGACGTCGAGACGCCGATGCTCACCAAGAGCACGCCCGAGGGCGCGCGCGACTACCTGGTGCCCAGCCGCGTGCACGACGGCCAGTTCTTCGCGCTGCCGCAGAGCCCGCAGCTGTTCAAGCAGCTGCTGATGGTGGCCGGCTTCGACCGCTACTACCAGATCACCAAGTGCTTCCGCGACGAGGACCTGCGCGCCGACCGCCAGCCCGAGTTCACGCAGATCGACATCGAGACCTCCTTCCTTGGCGAGGAGGAGATCCGTGCCATCACCGAGGGCATGGTGCGCCAGGTCTTCCGCCGCGCGCTGGGCGTGGAACTGCCGGTCTACCAGCAGCTCACCTACGCCGAGGCCATGCACAGGTACGGCTCCGACAAGCCGGACCTGCGCGTGAAGCTGCAGTTCACCGAGCTGACCGACGTGATGAAGACGGTCGACTTCAAGGTGTTCAGCGGCCCGGCCACCACCCCGGGTGGCCGCGTGGCCGCGCTGCGCGTGCCCGGCGGCGCCGAGATGAGTCGGGGCGAGATCGACGCCTACACCGAGTTCGTGAAGATCTATGGCGCCAAGGGCCTGGCCTGGATCAAGGTCAACGACATGGGCAAGGGCCGGGATGGCCTGCAGAGCCCGGTGGTCAAGAACCTGCACGACGCGGCGCTGGAACAGACGCTGGCGCGCACCGGCGCGCGCAACGGCGACCTGATCTTCTTCGGTGCCGACAAGGCCAAGGTGGTCAACGACGCGCTGGGCGCGCTGCGCGTGAAGATCGGCCACAGCGAGTTCGGCCGCACTCACGGCCTGTTCGACGACGTCTGGGCGCCGCTGTGGGTGGTCGACTTCCCGATGTTCGAGCACGACGAGGAGGCCGACCGCTGGGTCGCCGTGCATCACCCGTTCACCGCGCCCAAGGACGGCCACGAGGATCTGATGGACGCCGACCCCGGTGCCTGCGTGGCCAAGGCCTACGACATGGTGCTCAACGGCTGGGAGCTCGGCGGCGGCTCGGTGCGTATCCACCGCGCCGAGGTGCAGAAGAAGGTCTTCGATGCACTGAAGATCACGCCCGAGGACGCGCAGGTCAAGTTCGGCTTCCTGCTCGACGCGCTGCAGTACGGCGCGCCGCCGCACGGCGGCCTGGCCTTCGGTCTGGACCGCCTGGTCACGCTGATGACCAAGGCCGAAAGCATCCGCGACGTGATCGCCTTCCCGAAGACGCAGCGCGCGCAGTGCCTGCTCACCGGCGCCCCGGGCCTGGTGGACGAGAAGCAGCTGCGCGAGCTGCACATCCGGCTGCGCAACCCGGCAGCGGCCTGACCCCGAAGGTCGGCCAAGGCAGCTGAAATGGCTAGAATGGCCATTTCAGCTGCCGCCGGAGGCGCTCGATGAACATCACGTCGACCGACGCGAAGAACCGCTTCGGCCAGGTGCTCGACGAGGCGCAGAAGCGCCCGGTCGTGATCGAGAAGTCCGGCCGCCGGCACAGCGTGCTGATGTCGGCCGAGCACTATGACCGGCTCGTGGCGCGCGCCGCACAGGTGGCCGAGCCGGCGGCCGAGGCGCCGCTGAATCCGCAAGCGCAGGCCTTCGCGGCCAAGTACAAGGCCTGGGTGGACGAGCAGCACCGGCACTTCGAGCAGCACGGCATCTGGAACGAAGAGTTCCGGACCTGGTGAACACCGCCATGCCGCAGTGGGACGTCTACCCGAACCCGGTCGCGGCATCGCGCGAGCGCATCCCGTACCTCGTCGTCGTGCAGAGCGACCTGCTCGAAGGCCTGCCGACGCGCCTGGTGGCGCCCCTGTCGCGCAGCACGGTCGAACAGGGCTGGCCCCCCCGGATGGCGCCCACCTTCGACGTGGCCGGCGAGACGCTGCGCCTGAAGGCCCATGAAACCGGCGTCGTCACCGCGCGTGCACTGCGCCAGCCGGTGGCCAGCCTGCGCCAGGAATCCCACCGCATCGTCGATGCCCTCGACGCCGTGATCAGCGGCCTGTAGACCCATGTCCCACCCTTCCATTGAAGAATCCGGCACCCACGACACCACGCGCGTGGACGACGTGCGCATCGCCTCCGTGCGCCCGCTGCTCACGCCGGCCGTGCTGCTGGAGGACCTGCCGGCACCGCCCGACGTCGAAGCCCTGGTGCAGGTCACGCGGGCCGCCATCGGCCGCGTGCTGCACGGCAGCGACGACCGGCTGGTGGCCGTGGTCGGCCCCTGCTCCATCCACGACCACGACGCCGCGGTGGCCTACGCCCGCCGGCTCAAGCCGCTGGCCGACGAACTGGCCGGCGACCTGCTGGTGGTGATGCGCGTGTACTTCGAGAAACCGCGCACCACCGTGGGCTGGAAGGGCTACATCAACGACCCGCGGCTCGATGGCAGCTTCCGCATGAACGAGGGCCTGCGCCGGGCCCGCGAACTGCTGCTGGAGATCAGCGCGCTGGGCCTGCCCGCGGGCACCGAGTTCCTGGACCTGCTGAGCCCGCAGTACATCTCCGACCTCATCGCCTGGGGCGCCATCGGCGCGCGCACCACCGAGAGCCAGAGCCACCGCCAGTTGGCCAGCGGCCTGAGCTGCCCGGTGGGCTTCAAGAACGGCACCGACGGCGGCGTGCAGGTGGCGGTGGACGCGGTGCGCGCCGCCGCCGCGCCGCACGCCTTCATGGGCATGACCAAGATGGGCGTGGCCGCCATCTTCGAGACCCGCGGCAACCCCGACGGCCATGTGATCCTGCGCGGCGGCAAGGCGCCGAACTTCGACGCCGCCAGCATCGAGGCCGCCTGCGCCGTGCTGCGCGCCGCTGGCCTGCGCGAGCAGGTGCTGGTGGATTGCTCGCACGCCAACAGCCGCAAGGACCACCGGCGGCAGATCGAGGTGGCCACCGACCTCGGCGCGCAGATCGCCGGCGGCGAACGCCGCATCGTCGGCGTGATGGTGGAAAGCCACCTGCACGAAGGCCGACAGGACCAGCAGCCGGGTCATCCGCTGCGCGCCGGCGTGTCCATCACCGATGCCTGCCTGGGCTGGCACGATACCGAACCGCTGCTGCGCGGCCTGGCCGATGCGGTGCGCCGGCGCCGCGCGCGTGCCTGACCGACCGGCGATACCGCGGTGAACCGCCCGTTCAAGATCCCGCGTTCGGTGCTGGTGGTGGTGCACACCCCGGCCCTGGAGGTGCTGCTGATCGAGCGCGCCGACAAGCCAGGCTTCTGGCAAAGCGTGACCGGCTCGCTGGATGCCGAGGACGAACCACTGGACCTCACCGCGCGCCGCGAGGTGGCCGAGGAAACCGGCATCACCGGCGGCACGCTGCAGGACTGGCGGCTGGAGAACGTCTACGAGATCTACCCAGTCTGGCGCCACCGCTACGCGCCGGGCGTCACCCACAACACCGAACACGTCTTCGGCCTCACCGTGCCGGCCGGCACGCCGGTGCGCCTGAACCCGCGCGAGCACACGGCGCAGGTCTGGCTGCCCTGGCGCGCCGCGGCCGACCGTTGCTTCTCGCCCAGCAACGCCGAGGCCATCCTGCAACTGCCCCGTTTTGCCGCCGAGTGCGACTGATCCCCGCGTGAACCAGCTCAACCCCTACAACAGCACCCTGCTGCCGCCGGCATCGAGCCTGATGTCGATCGACACGCTGCGCGTGGCCACTTACAACATCCACAAGGGCGTGCGCGGGATCGGGCCGCGCCGGCGGCTGGAGATCCACAACCTCGGCCTCGCGGTGGAGGCGCTGGACGCCGACCTCGTCTTCCTGCAGGAGGTGCGCCTGTTTCACGAGCGCCATGCGCGCCAGTTCGACCGCACGCACCTGGGCTGGCCCAACCAGGGCCAGGCCGAGTTTCTGGCGCCGGAGGGCTACGACGTGGCCTACCGCACCAACGCCGTCACGCGCCATGGCGAGCATGGCAACGCGCTGCTGTCGCGCTGGCCCATCGGCGACATCGGCCACCACGACGTCAGCGACCACCGCTTCGAGCAGCGCGGCCTGCTGCACGTGCCGGTGGCCTGGAACGGCGTGGCGGTGCACGCGGTGGTGGCGCACTTCGGCCTCATCCACGCCAGCCGCGTGCGCCAGGTGCAACGGCTGGCCGCCTTCATCGAGCGGCACGTGCCGGCCAACGACCTGCTCATCGTCGCCGGCGACTTCAACGACTGGGGCGAGAAGCTCGACGGCCCGATGCGCGACATCGGCCTGCAGCGCGCACGGCCGGCCGACGAGCGCGCGTCGCAGCGGCTGACCTTCCCGTCGCGCGTGCCGGTGTTCGCGCTCGACCGCTTCTACGTGCGCGGCCTGGCCTGCCGGCTGACCATGGTGCCGCGCGGCAGCGGCTGGGCGCGCATGTCGGACCACCTGCCGCTGGTGGCGGAGCTGGAGCCGGTGTAGTGGCCCCGGCGCCGGAGCGCGGCGACGAACCCTGGTGGGCGCGCGCGCCTCGCGTGCGCTGGGAGGGCGGCAACCGCGTGCGCCTGCTCGAGGGCGGGGACCAGCTCTTCCCCGCAATGGCCGAGGCCCTGGCGCAGGCGCAGCACGAGGTCTGGTTCGCCACCTACATCTTCCACGACGACGGCGCCGGCCGCGCGGTGGCCGACGCGCTGATCGCTGCCGCCCGTCGCGGCGTGGCCGTGCACCTGGTGATCGACGGTTTCGGCAGCAAGGCCACGCTGCCCACCGTGCGCGCCTGGCTGGCCGACAGCGAGGTGCGGCTGGAGGTCTTCCGCCCCATCGACCGCTGGTGGCAGTGGTTGCAGCCGCAGCAGCTGCGCCGCCTGCACCAGAAGCTCTGCGTCGTGGACGATGCGGTGGCCTTCGTCGGCGGCATCAACGTCATCGACGACCGGAACGACCTGAACCACGGCTGGGGCGACACGCCGCGGCTGGACTTCGCGGTGGAGGTGACGGGCCCGCTCGCCATGGCGGTGCGCCATGCCGCGCGTGCGATGTGGGCGCGGGCCCACCTGGGCCACGGCTGGCGGCGCGAGGCCGAACGGCTGCTCGTCAGCCCGACACCGCTGGACCGCACCCGCCGGCTGCTGCGCACACTCGGCGCCGCCCCGCGCGAGCCCCACCAGCCGCGCGACACGCGGCCGACGCGCGCCGCCTTCGTGGTGCGCGACAACGTCGGCCAGCGCCGCGCCATCGAACGGCGCTACATCGAGGCCATGCGCCAGGCCAAGACGCGCATCGACATCGCCGTCCCGTACTTTTACCCGGGCCGGCGCTTCCGCCGCACGCTGCGCGACGCCGCCCGCCGCGGCGTGCAGGTGCGGCTGCTGCTGCAGGGCAAGGTCGACTACCCCATCGCCGCGCTGGCCGCGCGCGTGCTCTATGACGAGCTGCGCAGCCGCGGCGTGCGCATCTTCGAGTACATGCCCGCCTTCCTGCACGCCAAGGTCGCGGTGGTGGACGACAGCTGGGCCACGGTGGGCAGCAGCAACATCGACCCGCTGTCGCTGCTGCTGAACCTGGAGGCCAACGTGCTGGTGCGCGATGCCAGCTTCGCCGCCGAGCTGGCGGCGCGGCTGGACCAGGCGTTTGCGGTGTCGGAGGAGATCACGCGGCCGCAGCCCCTGGCGCCGTGGCGGCTGTGGCTGCGCCGCGGCCTGGTGGCCTGGCTGGCCCACGCCTACCTGCGCGTGGCGGGGGTGACCGGGCGATATTGAGCGGCTCGATACCGAGCGGGCGATACTGAGGCATGAGTTCCCGTGCCAAGTCCGTGCCCGTCGACCTCGCCCTGCAGGGCGGCGGGTCGCATGGCGCCTTCACCTGGGGCGTGCTCGACCGCCTGCTCGAGGATGCGTCCCTGGCCATCGACGGCGTCAGCGGCACCAGCGCAGGTGCGCTGAACGCCGGCGTGCTGGCCACCGGCTGGGCGAATGGTGGGCGCGCGGGTGCGCGTGCGGCCCTGCGCGCCTTCTGGCGCGACGTGGCGGGTGCGCCCGGCTGCTTCGGCCAGGCCGGTTCGGCGCCCGCGTGGCCCGTGTCGTTGCCGCTGCCGCTGACAGCCTTCAACCTCGACGCCAACCCGTTCTACGCTTGGTGGCAGTTCATGGCGCGTGGCATCAGCCCCTACCAGTTCAACCCGTTCGGCCCCAATGCGCTGGGCGAGGTGGCGCGCCGGCACGTCGACGAGGCCGCACTGCACCGGGGGCCGCTGAAGCTCTTCATCACGGCCACTGCCGTGCACAGTGGCCAGCCGCGCGTGTTCAGCGGCGAGGCGCTGTCGATCGACGCGCTGCTGGCCTCGGCCTGTCTGCCGCAGCTGTTCAAGGCCGTTGTGATCGACGGCGAGCCCTACTGGGACGGCGGCTACACCGGCAACCCCGCGCTGTGGCCGTTGGTCTACGGGACCCGCACCGCCGACCTGCTGCTGGTGAAGATCAACCCGCTGTGGCGCCCCGGCACGCCCGATACCGCGCCCGAGATCGCCGACCGCGTCAACGAGATCACCTTCAACGCCGGGCTGGTGGCGGAGATGCGCGCCATCCACTTCGTGCAGCGCCTGCTGGCCGAGCAGCGTGTGGACACCGGCCACTACAAGGCGCTGCGTCTGCACATGGTGGCCGACGACGAGGGCCTGGCGCCGCTGCAGGCGTCGAGCAAGCTCAACACCAGCCTCGTGTTCCTGGAGCAGCTGCACGCGCTTGGGCGTGCCGCAGCAGAACGCTGGCTGCAT
Organism: Rubrivivax albus; assembly: GCF_004016515.1. Taxonomy (GTDB): domain Bacteria; phylum Pseudomonadota; class Gammaproteobacteria; order Burkholderiales; family Burkholderiaceae_C; genus Rubrivivax; species Rubrivivax albus. The sequence continues at coordinate 447,053 of NZ_SACT01000001.1, forward strand.
GCACACCGGCGGGACCTGGGGCGGCGGCAGACGCTGGATGTCGAGGCCACCTTCCTGCTGCCGCGCGCCGATCCCGGGCGTGATTGATCTGGTCATCGAACGCCCCGAGGGCCTGTACTGCCCCGCCGGCGACTTCCACATCGACCCCTGGCGCCCGGTGCCGCGCGCCGTCATCACCCACGCGCACGCCGACCACGCGCGGCGCGGCCACGGCGCCTACCTGGCGCAGGCCGATTGCGTGGGCGTGCTGCGCGCCCGCCTGGGCGACATCACCGTGCAGCCGCTGGCCTACGGCGAGGCGGTGGACGTGGGCGGCGTGCGGGTCAGCCTGCACCCCGCGGGCCATGTGCTGGGCTCGGCGCAGGTGCGGCTGGAGCACCGCGGCGAGGTCTGGGTGCTCAGCGGCGACTACTTCGTCAGCGGCGCCGGTGACGCCAACCCCACCTGCGCGCCTTTCGAGCCGGTGCGCTGCGACGTCTTCGTCACCGAAAGCACCTTCGGCCTGCCCATCTACCGCTGGCGGCCGCAGGCCGAGGTGCTGGCCGAGGTGAACGCCTGGTGGGCGGCCAACGCCGCTGCCGGCCGGCCCAGCCTGCTTATGGCCTACAGCTTCGGCAAGGCGCAGCGCCTGCTGGCGGGCGTGGACGCGGCCATCGGGCCCATCGTCGTGCACGGGGCGGTGGACAGCGTCAATGCCGCGTACCGTGCCGCCGGCGTGGCGCTGCCGGCCACCACGCCTATCGACGCAGCGGACCTGAAGCGGGCCCTCGTCGTCGCGCCGCCGGCGGTGCACGGCAGCGCCTGGGCGCGCCGCCTGGGCGCGTTCAGCGACGCCTTCGCCAGCGGCTGGATGCAGCTGCGCGGCGCACGCCGCCGCCAGGGCGTGGACCGGGGTTTCGTGCTCAGCGACCACGCCGACTGGCCGGGGCTGCAGCGCGCCATCGGCGCCACCGGCGCGTCGCGCGTGATCGTGACCCATGGCTACGAGGCCGTGATGGTGCGCTGGCTGCAGCAGCAGGGTCTGGAAGCGGGCAGCTTCCGCACCGAGTTCGGCGACGAGGAGCCCGCGGCGTCGGATCCGGCGCCTGCGCCCGTGGCCGGCGCCTGAGCGTCAGTCGTTCGCCGGCTTGCCCAGCAGCTGCAGGTCCAGCCGCGGTTCGGTCAGCGACTGGTCGATGCGGCTCTCGACGTAGATCTTCGCCGGGTCCACGCCGCGCTCGCGCAGGAAGCTCTTCACCGCATTCAGCCGCGCGGGTGTCAGGTCGCGCTCGTCTTTGCCGCTGCCGTCGATCTGCCACGGCCCGGTCGGCACCACCAGGGCCACCTGCACATGCAGGCCCAGGGCGTTGAGGATCAGTTCCGTGAGCTTGTCCTTGGCCGCGGCGCTGAGCTGGTCGCCCACGAACAGGCCCTTGGCCGGCAGCGAGGTCTTGCGTTCCTGGATCTCGGTCTTCGCCGGCGTGGACGCCTGGGGCAGCGGCCTGACCGGCTGGTCGCCCGACGCCGCCTGCACGGCGCCGAGGCTGCAGGTGTACAGCGCAGCCACGGTCAGCAGGGCATGGGCAGGGATCAAGCGGTGTCGGCGCATGTGTGGCTCCTTCCAGCGACCATTGTGGACCAGCCCTGCGGCAGGGCATGTGACGAGTTTGACCGATCTCAAGACCACCACGCACCGCACCCCCAGAATCCCTCCGGTGAAACCCGAACTCGGCAGCCCCGTGCTGCAGGCCCACCAGCTGCGCAAGGTCTACCGCACCGGCGAGGTGGATGTGGTGGCGCTGGCCGATGTCTCGCTGGACGTGGCGGCCGGTGAGTTCATCGTGCTGCTCGGCGCCTCGGGCAGCGGCAAGAGCACGCTGCTGAACATCCTCGGCGGCCTGGACGTGCCCACCAGCGGCACGCTGCAGTTCCGCGACCACCGGCTCGACGGCGCCGGCGAAGCCGCGCTGACCGCCTACCGTCGGGAACACGTGGGCTTCGTGTTCCAGTTCTACAACCTGATCCCGAGCCTGACGGTGCGCGAGAACGTGGCCCTGGTCACCGACATCGCGCACGACCCGATGGACGTCGACGAGGCCGTGGCCATGGTGGGCCTGGCGCCGCGGGCCGACCACTTCCCGGCGCAGCTCAGCGGCGGCGAGCAGCAGCGCGTGGCCATCGCGCGCGCCGTCGTCAAGCGGCCCGACCTGCTGCTGTGCGACGAGCCCACCGGTGCGCTGGACGTGCACACCGGCCGCCTGGTGCTCGAAGTCATCGAGCGCGTCAACCGCGAGATCGGCACCACCACCATCGTCATCACGCACAACGCCGCCATCGCCGGCATGGCCGACCGCGTGCTGCAGCTGGGTGACGGCCGCCTGGTGCGCGAGCAGCGCAACACGGCCAAGGTCTCGCCGGCCGAGCTGGCCTGGTAGGGCGGGGGCCGGCCATGCGCGCGCTGGACCGCAAGCTGCTGCGCGACCTGCGCGCGCTGTGGAGCCAGGCGCTGACCATCGCGCTGGTGGTGGCCAGCGGCATCGCCGGCTTCGTGACCACGCTGTCGGCCATCGACTCGCTGGAACTGGCGCGCGACCGCTTCTACGCCAGCGGCCGCTTTGCCGACGTCTTCGGCGCCGTCAAGCGCGCGCCCGACGCGCTGGCCGCGCGCCTGCGCGCGGTGCCCGGCGTGGCCGACGTGCAGACCACCACCGAGTTCGCCGTGCGCGTCACGCGCGACGGCGTGGACGATCCCATCATCGGCCAGCTCATCGGCGTGCCCCGGGACGAGCCGCTGCGCATGAACCGCGTGGTGCTGCGCGAGGCCGGTGGCGGCATTGCGCCGGTACCGGCCGGCGGGCCTGGTGCGGCGCAGCCCGACGGCGCGCTGCCGGCCTGGGTGTCGGAGAGCTTCGTGCGTGCCCACGGCCTGCAGCGTGGCAGCCGCCTGCAGGCGCTGATCAACGGCAAGCAGCGCGACCTCGTGGTGGCCGGCGTCGCGCTGTCGCCGGAGTACGTGTTCGCCGGGCTCTGGGGCATGCCGGACCTGCGCGGCTTCGGCGTCTTCTGGGTCGACGGCGAGGCGCTGGATGCCGCCTGGGACATGACCGGTGCCTTCAACCGCATCGCGGTGAAACTGGCGCCGGGGGCCAGCGAGGCGGCCGTCATCGACGGCCTCACCCGCGAGCTGGCGCGCTTCGGGGGTCGCCTGGCCCATGGCCGCGACGCCCAGGTCTCGCACGCGATGCTGGACAACGAGATCGCTGAGCAGCGCGTGCTGGGCAGCATCCTGCCGGCCATCTTCCTGGCGGTGGCGGCCTTCCTGCTCAACGTCGTGGTCTCGCGCCTGGTGAGCACGCAGCGCGAGCAGATCGCGGCATTGAAGGCCCTGGGCTACGCCAACCGCGCCATCGCGTCCCACTACCTGAAGCTGGTGGCCGCCGTGGTGGCCATCGGCCTGGTGCTGGGCCTGGCGCTGGGCAAGTGGCTGGGCCTGATGCTGCTGGGCCTGTACGGCGACTTCTTCCGCTTCCCGGCCTTCGAACACGTGCTCTCGCCGGCACTGGTGAGCGTGGCCGCCGGCCTGACGGCCGCCACCGCACTGGTGGGCACCTGGAGCGCCATCGCCGCCACCGTGCGCCTGGCGCCGGCCGAGGCCATGCGCCCGCCGGCGCCCGGGCGCTATCGGCGCACGCTGCTGGAACGACTGGGCATCCGACGCATCGGCACCGTGGCGCGCATGATCCTGCGCCAGCTCGAGCGCCGGCCCTGGCGCAGCACGCTGGCGGTGGCCGGCATCGCGGCGTCGGTGGCCATCGTCGTGATGGGCAACTTCTTCCGCGACGCCATCGAGGTCATCGTCGACACGCAGTTCACGCTGGCCATGCGCAACGACGTGGCGGTGTGGACCTTCGAGCCGCTGCACGAGCGTGCCGCGCTGGAACTCGCGCGCCTGCCCGGCGTCACGCAGACCGAGGCCTCGCGCTTCGTCGACGTGGTGCTGGTCCACGGCCACCGGCGCGAACGTTCGCAGCTGCGCGGCTACGCCACGCACCCGCAGCTCTACCGCATCGTCGACGTCGACGGCCGCCTCACCGACCCTGCCGGCGACGGCCTGGTGCTCACCGACCGCCTGGCCGACAAGCTGGGCCTGCGCGTGGGCGACCGCGTGCGGGTGGAGGTGCTCGAGGGCCGGCCCCGCGTGCTGGACCTGTCGGTGGACGCCACCGTGCGCGAGATGATGGGCCTGAACGCCTACATGAACCGCGACGCGCTCAACCGCGCGCTGGGCGACGGTGACCTGTCCACCGGCTGGGTGCTGGCGCTGGAGCGTGGCCGCGAACCAGCGCTGCTGGCCGCCTCGCGCGACCTGCCGCGCGTCGCCGGCGCCTTCAGCAAGTCCACGATGCTGCGCAACATGCAGGAACTGAGCGCGCGCAACATCCGCATCATGAGCACGGTGCTGACGCTGTTTGCGGTGGTCATCGCCGTGGGCGTGGTCTACAACAACGCGCGCATCGCACTGGCCGAGCGCGCCTGGGAACTGGCCAGCCTGCGCGTGCTGGGGTTCACGCGGGCGGAAGTGTCCGGCCTGCTGCTGGGCGAGCTGGCGCTGCTGATCGCGGTGGCGCTGCCGCTGGGCATGCTGGCGGGCTGGGCCATGGTGCATGGCTTGGTTGGAGCGCTCAAGAGCGACCAGTTCTTCTTCCCGGTGGTGATCCGCCCGCGCACCTTCGCCATCGCCGCGCTGGCCGTGGTGGCCGCGGGCGTGGCCAGTGCCCTGATCGTGCGCCGCCGCATCGACCACCTGGACATGGTGGGCGCCCTGAAGACGAGAGAATGAGATGAAGACCATGACCTGGATCCTGGGCGGCATGGCCGTTGTCGCCGGTGTGGCGCTGCTGGCTTGGGCCTTTGCGCCAAGGCCGCTGGAGGTGGAGACCGCCGTGGCCGACCGCGGGCCCTTCGAGACCGTGATCACCGAGGAGGGGCGCACCACGCTTCGCCAGCGCTACACCGTCTCCGCGCCGCTGTCCGGCCGCCTGGCGCGCATCACGCTGGAGGCGGGTGACGCCGTGGCCGCCGGCAGCGTGCTGGCCACGCTGAGCCCCACGCTGGCGCCGATGCTCGATGCCCGCACGCAGCGCGAGCTCACCGCACGCGTGGCCGCCGCGCAGGCCAACGTGCAGCGCGCCGGCAGCCAGGCCGAGGCCGCCCGCGTGGCCCTGGTGCAGACGCGCAGCGCGCAGCAGCGCAGCGCTGAACTGGCGCGCCAGGGCTTCGTCTCGCCCATCCAGGCCGAGAACGATGCACTGGCGGTGGACGCCGCGCAGAAGGCGCTGGACGCGGCGCAGCAGGGCCGCGTGGTGGCCGGGCACGAGCTGGAAGTGGCGCGCGCCGCACTGGCCGCCGTGGCCACCACCACCGACGCCTCCACGGCAAGGGGGTTCGACGTGCGCGCGCCGGTGGCCGGCCGCGTGCTGCGGGTGCTGCAGGCCAGCGAAGGCACGGTAGCCCTGGGCACGCCGCTGCTCGAACTCGGCGATCTGAACCAACTGGAAGTGGTGGCCGAACTGCTGACCACCGACGCCCTGCAGGCCGGTGCCGGCCGCCCGGTGCGCATCGAGGACTGGGGCGGGCCGGGCACGCTGCAGGGCCGTGTGCGCCTCGTGGAGCCGGCCGGCTTCACCAAGGTCTCGGCACTCGGCGTGGAGGAGCAGCGCGTGCGCGTGCACATCGACCTCACCAGCCCGCCGGCCGCGTGGCAGACGCTCGGCGACGGTTTCCGGGTGACCGTGCGCATCGTCACCCAGCAGGTGGACGACGCGTTGCGCGTGCCGGTGAGCGCCGTCTTCCCGCGCCCCGAAGGCGGCCACGCCGTGTTCGTGGTGGACGCCGGGCGTGCCCGGCTGCAGCCGGTGGACCTGGCCGCGCGTAACGAGACGCACGCCTGGCTGCGCGGCGGCGTGGACGCGGGCGGCACCGTGGTCGTTTATCCGCCAGCCGCCTTGACCGAAGGCGCGCGCTTGCGCGTGCGGGGTTCCTGAGGCACGCGTCCCGGCCTACACTGCCGCGCATGCACCGCTGGATCGCCTCCACCGCATTGGCGCTGACGGCTCTGCTGTCGGCCTGCGGCGGCGGTGGCGGTGGCAGCGACGGCAGCGCCGACACCCCGCTGCCGATGGGCGGCCTGGTCGACGCCACCGTCTATTCGTCGCTGCCGAACGCGCAGCTGGCCGGCGCCGAGGAAGCCGTCGCGGTCACGTCGCATCAGCTGGCCCTGGGCGGCCGCACGCTGGCCTACACCGCCACTGCCGGCCACCTGATCGCGCGCGACCCGGTGGCCGACTCAGCCCAGGCCAAGGTCTTCTACGTCGCGTACGAACTGGACGGCATCGGCCCGGCCGAACGCGCCACGCGCCCCGTCACCTTCTTCTACAACGGCGGCCCCGGCTCGGCCAGCGTCTGGCTGCACCTGGGCAGCTTCGGCCCCCAGCGCCTGGCCACCGGCGTGCCGGCCACCACCGCCAGCCGCCCGTTCCCGCTGGTGGACAACGCCGAGACCCTGCTCGACGTGACCGACCTCGTCTACGTGGACGCGGTGGGCACCAGCCGCTCGCAGGCCATCGCGCCCTACGTGAACCGCGACTTCTGGGGCGTGGACGCCGACGCGGCGCTGTTCCGCGACATCGTGCGCCGCTGGCTGGCGCGGCATGGCCGCACCACCTCGCCGTTCTTCCTTTACGGCGAAAGCTACGGCGGCCCGCGCACGGCGGTGCTGGCGCGCCGTCTGCAGGAAGCCGGCCTGTGGCCCGCCGGGCTGGTGCTGCAGTCGCCGGCACTGGACTACAACAGCAACTGCGGCGTCGTCAGCACGCCGCCGATCTCCTGCGCCGGCTACCTGCCCAGCTACGCGGCCACCGGCGCCTGGCACGGGTTGACGCAGCCGGTGCCGGCCGACAGCGAGCTCGACGCGTGGCTGGCCGATGCACGGCAGTTCGCCGCCACGTCGTGGGGGCCGGCGCTGGACGTCCACCTGGCCGGCGGGTCGGCCGATCTGAGCCTGACCGACCCGCTGGCCCAACTGACCGGCCTGCCCGCGATCCAGTGGCAGGGCCAATACAACCTGGGCCCCACACGGTTCCGCGAAAGGCTGGTCAGCGGCCAACTGCTCGGCCGCTACGACGCCCGCATGCTGGCGCCCAACGGCAGCGCGCTGGCGGCCGAGGGCGACCCGTCCAGCACCTGGCTCACGTCGTCGTTCCAGGCCGCCATCCAGAGCCACCTGCATGACACGCTGGGCTACCGCAACACCTCCACCTACGTGCTGCTGGGCCAGGCCATCCAGTACTGGGACTTCTCGCACGACGGCCGGGATCTACCCGACACCGTGCCCGATCTCGCCGCCGCGCTGCAGGCCGACCCGGCACTGCGCGTGCTGGCCGTCAACGGCCTGCACGACCTGGCCACGCCCTTCCACGTCACCGAGACCGACCTCGCGCGACTGGGCTCGCCGCGGGTCACGGTGCGCAACTACATCGGCGGGCACATGAGCTTCCTGGACGACGGCACGCGGCCGCTGCAGCGCGCCGACGTGGTGGCCTTCATCACCGAAGCGCTGGCGGCGCAGCCCGTTCGCCGCGCGCCGCTGCGGGCCAGTGGGCCCGTGGCGCCGGCGCCGCCGGATCGCGCTGGCGTGCCGGGCGTCGGCAGCGGACCGGTGGTGCCCGAGCCCGCAGTGCAGGCCCCGATGCGCGACCCGTGGGTGCCGCCGAGGCAGGCGCCGCGTTGAACGCGGTGGGGGCCGCCGGTGCGCTGCCGCCGGTCGTGCACGTCGGCCGCGAGACACCGGCGGCACTGCGCGCCATGCTGGCGCAGGCCGGCGTGCGGCTGAACCCGCTGGCCGAGCAGTTGTTCAGCGACACGCGCTTCGAGGTGCCCGCCCGGCCCCGGCCGTTCGCCGTTGCGGCCGTGCAGGTCGCCGCGCTGGGGCACGCCGAGGGCGGCACGTTCGAGGCCATCGCCCGCAGCGCGGCACGGCAGGGCCTGCAGCCCTGCCCGCTGGCGCTCGCGCCCTGGCTGCGCCTGCAGTGGCTGGCCCAGCCCGAAGCGCCCACGGGCGCACCGTCCGCCCGCCACCGTGCGCCGCCCGGCGCGTTCACCGTCGCCGGCGAACCCCCGCCGGACGCCCCGGACCTGCCCTGGGGCTTTTACCTGCGCCGCGTCGACGGCGTGCCCTGGCTGCGCGGTTACCGCTGCTGGTCGGGGCACGTGTGGGCGGCGGAGGACGTGCTGGTCTTCCGGCAGGCACCCACCGCCGCAGGCCCAGGCGCGTCACCGATTCCATCCCCGCCCTCCTGAGGACGAACCCACCATGTCCACCTTGCCCCTGCCCGCCGACCCCGAAGCCGACTCGCGCGTGCGCGCCGTGTTCGACGACATCCGCGCCACGCGCAAGACCGACTTCATCAACCACCTCTGGCGCGCGCTGGCCTTCGACCCGCCGCTGCTGGAGCGCACCTGGGCCGAGGTCAAGGCGCTGATGGCGCAGCCCACGCTGCTGGACCCGCTGACCAAAGAGATGGTCTACATCGCGGTCTCCATCGCCAACAGCTGCAGCTACTGCGTGCACTCGCACACGGCGGCGGCGCGGGCCAAGGGCATGACCGACGCGATGCACGCCGAGCTGCTGGCCATCGTGGCCCTGGCGGCCAAGACCAACCACCTGGCCAACGGGCTGCAGCTGCCCATCGACGCCGCCTTCGATTGCAGCCAGCCCAGCTGACCCGCCCATGCCTACCATCACCCCACACCGCCTGACGCCGCATGTCGTCGCCACCGAGGCCGAGCTGCGTGCGCTGATCGGCGAACCTGCGCCGCTGACCTGCGCCAAGATCAGCGATCGCCTGAACCCGATGACGCGCCTGTTCGTCGAGCGTTCGCCCTTCGTGGGCCTGGCCACCAGCGACGCCGACGGCCGCTGCGACCTGAGCCCGCGCGGCGACCCGCCCGGCTTCGTGCGCATCCTCGACGACCGCACGCTGCTGCTGCCCGAGCGCCCCGGCAACCGGCTGGCCGATTCGCTGCGCAACCTGCTGGCCAACCCGCGCATCGGCCTGCTGTTCGTGGTGCCCGGCGTGAGCGACACCTTCCGCGTCAACGGCCGCGCGACGATCACCACCGACCCCGCGCTGCTCGCCCCTTGCAGCGTGGAGGGCAAGGCACCGCGGCTGGGCATCCTGGTCGACGTGGAGGAGGCCTACACGCAGTGCTCCAAGGCCTTCATCCGCTCGCAGCTGTGGGACCCGGCGCGCCATGTCGACCCACGGACCATGCCCACCGGCGGCCAAGTGCACCGCGCGATCCAGGGCGAGGCCTTCGACGCGGACGGCTACGACGCCGAACGCGCCGAGCGCTACGCGCAGCGCGTCGGCTTCTACTGACGGGCGCTCCGACGCCCGGGCGTCACAGCGCCAGCCGCACCCGCTTCACGCCGGCTTCGGCGCCGGGCTCCACCGTGAAGCCGAGATCGCGCGCCAGCGCCAGCATGCGCGCGTTCTCGGCCAGCACCTCGGCGGTGAGCACCTGCGTGCCGCGGCTGCGGTGGTAGTCGATGAGTTTGCGCAGCAAACGCTCGCCCAGGCCGCCGCCCTTGAGGTCGCTGCGCACCACGATGCCGAATTCGGCACCGACGTTGTCCGGGTCGGTCACGCCGCGCACCACGGCCAGCGTGTCGCCGTTTGCGTCCAGCGCGATGAAGGCCATCTCGCGTTCGTAGTCGATCTGCGTCAGCCGCGCCAGTTCGCTGTGCTCGATGCTGCGGCGGCTGTAGAAGATGCGCAGGCGGATGTCCTCCGGGTCCAGCCGTTCCAGGAAGGCGCGGTGGCGGGCCTCGTCCTCGGGCCGGATCGGGCGCACGGTGATCGGCCGGCCCTGCCAGTCCCAGTGCTCCATCAGTGCCGCCGGGTAGGGCCGGATCGCGAAGCGGGCCTCGCCGGCCGGCGCACCCGGCAGCACGCGCACGCGGGCGTCCAGGGCCACCACGCCGCGCGCGTCGGCCAGCAGCGGGTTGATGTCCAATTCCACCACCGCCGGCAGCGCCGCCAGCAGGCGCGACACGTGCACCAGCGTATCCAGCACCGCGTCCATGGCCACCGGCGGCACGTCGCGCCAGCCGTGCATCAGTTTCGCGATGCGCGTGCGCTCCACCAGGGCGCGCGCCAGGGGGCGGTTCAGCGGTGGCAGGGCCAGTGCGCGGTCGGCCACCACCTCCACCGCGGTGCCGCCCTGGCCGAACAGGATCACCGGGCCGAACAGCGGGTCCAGGCTGGCGCCGACGATGAGCTCCAGCGCCTGCGAACGTTTCACCATCGCCTGCACGCTGAAGCCCTGCAGCGCGGCGTCGGGCCGGCGCGCACGCACACGCGCCAGCATCGCGTCGATGGCGCCGCGCAGCGCGGCTTCGTCGGCGAGGTCCAGCACCACGCCGCCGACGTCGCTCTTGTGCGAGATGTCGGTCGAGAGGATCTTCAGCGCCACCGGCCAGCCGATGGCCCGGGCCGCGGCCACGGCCTCGTCGGCGTCCAGCCCCACGCGCCGCGTGGCCGCCACCGGGATGCCGGCCGCGGCCAGCACGGCCTTGGCCTCGGGCTCGGTCAGCATCTCGCGGCCTTCGGCCAGCGCGCTGTCGATCACCGCCTGCGCGGTGGCGATGTCGAAGGGCGCCTCGGCGGCATCGGCCGTCGGCGTCTCCAGCAGCGCGGCCTGGTGGCGCTTCCAGGTGGCCAGCGTGGCCACCGCCTGCACCGCCTGCTCCGGCGTGTCGTAGCAGGCCAGGCCCGCGGCCTGGAACCGCGCGCGCGCCTGCGCCACCGCGTCACCGCCCAGCCAGGCGCTGACCAAGCGCGTGGCCTGCGGTTGCAGTTTCGGCACCAGGGCCTCGGCGATGCGCGCGCTGGGCACGATGGCGGTGGGCGCGTGCGTGAACAGCAGCATGCCGGCCGCCGGGTCGGCCAGCAGGGCGTCGAAGGCGGCGAGGTATCGCGCCTCGGGCGCATCGCCGATCAGGTCCACCGGGTTGGCGTGCGACCAGTTGGCCGGCAGCGCGGCGTCGAGCTGCGCGCGCACCGTGTCGCCCAGCGGCGCCAGCGTCAGCCCGGCCTGCGCCGCCGCGTCGGCCGCCATCACACCGGCGCCGCCGCCGTTGGTGACGACGGTCAGGCGGTCGGGGTCGATGCCCGGGGAGCCGCCGGCCAGGCGGTCCAGCGTCAGCGCGGCGTCGAACAGGTCCTGCAGCGTGTCCACCCGCAGCAGGCCGGCGCGCTGCACGGCGGCGTCGAAGACCGCGTCGGAACCCGCCAGCGCGCCGGTGTGCGACGAGGCCGCCGCCTGCCCCTGCGCCGAGCGCCCGGCCTTGACCAGGATCACCGGCTTGTTGCGTGCCGCCGCGCGCGCGGCCGACATGAACTTGCGCGCCTCGCGGATGCTCTCCACGTAGAGCAGGATGGCGCGCGTCTTCGCATCGCCGGCCAGCCAGTCGAGCATGTCGCCGAAGTCCACGTCGGCACTCTCGCCCAGCGACACGAAGTGCGAGAAGCCCACGCCGCGCGCCCGTGCCCAGTCCAGCAGCGCCGTGACCAGCGCGCCCGACTGAGACACGAAGGCCAGTTGCCCCGGTTCGGCGTTCACGTGCGCGAAGCTGGCATTCAGCCCGATGTGCGGCGCCAGCAGGCCCAGGCAGTTCGGCCCCAGGATGCGCAGCAGGTGCGCGCGTGCGGCGTCCAGCATCGCCTGCTTCTGCGCAGCGTCGAAGCCGGCGGTGAGCACCACGGCCGCCTTCGTGCCGCGCGCGCCGAGCGCGGCGATCAGCCCCGGCACGGTGGCCGGCGGGGTGCAGATCACCGCCAGTTCCGGTGCCTGCGGCAGGTTGTCCACGCTGGCGAAGCAGGGCACCTCGCCCAGCGTCGCGTGCTTCGGGTTGACCGGCCACACCGGGCCGGCGAAGCCGCCGGCACGCAGGTTGCGCCAGACGGTGCCGCCGACGCTGGCCTCGCGCAGGCTGGCGCCGATGACGGCCACCGAGGCCGGGTCGAACAGGGAGTCGAGGTGGCGGATGCTCATGCCCGCATGATGCCGGTGGCGCATGTCGCCACGGCGACCGGTGGGTTGACCGACATCAAGCCCGCGCCGATCCTGCGCGGGATGATGGCTGAAGGAGGTTCGACATGAAGATTCTGGTTCCCGCCGACGGTTCACCCGCTGCGATGGCGGCGCTGCGGCACGTGCTCGATCTGCGCACGGCTGGCCTGCAAGCCAGCGTGGTGCTGGTCAACGTGCAGCCGCCGGCCACGCTGTACGAGGTGGTCACGGCCCACGACCCCGACGTGATCCGCGAGGTCAAGGGCGCCGCCGGCGCCGACCTGCTGGCGCCGGCCGAAGCGCTGCTGCAGAAGCACGGCGGCGACTACGAACTGGAGGTGGCCGGCGGCGAGCCGGCGCCGATGATCGTGGAACTGGCGGAGAACTACGGCTGCGGGCTGATCGTGATGGGTGGCGACAGCGATGTGGTGGACGACGTGGTGGCCCACAGTACGCTGCCGGTGACCGTGGTGCCGCTGCCGGAGGACGACGCCTAGCACCCTCGACCCGATGGCCTAGCATCGCCGCATGCGGCGATTCGCCCAGCTGTACCAGTCGCTCGACGCCAGCACCGCCACCAACGACAAGCTCGCCGCGCTGCAGGCCTACTTTGCTGCGGCCCCGGCGGACGATGCCGCCTGGGCGGTGTACTTTCTCGCCGGCGGCAAGCCGCGCCAGGTGGTGCCCACGGCGTTGATGCGCGAGACGGCCTGCGCCATGGCCGGCATCGACGACTGGCTGTTCGAGGCCTGCTACCAGGCCGTGGGCGACCTGGCCGAGACCATCGCCCATGTGCTGCCACCGCCGGCGGGCGCCGTCGACGACGCCGGCCTGGCCGAATGGGTGGAACAGCGCCTGCTGCCGCTGCGCGGCCTGCCACCGGCCGAGCAGGCGGCGCGGCTGCGCCAGGCCTGGTCGGTGCTCGACGCCACCGGGCGCTTCCTGCTGGTCAAGCTCATCGGTGGCGGCTTCCGGGTCGGCGTGAGCAAGCTGCTGGTCACGCGGGCGCTGGCCGCGGTGGCGGGGCTGGACGCCAAGCAGGTGGCACAGCGCCTGATGGGCTGGACCGACGCCAGGCGCGCGCCCACCGCCGCGCGCTACCGTGCGCTGCTGGACCCGGACACCGCCGCCCAGGCCGAGGCCGGCCAGCCCTATCCCTTCTTCCTGGCGCACCCGCTGCAGGCCGAGCCACGGAGCCTGGGCGACGCCGCCGACTGGATCGCCGAGTGGAAGTACGACGGCATCCGCGCCCAGGTGGTCCGGCGCGCCGGGCAGTGCTGGATCTGGTCACGCGGCGAAGAGCTGATGGCCGGGCGCTTCCCGGAGATCGAGGCCTGGGCGCAGGCGCTGCCCGACGGCACGGTGCTCGACGGCGAGGTCCTGGTCTGGCCCGACGGCGCACCGGCGCCAGCGGCCTTCAACGTGCTGCAGCAGCGCATCACGCGCAAGACGCTGCCGAAGAAGCTGCTGGCCGAGGCGCCGGTGCGCTTCCTGGCCTATGACCTGCTCGAGAGCGACGGTACTGACCGCCGTGGCGAACCACAGCACCAGCGGCGCGCACGGCTGGAAGCCCTGCTGCCGGTGCGCGACGTCTCGCCGCGCGTCTCCGGGCCCGACTGGCCGGCCTTGACCGCCGCACGCGCGGAAAGCCGCGCCCGTGGCGTGGAGGGCCTGATGCTCAAGCACCGCGATGCCCACTATGGCCAGGGCCGCACCAAAGCCGACGGCGCCAGCTCGGCCTGGTGGAAGTGGAAGGTCGACCCGCTGACCGCCGACGCCGTGCTGGTCTACGCCCAGGCCGGACACGGCCGCCGCGCCAGCGTCTACACCGACTACACCTTCGCGGTGTGGAACCGGCCGCCGCACGACGCGGCCGAAGCGCAGGCGGTGGTGGACGCCATCGCCCGCCGCGAGCCGGCGCCGCGCGACGACCCGCAGGCGCTGCAGCTGGTGCCCTTCGCCAAGGCCTATTCGGGCCTGACCGACGCCGAGTTCGCCGCCGTGGACAAGGTCATCCGCGCGACGACGCTGGAGAAGTTCGGCCCCGTGCGCAGCGTGCGGCCCACGCTCGTCTTCGAACTCGGCTTCGAGGGCATCGGCCCCAGCCCGCGCCACAAGAGCGGCATCGCGGTGCGCTTCCCGCGCATGCTGCGCCTGCGCCGAGACAAGCCGCTGCACGAGGCCGACACGCTGGAGACCCTGCGCCAGCTGTCCGCACCCTGACGCGCCTGGGCGTCTGCTCAGCGCGGAACGATGGCGGAACGCCGGCGCGCTGCAATGTGGCCCGTCGTGTCGGAGGGCCGCAGATGAGGTTCAGCGTGAAGGGGTGGATGTGGTGGGGCGCCTGGTGCGTGGCCATGGCATCGGGCGGCGCCCAGGCCGACATGGGTCCGCTGGCGCCCCTGCTGTCCAGCGGCACCGAAGGCGCCTGGACGGCCACGCCGGGGGCGGGTCGCTACCGGCTGGAGAACCACCACGAGCCCGGCGCCATCCGGTACGTCTACGGCCCCGTCGCCGCCGGCAGCGAGGGACGGCGGCGCCTGGGCGTCACGGTGGCGCTGGCCAGCCGGCGGCCGCAGCGCCGTCGCGCAGCGCCGGGTTCGTGGCGCACACCATCGTCGACGCCTTCGGCTTCGAGCAGCCGATGCCGGCGCTGACGCTGTCGGCACCCGCAGGCTGGCGGGTCGAGGGCTCGGTGCGCTGGGACCGCTGGTCGCGCTGCTGGGCCGACCAGAACAAGATGCACTTCGTGGCCAGCGCGCCCGACGGCCGCCAGCGCTTCGAGTTCATCCCCGGTGGCATCTGGCAGTGGCACCCCCAGTGGGCGTCGATGCCACAGCTGGCGCAGCAGCAGATGCAGCGCACGGGCTGCCAGCCGCGCCCGCTGACCGATGGGCGCAGCTTCATGCAGGCCTACGTGCAGGCACTGCGGCCCGGCGCCGAGGTGACGACACTGGCGATCGACCGTGCCGACACCGACAAGCTGATGCGCCAGCTGGCGGCCCAGCCGGTGCACCCCGGCCATCGTCGCTGGGGCGAAGCCTGGGCGGTGCGCCTGCGCTACGCGGGCGACGGTGGTCAGACGGTGCACGAGCACCTGTCCACCGGCCTGGTGTTCGAGCTGATGCCGTCGATGTCGATGGACGGCAGCCCGGCGCAGATGCTGGTGGGCACCGCCGTGGGCACCGGCAGCAGCCTGGCCGTGGGGCGGGAACCCGACCTGGCGCTGACGCGGCGCATTGCCGACTCGGTGCACCTGCAGCCCGAGTACCTGCAGCGCCTGCAGCAGCACCAGCGCCAGATGGCCGACCTGCAGGCCGCGGCGCTGCAGCGCGAGCGCCAGGCCTTCATGGCCGCGCAGGCGGCGCGTGCCAGCGCCCAACGGACCAGCGGCAGCACGGGCAGCAGCAGCGTGCTGGACAGCAACCACGAGAGCTGGAAGCGACGCCAGGGCTGGAAGGACGCGGGCCAGGCGAAGGTGGTGGACGCCACCCACGAGCGCAGCGCCTGGACCACCACCGACGGTGGCGTGCAGTACCTGCCGCAGCGCTACCAGCGGGCCTACCAGCTGCCCGGCGAGCAGTACGTGGGCAGCAATGACGCGTTCTTCAATCCGATGCAGGGCACAGCGCTGCGGCCTCACACGTACGGCCGCTGAGCGGCGCGCCGGCAGCGGCCTCGACGCCGCGCGGCGCCTTCGCGCCCCAGCGCAGCAGCACCCAGCGGCGCACCAGGTTGCCGAGCCGGCGGCCGCCCGGTTCGTGAGGGGCGGGGCACAGCCATCCCCCGTCCACCAGCGGGGCCAGCGCCAGCGCCGGTGCGCTGCGCAGCACCAGGTGCTGCGGCGCCTCGGACAGGTCGCCGCACGCGTTGGCCAGCTGCTGAAGCAGGTGCCGCGACGCCGCGGGCAGCATGAGCAGGCCGGCGTCCATCACGGCCAGCAGGCTGGCCTGGCGCCCGGCGCTGCGCGTGCCGCGGCGCGTCAGGTCGCCCAGCACGTCAGCGGTGCCCTCTTGGCCCGGGGCGGCGAGCGGCGGCTCGGCGAAGCGCGAGAGCAGCATCGCCGGGTTCGTCAGGTGCATGCGCGCCGCCGCGAGCTCGATCGCCAGCGGCCAGCCGTCGAGCCGGTGCAGCAGGGCCACCACCGCGCCCGCGTTGCCGCGGTGCAGGTGGAACTCCGGGCGCACCGCGCGTGCGCGGTCGATGAACAGGGCCACCGCCGGCTGCGCGGCCAGGGCCGCCAGGTCGGCCGCATCGTCGACGACGGGCAGCGGCAGCGGCAGCACCGGGTGCAGCGCCTCGTCGGCCCAGCCCATCGGCAGGCGCGAGGTGATCACGCAGCGCAGCGCCGGCATGCGCGCCAGGGCCGCCGCCAGCCAGGCCCGGGCCGGCCCATCCAGGGCCTCGGCGCCGTCGAGCACCAGGGTGCCCGGCGTCGCGCCCAGCGTGGTGGCCAGCGCGTCCAGGGCCCGCGGGCCGGCAGGCGTGCGCAGGGTCGCCCGCAGCCGGCGCAGCACCTCGTGCAGTGTCCTCAAGCCGCCGATGTCGACAAAACGGGCCGGCCCGAGCCCGTGCGTCGGCGCCGACAGCGCGTCGAGCACCAGGCGTGTCTTGCCGATGCCCCCGGGGCCGACGACGGTGACCTGGCGCCGCGCGGCCAGCAGACGCCGCAGCGCAGCCGCCTCGTCGCCGCGCCCGAAGCTGGCGGCTGCCGGCGCGGGCAGGCGCGCCGTCACCGGCACGGTCTCCTCGCAGCCTGCCAGCCTTGTCGACCGTGCGCCTGGCGCCGGTGGCCGGTCAGGCGCCGCCGGCGTTGAGCGGCGATGCCGCTCATGGACACGTTCGGCCAGGGCGGCCAGGTGCCGCCGTTCGTCCTCCAGCCATTCCTCCGCCAGCCCGGGGAGCAACTCTCCGCGGTAGAGGGCCAGTGCCGCGGGGTCGTCGTGCTGCGCTGCCGCGGCCTCGAAGGCCGGCACGTCGCACCATAGCGTGCCCGGCCGCACGCGAATCACCCAGTGGTCGGCCTGCAGCACCTGCGGTCCGCCGGGCGGTTCGAGCACGGCGCGCAGCAGCGACAGCGTCTGCCGCAGCCGGCTGCGGCTGCGGTGCGCCGGCGCGTCCGGCCAGAGCAGCGCGGCGAGTTCGTCCCGTGCATGGGCGCGGCCCGGGGCCATGGCCAGGCGCGCCAGCAGCGCCATGCTGGCGCGGCTGCGCAGGCGGGTGAGGTGCGTCCTGTGTGACCCGTGTGTCGGGTGCGTCGGGTGGGTTGGGCCGGCAGCGTCCTCGAGTGCGAAGCCGCCAAGAAGGTGCACGCGCCAGCGGGCCGTGTCGGCAGGCGCGGCCACTGGCGATGGGGCTGCCGGCAGCAGGCTGTCAACGTGGCCGGCAGGACGTGTGGGCCAGCGCGGCACCGACGCAGCCTGCGGTGCAGGGAAGGCTGTCGTCATGCCGGCCTCCACGGGGCCTGGTTGTGCCCGGCGGTGGGGTGGTAGGGGCAGTCGGCCGCGTGCACCAGCAGGTCGGGTTGCCAGGCCTGGGCCTGGCATTGCGTGCAGGTGAAGGTGCCGCCCAGCGGGCCGGCGGACTCGTAGCGCAGCAGCTGAGACGGCGTGGGCAACGCGGACGGCGGCACGCGGGTCGGGGTGGGGGCGGGTGCGATCATGGCCGCATCGTCCGAGGGGCGGCGTCACCGGGGCGTCACCAGCCCCGTCACCGGATGGACAGCCACCCCACGCATCCGGGTGGCCCTGGCGCGACGGGCCGCGGGTCGATGCCATCATCGCAGCGCCATGCCCGCCACCGCGCCGGACGCCTCACCGCCCACGCTTGCCTTGCAGCTGCATGGCGCGCCCACCTGCCACGCGGCTGCAGCCGGGCCGGCGCCGCTGGAGCGCAAGCATGCGGCGCTGCTGGCCTACCTGTGGTGCGAGGGGCCCACGCCCCGGGCGCGCCTGGCCGGGCTGCTGTGGCCCGAGGCCGACGAGACCCGGGCCCGCGCCAACCTGCGCCAGCGGCTGCTCAAGCTGCGCCAGACGCACGGCCCGCTGGTGCACGACGACGGGCCGCTGCTGACGCTGGCTGGCAGCGTGCAGGTGCTGCCGCCGGCGCCACCCGAGGCGCCGCTGCTGGGCACCCTGGCCTTCGACGACTGCGACGACCTGGCCCGCTGGCTGGACGCCCGCCGCGACGCCGCCCGCGCCGGCCACAAGCGCGCCTGGCTGGCCCGCGTGCGCGACGCCGCCCAGGCCGGCGACCTGGATGCAGCCCTGGGGGCTGCCGAATCGCTGCTGCAGGTGGACCGCGAAAGCGAAGAGGCCTTCCGCGTCCTGATGGAGGTCTACAGCCTGCGCGGCGACCACGCCGCGGCCCTGGCCGCCTGGGACCGCTGCCGCGACATGCTGCGCAGCCTGTACGGCGTGTCCCCGTCGCCGGCCACGCAGCAGCTGGGGCAGAGCCTGCTGGCGGCAGCGCGCAGTGCGCAGGCGGAGAAGCTGCCTGCCACCATGCTGGCCGGCCGGCCGGCCGTGGGCCTGCCGGCCACCGTGCTGCGGCCGCCGCGCCTGATCGGCCGCACTGCCTTGCAGCAGGCGATGGCCGAGGCCTGGCACGCCGGCCGCGTGGTCTGCGTGTGCGGCAGCGCCGGGCTGGGCAAGACCCGCCTGCTGGCCGACACGCTGGCCGTGTTGCCCGACCCGGTGGCCGGCCCGCCCGGGTTGGTGCGCGTGGCCGCGCGCCCGGGTGACGACGTGCTGCCCTATGCGTCGCTGAGCCGGCTGCTGCTGGCGCTGCAGGCGCGCGAACCGGCGCTGTTCGGCGGGCCTGAAGCCAGCGACACCGGCGATGCCCATCAGGCCGCGCGGCTGCTGCCCCAGCTGGCGGCCGCGCTGTCGCTCTCTCCAACGCCGGTGCGCACCGACTACGAGCGCACGCAGGCGATGCTGGCCGTGGCGCGCCTGCTTGCACGTGCTGCCGGGGCCGGCGTGCACACCTTCGCGCTCGACGACCTGCACTTTGCCGACGCGGCCAGCCTCGATGCCCTGCGCGTGCTGGCCGCGGCCGGGCCCGAGGGGGACCCCGCAAGCCGCGCGCGCCCGCGCTGGGTGCTGGCCTGCCGGCCCGACGAAGGCGGCGAGGCCCTGGCCGCCGTGCTGCGCGACCTCGGGGCAGCGCCGCTGGGGCAGCGGCTGGACCTGGCGCCACTGGACGCCGACGACACCGCCGCGCTGCTCGTCAGCCTGGACCCAGGCGGCCTGCCGGCACTGACCGCGCTGCAACCCCAGGCCGAGGCCCTGTGGCGGCATGCCGGCGGCAACCCGGCCTTCCTGCTGGAGACCGTGAAGCTGCTGCTCACGGACGCGCCCGAGTCCGGAGGCGCGGACGCCCTGCCGCTGCCGGACAGCCAGCGTGCGGTGATCGAGCGACGCGTGGCACTGCTCTCGCCACCGGCGCGCCACCTGGCGCAGCTGGCGGCCGTGGCTGGCGGCGCCTACAGCGTGGAACTCGCGGCCGAGGCCCTGGCCTGCGCGCCGCTGGCGCTGACCGAGCCGCTGCGTGAGCTGGAACTGCGCCAGGTGTTCTACGGGCGCCACTTCGTGCACGACGTGGTCGCCAGCGTGGTGCTGGACACGGTCCCCGCCGGGATGGCGACGTTCATGCACCGCCTGGTGGCCGAGCACCTGGTGCGCCGGCACGGCGACCACCCGTCGCAGGTGGCCACCATCGCCACCCACTGGGCGGCGGCTGGCGAGCCGCTGCCGGCGGCACGGGCCTTCCGGCTGGCCGCCGACGCTGCGCGCGATGCCGCGCTGCCGGCCCAGCAGGCGGCGCTGCTGGACCGCGCCATCGCGCTGCTGGAGCCGCTGGCCGGCACGCCCGAAGGCCAGCGAGCGCTGTTCGACGCGCTGGCGGTGCGCGCCACGGTCTACGAGCTCGGCGGCTTCGCCACCCAGCGGCTGGCGGTGGTGGCGCGGCTGGAGGCGCTGGCCGCCGACGAACGCCAGCGCCTGCAGGCGCTGAACCTGCGCGCCGGCGCCCAGGTGGACGTGGCGCAGGCGCCCGACGTGGCGGCCGTGCGCACTGCGGTGGACCGCGCGCGTGCACTGGGTGACGAGGCGCTGGCCTGGCAGTTCTCGCGCACCCTCGCCTGGCACTGGGCGATGAACGACCGCGCCGCCGACGCGATGGCCTTGCTGGACGGCTGCCTGCCGTGGATGCGCGGTGCCGCGCCCCCCGCCGACCGCGTGTCGTTCCGGCTCACGCGCAGCAGCGTGCACGCCTTCAGCGACGCGCTGGCCGAGGCCATCGCCGAAGGCGGCCTGGCCATCGACGAGGCGCTGGCGATCAACGACCTGGTCGATGCCCTGCCGGCGCTGAGCAACGTCGGCCTGTTCCACTACTGGCGCGGCGAGTACCCGCAGGCGCGCGCCCGGCTTGAACTGGGCCGCACGCTGCGTGACCGGCACGTGGGCCGCGCCGGTGCCGGCATCAAGATCGACGTGCACCTGGGCGCGGTGCTGGCCGAACTCGGCGAGACCGCGGCTGCGCAGGCGCTGCTGGACGACGCCCGCAGCGTGATCGAGGCCTGGCCCGACGGCGAACAGCGCCGCACCGAGTGCCTGCTGGTGGACAACCACCTGGCGCAGATGCTCCTGGCCGCCGGCCGCCTGGACGAAGCGGCCGAGGTGCTGGCGCGTGAGGACAGCGGCGTGGCCGACCGCTTCCGCGGCCGGCGCCTGGCGCTGCGCCTGCGGTGGTGCCGGCTGCAGGGGCGTACCGACGTGGCCCTGATCCGCGAACTGAAGGCGGTGGCGGAAGCAGTGGCCTCGCCGTTCAACCGCATGCTGATGGCCCTCGAACTCGCGCGCCAGGCGCCGCCCGACCGGGCGCTGGCCGAGGCCCGTGCGCTGGCCGATCTGCCCGCGGCGATGCAACGGCCCGGGCTGCGGCTGCACGCGCTGGCGGTGGCTGCAGCGGCCGCCCGGTCTGCGGGCCAGGACACGTTGGCTGTCGCGTTGGCGCGGCAGGCCCGGGACCTCGCCGGGCACTGTGCGCCCTTCGACCTCGGCGCGGCCGATTTCGCCGCGCTGCTGGCACAGGCCGAAGGGGGCGCGGCCTCGGAACGATGACGCGACGCGCTCAGCCCAGCCGTTGCCGCAGCGCCGTTTTCAGCACCTTGCCGTAGGCGTTCTTCGGCAGCGCGTCGACGAAGACGTAGCGCTTGGGCCGCTTGAAGCGTGCGATGTGCGCCAGGCAGTGCGCGTCCAGGGCCTCGGGGGTCAGTGTGGCGCCCGGGCGGGCCACGACGAAGGCCACCACCACCTCGCCCCACTCGGCATCCGGTGCGCCCACCACCGCGGCCTCGGCGACATCATCGGCCGTCAGCAGCACCTCCTCCACCTCGCGCGGGTAGATGTTGGAGCCGCCGCTGATCAGCAGGTCCTTGCTGCGGTCGAGCAAGGTCAGGAAGCCGGCGGCATCCAGGGTGCCGATGTCGCCGGTCCACAGCCAGCCGTCGCGCAGGGCCTGCGCCGTGGCCTCGGGGTTGCGCCAGTAGCCGGCCATCACCGTGTCGCCACGCACCAGCACCTCGCCGGGCGTGCCGGGTGGCAGCGGCCGACCGTCGGCGTCGGCCACCCGCACCTGCACCGGCGTCTGCGCCACGCCCACCGACGCGATGCGCTCGGCGTGGCGCGGGTGGGCAGCGTCCGTCAGCATGGCGCGCGAGAGCGCGGTGGCCGTCATCGGCGTCTCGCCCTGGCCGTAGATCTGCACGAAGCGCGGGCCCATCACGCGCAGCGCGCGCTGGATGTCGGCTGCGTACATCGGTGCGCCGCCGTAGACGATGGTCTTGAAGCTCGTGCCGGCGTCGTCGGGTGTCAGGCCCGCAGCCTCGGCGTGGTCGACCAGGCGCTTGACGATGGTGGGGGCGGCGAAGGTGCTCAGCGGGCCCAGCACTCGGCCGAGTTCGAACAGTTCCGCCGGGTCGACGCCACCGCTGGCGGGCACCACGTGACGCGCGCCAGCCATCAGGTGCGGCACGGCGTAGATGCCGCAGCCGTGCGACATCGGTGCCGCGTAGGCCATGGTGTCGTCAGGGCCGATGGGGTCGACGTCGACGAAGTAGGTCAGCCCCATCGTCATCAGGTTGCGGTGCGTGAGCATCACGCCCTTTGGGCGACCGGTGGTGCCGCTGGTGTAGAAGAGCCAGGCCAGGTCGTCGGCGCTGCGTTCCACCGGCGGCGCGCTGCGCCAGTCGTCCAGCGGCGCGAGCAAGGCATCGGCGTCGGTCGACTCGACCTCGATCTGCCGCGCCAGACCCGCGACCGGATCCGGCGCCACGTCGGCACTGGTGAAGGCCCAGCGCGCCTGTGCGTTCTCGACGATCCACGCCACCTCGGCCGGGTGCAGCTTGGCGTTGACCGGCACCACCACCAGGCCGGCCCACCAGGCGCCCCACATCAGGTCCAGCGTGCGCGGGTGGTTGCGCAGGAACAGCACGAGGCGATCGCCCGGCTGCAGGCCGGCGGCCAGCAGGCGCTGCGCGAGACCGGCGCAGCGCGCGGCCCACTGGCCATGCGTGGCCCAGAGCCGGGTGCCGTGGAAGACCGCGGCCGAATCCGGCCGCACCGTGGCCTGGCGGACGAGCAGGTGGGCGAGCGTCATGCCCGCCAGCGTAGCGTGTTCAGGCCGCGGCGGCACCCGCTGGCGCCGGCAGCGGCCGCGCGTGCCACGCCAGCAGTGCCAGCACCGCCGGGATCGCCACCGCATTGAGCATCGGGTTGGCGAACACCAGCGACAGGCACAGCACGTTGAAGACCACGAAGGCCGGGCGCCCGATCGGCCGCGCCAGGAAGCCGGTGTAGGCCGCGGCCAGGCCGAGCACCGCCACCGTCACCGACACCAGGCCGAGCAGGAACGCGCTCCAGGTGAAGTCGATGAACAGCAGCGCCGGCGTGTAGACGAAGGCAAAGGGCACCAGCGCCTTGCCCATCGACAGCCGGAACGCCGTCATGCCGGTGCGCATGGGTTCGCTGCGCGCGATGCCGGCGGCGGCGAAGGCGGCCAGCGCCACCGGCGGCGTCACGTCGGCCAGCACCCCGAAGTAGAAGACGAAGAAGTGCGTGGCCAGCTGCGGCACGCCCAGCTGTTCCATCGCCGGTGCCACGATGGCCGCCAGGATGATGTAGGTGGGCGTGGTGGGCACGCCGGCGCCCATGATGATGCAGGCCACGGCGGTGAACAGCAGGCCGAACAGCACCGTCACCTGGTTGGCCTGCAGCCAGCCCAGCGGGTCCAGCGCCACCACCATCTGCGCCAGCACGCCGGACATGTCCAGCACCCAGGCGCTGAACTTGAAGCCCATGCCGGTCAGCGTGGTGATGCCGAGCACGAAGCCCACGCAGGCACAGGCCGCGCCGATGCCCAATGCCGACTTCGCGCCCATCTCGAAGCCCTGCACCAGCGCCCGCGGGCCCACGGCCATGCCGGCCATGCCGCGGCCCCAGGGGCCCAGCAGCTTCGGGATCCACGAGCAGGCCACGGTGAGCGTGATGCCCCAGAACGCGGCCAGGAAGGGCGTGTACTGCATCAGCAGCAGCGTCACCATCACCACCAGCGGGATGAACAGGTGCCAGCTGGCCTTGAGCACCGCCGGCAGCGACGGGATCTCCGACGGGTCCATGCCCGCAAGCTTCAGCCGCCGCGCCTCCAGGTGCACCATGACCAGGATGGCCAGGTAGTGCAGCGCCGCTGGCACGATGGCCACCAGGATCAGGTGGTTGTACGGGATGCCCAGCGTCTCGGCCATGATGAAGGCCGCGGCGCCCATGATGGGCGGCGTGATCTGGCCGCCGCAGGAGGCCGAGGCTTCCACCGCGCCGGCGAAGCGCGGCGCGAAGCCCACGCGCTTCATCAGCGGGATCGTCATCACGCCGGTGGTCACGGTGTTGGCGATCGGCGAGCCGCTGATCATGCCGAACAGGCCCGAGGACACCACGCTCACCTTGGCCGGCCCGCCGGCAAAGCGCCCGGCGGCGATGGTGGCGAGGTTGACGAACAGCTGCCCCAGCCCGGTGAGCTGGGCCATGATGCCGAAGAGCACGAAGTGGAAGACGAAGGTGGCCACCACGCCCACCGGGATGCCGTAGATGCCCTCGGTGCCCTTGTACAGGTGGGCCACCACGCGCGGCACGCTGTAGCCGCGGTGCGCCAGGTCGCCGGGCAGGTAGGGCCCGAAGATGCCGTAGAGCACGGTGGCGATGGCCAGCAGCGGCAGGAAGATGCCCATCGTGCGCCGCGTGGCCTCGATGACCATCACGATCGCGATCACGCCCACCATCAGGTCGGCCGGTGAATGCTGGCCGGCGCGCGTGATGAAGATGTCGTCGAAGAACAGCAGCAGGTAGAGCGAGAAGCTGGCCGCCGCGACGGCGAAGATCCAGTCGCGCAGCGGGATGTGCCGGTGGCTGCCGTCGTAGGCCTTCAGCGGCAGCGACAGGCCGGCCAGGGCCGCCAGCACGGCCAGAAAGGCCGCCTGCGCACCGGTGGAGACCGGGTCGTTGAGCTCGCGCAGCAGGCCCACGCCCAGCAGCAGGTAGAACACCACCAGGCCGATCGAGACGATCCACTCCCACGGCCCGCCCATGCGCCTGGGGCGCGGGAAGACCAGGAAGCACAGGCCCAGCACCACGCACAGGTGGATGGCGCGGTGTGCGATCTCGTTGTGCAGGCCGAAGCCGGCGGTGTAGTAGTGCCAGCCCGACAGCGCCACCGCGATCACGGTGACGATGCCGGCGGAGACACCGGCCAGCCGGCGGAAGCTGGACTCGGGGTCGAACTGCTCGATCAGGCGATCGATCTCGGCCTGGGGAACGCTCACGGAGACTCCTTCACGATCCGCCCGGTGCCGGGCAATCGTCGACGTGCATCGCCACCGACGTGGGCGCCGGTGGGCCCAGGGTGCCCAGCAGGATCGGTGCCTGGCCGTCGACGATCACGCGCATGCGCTGCGACGGCAGCGCCAGCACCACCAGCGGGTGCACCGGGCGCTGCAGCGTCAGCCGCCAGCCGCCGGGGCCCAGGCTGTCGTCGCGCACCAGCTGCTCGCCAGGGCCAGCGGCGATGGGCAGGCCGTAACCTTCGCCCAGCCAGCGCTCTTCCACCAGCACGGCGCGCCATCCTTCGGCGCCGTGGCGGAAGACGTAGCGGTCCTCCACCGGTGTGCCGAGCACCGAGTGCGTGAAGGCTACGCGCAGGCCGGGTGCCGCCGGGTCCAGCGGCACCTGTCCCAGCACCCGTGCGCTGCGGTGGTCGGCCAGCATCAGCGTGCAGGCCGTCGCGGCCGCGGGCGGCAAGGCAGCAGCGGCCGCGGTGGCCACGGCAGCCACCGCGCGCCGCCACGGCCTCACTTGACGATGCCCTTTTCCTTGAAGTACTTCAGCGCACCCGGGTGGATGGGCGCATTGCCCACGGACGTGGCCGTCTGCAGGCTGATGTTCTTCCCCTGCACGTGCACCTGGCCCATGATGGACACGTTCTCGTACAGCGCCTTCGTCACCTCGTAGGCCACGTTCTCCGGCACCGCGTCGTGCGCGGTCCACACCGCCATCACGGCCAGCGTGTCCACCGCCTCGGTCTGGCCCTTGTAGGTGTTTGCCGCCAGCTTGACGTTGGCATAGAACGGCTGCTGCTTCTGCAGTTCCGCGATCTCCGCGCCCGACAGCGGGATCACCTTCAGCGCATGGCTCTGCGCGAAGTCGGTGACCGCCGCGGTGGGCACCCCGGCGGTGATCAGCGTGGCGTGCAGGTTGCCGTCCTTGATCTTGTCCACCGCCTGCGTGAACGACGACAGGTCTTCCTTGATGTCGGCGCGGCTCATGCCGTAGACCTTCAGCAGGTCGGTCAGCAGCTGGTACTGGCCCGAACCCGGCGAGCCCGACGAGATGCTCTTGCCCTTGAGGTCCTTGACGCTGTTGATGCCGGCATCGGCCCGCGTGATCAGCTGCACCGTCTCCGGGTACAGCGCGCCGAGCGCGCGCAGGTTCTTGATCGGCGCGCCCTGGAACTGGCCGGTGCCGTTGTAGGCCGCATCCAGGATGTCGGCGGCGACGAAGGCCGACTCGATGTCCTTGTTGCCCAGCAGCTTGGCGTTGGCCACCGAGGCGCCGGCCGCTTCGGCCGTGGCGCTGATCTTCTTGCCGTCGACCGAGGCCTTGTTGCTGATCAGCTGCGCCAGCATGCCGCCCAGCGGGTAGTAGGTGCCGCCGGTGCCGCCGGTGGCGATGCCGAAGAACATGCGCTGCTGCGCCAGCGCGCCGGTGGCCGCGACGGCGGCGGCGGTGAAGGCGACCGCGGCGGCGGCCTGCTTCCAGGTGAGTTTCATCGGGGGCTCCTCTCTCGGGGCATCGGGGGTGTGGACGCGGCCACTGTAGCGCGGCCGGCTGGCACACAATCTAGGTCATGCCCTGTCGCCGTCGCCCGTCATCGCCGGCCCTGATGCCGAGCATCACGTGGCGTTGACACGCATGAAGACCGACGTCGCGGCGCCGCCGCCCTGGGACCAGCTGGCCAGCTGGATCGCGGTGGTCGAGACCGGCTCGGTCTCGGCCGCGGCGCGCCGTGCCGGGCTGTCGCAGGCCGGTGTGTCGCAGCATGTGCGGGCGCTGGAGCAGCGCCTGGGCAGCGAATTGCTGGACCGCGGCACGCGTCCGGCGCGTGTCACCGCCAGCGGCCACCGCCTGTACGAACACGCGCTGGACCTGCTGCAGCGCGCGCACGAGATGGACGAGGGCGTGCGCAGCCTCAGCCGCAGCGCGCGCAGCGCCGTGCGCCTGGGCTGCGTGGACAGCTTTGCCGCCACCCTCGGCCCGCAGCTGGTGCGCGGCCTGTTCGACCGCGTGCAGCGGCTGCAGCTGCTCTCCGGCCTGGTGCCCGACCTGCAGCAGCGCTTCGCCGAACGCCGGCTGGACCTGCTGATCACCACCACCGAGCCCACCGGCCAGGCCGGCGTCGACGCGTTGCCGCTGCTGGCCGAGCGCTTCGTGCTCGTGCTGCCGCCCGCGCGGTCGCTGCGCGGGCTGCGCAGCCTGCAGGCGTTGGGTGCTGATCTGCCCTTCCTGGCCTACAGCACGCGTTCGATGATCGGCGCCCAGGTGGACGCCTACCTGCGCCGGCACGACCCCGGCCTGGCGCGGCGCTACGAGTTCGACGCCACCGACCCGCTGCTGAGCCTGGTGGCGGCCGGGCTCGGCTTCGGGCTGACGACCCCGCTGTGCCTGTGGCAGTCGCGCCACCACGCGCAGGCGGTGCAGGTGCTGCCGCTGTCGACGCTCCGGCGCGATGGCGAACCCTACCCGCTGCTGGAGCGCCGCTTCTGGCTGGCCAGCCGCGCCGGCGAACTGGGCCGGCTGCCGGCGGAGACGGCGGCGCTGGTGCGCGTGGCGGCGCGCGAGCTCAAGCGTGAGCTGCAGCCGGCGCTGGGCCTGGAGCCGGCCGCGCTGGTGGCCCTGCCGGAGTCGCGCCGCAACGGCGGGTGATCCACAGCATCAGCATCGGCAGCGCTGACGCCGGTGCCACGGCGCAGACGCCAGACTGCAGCCCATGGCTTCCCACCCCGACGTGATCGTCATCGGTGCCGGCGTCGTCGGCTGCTCCATCGCCTTCCACCTGGCCGAGCTCGGCGCGCGTGACGTGCTGGTGGTCGACCGCCTGGGCATCGGCAACGGCACCAGTGCGCAGAGCAGCGGCATCCTGCGCACGCACTATTCGGTGCCGGAGAACGTGGACCTAGCGCGCCGCTCGTTCGCGGCCTTCGAGCACTTCGCGGCGTACGTGGGCGATGCCGAGGCCGACGCGGGGCTGGTGAAGTGTGGCTACCTCATCGCGGCGCCCGAGGGCGAGAGGCTCGCCGCGCTGCAGGCGTCGCTGGACCAGCAGCAGGCCATGGGCATCCCGCTGCAGCGGCTCGATGCGGCGCAGGCCGCGGCGCTGATGCCGCTGGCGCGCTTCGACGATGCGGCACTGATCGGCTACGAGCCCGAGGCCGGCTTCGCCGACGCCTACCTGGTGGCCAGCGGCTTCGCGCGGGCGGCCCGCAGGCGCGGCGTGCGTTTTCTGGAAGGCGTGGGCGTGCAGCGCCTGCTGCGCGACGGTGCGCGCGTCACCGGCGTCGAGACCGACCGTGGGCGCTTCGAGGCCGGCACCGTGATCGCCGCCACCAACATCTGGACGCCCGAGCTCGAGCGCGACACCGGCTGCGCGCTGCCGGTCAAGCCCGAGCGCCACCGCGTCTTCGCGTTCGAGGGCCCGGCCGCGTACACGCATGCGATGCCGGTCTACAAGGACCTGGCCACGCCCGGCATGCTGTACTGCCGCAGCTACGGCGGGCGCCAGATGCTGGCCAGCGAAGGCATCGCCGGCGAGGTGCTGGCCACGCCGCAGATCGAGCAGGGCGACGTCCCGATGGATGCGGTGATCGAGATCGCCGAACAGGTGGCCGACCGCTTCCCGGGTTGGGAGGAGGCCGGCCTGGCCGCATCCTGGACCGGCGTCTACGACGTCACCCCCGACTGGAACCCGGTGCTCGGCCCGGCGCCGGGGCTGGCCGGCCTGCTGCTGGCCTTCGGCTTCAGCGGCCACGGCTTCAAGCTGTCGCCGGCCGTGGGCCGCCTGCTGGCCCAGGCGGCGCTGGGCCTGCCCACGGACGTGCCGCTGGTGCCTTACGCGCTGCAGCGCTTCGGCGAAGGCCGGCTGCTCACGGGGCGCTACGGCGCCGGCGCGGTGTCCTGATCAGGTCAGCACGATGCGCCAGCGCTGCCCGGGGTGGCCGCCAAAGGCCGCCGGCTTGGCGAAGCGCTCCACCAGCACGCCGCCGTTGGCCGCGATGACGCGCTGCGAGGCCGCGTTGTCCTCGTCCGTGGTCAGCTCGATCCAGCGCAGGCCTTCGGCGCGCGCCAGCGGCGGCGTCTGTGCCAGCGCCTGCGTGGCGTAGCCGCGGTTGCGGCGGCCGGGCACCACGGCGTAGCCCACGTGGCCCAGGCAGTGCGGCGGCAGCGCCTCGGTGCCGGGTTGCCAGCGCAAGCCGATCACGCCGCAGAAGCCGGTGTCGTCCCACAGCCAGCGCCGGAAGCCGGGGATGCGCGCCACCGTCGACCCGTCGGGCAGCGTGACCGCCCCGCCGCGGGCCTCGCGGTCGACCTGTGCGGCGATGAAGCCGTTGGCGTCCTGCCGGATGCGCGCCAGTTCCTCTTGCGCCGCCACGGCACCGCGCACGTTGTCGGCGGACCAGCCGCCTTCGAGCGCCGCCACGTAGGACGGCAGGTGTTCGGCCCGTGGCCAGACCAGTTGCATCTCAGCCCTCCACCAGACGCTGCCCGACCAGCGCGACGCAGAAACCCAGCACAGCGCCCAGCGGCGGCGCGCGGTGGCGTTGCAGCCGCGACATCGGCGCGATGTCCTGGAAGATCAGGTACAGGATGCCGCCAGAGGCGGCCAGCATCACGGCGCCCAGCACGGCCGGGTGGTCGGCCAGGCCCCACCAGCTCAGCGCGGCCAGTGCCGGACCGAGCAGGGTCAGCATCGCCATCTGGCGCAGCACCGTGCCCGGCCGGGTGCCGCGCACGGCGATGCGTTCACGGTAGGCGTTGAAGCCCTCGGGCAGGTTCTGCAGGCCGATCAGCAGCGCCAGCAGCGGTGCCTCCGACACGCCGGCGGCGAACATGCCGCCCAGGGCCAGCGATTCGGGCACGTAGTCCAGCAGCATGGCCGCGAACTGCGGCGATTCGCGCCGGCGCAGACCCAGACGCCGCTCCGCGGCATACACGGCCACGCCGCCGCCGACGAAACAAGCGGCCATGGCCAGCGGATCGGGCACTGCGGCGACGCCCTGCGGCAGCAGCACCAGCGCCACCGCGGCCAGCAGCACCCCACCGCCGAAGGCGATGACGCCGTGGCGCAGCTCGTTGTCCAGCCAGTTCGGGCGCCGGCGCTGGTTCACCGCCGCCAGGCCACCGAGCACGATGCACGCGCCGGCCGCGGTGGTGGACAGCAGCATCCAGCCGAACGGGGTCACGGCGCCGGGCCTTCCGGTGCCACCCGATGCGGCTGGCCGTTGAGCAACACCCGGGCGAAGGACCAGGCCTCGGCGAGCCAGCGGCGCACGAAGGTCTCCAGCCGCAGCTCCAGCCCGTCCGCCAGCCTGTCCTGCCGGCCCCAGAACCAGACCTCGGCGTCGATGCCGGCTTCGTCCGGCGGGTCGATGTAGACGCAGCCGAGCAGGCGCGACTCGTCGGGGGCCATCACGGCGTAATTGAAGCTGCGGCGCAGCTGGAACTCCTTCTGGTGCCAGCCCAGGTCCACGAGGTCCTGGGTGATCGACAGGTCGGCTGGCGGCCAGCCCCAGAGCGCGCCAAAGCGGGCCCACAGGTGGTCGCGGCTGCTCATCACCGCGTCGTAGTCGCGCGCCAGGTCGTGCACGGTGATCGAGCGCAGGTGGAAGCCCGGGCCTTCGGCCCGAACTGGCACGGTGAAGTCGCGCGGCAGGAAGCTCATCGGGCGGCGCGCCTGGGCGGCCTCGATGCCTTTGGTGCCTTGGGCGGCAGGGCCGAGACGAAGGCGGTGCAGGCGCTCACCCACGCGGCGAGTGCGTCATCCTCGGCGATGCCCGGCGGATCCACGTAGACATAGCCCGTGAGCGGCTTGCCGGTGAAGTCCATCGGCCGGACGTGGGGCTGCTGCAGCGCCGCAGCGTACCGCTGCGGGCCCACCCGGGCCATCAGCACGTCGCCGACCACGCCCACCGCCATGTGCCCGCCGACCATGAAGGCGATGCCGCCGAACATTTGCCGTTCACCGACGTCGGGGCGG
This sequence comes from Rubrivivax albus, assembly GCF_004016515.1. Taxonomy (GTDB): domain Bacteria; phylum Pseudomonadota; class Gammaproteobacteria; order Burkholderiales; family Burkholderiaceae_C; genus Rubrivivax; species Rubrivivax albus. The sequence goes on from NZ_SACT01000001.1 coordinate 478,028, forward strand.
GGGCCGAGCACCTCGCGGATGCGCTGGGCCAGTCCGGGGTCGAAGGCCATGCTCAGGCCCAGACGTCGCGCACGCAGCGGCCGTCGCGCGGCAGGTCCTCGAAACGGTCCAGCCCGTCGAAGGGGTCGATCGGGATCGCCGCCACCGCGTCCGGTTCGGCCAGCCGCAGGTTGACGGCCATGCGCCGTCGGCCGTCGGCGCCGGCCGCGCGACCCCGCCACCAGGCCAGGTTGCCGCAGGTGGGGCAGAAGTGGAATGCGATGTGCGGCCCGCGCACATAGGCGGTGGTGGGGCCCTGGCCGTGCACGTCCTCGCTGTCGTGGCCGTAGGCCCACAGCGACCCGTAGCGTCGGCACACGGTGCAGTTGCAGGCGGTGGCGCCTTCGGGCGTGAAATCGATGCGCCAGTGCACGGCGCCGCAGTGGCAGTGGCCTTCGATCATCGCGCTCGCTCCTCCGCTGTCCATCCGAACTCCGAGTAGGGCACGCCGGCCAGGGCCTGCGCCATCCCGTGTTGCACGTAGGGCACCATCGGCTGCGGCAGCGCGTCCAGCGGAAACCAACCCAGGTGGCTGCACTTGTGCGGTTCGCGGTTGACTGGCTCGCCCTGCCAGTGTCGCGCGCGGAAGAACACCGACAGGCGTTCGCCGTCACTGCGGCGGTGGATCACGTGCGCCAGGTCCAGGTCGTCGGGCCGCAGCGCCAGGCCGGCTTCCTCGGTGGCTTCGCGGCACATTGCGGCGCGCAGCGTCTCGCCGCCGTCGGCGTGACCGGCGACCACGCTGTACTGGCCGTCGGCGTAGCCGGTGTTGAAGCGTTGCAGCAGCAGGACCCGGCCACCGTCGACGAGCAGCAGGTGGACCTCGGGGATCAGCGTGAAGCGCGGCATCGCGGTCGATCAGGCCAGGTGGTCGCTGCCATCTGCATGGCGCAGGTGGTCGGTATCGTTGGCGAACACCTGCACCCACGCGTCGTGGCGGCCCTGGTCGTGGCGCCACAGGGTCAGCGATGCCTGGTCGGCCGCCGGGTAGCCGCCCTCGAACAGCCCCGGCCCGAACCCCAGGAAGTGCTGGAACGCGACCTCGATGACGCCGCCATGGGCCACGATGGCCAGCCCCTGACCGGCGTGGCGGGTGGTCAGTTCTGCCAGGGCGGTGCACACCCGGTGCGCGAATTCCGCCACCGTCTCGCAGCCCGGGTGGAAGCGGTGGTGCCGACGTTCAGGGGCGGGCAGGGCATGGAACTGCGCCGCGAAGGCCTCGGCACCCAGTGCCTCGTTGCCGCTTTCCCACTCACACAGGGCCGGCATGGGCCGTACGTCGATGCCCCATGCCGGCGCAATGGCTTCGGCCGTCTGCCGTGCACGGGGCAGGGTGCTGCAGACCAGCAAGTCGGCGCGCAACGCAGGCGTGATGGCCAGCCGGTCGTGCAGGGCCTTGGCCTGCAGCAGGCCCCAAGGCGAGAGGCCATGGTCCGACGCCGCTTCGCCGGCCGGCGAGGGCCGGTGTACGTAGTCGCCATGGCGGATCAGCAGCACCGAGGTGGGCATGGTCATGCATTCTGCGCCGTGATGCCGGGCCATGGCGTTGGCGACGGGCAGCGGACAATCGCGGCCGATGTCACCCCCACCTTCGCCACTGCTCCACCGCTTCCCCTCCGGCCTGCAGGCCGTGCTGCTGCCGCTGCCCAACGCCGTCACGGCCAGCGTCAGCGCCTTCGTGCGCAGCGGCAGCGTGGACGAGCCGCGCGCGCTCAACGGCATCGGCCACGTGGTCGAGCACATGGTCTTCAAGGGCACGCGCGCACGCACGGCGCACCAGATCAACCTGGACGCCGAGCGCCGCGGCGCCGAGGTCAATGCCCACACCGACAAGGACCACAGCGCCTTCCACATGCGCGGCCTGCCGCCGCATGCGCTGGACTTCCTGCCCATGCTGGCCGACCTGCTGCTGGCGCCCACCTTCCCGGCCGACGAGCTGGAACGCGAGCGCCAGGTGCTGCTGCAGGAGTTCGCCGAGGACGAGGACGACCCGATGGCCACGGCCTACCGGCTCTTCGACACCGCCTGCTACGGCCTGCACCCGCTGGCGCAGCCGGCGATCGGCCGGCGCGCCAACATCGAGCGCTTCACACGCGACGACCTCGTGGCCTGGACGGCGCGCCAGTTCACCGCCGCCAACACCGTGGTGGCCGCCGCCGGGCCGCTGGACGCCGAGGCCTTCTTCGCCCGCGTGGACGCGGCCTTCGGCGGCATGACCCCCGGCACGCCGCATGCGGCGCCGGAACCGCCGGCCTGGCGTGGCGGCCTGAAGACGCGGCACATGGACGCGGGCCAGCAGGCACACCTGGTGCTCGGTTTCCCGCTGCCGGCGCTGGCGGCCGACGACCCCGCCGGCGAATTGCTGGCGCTGGCGCTGGGCGAGGGCATGAGTTCGCCCCTGATGCACGAACTGCGCGAACAGCGCGGCCTGGTCTACTACGCCGCCTGTGCGGCCGACCTGCTGGACGTGGCCGGCGAGCTGGTCATCGAGGCCAGCTTCGGCGACAAGCGCCTGCCCGAGGTGCTGGAGGCCATCTCTGGCCTGCTGGATCGCCAGGCGCAGGGCTTCGAGGCGGTGGACCTGGAGCGTGCGCAGCAGCAGTTCGCCCTGCGCCTTGCGCGTGGCCAGGAGCGCCCGGGCCGGGTGGTGGAGGCGGCGGTGCTGGACCTGCTGGCGCTGGGCCGCGTGCGCGCGCCGGCGGACCGCCTGGCCGCGGCGATGGCCGTGGACCGCGCCGCGCTGGGCCAGGCGCTGGACCGCGCGTTGAAAGCCGGCGCCGCCGCGGCACTGGCCGGCAGCCTGCCGCGTGGGGCCGGCACGCAGGCCCGCGCCGCGCTGGCAGCGCTGCTGCGCGCCGGGGACTGACCTACTTCGCCCCGTCGGCCGCGAAGCAGTAGAAGCGGCCCGACCCGCCGGTGCGGACCAGCGCCTCCGGGCTGCAGCCGGCGCTCTGGTGCGAGAAGTTCCAGCTCTGCGCCCAGGCCTCGGGCAGCGGGCCGATGCGGTCGTGGTGGCCGACGATGGCCGAACCTTCGCTGCTGCTCGTCCAGCCCTTGCAGGTGGTGTCGGTCTGCGGTGCGAAGGCGGTGCCGTCGGCACGGCTGCCGGTGAGGATGTCGTGTTCGTTGGGCCGGTCGCCGCGGCCGTTGACGACGTTGCCGCGCTCGTCCAGCGCGGCGGCCTTGCTGATCTTGTTGCCGTTGTGCAGGTCGGCCACGCTGGTGGCGATCAGCTCGCCCTTGGCGTTGTACCAGGGGCCGCTGCCGATGCGGTCGCGCGCGTGGACCGACGGCACGCCCGGCGTCTGCCCCTGCGGGAACTTGCCCGGCAGGCTGAGGTAGGCGCGCCAAGTGCGGCCGCCCGCGCCGGCGGCCTGGGCCAGGGCCTGGCAGTGGGCGTCGGCACCGGCCAACCCACCGAGGTCGCCGCCCTTGCCACTGCCCACGCTGGTGATGAAGAAGCCCATCGGGCCGGTGGCGGGCGCGGTGGCGCAGGCGGCGAGCAGCGTGCCGGCGCCGAGCACGGCCAGGGTACTGCGCCACAGGGGTCGACGGGCGGGCGTGGCGGACATCGTGGGGTTCCTCCTTGGGCTGGCAGCGCCAGGTGGTGCGGCCACGGACGATCCGCGAGCCTGCGGTCGGTGTACGCCGCCGCTGCCCGGGCTCATCTCAGGGTGAACCCGCGTCCGGGCGGCGTCAGGCGTCGCGCGCCAGCGGCAGGTTCAGCAGCAGGTTCTGCGGCTTGAGCTTCACCACGCCCTGGGCATCGGCCATCAGCCCCATCCAGACCGGGGCGCCGGCCAGGTCGGCCCGCATCTCGGCCGGGTCGGCAAAACGCAGGCGGAACAGGCTGATCAGGCGTTCCTGGCGGGTGGTCTCGACCTCGCGGCCTTCGTAGAGGTCGTTGAGCAGCGCGGTGGACTCCGCATCCAGGCCGAGGTGCCAGCGCCAGTGCGGGTCGTCGACGCGCTGCAGCGGCTCGATCGTCACCTTCACCCCGAGCAGCTGCTGCACCCAGCGCGTCAGCACCACGGCCAGCGCGCCGAGGCCGCTGTGCCTGTGCACGAGCGTGAAGTGCAGACCGTGGCCGAGGTCGCGGTCCAGCGTGTGCGTCAGGTCGAGCAGGAAGTTCGTGCCCTGCGCCGGCTGCGCGGCGCGCGCGAAGTAGGCTGCGCCCTGTTCCGGCGCCAGCACCGTCATCTCCAGTCGCTTCAGCGGCGCCTGCGCCTCGGCCAGCAGGCGGCCCAGGTCGCCGAAGCCCTGGGTGTCGCGGCCCAGGTCCAGCGTGTCGCGATCGCCCAGCAGCACGCGGCCCTCGTGGCGCGTCACGCGCTGCGGGCGGAATAGCAGTTCGGCGGCGCGCCAGTGGATGGCGTCCTGATCGTCGGCCAGCAGCCGCCAGGTCACCGACTGCACCACCAGGTCGATGAACACCGGCGGGACCGCGATGCGACCGCTGCGGAACAGGCCCAGCAACCAGCCCTCGAGCGTACCGGCGCGCTGCACCGCGTCGCGGAAGGCCAGGAAGTGGCCGTAGCTCTCTCGCGCGTCGGCGTCGCGCAGCCTGGCCAGGCGCGTCGCGTCCACCGGCTGCAGCGGGTCGTCCAGCAGGGCCGCATGAAGGCGGCGTTCGGCGTGGCAGCTCTGGTCGATGGGGGCGAGCTCGGGCCGCCACAGCAGGGCCTGCCACCAGCCGGCGGCAGGGCGGGTGCGGCCGGTGTCGTCCGCCGTCAGGTGGGCCGGCGCGCAGGCCGGCCAGAGCAGGGTGGGGTCCATGGTGGGATCAGCGGGGTCCGCCGTGCAGGGCCTGCAGCGCCGCGGTGCCGCGCGCGTGCAGCGCCGCGTCGTCGTCGGCCACCCAGCGCCCGGCGACCAGCGTGCGCGCGAACGGCCGCGCCGGGCCGCTGAACACGGTGGCGTCCAGCAACTGGCCCGGCGGCAGGCCGGCGCTGACCGGGTCGGCCGGGTCGGGCAGCAGCAGGTCGGCGCGCGCGCCGGGCACCAGGCCCCAGCGGGCGAAGCCGGCCGCCTTGGCACCGCCTGCGAGCGCGGCGTCAAACAGCCGGGCGGCGGTGGCCGGCTGCGCCGGCGTAGCGGCCACGTTGCGCTGCCGGCGCACCAGGCGCTGTGCGTAGTCCAGCCAGCGCAGTTCCTCGCGCCAGTCGCGGCCGACATGGCTGTCGGAGCCGATGGCCATCGGCACGCCGGCGGCCAGCCAGCGCGGCAGGTCGGGCACGCCGTCGCCCAGGTTGGCCTCGGTGGTGGGGCAGATCACGGCGCCGGCGCCGGTGGCGGCCACGGCGTCGATCTCCGCGGGCACGCCGTGCGTGGCGTGCACCAGCTGCCAGCGGGCGTCGAGCAGGCCCTCGTCGGCCAGCCACTGCATCGGCCGCCGGCCGGTGGCGGCCAGGCAGTCGTCGACCTCGGCCGTCTGCTCGGCCACGTGGATGTGGATGGGGCCGTCCAGGTCCGCCGCCAGCGCGCGCAGGCGGTGGATGGACGCGGGGGCGGCGGCGCGCAGCGAGTGCACGGCGACGCCGGCGTTGACGTTCGGCCGCCGCGCATCGGCAAAGCGTCGGGCCAGCGCATGCACCGCGTCGGCATCGGTGCGGAAGCGCCGCTGGTCGTCGCGCAGCGCCGGCTGCGCGAAGCCGGCACGTTCGTACAGCACGGGCAGCAGCGTCAGGCCGATGCCGGCTTCGGCGGCGGCGTCGGCCAGCGCCCAGCCCAGTGTGGCCGGGTCGGCGTAGGGCTGGCCGTCGGGCTGGTGCTGCAGATAGTGGAACTCGCAGACCTGGGTGTAGCCGCCGCGCAGCAGTTCGCGGTAGAGCAGGGCGGCTACCGCGCGCAGCTGCTCGGGCGAGATGGCCAGCGCCACGCGGTACATGCGGTCGCGCCAGCTCCAGAAGTCGTCGTGTTCGCCTTCCCGCCGTTCGGCCAGGCCGGCGAAGGCGCGCTGGAAGGCGTGGCTGTGCGCGTTGACCAGGCCGGGCAGCACCGGGCCGGGCAGCACCTCAGCGCCGTCGGGCGCCGGCACGCCGACGGCGACGTCGGCCCAGCGGCCGTCGGCACCGATGTGCAGCAGCACCTGTTCGGCCCACGCGCCGGCCACCCAGGCGCGGGGCGCCCACAGTGTGGTCATGCCGGTGTCCAGTCGCGCATCGTGGTCACCAGCTGCGTCAGCAGCGGCGTGACCTCGGCGGCGCGTGCGTCGTTCCAGCGCGGCGGGGCCTCGTCCATGTAGGCGCGCCAGCACATCTCCAGCTGCACCGCGTGGATGCCGCCGGCCGGGTTGCCGTGGTGGCGCGTGATGTGGCCACCCTTGAAGCGGCCGTCGACCACGTGGCTGTAGGTGTGCTGCGCCGCGAACACGGCCGCCAGCGCGTCGCGCAGCGCCGGCGCGCAGGCGCTGCCGGCGGCGGTGCCCAGGTTCATGTGCGGCAGCGTGCCGTCGAACAGCCAGGGCAGTTCGCTCTTGATGCTGTGGGCGTCGAACAGCACGGCGTGGCCGTGCGCCGCCTTCAGCCGTGCGAGCTCGTCGGCAATGGCGCTGCGGTAGGGCCGCCAGTAGGTGGCCACGCGACGTGCGATCTCGGCTGCGTCGGGCGCCTGGCCTTCGTGGTAGATCGGGTCGCCGGTGAAGTGCCGGGTGGGGCAGAGCTCGGTGTTGTTGGCGCCCGGGTACATCGGCTGGTTCTCGGGCGGGCGGTTCAGGTCGATCAGGTAGCGGCTGTAGCGCGGCACGATGAGGCCGGCGCCGAGGTCGAGTGCGAAGGCGTAGAGGCGGTCGAGGAACCAGTCGGTGTCCTCCACCTGCAGCGCGCGCTCGGTGTAGCGGTGGCGCTGGTCGTCGGGGATCAGGGTGCCGACGTGCGGCACGCTGATCAGCAGCGGCGTGCGGCCGGGGGTGAGGGTGTAGGTCATGGGGTGCAGGGAACGCCGCCGGTGACGACGGCCAGACACGGATCGTGCCCGAATCGTGCCGCGAGTTCCCGCGGGTGGTCCAGCGACCACACCGCGAGGTCGGCCCGCTGCCCGGGCTGCAGGCGGCCACGGTCGGCCAGGCCCAGCGCGCGCGCGGCGTGGGCGGTGACGCCGAGCCAGGCTTCCAGCGGCGTCAGGCGGAACAGCGTGCAGGCCATGTTCATCATCAGGGGCAGCGACAGGGCCGGCGACGAGCCCGGGTTGTGGTCGGTGGCCACGGCCATCGGCACGCCGGCGTCGCGCAGCGCGGCCACCGGCGGCAGCTTCGTTTCCCGCAGGTGGTAGAAGGCCCCGGGCAGCAGCATGGCCACGGTGCCGGCGGCCTGCATCGCGGCGATGCCGTCGGCCGACAGCCATTCCAGGTGGTCGGCACTCAGCGCGCCGTAGGACGCCGCCAGCGCCGCGCCACCCTGGTCGCTGAGCTGCTCGGCGTGCAGCTTCACCGGCAGGCCCAGCGCGCGCGCGGCGTCGAAGACGCGCCGTGTCTGCGCCGGCGTGAAGCCGATGGTGTCGCAGAAGGCGTCCACGGCGTCCGCCAGACCTTCCGCGTGCAGCGCCGGCAGCCAGGCCACGACGGCGTCGATGTAGTCGTCGGGCCGGCTGTCGAACTCCGGCGGCAGGGCGTGGGCGGGCAGTGCAGTGCTGCGGATCGTCATGCCGGTGGCCGGACCGAGGCGGCGTGCCACGCGCAGGCAGCGCGCTTCGTGGTCCAGGCTCAGGCCGTAGCCGCTCTTGACCTCCAGGGTGGTGACGCCGCCGGCACGCAGCGCCAGCGCGCGGGCCAGCGCGCCGGCGAACAGTGCGTCGTCGCTGGCGGCTCGGGTGCAGGCCACGGTGTGGCGGATGCCGCCGCCAGCGCGCGCGATCTGCTCATAGCTGGCGCCCTGCTGCCGAAGATCGAATTCCACTGTGCGGTCGCCGGCGTAGACCAGGTGCGTGTGTGCGTCTATCAGGCCGGGGGTCAGCAACGCGCCGCCGAGGTCGTGTTCGGCGTCGACGTCGAGGCCCGCGGGCAGTTCGGCTTCGGCGCCGACCCAGGTGATCTGCGTGCCTTCCGCCAGCAGCGCCCCGCGGTCGATCAGGCCCCAGTCGTTGCCTTCGAACGTGGCGATGCGCGCGTGGCGCCAGAGCATTCGGGTCATGCGGTCGTTCCGATCCAGAAGCCGTCCGATGACGCCGGGCCGGCCGCAGGCCAGTGCAGGCGCCGCGCCGCTGCGTCGAAGAAGCCGAGCTGCGGCCATGAGGGTGCGGCATCGCCGGCGCGGGCGGGCAGCAGCACGCCGTCCAGCCCCTGCAGCATCAGGTTCAGGTCCACCGTGGGCCCGGCGACCAGCCGGCAGCCCGGTGCCGCGGCGCCGTCGAAACAGAGCGGTGCGTCGCCCGGGCGCAGCGTGCGTTCGCCGTCTGGGAACGTCAGTACCACGCCGGCGCCGTCGAGCACCACGAACCAGCGCATGACGCCGGGGAAGGCGGAGAACGGCCCGTCCGTGGCGATGTCGGCCACGCTCAGCCGCAGGTGCCAGGGACCGGCGGCCGGCCAGCGCAGCAGTTCGCGCGTGACGCCGCCGCCGTTCTTCCACGGCTGCGGTGGCACCTGGGCAACGTCGACGATCATGGATTGAACTCGCCTTCCAGCGTGTAGCGGCTGCCCGGGTGCACCAGGCGCGCCACGGTGATGCAACGCTGCCGGTCGCGCGTGCGCCGCTCGATGACCAGGCAGGCTTCGCGCATGCCAACGCCCAGCAGCCTGGCTTCCAGCGGCGTGGGGTGGGCCGCCTCGATGCGGTAGTCGGCCGACCAGAAGGGGGCCACCTGCAGCAGGTGGTGGGTGGGCGTGGTGCGGGTGAAGTCCACGTCCAGGTAGTCTGGCGCGGCCGCGGGATTGACCCAGCGGTCCTCGCACTGCAGCGGCTGACCGTCGCGCCGGTGCACGATCAGCGTGTGGAAGGCGCGGGCCTGTGCTGCCAGGCCCAGGCGGCCGGCGATGGCGGCGGGGGCGGGTTCCTCTCGGGCGATGACCACCAGCGCGTCGTGCGCGTGGCCGCCGGATTCGATCTCCTCGTGCAGGTCGCGGATGCGCAACTGCGAGGCCACGCGGTGGCGCTCGGCGGCAAAGGTGCCCTGGCCCTGGCGGCGTTCCACCAGGCCCTCGGCCTGCAGTTCGTTGAGTGCCCGGCCCACCGTCATGCGGCTGACGCCGAAGCGAGCCACCAGTTCCGATTCCGACGGCATCAGCACGCCGGGGGCCCATCGGCCCCGGGCCAGGCCGTCCTTCAGCCAGTGCTTGACGCGCTGATAGGGCGCCGCGGTGGCGACGCTGGACGTTCCGGCTCGGGCCATGGCGCAGATCCTACTTGCGCGCACTTGTCTAGACAAGTACATTGCGCCGGTCGACGATTCCAGAGGTGCCTCATGACCGACCTGTCCACCGTGCATCGCACCGCACAACCACGCCCCGTGAAGGCCCCGCGCGGCAGCGACATCAGCTGCGCCAACTGGCTGATCGAGGCCGCCTACCGCATGATCCAGAACAACCTGGACCCCGAGGTGGCCGAGAACCCGGACGCGCTGGTGGTCTACGGCGGCATCGGCAAGGCGGCACGCAACTGGGACTGCTTCGAGGCCATCCTGGCCGCGCTGAAGGCGCTGAAGCCCGACGAGTCGCTGCTGGTGCAGAGCGGCAAGCCGGTGGGCGTGTTCCGCACCCACGAGGACGCCCCGCGCGTGCTCATCGCCAACTCCAACCTGGTGCCCAGGTGGGCCACCTGGGAGCACTTCCACGAGCTCGACCGCAAGGGCCTGATGATGTACGGCCAGATGACGGCCGGCAGCTGGATCTACATCGGCAGCCAGGGCATCGTGCAGGGCACCTACGAGACTTTTGCCGAGGCGGCGCGTCAGCACTACGGCGGCGTGGCCGCCGGCAGGTGGATCCTCACCGCCGGCCTCGGCGGCATGGGCGGCGCGCAGCCGCTGGCCGCCACCTTCGCCGGCTTCTGCAGCCTGAACATCGAGTGCCAGCAGAGCCGCATCGACTTCCGCCTGCGCAGCCGCTACGTGGACGAGCAGGCCAGTGACTTGGACGACGCGCTGGCCCGCATCGCCCGCTACACCGCCCAGGGCAAGGCCATCAGCATCGCGCTGCTGGGCAACGCGGCGGAGGTGCTGCCCGAACTCGTGAAGCGGGGCGTGCGGCCGGACCTGGTGACCGACCAGACCAGCGCCCACGACCTGATCCACGGCTACCTGCCGCCGGGCTGGAGCGTCGAGCAGTGGCGCGCCTCGCAGGCCGACGAGTCGCAGCACACGCGCCTGCGTGACGCCGCGGCGGCTGGTTGCGCGGTGCACGTGCAGGCCATGCTGGACTTCCAGGCCATGGGCATCCCCACCGTGGACTACGGCAACAACATCCGCCAGGTCGCGCTGGATGCCGGCGTGAAGAACGCCTTCGACTTCCCCGGCTTCGTGCCCGCTTACGTGCGCCCGCTGTTCTGCCAGGGCAAGGGGCCGTTCCGCTGGGTGGCGCTGAGCGGCGACCCGGAGGACATCCGCAAGACCGACGCCAAGATGAAGGAACTGTTCCCCGAGGACGGCCACCTGCACCGCTGGCTGGACATGGCCGGCGAGCGCATCGCCTTCCAGGGGCTGCCGGCACGCATCTGCTGGATCGGCCTGGGCGAACGCCATCGCGCCGGCCTGGCCTTCAACGAGATGGTGCGGCGCGGCGAACTCAAGGCGCCCATCGTCATCGGCCGCGACCACCTGGACAGCGGCAGCGTGGCCAGCCCCAACCGCGAGACCGAATCGATGAAGGACGGCAGCGACGCCGTCAGCGACTGGCCGCTGCTCAACGCCCTGTTGAACACCGCTGGCGGCGCCACCTGGGTCAGCCTGCACCACGGCGGTGGCGTGGGCATGGGCTACAGCCAGCACAGCGGCGTGGTCATCGTTTGCGACGGCACCGACGCGGCGGCCAGGCGCATCGAGCGTGTGCTGTGGAACGACCCCGGCACCGGCGTGATGCGGCATGCCGATGCCGGCTACGACGAGGCCATGGCCTGCGCCAAGGCACAGGGGCTGAACCTGCCGATGCTCAACGCCACCGACCGCTGACATGCTCTTGCGCCCAGGCCAGCTGACGCTGGACGAACTGCAGGCCATCCACGCCGGCGGGCACCGCCTGATGCTGGACCCGCTGGCGCTGCCGGCGGTGCAGGCCAGTGCTGCCGTGGTGCAGCGTGCGGCGGCCGGCGATGCGGCGGTGTACGGCGTCAACACCGGCTTCGGCAAGCTGGCCAGCACGCGCATCGGCGCCGAGGACCTGGCCACGCTGCAGCGCAACCTCATCCGCAGCCACAGCGTGGGCGTGGGTGCACCGCTGGACCCACCCGTGGTGCGCCTGATGCTGGCGCTCAAGGCCGCGAGCCTGGGCCGGGGCTTCTCCGGCGTGCGGCCGGAGGTCATCGACGCGCTGCTGGCGGTGCACAACGCCGGCCTGGTGCCGTGGATTCCGGCGCAGGGCTCGGTGGGCGCCTCGGGCGACCTGGCGCCGCTGTCGCACATGACGCTGGCGCTGATGGGCGAGGGCGAGTTCAACGTCGACGGCGCGCGGGTGCCGGCGGGGCCGCTGTTGCGGGAACATGGCATCGCGCCCCTCGAACTGGCGGCCAAGGAAGGCCTGGCGCTGATCAACGGCACGCAGACCAGCACGGCGCTGGCGCTGCACGCGCTGCTGAGCTTCGAACCGGTGCTGGAGAGTGCGCTCGTGATCGGCGCGCTGACGGTGGACGCCGCGCGCGGCAGCGATGGGCCCTTCGACCCGCGCATCCACGCGCTGCGCGGGCAGCCGGGGCAGATCGACGTGGCGCAGCACTACCGGCACCTGCTGGCGGGCAGCGCGATCCGCGCGTCGCATTCGGAGAACGACGACCGTGTGCAGGACCCGTACTGCCTGCGCTGCCAGCCGCAGGTGGTGGGCGCTGCGCTGGACCAGCTGCGCCACGCGGCGCTGGTGCTGGTGCGGGAGGCCAATGCGGTCACCGACAACCCGCTGGTGTTTCCCGAGGACGGGGCCATGCTTTCGGGTGGCAACTTCCACGCCGAACCGGTGGCCCTCGCGGCCGACGCCATGGCCTGCGCCATCGCCGAGGTGGGCGCGATCTCCGAGCGCCGCATCGCGATGCTCATCGACGCCGGCGTTTCGCGCCTGCCGCCCTTCCTCACGGCCGACGCGGGCCTGAACAGCGGCTTCATGATCGCCCACGTCACCGCCGCGGCGCTGGCCAGCGAGAACAAGAGCCTGGCCCACCCGGCCAGCGTGGACAGCCTGCCCACCAGCGCCAACCAGGAGGACCACGTCAGCATGGCCACCTTTGCCGCGCGCCGGTTGCAGCCGATGATCGCCAACGTGGCGCACATCCTGGGCATCGAATGGCTGGCCGCGGCGCAGGGCGTCGGCTTCCTGCGCCCGCTGACCAGCAGCGAGCCACTGGAGCAGGCTATCGCGCTGCTGCGCCGGCGCTGCCCGTCGGTGGACGTGGACCGCCACCTGGCGCCCGACCTCGAGGCCGCCGCGGCCATGGTTCGCGACGGCGTGCTGTCGCCACTGCTGCGTGGCCTGCCCGACGTGCCGGCGCTGTGGGTGCCGGCCTGAATCTTGCGATGTCCTCGTCCCTGTCGTTCCCCAACCCTGACGCTCACCCCCTGGAGGTCTTGCCCATGTTGAAGAAAGCCCTGACCGTGATCGCGCTCACCGCCGTGGCGGTGGCCGCCCAGGCCCAGACGGCCGTGTCCGTCGGCATGTCCGGCTGGACCGGCTTCGCGCCGCTGACGCTGGCCAAGGAGGCCGGCCTGTTCAAGAAGCACGGCCTGGACGTGACGATCAAGAAGATCCCGCAGAAGGACCGCCACCTGGCCCTGGCCAGCGGTGACATCCAGTGCGCCGCCACCACCGTGGAGACCTGGATCGTCTGGACGGCCAACGGCATCCCCACCACGCAGATCTTCCAGCTCGACAAGAGCTACGGCGCCGACGGCATGGTGGTCAAGCCCGGCATCACGAAGATCGCCGACCTCAAGGGCAAGACCGTGGCCGCCAGCGCACCGGGCACGGCGCCTTACTTCACGCTGGCCTGGATGCTGAAGAAGAACGGCCTGTCGGTGAAGGACGTGAAGGTGGTGAACCTGGAGCCGCAGGCCGCCGCCAACGCGATGATCGCCGGCACCGCCGGCCTGGATGCGGCGATGACCTACGAGCCCTACCTGTCGGCCGTGCGCGCCAAGCCCGAGGCCGGCACCATCATCGCCACCACGCTGGACTACCCGATGATCATGGACACCTTCGGCTGCACGCCGAAGTTCCTGGCCGAGAACCCGAAGGCCGCCAAGGCGCTGGCGGACGGCTACTTCGACGCCGTGGCGATGATCCAGGCCGAACCGCAGAAGGCCTTCGGCATCATGGGCGCCGACGTCAAGCAGACGGCCGAGAAGTTCGAGGGCAGCCAGAAGTACCTGCGCTGGCAGGACCGTGCCGCCAACCAGACCTTCTTCGCCGGCGAGCACGCCGCGTTCAGCAAGGAGGCGGCCGAGCTGCTGCTGGAGGCGGGCATCATCCGGCAGATCCCGGACCTGTCCAAGCTGGCCGACACGCAGTTCATCCGCTGAACCCGCGCCCGGCATGAAACCGCTGCAGCCCGTCGCCCCGGGCACGCGCATCGCGCTCGGGGTGAGCTTCTTCGTGCTGTTCGTGACTGTCTGGGCGGCGGCCACGTTCGGCGGTTTCGTCGAGCCGCTGTTCCTGGCCGACCCGGTCAAGATGCTGCGCTCGGGCTGGACGCTGCTTACCGAGATGGGCTTTGCCCACGACATCGGCATGACGGTGTGGCGTGTGGTCGGCGGCTTCGTCATTGCAGCACTGATCGCGCTGCCGCTGGGGGTGGCCATGGGCGCCTACAAGCCCATCGAGGCCTTTTTCGAGCCCTTCGTGAGCTTTGCGCGCTACCTGCCGGCCAGCGCCTTCATCCCGCTGCTGATCCTGTGGGCCGGCATCGGCGAGGCGCAGAAGCTGGCGGTGATCTTCATCGGCAGCTTTTTCCAGCTGGTGCTGATGATTGCGGTGACGGTTGGCAACACGCGGCGCGACCTGGTGGAGGCGGCCTACACGCTGGGCGTGAAGGACACCGGCCTGATCCGCCGCGTGCTGATCCCCGGCGCGGCGCCGGAGATCGCCGAGACGCTGCGCATGGTGCTCGGCTGGGCCTGGACCTACGTGATCGTGGCCGAGCTGATCGGCGCCAGTTCCGGCATCGGCCACATGATCACCGACAGCCAGGCGCTGCTGGCCACCGACCAGATCATCTTCGGCATCATCGTCATCGGGCTCATCGGCCTGGTCAGCGACTTCGCGTTCAAGTGGGCCAACCGCCGGCTGTTTCCGTGGGCGCAGCTCGGGCGCTGATGCTGGCGTCGGCGCTGGTGGCGGGCTGTGCCGGCCCGGCGGGTGGCGGCAGACCGGACGACGCGGGGCTGGCGCCGCAGGCGGACGCCTTGCTGTCGGAGGCCCTGGCGGTGCAGCCGTTCTCGGGTGCCTTGGTGATGATGCGCGACGGGCGTGTCGTGCATGCGCAGGGCTGGGGGCTGGCCGACCGCGGCAGCGGCGTGCCGTTCACGCCCGAGACCCCCAGCGACGGCGGTTCGCTGGCCAAGACCTTCACCGCGGCCAGCGTCTGGTGGCTGGTGCACGAAGGGCGGCTGGCGCTGGCGTCACCGGTGCGCCACCTGGTGCCCGAGTACCCGCACGACTGTGTCACCGTGGCGCACCTGCTGGCCCACAGCGCCGGGCTGGCGCCGGACTACGCCGGCTTCGACCGGCACTTCCACCCCGGTCAGGCGCGCTCCACGGCGGCCCTGCTGCAGTTGGCCGGGCGCGATGCGCCGGAACCCGCCTTTGCGCCCGGCACCGGCTTCGCGTACTCCGACCTCGGTTACGACGCCCTGGCTCTGGCCGTGGAGCGCGCCAGCGGCCAGCCCTATGCCGACTTCGTGCGTGAGCGCTTCTTCCGGCCACACGGGCTGGTGCACAGCTTTGTGCGGCCGGTGCGGCTGGCCGACTGGCCCGTGCCGCGCACGCGGGGCTACCGCTGGCGCGATGGCCGCTGGGAGGACCACGACGCCTACGACGACGAGGCCTTCGTCGGCGGCTCGAACCTCGTCTTTTCCGCCGGCGACCTGGCACGCTGGGGCCAGGCCTGGGCGCTCGGCGGGGCCCTGCCGGCTGCGGCCGAAACGCCGGCTCGCCAGCGCCCGCGGATCGCCGGCCGGGTGTCGGCGCTCGACGGCCTGCACTGGTGGTGCGATGACGGCGGCACGCGCTGCCACTTCATCGGTGCGCTCAACGGCTTTCACGCCCTGGTGTTCTGGGACCGCGCCCGGCGCGAATCGGTGGGGCTGGTGACCAACACCGAACTGCCGCCCTGGACGCTGTTCACGCTGGAGCGCGGCCTGGTGGACAGGCTGGCCGGCCGCGAACCTCCGGCGACGGAACGATGGGCAGCCCTGCTGGCGACCCGGCACGACGCCGCGGACGTTGCTGCCGCCGTGCGGTCGACGGGATGCTTCAGGCTGCCGGATGGCCGGCAGGTCACCCTGATCCGCGACGGCGCTGCACTGCAGCTGCAGATCGACGACCAACCGCCCGAAGGCCTGGAGCATGTGGCAGGCCGGGTCTACCGCCGGCCAGCCGACGAAAGCTGGGTTGCCATGGAGGCCGGGTCCACCGGTCTGGGCCGACTGCACCTGCGCAGCCTGTACGACGACCTGACCGCCACCGCCGCAGCACCCTGCGCAACAGGCACCCCCACCGGGAGACCTCCTGCATGACCCTGCTGTCCATCCACGGCGTGGAGCGCCGCTTCGCCTCGTCCACCGGTTCCACCCTTGCGCTGCAGGCCACCGACCTGGCCGTGGACGAGAACGAGTTCATCACCATCCTCGGCCCCAGCGGATGCGGCAAGAGCACGCTGTTGCGCATCGTCGCCGGCCTGGATCAACCGACCGCCGGTTCGGTGACGCTGGAAGGCCGCCGCATCGACGGCCCCGGCGCCGACCGCGGCATGGTGTTCCAGAGCTACACGCTGTTTCCCTGGCTCACGGTGCTGGACAACGTGTGCTTCGGTCTGCGCGAACGTGGCCTGCCGCGCAGCGAGCAGGTGGCCACCGCGCGCACCTACATTGCCCAGGTGGGGCTCAAGGGCTTCGAACACCACTACCCCAAGCAGCTCTCCGGCGGCATGCAGCAGCGCACGGCGCTGGCGCGCGCGCTGGCCAATCGGCCCCGCATGCTGCTGATGGACGAGCCCTTCGGCGCGCTGGACCACCAGACGCGCGAACTGATGCAGGAGTTGCTGCTGGGCATCTGGGAGGCGGCGGACGGCGCCGGGCCGTTCCCAAGCCGTCCGCAGCCCCCTCGGGGGGTGGCGACCGCAGGGAGCCTGGGGGCCGATCGACCCACGGTGCTGTTCGTCACCCACGACATCGACGAGGCGGTGTTCATGGGCAGCCGCGTGGTGGTGATGAGCGCGCGCCCGGGCCGCATCAAGCTCGACCGCCCGGTGCCGCTGCCGCACCCGCGGCACTACGCGATGAAGACCACGCCGGACTTCGCCGCGTTGAAGGCCGAGTTGACCGAGGCGGTGCGTGCCGAGGTCATTGCCGCCCAGGCGGCAGCAGCTGCCGCCGCCTGAACCGCACCGATCCACGCCACCGCGCGCCGCGCAGTCGCGTCCGGCTGACCCCAGCCTGACGCCGGACGCCTTACCGGGTAGGGGATATCACTCCATCAGCATTCACTGATTCAGCAGCAGAATCGGACGGCGCCTAGACTGAACACATCCGCATCCCGCTTGAAGGAGACACGATGCCCCTGAACCGCACTGCCTTCCGCACCGCCGCCCTGGCCGGCGCCGTGCTGGCCGGCCTGCAGGCCGCACCGGCCTGGGCCAACCCGCAGGCCGAGGCCGACCGGCTGCGCACCCGCTCGCTCGCGGCCACCTGCGCGCAGTGCCATGGCACCGACGGCCACGCGGTCGCCGGGCAGGCCATGGTCAAGCTGGCCGGGCTGCCGGAGAAGTACATCCTGGAGCAGCTGACCGCCTTCCGCATCGGCCAGCGGCCTGCGACCATCATGCACCAGATCACCAAGGGCTACTCGCAGGAGCAGCTCGAGACGCTGGCGAAGTACTTCGCCGCGCAGAAGTGAGGAGAACGACGATGGACAAGCACACGATGCAACGTCGCCGGCTGCTGGCCGGCATGGTGGCCGGCGGCGCGCTGGGCCTGGCCGGCTGCGGCACGATGGGGTCGTCGGCCTCGAAGGCGAAGGTCGTCGTCGTCGGTGGCGGCTGGGGCGGCTCGACGGTGTCGAAGTACATCCGCGTCTTCTCCGACGGCGAGATCGACGTCACGATGGTCGAGCCCAACCGCGCCTTCGTCTCCTGCCCGATCTCCAACCTCGTGATCGCCGGCATGAAGAACATGTCCGACATCACCACGCCGTACAGCGGCCTGTCGGGCACGCACGGCGTCAAGGTCGTGCACGACATGGTCACGGCGGTGGACCCCGAGAAGAAGACCGTGAAGCTGGCTGGTGGCAGCGAACTGCGCTACGACAAGCTGGTGGTCGCCCCGGGCATCGACTTCATGTGGGAGCGCATCGAGGGACTGAAGGCGGCGCACGACAGCGGCCAGATCCTGCACGCCTGGAAGGCCGGCCCGGAAACCGAGGGCCTGCGCCGGCAGATCGAGGCCATGCCCGACGGCGGCACGGTGGCCATCGCCATCCCGGAGGCGCCATACCGCTGCCCGCCCGGCCCCTACGAGCGCGCCAGCGTCATCGCCGCATACCTGAAGAAGGCCAAGCCGCGCTCGAAGCTGCTGATCCTGGACGCCAACCCGGACGTCACGTCCAAGGGCAAGCTGTTCAAGGCCGCGTGGAAAGACTTCTACGGCCCGATGCTCGAGTACCGCCCGCAGCACAAGGTGGTGGCCGTGGACGCGCGCAACCGGACGCTGAAGTTCGAGGTCAACGAGGACGTCAAGGCCGACGTGCTCAACGTGCTGCCGGTGATGCGTGCCGGTGCGCTGGTGACGCAGATGGGCATCACCAACGCCAACGGCCGCTGGTGCCACGTGAACTTCCTGAACTTCGAGTCCACTGCGGCCAAGGACGTCCACGTGCTGGGCGACTCGGTGCAGTCGGCCCAGGGCATGCCGAAGTCGGGCCACATGGCCAACTCGCATGCCAAGGCCGCGGCCGCGGCCATCGTGGCGGAGCTCAAGGGCCTGCCGGTCAACCCGCACCCGATGCTCACCAACGTGTGCATGAGCTTCGTCGACGACACCCACGTGATCCACGTGGCCAGCGTGCACGAGTACGAGACGACGAAGAAGAGCTTCTTCACCGTGGGCGGCTCGGGCGGCGTGTCCGACGCGCGCAGCGACCTGGAGGGCCGCTACGCCGAGGCCTGGGCGAAGAACATCTGGGCCGACATGCTCAGCTGATCCGGCGCTCGGCCAACGTGCAGCGGGGCGGCCGATGCCGCCCCGCTGTCGTTTCGGGTCAGGCGGTCATGCCCGTCGGCGGCGAGCCCACGGGCCGACGGCGCACAGGCCGGCGAGCATCAGCGCCCATGCCCCCGGCTCGGGCACCGGCGTGGCGTAGCTGAAGCCGCTGGCGGTGGTGACGTCCGCGCCGGCTGTGAGTACATCCACCCTGTAGACCGCGCTGCCGTTCGTGTAGGCGCTGCCCCAGTCGCGTGCCTGGGGGGAACTGCGGTGATTGACGTTCAGCGACAGGTCGCCCACCAGGTGCACGGTCTGCCCCACCGTGGTGGCGAAAACCGTGCTCTGGCTGAACACACCGTCGAGCCGGGTGTTGGCCTGCCCCTCGCCAGTGCGCAGCTCCAGGCCGGTGAGCCAGGGTGCATCCCAGCCGCTCAGGTGGAAGGCGGCCGCCGCGCGGCCCGTGGCCGAGGCGCTGCCCGTCGCGCCGTCGGGGTCGATGGCGAGCATCGACACGTCCAGCAGCACCGTCAGCTGCAACTGCACCGGCGTGCCGGCGGCCAGCGTGGTCGAGCCGATGGTGAAGAGGTCGCTCCAGGCGTCGCGCTGCGTGGCCGCGCCACCGGCGCCGGTGTAGCTCCCGGGCATCTGGCTGCCGGCCGACAGCTGGCCGCCGAGGCTGCCGAACTGCGCGGCCGTGGCCTGTACCGTGGCCCAGGACTGGCCCCAGCTGTTGACCTGGTAGAAGTCACCGGCACCGCCGGCGTTCTGGATGTTCAGGGTCACGTCACCGCAGCAGGTGCTGGTCAGCGTCTCGACGCTGCGTGTCTGCACCGTCTCCGGTGGGGCGGCCCCGGCCGGGCAGGCCGCGGCCAGACAGGCCAGCGCGGTCAGGGCCAGGCGCAGCGGCGCGGGGGCTCGGGAAGCAGGACGGGTCCAGGTGGCAGCAGGCATGGGGTCTCCTTGGGTTTCAGAACGCGGGGGCACCTTCGTCGGTGCCGGGGGTCGACTGGGGGACGGGCCGTCGTGCCCCGGGCGGCAGAGACGGGCGGGTGTCGGCCAGCAGGTGTTCCATCAGCGCCTGCGCGCTGTCGAACCCCACGGCGGACTCCTGGTCGACGGCACGCAGGTGTGCCCTGAAGCCGCCCGCCGCGGGCCGCCAGACCTTCAGCAGGTAGGTCGTCGAACGCTCCATGACTGTCTTCCCGGACGGTTGGCGGCGAGCCGGCGGCCCCCATGCACCGCACTGTGCCGGGGGGGCGCTTCACCAGCGTTTCACCGACACGTGGCCCAGTGTCGCCGGCGGCGCAAGCGGTCAGCGCGGGCGGTCGGCCTCGATGTCGGCCAGCGCCTCGTCGGGCGTCAGCGGCTGTTCGGCCGCCTCGGCACGGGCCCGGTCGTCCAGCGGCAGCGCCGACAGCAGCTGCCCGAAGAACCGTGCGTCCGACGGCGACGTGGCGGCCATGCCGATGGCGCACTGCAGCACGCGGGCCGCCTGCACCACCTGGCCCCGCGCCTCGCACAGCGCCGCCCAGGTGCGCAGGACCAGGGGCAGTTCGCTGTGCAGGCCGTGTCCGCGGGCCAGGCCCAGGGCTTCTCGGATCGGCGGCAGCGCCGCGGCCAGACGGCCGGCACGCACCTCCATGCGCGCCAGCATGGTCAGCTGCATGGCCTGCACGATGAGCAGACCCTGCGCGCGCGCCGCCTGCAGGCACTGCAGCGTCAGCGCGCGCGCCTCGTCCACGCGTCCGTCGCGCATCAGGAAACCCGCGAGGTTGCTGCGCGCATGCAGCTCGAAGAGCGTGAGCCCGTGGTCGTGGCAGTGCTGCACGGCCTGCCGTGTCCAATCGATCGCGGCCGCCAGGCGGTTGGCGTCCAGTTGCGCGCCGCCCAGGTTCACCAGGTGCACTGCCACCTGGTACAGGTTGCCCTGCTGCCGGTCGAGCTGCAGCGCCTGTTCACCGTGGGCGATCGCGGCGTCGGCATCGCCCAGGGCGCTGTGGCTGACCGCCAGATTGCCCAACGCCCAGGCGACGCAGTGGGTGTCGTCGTGCGTGCGGGCCAGCGCCAGCGCCTGCTCGAACCGGGCGTGGGCCTCCGTCAGGCGCCCCAGCGCCATCAGACAGCTGCCGCTGTTGAGCAGGCAGCCCACCAGTGCCTCCAGGTCGGCGGCCTGGATGCCGGCGGCCATGCCGGTCTCGGCCACGGCCAGACCGTCGGCCTGGTGCCCGCCGCGGTGCATCAGCATCGACAGGCCGTGCCGCAGCCGCGACAGGGCCCAGCCGGACGGGGCGTCGTGCGCCGCCATCGACTCCAGCCGCTGCAGCGCCGGGCGGAGCCGGCGGATGCCTTCCTGCAGCCGGCCGGTCACCTCGAAGTACACCCACAGGGCACGCACGATGTGGCCAAGGGCCTCGCCCTGGGCCTCCTCCAGGGACGTGTCCCAGGCGCGGCAGATGTTGGCGAACTCGGCGTCGATGGCCACCACCAGCTGGCGCAGGTTGCCGCGCGTCAGCGGGGCGAGTTCCGCCATGTACCGGGCGAAGTGGCGGGCGTGGGCCTGCCGCGTGGCGGTGGCCAGGGCCGGATCAGCGGCCAGCAGCTCGGCGCCCAGCGTCTGCACCAGCGGGTGCAGGCGGAAACGGTCATCGGCGTCGATGGCCAGCAGGCCCCGGTCGGTGAGCGCCGACAGCAGCGGCAGGGCCGTGAGGCGACCCAGGGCGCGCGCGGCATCGCGGCTGAAGCCGTCCTGGAACATCGACACGGCGGCCAGGGCCTGTCTCTCGAGCGGGGACAGCATCGCCACCGACTGCGCCAGCACGTCACGCACGCTCACATGCTCCGGCCGTGCCGGCTGGCCGACGGCGCTCGGGTGGCGCTGCAGCAGGTCCAGCGAACGCCGCAGCTCGTCGGCGATGGCAGCCGGCGGCATCAGGCGGACCCAGCTGGCGGCCAGTTCCAGGGCCAGCGGCATGCCACCCACGGCGGCGGCGATGTCGACCACGGCACCGACGTGTGCCGCCAGTGCGAAACGCGGATCAGCCTGCCGCGCACGCCGGTCGAAGAGCTGCACGGCGTCGAAGGCCGAGGCGGCATCCAGGTCGCGGCTGTCCTCGTCGGGCACGGCCAGGCCGGGCACCGGCAGCAGCCACTCGGCGACCTGCAGCGGCCCCGACGCGCCAAGGCGCACGCGGGACGTCACCAGCAGGCAGACGCCGGGGTGAGCCGCCAGCAGCCCGTCCAGCACGGCCTGCAGCGTGTCGACCCCGGGCAGGCCCAGCAGGTGTTCGGCGTTGTCCAGCACCATCAGGCATCGCTGTGCTGGCAGCGCGGCCGCCACCTGGGCCAGGGCCGTGGGTTCGTCCAGGGTCTGCAGCCCCAGTTGCTGGGCCAGGCGCGGCAGCAGGGCAGCGGCCTGCGTCAGGTCCTGAAGGTCCACCCACCAGGCGCCCCCGGGGAAATCGGTGCGGGTGTGTGCAGCCTCGGCCCCGGTCAGGCCCGCCACCACGCGCGCCAGGCGGCTCTTGCCGACACCGCCCGGCCCGAGCAGCGTCAGCAGCCGGCAGTCGGCGCGCGCCAGCAGCGCCTGCGCCTCCGCCCGTTCCTGCTGCCGGCCGACGAAGTCGGTGCCGCTGTCGGGCGGCACGATCCGCGGCCGTCCTGACGGCGTGTCCGGGGTTGCCCCCGCGGTCGGCGGCGACCCGTCCAGACGGGCCATCAGGTCACGCAGGTGCTGGGCCGGCTCGATGCCCAGCTCCTCGGCCAGCCGGTGGGCAAAGGCCCGGAAGCGCTGGCGGGCGGCCGCTCCCTGCCCGCGGGCCATCGCGGCCTCCAACCAGGCCGTCATGGCCGTCTCGTCGAGGGCGTCGTGGGACAGCAGCCGGTCGGCCAGGGCCGCGCGGGCCGCCGGGTCCGCCGCCTGCGCCAGCCAGTCCCAGGCCGCGGATTGCCAGGCCGCTGCCACCCGCCGGCGCTGGCTGTCCAGCCAGTCCGACCAGGCGGGGTTGGCCGGATCGTCCAGCCCTTCCAGCAGCGGCTGGCCGGCCGTCGTCACGGCGTCGGCCCGGGTGTCGGGGTCGCTGCTGCCGAGCGCCGACAGGCAGGCCCGGACATCGTGGTCGACCACCCAGCGCACGGCATGCTCTGTCGCTTCCACCGCCTGGGCGCCTGGCAGCAGGCGGGCGCGGTGCACGACCGTGCGCAGGTTGCTGCGCGCCGCCGCTGCGCCGTGCGCCGGCCACAACAGCTGGCCCAGCCGCTCGCGCGCGATCCACTGGCCATCGGCCAGCGCCAGCACCGTCAGCAACTGGAAGCGCCGCTCGGCGGTGAAGGGCACCAGCGACGACCCGGCCTGCAACGCCGGCGGGCCGAACAACCGCAGCACGGGCGGGCCGTCGGCGACGGCGGCCACATCGGCAGCGGGTTGCGGCGGAGGGGGCATGCAGGGTGCTTGGGGACGTGCGGCGCATCAAGCATAGGCGATTGCCCTGCGGCGCTCGCCCACAATGGGTGGCCTGTCGTCGGTGCTGCCGATGCCGAGGAGCACGCCATGTCCTGGAACCCGGAGCAATACCTCAAGTTCGCCGGCCCCCGGCTTCAGCCGGCGCTGGACCTGATGGCCCGCCTGCCGGCCGACCTGGCGGCGCCGCTGGCCGTGGACCTCGGCTGCGGCACCGGCAGCGCCACGCTGCGCCTGGCAGAACGCTGGCCGCAGGCCGAAGTGATCGGTGTCGACGACAGTGCCGACATGCTGGCGCGCGCAGCCCCCGCCTGCTCGCGGGTGCGCTGGGTGCAGGGCCACCTTGGGCACTGGCGGGTTCCGTCACCAGCGGGCTTGATCTTCTCCAACGCCGCGCTGCACTGGCTGCCGGACCACGTGACCCTGTTCCCGACCCTGCTCTCGCAACTGGCACCCGGCGGCGTGCTGGCCGTGCAGATGCCGCGCAATTTCGGCGCGCCGTCGCACCAGCTCATCCATGCGACGGCGCTGGACGGCCCGTGGCGTGCGCGGCTGGCGCCACTGGTGACGCCGCCGCCAGTGGGCGAGCCGCGCTGGTACATCGAGCAGCTGGCGCCGCACGTCACCGCGTTGGATGTCTGGGAGACCGAGTACCAGCAGGTCCTGACCGGCCCCGACCCGGTGAAGGAGTACACCAAGGGCACCTGGCTGATGCGCTTCCTGCAAGCGCTGCCGCCAGACGAGGCGGCGGCCTTCGAGGCCGACTACGCGGCGCGCGTGCGTGCCGCCTACCCGCCACTGGCCGACGGGCGCACGCTGTTCCCGTTCCGGCGGCTGTTCATCGTCGCGGTGCGCTGACGCCCGCGCTGGCCCCGTCAGCCAGCCAGCGGTCGAAGGCCTCCAGGTAGCCGCTGGCCGGCTCGAAGTGTGGCAGCGCCCCGGCGTGCAGCGGGCTCACCTGCCAGTTGGGCTTGTGCGCAAAGGCGGCCAGGCCGCGGTAGTCGGTGAAGTCGCCGCGGTCGCCGTGGGCCACCCACACCGGCTGCGCCAGCGCGTCGTAGACGTCGTGGATGTCGGCGCTGAACAGGCCACCCGAGAGGAAGTGCAGTGGCGCGAACTCGGCACCCGGCGCGCGCACCACCTGCACGTCGTAGGCCCACAGCGCCTCGTCGATCTCGCGCGCGCCCCAGGTGCGGCGCAGGAAGTAGCGGATCACGCCCGGTTTCGTCAGCCCGCGGAACAGCGCGCCACCCCAGCCGGGGCCGCGCAGCAGCGGCAGCAGGCCGGGCACGGTGCGCGTGCTGCCGGGCGCGCCGCGCCACGCGCGTGAGCCCATGAAGCCGGTGGGGCTGACCAGCGCC
Source organism: Rubrivivax albus (assembly GCF_004016515.1). Classification (GTDB taxonomy): domain Bacteria; phylum Pseudomonadota; class Gammaproteobacteria; order Burkholderiales; family Burkholderiaceae_C; genus Rubrivivax; species Rubrivivax albus. The sequence goes on from NZ_SACT01000001.1 coordinate 502,427, forward strand.
AGGCGGCCGATGCCGGCCGGCTGCTCCACCGCGGCGCGGGCCAGGAACTCGCAGCCCAGCGACACCGCCAGCGCGTCCACCGGCGCAACGCCGCAGCGCGCACGCACGGCACGCAGCGTCTGGTGCAGCGCGTCGGTCATCAGCCGCGGGGTGTAGGGCCGGTCGCTGCGGTCGGACAGGCCGAACCCGGGCAGATCCGGCGCGAACACCGTGTGCGTGGCCGCGGCCCGTTCGAACAGCGGCCGCACCTCGGCGGCCGAGGCGGCGGCGTTGACGCTGTGCACCAGCAGCAGCGCCGGCCCCTGGCCCCGCACGTAGACCGTCAGCGGCCCGGCCGGGCCGTCCAGGGCCAGGCGTTCGCCGGGCAGGGCAGGGGGGACGGTGGAGCTCATCGCCGCATTCTGACCCGCGGCTCTTTCAGGCGCCCAGGGCCAGGTCAAGCCCGCCGCGACGCTGCGACAATTGCGGCATGAGCCACATCCTGCAAACCCTGCCCGCCGGCGAGCGTGTCGGCATCGCCTTCTCCGGCGGCCTGGACACGTCCGCCGCGGTGCACTGGATGCGCCAGAAGGGCGCCATCCCCTGCGCCTACACGGCCAACCTGGGCCAGCCCGACGAGAGCGACTACGACGCCATCCCGAAGAAGGCCCTGGCCTACGGCGCCGACATCGCGCGCCTGGTGGACTGCCGCGCGCAGCTGGTGGCCGAGGGCATCGCGGCCATCCAGTGCAACGCCTTCCACGTGAAGACCGGCGGCGCCACCTACTACAACACCACGCCGCTGGGTCGCGCCGTCACCGGCACCGCGCTGGTGGTGGCCATGCGCGAGGACGGCGTCAACATCTGGGGCGACGGCAGCACCTACAAGGGCAACGACATCGAGCGCTTCTACCGCTACGGGCTGCTGGCCAACCCGTCGCTGCGCATCTACAAGCCCTGGCTGGACCAGCGCTTCATCGACGAGCTGGGCGGCCGCAAGGAGATGAGCGAATACCTCGTCGCCCACGGCTTCGACTACAAGATGTCGGTGGAGAAGGCCTACAGCACCGACAGCAACATGCTCGGCGCCACCCACGAGGCCAAGGACCTGGAGTACCTGAACGCCAGCGTCAACATCGTCAACCCGATCATGGGCGCGGCCTTCTGGAAGCCCGAGGTCGAGGTCAAGCCCGAAACGGTGAGCGTCACCTTCGAGGAAGGCCAGCCGGTGGCTCTGAACGGCCGCACGTTCGGTGACGCGGTGGCACTGTTCGAGGAGGCCAACCGCATCGGCGGCCGCCACGGCCTGGGCATGTGCGACCAGATCGAGAACCGCATCATCGAGGCCAAGAGCCGCGGCATCTACGAGGCCCCGGGCATGGCGCTGCTGCACACCGCCTACGAGCGCCTGGTCACCGGCATCCACAACGAGGACACCATCGAGCAGTACCGCATCAACGGCATGCGCCTGGGCCGGCTGCTCTACCAGGGCCGCTGGTTCGACCCGCAGTGCCTGATGCTGCGCGAGACCGCACAACGCTGGGTGGCGCGCGCGATCACCGGCACCGTGACGCTGGAACTGCGCCGCGGCAACGACTACAGCATCCTCGACACCGAGAGCCCCAACCTCACCTACGCGCCCGAGCGGCTGAGCATGGAGAAGGTGGAGGACGCGCCCTTCACGCAGGCCGACCGCATCGGCCAGTTGACGATGCGCAACCTCGACATCCAGGACACGCGCCACAAGCTGGGCATCTACAGCAGCACCGGCCTGCTGCGTGGCGCGAGCGGCTCGATCCCGCTGCTGGACAAGCCGGCCGGCGAGGGCTGACGGCCGTGCGTCTGCGGCGGCAGGCTGGTGCGCTGGCGGCACCGCTGGCCGCGGCGCTGCTGCTGGGCGCCTGCACCGGCCTGCCGCAGCCGGCAGACCCACCGGCGCCGGCCTCAGTGGCGCCTGCTGCTTCGGCGCAGCCCACACCTGCGATCCCCGCCGCGCCCGAGCGTGCCTCCGGCTGGCGTACCGGCCTGCAGCCGGTGCGGGCGGCGCAGCACCTGGTGGCCACCGCCCACCCGCTGGCCAGCGAGGTGGGCCTGGCCACGCTGCGCGCCGGCGGCTCGGCCGCGGATGCGGCCCTGGCCGTGCAAACGGTGCTGGGCCTGGTGGAGCCGCAGAGCTCCGGACTGGGCGGCGGCGCCTTCATCGTGCACGTGGATGCCGCCGGCCGTGTGCAGACCTGGGACGGCCGCGAGACCGCACCCGCCGCCGCGTTGCCCGACGACCTGCGCTGGATCTCGACCGACGACCGCCGCGCGCCGTTGCCCGACGTGCGCGCCAGCGGCCGCAGCATCGGCGTGCCCGGCGCGCTGCGCGCGCTGGAGGCGCTGCACCTGCAGCACGGCCGCCTGCCCTGGGCCCGGGCCTTCGACCCCGCCATCGGCCTGGCCGAGCGCGGCTTCCCGGTGCCGCAGCGCATGGCCGACGCCATCGCCACGCACCGTGCCCAGCTGCTGCGCGACCCCGAAGCCGCCGCGCTGTTCCTGCACGCCGACGGCAGCCCGCGTACCGCCGGCAGCCTGCTGAAGAATCCGGCCTACGCCGCCACGCTGCGCACGCTGGCGGCCGACGGCGCCGGTGCCTTCTACCGCGGCCCCATCGCCGACGACATCGTCGCCGAGGTGCAGCGCACGCAGGCCGGCCCGGCCGCGCCGGGGCCGCTGACCCCGGGCCGCATGACGGTGGCCGACCTGGCCGGCTACCGGGCCGTCGAACGCGCGCCGGTGTGCAGCGCCTACCGGCAGTGGGAGGTCTGCGGCATGGGGCCGCCGAGTTCCGGCGGCATCGCGGTGGGCCAGGTGCTGGGCCTGCTGGCCGCCGCGCCGCCGGCCTCACCCGGGCCCGACGCCGTGCACCGCCTCGTCGAGGCCCTGCGCCTGGCCTTTGCCGACCGCAACCGCTACGTGGCCGACACCGATTTCGTCCCGCTGCCGGGCCAGGGCGCCGCCACGCTGCTGGATCCGGCCTACCTGCACCGCCGTGCCGCGCTGATCCAGCCCGACCGCAGCCTGGGCGTGGCGCCGGCCGGCCGCTTCGACGCCGTCGCACGTGGCACGCATGCCGGCGTCGAACACGGCACCTCGCACGTCTCCATCGTCGACCGCTGGGGCAATGCCGTGGCCATGACCACCACGGTGGAATCAAGCCTCGGTTCGTGGCGCGTGGTGCGCGGTTTCGTGCTCAACAACCAGCTCACCGACTTCTCGGCCCAGCCGGCCGACGCCGACGGCCCGGTGGCCAACCGGCTGGCGGGCGGCAAGCGCCCGCGCAGCTCGATGGCGCCGACACTGGTCTTCGACCGTGCCTCTGACGGCACCCGTGGTGCATTGCGGGCCGTGACCGGGTCGCCCGGCGGCGCGGCCATCATCGCCTTCGTCGCCCAGACCCTGTTGGCGCTGCAGGAAGGGCGGCTCGACGCGCAGGCCGCGAACGAGATGCCGCGCGTCGGCGCCTTCAACACCCCCGCCACCGTGCTGGAGCGTGACCACCCGGACGGCGCGACACTCGACGCGCTGGAGGCCGCGCTGCGCGCACGCGGCCACCGCGTGGTGCGCATGCCCATGGCCAGCGGCGTGGCCACGATCCTGCGCGTGCCCGGCGGCTGGCAGGGCGGCGTGGACCCGCGGCGCGAAGGCCAGGCGCTGGGCGACTGAAGGGCAGATGACCGGAGACAGACGATGAGCGAGACCCACTTCCAGGTGCGCAAACAGGCGCTGGCCGAGACCCGATGCATCGAACGCGAGGCCACGCCGCTGGCCGACGGCGAGGTGCGCGTGCGTGTGGACCGCTGCGCCTACACGGCCAACAACATCACCTACGCCGCCTTCGGTGACGCGATGCAGTACTGGGCCTTCTACCCGACGGGCGACGACGCCTGGGGCAACATCCCGGTCTGGGGCTTCGGCGACGTGGTGCAGAGCCTGCACCCCGGCGTGGCCGTGGGCGAGCGCCTGTACGGCTACTGGCCCAGCGCCAGTCACGCGGTGCTGGCGCCCACCCGGCTGCGTGCCGCCGGGTTTGCCGACGGCAGTGCGCACCGCGCCAGCCTGCCCGCCGTCTACAACCAGCTGCTGCGTTGCAACGCGGACCCGCTGTACACCCGCGACAGCGAAGACCTGCAGGCGCTGCTGCGCCCGCTGTTCACCACCAGCTGGCTGATCGACGACTTCCTGGCCGACGCGGGCTTCTTTGGCGCCGCCCGCGTGCTGCTGTCGTCGGCCAGCAGCAAGACCGCCAGCGCCACCGCGGCGCTGCTGCACGCACGCGGCGGCGTGGAGGTGGTGGGCCTCACATCGCCCGCCAACCGCGCGTACTGCGAACGCCTGGGCGCCCACCACCGCGTGCTGGCCTACGACGACCTGGAGACGCTGGCGCCCGACGCGCCTGCGGTGTACGTGGACTTCGCCGGCAACGGCGCGCTGCGCCGGCGCGTGCACGCGCACCTGCCGGCGCTGTCCTACAGCTGTTCTGTGGGCGGCACGCACGTGGATCAGCTCTCGGGCACACGCGACCTGCCGGGGCCCAGGCCGGTGCTGTTCTTCGCCCCGGCGCAGGTGAAGAAGCGCCTGGGCGACTGGGGGCCGGAGGCCTTCGAGCAGCGCCTGGCCGACGCCTGGCGCTCGCACCTGATGCGGGTGACGGCCGGGCCGGCGCCTTGGGTGCGTGTGGTCGAGCACGCGGCGCCGGCCGGGCTGGCGGCGTTGCATGGGCAGGTGCTGGGCGGCCGGGACGATCCGGCGGCGGGGCATGTGATGGTGTGGGGGCGCGGCGCCTGAGCGCGATCAGCCCCCCGGCCTCGCCGCAACCCTCAACCGCCCCACCTCGATCCCGTTCCAGTTGCTCAGCGGCGCGTCCCACACGCTGCGCAGCAGCGCCGCGTCGTCGCCTTCGGCCTTCATCAGCGTGTGCAGCAGCCCGGCCAGCACCACCTCGGCGGCGCGGGCGGTGTTGCCGTCGTCCATCTTGATCGCCAGGCCCAGGCCCAGTTCGGGCAGCGCGGCGCAGTACACGCCCTCGGCGCCCACCTTGCAGCACAGGCGCTCGCCGAAGTGCGCCATCAGCCGCGTGTCCAGCCGGCCGCTGCCCGCCACCATGAAGGGCGCGGCGGCGATGGCCTGGCGCAGGCGTTTCGCGGCGCGCGCATGGTCGGCCGACAGGCCCTGGCCGCTGGCCACCCTGGCAAAGGCATGCGCCAGGTGGCGCAGTGGGATGGCGTAGGTGGGGATGGAGCAGCCGTCGGTGCCGCGCGCCGTCTGCCGCAGGTCGAACCCGGTGGTGGCCTGCAGCGCCGCGGTCACCTCGCGCATCACCGGGTGATCCGGCTGCACGTAGCCGCGCAGGAAGCCGCGCGCATCGCCGGTCTTGTCCATCGCGCAGCCCAGGCAGACGAAGCCGCTGTGCTTGCCGGAGCAGTTGTTGTGCAGCGCGCTGGGCGCCGCACCTTCACGCGCCAGTGCGCGCTGCGCCGCTTCGTTGTACGGCCAGTGCGTGCCGCACTCCAGCGCCGCCACGTCCAGCCCGGCCTTGGCCAGCATGGCCGCGGCCGTCTGGGCATGCTCCGGCTCGCCGCCGTGGGAAGCGCAGGCCAGCGCCAGTTCGGCATCGTTCAGGCCCAGCGTGTCGGCCGCGCCGCTGGCCACCAGCGGCAGCGCCTGCAGCAGCTTGACGGCCGACCGCGGGAACACCGGGCGGTCAATGTCGCCCAGCACGGTGTGCAGGGTGCCCGTGGCGTCCACCACGGCCAGCGCGCCGCGGTGGCGCGACTCCACGGCGCCGCCGCGCAGCACCTCGACGAGAACCGGATTGCTTGTCATGCGCGCGACTGTAGCGGCCCGCCGCCCGCCCCAGAATCGCACGATGTCCACCACCGCCCTGGCCCTGGTGCTGTGCGCTGCGCTGCTGCACGCCACCTGGAACATCGCCGCCAAGAAGGCCGGTGGCGGCGACAGCTTCATGGTCATGGGCGCGGCGATGGTGGGCGTGCTCTGGGCACCGCTGGCAATGGCGCTGTGCTGGCACGAGCTCTGGGCGCTGACCGCCGCACAGTGGGGCTTCGTGCTCGCCACGACGCTGGTCCACCTGGGCTACTACCGCTGCCTGCTCACCGGCTACCGCGAGGCCGACCTCACCGTGGTCTACCCGGTGGCGCGCGGCACCGGGCCGCTGATCACGGTGCTGGTGGCCGTGCTGCTGCTGGGCGAACGGCCCGGGTGGCTGGGCGGGCTGGGCGTGGCCGCGGTCTGCGGCGGCGTCTTCGTGCTCGCCGGCGGGCCGCGCCTGCTGCGCGCCTCGGCCGACGCCCGCCTGCGTGCCGGCCTGCGCTGGGGCGGGCTCACCGGCCTGTTCATCGCCGGCTACTCGGTGCTGGACGGCTACGCGGTCAAGGTGATGCTGATCTCGCCCATCCTGCTGGACTGGCTGACCAACCTGCTGCGCCTGCCCTTCCTGCTGCCGGGCGAAGTGGGGCGCTGGCGGCGCGATGCGGGTGGCCAGCAGGCCGTGTGGCGCACGCAGTGGCGCTACGCCCTGGTGGGCGCGGTGCTGGCGCCCATCGGCTACGTGATGGTGCTGTACGCGCTGACGATGGCGCCGATGTCCCTGGTGTCGCCGGCGCGCGAGGTGTCGCTGCTGTTCGCCGCGCTCATCGGCGGGCGCCTGCTGGGCGAGGGCGACCGCTGGCTGCGGCTGGCCGGGGCGGCTTGCATCGCCGGTGGGGTGGCGCTGCTGGCGGCGGCGTGATCAGGCGCGTGGCGCCGCTGCCTGGATCACGTGCAGTTCCCGCTGCGGGAACGGGATCGTGATGCCGCCGGCCTCCAGCTGCTGCTTGGCGTCCTTCATCAGATCCAGCTGGGTGTCCCACCAGTCCGTGCGCGCCGTCCACACGCGCAGCAGGATGTTGACCGAGCTGTCGGCCAGCGCCTGCACCTTGATCAGCGGGGCCGGCTCGGTGCGCACACGCGGGTCGGCGGCGACCACGCGCTGCAGGATGGCGATGGCGGTGTCGATGTCGTCGCCGTAGGCGATGCCATAGGTCTGGTCGATGCGGCGCAGGTCCTGGTCGGTCTCCGACAGGTTGACCAGCGTCTTGCCCCAGATCTCGGCGTTCGGGATGAACGCCTTGGGCCCGTCGGGCAGGTGGGCGCGGCAGGCGAAGAAGCCGATGCTGTCGATCACGTAGACGCTGCCGCCGATGTTGACCGCATCGCCGATCTTGAAGGGCCGCAGCAGCAGGATCATCACGCCGGCGGCCACGTTGCTCAGCGTGCCCTGCAGGGCCAGGCCGATGGCCAGGCCGGCGGCACCCACGGCGGCGATCAGGCTCGCGGTCTCCACCCCGAAGCGGCCGAGCACGGCGATCACCGTGAAGGCCATGATGACCAGACGCACGATCTTGCCGGCCAGCGGGTGGAACACCGGGTCGATCTTGTCGGAGCGGCCCAGCGCCTTGCGCACCAGGCGGCCGGCCCAGCCGGCGATCGTGAAGCCGACCACCAGCGTGATCAGCGCGCCGGCGAGGTTGCCGCCCCAGGCGATCAGCAGGGCGGGCAGTTGTTCGGTGTAGCGTTGCAGGATGTCGTTCATAGGCGGCCGAGCTTAGCCCGCCTTCGGCGGGCCTTCAGGGCGCGCCGCTGATCCGCACCTGGCTACCCTGGCATCCCGCCCTTCATCCCACGTTCCCTGTCCGATGACCCTCCACCTGCTCGGCGTCGACTTCACCAGTGCGCCCACGCGGCGCAAGCCCATCACCGTGGCCCGCGGCCGGCTCGCGGTCGGCGTGCTGCGGCTCGACGCCGTCGAGGCCCTGGTGTCGATGCCGGCCTTCGAGGCCGTGCTGGCCGAGCCCGGCCCCTGGATGGGCGCGTTTGACTTCCCGTTTGGCCTGCCGCGGGCCTTCGTCGACGCGCAGGCGCTGGGCGCCACGGTGGCCGAGGTCAGCGCCGCCGTGCACGCGCGCTGTGCCGCGCGCATGGATTTCCGGGCGCTGGTGGACGGCTGGGGCCAGGGCCTGCCGCACCGCGCCACCGACCTCGCGCTCGGCCCCGGCCTGCGCTCCACCAGCCCGCTGCAGACGCGCTACGTGCCGGTGGGCTTCATGTGGTTCGAAGGGCTGTCGCGGCTGCTGGCCGCGGGCGTGTCGCTGCCGGGGTTGCACGCGGCCGACCCGCAGCGCCAGGCGCTGGAGGGCTACCCCGGGGCGCTGGCGCATGCGGTGCTGGGGCGGCGCTCGTACAAGAACAGCGACGAGTCCGACCGCCTGATCGCTCGCATCGACCTCGTCGACGCGCTGGAGCAGGGCCGCGTGCCTGCACCGTACCTCGGCGCACCGCGGCTCAAGCTCGGCCATGCGCTGCGTGAGTCGCTGGTGGCCGACGCCAGCGGTGACCGGCTCGATGCCGTGCTCTGTCTGGTGCAGGCTGCGTGGGCCGCCGGCCAGCCGGCCCTGGCGCAGCCGCCGCAGGTGGACGCGGTGGAAGGCTGGATCCTCGGCGCGCGCTGATCGCGCACCGAACGCACGGCGGCGGGCACGCCGGCGCGTCACCAAGAAGTCACACGGCACGCCACTGTCGCCGCCACGCGACGTTGCGGTGGCGTCGCATCGCCATGCGCACCCGGGCGCCACCGCCGGTTCGGGTGGCCCCGCGTGTGTGACAGCCTGTCACGCCGGAAGACTGGCCCGACCCATTTCTTCACCGTCGGAGTCCACGGACCATGTCATTCCCCCTGTCACGCATCGCCCTGGCCGCCCTGCTGGCCAGCACCGGCACCGCGGCGCTGGCGCAGCAGAGCGCACCGGCACAGCGCGTCGAGATCACCGGCTCGGCCATCAAGCGCGCCAACGCCGAAGGGCCGGCACCGGTGGAGATCGTCAACCGCCAGGACATCGAGCGCAGCGGCGCGTCCAACGTCAACGAACTGCTGCGCTCGATCCCGTCGATCGACATCTTCGACCAGGGCGAGATCTCGTCGAACTCGCCGGCCGGGTCGGGCACGGCCAACGTGCTGCTGCGCGGCCTCAGCGAAAGCGAGGTGCTGGTGCTGCTCAACGGACGCCGCGTGCCGGTCAATGCGCTGTACGACTCCTCGGGCGCGGGCGCGGCCTTCGACGTCAACTCGCTGCCCATCGGCGCCATCGAGCGCATCGAGATCCTGAAGGACGGCGGCTCGGCCATCTACGGCGCCGACGCCGTGGCCGGCGTCATCAACTTCATCACGCGCACCGACTACCAGGGCCTGGAGCTCACCGCCAACTACGGCACCAGCAGCCGCAGCGACGGCACCGAGAAGCGCGTGGGCATGGCCTTCGGCTTCGGCGACCTGATGAAGGACCGCTACAACGTGCTGGTGGGCGTGGACGTGTTCAAGCGCGACCCGATCTTCCGCAAGGACCGCGACCTCACCGATTCGGTGGACTTCCGCGACGTCGGCGCCGGCGACCGGCGCAGCAGCTTCTCGCCCTATGGCAACGTGGTCGATCCCGGCACCGGCGCGCCGGTGGGCATCCCCTACACCGCCTGCCCGGCCGACCAACTGGGGGCCGGCAACATCTGCCGCTACGACTTCAACCAGAGCATCCTGACCTCGTACAACGGCGCCGACCGTCTCAGCGCGCTGCTGGTGGGCAACGTGGCGCTCACCGACGACATCCGGCTGTTCGCCGAAGGCACGTTCTCCACGTCGAAGGACCTGTTCGAGGCCCACCCGGTGCCGGACTACTTCATCGTGCCGATCACCGACGAGGCGCAGCGCCCGTACGAGATCCTGGACGGCGACGGCAACGGCACCGACACCGTCTACATTGCCGGCCGCTTCATGCAGGGCGGGCCGCGCACCACCCGCCGCACCTCGGACTTCTTCAACGCCGCCTTCGGCGTCGAGGGCTACACCGCGGGCCTGGACTGGAAGGTCGCGCTCAGCCACGGCGTGAGCAAGGTGAAGAACGAGGACAGCAACTACTTCGACGCCAACCTCTGGCTGGCCGCCACCGGCGACGGCTCCATCAACCCCACGGTGCTGACCAATGATCAGGCCTTGGTGGACTCGCTGAAGGTCACGCCGGTGCGCACCGGCGAATCCAAGCTGACCACGCTCAGCGGCCTGGTCGGCGGGGACCTGATGCAGCTGCCCGGCGGCACGCTGCGCTACGCGGTGGGTTTCTCGCACACCAAGGAGTCGCTGCGCGACACGCCCGATGCGCTGACCCAGGCCGGCCAGGTGGTGGGCAGCATCCAGCAGTCGGCCGTGGATGCGTCGCGCAGCTTCAGCGCCGTGTTTGGCGAACTGCAGGTGCCGCTGGCGAAGAACCTGGAAGGGCAGGTGGCGGTGCGCTACGACCACTACGACAACTACAACCAGACGAGCCCGAAGATCGGCCTGAAGTACACGCCGATGCCGACGCTGGCGTTCCGCGCGTCGTACACCGAGAGCTTCCGCGCCCCGGTGCTCAAGCAGCTCTTCGGTGCCACCGAGGAAGGGGCGACCACGATCACCGAGCCCGACCTCTGCCGTCTGCTGGGCGTGCCGGTGACCGACGACGGCGACGGCAACGAGACCTGCCTGGTCAACGCGTTCCAGGTCAACGGCTCCAACCCCGACCTGAAGCCGGAAAAGGGCAAGACCTTCAACCTGGGTGTGATCTTCGAGGCTGGGCGCCACTTCAACGCCAGCATCGACTGGTGGAAGATCACCAAGGAGGACGACATCTCCACGCCCACCATCGCCAGCGCCATCGAGCAGGGTTTCTGGCAGAACGACGGGCCGCGGGTGCGCGTGTTCACCAACCTGCAGAACATCGCCGAACGCGAGACCGCGGGCGTGGACGTGGACGCCCGGCTGCGCCTGCCCGGCACGCTGCTGGGCAACCTGAGCATCCGCAACCTGCTGACCTACTACACCACCAACAAAACCAAGGACTCGGCGGGTGCGGACTGGACGGAGTTCAACGGCACCTACGCCATCCCCCGCTTCCGCAACAGCTTCTCGGTGACCAGCAGCGTCGGCGCCTGGGCGGTCTTCGGCGCCTGGCGCACGGTGGGCGGCTTCTGGGACACCGACCGCGGCTTCCCGCTGCCGGCGGGCACCCGCAAGGTGCACGCGCACGAGGAACTGGACCTGCAGGTGTCGTACAGCGGTCTGGCGGGCTGGGAGTTCACCGCCGGCATGAAGAACGTGCTCGACAACGCGCCGCCGCTGAGCGTGCAGAACGCGTCCAGCAACAGCTACTCGCAGATGGGCTTCGCCGAGGTGTACTCGGCGCGCGGCCGCTTCGGCTACGTGACGGCGAAGTACAGCTTCTGAGCGCAGCCCGGGCCGGGTGCGGTGCATCCGGCCTGGAGGCCCGGAGCGTGAGAGGCCATCCCGCAAGGCCGCTCGCGCTCAGCCGCGCGGCATCGCCTCCAGCACCTCGGCGATGCCACGCACGGCGGCGTCCAGTTCCGACGCAGTCCAGGCCGGGTAGGCCACCACCAGCCCGTTGAAGTGGGTGGCCTGCCAGCAGCGGGTGGAGAGCGCCTCGGCGCCGATGCGGCGCCGGCGCAGCGCCTGCACCAGGTCCACGTCGCGCCAGTGCGGCGGCAGGTGCAGGCAGGCGTGCCAGGCGGTGTCGGTGCGGCCCAGGATCACGTCGGCCGGCAGCCAGCGGCGCACCGCCTGGCGGAAGGCCTCGCGGCGTGCGCCCAGCGCTTCCCGGAGCGTGCGCAGGTGGGCGCTCAGGTGGCCGCCGTCGATGAAGGCCTCCAGCGCCAGCTGCTGGGCCACCGGCGTGTGGTCGCCCAGCGGGCCGCGCGCGGTGATGAAGACGTCGGCCAGGCGCTGCGGCACCACCAGGTAGCCGATGCGCAGCGACGGGAACATGACGCCTTCGAAGGTGCCCATCAGGATCACGCGTTCGGCGGCGTCACGCGCCATCAGCGCCGGTGGCGCCGGTGGGCGGTGCACCAACTCGTCGTTGAAGCAGCCCTCGACGATCCAGCGCTGGTGTTCGGCCGCCCAGGCCAGCAGCGCGTCGCCGCGCGCGCGCGAGGTGGGCGTGCCCAGCGGAAACTGGGCCAGCGGGTGCAGGTAGGCCAGGCGCGCGTCGGGTGCCAGCGCCATGCCGGTGGCGATGTCGAAGCCCTCGTCGTCCAGCGGCACGCCCACGGCGCGCGCGTGCAGCATCTCCAGCAGGAGCGGCAGGCTGGGGTGGCTGGGGTCCTCCACCAGCACCGCATCACCGGGCTTGAGCAGCACGCGGGCGATGGTCTCGATGGCCTGCAGCGGGCCGTTGACCACGATGACCTGCTCGCCCGTGCAGTGCAGCCCGCGTGTGAGCGCCACGTGGCGCGCGATGGCCGAGCGCAGCGTGGGCAGGCCGGCGGTGGGGCCGTAGCCGAGGTGGTCGCGCCACTCCTCCTGCAGCGCGGCGTTGACCAGCCGCCGCCAGCGCTCGAGCGGGAACTCCGCTTCCGGCCAGGCCCGCGGGTGCAGCACCGGCGGGTGGAACTGCTGGCGCGGCAGCTCGAAGGCACGCGCCAGCGCCATGTAGGGCGAGAACTGCTCCAGCCGCCGCCGCGCGGCCTCGTTGGCTTCGGGGGCCGTCTCCGGCGCCGGCTGGATCTGCGCCACCGGCACGTCGTGGCGCACGTAGCTGCCGTCGCCGACCCGGCGTTCCACCAGGCCGTCGGCCTGCAGCTGGGCGAAGGCCTCGTCGATGACGCCGCGCGCCACGCGCCATTCGCGGGCGAGCTGGCGTGCCGACGGCAGCCGTGCGCCGGGCGCAAGCACGCCCGCGCGGATCTGGTCGATCACCGTGCGGTAGACCTGGGCGCGGCGGCCGCGCAACTGCTGCGCGTCCTCGCCCATCGTCGTCAGCAGGGGGCCGCTGGCCCGCTTGGTCACGTGTTCTGCTCCTGCGGCGGCGGTGAACACATCATGCGCCGACGTGGCCGCGGACACGAGGGGGTGGCGACGAACGACGGCAGGCAGGGGACGAGTCGCAGTCTGGCGCGAAGGACGGCATTGGCGCACATTGGCCCTGGCCAGGGCCACGCAATGGACCTTGCGCCGGTTCGGCGTCGGCGCCGATCATGGTGGCGTGACCTTTCCTGCCCACCCCCCTGCGTCCGTCGACGCCGTGCCACCCGGCGTGCGGCGCCTGCTGCTCTTCGTCGGCCCCGTGCTGCCCGGCGAGGCCGACGTGGCCGGTGCCATGGCGCGTGCCGGCTGGCGCTGCCTGTGGCTGCCGGACATGGCCGCCGCGCAGCGTGCGGCCGCCCATGCACGCTTCGATGCCGTGGTGCTGCGGGCCGAGTGCGAAGGCGGCCCGGCGCCGCGCGACATCGATGCGCTGCGCCAGACGCTGGGCTGCCCGGTGCTGGTGGCCGCCGGCGCGGCCGACGAGGTCGACGAGGTGATCGCGCTGGAACTCGGTGCCGATGCCTGGCTGGCCGGGCCACTGACGGCGCGCCGGCTGCGCGCGCACCTGGTGGCGGTGCTGCGGCAACGCGATGCAGCGCGGGGGCAGCCCGAACCGGCACCGCTGGCACTGGGCGGCTGGACGCTGGACGAGGCGGCGCGCCGGCTGCAGCGCGCCGACCGGCACGTCGAATTGACGGCGCTGCAGGTGGCGCTGCTGCGTTGCCTGGGGGCCCAGCCGGGTCACGTGGTCACGCGTGACGCACTGGCGCAGGCGGCCGGCGGCGGCCGCGACCTGCAGGCGCGCAGCGTGGACGTCTACGTGGCGCGCCTGCGCCGCCGCCTGCGCGAGGCACGCGTCGACGGGCTGGACATCGAAGGCGTACGCGGGCGCGGCTACACGCTGGAGATCGGCGTGACACCGGCGGCGTCCGGGCTGCGCTGGCCCTGGGTGCCGCGCACCGAACGCCCGGCCCTCGGCGCCGTGGTCACGGCCTGAGCGAGCGCCGCCTCACCACTGGCCGTAGAACACGCCGGCGCGCTTGTGCCCGGCGGTGGCGGCGGCCACCTGCGCGTCGCTGACCGTGGTGCGGTGCCGCCGTGCAGCCAGGAAGGCCAGCAGCCGGTCGCGCAGCTGTGCGCGCACGTCGGCGGTGGCCAGGTCGCGGCCCAGGTCGTGGAACTCGTCGGGGTCGGCCTGCAGGTCGTAGAGCTGCTCCGGCAGGTCCAGCCAGTAGACGTAGCGCCAGCGCGCGGTGCGCAGGCTGAAGGCGCGGCAGCGGTCCACCGGGCGGCCCAGGGTCAGCCGGGCCTGGCGGTAGCTGTAGTCCAGCTCGCTGTAGGCCATGTCGCGCCAGTCCGCCGGGTGCTCGCCGTGCAGCAGCGGCTGCAGGCTGCGGCCTTCCAGGCGCTGCGCCGGCTGCGTCACCTGCATCGCGTCGAGGATGGTGGGCACGATGTCCACCGACTCGACGAAGCGCGGGTCCACCGTGCCGCGCGTGGCGTCGGCCGCGGCGCGTGGGTCGGCCACGATCAGCGGCACCTTCTGCACCGTGTCGTGGAACAGCTCCTTCTCGCCCAGCCAGTGGTCGCCCAGGTAGTCGCCGTGGTCGGCGGTGAAGATCACCAGCGTGTCGTCGAGCACGTCCTGCGCCGCCAGGGCATCGAAGAGCCGGCCCAGGTGGTCGTCCAATTGCGTGATCAGGCCCTGGTAGGCCGGGCGCACGGTGCGGATGCAGTCGTCGCGCTGGAAGCTGACGCTCTCCTCCTGCTGGCGGTAGGCCGCGAGCACGGGGTGCTCCGCTTCGCGTTCGGCGGCGCTGCGCACCACCGGCAGGCACTGGTCGGCCGTGTACATCGCGTGGTAGGGCGCCGGCGCCATGTAGGGCCAGTGCGGCTTCACGTAGCTCAGGTGCAGCACCCAGGGCTGCCGGCCCATGCGCTGCACGAAGCCGATGGCCTGGTCGGTCATGTAGGCCGTCTCGGAATGCGCTTCGCGCACGCGCGCCGGCAGGTGGCAGTGGCGCATGTGCCAGCCGCTGACCACGGAGCCCTCGGCGTCCACGGCCGAGATGACGAAGTCGCTCCACGGGTCGGCGCTGTCGTAGCCGTGGGCGCGCAGGTAGGCCGGGTAGCCGCTCTCGTCGCCCGGCGTGTGGTGGCCGTCGTAGCGGTCGATCTCCTCGAAGCCGCCGCGTTCCAGCAGCGTGGCCAGCTCGCTGCCGCCTTCGAGCTGCAGGCGCGCCAGGCCCTGGCGGTCGGGCATCACGTGCGTCTTGCCGGCCAGCGCCAGGCGGTGGCCGGCTCCGCGCAGCATCTCGCCGAGCGTGACCTCGCCCACCGACAGTGGCACCCGGTTCCAGGTGGCGCCGTGGCTGATCGGGTAGCGGCCGGTGTAATACGACATCCGGCTCGGCCCGCAGACGCCGCTGTTGACGAAGGCGTTGGCGAAGCGCACGCCGCGCGCGGCCAGCGCGTCCAGGTTGGGCGTCTTCAGGCAGGGGTGGCCGGCGCAGCCCAGGTGGTCCCAGCGCAACTGGTCGGCCATGATGAAGAGCACGTTCACCACGGCCTCCCGTGTGCTGGCGGCCGTGACGTCACTGGCCGGGCTTGAAGCCCGAGGCGCGGATCACCTCGCCCCAGCGGTCGTAGTCGGCCTTCAGGATGCCGGCCAGCTGGTCCGGGCCGTAGCCGGTGGGCTCCAGCCCCATGTCCACCAGCCGCTTGTTCAGTGCCGGGTCGGCCACCGCGGCCATTGCGGCAGCGGACAGCTTCTTCAGCACCTCCGGCGGCGTGCCGCCGGGCGCGAACATCGCGTACCAGGGCTTGGCCACCAGGTCGTAGCCCAGCTCCTTGAAGGTGGGCACGTTGCCGAAGGCCGGGTCGCGCTGGTCGCCGGCCACGGCCAGCAGGCGGGCACGGTCGCTCTGCACCAGCGCGCGGATGTCGGCGGCCACAGTGGACAGGGCCGAGATCTCGCCGGCGGCCAGCGCCTGCATGGCTGCGGCCGTGCCCTTGTACGGCACGTGCGTCATCGGCAGGCCGGCGGCGCGGCCGAACATCACGCCGAAGAAGTGCGGGATGCTGCCCGGCGCGGCCGAGCCGTAGAAGCCGTTCTTCTGCGGGTCGCTCTTCACCCAGGCCACGTACTCGGCCAGGGACTTGGCCGGCACGTTGGTGGCCACGCCCAGGCCGACCTGGAAGCTGCTGAGGTGGGCCACCGGCGCGAAGTCCTTGAACGGGTCGTAGCGCAGCTGGCCGGCGAAGCTGTGCGGGAAGATGCCCATCGTGGCCACCGGCGTCATCAGCAGCGTGGTGCCGTCGGCCGGCGCGGCCTTCACGAGCTCGTTGGCGATGCGCCCGCCCGCGCCGGGCTTGTTCTCCACGATGACGGTCTGCTTCAGCGTGCCGGCCATGTGCTCGGCCACCACGCGCGCCAGCGCGTCGCTGGTGGCGCCGGCCGGGTAGCCGACGATGACCTTCACCACGCCCTGCTGGGCCCATGCCGGCGCGGCCAGGGTGGCGGCCGCGGCGGCCACCGCGGTCGAGAGCAGGGTGGTCAGGAAGCGCTGGCGGTTCATGGGCTGGTCTCCGTCGTCATCAGGGGTTGTGCGGTGACGGCAATCTACGCCCCGGGCCTAGAGTTGTTGAAAACAACTCTGCCCCGGGATGACCCTGAGCCTGCGCCACCCGCGGTCGCTGGACGACCTGCTGAACTACCGACTGCTGCAGCTGCACGCGCTCAGCGGCGCGCCGGTGATCCGTCTGCTGGAAGGGCGCTACGGCATCGCCCGGCGCGAGTGGCGTTTGATCGGCCTGCTGGCGGCGCGGGGCGAGCTGTCGCCGTCGGCGCTGGCCGACGAAGCGCAGCTGGACCGCCCGCGCACCAGCCGTGCCATCGGCGCCCTGGTGGCCAAGGGCCTGCTCGCGCGGGTGCCGCTGCCGGGCGACGCGCGCCAGGCCCGCGTGGCGCTCACCGCGGCGGGCCGGCAGCTGCACGACGAGTTGTTCCCGCAGGTGGCGGCCATCAACCAGGCGGTGCTGCAGGCGGTGGACGACCGCGCGATCGGCCAGCTCGACCAGCTGCTGACCGCGCTGACAGCCCGGGCGCGCACCCTCAATGCCGAGCTGGTGCAGGACGTGCGTGCCGACCGCCGTGCCGGCGGCTCGCGGCGCGTGCGGCCTCAGCGCTGAGTGTCCCCCGCGCCGGTGGTGGCCGCGGCGCAGGCGGCCAGCAGGCCGTGCATCTCGGCCGCGCTGCCTTGGTCCACCGACAGCACGGTCAGCCGCGGTGATTCGTCGCTGCGGCCGCGCGGGTCCACCAGGCGCCAGGCGTCGCGGACCTCGGCCTCCACCACCGCCGGGTCGTCGCCGGCGGCCACGAGCACCACCAGCCGCTGCAGCGGCACGCGCTGCAGCACGGCCTCGAGTTCGAAGCGGGTGCCCAGGCGGCCAGGGTGGTACTCGCGCAGGTCCAGCAGCACGGCGCCGGCACGGTCCATCAGCGCGAGCACGGTCTCGCGCCAGGTGGCGTTGCTGCAGAAGAGCTCGTGCACCCGGCAGCGGCCGTCGGGGTCACGCGTGCTGTCCAGGGACTGCAGGCGCGGTGCGATCTCGGCGGGATCGACGATGAAGTGCTCGCGCAGCCGGCCCCGCAGGAAGGCGAAGAACTCGTCGGGTTCCAGGTGGCCGCCGGCCAGGTCGGGCCCGGCGATCATCCAGGTGGGGCCCGCAAACCGCCAGCGCGCCAGGAAGCGGTCGGTGAAGGCCTCGCTGCGCGCGCTGGGCTTGAACACGCGCAGCATCAGCAGGGCACCGCACGGTGCCGGTGCACCGCGGCGGGCCCACCACAGCGCCACGCGCTCCAGCGCGCGCCAGCCGAACCATGCCACCAGCACCACGGCGGCCATCCATTCCATCGCATGCTGGGTGCGGGCGTCGAAGGACACCGCCAGCACCAGCGCGCCGCACCAGCCGGTGATCAGCGCCCAGTAGGCGTGCAGCGCCATCTGCTGGTCGCTGAACCGGCGCTCCTCGTATCGGCGGGCCAGGCGCAGCAACATGCGCCAGGCGGCGGCACCGGCCAGGCCCAGCACGAGCAGCAGGTACAGGCTGGCCCAGAGCCAGTCCTCGGCGGTGGTCTCGCTGTCCTCGCCGTCGTCGAAGGCCGCCGCAAAGGCCACGCCGAAGGCGAAGACGACGAGGCCGATGGTCAACGCCGCCACCAGCGGTGGCCCGGCGCCGCGCACCGCCGGCCGCAGGAAGGCCGCCAGCAGGGCCGCGAGCATGGCCGCGGCGGTGGCCAGCACCAGTGCCGCCCCCAGCTCCGCCCCGCTGCCGACCAGGCCAAGCCCGAAGGCCGCCACAGTCAGGCCGGCGCCGAGCCACACCCGGTCCTCCGGCAGGCCGGCCTGGAAGGCCCAGCCGAGCACGGCGGGCAGCACCAGCAGCGGCCACAGCACCAGCTGGGTCGCGAGCGTCTCGGCCAGGTTGGCAGCCCCCTCGTCACTCGCCGGGTCGCCCAGCGCCGGTTCGCCGCTCATCTGCCACCAGACCACACCGGCCACCAGCAGCACGCACAGCAGCAGCCACCAGTACAGCAGGCCGGCGGTGAACTGCACGCCCAGGACGCGCCGGCGCAGCCGCCGGGCACCGGTGGCTGGCGTGCCACCAGTGGCAGCGGCAACCTGGTCCGCGTCCATCAGGTCGATGTCCAGCGGCGTGCGGTTCGGCGGCGCCGTGGGCCGGTGCAGCTGGACGCCGCCGTCACCACGGGCCAGGTCCGCCTGCAGCGCGGTGATGGCCCGCACGTAGCGGCGCCGCGCCCACGCGGCACCAGCCACCGCCAGCGGCACCAGCAGCACCACCAGCAGGGCGACGACAGCGCTCCACTGCGTCAGGTTGAGGTCGTCGTCGGTCATGGTGGGCGCAGTGTGCGCCTACGATTGCCAACGTGAATCCCGAGGATTGGTTCGCCGCCCGCGGCTGGACGCCGTTTCCCTTCCAGCGCGAGGTCTGGGCGGCCATGGCCGCCGGCCACAGCGGCCTGCTGCACGCCACCACCGGCAGCGGCAAGACGTACGCGGTGTGGATGGGGGCGCTGACCCGCGCCTGCCCGGCGCCGGGCCTGCAGGTGCTGTGGCTCACGCCGATGCGCGCGCTGGCCGCCGACACCACGCGCGCGCTGGCCTTGCCGCTGCCCGACCTCGCCCCCGCCTGGCAGGTCGGCCAGCGCACCGGCGACACCCCCAGCGCCGAACGCGCGCGGCAGGAGCGCCGCTGGCCGAAGGCGCTGGTCACGACACCGGAGTCGCTGAGCCTGATGCTCACCCGCGAACACGCGCGCGACGAACTCGCCGGTGTGCACACCGTCATCGTCGACGAATGGCACGAGCTACTGGCCAGCAAGCGTGGCACGCAGGTGCAGCTGGCGCTGGCGCGGCTGCGGCGATGGAATCCGGGCCTCGTGGTCTGGGGGCTGTCGGCCACGCTGGGCAACCTGGACGAGGCGATGGCCACACTCTGTGGCCCCGGCGGCCAGCTGGTGCGCGGGCGCATCGACAAGGCCCTGGTCATCGACACCCTGCTGCCGGCCGAGCCTGGGCGCTTCAGCTGGGGCGGTCATCTGGGCGCGCAGATGCAGCAGCCGGTGGTCGACGAGGTGGCCAAGGCCGAGACCACGCTGATCTTCACCAACACACGCAGCCAGGCCGAGATCTGGTACCAGCTGCTGCTCGAAGCGCGCCCCGACTGGGCCGGCGTGGTGGCGCTGCACCACGGCAGCCTGGACCGCGACACGCGCGACTGGGTGGAGCGCGGGCTCAAGGAAGGCCGGCTGAAGGCGGTGGTGGCCACCTCGTCGCTGGACCTGGGCGTGGACTTCCTGCCGGTGGAGCGCGTGCTGCAGATCGGCAGCGCCAAGGGCGTGGCGCGGCTGCTGCAACGTGCCGGCCGCAGCGGCCACGCGCCCGGCCGCGCCAGCCGCGTGACGCTGGTGCCCACCAACACGCTGGAACTGGTGGAGGCCGCCGCCGCGCGTCGCGCCGCGTTGGCCGGGCAGGTGGAGTCTCGCCTGGCACCGGACAAGCCGCTGGACGTGCTGGTGCAGCACCTGGTGACGGTGGCGCTGGGCGGCGGCTTCGACGCCGAGGCGCTGTTCGACGAGGTGCGCAGTGCCCCCTGTTATGCCGGGCTGACGCGCGCCGAGTTCGAGTGGGCGCTGGCCTTCGTCGAGCGTGGTGGCGACAGCCTGGGCGCCTACCCCGAGTACCACCGCGTGCAGCGCGACCCCGACACCGGCCTGTGGCGCGTGCCCGACCGCAGCATCGCCCGCCGCCATCGGCTGCAGGTGGGCACCATCGTGGCCGACGCGACCATGACGGTGCAGTGGGTCTCGGGCGGCAAGCTGGGCTCGATCGAGGAAAGCTTCATCGGCCGGCTCAGCCCCGGTGACCACTTCGTCTTCGCCGGCCGGGTGCTGGCGTACGTGCGCACGCAGGACATGGCGGCGCTGGTGCGCAAGGCCAGCAAGCCCAAGGGCATCGTGCCGGCCTGGGCCGGCAGCCGCATGCCGCTGTCCAGCGAGATGGCCGACGCGGTGCAGGCGCTGCTGGACGCGGTGGACCGGGGCGAGGCCAGCGAGCCCGAACTGCAGGCGGCCGGGCCGATGCTGACGACGCAGCAGCGGCTGTCGCTGCTGCCGCGGCCGGGGCGGCTGGTGGCCGAGACCTTGGTCACGCGCGAGGGCCACCACCTGTTCCTGTACCCCTTCGGCGGGCGCAACGTGCACATCGGCCTGGCGCAGCTGCTGGCCTGGCGGCTGGCCCACCGTGTCCAGGGTGCCCGTCCCAACACCTTCTCGCTCAGCGTCAACGACTACGGGCTGGAGATCGTGGCCGCCGAGCCGCCGGACCTGTCGGCGCTGCACGACGGCTCGCTGTTCGCCACCGGCGACCTGATGGCCGACGTGCTGGCCAGCCTGAACAGCGGTGCGCTGGCGCAGCGGCGTTTCCGCGAGATCGCGCGTGTGGCGGGCCTGGTCTTCGGCGGCTACCCCGGTGCGCCCAAGAGCCTGAAGCAGCTGCAGGCTTCCAGCAGCCTGTTCTGGGAGGTCTTCCGCCAGTACGACCGCGGCAACCGCCTGCTCGGCCAGGCCGAGCAGGAGGTGCTGGCGCAGGAGCTGGAGATGACCCGTCTGCGCGCCGTGCTCGATCACATGGCGCGCACGCCGCTGGCCGTGGTGCCGCTGCAGACGGCCAGCCCCTTCAGCCTGCCGCTGATGGTGGAGCGGCTGCGCGAGCAGCTCAGTACCGAGAAGCTGGCCGACCGGCTGGCGCGGCTGCTGGCCGATGCGGAGCAGGCGGCCATGGACCCCGCGCCGGCACCGCGCCGCCGCCGACGCTCGCCACGGCGCCAGGCCTGATCGCGGCCCGTCTGGCGCGCGGCGGCTTCGATGGCAAGATCGCGGCCAGCAAGCAAGGAGCACCCCCGATGCACTGCACCCGCATCCTGACCCTGGCCGCCGCCTTCTGCCTGGCCGTGGGCGTTCCATTGGCCGGGTCGGCGGCCACGCTGACCGGCCAGGTGGACAAGGTGATCGACGGCGACAGCCTGGTCTTTGCGCCCGCAGGTGGCGGCAAGCCGATCGAGGTGCGCCTGCACGGCATCGACGCGCCCGAAGGCTGCCAGGCCGGCGGCGAGGCCTCGCGCGAATACCTGACGTCCTTCGTCATGGGCAAGCCGGCAACGCTGCAGACCAAGGGCAAGGACGGCTATGGCCGTACGCTGGGCGTGCTGACGGTCGACGAGCTGGTGGTCAACCAGCGCATGGTGGCCGAGGGCCACGCCTGGAGCCTGCGCAGCAAGTGGAACCAGGGGCCGTACGTGCCGCAGGAGAAGGTGGCGCAGGCCTTCAAGCGCGGCCTGCACGCCGAGCGCGGCGCCGTGTTCCCGTGGGACTTCCGACGCAGCCACGGGCCTTGCGGGGCCGGCGACGGCGCCGCGTCGGCGCCGAAGGCGGCCGCTGCGGTGCCGGCAGCGTCCCGGCTGGCCGTGCCGGCAGCCACCGTGGTGGCGCACGGCGGTTTCCGCTGCGACGGCCGCACGCATTGCGCGCAGATGCGTTCCTGTGCCGAGGCCGAGTACTTCCTGGCCCACTGCCCGGGTGTCAAGATGGATGGCAACCGCGACGGCGTGCCCTGCGAGCAGCAGTGGTGCGTGCCACGGCGCTGACGCCGTGACCGGGGCTGGCCGCGCAGAACCCGGGTGAATGGGGGTGGCGCCGGCCACCGGGTGCGCCTACTCTGGGGTCCCGCCGACCCCCGGCCCACCCCGCAGGAGACCCCCATGCGCATCACCTTCGCCGCCGCGGCCATGCTCGCGGCCATGGCTGCCCCGTTGCCCGCTGCTGCGCAGTCCGAACCTTTCATCGGCCAGATCATGTGCACCGGGTTCAACTTCACGCCACGTGGCTGGGCTAGGTTGGATGGGCAACTGCTGCCGATCGCACAGTACTCGGCCCTGTACTCGCTGCTGGGCACCACCTACGGCGGCGACGGCCGCACCACCTTCGCGCTGCCGGACATGCGGGGCCGGGCGCTGGTGCACGACGGCAACGGCCCGGGTCTGACACCACGCACATTGGGTGAACGCGGCGGCGCGGAGACGCACACGCTGACCCCGTCCCAGATGCCGGCCCACACGCACACCGTGGCGCCGCGTGCCAGCACCGCCGCCCCCACGGCGTCGAGCCCGGCGGGCGGGGTGCCGGCGACGCGGCCGCGCCTGCCGATGTACGGCGCCGCGCCCGGCGACACCGACATGGCCACGGCCACCACCAGTGTCGCCGGCGGCAACCAGCCGGTGCCGCAGATGCCGCCCTACGTCACCGTCAGCTGCTTCATGGCGCTGCAGGGCATCTACCCGTCGCGCGAGTGAGGCGGCCCCCGGCCGGCCTCACTTCATCCGCGCCCAGCGCAGTTCCAGCGTGTCGTTGGGCCACTGCACCAGGTCCACGTTCGCCGCCATGGCCCAGTTGAGCTTGCGGCGGTACAGCGGCACGTAGGGCAGGTCCTCGGCGATCATCGTCAGCGCCTGGCCGACCATCGCGCGGCGCTTGGCGAGGTCGGGCTCGACGCGGATGGCGTCGATCACGGCGTCGAGCTTCGGGTTGCTGTAGCGGCCGGCGTTGAAGGTGCCCAGGCCGCTGCGGTCGAACGTGCGGAACAGGCCGTTGAGCGAGTTCCAGGCGTCGGGGCTGGCCGTCCAGCCGAACTCGATGAAGCTGGCACCGGCCTGGCTGAGCTTGGGGAAGAACAGGTTGGGCGCGGCCACGCGCAGCGTGGTGCGGATGCCCACCTGCGTCAGCATGGCCGCGGCGGCCTGGCACACGGCCTGGCGCCAGGTGACGTTCACGCAATCCAGCGTCACCGCGAAGCCGTCGGGGTACCCGGCCTCGGCCAGCAGGGCCTTGGCGCGTGCCGGATCGAAGGGCAGGCGGCGGCCCAGCGCCGGGTCGGCGCCGTCCACCAGCGGTGACAGGAAGGTGCCCACCGGCTCGGCCTGGCCGCGCAGCACCTTGTCGACGATGAGCTCCACGTTCAGCGCATGCCACACGGCCTGGCGCACGCGCCGGTCCTGGAAGGGGTTGCGGCCCTTGACGTCGCTGAACTCCAGCTCGGGCCGCGCCTGGTCGAAGGTGAAGTACTGCTGGCCGAGTTCCGGCACCGCGGTGACCTTGATCTTCGGCTGGCGCTTCAGGCGTTCGACGTCCTGGAACGGCGGGTCGAGCACCAGGTCCACCTCGCCGGAGGCCAGCGCAGCCAGGCGGGTGGCGTCGCTCTTGATGACAACGAAGCGCACCTCGGCCAGGTTGCCGTTGCGGGCGTCGGCCTGGCCCCACCAGCCGTCGTGGCGCTGCAGCACGGTGACCACGTCGGGCTCGTAGCGGGCGAGCTTGAACGGGCCTGTGCCGTTGGCGTTGCGCACGGCAAACGTTTCCTGCTTGCCGTTGAAGTCCTGCGCTGCCGTGACGCCGTGCTGCTCGCTCCAGGCGCGGCTCATGATGCTGATGTACTGCAGCTTCTCCGGCAGCACGGCGTCGGGGGTCTCCAGCAGCAGGTCCACGGTCAGCGGGCCCGTCTTCACCGCCTGCGTCACGCCCTTGAGCTGGAAGGCGCGCTGCGAGGTCTTGCCCAGGGCCCGCGTGATGGAAAACACCACGTCGTCGGCCGTCATCGTGCTGCCGTCGTGGAAGCGCACACCGGGTCGCAGCTGGAAGCGCCAGCGCTTGGGGTCCATCTGCTGCCACGACGTGGCCAGCGCCGGTTCCAGCTTGAAGGCCGCATCCCGGCCCACCAGCGACTCGTAGACCTGGTAGGCCACGCGCGTGTGGTACAGCAGGGCCAGCGCGTGCGGGTCCTGGGTCTGCGGGTCGAAGGCGCTGGCGATGCGCAGTGTCTGGGCGGCGGCGGGCACGGCCAGCGCCAGCGTGGCGGCCAGCGCCGCGAGCCATCGGGTGAGCAGCGTGTGTTTCATCGCGCGTGGCCGTCGCGCACCTGGCGCGCAGCGTCGAGGAAGTGGTTCAGGATCGGGTGGCCGTCGAGCTGCTCGTCGTGCAGCGCGCCCAGGGCCAGGAACTCCGGGTGCCACTGCATGCCGAAGACGTAGCCGGGGCCTGTCCAGCGGATGGCCTCCACCATGCCGTCGGGCGCAAGCGCTTCCACCACCAGCTCGCGGCCCAGGTCCTTCACGCCCTGGTGGTGGATGGAGTTGATCATCGCCTGCCGCCGGCCCGGGTACAGCCTGGCCAGCGTCGTGCCCTCGACGAGCTCGACTTCATGGAGCTGCCGCTCGTAGTGCTCGGCATCCACGTGCTTCAGCGCGTCGGGGCGCTGGGTGGGGATGTCCTGGTACAGCGTGCCGCCCAGCGCCACGTTGATCAGCTGGCAGCCGCGGCAGATGCCCAGCACCGGCTTGCCGGCCTGCATGAAACGCTGCAGCAGTTCCACCTCGTAGCGGTCGCGCACGGCGTCGCCCTGCCACTGGGGCGCGATCGGCACCTCGCCGTAGGCCTGCGGGCTGATGTCGTTGCCCCCCTGCAGCACCAGGCCGTCCAGCGCCTCGGCGTAGCCGTGCAGGCTGAGGTCGCTGCGCTGCACCACGCTGTCGCGGTCCACGGCGGGGATCATCACCGCCAGCACCTTGGGCGACATCAGCCAGTGCGCCACCGACTGCTCCAGGTAGTGCAGCGTGCGCGTCCAGATGCCACCCATGTCCAGCACCGGCCGGGTGGGGTAGTAGATGCGGGCGGAGATGCCGATGAGCAGCGGGCGGTCGATGGACATGACGGCGTGCAGGAAAGGATGCGCGGCGGCGACAGTGTAGTGACGACCGGGTCGGCGACGGGGTACGCGTGCCCTGCAACCCGCCGCCCTGGTCCGGCGGGCCTGCTATGGTGCAGGCCATGCCGATACCCCCCGCCCTCACCGCGCAGGCGTCGCGCTGGCTCGGCGACTGGGCCGGCGAGGTGGACCGCCGCAGCCTGCGCGACGACGGCATGGCGGGCTTCATCGGCGCGCTGATCGTGCTGCCGCAGGGCATCGCCTTTGCGGCACTGGCCGGCCTGCCGCCCACCTGGGGCCTGTACACCAGCATCGTGCCCTGCATCGTCGCGGCGCTGATGGGTGCCAGCCGGCTGATGGTCTCCGGGCCCACCAACGCCACCTCGTTGGCGCTGGCGGCCATGCTGGCGCCGCTGGCGGCGTCCAACCCAGCGTCCTACCTGCAGCTGGCGCTGGTGGCCACCTTCGCGCTGGGCGTGGTGCAGGCGGTGCTGGGCCTGGTCCGGCTGGGCGTGCTGGCCAACTTCGTCTCGCCGTCGGTGCTGCTGGGCTTCACCACCGGCGCGGCGGTGTTGATCGCCGAGCACGCGCTGCGCGACCTGTCGGTCAGCGGCGTCGAGGCCGCCGTGGGCGCGATCACGCTGGCGGCCACGCTGGCAGCGCAGCGCTGGGTGCCGGGGCGGCAGCACATGCTGATCGGGCTGGTGACCGGCGGGCTGGCGGCCTGGCTGATGACCCGCCAGGGCTGGACAGCCGACACGGTGGGGCAGGTGGCGCACGACCTGCCCACGCTGCAGGCACCGTCCATCACGCTGACCGACCTGCGCCACGTGGGCGGCGCCGCGCTGGCGCTGGCCGTGGTGTCGCTGGGGCAGACCATGGCCGTGGGCAAGGCCATCGCGGGACGGCGCGGCGAGCTGTTCGACCCCAACCGCGAGTGCGTGGCCCAGGGCACGTCCAACATCGTCGGTTCGTTCTTCTCCTGCTTCGTGTCCTGCGGCTCGCTGAATCGTTCGGTGGTCAACGAGCAGGTGGGCGCGCGCACGCCGCTGGCCGGGGCTTTTTCGGCGATCATCGTGGCGGCGCTGATGCTCGTCGGCGGGCCGGTGCTGCAGTTCATCCCGATGGCCGCCATCGCCGCCACACTGCTGCCGGTGGCCTGGAGCCTGGTGGACCGTCCGCATTGGCGGCGCGTGATCAAGCTCGACCGCGCCGAGGCCATCATCGCCGCCGGCACGGCCGTGGCCACGGTGCTGGTGTCGCTGCAGGTGGCCATCCTGGGCGGCATGATCGCCGCGCTCATCGTCTACCTGTACGGCAGCGCACGCCCGGCGTTGCGCACCATGGGCTTTGCGGCGCCGCCGTCGGCCGACCAGGGCCACCACGGCGACCGCCCCTTCGTCGTCATCGACGACTCACCCGCCGGCATGCAGCCGGAATGCCCGCAGCTCAAGCTGCTGCGCATGGAGGGCTCGGTCTACTTCGGCGCCGTGGCCCACGTGGGCGACCACCTGCACCGCCTGCGTGCCCAGCCCGACCCGCAGAAGCACCTGCTGGTGATGGCCAAGAGCATGAGCGCGATCGACCTCGCCGGGGCCGACCTGTGGGAGGCCGAGCGCGTGCGCCGGCTGGCGCTGGGCGGCGACCTGTACTTCCACCGTCCGCGACCGCAGGTGCTGGACATATGGCGGCGCAGCGGCTTCCTCGACCGCCTGGGCAGCGACCACATCTTCGACCGCAAGCCCACGGCGCTGCGCGCCATCGTCGACCGATTGGACCCCGCGATCTGCCGCACGTGCCAGGCGCGCATCTTCCTCGAATGCGCCAGCCGCCCGGGGCCGGAGCTGGCCCCCGTTCCCGTCACGACCCCTGTCCTGAAAGGAGAGCCCTCATGTCCCTCAGCGTGAAACAGATGCTCGAGGCCGCGCACGCGGCCGTGCCCCGCATCAGTCCTGAAGAAGCGAAGTCGCTGGTCGCCAGCGCCAACGCGCTGATGCTCGACGTGCGCGATGCGCCGGAGGTGGAAAAGAGCGGCCGCATCAGCGGCGCCCACCACGTCTCGCGCGGCATGCTCGAGTTCCGCGCCGACCCCGATTCACCGTTCCACGACAAGGCCTTCCGCCGCGACCGGCCAGTGATCCTGTACTGCGCCTCCGGTGGCCGCTCGGCGCTGGCGGGCAAGGTCCTCAAGGACATGGGCTACGCGCAGGTCTACAACCTCGGTGCCTTCAAGGACTGGGCCGAGGGCGGCGGCAAGGTCGACCACCCGATCGACCCGGGCATGTGAGCCATGGGGGCGTTCGGCGCACGCGCCCACGGCGAACGCCTGGCGCGCATGCGTGCGTCCCCACGCTGGGGTGGCGACGGCTTCCGCAACGTGCAGCCGATCGACCCTGGCCTGCGCGACCCGACCGCGGCGCGACCGACGCTGAGCGAGTTCCTCTGTGGCGGCCCACGCCGCGCGCCTGATGCACCACTGCCGTCGGTGGACCCGCGTGCCACCTGGGCGCGTCCGCCCGACAGCGGCCTGCGCGCCACCTGGCTCGGCCATTCCACGGTGCTGATCGAGATCGACGGCGTGCGCGTGCTGACGGACCCGGTGTGGGGGGCACGCGCGTCGCCGTTCCGGCTGCTCGGGCCCAGGCGCTTCCAGCCGGTGCCGCTGCGCCTGCGCGAGCTGCCGACGGTGGATGCCGTGCTGGTCTCTCACGACCACTACGACCACCTCGACTACCCCACCATCCGCGCGCTGGCCCGCCACAGTGCGGTGCCGTTCGTCACGTCGCTGGGCGTGGGTGCGCACCTGCAGGCCTGGGGTGTGGCGCCCGAGCGCATCACCGAACTGGACTGGTGGGAAAGCCACCGCCTGCCCGGCACCGGCGTCACCGTCACCGCGGCGCCGTCGCAGCACTTCTCGGGTCGCGGGCTCAAGGACCGCAACGCCACGCTGTGGTCGTCCCTGGTGGTGCGTGGCGAGCGCCACGCGGTGTTCTTCAGCGGCGACACCGGGCTGACGCCCGAGTACGCCAGCATCCGCGAGCGGCTGGGCCCGTTCGACTTGGTGATGCTCGAGGTCGGTGCCTACCACCCCTCCTGGGGCGACATCCACCTCGGCCCGGCCAACGCACTGAAGGCACATGCGCTGCTCGGCGGTGGCGCCCTGCTGCCGGTGCACTGGGGAACCTTCAGCCTGGCGCTGCACGACTGGGACGAACCCGTGGAGACGCTGCTGCGCCTGGCGGACCCGCAGGCCGGTGCGCTGCTGCTGCCGCGGCTGGGCGAGGCCGTGGAACCGGCACAGGCTGAATCACCCGAGCCCTGGTGGCGAACGGCGGCGCATGCGACACCGCACGCGGCCGAGTCCGAGGAACTGCCGCCGGCGCGGCTGCGCCAGCTGCCCTGGCCCTTGGACTGAACCCCGGCGGACTGGCGGCTCAATGCCGCCGGTAGTGCACGCGGCTGTTCCAGTCGCCGACCTGCACCGTGTTGAAACCGTCGCCGGTGCGTTCGAGCTCGAAGATCGCGTCGCCGACGTACAGCCGCCGGTCGTTCACGTAGCCGGTCAGGCGGTGGCCATCGACCTTGGCGCGCACGCGGCCGTCCTTCTCCACCGTCATCAGCACCTCCTTGCCTGCGCGGTCGTTGTGGCCGCGGAAGTCGCCGACCATCCAGGACGGGACGTGCGAGGTGTGGCCGCTGCGCCCGTAGTCGTCGTCGTGCTGGTGGTGCTTGGGTTGCTCGGCGTTGGACAGCGCCGCGCCCAGCAGCGCGATCGCGGCCACCGCCGCCACCGCCTTCGCGCCCTCGTGCTTGGCGCTGCCGGACCGCGTCTCGACGACGAATTCGGCCGCGCAGCCGTCGTCCACCCAGATCTCGCGGTGGTTGTAGTCCCAGGTCCGGCCTTGCACGCAGCGGGCTTCGGACAACTGCCGATCCAGGCGAACGTAGCCATGGTCGGGGATGCCGCAGGTGGCGTGGCGAAAGCCGTGGCTCTCGCAGCGCACGCGCTTGTCGGCCAGGGCTGCACCGGGCAGGGCAAGCGCCGCGGCCAGCACAGAAACGGCCCACTGGGAACGCACTCGAGGCATGTCCGGGATCCTCCGGTTGATGGAGGCCGGTGACGCTAGCACCGTGCACAGCCGGCGGCAAGCGGCGTCGTGTTTGGGGCGGCCCGCCCGGCTGCCGGAGAATGGCGGCATGCACAGCCCCGCCGCCCACGACCGGGATGCCGAGCACCTGGGCCGCCCCGTCCAGGGCTGGCGGCTGCGGCTGTACACCGTCATCTTCGAGGCCGACACCCGCGCCGGCCATGCCTTCGACCTGACGCTGATCGCGATGATCGTGCTCAGCGTGGCGGTGGTCGTGGCCGACAGCATCGCGTCGGTCCATGCCCGCCACGGTGCGCTGCTCGGCGTGCTGGAGTGGGGTTTCACCATCGCGTTCACGGTGGAGTACGTGGCCCGCCTGGCCTGCGTTCGCCGCCCGTGGCTCTACGCGCGCAGCGCCTTCGGCGTCATCGACCTGCTGGCCATCCTGCCGAGCTACCTGGTGTTCTTCTTCCCGGGCGCCAACGCGCTGATCGACGTGCGCGTGCTGCGCCTGCTGCGCATCTTCCGCCTGCTCAAGCTGGGCCACTACGTGCACGAGTTCCGCGCGCTGGGCATGGCGCTGGCGGCGTCGCGGCGCAAGATCCTGGTCTTCCTGTCGTTCGTGATGCTGGTCGTGCTGGTGATGGGCACGCTGATGTACGTGGTCGAAGGGCCGGACAACGGCTTCACCAGCATCCCCGTGGGTGTGTATTGGGCGATCACGACGATGACCACCGTGGGTTTTGGCGACGTGGTGCCGAAGACCGACCTCGGCCGCGTGATCGCGTCGATGATGATGCTGCTGGGCTGGGGCACGCTGGCCGTACCCACCGGCATCGTCAGCGCCGAGTTCACCGCCGCCCGCGTCGGCGAGCGGCCCACCACGCGCACCTGCCACGAGTGCCTGAGCGAAGGCCACCTGCCCACCGCCCGCTACTGCCGCGACTGCGGCGCGCCGCTGCCGGCGTACCGTCGGGACCCCGACATCGTTTGAGGAGAACGGCTTGGACGCCGCCTATGCCGCTGCCGAAGAGGGCAGCTACCACGCCAGCGAACTCACCCGCGGCCCCTGGCACCCGGAGCACCAGCACGCCGGGCCGCCATCGGCCCTGGTCTGCCGCGCCTTCGAGCAGGCCGGCGCCGTGCACGGGCTCACGCACCTGGGCCGGTTCACCGGCAACCTGCTACGGCCGGTGCCGATCGGCGCGCTGACGATCGAGGTCGCCGAGGACTACGTGGGCCGAAGCGTGGGCCACTTCTCGGCGCGGCTGATCGCTGGTGGCAAGGACGTGGCGCGCTTCACCGCGCTGCTGCAGCGCGAGGCCGACGTGCCGGTGCCCGACGGCACGCCCGGCCACCCGCTGCCCGAGGCGCCGCGCGCGCCGGCCGACTGCCCGCCGGTGACCATGCCCTTCGCCGGTCGGCTGCGCGGCTATGGCGACCTGGTGGAGAACCGGGTCGCCGAGGGCCGCTTCTTCCAGGGGCCGTGCAGCATCTGGTTCCGCCTGCGTCACGCGCTGGTGGCCGGCGAGGCACCCAGCCCCTACCAGCGTGCGCTGGTGGCGGCCGACTCCGGCAACGGCATCAGCGCGTGCCTGGACTTCGCACGCTACAGCTTCGTCAACGGCGACCTCACCGTGAACCTGCTGCGCCGCCCGGTGGGCGAGTGGATCTGTCTGCAGGCACGCACGGCGCTGGCCGGCAACGGCTGCGGGCTGGCGGAGTCGGCGCTGTACGACGAGGCCGGGCTGATCGGCCGCGCCACGCAGAGCCTGACGGTGCGGCCGCGCTGACGCGGACTCAGCGCCGTCGCCGCCACCAGCCCAGGCCGGCACTCGTGCCGGCTGCGGGGCGGTACTCGCAGCCGATCCAGCCCTGCCAGCCGGTGGCGTCGATGACGTCGAACAGGTGCCCGTGGGCCAGTTCGCCCTGGTCGGGTTCGTGGCGGTCGGGCACGCCGGCGATCTGCAGGTGGCCCACGCGGCCCGTGGGCAGGTACTGGCGCAGCTTGGTGGTCACGTCGCCTTCGACGATCTGGCAGTGGTACAGGTCCATCTGCACCTTCAGGTTGGGCGCGCCCACCGCCTCGACGATCCGGTGCGCCTCGTCCTGCCGGTTCAGGAAGTAGCCGGGGATGTCCCGCGTGTTGATGGGCTCGATGAGCACGTCACGGCCGGCCGACGCCGCCTCTGCCGCAGCCCACGACAGGTTGGCCAGGTAGATGTCCTTCAGCCGTGCACGGTCGGTGCCCGAGGGGGCCAGCCCCGCCATCAGGTGAACGCGCGGGCAGTCCAGTGCCATGGCCGTATCCAGGGCCTGATGCAACCCGCGCCGGAACTCGCCTTGACGCCCCGGCAGGCAGGCCAGGCCGCGTTCGCCGGCGTCCCAGTCGCCGGGCGGCGCATTGAACAGCACCTGCTGCAGACCATGGTCGCGCAGGCGGGTGGCCAGTTCCGCCGCTGGCCAGGCATAGGGGAACAGGTACTCGACGGCCTCGAAGCCGTCCGCGGCGGCGGCCGCGAAGCGGTCGAGGAAGCCGTGCTCGGTATAGAGCATCGAGAGGTTGGCGGCAAAGCGGGGCATGGGTTCACCAGCTGGCGCCGAAGTGCCGGCGCAGTTCGTCGATCTGCGGCTCGCTCAGCGGCCCTGCGCGCGTCATCAGCCACAGGCGCGCGGTTTCCTCCAGTTCCTCGAGCACGGCGCTGGCCGTCGCCGGGCTGTCATGCCACACCACCGGGCCCAGCCGCTCCAGCATCACGGCGCGCAACGGCGCACCGCGCGACTGTGCGTTCGTGATCCGGCCGACCACGGCATCGGCCACCGCCGGGTCGCCCGGGCGGTGGTACGGCACCAGCGGGACGTGGCCGACCTTCATCACGAAGTAGGGCGTGATCGGCGGCACGATGTCGTCCGCCGCCCAGACGCCGGCCAGGGTCAGCGCCACCAAATGCGTGGCGTGCGTGTGGATCACGCAGCGCGCCGCCGGGTCGGCGGCGTAGATCCGCCGGTGCAGGGCCAGGGTCTTGCTGGCCGTGGCGCCGCCCAGGGGCTGGCCCTCACGGTCGACGTGGGCCAGCGCCGAAGGGTCGATGTCGCCCAGGCAGGCGTCGGTGGGCGTGATCAGCGTGCTGCCGTCCCCCAGCCGCACGCTGATGTTGCCGGCACTGGCGTGCACGTAGCCGCGCTGGTAGAGCGACGCGCCGCAGCGGCGGATCGCCTCTCGGGCGGCGTCGGCGTTCAATCCAGCACCACGTTGGCGTAGGCCACCACGTCGCGCCACTGTGCCGTCTCGCGGGACAGGTGGCTGGCGAAGTCGGCGGCGCCACGGAAGCCGGGCGTGATGCCCTGCGTCTGCAGCGCTTTCGACACCGCCGGGTCGGCCACGGCCTTGGCCACGGCTTGCTCCAGGCGTTGCACCACGGCCGCCGGTGTGCCGGCGGGCACGAGCAAACCGAACCACGCGCTGACGTCGAATCCCGCGACGCCGGACTCCTGCAGCGTTGGCACATCGGGCAGGGCCTGCGCGCGTGCGGCCGACGTGACTGCCAGCGCGCGAACCTTGCCCGCCTGGATCTGCGGCAGGGCAGGCGAGAGGTTGTCGAACATGTAGTCCACCTGCCCGCCGAGCAGGGCCGTCATCGCCAGTGCGCTGCCGCGGTACGGGATGTGCACGACGAAGGTGCCGGTCCTGAACTTCAGCAGTTCCGCCGACAGGTGCAGCGAGGTGCCGAAGCCGTTGGATGCGTACTGGTAGCGGCCGGGGCTGGCCTTCATCGCCGCCACCAGCTCCTGCACGCTGCGGAACGGCGACGCCGCGGGCACCAGCAGCACGTTGGGCTGGCTGCCGACGAGCGCTACCGGCGAGAAGTCCTGCGCCTTCCAGGGCAGCTTGCGGTACAGGTGCGGGCTGATCGCCAGCCCTGGCGAGCCGAGCAGCCAGGTGTTGCCGTCCGGGGCAGCTTTGGCGACGGCATCGGTGCCGATGTTGCCGCCGCTGCCCGAACGGTTGTCGATCACCACCGGCTGGCCGAGGTCGGCGGCCAGCGCCGGGCCGACGAGGCGGCCGACACGGTCGAGCAGGCCGCCGGGCGGAAACGGCACCACCAGGCGCTGCGGGCCGGTTGGCCAGGCCTGGGCGAAGGCCGGATGGGCGAATGCCGCGGCGCCGATGGCGGCCGCGAACTGACGTCGGTTCAGGGTCATGGTTCCTCCAGGATCGTGAAGGCTTCGAGGAAGAAGTCCGGGCCACCGAAGTTGCCGGATTTCAGCGACAGCAGCAGGCCGTCGGGCGCCTGCGGCGATACGGCGTGGCACCAGGGCACACCGGGGGCGATCTGCGGTCCGATCTGCAGCTGCGACAGGCCCAGAGCCTGCACGCAGGCGCCGGAGGTCTCCCCCCCGGCGACGACGAGCTGACGTACCCCGGCCTGCACGAGTCCACAGGCGATGCGTGCCAGCGTGTCTTCCACCAGCGCACCCGCGCGCGCCGCGCCCAGGGCCTGCTGCACGGCCTGCACCTGGGCCGGGTCGGCGGTGGCGTACGCCAGCACCGGGCCCTGCGCCAGCGCTGGCCGCAGCGCCTGCAGTGCCGCGGCCACCACGTCCTCGCCGCGGGCGATGGCCAGTGGGTCGACGCTGAATGCGGTCTGCCCGCTGGCCCGGAACCGTGCCACCTGCGCCTGCGTGGCCTGCGAGCAGCTGCCAGCCACGACGGCGCGGCTGCCGTGCACGGCTGGGAGCCGCGCCGCGGTGGCGGCGTCGGACACGCGGCCGGGCCAGTTGGCCGGCAGGCCGATGGCGATGCCCGACCCGGCGGTGACCAGCGGCATGCCGTGGAGCGCCGGCCCGATGCGGTGCAGGTCGTCGTCGCAGATCGCGTCGACCACGGCAATGCCCACGCCGTCGGCCCGCAGCGCGTCGAAGCGCTGGCGGATCGCGGCCGGGCCACGCGCGACCACGGCCTGCGGCACCAGCCCCACGCGGCGACGGGTCTGCGCCTGCAGCACGCGCACGAGGTTGGCGTCGGTCATCGGGGTCAACGGATGGTGGCGCATGCCGCTGTCCGACAGCAGCTGCTCGCCGACGAAGAGATGGCCCTGGAAGACCGTGCGCTGGTTGGCCGGGAAGGCCGGGCAGGCGATCGTGAAGTCACTGCCCAGGGCATCGAGCAGCGCGTCGGTGACCGGGCCGATGTTGCCCTGCGGCGTGGAGTCGAAGGTGGAGCAGTACTTGAAGTAGATCTGCGCCGCCCCTTGCGCCTGCAGCCACGCCAGCGCCGCCAGCGACTGCTGCACCGCCTCGGCGGCCGGGTTCGTGCGCGACTTCAGCGCCACGACCACGGCATCCACCTCGGCGCCCGGCGGTTCGGTGGGGACGCCGATGGTCTGCAGCGTGCGCAGCCCGTGGCGCACCAGGTTGTTGGCCAGGTCGGTGGCGCCGGTGGTGTCGTCGGCAATGCAGCCCAGCAGCAGGCCGTGCGCCGTGGCGGGGGCCGTCATGCCGCAGCACCCGGCAGCGTGATGCCGGGGAAGATCTTGATCACGGCGCTGTCGTCCTCGCGCCCGTGCCCGGCGCTGCTGGCCTGCATGAACATCTGGTGCGCGGTGGAGGCCAGCGGCAGCGGGTGCGTGCTGGCGCGGGCCGTGTCGAGCACCAGGCCGAGGTCCTTGACGAAGATGTCCACCGCGGACAGCGGCGTGTAGTCGCCTGCCAGCACGTGGGCCATGCGGTTCTCGAACATCCAGCTGTTGCCGGCCGAGTGCGTGATGACCTCGTACAGCGCTGCGGCGTCCACGCCCTGGCGCAGGCCCAGGGCCATGGCCTCGGCGGCGGCTGCAATGTGCACACCGGCCAGCAGCTGGTTGATGATCTTCACGGTGCTGCCGTTGCCGGCGCGGTCGCCCAGGCGGTAGACGCGCGCGGCCATGGCGTCCAGCACGGCACCGGCCTTGGCGTAGGCGGCCTGGCTGCCGGACGTCATCATCGTGATCTCGCCGGCCGCGGCGCGCGCTGCGCCGCCGGAGATGGGCGCGTCCAGGTAGAGCAGGCCGCGCTCGACCAGCCGGGCCTCCAGCGCGATGCTCCAGCGCGGGTCGACGGTGGAGCACATGACGAAGACGCTGCCAGGTGCCATCGCGGCCGCCAGGCCACCCTGACCGAAGAGCACGTCCTCCGTCTGCGCCGCGTTGACCACGACACAGACCACCACCGGGCACCGTGCGCCCAGGTCAGCGGGGGTGTCACAGGCCGTTCCACCCTCGGCGGCGAAGGCCGCGGCGGCTCCGCTGCGCACGTCGTGCACGTGCACCGCGAACCCGGCGCGTCGCAGCGACGCTGCCATGCCGCGCCCCATCGCGCCCAGACCGATCACCCCCACCGCGCTGGCTGTCATCTGCTGGCTCCGGACCTGAAGTCGTCAGGTTGTCAGACAAATTATGGGGTGGTCGACGTGGCAGCGCCTTTGGGGGATGCCCGGGGGTGGTCGAGGGTCGAACCCCGCGCGGGCCTCGCGCGGATGTGGTGCCGATGTACTGGCGGGCGTGACGCCGTGCCTGCCGCGTCGCCGTGCGACGCGAGGCGACCGCCGCGGCTCAGCCGGTGTGGTCGACGCCCTGCGCAGCGTGCGCCGCCAGCTCCTGGCGCAGATGCTCCGCCAGCGCCTGCCCACGGCGCCGCCAGAAGCCGGCGTCGGCGCGGCCGATGCGCTCTGCAGCGCCCACCATGTGGCGCGCGCCTGCCAGGCGGGCCGCCAGTGCATCACCGGCATCGATGGCCGCCACGATGGCAGCGTGCTCGTCACGCACCTGCTGGCCCAGCTCGGCACGGGTGGCCTCGTTGGCGCGCGTCACGCGCGTGGCGTCGAGCAGGAAGCGGTTGAGGTAACCCAGCGTGGCCAGCAGGTAGGGGTTGCCGGCGGCGTGCGCGATGGCGGCATGGAACGCGACGTCGGCCTCCACGCCGTCGCCGCCCCGGGCCACGTCGCGGTCGACGGCGGCCAGTGCCGCGCGGATGCGGCGCAGGTCGCCTGCGCTGCGCCTGGCCGCGGCCAGCGCGGCGCTCTCCGCCTCCAGCGCACGCCTTACCTCCACCATCTGGATCACCGCCGCCATCGAGCCGTCGGGCGCCAGCGCCAGGGACGGCGCGGGCGCTGCTGGCTGGGCCACGAAGGCACCGGCGCCCTGTCGCGAGGCCACCAGCCCCAGCGTCTTGAGCCGCGACAGCGCCTCGCGGACCACCGCCCGGCTGACACCGAAGCGCGCCACCAGCGCGCTCTCCGTGGGCAGCCGCGCACCGGGCGGCAGCTGCCCTTCGCGGATGCCGGCGGCCAGGGCGTCGGCCAGCTGCTCCGACAGGCGCAGGCCCGTGCGCAGCGGTGGCAGCTGTTCCAGTGGCAGTTGATGGGGCATGGTGTGCCGTGCTGCTGTCGTCAGTACTGCGAGGCCGGCACGCGCAGCACGAGCCCCTGCATGTCACCGGTCAGCATGACCTGGCAAGACAGCCGGCTGCCCTGTTCGCAGGGCGCGGCAGTCAGCGCCAGCATCGCCTGCTCGTCCGAAGACGGTGGCGGCAGGCGTTCGACCCACGCCGGGTCGACGACGACGTGGCAGGTGGCGCAGCGCAGCTGGCCGCCGCATTCGCCCACGATGCCGGGCACGCCGGCGCCGGTGGCCGCGGCCATCAGCGAGACGCCCTCGGGCGCCTCGAAGGCATGGATCTCGCCGTCGGCCTCGATGAAGGTGATGTCAGGCATGGCAGGCAGTGTCGGCGGGGTGTGGCCGCGAATTGTGGCGGCGCGTCAGCGCGGGCGGAACATGCGGAAGCGCGCGGCCGGGTCGAGCTCGAAGTAGTCGGCCGGCCCGCCGCCGCGCATCACCGGGCGCGCGGCGGCGGTGTCGTAGATGCCGTCCACCAGCAGGTGGCGGTCGATGTGCACCGCCACCACCTCGCCCAGGGTCAGCCAGGTGTCCACGGCATTGCCATCGGCGCCCTGCAGTCGGATCAACTGCGTCAGCCGGCACTCGAAGGCCACCGGGCTCTCGGCCACGCGCGGCGGCGCGACGATCTGCGACGCCTCGGGTGTCACCCCTGCGAGCTGGAACTCGTCGACCTCGGGCGGCACCGCGGCGCAGCTCTGGTTCATGGCCTCGGCCAGCGGACGCGTGGTCAGGTTCCAGACGAACTCGCCGGTCTGCTCGATGTTGCGCACCGTGTCCTTCCAGCCAATGCTGGCAAAGCCGATCAGGGGCGGCGTGTAGTTGAAGGCGTTGAAGAAGCTGTAGGGCGCCAGGTTCAGCGTGCCGTCGGCGGCACGGGTCGAGATCCAGCCGATCGGCCGCGGGCCGACGATGGCGTTGAACGGGTCGTGCGGCAGGCCATGGCCGTGGCGCGGTTCGTAGGAGTGGCGGTCGGGCATGGCGCAAGGCTAACCCGTCGCCGCCCGGGGTGCTGGACGGGGCGCCGTACCGGACGCTTGAAG
Source organism: Rubrivivax albus (assembly GCF_004016515.1). Classification (GTDB taxonomy): domain Bacteria; phylum Pseudomonadota; class Gammaproteobacteria; order Burkholderiales; family Burkholderiaceae_C; genus Rubrivivax; species Rubrivivax albus. The sequence continues at coordinate 540,254 of NZ_SACT01000001.1, forward strand.
CCGGCGGAAGTGGCCGCATGTGACTACCCATCGACGGCTTCCCCGAGATTGCTTCCGTGGCCCCCTGGATCGCCGTCGGCGTGCTGCTGCTGGCGCTGACCGCGCTGGTCGGCGTCTTCCTGGGCCCAGCCGCCTGGCGGCGGCTGCGCCAGGCGCGCTGGCGGCAGCAGCCCTTTCCGACGACCTGGCGGCGCATCCTGCGTCGGCGCTGGCCGCTCTACGCGCGCCTGCCGCCCAACCTGCAGGCCCGGCTGCGCCGGCAGATGCTGGTGCTGCTGGCCGAGACGCCGTTCGTCGGCTGCAACGGCCTGGCCGTGACCACCGAGATGCGGGTGCTGGTGGCCGCGCAGGCGGCCCTGCTGCGCCTGCGCGACGATGCCGGCAGCTTCCCGAACCTGCGCGAGGTGCTGCTCTATCCCGCGGCCTTCGTCGTCGACCGCACGGTGCCCGACGGCGCTGGGCTGTGGCGCAGCGAACGCCGCGTGCAGTCGGGCGAATCCTGGCAGCGCGGCCAGGTGATCCTGTCCTGGCCCGACGTGCTGGCCGGCGCAGCCGACCCGGCCGACGGCGAGAACGTGGTGATCCACGAGTTTGCGCACCAGCTCGACCAGCAGCGCGGCGCGGCCACCGGCGCGCCCTTCCTGGGCCACCGTGACCGCTACCCCGGCTGGGCCGCGGCCTTCGGTACCGCCTTCGCGGAGACCCGCCAGCGCGAGGCCGCCGGCCAGCGCACGCTGATCGGCGCCTACGGCGCCAGCGCGCCGGCGGAGTTCTTTGCCGTGGCCAGCGAGCGGTTCTTCGAGTGCCCGGCGGCGCTGGCGCAGGCCCATCCGGCGCTGTACCACGTGCTGTCGGTCTACTACGGCGTCGACCCGCTGGCCTGGTAGCCGGCGATCGGCCTGGCGCGGCCGGTCATGCCACCGGGCCCGATCAGCGACACTGCGGGTATGCACACCCCACGCGTCGCCCTCGTCACCGGTTCGGGCACCGGCGTTGGTGCCGCCACCGTCACGGCCCTGGCCGCGCGGGGCTGGCACGTCGTGATCCACTATGCGCGCAGCGAGACCGAGGCCCGCGCCACCGAGGCGGCCTGCCGCTCGGTGGGCGAGGCCGCCGGCGCGCAGACCCTGCTGCTGCAGGGCGACGTGGCCGACGACACCGCCTGCCGCGCCCTGGTGCAGGCCACGCTGGACCGCTGGGGCCAGCTGGACGCGCTGGTCAACAACGCCGGCATGACCAGCTTCGCCGGCGCCGCCAACTGGGACGCGATCGACGCACAGACCTTCCAGCGCATCGTGGGCGTCAACGCCATGGGCGCGTTCCAGATGATCCGCGCCGCCGCACCGCACCTGCAGGCCAGCGGCGGCTGCGTGGTCAACGTCAGTTCCACTGCGGGCGCGCTGGGCATCGGCTCGAGCGTGCCCTACATCGCCAGCAAGGGCGCGCTCAACGCGATGACGCTGTACTTCGCGCGGGCGCTGGCGCCCGCCGTGCGCGTCAACGCCGTGTGTCCGGGCCTGATCACCACGCGCTGGTTCAGCGACGGCATCGGCGAGGAGGGCTTCCGCAAGGTCAAGGCCGGCTACGAGGCGGCGGCGCCGCTGGCGCGTGCGAGCGAGGCGGAGGACGTGGCCGAGGCCATCCTGTGGCTGATCGAAGGCGCCCGCAGCACCACCGGCGAGCTGCTGATGCTCGACGGCGGCATGCACCTGGGCGCGCGCAGCGGGGTACCGGTGCCGGGGCGAGGCTGAATGCGCCACAAGCGCTGAGCTGCGGCGTCGAGACCGACCGGCCTGACACGTCGTCCTGACGTCGGGCCGGGCGGGCCCACACCAACCGATGCTTCGATGAATCCGACCGACACCGCCACGGCGCCCAGCCTCTGGCAGGAACTGCGTGCCGCCGTCCGCGGCACCGGCGCCGACTACACGAAGATCCCGCTGAAGCGCGCGGTGTTCCTGCTCGCCGTGCCGATGGTGCTGGAGCTGGTGCTGGAGTCGACCTTCGCCGTCGTCGACATCTGGTTCGTCGCCCGGCTCGGCCCCTCGGCCGTGGCCACGGTGGGGCTGACCGAGACCTTCCTCTTCCTGCTCTACGCCATCGGCATCGGGCTGGCGATGGCGGTCACGGCGGTGGTGGCCCGCCGCACCGGCGAGGGCGACCGCCCTGGCGCGGCGGTCAGCGCCGTGCAGGCGATCGTGATCGCGGTGCTGGCGTCGCTGCCGTTCGCCGTCGCCGGCATCGTCTGGGCGCGTGAACTGCTGGCGCTGATGGGCGCCGACGCCTGGACGCTGACCCACGGCGTGCGCTACCTGCAGTGGATGCTGGGCAGCAACGTGGTGATCATGCTGCTGTTCGTGGGCAACGCCATCTTCCGCGGCGCCGGCGACGCCGCGGTGGCGATGCGGGTGCTGTGGGTGGCCAACGCACTGAACATCGTGCTCGACCCGATCCTGATCTTCGGCTGGGGGCCGATCCCGGCGATGGGGGTGGAAGGCGCGGCCATCGCCACCGTCATCGGCCGCGGCACCGGCGTGGCGATGCAGACGTGGATCCTGCTGCGTGGCAGCCAGCACCTGCGCATCACTTCGGCGCAGTGGCGGCTGGAGGCGGCCACCTTCTGGCACATCGTGCGCACCTCGCTGGGCGGTATCGGGCAGATGATCGTCGCGATGACGGCCTGGATCTTCCTGATGCGCATCCTGGCCGAGGTGGGCAGCGCGGCCGTGGCCGGCGCGACCATCGCCATCCGCATCATGATGTTCACGCTGATGCCGGCCTGGGGCCTGTCCAACGCCGCGGCCACGCTGGTGGGCCAGAACCTGGGGGCCGGCGAACCGGCCCGGGCCGAGGCCGCGGTCTGGCGGATCGGCTGGATGACGATGGCCATCACGTTGGCCGTGTCGGTGGTCTTCTTCCTGTTCCCGCGCGAGCTGATGGGCCTGTTCACGGGCGAGCGCGCCGTGGTGGACATCGGCGCCGAATGGCTGCGCATCCTGTCGTACTCGTACTTCGTCTACGGCTGGTGGATGGTGGCGGTGCAAGCCTTCAACGGCGCCGGCGACACGGTGACGCCGACGCGCATCAACCTCGTGTTCTTCTGGCTGATCCAGATCCCGCTGGCCTGGGCGCTGGCGCTGCACCTCGGTCTTCAGGCCACCGGTGTGTTCTGGGCCGTGTTCGTCTCCGAAACCTCGGTGGGCGTGTTCACGCTGTGGCTGTTCTCCCGCGGAGGGTGGAAGCACGCGCGGGCCTGAGGCGGCCGTCGCGACCATTGATGGCCATCAATACCCCAGACGGTTTATCGGAGTTCACAGTCACCAGGCAGTCCCGCAGCGGACACACCCGGCCGAAGCGGGGCGATTCAAACCCGGGCAAGGTGGCGACGAAGGTGAACATCTGGACCAAGACCGCAGCACTGTCTGCCGTGATGTGTGGAGTGAGCGTCGGCAGCGCGTGGGCGCAGATCACGGATGCCGACATGGGCAGGCTGGAGTACGAGAGCAACTGCGCGACCTGCCACGGCGCCAGCGGCAAGGGCGACGGGTGGCTGAAGGGCTACCTGACGAAGTCGCCCAGCGACCTGACCACGCTGTCCAAGCGCAACGGCGGCGCGTTCCCTAACCAACTGGTGTGGGAGATCATCGACGGCCGCACCTCGGCCGACATCGGCCCGCACGGGTCGCGAGACATGCCGGTCTGGGGCCGCACGTTCCGTGCGCAGGCGATGCAGTATCCGGGCATGGCGGCGCAGCCGGAGTGGTTCGTGCGCGGGCGCATCGTGGCCCTGCTGGACTACCTGGCGCGCATCCAGGTGAAGTGACAGCCGGCCGGCGCGCACCGCCGTCACGCGCGTCGGCGGGCGCACGCCGGCTGCTGCCGGTTCAGCCCAGCGGCGCCATCGCCGCGGCCTGCACGCCCTGCGCCCGCAGCGCGTCGTTCGGCGCCACGCCGCGCAACAGGGCCGCGGCCAACATGGCCGCGCCCTGCGCGCTCTGGATGCCGTAGCCGCCCTGGCCGGCGAGCCAGAACAGGCCGTTCGCATCGCTGCCGATGACCAGTTCGCCGCTGCGCGAGAAGGTGCGCAGCCCGGCCCAGGTGCGGCGCGGGTGGCGGATCTGCAGTGCCGTGTCCTCGCCGATGTGGTGGATGGCGGTGGCGATGTCGAGTTCCTCGGCCACCACGTCGTGCGGCGCCACCGGGTCGGCGTTGGCCGGGCTGCCCAGCAGCTGGCCGGCGTCGGGCTTGACGTACCAGCGCTCGTCGATGGCGGCGGTGACCGGCCAGCCGCGGCAGTCGTGGTCGGCCGGGGCGTCGAAGGTGAAGGCGCTGCGGCGCTTGGGTTGCAGGCCCTGCGGGGTGCTGCCACAGCGCTCGGCGACCACGTCGGCCCAGGCGCCAGCGGCGTTGACCAGCCGCTCGGCGCGCAGCGTGCGGCCGTCGGCCAGCGTCAGTGTCCAGCCCTCGGGCGTGCGCGTGGCCTGCTGCAGCTCGGCATCGCACCACAGCGCGGCGCCCTGGCGCCGCGCGCCGCGCAGGTAGCCCTGGTGAAGCGCGTGCACATCGACGTCCATCGCATCGGGTTCCCACAGTGCGCCGAGCAGGGCACCGTGGTCTGCGGTGTGCTCGCGGAGCAACGGCATGCGGGCTAGCGCCTCGGCCGGGCCCAGGCGTTCGATGACGGTGCCGGTGGCGCGCAGGCCGGCTTCGGTGCTGTCCAACGCTGCGGCGTGCGCCGTCCAGGCGACGTAGAGCGCGCCGCGCGGCGACAGGATCGGTGCGTCGGCGAAGCCTTCCGGCGGTGCAGTGTAGAAGGCCCGGCTGGCGCGCGTGAGCGCGCGCGCTTGTGGCGGACCGTAGCTTTCCATGAACATCGCCGCGCTGCGACCGGTGCTGTGCACGCCCGGCTGGGGCTCGCGCTCCAGCAGCAGCACGCGGGCCTGCGGCGCCAGCGCATGGGCCAAGGCGCCACCGGCAATGCCGGCCCCGACGATGGCGACGTCGAAATCCAGACCCATGCCGATGATCAGCGTCGCCGCTCGGGGTCCCGCATCAGCGTGCTCTTGCCGAACAGGCTCTCGACGAGATCGACCGCCAGCACGGCGGTCTTGTTGCGCACGTCCAGCGCCGGGTTCAGTTCCATGATGTCCAGGCTGGCCAGGCGGCCGCTGTCGGCGATCATCTCCATGCACAGCTGCGCCTCGCGGTAGGTGGGCCCGCCGGGGATGGTGGTGCCCACGCCGGGCGCGATCTCGGGGTCGAGGAAATCGACATCGAAGCTCACGTGCAGGTGGGTGTTCGCGTCCATCGTGGCCAGGGCCAGTTCCATCGCGTGGCGCATGCCCATCTCGTCGATGTAGCGCATGTCGAAGACCTCCAGCCCGACCTGGTGCACGAAGCGCTTCTCGCCGGGGTCGACGCTGCGGATCCCGATCTGGCGCACCACCTTCGGTGCGATCGCCGGCACGGTGCCGCCGATCTCGATCAGCGCCTGTGGCCCATGGCCGCATAGGCAGGCCACCGGCATGCCGTGGATGTTGCCGCTGGGCGTGAGCACGCTGGTGTTGAAGTCGGCGTGCGCATCCAGCCACAGCACGCGCAGCTTCTTGCCCGCCTCCCGGCAATGCCGGGCCACCGCGCTGATGCTGCCGATGGCCAGGCAGTGGTCGCCACCGAGCAGGATAGGCATGCGGCCCGCGTCGAGCTCCGCGTGCACCGCGGTGTGCACCGCCTGGTTCCAGGCCACCACCTCGGGCAGGTGGCGGTAGCCGTCGGTGGGCGGCTGCCACGGGTTGGGCGGGCCGGCGAGGTTGCCGCGGTCCAGCACGTCCAGGCCATGGGCTTCCAGCGCGGCCTGCAGGCCGGCCACGCGCAGGGCCTCGGGGCCCATGCTGGCACCGCGGGCGCCGGCGCCGATGTCGGTCGGCGCGCCGATGAGGGAGACGGGTCGGGTCATGTGGCCATTGTGCGCGGAGCGACGCTACCGTGCGACGCGCGACGGCCTTTCCGGCCGCGCTGGCCGCTTGCCGCACCCCGCGTGCGGTGCTAGCGTGCCGCCGTGGCCGCCGAGGTCTTCCTCTCCTACGCACGGCGCGCGCACCGCGCGGAAGCCCGCGCGCTGCACGACGCGTTGGCCGCCGCCGGCGTGACGGTCTTCCTCGACGAGCAGGACATCGCCGACGGCGCGGCCTTCCCTGCGGCCATCGGTGCGGCCCTGATGGCCGCGCGCGTGGCCGTGGTCTTCGCCGGCGTCGCGTACTTTCAGCGTCCCTGGTGCGTGCACGAGTTCCGGCTGCTGACCAGCGGCTGGCGGCTCGACCCGTCGCCGCCCGACAGCGCGCCCGACCTGTCCGACGCCGTCGTCGTCGCCCTGCCGACGGCGGGGGACGTCGAGGCCGTCGTCGCGCAGCTGCCCCCCGCGCTGGCAGCGGTGTCCTGGCCCGCCGCCGACCGTGCCGACGCACTGGCGGCGCTGGTGCGGGCGCGGCTGCAGGGTGGCGACGGCCGCAGCATCGGCGAGCGGCTGGCCGCGCTGGCCGACGACACGCTGGTGCGTCTGCGCTCCGGCGCCGACCAGCCGCTGCCGTGGGCGGCGCCGGCACCGGCACCCGCCGAACCCGCGGCGCCGGTGTGGCTGACCGACGACATGCCGGTGCCGCGCGGCGCCGACTTCCACGGGCGTGCGCTGCTGCTGTGGCGGCTGGTGCACGAGGCGGTCAGTGCGCGCGCCTACACGCCGGCACGTCGCGTGGTGCTGCAGGGCCTGGGCGGCAGCGGCAAGTCGCTGTGCGCGGCCGAGTTCGTCGCCCGGCACGCGCGGCGGGCCTTTCCTGGTGGCGTGGTCTGGGTGGACGCGGCAGCAGGCCCCGATGCCCTGGTCGCTGCCGGGCTGCGGCTGTGGGCCGCGCTGGGCCCCGAGCCCACGTCGGCCCTGCCCGACGACGCCGCTGCCGGCGCACGCTGGCAGGCGCTGTCCGCACCACTGGCGGCCCGGCTGCAGGCGCGTGTGGCCGCGGGGTCGATGCTGTGGGTGATCGACAACCTGCCCGAGCCCGGCGCGGGCAAAGGTGGCATCGGCGACTGGTGTCCTGCGCCGCGTCATCTGTCGGTGCTCGTCACCACGCGCCGCAGCGATGTCCTGCGAGACAGCGACGCCACGCTGACCATCGGCCCGCTGGACGTCGCCACCGGGCTGGCGCTGCTGACGGCGCCGCCGGTGCAGCCCGGCTGGCTGCCGGCCGAGCGCTGGGCCGCGGTGGTGCGCTGGGTGGGCGGGCTGCCGCTGGCGCTGACGGTGCTGCGCGCGGCGCTGCTCGACGGTGGCCTGGCCGTGGCCGAACTGGCGGCATTGCCCGAAGGGGAACCAGCGGCCGAGACCGAGCGCCTGATGCAGGCCTTGCGTGGCGAGGTGGACGACACCGCGCTGCGCGGCGCGGCCGAGGCCTTCGGCCTGGCGCTGCAGGCGCTGCAAAACGAACCCGGCCTGGCCTCGGCGGCGCTGACGCTGGCCCTGCTGGCACCGGTGGCGCTGGGCGAGCCCCTGCCGGCGGCTGCCGTGGGCACGCCGGCCGTGGGCCGCCTGGCGCGCCGCGGCTGGCTCCAGCCCGCGGGCGACGCACACACGCGCCGCTTCACGCTGCACCGGGTGCCGGCCAGTGTGCTGCGCCACCAGATGTCCGCGGGTCCCGACGATGCGGCCGACGCCGCGATCGCCGCGGCCCTGGGCGGGCTGGCCGCGGTGGCCGGCGATGCCGACGCGCGCGTGGCGCTGCACCTCGACGCGGTGATGCGCCGCCTGGTGCGCCGCGGCCAGGCCGGTGCGTCGGTGTTCGATGCTGCGCGCCGGCTGCTGCAGGCGGTGTTCTCGCAGCCCACGGGCCGCGGCCTGCGCTTCGTCGCCGCGCAGGCCGCCGGCGTGATGGGTCTGGGGGCGGACCTGGTCGGCGCGCTGCGCGCCGCACACGACAACGGTGACGACGCGGCCACCGAGGCCCTGCCGCACACGCTGCAGGCGCTGCCGCGCGAGCCGGCCGCGATGGCCTGGCTGGCCGAACTGCTGCGCGACCGCCGGCCCCGCGTGCGCTGGCAGGCGATGGCGCACGCGCCGCCGGTGGAAGCGCTGGTGCAGCCGGCGCTGGCAGCCCTGCTCGACGGCACCAGCGACCGTGACACCGGCTTCTACGACGGCTTCCTGCGCGAGCCGGCGCTGCTGCGCGCGGTGCTGCCCGCGCTGCTGGATACCGCGGCGCATGGCCATGCCGCGCAGCGCCGCATCGTGCATGCGCTGTGCGGCAAGCTGCTGGCGGCACACGGGCGCGCCTTCGAGGCCGGCGGTTTCAGCGGGGCGGCGCTGCGGCGGTGGTTGCTGAACCACGCGCTCAAGGGCGCCGATGCCGATGCGGCCGGCGCCGCGGCGGCGGCCCTGGCCGCTGGCGACGCTCCGTTCGACGACGAGAGCTGGCCGGCGCTGTGTGCCGCGGTGGACGCGGCGGCCGCAGATGATGCGCTGCGCATCGCGCGCCTGGGCCTCGTGCGCCGCTACCTCGATTCCACCCGGCACAGCGCGCCGCGCGACGTGCGCGTCGAGCGTGACGACGAGGGCGGCGTGCGCGTCAGCGGCCAGTTCTTCCAGACGCCGGACCCCTGGCCGCCGGCCGTGGTGCCGCGCCTGATCGGCTGGGTGGTCGACGGCCCGCAGGACAGCGTGGCCGCAGCCGCGGCGCTGCTCGTGGCCGACGACCAGGGTCTGCACGACGCGTCGGACTGGGCGCACGCGCAGGTGGACGCCGGCCACGGCGCTGCGGTGCGCCGGCTGGCCGATGCCGTGCTGGCGCTCGGCGACGTGGGCCCGCGTGCGGTGAACGTGCGCTGGTGGCGTGCGCGAGCGGCGCTGGCCGACGGCGACCCCGCCGCGGCCGTGCCCGACCTCGAGGCGGTGCTCGAGGCGCAGCCCGGCTTCGACGAAGCGCGGCTGGCGCTGGCGGACGCCTGCCTGACGGCGGGTGAGGCGGCGATGGCGGCACAGGACGGCGCCGCCGTGCTGGCCTGGGGCCGGCGTGCCGAGGCGGCGAAGCCCGACGCGGTGGGCGCGCAGCAGATGCAGGCCGTCGGCCACCACCTGCTGGGCGACTACGCCGGCGCCGAGGCCGCGGCGTCGCGCGTCATTGCGGCACGCCCCGACGACGGCCAGGGGTGGTGGCTGCGTGCGCTGTCGCTCCTGGCCATGGGCCAACGTGACGACGCACGCGCCGATGCCGCCGAGGCGCTGCGCCTGGCCCCGGACGATCCACGTTTCGCCGCGTTGGCCGCGGACCTGGCGGGCTCCGGGTGAAGCGCGCGCGACGGCGCGCTCACGCCAGCTCGACCGGCTGCGCCTGCATCGCCGCGGCCAGCGCGCCGTACACCTCGGCCCAGGCGTCGCGGTCCTCGGGCGTGAAGTCCTCGCCCAGGCCCTGGGCCAGCGTGGCCAGCAGCGCCGCACCCACCGTGTCGTAGTGCCGCGCCTGCACGCCGTAGCCTTCGTGGCGCTGGCCCAGCGCGCGCAGCGCGGGCAGCAGGACCGGCAGATCGCCCAGCCCGCGGACGGCGACGTCGATCATCTGCACCAGCCGGCGGGCCTGGACCGCCATGTCACCGCGGAACAGCGGCTGCAGCGCAGGGTCGGCAGCGAAAAGGTTGCGGTAGAAGAGCGCGCCGGCGGCGTCGGCCATCGGCTGCACGCGAGCCCAGCTGGCCTGGACGCGCTGGATCGTGTTCGGATGCATGGTGTTGTCCTCGAAGGGTTGACGGCGGCACTCAGTTCGCCACCCAGGCGTTCTCGAACGCCCACTTGATGACCCGGCACTGGTACCCGCCGTTGGGGTAGCCCTGGCCGAGTTCCTTGCGGCTGGAGTTGATGGTGACGGCGGCCTCGACGTTGATCGGGAACACCATCACGCAGGCGTCCAGGCCGCCCGATCCCGTGTGGTCCCAGTCGCCGCCGTGGGTGTGGTACGTGCCGAAGATGCCCTGCGCGTAGTCGTAGTCGGTGGGGTTCATGAAGCCGAGGAAACCGGTCTTCATGGCCTGGAACTGCGCCGCAGGCATCAGGTCCTGTGTGTAGCGCAGGTAGGCCAGCGTGCGCGCCAGGTTCGTGGCGCTGATCTGCACGCCGAAGCCGCCGCAGTTCAGGGCGCGCGAGGGCTCGGCGTAGCCAGGGTTGCCGCTGTCGGGGAAGTCGTACTGGCGCGTGGCGTTCGTGCCCTGAGGCTCGCAGCTGAAAGGCACGCCGGCAGCGTCGAAGACGGTCTGGGCATACGACAGGAAGGCCGCCGAGGTCAGCGCGCCTGCGTTGAAGGGCAGCGCCGAAGCGTCCAGGCCGAGCAGCTTGGCGGTGATCACGCGCAGCAGGCCGAAGTTGGCGTTCTCGTAGTCGAAACCTCCCTTGCCCGGCACGGGCTGCGCCGCCATCACCTGCAGGCTCAGGTAGTCGTTACCGCCGGGGGCGTTCTGGCCGAATCCGCTGGTGTGCGTCAAGAGCTGGCGGAAGGTGATGCCGTGGACATCGGCGGGACGTGTCCAGCCCAGCGGCAGCCAGGGGCCGATGGCGGTGTCCACCGACAGCCCCATCTCGGCCAGACGGCGCAGCACCACGATGGCCGTCATCGTCTTGCTGACGCTGGCCACATGCATCTTCTTGGTCGGCGACTGGGGGGTGGGCGGCTGGTCGGCCCCGGTGCGGGCCAGGCCCGAACTGCCGCTGCGCGCCAGGTTGCCGCCTTGCGACAGCGCATACGACCAGCCCACGGTGTTGGCGTCGAACACCCCACGCAGGTTCTGCTCGAAGCGGTCCATGCTGAAGACCACGGTATTGGCCGCCAGGCCGAAGGCGCCGGCGTACTGCTGGCCTGCACCGCCGTAGTCACCGGCGTCGAACAGGGCGTCGGCGGTGCGCAGCGCGGACTCCGCCGGCGCCAGGCGACCGGCGCCGACGCCGACGGCCAGGGCCAGGTCCAGGGTGCTGCGGCTGGTGCGGCGCGCCGCCTCGCGCGCGGCCTGCACGGCCGGCAGCAACAGCGCCACGGCGGGCGGGTCGATCACGGCTGCGATGTCGAGTGCCTGGTCCATCGCGGCCTGGCCGTCGGCCATCGCCGTCAGCACGCCGACCAGGTGCTGGGGCGTGGCGTCGCTGCTGCCGGCGTGCAGCTTGGTCAGCCCGGCGGCGTAGCCCGTGTGCGCTGCCTCCAGCGCGCCGAGCATCGCCGTCGGAGCGGTGGCCAAGGCCTGTTCGACGGTGGACAGGACTTGCGGCAGCACGATGGCCAGGCCGGCCGGGTCACCCGGGCTGGCCTCCGGCGCCTCGTCGACACCTTCGATCGGCGCCTGCTTCAGCAGCCTCAGGTAGTTCTTCACCAGGCCCGGCAATCTGGCGGGTGCAGGCGACGCGGCTTGCGCCCGGGCCACGGCCAGGCGCAGCGCGTCGGCCGGGGTGGGCGCCGTGGCCGCCGACGCGGCAGATCCGTACAGGCACTGGCCGGAGGCCAGGGCCAGCACGGTCAGGGCTTGTGCAGAGCGGTGGGGCGCCAAAGTCAGATGGAGCTTGGGTTTCATGGGTCTCTCCTCGAGTGAATCGGACGGGGCCGTATGGGCGGGGTGCCGCGCCGTGCGCAACGCGACCCGGGATCAGGAGGTGAGCGCGTGGTTGCCGGCGCGGGCTGTGCCCCGACGGGCCCGGCGGCGACCGAAGAGCGCCAGCGTGGCGACGCCGGCCAGCGCCAGGGGCAGGGAGGCCGGTTCCGGGACCGGCTGTCGTGCCACGTCGAACACGAAGTTGTCCCAGACGACGTGCGGCCCGCGGCCGCCGGTGCCCACCAGGCGCAGTTCATCGACGAGCGCGTTGCTGCTGCTCATCAGAGTCTGGAAGACCTCGCCGCCGCCCAGCGCGTAGCTGCCGAAGTCCACCACCTCCAGGCCATCCAGAAAGCCCAGCAGGTCGAAGGTCGCGTGCAGGCTGTCGTGGCGGTAGAGGTCGAAGGACAGCAGGCGGAAGTTGCCGCCGCTCTGGCGCGCGATCCGGATGCTTTCGCCGGCCGCGAGCGCCGTGTCCTGCAGCACGGTGTCGGTCACGCCGGCCCAGCCCTGGGCGCCACCACCCTGGACGATGAACCCGTTTTCGGTATAGGGCAACGGGCCGTCCCCGCCGCCGAAGTCGATGGTGATCGGCGCGGCCAGACAGGCCGGAGTGGCCAGACCCAGAAGCAGCGGCGCGCAGCGCCACGCGTGCGCAACACGGTGAAAGATGGATGTCATGAAGTCGTTCCCGGAACACAGTGGAGGGTGCTGCAACGGCACGACCGTGCCGCCGCGAGGTGCGTGACGCCGCCGGCGGTCAGGCCCCGGTGACCGCCTGGCCGACTCGCCCGGTGGCACGGCGACGTGCCATGGCGACGCCCGCGAGCCCCAGGCCCAGCATCGCCATGGTCCCCGGCTCCGGCACCGCCGGGACGCGCAGCGCGGTGCCGAAGGTGACGTCGTCGATGCCGTAGATGTCGTTGCGCACGCCGTGGAAGGTCAGGCTGTCGAACGGTGTGTCGCTGGTGAACCCGAAGAACGTCAGCTGCAGGTTGACCGGCTCGCCGGGCACGGTGATGAAGCTGCCGTCGGCGCTGAACTGCGTGCGCTCGAATTCGTCGTTGATGCCCTTGAAGTCGGCGCCGAAGGCCGTGATGGGCTGGTCGAAGCTGAACGTCAGGTCGATGCCGGTGTCGGTGAAGACCATCAGATGCGTCGAGCCATTGATGTTAGTGGAGTTCGACGTCAGTGGCGGTGCGTCGATCAGGTTGTAGATCGTGCCCGCGCCAGGCGTCATCGACAGCGTGAAGGCGCCGACGTCCACGGCACTGGTGTGGAAGCCGGTGTCCTTGACCCAGCCGTCGAAGCTCTCCGTGGCGGTCTGCAGCGTGGCGGCAAGGAATTCGGTCCGGTCGTCGAAGACCGTGAACTCGGCGCGTGCGCTGGTGGCAGCGACGGTGGCCAGGATGGCCAACGATGCGATGGCAGTGCGACGCGCTGGCCGGGTGGCCGGGCGACGGCGAGCGGGAACCTGTGCAGTGGCGCTGCAGGTGGGACGGATGGTGGTCATGGTGGGCTCCTGGACAAGGGGTCACGATCTGGAGGATCGATGACCGGCAGTGTCGGGAGCGCCGCGCGCGCTGTCGTCAGGAAGCGGTCGGGTTTGCGTCGGTTTGCGGCGGGGTGCCGGGGCGCGGTGCGCGCCGGCGGTCGCCGTCGGATGTGCGCAGGCCCACCCGCAGGGCCTCGGCCTGCCCCAGCGCCGCGCCGGTGGCCTGGAGATCCTCGTGTTCGCGCGCGCCGAGTGCAGTGTCGAGGAGCGCCGACAGCCTGGCGATGGAACGCCGCGTGAAGGTGCGCGGCCCATAGGCCCCGCAGCCGCGCACCGGCGAGTCGAACCAGCCCAGCAGACGCGCGGCATCGGCGCCGCGGCCTTCGTGCCAGGCCAGCCACGCCATGGCCAGCCACAACAGCTCGGTGATCTGCATGGTGCCCAGCGTGGGCACGGCGTCGGCCAGCGCGGCACGGGTACCTGCCACGTCGCCGGCATCGGCGCGCATCGCCGTGTGCATGACCAGCAGCTGGGTCTGGCCACGCAGCCGGCCCGCGGCACGGATCTCGTCGATGGCGGACTGGCCGATGGCCAGCGCGCGGTCGACCTCGCCGAGGTCGTGCTCGGCCAGCATCAGCGTGTGGGCGGCAATCCAGCTCTCGGCCTGGGCCTCGAGGTCGCGCAGCAGGGCCAGGTCCTCCCGGCAGGCCTGCAGGAAGGTGTCGGCGTGGCCCAGCAGGCGCTGGTCCTGGGCCCAGGCGCTGCGCATCAGGCGCGTTCGCATGGGCCCCCAGGACGGTTGGACCAGTTCGTACATGCGGTCGACATGGTGGGCCCGCGCCACGTGCTCGCCCACCTCCAGTGCCAGGGCCCAGGCCAGGTAGTGGGCGTAGTGGGCCCGTGGCGTGTCGCCGTGGTCCTCGAAGGTCTGCACCGCGCGGCGCGCCAAGGCCAGGTGCTCCTCGGCCGTGAGCATCGGCGTGAAGCGGCAGAGCGTGCCCACGGCCAGATCGATGCCTGCGCGCCGCAGGGGATCACGGTGGGTCTCGGCGCTGGCGCGCACCGCGAGGCAGAAGCGCGCGCCTTCGGCCGACAGCGCCATGCGCTGGAAGTAGCGGGCCGAGGCAGCCACCAGGTCCAGCCGTGCGTCGGTCACCGTGGGGTCGTCGGCGTGGGCTTCGGCCCAGCGCAGCGCGCTGCGCAGGTTTTCCAGCTCCGGCTCCAATGGGGCCAGCCAGGGCAGTTGGGGCACGTCCAACGCCTCGGCCTCGGCCTCGGTGAACAGCGCCACCATGGCCAGCAGGTGCCGCTGTGCCGTCGCGTCTGCCTCGCCGCTGGACTCCAGCTGTTCCAGGGCGTACTCGCGCACGCTCTCCAGCATGCCGATACGGGCGTCCGGCGCATCGGGTGCTGCGGCCACGAGCATGGACTTGTCGCCCAGCGTGGCCAGCGCGTCGAGCGTGGTCCAGGGGTCCTCGCCCGGGGCGGTGGCCACGGCGCGGGCCGTGGCGGCCGTGAACCCGCCGCGGAACACCGCCAGCCGGCGCAGCACGCGTTGTTCGGTGGGCGTGAGCAGCGCATGGCTCCAGTCCAGCGTGGCGCGCAGTGTGCGCTGGTGCGGCAGGGCGGTGCGTGCGCCCTGCGTCAGCAGCTGCAGGCGGTGTCCGGCGGCGTCGTCCTCGAGCTGCTCCGCCAGACCGTGCACCCCGAGCACGGGTACCCGTGCTGCACCGAGTTCCAGGGCCAGCGGCAGGCCATCCAGCGAGCGGCAGATCTTCGCCAGCGCCTGCTGCTGCGCCGGCCCGGGCGTGAACCCTTGCAGCCGCGCGCCGATGCGCGTCACCAGCAGCCGCAGCGCGGGGTTGCCGGCCATGTCCGCGGCGGTGCTGTCCTCGCCGCCGGCCGGCACGGGCAGGGGTGCGACGCGCCAGACCTGCTCGCCTGGCAACTGCAGCGGCTCCCGGCTCGTGATCAGGAGCCGCAGCCCGGGCAGGTGGGGCGCCCAGTCGGCCAGCCAGGGGGCCAGAACGTCGAGCAGGTGCTCGGCGTTGTCCAGCACCAGCAGGAGCGGCTGGCCACCGATGGCGCGCACCAGCTCGGCGTCACTGCCAGTGCCCAACGGGGCGATACGCAGCGCACGGGCAAGTGCGCTGCGCAGGATGCCGGAGTCGGTCGTGGCCGGGGCCAGGGGCGCCAGCGGCAGCCACCAGACGCCGCCGGCATGCCGCCCCTGTCGCGCCCGGGCCACCGCCAGTGCCAGGCGGGTCTTGCCGACGCCGCCGGGCCCGGTGAGCGTGAGCAGCGGAGTGCTGTCCACCTGCTCGCACAGGGCGGCGATGTCCTCGTCGCGGCCGAACAGCGCGGGCCCGGGCGGCGGCAGGTTGCCGTCGGGTGCCGGTGCCGCAAGGCCGGCCATGGCCTTCGAGAGCGGCCCGGGCGCCGGTTCAGTAGCCGACGCTGCCGCCGGCGTGGGTGCCTGCTCGGCGATCACGTCGCCGATGAAGCGGTAGCCCCGCCGCGGCACGGTCTCGATCCAGCGCGGGGCCTTGGCATCGTCGCCGAGGGCGGCACGGAGTTCGCTCACCACGGTCTTGATCGCGCCTTCGCTGACGAAGCGTCGGCCCCAGACGATGTCGAGCAGGTCGTCCTTTGGCACCAGGGTCTGCGGCCGGCGGACGAGACAAACCAGCAGTTCGAACGACTTCGGCGGCAGGTCCACCACCGTGCCCGACCGGCGCAGCCGGGCGTCGGGGATGTCGAGCTCGAACTCGCCGAAGCGGATCATTGGGACGGCACTGCGCTCGGTCACCGGCACATTCTGCCGCCAACGACGGCGCTGACCGGAAACCGACGGTGTGCTGACGACTTCGGGCGGCGCACCCCTCAGACTGCGCTCACCCCCCTTGCCTGGAAGCATCATGAGACAACCATGCCCACAGACCTTTGCCTTGCGGCTGATCTCGCCGCCCAACGAGGGCCAGGTCGGCGAGATCGAACACGTGCTCAGCGGGGAACGAAGACGCTTCTCCAGCGGCGCAGAGTTGTTGTCGGCGCTGCAAGGGCTGCAGCGGGACCTGGCAGATGCGGTGTCGACAACGGCCGGATCAGCGGTCGTGCCTCACCGTTGAGCCTCAGGTCAGCACCGACTGCTGCGCGATGCCCGCGTCCACCAGCACGTGCTGGCCGGTCATGCCGTTGCTGTCGTCGGCGGCCAGGAACAGCGTGGGCCGCGCCACGTGGCCGGGGTCGAGGCGGATCTTCAGGCACTGCGCGTCCAGGAAGGCCTGGTCGGCCGCCGGGTCGCGGTGCAGCGTGGTCTGGCGTTCGGTGACGATGGCGCCGGGCACGATGGCGTTGACGCGGATGTGGCGCGGGCCGAGTTCGCGCGCCAGCGTGCGCGTGAGGCCCAGGATGCCGGCCTTGGCCGTGGTGTAGCCCACCAGGTTGGGCCGCCCGCGCAGCCAGCTCACCGAGCCCATGTTGACGATGCTGCCGCCGCCGGCGGCCGCCATGCCCGGTGCCACGGCCTGGATGGCGAAGAAGTAGTGCTTCAGGTTGAGTGCCAGGCGGTCGTCCCAGAACTCCGGCGTCACGTCCTCCATCGCATGGCGGTCATCGCGGCCCGCGTTGTTGACGAGCACGCCGACGGGGCCGAGCTCCTGGGCCACACGGGCCAGCAGGGCCTGGTAGGCTGGCACGTCGCGCACGTCGCAGGGCGCGTACCAGGGGGCTGGATGCCCGGCAGCAATGCACTCGGCGATCAGGGCGTCGCCGCCACCTTCGCGCGTCCCGCAGAAGGCGACGCGGGCGCCCTGGGCGGCAAAGGCACGCACCAGTTCGGCACCGATGCCGGAACTGCCGCCGGAGATGAAGACGACCTTGTCGCGCAGCGACGGGTAGCTGGCATAGGTGTTCATGGCTGCCAGACCTCGGCCATGTCCACCACGCGCCGCTCGGCGATGCTGCGGTGCGCGGCGATGCCGGTGGCCACGCTGCGCAGGCCTTCTTCCAGCGGGATCTCGGCCGGCCGCCCTTCGCGGAGCGCGGCGGCGAAGCGCTGGTGCTCGATGTAGGACGCACCGAAATGCGCGCCGGCGTAACGGATGTTCGTGTCCCACACGCGCCGGGTGTCCACCCCGCGGCCGGTGCCCGAGGCCTGGCCCCAGGCGGCGCGGCGGCCCCAGTCGGCGCGCCGGCTGTGGCGCAGCACCAGGGACGGCAGCAGCGATTCGAGCTTGCCTTCGTCGCCCACGATCACGAGGTGCTCGTTGTCGGTGGAGCCTTCGGCGAACATGCACAGGTCCAGGCAGGCGCGGGTGCCGCCGGGGTACTCCACCACGACGTAGGCGTTGTCCAGGATGTCCGGCACCTTTCCCTCGTAGTTTTCGTCGAGGTGGTTCACGCTCTGCGCGCCGCTGGCGAACACGCGCGCCGGATGTTCACCGACGATCAGGTCCATCAGGTTGAAGTAGTGGCAGCACTTCTCGACCAGGGTGCCGCCGGTGTTGGCGCTGAAGCGGTTCCAGTCGCCCACCTTGGGGTAGAACGGCTCTCGGTGCTCCCGGATGGCTACCTGGTGGACGCGCCCTACCGCGCCGCCCTGGGCCATGCGGATGGCCTCGGCCACCGGCGGCATGTAGCGGTACTCCTGCGCCACCCAGGTCAGCGGCTTGCGGCCCGCGGCCAGCTGCAGCAGGTCGAAACCGTCTTCCATGCGCGTGACGATCGGCTTCTCGGCCAGTACATGCAGGTCGGTGGCCAGCACGTCACGCAGCACGGCGGCATGCGTGAAGTTGGGTGAGGCCACGATCACGGCGTCGCAGCGACCGCTGTCCAGGAGTTCGGCATGCGCGTCGAACATCATGGGCGTGAAACGACATTGCCGGGCCAGCGCTTCCGCTTGGGCGCGGCTGTTCGCCTCGGGGTCGGCGATGGCAGTGACCTCGGCGCCGCCGAGCGCTGCGAGGTTGAGGATGTGCTCGCGGCCCATGCTGCCGCAGCCGATGATGCCCCAGCGGATCGTTGTTGCTTCCATTCAATGGGCCCCTTTCGACCCGGAGCGGCCGTTGGACCTTTGTCCGTTTGCATTGGCGCGGGCCACGGAGGGCGGGCCTGGCCTGTCGCTCCTGTCCCCCGGCTCGCGCAGGGCGCTCGCCTCCTCCTTGACCTCGCGCCAGGCCAGACCCGCCCTCCGCGGCCGGACACAGCGAAGCGGTCGGCCGGCATGCCGACTCGTCCATCTGGCTGGAGTCCCCTTCCCGGAGGGGGGCTGGCGGGGAGACGTCGAACGCACTGGAGCCCCTTCCTGGAGGGGGCTCGGGGGAGCCCACGGAAAGCGGGTCGTCAGGCCCAAAGGAGCCGAAGGCGAGTTTGGGTCGATGGCCGTCATCCCTTGAGCCCGCCCTGTGTCAAGCCGCTCACCACCCGTTCCTGGAACACCGCGATCAGGATTGCAATCGGCACGATGGCCACCACCAGCGCGGCGGAGATCACCGGCCAGGGGAAGACGAACTCCGTCTGATAGAGCGTGATGCCCACGGGCAGCGTCCGCATCGACGGGTTGGAGTTCAGCGACAAGGCGAGCAGGAACTCGTCCCAGGCGTTCACGAAGCTCAGGATGCCGGCGGTGAACACGCCGGGGGCGGCCAGCGGCACCACCACGCGCCACAGCGCGCCCAGGCGGGTGCAGCCGTCGATCATCGCGGCGTTCTCGATGTCGCGCGGGATGCTCTGGAAGAAGCTCACCAGCACCAGCGTGCACACCGGCAGGCTCAGCACCGTGTAGGGCAGCACCAGGGCCAGGTAGGTGTTGAGCAGGCCCAGGCCGCGCATGGTCTCGAAGATGGGCACCAGCAGCGTGATCAGCGGGAACATGCTGCTGGCCACGATGGCCGTCAGGATCCACTGCCGGTGTCGCAGGTTCAGCCGCGCGATGGCGTAGGCCGCCAGCGCCGAGACGATCAGCGTGACGACGGTGGAAATGGCGGCCACCGCGGCGCTGTTGGCCAGGAACTTCAGCAGCGGCTGGTCGGTGAAGGCCGCCACGTAGTTGTCCAGCGTGGGGTTGCGCGGGATCCAGGTGATGGGCCGCGTCACCAGTTCGGCCTCGGTCTTCAGGCTGGTGAGCAGGATCCACAGCGCCGGGAAGAAGCCATTGAGCACCACGATCGCCGCGGCGATCCAGCGCAGGCGCGGGCCGCTCCAGGGCGATGCGTAGACCGGCGACGTCATGGCGATGCCCTCCGCGCGACGCGCTGCGGGATGAACGCTTGGGAACTGCCCGGTGCGTTCATGCCTGGCTCGCGATGCGCTTGAGGTAGATGGCCGTGATCGCCATCGACAGCAGGAACATGAACACCGCCAGCGTGCTGCTGTAGCCAATGTCGCCGTACTCGATGCTGTTCTTGTGGATCAGCATGGCCAGCGTCTCGGTGGCGTTGCCCGGGCCGCCGCGCGTCATGGTGTACGGGATGTCGAAGGTCTGCAGCGCGGTGATGGTGCGGAAGATCAGCGCCACCACGATGGACGGCATCAGCATCGGCAGCGTGATCTCCCGGAACTGCTGCCACTGGCTGGCGCCGTCGACCTCGGCCGCCTCGTACAGCGAGTTCGGGATCATCTGCAGGCCGGCCAGCAGGATCAGCGCCATGAAGCTGCTGCTCTTCCAGATGATGGTCAGGCAGATCGCGGCTATGGCCCAGTTCGGCCGCAGCAGCCACATCGTCGGCTCCGGCTGCAGGCCGCTGAGCAGGTCGTTGACGAAGCCGTACTCGGTGTGGAAGAACCACGCGAAGATCAGGCCGGCGAAGGCCAGCGGCAGCGCCCAGGGCAGCAGCAGCGCCAGCCGCACCGGCCAGCGCCGCTTGAACGGCAGGTTGGCCAGCAGCGCCAGGCCCAGGCCCATGATCAGCGCCCCGGGCACGGTCACCAACGTGATCAGCACCGTGTTCCAGGTGGCGTTCCAGAAGTCCTTGTCCTGCAGCACCAGCGCGTAGTTCTCCAGGCCGACGAAGGGCGCGTTGCCGCCGCCTTGCAGCCGAAGGTCGAAGAAGCTGTTGAAGATCAGCTTGCCGATCGGGTAGACGACGATGAGGGCCAGCAGCGCGAACGCCGGCGCCAGCAGCAGCGCTGCCAGCAGACGGTCCGACGGGTCGCGCAGCCTGGCCAGCATCGCGGTCTCGCCCTCAGCGCATCACGCGGCGCAGGCGGTTCTCGATCTCGTCCACGCCTTCGGCCGGCGTTTTGGTGCGCGCCAGCACCGCGCTGGTGGTGGTGCGGATCACGTCGCTGACCTCGCCGTAGCGCTCGCTCTTGGGCCGGCTCTTGCCGGCCACCACCACGGCGGCGGCGTCCTTGAACCAGGGCACGGCCTTGACCACGTCGGCGTCGGTGTAGGTCTGCGGGTAGACCGGCATCAGCGAGCCTTGCACGGCCAGGAACTTGGCGGAGTCCGGGCTGCTCATGTAGCGCACCAGCTTGGCCGCCTCGGCCTTGCTCTTGCTGAAGGCGCTGACAGCCCACTGCCAGCCGCCGATGCAGGTGGCGCTCTTGCCGCCGGCCACCGCGGGCAGCGGCATCACGCCCACCTTGCCCTGCACGGTGCTGTCCTTGTCGCCCTGGAAGCGGTCCCAGGCGAAGCCCCAGTTGATGGCGAAGACCACCTGCCCGGCCTTGAACTCGTTGACCGTGTCGCCGGTCTTGACCTCGGCGATGTTCTTCTTCATCACGCCCTGGTCCACCAGACCCAGCCAGCCCTGCAGGCCCTTGGCGGCCGCGACCTTGTCCAGCGTCATCTTGCCGGCGGCGTCGTTGAACTCCTTGCCCTGGCTCCAGTAGGGCAGCAGGAAGGTGCAGACCGCGCCCTCGATCGGCGCACCCTGGATGCTCAGGCCCTGCAGTGCGGGGTTGCCCTCGGCGGCCATGATCTTCTTGCTGGCCGCGGCCAGTTCGTCCCAGGTCTTCGGCTCGGCGATGCCGTGCTTGGCCAGGAGGTCCTTGCGGTAGTACATGAACATGCTGTCGGCGAAGGCCGGCAGCGCGGCGATCTTGCCGTCGACCACGTTGGCGCTGGCGTACACCGGCAGGTAGGGCGCCATCACGCTGGCCGGTTCGCCGACGTAGGCGTTCAGCGGCTCGACCCAGCCGCTACTGAAGTACTGCGCCGGGTTGACGACGTCGATCATGAAGACGTCGATGGCGCTGTCCTTGGCGTTGAGCACGGTGCTCAGGTACTGGCGCTGCAGCTCGCTGGTGGCGCCGCCTGTCTCGATCTCGATCTTCACGCCGGGGTTGGCGGCCTGGTACTTGTCGAAGAGCTGGCGCATCAGGTCGGGCCGCTGGTTCTGGCCGCCAGAGAAGACGCGCAGCGTGGTCTGCTGGGCGTGGGCGGCGCCTGCGGCCAGCAGCGCGGCGGCCGTCAGGGCTGCAAGGGTGGTGCGACGTTGCATTCGGAGTCTCCTTGTGCCGGGTGTTGTCAGACGGCCGACCCGGATTCGGCGTGGAACAGGTGCAGGTGCTGCGGCTGCAGGTGCAGCGTAACGGTGGTGCCCGGGCGTTCCCGGAAGTCGGCCGGCCCGCGGGCGATGAGTTCGGCGTTGCCGGCCTTGAGCGTCACCAACGTCTCGGCGCCCAGCGGCTCCAGGAGCACCACCTCGGCCGGCAGGTCCGCGTCGCCGTCCTGGCGCGCGAAGCGCAGGTTCTCCGGGCGGACGCCCAGCTTCAGCGGCGCAGTGGGTGCGCGCGCGGCGAGCTCCTGCGGCAGCGGCACGCGCAGCGGGCCGAGCAGCGCAGCGCCGCCGGCCAGCGTGCAGTCCACCAGGTTCATCGGCGGCGCGCCGGTGAAGCCGGCGACGAACAGCGCGGCCGGCCGGTTGTAGATGGCGTCCGGCGTGTCGTACTGCATCAGCTCGCCGGCCGACAGCACGGCGATGCGGTCGGCCATCGTCATCGCCTCGACCTGGTCGTGCGTGACGTAGATGATGGTGGCCCCCAGGCGCTGATGCAGGCGCTTGATCTCGCTGCGCATCTCGTGGCGCAGCTGGGCGTCCAGGTTGCTCAGCGGCTCGTCGAACAGGAACACCTTGGGCTGGCGCACGATGGCGCGGCCGATGGCCACGCGCTGGCGCTGCCCGCCCGACAGCGCAGCGGGTCGGCGTTCGAGCATGTGCTCGATCTTCAGCAGGCGGGCCGCGTCCATCACCCGGCGCTGGATCTCGTCCTCCGGCGTCTTGCGCAGGCGCAGGCCGAAGGCCATGTTCTCGAACAGCGTCTTGTGCGGGTAGAGCGCGTAGTCCTGGAACACCATCGCGATGTCGCGGCTGCGCGGCGGCAGTTCGTTGACGCGCTGGCCGTCGATGCGCAGTTCGCCGTCGCTGATGCCTTCCAGCCCGGCCACCATGCGCAGCAGCGTGCTCTTGCCGCAACCCGACGGGCCGACGAAGACGACGAACTCGCCGTGCCGCACCTCGAGGTCGATGCCGTGCACCACCTCGACGTTGCCGTAGCGCTTGCGGATACCGCGGAGTTCGACGTTGGCCATGGCGCGCGCCTAGTAGTTGCCGTGGACGCCAGGCGCGCTGTCGCGCAGCTGCTTCAGCGCGCCGGTGCAGGCGCGCATGTACAGGCCCAGGTCCGATGCCAGGCCGACGAAGTGGTAGCCTGCCTCACGCATCTGCTGCACCTGTTCCACCTGCCCCATGACCGTGCCGATGCGGATGCCGGCCGCGCGGGCGCGCTGGGCGGCATCGTGCATCGCCGCCTGCACGTCCGGGTGGCCCACCTGGCCGGGCAGGCCCATGGTGCCGCTGAGGTCACCCGGGCCGAGAAACAGCGCGTCCACGCCGGGCACGGCGGCGATGGCTTCCAGGTTGGCCAGCGCGGTGGGTGTCTCGATCTGCAGGATCACGCTCACCTGCGTGTTGGCGTGGCGGAAGTGGTCGGGCACGGTGCCGAACTTCGAGGCGCGGCTCATCGCCGCCATGCCGCGCACGCCCTCGGGCGGGTAGCGGGTGGCGGCCACGGCGGCAGCGGCCTCCTCGGCGTTCTGCACGAAGGGCACCAGCAGCGTGTGCGCACCGCTGTCGAGCACGCGCTTGATGGTGACCGCGTCGTTCCAGGGCACGCGCACGATGGGCAGCATCGGCGAGCCGAGGTTGGCCTGCAGCAGGCTCACCAGGCCGGCCAGGTCCAGCGGCGTGTGCTCCATGTCCAGCACCGCCCAATCGAAGCCCGCGTGGCCGGTGGCCTCGGTGACCAGCGGGCTGGCCGACATGATCCATGTCCCCAGCGGAACGGGCACGCGGTCGAAGAGGGCGTCGAAAGGCTTCGTCATCAGAAGATGTCCGGTTCGGGCGTGGGTGCGGTGCCCATCAGGAAGTCGAGGTCGCAGCCTTCGTCGGCCTGCGTCACGTGCTGCTGGTACAGGCGCGTGAAGCCGCGTTCGTAGCGCGAGGCCGGCGGCACCCAGGCGGCGCGGCGGCGGGCGATTTCGGCGTCGTCCACGCAGAGCGTCAGGGTTCGGGCCTCGAGGTCCAGCGCGATCTCATCGCCGTCCTTCACCAG
Organism: Rubrivivax albus; assembly: GCF_004016515.1. Lineage (GTDB taxonomy): Bacteria > Pseudomonadota > Gammaproteobacteria > Burkholderiales > Burkholderiaceae_C > Rubrivivax > Rubrivivax albus. The sequence continues at coordinate 563,916 of NZ_SACT01000001.1, forward strand.
CGCCAGCGGGCCGCCGACGGCGCTTTCGGGGCTGACGTGCAGCACGCAGCTGCCGTAGTGGGTGCCGCTCATGCGCGCGTCGCTCAGGCGCAGAAGGTCGCGCACGCCGCGGTCCAGCAGCTTCTTGGGGATCGGCAGGTTGCCCCACTCCGGCATGCCCGGCGCGCCCACCGGGCCGCCACCGCGCAGCACCAGCACGCTGTCCTCGTCCACCGGCAGGGCCGGGTCGTGGATGCGCGCCATCATGTCGGCCGGGCCGTCGAAGACGATGGCACGGCCGCGGTGGTGGAAGTAGCGCGGGCTGGCCGCGGCAGGCTTCATCACCGCGCCGCCGGGGCAGAGGTTGCCGCGCAGCACGGCCAGCGCGCCGTTGGCGCTGACCGGGCGGTCCAGCGGGCGGATGACCTCGTCGTCCAGCACGGTGCGGCCTTCGAGGTTCCGTCCGACGCTCTGGCCAGTGACCGTCATCTCGCCCAGCGACAGCCGGTCGCTCAGACGCTGCATCAGCGCCGGCAGACCGCCGGCGTAGTGGAAGTCCTCCATCAGCCGGTCGCCGCTGGGGAACAGGTTGGCCAGCACCGGCACCTCGCGGCCCAGGCGGTCCAGGTCGTCCAGGGAGAGCTCGACACCGGCGCGGCCGGCCATCGCGATGATGTGGATGGCGGCGTTGGTGCTGCCGCCCAGCGCCATCTGCACGGTGGCGGCGTTGAGGAAGGCGCCGCGCGTGAGGATGCGCTGCGGCGTCAGCCCCTCGCGCACCATGGCCACGATGCGCTCGCCGGCCGTGGTGGCGTTGCGCACGTGCTGGGCGTCCATCGCCGGCACAGCGGTGCTGCCGGGCAGCGCCAGGCCCAGGGCCTCGACGATGGCCGTCATCGTGCTGGCCGTGCCCATGGTGTTGCAGGTGCCGGGGCTGCGCGTCATGCGCGCCTCCAGCGCGATCCACTCGGCGGCGTCGATGCGGCCGGCCTGGTGCTCGTCCCAGAACAGCCGTGTGTGCGTGCCGGCGCCCACGGTGCGCGCCTCGCAGCCCTGCGGCGTGCGGCGCAGGTGGCGGTCGTTGAGCATCGGCCCGGCGGCGACGAAGATCGTTGGCAGCCCGGCGCTGACGGCGCCCATCACGGTGGCCGGCGTGGTCTTGTCGCAACCGGCCAGCAGCACCACGCCGTCCACCGGGTGCGAGCGCAGCAGTTCCTCCACCTCCAGCGCCAGCAGGTTGCGGTAGAGCATCGTCGTCGGCTTGACGATGACCTCGCCCAGGCTCAGCGCCGGCAGTTCGAACGGTGTGCCGCCGGCCATCAGGATGCCGCGGCGAACACTCTCCGCTCGCTCGCGCAGGTGCGCGTGGCAGGGTGAGAGCTCGCTCCAGGTGTTGACGATGGCGATGCACGGCCGCGTCAGCACGTCCTGCCGGCGCAGGCCCTGCTGCTGCATGCGCTGGCGGTGCGCAAAGCCGCGCATGCCGGCGTCGGCGAACCAGCGCCGGCTGCGCAGCGGGGGAAAGTCCGGAGTGTCGTCCGACATGTTAGCGGTAACATTAGAGCAAGCCGATGACACTGCCTAGAGGACAAACCCGTGGCCCGTCCGCCTGCTGACGTTGCAGCGGACGGTGCTGCACCGCGACATCGCCGGGGCCATGGCCGCGCCACGCTGCGTGACGTGGCGCAGATGGCGGGCGTCACCGCGATCACCGTCTCGCGCTACCTGCGCCAGCCTGGCGTGGTGGCGCCGGAGACGGCGGCCGCCATCCGCGCCGCGTTGTCGGCCACCGGCTACGTGCCCAACAAGCAGGCCGGCGTGCTGGCCAGCGGGCGCGGCAGCGTGGTGGCGGCCCTGGTGCCCAACCTGGCGCATTCGATCTTCGCGGAGACGCTGCAGGGCCTGTCGCGCAAGCTGGAGGCTGCGGGGCTGGAGTTGCTGGTAGCCGCGTCGGGCTACAGCGTCGAGCGCGAGGAGGCCCAGGTGCGCGCGCTGCTGGGCTGGGCGCCGCGTGCGCTGGTGATCACCGGGCGCCACCACACGCCGGGCACCCTGAAGCTGCTGCGCGAGGCCCAGGCCGGCGGCTGTACCGTGGTGGAGATGTGGGACCACCACGCCCGCAGCCGCGATGGTTTCCCTCAGGTGGGCTTCAACCACCGGGACGCCGGCCGGGAACTGGCCGAACACCTGCTGGCCCACGGACGGCGACGGCTGGTGTACGTGGACAGTGCCGTGGCCGGTGACTACCGGGCGCGCGAGCGCGGCGACGGGTTCCTGGCCGCGGCGCAGGCGGCCGGGGCCCAGGTCTGGCGGGTCGAGGCTCCGGCCGGCGAACCCATCGCGGCCGGGCGCGCCGCCCTGGTGGCACTCTGGGGCGATGCCATCCGCCGCCCCGATGCCTGTGCCTGTGCCAACGACCACCTCGGTTGCGGTGCATTGCTGGGCGCACAGGCGCTGGGGCTGCAGGTGCCGCAGGACATGGCGTTGGTGGGATTCGGCGACTTCGAACTGGCTGCGCACCTGAGCCCTGGCCTGACGACGCTGGCACCCCCACGACAGGAGATAGGCGAACGCACGGCAGACCTGGTGCTGGGGTCAGGCGGCGAGGCTTGCACACGGATCCGGGTGGCGTGCCCGCTGGTGGTTCGCGGCAGTTCCTGAGCCTGGACAGGCGCGGCGCCAAAGGGTACGCCGACGCAGCGCGGACCGGCCGTCACCTTTGGGGCCGTGCGCCTGCGCTGCAGGCGCCAACCCTCGGCACGGCGGTGGCGGACAATGTTGGCGGCCGGCGCCTCAAGTTGCCTCGACGCAGGCCGATGGTCTCCGGAGGGCACCGGCGCGTGCCCCGCTGCGGCGTGGCCAACCCCGGTGCCGCGGGCGGCCTTGAGGCAACGTTGAGGCACCGTTGATGTTCCCGTGATGTCCGAGCCGCCGACAAATCCATTGCACGCAGCGTCGCCGTGGCAGGCCTTCGCGCACCGCGTGCTGTTCGACTATCCGCCACCGGCACGCCGGGCGTGGCTGCTGATCACCGCCGCCGGTGCGGCGGCACTGGTCTGGGCGGCCTGGGAACTGATGACGACGCCACAGACCGGCTCCGTGCCGCTGGGCTTGGCACTGGCGCTGGTGGCGGTGGCCTCCAGCCTGTCGATCCCGTTGCCGCGCTCGTCGTACTCGCTGAGCATCGGCGACGTCTTCGTGTTCGGCGTGCTGGTGACCCTGGGTCCCGCGGCCGCGGTGCTTGCCTCGGGCATCGACGCGCTGGCCGGTACGCTGCGCATCTCCAAGCGTTTGAGCAGCCGCCTGGCCACACCGGCGGCGTCCATGGCCGCGATGGCGGTGTGCGCGGCGGCCTTCGAGGTGGCGCGGCGCCTGCTGGTCGGCCAGGGCCTGGGCGTCGAGGCAGCGACCGTGGCGGCGCTGGCGCTGGTGTCGCTGGTGCCCTTCGCGCTGTCGCTGACGATGCTGATGGCCATGACATCGCTCAAGCGCGGGGAACCGCTGGTCCCCGCCCGCTGGCTGCTGGATTCGAGCTGGATGGCGGCCATCTACGTCGCCTCGGCGCTGATCGCCGGGCTCGTGCACCTGCAGTCGCAGCGTTTCGGCGGGACGCCGCTGCTGGTCTCGGCGCTCTCGGCCATCGTGATCATGCTGCTGCTGCGCATGGCGGTGCTCCGGCAGGAGGCCGAGCGTCAACGGCAGGACGCCGAACTCTCCCAGGCGCAGCGCGACGCATTGCTGAGCCACCAGCGGTTCGAGGCGGCGTTCAGCCATGCCGCCATCGGCATGGTCGTCGTCCGGCCCGACGGCCGCATGCTCCAGGTGAACGATGCATTCTGCGAGCTGCTGCAGCGGGAACGCGACGAGCTGCTGGAGCAGCCCTTCGAGGCACTGCTGAGCCCTTCCGAACTGCCGTTGCTGCAGGACCGTGCCCAGGCGGCGCGGCTCTCGCACGACGACGCCTTCACGACGGAGATCCAGGTCACCCGGCGTGACGGGCAGACCCGTTGGGTCGCCGTGCACTGCAGCCGCTACGAGGACCCGGATGGCGGCGGGCCCTGCCTGATCTTCCAGTGGCACGACGTCACCTCACGCCACCTGGCCGAGAGCCGCCTCAGCCACATCGCCTACCACGACGATCTCACCGGTCTGGCCAACCGTCACGGCTTCCATGAACGGCTGAAGGCCGCAGCGGAATGTGCAAGGCACGAACCGCAACGCGGCTTTGCCGTGCTGTACCTCGACCTCGACCGCTTCAAGCTGGTCAACGACAGCCTGGGTCATGGTGCCGGCAACGAACTCCTGCGCGAGGTGGCGGCCAGGCTGCGCGGTGTCGTCCGCCCAGGCGACCTGGTGGCAAGGCTGGGGGGCGACGAATTCGCCATCCTGGTGGACATGCCGGGCGAGTTGCAGGCGCCGCTGCAACTCGCGCGACGCGTGATCGAGGAACTGAGCCGCCCGGCCGTGCTGCTGGCCACCGAAGTCGTGCCCGGGGTCAGCATCGGTGTCACGGCCAGCGACGTCGGCAACAGGAGCGCCGACGAGATCATGCGCGACGCCGACCTCGCGATGTACGAGGCCAAGGCCGCGGGCCGTGGTCGCGTCGTGCGCTTCGACCGTTCGATGCACGACAAGGTGGCGGAGAAGCTGGCGCTGGAGACCGACCTTCGGCGCGCCATCGCGCAAGGCCAGCTAGCAGTGCAGTACCAGCCGATCTACCAGCTCGAGCCCCGCCGGCTCGCTGGCTTCGAGGCGTTGGCCCGCTGGCAGCACCCGCAGCGGGGTGCCATCAGTCCCGCCGTCTTCATCGCGCTGGCCGAAGAGTCCGGCTGCATCGAGGCGCTGACCGACTGGGTCATCGACCAGTCGATGGCGCAGCTGGTCCGCTGGCAGAGCGGCCGGTCGGATCTGCAGCACCTGGGCATGCACGTCAACATCTGCAGCCGCGACCTCGCGCGGGTCAGCCTGGCACCGCATGTCAGGCAGGTTCTGCAGCGGCACCAGGCCGCACCCGGGAGCCTGACCCTCGAACTGACGGAAACCGTGCTCATGGGGCGCCTGGAGTCCGCGCTGCGCACCATGGACAGCCTGCGGGCTGGCGGCGTGCGGTTCTCCGTCGACGACTTCGGCACCGGCTACTCGTCGCTGTCGTACCTGGCCAGGCTGCCGATCAACAGCCTGAAGATCGACCGCTCGTTCGTGGCGGCCCTGCACGAGGGCCGGCAGAGCCTGGAGATCGTGCGCGCCATGCTGACGCTGGGCCGCGCCCTGGGGCACAAGGTGATCGCCGAAGGCATCGAGACCCCGGCGCAGCTGGCGACGCTGCGCCAGCTCGGCGTGCACGAAGGCCAGGGCTACCTGCTGGGACGGCCGATGGATGCAGGCGCGGTCACCGCGCTGCTGGAGGTGGCCGACGCCGGCGAACGCGACGCCAGTGGTATGCGCCCCTGAAACCCCTGCGCCCGACCAGACGGGCGGGTGTTGCGCTGCAGTGGTCCGGGACCGGCGGCGCCGGCCACCGGACGACCGCCGGTCAACCGGGCTGCAACGCCATTGCAACGCCGTTGCAGGCACAGTCGCGACACCAAGGAGGACAGCGATGAACCCGACCACATTCCGACTGCTGCGCCACGCCACGGCGTGGCTGATCGCCGGTACCGCCGCCACCGCCCAGGCTGGTTACGACCGCACCATCGTCATCGAAGACGCCGTCCGGGCGATCAGCATTGCATCCGGCGTGTTCCCCGGTGACCCGTTCCTGTTTCACTTCGACGACGCGACCGAACTGCCGGTCGGCCCGTTGACGCTGACCGTGTTCGGGACCGGCGATTTCGACGGCCTGGGCAACGACGGCGGCGTGATCGGCGGTGACGACGGCGCGCTGGAGGTCTTCGGCGTCGGGCTGGAGTTCTTCAACATCGCGCTCGACGGCGATACCGACATCGGCCCCTTCAATGGCGCGCGCAGCTTTTCGGTGTCCGGCACGGTGGGCATGGGTGCCCAATACTTCGCCGACGGGCTCGTGGGCAGCATCGTCCTCGGCATGGGCGTCGACGCCAACCAGCCAGGCGACTTCCTGGCGATGCGCCTGCAGTACGACACGCTGCCCGTGCCCGAGCCGGCGCCGTCGGCGATGCTGCTCGGCGGCCTCGCGGCGCTGTGGTTCCGCCGCCGGCTGTCGCCGGTGTCGGGCTGAGGCGGCCTCGGCACGCCACCTGCAGCATCCTCTCGCCCTGGCCGCCAGCGGCGCACGACCCGCGTCACCGGTGGCCGGCAACGGCCACCTTATGCTGCGCGGTCATGGCGGTGCGCTACCAACTGACGTTGCTCGGAAGTTTCGGGCTGCGCGACGACGAGCGGCGCGAGTGCGCGCTGCCCAGCCGGCGACTGGCGGCCCTGCTGGCCTGTCTGGCCCTGGAGTCACCGGCTTCACGGGCCGAGCTGGCCGAGCGCCTGTGGCCGGACCGGGACCATGCGGCGTCGCGCCGCAACCTCCGGCGTGAGCTGGCGCGCATGCGCGATGCCGGGCTGCATGCGCTGCTCGACGCCGATACCCACGAACTGGCCTTGGGGTCCGCGGTGCAGACCGACGCTGCTGCCGCGCTGCAGGCGGTGCACCAGGGTGACCTTGCCACGGCACTGGCCGAGTGGTCGGGCCCATTGTTGGCAGGTTTCACGCTGGCCGAGGCGCCGGCCTTTGACGCCTGGCTGCAGACGCATCGCGAGGCGTGGGCGCAGCGCTGGCGCGAGGTGGCCCAGGCGCATGCGGAACATCTGGAACAAGAGGGCGCCTTGCGCGAGGCGCTGCACTGGCAGGAGCGCCTGCGTGCCGAGTCGCCGCTGCAGGAACGCCACCACGCCGCGGTGATGCGGCTGCACCACCGCCTGGGCGAACCCGGCGCGGCGCTGGCGGCCTTCGGCCACTGCGAAGCCGTGCTGCGCAGCGAACTCGGCGTCGCACCCAGCACGGGCATCCAGGCCCTGGCAGAGCGGATGCGCGCGGCCCAGCGCATGGCACCGGCGTTGCACCGCGCCGTGGAGGTGCCATGCCCAGGACTGGACCTGCCGCTGATCGGGCGCGATGCCGAGTCGGCCACGCTGGCAGAAACATCGGCACCGGTGCTGCTGATCGAAGGCGAACCCGGTGTCGGCAAGACCCGCCTCGTGCAGGAAACCTTGCGCGCCACCACCACGCTGGCCATGCCCTGCGCGGCGCAGGCCCGCCATTGCGCGCTCTACCCGGTCGGCGAGGCGCTGACCGCGGCGCTGGCGTCGCCGCTGCACGCCGAGCGTCTGGCCAGAGTGCCGGCACGGGCGCGGCGGGAAGCCGCGCGTTGGATGCCGGCGCTTGCTGCGCCCGGGATGCCGCCCGCTGAAGGCCCGTTGGGCGATGCCGCCGAGCGCGAGCGCCTGTTCGAGGCCTTGGCCGACTTGATGGATGCCCTGGCCACGCCAACGGGCACGTTGTGGATCGACGACCTGCACGAGGCAGACGAAGCCACGTTGTCGCTGCTGGCATTGCTGGCGCACCGGCGCGGCCAGGCGCCCCAGACCCATGTGCGTGTCGTGGTGGCGGCACGCCTGCACGAGCTCGAGGCCCATTCCCTCGCAGCCGACCTCGTGCGTCGCCTGCGCCATGCCGGCCTGTTGCAGACCCTGTCGCTGGCGCCGCTCACACTCGCTCAGACCCAGCATCTGGTGCGCGTTGCTTCAGGCGCGGCGGTCGGTGGCCTGTTCGCCGCGCGGCTGCAGCGCGCCACCCACGGCAACCCCTTGCACCTCGTCGAGACGCTGCGCTTCCTGCTCGACAGCGGTGAGGTCCAGAGGCGGACGGACGGCCGCTGGCACACACGCTATGACGAAGCCACGACGGACTACGCCGAGCTGCCTGTGCCGCCGACGCTGGCAGCCACCATCGTGGACCGCGTCGGGCGCCTGTCGGTGGCGGCGCGCCAGTTGGTGGAAGCGGCCACGCTGTCGCGGCCGGGATTCACGCTGGCCCAGCTGCAACCCGCCACTGCGCTCGACGACTGGGCGGCTGTGGACGGCCTTGAAGAGGCGCTGCGCCTGCGTCTGTTCACCCAGGTGGCCGTCGGTGACACCGGGCGCCTGCCCCGCAGTGCCCCGCTGCCGCGGTACCGGCTGGCGCACGAGATCACACGCGACGCGCTCGTGCCCACGCTGCGACCGGAACGCCGTCGCCTCATCCATGAACGACTGGCCGGAGCCCTGATCGCGCAGCACGCCGCCGCCGACCACGTCGCGTGGCATCTCGGCCAGGCGGGTCTGGCTGATCAGGCCCTGCCCTGGCACCTGGACGCCGCCCAGGAGGCACGGCAAGCGGCGTCATGGCCAGGCGCACTGTGGCATCTGGAACAGGCCTGGACGGCCATGGACGCGGCGGAGCCCGGCCTTCGTCTGGACTGCCTGCACGCGCGCATCGACGCGGCGCGACGCGGCTTCGACCTGGCCGCGATGGCACGTGCCATCGATGACCTTCAAACCGAGGGCGCGCGCACGGCGGATGCCGCGATGGGGCTGGAAGCGCTCGTGCTGCGCGCCGAGCTCGGCCAGCTTCGCAAGGCGCCGGTGCCGGCGATCGCACCACTGCGCGACGCGCTGCTGGCCGGACGCTTCGATGCCCTGCCTCCGCTTCGGCTGCGGGCCGTGGTGGCGTTGGGCACGGCCCTGCTGGCCGCGGGGCAGGTGGACGCGGCGCAGGCCGTGCTGTCCGACGCTCGGGCCGTCGAGGGCGATGGCGATGCCCCGCAGCGGGCGAGCCTGCTCTGTGCCCGCGCCAACGCCGCCCGCCTGTCGCAGCAGCCGGCGCAGGCACTGGGCCTGCTGCAGGCGGCACTGGCGCATCTGGACGGGCCGACGCAGGTCGAGGCACGATTGCAGGCACTGAACCTGCTCGCCCACACGCAGTTCATGCTGGGGCAACCGCGGGAGGCCGTGGCGACGCTCGAGGCGGCACTGGCCGACGCCGAGAAAGGGCGCATCGTGCCCGTGCTGCGCACCGTGCTGCCCAACCTGGTCACCTTGCACGTGGTGCAGGGGGATCTGCCGCGCGCGCGCCGGTACCTTCAGCGTGGCATGCGTGCCTTGCGCAGCGTGGACAACCCGGCCACGCATGCCGCCCTGTTCGGCCGCTTGGCCGAACTCGAGATCACCGCCGGTCAGCTGGGGGCGGCGTTGCAGGCCGCCCGGGAAAGTATGGCCCGCTTCGAAACGAACGGCGGAGGATCGCAGGACTACGCGCCCTGGGTGCTGTGCGGCGTGGTCTTCGACTGCGCCGGTGCGCCCGAGCGTACCGCGTCGCTGTTCAGCGGGCTGCCGGCCTCACCCGCCTGCACCCCGGGTGCAGGTCCGGCTGCCCTGGTTCGCCTCAAGACGCTCGCCGCCTCGGTGCCAGCGGCGACAGCGGCGCAGGCTCAGGCCATCGCCGACGCCCTGCAGGCCCTGAGGCAGGCCCCTGAGGCCGCCTATCCCGCTGCCGAGGCGGACTTCTGGTGCGCATTGGCGTTGCACCAGGCTGGCCGGCCTGCCGAGGCGCTGGCGCTGGCCGAGTCGATCGAGGCTGCCGACCTCGGCCTGGCGCAGCACTCGGCGTCGCTGTGGGCGTTGCGGCTGCGTGCCGCGACGGCCGCGAATGTCCTGACGCCAACCCTGGTGGCGCACGCCGAGGCCCAGGTGGCGCGTGCGCCGCCGGTGCCCGCCCTGGACCTGGCGTGCGCACTGGCGGCCGCTCACGATGCCCTGAAGGACGTCGCGGCCGCAGAGCGCTGGTCATCGGCTGGTCGACGGCGCGCCAAGGCACTGGCCTCCAGCCTGGCGGGCGAGCATCCGGATCTGGCGGCTAGCCTGCTGCATCGCTGGCAAGGTGCGCTCCGACGGTCGCTCGATCGCGGCCTGCGCTGAGCGAGGGTTCTCGGGTCCAGGGCCGTCGCCTGCGTCAGGTCGGGCTGGGGCCTCAGATGTCGTCGGCGAAGTGCCCCGTCTGCGTCGGCGACGCATCGAACCCGTAGCGCCCGCACAGCACCTCCCAGGCCTCGTCGGCGGTGTCGACCACGCTGAAGAGCTTCTCGTCGCCCGGGGAGATCATGCCGGTCTCCACCAGCCAGGCGAAGTCCACCAGCCGTGACCAGAACTCGCGGCCCACCAGCACCACCGGGCGGCGGCGCACCTTGCCGGTTTGCTGCAGCGTCAGCACCTCGAAGAGCTCGTCCAGGGTGCCGAAGCCGCCCGGGAAGCACACCAGGCCGATGCTGCGCATCAGGAAGTGCATCTTGCGCAGTGCGAAGTAGTGGAACTGGAAACACAGCTCCGGCGTGATGTACGGGTTGGGCGCCTGCTCGTGCGGCAGCACGATGTTCAGGCCGATGCTCTTGCCGCCGATTTCGAAGGCGCCGCGGTTGCCGGCTTCCATGATGCCGGGCCCGCCGCCGGTGACCACGACCACCGGCGTGTGATGGTCGCGCGTGCGTTCGGTGACCATGGCGGCGAAGCGCCGCGCCTCGTCGTAGTAGCGGCTCATGCCCAGCGCGCGCTCGGCCCGGGCCACCGCGGCGGCGTCGCCGATGGCCTGTGCCTCCTGCAGCCGCGCCTGTGCGTCCTCCGGCGCCGGGATGCGTGCGCTGCCGAAGATGACGATGGTGGACTCGATGCCGAGCTCCTGCTGGATCAGTTCCGGCTTGAGCAGCTCCAGCTGCATGCGCACCGGGCGCAGTTCCTCGCGCAGCAGGAAGGCTTCGTCGGTGAAGGCCAGGCGGTATGCGCTCTCGGGGCCCGCATAGCGGTCCACCGGCTTGACCGCCAGGGCTTCGTCCTGCGCACTGGGGAAGTTGCGCGCGTGCAGTTCGGCGAGTTTGTCGTCCATGCCCGGGAGCTTACGCCGGATCAGTGACGGCTCAGGGTCTGCACGTACTCGTGCGCGCCGGTGACCACGGTGGAAACGCGGTACTCCACGGGCCGGTCACCGAAGGTCAGCGCGGTGCGCCGCACCTCCAGCACCGGCTGGCTGCGGGTGATGCCCAGGGCCTGCGCCACGTCGGCGTCGGCCGCCACCGCGCGCACCCGCTCGCGGGCCCGCAGCACGGTGATGGCGAAGGCGTCCTGGTACAGGCGGTAGATGGTGCTCGGGCGCTCGACGAAGCGCTTGGCAGTCAGGCCGCGGAAGTGCGAGAGCGGCAACTGCAGCCGGTCGTGCACCACGGCCCGGCCCTGCAGGCGCAGGCGGTTCTCGATCCGCCAGGCGGCACTGCCGGGGCGAAGGCCCAGCGCGTCGGCCGCGTCGTCGTCCAATCGGCCGCGTTCGAAGCGGATGGTCTCCACCTCGGGCGCCTCGCGCAGCCCGTCGGCGCGCTCGACGTGGAAGAAGTGGAACAGGAAGCGCTCGGCGTCGTGATGGGCCACGAAGGTGCCGCGGCCCTGCCGGCGCAGCAGCACGTGGCTGGCGACGAGTTCGCCGACGGCCTGTCGCAGCGTGCCGATGGACACGCCGAACTGGCTGGCGAGGTCGCGCTCGTTGGGCAGCACCGATCCTGGCGGCATGGCGCCGGACTCGATGGCCGCCAGCAGGCGGCGCGCGACGACGCGGTACAGCGGCACGCCGACACCTTCGTGGACGATGGGTTGGAACGCGGGGGGCGGGTGGACGGTGGGCATGGCCGAGATCCGGCAGCAGGGTTGGGCCGACCTTAGACATGCAGGTCATGCAGATGACCTAGAGATTACGCTGAGTCATCTAGATGACCTGGTTGCCTTCGCGGTGCAGACGTCTACGATGCGCCGCAAGCGCTGCCAAGGTGAGCCGCGCGCTGGAGAACACAGATGATTCATTTCGTAGTGCACGAGGACGGCGACTCGGTGGGGACCATCGTGGTCGAGGGCGTCAAGAAGGGCGCCAAGCTCAATGGCTGGATCATGGAACAGGACAAGATGACCACCCTGTCCACGCGCAGCGACATCCCGATCGGACACAAGGTCGCGCTGCAGAACCTGAAGAAGGATGACACCGTCATCAAGTACGGCGTCGACATCGGCCGTGTCGTCGCGCCGATCAAGGCGGGCGAGCATCTGCACGTGCACAACGTCAAGACCAAGCGCTGGTGAGCTGCGCATCCCCGAACCTCAAGGACTGTCCATGATCAACAAGAAGACCACCTTCCTCGGCTACCGGCGCGAGAACGGCCGCGTGGGTGTGCGCAACCACGTCATCATCCTGCCGGTCGACGACATCTCCAATGCCGCCTGCGAGGCGGTGGCCAACAACATCAAGGGCACGATCGCGCTGCCCCACCCGTACGGACGGCTGCAATTCGGCGCCGACCTGGACCTGCACTTCCGCACCCTGATCGGCACCGGGGCGAATCCGAACGTCGCCGCCGTGGTCGTCATCGGCATCGAGCCGGGCTGGACCAAGCTGGTCGCCGACGGCATCGCCAAGACCGGCAAGCCCGTGCAGGGCTTCTCGATCTCGCAGAACGGCGATCACGCGACGATCATGAACGCGTCCCGGGCCGCGCGCGAGATGGTGCAGTGGGCCTCGGAGAAGCAGCGCGAGGTCTGCCCGATCTCCGACCTGTGGGTGTCCACCAAGTGCGGCGAATCCGACACCACCTCGGGCTGCGGCGCCAATCCGACCGTCGGCAACGCGTTCGACAAGCTCTACAAGCTCGGCACCACGCTGTGCTTCGGCGAAACCAGCGAACTGACGGGCGGCGAACACCTGGTGGCGGCCCGCTGCCGCACGCCCGAGGTGCGGGCGCAGTTCATGGACATGTTCAACAAGTACCAGGCCATGATCGACCGTCACAAGACGACCGATCTGTCGGAGAGCCAGCCGACCAAGGGCAACATTGCCGGCGGCCTGACGACGATCGAGGAAAAGGCGCTGGGCAACATCCAGAAGATCGGCAAGAAGTGCAAGGTCGACGGCGTGCTCGACTATGCCGAGACGCCGACCGGCCCGGGCCTGTGGTTCATGCAGTCGAGTTCGGCCGCGGCCGAGATGGTCACCCTGTGTGCGGCCGCAGGCTACGTGGTGCACTTCTTCCCCACCGGCCAGGGCAACATCGTCGGCAACCCGATCGTGCCGGTGATCAAGATCTGCGCCAACCCGCGCACGGTGCGCACGATGGGCGAGCATGTCGACGTCGACACCTCGGGGCTGCTGCAGCGCGAGATGAACATGGACGGTGCCGGCGACAAGCTGCTCGAGTGCATGTTGCGCACCTCGAACGGGCGGCTGACCGCGGCCGAGGCACTCGGCCACCGTGAGTTCGTGCTGACGCGCCTGTACGAGAGCGCCTGAGTGACCACCAGGCCCGCCATGCCCCCGACCCCCGGCGACAAGTTCGGCAGCGCGGCCCTGGGGCTGTCGCTGCTGGTCTTCGGGGTCTTCTTTGCCAACGTGGTCATCGGCGGGCCGCTGCGCATGAAACCCTGGTTGAGCGACGTCGGCGAGATGCTGACGCTGTTCGCCGCCGTGGTGCTGTTCGTGGCCGGCACGCTGGCCCGCGAGGCGGCCGTCCGTCGGCGCGACGCCGGTTCGGGCACGCCCGACCCCTGACCCTGCGCCGACTGGCGCGACCCGACCCGACCGGCGGCATGGTGGCCGCTGCCAATCGCCCGGCCTGACCGCAGGGCCATCCGTTCCACAACGAACACCTCGCAAGGAGACAACCATGAGCAAGCCGTCGAACCCCTCCACAACCGCCCAGGACCTGGTGGACGCCCAGGCCGCCGAACGTCGGCAGTTCCTGCGCGTGGCGCGCAACAGCGGCTTCACGGTGGCCGCGATGGCTGCGGCCGGCGGCACGCTGTTTTCGCCGGCGGCGGTGGCGCAGTCGCGCAACGAGGAGTCCGAGCGCGAGAAGGCCGCCAAGCACGTCATGACGATCGCGACGGCGTATCAGCTCGGCGCGTCGCGCAGCTACCCCATCCTGCAGCGCGATTTCAAGGAGAACATCCAGAACGCCACCCGCGGCAAGGTCTACGTGCGCCTGGCGCCGGCCGGACAGCTGGGTGCCGGCGGCGCGCTGCCGCAGAAGGTGCAGGAAGGCACGATCCAGGCGGCACAGCACTCGCTGGCGAACTTCGCGCCGTTCGCGCCGGTGGTGGACATGATCAACCTGCCGTACTTCTGCGGTTCCAACCAGAAGTTCGTGAACCTGGTCAACGCCGATGCCTGGAAGAAGGAGGTGCACCCGCTGGTCGAGGCCAAGGGCTTCAAGCCGCTGTTCTACGTGGTGATCGACCCGCGCGTGGTGGCCGTGCGCAAGGGCGGCAAGGCCGTCATCACGCCGGCCGACCTGGCGGGCGTGAAGTTCCGCGTGCCGGGCTCGAAGATGCTGCAGCAGTACTACCGCATGGTCGGTGCCAACCCCACGCCGGTGGCCTGGGGAGAAACCCCGTCGGCGATCAAGCAGGGCGTGGCCGACGCGCTGGACCCGGCGGCCGGTGCACTGCACGTGTTCGGCTTCAAGGACATCCTCAGCCACGTCACCTTCACGCGCGCCGTGCCCGACAGCCAGGTCTATTCCTGCAACCTCGCGTGGTTCAACGGGCTGCCCAAGGACGTGCAGGAAGGGATCATGTTCGCGTCGGAGATCACCGCGCAGATGAACCTGGCCAAGGTGCCGTCGGCGCGCAACTACGCGATCGCCGAGCTCGCCACGGCTGGGGTGCAGTTCCACACGCTCAGCGCGGCGCAGCTGGCCGACTGGGAGAAGACCGGCGGCTACCAGCGCAACGAATGGGCCGAGTTCCGCAACGAGCTGGCCTCCAAGGAGCTGTTCGCCAAGCTGGAAACGGCGGCCAACACGGCCTCGCGCCTGTACGTGCACGACGCCTGACCGACTGTCCGACGGCTGCATCCCGCGCGCACAGGCCATCCCCGCCATGAGCACTTCGACGACCACGCCCGGCACCTGGACCCGGCTCGACCGCAACCTCGAGCGCTGGGCGCTGCTGGTCTTCTACAGCATGCTCGTCGTCACGATGTCGGTCGAGGTGCTGCGGCGCGAGGTGTTCTCGTACTCGTCGGTCTGGGGCGAGGAGATCGTGCGCTACGCGTTCATCTACCTCGTCTGGATCGGCGCGGCGGCGGCGGTGCGCGAGCGGGCGCACATCCGCATCGACGTGATCTACGAGTTCTGCTCGCCGCGCGTGAAGGCCCTGCTGTACCTGCTGGGCGATCTGGTGATGCTCTTCGTCGCCTGCTTCGCGCTCTACTACTCGTGGGAAAGCGTGGCGGTGAGCGCGAAGTTCGGCTCCGTCTCCCACGGCCTGCGCGCACCGATGGTGTGGTTCCTGGCCGCGGTGCCGATCGGCTTCCTGCTGATGCTGCACCGGCTGCAGCAGTCGATCCGCCGCGACCTGGCCGACCTCTTCGCCGGCCGGCCGGTGTTCGAGGGCGAACGGCTGTTCGATTGAACCGCGCCTGAAGGACCACCCACGTGAACTCGCTGTTCCCCGGTTCCGAAGCCGAAGCCCTGACCCTGGGGTGGAGCTTCTACGGCCCGGTGCTGATCTTCGTCGTGATGATCGCGCTGGGCGTGCCGGTGTGGGCCGCCATCGGCGTCACCTCCATCGCGCTGCTGTGGTGGTCCGGCATCCTGCCGATGACGCTGCTGGGCGGATCGCTGTTCGAAGGCATCGACGCCTTCGCGCTCACCGCCGTGCCGCTGTTCATCCTCACCGGCGACGTGCTCGTGCGCACCGGCCTGAGCCGCAAGTTCATGGACGTGGCCGAGGCCCTGACCAACTGGACCAAGAGCGGCTTCGGCTCGGCCACGGTGCTGGTCTGCGGCATGTTCAGCGCCATCTCCGGGTCGGACGCCGCCGGTGCCGCCGCCGTGGGGCGCATGACGATCAACCGGCTGGTGGAGTCCGGCTACCCCAAGCCCTACGCCTGCGCGCTGGTGGCGGCCGGCGCCTGCACCGGCATCCTGATCCCGCCGTCGATCGCCTACATCATCATCGGCCTGGTGCTGGGCATCTCGGCCTCCACGCTGTTCCAGGCCGCGCTGATCCCGGGCCTGATGATCCTGGCCGGCATCTTCGTCACCAACAGCCTGATCAACCGCAAGTACGCCTACGAGCAGGGCGTGGCCATCGGTTTCGGCGAGTGGACGGCCAACCTGCTGGGCACGCTCAAGCGCGGCTGGTACGCCTTCATCGTGCCGGCGGTCATCTTCACCGGCATCTTTTCCGGCAGCCTCACGCCCACCGAGGCCGGCGCCACCGCAGTGGTGGTCACCATCATCATCGGCTTTGTCATCGGCACGCTGAAGCTGTCGGACTTCCCGGCCATGCTGGTCAGTTCGGCCAAGGTCAACGGTGTGATCCTGCCCATCATCGCCTTCTCGCTGCCGCTGGCGCAGGCGCTGGCCACCATGGGCGTGCCGCAGGGTTTCGTCGGCCTGGTCACCGGCATCTCCAGCGAGCCCTGGGCCGTCATCCTGATGATGATCGTGATCCTGGTCGCCGCCGGCTGCGTGATGGAGACCACGCCCAACATCGTGATCCTCGCGCCGCTGCTCAAGCCACTCGCGGACGAGATCGGCATGAACGAGATCCAGTTCTGCATCATGATGATCACCACCTTGGGGGTGGGCTTCATCACGCCGCCGCTGGGGCTCAACCTCTTCGTCGTCTCCGGGCTCACGGGCGAGTCGATCCTGAAGATCGCGCGCCGTGCCGTGCCCTTCGTGCTGTCGATGCTGGCCGTGGTGATGCTGATCGCCTTCGTGCCCGAGACCACGACGCTGCTGCTGCCCGACATCTACAAGTGATCCACCGCCGGGCGCGGCCGCCAAGGCGGCGCCTGTCCACTCACCCCATCCGAGAGGGACGCCTCATGAGCACCCGATACCTGAAAAAGGCCGCCAAGACGCCGGAGACCGAGACGGCGACGGCGCAGAACGTCGTCAACGAGATGCTGGCCGAGATCGAGAAGCGCGGCGAGGCCGCCGTGCGCGACTACGCCCGCAAGCTCGACAAGTGGGAAGGCGAGCTCATCGCCACGCCGGAACAGCTGGCGGCCAACGCCGAGACGGTGCCGCTGAAAGTGCGCCAGGACATCGACTTCGCGATCGAACAGGTGTCGAAGTTCGCCCTCGCCCAGCGCGACTCGCTGCGCGAGTTCCGCACCGAACTGCACCCGGGCGTCACGGCCGGCCAGCGTGTGCTGCCGGTCAACGTGGCCGGCTGCTACGCGCCGGCCGGGCGTTACGCCCACATCGCGTCGGCCTACATGGGCGTGGCCACCGCCAAGGCCGCGGGCGTGAAGACCATCATCGCCTGCTCGGGCCCGTTCCGCGGTGGGCCGATGCACCCCTACCTGATGTATGCCTTCCACAAGGCGGGTGCCGACGTGATCATGACCCTGGGCGGCGTGCAGGCCATCGCCACCATGGCCTACGGCCTGTTCACCGGCAAGCCGGCCGACGTCATCGTCGGCCCGGGCAACAAGTTCGTGGCGGAGGCCAAGCGCATGCTGTTCGGCAAGGTCGGCATCGACGTCTTCGCCGGGCCGTCGGAGGTGGCGGTGATCGCCGACGACAGCGCCGACCCGGCCATCGTCGCCAGCGACCTGGTGGGCCAGGCGGAGCACGGCCACGAGTCGCCGGCGTGGCTGTTCACCACCAGCGAGGCGCTGGCGCAGGACGTGATGCAGCGCGTGCCGGCGCTGATCGACCAGCTGCCGCCCACCGCACGCGACGCGGCCGGCGCGGCCTGGCGGGACTACGGCGAGGTCATCGTCTGCGACACGCGCGAGGAGGTGGTGGAGATCTCCGACCGCTATGCGTCGGAGCACCTGGAGGTTCAGACCCGCGACCTCGACTGGTGGCTGGAGAACCTGACCTGCTACGGCTCGCTGTTCCTGGGCGAGGAGACCACCGTGGCCTATGGCGACAAGGCCAGCGGGCCCAACCACGTGCTGCCCACCAAGGGGGCGGCGCGCTACTCCGGCGGCCTGTCGGTGCACAAGTTCATGAAGACCTTCACCTGGCAGCGCATGACGCGCGAGGCGGCGCGCGACATCGGCGAGGTCACCGCGCGCATCTCGCGCCTGGAAGGCATGGAGGCGCATGCGCGCACCGCCGACGACCGGCTGGCCAAGTACTTCCCGGCGCAGGCCTTCGAGCTCGGCGAACCGGTGAAGGTGTGAACCCGATGGCCGCTGGTGCGAGCTTCGACCTGACCGGGCGCCGCGCGCTGGTGACCGGGGGCAACTCCGGCATCGGCGAGGCGATGGCGCTGGCGCTGGGCCGCGCCGGTGCGCGCGTGCTGCTGGTGGCGCGGCGGCCGGCCGAGCTGGACGCGGCCGCCGAGCGGCTGCGCAGCGAGGGCATCGACGCTGGCGTGCTGCCGGCCGACCTGGCGGCGCTGCCGGAACTGCACACGGTGGCGGCCCGGGCCAAGGAGGCGCTGGGTGGCGGCGTGGACATCCTCGTCAACGCGGCCGGCGTGAACCTGCGCCAGCCCTTCGAGGCGGTGACGCCCGAGGCCTGGCAGCTGCAGCTGGCGCTGCACCTGGGCGCGCCCTTCTTCCTGACCCAGGGGCTGGCCCCGGGCATGCGGGACCGCGGCTGGGGCCGCATCCTCAACATCGCGTCGCTGCAGAGCATGCGCGCCTTCGCCGACAGCGCGCCGTACGGCGCCGGCAAGGGTGGCATCGTGCAGCTGACGCGGGCCATCGCACAGGCCTGGTCGCCGCATGGCATCACCTGCAACGCCATCGGCCCCGGCTTCTTCCCCACGGCATTGACTGCACCGGTGTTCGCCGACACGGCGCTGGCCGACCGTCACGCGGCGCAGACCTGCATCGGCCGCAATGGCCGCCTGGAGGACCTGCACGGCCCCACCGTGTTCCTGTGCAGCGACGCTGCGGCCTACGTCACCGGGCAGACGTTGATGGTCGATGGCGGCTACACGGCACGTTAGACCCCAGGAGAATCTTCATGCAAGCACTCGTCTACACCAAGCCCGGTGAACTGCAGCTGCAGGAGCGCCCGCACCCGGCGCTGGACGCCGGCGAAGTCGTGCTGCAGATCGAGGCCGTGGGCATCTGCGGTTCGGACATGCACGCCTGGCACGGCCACGACCCGCGGCGCAAGCCGGGGCTGGTGCTGGGCCACGAGTTCGTTGGCAGCATCGCGGAGACGGCCGCACCCGGTTTCGAGGCCGGCACGCGCTGGACCGGCAACCCCCTGATCACCTGCGGCACCTGCGAATACTGCGTGCAGGGCCGCAACAACCTGTGCGCCAACCGCACCATGGTCGGCATGACGCGGCCGGGGGCCTACGCGCAGTACATGAGCATCCCCGCGGCGTCGCTGGTGGCCATCCCGCAGGACATGCCGGCGCGCACCGCGGCGCTCACCGAACCGGCGGCGACGGCCTGGCACGCCATCAACCTGAGCATCCGTGCCCTGGTGCGGCCGCTGCACGAATGCCGCGTGCTGGTGATCGGCGGTGGCGCCATCGGCATGCTGGCGGCGCTGCTGTTCCGGCAGCTGGGCGTCACGCGGCTGACCGTGACCGAGCTGAACCCGAAGCGCCGCGCCACCATCGCCCGCGCCGTGGGCTGCGAGGTGATCGACCCGCGCGACACGCCGCTGGAAGAGTCGGCCTACGACCACGTGATGGACGCCGTCGGCGCCAAGGTCACGCGCCAGCAGGCGCTGGCGGCCATCAAGCCCGGCGGCGTGATCATGCACGTGGGCCTGCAGGACTGGGCCAGCGAGATCGACATGCGCAAGCTCACGCTGGCGGAGATCACGCTGCTGGGCACCTACACCTACACCACGGCCGACCTGCGCGCCACCGTGGCGGCGCTGCACCAGGGGCAGTTCGGTGACCTGGCCTGGGTGGAGGAGCGCGCGCTGGCCGACGGGCCGCAGGCCTTCGTCGACCTCGACAGCGGCGCCAGTGCCGCGCCGAAGATCGTCCTGCGGCCTTGAGCGTCGACGCCGGGTCAGCCGGACGGCGGGTGCGACCAGTCGGCCTGCGCCAGCGCGCCGGCCAGGTAGTCGCGCAGCTGGCGCACGCGCAGCGGCGTGGGCCGCAGCGGGTCGCGCGGCGGCGTCAGGAAGTTGATGGCGTCGAGCATCGCCCACTCCGGCAGCACCTGCACCAGGCGGCCGGCGGCGATCAGCGGCTGCACGTCCCAGGTGGAGCGCAGCATCAGCCCGTGGCCGGCCAGGCACCAGTCGCGCACCACCTCGCCGAAGTTGCTGGCCAGCGGGCCGCTGACGCGCACGGTCTGCGCGGCGCGGCCGCGCTTGAGCGCATCGAGCCGCCAGTGCGTGGGCAGCATGTCGTTCTCGCGCACGACGAGGCAGCGGTGCCGGCTGAGTTCGGCCGGGGCCTGCGGCACGCCGTGGCGGGCCAGGTAGGCCGGTGCGCCGACGACGAGCCGGCGGTTCGGTGCCAGCCGTCGTGCCACCAGGGCGCCGTGGCGCGGGCCGAACAGCCACACCGCGGCGTCGAAGCCGGCAGCACCCGCGGTGGCCAGGTCGGGCAGCTGGTCGGTGAGCTGCAGCGTGAGTTCCAGGTCCGGATGCTGCTGCTGGAAGCGCGCCAGCAGCGGCGCCAGCCACACGCGGCCGAAGCCGTAGGTGCTGACCAGGCGGATGCGGCCCTGCAGCCGGCCCGCGCCTTCGGTGAGCTGCTGTTCCAGCCGCGTCAGCCCGGCCAGCAGTTCGCGGCCGCTGGTGATCGCCAGTTCGCCCTCGGCCGTGAGCCGCAGGCGGCGTGTGCTGCGCTCCACCAGGCGCACGCCCAGGCGGGATTCCAGTGCCGCCAGGCGCTTGGTCACCGCCGGTGGCGCCAGTTCCAGCGCCCGTGCGGCACCGGCCAGCGTGCCCGCCGAGACGATGCGGTCCAGCAGCACCAGGTCGTCGCTGTGCAGTCGCAGTGTTTCCATGGTGGAAATGCAGAGTGTGCTCCAGCGCGATTGTGCGGCCGCCACCCGGCTGCCCAGAATCGGCCTCGTCACGACTCCCTGGATCGCACCTCATGAGCACCCATCGCATCGCCGTGCTGCCCGGCGACGGCATCGGCAAGGAAGTGATGCCCGAAGGCCTGCGCGCGCTCGACGCCGCGGCACGCCGCTTCGGCATCGCGCTGCAGCTCGACCACTTCGACTTCGCCTGCGTGGAGCACTGGCAGAAGCACGGCGACTACCTGCCGCCCGACTGGAAGGACCGCATCGGCGGCCACGACGCCATCTTCTACGGCGCCGTCGGCTGGCCTGCCCTGGTGCCCGACCATGTGTCGCTGTGGGGCAGCCTGATCAAGTTCCGCCGCGAGTTCGACCAGTACATCAACCTGCGCCCGGCCAAGCTGATGCCGGGCATCCGCAGCCCGCTGGTGGACCGCCAGGGCCAGCCGCTGGCGCCCGGCGCGATCGACATGCTGATCGTGCGTGAGAACACCGAAGGCGAGTACTCCAGCGTCGGCGGCCGCATGTACGGCGGCACGCCGCGCGAGATCGTGATCCAGGAAACCGTGATGTCGCGCACCGGTGTCGACCGCGTGCTGAAGTTCGCCTTCGACCTGGCCATGCGCCGGCCGCGGCGAAAGCTCACCTCGGCCACCAAGAGCAACGGCATCTCGATCACGATGCCCTACTGGGACGAGCGCGTGGCAGAGATGGCCAAGGCCTACCCAGACATCGCCGTCGATCAGTTCCACATCGACATCCTGACCGCGCATTTCGTGCAGCGGCCGCAGCAGTTCGACGTGGTGGTGGCCAGCAACCTGTTCGGCGACATCCTGTCCGACCTGGGCCCGGCCTGCACCGGCACCATCGGCATCGCGCCGTCGGCCAACCTCAACCCCACGCGCGAGTGGCCCAGCCTGTTCGAGCCGGTGCACGGCTCGGCGCCGGACATTGCGGGCCAGTGGATCGCCAACCCCATCGGCCAGATCTGGTCGGCCGCGATGATGCTGGACTTCCTGGGCCACACCGACGCGCACGACGCCATCGTCGCCGCCATCGAGGCCATGCTGGCCGACCCGCATGCGCCGCGCACGCCGGACCTCGGCGGCACCGCCGGCACGGTGGACGTGGGCAAGGCCATTGCCGAACGCATCGCCGCCGGGGGTGGTGCGGGTTGATGCTGATGCCCTGAACCGCCGTCCCCGGGCAGCCTTGCCCCCTTCGTTCATCCGCCACACAAACCACCAAGGAGACACGCATGAACCGCAGCAAGACCATCCTCACCGCCCTGGCCATTGGTGCCCTGGCCGTGACCGGCAGCGCCGGGGCCGCCGGGTACCCGGACAAGACCGTCAACTACATCATCCCCTTCGGCCCGGGTGGTGAATCCGACATCTCCGCGCGCCTGCAGGAGCCGGTGTTCAAGGCGATGACCGGGCAGACCCTGGCCATCCAGTACAAGCCGGGCGCGGGCGGTGCCGCCAGCTGGTCGCAGCTCAACGGCATGACGGCCGACGGCTACACGGTGATGGGCACCAACCTGCCGCACATCGTGCTGCAGCCGCTGCAGAAGGACGTGGGCTACCAGACCGACGACATCACCACCGTCTTCTGGTTCCACTACACGCCCGATGCGCTGATGGTGCCGGCCGACAGCCCGATCAAGACGCTGAAGGACTTCGTCGCCGCGGCCAAGGCGGCCCCGGGTGCCACCACACTGGCCGGCTCGGGCACCAATTCCGCCAACCACCTGGCGCAGCAGCGCTTCGACAAGCTGGCGGGCATCAAGACCACCTACGTGCCCTTCGGCGGCACGGGGCCAGCCAACACCGCGCTGCTGGGCAAGCAGGTGGCCGGCAGCTGGGCCTACACCACGGTGCAGATGTCGCTGGGCGCGCAGGTGCGCTGCCTGGGCGTGGCGATGGAACAGCGCCACCCGAAGCTGCCCGACTGCCCCACCTTCAAGGAGCAGGGCTTCGACCTCGTGGGCGGTGCCTACCGCGGCGTGGCCGTGCCCAAGAGCACGCCGGCCGACGTGCAGGCGAAGCTGGCCGCCACGCTGGCCAAGATCAATGCCGACCCCGGCTTCATCCAGAAGATGGAGGAGGGTGGCTTCGCGATGCTCAACGTCGGGCCGGACAAGATGGGCGAGTTCATGGCCGGCATGAAGGCGCAGTACGGCGCGCTGGCCAAGGAGATGGGCATCGTCAAGAAGTGATGATCGGCTGACGCACCGCGACGTTTCCCATCATGGGCAGTCTCGACTTCCTGCTGGCCGCGCTGACGCCGGCCCACCTGCTGCTGGCGCTGGCCGGCGTGGTGGCCGGCACGGTGATCGGCGCGCTGCCGGGCCTGACGGCCACGATGGCCGTCGCGGTGCTGGTGCCCTTCACCTTCTCGATGCCGCCGGCCGCGGCGCTGATCGTGCTGGGCGCCATCTACACCGGCGCCATCTACGGCGGCGCCTACGCGGCCATCCTGCTCAACACGCCGGGCACGCCATCGGCCATCGCCACCACCTTCGACGGCTACCCGATGGCGCGCAGCGGCCGCGGCGACCTGGCGCTCACCGTGGCCTGCCTGGCCTCGGTGGTCGGCGGCCTGGTGGGCGCCGGCTTCCTGCTGCTGCTGGCGCCGCCGATGGCCACGGTGGCGCTGAAGTTCGGGCCGGTGGAGTACTTCTGGCTGGCGGTGTTCGGCCTGACGCTGATCGCCTCGCTGGGCGAAGGCAGCCTGCTCAAGGGGCTGATGGGTGGTGCGCTGGGCCTGCTGCTGTCGATGGTCGGCGTGGCCGAGGTCGGCGGCGACGTGCGCTTCGTCGGCGACGTCAAGGCGCTGCTGGGCGGCATCGACGTGGTCTCGGCGCTGATCGGCCTGTACTGCATTCCGGTGCTGATCGAACTGGTGGCGACACCGGCGGCGCACCTGAAGTCCTCCGAACGCGTCGCCGGCTTCCGCCTGGGCGAGGCGCTGACGCTGATGCTGCGCTCGAAGTTCAACCTTGCGCGCAGTTCCGTGATCGGCACCGTGGTCGGCATCCTGCCGGGCGCGGGCGGGTCGATCGCGTCGCTGGTCGCCTATTCGGAGGCCAAGCGCGTGTCGCCGCGGCGCGAGCAGTTCGGCAAGGGTGAGCCGGATGGCGTGATGGCCACCGAGTCGGCCAACAACGCCACCGTGGGCGGCGGCTTCATCCCCACGCTGGTGCTGGGCATTCCCGGTACGCCGCCCGATGCCATCATCCTGGGTGCGCTGCTGGTGCAGGGCATCCGCACCGGGCCGACGCTGTTCACGCAGCAGGCCGAGATCGTCTACACCTTCATCTGGGGCCTGATCCTGGCCACGCTGCTGATGCTGCCGGTGGGCCTGCTGATCGGGCGCTTCGCGTTCCGCGCCATCGTCGGCATCCCCAAGGCGGTGCTGGTGCCGGCGGTGGCGCTGCTGACCATCCTGGGCAGCTTTGCGGTGCACAACAACGTGCACGAGGTGCAGCAGATGGTGATCCTGGGCGTGCTCGCCTGGGTGCTGGGCCGCGCCGGCTTCAGCGCCTCGCCCATCGTGCTCGGGTTGATCCTGGGTTCGATCGCGGAGCGTGGCTTCGTGCAGGGCCATCTCATCGGCGGCGCCAAGGGCGACATCCCGGCGGAGTTCTTCGGCCGGCCGATCTCGCTGGGCATCATCGCCTTCATCGTGCTCGGCCTGGTCTGGCCGTGGTGGATGCGCCGACGCCAGCAGCGCGGTGCAGCGCAGGAGGTGGCCCGTGCCTGAGTCCCACACCCCCCAGGCCGGCCGCGACTGGGCCGGCGCGGCCGGCTGCGCGGTGCTGATCGTCCTGGGCGCAGCGGCCTTCATGGCCGCGCGCGAGTTCTCCGACCTCGGCGCCGTGTTCCCGCGCACCATCGGCGCACTGCTGGTGGTGTTCGGCGGGGTCTGGCTGGTGCTGTTCGCGATGGGCCGCACGCGCGCGCAGGCGGCGCTGGAAGGATCGTCCTGGCGGCGTGCCGGCGTGGCCATCACGATGCTGGGCTGGGCCTTCGCGCTGCCGCCGCTGGGCTTCCTGCCGGCCAGTGCCGCCGCCTGCGGCGCGCTGCTGCTGATCGCGCGCCACGGCCGTTGGACACTGTCGGCGCTGCTGGTCCAGGGCCTGGCCACCGGCGCGCTGCTCATCGGCCTCTACGTCCTCTTCCAGCACGTGCTGCGCGTGCCCCTGCCATGACCCACCGAATCCTGATCTGCGAATTCATGGATGCCCCGGCCGTCGAACGGCTGCGCGCGCGCTTCGACGTCGTCTACGACCCCACGCTGGTGGACGACGGGCCGCGCCTGCGCGCCGCCTGCGCCGGCGTCGACGCTCTGGTCGTGCGCAACCGCACCCAGGTGCGCGGCGAGACGCTGGCCGCGCTGGATCGCTGCCGCGTGGTGGGGCGGCTCGGCGTGGGCCTGGACAACATCGACGTCGCAGCCTGCGAGGCGCGTGGCATGCGCGTGATCCCGGCCACCGGCGCCAACGCGTTGAGCGTGGCCGAGTACGTGGTCACTGCGGCGCTGGTGCTGCGGCGCGGCGCATGGTCGGCCACGCCCGACGTGGCGGCCGGCAAATGGCCGCGCAACGCGCTGTCTTCCGGTCGCGAGGTTGGTGGCTGTACGCTGGGGCTGATCGGCTTCGGCGGCATCGGCCAGCTCACGGCGAAGCTGGCGCTGGGCCTGGGCATGGGTGTGATCGCCTTCGACGCGATGATGGATGCCGATCATCCGGCCTTTGCCGACGGTCGCGTGGCCTGCGCGGGCCTGGACGAAGTGATCCAGACCGCCGACGTGGTGAGCCTGCACGTGCCGTTGCTGGACAGCACCCGCGGCCTGTTCGATGCGGCGCGCATCGCGGCCATGAAGCCCGGCGCCGTGCTGGTGAACACCGCGCGCGGCGGCATCGTCGACGAAGCGGCGCTGGCCGATGCGCTCAAGCGCGGCCACCTGGGCGGCGCGGCGCTGGACGTGTTCAACGACGAGCCCCTGCCACGCTCGCCACACTTCGAAGGCTGCCCCAATCTGCTGCTGACGCCGCACATCGCGGGCGTGACGGCGGAGTCGAACGAGCGCGTGAGTTCGCTGATCGCCGACAAGCTGATCGAGGCGCTGGCATGAAGCTCAGCTGGAACGAAGCCGAGGCCCGCGTGGCGGCAGTGCTGCAGGCGGCCGGCGCGTCGGCCGCGATGGCCGACAGCACCGCTCGCGCCCTGGTGCTGGCCGAGGCGCAGGGCCTGGGTTCGCACGGGCTGTCGCGCGTGGCCCAGTACGCCACCCACCTGCGCAATGGCC
Organism: Rubrivivax albus; assembly: GCF_004016515.1. Lineage (GTDB taxonomy): Bacteria > Pseudomonadota > Gammaproteobacteria > Burkholderiales > Burkholderiaceae_C > Rubrivivax > Rubrivivax albus. The sequence goes on from NZ_SACT01000001.1 coordinate 590,164, forward strand.
GCGCCGACGGGCAGGCGGTGCCGCGCGTGGTGAAGCGGCGCGGCGGCGCGCTGCTGGTCGACGCGGGCGAGGGCCTCGCCTTCCCGGCCTGCGCGCTGGCGGTGGACGAGGGCATCGCCGCCGCGCGCGAGCACGGCGTGGCGTTCGTGGGCGTCACGGCCAGCCACCACGCCGGCGTCATCGTCGACCACCTGCGCGCCGCGGCGGCGGCCGGCATGGTGGGCCTGGGCTTTGCCAATTCACCGGCCGCGATGCCTGCGGCCGGCGGCCGGCACGCCATCTTCGGCACCAACCCGGTGGCGGCGATCTTTCCGCGCCGGGGTGCGGATCCGCTGATGATCGACCTCAGCCTGTCCGAGGTGGCGCGCGGCAAGGTGATGGTGGCGGCGAAGAAGGGCGAGCCGATCCCGCTGGGCTGGGCACTGGATGCCGATGGCAACCCGACCACCGACGCGCAGGCGGCGTTGTCCGGATCCATGCTTCCGCTCGGGGCGGTGAGCAGCCCCAAGGGCGCGATGCTGGCGCTGACCGTCGAGTTGCTGGTCACGGCCCTGATTGGCGCCAACTTCGGCTTCGAGGCGAGCAGCTTCTTCGTCGACGCCGGCAACCGGCCGCGCATCGGCCAGGCCTTCATGGTCGTCGACCCGGGCGCGCTGGCGGGCACCGACGCCTTCCTCGATCGCGTCGAGGTGCTGGTGGCGGAGATGCTGCGCGACGACGGCGTGCGCCTGCCGGGGACGCGGCGCGAGGCGCTGCGCCGCCGCGCGCTGGCCGAGGGGCTGGACGTGCCCGACGCGCTGCTGGCCAGCTGGGGTTGACCGGGGTTGACCGATCCAGGCCAAGGGCAGGCGTATGCTGCGCCATTGCCCTGAGGAGATGGCCATGACCTTGTGCCCGATCGCAATCGTCGCCAGCTGTGCCAAGTGCCCGGTGGTGGGCGTGTGCCCGCTCAAGACCGTGATCGGCGACGCGCCGAAGCCGTCGGCCGCACCGGCACCGGCCAAGAAGGCGTCGACGAAGAAGCGCTGATCAGCGCGCGGCGCCGCAGACGCTGCAGGCCGCGTTGCGCGGCGTGGCCATCTCGGTCCATTCCATGGCGCGCGCATCCAGCATCAGCAGCCGCCCGGCCAGCGGCCGGCCGATGCCCACGATGAGCTTGAGCGCCTCGGCCGCCTGCACACAGCCCACGATGCCCACCAGCGGCGCGAACACGCCCATGGTGGCGCAGGCCACCTCCTCGTAATCGGCCTCGGGCGGGAACAGGCAGGCGTAGCAGGGCGCGTCGGCGCGCGTGCTGTCATAGACCGAGATCTGGCCATCGAAGCCGATCGCCGCGCCGCTGACCAGCGGCTTGCCGTGCTTCACGCACGCGGCGTTGACGGCGTGGCGGGTGCGGAAGTTGTCGCTGCAGTCCAGCACCACGGTGGCCTGCGGCACCAGTTCGTCCAGCAGCGCCGCGTCGGCGCGCACGGTGCGCGCGTCGACCAGCAGGTTCGGGTCGATGTCCAGCAGCGTGCGCCGGGCCGACTGTGCCTTGGGCTGGCCGATGCGGTCGTGGCGGTGGGCGATCTGGCGCTGCAGGTTGGTCAGGTCCACCTCGTCGTGGTCGCAGATCGTCAGCCGACCGATACCGGCCGTGCCCAGGTACAGCGCCACCGGCGAGCCCAGCCCGCCGGCGCCGATGACCAGCGCGTGCGCGTCGCGCAGCTTCTGCTGGCCCTCGATGCCGATGTCGTCGAGCAGGATGTGGCGCGAGTAGCGCAGCAGTTCGTCGTCGTTCATCGCGCGTCGGCCCCGGAAAGCAGCAGGGGCCCGCGTGGGCCCCTGAGGTGGATCGCAGAGAGGCGGAGCTTACTGCTTCACCGGCGCCTCGGCCTGGCGCTCCTGGTGGCTCTTGCTGGCGATCACCGGCAGGCCGCGCAGCTGGTTCAGCGCCTGCTGCAGCGGAAAGTCTTCCGGCGTGCCGAAGGTGGGCAATGGCTTCAACGGCTCGTTGCGCTTGGCCAGCTGCTCCTCGAGCTTGCGGCGGGCCTCCTCGCGTTCCTTGGCGGCCGGATCGTCCTTCTTCTCGTCGGCGCCTTCGAGGTGCTTCTCGAGGTCGGCCTCGCGCATGCGCAGGGCGGCATAGACGTTGCCTTCGGCGGTCTCGTCGAGCCAGATGTCGGGCACGATGCCCTTGGCCTGGATGGAGCGACCCGACGGCGTGTAGTAGCGCGCGGTGGTGATCTTCAGCGCGGTTTCGGCTGTCAGCGGGCGCACCGTCTGCACCGAGCCCTTGCCGAAGGTCTGCGCGCCCATGATGGTGGCGCGCTTGTGGTCCTGCAGCGCGCCGGCGACGATCTCGCTGGCGCTGGCCGAGCCTTCGTTGACCAGCACGACCAGCGGCACGCTCTTGATGGCGGCCGGCAGCTTGCGCAGCGGGTCCAGCCCGCCGCGGCGCACGTAGTGCTCCGGCGTGGCGCGGTAGGTGGCCTTGGACTCGTCGACCTGGCCGTTGGTCTTGACCACCACCACGTCGTCGGGCAGGAAGGCCGCGGAGATGGCGATGGCACCGTCCAGCAGACCGCCGGGGTCGTTGCGCAGGTCCAGCACCAGGCCCTTGAGGTTGGGGTCCTGCTTGTAGAGCTCTTCGAGCTTGCGCACGAAATCGTCCACCGTGCGGTCCTGGAACTGGCTCACGCGCAGCCAGCCGTAGCCCGGTTCGACCAGCTTGGCGCGCACGCTCTGCACGCGGATCTCCTCGCGCACGATGGTCACCGGGAAGCTGCGGTTCTCGTCCTTGCGGAAGACCGTGAGCCGCACCTTGGTGTTGGGCTCGCCGCGCATGCGCTTGACGGCCTGGTCCACCGACAGACCCTTGACCGCGGTGTCGTCGATGCGGGTGATCAGGTCGTTGGGCCGCAGGCCGGCGCGGAAGGCGGGCGAGCCTTCGATGGGGGAGACCACCTTGACCAGGCCGTCCTCCATCGCCATCTCGATGCCGATGCCGACGAACTTGCCGCCGGTGCTTTCGCGGAATTCCTTGAAGCTCTTCTTGTCGAAGTACTGCGAGTGCGGGTCGAGGCCGGCGACCATGCCGGCGATGGCGTCGCCGATGAGCTTCTTCTCGTCCACCGGCTCGACGTAGTCGTTCTTCACGATGCCGAACACCGTGGCGAGCTGCTGCATCTCTTCCAGCGGCAACGGGCCCAGGGTGCTGCGCGCCGTCGCCTGCAGCTGCATCGTCGTCAGCGCGCCGGCCACGGCTCCCACGGCCAGCAGGCCGACGACCTTGAACTTGCCACTCATGTGTGTCGTGCCTCCAGATCGCGCCCGATATTCCAGTATAGGGCGCCGAGCTTTCTCAGAGGGCGACGCGGGGCGAAAGTTCACCCCGCAGCCGTGTGGTGTGGCGCAGGGGCGGGCGGTACGTCGCGCGGGAAGGTGACCACGTGGTCCACCGCCGGCCGGATGCCGATCCATTCGCCCACGGCATGGTCATGGTGCGACGGCACGTGGGCCATCACCTGCTCGCCGCTGGCCAGGCGCAGCGTGTAGAGGAACTCCGAGCCGCGGAAGGCCTTGCGCTCGATCTGCGCCTTCACCGGGCTGGCGTCGTCGTGGATCACGTCGTCGGCGCGCAGAAGCAGGTCGCACTGGCCGTCGGGGTAGGCGTCGGGCAGCGGGCACTCGGCCGGGTCGTCGAGTTCGCCGAAGGGCGTGTGCACACAGGGGCCATGGGCGCAGGCCACGATCTCCGCCGGCGTGAAGACGCCGTGGCCGATGAAGCGGGCGACGAAGCGCGTGGCCGGCCGGTGGTAGAGCGTGTAGGCGTCGCCCCACTGCTCCAGCCGGCCCTGGTGCATGACGCCGATGGCGTCGCCCAGCGCAAAGGCCTCCAGCTGGTCGTGGGTGACGAACAGCGCCGTCGTGCCGCTGGCCTTCAGGATGGCCCGCAGTTCCTGCGCCAGGTGCTCGCGCAGGTCCACGTCCAGGCTGGAGAAGGGCTCGTCCAGCAGCAGCAGGCGGGGCTCCGGCGCCAGCGCGCGGGCGAGCGCGATGCGCTGCTGCTGGCCGCCGCTGAGCTGGTGCGGCGCGCGCTTGGCCGCATGCGCCAGGCCGACCAGGTCCAGCATCTTCTGCACCCGCGCCTGGCGCTCGGCACGCGGCAGGTGCGCCAGCCCGAACCCGATGTTGTCGGCCACGCTGAGGTGCGGGAACAGCGCGTAGTCCTGGAACACCATGCCGATGCGGCGGTCTTCCGGCGCCAGGTGCACGCCGCTCGTGGCGTCGTCCAGCGTGCGGCCCTCGACGGCGATGCGGCCGCCGGACGCGCGTTCCAGCCCCGCCACCGCGCGCAGCAGCGAGGTCTTGCCGCAGCCCGAAGGCCCGATCAGCACACCGATCTCGCCCGCGGCGAGGCCGAAACTGGCGCTGTCCACGGCCGGGCGGGCGTCCGCCCCGCCGTAGCGCACCGTCACCGACTCGACCTGCAGGAACATCGCCCTATCATAGCGACTGCGCCGGAATGAAAACGGTTCGCATCACTGTTGCCGACCCTCGCCGTTTGCCGTGCGCCACCTGCTGACCCTGCTGTGCCTGCTGCTCGCCCTGCCCGTGGCCGGGGTGCTGGCCGCGTGGCTGGGTCTGGACGCCCAGGCACTGGACACACTGGTGCACCAGGCCTCCACCGTGCTGCCGGGCTACATCGGCCAGTCCACGGTGCTGACCGTCGGGGTGGCCCTGGGCGTGATGGCGCTGGGCACGGCCACGGCGGCGGCGGTGACGCTGTTCGACTTCCCAGGCCGGCGGGTCTTCGAGTGGGCGCTGCTGCTGCCGCTGGCCATGCCGGCCTACGTGCTGGCCTACGCGATGACCGACGCGCTGCAGCCCAGTGGCCTGCTGCAGGGCTGGCTGCGGGCGCAGACCGGCGCCACCGGCGCCCTGTGGCCCGACGTGCGCAGCCTGGGCGGCGCAGTGGCGCTGTTCGTGCTGACGCTCTACCCCTACGTCTACCTGCTGGCCCGCGCCGCGCTCGGCGAGCGGGCGGCGCAGCTGCTCGAGGCGGCCCGCTTGCTGGGTGCCGGCCTGCGCCGGCGCATCGTGGCCGTGGCGCTGCCGCTGGCCCGCCCGGCCATCACCGCAGGTGTGGCGCTGGCGGTGATGGAGACGCTGGCCGACTACGGCGTGGGCGCCTACTTCGGCCTGACGACGTTTTCCACCGGCATCTTCAAGGCCTGGCTGGTGATGGACGACCGCGTGGCCGCGGCCCAGCTGGCGTCGCTGCTGCTGGCCGTGGTGGCAGGGCTGCTGTGGGTGGAGAAGCGCGCGCAGCGCCGGCTGCGCTTCGGCACCAGCCGCCAGGGTGGTGGCGCAGCCGAAGCCCAGCCGCAGCGCCTGCGCGGCCACGCCGCCGTGGCGGCCATCGTGGTCTGCGCGCTGCCGGTGCTGCTGGGCTTCGTGCTGCCGGTGGGCTGGCTGCTGTGGATGCTGCTGCAGGAGGTGCGCTACGCCGAGTTCGGCCTGCCGCTGGACCGCTTTGCCGGCTGGGCCTGGGCCAGCTTCCGCCTGGCCGCCATGGCCGCGCTGCTGGCCACGGCGCTGGCGCTGGCGCTGGGTTTCGCGCTGCGGCCGGTGGGCGGTGTGCGGCGCGGCCTGCTCGTGCCGGCGGCCGGCCTGCTGTCGCTGGGCTACGCGGTGCCGGGCACGGTGCTGGCGGTGGGCGTGCTGGCGCCGGTGGGGCTGATCCAGGCCACCTGGCCCGGTGCGCCGGCCACGGCGCTGGTCACCGGCACGGTGTTCGGCGTGATGGCGGCCTACCTGTCGCGCTTCTCGGCCGTGGCGCTGCAGTCGGTGCAGGCCGGTTATGCGCGCATCAGCCCCAACGTCGACGAGACCGCGCGCCTGCTCGGCGCCGGCCGCTGGCGTGTCTTCGGCCGCCTGCACCTGCCGTTGCTGCGCCGCTCTGCGCTGGCCGCCGGGCTGCTGGTGTTCGTGGACGTGATGAAGGAACTGCCCGCGACGCTGATGCTCCGGCCCTTCGGCAGCGACACGCTGGCCGTGGTGGCCCACAACTTCGCGCGTGACGAGCGCCTGGGCGAGGCCGCGCTGCCGTCGCTGGCCATCGTGGCGGTGGGGTTGATCCCGGTGCTGCTGCTGTCGGCGGCGATGCGGGGCGGGGGGCGGGACTGAACCTCGAGCTTGTTCCGCCGTCCTAGTCAGCCGCCTGGCGCCAAGAAGCGGATCGAACGCAGCGGTAGCCGGCGCCGCGCACGATCCGTCAGCTTGTCGTAGTGTTCGTCCCACAGGTCAAACAGCTTCTCCAGGCCGATGAGCGTGATCCGACGCTTCTCTTGGGTGCGCGCTTCGGACTCGGCATCCTTGGTGAAGCCGCCCGTGCAGACGAACAAGCCCACATCGTCGTCGCCCAGCATGGCCATGAACGAGCGCAAGCCCTCGACGCTGACCGACTGTAGCTGGCGCTTGACCTGAACCTTGATGCGCGGCGGGCGCGTGCCCAGCGCGTCGGGCCAGGCCAGGATGTCCACGCCGCCATCCTTGCCCGGCGGCGACACCCAGGTCACGTGGTAGGACATTGCCCGCAGCAGGTCGGCCACCAGATCCTGGAAGTCATAGGGGTTCATCGCCCGCAGGTACTGAGAGATCTCGGCCCAGGCCTGCTCTTCGGCCTCTTCGAAGGTGACGCTTACTGCCTTGGCGTTGCTGTTGGCCTCTTCCTCCGCGCTTGTGGCCGGCGACGCCAATGCGCTGCCTTCGGCGTCCGGCTGCGCCGCTTTCCACTCGGCGTACAGCTTGCAGGCACGCTTGTAGAAGGCCTCGGGATCGGGGTACTCGGCGTGGGCGGCCTGGCCCGCGTCGGTGATGGTCCAGATGCCCTTGTCCTTCACCAGCCAGCCGGCCTTGACGCAGTCCACGGTTGCAAACCGCACGATCTTCTCGAAGCGGCGGGAGCCGGACTCGTAGTTCGACGCCTCGAATGGGGTCAGCGTGAAACGGTCTGCCAACTGCTTCAGGGCTTCACTGGCCCGCAGGCCCTGCGGCGCGGCCATCAGGATGCTGAACAGCTCACGCAGGAACTCGCCGGTGCGTTTGCGGGTGACTTCGGCCATCAAACTACCCCCTGTGGATCTGGTCTGCTTCAGAACCGCATCATCAAGTGCAGCAACCCGTAGCAGTGGCGAACCACATCATGGTTCTCCTTGCTGGGTTCCAACTCACCGTGCACCAGCATGCAGCGTACCTTGTAGACGATCTCAAGAAGCGCATTGAAGATTCTGCCCTTGTCATCGGTGAGCTTGATGTTCTCCGAAACGGTGATTCCGGGTGAGTTCTTGTGGACTGTCAATGGCCCATACGACTTCGGGTTCGTTGCCATCATGCAGTTCTGAAGGGTGATCTGTTCACCATGCGATTCGTCATCCCAGTACAACGCCGTGCGATTGAGGGCGAACGAAAGAGACTCGATGGCGACGAACAGTTCGGCGTGCTCCTTGATTGCGGGCGACGAAATGGCTCGCTCGAAACGAGCATAGAGCTTGTTTCTCGGGCTATGGTCTCCGCGCAGCTTGTCAAGAAAGTCTCGGTCTCGCCGCGTCGAGATCTCCGCATAGTGAGAGCGGTACCAGGCATTGGTAGACAGCCACAGCAAGATGAACTGCGAGAAGTAGTCGACTTCTGCGTAGGTGCGCCACTCCTTGTAGAAGTCGCCACTCATTGAAATTCCTTCAGGTACGCTAGCGCGGCGGTCTCGCTGTCTTCAATGGCGATCTCGACGGCACGCTTTGCGGCCTCGAGCAGTTCGGCGGCCTGCAACCGCAACCTATGGCTCGTCTCGACGGACTCTCGAATCTCGTCCTGCACGGCCACCGGAGCGATCCAGATCCTGAACTTTCCGATGTCGTTCGGGTAAAGCTCAATCTGTCCGGACGATCCTCGCAGGCGTTGCTCAACTTGCCATTGGCCTGCCATGGAGTTTAGAAAGACCGAGAGGTAGACCGCATCCAGACCCTTCTTCGGTCGAAGTACGGTGACGTGGTTGTCAGGAATGGCGTTCTTGGTGTGCAGGTACGGCGCGCTGCGGCCGATGGTGCCCACGCCGGTGCCGTTCATCAACACGTCGCCGTGGCGGATCATCAAGTCGTCTTCGCCGAAGCTGGCCTTACGGTTCTCGTCGTTGAGACACACCTCGCCACGCAAGACATGTTTTGAGTTGATCACCGGCAAGCCGTCCTCCGCATACTCTGGCTGCTTGCCTCGCTGGTTTTCGCTCAGCCAATCCGCCAAGCGGCCGCCCTGGCCGCTGGCATCAATGAAGTCGGTCAGCGCCCGAAAGCGTGGCTGGAAGTGTTGGGCGTCCAGACGCCCGGATGCGAAGGCTTCGCTACTGTTGCGGACGTAGCTCAGCGGCTCGGGAGCTTTCCAATGTTGGAGCCCCAGCGCCTTAAGCAGTGAAGACTCGGCTGCTTCGAGCGCGACTTTCGAGCCGACCTTCGCTTGACCCGCGAGCGTGTGGGTCGTGGCGATTCGCCTTTGCAGATCAGATCCAGCGACATAGAAGGTAAGCGTTCTCAGGTCATCGAGATTCAAACCCTTTTGTACTGCCCCCCGCTCTTTGCGGATCAGAAGCGTTCGCCCGTAGCGGCTATTCAGGAAGGCGATCAGGTAGCGCGGGTCAACCGACCTCGTGCGAACGGCCGTGCTCTTGCAACTAAAGATGGCCGGCACATGTTGCGGCTCGATTAGCGCAGAGTTCCCGATGGTTCCGACAACGGACACCAGAACGTCACCCGCCTTCAGGGCGTACTTCGCGAGTCGGTAGTAATCCGCTTTCGGCATGTAAACGTTGTCGTCTTCCGCAATCGACATCGGCTTCACGTCCTTGCCACGGATGTAGCGGTAGGTAGGGTCGTCACAGTAGTTTTCGACTGTGAACGCCGAGCCGAATGGGCCGATCACGAAGTCGGCAACACTCGACAACGGAACTGCGCCGCGCGTCGCAATTAGGTCTTCTGCCCGCAGGTGTTCCGGCTGGTAGTACTCGGCATCGAGTCGGCCGCTGAACTCAAGCTCTGACAAGCTGACCTCGGCAACACTCAGCCCCTCCAACAACCGCGCATACCTCGCAGCGTCAAAGGGGCTCAGGGAAAAAAAGGCAGGCCCTCCTTCTTGGCAAACTCCTGGAATGCCTCGGCAATACCGTCTTCGGTCAGGCCGTCGTGATTGAAGAGGTCGTGCCTCACGATCAGGTGTCCGTGCGCATCAAGCAACGGTTTGCCGTCCGGCCCTTGCCGATAGATCTTTTTGCCCGAGTTGTCCTTGCTAGGCTCACGCATGGTGGCAAAGAAGATCGGGTAGTCATCCACCTGTGGGCAGAGTGGCCCCTCCGCGGGGTCGTCGTTCCACTTCTGGAAGAACAGCACGCTGGTCTTGGTGCCGGTGTGGGGCTTGAACACATTGCCGTGCAGGCCCACCACGGCTAGGATGCGGCCGTGCGCAGCGAGGTACTCGCGCAGAAACTTGTCTGAAGAGTTGTTGAACCGGCCCTGTGGAAGCACCACGGCCATGCGCCCGCCCGGCTTCAAGAAGCTGAGGTTGCGTTCGATGAACAAGATGTCGCGACCGACGGTGTTCTGGTTCTTCACCTTCACCTTGCGGTAGGTGCCGTCGGCCATCTGGTAGATCACTTCGTGGCTGGCGTGCAGGGCTTCCGCAAAGCCGGGGGCCTTCTTGCGGGCATCGATGATGTTCTTGTCATTGACATCGACGTTGCCGACCTTGTCGAAACTCACCGAGCGCGCCAGGTCGTACTTGGCCAGGATGCGCGTTTCCTTGATATCGCCAGCAAACGGCGGGTTCGCCATCAGCACGTCAAACTGAAAGTCGCGGTTCTGATCCTTGGAGGTGCGCAGCTTGCGCAGCTTCTGCCACCCGTTGCCGTAAACATCGAGCCACGCTTCGGTCTGCACCCGTTCGCCCCAGCGCTCGTAGTCCAAGGTGTTGAGGTGCAGCACGTTGGTCTGTCCGTCTCCGGCGATGAGGTTCAGCGTGCGCCCCACGCGCACCGCCTTTTCATCGAAGTCGATGGCGAAGACCTTATCGCGTACATAGTCCTCGCATCGTGCGGGCTTCTTCTCGGTGGTGAAGAGGTGGCTCCTGGTGAGGCCTTCCTCCTGCATGATGCGTTCCCACACGTGGAAGATGCTGTGCACCGGAAAGCCGCAGCTGCCGGCAGCCGTGTCGATCAGGGTTTCGCTCTCGTGCGGGTTGAGCATCTTCACGCACATGTCGATGACGTACCGTGGCGTGAAGTACTGGCCCTTCTCGCCCTTGCTGGACTTGTTGATGAGGTATTCGAAAGCCTCGTCCACCACTTCAAGGTTGGAGTTGAAGAGCTTGACCTTTTCCAGCGATGCCACGCACACCGCAAGGTGGCTCGGTGTCAGCTCGATCCTGGCGTCGGTCGAGAACACGCCTTCCCATCGCTTTCGGGCCTTGTCGAAGAGGTCTTGAATCTTGTCCTGAAGCTCGGTCTCGGTTTCGCCGTAGTTCTTGAACATAAGGTGGCGCTTCTTGTCTCGGCCACCTTCCAGTTCGTCGTACAGCTTGGTGAAGACCAGCTTGAACACTTCCTCGAAAACATCCACGCCGGCATTGGCCAGCACTTCGTCTTCCATCTCGAGGATCAGGTCCTTCAACGACTTGCGTTCGTGGACCAGCTTGTCGAGCTTGGCCAGACCTGATTAGCGACAAAGTTCAGCAGGCTCATCTGGTGAGCCTGTGAGGGCGGAGGATGGGCGCATCCACAGAGGAGATGCGCCATGCCGATGAACCGAGTGCAGTTCCAGCCGGGGCTGTCGATGCGAGAGTTTCTGAGTCTGTACGGTACGGACGAGCTGTGCGAGGCGGCGCTGATCGCCAGGCGCTGGCCACGGGGTTTCGAGTGCCCGCGCTGCGGCGCGTGCCAGGCCCGCACGAGTTTCAATCGCCAGGGCCGGCGCTACTGGCAGTGCGCGGGCTGCCAGTACCAGTGCAGCGTGCTCAGCGGGACCCTCTTCGAGGCCAGCAAGCTGCCCCTGACGAGCTGGTTCCTGGCCATGCAGTTGCTGACCCAGTCCAAGAACAACGTCTCGTGCCTGGAACTCAAGCGGCACCTGGGGGTGAGCTACCGCAGCGCCTGGCTGCTCAAGCACAAGATCCTGGAGGGCATGAGACTGGCGGAGGCCGACCGCCAGCTCACTGGCAGGGTCGAGATCGACGACGCCTACCTTGGCGGTGAGCGCAGCGGCGGCAAGGCCGGCAGGGGCTCGGAGAACAAGATCCCCTTCGTGGCCGCGGTGCAAACCACCGAGGACGGCCTTGCGCATCTGGTTTGCCTGTCGCCAAGGCGCTTCACCAACAAGGCCATGGAGGACTTCCTGGCCCGCCACACTGCGCTGCCACTGACGGTGGTCTCCGACGGCCTGAACTGCTTCCTGGTTGCCACCAGTGCCGGCGCCGTCCACGACCGCGAGATCACCGGCGGCGGCAAGGCCAGCGTGCTCAACGAGAAGTTCAAGGCGGTCAACACCATCATCGGCAACGTCAAGACCGCGCTCACCGGCACCTACCACGCCGTCAAGTTCGCCAAGTACGCCTACCGCTACCTGGCCGAGGTGCAGTTCCGCTTCAACCGGCGCTACGACATGCGTGCCATCCTCGGCAGTCTGCTCTCGGCACTCGTTCATGCGCCCAGGCGGCCAGAGCGTGGCATCAGGGTTGCTGAACTTCGTCGCTAATCAGGTGGCCAGATCGTCGATGGTCCAACGTTCGCTGAGGATGTCAGACAGCCGCTCCTTGGCGGACGGTATGCCGGGAATGTCCTCGAAGTAGTTCGGATCCTTGCGGTGGTAGTAGGAGATCTGCTGCCCGTTGGTCCACACGCCCATGGGCGCACCGGTGGCGTGGCAGTAGCTCTTCAGTTGTTCCTTGCCATCCTTCAGCTTGGGCTTCTTCAGCTCGACCAGGATGTATGGTGCGTCGGTCTTGTCCTTGTCGAAGACACAGATGTCGGCGCGCTTCTTCTGCCGACCGAACGCCACCTCGTATTCGAGTTGCATACGCTTGACGGGGTAGCCCAGGTCGTCGCGCAGGACCATGACGTAGAGCTGTCGGATGGCTTCTTCCGGCGTCAGCTTGATGGGCTTTCCGCGCACCAGACAGGTGACGTAAGGGGCCGGCTTCTTGCCGGCACTCTTGACGGAAATGGAAGCCTGCAGCGCGGCAATCTGGGCAGGCTTGAACTGGTCGAGCTTGTAGGCGCTGTCCTGCAGCAGAACGTCGAGTGAGATGGTCATTTGGCGCTGGGGTGCGTTGTGCCCGGCCACAGCCGGGCGAAGTCGAAAGAAAGCTGCCGGTGATGCCGGATGGACAGCAGGTGCAGCGTTTCCGTGGCGTCTTCTGCCGTGTACAGGATCAGATAGTTGCCATGCAGGTATTCACGCAGTGCGCCAGCCGCGCCGGGCGGCCATGCGGCCAGTTGGGCCAAGGCCTCGGCCGATTGCGGTGGGCGGTCCAGATGGCGCCGACCCATGCGCGGGAAGCGCGCCAGGTTGGGGATCACCGTGCGGCGCAGTTCGGCCAGCAGATCGTCGAACGCGAATGCCGCGTCGGCTTCGGCCAGGAACACCTCGATGGCGTCCAGGCGCTCCAGGAAGCTCTCGGTCAGTTCGACCCGGTATCGACGCTCAGCCACGCGACCTGGCGGTCTTGCCCGCGGTCTTGGCGGGTTTGCCGCTGGCGCGGCGCTGCTGCAACCGGGCGATGGCGCTGTCGGCCTCCTGCGTGCGCCCTGCCGCGATGTCGGCCAGCCCGCGTTGGGCGTCATCGATCAGCAGGAGGTGGATGCGCTCGCGCTCCAGCCGGTGGTAGTAGTCCAGCCGGTCGGCGTCGATCAGCGCAACGTAGCTCTCGCCGTTCTTGGTGATGATCTTCTCGGCACCGGCCTTGGCCTGATCGGCCAGTTCGGACAGGTTGGCGCGCGCCTGCGTGAACGGCACCACGTCGCTGGCGGAAAAGCCCATGGCTGGCTCCTTGTGGGGTAGATGACAGGATTCTGTGCAGTCTACGCCAGCCTGTGGTCCCTCCGACAGGAATCGAACCTGTATCTGCCGCTTAGGAGGCGGCCGTTCTATCCATTGAACTACGGAGAGGACAGGGCCGGAATTCTCTCATGGCCCCCTGAGCGCCCCGGTCACGGCACCCGCCAGACCCAGATCGCGTCCAGCGCGTTTTCCGCGCCGGACTGCGCGCGCAGCGTGAAGCGCTGGGCCGCGCGGTAGATCAGCTGCCAGGTGCCTACGGTGGCGTTGACGCCGCGTTCATAGCCCACGTACCAGCGCCGCGAGAGCTGCTTGCCCAGGCTGACCACGGTCTCGCGCGTGCCGGCGTCGTCCTCGTCCTGGCGCAGCGAGAACTCGTCCAGGCCCAGGTTGCGCATCAAGGCGTCGGTGGGCGCCTCGCCTTCGCCGGCCAGCAGGGCCACGGCAGCGCGCTGCAGCAGTGCGGTGTCGGTGCGGCCCAGGCCGGCCGGGTCGCGGCCCAGCACCAGCCAGGACAGCTTGTCGGTTTCGCTCAGGTCGGGGTTCGAGTACAGCCGCACGCGGGGGGACTGCACGTTGCCGGTGATGGCCACGCCGACCTCGATGTCGAGGTTGGGCCGCAGCGCCAGCACGTCCAGGCGCGGGTTGGCGGCGTCGCCGGAGAAGGCCAGCTCGCCACGGCGGATCTCCAGCTTCTGGGCATAGGCCGCGTAGGTGCCGTCGACGGCGCTGACGGTGCCGGTCACCGCCAAGCGGCCGCCCGGTGCGGTGATCTTCAGGCGCCCGGCCAGCCGCGTGTCCAGGCCGCGGCCGCGCACCTGCAGGCGCGAGCCGAGGTTGACGTCCACCGCCACGTCGGTGCGCCGGTTGCGCGGCGGCGGCGCGGCCTGCTCGGTGTCGGTCTCGGTGGCGCCGGCGCGCCGGATCACGACATCGTCGTCCAGGCTCGGGGCATCGCCTCGGCTGGCATCGAACAGGCCCTCGTCGACGGTGAAGCCGCCGCGCAGCGTCAGGTCCTGCGGCGCCAGGGTCAATGTGGCTTCCCCGCTGGCGATCAGGCGGCGGTCGATGCGCGAGAGCAGCTGCAGGCGGTCGGCGCGCAGGGCGAGCTCGGCGCGCGGGTCGGCGCCCAGCGTGGCGCCACCGGTCAGCGTCAGGCTGCCGTCGCCGCCCCGCAGCACGAAGCGCTCCACCGTGGCGCGCTCGCCTTCCAGCCGCAGACGGATCTGGCCGTCGCGCACGTGCACGCCCTGCAGCAGGTTGCGCACGCCCAGGTCGTCGCCACGCAGTTCGCCACGCAGCTCCGGCGCGCCGACGCGGCCGCCGAGGCGCGCATCGGCGGTGAGCGCCCCCTGCAGCCGCCAGCCCGGCGGCACCCAGGCACCCCAGACGCCGAGGTTGGCCACACGGCCGAGCACGGCGCCTTCCAGCCGGTCGCCAGCGCCCGGCCAACGGGCCGCTGCGGTGCTGAAGACCTGCTGCACGCCGCCCAGTTCGCCCAGTGTGCGGCCGGCCAGGGCCTGGGTGAAGGTCCAGGTGCCGTCCTGGGCCTGCAGGCCCAGGCGCAGGTCGCTGAGGCCGAAGGGGATGCTGAGCTCATCGGACTCCCGCACGCCGAGGTCACCGCCCTCGCGTTCGATCACGGCATCGATGCGCGTGGCCGCGCCCAGTTCGACGTCCAGGCGCCCACCGACGCGCAGGTTGCCTTCCCAGCCCATGTCCGGCTGCCAGCGCGCCAGCAACGGCGCCACGGCAAAGCCTTCCAGCCGCGCCTTCAGCGTCAGCCGGTCGCCGGCGAGGCGCACGTCGTCCCAGGCCAGCGTGAAGGTGTCGGCCACGCGCAGCTGGCCGGCATCGGCATGCAGCTGCTGCAGGGCGCCGCTGGCGTCGAAGCTGAGGTCGGCGCGCAGCGGCCCGCTGTCGAGCCAGTCGCGCGGCGGGCTGCCGGTCAGCACGGGCCGGCCGTCCCAGGGGCCGGCGGTCAGGGCCGACAGGCCACCCTGCCAACGCCAGGTCTCGGCCTCGCGGGCCAGCTGGCCGTCGGCGCGCAGGCCCCAGCGCATGCCGCGGGCCGGGGCCAGGCCCAGGCTGCGGCTCACCGCGTCCGGCGGCAGCAGCGGCAGGGCGGCGTCCACCGTCAGGCGGTGGGCCGCCGGCGTGCCGTCCAGGCGGGCGTTGAGCACCGCCAGCGTCTGCTGCTGCCACTGCAGGCGGCTGGCCTGCACCGTCAGTTGCAGGGGGGTCTGCAGGTCGCTGCCTGCTGACCAGCGCAGCGCGGCCTGTGCCACCTGCAGCGGCCCGGCGCGCACGGCCTGAACGTCGAACTGGCCTTCGCCCTGCAGCGTGGGCCAACGCCCCTGCACGCTGGCCTGGCCCCGCACCTGACCGGCTTGCGGCAGGCTCGACATGGCCGGATGCAGCGTGGCCAGCGGCGCGAGCGTGGCCAGGTCCGGGGCGTCGACCTCCAGGGTCCAGCGGTCGTCGTCGCCGCGGCGGTCGAGCCGACCCTGGGCCGAGAGGCGGTTGCCACCGGCGGTTACGGCGAGGTCCAGGTCGGCGTCGGCGCCGAGCTCGATCCGCCCGCCGACCGGCACGCCAGCGAGCAGTGATTCGTCTAGCCGGATCGATGCGGTGCCACCGATGCGGCGCCAGTCGATCTGGCCATGGCGAGGCGCGGGCAGCTGCAGGGCGGCTTCCACGCGGCCGTTCAACCGGTGCGGGCCACGGTGCCAGCCGGCGCCGAGCTCGGACACCAGGCCGGGCCAGAGGGCCGCCGGGTCCAGCCGGTCCAGGGTGAGCTGGCTGCCCACGCGCCAGCCGCCGCCGGCCTGCTGCAGGCGCAGGCCACCGCGGGCTTCGGCCGCATCGGCGCGCGCCAGCAGTTGGTCGACCTGCCACTGCCCCTGCGCCGCCCTCAGCTGGGCCTGCAGCCGCACGGGCGCCGGCGATTCGGCGTACCGGCCTTGCAGCGACAGGGCGGCCTCGGCACGCCACGGTTCGGCAGGCGCGGCGGCGGCCGGGTCGGGCGAGGGCAGGTGCTCGAGGGTCAGGCCCACGGCGCCTTCGACCCGCCAGGCCGGGGCTCGGCCGTCCAGCGATTGCGGCTGCAGCGCCGCGGCCTGCAGTTCCAGTGTCAGCGTGTGGTCTTCCCACAGGCCGCTGCCGTCGATTCGCCCCTCGCCATCCAGCGCCAGGCTCAGCGTGTCGAGCTGCAGACGGCCGGGCCGGTCCAGGCGGGTCGTGACGTCGGCGCGCGCGCTGCGCACGGGCAGACGGCCCTCGTTCCAGCGGCCGGGCTGGCGGTTGTCGATGCGGATGCGGGCCTGCAGCGGCCGGTCGGCCGCTGGTTCGACCAGTTCGGCCTGCGCGTCGAGGCGGGTCTGTGGCCAGCGGGTGTCCAGCCGCGACAGGTCCAGCGCCTGCGCCTGCAGGCGCAGGGCGGTCAGTGGGAAGGCGGCGAACGGCGCGAGGCGGGCGTCCACGGTGGCCTGCGCCGCGTCGTCCAGGCCGCGCAGGGTGCCGCTGACCGCGGGTTCGGCCAGCGGGCCGGTGGCGGCGAGGTCGGCCTGCCAGCCCTGCGGCGCGCCGGGGGCCGACCGCGCCTGCAGGCGCACGTCCAGCGGCAGCGGGCCGTCGCTGTCGATCGCCAGCGTGGCGCTGGCCTCGCCGCCCGCCCAGCGCAGCTGCAGGCCATCGATGCGGTGGCGGGCGCCGGCAGCGTCGCCCAGGTGCAGCCGGGCCTGCACGCCGAGCACCGGGGGTGCCGTGCCGATCTGCAGGGTCTCCACCCGCACCGGTGCCAGCACGGCGACCGGCAGGCGCAGGCTGGTGAGGGGTGCGGCGGGCGGCGCGGGTTCGGCGGCAGCGGCCGGCTGCCACTGCACGCTTTCGGCCTGCACGCCCTCCCAGGCGATGGCCAGCCACTGGCGAGGCGCCGGCCGCCACTGCCATTGCAGGCCGCGGGCCTGCAGGGCCTGGATGACCAGCTGGCCGGCGGCGCCCTGCCACTGCAGCTGGCGCGCCGAGAAATCGGGGCCGAGCAAGGCGCCTTGCGGGCCGTCCACCGTCAGCCCCGGCACCTGCCGCAGCAGCCACGCCGTGCCCGCATCGCTGCGCAGCAGCCACGCCGCGGTGCCTGCACCGGCGGCGACCAGCGCCGCGGCCAGCGCCACGGCTCCACCCGTGGCCAGGGTCACGCGACGCGGCCAGCGGCGCGGCGGCCGGGCGGCGGTCTCGGCATCGGGCCTGAGGTCGGGCGTGGTCAGGCCGGCCATCAGAAGGTGACCCCGACGCTGAAGTGCAGCCGCGACTTGCGCAGCTCGCGGCCATAGGCCCAGTCCAGCTTCAGCGGGCCGACCGGGCTGCGCCAGCGCACGCCGACGCCGGCGCCGACCGCCGGCGTGAGGTGGCCGAAGTCGTTGGCCGCGTTGCCGGCGTCGACGAAGACCGCGCCCCACACCGACGGCAGGCGCCGCGACACCGGCCGGGCGAGCTCGAGGCTGACGGTGGCCAGCGCATCGGCGCTGTCGACGGCGCCGTCGACCACCGGCCCCAGGCTGCGGTAGGCGTAGCCGCGCACGGAGTCGTCGCCGCCGGCGCGGAACTGCTGCGAGTCGGGCACGGCCACGCCGTCGGGCCGGAAGACCTGGCCGAGTTCCAGCCGTGCCTGCGCGTACCAGTCGGCGGGCAGCGGCTGGTAGAGCGTCAGCCGGCCGTAGGCGCGTGAGAACCAGCCGCTGTCGCTGTCGCTGCCATGCGCGCGGCCGACCCCGCCCTGCAGCGACAGGCTCCAGCCGCGCGTGGGCAGCAGCGGGTCGTCGAGCCGGCGCCAGACGCCGTGCAGGTTGCCGGAGATGGCCATTTCGGTGCTGTCCGACGCGGCGCCGCGCTGGACCTGGTTGCGCCGCGACGAGCGTTCGGCCTCGACGAAGAGCAGGCGGTCTGTGCGCGTGCTGTTCTGCGCGCGGCCGGCGCGCAGGCGCTGCGAGAGCACGATGTCGTCGTCGCTCTCCAGGCGCTCCACCGCGCCGCCGACCAGCCAGCGCCACAGGCGCTCACCGGGGTGGGTGCTGATCTCGCCGTCCCAGGCCTGGCGCAGCCGCGCCCATTCGACCTTGTTGCGCGACACCAGCTGCCAGCCGAACAGCCGCCGGTGCAGGTGTTCGGCCGATGCGCGCGGGCCGACTGTGGCGCTGTAGCCCAGGCCCAGCGTCCACACCTGGCGCGGTGCCTCGCCCAGGCGCACGCGCACCGGCGCGGCATCCGCCGTCTGCGGGTCGGGGTCGAAGCCGACGTCGATCCGGTCGTACAGGCCGGCCTGGCGCAGGCGGTCCTGGAAGTCGAGCAGCAGCGCCTGCGTCAGCGGCTGGCCGGGCCGGAAGCCGGCGATGTGCCGCACGGTCGAGGCCTCGTGGTGCTGCAGGCCCTCGATCTGCAGCGGGCCGGCACGGAACAGCGGCCCGCTGTCGGCGACGACGAACAGGCGGGCGGAAGTGTCTTCAGGGGCCACCTCGGCGGCCGTGCCCAGCCAGCTGGCCGCGGCATAGCCGGCATCGCGCAGCCCGGCCAGCAGGCCGGCCTTGGCCGCACTCCAGTCGCCGTTGCGGAAGGCGGCACCGCGGGGCATCGGCCAGCCGCTGCGCAGGCCCTGCAGCACCGCGCGGGCCACCGGGTCGCCCCGGTCGGCATCCTCGGCGGCAGCGCCGACGATGTCGATGTCCACCCGCCCGACCCGGGTCTGGCGCCCGGGGTCGACGACCACGCGGATGCGGTCGCCGGCGCGGACCAGGCGCACCGTGGGGTCGAAGAAGCCTTCGGTCTGCAGCAGGGTGCGCGCCTGGGCCGGCGTGGCGTCGAGCAGGCGCGAGAGTTCGGCCTCGGGCACCATCTCGTCGCCGGCCAGCGCCGGCAGGCGGGCGATGTCCAGGTGCTGCTGCAGCAGGGCGGCCAGGTTGCCCGGCGCTTCCACGCGCACCCGCCAGCGCACGCCCACGGTCTCGGCGCCGTCGGCCGTGGTCGTGGTGGTCGTGGGGGAGCCCGGATCGGCCGCCGGCGGCGGGGTGTCGGCCGGCATCAGCGCGGCGCAGCCGCCCAGCACCAGAGGTGCCACCAGCGCGGCCCATGCCGCCAGCGTCGTGCGCCAGGCGGCCTGCCAGCGCTGCGTCAGCGCACGGCGGGCCGCCGCGCGCGCCGGGCCGGTCATTTGCTCAGCAGCCGCATCGCGCCTTCGAGACCGGCCAGCGTGAGCGGAAACATGCGCTGGTTCATCAGCTGCTGCACGATGGCGATGCTCTGGCGGTATTGCCACACGCCCTGCGGTTCGGGGTTGATCCAGGCAAAGCGCGGGAAGGCGTTGGTCATGCGCTGCAGCCACTCCGCGCCCGGCTCCTCGTTGTTGTATTCCACGCTGCCGCCGGGCTGCAGGATCTCGTACGGACTCATCGTCGCGTCGCCAACGAAGATCAGCTTGTAGTCCTTGTTGTAGGTGCGGATGAGGTCCCACGTCGGGGTCTTCTCGCTGAAGCGGCGGCGGTTGTTCTTCCAGACGAAGTCGTACAGGCAGTTGTGGAAGTAGAAGAACTCGAGGTGCTTGAATTCGGTCTTCGCCGCGCTGAAGAGTTCCTCCACACGGTGCACGTGCTCGTCCATCGTGCCGCCCACGTCCATCAGCAGCAGCACCTTCACCTTGTTGTGGCGCTCTGGCACCATCTTGATGTCCAGCAGCCCGGCATTGGCGGCGGTGGCGTGGATGGTGTCTTCGAGGTCCAGTTCCAGGTCGGCACCCTCGCGCGCGAAGCGCCGCAGGCGGCGCAGCGCCACCTTGATGTTGCGCGTGCCGAGTTCCCTGGTGTCGTCGTAGTCCTTGTACGCCCGCTGGTCCCAGACCTTCACCGCGCTGCGGTTGCGCCCCTTGTCCTGGCCGATGCGGATGCCCTGCGGGTTGTAGCCGTAGGCGCCGAAGGGGCTGGTGCCACCGGTGCCGATCATGCGGTTGCCACCCTCGTGGCGTTCCTTCTGCTCCTCGAAGCGCTTCTTCAGCGTCTCCATCAGTTCGTCCCAGCCCATCTTCTCGATGGCGGCCTTCTCCTCGGGGCTGAGCTCGAGTTCCAGCGTCTTGCGCAGCCACTCCAGCGGCACGTCCTTGGTGAAGTCGGTCAGCAGCTCCACACCCTTGAAGTAGGCGGCGAAGGCGCGGTCGAACTTGTCGTACTGCGTCTCGTCCTTGACCAGCGTGGTGCGCGCGAGCATGTAGAACTCGTCGACCGACGGGCCGATGACACCTGCCTTCAGGCCCTCGAGCAGGGTCAGGAACTCCTTGACGGAGACCTTCAGCTTGGCGGCGCGCAGGGTGTAGAAGAAGTCGATCAGCATGGATGGGATCCGGCAGGCGTGGCCCCGGCGCCTATTGTGGTGTCGAAATCAACGGGTGAGTACCGGGCAGCGGGATGGCCCTCAATCGCCGGCGCGACCTGCCGATATCGACGACCGAGGCAGCTGGGCCCCGCAAGGCTGAGGCAGTCTGCCGCATCGCCATCCCTTGAAGCCCATCCACACCATCCTGGCCCTGTACACGGTACAGATGGCCTTCTTTGCCGCCATCTGGCTGGCGATGGCGTGGTTGCGCCTGTCGCGCCGCGCGACGGCGCACTGGGGGCTGGGCACCTTGCTGCTCGCGGTGGGCATGGGCGTGGTGCTGGCACGCCCCTGGCTGCCGCCGGGCCTGGGCTCGGCGCTGCCGAACCTGGTGCACCTCGCCGCCGCCGCGGTGATCGCCCGCGGCGTACGGGTGTTCGTGCGCCGGCCCGGCGTCGATCGCTGGCTGCTTGCGGTGGCCGGCTCGGCGGGGGGCGTGGTGGTGCTGGCCAACGGACTCGGCGCCCCGCACGCCTGGACCGTGGTCGCAGCCGGGCTGGGCATGGGCCTGGTGCTGGCGCGCGCCGCCCTGGACGTCGGCGCTGGCCTGGCCGAGGAGATCGGCCCGGCACCCGCCTGGGTCTGCAGCGTGCCGATGTGGATCATCGCTGGCCTGCTGTCGGGGCGCGCCGCGCTGGCGCTGGTCGGCGTGTCCGGCAGCGGGGCGCCGCTGGACACCGGGCAGGCGCGGCAGATCATGCTTTCCCTGGCCCTGGTGCTGATGGCGCTGATGCTGCATCTGGCGATGGCAGCGATGCTGATGCTGCGCCTGATCCAGCGCCTGCGGCACCTCTCGCAGCACGACGCGTTGACGGGCCTGCTCAACCGGCGGGCCTTCGGCCAGCGCCTGGAGGCCGAACGCGCACGGCAGCATCGACACCCGGCGCCGATGGCGCTGCTGGCCCTGGACCTGGACCACTTCAAGACCGTCAACGACCGCTGGGGTCATGCCGCCGGCGACGCCGTGCTGGTGGCGGCTGCCGGTGTGCTGACCGGTGCCGCGCGCCGGCTGGATGCCGTGGCCCGCATGGGCGGCGAGGAGTTTGCGCTGCTGTTGCCCGGCACCGACCTGGACGGCGCAAACCAGCTGGCCGAACGGCTTCTGGAGGCGTTGCGCGACCTGACCGTGGACTACGAGGGCACGCCGCTGCGCATCACGGCGAGCATCGGCGCGGCCGTGTCGCACGATCCGACGGAGGACCCGGAGGAGATGATCCGCCGCGCCGACCGCGCGCTCTATCTGGCCAAGGCCGGTGGCCGCGACCGCGTGGTCTGTGCCGGCGCGCTCAGCGTGATCGACGCGCCTTCGACGCCCGGCGAGGCGGCTTCGCCGCGTCGTGCCGCTTGAGCCAGTCGAAGTATTCGCTGTACCAGAGGCGGCTGTTGCGCGGCTTGAGGATCCAGTGGTTCTCGTCGGGGAACCACAGCAGCCGGGCATCGACGTTGCGCGCCTTGAGCGTGTTGTAGTACGCCAGACCCTGGGCGTCGGGCACGCGGTAGTCCAGCGCGCCGTGGATCACCAGCGTAGGCGTCGTCATGTTGGCGGCGAAGGCGTGCGGGCTCTGTGACTGCACCTTGCCGATGTCGTCCCAGTACCAGGCGCCCAGTTCCTTGGCGTGCCAGGTGTAGGCGTCGTCGGCGAACATCGCCGTCCAGTCGAAGCAGCCGGCGTGGCAGACGTAGGCGGCATAGCGCCCCGGTTCACAGCGACCGTTCATCCACGCGACCATGAAGCCGCCATAGCTGCCGCCGGTGGCGAACACGCGTTTCGGGTCGGCCCAGGGGCGCTGCAGCAGCATCTCGGTGGTGGCCTCCACGTCCTGCAGCTCCAGTTCGCCCCAGCGGTGCGTGATGCTGTCCTTGAAGGCGTAGCCGAAGCTCGACGAGCCGTGGTAGTTCACCGCCGCGACCACGTAGCCCTGGGCAGCGAAGGCCTGGACGTTCCAGCGGAAGTGCCAGGCGTCGCCGAAGGCCGTGTGCGGGCCGCCGTGGATCACCTGCAGCAGCGGCAGTTTCTGCTTGCCGGGCCGGGCGGGGTCGAAGCCCGGCGGGTAGGTGATCCAGACCTGGACCTGGTCGCCCAGCGCGCCGGTGACCCAGGCCTCCTCGGTGACGCCGGTGGCCACGCCGGCCATCAGCGCGTCGTTGAAGGCCTCGATGCGCCGCGGCGCACCACCCGGCGGGTGAACGCGCATCTCGGGCGGGTGGTCGATGGCGTCGGCCAGCGTCACCAGCGTCCCGGCGGCCTTGTCGAAGGCCTGCAGCCACCCGCCTTCGGCCAGCAGCTCGGCGCGGCGGTCGGGCAGGTCGAAGCGCCACAGGTGGCGCCGGCCGCGCTGCTCGGCGGCGAACAGCACCGCCTGGCCGTCGTCCTCCCAGTGCAGCGGGGCCTGCACCTCGTGGTCCCACTCTGCGCTGAGCACGTCCCAGCCGCCCGTCTCGCGGTCCCACACCGCCAGCTGGTCGGGCATCGTGTGCTTCAGGCCGCGGTGCTGGGCGACGAAGGCGATGCGGTCGCCATCGGGCGCGTAGCGCGGCGCGCCCATGTCCCAGGCCGCGTCCTGCGCGATCACGCGCACGCGGCCGGACTTGAGCTCCATCTCGGCCAGCGCGAAGGGGTGGTCCAGCCGCTTCTCGGGCGCCGGGTCGAAGGCGAAGACGACTCGCTTGCCGTCGGGGGAGACGTCGAAGCTGCCGGCGCCCGGGTCGGCACGCCCCAGTGCGTAAGGCGTGCCCTCGAACAGGTCGCGGACCTTGCCGCTGTCGGCGTCGAGCAGCATCAGGTGCGGCTCGCGACCCATCGGCAGGTTGTGGTCCCAGTAGCGGTACTGGGCCTCGCTGGTGGCGTAGCCGGTTTCCTTGCGCTCCTTGAAGGCCTTGTGCTGCTTGGCCTGCGCCTTCAGGCCCTTGAGCTCGGGCCAGACCCAGGACACCAGCAGCAGCCGCTTGCCGTCGGGGCACCAGCGGAAGCCTTCGACGCCCGTGGCCACGGTGGCCGCGCGCACGGCCTCGCCGCCGTCGGGCGCGATCAGGTAGAGCTGCGGCGTCTCGTCCTTGGCACCTTCCTGCTCGCGCTGGGCGACGAAGGCGATGCGGTCGCCGCGCGGGCTCCAACGCGGCTGGCCGTCCTTCTCGCCGCAGGCGGTCAGGGCGCGTGGCTTTCCGCCCAGCGTGGACAGCAGCCACAGCGCGCTGCGGCCCTTGTTGTCGTCCATCGAATACGTGGTCAGCGCGGCCACGGCCTGGGCGCCGTCGGGCGCCAGGCTGGGCGCGCCGAGGCGACGGATCTGCCACAGCGTGTCGACGGTGAGGGGCTTCTTGGCGGGCATGGTCAGCGCTGGTGTTGCCGTTGCAGCTGGTGCTGCAGGTGGCGGTGGATGGTGGGCCATTCGGCCGCGGTGATGCTGTAGACGGCGGTGTCGCGCAGGCTGCCGTCGGGCGAGCGCTGGTGCGCCCGCAGGATGCCATCGAGCTGCGCACCCAGGCGCTCGATGGCGCGCCGGCTCTGGGTGTTGAGACGATGGGTGCGGAACTCCACCGCGATGCAGTCCAGCGCCTCGAAGGCGTGGCGCAGCAGCATGAGCTTGCACTCGGTGTTCAGCGGCGTGCGCTGCACGCGGGCTGCATACCAGGTGCTGCCGATCTCGACGCGCTTGTGCACCGGGTCGACGTTCATGTAGGTGGTCATGCCCACCGGCGTGCCGTGGGCGTCGAGCACGGTGAACGGCGTCATGCTGCCGGCGGCCTGCAGGCCGAGCCGGCGCTCGATCTCGGTCGCCATGCGCTCCGGCGGCGGCACGGCGGTGTACCAGAGGTGCCAGAGTTCGCCGTCGCGTACGGCGTCGGCCAGGGCGCCGGCGTGGTCGCGGCTCAGCGGCACCAGCGCGGCGTGCACGCCGCGCAGTTCCGACGCGGCCGGCCAGCTCACCGGTTGTGCCTCTGCATGAACACCAGCTTCTCGAACAGCGTCACATCCTGCTCGTTCTTCAGCAGCGCGCCCACCAGCGGCGGCACGGCGACCTTGTCGTCGCTGCTGTGCAGCGCCTCGGCCGGCATGTCCTCGGCCACCAGCAGCTTCAGCCAGTCCAGCAACTCGGAGGTGCTGGGCTTCTTCTTCAGGCCCGGCAGGCCACGCACGTCGTAGAAGGTCTTCATCGCCGCGGCCAGCAGCTCGCGCTTCAGGCCGGGGAAGTGCACGTCGACGATGCGCTGCATCGTCTCGGCGTCGGGGAACTTGATGTAGTGGAAGAAGCAGCGGCGCAGGAAGGCGTCGGGCAGTTCCTTCTCGTTGTTCGAGGTGATGAACACCAGCGGCCGGTGGATGGCCTTGACCATCTCGCGCGTCTCGTAGACGTAGAACTCCATGCGGTCGAGTTCGCGCAGCAGGTCGTTGGGGAACTCGATGTCGGCCTTGTCGATCTCGTCGATCAGCAGCGCCACCGGCTGCTCGGCCGTGAAGGCCTGCCACAGCACGCCCTTGACGATGTAGTTGCGGATGTCGCGCACGCGCTCGTCGCCGGCGCCGGCCAGCTGGCTGTCGCGCAGCCGGCTGACGGCGTCGTACTCGTACAGGCCCTGCTGCGCCTTGGTGGTGCTCTTGACGTGCCACTGCAGCAGCGGCATGCCCAGGGACTGGGCCACCTGCTCGGCCAGCATCGTCTTGCCCGTGCCGGGCTCGCCCTTGACCAGCAACGGGCGCTGCAGCGTGATGGCAGCATTGACTGCCAGCATCAGATCCGGCGTGGCAACGTACTGCTCCGAGCCTTCGTACTTCATGGGGCGCCGTCAGGGTTTGAGTTGGATCAGACCAGTATAAGTGGGTGCCTATAATCGGCGGTTGCCCCGCACCTGGCGGGGATCCGATTCCTTTCGCAAACCCTGGCACCGATGATCAAGACGCTCTCGACCACCGTGCTCGCGCTGACCCTGGTCGCCGGCACCACCCTGGCCCACGCCCAAGGCGGCAATGCCGACGCCGGCGAGAAGAAGGCCGCGCAGTGCATCGGCTGCCACGGCATCCCGGGCTACCAGTCCAGCTTCCCGGAAATCCACAAGGTGCCGATGATCGCGGGCCAGAACGCCGCCTTCATCGTCGCGTCGCTCAACGCCTACAAGAAGGGCGACCGCAAGCACCCCACGATGCGCGGCATCGCGGGCTCGCTGAGCGACCAGGACATGGCCGACCTCGGCGCCTTCTACGAGCGTCAGGGGGCGGAGGCCTCCGTCAAGTCGGTGGCCGCGCGCGAGCCGTCGGCCGAGGTGGCGGCGCTGCTGACCAAGGGCGGCTGCGCCTCCTGCCACGGCGCCGACTACAACAAGCCCATCGACCCCAGCTACCCGAAGATCGCCGGCCAGCACGCCGACTACCTCTACGTGGCGCTGAAGTCCTATCAGACCGAGGGCAACCCGCAGGTCGGCCGCAACAACGCGATCATGGCCGGCATCGCCAAGCAGTTCACGCACGCCGAACTCAAGGCGCTGGCCCGTTACCTTGGCAGCCAGCCCGGCAGTCTGGCCACGGTGTCGCAGAGCCGCTGGCGCTGAGTCGAGGCCCGGCTCGACCCGACCAAGGCCGCCTCCGGGCGGCCTTGTGCTTTCTGGCGCGTCCGCCAAGGGGGGGTCCTTCAGCCGGCGGCCTGCACGCCGATATCTCCATCGAGCCACGCCATGCTGAAGAAGATCACCGTCGACCAAGTCCGCATCGGCATGCACATCCACAAGCTGGAAGGCGCGTGGTTGAGCCATCCGTTCTGGAAGACGCGATTCGTGCTCGACGATCCGGCGGACCTGCAGCGCCTGCGCGACAGTGGTGTGCCGGCCGTGTGGATCGACGATGCGCTCGGCCTCGACGTGGCCACGCCGGAGCCCGACGCGTCGCCGCCGACCGCTGCGACACGGTCCGTCTCCGCCCTGCCGGCATCGCTGCCGGACCCGAAGACCCTGCGGGACGAACTCGAGCAGGCTGCCGCCATCTGCAAGAAGAGCCGCGTGGCCGTGATGCAGATGTTCGCCGAAGCCCGCCTGGGCAAGGCGGTGGACACCGAACAGTGCTTGCCGCTGGTGGACGAGATCGCCGACTCCGTCTTTCGCAACCCCGGCGCGCTGGTGAGCTTGGCGCGGCTGAAGACGGCCGACGACTACAGCTACATGCACTCGCTGGCCGTGTGCGCGTTGATGGTGTCGCTGGCGCGCGCGCTGGGCCAGGACGCCGCCGCTTGCCGCGAGGCGGGCCTCGCCGGCCTGCTGCACGACCTCGGCAAGGCGGTGATGCCGCCGGAAGTGCTGAACAAGCCCGGCCGGCTCACCGAAGCTGAATACGCCATCATGAAGACGCACCCGGTGCGTGGCCACGAGATGCTGACCGAGGCGCGTGGTGCGCCAGAGGCGGCGCTGGAAGTCTGCCTCCATCACCACGAGCGTCCGGATGGCCGCGGCTATCCCCATGGCCTGTCTGGCGAACGGCTGACCCTGCTGGCCCGCATGGGGGCGGTCTGCGACGTCTACGACGCCATCACCTCGAACCGGCCCTACAAGACCGGCTGGGACCCGGCCGAATCGATCGCCCTCATGGCGTCGTGGAAGGGGCAATTCGATCCCGCCGTGTTCAAGGCGTTCGTGCGCAGCCTGGGCATCTACCCCACGGGGTCCCTGGTGCGCCTGGCGTCGGGCAAGCTCGCGGTGGTGCTGGAGCAGAACGAGCACGATCTGACGTCGCCGGTCGTCAAGGTGTTCTTCTCGGTGACCTCCAACATGGGCGTGTCGCCACGCCGGCTCGACCTGGCCCATCCCGGCTGCAATGACCGCATCGTCGGCCGGGAGGACCCGGCGAAGTGGGGGTTCAGGCAGATCGACGAGCTCTGGGTCGAAGGCGACGTGCTGCGGCGTTCACGCTGACGGGGGTTGCCCGCCCGCCAGGTCGTCGAGGATCGGGCAGTCCGGCCGGTCGTCGCCGTGGCAGCACTGCACCAGTTGCTGCAGGCTGCGTCGCATGGCCTGCATTCGCGCGATGCGTTCGTCGAGGTCCGCCACGTGGCGCTGTGCCAGCGCCCGCACCTCGGCGCTGGCTCGCGCCGGATCGGCCCACAGGCCCAGCAGCTGCGCGATCTCGTCGAGCGAGAAGCCAAGGTCGCGTGCGCGGCGGATGAAGCGCAGCGTGTGCAGCGTGCGTTCGTCGTAGCGGCGGTAGCCGGCGTCGCTGCGCGCCACTGCCGGCAGCAGGCCAAGGCTTTCGTAGTGGCGGATCATCTTCGGCGTCACGCCGGTGGCCTGCGCGGCCTGGCCGATGTTCATGCTCATGACGGCCTCCAACGCGACAGCAGCAGGGCATTGGCCAGCACGCTGACGCTGGACAGCGCCATCGCCGCGCCGGCCACCATCGGGCTCAGGTAACCCAGTGCGGCCAGCGGGATGCCCACCACGTTGTAGGCGAAGGCCCAGAACAGGTTCTGGTGGATCTTGCGCACGATGGCTTGCGAGAGCTGCAGTGCCTCCACCACCAGTGCCGGGTCGCCGCGCATCAGCGTCAGGCCGGCGGTGGCCATGGCGACGTCGGTGCCGGTGGCCATGGCCAGGCCGACGTCGGCGGCGGCCAGCGCCGGGGCGTCGTTGATGCCGTCGCCGACCATGGCCACGCGACCGCCCATGCCGTCACGGGCATCGGCCTTCAGCGCCGCGACGACCGCGGCCTTGTCCGCCGGCAGCACCTCGGCACGCACCTCGTCGATGCCCAGGCGCCGCGCCACGGCTTCGGCCGCCGCGCGGTGGTCGCCGCTGACGAGCACCGTGCGCAGGCCGGCGGTGTGCAGGCGCCGGATCGTGTCGGCCGCACTGGCGCGCGGTTCGTCGCCGAAGGCCAGCCAGCCGCGGGCGGCCCAGGTTTCACCTTGCCGTTCCAGCAGCCAGGAGACGCTGCGGCCCTCGGCCTGCACGGCCGCAGCGGCCGTGGTGTCCACGCCCAGCTCGTCGGCCCAGCGCGTGCTGGCGATGCGCAGTGCGCGGCCGTCGACTTCGCCTTCGAGGCCGCGCCCGGCCTCGGCGCGCAGGCCCTTCGCTGCCGGCACGGCCAGCGCCTGGTCCTGCGCCGCCTGCATCACGGCGCGTGCCAGCGGGTGTTCGCTGCCGGCCTGCAGGGCCGCGGCGTCGGCCAGCAGGGCGCGGTCGTCGCTGTCCAGGGCCTGCGCCGCCACCAGCTGCGGCCGACCCTCGGTCAGCGTGCCCGTCTTGTCGAAGGCCACCACGCGCACCTGGCGCATCAGCTCCAGGGCCTGCGGGTCGCGCACGAGCACGCCTCGGCGGGCGGCCAGGCCGGTGCCCACCATCATCGCCGCCGGTGTGGCCAGGCCCAACGCGCAGGGGCAGGCGATGACGAGCACGGCCACGGCGTTGACGACCGCTGTCTCCAGCCCGGCGCCGGCCAGCCACCAGCCCAGCCCAGCCAGCACAGCGACGACCACGACGGCCGGCACGAAGACCTCGGCGACGCGGTCCACCGTCTGCTGGATCGGCGCCTTGGCGGCCTGGGCGGTTTCCACCAGGCGCACGATGCGGGCCAGCTGGGTCTCGGCGCCGACGGCGGTGGTG
Organism: Rubrivivax albus; assembly: GCF_004016515.1. Taxonomy (GTDB): domain Bacteria; phylum Pseudomonadota; class Gammaproteobacteria; order Burkholderiales; family Burkholderiaceae_C; genus Rubrivivax; species Rubrivivax albus. The sequence goes on from NZ_SACT01000001.1 coordinate 619,233, forward strand.
CGCACGACGATCAGCCCTTCGCCGTTGAGCGCGCCGCCGGCCACCGTGTTGCCCGGCTCGCGTGCCACGGGCAGGCTCTCGCCGGTGAGCATGGATTCGTCCAGGTGCGTTCGGCCTTCGACCAGCGTGCCATCAGCCGGCAGGCGTTCGCCCGGGCGCACCACCACCTCGTCGCCGATGCGCAGTTCAGCCAGCCGCACGCGGCGTTCGCCGGCCGGGCTACGCACGGTGGCGGTGTCGGGCCGCAGTTCGCGCAGCGCATCCAGCGCCTGCAGGGTGCGCCGCTTGGCACGCGACTCCAGCCACTTGCCCAGGCGCACCAGCACGATCACCACTGCGGCGCTCTCGAAGTACAGGTGGGGCATGCCGTCGGGGCTCGCGCGCGCCCACAGCCACAGGCTCAGGCCGTAGGCGGCGCTGGTGCCCAGGGCCACCAGCAGGTCCATGTTGCCGCTGCCGGCGCGCAGCGCCTTCCAGCCGGCGCGGTAGAAGCGCGCGCCGAGCACGAACTGCACCGGCGTGGCCAGCAGCCATTGCCACAGCGCGGGCAGCATCCAGTGGCGGCCGAACAGGTCGCCCACCATCGGCAGCACCAGCGGCAGTGCCAGCAGGGCGCCGGCGGCGACGAGCCAGCCTTCACTATGCGCGCGCGGCGGTGCCTCGCCGTCGGTCGACGGCACGTGGGCCGGGTAGCCGGCGCGGTCCAGTGCCGCGACCAGCGTGTCGGCGGGCGTGCCGGCCAGTGCCCGCACCTCTGCCGTGCCGGCGGCCAGGTTCACGGCGGCGGCGAGCACGCCCGGCACCTTCTTCAACGCGCGTTCGACACGGCCGACGCAGCTGGCGCAGGTCATGCCCTCGACCTGCAGCTTGATCCGCTGTTCGGGCACGTCGTAGCCAGCCTGCACGATGGCGGCGCCCAGTGTGGACGGGTCCAGGGGCGCGGCCGACTCCACGGTGGCCTGCTCCGTGGCCAGGTTGACGCGCGCGCCGGTCACGCCCGGCACCTTCTTCAGGGCCCTCTCGACCCGCGCGACGCAGGAGGCGCAGGTCATGCCGGCCACGGGCAGGGTCAGGGTCTGGTTCATGGGCTGAAGCATCGACCTTGACATCATGTCAGAGTCAAGCCTTGACCTTGCCACGATGGCAAGCTTCAGACTGGCTCCACTTCTCCAACCGACGAGCGACCCATGATCGAACTGACCCTGCCCGACATGACCTGTGGCCACTGCGTCAAGGCCGTCACCCAGACCGTGCAAAGGCTCGACGCTGCGGCCATCGTGGAGGTGGACCTTCCGACGCACCAGGTGAAGATCGGCACCACGCAACCCGCCGAGGCGGTGAAGGCGGCGCTGGCCGAGGAGGGTTACCCGGCGGCGTGAGGCTGCGGCCCGCGATGACTGCGCCGGCCGCCTCGCGCCCGCCGGCCGGCCGCAAGGGCCGAGGATTCCCCCGGGGCGACGCCGGCACGGCGCTTGCCTACACTCCCGCGCACCGATCCATCGTGCGCCGAAACGGCGCGGGAGACCACCGAATGCGTTTGCACCTTGCCGCGGCCGCCCTGGCCGCGATGACCCTGGCCGCCAGCGGCGCCACGGCCCAGACCCTGCGCTGGGCCAGCCAGGGCGACCCCCAGACCATGGACCCGCACTCGCAGAACGAGTCCATGACCAACATGATGAACGGCCAGGTCTACGAGCGGCTCACGCGCCGCGACCGGCAACTCAACATCGTGCCCAGCCTGGCCACCAGCTGGGAGCAGACCGGCCCGCTGACCTGGCGCTTCAAGCTGCGCCCGGGCGTGAAGTTCCACGACGGCTCCGACTTCGCCGCCGACGACGTGGTGTTCTCCATCAACCGCGCCAAGGAACTGACCTCGCAGGTCAACGTCTATGCCAACGCGGTGGGCACGCCGGTGGCCATCGACCCGATGACAGTGGAGTTCCGCCTCGACAAGGTCAACCCCATCTTCCTGCAGCACCTGGACTCGCTGTGGATGCTGGACAAGCAGTGGGCCGAGAAGCACAAGGTCACCAAGCCGCTGGACTTCAAGAACAAGGAGGAGTCCCACGCCAGCTTCAACACCAACGGCACCGGGCCGTACATGCTGGTCAGCCGCGCACCGGGCATCAAGACGGTCTACAAGCGCAACCCGAACTGGTGGGACAAGCACAGCGGCAACGTGCAGGAGATCGTCTACACGCAGATCTCCAACGACGCCACGCGGCTGGCGGCGCTGGTCTCCGGCGAGATCGACTTCGTGCTCGACCCGGCCCCGCGTGACGTGCCGCGCCTGCGCAACACGGGCGGCGTGAAGATCATCGACGGCCCGGAGAACCGCATCGTCTTCATCGGCATGGACCAGCACCGCGACGAACTGCTCTACAGCAGCGTCAAGGGCAAGAACCCGTTCAAGGACGTGCGCGTGCGCAAGGCGCTGTACCACGCCATCGACATCGAGACGATGAAGACCAAGTTGATGAACGGGCAGAGCTTCCCCACCGGCGGCATCACGCCGTCGTCGCTGGCCAGCTACAACGACCCGCAGGTCGAGTCGCGCCTGCCGTTCGACCTGGCCAAGGCCAAGGCGCTGATGGCCGAGGCCGGCTACGGCGACGGCTTCGAGGTGACGCTGGATTGCCCGAACAACCGCTACATCAACGACGAGGAGATCTGCATCACGCTGGCGGCGATGTGGGCCAAGGTCGGCGTCAAGGTCAAGGTGGTGGCAATGCCGCGCGCCACCTACTTCCCCAAGCTGGAGAAGCACGACACCAGCATGTACATGCTGGGCTGGGGCGGTGCGGTCACGGATGCCGAGACCACGATGACCCCGGTGCTGCGCACCTTCGGCGAGAAGGGCGTGGGCCTGTACAACTATGGCCGCGTGTCGAACCCGAAGTTCGACGAGCTGGCCGCCGCCTCCAGCGCCGAGGCCGACCCGGCCAAGCGCAAGGAACTCGTGATCGCCGCGCTGCGCGAATACACCAGCCAGGCGCACCTGCTGCCGCTGCACCGCCAGGTGATCCCGTGGGCCGCACGCACCAACGTGGACGCGGTGCACCGTGCCGACAACTGGCTCGAGGTGGCCTGGGTCACCATCAAGTGATCCGCCGCGCCGCGCGCGGCGGCGTCACCTGACGTAGTCGCGCGCGCAGCGGAAGCCGATGTAGACCACCGCCGTGTCGGCCGGCTTGCCTTGCAGGTGGTCGGCGCGCATCTGCCGCGCGCCGTACCACCATGAGCCGCCGCGCGTGCGGCGGTCGGCGTCGCTGCCCTGGTCCACCCACTCCCAGGCGTTGGCACCCATGTCGTGAAGGCCGTTGACGCCGGGTGCGCCCTGGTTCACCGGGCGATGCCGCCGGCCGTCGAAAGCCGGGCCGGGGTTGCAGTCGCCGCGGCAGTTGGCCCCGGTGGGCTGGGCGCCGGTGGGGTAGCGGTACGTCCGGTCGCGGACGAAGGGTGCTGGCGGCGAGTCGCGCTGCTCGGTGTAGGCCGCAGCCACCCACTCGGCATCGGTGGGCAGGCGGGCCCCGGCCCAGCGACAGAAGTCGCGTGCCTCGTGCCAGGTGACGTGTACGGCCGGCTCGTCGTCGGCCGCCGGCGTGCCGAAGGGGCTGCGCCAGGTCCAGCCGGGGCGCTGCTGCCAGCCGGCCACGTATTCCTGCCCGCCGCCGCGGCGTTCGGCCTCGGTGATCCGTCCGGTGGCTTCGACGAAACGGCGGAACTGCGCCACCGTGGTCTCGGTGCGCGCGATCAGGACTGCGGACAGCGGCTGCCAGTCGATGCCCGCCGGGTTGGCGGCGCTCGCCGGCGTTGCGCCGAACGCGGTGGAGGCCACGCCGGCGATGCCCAGCACCAGTGCAAGAGTTCGCATGCCGGACAGCATGACGGCAACCGCATGGCCCTGCCGAACGTCGGGTTGGAGGTGCTCAGCGCAGCACGCGGTACACCCGCACCGATTGCGGTCCCAGGTGCACGGCGGCCCGGCCATCGCCGTCGGCCCGTGCCGGCGCGCCCCAGTGCGGCCAGGCCGCCACCAGCCGGGCCCCGGGCGGCAGCGCCGGCACCGCCACGCTGGCCCCGGCGGTGCCGTAGTTGATCAACGTGAGCGTGTGGTCATCGTCGGCGCGCCGCTGCCAATGCGCCACCAGGCCATCGGCCCGGGCGTGTTCGAAGCTGCCGCGGCGGATCGAGGCATGGGCGTTGCGCAGGCCGATCATGGCCCGGTAGAAGTGCCACAGCGAGTCTGGATCGGCGCGCTGAGCCTGCACGTTGTGCGTGGCCGCGTTGGGCGACACCGGCCGGAACGGCGCGCCGGTGCTGAAGCCGCCGTCGGCCGTCCAGCTCATCGGGCCGCGGATGGGCAGGTCTCCGGCGTCCATGCCCGGCAGGCCGTGCAGGCCGGCCATGCCGATGGCCTCGCCGTAGTAGACGAAGGGCGTGCCCGGCTGCAGCAGGTAACCGGCGGCGGCGAGGCGGTAGCGGGCCTCGTCGCCGCCGACCTGGTCCCACAGTCGGCGGCCGGCGAAGATGTCGTGGTTCGAGACCATCGTGGCCAGCCGCGCGCTGCGCCGCGGGTGCGGCGCCACCAGGGCCTGCACCGACGCGGCGTCGCCCTGGGCGGCGCGCACGAAGTGCTGAACGTAGCCGAAGGCGAAGGCGGCGCCGCAGACCTCGGGCGCGGCGTAGTCCTGCGGCTCGGCCGTGGCCTCGCACACGGCCCAGCGGTGGCGGTAGGCGGTGATCAGGTCCTGCAGCCGCTTGGTCAGCACCCGGCTCTCGGGCTGGTCGTTCCAGTCCCTGGCGCTGCGCTCGACCATGTGCGGCACCGCATCCAGGCGCAGGCCGTCGAGGCCGCGGTTGAGCCAGAAGCGCAGGCTGTCCTCGTGGTAGCGCCAGACCGCGGGGTTCTGCAGGTTGAAGTCGGGCACCTTCGCGTTGAAGGTGCCGAAGTAGAAGCCTCGTGCGTCTGGTGCGGCGGGTGGCAGGTCCTTCCACTCCCCGGCCCAGGTCCAGGGGCGGGACGCCGCGTGGTACCAGGGGTTCTTGCCCCAGATGTCCCAGCCAGCTGGCGCGGTGTCCGACCAGACGTACCAGTTGCGGTACGGGTTGGCCGGCCCCTGCAGCGCCTGCTGGAACAGCGGGTGCTCGACGGCGCTGTGGTTGATCACGTAGTCCATCACCACGCCGATGCCCAGGCGGTGCGCTTCGCTCATCAGGGCGTCGAAATCGGCCAGCGTGCCGTACTCGGGCGCCACCGCGCGGAAGTCGGTCGTGTGGTAGCCGTGGTCGCGGTCGGCGCTGGCGGTGATGGGCATCAGCCAAAGGCCACGGATGCCCAGATCCTTCAGCATCGGCAGCGTCTGCGTCAGGCCGCGCAGGTCGCCGATGCCGTCACCGTCGCTGTCCTTCCAGGCGCGGACGAAGACCTCCATGAACGCGCCGTGGTGCCAGTCCGGCGCCAGACGGCTGCCCGGGTCGCGCATCGGCACCGGGCTGAGGTCGATCGGCGCGGCGGTTGCCAGCAGGGGGAGTGCCAAGGGCAGGGCGGTCCAACATGAGCGCATGCGAGACTGTAGTCAGACTACGCATCAGCGATCAAGACGAGGGAAAACGATGAGTTTGATCTCTGTTTGTGATGTAGTTTTGCTCCAATACCATCGCCGCATGCCTTGGAATCACTTCTGGATCCTGGCCCTGGGGTGGGTCGGTTTCGGCGCCGCGGGCGCCGTGTTGCCGGAGGCGTCGGACTGCGCGGGCCCAGCCAGCCGCGTGCTGGCCGCCATGCCGGCCGATGCCCCGGGCCCGCAGGCCCGGGCGCTGTGGCTCGACGGGCGCCATCTGCGCTGGCCCGGGGCCAAGGCGGGCGGCACGGTGCGGCTCCACCACGCGGGCACGGGCCAGTTGCGGGTGGTGGACGGGCGGGTGGCCGGCGCACAGGCGGTGGCTGCGCTCGAAGACCTGGCTGCCCCGCTGCCGGCCGAGGTCGAGGCTGCCGTGCGCTGGGCCGGTGCTGGCCGCACGCTGCGCCTGCGGGACGCGGACGCCGCCGAATTGCGGCGCTGGCTGCGTGGCGACCTGCTGCTGACGCTGGAGGACTCGGAGGGCCGGGTGAGCGCCCACACCCGCGTGCAACTGCCGCGGGCGCTGGATGCGCTGTACGCGCCGGCGCACGCGCTCGGCGACCTGGGCGTGCAGGTCGATGCTACCGGGGCCACCATGCGGGTGTGGGCCCCCACCGCGCAGACGGTGGCGCTGTGCCTGCACGCGCCCGGGGCGCCCGTGCGCGTGATGCCGATGCAGCGCGACGACGCCACCGGCAGCTGGCAAGCCCGCGTCGACGGCGTGCGCGACGGCTTCTACACCTACCTGGCAGACCTGTTCGTGCCTGGCCATGGCCGGGTGCGCAACCGCGTCACCGACCCTTACAGCGTCGGCCTGGACGCCGACTCCCAGCGCAGCTGGATCGGCCGCCTGGACGACCCGCGCACCGAGCCGCCGGGCTGGCGCACGCAGGCCGCCCCGCCGCCGCCACGGTCGATGACCGACATGGTGATCTACGAGCTGCACGTGCGCGACTTCTCGCGCGACGACGCCACGGTGCGCCCGGCCTGGCGCGGCAAGTACCTGGGCTTCACCGAGCCGGCGTCCGACGGCATGCGCCACCTGCGGGCGCTGGCCGATGCGGGCCTGACCGACGTGCACCTGCTGCCGGTGTTCGACCTGGCCACCGTGCCCGAGCGTGGCTGCGCCGTGCCCACGATCCCGCGGGCAGCGCCGGACAGCCCAGAGCAACAGGCGGCCGTGGCAGCGGTGAAGGACCGCGACTGCTACAACTGGGGCTACGACCCCTGGCACTTCAACGCCCCCGAGGGCAGCTTCGCCACTGACCCCGACGACGCGCCGGGCCGCATCCGGGAGTTCCGCGCCATGGTGGTGGCGCTGCACGCCGCCGGCCTGCGCGTGGGCATGGACGTGGTCTACAACCACACCACGGCCGCGGGCCAGCACCCGAAGAGCGTGCTCGACCGCGTGGTCCCCGGCTACTACCACCGGCTGAACGCGCAAGGCGAGGTGGAGCGCAGCACCTGCTGCGACAACACCGCCACCGAGCACGCGATGATGGCCAAGTTGATGAGCGACTCGGTGCTGCTGTGGGCGCGCGACCACCGCATCGACGGCTTCCGCTTCGACCTCATGGGCCACCAGCCCAAGGCCGAGATGCTGGCCATCCGCGACCGCCTGCGGCGCGAGACCGGCCGCGCCGTGCCGCTGATCGGCGAAGGCTGGAACTTCGGCGAGGTGGCCGACGGCGCCCGCTTCGTGCAGGCGAGTCAGCTTGAGCTGAACGGCTCGGGCATCGGCACCTTCAGCGACCGCGCGCGTGACGCCATCCGCGGCGGCGGGGCCGGCGATGGCGGCGAGGCGCAGGTCACGCGCAAGGGCTACGTCAACGGCGGGGCAACTGCCGCCACCGCCGACATGGTGCGCGTGGGCCTGGCCGGCAGCCTGCGCGGCTTGCGCATGACGACGCACGACGGCGGCGAACGCGCGTTGCAGGACATCGCGTATGGCGGCGGCCAGCCCGCTGGCTACGTGCGCGAGCCGTCCGAGGTCGTCAACTACGTGGAGAACCACGACAACCAGACGCTGTTCGACGTCAACGTCTTCAAGCTGCCGCCGGAGACCACGCCCGACGAACGGGCCCGCGTGCAGATGCTGGCTGCGGCGATCAACATGTTCAGCCAGGGCGTGGCCTACTTCCACGCCGGCATCGAGACGCTGCGCAGCAAGTCGATGGACCGCAACAGCTACGACAGCGGCGACTGGTTCAACCGCGTCGACTGGACGCTGCAGGACAACTTCTTCGGCACCGGCCTGCCGCCGGCCTGGGACAACGAGGCCAGCTGGCCATGGATGCGGCCGCTGCTGGCGCGCGCCGCGCAGATCCGCCCGCGCCCGCAGGACATCCGCTTCGCGCGCGACCAGTTCCTGGATCTGCTGCGCATCCGCGCCAGCACGTCACTGCTGCGGCTGCCGTCGGCCGCCGCGATCGCCCAGCGGCTGCAGTTCCCGAACACCGGCCCGGGCCAGGTGCCGGGTGTGGTGGTGGGACTGCTGGATGGTCGCGGCCTGCCGGACGCCGGCTTCGCGACGCTGGCCTATGTCATCAACGTCGACACCGGGGTCCGCACGCTGAATCTCCCTGAGCTGGCCGGTGGCGGCTGGGCGCTGCACCCGGTGCACCGGGCCCCCGGCGCGGCCGACGCAAGGCCGAAGCGGGCGCAGCTCGATGCGCAGGGCCGGCTGGCGGTGCCGCCGCGCACGGCGGTGGTGTTCGTGCGGCGCTGAGTTCGCCCGGGCCCGGTCAGCCGCGCGGCGGGCGAATCGCGCTCTTGGGCCTGAACGCCTTGCAGATGGCCTCGTCCGTTTCCAGGTACGGGCCGCCCGTGAGGTCGATGCAGTAGGGCACGGCGGCAAAGATGCCGTGCACTGGCGGCGTGGCCTGGGGCAGGCCCTGCAGTGTCTCGGCGATGGACTTTGGCTGCCCCGGCAGGTTGATGATCAGCGCCCGGCCGCGGATCACCGCCACCTGGCGCGACAGGATGGCCGTGGGCACGAAGGCCAGGCTGATCTGGCGCATCTGCTCGCCGAAACCGGGCATCACCTTGTCGGCCACTGCCAGGGTGGCCTCGGGCGTCACATCGCGCGGGGCCGGGCCGGTGCCGCCGGTGGTGAGCACGAGGTCGCAGCCGGCCACGTCCACCAGTTCGCGCAGCGCGGCGCTGATGCCGTCCTGCTCGTCGGGGATCAGGCGCTCGTGCCAGTCCACCGGGTTCTTCAGGGCCTTGGACAGCCAGTCCTTCAGCGCCGGCAGGCCCTTGTCCTCGTAGGCGCCGCTGGAGGCGCGGTCGCTGATGGACACGATGCCGATCTTCACGCGGTCGTGGGTGGGGGTCATGCGGGGGGGCTCTCCGGCAGCAGGGGGCGGATGAACTGGAACAGCTCGCGGAAGCTCTTCGGCTGCCGCTGTTCCGGCGTCAGCGCGGCACTGTCGCGGCGCGCGGCGCGCACCAGGCTGCGCAGGCGCTGGGTGTCGCAGTCGGGGTACTCGGCCATCCACTGCGTCATGGCCTCGTCGTCGGCGATCAGGCGCTCGCGCCAGCGTTCGGCCTCGTGCAGCCGCCAGGCGTCGCGTGCACCGCCGAGCTTGAACGCGGCCACAGCCTCGCGCAGCGGCTCGGGGTCGGCACTGCGCATGAGCTTGCCCACGTACTGCAGCTGTCGGCGCCGGCCTTCGTGCGAAGCCGTGCGCTGCCAGGTCTGGATGGCCTCGCGCAGCGCCTCGGGCATCTCGGTGGCGGCCAGGTGGCTGCCCGGCAGGTCGCAGAGTTCGCGGCCCAGCGTCTGCAGGGCCTGCGACTCGGCCTTGAGCCGGGTCTTGCTCGGCGCGTCGGGGTCGGCCTGTTCGGTGTCGATGCCGCGGTGCGGCGCTGCTCGGCGTGGCATGGGTGGTGGCGGAAGGTGGGCCGATATCATAGGTGCACCCCTTGTTGCGATGGATGCCCCGATGCCCGATGCCCGCCCCGACCACGGCTTTGCGTACCCGCGCGAGCAGTTCCAGCAGATGGTCGAGGACGTGCTGCAGCAGGCGCGCAAGCTCGGGGCGTCCGACGCCGGCGCCGAGGTTTCCGAAGGCGCGGGCCTGTCGGTGTCAGTGCGTTGCGGGCAGTTGGAGAACGTGGAGCGCAACCGCGACAAGTCGCTGGGCGTGAGCGTCTACCTCGGTCAGCGGCGCGGCAACGCCAGCACGTCCGACTTTTCCCCCGCCGCGATCGCGCAGACCGTGCGCGCGGCCTACGACATCGCGCGCTTCACCGCCGAGGACCCGGCCGCCGGCCTGCCCGATGCGGCGGACCTGGCCACGCCGGCCGAAGTGGCGCGCGACCTGGACCTGTTCCACCCCTGGGCCATCGATGCGGAGGCGGCGACGGTGCTGGCGCAGCGCTGCGAAGCAGCGGCCTTCGCCACCAGCCGCCGCATCACCAACTCCGAAGGCGCCGGCGTCTCGGCCCAGCAGTCGCACTTCTGGGCCGGCAACTCGCGCGGCTTCCGCGGCGGCTATGCCAGTTCGCGCCACTACCTCTACGTGGCGCCGATCGCCGGCAAGGGCAAGGGCATGCAGCGCGACCAATGGACGAGCTCGATGCGCGATGCGGCCGAACTCGCCAGCCCGGAGGCCGTGGGCCGCTACGCCGCCGAACGCGCCTTGGCACGCCTGAAGGCGCGCCGCGTGCCCACCGGCGAGGTGCCGGTGCTGTTCGAGGCCCCGGTGGCCGCCGGGCTGCTGGGCGCCTATGTGCAGGCCACCTCCGGCGGTGCGCTCTACCGCAAGGCCAGTTTCCTGCTCGACAGCGTGGGCACGCGCGTGCTGGCGCGCCACCTCGACATCGACGAAGACCCTTTCACGCCCAAGGGCAAGGCCAGTGCGCCGTTCGACGACGAAGGGGTGCGGGTGCAGGCGCGCCGGGTGGTCGATGCCGGCGTCGTGCAGGCCTACTTCCTGTCCAGCTACTCGGCGCGCAAGCTGGGCCTGCGCACCACCGGGCACGCCGGCGGTGCGCAGAACCTGCGCCTGAGCAGCCGCCGAACGAAGCGTGGCGACGACCTCGAGGCCATGCTGCGCAAGCTGCACCGGGGCCTCTTCGTCACCGAGCTGATGGGGCAGGGCGTGAACTACGTGACCGGCGACTATTCCCGCGGTGCTGCCGGCTACTGGGTCGAGGACGGCCGCATCGCCTTCCCGGTGGAGGAGGTGACGATCGCCGGCAACCTGAAGACCATGCTCGGCCACATCGAGGCGGTGGGCGCCGACGCCTACACCTTGGGCGGCAAGACCACGGGCAGTGTGCTGATCGCGCGCATGAAGCTGGCCGGCGCCTGAGGCGAGCGGTGCCCGGTGCTGACGCGAGGCTGACAGCCAGCGGGCGGTACTACGTGATTCTGCGAAGGGGTAAACCCCGCGGCCGGTGGCAAGAGGGGGTTTCTAGAATTTCGCGTCCGATCCTTATCACCCCTCAGAGCAGGAGATCGTCCATGGAACGTCGCAAATTCATCCACGGCGCCGGCATCGCCGGCGTGCTGGCCGCCGGTACCGCGCCCGCGGTGCACGCCCAGCAGGCCATCCGCTGGCGCCTGGCCTCGAGCTTTCCGAAGTCGCTCGACACCATCTACGGCGCGGCCGAGGACATGGCCAAGATCGTCACCGCAGCCACCGGTGGCAAGTTCCAGATCACGGTGGCGGCGGCCGGCGAACTGATGCCCGCCTTCGGCGTGGTCGACGGCGTGCAGGCTGCCACCGTCGAGATGGCGCACACCGCCCCCTACTACTTCTTCGGCAAGAACGAGGCCTTTGCGCTGGGCTGCGCGATCCCGTTCGGCATGAACCAGCGCCAGTTCACCGCCTGGTACCTGCAGGGCAACGGCGGCACGCTGATGCGCGAGTTCTACGCCGGCTACAACATCGTCAACTTCCTCGGCGGCAACACGGGCGCCCAGATGGGCGGCTGGTGGCGCCGCGAGATCAAGTCGCTGGCCGACGTGAAGGGCGCGAAGTTCCGCATCGGTGGCTTCGGCGGCAAGATCTTCGAGGCCATTGGTGGCGTGCCGCAGAACATCCCGGGTGGCGAGATCTACCAGTCGCTGGAGAAAGGCACGATCGACGCGGCCGAGTGGGTGGGCCCGTACGACGACGAGAAGCTGGGCTTCTACAAGGTGGCCCCGTTCTACGCCTACCCGGGCTGGTGGGAAGGTGGCCCGCAGCTGGACTTCTTCGTCAACAAGGCGGCCTACGACAAGCTGCCCGGCGAATACAAGGCGATCCTGGAGTCGGCCTGCGTGACCGCCGGCACCAACATGATGGCCAAGTACGACGCGCGCAACCCGGCGGCGCTGAAGCGCCTGGTCGGTGGTGGTGCCAAGCTGTTCCGCTTCCCGAAGGACATGATGGATGCCGCGTTCAAGGCCGGCATGGACATCTACAGCGACCTGAGCAACAAGAACCCGGCCTGGAAGAAGATCTACGCCGACTTCTCCACCTACCGTCGAGACGCCAACCTGTGGTTCCGCTTCACGGAAGCCGGCTTCGACGACTTCATGCAGCAGCAGCGCCTCTGATCGGGCTGCCGCCACAAACAAAAACCCCGCCTTGGCGGGGTTTTTTCTTCGCCCGTCGGCGGGACCGGCCGGCAGGCCCGCACGGGGCCTGCCGACCGAAGCATCACTTCTTCTTCTCTTCGTCCGCCTTGAGCGCGTCGAGCATGGCCTTCATCGGGTCCTCCTCGTCCGCGGCCGACGCGGCGCTGTCGGACTCGCGGGCCTCCATCGCCGCGCGGCCCTGGTCACGCAGTTCCTGCAGCGCGTCCTCGACGTTGATCTGCGGCCCCTTGTCGAGGTGGCCGGTCACGAGATGCGGGTTGGTCAGCACCACGGCCACCATGATCACCTGCAGCACGATGAAGGCGATCGAGCCCTTGTAGATCTGCGCCGTGGTCACGGCCGGGATGCGCTGGCCGGTGATGCGGTCGTCGTAGTCCTTGTTGGCCGCCACGCTGCGCAGGTAGAACAGCGCGAAACCGAATGGCGGCGTGAGGAAGCTCGTCTGCATGTTCATCGCGAGGATGACGCCAAACCAGATCAGGTCGATACCCATCTTCTCGGCCACCGGCGCCAGGATCGGGATCACGATGAAGGCGATCTCGAAGAAGTCGATGAACATGCCGAGCACGAAGACCAGCAGGTTCACGATGATCAGGAAGCCGATCTGGCCGCCGGGCAGCTTGTCGAACAGGTGCTCGACCCAGATGTGGCCATCGGCGGCATTGAACGTGAAGCTGAAGACCGTCGAGCCGATCAGGATGAAGAGCACGAAGGTCGACAGACGCGCCGTGTTGTCCAGCGCCTGGTTCAGCAGCTTCAGGCTCAGCTTGCGCCGGCCGATGGCCATGATCAGCGCGCCCAGCGCCCCCATGGCGCCGCCTTCGGTGGGCGTGGCCACGCCCAGGAAGATCGTGCCCAGCACCAGGAAGATCAGCACCAGTGGCGGGATCAGCACGAAGGTCACGCGTTCGGCCAGCTTGGACAGCAGGCCCAGGCGCAGCACGCGGTTGAGGATGGCCAGGCCCAGGGCGAGGAACGAGGCCACGGTCATCGACAAGATGAAGATCTCGTCGCCCGGCGCCGGGATGGAGCGCTCCAGCCACGGATTCATGATGCTCTCGTGCATGCTGGCCCAGCCGAATCCGGCGGCAGCGCACAGCATCAGCAGGGCCACCAGCGACACATGGCCGCTGGCGCCGCTGTCCTCGCGGTAGATGCGGGCCTCGGGCGGCAAAGGTGGCACCCACTTGGGTTTCACCAGCGCCACGACGACGATGAAGGCCAGGTAGCAGCCCACCAGCATCAGCCCCGGGATCAGGGCACCGGCATACATGTCGCCCACCGAACGGCCGAGCTGGTCGGCCAGCACGATCAGCACCAGCGACGGCGGGATGGCCTGCGCCAGCGTGCCCGACGCGGTGATGGTGCCGGTGGCGATGGTGCGGTTGTAGCCGTAGCGCAGCATGATGGGCAGCGAGATCAGGCCCATCGAGATCACCGCTGCGGCGACCACGCCCGTCGTTGCCGCCAGCAGCGCGCCCACAAGCACCACGGCCACGGCCAGGCCCCCGCGCACCGGGCCGAAGACCTGCCCGACGGTCTCGAGCAGGTCCTCGGCCATGCCGGATCGTTCGAGGATGATCCCCATGAAGGTGAAGAACGGGATCGCCAGCAGCGTGTCGTTCTTCATGATGCCGAACACCCGCAGCGGAAGGGCACCGAACAGGTTGTCGGGGAACAGGCCCAGTTCCATGCCGATGAAGCCGAACAGCAGGCCCGTGGCCGCCAGCCCGAAGGCCACCGGGATGCCGGTGAGCAGGAAGAACAGCAGCCCCGCGAACATCAGCGGGACGAAGTTCTGGGTCACGAACTCGATCATGGCTTGGCCTCCGGCGCAGCGGCGGCAGCCTTGGCGGCCATCTCCTCGGCGTATTCCTCGTCGGCGGTCTTCTCGTGGCCGAAGCTGAAGGGCTGGGGGATCGCGCCGGTGAGGAAGCCGATGCGCTTGATCAGTTCGGACACCGCCTGCAGCAGCAGCAGCGAGAAGCCCACCGGAATCAGCAGGATCACCGGCCAACGGATCAGGCCGCCAGCGTTCTCGCTCATCTCACCGGAGACGTAGGCGCGCATGAAGAACGGCCAGGACAGGTCGATCAGGATGACGCACAGCGGGATCAGGAAGACCACGATGCCGATGGCGTCGATGATGGTGTTGGTGCGCTTGGACAGGCGTGCTGCGATGAAGTCGATGCGCACGTGACCGTTGTGTAGGAACACGTAGGACGCCGCGAGCATGAACACCGCCGCGAACAGGTACCACTGGATCTCGAGGTAGGCGTTCGAGCCGATGTTGAACGCCTTGCGCATGATGGCGTTGCCGGCGCTGATGAGCACCGCCGCCAGCACCAGCCAGGTCGCGAACTTGCCGATCCAGCCGTTGACCGTATCGATCAACCGCGACAGCCTGAGCAGCAGGGACATGGGGAACCTCCGGGGGAACCCGGAATTCTAGGCAGCGCCGGACGACGTTCGACGGGGGCGTTACCCGTACGTAGTTCCGCGCGCCGTGGCGCCGCGCGCGCCAGCCGTCTCAGGTGGCGGTGGCCGCCATGTAGAGGCGCGTGCTGCGTGCGCCGGAACGGCAGAAGGCCAGCACCGGCCGCGGCAGTTCGCGCAGCAGCTCGCCGAAGGCGGCGATCTCCTGGGGCGACTGGTAGGCGCCGTTGACGGGCAGGAATCGGTAGACCAGGCCCGCCGCTTCGGCGGCCGCGGCGATGGCGGCGTGCGTGGGCTGGTCCGCACCGCCCTCGAAGTCGGGGCGGTTGTTGATCACGCTGCGGAAGCCCGCCTGGGCCACGGCGGTCATGTCTGCAGCGCTAAGCTGGGGTGCCACGAACACATCGTCGGCCACCGGGCGGATGGGCAGGGTATGCATGTTCGAAATCTCCGCGCGGGCTACTTCGCCAGCGCTTGCTTGACCGCCGCCGACACCAGCGCCATCTCCGCCTGCCCCGCGAGGCGCGACTTGGCGGCGGCCATCACGCGCCCCATGTCGCCAGGACCCGAGGCGCCGAGTTCGGCCACCAGCGCCTGGATCTCCGCGGCGATCTGCTCGGCCGACAGGCGCTGGGGCAGGTAGACCTCGAGCACGGTGATCTCGGCGGCTTCCTTGTCGGCCAGGTCGTCGCGGCCACCCTGGCGGAAGGCGGCGATCGAGTCCTTGCGCTGCTTGATCAGCTTGTCCACCACCCCCACCACGGCCGTGTCGTCGAGCTCGATGCGCTCGTCCACCTCACGTTGCTTCAGCGCCGCGAGCAGCATGCGGATCGTGGCCAGGCGCTCGCTGTCGCGGGCGCGCATCGCGGCCTTCATGTCGTCCTGGATGCGCAGTTTCAGGCTCATGGTGGATGGGACCGAGACGCCAGGGTCATGCCCGGCAGAATGACAAAGGCCCGCGCCGGACATCCGTGCGGGCCACGCTGCAGCCTGATGCTCCCGGGTCGGGAGCACCGGAGTGGCGGTGATCAGTACAGCTTCTTGGGCAGCTGCATGCTGCGCACACGCTTGTAGTGGCGCTTCACCGCTGCCGCCTTCTTGCGCTTGCGCTCGGACGTGGGCTTCTCGTAGAACTCGCGAGCGCGCAATTCGGTCAGCAGACCCATCTTCTCGATCGTGCGCTTGAAGCGGCGCAGGGCGACATCGAAGGGTTCGTTCTCTTTGACGCGGATGGTGGTCATGCAGTGACGGCGGTACGCTAAACGGTACTCTGGCGCTGGAAAAGTCCACGATTCTATACCGATGACGCGCCGGTTGGCAAACCTGGTCCGCAAAACCGGCCAGCGGTCCCCGGTGCGGACCGCTGGCCAGGCCCGATCGGACCGGCACGGGTCCGCGCCGGTGAGCTCGTGCCTGCTCGTCGATCGATGGAACAGGGGGTGACCCCGGCCGCAATTCCCGGGTCCATCGCGTCTCGCCCGTGCGGTACCCGGTTTAGGATCGGATTGACGACGAACTAGGGGATTCCGGCAGGGCAAGGTGCCTGCAGGGTTGATCTGCCGAACGTCGCGAACCAAGATGGCCCGGCGCCGGCAGGTCCGGCCACGACAGATCAGTACCCATCCATGTCCACCCTTCCGCTTCAAGACGCCGACACCCTGAAGCCGTCGCCCCTGCTGGCACGGCTGTGGGCCATGGCGGGTGAGCGACAGGGCGGGCATGTCGTGGTGAAGGATGCCGCGTCGGGGCGGATCCTCGAGGCCGATGCCGCACTCGCCCGCGTCCTGCGGCCGGATGGCCAGCCTTTGGTGGGGGGCCTTGATGCCGATTGGTGCGACGCCGGCATGGTGGTGGCCCTGCGGGCGGCCGACCAGGCGGCCCTGGCGCGTGACGGCGTGCTGGCCAGTGAGCATCGCATCGAGACCGCTGGCACTCGCCGGGACTTCCTGGTCCTTCGGCTGGCCGGTCGCCAGGGCGGGCATGCCGTGTTGGCCAGCATCTGGATCGATCTCACGCCGCAGCGACGGCAGGAACAGCAGTTGCGCCAGGCGCTCGACCAGATCGAACAGCTGCAACGGGCCAACGAGAGCCTGCGTCTCGAACTGAAGGACCAGGGGCTGCGCGATGCCGCTTCCGGCCTCTACACCCGCAGCCACTTCGAGGAACAGCTGCGCCGCGAGGTGGACCTGTCCACCCGCGAGCACCGCGAGTTCGCGCTGGTCTTCGTGGCGGTCGACCCGCTCTCGGGGCCTGGTGCGGCGCTGGGCGAAGCGGCGCGTGTGCGGGTGCTGGAAGCGCTGGGGCGCCTGCTGCGCGGCAACACGCGGGCCATGGATGCCTCCTGCCGCTACGACGAGGACCGCTTCGCGGTGCTGCTGTCTGGCGTCGGCCTGGCAACCGCACATTCCCGCATGGAAGGCCTGCGCCGCCAGTGCGCCACGCAGATCGTCGTGCACGACGGCCAGGAACTCGGCTTCACTACGTCGATGGGGGTGGCCAGCTTCCCGCACACGGCCCACACGCAGGACGATCTGGTGTCCGCCAGCGAGGCGGCGTTGGCCGAAGCGCGCCGGCGCGGCGGCAACCACGTCACGCTGGCGGCGATCCGCTTCGAGCCCTGAGCCAGGAGGGCGAGCGGTATGTCCGCTCACCCTCTTTATCGTCAAGCGAACACGCGCCAGAGCATCGTCGCGGCCAGCGCCATCAACAGCAGCGCGAACAGCCGGCGCAGCGACTGCACGTCGATGCGGTGTGCGGTGCGCGCGCCCAGCGGCGCCATCAGCACGCTGGCCGCCGCGATGGTGAACAGCGCCGGCAGGTACAGGTAGCCCACGGCGCCGGGCAGGGCCGGCGGCAGCGACCAGCCGCCGATCACGTAGCCGGCGGTGGCCGACAGCGCGATCGGGAAGCCCAGCGCGGCACTGGTGCCCACCGCGTGGCGCAGCGGCACGTTGCACCAGAGCATGAAGGGCACCGACATAAAGGCCCCGCCGGCGCCCACCAGCCCGGACACCAGGCCGATGGTGCCGCCGGCCCCCATCTGCCCGGCCCAGCCCGGCATCTGGCGGTGCGGCGCCGGCTTGCGGTCGCGCAGCATCTGCAGGGCCGAGAAGCCGACGAAGACGGCGAACACCACGGCCAGCCCCTGGCCCTTGAGCAGGGCGAAGACACCGGCACCCGACATTAGCCCGCCGAGCACGATGCCCGGCGCCAGCCCGCGCACCAACGGCCAGCGCACCGCGCCATGGCGGTGGTGGGCGCGCAGGCTGGACAGCGACGTGAACAGGATCGTGGCCATCGACGTGGCGATGGCCATCTTCACCGCCAGCGCCGGTGGCACGCCCCGCGCGGCAATAATCAGCGTCAGGAAGGGCACCAGCAGCATGCCGCCGCCGATGCCCAGCAGCCCGGCCAGGAAGCCGGCGCCCAGGCCCAGCGTCAGCAGTTCGACGATCAGCAGCGGGCCGATGCCGGAGACCAGGGGCGCGTCGATCACGCCGAAGCCCGGTCCAGCCGCTTCAGCACGGCGCGCCATTCGGCCGCCGTGACCGGCGTGATCGACAGCCGGTTGCCCCGCTGTAGCACCTGCATCGTGGCCAGTTCCGGCGCAGTGCGCATCTCGGCCAGCGGCAGCAGCCGGGTCTTCCTCACCAGCGACACGTCCAGCTGCAGCCAGCGCGGGGCGTCGCGGCTGGACTTGGGGTCGAAGTACGGGCTCGCCGGGTCGAATTGTGTTTCGTCGGGCACCGTGCCGGACGCGATCTCGGCCAGGCCGGCCACCCCCGGCTGCGGGCAGGACGAGTGGTAGAAGAGGACGCCGTCGCCGAGTTGCATGGCGTCACGCATGAAGTTGCGTGCCTGGTAGTTGCGCACGCCGGTCCACGGCAGGCGGCCCAGGCGCACGAGGTCGTCGATCGAGGCCTCGTCGGGCTCGCTCTTCATCAGCCAGAAGGCCATCGGATGGAAGGACCGGCAGGGGAGGGAAAGGTGTCCGCCGCGCACCTTGGGCCCGCACTCCTGAACCCTCAGGGAAGTTCAGGTGGGCGAGGTCAGCGAGGCTTCGGGTTCATCTGACGCGAGACGATCACACCAGCTTCACGATGTTCCAAGCCCTGGCTCAATGAGCATCGGTTCAAGGAAATATAAGACCCGCGCGAACGCGGCGGACGGTGCTAGTTTAGGCCACCGCGGCGCGGTACGCATGCCAGCTGGCGTGACCGATCACCGGCCCCACCACCAACAGCCCCGCGAACCACGGCAGCATGGCCAGGCCGACGAAGAGGGCGATCAGGAACGCCCACCACAGCATGACGCCGGTCTGCGTGAGCACCAGGCGCAGGCTGGTCAGGCCGGCGGTGATGGCGTCGGTCTGCCGGTGCAGGATCATCGGGATCGAGACCACGCTGACGGCGTAGATCAGCCCGGCGAAGACGGCACCCACGCCCAGCCAGGCGGTGATGAAGCCGATGTTCTCCGGGTCCAGCAGGGCCAGCAGCGAACCCTTCAGGTCCGGCATGCCGTCGAAGCTGACGGCGAAGATGACCAGCGTGGCCCGGCCCCACAGCATCTCCAGCACCAGCAGCACGAAGCCGAAGATGGCCAGCGTGCCGGTGCGCGCGTCCCAGGCCAGGAGCGAATCGCCGAAGTCGGGCTTCTCGCCGGCCTCCAGCCGCTGGCTGGTGCGGTAGAGACCCAGGCACAGGAAGGGGCCCATCAGCAGGAAGCCGGCCGACAGCGCCATCACGTAGGCAGGTGCCTGCTCGTACATCTTCAACAGCGCCCAGCCCATGACGACGAAGCAGGCGCCGTAGAACAGGCCGATGGCCGGGGCGTGGGCGAAGTCGCGCGTGCCTGCCGCCAGCCAGCGCAGCGGGTCGCGGAAGCTCAGCGGCCGCAGCGCAATGTCGAACGCCGTCGGCGCAGGCGCAGGCTCGCCCGTTGGCGCTGGGCTGTGCTCGGGTTCCGTCGGCGTCGCGTTCATGCCAGGGTTGTAGCCCGGCCATGCGCCGGCGGGTATCGGGCCCGCCCCGGGGATCAGTCGTCGTGCCGCTTCTCACGCCGGATCGACCGCACCAGCCAGATCGCGCCACCGGCCGCGCCGACGAAGCCCAGGAAACCGAAGGCCGGCAGGCCGAAAAGCGTGGGCCCGCCACCCACCGTCATCACGATGGACGAGCCGATGATCAGCGCGGCGATGACGATGGCCATCGACAGCCGCGTGGCCGCACGGTCGAGCTGGTCGCCCACGCGCTGCAGGTGCGCCAGTTCCAGCCCCACGCGCAGCTGGCCATGGCGGGCGCGGCGCAGCAGGCGCGAGACGTCGTGCGGCAGCTTCTCGGCGGTGGACGCCAGCTTCAGCGCCGCCTGCCAGGCCCGCTGGCCCAGCGCCTTGGGCTTGTAGCGTGCACGCAGCACGCGCTGCAGCAGCGGCAGCGCCTCCTGCGCCACGTGGAAGTCCGGGTCCAGGCCTCGGCCCATGCTCTCCAGCGAGACGAAGGCCTTGATCAGCAGCGCCAGATCGCCCGGTAGGGTCAGCGACTGCTCGCGCAGCACGTCGGTCACCTCGGTGAGCATGCGGCCCAGGTTCAGCTGTGACAGCGGCGTGCCGTGGTACTGGTCGACGAAGGCCTCGATGGCCGACTCCAGTTCGGCCAGATCCACACCGCGCGTGTCACCGGTCCAGTCCAGCAGCACCTCGGCCACCGCGGGCGGGTCGCGCTGCACCAGGCCCAGCAGCAGGTCCAGCAGTTCCTCGCGCCGGCGCGGCGGCAGGCGGCCGACCATTCCGAAGTCGATGAAGGCCAGCCGGTTGCCCGGCAGGTAGAAGACGTTGCCGGGGTGCGGGTCGGCGTGGAAGTAGCCGTCCTCGACGATCATCTTCAGCACCGCCTGCGCGCCGCGTTGGGCCAGCACCTTGCGGTCCAGGCCCGCAGCGTCGACGGCGGCCAGGTCCTCGCCGGGCAGGCCGTCCACCCGGTCCTGCACGTTCACGCGCGCGCCTGTGAAGGCCCAGTGCACGCGCGGGATGTCGACGAATCCCAGCGGTGCCAGGTTGCCGGCCACACGCTCGGCGCTGCGGCACTCGGCGGCCAGGTCGAGCTCGCGGCGCAGCGAGCGGGCGAACTCGCGCACCAGCTGCTGCGGGCCATAGGGCACCAGGGCCGGCCACTGGCGCTCGGCCACGCCGGCCAGGCGCTGCAGCAGGCGCAGGTCGGACTCGATGACCGCCTCGATGCCGGGCCGGCGCACCTTGACGATGACTTCGGTGCCGTCGTGCAGCCTCGCCCGGTGCACCTGGGCGATCGATGCCGCGGCCAGCGGTTCGGTGTCGAACCACGCGAACACCGTCTCCGGCTCGCCGCCGAGGTCCTCGCGCAGCTGCGGCCGCAGCGTCTCCATCGGTACCGGCGGCACCTTGCTGTGCAGCTTGCTGAGTTCGCGCAGCCAGTCGGCGTCGAGCAGGTCGCCGCGGCCGGCCAGCACCTGGCCGAGCTTGACGAAGGTGGGGCCGAGTTCCTCGAAGGCGCGGCGCACCTGCTCCGGCGGCGACAGCCGTGCCAGTTCGGCCGCGTTCTCGCGCTTGAGCACGTGGCCGGCACGTTCCAGCGCGTCCACCATGCCCAGCCGGCGCACGGCCTCGCCCAGACCGTGGCGCATCAGCACCCCGGCGATCTCCTGCATGCGGCCGAGGTCTTGCAGGGAGAGGCTGTCCACGCTCAACGCCTCAGGCGACGCGCGACCGCCGCACGCGCAGCAACTCGTCGAGGATCAGGCAGATCGCACCCAGCGTGATCGCGCTGTCGGCGATGTTGAAGCTGGGGAAGTAGCCGCCGTGGAACAGCGGCTCGAGGATCGCGAAGCGGAACTGCAGGAAGTCCACCACGTAGCCGTGGATCAGGCGGTCGACCACGTTGCCCACCGCGCCGCCCAGGATCATCGTCAGCGCAAAGCAGAACAGCCGCTGGTCGCCATGCCGCCGCAGCATCCAGACGATGAAGACCGAGGCCACCACGCCGATGCCGACGAAGAACCAGCGCTGCCAGCCCCCGGCGCCGGCCAGGAAGCTGAAGGCCGCGCCCGGGTTGTGCGCGCGCACGAGGTTGAAGAAGGACGTGATCGTGACGCTGTCGCCGAGCTGGAAGGCATTGACGATCAGCGTCTTCGTGACCTGGTCGGCGACGATGACGAACACCGCCAACCCCAGCCAGAGCGCCAGGCTGGGGCCGCGGCGGTGCATCAGGCTCGTCCTTGCCATCAGGCGTGCACGCGCGCTTCGCCGGCGCCGTGCAGGTTGTCGGTGCAGCGGCGGCACAGACCCGGGTGTGCGGCGTCGTGGCCGACGTCGTCGCGCCAGTGCCAGCAGCGCTCGCACTTGGTGGCGGTGGATGGCGTCACCGTGACCGACAAGGCTTCCGCGGACGACACCGACAGCGCGCTGACGATGAAGACGAACTTCAGGTCCTCGCCCAGCGACTGCAGCAGGGCCAGGTCCTCCGGCGGCGCGCCGATGGCCAGCGTAGCCTGCAGCGACGACCCCACCGCGCCGGTGCCGCGCACGGCCTCGATCTCCTTGTTGGCCAGCTCGCGGATCTCGCGCAGGCGGGCCCACTTGGGCAGCAGCGCCACGTCTTCGCCGTCGAAATTCCAGTAGGTCTCGGTGAAGATCGATTCAGTGTGGCCCACCAGCTTCCAGGCCTCTTCCGCCGTGAAGCTGAGGAACGGCGCCATCCAGCGCAGCATGGCCTGAGTGATCTGCCACAGCGCCGTCTGCGCGCTGCGGCGGGCCAGGCTCTTCGGCGCCGACGTGTAGAGCCGGTCCTTCAGCACGTCCAGGTAGAAGGCGCCCAGGTCCTCGCTGCAGAAGACCTGCAGCTTGGCCACCACCGGGTGGAACTCGTAGACCTCGTAGTGCTTGAGGATCTCGGCCTGGAACTCGGCGCTGCGCGCCAGCGCCCAGCGGTCGATCTCGAACAACTGGTCGGCCGGCACGGCGTCGGTCTTCGGGTCGAAGTCGGACGTGTTGGCGAGAAGGAAGCGCAGCGTGTTGCGGATGCGTCGGTAGGCGTCCACCACACGGGCGAGGATCTTGTCGTCGCCGGCGATGTCGCCACTGTAGTCGCTGGCGGCCACCCACAGGCGGATGATCTCCGCGCCCAGCGTCGAACTCACCTTCTGCGGCTCGATGCCGTTGCCCAGGCTCTTGCTCATCTTGCGGCCCTGGCTGTCCACCGTGAAGCCGTGGGTCAGCAGGCCGCGGTAGGGTGCGCGGCCGTACAGCGCACAGGCCAGCAGCAGCGAGCTGTGGAACCAGCCGCGGTGCTGGTCGTGGCCCTCCAGGTAGAGGTCGGCCTCCGGGCCCTCGCGGTGCCAGCCCTCGGGGTGCTGGCCGCGCAACACGTGCCAGAAGGTGCTGCCGCTGTCGAACCAGACCTCCAGGATGTCGCTGCTCTTGGTGTAGTGCGGCGCGTCCTCGGCGCCGAGTATCTCCTCGGTGGTGACACGGCTCCAGGCCTCGATGCCGCCGGCCTCGACGATGTCGGCCGCCTGGTCCAGGATCTGCATCGTGCGTGGGTGCAGTTCCCCCGTGTCCTTGTGCAGGAAGAAGGGCAACGGCACGCCCCAGCTGCGCTGGCGGCTGATGCACCAGTCGGGCCGGTTGGCGATCATGTCGCGCAGGCGGGCGCGCCCGTTCTCCGGATAGAAGCCGGTGTGGTCGATGGCCTCCAGCGCCATCTGGCGCAGGGTCTTCGGGGCCTTGTCGGTGGTGAAGACACCCTCGCCTTCGTCCATGCGCACGAACCACTGCGCCGCGGCGCGGTAAATCACCGGGCTCTTGTGGCGCCAGCAGTGCGGGTAGCTGTGCGTGATGGCCTCGGTGGCCATCAGCCGGCCGGCGTCGCGCAGCGTGTCGATGATCTGCGGCACGGCCTTCCAGATGTTCAGGCCGCCGAAGAGCGGGAAGTCCTCGGCATAGCGGCCGTGGCCCTGCACAGGGTTCAGGATGTCGTCGTAGGCCAGGCCATGCGCGACACAGCTGTTGAAGTCGTCCAGGCCGTAGGCCGGCGACGAATGCACGATGCCCGTGCCGTCGTCGGCGGTGGCGTAGTCGGCCAGGTAGACCGGGCTCAGGCGGTCATAGCCGGCATGCACGTGGGCCAGCGGGTGGCGGAAGTGGATGCCGCCGAGCTTCTCGCCCGGTGTCGTGGCCACCACGTGGCCCGTCAGGCCGTAGCGTTTGAGGCAGGCCTCCACCAGCGAGGCGGCGAGGATCAGCTGCCCGCGCTCGGTGTGCACCAGCGCGTACTCGATCTGCGGGTTCAGGTTCAGCGCCTGGTTGGCCGGGATGGTCCAGGCGGTGGTGGTCCAGATCACCGCGAAGGCTTCGCCGACGATCTCCGGCAGGCCGAAGGCCGCGGCCAGCTTGTCCGGCTCGGCGCACAGGAAGGCCACATCCAGCGTCTGGCTCTTCTTGTCGGCGTACTCGATCTCGAATTCCGCCAGCGAGCTGCCGCAGTCGAAGCACCAGTACACCGGCTTGAGGCCGCGGTAGACGAAGCCGCGCTCGATCACGCGCTTGAAGGCGCGGATCTCGCCGGCCTCGTTGGCCGGGTCCATCGTGGCGTAGCGGTGCGCCCAGTCGCCCAGCACGCCCAGGCGCTGGAAGTCCTTCATCTGCAGCGCGATCTGCTCGGTGGCGTAGGCGCGGCTCTTGGCCTGCATCTCGTCGCGGCTCAGGCCGCGGCCGTGCGCCTTCTCGATCGCGTTCTCGATCGGCAGGCCATGGCAGTCCCAGCCCGGCACGTACTGGGCGTCGAAGCCGGCCAGCTGGCGCGCCTTGACGATCATGTCCTTGAGGACCTTGTTGACCGCGTGGCCCATGTGGATGGCGCCGTTGGCATACGGCGGGCCGTCGTGCAGCACGAACAGCGGCGCGCCGCGGCGGGCGTCGCGCAGGCGCTTGTAGAGGCCATCGTCCTGCCACTGCTGCAACCAGGCGGGTTCACGCTTGGCCAGGTCGCCGCGCATCGGGAACGGCGTGTCGGGCAGGTTCAGGGTCTGTCGGTACTCGGGCGAGGGCTTTTCGGTGGGGGCGTTCATGGCGTCGGGCCGCACGGGCGGCAGATCGATCGGGACGTCGCCGCCGCGGGCATCCGCAGGGGTGCGCGGCGAACGGTGCGCAGGCTTCAGCCGTCCTTCAGACGGCGCTGCGAATAATTCGGTCGCGCGTCGTCTGGCGCCGCGTGGCCGAATGTCCGCGGGCGATGGGGGGTGCGGTTCCGTTCGTCGCCATGCGGCGATTCTAGCGACGCCACTTCCGTTGAATCCCTGCTGATGTCCCTCTGCCTGCGAGCCCTGCCGATCCTGCTGCTGACCGGGGGCCTGGCCCATGCCGCCGAACCCACCGCCGGTGATGCCAGACCGCCGCGCTTCGAGGGCGCGATCGGGCTGATCTCGTCGTACGGACCGGAATACAGCGGCGCCGAGCGCTCGGCCTGGCGAGTCCGTCCGGCGGGGTTCCTGCGCTACGGCCGGATCACGATCTCCGGGGCCGGTGGTTTCACCACCCGCCGCGAGGACGACGTCGAGCGTGGCATCGCGGCCGAGCTGGTGGAGCGCAAGACCTGGCGGCTCAGCCTCAGCGGGCGCTGGACCAATGGGCGCCAGGAGGCCGACAGCGATGCACTGGCCGGCATGGGTGACATCGACGGCACCGTGCTCGCCCGCTTGCGCCTGCAATGGCTGCCCGAGGGGCCCTGGCGGTACTCGCTGGCCGTGAGCACCGACGTGCTGGGCCATGGCGGCGGCTCGCTGGGCGAACTCGGTGCCGCGCGCAGCTGGACGCTGGGCGCCGAAACGCGCCTGCAGTTCGGCGCCGGCCTGAGCTTCGGCAGCGACACCTACATGCAGTCGTGGTACGGCGTGACGCCGGCCCAGTCGCAGCGCAGTGGTTACCCCGTCTACACCCCGGGCAACGGCCTGCGCGACGTGGCGGCGGGGCTGACCCTGCGCCACGAACTCGGCAAGCACTGGGACAGCTACGTCGGCGCCCATGCCTCGTGGGAGATCGGCGCCGCCGCGAAGAGCCCGCTGGTGCAGCAGAGGCTGGGCTGGTCGCTGGGCGCGGGGCTGGTCTGGCGGTTCTGAGATTCGCCGCAGGTGGCAGTTCCCGGTCGAGCCCCAGATGCATCGCTCCTTGAGGTGATGCCCGCGCGGTCCGTCAGGACCACAGTCACCGGGCCCGCGGCAGCTGGATCGCGGGGTCATGGAGGACACGCATGCATCACCGTCACCGACTTCGGCTGGCGCGCGCGGCAGTGCCGGCCTGGCTGGCGATTGCGCTGGTCGCCTGCGGCGGCAACGACCGCCCGGACGCCACCGTCACCGCCGCCGACGACGCGGCCACGCTCGACTGGCGCAGCAGCGCGCTGGTCGACGTGCTGGCCAACGACAGCGCCACCCGTGGCGCGCTGAGCCTGACGGCCGTCGACCCGCCGGCCAACGGCACGGCCGTGATCGAGAACGGCCAGCTGCGCTACACGCCCGCCGACGGCTGGTTCGGCACCGAGAGCGTGCGTTACACCGTCCAGGCCGAGGCCGGCGGTGCCACCGCGATGGCCACCGCGACCTTCACCGTGCAGGCACGGCTGACGCTCAGCGGCACGATCACCGACGCGCCCATCGCCGGCGCCGCCGTGACGGTGCAGGTCGGCGACCAGACCGTCGAGGTCACGGCTGACGACCAGGGGCGCTACGTCGTAGAGGTGGCCAGCGCCGACCCGGCGGCCTGGGTGCAGGTCGCGGGCACCAGCCCGGACGGCCGCGTGCGCCTCGTCAGCGTGGTCGGCGCGCTCGCCGGCGTGGCGGCGCAGGCCGGCACGGACAGCGGTGACGTCGACGCCGCAGCCTTGCCGGCGCTGGATGCCACGCACTGGACCAGCGCGGAAGCGGCGCTGCGTGCGCGTGCGCTGGGTGGCAACCTGCCGGCCAGTGCCGAGGACATGGCGGCGAGCGACGGCGCCGTCCGGGCGCAGGATCTCCAGGCGCTGGCCATCGCGGTGAACCTCATCGCCGACGGTGGCGTGGCGCCGCCGGCGGGCGCGTCCGACAGCTTCGCGCTGCTGCTCGATGCCGCGGCCACCCAGGCCTTCGTCCGGGCGCAGGCCACTGGCAACGCCGACGCCTATGCGGCCGCCGAACGGGCCGTGCTGGCCACTGTGCCGGCACCGGCCGGCGAGCCCTGGGCGATCACCGAGGCGCGCGTGCTGAGCTACAGCGACGGCGGCAACCCGATCTCCTCGTACGACCTCACGGTGGAGATGCAGCCGGACGGCACGGCGGTCGTGCACGCCGAAGACCAGCGTCACGCCGCCCGATGGACGGCCGCCGGGGCCGACCTGGCGATCACGCTCGACGTTCCGATGGAACAGGTCAGCGTGATGTGCCTGGACGACCCGGTCACCGGCAGTTGCATGCAGCACACCTCGGTCTTCCGGACCCTGGGCTACCGGCTGCGGGCGGTCGATGGCGGCAGTGCCGTGAAGCTGCCGGTCCTGCTCGGCACCCCCTACGAGCACGTCTGGGTCGACGGGCCGCAGGCCGGCGAGGTGATCTCTGCCTCGGACGGCAGCACGGGCTTCCTGACCACGATGCTCGACCTCGCCGGGCGCGCCGGCGTGACAGCCGACGAACTGGTGGTCGGGGCACGGCTGGCCGGCGTGACCTCCCAGCCCGCACCCGACGCCGCCGTGTCCGGTGTGACGCGCGACGACATCCTGACCATCACCGGTCCCGGCACGGGCCGGTTCGAGATCTCAGGCCAGGCGGCGACCTGGTCGCTCGAGGACGGCTGGGTGACCGTGCGCGCCGACGGCCTGCCAGCGCGCCAGTACACGCGTCTGGAGCGCGACCCGCTGACCGGCCTGGAGTCCTGGCTGGCCGCGAGCGTGCCGACCGACGCCAACGAACCCGTGACCTACAGCATGGAGCAGGAGCTGCTGTTCGTGGATCCGGCGCTGGCCATCACCGCCGAGTCGGCGGCGCGCCGCTGGCGCAGCGAAGGTTTCGTGCGCGCCAACCCGCAGTTCTCCAGCCTGGATCCCAATTACGTGCTCAACCCGGACGGCAGAGCCAGCGGCAGTGCCATCCAGCGCTGGCAGCTCGCGAGCGATGGCACGCTGGAGTTGGTGCGGGTCTCGGGCGGCCAGGACTACCTGCGCCGCTGGATCCCGCTGCGCCGGGTCGGTGACAACCTGATCGTGCTCGAGATCATCGACTGGGGCTACATCGAGCCCGGCATGTTCACCCGCCGCATCAACTGGCAGCTGGACCTCGGGCCGGCCGGCGGCTAGCCGGGCATCGGGCGGCGCGCGGCGAACCAGTCGCGCGCCGCCTGCACGTCGGCGGCGATGCCGGCCTGCAGCGCGTCCAGAGACGGGTAGGGCCGCTCGTCGTGCAGCTTGTGCAGCAGGTCCACGGTGACGCAGTGGCCGTAGCCGGCCTCATTCGCGAGACCCGATGGCCAGTCGAGCACATGGGTCTCCAGCAGCACACGCCCGGCGTCTTCCACTGCTGGGCGAACGCCCAGGCTGGACACCGCTGGCAGCGGGTGTGCGGCCAGCCCGCGCACCTGCGACACGAAGATGCCCATCGCCGCCGGACGCGGGTGGCCGAAGCGCTGGTTCAGCGTGCGAAAGCCGAGTTCGCGTCCCAGCTTGCGGCCGTGCAGCACCCGGCCGCTGAGGGCGTAGGGCCGGCCCAGCAGGTCGGCCGCACGCGCCATGTCGCCGGCGGCCAGGGCCTCGCGCACGGCCGAGCTGGACACGCGCAGCCCGTGCACCTCGTAGCTCTGCATGCGCGCCACGTCGAAGCCGCGGCGCGCGCCCTCGGCGTCCAGCAGCGCATAGTCGCCGGCGCGGCGGGCACCGAATCGGAAGTCGTCGCCCACCAGCACGTAGCGCGCGTCCAGCCGGCGGCACAGCACCTCGTCGATGAAGGCCTGCGGGCTCAGTGCCGCCAGCGCCGCGTCGAAGCGCATCACCATCACCTGGGCGACACCGCACCGGGCCAGTTCGGCCAGCTTGTCGCGCAGCGTGCCGATGCGCCGGGGCGCGGCATCCGGCGTGCCGGCGCGTGCGGCAAAGAAGTCGCGCGGGTGCGGTTCGAATGTGAGCACCGCCGGCGGCAGGCCGCGGTGGCGCGCCTCGCTGGCCAGCAGCGCCAGCATGGCCTGGTGGCCGCGGTGCACGCCGTCGAAGCTGCCGATGGTCAGGGCACAAGGGCCCGGGGCGGTGCCTGGGCCATGCAGGATCTTCATGCCCTGGGATTATCCCCGTCGACCTGAGCGCAGACCCGGGCGCCTTCGCCCCGTGGCGTTTCCCGGCAGGCGACAAGGCGCGCTTCCTGCACAGCGTCAACAAGGGCCTGCGCGCGATGCCGACCTGGGAAGGCATCGCCAGGCCGGCGCAGATCGAGGCGATCTGGCGCTACATCGGCAGCGTCGACGGCTGGCCGCCCGAGGCCGTGGCCGGCGCCGCGAACACCGCGGGGTCCAGCCAGACCCAGTGACCGGGCGCCAGCGCGCCCAGCGTCAGCGGCCCGAAGGCGCTGCGGTGCAGCGCCTCCACGCGGTTGCCCGCAGCGGCCACCATGCGCTTGACCTGGTGGTACTTGCCCTCGGTGAGCACCAGGCGCAGCGTGCGTTCGCCAGTGGCCTCCACCGCCGCGGCGCGCACCGGTGCCGGGTCGTCGTCGAGCACCACGCCGTCGCGCAGCGCCTGCAGCTGCCCGGCGTCCACCGGATGCTTGGCCGTCACCTCGTAGACCTTGGGCACGTGGTGCTTGGGCGAGGTCAGGCGGTGGATCAGCGCGCCGTCGTCGGTCAGCAGCAGCAGGCCCGTGGTGTCGGCGTCCAGCCGCCCCACCGGCTGCACGCCACGGCGCTGCAGCGGCGCCGGCAGCAGGCCCATCACGCTGGGGTGGTGGCGCGGCTTCTGGCTGCATTCGTAGCCCGCGGGCTTGTGCAGCATCAGCAACGCCTTGGCGTGCACCGGCCAGCGCACGCCGTCGACCTCGACCTCGGTGGCGTCGGTCTCGGCGAACGGGTCGTCGACCACCACATCGCCGACACGCACGCGGCCGGCCAGCACCAGGCCCTCGCATTCGCGGCGGGCGCCGAAACCTTGGCTGAAGAGCAGTCGGGCGAGTTGCACACGGCGATTGTCGCCGCCGTAGCATGCGCGCCATGACCGAGCACCTTCCTGGCCTGCGCTTCCTGCACTCCCCAGGCCCCACGCACCTGCCCGACGCGGTGATCGCCGCCATGGCCCGCCAGCCCATGGACCTGGCCGACCCGCGCGTGGCCGCCACGCTGGCCGCCTGCGAAGCCGGCGTGCGCCGGCTCGCCGGCACGGCGGCCGCCCAGCCCATCTTCTTCATCGCCAACGGCCACGGCGCTTGGGAAGCCGTGGTGCAGAACCTGCTGGCGCCCGATGCGCTGGCGCTGGTGCCCGGCACCGGGCACTTCAGCGAGAGCTGGGCGCGCCAGACCGAGGCCCTGGGCCGTGGCGTCGTGCGCACGCCGTGGACCGAAGGCGAACCGATGGACGTCGACGCCGTCGAGGCCGCGCTGCGCGCCGACCTGTCCGGCGGCCGGCACCGCATCGCCGCCGTCTTCATGGTGCACACCGACACCGCCAGCGGCACGACGCACTCGATCGACGCCGTGCGCGCCGCGATGGACGCCGCCGGCCATCCGGCGCTGCTGGTGGTGGACGCGGTGGCCTCGCTGGGCGCGGCGCCGCTGGCGATGGACGCGCAGCGCATCGACGTGCTGGTGGGCGCGTCGCAGAAGGGCCTGATGCTGCCGCCGGGCGTGGGCTTCACACTGGTGAACGCGGCGGCGATGGCGGTGGCCGCGGCCAACCCGACGCCGCGCTTCTACTGGGACTGGGTGCTGCGCGTGGGCGAGATGCCCTACCAGAAGTTCTGCGGCACGCCGCCGCTGACGCTGATGGCCGGCATGGAAGCCGGCCTGGCCCTGCTGTTCGCCGAAGGCCTGGAGGCCGTCTTCGCCCGCCACCGGCGGCTGGCCGGCGCGGTGCAGGCGGCGGTGGCGGCGTGGGCAGACGGCGGCGCGGTGGACTTCTTCTGCCGCGTGCCGGCGGCGCGCTCGGTGTCGGTGACGGCCATCTCCACCGCGCCGGGCGTGGACGCCGACGCCATCCGCCGCACCGCGCGCGAGGCCTTCGACGTGTCCATCGCCGGCGGCCTGGGCCCGCTGGCCGGGCGCGTGTTCCGCATCGGGCACCTGGGCGACCTCAGTGCGCCGATGGTGTTGGGGGCGCTGGGCGGCGTGCAGGCGGCACTGCAACAGCTGCGCATCCCGATCGGCCGGGACGGTGTCGCGGCGGCGGTGGACTATCTCGCGCTGGACAGCGCCCGCGCCACCTCGGGCACCAGAGGAGAGCCGCGGTAGATCAGCCCCGTGTAGACCTGCACCAGGTCGGCCCCGGCAGCGATCTTGGACTGCGCATCGGCGCCGGAGAGCACGCCGCCGACGCCGATGATCGGAAAGCCCGGCCCCAGCGCCGTGCGCAGAGCGCGGATCACGCGGTTGCTGGGCTCGAGCACCGGCGCGCCCGACAGGCCGCCGGCTTCATCCGCATGCGGCAGGCCGGTCACCGCGTCGCGCGCGATGGTGGTGTTGGTGGCGATCACGCCGTCGATGCCATGGCGCTGCAGCGTGGCGGCGATCAGCGCGATCTGCGTGTCGTCCAGGTCGGGCGCGATCTTCAGGAACATCGGCACGCGGCGGCCGAACTTGTCGGCCAGCACTTCGCGCCGCGCGACCAGTGCGCCCAGCAGTGCGTCCAGTGCCTCGTCGGACTGCAGCGCGCGCAGGTTCTTCGTGTTCGGGCTGGAGATGTTGACGGTGACGTAGTCGGCGTGCGCGTACACGCCGTCCAGGCAAGCCAGGTAGTCGTCGGCCGCGCGCTCGATCGGCGTGGCGGCGTTCTTGCCGATGTTCAGCCCCACCAGGCCGCCCGCGGCGCGGAAGCTGCGCGCGCGGCGCACGTTGGCCAGGAAGGCGTCCAGACCCTCGTTGTTGAAGCCCAGGCGGTTGATCAGCGCGTGCTGCGCCGGCAGGCGGAACATGCGTGGCTTGGGGTTGCCCGGCTGTGCCTTGGGCGTGACGGTGCCCACCTCGATGAAGCCGAAGCCCATCGCGCCCAGGCCGTCGATGCAGCGGCCGTTCTTGTCCAGGCCGGCGGCCAGGCCCACGCGGTTGGGGAAGCGCAGCCCGGCCACGGTCACCGGGTCGCTGACCCGGGTCTGCGACCACAGGCACTGCAGCGGCGTGTTCTGCAACCGGGCGATCGCGTCCAGCGTCAGTTCGTGGGCCTGTTCCGGGTCCAGCCCGAACAGGAAGGGGCGCGTCAGCGCGTAGGGGATCAGGGCCATGGGCCGGGATTGTGGCCGACCGATAATCCGCCCATGACACAGGACGAACTGAAGCAGCTGGTGGCCCAGGCGGCCGTGGCCCACGTGGTCGAAGGTGCCTGGCTCGGCGTGGGCACGGGCAGCACGGTGAACCTGTTCATCGACGCGCTGGCGGCCTCGGGCAAGCGCATCCGTGGCGCGGTCAGCAGCAGCGAGGCCAGCACGGCGCGGCTGCGGGGCCACGGCATCGAGGTGGTGGATGCCGCGTCGGTGGACCGGCTGCCGGTCTACGTCGACGGCGCCGACGAGATCGACGGCCGCGGCCACATGATCAAGGGCGGCGGCGCGGCGCTGACGCGCGAGAAGATCGTCGCCGACCTGGCCGACCGCTTCGTCTGCATCGCCGACGAATCCAAGCTGGTGGACGTGCTGGGCCGCTTTCCGCTGCCGGTGGAGGTGATCCCGATGGCTGCGCCGCAGGTGGCGCGGCGCTTCGCCGCGCTGGGCGGCCAGGCCTCGCTGCGCCTGGGCGTGCTCACCGACAACGGCCACCCGATCCTCGACGTGCGCGGCCTGCGCATCGCCGACCCGCTGGCGATGGAGACCGAAGTCAACCAGTGGCCCGGCGTGGTGACCGTGGGCATCTTCGCGCGCCACCGCGCCAAGCTGGCGCTGCTGGGCATGCCGCAGGGCGTTCGCACGCTGGATTTCTGATCTATCCTCCCTCTTCACTTGCTCCAAGGAGATCCATTGGCCAAGCCCAACTACTCGTTCGAAAAGCGTCAGCGCGAACTCGCCAAGAAGAAGAAGAAGGAAGAGAAGGCCGCCAGCAAGGCCGCCGCAAAGGCAGCCGGCCACGGCGATGACGAGATGAACCCGAACGAGGCAGCGGCGGCCCTGGCGCAGGACGAGAGCGGCGACGCCGACGACGCCGCACCGGCCGACGAGGCGCCGGCGCCGCGCGGCTGATCAGCCGCCCAGGCGGTTGGGCGCCTGCCTGGCCGCGCGCACCCGCCAGCGGGCGGGGTCCCAGGCCTGCGCCAGCGACGCTTCCAGAGGCCACGGCGTGCCGCACACCTGGCTGGCCAGCAGCCGCCCGGCCAACGGCCCCCAGGTCAGCCCCCGCGAGCCCAGCGCGCCGAGCACGAACAGCCCCGGTGCGCGCACCACACGGTCCAGTCGCGTCGCGTCGGGCGCGTTCATGGCCGGCACGGCCCCCACGA
Source organism: Rubrivivax albus (assembly GCF_004016515.1). GTDB lineage: Bacteria > Pseudomonadota > Gammaproteobacteria > Burkholderiales > Burkholderiaceae_C > Rubrivivax > Rubrivivax albus. The sequence goes on from NZ_SACT01000001.1 coordinate 652,550, forward strand.
CCGGCAACCGGTCCGGCACCTGGGCGCGCCAGCCGACGCGGCCGCCGTCCGGCGGCGGTGCCCGCCAGCCGCAGAGCGCCTCCAGTCGTGCACGGTTGAAGTCGTGGTCGGTCACACGTGCTGCCGCGTCGGTGTCGCCGGGTTGCGCGGTCGCGCCGGTCAGCAGGCCGCCGTCACCCAGGTCGAGCAGGTAGCCGCGCCCCGCCAGCGGCACCCGGGGCCGCGGCGCGTCCGCCGGGACACGGCGCCACAGGCTCACCTGCCCGCGTGAACGGCCCATCGGCCAGCCGGCCCAGGGCGCGAGGTGCGCGGCATCGGCGGCGTTGGCGAGCACGAGCGTGTCGGCGGTGGCAAGGCGCCGACCGTCGGTGTCGAACAGCGCCCAGCGCCCGTCGATGTGGTCGATGCGCGCCACCGCCATGCCGCCGTCGAAAGGGATGTTGGCCAGCAGGCGGGCGGCCAGCGCACCCGGGGCGATCCAGCCGCCCCCGGGGTACCACCACGCCGTCTGGGTCACCGCCACGCCGGCGCGTGCCGAGGCTGCCGCGGCGTCCAGCGCCTGCACGTAGCCGCCTGGCAACGCATGCCGGTCGATCAGCGCCTGCAGTGCCGCCACGTCCTCGCCGGCGCCGGCCAGGCGCAACAGGCCCTCCGCGGCACCGGGCACGCCGCGGCCGATCCAGCCGGGCAGCACGCGGGCGGCATGCAGCGCCGCGGCGCGCAGCGTGCGCGCGTGGGCGCCATCGTCGGCCATCACCACGCCATGGAACAGACCGCCGGCGTTGCCCGAGGCCTCCTGGGCCGGCGCGGCGTGACGGTCGAGCACGCGAACCCGGCAGCCCGCGGCCGCGAGTTCATGTGCCGCCCAGGCCCCGGCGAGGCCGGCGCCGAGCACCAGCACCTCGCCCGGTGGCGTGACCGGCGGCGCACGGTGCATCGTGGCGGGCGGGTCGAAGACGGCGCGCAGCGTCTCGCGCTTGTCGCCCACCGGTGGCCCGATCTCGACGCGGAAGCCGGCGCTGCGCAGGCCCTCGCGCACGGGGCGCGCCACGCTCCAGGTGGCGGCCGTGGCGCCGGGCGCGGCACGACGCGCCATCGCCTGCAGCAACTCGGGCGACCACATCGCAGGGTTTCGGTCCGGGGCGAAGCCGTCGAGGTACAAGGCGTCCGCCCGCAGGTGCACTTCCCGCCAAGCGCGTGCAGCGTCGCCGAAGGCCAGCAGCAGACGAATGCGCCCGCCGTCGAAGTCCAGCGCGTGCCAGCCGGCCAGCAGCGGCGGCCAGACGGCAACCAGGGCCTGTGCCAGCGCGGGGAACGGGGACGTTGCGAGCGCACGCGCCAGGTCGGCACCGCGGGCAGGGTGGCCTTCGACGCCCACGTAGTGCAGCCGCGTGCAGCGCTGCGGGTCGTCGTGCCACGCCGCCCAGGTGGCCAGGAAGTTCTGGCCCAGGCCGAAGCCGTTCTCGGCGATGGTGAATTCGGCCCGGCCGCGCCACCGGTGGGGCAGGCCGTTGCCGGCCAGGAACACCGCCTGCGCCTGCGCGGTGGCGCCGATGCGCGCGTGGTAGGCATCGCCGAAGTCCGGCGCCTGCGGCCTCCCGTTGGCGTCGAAGACGATGCGGGCCGGTGTCAGCGGACCGTGCGCAGCCATTGCAGCAGCGGTTCGCGCACGGCGGTCAGCGCTCTGTAGGCCAGCACGGCGTCGCTCATTGACGCGATGGCTTCGTGCAGCGCCATCGCCTGTGCCTCGGCGGTGATGGCCTCGGCCAGCGGGCGGCAGTCGACGGCGATGGTGAACACCGCTTGCGCCACCCCGGGCACGGGCACGAAGGTCTGCCGCTCCGTGCGCCACCAGGCACCGGCTGGCAGCGTGGCCGCGATGCCGGCCGGCCAGCGCACCGGGTCCACGTGGCGCGGGTGGGCGTGCAAGCGCGGGTGGCCGGTGACGTTCCACACGAAGCGTTCCCAGCGTGCGTCGCCGGTCATCAGGGTCACCAGCTGAGGCGCGGCGCGGCGGACCAGCTCGGCGTCGGCCACCGGGGCGTGCACCTCGGCGAAACCTCGGCCCACCTTGTCCTGCGGAGCCCAGTGCGACGGCAGGCACACGGCCATCCACGGCACGGTGCCGTCGCTGGCGTCGACGACGGCCAGGTCCTCGGCGAAGGCCAGCGCCAGCAGGCCGGCCAGCCGCCACGGCGCCGGCAGCGGGCGCAGGCAGCGCGCGATCTCGTCGCCCAGGCCGAAGGCGCCGGTGGACTCGTGCTGCACGTCGGCGCCGTGCACGGCCGTGCCCAGCCGCAGCGCCCGCGCCGTGCGGCCGTCCCAGGCGAAGGCCTGGGGGTGCTCGGCGGCGGCGTGCGCCGCCAGCGCGTGCAGCGCGGGCTGGGGGTCGAAGCCGGGTCGCGCCTGCAGCGCGAGCTCGGGAGAGGCGCTGAGCACGGCGAGCTTTTCGCGCTGGTGGCGCGAGCCCGGGGCCAGCGGCGTCAGCTGTGGCGTGCCGGGCGCCAGCCGCCGCAGGCCCGGCTGCATGCGGAAGGGCGCGCTGACGGCGGCATCGAAATCGAAGGACATGAAAGCACGAAGGGCAGCCGAAGCTGCCCCGATTGTGCGGCGCCGGGCCGGACCGACCGCGGGTCAGACCCGCTTGCGGTACTCGTGCGTGCGGGTGTCGATCTCGATCTTGTCGCCGTCCTCGACGAACAGCGGCACGGCGATCTCGAAGCCGGTGCCGACCAGGCGGGCGGGCTTCATGACCTTGCCCGAGGTGTCGCCCTTGACGGCCGGTTCGGTGTTGATCTCGCGCACCACGCTGGTGGGCATTTCCACCGAGATGGCCTTGCCGTCGTAGAAGGTGACCTCGACGGTCATGCCGTCCTCGAGGTAGTTGATGGCGTCGCCCATGTTCTCGGCCTCGACCTCGTACTGGTTGTACTCGGCGTCCATGAACACGTACATCGGGTCGGCGAAGTAGGAGTAGGTGCACTCCTTCTTGTCCAGCACGATCTGGTCCATCTTGTCGTCGGCCTTGAAGACGACTTCCGCCCCGCCGCCGTTGAGCAGGTTCTTCATCTTCATGCGCACGGTGGCGGCACCGCGGCCGCCGCGGCTGTATTCGGTCTTGAGCACGACCATCGGGTCCTTGCCCTGCATGATCACGTTGCCGGCGCGGATTTCCTGAGCGAGTTTCATGGCGCTGTCCTGAGGTGGCGCGCGGCTCAGAGAAGTTGGTTTCCGCCGCGCAAAGCCCTTGATTCTACCCCGAGGTGCGTAGTTTCCCGAGCGCGAAGCGGCACAACTGCGTCACGAGGTCGTCCTGCGCGGCCAGCCGTGCTCGCAGCGATTCCGTGGCCGCGCGCCAGCGCGCTTCGTCGGGCCAGCGTGCCGGCCAGGGCGCAAAGCCGTTCCAGGCGTGCCAGAGCGCGCGCACCTCGGCATCGGGCTGGAGCAGGTCGAGCAGGGCATCGAGCTTGCTGCGGTGCACGCCGTCGTGCTGCGGGTAGATGTGCCAGACGAAGGGCACGCCGGCCCAGATGGCGCGCACCAGCGAGTCCTCGCCACGCACGATGGCCAGGTCGGCGGACCACAGCCAGCGATCGAAACCAGGTTGGTCGGTGTAGGGCAGGCGACGTGCATGCGGCGCCTGCACGGCCTGCGCGGGGCCAGGGCAGAGCCAGAGCTCACCGTCGAAGGCCTTGGCCAGCTCTGCCAGCGCCGGTGTGTCGTAGCAGAAGACCACGGCGCGGCGCGGCCCTGGCGGGCGTGCGAAGGCGGCCCGGGCCTCCAGCAGGGCCGGTTCGCGAAGCAGCCCGCCGGTGGCCGGCGTGAAGCCGGGAAAATGGAACCACTTGGTCAGCCCGTTCGCCTGCGGCGAGGGCAGGCCGTGAGAGCGTTCCACCCAGGCTTCGGCGCTGAGGTACTCCAGGTTGATCCACACCGGCGGGGCGCCAGGCCGCTCGGCCATGCGGGCCACGAAACCCGGCGGCGGGTCGCAACCGAAGGCCTCGACCACCACGTCGCCCGGTTCCCCGGCGGCGTCGAAGGCGCTCACCGTCACGCCCGAGGCGCCGTGGGGCGCCATCCAGCGCAGGGCCGACGCATCGTCCACCCACAGCCGCACCGTCTCGCCGCGCGCGGCCAGGTCGGCGGCCAGGCGCCAGCACACGCCGATGTCGCCGTAGTTGTCGATCACGCGGCAGAAGAGGTCCCAGGTCAGGGGCGCGTCGGGGCGGCTCGGCATGGCGGCATTGTCCGACGCGCCACAATCACGCCCCGATGACCGAGACCGCCGATCCGCGCGAACGCCTGCTGGCCGAGGTGGCGGCGTTGCCGTCGATGCCCGGTGTCTACCGCTACTTCGACGCTGCCGGCAACGTGCTCTACGTGGGCAAGGCGCGCAACCTGAAGAAGCGGGTGGCGAGCTATTTCCAGAAGGACCACGGCGGCACGCGCATTGGCACCATGGTCGGCCGCATCGCCCGGCTGGAGACCACGGTGGTGCGCAGCGAGGCCGAGGCCCTGCTGCTCGAGAACAACCTGATCAAGACGCTGAACCCGCGGTTCAACATCCTGTTCAGGGACGACAAGAGCTATCCGTACCTGAAGATCTCGGGCACGCGCACGGGCGATGCCGCGGCCTCCGCGGCCGCGCGGTTCCCGCGCGTGTCGTACTACCGTGGCGCGGTGGATCGGCGCCACCGCTACTTCGGGCCCTACCCGAACGCGTGGGCCGTCAAGCAGACCATCCAGCTCGTGCAGAAGGTGTTCCGCCTGCGCACCTGCGAGGACACGGTGTACGCGCACCGCACGCGGCCCTGCCTGCTGTACCAGATCCAGCGCTGCACCGCGCCTTGCGTGGGCTTCGTCAGCGCCGAGGACTACGCGCGCGACGTCTTCGACGCCGAGCGCTTCCTGCTCGGCGATGCCGACGCGGTGGTGCACGACCTGCAGGCCAAGATGATGGCCTGGGCCGAGGCGCTGGAGTTCGAGAAGGCGGCCGAACTGCGCAACCGCATCTCCGCACTGTCGAAGGTGCTGCACCAGCAGGCGATGGACGAGAGCAGCCTGTCGGCCAGCGACCGCGACGTGGACGTGCTGGCCGTCAAGGTGGCCGGCGGCCGCGCCTGCGTGAACCTGGCCATGGTGCGCGGCGGACGGCATCTGGGCGACCGGGCCTACTTCCCGGCACACGTGGACGAGGGTGTCGCGTTCCACGCCGACGACTTCGACGACCCGGTTCCGGATGGCGATGCCGCCACCGCGCCATCGCGGCGCGACCCCGAGGTGCAGGTGCTCGAGGCCTTTCTTGCGCAGCACTACGCGGGCCAGCCCGTGCCGCCGCTGCTGGTGACCAGCCACGCCGTCGACGAGGCCCTGGTGGCGGCGCTGGTCGAGGCCGCCAAGACCCGCGTGCGCGCCGTGCACCAGCCGCGCGAGCAGCGCCGCATCTGGCTGGAGATGGCGGTCAAGGGCGCGGAACTCGCGCTGGCACGGCTGCTGGCCGAGGAAGGCTCGCAGCGCGAGCGCACGCGCGCGCTGGCCGAGGCGCTGGACTTGGCCATCGACGACCTCGATGCCCTGCACATCGAGTGCTTCGACATCAGCCACACCGCCGGCGAGGCCACGCAGGCCTCCTGCGTGGTCTACCACCACCACGCCATGCAGGGCGCCGAGTACCGCCGCTTCAACATCGACGGCATCACCCCGGGCGACGACTACGCCGCGATGCGCCAGGTGCTCACGCGCCGCTACGCCAGGCTGGCCGAGGCGGTGGCGGCGGGCACGGCCAGCGGCAAGCACCGCCTGCCCGACCTGGTGCTGGTGGATGGCGGCCGCGGCCAGGTCAGCATGGCGCGCGAGGTGTTCGAGGAGCTGGGCCTGGACCTGTCGCTGATCGTCGGGGTGGAGAAGGGCGAGGGGCGCAAGGTGGGCCTGGAGGAACTGGTGTTCGCCGACGGCCGGCCCAAGGTCTACCTGGGCCACGACTCGGCGGCGCTGATGCTGGTGGCGCAGATCCGCGACGAGGCGCACCGCTTCGCCATCACCGGCATGCGCGCGAAGCGGGCCAAGGTGCGCACCGGTGGCAGCGCGCTGGAGGACATCCCGGGCGTCGGCCCGCGCAAGCGCGCGCGGCTGCTGCAGCGCTTCGGCGGCGTGCGTGGCGTGGGCAGTGCGAGCGTGGACGACCTGGCCAGCGTCGACGGCATTTCAAGGGCTCTGGCCGAGGAGATCTACCGTGCACTTCATTGAACGTGGCCCGGCGTGGGCTGCCCGCGTGCTGCTCGCCGGCGGCGCGCTGTGGCTGGCCGGTTGCAGCGGCCCACCGCCGTCGGCCCCGGCGCCCCCACCGCCGCCGGCGGCTACCACGCCGCCGGCGGGCAAGCCGGCACCGGGGCCGGCGGGCAGCGCGGCCGCGCGGCCGGCGCTGCCGCCACCCGTGCGCGCCCGCGACTGGGATCACTTCCGGCGCGAGGCGGCGCTGCGCATCGTGGCCGCCAACCCGGGCCGCACCTACGACGGCCCGGTGCCCGAACCGCTGCTGGCGATCCCGGTGCTGGAGATCGAGCTCGATGGTGAGGGCCGCGTACGCCACGTGCGCGTGATGCGCCACCCCACGCAGGCCAAGGACACGACGCAGCTGGCCATCGACGCCGTCAAGCGCGCCGGCCCGTTCGGCCCGGTGGCGCACCTGCCGCGGCCGTGGAAGTTCGTCGAGGTGTTCCTGTTCGACGACGACCGCCGCTTCAAGCCGCGCACGCTGGACGACTAGTCACCGTTCATCGCGCAGAATCGCCGCCATGTTCTTCACGCTGCCGACGCTGCTGACCTGGGCGCGCATCATCGCGATTCCGCTGATCGTCGGCGTGTTCTACCTGCCGCTGGACGCGGCCACGCGCAACCTCATCGCCACGGTGATGTTCGTCGTCTTCGCGCTCACCGACTGGGCCGACGGCTACCTGGCGCGCAAGCTGAACCAGACCTCGTCCTTCGGGGCCTTCCTCGATCCGGTGGCCGACAAGTTCCTGGTCTGCGCGTCGCTGCTGGTGCTGGTGCACCTGGACCGCGCCGACGTCTTCGTGGCGCTGATCATCATCGGCCGCGAGATCGCCATCTCGGCGCTGCGCGAGTGGATGGCGCAGATCGGCGCGTCGCGCAGCGTGGCGGTGCACATGCTGGGCAAGGTCAAGACCACGGTGCAGATGGTGGCCATCCCGTTCCTGCTCTACGACGGCGCGCTGTTCGGCCTCGTCGACACCCGGCTCTGGGGCAACGTGCTGATCTGGATCGCCGCCGTGCTCACCGTGTGGTCGATGGTGTACTACCTGCAGCGCGCCCTGCCGGAGATCCGGGCCAAGGTGAAGTGATCCGCCTGGCATGACAGGATCGGTCGAGTCCCCCTGGCTGCGGGCCATGCCGCTGGTGTTCGTCGGCATCTGGAGCACCGGCTTCGTCGTGGCGCGCTTCGGCATGCCGCACGCGCCGCCGCTGGGCTTTCTGGCCTGGCGCTATGCGCTGTCGGTGCTGGCCTTTGGCGTCTGGATCGTGCTGACGCGCCCGTCCTGGCCTCGCGGTCAGGCGCAATGGGGCTGGCTGGCCCTGGTGGGCGTGCTGATGCACGGCGGCTACCTGGGCGGCGTCTGGTCGGCCGTGAAGCTGGGGCTGGGTGCCGGCACGGCGGCGCTGATCGTCGGCCTGCAGCCGGTGCTCACCGCGCTGTGGGTGGCGTGGGCGGGCAGCGAACACCGGGTGACGCCCCGCCAGTGGGCTGGCCTGGCGCTGGGCCTGGCGGGCCTGGTGCTCGTCGTCTGGCACAAGCTGGGCGTCGGCGAGGTCACGGGGGCCAACGTGGCGCTGGCGCTGGGCGCGCTGGCCAGCATCACCGTGGGCACCCTGGTGCAGAAGGCCCGCGTGCGCCCTTGCGACGTGCGCACCGCCAACACCGTGCAGTTGCTGGCCGCCTTCGCCGTGACGGCACCGCTGGCATTGGCGCTGGAGACCGAGCCCATCGTGCTCCACCCGGAGCTGCTGGGTGCCATGGCGTGGTCGGTGCTGGGCCTCACGCTGGGCGGCAGTTCGTTGCTTTACCTGCTGATCCAGCGTGGGGCCGCCACCCGGGTCAGCAGCCTGATGTACCTAGTGCCCCCCTGCACGGCGCTGCTGGCCTGGCTGCTGTTCGACGAGGCACTGACCGCGGGTGTGCTGCTCGGCCTGGTGCTGACGGCGTTCGGCGTGGGGCTGGTCGTCCGTGCGCCGGCACAGCGTTGACGGAGGACTTCTCCCCCGCCCAGATCAAGCGGCCTGCATAGAATCCTTCACCATTCTTGACACCCGGGCGGAGCGGCGGATGTAATGCTTCGCACCATGGCGCGTGGCTGTGTGCGGTCCGACCGCCGCACCGCTGACCATCACCAACCTCATCCAACCGCCTGCTCAGGGGCATCACCAGGGGAAACCGTCCGTGAACAAGACCGAGTTGATCGAGCACATCGCCACCCAGGCCGACATCTCCAAGGCCGCGGCCACGCGGGCACTGGAGGCGATGATCGGCGGCGTCAAGGCGTCGCTGAAGAAGGGTGGCAGCGTCTCGATCTCCGGCTTCGGCACCTTTGCCGTCACCAAGCGTGCCGCGCGCACCGGCCGCAACCCGCGCACCGGGGCGCAGATCAAGATCAAGTCGGCCAAGGTGCCGAAGTTCCGCCCCGGCAAGGGGCTGAAGGACCATCTCAACTGATTCTTCCCGGCGGGTGCTTAGCTCAGCTGGCAGAGCGGCGCCCTTACAAGGCGTAGGTCGGCGGTTCGATCCCGTCAGCACCCACCACCGCCCGCACTAGAATCACGGGTCCGCAAATCCAGGCAACGAAGGCGAACAGCGGTTCGCCTTCGTGCTTTCAGGCCCCGGGAAATCCCAGCGATGTTCGACTTCGTCCGACAGCACTCCAAGCTGATGCTTGGCCTCATCGTGCTGCTGATCATCCCGTCCTTCGTCTTCTTCGGCATCGACGGCTACCAGCGTATGACCGACGGCGCCAACGCCACCGTGGCCGAGGTGGCCGGGCAGAAGATCACCCAGGCCGAGTGGGACCTGGCCCAGCGCCGCGCGGTCGAGACCATGCGCCAGCGCGTGCCAGGCGCCGAAGCGTCGCTGTTCGACACCCCCGAGTTCCGGCGCCAGGCGCTGGAGCAGCTGGTGCGCGAACGGCTGCTGCTGGCCGCCGCCTATGACCAGCACCTCGTGCCCACCCAGGCGCGCCTGCCGGAACTGGTGAAGTCCAGCGGCTACTTCGCACCCCTGCGCGGGCCGGATGGCCAGGTCGACCGCGACCGCGCGCTGCAGGCCGGCTTCGGCGACGCCGCCATGGAGCAGCAGATCGCGCTGCGCTACGGCATGGACGCCGTGCTGGGCGGCGTCAGCAGTTCCGCCCAGGCGGCCCCGGCCGTGGCCAACGCCGCGCTGGATGCGCTGCTGCAGCAACGCGAGGTGCAGGTGCAGGCCTTCGACGCCGGCGCCTACCGCGCCAAGGTGCAACCCACCGACGGCGAACTCGAGGCCTGGCACAAGAGCCACGCCGAGGAGTTCCGGGCGCCGGAGCAGGCGCAGATCGAATGGGTCATGCTCGACCTGGCCACACTGGCCAAGGACGTGGCCGTGCCCGAAGGTGATCTGAAGGCCTACTACGAGCAGAACGCCGAACGCTACACGCAGCCCGAGGAGCGCCAGGCCCGGCACATCCTGGTGAAGGCCGAACGCGAGGCGCCCGCCGCTGAGCGCGAGAAGGCCCGCGCCAAGGCCGAGCAGCTGCTGTCCCAGGCCCGTGCCAAGCCGGGCGACTTCGCCGCGCTGGCCAAGGCCAACTCCGACGACCCGGGTTCGGCGGCCGAGGGTGGCGACCTGGGCTTCTTCGGCCGCGGCGCCATGGTCAAGCCTTTCGAGGACGCGGCCTTCGCGCTCAAGCCGGGCGAGATCAGCCCAGTGGTCGAGTCCGACTTCGGCTACCACGTCATCCAGCTCGAGGCCACGCGCGGCGGCGAGAAGCGCCCGTTCGACGAGGTGCGCGGCGAAATCGAGCAGGAAGTCCGCCGCTCGCTGGCACAGCGCCGCTACGCCGAGGCCGCCGAGCAGTTCAGCAACATGGTCTACGAGCAGCCGGAGAGCCTGCAGCCCGTGATCGACCGGTTCAAGCTCGAGAAGCGCACGGCCACCGTGCAGCGGCAGCCGGCACCGGGGGGCGAAGGCCCGCTGGCGACGGCCAAGCTGCTCGACGCCGTGTTCGGCGACGATGCGCTGCGCCAGGGCCGCAACACCGATGCGGTCGAGACCGGTCCCAACCAGCTCGTGTCGGCCCGTGTGGTCAAGCACGAGCCCGAGCGCGTGCTGCCGCTGGCCGAGGTGCGCGACCAGGTGCGCGAACGTGTGGTCGCCGAGCAGGCCGCCGCGCTGGCGAAGAAGGATGCCGAAGCCCGCCTGGCGGCGCTGCGCGAGGCCAAGGACGGCGCTGGCCTGCCGGCGGCCGTGGTGGTGTCGCGGGCGCAGACGCAGGGCCTGCCGCGCCCGGTGGTGGAAGCGGCGCTCAAGGCCGACCCGAAGGCCGTGCCCAGCCTGCAGCTGGTGGACCTGGGCACCGCGGGCCAGGCCGTCCTGCGGGTGGGCCGCGTGCTGCCGCGCGACCCGGCCGCCGGTGGCGGCGACGCACCGCTGCGCGAGCAGTTTGCGCAGGCCCTGGGCAACGCCGAGGCCGAGGCCTACTACAAGGCGCTGGAGCAGCGCTACAAGGTCGTCATCAAGGCCAAGGATCCTGCCAAGCCCTGACGCTATAATGTCGGGCTCTGCGGTGGCTGTAGCTCAGTTGGTAGAGTCCCAGATTGTGATTCTGGTCGTCGTGGGTTCGAGTCCCATCAGCCACCCCAAGTAACACCGGGCACAAGCCCCTCCCGCGGCCCCTCATCGCAAGGTGAGGGGCCGTTGTCATTGGCGGCTCGACGGTCAGGATCTTCGCCACGATCGATGCTGGCGGCTGGTCGAAATGTCGGCTTTTGGGCGGGGCTTTCGCCATCAGCCCATGCGGCCTCGCCTAAGGTGCGCCGCGTGGGCAGATGCTCCCGTCAAGGCAAGGCCGGGTGACGATGGGCCCGACGAGCTACCGCGCCCTGGCAGCTGTGGCCGTGGCGCAAGAGTCCGCGACGAGGGCGGTCTGGAGGAAAATGCCGGACCTTGTCCCGGCCCTCGTTCTGGATCGGCTCGCGGCCGTTCGGCAGGCCCAGTGCATGCTGATGGGCGCTTCGCTTCTGCACGACGCAGCGAAGCGGGCCATCAGCGTGTCGGCCGGTGCTGGCATCCGTGCGCTGCCGGCCCTCGGCCTTGACGAAGCCGCGAGGGCTGGCGCCGCGGCAGCCTGTTTCCGGGTTCTTGCTGTAGTTCTTACCTGAACGAGTAGGCGAGGCTCACGAATCCCGTTCGCCCACGCGGATCGGTGTAGGTCGGGTCGTAAGTCGACAGGAAGTAGTAGCTCTGGTTGGAGAACGGCGGCGCCTTGTCCAGCAGATTCAGCACGCCGGCACGCAGGGTCAGGGCCTTGGTCGGCTTCCAGCTGGCCGACAGGTCCCACAGGCTGTAGTCGCCCACCTTGCGCGTGGCGGTGTCCGGCAGGTAGCTGTCGTCGGTATGGCCGGAGTAATAGGTGTTGCCCAGCACGACGTTGAACGGGCCGCGCTCCCATTCCACCGACATGCGGTGCCGCCACCGCTGCACGGTCTGGTCGTTCAGGAACCGGCCGGCGTTCTCGATGAACGGCTCCGACTTCCCGAACTGCCGCTTGTACTCAATGATGTAGGTGCCGCTGAAGCTGGCGCCGAAGCGGCCAGCGGCCGTGGGATCGCCCTTCCAGTTGGCCTCAACGTCGATGCCCGATGTCTTCAGCGCTCCCTGGTTCTCCTTGCGCAGGATCAGCGTGGGGTAGTCGTCGGCCGGATCGCGCTTGATGTAGGCCGCGTAGCGCGTCGGGTTCTCGAGGATGGTCTTGCCCGACAGGTCGCTGATCAGGTCGGTCTTGTGGATGTTCCAGTAGTCCAGGCTGACGTTGGTGCCGCGGACCGGTTCGAACACCAGGCCGAGCGAGAACTGGCGGCTCTTCTCGGGCTTGAGGTCGGGGTTGGCCACCTTCTCGGTCGGGAACTGGTCGAAGTCACCCCAGACGTCGTCGTACAGGAAGGCGGGGCTGGTGCCGTAGCTGGTGGGCCGGTACAGCTCGCTGAAACTGGGCGCGCGGAAGCCCGTACCGGCCGAGCCGCGCACCAGCAGGGTGGAGGACGGCTGCCACTTCACGCCCAGCTTCGGGTTCACCGTGCTGCCCACGCGCTCATAGTGGTCGGCGCGCAGCGCCGCTTGAATCTCCAGGGTCTTGCTGACCGGCGCGTTCAGTTCAGCGTAGGCCGAGACGATGTTGCGCGCATAGGAGGTCGCCGTCAGCGGCGGGCTCGTACCGGTGCTGTCGCGGTCGCCACCGATGTTGTTGCTGACCAGCAGCGCCGATGGGGTGAAGTCCTGCTGTTCGCGGCGCAACTCCGCGCCCACGGCCACGCCGAGGTCGCCTCCGGCCAGCTTGCCTAACGTGCCGCTGAGTTTGCCGTCCAGGCCGGTGGTGCTGCCCGTGCTGCGGCGCGCCACGTCGTCCACCCGCAACGAGGCGATCTTGGCCTGGCCGGCAGCCGAACTGGCACCGAAGGGGTTGATCTCGCCGTTGCGCAGCGCCGTGGCGAACTCGTTGAACAGGAAGTAGCCGTTGACGTACCGGTCGGCCACCTTGTTCTCGGCGCGGCTAACCGCCACCGTGTAGTCCCAGCTGCCGAGGCTGCCTTCCAGGCCCAGCACCAGACGGTTGGCCTTGCTCGTCACCTCGTTGCTGCGGTTGCCGGCTTCGGTGGCGCGGAAGCGCACTTCGAAGGTGCTGTCATGCGTCACGGGCTTGGGCAGGTAGGGGTTGATCGCGGACCAGGTGACGCCGCTGACCGTGGTCGGGTTGGGCGAGAGCACATACAGGGTCTTCGCTTCAGCCAGCAGTGCCTCGGCGAACAGCTGCCTGCCGCCACCCAGCGACAGCACGCCGCGGCCCAGGAACGACACCTTGTCCGACTCGGGGTACAGCTCGGTGTCGGCCATGTAGTCGTAGCCGCAGGCCTGCGAGCCGATGACCGTGGTGTACACCGAAGCTGGCGGATTGCAGGTGGGCGAGAACAGGTTGACGGTGCGCTGGTTGTAGGGCACCGCCGTGCTGCTGCCCGGTGCGGTGAAGCTGTAGCCGGCGGCGTTGATGGCCGCCAGCTGTGCGTTGCGCGTTGCGGCCGTGCCCGACAGCCGGATGTTGCCGGGGAAGGGGCGGCTCGACAGATAGAAGGGCACCGTGTCCGCCAGCGGGCGGGCCATCAGCCAGTCGCGTTGCGTGCTGCGCAAGCCGTCCAGGTGCTGCACGTCGAGCGTGCCGAATACGTTGAAGCCGTCCCGGTCGACGTCGCCGACGCCGCCGCTGATCGAGGCCGCCAGCTTGCCTGCGCCGCCCTGCTGTGTGCCCGAGGCATAGGCACTCAGGTCCACGCCGCGGTAGTCCTTGCGGGTGATGAAGTTGATGACGCCGCCGATGGCGTCGGTGCCGTAGATGGCCGAAGCGCCATCCTTGAGCACCTCCACGCGCTGGATGGCGCCGGCCGGGATGTTGTTCAGGTCGACGCCCGCTGCGTCGCCTGGCGATGCGAAGTTCGCAAGCCTCCTTCCGTTCAGCAGCACCAGCGTACTGCTGACACCCAGGCCGCGCAGGTTGGCGCCGTTGAAGCCGCGTTGGCCGCCGGTGTTGTCGGTGATGCTGGCGCCGTCGCCCAGGTTGGCCGTGCTGGCGCTGATGTTGCGCAGAAGCTCGGCAGCGGTGGTCACGCCGCTCTTGTCGATCTCGTCGCGGCCGATGGTCTGCACCGGCAATGCGGTCTCCCCTGCCAGCCGCTTGATGCTGGAGCCCGTGATCACCACGCGCTGGGTGTCGCTGGACTGGGCGGCGGCCGACAAGGCCATCAGGGCGAGGACACCTGCAGCAATCGGGCGCAGGTCGTGGCGGGGCATGGATCGCATGGGCGCAGGTACTCCGGATGTTCGGGTGGGTGGGCCGGGGCGACTCTTGCAGGCTCCGCGGTGGGTGAGAACAGGCGTTGGAGCATGGCGTCGTCTGCCGTCAAGTCGGTGTCGCGAACGGTGAAGTCACGGCGCGCCAATGCGTTGCGGGGATGCCAAGATCCGGACATGCGCCGCCGATCCTGCCTGCCGGCCTGTCTGGTCCTTGTCCTGATGTCGCTTGCCTCCCTTGCCCAAGCCGCTGATCGACCGCCGGGTCAGACCGCCGGCGGCACGCTGGTCATCCTGGGTGGCGCGGTGAAGGACGGCAACGACGCGCTGTGGCAGGCCGTGGTACAGGCGGCCGGCGGACCCGGTGCCCTGGTGCTGGTGCTGCCCACCGCGTCTTCCGATCCCGAGGGCGCCGCACGGGCCACCCTGACCCAACTGCAGCGCCGGGGCGCCCGCGTCGAGGTGCTGCCTGTCGCGCCACGCTGGCCGGGCAGCAGCCTGGCGCATGCGCGGCAGCAGGCAAACGACGCTGCGTGGGTGGCCCGCATGCAGGAAGCCGGTGGTGTCTTCATGACCGGGGGTGAGCAGGACCGTCTGATGGACGTGCTGCGCCCCGATGGGCGCGACACGCCTTTGCTGTCCGCGATGCGCGCCCTGCTGGCGCGCGGTGGCGTGGTGGCAGGCACCAGCGCCGGCGCGGCCGTGATGAGCGAGACCGCCATCCGTGGCCTGGATGACCCGTTCGACGCCCTGCGCCGGCCGCTGAGTGCGGACGAACTGGGGCAGGGCTTCGGCCTGTTGCACGAGAGCGTGGTCACCGACCAGCACTTCCTGCGTCGCGGCCGGGTGGCCCGGCTGGTGCGCGTGCTGCTGCAAAGCGGTCGCGCCCTGGGCCTGGGCGTCGAAGAAGACAGCGCCGCGCTGGTGCGCCAGGGTGTGGCCGAAGCCGTGGGTGCACGCGGCCTGCTGCTGGTGGATGCCAGCGGTGCGCGGGTCGATGCCAGCGCACCGCTGCAGGTCCGGGGCCTGTGCCTGAGCTACGTCGACCGGGGCGACCGCTACGACCTGGTGCGCCGCCGTCTGTTGCCGCCAGCCACGCGCCAGTTGCTGAGGCCGGGCCCCGAGGCCGGCGCGGCCGGGTTCTACGGCGACATCCTGGGCGACAACATCGTGGTCGGTGCCATGGCCCGCGCCGCGGAAGGTCCCGGCCGGGCAGCGGTCGGTCTGGCCTGGCGCCAGGGCCAGGGCCTGGGCTTCGAGTGGCGCTTCAGTACAGACGAGCACACACGCGCCTGGGGTGGCCCGACGCGCGACGACCACACCATCGACGCGCTGCGGCTGGACATCCGTCCGGTTCGCCTGGCGCAGCCGGTCTACCGGGACTGGCGCCCAGACGAATGACGCCCGGCCCGCGCCGATTCGGATTCGCCGTGCTGCCCGGGCATTCGCTGCTCGGCTGCAGCGCGGCCATCGAGGCCCTGGCGGCGGCCAATGACGTGCTGGGTGAAGCGCGCTACGAGTCGACACTGTTGTCACTCGACGGCCGGCACGTGGCCGCCGCCTGCGGCACCCGCGTGCTGGTGCACTGCTGCCTGACCGACGCGCCGACGCTTCACGCCGCGTTGGTGGTCAGCGAGGGCCTGCCGGCGAGCGACGCCTCCGGCCAGCCTGACGGTGCCGTCACCGCTGTGACTGCCTGGTTGCGAGCGCAGGCTCAGGCGAGGGCCCTTCTGGGTGGCCTGGGGTGTGGGGCGGCGTGGCTCGCCGAGGCCGGCCTGCTGGGCGGGTACCGCGCCACCGTGCACCATGCGCAGGTGACGCAGGTCGGCGAACGCCATCCGCAGACGGTGTTCTCCAGCAACGTCTACGAGATCGATCGCGACCGCATCTCGTGCGGCCCGGGTACTGCCAGCCTGGACCTGATGCTGGCCTGGCTGGCGCGCGAGCACGGCGACGGCATCGTCGCGCCGCTGCTGGCGCACTTCGGGCTGGAACGGCTGCGCGCCCGAGACGAGCGCCAGCGTGTCCCGGCCGCGGCGCTGGTCACCAACGCCAAGGTCACCGAGGCGTTGGCGCTGATGCAGGCCAACCTGCAGGAACCACTGCCCACCGACGATATTGCACGGCTGGTGGGCGTGTCGAGGCGGCAACTCGAACGGCTGTTCAAACAGCATCTGGACGACATGCCCAGCCGCTACTACATCGAGCTGCGGTTGATGCGCGCGCGCCACCTGCTGCGCCACAGCGGGCAGTCCATCCTGCAGATCGGCCTGGCCTGCGGCTTTGCGTCGGCCTCGCGCTTCAGCAGCGGCTACCGCGCCCGCTTCGGGCACACGCCGCGCGACGAGCGCAGTGCCCGCGCCGCCGACTGGAAGGCACAGCGTGACCCCGCAGCCGGGCATCAACCCCTAGACGAGCGCGGCGCCGACAACGAGGACACACCCCGATGAACCCTCACCAAGCCCATCCACCGCCGGCCGAGTCGACAGCCGAGCGCTTCGTGCTGCGCGCAGCCGGCGCCGACGATCTGGATGCGCTGGAGCGCATGGCCCGCGCCAGCGCTGCCGGCATCACCACGCTGCCGCCCGACCGCGCGGCGCTGCAGACGCGGCTGGCACGCAGCGCGGTCAGCTTCGCCAGTGCCGACCAGCCAAGCGGCGAGGAGGTCTACATCTTCGTGCTGGAAGACCGCTGGCGAGCCGGGCAGGGCGTGGACCGGGTGGTGGGCACCTGCGCCATCACCGCATGCGCCGGGTTTGCCGACCGCTTCTATTGCTATCGCAACGAGACCCTGGTGCACGCCAGCGCGGCACTGCAGTCTCGCAACCGGGTGCATATCCTGCAGTTGTGCCATGCGCTGACCGGCACCACGCTGCTGTCGTCGTTCTACATCGACCCGGCCTACGAGCATGGCGTGGCGCCACAGCTGCTGTCGCGGGCACGGCTGCTGTTCATCGCCGAGTTCGCCGAGCGCTTCTCGGACCACATCGCATCCGAGAGCCCGGGCCTGGCCGACAGCGATGGCCGCTGCCCGTTCTGGGATGCCGTGGGCCGCCGCTTCTTCGACATGGACTACCCGCAGGCCGAGCGCCTGACCATGGGGCGCAGCAAGGCCTTCATCGCCGACCTGCTGCCCCAGGCGCCGATCTACGTGCCCCTGCTGCCCGAAGAGGCGCAGTGGGCCATCGGCCAGCTCAACCCGGTGGCCGAGGTGCCGTATGCCATCCTGATGGAAGAGGGCTTCGAGTCCGAAACCTATGTCGACGTGTTCGATGGTGGGCCGATCGTCGACGCGCCCCTGGCCACGTTGCGTACGGTGGTGCAGTCACGGGCCGCGCCCGCCCATTGGTCCGACGATGAATCCCATGGCGCGATGGGCTGGCACCTGGTGGCCACGACCCGGCGCGACGGCTTTCGCGCCATGTTGGCGCGGGCGCAATGGAAGGCAGGGCACTGGCGCCTGGCCGCAAGAGATGCCGAACGGCTGGGCCTGCAGGCGTCGACCGATCAAGGCGTGAGGCTGCGTGCCGCACCCCTGGCCCAGGCGAACGGAACCACGGTGCCACAGTGCATCGACGAAGGGGAAGCGACATGAGCGACCTGTCGCCCGCTGGGTGGACGGTGGAGGCCGCGCGTGCCGAGGAGGTCGCCGGCATGGTCGGCCTGGACGGCTGCGCGCTGCCAGCGCCCGATGCCGACGACCTCACCTGGGTGGTGCGCGCGCAGCCAGGCGGCGCCGCCCTGGCCACGATGCGGTGGCGACGCGGCAACTCGGACACCGACCTGCGAGCCTGGTTCCGGCTGGGCTGGGCCGTGCATGCGGCCGACGATCTGAAGCTCTTTCGCCGGCAACGCACCCTGCTGCTGGGCCATGACCTGACGGGCGCCGACGAACTCTACGGCTTCGCAACGGCGGCCGAGCTCGGCGAAGACCGGGCCACCGCGGCCTGGGCTGCGCTGCTGCGAGTCGCGCTGCAAGCCGTGACACCGGCGCTGGGCGACGAAGTGCGACCCTGCATCGCCCAGCTGCCGGGACTGCGCGATGACGCCGGCCTGTCGCCGGTGTGGCAGGCGCTGGGCCGCCACTTTCACGCGCAGGATCTCGATGCGGCGCAGCACCAGCACGGGCCCGGGTGGGAGCGGCACATGGCCACGCTGCTGCCGCGCCACCTGGTGTATGCGTCACTGCTGCCTGCCACGGCTCAGGGTGCGCTGGGACGCGCCGCTGCGTCGGCCCAAGCGCTTCGACAGGCCTTGGTGCAGGTGGGCTTCGGCTGGCGAGGCCATGTGGGCCTGGCCGACGGCGGCCCGGTGCTCGAACGCTGGCCATCGGGGTTCTGACGGACCGGATGGCCGCATTGCGACATGGCCTTGCCAGCCTTCGACATCGGCGGGGCAACCCTCTCGCAACATCGAGGCGGCTCGGGCAGAGTGCGGACCACTTTGCCACCAACCACCCAGCGCCCAGCCCCATGAACCACCTGAGCCGTCGCATCGTTCTTCTGGCTGCCACCGGAATGGCCCTGGCCCTGCCGCTCGCGGCCTCCGCGCAGGCCCCGAACTGGGCCAAGGTCCGGGTGGGTGTCGAGGGCAACTACCCGCCGTTCTCGCGCCTGGGCGCCGACGGCAAGCTGTCGGGCTTCGACATCGACATCGCGCTGGCCGTGTGCGAACGGATCAAGGCCGAGTGCACCCTGGTGCAGCAGGAATGGGACGGCATGATCCCGGCCTTGGCCGCGCGCAAGTTCGACATGATCGTGGCCTCGATGACCATCAGCGAAGAGCGCAAGAAGGCGGTCGACTTCTCCGATCCCTACTACGACGTGCCCTCGCGCTTCGTCGCCAAGGCCGGCGCCTTCAAGGACCACACGGCGGCCGATTTCAAGGGCAAGAAGATCATCGTGCTGCGCAACAGCCCGCGCGCCAAGTACCTGGCCGATCGCTACAAGGAAAGCGACGTGCTGCTGGTCAACAAGGAAACCGACATCTACCTCGAGTTGGCCGCGGGCCGTGGCGACGTGGGCTTCGGCTCCAGCGTCGTGTCGTCCGAGGCCTTCCTGAAGAAGCCCGAGGGCAAGGGCTTCGCCCAGGTCGGCAGCACGGTGCGGCTGGAAGGCGGGGCCGGCGGCGTGGGCATCGCGTTCCGCAAGAACGAAGACGCACTGCGCGAGAAGGTGAACGGCGCGCTGAAGGCCATCAAGGCCGACGGCACCTACAAGCGCATGGCCGAGCGCTACTTCGACTTCGACATCTCGGGCAACTGAGACCGCGGCCCACGGCAGCGCCGCTCGCACCATGCTGCACGGTTACGGGCCCGCCCTGCTGGGCGGCTTGTGGACGACCTTGTCGGTCGCCGCCCTGTCGCTGGCGGCCGCCTGTGTCTTCGGGCTGGCGGGCGCCGCCGCCAAGCTGTCGCGATCGCGCGCGCTGCAAGGGCTGGCCGGCGGCTACACCACGCTGATCCGGGGCCTGCCCGACCTGGTGCTGATGCTGCTGATCTTCTACGGCGGCCAGATCGCGGTGAACGACCTGGCCGCACGCCAGGGCTGGGACTACATCGACGTGCCGCCGTATGCCGCCGGGGTGCTGACGCTGGGCTTCATCTATGGCGCCTACCTCACCGAGACCTTTCGCGGCGCCATCCTGGCGGTGCCGCGTGGCCAGTCCGAAGCCGCACTGGCCTTCGGCATGACGCGGCTGCAGGTGTGGCGGCGCATCGTGCTGCCGCAGATGGTGCGGCACGCGATTCCGGGCTTCACGAACAACTGGCTGGTGATGGTCAAGGCCACCGCGCTGGTGTCGATCATCGGCCTGGACGACCTGGTGCACAGGGCCAACCTGGCCAGCGCGGCCACGCGCGAACCCTTCACCTTCTTCGTGCTGATTGCCGGGGTCTACCTGGCGATCACCACGGTGTCCCTGCTGGCGCTGGCCTGGTTGAACCGGCGCTTCAGCCTGGGCGTGCGCGAGGTGAGGTTCTGATGCTCGACCTCGAGGTCATCCGCCAGAGCCTGCCCGACTTCGGCCGCGGCGTGCTGATGTCGATGCAGCTGCTGGCCCTGTGCCTGGCCACGGGCTTCGTGCTGTCGGTGCCGCTGGCCATGGCGCGCATCTCCAGCCGGCGCGTGCTGGCCTGGCCGGTCTGGGTCTTCACCTACGTGGTCCGCGGCACGCCGCTGCTGGTGCAGATCTTCATCGTCTACTACGGCCTGGCGCAGTTTCCGGCCGTACGCGAAAGCGTGCTGTGGCCGCTGCTGCGCGAGGCCTGGTTCTGCGCCTGGCTGGCCTTCAGCATCAACACGCTGGCCTACACCACCGAGATCATCGCCGGTGCCCTGAAGGCCACGCCTGCGGGCGAGGTGGAGGCCGCACGCGCCTATGGGCTGGGCGGTTGGCGCCTGTACAGGCGCATCCTGCTGCCCAGCGCGCTGCGGCGGGCGCTGCCGCAGTACGGCAACGAGGTGGTCAGCCTGATGCACGCCACGTCGATCGCCAGCACCGTGACGCTGGTCGACGTCACCCGCGTGGCGCGCGATGTCTACGCCAACCACCTGCTGCCCGTGGAGGCCTTCGGCACCGCGGCGGTGATCTATTTCGTGCTCACCTTCGTCATGGTCGGCGGCTTCCGCTGGCTGGAGGGGCGCTACCTGCGCCACCTGCAACCGCAGGCCGCGGCCTCGCGCTGAACCAGCCTCGCCAACCAGTTCCTACCTTTGCCATGCTCACAGAAACCCACGCCTTGATCGGCACGACGCCTGGCCTGCGCGCCGAGCTGAACGTACTGCGCTTCGGCGGCGCCGGCAGCGGGCCCAAGGTCGCCATCCAGGCGGCGCTGCACGCCGACGAGGTGCCCGCGTTGCTGGTGGCCCAGTGCCTGCGCGAGCGCCTGGCGGCGCTGGAAGCCCAAGGGCAGTTGTTGGGTGAAGTGCGCCTGCTGCCGGTGGCCAACCCCATTGGCCTGGGCCAGCGGGTGCTAGGCCACCACGAGGGCCGTTTCGACCTGCGCGACGGCCTCAATTTCAACCGCGGCTTCAGCGACCTGGCGGCCCGGGTGCCTGACGGGGTGCATAACGCACTGGGTGCAGACCCCGCAGCCAATGTCGCGACCTTGCGACGCGCCCTGCGCGAGGCCGTCCTGGCGCTGCCGGTGCAGACGCCGACCGCGCACCTGAAGCAGCAGCTGCTGCTCAATGCCGTCGAGTGCGACATCGTGCTTGACCTGCATTGCGATTCCGACGCCGTGGTGCACCTGTATGCGCTGGACGTGCACGCGCCGCTGGTGGCCGAGCTCGGTGCCCGGCTGGGCGCCCAGGCGGTACTGCTGGCGATGGACAGTGGCGACGGCCCCTTCGACGAAGCTTGCAGCCGGCCCTGGATCCTGCTGCAGCAGCGCTGGCCAGACTTTCCCATCCCACCCGCCTGCTTCGCGGCCACGGTCGAGTTGCGGGGCGAGACCGATGTCGGCTTCGCCCAAGCCGACGCCGACGCCGAGGCCCTCATCGGGTTCCTGCGCGCCAGAGGCGTCGTCGCCGGCGCCGCGGACGCGCCGCCGCCGCCACGTTGCAAGGCCACGCCGCTCAGCGCGTCGGAGCCCATCCACGCGCCGCACGCCGGCATTGTGGTGTTCCAGGCCACTCCCGGGCAGTCGCTGGCCGCTGGTGACCTGGTGGCCACACTGGTTGACCCGACCACGGGCCGGCGGACCGCGCTGCACACCGAGGGCGGCGGGCTGATGTACGCCCGCATCGCCACGCGCTGGGCCGCGGCCGGCCAGCGGTTGGCCAAGGTGGCGGGCCAAACGCTGCGCCGCAGCGGCAATCTGTTGAGTGCCTGAGACATGAACCAAACGGGTCACACCTTGACTTCGGCCGAGCCGCCGCCGCAACTGCATGCCGAAGGTATCGTCAAGCGCTTCGGCAGCGTGGAAGTGCTCAAGGGCGTGAGCCTGCAGGCCCGTCGCGGCGACGTGATCTCGATGATCGGCGCCAGTGGTTCGGGCAAGAGCACCTTCCTGCGCTGCCTGAACCTGCTCGAGCAGCCCACCCGCGGGCGGATCTCTCTGGGTGGCGAGGAATTGCGCCTGGTGTCGGATGGGCAGGGCGCCCTGCGCGCCGCCGATGCAGCCCAGTTGCAGCGGCTGCGCACGCGCATGGCGATGGTGTTCCAGCACTTCAACCTGTGGGCGCACATGACGGCGCTGGAAAACGTCATCGAGGCGCCCATCCAGGTGCTGGGCCTCGGAAGGCGCGAGGCCGTCGACCGTGCCGAGGCCTACCTGCAGCGCGTGGGCGTGCACCACCGGCGGGATGCCTACCCGGCTCACCTGTCTGGGGGCGAGCAGCAGCGCGTGGCCATTGCCCGCGCCCTCGCCATGGAGCCGGACGTGATGCTGTTCGACGAGCCGACATCCGCGCTCGACCCCGAGTTGGTGGGCGAGGTGCTGCGCGTGATGCGCGGCGTGGCCGACGAGGGCCGAACGATGATCGTCGTGACGCATGAGATGGGCTTCGCCCGCGAGGTCAGCAGCCAGGTGGTCTTTCTGCACCAGGGAGAGATCGCCGAGCAGGGACCGCCCGACGAGGTGCTGCTGCACCCGCGCAGCGAGCGGCTGCGCACCTTCCTGGCCAACTCGCTGAAGTAACGGCGCTGGCGAGCGGCGCAGCCAGACGAGAGAGCGAAACATGGTGGACTACATCGGCATTGCCGACATTCAGCGACTGCTGGCCGACATCGGCCTGGGTCCCTTCATCGAATGCCTGGCGGGGCAGATCGAAGACGACTACCGGCGTTGGGGCGAATTCGAGAAATCGGCCCGCCTCGCCAGCCATTCGGCGGCCGGGGTGATCGAGCTCATGCCGACCAGCGACGGGCACCTGTATGCTTTCAAGTACGTCAACGGTCATCCGCGCAACACCGATGAGGGGCTGCTCACCGTCACGGCCTTCGGTGTCCTGGCCGACGTGGCCACCGGCTACCCGCTGCTGCTGTCGGAGCTGACGCTGTCCACCGCCTTGCGCACGGCGGCCATGTCGGCATTGGCGGCGCGCTGGATGGCGCGATCCGACAGCCGCGTGATGGCCCTGATCGGCAATGGCGCGCAAAGCGAGTTCCAGGCGCTGGCCTTTCGCCAGCTGCTGGGCATCGAGGAGCTGCGACTGTTCGACACCGACGGTGCCGCCACGGCCAAGCTGATGCAGAACCTGCGCCAGATGGACGGGATGGACGGGGTGCGGCTGACCCGCTGCGCCGGCGCGGCGCAGGCCTGCGCTGGCGCAGACATCGTCACCACCGTGACGGCGGACAAGCGCCTGGCGACGGTGTTGACGCCGGACATGGTCACCCCCGGCATGCATCTCAATGCCGTGGGCGGCGACTGCCCTGGCAAGACCGAGCTGCATGCCGACATCCTGCGCCGACCGGATGCGCGCGTGGTGGTGGAGTTCGAGCCGCAGTCGCGCATCGAGGGCGAGGTGCAGCAGATGCCGGCCGACTTCCCGGTGCTGGAGTTCGCCGATGTGGTGCGAGGCATCGCGACTGGGCGGGCAGATGCCGGTGAAGTGACGGTCTTCGACTCGGTGGGCTTTGCGTTGGAGGACTACTCGACGCTGTGCCTATTGCACCGGATGCTGCGCGAGCGGCCGGGCACAGGGCGGCAGATCGACCTGATCCCCACCCTCGACGACCCGAAGGACCTGTACGGCGGCACCCTGCAGGCCCGACGGCGACTGCGGCGTGCCGCTTGAGCCCCATGCCCACGACCCGCACGCGGTCGCGCATCAGCCTCATCGGCGCGCCGACGGACATCGGCGCAGGCTCCCGCGGCGCCAGCATGGGCCCGGAGGCGCTGCGTGTCGCCCGCCTTGGGGCTGCCCTTGAAAGCCACGGGCTGGAGGTGGTCGACCGCGGCAACCTCTCCGGCCCAGCCAACCCCTGGCAACCCGCGGTGAACGGCTACCGCCACCTGCCAGAGGTCACGGCCTGGAACCTGGCGATTCACAACGCCGTGTGGGCCGAGCTGCAGCAGGATCGGCTGCCGATTCTGTTGGGCGGCGATCATTCGCTGGCCATCGGCAGCATCAGCGCGGTGGCCCGGCATTGCCGCGCGACGGGCCGCAGGCTGCGCGTGCTGTGGCTGGATGCCCATGCCGACTTCAACACCCATCGGCTCACGCCCAGCGGCAACCTTCACGGCATGCCGCTCGCCTGCCTGTGCGGCCATGGCCCGGCCGAGCTGGTGCGCCTGGGCCTGGCGATGGACCAGCAAGCCGCCATCGCGGCGCGATGCGTGCGGCAGATCGGCATCCGTTCGGTCGACGCCGGCGAGAAACGCTTCGTTCACGAGATGGGCCTCGAAGTTTTCGACATGCGCTTCATCGACGAACACGGCATGCGCCACGCGATGGAACTGGCCCTCGCCACGCTGGACGCCCAGACGCATCTGCACGTGAGCTTCGACGTCGATTTTCTCGACCCAGGCATTGCGCCGGGCGTGGGCACCACCGTGCCCGGTGGACCGACTTACCGCGAGGCCCAGCTGTGCATGGAGATGATCGCCGATACGGGCCGCCTGGCCAGCCTGGACGTGATGGAGCTGAACCCGGCGCTGGACCATCGCAACCAGACAGCCGAGCTGGCCGTGGACCTCATCGAGAGCCTGTTCGGCAAGAGCACGCTGATGCGGCAGCCATGAGCTGGCCCGATGCCGATCGGCGCCTGCTGTTGTCCACGCCTCGCCTGGGGCCGCAGGCCATCGAACGACTCGAACGTGCGGGCATCCGATCGCTGGGCGAACTGCGAGCGGTGGGTGCCTCAGTGGCTGTCGAGCGAGTCTGTGGCCAGCTGGGAAGCACGGCATGACGCAACCGACGGCAGGCGCTGGAGCGGTTGTGCAGCGCAGGGAAAGACGAAGGGTGAAGCACGGCGTCGACGTGGCCGCCGGTCAGGCCGACCCGATCCAGTCTTCTGTCAGCAAGCCGGGCACCCGCTCGAACTCACTGAGGTTGTTTGTCACCAGCGTGAGCCCTTAGCTGCGCGCATGGGCGGCGATGTGCAGGTCGTTGATGCCCATCGGTAGGCACGCCATCTCCAGCGCGCTGCGAATGGCGCCGGAGTGCAGCGAGGCCTTTGCGGTGTAAGGCAGCACGTCGAGCAGGCTGGCGAACTCCTCGATCACCGCCAGGTGCTGCGCGACCTTGGTACTCTTCTCGGCGTCGTGGACAAGCTCGCTCGAACAGGGGAGCTTACGGGTACGCTGACCTTCCCGTGCTCCGACCGGTTCCCCGCACCAGCCGGGTTGGCGCTTCGTGATCGTGTATGCTATTGTCATACGCGCCAGAGAGGTATCCTCGTGCCAACCGCTTCCGCCGCCGTTCTGAGTGTTCGCGTCAGTGCCAGCGAACGTGCCTTGCTGGAGGCTGCTGCCGAACAGGCCAGCACCAACCTCAGCGACTTCGTGAGGCGGCGTGCGCTCGAAGCGGCCGAGACCGACCTGCTGAATCGCCGCATCGTGACGATTCCAGCGAAGGACTGGGCCCGGTTCGAGGCCTGGGCCAGCTCGCCTGCGCGGGAAGTTCCGGCGCTTCGAAAACTGTCCAAGACTCGCCCCGTCTGGCAGAAGTGACCGCAGGCGCTATCCCCTCGATAGCCGCCTTCACGCCGCCGCGACCCCTGGCGGCTGATGACGACACGGCGGCGTTCGATTGCGGGCGCGACGCGTTGAACCACTGGTTTCGGCGCCATGCCTGGCGCAACCAGGAACTGGGGGTCTCGCGGACCAGCGTGATCTGCGAAGCGGAGACTGGCGGCATCGTCGGCTACGTGAGCCTGTCGACGGCGCAGGTTGAGCGAGCCTGGTTGCCGAAGGCGCAGCAACGCAATCGTCCCGACCCGCTGCCCGCCATCCTGCTGGGCCAGCTGGCGGTCGATCGGCGGTGGCAGGGGCAGGGCATTGCGCGATCATTGATGTTCTACGCGCTCACAACAGCGGTGCGCCTGTCCGAGCAAGTCGGCTGCTTCTGCGTGCTGACGCATCCGCTGGATGACGATGTGCGGGCGCTCTATGCGGCCTTCGGATTCGAGGACCTTCCGTTCGATCCTGCACGCAGCATGGCGGTTCGGATCGCGGATCTGGTTCGTAGCGGCTTTGGGGCAACTGGCTGAGCTTGCGTCTCCAAGCTGTCTGGCTCCATGCGGCGTGACGTGCCATTGCGATGGCGACCCGGTCGCACCAGAATGGCGGCTGCTGGTGGTCTCACGAAGTCCCGTTCGGACTGGGGGAACAGACAGGGGAACAGCGCGAGATGCTTCCTGCCTTTTCTCAATGAGATCAACAGCTTAGGTCGCCGTTTTGGTTCCCATCAGCCACCCCACCGAATCGTCTTGACGCATCCCGGCCCTGTTGCCTCCGGCACCAGGGCCGTTTTGTTTGCGGCGCCCCGGGTCAATCCGGACGGATGCGCCGGAACGCAGCCGCGTCGATGTGCGACGATGATGCATGATCCTCCGGCCTGTACGTGCCACGGTCTTCGGCCTGTTCTGCGCGGCCGTCGGCGTGGGGGTGCGGGCCGAAGCACCGTCCGCCGAGGAGGCCGGGCCGCCCGAGGCGCTGCGCACATCGGTGCGCCAGACGGCGCTGTGGCTGGCCCGCGGCGTGGACAGCTGGTTCGGCGACAAGCCCTTCAGCGACGGCGGCAGTGTCACCGAGGGCCGGCTCGGCCTGAGCCTTCTGCACCGCCCTGACGAGGACAGCGCCTCGGTGCGCTTCAACGCCCGCTTCCGGCTGCCCAATCTCGAGGACAAGGCCTACGTCTTCGTCGGCCGCGACAACCCGCGGGAGGTCATCAGCGACCAGCCGGGCGCCTTCACGCGGCCCCAGCGGCTGCAGCCGGAGGACCGGGATCAGACCAGTTTCTTCGCTGGCGTCGGCGTGTTGCTGCGTGAATCGACGGACCTGCGCGTCGGTTTCCGGGGCGGCCTCAAGCCCTATGTGCAACTGCGCTACCGGCAGCCATTGATGCTGGGCAACCAGAAACTGGCAGAGTTCCGCCAGACCTTCTTCTGGACCGTGGACGACCATCTGGGGTCGACCACGGCCGTGTCCCTGGAGCGCGCCGTGCATGCCGACCTGGCGGTGCGCTGGCTGGTATCGGGCACGGTGACGCAGGCCTCACGACGGCTGGGCGTGTCGAGCAACCTGGGCGCCTACCGGTTGTTCGGCCAGCAGCGACAGCTGGCGGTCGAGTTGATCGCCACGGCCGAACAGCACACCGGCGTCGGCCTCACCGACTACGGCGTGCAGGCCCGCTGGCAGCAGCCGGTGTACGCCGACTGGCTGGTGGGTGAGGTGCTGGTCGGCCACTTCTGGCCACGGGCCAACGACAGCGTGCCGCGCGACCCGGGCTGGGCGGCAGGGTTGTCGCTGACGCTGCACTTCTAGCGAGCGCGCCGGCGGGTCAGCGCCGCAGCCCCAGCCAGATCACGGTGCCCACCACGATGCCGGCACCCAGCAGCTGCACCGGTGCGATAGCCTGGCCCAGGAACACCCAGGCCAGGCCGAGTGCGAACACCGGCTCCACGTTCATGATCGCGGAATTGCCGACCACGCCCAGGCGCGGCAGCACGGTGAACATGATCGTGAACGCGGTGCCGTAGAGCACGGTCAGCAGGCCCAGGCCCCACCAGCCCGGTGTCGCTTGCGGCCAGTGGAAGCCGCCCTGTGTGCCCACCGCGGACAGGGCGAGCAGGCCCACCAGGCCCATGGTGGTGGCGGTGCGCAGCCGGCCGTCCAGGTCGCCGGCCTCGTGCTGGGTCCACACCAGTGCCAGGCCGAAGGTGATGGAGGCCGTCAGCGCGAAGGCCACGCCAGCGCCGATGCGTCCCCACTGCGCCGCCGCGCCCAGGCCGGAGGCGGCGCCCAGCACGTCCAGCGCCAGCGCCAGGCCCAGCAGCAGCACCGGCATGGCCAGCAGAACGCGGCGCTCCGGCCGGTGGCCGTAGAGCAGCCGCGCCCACAGCGCGGTGCTCAGCGGGTAGGTGTTGAAGGCCAGCAGCGCCAGCGCCACTGGCAGCCGCGCCACCGCCGAGTACAGGCAGAAACTCTGCAGCGCGATCAGCAGTCCGATGGCCGGCAAGGCGCGCCGGTGGCGGGGTGTCAGTGTCCTCGGCACAGCCTGCAAGAACACCAGCACGCCGACCACGAGGGCGGTGACGCCGCTGCGGAACGTCACGGCGGTGAGCACGTCCACGCCGTGGTCGAAGGCCAGGCGCGCGGCCACGTGGTTCGCGCCCATCATCAGCGCGATCAGCAGCAGCGTGGCGAACGCCGCCGGGGACAGGCGGGTGCTCAACCGGTCACGCGCACAGCTGGTCCAGCGTCACGCCGGCACGCCGCACCGCGGCGCCGAAGACCTTAGGGTAGAGGTCACCCTGCGGGTCGCTGTCCTGCACGTTGCGCGACGACTGGGCGCGCGCCGCGTCGCTGAGGCGCAGCGTCTCGCCCGGCATCGCATGCGCCAGCGCCTGCACGTGGCAGGCGCTCTGCAGCACGTAGTACCAGTAGAAGGCGCTGGCCACGCTGTGCTCGGCCACCAGCAGGCCGTGGTTGCGCAGGATCATCACCGGCTTCGTGCCCAGGCTGGCCACCAGGCGCGGCTGCTCGGCGGTGCTCGTCGTCACGCCCTCGAAGTCGTGGTAGGCCACGCGCCCGTCAAGAAAGGCGGCGTAGAAGTTGTCCGGGGCCAGACCCTCCGCCTTGCAGGCCACGGCCACGCCGTGGCGGTCGTGGGTGTGGATCACGCAGTGGGCGTCGGGCCGCGCGGCGTGGATGGCGCTGTGGATCACGAACCCGGCACGGTTGATGCCGTAGGCGGTGTCGTGCAACGGACGGCCGGCCAGGTCCACCTTGACCAGGTTGTGGGCCGTGACCTCGCCATAGTGCAGGCCGAAGGGGTTGATCAGGTAGGCCGGCGCGCCTTCGGGGCCCACCACGCGCACCGTGATGTGGTTGAAGATCTCCTCGGCCCAACCGCGGGCGAAGAAGACACGGTAGCAGGCGGCCAGCTCCAGGCGAGCCTGCCATTCGCTGGCGTCCATGCCGGCGGGGCGGCAGGCCGCGGCGGCATCGGGGTCGAAGAGCGGGGTCGTCATGGTGAGTCTCCTTGGGACGGACGGCACTGTAGAACCCGGCGGAAGGCGACGCCAATGCCAGATTGGCCAGGGTGATAACCTGAGAGCATCATGACCCTGCAGCAGGTGCTGGACTTCCTGGCCGTGGCCGAACACGGTGGCCTGCACGCCGCCGCGCGCAGTCGCGGGCAGACGCAGCCGGCGCTGAGCCGCTCGCTGCGCCGGCTGGAGGCCGACCTGGGCGCGCCGCTGTTCGAGCGCCACGCCGGTGGCATGCGGCCCACGGTCTTCGGCCAGCGCTTTGCCGTGCATGCGCGGCGGGTCGCGGCCGAGGCGCAGCAGGCGCGCGACGCCGTGCGCCAGCTGCGCGGCGAGGCCGGCGGGCAGGTGCGCTATGGCAGCTCTGCGGCGCCGGCACTGCTGCTGGCGCCGGCGGCCATCGTGCGCTTCCGGCGTCGATGGCCCGACGTGGCCTTGCAGGGCCGCAGCGGCCTATTGCACGCGCTGGCCCCGGCGCTGCGTGACGGTGATCTGGACTTCGTGATCGCACCGCTGCCGGCGGGTCCATTGGACCCGGGCCTGCAGGCCCGGCCGCTGCTGGTCAGCGAGACGGTGCTGGTGGCGCGGCGCGACCATCCCAAGGCACGGGTGCGCACGCTCAAGGCGCTGGCCGACACCGCCTTCGTGGTGGCGGCACCACCCGGGCTGCCGGGGGCCGGCATCCACGCGGCCTTCGAACGGGCCGGCCTGGGCCCGCCGCGCGTCGCGCTGCAGACGGACGGTCTCGTGGACACACTGGCCATGCTGGCCGCCGGGGAGGGCGTGGCCATGCTGCCGGCCGCGCTGCTGAAGGCCGGGCTCCTGCTCGAGCCGCTGGTGCGGCTGCCGGTGGAGGAGGAACTGCCGCGCTATGCCGAGGCGCTGGTGACCCGCCGTGATGGCAGCCTGACCCCGGCGGCGCAGGCAATGGCCACGGAGTTCGAGCGCGAAGCCGCCTACCTGGGGTTGACGCCAGCCTGAGGCTGGCGCTGCGTTTGCCCCGCCTGCAAGGCGGGGCCGGGGCGTGCGGTCAGGTGGTGGCCGCGGTCACGCCGAGACAGCTGTTGCACTTGCCCAGGCCGCGCAGTCGCGGGTCGGGCTTGCCTTCGCCGGTCTTGAAGTTGGCGTGGCACTTGATGCACACGTACATCTTCGAGCTGGACATCATCGGCTTGACGCCGGGCTCGGCGTTGGGCCGGGCGGCCGTGTACTCGGCCTGGGTCTGGCGGAGCTTCGGGGCGGAGGGGTCGGCGGGGGTCGTAGCGCGTTTGGTGGCCATGGCGGTTGGAAACGGCGGAGGACCGGCCGCAGAGGCCGGCACAAAACCCGTATTGTCCGCCAGAAACCGAATTGCCCGCCTCAGCGATACCTCGGAGCCATCTTCTCTAGGGGGAGGGGCTTGATCTTCGCCGCCATTCCGGCGCAGCCAAAGGCCTCGAAACGCTGCGCGCAGACGCCCTGCGCCGCGGTGCGCGCCGCCTCCAGCGCCTTGCGCGGGTCGAACTCCGAGCGCTTGGTGGCGAACAGCTGGCGCATCGCACCGGTCATCGCCAGGCGGATGTCGGTGTCGATGTTGACCTTGCGCACCCCGCTGGCGATGCCACGGCGGATCTCCTCCACCGGCACGCCGTAGGTCTCCGGCAGCTCGCCGCCGTACTCGCGGATGATGGCCAGCCACTCCTGCGGCACGCTGGACGAGCCGTGCATCACCAGGTGGGTGTCGGGGATGGCGGCGTGGATGGCGGCGATGCGGTCGATGGCCAGGATGTCGCCGGTGGGCGGGCGAGTGAACTTGTAGGCGCCGTGGCTGGTGCCGATGGCGATCGCCAGCGCGTCGACACCGGTGGCGGCGACGAAGGCCTTGGCCTCCTGCGGGTCGGTCAGCAGCTGGTCGTGGCTGAGCGTACCCTCGGCGCCGACGCCGTCCTCCTCGCCGGCCTGGCCGGATTCCAGCGATCCCAGGCAGCCGAGCTCGCCTTCCACCGACACGCCCACCGCGTGCGCGATCTCGCAGACGGTGCGCGTGACCTCGACGTTGTAGTCGTAGGGTGCCGGGGTCTTGGCGTCGGCCTTCAGCGAGCCGTCCATCATCACGCTGGTGAAACCCGAGCGGATGGCCTGCACGCAGACCGCGGGCGACGCGCCGTGGTCCTGGTGCAGCACCACGGGGATGTCCGGGTGGGTCTCCACCGCGGCCAGGATCAGGTGGCGCAGGTAGGCCTCGCCGGCGTACTTGCGCGCGCCGGCCGAGGCCTGCAGGATCACCGGCGACTGCGTGGCCTGCGCCGCCTCCATGATGGCCTGGACCTGTTCCAGGTTGTTGACGTTGAAGGCGGGCACGCCGTAGCCGTGTTCGGCGGCGTGATCCAGCACCTGGCGCAGGGAAACGAAGGCCATCGGGGGGTTCTCCTTTAAGTGACTATCCGAACTGCGAAACGCTGTCCATCTCCTGGTGCCAGGCCTGCAGGTCGTCCAGCGTGACCGGGCCCGAACCGCTACCCGCCGTGCCCGCCAGCGCCGGGCGCCAGCCCTGGCGCGTGTGCAGGCCGGGGCCGATGGCGATGGCACCTTCGATGGTGGCGTTCGCGAAATAGGCGCTGCGCGGCACGACCACCGGCACCTCGGCGGCCAGCGCCGCGGCCACGCCACCGGGCGAGTCCTCGATGGCCACCGCCTGCAGCGGGTTGAGGTCCAGCGCCTGCAGCGCACGCAGAAAGACCTCGGGGTCGGGCTTCTTCTTCGAGACGTCCTCGCCGCAGACCGCGACCTCGAACACCTCGCGCCAGGCCTTGCCGAAGTGCAGCCCCAACAGGGCGTCGACGTTGGCGCGGCTGGTGGTGGTGGTGACGGCCTGGCGGATGCCGGCGTCGCGCGCCTCGTCGATCAGTTCTCGCACGCCCGGGCGCAAGGGGATACCGCTGTCGCGGACGAGCGCCGTGTAGATGGCGGTCTTGCGGCGGTGCAGTTCCTCCACCAGCGCGTCGCGCTCGGCGGCGGTGGGGGGCGCGTCGGGCCGCTGCGCCATGTCGGCGCGCAGGCGTTCGCGGCCGCCGGTGATGTTGAGCAGGTGGCCGTAGTAGGTCTCGTCCCAGCGCCAGAGCAGCCCCATGGCCTCGAAGGCCTGGTTGAAGGCGATGCGGTGGCCGTCGCGCTCGGTCTCGGCCAGCGTGCCGTCGACGTCCCAGAGGATGGCTTTCAGCGTCGTCATGTGGTTTCCTTCGGTGCGCTCGGGGCGAGCAGGGGGCTGAAGTCGGCGATCACGCGGTCGGGACCGCAGGTCGCCACGGGTTCGCCCCCGTTGTATCCCCAGGGCAGCAGCCAGGCAACGATGCCCGCACGGCGGGCAGTGGCGGCGTCGATGGCCGAGTCGCCAACGAACAGCGCCCGCGCGGGTGCCACGTCGAACTCGCGCAGGCAGGCCTCGATGCCTGCCGGGTCGGGCTTGCGCGTGGCCAGGGTGTCGCCGCAGACGATGCGGTCGAAGGGGCTGCGCAGGTCGTGCGCATCGAGCACGCGGTCGGTGTAGCGCGTCTCCTTGTTGGTGACGATGGCCAGCTTCGTGCCCTGGGCCCGCAGGGCGGCCAGCGTCTCGCGCACGCCTGGGTAGAGGCGGCTGCGCGTGCCGCAGCGCGCGGCGTAGTAGCGGTCGTACACCGTGCCGATGGCGGCCAGTTCCGGGCTGCTGCGCACCAGCTCCGGCGTGCGACCACTGGCGCGTGCGATGGCCTGCACCAGCAGCGCGCCGGTGCCGTGGCCGATCCAGCGGGCCACCTGCGCTTCGTCCACCACCGGCCAGCCGTAGGCGCGCAGCGTGTCGTTGACGGCGTCGGTGATCTCCGGCGCGGTCTCGACCAGCGTGCCGTCGAGGTCGAAGCAGACGAGGTCGAAGGTCATCGCAGGACGCGCTTCACCGCCTGGACCACGGCGTCGGCGGTGATGCCGAAGTGGGCATACAGCGCGGGTGCCGGCGCCGATTCGCCGAAGCTGGCGATGCCGACCACCGCGCCGCGGCGGCCGACGTACTTGCGCCAGAGGTCCGGGTGCGCTGCCTCTACGGCCACGGCCGGCAGGTCCGGTGGCAGCACCGCGTCCTGGTACGCTGCGTCCTGGCGGTCGAAGACGCTGGTGCTGGGCATGGAGACCACGCGCACCCGGATGCCTTCGGCGGTCAGCTGCTGCTGCGCCTTCACCGCCAGCTGGGTCTCCGAGCCGGTGCCGATGATCACGGCCTGCGGCGGTCCACCGTCGGGGGCATCGGCCAGCACGTAGCCGCCGCGCTGCACGTCGGCCGCACGTGCGGCGTCGTTGCCCAGGCTCGGCAGGTTCTGGCGCGACAGGCACAGCGCGCTGGGGCCGTCGCGGCGTTCCAGCGCCTGCGCCCAGGCCACGGCGGTCTCCAGCGCGTCGGCCGGGCGCCAGACGTCGAGCTGCGGGATCAGCCGCAGCGACGGGATGTGCTCCACGCTCTGGTGCGTGGGGCCGTCCTCGCCCAGGCCGATGCTGTCGTGCGTGAAGACGTGGATCACGCGCTGCTTCATCAGCGCGGCCATGCGCACGGCGTTGCGGCTGTAGTCGCTGAAGGTCAGGAAGGTGCCGCCGTAGGGGATCAGCCCGCCGTGCAGCGCCATGCCGTTCATCAACGCGGCCATGCCGAATTCGCGCACGCCGTAGCTCAGGTGGTTGCCCGGGCGGTCGCGGCCCGCCAGCGTGCAGCCCTTGAAGTTGGTGAGGTTGGAACCGGTGAGGTCGGCGCTGCCACCGAAGACTTCGGGCAGGCCCGGTGCCAGCGCGTCCAGCGCCTGCTGGCTGGCCTTGCGCGTGGCCACGTTGTCGGTCTTCGCGGCGCCCTCGAAGGCGGCCATCACCCGTTGACACCAGTCGGT
Source organism: Rubrivivax albus (assembly GCF_004016515.1). Taxonomy (GTDB): domain Bacteria; phylum Pseudomonadota; class Gammaproteobacteria; order Burkholderiales; family Burkholderiaceae_C; genus Rubrivivax; species Rubrivivax albus. The sequence goes on from NZ_SACT01000001.1 coordinate 686,693, forward strand.
GGGCAGGTTGCCGGCCATGCGGCGCTCGAACTCGGCGGCTTCGGCCGGATGGGCGCTGCGGTAGCTGTCGAAGCGCAGCTGCCATGTGCGTTCGCGCGCCACACCGGCTTCGCGGGCGTTCCACGCCGCAGCCACGTCGTCGGGCAGTTCGAACGGTGCCGCCGTCCAGCCCAGCGCCTCGCGCGTTGCCGCTACCTCGGCGGCGCCCAGCGCGGCGCCGTGCACGTCGTGCGTCCCGGCCTTGTTCGGCGAGCCCTGGCCGATGACGGTCTTGCAGCAGATCAGCGTCGGCTTGCCATCCGCGCGCACCGCCTGGGCCTTGGCCACGGTGATCGCGGCATCGACCGCCTCGACGTCGTGCCCGTCCACGGCACGGATCACGTGCCAGCCCAAGGCCTCGAAGCGTGCCGGCGTGTCGTCGGCGAACCAGCCTTCAACGTGGCCGTCGATGCTGATGCCGTTGTCGTCGTAGAGCGCGATCAGCTTGGAGAGGCGCAGCGTGCCGGCCAGCGATGCGGCCTCCTGCGCCACGCCTTCCATCAGGCAGCCGTCGCCCAGGAACACCCACGTGAAGTGGTCGACGATGGTGTGGCCGTCGCGGTTGAAGTCGGCGGCCAGGCGGCGTTCGGCCAGCGCCATGCCCACCGCGTTGGCGAAACCCTGGCCCAGCGGGCCGGTGGTGGTCTCCACGCCCGGCGTGACGCCGACCTCGGGATGCCCGGGTGTCTTGCTGTGCAGCTGGCGGAAGGCCTGCAGTTCGGCCATCGGCAGGTCGTAGCCGGTCAGGTGCAGCAGCGCATAGATCAGCATCGAGCCGTGGCCGTTGCTGAGGACGAATCGGTCGCGGTCGGCCCAGTGCGGATTGGCGGGGTTGTGCTTCAGGTGGCGGTGCCACAGCGCCACCGCGATCTCGGCCATGCCCATGGGCGCGCCCGGGTGGCCGGACTTCGCCTTCTCCACGGCATCGACGGCCAGCATGCGGATGGCGTTGGCCATCCGGGATTCGATGGTGCGGGTGCCGGCGGCGCGCGGCCGCCCGGAGCCGCCGGGCGCCCCCTCGGGGGGCAGCGAACGCATGTGAGCTTGGGGGCTCGTCATCAGAGGGCCCCCAGCGCGCGCTTGCGCCGTTCCATCATGCGCCAGATGTAGGGCGTGAAGATCAGCTGCATCGCCAGTTCCATCTTGCCGCCTGGCACCACCAGCGTGTTCGCGCGGCTCATCCACGAGTTGTTGATCATGTTGAGCAGGTACGGGAAGTCGATGCCCTTGGGGTTGGCGAAGCGGATCACGCAGATGCTCTCGTCGGCGCTGGGGATGTCGCGGGCGATGAAGGGGTTGCTGGTGTCCACCACCGGCACGCGCTGGAAGTTCACGTGGGTGTGCTGGAACTGCGGGCAGATGTAGTTCACGTAGTCCGGCATGCGGCGGAGGATGGTGTCGGTCACCGCCTCGGCGCTGTAGCCGCGCACGTGCTTGTCGCGGTAGAGCTTCTGGATCCACTCCAGGTTGATCACCGGCACCACGCCGATCAGCAGGTCCGGGTAGCGCGCGATGTCGACCTGCTCGGTGACGACGGCGCCGTGCAGGCCTTCGTAGAACAGCATGTCGGTGCCGTCGGGCAGGTCCTCCCAGGGCGTGAAGGTGCCGGGCTCCTGCTTGTACGGCGCGGCTTCGCCGGCGTCGTGCAGGTACTTGCGCCGCTTGCCGGTGCCCGTCTCGCTGTAGCTGCGGAACAGGTTCTCCAGCTCCGGGAACAGGTTGTTGTCGGGGCCGAAGTGGCTGAAGTGCTTGTCGCCGGATTTCTCAGCCTCGGCCTGGCGCGCGCGCATCTCCTTGCGGTCGTAGCGGTGGAAGCTGTCGCCCTCGATGACGGCGGCGCTGACGTTCTCGCGCCGGAAGATGTTCTCGAAGGTGCGCGTGACGCTGCTGGTGCCGGCGCCGCTGGAGCCGGTGATGGCGACGATGGGGTGGCGTTCTGACATGGTTCTTCCTCAATCCCGAAACAGGCTGCGCTCGGCAAACAGGGGCGCCGGCGACTCCTTGGTCTGCGGCTCGTGGTGGTAGCGCTCGATGCGCTCGACCTCGTTCTTCGAACCGAACACCAGGCCGATGCGCTGGTGCAGCGACGAGGGCTTGACGCCCAGCATCGGCTGGCGCCCGGTGCTGCAGCGGCCGCCGGCCTGCTCCATCACCATGCCGATGGGGTTGGCCTCGTAGAGCAGGCGCAGGCGGCCGGGTTTGGCCGGGTCCCGGGTGTCGCGCGGGTAGAGGAACACGCCGCCGCGCATCAGGATGCGGTGCGCTTCGGCCACCATGCTGGCGATCCAGCGCATGTTGAAGTCCTTGCCGCGCGGGCCGCTGCGGCCGGCCAGGCATTCGTCCACGTAGCGCTTCACGGGCGGTTCCCAGAAGCGGCTGTTGCTGGTGTTGATGGCAAATTCCTGCGTGTCCTCGGGCACGCGGATGCCGGGGTGGGTGAGCTTGAACTCACCGATGCCGGCGTCCAGCGTGAAACCGACGACACCGTTGCCCACGGTGAGCACCAGCATCGTCGTCGGGCCGTAGAGCGCGTAGCCGGCGGCGACCTGGGTGGCGCCGGGCTGCAGGAAGTCGGCCTCCGTCACGTCGCGCCCGCTGTCGATGACGTCGTCCGGCGCGCGCAGAATTGAAAAGATGCTGCCCACCGAGACGTTGACGTCGAGGTTGCTGCTGCCGTCCAGCGGGTCGAACACCAGCAGGTACTTGCCACGCGTGTAGGGCTCGGGGATCTGGTACGGGTCGTCCATCTCCTCGGACGCCATGCCGGCCAGGTGGCCGCTCCACTCGGTCTGGCGGATCAGCATCTCGTTGCTGATGATGTCCAGCGGCTTCTGCGCCTCGCCCTGGACGTTCACCGTGCCCCCCTTCGGGGCCTCGGCCAGCGCACCCAGCGCCACCTGCCGCGCGATGGCCTTGCAGGCGATGGACACGTCCAGGATCAGCGCGTTGAGCTCGCCGCTGGCCTGCGGGAAGCGCCGGCGCTGCTCGATCAGGTACTGCGTCAGCGTCTGTTTCTTCGACAGGGGCACGGCGGCCTCCCTCAGTTCGGGTTCTGGAACACGCGGCTGGCCTGCAGGTCGGCCGCGGTGATGGTGCTCAGGTCGTCGGCGCTCAGCGCGCGGTCGCGGTCGGCGAACAGGCGGCTGGCCTGGCGCAGGCGGGCGCGGTCGAGCGCGTTGCGCACGCTGCGCGCGTTGGCGAAATGCGGCTGGGCGATGCGGCGCTCGAGGTAGGCGCGCATCACGGCATCGGTGCCGGCGTCGAAGCGGTAGTGCTGCTGCTGCAGCATCTTCAGCGAGATCTGCAGCAGTTCGTCCACCGAGTAGTCGGGGAAGTCGATGTGGTGCGCGATGCGGCTGCTCATGCCAGGGTTGGACTGGAAGAAGGTGTCCATGCGGTCCTTGTAGCCGGCGAGGATGACGACCAGGTCGTCGCGCTGGTTCTCCATCACCTGCAGCAGGATCTCGATGGCCTCGCCGCCGTAGTCGCGCTCGTTCTCCGGTTTGTAGAGGTAGTAGGCCTCGTCGATGAAGAGCACGCCGCCCATCGCCTTCTTCAGCACTTCCTTGGTCTTGGGGGCGGTGTGGCCGATGTACTGGCCCACCAGGTCGTCGCGCGTCACCGCCACCAGGTGGCCTTTGCGCACGTAGCCCAGGCGGTGCAGGATCTCGGCCATGCGCAGGGCCACCGTGGTCTTGCCGGTGCCGGGGTTGCCGGTGAAGCACATGTGCAGGCTCGGGGTCTGCGCTTGAAGCCCCTGATTCAGCCGCAGCTTGTCGATGACCAGCAGCGCGGCGATGTCGCGGATGCGCTGCTTCACCGGCGCCAGGCCCACCAGGTCGCGGTCGAGCTCGTCGAGCACGGCCTCGACCTGGCTTTCCTGGAGCACCTCGCCCACGGTGCGGGCGGCGCTGGCGGCCGGCGCCGCGGGGTCGGCCGGTGCAGCCGCAGCCGGTGTCTGGCCCGGGATGGCGTACAGCGGTGCATTCATGCCAGGGCCTTGCGCATGGCGGTGATGACGTCCTTGTAGCTCGGCTGGCCGAAGATGGCGCTGCCGGCGACGAAGGTGTCGGCCCCGGCGTCGGCGACGCGGCGGATGTTGTCGACCTTGATGCCGCCGTCCACCTCCAGGCGGATGTCGCGGCCGCTCTGTTCGATCAGCCTGCGGGCCTGCTCGCACTTGCGCAGCGTGTGCTCGATGAAGCTCTGGCCGCCGAAGCCCGGGTTCACGCTCATCAGCAGCACGACGTCGATCTTGTCGAGCGTCCACTCCAGCACGCTCAGCGGCGTGGCCGGGTTGAACACCAGGCCGCACTGCTTGCCCTCGGACTTGATCAACTGCAGCGTGCGGTCCACGTGCGCCGAGGCCTCGGGGTGGAAGGTGACGATGTCGGCGCCTGCCTTGCAGAAGGCCTGGGCCAGCGCGTCCACCGGCTGCACCATCAGGTGCACGTCGATGGGGGCCGTGGTGTGCTTGCGCAGCGCCTGGCAGACCATCGGCCCGAAGGTCAGGTTGGGCACGTAATGGTTGTCCATCACGTCGAAGTGGATCCAGTCGGCGCCGGCCTCGACCACCGCACGCACCTCCTCGCCCAGGCGGGCGAAGTCGGCGGACAACAGCGACGGTGCGATGCGGTAGGTCATGGCCGGTCCTTCTGGCGGTCTCAGTAGCGTTGCGTCTCGGGCTTGTCCGTGGCGTAGCTGTGGATGGTGTAGCGGATGCTGCGGCCGTCCACCTCCTGGCGCACCAGGCCGAAGCCGGGCTCGTTGGCCGGGCGGTTGACGATGAAGCTCATCGCGATCGACTCGATGCCGCGGGCGTTGTCGAAGGCCATCAGCCGGATGTAGTGGCTGGGGAAGGTCTTGCGGCAGTTCTGCAGTTCCATCATCACGCCGGCGGCATCCTGCAGGTCGAACATCGGCATGCCGAACATTTCCCAGTAGGTGTTGCGCGGGTGTGGGTCGTCGGTGTACTCCACGCTCCAGGCGTAGCCCTTGCCGAGGCCGTACTCGATCTGCGCGGTGATCTCGGCGTCGGTCAGGTCGGGCAGGAAGCTGAACTGGCCCTGGGTGACGCGGCCGGTGGGGTTGGTCATCATGGTTCGGGTCTCCTTGGATGCGGTCAGGCCACGCCAGGGGTCACGGCGTAGTCGCTCGTGTCGGTCGACGTGTAGTTGAAGCTGATCTCGCCCCAGGTATCCAGGGCCTGCTTCAGCGGCGTGCAGAACTGGGCCGCCTTGCGCAGGATGTCCGGGCCCTCGTTGGCGATGTCCTTGCCCTCGTTGCGCGCCTTGACCATGGCCTCCAGCGCCACGCGGTTGGCCACGGCACCGGCCTGGATGCCGCCCGGATGGCCGATGGTGCCGCCGCCGAACTGCAGGATCACGTCGTCGCCGAAGAGGTCGATGAGCTGGTGCATCTGGCCGGCGTGGATGCCGCCGCTGGCCACCGGCATCACCTTCTTCAGGTCGCACCAATCCTGGTCGAAAAACAGGCCGCGCGGCAGGTCCTGCTTCGTGTACGCATCGCGGCAGACGTTGTAGTAGCCCTGCACGGTCAGCGGGTCGCCCTCGAGCTTGCCCACCGCGGTGCCGGTGTGCATGTGGTCCACGCCCGCCAGACGCAGCCACTTGGCGATGACGCGGAAGCTCACGCCATGGCTCTTCTGCCGCGTGTAGGTGCCGTGGCCGGCGCGGTGCAGGTGCAGGATCATGTCGTTCTTCCGGCACCATTCGCCGAGCGACTGGATGCACGGCCAGCCGACGATGAGGTCGATCATGATCACCACGCTGCCCAGCTGCTTGGCCAGCTCGGCGCGTTCGTAGATGGCCTCCATCGTGCCGGCCGTCACGTTCAGGTAGCTGCCCTTGACCTCGCCGGTGGCGGCGCTGGCCTTGTTGACGCCGTCCATCACGTACAGGAAGCGGTCGCGCCAGTGCATGAAGGGCTGCGAGTTGATGTTCTCGTCGTCCTTCATGAAGTCCAGGCCGCCCTTGAGGCCCTCGTAGATCACGCGGCCGTAGTTGCGGCCGCTCAGGCCCAGCTTGGGCTTGGTGGTGGCACCCAGCAGTGGGCGGCCGAACTTGTCGAGGCGCTCGCGCTCGACGATCAGGCCGGTCGGCGGGCCCTTGAAGGTCTTGACATAGGCCACCGGCACGCGGATGTCCTCCAGCCGGGCCGCCTTCAGCGGCTTGAAGCTGAAGACGTTGCCGATCAGGCTGGCCGTGACGTTGGCGATCGAGCCCTCTTCGAACAGGATGATGTCGTAGGCCACCCAGGCGAAGTACTCGCCCGGCCGGCCCGGCACGGGCTCGACCTTGTAGCACTTGGCGCGGTAGTTCTCGCACGCGGTCAGGCGGTCGGTCCAGACCACTGTCCAGGTGGCGGTGCTGCTCTCGCCGGCCACGGCCGCGCCGGCCTCCACCGGGTCCACGCCGTCCTGCGGCGTGATGCGGAACAGGCAGATGGTGTCGGTCTCCTTGGGCACGTAGTCGGGCACCCAGTAGCCCATCTGGCGGTACTTCAGGACACCCGCGCTGTAGCGCTTCTTGGTGTCGGTGATCTGTGTGGCGTCGGACTTCAGGCCGGCCTCGACGGGAGCGTTCATGCGGGTCTCCGGTGGGTGGATGAGGCCAATGTAAGCAGTGACTGAAATAAGGTAAATTCAGATGATCTGACCTTGTAATTAAGAAGTCCTGAATGAACGTCACGCTGCGCCAGATGCGGGTGTTCGCCGAGGTGGCGCGGCGGCTGAGCTTCGTGCGCGCGGCCGAGGCGCTGCACCTGACCCCGCCGGCGGTGACCATGCAGGTCAAGGAACTGGAGGCCGCGGTGGGCCTGCCGCTCTTCGAGCGCAGCGGCCGCCAGGTGTCGCTGACCACCGCAGGTGAGTACCTGCTCCTGCACGCGCGCCGCATGCTCGCGGTGCTGAAGGACGCCGAGGACGCGATGGCGCGGCTCAAGCACGTGGAGGTCGGCCGGCTCGACGTGGGCCTGGTCAGCACCGCCAAGTACTTCCTGCCGCGGCTGCTGGTCCAGTTCCGCGAGCAGCATCCGGGCGTCGAGCTCAAGCTGCACGTGTCGGCCAACCGCGAACAGCTGGTGGCGCTGCTGCGCGGCAACGAGATCGACCTGGCCATCATGGGCCGGCCGCCCAAGGACCTGGCCACGCGGGCCGAGGCCTTTGCCGCCCACCCGCAGGTGTTCGTCGCGCCGCCGGACCATCCGCTGCTGCGCGTGCATCCGGTGACCCCGTTGGCGCTGGAGCGGGAGCCGTTCATCGCCCGCGAACCCGGCTCCGGCACGCGCAAGCACATGGAGGACTTCTTCGCCCGCCATCGCATCGCACCGCCGTTGGCGATGGAGATGCCCAGCAACGAGAGCATCAAGCAGGCGGTGATGGCCGGCATGGGGCTGAGTTTCCTGTCGCTGCACACCATCGGGCTGGAGGTGAGGAGCGGCCTGCTCGGCATCCTCGACGTGCAGGACGCACCTATCGTGCGCAGCTGGAACGTGGTGCACCTGTCGGGGCGCACGCTGTCGCCGGCGGCCGAGGCGCTGCGCTACTTCGTGCTGGAGCATGGCGAGGCCATGCTGGCCGCGCACGACGCACCGCTGATGGTCGGGCCCAACGACCCGCGGGCCACCGCGACGCTCAGTTCGGCGTGATGCCCGCGCGGCGGATCACCGCGCCCCAGCGCTCGATCTCGCGAGCCAGCAGCTCGGCCATGGCGTCCGGCGTGCTGCCCTGCAGGCGCACGCCCAGCGCGGCCAGGCGATCGCGCACCACCTGCGCCGACAGGGCGGCGAGCGCGGCCTCGTGCAGCAGCTGCAGTGCCGTCGTCGGCGTGCCAGCGGGCGCCGCCAGTCCGTTCCACGAGGTGACCTCGTACGACGCCACGCCCGATTCGGTCACGGTAGGCACGGCCGGCAGGGCGGCGTTGCGCCGTGGGCCAGTGACGGCCAGCGCGCGCACGGCGCCGGCCTGCACCTGCGGCAGCATCGGGCCGACGATCTCGAAGGCCACGTCCACCTGCCCGCCGCGCAGTGCGGCCAGCACTGCCGGGCTGCCGTTGTAGGGCACGGCCAGGCTGTCCACGCCGGCCGTGGTGTCGAACAGGCGGCCCGCCAGGTGCTGTGTGCTGCCTGGTGCGATGCTGCCCACGGTCAGGCGGCCCGGGTTCGCCTTGGCAAAGGCCAGCAGGTCGGCCAACGTGTTGAAACGGCTGCCCGCGGGCACGAACAGTCCGAGGTCGAAGAAGCCCAGCGTGGTGATCGGTGTGAAGGCGCGGCGTGGGTCCACCGGCAACTGCCGGAACAGCCCGACGCTGACCGCGTGGCCATTGCTCATCAGCAGCAGCGTGTGGCCATCGGGCGACTCCGACGCCACGGCCCGGCTGGCGACGATGCTGCCCGCGCCGGGCTTGTTCTCGATGACCACCGGCTGGCCGAGATGCTCCGCCATCTGCTCGGCCAAGCTGCGCGCCATCAGGTCGGCGATGCCGCCGGCGCCGAACGGTACGACGAGGGTGATCGGGCGCTGCGGAAACCGCCCCTGCGCGCGCAGCGCCGGCGAGAACGCGAGGGCGGTGGCCGTCAGCATCGTCCGGCGGGTGGGCCCGCGGTCGACGCGACGCGCTGAGACAGGCATCGGCATGGCCACCATGCTACGGCCTGGCAGTGCGGTGCCGCTCAGCGCTGCATCAGCGCCTCTGCCGCCGCGGCCTCCACCGCGCGGCCCAGGCCCGCCAGCAGGGTGGACGCGGCGCGTGCGTGCTGCCAGAACAGCGGCACGTCCAGCGGCGTGCCCGGCACCAGTTCGACCAGCGAGCCGTCCTGCAGGTGCGGCGCGACCAGGGCCAGAGGCTGCATGCCCCAGCCCATGTCGGCCAGTGCCGCGGTGACGAAGGCCTGCGTGGACGGCACCGTGTGGTGGGGCAGGTCGACATCACGGTGGCACAGTCGCCGCACCCATCGGGCCTGGAGGTCGTCCTTGCTGTTGAAGACCAGGCTCGGTGCCTGTGTGAGGTTGCCGGCGCCGACCCCGCCGGCGAAGTGGCGGGCCCGGAAGGACGGGCTGGCCGCCGCCACGTAGCGCATGGCGCCCAGCGGCCGACTGCCGCAGCCCGTGGGCGCCTTGGCGCTGCCGGTCACCGCGGCGAGCACCGTGCCGTTGCGCAGCCACTCGGCGGTGTGGTCCTGGTCGTCCACCGACAGGGCCAGCAGCACCGGTGCGGCGGCGGCGAAGGTGGCAACGGCCGGCGCAAACCAGGTGGCCAGACTGTCGGCATTGACGGCCACCGGCACGGTCACCCGCGCGTCGCCCGCGGATCCGAGCCCCGGCAGCATGCCCTGCAGGTCCTGTTCGAGCAGGCGCACGCGGTCCACGTGCTGGCACAGGCGCCGCCCCGTCTCGGTGGCCAGGCAGGGCTGGGCGCGCACGACCAGCGCGCAGCCGATGCGTTCTTCCAGCGCCCGTATGCGCTGAGACACGGCCGACGGCGTGACATGCAACACCTGGGCCGCGCGCTCGAAGCTGCCTTCGCGGATGACCGCGGCCAGGGCGGACAGTGCCGCGTAGTCCAACATGATTCAGTCCAGCTACAGCTGAAGTAGACGATTGAGTTTGGCTAATTGTTTTCCTGTGTGCAAGATCGGTGGGTGATGCTGCCGACCGACCCTCTGCTGCCCGGCTTGCCAGTCCTGGCCCAGGGCTTTGCGCTCGGGTTCGGGCTCATCGTGGCCATCGGCGCGCAGAACGCCTTCGTGCTGCGCCAGGGCCTGCGCCGCGAGCACGTCGCCAGCGTGGTGCTGTTCTGCGCCGCCGCCGACGCAGTGCTCATCGCCGCAGGCGTGCTCGGCATGGCCCAGGCCCTGGGCGAGCGGCCCGGGGTGGCGCGTGTGCTGGCGGTCGCCGGCGCCCTGTTCCTGGCCGTGTACGGCTGGCGGGCGCTGCAGCGGGCGCGTCGGCCGCAAGGCCTGGATGCGGCCGCCGACGGTGCCAGCCTGACCCGCACGGGCGCACTGGCACAGGCCGCCGCCTTCACCCTGCTGAATCCGCACGTCTACCTGGACACGGTGCTGCTGGTGGGCAGCATCGGCGCCCAGCAGCCGGCCGGTCTGCGGGCGTGGTTCGTGGCCGGCGCCAGCGGCGCCAGCCTGCTGTGGTTCGTATTGCTGGGTTTCGGTGCCCGGGCGCTGGCACCGTGGTTCGCCTGGCCGCGCGCCTGGCAGGTGCTGGACGGCCTGATCGCGGTCACGATGGGGGGGCTCGCCGTGCTGCTGATGCGGCACGCGGCGCTGGGCCCGTGACGGGCCGTGCCCGCTGGCAGCGCCGGGCCCGCGCACCGGCGGCGCGCGCGCTCAGAAGCCCAGTGAGGCCAGCAGGTCGTCGACGTCGCCCTGGTCCAGGGCCTTGCCTTCCACCTGCGGGCCCTGCAGGTCCTGCTGTGGCTGGTGCTTCAGATCGGACGCCTGCATCGGTGCGTGCTTGAGCAGCAGGCCGAGCAGCTGGTCCTCGGTCTCGCTGATGATCCTCACCACCTTCTGGATCACCTGGCCCGAGAGGTCCTGGAAGTCCTGGCTGAGCATGATCTCGCTGAGCGTCTCGTGCTGCTGGTCGGCGCGCGCGGCGGCCTGTTCGGCGAAGCGGCGGGCCTCGGCCAGCAGGGCGGCCTGCTCGGCGCTGGCGCCGACAGCGGCGGCGTCGAGCTTGGCACACAGCGTTTGGGCATCGTCGCGCAGCGCGCGGCATTCCGGCTGCCCCTGCTCGACCAGGCCAAGCACCTTGTGCGCGGCGCGGTCGGTGAGCTGGCCGACGTAGACCAGACGCTCGCGGGCGTCCGGGATCTCGCTGGCGATCCGGTGCAAGTAACCGTCCACGCCGAGCTGCACGACCGCGCTGTGCAGCTGCCGCGCCACATGACCCAGCTCGTCGTAGACGTCGTCCTTCGCGCTGTCGTTGTCACGCGTGTTCACGCCTGGTCCTCCGCGCGGGTACCCGATGCCGTCGCCTGGCGGGGTACGGTGGAGGCGGACGGGACGCTCTTCTTGTGCATGCCGAACTCCCAACGGACGGCGCTGCCCCGCCAGAGGGCGAGGCACAACGGGTCCACCTGCCTGTGATCGGCCGATCACGTCCGAGCTTGAGGGGGAATCTCTCGCGCCCCTCGTGCGAAACCCCCCCGGCTATCGCCGGACGCGGTCGATCTGCAGTTCGACGGTGCCGCTCGGCGCCACCGGCACCGATTCGCCCTCGAGATCACCCGGCTGCGGCGTGGCATTGCCAGTGCGCGAGACACGGGCGCCGACCACCACACGCGCCTGGCCGGACAGGCGCATCGCCGGCATCATGGCCGAGCTGTCGTCCAGGGTCACCTGCACCGGCTCGGCCGTGGCCGGTAGCCGGGCGATGGCCACCGGCATCCGCGGGCCTTCGGCGGCGCGGGCAAAGACGAACAGCGTGTCGCCAGGCTGCAGCTGGCCGGCCAGGGCAGGGTCCAGGCGGACGCTGACCTGCAGGCCGCCGGCCGATGCGGCAGGCGTGGGCGGGACAGGAGCCGGGGCGTCGGCCGGCAGGCCAGCGGCGGCCCGGGCTTCGGCGATGCCGGGGTCCAGGCCGCCGGCAAACGGGCTGTCCGGCGGCGCCAGCGCCTTGGCGCGGGTCCAGTGGGCCAGCGCAGCCTTGGGGTCGCCGCGTTCGAACGCGGCCGAGCCGGCCAGGGCCAGCGACTTCAGGTGGTCCGGGTCCAGCGTCAGCGCCTGCAGCACCAGCTTCTCCGGCTCGCCAGCCAACGTGCGCCCCTGGGTCATGGCCAGCACGTCGGCGTAGTCGGCCAGCAGGTTGGCGTCGGGGGTCATGCGCTGCATGGCCTCGCGGTAGGCGTCGCGGGCCTCGTCGAAGCGCTGCAGGCCGGCGTAGGCGCGGCCCAGCAGCAGCCAGCCCTGCGGATCGGCCGGGTCGGCCTTCATGCGGTCGGCCAGGCGCTGCACCAGGGTGTCGATGTCGGCCGCCGTGGCGTGCGCGGGCGGCTGCGCCAGCACCGGATCCAGCCCGCGCCGGTCGCCGAGCTGAGCGTAGAGCAGCACGGCCGTGGCCGGCACCAGCACGGCCAGGGCCAGGGCGCTGGCACGGGCGCCGCGCGGCGCGGCGCTGCTGGGCCGGGTGTCGTCGTCAGCGGTCTCTTCCAGCGCGCGCCGCTCGAGTTCGGTACGCGCCTGGGCATGCTGCTCGGCGGTGAGTTCGCCGGCGGCCAGTTCGGCGTCGAGCTCGGCCATGGCGTCGCGCAGGACGCGCAGGTTGGTCTGTGCAGTGTCGTCGATGGCCGGTGCCTTGACCGCGAGCAGCGGGCGCACCAGCACGCCCAGCGACACCACCACCATGATGGCGGCGAGGATCCAGAACATCGTCATCGGGGGGTCTCGGGGCCGCGCGCGTCCGGAACGTCCGCAGAGGCCAGCAGCTCACGGGCGCGGCGCGCCTCGGCATCGCTCAACGGCGCCGCGGCGGCCGCCGCGGCACTGCGGCGCTGCCGCAGCGTGCGTGACATGACCCAGGCCATGGCCGCCAGCAGCACGAAGGGGCCGATCCACAGCAGCCAGGTCAGCGGCTTGAACGGCGGCTTGTAGAGCACGAAGTCGCCGTAGCGATCGACCATGTAGGCGCGGATTTCATCGGGCGTGCGCCCGGCGATCAGTTGCTCGCGCACCTGCTGGCGCAGGTCCACGGCCAGGTCGGCGTTGGACGCGGCGATGGTCTCGTTCTGGCAGACCAGGCAGCGCAGGTCGTGCGCGATCTCGAAGACCTTGGCCTCGAGCGCAGGGTCTGCCGCGAGCGGGCGGGCTTCCTGGGCGCCGGCCGTGGCCAGCGCGCACGCCAGCCCGGCCGCCGCCAGCGTGGCGACGATCCGGTTAGCCATCGAGCTTCTTCAGCAACGGCAGGATCTCGTCGTTCAGCGCCTGCGGCGTGATCGGCCCGATCTGCTTGTGGCGGATGACGCCGTTGCGGTCGATGACAAAAGTCTCGGGTACGCCGTAGACGCCGAAGTCGATGCCCACGCGGCCGTTGCCGTCGGCGGCGATGGCCTGGTACGGGTCGCCGTGGCGGGCCAGCCAGCGCTTGGCATCCTCCGGCTTGTCCTTGTAGTTCAGGCCCACCACGTTGACGCCCGGCATGCGTGCGAGCTGCGTCACGTAGGGATGCTCGGCCAGGCAGGGCACGCACCAGGATGCGAAGACGTTGAGCACCCAGACCTTGCCCTTCATCTGCTCGGCCGCGAAGCTGACAGCCGGGTCGTTGAGTGTGGGCAGGCTGAAGGCCGGCGCCGGCTTGTCGATCAGCGGCGACGGCACCTCGCGCGGGTTGAGCTTCAGGCCCACACCCAGGAACAGCGCCAGCACCACGAAGATGCCCAGCGGGATCAGGTAGCGCTTCATGCGGCGCGCGCTCCGGTGGGCAGCGCCTCGGTGCGCCGGCTGTGCAGGCGGTAGCGCCGGTCGGCCACGGCCAGCACGCCGCCCAGGGCCATCAGCAGGCAGCCGCCCCAGATCCAGTTGACGAAGGGCTTGACGTACAGGCGCACGCTCCAGGCGGCGCCACCGTCCAGCGGTTCGCCCATGGACACGTAGAGGTCGCGCAGCACGCCGCGGTCGATGGCGACCTCGGTCATCGGCATGCGGCTGACGGTGTAGGTGCGCTTCTCGGGGTAGAGGTACTCGACGAAGCGGCCGTCGCGGCTGACCTCGAACGTGGCGCGCACCGCCACGTAGTTCGGGCCCTGCACGTCCTGCAGGCCCACGAGCTTGAAGTCGTGGCCGCCGGCGGTGGCGGTGCTGCCGATCTCCATGCGCAGGTCCTGCTCGGTCTCGTAGCCACCCACCAGCGTCACGCCGATGATGAACACGCCCACGCCGGCATGCGCCAGCAGCATGCCGTACCAGCTGCCGGTCTGCGTGCGCAGGCGCTGGCCCCACAGCGCGAAGGGCTGGCCCTGCACGCGCAGCCACAGCGTGTGCGCCGTGGTTGCCAGGATCCAGAAGGCCAGGAACAGCATGAAGCCCACCAGCGGCTTGAAGCTGCCCATCAGGAAGGGTGCGATCAGCGCCGCCACCAGGCTGACCGCCGCCGCCCAGCGCAGCTGCACGGCCAGTTCCGGCAGCGACGCCTTCTTCCACTTCGCGATCGGGCCGATGCCGATCAGGAACATCGCCGGCACCATCAGGGGCACGAACACGGCGTTGAAGTACGACGGGCCGACCGAGATCTTGCCCAGGCCCAGCGCGTCGATGACCAGCGGGTACAGCGTGCCCAGCAGCACGGCAGCGGTGGCCACCATCAGCAGCACGTTGTTGGCCAGCAGCATGCCCTCGCGCGACACCGGCTCGAACAGCCCGCCCACGCCCACCTTCGGGCCGCGCCAGGCGAACAGTGCCAGCGAGCCGCCGATCACGATGCCCAGGAAGCTGAGGATGAAGACGCCGCGGGTGGGGTCGGTGGCAAAGGCGTGCACCGAGCTCAGCACGCCCGAGCGCACGAGGAAGGTGCCCATCAGGCTCAGGCTGAAGGCCAGGATGGCCAGCAGCACCGTCCACATCTTGAAGCCGCCGCGCTTCTCGGTCACGGCCAGCGAGTGGATCAGCGCCGTGCCCGCCAGCCAGGGCATGAAGGACGCGTTCTCCACCGGGTCCCAGAACCACCAGCCGCCCCAGCCCAGCTCGTAGTACGCCCAGGCGCTGCCCAGCGCGATGCCCAGCGTCAGGAACAACCAGGCGGCGGTGGTCCAGGGCCGCGACCAGCGCGCCCAGGTGCTGTCCAGGCGGCCGGAGATGAGCGCCGCCACCGCGAAGGCGAAGGCCACCGAGAACCCGACATAGCCCATGTAGAGCAGCGGCGGGTGGTAGATCATGCCCGGGTCCTGCAGCAGCGGGTTCAGGTCGCGGCCGTCGTCGGCCGCCGGCAGCAGGCGTTCGAACGGGTTCGACGTGAACAGCGTGAAGAGCAGGAAACCGACGCTGACGAAGCCCATCACCGCGATCACGCGCGCCACCATCACGTCAGGCAACTGGCGCGAGAACGTGGCCACGGCCACCGTCCAGCCCGCGAGGATGAGCGCCCACATCAGGATCGAGCCTTCGTGGTTGCCCCAGACGGCGGTGACCTTGTAGTAGACGGGCAGGGCGGTGTTCGAGTGTTCCGCCGCCAGCAGCACGGAGAAGTCGCTGGTGACGAAGGCGTGGATCAGGCAGCCGAAGGCCACCGTCAGCAGGCCGAAGTGCACCCAGGCGGCGGGCCGCGCCAGCGCCACCCAGGCCGCCTGGCCGCGGAAACTGCCGACCAGGGGCAGCACCGTCTGCGCCAGGAGCGCCACCGCCAGCGCGAGGATGAGCGCGAAGTGCCCGATCTCCGGGATCACTGCCGGGCCTCCGTCTGACCCATCTGCTGCTGCAGCGACGGCATCTGGCCCTGCTTGGCCTTGGCCAACGCCTCGGCGGCCTCCGGCGGCATGTAGTTCTCGTCGTGCTTGGCCAGCACCTGGTCGGCGACGAAGACACCGTCGGGCCCCAGCTTGCCCTGGGCCACCACGCCCTTGCCTTCGGAGAACAGGTCCGGAAGCATGCCGGTGTAGGTCACGGGCACGGTCTTGGCCGTGTCGGTGACGACGAAGCGCACCGTCAGCCCGTTGGGGTCGCGCTGCAGGCTGCCGTCCTCGACCATGCCGCCGATGCGGAAGGCGCGGTCCTTCGGCGCCTCGTTGGAGGCCACTTGACTGGGGCTGAAGAAGAACACCAGGTTGCTCTGGAAGGCGTTGAGCACCAGGGCCGTGGCCACGCCGAGCGTGGCGACGCCGGCCACGATGGCCAGGGCGCGTTTGGTACGGGGTTTCATTCGTCGATCTCCGATGCCAGCGCCTTCCGACGCTGGCGAAGGGCCCAGAGTTCCGCGGCCAGCACCAGGACCACCATGCCGAACGAGCCCCAGACGTACAGCCCGTAGCCGCCCATGGCCAGGAAGTCGTCCAGGCTCTTCCAGTAGATCCCGCTCATGCCGTGGCCTCACGGGTGGCTGGCAGGACCGCCTGCGTCCAGGCCGCGCCGCGTTCGCGTTCCAGGATGATGGTGCGCACGCGGGCCAGCACCACGGCGAAGGCGTAGGCCCAGAAGGCCAGCGCCATGATCAGCATGGCCTCGAGCATCACGTCGGCCATCGTCGAGCCCTTCAGCGGCCGCACCGAGGCGCCCTGGTGCAGCGTGTTCCACCACTTCACCGAGAAGTAGATGATGGGCACGTTGACGGCGCCGACGATGGCCACCAGGGCGGATGCCCGGTCGGCCCGCCGCTCGTCCTCGATGGCGCCGCGCAGCGCCATGAAGCCGATGTACATGAACAGCAGGATCAGCGTGGAGGTGAGCCGCGCGTCCCACACCCACCAAGTGCCCCAGGTGGGCTTGCCCCAGAGCGCGCCGGTCCACAGGCTCAGGAAGGCCATCAGCGCGCCTGTGGGCGCGATGGCCTGGGCCAGCATCGCGGCCAGCCGGGCATTGAAGATCAGGCCCACCGCGGCCCAGAAGGCCATGGCCAGGTAGAGCACCATCGCCATCCACGAGGCCGGCACGTGGATGAAGATGATGCGGTAGCTCTCGCCCTGCTGGAAGTCGGTGGGCGCCACCAGCAGGCCCATCCACAACCCATAGGCCGCCAGCGCGACGGCGGCCGCGGCACACCACGGCACCAGCTTGCCCGCCAGCCCGTAGAAGCGCTGCGGCGCCGCGAAATAGAACCAGTTGATGCGTGACATGGCCGATCGCGGATTGTGCCCGATGGGAGTCCCTATATCAGTCAAGGCTTATGCGCAGTGCGGCTGCCACGGCCAGCGGCGCGCCGAAGGCGGCGGCGGCCAGCATCGCGCCCAGCAGCGACAGGTGCGCGCCGGCGCCCAGACCGCTGCCGGCGGCCTCCACGGCCCCGGCACCGAAGATCAGCACCGGCGTCACCAGCGGCAGCACCAGCAGCGACAGCAGCACCGCCGCACCGCGCACGCCCACCGTCAGTGCGCTGCCGATGGCGCCGATCAGGCTGAGCACCGGCGTGCCGATCAGCAGCGACAGCATCAGCACGCCGATCTGTTCACCGGGCAGCCCGTACTGCACGGCCAGCACCGGCGACACGATGACCAGCAGCAGCCCCGACAGCAGCCAGTGCGCCGCCACCTTGGCCAGCACCAGCAGCGCCAGCGGCGTGGTCGACAGCAGCAGCTGTTCCAGCGTGCCGTCCACCGCGTCGTCGGCGAACATCCTCGGCATGCCCAGCATGGCCGCCAGCAGTGCCGCCACCCAGACCACGCCCGGCCCCATGCGCTGAAGCAGCTGCGGCTCGGGCCCGATGGCCAGCGGGAACAGGCTGGTGACGATGACGAAGAAGACCGCCGCGCCCAGCACGTCGGCCTTGCGGCGCTGGGCCAGCGTCAGGTCGCGCAGGAACAGCGTGCGCAGCGTGGCGACGTGGCTGGCGGCGTTCATGCGCTCGCCGGCACCGGTTCGCCCAGCGACACCGTCAACGGGTCGGCCAGGCCGTCCAGCGGGATCGCCTGGTGGCTGGTCAGCACCACGATGCCGCCGCGCGTGAGGTGGGTGCGCACCAGGCCGGCCAGCCAGTCTGCCGCAGCCACGTCCAGCGCATTGAAGGGTTCGTCCAGCACCCACAGCGTGCGCAGTGCCGCCGCCTGCGGCAGTGCCAGACGGGCCAGCACCACGCGCCGCCGCTGCCCGGCCGACAGCACGCGTGCTGGCAGGCGCTCGCGGCCTTTCAGCCCGGCGGCGGCCAGCGCTGCCGCGGCTGCGGCCGGCGATGGGTCGTCGCCGCCGAGCACGGCCATGGCACGCAGGTTCTCGGCCGCGGTGAGGTCGTCCTTCAGCGCCGCGGCGTGGCCCACCCAAGCCAGTTCGCGGTGGAACAGCTCGCGCGCGGCGCGCAGCGGCTGCCCGCGCCAGCGCACGGTGCCGGCCGTCGGCGTGCCCAGGCCCACGAGCATGCGCAGCAGCGTGGTCTTGCCGGCCCCGTTGGGCCCGGCCACGCGCACCAGGCGGCCGGCCTCGGCCTGGAAACCCAGCCCGGAGAACAGCACGCGGCGGCCGCGGCGGGCCTCGAGATCCTGGATTTCCAGCACGGCGGGGACTCTACACTGGGCACATGGACACGAACTTGACCCTGGTTAAGCTGCTGGCCGCCGCCGATCCGGCCGCGCCGGCCCTGGCAGCGCCTGGCCGCATGGCCCTGACGCACGCTGGTCTGCGCACGCAGATCGACACCACGCTGGCCTGGCTGAATGCGCGCGGCATCGGTCGCAATGACCGCGTGGCCATCGTGCTGCCCAACGGCCCGGAGATGGCCAGCAGCTTCCTCGCCTGTGCCGCCGGCGTGACCAGCGCGCCGCTGAACCCGGCCTACCGCGCCGAGGAGTTCGAGTTCTACCTGAGCGACCTGCGCGCCAAGGCGCTGATCGTCGAGGCCGGCAGCACCAGCCCGGCGGTGGACGTGGCGCGCCGGCTCGGCGTGGCGCTGATCACGCTGACACCGGGCGACGCGGCCGGGCAGTTCACGCTGCAGTCCGACGCGCTTCCGATGCAGACCGTGGCGGAAGGCGGCCCGGCCCAGCCCGACGACGTCTCGATGCTGCTGCACACCTCCGGCACCACGTCGCGGCCAAAGATCGTGCCGCTGTCGCAGCGCAATCTGGCGGCCTCGGCGGTGCACATCCGCGACACGCTGCGCTTCACCGCGGCCGACTGCGGGCTGAACATCATGCCGCTGTTCCACATCCACGGCCTGATCGCCGGCGTGCTGGCGCCGCTGGCGGCGGGCTCGCAGGTGTTCTGCACGCCGGGCTTCAACGCGCTGAAGTTCTTCGGCTGGATGGACGAGGCCAGGCCCACCTGGTACACGGCCGTGCCGACGATGCATCAGGCGATCCTTGGCCGGGCATCGAAGAACCTGGACGTGATCCGCCGCCATCCGCTGCGTTTCCTGCGTTCGTCCAGTTCCTCCATCCCGCCGCAGGTGATCCGCGAACTCGAGGAAGTCTTCGGTGCGCCGCTGATCGAGGCCTACGGCATGACGGAGGCCACCCACCAGATGGCCAGCAACCCGCTGCCGCCGGCGGTGCGCAAGCCCGGCAGCGTGGGCCTGGCCGCGGGGCCGGAGATCGCGATCATGGGCGAGGGCGGGGCGCTGCTGGCGCGCGGCGAGGTCGGCGAGATCGTGATCCGCGGGCCGAACGTGACGCGCGGCTACGAGGCCAACGACAAGGCCAACGCCGAGGCGTTCACCGACGGATGGTTCCGCACAGGCGACCAGGGCGTGCTGGACGCCGACGGCTACCTGAGCCTGACCGGGCGCCTGAAGGAGATCATCAACCGCGGTGGCGAGAAGATCAGCCCGCGCGAGGTCGACGAGATCCTGATGGACCATGCCGCCGTGGCGCAGGTCGTGTGTTTTGCGCTGCCGCACCCCAAGCTGGGGGAGGAGGTCGCAGCCGTGGTCGTGCTCAAGGAGGGCGCGGCCGTGACCGAGCGCGAACTGCAGACCTTCGTCGCCGGCCGTGCGGCCGACTTCAAGGTGCCGGCCAAGATCCTGTTCATGGACGAGATCCCCAAGGGCGCCACCGGCAAGCTGCAGCGCATCGGGCTGGCGCAGAAGCTGGGGTTGGCGTGAAGTTCGCGGTCGTTGGCGCCGGTGCCATCGGCGGCTACCTGGGCGCGCGGCTCGCGCTGGCCGGCCACGAGGTGGCCTTCCTCGCCCGCGGCCGCAATCTCGAGGCGATCAACGCCCGCGGCTTCCGCCTGATCGAGGAGGACGGCAGCGAACGCCACGCGTCCAGCGTGCGCGCCGTGGCGGCGCTGGCCGACGCCGGGCCTGCCGATGCGGTGCTCCTCACCGTCAAGGCCCACCAGGTGGCGGACCTGCTGCCCGGTCTGAAGGACGGCCTGGGCCCGCAGACCCTGCTGGTGACGATGGTCAACGGCGTGCCCTGGTGGTACTTCCAGCGCCTGGACGGCCCCTGGCAGGGCCGCGTGGTCGAGAGCGTGGACCCAGGTGGCCGGCTCGCCACGGCCTTCGATCCGGGCTGCCTGGTCGGCAGCGTGGTTTACCCGGCATCGGAACTGGTCGAACCCGGCGTGGTGCGTGTGATCGAGGGGAACCGCTTCTCGCTGGGTGAACTGGACGGCAGCCGCAGCGCGCGCGTGGAGGCGCTGTCGCAGGCGTTGATGAGCGCCGGCTTCAAGGCGCCGGTCAGCCGCGACATCCGTGGCGAGCTGTGGGTCAAGCTCTGGGGCAACCTCAGCTTCAACCCGATCAGTGCGCTGACGCATGCCACGCTGGAAGACATCTGCCGCTTCGCGCCCACGCGCGAGCTGGCGCGCCGCATGATGGCCGAAGGTCAGGCCGTGGCCGAGGCGCTGGGCGTGCGCTTTCGCATCACGCTGGAGCAGCGCCTGTCGGGCGCCGAAGCGGTCGGGGCGCACAAGACCTCGATGCTGCAGGACGTGGAGGCCGGCCGTGGCCTGGAGCTGGCGGCGCTGGTGGGCGCGGTGATCGAGCTCGGCCAGGTGGCCGGCGTGCCGACGCCGACCATCGAGGCCGTGCATGCCGCCACCGCGCTGCTGGCGCAGACGCTGGCGAACGCCGGGCCCGGGCCGGCCCGCCTGCGGCCGGAGCCGCTGTGAGGCTTGCAGGCCTGGTCGGCCTGGCGTGGGCGGCGCTGCTGGTGGCAGCGCCCGAACCTGCCGCGGCCATCGACCTGCACGCCTACTGGGACGACCGCTGCCAGTCCTGCCACGGCGACGCCGGCCCGTTCGCGCGGCGCACGCTGGTGCTGCGCGACGGGCGGCTGGTGGGCCGCCACCACGTCGACGACCTGGCCACCTTCCTGCGCTCGCACGTTCTGGCCGACGACCTGGTGACGCCGGTGACCGCGATGCTCGCGGCCCAGGTGGCGACGCCGCCGCGCTACGCCGAGCATTGCCGCAGCTGCCATGGGGCCGCCGCCGCTTTCGTGCGCGGGTCGCTGGTGGACCGGGATGGCGTCCTCGTGGCCCGCGCCAGTGGCCGACCCGTGGCCGACGTGCTGACCCGGCACGGTGGCCTGGCGCCGGCCGACCAGGCCGTCGTCGTGCAGACCCTGGCCCGGGTGCGCCGCGAGGTCGGCGGGTGAGCCGCCCCTCCCAGTCGTCCTGCGCATGAATGCACCGCCGCACGTGGCCGTCGTCGGCGGCGGCCCGGCCGGCCTGATGGCGGCCGAGACCCTGGCCGCGGCCGGCCTGCCCGTCGACGTCTTCGACGCCATGCCGTCGGTGGGCCGCAAGTTCCTGCTCGCCGGTCGTGGCGGGCTGAACCTGACGCACAGCGAGCCCGACGCGGTGTTCCGCACCCGCTACGGCGCGGCCGAGGCCGCACTGCGCCCGGCGCTGGACGGCTTCGACGCCGACGCCCTGCGCACCTGGGCCGCCGGCCTCGGCATCGACACCTTCGTCGGCACGAGCGGCCGCGTCTTTCCCACCGACATGAAGGCGGCGCCGCTGCTGCGCGCGTGGCTGCACCGGCTGCGTGGTGCAGGCGTGCGTTTCCACGCCCGCCACCGCTGGACGGGCTGGACCAACGACGGCGCGCTGCGCTTCGCCACGCCGGCGGGCGAACTGGTGCATCGTGCCCGCGCCACCGTGCTCGCGCTCGGCGGCGGCAGCTGGGCCCGCCTGGGCAGCGACGGCGCCTGGGTGCCGCGGCTGCAGGCGGCGGGCGTGCCGGTGGCACCGCTGCGGCCCAGCAATTGCGGGTTCGACCTCGCCCGGCCCTGGAGCCCCTTCCTGCGCCAGCGCTATGCCGGCCAGCCGGTCAAGCCGGTGGCGATGACCTTCGACGGCCGGCGCCAGCAGGGCGAGTTCGTGCTCACCGACACTGGCGTCGAAGGTAGCCTGGTCTACGCCTTCAGCGCCGTGTTGCGCGAGGCCATCGTACGCGACGGCCAGGCCGTGCCGACGCTGGACCTGCTGCCCGACCACGACGCCGAACGCGTGCGAGCGGAACTGCGGCGCCCCCGCGGCACGCGCAGCCTGGCCACGCACCTGAAGAGCCGCCTGGGCCTCGGTGGGTTGAAGCTGGCGCTGCTGCACGAGGTGCTGGGGGCTGACGGCGTGGCCGACCCCGTGCGCGCCGCCAAGGCCCTCAAGGCCTTGCCGTTGGTGCTGTCGGCGCCGCGGCCGCTGGACGAGGCCATCAGCACCGCCGGTGGCGTGGACTTCGCTGGCCTGGACGAGCACCTGATGCTGCGTGCGTGCCCCGGGGTGTTCTGCGCCGGCGAGATGTTGGACTGGGAGGCCCCGACCGGGGGTTACCTGCTGACGGCGAGCATGGCCACCGGGCGGCAGGCCGGGCTCGGCGCCGCAGCTTGGCTGCGAGGCGCCACGCCGCCACCTCAGCGCGGATAGACCCGGGTATCCAGCGGGCGCGGCGTGTAGGCCGTGTCGAAGGCGCAGTTGCCCCACCGGGATTTCCCGGCTTCACAGCGCATCGACACGGTCTGAGGCGTCGGCTTCTCGCCGCGCGTCACCCAGGCCAGCAGGGCGTCGAACAGCGGCGGGTAGGTCGCATCGCCCAGGTAGCTGTGCTGGTCGCTGCGCACGAAGGTCTGCACCAGGTTCGCGCCGCGGCCGGCCTTCTCCATCGTCTGGCGGAAGAAGTGGTCCATCTCGATGAAGGCCGTGGGGTCGTCGATGCCGTGCACGGTGAGCACCGGCACGCGGATGTCGCCGGTGGGGTCGGTGTCGGCGGCGAATCGTGCCTGCGCCTTCGGGTTGGCGGCGTAGCGCAGCACGGCAGCGTTCAGCGCCACGTCGTCGGGCGAACCGACGTAGCGCACGCGCTGGTTGTCGAAGGGGTTGCCGCCGCCGGTGCGGTGCAGCGCAATGTCCTGGAAGTGCCACGTGGCCCAGTTCAGGTGGCCGATGACGGAGCGCTCGGGAATGCGGATCACGTCGACGATCGTCTTGAGCTTCGTCGCCTGCTCCGGTGCGCGCTGCGCTGCCGGCTTGCGCACCCCCAGGCACGCGTCCACGCGCGCAGCGAGCTCGGGCCGGGTCAGCTTGCTGTCGGCGGGCAGGCCCATCCACAGCGGATAGGCCGGCTCGTCGGCCTTCGGGTGGTTGCCGCACAGGTGCTGGTAGACCACGCGCAGGTCGAGCCGGAAGTCGTAGCTGCGGCTGCCGCCGGCCAGCACGCCGCTGCTGAGCAGCACGCCGTCCCACGACGCCGGGTACATCTCCGCCGCCTTGGCGGCCACGCCGGCGCCCCAGCTCTGGCCATGCAGCAGCGTGTGCTTCGGTTTCGCCACGTGCTGCACGAACATGCGCCGCACACGTTCGGTGTCCTCGGCGGCGTCGCGCACTGCCACGCCGCCCTGGCGGAACACCGACGCCGCCCAGGCATGGCCGGCCTTCACGGTGATGGCCCAGCGCGCGGCATCGTCATCGGCGCGCTTGGGCGTGGGCGTGCCGAGCACCGGGCCGCCGTGCGCGTGCACGACAAGCACGCCGCTCCACTGGGCCGGCTTGATCAGCAGCACGTGCGCGCCCACCGAATCCGTGCCGCGCCAGCAGCTGGCGCCTTCGGGCACGCCCTTGGGGCAGGCGGTGGTCGCGGGCGCCGGCTCGGCGGGCGGCTCAGGGGTGGTCTGGCAGGCCACCAGCGTGATGGCGCTGGTCAGCAGCACCAGGGTGCTCCAAGGGGCTCGCATCGAAGGTCTCCGGACGTGTTCTGGAAGCGCGATGCTCGCGGTGCGATTCATCAACGTCAAATAGATGTCTTGCTCATCTGGTATATGGTCTGCATATGTCAAGCGCCACCCTCGACCTTCGCCCGCTGCGTTACTTCCTGGCCGTGGCCGACGCCGGCCAGATGACGCTGGCTGCGGCCCAGCTGGGCATCCAGCAGCCCCCGCTGAGCCAGCAGATCCAGGCGCTGGAGCGGCAGCTCGGGCTGCGCCTGTTCGAGCGCCATCCGAAAGGGGTGCGGCTGACCGACGCCGGCCGCGCGCTGGCCGACGATGCACGCCTCCTCGTCGACGACGCCGATGCGCTGCTCGCGCGCATGCAGGCCCTGGCCCGTGGTGACCAGGGTCAGCTGCGACTGGCCTTCACGAGTTCGGCGGCAGCTCATGCCTTCACGCCGGAGACGCTGCGCGAGAGCCGGCATCGGTTGCCTGGCGTGGCGCTCACCATCGTCGGCGAGCGCAACGCGGCCGAGGTCTCGGACGACCTGCTCGCCGGCCGGCTGCATGCCGGCTTCCTGCGCGAACCGGTGGTCGCCAGCGAGCGGCTGGCGTCGCTGACGCTGCTCAGCGAGCCCATGGTGGTGGCGGTGCCGCGGGACCACGCGCTCGCCGCTCGGCGCCGGCTGGCGCTGGCGGACTTCGACGGCGAGCCGATGATCCTGGTGCGCCGGCCCGGTGGGCAGGGCTTGTACGGCAAGCT
This sequence comes from Rubrivivax albus, assembly GCF_004016515.1. GTDB lineage: Bacteria > Pseudomonadota > Gammaproteobacteria > Burkholderiales > Burkholderiaceae_C > Rubrivivax > Rubrivivax albus. The sequence goes on from NZ_SACT01000001.1 coordinate 711,248, forward strand.
GCTGGCGCGCTGCGCGCAGGACGGCGTGGTGCCGGCCGTGGTGGCCGAGGTGGAGCGCATGATGAGCGGCCTGAACCTGGTGGCCGCGGGCGTGGGCCTGTGCGTGGTGCCGGCGTCGATGCAGGGCGCGCACGCGCAGGCCATCGTCTACCGGCCACTGGTGCGCGCGGTGGGCCTGGAGGCGCCGCTGACCCTGGTCTGGCGCGCCGACCGTTGCCACGGAGCGCTGTTGCGCTTCGTCGATCTCGTGCGCGAGCTGGCCGCCGAGCGCCGCTGAGCGCCGTTGATCGCTGCCGAGCGCAGCGGTCAGGCTGCGGCCTGCGCCGCGCGCACCCCGCTGCGGATGGCCTCGGCCACCACGCGCGCGGCCAGCGCACCCAGCAGCGAGAGGTCGGCGGCCTGACCGGCGCGGCCCGTTGCCAGCGCGAACAGCGTGTCGCCGTCGTGCATGGTCAGCGGGTCCACGGCGCGTGCCAGGCCGGCGTGGCCCAGGGCCGCCAGCTTGGTGGCCTGGGCCTTGTCGAGCACGGCGTCGGTGGCCACGACGCCGATCGTGGTCGCGGTGCCGGGAATCAGGCGCTGCGGCAGCACGCCGGCCGCCAGGGCATCGGTGCTGCGGCGAGGTCGGCCATCGTCGCCCCGGGCGCCGGCGATGACGCTGCCATCGGTGTCGAGCACGTCGCCGATCGCATTGACCACCATCAGCGCGCCGACGGTGATGCCGGCCACGGTGATCGACGCCGTGCCCAGGCCACCGCGCATGCCGTGCGCGGGGCCCCAGAGCTTGCCGACGGTGGCGCCGGCACCTGCGCCGACGGCGCCGGTGGCGGGCACGTCGGTGCTGGCCGCGTCACACGCGGCCGCCCCCGCCGCGGCGTCCGGGCGCACCGCTGGGTCGCCGTGCCAGAGGTCGAAGATCACTGCCGCCGGCACGATGGGCACGCGTGCCGGGCCGACGGGGAGGCCGTGGCCGCGGGCTTCCAGCCAGCGCATCACGCCGTCGGCGGCGGCCAGGCCAAAGGCGCTGCCGCCGGTAAGCAGCACGCCGTGCACCAGCGGCACCACGTTCTCCGGGCGCAGCAGGTCGGTCTCGCGCGTGCCGGGGGCGCCGCCGCGCACGTCCACGCCGGCCACAGCGCCTTCGGGGCAGAGCACGACGGTGCAACCGGTGGCGCGCGCCGCCAGCGTGTGATGGCCAACCCGCAGGCCGGCCACGTCGGTGATGGCGCCGGGCACGGGCCGTTGCGGCGTCAGGCGAACACGCCGGCGGTGTCCTGCATGCGGTCGGACACCTCGCCCAGGTGGTGCAGCGTGTCGCCGAAGGCCATCTCCAGCATCGTCAGGCGCTTGAAATAGTGGCTGCCCACGTACTCGTCGGTGACGCCGATGCCGCCGTGCAGCTGCACGCACTGCTGGCCCACGGTGCGCATGCTCTGGCCCAGCTGCACCTTTGCCTGCGACAGCGCACGCCGGCGCTGCGGCTCGGGCTCGCCGAGCTTGAGCGTGGCGTAGTAGCTCATCGAGCGGCCCAGCTCCAGCGCCATCTTCACGTCGGCAATGCGGTGGCGCAGTGCCTGGAAGCTGGCGATGGGCACGCCGAACTGCTTGCGCGTGTTCATGTACTCCACCGTGATGGCGGTGAAGCGGTCCATCAGGCCCACGCCTTCGGCGGCCACGGCGGCGATGCCGAGGTCGCTGGCGAAGCTGAGTGCCGCGGCGCCGTCGGCGCCGATCATCTGCGCCGGCGTGGCCGACAGCGTCAGGTCGGCGGCGCGGGCGCCGTCGTGCGTGGGGTAGCCGCGCACGGCCAGGCCGTCGGCGCCGCGCTCGACCAGGAACAGACCGATGCCTTCGGTCGAGTGATCGTCACCGGCGGTGCGCGCGGCGACGATGAAGGCGTCGGCCTCGTCGCCGGCCGGCACCACGCTCTTGGCGCCGGTGAGACGCCAGCCGTCGCCACTGTGCGCGGCGCGCGTGGTCACGTGGCCAACGCGGTAGCGCGCGGAACGCTCCTGCAGCGCCGGGATGACCAGCGCCGAACCGTCGGCGATCTTCGGCAGCCAGGCCGTCTGCAGCGCTGCTGGCGCATCGGCCAGCAAGGCCGGGGCGAGCAGGGCCCCGTGTGCGTAGGGCGCGTTGACCAAGCCACGGCCAAGCTCCTCGCCCACCACCATGGCCTCCACCGGGCCGAAGCCCATGCCGCCATGGTCGGGCGAGACGGTCAGGCCGGTCAGGCCCAGGTCCGCCAGTTCGCCCCAGACCTCCCGCGTGCCGCCACCGGCCTTGGCCAGCGCATGGCGGCGCTCGAAGGGGAAGCCCTTGTCGACCCAGCGCCGCACGGCGTCGCGCAGCGATTCCTGATCTTCGGTGAAGTCGAAGTCCATCGTTCAGCTCCCCAGGACCGTCTGCGCGACGATGTTGCGTTGCACTTCGTTCGAACCGCCGTAGATCGTCGTCTTGCGCATGTTGAAGTAGGTGGATGCCAGCGGCGCGATGTGCGCGGCGCCGACATGGTCGCCCTGCCAGCCGGCCTCCATGGCCTCCCAGACGAAGGCGCGGCTCCAGGGGCCGCCGGCGAGCATCATCAGCTCGCTGTAGCGCTGCTGGATCTCGCTGCCGCGGATCTTCAGCAGGCCGGCCACGTCCAGGCTCTGCTTGCCCGACTTCTCGGCGCTGAGCACCCGCAGCACCATCATCTCCAGCGCCACGATGTCGACCTCCAGCTGCGCGATCTGGTCGCGGAAGCGCAGGTCGTCGTAGACGCCCTCGGCCTTGGCGATGCGCTTGAGCCGTTCCAGCTCGCGCTTGGCGCGGTTGACGTCGGCGATGTTGGTGCGCTCGTGGGCCAGCAGGTGCTTCGCGTAGGTCCAGCCCTTGTTCTCCTCGCCGATCAGGTTCTCGGCAGGGACCTCGACGTTGTCGAAGAAGACCTCGTTGACCTCGGGCTCGCCGTCCAGCAGCACGATGGGCCGCACCGTGATGCCCGGGCTCTTCATGTCGATGAGCAGGAAGCTGATGCCGGTCTGCGGCTTGCCTTCGGTGCTGGTGCGCACCAGGCAGAAGATCCATTCGCCGTACTGGCCCAGCGTGGTCCATGTCTTCTGGCCGTTGACGATGTACTTGTCACCACGGCGCTCGGCGCGGGTCTTCAGGCTGGCCAGGTCGCTGCCGCTGCCGGGTTCGCTGTACCCCTGGCTCCACCAGACCTCGCCGCTGGCGATGCCGGGCAGGAAGCGCTGCTGCTGCTCCGGGCTGCCGAAGGCCATGATCACCGGTGCCACCATCACCGGGCCGAAGGGCACGACGCGTGGCGCGCCGGCCAGCGCGCATTCCTCCTCGAACAGGTGCTTCTGCACCGCGTTCCAGCCCGGACCGCCGAACTGCTTCGGCCAGCCCCAGCCCAGCCAGCCCTTGCTGCCGAGGATCCTGGCCCAGGCTTGCAGGTCGTCACGGCTCAGGCGCAAGGCGTTGTGCACCTTGTGGCTGATGTCCTTGGGCAGGTTGGCGTGCACCCAGGCGCGGATCTCCGCGCGGAACGCCAGTTCGTCAGGGGTGAAGTTGAGGTCCATGAACGGTCTCCGACAGGCTTGCCGGTTTTAGCACGACCGTTCGTTTCCGCGCTGTCCGCGCGGCGACAAGCGCCCCTGGGGTTAGCCCATGCGGGCCGTTGTCAGCCGACCAGGCGCAGCAGCGCGCGCTCCCAGAGTCGGCGGCTGTGCCAGGCGACGACGGCGCGGTCGGCGAACTGGCGGCCGCGGTCGCTGATGCGGTAGTAGCGCACGCCAGGAAAGCCGTCGGGGTTGTCGAACTCGTCGACCAGACCGTAGCGCTTGAGGGTGCCCGCCGAATACCGCACGCGGCCGCCGTCGATGGCGATGCCGTGGACGCTGTCGCCCACGTGCACCATCACGTGCCCCTTGGCCAGGAGCTTGAGCGCGTCGATGAACTCGGCACGGTCGGCGATGAGGGGCGAAGGGTGGGCCATCGGACAGCTCCCGTGTGCGTCAGCTTGCCGTCAGTATCGGCAGTCGGCGGCGCAGCACTGTCCCGAAAACGGGGGAAAACCCGGGTCAAACGTGGCGGGTCGGCTCGTCGGCGACGGGCTTCGGCACCGGCGGCCAGCGCTGGCGGTCCTCGCAGACGGCCATCGCAGTCGGTCATCGCAGACGGCCCGACGGACGTCTAGCGCAGTTCCAGCCGCATCACGTCGTTGTCGCGCCGCATCTGGAAGCGCGACAGGAAGCTGTTGCCCAGCAGCGCGAAGGGCATGGCCGTGGGCATCACCACGGCTTCCACGTTGGCCAGCGTGACCTCGCCCACCGTCACCGCGCTGAGCGTGACGCGGTGGCCCTGCACGACGCCGCCGGCGGTGTTCATCGCCACCGGCTGGCCGCGCCGCCAGTCCACGCCCAGGCGTTCGGCGTCGCTGCGGCCGAAGGCCACGGTGGTGGCGCCGGTGTCGACCATGAAGCGCTGTGGCCGGCCATTGACCGCGCCCTGGGCCATGAAGTGGCCGCCCGGCCCCATGCCGAGCACGATGCTGCGGCCGCCCCCGTTCGGGCCCGTGGCGCCCACGCTGGCCGGCGCCGCACCCACATGCAGCCGGCTGCTGCGGCCACCCCACTCCACCAGGGCGCCGCCAGCATCCAGCGCCTTGAGCGTGATGCCCTGGCGCGTCTCGCCCACGGCCAGCGTCAGCGGCTGGCCATCGACGACGAGCAGCGCCTTGCGGCCCATCTGACCCGAGAGCTGCACGGTCTGCGCCAATGCCAGGGCCGGCAGCATCGCCAGGCCCGCCAGCCACCAGTGGCCGCGCATGGCTCAGTCGCGGAAGTTCTGGAACGCCAGCGGCAGCGCGATGTCCTTGCGCAGCAGCGCGATCGCGGCCTGCAGGTCGTCGCGCTTGCCGCCGGTCACGCGCACCGTGTCGCCCTGGATGGAGGCCTGCACCTTCAGCTTGCTGGCCTTGATCGCCGACTGGATCTTCTTGGCGTTGTCGCTGTCGATGCCGTTCTTCACCGGCGCCAGCAGCTTGAGCTTGTCGCCCCCCATCTTCTGCGGCTTGGCGCTGAAGTCGACGAAGCGGAGGTCCACGCCGCGCTTGGTGAGCTTGTTCACCAGCACGTCCTGCACCTGCTGGAGCTGGAAGTCGCTGTCGGCGGTCAGCGACAGCTCGTGCACCTTGGCACTCTTCTCGGCGAGTTCGACGCTGGCGCTGCTGCCCTTGAAGTCGAAGCGGGTGCCGATCTCCTTGGCGGCCTGGTCGACGGCGTTGCGCACCTCGACGAGGTTGGGTTCGAGCACGGTGTCGAAGCTGGGCATGGCAGGGTCCGGGAACGAGGAATGACGCGGTTCATTCTGCCAGCCGTCCGGCGCGGGGCATCACGGACAATCGTGGCATGTCCCCACAGATCGTGGTCGAAGAAGGCGTGAACCTGCGCGCGCTGAACAGCTTCGCGCTGCCGGCGGTGGCGCGCCGCATGGTGCGCATCCGCAGCGAGGCCGACGTGCGCCGCGTGCTCGACGACCCGGCCATCGGCCGCCTGCCGCGCCTGGTGCTCGGTGGCGGCAGCAACCTCGTGTTCACGCGCGACCCGGCCGGCGTGGTGCTGAAGGTGGAAGTGGCTGGCATGCGGCTGCTGCAGGCGAACGACGACGCCTGGATCGTGGAGGCCGGTGCCGGCGAATCCTGGCACGCGCTGGTCGAATGGACGCTGGCCCAGGACTGGCCAGGGTTGGAGAACCTGGCCCTGATCCCGGGCACCGTGGGTGCGGCACCGGTGCAGAACATCGGCGCCTACGGGGTGGAACTGACCGACCGCTTCGAGTCGCTGGACGCGGTGGACCTGGTGACCGGCCGCACGGTGACGCTGGACCGCGCCGCGTGCCGCTTCGGCTACCGCGACAGCGTGTTCAAGGGGGCGTTGGCCGGCAAGTCGCTGATCACGCGCGTGCGCCTGCGCCTGCCACGACCCTGGGTGCCCGTGCTCGGCTATCAGGACCTGGAACGTCGGGTGGCCGAGACCGGCATCACCGCCCCGGATGCGCGCACGATCTTCGACTGGGTGTGCGCCATCCGCCGCGACAAGCTGCCCGATCCGGCCGAGATCGGCAACGCCGGCAGCTTCTTCAAGAACCCGGTGGTCACCGCCGAGCAGTGCCGCGACATCATCGGCCGCGACCCGCACGTGGTGCACTACCCGCTGCCCGACGGCAGCTTCAAGCTCGCGGCAGGCTGGCTGATCGACGCCTGCGGCTGGAAGGGCAAGAGCATCGGCCACGCCGGTGTGCACGACAGGCAGGCGCTGGTGCTCGTCAACCGTGGCGAGGCCAGCGGGGCCGAGGTGTTGACGCTGGCGCGGGCGATCCAGGAATCGGTCTACGGCCGTTTCGGCATCCGGTTGGAGCCCGAGCCGGCGGTGGTCTGACCCGGACCGCCGGCAGCGCTGGCAATCAGGCCGGCGACAGCAGCCCGGCGTCGCGGGCCGCCTGCCGGGTGCGTGCCAGCTGCGATTCGTAGCGCTGCACCAGGTGGGCCACCTCGTGCGCCGGCAGGTGGGCCGCGCCCTCGTGCAGCGCCTGGGCCGTCTGCGCCAGCGCGGCCAGCCCCAAGTTCAGTGCAGCACCGCGGGCAGCATGGGCGTGCACCCGCAACTCCAGTGGCTGGCCGCTGCGCACGGCGGCACGCATGTGGGCGACGGTCTGCCCGCCCTGGTCGAGGAAGCTGGTGATCAGCGTGGCCAGCCGCTCGTGCGACAGCCCCTGCAACGCCGCGGCCACCGCGGCCGGGTCGATCAGTTCCGCCTCCGACGGCAGTGGCGCCACCGTGGGCGCCGGCGCGGGCGGCCCGTCGCTGGCGACGCGGCCGAACAGGCGGCGCAGCGCTGTGGCCAGGCCCTGCGGGCTCACGGGCTTGGTCAGGAAGTCGTTCATGCCGGCGAGCAGGCAGCGCTCACGCGTCTCCTGGAAGGCGTCGGCGGTCAGTGCGACGATGGGCACCGTGGCGGCGGCACGGTCGGGCAGCGCCCGGATTGCCACCGTGGCGCCGATGCCGTCGAGCTCGGGCATGTGCAGGTCCATCAGCACGAGGTCGAAGCGCCGCTGCTGCACGGCCTGCACCGCCTGCCGGCCGTCGGGCACGAAGTGCGCCTTGTGGTGCAGTGTCTCCAGCAGCGAGGCCAGGTACTGGCGGTTCACCGGATGGTCCTCGGCCACCAGGATCTCCAGAGTGCGCAGCGGCTGATCCGGCGTCAGCGCCGACGGCGGGGCTGGCAGCGGCGCCTGGTGGCGCTGCAGCGGCAGGTCCAGGCAGAAGCGGCTGCCTTCACCGGGCACGCTGTGCACGGTGATGTCGCCGCCCATCATGCGCGCCAGATTGCGCGAGATCTCCAGCCCCAGGCCGGCACCGCCGTGGCGGCGCTGCAGCGTGGGGTCGCCAGGCGCGAAGCGGCGGAACAGGCGCTGCACGGTCTGCGCGTCCATGCCCACGCCGGTGTCGGTGACCACGAAGGCCAGCCGCTCCGGTGGGCCGGACAGCACCCGAACGTCCATCGCCACGCTGCCGCGTTCGCAGAACTTGATCGCGTTGGACAGCAGGTTGAAGAGGATCTGCTTGAGCCGCGTGGCGTCGGCCACCACCCACTCCGGCACGTCGGGCGCCACGTCGAGGTACAACGCCAGCGACTTGGCTGCGGCCTGGGTGCGCATCAGGTTGTCGGTCTGCGTCAGCAGCGCGCGCAGGTCCAGCGGCGCCGGGTTCAGCGTCAGCCGGCCCGACTCCAGCTGCGACATGTCCAGGATGTCGTTGAGGATGGCCAGCAGGTGGTCGGCCGACTCGGTGGCCACGCGCAGGTGCTCCGCTTGTCGCGGCGTGAGCCCGCTCTCGCGCAGCAGCGACAGCATGCCCAGCAGGCCCTGGAAAGGCGTGCGGATCTCGTGGCTCATGTTGGCCAGGAAGGCGCTCTTGGCCTCGCTGGCGGCCTCGGCGTCGCCCCGCGCCTCGCGCAGGCGCTCGGTCAGGTCCTCCAGCGCCAGGCGGCGTTGCTGCAGCTGCCGCATCTGGCGCATCGCCAGCCCGGCAAAGACGGCGCACAGCGCAAACAGGAACACCGACAGCGCCACCCCGAGCCGGCTCTGCTGCTGCAGGGCGCGGTTGCCGTCGTCGGCGCGCTGGGCCAGGCGGTGCGCCGCCGCCAGAGACAGGCCGTGCACCGGCGTCACCAGGCCGTTGAACTGCTCGAAGGCCGCCTGCAGCGCCGCCGGATCGGGCGCTTCGTCGGCGGCCAGCAGACGGTCGGTGTCGGCAACGAAGCTGCCCAGCTGCGACACCGCGGCCGCATAGTCGGGCTCGCCCGCCATCATCGCCTGCAGTGACGGCGCGCGCGCCAGGTCGATGCGGCTGACCCAGATCTCGTAGCGCAGCCGCAAGGAGTCCAGCGCCTCGGGCGTGGCCGCCTCCAGCACCGTGCGCCACTGGTCGCGCAGGCGCAGCGTTTCGACCTCGAGCTGGAACAGGCTGGTGACGGAATAGCCGTCGCCGGAGCGCAGCGCCTGCTGGGCCAGCGCCAGCTGCCGGCCCTGCACCAGGACCACGGCACCGAGCACCAGCGCGAGCACGCCGCCGATCGCCGCCAGCCCCCAGCGTCGCGCCAGCGGGCCTTCGCCGCGCGAGGTCATGCCACGTCGATCAGGCGCAGCTGCCATGCCGACCGGTTGTAGTAGACGGCGCTGCGCAGTTCGGGTCGGTCGTCGAACGGGTAGATCACGAACAGCGGCCCCTTGTCGCGCACGGCCATCGGCGCACCGTCGAGCAGGCGCGCGACGATCGGGTCGTGGCGCTGAGCGTCGTCCCAGGGCATGTCGACGCGGTAGTCGTTGAGCGCCTGCAGGCGCAGCCGCGTGCCTTGCGCGCCTGCCGCCGCGAGCACGTCCCGCAGCAGCGGCCCGCTGAAATGGCGTGGCTGAGCGAACCAGGGCGTGCGCGTGGTGAAGCCCACCTGCGGCAATCCGGCGAGCATGGCCATGTCGAAGCAGGCGGCAGCCTCGACGTTGGGCGTGCGCACGCGGCCGCGGACTTCCAGCACCACCGGCCCGGCCGGTGGCGCCAGCGCGCGCGCGGAACCGGCGGCGCCCAGCAGGGACGCGAGGACGAGGCCGCAGGCGCGGCGCCTGTGCACGGGGCGGGGCGGGATCACGGCGGGATTGTAGGCAGCGCCCTGATAAGCTTCGTCGGCCATGACGCCCCCCGTCGCGAGCCCCGACCATCCGGCCAATGCGCTGCCCCGGGGCGCCCGGCTGGGCGAGTTCGAGATCCTGGCCGTGCTGGGCGTCGGCGGCTTCGGCATCGTCTACCGGGCGCTGGACCACGCGCTGGAGCGCGAGGTGGCGATCAAGGAGTACATGCCGGCTGCGCTGGCCGGCCGCACGGCCACGCTGCACGTGTCGCTGCGCTCGCAGTCCGATGCCGAGACCTTCGCGCTCGGCCTGCGCTCCTTCGTCAACGAGGCCAAGCTGCTGGCGCGCTTCGACCACCCGTCGCTGCTGAAGGTCTACCGGTTCTGGGAGCAGAACGACACCGCCTACATGGCGATGCCGATCTACCACGGCCAGACGCTCAAGGCCGTCCGGCAGGCCATGCAGGGCCCACCGGACGAGGCCTGGCTGCGCGCGGTGCTCGGGCCGTTGCTGGGGGCCATCGAGACGCTGCATGCCGCGGGCGTGTACCACCGCGACATCGCGCCGGACAACATCCTGATCGAACCCGACGGCCGCCCGGTGCTGCTGGACTTCGGGGCTGCCCGGCGCGTGATCGGAGACCGCAGCCAGACGCTGACGGCGATCCTCAAGCCGGCCTATGCGCCGATCGAGCAGTACGCGGAGGTGAGCGCGTCGCGCCAGGGCCCGTGGACCGACCTCTACGCGCTGGGCGCCACGCTGCACTACGTGCTCACCGGAGAGGCCCCGGCTCCGGCCACGGCGCGTACGCTGCACGACGACCAGCTGCCGCTCGTGACGCGCACGCTGCCGGGCTGCAGCCCGCGGCTGCTGGCGGCGGTGGACTGGATGCTGGCCACGCGCCCGGCGGACCGCCCGCAGAGCGTGGCGGTGCTGCGGGCGGTGCTCGAGGGCACTGCCGAACCGCCTGCGCCGGGCGGCGTGGCCACCGGAGCGCCGGCCACGGGCCAGGCCTTGCCGACGACCGTGGTTGACGTGTCGGCGCCCTGGCCGCCCGCTCCGGCGATGCCGGCCGGTGCCGACGCGCCGACGCTGATCGACCTGTCGCAGCGCGGGGCCGCGTCGGCGGCTGCGGCCCCCGCGGCCTCAGTCGCAGCCACGGCGCCGGCGGGGTGGCAGGGCGACAAGTCGGCCCGCCGCGTGTTGCCGGTGCTGCTGGGCCTGCTGGGCGTGGCCGCCGTGGCAGTCTGGTGGTGGTCGCGGACCGGCGCCATGACCGACGACGGCGCAGCCGCAGTCGTCCAGCCTCTGGCGCTGGTGGCCTCCGCCCCGGCGTCCGGCGCCGAGATGTCGCCCCCTGCCTCGGCGCGAGGCCGGCACGCCGACCCGGTCGAGCCGTCCACGCCGGCCCAGGCTGCGGCCGAGGCGCGTGCGACCGCACCCGATGCCGGGGGACTACCGGCCAGATCGGCGCAAGCGCGCGGCAGCGACCCCACGGTGCGCAAGCCGCCGCCGCGAAGCGAACCCGAGCCTCCGCCGGTCGTGCAGGCGGCGCCTCCCACGGCGGTGCCGACCTCGGCGCCCGCCACCGCCGCTGCCTTGGCCGGCACCCCCGCCCCGGCCAGCGCGCCGGCACCGATCGTGAACCGCACGCCCGTCGCCAGCCCGGCCGCGCTGTCCGACGACCCGTCGGCCGTCTGCGGCAAGCGGGTGCTGCTGGCCCTGTTCTGGTGCATGGAGCGGGAATGCGCGAGCGACGAGTTCAAGGGCCACCCGGCCTGCCGCAAGTGGTTCGCCACCAATCGCCAGCGTCAGGCGCCCTGAGCCGCCGACGGCCGCTGCAACCAACAGAATCCATCACAAGCGGCCGCAGCCGCACCCGGAGACGATGACCACCACCCGCCCGCACCACGCGCACTGGCCGGCCCGGCTGCCGCGCGAACTGTCCGTGCCCGCCACCACGCTGTGGTTCAACCTCGAGGTCAGCGCCGCGCGCTTCGCCGACAAGCCGGCCTACCTGTTCCTTGGCCAGCCGCTGCGCTACCGCGAACTGAAGGCCCAGGCCGAGGCCCTGGCCGGCTGGCTGCAGGCCCGCGGTCTGGCCCCGGGCGACCGTGTGCTGCTGTTCATGCAGAACTGCCCGCAGTGGGTGGCGGCGTTCTACGGCATCGTGCGCGCCGGCGGCGTCGTGGTGCCGGTGAACCCGATGAACAAGGCCGACGAGTTCGGGCACTACATCACCGACCCTTCGGCGCGCTTTGCCATCACCAGCCGCGACCTGGCCGGCATCGTGCGCGAGGCCGACCAGCGCCTGCCCGAGGCGCAGCGCCTGCACCACCTGCTGGTGGCGTCGCTGGCCGACGCCCTCCCCGACGAGGTGGCCACCGAGGAGGCCCCGGCGGCGCCGGTGCTGGCCTGGCTGCGCGACGTCACGCCGCTGCCGCCGGGCGCCACCGCCTGGGCCGACGCATTGGCCGACGGCCTGACCCCGGGGCCGTTGACCCGCGGTCCCGATGACCTGGCGGTGCTGCCGTATACCTCGGGCACCACGGGCCTGCCCAAAGGGTGCCTGCACACCCACCGCACACTGATGGCCAATGCCGTCGGCGGCCAGTGGAGCCACGCCGGCCCGGAGACGGTGGCCCTGGGCGTGGTGCCGATGTTCCACATCACCGGGCTGATGTACCTGGTGCTGGGCAACGTCTACGAAGGCGCCACCGTGGTGCTGCTGCCGCGCTGGGACCGCGAACTCGCCGCGCGCCTGATCGCGCGGCATCGCATCTCGCACTGGACCTGCATCCCGACGATGATCGTCGACCTGATGGCCAGCCCGGTACTGGACAGCTTCGATCTGTCCAGCCTGCGCAACCTCTCCGGCGGCGGCGCGGCGATGCCGCAGGCGGTGGCCGAGCGGCTGCGCGACCGCTTCGGCCTGACCTTCGCCGAAGGCTACGGCCTGACCGAGACCGCGGCGCCGTCGCACGCCAACCCACCGGAGCGGGCCAAGCTGCAGTGCCTGGGCATGCCGATCTTCGGCGTCGATTCGCGGGTGGTGGACCCCGACACGCTGCAGGAGATGCCCGTGGGCGAGAGCGGCGAGATCGTCACCCACGGCCCGATGGTGTTCCAGGGCTACTGGCAGCATCCGGAGGCCACGCGCGCGGCCTTCGTCGAGATCGACGGCAAGCGCTTCTTCCGGACCGGCGACCTGGGCCGCATGGACGAGGACGGCTACTTCTTCATCACCGACCGCCTCAAGCGCATGATCAACGCCAGCGGCTTCAAGGTCTGGCCCAGCGAGGTGGAACTGCTGCTCTACAAGTGCCCGCTGGTGCAGGAGGCCTGCGTGATCGCGGCCAAGGACGCCTACCGCGGCGAGACGGTCAAGGCGGTGGTGGTGCTGCGGCCCGAGGCGCGCGGCACGGCCTCGGCCGAGGACATCATCGCCTGGTCGCGCGAGCACATGGCGGCCTACAAGGTGCCGCGGCTGGTCAGCTTTGTTGACGCGCTGCCCAAGAGCGGTTCGGGCAAGATCATGTGGCGGCTGCTGCAGGCGCAGGAGGCCGACGGCGGCTGAATGCGGCTGAATCTGGCTGGACGCGGCCCGGTGCCGCGGACCACCGCCGGCGGCGCCGGCGGGCCGTCAGCCCCCCAGGGTCTGCACCAGCGCCTGCTGCAGCACGCGCGCGTCGGCGCTGGCGCGGTGGCGGCCCAGCGTGGCCCGCAGGCGCTGCAGGGCCGGGTCCAGCCGCGGGCGCGCCTGGTCGTCGAGCAGCTGTTGCACCGATTCCAGACGGAAGCTGGGCAGCATGTCCGCCGCGTCGTACAGCCGCGCCAGCCAGGGGTAGTCGTGGGCCCAGCCGTCGCAGTACACGGTGCGCCCGCCCAGGCCTTCGTTGAGCTGACGGCAGACCATCGCCGGCGTGCGGCCGTGCTGCAGCAGGGCGTCACGGGTGATGCCGTGCAGCCGCTCCGCCGTGGGGTCCCAGTGCGTCCAGTCCGCATGCGGCCGGATCAGCGTGCACCAGGATCGGCCGTCGTCGCGCACGTAGCCGATCTCGATGGGGTAGCCATGGCGCCCGAAACCCGAGGCCTCGATGTCCAGCGTGCAGTGCATGGGCCGCATGGTGCACGAACCATGCCCGGCGTGTCTGCGCAAGGTCAGACCGGCGGCACCCCGCGACGAGTCGGTCCGCGCCGCGCAGTGCTCAGGCGTAGGTGATCCAGTCCGGCCCCACCCCCTGTTCCAGGTGGCCGATGCCATTGAAGCTGACCAGCAGGTGCCGCTTCGGCGTCACCTGCAGTTCGGTGACGGCGCTGTTGCGCAGGCGCATGTTCAGGTCAATGACCGCGGGCGCCGCCAGGCCCAGCACCAGGCCCACGGCGTGGGCGATGGGGCCGCCGCTGGAGACCATCAGCACGTCGCCGTCGTGCTGCTCGCGCACGCGGTCCAGCGCCTCACGCACCCCGGCCACGAAGTCGGCATGCGTGGGCATGCCCGCCGGCGTGGTGCGGCCGGCCATCCAGGCCGTCAGACCTTCACGCAGCAGGCGGAAGTGGTGGCGGAAGCTGTCCGCCGGGTCGGGCGGCGGCGGGATCTCGGCGTACAGCGCCCGCACCACGGCCTCGCTGTCGTACTCGTTGAGGCCGGGCAGCCGCGTGGGCGCCGGCACCTCGCCATGGCCTTGCGCGATGGCGTCCAGCGACTGCACCTGGCGCCGCAACGTCCCGCTGTAGCTGGCCTGCCAGACCAGACCGCGGCCGCGCAGGTGCTCACCCAGGCGCCGGCATTGCCGCTCGCCCAGGGTGCTGAGCAGGTCGTAGTCGTCGGCGCCGAAGCTGGCCTGGCCATGGCGCACGAGGTAGAGCGTTCCCATGGCAGGATTGTGGCGTCCGCGCCCGCACGGCCCTGTCCCGCCGGCGACGTCCGTCCGCACCAGGTTGCCGTTCGCGCCGCCACGCGGTCGATTCATCGCCTCGGGGTGGGCGGCCGCGGCGTGTCACGCTACGCTCGCGGCCTTTGTCACCATCCCCGAGCCACCGCGCCCATGAAGCGCCGTGGCCACCTTCGAGGAACCCCATGCGTCTCGTCCTGACTCTCCTGGTGTCCGCCGGCCTGCTGGCCGGCTGCGGCCGTCCCGGTGGTGATCCTGCCGGCGCCCCCCAGGCCAAGGAAGCCCCGCCGGTGCTGCTGCTGGCCCCGGAAGACCTGCGCACGCTGGCGCCCAGCCGGCTGGCCCAGGGGCCGGTGATCACCGGCTCGGTGGAACCCGCCCGCCGGGCCGACCTGCGCGCCGAGGTCAGTGCGGTCGTCGTGCAGGTGCTCAAGGACAACGGCGAGACGGTACGCGCCGGCGACCTGCTGATGCGGCTGGACGACACCTCGCTGCGCGATGGCCTGTCGTCTGCCGAGGAGGCGCTGCGTGCGGCCACCCAGGCCTTTGCGCAGGCCGAACGCACGGTGGAGCGGTTGAAGACCCTGCAGGCCCAGGGCATGACCTCCACCCAGGCTCTGGAAGACGCCGAGGTGCGCCGCAACGCGGCCCAGAGCGAACTGGCCGCCGCCCGGGCGCGCGTGGTCTCGGCCCGCCAGCAGCTGCAGCGCACGCTGGTGCGCGCGCCCTTTGCCGGCGTCGTCAGCGAGCGCAAGGCCTCCACCGGCGACACCGCCCAGGTCGGCAAGGAACTGCTCAAGGTCATCGACCCGCGCAGCATGCGCTTCGAGGGCCTGGTGTCGGCCGACCGCCTGGGCGAGCTGAAGCTGGGCCAGGCGGTGAGCTTCCGCATCAACGGCTTCGGCGACGCGCCGTTCGAGGGCCGCATCGAGCGCATCGACGCCGCGGTCAACACCGCCACCCGCCAGGTGGGCGTGATGGTGGCGTTCACCGACCCCGACGCTGCGCCGCGCGTGGCCGGGCTGTTCGCCGAAGGCCGCATCGACAGCGGCGACGTGCAGGCCCTGACCCTGCCGGAGGGCGCGCTGGTACGCGCCGGCGACCAGGCCCACGTGTGGCGCGCCGACGGCGGCAAGCTGCAGAAGGTGGCCGTGCGCGTGGGTGACCGTGATCCGCGCAGCGGCGAGTTCCCGGTCCTGGAAGGCCTGAAGGCAGGCGACCGCGTGCTGCGCAACCCGGGCAGCGCGGTGACCGACGGCCAGGCCTACGAGACGACGGCGGCCATGGCATCCGCCGCGGCGTCGGCCGCCAGGTAAGGAGGCGACATGCTGCTCTCCGACTTCAGCGTCAAGAAGCCGGTCGCGATGGTGGTCATCATCATCGGGCTCATGGCCCTGGGCCTGCTCGCGCTGTCCAAGCTGCGCGTCAACCAGATCCCCGACGTCGAGCAGCCGGTGCTCGTGGTCAACGTGCCGTATCCCGGCGCCAGCCCCGAGACGGTGGAGCGCGAGGTGGTCAACCGCATCGAGAAGGCGCTGCAGGGCATCTCCGGCGTCGACACGGTGCGCTCCACCGCACGCGAAGGCAGTGCGCAGATCGTGCTGATCTTCGACTTCGACAAGGACCTGATCGTCGCCGCCGACGAGGTGCGCAATGCCATCGGCAGCGTGCGCTACAAGCTGCCGGTGGAGATGCGCGAGCCGGTGCTCACGCGCATGGACCCGGCCGCCCAGCCCATCATGCAGTTGGCGCTGTCGTCCAGCGTGAAGAGCCACGCCGAGATCTCGCGCCTGGCCGAGGACGAACTGGCCGACCGCTTCCGTGGCATCGCGGGCGTGGCCGTGGTCAGCGTCAACGGCGCGCTCCGGCGCGAGCTCTCGGTGCTGCTGCGCGCGCAGAAGCTGCGCGAGTTCGAGGTCTCGGTCACCGAGGTCGTGGGTGCCATCCGCGCGCAGAACGCCACCGCGCCGGTGGGCAAGGTGCGCGGCGCGCTGGAGGACCAGAGCATCCGCCTGGTCGGGCGCATCGAGACGCCGACGGAGTTCGGCCGCATCGTCGTCAAGCGTCGTGGCGACCAGCTCGTTCGCCTGGCGGACGTCGCCGAGGTCAGCGACGGCTTCTCGGAGCGCGACAGCCTGTCGTTCCGCAGCGGCAACCCCAATGTGGGCCTGTCGGTCACGCGCAGTGCCGATGCCAGCACCGTCACCGTGGCCAAGGGCGTGCGTGCGCTGGTGGACCAGATCGCCAAGGAACTGCCCGAGGGCACCACGCTCGAGGTCACGCGCGATGGCGGCCGCGAGGCCGAGGACAGCCTCTACAACGTGATCCACGCGCTGGTTTTCGGCGCCGGGCTCACGGTCTTCGTGGTCTACCTGTTCCTGAACTCCTGGCGCTCGACGCTGATCACGGCGCTGTCGCTGCCCACGTCGGTGCTGGCGGCCTTCATCGCCGTCTGGCTGGCGGGCTTCACGCTGAACTTCATGAGCCTGCTGGGCCTGTCGCTGG
The DNA here is from genome assembly GCF_004016515.1 of Rubrivivax albus. Lineage (GTDB taxonomy): Bacteria > Pseudomonadota > Gammaproteobacteria > Burkholderiales > Burkholderiaceae_C > Rubrivivax > Rubrivivax albus. The sequence continues at coordinate 727,822 of NZ_SACT01000001.1, forward strand.
CGATCGGCGTGCTGATCGACGACGCCATCGTCGTGCGCGAGAACATCGTGCGCCACATGGAACGCGGCGCCGACCGCATCACCGCCGCGCTGCAGGGCACCAAGGAAATCGGCCTGGCGGTGGCCGCCACCACGTTCTCCATCGTGGCCGTGTTCATTCCCGTGGCCTTCATGCCCGGCGTGTCGGGCGAGTGGTTCCGGCCCTTCGGCCTGACGGTGGTGGCTTCGGTGCTGGTGAGCCTGTTCATCAGCTTCACGCTCGACCCGATGCTCTCGGCCTACTGGGGCGACCCGCCGGGCCACCACCAGGCGCCCAAGCGCGGCATCAGCAAGCTGCTGCAACGCTTCAACACCTGGTTCGACCACCAGGCGGTGGGCTACGGCCGGGTCATCGAATGGGCGCTGCACCACCGGCGCTGGATGGCCTTCTTCGCCATCGCCAGCCTGGTGGCGGCGGTGGTGCTGCAGGGCAAGTTCGGCGGCTCCAGCTTCCTGCCGGCGGCCGACGGCGGCACGATCGCCATCGACGTGCGCACGCCGCCGAGCAGCAGCCTGCACTACGCGAAACTGAAGGTCGAGGCCTCGGCCGCGCTGGCGCGCGAGATTCCCGAGGTGCGCGCCACCAACAGCTCGGCCAACCCCAACGGCGGCCGCGTCTACGTGGACCTGGGCAAGAGCACCGAGCGCCAGCGCAGCGCGCTGGAGATCGCCGGCGACCTGCGGGAACGACTGAAGCGCCTGGTCGGCGCCGAGTACGTGGTCATCGAGGACCTGAACAACGGCGTGCAGAAGCCGGTGCAGATCCGCTTCACCGGCCCGGATTCGCGGGTGCTGACCGACCTGACGCAACGCTACATGGACCAGCTGCGCCAGGTGCCCGGTGCGGTGGACGTCGGCCTGTCGCAGCAGGATCCGCAGGTGGAGATGCAGATCGAGCTGGACCGCGGGCTGGCCAACACGCTGGGCATCTCGGTGGCCGACGCGGCGCAGGCGCTGCGCGTGGCCTTCGCCGGTGTCGAGGCCGGCGACTGGGTGGACCCCAACGGCGAGACGCGCGACGTGGCCGTGCGCCTGCACCCGGACGACCGCGTGGAGGCGACCAACATCGAGCGCCTGCCGATCGCGGTGAGCGGCAGCAACCGCATGGTGCCGCTGGAGCAGATCGCCACCGTGACGATGGGCCGCGGCCCCAGCCAGATCCAGCACGCCGACGGCAAGCGCACGATCTCGGTGGCGGCCAACGCGCAGGGCCGCAGCCCCGGCGAGGTGACGGCCGACGCGCTGAAGCTGGCGCGCAGCATGGACTTCCCGCCCGGCTACGGGCTGGAACTGGATGGCGCCTCACGCGACCAGCAGGAGGTCTTCGCCGACATGGGCATCGCGCTGATCTCGGGCATCGCGCTGATGTACCTGATCCTGGTGATGCAGTTCGGCAGCTTCACCGCGCCGATGGGCGTGATGCTGTCGCTGCCGCTGAGCCTGATCGGTGTCGTCGTTGCGCTGCTGCTCACCGGCGGCACCCTGAACCTGATGAGCCTGATCGGCGTCATCATGCTGATGGGCCTCGTGGCCAAGAACGCCATCCTGTTGCTGGACGCGGCGCGCGTGCGCGAGGCCGAGGGCATGGACCGCGAGGAGGCGCTGGTGGAGGCCGGCAAGCAGCGGCTGCGGCCCATCCTGATGACCACCTTCGCGCTGGTGGCCGGCATGCTGCCGGTGGCCATCGGCGTGGGCGAGGGTGGCGAGTTCTACCGCCCGATGGCGGTGGCCATCATCGGCGGCGTGATCACCAGCACGTTCCTGACGCTTCTGGTCATCCCCAGCTTCTACGACAGCATCGAGACCGCGCGCGACCGTGCGGTGGCCAAGTTCCACCGCCGCTGCGAGGCCATGCCGGTGGCGCTGGCGTTCGTGATGACGTTGGTGGAGGCAGTGCTCGCGCTGATGGGCATTCGGGCCGTCTACCGGGCGCTTGCCCGCCTGCTGCGCTGGGTCACGGGCCGTGGCCGGCGGCCAGCGGTGCCGGCCTGACGCGGGTCAGCGCTCGGCGATGTAGTGCGCCGTCGTGACCGCCTCGCCCGGCGGCACGAAGGCGCGCACGCGCGCCTCCAGCGCCTGGTCGGCCAGCGTCTGCCGTGCGCGCTGGTGCAGGTAATCGGCCCAGGACTCGACGATGAAGCGCTCGACGAAGCGCGTGGGGTCCGACAGGTCGCGGTAGACGCGCCAGAAGGCCGCACCGTCGCGCCGCCGCGGCGCCCGCAGCTCGGCGATCGTGTCGAGGAAGGCGTCGGTGTCCTCGGGCCGCACGCGGTAGCGGATCTCCACCGCCACCGGGCCGGCCTCGGGGTTGGGCTCGTGGGCGACGAACAGGTCCTCCCAGGGCACGGCCTGGGTCACGTCGTGCGCCTCGCCCATGCGCAGCGGGTAGCGGCGCGCCAGCAGCGGGCCGGCCAGCATCAGCGCCGCCGCGGCGCAGAGGGCCGGCTGCAGGCCGACGATGTCCGACGCCGCACCCCACAGCGCCGAGCCCATCGCGAAGCTGCCCAGCGCGCACAGCGTGTGCATGGCCAGCGCGCGCGAGCGCACCCAGCCCGGCGCGCTGGTCTGGGTGGCGGTGTTGAAGGTGGACATCACCGCCATCCAGGCCGAACCGGCCGCGAACAGCGCCGCATACACCCCCCAGCGCCACTGCACCAGTGCCGCGGCCAGCATCGCCAGTGCGAACACGATGCAGCCGCCGGCCACCAGGCGCTCCAGGCCGTAGCGCACGCGCCAGCGGCCGATCAGGAAGCCGGCGGCCACGGCGCCGGTGCCCATGCAGCCCATCAGGAAACCGAAACCGGCCGCCCCCATGCCCAGCCGCTGCGCCGCGATGGCGGGCAGGAGCGCCCACAGCGCCGAGCCCGCCGCCGCGTAGGCCACGGTGCGCACCAGCTGCGCGAACACCGCCGGTGAATGCCAGGCGAAGCGCAGCCCGCTGGCCATGCCGCCCCACAGCCGTTCGGCCGGCAGGCGCGACGGCGGGTGCGGCGCCGGCGGGAAGCGGTGCACCGACCAGGCCATCAGCCCGACGCCAATGAAGGCCGCGGCGAAGTTCGGCCCGGCACCGCCGACGGCATACACCGCGCCGGCGAAGGCCGGCCCCAGCGCCCGCGCCGCGTTGTAGGCGATGCCCACCAACGTGATCGCCTGCGGCAGGTCCTCGCGCGGCACCGACTCCGCCAGGCCGGTGTTCCACGACGGCGACATCAGCGCCGTGCAGCAGCCGGCCACGAAGATCAGGAACAGCACGCTGGCCGGCCCGGCCTTGCCCAGCAGCCCCAGCACCGCCAGCAGGGCCACGGCCACCGCCTGTGCCGCCATCGCCCCCAGCATCAGCCGGCGGCGGTCGGCGATGTCGCCCAGCACGCCGGCGGGCAGGGCGAGCAGGAACATCGGGAGGAAGACCGCGGTCTGCACCAGCGCGGCCAGGAAGGACGAGCCGGTGAGTTCGACCATCATCCATGCCGCCGCCGTGGACTGCATGAAGTTGCCGATGAAGTACAGCGTGCCGCCCCCCAGCAGCGTGCGGAAGGCGACGTGCTGCAGCGTCGCGCGGATCGAGGGTTCGGCCATCGGGGTGATGCCGATTCTGCGTCAGCCGCGATCGATTAGCCTGTGGTGGTCATCCCGAGGAGTCGACCATGTTCCCGTCCACCATCGCCGGCAGCCTGCCCAAGCCCGCCTGGCTCGCCGAAACCGACAAGCTCTGGCCGCAATGGCGCGCCAAGGGCGACGCGCTGGCCCAGGCCAAGCTCGACGCCACGCTGGTCTGGATCAAGCAGCAGGAGGACGCGGGCCTGAGCGTGATCGGCGACGGCGAGATGAGCCGCCAGCACTTCGTGCACGGCTTCCTGGAGCAGGTGGACGGCATCGACTTCGAGCACAAGGTCGAGATGGGCATCCGCAACGACCGCTACAAGGCCATGGTGCCGCAGGTGGTGGCCGCTCCGACGCTGAAGGGCCGCGTGCATGCGCCGGAGGCGCAGTTCCTGCGGGCCCACACCACGCGGCCGGTGAAGTTCACGCTGCCGGGCCCGATGACGCTGGTGGACACGGTGGCCGACCGCCACTTCGGCGACCGCGTGCAGCTGGCCTTCGCCTTCGCCGAACTGCTGAATCAGGAGGCGCTGGCGCTGCAGGCCGACGGCGTGGATGTGGTGCAGTTCGACGAGCCAGCCTTCAACGTCTACATGGCCGAGGCGGCCGACTGGGGCGTGAAGGCGCTGGAGCGCGCCGCGCAGGGCCTGACCTGCAAGACCGCGGTGCACATCTGCTACGGCTACGGTATCCCGGCCAACGTGCAGTGGAAGCAGACGCTGGGCGAGCAGTGGCGGCAGTACGAGCAGGTGTTCCCGGCGCTGGCGGCCAGCCGCATCGACCAGGTGTCGCTGGAGTGCATCCACTCCCATGTGCCGCCGGAGCTGATGGCGCTGCTGCCGGGCAAGGATCTGATGGTGGGCGTCATCGACGTTGCCAGCGACGTGGTGGAAACGCCGGAGGAGGTGGCCGACACCATCGGCCGCGCGCTGCAGCACGTGGCGCGGGAGCGGCTCATCGCCTGCACCAACTGCGGCCTGGCGCCGATGCGGCGCGCCGTGGCCGAGGCCAAGCTCAAGGCATTGGCGGCCGGGGCCGCGCTGGCGTCGGCGCGCTACGGCGCCTGATCAGGGCGCCGATGCGGCGGCCAGGCGCTCGCGCAGTTCGCCGGCGATGCGGCGCAGCACCACATTGCCGGAGGCATCGGCAGCGTCGAACACCGTCTGCGCGTAGCCGGCGTCCTGGCGCAGGCGGTCGACGTTGACGGCCAGGCCCTCCGCGGTCATCAGCCACTTGAAGTCGATCAACGCGAGCAGGCCCACGGGTCCGTCGGTGGAGGGATGCCTGGCGTTCATGGTGACACCCTAACGCCACAACCCCACCCCAGGCTGACGCACGATTGGAGTGCACACTCCAGAATCGCCATCCCTGACGCTGCCTCGCCTCCATGAGCCCGACCCCGCCGCTGACCGCCCTGCGCGACCTCGACACCCAGCTGGCCAGTGCCGGCTATGCGGTGCTGGACGCTGCGTCGCTGCAGGCGCTCGCGGGGGTCGATGCGCAGGACGAGGCCCGCTGGCAGCCGCTGTGGGGCGACCTGCCGCCCGACGCCCACCTGCGCGACGGCGGCCGCTACCGCTACCGGCGCCATGGCTGTTTCGTCGTCGAAGGCGGCCGGGTGGAGCCGGTGCCGCACCGGGCGCACTGGCAGCCGGTGGAATACAACGCGCTGCACGGCGGCATCGAGCGCTGGTTCGACCCTTTGCCGGCATCGCTGCAGGCCGACCCGGCTTGGCACCGCCTGCTGGCCGGACTGGCTGCCACGGCCGACGCGCTGCGCGGCTGCGAGGGCCAAGGTCCGCAGCGCTGGTTCGTCGAAGCGCACCCCTTCCGCATCGACTGCACCGGCGGCATCGGCCGGCCCACGCCCGAGGGCGCGCACCGCGACGGTGTGGACCTGGTGGTGGTGGTGCTGGTGGCGCGCACCGGCATCAAGGGCGGCGAGACCCGGGTCTTCGACGCGCGCGGGCCGCAGGGCCTGCGCTTCACGCTGGCCGAACCCTGGAGCGCGCTGCTGCTGGACGATGAACGCGTGATCCACGAGAGCACGCCGATCCAGCCCGACGGCGAGCCCGATGCACCGGCCCACCGCGACACGCTGGTGCTGACCTTCCGGCGCGGTGGCTTCCAGGGGCCGTAGCATCGCTGCATGACGCCTTCTCCCTTGGCCATCACCCTCGACGACGTCCAAGCCGCGGCCGCCCGCCTGGCCGGCGTGGCCCACCGCACGCCGGTGCTCACCTCTCATACCGCCAACGACCGCACCGGCGCTCAGCTGTTCTTCAAAGGCGAACACCTGCAGCGCATCGGCGCGTTCAAGTTCCGTGGCGCGTACAACGCGCTGGCGCAGTTCTCACCCGCACAGCGGCGCGCAGGCGTCATCGCCTTCAGCTCCGGAAACCACGCGCAGGCCATTGCGTTGTCGGCGCGGCTGCTGGGCATCCCGTCGGTGATCGTGATGCCGCAGGACGCGCCGCCGGCCAAGCTGGCCGCCACGCGCGGCTACCAGGCCGGGCAGGCGGGCAGCGAGGTCATCCTCTACGACCGCTACACCGAGGACCGCGAGGCCATCGGCCGCCGGCTGGCGGCGGAACGCGGGCTCACCCTGATCCCGCCGTACGACCACCCCCACGTGATGGCGGGCCAGGGCACGGCGGCGCTGGAACTGCTGCAGGACGTGCCCGACCTCGATGCCCTGGTGGTCTGCGTGGGCGGCGGTGGCCTGATCGCCGGCTGCGCGGTGGCGGCCCACGGGCTGCGCCCGGGCATCACCGTCTGGGGCGTGGAACCCGAAGCCGGTGACGACACGCAGCAGAGCCTGGCGCGCGGCGAGATCGTGCACATCGACACGCCGCGCACCATCGCCGACGGGGCGCAGACCCAGCACAGCGGCCAGCTCACCTTCCCGGTGATCCAGGCCCTGGTGCGTGGCGTGCTGACGGTGAACGACGACCAGCTGGTGCGCACGATGCGCTTCTTCGCCGAGCGCATGAAGCAGGTGGTGGAGCCCACCGGCTGCCTGGCCGCCGCGGCGGTGATGGACCCTGACGGTCCCCTGTGCGGGCCCGGCACGCTGGCGGGCCTGGACTGGCGCGGTCAGCGCGTCGGCATCATCGTCAGCGGCGGCAACGTCGACCTCGGCCGCTATGCGCAACTGATCGGCGGCTGATCCGCCGCCGGACGCTGGCGTACGCGGTGGCGCGACGTCCGGTGACGCCGCTACTGCTTGCTCTCGCGCTTGGCCTTGAGCTTGTCGCGCAAGGTGCCGCGCTCATGCTCCACCGTTGCCGTCTTGCCGTTGGCACCGGTGACGGTGGTGGTGGAGCCCGTTTCGGTGCGCGTGGTCTCGGCCGTAGCCGAGCCGCCCTTGCTGCCGGTGAGCGTGGACGTGGAACCGCCTTCGGTGCGTTCGGTCTCCCGCGTCACCGTGCTGCCGTCGCGGCGCGTGACCGTGGCATTGGCGCCCGACTTGTCACGCGACAGCTCCCGTGTGCGCGTCTTGCCTTCGGTGCCGGTGGTCGTGGTGCTGACGCTGCCCTTTTGGCGCTCGACCTCGCGCGTGGCGGTCTTGCCCTGGGGACCGGTGACCGTGGTCTCGCGGGCCTCGGCGGCGGGGGTGGCCAACAGGGCCAGTGCACACAGTGCGGCGCTCAGCGGCCACAGCGCGAGCGTCGGGCGACGGATGGCGATCGGATTCATCGGCAGTTCCTCCTGGTGGGGCGCGCGGCAATGTGCGCGCATGCGGCTCTCAACGCCCGAGCATGAACCCGGTTGTCCGCCCGGGTGCATCGGAATGTAAAGCCGGCTGCCCGCCCACGGGCTGTCCTCAGGGCTGCGCGGCGGTCACTCCGGACTGCCGCAGGTGCTGCGGCGAGGTCAGTCCCATCGACACGTAGATGCTGGTCAGCGCCTCGAAACCCACCTCCGCCGGGCGCACCCAGTCCTGCGGCAGGAACAGCAACCCGCCACCCACCGGCACCGGCGCGGTGGGCACGATCACGCCCATGTAGGCGCGGCCGTCGATCCACACCGGCTCGCGCGTGGACAGCAGGCCCAGCACCGCGGCGCGGCCGGGCTCGCCGTCGGCCGGCGCGCCACCGAAGTGGCACCAGACGGCACTCATCGAGTTCATGCCCGGTGCTTCGCCGTCGCGCTGGCCGACCATGGCCACGATGCGCCGCGCCAGGTCGTACACGCTGCGCACCAGCGGGATGCGCTCGAGCACGGCATCGATCGCTCGCGTGAGCCCACGCTGCAGGCCGGCCTCCACCAGCAGCCCGAGGCCGAAGATCGCCGCCGCCACCAGCGCCACGCCGATGGCGTAACCCGCCACCTCCGAGCCGGTGACACCCAGGCCCACGGCGCCGAGCACGCGACCCACCGCACTGTCCGGCCCCAGCCAGCGGATCAGCACGCTGGCGGCCCACCAGAAGATGGCCACGGTGGCGGCCAGCGGCAGCGCCGCCAGCAGGCCCGTGACGAAGATGCGCACCAGGTGCCGCTGGGGGCGCTGGGGTGGCTGCGCGCCAGGCGCGTCGGACGTGGGAGGCATCGCCGGATTATCCCGGTGCTGCGGTATCGTGCCGCGGCACTGCAATCCTTCGAAGGCCTGGAGATGAGCGACGCCAAGACCCCGGACAACGACGACAAGGCAGCCCGTCAACGGGCCCGGCTGGATGAACTGCTGGCCCTGCAGCCGCCAGGCAGCACCGGCCACGTGAAGCTCGCCAGCGGCCGCGGGCTGGACTACGCCCTGGGGGCGGCCTTCCTGCCGGTGGCCGCCAAAGGGCACGACGCCGCGCCGCCCGAGGCGGCGGTGATGGCAACGCACTACCTGCTGCAGGGCGCCGCACCGGCGCAGCGGCCGGTGTGCTTTGCCTTCAACGGCGGGCCCGGGTCGGCCTCGATCTGGTTGCACCTGGGCGCGCTCGGCCCCAAGCGCGTGGTCGTGCCCGACGACGCCAGCGCGGCGCCGGCCCCGCACGCGGTGGTGGACAATCCGCACACCTGGTTCGAGCACTTCGACCTCGTCTTCGTCGACCCGCCGCACACCGGCTGGTCGGTGGCCGCGGGCGAGGACGCGCGCAAGGGCCTGCTGTCGGTGGACGGTGACGTGGCGGCCCTGGCCGAGGTGATCCGCGTCTGGCTAACGCGCCACCGCCGCTGGGGTTCGCCGGTCTACCTGGCCGGCGAGAGCTACGGCACCACGCGTGCAGCGGCCATGGCCGACACGCTGCAGGGCATGGGCGTGCAGCTCAGCGGCCTGATCCTGGTGTCCTGCGCCATGGACCTGCAAAGCCTGGTCTTCGCCCACGGCAATGATCTGCCGTACGGGCTGTTCCTGCCGGCGTTCGCCAACACGGCCCAGTACCACGGCCTGCTCAAGGGCACATTGGCGGCGTCGCCGGAAGCCGCGCGTGCGGCGGCCGAAGCCTTCGTCGCCGACGACTACGTGGCGGCGCTGCAGGCCGGCGCGCGCCTGTCGCACGACCGGCGCGCACGCATCGCCCGCCGCGTGGCGGAACTCACCGGCCTGCCGCGTGCGCTGGTGGAGGCCAAGAACCTGCGCATCAGCGACGCCACCTTCTTCTTCGAGGCGATGCGCGACCAGGGCCGCATCGTCGGCCGGCTGGAGTCGCGTGGCACCGGGCCGATGGCCGCCAGCCGCACGCGCGATTGGGAGTTCGACCCCGGCATCGAGGCCATCGCCCCGGCCTACACCATGGCCGGCATGGCCTGGTTCGCTGAAGCCCTGGGCCTGCAGCGCGACGTGCGCTACGAGGTGCTGAGCCACGACACGCACAAGGCCTGGAACTGGAACCGTGGCGACGCCCAGGGCAACGCCTTCACGACCACGGCGCCCGACCTCTCGCGCGCGCTGCGCCGCAACCCGCTGCTCAAGGTGCTGGTGGCCAGCGGCCGCTACGACCTGGGCACGCCGTACAGCGCCAGCGACTGGTCGCTGGCGCAGCTGGACATCCCACCCGAGGTGCACGCGCGCATCACTCACCGCTACTACGACGCCGGCCACATGATGTACACCCGCGAGGCCGATCTGCGGCAGCTCAAGGCCGACCTGGCCGGCTGGATGGAGGCCGCGTGATGCACGTCGGCGTGCTCACCGGGGGCGGCGACTGCCCCGGGCTGAATGCGGTGATCCGTGCCGTGACGCTGGCGCTGCTGGCCGATGGCGTGCGCGTCACCGGCATCGAGCGCGGCTTCCTCGGCCTGGTGGAGCGCCGCGTGCGGCCGTTGGACGCCGCCGCAGTGGCCGGCATCCTGGCCGAGGGCGGCACCATCCTGGGCACGCACAACCAGGCCAACCCGTTCGCCTGGTTCGGTGCCGGCGGCGCCGACGTCTCGGCCGACACCATGGCCTACGTGCGCGAACTGGGGCTGGACGCGCTGGTGGCCATCGGCGGTGACGGCACGATGAGCATCGCGCATCGCTTCGAGCGCCTGGGTCTGCCGGTGGTGGGCGTGCCCAAGACCATCGACAACGACATCGCGCACAACGAACGCAGCTTCGGCTTCGACAGCGCGGTGGCCGTGGTGGCCGAGGCGCTGGACCGGCTGGCCACCACCGCGCGCAGCCACGGCCGCGTGATGATCGCCGAGACCATGGGCCGCTACGCCGGCTGGATCGCGCTGGAAGGCGGTCTGGCTGGCGGTGCCGACGTGATCCTGATTCCGGAGCAGCCCTTCAGCGTGGAGGCCGTGGCGGCGCGCTGTCGCGCCAACGAGCAGGCCGGCGGTCACACGTTGATCTGCATCGCCGAAGGCGCAGCGGCGCGGGGCGAGGCCATGACCGTGATGCGCACCATCGAGAGCAGCCCCGACCCGATCCGCCTGGGCGGCGTCGGCCACTGGCTGCAGCAGCGGCTGCAGCCGCTGGTGGCCAGCGAGGTGCGCACCACGCTGCTGGGCCACGTGCAGCGCGGCGGCACGCCGACGGCCTTCGACCGCGTGCTGGCCACGCGCTTCGGCGTGGCCGCAGCGCAGTTGGTGCAGCAGCGGCGCTTCGGCCACATGGTGGCGCTGCAGGGCAGCGCCTGCACCGCGGTGCCGATCGCCGACGTGGCCGACCGCAACCGCCGCGTGCCGCCCGACGACGAGCTGTGGCGCGCGGCGCAGGCGATCGGGGTCTGTCTCGGCGAGGTTTGATCCCGTGCAAGGCGGGGCGGGCCGATCGGGTGTCTGATGGCGCATCGATACCCATGGAGGTTCACGCCATGCACGCGCTTCGCGACTTCTTTACCACCGACTACGGCCTGCTGAGCGCCGCCGTGATCGCCTTCACCCTCGGCATGGGGGTGTTCTTCCAGCGCTACATCTCCCGTCACATCCGAGAAGACGCCGAGCGCGCGGCCCGCGAACAGCGCTGAACCTCGCCTGCGCTGGCAGCGCGCTCTCCAACAGCCGGCCCGCAAACGCTGGCTGGGCTGGCTCTGGCATCGCCCCGGGTTGGCCGTGGCGGGCGATCAGGCCTGACGAACGTCGCCCACCGGCTCCTGCCCATAGTCGTCGCGGGCCAGGAAGCGCAGCACCTTCGCCGCTGCAGCGTCCGGGCTGTCGAGCCGGCCTTCGGTCTTGAAGGCCTCGAACTGGGCACCGTCCGGGAAGCGGCTGCGGTCGGCGCTGCGCAGCTGCACCTGCATGTCGGTGTCGATGATGCCGGGGGCGAGCGAGACGATGCGGGCCCCGCCGGGCCGCGCCGCCTCCTCCAGCGCCACCGCACGCGAGAAGTGGTCCATGCCGGCCTTGACGGCGCAGTAGCTGGCGCTGCCGGCCATCGCCCGGCGGCCCAGGCCGGACGAGATGTTGAGGATGCGGCGGTCGGTGCCCCAGCTGCGCGTGGCCTGCAGGAAAGCGGCACTCAGCAGCAAGGGCGCCTCCAGCCCGACGCGGGCCGCCAGGCTCAGCTCGTCGAGCGCGCTGTCGCCCAGCGGGGCGGGCGTAGACAGCGCGGCGGCGTTGTTGATCAGCACCGCGTCGGCCGCCGGCTGCTGGGCCAGCCACGTGGCCAGCCGCTGCGCCGCCGCCGGTGCATCGGCGAGGTCCTGCGACCAGGCGGTGACCCGTGCGCCGCGTTCGTGGGCCAGCGTCTCCAGGGCCGGGTCGGTGCGGCGGGCGATGGCCAGCACGTGGTGGCCCGGTTGCAGCAGCTGTTCGGCGATGGCGCGGCCCAGGCCGCGCGACGCGCCGGTGACGATGAAGAGTTTCATGCCGCGAGGCTAACCCAGGGCGGCCGATGTCAAAACGGCACCGGGCTCTCGAAGTGCATGGCGCGGCCATCGGCAGGGTGGGGCACCTGAAGGGCCTGTGCGTGCAGCAGCAGGCGCGGGCCCGCAGTGCCGTACAGGTCGTCGCCGACGATGGGGTGGCCCAGCGCCTGCAGGTGCACCCGCAGCTGGTGCGAGCGGCCCGTCACCGGTTGCAGCTGCAGCCGCGTGCGCCCATCGGCACGGTCGAGCACGCGCCAGTGCGTCAGCGCCGGCTTGCCGCGATCGTGGTCGACCACCTGCCGGGGCCGGTTCGGCCAGTCCACGATCAGCGGCAGCTCGATGCTGCCCGCATCGCCGGCCACCTCGCCCTCGACCACGGCGACGTAGGTCTTGTGCACGCGGCGCCGCTCGAACGCCAGGCCCAGCGCCCGCTGGGCCGGCAGGCCGCGCGCCATCACCCACACCCCGGAGGTGGCCTGGTCGAGCCGGTGCACCACCAGCGCGTCGGGCCACAGCGCCTGCGCGCGGGTGGCGAGGCAGTCGGGTTCGGTGCGCCCCGGCACGGACAGCAGGCCCGGCGGCTTGTCCAGCACCAGCATCTGCGCATCGACGTACAGCGGCAACATCCCGCGATCGTAGGCGTTGACAGCGAGGCGGGCAGCGGCGCACAGTCTCTGCCTCGTTCCCAACTGCCACAGGAGGTTGCCATGAAGACCAAGGTGATTGTCCCCCTGTCGGCTCCGGCTCAGCGCGTCCTGCCCGGCTGATCGATCCTTCGGCCGCGCGGATCCCGCGCCCCGGCCGGCGCCGACTTCCCCCTGCATTCGATTCCGACCCGCCACGCGGGTCGGCGTGGCACTGCGTGCCGTTCGAACCGGAAGCTCGACGCTCGATGATCTCGGAACAACTCGCCGCCGCATTGGCGGCCATCGGCCTCACGCCGGCCCAGCGCCGGCACATCGACCATTTGCCCGCGCCGCCGACGGCGCCCTTTCTGCGCCGCGTGGTGGAGGTGCAGCGCGACCGCCTGACCCTACACGACGGCGAACACGAGTCGCCGGCGCGCGTGCTGCCGGCCCTGCACCTGGGGGCGGCGGCGCACGACGGCCTCGCCGTCGGCGACTGGGTGCACGTCGCGCGCGACGCGCATGGCCAGTGGTGGGTGCACGCGCGCGTGCCGCCGCTGAACCAGCTGGCCCGCCGCCAGCACGACGGCCGCGAGAAGTCCACGCGCGCCGTGATCGTCAGCAACGTGGATACGGCCCTCCTGGTGATGGGCCTGGACCACGACTTCAACCTGCGCCGGCTGGAGCGCTACCTGGCGCTGGCTCGCATCGCCGGCGTGCAGCCGGTGGTGGTGTTGACCAAGGCCGACCTCTGCGACCCGGCCTACGCCGAGCGCCGGCTGCACGAGACCTGCGCGCTGATGCCGCCAGGGGTCGACGTGGTGGCGCTGGACGCCACCGGCGACGAGCCGTCCGCCGCGCTGGCACCCTGGACCGGCCCCGGGCAGACCCTGGTGCTGCTGGGCTCCAGCGGTGCCGGCAAGAGCACGCTGACCAACGCCCTGACCGGCGATGCGCAGCAGCGCGTGGGCGCCAGCCGTGCCGACGACAGCCGCGGCCGCCACACCACCACCGCGCGCAGCCTGCACCGCATGCCCGGGGGCGCCTGCATCATCGACACGCCGGGCCTGCGCACGCTGCGCCTGGACGCCGATGCGCAGGACCTGGCAGGCGTGTTCGACGAGATCGCCCAGGGCGCGCTGCGCTGCCGCTTCCGCGACTGCCGGCACCAGGGCGAACCCGGCTGCGCGGTGCAGGACAGCGTGGCGCCGGAACGCCTGCGCAACTTCCACAAGATGCAGCGCGAGCTGCAGCGCGATACCCTCAGCGCGCTGGAGCGCAAGGCGCAGCGGCAGGTCTGGAAGGTGCGGCACAAGGCTGCACGGGCACGCGACCGTGGCAAGCGCGAGGGCGAGGGCTGACGTTCAGCGAGATGCCGCGAGGAAGGCCTGCACCGGCACCACGGTGGCCGCCGGATCCTCCTCGTGCGGCACGTGGCCGAGGCGGTCGAACATCACCCGCTGGCTGCCCGGGATCAGGCGCTCGAAGCCGGCGGCGGCGGCGGGGTCGATCACGCTGTCCCGTCCGCCCCACAGGATCAGCGTGGGCTGGCGGATGCCGGCGATGGCGTCGGCGTGTTCGGCTGGCACATACTGCTGCAGGCGCTGGCGCAGGGCCGTGCGGTTGCCGTCGCGCAGGGTCAGGTCGTAGTAGCGGTCCACCAGTGCGTCGTCGATGCGCTGCGGGTCGCCGTAGACCGCCACGAGGCCCTGCACCACGGCCGCGCGTGGCAGCAGCCACTCCATCAGCGCGCCCAGCACCGGCACGCGGGCCAGCCGCCAGCCCAGCGGCACGCTGCGGATGCTGTCGGGCAGGCCGGCGGCATCCACCAGCACCAGGCGGTCCACGCGCTGCGAGGCCACGGTCGCGGTGCGCCACGCGATGCGCCCACCCAGCGAATTGCCGGCCAGCACCACGCGCTGCAGCTTCAGGTGGTCGAGCACGTTCAGCACGAAGGCCACGTCGTCGTCCAGGCCGTAGCGGGCGTCGGCGCGCGGGCCGGTGAGGCCGAAGCCGGGCAGGTCCAGGCGCACCACACGCCGCGTCTTCGAGAGCTCGCCGGCCCAGCCGTCCCAGGTGTGCAGGCTGGCCGAGGTGCCGTGCAGCAGCACGATGGGCACCGGGTCGCCGCGCGGCCCTTCGTCGCGCAGGTGCACCAGCTGGCCGTCGAGGTCGACGAAGGTTGATGGCGGCAGGCCCCAGCGGGCGATCAGCGATTCCACCGGCCGGTCGGGCTCGCGCGACAGCGAGACCGCGATCGCGGTCAGGATCAGCAGAACGCCGATGAGCTTGCGCAGCCAGCCCATCAATGGCGGTGGCCGCGCCGCGCGGCCGGGGGTCGGGTCGTCATGCCGGCCAGTGTAGGCCGGCGACCGGTGAAGGCCGGTGGCTCAGGCGCGCTGCAGCGTCACCCCGGAGTGCAGCACCGTCATGCCGCCATCGGCGCGGGCATCGATCTGGTCGCCGCTGTCCAGTCGGTACTCGGTGACGCCGGTGGACAGCCAGCGGTCCTGTCCGTCGTGCACCGTGTCGTCGCGGCGCAGGCGCTCGTAGGCGCAGACCTTGTAGGCCTTGCCGTCGCTGCCGCGGGCGGGAAAGCTGTCGAGCAACTGGAGTTTCAGGTCCATCGTGGTCTCCTGGTGAAAGGGTTCAACGGGACCCGGCCCCATGACCGGGATCAAGTCCATCCTACGGACGGGCGGGGCTGCTGCCAATGCGCCTGATCAAAACGGGGGGACTTCTAGAATGCCCCGATGAGCTTCGTCCACCTGCGCACCCACACGGAATACTCGGTCGTCGATGGCACCCTGCGGGTGGGTGATGCGGCCAAGGCGGCGGCGCGCGATGGCCAGCCGGCGCTGGCCATCACCGACCTGAACAACCTCTTCGGCGCGGTCAAGTTCTACAAGGCCTGCCGCGGCAAGGGTGTCAAGCCGGTCATCGGTGCCGACCTGTGGATGGAGCCCGACGTGCCCGGCGGCAACGCCACGCGACTGCTGGTGCTGGTGCAGGACTGGGGCGGCTACCTGAACCTCAGCGAACTGCTGGCGCGCGCCTGGACGGTCAACGCCCAGCGCACCACGGCCTGGGTGAAATGGGAGTGGCTTCAGACGCTTGGCGAAGGCCTGATCGCGCTGTCGGGCGCCGACATGGGCGCCGTTGGCCAGGCCCTGCTGGCGGGCGACCGCGACCGCGCCAAGGCCACGGCCCAGCGCATCGCGGCGCTGTTCCCGGGCCGCTTCTACCTGGAACTGCAGCGCGCGGGTTTGCCCACGCACGAGCCGCACGTGCGCGCCGCGGTACCGCTGGCCGCGGAGCTGGGCCTGCCGGTGGTGGCCACCCACCCGGTGCAGTTCCTGGAGCCCGACGACTTCGACGCCCACGAGGCCCGCGTGTGCATCGCCGAAGGTGAACTGCTGGCCAATCCCAAGCGCGTGCGCCGTTTCACGCGCGAGCAGTGGTTCCGCCCCGCTGCCGACATGCAGGCATTGTTTGCCGACGTGCCGTCGGCCATCGCCAACACGCTGGAGATCGCGCGCCGCTGCAACCTGACCCTGGTGCTGGGCAAGCCGCGCCTGCCGGACTTCCCCACGCCCGACGGCAGCCCCATCGAGGTCTACTTCCGCAGGGCCTCGCACGAAGGCCTGGAAGGCCGGCTGCGCCACCTGTACCCCGACGAGGCCGAACGCGAGCGCCAGCGCCCCACCTACGTGGCGCGGCTGGACTTCGAGCTCGACACCATCCTGAAGATGGGTTTCCCGGGCTACTTCCTGATCGTCTCGGACTTCATCCAGTGGGCCAAGCAGAACGGCTGCCCGGTGGGCCCGGGCCGGGGCTCCGGCGCCGGCTCGCTGGTGGCCTACGCGCTGCTGATCACGGACCTGGACCCGCTGCGCTACAAGCTGCTGTTTGAGCGCTTCCTGAACCCGGAACGCGTGTCGATGCCCGACTTCGACATCGACTTCTGCCAGGGCAACCGGGACCGCGTCATCGACTACGTCAAGGACAAGTACGGCCGCGACGCGGTGAGCCAGATCGCCACCTTCGGCACCATGGCGGCCAAGGCGGCGCTGCGCGACGTGGGTCGCGTGCTGGGCATGGGCTACGGCCACGTGGACAGCATCGCCAAGCTGATCCCGGCGCCGCCGGGCAAGACGGTGACGCTGGCCAAGGTGCCCGACGAACCCGACGGCGGCATCATCTATGCGCGCCAGGAGGCGCCGGAGCTCGAGCAGCGCGAGAAGGAAGACGAGGAGGTCGCCGAGCTGCTGGCGCTGGCCACGCGCGTGGAGGGCATCACCCGCAACATCGGCATGCACGCCGGCGGCGTGCTGATCGCGCCGGGCAAGATCACCGACTTCTGCCCGCTGTACCAGCAGCCTGGCAGCGACAGTGCGGTCAGCCAGTACGACAAGGACGACGTCGAGGCCATCGGCCTGGTGAAGTTCGACTTCCTGGGCCTGGCGACGCTGACCATCCTGGAGCTGGCGCGCGAGTTCATCATGAAGCGCCGGCCGCAGCACGCCGACTTCGCCTACGAGAACCTGCCACTGGACGACCCGCGGGTCTACAAGCTGTTCTCCGACGGCCTGACGGAAGCGGTGTTCCAGTTCGAATCGCGCGGCATGCAGGGCATGCTGCGCGAGGCGAAGCCCACGCGGCTGGAGGACCTGATCGCGCTCAACGCGATGTTCCGGCCCGGCCCGATGGAGAACATCCCCAGCTTCTGCGCGCGCAAGAACGGCCGCGAGGAGGTGGCCTACCCGCACCCGCTGCTCGAACAGGTGCTGGCCGAGACCTACGGCATCTTCGTCTACCAGGAACAGGTGATGCAGGCCGCCCAGGTGATGGGCGGCTACAGCCTCGGCGGCGCCGACCTGCTGCGCCGCGCCATGGGCAAGAAGAAGGCCGAGGAAATGGCCAAGGAGCGCGTGAAGTTCCGCGCCGGCGCGCTGGACAAGGGCATCGACGAGGCCAAGGCCGACGAGGTCTTCGACCTGATGGAGAAGTTCGCCGGCTACGGCTTCAACAAGAGCCATGCTGCCGCGTACTCCCTGCTGGCTTACCACACGGCCTGGATCAAGGTGCACTGCACGGCCGAGTTCTACGCGGCCAACATGACCATCGAGCAGGACGACACCGACAAGCTCAATGTCCTGATCGACGACGCCAAGCTGTTCGGCATCAGCTTCGAACCGCCCGACGTCAACCGTGGCCTGCACCGCTTCGAGCCGGTGCCGGGCAAGGAAGGCGACAAGCTCATCCGCTACAGCCTGGGCGCCATCAAGGGCACGGGGCAGGGCGCGATCCAGGCCATCGTGGCGGCGCGCGAAGGCGCCGATGGCGGGGGTGGTGGCCCGTTCCGCAGCCTGTTCGACTTCGCCGCGCGCGTGGACCGAAAGGCCGTCAACAAGCGCGTGGTGGAGGCGCTGATCAAGGCGGGGGCCTTCGACGGCATCCACCCTGACCGCGCCAGCCTGCTGGCCAGCGTGGGTCTGGCCTTCGACTGGGCCGAGACGCAGGAAGCCAATGCGCTGCAGGGCGGGTTGTTCGACTTCGGCGACACCCATGGCTCCAGCCAGCAGGAGCCGGCCCTGGTGGCCGCCGAGCCCTGGAGCATCAAGGAACGCCTGACGCTGGAGAAGACGGCCCTGGGCTTCTTCCTGTCGGGCCACCTGTTCGACCAGAGCCGCGACGAGGTGCGCCGCTTCTGCCGGCGGCCGATTGCCGAACTGCAGGAATCGCGCGAACCGCAACTGCTGGCCGGCATCGTCGGCGAGGTGCGGGTGATCAACGGCAACCGTGGCCGCGTGGCGATCTTCAAGCTCGACGACGGCAGCGAGGGCATCGAGGCCGTCGCCGGGGAGGAACTGCTCGACCAGCACCGCGAGATCCTGCGCGAGGACGAGCTGCTGATCGTGCAGGGCAAGGTGCAGCCCGACCGCTTCGCCGGCGGCCTGCGCCTGAACGTCACGGCCATCTGGGACCTGCCGGCCGCACGGGCGCGTTTCGGCCGCCACCTGGCGGTCAAGACGGCGGCGCTGCGTGGCGGCAGTGCGCCGCTCGCCGAGCTGGTCAAGACCTGGCCGGCGCGGCGCGTGGACAGCGAGGTGGGCGAACTGGTGCAGGGCCTGCCGGTGCGGCTGCGCCTGGAGCGGCCGGGTGCGAGCGCCGACCTCGACCTCGGCGAGCGGGCCCGTTTCTGGCCCAGCGACGAGGCCCTGCTGCGCTGGCATCAGCTCGCCGGGGGCGAGGTGGACATCGTCTACGAGGCCGCCTGACCGCCACCGACCCGGCCGCATGGGTGGCCGGTAAACAGCGGTAATCGTTTGTGAGCCTGCCAACCGGCTGCTTGGCGGTGGCGTTCAGTGGGCACTGGAACGTCAGGAAGATCCTATGCACCAAGACGCGTTGTCCTCCACCGCCTCGATCTCTTCCCGCCCCGATGGCCGTGTCGCCGCCAGGTGGCTGGCGGCCGGGCTGGCCGCCGCCGGCCTCTGGGCTGCAACGCCGGCCCGCGCGGCCGACATCGACATCGGTGTATCGATCGGCATCAGCCAGCCCGGCGTCTACGGCCGCATCGACATCGGGCGCTTCCCGCAGCCGCAGGTCATCGTGACGCAGCCGGTGGTCGTCGTGCCAGCGCCGGTGGTCGTCGGTCGGCCGGTGCAGCCGGTCTACATGTGGGTGCCGCCGGGCCACCGCAAGAACTGGCGCAGGCACCGTGCCGACTACCGGGCCTGCGGCGCGCCGGTGGTGTTCGTGCGCGACGACTGGTACACCTCCCACGTCCAGCCGTATGCCCGTGGCCACGATGACGACCGGGGGCGCAAGGGCGACAAGGGCCACGGCAAGGGCCGCGGCCACGACGACTGACCTGCCTCAGCGGTCGGCCAGTGCGTCGGCGAAGGCCGCCACCACGGTGCCGTGGTGTGCCGGGTCCAGCCAGCGCAGCACGACCACGGCGGCGTGCGCAGGGTCGACCCAGACGATGTGGCCGCCAGCACCCAGCATGAAGACACTTTCGCGTGACGCACCGGGGAAGGCCTGCCCGTCCCGGTTGAGCCACAGCAGGCGGCCGTAGAACGGTGCCA
The DNA here is from genome assembly GCF_004016515.1 of Rubrivivax albus. GTDB lineage: Bacteria > Pseudomonadota > Gammaproteobacteria > Burkholderiales > Burkholderiaceae_C > Rubrivivax > Rubrivivax albus. The sequence continues at coordinate 747,405 of NZ_SACT01000001.1, forward strand.
CCGCCACGGGGGCGCGCATGCGCTGCACCCAGCCTGCCGGCAGCAGCCCGGCGCCATCGTCCAGCAACAGCTGGCCCAGACGCGCCAGGTCGTGCGACGAGATCGACAGGCCGCCGCCCCAATGCGTGCCGCCCGGCACGCTCTGCACGCGTCCGACGCCCGGCAGGTCGACCCAGGCGTCGTCGTAGCAACGCCAGGCCAGGCCGTCGCCACCGCCCAGCGGGCGCAGGATGCGTTCGAGGAACACCTCGGGCAGCGGGCGGCGCAACAGATGCAGCAGTGCCAGCGCGAGCTGGTTGATGCGCACGTCGTTGTATTCCCAGTGGCTGCCCGGCGCCTGCAGCGGCCGCGCACCGCCCTTGGGGCCACCGGCCGGACGCGGGTCCTGCGCCACCTTGCGCCAGCGGTCCACGGTGTCGGGCAGGCCGAAGCAGGTGCCTTCCCACTCGCTGGTCTGTTCCAGCAGCATCGCCCAGGTGATGGGGCGGTTGTGGTCGCTGTCGAAGCCGATGCCGGGCAGGCGCGCCACGACGGGTTCGTGCTCGTCGGGCAGCAGACCATCGGCCTGGGCGACGCCGGCCAGCAGTGCCAGACAGGTCTTGGCCACGCTGAAGGTCAGGTCGGCGCGCGCCGGCTCGCCCCAGGCGGCCAGAGGCTGCCCATGGCGCCACACCACGCCCGACTGCGGTCCGCGGGCATGCACCGGGCCGCGCAGGCGGTTGTAGGGCGGTGGGTCGTCCTGGTGAACGCCCCAGGGCGCACCGCCTGCGGGGGGCTCGCCAAACGGGTCCCGGGGCCAGGGCGTTTCGTGGGCCTGCGCAAGCGCGATGGCGCCGTCGAGCAATGTCGTCATGGGGGCGTGGGAGACGGTGACAGGCAGCGCCCGGAGGGCGATCGCGGCCACAATGGCGCGTGCCGACTCTAAACGCCTTGCCTTCCCGCCGCCGTTTGCTGTGGCTGCTGGCGGCCAACGGGGCGGTGGTCCTGCTGCTGGCGTGGATCGTGACCACCGTGCTCGTCGACAGCCGCCAGCTGCACCGCCAGCGCGCGCTCGACGCCGTCGACAGCCTGGCGCAGAGCCTGGCGCAGAGCCTGGCGCAGAACGTGTCCGCGGAGTTGCTGCTCGTCGACCTGGCGCTGCGCCAGCTGCGCCTGGCGGCGCAGGAGGGCGACATGGCGCGGACGGACACCACCATGCGCGACCTGATGCGCAGCGTGCCGGCTGCGATGCGGCTGCGCGTCGTCGACGACGCCAACGCCGCGGCCGAGGAGCCGGGTCTGCAGGCTGCGTTCACTGGCATCGACCGGCTCGTCGTGCTCGGCCCGCGGGAACGCGCCGATGGGCAATGGGTGATCGTGCTCGCCCGGCCACCGCGCGGAGGCCACGGGCCGGCGACGGCGGCCGAGTTCGACATCGCCCGTTTCGAGGCCCTGTTCGCCGGGCTGAACCTGGGTGGCAAGAGTGCCGTGTCGCTGCGCATGGACGACCTGGCGCTGGTGGCCCGCCACACCGACCCGCCCCAGCCTCGCAGCGGTCTGGGCACGCGCAGCACCTCGCGCCAGCTGATCGAGGCGCTGGCGGTGGCCCCCGAGTCGGGCACCTACCTGGCTGCCACGGCGCTGGACGGCATCGAGCGCGCCAATGCCTACCGGCGCGTGCCGGGCACGCCGCTGCGCGTGCTGGTGGGGCTGGCGACGGTGGACACCATGGCGCCCTGGCGACGGCAGATGGCCACCACGCTGTCGATGGCACTGCTGGCCCTGGCCGTCGTGGCCGCCGCGTCGGTGATAGCCTACCGGGCGTGGCAGCGCGACGATCGCCGGCGCGAGATGCTGGATGCCGAGCGCGCACGGCTGCAGGGCCTGCTCGTCACCGTGGGCGACGGCCTGCACGTGCTGGACCGCAACGGGCTGCTGGTGGAGTTCAACGATGCCTTTGCTGCGATGCTCGGGCGCACGCGTGCGGAGCTCGACGGTGCGCACGTGATGCTGTGGGAGCGCCAGTACTCGGCGTCCCAGGTCGACAAGGTGCTGCACAGCTTCGCGGTGGGCCAGCGCCTGCGCTTCGACTCCCGCTTCGAGCGCGCAGACGGCCGACTGGTCGACGTGGCCGTGGCCGCCACCGGCGTGCGGGTGCACGCCCGCGACCTGTTGATCCTCTGGGCGCACGACATGACCGAGGTGCACCGCACGCAACGTCGTCTGCAGGCCAGCGAGGCGCTGCTGGAGCGCACCGGGCGCATCGCCGGCATCGGCGGCTGGGAGCTCGACACGGGCCACGGCCGTATGGCACTGACGGCGCAGGCGCGTCGGCTGCTCGGGCTGCCCGAGGACTCGACGCCTAGGCTGCGCCAATGCCTGCGCCGGCTGCCCGGCAGTCACCGGCGCGCCGTGATGCAGGGTCTTCGCGACGTGGCACGGACCGGTCAGCCCTGGCAGATCGAACTGCCGATCGGCCCGGTCGACGGTCGAAGGCGGTGGCTGCTATGCACCGCGGAGCGGGTGGATCGGCAAGACACCGGCGACGGCATTGACCAGCGGGTGGCCGGCGTCATTCGCGACGTGACCGAACGTCACGAGGGCTCGATCAAGCTGCTGCAGGAGAAGGCACTGCGCCTGGAGCTGCAGCATCAGGCCGACACGCAGGCCGCCATGCTGCAGGAGCGCGAGGCCATGATGGACGTGATGGCGCATGAAGTGCGGCAACCGCTCAACAATGCCTCCGCGGCCATGCAGAGTGCGCTGGCCACACTGCGTGACGTGGGCGACCAGGCGGTGGCGCCGCGCCTGCAGCGCGCGCAGGCGGTGCTCGGGCAAGTGATGGCGCGTCTGGACAACACGCTGGCTGTCGCGTCCTTGCTCGCCCGCCAGGGGCCGGCGGCGCGCGAGGACACCGACCTGGACATGCTGCTCGCGGTCACGATCGCCGACATGGCGGCCGCCGAACGCGAGCGTGTCGTGGTGCGGCGCGAGACGGACGCGCGTACCGTGTCGCTGGACATGAGCCTGATGCGCCTGGCCTTGCGCAACCTGCTGTCCAACGCACTCAAGTACAGCCCGCCCGGCAGCGAGGTCATCATCCGCTTGGCCGACAGCGAGCGCCCGCTGGGCCTGTGCATCGACGTCATCGACGGCGGCGGCGGCATCGAGCCGGGCCTGCGCGAGCACCTGTTCGAGCGCGGGGCGCGCGGGCGACGCACGCCAGGTGCCGAGCACGGGCTGGGCCTGTACATCGTCCGGCGCGTCATGGAACTGCACGGCGGTGCGGCGCAGCTGCTGGCCACGGGGCCGCAGGGCACGGTCATGCGGCTGCTGGTGACCGAGGAATCCGACGATTGAGGACAGGGGGCCGAGACGGCCCCAACCTGGTGCTACTCAGGCCGGCTTCAGCGGCGCCTTGAACACGTAGCCGACACGCGAGCGGGACTGCAGCGGCACCAGCGCCGGCGTGGCGCGCTCGATGCGCCGGCGCAGGCGGTAGATGGTGGCATTGAGGCCGTCCGCACCTTCCTGGTCGAGGTCACGGCCCAGCCGCTGGCGCAGGGTTTCACGGCTGACGACATCGCCGTCGGCAGCGAGGAAGCATTCCATCAGCGTCAGGTCGGCATCCGAAAGGTCGACGCGAGCGCCGTCGGGTGCGATCAGCTGGCGGGCCCGGAGGTCCAGCCGCCAGACCGTCTGCGCGGCCGTGGACGCCTGAATCCGGCGCTGCACGGCCTGGATGGCCAGGAACACCTGTTCGAACTGCACCGGCTTGGCCAGGTACATGTCGGCCCCGGCGGTGATGACCTGCCGGAACACATCGGGCGCCAGGCGGCCCGAGACCACGAGCAGCCCGGCGTCCGTGCGTCTGCGCAGCACCTTGATCAGTTCGGCGCCATCGACCCCCGGCAGCATCAGGTCGAGCACGTAGAAGTCGTAGCCGTACGGGTCGTGGTGCGCCAGCAGGTCGTTGCTGTCGGGGAAGACATCCACCTGCGCGCCGCGTTCGCGGAGGTACTGCGCCAGGAACTCCGTGTACTCGGGATCATCGTCGACCAGCGCGATGCTCAGCACCAATGTGGTCGTCACCTCTGGCGTGGATGAACTCTGCATGCGCCGAATTGAAGCACAAGTGATGGGCTCGGCAACACGCGAAAAGCGCCGCATCTGCAGCCAGCCAACACCCGTTTGGGCATTGATGTACGAAACCATCATATGTGGCGGGGTTGGCTGACGTTTGATCGGCATCAGCGCTTGGGCGCAGCCTTGTAGGGCGCATCCGCGACGGTGAGACCGGCGGCGCTGAGCTTGACCGCACTGGCCGGCCCGACCCCCTTGACGCGCTGGATCAGGTCGGCCCAGCTCTTGAACGGGGCCTTACCACGCTCGGCCAGCACGCGGGTCGACAGCGCGTTGCCGACGCCCGGCAGGGCCTCGAGTTCGGCGCGGCTGGCCTTGTTGACGTCGACGGCGGCGAAGGCGCTCAGCGACAGCGTGGTGATCAGGACGGCGATGAGGTTGCGGAACATGTCGATCTCCTGGTGGTGGCCCGCAACACCGTGCTGCGGGTTGGATCGGCATTGTTCGGAGCCGGGGCCTGCCGGACCATCGCCTCGTGGCGTGCCGACGGCCGGGGGCACCCCGGCGGGGGAGGCGACAGTGTCCTACTGCTGTTCCAGTGGCCGGGGCGGAAAGGTGTCCCAACCCTGACAACCGGGGCACTGCCAGAAGTAGTGGTGCGCCATGAAGCCGCAGGCGGCGCAGCGATAGCGCTGCAGCGGCGCCGCCGCGCGCTGCACGGCCGCGTGGAGTTGCGGGCGGGTGTCCGCATGCCAGCGGGCCGTGTCGATGGCCAGCACCTCTGCGGCGGCGCCCAGGCTGGGTTGCGCCGCCAGATGGCGCAGACGACGCCCGACTCCCTCTTCGGTGGGGGTGGCGGCGTCGGGCGCTTCAGCAGTCCCAGGCGACGCGTCGAGGCGGTCGCGGGCGCGCAGCGTGTCCAGCAGGGGAGCCTGCGCATAGGCTCGGTCGAGCACATCGCGCGCGGTGTCCCCACGGCCCAGCCGACGCGCCACATCGGCGTAGTCGGCCCCCACCAGGGCAAACCGGGCCGGGTCATTGGCGGCCAGGGTTTCCCAGTGGGCGAGCGCCGCGTTGTCGTCACCGGTGTCTCGCGCGAACTGCCCAGCCAGCAACGGCGGGCGTGGGGCCTCGGGGGCGGTCCGGATTGCTTCGTCGATGCAGCGCCGGGCAAGGACAGGGTCGCCGGCCGCCAGGGCGTCCAGCGCCTGTTCACAGTGGTAGTGGGCGATGCGCGTGGCGAACGAACTCCCGTCGCGCTGCTCCAGTTCGGTGGCGGTGGTGATGGCCTGCGCCCAGTCGCGCGAGCGCTCGAAGAGCGACAACAGCGCGAGTCGGGCCTCGCTGTCGTAGGCGGAGCCCAGCAGGGCACGCCAGGCACCTTCGGCGCGGTCGAACAGGCCGGCCTTGGCGAAGTCCTGGGCCAGCGCGTGCTGCGCCCGGTCGTGATCTGCCGGCCGCAGGTCGGCACGGGACAACAGGTGCTGGTGCACGCGCACCGAGCGCTCGAACTCGCCGCGCCGGCGGAACAGGTTGCCGAGCGCGAAGTGAAGCTCGGTGGTGTCCGGGTCGTGCTGCACGGCCTCGATGAAGGCGTCGATGGCCTTGTCCTGCTGTTCGTTGAGCAGCAGGTTCAGGCCCTCGAAGTAGGCGCGCGGTGCATCGCGCCGATCACGCCGCCATTGGCGCTGGTCCAGCCGCGATGCCACCCACCCCAGCACGAAGGCCACGGGCAGCCCGATCAGCAGCCACTGCAGTTCGAAGTCCATGCGTCAGCGTGTCGGGCGAGGTGCGCGTGAGAGGCGGGTGTTCCCGTACGCCGGCGTCAAGGCGGCGGCAGTCACAGCAGTTCCCGCGGCGGTGGGGCGTCGAAACCCGAAGGCACGGGGCCGGCCGGCGCGGCTCTAGGGCTCGACGGTGCCGGGGGTGCGGCGACGGCGGGCAGGCGCCGACGCAGGCGCCACCAGGCCGGCAGCATGGCCAGCACACCGAGTGCGGTGCCGACGGCGAAGGCGATCAGCACCACGACCACCAGCGATGCGCTCCAGTCGATGCCGAAGAACCAGTGCACGACCACGGTCTGCTGGTTGTTCAGCGCGAACGCGAACAAGCCGAAGAAGACGAAACCCCGCAGGACCCAGACCAGCGCACGCATGTCGGCGTGATTGTAGGAGGCCGTGCAACCGCGCTCTGGGCGGACCTTGCTTCCGTTGTGCAGGACGGCGGTGCGGGCGGCCATGATCCGAGGTCGGATGCCCCGTGCCCGAAAAGCGAAGCGGGGCCCCTCGGGGCCCCGCAGTGTGGGTTGCCGGCAGGTGCCCGGCCTCAGTCGCGTGACGCGTCTGCAGAGGACGCCGGCTGGGCGTCGACCGCTTCGCGCAGCGCCTTGCCCGGCTTGAAGTGCGGCACCAGCTTCTCGGGGATCGTGACCTGCTCGCCGCTGCGGGGGTTGCGCCCCACGCGCGGCGGCCGGCGGCTGATGGAGAAGCTGCCGAAGCCGCGGATCTCGATGCGGTGCCCGCGCGCAAGCGCGTCGGACATCGCGTCGAGGATCGTCTTCACCGCGAACTCGGTGTCGCGCTGCGTCAGCTGGCCGAAGCGTTCGGCCAGCTTGTTGACGAGGTCGGAACGCGTCATGCCTGCGTCGCCGCGAGCTTATTCGCTGCGGTTGTCCAGCTTCGCGCGCAGCAGGGCGCCCAGGCTGGTGGTGCCGGCGTTCTCGCGCTCGTTGGTCTGCGACAGACGCTGCATGGCTTCCTGCGTGTCGGCGCTGTCCTTGGCCTTGATCGACAGCTGGATGTTGCGCGTCTTGCGGTCGACGTTGACGATCATCACCGAGACCTCGTCGCCTTCCTTGAGCACGTTGCGCGCGTCCTCGACACGGTCGCGGCTGATCTCGCTGGCGCGCAGGTAGCCGGACACGTCGTCGTTGAGCTGCACCTCGGCGCCCCGCGGGTCGACCGCCGTCACCTTGCCGGTGACGATGGCACCGCGGTCATTCAGCGTCACAAAGCTGGTGAACGGGTCGGTGTCGAGCTGCTTGATGCCCAGGCTGATGCGCTCGCGCTCCACGTCCACGGCCAGCACGATGGCCTCGACGTCCTGGCCCTTCTTGTAGTTGCGCACCGCGCTCTCGCCCGGCTCGTTCCACGACAGGTCGGACAGGTGCACCAGGCCGTCGATGCCCGAGGCCAGGCCGATGAAGATGCCGAAGTCGGTGATGCTCTTGACCGGGCCGGCGACGCGGTCGCCGCGCTTGACGTTGGTCGCGAACTCTTCCCACGGGTTGGGCATGCACTGCTTCATGCCCAGGCTGATGCGGCGCTTGTCCTCGTCGATCTCCAGGACCATGACCTCGACCTCGTCGCCCAGCGTGACGACCTTGCTCGGGGCGACGTTCTTGTTCGTCCAGTCCATCTCGGAGACGTGCACCAGGCCCTCGATGCCCGGCTCGATCTCGACGAACGCACCGTAGTCGGCGATGTTCGTGACCTTGCCGAACAGGCGGGTGCCGGTGGGGTAGCGGCGCGAGACGCCCATCCAGGGGTCGTCGCCCAGCTGCTTCAGGCCCAGGCTGACGCGGCTCTTCTCGGCGTCGAACTTCAGCACCTTGGCCGTCAGTTCCTGGCCGACCTGCACCACCTCGCTGGGGTGGCGCACGCGACGCCATGCCATGTCGGTGATGTGCAGCAGGCCGTCGATGCCGCCCAGGTCCACGAACGCGCCGTATTCGGTGATGTTCTTGACCACGCCGTTGACGATGGCACCTTCGTGCAGCGTCTCGAGCAGCTTCTGGCGCTCCTCGCCCATCGAGGCCTCGACCACGGCACGGCGCGACAGCACGACGTTGTTGCGCTTGCGGTCGAGCTTGATGACCTTGAACTCCATGGTCTTGCCCTCGAAGGGCGTCATGTCCTTCACCGGGCGGGTGTCGAGCAGGCTGCCGGGCAGGAAGGCGCGGATGCCGTTGACCAGCACCGTGAGGCCGCCCTTGACCTTGCCGGAGACGGTACCGGTGACGAACTCGCCGCTCTCCAGCGCGTTCTCCAGCGCCATCCACGACGCCAGGCGCTTGGCCTTGTCGCGAGACAGGATGGTGTCGCCGTAGCCGTTCTCGACCGCCTCGACAGCGACCGCGACGAAGTCGCCGACCTGCACCTCGAGCTCGCCCTGGTCGTTCTTGAATTCCTCGACCGGGATGTAGGCCTCGCTCTTCAGGCCGGCGTTGACCACCACGTGGTTGAAGTCGATGCGGACCACCTCGGCAGAGATGACCTCGCCGACGCGCATGTCGGCCGACTTCAGCGATTCTTCGAACAGGGCGGCAAAGGACTCGCCGCCACCGGTGGTGGCAGTTTGGGTTTGGGACATGTGGTTTCCTGGGCCCGGCGGGGGGAAGATTCAGAGGCCGGGCGATGAATGCAACATCCGTTGCGGGGTTAGGTCAACACTCCACACCGGGCAGGGCGCCCGGTGCGACGAAAGCTTCGAGGCTCACGCCCCGAAGGATCTGCCACCCGGGGGCTTCAGCCCCCGAACGGCCTACGCTCAGACCACCATCCCAGCACCCGTTTGACCGATTCGTCGATCGTGAGCACGGAGTTGTCGAGCTGCAGCGCATCCTCGGCCGGCTTCAGGGGCGCCACGGTGCGGGAACTGTCCCGCAGGTCGCGCGCCTCCAAGTCGGCACGAAGGGCCTGGATGTTAGATGAAATTCCCTTTGAAATCAACTGCTTGTGGCGGCGTTCCGCACGCTGCGCGGCACTGGCGGTGAGGTAGACCTTCAGTTCGGCGTCCGGGAACACCACGGTGCCCATGTCGCGGCCGTCGGCCACCAGGCCCGGCGCGCGGCGGAACGCCAGCTGCAGGCCGTGCAACGCCTCGCGCACGGCCGGCAGCGCAGACACCCGCGAGGCCATCATGCCCGCCTGTTCGCTGCGCAAGGCGTCGGTGACGTCTTGGCCCCGCAGCCAGCAGCGCCCGCCGTCGAACCTCAGGTCCAGCAGGCCGGCCACGCGGGCCACGGCCGTTTCGTCGGCCGGGTCCACGCCGTCGTCCATCACTGCCAGCCCGGTGGCGCGGTAGAGCGCACCGGAATCCAGCAGGTGGTAGCCCAGGGCCTGCGCCACCTCGGCCGCCAGCGTGCCCTTGCCGGACGCCGTGGGCCCGTCCACCGTGATCACCGGCACGTCCTCGGGCCGCGCCCGCGCGACGCCGAACAGGGCGTCGAAGTAGCCGGGAAAGGTCTTGGCCACGCAGTGCGGCTCGAGGATGCGCACCGGCACGCGGGCCGGGTTGAACGCCGCCAGCGACAGGCACATGGCCATGCGGTGGTCGTCGTAGGTGCGCACCGCCGCCGCCCGCCAGGCGTCCCGGGCCGGCGGGGTGACGGCGATGAAGTCGGCGCCTTCCTCGACCACGGCGCCCACGCGCCGCAGTTCCGCGGCCATCGCAGCGATGCGGTCGGTTTCCTTGACGCGCCAGCTGGCGATGTTGGTCAGCCGCGTGGTGCCGTCCGCGTACAGTGCCATCGCGGCCAGGGTCATCGCCGCGTCGGGGATGTGGTTGCAGTCCAGCGTGATGGCCTTGAGGGGCCACAGGCCGCGGTGCACGCTCAGCCAGCCCGGCCCGCCGCGCACCTGCGCGCCCATGGCCTGCGCCGCCTCGACGAAGCGGATGTCGCCCTGGATGCTGTCCAGCCCTACGCCCTCGATGCGCACCGGCGCACCGCCGTCGGCGGCGATGGCTCCGAGCGCGACGAAGTACGACGCCGACGAGGCATCGCCTTCCACGTGGATGTGACCCGGGGTGAGGTAGCGGCTGCCGGCCGGGATCGTGAAGCGCGACCAGCCCTGGCGTTCGACCTCGATGCCGAAGCGCGCCAGCAGGTTCAGCGTGATCTCCACGTAGGGGCGCGAGATGAGTTCGCCGTCGACGGTGATCACCACGTCGCGCGTCCCGGCCACCAGCGGCAGGGCCAGCAGCAGCGCGGTCAGGAACTGGCTGGACACGTCGCCGCGCACACGGATCGGTTCGTCCACCGCCAGCGTGCCGCCGGCGGTGCCGTGCAGGCGCAGTGGCGGGTAGCCCGGTGTGCCCAGGTCCTCGACCTGACAGCCCAGCGGCCGCAGCGCGTCGACCAGGTCACCGATCGGGCGCTCGTGCATGCGCGGTACGCCGGCGAGCGTGAAGCTGCCGCCCTGCGTCGCGGCCAGCACGGCCAGCGCCGCGGTGAGCGGGCGCATCGCGGTGCCGGCGTTGCCGAGGAACAGGTCGGCCTCATGCACGTGCAGACGGCCGCCCAGACCGGTGACGTGCAGCACGCCGCCATCGTCACGCAACGTGCAGCCCAGGGCTCGAAGCGCGTCCAGCATCACCCGCGTGTCGTCCGAATCGAGCAGATCGTGCACGGCCGTCGTGCCGGCGGCGAGGCCGGCCAGCAGCAGCACGCGATTGGAGATGCTCTTGGACCCCGGCAGGCGCACGGTGCCGGAGGCGCCGGTCAGCGGGGGCAGATCGAGAAAGGGGCGGTGGGTCGGGAGCGCGGTCATGGGAAGGTCTCGGGCGGCGTCGCGCGCAGCGTCGACGGCGGTGTCGCGGAGGGCATCACTGCCGGGTGGTACCGCGCCCGCCACCCATCTGCCAGCCGGCCCGGCCCTCCGACGCGGTGCGGATCAGGTCCTCCAGCGCGTCGGCGTTGCCCGACTTCATGACGTGTTCCAGCGCATCGAGCGTGGTGCGGAAGCGGGCCGACTGCTTGAGCACCTCTTCGCGGTTGGCGATCAGGATGTCGCGCCAGATCGCCGGGTCGCCGGCGGCGATGCGGGTGAAGTCGCGGAAGCCCGGGCCGGCCAGCGACAGGAAGTCGCGGCCCGAGGGGTGGCGCATCACCGCGCTGAAATAGGCGAAGGCCAGCAGGTGCGGCAGGTGGCTGACGGCGGCGAAGGCCGCATCGTGGTTCTCCGGCGACATCTTCAGCACCTGCGCGCCGACCGCCGACCAGACGTCGGTGGCCTTCTGCACCAGCACCGGGTTGGTCTGCTGAACCGGCGTCAGGATGACCTGGCGGCCGTTGTAGAGGCTGGCGTCGGCATGCTGGATGCCGGCCACTTCCTTGCCGGCAATCGGGTGCGCCGGCACGAAGCTGGGCACCCGTTCGCGCAGCACTCGGCGGGCGGCGTCGACGACGTCGCGCTTGGTGCTGCCCACGTCCATGAACAGCACGCCAGGCTCCACGAGGTGGCGGATGGCCTTGAAGGTGCCCTCGGTGGCCGCCACCGGCACGGCGATCAGCACGATGTCCGACCCGGCCACGGCCAGCAGCGCCGATTCGGCGGCGACGTCGATGATGCCCAGCTTCTTCGCCCGCTCGGTGGTGGACGGCGACTTGCTGTAGCCGACCACGCGCCGGACCAGGCCGCCGCGCTTGAGCGCCAGCGCGAACGACCCACCCATCAGGCCGCATCCGATGACGCCGAGCTGGTTGAACATCGCGGTCTGCTTCTGTGTCAGTGGACGTCCACCGGGTAGGCGCCCAGCACCTTGAAGAAGGCACAGGCCTCGCGCAGCGCGGTCAGGGCCGCGGCCACGTTCGGCTGGTCAGGGTGGCCGTCGAGGTCGATGTAGAAGTAGTACTCCCACTGGCCGCTGCGGGCGGGGCGGGACTCGAACCGCGTCATCGACACGCCGTGGGTCTTCAGCGGCACCAGCAGGTCGTGCACGGCGCCAGGCTGGTTGGGCACCGAAACCACCAGGCTGGTGCAGTCGTGGCCCGAGGCTGCCGGCGCCGGATGACGCCGCGGGTCGGTCACGATGGCAAAGCGCGTGCGGTTGTGCGGGTCGTCCTGGATCGCCGGGGCGACCACATGCAGGCCGTACTCGCTGCCGGCACGCGCGCTGGCGATGGCCGCGATCGACGGATCCTCGGCCGCCAGCCGCGCGCCTTCGGCATTGCTGGCCGCCGGACGGCGCTCGACGCCGGGCAGGTGCGTGCCCAGCCACTCATGGCACTGCGCCAGCGCCTGCGGGTGGGCCAGCACGGTGCGAATGCCGGCCAGGCTGTTGTCCTTGCGCAGCAGGTTGTGGCGCACGAAGAGACTGGTTTCGCCGATGATGGACAGCGGCGTGTGCAGGAAGAGGTCCAGCGTGCGCGCCACGCCGCCTTCGGTGCTGTTCTCCACCGCCACGACCCCGAAGTCGGCGGCGCCGGCGGCCGTGGTGTTGAACACCTCGTCGAAGCTGGCGCAGGGCACGCGCACGATGCTGCTGCCGAAGAAGCCCAGCGCGGCCTCCTCGCTGAAGGTGCCGGCCGGCCCCAGGTAGGCCACGCGGGTGGGCGTCTCCAGCGCGCGGCACGCCGACATGATCTCGCGCCAGATCGGCGCGATGTTGTCGGCCTTCAGCGGGCCGGCGTTGCGGCGCTTGAGGTTGTCGATGACCTGGGCCTCGCGCTCGGGCCGGAAGACCACCGAGCCCTCGCGCTTCTTCAGCTCGCCCACCTCCTGCGCCAGCGCGGCACGGCGGTTCAGCAGCGCCAGCAGTTCGGCGTCGGTGGCGTCGATGCGCTCGCGCAGCGTGGCCAGCGAAGGCGCGTTGGCGTTGGTCATCGGCAGGCAGTCCGTCCGTCGGTCACTTGCCCGTGGCGGCGCCGGACGCGCCGGCCGGCGGCGTCAGACCCAGGCGCTTGGCCATGGTCTGGTCCAGCGCCTTCAGGCGGGTTTCCATCTGCGGCTTGACCTCGGCCACCAGTTTCTCGCCCAGGGCCTTTTGCATGTCCGGGGCCAGGGTCTGGAACTTGCGCCAGGCCTCGGACCGGAACACGGCCAGCACCTCCTGCAGTTCCGCCTCGGTCATCTTCTCGGCCAGCACCGGGCCGATGGTCGCGGGGGCCAGCGCACGGGCGCGGTCACGCACCACCGGATAGGCGTCCTCGGCGTACTTGCGCACGTCGGCCTGCAGCGCCTGGCCCATGGCCTGCTGCTGGTCGGCCGCCACGTTGCGGCGCACCAGCGCGGCGGCGCGCTGCAGCAGCTGCACGGCCGGCTGCTCCACCAGCTGGCGGGCGACCTGGTCGATGCCGGCCTGCTGCGCCTGCAGGATCTGGTCGACCAGTTGCTGCTTCTGCGGCGACACGGCGGTCTGCGCTTGCGCCACGGCGGTGAAGGCCAGCAGGGTCGCCAGCAGCAGGGCACTCTTCGTCATCTCAGGGGTTCTCCTCGCCGGCAGGTGCGGCGTCGTCGTTGGCATCGTTCTCGACGATGCGTTGCAGGCCCGACAGCTGTGCGCCGTCGTCCAGGGCGATCAGCGTGACGCCCTGCGTCGCGCGTCCGAGCTCGCGGATCTCCGACACGCGGGTGCGCACGAGCACGCCCTTGTCGGTGATCAGCATGATCTCGTCCTCGGCACGCACCAGCGTGGCGGCCACGACGCGGCCGTTGCGCTCGCTCTGCTGGATGGCGATCATGCCCTTGGTGCCACGGCCGTGGCGCGTGTACTCGCCGATGGGCGTGCGCTTGCCATAGCCGTTCTCGGTGGCGGTGAGCACGCTCTGGCTCTCGTCTTCCGCCACCAGCATCGCGATCAGGCGCTGGCCGTCTTCCAGCGCCATGCCGCGCACGCCGCGCGCCTGGCGGCCCATCGGGCGCACGTCCTGCTCGTCGAAGCGCACGGCCTTGCCGCCGTCGGAGAACAGCATCACATCGTGGTGGCCATCGGTCAGCGCGGCACCGATGAGGTGGTCGCCGTCGTCCAGGTCCACGGCGATGATGCCGGCCTTGCGCGGGTTACTGAATTCGTCGAGCGCCGTCTTCTTGACCGTGCCCAGCGCGGTGGCCATGAAGATGTAGTGGTCGCTGGGGAAGCTGCGGAACTCGCCGGTGAGCGGCAGCACGACGGTGATCTTCTCGCCGGGCTGCAGCGGGAACATGTTGACGATGGGCTTGCCGCGGCTGGCGCGGCTGCCCTGCGGCACTTCCCAGACCTTGAGCCAGTAGACGCGCCCGCGGTCGCTGAAGCACAGGATCCAGTCGTGCGTGTTGGCGATGAAGAGCTGGTCGATCCAGTCGTCTTCCTTGGTCTGCGCCGCCTGCTTGCCGCGGCCGCCGCGACGCTGGGCCCGGTACTCGCTGAGCGCCTGGCTCTTGATGTAGCCGGTGTGGCTGAGCGTCACCACCATGTCGGTGGGTGTGATCAGGTCCTCGGTGCCGAGTTCCTGCGCGTTGGCCTCGATCTGGCTGCGGCGGGCGCCGATCTTCGTCTGCCCGAACTCCTGCTTCACCGACTGCAGTTCGTCGGCGATGATGGCCGCCACGCGCTCGGGCTTGGCCAGGATGTCCAGCAGATCGGCGATCTGCGCCATCACGTCCTTGTACTCGCCGAGGATCTTGTCCTGCTCCAGCCCGGTCAGGCGCTGCAGGCGCATCTGCAGGATTTCCTGCGCCTGGTCGTCGGACAGGCGGTACAGGCCATCGGCCTGCAGCCCGTAGTGCACCGGCAGGCCTTCGGGGCGGTACAGCGCGCCGCCGCCCTCGGTGCGCGCGAGCATCTCGCGCACCATCGACGAGTCCCAAGCCTTGGCCATCAGGGCGGCCTTGGCCACCGGCGGGGTGGGGCTGGTCTTGATGGTCTCGATGAACTCGTCGATGTTGGCCAGCGCCACCGCCAGGCCTTCCAGCACGTGACCCCGCTCGCGTGCCTTGCGCAGTTCGTAGACGGTGCGCCGGGTGACCACCTCGCGGCGGTGGTCGAGGAAGACCTCGATCAGCTGCTTCAGGTTGCACAGCCGCGGTTGCCCGTCGACCAGGGCCACCATGTTCATCCCGAACGTGTCCTGCAGCTGCGTCTGCTTGTACAGGTTGTTGAGGATGACCTCAGGCACCTCGCCGCGCTTGAGCTCGATGACCACGCGCATCCCGGACTTGTCGCTCTCGTCCTGGATGTGGCTGATGCCCTCGATCTTCTTCTCGTTGACGAGCTCGGCGATGCGCTCGAGCAGCGTCTTCTTGTTCACCTGGTAGGGGATCTCGTCGACGATGATCGCCTGCCGCGCGCCCTTGTCGATGTCCTCGAAGTGGCACTTCGCCCGCATCACCACCTTGCCGCGGCCGCTGCGGTAGCCCTCGCGCACGCCATTGAGGCCGTAGATGATGCCGGCGGTGGGGAAGTCGGGCGCCGGCACGATCTGCATCAGTTCATCGATCGTCGCCTCGGGCGATTTCAGCAGGTGCAGGCAGGCGTCCACCACCTCGTTGAGGTTGTGCGGCGGGATGTTGGTGGCCATGCCCACCGCGATGCCGCCCGAGCCGTTGACCAGCAGGTTGGGCAGCCGCGTGGGCAGCACCAGCGGCTCCTTCTCGGAGCCGTCGTAGTTGGGGCCGAAGTCGACCGTTTCCTTGTCGATGTCGGCCAGCGTCTCGTGGGCGATCTTCGCCAGCCGGATCTCGGTGTAGCGCATCGCCGCGGCGTTGTCGCCGTCGATGCTGCCGAAGTTGCCCTGGCCGTCGACCAGCATGTGGCGCATGCTGAAGTCCTGCGCCATGCGAACGATGGTGTCGTAGACCGACTGGTCGCCGTGCGGGTGGTACTTGCCGATGACGTCACCGACGATGCGCGCGCTCTTCTTGTAGGGGCGGTTCCAGTCGTTGTTGAGCTCGTGCATCGCGAAGAGCACACGCCGGTGCACCGGCTTCAGGCCGTCGCGCGCGTCGGGCAGCGCGCGACCGACGATCACGCTCATGGCGTAATCGAGGTACGAGCGCCGCATCTCCTCCTCGAGGCTGACGGGCAGGGTTTCCTTGGCGAAGGGGTTCATGCAACAGGCGGGCAGGGGGCGCGCAATGCCAGGCCCCTTGGGGGCTGACGACGAATCCGAGGATTCTAAGGGTGCCGACCTGTCGCACCTGCGCAACAGGCAGCGCCGGGAAGCGCGCCACTGGCGCCAAAATGCGGGCCGTTACACGCCCTATGGCACAATGAATCGTCGCTGGCAAGCAGGCGCATATGCGTGTGTTTGCCTACCCGATTCGGATCCCGGTTCCGGACATTTCGCAGGCGTCTGCGGCTTTCCTCGAGAGGAGAATCAATGAAGAAACTGAACAAGGTGGCGGTGCTGTTTGCATCGGCCGCGCTTGCCGCCCCGATCGCGTCGATGGCCGCAGCCCATGGTGGCATGGGCAAGTCGGTGGACAACTGGCGTGCGACCGATGGCACCGTTTGGAAGAACGGCACCAACGAACTTTGCTGGCGCGACGGCTTCTGGACGCCCGCCACCGCCCAGGCCGATTGCGACGGCGCGATCAAGCCTGTGGCTCCGCCGCCGCCGGCCCCGCCGGTCGCCGTGCCGCCGGCTGCGCCGCGCGTCGCCCCGGCTGCTCCGGCTCCGGCTCCGACCCCGGCCCCCGCGCCGAAGCCGGCTCCGAAGCCCACCAGCGAGAAGGTGACCTTCGCCGCTGACGCGTTCTTCGATTTCGACAAGGCCGTGCTGAAGCCCCAGGCCAAGGCCAAGCTGGATGACCTGGTCTCCAAGACCCAGGGCGTGGCGCTGGAAGTCGTGATCGCCGTCGGCCACACCGACGCGACCGGCAACTCGGCCTACAACCAGGCCCTGTCCACCCGCCGCGCCAACGCGGTCAAGGACTACCTGGTCGGCAAGGGCATCGAGAAGAACCGCGTCTACACCGAAGGCAAGGGCGAGAACCAGCCTGTGGCCGACAACAAGACCAAGGAAGGCCGCGCGAAGAACCGTCGCGTGGAAGTCGAGGTCGTCGGCACCCGCCCGGTGAAGTGATCCACGCGGGCCACCGGCCCGTCTGGTTCGGCAAAACCCCGCCTCGGCGGGGTTTTTCTTTGGTCTTCGCTACGATCGCCGCATGAGCACTGCCAACGTCGACGCCCAGGAACTGGCCAAGTTCAGCGAACTGGCCCACCGCTGGTGGGACCCGGAGAGCGAGTTCCGCCCGCTGCACCAGATCAACCCGCTGCGCCTGGACTGGATCGACGGCCTGTCGACGCTGGCGGGCAAGCAGGTGCTGGACGTCGGCTGCGGCGGTGGCATCCTGGCCGAGTCCATGGCCGCGCGTGCGCAGCGCGTCACCGGCATCGACCTGGCGGCGCGGCCGCTGGGCGTGGCCCGGCTGCATGCGCTGGAGGCTGGCGTCGGCAACGTCGACTACCGGGAGATCGCCGCCGAGGCGCTGGCGGCAGAGGCCCCGGCCACGTTCGACGTCGTCACCTGCATGGAGATGCTCGAGCACGTGCCCGACCCGGCGTCCACCGTTCGCGCCTGTGCCGCACTGGTCAAGCCGGGCGGCTGGGTCTTCTTCTCGACCCTCAACCGCAACCCCAAGTCCTTCCTCTTCGCGATCGTCGGCGCCGAGTACGTCCTACGCCTGCTGCCCAGGGGCACTCACGAGTACGCCCGTTTCATCCGGCCGAGCGAGCTGTCGCGCTTCGCGCGCGACGCCGGGCTGGAACTGCAGGCGATGAAGGGGATGGAATACAACCCGCTGACGCGCCGCTACTGGCTGTCCGCCGACACCAGCGTGAACTACCTCGTGGCCTGCCGCCGCGCAGTGTGATGACCGTCCGTTCGCCCGTCGCAGGCACCATCCAGGCTGCTGTTCGCGCCGTCCTGTTCGACCTCGATGGCACGCTGGTGGACAGTGCGCCGGACCTGGCCGGGGCCGCCAACGACCTGCGCGCGCGGCACGGCCTGCCAGCCCTGCCGTATGAAACCCTGCGGCCGATGGTTGGCGCCGGTGCGCGGGGCATGGTCGGCGTGGCTTTCGGACGTGCGCCGGGCGACGACGGTTTCGATGTCCTGCGCGAAGCGTTCCTGGCGCGCTACGCAGAGCGCATGCTGCAGGAAACCGCGCTGTTCTCGGCCGTGGGCCGCGTGCTGGACGCGCTGGACACGGCCGGCCTGGCTTGGGGCATCGTCACCAACAAGCATGGCCGGTTTGCCGAACCGATCGTGCAGGCGCTGGGTCTGCGGGCGCGGACCCTCGTCTGCGGCGACACCACCCCGCACGCCAAGCCGCACCCGGCACCGCTGCTCGAAGCGGCACGGCGCCTCTCGTTGGCGCCGTCGGCCTGCATCTACGTGGGCGACGATCTGCGCGACATGCAGGCCGGCCGCGCCGCCGGCATGCCCGTGCTGGCCGCAGCCTGGGGCTACCTGGGCAATGGCGAGGCGGTGCACTACTGGGGCGCCGATGCGGTGCTCCAAGGGCCCGACGATCTCTTGAACTGGCTGCAACTGCCCTAAACTACGAGTTCTCTGGGACCGACCTGGCTTCGACGTGGGTGCGGAGTCGGAACAGGGCATGCCGAGCACCAGTTCGCTCGTAAATCCACTGGAACAAAGTAACTGCGAACGACGAACGTTTCGCCCTCGCCGCTTAACACCGGTGAGCCTCTCAACGGCAGGCCGATGGGCCGGGCCGAAGATCGCAAGATCCTAGGCTGAGAGGTCATTCACATCGGCTGGTCGATGCCCGTGCACCTTGGGCATCGACGAGACCCAAGGGTGCTGGCCCGGCCGGTAGCGTGCCGCTGCGCGACCGGACGGGTGAGAACCAAATCAGACGGCTAAGCATGTAGAACTGTCCGGCGATGGCTTGCGGACGGGGGTTCGATTCCCCCCGGTTCCACCACTAACCTCTCTGAAGGGCCCCTCACGGGGCCCTTTTTCATTGGTATTTCAGCTCCTTAGACTTCCGTGCGTATCCGTGGTTAGCCGTCCATTTGTGTGGTAACGTACGTGGTAATCGCAGTTTGCGAACCACGGAGGTGATCATGGGAAGTGGTAACGGTGGTCGTGGGGTGGAGCGGCTGACGGACAAGGCGATCCAAGCCTGGCTGAAGGGCGACCGCAAGGCCGGTCAGAAGCTGCCCGATGGCGGAGGGCTGTACCTCGTTTCGCTGCCCAGCGGTGGCGCGACCTGGCAGGTCCGGTACAGCCTGGGCGGTGGCGCGCCGAAGACCTACTCGGTCGGCCCCTACCCTGAGAAGACGCTGGCAGAAGCACGCAAGGCGCGGGGCACAGCGCGTGCTCAGGCAGAGCAGGGCGTCGACCCGGTCGCCCTCCGCCGGCTTGAGCGGGTGGAAGCCGCCGCTGCTGCTGACGACACCTTCGAGCACGTTGCCGGCCTCTGGCTTGACAAGCAGCGCCCGGAATGGTCGGACATCCACTACACGAAGTCGGCGCGGGCGCTGGAGCGGGACGTGTACCCCGCGCTGGGGAAGCTGCCGGTGGCCATGGTCACCACGGCCGCGGTCAGTGCCGTCATCGAGAAGATCCAGAAGCGCGGGGGCGGGCGGCGGGAGACGGCGCAGAAGATCCTGCAGCATGTTCGCTCGGTGTTCCGGTATGCCCAGGCGAAAGGCATGAGGCCGGACAACCCGGCCGAGCCGGTGGTGGAGATCATCGCCGCCGCGCCGAAGGTCAAGCACCACCCGGCGCTGCTCAAGTTCGACCAACTGGGCGACGTGCTGCGCCGCGCCGAGACGTCCAACATCACGCCCGCCGTGAGGCTCTGCCACAGGCTGATCGCCTTCACGGCCGTGCGCATCCAGAACGCGGTGGCGGCGCGTTGGAGCCAGTTCGACCTTGACGCCGAGGTGCCGACCTGGACGGTGCCTCGCGACGAGATGAAGAAGAGCGACGACCGGGAGCACGTTCACCGCGTGGTGTTGCCGGCCCAGATCGTCGCTGACCTGAAGCGCTGGCGGGTGGTGCAGCCGAAGAACGCGATCTATGTCTTCCCGGGCAACCAGGGGCGCGACCACATAAGCCGCGAGTCAATCGAGAAGGCACTGCGGGAAACGCTCGAGCTGCGCGATCTCCACACGGCGCACGGCTGGCGCGCGGCATTCTCTACGCGCTGCAAGGAGGACAGCGAGTTCACGCACGAGTTGGTTGACCTGTGCCTGGACCACGTCACAAAGACAGAGGTGGCGCGGGCATACGACCGGGGTGACCGGCTGCAGAAGCGCATTGCGCTGATGAAGTGGTGGGGCGACCGGCTGGAACAGGCCGAGCGCGGCGGTGAGGTTGTCCCGTTGCGCGCTGCGTGTTGAGGCCGTGCCCGTGCCTCCGCGGCGGACCGCCACAATCCACCAATGGACGTTGCAGAACGCACGTCCTCCGACGCTCGCTGACGGAATTGGCGGGGGTGCAGCGAAGCCCGGCGCAACACGCCCAGCCGGTATCCGCTGAGAACACCGAGCTGTAGCTCCCTAGGGTCGGAGCAGGCGTGGTTTCAAGCTGCCGTGGATCGTGACCACGGTGGCCAGGAGCCACACCAGTGGAACTACTTGCATCTGCACCTGCCGCGCCTGCAGCGACGCTACTGACGCTCGCCCAGGTCGAGCGCCACACCGGCCTCAAGAAGACCAAGCTGTACGACCTCATCGTCGAGGGCTCATTTCCCCGGCAAGTCAGGATTGGCTCGGCCGCACGGTGGGTCGAGTCCGAGGTCAGTGCCTGGATCAACGCGCGCATCGCCGACCGCGACGCGACGCCTGATCCGCGCTCGCTGTTGAAGGCATCGGAGATCGCCCCTCTGCTGGGTGTCTCCGTCTCCACGATCGAGAAGGACCGCAAGGCCGCCTCGCCGCGCATCCCGGTCGTCTGGGTCGGTCCGCATGCCCGGTATGACATTGCTGCTGTACGCGCTGCGCTCGCAGTGGCGCCACGCCGCGGCAAGTCGGCGGTGGTCGCACGATGAGCGTGCCCCCCGACAACAAGGCCTTCGAGACCCTGCGCGCCAGGGCTGCGCTGGCCGGCTACCGGCTCCTCCGCACCGACGAGCGCGACGGCCAGGTCATGTACTTGGTCGAGCGGTCGGGCATTGTGCGTGCCCTGCGCACGATCGAGGACGTCGAGAGCCTGTTCGTATCGACCAGTGGAGTTCGGCCATGAGCGCGGCGATCCTCTACGCGTGGCCCTGGCTCAACGCCACCGTCCGCTCAGCCTGGGCACGTGTCTGGGGGCGGCGATGAAGCAGCATGTGACCGACGCCGACATGACCGCACGGGTTACTGCACTGCGTAAGCAGACACAGGCCGCAGTGTCCGCTGAGTTGGCCGCGGCGCGCGCTGCGGCTCCACCCGGTTCTACAAGTGAAGACGCCCCGGTGGCAGCCGAGGCGTCGCAAGAGAGCACAGGACAAGGACTAGACGCAGTGGATTGGAATCTAACCGGCACGCTGCACGGGCACGATGCCAGCGGCGACTGGCCCGAGCCAGACTTCGACTGCGGGCCGGCCAGCCCCGACGAGTTCGATGTCGTCGAGATCACCGTGGCGAACGCTATCGCCAAGGCGCGCGCTGGGACTGGCCTGCACGTGGAGGCCCGCCGACTGCTCGGCCTCGGTTTCAAGCTCGTGCAACTGAAGCCGATGGACAAACGACCTGTCGGCAACGGCTGGCAGCTGAACCCGGTCCAACAGATCAGCGACGCGGCCGGCGGCTACGGTCTGATGCTTGCCGCGAACGGTTTGTGCAGCATCGACCCCGACGACCTCGACAGGGCGCGAGAAGGGCTGAAGCGGTGCGGCTTTGACCTCAACGAGATCATGGCCGCGGGCGCGCGCACATCGTCGACGCGGCCCGGCAGTGGCGGGCGGTCAACTTTTCGAGCCCCGTCAGACCTTTCTCGCATCGTCTTCCGAACCAAGAGCCGGAAGACACTTCTCGAGCTGCGTGCCGGAAGAAGCAACCTGCAGGACTGCTTGCCTGGGACGGTGTACATGACCAAGGACGGCGGGGGGCCGTACGTGCAGGCGTACGCGGGGTTGCTCTGTGTCGACCAGGCGCCTGAGCTCCCGGCTGCGTTCCTCGCGTGGTGGCGCCGGCTGCAGTCGGACCTGGGCTACCTGCGCGAACAGGAGGCGCTGTTCTGCGGCGTGGACGACCCGGCGGCGCTTTCGATCTCGGCGGGCAAGGGCACGGGCGCCAAGCTGGCCTACGCATCGCCACTGCGCGTCGAATTCAACGAAACCCATGACGTCGAGGACATCCTCGCGCGGCATGGGTACGTCGACTCGGGCAACGGCCGGTGGGCGCCTCCTGGCGCGACGGGCGCACCTTGCGTGCGGCTGATCCCGGGTCACGACGATCTCTGGCAGTCCGACCACGGAAGCGACCCTTTGCTCGGGACGTTCGACGCCTGGGTGGCCAACGTCACGCTGGACTACGACGGGGACGTCGCCACGGCCGAGGCCGCGTTCCGCGTTGAACATAGCGAACGGATCCGACAGGACTTCGACGTCGTTGAGGCTGACGCATCCAGCGGTGCGGCGTCCCGGAGTGCCGCCAGGCATCCGGTAGCGCTGGACTGGTCCTCAATACCAGAGCATCCCGAGGAGCCGGCCTTCGTGATCCCGGGATGGCTGCCGCTGGGCACGGTCACTCTGTTCGCGGCCCACGGCGGCACGGGCAAGAGCTTCATGTCGCTCTACATCGCGCTGTGCCTCGCCACGGGCCGGCATCCGTTCTCACCTAACGACCTGCTGCCGAGAACCAAGACGCTCGTGTACTCGGCCGAGGACAACCTGTCGACGATGCAGTGGCGCCTGCGCCGCTACATGCAGTTGCTCGGGATCGCGCCAAAGGACCTCGACGGCTGGCTGCTCGTGCTGGATGCGACCGAGTCCGACAACGTGCTCTTCGCCGGCGACGCCCGTCACGCCGACGGTCGCACGACAGCAAGGTTCGACTGGCTGAAGCAACAGGTCGACGACTTCGAGGCTACGGTCCTGATCTTCGACAACGCCAGCGACGCGCTGGATGCGAACGAGAACGAGCGAGCCAAGGTCAGGCAGTTCATGGGTGCGATGAAACGCCTGGCGCCAGCCGTGCTCCTGCTGGCCCACGTTGATGCGATTTCGTCGATGGCGGACCCCAACGAGGCCAAGGGCTACAGCGGCTCCACAGCGTGGCACAACAGCGCACGCAGCAGGTGGTTCATGGCGCGCCAGCGCGATAGCGAAAACATCCTGCTGACGCTGCCTAAGGTGAACTACGCGAAGGCTGGATCCGAAGTGGTGCTCCGCTGGTCAGACGCTGACAAGGTCTTCCGCGTCATCAGCGCCCGGGAGGGGATTGCGAAGGCTCAAGACAGTCGTGCGCACCTGCTTGGCCTTCTGCGCGAAGTCACCGACGTACTGGGAGAGACGGTAAGCCCAGCCGTCAACACCAGCCGCAGCGTGTTCAACGCGATCAAGGACCTGCCAGGCTTCCCGAGCGGGTTGAAGTCGCGAGACGTGGCCCGAGAGGTCATGTCATGGCGGACTGAAGGCCTGGTGCAGGTCGAGCAGTACATGGCTGACAACCGAAAGCCGGCGGAGCGGTTGGTCCTTACCCCGGCGGGGCGCGAGATCGCAATCTGCAACGGATCGCATGCTGATGACATGGAGGGTAGTTCGGATGTCTACGACCTGGTCTGAGAACTGCGCGCGCTCACTCCTACTACCTTATGCACTGAGCGCGCGCAGAGCGAGCGCGCCCACCGCAGGCCTGCGCAAGGTACCTCGCGCAGACCGAGCGCAGACCTTGCGCACTTTGCGCAGCCCACTGCGAGAGCCTGAACCTGCAGCGGAACGCGGATCTGGGTTGCTGACGAGGGCGAGTGCATGAGATCGGGCGCAAAGCATTACAAGGTCGTGTTGGTCCCGACCAATGTCAGGGGCTGGCCGGTCGGCAAGGCAAACCCCGCAGCGCGGCATGCCGACGATGTCGTTGACCAGGCCCGGCGCCTCGCAGCTGAGGGGATGTCGGCCTGGCATGTCTCGAAGGTGCTCGGGATCCCCCACCGCACAGCACGTGGCTGGATTGACGGCACGCGGCGACCCGAGCCCGCGAGGTACGTCGCGCGACGGCGCGCGGCGCCGGAAGTTGAGCTGTCGGCGCCCGAGAACGACCGCCCATGTTCCGAATCGTTCGACGCAGATCGTCAACAGCCAACCGATCCGCAAGGCGTGGCGCTGCCGGTGGCGGTGCCGGCTACCTCCGATACCGGCGCCGATCCCTGCAATGAGGACCCCGATGACCCAATCGCCTGACCCCCACAGCTACCAGCCCGAGCCCCGGCCGGCGCCGGCCCGGATCACCCGACAGCAGGCTGCCGAGATGGGCTACCGCACGGTCAGCGGTCTGCGTTGGCACTTCCTGACCGTCGCCGAGCAGGACGCTCTTCTGGCAGATGAACTGCGGGTGGTGGCTGCACGAGGAATCGAACCTGACCGCAATCTGCCTATGGCAACTACCAGTGCGGCCTCGAAGTCTCTGGCTCGTTACCACGAGCATGACCACGAGCATGACCACGTCGAGGTCGACGACGTGGCCGTGGACGACGAGGAAGCGATCGCGTGACCCGCCCGCAGTCCCCTGGCGGCCCGCTGGCGCCTCGATCGTCCGCGGGTGGTGCCGTGACCCTGCCCACGGCCCTGGTGGAGCGCCTGCGGGCCGCCCTGGCTGACCGCTGACGGATCCGCAGTCCGTTGCACTTCCCAATGAACACTGGCCGTCGACCACACCATGTAGGCACATCAGAAAGGCACCGCATTGACCGACATCGACTTCCTCGACGCCGTCGCTACGTTGGCGCGCACCAGCGGCGCGATCGACCTGGCGGCAGAAGCCACCATGAGGCGCCGAGCTCTGCAGCGAGCGCGACGACTGCCTGAACTGCGCTGGGTGGGTGATGCAGTTCTGGTCGCAGGCGTGCGTCACAAGACCCGCTTGCTGGGCGCCGCGCTGGCCGCCGCTGCGCTTGGCCGACCGGGCGATCCGACTCCGATCGACTTCTTCGTCAACGGTGGGCCGAACACCGCGCGCAATCGGCTGCGAGACTTCGCTGACTGGCTTGATGCCCGTGGCCACCACGACCTGGCTGCGACAGTGCGTGCCATCAAGGTGTTCGGCGACCGTCGACCTCTGCAAGACGGGGCGCCAGACCCGCTGGCCTGGTCCGCTGTAGCTGAGCGCTGACGTGTGTTGAGCGTGTGCCGCGCGCACCTCAGCGCTTCGTCGACCGAACATGCCGGGCATGGCACATACACCCCACCCCAGCGCCGCGACCCTGCAGGCCAAGCTCACCGAGCTCACCACCGCGATCCGTCTCGCCGAAGCAGACCGCGCCCGGTACGCCCTTGACGAGGCCTGCGGCGATGCCGGCGCTGCAGGTCGCCTGACCGCAGTCGAAGGCGAGTTGACCCGCTACCGCCTCCAGGTCGAGCGCCTGGACGCGGCGCTGGTGGCCGCCAAGGAGGCCGAGGCCCAGGTCGACGAAGCATCAATCGTTGCTGACCTCGATGCCGCCAAGAGCGCCGCGCTCGACGGCGCGATCCTCAGCCACGCCAAGGCCCTGGACGCAGCCATGGGCGCCGCGCTGAAGGCCGCCACGGCCTATGTCGAGGCCGGGCGCGCCAGGCGCGAGGCGGTGCACGCGGCGGGACGGGCGCTGCAGGCCCTGCAGCCCGAGTTCCGGATGCTGGACGCCTCGGTGGCAGTCGGCTCGCTTGCCGACGGCGCCGCGGCGCGCGACGTCGTGCTGTCGCGCACGGCCGAGTTCCTGCGCGTGTTCGGTCTGGAACACCTGCTCTCGGCCTCGTACAGCGGCACTGCTGGCACCGTCGAGACGGTGGTTGCCGCGAACCACGAGCTTGTGGTCGAGCGCTTGGCCGGCTGGACGCCTGAAGTCGTCCGCGCGGCCCACGAACCAGCGGAGGCGGCATGACTGGCATGACAGACGACCAACTCGCCAACGCGCTGTACGGCAGCGTCACCGAGCACGACGTCGAGCCGCCGCGGGAGCAGGCCCAGCAAGCACCCGCAGACAGCGACGAGCTGGCGCGCCGGATGTACCAGCCCGACGACCCAGGCGCGCACGTTGGCGAGGACCGGCTGGACAAGGTCTACGGCTCGGTGCAGCGCCAGATCGAGACCGCGGCCGTCGAGCAGCTTGGCCTCGAACCTGATGTGGCGCGCCAGGCGTCAACCGAGTGGGCGCAGGTCTTCCGCGAGAATGAGATCTCCACCGACGAAGCGGCCACGCTGTCCACCATCGCTGCGGGCCTTGTCGGTGGCAGTGTGCAACCAGACCCTATTGCCTGGCGTAACGCTGCTCGCGCCGAGCTGGTGAGCGAGTACGGCGCCAACAGCGAGGCCGCACTCGCGGCGGCCAAGGCCTTCGTCGCCAAAGACCGGGCGCTCGCGGAATTCCTGGACGAGCATGGGCTTGGTGACCATCCTGCTGTGGTCCGCACCATTGCTCGCCGCGCCTGGACGCTGAAGAAGGCCGGCAAGTTGTGACTGCAGATGGCCGCGATCCAGAGACCGGCAAGCTGTTGCCGGGGCACAGCGTCGTGCCGCGTGATCGCTGGCATCCCGGAAAGCCCACCCAGGCCGAGCTGATCCGCAAGAAGCTCGAGCCGCACCGCGAGGCCGTGCTCGACAAGGCCATCGACCTCGCGCGGCAGGGCGACCCGAAGTCGATGACCCTGGTGCTGCAGTACCTGGCACCCCCTGCACGCCCTGAGGGGGAGCGGTTCAACATCCCGCGCCTTGCGCAGGCGACGACGTTGCAAGAGCGCGCCGACGCGATCATCGAGGCGGTGGCCTCGGCGGCAATCAGCGCGGAGACCGGCGCCGTTGCCCTGGGCCTATTGGAGAAGTATTCCAAGCTCATCGTGGTCGACGAGCACGAGCGTCGCATCGCCGCCCTTGAAGGTCGGGGGCCTGGTTCCGTGGTCGAGGTGATCGACGCGTGCGACACCTCTGAGGACATCGCCTGATGGCCGACCTGTCCAAACGCATCGAGCGCGCCGAGCTGGCCGCCCGCAGCGCAGATCAGCCACTGGTGCAGTGGCAGCCTTTGCCCGGCCCGCAGACGATGGCGTTCGAGTCCGAGGCCGACGTCATCGGGTTTGGCGGTGCGGCCGGCGGCGGCAAGTCGTTCTTGGGCATCGGCCTGGCGCTGATGCAGCACCAGCGCGTGGCCATCTTCCGCAGGCACGCCACCGAGATGACCGCCATCGTGGACGAAATCGCCGGTCTGCTCGGCCATCGCGATGGCCTCAACCAGGTGCAAGGCATCTGGCGACTGCCCGGCCGCGTGCTGGAGTTCGGCAGCGTTCCCAATCTCGGCGACGAGCGCAAGTACCAGGGCCGGGCGAAGGACTTCTTGTTCATCGATGAGGCCACGAACCTGCTGGAGCAGCAGGTGCGCTTCCTGGCCGGCTGGGTCCGCACGACTGACCCCGGCCAGCGAACCCGCGTGCTGATGACCTTCAACCCGCCGACCAACGCCGAAGGCCGCTGGGTCATCAACTACTTCGCGCCCTGGCTCGACCGCAAGTTCCCCGCGCCGGCGCAGCCGGGCGAGCTTCGATACGCCGCGGTAGTCGACGGCAAGGACACCTGGGTCCCTGACTCCAGGCCCTTCGTCCTGGACGGCGCCGAGCGCGTCTACAGCTTCGATCCGGCGGACTACACCGGACCGCGACAGGCACTGGTCATCCGTCCGCAGTCACGCACGTTCATCCCGAGCAGGGTCACAGACAACCCGCACCTGGTCGGGACTGCTTACTTGGCCACGCTACAAGCACTGCCGGAACCCCTGCGTTCGCAGATGCTGCACGGCAGCTTCGACGCCGGCATCGAGGACGATGCTTTCCAGGTTGTTCCTACCGCGTGGGTCGAGGCGGCCATGGCGCGGTGGCAGAAACGATCGCCCAAGCCGCCGATGGAGGCCGTCGGCGTCGACGTCGCCCGCGGCGGTCGAGATGAGACGGTACTGGCGCGGCGCCACCGGCTGCCTGGTGGTGCACTCTGGTTCGACGAACTGATTGCTCTGCCCGGTGCGTCCACGCCGGACGGGCAAAGCGTTGCAGCGCAGGTGATCGCGGCCCGCCGCGACAGCGCGGCACTACTCCTTGATGTCGTCGGCGTCGGCTCCTCGCCGTTCGACTTTTTACGCGATGCGGTACGCGGCACCGTGCTGGGGGTCAACGTAGCGGAGCGCGCTGGCGGCACTGACAAGAGCGGCCGGCTGGTGTTCTTCAATCAGCGCAGCGAACTGTGGTGGCGTGTTCGTGAATCGCTTGACCCGTTGAGTGACACCGGCATCGAGCTGCCGCCCGACCAGCGACTGCTAGCCGACCTCTGCGCGCCGCGCTGGTCGATGTCCGGCACCGCCGTGCGTGTGGAGGGCCGCGACGAGATCGTCAAGCGCATCGGGCGCAGCCCCGACCGGGCCAGTGCGCTGATCCTGTGCTTCGCGCCGTTCCCGGCTGCTCACGTGTACTCGCAGGTGCATGACAGGGAGGACGAGGCCGCACGCCAGGCAGTGCTCGACTACGACCCATACGCCGGCCTGATTGCATGACCTACAGCCTGCCCGTGTTCGCGGTGACCAGGGTGCCGGCCACGTTCATCTGGGGCTGGTGTACTGTGGACTCGGGTGCTGACTTGCTCGTAGTTCGTGCGACGGGCCGCCACGTCGCTGCGCAGGTGGGCGGCATGCCTGTGCAGGCACTGGCCCGGCAACTTCTTCTTGAGTTGCACGAGCGCGGCAGCAATTGAAAAGGCCCGCGCGTGGCGGGCCCTGGTGCGTACGCCAGGATCACACCTCAGGTCGAGAACTCCTTTGAACGCGCGCTGCTCGTGCTCGCCTCCGGCCCTCCGTCGGGGCGCTGCAGGCGCGAGCGGTGGATCCATGCGGGCAGCGGGCTGAACCAACGCGTGCCTGAGTCGATGCGCACCCTGCCGAGCACGCCAGTCTCCGGCGCCACCCGGACGTCCACCAGCATTCCGTTCATGACGAAGGGCTCCGGGCTGATCTCGACGATCACGACACGCTTGCCGTCGTTCAGCAGCAGGTGAGATCGGGCGATCGCGATGTCGCCCACGCGCCAATCCTTCGCGCCACCGTGGCGTGCAGCAGCGCGCTTCATTGCTGCACCCCCTGCTCGCCGAGGTCAGCGGCCAACATCTGGTTGAGGACAACCTCCAAGGGCAACCCACCCGCCACAAGCGGCCTGGCGCGCTCCATGATCGCCTTCAACTCGTAGAACTCCAACCACGCACGTGCGCGCGACGTGCAAGGGGCAACCGTGGTGACGCCCCTCGGAAAACTGAGTACCTGGAACTCGGACATCGATGACTCCTGAACCCCCGCATGCCGATGAAGTCGGCAGGACGAGGCGGGGCGGAGCTCGAGCGCGCGACTGTTTAGGCGTTGTTCACGCGGCGCCAAGTGGTCGTAAAGCCCGCGGTCGACATCGCTGCCGACGGGAATAACTGTAGCAGGTGCTGTACTCTCTACTCGCGAGTTTGTGATCAGCACGACATGGCCAAGTTCCTCCCGGTGATAGTTGCTGGGCAACCTTTCCCGACGTTGAAGGCGGCCGCCTCTCATTTCGGCGTGCACACCACAACTGCTGCCCGCAGGCTTCGCGAAGGATGGACTCCCGAGCAGGCCTTCGGTGTAGCGGCTCGCCAGCACGCTTCTTGGCCAGCCGAACGATCGGCCAACTTGTCAACATCGGCCGGCCACTTCAGGACGCTTGAAGATGCTGCCAAGCACTTTGGAATCAACTACGGAACGCTGACTAAGCGCCTACGTGAGGGCTGGACTCATGATGAGGCAGTTGGCCTAGTACCGCGGCAGCGCCCGCCGAAGCTAACGCAGTCCATCATCGTCAACGGCGTCACGTATCCGAATGTCGAAGCTTTCGCCGATGCGTTTGGCCTGAATCGCATTCGCGTTCGCCAGCGCCTCGCCCGTGGATGGACTGCAGAGCAGTCTGTCGACCTGGCGCCGGCGCCACCTCGGTACCGCGACCCGGATGGGAAGGAACGGTCGCACGTCTGGAAGCAGGTAGATCTCGTCGACAACCGGATCTACCCTGGCGCAACCGCCGAATCGTTCAAGCTCTACGTCATCAGGAACAACCTCAATGGCAAGCAGTACATCGGGATCACGGTGTCGCCACTTGCCGAGCGACTACGTGGCCACCGTGCTGGCGCGCGCAATGGGTTGTCGAGCAAGCTTTACAGCGCCATGCGGAAGTACGGCATCGAGAACTTCAGCATCGAGTTGATCCGCAATGACGCGCAGAGCTTTGTCGAACTTCAAGAGCAAGAGATCGCCGAGATCAGGACCCGAAACACGATCCGCAACGGCTACAACACAACGCCCGGTGGATCGATTGGCTCATCCGAAAGGGTCACTGTTGCAGGAGTGACATACCCGTCACGCGGTGCCGCCGCCGAGCACTTCGGCGTAGACGTTTCGGTTTTCAATCTGCGCATTGCTCGGCTGGGTTGGACTCCTGAGCAAGCGGCTGAGATCGAGACCCGACCGAAGCATGCGCGACGAAGGATCAGTGTTGGTGACCACACCTTTCCGACCCTGAAGGCCGCCTCAGAGGCGTTCGGCCTGGACTACAAGACGGTTCACAGGCGCGTGACCGTCTTTGGTTGGTCCAATGAAGAAGCACTGGGCTTGGCGCCACCGCCTTCCAGAGGAACGTCAACTGGGGTGCAAGTGCATGCATTTGGACAGGCCTACCCGTCGATCGCCGCATGTGCGCGTGCTCACGGAATCAAGCCCGATTCCCTTCGTCGCCGGACCATGGTTGTCGGCGAAGACGTCGAGAGCGCCATATCAGCCCTGCAGGAATTGAGAACGTGAGGCGATTGACGGTCGCCACACACGCCTTGGCGCACATCGCCCGAGGTTGTCATGCGCAGTCAGCTATGCCTTGCTGGCTTCTTCCAGTGTGGATCGCTGTAACTCATTGGCAGCTTTGACTATCTCAGCGGCTTGTTCCAAGCTGGCCCTATCGGTTTCTACACCGCTCATCATGGTACGAAGTTCCTCCAGCAGCCGTGCCTCAAGCGCTTGGAGAACGATGTAGTAGACGGACGGCCCATGCTCTTTTAGGTAATCTTCGTAGTGGGGAAGCACCTTTACAACCAAAGCTCTGATCGCATCGGAGTCTGCGTAGTCCTGCTTGCCAAGCGCGCCCTTTAGCACCATCCATCGCATGGCAGTGTGCATGGCGACTGAGCGGATAGCCGAAAATACTGCCCACACCATAGGGGTGAGATATGGACGCGCCATATCAGCGGCGCTCAGATCAAGCTTGCTCGGGTCAAAGCTACCGCCGAGCATCTCGAAGAACTGCCTTGCTCGTGGATCATTCGCAACAAGCTCTGCGGCTGATTCAAACTTGATAAACCCCATGCTGGTCGCCAGTGATCGGGCTGGCTCGAGAACACGGAATGCGGTCCAGATTTGGTCGATGGCTTCCAGGCGCCGCTTGTCTAGAGCCGCATGCCTGCTAGCAAGCGCAGACAAGGCGCCGCTTCGTAGAGCGGCAATCTCACCTTCCTTCTCGCGGATCCTCGCCTTTAGCTTCTCCTCGCTTTCACGGAGATCGGACCGCAATTGCTCGAGCTTCTGATCAAACTCGTGCTGGATCGTCTTTGTTAGTCTGGCGCCGATCCACTCACGTGCAAGCCAAGCAATGGCTCCAAGCACGCCAGCTGTTGTCAAACTCGGAAGCCACCAATACCCGTCAGCCATGCGCGTAGTCCAAACATGTCCAGATCGGTACGATCCTCGTACCGCATTTCAGCATGACACGTGAACGATTCGCCGGCAACGCTCACTCCTGAAAGCAGCCGGAGTCGGTTCATCGTTCCTCTCCGATCGCTTTCGGCTACGCAGCGGTACCCGCTAGCAGATCATCGCCAAGCAGTAGGGCCGGGCTATGGCTCCGGCAACCCGACCACCGTCACGCCGTGCTGGAGCACCATCTTAGACACCACGTCTGAGCGCCAAGCCATCAGGCAGGCCATGCGCAATTTCGGGTGAGCGCCCGGGCCGGTGAACAGGCGCCACTCATTTGGCGTCATGGCCAAGTCGTACGCAGCGGCGATCAATTGGCCAAACGGCGCACCGGGCGCTGCTAGGCTGCCCAGTGGCGCGCCAGGATCCCCGAAGTCCAATACCTGACCGCGCCTTCCTCGCAGCGTGAGCTCGAGCACATCGACCGCCGGCGCGTGCGGGTGGCTGGCGCTCAGGCTGACCGCGTCGGAGACGACGGTGCGAGCTTCTGCGTTGGACATCGCTCGAATGTAGCTACAAGCGGCGGGCCCGGCTCGTCGTCCGTGCCGACCTCGCGCCGCCAGAACGCGCACCCGTTGGCCGGCATGGCGCGGATGCTCAGGCCCTCCCCATGGACGCAGCGGGCCGCCGTGCCCTGATAGAGCATCCCGCCGAACGACGTGCAGTGCCAGCAGGGCCGCGAGTCTGTGTGCCGCATGAAGTACATGGCGGGATCATCCCGCCGCAGTGGCTCAGGGGGTGAGCTTGGCGGCCGAAGGCGCCACAATTCAGTATGGATACGGTAGATGCCACGCGTAGAGCCCGCTTGCGCGCACTGGTAGCAGAAGCGGGAAGCGCCGCCGAACTTGCTAGGCGTACTGGTGTGGCTGCGCCCCAGATTTCCCAGGTTTTGAACGAGCGGGACGGGGGCAGCGGGAAGCGTCGGGAAATCGGCGACCGCACCGCCCGCAGGCTGGAAGCGGGTATGGGGAAGCCAGCAGGTTGGATCGATCAACCGCTGACATCGCCAGAACCGATGCACATCGAACCCCAACCAGAGTCCACAGCGCTACGGGTAGCGCTCGCGTTCGAACGACTTCCTCCTGAGCGACAACGACTCGTCATTGACCTGTTGAAGCAATTCGGCCAGCCCGTTTGAGCCCCCGTCGGAGGGCACCCCTCAAGCCCCACCTCGAGGCGATGTGTGGCCCGCCGGCTGACGCAGACACTGCCCGGCATGGACACCACACAAGCGCGCCTGGATCTACTTGAGACGGCCCTGAGGGCGTTGGCCACCGAACTAGGCGGCGAAGCAGAAGACGCGGTTGCCGCGGCTGTCATTGCCCGCGCCCAGGTGCTCGTTGCCGGCGGGCTGAGTGATCGAGCTGATGCCGCTGTGGCTGGTGTTGTGGCGAGGTGGATTGGCCATGGGGCCGGGGGTGTGATTCCCACTTGCGGAATCCAATCGCAAGTCGAGTGGTAGCGAATGTGGTAACCGGAACAGAAAGTGCAAACTTCAGAGTGCCGTTTACCTATGAAGGCGCGGCCTCTGTTCGATTCCCCCCGGTTCCACCACTTCCCTCGCGACCGCCTCGTTGCGAAGGCGTCGCGAGCGCGGCCGACTGCGGCGCTCTGCCCGCATCGCCGCTGCATCTAGACTTCGGGGCATGCCGACGTCCCTGATCATCGTCGACGACTTCCTCGACAACGCCCACGAACTGCGCGAGGCCGGGCTGCGCATGCACTACCCGCCAGTGCAAGGCAACTTCCCGGGGCGCAACTCGGCGCAGGCCGTGTCCCTTCAAGGGCTGGACCAGGAGATCTCGCGCCTGGTTGGTGAACCGCTGGTACCCGCGCCGGGACAGGCCCACGGCAAGTTCCGGATCACCCTGGCCAGCGACGTCGGCAAGGCCAAGGTGCATGTCGATGCGTCGCACTGGTCGGGCATCCTCTACCTGAGCCAACCGCAGCACTGCCGTGGCGGCACCGAGTTCTTCCGCCATGTGCCCACCAACACCGATCGCGGTGCGTACAACGATGCCGAGGCGCAGTCCATGGGCTACCCGTCGGCCAAGCAGATGATGGCCGACATCCTCGAGGACACCGTGGATGACTCGCGCTGGGAGCTCACCATGCGGGTGCCGATGCGCTTCAACCGGCTGGTGCTGCTGCGCCCCTGGCTGTGGCACACCGCGGGAGAGAACTTCGGCAGCACGCTGCAGGACGGGCGACTGATCTACCTGATGTTCTACGCGTCGGCCCGCTCATAGCCGGCCCGGCGGGGGTGGCGCAGGCCAGCAGGTCGGCGACGTCGTGACAGGCTCAGCGACGCAGGAGCGCCACCGTCGCGAAGCCCGCCAGCGTGGCAGCAAGGGAGCCGCCCACGTGCAGTGCCACGCCGCCCGCGGCGACCAGCAGGCGCCCCTGCTGCAGCAGCGTGGCCACCTCGAGCGAGAAGGCCGAGAAGGTGGTCAGCCCGCCCAGAAAGCCGGTGATCACGAACAGGCGCCAGGCGGCGGGCAGTTCCGGGTGCGCCAGGAGCAGCGGCAGGGCCAGGCCTGCGAGATAGCCCCCGACGACATTGGCCACCAGCGTGCCTGGCGGCAGCGCCGGGTACCAGGCATTCATGATCAGGCCAAGCGACCAGCGGCACAGCGCGCCCAGCGCCGCACCCGTGACGACTGCCAGCATCGACATCAGCATGGCTGCTGATCATAGGCGGCGGTTGACGCCGGGCGGGCGCTTCAGGGCGAATCCAGGCCCAGCCGCTGGCTTTCGCTGAAGGCCGGTGCCGCGTCGTCGCCGTGCGCCGCCACGGCGCGCGACCGTCCCTGCCGCTTGGCCTCGTAGAGGGCGCGGTCGGCGCGGTGCAGCGCCTCGTCCAGCGCCTCGTCGTGGCGCCAGGGCACCAGGCCAAAGCTCAGGCTCAGCACGGGCAGCCTGTGATTGGAGGCCAGCCGCTGCACCTGCAGCACCACGCGTTCGGCCACCTGCATGGCCTGCGGCAGCGTTGCGCCGTGCAGCAGCAGCGCGAACTCGTCACCCCCCAGGCGCACTGCGAGGTCGCTGTCGCGCAGGGCGTCGAGGATGCACTGCCCCACCAGGCGCAGCGCGCGGTCGCCGGTGGCGTGGCCCAGGTGGTCGTTGATCTGCTTGAAGTGGTCGATGTCCAGCAGCAGCAGCACGGGGGGTGGCGCCCCGCTCTGAAGGCGTCGCCGTGCCGTGGCGGCCTCGAAGTGCCGCCGATTGGACACGCCGGTCAGCGGGTCGGTGCCCGCCAGCACCTGCAGCCGCCGGCGCGAAGCTCGCAGTTCCTGCTCGGTACGCTCCGCCATCGACGCCAGCGCCAGCAGGCTGCACGCCCACAGCGCCGCCAAGCCCGCCCACCACGGCAGCAGCCGGTCCAACGGTGCACTCGCGGCTTCCAGCAGCGCGAACATCGCCGGCAAGGCCGCCGCGGCGACCGCCACCGCCGTCCAGCCCAGCCCGTGGTCGGCCGTCCGCGCGCGGCCCACGCACAGCACCGCGGTGACGTAGACGTGCAGCAGCACCACGGCCTGCCAGGGCCACCACGGCGATGCGAGCGTGGCCAGGGCCCATGCCGATCCATCGAGCCAGCCCTGGCCCGGCAGCCGCTGGCGTGCATGGAAGCGGCGCCAACCGGCCAGCCAGGCCATCGGCCAGCCCAGCAGCCATGCTGCGGCCAGGATGTTGCCGGCGGTGGAGGGGCGCAACGCGGCCCAGATGCACAGCGGCCAGACCAGCGTGCTGACCGCCAGCGTCGCCACCCACCATGGCCAGCCATGCTGCCGCCGTTGGCGTGCCCCGGCGCGCCACAGCACATGGGCGGAGACCGCCAGCCCGCCGGCGCCCATGACCAGCGCGGCGGTCTGTGCTTCCATGCGGCCATTCTGCGTGCTGGCCCGGCCCGCACTGCAACCGCTTGCTACGGCCTTCGGTACCATGCGCGCCGGGCACAGCCGGTTGCAAGGAGCGAGGGATGGCGATGGACGTGGTGGACTACGAGATCAAGGGCGCGGAGATGCAGTTCGTCGAGGTCGAGCTCGACCCTGGCGAGGCGGCCGTCGGCGAGGCCGGCAGCATGATGTACATGGATGCCGGTATCGGCATGGACACCGTGTTCGGCGACGGCTCGGCCAACCAGGGCGGCCTGTTCGGCAAGCTGCTGGGCGCCGGCAAGCGGCTGGTCACCGGTGAATCGCTGTTCACCACCGTTTACACGAACAACGCGCGCCAGAAGCTGCGCGTGGCCTTCGCGGCACCGTACCCCGGCAAGATCATCCCGATGGACCTGCAGCGCCTGGGCGGCATGCTGATCTGCCAGAAGGACAGCTTCCTCTGTGCCGCCCGTGGCGTCTCGCTGGGCATCGCGCTGCAGCAGAAGCTGGGCGTGGGCTTCTTCGGTGGCGAGGGCTTCATCATGCAGAAGCTCGAGGGCAATGGCATGGCCTTCGTGCACGCCGGCGGCACGCTGCTCGAGCGCGAACTGCAGCCGGGCCAGACGCTGATGGTGGACACCGGCTGCGTGGTGGCCTACACCCCGAACGTGAACTTCGAGATCCAGTACGTGGGCAAGATCAAGACCGCGCTGTTCGGTGGCGAGGGCCTGTTCTTCGCCAAGCTGACCGGGCCCGGCCACGTCTGGCTGCAGAGCCTGCCGTTCTCGCGCCTGGCCTCGCGCGTCTTCGCCGCGGCGCCGCAGGCCGGCGGGCGTGGCGTGGGCGAAGGGTCGGTGCTCGGCGGCTTTGGCGCCGGCGGGCTGCTCGGCGGCATCCTGGGCGGCGACAACGAGTGAGGCAGCGACCCGATCCGCGCCGCGTTCCGACGGCCGCGTGCCGGCCGGAGGCTCACGCTTGAACGGTCTCTTCGACGCTTTCTGGCGCGCCGCGGCGTACTGCCTGCACCCGCGGCTGATCCTGCTGTCGCTGGCGCCGGTGCTGCTGGCCGGCGGCCTGGTGCTCGGGCTGGGCTGGCTGTACTGGGCGCCGGCGGTGGACGCGGTGCAGACCGCGCTGTCGTACTGGACGCTGGCCGACGCCGCGCTTCAGTGGCTGGACAACGCGGGCTTCGGCAGCGTGCGGGCGCTGATCGCGCCGTTGGTCATCGTGGTGCTGGCGGTGCCGCTGGTGGTGCTGCTGTCGCTGCTGCTGGTGGCGCTGCTGATGACGCCGTCCATCGTCGGCATGGTCGCGCGGCGGCGCTTTCCGATGCTTGAGGCCCGTCACGGCGCCAGCGGCTGGGTGACCACCGTCTGGTCGGTCTGGATCACGCTGCTGGCGCTGCTGGCGCTGGCGGTGACGCTGCCGCTGTGGCTGCTGCCGCTGTTCGGCCTGTTGCTGCCGCCGCTGATCTGGGGCTGGGCGTCGGGCCGCATCTTCGCCTTCGAGGTGCTGGCCGAGCATGCCAGCGCCGAAGAGCGCCGCACGTTGCTGCGAGAGCACCGCGGGCCGCTGCTGGCCATGGGTGTCATCGCCGGCTTCATGGGCGCGGTGCCGGCGCTCGTGTGGGCCGCGGGCGTGCTGGCCCTGGTGCTGGCGCCGCTGCTGCTGATCGTCTCCGTGTGGCTGTACACGCTGGTCTTCGCGTTTGCCGCGGCCTGGTTCGCGCACTATGCGCTGGCGGCGCTGCAGCAGCTGCGTGACCAGCGAGACAGCACGCCGCTTGCGCCCCCCGAAGCGCCCGTCGCGCCCGAACTGCCGCCCGTGCAGGCAGCACCAGCCCTCGACGGCCCCAAACCATGAACATCGGTCTGATCATCGTTGGTGACGAGATCCTTTCCGGCCGCCGCCAGGACAAGCACCTGGCCAAGGTCATCGAGATCCTGGCCGCGCGCGGCCTGGCGCTGGCCTGGGCGCGCTACCTGGGCGACGACCGCGTGGCGATCGCCGACGCCGTGCGCCAGGCCTTTGCCGGCGGTGACCTCGTCTTCAGCTGCGGCGGCATCGGTGCCACGCCCGACGACCACACGCGCCAGAGTGCGGCCGCCGCACTGGGGCGACCGTTGCAACTGCACCCCGAGGCCCGCACGCTCATCCTCGAGCGCATGCAGGACGTGGCGCGCGAACAGGGTCAGCCCTTCGAGCCCGACCGCCCCGACAACGTGCACCGCCTCAACATGGGCGTGTTCCCCGAGGGCGCGCGCATCATCCCCAATCCGTACAACAAGATCCCCGGCTTCAGCGTCGACCACGTGCACTTCGTGCCCGGTTTCCCGGTCATGGCCTGGCCGATGATCGAATGGGTGCTCGACACGCACTACCAGGCGCTGCAGGGCCGCTCGCGCCAGGCCGAGCGTTCGGTCATCGTCTACGGCGCCATGGAAGCGACGCTGACGCCGCTGATGGAGGCCGTGGAGGCGGCGCACCCGCAGGTGCGCGTGTTCAGCCTGCCCAGCGTCGACCACCCGCAGCACGGCAAGCACATCGACCTCGGCGTCAAGGGGCCGGCCGAGGCGCTCGACGCGGCCTTCGGCATGCTGCGCGCCGGCCTGCTGTCGGCCGGTGCCGAGCTGGGCCCCGAGATGGTGCGATGAGATATTCCAAAGTGGTGCGTGTAATGCACCAAAGTGGAGCCTCCTCGTCGCTCTGTGTGCCCCTTTCTGGGCACGCTTTCTGCTAGTCCGTGAAGGACTATTCGTCCCCCAGTTTTTTCAACGCCAACCACGCGCCCCGCTAGGAGAACCAGATGGCAAAGACAGTTGCCGACGTGATGAAGATGGTGAAGGACAACGAAGTCAAGTTCGTGGACTTCCGCTTCACCGACACCCGCGGCAAGGAACAGCACGTCAGCGTGCCGGTGTCGCACTTCGACGAGGACAAGTTCAGCTCCGGCCATGCCTTCGACGGCTCGTCGATCGCCGGCTGGAAGGGCATCGAAGCCTCCGACATGCTGCTGATGCCCGACCCGAACACGGCCAACATCGACCCGTTCTACGAAGAGCCCACGCTGTTCCTGAGCTGCGACGTGATCGAGCCGGGCGACGGCAAGCCCTACGAGCGCGACCCGCGTTCGCTGGCCAAGCGGGCCGAGGCCTACATGAAGGCTTCCGGCCTGGGCGACACCGCCTACTTCGGCCCGGAACCCGAGTTCTTCATCTTCGACCAGGTGCGCTGGCAGGTCGACATGTCCGGCTGCTCGGTCAAGATCGACTCCGAAGAGGCGTCGTGGAGCACCGGCGAGAAGTTCGAGGGCGGCAACATGGGCCACCGCCCGGCCGTCAAGGGCGGCTACTTCCCAGTGCCGCCGGTCGACAGCTTCCAGGACATGCGCTCCGAGATGTGCCTGCTGCTCGAGCAGATGGGAATCCCGGTGGAGGTGCACCACCACGAGGTGGCCGGCGCCGGCCAGAACGAGATCGGCACCAAGTTCAGCACGCTGGTGCAGCGTGCCGACTGGCTGCAGCTGCAGAAGTACATCATCCACAACGTGGCGCACGCCTACGGCAAGACGGCCACGTTCATGCCCAAGCCCGTCGTCGGTGACAACGGCAGCGGCATGCACGTGCACCAGTCGGTGTGGAAGGACGGCAAGAACCTGTTCGCCGGCGACGGCTACGGCGGCCTGAGCGAGTTCGCGCTGTTCTACATCGGCGGCATCATCAAGCACGCCCGCGCGCTCAACGCCATCACCAACCCCACCACCAACAGCTACAAGCGCCTGGTGCCCGGGTTCGAGGCGCCGGTCAAGCTGGCCTACTCGGCGCGCAACCGCTCGGCGTCGATCCGCATCCCGTACGTGGCCAACCCCAAGGGTCGCCGCATCGAGGCCCGGTTCCCGGACCCGATGGCCAACCCGTACCTGGCCTTCAGCGCCATGCTGATGGCCGGTCTGGACGGCGTGGAGAACAAGATCCACCCGGGCGAAGCCGCCACCAAGGACCTGTACCACCTGCCGCCGGAAGAGGACGCGAAGATCCCGACCGTGTGCTCCAGCCTCGACCAGGCCCTGGAGTACCTGGACAAGGACCGCGCCTTCCTGACCAAGGGCGGCGTGTTCACCGACGCGTACATCGACGCCTACATCGACCTGAAGATGCAGGAGGTCACCCGCTTCCGCATGACCACGCACCCGGTCGAGTTCGACATGTACTACTCGCTGTGATCGGCCGCGGCCGATGACAGGGCAAGGGGGCGGGTCACCGCCCCCTTGCGCTTTTTTGGGGCGAGAATCTGCGCATGCCGATCCCTCTGGTCGTGTTCCTTGTTGCGGCGGTGGCCGTGTCCGCCGGCCCCGGCGCTGCGCAGGCGCAGGCGCCTGCCGTGGTCTACAAGTGCCCGGGCAACCCGGTGCTCTACACCGACGCCCTGACGCCGGAGCAGGCCCGCGAGCGCGGCTGCACCACCATCGAGGGTGCCCCCATCACCATCGTGCAGGGCACGAAGCGGCCGCCGCCGGCGGCGTCGGCCAGTGCCACGGCACCGCGCCCCGCCGGTGAGCGTGTGGACCCCGGCGTTCAGCGCCAGCGCGACAGCGACGCCCGTCGCATCCTGGCCGAGGAACTCGCGCGCGAGGAGGGCCGCCTGGCCGAGCTGCAGCGCGAGTACAACAACGGCCAGCCCGAACGGCGCGGTGACGAACGCAACTACCAGCGCTACCTCGACCGCGTGGCCGAGATGAAGGCCGGCATCACGCGCAAGGAAGCCGACATCGCGGCCCTGAAGCGCGAACTGGCCAAGCTGCCGCCGTGAACCCGGCGGCACCGGCGGCTGCTGTCGATGGCTTCGCCGCCTTCGACCAGCTGGCCACGATGGTGGCCGTGGTGTCGCACGACGGCAGCTGCCAGCGTGCCAATGCCGCGCTGGAGGACCAGACGGGCATGGCGCGCCGCGCGCTGGAACGCGGCCGCGTGCAGGACTGGCTGACCCATCCGCAGCAGATGGCCGACACGCTGGCGGCGGTGGCCGCCAACGAGGTCACCAGCGGCCGCTTCGAGAGCCTGCTGCTGCGCTCGCCGTCCCTGGGCGCCGGCCATGGCGAGTTGCCGGTGCACGTGATCGTCTCGCGCACCGACTGGCCCGACCTGCTGCTGGTGGAGATGATCGAGATCGAGCAGCAGACCCGGCTCGACCGCGAGGAGCGCACCATCGAGCAGGCGGCGGCCAACAAGGAACTGATCCGCAACCTCGCGCACGAGATCAAGAACCCGCTTGGCGGCATCCGCGGCGCGGCGCAGCTGCTGCAGCTGGAGATCCCACAGCAGCTGGCCGAGTACACCCAGGTCATCATCCACGAGGCCGACCGCCTGCAGGTGCTGGTGGACCGCCTGCTGGCCCCGCACCGCCGGCCCCAGGTGGTGGGCGACGTCAACATCCACGAGATCTGCGAGCGCGTGCGCGCGCTGGTGCTGGCGGAGTTCCCGCGCGGGCTGCGCGTGGTACGCGACTACGACACCTCCATCCCCGAGTTCCGCGGTGACCGCGAACAACTCATCCAGGCCGTTCTGAACATCGTGCACAACGCCACCCAGGCGCTGGGCGAGCGCATCGCGATGGGCGATGCGGAGATCGTGTTGCGCAGCCGCGTGGCCCGTCAGGTGACGATCGGTAAGCAGCGCTTCCGACTGGCATTGGACTTGCATATCCAGGACAACGGGCCCGGCGTGCCCGAGGCGATCCGCGATCGCATCTTCCAGCCCCTGGTGTCGGGGCGGGACGGTGGCTCGGGGCTCGGCCTCACGCTGGCGCAGACCTTCGTGCAGCAGCATCTGGGCACGATCGACTGCGACAGCACACCGGGCCGGACCGTGTTCAGGATCATGATTCCGCTGCCTTGAAGCCTGCCTGCTCGCATCCACCCGCTGCCCCTGGGGCACACGTGGTTTCGGGCGGCCAGGCGACTGACGAGAGAAACGCGCCGCATGAAACCCATCTGGATCGTTGACGACGACCACTCCATCCGCTTCGTGCTCGAGAAGGCGCTGGCCCGCGAGCAGTTCGCGGTGCGCAGCTTTGCCAGCGCGCGCGAACTGCTCGGTGCGCTGGACGATGGCGACGAGCCACAGGTGCTGGTCAGCGACATCCGCATGCCGGGCATGTCGGGCATCGAACTGCTGGGCAAGGTCAAGGAGCGCCTGCCGGGCCTGCCGGTGATCGTGATGACGGCGTACTCCGACCTGGACAGCGCCGTCTCGGCCTTCCAGGGTGGCGCCTTCGAGTACCTGCCCAAGCCCTTCGACCTGCCCAAGGCGGTGGAGCTCATCCGCCGCGCCGTCGACGAGAGTGTGCGCGAGGAGGTGCGCGACAGCGGCATGGCCGAGATGCCCGAGATGCTGGGCCAGGCGCCGGCGATGCAGGATGTGTTCCGCGCCATCGGCCGCCTGAGCCAGAGCAACGTCACGGTGCTGATCACCGGGGAGAGCGGCTCCGGCAAGGAACTGGTGGCGCGCGCGCTGCACAAGCACAGCCCGCGCGGTAGCGGCCCGTTCGTGGCCATCAACACCGCGGCCATCCCCAAGGACCTGCTGGAGAGCGAGCTCTTCGGCCACGAGCGGGGCGCCTTCACCGGCGCGCAGACCACGCGCCGCGGCCGTTTCGAACAGGCCGACGGCGGCACGCTGTTCCTCGACGAGATCGGCGACATGCCGTTCGACCTGCAGACGCGCCTGCTGCGCGTGCTCAGCGACGGGCAGTTCTACCGTGTCGGCGGCCACCAGCCGCTGAAGAGCAACGTGCGCGTGATCGCCGCCACGCACCAGAACCTCGAGCAGCGGGTGCGCGAAGGCGTGTTCCGCGAGGACCTGTTCCACCGCCTGAACGTGATCCGCCTGCGCCTGCCGCCGCTGCGCGAGCGGCGCGAGGACATCCCCACGCTGACCCGCTTCTTCCTGGCCAAGAGCGCCAAGGACCTGGGCGTGGAGGCCAAGCGCATCGGCGACGAGGCGCTGGCCCGGCTGGTGGCCTTCGACTTCCCTGGCAACGTGCGCCAGCTGGAGAACATCTGCCACTGGCTGACGGTGATGGCGCCGGCGCAGCTGGTGCAGGCCAAGGACCTGCCACCCGAAGTGGATGGTGCCGCGCCCTCAGCGGCGCCGCCGACAACCTCGCCGGCCCCGTTGGCGGCCGTCACGCCAGCGACGGAGACACCACCGGCCGCCGTCGTGGGGGCCTCGGTGCCGGTGGCCATCGCCCCTGCGATGCCGACCGACGTCATGCCGCCGGCCGGCGGCAGCGCGCCCAACGGCCACCCGGTGTGGCTGGACGACCTGCAGCGCGAAGCGCGTCGCCTGCTGGAAAGCGGTCAGCCCGACGTCTGGGACACGCTGACGCGCCAGTTCGAGGGCCAGCTGATCCACACCGCGCTGGACATCACGCGCGGGCGGCGCATCGAGGCCGCGCAGAAGCTCGGCATCGGCCGCAACACCATCACGCGCAAGATCCAGGAACTGAAGCTGGACTGAGTTGTCTTTGGGGTGGGTCTGTCGCAGACCAGCCCCGGAACAGGCTTGATCAGCTCGCGGTCAGTTCGACGACCACGGGCGCGTGGTCGCTGGGCCGTTCGTTCTTGCGCGGCAGCTTGTCGATGCCACAGGCGGCCACGCGGGGTTTGAGCGCCGGGCTGACCAGGATGTGGTCGATGCGCAGACCCTGGTTCTTGCGGAAGGCCAGGTTGCGGTAGTCCCACCAGCTCCAGCTCTTGGGCGGTTGCTCGAAGAGGCGGAACGCGTCGGTCAGGCCCAGCGCCAGCAGGCGCTGGAACTGCGCGCGCTCCTCCGGCGTGCAGTGGATCTGCCCGGCCCAGGCCACGGGGTCGTAGACGTCCCGGTCCTCGGGGGCGACGTTGAAGTCGCCCATCAGCACCAGGTTCGGGTGCGCCGCCATCTCGGCGCGCACCCAGTCGTGCAGCGCATCCAGCCAGCGCATCTTGTAGACGAACTTGTCGCTGTCGGGTGCCTGGCCGTTCGGGAAATAGCCGCCGATGCAGCGGACCGGACCCAGCGGGCCGTCCACCGTGCCGGCGATCAGGCGCGCCTGCTCGTCGTCGAAACCGGGGATGTTGCGCACCACGTCCAGCGCCGGCGAGCGCGACAGCAGGGCCACGCCGTTGTAGGTCTTCTGCCCGTGCCACTGCGCCGCATAGCCGGCGGCGGCGAACTCGGCGTGCGGGAACTTGTCGTCGGTGAGCTTGGTTTCCTGCAGCACCAGCGCGTCGACCGGGTTGGCGGCCAGCCAGTCCAGCACCTGCGGCAGGCGCACGGCGAGCGAATTCACGTTCCAGGTGGCGAGTTTCATGGGCCGATTGTCGCCCGCTGCAGCGCGCCGTCCTGCCAGGCATACGCGTCGCGGCCGTGGCGCGCGGCGCCGTCGCGCCAGTCCACGATCACCACCCGGCGTTCGGCATCGAAACGCGTGGGCGACAGCGCATCCAGCGCTTCGCTGGCCACGAAACGCGCGCTGCCAGGGTCGTACAGCCAGTGCCGCCACGGCGTGTTCGGGCCGGCGGTGCGGAACTCGATCAGCCGCAGGTCCACATGACCGTCGAAGTTCATGTCCACGGCTTCCAGGCCGGGGGCATCGGGTGGCCAGGGGGTTTCGGTCTGCAGGCCGTCGATGACCTGCACCGGCTCGGACAACCCGGCGCGTCGCACGACGAGCCGCTGCACCTGCAGCACGTCGCCCGTGCGCTCGCCCTGTGCCGTGACGACGAAGCCCGCGGCAGCCACGCTGTCGGGGGGCAGCGCCGCGCGTGCGGTGTCAGCGGAAGAAGCGGTCGGTGCCGACGCGGACGTCGTCTCCGATGGAATGTCTGCCGGTGCGCTGTCGGGTACGCGGCGGTCGCACCCGCCGGCCAGCCCTGCGGTCAGTACCGCAGCCAGCATACCGGACAGCGAGCCCCATCGCATTCAGCGCAGACCCAGCACCGCCTTGGCGCGCGTCAGGTACTCGATGCGGTCGTCCAGCCCGTTGTAGCCGCCGTTGATGCGGCGGGTGACGGCCTTCACGTCGTCGGCGTCGGCCAGTGCATTGAGCTTGCGCGTGTGCCAGAACCAGCAGGCCACGTCGACGGCGGCGAAGGGGTCGCTGGCCAGCAACTGCGGTTTCGCGACGTAGTCGGTGCCGGCGGCCTTGCTGTACTCGGCGTAGTTGGCACGGCCGGTGAGCTGGATCAGCCCGCGGCCCTTGAAACGCCGGCCGTCGCCGGGCTGGGTGTTGCCCAGGTCGGTGCGGCCCTCGTAGGCGTCGCCGCTGGCCAGTTCCTCGGTGTAGCGGAACGACGCCGACTCGTGCGCCAGCTGCGCGATGAAGTGCGCCATGCGCAGGTCGGTGGTGATC
Source organism: Rubrivivax albus (assembly GCF_004016515.1). Taxonomy (GTDB): domain Bacteria; phylum Pseudomonadota; class Gammaproteobacteria; order Burkholderiales; family Burkholderiaceae_C; genus Rubrivivax; species Rubrivivax albus. The sequence continues at coordinate 792,375 of NZ_SACT01000001.1, forward strand.
TTGTAGCGCGTCATGCCGGCCACCAGCGGCTCGTAGTACAGCTTGACCTTGCTGGCCAGCGCACGCGGCATCACCAGCTGCAGCTTCTCCGGCGACGGCCCCTTGGGCAGGCCCTTGAGCAGCGCCTTGATGGTGGCGTCGCCGGGGGCGACCATCTGGTCGGAGCCCGGCAACCCCATCACCCGCGTCTCGAAGGCCTCGATGGCCTTGAGCGTCTTGCTGCCGATGCGGCCGTCGGTGTCCAGCTTCTTCGGCACCGGCGCGCTGAACTGCGGCAGGTTCATGTTGAACAGCAACTGCACGACCAGCACGTCGGTGAGGTCGTTGCGGCCGGCGATGCCAACACTGCGGGCGATGACCATGGTGTCTCCTCGTGGGGATGGTCGGCGCACGCTAGGCGCCGCCACGGCCCCTGTCAATCGACAGCCTGGGGACGACGGCGGTAGGTGACGAAGGCGAAGCGGGTGCCGTCGGCGGCCTGCTGAGGCAGGCGCTCGGCCTCGGCGAACAGGCCGCGGTCGACGGCCGGGAAGAAGGTGTCGCCGTCGAGGTCGGCGTCGATCTCGGTGAGCACCAGGGTGTCGGCCAGGGGCAGGACCAGCGCGTAGAGCTCGCCACCGCCGATGACGAACACGCGCGGCGCGTCGGCCAGGCGCGCCAGTGCGGCCTCGAGACTGGGGGCGGTCTCGGCGCCGGGCGCGTCGTAGTCCGGGTTGCGCGTCACCACCACATTGCGGCGCCCCGGCAGCGGCCGGAAACGTGCCGGCAGCGAATCCCAGGTGCGGCGGCCCATCACCACCGGGCAGCCCATCGTCGTCTGGCGGAAGTGACGCTGGTCGGCCGGGTCGGTCCACAGCAGGTCGTTGCCGCGGCCGATGGCGCCGTTGCGGGCCACGGCGGCGATCAGGCTCACGGGGGGCAGGGGCAGGCGGGACATGCGCGCATTGTGCGGCGCCACCGCGGCGCTACCATCTCGGCAGGAGGTGCCTCAGATGCACAGGAGACAAGTGATGGCGGCCGCTGCTGCCTTGGTCGTGAGCAGCCTGGCGGTGCCGGGTGCCGCCCTGGCGGTGGAGGTGGGTGGGGCCACCCTGCCCGACACCGCCACCGTGGGCGGGCAGGAATTGGTGCTCAACGGCGCCGGCGTGCGCACCCGGGTGTTCTTCAAGGTCTATGCGATGGGCTTGTACCTGCCGAAGAAGGTGGGCAGCACGGCCGAGGTGCTGGCCAGCCCCGGCGCCCGGCGGGTGACGCTGCACCTGCTGCGCAAGCTCACCGGCGAGGACTTCGCCAAGGCCTTCACCGAGGGTCTGAACAACAACACCGGCGAGGCCGAGCGCCAGCGCCTGCAGGCGCAGATCCAGGCCTTCGTGGGCACCTTCTCGCGCCAGGGCGACCTGAAGGAAGGCGAGGTCATCCACATGGACTGGGTGCCCGGCACCGGCCTGGTGGCCACGCGCGGCGGCCAGCCGGTGGGCACACCGATCAACGAGCCGGCCTTCTACAACGCCGTGCTGCGCATCTGGCTGGGCGACAAGCCGGCCGACGACGCGCTCAAGCCGCTGCTGCTGGGCAAATCCTGAGTCACGCCGCGATCACACCGCCACCGGCGCCTTGATCGCCGGGTGTGGATCGTAGCCGGTGATCTCGAAGTCCTCGAAGCGGTAGTCGAAGATCGACCCTGGCCGGCGCTTGATCAACAGGTCCGGAAACGGCCGCGGGTCGCGCGCCAGCTGCGTCTGCACCTGCTCGACGTGGTTGTCGTAGATGTGGCAGTCGCCGCCGGTCCAGATGAAGTCGCCCACGTCCAGGTCGCACTGCTGCGCCAGCATGTGCGTCAGCAGCGCGTAGCTGGCGATGTTGAAGGGCACGCCCAGGAAGATGTCGGCGCTGCGCTGGTAGAGCTGGCAGCTCAGCCGGCCTTCGGCCACGTAGAACTGGAAGAACGCGTGGCAGGGCATCAGCGCCATCTGCGACAGCTCGGCCACGTTCCAGGCGCTGACGATGATGCGCCGGCTGTCGGGGTTGGTCTTGAGCTGCTGCACCACCTGCGCGATCTGGTCGATGTGGCCACCGTCGGGCGTGGGCCAGTTGCGCCACTGCACGCCATAGACCGGGCCGAGGTCGCCGTCTTCCCGCGCCCATTCGTCCCAGATGCTCACGCCGTGCTCCTGCAGCCAGCGCACGTTGCTGTCGCCGCGCAGGAACCACAGCAGCTCGTAGGCGATGCTCTTGAAGTGCACCTTCTTGGTGGTGACCAGCGGGAAGCCCTCGCGCAGGTCGAAACGCATCTGGTGGCCGAACACGCTGCGCGTGCCGGTGCCGGTGCGGTCACCCTTGGCCACGCCGTGCTCGAACACGTGGCGCATGAAGTCTTCGTAGGTGGAGCGGGCGGGGCGGGACATGCCGTGATTGTCGCAGCCCCGCCCAGGGTGGCAGGCTGCCGGGGTTCAGCCGCGCCGGCGGCGGCGCCACAGCCCCAGGCCGGCCAGACCGGCGGCGAGCAGCGCGGTCGAGCCGGGCTCGGGCACCGCCGGCAGCTGGGTGTAGTCGGCCCCGCTGAGCGCACCGGCCACGCGCACGTTCGGGTCGCTGAAGCCGGCGATCCAGAAGTCCAGCTGGTTGCTCACCATCACGCCGGCCTGCGGCGCGCCGACCTGCGTGCCTTTGAACAGCGCATCGCTGGTGGCGCCGGTGTCGCTGATGCCCAGCGTCCAGCCCGGCCGCAGGCCCACCTGCACCGTCCCTTCGTACAGGAAGGTGTTGCCGCTGCTGGTGCTGATGTCCTGGCCGTTCAGCCGGATCGTGGGCGCTGTGTAGGCGGCACCTTTGAAGCCGCCTTCGTCCCACTGGTAGGTGTAGCTGACCTTGAACTGCGGCGTACCCACCGCGCCACTGTGGCCCGGCGCCAGCGCCGACAGGCCCAGGCGCAGCGACGAGTTCACCAGGAAAGCGCTCGGGTTGCCGTCTGCCGGCACCTCCACGTCGGACCAGAAGCGGTAGCCCACGGTCAGCACGGTGTAGTCGCTCAGGCCCTCGAAGCTGACCACGTCGTCGTACAGCAGCGAGCGGCCGGTGGCGTCGGCGTAGCCGGGGCTGGTGGACAGCGGCAGCTGTTCGCTGGCGAGCACGCCGCTGGTGAAGCTGCCGTGGTTGCGCGACGCGGCGAAGCGCGAGGTCGTGATCGACGCTGGCAGGGTCTCGGGATAGTAGTAGTACTTGATGTACTCCGAGCCGTTGGTCCAACTGCCGCTCGGGCCGCTGCTGGGCGGGAAATCGGCCACCCGCTCCTGGTGGGACTGGGGCTTGCGGTAGAAGCCACCCAGCGTGGTGCTGGGCGCGGCCTGGGCGGCAGCGCAGCCCAGCGCCAGCAAGGCGGCGGCCAGGCGAAAAGGTGTGGTCATCGAGGGACTCCTGAGGTCACGAGCGTGGGGGCACGCCGCCAGCGGGCGTGCCATGCCTTCCAAGACGCAGGCCGGCGGCCGATGCCCTCATCGATGGCGATGGCCCCCCTGGAATGCAGGGGGCGCGCCGTGATTAGCATCGCGCGGTGACCGACGACCTGGCCCCGGCCTCCGACCCCGACCGCAGCCCCCCCGACAACACGGACGGCGATGCCGCCCTGCGCCGCAGCGCCGCCGAACTGGTGCCGCTGCTGCACGCGCAGCTGCGCCGGCAGGCCCAGCGCGCGCGCCGCCTCGGGCCGGCTGGCGAAACGCTGCAGACCACGGCCCTGCTGCACGAGGCCTTCCTGCGCCTGGACCGCAGCGGCCCGTGGCAGGACGCACAGCACTTCCTGGGCGCCGCGGCGATGGCGATGCGCCAGATCCTGGTGGACGACTGGCGCCGCCGCCAGGCCCAGCGCCGCGGTGGTGGTGCGGCCGAGGTGCCACTGGACGACGGGATCGAGATCGCCGCGCCGGTGCCGGGTGCCGACGTGCTGGCGGTGGACGAAGCGCTGCGCGCGCTGGAGGCGCAGAGCCCGCGCCTGGCGCGGCTGGTGGAGTGCCGCTTCTTCGCCGGCTACAGCGAGGCCGAGACGGCGCAGGCGCTGGGCGTGTCGCCGGCCACCGTGCAGCGCGATTGGGCCAAGGCCCGGGCCTGGCTGCACCGGGCGCTGAGCTGAAGCGGCGTCCCTGCAGCCGTGGCCGGCGGCACTGCAGGTCAGCGCCCGCGCAGCTTGTCCAGGAAGCCACCGAGCAGCTTGTCCACCGCCTTGTCCGCGGCGTTGTCCACCTCACTGCGGGCGCGGTCCTTCACCCGCTGCTGCTGACGTTCCTGCTGCCGGCGTGCCTCGTCGCTGGCCATGTTGCCGCCGGTGGCCGGCGTGGCGGCTGCGCCAGCCAGTGCGCCCATGCCGGCCACGCCGGCCATGTCCGGCAGCTGCACCGGTTCGGCCGGCAACGCGAAGCGCTCGGCGGCCGGCGTGCCGCCCTCGACCACCGTCACCGTCATCTGGGCGCCCAGGCGCAGCAGGCCGCCGTGCTGGCGGGCCACGGCACGGCGCAGCGGTGACGGGTCCTCGTCGCCGTCGGCGGCGGGTGGTGTCCCGAGGGCCTGCTGCATCAGCTGCCCGTAGCGGCGCATCACGGCGGTCATCTCGCGCAGCGTCGGGTCGTCGCCGAGCACCATGTCCTGCGTGCGTTGGGCGCCGCCGTCGTCGGCGTAGCGCAGCGTGTAGACCGTGCCGTCCACGCCGGCCACGCGCTCGCGACGGCCGGTGGGTTCGAGCGCGATCACGTCGCGCACGTCGGCGGCATCGCCCGGGCTCTTCAGGGCCGGCACCATGCGGCCAGCCAGGCGCAACATGGCCCCGAGCTCCATCACCGTGACCTGGCCCTCGTGCCGGGTGACGGTGTAGAGCTTGCCGTCGCGCATCAGGTTGTAGCTTTCGGTGCCCGCGGGCAGGCCCGCGGCGTCGATCGCGATGCGGGCATGGTCCAGGTCACGCCACTCGATGGTGACCTCGGCGCGGCCGCCCTGCGGCCCGGTGTCCTGCACCGCATAGCGCACCAGGCCGGCGGCGGTGGCCGCGCCGGCACACAGCAGGGTTGAGGACAGCAGGCCCAGGCGGGCGAGCAGGGAAAGGCGGTGTCTGGGCATGGTATCTCGTACGGTCCGGTGTGACGGGCGCGCACCGTTGCGCGCCCGATGACCTCGAAACGCAATCCGTTTCCCGGGCCCCTCAGTGCTCCCGCAACCGAGGGGGTGGACGGCTCACCCTGCGGGCCCGTGACCCGCCAGCCTCACCGTGCCGGCCAGCCGCCGCGCAGGGCCTTCAGCTGGGCCAGGTGGCCCGCGCCCGCCGCCCCCAGCGCCTGCAGCCGGGCCTGCGCGGCGTCGGCGCGCGCATGGGCCTCGGGCCACCGGCCGGCCAGGGCGTGCCAGCGCGCCCAGGCCAGGTCCGGCATGGCCTGCGCCAGCGGTGGGGCGCCCGCAGCGCGCGTCTCGATGTCCGCCAGCACCTGCAGACCCTCGCCTTCGCGCCCCAGCGCCGCCAGGGCCTCGGCGAGCCCCTGCAGGGCTGCCATCGCGTGCGGGCTCGCGGGCCCGGCGAAGCGGGTGGCCTGGGCCACGGCCTCGGCCAGCAGCGGCTCGGCGCCGGCTGCGTCGCCCCGCCGCAGGCGCAGCTTGCCCAGGTTGTTCAGCAGCGCCGCCTGCTCGGCCGATGGCGGCAAGTGCGCGCGATGCAGGTCCACGGCCCGCTGCCACAACCGTTCGGCCTCGGCCGTCTGGCCGGCCTGCATCTCCAGCACGGCCCAGTTGTTCAGCAGCCCCAGCGCGTCCGGGCCGTCGGTGTCGCCCAGCTGCTCCCACAGCGCCCAGGCGGCCTGGTAGCCGCTGCGCGCACCGTCGCGGTCACCGGTCTGGTGGCGCGTGAAGGCCAGGTTGTTCATCGTCACGGCCACTTCCACGTGCGCCGGGCCCAGGGCCTCGCGCTGTGTGGCCAGGGCCTGCTCCAGCAGCGCGATGGCGCCGGCAGCGTCGCCGGCATGGCGGGCCAACTGGGCCTGCAGGTGCCGGCTCTCGGCCAGGCGCAGGCGCCAGCGCGACGGGTCGGTGGCCCAGAAGGCCTGGGCGCGCGCCAGCGGCGCACCGGCCTCGTCGGCGCGGCCCATGCGCCACAGGCATTGCGCCCATTCGGCCTCGGCCTGGGCTTGCTGCTCGGGCGCGATCGCCGCCGTGTCGGCCAGCAGGCGCTCGTACAGCGCGGCCGCGCCCACGTAGTCGTTGAGCTGGTAGTACAGCTGCGCCATCGCCAGCAGGGTGTCGCGGCCCTGTGGGTCGTCAGCCAAGGTGGCCGACAGGCGCTCGGCGTTGCGCGCCAGCACGGCGCTGGGTGGCTGGCGTTCGCCGGGCGGCTGCGCCTGCACGTCGCGCAGCAGCGTGATGACGAGGTCGCGCACGCCGCGGCTGATGCGCGCCTCGGCCTGGGCCACGTCGCGTTCCTGCGCTGCCCGGTGCGCCATCCAGGCGGTGGCACCCAGGCCGCCGGCCAGGCTTAGCACCACAGCGGCACTGGCCCCGGCCACCATACGGTGGCGGCGCAGCAGGCGGCCCAGCACGTAGGGCGCCGCGTCGCCGCGGGCACGTACCGGCAGGCCCCGGGCATGGCGGTCCAGGTCCTCGGCCAGCGCGGCGGCATCGGCATAGCGCTGGCCGGGTTCGCGTGCCAAGCAACGGGCAACGATGGCGTCCAGGTCGCCGCGCAGGGCCTGGCGCACGGCCGGTGGCTGGCCGTGGCTGGGCGGTAGCGGCGACTGGTCGAGCTGCTGCAGCCGCTGCAGCGCGCGCTGCATGCCCGGCCCGGCCAGGGTCCAGGGCAGGCGGCCGGCCAGCAGCCGGTAGGCCAGCACGCCGAGCGCGAACACGTCGGCCGGTGGGCCGGCCACGCCGCCGGTCAGCTGTTCCGGCGCGCACCAGTCGGGCGTGAGCCGCAGCGACAGCGTCTGCGTGACCTCGCCATCGATGCTGCCGGTGTCACGGCGGGCGAGGCCGAAGTCCAGCAGGTGCGGCGCGCCATCGGCGTCCACCAGCACGTTGGCGGGTTTCAGGTCGCGGTGCACCACGCCGCCGGCATGGGCGGTGGCCACCACACCCACCACGCGCCGCAGCAGCACCATCCGGCCCGGCAAGTCCAGCGCATCACCGGCGGCATCCAGCGGCTGGCCATCGATCAGTTCGGTCACCGCCCAGGGGTGGCCGTCATGGCTGCCGGCGTCGAGCAGTCGCACGATGCCCGGCACCTGCAGGCGCGCCAGTGTGTGGCGCTCGGCGGCGAAGCGACGGCGCTCGTCGGCGTCGTCGGCGGTGTGCAGCAGCTTCAGTGCGGCCTGCTGCTGGTAGCTGCCGTCGGCGCGCTCGACGCGGTAGACCTCACCCGAGCCACCACGGCCGATCAGGCCGACCACACGCCAGGCCCCAACGCGGGTGCCGCTGGCCAGGGCCGCGGGCGCGGCGGGCGCCGCATCGACATCTGCCGCGGCATAGAGCCCCCTGCTGCCGGCCTCGGCCTGCAGCAGTGCGACCAGCTCGTCGTGCAGGGCGGGTGGCAGGGCCTGGGCCTTCAGCCAGGTCAGGCGCTCCTTGTCCGGCACCGCCAGGGCGCGGTCGAGCCAGGGCTCGACCTGAGGCCAGGTGGGACGGTCGGTTTCAGCGAGAGACGGGTTGTCGGGCACAAGGCATTATGGAGAGCATGATCAGGTCTCCTTCCATGGCGCCACGGTCTTCGTGGGGCCGCCGGCCGGGCCGGGTGGTGTGCGGCTGGCGCGGGTTCTTGCTGCCGGTGCTGGTGTGGCTGACCCTGCTGGCGGGCTGCTCCGGGCTGCCACCGATGCCCGAGCGCACAACCAGCGCGCGCCTCTCCCCCAGCAGCGTCACGGCGATCGGACGCGCCGTGCAGGCCGACAACCCGGGCGATGGGCGCAGCGGGCTGCGGGCGTTGTCCGACCCCCTGGACGCCTTCGTCGCCCGCATGCTGCTCGTGCGTTCGGCCGAGGCGTCGCTGGACATCCAGTACTACATCTGGCGGCCCGACACGACCGGCCTGATGCTGCTCGACGCCCTGCGCCAGGCGGCCGACCGCGGCGTGCGGGTGCGCCTGTTGCTGGACGACAACGGCATCGCGGGCCTGGACGGGCGGCTGGCCGCTCTGGACGCCCACGACCGCGTGGAAGTGCGCCTGTTCAATCCATACCCGTTCCGCACCGCGAAGGCGCTGGGCTACGTCACGGACTTCGCGCGGCTGAACCGGCGCATGCACAACAAGGCGCTGGTGGCCGACACGCAGGCGGCCATCGTCGGTGGCCGCAACATCGGCGACGCCTACTTCGGCGCCGACCCGGCGCTGGACTTCGCCGACCTGGACGTGCTGGCCGCGGGCCCGATCGCCGACGACGTAGCGGCGGCCTTCGACGACTACTGGAACAGCGCACTGGCCTACCCGCTGGCGGCGCTGGTGGATGCGGAGCCAGGCGCCGCCCCGTCGTCGAACGATGACAACGCCGCACCGGACGTGAACGGCGACCGCTATCGCCGCGCCCTGCGCGATGCCCCCCTGGCGCGGGACCTTGCCGCCGGCCGCCTGGCGCTGGAATGGGTGCCGATGCGCCTGGTGGTCGACCCGCCGGACAAGGCCGCAGCCCCACCCGAGCGGTGGATGGCGGCGGACCTCACCGAAGCCCTGGGCCCGGTCCGCGAGCAGGTGGATCTGATCTCGCCGTACTTCGTGCCCGGGGCCGGCGGCACGGCTTGGCTGGCCCGCCACCCGGCCGCCGGCGTGCAGGTGCGTGTGGTCACGAACTCCTTGGCGGCCACCGACGTGGCGGCCGTGCACGCCGGTTATGCCCGCCGCCGGGTCGACCTGCTGCGTGCCGGGGTCCGGCTGTACGAGCTCAAGCCTGAGCCCGGGCGCCGGACGGGCGGCGTGTGGCCGGTGGGCGGCAGCAGCACCGCCAGCCTGCACGGCAAGACCTTCGCCATCGACCGCCAACGGGTCTTCGTCGGCTCCTTCAACATCGACCCGCGTTCGCTGCGGCTGAACACCGAGATGGGCCTCGTGATCGACAGCCCGGCGATGGCCGAGGCGATGCTGAAGGGCCTCGACGCGAAACTGCCCCTCAGCACCTACGCCCTGCGGCTCACCGGAGACGGCGATATCGAATGGGTGGAGCAGACCCCGGCCGGCGAGGTGGTGCATGACGCGGAGCCGCGCGCCAGCGTGTGGCGCCGCCTGCTCGTGACCCTGCTGTCGTGGCTGCCGATCGAGGGACTGTTGTGAGGCTTGGCCTCGGTCCGTCAAGGTGGACAAATCCATGTCAACGTCACTCGTGTTGAAGCGCCTTACATTGACAACCATGCCCAACTTGCACACCGGTCGCTCCGGCGACACCTGGCGGCGGTGGCGCCGCGCTTGCGCCTGGAGCCTTGCCGGGGCGTTGGCGGCCCTGTCCGCGGTGGCCGCGCCCGTCGATGTGGCCGACCGCATCTACGTCGGCGGCCCCATCCTGACGATGGAGGACGCCCAGCCGCGTGCGGAGGCACTGGCCACGCGCAATGGCCGCATCCTGGCCGTGGGTTCGCGTGCCGACGTGATGCGCCATGCCGGCGCCAGCACGAAGATGGTGGACCTGGCCGGGCGCACGCTGCTGCCGGGCTTCGTCGACAGCCACGGACACGTGGTCGGCGGCGGCCTGCAGGCCTCGTCGGCCAACCTGCTGGCGCCGCCGGACGGCGACGTGACCGACATCCCGTCGCTGCAGCGCGTGCTGCGCCAGTGGCAGGCGGAGAATGCCGAGGCCGTCAAGCAGCTGGGCATGATCATCGGCTTCGGCTACGACCCGGCTACGATGGCCGAACGCCGGCATCCCACGGCGGCGGAGCTCGATGCGGTTTCCTCCGAACTGCCGGTGTACCTGATGCACCAGTCCGGGCACTTCGGGGCGGCCAACTCGCTGGCCCTGAAGCGCGCCGGCTTCACGGCGCAGACGCCCGACCCGGCCGGCGGCATCATCCGCCGCCTGCCGGACGGCAGCCCCAACGGCGTGCTGGAGGAGACGGCGCACTTCCGCGCCCTGGGCGCGCTGATGGGCAGCCTGGGCAACGCCGGCTTCGAGGCCTTCGCCCGCGCCGGCGCGCGCATGTGGACCCGCTACGGCTACACCACCGCCCAGGAAGGGCGCGCGGACACCAACAGCGTGGGCGTGCTGCGCCGGGTGGCGACCCAGGGCGGCTTCGACATCGACATCGTCGCCTACCCGGACGTGCTGCTGGACCGCGACTTCATCGCTGCCAACGTCTCCGACCAGTACGTGAACGGCGTGCGCGTCGGCGGCGCCAAGCTGACCATCGACGGCAGCCCGCAGGGCTTCACCGCCTGGCGCGACCGCCCGTACTACAACCCCGTGGGCGGCGACTATGCGCCAGGCTACGCCGGCTACCCGGCGGCCAGCGAGGCGCAGGTCAACGACGCCATCGCCTGGGCCTTCAAGAACCGCATCCAGATCCTCACCCACGCCAACGGTGAGCGCGCGTCCGACGTGCTGCTCAGCGCCATCCAGGCTGCACAGAAGCAGCACGGCCCCGGCCGCCGCCCGGTGCTCATCCACGGGCAGTTCATGCGCGAGGACCAGGTCGACACGATGAAGGCGCTGGGCGTCTTCCCGTCGCTGTTCCCGATGCACACCTTCTACTGGGGCGACTGGCACCGCGACCACACCGTGGGCCCGGTGGTGGCCGACGACATGTCGCCCACCGGCTGGGTGATGCAGCGCGGCATGATGTTCGGCACCCACCACGATGCGCCGGTGGCCTTCCCGGACTCCATCCGGGTGCTCGACGCCACCGTCACGCGCCGTTCGCGCTCGGGCGACATCCTGGGCCCGAAGCACCGCGTGCCGGTGGAGGTGGCGCTGAAGGCGATGACGATCTGGCCGGCCTGGCAGCATTTCGAGGAGGACCGGAAGGGCTCGCTCGCGCCCGGCAAGCTGGCCGACCTGGTGGTGCTTTCCGACGACCCCACGGCCATCGACCCCGAGCAGCTGGACACGCTGCGCGTGGAGCAGACGATCAAGGCCGACAAGGTGGTCTACCAGGCGCCGCCCGCCTCGGCCCGCAAGGCGCAGGGCGCCGTGTCCTCACCGGCCCTGGGCAGCGACGGCGGTCAGGCCTTTGCGCAGGCGCTGCAGCAGGTGGCCACGTATTCGGAGCTCCTGGGCCTGCCGGCGGCGGAGGTCCAGCGCCGTGCCGCGTGGCTGAAGGTGACCGGGCCGCAGCACACCGGTGCCTGCCTGTCGGGCTACCTGATGCGCACGATGACTCCGCGGCCCACCCCGGTGGCCAGCGGCGCGGAGTGACGCGGTCGAGTTCCCGGGCAGAAGGGCGGTCGGCGATGTCGAGAGTTCATGGGCGCCTTGCCCTGGTGGCGGCGACGCTGATGGCGGTCGCCCCGGTCGTTGCGCAGGCGGCCGAGCCCGCCAGCGACCCCACGGTGTTCCACCGCAGCGAGGCCTTGACCTTGCGCTGGCATCTGCAGGCCGGCATCAACGCGGTGGCCGAGCAGAACCTGTTCTGGCGGCTGGCTGACACCACCGCGCCGGGCAGCGGCTTCGATGCCGACACCGAGTGGCTGGAGTTCTACGCCAAGCCCGGGGTCAGTGGCGAGGCGATGCTGGGGGGCGGCAGGACGCTGTACGGCCGCCTGTCCGCCGTTGGTTCCTACACCGCCGGCACCGACGCCTTCGACCGCGGCGACACCGGTGCGGCCACGCTGGAGGAGGCGCACCTCGGCCTGCGTGGCACCACGGCCGGTGGCATCGGCTACGACCTCGCGATCGGCCCGCAGGAGCTGAAGCTGGGCACCGGCATGCTGGTGGCCAGCGGCGCGTCCAGCGGATTCGAACGTGGTGCCCTGAAGTTCGGCCCGCGCAAGGCGTGGTCGCGTGCGGCGGTGGCGCGACTGTCGCAAGGCGGCTTCACCGGCACGGCGTTCTACCTCGGCCCCAACGAACTGCCGTCTTCGGATGGTGGCAACCGCCTGGCCGGCGTGGACCTGCGGCGCGATGACGGCGAGGGCGGCCACCTGGGCGCCACGCTGCTGCGCGTGCAGCGCTCCGGGTCGCCCTACGTGCAGGCTGCACCCGGCGGCGCGGGTGCACCCACCATCCTGCCGGGCGCGCGCGCCGGCACACGCACGCTGGACCTCTACGCCCGCACCTCGCCGTCGACCGGCCTGCTGGCCGGCTGGACGCTGGCCGCCGAACTGGCGCTGCAGCGCAATGGCGCCATCGACCTGAAGGCCTGGGCCGGCCGCCTGCAGGTCAGCCGGGCGCTTGCCGGCGTGCGGTGGGCGCCGACACTGAGCTACAGCTACCAGACCTTCTCCGGCGACGACCCGGCGACCGCTGCGCTGGAGCGCTTCGACCCGCTGTACTACGAAGGCAGCCCCAGTGCGTGGTCCACCGGCTCCAAGTCGTCGATGGCCTTCATCAACAGCAACGTGCAGGCCCATGCGCTGGCGCTGCGCGTGCAGCCCACGCCACGCGACACGCTGACGCTGCGCTACGCCCACGTGCGCGCCAACGAACTGCGCAGCCCCATCCAGTTCGGCCAGGCCACGCGGCTGGACACGTCAGGTTCGGACGCCAACCTCGTGGCCGGCGTCACGCGGCCCCACCTGTCGGACGACGTGTTCCTCGAGTACAGCCGGGTCGTCAACCGCCACACCTACCTGTCGGCCGGCGTGGCGGTCGCCATGGCCGGGGCCGGCATCCGCGACGCGGCCGGTGGCCGGGCCCCGGACTGGCGCGGAGCCTTCGTCAACGTCGTGATCAACCACTGACCACGCGCTCCCGGCGTGAGGCCCGCAGCACGGCGGGTGCCTAGAGGTGGTCGGCCAGCGAGATGCCGAATCCCAGGGTGTGCTGGCGGCGGTTGTAGTCCACCAGGCTCTCGCCGTAGCCGCCGAACCACTGCACGATGCCGCGCACGCGGCGGGTGAGCGGGAAGGTCCAGTGCACCTGCGCGGCGCCGCGCCCGGTGGCCAGGTTCAGCCGGCTGCTCAGCGAGAACTGGTGCCGGCCCGGCGCCCAGACGACGGTCAGGTCACCGTGGCCCAGGTAGTCGACGATGTCCGGGTTGTCATCCTCGGCCCTGGCCTCGCGCACGCGCAGCCATGGCCGCAGGATGACCGCCACGTCGCCCCGTTCCACGCCGAGCTGCGCCACGATGCGGTTCCAGCTGCGCGACAGCGGCTCCGCCCGGCCGTTGGACTGGTGGTTGATGCCCAGCGCGGCCAAGCGCCAGCGCCAGCCCCACAGGTCCAGGTCCGGGTGCAGCGCCACCATCAGTTCCGGCTCGTAGTTGGTCTCGCGGAACGGCCGCGAGATGCCCGCGTTGAAGACCTGCCAGTGGCTCTGCTGCGTGTAGGCGCCCCAGATCGACAGCGGCATGTCGAGCTCGCGCCCGAAGTCGGCCAGCTTGAACTTGAAGCTCAGCTGGAACTTGGCCTCGGTGTCCTGGATGTTCAGCGGGGCGTCCAGCGGCGGCTTGGAGGGCGTGCCGGGCTCGCGGTTGGGGGCGTCGCTGACGCGCCCCAGCAGCATGTAGCTGGGGCGGTGCGCGCGCAGGTCGAACCGGCTGTCTTCCGGCGGCGCGCCCAGGCCCCAGCGGTCGCCGATCAGCGAGCGCTGCCGCGGGTCCGGCTCCGGGCTGTCCAGCAGCAGGGCGCGGGCCTCCGGCGTCGTCTGGGCCGCCGGCAGGCGGCTTTCCACCGCGGCGTCGTAGCAGGCCACGCGCAGCGTCGGGTCGGTGATGGTCTTGCAGCGCAGGATCGCGTCGGTGTCCAGCGCCAGGGCCGTGGCCGGCGCCAGGCACGACAGGGCCAGCAGCCTGCGCAGCCGCGCCCCGCGGCCGCGCGCCGTTGTGGGCCCGGCCGGGCGCTCAGTCGCCATCGTCGGTCTGCCCGAACTGCATCGCCGCGAGCTTGGCGTACAGCCCGCCGCGGGCCACCAGCTCGTCGTGGCGGCCGATGTCGACGATTCGCCCGCCCTCCAGCACCACGATGCGGTCGGCCTTCAGCACCGTGGCCAGCCGATGGGCGATGACGATGGTCGTGCGGTCCTGCATCGCCGCTTCCAGCGCCGCCTGCACCATGCGCTCGCTCTCGGCGTCCAGCGCGCTGGTGGCCTCGTCCAGCAGCAGCAGCGGCGGGTTCTTGAGCAGCGCGCGCGCGATGCTGATGCGCTGGCGCTGGCCACCGGACAGGCGCACGCCGCGCTCGCCGAGGAAGCTGGCGTAGCCCTCGGGCAGGGCGAGGATGAAGTCGTGCGCGAAGGCTGCCTTGGCCGCGGCGATGACCTCGTCGTCGCTGGCCCCGGGCCGGCCGTATCGGATGTTCTCCAGCGCGCTGGTGGAGAAGATGGTGCTGTCCTGCGGCACGATGCCCACGCGCCCGCGCAGGTCCCCCAGCGCCAGCCGGTCCACCGGCACGCCGTCGAGCAGGATGCGGCCGGCGGCCACGTCGTAGTAGCGCAGCAGCAGCTGCAGCACCGTGCTCTTGCCGGCGCCGCTGGGACCGACCAGCGCCACCGTCTCGCCGGGCCGCACGTCCAGCGTGAAGCCGTCGAGCGCCGCCTGCTTCGGGCGCGAGGGGTAGTGGAAACGCACGTCCTCGAAGCGCACCGCTGAGCCGCCGTGCGCAGGTGGCAGTGGCAGCGGCGTCGCCGGCTCGCCCACCGGGCTCTGCGTGGCCAGCAGCTCCATCAGCCGCTCGGTGGCGCCGGCGGCGCGCAGCAGTTCGCCATAGACCTCCGACAGCACGGCCACCGAGCTGACGAAGATGATGACGAAGAAGACCGTCTGCCCCAGATGGCCGGCGGAGATGTCGCCACGCAGCACCGCCTGCGTCCCCTGGTACAGGCCCCAGATCAGCGCGCCGAAGGTGGCCGTGATGATGAAGGCCACCAGCAGCGAACGCACCCGTGTGCGCTTGCGCGCGGTGTCGAAGGCGCTTTCGGTGGACGTGTCGAAGCGCGCCGCCTCGCGCGCCTGCTGGTGGTAGCTCTGCACCACGGGGATGGCGTTGAGCACCTCGGCGGCGATGGCGCTGGAGTCGGCCACGCGGTCCTGGCTGGCACGGCTGAGCTTGCGCACGCGGCGGCCGAAGTACAGGCTGGGCAGCACCACCAGCACCAGAATGCCCAGCACCTGCGTCATCACCACCGGGTTGGTGACGATCAGTGCCACCAGCGCGCCGATGCCCATCACCGTGTTGCGTAGCCCCATGCTCAGCGACGAGCCGACCACGCTCTGCACCAGCGTGGTGTCGGTGGTCAGGCGGCTGAGCACCTCGCCGGTGGCCGTGGTCTCGAAGAACTCGGGGCTCTGCTGCACCACGTGACGGTAGACGGCGTTGCGCAGGTCGGCGGTGATGCGCTCGCCGATCCAGGTGACCATGTAGAAGCGCAGCGCCGAGAAGATGCCCAGCGCGGCGCCGACGGCGAACAGCAGGCCGAAGTGCTCGCGCATGGCCACCAGCCGCTCGCCAGGCGCGGCGGCCACCAGGCCGTCGTCGACCAGGCTCTTGAGCGCCACCGGGAAGGCCAGCGTGCTCAGCGCGGCCATCACGAGGAAGAACAGGGCCAGCCCGATGCGGCCGCGGTAGGGCCGCAGGAAGGGCAGCAGGCCCGACAGCGAGCGCGGCGTCTTGGCCGCGGGCCGGGCGGTGTCGGAGGTGGACATGGGCCGCGAGTCTATCGGCCGGGCGTGTCCTCGCCGTTCTCCGCGGCCTCTACCGCAGTCGGGACGCCCCGCCCGCGCCGCTGCAAGGCCTCACGCAGCATCATCTCCACCTGCGCGTTGGCGCTGCGCAGTTCCTGCGCCGCCAGCCGCTCGATCTCGGCCCACACGCGCGGGTCGATGCGCAGCGCGAAGTGCTTCTTGCCCGGGCTGGCCATGCGTGATGTCAGCGCCGGCGCGGCGCCTTCTTCGGCGTCGCCCTGGCACCCTCGGGCAGCCGGGCCTCGACGAAGGCGCGCAGCCGCTCGGGCTCCGGGCTGCCCAGGAACATGCTGCGGCCGTCCTTCAGCGTGAACTTCACGCCCGGGCTGGCCACGGCGGCCGTGTATTCGCGGTCCTGGCGCGTGCCCTTGATGCCGGCGCCTGCTGCGGCCCCGCGGGCGACCTCGCAGCCCGTGATGTCCGCCAGCGGCAGCTCCCAGCGCGGGATGCCCAGCCAGCCGAAGTGCCAGAGCAGGCGGTCGCCGCGGATCTGCACCACGAGGCGGCCCAGCACGCTGAGCGTGAAGGCCGTGGTCGACAGCACGATGCCGATGCCCAGGCGCGCGTTCGGGTCGCCGGTGAACCAGAGCACGGCGGCCACCGCCAGCGACGTCAGCGGCATCACGGTCCACAGCGCGGCGAAACGCTGCTCGGAGCGGTAGGTCGTGTCCATCGCCCGCGGTCAGCCGTACAGCGTGCCGGTGTTGATGACCGGCTGCGCCTCGTTGTCGGAGCACAGCACCACCAGCAGGTTGCTGACCATGCTGGCACGGCGCTCGTCGTCGAGCTGGATCAGGTCCTTCTCGGCCAGGCCCTTGAGTGCCGCCTCGACCATGCCCACCGCGCCTTGCACGATCTTGTGCCGCGCGCTGACGATGGCCTCGGCCTGCTGGCGGCGCAGCATCACCTGCGCGATCTCCGGCGCATAGGCCAGGTGGCTGAGCTTGGCGTCCAGCACCTCGACGCCGGCTTCCTCGAAGCGGTCCTGCAGTTCGGCACGCAGCGCGGCGGCCACGCTGTCCATGCCGCCGCGCAGCGTGTGTTCGCCAGGGTCCAGATCCTCGCCGTCGTCGTAGGCGTACATCGACGCCAGGTGGCGCACGGCGGCCTCGGCCTGCACCTTCACGTAGGTCTCGAAGTCGTCGACGTCGAACACCGCCTGCGCCGTGTGGCGCACGCGCCAGACCACCACGGCGCCGATCTCCACCGGGTTGCCGCGCTTGTCGTTGACCTTCAGCGTCGGCCCGTTGAGGTTGCGCGCGCGCAGCGAGAGCTTGCGCTTCTTCGCCAGCGGGTTGGCCCAGCGCAGGCCCTCGCCGCGGTCGGTGCCGGTGTACTGGCCGAACAGCGTGAGGATGGCCGCCTCGTTGGGCTGCAGCATGTACAGGCCCACGAGCAGGAACACGCCGGTGGCCGACGCCAGCACCAGCGGCACCAGCAGCCAGGGTGTGCGCGCGACGCCGGTGACGGCCAGCACGGGCAGCAGCGCTATCAGGCCGATGCCGACGGCGGCCATGGCATACCCGTTGGTGGCCCGCGCGGTGTGCTCGGGCGTGCGTTGGGTGGACATCGTGAGCTCCAGGGTTGGCATTAAAGTGATATCACTCTAATTGCATTGCGGACGGTTCGTCAAGCGGAGCACCCCGTGAACCGGTGAAACTGCCCGCCCTTGCCGAGGGCATCTGTGGTCGAATGCTCGAGGAGCGGCATGCCCCTGCCGACAATCCCACATGAGCGTTTCCCCCCTTCAGGATTCCAACCCTGTATCGGCGGCCGCAGCGTCGCCCTGGCCGCGTGCCCTGACCGCCGGCGCCGCTGCCGCGCTGCTGACCGGCAGCGTGCCGCTGCTCTGGCCGCAGACCCCCTGGCCGGCGTCGCTGGCCACGGCGGCCGTGGCCGCGCTGGTGGCGGGTGCCACCGCCTGGCGCCGGCCCCCGGCCGCCCAGCCGGACGTCACGCCCGTGCCGGCGACCTACACCGTGCCCACCGGCGACGCCATCCTGCGCGACCCCGAGACCGGCATGTTCCACCGCCCGGCCTTCCTGGCCCTGGCCGAACGCGACTGGCTGCGCGCCGGCCGCTACGGCGGCGCGGTGGCGCTGCTGCTGGTGGAGGTGGACCGCCTGCGCCCGATGACCGAGCAGATGGGGGCCCGTGTGGCCGATGCCCTGCTGGCCGGCCTGGGCCGCCAGGTGATGGCGTCGCTGCGTGCGGCCGACCTGCTGTCGCGTTTCGACGATGCGCAACTGGCCGTCTTCCTGCCGCAGGCCGACGCCACCGGTGCGCTCGACGTGGCCGACCGCATCCGCGAGATGGTCGAACGTCTGCGCCTGCCCGGTCTGCCGGATGGCGCCACCTTCACCGCCAGCGTGGGCGTGGCCGTGCTGCGGCCGTTGCACCAGCCGTTGAACGCGCTGGTGGAGATGGCGCAGCAGGCGCTGCAGACCTCGCGCGAGGCAGGCGGCAACTGCGTGCGCGCCGCCAACGCCGACGAGCCCTGGCGGCCGGCGCGGGGATCCGGCGCTGGTGCGGCGGATGCGTCGGGCTCGCGTGAGCAGCCCGACAAGCCGGAACGGCCCGAGAAGCCCGGTCGCACCGGCGACCTCTGAACCCAGGCGGCTACAGCCGCAAGCGACCGGCATAGCCGGTCATCTCCAGGTAACCCAGGCCGATGCGCCGGTCCTGGGCATCGCGCAGTTCCGACAGGCCTTCCCAGTAGACCGTGCCGGTGCTGGCGCGGGCGTCGAGTTCCTGCGCGTCCAGCAGGGCGTGCAGTGTGTGTCGCCCCGCGGGCGTGTCCAGCGTCCACTGCACGGGGTAGCGGCCGCCGGTGCGGCCGCTGGTCCAGAGGCGGCCGGGGCGCAGCGTCACCTCCTGCGGCGCGAAGGCGCGCACTGCACCACCGGCCGGCCGCCAGCTGCCGCCGGCCCACAGCGTGCTGCCGTCGGCGCGGCGCAGGCGGAACACCGTCAGCGCGCTGCCGTCGGCCAGGTTGATGCCGGCCCAGTCCCAGCCCACGGCCTCGGGGTGCAGGATCTCGTCGCTCCATTCCTGGTCCAGCCAGGCGCCACCGCCACCGTCGCGCGCCACGGCCAGCTGCGGCTCGCTCACGTAGTGGCTGGCCTGTGCCAGCGCCGGCCCCTTGCGCGACCAGCCGGCCTCGCCCTGCAGCAGCAGCGGCTGCGTGCGGCGCAGCGTCAGTGCGAGCAGCAGGTCCTGCGAGCGGTCCTCCAGCCGGGCCACCCAAGTCTGGCCTTCGCGGGCCAGCCGCCAGTCGCCGATGTGCACGCGCGCGTCGTCCAGCGCCGCGGCGGCCACCGGCGCGGCCGGGTCGCCGTTCCAGCGCGCGATGCGCTCGGCGTGGCGGTGCGTGCCGGCGCGCAGGTCGGTCAGCGCCGCATGCGCGAACAGCAACTGGCGCGGCGCGAAGGCGCTGCGGCTGTCCGCCGCCAGGCCGGTGCGGCTGCGGAAGAAGGTGACCTGGAAACCATGCGTCGGCGCGGCCATCGGCCCCCACCAGCCGGTGACGTACCACCACTCGATGCGCGCCGCCAGGTGCGCGCCATGGTCGAGGGGGAACTGCAGCACGCGATCACGAGAAACCACCGGCAGCGCGGCGTCGTTGGCGTTCGCGCGTCGTCCCGCGGCCAGGGCCGCGAGCGTCGCGATCATCATCGGCCGGCGCCTCACCTCACCAATCCTCCTTCACCGACATCACCGCGGCGCGGCCGGCGGCGCGCCGTGCCGTGATTGCCGCGGTGGCGGTGCCGGCGGCCAGCACCGCCAGCGCCAGTGCCGCCAGCCGCGGCCAGGGCAGCACCAGGTCCATGGTCCAGTGGAAGCTCTGCGGGTTGACCACGTGCACGAGCACCGCGCTCACGGCCACGCCGAGTGCCACGCCGATCAGCGCGCCGGCGGTCAGCCACGCGGCCGCTTCGCCAGCCACCAGCGCCACGGTCTGCCGCCGCGTCAGCCCCAGGTGGCTCAGCAGGCCGAACTCCTTGCGCCGCGCCGCCACCTGGGCCGACAGGCTGGCCGCCACGCCCACCAGCCCCACCGCGATCGCCACCATCTGCAGCCAGCGCGTGACGGCGAAGCTGCGGTCGAAGATGCGCAGCGAGATGGCGCGGATCTCACCCGCTTCGGCGAACTCCAGCATCGATGGATCGGCCATGCGTGCCGACAGGGCCTCGCGCACCGCGGCCGGCGCCGCGTCGGGCGCCAGCCACAGGGCCAGGTCGTTGAGCCGGGTGTCGCCGGTCAGGCGCCGGTAGTCGGCCAGTTCGATCACCACGCTGCCGAACTGGCGCGCGTAGTCACGCCAGACGCCGCGCACCACGCAGTCCAGCGTGGCGCCCTCCAGCGGCAGGCTCAGCGTGCTGCCGGGCTCGGCGCCGTAGAGCGAGACCATGGCCTCGCTGACGTAGCAGGCCGGGCGTGCGTCGCCGGCCGCTGCGGCCAGCGGCGTGCCGACCAGCGGCAGCGTCTGCGCCGGGTTGCCCACCTCGCGGGCAATCAGCGCCACCGCTGGCCGGTCGGCGGCCAGCGACAGCAGGCGCAGCCGGTTGCCCTGCACGCGTTCCACGCCGGGCAACGCGGCCGCTTCGGCGATGAAGGCCTCGGGCAGCCAGGCCTGGTCGGCCGCGTTGCCGCGGGTGGCGGTGCGCGCGTACAGGTCGGCCGGCAGCAGCGTGTCCAGCCACTGGGTGACGCCCGCGCGGAAACTGCCCACCATCACCGTCAGCGCCACCGACAGCGCCAGCGCCGCCACCACGCCGGCCACCGCGGCGGTGGCGGTGTGGCGCTGGAACACCGCGCGCTGCAGCGCCAGCCGCGGCAGCGCCGCCTGCGGCAGCGGCCACCGGGCCAGCACCGCCTGCACCACCCAGGGCACGGCGGCCACGCCCCCGAACAGCAGGCAGGCCACGGACGCATAAGCGGCCAACGGCAGGCCGGCGATCGGTGGTGCGAAGGCCAGTGCCGCGCCGATGGCCAGCAACCCCACCGCCGGCAGCGGCGAGGCCGACGGTGCCTCCAGGCTGGACAGGCCCTTCAGCGCACGCGCCGGCTGCAGCCGCTCGGCGGCACGCGCCGGCACCCAGCCGCCCAGCAGCGCCGCCATGGTGCCGAGCACGAAGAGCAGCGCCAGCGCTGCCGGTTCCAGCCGCAGCGGCGGCGTCACGCCGGGGAAGTAGCCACCGCCCAGGTCGCCGGCCAGCCAGCGCAGCGCCGCCGCGGCCAGGGCGATGCCCGCCATGACGCCGACGAGGCTGCCGAGCATGCCCATGCCCAGGCATTCCAGCATTACGACCCGGCGTCGCTCCCGCGCCGTCAACCCCAGCACGCCCAGCAGCGCGAAGCCCGGCAGCCGCTGCGCCACCGACAGCGCGACCACCGAATAGACCAGGAAGCCGCCGACGAACAGCGCCACCAGTGCCAGCACGGTGAGGTTCACCCGATAGGCGCGCGAGAGCTGCGAGACCCGCTGAGCCGCATCGTCGGGCCGCTCGGCGCGCCAGACCGCGGGCAGCGGGGGCGGCGCGGCGCCCGGTTCCAGCCGCAGGTCCACGCGGGTCAGGCGGCCTGCGAAGCCGAAGCGGTCCTGCGCCGCGGAGAGGTCCATCACCGCCAGCGGCCCGCCGCCGGCGCTCACCCAGCCGGCCACGCGCAGCGTCTGCCATCGGCCACCGGACTGCAGCGCCAGCATGTCGCCGTCGGCCACGGCCAGGCGGCTGCGCGCGGCGGCGTTGAGGAACACGCGCGACGGGTCGATGAAGGCCAGCCGGTCCTCGCCTTCGGCCGGGCGCGGCACGAGGTCGGGCGCCAGGCTGGCCAGCGTGAGCGCATCCACGCCGAGCACCTGCAGCGGCGTGCGCGTGCCGTCGGCCAGGCGCGCATAGGTCTCGAAGGCGATCACCGGGCTGGCCTGGCGCACGCCGGGGGCGGCCAGCAGCCGGGCGTAGGCGGCGTCCGGCAGCGCGCCGCCGCCGGCGTCGGTGATGGTGAGGTCGGGCTCGCCATTGGTGGCGCGCAGCGCGGCGGAGAACTCCGACAGCGCCGAGGCATTGATCAGGTGCACCGATGCCGCCAGCGCCACGCCCAATGCCACCGCCAGCAGCGCTGCGGCGTGTCGCCACGGGTGGTGGCGCCACTCGCGCCACGCCAGCGCGGCGAAGTCCGCCAGGCGGGGGGCGGCCGGGGGAGCGGTCACGCGCTCAGGCCGCCACCGCGCTGCGCAGTCCCATCGCGGTCACCTGCAGCACGCGGTCGGCCCGCGCGGCGGCGGCCTCGGCATGGGTGACCAGCAGGCAGGCGCAGCCGTGTTCGCGCACCTGGACCTGCAGCAGGTCGAGCACGCGGGCGGCGGTGGTGGGGTCCAGGTTGCCGGTGGGCTCGTCGGCCAGGATCAGCGCCGGCCGGTGCACCACGGCGCGTGCGATGGCCACGCGCTGCAGCTGGCCCCCGGAGAGCTGTGCCGGCGCGCGGGCACCGAGCCCGCCCAACCCCACGGCCTGCAGCAGCGCGTCCACGCGTGCCGGGTCGTGCCGGCCCAGCAGGCGCAGCGGCAGGCCCACGTTGTCGGCCACGCTCAGGTGCGGCAGCACGTGGAAGGCCTGGAAGACGAAACCCAGCGTCTGCCGGCGCAGCCGCGCGCGGCCATCGTCGTCCAGCGTGGCCAGGTCGCGGCCGTCGATCACCACGCGGCCGGCATCGGCGTCCTCCAGCCCGGCGATGCAGTTCAGCAGCGTGGACTTGCCGACGCCGGATTCGCCCAGCAGAGCGACGAACTCGCCACGCGCCAGGTCCAGGCTCAGGTCACGGAAGACCGGGGTGTCGCCGAAGGACTTGGCCAGGTGATCGATGTGCAGCATCGCGGCCGATGATGCCGCAGCGGCCGCATCCTCCGGCGCGGCGGGGCATCAGACCATGTTCAGCGTGCCGTGCGACGGCGCAGCGCACCGGCCAGGCCCAGGCCCAGCAGCGCCAGCGCCGCGCTGGCCGGTTCCGGCACGGTCTGGTCCTGCGGCTGCCACAGCAGCACGCGCACGTGGTCGCCGGGGTCGCTGGCGCGCCAGTCCAGGGTCAGCGCTGTGCCGCCGAAAGCCCAGTTCACGGTGTCGGCGCCTTCCAGCCCCATCAGGCGGTGCGCCGCGTAGTCGTTCCACTGCCCGTCGCCGTCGATGTCCACCGACCATTCGGCCTGCGTGGCCGCAAGCTCGGCCGAGGTGGTGTACACGGCGACGATGGGCGCGCCGAAGTTCACCGTGGCGCGCAGGCGGCTGGCGTTCAGCGGGTCGAAGAAGAGGTACCAGGACTGCAGGCCGTCGCGGGCCTGCTCCTGCACCGTCCACAGCACGCCGTCGGCGTCCAGCAGGCCGGCGTTGACGGCCGCCGTGCCGGTGTAGGCCTGCAGCGAGAAGTTCGCGGGCAGCGAGACGGCGACCGGTGCCGCATCGGCGACGTTGACCAGAGCGGTCAGGGCCGCCAGGCCCAGACCTGTGACGAGTTGTTTCATGGGCGCGATGCTGCCGGGGCGCGACCCGCGCCGCGGTGACCGTTCTCACGAACCGCCCGCCACCCCCCGCTGCCCGGGGAGTGCGTTGTTCACGCGCCGGCCAGCGCCCGGATCTGCGCCATCGCGCGCGGCACGGCATCGGCGGCGTCGCAGGCCACGATGTGTCGATCGGGCATCGAGCGCAACCAGGTCAGCTGGCGCTTGGCCAGCTGACGGGTTGCGGCGATTCCGGTGTCGCGCAGGGGTGCCAGGTCGCCGGCCTCGAGCGCCGCCCACGCCTGCCGGTAGCCGACGCAGCGCATCGATGGCAGCGCCGGGTGCAGGTCACCGCGGGCACGCAGCGCGCGCACCTCGTCGACGAAGCCGGCCGCCAGCATGGTGTCGAAGCGCTCGGCGATGCGTGCGTGCAGCCACGCACGCGAACCGGGCTCCAGCGCCACCAGGGGCCAGTCGGCATGGGCGGCTGATGCCACCGCCTGCGAGCGCAGGTGCCAGTCGGACAGGGGCCGACCCGACACCTGCCAGACCTCGAGAGCCCGCTGGATGCGCTGGCTGTCGTTGGGCGCCAGCCGGGCGGCGGTGGTCGGGTCTACCCGCGCGAGTTCCGCGTGCAGGGCCGGCCAGCCTTCACTGACCGCACGTGCGTCGAGGGCGGCGCGCACGGCCGGGTCGGCCGAAGGCATGGCGTCGATGCCGTCGCGCAGCGCCTTCACGTAGAGCAGGGTGCCACCCACCAGCAGCGGCAGCCGGCCGCGGGCGCGGATCTCCGCGGCCAGCCGCATGGCGTCGGCGGCAAACTGCGCGGCGGAATACGGCTCCAGCGGGTCGCGGATGTCGATCAGGTGGTGCGGCACGGCGGCGCGTTCGGCTGGCGTGGGCTTGGCGGTACCGATGTCCATGCCGCGGTAGACCAGGGCCGAGTCGACGCTGATCACCTCCAAGGGCAACTGCGCGGCGAGGGCCAGCGCCACCGCGGTCTTGCCGCTGGCGGTGGGCCCGGCGAGCACGATGCCCTTCATCGCCTCAGCCGCCGTGCCGGCGCACCAGCGTCCAGGCCACGGCACAGGTAGTGGCCGACCAGAAGCCCAGGCCGAAGGCGAAGGGCAGCACCGTGCCGTCCAGCGCCACGCCCAGCCAGCGGCCGATGCCGAAAGCCACCAGCGCCATCACGAACCCGGCCAGCGCAGACGCCGCGCCCGCCTTGTGCGGGAACGGCGCCACCGTGCCGGCCTGGCCGCAGGGCATGTGGAAGCCGTGGCCGAAGCAGTAGATCCACTGCGGCACCAGCAAGGCCCACACGGATTCGACGCCGGCCACGGCCAGCAGCACGATGCTGGCGCCGGCCACCGCGGTGAAGCCGGCAGCGCGCACCACGCTGCCACCCAGCCCGAAGCGGCGGATCCACGGCCGGCAGGCGAAGGTGCCGGCCATGTAGCAGGCGCTGACCGAGGCCATCGCCAGACCGTACTGCGCCGGGCTCAGGCCGAGCACGTCGATGAACACGAAGGACGAGCCGGCCAGGTAGGTGAAGATGCCGCCATAGGTGCAGGTGACCAGCAGCATCCAGGCGCGGAAGCCCGGATGGCGCGCTACCTCGACCCAGTTGGCCAGCATGGGCCCCGGCGCCGTGGCGCGCGGGTTCTTCTGCGCCAGCGTCTCCGGCACGCGCCAGGCGACCAAGGCGAAGGCGGCGGCGCCGTAGGCCGCCACCACGCCGAGCGCGGCGCGCCAGCCGCTGGTGGCGGCCACCAGTCCGCCCAGCGCCGGGCCCAGCAGCGCCACGATGCCCAGGCCACTGAGCGCCAGCGCCATCACCTGCGCGCCTTCGATCGGCGCATAAAGGTCGCGCACCATCGCGCGCGAGCACACCACCGCGCCGGCCATCGTGAAGCCCTGCAGCGCGCGCCAGGCCACCAGCTGCTCGATGCTGCCGGCCAGCACGCTGCCCAGCGCCGCCAGCGCATAGGCCGCCAGCGTGCCCACCAGCACGGGGCGACGGCCGAAGCGGTCGGCCACCGGGCCCCACAGCAGCTGGCCGAAGCCGAAGGCCAGGATCAGCGCGGCCATCGTCAGCTGCGCCAGCGCCATCGGCGCGGCCAGGTCCTGCGTCAGCAGCGGCAGCGCGGGCAGGTAGATGTCGGTGGTGGCCGGCTGCAGGCCCATCAGCAGCGCGAGCACGGCGGCCGCGCCGCCATGGCCCAGCGCCGGGCGGCTGCCGGTGGTGGCCGTGCTCGGCGCGGTCACGCGAAGCGCTCGTGCGGGCCCAGGTAGCGCCACTGCCCGGGCGGCAGCTGGCCGAGCACGACGCTGCCGATGCGCACGCGCTTGAGCCCCACCACCTTCAGGCCGACGAGCTCGCACATGCGGCGGATCTGCCGCTTGCGGCCCTCGCGCAGCACGAAGCGCAGCTGGTCGTCGTTGGCCCAGCTCACCTTGGCCGGGCGCAGCGCGCGGCCGTCGAGCGACAGGCCGTGGCGCAGGCGCTGCAGCTCCTCGTCCGGCAGGCGGCCGGGCCGAAGGTGCTGCACACGCACCAGGTACTCCTTCTCGACCTTGCTGTCGTCGCCGATCAGCTGCTTGGCGATGCGCCCGTCCTGCGTCAGGACCAGCAGGCCGGTGGAGTCGATGTCCAGCCGCCCGGCCGGCGCCAGGCCGCGGAGCTGGCCGGGGTGGAAGCGGCGCGGGCCCTTGTCGCCAGCCCAGCGCGTGGTGGCCTGCACCAGCGACACCGCCGGCGGGTAGCCGTCCTCGGCCTGGCCACTGACATAGCCCACCGGCTTGTGCAGCAGCACGGTGACGCGCTCGGCCTGTTCCTGCCGCGCGCGCGGGTCGACCTCGATGCGCGCATCGGGTGCGGCGCGCTGGCCCAGCACCGCCAGTTCGCCGTTCACGCGCACCCAGCCGGCCTCGATCCAGGCGTCGGCCTCTCGGCGCGACGCGAGGCCGCGTTCGGTCATCAGCTTGGCGACGCGCACACCGTCGGGCGGCGCGGAGGCATCGGGCATCGGCATGGTCCGGATTGGACCATGGCGGCGCGCCAGCGGCCTGGCTGGGCCGGCCTCACTCCGCGGCGCGCAGCCCGAACAGGTCCGCCAGCGCCTGCCGGTACAGCGGCTGGCCCACCGCGTTCGTACTGTGGTGCGAGCCGCCCTCGACGAGCACGAAGCGCTTGGGGTGCGGTGCGCGCTCGTACAGCGCCTGGCCCAGGGCGGGCGGGATCAGCCGGTCCTCGCTGCCGTGCACCACGAGCACGGGGGCCTTGACGCGGGCGATGCGTTCGGCGGCCTCGAAGCGCTGCGTGATCAGCGGCCCCACCGGCAACCAGCCCCACTTGAAGTGGCGCACGACGTCGGGAATGGAGGTGAAGCTGCCTTCGACGATCAGGCCCCGCACGTCGTCGCGCCGGCTGGCCAGGTCGACCGCGATGGCACCGCCCAGCGAATGGCCGAAGACATAGCGCGGTCGGTCCGGGTGCTCGCGGGCCAGCCAGTCCCAGGCGGCCTGGGCATCCTCGTAGGCCATGTCCTCCGACGGCAGCACGGCGCTGCTCTGGCCGAAGCCGCGGTAGTCCACGCCCAGCACCGCGAAGCCCAGGGCCTGCAGCCGCCGCATGCGGTGTGCGCTGCCGCGCACGTCGTAGCGCGCGCCGTGCAGGTACAGCAGCACCGGCGCGTCGGCGCGGCCCTGCGGTGCCCACAACGCATGCAGGCGCACGGTGTCGCCGGATTCCGCCGACACGAATTCGATCCAGCGGTCCTGCATGCCCTCGGCGGCGGCGCTGCCGCCCCACCAGGTGCGCGCACCCGGCTGGAAGATCCACTCGCGCTGGCGCTCGTCCAGCGTGGCGCAGCCTGCCAGCAGCAACAGGCCGGCGGCCAGCGCGAACCACCAGCGCAGACGGCGATGTGGGCGTGTGTCCGTCATGGAGCCGAATGGTGGCACGCCAGGGGCGGGCCGTGGGTCCGCTACAGTGATGCCCATGAGATTCACTGTCCTTTGCGGCCTGGCGGCCCTGATGCTGGCCCAGCCGTCATGGGCCGACACGGCGGCCATCCAGCGCTGCCGCATCATTCCCGAGGCCGCCGCGCGGCTGGCCTGCTACGACGCCATCGCGCTGCCCGGTGTCGGTTCACGTGCCGGCTGGGGCGCGCCGGTGGCGGCACCGACGCCCGAGGCACCCGGTGCCGCCCCCGCGCCCGCGGCCACCGGAGGCGACTTCGGCCTGGAGAACCGGCAGCGCGAAGGCGTGCCCGACACGCTGTCCAGCCGCATCGTGGGCAAGGTGACCGAGTTCGCCAACGGCACGAGGTTCACCCTGGCCAACGGGCAGGTGTGGCAGATCGTGGACGACACCCGAGGCGTCTACGAACTCGACAATCCGCCCGTGCGCATCGAACGGGCGCTGCTGGGCAGCTTCCTGATGACGATCGAAGGCGTCAACCAGCGGCCACGGGTGCGCAGGATCCGCTGACCGGCGGGTGTCAGCAGGGCTGCCGGCTGGCGTCCGGCATCGCCGCGAGCGGCCGCCAGCCCAGGGCTTCCGCCCGAGCCTGGTGCTCGGCCGGGATATCGACGATGGCCAGGCGGCCGTCGGGCGCGCCGCACACCGCCGGCCGCATCCGGCCGTCGTGGCCACAGGCGACCTGGGTCACCGGCACGCCGGCCTCGCGCAGGGCCGCGGCCAGAGCCTCGGGCGTGGGGCCGCCAGGCTGGCACTGCAGCGTGCCCAGCGGCCGCGCCATCGGCAGCAGCGGGGCCGGTGTCGCCGATGGGGCCGTGGCGGCACAGCCCGGCAGCACGCTCAGGGTCAGGAGGGCGGACATCAGGGCTGGGCGCATGGTGAGGTGACGCGGGAACTCGTTCGCCATCGTAGCGGCAACGGCGGCAGCCGCCCGACGTGCGACGTCGCCCAGGCTGGTCCTGGCCGCTGTTCAGCCTGCCAGCAGGCGCACCAGGCGCTGTGCGGCATCGCGTGCCTGGGTGGCGGAGACGTCGAGGTGGGTCACGGCGCGCACCAGCCGCGGGCCGAAGGCGTTGAGCAGCACGCCGTCGGCACGCGCGCGTGCCACCACGGCCGAGGCATCGGGCGCGCCGTCGGCCAGGTGGAAGACCACGATGTTGCTCTGCACCGAGGCGAGTTCCAGGCGCACGGCGGGGCAGGGCGCGAGGATCTCGGCGAAGGCGCGGGCGTTGGCATGGTCCTCGACCAGCCGCGCTCGGTGGTGGTCCAGCCCGTGCAGGGCGGCGGCGGCGAACAGGCCGTTCTGCCGCATCGCGCCGCCGAGCATGCGCCGATGGCGGTCAGCGGCCTGGATCAGCGCCCGTGAGCCCGCCAGCAGCGATCCGCCGGGCGCACCCAGGCCCTTGCTGAAGGCCACGGCGACGAGGTCGAACGGCGCGGCCAGTTCGGCCTCGGCCACCCCGCCGGCGATGGCGGCGTTCCACAGCCGGGCGCCGTCGAGGAAGCAGCCCAGCCCGCGCTCGCGGGCGCGCGCGCACAGCGCCACCACCTGCGCCTGCGGCAGCACGATGCCGCCGGCGCGGTTGTGCGTGTTCTCGATCTGCAGCAGCGTGGTCGGCGGGAACACCGGCAGCCCGGTGGGCTTGATCGCGGCCTCGAGTTCGTCCAGCGAGAACAGGCCGCGCTGTCCGACTTCCACCATCTGCACGCCGGCGTTGGCGGCGGCACCACCCGTCTCGTGCCAGGCGGCATGGCTTTCGCGCGGGGTGATCACCTCGTCGCCGGGGCGCGTCATCACACGCAGCGCCACCTGGTTGGCCATGGTGCCGGTGGGCAGCCACAGCGCGGCCTCCTTGCCCAGCAGTTCGGCACAGCGGGCCTGCAGCCTCGCGGTGGTGGGGTCCTCGCCGTACTGGTCGTCGCCGACCTCGGCCGCGGCGATGGCCGCACGCATGGCGGCCGTGGGGCGGGTGACGGTGTCGGAACGCAGGTCGATCGGTGGGGTGGCGGGCGTGCTCATCGGGGTACCTTCGGGCTTCGCCCTCCGGAATTCGCCCCTGAGGCGGCCCGGCGGGCTCATTGGACTACCCTCCGTGCTCCGCACTTCGGGATGAGCCCTGGGGGCGGCCCGGCGGGCTCATGCCCGCGATGGTGTCACACCCCGTGCCGTGCCGCGTCGGCGATCAGCCGGTGCAGCTGCGCCAGGCCGTCGGTCAGTGCCGCCGGGCCGGGCTGCAGGATGTCGCAGGACTTGATCTCGTGCAGCCGGCCGTTCTGCACGGCCGGCACGGCCTGCCATCCCGGGCGAGCCGCCACCTGCTCGGGGCGGAACTTCTTGCCGCACCAGGAGCCGATGATCAGGTCGGGCGCGCGCGACACCGGTTCCAACGCATCGGCGATGACGCGGTCGCGCCCCATCGGCATGCGGCCGAGTTCGGCGAACACATCCTCGCCGCCGGCCAGCGCGATCAGTTCCGACACCCAGCGGATCGCGCTGATCATCGGTTCGTCCCACTCCTCGAAGTAGACGCGCGGGCGGCGGTTCCAGGCGGCCACGTCGGCGGCGATGCGCGCATGCGCGGCACGGCAGTCGGCGATCCAGCGCTCGCCTGCCCCGCGCGCGTCCACCAGCACGGCCAGCGTATGCAGCGTCGAGAAGATCTCCTCGACACTGCGCTGGTTGGTGATCCACACGTTCAGCCCGGCGCGCACCAACTGGTCGGCCAGGGCTGCCTGCATGTCGGAGAAGCCGATCACGAGATCGGGCTCGAGCGCGACGATGCGGTCGATCTTGCCGCTCAGGAAGGCGGAGACGCGGGGCTTCTCCTGCCGGGCCCGGCGGGGGCGCACCGTGTACCCGGAGATGCCGACGATGCGCTCTTCACGACCGAGCAGGTAGAGCCACTCGGTCGTCTCTTCGGTGAGGCAGACGATGCGGCGCGGCCCGGCTGCCGCGGGCACCGTCATCGCTTCACTTGACGGCGAAGTCCGACAGCTGCTTGCCGGCGGCCAGCGCTTCGCGCAGCCAGGCCGGGCGCGGGCCGCGGCCGCCCCAGGTGTTGCCGGCCTCGTCGCGGTACTTGGCTGCCGTGGTCTTGCCTGCCTTGCGGCCGGCGCGCTTCTTGCCGGGCTTGGCCACCTTGGGTGCGCGCGCCGTCAGACCGAGGTCGGCTGCGGTCAGGCCATAGGCCTTGATGGCTTCCTTGATGCGCGTGACCACACCGTCGATTTCCTTGCGCTTGATCTCCTCGGCTTCGCGCTGGAGGTTGTCGATCTGCTTCATCAATTGGCTGTAGGTCTTGCTCATGTGGATTCAGGGTGATGTTGGGGAGATCCTCCCGCGCGGCTCTCTGATTCGTGGCCTTTGCGCGGTCGGGACGTTATCACGATTCGCACGTCTATAATCCGCGACCGAACAATTCGAGTTGTTTAAATGAATCATCCTGAAAACTCACCGACTATTGTTTCGCGCCAATTCATCGTGCCGGCGCTGGCAATGGCGATGGTGGTCGTGCTCTCCAATTTTGCGGTCCAATTTCCCATCAATGATTGGCTCACCTGGGGCGCGTTCACCTACCCGGTGGTGTTTCTGGTCACCGACCTGACCAATCGTGCGCTGGGCCCTTCGGCAGCGCGCAAGGTGGCATGGGCCGGGTTTGCCGTGGCTGTCGTGGTGTCACTGGCGGTGGCACCGTGGCGCATCGCGTTGGCGTCCGGGTGCGCCTTCATCGTGGCGCAATGGCTGGACATTTCCGCGTTCAACCGGCTGCGTCAGGCCACATGGTGGCAGGCGCCTCTGATCGGTTCGGTGCTGGCATCGGTGATCGACACGGCCATCTTCTTCTTCCTGGCCTTCTATGGCAGCGACATGGACTGGCTGATGCTGGCCACCGGCGACATCGCGGTGAAATGGGCCATGGCGGTGGTGCTGCTGCTGCCGTATCGCGCGTTGTTGCCGCATCTGTCCGTCTGGCGCGCTTCGGCGGTCTGACACGCGATCGACGGGTCCTGCAGCACATGCGCTGACGGCGACGTCACGATGAGCAAGGCCTTCACGAAGGAGACCGACGGCGACGACGATGACGACTCGCCCGGCCTGCCACCGCTGCCGCCTGGCGCGAAGAACTACATCACGCCGGCCGGCTACCGGCGATTGCGCCAGGAGTTGATGTCGTTGCTGGACGTGGAGCGGCCCAAGGTGGTGGAGACCGTGTCCTGGGCGGCCAAGAACGGCGACCGCAGCGAGAACGGCGACTACCTCTACGGCAAGAAGCGCCTGCGCGAGATCGACCGCCGGATCCGCTTCCTGACCCGACGCCTGGACATCGCCGAGGTGGCCGACCCCAGTCTGCACCACGGCAATCACCAGGTCTTCTTCGGGGCCACCGTCACGTACGCCAACGCCGCGGGCGACGAGCGCACGGTCACCATCAAGGGCATCGACGAGGCGGACAACCTGGCCGGCGAGGTGAGCTGGATCAGTCCGATCGCGCGTGCGCTGCTCAAGGCCCGCGAGGGCGACGAGGTGACGCTGCTGACCCCGGCAGGCACCGAGCGCATCGAGATCCTGCAGGTGCAGTACCCTGCACCGGTCGACGCCGGTTGACCCGGCCCCGGCAACGGGCCGACAGCGCGGTCAGGGCTTGACCCGCGATACCTTCA
Source organism: Rubrivivax albus (assembly GCF_004016515.1). Classification (GTDB taxonomy): domain Bacteria; phylum Pseudomonadota; class Gammaproteobacteria; order Burkholderiales; family Burkholderiaceae_C; genus Rubrivivax; species Rubrivivax albus. Next base: position 824,291 of record NZ_SACT01000001.1, read on the forward strand.
GCACCGTCGGCGCCCGGCGCAGCGTGCGCAGCACATCGGCCAGATGCTGGCGGTCGCGCACGCTGACGAGCAGCCGCAGTTCGGCCGTGTCGTGGGCCGGCTCGTTGCCCATGTCCAGGTGCGTGATGTCGGCCTCGGCGCTGCTGATGGCCGACGCCAGCTGGGCCAGCACGCCCTTGCCGTTCTTCACCAGCACGCCGATGCCGCATTCGAACGAGCGTGTGAGCTCGTCGGCCCAGGCCACCTGGATCCAGCGTTCGCTGTCGCGTTCGAACAGGCGCCGGCCGACGCTGCACTCGGCGGTGTGCACCAGCAGCCCCTCGCCGCGGCCCAGGTAGCCGGTGATCGCGTCGCCGGGGATCGGCCGGCAGCAGGTGGCGAGCTTGATCGACGCGCCTTCGCTGCCGTCGACGAAGACCACGCCCTGGGCCGGCGTGGCATCGTCGCTGGCGTAGCGGCCCAGCGTCAGCGTCACCGCGTCGGGCCGTATGCCGTGCTCCGCCATCAACCCGGCCAGCCGCTTGGCGACGATGATGGCGATCTTGCGGCCCAGGCCGATGTCCACCATCAGCTCGCCACGGTTGCGGTTGCCGCTCCAGCGCGTGAGCTGCTGCCACAGCGCGGCGGCCGTCTCGTCGCCGGGGTCGGCGCTGGGCAGCTTCAGGCCTTCGGCCCGCAGTGCCTGCGCCAGCATCTTCTCGCCCAGCGACAACGACTCGTCGTGCGCCAGGTTCTTCAGGTAGTGCCGGATCTTCGAACGGGCGCGCCCGGTGCGCACCATGTTGAGCCAGCCAGGGTTCGGGCGCGCGCCCGGCGCGGTGATGACCTCGACCACGTCACCACTCTTGAGCTCGGTGCGCAAGGCCACCGGCTCGCCGTTGACGCGCGCGGCCACCGTGTGGTCACCGACGTCGGAGTGGATGGCGTAGGCGAAGTCGACCGGCGTGGCGCCGCGCGGCAGTGCCAGGATCTTGCTCTTGGGCGTGAAGACGTAGACCGCGTCGGGGAAGAGGTCGATCTTGACGTGTTCGAGGAACTCGGTGGAGTCGCGCGTCTCGTCCTGGATGTCCAGCAGCGACTGCAGCCACATCGTGCCCAGGCGCTGGGCGTCGGCGGTGGCGTTGCCGGACTTGTCGGTCTTGTAGAGCCAGTGCGCGGCGATGCCCTTCTCGGCCACCGCGTGCATGGCCTCGGTGCGGATCTGGAACTCCACCGGCGTGCCCAGCGGGCTGACCAGGGTGGTGTGCAGGCTCTGGTAGCCGTTCGCCTTGGGGATGGCGATGTAGTCCTTGAAACGGCCCGGCACAGGCTTGTAGAGCTGGTGCAGCACGCCCAGCGAGCGGTAGCACTCGTCGAGCGAGCCGACGACGATGCGGAAACCGAAGATGTCGTTGACCTGCGCGAAGCCGTCGTGCTTCTCGCGCATCTTGCGATAGATGGAATAGACGGTCTTCTCGCGGCCCGAGACCTGGACCTTGATCTTGGCCTTGCCGAAGGCGGTCTTCACCTCCTGCTGCACGCGGTCGACGATGTCGCGCCGGTAGCCGCGCGAGCGCGTCACCGCCTTGGCCAGCGCGGCGCGCCGCCACGGGTGCAGGTGCTCGAAGCACAGGTCCTGCAGCTCGCGGTAGATCTCGTTGAGGCCCAGGCGGTGGGCGATGGGCGCGTAGATGTCCAGCGTCTCGCGCGCGATGCGCTGCGCCTTGGCCGGCGCCATGGCGCCCATCGTGCGCATGTTGTGCAGTCGGTCGGCCAGCTTGACGAGGATCACGCGCACGTCGCGCGCCATCGCCAGCAGCATCTTGCGGAAGGACTCGGCCTGGTTCTCCTCGCGCGTGTTGAACTGCAGCTTGTCGAGCTTGGTCAGCCCGTCCACCAGGTCGGCCGCCGGGGCGCCGAAGCGCTGGATCAGCTCCGTCTTCGTGACCCCCTGGTCCTCGATGGTGTCGTGCATCAGCGCGGCCATGATCGCCTGCACGTCGAGCTTCCAGTCGGCGCACAGGCCGGCCACCGCGATCGGGTGGGTGATGTAGGGCTGGCCGCTGGCGCGGAACTGGCCCAGGTGGGCCTCGTCGGCGAACTTGTAGGCCTCGCGCACTTGGCGCAGTTCGCCCTTGCTCAGGTAGCCCAGCTTGGCCGCCAGGGCGTCGAACGACGAGGCCTCGGCCGGGGCCGGCGCAGGCGCGGCGCTGCCGCGCTGCAGGCCGAGCAGCGTGGTCGGCAGGAGTTCGGCGGCCAGCGAGCGGATGCCCATGCCCCGAATGTAGCGCGAGCGGCCCGCCGAGGCGGGCCGTGGGGACGGTCGAGCAGGCGCCGGGTGGCGCCGGTGATCAGCGGGCAGCCTGGGCCACGCGGGTGGCCTGCGCCGTTGTACGCTGGCCGTCGAAGGCGTAGGCCTCGGCGTCCAGGCGCTCCAGCTCGCCGGTGCGGGCCGCGGCCAGCACCTCGGCGCGCACGTCGGCACGCGACTTCTGGCTGACGATGGGGTTCAGGTAGCCGGCGCTCACCGCCTTGATGCTGCCGTCGGCGCGGGCCTGCTTCAGCTCGGCCATCACGTCGGCGCGGCTCTTCGTGGAGGCGGCGTTCATCCAGGCGTCGGAGGTGGCTTCCTGGGCGAAGGCCGAACCGCTGGCGGCAGCCAGGGCGAAGGTGGCGAGGGCGAGGATGTTGCGGGTGTTCATGGTCAGGTCCTTTCGTTCAGCGGGTTTGGGTGGCTGGTCGGTGTCTTCAGCTGCATCGACCACGGACTGAACTTTGAACAGCGGACCCGACGGCTGCCGAACGCGAAGATGACGATTTCGTAATCCCGCGAACGACCGCGCGGCGGCAAAATCCCAGCCGTTATGCGACTCCTGGTGATTGAGGACGAGGTCAAGCTCGCACAGTACCTGCACAAGGGCCTGAGCGAGAACGGCCATGTGGTGGACCTGGCGCACGACGGCATCGAAGGCCGCCGGCTGGCGCTGGGCGGCGAGTACGACCTCGTGCTGCTGGACATCATGCTGCCCGGCGTGGACGGCTTCGGCGTGCTGCGCGCCATCCGCGCCGAGAAGCGCAACCTGCCGGTGCTGATGCTCACCGCCCGAGATGCCGTGGCCGACCGTGTGCAGGGCCTGGAGCAGGGGGCCGACGACTATCTGGTCAAGCCCTTCGCCTTCAGCGAGCTGCTGGCCCGCGTGGGCGCGCTGCTGCGCCGCGGCCAGAACGGCAGCGGGGCGGCCACCGTCACCCAGCTCAGCCTGGCCGACCTGGATGTGGACCTGATCGCCCGCCGCGCCACCCGTGCCGGCGAGCGGCTCGACCTCACCGCCAAGGAGTTCAACCTGCTGACCCTGCTGCTGCGGCGTCGCGGGCAGATCCTGTCGCGCACCACGCTGGCCGAGCAGGTCTGGGACATGAACTTCGATTCCGACACCAACGTCGTCGAGGTGGCGGTGCGCCGGCTGCGTGCCAAGCTCGACGACCCCTTCCCCGCCAAGCTGCTGCACACCGTGCGCGGCATGGGCTACGTGCTCGAGGACCGCGGCGCATGAAGACCTCCTGCCCCGAAGCGCTTTGCTCCCATTCGATCAGCACCCGGCTGTCGCGCAAGCTCGCCATCTTCACGATGGTGGTGCTGGGCGTGCTCTTTGCCGTCACCTGGGGCATGGTCAAGATGATCCTGGTCGAGCGCAACGAGGCCGACCTGGTCGCGCGCTGCGAGCTGATCACCGACGTGGTCAGCCGGGCGGCCATCGGGGGCGAGACGGCGGTGATGGCACAGCTGTTGTCCGATGCGCCGATGCGCGCCAGCACGCGGCTGCAGGTCTGGCGTGCCGACGGCAGCAAGCTCTACGCCGACTACGAGTCCGAGGCGCTGAAGCGCTCGGAGCACACGGTGGTGCACGAGTTCTCCATCCCGACGCCCACGCTCGCCGGGGGCGAGGTGCGCGCCCGCTACACCGTGGACTACTCGCGCGACGCGGAGCTGGGCACGCGCTGGGCGTGGATCCTGGTGGGGGTGACGCTGGCTGCCGGCGCGCTGGTGGCCACGGGCACGCGCTGGCATGTCACGCGCGGCCTCAGGCCGTTGCGCGACCTCGCGGCGCAGACGCGCGCCATCTCCGCTCGCGACCTGGACCGCCGCCTGGCGCTGGTGGACCCGGCCGAGGAACTGCTTCCGTGGATCGAGCAGTTCAACGCGATGATGGACCGGCTGCAACTGGCTGTGCAGCAGCTCGAGGCCTTCAATGCCGACGTGGCGCACGAACTGCGCACGCCGCTGGCCACGCTGATCGGCGAGACCGAGGTGGCGCTGTCGCGCGACCGCGACGCAGCATCGCTGCAGGACACGCTGGCATCGAACCTGGAGGAGATGCAGCGCCTGTCGGCCCTGGTCAACGACATGCTTTTCCTGTCGCAGGCCGACCGCGGTGCCGTGGCCCGGCGTGGCGAGCCGGTGAGCCTGGCGGAACTGGCGCGCCAGGTCTGCGAGTTCCACGAGGCCACGCTGGAGGACGCTGGCGTGGGCCTGCGCATCGACGGCGACGCACAGTTGGCGGTGGACGTGCCGCTGGTCAAGCGGGCCTTGTCCAACTTGGTGGGCAATGCCACCCGCTTTGCCGCGCGTGGTTCGACGGTCGTGGTGGCCATCGCGCCGGAGGCCGACGGGCAGTTCCGCGTGCAGGTGGAGAATGCGGGCGAGACCATCGCGCCGGACCACCTGCCCCGTCTGTTCGACCGCTTCTTCCGCGCCGACACGTCCCGCTGCTGCGAGGACGCCCAGCACCACGGCCTGGGCCTGGCCATCGTGGCGGCCATCGCGCGCATGCACGCCGGGCGCACGGTGGCTGAATCCGCCGCCGGCACCACGCGGGTGGGCTTCACGCTGGCGGCGGCCTGAGGGCCGTCAGGCAGAAACACAAAGGGCGCCCGCGGGCGCCCTTTTTCATGCGGTGAGCCGCAGGCTCAGACCGGCACCTTCTTGAGCATCTCCACGCCCACCTCGCCAGCGGCAATCTCGCGCAGCGCGGTCACGCCGGGCTTGTTGCGCGACTCGATCTTGGGCGCGTGGCCCTGGCTGAGCATGCGGGCGCGGTAGGTGGCCGCCAGCACCAGCTGGAAGCGGTTCGGGATCTTCTGCAGGCAGTCTTCGACGGTGATGCGCGCCATGGGGGCTCCTGGGGCTCCGGGACGGAGCGATGCGGGTTCAGCTCAAGTCGAGTGCCGCGAACACCTGGGAGCGGTTGCGCAACTGGGCCGCGTACTTCAGGCGCTGCGAGTGCACGACCGTCTTCAGGTCGAACAGCGCCGTCTCGAACAAGCTGTTGATTATAACGAAGTCGAAGTGCCGGGCCTGGGCCACTTCTTCACGCGCATTGGCCATGCGCACCTCGATGGTGGCCGCGTCGTCCTCGCCGCGGCGGCGCAGGCGCTGCTCCAGTTCCGTCCAGCTGGGCGGCAGGATGAAGATCAGCACCGCGTGCGGGAAGATCTTCTTGATCTGCAGCGCGCCCTGCCAGTCGATCTCCAGCACCACGTCCTCGCCGCGCTCCAGGCGGGCCTCGATGGCGCTGCGCGAGGTGCCGTACAGGTTGCCGTGCACCTGGGCCCACTCGAAGAAGTCGCCGCGGTCGATCATGCCCCGGAACTCGGCCTCGTCGATGAACCAGTACTCGCGGCCGTGCTGCTCCTGGCCGCGGGCCTTGCGTGTGGTGTGCGAGACCGAGACCGCCAGCCGCGAGTCGAGCTCGAGCAGGGCCTTGACCAGGCTGGACTTGCCGGCCCCGCTGGGCGCGGCGACGACGAACAGGTTGCCGGGGGTGTCTTCGGGTCGCATCGCGGGATTTTCCGCGAAACTGCGACCGTGCCGCGGACCGGGCCTCAGCGGCCGCGCAGGAACAGGCCGTCGAGCTCCCGCATCGACAGCTGGCGCCAGGTGGGCCGGCCATGGTTGCAGGTGTCGGCGCGCTCGGTGGCCTCCATGTCGCGCAGCAGCGCGTTCATCTCGGCCAGCGTGAGCCGGCGGTTGGCGCGCACCGCGCCATGGCAGGCCATCGTGGCCAGGATGTCGTGCTCGGCGCGCTGCACCACACGGCTGGCCCCATGCTCGGCCAGGTCGGCCAGCACCGACCGCGCGAGTTCGGCCACGTCGGCATCGGGCAGGGCCGCGGGGCGGCTGCGCACCGCCAGCGCGTGGGCCGACAGCGGGCTGAGCTCCAGGCCCAGCGCCGCCAGCGCGTCGGCCTCGGCTTCGGCCGTGGCCATCTCCACCGCATTCACCGGCAGTGGCACCGGAATCAGCAGCGGCTGCGCCGGCAGCTGGCCACCGGCGGCACGCGCCGCCTTCAGCCGCTCGTAGACGATGCGCTCGTGGGCGGCGTGCATGTCCACGATGACCAGGCCCTGGGCGTTCTCGGCCAGGATGTAGACGCCGCCCACCTGCGCCAGCGCTCGGCCCAGTGGCCAGGCGGTGGCGTCGTCTGCCGCGGGCGTGGGGGCCTGCGGTGCGTCGTCCAGCGGGCGCAGCAGCGCCTGCCACGCGGCCGGGCGTTCCGCGGCGTGCAACACCGGTTCGGCCAGGGCCAGGCCGGGCTGCCAGCCACGGAGAGGGGTCACCTGCGACATCTCCGGTGTCGCGGCGCTGGCAGGGCGGGGTATCGGCAGGGCGGGCGCCGACCAGGGCCGCGTCGACACCGCCTCGGCGCTGGTCGCGGTGGCGGCGTCCGCCGCGGCCCGCGTGGGCGCCAGGGCCTGTTCCACCGCGCGCTGCACCGCCTGGTGCACGGCCCGGCCATCGCGGAAGCGCACCTCGATCTTGGTCGGGTGCACGTTCACGTCCACCGTCTCCGGCGGCAGGGTCAGGAACAGCACCCAGCTGGGCTGGCGGCTGCCGTGCAGCTGGTCCTCGTAGGCGGCACGCACGGCATGACCCACCAGCCGGTCGCGCACGAAGCGACCGTTGACGAACAGGTACTGCTGGTCGGCGCGCGCCCGCGCAGCTTCCGGACGGCCGATGCGGCCTTGAAGCTGCAGCGGCCCCTGCTGCGTCTGCAGAGGGGCGCTGGACGCGACGAAGTCACGGCCGAGCACGTCGGCCACGCGCTGTTCGGCGGTGCTCGGACGCCACTGCGCGGCCAGGCGGCCGTCGTGCCAGACCGCGAAGCCCACGTCGGGCCGCGCCAGGGCATGCCGCTTCACCGCCTCCAGCGCATGGCCGAACTCGGTGGCGTCGGTCTTCAGGAACTTGCGCCGGGCTGGCGTGGCGAAGAACAGCTCCTCCACCTCCACAGTCGTGCCGCGGCCGCGCGCGGCGGGCTGCAGCTCGCCGCTGCGTGCGTCCAGGCGCTGCGCCATCGGCGCACCGTCCGGTCGGCTGGTCAGCGCCACGCCGGCCACGCTGGCGATGGCGGCCAGCGCCTCGCCGCGGAAGCCCATCGTGGCCACGGTCTCCAGTTCGGCCAGCGACGCGACCTTGCTGGTGGCGTGGCGCTGCAGCGCCAGCGGCAGCTCGGCAGCGGGGATGCCGGCGCCGTCGTCCTCGACCACGATGCTGCGCACGCCACCTGCGACCAGGCGCACGACGATCTCGCGCGCGCCGGCGTCCAGCGCGTTGTCCACCAGTTCGCGCACCACCGAGGCCGGGCGCTCGATGACCTCGCCGGCGGCGATCTGGCTGATCAGCGTGTCGGGCAGCGGCCGGATGGCCCGCCGCAGGGTCGAATCACTCATGCCGTGCGCCGGTCGGCAAAGGCCGGGTGGGTGGCGAACCAGCGGCGGATGCCCTCGGCCAGCGCCTCCACCAGCTGGCGGCGGAAGCGCGGGCTGCGCAGCTTGGCCTCCTCCTCCGGGTTGGAGATGAAGGCGGTCTCCACCAGCACGCTGGGTATGTCGGGCGCCTTCAGCACCGCGAAACCGGCCTGCTCGACCTGGCGCTTGTGCAGGTCGCCGACCTGGCCGATGCGGCGCAGCAGCTCGCGGCCGATGGTCAGGCTGTCGCGGATCTGCGCGGTGGTGCTCATGTCCAGCATGGCCTGCATGACCTGGCGGTCGGCCACGTTCAGGTTGACGCCGCCCACGAGGTCGGCCGCGTTCTCCTTCTGCGCCATCCATCGCGCCATCGTGCTGCTGGCGCCTCGGGTGGACAGCGCGAACACGCTGGCGCCGCGCGCCTGCGGCCGGGTGAACGCATCGGCGTGGATGGAGACGAAGAGGTCGGCCTGCACACGTCGCGCCTTGGCCACGCGTTCGTGCAGCGGTACAAAGAAGTCGCCGTCACGGGTGAGCATGGCGCGCACGCCGGGCAGGGCGTTGAGGCGTTCGCGCAGCGCCAGCCCGATGGCCAGCACCACGTCCTTCTCCTGCAGGCCGGTGGGGCCGATGGCGCCCGGGTCCTCGCCGCCGTGGCCGGGGTCCAGGGCCACGATGAGCAGGCGGTCCACCGCGCGCTTCTCGTCGGCGGTGAGCGGGCCGCGCGGCCGCGGGGTGATCACCGATGGCGTCGGTGGCGGCGAAGGCGGAGCGGGCAGCGCGGGCGACAGCGGCCGGTCGACGCGTGCGATCAGTTCGCCCAGCGCGTCCTGCATGGCCTGCGCGGCGGCGGTCTCGGCCGCTTCCTTTTCCTGTACCAGCGCCAGCAGCGGGTCGGGCGCCACGGTGGGGTAGAGGTCCAGCACCAGGCGGTGCTGGTAGGCGGCCACGGGCGTCAGCGCGAAGCGCTGCGGCAGCACGGCCTGCTTGAGGTCGAACACCAGCCGCACGGTATCGGGCAGGTACTGGCCCACGCGCACCAGGGCCACGTAGGGGTCGTCGGGGCGCACGGCGCCGACCAGCTCGCGCAGCGCGGCGTCCAGCGTCAGGCCCTTCAGATCGACCACGAGCCGCGGCGGGTTGCTCAGCAGCACGTGTTCGGCCTGCAGCGGCCGGTCGGATTCGAGCGTGACGCGCGTGTAGTCGGCCGCCGGCCACATGCGCACGCCGACGATGGTGGGGGCCGTGGCCTCGCTGCCGGCGGCGGGCGCCAGCAGCGGCGCGGTCAGCAGCATCAGCAGGGTGTCGCGGCGCTGCATCGTCATCCGGGCCAGGCCTCCAGCAGCCGCAGGCCGGTCTCGGTGTTCGCATCGGCCCGGACCTGGCGAGACTCGTCGGCCGCAGGTGCCAGATGGAGGTCGAGGTCGGCCACGGGCAGCATGCCGGCGGCCTTCTCGGGCCATTCGACCAGCTTCAGTCCCGGCGCGGCGAAGATGTCGCGAAAGCCGGCATCGGCCCACTCCTGCGGGTCGGCGAAGCGGTAGAAGTCGAAATGCGAGACCGCCAGCTCACCGGCCTGGTGCGGCTCCAGCACCGCGTAGCTGGGGCTCTTGATGCGTCCGGCCACACCCAGGGCGCGCAACAGGTGGCGAACGAACGTCGTCTTGCCAGCCCCCAGCGGTCCATGCAGGGCGATGAAGGCGTCGTGCAGCGTCGGCTGTCGTGCCAGCCGCCCGGCGCTGTCGGCACAGGCAGCCTCGTCGGGCCAATGGAGGGTGCGGGTTCCTAGAATCGTTGCATGCACGAGCGTCGTGTCCTCCCAGGGAAACGCCGGGCCGCCCCAAGTTCCCTGGCGCCCCCGCGGGGGGCCGGGCCGGGCGTGCCCGGTCCAGGGGGTCTGGGTCTGCCGCGGTTGTGGCGGCAGCTGCAGGCCTGGGCGCATCAAGCGGGATTCTCCCAGATCGGGGTGGCCGATGTGGACCTGTCGGCCGCCGAACCCGGCTTCGAGGCCTGGCTGGCGGCCGGGTTCCATGGCGACATGCACTACATGGCCGCACACGGCACCCGTCGCACGCGGCCGGCCGAGCTGGTGCCGGGCACGGTGCGCGTGATCACGGCCCGCATGGACTACCTGCCGCGTGAGGCGCCGGCGGACTGGGCCGACCGTGAGCAGGCGCGGCTGCGCGCACCGGGCGAGGCGGTGATCTCGGTCTACGCCCGGGGCCGCGATTACCACAAGGTGTTGCGCCAGCGGCTGCAGCGTCTGGTGGACCAGCTGGCGGCGGAGATCGGCCCCTTCGGCCACCGCGTGTTCACCGATTCGGCCCCCGTGCTGGAGGTCGAACTGGCCACGCAGGCCGGCCTGGGCTGGCGCGGCAAGCACACGCTGGCCCTGCGGCGCGACGCTGGGTCGATGTTCTTCCTGGGCGAGATCTACGTCGACTTGCCGCTGCCGCTGAGCGAGCCGGTGAGCGCCCACTGCGGCAGCTGCACCGCGTGCCTGGACGCCTGTCCGACCCAGGCCATCGTGGCACCCTACAAGCTCGATGCGCGGCGCTGCATCTCCTATCTGACGATCGAGCACCCGGGGCCGATTCCGCTCGAACTCCGGGCTGCGATCGGCAACCGGATCTACGGCTGCGACGACTGCCAGCTCGTCTGCCCGTGGAACCGCTGGGCGCAGCGTTCGCCGCTGCCGGACTTCGATGCACGCCTGGGCCAGGAGACACTGCTGGCGCTGTGGGCCTGGGACGAGGCCACGTTCCTGCGCCGCACCGAAGGCAGCGCGATCCGTCGCATCGGCCACGCGCGCTGGCGGCGCAACCTGGCCGTGGCGCTGGGCAACGCCTGGCGGGCCACGGGCGATGTGGCCATCGCCCAGGCGCTGGCGCAGGCCGACGACACCGGCTTGGCCCGCGAGCACATCGCCTGGGCCCTGGCGCAGCGCGATCAGCCGGCTGCCGGCCTCAGAGGGTGAGAGGTCATCCAGCGTGCCCGAGCAGACGCGCCAAGCGGTCCGACTCTAGGCGCAAAGCGCAGCCATAGCTCGGGCCATGGCGAGCATTTGCAACGACGAGTCGGGCCGTTTGGCGCGGATGAGCGGGCGTGCGGGATTGGCTCTCACCCACTCAGCGCAGCGCCCCCAGCGCCACCAGCGCCAGCGGCAGGCTGAGCATGCCCAGCAGCGTGGACAGCGTCACCAGCCCCGCGACGTAGGGCCCGTGGCCGCCCATGCGCACGGCCAGCACGTAGCTGGACGCGGCGGTGGGCAGGGCGCTGAAGAGCACGATCACGGTCTGCTGCACCGGTGGCAGGCCCAGCCCGAAGGCGCAGGCCAGGGCCACCAGCGGCAGCACGGCGTGGCGCGTCAGCAGCAGGCCGGTGGCCAGCTGCGGCCCGTCGCGCAGTGCGCCCAGCCGCAGCCCGGCGCCCACCGCCATCAGACCCAGCGGCAGCGCCGCGCCGCCGATGCGCGTGAGCGTGGTCGTCACCAGGTCCGGCAGCTGCAGCCCCAGCAGGTTGAACACCAGGCCCGACCCGGTGGCCAGGATCAGCGGGTTCTTCGCCAGCTCGCGCCCGTAGTGCTGGCCGCCATGGCGGGCCAGCGGCCAGACGGCGGCGATGTTGCACACCGGCACCACGATGGCGATCACAAGCGCCAGCGACGCCAGACCCGGCGCGCCGGCCACGCGCTCCACCGCGGCCAGCGCCACGTAGGAGTTGAAGCGGAAGGCCACCTGGGCGCCCGAGGCGTGCAGCGACGGGTCCACGCCCGGCCAGCGGCGCAGCGCATAGGCCAGCGCGATGCCAGTGCCGGTGATGATCCAGGCGCTGGCCGCCAGCGGCAACGCCGTGGCCGGCTGCAGCGGGTGGCGCACGATGGCGCCGAACAGCAGCGCGGGGAAGAGCAGGTAGTAGACCAGCCGCTCCACGGCGTCCCACAGCGGCCGGTCCAGCGGCGTCTGGCGGCAGATCAGGAAGCCGAGCACGATGAGCACGAAATCCGGCAGCAGCAGCAGGGCGTGTTCGGTCAAGGTCGGAGGGGGGCGTCTGGCCGGGTCATCCCGCCAGTGTGCCAGCGCGTTGTCGTGCGCATGCGTCACACTGCAGGCATGTCGATGGTGCCTTCCTCCGTTTCCCGCCGCCGCGCCCTGTTGCTTGGCCTGGGCCTGCCGCTGCTGGCCGCGGGCCCGGCGCCGGCCCAGGTGGTCGTCGAAGGCTACACCTACGCGCCGCAGATCACGCTGGGCGGCAGCACGCTGCTGCTCAACGGCGTGGGCCTGCGGGCGGTGGCCTGGTTCAAGGGTTATGCCGCCGGCCTGTACCTGGCGCGCAAGTCCACGACCGTGGAGGGCGTGCTGGCGACACCGGGCCCCAAGCGGATCCAGATGCGCATGTTCGTGGACGTGCCGACGGTCGAGTTCGTCAAGGCCTTCTACAAGGGCATCCAGCGCAACACGCCGGCGGCCCAGCAGCCGGCGCTCGCCGAGCGCATGCAGCGTTTCGACGCGCTGGTCACGTCGCTGGGCGAGGTCAAGACCAACGACGTCGTGGACCTGGACTTCCTGCCCGGCCAGGGCCTGGTGTTCCGCCATAACGGCCGGCAGGTCGGCACGGCGATTGCTGGCGAGGATTTCTATGTTGCGTTGCTGCGCATCTTCATCGGTGGCCGTCCGGTCGACAAAGAGATGAAGATCGGCCTGCTCGGCGGGCCGGTGGCCTGACCCGTCGCGCCTCAGGGGCTAACGCAGCGCCTGTACGATCCGCGCCCATCGTTCTCACCGCTCAACAATCTGCCATGCACAAGCGTCACCTGCTCTCCACTCTGATCTCGGCCGCCTGCCTGGCCGCCATGCCCGGGCTGGCCAGTGCCCAGGCCTACCCGAACAAGAGCGTGCGCCTCGTGGTGCCCTTCGCGCCGGGGGGCACCACCGACATCATCGCCCGCATCGTGGCCGACCGCATGGGCAAGGCCCTGGGGCAGACGGTGGTGGTGGAGAACAAGTCGGGTGCCGGCGGCGCCATCGGCGCGATGGAGGTCGTGCGCGCGGCACCGGACGGCTACACGCTGAGCATGGCCACCGTGTCCACCACCGCGGCGCGGCCGTCCATCGACCCGAAGTCGCCCTACGACCCGGTGCGCGACTTCGTCGCCATCATCAACATCGCGGCCACGCCGAACATCATCGCCGTGCACCCGTCGTTCCCGGCCAGCGACCACAAGGCCTTCCTGGACCTGCTGAAGAAGAACCCCGGCCAGTACAGCTACGCCAGCTCCGGCACCGGTGGCATCGGCCACCTGATGACCGAGCTGTACAAGAGCCTGACGGGTTCCTTCATCACCCACATCCCCTACCGCGGTGCGGGTCCGGCGCTCAACGACGTGGTGGCGGGCCAGGTGCCCATCATCTTCGACAACCTGCCTTCGGCCCTGCCCTTCGTGAAGGACAACCGGCTGGTGCCCATCGTCGTGGCCGCACCCCAGCGCCTAGCGGAACTGCCCAACGTGCCGACGTTCGCCGAGGTCGGCCTGGCCCCGGTGAACCGCATGGCCTATTACGGCCTGCTGGCGCCCAAGGGCACGCCCAAGGACATCGTCGACAAGATCAACGCGGCGGCCAAGGAGGCCCTGGCCGATCCCGCCGTGCGTCAGCGCATCGAGGCCACCGGCTCGCTGATCGTGGCCAACAGCGCCGACGAGTTCGCGGCCCAGATCAAGGCCGAGTTCGAGGTCTACAAGAAGGTCGTGGCCCAGCAGGGCCTGAAGCTCTGACGTGCCGACGGGCGCCGCCGTCGACGCGCTGGTCCAGCGTTTCGTCGACGCGCTGTGGCTGGAGGACGGCCTGGCCGCACTGACCCAGGCCGCCTACCGGCGCGACCTGCAGGCGCTGGCCGCCTGGCTGGCGGCGCAGGGCAGCGCTGGCCTGATCGCCGCCACCGAGAGCGACCTGCGGGCCTACGCCGTGGCCCGGCATGCCGGGACGCGCGCCAGCACGGCCAACCGGCGCCTGACGGTGTTCCGCCGCTTCTACCGCTGGGCGCTACGCGAACGCCTGCTCGACGCCGACCCCACGCTGCGCCTGCTGCCGGCGCGGCAGCCGCAGCGGGTGCCCAAGACGCTGTCGGAGGCGCAGGTCGAGGCGCTGCTGTCCGCCCCCGACGTGGCCACGCCGCGCGGCTTGCGCGACCGCGCCATGCTGGAGCTGATGTACGCCAGCGGTCTGCGCGTGAGCGAACTGGTGGGCCTGAAGAGCGTGCAACTGGGCCTGACCGAAGGCGTGGTGCGCGTCACCGGCAAGGGAGCCAAGGAACGACTCGTGCCCTTCGGTGCCGAGGCTGGTGTCTGGCTGCAGCGCTACCTGGCCGACGCGCGCAGCAGCATCCTCGGCGGACGGGTGGCCGACGCGCTGTTCGTCACCGCGCGTGGCGGCGGCATGACGCGGCAGATGGCCTGGAAGCTGGTGAAGGCCCATGCGCTGGCCGCCGGAGTCCACGTGCCGCTGTCGCCGCACACGCTGCGCCACGCCTTTGCCACCCACCTGCTCAACCACGGGGCCGACCTGCGTGCCGTGCAGATGCTGCTGGGCCACGCCGACATCTCGACGACGACCATCTATACGCATGTGGCGCGGGAGCGCCTGCGTGCGCTGCACGCCCAGCACCACCCCAGGGGCTGACCGTCGCACACGAAGGGCCGGCCATGAAAAAAGCCGGCGGGCTGGGCGCCCGCCGGCTTTCGGTGACCGACCCAGGGCCGATCAGAAGTTGTGGCGCAGGCCCACGCCGTAGGAGCTGAAGTCCACCGCGCCGTTGGCCAGGTCCAGGTTCGTGTAGAACACGTGCACGCGGGTGCGCTTGCTCAGGTTGTAGTTGTAGGCCACGGTGAACTGGTCGCCGTCGGCCAGGCCGTTCTCGCCGCTGCGCTTGCCGAGGTTCAGGTGGAACTCCGACGCGCCCATGGTGTACATGCCGGCGATGCGGAAGTTGTTGTAGCTGACGGTGCCGCTGCCACGCTCGTAGTAGCCGCCGACCGTGATCGCGCCCATCTCCCACAGGCCGCGCAGCGCAGTCGACTTCTGACCGTCGTACTCCTCGTAGCCCAGGCCCAGGTGCATCGCACCGGCGTCGTAGTTGACGGCCATCGACAACGGCGCGTCGGGCTTGACGTTTTCCTTCAGGCCGTACTGCAGGTCGAAGCGCAGGCCGTTGACGGTGGGGCTGGTGTAGGCGATGGCGCTGTTGAGCGTGCCGGCGATGGCCACGAAGCCATAGAGCGCGTCGGCCGAGCTGCCGGTGTCGTGGTTGTGCATCGACACGTAGTCGGCGGTGGCGAAGTAGCCCTCGCTGGCCGGCATGTTGCCCAGGCGGATGGTGCCGAAGCTGCCACCCAGGCTGACGGTGCTCTCGCGGCCCCACATGGCGCCGGCGGCGGCGCCGGTGTCGGCGTTGAAGCCGTGCTCGATCACGAAACCGGCCTTCAGGCCACCGCCCAGGTCCTCGGTGCCGCGGATGCCGATGCGCGACGAGTTGTCGTAGATGCCGGTGTCCTTGGCGCCGTTGAGCTCCTGGCGCTCGGCGGTGAGGTTGATGCGGCCGTAGATCTCGGTGCTGCCTTGCGCGAACGCGCTGCCGGCGGCCAGGGCGGCGGCGGCGATGACGAAGCTGTTCTTCATGGAGGGCTTTCGTGGGTTGGACAGAAGCTGGTCGGCGATGCCGCCGCGAGCGCGAGTCTAGTGCCGGTGGTCCGGGTCAACCCTGACGGGCGCGCAAAAATGGTTCGCGCCTGCCCCCGAGTGGTGCGCCGGCGCAACAGTGCCCGGCGCCCTGACAATGCCGGCCATGGAACACGGCTTCGTCTCCGCGCTGGTGCTGCTGCTGCTGGTGCTGGACCCCTTCGGCAGCCTGCCGATCTTCATCTCGGTGCTCAAGGGCGTCGCGCCGGAGCGCCGGCCGCGGGTGGCGCTGCGCGAGGTCAGCATCGCGTTCGGGGTGCTGGCGCTGTTCATGATCGGCGGTCAGGCCTTCCTGTCGCTGATGCGGCTGTCGGAGCGCTCGCTGGAGGTGGCCGGCGGCGTGATCCTGCTGATCATCGCCATCCGCATGGTCTTCGCCAGCGGCGGCGAGGTCTACGCCGCCGGCGGCGAGGGCCGCGAGCCCTTCATCTTCCCGCTGGCCGTGCCACTGCTGGCTGGCCCGTCGGCGATGGCCACGGTGCTGCTGCTGGCCTCGCGCCAGCCCGACCAGCTGTGGACCTGGATGGGCGCGCTCACGGCGGCGATGGCCGTGTCGGGCGCCGTGCTGCTGGCGGCCGACCGGCTGCGCAAGCTGCTCGGCGCGTCGATGGTGGCGGCCATCGAGAAGCTGATGGGCCTGGTGCTCACCGCGATCGCGGTCGAGATGATCCTGGCCGGGCTGAAGCGCTACTTCTTCGAGCCCTGAGGCCTGTCCGCTATCGCCCGCGCTGGTCCGCCGGCACTTCCAGCCGCTTGGCCAGCAGCGACAGCGCCAGCGTCAGCACGAGGTACAGGGCCGAGATCGCCAGGTAGGGCTCCCAATAGCGCGCATAGGCGCCGGCCACCGTGCGTGCGGCCAGTGCCAGCTCGGCCAGACCGATGGCGCTGACGAGCGAGCTGTCCTTGATCAGCGTGACCCCCTCGTTCACCAGCGCCGGCACCATGCGCCGGAAGGCCTGCGGCAGCACTACCCAGCGCATCGCCTGCACGTGCGTGAGGCCCAGACTGTAGGCTGCCTGCACCTGGCCGCGGTGGATGCTCTGGATACCGGCGCGGAAGATTTCGCTGATGTAGGCGCCGGCGTTCAGGCTCAGGGCCAGGCAGCCGGAGAAGAACGCACCATGCTCCTGGCGGAACGTGCGCGCCGCGTCTCCGGCCAGCAGCAGGCCGGTGTCCGGGTGCACCAGCGTGGGCATCAGCGCGAAGTGCACCAGCAGGATCTGCACGAACAGCGGCGTGCCGCGGAAGAAGCCCACGTAGCCGGCCGTGATCCAGCGCGCCAGCCGCAGGCCCCAGGCAGCGGCCGGCAGCTTGGGCGCCGGCGCATCGGCCGAACTGCTGACCAGGCCCAGCACCACACCCAGCAGCAGGCCGGCACCGATGGCCACGATGGTGAGCTTCACCGTCATCCACAGCCCGCTGGCGAACAGCGGGCCGTAGCCGGCCAGGATCTCCCAACGCAGGTCCATCGGTGCGGCCCGTCAGCCGGTCTTACTTCCTGGCGCCGAAGTACTTGGCGTGGATGGCGTCGTAGCTGCCGTCGGCGCGGATGGCCTTCAGGCCCTCGTTGACCTTGGCCAGCAGCTCGGCATTGCCCTTGCGCACGGCGATGCCGTACTGCTCCGGCACGAAGGCCGGGTCGCTGACGGTCTTGAAGCCACCGGCGGCGTTGTTGGCCACGTAGTGCTGCACCACGCCGTTGTCGGCCACCACGGCGTCCACGCCGCCGGCCTCCAGTTCCTTCAGCGCCAGCGGCGTCGACTCGAAGCGCTTGACGTTGGTGCTGGTCTTGCCCAGCAGCTGGGTCACGACCTCGTCGCCGGTGGTGCCGGTCTGCACGCCCACCTTCAGCGGCTTCAGGTCGGCGAAGGTGGCCACCGTGCTGTCGGCCTTCACCGCGATCAGCTGCGCCGCGTCGAAGTAAGGGTCGCTGAAGTCCATGGTCTGCTTGCGCTCGTCGGTGATCGTGATCGCCGACACCAGCAGGTCGCGCCCGCCCTGCTGAAGTTCGTTGAAGATGCCTTCCCAGGGCGTGTTGACGAACTTGACCTCGAAGCCGGCCTTGGCAGCGATGGCCTGCACGACCTCGATGTCGAAGCCGACGATCTGGCCCTGTTCGTTCTGGCTCTCGAAGGGCGCGTAGGCGGCATCCGTGCCGACGACGTAGACCTTGGCGGGCGCCGGCGCCGGTGCGGCGGCGGGCGCGGGGGCCGGGGCTTCTTCCTGCTTGGAGCAGGCGGCAACGATCAAGCCGGCGGCGAGCACGGCGGCGGTGTTCAGGAAGCGACGCTTGTTCATGGTGTGTTCTCCGGGGGGCGGGTGGCGCGGGAGTCTACGCCGGCGGCAGGGCGGCGAGTTCGTCCTCGTCGAAGCCGGCAGCGCGGCGGGCGGAAAGGTTGAATGGCGGTTTCAGCCTTGGCGCCCCATGGCGCCGCGACAGCACCGCGTAGTGCGCCACCGGGTCCAGCCCCTCGTGCGTGCAGCACCAGCGGTACCAGCGGTTGCCGATGGCCACGTGGCCGACCTCGTCGCGCAGGATCACGTCGAGGATGGCCACCGCCTGCGCGTCGCCGGCGCGGGCCAGCCGCGCCTGCATCGGCGGTGTGGCGTCCAGGCCACGCGCCTCCAGGGTGCGCGGCACCAGGGCCATGCGCGCGGTCAGGTCGCCGGCGGTCTTCTCCGCCATCGTCCACAGACCATCGTGGGCGTCGAAGTCGCCGTAGGCGTGGCCCAGGGTGGCCAGGTGCTCGTCCACCAGCGTGAAGTGCAGTGCCTCCTCGGCCGCCACGCGCAGCCAGTCGCGGTAGTAGGCTTCGGGCAGGCCGGGGAAGCGCCAGACGGCGTCCAGCGCCAGGTTGATGGCGTTGAACTCGATGTGCGCCACCGCGTGCAGCAGCGCCGCGCGGCCCTCGCGGGTGAAGGGCGAGCGGCGTGGCACCTGCGCCGGATCCACCAGCCGCGGGCGATCGGGCCGGCCCGGCAGCGGCGAGGGCGCGGCCACTGGTGCAGCAGGATCGACCCGCCCGACAGCGGCGATGCCGGCGCGCACGGCTGCGGCCTTCCCGCGCGGGTCGGCCACGGCCAGCCAGTCGGCGGCGGCCTGCCTCAGTTCCCGGGGCTCAGCGGCCATGGCGAGCGGTCCAGAAGCGCTCCATCGCGATGTACAGGAACGAGGCCGTCCAGCCGATCAGGAGCAGCCCGTGCAGCGCCTGGGCAGCGGCTAGCATGCGCAAGGCGCCGGTGGGCGCCAGGTCGCCGAGGCCCAGCGACGTGTAGGTGGCGCCGGAGAAGTACAGGCACTCCGACAGCGTCACTTGCGGCTCGGCGGCCGTGCCGGTCAGCTGCCCCGATCCGACGTGGTTGATGAGCAGCCAGTACCCCAGCCCGTAGAGCACGATCTCCAGCGCATGGGCCACGAAGCAGGTGGCCATGACCACAAGCACCTTGGGCCGCGACGGCATCGGCGAGCCGCTCAGGCGCCGGTGCAGGCCTTGCAAAACCTCGTAATGCAGCAGCGTCGCGGTGGCGACCAGCAGCAGGGTGACCAGGGTGACGTAGAACATGGGCAGCCTAAAATCATAGGCTTTGCCGCCCGGGGGGTGGCGCAGGGGGACCGCGATGGCCATCTACCGCCTGGGCGAACATCAACCCCGGCTCGAATCCGGAGCCTGGGTGGCACACAGCGCCAGCGTCATCGGCCAGGTGGCGCTGGGCGCCGACAGCAGCGTCTGGTACGGCGCCACCGTGCGCGGCGACAACGACCTGATCACGTTGGGCGCGCGCAGCAACGTGCAGGACGCCGCCGTGCTGCACACCGACGACGGCATCCGCCTGACCATCGGCGACGACGTCACGCTGGGCCACCAGGTGATGCTGCACGGCTGCACCATCGGCAACGGCACGCTGATCGGCATCCAGAGCATCGTGCTCAACGGCGCGCGCATCGGCCGCCACTGCCTGGTGGGCGCCGGCTCGCTGGTCACCGAGGGCAAGGAGTTTCCCGACGGCGCGCTGATCATGGGCCGCCCGGCCAAGGTGGTGCGCATGCTCGAGCCCGAGCAGATCGAGCGCCTGCTGTGGAGCGCGCAGCACTACGTGCAGCAGGCGGCGCGGCACCGCCAGGCCCAGCGGGTCGACTGATGTCCGAACTGCACAAGTTCCTGTTCGAGGGCCTGCCGGTGCGCGGCATGCTCGTGCGCCTGACGGACGGCTGGCAGGAGGTGCTGCGCCGCCGCGCCACGCGTGAACCGTGGCCGGCACCGGTGGCCTCGCTGGTGGGCCAGATGTGTGCCGCCGGCGTGCTGATGCAGTCCAACATCAAGTTCGACGGCGCGCTGGTGCTGCAGATCCAGGGCGACGGCCCGGTGCCGCTGGCGGTGGCCGAGGTGCAACCCAACCTGCGTTTCCGCGGGACCGCCAGCGTCACCGGCCCGGTGGCCGACGATGCCCGGCTGGCGGCCCTGGTCAACCCGCACGGCCGAGGTCGCTGTGCGATCACGCTGGACCCGGCCGACCGGCAGCCCGGCCAGCAGCCCTACCAGGGCGTGGTGGCGCTGCACGGTGACCGGGGCGAACCCCTGCAGCAGCTGTCCGAGGTGCTGGAGCACTACATGCTGCAGAGCGAGCAGCTCGACACGCGGCTGGTGCTGGCGGCGAACGACGAGGTGGCTGCGGGGCTGCTGATCCAGCGCCTGCCGGTGGAGGGCGAGGGCAACCTCGGCGCGCGGGGTTCGCAGGCCGACGAGGACCTGATCGGCATGTCCGAAGGCTTCAACCGCATCGCCCACCTGGCCGCCACGCTGACCGCCGACGAACTGCTGACGCTGGACGCGCAGACGGTGATGCACCGCCTCTTCTGGGAGGAGGACCTGCGCCGCTTCGAACCCCTGGCGCCGGCCTTCGCCTGCCGCTGCTCGCGCGAACGCGTGCGCGGCATGCTGCACGGCCTGGGCCGCGCGGAGAGCGAGTCGCTGATCGCCGAGCGCGGCGAGGTCGAGGTGGGCTGCGAGTTCTGCGGCCTGCAGTACCGGTTCGACGCGGTGGACGTCGGCGAACTGTTCACCGCGCCGGTGGACCAGCCGCCGGGGTCTGCTGCGTCGCACTGACCGGACGGCCAGCCCAGGCCACCGCCGCTAGCCCGGCCGCAGCCATCGTCAGCGCCACCGCCGGACCGCTGGGCAGGTCGGCGAACCACGACAGCGCCAGCCCGGCGAAGCCCGCGCCCAGCGCGATCGCCAGCGCCGCCGGCAGCGGCAGGCCGCGCCGCAGCCACAGGCCTGGCGCGATCAAGCCGGCGAAGACCAGGAACAGGCCCAGCGCCGGCACCGCCAGGCTGGCGACGACGGCGAACAGCGGGAAGAACAGCGCGTCGCGCCGCAGTGCGTCGGGCCGCAGGCCGGCCAGTGCCAGCACGAGCAGCGCGCACGCGGCCAGCACGGCCGCCTGCGCCGGTTCGGCCCACAGCAGGTCGGCGGCCAGCAGGGCGTCCAGGTGTTCGCGGCCGTGGGCGTCGGCGCGCGCGGCCAGCAGCGCACCGGCGGCACCGGCCACGTAGACCAGGCCGATCAGCGCCTCGCGCTGCGCGGGCCAGCGCCGCGCGAGCCCGGCCACCAGGCTGGCGCACAGCAGCGCACCGGCCGTGGCCGCCGCCTGGGAAGGCAGCGGGCCGGGATGGTCGAACAGCGCGTTGGCGATCATCACGCCCAGCGCCGCGGCCTGCGCCACCGCGAGGTCGATGAACACCACGCCGCGCGCCAGCACCTGAGCGCCCAGCGGGGCGAGCGCCAGCACGCCGGCCACCAGCGCCGCCGCCGGCCAGAAGAACCAGCCGTGCACGAGGGCGTCGAGCATCAGCGCGTGGCGCCGTCGCTGCGCGCCTGCAGCAGCGCGGCCAGCAGCGCGTCGAACCACCGGGCCAGCGCGTCGGGCGCGTCCGGATCGGGCACGGTGGCCGGCAGCACCAGCAGCGGCACGGCGGTCCCCGCCTGCGCGAACTGGCCGCTGAGCCAGCGGCCGGCACGCGGGTCCTGGTGGCGGGCCACCACCACGGCCATCGGTGGCGCGGCGCGCAGGCGTTCCAGCAGCGACTGCAGGTGGCCCGGCGTGGGCGCCATGCCGGGTTTGGGTTCCAGGTCGGCCACCGGCACCAGGCCGAGCCAGTCCCACAGGTATCCGAAGCTGCTGTGCTGCGCCGCCACCACGGCGCCACGCAGCGGCGCGGCACGTTCGCTCCAGGCGGTGGTGCGTGTTGCCCAGTCGCGGTCGAAGGCGTCGGCGCGTGCAGCGATGGCAGCAGCCTGTGCCGGTGCGGCCGCCTGCAGCGTGCGTGCCAGGGCCTGCGCCACGGTGCGCAGCCGGCGCGGATCGGCGTGCAGGTGCGGGTTGCCTTCGGCGTGCACGTCGCCGGCGAAGGGGTTGCCGCCGGCGCCTGGCTTCGGGTCCAGCAGGGGCACGTGGGTGGTGGCATAGAACATGCCCGGCGCACCGTCCTGCACACGTGCGTTGCCGGCGCGCTGCTGCAGCGCCGGCAGCCAGCCCGCTTCCAGCCCGGCGCCGGTGCACACCGCCAGGTCGGCCGAACGCAGCTGGGCGATCAGCGCCGGCCGGGCCTCGATGTGGTGCGGGTCCTGCGCGACGTGGGTGGCCACGTGCAGGCGCAGCGTTGCGTCCTGCGGCCACAGCGCGCGCGTCAGCGCAGCCCACTCCGGTTCGCAGGCGAAGACCGTGAGCGCGTGGGCCGGCAGGACGGCGAAGGCCAGCAGGCCAATGGCGACCGCGGCGCGCCGCAGCAGCTCAGAACGTGTGCGCACCGTGGGCCCCGAAGCTGAGCACGTACTGCAGTTGCACGCTGCGGCGCTGCGCGTCCTCGATGCCTTCGGCGTTGCGCTGGGTGGTGGCCTGCAGGCGCAGCGTCTGGCCATGCGTGGGCTTCCAGGCCAGCATCACGGCGTGTTCGCGCAGGCGGCCGTCGTGAAAGTGGTCCTCGTGCGGCATGCGCACCCGCAGCCAGTCGGTGCGCACGCCGACCTCCCACGCCGGGTCGAAGCGCCAGACCACCGACAGCGCGGCCGCCTGGTGGCGGTCGCCGCCGGTGGCGTGTTCACCGAGGTCGGTGATGCGGGCGAACTCGGCGGTCACGCGCAGCTGGCGTTCGCGGTTGTTGCCGTCGGGCGCCCACTTCCAGGTGGCGTCCAGCAGCCACATGCGCCCGCCGCTGTACTCGGCGCCATGGGCATGGTCGTGGTGGTCATGGCCTTCCTCCTCGTGTTCCTCGTGCTCTTCTTCGCCGTGTTCTTCTTCGTGTTCTTCCTCGTGGTCGTGCGCCGCCACCCGTCGGTTGTCCACCCACGCGGCGCCGACCTGCCAGCTGTGCGAGCGGCCGATGTCGGCGCCGGTCTTCAGGCTCAGCGCGATCGCGCCCGGGCTGCGCGACGACTCGGCTTCGGGAATCAGCTGCCGGCCGCGGAACACCTCGGCACCGAGCATCAGGTAGATGGGCGTCGGCGCCGTCCAGTTCAGGCGCAGGCCATCGTCGAACCAGTGGCTGCCCAGGAAGGCGCGGTAGAGCAGCGGACGCTCGACGAAGTCGTCGGCGTGCGGGTGCTGGGCATTGATGGCGCCGATCTGCGACGCGAAGCGCCCGAAGCGCGCCTGCAGGCCGAAGGGCAGCGTTCGTGTCTCCAGCCAGGCTTCCTCCAGCTCGGCCTCGACCTTGCCGTCATGCTGGTGCGCGGCCACGGTGACCTGCGCGCCGAAGAGTGACCCGAGGCCACCGCGCGCGGTGACGTCGCTGTGGCCCAGGGCCAGGCCCTGCTCGCGCTGGCCGAGCGCGAGCGCGCGCGAGCTGGCGGCCACATCGAGCACGGCGCCGAGCTGCCAGTCCTGCGCCGCGGCGGGGCGAGCGCTGAACAGCACCAGCAACGCGCCGGTGGCGACAGCGGCCAGAGGGGCAAGGCGGTGCGTGTGGATCGATGTGGTGAAACGCATGAAGGACTCCGAGCTTGTGTTTCATGCGAATGATAGAGCATTATCAAAAATGCGACCCATGGTGCGTGGGTCGACGCGGCGGGGCGTGATCGTCGTTCAGCGCGTCATCAGCCGGCGCGTGACAAGGCTCAGCGAGTCGACGAAGGCCACCAGCAGCAGCATGGCCGCCACGATGGTGCAGGTCTTGCCCATGTGGAACAGGCCCATGTGAAAGGCCAGCAGTTGGCCCAGGCCGCCGGCGCCCACCACGCCCAGCACGGCGGCGGCGCGGATGTTGTTCTCCCAGCGGTAGAGCGTGTAGCTCAGCAGCTGCGGCAGCACCTGCGGCAAGGTGGCGTAGAGGAAGACGCGTCCGGTGGGCACGCCACTGGCGCGCAGCGCGTCGCCCGGGCCGGTGGGCGTGTTCTCGATCGCCTCGGCGAACAGCCGGCCCAGCACGCCGGTGGTGTGCAGGGCCAGCGCCAGCGTGCCGGCGAAGGGGCCCAGCCCGGCGCTGATGAGCAGCAGCGCGGCCCACACCAGCTCCGGGATCGAGCGCAGCGCGTTGAGCAGCCAGCGCGTGGGCGTGCGGCCGCGCGCGTGGTCGGCTGCATGCAGGCGGCTGCCCGGCAGGGCCAGCAGCAGGCCGCCGGCGGCCGCCAGCAGCGTGCCCAGCGCCGACATCGCCAAGGTCTCGGCACTGGCCACCGCCACCTTGCGCAGGAACTCCGGCGAGGTGTCCGGCGGGAAGAACTCGCCGATGAAGCGACCCATGCTGCGCAGCGCGTCGGCCGACAGGAAGGCGGCCCACTGCAGGTCCAGGCTCCAGAAGCTGGCCACCACCAGCACCACGATGCCCAGCGTGAACCAGCAGGCGCGGCAGCGCGCGTCGAACAGCCGCGGCGGCATGCGCCAGGGCGCGTTGGCGGCGGTGGGCCTGTTCACCCCAGGCTCCGGCGCAGGAAGGCGCTGGCGCGGTCGGCCAGCGCCACCAGGGCGATGAAGACCAGCAGCATGGTGGCCACCTCGCCGCCAGCGAACATCTTCATCGACGTGTCCATCATCTGCCCCAGGCCGCCCGCGCCGACGAAGCCCAGCACCACCGACGAGCGGATGGCGCATTCCCAACGGTAGACGGTGTAGCTGGTCAGTTCCGCCGCATTGCCCGGCAGCACGGCGTAGAAGAAGGCCTGCAGCCGCGAACTGCCCTGGCGCAGCAGCGTGGCCGAGGCATGGTCGTCGCCCGACTCCAGGATCTCGCCGTAGACCTTGCCCAGCATGCCGCCGTAGGTGAGCGCAATGGCCAGCACGCCCGACGTGGGCCCGAGGCCGACCACGCGCACGAAGACCAGGGCCCACACCAGTTCCGGCACCGAGCGCAGCAGGATCAGCGCCCAGCGCACGCCCTGGCGGGCCCAGAACGGGCCGCGTGCCATGCGCCCGGACAGCGCCGAGATCGACAGCGTGCGCGTGGACAGCAGCGTCATCGGCACCGCGATGACCAGCGCCAGCGTGATGCCGGCGGTGGCGATGGCCACCGTGCGCCAGGTCTCCCTGGCCACCAGGGCCAGGAACTCGGCGTCGTGTGCCGGCGGCACGAAGGCCGACAGGAAGCGCCAGGTGGGCTCGGCGTTCTCCGGCGCCCACAGCACCCAGGGCTTGAACTCCGTGGCCACCAGGGCCGGCCACAGCAGCACCAGCGCGAACAGCAGCCAGCCCACGCGGGCCGGCCAGGCCGGGTCGCGCTGCGCGGGTGAAGGCCGCGCGGGCGAAGGCAGGGCGGCGCTGCTCACCGGCAGTGCATCACGGCGGGTGCGGCCGTGGCCGCGGGTGCCTCCGCCACCGGCGGGGCGCCCAGCAGTTCGTGCTCGTGCTGCGCGTAGAGCGCGCGCAGCCGCTCGGGCGTGACCTGGGCGGCCGGCAGGTCGAAGGCCAGGGCGCCGTCGCGCAGGCCGATGATGCGCGGGAAGTGCGCCAGCGCCACGTCCACCTGGTGCAGCGTGGCCAGCAGCGTGGCGCCGCGCTCGCGTGCGCCGTCGACCAGCGCCGACACCGCCTGCGCGGCGCGCGTGGGGTCCAGGGCCGACAGCGGCTCGTCGACCAGCCACAGCGAGGCCGGCGACAGCAGCGCGCGGGCCAGGCCCACGCGCTGGCGCTCGCCGCCGGACAGCCGGTCCACGCGCTCGAACAGCTTGTCGCCGAGGTCGAAACGCTCCAGCGCCGCCCAGGCGCCGGGGATGTCGTCCGGGTAGAACAACGAACGCAGGCTCCGCGCCAAGCCGAGGCTGGGCAGCCGCGCCGCCAGCACCGCCGTCACCACGCGCTGGCGCGGCGGCAGCGGCGGCACCTGCGGCGCCAGGAACAGCTGGCCGCGCAGCGCGCGCAGCGCACGGGGTGACAGGGCCCAGGGCGCCTGGCCACCCAGCGCCAGCGTGCCCCCCGAAGGCGGCAGCGCCGCCGCGGCCACGTGCAGCAGCGTGGTCTTGCCGGCACCCGACGGGCCGATGACGGCGGCCGCCTCACCGGCGCCCAGGCGCAGCGTCAGGCCGCGCAGCGCCGGCGCATGGCCGGGCCGCGCCGCCGGGTGCCGCGCCTCGACGGCGTCCAGCGCCAGTTCCACGGGGGGCGTCAGAGCAGGCCGGCGTTCTTGGCGGCGGCCTCGATGCCCTTGTAGTTCTCCGCCTTGCTCGGCACGAACTTGCTGGCGCGCTGCAGCTTCAGGATCTCGGCGCCTTCGGGCGTGGCCGGGTCCAGGGCCAGCAGGGCGGCGGTGAGCTTCTCTCGCGTGGCCGCCGGCATGTCGGCATGCACCGTCCAGTTGTAGTCGTAGTAGGGCGGCGTGGTGTAGAAGGCGCGCACCTTGCTGGTGTCGACCTTCTTGTCGGCGACGAACTTCTCCCACACGGAGATGTTCAGCGCCCCGGCCTGCACCTTCCCCGAGGCCACGGCGGCGATGGTGGCGTCGTGGGCCCCGCTGAAGGCCACGCGGCGGAAGTCCTTGTCCGGGTTGACGCCGGCCTCGAGCAGGAAGCTGCGCGGCATCAGGTGGCCCGAGGTGCTGCTCTGCGAGCCGAAGCTGACGTCCTTGCCCTTCAGGTCGGCCAGGGTCTGGATGGCAGGGTCGGTGGTGATGAAGACGGATCGGAACTTCTCGTCCTCGGCCCGCTGCACGATCGGGATGGTCTTGCCGCCGGAGCGCACCGACGACTGCACGAAGGTGAAGCCGCCGAACCACGCCATGTCCACCTTGCGGTTGACCAGGGTCTCGACAGCCGCGGCGTAGTCGGTGACCGGCGTGTACTCCACCTTCATGCCCAGCTTGGATTCCAGGTACTTCACCAGCGGGCCGGCCTTGCGTGCCAGTTCGGTGGGCGACTCGTCGGGAATGGCGGTGACGCGGAACACCTGCTGCGCGTGGCTCAGCGTGCCGAAGGCGAGCAGCGCGCAGGCCATCAGCGCGCGGCGCGTGCGGGAAGAAGACAGGGAAATCATCGCGGGGCTCCTCGTGGTGGGATGGGTTCAGGCGGCGTGGTCGGCCGCAAGACCCCCGACATTACAGCCGATCGAGCGAAGCGTCGTCCGGCGCTGCTAGAGTCGGACGCATGCGGGAACCGGCTTTTGTCCAGCGCTTCGTCGCCGATGCGGCGGCCGTGCGCCAGGAACTGCTGCGCGGGCTGGCGTCATCGCCCGCCCGTGTGGCCCCCAAGTTCTTCTACGACCTGCTCGGCTCGCGCCTGTTCGACGCCATCACCGCGCTCGACGAGTACTACCCCACACGCACCGAGGCGGCACTGTTCGCCGCGCATGCCGGTGACATGGCCCGGGCCTGCGGCACCGGCCGGCCGCTGGTGGATCTCGGGGCGGGCAACTGCGCCAAGGCGGCGTCGCTGTTCCCGGCGCTGGCACCGTCGCAGTACGTGGCCGTCGACATCTCGGTGGACTTCCTGCGCGACGCGTTGACGGCACTGCAGCAGCGTCACCCCGCATTGCCGATGCTGGGGCTCGGGCTCGACTTCTCCGCCGCGCTGGACCTGCCGGACGCCGTCATGCCCGCCCCGCGCACGCTGTTCTACCCGGGGTCGAGCATCGGCAACTTCACGCCCGACGAGGCGCTGGCCCTGCTGCGGCGCATGCACGCAGCCTGCGACGGTGGCGCGCTGCTCATCGGCGTCGACGGCGTGAAGGACACGGCCGTGCTGGAGGCGGCCTACGACGACCCGTTGGGCGTCACCGCCGCGTTCAACCTGAACCTGCTGCGCCACGTCAACGCGCTGATCGGCAGCGACTTCGACCCGCGCCGATGGCGGCATGTGGCCTTCTTCGACGCGGCGGCCTCGCGTATCGAGATGCACCTCGAGGCGCGTGAGGCGCAGACGGTGTGCTGGCCTGGCGGCGAGCGTCGTTTCGCGGCCGGCGAGCGCGTGCACACCGAGAACTCGTGCAAGTACCTGCCCGGCGACTTCGAGGCGCTGTTGCACGATGCCGGGTTCCGGCGGGCCCGGCGTTGGAGTGACGACCGCGGCTGGTTCCACGTGTTCGCCGCGCAGGCGTGACGGGCGAGGAGGGCACCGGACTGCATTACCGCTGGCAGGGCGCGGACCTGTGGCTGGAACTGCAGGGCAAGCCTGGCGCGCGTCGCGATGGCTTCGGCCGCGTGCAGGGCGGACGGCTGCAGGTGCAGATTGCCGCCGCGCCGGAGGACGGCAAGGCCACGGCGCGTTTGCTCGCCTTCCTGGCCGAGGCCTTCGACGTGCCGCGTGCGGCCGTGGTGCTGCGCTACGGCCAGACGAGCCCGAAGAAGGGCGTCATCGTGCAGGGGCCACGACGCCTGCCGCCCGAGGCCGCCGTGGCGGCACCGCCAGCCGTGTCGGCGGCACCCGAGGTCAGGCCGCGCAGGACCTGAAGCCGGCGAACAGGTCGTTGCGGTCGGCCGGGAAGTAGTTTCGGTAGTGCGGGTGGCGCATGCAGTCCAGCGTGGCGAAACTGGCGCCGCGCAGCACCGGGCGGCCGTCGAACCAGGGCTGCGAATAGTCGCGGTAGGGGTGGGCCACGAAGCCGGGCCAGGGTTCGAACGCGGAGGCGGTCCACTCCCAGACCTCGCCCCAGGCGAACCCGCCGGCGTTCAGCGCCGCCCACTGCCATTCGGCTTCCGTCGGCAGGCGGCGGCCGGCCCAGTGGCACCAGGCCTCGGCCTCGTGGCGGGTCAGGTGCATCACCGGTTCGTCGTCGGTCATCGGCACCCAGGTGCCGAAGGCGGCGCGCTGCCAGGTGCCGTCCTCATGCACCAGGTGGCGCGGCCGGCCGGTGCTGTGCCGCTGGCGCCAGGCCCAGCCGTCGTCGGTCCACCACTGCGCGTCGTCGTAGCCGCCGGCGTCGATGAAGGGGCGGAAGCGCGCCCAGGTCACCGGGCTGCGGTCGATGGCGTGGGGCGCCAGCGTCACAGGCAGGTGGCCGCCCTCGTTGTCGAAATGGAAGCCCGGGCCGGCGTGGCCGAGCACCATCTCGCCGCCGGCGCAGGTCAGTTCGCCCGCGGGGCCTGCTGCCGGCCCTCGACGCGGCAGGGCGGTGTCGATGGGCAGGGCCAGGTGCTGGGCCATGTAGACCGTGGCCTCGGCGTGCATCGCCTCGTGCGCCAGCGCCCAGCGGAAGAAGAACAGCGCGTCGTCGTCGTCCGGCACCGTGGCCAGCAGGGCGAGCGTGCGTTCGCGCACCTGGGCCGCGTAGCGCAGCGTGCGTGCCGGATCCGGCAGGTCCAGGTGCCAGCGGCGGGTGTGCGAGATGGCGCTGCTGTCGTACAGCGCGTCGGCCTGCGGCAGCACCGACACGCACAGGCCCACCTGCGGATCCGCTGCCGCGCCGCGCAGCCGCTCGGGGTTGCGCGCCAGCCAGCGCTCCTCGAACCAGGCCACGTGGCCGAGTTCCCATCGTGGTGGGTTCAGCTCCGGTGCGTAGCGGATCTCCATCGAGGCTGGCAGCAGCGTGCGCCAGGTGTCGAACAGCGCCAGCGTGTGCGCCCGTGTGGCCTCCAGGGCGACCGCCAGCCGGGCCGCTCCCGCCTGGCGCAGCGCGGCACCGGGGGCCAGGTCAGCGGACAATGTCTGCTCCGATCATGAAACCGATCCTCTGTCTGGTGACGCCGGCCCTGGCCAGTGCCAACAACGGCAACTGGCAGACGGCGCGGCGTTGGGCGCACTTTCTTGCCGAGGATTATCGGGTGCGGCTTTGCTCCGCCTGGGACGGCGCACCCGCCGACGTGATGCTGGCGCTGCACGCGCGCCGGTCGGCGCCGTCGATCCACGCCTTCGCACAGGCCTGCCCGGCGCGGCCGCTGGTGGTGGCGCTGACCGGCACCGACCTCTACCGCGACATCGCCGTCGACGCCGACGCGCAGCGGTCGCTGGCCCTGGCCTGGCGGCTGATCGTGCTGCACGAGCTGGCGCCGCGGGACCTGCCGGCGGCCGTGCGCGGCAAGGCCGTGGTGTGCTTCCAGTCCACGCCGGCGCGGGCAACGCTGCCGAAGACCGACCGCCACCTGCGCGCGCTGATGGTGGGCCACCTGCGCGACGAGAAGTGGCCGCAGACGCTGTGGGCCGCCGCGGCGCGGCTGCACGACCGTGCCGACATCCTGATCGATCACATCGGCGCGCCGCTGGATCCTGCACTGGGATCCGCGGCCCAGGCCTGCGCCGCCGCGCACCCGCACTACCGATGGCTGGGTGCACGGCCGCACGGCGAGACCCTGCGCCGCATCCGCCAGGCCCACGTGCTGGTGCACACGAGCCGCATGGAAGGCGGCGCCCACGTGGTGCTGGAGGCCGTGCGCCGCGGCACCCCGGTGCTGGCGTCGCGCATCCCGGGCAACGTGGGCATGCTGGGCGCCGACTATGGCGGCTATTTCCCCCCCGGCGATGCCACGGCACTCGCGACCCTGCTGCAGCGCGCCCGCGACGAGCCGGCTATGCTGAAAGCTTTGGCGGTGCAGTGCGACGAACGGGCACCGCTGTTCGACCCTGCGACGGAACGACACACCCTGCGCGAGACCCTGCGCCAAGCCCTGGAGGCCCGACCATGAACAAGCCCGAGACCCCTGCCGAACCCCGCCTGACCTCGCTGTCGCATGGGGGCGGCTGCGGCTGCAAGATCGCGCCCGGCGTGCTCAGCGAGATCCTCAAGGGCACCACTGGCATGCCGGTGCCGCCGCAGCTGCTGGTGGGCATCGAGACGGCCGACGACGCCGCCGTCTACCAGCTCAACGACGAGCAGGCGCTGATCGCCACCACCGACTTCTTCATGCCCATCGTCGATGACCCGTTCGACTTCGGACGCATCGCCGCCACCAACGCGATCAGCGACGTCTACGCCATGGGCGGCACGCCGATCATGGCGCTGGCACTGGTGGGCATGCCGATCAACGTGCTGTCCACGCAGACCATCGGCCGCATCCTGGAAGGCGGCAACGCCGTCTGCCGCGCCGCCGGCATCCCCATCGCCGGCGGCCACACCATCGACTCGGTCGAGGCCATCTACGGCCTGGTGGCGCTGGGCCTGGTCCACCCGAAGCGGGTGAAGAAGAACGCCGATGCGCGTGCCGGCGACCGGCTGATCCTGGGCAAGCCGCTGGGCGTGGGCGTGCTGAGCGCCGCGCTGAAGAAGGAGCAGCTCTCGCCCGCCGGCTACGAGCAGATGATCGCCAGCACCACGCGGCTGAACACGCCGGGGCCGGAACTGGCGATGCTCGACGGCGTGCACGCCATCACCGACGTCACCGGCTTCGGCCTCGCCGGCCACGGCCTGGAACTGGCGCGCGGCGCGAAGGCGCAGGCGGTGATCGACTGGGCGCGCGTGCCGCTGCTGCCCGGCGTGCGCGAGATGGTGGCCCAGGGCTTCGTCACCGGTGCCTCCGGCCGCAACTGGGCGGGCTACGGTGCCGACGTGGCCTTGCCCGCCGGCTTTGCCGCCGAGGACCGCGCCCTGCTGACCGACCCGCAGACCAGCGGCGGCTTGCTGGTGTCCTGCGACGCGGGCAGCGTCGGTGCGGTGATGGACGTGTTCCGACGCCACGGCTTCGACGCCGCAGCCGAGATCGGCGAGGTGGTCGCGGGGGCGCCGGGGCTCACGGTGCGCTGAAGCGCCCGGAGGGCAGTGCGTGCACCGCCGTCAGCCCCTTGGCTGGCGGCCGGTGACGGGGTACAGCGGGTCGGTGTAGCCGTGTGTGGACGCATGGCCGGGGCGCACCAGGCTGTCCACGAAGGCCTCGTCCTCGGCGTCGGCGCGCACCGACAGTGCCGAGACGTAGTCCTGCCATTGCGCGAGCGTGCGTGGACCGGCGATCACGCCGCTGACCAGGCGGTTGTTCAGCGCCCAGGCCAGGGCCAGTTGCACCGGTGTCAGGCCCCGCGCCCGGGCGTGGGCCACGAAGCGCTGGGCCAGCGCCACCGATTCCTGGCGCCATTCCGTCTGCATCAGCCGCCGGTCCTGGCGCGCGGCCCGGCTGTCCTCGGGCGGTGCGCTGCCGGGCAGGTACTTGCCCGTGAGCACGCCGCGCGCCAGCGGGCTGTAGACCACGGCGCCGACGCCGTAGTGGGCGCAGGCCGGCAGCAGTTCGTCCTCGATGCCGCGCGTCATCGCGCTGTAGGGCGGCTGGCAGGCGATCGGCGGTGGCACGCCCATGCGACGGGCGGTCTCCACCAGGCGCGCCAGCCGCCAGGCGCGGAAGTTCGACACCCCGTAGTAGCGCACCTTGCCGGCCTCGATCAGCCGTGCCATGGCCGACAGGGTCTCTTCCGCCGGCGTGGTCTCGTCGTCGCGGTGCATCCAGTAGAGGTCGATCCAGTCCGTGTCCAGGCGCTGCAGGCTGCGGTCCACCGCCAGCGTCATCCAGCGGCGCGACAGGCCGCGGTCGTTGGCACGCTCGCTGCCCGGGTTGGCGAACTTGGTGGCCAGCACCCAGGACTCGCGGTCACGCCGGATGAGCTGGCCCACCATGCGCTCGCTGGCGCCGACGCCATAGCTGTCGGCGGTGTCGATGGCGAACAGGCCGTGTTCCCGGGCCAGGTCCAGCATGCGGCCGGCCTCGGCAGCGTCGGTGCGGTCGCCGAACATCATCGTGCCCAGCCACAGGGCGGGCACCTTCAGGCCACTGGCGCCCAGGGGGCGGATGGGGTGCAGGGAGCTCATCGGGCGACGATACTCCGGCCCGTGCGGATTCATGACATCGAAAATCGCCTGCGCGCCCTGGGTGCCGGGCCGGGCCACGCCGCGCGCGTGCTGCGCCACTGGGTGCAGGCTCGTCCGCAGGATGCCGGCCGCCGTGCCATCGCCGATTTCCTGCCGAAGACCCTGCGCGCGGCTCTGCCGGCGCTGGGGTCCGAGCTGGCGGCGCTTGCCCGGCTGCGCGAACGCCACCCCGGGGCCGACGGCTCGGCCCGGCTGCTGGTGGACCTGGCCGATGGCCAGACCGTGGAGACGGTGCTGCTGCCGCGCCAGGGCGTGTGCGTGTCCACCCAGCTGGGTTGCGCGGTGGGCTGCGGTTTCTGCATGACCGGCCGAAGCGGTCTGCTGCGCCAGCTGGGCAGCGCCGAGATCGTGGCCCAGGTGGCGCTGGCGCGCAGCTTGCAGCCGGTGCGCAAGGTGGTCTTCATGGGCATGGGCGAGCCGGCGCACAACCTGGACAACGTGCTCGAGGCCATCGACCTGCTGGGCACGCAGGGCAACCTGGCGCACAAGCAGCTGGTGTTCTCCACCGTGGGTGACGCGCGCGCCTTCGAGCGCCTGCCGCAAGGCGTGGTGAAACCGGCGCTGGCGCTGTCCCTGCATTCGATGAACGCCGAGCGGCGAGCCGCGCTGCTGCCCCGGGCGCCGCGCTGGGAACCGGCGGACCTGCTGGCCGAGGCGCTGGCCTACGCCCGCGCCACCGGCTACCCGCTGCAGGTGCAGTGGACGCTGCTGGCCGGCGTCAACGACGGCGACGACGAGCTCGAGGCCCTGGTGCCGGCGCTGCAGGGGCAGCCGGCGATCCTGAACATGATCCCCTACAACGCGGTGGACGGGCTGGACTTCCGCCGCCCCGATGTCGACCGGGTGACGGCCATCTTTCGCGGGCTGAACCAGCGCGGTGTGCTCACGCGCATGCGGCAGTCGGCCGGGCAGGACGTGGACGCGGGCTGCGGGCAGTTGCGGGCCCGGGTGGTGCAGGTGCGGCGCGCGGCCGCGCCGGCCTGACCGGCTAGCCGCCGCCTTCGCGGGCGGACAAGTGCGCTGGTTTGCGCGCTGATTCGCGCCCCTGCAGCCGCTTGCGCACCAGGTTGATGTGCGCGCGCAGCTGGTAGAGCTCGTGCGTGAAGGCCAGCGGCAGGCCGATGTGTTCGACCTGGCGGTCGGTGCGCTCCAGCCTGTCGCGTAGCGCTGGCAGGTCGGCATCCGGTGCGTCGAGCGCGGTCTCGATCGCGCGCAGATGGGCGTACCACCGGAACACGCGCGAGCGCAGGCGCAGGCTGACCAGCGGCGGCAGCACGCGCGACAGCGGCACCATCGCCGCCAGCAGCGGCAGCAGCACGAACCACATGCGGTCGATGAAGTTGGCCAGCCAGAACGGCAGGTAGCGCTGCAGCCAGGGCTTGCCGTCGCGGTAGAAGCGCTCGGCCTCGGGCGACAGCGGCAGGCCGTCGGTGGCCGGGCTGGGCAGCTCGCCGGCGGACTGGAACCAGCCCGGCTCCCCATGCACCTGGCGTGCGGCCTGCACCAGCAGCTGCACCAGGGCCGGGTGCAGGTCGGCCCGTGCCACCAGCGACGCGCTGGCGGCCACCAGCGGCACGTCCTGGGGCGGCCGGTCGCCGGCCAGGTCGACCAGGCCGCGGGGCAGGGTCACGGCGCGCAGGAAGGGCAGGCGCCGCGCGTAGGCCTCGGCCTGCGGGAAGGGCAGCAGCGCCACCTCAGGCGTCTGCAGCAGGTACTGCACCAGCGGCGCATCCGGGGCGGCCACCATCACCAGCGCGTCGATGCTGCCCTGCACCAGGGCCACCACGCCCTGCACGCTGGGGCTGCTGTCCAGCGTCATGGCATCGGTGGTCAGGCCATTGGCCGCGGCCAGCTGCACGAACAACGGCCCGCCACCACCGCCCGCCGGCCCGGTGTTGATGCGCCAGCCGGCCAGGTCGGTCAGCCGCTGTGGAGGCGGTGCCGGGCGGCCTTTCGGCCCAGTGCGCTCGCGCCGGTAGAAGATCCAGATCGGTTCATAGGCCACCCGGCCGAGCGAGACCAGGTCAGCGCCCGAGGCCGCGGCCGGGTTATCGCCGCCGCTCTGCACGAAGGCCGCCTGCACGCCGGAGGCGGGGTCGCGCAGCAGCGCCAGGTTCTCGGCCGAGCCCTGGGTGGCGCGCAGTTCCACCTGCAGGCGCTCGGTGCGAAGGTAGGGCAGGTAGCGTTCGGCCAGTTCGGCGTAGGCGCCCTGCGCCGGGCCGGTGGCGATGACGATGTGGCGGTCCGGCGTCGGGTCCAGCCAGCGCCACGCGCCCCAGAGCATCGCAACCAGGGCGAGCAGGCACAGGGCCACGACCAGCGGTCCGGCAGCCAGCAGGCGGACCATCCAGCGTGGGCTGGATTCGATGCCATCCGGGCGGTTCATGCGCGTCACGATAGCCGAGGACCGCAGCGGCGCGCCGTGTCAGGCGCCGGCGCGCCGTGTCAGGCCGCGGCTTCGAGCCCGCCGCGGAAGTGGGCCTGCATCAGCGCGGCCGCACGATCGGGATCGCGGTCCTCGATGGCCTGCATCAGGGCGCGGTGCTCGGCCAGGGACTCGGCCAGCCGGCCCTGCTTGAACAGCGAGTGGTGGCGGTTGAGCTTCATCACCTTGCGCAGGTCGAGCACCACCTGCTGCGCCCAGCGGTTGCCCGCCATCTGCAGCAGGGCCAGGTGAAAGGCCTCGTTGGTGGCGAAGAAGGCGTCGCGCTGGCGCACCTGGCGTTCCAGCCGGTCGTGCAGTGCGCGCAGTTCGGCCCGTTGTGTGTCGCTGGCATGGGCGGCCACGGCCGCTGCGGCGTCGCTTTCCAGCAGGCCCAGCAGGTGGTAGACCTGGGCCACGTCGTCGCGCGACATCTCGGCGACGAAGGCACCCCGGCGCACCTTCATCGTGACCAGGCCCTCGACCGCCAGCACCTTCAGGGCCTCGCGCAGCGGCGTGCGGCTGATGCCGTACTCGGCCGCGAGCTTCATCTCGTCGATCCAGCTGCCGGGTTCGAGCCGGCGGCTGAAGATCTGCTCGCGCAGGCGGTCTGCCACGTCCAGGTACAGGGCGCGGCGTGACAGCGATTCAGCGGCGGGGGCAGTGTCGACGGCAGCCAAGGCAGGGCTCGTTGTCAGGTTCACGTGGTTTTCTAATTCATAATTATGCATAATCGAGCGCCGCCGGCAACCCGCCGCAGACGCTGTCCACGCGCAACACCTGTCGAGTCCCCCATGAGCGCTTCCTCCGACTTCAAGACCGCCACCCTCCAGCAATGGACCGAGGCCGCCGCCAAGTCCGCACCCGGCGGCGACCCGGCGGCGCTGAACTGGACCACGCCCGAAGGCCTGGTGGTCAAGCCGCTGTACACGGCCGAGGATCTGCAGGGCCTGCCGCTGACCAACACGCTGCCCGGCTTCGAGCCCTTCATCCGCGGCCCGCAGGCCACGATGTACGCCGGCCGGCCGTGGACGATCCGCCAGTACGCCGGCTTCTCCACCGCCGAGGAAAGCAACGCCTTCTACCGCCAGGCGCTGGCCGCGGGCGGGCAGGGCGTGAGCGTGGCCTTCGACCTGGCCACGCACCGCGGCTACGACAGCGACCACCCGCGCGTGACCGGTGACGTCGGCAAGGCCGGCGTCGCCATCGACAGCGTGGAGGACATGAAGATCCTGTTCGACGGCATTCCGTTGGACAAGGTCAGCGTGAGCATGACGATGAACGGCGCCGTGCTGCCGGTGCTGGCCGGCTACGTGGTGGCGGCCGAAGAGCAGGGGGTGCAGCAGGACCAGCTGAGCGGGACCATCCAGAACGACATCCTCAAGGAGTTCATGGTCCGCAACACCTACATCTACCCGCCGGAACCGTCGATGCGCATCATCGGCGACATCATCGCGTACACGGCGCAGCACATGCCGCGCTTTAATTCCATCAGCATCTCCGGCTACCACATGCAAGAGGCGGGCGCGAACCAGGCGCTGGAGCTGGCTTTCACCCTGGCCGATGGCAAGGAGTACGTGAAGACGGCCACCGCGCGCGGGCTGGACGTGGACGACTTTGCCGGCCGCCTGAGCTTCTTCTGGGCGATCGGGATGAACTTCTATCTCGAGATCGCCAAGATGCGCGCCGCGCGCCTGCTGTGGACGCGCATCATGAAGGGCTTCGGCGCCAAGAAGGCCAAGAGCCTGATGCTGCGCACGCACTGCCAGACCAGCGGCTGGAGCCTGACCGAACAGGACCCGTACAACAACATCGTGCGCACCACGATCGAGGCCATGGCCGCGGTCTTCGGCGGCACGCAGAGCCTGCACACCAACAGCTTCGACGAGGCCATCGCGCTGCCCAGCGCCTTCAGCAGCCGCATCGCGCGCAACACGCAGCTGATCATCCAGGAGGAGACGCACATCACCAGCGTCGTCGACCCCTGGGCCGGCAGCTACATGATGGAGAAGCTCACCCAGGAGATGGCCGACAAGGCGCAGGCCATCCTCGACGAGGTGGAGGCCATGGGCGGCATGACGCGTGCCGTGGAGAGCGGCTGGGCCAAGCTGAAGATCGAGGCCAGTGCGGCGGAGAAGCAGGCGCGCATCGACAGCGGCGCCGACGTGATCGTCGGCGTCAACAAGTACAAGCTCCAGCAGCAGGATGCGGTGGAGATCCTGGAGGTGGACAACGTCAAGGTGCGCGAGGCCCAGATCGCACGCCTGGAGAAGATCAAGGCCACGCGGGATACCGCCAAGGTGCAGGCCGCGCTGGCGGCGCTGACCGAGGCCGCGAAGTCCGGCCAGGGGAACCTGCTGGCCCTGAGCATCGAGGCCATCCGCGCCCGCGCCACCGTGGGCGAGGTGAGCGACGCGCTCGAGGCCGTCTACGGGCGCCACCGCGCCGACATCCAGAAGGTGACCGGTGTGTACGCAGCCGCCTACGACAGTGCCGAGGGCTGGGAACAGCTCAAGTCGGAGATCGCCGCCTTCGGCGAGCAGCAGGGCCGCCGCCCGCGCGTGATGATCGCCAAGCTGGGCCAGGACGGCCACGACCGCGGCGCCAAGGTGGTGGCCACGGCCTTTGCCGACCTGGGCTTCGACGTCGACATGGGGCCGCTGTTCCAGACGCCGGAGGAATGCGCCCGCCAGGCCATCGAGAACGACGTGCACGCGGTGGGCGTCAGCACGCTGGCGGCCGGCCACAAGACCCTGGTGCCGGCCATCATTGCCGAACTGAAGAAGCAGGGTGCCGACGACATCGTGGTCTTCGTCGGCGGCGTGATCCCGCAGCAGGACTACGACTTCCTCTACGCTGCCGGCGTGAAGGGCATCTACGGCCCGGGCACGCCGATCCCGGCGAGTGCGAAGGACGTGCTCGAGCAGATCAAGAAGGCCCTGGCCTGAAGGTCTCCCGGTGACGCTGGCCGAACCCGCCGACGAGGCGCTGCGCGCTGCCGTGCTGGGCCCGCCCGGCCCGGCGCATCGGCGTGCCGTGGCCAAGACCATCACGCTGCTGGAAAGCACGCGGGCGGACCACCGCGCGCGTGCCGACGACCTGCTCAATGCGCTGCTGCCGCACGCCGGCCGCGCCGTGCGCGTGGGCATCAGCGGCGTGCCCGGCGTGGGCAAGAGCACCTTCATCGAGGCGCTGGGCCTGCACCTCACCGGCCTGGGCCACCGCGTGGCGGTGCTGGCCGTGGACCCGAGCTCCAGCGTCAGCGGCGGCAGCATCCTGGGCGACAAGACGCGCATGGAGCGCCTCTCGGTGGACCCGCAGGCCTACATCCGCCCCAGCCCCAGCAGCGGCACGCTGGGCGGCGTGGCCGAGAAGACGCGCGAGGCCATGCTGGTCTGCGAGGCGGCGGGATACGACGTGGTGATCGTCGAGACCGTGGGCGTGGGCCAGAGCGAGACCGCCGTGGCCGGCATGACCGATTGTTTCGTGCTGATGCAACTGCCCAATGCCGGCGACGACCTGCAGGCGATCAAGAAGGGCGTGATGGAGCTCGCCGACCTGGTGGTCATCAACAAGGCCGACCTTGACGAGGACGCCGCCACCCGTGCCCGCGCCCAGATCACCAGCGCTCTGCGCCTGCTGGGCACGCACGCGCACGTGGCGGCGCAGGTGATGCAGCTGAGCGCACGCGACGGCACCGGTGTGGCCGACTTCTGGGCCGCCGTGACCCGCTTCCGCGACGCCCAGCAGGCCAGCGGCCGGCTGGCCGCACGCCGCCACGAGCAGGACCGCGCGTGGATGTGGGAACGCATCGAGGCCGGCCTGCGCGAACGATTCCGCCAACACCCGGCGGTGCGCCAGGCGCTGCCGGGCCTGACCCTCGAAGTGCGCGACGGCACGCTGGCCGCGTCCGTGGCCGCGCGCCGCCTGCTCGACCTGATGGATTCCAAGGAGCCCAACTGATGCACGACATCATTGAACAACTCGAACGCAAGCGTGCCGCCGCGCGCCTGGGCGGCGGGCAGAAGCGCATCGACGCCCAGCACGCCAAGGGCAAGCTCACCGCGCGCGAACGCCTGGAACTGCTGCTGGACGAAGGCACCTTCGAAGAGTGGGACATGTTCGTCGAGCACCGCTGTGCGGACTTCGGCATGGCCGAGCAGAAGATCCCGGGCGACGGCGTCGTCACCGGCTACGGCATGATCAACGGCCGGCTGGTGTTCGTCTTCAGCCAGGACTTCACCGTCTTCGGCGGCGCGCTGTCCGAGGCGCATGCCGAGAAGATCTGCAAGGTGATGGACCAGGCGATGAAGGTCGGCGCGCCGGTCATCGGCCTGAACGATTCCGGCGGCGCGCGCATCCAGGAAGGCGTGGCGTCCCTGGGCGGCTATGCCGAGGTCTTCCAGCGCAACGTGATGGCCTCCGGCGTGGTGCCGCAGATCAGCCTGATCATGGGCCCGTGCGCCGGTGGCGCCGTGTACTCGCCGGCGATGACCGACTTCATCTTCATGGTGAAGGACAGCAGCTACATGTTCGTCACCGGCCCCGAGGTGGTGAAGACGGTGACGCACGAGAGCGTGACGGCCGAGGAACTGGGCGGCGCGGCCACGCACACTGGCCGTAGCGGCGTGGCCGACCTGGCCTTCGAGAACGACGTCGAGGCCATCCTGATGCTGCGGCGCTTCTTCAACTACCTGCCGCTGAACAACCGCGAGAAGGCGCCGCTGCGCCCCAGCGCCGACCCGGCCGAGCGCCTGGACATGAGCCTGGACACGCTGGTGCCCGACAACCCGAACAAGCCCTACGACATCAAGGAGCTGATCACGAAGACGGTCGACGACGGTGACTTCTTCGAGCTGCAGCCCGACTACGCGCAGAACATCGTCATCGGCTTCGGCCGCATGGAAGGCGCGCCGGTGGGCATCGTGGCCAACAACCCCATGGTGCTGGCCGGCTGCCTGGACATCAAGAGCAGCATCAAGGCGGCGCGCTTCGTGCGCTTCTGCGACGCCTTCAACATCCCGGTGGTCACGTTCGTGGACGTGCCCGGTTTCATGCCCGGCACCAGCCAGGAGTACGGCGGCATCATCAAGCACGGCGCCAAGCTGCTGTACGCCTACGCCGAGTGCACGGTGCCCAAGGTCACGGTGATCACCCGCAAGGCCTACGGCGGCGCCTACGACGTGATGGCGTCCAAGCACCTGCGCGGCGACGTCAACTTCGCCTGGCCCAACGCCGAAATCGCGGTGATGGGTGCCAAGGGCGCGGTGGAGATCATCTTCCGCCAGGACAAGGACGACCCGGCCAAGCTGGCGGCGCGCGAGGCGGAATACAAGGCCCGCTTCGCCAACCCCTTCGTGGCCGGCGCGCGCGGCTACATCGACGACGTGATCCAGCCGCACGAGACGCGCAAGCGCATCTGCCGCAGCCTGGCGATGCTGAAGGACAAGAAGCTCGAGAACCCGTGGCGCAAGCACGGGAACATCCCGCTGTGAGGGGCGACGCCATGTTCAAGAAGATCCTGATTGCGAACCGCGGCGAAATCGCCTGCCGCGTGATCACCACCGCGAAGAAGATGGGCATCGCCACCGTGGCGGTGTACTCCGAGGCCGACCGTGACGCGCGCCACGTGGAGCTGGCCGACGAAGCGGTCTTCATCGGCGCCGCGCCCAGCCGCGAGAGCTACCTGGTGGCCGACAAGATCATCGCCGCCTGCAAGGCCACGGGCGCGGAAGGCGTGCACCCGGGCTACGGCTTCCTGTCGGAGAACGAGGGCTTCGCCAAGCGGCTGGAGGAGGAGGGCATCGTCTTCATCGGCCCGAAGCACTACAGCATCGCGGCCATGGGCGACAAGATCGCCTCCAAGAAGCTGGCCGACGAGGCCAAGGTCAACACCATCCCGGGCTGGAACGAACCGATCGCCAGCGCCGATGACGCCGTGAAGATCGCGCAGGGCATCGGCTACCCGGTGATGATCAAGGCCAGCGCCGGCGGCGGCGGCAAGGGCCTGCGCGTGGCCTACGACGACAGGCAGGCGCACGAGGGCTTCGACGCCTGCCGAAACGAGGCGCGCAACAGCTTCGGCGACGACCGCGTGTTCATCGAGAAGTTCGTCGAGAGCCCGCGCCACATCGAGATCCAGGTGCTGGGCGATGCACACGGCAACGTGGTCTACCTGCACGAGCGCGAGTGCAGCATCCAGCGCCGGCACCAGAAGGTGATCGAGGAGGCACCGTCGCCCTTCATCAGCGACGCCACGCGCCGGGCGATGGGCGAACAGGCGGTGGCCCTGGCCAAGGCCGTGAAGTACCAGAGCGCCGGCACCGTTGAGTTCGTGGTCGGCAAGGACCAGAGCTTCTACTTCCTGGAGATGAACACCCGGCTGCAGGTGGAGCACCCGGTGACGGAGTGCATCACCGGCATCGACCTGGTGGAGCAGATGATCCGCGTGGCCGCCGGCGAGAAGCTGCCTTTCACGCAGGCGCAGATCCGCCGCGAGGGCTGGGCCATCGAGTGCCGCATCAATGCGGAAGACCCGTTCCGCAACTTCCTGCCGTCCACCGGACGCTTGGTGCGCTATGCGCCGCCGCCCACCACCATGCACGCGGCAGAAAAGCAGCCGGCCGGTGGCGGCGTGCGCGTGGACACTGGCGTCTACGAAGGCGGCGAGATCCCGATGTTCTACGAC
Source organism: Rubrivivax albus (assembly GCF_004016515.1). Taxonomy (GTDB): domain Bacteria; phylum Pseudomonadota; class Gammaproteobacteria; order Burkholderiales; family Burkholderiaceae_C; genus Rubrivivax; species Rubrivivax albus. The sequence continues at coordinate 866,064 of NZ_SACT01000001.1, forward strand.
TCGATGATCGCCAAGCTCATCGTGCACGGCACCGACCGCCACGATGCCATCGCGAAGATGCGGGAGGCGCTCAACGGCTTCGTGATCCGCGGCGTCTCCAGCAACATCCCGTTCCAGGCCGCGCTGCTGGCGCACCCGAAGTTCGTCTCGGGCGACTTCAACACCGGCTTCATCGCCGAGCACTACGCGCACGGCTTCCGCGCCGAGGACGTGCCGCACGACGACCCGGACTTCCTGGTCGCGCTGGCCGGTGCGGCCTATCGCCGCTACCGCGAGCGCGCCGCCGGCATCCAGGGCCAGCTGGCTGGGCACGGGGTGAAGATCGGCGAGGCGTTCACGGCCGTGGTCAAGGGCCAGGGCGGCGCGCATGCCTTCCACGAGGTGATGCTGCGGCCCGACGGGCGCGCGGTGCATGTCGAGCTCGGCGGCAGGACCTACCAGATCGAGAGCGACTGGCGCTTCAACGGCATCCGCGCCACCGGTCGCTGCAATGGCCACCCGTTCACGGCCCAGGTGGAACGCCACGGCCTGTGGACCGTGGTGCAGCACAACGGCCGCCGCATCGAGGCCATGGTGATGAGCGCCCGCGCCGCCGAACTGCTGCGGGTGATGCCGTTCAAGGCGCCGCCGGACCTGAGCAAGTTCCTGCTCTCGCCGATGCCGGGCCTGCTGGTGCAGCTGGCCGTGCAGCCCGGGCAGGCGGTGCAGGCGGGCGAGAAGCTGGCCGTCATCGAGGCGATGAAGATGGAGAACATCCTCACGGCACAGCAGGACGGCGTGGTCAAGGAAGTGCTGGCCCAGCCCGGCGCAAGCCTGACCGTGGACCAACCCATCGTGGCCTTCGAATGAGCACGCCGAACCCCAAGCCCTTCCGCATCCTCGGCATCCAGCAGATCGCCATCGGCGGGCCCGACAAGCAGCGGCTGAAGTCGCTGTGGGTGGACGTGCTGGGCCTGCAGGTGAAGTCCACTTTCGTCAGCGAACGCGAGAACGTCGACGAGGACATCTGCGCGCTGGGCCACGGCCCGCACGCGGTGGAGGTGGACCTGATGCAGCCGCTGGACCCCGAGAAGAAGCCCGCGGTCCATGCCACGCCGCTGAACCACGTGGGCCTGTGGGTGGACGACCTGCCGAAGGCCGTCGAATGGATGACGGCGCATGGCGTGCGCTTCGCCCCTGGAGGCATCCGCCCGGGCGCGGCGGGCCACGACATCTGCTTCATCCACCCGAAGGCCAGCGATGACTTTCCGATCGGCGGAGAGGGCGTGCTGATCGAGCTGGTGCAGGCGCCGCCGGAGGTGGTCGCCGCGCTGGGTTGAAGCCCGCGCGTCGTGGTGCTGCATCGGCGCGTGCGGTCGCCTCGCCGGCCGATCGGCGATCAGTTCAAGGCCAGGCGACCAGCCTGTTCACCGGATTGAACTGGCGCGTCGGTTCCTGATCGAAGCGGTGGCCCGGCCGCTACAGTGCCGGGCACCACCCTCCCCAGGAGCCCTTTCGATGAGCATGCAGTCCCTGCTGGACCAGATCCTCCGCTCGGCCAACGCCGGCCCGGGCAAGACCGACCTCGGCAAGTACGCCACCGGCGCCGTCGCCGGCGGTGCGCTGGCGCTGCTGCTGGGCAGCAAGCGCGGGCGCGGCCTGGGCGGCAAGGCGCTGAAGTACGGCAGCGCGGCGGCGCTGGGCGTGATGGCGTGGAACGTGTACCGCGACTGGCAGGCCAAGCAGGGCGGCGCGGCGGCCGCGGCGCCGGCCACCACTGCGGCGTCCGGCGCACCGGCGGCTTTTGCGCAGCTCCCAGCCCCAGCCCAGGAAGACCACAGCTGGACCATGCTGCAGGCGATGATCGCCGCGGCACGGGCCGACGGCCACATGGACGAGCGCGAGCGCGGCCTCGTCGAGGCCGAGCTGCACCGGCTGGAGGCCGACCCGGCACTGCGGGCGCGGGTGGATGCCGAACTGCGCCGCCCGGTGGACCCGGCCGAGGTGGCCGCAAGGGCCGAGACACCCGAGAAGGCGGCCGAGATCTACCTGGCCAGCGTGATCGTCTGCGACAGCACCAGCACGATGGAGCGTGCCTACCTGGACGCTCTGGCCACGGCGCTGCGCCTGCCGCCGGACCTCAAGGCCGAGCTGGAGCGGCGCGCGGCGGCCGAAAGCTGAAGTCCAGGCCGGTCTGCGCGACAATCATGGGCTCGAGAGGCCCCGACCTATGCCCGGACGCACCCTGTACGACAAGCTCTGGGACGACCATGTCGTCCACACCGAGGAGGACGGCACGGCCGTGCTCTACATCGACCGCCACCTCGTGCACGAGGTGACCAGCCCGCAGGCCTTCGAGGGCCTGCGGCTGGCCGGGCGCAAGGTCTGGCGCACGAGTTCCATCGTCGCCACTGCCGACCACAACACGCCCACCACCGGCTGGGAGCGCGGCTACGACGGCATCGCCGACCCGATCAGCAAGCAGCAGATCGTCACGCTCGACGCCAACATCCAGGCCTTCGGCGCGGCGGCGTATTTCCCGTTCCTGGACAAGCGCCAGGGCATCGTGCACGTCATCGGTCCGGAGAGCGGCGCCACGCTGCCGGGCATGACCGTGGTCTGCGGGGACAGCCACACCAGCACCCATGGCGCCTTCGGTGCGCTGGCGCACGGCATCGGCACCAGCGAGGTAGAGCACGTGCTGGCCACGCAGACGCTGCTGGCCAAGAAGGCGAAGAACATGCTGGTCCGGGTGGACGGCAAGCTCGCCCCCGGCTGCTCGGCCAAGGACATCGTGCTGGCCATCATCGGCCGCATCGGCACCGCCGGCGGCACCGGCTACACCATCGAGTTCGGCGGCAGTGCCATCCGCGCGCTGAGCATGGAAGGGCGCATGACGGTGTGCAACATGGCCATCGAGGCCGGCGCGCGTGCCGGCCTGGTGGCGGTGGACGACACCACGCTGGCCTACGTGAAGGGCCGCGAGTTCGCGCCGCAGGGCGCCGAATGGGACCAGGCCGTGGCCCACTGGCGCACGCTGCACTCCGACCCCGACGCGGTGTTCGATGCCGTGGTCGAACTGGACGCCGCACAGATCCTCCCGCAGGTCACCTGGGGCACCAGCCCCGAGATGGTGCTGTCCATCGACGACCGCGTGCCCGACCCCGACAAGGAGAAGGATGCCGTCAAGCGCGGTGCCATCGAGCGCGCGCTGACCTACATGGGCCTGGACCCGAACAAGGCCATCGCCGACATCCGCATCGACAAGGTCTTCATCGGTTCCTGCACCAACAGCCGCATCGAGGATCTGCGCGAGGCCGCGGCCGTCGTGCGCAAGGTCGGCGGCAAGGTGGCCGGCAACGTGAAGCTGGCCATGGTGGTGCCGGGTTCGGGCCGCGTGAAGGCGCAGGCCGAGCGCGAGGGCCTGCACGAGGTGTTCAAAGCTGCGGGCTTCCAGTGGCGCGAGCCGGGCTGCAGCATGTGCCTGGCCATGAATGCCGACCGGCTGGAGCCTGGCGAACGCTGCGCCAGCACCAGCAACCGCAATTTCGAAGGCCGCCAGGGCGCTGGCGGCCGCACCCACCTCGTCAGCCCGGCGATGGCCGCGGCGGCCGCGCTGGCGGGGCACTTCGTCGACGTGCGTCGCATCGCCTGAAAGGAGTCGCCATCATGATCAAGACCGTTCTCGCCACCCTGGCTGCGCTGTTCGTCCTGGCCGGCTGCAACACCATCGAAGGCATGGGCAAGGACATCGGCAAGGCCGGCGACAAAATCGAAGAAGCCGCGAAGAAGAGCAAGTGATGGAACCCTTCGTCGTGCACCAGGGGCTCGTGGCCCCGATGGACCGGGAGAACGTCGACACCGACGCCATCATCCCGAAGCAGTTCCTGAAGTCGATCGCGCGCACCGGCTTCGGGCCGAACCTGTTCGACGAGTGGCGCTACCTGGACAAGGGCGAACCCGGCCAGGACCCGGCCGCACGCAAAACCAACCCGGACTTCGTGCTCAACCAGCCGCGCTTCCAGGGCGCGTCGGTGCTGCTGGCTCGCCGCAACTTCGGCTGCGGCTCCAGCCGCGAGCACGCGCCCTGGGCGCTGCAGCAGTACGGCTTCCGGGTCCTGGTCGCGCCGAGCTTCGCCGACATCTTCTTCAACAACTGCTTCAAGAACGGCCTGCTGCCCATCGTGCTGCCGGAATCGCAGGTGGCGGCGCTCTTCGATGCCGTCGCCGCCTTCCCCGGCTACGCACTGACGGTGGACCTGCCGCGCCAGGTCATCGTCAAGCCCGACCGGCAGGAACTGCCGTTCGAGGTGCAGCCCTTCCGCAAGTACTGCCTGGTCAACGGCTTCGACGACATCGGCCTGACGATGCGCCACGCCGAGAAGATCCGCGCCTTCGAGGCCGAGCGGCTGGCGCGCATGCCCTGGCTGGCGCACAAGGAAATCGCATGAAGATCGCTGTTCTGCCCGGTGACGGCATCGGCACCGAGATCGTCGCCGAGGCGGTCAAGGTCCTGAACGCGCTGGACCTGTCGTTCGAGATGGAGACCGCGCTGGTGGGCGGCGCGGCCTACGACGCGCACGGCCACCCGCTGCCGGACGCCACGCTGGCCCTGGCCAAGGCAGCCGACGCCGTGCTGTTCGGCGCCGTGGGCGACTGGAAGTACGACAGGCTCGAGCGCCAGTTCCGCCCGGAGCAGGCCATCCTGGGCCTGCGCAAACACCTGGGCCTGTTCGCCAACTTCCGCCCGGCCATCTGCTACGAACAACTGACGCACGCCTCCAGCCTGAAGCCGGAACTGGTGGCGGGCCTGGACATCCTGATCATCCGCGAGCTGACCGGCGACATCTACTTCGGCCAACCGCGCGGCCGTCGCACGGCCGTCGACGGGCACTTCCCCGGTGCCGAAGAGGCCTTCGACACGATGCGCTACAGCAGGCCGGAGATCGAGCGCATCGCCCACGTGGCCTTCCAGGCGGCGCGCAGGCGCAACGGCAAGGTCACGTCGGTGGACAAGGCCAACGTGCTGGAAACCTTCCAGTTCTGGAAGGACGTGGTCACCGAGGTGCACGCCCAGTACCCGGATGTGAAGCTGGACCACATGTACGTGGACAACGCGGCGATGCAGCTGGTCAAGGCACCCAAGGCCTTCGACGTGGTCGTCACCGGCAACATGTTCGGCGACATCCTGTCCGACGAAGCCGCGATGCTGACGGGCTCCATCGGCATGCTGCCGTCGGCGTCGTTGGACGCGCACAACAAGGGCCTGTACGAACCCAGCCACGGCAGCGCGCCGGACATCGCGGGGCAGGGCGTGGCCAACCCGCTGGCTACAATCCTGAGCGCTGCCATGATGCTCCGCTACTCCCTCCAGCAACCCGAAGCCGCCGACCGCATCGAGCGGGCGGTGCAGGCCGTGCTGTCGGCCGGCCTGCGCACGGGCGACATCTGGAGCGAGGGCACGCGCAAGGTCGGCACGCGCGAGATGGGTGATGCGGTCGTGGCCGCCATCACCGGCAAAACCATTACCAAGACCTAGCGTCTCGGATCGTCTCGCCCATCCCTCCTGGACCCCGGCGAACGAGCCGGGGAACAGCAGGGGTCCGGATTCATCGGAAAGGCAAGACTGAGATGGCACTCACAGGATTGGTCGGCTGGCGCGGCATGGTCGGCTCCGTGCTGATGGACCGCATGCAGGCCGAGGGCGACTTCGACCTCATCGAACCGCTGTTCTTCAGCACCAGCAACGCCGGCGGCAAGGCGCCGGCGATGGCGAAGAACGAGACCACGCTGCAGGACGCGCACGACATCGAGGCGCTCAAGCGCTGCGACATCATCGTCACCTGCCAGGGCGGCGACTACACCAGCGCGGTCTTCCCGAAGCTGCGTGCCGCGGGCTGGAACGGCCACTGGATCGACGCCGCCAGCACGCTGCGCATGGCCGACGACGCGGTCATCATCCTCGACCCGGTGAACCTGCCGGTGATCCAGGACGCGCTCAGGCGCGGCGGCCGCAACTGGATCGGCGGCAACTGCACCGTCAGCTGCATGCTGATGGGCGTGGGCGCGCTCTACAAGGCCGGGCTCGTCGAGTGGATGAGCACGATGACCTACCAGGCCGCCAGCGGCGGCGGCGCCCAGCACATGCGCGAGCTGCTGACGCAGTACGGCACGCTGAACGCCGAGGTGCGCGCGTTGCTCGACGACCCGAAGAGCGCCATTCTGGAGATCGACCGCCAGGTCATCGCCAGGCAGCGCGGCCTGTCGGCCGACGAGACCGCCAACTTCGGCGTGCCGCTGGGCGGCTCGCTGATCCCCTGGATCGACAAGGACCTGGGCAACGGCATGTCCAAGGAAGAGTGGAAGGGCATGGCCGAGACCAACAAGATCCTCGGCACCACGCTCGGCGGCGGCACGGCCATCCCGGTGGACGGCTTCTGCGTGCGCGTGGGCGCCATGCGCTGCCACAGCCAGGCGCTGACCTTCAAGCTGAAGCGGGACGTGCCGGTGGCCGACCTCGAGGCCATGATCGCGGCCGACAACCCCTGGGCCAAGGTCGTGCCGAACACCCGCGAGGCCACGCTGGCGCAGCTGACGCCCGTGGCCGTGACGGGCACCATGGACATCCCGGTGGGTCGCATCCGCAAGCTGGCCATGGGGCCGGAATACGTGGGCGCCTTCACCATCGGCGATCAACTGCTCTGGGGCGCCGCCGAGCCACTGCGGCGCATGCTGCGCATCCTGGTCGAAAGCTGAGGCCGTTGGGCAACCCCGTCCGGGCGTTGCCCTGCGGCAACAACGGTGCCCGAAGCGCGGAAACAAAGCATTTCCGCCCCGATCATCAAGCCTTGGGTGAGCTTGTAAGCCTATATGCTTGATGTTATTGTGATTTCACCCACGCCCACGCGTCGCGTTCAGTGGGTGAAGACGTCGAGGGACGACTTCGCGGCCCGGGCCTGGCGCCTGGCCGCTGTGCACTGGGAGACGCCTTGAAACACCGCAGCAACATCACGGGTCGTCATGCATGGACCGGCGTGGCCGTGGCCGCCGCCTGCCTGCTGGCCGGCCCCGCCTGGTCCCTGGGCCTGGGGCGCCTGAGCGTCCAGTCCGCGCTCGGTGAATCCCTGCGCGCGGAGATCGCCGTCACCAGCATCACGCCGGAGGAGGCTTCCACGCTGCAGCTTCGCGTGGCCAGCCCCGACGTCTACCGCACTGCGGGCATCGACTACAACGCCGTGCTCGCCTCGGCCCAGGTGGCGCTCGAACAACGCCCCGACGGTCGCAGCGTGCTGCGCCTGAGCAGCAACCGCGCCGTCACCGAACCCTTCCTCGATGTGATCCTGGAGGCCAACTGGGCCTCCGGCCGCCTCGTGCGCGCCTACACGCTGCTGCTCGACCCGCCGGTGGTCGCGCGCGCGCCGGCCCCGGCCGCCACGCCGCCGGTGGTGTCGTCTCCGCCCGCCGCTGCCCCAGCGCCTCGGGCCACCACCTCGCCGGTGCCGATGCCGCCCCCGGCGCCCGCACCTGCTCCCACCCGCGCGCCGGCGGTGGCCGCCGCGCCGGTGCCTGCGCCGGCGCCCGCCCGCGCCGCCACCCCTGACAGCGTGCGCGTGCGCAGCGGCGACACCCTCAGCGGCATCGCCGAGCGCGTGCGGCCGGAATCCGTTTCGCTCGACCAGATGCTGGTGTCGCTGTACCGCGCCAACCCGCAGGCGTTCATGGGCGAGAACATGAATCGGCTGAAGGCCGGTGCGGTGCTCAACGTGCCTTCGGCCGCGGACGTGTCGGCCATCGAGTCGGCCGAAGCGCGCCGCATCATCGTCGCCCAGAGCACCGACTTCGATGCCTACCGCCAGCGACTGGCGGGCAACGTGGCGCCCGCGCCGGCCGCCGAGGCGCCGTCGCGCCAGGCCACCGGCACCGTGCAGACGCAGGTCGACGATCGCCGCCCGACGGCGCCAGCGCCCGACCAGCTGAAGCTCTCGCAGGGCTCGGTGCAGGCGTCCGCGCCGGAAGCCACCGTGTCGCGGGAGACGTCCCAACGCGACGCTGCGGCGCGCGTGGCTGAACTCGCACGCAACGTCGAGGAACTCAAGCGTCTGCAGAGCGAGGCGGCGACGCCAGCGGCTGCCCCGGCACCTGCGCCGGCCCCGGCCCCGGCTGCCACGCCGGCGCCTGCGGCAGCACCGGCCGAGCCGCCACCGCCCGTGGCGGCGCCGGCACCTGCCGCGTCGCGCCCGGCCGTGGCCGCCCCTCGCCCGGCACCGATGCCGGAACCGGCGCCGAGCTTCCTGGACGAACTGCTGGCCAACCCGCTGCTGCTGCCCGGTGCCGGCGTGCTGGTGGTGCTGCTGCTGGGCTTCGGCCTCTACAAGATGCGCGGCCGTGGCCGCAAGCCGGGTGGCGAGACCTCGTTCCTCGAGAGCCGCCTGCAGCCCGACTCCTTCTTCGGTGCCAGCGGTGGCCAGCGCATCGACACCCGCGAGGCCCCGTCGAGCACCAGTTCGTCGTCGATGAGCTATTCGCTGAGCCAGCTCGACGCGATCGGCGACGTCGACCCGGTGGCGGAAGCGGACGTCTACCTGGCCTATGGCCGCGACCTGCAGGCCGAGGAGATCCTCAAGGAGGCCATGCGGGCCACGCCGGAGCGCCAGGCCATCCGCCTGAAGCTGCTGGAGGTCTACGCCAAGCGGCGTGACGCCAAGGGCTTCGAACTGCTCGCCACCCAGGTCTTCACGATGACCAAGGGCGAGGGCGAGGACTGGGAGAAGGCGCAGGAACTCGGCCGCTCGATCGACCCCGAGAACCCGCTGTACCAGCCCGGTGGCCAGCCCGACGCGCTGATGATGAGCGGCGGCGAGATCGTCGAGCCGCTGGCGGCCACGACGATGCCGCATTCGCAGAAGCCGGCGTCGTCGCTGCCGCCGGATGTGGCCAACCTGTCCACCGACCTCGACTTGGATCTGGATGTCGACCTCGACGCGCCCACCGAGCCGGGCCAGGACGATCTGTTGTCGCCGGCCGAGATGACCGCGCCGCTGCGCACCGATGTGGACTTGCCCGACGAGGCCACGGCACGCCTGGACGTGCCTGCGGCCGACGACGGCAACGCGCTCGACTTCGAGCTGCCGGTGCCGGAGCTGCCGGCGGCCGAGCCGCCAGCGCCGGCACCGGCCTCCACCGGCACCACCGATTTCGGTGCGCTGGACTTCGAGCTCGACACGCCCACCGAGCGCCAGGACCGCACGGCCGGCCAGGCCGAGGAGAAGTTCCCCGACTTCGAGCCGTCCGGCTCGCCGGACGACATCCCGCCCGTGTCCGAGTACGGTGCGCTGGCCGACGATCCGCTGGCACGCAAGCTGGAGCTGGCGGAGGAGTTCCGCCAGATCGGTGACATGGAAGGTGCGCGCGACCTGCTCGAGGAAGTCATCGCCAAGGCCGACGGCGCGCTGAAGGCCAAGGCGCAGGGCATGCTTGACCGCCTCAGCTGAGGCCGAGGATGCCGGGCGCCTGGCGCTCGGCATCAGCTACCGCGGCACGGCCTACCACGGCTGGCAGAGCCAGCCGGACGGCTGCACGGTGCAGGACCACCTGGAACGGGCGCTGGGCGCCTTCGCCACCGTGCCCGTGTCCACCGTCTGCGCTGGCCGCACCGACACCGGCGTGCACGGCCTGAACCAGGTCGTTCACCTGGACGCGCCGGTGGCGCGCGACCCGTTCTCCTGGGTGCGCGGCACCAACCGCTTCCTGCCGCCGGACATCGCCGTCGAGTGGTGCCACCCCGTCGCCGCAGACTTCCACGCGCGAAACCACGCGCGTGGCCGGCGCTATCGTTACCTTCTGCGCGAGGCGCCCACGCGGCCGTCGCTCGAGGCCGGGCTGGTGGGCTGGACCTTCCGACCGCTGGACGTCGACGCGATGCGGGCCGCCGCGGTCCACCTGATCGGCGAGCACGACTTCACCTCGTTCCGCGCGGCCGCCTGCCAGGCCGCCACCCCGGTGAAGACGCTGCGCCGGCTCGACGTGCGGCGTCAGGGCAGCCTGTGGGTGTTCGAGTTCGAGGCCAGTGCCTTCCTGCACCACATGGTGCGCAACATCCTGGGTTGCCTGGTGTTCGTGGGCAGCGGGCGACGGCCACCCGCCTGGATGGCGGAGGTGCTGGCCGCACGCCGCCGCGAGGTGGCCGCGCCCACCTTCCCCGCCGACGGGCTGTACTTCGTCGGCCCGGTCTACGATGCGGCCCTCGGGCTGCCCCAGCACACGGCGGCCATGGACTGGCTGCCTTGACCCCACCCTCACTCCCGCACCGCACGCGCATCAAGATCTGCGGCCTCACCCGCGAGGCCGATGTCGACGCGGCCGTGGCCGCCGGCGCCGACGCGATCGGTTTCGTGCTGTACCCGAAGAGCCCGCGTGCCATCACGGCGGAACGTGCAGGTGCACTGGCCCGCCGCCTGCCACCCTTCGTGCAGCCAGTGCTGCTGTTCGTCAACGCCACACCTGACGAGATCGCCGCCGGGGTCGACGCCGTGCCGGCTGCGCTGCTGCAGTTCCATGGCGACGAACCCCCGGCCGCGTGCGTGGCGCCGGGCCGGCCCTGGCTGCGCGCCGTGCGCATGGCGCCGGGGGTCGATTTGCTAGACTTCGCCCAGCGTTACTCCGGCGCCTCGGCCCTGCTGCTCGACGCCCACGTCGAGGGCTACGGGGGAGGCGGAAAGGTCTTCGATTGGTCGCTCATTCCCGCCGGCGTGCCCTGTCCGGTCGTTTTGTCTGGTGGGTTGAGTCCTGCCAGTGTGACCGATGGCATCGTTCGCGTCCGGCCCTGGGCCGTTGACGTGAGTTCCGGCGTGGAGATCGGCAAGGGCATCAAGGATGCCGCGCTGATGCGCCGGTTCTGCGAGGCGGTGCGCGACACCGACCGCCGCCTCGCTGCCGAAGCCTGAAAGAGTCCCCTCATGTTCGAATACCAGCAGCCGGATGCCCGCGGGCATTTCGGCCCCTACGGCGGCACCTTCGTTGCCGAGACCCTGATCCACGCGCTCGACGAACTGAAGGCGCAGTGGGACATCGCCCGCGACGACCCGGAGTTCCAGGCCGAGTTCCGGCGTGAACTCAAGCACTTCGTCGGCCGGCCCAGCCCGGTCTACCACGCGGCGCGCCTGAGCCGTGAAGTCGGCGGCGCGCAGATCTACCTCAAGCGCGAAGACCTCAACCACACCGGCGCACACAAGGTCAACAACACCATCGGCCAGGCGCTGCTGGCGCGCCGCATGGGCAAGCCGCGGGTGATCGCCGAGACAGGCGCCGGCCAGCACGGCGTGGCCACTGCCACCGTCTGTGCGCGCTACGGCATGGAGTGCGTCGTCTACATGGGCGCCGAGGACGTCAAGCGCCAGAGCCCCAACGTCTACCGCATGCACCTGCTGGGCGCCAAGGTGGTGCCGGTGGAGAGCGGCAGCCGGACGCTGAAGGACGCGCTCAACGAGGCGCTGCGCGACTGGGTCACCAACGTCGAGAACACCTTCTACATCATCGGCACCGTGGCCGGCCCGCACCCCTACCCGGTGATGGTGCGCGACTTCCAGAGCGTGATCGGGCAGGAATGCCTGTGGCAGATGCCCGAACTCATCGGCCGCCAGCCCGACGCCGTGATCGCCTGCGTGGGCGGCGGCAGCAACGCGATGGGCATCTTCCACCCCTACATCCCGCACCAAGGTACGCGATTGATCGGCGTCGAGGCGGCCGGGCAGGGCCTGGACACCGGCAAGCACGCGGCCAGCCTGTCGGCCGGCACACCCGGCGTGCTGCACGGCAACCGCACCTACCTGCTGCAGGACGCGGGTGGCCAGATCACGGAGACGCACAGCATCTCCGCCGGCCTGGACTACCCGGGCGTCGGCCCGGAGCACGCCTTCCTGAAGGACATCGGCCGCGCCGAGTACGTGGGCATCACCGACGACGAGGCGCTGGCGGCCTTCCACCGCCTGTGCCGTACCGAAGGCATCATCCCGGCGCTGGAGAGCAGCCACGCCGTGGCCTACGCGATGAAGCTGGCGGCCACGATGCGGCCGGACCAGCACCTGCTGGTGAACCTGTCGGGTCGGGGTGACAAGGACATCGGCACCGTGGCCGACCTGTCCGGCGCGGACTTCTACTGCCGGCCGTCGTGCCGGGGTCAGGCGGTGAAGCAATGAGCCGTATCAAGACCCGCCTGGATGCCCTTCAGGCCGCCGGCAGGAAGGCCCTGATTCCCTATGTGACCGCCGGTGACCCGTATGCCGACGCCACGCCGGAGATCATGCATGCGCTGGCCGACGGCGGCGCCGACGTGATCGAACTCGGCGTGCCCTTCAGCGACCCGATGGCCGACGGCCCGGTGATCCAGAAGGCCAGCGAGCGCGCCCTGGCCCGCGGCATCAGCCTGGAGAAGGTGCTGGCCATGGTGCGCGCCTTCCGCCAGGACGATCACACCACCCCGGTGGTGCTGATGGGCTACGCCAACCCGGTGGAGCGCTACGGCGTCGACCGTTTCGTGGCCGACGCCCAGGCTGCCGGCGTCGACGGCGTGCTGATCGTGGACTATCCGCCAGAGGAGTGCGAGGCCTTCGCCGCTGCGCTCAAGGGCGCGGGGCTGGATCCGATCTTCCTGCTCGCGCCCACGTCCACCGAGACCCGCATGGCCCAGGTCGGCCGCATCGCCAGCGGCTATGTGTACTATGTGTCGCTGAAAGGCGTGACCGGTGCCGGCCACCTGGACACCGAGGCGGTGGCCGCGATGCTGCCGCGCATCCGCGCCCACGTGCCACTGCCGCTGGGCGTTGGCTTCGGCATCCGCGATGCCGCCACCGCGCAGGCGGTGGCGCGGGTGGCCGATGCGGTGGTGATCGGGTCGCGCCTGGTGCAGATCCTGGAAGCCCAGCCGCGCAACCGCGTGGCGGGCGAAGCCAAGGCGTTCATGGCGGAGATCCGTGCCGCCCTGGATGCCCCGTGAAGGAGAGACGACGATGAGCTGGCTCGAAAAACTGCTGCCTCCGAAGATCCAGCCCACGGATCCCACCGAGCGCCGCACGGTGCCCGAGGGCCTGTGGATCAAGTGTCCGGCCTGCGAGACGGTGCTCTACAAGACCGACCTCGAGGGCAACCTTAACGTCTGCCCGAAGTGCAGCCACCACCACCGTATCGGTGCGCGAGCCCGGCTGGAAGCCTTCCTCGACGGTGAAGGCCGCTGGGAGATCGGCCAGGAGGTGCTGCCGGTCGACGCGCTGAAGTTCAAGGACAGCAAGAAGTACCCCGAGCGGCTGAAGGCGGCGCTGGAATCCACCGGCGAGACCGATGCGCTGGTGGTCATGGGCGGCGCGGTGATGAGCGTGCCGGTCGTGGCCGCCTGTTTCGAGTTCGACTTCATGGGCGGCTCGATGGGCTCAGTGGTCGGTGAACGCTTCGTGCGCGGCGTCGAGGCGGCGGTGGAGCACAAGGTGCCTTTCGTCAGCTTCGCGGCCACCGGCGGCGCGCGCATGCAGGAGGGCCTGCTGAGCCTGCTGCAGATGGCCAAGACCAATGCCGCGCTGACCCGGCTGGCCAAGGCGAAACTGCCCTACGTGAGCGTGCTCACCGACCCGACCATGGGTGGCGTCTCCGCCAGCTTCGCCTTCATGGGCGACATCGTCATCGCCGAGCCGCGCGCGCTGATCGGCTTCGCCGGCCCGCGGGTGATCGAGAACACCGTGCGCGAGAAGCTGCCCGAAGGCTTCCAGCGTGCGGAGTTCCTGCTGACCAAGGGCGCACTGGACATGATCGTCGACCGCCGCCAGCAGCGGCAGGTGATCGCCCGTTCGCTGGCCATGCTGCAGCGGCAGAGCGCCGACGCCGTGGCCTGACCGCCTTCCGAACCCGAAAGAACCGGGCCCGCGTGGCCCGGTTCCTGTTTCCGCTGTTTCCCATGAGCACGCCACAGACCCTGGCCGACTGGCTCGCCCACTGCGAGCGCCTGCACCCGAAGACCATCGACATGGGCCTGGCCCGCGTCGCCGCCGTGCGCGACCGCCTGGGCCTGCGCTTCGACGTGCCGGTGATCACCGTGGCCGGCACCAACGGCAAGGGCTCCACCTGCGCGATGATCGAGTCCATCGCGCGCCAGGCCGGCTACCGCACCGGCCTGTACATCAAGCCGCACCTGGTGCACTTCGAGGAGCGTTGCCGGATCCATGGCGAACCGGTGGCCGCCGAGGCGCTGGTGCCGCACTTCGCTGCGGTGGAGGCGGCGCGCGGCGACACAACACTGACCTACTTCGAGTTCACCACGCTGGCCATCGCCCGCTGCCTGAGCCGGGCGGACCTGGACCTCGTGATCCTGGAGGTGGGCCTGGGCGGCCGGCTCGACGCCGTCAACGCCTTCGATGCCGACGCGGTGGTGATCACCTCGGTGGACATCGACCACGTGGAATACTTGGGGCCGGACCGCGAGGCCATCGGCCGCGAGAAGGCGCACGTGATGCGGCCCGGCCGACCGGCCATCGTGGCCGACCCCGTGCCGCCGGCCAGCGTGCTGGCCCACGGCGAACAGATCGGTGCCGACCTCTGGCTCGTCGGCCGCGACTTCCTGCACGACGGCGACCGCCAGCAGTGGCGCTGGGCCAGCCAGCATGGCGGCAGCAGCCGGCGCTACCACGGCCTGGCCTACCCGGCGCTGCGCGGCGCGAACCAGTTGCTCAACGCCGCTGGCGCCATTGCGGTGCTGGAGTCGCTGCGCGACCGGCTGCCGGTGACGGCCCAGGCGGTGCGCACCGGGCTGGCGCTGGTCGAGCTGCCGGGCCGCTTCCAGATCGTGCCCGGCCAGCCCACGCTGGTGCTGGACGTGGCGCACAACGCGCAGTCGGTGGGCGCGCTGGTGAGCAACCTCGATGCCATGGGCTTCTACCCGCGCACGCATGCCGTCTTCGGCGCCATGCAGGACAAGGACCTGGCAGCCATCGTGGCGCGCATGCAGCCGCTGGTGGACCACTGGCACGTGTGTGACCTGCCCCCGGCTCGGGCCGCCAAGGCCAGCGACCTTGCCGCCTTGCTGGTGCCCCTGACCGCAGGTCGGGAAGGCGGTGTCAGCACCCATGCCGACCCGGCCGCGGCGCTGCGTGCGGCGGCAGCGGGGGCCGACCCGGCTGATAGAATCGTGGTCTTCGGTTCGTTCTACACCGTGGGGGGCGTGATCGAAGCCGGGCTGCCGCGATTCCCTGCCGCTTCTCTGGCCCCGGCTGCCGCCACCCCACCCGTCGCCCCCTCCGCCGCGCATGCCCTGGCCGACCCTGTTCCGCCGCAAGACGCCCACCGCGGCACCGAGTCCTGAGCCTTCGGCGGTGGGTGCACCGGCAGTGGTGGCGCAGGCCCGTACGCGGGCGCGGCGACGCCTGATCGGTGCCGTGGTGCTGCTGGGCATCGGCGTCATCGCCTTTCCGCTGCTGTTCGAGACCGAGCCGCGGCCGATTCCGGTGGACCTGCCCATCGTGATCCCGCCAAAGGATGGCGCGCCGCCGTTGGCCATGCCGGCACCGGCGTCCGCCCCGCCAGTGACCGCGGCGCCCATGCCGGCTCCGGCACCTGCACCAGCGCCGGTGGAAGAGGTCATCGAGGCACCGGCGCCGCGCACGGCGGAGGCGCCAACGCCGGCCGCGAAGGATCCCGTGCCGGCGCCGTCCGCGCGTCCGGAATCGCCCACCGCCAGGGCGGCAGAAAAGCCGACGCCGCCGCCAGCGGTCAAGCGAGACGACGGCCAGCGTGCCCAGGCTCTGCTGGAAGGCAAGGCGGCGGCACCCGCCACGGCGCGTTATGTGGTGCAGATCGGCGCGTTCGCGTCCGAGGCCACGGTGCGCGAGGTGCGTGGCAAGGCGCAGAAGGCCGGCGTGAGCACCTTCACGCAGGCCGTCACGGTGTCCAGCGGCCAGGTCACGCGCGTGCGCGTGGGGCCGTTCGCCACGCGTGCGGACGCCGATGCCGCGGCGGCCAGGCTGCGCAAGGCCGACCTGCCGGCCACCGTCGTCAAACTCTGATGGCCGAGATCGGCATCATCGACTGGGCCATGCTGGCCGTGCTGGCCGTGTCCGTGCTGCTCGGCCTGTGGCGCGGGCTGCTGCTGGAGGTGGCCATGCTGGTGGGCTGGGTGGTGGCCTACTTCGTGGCGCAATGGTTCGCCGCCGACCTGGCGCCGCACCTGCCGGTGGGCACGCCAGGCTCCGGCGCCAACCGCGCCGCGGCCTTCGCCGTCGTCTTCGTGCTCGCCCTCATCGTCTGGGGCCTGGGCGCCAAGCTCGTCCGCATGCTGGTGCATGCCACGCCGCTGTCCATCGTCGACCGCATCGGTGGCGCCGCCTTCGGTGTGCTGCGCGGCGGCGTCGTCCTGATCGCCGTGGCCACGCTGGTGGCGCTGACGCCGGCGGCGCAGTCGCCGCTGTGGCAGAGTTCCACCGGGGCACGCTGGACCACGGCCACCATCGCCTTCATCAAACCGCTGCTGCCGCACGACCTGCGGCAGTGGCTGCCGGAGTAGCACCCATCATGTGCGGCATTGTCGGTGTCATTTCCAAACAGCCCGTCAACCAGCTGATCTACGACGCGCTTCTGCTGCTTCAGCACCGCGGCCAGGACGCGGCGGGCATCGTCACCATGCAGGGCACCAAGTGCTTCATGCACAAGGCGCGCGGCATGGTGCGCGACGTCTTCCGCACGCGCAACATGCGCGCGCTGCCGGGCACCGTGGGCCTGGGCCAGGTGCGCTACCCCACCGCCGGCAACGCCTACAGCGAGGAGGAGGCGCAGCCCTTCTACGTCAACGCGCCGTTCGGCATCGTGCTGGTGCACAACGGCAACCTGACCAACGCGCCGGCGCTCAAGCAGCAGCTGTTCGACATCGACCGCCGCCACATCAACACCGAGAGCGACACCGAGGTGCTGATCAACGTGCTGGCGCACGAGCTGGAGCTGGCCGCGCGCGACCTGCCGCTGTCCCCCGACGAGATCTTCCGTGCCGTGGCCGGCGTGCACCGGCGCATCAAGGGCTCGTACGCCGTGATCGCGCTGATCGCCGGCCACGGCCTGCTGGCCTTCCGCGATCCCTTCGGCATTCGCCCGCTGTGCCTGAGTGCCGGCATCGGTGCCGACGGCGAGCGCGAGGTCATGGTGGCCAGCGAGACGGTGGCGCTGGAAGGCACGGGGCACCGGGTGCTGCGCGACGTGGCGCCGGGCGAGGCGGTGTTCATCGACCTCGATGGCCGCGTGCACACCCGCCAGTGCGCCGAAATGCCCCAGCACTGGCCCTGCATGTTCGAGTACGTGTACCTGGCGCGGCCCGATTCCGTGATGGACGGCATCTCGGTCTACCAAGCGCGGCTGGCCATGGGCGAGACCTTGGCGCAGCGCGTGATCTCCACCATGCCGCCGAGCCAGATCGACGTCGTCATCCCCATCCCCGAGAGCAGCCGGCCGAGCGCGATGCAGCTGGCGCAGAAGATCGGCAAGCCCTACCGCGAAGGCTTCGTGAAGAACCGCTACGTCGGCCGCACCTTCATCATGCCGGGGCAGTCGGTGCGCAAGAAGAGCGTGCGCCAGAAGCTCAACGCCATCGGCCTGGAGTTCAAGGGCCGCAACGTGCTGCTGGTGGACGACTCCATTGTGCGCGGCAACACCAGCCGAGAGATCGTGCAGATGGCGCGCGAGGCCGGTGCGAACAAGGTCTACATGGCCTCGGCCGCGCCGCCGGTGCGTTTCCCGAACGTCTACGGCATCGACATGCCCACGCGCGAGGAACTGATCGCCCATGGCCGCACGCTCGAGGAGATCCGCGAGTACATCGGCGCCGACGCGTTGATCTACCAGGACGTGGACGCGATGAAGCGCGTGGTCAAGGCGCTGAACCCGAAGATCGACGGCTTCGAAGCCTCCTGTTTCGACGGCCACTACGTCACCGGCGACATCAGCGCTGCCGACTTCGGCGCGATGGAAGCGCAGCGCCGTGCGCAGCCGGAAGAGGAAGAGGGCCCGGCGCGAACGCGCCTGGCGCTGCAGTCGGAAGAGGACGGACGGTGAGCATTCCCCGCCCCGACCTGCCGAGCGACCTGCGCCTGGAGACGCTGGCCATACGCGAAGGCCTGCCGCCGTCGCCTTACGGCGAGAACTCCGAAGCGCTGTACCTGACCAGCTGCTTCACGCACCCGGATGCCGCCACGGCGGCGAAGCGCTTCGCCGACGAGGAGGAGGCCTTCGTCTACAGCCGCTTCTCCAACCCCAGCGTCACCATCATGGAGCGCCGCCTGGCGGCGCTGGAAGGCACCGAGGACTGCATTGGCACCGCCAGCGGCATGGGCGCCATCCTGCTGCTGGTGTTGGGGCTGCTGAAGGCGGGCGACCACGTGGTCTGCTCGCGCAGCGTGTTCGGCTCGACGATCAAGCTGCTGGCGGGCGAATTCGGCAAGTTCGGCGTCGAGACCAGCTTCGTCAGCCAGACCGACGTGGTCGAGTGGAAAGCCGCGATGCGGCAGAACACCAAGCTGCTGTTCGCCGAGACGCCGACCAACCCGCTGACGGATGTCTGCGATATCCAGGCGCTGGCCGACATCGCGCACGACGGCGGTGCGCTGCTGGTGGTGGACAACTGCCTGTGCTCGCCGGCGCTGCAGCAGCCGGTCAAGTTTGGCGCCGACGTGGTCATGCACTCCGGCACCAAGTTCCTCGACGGGCAGGGCCGCGTCACGGCGGGCGCGCTGTGCGCTTCGACGTCGCTGGTGCGCGGCAAGTTCTTCCCGGTGATGCGAAGTGCCGGCATCAGCCTGTCGCCCTTCAACGCCTGGGTCGTGGCCAAGGGGCTGGAAACGCTGTCGGTTCGCGTGCTGGCGCAGAGCGCGCAGGCGCTGGAGCTGGCCCGCTGGCTGGAGGCACATCCTGCCGTGGCCCGCGTGTACCACCCGGGCCTGGCGTCGCATCCGCAGCATGCGCTCGCCATGCGCCAGCAGAACGGCCATGGCGGCGCAGTGCTGTCCTTCGACGTGAAGGGCGGGCGCGAGCAGGCCTTCGCCGTCATCGACGCCACCCGCGTCTGCAGCATCGCCGCCAACTTCGGCGACGTGCGCAGCATCATCACCCACCCGGCCAGCACCACGCACGGCCGCCTCAGCGAGGACCAGCGCGCGGCGGCCGGCATCACCCAGGCCATGATCCGCCTGGGCGTGGGGCTGGAGCACCTGGACGACCTGAAGGCCGACCTCGCGCGCGGCCTGGACAAGCTTTCCGCATGAGTTCCGACAAGAAGATCCGCACCCGCATTGCCCCGTCGCCCACCGGCTTCCTGCACCTGGGCACGGCGCGCACCGCGCTGTTCTGCTGGGCTTTCGCCCGCCACCACGGCGGCGAATTCATCCTGCGCATCGAGGACACCGACGTCGCCCGTTCCACGCAGGAGGCGGTGGACCAGATCGTCGCCGCGATGGACTGGCTGGAGCTGCGCTACGACGAAGGGCCCTACTACCAGATGCAGCGCATCGAGCGCTACCGCGAGGTGATCGCGCGCATGCTGGACGAAGGCACCGCCTACCGCTGCTGGGCCACGCCTGAGGAACTCGACGCGATGCGCGAGGCGCAGCGTGCGCGCGGCGAGAACCCGCGCTACGACGGCCGCTGGCGGCCGGAGCCGGGCAAGGTGCTGCCCACCCCGCCGGCGCACGCGCCGGTGATCCGCTTCCGCAACCCGACCGAGGGCGGTGTCAGCTGGGACGACCGCTGCAAGGGCACGATCACGATCAGCAACGCGGAACTCGACGACCTGATCATCGCCCGGGCGGACGCGACGACGCCGGACGGCATCGGCACGCCAACCTACAACTTCTGCGTCGTGGTCGACGACCTGGACATGCGCATCACGCACGTGATCCGCGGTGACGACCACGTGAACAACACGCCGCGTCAGATCAACATCCTGCGTGCGCTCGGCGGCGAGGTGCCGGTCTACGCTCACGTGCCGATGATCCTGGGGCCGGACGGCGACAAGCTCAGCAAGCGCCACGGCGCCGTCAGCGTGCTGCAGTACCGGGACGACGGCTACCTGCCCGAGGCGATGCTGAACTACCTGGCCCGACTGGGCTGGAGCCATGGCGACGACGAACTCTTCTCGCGCGAGCAGCTGGTGCAGTGGTTTGACGGTGCGCACCTGAGCAAGAGCGCGGCACAGTGGGATGCGGCCAAGCTGCAGTGGGTCAACGCCCACTACATCAAGCAGGCCGACGACACGCGGCTGGCGGCTCTGCTGCAGCCGCTGCTGGCGGCACGTGGCCAGGCCATCGATGCGGCGCGTCTGGTCGCCATGTGCGCGTTGTTCAAGGACCGCTGTGCCACGCTGGTGGAACTGGCGGACTGGCTGGGCATGTATGCCGCGCCGGCGGTGCCGTCGGAGGCCGACCTCGCGCAGCACGTGCCGGTGACGGTGCGCCCGGCGCTCAAGGCGCTTCGCGACCGGCTGGCCGCGTGTGCCTGGGACAAGGCCGCCATCGCCGCCGAGATGAAGGCCGTGCTCGGCGAGTTCGGTCTCAAGATGCCTCAACTGGCGCCGGCCGTGCGCGTGCTGGTGTGCGGCCGTGCACAGACGCCGTCGATCGACGCCGTGCTGGCCCTCTTCGAACGTGACGAGGTGCTGCACCGCTTGCAGTCGGTCTGAGATCCTGTGCTATAGTCATGGACTCGCTTGAACAGCGCCGGGTTTGAAGCAGTGTGACAGCCGCTTCAGCAGGTTCCGGGGGTATAGCTCAGCTGGGAGAGCGCTTGCATGGCATGCAAGAGGTCAGCGGTTCGATCCCGCTTACCTCCACCACTCAAGCGTTGTTCAGTGCGAAGTCGGTTCTTTGTCCCGTTCGTCTAGAGGCCTAGGACACTACCCTTTCACGGTAGTTACAGGGGTTCGAATCCCCTACGGGATGCCAAGTCAGGCGGCACTTGGCGGCAGACCGCAAGGTCTGACGTGAAGACGCCACCGCTGCGGAGCGGTAGTTCAGTTGGTTAGAATACCGGCCTGTCACGCCGGGGGTCGCGGGTTCGAGCCCCGTCCGCTCCGCCAAATCTGCAGCAACGCCCGCGCCCTTCCCGGCGCGGGCGTTTCTCTTTGTGCGGCCCCATCCGTCCGGGCCGTCGGTGCACGGAGGCACGCATGGCCCGCAACGTCGAGATCAAGGCCTGCCTGCCGCAGCAGGCCGCGGCCGCTGTGACCGAACGCGCGCTCGCACTGGCCTCCGCCCCACTGCAGCACCTGTCGCAGGACGATGCCTTCTACGCATGTGCCCAGGGCCGGTTGAAGCTGCGCCGGTTTGCCGACGGCACGGCCGAGCTGATTGCCTACGAACGCCCGGACAGTGCGGGCCCGAAGACCTCGTCCTACGTCCGCACGCCGGTGAGCGACGCCGAGGGCCTGCACGCCGCGCTGACCGCCGCCTGCGGCCTGATCGGCTGCGTGCGCAAGCAGCGGACCGTGGTGATGGTCGGCCGCACGCGGATCCACCTCGACGACGTCGAAGGCCTGGGCGCATTCCTGGAACTGGAAGTGGTGCTACGCAACGACGAGCCCGCCTGCGACGGCATCGACGAGGCCGAGGCGCTGATGACACGCCTGGGCGTGCAGCCGCAGTGGCTGGTCGAGGGCGCGTACCTGGACCTGCTGGCATCAGGGGCAGGCCCGGGCCAGTAGACTGCTGGGTATCCGAGGAGACTGGACCCCATGACCGCACCCACGCAAAGCGCGCTGCTCGACGCGCTGAAAAACGTCACCGACCCCAACACCGGCCGCGACTTCGTCAGCGGCAAGCAGTTGCGCAACCTCCAGGTCGAGGGCGGCGACGTCAGCTTCGACGTCGAGCTCGGCTACCCGGCCAAGAGCCAGGTGCCGGCGCTGCGCAGCGCGCTGATCGCCGCAGCGCGCAGCGTGCCCGGCGTGCAGAACGTCAGCGTGCAGATCGCGACCAAGGTCGTGGCCCACGCGGCGCAGCGTGGCGTGCAGCTGCTGCCGAAGGTGAAGAACATCGTCGCCGTGGCCTCGGGCAAGGGCGGTGTCGGCAAGAGCACCACCACCGTGAACCTGGCGCTGGCGCTGGCCGCCGAAGGCGCCAGCGTGGGCATCCTGGACGCCGACATCTACGGCCCCAGCCAGCCGATGATGATGGGCATCGAGGGCCGCCCCGAGAGTGTCGACGGCCAGAGCATGGAGGCGCTGGAGAACTACGGCGTGCAGGTCATGTCGATCGGCTTCCTGATCGACGCCGACAACCCGATGATCTGGCGCGGCCCGATGGCCACGCAGGCCCTGGAGCAGCTGCTGCGCCAGACCAACTGGCGCGAGCTGGACTACCTGCTGGTGGACATGCCCCCGGGCACCGGCGACATCCAGCTCACGCTGAGCCAGCGCGTGCCGCTGACCGGCGCGGTGATCGTCACCACGCCGCAGGACATTGCGCTGCTCGATGCCAAGAAGGGCCTGAAGATGTTCGAGAAGGTGGGCGTGCCCATCCTCGGCATCGTCGAGAACATGGCCGTCTACTGCTGCCCCAACTGCGGCCACACCGAGCACATCTTCGGCGCCGACGGCGGCAAGCGCATGGCCGAGCAGTACGGCGTGGACTACCTCGGCGCACTGCCACTGAACCTGTCGATCCGCGAACAGGCCGATTCCGGCCGGCCCAGCGTGGTGGCCGACCCGGAAGGCGAGATCGCCGGCCTGTACAAGGCCGTGGCGCGCCAGGTGGCGGTGAAGATCGCGGCCAAGGCCAAGGACTACTCGGCCAAGTTCCCGACGATCTCGATCAGCAAGACGACCTGAGCGCGAGAGAAGCCACCATGCGGAACCCCGGCCATGCGCCGGGGTTTCTCGTGGGGAGTCAGTCGAACACCAGTTCCGGCAGGAACAGGCTGATCTGCGGGATGTAGGTCACCATCACCAGGAACAGCAGCAGGATCATCAGCCACGGCAGCGCCGCGCGCACCACCTGCACGATGTTCATCCCGGTGATGCCGCTGGTGACGAACAGGTTCAGGCCCACCGGCGGCGTGATCATGCCGATCTCCATGTTCACGACCATGATGATCCCCAGGTGGATCGGGTCGATGCCCAGCTGGGTGGCGATCGGGAAGAAGATCGGCGCCAGGATCAGGATGATGCCGGTCGGCTCCATGAAGTTGCCGGCCACCAGCAGGATGATGTTGACCACCAGCAGGAACATCCACGGTGTCATGCCGGCGGCGAGGATGGCCTCGGCGATGGTCTGCGGGATGCGCTCGGTGGTCAGCACATGGGCGAAGAGCAGCGCGTTGGCGATGATGAACATCAGCATCACCGTCGTCTTGCCGGCCTCCAGGAACACGTGCGGCAGCTCGCGGGGCTTGATGTCGCGGTAGATCACGATGGCGACGAAGACGGCGTAGACCGCCGACACCGCGGCCGCTTCCGTCGGCGTGAAGATGCCGCCGTAGATGCCGCCCATGATGATCACCAGCAGCATCAGGCCCCAGATGGACTCCCTGAACGTGCGCCACAGTTCGGCCGGGCTGGCGCGCTCGGTGCGCGTGAGCGTCAGCTTGCCGGCGCGCCACCACACGGCGAAGGCCAGCATGAAGGCCAGCAGCAGGCCGGGGATGACGCCGGCCATGAACATGCGGCCCACCGAGACCTCGGTGACGGCGGCATAGACCACCATCACGATCGACGGCGGGATCAGGATGCCCAGCGTGCCGGCGTTGCAGATGACGCCGGCGGCGAACTCCTTCGTGTAGCCGCTCCTGACCATGCCGGCGATCACGATCGAGCCCACCGCCACCACGGTGGCCGGGCTGGAGCCGGAGACGGCGGCGAACAGCGTGCAGGCCAGCACGCTCGCGATCGCCAGACCGCCGCGCATGTGGCCCACCGCCGCGATGGCGAAGGCCACCATGCGCTTGGCCACCCCGCCGGTGCTCATCAGCGCGCCGGCGAGCACGAAGAACGGGATCGACAGCAACGTGTAGTGCTCACTGGTCTCGAAGATCTTGATCGTCAGGCTGGCCAGAGAGTCCTGGCCGACCAGCAGGATCGTCGCCAGGCTCGACAGGCCCAGCGCGATCGCCACCGGTGTGCCCAGGGCCATCAGCACGAAGAGCGTGAGGAAGAGGATGGCGGTGTTCATGCCTTGGCCTCCTCGGCCTTGAGTTTCATCGCCTCGGCCGCCTCGTCGGCCAGGTGCAGGCTGTCGGACTTGCCGGTGACGAGCTGCCACAGCACCTGCCCGAACCGGAAGGCCATCAGCGCGTAGCCCAGCGGCAGGATGGCACGCACCACCCAGACCGGAATCGGCAGGTCCTCGAGCTCGACCCCCACCATCTTCATCTTGCTGACGTAGACCCAGGCGCCGGCGATCACGATGCCGGCGTAGACCAGGCACAGCAGCACGACGAGGATGGACACGCCGCGCTTCAGCCCCGAGGGCATCAGCCGCAGCAGCGCGTCGACGCCGATGTGCGCGCCGATGCGCACGCCGTAGGCCACGCCGACGAAGATCATCACGGCGAAGAACACCGTGGTCAGTTCCAGGGCCCACGTGAACCCGGAATTGAAGACGTAGCGCAGGACCACCTGCACGAACGTCAGGCCCGTCATCGCCACGAGCATGGCAATGACGATCCACTCCTCCAAACGATCCAGCCAGCGCATGGCGGGCCCTCCTGTCTCATGCCACCGCCCCGGCCGACGAAACGGCCGGGACGATGGTCTTCCCCGTCGCGATGCGGTTTACTTGTTGGCGGCCAGCGCGGCGTCGATCAGGTCCTTGCCGATGTCGCCTTCGAACTTCGTCCACACCGGCTTCATGGCCTCGCGCCACTGGCCCAGTTCTGCCTTGCTCATCGGCATCACGTCGGCCTTCTTGTCGGCGATGACCTTCTGGCGGTAGTTCTCGGCCTCGTCGAAGGCCACCTTGTTGCCGTACTTGATCGACTCGACCATGGCCTTGTTCAGCGCGGTGCGAACGTCGTCGGGCAGGCTCTTCCACCAGCCGGCGTTGGTGATCACCATGTAGTCCAGCACGCCGTGGTTGCTGTCCATGATGACCTTCTGAACCTCGTGGAACTTCTTCGTGTAGATGTTCGACCACGGGTTCTCGGTGCCATCCACCACGCCGGTCTGCAGCGCCTGGTAGACCTCGGCGAAGGCCAGCTTCTGCGGGTTGCCGCCCACGGCCTTGAACTGCGCCTCGAGCACGTCGGAGCTCTGGATGCGGAACTTCAACCCCTTGGCGTCGGCAGGCGTCTTCAGCGGCTTGTTGGCCGAGAGCTGCTTCATGCCGTTGTGCAGGTAGCCCAGGCCCTTGATGCCCTTGCCGGTCATCGAATCCAGCAGTTCCTGGCCCTTGGCGCTGTCCTGGAAGCGGTCGACGGCGGCGATGTCGTCGAACAGGAACGGCAGGTCGAAGATCTGCAGCTTCTTCGTGTACTTGGCGAACTTGGCCAGCGAGGGCGCGATGATCTGCACGTCGCCGAGCAGCAGCGCTTCCATCTCCTTGCCGTCGCCGAACAGCTGGCTGTTCGGGAAGACCTGGACCTCGACCTTGCCGGGCAGCGCCTTCTCGGCCAGCTCCTTGAACTTCAGCGCCGCCTGGCCCTTCGGGGTCTGGTCGGCCACCACGTGGCTGTACTTGATGACCATCGGCGCGGCGGCGGCAGGCAGCAGGGCGGCCAGGGACAGGGCCACGGCAGCGGCCAGGACTTGGACTTTCATTGGGGTCTCCTGATTCAGCGGGTTTCGACAGGCCCGCAATCTAGGCGCCTGAGACCCCAGATGCATTGTGGGAAATACAGTGTGGGAAATACGATGCTTGCGCCAGGTCAAACCCCTGTGCGCCGTGGGCTCGGTCCGGCAGGCCGCGCCGGCCGTCCCGCTCGCTCGCTCGCTCAGGCGCTGCCGTCCAGCCGCAGCAGCACCGAGAAGCAGGCCCCGCCCGTCGCCCGGTTGGCGGCCACGAGTTCGCCGCCGTAGCGCTCCACGATGCTGCGGCTGATCCACAACCCGAGGCCCGTGCCGTCCTTCTTGCGCGTGACGAAGGGCTTGAACAGCTGGTCCATCAGCGTGGCCTCCAGCCCCGGGCCGGTGTCTGCGACGTCGATCGCCACGCGGCCGTCGTCGAGATCCCGCGTGGCCAGCAGCAGGGTGCCGCCGTCGGCCATGGCGTGGATGGCATTGACCAGCAGGTTCACCAGCACCTGCTGCAGTTCGTTGCGGTTGATCTGCGGCTGCCGCGTGGCTGAAAACTCGCGCACGAGGGTGATGCGTGTCTTGGCCAGCAGGTGGCCGACCAGCACCAGGCAGTCCTCGGCCACGCGCGCCGTGTCCACCGGCGCCACGTAGCCGGCGTACTCCGACGGGCGCGCGAACTGCAGCAGCTGGGTCACGATCAGCCGCATGCGCTCGACCTGCTCGTCGATCAGCCGGAGTTCGTCGCGCACCACGTCGCCCGCTTCGGCCGGCAGTTGCGTGCGCACGAGGTCGAGGTTGCCCTGGATCACCGCGATCGGGTTGTTGATCTCGTGCGCGATGCTGGCCGTCAGCTGACCCACCGCCGCCAGCTTCTCGCTGCGCAGCAGCTGGCCCTGCGCGTTTTCCAGTTCACGGGTGCGCTCGGCCACCTTGGCGTCGAGCTCGGCATGCCAGCGCTGCAGCACGTCCAGCAGGTGGTCCAGGTGCCCGGCCAGGCGCCCCACCTCGTCGTGGCTGCCGGTGGCGCCGACGCGGGCATCGAGGTCCCCGCCTTCGACCACCAGCATCGTCGCCTCCATGCGCTCCAGCGGGCGGAAGATCGTGCGCGCCCAGCGCAGCGACACCACGGCCGCGACGATCATCACGGCGAAGAACACCATGCCGATGCCGGCCAATGCCGCGTACTTCAGCCAGGTGAACGGGCGCTCCAGGAAGCCGACGTAGAGCATGCCCACCCGCTGGCCGGCAGCGTCGGTCAGCGGCTGGTAGCCCGAGACGTACCAGTCGTCGACGACGAAGGCCCGGTCCAGCCAGGTCTGGCCGCGGCCGAGCACCGCGTCGCGCACCACGCGCGAGACGCGGGTGCCGATCGCGCGTTCGGCCTGCGTCGGGCCGAACAGGCGCACGTTGGTGCTGATGCGCACGTCGTCCAGGAACAGCGTGGCCGTGCCCTGGCTGCCGAAGGGCAGGGAGCCGGCGGGATAGACGATCTCGTTGATGTGGTCGATGAAGGGCAGGTTGCGGTTGAGCAGCACGCCACCCTGCACGGTGCCCAGGCGCTGGCCGCGGTCGTCGACCACGGCGCGCGTGGCCAGCAGCACCATGGCGCGGTCCTCGCGCGTGCGTTGCGAGGGCGCCGCGTTGCGCGTGCCCAGCAGCGGCACGGCCACGCGTTCGCGCTGCGTCGCGTCCAGCAGTGCCCGCTGCGCTTCGGGTTCCAGCACCACCAGGTCGGTGCCGTCGGTCGTGGCATCACCCGGGCGCCAGTGGATGAAGTCCAGCCCGGCGCGGCGCCCGGCCGCCGTCAGCAGCGCGGGCACGTCGCCGCCCTCGGACAAGGCGCGCGCCAGTGCGTGCGATTCGGCGATCGCTGCCGTGCCGGTGCCGACTTCGGCCAGCACGCGTTCGAAGTAGCCCTGAGCCACGGCCAGGTCGGCGCGCACCTTGGTCGTCAGCAGGCGGTCGAAGGCGGCGTTGCTCCACCACAGCAGCAGCGCACCCAGCAGCGGCAGCACGCCGAGCAGCGGCAGCAGCACCATGGCCAGCAGCTTGTTGCGGATCGACAGCGACTGGAAGCGTCCCATGCCGTCGTTCAGCCGCGGGCTCTCAGCCCTGCTGGCCCCACTCCGCCACGCGCCGCTCCAGCGTGCGCCGCGAGATGCCCAGCAGTTCCGCGGCCTGCGTCTTGTCGCCCTGCACCGAGGCCAGCACGGCCAGGATGTGCTGCTTCTCCAGCGTGTGGAGGTCCGTGGGGGCGCCTTCGACGACGGTGCGCTTCACGGCGCTTGGCCGGGGCAGGCTCTGGTACAGCGCCGAGACGTTGAGCGCGCCGACGATCAGCGAACGCTCGATCAGGTTGCGCAGCTCGCGCACGTTGCCGGGCCAGTCGTACTGCCGCAGGAAGCCCATCTCGTCGGCCGTGACCTCGATCGGCGGCACGCCCAGCCGCGGTGCCAGCGTCTCGACGAAATGCGCCACCAAGTCCGGGATGTCCTCCTTGTGGGCGCGCAGAGGCGGCAGCTTGATCTCCACCACTTGCAGCCGGTAGAAGAGGTCGGCGCGGAAGCGGCCGCTGGTCACGTCGTCGGCCAGCGGCCGGTTGGTGGCCGCGACGATGCGCACGTCCACCGGGATGTCGCGCTCGCTGCCCACCGGCCGCACGCGGCGGTCCTCCAGCACGCGCAGCAGTGCCGCCTGCAGGGCCGGAGGCAGCTCGCCGACCTCGTCGAGGAACAGCGTGCCGCCCTGTGCGACGACGAACAGCCCTTCGCTGCCGCCGGTGCCGAAGAGCTCGGCCTCCAGCTGGGCCGGCTGCGCCGTGGCGCAGTTGACCGGCACGAAGGGCGCGCTGGCGTGCGGGCTGAGCCGGTGCAGGGCCATGGCCGCCAGCTCCTTGCCGGTGCCCGATTCACCGGTCAGCAGCACGGTGGAGTCCACGGTGGCGACGCGGTGCAGCGCCGCCTGCAGGCCCTTGATGGCGATCGAACTGCCGACCAGGCCGTCGGCTGGTGGCGTGCGCTGCAGCAGCTCGCGCCTCATCACCCAGTTCTCGCGGCGCAGGCGGGCGCGCTCCAGCGCGTGCCGCGTCGCACCCAGAACCTGGGTCACGCGGAACGGCTTGAGCAGCATGTCGCCGGCGCCGGCCCGCAGGGCCTCGATCGCCGTGTCCAGGTCGGCGAACGCCGTGATCAGCACGACCTCGGAGCCGATGCCCTGGGCGCGCAGGTCCTTCAGCAGCGCGATGCCGTTCTTGCCCGGCAGCGCGATGTCCAGCAGCAGCAGGTCCACATGGTGCTGGCGCAGCAGGGCCTCGGCCTCCTCGGCGGAACCGGCGGTGAGCACGCGTGCCACGCGCGGCGCGATGGCCTTTTCCAGGAAGTGGCGCATGCCCGGCTCGTCGTCGACGACGAGCACCACGGCCCGCGGCCAGTGCCCGCCCTCGTCGCCGGCGGCGGTCTCAGCGGCCATGCTGCAGTTGCTGGAGCTCGGCCACGGTGTTGGCGTTGAAGAACGCCGAGGCGTCGTCGAACGTGACCACGGCCACGCGGTGGCGTGCCGTCCAGCGGTCGATCTTGCGTTCACCGGCCTGCATGAAGGCCACCAGGCTCTCCATCAGGTGAGCGTGCATCAGGCAGAACACCGGCTGTGTGCGCAGCGTGCCATCCTCGAGCGTGGCCGCCATCGCGATCTCGGCGTCTTCGGCCTGCAGCGCCGTGCCCAGGCGTTCGACCAGGTCGGCCGGGAAGTTCGGCGTGTCGCAGGGCACGGTGACGAGGTAGGGCGTTTCGCAGTGCTCCAGACCGGCCAGCACGCCGGCCAGCGGGCCCGGGAAGTCCGCCGTCGCGTCGGGCCACACCGGCGCACCGAAGGCCTCGTAGGCGCCCAGGTTGCGGTTGGCGTTGAGCATCAGGTGGCCCACCTGCGGCTGCAGCCGCAACAGCGCATGCAGCGCCAGCGGGATGCCCTGGTGGTTCTGCAGCCCCTTGTCGACGCCGCCCATGCGGCTGCCGCGGCCGCCGGCCAGCACCAGGCCGGTGATGAGTTCCGGATCGATCATGCTTCCAGCAGGTCGAAGCCCTGCGTCTCCACCTCGACGAAGCTGCGCGTGAACGCGGCCACCGAACGCCAGACCTCGGCCCGCGGGTGTGCCTGCACCGCGTCGCACAGCGCGCCGACCCAGGGCTGCACGTGGGCACGGAAGAAGCGGCGCTGCTGCTCCAGGTTGTGCACCGTGGGGTCGTCGCCGGCGCCGTCCCCGGCGATCAGGTAGCGCATGACCTCGAACACGTAGGCCACGTGGTCCTCGGTTTCGCCGCGGTCGGTGTCGCGCGTCAGGCCCAGCGCGGCCAGGTCGTCGCGCAGCTGCGCCAGCGGCTTTTCGTTGAGGAACCCGGTCAGGTAGTACGAGCCGTAGAGGAAGACCTCGGGCTTGCCCACGCCATGGAACAGCGCCTCGTGCTCGGCGGCGGCGGCGTCGGCGGTGGTGGCACGCATGGCCGCCACCAGGGCCTCCCAGGCGGCCTCCAGCGGCCCGCCTTGCTGCGGTGCCTGCGTCACGGCCACGCCGAACTGGCGCAGCAGGGCCTCGTCGGGCGGCGCCAGCCACAGGGCGGCCAGCAGGCCGTAGAGCTCGGCACGCTCGAGCTCGACGCTGTCGTCGGCTGCGGCGGGGGCCAGTCGGATCGGTGCGGTGTCGCTCATGTCAGTGCTGCCCGGCCGTTCCGAAGGCACTGACAGCCCCCAATGGGGGCAGCGAACGGAGTGGGCGTGGGGGTTTCATGTCGGGAGGTCGGGGCGCGAGGCCCGGGTCAGAGGTCGGTGATCCGGACTTCGCCCGGGTCGCTGTGCAGGTCGATGACGCGGCAGTCGCCGCACATCTTCAGCCGGTCGGCCGCCTTGCCCTGGAATGCGGCATGGCCGGCGAGCTTGCCGATCATGGCCTCGATGGCGCGCAACGTGCCGAAGGGCTTGCCGCAACGCACGCAGGCGTAGGGCTCGACCTCGTGCAGCACGCGCATCTGTCGACGCGCCTTGCCGCCGTCGGCCAGCCACAGCCGCGGCTGCAGCGTGATTGCGTTCTCAGGGCAGGTCTTTTCGCACAGGCCGCACTGCACGCAGCTGGACTCCACGAAGCGCAGCTGCGGGCGCTCCGGGTTGTCGGCCAGCGCGCTTTTGGGGCAGGCGCCGACGCAGCTCAGGCACATGGTGCAGCGCTCGGTGTCGACAGCCAGCGTGCCGAAGGGCGCACCTTCGGCGGGCAGCGCGATGGTCTCGGCGGCTTGCGGGGCGCAGGCCAGCAGGTGGTCCAAGGCCAGATCGAGCGTGGCCCGCTTGTCGGCCTGCACGGCGAAGGTGCCGGGCCGCGACACCGTGGTGGCGGCCGGTTCGGCCAGCGCGGTATCCAGGGCGGCGAGGTCGCGTGCATCGCGGGTCTCGATCAGCCGCAGGTGCGTGCCGGCGTAGCCCAGGCCGGTGAGGATGGCCTGGCCCACGGCCATCTGCTGCGCCAGCGCCTCGCGGTAGGCGGGCGCCTCCTCGTCGGTCAGCAGCACCCAGACCTGGGTGGCGCCCTGGGCGATGGCGCTGAGCCACAGGTCCAGGCCCCAGCTGGCGGTGTGCCACACGCCCACCGGCAGCACGCGCGCCGGCACGCCGCGAACGTCGGCGTCCACGCGTGCGGCACGGCCCAGTTCCTCCACCAGCCGTGCGCCGGCGCCGTCGCTGTGCAGCAGCACCGCCGGAGCCTTGCCGCCGGCATGGCGGTAGGTGGTCAGCAGCGTGCGCAGGCGCCGGCCCTGGTCGACCGTGCCCGGGTAGGCGAAGCCCAGCGCGCCGCTGGGGCAGACGGTGCTGCACGCGCCGCAGCCCACGCAGAGGTGCGGGTCGACGACGATGCCGCCAGTCACCGGCTGCGGGCGGGCCGATTCGCCCACCGGCCGCGGCCCACGCGCCTGCACTTTGCCCTTCATCGACGCGTCGCTGCGGATCGCGCTGGCCGAGCAGACGTCGATGCAGGCGCTGCAGCCGACCTTCTCGTTGCGGCTGTGCGCGCACAGCTTGTGCTCGTAGCGGAAGAAGCGCGGCTTCTCGAAACTGCCGACGGCATCACGCAGTTCCACCACGGCGCCGGCCAGGGCCACCGGGTCGGCACCGACGTGGAAGTAGCCCTGCGGCTTGGCATGCTGCGTGAAGGCCGGGGCCGGGCGCAGGTCGAGCACGAGGTCGAAGCGTTCCTTGACCTGCAGCGGTTCGCGCGCGAAGTCGATCGCGCCGGCCGCGTCGCAGACGCGCACGCAGTCGCGATGGCTGCGGCAGCGCGACAGGTCGACCTGGTAGCTGAAGTCGATGGCGCCTTCCGGGCAGGCGTCGATGCAGGCGTTGCAGCGCGTGCACAGGTCGAGGTCGATCGGGTTGCCGCTGGTCCACTCGGCCTCGAAGGCGCCGAGCCAGCCGCGCAGATGTGTCAGGCGGCCGGCCTGCACGGCATGTTCGCCGCGCTGCGGCAGGGCGCCGCCGTCCACCAGCAGCGTGAGGTCCAGGCGGTCGCCCAGCAGCGCCGCCGCGCGGGCCGCGGGTTCGGCCGCGCCGATCACCAGGCAGCGGCCTTCGGAGCGGTAGCTCACCGTGCCCACCGGCTCCGGGTCGGGCAGCTGGGCGGCAGCGATCAGCGCGGCGAGCTTGGGCGTGGCCGACGCCGCGTCGCGCGACCAGCCGCCGGTCTCCCGCAGGTTGACGAAGCGGATCGGCCGCTCCTGCACGCTGGCCGCGCCTTCGGTCTGCGCGTTCAGCTCGAGGAACAGCCGCTGCTCCTGCGTGCAGCCCACCAGCAGGGGTTCGGCGCTGGCCGTGGTGGCCTTGGCGGCGCGCTGGAACGCGCTGGCCTCGCGGCGGCAGAGCAGCGTGTGGCCGGTTTCCAGGCCGTCAGCGCTGGCGTTCGGCGTCTTCTCCAGCGCGCGGGCGATCGCCGGCAGGTCCAGCGGCATCGTCCGGTTGCAGTCGCAGATCAGGGTCTTCATCAGGGGCGCGTGGGTCGGGTGAGGGGATGTCCGCGTCGGCGGTGGCCGAGGGGGCCGGGGCAGCAGAGGGCGTGGCGGGGTCGGCGGCGCCGGCCGATGCAGCCTTCGCCTTCTCTTCGTCTTCTTCGTCGTCGAACAGGCCGAGCACATGGGCCTGCGCCATGCGCCGGAGCATGCTCTGGGGCAGCGGCTCGAGCTTGTTGTAGTCCATGATGTCGATGTCCATCTCGTCGATGACATTGAACCGTGGATCGGCGAACAGCTTCTTCAGCGCTGCGTTGCGCACCTGGGGGTCGACGTCGGGCTTGGCGAAGCGCGCGAAGTCCGATTCGGGCGTCAGCGCCTCGGTGTCTTCCAGTTGTGGCGGTGGTTCGGGCGGGGGCGCGGCTGGGACACCTTGCGATACCGTGGCCGAACCGTCGGGCTGCAGCGCATCAGCGTGACCGGTGACGGGGGTTGCCGTCGAGCGCGACACTGCGGGCGTCGCGGGAGCCGCGGCCGGCGGCTCCGGCGCCGGTGCGCCCGTGCGCACCGCGGCCTTGCGGCGCGACCAGCGCGACAGAAAGCCGTCGTCGTCGGGCCGGTTCATCGCTGGTCCGGGGCCTTGAACGAGGCCGGTCGCACGCGGCGCTTGGGCTCCGGGCGATAGTGGGCGTCGGTGAAGGCCTGCAGTTCCTCGCGCACGTCGGGCGGCAGCACCACCGTGTCCACCCGCTCCTCGGCGTCCAGCTGCCGGCCGGCCTCGTGGTAGGACAGCGTCACCATCTGTGGCCGCGCCATCGACGGGTCGTCGTCGTCGATGCGCCACCAGACGAACCAGGAGGGCTGGCCGCTGGTGAGGTTCAGGTAGTAGCCCTCGCCCTCGTCGGTGTGCAGTTCCACGCGCAGCCCGGGGTGGAGGAAGCGCGCCACCGTGCCGTCGTCGTGCAGCTGCAGGGGCTGGTCGCCGAACTGACCTTCGTCGATCGTCACGTCCACGATCGAGAAACGCCAGTCCTCCCACCGGGTGGGCGCGCGGTGGCGGTCGATGGTGACGGCAACGGTCAGTGCAGGGCGTTCGCGCATGCAGGCAGCGGGGTGGTCTTCAACAGTTTCAGAGTGGGCCGACGTGATGCTTGGGGTTTCTTCGTCTGCGGCGGGCTGCGACCGCCCAGTGTCGGCGGCGCGCGGATTCTACGGAGGCCTGTTTTCCCCGATGGCCGGCAGATACTGCCCCCAACAGCGTGGTCATTGTGCGAGGCCGCTGCGTCGTGCAGGCGCGGGCGGGCTGCGCCCAGGCGGCGGTCCGCATGGGGTTCGACAGGCTGACACCGGCTGCGACAAGTTGTCGCATGGCTCCCCGGGGGAACCCCGGTTGCTTTGCAGCCAGTGCTGGTTTGTCATCCAGGGTGCATATGCAAGTCCGTGCATGGGTCTGCACGGTCACGCTGTTGAGGAGACCACCATGAGCTCGCCCGAACGTCCGCAACTGAACCGCCGCACCGTCTTTGCCGGTGCGGGCACCGTGGGGGCGCTGGCTGCCGCGGCCACGCTGCTGCCGGCAGCCCGGACCGACACCGCTGCCGTGCCGGCGGCCGACGCCGGTCAGGCCGGCCAGGACCACGGCCGCTACCAGGAAACGGCGCACGTGCGCCAGTACTACCAGACGGCCAAGCTCTGAGCATCACAGGAGACGTCATGTTGCTGACTCGCACTGCCGGCGCCACGGGTGGCGCCGCCTCATCCAGCCTGGTCTCGAACCTGGCGCGCGGCCTGTCCCGTGCCGTGCCGACGATGGATCGCCGCGCCTTCCTGCGCCGCTCGGGCCTGGGCGTCGGTGCCGGCCTCGCGGCCAGCCAGCTCACGCTGGTCAAGAAGGCGCAGGCCGCCGGCGGCGCCGCGGCCAGCGGCGAGCGCAAGGTCGAGGTCAAGCGCACGGTGTGCGGCCACTGCTCGGTCGGCTGCGCGATCGACGCCGTGGTCGAGAACGGCGTCTGGGTGCGCCAGGAGCCGGTGTTCGACAGCCCGATCAACATGGGCGCGCACTGCTCCAAGGGCGCTGCGGTGCGTGAGCACGGCCATGGCGAGTACCGGCTGAAGTACCCGATGAAGCTGGTCGACGGCAAGTACCAGCGCATCTCCTGGGACCAGGCGCTCGACGAGATCAGCAAGAAGATGCTGGCGCTGCGCGAGGCCAACGGGCCCGACTCGATCTTCTTCGTCGGCTCGTCCAAGCACAGCAACGAGCAGGCCTACATGTTCCGCAAGATGGTGTCCATGTGGGGCACCAACAACTGCGACCACCAGGCCCGCATCTGCCACAGCACGACGGTGGCCGGCGTGGCCAACACGTGGGGGTATGGTGCGATGACCAACTCCTACAACGACATGCACCACTCCAAGGCGGCGCTGTACATCGGCTCCAACGCCGCCGAGGCGCACCCGGTGTCGATGCTGCACCTGCTGCACGCCAAGGAGAACGGCTGCAAGGTCATCGTGGTCGACCCGCGCTACACGCGCACCGCGGCCAAGTCCGACATCTACGTGCGCCTGCGGTCGGGCACGGACATCCCCTTCCTGTTCGGTGTCGTCTATCACATCTTCAAGAACGGCTGGGAAGACAAGAAGTACATCAACGACCGCGTCTACGGCATGGAGGCCGTCAAGGCCGAGGTCATGGCCAACTGGACGCCGGACAAGGTCGAGGAGGCCTGCGGCGTCGACGAGGCCACGGTCTACAGCGTGGCCAAGACCATGGCCGAGAACCGGCCGAGCACCATCGTCTGGTGCATGGGCCAGACGCAGCACACCATCGGCAACGCGATGACGCGTGCCTCCTGCATCCTGCAGCTGGCGCTGGGCAACGTCGGTGTGATGGGCGGTGGCGCCAACATCTTCCGCGGCCACGACAACGTGCAGGGCGCCACCGACATCGGCCCCAACCCCGACTCGCTGCCCGGCTACTACGGCGTCGCCGAAGGCTCGTGGAAGCACTACTGCCGCGTCTGGGGTGTCGAGTACGACTGGGTCAAGGGCCGCTTCGCCGAGGGCATGATCACCAAGCCCGGCATGACGGTCTCGCGCTGGATCGACGGCGTGCTGGAGAACCCCGAGCTTGTCGCGCAGAACGGCAACCTCAAGGGCCTGTTCTTCTGGGGCCACGCGCCGAACTCGCAGTCCCGCGGCCTTGAGATGAAGCGCGCGATGGACAAGCTGGACCTGCTGGTCGTCGTCGATCCGTTCCCCAGCGCCACCGCCGCGATGGCCGCGATGCCCGGCCGCGCCGAGGACAAGAACCCCAACCGCGCCGTCTACCTGCTGCCGGCGGCCACGCAGTTCGAGACCAGCGGCTCCATCACCGCGTCCAACCGCTCCATCCAGTGGCGCGAGAAGGTCATCGACCCGCTGTGGGAAAGCCGCACCGACGCGATGATCATGGCCCAGCTGGCCGACAAGCTCGGTTTCGGCAAGGAGCTGACCAAGAACTTCAAGATGGTCCAGGGCAAGGGCGGCATGGAGCCCGAGCCCGAGTCCATCCTGCTCGAGGTCAACAAGGCCCTGTGGACCATCGGCTACACCGGCCAGAGCCCGGATCGCCTGAAGGCCCACATGCGCAACATGCACGTCTTCGACGTGAAGACGCTCAAGGCCAAGGGCGGCATCGACAAGGAGACGGGCTACAAGCTCGACGGCGACTACTTCGGCCTGCCCTGGCCGTGCTTCGGCACCGCCGAACTCAAGCACCCGGGCTCGCCCAACCTGTACGACACCAGCCGCCACGTGATGGACGGCGGCGGCAACTTCCGCGCCCGCTTCGGCGTCGAGAAGGACGGCGTGTCGCTGCTGGCCGGCGACGGCTCGCACAGCCTGGGCGCCGAGATCCAGACCGGCTACCCGGAGTTCGACCACGCGCTGCTGAAGAAGCTGGGCTGGTGGGACGACCTGACCGACGCCGAGAAGGCCGAGGCCGAAGGCAAGAACTGGAAGACCGACCTCTCCGGCGGCATCCAGCGCGTGGCCATGAAGCACGGCTGCCACCCGTTCGGCAACGCCAAGGCCCGTGCCGTCGTCTGGAACTTCCCGGACCCGATCCCGAAGCACCGCGAGCCGCTGTACAGCAACCGGCCCGATCTGGTGGCCAAGTACCCGACGCACGAGGACAAGAAGTCCAACTGGCGTCTGCCGGTGCTGTTCAAGTCGGTGCAGGACAAGAACGCCGACATCGGCAAGACCTTCCCGCTGGTGATGACCAGCGGTCGCCTGGTCGAGTACGAGGGCGGCGGCGAGGAGACGCGTTCCAACCCCTGGCTGGCCGAACTGCAGCAGGAGATGTTCGTCGAGATCAACCCCAAGGCGGCCAACGACCGGGGCATCCGCCACGGTGACACGGTGTACGTGAAGACCCCGCCGATGCAGGGCATCGACGGCTTCAAGGGTCTGAAGGTCAAGGCCCTGGTCACCGAGCGGGTCGGGCCCGACGTGGTCTTCCTGCCGTTCCACTTCTCCGGCCGCTGGGGCGGCGTGGACATGCTGGCCTACTACCCGGAAGGTGCGGCTCCAGTGGTCCGCGGCGAGGCGGTCAACACCGCCACGACCTACGGCTACGAC
Source organism: Rubrivivax albus (assembly GCF_004016515.1). GTDB lineage: Bacteria > Pseudomonadota > Gammaproteobacteria > Burkholderiales > Burkholderiaceae_C > Rubrivivax > Rubrivivax albus. The sequence goes on from NZ_SACT01000001.1 coordinate 903,381, forward strand.
ATCGTGACGATGATGCAGGAGACCAAGACCACGGTCTGCCAGATCGAACGCGCCACCGCCTGACGCCCACGGAGACATTCACATGGCACGCATGAAATTCATCTGTGACGCCGAGCGCTGCATCGAGTGCAACGGCTGCGTCACCGCCTGCAAGGCAGAGCACGATGTGCCCTGGGGCGTCAACCGCCGCCGGGTCGTGACCCTCAACGACGGCCTGCCCGGCGAAAAGAGCATCTCGGTGGCCTGCATGCACTGCAGCGACGCACCCTGCATGGCCGTCTGCCCGGTGGACTGCTTCTACCGGACCGACGACGGCGTGGTGCTGCACGACAAGGACATCTGCATCGGCTGCGGCTACTGCAGCTACGCCTGCCCGTTCGGTGCGCCGCAGTTCCCGAGCAACGGCACCTTCGGCCTGCGCGGCAAGATGGACAAGTGCACCTTCTGCGCCGGCGGCCCGGAGGCCAACGGCTCGGACGCCGAGAACGCCAAGTACGGCCGCAACCGCCTGGCCGAAGGCAAGCTGCCGGCCTGCGCCGAGATGTGCTCGACCAAGGCCCTGCTCGGCGGCGACGGCGACGTCGTGGCCGACATCTTCCGCAACCGCGTGCTCACGCGCGGCAAGGGCAGCGAGATCTGGGGCTGGGGCACCGCTTATGGCAAGCCGACGGAGGGCAAGAAGTCGTGATCCAACGAATCCTGATGATCGGCGCGGCCGCGCTCGCGCTGGCCGCCTGCAGCGAACAGCCCCAGGACATGGCCTCCGGCAAGAAGCCGGACGTGCCGGCCTGGAACGGTGCCAACGACAACGGCTACGTGGCCCCGGGCTGGCAAGCCGGCGACCAGAAGGCCTGGGAGGCGCAGCTCAAGCAGCGCGCCGCCGGGCAGAACGAGAGCGTCCGCATCGGCTCCAACACCTGAAGGGCATGGCGATGAACACCCTCCTTCGCCGCTGGGCCGTGGCCTGCGGGCTCGCCCTGGCCACCGCCGGGGCGGCCTGGGCGCAGACCCTGCCGCCGGCCGACCCCCCGCCGCCCGCCAGTGCCGGCCCCGCGCTGCCCAAGCCCGACGAGACCAACGCCGAGCGCGCGGTCACGCAGCCGGGCAACAACGCGCCGTTCTGGCGTGGCGTGCACAACTCCGGCAACGTGCCGGGTGTCACCAGCCTGCCCGGGCTGGAGATGGGCGTGCTGATGCAGCGCCCGGTGCAGTACCCCGGCTCGAACTACACCTCCGCGGGTGAAGCCTGGCGTCAGGTGCGCAACAACTGGCTGATCCCCTACGGCGGTGCGCTGATGCTGATCATGCTGGTGGCGGCGGTGCTGCACTACGTGGTCAAGGGGCCGCTGGACACCAAGGAAGGCCCGACGGGCCGTGTCATCGAGCGCTTCACACCGCTGGAGCGCGCGGCGCACTGGGTCAACGCCATCGCCTTCGTGGTGCTGGCGGTATCCGGCATCGTGATGGCCTTCGGCAAGTTCTTCCTGCTGCCGGTGCTCGGGGGCACGCTGTTCGGCTGGCTGACCTATCTGCTGAAGAACCTGCACAACTTCGCCGGCCCGCTGTTCGCGGTGTCGCTGGTCATCGTGATCGTCACGTTCGTGAAGGACAACCTGCCGAGCAAGGACGACATGGTCTGGCTGGCCAAGGGGGGCGGGCTTCTGAACGGTGCGCACGTGCCTTCGCACCGCTTCAACGCCGGTGAGAAGATCCTGTTCTGGGTGGGCGTGTTTGTGTTCGGTGCGCTCGTCGTCGCGTCGGGCTTGGTGCTGAACCAGCTGATCCCGCAGGTCTCGCCGACGCGCGAGAACATGCAGATCGCGCAGATGGTGCACGGTGCGTCGTCGCTGCTGATGATGGCGCTGTTCATCGGCCACATCTACATGGGCACGATCGGAGCCAAGGGCGCCTACTCGGCCATGCGCAACGGCTACGTCGACGAGACCTGGGCGAAGGAGCACCACGAGCTGTGGTACGACGACGTGAAGGCCGGCCGCATCCCTGCGCAGCGTTCGGCGGCGCCGCTGCCGTCCCCGGGCACCACGCCCGCCAAGGCCTGAGTTCGCGTCATGTCGGTCCCCGGTGAAGCCCTGCCTCACCCCACCGTAGCCCCCCGGCCGCGGGTGGTGGGTGCGCCGAGGCTCACCGAGGCCCGCGGCGAACTGCTGCGCGAGATCACCATCCTCGACGAGTACGGTGACCGGCGCAGCATCCACATCCCGGCCGAGCGGTCGCTGACGGTCTTCGTCGACAAGCGTGAGCTGGTCACGCTGATGACGCTCGGCGCCATGCCCGAGCACCTCGTGCTGGGCTACCTGCTGAACCAGAGGCTGATCAAGCGCGTCGACGAGATCGAGTCGATCACGGTGGACTGGGATGTCGCTGCCGCCGCGGTCCGGACCCGGGCCGGCGTGGCCGACATCGAGGCCCGGACCGCCAAGCGGGTGGTCACCACCGGCTGTGGTCAGGGCACGGTGTTCGGCGACCAGCTGGAAGACCTCAATGGCATCCACCTGCCGGAAGCGGCCCGCGCCCGCATCCGCCAGAGCCACCTGCACCGCATGCTCGAGACCATGCGGCAGCAGGACAGCATCCACCGCAAGGCCGGTTCGGTGCACGGCTGCGCGCTGTTCCGTCTCGACGCCGGCCAGCCCGAACTGATGATGTTCGTCGAGGACGTCGGTCGCCACAACGCCATCGACACCATTGCCGGCTGGATGGGGCTGCATGGCGTCGATGGTGTCGACAAGGCCTTCTACACCACCGGGCGCCTGACCAGCGAGATGGTGATGAAGGCAGCGCACCTGGGCGTGCCCATCGTCGTGTCCCGCAACGGCGTCACCGCCATGGGCCACGAGATGGCCACGCGCCTGGGCATGGCGCTGTTCGGTCGCGCGTCGAACCGGCACTTCCTCTGCTACACCGGCTTTGAGCGCTTCGACTCCGAGCCGGAGCCGCAGCGCCCCGCAGTGCGCGTCGTCTCTGGCTGAGGCTGGACTGAAGACAGTCCCTGCGGACTGTCTTCAGCCTGCCGAAGCGGCCGAGCTCTGCGAGGCCGGGGGAGGATCTGGACTGAAGACAGTCCCTGCGGACTGTCTTCAGCCTGCCGAAGCGGCCGAGCTCTGCGAGGCCGCGGCAGAAGCGCCCTAGACTCGTGTCTCCCATCAGAACGGAGACACGATGAACGCCACCCGCCCGCCTTTCCGCGCCGACCAGGTCGGCAGCCTGTTGCGCCCCGAGGCGCTGGCCACGATGCGCGCCCGCTGGAAGGCCGGTGAAGTGGGCGACCAGACGCTGCGCGAGGCCGAGGACCGCGCAATCGCCGAGGCCGTGCGCCGTCAGCAGGACATCGGCCTGCAGGCCGTCACCGACGGCGAGTTCCGCCGTGACTGGTGGCATCTGGACTTCCTGGCCCAGCTGGACGGCGTCACGCTCACCGCCAACCCCGGCCCCAAGTTCAAGATCTCCGGGCAGAGCGAGCAGCCGCCCATCGCCACCGTCACCGGCCGCATCGGCTGCAGCCGGCCGATCATGGCGGATCACTTCGCCTACCTGAAGTCGGTGGCGCAGGCGGTGCCGAAGATGACGATCCCGTCGCCGTCGATGCTGCACCTGCGTGGCGGGCGTGCGGCCATCTCGCGCGAGGTGTATCCCGACCTGGACGCCTTCTGGGGCGACGTGGCCGCGGCCTACCGCCAGGCCATCGCGCACCTGGCCGAGGCCGGCTGCCGCTACCTGCAGCTCGACGACATCACCTTCGCCTACCTCTGCGATCCCAAGATCCAGGCCAACTGCCGGGCCAACGGCGACGACCCGGCCGAGCTGCCGCGGCGCTATGCGCAGACCATCAACGCCGCGCTGCGCGACCGGCCGGCCGACATGGCGGTGACCATCCACACCTGCCGTGGCAACTTCAAGAGTGCCTGGGTGGCCGAGGGCGGCTACGACCCGGTGGTGGAGGCCATGTTCTCCACCGACGTCGACGGCTGGTTCATGGAGTTCGACAGCGAACGCGCCGGCGGGTTCGAGCCGCTGCGCGCCGTGCCCAAGGGGAAGACCGTGGTGCTCGGCCTGGTGACCACCAAGCTGGGCGAACTCGAGGACAAGGACAAGCTCAAGCGCCGCATCGACGAGGCTGCGAAGATCGTGCCACTGGACCAGTTGGCCCTCAGCCCGCAGTGCGGCTTTTCCAGCACCCACCACGGCAACGCCCTGTCGATGGACGACCAGTGGCGCAAGCTGGAGCGGGTGGTGGAGGTGGCGCACGAGGTCTGGGGCTGACGGCCCAGCCGACGCGGCGACAATGCCGGCTCCAACCGCCCGACCGGAACCCCGATGAGCATCAAGAGCGACCGCTGGATCCGCCGCATGGCCGAGCAGCACGGCATGATCGAGCCGTTCGAGCCCCAGCAGGTGCGTCATGCACCCGACGGCCACAAGATCGTCAGCTACGGCACCAGCAGCTACGGCTACGACATCCGCTGCGCGCCGGAATTCAAGGTGTTCACCAACATCCACAGCACCGTGGTGGACCCGAAGAACTTCGACGAGAAGAGCTTCGTCGACATCCACGCCGACGTCTGCATCATCCCGCCCAACAGCTTCGCGCTGGCGCGCACGATGGAGTACTTCCGCATCCCGCGCAACGTGCTCACCATCTGCCTGGGCAAGAGCACCTACGCGCGCTGCGGCATCATCGTCAACGTCACCCCGTTCGAACCGGAATGGGAAGGCTACGTCACGCTGGAGTTCAGCAACACGACGCCGCTGCCGGCCAAGATCTATGCCGGCGAGGGCTGCGCCCAGGTGCTGTTCTTCGAGAGCGACGAGGTCTGCGAGACCAGCTACAAGGACCGCGGCGGCAAGTACCAGGGCCAGCGCGGCGTGACTCTGCCCAAGACCTGAGGAGGGCGGCATGAAGTGGGAAGGCCACCGACAGAGCCGCAACGTCGAGGACCGGCGCGCCGGCGGTGGTGGAATCCCCGGCCTCGGCGGCGGGCGGCGCGTGGGCGGCAAGGGGCTGGGCCTCGGCTCGATCGTCATCGCCGTGATCGCCGCCTGGATCTTCGGCATCAACCCGTTGACCGTGCTGGGCCTGCTCGGTGGGATGGACGGTGGTGCGCCGGTGTCCCAGGGGCCGGCGGCTGCACCACCCGCGTCGGACCGCGAGGCCATGTTCGTCTCCACCGTGCTGGCCGACACCGAGGACGTCTGGCAGGCGCTGTTCCGCAGCGGCGGGCAGAGCTACCGTGAGCCGAAGCTGGTGCTGTTCCGCGGCGCCGTGCCCACCGCCTGCGGCACCGGCCAGAGCGCGATGGGGCCGTTCTACTGCCCGGGAGACTACAAGGTCTACATCGATCTCGGCTTCTTCGAGACGCTGTCGCGCCAGATGGGCGCGCCCGGTGACTTCGCGCAGGCCTACGTGATTGCGCACGAGGTAGGTCACCACGTGCAGCGGCTGATCGGCGTCACCGACAAGGTCGACCAGATGCGCGGGCGCATCTCTCAGGCGCAGATGAACGCGATGTCGGTGCGCGTGGAACTGCAGGCCGACTGCCTGGCCGGCGTCTGGACGCATCATTCCCAGCGCGGCAAGAACTGGCTGGAGCAGGGCGACATCCAGGAAGCCATGAACGCTGCCGCGCGCATTGGCGACGATGCGCTGCAGCGGCAGAGCACGGGCACGGTGCGCCCCGAGAGCTTCACCCACGGCAGCAGCGAACAGCGCATGCGCTGGTTCCAGCGTGGCGTGCAGAGCGGCCAGGTGGCCGCCTGCAACACCTTCGACGCGCAGACGCTCTGAACGCCTGGCGTCAGGCGGTCGGGAACGTCCCCGGCAGCAGAATGCTGCGGTCCACGGTGCCGATCTTCGTGTGGCCGCAGAAGGCCATCGTCAGGTCGAGTTCCTTGTGGATGATCTGCAGCACCTTGGCCACGCCCTCCTGGCCCATCGCGCCCAGGCCGTAGAGGAAGGCCCGGCCGATGTAGGTGCCCTTGGCGCCCAGCGCCACGGCCTTGAGCACGTCCTGGCCGGAGCGGATGCCGCCGTCCATGTGCACCTCGATCTGCGAGCCGACCGCTTCCACGATGGCCGGCAGTGCCTCGATGCTGCTCTGCGCGCCGTCCAGCTGCCGGCCGCCGTGGTTGCTGACGATCAGCGCGTCAGCTCCCGACGCCACCGCCAGCTTCGCGTCCTCGACGTCCTGGATGCCCTTGAGAATCAGCTTGCCGCCCCAGCGCTTCTTGATCCACTCCACGTCGCCCCAGTTCAGGCGCGGGTCGAACTGCTGGGCCGTCCAGGCGGAGAGGTTGGACATGTCGCTGACGCCCTTGACGTGGCCGACGATGTTGCCGAACTGCCGGCGCGACGTGCCCAGCATGCCCAGGCCCCAGCGCGGCTTGGTCATCATGTTCAGGATGTTGGCCAGCGTGAGCTTCGGCGGCGCCGACAGGCCGTTCTTCAGGTCCTTGTGGCGCTGGCCGATGATCTGCAGGTCCAGCGTCAGCACCAGGGCGCCGCAGCCGGCGGCATTGGCGCGGTCGATCAGGCGCTCGATGAAGTCACGGTCGCGCATCACGTAGAGCTGGAACCAGAAGGGCTTGCTCGTGTTCGCGCGGATGTCCTCGATCGAGCAGATGCTCATCGTGCTCAGCGTGAACGGGATGCCGAAGGCCTCCGCCGCCTTGGCCGCCAGGATCTCGCCGTCGGCATGCTGCATGCCGGTCAGCCCCGTGGGCGCGATGGCCACCGGCATCGCCACGTCCACGCCCACCATCTTCGTCGCCGTGCTGCGGCCTTCCATGTTCACCGCCACGCGCTGGCGCAGCTTGATCTTCTGGAAGTCGCTCTCGTTGGCGCGGTAGGTGCCTTCGGTCCAGCTGCCGCTGTCGGCGTAGTCGTAGAACATGCGCGGCACGCGCCGCTGGGCCAGCTTGCGCAGGTCTTCGATGTTGGTGATGACTTCGGCCATGGATGTGTCTCCTTTGGCCCGGATGCTAGCGGCGCGCTGGCCCGCCGGCCGGAAACTTCGTCAGGTGCGGCCGGAGATCAGTTCCAGTGCCTCCTGCGCCAGCCGCGCGCAGCGGTCGCCCAGCCATCCCGCGAAGAGCGCTGCATCGTCGCCCGGGCCGTGGCGCAGACCGTACTGCTGTGCCGGCTCCGCCGTCAGCGCGAACAGCGGTCGCAGCGTGCCGCTGGCCAGCCAGGCGCCGGCGAGCGACGGCCGCGCCAGTGCCACGCCCTGGCCGGCGACGGCTGCTTCCAGCGTCAGGCCCAGGTCCACCAGCATGGGGCCGCTGGCGGGTTCCGGCCAGTCCAGGCCGGCGGCGCGGAACCAGGGCGTCCACGGCTCCAGCGGCGTGCGCAGCAGCGGCCAGTGCGCCAGGTCGGCGGGCGTGCGGCACGGCCGGCCTTCGGCCAGCGCGGGCGACGCCACGGGCAGCACCACGTCGTGCATCAGCACCGTCCAGCCGGGCAGGCCGGGCGGGGCGTGCTGGATCTCGATGTCGGCCTCGCCGGGGCGCAGGTTCAGGAAGGGGATGGACAGCACCACCTCTAGCTCGATCTGTGGGTGGGCACGGCCGAACTCGCCCAGTGCCGGCACCAGCACCTGGCGCGCGAAGGTGGGCGGGCTGCTCACGCGCAGCTTGCGCGTGCGCTGGGCCGGGCGGCGGTGCTGCGGCACGGCCATCAGCAGCGTCAGTGCCGGGCGCACCTGCGCCAGGTAGTCGCGTCCGGTGGCGGTGAGGGCCAGCGCCTTGCCGCCGCGCTGCAGCAACTCGATGCCGATCAGCGATTCCAGCGCCGCCACCCGCTTGCCGATGGCGCTGGCGGTGACGGCCAGTTCGTCGGCCGCGCGCTCGAAGCTGCCCAGTCGCGCAGCGGCCTCGAAAGCGCGCAGCGCGTCGAGCGAAGGCAGGCGCAGGTCGTCGGCCGGGGGCATGGCCAGCAGTGTAGGGCGCCGCCTCAGCGCAGCATCGCCGATAGCAGCGCGCGCACGTCCGGCAGGTCGGCCAGGCGACCGATGCCGTCGGACAGCACCGGCAGGCGGTCGGCTGGCAGCGGGAAGGGGGCGTAGGCCATGCAGTCGGCAAAACGCTGCGCGTGCTGCGCCTCGCTCAGCGGCCGGCCCGGAAACCCGGGCGCGATGTCCAGCCCGCGCTCGAGTCGGGCGCCGTCGGTGGTGGTGACCACGATGTCCACCGCCGTGTGCCCGCGGGCATCCATCGCCGGGTCACCGACGGTGTGCACGCAGGCGGCCAGCGCCAGCACGGCGGGGTCGGCAATCTGCTCTGGGCGGAAATGCTCCAGCCGCGAACTGCGGCGCACCAGCGCGTTGGCCACGCACCAGGCGGCGCTGAACTGCGCGTCCACGCGCGGGTTGGCGCCGAGCCGGAACGGGTGGCCGACCAGCTTGTGGGAGTACGGCGGCTGGCGCACTTCGACCGCAGCCACCTGCTCCGGCCGCAGGCCGGTCTCCTGTACCAGGTCCAGCACCAGCCGCGTCAACCCCTGTGTGGCACCGCAGCTGGGGTAGGGCTTGAACATCATGCGCTGCAGCCGCCATTCGGTGCCGAGGCCCGACACCACGTCGGCCGGCGGCAGTGTGCCGCGGCCGTAGAGGTGCGGGAAGCCGTAGATGCCGGTCAGGAAGTTCAGCGGCCCGGTCAGCCCGCGCTGCGCCATCTGCGCGCACTCAACACCCGTCGCGGCCACGTGGCCCTGCAGCAGACGCACCCCCAGCGTGCCGTCGATGTGGCTCTGGAAACTGCCGCCGCAGCGGTTGAAGGCCAGGCCCAGCGCACGACGCGTCTGCAGCGCGTCCAGGCGCAGCACGCGCGCCGCGCCGGCGGTGGCGGCAAAGACGGCGGCGATGCCGGTGGGGTCGAAGCCGTCGTACTGGCGTTCGCTCAGGTTGAAGCGCGCGCCGACCTCGCAGCCCACCACCAGCGCGGCCAGGAACTCGGCGCCGCTGCAGCCGCCGCGCAGTTCCGCCGCGGCGAAGCAGGCCGGCACCAGCGCCGCGCCGAAGTGCGGGCCGGGCGCCATCGCATCACAGAAGTCCAGCGCGCGGCACATCGTGCCGTTGAACTGCGCGGCGGCCACGGCCGGCAGGCGGTCGCCGAAGACCAGGGTGGTGGCCTGCGGCGTGCCGCCGCGTTCCAGCAGCAGGGCGCGCAGCTCGGCGATGCCGTCCTCGCCGGCGCCGGCCACGCCGGTGCCGGCCACGGCCAGCAGCACGCGCTGCGCGGTCAGCCGCGCGTCTGGCGGCACCTCGGCCAGCGGCTGGCCGACGACGAACCGGGCCAGGGCGTCTTCGAGGTCCATGCGCTTCAGCCCTGCGGCTCGCCGCGGCCCGGCGTGAGCTCGGTGCCGGAGAGGCTTTCCACCCAGCGCACCAGTTCGCTGACGCTGGCGCCGGGCCCGGCGGCGTGTTCGGCCATGCGCCAGAGCTGCTGGCCCAGGCCGGCCATCGGCATCGGCGTGGCCGTCTGCTGCGCCAGCTGCACGGCGATGCCCACGTCCTTGCGCATCAGCTCCAGCTTGAACGGGTCGTCGAAGCTGCGGTTGAAGATGCGCTGGTGGAAGTGTGTCTGCGTGATCCACGAGCCGCCGGTGGACTGGTTGAGCACGTCCACCATCACCGCCGGGTCCAGGCCGTAGCGCTTGCCGGTCACCAGGGCCTCGGCGGTCGCGGTGAAGGTCATCGCGGTGATGCAGTTGTTCAGGCACTTCATCGCGTGGCCCGCGCCCAGGCGGCCCAGGTGGTGCACGGCCTTGCCCATGCGGTCCAGCAGCGGGCGCACGCGGGCCACGTCGTCGTCGCTGCCGCCGACCATGAACACCAGCTCGGCCGCCTGCGCGCCCCAGGCGGCGCCGGAGACCGGCGCGTCGACCATCGTGGCACCGCGTACCGCGATGGCCGCGGCGGTCTGCTGCGTCAGCCAGGGTTCGGCCGACGAGGTGTCGAGCAGGATGGCGCCTTCGCGCAGGCCGTCGATCAGGCCCTGTTCGCCCAGCGTCACCTGCTGCACGACCTCGCCATTGGGCAGCATCGTGATCACGACTTCGCTGCGGGCAGCCACCTCGGCCGGCGTGGTGACGGCAGTGCCGCCGATCGTGGCCGCGAGGTCGCGCGCGGCGGCGGCATTGACGTCCAGCAGCGTCAGCCGGTGCCCGGCGTTGGCCAGGTGTGTGGCCATGGGCGTGCCCATGACGCCCAGGCCGATGAATCCGATGTCCATGCGGTGATGTCTCCTCGTCCGGCCCGCTGCATGGCGGGCCGCCCGATCATCGCCGCAAACGAAAGCCGTGGAGGCCTGCGGATCAGCTGCAGCTGCTGCTGCCGCAGCCGGTGATGGCTTCGGCTTCCGGCGCTGGCGGGTTCGTCATCGCACCGGTCTCTGGGTCGTAGCCGCGCAGCGCCATGGTCTCGGCCAGCGCTGCGTCCATCATCTGCGCGTGCTGCGGGAACCACACGGCCAGTTCGCCTGCCATGCGGTGCACCAGGGCCACGTTGCCTTCCGAGGCGTGCAGGCGCTGCACCTCGCGCATCACGTTCAGCACCGCCTGGTGCTGGAAGGCGTGGCAGTTCTGCGGCGCAAAGCCCATCGCCGTCATCCAGCGGTCTTCCTGCGCGAAGTGGGCGTCGGTGTGCTCGACCAGCGCGGCCAGCGCGGGAGCCACGGCCTCCGGGGACTGCAGCGTGGCTTCCAGCGCGGCCAGCAGGTCCACGAACTCCACGTGCGTGGCATCCATGCGCGGCTGGCCCAGGGCCAGGTCGTCGGTCCAGGTCAGGGTCGTCATGGCCGCCGATGGTCGCCGCAGCGCCACGCCACCGGCTTGCGCCGGATCAAGCCGGCGCTACAGGCCGAGCACGCGCGGCAGCCACAGCGCAATGCCGGGGAAGGCGCACAGCACCACCAGGCGAACCAGGTCGACCGCGATGAAGGGCATGGTGCCGGCGTAGATGCGGGTGAGTGGGATGTCGCGCGCGATCGAGTTGATGACGAACACGTTCATGCCCACCGGCGGGCAGATCATGCCGAAGGTGACGGCCATCACGACGATGACGCCGAACCACACCGGGTCGAAGCCCAGCTGCGTCATCGCCGGGAAGACGATGGGCACCGTCAGCAGGATCATCGCCAGCTCGTCCATCACCGCGCCGAGGATGAAGTAGCCGACCATCACGATGGCCAGCACGCCGTAGGCCCCCACCGGCAGGTTCACCAGCCAGTCCACTGCGTTCTGCGTGAACTGCGTGATGGTGAGGAAGTAGCCGAAGAGAAAGGCGCCGACGACGATCATCATGATCCCCGACGACACGCGCAGGGCGTCGACCAGCGAGGCACGGATCTGCGGCCAGCGCAGCCGCCCGCGCGCCATACCGATCAGCAGCGTGCCGGTGGCGCCGACGCCGGAGGCCTCCTGCACCGTGAACAGGCCGCCGTAGATGCCGCCGAGCACGAACAGGAACAGCAGCAGCACGGCCCACAGGTTCTTCAGCGTGGCGAAGCGCTCCGCCCAGGTGTGCGGCTCGCCCAGCGGCACGCGTTGCGGGTGGCGGATGGCGATCCACTGCACCAGCGCCACGTAGAACAGCACCCCCAGCACGCCCGGCAGCAGGCCGGCGGCGAACAGCTGCGCGATGTCGACCTCGGTCATGATGCCGTAGAGCACCAGGATGGTCGACGGCGGGATCATGATGCCCAGCGTGCCACCGGCGGCGATCAGGCCTGCGCTGAAGCCCGGCTCGTAGCCGGCACGGCGCATCTCCGGCAGCGCCACCTGGCTCATCGTGGCGGCGGTGGCCACCGACGAGCCGTTGATGGCCGCGAAGCCGCCGCAGGCGGCGATGCCGGCATAGGCCAGGCCGCCGCGGCGGTGGCCGAACCAGGCACGCCCGGCATCGAACAGTTCCCGGCTCATGCCCGAATGCGACGCGAAGGCGCCCATCAGGATGAACATCGGGATCACGAGCAGGTTGTAGTCGGTCAGCACCGACAGCGGCACGTTGCCCAGCAGGTTCAGCGCCGGGCCCATGCCGGTGAGCACGCCGAAACCCAGCACGCCGACGATGCCCATGGCCACGCCGATGGGCACGCGCAGCGCCATCAGCACGAACATGCCGACGAAGCCGAGCAGCGCGACGAGGTCACGGTCCATCGGTGGCCCCGTACTCGCCTCCGGTGTCCGCTTCGTCGTCTCCGCGCACCAGCGTCCACAGCCGCGCCAGCGCCAGCCATGCACCGGCTGCGGCACCGCAGGCGGCGACGGCGGTGAACCACATCAGCGGGATGCGCAGGTCGGTGGTGGCCTGGGTGCCGCTGGCCAGCACCTTGGAGAACACCATCCAGGCCATGGGCGCCAGGAAGGCCAGCGTGATGAAGCCGGCCACGATGTCCAGCACCCGCTGGCCACGCCGCTGCAGGTGTTCCCAGACGATGTCCACCGCGATGTGGCTGCCATGGTAGGTGGCCACCGCGATGCCCCAGAACAGCGCGATGCCCATCAGCAGCTTGGTGCCGTCGAACCAGTCCGGGATCTGCCAGGCGAACAGGTCGCGCAGCGTCACGTTGGCCGCGGTCAGCAGCGCGATCAGCAGCAGGAAGACCGCCGCCACCGTTTCGGTGGCGGCCACCAGACGCTTCATCGGTTCGGCGAGCCGTCCGTCAGTAGGCGCCGCCGGTCTTCTGCAGTTCGGCGCGCAGGTCGGCCAGGGCCTTCCTGGCGTCGACGCCGGTCTTGGCTGCGGTGTCGACCCAGCGGTCATACACCGGGGCCACGGCCTGGCGCCAGGTCTCGATCTGTGCCGACGTCATCGGCACGATGGTGTGGCCGGCCGCGACCAGCTTCTCGCGGCCGGCGTCCTCGGCGTCGCCCCAGGCAGCACCGACCTTGGCAGCCCACTCGTTGTTGCAGTGGTCGTCCATCACCTTCTTCTGGTTGGCAGACAGGCCGTTGTACCAGTCCTTGTTCATCGCCCACACGAAGACCGCGGCGTACAGGCGCATGTCGGTGTGGAACTTGGTCACCTTGTCGATGCCGAAGCTGGAGATCGAGTTCCAGGGGAAGGTGATGGCGTCGGCCACGCCCTTGGACAGCGCGTCGCGCGCTTCGGGCGCCGACACCTGCACGCTGGTGCCGCCCAGCACGTTGACCATCTGGCCCACCGTGCCGTTGGCGGGGCGGATCTTCATGCCCTTGATCTGCGCCGGGTCGGTGATCGCCTTGTCCTTCGCGTGGAAGGTGCCCACGTGCAGGTGGGTCAGGCAGACCTTGACGTCCTTCATCTCGCGTTCGGCGTACTGGCGGTACCAGGCGTCCAGCGCCTTGGACGCCGGCCCCGGCTTGTCGACCAGGAACGGCAGTTCACCGGCCGCGATGATCGGGAAGCGGCCAGCCTGGTAGCCCGGGTTCACGAAGGTGACCTGCGCGATGCCGTCGCGCGCCATGTCGTAGTGGTCGGGTGCCTTGCCCAGCTGCTGGGCCGGAAAGATGGCCACCTTGATGCTGCCACCCGAGGCCTGTTCGATCGACTTGCCCCAGGGGATGAAGCCGGTCTGCGCCAGCAGGTGGTTGGCCGGCACCCAGTGCGCCAGCTTCAGTTCCGTGGGCTTGTCCTGGGCCTGTGCCGCACCGGCCAGGCCCAGGGCAGCTGCAGCGGCGGCAGCGAGGAGGCGAACGCTGTTCATGGCAGGGTCTCCGGTGGATTTATGGACGAAACGTCATCATGCCGCAGGGTCGTTCAGTGCACTGGGCGAGGATTCCCTGAGGATGCACGACAGGTAGGATGCCCTGATGTCGCCCGTGCCGCCTCGCCCCCGCGCCCGCCCAGTCTGGCAACGGGGCCTCTGGCTGGCGGCGGGCGCGCTGGCGCTGGCCACCGGCATCGTGGGCATCGTGCTGCCGCTGCTGCCGACGACACCCTTCGTGATCCTGGCCGCCTTCTGCTTCGCGCGCGGCAGCGAACGCTGGGAGCGCTGGCTGCTGAACCACCCGCGCTTCGGCCCGATGCTGCGCGCCTGGCGGGCGCGGCGGGTGATCCCATGGCGGGCCAAGCTGCTGGCCTGGGTGATGATGGCCGGGGGTTCGGCCTGGGCGGCCTGGACGCTGCCCGACCCCTGGCGCTGGGCGCCGGCCCTGGTGTGCACCGCCGTGGCGGTGTGGATGGCGCGCCTGCCCAGCCGCTGAGCCCGGCGCTGCCCCTGACTCAGAACTCGTACTCGCCCTTGGGTCGGGGCGCCGGCCGGCGCGACGGGTTGAAGCTCAGCTGCGCGCTGGCCTGGGCCTGGCCCGAAAGGTTGAGCGTCTGCGTGGTCTGACCGGTGAACTGGTCCGGGTGCCACAGGCGCATCTCGGCGCTGCCGTCCGGCAGCCCCGCGAAGCGGGCCCGCCCCTGCTCGTCGGTGACCGCGACCCAGGGCGTGGTCGCCACGAACAGGTGGCCGCGCATCGAGCCGTGGATGTGGCAGCCCAGCGTCACGCTGCCCGGCGTGTCGAAGACCACGCTGTCGATCGCGCGTGCACCCGACTGCACCGGGCCGAGCCGCAGTTCGAAAGACTTGGCCGGCGGCACGGCGCCCATCGGCCCGCTGCCGAGCGAGCGCACGTGGTGGTCGTAGCGGTCACGGTTGACGAAGCGCACCGCCGTGCCCACCGGCACCACGGTGACGTAGGGCTCGAAGCGGTTGTCCTTCTGCACGATGTCCACGGCCGAGGTGGTGGGCGCCGCGCCCTGCACCGATGGCATCAGCATCACCACGACGTCGGGCGCGGGCTTGCCGGCGGCGTTGCGCACCTGCACCTGCAGGTCGGCGGCGGCCGCGTGCAGGCCCAGGCCGGCGAGCAGCAGAAGCAGAGGGGCTTTCATGCGCCGCATCATAGGCGCCCGCCGCGCACCAGCGACGACGCGCGCACGCCCAGCAGGCGCAGCGGCCGGCCCAGGTCCACGCGCTTGAGGCACAGGCCCGCGGCGTGGCGGATGGCCTCGGCCTCGGCCGTGGGCTGAGGCAGGGTCAGGTCGCGCGTCACGGTGCGGAAGTCGTCGAAGCGCAGCTTGATGCCGATGGTTCGGCCGGCATAGCCCTTGCGCTGCAGGTCGGCCGCCACCTGCGCACACAGCCGCGTGAAGATCTCCCCGAGCGCTCCGCGGTCGCGCACGGCGTGCAGGTTGCGCTCGAACGTGGTCTCGCGGCTCATCGACACCGGCTCGTGGTGCGTGACCACCGGCCGGTCGTCGCGGCCATGGGCGGCGTCGTGCAGCCAGCGGCCGTAGGCGCGGCCGAAGTGCTCGACCAGCGCGGCGGGTTCGGCCGCGGCCAGGTCGCCCACGGTGCGCAGGCCCAGCGCCGCAAGCTTGTCGCCGGCCTTGGGGCCGATGCCGTTGATGCGCCGCACCGGCAGCGGCCAGATGCGCAGCGGCACGTCGGCGGCGGTGATCACGGTCAGGCCGTCGGGCTTGTCCAGGTCGCTGGCGATCTTGGACAGCAGCTTGTTGGGCGTGACGCCGATCGAGCAGGTCAGCCCGGTGGCGCGGCGCACGTTGTTGCGGATCTCCTGCGCCAGCGCGCGCACGCCGCCGGTGGCGTCGAAGCCCACCGTGTCCTGCGCGCCGGGCGCGGCCGTGAGGTCGATGTAGATCTCGTCGATGCCGCGGTCCTCGATCACCGGGGCCACCTCGGCCACCGCAGCCTTGAAGCGGCGGGAGTAGTCGCGGTAGCGGTCGAAGTCGGTGGGCAGCAGGATGCAGTCGGGCGCGCGCTGCGCCGCCTTCATCAACCCGATGCCGGAGTGCAGGCCCAGGTCGCGGGCCGGGTAGGTGGCCGTGGTGGCCACTCCGCGGCCGGTGTAGTCGCGCAGCCGCATGAAGCGGCGCGTGCCGTCGGGCAGTGTTTCGGGCTGGTGGCGCCGTCCACCGCCGATGACCACAGGCAGGCCCTTCAGTTCCGGATAGCGCAGCAGTTCCACCGACGCGTAGAACGCGTCCATGTCGAGGTGGGCGATCCAGCGGGTCGGCGTGGCCATGGCGGTGGCGCATTGTCGCGGGGCCGGGTCCCGGCGTCCGCAGGGCGCGCAGGGTTGCCGCGCCGCTGCCTGCACGCTGCTGCGGTGGCGCCTACAGTGGCTTTCCGAGCTGTCCGACGGAGGCCACGATGAACTGCGACGAATCCGAACGCCTGTGGGCGCTGGTGCGCCGGCTGCAGCGCGCACCGGAGGCACTGGACGACGCCGAAGCGCAGCGCGCCCTGACCGTGCTGACCGCCTCGCGCTCCGATGCCGCCTACCTGCTGCTGCAGCGCGTGCTGGTGCTGGAGACGGCGCTGGCGCAGATCCACCAGGGGCGCGCGGCCGAGGCCGGCGCCGCTCCGGCGCCGACACCGGCCGCCTGGGCAGCCGAGCGGTCGGGGTCGGGCGCCTCGTGGCGCCCCAGCCCCTTCCTGCGTGATGCGGCCGTCATCGCCACCGGCGTCGTCGGTGGCGGGGCGGTGTTGGCGGCATTGGACGGTCTGGACGACGTCGCCGGCGATGCCCTCGATGAGGGCCTCGGAGCGGTCGGCGACCTGTTCTAGCCCAGCGATCAGCCGCCCAGTCGCGCGCGATGGCGCTCGACCTGGGCGCGCACCTGCTCCGGCGCCGTGCCGCCCAGCACGCGGCGTGCGCCCATCGAGCCCTGCAGCGTCAGGACCTCGGCCACGTCGGCCTCGATGGCCGGGTTGAAGGTCTGCAGGTCGGCCAGCGGCAGTTCCGCCAGGTCCACGCCACGCTGGATGGCCACCTTCACCGCGTGCGCCACGGCCTCGTGCGCGTCACGGAACGGCAGGCCCTTTTTCACCAGGTAGTCGGCCAGGTCGGTGGCGGTGGCGTAGCCGCGCATCGCGGCGCGTTCCATCGCGTCGGCCTTCACGACGATGCCGCCGGCCATCTCGGCCATGATGCGCAGCGTGTCGCGCAGCGTGTCGACGGTGTCGAACAGCGGTTCCTTGTCTTCCTGGTTGTCCTTGTTGTAGGTCATCGGCTGGCCCTTCATCAGGGTCAGCAGGCCCATCAGGTGGCCCACCACGCGGCCGCTCTTGCCGCGCGCCAGTTCGGCCACGTCGGGGTTGCGCTTCTGCGGCATGATGGAACTGCCGGTGCAGTAGCGGTCGGCCAGGTCGATGAAGCCGAAGTTCTGGCTCATCCACAGCACGATCTCCTCGGCCAGCCGCGAGACGTGCACCATGCAGATGCTGGCCCAGGCGGCGAACTCGAGCGCGAAATCGCGGTCGCTCACTGCGTCCAGGCTGTTCTGGCACACGCCGTCGAAACCCAGCGTGCGCGCCACGCGCTCGCGGTCCAGCGGGTAGCTGGTGCCGGCCAGCGCCGCCGCGCCCAGCGGCAGCACGTTGACGCGCTTGCGCACGTCGGCCAGGCGGTCGGCATCGCGCGCGAACATTTCCACGTAGGCCAGCAGGTGGTGCGCAAAGCTCACCGGCTGCGCCACCTGCAGGTGGGTGAAGCCGGGCATCACGGTGGTGGTGTGCTGTGCGGCCAGGCTCACCAGCGCGCGCTGCATGCCCGTGAGCAACCCGGCCAGGCCGTCGATCTCGCCGCGCAGCCACAGCCGCACGTCGGTGGCCACCTGGTCGTTGCGGCTGCGGCCGGTGTGCAGCCGCTTGCCGGCCGGGCCCACCAGTTCCGTCAGCCGCGCCTCGATGTTGAGGTGCACGTCCTCGAGCTCGAGCTTCCAGGTGAAGGCACCGGACTCGATCTCGCCGGCGATCTGCGCCAGCCCGCGCTGGATGTCGCCCAGATCCTGCGCGCCGATGATGCCCTGTGCGGCCAGCATGTCGGCATGGGCCAGGCTGCCATCGATGTCGGCGCGCCAGAGCCGCTGGTCGAAGCCGACACTGGCCGTGTAGCGCTGCACCAGCTCGCTCATCGGTTCAGAGAACAGGGCGGACCAGGCCTGGGCCTTGTTGGCGAGCGGATCTGAGGACATCGGGTGCGGCACGTGCGGCAGAGGCAGGGAGCTTCGTATTATCGGCGCCACCCGATGCGCACCGACCCGCACGCCGCCGACCCCTTCCCCGAGACCCGGCCGCCCAGCGTCTGGCCCAGCACGCTGCGGCCGGGCGAGGCACGCCTGTCCAGCACCTTCGCCGAGTCGCGCTTCGACCCGCTGGCCGAGGAGCGTGCCCGCGCGGAGGCGCACGCGGCGGTGGCCTTCGATGTCTGCCACCCCGGCCTGGCGCTGCGCGCGGTGCTGGGCGTGCAGGTGGTGCTGGCCATCGGCACCCTGGTGGCCCGCGGTGCGGCCGGCTGGCCGGCTTTCGGCGGCACGGCCTTTGCCGGCCTGCTGGGCACGTTGCTGTGGCTGCTGCCGGTGTGCGCGCTGAAGCAGCCGCTGCGTCGCCTGCCGGCGCCGGCGCGCGCTGGCGTGGCGCTGTTGCTCGGCGCGCTGGCGGCCCTGGCGGGGCAGGCGCCGGGCTGGTGGCTGCAGATCGTGGCCGCGCCGGACGCGGCGCACGTGCTGGGCGTGGCGCTGGCCGGTGCCGGCCTGGCGGGCCTGCTGTGGGCCTGGCTGGACCTGCGCGCGCGGATCTGGGCACCGGTGGACGCCCGCGTGCGTCTGGCGGAACTGCAGTCGCGCATCCGGCCGCATTTCCTGTTCAACGCGCTGAACACCGCGCTGGCGCTGGTGCGCCACGACCCGCTGCGCGCCGAGCAGGTGCTGCAGAACCTGGGCGACCTGTTCCGCGCCGCGCTGGCCGACGCCGGCGCGTCGATCAGCCTGGACGAGGAACTGGCGCTGGCGCGGGCCTACCTGGCCATCGAGCAGGTGCGCTTCGGCCACCGGCTGCGGCTGGAGTGGCAGGTGGACACCGGGGTCGGCCGCGCCCGCGTGCCGCCGCTGATGCTGCAGCCGCTGGTGGAGAACGCCGTGCGGCACGGCGTGGAGCCGTCGGCGCGCGGCGCGCAGGTCGTCGTACGCGCCGCGCTGCAGAGGGGCCAGGTGGTCGTGGAGGTGATCAACACGCTGCCCGACGAGCCTGCCCTGCCCGGCACCGAAGGCCACGGCATGGCGCTGCACAACGTGCGCGAACGGCTGCGCCTGCTGCACGACGTGGCGGCACACTTCGAGACTTGGCGCGCCGAGGGGCAGCACCATGCGCGCGTCGTGATTCCGTTGTAGACGCCCGGAGGACCCCACCATGACCCTGCGTGTGCTGCTGGTGGACGACGAGATGCTGGCCCGGCTGCGACTGCGCAGCCTGCTCGAGGCCATCGACGACCCCCGCACGGAGGTCGTCGGTGAGGCCGCCGACGCGCAGGAAGCCTGGGTGCAGGCCGACGCGGCCGACCTCGTGCTGCTGGACATCGCCCTGCCCGGCGCCAGCGGCCTGGCGCTGGCACGCCGGCTGTTGGCGTTGCCGCAGCCGCCGGCGGTGGTCTTCGTGACCGCCCATGCCGAACACGCGCTGACGGCCTTCGACCTCGAGGCGGTGGACTATCTGACCAAGCCGGTGTCGCGCGACCGATTGCAGGCGGCGCTGCGCCGCGTGGCACAGCGGCGTGGCCTGCCGGGTCCCGAACCGTCGGGCGACGTGCCGGTGCTGGTGGTGAGCGACCGCGGGCGCGTGCTGCGGCTGCCGGTGTCGGAGGTGCTGTACCTGAAGGCGGAACTGAAGTACGTGACGTTGCGCACCGCCGACCGCAGCTACGTGCTCGACGATGCGCTGGCCGACCTGGAACAGCGCCTGGGCGACGGTTTCCTGCGCGTGCACCGCAACGCGCTGGTGGCGCGTGCCGCCGTGCGCGAACTGGCGCGCCGCGCCGGCGACGTTGACCCGGACGCCGGCGGCGAAGGCTGGGCCGTGCGCGTGGCGCCGGCCGACGAATGGCTGGCGGTGTCGCGTCGGCAGCTGGCGGCGGTGCGGCAGGCGCTGGCCGGCGACTGAATCCCGACCGCGACCACGACCGGCTTCACGGCGCCGCGCCGGCTCAGCCGGTGTTGCGCAAGCCCGCCGCCACCCCGTTGATCGAGATGTGGATGCCGCGCTGCAGCCGCGCCTGGTGGGCCGCCGCCTCGCGCTGGCCGCGGTAGCGGCGCAGCAGCTCCACCTGCAGGTGGTTCAGCGGGTCCAGGTACGGGAAGCGGTGCTCGATGGAGCGAGCCAGCGCCGGGTTGGACTGCAGCCGGCGAGCCTCGCCGGTGATCTGAGCCAGCGCCTGCGCCACGCGGTCCCATTCAGCGCGGATGGCGGTGAAGATGCGGCGCGCCAGGCGCTTGTCCTCCACCAGTTCCACGTAGCGGGCCGCGACGCGCAGGTCGCTCTTGGCCAGCACCATGTCCAGGTTGGACAGCAGGGTGCGGAAGAACGGCCACTGCCTGTGCATGCGCTGCAGCAGGGCCAGTCGCTCGTCGGCCGAGCCTCCGGAGCCTTCCTCGCCTTCGGTGAGGAACGCCGCCACCGCGCTGCCGAAGCCGTACCAGCCCGGCAGCGCCACCCGGCACTGGCCCCAGCTGAAGCCCCAGGGGATGGCGCGCAGGTCCTCGATGGCGCGGCTGGCCTTGCGGCTGGCCGGGCGCGAGCCGATGTTGAGCTCGGCGATCTCGCGGATCGGCGTGGCGGCGAAGAAGTAGTCGGTGAAGCCTTCGGTCTCGTAGACCAGCCGCCGGTAGGCCGCCATGCTGGCGGTGCTGAGTGCATCGGCGGCGTCGAGGAAGGCCTTGGGCGCACTCTTCGTCGGGTGCAGCAGCGTGGCCTCGATGGTGGCGGCCACCAGCGTTTCCAGGTTGCGGCGGCCGATCTCGGGGTTGGCGTACTTGGCGCCGATGACCTCGCCCTGCTCCGTCAGCCGGATCTGACCCTTCACCGTGCCCGGTGGCTGCGCCAGTATGGCCTGGTAGCTGGGGCCGCCGCCGCGGCCGACCGTGCCGCCGCGCCCGTGGAACAGTCGCAGCTTCAGGCCGTGATCGCGCTCCAGCGGTTCGAACAGCTCCACCAGCGCCACCTCGGCGCGGTAGAGCTCCCAGTTGCTGGTGAAGAAGCCGCCGTCCTTGTTGCTGTCGCTGTAGCCGAGCATGATGTCCTGCTCGGCCCCGCTGCGCTGGACCATCTCCAGCACGCCGGGCATCGCGTAGTACGCGCGCATGATGGGCGCGGCGCGCCGCAGGTCGCCGATGGTCTCGAACAGCGGCACGGCGATCAGGTCGGCCACCGCGTCCTCGGCCAAGGTGCCGCGCAGCAGGCCGGCCTCCTTCTGCAGCAGCAGCAGCTCCAGCAGGTCCGACACCTCTTCGGTGTGGCTGATGATGGCGTGGCGGATGGCGCCGCGGCCGAGGCGGGCGATGGCGTCGCGTGCCGTCTCGAAGATGGCCAGTTCGTCGCGCGCGAAGTCGGAGTAGGCCGCGCCGCGCACGCGCAGCGGCCGCGCGTCGTTCAGCAGCGCCAGCAGGCGTTGGCAGCGCGTGGCCTCGTCCAGCGCGCTGTAGTCGGCCTCCAGCCGCGCCACGCGCAGCAGTTCGGCGACCACGGCCTCGTGCTTGTCGCTGCTCTGGCGCAGGTCCAGCGTGGCCAGGTGGAAGCCGAAGACCTGAACCGCCCGCTGCAGCGGCTTGAGCCGCGGCGCCACCAGCGCACCGGCATGGTGGGCGCGCAGCGAGGCTTCGATGGTCGCGAGGTCGTCCGCGAAGTCGTCGGCACTGGCGTACGGGTCCTGCGGCGCCACCGCATGTCGCAGCGCCTCGGTGCCCGTGAGCTGCTGCAGCGTGGCCGCCAGCCGGGCATAGATGCCGATCAGCACGCGGCGGTAGGGCTCGTCGCTGCGGTGCGGGTTGTGGTCCGGGGAGCGGTCCACCAGGGCCTGCATGGCCGGCGTGACGCCCACCAGGATGGTCGACATCGACAGTTCCGCGCCCAGGTGGTGCACTTCGGTGAGGTAATGGCGCAGGACCATCTCGCTCTGCCGCGCCAGCGCCTCCTTCAGCGTGGCCGCGGTGACGAAGGGGTTGCCATCGCGGTCGCCGCCGATCCACTGGCCCATACGCAGGAAGGGCGCCACCGCGTGGCCGGGCAGGGCCTGTTCGAGCTGCGCATAGAGCTTCGGGATCTCGCGCAGGAAGGTGCTGGTGTAGAACGACAGCGCGTTCTCGATCTCGTCGCTCACCGTCAGCTTGGCGGTGCGCAGCATGCGCGTCTGCCACAGCTGGGTCACGCGGGCGCGGATCAGGGACTCGTTGTGCGCCCGGTCCGCGTCGCCGTCCAGGCCGTCGCGCTGGCCCACCAGTTCGGCGATGGCGCGTTCGGCATCGAGGATGCTTTTGCGCTGCACCTCGGTGGGGTGGGCCGTGAGCACCGGCGAGACGTGGGCCTGCTGAAGCATGGCGGCGATGTCCGACGCCCGGTGCCCGGCGCGGTGCAGGCGCTCGAAGCTCATCGCCAGCGAGCCTTCCTGCAGGTGGCCCGCGCGCTCGTGCACGCGTCGCCGGCGCACGTGGTGCCGGTCCTCGGCGATGTTGGCCAGGTGCGAGAAGTAGCTGAAGGCGCGAATGACGCTGACGGTCTGGTCGACGCTCAGGTTCTTCAGGAGCCGGTCGAGCACGCGGCCGGCGCTGGCGTCGGCCTTCAGGCGGTAGGCCACCGAGAGCTGGCGCACCCGTTCGACGAGCTCGAAGGCCTCCTTGCCTTCCTGCTCGCGGATCACGTCGCCGAGGATCCGCCCGAGTAACCGGATATCTTCCACCAGGGGCTTGTTCTTTTCCGCAGCCTCTCGGGCCTTGGTGTCCAGCAGGGTGGGTCGGCGGGCCATCGATCGTCCTCCTTGCGTGTAACCAGATTACCAAACGATGCTGAATTGTGCATGCAATCGCTGTGCCTGCCGCTGGCCATAATCGGTGCACCATGAATGACACCGTGATTGCCACGCGCGAAAGCCGACTGGCCCTGTGGCAGGCCGAACATGTGCGCGACCTGCTGCAGCAGCGCTTCGGCCTGGCCGTGCGCCTGCTGGGCATGACCACGCGCGGCGACCAGATCCTGGACCGCGCGCTGTCCAAGGTCGGTGGCAAGGGCCTGTTCGTCAAGGAACTGGAGGCGGCACTGGAAGACGGGCGCGCCCACCTGGCCGTGCATTCGCTCAAGGACGTGCCGATGGAGCTGCCGCCGGGCTTCGTGCTCGCCGCCGTGATGGAACGCGAGGACCCGCGCGATGCCTGGGTCTCGGCGCGCCACGCGTCGCCGCTGGACCTGCCGCAGGGCGCGGTGGTGGGCACGTCCAGCCTGCGCCGTGTGGTGCAGCTGCTGGCCATGCGGCCCGATCTGCGCATCGAGCCGCTGCGCGGCAACCTCGACACCCGGCTGCGCAAGCTCGACGAGGGCGGCTACGACGGCATCGTGCTGGCCGCGGCCGGGCTGATGCGGCTGGGGCTGGAAAGCCGCATCCGCATGCGCTTCGACGTCGACACGATGATCCCGGCCGCCGGCCAGGGCGCGCTGGGGCTGGAGGTGCGCGAGGACGCCGCCGACCTGCGCGCGACGATCGCGCGGCTCGTGCACGCGCCCACGCTGCTGGCCTGCGAGGCCGAGCGCGAGGTCTCGCGCGGCCTGGGGGGCAGCTGCAGCATGCCTCTCGCGGCGCATGCCCACTGGGTGGGCAGCGAACTGAAGCTGGCCGCGGCGCTGGGCGACGGCGTGGCGCCGACGCGGCCCCTGCTGAAGGTGGAACTCACCGCGGCCGTGCAGGGGGTGGACGAGGCGCGTGCCCTGGGCGCCCGCGCCGTGGCGGCCTTGCGCGCGCAGGGGGCGGCCGGCTACCTGCCAGCGGCCTGACCCTGCCTGCCTTGCACGGGGCGTCCGGCATGGCTCTGCGCGCCATCGTCACCCGCCCGGCAGCGCAGGCCGCCGACTGGGTCCGCGACCTCGGTGCGGCACTCGAGACACGCGGCGAGCGTGAGCTGGAGGTCGTCGCGCTGCCGCTGATCGCGATCCATCCCCTGGCCGACCCCACGCCCCTGCACCGGGCCTGGGCCGAGCTCGCGGAGCAGTCCTTGGTGTTCTTCGTCAGCGCCAATGCGGTGACGCACTTTTTCGCGGCCCGGCCGCCGGGTCTGGCCTGGCCCGCCGCCACGCTGGCGGCCGCGCCCGGACCGGGCACCGCCGCGGTGCTGCGCGAGGCCGGTGTGCCGGCGGCGCAGATCGTGGCGCCTGCGCCGGATGCACCGACGTTCGACTCCGAGCAGCTCTGGTCGCTGCTCCGCACACGCGACTGGTCCGGCCGCCAGGTGCTGATCGTGCGCGGCGAGGACGGACGCGACTGGTTGGCCGAACAGTTGCGTGACGCCGGTGCGCAACCCCGCTACCTGGCGGCTTATGCCCGCGGTGCACCCGTGCTGGGCGCCACCGAGCGGACGCTGCTCGATGCCGCTGCAGCCGATCCGGCCGCCCACCTGTGGCTGTTCAGCAGCAGCGAGGCCGTGCGGCACCTCGTGCAGTGCTGGCCGGTGCCCGCGGGTGCGCGGGCACTGGCCACGCATCCCCGCATCGCCGAGGCAGCGCAGACGGCCGGCTTTGCGCAGGTGATGCTGACAGCGGCCACGGTGGCTGCCGTGACCGACGCGCTGGTGCAGGCGCGGCACGTGCCCCAGGGCGTCGTCGGGCAGGCCCGATCGCTACAATCCGGGTCGCTGTGAACACCCCTTCTCCAGCGCCGGTCCCGCCTGTCGCGGCCGAGCCCGCTGCGCCGGTGCACCCGCCGGCTCCTTCGCCAGACCCGTCGCCTTTGCCACCACCGGCCCGGCCGGATGGCCGCCTCTGGCAAGCCGCCGCCGCCGTGGCCACCGTGCTGGCCGTGTCCGCGCTGGCCCTGGCCTGGAGCGGCCGCCAGCGGGTGCAGACGCTGGAGGGCGAGCTCGTGCGCCGCCAGCAGGCCAGCGCCGAACAGGCCACGGACGCGCGTCTCTTGGCGCGTCAGGCCCAGGAACTGACGCGCGACACGGCCGCCAAGATGGCGCTGCTGGAGGCCCGCGTGGCCGAGTCCGCCGTGCAGCGCTCGCAGGTCGAGGACCTGATGCAGTCGATCGCGCGCTCGCGCGACGAGAACGTGCTCGCCGACATCGAGGCCGCGCTGCGCGTGGCACTGCAGCACAGCGCCATCACCGGCAGCACCGAGCCGTTGCTGGCGGCGCTGCAGCAGGCCGATGAGCGGCTTGCCCGGCACAGCCAGCCGCCGCTGGAACGCGTGCGGCGGGCGATAGCGAAGGACATCGAGCGCACCCGTGACGTCGGTGTGGCCGACATCGCGGCGCTGACCCTGCGGCTGGACGAGGCGATCCGCGCGGTCGATGACCTGCCGCTGCTGTCGCGCCCGGACCGCCAACCCGCCGCAGTACGGCCCACGGAGGTGGCGCGCCCGCCTGCAGCATCGGCATCGGCCAACGCCGTGGCGGCGGAAGGCGACGTCAGCCCGTGGCGCGCGCTCTGGCAGGCCTGGGGTGTGCAGGTCTGGCAGGAGGTGCGCAGCCTGGTCCGCGTGACCCGCATCGACCAGCCCGACGCCATGCTGGTGGCGCCGGAGCAGGCCTGGTTCCTGCGTGAGAACCTCAAGCTGCGCCTGCTGAATGCCCGCCTGGCCCTGCTGTCGCGCCAGTTCGACACGGCACAGTCCGACCTGCGTGACGCCCGCACGGCACTGGAACGCTACTTCGACCGCAACGCGCGCGGTGTGCAGGGCGTGGCCAACACGCTCAGGCAGGTGATGGCGCAGGCCCGCCAGGTCGGTGTGCCACGGCCAGATGCCACGCTGGCGGCCATCGCCGCTGCGGCGGCCGGCCGGTGAACCGCCGGCAGGGCGGCAGGAGCGGCCGGCGATGATGCGCCATGTGATCTGGCTGGTGCTGGTGGCCGTGGCCGCCGTGGTGGCCGCGGTGACTTTCGGCCGCAACGACGGCCTCGTCAGCATCTTCTGGGGTGGCTGGCGCACCGACCTGTCGCTGAACCTGGCGGTCGTGCTGTTGCTGGGCGGTGGCGCCGTGGTGCTGATGGCGGCCCAGGCTCTGATGGCCCTGGTCTCGCTGCCCACGCGGGCGGCGGAGTGGCGCGCGCTGCGGCGCGAACGTGCGGCGCAATCGGCATTGCGCGAGTCGATGGCCGAGTACTTCAGCGCCCGCTACAGCCGCGCACACAAGGCTGCGCAACGGGCGCTGGTGCTGCACGCCGACGGTGCCGGCACCGACCGCGAGTTCGCCGTGCTGGCCCATGTGCTGGCCGCCGGCAGCCTACACCGTCTGGCCGACTGGGCCCGCCGCGACGAGCAGCTTGCGCAGCTGGCCACGCTGCTGGCGCAGCCCGGCCAACCACGCCGGGCCGACGACGGCGCGCGCCTGCTGGCCGCCGAGTGGGCGCTGGACGACCGCGACCCCGAGCGCGCACTGGCGCTGCTGGCGGACCTGCCCCCCGGTGTGGCGCGCCGCACCCAGGCGCTGCGGCTGAAGCTTTCGGCGGCGCGGCTGTCACGCGCGCCGCTGGAGGCGCTGCAGACGGCGCGGCTGCTGGCCAACCACCAGGCGTTCTCGCCCGACGTGGCCCGCAGCCTGCTGCGTGCGCTGGCGGCCGACGCGCTGGCCGCGCCGCACGATGCCGATCAGCTGCGCCAGGTCTGGCAGCGTCTGGATGCGTCCGACCGGCGCGATCCAGCGACCGTGGCCACGGCGGCCGAGCGCGCATCGGCGCTCGGAGCGCACGACGATGCTCGCCAGTGGCTGCTGCCCCTGTGGGAGAAGCTGGCATCGCTGGACCCCGAGGACCGTGCTCGCATCGCCACGGCGCTGATGCGGTCGGTGACCGGCATCGGCGCCGACTGGCTGCCGCGTCTGCAGGAGGCCGCGTCCCGGCACGCCCACGAGCCTGCGCTGCTGGCGGCCGTGGGTGCGGCCTTCGCCGAGCGCCAGCTTTGGGGCAAGGCGCGCCAGCTGCTGGAGCCCGCCGCTCAGGACGCCCGCCTGGACGTGGCGACCCGGCGCCTGGCCTGGCATCGCCTGGCCGCGCTGGCGCGGGTGGAAGGCGACGAGGCGCGCGCTGCCGCTTGCGACCGCGCCGCCAGTGCGCTGGGGGCCTGAACGGTGTCGGAGGCCGCCCCGGGGTCGTCCTTGTCTCTCGACCCAAAACTCGTGCTATAGTCTTGGGCTCGCGCGGCTGTAGCTCAGCTGGATAGAGTACTTGGCTACGAACCAAGGGGTCGTGGGTTCGATTCCTGCCAGCCGCGCCACCTTCATCAAGGGGTCACGTTCGAGAGAGCGTGACCCCTTGTTCTTTTCCGGGGCCCCTCCGCCGGGTCGTTGGCGGCACCATCTGCGACAGTGGGGCGATGCCTGCAAAGACCCGTGGCTGTGCGGCCCGTGTCGGTATCGATATCCTGCGGTCCCCATGGAACCTGCAGTGAAGGCCCACCGTCGTTCCGCATGGCGTCGAGCTTTGGTCGTCGCCGCGATCGTAGTCGCCACCCTGGGCCTGGTCTGGAGTCAGTTGCCCAAGGGCAGCTACCCGACGGACCTGGCGCGCATCGGTCAGGGTCAGGCGGTGCTGGTGCTGGCGATGGACGGCAACTACCAGGCCGGGGCCGCCGTGATGCACCTGATGCACGGGCTGCGGCGTGAATATGCCGATGCCGTGCATTTCGTGGCGGCGCCGCTGGCACGGCCGGAGGGGCAGGCGTTCGCTCGCCGACACCAGGCGGCCGACGGCACGGTGCTGCTGTTCGATGGCAGCGGCCAGCGCGTGGCGGTGCTGCACGCCCCGCAGACCGAGGACGAACTGCGGCAGGCGCTGCGGCAGGCCTTCGGGCACTGAGCCCGGAAGGTGAGGCCGGTGTCAGGCCGGTGACTGAAGGGGCGCCGTCGATGGCCAGGGCCACCAGCACCCCGGGGTCCTTCTGCGCCACGTAGTCGGCCAGCGCCAGCACCTGGGCGGTGCCCAGTCGTCGCGTGTCGTCCAGCGACACCTCGGCCTCGCGCCAGCGGGCGTCCGGCCCGCTGGGCAGCAGCCCGCCGAAGGCACCGGCCGCCACCGTCACCAGCGCCAGCGGCCCCAGCGGGCGCAGCAGGCGGTTGAGCAGGGTCACGCGCTCCGGCCCGGAGGCCTGCGCGTAGAGCGCGGCAACACGGGGCGGCAGGTCTCGGGCATCCATGTCGTGCACGGTAGGCCCGGTCTGTGAATCGATGGTGAAGACCCTGAAACCGACCGCGTCATCGGCGCGCAAGGGCGCCGCTACAGTCCCGACATGGACATGAGCACCCCACCCGACGCCGACCCGCAGGAACTCCAGGAGTGGCGCGACGCCCTGCAGGCATTGCTGGCCCATGCCGGACCGGCGCGCGTGCGGCAGGTGATGGATCTGCTGGCGGCCGATGCACGCGAACCCGCGATCGGCTGGCATCCCCCGCGGGGCACGCCCTACGTCAACACGATCCCGCCCGAGCGCCAGCCGCACTTCCCCGGCGACCTGGCCATCGAGGAGCGGCTGGCGTCGCTGATGCGCTGGAACGCGCTGGCGATGGTGGTGCGCGCCAACCAGGCGCATGGCGAACTCGGTGGCCACATCGCCAGCTACGCCAGCGCGGCCGACCTGTTCGAGGTCGGCTTCAACCACTTCTTCCACGCCCGCGACCTGGTGTTCTGGCAGCCGCACTCGGCGCCGGGCGTGTACGCGCGGGCCTTCCTGGAGGGGCGGCTGACCGAGGCCGACCTGGCGCACTACCGGCAGGAACTCAGCGCGCCGCGCCGGGGCGCGCGGGGCCTGTCGAGCTACCCGCACCCTTGGCTGATGCCGGACTTCTGGCAGTTCCCCACCGGTTCGATGGGCATCGGCCCGATCAGCAGCATCTACCAGGCGCGCTTCATGCGCTACCTGGCCCACCGCGGCATCGCCGACACCGCCGGCCGCCGCGTCTGGGGCGTGTTCGGCGACGGCGAGATGGACGAGCCCGAGAGCATGAGCGCGCTGACGCTCGCCGCGCGCGAGGGCCTGGACAACCTGGTCTGGGTGATCAACTGCAACCTGCAGCGGCTGGACGGGCCGGTGCGCGGCAATGGCCGCATCGTCGATGAACTGGAGGCGCTGTTCGAGGGTGCCGGCTGGCGCGTCATCAAGCTCGTCTGGGGCAGCGACTGGGATGGTCTCTTCGCGCGCGACCGTGACGGTGCGCTGCGGCGTGCCTTCGCGCACACGGTGGATGGCCAGTTCCAGACCTTCGCCGCCAAGGACGGCCGCTACAACCGCGAGCACTTCTTCGGCCAGGACCCGGCGCTGGCTGCGCTGGCCCAGGGGCTGACCGATGAGCAGATCGACCGCCTCAAGCGCGGCGGGCACGACCTGGTGAAGATCCACGCTGCCTACGCCGCCGCGGTGCGTGGCGACGGCCGGCCGGTGGTGGTGCTGGCGCAGACCAAGAAGGGCTACGGCATGGGTCAGGCTGGCCAGGGCCGCATGACCACGCACCAGCAGAAGAAGCTCGATCGCGAGGACCTGATCGCCTTCCGCAACCGTTTCGCACTGCCGCTGGATGATGCGCAGACCGAGGCGCTGGCCTTCTACCGCCCCGCCGACGACGCGCCGGAGATGGCCTACCTGCGGGCCCGGCGCGACGCGCTGGGCGGTGCGATCCCGCAGCGCCGCGCCGACGCACCCGCCCTGCCGGTGCCGGCGCTGCCCGACATCGCCGGCTTCGCGCTGGACGCCGACGGCAAGGAGATGAGCACCACGATGGCCTTCGTGCGCCTGCTGGGTGCGCTGCTGAAGGACCCGGTGCTGGGCCCGCGCGTGGTGCCCATCGTGGCCGACGAGGCGCGCACCTTCGGCATGGCCAACCTGTTCCGCCAGGTGGGCATCTACAGCCGATCGGGCCAGCAGTACGAACCTGAGGACATCGGCTCCGTGCTGGCCTACCGCGAGGCGCGCGACGGCCAGATCCTGGAGGAGGGCATCAGCGAGGCGGGCGCCCTGGCCAGCTGGACGGCCGCGGCCACCAGCCACAGCGTGCACGGCGAGCCGATGCTTCCGTTTTACATCTACTACTCGATGTTCGGCTTCCAGCGTGTGGGCGACCAGATCTGGGCCGCGGCCGACCAGCGCGCGCGCGGTTTCCTCCTCGGTGCCACGGCCGGCCGCACCACGCTGGGCGGCGAGGGCCTGCAGCACCAGGATGGGCACAGCCTGCTGGTGGCCGCGCAGGTGCCCAACTGCCGCGTCTGGGACCCGGCCACCGCCGGCGAGATGGCGGTCATCGTGCACCACGGCATGCAGGAGATGCTGGTCGAGCGGCGCGACGTCTTCCACTACCTGACGCTGATGAACGAGAACCACGCCCAGCCGTCGCTGCCGGCCGGCGACGCGGCCGACGTGCTGCGCGGCCTGCGCCGTGTGCGGGCGGTGGCGGACGGCCGTGCGGCCCCGGTGCGGCTGCTGGGCTCGGGCACGCTGCTGGTCGAGGCCCTGGCCGCGGCCGACCTGCTGCGCGAAGACTGGGGCGTCGACGCCGAGGTGTTCAGCGCCACCAGCTACGCCGAGCTGGCCCGGGAGGCACGCGCCGCCGAACGCGCGGCGCGTCTGCAGCCCGGTACGCCGGGCGTGCCCACGCAGCTGGCACGCCTGCTGCCCGGCGCGGCGCCGGTGGTGGCGGTGAGCGACTGGGTGCGCGCGTGGCCGGGGCTGATCGCACCGCACCTGGCGGCGCCCATGACCATCCTGGGCACCGACGGCTTCGGGCGCAGCGACACACGGGCGGAGCTGCGTCGCTTCTTCGAGGTCGACCGCTGGCATGTCGTGCTCGCCGCGCTGCAGGCCGTGGCCCCGCAGCACGTGGCTGCTGCCGTCGGCCGGTACGGCATCGACGCGGCGGCGCCGGCGTCGTGGACCGTGTGATCAGTCGCCGGGCCCCAGCAGTTCGGCCAGGCGGGTCATCACCCAGCGGGTCTCGGCTTCGCTGAGATCCAGCCCGCTCACCGGCAAGCCGCGTGCGATGCGCTCCAGCGTGTCGGCGGTGGTGATGCCCAGCGACCAGCGCTGCGTTCGTGCGGTCTCCAGGAGCATCTGCGCCAGGTCCTCGCAGAGTTCGTAGCGCTCGGCGATGTGCTCGCGTGCCGCGGTCGGCTTGATCCGTCCCGGAGCCACGAACAGGGCCACGAAGGAAGGTGGGACGAAGATCTGGCAGTCGTCGGACATCGGCGCATTGTGGCGCCGGCGCCCGATCCAGCGGGTCAGGCGACGGCGTCGAGCAGGGCGCCCGCCATGGTGTCGCCGGCCTTGAACACGGCCAGGTTGGCCATGAAGGCGTGGCTGGCGCTCAGCTGCCCCACCATGTCGGCGGCCAGGTCCGGGCCCGCGGCCGCAGCGCGCTGCCAGGTGGCCGTGGTTCCGCCCGAGGCAGTCTCGGTCTGCGCGACCATGCTGCGGCGGAAACCCTCGGTGCCC
Source organism: Rubrivivax albus (assembly GCF_004016515.1). Taxonomy (GTDB): domain Bacteria; phylum Pseudomonadota; class Gammaproteobacteria; order Burkholderiales; family Burkholderiaceae_C; genus Rubrivivax; species Rubrivivax albus. The sequence goes on from NZ_SACT01000001.1 coordinate 934,831, forward strand.
CCGTTGGCCAGGTTGTGTGCGTGCGCCTGCAGGCGCTGCTGCGCAGCGGCCATGCCGGACAGGGCGACGCTGGAGGTGTTCATGGCGCCCACTGTAGGCCAGAGTGGCTGTGTGCAGCGCAGCCCAGCAGCCGCCAAACGTGAAAAAGCCCGCCGGTCGCAGCGCGACGGGCAGGCTTTCCACGGAGGTTGGTGCCGGTGAAGAGAGTCGAACTCCCGACCTTCGCATTACGAATGCGCTGCTCTACCAACTGAGCTACACCGGCCAAGCCCGCAAGTATAGCCTGCCATGCAACCAATGGTTCAGGCCGAAGGATCAGGCAGGCGTGTCCGCGTGGTAACCCGTCACGCGCTCGACCTCGTGGCGCGAGCCCAGCATCACGCTCACGCGTTCGTGCAGCTTCTTCGGCACGATGTCCAGGATGCGCTCGTGCCCGTTGGTCGCCCGGCCACCGGCCTGCTCTACGAGGAAGGCCATCGGGTTGGCCTCGTACATCAGGCGCAGCTTGCCCGGCTTGTCCGGTTCGCGCTGGTCCCAGGGGTACATGAAGACGCCACCGCGCGTGAGGATGCGGTGCACGTCGGCCACCATGCTGGCCACCCAGCGCATGTTGAAGTCCTTGCCGCGAGGGCCTTCCTTGCCCTGCAGGCACTCGTCGATGTAGCGCTTCACCGGCGGTGCCCAGTGGCGCATGTTCGACATGTTGATCGCGAACTCCTTGGTGTCCTCGGGGATCTGCACGCCTTCTTCGGTGAGCAGCCAGGAACCGGTCTCGCGGTCGAGCGTGAACATCGCGACGCCGCTGCCCACGGTGAGCACCAGCGTGGTCTGCGGCCCGTAGACGCAGTAGCCCGCCGCGGCCTGGTGCTTGCCGGGCTGCAGGAAGTCCTCCTCGCTGACGCCGCGCGTGTGGCCCTGCTTGCGCAGCACGCTGAAGATGGTGCCGATGGAGACGTTGACGTCGATGTTGCTGCTGCCGTCCAGCGGGTCGAACAGGAGCAGGTACTCGCCCTGCGGGTAGCGGTTGGGCACGACGTGGATGGAATCCATCTCCTCGCTGGCCATGGCCGCGAGGTGGCCGCCCCACTCGTTGGCCTCGACCAGCACCTCGTTGGCGATGACGTCGAGCTTCTTCTGCACCTCGCCCTGCACGTTCTCGCTGCCGGCGGTGCCCAGCACGTCGCCGAGCGCGCCCTTGTTGACCGAGATGGCGATGCGCTTGCAGGCGCGGGCGACGACCTCGATCAGCAGGCGCAGCTGGCCCGGGATGTGGCCATGCTCGCGCTGCTGTTCGACCAGGTACTGGGTGAGGCTGATGCGGCGGGGCATGTCAGGCCTCCTGCCGGGCCGCCCCAAGGGTGGCCTGGGCCCCTTGGGGGCCGCGAACGAAGTGAGCGGGGGGTTTCATCATTCGGTCTCCAGGGCGCGGGTGACGATCTCCCGCAAGTCGGCGCTCAGGTCAGGTTTGGCCGCGACGCGGGCAATCGCTTCGCGGGCCGCACTGCGGCAGGGCTCGGCCAGCACGTTCCAGCGGTCCAGCGCACGCGCCAGGCGCGCAGCGAGCTGCGGGTTCATCACGTCCAGGGCCAGCAGTTGCTCGGCCCAGAACACGTAGCCGGCGGCGTCGATGCGGTGGAAGGCGGCCGGGTTGCCCATGCACAGCGCGAAGACCAGGCTGCGCGCCCGGTTCGGATTCCTCAGCGAGAAGTCCGGGTGCTTGAGCAACGCACGGACCTGGCCCAGCACGCCGGCACCGGCATCGCCCGGAGCCTCGGGTGCCATGGCCTGCAGCGAGAACCACTTGTCCAGCACCAGGGCGTTGCCCTGCGCAGCGGAGTGGAAGTGCGCCAGCGCCTGGGGTGCCAGGGCCGATCGCGCGCCGATCAAGGCCCACAGCGCACCCTGACGGTCGGTCATGTTGGTGGCGTCCTTCACGCGCTGGTAGGCGCGGCCGGGCCAGACCGGGTCGCCACTGGCCACCGCCTGGCGAACCAGCATGGCCAGGGCGCGGTTGGCCAGGGCCCGCATGCCCGCCTGCAGCGGCGTCGGGCGATAGCCTTCGCGCACCTGGTTCGCCGCCCAGGCGCGCTGCCAGTCGGGTTGCAGCGCAGCCGCCAGCTGGTCGAGCATCGCTTCGCGTACGGCGTGGATGCGCGCCGGGTCGACCGGGCTCACCTGTTCGGCGATGTAGGCCTCGTCGGGCAGGGTCAGGGCCAGGGCGCGGAAGGCCGGGTGCAGCGTGCCGTCGTTCAGCACGGCGCGCATGGCCTCGATGAAGGCAGCATCCAGAACCGGAGCGTCCGTGCCGGGCAACGCGGCCAGCACGCGGCGCAGCGCCAGGCGTTGGCCTGCTTCCCAGCGGTTGAAGGCATCGGCGTCGTGCTTCAGTAGCACCAGCAATCCCTCGTCGTCCAGGCCGTCGTCGAGGACCACCGGGGCCGAGAAGCCGCGCAGCAGCGACGGCACCGGTGCGCTGTCGATCCCGTCGAAGACGAAGCGCTGCTCGGCCTCGGTCAGCACCAGCATGCGCTGCGCCAGCTCGTGTCCGTCGGGGGTCAGCAGCGCGGCCTGCACCGGGATCAGCTGCGGCAGCTTGTTCGCCTGCCCAGGGGAGGGCGGGTTGTCCTGGCGCAGGGTCAGCGTGTAGCGGCGTGTCTCGGCGTCCCACTGGCCGCGCGCGTGCAGGCGCGGCGTGCCGGCCTGCGCATACCAGCGCTTGAAGACGTCCAGGTGCTCGGACAGCGCGCTGCCGGGGTTCGCATCGGCGATGGCCTGGGCGAAGTGATCGCAGGTCACGGCCTGCCCGTCGTGGCGCTCGAAGTAGAGCTTCATGCCACGCGCAAAGCCGTCACGGCCAACGAGGGTGTGCATCATGCGCACGACCTCGGCGCCCTTCTCGTAGACGGTGGCGGTGTAGAAGTTGTCGATCGCGGCGTAGGTGTCCGGGCGCACCGGGTGCGCCATGGCACCCGCATCCTCGGCGAACTGCGACCGGCGCAGGTTGGCCACCGCCTCGATGCGCTGCACGGCGCGAGCGCTCTCGTCGCCCGCCATGTCCATGCTGAACTCCTGGTCGCGGAAGACCGTGAGGCCTTCCTTGAGCGACAGCTGGAACCAGTCGCGGCAGGTGATGCGGTTGCCCGTCCAGTTGTGGAAGTACTCGTGGCCGATGACGCTCTCGATGTCGAAGAAGTCATCGTCGGTGGCGGTGGCGGCGTCGGCCAGCACGTACTTCGTGTTGAAGATGTTGAGGCCCTTGTTCTCCATGGCCCCCATGTTGAAGTCGTCGACGGCGACGACCATGAAGCGCTCCAGGTCCAGCGGCAGGCCGAAGCGGGCTTCGTCCCAGACCACCGACGCCATCAGCGAGGCCATCGCGTGCTCGGTGCGGCCGAGATCGCCGCGATTGACATAGATCTGCAGCAGGTGCTCACGGCCGTTGCGGGCGACGATGCGCTGCTCGCGCGCCACCAGGTCAGCCGCCACCAGCGCGAACAGGTAGCTGGGCTTGGGGAAGGGGTCGTGCCAGACGGCGAAGTGCCGGCCGCCGTCGAGTTCACCCTGCTCGAGCAGGTTGCCATTGCTCAGCAGCGTGGGGTAACGGCGCTTGTCGGCGCGCAGCGTGACCTTGAACACGGCCATCACGTCGGGCCGGTCGAGGAAGAAGGCGATGCGGCGGAAGCCCTCGGCCTCGCACTGGGTGAACAGGCCGCTGCCGCTCTCGTACAGGCCGCTGAGCTGGGTGTTCTTGGCCGGCGCGCAGGTGTTGCGCACCTCGAGCACGAAGCGTTCGGCCACCGGGGGCTGGTCGATCACCAGCAGGTTGTCCTCGTGACGGAACGACACGCTCTGGCCATCGGCCTGCACGCGCAGCAGGTTCAGGTCCTCGCCGTGCAGCACCAGGGGGCCACCGGGGCCGCTGGCGTTGCGTTCGATGTGCAGCCGGCTGGCGACGATGGTCTTGGCCGGGTCGAGGTCGAACGTGAGCTCGACCTCGCGGATCCAGTAGGCGGGCGGCGCGTAGTCCTCGCGCCGCACCACCGTGGCGGTGCCTTCTTTCATGGGTGGGATGTCTCCGGGCAGGTCACAGCCCCTGTTTGAGGCTGGCCGTGATGAAGGGGTCGAGGTCGCCGTCCAGCACCTTCTGGGTGTTGGAGATCTCGACGTTGGTGCGCAGGTCCTTGATGCGGCTCTGGTCCAGCACGTAGCTGCGGATCTGGTGGCCCCAGCCGACGTCGGTCTTGCTGTCCTCGAGCTTCTGCTGGGCTTCGCGCTGCTTTCGCATCTCGTGCTCATACAGGCGCGCGCGCAGCACGCGCCAGGCCTCGTCACGGTTGCTGTGCTGGCTGCGGCTGTTCTGGCACTGCACGACGATGCCGGTGGGCATGTGCGTCAGACGCACGGCCGAGTCGGTCTTGTTGATGTGCTGGCCACCCGCGCCGCTGGCGCGGAAGGTGTCGGTGCGCACGTCGGCCGGGTTGATGTCGATCTCGATCGTGTCGTCGACCTCGGGGTAGACGAAGAGGCTGGCGAAGCTGGTGTGGCGGCCGCCGGCACTGTCGAAGGGGCTCTTGCGCACCAGGCGGTGCACGCCCGTTTCGGTGCGCAGATGGCCGAAGGCGTAGTCGCCCTCGACCTTCAGCGTCGCGCTGCGGATGCCGGCGGTGTCGCCCTCGCTCTCTTCCAGCACCTCGGCCTTGAAGCCCTTGCGCTCGCAGTACTTGAGGTACTGGCGCAGCAGCATCTGCGCCCAGTCGCAGGCCTCGGTGCCGCCGGCGCCGGCCTGGATGTCGATGAAGCAGTTGCCGGGGTCGGCCGGGTTGTTGAACATCCGGCGGAACTCGAGTTCCTCGACCGCCTTTTCCAGCGCGTCGGCCTCGGCGTCGATGGCCTGCAGGCCGTCCTCGTCGCCCTCGGCCTTCGACATCTCGTAGAGCTCGGAGTTGTCGGCCAGGTTGGTGGCCAGGTGGTCGATGGTCTCGACCACGGTCTCCAGCGTCTTCTTCTCGCGGCCGAGTTCCTGCGCGCGCTTGGGCTCGTTCCAGATGGCCGGGTTCTCGAGCGCCGCATTGACCTCGTTCAGGCGCAGGGCCTTGCGGTCGTAGTCAAAGATACCCCCTTAGCGCGTCGGTGCGCGCTGAGAGGTCGGCCAGTCGGGTGCCGATGAGGTTGATCTGTTCGTTGTCCATGACAGGTCCGTGATTCGGGACAGCCTGCGATTTTCGCATGGCACCAAGACAAACGGCGCCCGCAGGCGCCGTCCGGCTGGGATGAGGACGCGTCAGTGGCTGCGGCGACGGGCCACGAAACCCACGGCCGCCAGACCGGCCAGCAGCATGGCGTAGGTGCCGGGTTCCGGCACCGCGGCCACGGTGAGGTCGTCCACCGTCGGCCAGGTGACGTTGCGCTCACCGTAGAACGTCTTGATCTCGAACATCGTGATCGCGGTGGTGGACACGAAGCCGAAGTAGTTGTCGACCCCGGCGCGGAAGGTGAAGTCCACCGTCTGGCCTTCGGCCGTGGTGACGCGGGCGGCCGTCAGGCCGGTGCCCTTGAACGCGCCGGCGATGTCGGAACCGAAGGCATAGGCGCCGATGGCGTAGATCGGCGTCGAGAAGCCTTCGAAGATGATGAAGTCGGCCGCGTTGTTGCTGGACAGCCAGGCGTCACCCGGGGTGCCGGCGCCATAGAGGATCGGGCTGGTCGGCGCAGTGGACACGGTGTAGCCGACGTCACCGGCGCTGCGCACCAGCGGGCCATCGTAGGGATCACCGGGGATGAGGTCGTCGAAGGTGTCGGTGGCGTAGTTGCCGATGGCCGCCAGGAAGCTGGCCTCGTCGTTGTACACGTCGACCGCGGCGTGGGCAGCACCGGCCGCGAGCAAGGCTGCCGCCGCCAAGGGGCGCAAGGCAAAGGACAACGTCATGGCGCACTCCCGAGAAAAACCTGTTCGACGCAGTTTAGGGGTCTGGCAAGCCGGGTCAACCCTCGCCCGTCCATTCCTGCGCCCAGGCCAGGCCTTTCGCGCGAGCACCCCCATGAACGCGGGGGTCAGAGAAAGGCGAGCAGGGCGGCCGCCAGCGCCTCGGGCTGGTCGTGGTGCAGCATGTGCGCGGCGTCGGGCAACGTGACGCGCCGGCAATCGGGCACCACGTCCAGCCGGCGGGCGAACTCCTCGCGGCTGTAGCGGCCGCGCCACCAGGCGTCGACGTTGGTGTCGGCGCCTTGCACCCACAGCAGCGGTGCGGTGATGGCGCGCCAGGTGGCCAGCACCTCGTCGACCCGGTAGAGCACGGGGTTGGTGCGTTTGTGGGCCGGGTCACCCAGCACCTGCCAGCGGCCCTGCGCGTCCGGCCGCGCCCACTGGCGGGCCAGCCAGGCGGCGCGGGCGAGTGGCAGCCTCGGGTTGTTGGTGCGCAACCGGGCCACGACGTCGTCGACGCTGGCGTAGTCCTTCAGGGACGCGGGGCGGGCCAGTTCGTCCAGCCAGGTGGCCAGGCGTCCGGGCGTGTCTTCGGGCCGGGTGCTCGGCAGGCCGAAACCCTCCAGGTTCACCAGGCGGCGGACATGTTGCGGCCGCACGCCGGCGTAGCTCATCACGACGTTGCCGCCCATGCTGTGACCCAGCAGGTCCACGGGCTGCGCCGGGCTGACCTGCGCCAGCAGCGCGTCGAGGTCACCCAGGTAGTCGGGGAACCAGTAGCTGTCGCTGCCCGAGCTGTCGCTGAGCCCGAAGCCGCGCCAGTCCGGCGCGACGATGTGGCGTGGCCGGTCGCCCAGGGCCTGCAGCGCGTCGACGACGAACTGGAAGGAGGCGCCGACGTCCATCCAGCCATGCACCATCACCAGGGTCGGCGCATCCGGTGTCGCGTCCGCCGGATCCCCCCAGCTCAGCAGGTGGTAGCGCAGGCCGCGCAGGGCAACGTGGCTGGAGCGGGCGGGCCGCAGTGGCTGGTAGGGCAGCGTCTCGGGGGCGTTCACGCCGGCACTGTAGCCGCCGACGGCATGGACGCCTGTCCACAGCGTGACAGGCGAAGGCGACCGACAGGCGTACCGGTGGTCAATCGACCAGCGTGACCAGCTTCTCGAGCGCCACGGGCGCGCGCATCTGTCGCGCCGGCAGCACACCGACGATGGCATGCAGCGGCATCATCGTCTCGCGGCGCACCGGCTCGCGCAGCGGGGAGCCGTAGGCGTTGGTGAGCGCGGCAACGATGGGGGTCATCACGGTCGGTCCGCGCTTGACCACCACGCCGGTTTCGCCGGAGGCCAGCGCGACGAAACATCCGGGCGGATAGACACCGAACTCCTTCACCAGCGCGGCGCAGACCGGGTGCCCCGGGTCCTGCATGAAGATCTCCCGGCCGGCCTTGTCCGCCGCCTCGGCCTCGCGCGTGGCGCGGCTGCTGAGCTTGGCGCTGTAGACATCGGCGCGGTGCAGCAGGGTGGCCAGCTCGCAGGGCTCGCGCAGGCCGGCAGGGTAGCCCGATCCGTCGCGTTCCTCGTGGTGTTCCTCGACTGCGCGCAACCAGGTCTCGTCGGAGACGCCCGACAACTCCAGCATCTGGCGGCTCACGCGTGGATGCTCGCGGATGCGCTCGCGCTGGGCGGCCGTGGGGGGCGCCAGCTGCTCGGCGAGTTCGCCCTGCAGTTCGAGCATGCCGAGGTTCATCGTCAGCGCCGCCTTGAACACGCGCGCCAGTTCGTCCGTGCTCCAGCCCAGGCGGCCGGCGACCAGGCGGGCGACGATGGCCGCGTGCACCGAGTGGGTCAGGCCGTACTGCGTCCGGGCGTTGCCTTCCTGGCGCAGCACCTGAAAGATGGCCAGGTCCGGGTCGCGCTCGATCAGCTGCTGCAGCGGCGCCGCAGCGTCGTCCAGCGCGCTGCGGAAACCGACGCCCGGTGGGCGCAGAAGCGCCTCGCCCACGCGCTGCATGCTGTCGCGCCACAGGCCCGGCAGGGCCGAGCGTGGCGCGCTGCTCACGTCCACGGAGGCCTCGGCGCGCAGTTCATGCAGGTCCACCAGGCTGCCGCGCTCGAGCAGGGCCTCGATCTGTTGCGCGGTCTGCACCACCTGGCCACGGGCCAGCAGCAGGGTGGTGTCCGGGCGATAGACGTTGAACGGCAAAGGCTGTCCGGCCAGGACGCGGTGCTTGACCTGGTCCAGCGGCGTGTGGTGCATGACAGTGGTGGCCTGCGGTGGCATGCAGCAGGTTTCGGCGGCCCGCGGCAGGACTTGAGCCGACCGGCGCACAATCACCGCATGAACGAAGATCTCCGTCACACCCTGCGCGTGGCCGAGCCTGCGGATGCCGCTGCCCTGGTCGGCCTGATCCGCGAACTCGCCGTCTTCGAGCGGCTGGAGCACCTGGTCGAGGTGACCCCGGAGCGCCTGGCGGCCCACCTCTGCGGCCCGCGCCCGGTGGTCGAGGCGGTGGTGGCCGAGGCCGACGGCGCCGTCGTGGGCTTCGCGCTGTTCTTCACCAACTACTCCACCTTCCTCGGACGGCCCGGGCTGTACCTGGAGGACCTGTACGTGCAGCCGGCCCACCGGGGCGCCGGTCTCGGCAAGGCCCTGCTCAGGCACCTGGCGGCACTGGCCGTGGCCCGCGGTTGTGGTCGATTCGAGTGGAGCGTGCTCGACTGGAACACGGCGGCCATCGGTTTCTACGAGCGCATGGGGGCCACCGTGATGCCCGACTGGCGCATCTGCCGGGTCACCGGTGATGCCTTGACGGCGTTGGCCGCTTGAACGCCATGCCGGCCCCGAACGCAACGGGCCGTGGCGCCGGCCAGGGTCCGGACCGCTATGCGGAACTGCACGCCGGCTTCCATTGGCAGGTACCCAGACACTTCAACATCGCCGAGGCCTGCTGTGCCCGCTGGGCCCGGCGCACGCCCGACGCGGTGGCCATCCATTGGGCGCGCGAGGACGGCCGGCGCGGGCGCCTGACCTATGCGCAGCTGCAGGTCGGCAGCGAGCGTCTGGCCGCCGTGCTGGCGGCGCGCGGCGTGCGCCGCGGCGACCGCGTCGCCATCGTGATGCCGCAGCGGGTGGAGACCGCCGTGGCACACATGGCGGTGTACCGGCTCGGCGCGGTGGCGATGCCGCTGTCCATGCTCTTCGGGCCGGAGGCGCTGGCTTTCCGGCTCAACGACAGCGGCGCGCGCCTGGCGATCGTCGACGAGACCGCGGTCGACAACCTGACCGCAGCGCGCGCGGACTGCCCCGGCCTCGAGACCGTGCTGGCCGTCGGCGCGGCGGCAGGGCGGGGCGACCTGGACTGGGACGACGCCCTGGCCGCCGTCCGCCCACGGCGCACCGCGGTACGCACGGCCGCCGACGACCCGGCGGTGCTGATCTACACCAGCGGCACCACCGGGCCACCGAAGGGCGCGCTGATCCCGCACCGGGCCCTGATCGGCAACCTCACCGGCTTCGTCTGCAGCCAGAACTGGTACCCGCACACGCCGGCCCGCGGCCAGCAGCGTGACGACGCGCCGGTGTTCTGGTCCCCGGCGGACTGGGCCTGGACCGGCGGCCTGATGGACGCGCTGTTGCCGGTGCTGTACTTCGGCCGCCCCATCGTCGCCTGGCAGGGGCGCTTCACGCCCGATGCGGCCTTTGCGCTGATGCAGCGCTACAAGGTCACGCACAGCTTCCTGTTCCCCACCGCGCTGAAGGCCATGATGAAGGCCGAGCCCGAACCGCGCCGGCGCTGGAAGCTGCGCCTGCGCGCCATCATGAGTGCCGGCGAGGCGGTGGGCGATGCTGTCTTCGTGTGGACACGCGACGCGCTGGGCGTCACCCTCAACGAGATGTTCGGGCAGACCGAGATCAACTACGTGGTCGGCAACTGCGCGCTGCACTGGCCGGCGCGGCCGGGCAGCATGGGGCGGCCCTACCCCGGGCACCGGGTGGCGGTGATCGACGACGAAGGCAAAGAGTGCCCACGTGGCACCCCGGGCGACGTGGCTGTGCACAGGCGTGACGTGCATGGCCATCCCGACCCCGTGTTCTTCCTCGGCTACTGGCACAACGATCCGGCCACCCGGGCCAAGTACACCGGCGACCCCGGTGACAGCTGGTGCCGCACCGGCGACACCGCGGTGATGGATGCCGACGGCTACCTCTGGTACCAGGGCCGCAGCGACGACATGTTCAAGGCCGCCGGCTACCGCATCGGCCCCAGCGAGGTGGAGAACTGCCTGGTCAAGCACCCGGCGGTTGCCAATGCCGCCGTGGTGCCCAAGCCCGACGCCGAGCGAGGGGCCGTGGTCAAGGCCTACGTGGTGCTGGCGCCTGGCTTCGTGGGCGACGATGCGCTCGTGGCGTCGCTGCAGCAGCACGTGCGCGGCCGCCTGGCGCCCTACGAGTACCCGAAGGAGATCGAGTTCATCGACGCGCTGCCGATGACGACCACCGGCAAGGTGCAACGCCGGGTGCTCAGGTTGCAGGAACAGGCGCGTTTCGACGCGCATTCCGGCACCTAGGTGGCCGGCGGCGTTGGCGGGCAGGCAACGGGCATGAGCGCAAACGACGCGGCCATGACCCCTAGGACCGCCGGTTCGGCACCTTCGGCATCGACGGGGGCGCGGGCCGACGCGGCCCTGGGCACCGCCACGTTCGAACTCCACCTGCTGGGCACACCGCAGGTCATCGGCCCGTCGGGCGCCGTGCACGCGGTGTCCCGCAAGGTGCTTTGCCTTCTGGCGTATGTGTCGCTGGAAGGCCCCAGCAGCCGGGAGCGTCTGGCCGGGCTCTTCTGGGCGGACCTCGACCATGGCACGGCTCGGCGCAACCTCCGGCGCGAACTGCACCGTCTGCGCGAAGCAGGGCTGGAAGACATGCTGGCCGATGCTGGCGATCGCGTCGCCTTGCGATCCGTCGTGGTCACCGATGTCGGCCGCTTCGAAGAGGCGCTGGCCCAGGGCGATCTGGCAGCCGCGCTGCGCCTGTACGGCGGGCCCTTGCTGGACGGCCGTCATGGCCGCGATGCCGACCTGCTCGCGTCCTGGGTCACGAGCTGGCGCGAGCGGCTGGCCCAGCGGTTCCGCGAGGCGGTGGAAGCCCAGGTGTCGCTGCACGAGGCCGCTGGGCACTGGCGCGAGGCCCTGGTGTGCCAGCTCCGGCTGCTCGAGGTCGACCTGCCCCAGGAGGCGCATGTGCGGGCCGCCATGCGGCTGCATGCCCGGCTCGGCGAACGCGAGGCGGCCCTGAAGCTCTTCGAGCGCTGCCGACGCCAGCTGGGCCAGGAACTGGGCCTGCGGCCGATGCCGGAAACGCTGTGCCTGGCCGAGGACATCCGCGTCGGCAGCCGCCATGAGGCCACGCCGCCTGCCCCGTCGCCGGCGGCGCCGCGCCTGCCTGGGGCTTTGCCGCTGGTGGGCCGCGACGGCCTGCTGCGTCGCCTGGCGGCGTCGCTGGCGGGCGGGCGCACGGTCTGGCTGGTCGGTGAAGCCGGGGTCGGCAAGACCCGCCTGGCGGCCGAGGCCGTGGCGGTGCGTGGCCCCAGCTGGACGCTGCAGGCCCGGCCGGGTGATGCGCAGGTGCCCTACGCTCCGGCGATTCGGGCCCTGCGCGCCGCGCCCGGCGGGCCGGGCGCGCTGGAACTGCCCGCCTGGGCTGCCAGCGTGCTGGCCCATCTGCTGCCCGAGCTTGGGACCTCTGGCGCCGCGCTCGACACCGACGCCGACCGCGCCCGACTGCAGGCGGCCCTGGCACTCGCGCTGCGCCAGACCTGGCCGGCCAGCCTGGCCACCGTGGTGCTCGACGACTGGCACCTGGCCGATCGTGCGTCGCAGGACTTCTGGGTCGGCCGACCCGACGCCGGGCCCTGGCCGGGCCAGGCCAGTGCCGGCTTGGCGCTGCTGGTGATCGCGCGCGATGCCGACACCTCCGTGGCGCAACGTGATGCGCTGCTGCGCGCCCAGCGTGCCGGCCAGGCCGAAACCATCGACGTGCCGCCGCTGGACGCCGGCGCCACTCGGGAACTGCTGGGTTGGATGGTCCCGGATCAGGCCGCTCGGGCTGGCGAAGGATTCGCTGGCCGACTGCAGCGGGCCACGGGGGGCAACCCGTTCTTCATCCTCGAGACGCTGCGCCAGTGGCCCACCGGCACCGTCGGCCACGGCCAGGACGACGCCCTGCCGCTGCCGCCGACCGTTCGCGACGCCATCCTGGCGCGTCTGGACCGCCTGGACGCGGCCACGCGGCGTCTGCTGGAAGCGGCCAGCCTGACCGGCCTGCCGTTCCGGCTCGAGGACCTGGACGGCACCACCGCGCTGTCGGCACTGGAGGCCGTCCAGGCCGTCGAACAGGCCTGCGACCAGCGGGTGCTGGTGGCCGGCGGCGACGGCCTGCTGTCCTTCGCCCACGACCTCGTGGCCCAGACCCTGGCTGAAGGGCTCGGCGCCGAGCGGCGGCGGCTGCTGCACCGGCGGCTGGCCCAGGCCCTGGAACGCCAGGGCGGCACACCGGCCCGCCTGGCGCAGCACCTGGAAGCTGCCGGGGAGGCTCAGCGCGCGCTGCAGGCGCGGCTGGCCGCGGCCGATGCCGCCGCCGCGGTGTCGGCACACGACGATGCCCTGACACACCTCACCGCAGCACTGGCCCAGGCCAGCTCGGCTGCCGACCGCCTGACCGTACAGATGCGGCGCGCCCGCCTGCTGCAACGCGCCAGCCGCAACGCCGAGGCCGATGCCGCGTTCGATGCCGCCGAAGAGGCCGCGCTGGCGGCCGGCGACGGCGCCGGCGCGGTCGCCGTGGCCCTGTCGCGTGCCGAGCACCAGGCCTGCAGCAACCGGGGCGACGCGGCACTGGCCACCGTCGATGGGCTGCTCGACGACGACCTGCTGGCGCCACTGCAGCAGGGCGAGGCCCTGGAGGTGCGTGCTGACGTCTTCATGCGCCAGGGGCGGCTGGCCGAGGCGGCCGACGCACTGCGAGCGGCACTGGCGGCGCTGCCGCCTGGGCCGACCGCGGTGCGCGGCCGCGTGCTCACCGCACTGGGACGTGCCGCGCTGTACCAGGGCGCGTTCGCCGAGGCCTCGGGCTGGCTGGACAAGGCGGTGCGCGTGCAGACGGTGCTGGGGGCCCAGGAGCCACTGGCCCGCGCGCTGTTCATGCGTGGGGCCGCGCTGCTGCACCTGGGCCGCTTCGACGAGGCGGTGGCCGTGCTCGAGCGGGCCCGCACCCACGCCGCGCAAGTCGGCAGCGTGCCGGTGCAGCGAGGTGCACTCCTCAACCTCGTCAAGATCCACACCCAGCGCGGCGAGGTCGACCGTGCCGTGGCCTGCCTCGACGAGGGTGAGGCGCTGTCCCCGCTGTACGAGAGCCTGGAGGCCGAGGGCGCCTTCCTGCAGGCCCGCTACTACTGCCGGGCCCTGCGCGGCGAGGTCGGTGCGGCGCTGGCCATGATCCCGGCCGTGCTGGCCCACGCCGACCGCTGCACCGAGCTCTACTGGCAGGTCGGTGCTCGGCAGCTTGTGGTCGACCTGCTGCTGCTGACCGGCGATCTCACACGCGCGGGTGAACTGCTCACCGACGCCGAACGGCTCTGCGACGGCGACCGTGACGGACACCACCGGCCGCTGGTGGTGGCCAAGCGCGCGTGGTGGACGCTGCTGCAGGGCGACCCGGCCGCGGCGGTGGCCCAGCTGGCAGCGCTCGGCCCGTGCCAGGACATGGCCATGCTCGAGGCGCAGGACGTGCGGCGCCACGTCGAGGCCGCCGCTCTCCTGGCGCTGGGCGACGCCACTGGCGCGCTGGCGGCTGTGACGGCGCCCGACCAGGCGAGCACCGAGGAGTCGAAGGCGCTGCAATGGGCGGCACGGGTGAGGGCCGAAGCGGCCGCCGGCGGCGTCACCGCACCGACGGCGGCGGCGGTCTCGGCGCTGCTGGCCGCCGAGGCCCGGTTGCCGGCGCTGGAGGCCCTGGCGCTACGGCAGGCCTGGGCCGCCGGGTGTTCGGCCGGCCAGGGGCAGGGTGCCGTCGACGTGGAGGCGCGGCGGCAGGCGCTGGTGGCCTCCCTGGGTGACGCCTGGGGCCAGCGATCCCCGGCCGGTGTTCTCGCGGCCGGCCCCGTCCTCGCGCGCTGACCCCCTGTCCAGGGGGGCGGGCTGCTTCGGCGTTCGCCGGCCGCCCCGTTTGCAACGCCTGGGGAACGCCTGGGCAGGTGAAATCCGGTCAACACATCACCGGAGAACGCCGCCCATGGCCACCGCCCCCGCTGCAGTCCGTTCGCGCTCTCGCCGACAGGCCGGTTCCGTTTGGGCGAGGCTCCTGCAGGCTGCCGTGCTGGCCGCCGGGTTGTACGGCCCAGTCGTCCAGGCTCAGGTCTCGGTGCCGATCGCGCTGCCGCCTGGAACCGACACCGCAGGCCTCATCCTGCCGTCGGCCATCGTGGTGCCACCGGCCGTGGGCAACCTGGTCAACCCGCTGGGTCTGATGCCGGGGTTCTACTCGTTGAACCTGGGTCAGTGCCTGGGTGCAGCTTTCGGCAACTGCACCGGAGCGTTCATGACGCACGCCGCGCCGATCGATGCCACGGGTGGGCTGCCGAAGGATCCCGCGGACACCATGGTGGATTGGGTCGGCGCAACCATTTCCTCGGCGATTTCGGGTGACGAGCCCGCAGCGCCGCGGCCCACGGACAAGACGATGCCTGGCTGGAGCCTGTTTCACGTGCAACTGCCCAACGCGTCCGGTGCCCCGTCGCCTCGCTTCCAGCAGGCGCTCTCCTTCGCCAAGCAGCCCGGCATCGAGATGCCACTGGCTCAGGTGTTTGGGGTCGATGTCGACGAACAGGGCTGGTTCGACATCACCGCCGACGCCCGGAGCCACTACTTCGGGCGAAGCGAGAACTACGACCGCCTGAGCGTGGGCTGGGGCTGGTCCGAAATCATTCCTTCGGCGCCGCCGATCTTCATGGCGAAACTGGACCTGCAAGCGCAGACGCTGGACCTGGGTGCTGGGCCGTCGGACGTCATCGTTTGGCAAGCCTTCGTGGCCGATGACTCCATCGGCAAGATGGGCGAATGGCGCATGGGCCTGGCCGCGGTGCGCCCGGACGACACCTCTTTCGTGTACGGCACCACGCAGCCGCTGGGCCAGGCCAGCATCCTGCAGCTGATGCTGCAGGAGATCCGCGACCACGTGGCCACCGAGGAGCCGGAGTTCGCGCGCCAGGCCTGGGCCACGTTCAACAGCCTGAGCCTGATGAAGCACGACGACTGGGAAGAGATGGCTCGGCGCATCGCCGGCGACCTGACCGAGGTGCTCGGCGGCAAGGAAAGCCAGCTGCTGACCGCGGACGGTGCCCTGCGCTTTCCCATCCGCAGCGACATCGCCGAGTTCATCCTGCCCGAGCCATTGCCTCCGGTGCCGGAGCCGTCCACCTGGATGACGCTGGCGGCCGGCCTGGCCAGTCTGGCTTGGGCTCGCCGGCGCCGGGCTGCCCCTGGCGCCACCGCCTGACCGATCCCTTCATCACCCTGGAGATCCCCAGCATGACCACCCGTACCCTCGCCGCCGCCCTGGCATGCGCCGCCACCCTGGCCCTGCCCACGCACGCCGCGGACCTCAGCTTCACGCAAGTCTTCACCGGCGCCGGCGGCGATGCCAGCTTCGGCGGCGGCGACGTCAGCACCGTGCTCACCGTGGGGCTGAACATCCCCTTCTTCGACCCGGCCTGGGGCACGCTGCAGCAGGTGTCGTTCGAGCTGTCGGGCTGGCGCGACCTGGACCTCACCTGCACGGCTGGCATCGAAGGCGCCACCGGCAGCTGCAACGCGCGCGTCGATGGACTCTTCAACCTCTACGTGCCGCAGGGCGGTGGCAGCTACACGCTGGCGCTGATCAATCCGCGCCAGGCCGTGCCCACGTTCTATACCCCGCGGCTGGAAACGACGCCGGCGATCAGCGACACGCTGTCCGCCTCGGACTCCGCCAGCGGCGGCATCACCGACCCCGCGCTGCTGGGCCTGTTCGTGCAGGACGGCGCGTCGGACCTGTACCTCCTGAGCTTCTACGGCAACGACGGCGGCGCCTTCGGCGACGGCGGTGGCGTGAGCTTCACGAAGATGCTGTGGGACGCCGACGCCACGGCCACCATCACCTACACCTTCCTGCCCGCGGTGCCCGAGCCCGGCACGCTGGCGCTGATGGCCGGCGGGCTGGCGGCCGTGGCCTGGCGCCGCCGCCAGCAGCCGGCGCGCTGACGCCCTGCGGCCCGGGCGACGGGCCGGCTGCGGCACACTCGCGGCCATGACGACGAACATCCCGAGTCTGGCCGACGCCCGGGTCACCCTGGGCGACAGCGGACTGCAGGTCTGCCCGATCTGCCTGGGCACCATGACCTTCGGCGAGCAGGTGGACGAAGCCGAGGCCCACCGCATCCTCGACCGTGCCGTGGACCGCGGCGTGAACTTCCTCGACGCCGCCGAGATGTACCCGGTGCCGCCGCGCCGCGAGACGGTGGGCGAGACCGAGCGCATCCTGGGCCGCTGGTTCGCCGCCGACCCGACACGCCGCCAACGCGTGGTGCTGGCCACCAAGGTGGCCGGCCCGGCGCGCGGCATGGACTGGATCCGCGACGGCGCGCCGGATCTGAAGCCCGAGCACATCCGCGCCGCCTGCGACGCCAGCCTGCAACGGCTGCGGACCGACGTCATCGACCTCTACCAGATCCACTGGCCCAACCGCAACGCGCCGGCCTTCGGCAACCTGTACTTCGACCCGACCAAGGACCAGCCGCAGACCCCCATCGACGGGCAGCTCCAGGCGCTGGGCGACCTGGTGCAGGCAGGCAAGGTGCACGCGATCGGCCTGAGCAACGAGACGCCCTGGGGCCTGATGAGCTTCCTGCGCCGCGCCGAGGCGCTGGGCCTGCCGCGGGTGGTGTCGGTGCAGAACCCGTATGCGCTGGTCAACCGCGTGGTCGACAACGGCCTGGACGAGGTCTTGCACCGCGAGGGCGTGTCGCTGCTGGCCTACTCGCCGCTGGGCTTCGGGTCGTTGACGGGCAAGTACGACGCCGCCGGTGCCGACCCGGCGCAGCCGGGCCTGGGCCGCCTGGCGCGCTTCGAGCGCATGCGCCAGCAGCGCTGGGCGCGGCCGGAGACGCTGGCCGCCGCCCGCGAGTACAACGCACTCGCCCGGCGCCATGGCCTGACGCCCACCCAGCTTGCACTGGCCTTCTGCTACCGCAACTGGCGCGTGGCCAGCACCATCATCGGCGTCACCACGCTGTCGCAGCTGGACGAGGACCTCGATGCCTGGCCGGTCGCCCTGCCGGCCGACCTGCTGGCCGAGGTCGACGCCATCCGGTGGCGCCTGCGCGACCCGGCGCAGTGATGGCGAAGAAGGGCATCCACGTCAGCGAGACGCCGGCCACGGCATGGCTGCGCGCGCACGGCGTGGCCTTCACCGAGCACCCCTACGAGTACGTGGACCACGGCGGCACGGCGGAGTCGGCGCGCCAGCTCGGGCTGCCGGAGCACCAGGTGGTGAAGACGCTGGTGATGCAGGACGAGAAGGCGCGGCCGCTGGTGGTGCTGATGCATGGCGACCGCCAGGTCAGCACCAAGAACCTGGCCCGCCAGATCGGCGCCAAGAGCGTCGAGCCCTGCACGCCCGAGGTGGCGCAGCGCCACAGCGGCTATCAGGTCGGCGGCACGTCGCCCTTCGGCCTGCGCAAGCCGATGCCGGTGTACGTGGAGGACTCGGTGCTCGCGCTGCCCCGCATCGTGATCAACGGCGGCCGGCGCGGTTACCTGGTGGGGCTGTCGCCCGTGGTGCTGCGCGACGTGCTCGGGGCCCGACCGGTGCAGTGTGCGCTGGCGGCCTCCTAGAATCGCGGCTCGATGGAATTCCTCGCTCCCCTGCTGGCCGTGCTGGCCGCCTACCTAGTCGGCTCGCTGTCGTTCGCCGTCATCGTCAGCCGCTCGATGGGCCTGGCCGACCCGCGCAGCTACGGCTCGAAGAACCCCGGCGCCACCAACGTGCTGCGCTCGGGCAACAAGGCCGCGGCGCTGCTGACGCTGGCCTTCGACGCGCTCAAGGGCTTCGCGCCGGTGTGGCTGGTGCTGGCCTTCGGGCCACGGTTTGGTCTCGGCGAATGGAGCGTGGCCTTCGTCGGCCTGGCGGCCTTCCTGGGCCACCTGTGGCCGGTGTTCTTCCGCTTCCAGGGCGGCAAGGGCGTGGCCACCGCCGCGGGCGTGCTGATCGCGCTGGCGCCCGGCCTGGGGCTGGCCACGCTGGCCAGCTGGGTGATCATTGCCGCCTTCTTCCGCTATTCGTCGCTGGCGTCCATCGTCGCCGCGCTGTTCGCCCCGTTCTACCAGCTGCTGATCTGGGGCGTGGCGCCGGCGCTGGCCTGCATCGTGCCGATGAGCCTGCTGCTGGTCTGGCGCCACGAAGGCAACATCCGCAAGCTGCTCGCGGGTACGGAATCCCGGCTTGGCCAGAAAGCCGAAGCCACCGCGCCCGCCCGGCCTGCGGCCGGACACCACACCAAGAAGGGACACCACCGATGATCCAGCGATTCGACGTCGGCCGCCGCATGTCGGAGATGGCCGTCCACAACGGCGTGGCCTACCTGGCCGGGCAGGTGGCCGAAGACGCCTCGGCCGACATCGCCGGCCAGACCCGCCAGGTGCTGGCGGCGGTGGACGCCCTGCTGGCCCGCGCCGGCACCGACAAGACCCGCATCCTGCGGGCGCAGATCTACCTCGCCGACCTGGCCGACTTCGACGCCATGAACGCCGTCTGGGAAGCCTGGGTGGTCGAGGGCCACACGCCACCGCGCGCCACCGTGCAGGCGGCGCTGGCCAAGCCCGGCTGGAAGATCGAGGTCGTGGTCACGGCGGCGGTCTGAGCGCGACGGCATGAACGTCTCGCGGCGCTCGCTGTTCGGCCTCGTCCTGCTGATCCTGGCCATCAGCGTCGCGAGCCAGTGGTGGGGCCACCGGCAGGAGGCGCAGGTCGGCGAGCGGCTGGCCGCACTGGTGCGCCCCGGTGATCTGAAGATGATCGCCTCGGACACCTGCGGCATCTGCAGCGTGGCCCGCACCTGGCTGCGCGACCATGGCGTGGCCTTCGAGGAGTGCTCGATCGAGCGCGACGCCGCCTGCCGCGCCGAGTTCGAGGCGCTGCGCGCTGCCGGCACCCCGGTCTTCGTCGTGGCGGGGCAGCAGGCGTCGCTGGGGTTCAGCCCGTCACGGCTGCTGGCCCAGGTGCGCGCCCTGCGCAGCGGCTGACGCCCCCGCCCAGGAGCGGCTCCATCACCTCAAGTTGGCAGCCCGTCGGTCGATACCGTCGGGATGTCCCCCCGACGCCTTACTACCCTCGCCACCGTGCTGGCCCTGCAGCTGGTGACGGCCTGCGGCGGCGGCGGTGGCGGCGCCGACGTTGCTGACCAGCCGGGCACATCACCGGTGACCGCCACCCCGACGGCCCCTGTGTCGGCCGGCGGCGGCGGGGTCGGCGCGCCGGCATCGCCAGTCGAGCCCGCCCCGCCAACCGTGCCCACGGGGCCGGACCTGGGCGCGCGCACGGCAGCGGTGCTGGCCACGGTGGCCGACGCGGACAACGCCTGCGGCGCCATCCGGCCGTTCTACTGGGAGATCGGCGACCACAGCGGTCGCGCCGTAGGCGGTAGCGTGGGGTCCACGCCCGCCGGTGCGCGCATCCGCGAGACGACGACCATGCGCTACGCGTCGGCGACCAAGTGGCTCTATGCCGCCTACGTGGCGCAACTGCGCGGCGGCGTGCTCCAGCCCTGGGATGCACGCATGCTGTCGATGCGCTCCGGGTATGTGGACTTCGCGGGCTGCCGTGCGTCGCAGACGGTGGACGGCTGCCTGGCTTGGCAGGACAACGACCGCCAGACGCCTGCGGCCGACGGCGCCTTCTACTACGGTGGCGGCCACATGCAGAAACACGCCAGCCTGATCGGGCTGGGGGAACTCGACGCCGCCGGCCTGGCGTCGGCCTGGCGGGCCGTGCTGGGCGAGGACCTGTCCATCGGCATGCTGCAGGCCCGGCCCGGCGGCGGCGCCATGGGCACACCGGCCACCTATGCCGCCTTCCTGCGCAAGCTGCTGAGCGGTGAGTTGGCGCTCGGGACGATGCTGGGCGACAACGCCGTCTGTGCCAGCGTCGGAGGCTGCGCAGCCGGTGAGGCGCTTTACTCGCCGGCACCGGCGCGCGAGACCTGGCACTACGGCTATGGCCACTGGATCGAGGACGACGCCGCCACCGGCGACGGCGCCTTCAGCAGCGCCGGTGCCTTCGGGTTCTATCCCTGGATCGACGCCGGGCGCACGCAGTACGGCATCGTCGCGCGCGAGGTGGCCAACAGCACCGGAGACGACGAAGGCATCGGCGCCGGCGAGGCGTCGGCGCGCTGCGGGCGGCTCATCCGCCGTGCCTGGGCCAGCGGCGTCGCCGCCTGACGCGCCCGGCGCCGGAAGGACGGCTCAGAGCCCCAGGCGCGCCGGGTCGCCGCGGCCCTGGCGCACGAGCACGGGCTCGTCGCCGCTGAGATCGACCACCGTGGTCGGCTGCAGCGGGCAGGCGCCGGCGTCCACCACCGCTTGTAGCCGTTTCTCGAAGCGGTCGCGGATGTCATGCGGGTCGTTCAGCGCCTCGGTCTCGCCGGGCGGGATCAGCGTGGTGGCCAGCAGCGGCGCACCGAAGACCTCCAGCAGGGCCTGGGTGACGGCATGGTCGGGCACACGCAGGCCGATGGTGCGTCGCGACGGGTGCGACAGTCGGCGCGGCACCTCCTTGGTGGCTTCCAGGATGAAGGTGAACGGGCCCGGCGTGCCCTGCTTGAGCAGCCGGAACTGCCGGTTGTCCACGCGCGCGTAGCTGGCCAGTTCAGACAGGTCGCGGCAGATCAGCGTGAGGTGGTGCTTGTCGTCCACCTCGCGCAGCCGGCGCAGCTGCTCGGCCGCGGCCTTGTCGTCCAGGTGGCAGACCAGGGCGTAGCTGGAATCGGTGGGGATGGCCACCACGCCGCCACCGTGCAGGATCTGCGCCGCCTGCTTCAGCAGCCGCGGCTGCGGGTTCTGCGGGTGCACCTCGAAGTACTGGGACATGGCGCGATTGTCGCGCTGCCCCGGCGGCAAAGGAAACGGCCCGCCGAGGCGGGCCGTCTCGCGCACCGGCCTGAGTGCCGGTGCAGCGTTGATCACAGCAGCGGCACGATCAGCAGCGCCACGATGTTGATGATCTTGATCAGCGGGTTCACGGCCGGGCCGGCGGTGTCCTTGTAGGGGTCACCCACGGTGTCGCCCGTGACCGCGGCCTTGTGGGCCTCGCTGCCCTTGCCGCCGTGGTGGCCGTCCTCGATGTACTTCTTGGCGTTGTCCCAGGCGCCGCCGCCGGTGCACATCGAGATGGCCACGAACAGGCCGGTGACGATGGTGCCCATCAGCAGCCCGCCCAGGGCCTCCGCGCCCAGGGTCAGGCCGACCACGATGGGCACGATCACCGGCAGCAGCGACGGGATCATCATTTCCTTGATCGCCGCCGTGGTCAGCATGTCCACGGCCCGGCCGTACTCCGGCTTCGCCGTGCCTTCCATGATGCCCTTGATCTCGCGGAACTGGCGGCGCACCTCCTCCACCACGGCACCGGCGGCGCGGCCCACGGCTTCCATCGCCATGGCGCCGAACAGGTAGGGGATCAGGCCGCCGATGAACAGGCCGATGATGACCTTCGGGCTGCTCAGGTCGAAGCTCACGCCGGTGATGCCGGCGGCTTCCAGCGAGTGCGTGTAATCGGCGAACAGCACCAGCGCGGCCAGGCCGGCCGAGCCGATGGCGTAGCCCTTGGTCACGGCCTTGGTGGTGTTGCCCACCGCGTCCAGCGGATCGGTGATGTCGCGCACCGACGACGGCAGTTCCGCCATTTCGGCGATGCCGCCGGCGTTGTCTGTGATCGGGCCGTAGGCGTCCAGGGCCACCACGATGCCAGCCATGCTGAGCATGGCGGTGGCGGCAATCGCGATGCCATACAGGCCGGCCAGCGCGTAGGCCGAGAGGATGGCGGCGCAAACGAAGAGCACCGGCCAGGCGGTGGACTTCATGCTGATGCCGATGCCGGCGATGATGTTGGTGGCATGGCCGGTGGTGGAGGCCTGCGCCACGTGCTGCACCGGCTTGTACTGGGTGCCGGTGTAGTACTCGGTGATCCACACCAGGGCCGCGGTCAGCACCAGGCCCACCGCCGCCGACAGCCACAGCGCCATCGCGCCCACCGGGCCCTTGCCGCTGATCTCCACGGCTTCCGGGAACAGCATCGTGGTCACCGGGTAGAAGGCGATCAGCGATAGAACGCCGGCGATGGCCAGGCCCTTATACAGCGCCGGCATCACGTTCTTCATCCCCGGGCTGGCCTTGACGAAGGCGCAGCCGATGATGGACGCGATGATGGACACGCCGCCCAGCAGCAGCGGGTAGATCACCGCCGCGCCGCCGGCCTTGACCATCAGCGCACCCAGCGCCATGGTGGCGATCAGCGTCACCGCGTAGGTCTCGAACAGGTCGGCGGCCATGCCGGCGCAGTCGCCGACGTTGTCGCCCACGTTGTCGGCGATCACGGCCGGGTTGCGCGGGTCGTCCTCGGGGATGCCGGCCTCGACCTTGCCCACCAGGTCGGCGCCGACGTCGGCGCCCTTGGTGAAGATGCCGCCGCCCAGTCGCGCGAAGATGGAGATCAGGCTGGACCCGAAGGCCAGGCCCAGCAGCGGCTTGAGCGTGGCCGCATCAGGCGTGGCCAGACCGCCGATGGCCATGAAAAAGCCACCCACGCCCAGCAGGCCCAGGCCCACCACCAGCATGCCGGTGATGGCGCCGCCCTTGAAGGCGATGTCCAGCGCCGGGCCGATGCCCTTGGTGGCGGCCTGCGCCGTGCGCACGTTGGCGCGCACCGAGACGTTCATGCCGATGAAGCCGCAGGCGCCGGACAGCACCGCACCAACGACGAATCCGATGGCCGTCGACATGCCCAGGAACACGGCGATCAGCACCGCCAGGATCACGCCCACGATGGCGATCGTCTTGTACTGCCGCGCCAGGTAGGCCGCAGCACCCTGCTGCACCGCCCCGGCGATTTCCTGCATGCGCGCGTTGCCGGCGTCCTGGGCCAGGATCCAGCCTCGCTGGACAAAGCCGTAGATTACCGCGGCAACGCCGCATCCCAGCGCTATGTAGAGCGCCATCTCGATGGACATGAAGACCTCTCCTTCCTCTGCTCGGATGAATGTCTGGAACGGGTACCCCTCCTCCGGGAGGGTCGCGGGGCATGCTACGGGACGACTCCAGCGCCCCGGCAGGGGGTTTTCCTGCGCCTCCCCTGTGCGGGCGTCAGGCCGGCGACAGTGCGCTCAGTAGAATCCCGCATTCCCGTCGGTACACCGAACGAACGCTCGAACGAAAGAACGGCCATGAGTCTGCACAACGTGACCCCGGGCGCAACTGCGCCAGATCAGTTCAACGTGATCATCGAGATCCCGATGAACGCCGACCCCATCAAGTACGAGGTCGACGAGGAGTCCGGCGCGCTGTTCGTGGACCGTTTCATGGCCACGTCGATGCACTACCCGTGCAACTACGGCTACATCCCGCAGACGCTGGCCGACGACGGCGACCCGGTGGACGTGCTGGTGATCACGCCGGTGCCGTTGATTCCGGGCGTGGTGGTCACGTGCCGGCCCATCGGCGTGCTGAAGATGGACGACGAGGCCGGCGGTGACAACAAGTTGCTGGCCGTGCCGGTGGACAAGATCCTGTCGATCTACTCGCAGTGGCAGAAGCCGGAGGACCTCAACCCGATGCGGCTGAAGACCATCCAGCACTTCTTCGAGCACTACAAGGACCTGGAGCCCGGCAAGTGGGTCAAGGTCATCGGCTGGGAAGGCCCGGAATCGGCGCGCCAGGAAGTGCGCACCGGCATGGCCAACTGGCAGGCCACGCACAAGGCCTGACCGGCCGCGCCCGGCCGGCCGGCCCTCAGGCGCCGGCCTTGAACGGCGAACGCGTCTGCAGTTCGCCCACGTAGTCGGCCACGCCCGCGCGCTCCTGATCCAGGAAATCGGCCACCGCGTCGGCAAAGCGTGGGTGCGCCAGCCAGTGCGCCGAATGCGTGCGCACCGGCATCAGCCCGCGCGCCATCTTGTGTTCGCCCTGGGCGCCACCCTCGAAGCGCTGGTACCCGTGGGCCAGGCACCAGGCCAGCGGCTGGTAGTAGCAGGCCTCGAAGTGCAGACAGGGCACGTGCTCCAGCGCGCCCCAGTAGCGGCCCCACGCGCCGCCGCGCTCCGAATCCACGGCCACCAGCGAGGCGGCGATGCGCCGGCCCTCACGTGTGGCGACGAACATCACCCAGTGCTGCGGCATCGTCGCCGCCATGCGGGCGAAGAAGTCGCGCGTGAGGTAGGGCGACGAATGGTGCTCGGCGTAGGTCTGCGCGTAGCAACGGTGGAAGAAGTCCCACAACGCCTCGTCGATGGCCGCACCTTCGTGGACCTCGAACACCACATCGGCCTCGGCCACACGCCGCCGCTCCTGCTGGATCTTCTTGCGCTTCTCGCGCTGCAGGCGCGCCAGCAGCGTGTCGAAGTCCGGCGCCGGGTCGGCGGCGTCCTGCATCCAGTGGAACTGCACGCCCTCGCGCATCAGCCAGCCGGCCGCGGCCAGCGCGGCGCGGTCGGCCTCGTCCGGATAGAGAAGGTGCAGTGACGACACGCCCGATTCCTTCGCCAACTGCACCAAGCCGTGAGCAAGGGCGGTACGTGCGGCGTCGTCGGCAGCCAGCAGGCGGCTGCCCGGCACCGGCGTGAACGGCACCGCCGCCAGGAGCTTGGGGTAGTAGGCCAGCCCATGGCGCCGGTAGGCGTCGGCCCAGGCCCAGTCGAACACGTACTCGCCGTACGAATGGTGCTTCAGGTAGAGCGCGCAGGCGCCCACGGTCTCGCCGCCGCGCTGCATGTCGACGAAGCGCGGCGTCCAGCCGGTCTCGGCCACGGCGCTGCCGGATTCATGCAGCGCAGCTAGGTAGGCATGGCGCATGAACGGCGTCGGCGACGCCTGCCGCTCGAGCAGCGCATCCCAGCGTTCAGCGGGGATCACCCGCGGGTCATCGTGGACCCGGATGACATAATCCTCGGCAGTGATTTCAACCCCCGCGTCGTTGGTGCCGCCGGTGCAAACAGTCCTCAAGATCGCCCTGGCCCAGCTGAATGCGACCGTCGGTGATCTCGCCGGCAACGGCCGCCTGGTGGCCGCCGCCGCGCGTGAGGCACACGCCCAGGGCGCCCGCCTGGTGGTGGCCCCGGAGCTGATGCTCTGCGGCTATCCGCCCGAGGACCTGCTGCTGCGGCCCTCGTTCATGGCCGCCAGCGCAAAGGCGCTGGATGACCTGGCGGCCGACCTGGCCGACTGCGACGGGCTGCATGTGGTGGTGGGCCATCCGGTGCTCTGGGGAGACGGCGATGTTAGGTCGCGCTCGCATGCCGTGCAGCGCCGCTTCAACGCGGCCTCGGTGCTGGCCAGGGGAAAGGTGCAGGCCACCTACTGCAAGCGCGAACTGCCCAACTACCAGGTCTTCGACGAGCGCCGGTACTTTGTGTCCGGCCGCGAGGCCGGACAGGGCCCGGTGGTGGTCGACATCGACGGCCTGCGCGTGGGCCTGATGATCTGCGAGGACGCCTGGTTCGACGAGCCGGCTGCCCTCGCCCGCGACGCCGGCGCCCAGGTGCTCTGCGTGCTCAACGCCTCGCCGTTCCACCTGGAGAAGGCGGTGGACCGCGAGGCCCGCATGGCCGAGCGCGCGCGGACCGTCGGCTTGCCGCTGCTCTACAGCCACCTCGTGGGTGGGCAGGACGAAGTGGTCTTCGACGGCGCCTCCTTCGCCGTCGATGCCACAGGCGTGGTGCGGGCGCGGGCGGCCAGCTTCGAGCCGGCGCTGCTGGTCTGCGACGTGGATGCGACCGGCGGCGTGGCCGGCCCGTTGGCGCCGCTGCCGTCGCCGGAGTCACAGGTCTGGTCGGCGCTGGTGACCGGCGTACGCGACTACCTGGGCAAGAACGGCTTCCCGGGCGCCATCATCGGGCTGTCGGGCGGCATCGACTCGGCCCTGGTGCTCGCCGTCGCCGTCGACGCGCTGGGCGCCGACAAGGTGCGCGCGGTGATGATGCCTTCGCCCTACACGGCCGACATCTCCTGGATCGACGCGCGGGACATGGCCGAACGCCTGGGCGTGCGCTACGACGAGATCGCCATCGCGCCGATGTTCGACGCCTTCCGCGCCGGGCTGGCCGACCAGTTCGCCGGCCTGCCCGAGGACACCACCGAGGAGAACCTGCAGGCGCGCATCCGCGGCACGCTGCTGATGGCGCTGTCCAACAAGACTGGTGCCATCGTGCTGACCACCGGCAACAAGAGTGAGATGGCCACCGGCTACTGCACCCTCTACGGCGACATGGCCGGCGGCTTCGCGGTCATCAAGGACGTGGCCAAGACCCTGGTCTACCGCCTGGCCGAGTGGCGCAACGCGCAGGGCGCGGAGGTGATCCCGCGGCGCATCATCACCCGGCCACCGTCGGCCGAACTGCGGCCCGACCAGACCGACCAGGACAGCCTGCCGCCCTACGAGGTGCTCGACGCCATCCTGGCGCGCTACATGGAAGAGGACCAGGGCGTCGACGAGATCGTGGCGGCCGGCTTCGAGCGCTCCACCGTGGAGCGCGTGGCCCGGCTGATTCGCGTCAACGAGTACAAGCGGCGTCAGGCACCGGTGGGCATCCGCATCACCCACCGGGCCTTCGGGCGCGACTGGCGCTACCCCATCACGTCGAGGTTCCGTGCTTAAA
This sequence comes from Rubrivivax albus, assembly GCF_004016515.1. GTDB lineage: Bacteria > Pseudomonadota > Gammaproteobacteria > Burkholderiales > Burkholderiaceae_C > Rubrivivax > Rubrivivax albus. The sequence goes on from NZ_SACT01000001.1 coordinate 961,713, forward strand.
TCGGTTCGATTCGACGTAACCGGGAGACCGCGATGAAACAGATCACCGCCATCATCAAACCCTTCAAGCTCGAGGAGGTCCGCGAGGCGCTGGGCGAACTCGGCGTGTCGGGCCTGACCGTCACCGAGGTCAAGGGTTTCGGCCGTCAGAAGGGCCACACCGAGCTCTACCGCGGTGCCGAATACGTGGTCGACTTCCTGCCCAAGGTGAAGGTCGAGGTGGTCGTCAAGGACGGTGACCTCGAGCGCTGCATCGACGCTGTGGTCCGCGCCGCCAAGACCGGCAAGATCGGCGACGGCAAGATCTTCGTGACCCCGGTCGATCAGGTCATCCGCATCCGCACCGGCGAGACCGACGAGTCGGCCATCTGAGCGGAACGCCGCGAGCGCGGTCGGCGGAGACCGCCGCCGGCCTCAGATGCGGCTGTAGTCGTCCGGTGCCGTGGCCCGCACGGCCGCGTCGGCCAGGCGCTGCAGCAGCCGCGCCGGGTCGGTGTCCACCAGCACGGCGTTGCGCTGCGCCTCGTCCAGGAAGCCCTGCGCCACGCAGTGGCCCATGAAGGCCAGCAGCTGATCGTAGAAGCCCGCCACGTTGAGCAGGCCGATGGGTTTGTCGTGGTAGCCCAGCTGGCGCCAGGTCCAGACCTCGTAGAGTTCCTCCAGCGTGCCGATGCCGCCGGGCAGGGCGACGAAGGCGTCGGCACGCTCGGCCATCATGCGCTTGCGCACGTGCATGTCCGGCACCACGTGCTGTTCGCTGAGCGCCGTGTGGCCCACCTCGCGCTGCACCAGGGCCTGCGGGATGACACCCACCACCGGCGCACCCGCGGCCAGCGCGGCATCGGCCACGATGCCCATCAGGCCGACGTTGCCGCCACCGTAGACAAGGCCGTGGCCACCCTGCCCGAGCAGCGTGCCGAGGGCGCGCGCGGCGTCGGCATAGGCGGGCAGCACGCCGGCGCGCGAGCCGCAGTAGACGCAGAGGTTCATGTTGCCGGATTCTGCCCCGGCGCGGACGAGCGCCAGCGTTCCAGCCGCGTGCCGCACAACAGGTCGTGCAGGGTCTGGCGGGTCGGCGTCAGGCGGGCGATCAGCGCGTAGACGGCCACGTTGAGCGCCAGGGCCAGCGCGATGGCGCCGCCATCGTGCCGGCCGGACAGCCCGGCGGCGGCCAGGCCGGGCAGGAACCACAGCCAGCTCGCCACGTAGCGGGCGAAGGCGCGCGCCTGGCTCAGCGGCTGGCCGTCGCGGGTCATCACGCGCAGCTGCCAGGTCTTCATCGCCAGCGTCTGCCGGCCCTGGGCCCAGAACCAGGTGAAGTAGATGCCGATGACCACGAACATGAACGCCTGCAGGCCGGCCGTGCCGACCAGCGCGTGGCGCTGCTGCGTGAGGCTGGAGTACAGGTAGCCGGTGATCATGACCACGCCGAAAAGCAGCAGCCCTTCATAGAGCATGCAGGCCAGCCGGCGCCAGACGCCGGGAGCCTCGGGCGCGCCACTCACCGCTGGGCCTTGCCGCTGGCCGCCTTGGGTGCCGATGCCGGCCGCGGCGCGACCGAGGCCGCCTGCGGGCCGCGGCGCGGTTGCAGCGTTGCCGGGTCGACGAAGGACGGCGTGGCGGCGATCTTGGGCACGCCGGGCTGCTGGTGCATCGGCGCCTCGTCGCCCGAACGGGCGAGCGGCCGGGTCGTGGCGCCGGCACGCGCAGCCGCCGCCGTGGGCGTGGCGGCGCGGGGCGGCTGCGGCGCCGGTCGCACCGGTTCGAGCACGTTGCGCTTCTGGTCGGCGGGCGCGGCGGCGTTCCGGTCGCGGGCGGCGGCTTCGAGCTTCCAGCGTTCGGCCAGCACGCGGCGCGCCTGCGGGTCCAGGCTCTGGTAGGCCTCCCAGCGTTCGCGACGGGCCTCGGCCGACCAGCGTCCGGCCTCCTGGAACTGCAACCGGGCCTGGCCTCGGGCCTCCGGCGACATCGCCGACCAGTCGCGCATGCGCTGCTGGGCGCGCTGCTGTTCTTCGGGCGACATGCCGCGCCAGCGGTCGGCCAGTTCCAGCCACATCGTGCGTTCGGTGCCCGGCAGCGACGACCACCCGGCCTGCAGCGGGGTCAGCGCGCGACGCTGGGTGGGGCTGAGGTCCTGCCAGTCCTGCGCCACCACCGCCGATGTCGCGAGGCCCAGCACCGCCGCGAGGACGGCGCCGTGCCAGGTCCGGCGGGCAGCCGCGCGGCCGGTCATGGCTGCTGCAGCTTCAAGAACGCGGCGAAGCCTGGGTCGGCGTAGGCTGCCGGCGGGAGTTCGTCGGCCAGCAGTGCGCTGTCGATCTGCGCCGCCACCGCGGCAGCGTCGCGCTCGTGGCGCAGCTGCACCAGCAGCACGCCGACGGCCACGGCGGCCATCGGAAGCAGCCAGCCCAGCCTCGGCCACCACCCAGAGGTGCCCAGGCGGCCCAGGACGGCAGCGCCGCCGGCGCCGAGCGACACGTTGCCGGCTGCCGGCGCGGCGGCGCGGCGTGCCAGCGCCTGCTCGCGGGCGAAGCGCAGGCGGCTCTCCACGTCGGCAGGCAGCGCGTCCAGCGCCGGGTTCAGCGCGGCGGCCAAGCGGCTGCCCAGGCGGGCTTCGAGCTGGCCCTGGACCGCGGGGTCGATGGGGGTACGGTGAATGTTCACGGTGCAATGCCCTTGTCGCGCAAGGCCTTGGCCAACGCATGCACGGCCCGGGAGCAGTGCGTCTTCACGCTGCCCTCCGAGCACCCCATGGCGGCGGCCGTTTCAGCCACGTCAAATTCTTCCCAATAACGTAACAGGAAGGCCTCGCGTTGACGGCCGGGAAGATCGGCGATCGCGGCTTCGATCACGGCCATCACCTGCTGGCGCGAAACGCTGTCGGCAGCGCTTTCGGCGCCCAGCGTCCCGTCCATCGACACCAGGGCCTCGAGCAGGTCAAAGTCGCCGTCCGGACCCTCGAAATCGCCCAGGTTGACGATGGCGGCGTTGCGCACCTTCTGGCGGCGGAACCAGTCCAGCGTGGCGTTGGACAGGATGCGCTGGAAGATCAGCGGCAGTTCGGCCGCAGGGCGGTCGCCGTACTTCTCGGCCAGGCGGATCATCGCGTCCTGCACGATGTCCAGCGCCGCGTGGTCGTCGCGCACGGCGTAGGCCGTTCGCTTGAAGGCGCGCTTCTCGACGCTCTGCAGGAAGTCGGACAGTTCTTGTTCGGTGGCCAACGGGGCGGGGCACCGCGACGGGCACCTTGCTGGGCGACGCGTTGCATTATTGCATCGGCCCCGAAGCGGCAATGCCATAATGCTGCTTCGCACAACGCAGTATCTGGGTCTCGATCCGGTGGCCGACCCGGCGCCGGCTTTTGACCGCGCAGGCCGCGAATCCGCCTCACGAGGGCGCGAGGAGCGGCACCGATGGTTTTTCGTCAGAGAAATTCACAGAGGTTCGAAATGGACATGTCTGCCGCGGAAGTCAAGCGTGCCGCATCGGCACAACCTTCCCCCTCCTCCCCCGCCACCGATCCCAACGGGTCGGACATCCTCGTCAAGTGCCTGCAGGCCGAAGGGGTCCAGTACCTCTGGGGCTACCCGGGCGGCGCCGTCCTGTACATCTACGACGCGCTGTACAAGCAGGACACCATCCAGCACGTGCTCGTGCGCCACGAGCAGGCCGCCGTGCACGCGGCCGACGGCTATGCCCGCGCGACGGGTGAAGTCGGCGTGGCCCTGGTCACTTCCGGCCCGGGCGTGACCAATGCCATCACCGGCATCGCCACGGCCTACATGGATTCCATCCCGATGGTGATCATCACCGGGCAGGTGCCGACGCCGGCCATCGGCCTGGACGCCTTCCAGGAATGCGACACCGTGGGCATCACGCGGCCCATCGTCAAGCACAATTTCCTGGTCAAGGACGTGCGCGACCTGGCGCTGACGATCAAGAAGGCCTTCCATATCGCCCGCACCGGCCGCCCCGGCCCGGTGGTCGTGGACATCCCGAAGGACGTGTCGCTGAAGACGGCGCCCTTCCACTACCCCGAGCGCGTGGAAATGCGCTCGTACAACCCGGTGCGCAAGGGCCACGGCGGCCAGATCCGCAAGGCCGTGCAGCTGTTGATGCACGCGCAGCGCCCGTACATCTACACCGGCGGCGGCGTCATCCTGGGCGAGGCCACGGCCGAACTGCGTGAGCTGGCCGATCTGCTGGGCTTCCCGTGCACCAACACGCTGATGGGCCTGGGCGCGATCCCCAGCAGCGACCCGAAGTTCCTGGGCATGCTGGGCATGCACGGCACCTACGAGGCCAACATGACCATGCAGCACTGCGACGTGCTGCTGGCCGTGGGCGCGCGCTTCGACGACCGCGTGATCGGCAACCCGAAGCACTTCGCGTCGGTGGAGCGCAAGATCATCCACGTCGACATCGATCCGTCGAGCATCTCCAAGCGCGTGAAGGTGGACGTGCCCATCGTCGGCGACGTCAAGGACGTGCTGCAGGAGCTGATCGCACAGATCCGGGAAGCCCAGAGCAAGCCGGACGCGGCGCATCTGTCGGCCTGGTGGCGTCAGATCAACGACTGGCGCAAGCGCGACTGCCTGGCCTTCAAGGACAGCAGCGAGGTCATCAAGCCGCAGCGTGTGGTGCGCCTGCTGCACGAGCTCACGCGCGGCACCGACGCCTACATCACGTCGGACGTCGGCCAACACCAGATGTGGGCTGCCCAGTTCTACGGCTTCGAGGAGCCGCGGCGCTGGATCAACTCCGGCGGCCTGGGCACCATGGGCGTGGGCCTGCCGTATGCCATGGGCATCAAGCTGGCCAAGCCCGACAGCGACGTCTTCTGCATCACCGGCGAAGGCAGCATCCAGATGTGCATCCAGGAGCTGTCCACCTGCGCGCAGTACAAGACGCCGGTGAAGATCATCAGCCTCAACAACCGCTACCTGGGCATGGTGCGCCAGTGGCAGGAACTGGACTACCAGGGCCGCTATTCGCACAGCTACATGGATGCGCTGCCCGACTTCGTCAAGCTCGCCGAGGCCTATGGCCACGTGGGCCTGCTGGTCGAGAAGCCGTCGGACGTCGAGCCGGCGCTGAAGGAGGCCATCCGCCTGAAGGACCGCACCGTCTTCCTGGACGTGCGCACCGACCCCACCGAGAACGTCTGGCCCATGGTCCAGGCGGGCAAGGGCATCACGGAGATGCTGCTCGGCGCCGAGGACCTGTGATCGCCTGAACCCGTGCTGGGGCGAGCCGGTTACCGCCGGCCCGTGCGCAGCGCAGGGGAGGGCAGGATCAACCCCGGACCACCATCTCGCTTTCCACCCTGAAGGACGTGGCCAAGGGCCGCCGGTCACCGCCGGCGTCCTGAAGAGCGCGCTCCACGAGGAGTTTCCATGAAGCACATCATCGCCGTGTTGATCGAAAACGAGGCCGGCGCCCTGTCGCGTGTCGTCGCGCTGTTCTCGGCCCGCGGCTACAACATCGAGAGCCTCACCGTGGCGCCGACGGAAGACCCGTCGCTGTCGCGCATGACCATCGTCACCACCGGTTCGGACGAGGTGATCGAGCAGATCACCAAGCACCTGAACCGGCTGATCGAGGTGGTCAAGGTCGTCGACCTGACCGAAGGCCACTTCACCGAGCGCGAGCTGATGCTCATCAAGCTGCGCGCCGTGGGCAAGGAGCGCGACGAGATGAAGCGCATGGCCGACATCTTCCGCGGCCGCATCATCGACGTCACGGAGAAGAGCTACACGATCGAGCTGACCGGCGACGCCGCCAAGCTCGACGCGTTCATCGGCGCGGTGGACCGCGCCGCGATCCTGGAGACGGTGCGCACCGGCACCAGCGGCATCGGCCGCGGCGAGCGCATCCTGCGCGTCTGAACCCCATTCCTGTACACGACAACCGCATTCACACGGAGAGCACCATGAAGGTCTACTACGACAAGGACGCCGACCTGTCCCTCATCAAGGGCAAGAACGTCACCATCATCGGCTACGGCTCGCAGGGCCACGCCCACGCGCAGAACCTCAACGATAGCGGCTGCAAGGTCACCGTCGGCCTGCGCCGCGGCGGCGCGTCATGGGCCAAGGTCGAGAAGGCCGGCCTGAAGGTGGCCGAGGTCGCCGAAGCGGTGAAGACCGCCGACGTGGTGATGATCCTGCTGCCCGACGAACAGATCGCGCAGGTCTACGCCCACGACGTCGAGCCGAACATCCGCGAAGGTGCCTCGCTGGCCTTCGCGCACGGCTTCAACGTGCACTACGGCCAGGTCATCCCGCGCGCCGACCTGGACGTCTGGATGGTGGCGCCGAAGGCCCCGGGCCACACCGTGCGCGACACCTACGCCCGCGGCGGCGGCGTGCCGCACCTGATCGCCGTGCACGCCGACAAGAGCGGCAAGGCGCGCGACCTGGCGCTGAGCTACGCGGCGGCCAACGGCGGCGGCAAGGCCGGCATCATCGAGACCAACTTCCGCGAGGAGACCGAGACCGACCTGTTCGGCGAGCAGGCCGTGCTGTGCGGCGGCACCGTCGAGCTCATCAAGGCCGGCTACGAGACCCTGGTGGAAGCCGGTTACGCGCCGGAGATGGCCTACTTCGAGTGCCTGCACGAGCTCAAGCTGATCGTGGATCTGATCTACGAAGGCGGCATCGCCAACATGAACTACTCGATCAGCAACAACGCGGAGTACGGCGAGTACGTCACCGGCCCGCGCATCGTCACCGAGCAGACCAAGGCCGAGATGAAGCGCGTGCTGACCGACATCCAGACCGGTGAATACGCCAAGAGCTTCATCCTCGAGAACCGCGCCGGCGCGCCGACGCTGATCAGCCGCCGCCGCATCACCTCGGAGCACAGCATCGAGGTCGTGGGCGAGAAGCTGCGCGCGATGATGCCGTGGATCAAGGCCAACAAGCTGGTCGACAAGAGCCGCAACTGAGCGGCGGCGCCTGGAGGCGCTATCCTCGCGCCCCTATGACGACGGAGTTCGAAGACTCGGGCAGCGCGGCGGAGACCCCGCCGCGCCCGCGCCGCAAGGGCATCTACTTCCTGCCCAATGCGGTGACGCTGGCGGCGCTGTTCTCCGGCTTCTACGGCGTGGTGATGGCGATGAACGGCCGCTTCGAGGCGGCCTGCATCGCCATCTTCGTCGCCGCGGTGCTGGACAGCCTGGACGGCCGCATCGCGCGCATGACGAACTCGCAGAGCGCGTTCGGCGAGCAGATGGACAGCCTGTCGGACATGGTCAGCTTCGGCGCCGCGCCGGCGCTGATCATGTACCAGTGGGCGCTGAAGGACCTCGGCCGCCTGGGCTGGATCCCGGCCTTCGTCTACATCGCGGGCGCTGCGCTGCGGCTGGCACGCTTCAACACCAACATCGGCGTCGTCGACCGACGCTTCTTCCAGGGGCTGCCCAGCCCGGCGGCCGCCGCGATGGTGGTGGGCTTCATCTGGGTCATGGACGACGCGGGCTTCCGCAACCTGGCCGGCGAACGCTGGCTGGTGTGGACGGCGTTCGCGGTGACGCTCTACGCCGGCATCACGATGGTGACCAACGCGCCGTTCTACAGCTTCAAGGACCTGAGCGCGATGAAGCGCAGTGTGCCTTTCGTGGTGATGGTGGCCATCGCCATCGCGATCGTCATCGTCAGCCAGGACCCACCGAAGGCGCTGTTCACGCTGTTCTGCATCTATGGCCTGTCCGGCTACGGCGTCTACGCATGGCGCAAGTCCAAGGGCCTGCCCACCAGCGTGATCGCCACGTCCACCGACGAGCCGGACGAGGCCGGCTTGCACCGCTGAGGCGGCGTGCTGCTATGATCCGATTCATGTCGATCCAGCAGACCCTGCTACTAGGCGTGCCCAAGGCGCGCTGATCGACTTCGTCTTCCTTTCCGAAACGAACGGCCCGCCAGCACGACGCAGCGGGCCTTTTGTTTTGCCGGAAGCCACTCCGGGCTGCGTCGGGAACCCCCGAGGAACCACGCCATGCCCATGCTCCCGAACCCTGCCTCCAAGTACCGCGCCTTCGCGCCGGTGGGCCTGCGCGACCGCCGCTGGCCCGACGCGGTGCTGACCGCCGCGCCGCTGTGGTGCAGTGTCGACCTGCGCGACGGCAACCAGGCGCTGATCGAGCCGATGGACCCGGCACGCAAGCGGCGGATGTTCGAGATGCTGGTGAAGATCGGCTTCAAGGAGATCGAGGTCGGCTTCCCGTCGGCGTCGCAGGCCGACTTCGAATTCGTGCGCCAGCTGATCGAGGAGCGGCTGATCCCCGACGACGTGACGATCCAGGTGCTCACGCAGGCGCGCGACCACCTGATCGCGCGCACCTTCGAGGCGCTGCAGGGCGTGCCGCGGGCCATCGTGCACCTCTACAACGCCACCGCGCCGGTGATGCGCCGCGTGGTGCTGGGGCTGGACGAGGACGGCATCGTGGACCTGGCCTCGCGGCAGGCGCAGCTGGTGGCCGAGCACGCGGCGCGCCAGCCCGGGACCGACTGGACCTTCCAGTACTCGCCGGAGATGTTCTCCGGCACCGAACTCGCGTTCAGCAAGCGCGTGGTGGATGCCGTCACCGCCGTGTGGGCGCCGACGCCGGCGCGCAAGTGCATCGTCAACCTGCCGTCCACGGTGGAGCACAGCACGCCCAACGTCTTCGCCGACATGGTGGAGTGGATGCACCGCCACCTCGAGCGACGTGACAGCATCGTGCTGTCCGTCCACCCGCACAACGACCGTGGTACCGGCACCGCCGCCGGCGAGTTCGCGCTGATGGCTGGTGCCGACCGCATCGAGGGTTGCCTGTTCGGCAACGGCGAGCGCACCGGCAACGTCGACCTCGTCAACATCGCGCTGAACCTGTACACGCAGGGCGTGCACCCGGGGCTGGACTTCTCCGACATCGACGACGTACGCCGCTGCGTGGAGCACTGCAACCAGCTTCCGGTGCATCCGCGCCATCCGTATGTGGGCGACCTCGTCTACACCTCGTTCTCCGGCTCGCACCAGGACGCGATCAAGAAGGCCTTCGCCGCGCGCCGCGAGGGCGAGTTCTGGGACATGCCCTACCTGCCCATCGACCCGCAGGATCTGGGTCGCAGCTACGACGCGGTGATCCGCGTCAACAGCCAGTCCGGCAAGGGCGGCATCAGCTACCTGCTGGAGGTCGAGTACGGGCTGGAACTGCCGCGCCGGCTGCAGATCGAGTTCAGCCAGGTGGTGCAGGCGGTGATGGACACCGAGGGCCGCGAGATGACGGCGCCCGACCTGTGGCGCATCTTCGCCGGCCACTACCGGCTCGACGAGGCACAGGCGCCGCGCATCCGCCACCAGCAGATGCAGGAAGCCGACGACGGCACGATGCAGGTGCAGGCCGAGGTCGAGATCGACGGCCGGCGGCTGACCATCGAGGGCCGCGGCAACGGTCCGGTCGATGCCTTCGTCGCCGGCGTGGCGTCCGCCACCGGCGTGGCGATCCGCGTGCTGGACTACCACGAGCACGCCATCGGCGAAGGCGCTGCGGCGCGCGCCGTGGCCTACCTGGAGTTGCGCGTCGGCGACAGCCGGACCCTGTTCGGCGTGGGTCTGGCCGACGGCATCGTCGCCGCGTCGATGAAGGCGGTATGGTCCGGCCTTCGCATCGCCGGCGTGGCCCTGCCGCAGGCCGCCGCGATGGCATGAACATCCCAGAGGAGCACACGATGACCGACAAGCTGATCATCTTCGACACCACGCTGCGCGACGGCGAACAGAGCCCCGGCGCGTCGATGACCAAGGACGAGAAGCTGCGCATCGCGCGCCAGCTCGAGCGCCTGCGCGTGGACGTCATCGAGGCCGGCTTCGCCGCGTCGAGCAACGGCGATTTCGATGCCGTGAAGGCGATCGCCGACCACATCCGGGAGTCCACCGTCTGCTCGCTGGCGCGCGCCAACGACCGCGACATCAGCCGCGCGGCCGAGGCGCTGAAGGGCGCGCTGTCCGGGTCGGGTGGCGCGCGCATCCACACCTTCATCGCCACCAGCGAACTGCACATGGCCAAGAAGCTGCGGATGACGCGCGACCAGGTCTTCGAGCAGGCGAAGCTGGCGGTGCGCTTCGCGCGCAACCTGTGCGACGACGTGGAGTTCTCGCCCGAGGATGGCTACCGCAGCGACCCTGCGTTCCTGGCCCGCGTGCTGGAGGCCGTGATCGCCGAGGGCGCGCGCACCATCAACATCCCCGACACCGTGGGCTACGCGGTGCCGGAGCTCTTCGGCGCCTTCATCCGCGACCTGCGCCAGCGCGTGCCCAACAGCGACAAGGCGGTGTGGTCGGTGCACTGCCACAACGACCTGGGCATGGCGGTGGCCAACTCGCTGGCCGGCGTGACCATCGGTGGCGCGCGTCAGGTGGAGTGCACCATCAACGGCCTGGGCGAACGCGCCGGCAACTGCAGCCTGGAAGAGGTGGTGATGGCGGTGAAGACCCGCCGCGACTACTTCGGCCTGGACGTGGGGATCGACACCGCGCAGATCGTGCCCGCGAGCCGCATGGTCAGCCAGACCACCGGCTTCGTCGTGCAGCCCAACAAGGCCGTGGTGGGCGCGAATGCCTTCGCGCACGCCAGCGGCATCCACCAGGACGGCGTGCTCAAGGCGCGCGACACCTACGAGATCATGCGTGCCGAGGACGTGGGCTGGAGTGCCAACAAGATCGTGCTCGGCAAGCTCAGCGGCCGCAATGCCTTCAAGCAGCGCCTGCAGGAACTGGGCATCGAGATGGAGAGCGAGGGCGAGATCAACGCCGCCTTCGCGCGCTTCAAGGACCTGGCCGACCGCAAGGCCGAGATCTTCGACGAGGACATCATCGCGCTCGTCGGCGACGAGAGCGTCACCGCCGAGCAGGAGCACTACCGGCTGCTGGCGCTGTCGCAGCACTCCGAGACGGGCGAACGGCCGCATGCCCGCGTGGCCTTCGCGGCCGGCTCGCAGGAGCTGCGCGCCGAGAGCTATGGCAACGGACCTGTGGACGCCAGCCTGAAGGCCATCGAGTCCCAGGTGAAGTCTGGCGCCGAACTCATGCTCTATTCGGTCAATGCCATCACCAGCGGGTCCACAGAATCGCAGGGCGAGGTGACGGTGCGGCTGCAACTGGGCGGCCGGGTCGTCAACGGCGTGGGCGCGGACCCGGACATCGTGATCGCCTCGGCCAAGGCCTATCTGTCGGCGTTGAACAAGCTGCACAGCCAGACCGACCGCGTCGCGGCACAGGGGTGAGCCCGGACGAGAGACAGTCCCTGCGGACTGTCTCTCGCCTGCCGAACCGGCAGCATCGCGCAAGTCGTAGCCTCCACTTGAGAAACATCCCGCAAGTTCTTGATCTTGCAAATGTTTCTCCCGTACACTGTTTGCCAGGTGCTGGAGGGAACGATGCGGCGTTGGAATCTGTGGCTGGGGGTGTGGGCATGTGCCGTGGCGCTCGGGCTCGGGCAACCGCCGGCCGCCCAGGCCGCCAGCAGCAAGTCGTCGGCATCGGCACCGAAGTCCGCCAAGAAGTCCTCCAAGGCCAAGCCCGCACGGCAGGCCAAGAGCGGCAAGCGCAACACCTCGCGCAAGGTCGTGCGTCGGGCGCCACCGGCGCCTTCGGTGGGCCAGCTGGCCGGCCTGCGTGACACGGCCGACCCCCTGAACCTGCAGTCCAGCGTTGCCCTGGTCGTCGACCAGGACACCGACGAGGTTCTGTTCAGCAAGAACCCCGACGCCGTGCTGCCCATCGCGTCCATCACCAAGCTGATGACGGCCATGGTGGTGCTGCAGGGCGGGCAATCGCTGGACGAAGAGCTCGCGATCACCGGTGACGATGTCGACACCCTGAAGGGCAGCAGTTCGCGCCTGGCCGTGGGCACGCGGCTCAAGCGGGGTGAAATGCTTCACCTGGCGCTGATGTCGTCGGAGAACCGGGCCGCGCATGCCCTGGGGCGCCACTATCCCGGCGGCCTGGATGCCTTCGTCTCGGCCATGAACGCCAAGGCCAGCCTGCTGGGCATGCACGCCACGCACTACGTGGACCCGACGGGCCTGTCCAGCGGCAACCGTTCCAGCGCACAGGACCTGGCGATGCTGGTGCGCGCGGCCAGCGAGGTCCCGCTGATCAGCGAACTGTCCACCACGCGGGAGGCGGCGGTGGACGTCGGCCGGCGGCAACTGCAGTACCGCAATTCCAACGCCCTGGTGCGCGACCCCGAGTGGTCCATCGCGCTGCAGAAGACCGGGTACATCCGCGAGGCCGGGCGGTGCGTGGTGATGCAGGCCGAGATGGCCGGGCGCAAGCTGATCATGGTGCTGCTCGACGCCGCCGGCAGCTACACGCGTACCGCCGATGCCGAGCGCCTGCGCAGCTGGCTCGCCAGTGGTCCACTGGCCGGCAGCGGGCCGCACGCCACGGCGCGCTGACTCGGCGCCTCGCTGACGAGCTCCGGCGAGGCCCCGGCCCCTCCCACGGCCCGGCAATCATGCCAGGCTGCTTCGGCAGGCGAGCAACCGCCCGCTAGGACGGCTGCGCGTCCGGCCTCAGCCGCGGTAGCCCAACGCGGCCGAGATCGTGGCCGCTGTGGTCTTGACACGCTCGAGCCAGGCTTCCTCCAGCCGGTCGGCCGGCGCCGAGATCGACAGGCCCGCCACCAGCTTGCCCTGGTCGTCGTAGATGCCGGCGGCCATGCAGCGCACGCCGGGTTCGAGTTCCTCGTCGTCGCGCGCGCTGCCGCGGGCACGCACCTGCGCCAGCTCGCGCTCGAGTCGCGACAGGTCGGTGATGCTGGTGCGCGTGTGCCCGGCCAGACCGGTGCGCGTGGCGTAGGCACGCACGCGCTGCGGGTCGTCATGGGCCAGGAACAGCTTGCCCACGGAGGTGAGGTGCAGCGGCGCGCGGCCACCGATGGCGCGCACCACCTGCATGCCGGAGCGTTCGCTGTAGGCGCGCTCCACGTAGACGATCTCGTCGCCCTGGCGCATCGACAGGTTCACCGGCTGGTGGGTGAGCTTGTGCAGGTCGCGCATCGGGCCGATGGCCGCCTCGCGCACGTCCAACCGCGCCTTGACCAGGTTGCCCAGTTCCAGCAGGCGCATGCCCAGGCGGTAGGTGCCTGCCTGCGGGCGGTCGACGTAGCGGCCGATGGTCAGGTCGTTGAGGATGCGGTGCGCGGTGGACGGGTGCAGGCCTGTCTGCTCGCTGATCTGCTTCAGCGACATGGGCTCGGCCTGGGCCGACAGGGTGTCCAGCAGCGCGAAGGCGCGCTCCAGCACCTGGATCGTGGGCGTGTGGTCGGCGGTATCGGGCATGGTGATCGGCGCTCCACGGCTATTTTGCATCGCGAAAGCACGATCAGCATAGCGGCATTGCCGTTCAGGCGTCGGCGATGACGCCGTCGGCAGCCTGCAGGCCGCTGCGCACGGCCCCTTCCAGCGTGGCAGGGTAGGGCCCCTCGATGAAGTCGCCGGCCGCCCACAGGCCGGTCGCGAGCCTGGCCGCGGGCCGTGCCAGGCCCGGCGTGCAGCGGAAGGTGGCGCGCTTCTCGATCAACACCTGGCGTGCCGTCAGGCTGTCGGCCCAGGCCTGGCCCGGCCAGGCGCTGCGGGCCTGGGCCTGCGTGGCCGCGGCGATGGCGTCCCGGCCAGCCGCCACCCAGTTCGCCGCACCGCTGATCACGAAGGCCAGCCGGCCCGATGGCCCGCCCAGGGCGCTGAGGTCGAACACGAACTGTGCCGGGTGCCGGGTGTCGTCGGCCGGCAGCGCCAGCATCGGGGCGTCCAGCCGCGCGCCGGGGGCGTCGGCGTAGACGGTGACGATGGGTTCGTAGGCGAATGCGCTCGCCAGGGCGGCCCAGTCCGGCGCGAGATCCGCCACGAGGCGGGCAGACTCCGGCGCCGAGGCGGCCAGGACCACGGCATCGGCGGGTTCGCCGTCGATCGTCCAGCCTGCGCCTCGGCGCGCCACGGTTGTGACCCGGTGGGTGAACTGCAGCACCGCAGCGTGCGCCTGCAGCCAGGTGACCGCCGGACGCGGCAGCAGCTGATCCAGCGGAACACGCGGCAGCAGCAGGTCGGCCGCGCCTGGCCCGCTGAACAGCGCGTCGCGCAGCACCCGCAGCAGCACCTGGGCGCTGGCGTCCTCGGCCGGCGTGTTCAGTGCCGCCACGCACAGGGGCTCGATCAGGTCGGCGCGCAGGCGTGGCGGCAGGCCGGCACACAGCTGGGACACCGTGGTCGTCGGCGGACACCGAAAGCGTCGCAGCGCCCAGGCCGATGCCGCGCGAAGCAGCGCCAGTCGTTCGCCCCAGGTCCAGTCGCGGCAGGCCAGCACGCCTCGCACGAAGGCCGGCACGGCGGGCCCGTCCGGCAACTGCAGGCCGTGTCGACCGGGCTGGCGCAAGGTCAGCGGCAGGCGCCGCAGCACCTGAGAAGGGTCAGCGCCGACGGTCTTCATCAGCGCCAGCGTCTCGGTGTAGGCGCCGATCAGGATGTGTTGGCCGTTGTCGAGCACGTCGTCGCCGCGTGCCAGGCTGCGCGCCCGGCCGCCAGGCTGGGGCGCCATTTCCAGCACCGTCACGCGGTGACCGCGCTGCACCAGCCGCACCGCCGCGGCCAACCCAGCCCAGCCGGCGCCGACGACGATGACGTGGCGCGCGGCGGCCGTGTTCACCGCCCGCGCCAGTGCGTGCGCGTGGCGATCCACAGCTTGCGCAGCGGCGTCAGCGAGGTGCGCTGGTGCAGCACCTGGAAGCCCTGTCCCTCGATCTCGCGCAGCAGCGTGCGGTAGATGTTGGCCATCATCAGCCCCGGCTTCTGCGCGCGGCGGTCGGCCTCGGGCAGCAGGGCCAGGGCCTCGTCGTAGAGGCGGTGCGCGCGCTCGGCCTGGAAGCGCATCAGCGCGGTGAAGCGCTCGCTGTAGCCCCAGGGCGCCTGGCGCGCGAGGATCTCCTGCGCCTTGACGTCGAAGCGCTGCAGTTCGTCCACCGGCAGGTAGATGCGGCCGCGGCGGGCGTCGTCGCCGACGTCGCGGATGATGTTGGTCAGCTGCATCGCCAGGCCCAGGCGGTGCGCGTACTGCACCGTCTGCACCTGTGTGCGGCCGAAGATGCCGGCGGCGACCTCGCCGACCACGCCGGCCACCAGGTGGCAGTAGTGCTGCAGGCCGGCGAAGTCGAGGAAGCGGTTCTGCTGCAGGTCGATCTCGCAGCCGTCGATCACCGCCTGCAGGTGGTCGGCGCGGATGTCGTGCGCTGGCGCCAGTGGCATCAGCGCCTGCATCACCGGGTGCGTGGGCCGGCCCTGGAAGGCGCTGGTCACCTCGCCGCGCCACCACTGCAGCTTGTGCATCGCCACGCCGGGGTCGCGCATCTCGTCGACCACGTCGTCCACCTCGCGGCAGAAGGCGTAGAAGGCGGTGATCGCCGCCCGGCGCGGCGGTGGCAGGAAGCGGAAGGCGTAGTAGAACGACGAGCCGCTGGCCGCGGCCTTGTCCTGCACGTACTGCTGCGGCGAGAGCACGGCCGTCATGCGCGCATCCACAGCGCGCGCCACAGCAGGCGGGGCACGTCGCGCTTGCCCAGCGCAGGGCGGCGGCTCAGCGTGGCATGGTCCATGGCCGCGATTGTCTCCAGAATCCGCAGGCCGCCCTGCACCACGAGGCGCAGTTCCCAGCCGGCGCGGCCGGGCAGGCGGTGCACCAGCGGGGCGCCCTCGCGCATCAGGCCCTCGGCCCAGCTGCACAGGTCGCGCACCAGGGCCCGGGTCTGCGCCGTGTCGCGGCCGGGTTCGAGCCGCGCGATGCCGTGCGCCACGCGGTCGCTTTCGGGCACGTAGCAGCGCCCGCGCGGCAGGTCCACGCTCAGGTCCTGCCAGAAGTTGATGAGCTGCAGCGCGCTGCAGATCGCGTCCGACTGGCGCAGGGCGGCGGTCTCCTGCACGCCGTAGAGGTGCAGCAGCAGGCGGCCCACCGGGTTGGCGGAGCGGCGGCAGTAGTCCAGCAGCGCGTCGCGGTCCGGGTAGGGTGGGTTGCGCACGTCCTGCGCAAAGGCGTCCAGCAGGTCGGCCAGCAGGGCCTGCGGCAGCGCGTGGCGATGCACGGCGTGGCGCAGCGGCCCGAACACGTCGGGCCAGCGGGCGCTGACGGCGTCGTCGTCATACAGCCGTTGCAGTGCGCTGCGGTAATCCGAAAGGGCCAAGAGTCGGTCGTCGGCCGCTGCATCGCCCTCGTCGGCAATGTCGTCGGCCGTGCGGGCGAAGTGGTAGATCGCCACGATCGGGGGCCGCAGCGCCGGCGGGCACAGCACCGACGCCACCGGGAAGTTCTCGTAATGCTCGACACCGTTCACGGGGTCGGCATTGTCCATGCACCGATGTCCATCGGCGATCAGCGGGCGCAGGTCTTGCTGGCGCCGCGGGACGGCCGCCCGGGCGTTTGACAGCCTTGCGCTCGATCAATATATTACTGACCAGTCAGTCATTAACGGTGGCGTCCGGCATGTTTGTCTTTCGCAGTCCCTCTTCGCCGAAGGCCGCCGCCTTCGCCACCCTGGTGCTCTCGTCGGTGCTGCTGGCGGCCTGTTCGCGCCCCGAACCGGCGCCAGACCCGGTGCGTGCCGTGCGCACGATGGTCGTGCAGGCCGACACCGTGGGCGGCGAACGGGACTTTGCGGCCGAGGTGCGCGCACGCACCGAGTCGCGCCTGGCGTTCCAGGTGCCTGGGCGCCTGGTGCGGCGCATGGTCGATGTGGGCCAGACCGTGAAGGCCGGCCAGCCGCTGGCCCAGATCGACCCCCAGGACCTGCGCCTGGCCCAGTCCGCCGCCCAGGCGGCGGTGGCGGCGGCCGAGGTCAACGCCACCCAGGCGGCGGCCGACCTGCGGCGCTTCCGCGACCTGCAGGCCCAGGGCTTCATCAGCGCCGCCGAGCTGCAGCGCCGCGAGACCACGGCCCAGGCCGCCGAGGCGCAACTGGCCCAGGCGCGTGCCCAGGCCGCGGTGCAGGGCAACCAGGCCGGCTACGGCACGCTGCTGGCGCCGGCGGCCGGCGTGGTCACGGCCACCGACGCCGAACCCGGCACCGTGCTGGCCGCGGGTCAGGGCGTGCTGCGCCTGGCCCACGCCGGGCCGCGTGATGCGGTGTTCTCGGTGCCGGAGGACGAGGTCGACGGCGTGCGCCGCCTGCAGGGCCGCACCGGCGCGCTGCGCGTGCGCGGCTGGGGGCGTGACACCGACTGGCCCGCCACGGTGCGCGAAGTGGCCGCCGCAGCCGACCCGGCGACGCGCACCTTCCTCGTCAAGGCCGACCTCGGCGCCGCGCCGGCCGACCTGGGCCAGACGGCCACCGTGGCCCTGCCGCTACCGCCGCGCGACGGCCTGATCCGCCTGCCGCTGAGCGCGGTGCGCGAACTGGGGGGCCGCACCGTCGTCTGGCAGCTCGACCCGCAGGCGATGACGGTGGCCGCGCGCGAGATCCAGGTGGCCGGTGCCGACGGCAACCTGGCGCTTGTGGGCGGCGGCCTGGCACCGGGCGCGGAGGTCGTGACCGCCGGCGTGCACGTGCTCACGGACGGCCAGAAAGTCACGCGCTTCGTGCAGGCGGCGGCGAAATGACCGCGCCTGGCCGCTTCGGCTTCAACGTCTCGCGCTGGGCCATCGCCCACCCGGCGCTCACGCGCTACCTGCTGATCGTGCTGATGGTGCTGGGCGCCACGGCCTACTTCCAGCTGGGGCAGGACGAAGACCCGCCCTTCACCTTCCGCATCATGGTGGTGCAGGCCTTCTGGCCAGGCGCCAGCCCGCAGCAGATGGCCGAGCAGGTGACCGACCGCATCGAGAAGACGCTGCAGGAGGTGCCGTATGCCGACGTCATCCGCAGCTACACCAAGAGCGGCGAGTCGCTGACCTTGTTGCAGCTCGACGACGCGTCGCCGCCGGCCCAGGTGCCGCAGATCTGGTACCAGGTGCGCAAGCGCATCGGCGACATGCGCAACACGCTGCCGCAGGGCGTGATCGGCCCGGTGTTCAACGACGACTTCGGCGACGTCTACGGCTCGATCTTCGCCCTCTCGGCCGACGGCTTCACACCCGAGGAACTGCGCGAGTTCTCCGACGAGGTGCGCCACCGGCTGCTGCAGGTGCCCGACGTGGCCAAGGTGGTGGCCTTCGGCGTGCAGCCGGAGAAGGTCTTCGTCGAGGTGTCGCAGAAGCGCCTGGCGCAGCTGGGGCTGGACTTCAACCAGGTGCTGGCGCAGATCGGCGCGCAGAACGCGGTGGAAGGCGCCGGCACCCTGAATGCCGGGCTGGAGAACTTCCAGATCCGCGTCGGTGGCCGCTTCGATTCGGTGGACGAACTGCGCCGGATGCCGATCCGCGCCGTGAACCCGGCCACCGGGCAGGCCAGCACGCTGCGGCTGGGCGACCTGGCCGACATCACGCGCGGCTACAGCGACCCGCCGGCGGTGATGGTGCGCCACCAGGGCAAGGACGTGATCGCGCTGGGCGTCTCGATGCGCGCTGGCGGCGACATCATCGCGCTCGGCCAGGCGCTGGATCAGGCGGCCGAGGCCATCCGTGCGGACCTGCCGGCGGGCATCACGCTCGAGCGCGTGCAGGACCAGCCCAAGGCCGTGTCGCGCTCGGTGGGCGAGTTCGTCAAGGTGCTGATCGAGGCCATCGTCATCGTGCTGGCGGTCAGCTTCGTGAGCCTGGGCCTGCACCAGCGGCCGCTGCGGCTGGACCCGTGGCCCGGTCTGGTGGTGGCCATCTCCATACCGCTGGTGCTGGCCATCACCTTCGTCACGATGTACTACTGGGGCGTCGGACTGCACAAGATCTCGCTGGGCAGCCTGATCGTGGCCTTGGGTCTGCTGGTGGACGACGCCATCATCGTGGTCGAGATGATGGTGCGCAAGCTGGAGGAGGGCCACGACCGGCTCACCGCCGCCACCGCCGCCTTCGACCTCACCGCGATGCCAATGCTGACCGGCACGCTGATCACGGCCGCGGGCTTCCTGCCCATCGGGCTGGCCAACTCGTCGGTGGGCGAGTACACGTTCGCGATCTTTGCTGTCACGGCGGCTGCGCTGGTGATCTCCTGGGTGGTGTCGGTCTACTTCGTGCCCTACCTGGGCTACCGGCTGCTGCGCACCAAGCCGAAGATCGAGGGCGAGGCCCACGAACTCTTCGACACCCCGTTCTACAGCCGCTTCCGGCGCACCGTGAACTGGTGCGTGCAGCACCGCTGGATCACCATCGGCCTGACGGTACTGACCTTCGCCGCCGGCATTGCCGGCATGGGCAAGGTGCAGCAGCAGTTCTTCCCCGATTCCAGCCGGCCGGAGATCCTGGTCGACCTGTGGCTGCCCGAAGGCTCCACCGTGCAGCAGACGGCCGAGGTGGCGCGCCGCTTCGAGGCGCGGCTGATGGCCGAGCCGGGCATGCAGTCCGTGACGGCCTGGATCGGCGGCGGCGTGCCGCGCTTCTACCTGCCGCTGGACAACATCTTCCCGCAGAGCAACGTCAGCCAGTTCATCCTGCTGCCGGCCACGCTGGCCGAGCGCGAGGCGCTGCGCAAACGCCTGCCGACGCTGCTGGCGCAGGAGTTCCCGGAGGTGCGTGCCCGCGTCAAGCTGCTGCCCAACGGGCCACCGGTGGCCTACCCGGTGCAGTTCCGCGTCACCGGGCCGGACGTGGCCACGGTGCGCGCCTGGGCCGACGAAGCCAAGGCCCTGTTGCGCGCGCACCCCGACATGCGCGGCGTCAACGACAACTGGAACGAGTCGGTCAAGGTGCTGCGCCTGGAGGTGGACCAGGACAAGGCGCGTGCGCTGGGCGTCACCAGCCAGGGGCTGGCCCAGGCGTCGCGCACCATCCTGTCGGGCACCACCATCGGTCAGTACCGCGAGGGCGACAAGCTGGTGGACATCGTGCTGCGCCAGCCGCTGGAAGAGCGCGACTCGCTGCACGCGCTGGAGCAGGGCTACCTGCCCACGGCCAGCGGCCGTGCCGTGCCGATGACCCAGGTGGCCAAGGTGAGCTTCGGCTGGGAGCCCGGCGTGCTGTGGCGCGAAGGGCGGCGCTTCGCCGTCACCGTGCAGGGCGATGTGGTCGAGGGCGTGCAGGGCCCGACCGTGAGCACGGCGCTGCTGCCAGCCATGAAGGCGCTGGAGGAACGCATGCCGCCGGGCTACGCCATCGAGCTGGCGGGCGCTGCGGCGGAGAGCAGCAAGGGCCAGGGCAGCATCGCCGCCGGGGTGCCGCTGATGCTGTTCATCATCTTCACGCTGCTGATGCTGCAGCTGCAGAGCTTCAGCCGGGCGATGCTGGTGTTCCTGACCGGGCCGCTGGGCATTGCCGGCGTAGCGGCGGCGCTGCTGGCGCTGAACCGGCCGTTCGGCTTCGTCGCGCTGCTGGGCGTGATCGCGCTGTCCGGCATGATCATGCGCAACTCGGTGATCCTGATCGACCAGATCGAGCAGGACCGGGAGCGCGGCGTGCCCACCTGGGACGCCATCGTCGAGGCGGCGGTGCGGCGCTTCCGCCCCATCGTGCTGACGGCGGCGGCGGCGGTGCTGGCGATGATCCCGCTGAGCCGCAGCGTGTTCTGGGGGCCGATGGCGGTGGCCATCATGGGCGGGCTGATCGTGGCCACGGCGCTGACGCTGCTGGCGCTGCCGGCCATGTACGCGGCCTGGTTCCGGGTTCGGCGGGACGGCGGCGGACCTGGGGATGACGGGGGTGGCCGGGGGGTGCCGGCGGCAGGCTAAAATCGGCGGTTTGCCCGATTCCACCCGCGCGGGTGGCGAAATTGGTAGACGCACCAGGTTTAGGTCCTGACGCCTTCACGGGCGTGCCGGTTCGAGTCCGGCCCCGCGCACCAGAGTCCCGCACCCCGAACCCACAGCCGCAACCCTGTCGAGAGAACCCCTCATGGCCGTCACCGTCGAAACCCTCGAAAAACTGGAACGTCGCATCACGCTCACGCTCGCGGCCAACGACATCAACGGCGAGGTCGAATCGCGCCTGAAGAAGCTGGCGCGCACCGTCAAGGCCGACGGCTTCCGCCCCGGCAAGGTGCCGATGTCGGTGGTGGCCCAGCGCTACGGCTATTCCGTGCAGTACGAGGTGGTCAACGACAAGGTCGGCCGCGCCTTCGCCGACGCCGCCCGCGAGGCCGACCTGCGCGTAGCCGGTGCGCCGCGCATCGCGCAGAAGGACGAGGCGCCCGAGGGCCAGCTGGCCTTCGACGCCACCTTCGAGGTCTACCCGGAGGTCAAGATCGGCGACCTGACGGCCGTCGAGGTCGAGCGCGTCAGCACCGAGGTGACCGAGGAGGCCATCGACCGCACAGTGGAGATCCTGCGCAAGCAGCGCCGCACCTTCGCCCAGCGTCCGGCGGCCGAAGGCGCGCAGGAGACCGACCGCGTCACCATCGACTTCGAAGGCAAGATCGACGGCGAGCCCTTCGCCGGCGGCAAGGCCGAGGGCTTCCAGTTCATCATCGGCGAAGGCCAGATGCTCGAGCAGTTCGACCAGGGCGTGCGCGGCATGCAGGTCGGCCAGAGCAAGACCTTCCCGCTGAAGTTTCCCGACGACTACCAGGGCCAGGACGTGGCCGGCAAGGAGGCCGACTTCCTGGTGACGATGAAAAAGGTCGAGGCGCAGCACCTGCCCACGGTGGACGCCGACTTCGCCAAGTCGCTGGGCATCGCCGAAGGCACGGTGGAGGCCCTGCGCGCCGACGTGAAGAAGAACCTGGCGCGCGAGGTCAAGTTCCGCGTCGCGGCCCGCAACAAGGCCGCGGTGATGGAGGCCCTGTCCGGCGCTGCCGAGCTCGACCTGCCCAATGCCCTGGTCGCCGGCGAGATGGAGCGCCTGGTCGAGAACGCCCGCGCCGACCTGAAGCAGCGCGGCGTGAAGGATGCCGAGAAGGCGCCGATCCCTGAGGAGATCTTCAAGCCCCAGGCCGAGCGCCGCGTGCGCCTGGGCCTGGTCGTGGCCGAGCTGGTGCGCGCCAACAACCTGCAGGCCAAGCCGGAGCAGCTGCAGGCGCACATCGAGGAGATGAGCCAGAGCTACGAGAAGCCGGCCGAGGTGATGCGCTGGTACCTGGGCGATCGCCAGCGCATGGCCGAGGTCGAGGCCGTCGTGATCGAGAACAACGTGGCAGAGTTCGTCCTCGGGCGGGCGTTGGTGACCGACAAGGTGCTACCGTTCGACGAACTGATGGGTTCGAACTGAGAAGGTGTGAACGTATGAGCGCGCTGGAAACCACCGCACTGGGCATGGTGCCCATCGTCATCGAGCAGTCGGGGCGCGGCGAGCGCGCCTACGACATCTACAGCCGGCTGCTGCGCGAGCGCATCGTGTTCATGGTCGGCCCGGTGAACGACCAGAGCGCCAACCTCGTCTGCGCGCAGATGCTCTTCCTGGAGAGCGAGAACCCGGACAAGGACATCTTCCTGTACATCAACAGCCCCGGCGGCAGCGTCAGCGCCGGGCTGGCGATCTACGACACGATGAACTGGATCAAGCCCGATGTCTCCACGCTGTGCATGGGCATGGCCGCCAGCATGGGCAGCTTCCTGCTGATGGCCGGCGCCAAGGGCAAGCGCATCGCGTTGCCCAACAGCAAGATCATGATCCACCAGCCCTCCGGCGGCGCCCAGGGCCAGGCCACGGACATCGAGATCCACGCGCGCGAGATCCTGAAGACGCGCGAGCAGCTCAACAAAATCTACGCCGAGCGCACCGGCCAGCCGATCGAGCGCATCGCCGCCGACATGGAGCGCGACCGTTACATGTCACCGGCCGAAGCGCTGGATTACGGTCTCGTGGACCAGGTGCTCGACAAGCGCGCCTGACCACGTGGCCGGCCGCTGCCGGCATCACCAGCGAAAGGGGCCGAATCGGCCCCTTTTCCATGGCCAATCCCGCCCGGAACGCGACGGCGCGATGGTCTATGATGCAAGCAGATCACCCAGGCCCGGCCACGGGCCCCCAAAAGGCGGACACGCACATCCATGGCAGACAAGAAGGGCGCGACAGGCGAGAAGGTGCTGTACTGCTCCTTCTGCGGCAAGAGCCAGCACGAGGTGAAGAAGCTCATCGCCGGCCCGTCCGTGTTCATCTGCGACGAGTGCATCGAGCTGTGCAACGACATCATCCGTGACGAGGTGCCGGCCGAGAGCGCCGCGCCCAAGTCACCGAAGTCCGACCTGCCGGTGCCCAGCGAGATCAAGGGCAGCCTCGACCAGTACGTGATCGGCCAGGACGCGGCCAAGCGCACGCTGGCGGTGGCCGTCTACAACCACTACAAGCGGCTCAAGCACCAGGCGGGCAAGGACGAGGTGGAGCTCACCAAGAGCAACATCCTGCTCATCGGCCCCACGGGCAGCGGCAAGACGCTGCTGGCGCAGACGCTGGCGCGCCTGCTGAACGTGCCCTTCGTGATCGCCGACGCCACCACGCTGACCGAAGCCGGCTACGTGGGCGAGGACGTCGAGAACATCATCCAGAAGCTGCTGCAGAACTGCAACTACGACGTCGAGCGCGCGCAGCGCGGCATCGTCTACATCGACGAGATCGACAAGATCAGCCGCAAGGCCGACAACCCCAGCATCACCCGCGACGTGTCGGGCGAGGGCGTGCAGCAGGCGCTGCTGAAGCTGGTGGAAGGCACGATGGCCAGCGTGCCGCCACAGGGCGGGCGCAAGCACCCGAACCAGGATTTCCTTCAGATCGACACGACGAACATCCTGTTCATCTGTGGCGGCGCGTTCGACGGCCTGGAGAAGGTGATCCAGAACCGCACGGAAAAGTCCGGCATCGGCTTCGGCGCCACGGTGCACAGCAAGACCGAGAAGCGGGTCTCCGAGCTCTTCCGCGATGTCGAGCCCGAAGACCTGATCAAGTTCGGCCTGATCCCCGAACTCGTCGGCCGCCTGCCGGTGGTCGCCACCCTCGGGGAACTGACCGAGGACGCGATGATCCAGATCCTCACCGAACCGAAGAACGCGCTGGTCAAGCAGTACCAGAAGCTCTTCGGCATGGACGGCGTGGAGCTCGAGATCCGGCCTTCGGCGCTGTCGGCCATCGCCCGCAAGGCGCTGGCGCGCAAGACCGGTGCCCGCGGCCTGCGCTCCATCATGGAGCACGCCCTGATCGACACCATGTTCGACCTGCCGGCGCTGGACGGCGTGGCCAAGGTGGTGATCGACGAACACATCATCGAAGACGGCGCCAAGCCGCTGCTCGTCTACCGGGAACAGGCCAAGGCCAGCGCCTGAGCGCCCTGCTCCGGTCCTGCCCGCCGCGCGGCGCGGTCGGTGGGCCTTGCAAACCCCGTCGCGGGCCCCAACTGGGACCGTGAAAGGAAGACTCCATGTCCGGACACCCCATCCTCCCCTCGGAACCCATCACCCTGCCGCTGCTGCCGCTGCGCGACGTGGTCGTGTTCCCCCACATGGTGATCCCGCTGTTCGTCGGGCGCCCGAAGTCCATCAAGGCGCTCGAAGCCGCGATGGAAGCCGGCCGACAGATCATGCTGGTGGCGCAAAAGTCCGCCGGCAAGGACGAGCCCAAGGCCGACGACATGTTCGAGATCGGCTGCGTCAGCTCCATCCTGCAGATGCTCAAGCTGCCCGACGGCACCGTGAAGGTGCTGGTCGAGGGCATCCAGCGCGCGACCACCGAGTCCATCACCGAGCAGGACGAGCACTTCATCGGCATCGTGGTCCCTGTGGCGCCGGAAGCCGAGCCGTCGCCCGAGGTCGAGGCCCTGCGCCGAGCCGTGACGCAGCAGTTCGACCAGTACGTCAAGCTCAACAAGAAGATCCCGCCGGAGATCCTGACCAGCATCTCCGGCATCGACGACGCCGGCCGCCTGGCCGACACCATCGCCGCGCACCTGCCGCTCAAGCTCGAGGCCAAGCAGTCGGTGCTCGACATCCCGTCGGTGGCGCGGCGCCTGGAAAAGCTGCTCGAACTGCTCGAGCACGAGGTGGACATCCTGCAGGTCGAGAAGCGCATCCGTGGGCGCGTCAAGCGCCAGATGGAGAAGAGCCAGCGCGAGTACTACCTCAACGAGCAGGTCAAGGCGATCCAGAAGGAACTCGGTGACGGCGAAGAAGGCGCCGACATGGAGGAGCTCGAGAAGAAGATCAAGGCTGCGCGCATGCCGGCCGAGGCGCGCAAGAAGGCCGAGAGCGAGCTCAAGAAGCTCAAGCTGATGTCGCCGATGAGCGCCGAGGCCACGGTGGTGCGCAACTACATCGACGTGCTGACTGGTCTGCCCTGGGCCAAGAAGACCAAGATCAAGCACGATCTCAAGCTCGCCGAGGATGTGCTCAACGAGGACCACTTCGGCCTCGAGAAGGTCAAGGACCGCATCCTCGAGTACCTGGCGGTGCAGCAGCGCGTGGACAAGGTCAAGGCGCCCATCCTGTGCCTGGTCGGCCCCCCGGGCGTGGGCAAGACCTCGCTCGGCCAGAGCGTGGCGCGCGCCACCGGCCGCAAGTTCGTGCGCATGGCGCTGGGCGGCATGCGCGACGAGGCCGAGATCCGCGGCCACCGCCGCACCTACATCGGTTCGATGCCGGGCAAGGTGCTGCAGAGCCTGAGCAAGGTCGGCACCCGCAACCCGCTTTTCCTGCTCGACGAGATCGACAAGCTGGGCATGGATTTCCGCGGCGACCCGAGCAGCGCGCTGCTCGAGGTGCTGGACCCGGAGCAGAACCACACCTTCGGCGACCACTACGTCGAGGTCGATTTCGACCTGTCGGACGTGATGTTCGTGGCCACCAGCAACAGCATGAACATCCCGCCGGCGCTGCTGGACCGGATGGAAGTCATCCGCCTGGCGGGCTACACCGAGGACGAGAAGCTCAACATCGCCCAGCGCTACCTGCTGCCCAAGCAGCAGAAGAACAACGGCGTCAAGGACGAGGAGCTCGAGGTCACCGAGGCCGCCATCCGCGGGATCATCCGCTACTACACGAGGGAAGCCGGCGTGCGCTCGCTCGAGCGCGAGCTCAGCAAGATCTGCCGCAAGGTGGTCAAGGGCATCCAGCTCAAGAGCTACGAGGGTCGGGTGGTCGTCACCGAGGACAACCTCAACGACTTCCTGGGCGTGCGCAAGTTCGACTTCGGTCGCGCCGAGAAGACCAACCAGGTCGGTCAGGTCGTGGGCCTGGCGTACACCGAGGTGGGTGGCGATCTGTTGACCATCGAGGCGGCGGTGATGCCCGGCAAGGGCAACATCATCCGCACCGGCCAGCTGGGCGACGTGATGAAGGAGTCGGTGGAAGCCGCGCGCTCCGTCGTGCGCGCCCGCGCGCGCCGCCTGGGCATCAAGGACGAGATGTTCGAGAAGCGCGACATCCATATCCACGTGCCCGACGGCGCCACGCCGAAGGACGGCCCGAGCGCCGGCGCGGCGATGACCACGGCCTTCGTCTCCGCGCTCACTGGCATCCCGGTGAAGGCGACGGTGGCGATGACCGGCGAGATCACGCTGCGTGGCGAGGTCACGGCCATCGGCGGTCTCAAGGAGAAGCTGCTGGCCGCTCACCGCGGTGGCGTGAAGACCGTGCTGATCCCGGAGGAGAACGTCAAGGACCTGCAGGACATCCCGGCCGCGGCCCGTGACAACCTCGAGATCGTGCCGGTGCGCTGGATCGACCAGGTGCTGAAGATCGCGCTGGAGAGCGAGCCCAAGCCGCTGCCCGACGAGGAGGCCGTGGCCAAGCCCGAGGCGGCCGCCGCACCGGCGGTTGCCCCTTCAGCGGGGTCGGATGCTCTGCCCCATTGAAGAGCCCTGAAAACCCTGTTATAGTGTGAGGCTGACGACGCGGGAATAGCTCAGTTGGTAGAGCGCAACCTTGCCAAGGTTGAGGTCGCGAGTTCGAGCCTCGTTTCCCGCTCCAAGTTGCTCGACGGAAAGAAGGAAGCCACGGGCTTCCTTTTTTCTTGCCACAATGTGGCGCAGTTGTAGCAGCAACCGCACGGCGCGATAGCAAAGCGGTTATGCAACGGATTGCAAATCCGTCTAGCCCGGTTCGACTCCGGGTCGCGCCTCCAGACACGACGAAGCCCCGGCATTGCCGGGGCTTCGTGCTTTCTGGCTTGCCGCGGCGGGCGACCTCGGCCGGCCGCCCATAATCCGCCGGCCAGCACCGGGCCCGGATGGCGAAATTGGCAGACGCAGCGGACTTAAACTCCGCCGCCCCCTGACCGGGGCGTACCGGTTCGATCCCGGTTCCGGGCACCAGTCCACCCGACCGCCTTCCTGGAATCCGACCCATGGCCCTGTCCGCGCGCGAGTCCCTGAACCCCGGTGTCGCCAAGCGCGAGGTCTTCGGCTGGGCGATGTACGACTTCGCCAACTCCGGCTACACGACCGTGGTGCTGACGGCGGTGTTCAACGCCTACTTCGTCGGCGTGGTGGCCGGCAATGCCGACTGGGCCACCTTTGCCTGGACGCTGACGCTGTCGCTGTCCAGTGCCATCGTGATGCTGACCATGCCCACGATCGGTGCCTATGCCGACCTGCGCGCGGCCAAGAAGCGGTTGCTGGTGTTCGCCACCGTCGGCTGCGTCGTGGCGACCGCGCTGCTGGCGCTGGCCGGGCCTGGCGACCTCTGGCTGGCGGTGGCCGCGGTCATCGTCTCCAACCTCTGCTATGCCTACGGCGAGGCGCTGATCGCCGCCTTCCTGCCTGAACTGGCGCGGCGCGATGCCCTGGGCAAGGTCTCCGGCTGGGGCTGGAGCTTCGGCTACTTCGGCGGCATGCTCACGCTGGGCCTGAGCCTCGGCTTCGTGATCTGGGCCCAGGGCCAGGGCTGGCCGGCCACCCGTTTCGTGCCGGTGACGATGTTGATCACCGCGGCGGTCTACCTGTTGGCGGCGCTGGTGACCTTTGCGCTGCTGAAGGAACGCGCCGTGCCGCAACCCCAGGCGCTGGAGGCGGGCGGCCTGGTGGCCTCGCTGCAACGGCTGCGGCGCACGTGGCAGGAGGCGCAGCGTTATCGCGACTTCGTCTGGCTGATGGCCTGTGCCGTGGCCTACCAGGCCGGCATCGCGGTGGTCATCGCCCTGGCCGCGGTGTACGCCGAACAGGTGCTGGGCTTCCAGCAGACGCAGACCATGATGCTGGTCTTCCTGGTCAACATCGCCTCGGCGGTGGGCGCGTTTGCGTTCGGCTACTGGCAGGACCACATCGGCCACCGCCCCGCGCTGGCCGTCACGCTGTGGGGCTGGGTGGTGATGACCGTGCTCGCCTTCCTGGCCGAGACGGCCACGCTTTTCTGGGTCGCGGCCGTCTTTGCGGGCCTGTGCATGGGTTCCAGCCAGTCGGCGGGGCGTGCGCTGGCGGCGCTGTTCGCCCCGGAGACCCAGCGTGCCGAGTTCTTCGGGCTGTGGACCTTCGCCACCCGCCTGTCGGCCATCGTCGGCCCGCTGACCTACGGCCTGGTCACGCTGCTGACCGCCGGCAACCACCGCCTGGCCATCCTGTCCACCGGCCTGTTCTTCCTGGCCGGCATCGTGCTGCTGACGCGCGTGGACGTCCAAAGGGGTGCCCGTGCTGCGCTGCACGATGTAAAATAGCACGGTCGTTCGATTTTGGCCGTCCCAGCCTAGAATCGACTGCAAATCTGTCTTTCCATCCACAGGAGCTGCGCGAATGAAGGTGCTGGTACCGGTCAAGCGCGTCGTCGACTACAACGTGAAGGTTCGCGTGAAGTCCGACGGCAGCGGGGTCGACATCGCGAACGTCAAGATGAGCATGAACCCCTTCGACGAGATCGCCGTCGAGGAGGCCGTGCGGCTGAAGGAGAAGGGCGTGGTCACCGAGGTGATCGCGGTCTCCTGCGGCGTCACGCAGTGCCAGGAGACGCTGCGCACGGCGATGGCCATCGGCGCCGACCGTGCCATCCTGGTGGAGACCGACGTCGAACTGCAGCCGCTGGCCGTGGCCAAGCTGCTCAAGGCCGTGGCCGACAAGGAGCAGCCGCAACTGGTGATCCTGGGCAAGCAGGCCATCGACGACGACTGCAACCAGACCGGCCAGATGCTGGCCGCGCTGGCCGGCTGGCCGCAGGGCACCTTCGCCAGCAAGGTGGTGGTCGACGGCGGCAAGGCCCAGGTCACGCGCGAGATCGACGGCGGCCTGGAGACGGTGGCGCTGACGCTGCCGGCCGTGGTGACGACCGACCTGCGCCTCAACGAGCCGCGCTACGTCACGCTGCCCAACATCATGAAGGCCAAGAAGAAGCCGCTGGACGTGCTCAAGCCGGCCGACCTGGGTGTGGACGTGACCCCGCGCATCACCACGCTGAGCGTGGCCGAGCCGCCCAAGCGCGGCGCCGGCATCAAGGTGCCCGACGTGGCCACCCTGGTGGACAAGCTGAAGAACGAAGCGAAGGTGATCTGATGGCTGCCCTTGTCATTGCCGAACACGACAACGCGTCGATCAAGGGCGCGACCCTGAACACCGTCAGCGCTGCCGCCGCCTGCGGCGGAGACGTGCACGTGCTGGTGGCCGGCCACGACGCCGGTGCCGCCGCACAGGCCGCCGCGCAGATCGCCGGCGTGGCCAAGGTGCTGCATGCCGACGCCGAAGGCCTGGCCCATGGCCTGGCCGAGAACATGGCCGCGCAGGTGCTGGCCATCGCGAAGAACTACAGCCACATCCTGTTCCCGGCCACTGCCGGCGGCAAGAACGTGGCCCCGCGCGTGGCCGCGCTGCTGGACGTGGCCCAGGTCAGCGACGCCACCAAGGTCATCGACGCCGACACCTTCGAGCGCCCGATCTACGCCGGCAACGCCATCGCCACGGTCAAGAGCGCCGACGCCATCAAGGTGATCACCGTGCGCACCACGGCCTTCGACCCGGCCGCCGCCAGCGGCGGCAGCGCCGCGGTCGAGAGCCTGGCCGCGGCGGCCGACGCCGGCAGCAGCGCCTTCGTCGGCAGCGAGATCGCCAAGCTCGACCGGCCGGAGCTCACCGCCGCCAAGATCATCGTCAGCGGCGGCCGCGCGATGGGCAGCAGCGAGAAGTTCAACGAGGTGCTCACACCGCTGGCCGACAAGCTCGGTGCCGCGCTCGGCGCCAGCCGCGCCGCGGTGGACGCCGGCTACGCGCCCAACGACTGGCAGGTGGGCCAGACCGGCAAGATCGTCGCGCCGCAGCTCTACGTGGCCTGCGGCATCAGCGGTGCCATCCAGCACCTGGCCGGCATGAAGGACTCGAAGGTGATCGTCGCGATCAACAAGGACCCCGAGGCGCCCATCTTCAGCGTGGCCGACTACGGCCTCGAGGCCGACCTGTTCCAGGCCGTGCCGGAACTGATCGAGAAGCTCTGACCGAGCCATCCGCACCGAGGGCGCCACGGGAGACCTGGCGCCCTCGTGCCATGTGAAGGAGAAAGACCCATGACCTACCGCGCCCCCGTGCGGGACATGATGTTCGTGATCCAGGAACTCGCCGGCATCGATGCCGTGGCGCAGCTGCCTGGCTTCGAGGAGGCCGGCGCCGACACTGCGCAGGCGGTGCTGGAAGAGGCCGCGAAGTTCAACGAAGGTGTGGTCGCGCCGCTGAACTGGACCGGTGACCAGCAGCCCTCCGCGCTGAAGGACGGCGTGGTCACCACCACGCCCGGCTTCAAGGACGCCTTCAAGGCCTTTGCCGAAGGCGGCTGGCAGGGCCTGCAGCACCCGGCGGACTTCGGCGGCCAGGGCCTGCCCAAGACCATCGGTTTTGCCTGCACCGAGATGCTCAACAGCGCCAACCTCAGCTTCGCGCTCTGCCCGCTGCTGACCGACGGCGCCATCGAGGCGCTGCTGACCGCCGGCTCGCCGGAGCAGCAGCAGGCCTACATCCCGAAGATGGTGTCCGGCGAGTGGACTGGCACCATGAACCTCACCGAGCCGCAGGCCGGCAGCGACCTGGCCGCGGTGCGCACCCGGGCCGAGCCGCAGCCCGACGGCACCTACCGCATCTTCGGCACCAAGATCTTCATCACCTACGGCGAGCACGACATGGCGGACAACATCGTCCACTTGGTGCTTGCGCGCGTCACCGGCGCGCCCGAGGGCGTGAAGGGCATCAGCCTGTTCATCGTGCCCAAGGTGATGCCTGACGGCAGCAGCAACGACGTGCACTGCGTGAGCCTGGAGCACAAGCTGGGCATCAAGGCCAGCCCCACGGCCGTGCTGCAGTACGGTGACCACGGTGGCGCCGTGGGCTACCTGGTGGGCCAGGAGAACCAGGGCCTGGCCTACATGTTCGTGATGATGAACGCGGCGCGCTATGCCGTGGGCATGCAGGGCGTGGCGCTGGCCGAGCGGGCCTACCAGAAGGCCGTGGGTTACGCGCGCGACCGTGTGCAGGGCAAGGCGGTGGACGGCTCCACGCCTGCGGGCGGCGGCATCATCCACCACCCGGACGTCAAGCGCATGCTGATGACGATGCGCGCGCTGACCGAGGGCTGCCGCGCGATGGCCGGCGTGGCCGCGGCCGCCTACGACGCGGCGCACGCGCATCCGGACGCCGCCACGCGTGCGCAGAACCAGACCTTCTACGAGTTCATGGTGCCGCTGGTGAAGGGCTTCTCCACCGAGATGAGCCTGGAGGTCGGCAGCCTGGCCGTGCAGGTGCACGGTGGCATGGGTTTCATCGAGGAAACCGGCGTGGCGCAGATGTACCGCGACGCCAAGATCCTGACCATCTACGAAGGCACGACGGCCATCCAGGCCAACGACCTGGTGGGCCGCAAGACGGTGCGCGATGGCGGAGCTGCCGCCAGGGCCATCGCCGGCCAGATCGAGGCCACCGAGGCGGAACTCGCGAAGCGCGACAGCGTGGCCGCCCGCGGCATGCTGCTGCGCCTGCGCGCGGCGCGAGAGGCCTTCGTCGACGTCGTGAACTGGATGGCCGCCGAAGGCAAGGCCAACCCGGGCGGCGTCTACGCCGGTTCGGTGCCCTACCTGATGCTGGCCGGCAACCTGATGGCCGGCTGGCAGATGGCGCGAGCGCTGATGGTGGCCGAGGACAAGCTCGCCGCCGGCGAGGACGCCGAATTCATGCGCGCCAAGATCGCCACCGCGCGCTTCTACGCCGACCACATCCTCAGCCGTGTGCCCGGCCAGCGCGACAGCGTCGTCGCCGGTGCCGATGCGGTGATGTCCATGCCCCTGGAGGCCTTCTGATGCCCTTGCCCCCCGTCCTGCAGAACCTGCCGCTGCCCAT
The DNA here is from genome assembly GCF_004016515.1 of Rubrivivax albus. GTDB lineage: Bacteria > Pseudomonadota > Gammaproteobacteria > Burkholderiales > Burkholderiaceae_C > Rubrivivax > Rubrivivax albus. The sequence goes on from NZ_SACT01000001.1 coordinate 993,975, forward strand.
CATCGGCTCGCCGCTGTTCATCGTCAGCAACCCCAAGCTCGTGATCGCGCAGTGCACGGCCGGCGTCGTCGGCTCGATGCCGGCGCTCAACGCGCGCCCGGCGGAGCAGCTCGACGAGTGGCTGGCCGAGATCACCGAAGGCCTCGCGGCCTGGAACAAGGCGAACCCGGACCGCCCGGCCGCGCCGTTCGCCATCAACCAGATCGTGCACAAGACCAACGACCGGCTCGAGCACGACATGGTGGTCTGCGCGAAGTACAAGGTGCCCATCGTCATCACCAGCCTGGGCGCGCGCACCGACATCAACGACGCGGTGCACGCCTGGGGCGGCGTGGTGCTGCACGACATCATCAACAACGCCTTCGCGCGCAAGGCCATCGAAAAGGGCGCCGACGGCCTGATCGCCGTGGCCGCCGGCGCCGGCGGCCACGCGGGCGTGAAGAGCCCGTTCGCGCTGATCCAGGAGATCCGCGAGTGGTTCGACGGCCCGCTGGCGCTGTCGGGCTCCATCGCCACCGGCGGCGCGGTGCTGGCGGCGCAGGCCATGGGCGCGGACTTCGCCTATATCGGCAGCGCCTTCATCGCCACCGACGAGGCGCGCGCCAGCGAGGCCTACAAGCAGTGCATCGTCGACAGCAACAGCGACGAGATCGTCTACTCCAGCCTCTTCACCGGCGTGCACGGCAACTACCTCAAGCCGTCGATCCGCAACGCCGGCATGGACCCGGACAACCTGCCGGAGAGCGACCCGAGCAAGATGAACTTCGGCGGCGGCGACAGCGCCAAGAAGGCCTGGAAGGACATCTGGGGCTGCGGGCAAGGCATCGGCGCCGTGAAGGCCGTGGTGCCGGCGCGGGAGATGTGCGAGCGGCTGGCGCGTGAATACCGCGAGGCGCGCGCGCGCGTCTGCGGCGGCTGAGCGGCAGACGCACGATGGGCCGCCCCGCCGTCCGCCAGGTCATCCGCCACGCGCGGGTGTTCGACAGTGCCGCCGCCGTCTTCCGCGACGACTGCAGCGTCGTCATCGAGGACGACCGCATCGTCCACGTCACGGCCGAGCCGCTGCAGGTCGACGACGTCGCGCGCAGCATCGATGCCGGCGGCCGCGCGGTGCTGCCGGGCCTGATCGACGCCCACGTGCACGTGGTGGCCACCTCGCACGACCTGGCGGCCTCGGCGCTGGCGCCGGCCTCGCTGGTAGCGGCGGAGAGCGGCCAGTTGATGTCGGCCATGCTGCGTCGCGGCTTCACCACCGTGCGCGACGCCGCCGGGGCCGACCGCGGCCTGCGCGAGGCGGTGGCGCGTGGCCTGTTCGAAGGGCCGCGCCTGTTCATCGCCGGCCAGCCCATCTCGCAGACCGGTGGCCACGCCGACATGCGGCCGCAGGGGGTGCGTCAGCCGATGTTCTGCGCCTGCGCCGGCCTGGGCATCGCCGGCGCCATCGCCGACGGCGTGGGTGAGGTGCGGCGCGCGGTGCGCGAGCAGGTGCGCCAGGGCGTGGACCAGATCAAGATCATGGCCGGTGGTGGCGTTTCCAGCCCCAACGACCCGATCGACGGCACGCAGTTCAGCATGGAGGAACTGCGCGCGGCGGTGGAGGAGGCCGAGGCGGCCAACCGCTACGCGCTGGCCCATGCCTATTCGCCCCGGGCGGTGACGCGCGCGGTGCAGGCCGGCGTGCGCAGCATCGAGCATGGCAACCTGATCGACGAAGCCACCGCACGCGTGATGAAGACGCACGGCACCTACTTCGTGCCCACGCTGGCCACCTACGCCGCGCTGGCCGACGAGGGCGAGCGCCTGGGCTGGTCGCCGGCGATGCTGGAGAAGCTGAAGTACGTGGCCGACCGCGGCCTGGAGGCGGTGCGCATCGCGTATGCCGAAGGTGTGCCGGTGGTCTTCGGCACCGACCTGCTGGGCCACATGCATGCCCGCCAGAACAGCGAGTTCACGCTGCGGGCGCCGGCCGTTGCGCCGCTGGCGCTGCTGCAGAGCGCCACGTTCACGGCGGCGCGCCTGATGGGGCAGGAACGCCACATCGGCGTGCTGGCGCCGGGCGCGCTGGCCGACCTGCTGATCGTCGACGGCGACCCGGCGACGGGCCTGGACATGCTGGCCACGCCTGAAACCGGCATCCGGCTGCTGATGCAGGGCGGGCGGGTGATCACGGACCGGCTGGCCGCCTGAAGCCTCGGCCGCCACGATGACCCACGATGAGAAAGGGGCCCCGCAGGGCCCCTTCGCACGTCAGCCGAGGCCGATCACTTCACCGACGTGAACCGCGCCTCCGGCCGGTCGTCCGAGCGGTGGATGGTCGTCACGTTGGTCTTCATCGCCCAGGGGCGCATCTGGTGGTGCAGCGGGATCAGCAGCACCTCGTCGCGCGTGCGGACCAGGGCATCCTTGATCATCGCGTTGCGCTTGGCAGTGTCGACCTCGGTCTTCATCGCGTCGACCAGCTTGTCCACCTCGGGGTCGTTGATCTTCGAGAAGTTGAAGTTGCCGTCGGCGCCCGAGGTGCGGGTGCGCACCAGCGACTGCAGCGTGTACTGCGCGTCATAGGTGGCCACGCCCCAGCCCAGCAGGTACAGCGAGGTGTCGAATTTCTGCACCTTCTGGATGAAGGTGGCCATGTTCTCGGCCACGAGGTCCACCTTCACGCCCAGCTTTGCCCACATGGCCGACACCGCCTGGCAGATCTGCTGGTCGTTGACGTAGCGGTTGTTCGGGCAGTTCATCTGCACCGTGAAGCCGTTGCCGTAGCCGGCTTCGGTCATCAGCGCCTTGGCCTTGGCCAGATCCACCTTCACCGGCTTGTCCACCTCCGGCGAGTTGCCGTTGACGCCCGGCGCCACCATCACTCCAGCAGGGATCGACAGGCCGCGCATGATGTTGCGCTTGATGGCCTCGCGGTCGATGGCCATGCTCAGCGCCTGGCGCACGCGCTTGTCGGCGAACGGGTTCTTGCCCTTGACGTTGCTGAACTTCAGTTCCGGGCTGCCGATGTCGGGCGCCAGGTAGATGGTGCGCACCTCGGGGCCGTCCAGCACCTTCAGGCCCGGCGAGCGGCGCAGGCGATCCACGTCCTGCGTCGGCAGGTCGGTGAGCATGTCGATCTCGCCCGACAGCAGCGCCGCCACGCGCGTGGCCTGGTTGGCGATCGGCGTGTAGACGACCTGGTCGACGTTGCCGGTGGTCTTGTCCCACCAGGCGTCGTTGCGCGACATCAGGATGCGCTGCTCCGGCTGCCAGCCCAGGATCCTGTACGGGCCAGTGCCGTTGACGTTGCGCGAGGCGAAGTTCTCTTCCTTGGCCTTGTAGTCCTGCGTCTTCGTGGTGTTGTTCTTTTCCGCCCATGCCTTGCTCATGATGCGGAAGTCGATGATGTTGCGCAGCAGGATGGGCTGCGGCGCCGACAGGATCACGTCGATCGTGTGGCTGTCGATCTTCTTGATCTCGGAGATGCCGGTGACGTAGATCTGCATCGTGCCCTGCGGCTGGCGGATGCGGTCGAAGGAGAACAGCACGTCATCGGCGGTGAAGGGCGAACCGTCGTGGAATTTCACGCCCTTGCGCAGTTCGAAGCGCACCTGCGTGGGGCTCATGATGGTCCACTTGGTGGCCAGCGCCGGTTCGATCTCGCGGTTCACGCCGTAACGGGTCAGGCCCTCGTAGGCGTGCATCAGGATGGCGTTGGTCGTCGCGTGGTTCTGCGAATGCGGGTCCAGCGTCAGGATGTCGTTCTGCGCGGCCCAGCGCAGGGTGGCCGCCGTGGCCGGCACACTCACGGCCAGTGCCGAGGTGGCGAGTGCGGCCGCAGCGAGCAGGGCGTTCAGCTTCATCGAAAGTGCTCCAGGGTGAACGGGAAAACCGAATCGTAGGTCCGCAACCCGGTGGTCGCGGTCCGTATCTACCCGGGAAGCAAGCGGTGTACCGGCGTTGCCGACGGCCTTGCGACGCTCAACTGGTCGACAATGCCGCGTCACAGCCCTGGCCGGCGGCGATCCAGCGGGCGGCCGCCCGGCGTGTCCAGGCTGCCGGCAGCCAGCGGACGAAGCGGCGGGGCTGGGCCAGCAGGCCGCAGCGGTAGCGTGCGCCGTCCCAGGCCAGGGCGCGACAGCGGCCCTGCCGGCGGCCTGACACCCAGATGCCGGCCGGGCAGGGCGCCCAGGCGCAGCACACACCGCAGCCGTTGCAGGTCGCGCCTTCGACAGGTTTGGCCGGCGCGTCCGCGCGCAGACGAATCACGCGCCGGGGCGGATGGTCTCGGGAAGGGGACGGCATCTGTCGCATCGAGCCGACAGTTTGCCCGGCCGCGGCGTGCACCGTCAGCGAATGTGAAGGGTTCGCGCGCTCCAATTCGGGGCGGCGCGCAGGCACGGGTGTACAGTCCGGGCCTGACAGAAGAGGTCCTTCCTCGTCCCCTTGCCCGCAACCTGCGGCAAGGCGGGTCGCAATCCGCCAACCGGTGCAGCCGGGGCCGCGGAAGGTTGATCAACCCATCGGAGCCCCGGCAGACCCGGAGCGAAAGGTGAGCGAGACATGATGGAGCAATACAGGGCGAACTCGTACCTGTTCGGCGGCAACGCCCCGTACGTGGAGGAGTTGTACGAGGCCTACCTCGACAACCCCGGCAGCGTCCCTGACAACTGGCGGGCCTACTTCGACAACCTGCAGCATGTGCCGGCCGTCGATGGCACCGAGGCGCGCGACGTCGCCCACCTGCCGGTGATCCAGTCCTTCGCGCAGCGCGCCAAGGCCAACGCCTTCGTCAACCGCGTCAGCGGCGACGAGCTCGTCATCGCGCGCAAGCAGCTGATGGTGCAGAGCCTGATCGCCGCGTACCGGTCGCTGGGAGCGCGCTGGGCCGACCTGGACCCGCTCAAGCGCCTGGAGCGCCCGAAGATCCCCGAGCTGGAGCCGGCGTTCTACGACCTGAACGAGTCCGACATGGACACCACGTTCAGCGCCACCAACACCTACTTCAGCAAGGCGGAGCACATGACGCTCCGCGAGATCCTGAAGTCGCTGCGCGAGACCTACTGCGGCACGATCGGCGCGGAGATCATGCACATCACGCAGCCGGTGGAAAAGCGCTGGTGGCAGGAGCGGCTGGAGAGCGTGCGTGGCAAGGCCACGTTCACCGCCGACCAGAAGAAGCACATCCTCGACCGCCTGACTGCTGCCGAAGGCCTGGAACGCTACCTGCACACCAAGTACGTCGGCCAGAAGCGCTTCTCGCTGGAAGGCGGCGAGAGCTTCATCGCGTCGATGGACGAACTGATCCAGCGCGCCGGCAGCCAGGGTGTGCAGGAGATCGTCATCGGCATGGCCCACCGCGGCCGCCTGAACGTGCTCGTCAACACCCTGGGCAAGATGCCCAAGGACCTGTTCGCCGAGTTCGACCACACCGCGCCTGAGCAGTTGCCCGCCGGTGACGTGAAGTACCACCAGGGCTTCTCGAGCGACGTCACCACCCCCGGCGGCCCGGTGCACCTGAGCCTGGCCTTCAACCCCAGCCACCTGGAGATCGTCAACCCGGTGGTCGAGGGTTCGGTGAAGGCGCGCATGGAGCGCCGCGGCGACGCCACCGGCGCCCAGGTGCTGCCGGTGCTGGTGCACGGCGACGCGGCCATCGCCGGTCAGGGCGTGGTGCAGGAGACGCTGGCGCTGTCGCAGACGCGCGGCTACTACACCGGCGGCACGGTGCACATCGTCATCAACAACCAGATCGGCTTCACCACCAGCGACCCGCGCGACGCGCGCTCGTCGCTGTACTGCACCGACGTGGTCAAGATGATCGACGCCCCGGTGCTGCACGTGAACGGCGACGATGCCGAGGCCGTGGTGCTGTGCACGCAGCTGGCCATGGACTACCGCCACCAGTTCAAGAAGGACGTGGTCGTCGACATCGTCTGCTTCCGCAAGCTGGGCCACAACGAGCAGGACACGCCCAGCCTGACGCAGCCGCTGATGTACAAGAAGATCGCGGCCCACCCGGGCACGCGCAAGCTGTACGGCGATAAGCTGGTGGCCCAGGGCGTTCTGCCGGCCGAAGGCCCCGACCAGATGGTCAAGGCCTTCCGCGCCGCGATGGACGAAGGCCGGCACACGGTGGACCCGGTGCTGACCAACTTCAAGAGCAAGTTCGCCGTCGACTGGGCGCCCTTCCTCGGCAAGAAGTGGACCGACGCGGCCGACACCGCGCTGCCGCTGGCCGAGATCAAGCGCCTGTCCGAGCGCGTGACCACGGTGCCGGACAACTTCAAGGTGCACCCGCTGGTCGAGAAGGTGCTGGCCGACCGCGCTGCCATGGGTCGGGGCGAGATCAACGTCGACTGGGGCATGGGCGAGACGCTGGCCTATGCGTCGCTGGTGGCCAGCGGCTACGCCGTGCGGCTGTCCGGCGAGGACTGCGGCCGCGGCACCTTCACCCACCGCCACGCCGTGCTGCACGACCAGAACCGCGAGCGCTGGGACACCGGCACCTACGTGCCGCTGGAGCATGTGGCCGAGGGCCAGGCGCGCTTCACGGTGATCGACTCGCTGCTGTCGGAAGAGGCGGTGCTCGGTTTCGAGTACGGCTACGCCAGCGCCGAGCCGAACACGCTGACGATCTGGGAGGCCCAGTTCGGCGACTTCGTCAACGGCGCGCAGGTCGTGATCGACCAGTTCATCGCCAGCGGCGAGGTCAAGTGGGGCCGCGCCAACGGCCTGACGCTGATGCTGCCGCACGGCTACGAAGGCCAGGGCCCGGAGCACAGCTCGGCGCGCCTGGAGCGCTTCATGCAGCTGGCCGCGGACAACAACATGCAGATCTGCCAGCCGACGTCGGCGGCGCAGATCTTCCACCTGCTGCGCCGGCAAATGGTGCGCCAGTTCCGCAAGCCGCTGATCATCCTCACGCCCAAGAGCCTGCTGCGCGCCAAGGACGCCACCTCGCCGCTGAGCGAGTTCACCAAGGGCGAGTTCAGGACCGTGAACCCCGAGGTCGACACGTCCATCGTGCCGTCCAAGGTCAAGCGCGTGATCCTGTGCTCGGGCAAGGTGTACTACGACCTCGCACGCAAGCGGGCCGAGAAGGGCGTGGACGACGTCGCCATCATGCGCATCGCCCAGCTCTACCCGTTCCCGCACAAGAGCTTTGCGGCGGAAATGAAGAAGTACCCGAACGCCACCGATGTCGTGTGGTGTCAGGACGAGCCCCAGAACCAGGGCGCCTGGTTCTTCATCCAGCACCAGATCCACGAGAACATGCTCGAGGGTCAGCGGCTGGGCTACGCCGGCCGCGCCGCGTCGGCATCACCCGCGGTCGGCTACGCCCACCTGCACCAGGAGCAGCAGAAGGCGCTCATCGAGCAGGCCTTTGGCAAGCTCAAGGGCTACGTGCTGACCAAGTGACCCCGAACACGACGACGAAAGAACAACGATGGCCATCGTAGAAGTCAAGGTTCCGCAGCTTTCCGAATCGGTCGCCGAAGCGACCCTGCTGCAGTGGAAGAAGAAGCCCGGCGAAGCCGTGGCGATGGACGAGATCCTGATCGAGATCGAGACCGACAAGGTCGTGCTGGAAGTCCCCGCGCCGGCCGCTGGCGTGCTGAGCCAGTTGCTGGTGGAGGACGGCGGCAGCGTCGTCAGCGACCAGCCGATCGCGCAGATCGACACCGAGGCCACGGCTGGTGCCGCCGCACCGGCGCCGGCCGCAGAAGCGTCTGCAGCCGCGCCTGCCACGGCACCCGTGGCGGCCGCAACTGCGGCCGGCGGCTCGAAGGCCGGCGTCGCCATGCCCGCCGCGGCCAAGCTGATGGCCGACCACAAGGTGGCGCCCGGGGCCGTCACTGGCACGGGCAAGGATGGCCGCATCACCAAGGGTGATGTGCTCGGGGCCGTGGCCGCAGGCAGCAGTGCGCCCAAGGCCGCGCCGCAGGTGGCCGCACCGGTCAGCACGCCGGCGCTTCCGCAGGTGGCTGCACCGCTGAGCATGAAGCTCGGGGACCGCCCGGAGCAGCGCGTGCCGATGTCGCGCCTGCGCGCCCGCGTGGCCGAGCGCCTGCTGCAGTCGCAGTCCAGCAATGCCATCCTGACCACGTTCAACGAGGTCAACATGGCGCCGGTGATGGCCATGCGCAAGAAGTTCCAGGAGAAGTTCGAGAAGGAGCATGGGGTCAAGCTCGGCTTCATGAGCTTCTTCGTCAAGGCCGCGGTCGCAGCGCTGAAGAAGTACCCGGTGCTCAACGCCAGTGTCGACGGCACCGACATCGTTTACCACGGCTACTTCGACATCGGCATCGCGGTGGGTTCGCCGCGCGGCCTGGTCGTGCCCATCCTGCGCGACGCCGACCAGATGAGCTTCGCCGACATCGAGAAGAAGATCGCCGAGTTCGGCCAGAAGGCCAAGGACGGCAAGCTGTCGCTCGACGAACTGTCGGGCGGCACCTTCTCGATCAGCAACGGCGGCGTCTTCGGCTCGATGCTCAGCACGCCCATCATCAACCCGCCGCAGAGTGCGATCCTGGGCGTGCACGCCACCAAGGACCGTGCCGTGGTGGAGGACGGGCAGGTCGTCGTGCGCCCGATCAACTACCTGGCGATGAGCTACGACCACCGCATCATCGACGGCCGCGAGGCCGTGCTGGGCCTGGTGACGATGAAGGAAGCGCTGGAAGACCCGGCGCGACTGCTGTTCGACATCTGACCCGCACCACCCGAAGGAGCAGGCCATGGGCATTGCCGACGACCTCGAACGCCTGCAGGCGCTGCGCGCCGCGGGCACGCTCAACGACAGCGAGTTCGAACGCGCCAAGGCCCGTGTGCTGCAGGGCGACCCGCCGGTGCCGGCGTTCAACAAGCTGCGGCGCAGCCGCAGCGACCGCTGGCTCGGCGGCGTCTGCGGCGGCGTTGCCGTGCTCACCGGCGTGGACACCTGGATCTGGCGGCTGCTGGTGACCGGGCTGGCCCTGTTCGGCGGCACCGGCATCCTGCTTTACATCCTGCTGTGGATCTTCGTCCCCGACGAAGGCGCCACGAACTGAAGAAGACCCCGACATGTCCCAGCAATTCGACGTCATCGTGATCGGTGCCGGCCCCGGCGGCTACATCGCCGCCATCCGCGCCGCCCAGCTCGGCCTGAAGACGGCCTGCATCGACGAGTGGAAGAACGCCACCGGCGGCCCGGCCCCCGGCGGCACCTGCACCAACGTGGGCTGCATTCCGAGCAAGGCCCTGCTGCAGTCCAGTGAGCACTACGAACACGCGGCCAAGCACTTTGGCGACCACGGCATCGGCGTCAAGGGCCTGAGCCTGGACGTGGCCAAGATGATCGGCCGCAAGGACGACGTCGTGAAGCAGAACAACGACGGCATCCTCTACCTCTTCAAGAAGAACAAGGTCACCTTCTTCCACGGCACCGGCAGCTTCGTCGGCGGCACGGCCGACGCTTGGCAGGTGCAGGTGGGCGAGCAGGTGCTCACCGGCAAGCAGGTGGTGGTGGCCACCGGCTCCAGCGCGCGAGCGCTGCCCGGCGTGCCGTTCGACGAGGACAAGGTGCTCAGCAACGACGGTGCCCTGCGCATCGGCGCTGTGCCGAAGAAGCTGGGCCTGATCGGCGCCGGCGTCATCGGCCTGGAGATGGGCTCGGTGTGGCGCCGCCTGGGCGCCGAGGTCACGGTGCTCGAGGGCCTGCCCACCTTCCTGGGCGCGGTGGACGAGCAGATCGCGCGCGAGGCGCAGAAGGCCTTCGTCAAGCAGGGCCTGAAGATCGAGCTTGGCGTCAAGGTCGGCGAGATCAAGACGTCCAGGAAGGGCGTCAGCGTGGCGTGGACCAACGCCAAGGGCGAGGCGCAGACGCTGGAGGTCGACAAGCTCATCGTCTCCATCGGCCGCGTGCCCAACACCGCGGGCCTGAACCCCGAGGCCGTGGGCCTGAAGCTCGACGAGCGCGGTGCCATCCTCGTCGATGCCGACTGCCGCAGCAGCGTGCCGGGCATCTGGGCCGTGGGCGACGTGGTGCGGGGCCCGATGCTGGCGCACAAGGCCGAGGAGGAAGGCGTGGCGGTGGCCGAGCGCATCGCCGGCCAGCATGGCCACGTGGACTTCAACCTGATCCCCTGGGTCATCTACACCAGCCCGGAGATCGCCTGGGTCGGTCAGACCGAGCAGCAGCTCAAGGCCGCCGGCCGCGCCTACAAGGCCGGCACCTTCCCGTTCCTGGCCAATGGCCGTGCGCGGGCGCTGGGCGACACCACCGGCATGGTCAAGTTCCTGGCCGATGCCAAGACTGACGAGATCCTGGGCGTGCACATCGTCGGCCCGATGGCCAGCGAGCTGATCGCCGAGGCCTGCGTGGCCATGGCCTTCCGCGCCAGCGCCGAGGACATCGCGCGCATCTGCCACGCGCATCCGTCGCTGTCGGAGTCGACGAAGGAAGCCGCGCTCGCCGTCGACAAGCGCACGCTGAACTTCTGACTCGGCGGCCCCCTTGGGCGTCCGCCAGCTCTACGAGCAGACCCTTGCCGAGCGCGGCTACCGCGCCGACGAGGCGCAGCTGCGCGCCATCACGGCGCTGGAGCGCTGCGAGCGCGAGTGGGCCGACTACAAGGCGCGCCGGCGCAACGCGCTGACCAAACTGCTGGTGCGCCCGCCGATCCCGCGCGGCGTCTACATGTGGGGCGGCGTCGGCCGCGGCAAGAGCTTCCTGATGGACTGCTTCTTCCAGGCCGTGCCGTTGCAGCGCAAGACGCGGCTGCACTTCCACGAGTTCATGCGCGAGGTGCACCGTGAGCTGCAGGAGCTCAAGGGCACGGCCGACCCGCTGAAGGTGCTGGGCGAGCGCATCGCGCGGCGCTTCCGGCTGATCTGCTTCGACGAGTTCCACGTCGCCGACGTGACCGACGCGATGATCCTGTACCGGCTGCTCGAGTCGATGTTCGCGCACCGGGTCAGCATCGTCACCACGTCGAACTTCGAGCCCGACGGCCTCTACCCCAACGGGCTGCACCGCGACCGCATCCTGCCGGCCATTGCATTGCTGAAGCAGCACCTGGAGGTCATCAACGTCGATGCCGGCACCGACTACCGGCAGCGCACGCTGGAGCAGGTGCAGCTCTACCACTGCCCGCTGGGCGAAGAGGCCGACGCCGCGATGGCGCAGGCGTTCGCGGAACTGGCCGAGGCGCGCGACGAGGACCCGGTGCTGCACATCGAGCACCGCCAGCTGCGCTCGCTCCGGCGCGCCGGTGGGGTCGTGTGGTTCGACTTCGCTACCCTGTGCGGCGGGCCGCGGTCGCAGAACGACTACCTCGAGATCGCGTCGCGCTTCCACACCGTGCTGCTGTCGGGCGTGCCGCAGATGCCACCGCGGCTGGCCAGCGAGGCACGGCGCTTCACGTGGCTGGTGGACGTGCTCTACGACCGGCGCGTGAAGCTCATCCTGTCGGCCGCGGTGCCGGCCGAGCAGCTCTACACCGAAGGCCCACTGGCCCACGAGTTCCCGCGCACCGTGTCGCGGCTGCAGGAGATGCAGTCGGCGGAATACCTCGGCCTGGACCGGCGCGAGGTGGACACGCGCCTGACCTGATCAGGCCCGCAGTGCGTCGATGCGCACCAGCGCCAGCGACAGGTTGTCGCCGCCGCCACGCGCCCGCTGCCGCGCCTTGGTCACCAGCATCTCGCAGGCCTCGCGCGGCGGCAGGGTGTTGACGATCGCGCCCATCTCCTTGGGCGTGAAATAGTGCCACAGACCATCGCTGCAGGCCACCAGTGCGTCGCCGGGCTGCAGCGCGCCCAGGCGCCAGGGCGTGTGCGGCGGCTCCTGGTGCGTGCCCAGGCAGCCGGTGAGCAGGTTGGACTGCGGGTGCGTGTTGGCCTGCTCTTCTGTGATCTTGCCTTCGTCGACCAGCTTCTGCACGAAGGAATGGTCGCTGGTGCGGCCGGCCATTTCGGCGCCACGGAAGTGGTACACGCGGGAATCCCCGGCGTGCACGACGTCGCAGTGCAGGTCGGGCGTGACGAGGAAGGCGGCCACCGTGCTGTGCGGTTCCTCCTCGGCCGTGATCGCCGTCAGCTTGATCATCAGGTGCGACTCGTCCACCAGCGCCTTGAGCAACTCGGGCGCTTCGTCCTTGCCCGGGACGAAGCGGTCGAACAGCTGGCGCGCTGTCAGCAGCACCTGGTCGGCCGCCTTGCGGCCACCGCTCTTGCCGCCCATGCCGTCGGCCAGCACCGCCAGCGCGCAGCCAGCCACGCGGCTGTGCATCAGGATCTCCACCTGGTCCTGCTGGTAGGCGCGGTCGCCGCGGTGGATGCCGGTGGCGGCGGTGAGTCGGAACGGGGGCACGGTCATCGTGCGCGACTATAAACTCGGTGCACGCATGCGCCGGCCATGGAACAGAACCTGCATTCGCCGCAACGTCGGCTGATCGAACTGCGCATCGAGCACGCTGACCTCGACAGCCTGATCGACCATGGCGCCGCCGATCCCGCCATCGACGACCTGGCCCTGCGACGGCTGAAGAAGCGCCGGCTGGCGCTGCGCGACGAGATCGCCAGGCTGGAAGACCAGCTCGACCCGCCCGAGCCGGCCTGAGCATGAGCGGGCTCAGGCAGCAGGTGGCCGAGACCTTCGCGGCCGGTGGCGCGCTGGCGCGGCGCGAGCCCGGGTTCCGGCCGCGCGAGGCACAGAACCGGCTGGCCGATGCCGTGGGCCAGGCCGTCGAGGCACGCAGTTCCCTCGTCGCCGAGGCCGGCACCGGTGTCGGCAAGACCTTCGCCTACCTGGTGCCCTTGCTGCTGTCGGGCGCGCGTGCGCTGGTCAGTACCGCCACGAAGAGCCTGCAGGATCAGCTTTTCCTGCGCGACCTGCCGCGGCTGCGCGACGCATTGGGCGTGCCGGTGACGCTGGCGCTGCTCAAGGGTCGCTCGAGCTACCTGTGCCTCCACCGGCTGGCCCAGGCGCGGCTGACCGCGCAACTGCCCGACCGCTGGGCCGTGCGCCAGCTGGCCCGGGTGGAAGCCTGGGCCACGGCCACGCGCACCGGCGACCTGGCGGAGGTCGAGGGCCTGGACGAGCGATCGCCGGTGATCCCGCTGGTCAGCTCCACACGCGACAACTGCCTGGGCAGCGACTGTCCCGACTTTGCCCGCTGCCACGTGGTGGCCGCGCGCCGCGAGGCCATGGCGGCCGACCTGGTCGTCGTCAACCACCACCTGTTCTTCGCCGACCTCGCCCTGCGCGACAGTGGCGTGGCCGAACTGCTGCCGACGGTGGACGTGGCGGTGTTCGACGAGGCTCACCAGCTCGTCGAGGCCGGTGTGCAGTTCCTGGGCCACAACCTGGGCACCGGCCAGGTGATCGACGTCGCGCGCGACCTGCTGGCCGCCGGCCTGCAGCACGCCCGCGGCCTGCAGGACTGGCAGGGCCTGAGCGGCACGCTGGACAAGGCCGCACGCGACCTGCGCCTCGCCTGCGCCGGCGGGCGCAATGACATCCGTGGCACGCTCAAGCTGCGCTTCGACGAATGTGCCAGCGAGGACGCGCTGCACGAACCCCTGGCGGCGGTGGCGCAGGCCGCCGAGGCCGCGGCTGCGGCGGCCGATGCGGTGGAGGGCGCTGCGGCCGACTTCGACCGCCTGGCCCAGCGATGCCGCGAGCTGGCCGGCCTGACGGCCCGGTTCAACGCGGACCTGCCCATGGGCCACGTGCGCTGGGTGGACCTGAGCACGCACCAGGCGCGGCTGGTGGAGTCGCCGCTGGACATCCGCGCCATGCTGACCGAGCAACGGCAGAAGGCGCCGAAGGCCTGGGTCTTCACCTCGGCCACGCTGGGCGACGGTGACGACTTCGCGTGGTTCACGCGCAGCACCGGGCTGGAGGACGCGGCCCACCTGCGCGTGGGCAGCCCGTTCGACTACCCGGCGCAGGCCCGGCTGTGGGTGCCGCAGCGCATGCCGCAGCCCGCCGACGCCGGCCATCCGGCCGCCGTGGGCACGCTGGCGGCGCGCATCGCCCACCGGCTGCAGGGCCGCTGCTTCGTGCTGACCACCACGCTGCGCGTGCTGCCGCTGATCGCCGACGCCGCCCGGGCCTGGCTGGAGCGCCACGGTGGCGCGGTGGAGGTGCTGGTGCAGGGCAGCGAACCCCGGCGCTCGCTGCTGCAGCGCTTCGGCGATGGTCACGGCCGGCTGCTGGTGGGCTCGCACAGCTTCTGGGAAGGCATCGACATGCCCGGCGACGCGCTGCAGTGCGTGCTGATCGACAAGCTGCCGTTCCCGCCGCCGAACGATCCGCTGGTCGAGGCCCGGGTGCGCCAGCTGAAGGCCGAGGGCCAGGATCCGTTCGATGCCTACTTCGTGGCCGAGGCGGCGGTGGCCCTGAAGCAGGGCGCCGGGCGACTGATCCGCACCGAGGCCGACCACGGCCTGCTGGTGCTGTGCGACCCGCGGTTGCGTGGTGCCCGCTATGGCGCCCGGCTTCTGGCGGCACTGCCGCCGATGGGCGTCATCGATGACGAGGCACAGGCGCGGGACTGGTTGGCGGCGCTGTCCCAGCGCAGCGGCATCGAGCGCACTGGCTGAAAGTCGGTTGCAGGGTCAGGCTCGGGCCGGGAGTGGCTACCAGAACTGCCACCAGGCGCGGTCGGGCGCCAGCAGGCCGTCGCGCAGGAAGCGGCTGTCGGGGAAGTTCAGCTTCAGCACCCGGTCGGCACCGTCGCGCAGTTCGTCCAGGCCCAGCCGGTCGTAGCTGCGTGCCAGGATGTAAAGCGCCTCCTCGGCCGCGGGCGCGTTCTGGTAGTCGCTGACGGCCCGCTGGGCGCGGTTGGCGGCGGCCAGGAAGGCGCCACGCCGGTAGTAGTAGCGCGCCACGTGCACCTCGTGGCTGGCCAGCGCATTGACGATGTAGGCCATGCGGATGCGGGCATCCGGGGTGTACTTCGAGTCCGGGAACTGCTCGGTCAGCAGCTTGAAGGACTGGTACGAGTCGCGGGAGGCCTGCTGGTCGCGCTCCGACAGGTCCTGGCGCGAGACCTTGCCCAGCAGCCCGAGGTCGTCGTTGAAGTTGACCAGCCCGCGCAGGTACAACGCGTAGTCATAGGCCGGGCTGGATGGGTGGAACTTGATGAAGCGGTCCAGCGTGGCCACCGCTTCCTCGCGCTCGCCGGCACGCCACTGCGCGTAGGCCTTGTCGAGCAGCGCCTGCTGCGAGATCAGCGTGCCTCCCCCCAGCGCTTCCACCCGTGCCAGGTTGCGGATGGCGGCGTCGTAGGCGCCGTTCTCGAGGTCGGCGCGGGCCTCGGCGTAGGCATCCTCGGCGGTCTGGTCCTCCGGCCGCTTGGGCGCATTGCCGCAGCCGGCAACGAACAGGGCACAGGCCAGCACGGTGCCGAGGGCACGGGCGCGCAGGGGAAACCGGAGACTCATGGGCAGGGCAGGGCGCCGGCTGGCGCTCGCGGACAATGCAGTCATGGAGTATAGGTCGCCCCCTGCAGCAGGCCCCGTGACCAGCCCGGGTGCCGACGACGAGCCCGGCGAGGTCTTCGAGACGCGCGCCGCGCCGGTCGAGCCCGGGGAACATGGCCAACGCCTGGACAAGGTGCTGGCAGCCCGCGTGCCGGAGTTCTCCCGCACCTGGCTGCAGACCCTGGTCGAGCGCGGGCACGTGATGGTGGACGGCCGGGTGGCCAGTGTGGCCTCACGCAAGCTCCGGGTGGGCCAGGCGCTGTCGGTGCAGCTCGTGCCGACCGAGGAAAGCCGGGCCTTCCACCCGCAGGCGATGGCGATCCGGGCGCTGTGGGAGGACGACCATCTGCTGGTGCTGGACAAGCCTGCCGGCCTGGTCGTGCATCCAGCGGCCGGCCACTGGTCGGGCACCCTGCTCAACGGCCTGCTGGCGCGCCACCCCGGTGCGGCCAGGCTGCCGCGCGCCGGCATCGTGCATCGGCTGGACAAGGACACCTCGGGCGTGATGGTGGTGGGCAAGACCCTGGAGGCGGTGACGGCGCTGTCGCGTGCGATCGCCGAGCGCCGCGTGCAGCGGCGTTACCTGGCACTGGCGCATGGCGCCCTGGCCGACGCACACTTCAGCGTGGACGCGCCGATCGCCCGCGATCCGGCGTCGCGCCTGCGCATGGCGGTGGTGGCCGGCGGCAAGTCAGCCCGCACCGACGTGCACCGCGTGGCCGTGCGCGACGGGATCAGTGCAGTGCGCTGCGCGCTGCACACGGGGCGCACGCACCAGATCCGCGTCCATCTTGCGCACCGGGGGCACCCGTTGGTGGCCGACGCGCTGTACGGCGGTCGACCGGCGCTGGGCCTGCAGCGGCAGGCCTTGCACGCCTGGCGACTGGTGCTGCCGCATCCGGTGGACGCCACCGAGGTGTCGGTGTCGTGCGAACCGCCGCTGGACTTCGAAGCGGGCTGGCTGGCCGTGGCGGGCCGCATGCCGTTAGAATCCTGATCCTGAAGATGCGGTGATCCGGCTGGCAGCGTCCGCCGGCCCGCGCGGCCAGGCCAGACGCCGGCGCGCGGTACCCGCCGCACCCCACGGGTGGCGACTAGGTCGAGGCGACCCCCACCCATCCGCCTGGCACCGGCGCCATTCGCCCGCCACGCGGGCCTGCCCCTGGACCTGGACTGGCATGAACACATCGGATGCGAAACGCGTCCTCGAGACTGCGCTCATCTGCGCGCCTGCGCCGTTGCCCCTGCGCGAACTGCGTCAGCTGTTCGACGACCAGCTCGGCGCCGACACCCTGCGCTCGCTGCTCGACGAGCTGGCGAGCGACTGGGCGGGTCGCGGGGTCGAGCTCGTGGCGCTGGCTTCCGGCTGGCGGTTTCAGAGCCGACCGGAGATGCGCATCTTCCTCGACCGGCTGCACCCCGAAAAGCCGCCCCGCTATTCACGCGCCGCCATGGAGACGCTGGCCATCGTGGCCTACCGCCAGCCGGTCACGCGTGGCGACATCGAGGACATCCGCGGCGTCACCGTGAGCAGCCAGATCGTCAAGCAGCTGGAAGACCGCGGCTGGATCGAGGCCATCGGCTACCGCGAGGCGCCTGGCCGCCCCGCGCTCTACGCGACCACGCGGCAGTTCCTCGACGACCTCGGGTTGCAGAGCCTGTCGCAATTGCCGCCCCTGGAAGCGCCCGGTGGCGAGCAGGCCCTCGCGGGACTGCTCGCGTCCGGCGACGTGGCCAACGACGCCCCGGCCGTCGACCAGGCTGAACTGCCGCTCGACGGCGAGGCGGACGAGCCCGTGCCCGGGTCCGAAGCCCCTGTCGATCCCGAGGTGGCCACTGGTGTCGCGAACCGCGAACCATCGCTGGTCGACGCACCCGTCGCGCCCGGTGAAGGTGCGATCGAGCCGCCATCCGACGACACCGCCCTTTCCCGTTCCCCACAAGACGCTCCAGAGACCCCACGATGAACCCCAGCGACGCCGACCTGCCTGAACCCGAGATCGCGCCGTCCACCGGCGCCGACGACGCGCCGACGCCAAAGCGGCGGGCGCCGCGACGCAAGAAGGCCGAGACCGCCCCCGCGGGCGAGGCCGGGAAGACCGGGGCGGCCGCGCCAGCAGCCGCGGCCGAAGAAGCCGTGGTGCCCGCGGCGGCGACTGAGCCAGGGCCGGTGGCCAAGCCGGTGCGTCCTGCCTCGGCGGACGCAATGCCGGATGCTGCGCCGACACCCGCCGGTGCGGTGGGTGGCGAAGACGGCGCAGGTGGCGAACCGGGCGAACCGGGGGACGCGAGCAACGAAACGGGTGGCGAAGGACGTGAGGGCCGCCGGCGCAACCGCCGACGCGGCCGACGCCGGGGCGAGCGTGAGGGCGAAGCGGGCGAAGGCATGGGCGACGGGGCGTCCGCGACGCCGGAGTCGCCGGCCACGGCGTCGCCGGAACGCGTGGGCGAGTGGTTTGCGGAAGTCATGTCCGGGGCCTACGACGAGATCGGTGAAGCCCCGCTGTCGGCCGCCGACGAAGCCGATGCTGGCGGTGGCGAAAATGCGTCCGAAGGTGCCCCGGACGACGACGGCAGTGCCGCATCCGCGGGCGACGATGTCGGCTCCGTTGCGCCCGCCGGTGGACCGGAAGCCGAATCCGGCGCGCCCGGACCACACAAGCGCGTGCTCGCGCCCGAGGCCGACGCGCCCAAGCTGCACAAGGTGCTGGCCCAGGCCGGCGTCGGTTCGCGGCGCGACCTGGAGCAGATGATCGCCGACGGCCGCGTCACGGTGAACGGCGAGGTGGCCCACACCGGGCAGCGTATCTCCTTCGGCGACCGCATCCAGCTCGATGGCCGGCCGGTCAAGGTGCGCATCCAGCCGCCGCGTGCGCGCGTGCTGGCCTACCACAAGCCTGCGGGCGAGGTGGTGTCGCACGACGACCCGCAGCAGCGCCCCACCGTGTTCCGCCGCCTGCCGCGGCTGCAACAGGGCAAGTGGCAGTCGGTGGGTCGCCTGGACATCAACACCGAGGGCCTGCTGCTGTTCACCAACTCCGGTGACCTGGCCAACCAGCTGATGCACCCGCGTTTCGGCGTCGAGCGCGAGTACGCGGTGCGGTCGCTGGGCGTGCTCACGGAAGAGCAGCGCCAGCAGCTGCTTGAGGGTGTCGAGATCGACGGCCAGCGCGCCGCCTTCAAGAGCATCGAGGACGGCGGTGGCGAGGGGGTCAACCACTGGTACCGCGTCGTCATCACCGAAGGCCGCAACCGCGAGGTGCGCCGGTTGTTCGAGGCCGTGGGCCACGCGGTGAGCCGCCTGATCCGCATCCGCTACGGCTCGGTGGTGCTGCCACGCGGCCTCAAGCGCGGCGTGTGGGTGGATCTGCCGGAGGTGGACGTGAAGTCGCTGCGCCGGCTCACCGCCGCGCCGGTGGTGCCGCGCGATGCCCGTGATGGCGACGACGATCGACGCGGCCGCCGCAACCGCCGCAACAAGGGCCGAGGCGAGGGCCGAGGCGAGGGCCGCGATGGCCGTGACGAAGGCCGTCCGCCGCAGCGCCCGCAGGCCGAGGAGCGCCGTGCCGCGCCGCGCGAGCGGGGTGACGACTACGACGACCTCGACGACTTCGATGGCCCGATCCCCAACCCGCTGCAGCAGACCTACGACAAGACCCAGCTGCAGCGCAACAAGCCGCGGCGCGAACTGTCCGACGACGGTCCGATCCCCAACCCGCTGCAGCAGACCTACGACAAGCGCTTCGTGCAGAAGTCGCAGCCGCTGGGCGGCCGCAAGAACCGTGGGCCCAAGCCGGCCGACGGCCAGCCCGATCCGATGCAGACCTCGGTGGGTTACATCGGTGCCGATGCCTTCCACAAGAAGATGTCGGGCGGCGGTGGTGGTCGTCGCGGTGGCGGTGGCGGTGGGGGTGGCCGTGGCGGTGGTGGACGAGGCCGTCGCTGACCGCGGCCCACGCCCCCTGACCGCCGCCCGCGAGGCCACCCGGTGCGCCGTCCGGAAGGGGCCGCCACGCTACAATCCGCTGTTTTGCCAAGTCCTTGATTTCAGGAGAGCTTTTCATGGCCGTCGAACGTACCCTGTCGATCATCAAGCCCGATGCCGTGGCGAAGAACGTGATCGGGCAGATCTATGCGCGCTTCGAGGGCGCGGGGCTGAAGGTCGTGGCCGCGAAGATGGCCCACCTCTCGCGCGGCGAGGCCGAGGCCTTCTACGCCGTGCACAAGGCGCGCCCGTTCTTCAAGGATCTGGTCGACTTCATGGTCTCCGGCCCGGTGATGATCCAGGTGCTGGAGGGTGAGAGCGCCATTGCCAAGAACCGCGAGCTGATGGGCGCCACCGACCCGAAGAAGGCCGAGAAGGGCACCATCCGCGCCGACTTCGCCGACAGCATCGACGCCAACGCGGTGCACGGCTCCGACGCCCCGGAAACCGCGGCCGTGGAAGTGGCCTTCTTCTTCCCCGGCATGAACGTCTACTCCCGCTGAAAAGGCGGCTGAGGCTGCGGCGGTCATGGCGGTCAACCTGCTCGACTTCGATCTCGAGGGCCTGACCGCCTACTGCGACAGCCTGGGCGAGAAGCGCTTCCGCGCCCAGCAGCTGTTCCGCTGGATCCACCAGAAAGGGGCGTCGGACTTCGACGCCATGACCGACCTCGCCAAGAGCCTGCGCGCCAAGCTCGCGGGCGTGGCCGAGGTGCGGTCGTTGCCGGTGCTGTCGGAGCACGCCTCGGCCGACGGCACCATCAAGTGGCTGTTCGACGTCGGCGGCGGCAACGCCGTCGAGACTGTCTTCATCCCCGAGGAAGACCGCGGCACGCTGTGCGTGTCGTCGCAGGCGGGTTGCGCGGTGGGCTGCCGTTTCTGCTCCACCGGCCATCAGGGTTTCAGCCGCAATCTGGCCACGGGCGAGATTCTGGCCCAGCTCTGGCACGCCGAGCACCGGCTGCACCAGCGCTTCGGCCTGGCGCCCACCGAACGCGTGATCGACAACGTGGTCATGATGGGCATGGGCGAACCGCTGCAGAACTACGGCGCCCTGGTGCCGGCGCTGCGCGTGATGCTCGACGACCATGCCTACGGCCTCTCGCGCCGGCGGGTCACGGTGTCCACCAGTGGCGTCGTGCCGATGATCGAGCGCCTGCGTGCCGACTGCCCGGTGGCGCTGGCGGTGTCGCTTCATGCTCCCGACGACGCGCTGCGCGACGACCTCGTGCCGCTGAACCGCAAGTACCCGATCGCCGAACTGATGGCCGCCTGCCGCGACTACATGGGCGCGGCGCCACGCGACTTCATCATGTTCGAGTACTGCATGCTCGACGGCGTCAACGACAGCGACGAGCAGGCGCGCGCGCTGGTGGCGCTGATGCGGCGCGAGCGCGTGCCGGCCAAGTTCAACCTGATCCCGTTCAACCCCTTCCCGGCGTCCGGCCTGAAGCGCTCGTCGCCGGAGCGCGTGCGGGCCTTCCAGCGCGTTCTGCAGGAGGCCGGCTTCGTGACCACCATCCGCAAGACCCGCGGCGACGACATCGATGCCGCCTGTGGCCAACTGGCCGGCGAGGTGCTGGACCGCACGAATGCGCGCGAGCGCCTGGCGTCGCGGCGCGTGGTCGGCATCGTGCCGGCAGAGGCTGGGCGCTGATGCGCGGCCTGACCACGACCCTGCTGCTGGCGGCGCTGCTGACCTTGCTGTCGGCGTGCGCCGCGCCCACGGGCGGCACCGACCTGCGCACCGCGTCTGACATGACCGAAGCCGACCGGCGTGCCCGCCTGCGGCTGGAACTCGCGTCGGGCTACTTCTCGCGCGGCCAGCCCGAGACGGCGCTCGACGAAGTCAAGCAGGCCATTGCCGCGCGCCCGGACATTGCCGAGGCCTATGCGCTGCGCGGCCTGATCTACGCCAGCCTGAACCAGCCGGCGCTGGCCGACGAAAGCTTCCAGCGTGCCCTGCAGCTGGAACCGAACAACGCCGACACGCTGCACAACTACGGCTGGTACCTGTGCCAGCTGCGGCGCTGGGACGAGGCCTTCGCGCGCTTCGATGCCGCGATCGCGCAGCCGCAGTACCGTGACGCCGCCCGCTCGCTGCTGGCCAAGGGCCTGTGCGAGGCGCGAGCCGGGCGCGTGGCCGCGGCCGAGCGCACGCTGACGCGTTCCTACGAGATCGACCCCGGGAACCCGGGCACCGCCTTCAACCTGGCCGAGGTGCTGTACGGCCTGGGCGAGTACGAGCGGGCGCGCTTCTACCTGCGCCGGCTGAACGAGCAGCCGGCCACGTCCAACGCCCAGACGCTGTGGCTGGCAGCGCGGGTCGAGCAGCGCCTGGGCAACACCGCCGGTGTGCGCCGCTTCGGCGATGAACTGCGACAGCGGTTCCCGCAGAGTGCCGAAGCGCTGCGATTCGAGCAGGGCCGTTTCGATGGCTGAGGACGTGACGGGCGCATCGCCCGCGCCCACGGCAGGTGCGTTGCTGCGGCGGGCCCGCGAGGCCCAGGGCCTGCACATCGCCGTGCTGGCCGCCAACCTGAAGGTGCCGCAGCGCAAGCTCGAGGCGCTGGAGCGTGACCGCCTAGACGAACTGCCCGACGCCACCTTCGCGCGTGCACTGGCACAGACGGTCTGCCGCGCGCTCAAGATCGACGCCGCGCCGGTACTGGCCCTGCTGCCGCCGGCCGCCGGCGCGGGGCTGGAGCAGGTGTCGGCCGGACTCAACACCCCGTTCCGCGACAAGCCGGCGGCCCAGGACTTCGCCCCCGTGGCGGTGCTGCGGCACCCGGCCTTGATCGTGGTGGTGCTGCTGCTCGCCGGGGCCGCCGCCCTGTGGTTCTGGCCGCGTGGCGCCGGCGCACCGGTGCCAGCCGGCCCGGCCCCGGCGGCGTCCGAGGCGACCGCCTTGTTCCCGCCTGCAGCACCCGCCGAGGCGGCCTCTGCCGCAGACACGGCCGCCTCGGCTGCCGCTTCGGCATCGGAGCCGGCGTCGGCGGCCGCGGCCGACGCGGCGCCGGCCACGGCCGCCAGTTCGCCGTCGATGCCGGCCCCATCCGCTGAGGCCGCCGCAGCAACAGCAGCCGCCGACCCGCTGCTGCAACTGCGCACCACGGCGGCGAGCTGGATCGAGATCGTCGACGCGGGCGGCCGTACCCTGGTCTCGCGGGTGGTCACCCCGGGCGAGCCCCTGTCCCTGGACGGCGCGCTGCCGCTTCGCGTCGTGATCGGCAACGCTGCGGCCACCGAGGTGACGTTTCGCGGCCAGCCGGTCACGCTGGTGCCGGTGGGCAACACCAACGTGGCGCGCCTCGAACTGAAGTGAGGGCCCGATGAGCGAAGACTTCCTGGTCGCCCATGCCGACCCGCTGCCGCGGCGCAGCCGGCAGGCGCGCGTGGTCTGGGGGGACCGCGTGGTGACCATCGGCGGCGATGCGCCGGTGCGCGTGCAGAGCATGACCAACACCGACACGGTGGACGTCATCGGCACCGCCATCCAGGTCAAGGAACTGGCGATCGCCGGTTCGGAGATGGTGCGCATCACCGTCAACACGCCGGAGGCGGCCGAGGCCGTGCCGCACATCCGCGAGCAGCTCGACCGCATGGGCATCGACGTGCCGCTGGTGGGCGACTTCCACTACAACGGCCACCGCCTGCTCACCGAGCACCCGGCGATGGCGCAGGCGCTGTCGAAGTACCGCATCAACCCGGGCAACGTCGGCAAGGGCGACAAGAAGGACCGCCAGTTCGCGATGATGATCGAGGCGGCGCTGAAGCACGACAAGGTCGTGCGCATCGGCGTCAACTGGGGCAGCCTCGACCAGGAACTGCTGGCGTCGATGATGGACATCAACGCCCAGCGCGTCCAGCCCTGGGACGCGCAGCAGGTCATGTACCAGGCGCTGATCGAATCGGCGCTGCGCTCGGCGACCTACGCGCGCGAACTGGGCATGGCACCGGAGCAGATCATCATCAGCTGCAAGGTCAGCGGCGTGCGCGACCTGATCGCCGTCTACCGCGGCCTGGCCGCGCGCTGTGACTACCCGCTGCACCTGGGCCTCACCGAGGCCGGCATGGGCACCAAGGGCACGGTGGCGTCAAGCGCGGCACTTGCGGTGCTGCTGCAGGAAGGCATCGGCGACACCATCCGCGTGAGCCTCACGCCGCAGCCCGGCGAGGCGCGCACGCAGGAGGTCGTGGTGGCACTCGAGATCCTGCAGGCGCTGGGCCTGCGCAGCTTCAACCCCAGCGTCACCGCCTGCCCCGGCTGCGGCCGCACCACAAGCACCACCTTCCAGGAGCTGGCCAAGCAGATCGACGACTTCCTGCGCGCGCAGATGCCGGTGTGGAAGAGCCGCTACCCGGGGGTGGAGAACCTCAAGGTGGCGGTGATGGGCTGCATCGTCAACGGCCCCGGCGAGAGCAAGCACGCCGACATCGGCATCAGCCTGCCGGGCACCGGCGAAGCGCCGGCCGCGCCGGTGTTCATCGACGGCCAGAAGGCGATGACGCTGCGTGGCGAAGGCATCGCCACCGAGTTCCATCGCATCGTCGAGGACTACATCGAGCGGCGTTTCGGCGCCACCGCCTGAACCTTCGGGTGCTCCGGCGCCTCAGAGACTTTCCATGGCCGACCCCATCCGTGCCGTCAAGGGCATGAACGACCTGCTGCCGCCGGACTCGGCGCGCTGGCAATGGTTCGAGGACACCGTGCGCGCGCTGATGCGCCGCTATGCCTACCAGTTCGTGCGCACGCCCATCGTCGAGCACACGCCGCTGTTCGTGCGTGGCCTGGGCGAGGTGACCGACATTGTCGAGAAGGAGATGTACTCCTTCGTCGACAGCATGAACGGCGACCCGCTGACGCTGCGTCCCGAGGGCACGGCCGGTGTGGTGCGTGCGATGGTGGAGCACAACGCGCTCTACGACGGCGGCAAGCGCCTGTTCTACATCGGCCCGATGTTCCGCCACGAGCGGCCGCAGCGTGGGCGCTACCGCCAGTTCCACCAGGTCGGCGTGGAGGCCCTGGGCTACGCCGGGCCGGAGGTGGATGCCGAGGTCATCCTGATGTGCCGCGCCCTGTGGCAGGACCTGGGCCTGGGCGAGGTGCGGCTGGACATCAACAGCCTGGGCCAGCCCGACGAACGGCGCGCCCACCGCGCGGCGCTGATCGCGCACTTCGAGGCGCACCGCGACCAGCTGGATGCCGACGCCCAGCGCCGCCTGCACAGCAACCCGCTGCGCATCCTGGACACCAAGAACCCGGCGATGCAGCCGCTGGTGGAGGCCGCGCCGCAGCTGATGAGCTACCTCGGCGAGGCGTCGCTGAAGCACTTCGATGCGCTCAAGGCGATGCTCGATGCCGCTGGCCAGCCCTTCCGTGTCAACCCGCGCCTGGTGCGTGGCATGGACTACTACAACCTCACCGTCTTCGAGTGGGTGACCGACAAGCTCGGCGCCCAGGGCACGATCTGCGGCGGCGGCCGCTACGACGGGCTGATGGAACTGGTGGGCGGCAAGCCGGCGCCGGGCATTGGCTGGGGCATGGGCATCGAGCGCGTGCTCGACCTGGTGCAGCAGATCGGCAGCGCACCGCCCGCGCCGGTGCCCGATGCCTACGCCATCGTGCCTGACGCGGCGGCGATGCCCGTGGCCGTGCGCACCGTGGAGGTCCTGCGTGCCGCCGGGCTGGCGGTGCAGCTGCACGCCGGCGGCGGCAGCATGAAGACGCAGTTCAAGAAGGCCGATGCCTCCGGTGCGCGCCACGCGCTGATCTTCGGCGGCGACGAGCTGGCCCGCGCGGAAGTGGCCGTCAAGCCGCTGCGCGATGCCACCGCCGCGCAGGTCAGCCAGCCGCTGGCCGATCCCGCCGCCTGGGCCGCCAGCCTGCGCAACGCATAATCCCCGGCTCTCTTCGACGCGTCACCATGGCCACACAACTCGACCTGCAGGAGCAGGAACAGCTCGACCAGCTCAAGGCGTTCTGGAACCAGTACGGCAACCTGATCACCTGGGTCCTCATCCTCGCGCTGGGCGCCTTCGCGGCCTGGAACGGCTGGCAGTGGTACCAGCGCGACCAGGCCGTCAAGGCTGCGGCGCTGTACGACGCGCTGGAGCGCAGTGCGCAGGCCAAGGAGGCCGACCGCATCGCCAGCCGCTTTGCCGACCTGCGCGACAAGTTCGGCCGCACGCCCTACGCCGCCCAGGGCGCGCTGCTGACGGCCAAGGTGCAGGCCGAGGCGGGCCAGGCCGATGCGGCCAAGGCCACACTGACCTGGGCCGCCGAGAGTGCTGCCGACGACGCCGTGAAGGCGCTGGCCCGGCTGCGGCTGGCGGGCCTGCTGCTGGACGCCAAGCAGTACGACGAGGCGCTGAAGCAACTGGACGGCGCTGCGGTGCCCGGCATGGCGCCGCTGGTGGCCGACCGCCGTGGCGACGTGCTGGCCGCGCAAGGCAAGGCCGAGGAGGCTGCAGCAGCCTGGCGCCAGGCCTGGGACGGCCTGCCGGAACGGCTGGAGTACCGCCGCCTGGTGGAGGCCAAGCTCACGGCCGTGGGTGCGGCCCCGGCAGCCTCAGAGGCGGCGCGATGAAGCGAGTGATCTGGGCGGCGGCTGCGGCGCTGTCGCTGCTGGCCGGCTGTTCCACCCCGCGGCCCGACCCGACGCCGCTGGCGGCCTACACGCCGGCCATTGCCGGCAGCCCGGTCTGGCAGGCGAAGCTCGAAGGCATCGACTTTCCGCTGCAGATCGCCGCGCGCCCCGATGCCTTCGTTGCCGCCGGCCGCGACGGCACCGTGCTGGCGCTGGAGCCCGGCAGCGGCCGCGAACTGTGGCGTGCGCAGGCTGGCGCCACCCTCTCGGCCGGGGTCGGCTCCGACGGGCGCTTTGCCAGCGTGGTGACGCGCGACAACGAAGTCGTGGTCTTCGAAGGTGGCGCGGAGCGCTGGCGCAAGCGGCTGCCGGCGGGTGTGCTGACCGCGCCGCTGGTCGCCGGCGAACGGGTCTTCGTGCTGCGCGTGGACCGTGCAGTGATGGCCTTCGACGCGCTGGACGGCCGGCCGCTGTGGACGTACCAGCGCCCTGGCGAGCCGCTGACCCTGGGCCAGGCCGGCGCCATCGCCCCGTTCGGCAACCTGCTGCTCGTGGGGCAAGGGCCACGGCTCGTGGCGCTCGACCCGCTGCGAGGCACGCTGCGCTGGGAATCGGCGGTGGCCACGCCGCGCGGCACCAACGAGGTCGAGCGCCTGGCCGACCTGGTCGGGCCGGCGCTGCGCATCGGCGACACGGTCTGCGCGCGTGCCTTCCAGGCCGCGGCGGGCTGCGTGGATGCGCGCCGCGGCGTGCTGCTGTGGAGCCGCCCGTCGGCCGGCGCCACGGCGCTCGGCGGTGACGCCGAACTGCTGCTGGGCACCGACGCCACCGGCCGGTTGACCGCGTGGCGCACGCCCACGGGCGAGGTGGCCTGGTCGCAGGACCTGCTGCTGTACCGCGAGCCCACGGCGCCGCTGCTGGCCGGCGCCGTGGTGGTGGTCGGGGACCTGGAGGGTCAGGTGCACTTCCTGTCGCGCCAGGACGGCGCCACGCAGCTGCGCCTGCCGACCGACGGCACGCCGGTGGTCGGTGCGCCGGTGCTGTCGGGCACCACGCTGCTGGTGGCCACGCGCGGCGGCGGCCTGTTCGCCTTCCGGCCGCAGTGAGCCGCGGCCCCGGCCCAGCATCCCGCACAAGGAACCCGCACCATGAAGCCGGTCATCGCCCTCGTCGGCCGGCCCAACGTGGGCAAGTCGACGCTGTTCAACCGCATCACCAAGTCGCGTGATGCCATCGTGGCCGACTTCGCCGGCCTCACCCGCGACCGGCACTACGGCGATGCACGCCTGGGGCCGCGCGAGTTCATCGTCATCGACACCGGCGGCTTCGAGCCAGACGCCACCACCGGCGTGGTTCAGCGCATGGCGCAGCAGACCAAGCAGGCGGTGGCCGAGGCCGACGCGGTGATCTTCGTCACCGACGTGCGGGCCGGGCTGTCGGCCCAGGACCACGAGATCGCGCGCTTCCTGCGCACGGCCAACAAGCGCGTGCTGCTGGCGGTGAACAAGGCCGAGGGCATGCTCGACGCGCCGCAGATCGCCGAGTTCCACGAACTGGGCATCGGCGAGCCGCACCCGGTGTCGGCGGCACACGGGCAGGGCATCCGCAGCCTGCTCGAGGCTGCGCTGGACGAGTTCATCTTCGACGAGGACCACGACGGCGAGATCGAGGACGGCAGCGCCGATCGACCCATCCGCCTGGCGGTGGCGGGCCGGCCGAACGTTGGCAAGTCCACGCTGATCAACGCCTGGCTGGGCGAGGAGCGCCTGGTCGCCTTCGACCTGCCGGGCACCACGCGCGACGCCATCCATGTGCCGTTCGAGCGCAACGGCCGGCGCTATGAGCTGATCGACACCGCCGGCCTGCGGCGCAAGGGCCGGGTGTTCGAGGCGATCGAGAAGTTCTCGGTGGTCAAGACGCTGCAGGCCATCGCCGATGCCAACGTGGTGCTGCTGCTGATCGACGCCACCCAGGGCGTGGGTGAGCAGGACGCGCACATCGCCGGCTATGTGCTCGAGTCGGGTCGGGCCGTGGTGGTCGCGGTGAACAAATGGGACGCGGTGGACGACTACCAGCGGCAGATGCTGGAACGCTCGATCGAAAGCCGCCTGGGCTTCCTGAAGTTTGCCGAGGTGCTGCACATCTCGGCGCTGAAGCGGCGCGGCATCGGCGCGGTCTGGAAGGCCATCGATGCGGCGCACGCCTCGGCGACCAAGAAGCTGTCCACCCCCCAGCTCACGCGCCTCATCCACGACGCCGTCGAGCACCAGGCGCCCAAGCGTGCCGGTGCCTTCCGGCCCAAGCTGCGCTATGCCCACCAGGGGGGCATGAACCCACCGGTGGTGGTGATCCACGGCAATGCGCTCGAACACGTCACCGACACCTACAAGCGCTACCTGGAGGGTCGCATCCGCGAGCACTTCAAGCTCGTGGGCACGCCGTTGCGCGTGGAAATGAAGCTGGGCACGAATCCCTTCGTCGACAAGGGTTCCTGACCGGAATTGATGCACTGCCGCAGCGCGCAACCCCTGCTGTGATAACGTGCCAAGCGTCGACATCAACACGGAGAAACAACCGTGAGCAACAAAGGCCAGCTTTTGCAGGACCCCTTTTTGAACCTGCTGCGCAAGGAACACGTGCCGGTCTCGATCTATCTGGTCAACGGGATCAAGCTGCAAGGGCACATCGAATCCTTCGACCAGTACGTCGTGCTGCTGCGCAACACCGTCACCCAGATGGTCTACAAGCACGCGATCTCCACCGTCGTCCCTGGCCGCGCGGTGAACTTCCACCCCAACGAACCGCAGGCGCCGGCGGCCTGAGCGCCCCCGCCACCCCGCACCCGACCACTTGACCCCTGAAGCCCAAGTGCAGGCCGGCGCGCCGCCGCGTGCCGTGCTCGTCGGCGTCGACCTCGGCCAGCCGGCCGGCTTCGACCCGACGCTGGAGGAACTCGCCCTGCTCGCGGCGTCTGCCGGCGACGAAGTCGTCGGCCGCGTCACCGCGCGCCGCCGCGCGCCCGACGCCGCGCTGTTCGTCGGCAGCGGCAAGGCCGACGAGATCAAGGCCCTGGTGCTGGGCACCCAGGCCAGCGGCGTGATCTTCGACCAGGCGCTGTCGCCTGCGCAGCAGCGCAACCTCGAGCGTCACCTGGGCGTGCCCGTGGCCGACCGCACGTCGCTGATCCTGGACATCTTCGGTGACCGCGCGCGGTCTCACGAGGGCAAGCTGCAGGTGGAACTGGCGCGGCTGCAGTACCTGGCCACGCGCCTGGTGCGGCGCTGGTCGCACCTGGAGCGCCAGCGGGGCGGCATCGGCGCCCGCGGCGGCCCGGGCGAGGCGCAGATCGAACTCGACCGGCGCATGATCGGCGAGCGCATCAAGTCGCTGTCCGCGCGGCTGGAGAAGGTCAAGCGCCAGCGCAACACGCAGCGCAAGGCGCGCGAGCGGCGCGGCACCTTCCGCGTCTCGCTGGTCGGGTACACCAACGCCGGCAAGTCCACGCTGTTCAACGCGCTGGTGAAGGCGCGGGCCTTCGCGGCCGACCAGCTCTTCGCCACGCTGGATACCACCACGCGCCAGCTCTGGCTGGGCGACGACGTGGGGTCGGTGTCGCTGTCGGACACGGTGGGCTTCATCCGCGACCTGCCGCACAAGCTGGTCGAGGCCTTCGAGGCCACGCTGCAGGAAGCCGCCGAGGCCGACCTGCTGCTGCACGTGATGGACGTGGCCAGCCCGCACCAGATCGAGCAGCGCGACGAGGTCATGCGCGTGCTCGGCGAGATCGGCGCCGGCGACATCCCGCAGATCTGGGTCTGCAACAAGATCGACCAGCTCGAGGACTCGCAGCAGCCGCGCGAGGCGGCCGACTGGATCCTGGCCGATGGCGGCCGGCGTTTCCGGCGGGTCTTCGTCAGCGCACGCGACGGCACCGGACTCGACACCTTGCGCGAGGCCATCGCCGACGCGGCGCGCGCCCACCATGCCCTTCCCGACCACCCGTCTTCGGACGGGCACCTTCCCGATTTCCTGCCTTCCCACCATGCCTGATCCGACCGAGATCTCCTTCGGCCACCGCTGGCGTGCGCTGATGCGCGCCACGGCGGCATTGTTCGCCGGCCTCGCGCCGCGTCGCCTGCAGCCGATGCTGAACAACGGCCGCAACGACGGCCCGCCCGACCTCGACGAACTCTGGCGCGACTTCAACCGCAAGCTCGGCGGCCTGTTCGGTGGCCGGCCCTCGCGTGGCGGGCACAACGGCGGCGAGCGCCCGCCCGGCGGTGGCGGCGGTGGCCCGCTGCAGCCGCCCGACATGAAGAGCGCTGGCATCGGCGTGGGGCTGATCGGCGGCGTGCTGCTGCTGATCTGGGCCGGCAGCGGCGTGTTCATCGTGCAGGAAGGCCAGCAGGCCGTCGTCACCACCTTCGGCCGCTTCAGCCACACCGTGGACGCCGGCTTCCAGTGGCGCCTGCCTTACCCGTTCCAGGCGCACGAGACGGTGTCGGTGACGCAGCTGCGTTCGGTCGACGTGGGCCGCAGCACCGTGACCCAGGCCACCGGCCTGCGCGACTCGTCGATGCTGACGCAGGACGAGAACATCATCGACATCCGCTTCACCGTGCAGTACCGCCTGAACGACGCGCGGGCCTACCTGTTCGAGAACCGCGACCCCGACGGTGCGGTGGTGCTGGCAGCGGAATCGGCGGTGCGCGAGATCGTCGGCCGCAGCCGTGTCGATTCCGTGCTGTACGAGCAGCGTGATGCCGTGGCCGCCGACCTCGTCAAGTCGATCCAGTCGCAGCTCGACCGGCTGGGTGCGGGCATCGTGATCGCCAACGTCAACGTGCAGAACGTGCAGGTGCCCGAGCAGGTGCAGGCCGCGTTCAACGACGCGGTCAAGGCCAGCGCCGACCGTGACCGCTTCAAGAACGAGGGCGACGCCTACGCCAGCGACGTGATCCCGCGGGCCCAGGGCGCGGCGAGCCGGCTGCGCGAGGAGGCCGAAGCCTACAAGGCCCGCGTGGTCGCCCAGGCCGAGGGTGATGCGCAGCGCTTCCGCTCGGTGCTGGCCGAGTACCAGAAGGCACCTGCCGTCACGCGCGACCGCCTGTACATCGAGACCATGCAGCAGATCTACTCCAACGTCACCAAGGTCATGGTCGACAGCCGCAACAACTCCAACCTGCTGTACCTGCCGCTGGATCGGCTGTTGCAGTCCGGTGGGACGACCAATGGGTCCGCCGCGCCCGCGCCGGCACCCGGCGTGGCCGAGCAGGTGGCGCCGACCGTGATCGACGTGCGCGCGCGGGCCGACGCCCGCAGCCGCGACCGCGAAGGCCGCTGAAGGAGCACGACATGGCCAACCGCATCGGATTCATCGTCGCCGGCTTCCTTGTGATGCTGATGGTGGCGTTCTCCACCGTGTTCATCGTGGACCAGCGCCAGGTCGGCGTGGTCTACGCGCTCGGCGAGATCAAGAACGTCATCACCGAACCTGGGCTGAAATTCAAGCTGCCGCCGCCGTTCCAGAACGTCGTGTTCCTGGACAAGCGCATCCAGACCCTGGACAGCCCCGACACCCGCCCCATCTTCACCGCCGAGAAGAAGAGCCTGCTGATCGACTGGATGGTGAAGTGGCGCATCACCGACCCGCGCCAGTTCATCCGCAACAACGGCGCGGATCTGCGCAACCTCGAGGTGCGCCTGGCGCCGGTGGTGCAGGCCGCATTCAACGAGGAAGTGACGCGCCGCACCGTCAGCGGGGTGCTGGCCACCGACCGCGAGCGCGTGATGGCCGGCGTTCGCGAACGCCTGGCCGACGAGGCCCAGTCCTTCGGCATCGAGATCATCGACGTGCGGGTCAAGCGCGTGGACTTCGTGGCCGACATCACCGACGCTGTCTACCGCCGCATGGAATCGGAGCGCAAGCGCGTGGCCAACGAACTGCGCTCCACCGGCAGCGCCGAGGCGGAGAAGATCCGCGCCGACGCCGACCGCCAACGCGAGGTCATCCTGGCCGAAGCCTACCGCGACGCGCAGAAGATCAAGGGTGAGGGCGACGCGCAGGCCTCTGCCCTGTATGCCGATGCCTTCGGCCGGGATGCGCAGTTCGCCAAGTTCTATCGCAGCCTGGAAGCCTACCGTGGCAGCTTCCGCAGCAAGTCCGACATGATCGTCGTCGATCCGGCGAGCGACTTCTTCGGCGCGATGCGCGGCGCCGGCCCGGGCGGCCGCTGAGTCACGGCCGTCGCAATGGGTGACGCGCTGCTCGGCGCGCTGGCGCTGATGCTCGTCTTCGAGGGTCTGCTGCCGTTGATCAACCCGCGCGGCTGGCGCAGCGTGTTCGAGCGCGTGCTGCAGATGAACGACGGACAGATCCGTTTCATCGGGCTGTTCAGCGTCGGATTGGGGCTGTTGCTGCTGCTGATCTGGCGCTGAAGCCCATCGCCTGTCGGCCGAAGGCGCTGGTTGACGGCACGCTGGCCTCGATTTGTGGGGGGGAGCGGGATACACCGGCCCCATGAGCCCTGGCGGCTGCCTATGATCGAACTTCCATCCTGGAGGAGAAGTTCGATGTCCATCGTTCACCGCGGGCTGCGTGCCCTGATTCCGCTGGGCCTGGCAGCCCTGCTGCCCTCGCTGGCCGCAGCCCAGTCGTTCACGATCAACGGGGCCACGTTCGCGAGCCAGAAGGCCTTCGTGGAGAGCGGGGCGCGCTGCAGCACCCATCAGCCCAGCGAACTGGAGATGCGGCTGCAGGCGGCGCAGGAGCGGTCCTGGCTGGCCGACCAGCGTGCGCAGGGGCGCGACCCGCTGGCACAGGCTGCTGCCGTGTCGATCCCGGTCTACTTCCACGTGATCACCAACAGCGCGGGCCAGGGCGCGCCCACCCAGCAGCAGATCGACGCGCAGATCGCCGTGCTCAATGCGGCCTATGCCAGCAGTGGCTTCAGCTTCGATCTCGTGGCCGTGGACACCTCGGCAAACGATGCCTGGTACACCTGCACCGGCGGCGCCTGCGAGACGCAGATGAAGTCGGCACTGCGGCAAGGCGGCGCCAATGCCCTCAATGTGTACGCGAACAACATGGCCGGCGGCCTGCTGGGCTGGGCCACGTTCCCGTGGAGCTACGCGTCCAACCCATCGAACGACGGTGTCGTGATCCTGACGGCGTCGATGCCCGGTGGCAGTGCCGCGCCCTACGACGAAGGTGACACCGGCACCCACGAGGTCGGCCACTGGCTGGGCCTGTACCACACGTTCCAGGGCGGGTGCCGGAACCCGGGCGATTCCGTGGCCGACACCGCCGCCGAGCGTTCGCCCGCCTACGGCTGCCCGGCGAATCGCGACAGCTGCCGTCGTCAAGCCGGCAAGGACCCGATCACCAATTTCATGGACTACACCGACGACGCCTGCATGAACACCTTCAGTGCCGGTCAGGACACGCGGATGGTGCAGTTGTTCCAGCAGTACCGCGCGAACTGATCCCGGTCCGTCACCGGGACGATGCGCATCGACGCCGCCGAGCGGGCCCAGCGGGCTCGCCGGCGGCGTCGCCGTTTGCCCGAAGCATTCGTCAGTGACGTGTGGGGCAGGCCGGTACAATGCCGTTTTCAACAGCGCGGTGAAACGCATGTCCTCTGCCTGGCTGCTGCCTGAGCACATCGCCGACGTCCTGCCGGTGGAGGCCCGGCGCATCGAGGAGCTTCGCCGCAGGCTGCTGGACCGCGCTCACGGCTACGGCTACGAACTGGTGGCGCCACCGATGCTCGAGCATCTGGAGTCGCTGCTGTCGGGCACCGGGCACGAGCTGGACCTGCGCACCTTCAAGCTTGTGGACCAGCTCAGCGGCCGCTCGCTGGGTTTGCGCGCCGACACCACCATCCAGGCCGCGCGCATCGACGCCCACCTGCTCAACCGCGACGGCGTGACCCGCCTGTGCTACTGCGGCCCGGTGCTGCACACGCGGCCATCCGGGCTGTACGGCAACCGCGAACCGCTGCAGTTCGGCGCCGAGGTCTTCGGCCACGCCGGCCTGGAGGCCGACCTGGAGGTGCTGGACCTGGCGGTGGACTGCCTGACGCTGGCCGGCATTGCCGAGCCGGTGATCGACCTCGCCGACGCACGCATCGTGCGGGGCGTGCTCGCCGGCCTGCCCCTGGATGCGAACGCGCTGACCGGCCTCGTCGAAGCCCTGGCCAAGAAGGACGCGGCCACGCTGGCCGCGCGCAGCGCACCACTGCCGGCCGAGACGCGCGACGCACTCGGCGCCCTGCTGCAGCTCTACGGCAGCGACGAGGTGCTCGGCGCGGCGCGCGAGCGCCTGCCGCAACGCCCGCTGGTGCAGGACGCCATCGAACAGCTGGCCTGGCTGGGCAGCCACCTTCGCAGCGCCCACCCGGGCGTGCGCGTCGGCTTCGACCTGTCCGACATGAGCGGCTACACCTACTACAGCGGGGCGCGTTTCGCGCTCTACGGCGCCGGTGCCACCGACCCGCTGGCCCGCGGCGGCCGCTACGATGAGGTGGGCGCCGCCTTCGGCCGCAGCCGTCCGGCCGCCGGCTTCAGCCTCGACCTGAAGGCCCTGGCCGCGGCGGGCCGGCCGATGCCGGCGGCGTCGGCCATCCAGGCCCCGTGGGGCGAGGACGCCTCGCTGCGCGCTGCGGTGCGTGCCCTGCGCGATGCCGGCGAGGTGGTGGTCGCGGTGCTGCCCGGCCACGCCATCGAATCCGCCGGCTTCCGCTGCGACCGCCAACTGGTGCCCGTGGGCGACCGCTGGGTCGTCACCGCGCGCGATGCCCAGCCCGATTGAACCGATCCCGAGAACCTCTCCATGGCAAACCCAAGCTCCGCGACACCGGGTCGCAACGTCGTCGTCGTCGGCACCCAATGGGGTGACGAAGGCAAGGGCAAGGTCGTCGACTGGCTGACCGACCACGCGCAGGGCGTGGTGCGCTTCCAGGGCGGGCACAACGCCGGCCACACGCTGGTGATCAAGGGCGTCAAGACGGCGCTGCAGCTGATCCCCTCGGGTGTGATGCGCGACGGCGTGGCCTGCTACATCGGCAATGGCGTGGTCGTCGACCCCACCCACCTGATCGGCGAGATCCAGCGCCTGGAGGCCGCCGGCGTGGACGTGCGTTCGCGCTTGTACCTCAGCGAGTCCTGCCCGCTGATCATGCCCTTCCACGTGGAGACCGACCGCGCCCGCGAGGCACTGCGAGAGACCAGCGGCAGCGGCAAGATCGGCACCACCGGCAAGGGCATCGGCCCGGCCTACGAGGACAAGGTGGCGCGCCGCGCGCTGCGCGTGCAGGACCTCAAGCACCCGGACCGGCTGGCGCGCAAGCTGCGCGAACTGGTGGAGCTGCACAACGCTGAACTCAGCGGCTACCTGAAGTCCAGCCCGCTGGCGTACCAGCCGATGTTCGACGGCGCCATGAAGGCCGCGGAGCAGCTGCTGCCGATGCTCGCCGACGTGGGCCACCGCCTGCAGCGCGCGCACGAGGCGGGCGACAACCTGCTGTTCGAAGGCGCGCAGGGCACGCTGCTGGACATCGACCACGGCACCTATCCGTACGTCACGTCCAGCAACTGCGTGGCCGGCAACGCCGCCGCCGGCTCGGGTGTGGGCCCGGGCATGCTGCACTACGTGCTGGGCATCACCAAGGCCTACACCACGCGCGTGGGCAGCGGGCCGTTCCCGACCGAACTGCCGATGGACGAGCCCGGCAGCGTCGGCCACCACCTGTCCACCGTCGGCCAGGAGCGCGGCACCGTCACCGGTCGCGCGCGCCGCTGCGGCTGGCTCGACGCGCCGGCGCTCAAGCGTTCGGTCATCATCAACGGCGTCTCCGGCCTGTGCATCACCAAGCTCGACGTGCTCGACGGGCTGCCGGAGATCGAGGTCTGCACGGGCTACCGGCTCGGCGGCCGTGCCGTCGACATCCTGCCGCTGGACGCCGACGAGATCGAGGCCTGCGAGCCGGTCTACGAGACGCTGCCCGGCTGGACCGAGAGCACGGCCGGCATCCAGCACTGGGACCAGCTGCCGCTCAACGCCCGCCTCTACCTGGAGCGCGTGCAGGCACTGATTGGCGCGCCCATCGACATGGTGTCCACCGGGCCCGACCGCGAGCACACCATCGTGCTGCGGCACCCGTACCGCGCCTGAAGCATCCGCAACGTCACGCCATTGGCCTACGAGGAGTCCGCATGCTGACCGATGACGGCAAGCACCTGTACGTGTCCTGGGACGAGTACCACATGCTCATCGAGCGCCTGGCGCTGAAGGTGCATGCGTCCGGGTGGGTGTTCGACCAGATCCTGTGCCTGGCGCGTGGCGGCATGCGCCCTGGCGACGTGCTCTCGCGCGTGTTCGACAAGCCGCTGGCCATCATGGCCACCAGTTCCTACCGTGCCGAGGCCGGCACCATCCAGGGCCGGCTGGACATGGCCAAGTACATCACCCTGCCCAAGGGCGAACTCGCCGGGCGCATCCTGCTGGTGGATGACCTGGCCGACTCCGGCGTCACCCTGCGCGCGGTGGTGGACCGCCTGCGTGCGATGCCGGCGATCCGCGAACTGCGCTCGGCGGTCATCTGGACCAAGGGGGTGTCGAGCTACACGCCGGACTACTCGGTGGAGACGCTGCCCACCAGCCCCTGGATCCACCAGCCGTTCGAGGAATACGACAACCTGCGCCCGGAAGGCCTGGCGCGCAAGTTTGCGATCTGAGCGCGGCACCCTCGGCCCGCCGCTCCGCGGCGGGCGTTTGATGGCGTTCGGCGATCCGCGCCTCCGTGAGGTCGCCGGAACACAGCCCGGAAACGGAAAAGGCCGGCTCTTTCGAACCGGCCTTTATCATCGTCTGGTGCCCAGGAGAGGACTCGAACCTCCACGCCTCTCAGCGCTAGTACCTGAAACTAGTGCGTCTACCAATTCC
Source organism: Rubrivivax albus (assembly GCF_004016515.1). GTDB lineage: Bacteria > Pseudomonadota > Gammaproteobacteria > Burkholderiales > Burkholderiaceae_C > Rubrivivax > Rubrivivax albus. Next base: position 1,030,947 of record NZ_SACT01000001.1, read on the forward strand.
GCCACCTGGGCAGGTGAGTCGCGCTGTTCAATGCAATCGCTTTGAAGCTGCGCGTCGTGTCAGGAACAAAGGACTATACCATCAAAAAAGAAAACGCTGCAAGCACTCCCGGCGCCAGCCTGCTCGCCGAAGTCGACGGTCTCGTCGAGGGCCACCGCGACGGTCACGGCTTCGTGCTGCGCGACGACGGTGAGGCCAGCATCTACCTGCCACCACAGGAGATGCGCGCCGTGCTGCACAAGGACCGCGTGCGCGTGCGCATCCTCCGCCTGGACCGCAAGGGCCGGCCCGAGGGTCGCGTCATCGACATCCTCGAACGCCGCAAGGCACCCATCATCGGCCGCCTGCTGCACGAGGGCGGGCACTGGCTGGTGGCGCCGGAGGACCGCCGTTTCGGTCAGGACATCCTGATCCCCAAGAACGCCATCGCCGGCGCACAGGCCGGGCAGGTGGTGAGCGTGGAACTCACCGAGACACCATCGCTGCACGCGCAGCCAGTGGGCCGCGTGGCCGAGGTGCTGGGCGAGATCGACGACGCCGGCATGGAGATCGAGATCGCGGTGCGCAAGTACGAGGTGCCGCACCGCTTCAGCGCCGAGACGCTGGCCCAGGCCGCGGCGCTGCCGGAGAAGATCCGCCCGGCCGACCGCCGCCAGCGCATCGACCTCACCGACGTGCCGCTGGTCACCATCGACGGCGAGGACGCGCGCGACTTCGACGACGCCGTCTACTGCGAGCCCTTCAAGCGCGGCCGCGGCAAGAGCGCGGTGGAAGGCTGGCGGCTGCTGGTGGCGATTGCCGACGTCAGCCACTACGTCAAGCCCGGTGAACCGCTGGACGCCGACGCCTACGAACGCGCCACGTCCGTCTACTTCCCGCGCCGCGTGATCCCGATGCTGCCGGAGAAACTGTCCAACGGGCTGTGCTCGCTGAACCCCGACGTCGAGCGCCTGGCCATGGTCTGCGACATGGTGGTCCAGGGCGACGGCAGCGTGGAGGCCTACCAGTTCTACCCGGCCGTGATCCGCTCGCATGCGCGCTTCACCTACACCGAAGTGGCGGCCGCGCTGGCCAACACCCGCGGGCCGGAGGCGCAGAAGCACAAGGACCTGCTGCCGCACCTGCTGCACCTGCACGACCTGTACCGTGCCCTGCTCAAGCAACGTGCGCAGCGCGGCGCGATGGACTTCGAGACCACCGAGACGCAGATCGTCTGCGACGCCGACGGCCGCATCGAGAAGATCGTGCCACGCACGCGCAACGATGCGCACCGGTTGATCGAGGAGGCGATGCTCGCGGCCAACGTCTGTGCCGCCGACTTCATCGCCGGCGCGGAGCATCCGTCGCTCTACCGCGTGCACGAAGGCCCGACCCCGGAGAAGCGCATCGCGCTGCAGAACTACCTGCGCGCACTGGGGCTGGGCCTGCACCTGAGCGACGACCCTTCGCCCAAGGAGATGGCCACGCTCGCCGCGTCCACCAAGGACCGGCCCGATGCCTCGCAGATCCACACCATGCTGTTGCGCTCGATGCAGCAGGCGGTGTATTCGCCGGCCAACGCCGGGCACTTCGGCCTGGCCTACCCGGCCTACACGCACTTCACCAGTCCGATCCGACGCTACCCGGACCTGCTGGTGCACCGTGTGATCAAGGCGCTGCTGGGCAAAAAGCGTTACCAGATCAGCCTGGTGGACACGGTGCCGCCACCGCCGCCGCTGCGCAAGGGCGGGCGCCTGCAGCCCAAGCCGCCGAAGGCCGCCACGCGTGAACTGGGCCTGTGGGAGCAGGCGGGTCAGCACTGCAGTGCCAACGAGCGCCGCGCCGACGAAGCCTCGCGCGATGTCGAGGCGTGGCTGAAATGCCGCTACATGCGCGACCGCCTGGGCGAGGAATTCAGCGGCACGGTCAGCGCGGTGGCCGGATTCGGCCTCTTCGTCACGCTGGATGCGCTCTACGTGGAAGGCCTGGTCCACATCACCGAACTCGGCGGCGAGTACTACCGCTTCGACGAGGCGCGCCAGGAACTGCGCGGGGAGCGCACCGGCGTGCGGTATGGCGTGGGCACGCGGGTGCGGGTGCAGGTCAGCCGTGTCGACCTTGACGGGCGGCGCATCGACTTCCGCATGGTGCGCGAAGGCCAGGGTGAGCGGCTGCTGGCCGCTGGCCGACCGGACCGCGCACGCGTGAAGGCCAGCGCTGCCGATGAACTGGCCGCCGTGCAGGCCGCCGACCGCGCCGGCAAGGCCCAGCGTGCCAAGGCGCGCAAGGGGGCCGCGCCGGCGAAGAAGTCCCGCGCCCCTGCGCGCAAGCGCTGAGTCGGGGTGGCGCGAGGCAGGGGCCGCGGTTCGACGGCCTGCCAGTCAGCCGAGCGCCTGCATCGCGGCGATCAGGTCGGTGGCCAGCAGCGGGCCGCGGCCCGGCCCCTGCTCGGCGGCCAGGCCATGGCCAGCCACGGCGGCGCTGGCCAGGTCCGCGAGGGTGTCGGCGTCGGCCACGGCGGCGGCCTGACGCGCCCACAGCCCGCCCAGCCAGCCGGCCAGCACGTCGCCCGTGCCGGCCGTGGCCAGACGGCCGTTGCCGAAGGGGCACAGCATGAGTGCCCCGTCCGGGGAGGCCACCACGCTGCCGGAACCCTTGAGCACGACCACGGCACCGAATCTCTCGGCCAGCGCACCTGCCGCGCCGAGGCGGTCGCCCTGCACGTCGCCGGTGCTGCAGTCCAGCAGGCGCGCCGCCTCCAAGGGGTGGGGCGTCAGCACCGTCGGTCGGCCTGCCGCGCCGCGGGCGGCGAGTGCGTGCTGCAGCGCGGTGTCGGCCGCCACGGCGTTGAGCGCATCCGCGTCCAGCACCAGCCGGGCCGCGTGGCGCAGCAGGGCAGGGAGAACGGCGCGCATGGGCTCGCCGCCGCCGCAGCCGGCCACCACCGTTCGTGCCCGGAGCGTTTCCGGCTCCAGCATGTCGTCGACGTGGCGCTGCATCAGCTCCAGGCGGCACGTTGCGCTGCCGGCGTCGGCATTCAAGCTGGCCAGGTAGACCCGTCCCGCACCGGCGGCCAGTCCCGCATGGGCCGCCAGCGCGGCCGCGCCGGTCATGCCCGGCGCACCGCCGACGACCACCATGTCGCCGAAGCGGCCCTTGTGCGCGCTGTGGGGTACCGCCAACATCGCCGGCGGGCCGGCCAGCCGCAGCCGGGTCGTGACGGGCGCCACGCCCAGGTCGTCGAACCAGACCTGACCGGCGTGGTCACGGCCTTCGGCGGTGAACAGGCCTGGCTTCAGGCTCAGCAGGGCCAGCGTGTGGGTCGCGCGGATGGCGATGCCGCCGAACGTGGTGCCACGGTCCCCGTCCAGGCCCGAGGGCAGGTCGATGGCCAGCACCGGGCCGCGGTACGTGCCAACGGCTGCGATCGCCTCAGCCACCGGGCCCGCCGGGGCGCGGGCCAGGCCCAGCCCCAGCAGCCCGTCGATGACGAGGTCGGCCTGCCAGCTGGCGGGCATCGCCGCATGGACGACCAGGCCCGCGCGCCGACGCACCTGCGCCAGCGCCCAGGTGGCATCGGTGGGCAGCCGACCGGGGTCGGCCAGCAACACCAGCCACACTGGCACACCGGCGTCGTGCAGCAGGGCCGCGGCCAGCAACGCATCGCCCCCGTTGTTGCCGGGGCCCGCAAGGACCAACACGCTGCGTGCGCGCGGCGCCAGTGCCAGGGCCAGCCGGGCCACAGCGCGACCGGCCCGGGCCATGAGCGCATGCGGCGGCAACTGCGAGGCGGCAGCAGCTTCCATCGCGCGCGAGGCGGCCGTGTCGTGCAGCGGCCAGGACCGCGTGGCCGGCAGCACGGCCACGGGCAGGGTGGGGCGGGCATCGACGGCGGGATCCATGGTCCGCACTGTGTCACGCAAAGCGCTCGACGCCCAGCCCGTCCAAGGCCACGCCAGGGGTACGCCCGGCCATGAGGTCGGCCAGCGCACGGGCGCTGCCGGCCGACAGGGCCCAGCCGCTGGAGCCATGGCCCAGGTTCAGCCAGAGGCCTTCGCGGCCGCTGGGGCCGATCACCGGTGGGCCGTCCGGCAGCATCGGGCGCGCACCCTTCCAGCGCTGGGCCTTGGCGAGTTGCGCCGCGCCCGGGAACCAGTCGTCCAGCACCTGGTGCAGCGTGGCCATGGCGCCGTCGTGGAAGCGGCCGGCCTGGCCGCCCAGTTCCGCGCTGCCGGCCACGCGCACGCGCCGGCCCAGGCGCGAGATCGCGACCTTGTAGCGTTCGTCCATCAAGGCGCTGCGCGGGCCGAGGTCCGGCGCATGCTCGAGCTCGCGCAGCGGCGCGGTGAGCGAATAGCCCCACACCGGCAGCAGCGGCAGGCGCAGCCCCAGCGGCGCCAGCAGCGCGCCGGCGTCGACGCCGGCGCAGACCACCGCGGCGTCGAAGGCCTGGGGGCCGTCGGTCAGGTCCAGCGTCACCGTCGGCCCGGGGTGCACCGCGCGCACCGTCTGCTGGAACTGGAAGCGGGCCCCCAGTTTTTGCGCCTCGGCCTTGAGCAGGTGGGCGAATTGCCGGCAGTTGCCCACGCCGTCCAGCGGCAGGTGGATGGCCGCGCGCAGCGGTGCCCCGGGGTTCAGGCCGGGCTCCAGTTGCCGGGCGCGCGCCCCGTCCAGCAGTTCGAAGGCCACGCCCAGTTCGGCCAGCAGCTTCAGGCCACCCCGCGCGGCGGCCAGTTCACGCTCGCCGCGCAACAGCACCATGTAGCCCTGGCCCCGCTCGTAGTCCAGTTGCAGGCGCTGGCTCAGGCCGGTCAGCCGTTCCTGGCTGTAGCGCGCCAGACGGTGCATGTGGGTGCGGTTGGCGCCGTGCACGGCGGGCCGGCAGGCGCGCCACCAGCGCCACAGCCAGCCGGCGTCGCGCAGCAGCGCCGATGGCGCCACCCGCACCGCGGCGTGGCGGCCGGTCATCTGCCGCAGCACCTTCCAGGCCATGCCCGGCGCGGCCCAGGGTGTGACGTAGCCCGGCGCCACGACGCCGGCGTTGGCGAAGCTGGTGCCGTCGGCGACGGCGCTGCCGCGTTCGAAGACGGTCACGGCATGGCCGTCGGCCGAGAGTTCGTAGGCGGTCGTGACGCCGATGATGCCGGCGCCGATGATGGCGATGCGCATGGTCTGGGGTTCAGCGGGCCGGCAGCACCGATTCGGCGAACGCTGCTGCGGCGAGCAGGCGGTCGTCGGCCATGGCCGGGGCGAACAGCATCAGGCCCACGGGCCAGTCGCCCGCGGCGTGGCAGGGCAGGGAGAGGGCGCAGCCGTCCATGAAGTTGACCACCGAAGGGTTGCGCAGCAGCAGCGCGTTGACCGAGAAGAAGGCGGCGTCGTCGGCCAGCAGCGGGGCGATCGGCGGTGGCAGCAGTGGCACCGTGGGCGCGAGCAGGGCGTCGAAGCCTTGTACCTCGGCCTCGACCTTGGCGATCCAGCGCCGGCGCGCGGCCAGCAGGTCGATGTAGTCGGCGGCGCCGATCGCTTCGCCGCGGCGGATGCGCAGCGCCACGCGCGGGTCGTACTGGTTACCCCGAGTGCCCAGCCGCTGGCGGTGCCAGGCCCAGCTTTCCGCCGCGGCAAAGCCGCCAGTGGCGTTCAGCGTGGCCAGTTCGGCCAGCGCTGGCAGCGGCCGTTCGACGATGCAGGCACCGGCGTCGCGCAGCGCGCGCAAGGCGCCGTCGAAGGCGGCGGCCACGGCGGGTTCGAGGGCGTCGAGCATCAGCGTCGTCGGCACCAGGAACCGCCAGGCCGACGGCTCACGCGGCATCTGGAGCACCCGTCGCGACGCCAGCACCTCGTGCAGGCGCACCGCGTCGCGCACCGAACGGGTGATGGCGCAGGCCGTGTCCAGCGTGGTCGACAGCGGCACGGCCCCGTCCAGCGGCACGAGGCGTTGTGTGCTCTTGAACCCGACCAGGCCGTGCAGCGCCGCAGGGATGCGGATGGAGCCGCCGGTGTCCGAGCCCAACGCCGCCCACGCCGCGCCGGTGGCCACGCTGACGGCGCCGCCGGACGTCGAGCCACCAGGGACGCGCGGCGTGGGATCCAGGGCCGCTGTGGCGGCATTGGCGGGCGTGCGATGGTGCGGGTTCAGCCCGACGCCGGAGAAGGCGAACTCGCTGAGGTTGGTGTGGCCCGTCAGCGCCGCGCCCGCCGCACGCAGCCGCGCCACCGCCGGGCAGTCCGCGGCGGCGGCTGGGGCGTCGGCCATCGCGGCCGAGCCGGCGGTGGTGGGCGCACCGGCGACGTCGAACAGGTCCTTCACCGACACCGCCAGGCCGCCCAGCGGCGGCAGCGGCTGCCCTGCGGCCGCCTGCAGATCGGCCGCAGCCGCGGCCGCACGGGCACCGGCGTCGAAGCGGCGCAGGTAGACGTGGGCGTTGGCCGGGGCATCCGCGGCGGCCAGGCTGGCGGCCAGAAGTGCAGTGGCCGTGGTCTCGCCGCGTTGCACGCGGTCTTGCGCGGCGGAGAGATCCGTGCCGCGGGGTGCTATACTCATTGGGTTTTACCCGGCACGGGTGTGCGACTGGACAGAAGTTCGGTGGCCCGCCTGATTGTTCGACTGGCTCGTTCGTCAGGCCGGGGAAGACAAATCGCGAACCCGGCAGCCGAAAGGTGTCGAGGTCAGGCGCTCAAGGCCGTTTGTCAGGCCCGGCGCGGGCTTCGGTGAGCGCCGGGATTCTAGACCCAACCTTCGGAGTTTCCATGTCTGTCTCCATGCGTGAAATGCTGGAAGCGGGTGTCCATTTCGGCCACCAGACGCGCTTCTGGAACCCGCGGATGGCCCCGTACATCTACGGCCACCGCAACAAGATCCACATCATCAACCTCGAGAAGACGCAGCCGCTCTTCGAGGAAGCACTGAAGTTCGTGCGCCAGCTGTCGGCCCGCCGCGGCACGATCCTGATGATCGGCACCAAGCGCCAGGCGCGCGAGGTCATCAACGCCGAGGCCCATCGCTGCGGCATGCCCTTCGTCGACCAGCGCTGGCTGGGCGGCATGCTGACCAACTTCAAGACGGTCAAGGGCTCGCTGAAGAAGCTCAAGGACATGCAGGCGACCAAGGAAGCCGGCATCGAGCAGATGATCAAGAAGGAAGGCCTGATGTTCGAGCGCGAGCTGGCCAAGCTCGAGAAGGACATTGGCGGCATCCAGGACATGAACGCGCTGCCTGACGCGATGTTCGTGATCGACGTCGGTTACCACAAGATCGCCGTGGCCGAGGCCAAGAAGCTGGGCATCCCGGTGATCGGCATCGTCGACACCAACCACTCGCCGCAGGGCATCGACTACGTGATCCCGGGCAACGACGACTCGGCCAAGGCCGTGGCGCTGTATGCCCGCGCCATCGCCGACGCGGTGCTGGAAGGCAAGGCCAACGCGACCAACGAGGTCGTGGCCGCCGCCAGCGAAGGCGACGAGTTCGTCGAGGTCCGCGAAGAAGAAGCCTGAGCCGGCTTCCCTTGAACCACCGGCCGGCCGCGAGCCTTCGCGCCCGGCCGGTTTGCCAACCGAATCAGGAGAGTTGAAATGGCTGCTATCACCGCCGGCATGGTTGCCGAACTGCGCGCGAAGACCGACGCGCCGATGATGGAGTGCAAGAAGGCGCTGACCGAGGCCGAGGGTGACATCGCCCGCGCCGAGGAGATCCTGCGCGTCAAGCTGGGCAACAAGGCCGGCAAGGCCGCCGCGCGCATCACCGCCGAGGGCGTGGTGTCGGCCGCCGTGGACGGCAGCACCGGCGCGCTGGTCGAGGTCAACTGCGAGACCGACTTCGTCTCCAAGAACGACGCCTTCCTGGCCTTCGTGAAGGCCTGCGCCGAGCTGGTGGCCAAGGAAGCCCCGGCCGACGTCGCCGCGCTGTCGGCGCTGCCGCTGTCGATGGAGAGCTTCGGCCCCACCGTCGAGGACGTGCGCAAGGGCCTGATCGGCAAGATCGGCGAGAACATGACCATCCGCCGCTTCAAGCGCTACGCCAGCGGCGGCCAGCTGGCCCACTACCTGCACGGCACCCGCATCGGCGTGGTCGTCGAGTTCGACGGCGACGCGGTGGCGGCCAAGGACGTGGCGATGCACGTCGCGGCGATGAAGCCCGCGGCCCTGTCGTCGGCCGAGGTGCCGGCGGACGTGGTCGAGAAGGAGCGCAAGATCGCCACCGAGAAGGCGGCCGAGAGCGGCAAGCCGGCCGAGATCGTCGCCAAGATGGTCGAAGGCACGGTGCAGAAGTTCCTCAAGGAGGTCTCGCTGCTCGACCAGGTCTTCGTCAAGGCCGCCGACGGCAAGCAGACCGTGGGCGCGATGCTCAAGGACAAGGGCACCACGGTGAAGGGCTTCACCCTGTACGTGGTGGGCGAGGGCATCGAGAAGAAGGCCGACGACTTCGCCGCCGAAGTCGCCGCCCAGGTGGCCGCGGCCAAGAATGGCTGATGACCCACGCGTGGCCGCCGTTGCCGTCGGCCACGTGACTGGACGCATGGCCCGTCGCGTGCGGGCTGCGTCCGCCGCTGCCCAGACGCCGCGCGTGTTTCCGGCCGGAAACCGACTGTGAAGCCACCGGGGCCCTTGGCCCCGGGCGTTAGACTGCGCGCTGAACCGAACACCACCGTGCCCCAAGGGAGGGCCCCGCGCATGCCCGCGTACAAACGCATCCTGCTCAAGCTCTCCGGCGAGGCCCTGATGGGCGACGACGCCTACGGCATCAACCGCGCCACCATCGTGCGCATGGTGCGCGAGGTGCGCCAGGTCACGGACCAGGGCGTCGAGGTGGCCGTCGTCATCGGCGGCGGCAACATCTTCCGCGGTGTGGCCGGTGGGTCCGTGGGCATGGACCGCGCCACGGCCGACTACATGGGCATGCTGGCCACGGTGATGAACTCGCTGGCGCTGGCCGACACGATGCGCCAGGAAGGCATGACCGCGCGCGTCATGTCGGCCATCAGCATCGAGCAGGTGGTCGAGCCCTATGTGCGCCCGAAGGCGCTGCAGTACCTGGAGGAGGGCAAGGTCGTGGTGTTCGCGGCCGGCACCGGCAACCCCTTCTTCACCACCGACACCGCCGCGGCCCTGCGCGGCGCCGAGATCGGCGCCGAACTGGTGCTCAAGGCGACCAAGGTCGACGGCGTCTACACCGCCGACCCGGCCAAGGATCCCGACGCGAAGCGCTACGAGAACATCACGTTCGACGAGGCGATCGCACGCAACCTGCAGGTGATGGACGCGACGGCCTTCGCGCTGTGCCGCGACCAGAAGCTGCCGATCAAGGTGTTCAGCATCTTCAAGCCCGGTGCGCTGGAGCGCGTCGTGCGCGGCGAGAACGAGGGCACCCTGGTCCACGTCTGAACCCTGGAGCACGAGAGCAATGGCAGGCACCATTCCCGAGATCAAGCAGACCGCCGAGCACAAGATGGGCAAGTCGGTCGAGGCCCTCAAGGGCGAACTGGCGAAGATCCGCACCGGACGCGCCCACCCCGGCATCCTCGATCAGGTGCACGTGGAGTACTACGGCTCCATGGTGCCCATCAGTCAGGTGGCCAACGTGAGCCTGCTGGACGCACGCACGATCAGCGTCCAGCCCTGGGAGAAGGGCATGGGGCCGAAGATCGAGAAGGCCATCCGCGAGTCGGACCTCGGTCTGAACCCGGCGTCGCAGGGTGACCTGCTGCGCGTGCCGATGCCGGCACTGTCCGAGGAGCGGCGGCGCGACCTGACCAAGGTGGTGCGCCACACCGGAGAGGAAGCCAAGGTGGCCGTGCGTGCAGTGCGCCGCGAGGCCAACGACCACCTCAAGCGCCTGCTCAAGGACAAGCTGGCCACCGAGGACGACGAGCGCCGCGCGCAGGACGAGGTGCAGCGGCTCACCGATCGCACCATCGCCGAGATCGACCGCCTGGTGCAGGGCAAGGAAGCCGAGGTGATGGCGGTCTGATCCGCCATGTCGCCGATGCTCGAGTCCCTGATGCCCCCGGCGGCCGGCCCGCAGGCTGCCGAACCTCGCAGCGTGCCCCGGCACGTGGCCGTCGTGATGGACGGCAATGGCCGCTGGGCACGCCAGCGCTACATGCCGCGCTTCTTCGGCCACAAGGCCGGCGTCGACGTGCTGGTCAAGACCGTCAATGCATTCGCCGACCGCGGCGTGGAGTACCTGACGGTCTTCGCCTTCTCGTCGGAGAACTGGAAGCGTCCGACCGAGGAGGTCTCCGGCCTGATGGGCCTGGTGCTGGTGGCGGTGTCGAAGTACCTCGCCAAGCTGGCGGGCGACGGCGTGCGCATCCGCATCATCGGCGACCGTTCCGCCGTGTCGGACAAGCTGCGCCAGGCCTGGGAGCATGCCGAGTCGCTGACCGAGAAGAACACGCGCATCACGCTGGCGGTGGCCTTCAACTACGGCGGGCGCTGGGACGTCGTGCAGGCGGCGCGGCAGGCCCTGGCCCAGGGCCTGCCGCCGGAACAACTCGACGAGGGCTGGCTGTCGCAGCACATGGCGCTGTCGTTCGCGCCCGACCCGGACCTGTTCATCCGCACCGGCGGCGAGATGCGGATCAGCAACTTCCTGCTCTGGCAGGCGGCCTACTCCGAGCTGTTCTTCACCGACTGCCTGTGGCCCGACTTCGGCGACGCCGAGATCGATGCGGCGCTGACGGCGTTCGCCCGGCGCGACCGGCGGTTCGGTGCCATCGACACTCGTCGCTGACATGACGCCGCTTTCCGCAGGCGCCAGGCGTTCGCCGCCCCCGTTGTCGACGGCAGCGGCCCCGGCGGCCGCAACCCGGACCTGACGCGATGCTGGGCCAGCGCATCGTGACCGCCGTGGTGCTGCTGGCGGTGCTGCTGCCTGCGCTGTTCGCGCCCATGCCCTGGCCATTCGCCGCCCTCACGCTGGCTTTCGTGGCTGCCGCCGGGTGGGAGTGGGGCCGGCTCAACGGTCTGGCGGGGGGGCCTGCGCTCGGCCTGGGCGCGCTGACGGCCATGCTGGCCCTGTTGCTGGCCAGGGCGCAGCCCGCCGAGGGCTCCAGCACCGTCTGCCAGCTTGGCGCCCTGACTTGGCTGGTGGCGGGGGCGTTTGCGCTGCGCCAGGGGCCGGCCGGCTGGACGCGCTGGCCGCGCACGCTGCGGGTGGCGCTCGGGCCGCTGCTGCTGGCCGTGGCCTGGCTCGGCCTGGTGCGTGCACATGCCGAGGGCGTCGTGTTCCTGCTGTCGGTGATGTGCCTGGTCTGGGTGGCCGACATTGCCGCCTATGCCGGTGGCCGGGCCTTCGGACGCCACAAGCTCGCACCGTCGATCAGCCCCGGCAAGACCTGGGAAGGCGCGGTCAGCGGGGTGATCGGTGTGCTGCTGCTGGCGGCAGCCTGGTGGTGGTTCGACCGGCAGGTCGACACCGGCAGTGCGGGGCTGGCCACGCGACTGGTCGGCCATTTTGGCTTCGCCGGTGCGGCGGCGGTGCTGGTGCTGCTGTCGGCAGCCAGCGTGCTGGGCGATCTGGTGGAGTCGCTGGTCAAGCGCGCCGCCGGTGCCAAGGACAGCAGCCGCCTGCTGCCGGGTCATGGCGGCGTGCTCGACCGCATCGATGCGCTGCTGCCCGTTTTTCCCCTCGTCGCCGCGCTCGGCCTGTCCTGATGACCCGACAACGTCTTGCCATCCTTGGTGCCACCGGCTCGATCGGCGTGAGCACGCTCGACGTGGTCGCGCGCCACCCCGACCGCTACGAAGTCTTCGGCCTCACGGCCCAGCGGCGCGTCGACGAACTGTTGGCGCAGTGTGTGCGGTTCCGGCCGCGGCTGGCGGTGGTGCCTGACGACGCAGCGGCCGCGCGCCTGCGGGCCGGGCTGCTGGCGGCTGGTGTGGCCACCGAGGTGGCCGTGGGGCCGAGTGCGTTGTGCGACCTGGCGTCGCACCCGGAGGTGGACAGCGTGATGGCTGCCATCGTCGGCGCCGCTGGCCTGGCGCCTTGCCTGGCCGCAGCGCGCGCCGGCAAGCGCCTGCTGCTGGCCAACAAGGAGGCGCTGGTCGTCGGCGGCGCTTTCTTCATGGACGCGGTGCGCGCCGGCGGCGCCACGCTGCTGCCCATCGACAGCGAGCACTCGGCCATCTTCCAGTGCCTGCCGGAAGACCGCGGCAGCTGGAACAGCCGCATCGACCACATCGTGCTCACCGCCTCCGGGGGGCCCTTCCGCACGCGGGACCCCGCGTCGTTGCACGACGTGACGCCCGACGAGGCCGTGGCGCACCCGAACTGGGTGATGGGGCGCAAGATTTCGGTGGATTCGGCCACGATGATGAACAAGGCGCTGGAGGTCATCGAGGCACACTGGCTGTTCAGCCTGCCGCCGGAGCGGATCCGGGTCGTCATCCACCCCCAGAGCATCGTGCACTCGATGGTGGTGTGCCGCGATGCGTCCGTGCTGGCGCAGCTGGGCACGCCGGACATGAAGGTGCCCATCGCCTACGGTCTGTCGTTCCCGGAGCGCATCGAGTCCGGCGCACCGGCGCTGGACTTCCTGTCGCTGAAGGCACTGACCTTCGAGCCGGCCACGCGCGAGCGGTTTCCGGGCCTGTTCCTGGCCTACGACGCGCTGTCCGGTCCCGAGGGCGCGTCGGCCGTGCTCAACGCCGCCAACGAGGAGGCCGTGGCGGCCTTCCTCGACGGAACCATCCGCTTCCCGCAGATTCACAGCGTCAATGCACGCACCGTGGATGCGATGGCACCGCGCATCGGGCGCCTGGCCGCGCTGGAGGACCTGATGGCACTGGACGCGCAGGCCCGTGCACAGGCGCGCCTGGAGATCGGAGCGCTGACGCGATGATCACCACCGTGCTGGCCTTCCTGCTCACGCTGGGCGTGCTCATCGTGGTGCACGAGTACGGCCACTACCGCGTGGCCGTCGCCTGCGGCGTGAAGGTGCTGCGCTTCTCCATCGGCTTCGGCCGGCCGCTGCTGCGCTGGCAGCGCGGCGAGACGGAGTTCGTGCTCTGTGCGCTGCCGCTGGGCGGCTACGTGCGCATGCTCGACGAGCGCGAGGACGGTGTGCTGCCCGGCGAGCGCGACCGTGCCTTCAACCGCAAGCCGCTGCGCCAGCGCACGGCCATCGTGGCCGCCGGGCCGCTGGCTAACCTGGGGCTGGCGGTGGTGCTGCTGGCGGCGTCGCAGTGGATCGGTGTGCAGGAGGCCAAGGCCGTGCTGGGCACGCCACTGGCCGGAAGCCTGGCGCAGACGGCGGACCTGCGCGCCGGCGACTGGGTGCGCTCGGCCGCGCTGCCCGGTGGCGAATGGGAGGACGTGGAATCCATGGCCGACCTGCGTTGGCGCGTGACCCGCGCCGCGCTCGATGGCCAGCCGCTGCAGCTGATGCTCAGCGACCGGCAGGGGCATGGCAGCCGCACGGTGCTGCTGCCGCTGGATGCGCTCGAGACCAAGGACGTGGATGCCGCGGCGCTGCGCCGCATCGGCCTGGGTGCGCCCTTCAGCGCCCCGGTGCTCGGCGACCTGCAACCCGGCGGGCCGGCGGCCCGGGCCGGTCTGGCCAAGGGTGACCGCGTGCTGGCGATCAACGGCGAACCCGTGGGCGACGCGCAGGCGCTGCGCGAGCGCATCCGGGCCGCGGTGGTCGACGGCCAGCCGCAGCGGCTGTTGTGGCGTGTCGAGCGGGCGGGTTCGGTGCGGGACATCTCGGTCACGCCGCGCCTGGTGGACGACGGCGGGCAGCTCCGCGGCCGCATCGATGCCTACGTGGGCGCAGCCCCGGAGATGGTGACGGTACGGCGGGGTCCGGTGGATGGGCTGGCCCAGGGCCTGGCACGCACCTGGGAAATCTCCACCCTGACCGTGCGCATGATCGGCCGCATGCTGGTCGGCGAGGCCTCGGTGAAGAACCTCAGCGGGCCACTGACGATCGCCGACGCGGCCGGCCAGTCGGTCGAGCGTGGCCTGGCCTACTACCTCGGTTTCCTGGCGCTGGTCAGCGTGAGCCTGGGCGTCCTGAACCTGCTGCCGCTGCCGATGCTCGATGGCGGACACCTGATGTATTATCTTTTCGAGGGTGTCACGGGCAGGCCGGTCTCCGAACTCTGGCTTGCGCGGCTGCAGCGTGGCGGCATTGCCGTGCTGGTGGTCATGATGTCGGTGGCCCTGTTCAATGACGTGGCCCGGCTCCTCGGCCTGCACTGATCCCAACTCCATGTCGCTTCATTTTCCGTTCGGGCCGTTGCGCCCGGTCGCCACGGCCGTGGTGGCCGTCGCTGCCCTGTCTGTGCCCCTGCGGGCGCTGGCGGTCGAACCCTTCACGCTCAAGGACATCCGCGTCGAAGGCCTGCAGCGCGCCGACCCCGGCACGGTGTTCGCCGCGCTGCCGTTCCGCGTCGGCGAGACCTACACCGACGAGAAGGCCGCCGCTGCGCTGCGTGCCCTGTTCACCACCGGCCTGTTCTCCGACGTGCGCATCGAGATCGAGGACCAGACCGCGGTGATCATCGTGGCCGAACGGCCGGTGATCGCGCGCGTGAACTTCAGCGGGCTCAAGGAGTTCGAGTCGGAGCAGATGCTTAAGGCGCTTCGCGACGCCGGCATCGGCGAGGGGCTGCCCTTCGACAAGGCGCTGGTGGACCGCGCCGAGCAGGAGATCAAGCGTCAGTACCTCACGCGCAGCCTGTATGGCGCCGAGGTGGTGACGACGATCACGCCGATCGAGCGCAACCGCGTCAACGTGACCTTCACGATGACCGAGGGCGAGGCGGCGCGCATCCGCGAGATCCGCATCCTCGGCACCGAGGTCTTCGATGAGAAGACGCTGCTCGGCCAGCTGGAGCTGACCACCCCGGGCTGGCTGACCTGGTACACCAAGTCCGACCGCTACTCGCGCGCCGCCCTCAACGGCGACCTCGAGACCCTGCGCGCCTTCTACGTCGACCGCGGCTACCTGGAGTTCGCGGTCGAGTCCACGCAGGTCACCATCTCCCCCGACAAGCAGGACATCTCGATCGCGGTCTCGGTGCGCGAGGGACAGCGTTACACGGTCACTGGCGTGCGCCTGGAGGGCGACTACCTGGGCCGTGAGGACGCCTTCCGGCAGCTGGTGGCCGTTCGTCCCGGCGAGGCCTACCGCGGTGCGGCCGTCACCGCCACGCAGAAGTCGATGACCGACCTGTACGGGCTCTATGGCTACGCCTTCGCCCGTGTCGAGGCGCGACCCGAGATCGACCGCGCCAATGCCCAGGTCGTTGTCGTGTTCACCGCCAACCCGCAGCGCCGCGTGTACGTGCGCCGCATCGACGTGGCAGGCAACACGCGCACGCGCGACGAGGTGGTGCGGCGCGAGTTCCGGCAGTTGGAGTCGGCCTGGTACGACGGCGCGCGCATCAAGCTCTCGCGCGATCGCGTCGACCGCCTGGGCTACTTCTCCGAGGTCGACGTCGAGACCCGCGAGGTGCCGGGCGCGCCCGACCAGGTCGACCTCGTCGTCAAGGTCAAGGAAAAGCCCACCGGCAACCTGCTGATCGGCGCCGGCTTCTCTAGCTCGGAGCGGCTGTCGCTCACCGCGTCGGTCAAGCAGGACAACGTCTTCGGCTCTGGCAACTACCTGGGCGTGGAGCTCAACACCAGCAAGTCCTCGCGCAGTTTCGAGTTCAGCACGGTGGAGCCGTACTTCACCGTCGACGGCGTGTCGCGCGCACTGTCGCTCTTCTACCGCACGACCCGCCCCTTCAACAGCCTGGGCGACAAGTACCAGATCGCCACGCCGGGCGCGTCGATCCGCTTCGGCGTGCCGTTCTCCGAGTACGACACCGTCTTCATGGGCATCGGCTGGGAGCGCACCAAGATCGGCGCCACGGCCGGCATCCCCAACAGCTACTTCCTGTACCGGCAGGCCTTCGGCGAGAGCAGCACCGCCTGGCCGCTGACCGTTGGCTGGGCGCGGGATGCGCGCGACAGTGCGCTGGCGCCCACCAGCGGCCGTTTCCTGCGCGTCAACCTAGAGGCCAGCCTCTGGGGCGACGTGCGCTACCTGCGCAACAACCTGCAGGCACAGCAGTACTTCCCCTTCGGCACCCAGTATTCGCTGATGCTCAATGCCGAGATCGGCTGGGGCAAGGGCCTGGGCAGTCGTCCGTACCCGCTGTTCAAGAACTTCTATGGCGGCGGCCTGGGCTCGGTGCGTGTGTTCGAGCAGAGCTCACTCGGCGTGATCGACCCCACCGGCGCCTTCATCGGCGGGGCGCGCAAGTTCAACGCCAACGCCGAGTTCTACGTGCCGGTGCCCGGCGGTGGCAACGACAAGACGCTGCGCCTGTTCGCCTTCACCGACGTCGGCAACGTCTGGCGCGAGGGCGAGCCCATCGAGGCCCGTTCGCTGCGTGCATCTGCCGGCATTGGCCTGAACTGGCTGTCGCCCGTGGGCCCCCTGCGCCTGAGCTGGGGTACCCCGGTGAAGTACCAGCCCAACGATAGAATCCAGAAGTTTCAATTCCAGATCGGGACCGCTTTCTGATGAACCTGACGACCCTCAAGACTTTGGTCTGCACGGTGCTGATCGCCGGGGCCACGACACTGGCGGGCGCCCAGGAGCTGAAGATCGGCTACATCAACGGCGAACGCGTGCTGCGTGAGTCCACGCCGGCCAAGGCGGCCCAGGCCAAGCTCGAAGCCGAGTTCGGCAAGCGCGAGCGCGAACTGGCCGACGACGCCAACCGCCTGAAGGCGGCGGCCGACCGCCTGGACAAGGAGGCGCCCACGCTGTCAGAAGCCGAGCGCACGCGCCGCCAGCGCGAGCTGATCGAGCAGGACCGTGACCTGCAGCGCAAGCGCCGCGCCTTCCAGGAAGACCTGAACCAGCGCAAGAACGAAGAGCTGGCCAACGTGGTCGAGCGTGCCAACAAGGTCATCAAGCAGATCTTCGACGGCGAGAAGTACGACCTCATCGTCCAGGACGGCGTGGTCTTTGCCGGCCCGCGGGTGGACATCACCGACAAGGTCATCCGCACCCTGAACAACGCCGCCGGCGGCAAGTGACCCCTGCGCCTGCGATGCTGACGATCAGCGTCGCCGAGATCGCCGCCCTGGTCGGCGGCGAGGTGCAGGGCGATGGCGGGCTGGCATGCCATCGCATCGGTCCGCTGGCCACCGCCGACGGCGCCACCGTCAGCTTCCTCTCCCATCCGCGCTACCGCGCGCAGCTCGACGCCAGCGGTGCGGGCTGCGTGCTAGTGCAGCCGGAACTGCGCGACGCGGTGGGCGAGCGCCCCGCGTCGGTGCTGGTGGCCGACCCTTACCACGCGTTTGCACTGCTGACGCAATGGTGGGCACGGCAGGTGCAGCCCGCAGTGGTTCCGGGTGTGCATCCCAGCGCCGTGGTGGAAGCCGGCGCGGTGGTCCATGCCGAGGCCCATGTGGGGCCGCTGGCGTACGTCGGCCCGGGAGCGCGCATCGACCGCGGCGCCGTCGTGTCGGCGCAGGCCCACGTTGGCCGGGATGCCGTCGTTGGTGAATGGACGCGGCTGATGCCGCGCGCCACGCTGCTGGACGGTTGCCGCATCGGCGCACGCGGCCTGGTGCACGGTGGCGCCGTGATCGGCGCCGACGGTTTCGGCTTCGCGCCGCACGGCGGGCAGTGGGTCAAGATCGAGCAGCTGGGCACGGTGCGCATCGGCGACGACGTGGAGATCGGCGCCAACACCTGCATCGACCGCGGCGCGCTCGAGGACACCGTGATCGAGGACGGCGTCAAGCTCGATAACCTGGTGCAGATCGGCCACAACGTGCGTGTCGGCGCGCACAGCGCCTTTGCCGGCTGCGTCGGCGTGGCCGGCAGCGCGAGGATCGGCCGCCACTGCACGGCCGGCGGCGGCGCCATCATCCTCGGGCATCTGGAGCTGGTGGACCACGTGCACGTGACCGCGGCCACGGTGATCACGCGGTCCATCCTCAAGCCCGGCCAGTACAGCGGCCTGTTCCCCTTCGACGACAATGCCGCCTGGGAGAAGAACGCTGCCACGCTGCGGCAGCTGCACACCCTGCGCGAGCGCCTGCGTGCGTTGGAGAAGAAGACATGACGACCCCGATCCTGGACATCCACAAGATCCTCAAGAAGCTGCCCCACCGCTACCCCATCCTGCTGGTGGACCGCGTGGTCGAGTTCGAGAAGGACGTCCGCATCAAGGCGCTGAAGAACGTCACCTACAACGAGCCGTACTTCATGGGGCACTTCCCGGCCCGGCCTGTGATGCCTGGCGTGCTGATGCTCGAGGCGCTGGCGCAGACCTCGGCGCTGCTGTCGTTCGAGTCGATGGGGCAGGAGCCGGGCGACGACACGGTGGTCTACTTCGTCGGCATCGACGGCGCCCGCTTCAAGCGGCCCGTCGAGCCCGGTGACCAGCTGATCCTGGAGGCCACCATCGAGCGCGTGCGCGGCGGCATCCACAAGTACAAGGCACGCGCCAGCGTCGACGGCGAGACCACCGTCGAGGCCGAGCTGATGTGCACGATGCGCAAGATCGCCTGAGGGCCTGCGGCATGGCCCGCCTGCACCCCACCGCGCTCATCGACGCCGGTGCCGAACTGCACCCAAGCGTGGAGGTCGGCCCCTACGCGGTGATCGGCGCCGGCGTGCGCGTGGGCGAGGGCACGCGCATCGGCGCGCACTGCGTGCTGGAAGGGCCGATGACGCTGGGCCGCGACAACGTCGTGCATGCCCACGCGGCCCTGGGCTGCACGCCGCAGGACAAGAAGTACGCCGGCGAACCCACCGAACTGCACATCGGTGACGGCAACACCATCTTCCAGTTCTGCACCTTCAGCCGTGGCACGGTGCAGGACGGCGGCGTCACCCGCGTTGGTGACCGCAACTGGATCATGGCCTACGTGCACATCGCGCACGACGTGCAGCTGGGCCACGACACCATCCTGGCCAACAACGCCACGCTGGCCGGCCACGTGCACGTGGGCGACTGGGCCATCGTCGGCGGACTGACGGGCGTGCACCAGTTCTGCAAGATCGGCGCGCACGCCATCACCGGCTTCCAGAGCCACGTGTCGCAGGACGTGCCGCCGTTCATGACCGTCAGCGGCAACCCGCTGGCGGTGCACGGCGTCAACCTCGAGGGCCTGCGGCGGCGCGGCTTCTCGCGCGAGCGCATCGCGCAGGTCCGCCAGATGCACCGGTTGCTCTACCGCGACGGCCTGACGCTGGAGGCGGCCAAGGCCGCCATCGGCGCGCTGCGTGGCACGGTCGACGGCGGCGACGGCGACCTGGCCCTGCTGCTGGACTTCCTCGAGGCCTCGACGCGCGGCATCGTGCGATGAAGCTCGCGATGGTGGCGGGCGAGGCGTCCGGCGACCTGCTGGCCAGCCTGCTCATCGGCGGCCTGCGTGCACACTGGCCCACGCTGGCGCTCGCTGGTGTCGGCGGGCCGAAGATGGTGGCGCAAGGCTTCGAGGCCTGGTGGTCCAGCGAGCGGCTGGCCGTGCGCGGCTACGTCGAGGTGCTGCGGCACTACCGCGGCCTCAAGCGCCTGCGCGACGAACTCGGCGACCGTCTTCTCGCCGAGCGGCCGGCGGCCTTCATCGGTGTCGACGCCCCCGACTTCAACCTGGGCCTGGAGGCGCGGCTGAAGGCTGCGGGCATTCCGGCGATCCACTTCGTCTGCCCGTCGATCTGGGCCTGGCGGGGCGGCCGCGCGAAGAAGATGGTGGCCAGCTGCGATCACGTGCTGTGCCTGTTCCCGTTCGAGCCGGCGCTGTTGCGGCAGCACGGCGTGGCGGCCACCTTCGTCGGCCATCCGCTGGCCGATGCGATTCCGCTCGACCCGCCGCGCGCCGCCGCACGTGCCGCCTTGGGCCTGGCGGACGACGCCGCCGTGGTGGCGGTGCTGCCCGGCAGCCGGGCCTCGGAGATCCGCACCATCGCCCCGACCTTCCTCCAGACCGCCGTCCGGCTGCAGCGTGAACGGCCGGCCCTGCGCTTCGTGCTGCCGGTGGCACCCGGCCTCGGCCCCTTGGTCGATCCGCTGATCGCCGAACATGCGCCGGGCCTGGACCTGCTGCGCCTGGAGGGCCGGTCGCACGAAGCCCTGGCGGCCTGCGATCTGACGCTGATCGCCAGCGGCACGGCCACGCTGGAGGCGGCGCTGTTCAAGCGGCCGATGGTCATCGGCTACCGCATGCACCCGCTGAGCTGGCAGCTGATGAAGCGCATGGCCTACCAGCCGTGGGTCGGCCTGCCCAACATCCTCGCGCGCGAGTTCCTGGTGCCGGAGCGCATTCAGGACGCCTGCACGCCGGCGCAGCTGGCGGTCGACGTGCTCGTCGGCCTGGACGACGCGGCGCGCGCCGACCGGCTGCGCGCACGGTTCACGGCCATGCACCACGAACTGCGCCGCGACACGGCCACCGCTGCCACACGGGCGATCGCCGAGGTGCTGCATGCCTGAGCGCCGGCGCGCGGCCACCGTGCCGCAGCAGCTGGGCCTCGACTGGTCGGTACCGGGTCTGGTGGCCGGCGTCGACGAAGCCGGCCGTGGCCCGCTGGCCGGGCCGGTGGTGGCGGCGGCGGTGATCCTCGACGACCAGGCGCCGGTGCGCGGCCTGGCCGACTCGAAGGCGTTGACTGCATTGCGGCGCGAGCGCCTGTTCGACGAGATCCACGCCAAGGCGCTGGCGCTGTGCATCGCCGAGGCCAGCGTGGAGGAGATCGACCGCCTGAACATCCTGCAGGCCACGCTGCTGGCGATGCGGCGCGCTGTGGAGGGCCTGCGTCTGACGCCCAAGCAGGTGCTGGTGGACGGCAACCGGCTGCCGGTGCTCAAGGTGCCGGCCACGGCCATCGTGAAGGGCGACGCCACCGTCCCGGCCATCTCGGCGGCGTCGATCCTGGCCAAGGTGCATCGCGACCGGCAGTGCGCGGCGTTGCATGTGCAGTGGCCACAGTACGGTTTCGACGGCCACAAGGGCTACCCGACCGAAGCCCACCTGGCCGCCCTGCGCGCCCACGGCCCGTGCCCGGCACACCGGCGCAGCTTCGGCCCGGTTCGCGCTGCAGGAGGCGGTGCGTGAACACGCGCTGGATCACGTCGCGCGACAACCCGCACCTAGTGCGCCTGCGCAAGCAGTTGCGCAGCCCAGGCGGCTACCGCAGCACCGGCCAGGTCTGGCTGGAAGGCGACCACCTGTGCCGGGCCGCCGTGCAGCGCGGCTGGGCCTTGCCGCAGCTGTTCGCCACCGAGGCGATGGCGCACACGCATGCCGACCTGGTGTCCCTGGCCGCCGACGTGGTGCTGCTGCCACCCGCGCTGTTCGACGGGCTGAGTGCGCTGGAATCGCCCGCCGGCCTGGCCGCGCTGATCGACCTGCCCGCCGGTGCGGCCCCCGAACCCGCGACGCCGAGTGTCGTGCTCGACGGCCTGCAGGACGCCGGCAACGTGGGCAGCATCCTGCGCAGTGCCGCGGCCCTGGGCGTGCGCCAGGTGCTGGCGCTCAAGGGTACGGCGGCCTTGTGGTCGCCCAAGGTGCTGCGGGCTGGCATGGGGGCGCACTTCGGCCTGCGCCTGGTCGAAGGACTGACGGTGGACGATCTGGACGGCCTGGCGCTGCCCCTGGTGGCCACCAGCAGCCACGCCAGTGGCACGTTGCCTGCCGCCGATCTGCCGTCGCCCTGTGCCTGGGTGCTGGGACACGAAGGGCAGGGCGTGTCGGCGGATCTGATGGCCCGCTGCAGCCTGACCGTGCGCATCCCGCAGCCCGGTGGCGAGGAGTCGCTGAACGTGGCCGCCGCCGCGGCCATCTGCTTCTACGAAAGCCTGCGCAGGCTTCAGTAGACCAGCCGCTCCGGCTGGATGTCGCGCAGGATGGTGGTGGCGATCTCCTCGATCGACTTGTGCGTCGAACTCAGCCAGGGGATGCCGGCGCGGCGCATCATCGCCTCCGCATCACGCACCTCCTGCCGGCAGTTCTCCAGCGCCGCATAGCGGCTGCCCGGCCGCCGCTCGTGGCGGATCTGCGCCAGCCGTGCCGGGTCGATGGTCAGCCCGAAGCACTTGGGCTTGTACGGTGCCAGCGACGAAGGCAGTTCGTTGCGCTCGAAGTCCTCGGGGATCAGCGGGTAGTTGGCCGCCTTGATGCCGTGCTGCATCGCCAGGTACAGGCTGGTGGGCGTCTTGCCGCTGCGGCTGACGCCGACCAGGATGACGTCGGCGATGTCCAGGTTGCGCGCGCTCTGGCCGTCGTCGTGCGCCAGCGCGAAGTTGATGGCCTCGATGCGCTCGGTGTACTCGTGGCTCTTGCTGACGTCGGAGAAGCGGCCGACGCGGTGGTTGCTCTTGACGCCGAACTCGGCCTCCAGCGGCTCGACGAAGGTGCGGAACATGTCCATCACCAGGCCCTTGCAGTCGTCGGCCTGGAGCGTGTCGCGCACTGCCTCGTTGACCAGGGTGGCGAAGACGATGGGCCGCTTGCCCTCGCGCTCGAAGGTGCGGTTGATCTCGTCGACCACCTGGCGCGCCTTCTCGATGCTGTCGATGAAGGGCCGGCGCACGTGCCGCGGCTGGGTCGGGAACTGGGCGAGGATGGAGTTGCCGAAGGTCTCGGCGGTGATGCCGGTGCCGTCCGAGACAAAGAACACGGTGCGATGGGGCATGGCGCGGTCAGCCTTCGTCGGCGTGAGATCGGCCGATGATAGGGCGCCGTCCGGCGTTATCCTTGCGGCCATGCACGCGTCGATCCCCGCCGTGAACCGCCGCAGCCGACAAGCAGAATCACCAAGTGCTGCCGTCGCTGGTTCGCCCCGGGACGCGGGAGCCCCCGTTTTTTCACATCACGGAGTTTTCCCATGTCTCAGGCCTCCCTGGCGACCGCCCTGGTCGTTCCGTTCGAACAACTGAGGATGACCGACGTCGAGGTGGTGGGCGGCAAGAACGCCAGCCTCGGCGAGATGATCAGCCAGCTGGCCCACGCCGGCGTGCAGGTGCCGGGCGGCTTCGCCACCACGGCGCACGCCTTCCGCGAGTTCCTGCGCGAAGGGGGCCTCACCGAGCGCATCGACGCCCTGCTGACGAAGCTGGACGTGGACGACGTGCGAGCGCTCACCGAGGCCGGCGCACAGATCCGCCAGTGGGTGGTGGACACGCCGTTCCCGGCGGCGCTGGAGCAGGCGGTGCGCGAGGAGTTCGTGCGCCTGACGGCCGACCACCCGGGCGCCACCTTCGCCGTGCGCTCGTCGGCCACCGCCGAGGACCTGCCCGATGCCTCGTTCGCCGGCCAGCAGGAAACCTTCCTCAACGTGGAGGGCATCGACGACATCCTGCACAAGATGAAGGAGGTCTTCGCGTCGCTGTACAACGACCGCGCGATCTCCTACCGCGTGCACAAGGGTTTCGCGCATGCCGACGTGGCCCTGTCGGCCGGCGTGCAGCGCATGGTGCGCTCCGACCTGGGCGCGGCCGGCGTGATGTTCACCATCGACACCGAGTCGGGCTTCTCCGACGTGGTCTTCATCACCTCCAGCTATGGCCTGGGCGAGATGGTGGTGCAGGGTGCGGTGAACCCCGACGAGTTCTACGTGCACAAGCCGATGCTGCAGGCCGGCAAGTTCCCGGTCATCCGCCGCGGCCTGGGCAGCAAGCTGCAGCGCATGACCTTCGCGTCGGCCGGCCAGCGGGCCGACCACGGCCGCCTGGTGCACGTGGAGGACACGCCGCCGGAGCAGCGCAACCGCTACTCGATCACCGACGCCGACGTGATCCAGCTCGCGAAGTACGCGCTGATCATCGAGCAGCACTACGGCCGCCCGATGGACATCGAGTGGGGCAAGGACGGCCAGGACGGCCAGCTCTACATCCTGCAGGCGCGGCCGGAGACGGTGAAGAGCCAGGCCGCCGGCAAGGTGGAGCATCGCTACAAGCTCAAGGGCGACCCCCACAAGCGCAGCACCGTGCTGACCGAGGGCCGCGCCATTGGCCAGAAGGTGGGCACCGGCACCGTGCGCATCGTGCACAGCCCGGCCGAGATGGACAAGGTGCAGCCCGGCGACGTGCTGGTGGCCGACATGACCGACCCCAACTGGGAGCCGGTGATGAAGCGCGCCAGCGCCATCGTCACCAACCGTGGCGGCCGCACCTGCCACGCGGCCATCATCGCCCGTGAACTGGGCATCCCGGCCGTGGTGGGCTGCGGGCATGCCACCGATGCGTTGCAGGACGGCGCGCTGGTCACCGTGGCCTGTTCGGAGGGCGACACCGGCTTCGTCTTCGACGGCCTGCTGGAGACCGAGGTCACCGAGGTGCGTCGCGGCGAGATGCCGTACTGCCCGATCAAGATCATGATGAACGTCGGCAACCCGACGCTGGCCTTCGACTTCGCGCAGATCCCGAACGCCGGGGTCGGCCTGGCGCGGCTCGAGTTCATCATCAACAACAACATCGGGGTGCACCCCAAGGCCATCCTCGACTACCCCAACATCGACCCGGAGCTGAAGAAGGCGGTGGAGTCGGTGGCGCGTGGTCACGCCTCGCCGCGGGCGTTCTACGTCGACAAGCTGGCCGAGGGCGTGGCCACCATCGCCGCGGCCTTCTGGCCCAAGCCGGTGATCGTGCGCCTGTCGGACTTCAAGAGCAACGAGTACCGCAAGCTGATCGGCGGCACCCGCTACGAGCCGGACGAAGAGAACCCGATGCTGGGATTCCGCGGCGCCAGCCGCTACATCAGCGGCGAGTTCCAGGACGCCTTCGCGATGGAGTGCGAGGCGCTCAAGCGCGTGCGCCAGGACATGGGGCTGACCAACGTCGAGATCATGGTGCCCTTCGTGCGCACGGTCAGCCAGGCCGAGCGCGTCAAGCAGATGCTGGCCGAGCGCGGCCTCAAGCGCGCGGCCGAGGGCGGCGACAGCGGCCTGCGCCTGATCATGATGTGCGAGGTGCCCAGCAACGCCATCCTGGCCGAGCAGTTCCTGGAGCACTTCGACGGCATGTCCATCGGCTCCAACGACCTGACCCAGCTCACGCTGGGCCTGGACCGCGACAGTGGGCTGGAGCAGCTGGCGCACGACTTCGACGAGCGCGACCCGGCGGTCAAGGCGCTGATCTCGCGCGCCATCACCGCGTGCCGGGCCACCGGCAAGTACGTCGGCATCTGCGGTCAGGGCCCCAGCGACCACGCCGACTTTGCCGAATGGCTGGCGGCCGAGGGCATCGTGTCGATCTCGCTGAACCCGGACACCGTGGTCGACACCTGGCAGCGTCTGGCCAAGGGCTGAACACCGCCGACGGGCGCGCTGCGGGAAATCCGGCCCCGGGGAAACGCGGGGTCGGGCCCTCTGCGTCAGAACGCCGTAAGACGCCGGGCCAACAGTGCCGAGGGCGGCCCTGGCCATGGCGGCCGGCGCACCCCGATGGGCCCGCGGCCCGATGCTCACTGTCCTCAACGTCCTGCAACTCGTGCTCTACATCGCCCTGCTGGCCCTGGCCGGGCAGGGCTTGCTGTACCTGCTGGCCGGGCCGGCGCGCGAGCACAACCTGTTCTACCAGCTGCTGCGCGTCGTTGGCCGGCCGTTCACCGGCACCTTGAGGCGGTTGACGCCGGCGCAGGTGTCGGACCGGCAGGTCGGCCTGCTGACCTTCGTGATGCTGGCGCTGGCCTACGTCGTGGTCACGATCGAAAAGGTGCGCTGGTGCGTGCGCATCGGCTTGGAGCAGTGCCGATGATGGACGCGCTCGGTCTGCGATGGCTGCGCTGGCGCGCGTTGGCGATGCTAGCCCTGGGCCGTCCGGCGGCGGCGCTGGCGCTGTTCGAGCGGCTGCTCGTGCGCTGCCCGGCCGACCGCCACGCCCAGGCCAGCCGCGCCCACCTGCTGGCCGCGGCCGGTCGGCTGGCGGAGGCCGAAGCCGCATACATGCAGCTGCTCGGCGATGCCCCGGTGGACGCGGCGTCCTGGTTCAACCTGGGCTGGGTCCGTGAGCAACGCGGTGACGACGCGGGCGCCATCGTCGCCTTCACCCGCGCCACCGAGGTGGACGCCCGGCTAGACCGTGCCTGGTTCGGCCTCGGCCAGGCCCTGTGGCGCCAGCGCCAGCTCGACGGCGCCGCGCAGGCGCTGGAGCGGAACACGGCGCTTCAGCCGATGAGCCCGCACGGCTGGGTGGCCCTGGCCCAGGTGCACCAGGCCCGCGGCCGGCCGGACGAAGCCAAGCGCATCGTGCACCACCTGCAGGGCTTCGAGCCGCGCGCGGCGGCGGCGCTGCAGCGCTCACTCGGCCCGATGCTGGCCGGCTGAGGCCCCCACGGCCTCGAACGAGCACCTGGCCGCACGACACAACAAGACGACCGAGGAGGACCCCCGTGACCGCGAGCGAACACCACCGCGCCTACTGGCGCAGCAACCTGCGCCTGACGACGGTGCTGATGGCCGTCTGGTTCGTGGTCAGCTTCGTCGTCGCCTACTTCGCGCGCGAACTCAGCTTCGACTTCTTCGGCTGGCCCTTCAGTTTCTGGGTCGCGGCCCAGGGGGCCTTGGTCGTCTACGTGCTGATCATCGGCGTCTACGCGCGCACGATGAACCGGCTCGACCAAGAGCACGGCGTGGCCGAGGACGAGTGAGATGAGCCGCCCCGCCACCGGCTCCGCAGCGGCCGCCAACCGTGCCTTCAAGGCCCAGCTCAACCGCGTCTACGGCTGGTACACCGGGGGCTTCATCGCCTTCGTCATCGTGCTCGCGGTGCTGGAGGTGCTGGGCCTGCCGCGCACCTGGATCGGCCTGACCTTCCTGCTCGCCACCGTGGCGCTGTACGCCGGGATCGGCGTCATGAGCCGCACCTCCGACGCGTCGGAGTACTACGTGGCCGGCCGCCGCGTGCCGGCGATCTACAACGGCATGGCCACCGGTGCCGACTGGATGAGCGCCGCCTCCTTCATCGGCATGGCCGGCACCTTGTACCTGACCGGTTACGGCGGGCTCGCCTTCATCATGGGCTGGACCGGCGGCTACGTGCTGGTGGCGCTGTTCCTGGCGCCGTACCTGCGCAAGTTCGGCCAGTTCACGATCCCCGATTTCCTGGGCGCGCGCTACGAGGGCAACACCGCGCGCTTCATCGGCATCTTCGCCGCCATCCTCTGCTCCTTCACCTACGTGGTGGCGCAGATCCTCGGCGTGGGCGTGATCACCGCGCGGCTGACCGGGCTGGAGTTCACCATCGGCGTCTTCGTCGGCCTGGGCGGCATCCTGGTGTGCTCCTTCCTCGGCGGCATGCGTGCCGTCACCTGGACGCAGGTGGCGCAGTACATCATCCTCATCATCGCCTACATGATCCCGGTGGTCTGGCTGTCGGTGAAGCAGACCGGCGTGCCGGTGCCGCAGGTGGTCTACGGCGCGCAGCTGCAGAAGGTCACGGCACTGGAGCAGAAGCTGCTGGACGACCCGAAGGAACGCGAGGTGATCGCGCTGTACCAGGCGCAGGCCGACGACTACGCCCGGCGGCTGCAGGACGTGCCCGCCTCGCTGACCGCCGCGCGCAGCACCGCGGAAGCGGAGCTGGCGGCGCTGAAGGCCGAGAACGCGCCGGTGGCACAGATCCAGGCCGCGGAACGTGCGCTGTCGCGCCTCCCCGGCAACGAGACCGAAGCCGCGGCGGCCTGGTCGGCGGCCCAGGCCGCCGCCGAATCGCGGGCCCGTCCGCTGGCCGGCATGCCGCGGCATGCGCAGCAATTCGCCGGCGACCCGGACGGCACGCCGCAGGAGCAGGCGGCTTTCGATGTCTCCCGGCGCAACTTCCTGGCCCTGGTGTTCTGCCTGATGCTGGGCACGGCGGCGCTGCCGCACATCCTGATGCGCTACTACACCACGCCGTCGGTGAAGCAGGCGCGCGAGTCGGTGACCTGGTCGCTGTTCTTCATCTTCATGCTCTACGTCACCGCACCGGCGCTGGCGGTACTGGTGAAGTACGAGATGTTCAGCCTCGTGGTGGGCACGCCATTCGACCAGCTGCCGCAATGGATCGCCGACTGGCACCGCGTGGACCCGGCGCTGCTGACGGTGACCGACATCAACAAGGACGGCATCCTGCAGCTCGGCGAGATGAAGATCGGCGGCGACATCATCGTGCTGGCCACGCCGGCCATCGCCGGGCTGCCCTACGTGGTCTCGGGCATGGTGGCCGCCGGCGGCCTGGCGGCGGCGCTGTCCACCGCAGACGGCCTGCTGCTGACCATCGCCAACGCGCTGTCGCACGACATGTACTACAAGATGATCGACCCCAACGCGTCCACCGCGCGCCGGGTGGCCATCTCCAAGGCGCTGCTGCTGGTGGTGGCGGTGGCCGCGGCGTCGGTGGCGGCCCAGCGGCCGGCCGACATCCTGTTCCTGGTCTCGGCGGCGTTCTCGTTCGCCGCCGCCGCGTTCTTCCCGGCGCTGACGCTGGGCATCTTCTGGAAGCGCGCCAGCAAGTGGGGCGCCATCTGCGGCATGGTCGCGGGCCTGGGCATCACCTTCTACTACATGGCCGTGACGCACCCGTGGCTGCGGGGCGTCTTCGGCGTCACCTCGCCGGTGGAGCTGTGGTGGGGCATTCAGCCGATTGCCGCGGGGCTGTTCGGTGTGCCGCTGGGCTTCGCGGTCATCGTCGTCGTGAGCCTGCTGACGCCGCCGCCGCGGCCCGAGGTGCAGGCGCTGGTGGAGCACGTCCGCTATCCCAACCTGGACGGTCTGGCGCGCTGACCCGCCCCGGGCCGCCCTGGCGGGCAGGGCGGCAGGTGCCACAGCCTGCCCGTGCTATGATCGCGGGCTTTCCCCTTGCCGCACCCATGCCGACGCACCGGGGCGGCTTCCCCGCGCAGGCCATCCTGGCCGGCCGGAATCCACAAGGAGTGTTCATGCGTCATTACGAGATCGTTCTGCTGATCCATCCGGATCAGAGCGAACAGGTTCCGGCCATGCTGGAGCGTTACAAGGGCATCGTCACTGCCGCCGGCGGCTCGGTGCACCGTGTCGAGGACTGGGGTCGGCGCCAGCTGGCCTACATGATCCAGAAGCTGGCCAAGGCGCACTACCTGTGCCTGAACATCGAGTGCAGCAAGGAAACCCTTGCCGAACTCGAGACCGGCTTCCGCTTCAACGACGCCGTGCTGCGCCACATGACCATCGCCCGCAAGAAGGCCGAGACGGCCCCGTCGGTGATGATGAAGGCCGTCGAGCGCGAGGAGGCCCGCAAGGCCGCCAGCCAGCAGGAGGCCGCGGCCTGAGGACGGCGACCGCGCCTGCCGCACGCACGTGAACCGGCTGCTGTTGTCGGGTTCGCTGCTGCAGCGGGGCGCACCGCGGTTCACCCCCGCCGGGCTGCCGGCCCTGGACCTGCTGATCCAGCACCAGTCCACGGTCGAACAGGCCGGCCACCCGCGCCAGCTCTCCCTGGAGATGAAGGCGCAGGCGGTGGGGGAGGTCACCGCGGTCCTGGCGGCGATGCCGCTGGGCAGGCAAGCCCGGTTCGCCGGCTTCCTGGCATCGGCCCGCAACGGGCGCGGCTGGCTGTTCCACGTGACCGAGGTCGAACCTGCAGACGACGCTGTCTGACCTGTTCGCCCCATCGAATTCCGATCCGGATCAATTTTCAGGAGATTCCCAATGGCACCCCCCCGTGGCAAAGGCCGTTTCGGCAAGGACAAGAAGCCCAAGCGCAACAGCCAGTCGCTGCTGTTCCGCCGCAAGCGCTTCTGCCGCTTCACCGTCGCCGGCGTCGAAGAGATCGACTACAAGGAGATCGACGTGCTGCGTGACTTCATCGGCGACAACGGCAAGATCACGCCGGCGCGCCTGACGGGCACGCGCGCGATCTACCAGCGCCAGCTGACCACCGCCATCAAGCGCGCGCGCTTCCTGGCCCTGCTGCCCTACAGCGACCAGCACAAGGTCTAAGAGGAGAACGGCATGCAAGTGATCCTGCTGGAAAAGATCGGCACCCTGGGCAACCTGGGCGACATCGTCAAGGTCAAGGACGGCTACGCCCGCAACTACCTGATCCCGACCAAGCGCGCCCGCCGCGCCACCGAGGCCGCGATCAAGGAGTTCGAGCAGAAGCGCGCGGACCTGGAGAAGGCCGCCGCCGAGAAGCTGGCCGCCGCCCAGGCCCTGGGCGACAAGATGAGCGGCAAGACCGTGACCATCGCGCAGAAGGCCGGCGTCGACGGCCGTCTGTTCGGCTCCGTCACCAACGCCGACATTGCCGAGGCCCTGGGCAAGCTGGGCTTCGAGGTCGCCAAGTCGCAGGTGCGTCTGGCCACTGGCCCGCTGAAGACCGTGGGCGAGTACACGGTGGCCGTGGCGCCGCACACCGACGTCGTGGTCGACGTGACGGTGGCCGTCACCGCGCTGGCGGACTGACTGGCGCGACCAGGCGGTTCGATGCACACTCGGGGCTTCTGCCCCGATCCGAGGGCTGGCTGACGCCGGCACTCCACCCGAGAGGGCCGGCTCACGCCGGCCCTTTGCTTTTCGGGGCTGGCGTTGTCCCCACCGTGACCACCGGCTGTCCACAGGTTTGTCCCCATGTCCCTGCTGAGCCCCTCCCGCAAAGACGGCGCCGAACGCGACGACGAGGTGGCGCGCCTGCGCGTGCCGCCGCACTCCAACGAGGCCGAGCAGAGCGTGCTCGGCGGCCTGCTGCTGGACAACCTGGCCTGGGACCGCGCGGCGGACCTGCTCACCGAAGGCGACTTCTACCGCCTGGAGCACCGGCTGATCTACGGCGCCATCGGCACGCTGATCGCCGCCAGCAAGCCAGCCGACGTGATCACCGTCTTCGAGCAGTTGCAGGGCCTGGGCAAGGGCGAGGACGTCGGCGGCCTGGCCTACCTGAACGCGCTGGCGCAGAGCGTGCCCAGCGCGGCCAACCTGCGTCGCTACGCGGAGATCGTGCGCGAGCGCGCCATCCTGCGCAAGCTGATCGCCACCAGCGACGAGATCGCCACCAATGCCTTCAACCCGCAGGGCCGCGCGGTGGCGCAGCTGCTGGACGAGGCCGAGGCGCAGATCCTGCGCATCGGCGAGGAAGGCGCGCGCCAGCGCCAGGGTTTCCAGGCCATCGACAAGCTGGCCGTGGCGCTGATCGACCGCGTGATGGAACTGGCCGAGAACGGCGCCGAGGACGTCACCGGCGTGCGCAGCGGCTTCTTCGACCTCGACCGCAACATGGCCGGTCTGCAGAAGGGCGACCTGATCGTGCTCGCCGCGCGCCCGTCGATGGGCAAGACCGCGTTCGCGCTGAACATCGCCGAGAACGTGGCCGTGCACGAGGGCCTGCCGGTGCTGGTGTTCTCGATGGAAATGGGCGCGTCGCAGTTGGCGCTGCGTCTGGTGGGCTCGCTGGGCCGCATCGACCAGACCCACCTGCGAACCGGCAAGCTGGGCGACGACGAGTGGGGCCGCCTGGCCGAGGCGGTGGACAAGCTCAAGCAGGCGCAGCTCTTCATCGACGAGACGCCGGGCCTGAACGTGGCCGAGCTGCGTGCGCGGGCGCGGCGCATGGCGCGCCAGTTCGGCGGCACGCTGGGCCTGATCGTCATCGACTACCTACAGCTGATGAGCGGCAGCGGCGGCAGCGACGAGAACCGCGCCACCGAGCTGGGCGAGATCTCGCGGGGCCTCAAGGGCCTGGCCAAGGAACTGCAGTGCCCGGTGATCGCGCTGTCGCAGCTCAACCGCAGCGTCGAGACCCGCACCGACAAGCGGCCGATGATGAGCGACCTGCGCGAGTCCGGCGCCATCGAGCAGGACGCCGACGTCATCATGTTCATCTACCGCGACGACTACTACAACAAGATGGATGGCCCGAACCCGAGCAAGGAGCCGGGGGTGTCGGAGATCATCATCGCCAAGCAGCGCAACGGCCCTGTGGGCACCACCAAGCTCACCTTCCTGAAGCCGCTGACGCGCTTCGAGAACATGGCGCCGGAGTACGGCAACGAGTATTGACGACAACACGGTACTGTATGAACATACAGCATGTCCGTGTCATCCGATCTCCCGCCGCCGGCGCCGCTGAAGGGGCGCGGCACGGTCTGGGCGCTGGAACATCGCTTCAGCACCACGCAGGCCGACGCTTTCGATGACGGCTGGGGCACGCTGGATCAAGCGGCCGGCGAGGAGCACCTGCCGCCCGACACGCAGATCATCGAGGAACAGGCGCGCAGCATCCTGGCGGCCAACGACTCGCCGGACATCGGCTTCGACCTGTCCATCAACCCCTACCGCGGCTGCGAGCACGGCTGCATCTACTGCTACGCGCGGCCCACGCACAGCTACCTCAACCTGTCGCCGGGGCTGGACTTCGAGACGCGCATCGTCGCCAAGGTCAATGCTGCCGACTGCCTGCGCGATGCGCTGAACGCCCGCGACTACCGGCCGCGGTCACTGAACATCGGTTCGGCCACGGACGCCTACCAGCCGGCTGAACGCCGGCTGCGCATCACGCGCGGCGTCATCGAGGTGCTGGCCGAGGCGCGGCACCCGTTCTCGCTGATCACCAAGTCGGCCGGCGTCGAGCGTGACCTCGACCTGATCGCCCCGATGGCGGCGCAGCGGCAGGCGGCGGTCTATGTGTCGATCACCACGCTGGACGGTGAACTGGCGCGTCGCCTGGAACCGCGTGCAGCTTCGCCGGTGCGCCGGTTGCGCACGCTGCGCACACTGGCCGACGCCGGCGTGCCGGTGGGGGTGAGCGTGTCGCCGGTGATCCCGTTCCTCAACGAACCGGAACTCGAGCGCATCCTGGAGGCGGCCAGAGACGCCGGCGCCACGTCGGCCTTCAGCATCGTGCTGCGCCTGCCCTGGGAGGTGAGCCCGCTGTTCCAGCACTGGCTGCAGCAGCACGTGCCCGACCGCGCGGCGCGCATCATGGCGCGGCTGCGCGAGATGCGCGGCGGGCGCGACAACGACGCGCGCTTCGGCAGCCGCATGACCGGCGAGGGCGTCTGGGCGCAGCTGCTGCGCCAGCGCTTCCATAAGGCCTGCCACAGGCTTGGGCTCAACCAGGCGAAGGCGCCTCTCGACGCCGGGCCGTTCAGGCCGCCGGCGAGACAGCCGGGGCAGGCGAGTCTGTTCTGACGGCCTGGCCCGCTGCGGGGTTGGTGTTGCCACTGGCGTTCCCGGTGCGCAGCACCAGAGCGCCGGCCGCGCGCTCGCCCTGACCCAGGCGCGGCGCCGCCCAGGAAAGCGCGTATTGGCGTCGCATGTCTTCGATCGATGCGTCCCAGGTCTCCGGGTTTTCGATCTTCTGCCGATAGCGCTGCAATGTCGCTGCAGCGGTGTCGACCAGCTTGGCGTTCAACGTGCTTCGGGCAGCCTCCATCAGGCCTTCCAGGGCTCGCGACGCATGCCCCTCCAGCACGTGGTTCATGGCCTTTTCCGACAGCGAGAGCACGTCGGCATGGCCCTGCTCCACAAGCTCCAGAAACGGCGGATGCCGCGCCACAGCCCGTGTGAGCAACTCCCCCACACTTCGCGAGGTGGAGAAGCGCCGGGCCAGTTCAAGCACGCAGGTGCCGACATCCTCGATGCACGCGCCAGCCTGAGTGAGTTCGGCCAACAGGGCCAGCAGATTGCAGGCGGCCTCGATGTCCAATGTGGCGTCGCTGCGTTGTGCGGTGAGTGTCTCGGCCAGTTCGACAGCCCGTGTCTTCTGCCCGGCGGCCATGCGTTCGAGGCTGGTCACCAGAATGACGAATCGCTCGAGCCGCTCGTTCTCCCCGCCGCGCTTGGCGAAGTGCTCCAGGTTCTCCTTGCAGCGCTGCAGTCCCTTGGCGTCCTTCAGCCCAAAGCGGGCCAGCCCCAGCACGACCAGGGACTGCATGTCGAACATCTTCGAGTTCACGCCCAGCAGCACGGCGCGGTCCAGGAGTTTCTCCGCCTCCTGCAGGTCACCGTTGTAGTAGGCCAGCAGCCCCTGCTTCTGCAGCCTGGGTATGGACCCGGGTGTCAACGAGGCCGCTTTGCGATAGGTCTCCAGCGCCTCGTCGAAGCGGCCCTGCTCGACCTGTACCCGCCCCATCACGTCCCAGGCGTCGGCGTAGTCGGGCTCGCTGGACAGCAGGGTCTCGAGTGACTTGCGGGCCTGATTCAACTGCCCGGCATCCACCTGGGTACGGGCGACCCCAAGCCTCGCCCACGGAACGGCACGGGATTCGATGATGGCCTCGTAGAGCTTGGCCGCAATGTCGTGACGGGACAGGCGAAGCAGCAGTTCTGCACCCAGCCGGGCGGCGTAAAGCCAGTACTCGCCCTGTTCGCGATACCGCTTGAGGCAAAGTGCCGCAGCCAGTTCGAGTTCGCCGGCTTCCATCGCCGCGAAGATCTGGGACAGTGACCGCTTGCGGTGGCGGGCATGGCGAAGTCGCTCACACAGCGTCGACGCCGCGTACGGCTTGAGCAAGTAGGAGTCGAGCGCCGATTCCGCCGCCTCGGCCACATGTTCGTAGCGCGCTTCGCCGGTGACCATCACGAACACCGTGTCGTAGGGCAGCAGGTTGGCTCGCCTCAGGTCTTCCAGGAGTTCCTGCCCGGTCATGTCCTCGCCGGGAAACACCTGCTCGCAGACCACGATGTCGAAACGCTGGGTTTCCAGTCGCCGTCGACCGTCCGACAGTCGCGGTGCCTGCACGATGTTGGGCACGCCGAGATCCCGCAACTGCGCGGTGATGATGCTGCGCGAGGACGGGTTGCCGTCGATGACCAGAGCATGGGCTCGGTCGATGTCCTTGTCCAGCATCATCATGCGGACGGCCTCCGTCGCGTCACCGCCGGCTGGCCTCTCAGGGCCAGCGCACCCGGCGGGCGCCGGGCCCGCATCACGCCGGCCAGGTGGGTCACCGGACGGCAGTAGCGCTCCTGCAACTGGCTGATCAGGTCCAGCATCGCGTCAGCGTCCTCCAGAGCCGCACGATGCCGGACGGCGATCATGGCTGCCATGTCGATGAGCTTGGCGTTCAAGGTCGCCCGGCCGCGCTCGAGCAGCAGCTTGATCGCCTGCCGGGGCCGCTGGCGTGCCGACATCGCCACTGCGCGTTCGGCGATGCCGTGGATCTCGGCGTGGGCCGTCAGGATGATTTCCGCCGTCTGCGGGTCGCGGCCTGCAGCCATGACCAGGATGTCGCTGACCACACGCGACACGCAGCACCGCCGCGCCAGGTCCTGCCGCAGGCTGGTGAGTTCGGGTTCATGCCGAAGATCTGCAGGCATCCGGGCTGCCAGCGCCAGCAGGAGCGTAGCTGCCTCGACGTCGAAACTGTCGCTTCGGTGCTCGCCCGCCAGCCGCTGGAAGCCTGCTCTGGCCGCGGCCATGTCGCCGTTGCCCAGGGCCTCCAACGTCAGCGGCACCAGGGTCATCCGACGCAGCCGAGCCGAACCCGGGTGCCTGCGCTGGAACGCCTGCAACTGTTCCAGTGCCCGGCTCACCGCCTTGGCCTGGCCCAGATCGTGCCCGCAGAGGGCCAGCAGCGCCAGGGTCAGGGCGTCGAAGAGCCTGGACTCGAGGCCCAGGGCCACCACACGCTCGAGGCAGCGCAGGGCTTCCTCGCTCGCGCCAGCATAAAAGGCCAGCGTGCCGTTGTGCTGCTGCCGGAGCAGGCAGCCCGGCGTGAGTCGCGATGCCGTGCGGTAGGTCTCCAGTGCGCCGGCGAACTCGCCCTGGTCGACCTGCAGCATGCCCAGCACATCGTAGGCGTCGGCATAGTCGGGTGAGTCCTTGACCAGCGTCTCGATCTCGCGGCGTGCCAGGGCCGTCTCGCCGCGCGCCGCACGGGCGCGTGACAATGCCAACCGGGCCCACCCCATCGTCGAGTCCTCTGCCAGGCTCTGGAGCAGATCCACTGCCTCGTCAAGCCGTTCAGCCTGCAGCAGCAGTTCTGCCGCCAGCCGGGCGCACAGGCGCCAGTAGCTGCCCTTGGCGGTCACGCGGGCCATGGCCAGCTCGATCGCATGATCCGTACGGCCAGCCTCCACCGCCGCATACACATCGGCCAGGGCCTGTTTGCGGCGGCGTGCCTCGTGTACGCGGTCGGACAAGTTCTGGGTGCTGTAGGGGCGAAGCAGGTAGCCGTCAACCACCGATTCCGCGGCTTCGCGCACAGCGCCGTAATCGGCCTCCGCGGTCACCATGATGAACGCCGTACCGTAGGGCAGCAGCCGCTCGCGGCGCAGTTCTTCCAGCAGGTCGTGCCCCGACTCGTCCGGGTCGGGGAAACTGGCCTCGCAGAAGACGAAATCGTAGGCGCCGC
The DNA here is from genome assembly GCF_004016515.1 of Rubrivivax albus. Classification (GTDB taxonomy): domain Bacteria; phylum Pseudomonadota; class Gammaproteobacteria; order Burkholderiales; family Burkholderiaceae_C; genus Rubrivivax; species Rubrivivax albus. The sequence goes on from NZ_SACT01000001.1 coordinate 1,067,200, forward strand.
GCTCGAGCAGTACCCGGGCGTCGGACGGGCAGGCCGCGTGCTTCACCATGCCCACGCCGATGTCACGCAACTGTGCCATCAGCAGGCTGCGCGAGCCTGGTTGCCCGTCAACGACGAGGGCTCGCGTTGCCGAGATATCGCGCTGGACCGGTGCAGCCTGTGCTGGCGGCGCCTTGGCAGGGGCTACCAGCTCGATGCTGAAGTCGTAGGACAGGGCGGAAGGCGATTCCATCCTATCGATCTCGGCGTGGCACGCGGGAACTTAAGCAACTCCGTTGCCGCGTCGGCCGTCCAGTCGGCGTCGGCTATGCGGGCGGCCGGGCCTGCGTGGACCCCGCCAGCCTCCCGCCTACTTGAACAGGTCCTTGACGCGGTCCGTCCAGCTCTTGGCGTTGGGCGAGTGGCGGTCGCCCGCCTTGCTGAAGGACTCTTCCAGTTCCTTCAGCAGCTTGCGCTGGTGCTCGGTCAGCTTGACCGGCGTCTCCACCGTCACGTGGCAGTACAGGTCGCCCGGGTAGCTGGAGCGGATGCCCTTGATGCCCTTGCCGCGCAGGCGGAAGGTCTTGCCGTGCTGGGTGCCTTCGGGCAGGTCGATCTCGGCCTTGCCGCCCAGCGTGGGCACCTCGATGGTGCCGCCCAGCGCCGCCGTGGTCAGGCCCACGGGCACCGTGCAGTGCAGGTCGTCGCCGTCACGCTCGAAGACCTCGTGGGCCTTCATGCGGATCTCGATGTACAGGTCGCCAGGCGGGCCGCCGTTGGTGCCCGGCTCGCCGTTGCCGGCCGAGCGGATGCGCATGCCCTCGTTGATGCCGGCGGGGATCTTCACCTCCAGCGTCTTCTGGCGCTTGATCTTGCCGGCGCCATGGCAGCTGGGGCAGGGCTCGGGGATGATCTTGCCGGTGCCGTGGCAGTGCGGGCAGGTCTGCTGGATGCTGAAGAAGCCCTGGCGCAGGTGCACCGTGCCGCTGCCGTTGCAGCTGGGGCAGGTCTTGGGCTGGGTGCCGGGCTTGGCACCGCTGCCGTGGCAGGTGTCGCAGCTGTCCCAGCTGGGGATGCGGATCTGCGTGTCCTTGCCGTGGGCCGCCTCCTCCAGCGTGATCTCCATCGCGTAGCTCAGGTCGGCACCGCGGTAGACCTGCTGGCCGCCGCCACCGCGCCGGCCGCCACCCTGGCCGCCGAAGATGTCGCCGAAGATGTCGCCGAAGGCCTCGGCGAAGCCGCCGAAGCCCTCCGGCCCCGGGCCGCCGCGGCCGCCGCCCATGTTGGGGTCCACGCCGGCGTGGCCGTACTGGTCGTAGGCCGCTCGCTTCTGGGGCTCGGAAAGGATCTCGTAGGCCTCCTTGGCCTCCTTGAACTTCTCCTCGGCCTTCTTGGCGTCGTCACCCTGGTTGCGGTCAGGGTGGTGCTTCATGGCCAGCTTGCGGTAGGCCTTCTTGATGTCGTCCTCGGAGGCGTTCTTCGGCACGCCGAGGATGTCGTAGTAGTCGCGTTTGGCCATCAGTGGGTCCGTATCCTGGAAACGCTGGAAGTGAAACCGCCGCGCCGGGCGTCAGGCGAGGCCTGGCGCGCGGTCGCGGCGCAGAGCGGGGGCGGGCCGGTGGCCCGCCGGCCACGTCACTTCTTCACTTCCTTGAAGTCGGCGTCGACCACGTTGTCGTCGTCGGCCGGCTTGCCCGGCGAGGCCTTCGGCGCCTCGCCACCGGCTTCGGCGCCGGCGGCGGCCTGCGCGGCCTGCGCGTCGGCGTAGGCCTTCTCGCCCAGCTTCTGCGCCGCGGTCATCAGGGCCTCGGTCTTGGCTTCGATGTCGGCCTTGTCGTCGCCCTTGAGCGCCTCCTCGGCGTCCTTCAGCGCGGCCTCGATCTTCTCCTTCTCCGGCGCGTCGAGCTTGTCGCCGTGCTCGGCGAGGCTCTTCTTGACCGTGTGCACCATCGCGTCGGCCTGGTTCCGGGCCTGCACCAGCTCGAGCTTCTTCTTGTCCTCGGCCGCGTTCATCTCCGCGTCCTTGACCATCTTCTCGATCTCGGCCTCGCTGAGGCCCGAGTTCGCCTTGATGGTGATCTTGTTCTCCTTGCCCGTGCCCTTGTCCTTGGCGCTGACGTGCAGGATGCCGTTGGCGTCGATGTCGAAGGTGACCTCGATCTGCGGCAGGCCGCGCGGCGCCGGCGGGATGCCCTCGAGGTTGAACTCGCCCAGGCTCTTGTTGCCCGTGGCCATCTCGCGCTCGCCCTGGAAGACCTTGATCGTCACCGCCGGCTGGTTGTCGTCGGCGGTGGAGAACACCTGGCTGAACTTGGTCGGGATGGTCGTGTTCTTCTTGATCATCTTCGTCATCACGCCGCCCAGGGTCTCGATGCCCAGGCTCAGCGGGGTGACGTCCAGCAGCAGCACGTCCTTGCGTTCGCCGCCCAGCACCTGGCCCTGCACGGCGGCGCCCACGGCCACGGCTTCGTCCGGGTTGACGTCCTTGCGCGGCTCCTTGCCGAAGAACTCCTTGACCTTCTCCTGCACCTTGGGCATGCGCGTCATGCCGCCGACCAGGATCACGTCGTCGATGTCGCTGGCCTTCACGCCGGCATCCTTGATGGCGATCTTGCAGGGCTCGATCGTGCGCGCGATCAGTTCCTCCACCAGGCTCTCGAGCTTGGCGCGGGTGAGCTTGATGTTCAGGTGCTTCGGGCCCGAGGCGTCGGCCGTGATGTAGGGCAGGTTGACGTCGGTCTGCGTGCTGTTGGACAGCTCGATCTTGGCCTTCTCGGCCGCTTCCTTCAGGCGCTGCAGGGCCAGCACGTCCTTGGTCAGGTCGACACCCTGCTCCTTCTTGAACTCGGTGACGATGTAATCGATGATGCGCTGGTCGAAGTCCTCGCCGCCCAGGAAGGTGTCGCCGTTGGTGGACAGCACCTCGAACTGCTTCTCGCCGTCCACATCCGCGATCTCGATGATCGAGATGTCGAAGGTGCCGCCGCCGAGGTCGAACACGGCGATCTTGCGGTCGCCCTTGCCGTGCTTGTCCAGGCCGAAGGCCAGGGCCGCGGCGGTGGGCTCGTTGATGATGCGCTTGACCTCCAGGCCGGCGATGCGGCCGGCGTCCTTGGTGGCCTGGCGCTGCGCGTCGTTGAAGTACGCCGGCACCGTGATCACGGCCTCGGTGACCTCTTCACCGAGGTAGTCCTCGGCGGTCTTCTTCATCTTGCGCAGGATCTCGGCGCTGACCTGGGGCGGCGCGAGCTTCTTGCCGCGCACCTCCACCCAGGCGTCGCCGTTGTCGGCGGCCGCGATGGTGTAGGGCATCAGGTCGATGTCCTTCTGCACTTCCTTCTCGGTGAACTTGCGGCCGATCAGGCGCTTCACCGCGTACAGCGTGTTCTTCGGGTTCGTCACGGCCTGGCGCTTGGCCGAGGCGCCCACGAGGATCTCGCCATCCTCCTGGTAGGCGATGATGGACGGCGTGGTGCGGGCGCCCTCGCTGTTCTCGATGACCTTGGTCGTGTTGCCTTCCATCACGGCCACGCACGAGTTGGTGGTGCCGAGGTCGATGCCGATGATCTTGCCCATGTTGTGTGGCTCCTGAAGCTGGAATTCGGTTGTCTGGAAGTTGTGGATAAGTCGTCCGGTTTCAAGTCACCGGACGCTGATGTCGATCATTTCGGCGCGGCCACCGTGACCAGGGCCGGGCGCAGCACGCGGTCGGCGATCAGGTAGCCCTTCTGCAGCACGGCCACCACGGTGTTGGCCTCCTGCTCGGCCGGCACCATGCTGATGGCCTGGTGGTGGTGGGGGTCGAACCTGGTGCCGGCCGGCGGGGCGATGGGCACCACCTTGTGGCGCTCCAGCGCGGCGAGCAACTGGCGCAGCGTGGCGTGCACGCCTTCGAGCACCTGGGCGGCCGTGGCATCCGGGATGGCGATGGCGGCCTCCAGGCTGTCGGTCACCGGCAGCAGGCTCTCGGCGAAGGACTCGACGGCGAACTTGCGCGCCTTGGCCATCTCCTCGTCGGCCCGGCGGCGGGTGTTCTCGGCCTCGGCCTTGGCGCGCAGGTAGGCGTCGGCCACCTCGGCATGCTTGGCCTGCAGGGCGGCCAGTTCGGCCGCGGGATCGGAGGTCGTCGCGCCGGCGGCGGCGTCGTCGGGGGCGGCCGTGCCCTGCGGGTCGGCGGTCTGGGGGTCTTGGGGGTGCATGTCGGAGGCGGTGTCGGAGGAAGGCTGCGCGGTCATGCCCGGGCACATGGGGGCGCTTGCCGGGGTTTCAAGAGGGGTCTTTGCGCCGGCGCGGGCCGGGCAGCGACCGGGGCGGGGTCAGTCGTCGTCGAGCGAGGCGCTCCAGCGTTGCCAGCTGCGCAGCTCGCGTCCCTCGCGCTTGGTGGGCCGGCCCTGGGCGATGGCCTGGGCCGGCTCGGCCGCCAGGCGTCGCGTCTCGGCCGCCTTGGCCCGGTTGGCCAGGCTCTCGGCCGTTTCGGTGTACAGCCCCTGGGCCAGTGGCGCGGGGCCGCGCACGGCCGACAGCGCCACCACCGCCACGCAGCGCCAGACCTGGTCCTGGCGCATCTCCACCAGGTCACCCGCCTTCAGCTCCCGCGCCGGCTTGGCCGGCTGGCCGTTGACGCGCACGCGGCCCTTGTCCACCTCGTCGGCGGCCAGGGCGCGGGTCTTGTAGAAGCGGGCGGCCCAGAGCCACTTGTCCAGGCGCAGGCGGTCGGTCAGCGGCAGTTCGGTCATGCGGTGGGGGCGGCGGCCAGCGGCAGGCGGACGATCGCGTCCAGCCCCACCACCTTGCCGTGCTCCCGCCGATTGTCCAACGTCAGCGTGCCGCCCAGCGTCTCCACGATCTGACGGCAGATGGCCAGCCCCAGCCCGCTGCCCGCTGTGCCGCCGCTGGCCGCCAGCGGTGTGCCGCTGCCGGCACCGGCCACGAACGGCTGGAACAGGCGGTCGCCCAGCGCCGGGTCGAGGCCCGGGCCCTGGTCGGCCAGCGTCAGCGCGGCGTGGCGCCCGTCGGCCACCAGGCTCAGCGTCAGCGGCGCGCCATCGGGCGAGTGCCGGATCGCGTTGTGCAGCAGGTTGCGCAGCAGCTCCCGCAGCATCCACTCGTGCGCCCGCACCGGCGCCGGCTGGGTCTCCACGGCCAGCGCGATGTCGCGTGCCGCGGCCAGCGGGGCCAGGTCCAGCGCCACGTCGCGCGCCACGGCCGCCAGGTCCACCAGGCCGGCATCGCCCTGCTGGCGGAGTTGCTCCACCTTGGCCAGCGCCAGCATCTGGTTGGCCAGGGCAATGGCACCGTCCACCGTGTGCGCCATCTCGTCGAGGGCACGCTCCGGCGGCAGGTCGCCGCGCCGGGCCGACTGCAGCTGTGTTTTCAGCACCGCCAGCGGCGTGCGCAGCTGGTGCGACGCGTCGCGCACGAAGCGCTGCTGGTGGGCCAGCAGGTGGTCCAGCCGCTGCATCACGTGGTTGGTGGCGTCCAGCAGCGGCGTCAGTTCCCGCGGCGCCTGTTCGGCGTCGATCGGCGTCAGGTCGCCGGCGGGGCGGTGGTCGATGGCCGCGCCCAGGTCGCGCACCGGGCGCGTGGCGCGCTGCACCACCCACAGCACCACCACCGCGATGAGGCCCAGCAGCAGGGCCTGCCGCCACGCGGTGTCGAACAGGATCTGCCGGGCCAGCGCCTGCCGCAGTTCCAGCGTCTCGGCCACCTGCACGGTGGCCATGCCCTGGGCCTCGGCGCTGGCCACCGGCTGCAGCAGCACGGCCATGCGCACCGGCTCGTCGCGGTAGAACTCGTCGTAGAAGTGCACCAGCGCGGCGTAGACGCCGCGGTCGGGCAGGCGGCGGTCGGGCGGGGGCAGGTCGTCGAAGCCGGAAACGACCTCGCCGGCGAAGCCCAGCACGCGGTAGTACAGCCGGCTGCGGCTGTCGGCCTCGAAGGCCTCCAGCGCGGAGTAGGGCACGGACGCAACGACCCGCGGCGCGCCGCCATCGGCCGCGGCGGCGAGCGCCAGTTGCTCGCCCAGCGACTTGGCCGTGGCCAGCAGCGTGCGGTCGTAGGCGGTGTCGGCAGCGGCCAGGGCCTGCCGGTAGAGCATCACCGTGTTGAGCGCGACCACGGCCACCGTGGGCACCAGGATGCCCAGCAGCAACTGGCGCCGCAGGGATGGCCGGTGGCGCTTCAGGCGTTGGGTCACGCGTCGATTCACGCCGCAGTCTTCAGCAGGTAGCCCAGGCCGCGCAGTGTCACCAGCTGCACCGGCAGGTCGGCCAGCTTGCGCCGCAGCCGGTAGGCCACCACCTCCACCGCCTCGGGCTGCACCTCGGCATCGCCGGGGAACACGAGTTCCAGCAGCCGCTCCTTGGCCACCGCCTGGCCAGGCCGGCTCAGCAGGGCTCGCAGCATGGCGGCCTCGCGCTGGGTGAGTTCCAGCGGCTGCCCGCCATGCAGCACGGCGCCGGACTCGGCGTCCACGTGCAGGCCGCCGAAGCGCGGTGCGGCATCGGTCCCGGCCGGGTTGCCGCGACGCGCGAGCGCGCGCACGCGCGCTTCCAGTTCGTCGAGGTCGAAGGGCTTGGCCAGGTAGTCGTCGGCGCCGGTGTTCAGGCCCAGGATGCGGTCGCCCACGGTGCCGCGGGCGGTGAGGATCAGCACCGGGGTGCGCAGCCCGTCGGCCCGTGCCTGGCTCAGCACCTGCAGGCCGTCCAGGCCGGGCAGGCTGAGGTCCAGCAGCACCACGTCGGGCAGGCTCGCGCGCCAGCGGTCGAGCGCACGCGCGCCGTCGCCGCACAGCAGCACCTGCATGCCGCGGCGCTCGAAGCTGCGCTGCAGCGTGGCCTGCATCGCCGGGTTGTCCTCCACCAACAGCAGCTTCATGGCGGCCGGATCATAGGCGGCAGCGGGTAATCCCCAGGGCCGTGGACAGCCGATTGACAGGCTCGCTGTCGAGCATCGTGGCCATCACGGTTCCTGCAACGAGGAGACAACCCATGCGTCGCGACACCTTCCTGAAGTCCCTGGCCGCGCTGGCCACCGGCAGCAGCCTGCCGATGACGGCCTGGGCCGCCGGCAACCTGAAGCTGATGATCCCGGCCAACCCCGGTGGCGGCTGGGACGGCACGGGCCGCGCGCTGGGTGCGGCCATGCAGGAGGCCGGCGTTGCCTCGTCCATCACCTACGAGAACAAGGGCGGTGCCGCTGGTGCCATCGGCCTGGCGCAGTTCTACAACGCGCGCAAGGGCGATGGCGACGCGCTGATGGTGATGGGCGCGGTGATGCTGGGCGGCGAGATCCGCAACAAGCCGCCGGTGTCGGTGACGCAGGTGACGCCGATCGCGCGCCTGACCACGGAATACAACGTGTTCGTCGTACCGGCCGACTCGCCCTTCAAGACCATGGCCGACGTCGTGGCGCAGTTCAGGAAGGATCCGGGCAGCGTGAAGTGGGGGGGTGGCTCGGCCGGCTCCACCGAGCACATCGCCATCGCGATGCTGGCGCGCGAGGTGGGTGTGGACCCGATGAAGATCAACTACGTGCCCTTCCGCGGCGGTGGCGAGGCCACGGCCGCGATCATCGGCGGCAACGTCAGCGTCGGCGGCAGCGGCTACAGCGAGTTCCAGCCCTACATCGAGGCCGGCAAGATGCGCGCCATCGGCGTCACGTCCGAGGCCCGCCAGGCCGGCATCCCGGTGCCGACGATGAAGGAGCTGGGCTTCAACGTGGTGCTGGGCAACTGGCGGGGGGTGTATGGCGCCGCCGGGATCAGCGACGCGCAGCGCAAGGCGCTGGTGGACATGGTGGTGAAGGCCACGAAGACCAAGTCCTGGGCCGCGTCGCTGGAGAAGAACAAGTGGACGCCGGCGCTGCTGGCGGGCAAGCCCTTCGCCGACTTCGTGGACGAAAGCTTCGCGTCGCTGCGCGCGACCATGGTCAAGGCCGGCATGGTCTGACGATGAGCGACCAGCCGCAGGACGCGATGCCCGACGACCGGTGGGCACAGAAGGCCATCGGCGTCGGCGTGCTGGCCGTGGCGGCCATGCTGGCCTTCGGCGCCGTGCAGATCCCGGGCGAAGCCGGCTACGCCGGCGTGGGCCCGAACTTCCTGCCCTGGGTGATCACGGCAGCCCTGGCCGTCTGCGGTGCAGGGCTGCTGTGGCAGGCCTTCAGCGGCGGCTTCCGGCCGCGCGAACTGCCGTCGGGCGGCGAGCGTGGCGACTGGCCGCCGCTGGCCTGGGTGGTGGCCGGCATCGTGCTCAACGCGCTGCTGATCGAGCGCGCCGGCTTCATCGTCGCCTGCACCCTGTGTTTCGTCTGCGCCGTGCGCGGGCTGCGCCAGTCCGAAGGGGCTGTGGGCGGGGGGCTGCGCCGCTGGGCGCTGGACGTGGCCACGGGGGCGCTGATCGCGGCGCCGGCGTACTGGCTGTTCACGCTGGTGCTGGACATCAACCTGCCGGGCCTCACCGGCACCGGCTGGCTCTGAGCGTTCGCTGACGATGGACATCTGGCAGAACCTGATCGCCGGCTTCGCGACCGCGGCCACGCCCATCAACCTGATGTGGGCCTTCGTGGGCTGCGCCGTGGGCACCGCCATCGGCGTGCTGCCCGGGCTGGGCCCGGCGGTGACGGTGGCCATGCTGCTGCCCATCACCGCGCAGGTGGAGCCCACGGCGAGCATGATCTTCTTCGCCGGCATCTACTACGGCGCGATGTACGGTGGCTCCACCACGTCCATCCTGCTCAACACGCCGGGCGAGACCGGTACCATGGTGACCGCGCTCGAAGGCTTCAAGATGGCCAAGAGCGGCCGCGCCGGGGCGGCGCTGGCCACCTCGGCGATCGGCAGCTTCGTGGCCGGCACCATTGCCACTGTGCTGGTGACGCTGTTCGCGCCCATCGTGGCCGACTACGCGGTGCTGCTGGGCCCGCCGGAATACGCGCTGCTGATGCTGCTGGCCTTCACCACCGTCAGCGCCGTGCTCGGCGGCAGCAAGCTGCGCGGGCTGACGGCGCTGTTCATCGGCCTGGCCATCGGCCTGGTGGGGCTGGACCAGATCACCGGCCAGGCGCGCTACGTGGGCAGCGTGCCGGAACTGCTGGACGGCATCGAGGTCGTGCTGGTGGCGGTGGGCCTGTTCGCGGTGGGCGAGTGCCTGTACACGGCGATGTACGAAGGCCGCTTCAAGCCGGATGCCAACCGCATGACCCGCGCCCACATGACGCGTGCCGAGTGGCGCCGTTCCTGGCCCGCGTGGCTGCGCGGCACGGCGCTCGGCTTCCCGTTCGGCACCATCCCCGCCGGTGGCACCGAGATCCCCACCTTCCTGAGCTACGGCGTCGAGCGCAAGCTCTCGAAACACAAGGACGAGTTCGGCACCGTCGGCGCCATCGAGGGCGTGGCCGGGCCGGAGGCCGCCAACAACGCCGCCGTCACCGCCACCCTGGTGCCGCTGCTGACGCTGGGCATCCCCACGTCGGTGACCGCGGCGATCCTGCTGTCGGCGCTGCAGAACTACGGCATCAACGCCGGCCCGCAGCTGTTCCAGACCAGCTCGGCGCTGGTGTGGGCGCTGATCGCCAGCCTCTACATCGGTAACGTGATGCTGCTGGTGCTGAACCTGCCACTGGTGGGCCTGTGGGTGAAGCTGCTGAAGATCCCGCGCGCGCCGCTGTACGCCGGCATCCTGATCTTCGCCACGGTGGGCGTCTACGGCATGCGCCAGAGTGCCTTCGACCTCTACCTGATGCTGGGCTTCGGCCTGGTGGGCGTGGTGATGCGGCGCTTCGACTTCCCCACGGCACCGGTCATCGTCGGCATGATCCTGGGGCCGCTGGCCGAGGCGCAGATGCGCAACGCGCTGTCCATCGGCGAAGGCAGCTGGCTGGTCTTCGTGCAGCGGCCGATGTCGGCCACGCTGCTGGCGCTGGTGGTGGCGGTGCTTGTCGGCCCGCCGCTGTGGCGGGCGTTGCAGCGGCGACGCTGACGCGCGGGCGAGGCGCCGCGGCCCGCCCGTCGTCAGTCTGGCGCACCCATCGCCAATGCGCGCGACCGTTGCGCCGCCAGGGCGTCGGCATCGGGGGCGGTGCGCGTGTCCCAGCCCTGCAGGTGGCGCTCGGTCAGGTCGGCCAGCGCCGCCAGCCAGTCGGGGCGCGCGTTGAGGCAGTCGATGTAGTGGAAGGTCTCGCCGCCGGACTCGAGGAAGGCGTCGCGCACTTCCTCGCCGATCTCCTCCAGCGTTTCCAGGCAGTCGGCCACGAACCCTGGGCACATGACGTCGACGCGCTTGACGCCGTCGGCGGCCAGCTGGCGCAGCGTGGGTTCGGTGTAGGGCTCCAGCCAGCGTGCCTTGCCGAAGCGGCTCTGGAAGGTGACCAGCAGGCGGTCCTTGTCCAGTCCCAGGGCCTGGCCGAGCAGGCGCGCCGTCACGTGGCACTGGCAGTGGTACGGATCCCCCAGCAGCAGCGAACGGTGCGGCACGCCATGGAAGCTGAGCACCAGCCGGTCGGGTTGGCCATGCTGCGCCCAGTGCTCGCGAACACGCGCGGCCAGCGCGGCGATGTAGCCGGGGTCGTCGGCGTACTCGGCGACGAATCGCATTTCCGGCACCCGGCGGGCGCCGGCCAGCCACTGGCCGACCCTGTCGCTCACGCTGGCCGTGGTGGCGGCCGCGTACTGCGGGTACATCGGCAGCACCAGCACGCGGGTGGCGCCTTCGGCACGCAACGCATCCAGCACGTCGGGGATGGCCGGCTGGCCGTAGCGCATGGCCGGGCGCACGAGCACCCGGTGACCGCGCTCGCTGAGCAGCGCCTGGAGGCCGTCGGCCTGACGCCGGGTCCACACCGCCAGCGGCGAACCTTCAGGGGTCCAGACGGTGGCGTACTTGGCGGCCGATTTCGCCGGACGTGTGTTGAGGATGATGCCGTGCAGGATCGGCCACCAGGCCAGGCGCGGGATCTCCACGACGCGCGGGTCGCTGAGGAACTCGGCCAGGTAGCGGCGCAGCGCCGGTGCGGTGGGCGCATCGGGCGTGCCTAGGTTGACCACCAACACCGCCGTGGTGGCGGCCTGGCCATGGCGGTAGGCGGGTTCCTGGCGGTAGGGCATGTGTGGTTCAGTTCGCGGCCCGCAGCGCGGCCAGCGTCAGGCGCACGTCGTCGGGCATCACCGGCTTGCGCCAGACGAACTGGAAGCCCGCGGTGATGGCCATGTCGTGCAGGTCGTCGGGTGCATCGGCCGAACACAGGGCCGCCGGGAGGTCGGGGGCTTGCAGGAGCCGACGCAAGGCGGCCAGCAGGGCCAGGCCATCGGTGTCCGGCAGGTGCAAGTCGAGCACCACGAGGTCCGGCGACCAGCGCGCGGCCAGGGCCAGTGCGTCGCGGCCACACTCGGCCATCTCGAGTTCGGTCACGCCGGCATCCCGGCAGCTCTGCTCGAGCAGCATCGCGTTGACGCGGTCGTCCTCGACGCAGAGCAGGCGCATCAGGTCTGGGTCGGCAGCCAGTCGTCGACGGGCCGCGTTGCCGTCTGGCTGAAGCGCAGCACCTCGAAGTCCACACAGGCCGTGCCGCTGTCCAGCGGCGTGCCGCCCAGGCCGATGGTGCCGCTGCCGTGCAGCGTGCAGCTGCCGCGCCGCAGGCTAACGATCTCGCCGTCGGCGAAGCGCACGCAGGTGCCGTTGAAGCTGAGGTCGGTGAGCTGGAAGCTGCCGCCGTGCCAGTCGATCCGGCAGTGCGAACGCGAGACGCGGTTGTCGTCGACGCAGAAGGCCGCCTGCGGGCTGCGCCCCACCACCAGCGGCAGGTTTTGGCTGGCGAACAGGCGCTCCGCGTGCTGCCAGTGCAGCCGCAGGCCGTCAGGCTCCTCGACGGGCGCCGGCATGTCGCCGAACTGCGTCTGCGCCTGGTCCACGGTGCCACGACGGCCGCCCAGCACGTGCACCTGCACCGGCTCGGCGCGGCCGCGCAGCGCCAGCCGGTCCAGGCTGCGAAAGCGCGTGCGCTGTTCCAGCGGCAGGCCGAGCAGCACCTCGACGGTGAGCAGGGTTTCGTTGTCGCCCGCGTGGTCGAGCAGCCGGGCAGCGACGTTGACCGCGTCACCGAAGGCGTCACCCCCCATCTCGACGATCTCGCCGCGGGCCAATGCCACCTGCAGGCGCAGCAGCCGCAGGCCCGACGAGGCACCGCGCTCCTGGCCGCGCAACACCATCGAGTCGAGCAGGTCGTGCATCTGTGCCGCCGCCTGCGCGGCGTGATGCGACTGGTCGAACAAGGCCATGAGGCCATCGCCCAGCGTCTTCACGACCCGGCCGCCGCAGCCTTCCACCGCACGCGCCAGCGCCCCCACGCAATGCGTGACGACCGAGGTCGCCTCGGCGTTGCCCAGGGTCTCGAACAGCGACGTGCTGCCGCGCAGATCGGCGAACAGGACGGTGCTTTCGGTGATGCGGGTCATCAGGCCGCGAAGTGTAACGTCCGTCACGGAACGGGCCCGCAGATGCGGGCCTTGTTCACATGGCGCACGGCGGCCCGCCGGCGCGGGCCAAGTGCCTGACCAACCCTGCAGGCTGTCCAGGTACGTGCGCAGCTTGTGCCTGCGGCGCCGCCGCGACCGCCCTTGGCGGCACGCATCTCGCCAATCAAAGATTGTCGAGATACGTCCTGAGCTTGTCGCTGCGGCTCGGGTGCTTGAGCTTGCGGATGGCCTTGGCCTCGATCTGGCGGATGCGCTCGCGCGTGACGTCGAACTGCTTGCCGACCTCCTCCAGAGTGTGGTCGGTGCTCATCTCGATGCCGAATCGCATGCGCAGCACCTTGGCCTCGCGCGGGGTCAGGCTGTCGAGGATGTCCTTGACCACGTCGCGCAGGCCGGCCTGCATCGCGGCCTCGATCGGGGCGGTGTTGTTGGTGTCCTCGATGAAGTCGCCCAGGTGCGAATCATCGTCGTCGCCGATCGGCGTCTCCATGGAGATCGGCTCCTTGGCGATCTTCATGATCTTGCGGATCTTGTCCTCGGGCATCTCCATCTTCTCGGCCAGCGTCGGCGCGTCCGGCTCGTAGCCGAACTCCTGCAGGTGCTGGCGCGAGATGCGGTTCATCTTGTTGATCGTCTCGATCATGTGAACCGGGATGCGGATGGTCCGTGCCTGGTCGGCGATGCTGCGTGTGATGGCCTGCCGGATCCACCACGTGGCGTAGGTCGAGAACTTGTAGCCCCGGCGGTACTCGAACTTGTCCACCGCCTTCATCAGGCCGATATTGCCTTCCTGGATCAGGTCCAGGAACTGCAGGCCGCGGTTGGTGTACTTCTTCGCGATCGAGATCACCAGGCGCAGGTTGGCCTCGATCATCTCCTTCTTCGCGTCGCGGCTGGCCTTCTCGCCCGCGTTCATCTCGCGGTTGATCTCCTTCAGGTCCTCCAGCGGCACTACGGCGCTGGCCTGCAGGTCGATCAGCTTCTGCTGCAGTTCCTGCACCGCCGGCAGGTTGCGTTCCAGGATGTCGCTGTAGGGCTTGCCGGCGGCGGCCTCCTTGGCCGCCCACTTCAGGTTCAGCACGTTCGGCGGGAAGTGCTTGATGAAGTGCTCCTGCGGCATGCCGCAGCGGTCGACGGTGATCTTGCGGATCTCGCGCTCGTAGCGGCGCACGTCGTCCACCTGCGAGCGCAGGATGTCGCACAGCTTCTCGATCGTCTTGACCGTGAAGCGGATCTTCATCAGCGTGTCGCTGATGGCCTGCTGGGCCTTGTTGTAGGCCGGCGACTTGTAGCCTTCCTTCTCGAAGGCGCGGCGCATGCGCTCGAAGTGCCCGCGCAGGTCGGTGAAGACCTCCAGCGCCTGGTTCTTCAGCTCCTCGAGCTTCTTCGTCAGCGCCTTGGAGCCGCCGTTGCCGTCGTCGTCGTCTTCCTCGTCGAACTCGTCGAAGTCCTCCTCGGCCACGTAGTCGTCGGCCTCGTCGTCGCTGACGAAGCCGTCGACGACCTCGGAGATCTGCATCGTGCCGGCAGCGATGCGGTCGGCCATCGCCAGGATCTCGGCAATGGTCGTCGGGCTGGCGCTGATGGCCAGCATCATCGCCTGCAGGCCGCCTTCGATGCGCTTGGCGATCTCGATCTCGCCTTCACGCGTGAGCAGTTCCACCGTGCCCATCTCGCGCATGTACATGCGCACCGGGTCGGTGGTGCGGCCGAACTCGGAGTCGACCGTCGACAGCGCCGCCTCGGCGGCCTCCTCGGCCTCCTCCTCGGTGGCGGTGGAGGTGTTGCTGCCGCTGATCAGCAGCGTGGCCGCGTCGGGCGCCTGCTCGTAGACTGCGATGCCCATGTCGTTGAGCATCGAGATGATGGCCTCGAGGATCTCCTCGTTGACCAGCTTCTCGGGCAGGTGGTCGTTGATCTCCTGGTGGGTCAGGAAACCACGGGTCTTGCCCATCTTGATGAGCGTCTTCAGCTCGCTGCGGCGCTTGGTGGCTTCCTCTTCCGTCAGCGCCGTCTCGTCCAGGCCGAACTCGCGCATCAGCGCGCGCTCCTTGGCGCGGCTGACCTTCATGCGCAGCGGCTTGGCCTTGGCCTCCTTCTCGTCGACGGCCTCGACCTCGGCCTCGACCTCCAGTTCGGCGTCGACCTCGACCTCGGTGTCGCCGTCGCTGTCGACGTCCTCGTCCTCGATGGCCTGGGCGGTCCGGCCCTTGGGCGACTTGCCGGCGGTCTTGGCCGCAGGCTTGCCCTTGGCCGCCGGCTTGGCCGGCGCCGCCTTGGCCGGTGCGGCCTTCGCGGACGACTTCGCCGCGGCCGGTGCGGCGGCGGCCGTGGTCGCGGCCTTGCCCGAAGCCACCTTCAGCGCCTTGGTGTCCTTCGGGTCGGCGGCAGGTTTGGCGGCCTTGGCCTTCTTCGGCGTTTCAGCGGCGGCCTTCTTCGGATCAGGGGCGACGGTCTTCTTGGCGGTCATGCGGGTCCTCGTAGATGAGCGGGTGTCGCGTCCGGACATGCTGCGACCGGCCTCGGGCCGGGCACCTGCACACCTGGACCCCAGCGGGTCGACCGGTGCGCGGCCACGGCAGGCCGTTCGTGCTGTCGGGCGGGCAAGCTCGCGTGGACGTCTGGAAGCGCAAGCCTGCGGTCGAGGTGGCCTTGCATGGGAACCCTTGTCGAGGGTGGCCGGGGACCGGATGGCGTTGCTGTCACTCTTGCCGCTGCAACGAACCCGTAATTATCGTTCAGTCGGCTTCTTTCGTCAAAGCAGCCTGGGCGCGCAGGCGTGCCCGCTCGGCGAGCAGGGCCTTGCCGCGCGCCATGGCCTCGGCCGACATCTCGCCGGATTCCATCAGCCACTGCAGTTCCTCGTCCACTGCCTGCTGGTGCAGGCGGTGCATCAGGGCGCGCAGGTCATCGCCGGCGTGGTCGTCCTGCTCGAAGTGGTGCAGGCTGCGCACGCGGGCCATCAGCGCCGCCACCGTCTCCGACTGATCCAGGCTGCCGATCTCGGCGTCCAGCGCGTCCAAGGTCAGGGTGCCGTGGTCGTGCAGGATGCGCTCCAGCGCGCAGAAGAAGGGGCCATGCGGCAGCGGCAGGCCGCCGAGGCGGGCATGGTCGGCCTCGGACAGGCTCAGCCAGAGGTCGGGGTGGCGGGCCAGCAGCCAGGCGGTGCGGTCCAGCAGCTTGGTGGCCTCGCGCGTGCGCTGGCGCGACGGTGCGGCCCACTGGGTCTGCCGCGGCGCGCTGCGCGGGCGGGGTGCATCGGCCCAACTGGCCTCCAGGGCATCGACCGGCATCGCGGCTGCAGTGGCCAGCGCGGCCAGCACCTGGCCACGCAGCATGCCCGCCGGCAGTTGCGCCCACAACGGCCGGGCCAGCGCCAGCATCTTCGCCCGGCCCTCGGCGCTGGCCAGGTCCAGGCCCTCGGCAGCGTGCCCGATCAGCTGGCGCGACAGCGGCACCGCCTGCGCCACGGCCGCCTCGAAGGCGTCGGCGCCCTGCGCGCGGACGAAGGAGTCGGGGTCGTGCTCCGCCGGCAGGAACAGGAAGCGCACGCTGCGAAGGTCCGTCGCGTGGGGCAGGGCGGCCTCCAGCGCACGGCCGGCGGCGCGTCGGCCGGCGGCGTCGCCGTCGAAGGCGAAGACCACGGCGTCGGTGTGGCGGAAGAGTTTCTGCACGTGCTCGGCGGTGCACGCCGTGCCCAGCGTGGCCACGGCGTTGCCGAAGCCCGACTGCGCGAGCGCCACCACGTCCATGTAGCCCTCGACGACCAGCGCGTAGCCACGCTCGCGCAGTGCATGGCGGGCCTCGTACAGGCCATAGAGCTCCCGGCCCTTGCTGAAGACCGGCGTCTCGGGCGAGTTCAGGTACTTGGGCTCGCCGCCGTCGAGCACCCGGCCGCCGAAGCCGATGACCTCGCCCTTGACGTTGCGGATCGGGAACATCACACGGTCGCGGAAGCGGTCGTAGCGCTTCTGCTCCGGCCCCTCGTCGCCCTGCACGATGACCAGGCCGGCCTCGGCCAGCAGCGGGTCGTCGTAGCGCGCGAAGGCGCTGGCCAGGGTGCGCCAGCCCTCGGGCGCATAACCCAGGCCGAAACGGGCGGCCATGCGGCCGGTGAGCCCGCGCCGCTTCAGGTAGTCGATCGCCTTGGGGCTGGCCTTGAGCTGGCCGCGGTAATGCGCCGCGGCCTTGTCCAGCACCTCGGTCAGCGACAGCTGGCGTTCACGGGCCTGCTTGGCGCGTTCGCGCTCGGCCGGGTCGGTGTCGTCCTCCGGCACCTGAAGACCGACCTGCTGCGCCAGCTCGCGCACCGCCTCGGGGAAGGGCAGGCCGCCATGCTCGACCAGGAAGCGGATCGCGTCGCCATGCACGCCGCAGCCGAAGCAATGGTAGGTCTGCCGCGACGGGCTGACGATGAAGCTCGGCGTCTTCTCGCCGTGAAAGGGGCACAGGCCCTTGTGGTTGATGCCGGCCTTCTTCAGTTCGACATGACGCCCCACCACGTCGACGATGTCGACGCGGCCGAGCAGGTCCTGCAGGAAGCTGGCGGGGATCACCCGCCGGAGTCTACGGGCGCCTCGGGCCCTGTCCCGGTGGCCAGGCGCGGCGAACCGGCCGGCGCCAGCGCGAACAGCCCGCTGTAGCTGCGCACCCAGTCGGCCACCTGGGCGGCGGGCATGGGCGCGGCTATGCCGGTGCCCTGGGCGCTGTCACAGCCCAGGTCCAGCAGCATGCGCGCCTGCGCCGGGGTCTCCACACCCTCGGCGACCACCGAGCAGCCGAAGGTGCGCGCCAGGCCGATCACGCCCTCGACCAGGGCCTTGTCCTGGGCGTCGTCGAGCATGTGGTTGACGAAGCTGCGGTCGATCTTCAGCACGTCCACCGGCAGGCGCTGCAGGTGGGTCAGCGTGGAGTGGCCGGTGCCGAAGTCGTCCAGCGCCGAGCGCACGCCCAGCGCCCGGCAGCGTGCCAGCAGCTGGGAACTGGCCGCCAGATCGGCGTGCGCCTCGGACTCGACGATCTCGAGCTTCAGGTGCTCGGCCAGCGGGTCCGGGTGGCGCGCCAGCAGCTCGGCCAGCCGCTGGACGAAGTCCGGCTCCTGCAGGTGGCGGGCGGAGATGTTGACGTTGACCTGCAGGTCCAGCCCGGCACGGCGCCACTGCGCCAGGTGCTCCAGCGCCTGCGACAGCACCCAGTCGCCGACGCGCGCCGACAGCCCGGTGTTGGTGATCAGCGGCAGGAACTGCATCGGCGCGATCAGGCCCTTCTCGGGGTGGTCCCAGCGAAGCAGGGCCTCCAGCCCGAAGACACGCTGGCTGCGCATGTCGACGATGGGCTGGTAGAAGAGCACGAACTCGGCCCGGTCCAGCGCCTCCTGCACGCGGCCGATGGCCATCACCCGCTCTTCGGTGCGCCGGCGCAGTTCCGGGTCGAAGAACAGGTAGCCGTTGCGGCCGCTCTGTTTGGCGCCGTACATGGCGTGATCGGCGTGGCGCAGCAGGGTGTCGGCGTCGCTGCGGTCGATCGGGTAGACGGTGGCACCCAGGCTGGCGGTGATCTGAACCGGCTCCTGCATCGGGTCGATGACGTAGGGCTGCGAGACCACGCGCAGCACCCGTTCGACGGCCAGCCGCGCCTCTTCCATCGAGCCGGCGCGCAGCAGCAGCACGAACTCGTCGCCGCCCAGGCGCGCCGCGGCGTCGGCCCAGAGGTCACGGCTGCGCAGCGCACCACGCAGGCGGCCGGCCAGTTCCACCAGCAGGCGGTCACCGCCCTCGTGGCCGTGCCGGTCGTTCACCGGCTTGAAGCGGTCCAGGTCCAGGTAGCACACGGCCAGCAGGTAGCCGTCGCGGTCGGCCGCGCGCATGGCGTCGCCGAGCAGCTGGCTCAGGCGGGCGCGGTTGGGCAGCCGCGTCAGTTCGTCGAAGTGCGCCTGGCGTTCCAGGCGCTCGCGGGCCACGCGCTGCTCGGTGATGTCGGAGATCGCCAGCACGTGGTAGCGCAGGTCGCCCTCCGGCCCGTGTACCTGAGAGATCGTCGCCTGCAGCGTGCTGATCTGGCCGTCGCGGCGGCGTTCGATCAGTTCGCCGCGCCAGCGGCCATGCTGGCGCAGCCCGGTCCACATCGCCGCACGCTGCTGGCGCGCCAACGGGTCGCTGGGGTTGGGCTGCAGCAGCGACGGCACGCGGCCGATCAGTTCGGCCAGCGTCACGTCGAGGATCTGGGTGTAGGCGGCGTTGGCATCCAGCACGCGCAAGTCGGCGTCGGCGATCAGCAGGCCTTCGTGCAGGTGCTCGAACAGGCTGGCCGACAGGCGCTGGCGCTCCTGGGCCTCGTGGCGCTCGCTGACGTCGGCCATGGTGGCCACCAGGCGCAGCGGCTGCCCGGCGAGGTCACGCTCCGCCGCCACCACGTTGACCTCCACCCAGTGCCAGCCGTCGTCGCTCTGCACGCGCAGTTCCTGCTGCCACTGGTCGCGTTCGCCAAGCGTCACCTCGGACAGCGCTTCCTGCAGCCGCCCGCGATCGTCGATGTGCACGTCGTCGAGCCAGGCGCGGGGGGTCCAGGTGACGGGGTCGCGGTGGCGCGTCAGCGCCAGCCAGTCGGCCGACAGGTGCACCTCCTCGGCGCGATGACGGTGCCATTCCGCCACCGCCAGGCGTGCGGCGCCCAGCGCGGTGACGGCACGGCGCTCGCGCAGGCGCAGTTCCTGCCCGATGCTGCGCGCGGTCAGCAGCATCACCATCAGCGAACCTAGATAGCCGCAGAGCGCTGCGATGGCGCCGGCCGGCGACAGCGATGCGAAGGGTCCGGTGCCGGTCGCAGTGCCGGCGGCGGCCACCGCCGCCACGCCCAGCAGCGCCAGCAGCGGGAGGGTCAGCGTGCCGGCCAACAGCAGGCCGAGCAGCAGCACGTGCGGCCACCAGGCCACGGCCGCACTGGCCACGATGCTCAGCGACAGGCCGCCGAACCAGAGCCAGGCCGCGGCCACGGCCGACAGCGCCAGGGTCACGCCACCGGCCAGGTGCCAGGCCCCGCGAGTGCGCCGACGCGACGCACGCGCCACTGCGATGGCGGGCAAACTGCCGGTCAGCAGGCCCAGCGCATGCCAGGGCCAGGCCAGCAGGTCCAGCAGCGAGGCTTCGGCCGCGGTGCGCGCCACCGCCGGCATGGCCGTCTGTACGCCGGCCATCAGCGGGCCGCCGACGAGCAGCGCCACCGCGCCGAGCACCAGGGCATCGCGCGCGCGCTCGAGATCGGCCCGGCCGCCCAGGCGGCGGAGCACCTCGCCGACGGCCCAGGTGGCACCGGCCGGGCCGACGGCCTGCACTGCCACCGCCCAGGGCGACAGACCCGCCAGCACGCCGGCCAGTGCCCAGACGCCGACCAGCAGCGGCAGACCCTGCCAGCGCACCCGCAGCACGATGGCCAGGCCGACGCCGGCGCCCAGCCAGGGCAGCCCGCTCAGGCCCGGTAGGGCCAGGTAGGTGTCGAACCAGGCCGCCGCCAGCAGTGCAGCCGCCGACCCGGCCCACCAGGCCAGGCTGGGTCGCCCGGCACCAGGGACCAGGCGATCGAAGGTCGGCAGGGTGTTCAGATCAGAGCTTGAAGTCGTCGATCCGGGCGCCGGCGGCGAGCGCCGACTTCAGCCACTTGGGCTGCAGGCCGCGCCCCGACCAGGTCTCGCCGGTCTCGGGGTGGCGGTACTTGGGCGCGACGCGGCTGGCGGACGCCTTGCGCGGTGCGGAGGTGGCGCGGGTGCCCAGGTCGGCCAGCGTGAGGCCGTACTCTGCCATCAGCGCGCGCACCTTGGCGATGGCCTGGCTGCGCTCCTCGCGCTGCGCCTCGAGGATCTGCTGTTCGAGCGCGGCCTTCTGGGCCAGCAAGTCGCTCAATGACGGGGCTGCCACGTCTCGGTCTCCCTGATGGTGTGATCGAGCCAATATATCCCAGCCCCGTGGGCGCCGGGAGGCGTGCGGCCCCCCGAAGTCCCGGTGTCAGCGGTAGCCGACGCGGTCGAGCATGCGCTGCACCTCGGCCTGGTGGCCGCCGATGGCCGACACCGGCACCGCCTCCATCTTGAAGTCGCCCAGGGCCAGCAAGGCCGGGTTTTGCGTGCGCACCGACGTGACGGCCGGCCACTCGTTGTTGCCTTCGGCGAAGTAGCGCTGTGCCTCGTCGCTGGCCAGGTACTCGAGGAACTTCACAGCCGCGTCGCGGTGCTTGGCATGCTTGGCCACGGCGCCGCCGGCGATGTTGACGTGGGTGCCGGCACCGTCCTGGTCGGGGAAGACGATGCCGACCTTCTCGATCACCGCCCGGTCCTCGGGCTTGTTCGAGCGCATCAGGCGCGCGACGTAGTAGGAATTGGAGATGGCCACCGCACACTCGCCGGCCGCCACGGCGCGGATCTGGTCGGTGTCGCCGCCCTTCGGCGCCCGTGCCATGTTGTCCACCATGCCCTTCAGCCAGGCCTCGGTCTTCTCAGGGCCCATGCGCTCCAGCATGGAGCCGAACAGCGACACGTTGTACGGGTGCGAGCCCGAACGCGTGCACAGCCGGCCCTTGTTGACCGGGGCGGCCAGGTCGGCGTAGGTGTCGACGTCGGCGCGCTGCACGCGCATCTTGTCGTACACGATGACGCGGGCACGGGTGGAGAAGCCGTACCAGGCCGAACCCTGGCCAGTGTCGCTGCTGCGCAGCGTGGCCGGGATACGCTGCGCGAGCACGGCGCTCTTCACCGGCTGGAACAGGCCATCGTTCTCCGCGCGCCACAGGCGGGCGGCGTCGACGAGCAGCACCACGTCGGCCGGGCTGGCCGCGCCCTCGCTCTTCAGGCGCGACAGGATGCCGTTGTCGTCGCCATCGATGCGGTTGATGCGGATGCCGGTGGCCTGGGTGAAGTTGGCGTACAGCGCCTCGTCCGTCTGGTAGTGGCGGGCGGAATAGAGGTTCAGCACCGGCTGCTGGGCAGCGGCCAGCATGGCAGCCATGGCCAGCGTGGCGGCGGCGAGCGACTTCAGGGCGTGGGACAGGCGCATGGGACTTCCAGAGGCAGTGTGAACGACAGGATGAAGTCTAATGTAAACAAGAATCCTTATCGTTCAAAGTCCGACGCCCGGCCTGGGGATCTTCAACGCACCCGCCAGTCTTCGGACCGCAGCGCCGTGCACCCGGGCCTTCGGCGGCGGCCAAGCCGATGCCGCCGACGGACCATCGCCTCGCGGGGGCCGAGGCGCCGGTGTCTCCGGCGTCGGGGCTCAGGCGCTGGGCGGCACGTAGCCGGCCGGCTTGTCGGCGCCTTCGCTGAACAGGAACAGTTCCATCTGCCGCGCCAGATATTGGCGGGCGCGCGCATCGGCCAGGTTCAGCCGGTTCTCGTTGACCAGCATGGTCTGATGGCGCTTCCAGAGCTCGAAGGCTTCCTTGGAGATGTTGTCGTAGATGCGCTTACCCAGGTCGCCCGGGTAGGGCGGGAAGCTCAGGCCCTCGGCTTCCTTCTTCAGGTACGTGCACTGCACCATGCGTGTCATCGGTGGACTCCTTCAGTTCAGTTTCTTGACCAGCACCTGCGAGCGCCGGTCCCAGTTGTACTTGCGCTGGCGCGCCTCGGGCAGCCAGCCGGGGTCGACGACGGCGAACCCGCGCTTGATGAACCAGTGCATCGTGCGCGTGGTCAGCACGAAGATGCTGTCCAGCCCGGCCGCGCGGGCACGCTGCTCGATGCGCTTGAGGATGCGCTCACCGTCGCCCTGGCTCTGGCTCTGCGGCGAGACGGTCAGCGCCAGCATCTCGCCGGTGCGCGCCTCGGGGTAGGGGTAGAGCGCGGCGCAGCCGAAGATCACGCCGTCGTGCTCGATCAGTGTGTAGTTGGCGATGTCGCGCTCGATCTCGTGGCGGTCGCGGCGCACCATGGTGCCGTCGCGCTCGAAGGGCTCGATCAGCTGCAGGATGCCGCCGACGTCGTCGGCGGTGGCCTCGCGCAGGCTCTCGAGCTTCTCGTCGACCACCATGGTGCCGATGCCGTCGTGCGTGAAGACCTCCATCAGCAGCGCACCGTCCACCGAGAAGGGCAGGATGTGCGAACGCTCGACGCCGCCTTCGCAGGCGCGCACGCAGTGCTGCAGGTAGAAGCCGGTGTCGGTGGGCCGTTCCGGGCGCGGCAGCGCGATCATCAGTCGCCGGGCCTCGGCCAGCGAGAGTTCGGTGTCGATGGCCGACTCCGGGTCGTCCTGGCGCTCGCGGATGCCCGGCACCTCGGTCATGAACAGCAGCTTGTCGGCCTGCAGGGCCACGGCCGTGGCGGTGGCGACGTCTTCCATCGTCAGGTTGAAGGCCTCGCCGGTGGGCGAGAAGCCGAACGGGCTGAGCAGCACCATCGCGCCGCTGTCGATGGCGCGCCGGATGGCCGCACCGTCCACGCGCCGCACGACGCCGCTGTGCATGTAGTCCACGCCGTCGACGATGCCCACCGGCCGCGCGACGAGGAAGTTGCCGGAGATCACGCGCACCGTGGCGTTGGCCATCGGGGTGTTGGGCAGCCCCTGGCTGAACGCGGCTTCGATCTCGAAGCGCAGCTGGCCCGCGGCCTCCTGCGCGCAGTCCAGCGCCACCGCGTCGGTGATGCGCATGCCGTGGCTGTAGCGCGAGGTCTGGCCCTTGGCCGCCAGCTGTTCCGTCACCTGTGGCCGGAAGCCGTGCGCCAGCACGATCTTGATGCCGATGGCGTGCAGGATGGCGAGGTCCTGCACGAAGGCGTTGAGCTTGCCCGCGGCAATGGCCTCGCCCGTCAGCCCGACGACGAAGGTCTTGCCGCGGTAGGCGTGGATGTGCGGCGCCACCAGCCGGAACCAGGGCACGAAGGTATGCGGGAAAACGAGGCTCATCGCGCGGCGGATTGTGCCGCAGCATCGTTGGCCACGAAGCCGACGGAGCCTTGCGATGGACGTCTACAAGACCCACGGTGCCTTCAGCTGGGCCGAGCTGATGACGCCAGACCCGAAGGCCGCGATCGCCTTCTACGGCGCGCTGTTCGGCTGGACCAGCGAGGACATGGACATGGGCACTGGCCCCTACCATGTGCTCAAGGCGGGCGACACCCAGGTGGCCGGCGTGATGGGCATGCCGCCCGACGCGCCGCCGGGCATGCCGCCGATGTGGGGCTGCTACGTCACCGTGGACGACATCGACGCCACGGCGAAGCGCTGCGCCGAGCTCGGTGGCCAGGTGCTGATGCCGCCGATGGACATCCCCACGGTGGGCCGCATGGCGGTGCTCAAGGACCCGCTGGGCGCCGTCATCAGCGCCATCACGTACAGCAGCGCCTCCTGACGCGGGGCGCCATGGCGCCGGGGATAATCCGCGCCCCGTGTCCTCGCCGCCCCGATCGCCCGCGCGCCCAGCCGCGCCGCTGAAGCTCCACTACCCGGAATCGCTGCCGGTCTCCGCACGGCGTGACGAGATCGCGCTCGCGATGCGCGACCATCCCGTGGTCATCGTCTGCGGCGAGACCGGCTCCGGCAAGACCACGCAGTTGCCCAAGATCGCGCTGGAGATCGGCCGTGGCTGGGCCGGCGGCGGCCGCGGGCTGATCGGCCACACGCAGCCGCGCCGCATCGCCGCCACCAGCGTGGCCAAGCGCATCGCCGAGGAACTGCAGACGCCGCTGGGCGAGGTCGTGGGCTACAAGGTGCGCTTCCAGGACCGGCTGCAGCGCGGCGCCAGTGTCAAGCTGATGACCGACGGCATCCTGCTGGCCGAGACCCAGGGCGACCCGCTGCTCAAGGCCTACGACACGCTGATCGTCGACGAGGCGCACGAGCGCAGCCTGAACATCGACTTCCTGCTCGGCTACCTGAAGGCGCTGCTGCCGCGCCGGCCGGACCTGAAGATCGTCGTCACCTCGGCCACCATCGACGCCGACCGCTTCGCGGCACATTTCGCCTCGACCCGCGGCCCGGCGCCGGTGATCCAGGTCTCGGGCCGCCTGTTCCCGGTGGAGCAGCGCTGGCGGCCGTTCGAGGAAGGTGTCGCCCCCAAGGCGACTACGTCGCCGGCCCCCCAAGGGGGCGCGCCGTCCTTGGGGCGGCCCGGCGGACGGCCGTCCTACGACGCCAACGACGCCATCGCCGACGCGGTCGACGAACTGTGGCGCGGCGCCGCCGGCGACATCCTGGTCTTCCTGCCCGGCGAACGCGAGATCCGCGAGGCGGCCGACCACCTGCACAAGCACCTCGCCCAGCAGCACCGCGGCGGCCCGCCGGCGGAGATCCTGCCGCTGTTCGCCCGCCTGTCCCAGGCCGAGCAGGAGCGCGTGTTCAACCCGGGCAACGGCCGCCGCATCGTGCTGGCCACCAACGTGGCCGAGACCTCGCTGACGGTGCCCGGCATCCGCTACGTCATCGACAGCGGCCAGGCGCGCGTCAAGCGCTACAGCTACCGCAACAAGGTCGAGCAGCTGCAGGTCGAGCCCATCAGCCAGGCCGCGGCCAACCAGCGCGCCGGCCGCTGCGGCCGCGTGGCCGACGGCGTGTGCATCCGGCTTTACGACGAGCCCGGCTTCGCCGCCCGGCCGCGCTTCACCGACCCCGAGATCCTGCGCAGCAGCCTGGCCGGCGTGATCCTGCGCATGAAGGCGCTGAACCTGGGCGCGATCGAGGACTTCCCGTTCCTGGAGCCGCCGCCGCGCAAGGCCATCGCCGACGGCTACGCGCTGCTGGCGGAACTGGGCGCGGTCGACGAGCGCAACGAACTCACCGACACCGGCCGGGAACTGTCCCGCCTGCCGCTGGACCCGCGCATCGGCCGCATGATCCTGGCCGCGCGCGACCGTCAGGCGCTGACCGAGGTGCTGGTGATCGCCTCGGCGCTGTCGGTGCAGGACGTGCGCGACCGGCCGCTGGAGCAGCAGCAGGCCGCCGACCAGAAGCACAAGCTGTTCGACGACGAGAAGTCGGAGTTCAACGGCTACCTGAAGCTGTGGCGGTGGATCGAGGAAGGGCGTGGGCACGGGGAGGCGTCCAAGACGCACAAGCTCAGCAACCGCCAGCAGGAACAGCGCCTGCGCGACCACTTCGTCAGCCCGCGCCGCGTGCGCGAGTGGCGCGACATCCACTCCCAGCTGCACACCGTGGTGGCCGAGCACGGCTGGCGCCTCAATGGCACGCCGGCCACCTACGAGCAGGTGCACCAGAGCATGCTCGCCGGCCTGCTGGGCAACATCGGGCTGAAGGCCGACGACGACGAGTGGTACCTGGGCGCGCGCGGCATCCGGTTCTGGCGCCACCCGGGCGCGCACCTGTCGAAGAAGCCGGGCCGCTGGGTCGTGGCGGCGGAACTGGTGGAGACCACGCGGTTGTTCGGCCGCGGGCTGGCCGCCATCGAGCCGCAGTGGATCGCCCCCATCGCCGGCCACCTGCTGAAGACGCAGCTGCTGGAGCCGCACTGGGAGAAGAAGGCGGGCGAGGTGGTGGCGCTGGAGCGCGCCACGCTCTACGGCATCGTGGTCTACGCCAACCGGCGTGTGAACTACGCGAAGGTGGACCCCGCAGGCGCGCGCGAGCTCTTCATCCGCGAGGCCCTGGTGCGCGGGCTGCGCGAGGACGCCTGGGACAGCAGGATGCCCTTCCTGGCGCACAACCGCAAGCTGGTGCGCGATCTCGAGGCGCTGGAGCACAAGTCGCGCCGGCAGGACGTGCTGGTCGACGACGAGCTGATCTTCGGCTTCTACGACCGGCTCATCCCGCCCGAGGTCTGCAGCGGTCCGATGCTCGAGCGCTGGTTCCGTGACGAGGTGAAGCGCCAGCCCGGCCTGCTGCAGCTCAGCCGCGACGAGCTGATGCGCCACGAGGCCGCCGGCGTCACCAGCGACGCCTTCCCGCGCATGGTGCGCCTGGGCGGCATCGACTGCGCCGCCGCCTACCTGCACGAACCCGGCGACGCCAAGGACGGCCTGACGGTGACGGTGCCGATCTACGCGCTCAACCAGGTCGCCGAGGACCGCTGCGAGTGGCTGGTGCCCGGCATGCTGAAGGACAAGATCCAGGCGCTGCTGAAGAGCCTGCCACAGCGGCCGCGTTCGCGGCTGGTGCCGTTGCCGGACACCGCGGCGTCGCTGGCGGCGTCGCTGCCGTTCGGCGACGGCTCGCTGATGGACGCACTGCTCAAGGCCGTGCGCGAGCGCACCCAGCTGCCGGTGCAGCGGGCCGACTTCAAGCTGGAGATGCTGGCGCCGCACCTGTTCATGAACCTGCGCGTGGTCGACGAGCACGGCCGCCAGCTCGGCATGGGGCGCAGCCTGCCGGCGCTGAAGACCGAGCTCGGCAGCCAGGCGCGCAGTGCCTTCCAGGCGCTGGCGGCGCTGAAGGTGCCGGCCGCCGAGCCCGCACCGGCCGGCCAGCCGCGCGCGGCCGTGCCGACACGCGCGGCGCCGCGGCCTGCGACCAGCCACGCGGCGAAGGTCCAGCCGTTGACGGCGTGGACCTTCGGCGAGCTGCCGGAGCTGATGGAGATCGAGCGCGGCGGGCAGGTGCTGATCGGCTTCCCGGCCCTGGTGGACAAGGGCGCGCATGTCGAGATCGAGGTCTTCGACGAGCCCGAGGTGGCCGCCGCGAAGCACCGCGTGGGCCTGCGCCGGCTGGTCGCGCTGCAGATCCGCGAGCCGCTCAAGTACCTCGAGAAGAACATCCCCGACCTGCAGAAGATGGGCGCCGCCTTCATGGCCCTGGGCTCGGTGGAGGACCTGCGCCAGCAGATCGTCGACCTGGCGCTGGACCGTGCCTTCCTGGCCGACCCGCTGCCCACCGATGCCGCATCGTTCAGCGCACGGGTGGACGAAGGCCGCACGCGGCTGAACCTGATCGCGCAGGAGGTGGCGCGCCAGTGCGGCGTGGTGCTGGTGGAGTGGCAGGCGGCGCAGCGCAAGCTCAAGGACAGCCGTGCCGACAAGGCGTTGGTGGACGACGTGACGGCGCAGCTGCAGCGGCTGGTCGGCAAGCGCTTCCTGCTGGAGACGCCCTGGGCGGCGCTGCAGCACCTGCCCCGCTACCTGAAGGCCGTGGTGCTCCGCCTGGACAAGTGGCGCGCTGACCCCGCCCGCGACGCGGCGCGTCTGGCGGAGCTGCGGCCGCTGGAGCAGCGCTGGCAGCGCCGCCTGGCCGAGCGCAAGGGCCAGGCCGATGCCCGGCTCGACGAGTTCCGCTGGCTGCTGGAGGAACTGCGCGTGAGCCTGTTCGCGCAGGAGCTGCGCACGCCGCAGCCGGTGAGCGTCAAGCGGCTGGAAAAGGTCTGGCAGCAGCTGTCGAACTGACCGCGGGCGGCCGGCGCGCCAGCAGCTCCGGCACCACGGCCTCGTAGCCGGCCGCCACGCGCAGCAGCGCCGCGTCGCCGCGCGGCCTGCCGATCAGCTGCAGGCCCATCGGCCAGCGGCCAGTGGCGTCGAAGCCGGCCGGCACGCTGATCGCCGGCAGGCCGGCGAAGGTGGCGTAGATCGTCGTCTCCATCCAGCGGTGGTAGGTGTCCATCGGGTGGCCGGCGATCTCGCGCGGCCAGGGCTGGTCGATGTCGAAGGGCCAGACCTGGGCCACCGGCAGCGCCAGCACGTCGTAGCGCTCGAACAGCGCCAGCAGCGCCTGCAGCAGTGCGCCGCGCTGCACGCTGGCGGCCATGAAGCTGCCGAAGCGCAGGTCCTGCGCGCCGTCGTGTTCCCACAGGGCCTCGGGCTTGACCTGGCCACGCTGCTCGGGCGTCTGCATCACCGCCGCCACGGCCGGTGCGACCAGGGCGCGGCGCCACACCAGCCAGGCGCGCCATACCGCTTCCAGGTCCAGGTCTATCCGCGCCGGGCTCAGATGGGCGCCGGCGTCGGCCATGCGGTGCAGCGCCGCTTCGCACACGCCGGCAATGCCAGGCTCCAACGGCAGGTGACCCTCCAGGTCGCCCAGCCAGCCGATGCGCACGCCGTCCAGCGTCACGTCGGCCGGCGGCACCAGGCTGTCGTGCGGGTCGTCCAGCGACAGCGGCACGCGCGGGTCGAAGCCGGCCTGGACGGACAGCAGCCGCGCCAGGTCGCGCACCGTGCGCGCCATCGGGCCGTCGGTGGCCAGCTGGCTGACGAAGAGCTCGGGCCGCGGCCAGCCTGGCACGCGGCCGGGGCTGGGCCGCAGGCCGAACACGTGGTTCCAGCCGGCCGGGTTGCGCAGCGAGCCCATGAAGTCCGAACCGTCGGCCACCGGCAGCAGGCGCAGGGCCAGCGCGACCGCCGCGCCACCGCTGGAGCCACCCGCGCTGCGTGCCGGGTCCCAGGCATTGGGGGTCTTGCCGAACAGGTGGTTGTAGGTGTGCGAGCCCAGCCCGAACTCCGGCATGTTGGTCTTGCCGATGACGATGCAGCCGGCGGCCTTCATGCGCGCCACGTAGAGGCTGTCGGCGGTGGGCATTGCATCCTTCAGCAGCGGCGAGCCGAAAGTGGTGGGAAAGCCCACCGCATGCCCGGTGTCCTTGATCGCCTGCGGAATGCCGTGCAGCCAGCCGCGGGAGGGGCCGCGCGCCAGTTCGGCATCGTGTTCGTCGGCCTGGGCCAGCAGCTGGTCGTCGGCGGCCAGGTTGACGATGGCGTTGGCCTGCGGGTTCAGCGCATGCACACGCGCCAAGGTGGCCTGCATCACCTCGCGGCACGACACCTGGCGGGCGTGGATGGCCCGCGACAGGGCATCGGCGTCGAGGTCGGTGAGGTCGGCGGGCAGGTCCATGGCGGTCGGGATGGTGTCGTCTGAGACGCGACGATTGTGCGCAGCCCGGCGCCGCCCGGCAGGTCAGCGGGTGGCCGATGCCGGCGAAGGTTTTCCCTATGAAATTTGTCGCCGATCGACCCGCAAAATGGGCCATCACCCTTGTCTCACGCCGCCGTTCAATGGAAAGGATCGCCCCCATGAAGATCGTCCGTCGCAGCCTGCTCGCGGCCTCCGCCCTGTCCGTCGCCGCGCTGGTCTCGCTGCCCGCCGTGGCGCAGGAAACGGTGCTGCGCGTCGTGCCGCACTCGAACCTGGCGATCCTGGACCCGATCTGGACCACGGCCTACATGAGCCGCAACCACGGCTACATGATCTACGACACGCTGTTCGGCACCGATGCCAACGGCCAGGTCAAGCCGCAGATGGTGGAGAGCTGGAACGTCAGCGACGACAACCGCCTGTGGACCTTCAAGCTGCGCAAGGGCCTGGCCTTCCACGACGGCGCGCCGGTGACCGGCGAGGACGTCATCGCCAGCCTGCAGCGCTGGGGCAAGCGCGACGCCATGGGCTCGGCGCTGATGCAGTTCGTGCAGCGCATGGACACGCCGGCCCCCGACACCTTCCGCATCTTCCTCGGCGAGGCCTGCGGCTTCGTGCTCGAGGCGCTGGGCAAGCCGTCGTCGAACGTGCCCTTCATCATGCCCAAGCGCATTGCCGAGACCGATGCCACCAAGCAGATCGAGGAGCACATCGGTTCCGGCCCGTACATCTTCGTCAAGGACCAGTTCAAGCCGGGCGACAAGGCGGTCTACGTCAAGAACACCAAGTACGTGCCGCGCAGCGAACCGCCGTCGGGCACCACCGGCGGCAAGAACGTCTACGTCGACCGCGTGGAGTGGAACCTCGCGCTGCGTGACGCGCAGGCGCAGGTGAATGCGCTGCAGAAGGGCGAGGTCGACATCATCGAGGCATTGGGCTTCGACCAGTTCGAGACAGTGAAGGCCGACCCCAACCTGCAGCTGCCCAAGTACAGCAACTTCGGTCTGCAGTACATGGCGCGCTTCAACCACCTGCACAAGCCCTTCGACAACCCGAAGGTGCGTGCCGCGGCGCTGGCGGCGTTCTCTCAGGAGCCGTTCCTGCGCGCGCAGGTCGGCGTCAAGGAACTCTACAAGGGCTGCGCGTCGATGTTCATCTGCGGCACGCCCTACGGCAGCACCGCCGGCAGCGAGATCCAGGCCAAGGGCAACATGCGCAAGGCGCAGCAGCTGCTCAAGGAGAGCGGCTACGACGGCACACCCGTGGTGCTGATGAAGCCCACGGACCTGGCGGCCATCCAGAAGCTGCCCGACGTGGCCGCGCAGCTGCTGCGTCAGGCCGGTTTCAAGGTCGACCTGCAGGCCATGGACTGGCAGACCCTGGTCGGCCGCCGCGCCAAGAAGGACGCACCGTCGGCCGGTGGCTGGAACATGTTCCTGACCGCCTGGCAGGCCTTCGACGTCTGGAGCCCGATCGCCAACCCGGCGCTCGACTCGCGCGGTGAGAAGTCGGTCTGGTTCGGCTGGCCCACCGATCAGAAGCTGGTGGAGCTGCGCAACGCCTTCATGCGGGCCACCGACGAGGCTTCCAAGAAGAAGCTGGCCGACCAGATCCACGCCCGGGCCTTCGAGGTGGGCACGCACGCGGCGCTGGGGGAGTACCAGCAGCCGATGGCCGCACGCAAGAACATCAGCGGCTTCTTCGTGACCAACGGCAACATCTACTGGAACCTGAAGAAGAACTGAGCCGCCCGTGCACGACGTGGCCACCGGGGCGCCCGCCGCCCCGGCCTTCGACTGCGTGATCGCCGGCGGCACGGTGATCGACGGCACGCGGGCGCCGCGCTTTGGTGCCGATGTGGGCATCGTCGACGGGCGCATTGCCGCGGTGGGCGACCTCGCCGATCGTGCCGCGGCGCGCCGCATCGACGCCCGTGGGCGCATCGTCGCCCCCGGCTTCATCGATGCCCACACGCACGACGACCAGGCGGTCCGTGCGCTGCCCGCGCTGCCGTTCAAGGTGTCCCAGGGCGTGACCACCGTGGTCACCGGCAACTGCGGCATCAGCATCGCACCTTGGCGGACGGGGGCGCCGTGCCCGCCGCCGCTGGACCTGATGGACCGCGGTGACGAGGTCTTCACGGGCTTCGCCGACTACCTGGGCGCGCTGCAGCGCGACCCCGCCGCGGTGAACGTGGCGGCACTGGTGGGCCACAGCACGCTGCGCGTGCTGGCCATGGATCGCACCGACCGGCCGGCCACGCGCGACGAGATCGCGGCCATGGCCGGCGAAGTCGAGGCGGCGCTGGCGGCGGGGGCCATCGGCCTGTCCACCGGCACCTTCTACCCGCCGGCGGTGGCGGCGACGACCGACGAGATCATCGGCGTCGGCGCACCGCTGCGCGGCGGTGCCGGCCTGTACGCCACCCACATGCGTGACGAGGCCGATGCGGTGATGGCCGCCATCGAGGAAACGCTGGACATCGGTCGCGCGCTGGACTGCCCGGTGGTGATCTCGCACCACAAGCTCAGCGGCGCCGCCAACCACGGGCGTTCGCCGCAGTCGCTGGGCCGCATCGCCGCGGCCATGCGCGGGCAGTGCGTGGCGCTGGACTGCTACCCCTACACCGCCGGCTCGACGATGATCCGCCCCGACCGCGGCATGCTCGACGTGCGCGTGATCATCGCCTCCAGCGTGCCGCACCCCGAGTGCGCCGGCCGCGACCTGGCGGACATCGCCGCGGAGTGGGGCGTGGCCCGCGACGAGGCGGCACGCCGCCTGCAACCGGGCAGCGCCATCTACTTCATGATGGACGAGGGCGACGTGCAGCGCATCCTGGCCTTCGACGAGACCATGATCGGCTCCGACGGCATCCCGCTGGGCGACAAGCCGCACCCGCGGCTGTGGGGCACCTTCCCTCGCGTGCTTGGCCACTACAGCCGCGGCCTGGGGCTGTTTCCGCTGGAGACCGCGGTCTGGAAGATGACGGGGCTGACGGCGCGCAACTTCGGCCTGGCCGACCGCGGCACGGTGGCCGTGGGGCAGGCGGCGGACCTGGTGGTCTTCGACGCCGACGCCATCTCCGACACCGCCACCTACGACGACCCGCAGCGGCCCGCCGCGGGCATCGACGTCGTGCTCGTCAACGGCGAGCCGGTGTGGCAGGGCGGTGCCATCACCGGCGCACGCCCCGGCCAGGTGCTGCGGCGTACGCCGCGCAACGGCGCGCCGCGCCCCCACTGAGCACCGGCCATGCTGAACTTCCTGCTGCGCCGCCTGCTGTCCGCCGTGCCGGTGCTGGTCATCGTCGCGGTGCTGGTGTTCCTGATGCTGCGGCTGACGCCGGGTGATCCGGCCGCGGTGCTGGCCGGCGACGCCGCCACCACCGAGCAGATCGCCGGGATCCGCGCCACGCTGGGGCTGGACCGGTCCATCCCCGAGCAGTTCGCCATCTGGGCCGGCCACATGCTCACCGGCGACCTGGGTCAGAGCTACTACTACAAGACCGACGTGGCCACGCTCATCGCGCAGCGGCTGGAGCCCACGCTGTCGCTGGCGGCCCTCACCATCGCCATCGCGGTGCTGGTGGCCGTGCCACTGGGCGTGCTGGCCGCCTGGCGCTTCGGCTCGTGGTTCGACCGGCTGCTGATGGGCTTTTCGGTGATGGGCTTTTCCATCCCGGTGTTCGTGCTCGCCTACATCCTGATCTGGCTCGTGTCGCTCAAGCTCGGCTGGTTGCCAGTGCAGGGCTACAAGCGCATCGCCGACGGCGTGGGGCCATGGCTCTACCACCTGTTGTTGCCGTCGATCACGCTGTCGGTCATCTACGTGGCGCTGATCGCGCGGGTCACGCGGGCGTCGGTGCTGGAGACGCTGGGCGAGGACTACATCCGCACCGCCCGCGCCAAGGGCCTGCCGGAGAAGGCGGTGCTGATGCGCCACGCCCTGGCCAACGCGGCGGTGCCCATCGTCACCGTCATCGGCATCGGCATCGCGCTGCTGATCGGCGGTGTGGTGGTCACGGAATCGGTCTACGCCATCCCGGGCCTGGGGCGGCTGACGGTAGACGCGGTGCTGGCGCGCGACTTCCCCACCATCCAGGGCGTGATCCTGCTGTTCTCGGTGGTCTACGTGCTGGTGAACCTGGCGGTGGACCTGAGCTACGTGTTCTTCGACCCGCGCATCCGCTACTGAGCATGAGCCGATCCGAATACGACGAACTCAGCGTCGAGGCCGCATCGGTCGTCGAGCAGCCCAGTGCCTGGGCGCGTGCCGGGCGCAACCTGTCGGTGCGCATCGGTGGCGGGGTGATGGCGCTGCTGGTGGTGATTGCGCTGCTGGCGCCCTGGCTGGGCACGGTGGACCCGTCGCTGTTCGACCCCGCCAGCCGCGACCTGCTGCCGGGTGCCGAAGGCGAGATCACCACGCTGGACGGCGAGTACCTGCCGCACCGGTTCCTGATGGGCTCCGACAGCTTCGGCCGCGACATCTACAGCCGCGTGATCTACGGCACCCAGGTCTCGCTGATCGTGGGCCTGGCCACGGCCGTGGTGGCCATGGCCTTCGGCATCGTCTTCGGCCTGCTCGCCGGCTTCCTGCGTTGGCTGGACGGGCCGCTGATGCGCGTCATGGACGGCCTGATGGCCATCCCCGCGATCCTGATCGCCATCGCGCTGGTGGCCATGTGGCGGGGCAGCCTGACCACCGTGGTCATCGCCATCGCCATCCCCGAGATCCCGCGCGTGACGCGCCTGGTGCGCTCGCTGGTGCTCACGATCCGCGAGGAGCCGTACGTCGAGGCGGCGATCTCGCTGGGCACGCCCACCTGGCGCATCATGGCGCGCCACGTGCTGCCCAACACCGTGGCGCCGCTGATCGTGCAGGCCACCTTCATCTGCGCCTCGGGCATCCTCACCGAGGCCATCCTGTCGTTCCTGGGCGTGGGCCTGCCGCCAGACGTGCCCACCTGGGGCAACGTGATGGCCGAAGGCCGGGCGCAGTTCACCGAGTACCCGCACAACATCTTCTTCCCCGGCATCTTCCTGGCGCTGACCGTGCTGGCCGTGAACATGCTCGGCGACGGTCTGCGCGACACGCTGGACCCCAAGATGGCCAAGCGGGTATGAACGAGCCCCCAACCTCGCTGCGCTCGGGGCCCCCCGAGGGGGCTGCCGGGCCCTTGGGGCGGCCCGGCGGGCCCGATACGTCACCGATCCTGCAGGTCGATGGCCTGACCATCGGCCTGCCCAGTGGCGGCGACCGCAGCGTCGCCGTGCGGAACGTGTCCTTCACCGTCGGCCGTGGCGAGATCGTCTGCCTGGTCGGCGAATCCGGCTCCGGCAAGTCGGTGATCGCGCAGTCGGTGATGGGGCTGCTGCCCAAGTCGCTGCCGGTCCAGGCGGGCGCGATCCGCCTGGAAGGCGAGGACATCACGCACGCGCCGCTGTCGCGCCTGCGCGAGCTGCGCGCCACGCGCATGAGCATGATCTTCCAGGAGCCGATGACGGCGCTGAACCCGGTCATGACCTGCGGCGACCAGATCGACGAGGTGCTGCGCGAGCACACCCCGCTGGATGCCGCCGCGCGCCGTGCCAAGGTGCTGGACATCGTGCGCGAGGTGCTGCTGCCCGACCCGGAACGCATCGTCGCCAGCTACCCGCACCAGCTCAGCGGCGGCCAGCGCCAGCGCATCATGATCGCGATGGCGCTGGTGCTCGACCCGGTGCTGCTGATCGCCGACGAACCGACCACCGCGCTGGACGTCACCACGCAGGCGCAGATCCTCAAGCTGATCCTGGACCTGCAGGCCCGCCACGGCACCGGCGTGCTGTTCATCACCCACGACTTCGGCGTGGTGGCCGAGATCGCCCACCGCGTGGCGGTCCTGCGCCTGGGCGACCTGGTGGAGGTGGGCGGCAAGGACGCGGTGCTGCAGCAGCCGCAGCACCCTTACACGCGCATGCTGATGGCCTCGGTGCCCACGCTGCGCACCACGGCCCGTGCGCTGCCGCCCGACGCGCCGGTGGTGCTGCAGGTGCAGGGCCTGGCCAAGACCTACGACACGCGCAGCTGGTTCGGCCAGCGGCGCACCGTGCACGCCGCGCAGGGCGTGAGCTTCGAGATCCGGCGCGGCCAGACGCTGGGCATCGTCGGCGAGTCCGGCTCCGGCAAGAGCACGGTGGCGCGCTGCATCGTGCGCCTGATCGACCCCAGCGGGGGCGAGGTGTCGCTGGGCGGCGAGTCCATCGCCCGCCTGCCGGCGGCCCGCCTGCGCCCGTTGCGCCGGCGCGTGCAGATCGTGTTCCAGGACCCGTACCGCTCGCTGAACCCGCGCCGCACCGTGCGCGAGGCGATGATCGAAGGGCCGATGAATTTCGGCATGGCGCGTGCCGAGGCGGATGTCAAGGCGGCCGAACTGCTGGGCCTTGTGCGCCTGGACGCCAGCGCGCTGGAGCGCTACCCGCACCAGTTCAGCGGCGGCCAGCGCCAGCGCATCTGCATCGCGCGCGCCCTGATGCTGGAGCCCGAGCTGCTGGTGGCCGACGAGGCCGTCAGCGCGCTGGACGTGTCGGTGCAGGCCCAGGTGCTGGAGCTGTTCGCCGAGATCCGCCAGCGCCTGCATATCGCCATGCTCTTCATCACCCACGACCTGCGCGTGGCCTCTCAGGTCTGCGACTTCCTGGCCGTGATGCGCCAGGGCGAGGTGGTCGAACACGGCCCGGCGCACCAGGTCTTCGGTGCACCGCGCCACGAATACACCCGGGCGCTGTTCGCCGCTGCACCGGGCCGCGAGTTCGCTTTCGGGAGTGCGTCTTGACGCGCGTCTTCATCGCCGGCTTCCAGCACGAGACCAACACCTTCGCCCCCAGCCTGGCCGACTGGCCCGCCTTCCAGCGTGGCGACGGCTTCCCGCCCTGGTCGCGTGGGGCGGCCATGCTCGACACCTTCCGCGGCGTCAACGCGCCCACCGGCGGCTTCATCGACGCCGCGGCGTCCCGTGGCTGGACGCTGGTGCCTTCCGGCTGGGGCGGTGCCACGCCATCGAGCTACGTCACCGAGGACGCCTTCGAGCGCATCGCCGGCGCCATCGTGCAGGATCTGCGCGCGGCCGTGGCTGACCCGAAGGGCCTGGACGCGTTGTACCTGGACCTGCACGGCGCCGCCGTCGCGCAGCACGTGGACGACTGCGAGGGTGAGCTGCTGGCGCGCGTGCGCGCGGTGGTCGGCCCGGCGTTCCCGCTGGTGGCCAGCCTGGACCTGCACGCCAACGTCACCGAACGCATGCTGGCGCTGGCCGACGCGCTGGTGGCCTACCGCACCTACCCGCACGTGGACATGGCCGCCACCGGCGAGCGCGCGGCGCAGATGCTGGTGCGGCGCCTGCGTGCGGGCACGCGCGAGCCGCTGGCCTGGCGGCGGCTGCCCTTCCTGATCCCGCTGCCGGCACAGAGCACCTGGATGGCGCCCGCCGACGCCTGCTACGCGCGCCTGGGCGAACTCGACGAGGCGCACGCCAGCATGCCCAGCTTCTGCATGGGCTTCCCGGCCGCGGACTTCGCCGAATGTGCGCCCGCCGTGTGGGCCTACGGCGACCAGGCGCAGCGCAGCGTGGACGCCCTGTTCGAGCAGGTCGCCGACCCGTCGATCTGGCGCCTGGACGTGCTGCAGCCCGAGGACGCCGTGCGCCAGGCCCTGGCGCTCCCCGGCGACAAACCGGTGGTCATCGCCGACACGCAGGACAACAGCGGCGCCGGTGCCGACAGCAACACCACCGGCATGCTGCATGCGCTGCGCGCCCAGGGCGCCGGGCCGCAGCATCCGGACCGCGTGGTGGTGGGCATGCTCTACGACCCCGAGGCCGCGGCGCGCGCGCATGCCGTGGGCGTGGGCGGCACGTTCGACGGCCACGTCGGCCGCGCGGTGCCGCTGTGGGCCGGCGGGCCGCTGAGCGACCCGCCGTTCGCCGGCCGCTTCACGGTGCGCGCCCTGGCCGACGGCCGCTGCACGCTCAAGGGCCCGATGATGACCGGCATGACCACGCAGTTCCGCGCCAGCGCGCTGCTGGCCTGCGACGGCCTGCTGATCGCCGTGGTCAGCGGCAAGGCGCAGCTGCTGGACCGCGAGATGCTGCGCATGCTGGGCGTGCAGCCCGAGGCCATGCGCATCGTCGTCGTCAAGAGCTCCAACCACTTCCGCGCCGACTTCACGCCCATCGCCTGCGCGGTGCTGGTGGCCAAGGCGCCGGGGCCGATGGCGGCCGACCCGGCGGACCTGCCCTGGCGCAAGCTGCCGGCCAGCACCCGCCGACGTCCCTGAATCCGTTGCCGGCCATGCCGCTGCGCTGGATCCCGGTGGTGCTGGCGCTGGCCTGGGGCTTGAACTGGCCGGCGGTGAAGATCATCCTCGGCTCCGTGCCGCCCTTCCTGGCCCGCGGCATCGGCCTGGGCGGTGGTGTGCTCGTGCTGTTCGCGTTGGCAGCCTGGCAGGGCAGGGACCTGCGACCCCGCCGCGCCGACGCCATCCCCATCCTGATCGGCGGCGGCTTCACCGTGGCACTGTTCAACTTCGCGACCGCTTTCGCGCAGCTCAACACCAGCACATCGCGCGCCGCCGTTCTCACGTTCACGATGCCGATGATGAACGCGGCGCTGGCCGCGCTGCTGCTGGGTGAACGGCTGGGCGCCGCAGGCGCAGCGGCGCTGGCGCTGGGCATGGCCGGCGTGGCCGTGCTCGCCTGGCCGGTGCTCGACGGCGCGCTGCACGGTGCTTCGGTGGCCGGGCTGGTGTTCCCGCTGCTGGCCGCGCTGGTGTGGGCGCTGGGCAGCATGGTGATGAAGCGCTGGCCGATGACCGGCGACCGTGTCGTGGCCACCGCCTGGCAGCTGGCCGTGGGTGCACTGGCTGCGCTGGCCGCCGCGGCGGTGGCCGGCGAGGCCTGGCCGACGACCTGGCCCGCGGCAACGCTGGTGGCCATGGGCTTCCACGTGCTCATCGCCACCGCAGTGGCCTACGTGCTCTGGTACCGCCTGCTGGGCGCCGTGTCGGCCACCGTGGCCGGGCTCACCACGCTGGCGGTGCCGGTGGTGGGCGTGCTCGGGGCGATGCTGCTGGTGGGCGACCGCCCCGGTGGTCTGGACCTGCTGGGCTTCGCGGCCGTGCTCGGCGGCGCGGCGTTGGCGATGCGGGCGATGGCTCGGCGTTGAACCGGACGGGCTGCCGTTCAGGCCGCCAGCCAAGCGTCCACCAGGCGGTGGAAAGCCTCGGGCTGGTTCACCGTCACCCAGTGTCCGGCCTTCAGCCCATGAACGGCGCCGCCGGGCGTGGCGGCGATGCGCTCGGCCCAGGCTGGCGCGTGGAACATGAAGGGCTTTCGCGTGCCATAGACGAACAGCATCGGGCAGGCTGGGCTCACGCGGCGTGACCCCTTGAAGCCGCCGGTGAACTGCATGACGTACGAATGGTTCATCGTGGCACCGATGGTGGCCGGATCGCCGGGTGCCCGCAGCTGGCGCGCCATCCAGCGCGTCATGCGGTCGCCCACGGCGCGCGGCAACTGGTACGCCAGCGCCAGCCAGCCCTGGTAGGCCAGGACGCCGGCCTTGGCCTGCCACGGCAGGCTGCGCAGGAACTCGCCCGAGGCCGTCTCGCCGACGTCGATGCCGACGATGCGTGCCACCCGCTGCGGGTGCTGCATCGCGAACTGGTAGCCGTAGACCGCGCCCCAGTCGTGCAGCATCAGCGTCACGGGTTCGCCTGGACTCGCGGCGTCGACGATCGCCGCCAGGTGGTCGACCATGGCCTGCAGCGTGAGAGGACGCCGCGGCCCGTGCATGTCGAAGCCCGGCAGCGTGAAGCGCACGCAGCGGAAGCGGTCGCGGAAGTGCGCCACCTGCGGGGTCCACAACGCGGCCGTGTCGGGCCAGCCGTGCACCATCACCAGCGTGGCCGGCCCGCTGCCGTCGACCAGGACCTCGGTGCCGTCGACCGTCAGTCGCGTGCCGGTCTCAGGCACGATAGAACGGCGCGTCACCCTTGATCGTGGCGCGGTGCATCACCCGCCGCGACGGCACGTAGTCGGCGGTGGCGTAGTGCTGCGTCAGGCGGTTGTCCCAGAAGGCGATGTCGCCCAGCTTCCAGCGCCAGCGCACGGTGAACTCCGGCTTGGCGATGTGCGCGTACAGCTGGCGCAGCACGGCGTCGCTCTCGGTGGGGGTCAGCTCGACGATGCGGGCGGTGAAGCCCTCGTTGACGAACAGCCCCTGGCGGCCGCTGACCGGATGCGTGCGGATCACCGGGTGCAGCCGCGGCGGGTGATCGATGCGCGCCTGCTCCCAGCGCACCTTCTCTTCCGGCGTGCGGGCAAAGCGCCAGGCCGGGAAGGAACGCAGGATGTCGTGCTCGGCGTGCAGGCCGCAGAGCATGCGCTGCCAAGGCTTCGACAGGGCCTCGAACGCGGCGATGCCGCTGGCCCACAGCGTGTCGCCACCGCGCGGCGGCAGGTGCTGCGCCGACAGGATCGCGCCCATCGCCGGCTCGGCCAGGAAGGTGACGTCGGTGTGCCAGTTGTCGTTGTCCGGCGGGTTGTCATCGCTGGTGTCGAGCACCACGATCTCCGGCACGCCCGGCGCGTGCGGGTAGATCGGGTGCGTGATCAGCTCGCCGAAGCGGCGGGCCAGGTCGCGCTGCTCGGGGGGCGTGATCGGCTGGTCCTCGAAGAACAGCACGTGGTGCTCGAGCAGCGCCGCCATCAGCGCGTCGCGCGTGGCGTCGTCGATGCCGCCGGCCAGGCGAACGCCGCTGACGCGGGCGCCGATGGCGGGACTGAAGGGCTGGATCTGCAGGCTCATGGCCGACTCCTCACGTGTGCCGCGATGTTAGCCGCGCGTGGCCGCCAGGCCGGCTTCGAGCGCCCGCTCGGGCAGCTCGCCCGCCAGGCCGATGGCCACCAGCGCCGGTGCCAGATCCTTGCGCGCGTCGCGCAGGCGCAGGCTGCCGTGGCGGCCGGCGTACTGCAGCTCGGCCCAACGGCCGTCGGCCAGCGGCAGCAGGCCCTTCAGGCGCAGCACGCCGGCGGGCAGCTGGCGCAGCCACTGGCGCAGCAGCGCCGGGTCGTAGGGGCCGGCGCCACGCGTGGCCCACTGCGCGAAGCGCTGCCCGTGGCGCGGGTCCGGGCCGGCCGGCCAGCCGCCGCGTGCCACGTGCAGTCCGGCGCCGCAGACGGCCGGCCAGGGCAGGTCGGCGTGCGAGGTGGTCAGCCGTGGCGCCGTCGGCGCGTGGGCTGCTGCCCAGGCCTCGGCTGCCGACAGCGTGATGGCGTCGCAGCGGTCGGCGTGGTTCAGCAGCACGAGGTCGGCATGCGCCAGCGGGCGCCGCACGCTGTCCGCGAGCCGACGGTCGGCATCCATGGCCACGATGGCGGCAGTGTCGACCAGCACCACCACGGCTTCCAGCACCAGCGCCGGGTCGGCCAGCGCGTACTGCGCCACGCGCCAGGGGTCGGCCACGCCGCTGGTCTCGACGACGATGGCGTCCACGGCAGGCGTCATGGCCAGCACCTGGGTCAGCGCGCCGCCCAGGTCGTCGCCGACGGCGCAGCACACGCAGCCGTTGGCCAGCGCCAGCGTGCGGTGGCCGGCGGTGTTGTCGAGCAGCGTGCCGTCGACGTCGATGGCGCCGAAGTCGTTGACCAGCACCGCCAGGCGCTGACCTTCGGCTTCGCGCAGCCAGCGGTTGAGCAGCGTGGTCTTGCCGGCGCCCAGGAAGCCGCCGATCACGACGAAGGGGATGCGTGGCACCACGCGTGCTTCAGCCCGCGGCGAAGCAGCGGCCGCCGAGCACCGTGCCGTGCACCGCGATGTCCTTCAGCGCCTCCGGCGACACGTCGCGCGGGTCCTGCGCCAGCACGGCGAAGTCGGCGCGCTTGCCGACGGCGATGCTGCCGATCTCGCCGTCCAGCCCCAGCGTGGCGGCCGGGCCCAGCGTGACGGCGTGCAGGGCCTCGTCCACCGTCAGCCGCTCGCCGGCGCCCAGCACACGGCCCGCCGGGGTGACTCGGTTGACCGCACACCACACGCTGAACAGCGGCCCCAGCGGTGTCACCGGTGCGTCGGAATGGATGGCCAGCGTCACGCCGGCGTCCAGCGCGCTGCGGCAGGCGTTCATGCGCGCCGCACGGTCGGGGCCCAGTGTCATGTCGTGGTGGGCGTCGCCCCAGTACCAGAGGTGGTTGGGGAACAGGTTGGCGTGCAGGCCCAGCGCGGCCATGCGGCGGAACTGCGCGCGGTCGATCATCTGCCCGTGCTGCAGCGTGTGCCGGTGGCCGGGCCGCGGGCAGCGGGCCAGCACGCGCTCGATGGCCTCGATGGCGGCCTCGCTGGCCTCGTCGCCGTTGGTGTGGGTGTGGATGGTCAGGCCGGCGCGGTGATAGGTCTCGAAGTCGGCCTCGTACTGCGCCGGCGCCGTCACCCAGATGCCGTTGGCCGCGCCGTTGACGTAGCCGGGCCAGCGCAGCCGCGCGGAGTAGCCCTGGATGGAACCGTCCAGCATCATCTTCACCAGGCCGTAGCGCAGCCGTTCGCGGCTGCGTCTGTGCAGCCCGGCCACGTAGTCCGCGCCGGCGGCCGCGCCGTGCGTGCCATGAAAGGCCTGGAAGGCCGGCAGCAGGCGCACGCGGCAGGCGTCGTCGTCGTCGGCGTAGGCTTCCAGCCGCGCCAGGTCGGCTTCGGTGAGCTTGTTGACGAGGTCGGTGGCCGTGGTCACGCCGGCGCGGCAGGCGATGCGGCCGAAGTCGCGCAGCGCGCCGTCGCTCAGCGGCGCCATCGGGCCCACCGGGCCGATGTGCTTGAACACCAGGTACATGGCCGCCGGCTCGCGCAGTTCGCCGTCGGGCGTGCCGTCGTCCAGGCGGCCCACGCCTTCGACCTCGATGTGCTCGTCGATGCCAGCGCGGGCCAGCATCGTGCGGTTGGCGTTGAGCAGGTGCACGTTGGCGTGCACGATGACGATGGGCCGCGCGGTGGGGGATTCGTCCACCGCGTCCAGCGTGCGGACCGTCATGCGCTCGCCACCGAAGTAGATGGGGTCGAAGCCCCAGCCCACCAGCGGCACGTCCGCGCCCAGGCCGGCGGCGGCCATGCGCGCGTCGGCCTCGCGCAGGCGTTCGACCACTGCGGCCATGCTGCGCAGGGCGGGCCAGACACGGCCGTCCGGGCCGCGGCGTTCGTGCCAGCCGAGGTAGACGTCGCGCCACACGCCGCCCTCGGCCAGGTGGCAGTGGCCCTCGACGAAGCCGGGCAGCAGCACCTGGTCGGCGAATCGCTCGTCGAGTGTGAAAGGCCCCCAGGCCGCCATGCGCGCCTGGTCGCCGACGGCCAGGATGCGGCCGTCGCGCACGGCGACGTGCGTGGCCTCGGGCTGGCCCGGTTCCAGCGTGACGATGCGGCGGGCGGCGAAGACGGTGGTGGTGGTGGTGTCGGTGGCGTGTTCGGTCACAGCGGATCCAGCGGGTAGATGGGCCGCCGCAGGCGGTGGAAGGGCAGGGCGGCGTAGTCCGAGGTGCAGACGCCGGTGCCGTTGCACTCGACGATGTGCCGCGCCAGCGACCCCAGACCGGCACGCCAGTGCACGCGGCTCTTGAGCATCAGGAACCGGGCCCGTGCCGGGTCGATGCCGACGGCGTCGAAGGCGGCGAGGTCGTGCGGCTCCACGTGGTTGGAGATCACGACGATGCGCACGCCACCGGTGTCCAGCACGGCGGTCGGCCCCATGTGATTCGACTCGCCGGCGGCCATGGGGCCGCGGTTGCGGAAGCGGCCGTCGCCCAGGTGCACCACGCGGCCCGAGACCATGCGAGGCGCACCGGCCAGTCCGAGCGTCGGCATCGCCAGCTTGCCGCCCAGCGGCAGGGTCAGCGTGGCGCCGACGCCGGCGGCGTGCATGGCCAGCGCAGCTTCCGGGTCGAAGACGGCGAAGGCCACCGCGTCCTGCAGTCCGGCGTCGAGCATGGCGCCAAGCACCGTCATCGTGTCCATGGTGCCGCCGCTGGCGCAGTTGTCGCAGTGGTCCAGCAGGACCACCGTGCCGCCGTCGGTGGCCAGCTTCCGAGCGCGGGCCATCGAGTCGGCCAGGGGTTCGGGCGTGAACACGAAGCCTTCGCGCTGCGCCCAGGCCATGTCCAGCAGCTCGTCGCACCAGAGGCGCGCCAGCGCGGCGTCGCCGTCCGTCACGACCACGGCCGACAGGCCGGCGAATTCGACGTCGGCGTTCGGGAAACCGACGAAGACCGTGGCGCACAGCGCGCCCGCGGCCTCCATTTCGCGGCAACGGGCCTGCAGCGCGCGGTTGGGGCCGTCGTGCGTGCCCTGGCGCATCACGTGCGGCAGCATCGGGCGCCGGCCCCAGGCCATTTCTGGCCGGGCCTGGCCCTGCAACTGGGCCAGCAGCGCGCGGCCGGCGCGCTGGCCGGTGCCGTGCATGTCCACGTGCGGGTAGGTCTGGTAGCCGGCCATCACCGTGCTGTGCACACCCATGGTGTCCGACAGGTTGGTGTGCATGTCCAGCGCCACGCCGATGGGCACGGTGGGCGCCACGGCACGCACGCGCCTCAGCAGTTCGCCTTCGCCATCGTCCAGGTGTTCGGCCACCATGGCGCCGTGCAGGTCCAGCAGCACGCCGTCGCAGCCGGCGGCCACGGCGTCGACGATGCGGCCGGCCATGTGCTCGTAGGCCGCCTCGTCGACCGGCCCGCTGGGCCAGGCGTTGGCGGCGATGGGCAGCACGATGTCCGCGCCGGCCGCTTCGGCCTGCTCCACGAAGGCGGCCAGTGCCGCGCCCGTGCCGCGGCAGGCCTCGCGCGCGGCGTCACCCGACAAGGGCTCGCCACCACCGACGGCAAAGCGCGCCAGCGGCGTGGGCACGGGCGAGAAGGTGTTGGTCTCGTGCTTCATCTGCGCGATCACCAGGCGCATGCGTGGGCTCCCTGTGGCTTGGGGCATTCCCCGGGGTGGACGGCCGTGAGCGTCACCGAAGATGCGGGCCTGCGCCACAGGCACAACCCGAGCATGCCCCCCACCGACCTTGCCGACTGCAGCGCCACCGAGCTGCTGCAGCTGTACCGCACGCGCGCCGCCTCCCCGGTGGAGGCCACGCGCGCCGCGCTCGACCGCATCGAGCGCCACAACCCGCGGCTGCGCGCCTTCGTGCACGTGGCCGGCGACGAGGCCATGGCCGCCGCCCGCGCCAGCGAGGCGCGCTGGCTGCGCGACGAACCCATGGGCGCGCTCGACGGCGTGCCGGCCTCGATCAAGGACCTCATCCTCACCCGCGGCTGGCCCACGCTGCGCGGCAGCCGCACGCAGGACGCCAACCAGCCCTGGGACGTGGACGCCCCGGTGACGGCCCGCCTGCGCGAGGCCGGCGCGGTGCTGCTGGGCAAGACGTCGACACCGGAGTTCGGCTGCAAGGGCGAGACCAACTCGCCGCGCAGCGGCCTGTCGCGCAACCCCTGGGACCCGACGAAGACGCCGGGCGGCTCGTCCGGCGGCGCCGCCA
The DNA here is from genome assembly GCF_004016515.1 of Rubrivivax albus. Classification (GTDB taxonomy): domain Bacteria; phylum Pseudomonadota; class Gammaproteobacteria; order Burkholderiales; family Burkholderiaceae_C; genus Rubrivivax; species Rubrivivax albus. The sequence goes on from NZ_SACT01000001.1 coordinate 1,111,969, forward strand.
TCGCGGTGGCCTGCGGCATGGGGCCGATAGCCGTGGGCACCGACGGCGCCGGCAGCGTGCGCATCCCGGCGGCCTTCTGCGGCAACGTGGGCCTCAAGCCCAGTTTCGGCCGCGTGCCAGCCTACCCGCTGTCGCCCTTCGGCAGCGTGGCCCACCTGGGCCCGCACACGATGAGCGTGGCCGATGCGGCGCTGGCGCTCAACGTGATGTGCCGGCCGGATGCGCGCGACTGGACGGCGCTGCCGCCCACCGACCGCGACCACCGGCTGGGCCTGCAGGATGGCCTGGAAGGGCTGCGCATCGCGTGGTCGCCGACGCTGGGTTACGCGAAGAGCGTGCACCCGGAGGTGGCGGCCGCCTGCGCATCGGCCGTGCAGCGGCTGGCCGACGCGGGCGCGACCATCGAGGCCATCGACCCCGGCATCGAGGACCCGCTGGAGATCACCACCGGCCTGTGGTTCGTCGGCTCGTGGACGCTGTGGAACACGCTGAGCCCCGAGCAGCAGGCCGTGGCCGACCCGGACTTCCGGGCCCAGGCAGAGATCGGCGCGGGCTACAGCGCGCTGGACGTGCAGCGGCTGAACCTGCGTCGCGGCGCCCTCGGTTCGCACATGCGGCAGTTCATGCAGCGCTGGGACCTGCTGGTGACGCCGGCGGTGGCGGTGCCGGCCTTCGACGTGCGCGAGCCCGGCAGCGCAGCGATGAACCCGCAGAGCATGCTCGGCTGGACGCCCTTCAGCTACCCGTTCAACCTCACGCAGCAGCCGGCGATCACCGTGCCCTGCGGGCTGACGGCCGGGGGCCTGCCCATCGGCCTGCAGTTCGTGGGCCCGATGTTCGACGATGCCCTGGTGCTGCGAGCAGCACGTGCCTGGGAGCGGCTGCACCCGGTGCCGCGGCCGGACCTGTCGCGGCTGGAGGCGGCATGACGCGGCCGGTGCGATCGGGCGGTGGCGACCCGGCCCTGCTGCCAGCGCACGAACTGGCGCGCGGCCTGCGGCGGCGCGAGTGGTCGTCGCTGGAACTGCTGGACCACTTTGCGGCCCGCGTCGAGCGGCTGGACGGGCGCATCAACGCGATGCCGGTGCGCGACCTGGACCGCGCGCGCGACGCGGCACGCGCGGCCGATGCGCGGCTGGCGGCCGGGCAGGTCGACGGCCCGCTGCACGGCGTGCCCATCAGCGTGAAGGAGAGCTTCAACGTCGCCGGCCTGCCGACGACCTACGGCTTCGAGGCCTTCCGCCACAACCTGGCCGCCACCGACGCCGTCACCGTGCAGCGCCTGAAGGCCGCCGGCGCCGTCGTCTTCGGCAAGACCAACGTGCCGGTCTCGCTGGCCGACTGGCAGAGCTTCAACCCGGTCTACGGCACGACGAACAACCCCTGGGACCTGGGCCGCACACCCGGCGGCTCGTCGGGCGGCTCGGCGGCGGCGCTGGCCGCCGGACTGACGGCGCTGGAACTCGGCAGCGACATCGGTGCCTCGATCCGCAACCCGGCGCACTACTGCGGCGTCTGGGGGCACAAGCCCACCTGGGGCGTGGTGCCGCTGGTCGGCCACGAACTGGTGCCGATGGCCGATGCCGACGCCTTCGACATCGCCGTGGCCGGGCCACTGGCCCGCAGCGCGCACGACCTGGCGCTGGCGATGGACATCCTGGCCCAGCCGCTGGACGTGACCACGCCGCTGGGCCGCCTGCCCGTGGCCTGGCGCGACCCCGGCCTGCCGCCGCGCCGCTGCCGCGTGGCGGTGCTGTTCGACGATACCGAGGCCGAGGTCGACGCCAGCGTCCAGCAGGCCCTGCGTGACCTGGTGGACTTCCTGCGCCGCGAAGGCGTGCAGGTGACCGAGGACGCGCGGCCGGTGGACAGCGCCGAGGCCAACGACGTCTACCTGCACCTGCTGCGCGCGGCCACCGGCTCGCACTACGACGACGCCACCTACGCCCAGGTGCAGCAGCGTGCGCGGGGCTACGCCGCCGACGACCGCAGCTACGCCGCACGCCACATGCGCGGCAGCGTCTTCACGCACCGCGACTGGGTGCGCATGGACCAGCGGCGCAGCGGGCTGCGCCGGCAGTGGGCGGCGTTCTTCGAGCGCTTCGACCTGCTGATCTGCCCGGTGGCCACGACGCCGGCCTTCCCCCACATGCAGACCGGTGAACGCTGGGAGCGCATGATCCCGGTGGACGGGCGAGATGGGCCAACCCGCCAGCCCAGCACCGACGCCCTGTTCTGGGCTGGCTACCCAGGCATCGTTGGTGTGCCGGCCACGGCCGTGCCGCTGGGGTTGAGCCCACAGGGGCTGCCGGTGGGGGCGCAGATCGTCGGCCCGCTGTTTGCCGACCCGCTGTGCCTTCGCTTTGCGCAGTGGATCGAAGACCACTACCGCGCATTCGTGCCGCCACCGATCGCGACCGAGACTTCCTGACCGCTCCCATGACCGACATCGTCACCGTCCATCCTGCCGCGCTCGATGCGGCCGTTCAGGCGCTGTTCCGCGCTGCCGGCAGCCACGAGGAGGAAGCGCGCCTCGCGGCGGCGCAGCTCGTCGGTGCCAACCTCACCGGCCACGACTCGCACGGCGTGGGCATGATCCCGATCTACGTCGAGATCCTGCAGGCCGGCGAGCTGCACCTCAACCGCAAGCCCGACACCGTGCTGCGGGCCGGCGCACTGACCGTGCTGGACGGCGGCATGGGCCTGGGCCAGGTGGCCGGGTTCGAGGCCATGCAGGTGGCCATCGCAGGCGCCAAGGAACACGGCATCAGCCTCACTGGCCTGCGCATGAGCCACCACATCGGCCGCATCGGCCATTGGGCCGAACTGGCGGCAGCCGAGGGCCTGGTGTCGCTGCACTTCGTCAACGTGATCAGCACGCCGGTCGTCGCACCCTTCGGTGGCGGCGACGCGCGCCTGGTGACCAACCCGGTGGCCATCGGCGTGCCGCGGGTGGGTGCGCCGCCGCTGATCCTGGACTTCGCCACCAGCAAGCTGGCCGTGGGCAAGGTGCGCGTGGCGCTCAACAGCGGCAAGACCCTGCCGCCGGAGGTGCTGCTGGACGCCCAAGGCCGGCCGACGCAGGACCCGGCGCAGCTCTTCGCCGGCGGTGCGCTGCTGCCCTTCGGCGACCACAAGGGCTCGGGCCTGGCGCTCATGTGCGAGATCCTGGGCTCGGCCCTGTTCGGCGGCCCGGTGCAGCACGAGGTGCCCACGCGCCGGCGCATCGTCAACAACATGCTCACCATCGCCATCGACCCGGCCCGCCTGGGCACGCTGGACGCACTGTCGGCCGACATCGCGCGGCTGGTGGACTGGGTGCGCGCCTCGCCGGCCACCGGGGAGGGCGGCGTGCAGGTGGCGGGCGAGCCGGAACTGGCCGCGCGTGCGGCGCGCGCCGACGGCGTGCCCATCGACCGCGAGACCTGGCGCCAGCTGGAGACGGCGGCCGACACCGTCGGCCTGGGCGCGGCTGCGTGGCGCGCCGCCTGCGGGGTGTCCGGCACGGCGGACACCGCGGCCTGAACCTGGGGTCGGCCCTTCCGGGTCAATGCGGATAAGGGCCGCCGGGTTCGCGGCCTACCATCCGGCGTGAGCCGCCATCGGCCAATCATCACACCATATGACCAAGGAGACCGCATGACCCGTCGCCACACCTTCGCCACCGTCGCCGTCGCTGCCACCTTGCTCGTCGCCGGTGCGGCGCAGGCCCAGCAGCTGCGCCTGATGACCGGCCCGCAGGGCGGGTCCTGGTACCCGCTGGGCGGCGCCATCGCCAACATCGGCGAGAAGGCCGGCCTGAAGCTGCAGGTGCTGCCCGGCGCCGGCATCGCCAACGTCAAGGCCATCCAGGGCGGCAAGGCCGACATGGGCTTCGCCAACTCCATCTCCACCGTCGACGGCGTCGCCGGCCGCGCGCCCTTCACCGAGAAGGCCACCAACGTCTGCAACGTGGCCACGCTGTACCCGCAGTACTTCCAGGTGGTGGCCAATGCCGACAGCGGCGTGAACTCGCTGGCCGACCTCAAGGGCAAGGGCCTGGCGGTGCAGCCCAAGGGCAACACGGCCGAGTTCATCAGCCAGCAGGCGCTGGAGGTCTACGGCATGAAGTACGACGACATGGGCCGCGTGAGCTACGTGTCCTACACCGATGCCGTGTCGCTGATGAAGGACAACAACGCCCAGGCCTTCACGCTGGGCACCACGGTGCCGGCCTCGGCCATCATGGACCTGGCCTCGGCGCGCGACATCAAGCTCATCTCGATCCCGGACGACAAGTTCCAGGCCATGCGCAAGCTGAACCCGGGCTACACCAAGCTGGTGATCCCGGCCGGCAGCTACCCCAAGCAGACCGCCGACGTGCAGACCATCGGCTACGCCACGCACGTGATCGCGCGCTGCGACCTCGACGCCGACGCCGTCTACAAGGTGCTCAAGGGCATGGTCGACAACAAGGGTGACCTCGCCGCCATCGCCAAGGCCATGGCCAGCACCACGCCGAAGATGATGGCCGAGGACATCGGCGTGCCGCTGCACAAGGGCGCCGAGAAGTTCTACAAGGAAGCGGGCGTCCTCTGAGCGCCGACGCCGTCGCCACGGAAGCGCCGGCCCGCGGGGGCTGGACCGCGCACATCGTCACCGCGGTCGCGGTGGCGATGTCGGCCTTTCACCTCTGGGTGGCCTTCGTCGGGCCCCCGGAGGCGTACGTCATGCGCGGCACGCACCTGGCGTTCGCGCTGGTGCTGGCCTTCCTGGTGATGCCGGGGCTGACCGGCCGCGCCGAACGGCCGGGCTGGTTCGGCTGGGCGCTGGTGCTGGCGGCGGCGGCCTGCGCGCTGTACGCCAGCGCCAACCTCGAGTACATCCGCAACCGCATGTACTACGTCGACGACCCGGTGGTCGCCGACTACGTCTTCGGCGGCGGCCTGATCCTGCTGCTGATCGAGGCCACGCGGCGGGCGACCGGCTGGGCGCTGCCGGCCACGGCCATCGTCTTCGCGGCCTACGGGCTGACGCTGGGTGGGCAGTCGCCGGGCATCATGCTCGACCAGCTGTACCTCACCACCGAGGGCATCTTCGGCATCCCGCTGTATGTCAGCGCCACCTACGTGATGCTGTTCATCCTGTTCGGCGCCTTCGTCGAGCGCAGCGGGGCGGGGCAGCTGTTCATGGACTTCGCGCTGGCGCTGGCCGGCCACACCAGCGGCGGGCCGGCCAAGGTGGCGGTGATCACCAGCAGCCTGTTCGGCACCGTCTCCGGCAGCGCGGTGGCCAACGTGATGACCACCGGCACCTTCACGATCCCGCTGATGAAGCGCAGCGGCTACCGGCCGGCCTTCTCCGGTGCGGTGGAGGCGGTGGCGTCCACCGGCGGCCAGCTGATGCCGCCGATCATGGGCGCGGCGGCCTTCGTGATGGCCGAGTTCCTGGGCGTGAGCTACCTGAAGGTGGCCGCCTTCGCGCTGCTGCCGGCGGTTCTGTACTACCTGGCCGTGTTCATGGCGGTGCACTTCGAGGCCCGCCGCATCGGCCTGAAGGGCCTGCCCAAGGCCGACCTGCCGCGCCTGAAGCAGGTGCTGACCGAGCGTGGCCACCTGTTCCTGCCGCTGGTCATCATCATCGGCGTGCTGCTCTCCGGCCGCAGTGCCGCCTTCGCGGCGCTGGTGGGCACGTTGTCCGTGGTGCCCACCACCTGGCTGCGGGCCAGCACGCGCCACACCTTCACGCCGCAGGTCGTGCTGCAGGCGCTGGAGGCCGGTGCGCGCAACACCATTGTCGTGGCGCTGGCCTGCGCCTGCGCCGGCATCGTCATCGGCACCATCACGCTCACCGGCCTGGGCCTGAGCTTCACCGGAGTGGTGCTGGCGCTGTCGCAGAACTCGCTGATCCTGGCGCTGCTGCTGACCATGCTGGCCGGCATCCTGCTGGGCATGGGCCTGCCCACCACGCCAGCCTACATCGTGCAGGTGGCCCTGCTGGTGCCGGCACTGGTGAAGCTGGGCGTGGCGGTGGAGGCGGCGCACCTTTTCGTGCTGTACTTCGCCGTGCTCTCGGCCATCACGCCGCCGGTGGCGATGGCGGTGTATGCCGCCAACGGGCTCTCGGGTGCCGGCCTGATGGACAGTTCGTGGGCGGCGGTGAAGCTGGGCCTCACCGGCTACATCATCCCCTTCATGTTCGTGTTCGCGCCGTCGCTGCTGCTGATCGGCGAGCCGCTGAACGTGGCCCTGGCCACGCTGACGGCGGTGGTTGGCGTCACCTGTCTGGCCGGGTCGCTGCACGAGTACTTCTTCCTCGGCAAGGCGCGCCCCTGGGAGCGCGTGCTGCTGTTCGTCGCGGCCCTGGTGCTGATCAAACCGGGCTGGGCCACCGACCTGCTGGGCCTGGCGCTGATCGCCATCACGCTGGCCAGCCAGCGCTGGGTGCGGCGGCCCGAACCCTCTGCCGAGACGGCCTGACACCGACGGCAAGGACTGCACCGACCGCATGACCGACCGCACCATCGACCTCTACAGCTTCGACACCCCCAACGGCCGCAAGATCAGCGTGGCGCTGGAGGAACTGGGCCTGCCCTACCGCGTGCATGTCGTCGACATCACGAAAGGCGAGCAGCACGCGCCGGAGTTCGTCCGCCTGAGCCCCAACCACAAGATCCCGGCCATCCTGGACCCCGACGGCCCCGGCGGTCACCCGCTGTCGGTCTTCGAGTCAGGGGCGATCCTGATCTACCTGGCGGAGAAGGCCGGCCGCGGACTGCCGGCCGACCCGGTGCGCCGCGTCCGCGCACTGGAGTGGCTGATGTGGCAGATGGGCGGCTTCGGGCCCATGCCGGGCCAGGTGCACCACTTCATCGCGCTGGCCGACGAGGCCGACCGGCGCTACGGCCTGGCGCGCTACATGAAGGAGACGCGCCGGCTGTACGAGGTCATGAACGAGCACCTGTCGGCGCACGAGCACTTCGCCGACGAGTTCAGCATCGCCGACATCGCCATCGTGGGCTGGACCTGGCGCCACCCGCGGCACGAGGTCGATCTGGCGGACTATCCCCACGTGAAGCGCTGGTACGACGCCGTGATGGCGCGCCCGGGCGTGCTGCGCGGGTTCGCCGTGCCGCTGCGTCGGACCTGAACGGGACGCGGCCCCACCACGCTCTGGCCGTCAGGCAGGCACCGACGGCAGGCCGGATGCCGCCATCGCCCGTTCCACCTCGACGCGGGCCTGGTCGACCAGCCTGTCGGCCATGCAGGTGCGGCAGGCACTCGTGCCGAAGTGGCCGTGGCCGCAGAGGCTGAAGAGATGGTCTCGCTGCGGTCCTCGGCCTTGTAGCGCAGCGCCTCGACGATGGCGCCCTTGCCCGCCCGACTGAACAGGCTGCTGGCGAAGAACAGCGACGATCCCCGCTGGCCGGACGCCGGTCTCGGTGGTGAGCTTCTTCACGCCGGCCTGGGCGTTGTGCCGGCCCCGGGGTGGGGATCGGGCTCTCGCGCTCGGTGCTGACCTCCGGCCCGGTCAGCGCCATGGGGAACAGCGAGGCCAGGTCGTCTGGGCCGACCGGCTGCAGCGTGCCCGGGGGCAGCGGTGGGGACAGCGGTAGCGGCAGGTCGGCGCAGAGGTCGTACCAGTGGGTGGGCATGCGCAGCCCGTCGAGCCGGACCCTGGTCTGCAGCATGGCAGCGGTCTGCGGTTTGTTGACAGCTTGGCGGCCAGTGTGTGTGCCCCTCGACGGCAAGGACCCCTCGATCCGGTGGTTCCCGGGTGGACGCGACGGGCCTGCTGCCTAGAATCCGGCCGCCGGCATCACGCTTGCCCGCATAAATCACCGGCAAAGCGTCCGACCAGACGCATCGACCCGACGACACGAGGCGCGGCTCACGCGGCGCGCCGGAGGAGGAACTGTTCGCATGCCCAGGCTCTGGCTGGTGCTGGCTGGCCCGCTGCTCGCGCTGATGGCGTTTGCCGCGACGGCACAGGCTCCTGCGCCTTCAGCCGACGAGGAGGCCATGGCGAGGGCGCGCCGTCAGGCCGAGAACCCGCTGCGCCGCATCCTGGAGGCCAGCCGCATCACGGTGCGCCGCCGGGTCTCGGCGGATGCGCCTGAGGCGGCAGCGTCTGCCGTCGTCAGCCCCGCAGGCGTGGCCAGCGGCGACCGGCTGGCCAGCGAAGATGCCGTTGCGCCGTCGGGCATCCGGATCACGGTGGAGCCGATCCTGCCGCCGAGGCGCGGCGCGGCGCCGGCGGCGATCACTGCGGACGTGTCGGTGGCCCAGCCATCGACCCCGGTGCGGCCGGCGCCGTTGCCTGCAGTGGGTCAGGGTAGTGGGCCGCCGCGGGCGCCAGAGGCGGTCGCGACGCCGCCTGCGGAGGCGGACGCGGCGCGCCTGGCCGAGGATCTGCCCGCGACGCCACTGCCGGCACCGGTGTTCAAGACCATGGAGTGGGCACCGGATCAGCCGGCCGCGACCGTCTCCGCCCCCAGCCAGGCGGTGCCGGCGAACCCGCCTGCCGTCACGTCCGTGCCCCCAGGCGACCCCATGGCGTTCCCGCAGTCGCCGGAGCCAGCGGTCACGGTGCCGAAAGAGATGCCAGAGACATCGTCGCCAGCCTTGCCGTCAACGCCGGCACTGCGCACGATGATCGAGCCGGCGCTGACCGACCGCCTGCGTGATGAACTCGGCCTGGTGGACGTCGTGTCGGTGGACCTCACACTGGCCACCGACGGCTCGGTCCAGGACGCGACGTTCCTGACCCGGGTGCCGATGGGGGTGCGCCGCGTCCTGCTGTCGGCCTTGCTGCAGTGGCGCTACGAGGCGCTGGCCCAGCCCACGGTGCATCGTGTGGAACTGGCGTTCGAACGCTGAACCCGACCGGCGTGACCCAGGCATCGGCCGCACGGGTCAGCCGGGCTGCAGCACCTCCAGGGCGCGGTCCATGCCACCGCTCATGATGGTGAGCATGGCCTTTTCACGCACCGCCGGCTTGGGGTGGTAGGCGATGGACAGGCCGGCGGCGGCCATCATCGGCAGGTCGTTGGCGCCATCGCCGACGGCGATGGCCTGGGCGGTGTCGATGCCCATCAGCTCGCAGACTTCGAGCACCACGCGCTTCTTCTCGGCGCCGTCGACGATGTCGCCCCAGGGGCGGTCGAAGAGTGTGCCGGTGAGCCGGCCCTGGGCCACGCCCAGCGTGTTGGCGCGGGCGAAGTCCAGCTTGAGCTGGTGGCGGATGCGTTCGCTGAAGAAACTGAAGCCGCCGGAGACGAGCAGGGTCTTCAGGCCAGCGTCCTGGCAGGCACGCACGAAGGTCTCGACGCCCGGGTTGAGGCGCAGCCTCTCGGCCCAGACCTGCTCCAGGGCTTCCACCGGCGCACCGGCCAGCAGGGCCACGCGGCGACGCAGGGCGTCCTTGAAGTCGGTGATCTCGCCGCGCATCGCGGCTTCGGTGATGGCGGCCACCTCGTCCTTGCGGCCGACGGCGGCGGCGATCTCGTCCACGCACTCGATGTTGATCAGTGTGGAATCCATGTCGAAGGCGGCGAGGCGGAAGTCGCGCAGCTTCAATGGCGGCGTGAAGCCGCGGATGAAGAGGCCGGGGGCGTGTTCGATGGCGGACATGGGGCGCGGATGCTAGCAGCCTGACCCGCAGTGGGCGCGTCGACCGCGCTGCGGCGGCCGGCGCTCACCTGGGTCAGCCGATGCCGTAGCGGGCCTTGCGTTCGGCCGTGTACGACCACCAGCGCCGCGCGGGGGCGCCGCGCATGAAGTCGGTGGCGGCCAAAAAAATGTCGAGCACGCACGGGTCCTGCCGGCGGCCGGTGGCGCGTTCCAGGGCACGGTAGAGCGACAGCGCGTCGTGCCGCGCCAGATCGGCCGGGTCCTGGATGCCAAGACGGCGCAGGTCGCCGGCGATCGAGGGGCCGATGTTGGGCAGTTGCTCGAGCTGCCTCGCCTCGCCGGCGTGGCGGGCCTTTGCCAGGGCCGGCATGCTCAGCCTAGCATGTTGTTGCGGATCAGGCCCACCGCGATGCCCTCGAGTGCGAAGTCCTCGGTCCCGGCGGGCACGACGATGGGTTCGAAGTCGGGGTTCTCCGGCAGCAGCTCGATCCCGGTGCGCGTGCGGTGCAGGCGCTTGACGGTGACCTCGTCGCCCAGCCGGGCCACGATGATCTGGCCGTTCTTGGCCTCGTGGGCCTTCTGTACGGCGAGCAGGTCACCGTCCATGATGCCGGCGTCACGCATGCTCATGCCGCGCACCTTGAGCAGGAAGTCGGGCTTGCGGGCGAAGAGCGTGGACTCGACGACGTAGGTCTGGTCGATGTGCTCCTGCGCCAGGATGGGGCTGCCGGCGGCCACGCGGCCCACCAGCGGCAGCGTCAGCTGCGACAGGCTGGGCAGGGGCAGCATGAACTGCTTGACGCGCGACTCGTTGAGCGCCCGCAGCATGTCGCCCTTCAGGCGGATGCCGCGCGAGGTGCCGCCCACCAGTTCGATGACGCCCTTGCGCGCCAGCGCCTGAAGGTGCTCCTCGGCGGCGTTGGCCGACTTGAAGCCGAGCTCGGCGGCGATCTCGGCGCGCGTGGGCGGGGCGCCGGTGCGCGCGATGGCGCTCTGCACCAGATCGAGGATCTGCTGCTGGCGGGCGGTAAGCTTCGGGCCTTCCTGCATGTGCCACCTGTGAAGGTATCCAGTGGCTGTATTTTCATCCAGATAGGGCCAACATGCCAAGTCCCGCCTCGCGCATCGTCATCCTGGGCACCGGCGGCACCATCGCCGGGCAGGCCGCGCGGGCCGATGACGCGGTGGGCTATACCGCCGGCGCCCTTGGCGTGCAGGTGCTGATCGACGCAGTGCCGCCATTGCAGGCCGTCGACCTCGAGGCCGAGCAGGTGGCGCAGCTCGACAGCAAGGACATGGACGCCGCGACATGGCAGCGGCTGGCGCAGCGCGCGGCGCACCACCTGGCGCGGCCCGAGGTGCAGGGCGTGGTGGTGACCCATGGCACCGACACGCTGGAGGAGACCGCCTGGTTCCTGCACCGCGTGCTGGCCCCCGCCAAGCCGCTGGTGCTCACCGCGGCCATGCGCCCGGCCTCGGCCCTGTCGGCCGACGGGCCGCTGAACCTGTTGGACGCGGTGACGGTGGCCCGGCACCCCGGTGCCGCCGGGGTGCTGGCGGTGCTGGCCGGCCGCGTGCAGGCCGCCGCGGACCTGCGCAAGCGGCATGCGACGCGGCTGGACGCCTTCGCGGGTGGCGACGTCGGCCCGGTGGCGTTGGTGGAGGATGGCCGCCTGCGCGTGCTGCGTGCCTGGCCCCGCGGCGAGCCCGCGGGCCTGCAGGCCATCGCGCGCGACCCGGCCGCCTGGCCCTGGGTGGCGGTGCTGGCCAACCATGCCGGGGCCGACGGCCGCGAGGTGCGCGCGCTGCTGAACGCCGGTGTACGCGGCCTGGTGGTGGCTGGCACCGGCAACGGGTCGTTGTCGGCACCGCTGGAAGCGGCGCTGGTCGAGGCGGTCAGCGACGCCGGCGTGCCGGTGGTGCGCTGCAGCCGTTGCGCCGACGGTGCGGTCATCGATCCGCCGGGCGCGGCGTTGCCCTCGGCCGGCGAACGGTCGCCGTGGCAGGCCCGGGTGGACCTGCTGCTGGACCTGCTGGTTCAGCCCTGAATCGCGGTGCGCCGGCGGCGCGGCCAGCCGATCACACCCAGGCCGCCGGCCAGCATCGCCCAGGTACCGGGTTCCGGCACGGCGGTGACGCTGAACAGGCTGGTCGTGCCCGAGACCTCGTTGGCCACGGCCAGATACAGCACGCCGCCGGCGGTGAAGGTGGTCAGGCCCTCGGGCGACAGGTCACCCGCACCGACGATCATGTCGACGAAGCTGGCGTTGGCCGGGTCGGTGACGTCGTACACCGCAATGGCCGAGGTGGTGGTGCGCTCCAGACCGATGAAGGCCAGCGTGCGCCCACCGATGCTGCCCAATGCGACGCCCTCGGGCTCGACGCCCTTGTTGTCGCTGCGTCCGTCGTCGTACAGGCCGAGTTCGATGGCCTTGGCGTCGAGTTGGCTGCCGCTGTCGAAGACGATGTTGCCATCGGTGTCGCGGATCGAGAACGAGCGTGCGCCGAAGGCGTAGAGCTCACCGGGCGCGGAGTCGGCGGTGGACACCGTCAGCCGCGCCAGCTCGCCCGTGGCGCCGAAGCTGCTGGCGCGCGCCTCGTCCTGCTCGTCGGCACGCGAGTCGCCCTCGTTGGCCATCACGATGAAGGTCTGGCCGCCCGCGCTGTAGCTGGCCATGCCGTCGGGCTGGTAGAAGCCGTAGGCGTCGACGTTGCGCAGCTCGACCTTGCCGTCGCGGTCGCTGGGGTCGATCTCGTTGCCGGCCAGGCGGAAGTCCTTGACGCCCAGGCCCGTCACCGTGGTGATGCGGTTGCTCGCCAGGTCCACCGTGGCCATGGCGTTGGCCTCCTGCAGCGCCACGTAGGCCTTGCTGCCGGTGGCGTCGAAGACGATGTACTCCGGCTCGAAGTCCATGGTCGTGCCGCCCTTGATGCCGTCGAAGGTGCGGATGTGGCTGCCGTTGAAGGTGATGCTGCCGGCGAAGCCGGCTCGCGCGACCTCGGTGCGGCTGGCCGTGTCGATGATGCTGACGCTGCCGCGGGGGTCCACCAGTGCGGTGGTCTCGCCTTCGTTGGCCACCAGCAGGCGGCTGCCATCGGGCGAGAACGCCAGCATGTCGGGCAGAGCGCCCACGCCGACGCTGCCGGTGAAGCCGCGCGTGGCAGTGTCATAGAAGCGCACCGTGCCAGGGTCGGTCTTGGTCGCCGCGGCCACGGCCACGGCGGCCGTGCCGCCGAAGATAGCCACGCTGTTGGCTTCGCCGAAGGCAGCGGTGTCGATGTGCTGCAGCAGGCTGCCGCTACCGGCGTCCAGCACGTCCACGCCCTTCAGGCCAACCACCCACAGGCTGTTGGTCAGCGCGTCGAAGCTGACGATCTCGGAGGTCTGCCCGGCCACGCCGGTGAGGGCGTGGTCGTAGGTCCAGACGCGGTCGAAGCTCAGCGGGGCAGCCTGGGACACGCCGGCGGCGAGCAGCGCGCTGGCGATGGCGGTGCGGGTGAAGCGGTTCATGGGCGTTGCGATGTGGGGGGTGGACAACCCCGGCACAATGCCCACGCCGCGTGACGGTCGCGTGACAGGCGGCGGGCCCAGGTGGCCCGCCGCCCCCGCGAACACGGGGTCAGGCGATGGTGAACTGCACGTCCACGTTGCCGCGGGTGGCGTTGGAGTAGGGGCAGACCTCGTGCGCGGTCTTCACCAGCGCCTCGAGTTCGGCGCGGTCCATGCCCGGCACGCTGACCGTCATCGCCACCGAGATGCAGAAGGCGCCGGCCTTGCCGCTCATCGGGCCGATGCCCACCTGCGAGGTGATGCTCACCTCGGCCGGCAACTTCTTGCCCATGCGGCCCGACACGGCCTTCATCGCGCCGATGAAGCAGGCGCTGTAGCCGGCGGCGAACAGCTGTTCGGGGTTGGTGCCCGGGCCGTCGTCACCGCCCAGGCCCTTGGGCGTGGACAGGGTGACGCTCAGGCGGCCGTCGTCGGTGGCGGCGGTGCCGGCGCGGCCGCCGGTGGCGGTGGCGGTGGCGGTGTAGAGGGTGGCGTCGAGGGCCATGGTGTGCTCCTTCTGGGTCAGGGGTGGGCGGAATGGATGCGGTCGCGCAGGGCGGCGATGCGGCGGGTGAGGTCGGCCAGTTCGTCCAGGCCGCAGCCGGCGCCGGTGGCCAACTGCTCGGGGATGTGCGCGGCCTGGGCGCGCAGTGCGCGGCCCTTGGGCGTGAGCTGCAGGCGCAGCCGGCGTTCGTCGGTCGTGTCGCGCAGGCGCTGCAGGTGGCCGGCGGCCTCCAGGCGCTTGAGCAACGGGGTGAGCGTGGCCGAGTCGAGCTTCAGCCGCTCACCGATCTGGCCGACGGCGAGGCCGTCCTGCTCCCACAGCACCAGCATCACCAGGTACTGCGGGTAGGTCAGGCCCAGCGGCGCGAGCAGAGGCTGGTAGGCGCGGGTCATCGCGTGCGAGGCGCTGTAGAGCGCGAAGCACAGCTGCTTGTCGAGGGCGAGCCAGTTGGTGGGCATGCCCATATGATCGCACACGATTGAATCGCATGCGATCTAATGACGGCGAATGACCCGGCCGATCAGGAGGTCATGTCCTCCAGCTGCGTCTGCAGTTCGAGCCAGCGTTCCTCGAGCATGGCCACTTCGGCCCCCACGTGGGCCAGGCGGCGACCCAGTTCGGCGAAGTCGCTGGCGGCCGGGTCGGCCAGCGCCGCCTCGACCTCGGCCTTCTCGGCGGCCAGCTTCTCCAGTCGGGCGTCGATCTGCTGCAGTTCCACGCGCAGCGGCCGTGTCTGCGCCTGCAGCGCGGCGCGGGCCTCGCGCCCGGCTTTCCCGGCGGCCTTTCGCGGCTCCTCCTTCGGCGCCGGCGCCGGCGCTGGGACGGGGGACGGCGGCGGCGCGCCTTCTGCGGCGATGCCCGGGCGCGGTGGGGGCGGCGGTTCGCCGCCGCGCGCGATGGCGCGCGAGACCTCCAGCAGCCAGCGCTGGTAGTCGTCCAGGTCGCCATCGAAGGGCAGCACGCCACCGGCGGTGACGAGCCAGAACTCGTCGCAGACCTCGCGCAGCAGCGCGCGGTCGTGGCTGACCAGCATCACCGTGCCCTCGAACTCGTTGAGCGCGATCGACAGCGCCTCGCGCGTGGCCAGGTCCAGGTGGTTGGTGGGTTCGTCCAGCAGCAGCAGGTTGGGGCGTTGCCAGACGATGGTGGCCAGCACCAGACGGGCACGTTCGCCGCCGGAGAGCGTGCCCACGCGCTGGTGCACCATCTCGCCCTCGAAGCGAAACTGGCCGAGGAAGTTGCGCAGCTCCTGTTCGCGGGCCTGCGGGGACACCTCGCGGGCCAGCCGCACCATGCGCTGCAGTGGCGTGTCGTCGGCGCTGAGCAGGTCCATCTCCTGCTGCGCGAAGTAGCCGATGGCCAGACCCTTGCCCTCGACGATCTGCCCCCCCAGCGCCGGCAGCATATGGGCGATGGTCTTGACCAGGGTGGACTTGCCC
This sequence comes from Rubrivivax albus, assembly GCF_004016515.1. Classification (GTDB taxonomy): domain Bacteria; phylum Pseudomonadota; class Gammaproteobacteria; order Burkholderiales; family Burkholderiaceae_C; genus Rubrivivax; species Rubrivivax albus. The sequence continues at coordinate 1,127,074 of NZ_SACT01000001.1, forward strand.
TGGCCATTGGCGCCCAGGATGCCGACGCGCTGGCCAGCGAGCACGGTGCGCTCGACGTGACGCACGATCGTCATCTGCCCGTAGCCGCAGGACACCTGCTGCAACGACAGCATCGGGTTCGGCAGGTTGGCCGGTTCACGGAATTCGAAGTCGAACTCGCTCTCGGTGAGCACCGGCGCCAGCCTCTCCATGCGCGCCAGCGCCTTGACCCGGCTCTGCGCCTGCTTGGCCTTGGTGGCCTTGGCCTTGAAGCGGTCGATGAAGCGTTGCAGGTGCGCGATGCGCTCCTGCTGCTTGGCAAAGGCCTGCGCCGCCTGGCTCAGGCGCTCGGCGCGCATCTCCTCGAAGGCCGAGTAGTTGCCGCCGTAGCGGGTGAGGGTGGCGTTGTCCAGGTGCAGCGTGACGCGGGTGATGGCGTCCAGGAACTCGCGGTCGTGGCTGATGACGACCATCGTGCCGGCGTAGCGCTGCAGCCAGGCCTCCAGCCAGACCAGGGCGTCGAGGTCCAGGTGGTTGGTGGGTTCGTCCAGCAGCAGCAGGTCCGACGGGTTCATCAGCGCGCGCGCCAGCTGCAGCCGCATGCGCCAGCCGCCGGAGAAGCTGTTCACCGGCGCGTCCAGCTGGGCTGGCCGGAAGCCCAGGCCCAGCAGCAATGCCTGGGCGCGGGCACGGGCGTCGAAGGCGCCGGCATCGGCCAGCGCCAGATGGGCGTGGGCGATGGCCTCGCCGTCGTCCGCCGCCTCGGCCGCGGCCAGTTCTTCCTGCGCCGCCACCAGCGGCTGGTCGCCCTGGAGCACGAAGTCGGTGGCGGCGTCGGTGGTCTCCGGCATGTGCTGTGCCACCTCGCCGATGCGCCAGGTGGGCGGGATCTCGGCGTCGCCCGCGTCGGCGTGCAGGCGGCTGGCCAGCAGCGCGAACAGGCTGGACTTGCCGGCGCCGTTGCGCCCGACCAGTCCCACCTTCTCGCCCGGGTTGAGCACGACGTTCGCGTCCTGCAGCACGACCTTGGTGCCGCGACGCAGCGTGAGGTTGCGCAGCGTGATCATTTGGCGCCCTCGATGGCCGAGCGCGTCAGCAGCAGCACCTGGTCCTCGCCGGCACTGGTGGCCAGCCAGACGGTTTCCAGCTTCGGGAAGGCGGCCTCGAAGTGCGCCCGCTCGTGGCCGATCTCCAGCACCAGCACGGCCTGTGGCGTCATGTGGCGGGCCACGCCACCGAGCAGCCGGCGCACGAAGTCCATGCCGTCGCTGCCGCCGGCGAAGTTGCCGTCCAGCGCGAGGGCCGGCTCGGCGCGGTACTCCGCCGGCAGCCGGGCCATCGACGCGCGGTTCACGTAGGGCGGGTTGCACAGCACCAGGTCGTAGGCGCCGCGCGCTGCGGCCAGGCCATCGCCCTGGCGCAGCGTGATGCGCGACTCCAGGTGGTGGCGCTGCACGTTCAGTTCGGCCACCGCCAGCGCGTCCGCCGACAGGTCGGTGGCGTCGACCTTCACGTCGGGCCAGGCCAGCGCGGCCAGCACCGCCAGGCTGCCATTGCCGGTGCACAGGTCGAGCACGCGTGTGGTGTCGGCCGACAGCCAGGCGTCCAGCGTGCCGTCGGCCAGCGGCTCGGCGATCAACGAACGCGGCACGATGACGCGCTCGTCGACGGTGAACGGCACGCCCTGCAGCCAGGCCTCGCCGGTGAGGTAAGCGGCCGGCACCCGGCGTTCGATGCGTTCGTCGACCAGGGCCTCGACCTCGGCCTGGCGCTCGACGTCCACCTCCAGGTCGGCCACGTGGTCGAGTTCGTCCAGCGGCAGCCCCAGACGCCACAGCACCAGCCAGGCGGCCTCGTCGAAGGCGTTCGTGGTGCCGTGGCCGAAGGCCACGCCGGCCCCGGCGAGCCGGCGCGCGGCATCGTCGATCAGGGCGCGGACGTTCACGACGTGCCGCCGAGCAGGAACCGCTGCAGCGTGCCCTGGTAGATCGCGGTCAGCGGCGCCACCTCGGCCAGCGCCACGCGCTCGTCGATCTTGTGGATGGTGGCGTTGAGCGGCCCGAACTCCACCACCTGCGGGCAGACCTTGAAGATGAAGCGCCCGTCGGACGTGCCGCCGGTGGTGGACAGCTCGGCCGCCACCCCGGTCTCGGCCGCGATGGCGCCGACCAGCGCGTCGCTCAGCGTGCCGGGCGGCGTCAGGAAGGGTTCGCCGCCCAGGGTCCAGGCCAGGCCGTAGTCCAGGCCATGGCGGTCCAGCACCGCGTGCACACGCGCCTTCAGGCCGTCGACCGTGGACTCGGTGCTGAAGCGGAAGTTGAAGTCCAGCACCAGTTCGCCGGGGATCACGTTGGTGGCGCCGGTGCCGGCGTGCACGTTGCTGACCTGCCAGCTGGTGGGCGGGAAGAAGGCGTTGCCCCCGTCCCAGCGCGTGGCCACCAGTTCCGCCAGGGCCGGAGCCAGGTCGTGGATGGGGTTGCGCGCCAGCTGCGGGTAGGCGATGTGGCCCTGCACCCCGCGCACCGTGAGTCGGCCTGACAGCGTGCCGCGGCGGCCGTTCTTGATCACGTCGCCCAGGCGCTCCACCGACGTCGGCTCGCCGACGATGCAGGCGTCCAGCCGTTCGCCGCGCTCACGCAGCATCTCCACCAGTCGCACCGTGCCGTCCACCGACGGGCCTTCCTCATCGCTGGTGATCAGCAGCGCGATGGCGCCCGGGTGCTGCGGGTGCGCCTGCACGAAGTGTTCGGCCGCGACCACGAAGGCGGCGATCGAGGTCTTCATGTCGGCGGTGCCGCGGCCGTAGAGGTGGCCGTCGCGCACGCTGGGCACGAAGGGGTCGCTGGTCCAGCGCTCCAGCGGGCCCGTGGGCACCACGTCCGTGTGGCCGGCAAACGCGATCGTCGGCCCGGGCAGCCCGCCGCGGCGGATGGCCCAGAGGTTGGTGACGCGGAAGTGCTCGGGGCCGGCCACCAGCGTCTCGCAGGTGAAGCCGGCGGCCTCGAGCCTGGTGCGCAGCAGGTCCTGGCAGCCGGCGTCGTCCGGCGTCACGGAACGGCGCGCGATCAGCGCCTCCAGCAGGCGCAGCGTGTCGCTCATGACCGAATCAGCGCCGCGCCACGATGGGTGGCAGCGTGGGGATCGTCGGCAGCGGCGCGGCGGCCTTGCTCTCCGGGCGCACCTCCACCGAGACCTCGGTGTAGACCGCCTCGTCGGAGTCGGCCTTCTTGTTCTCCGGCGCGCGCGAGGCCGGCGTCTCGTCGTTCTGCAGCCGCCAGACCAGGTTGGTCGGCGAATCGGCGTGCGACAGGCCCTCGTCGCGCGAGACCACGCCTTCGGTGATCAGGCGCGCGATGTCCTGCTCGAAGGTCTGCGAGCCCTGGGCCATGGACTTCTCCATCGCCTCCTTCACGCCCGGCAGGTCGCCCTTCTCGATGAGTTCCGACACCAGCTTGGTGTTGAGCATCACCTCCACCGCGGGCACGCGGCCGCCGGCATTGGCGCGCAGCAGGCGTTGCGAGACCACGGCCTTCAGGCCGGCGGCCAGGTCCGACAGCAACGTGGGGCGGGATTCCGGCGTGTAGAACGACAGGATCCGGCCCAGCGCGTGGTAGCTGTTGTTGGCGTGCAGGGTGGCCAGCACCAGGTGGCCCGACAGCGCGTACGACAGCGCCGAGGTCATGGTCTCGCGGTCGCGGATCTCGCCGATCAGGATGCAGTCCGGCGCCTGACGCATGGCGTTCTTCAGCGCCAGCTGCAGGCTGGCGGTGTCACGGCCCACCTCGCGCTGGTTGACGATGGACTTCTTGTTGCTGAACAGGAATTCGATCGGATCCTCGATCGTGAGGATGTGGCCGGTGACCTGCTGGTTGCGCCACTCGATCATCGACGCCAGCGTGGTGCTCTTGCCGGTGCCGGTGGCGCCGACCATCAGGATCAGGCCGCGGCGCTCCAGCACCAGCTTGGACATCAGCGGCGGTACCCCCAGCGATTCCAGCTCCGGGATCTGGTGCGGAATGCAGCGGAAGACCGCCGCGATGGACCCGCGCTGCTTGAACGCCGACAGCCGGAAGCTGCCGATGCCCGCCAGGCCGATGCCGACGTTGAGCTCGCCGGTGTCGTCCAGTTCCTCCAACTGCTGCGGCGTCAGCAGCTCGGCCAACAGCGTACGCGTCTGGCCGGTGGTGAGCACCTGGTCGGACAGTTGCAGGATCTGGCCGTCGATCTTGATCAGGATCGGCGTGTTGGCCGACATGTAGACGTCGGACGCGCGCTTCTCGGCCATCAGCCGCAGCACGCGCTCCATGTTGCCTCCGGCCATGTCGGCTCCTCGCTCGGTGTTGAAGGGTCAGGGGCGCAGCAGGTCGTTGATGCTGGTCTTGCTGCGCGTTTGCGCGTCGACCTTTTTCACGATCACCGCGCAGTAGAGGTTGTACTTGCCGCCGGCCTTGGGCAGGCTGCCACTGACGACGACGCTGCCGGCGGGCACGCGGCCGTAGCTGACCTCGTCCTTCTCGCGGTCGTAGATCGGGGTGCTCTGGCCGATGTAGACGCCCATGCCGAGCACGGCGTTCTCCTCGACGATCACGCCCTCGACGACCTCGGAGCGCGCGCCGATGAAGCAGTTGTCCTCGATGATGGTCGGGTTGGCCTGCAGCGGCTCGAGCACGCCGCCGATGCCGACACCGCCGGAGAGGTGCACGCCCTTGCCGATCTGCGCGCAGGAGCCCACGGTGGCCCAGGTGTCGACCATCGTGCCTTCGTCGACGTAGGCGCCGATGTTGACGTAGCTGGGCATCAGCACCACGCCCTTGGCCAGGTAGCTGCCGCGGCGGGCCACGGCCGGGGGCACCACGCGCACGCCGCTGTCGCGCATCGCGGCCTCGTCGGTGTGCGAGAACTTCGTCGGCACCTTGTCGAAGAAGGCCAGGTCGCCGGCGTGCATGGCGCGGTTGTCGTTGAGGCGGAAGCTCAGCAGCACGGCCTTCTTGACCCACTGGTTCACCGTCCACTGGCCCACGCCCTGGCGCTCGGCCACACGGATCCGGCCGGCATTGAGGTCGGCGATCACCTGCTCGACGGCCTCGCGGACCTCTGGGGCGTTGACGGCGGTGATCTCGGCGCGGTTGTCCCAGGCCAGGTCGATGACGGATTGCAGCGGGTTCATGCGTGTTCTCGGGTAAAGGCGACGATGCGATCGGCCGCTTCGAGGCATTCCTCGACGCCGGCGACGAGCGCCAGGCGGATGCGGCCGGCGCCCGGGTTGACACCATGGGCCTCGCGGGCCAGCAGGCTGCCGGGCAGGACCGTCACATTGTATTGAGCGAGCAGGCCGAGGGCGAAGGCGACGTCGTCACCAGGTTCAACATGGCGCCGCGGCACACCGGCCCAGAGGTAGAAGCCGGCGTCGGGCAGGGCAACGTCCAGCACCTCGGCGAGTCTGGGTGTGACCTGTGCGAACTTCTGGCGATAGAGCGTGCGGTTGGCCTCCACGTGGGCCTCGTCGCCCCAGGCGGCGATGCTGGCCTGCTGCACCAGCGGGCTCATCGCACTGCCGTGGTAGGTGCGGTAGAGCAGGAAGGCCTTCATCCAGCGCACGTCACCGGCCACGAAGCCGGCACGCAGGCCGGGCACGTTGCTGCGCTTGGACAGGCTGGTCAGGGCCACCAGGTTGCGGAAGTCGGTGCGGCCCAGCTTCACGGCCGCTTCCAGGCCGCCGAGCGGCGGTTCGTCGCCGAAGTAGATCTCGGAGTAGCACTCGTCGCTGGCGATGACGAAGCCGTGCTGGTCGGACAGGGCGAAGAGTTCTTCCCACTCCGACAGCGGCATCACCGCGCCGGTGGGGTTGCCAGGGGAGCAGACGTAGAGCAGCTGCGTGCGGGACCAGGTGGCGTCGTCGATCTGCCGCCAGTCGGCGGCGAAGTTGCGCGCCGGGTCGCTGTTGGCGAAGGCCGTCCGGGCGCCGGCCAGCAGGGCCGCGCCTTCGTAGATCTGATAGAACGGGTTCGGGCAGACCACGGTGGCCCCGGGCCGGGTGGGGTCCACCACCACCTGCGCCAGCGCGAACAGCGCCTCGCGTGTGCCGTTGACCGGCAGCACCTGCGTGGCCGGGTCCACCGTCACGCCGTAACGCCGCTGCAGCCACCCGGCACAGGCCTGGCGCAGCGCCGGGCTGCCGGCGGTGGGCGGGTAGACCGACAGGCCGGCGGCGGCCTCGTCGATGGCCTGCATCACCAGCGGCGGCGCCGGGTGGCGCGGCTCGCCGATGCCCAGGTTGATGGGGCGCAGCGCCGGGTTGGGTGTCAGGCTCGCCGTGAGCTCGCGAAGGCGTTCGAAGGGGTAGGGGTGCAGCCGTTGCAGCAGCGGGTTCATCCGGCGATTATCCGGCCGTGGCCACCGCGCAGCTTCCCGCCGTCCGTCCCCGATTCTTCGCCTGCGCCTGGCTGTTGCCGCTGGCCGTCGGCAGCGCCGCCATGGCGTCACCCTGGGCCGCCTGGGGCGTCATGCTGGCGGTGCAGCTGGGGCTGGCGCTGGCCGAACGCCACCCCGGTTGGCAGCGCACCGGGAGTCCGGTGGCGGCCCCGTCGGCGGGGTTCCGCGCCGTGCTTCACGGGCATGTGCTGCTGCAGGCGGCGCTGCTGGCGCTGGGGGTGGTGCTGGCCCAGCGCGCCGAGTCGCCGTGGGCGGTGCTGGCCCTGGGCCTGGGCGTGGGCGGCGTCACCGGCAGCCAGGGCATCACCTTCGCGCACGAGCTGGGGCACCGCCGCAGCCGCCTGGACCGGGTGCTGGCCTGGGCCCTGATGGCCAGCGTGCTGTACGCCCACTTCATGGTCGAACACTACCGGGGCCACCACCCGCGTGCCGCCACCGACGCCGACCCCGCGAGCGCCCGTGCCGGCGAGAGCCTGTGGCGCTTCCTGCCGCGCACACTGTCCGGCAGCCTGGCCAGTGCCTGGCGGCTGGAAGCGGCACGCCTGCGGCAGCACCGGCGCGGCTGGGGGGCGAGCCCGCTGCTCTGGGTCTCGGTGGCTCAGGTCGCTGGCCTGGCGGCACTGGGCACGGCCTTCGGATGGCCGGCGCTGCTGTTCTGGGCCGTTCAGGCGGCCTACGCGGTGTTCCTGCTCGAGGCGATCAACTACATCGAGCACTACGGGCTGCGCCGCGCGCCGGGGGAGCGCTTCGGCGTGGGCCATGCCTGGAACGCCGACCACGCGCCGACAAACGCCATCATCGCCAACCTGCAGCGCCACAGCGACCACCACCTGCACGCCTGGAAGCCCTATGAGACGCTGGCGCCGCTGCCCGGGCCGCAACTGCCCACCGGCTATGCCGGCTGCCTGTTCCTGGCGTCGGTGCCGCGGCTGTGGTTCCGTGTGATGCACCCGCGGTTGCGGGCGTTGGCGAGACTAGAGCAGCAGGCCGTCGTCCTGTAGCGCAGCGTCGAGCCGCGCGAGCAGGGCGTCGAGGTCGGGCCCGCCTGTGACTGGATCGTCGGGCACGGCCGCGGCAGGCGCTGCCGGAACGGCGGCCGGCTGTTCCGCCAGCCGGTAGGCGAGGTTCAGCGCCGCCAGCACCGCGATGCGCTCGCGCGCCTTCACGCGCCCGGCGTCGCGGATGCTGCTCATCTCCCGGTCCACCGTGCCCACGGCCTGCTGCAACAGGGTCTCGCCGCCTTCCGGGCAGGCCAGGATGTAGCTCTGGCCGAGGATGGTGACTTCCATCTGCTTCATCGCGGCGTCTCCTCGCCGGCGTCGGCGGGCAGGCGGGCCAGCAGGGCGTCGATGCGGCCGCGCGCGGCCGACAGGCGCGAGCGCAGGTTGTCGCGCTCCTGCGTCACCGTGCCGAGCTGCTGCTCCAGCAGTGCATTGGCGCGCTTGAGCTCGTCGTGGCGCAGCAGCAGGCGTTCGACGCGTTCGGCGATGTCTTCGAGCGTGGCCATCTCACCCTCCGGCTCGTCATTCTAGGCGGCGGTGCGCCGGCCGAGGTCGCAGTACGGGCGAACGGCACACACGTCGCACTGCGGCTTGCGCGCCTGGCAGACGTAGCGGCCGTGCAGGATCAGCCAGTGGTGGGCATCCACGCGGTAGCGCGCCGGCACGCGCCGCTCCAGCGCCTGCTCGACGGCGAGCACGTCCTTGCCTGGGGCCAGCCCGGTACGGTTGGCCACGCGAAAGATGTGGGTGTCGACGGCGATGGTGCAGTCGCCAAATGCCACGTTCAGCACCACGTTGGCGGTCTTGCGGCCCACGCCCGGCAGCGCCTGCAGTGCCTCGCGCGAACGCGGCACCTGGCCACCGTGCTGCTCGACCAGGATGCGGCAGGTCTCGAGCAGGTTCTTGGCCTTGGTGCGGTACAGGCCGATGGTGCGGATGTGTTCGGTCACCGCGTCCAGGCCGAGGGCGAGCATCTGTTGCGGCGTGTTGGCGCGTGCGAACAGCGCGCGCGTGGCCTTGTTGACGCTGACGTCGGTGGCCTGGGCCGACAGCAGCACCGCGGCCAACAGTTCGAAGACGTTGGTATAGACCAGCTCGGTCTGCGGCTGCGGGTTGGCCGCGGCCAGGGTGGCGAAGAAGGGTTCGATGTCGGCAGACTTCACCCTGGGTCTCCGTGGGGGGGCTTCGGGTCGGCGGAGGCCTCTCGCCGCGCTCTGGCGCGCGCCAGCGCGGCCTCGATCACCGCGCGCTTGCGCTCGATCACGGCCGGGTCGGTGTGCTGAGTGTGGGCCGGCAGGTCGGCCAGCTTGGCGGCAGCCTTGGCGGCCAGGGCCTCGTCGTGCTCGCGCGCAGCGCGGTCCACGCGGAAGCGGTGGAAGGCATAGCGCTCGCGCGCTTCCTCGGCCTGCGCCAGGCTCCAGGCGGCCCAGCCAATGCGATCAGCGGTCACCGGCACCATCGCGATGCAATCCACCGGGCACACCGGCACGCACAGTTCGCAGCCCGTGCAGCGGGCGTCGATGACCGTGTGCATGCGCTTGGACGCACCGACGATGCAGTCCACCGGGCAGGCCTTGATGCACAGCGTGCAGCCGATGCACCAGGCCTCGTCGATGACCGCCAGCGCGCGTGGGCCCTCGCTGCCGCGGCTGGGATCCAGCGGCTTCGCCGGCCGGCCCGTGATCGCGGCGAGCCGGGCCACGCCTTCGGCGCCGCCGGGCGGGCAGCGGTCGATGTCGGCCTCGCCGCTGGCCATGGCCTCGGCGTAGCCCCGGCAGTCGGGGTAGCCGCAGCGCGTGCACTGCGTCTGCGGCAGTGCCGCGTTCAGGCGGTCGGCGAGCGAGATGACGGCGGTGTCGTGCACCGCCGGATTATCGGCCGCGGGGCCGGCTTCAGCGGCGGCGGGCGGCCTTCTTCGCGACGGCCTTCTTCGCCGCGGCCTTCCTGGCGGGCGCGGGGGCGGGCTCCGGCGTGTCGCTGTCGCCCTGGTGGAAGCGGGCGATGAATTCGCGCACCTGCGGGTAGACCTTCTCGCGCCAGCGGCGGCCAGAGAAGATGCCGTAGTGGCCGGCGCCTTCCACGTCCATGTGCAGGCTGCGCTCGGCCGGGATGCCACTGCACAGGTCGTGCGCGGCCTTGGTCTGGCCGGAGCCGGAAATGTCGTCGAGCTCGCCCTCGATGGTCAGCAGCGCGGTGCCGGTGATGTCCTGCGGGCGCACCGGCTTGCCGTGGACTTTCCAGGTGCCATTCATCAGCGCGAAGTCCTGGAACACGGTCTTGATGGTGTCGAGGTAGTACTCCGCCGGCATGTCGAGCACGGCGTTGTACTCGTCGTAGAACTTGCGGTGGGCGTCGGCGCTGTCCTCGTCGCCGCGGATCAGGTCAAGGAAGTAGTCGTAGTGCGAACTGGCGTGGCGGTCCGGGTTCATCGCCACGAAGCCGGTGTGCTGCAGGAAGCCGGGGTAGACACGACGGCCGGCCCCCGGGTAGTTCTGCGGCACGCGGTAGATCACGTTGTTCTCGAACCAGCTGTGGCTGCGCTGCACCGCCAGGTCGTTGACCTGGGTGGGGCTGCGGCGGGCGTCGATCGGGCCGCCCATCATCGTCATCGTCTGCGGCAGCACGTCGCCGGCCGTGGCCTGCAGCGACACCGCGGCGAGCACCGGCACTGTGGGCTGGCAGACCGAGATCACGTGCACCTTGGGGCCGATGTGGCGCAGGAACTCGCGCACGTAGTCCACGTAGTCGTCCAGGTGGAAGGGGCCGTCCTCGACCGGCACCATGCGCGCGTCGGTCCAGTCGGTGATGTAGACCTTGTGGTCGTGCAGCAGGCTCTTGACGGTGTCGCGCAGCAGCGTGGAGTGGTGGCCCGACAGCGGCGCCACCACCAGCACCGTGGGCTGGCGCTTCATCAGCGCCAGCGCGGTCGGATCGTCGGTGAAGCGCTTGAAACGCAGCAGGCGGCAGAACGGCTTCTGGATCGCCACCTGCTCCTGCACCGCCACCTCGATGCCGGGGCCGACCTTCACCGTGGTGATGTCGAACGGCGGCTTTTCGTACTCCTTGGCCAGGCGGTGCAGCAGGTCGAAGCCCGCCGAGAAGCGCTGCGACATCGGCAGGTGGGCAAAGGGCGACAGCGGGTGGTCGTAGAGCTTGGCCGACGCACTGGCGAATTCGGAGAACGGCGCCATCAGGGCGCGCTGCGTCTCATAGAGGTGGTAGAGCATGCCGTGTCCCGTCGTAGTGATGCTGCAGTGCAGCAAATATAGTCCTTCCACCCCATCTTGTCTTCAGACAAGCGCCTCTAAAAGGCCGAAAACCCGGGCAAGCCGGGTTTTCGGGAACAGGACCTGTCGCGCGGGCGACAGGTCTTACATCACGCTGACGATGCCCTTGACCACGGCGTCGATGTTTCGGCCGTTGATGGCGGCCACGCAGATGCGGCCGGAGTCCACGCCGTAGACGCCGAACTCGCTGCGCAGGCGCTGCATCTGGTCCTTGGACAGGCCGGAGTAGCTGAACATGCCCTTCTGGGCGGTGATGTAGGACAGGTCCTGCGTCACGCCGGCGGCACGCAGCTTTTCCACCAGCGCCACGCGCATGGCCTTGATGCGCTCGCGCATGCCAGCCAGTTCCTCCTCCCAAAGCGCGCGCAGGGCAGGCGTGTTGAGCACCGTGGCCACGACCTGGGCGCCGAAGGTGGGCGGGTTAGAGTAGTTGGTGCGGATGACGATCTTCAGCTGCGACAGCACGCGGGCGGCCTCGTCCTTGCTGGCGCAGACGACGCTGAGCGCGCCCACGCGCTCGCCGTAGAGCGAGAAGCTCTTGGAGAACGACGTGGAGACGAAGAAGTCCAGGCCGGCGGCCAGGAACTGCTGGACCACGGCACCGTCCTCGGCAATGCCTTCGCCGAAGCCCTGGTAGGCCATGTCCAGGAAGGCGACGAGGCCGCGCGCCTTGACCACCTCGACCACCTGCGCCCACTGCGCGGGCGTGATGTCGCAGCCGGTGGGGTTGTGGCAGCAGGCATGCAGCACCACCACGGTGCCGGCCGGGGCCGCGCCCAGGGCCTGCAGCATGGCCTCGAAGCGCACGCCGCGGGTGGCGGCGTCGTAGTAGGGGTAGGTGTCGACGGCAAAGCCGGCGTTCTGGAACAGGGCGCGGTGGTTCTCCCAGCTCGGGTCGCTGATCAGCACGGTGGCCGACGGGTTCAGGCGCTTGAGGAAGTCGGCGCCGATCTTCAGCCCGCCGGTGCCGCCCAGGGCCTGCACGGTGGCAATGCGGCCGGCCTTCACGGCCTCGCTCTCGGCGCCGAAGGCCAGGGCCTGCACGGCCTGGTCGTAGGCGGCCATGCCGTCGATGGGCAGGTAGCCGCGCGGCTTGGGCGCTTCCAGCAGCTGCTGCTGGGCCGCCTGCACGCACTTGAGCAGCGGCAGCTTGCCGTCCTCGTCGAAGTACACGCCGACGCCGAGGTTGACCTTGGCTGGGTTGGGGTCGGCGGCGAACTGCTCGTTGAGGCCCAGGATCGGGTCGCGGGGGGCCATCTCGACGGCGGACAGGAGGGACATGGGGGGTCTCTGGAGAGGTGGGCGTGGGGGCGGGGCTTGCGCTACCCTAGCGGGTTGCCCCGCGATTTTAGGTGGCCTATGCCCGATCCTGCCGACCCTGCCGAGCTTGTCGAAGTCCCTGCATCGGCCGACCCCGAGTCGGCCGGTCAGTTCGTGACCTATCCCGATTCACCGTTCCAGCTGTTCCAGCCCTATCCGCCGGCTGGCGATCAGCCCACGGCCATCGCCGGCCTGGTGGAAGGGGTGCAGGACGGCCTGACCTACCAGACGCTGCTGGGCGTCACCGGGTCGGGCAAGACCTACACGATGGCCAACGTGATTGCCCGCCTGGGCCGGCCGGCCATCGTCTTCGCGCCGAACAAGACGCTGGCAGCGCAGCTGTACAGCGAGTTCCGCGAGTTCTTCCCGAAGAACGCGGTCGAGTACTTCGTCAGCTACTACGACTACTACCAGCCCGAAGCCTATGTGCCGCAGCGCGACCTGTTCATCGAGAAGGACAGCGCGATCAACGAGCACATCGAGCAGATGCGCCTGAGCGCCACCAAGAGCCTGCTGGAGCGGCGCGACGTCGTCATCGTGGCCAGCGTCAGCGCGATCTACGGCATCGGCAACCCGGCCGACTACCACCGGATGGTGATGACGCTGCGTGTGGGCGACAAGCTGGGCCAGCGCGACATCATCGCCCACCTGATCCGCATGCAGTACACGCGCAACGAGACCGACTTCTCGCGCGGCACCTTCCGCGTGCGCGGCGACGTGATCGACGTCTTCCCGGCCGAGCACAGCGAGCTGGCGGTGCGCATCGAGCTGTTCGACGATGAGGTCGAGAGCCTGCAGCTGCTGGACCCGCTGACCGGCCGCGTGCGGCAGAAGATCCCGCGCTTCACCGTCTACCCCAGCAGTCACTACGTGACGCCCCGCGACCGCGTGCTGGCCGCCATCGACACCATCAAGGCCGAGCTGCGAGAACGACTGGACTTCTTCGTCAAGGAAGGGAAGCTCGTGGAGGCGCAGCGCCTGGAGCAGCGCACGCGCTTCGACTTGGAGATGCTGCAGGAGGTGGGCCACTGCAAGGGCATCGAGAACTACAGCCGCCATCTCAGCGGCGCCGCGCCCGGCGAGCCGCCGCCGACGCTGGTGGACTACCTGCCGGGCGACGCGCTGATGTTCATGGACGAGAGCCATGTGCTGATCGGCCAGTTCGGCGGCATGTACAACGGCGACCGCGCGCGCAAGCAGACACTGGTGGAGTACGGCTTCCGCCTGCCCAGCGCGATGGACAACCGGCCGCTGAAGTTCGAGGAGTTCGAGCGCAAGATGCGCCAGGTGGTTTTCGTCAGCGCCACGCCGGCCGACTACGAGAAGACCCACGCCGGCCAGGTGGTGGAGCAGGTGGTGCGACCCACCGGCCTGATCGACCCGGAGGTCGAGGTGCGCCCGGCCGGCCGCCAGGTGGACGACGTGCTGCAGGAGATCCGCGACCGCGTGGAGCGCGACGAGCGCGTGCTGATCACCACGCTGACCAAGCGCATGGCCGAGCAACTGACCGACTACCTGACGGAGAACGGCGTCAAGGTGCGCTACCTGCACAGCGACGTCGACACCGTGGAGCGGGTGGAGATCCTGCGCGACCTGCGCCTGGGCGCCTTCGACGTGCTGGTGGGCATCAACCTGCTGCGCGAGGGGCTGGACCTGCCGGAGGTGAGCCTGGTGGCCATCCTGGATGCCGACAAGGAGGGCTTCCTGCGCGCCGAGCGCAGCCTGATCCAGACCATCGGCCGCGCGGCGCGCAACCTCCGCGGCAAGGCCATCCTCTACGCCGATCGCATCACCGATTCCATGCGCCGGGCCATCGACGAGACCGAACGCCGGCGCGCCAAGCAGATCGCCTACAACGCCGAGCACGGCATCGTGCCCAAGGCGCTGAACAAGAAGGTGCGCGACCTGATCGACGGTGTGGTGTCGGACAAGGCGGCCAAGGACGAGAGTGCGCGCGTGAAGGCGCAGGCCGAGATGGAGGCGCTGTCGGAGAAGGACCTGGGCAAGCGCATCAAGGCGCTGGAGAAGCAGATGCTGGAGTTCGCCCGCAACCTGGAGTTCGAGAAGGCCGCCCGCATCCGCGACCAGCTGGCCCTGCTGCGCGAGCAGGCCTTCGGCGCCGACGGGCACGACAGCAATGTCGTGCCGCTGGCGGCGGCCGGCGGGGCCCGGAAGCCGTGAACTCAGCCGCGGCGTCGCCTGGCGCGCAGCGTCGTGCCCACCGCGGCGGCCAGGGCCAGGGCGGCCAGCAACAGGCTGCCGGGCTCGGGCAGTTCGCCGTCGCCGCCACCATCCTCCCCGTCGCCCTTGGGCTCGCGGTAGTCGGTGTAGCGCAGCTTGTCGGGCAGCATGCGCGGGCGCAGTTCCGGCGGCAGGCGCAGCCAGGGGCGCGGGTCGCCGCCGGTGGCGGCCGCCGCGGCCTCGGGCGTGCTCTTCACGAAGCGCTGGCCGAGCACCGACACGTTGCCGCAGACGTCGGGCACCATCACCGCGTAGATGCGGCCGTCCTCGTCCATGGCCTCGTAGAGGTCGCCGTCCTCGGTGTGCCCGGGCTTGAAGTTCACCCGCGTGTCCACGCACATCGTCATGCCGTAGGTCATGGCCACGCGGCGGGCGTCGAAGACACGGCCGCTCTTGTGGGCCACGATGCCGTCGTTGCGGATGGTCACGCGGTCCACCTTGCGGCCGGCCTGGATGTCGGCGGCGATGGCCTTGACCACGGTGGGCGACAGCTGCGCCGTCTGCATCGCCTGCACCGCCGAGCCGCGGTAGGGGTTGCGCCCCGGCAGGCCCCAGGCACAGTGCCGGCGGGCGTGCAGGCGCGCTTCCGGCGTCTCGGCAAAGCCCTCGGGCTCGCCGTCGAGCAGGGCAGCGGGCAGTTCCAGGCGCAGCGGGTGGGCCGTCGGCAGCTGGTCGCCTTCGAGGTGCGTGCCGCGGTGCACCACGTGGCGGCCGACCATCACGCGCTCGTCCTTCACCGGCTTGTGCAGCCACCAGCCTGTGGCCGCGGCGGCCAGCATCCCGGTGCCCAGTGCCGCCGCGATCAGGGGCCGGCGCGGCAGGGCAAGGGCCCAGGCGGCCGGCCGTGGCGCGTCCAGCAGACCGTGCCAGCCGCAACCCGCAGCCGCACAGCGGTAGCGGCGCATGGCCGGCAGCGCACGTTCGAACCAGCGCCGGCGCTGCCGTCGCAGCGGGCGGCTGCAGCGGGGGCATGGCGGGCGAGATGAGGTGGATGGCATGGGCGAGGCGCGCCCGTGCGGCCGGCAGGGCCGCGGGGCTCCTTCTGGTTCTCGGCCTGCCGATGCCGATCTTGAGCGCCGAGCCCATTTCTTCGCCACTGGCGCCCGAGGCCGAGATGCGGGAGCAGGACCTGCTGCGCGCCGTCAACGACTACCGGGCGGCACAGGGGTTGGCCCGCTGGCGCGGGGACCCGGGCCTCGCGGCCATCGCCCGGGCGCACAGCCGGCGCATGGCCCGCGAAGGCCGGCTGTCGCACGAAGGGTTCCGCCAGCGAGCCCTGCTGGCAGGCAGCCTGCTATGCGTGGAGAACCTGGTGGCTGGCCACGCCGTGCCGGAGCAGGCGGTGGCGATGTGGCGGCGCTCCCCGGCGCACCATGCCAATCTGCTGGACGGCCGCGTCGCCTGGGCCGGTGTGGGGGTCGCGGGCCGGTTCGCCACGCTGCTGGCCTGCGCCACGCCCGTGGCGCCGGTGGCGGACGCGGTGCTGCCCGAAGGCGTGCCGGACGCTGGGCGAGAATCCGGCACGCCGCCCGCCCTGGATCCCCGCCGATGAAGCTGCCCTGGTCCCGTCGTTCCGAGCCCGCGTTCCGTGTGTTGATGGTGTGCATGGGCAACATCTGCCGTTCACCTACTGCCGAAGGTGTGCTGCGTCACCGACTGGACGCCGCCGGCCTAGGCGACCGCATCGGCGTGGACTCCGCCGGCACCTATGGCGGGCATGCCGGAGACGCGCCGGATCCACGGGCGCAGCGCCATGCGGCGCGCCGGGGCTACGACCTGTCGCGCCAGCGTGCCCGGCAGGTGCGGCCGGAGGACTTCGAGCGCTTCGGCCTGGTGCTGGCGATGGACGAGGACAACCTCGAGGCCCTGGCCCGGGTGCGTCCGCCCGGCGTCGGCGACGTGCGCCTGTTGATGACCTTCGCGGCCCGCGATGGCCTGCCGCAAGAGGTGCCGGACCCGTATTACGGCGGCCCGGAGGGCTTCGAGCGCGTGCTGGACCTGGTGGAGGTGGCCTGCGACGGTCTGATCGAACACCTGCGACGCGAACAGGGGAACTTCCGGGGCTGAACCCGACCGAAAGGGTCGGGTTCAGGTATACTTGAGTGAACCGCTTGGTTACTGGATGCGCCGGTGCCGGGCGATCGCCGAGAGCCTGAACCGTCGTCCAGAAAACCGCGACGCCGCAAGGCACACAGGAGAACCCCATGCGTCTGACCACCAAAGGCCGTTTCGCCGTCACCGCCATGATCGACCTCGCGCTGCGCTCCCATTCGGGGCCGGTGGCGCTGGCGGCCATCAGCCAGCGGCAGCAGATCTCGCTGTCCTACCTGGAACAGCTGTTCGGCAAGCTGCGCCGGCACGAACTGGTCGAGAGCACCCGTGGCCCCGGCGGCGGTTATTCGCTGGGCCGTGGTGCAGAGCAGATCACCGTGGCCGACATCATCGTGGCCGTGGACGAGCCGATCGACGCCACCGGCTGCGGCGGCAAGGAAAACTGCATGGGCGACGACTCGGGCCGCTGCATGACGCACGACCTGTGGGCCAGCCTGAACGCCCGCATGATCGAGTACCTCGATTCCATCTCGCTGAAGAAGCTGGTGGACGACCAGCTGGCCAAGGGTGTGTCCATCGAGGAAGCGCCGGTCAAGCGCGCTATCTCGTCGACCCCGGTGGTCAAGCCCATCAAGGTGACTGCGCCCAATTCCGTGTTTGCCCTCGGCAGCGTGCTGACCAAGTAAGACAAGACCTGAACCGATGACCCCGCATCTCCCGATCTATATGGACTACGGCGCGACGACGCCGGTGGACCCGCGCGTCGTCGACGCGATGATCCCTTGGCTGCGCGAGCACCACGGCAACCCGGCGTCGCGCAGCCATGCCTGGGGCTGGGAGGCGGAAGAGGCGGTGGAGAAGGCACGTGCCCAGGTCGCCGCGCTGATCGGCGCCGACCCGCGCGAGATCGTCTGGACCTCGGGCGCCACCGAGTCGAACAACCTGGCGATCAAGGGTGCGACCCACTTCTATCAGTCGCGTGGCAAGCACATCGTCACGGTCAAGACCGAGCACAAGGCGGTGCTGGACACTTGCCGCGAGCTGGAGCGCCAGGGCTTCGAGGTCACCTACCTCGACGTGCAGGAGGACGGCCTGCTCGACCTAGACAAGTTCCGCGACGCGCTGCGGCCCGACACCATCGTCGCGTCGGTGATGCTCGTGAACAACGAGATCGGCGTGATCCAGGACATCCCGACCATCGGCGCGATGTGCCGCGAGAAGGGCATCGTGTTCCACGTGGACGCGGCCCAGGCCACGGGCAAAGTCGCCATCGACCTGGCCACGCTGCCGGTGGATCTGATGAGCCTGGCCAGCCACAAGACCTACGGCCCCAAGGGCATCGGCGCCTTGTACGTGCGGCGCAAGCCACGGGTGCGCATCGAGGCGCAGATGCACGGTGGTGGCCACGAGCGCGGCATGCGCAGCGGCACGCTGCCCACCCACCAGTGTGTGGGCATGGGCCTGGCATTCGAACTGGCCGGCGCCGAGATGGCCACCGACCTCGAGCGCACCCGCATGCTGCACGACCGGCTGGTGGCCGGCCTGACGCAGATCGAGCAGGTGTTCATCAACGGCCACCGCGAGAAGCGTGTGCCGCACAACCTGAACATCAGCTTCAACTTCGTCGAGGGCGAGTCGCTGATCATGGGCGTCAAGGGCATCGCCGTGTCGTCCGGCTCGGCCTGCACCTCGGCCAGCCTGGAGCCCAGCTACGTGCTGCGCGCCCTGGGCCGCAGCGACGAACTCGCGCACTCCAGCCTGCGCATGACCATCGGCCGCTTCACCACGGTCGAGGACATCGACTACGCCGTCGCCACGCTGCAGGACCGCGTGGCCAAGCTGCGCGAACTCTCCCCGCTGTGGGAGATGTACAAGGACGGCATCGACCTCAACACCATCCAGTGGGCGGCGCACTGAGCCCCCGCTGAGAGACGACACAGGAGTACGGACATGGCTTACAGCGACAAGGTCGTCGAGCACTACGAGAACCCGCGCAACGTCGGCAGCTTCGACAAGGGCGACGACACCGTGGGCACCGGCATGGTCGGCGCCCCGGCCTGCGGCGACGTGATGAAGCTTCAGATCAAGGTCAACCCGGCCACCGGGCTGATCGAGGACGCGCGCTTCAAGACCTACGGCTGCGGTTCGGCCATCGCCTCGAGTTCGCTGGTCACCGAGTGGGTCAAGGGCAAGAGCCTGGACGAGGCGCTGACCATCAAGAACACGCAGATCGCCGAGGAACTGGCGCTGCCGCCGGTGAAGATCCACTGCTCCATCCTGGCCGAGGACGCGATCAAGGCCGCGGTGCAGGATTACCAGCAGCGCCACGGCGGCGCGGCGGCAAACTGAGGCTTGTGCAGCCGATGGCGATCACCCTGACCGAAGCGGCGGCGCGCCACGTGACGCGCTACCTTGGCCGACGCGGCAAGGGCGTCGGCGTGCGCCTGGGCGTCAAGACCACGGGCTGCTCGGGCCTGGCCTACAAGCTCGAGTACGCCGACGACATCGCTCCCGAGGACGTGATCTTCGAGGGGCACGGCGTGAAGGTGCTGGTCGACCCCAAGAGTTTGCCGTATCTGGACGGCACCGAACTCGACTTCGTGCGCGAGGGCCTCAACGAAGGCTTCAAGTTCCACAACCCGCGCGAGAAGGACCGCTGCGGCTGCGGCGAATCCTTCCGCGTGTGACGGTGGCGCCTGCCGAGATCCGCCTGACCCGGCCCGACCACCCCGAGGTGCTCGCGCTGCTGGCCGAACTCGACCGCTATCTCGGCAGCCTCTACCCGCCCGAGGCCAACCACATCCTCGATGCCTCGGCGCTGCTGGCGCCAGAGATCGACTTCTTTGCCGCCTGGCAGGGCGCGCGCCCGGTGGCCTGCGGCGCCGTGCGCCGCATGGCGGGCGAGCCGGCCACCGGTGGTCGGCCCTATGGCGAGATCAAGCGCATGATGACCCATCCCGATGCGCGCGGGCAGGGACTGGGCGGCCGCATGCTGTCGGTGCTGGAGTCCACGCTGCGCGGGCGCGGCATCGGGCTGGCGCTGCTGGAGACTGGGCGGGACCAGGTCGAGGCGGTGCGCCTGTACGAGCGTTGCGGCTACCGGTTGCGCGGCGCGTTCGGGGGCTATCCCGACAATGGTCTGTCGGCCTTCTACGAGAAGGCGGTGTGACGTGAGCCCGCGAGCTCTTTCCGTTCGCTGCGCCCGAGGGGCGGTCAGGTCCTTCGGAACGGCCGGGCGGACCTGACGTGAACCTCTCCGACGACGACTTCACGCTGTTCGACCTGCCGCAACGATTTGCGGTTGATCGCGCCGAACTCGACGCGCGCTGGCGTGCGTTGCAGAGCGAGGCGCACCCGGACCGCTTCGCCGCCGACGGCGCGAGCGCGCAGCGCCTGGCCATGCAATGGTCCGTCCGCATCAACGAGGCCTACCGACGCCTGAAGGATCCGCTGGCCCGTGCTACCTATCTCTGCGAACTGCGCGGCGCGCCAGTCCGGGCGGAGGACAACACCGCGATGCCGGCCGCCTTCCTGATGCAGCAGATGGCCTGGCGGGAGGCACTGGACGAGGCCGAGACGCTCGACGCGGTCGAGGCTCTGAACGACGACGTGCGCGCCGACGAGCGGCGGCGCCTCGCGTCGGTCGCAGCAGCACTCGACGACGTGGGTGATGCCACGGCTGCCGCCGCCGAGGTGCGGGCACTGATGTTCGTCGCCCGCTTCCGGCAGGACATCGCGCGCCGGCTCGAGGCGCTTGAACACTAGAACACAAACACCATGGCACTTCTGCAGATCTCCGAACCCGGCCAGTCGCCGGATCCGCACCAGCGGCGCGTCGCCGTCGGCATCGACCTGGGCACCACCAACTCGCTGGTGGCCGCCGTGCGCCACGGCGTGGCCGAGTGCCTGCCTGACGCTCAGGGCCGCGTGCTGCTGCCCTCGGCCGTGCGCTACACCGGTGAGCGGCACGTCATCGGCCACGACGCGCTGGCCGTGCAGGCCGACGATCCCGGGAACACGCTGGTGTCGGCCAAGCGTTTCATGGGCCGCACGCTCGCGGACCTGCCGGCCCACGACAAGCTGCCGTACCACTTCGTCGACCGGCCGGGCATGGTGGCGATCGCCACCCGCGAAGGCGAGGTCTCGCCGGTGCAGTTCTCGGCCGAGATCCTGGCCACGCTGCGGCAGCGCGCCGAGGACAGCTTCGACGCCGACCTGTTCGGCGCCGTGATCACGGTGCCGGCCTATTTCGACGATGCCCAGCGCCAGGCCACGAAGGACGCGGCCGAGCTCGCCGGCCTCAACGTGCTGCGGCTGATCAACGAGCCCACCGCGGCGGCCGTGGCCTACGGCCTGGACAACGGCAGCGAAGGCCTCTACGCCGTCTACGACCTGGGCGGCGGCACGTTCGACATCTCCATCCTGCGCCTGACCAAAGGCGTCTTCGAAGTCGTGTCCACCGGCGGCGATGCCGCGCTCGGCGGCGACGACATCGACCACGCGCTGGCCGACTGGGTGCTGCAGCGCGCCGGTCGGCCGGCCGACACGCCGCAGGCCCGTCGCGCGGCACTGGTGGCCGCGCGCGCTGCCAAGGAACGGCTGACCGACGCCGAAGTCACCGAGATGCTGGGCGTCGAGGTCAGCCGTGCCGATCTGGCGGCCATCGCCCGGCCGTTCATCGATCGCACGCTGGGCGCCGTGCGCAAGGCGCTGCGCGACGCCGACGTGGCGCGCGACGAGGTGCAGGGCGTGGTGATGGTCGGCGGGTCCACCCGCATGCCGGCCGTGCGCGAGGCGGTGAGCGCGTTCTTCGGCCGGACGGTGCTGACCAACCTGAATCCCGACGAGGTCGTCGCGCTCGGCGCGGCCATCCAGGCCAATGCGCTGGCGGGCAATGCGAAGGATGGCGAACTGCTGCTGCTGGACGTGATCCCCTTGTCGCTGGGTCTGGAGACGATGGGCGGGCTGGTGGAGCGCGTCGTCGAACGCAACAGCACGATCCCGGTGGCCAAGGCCCAGGACTTCACCACCTTCAAGGACGGCCAGACGGCGATGGCGCTGCACGTGGTGCAGGGCGAGCGCGAACTGGTGTCGGAATGCCGTTCGCTGGCGCGATTCGAACTGCGCGGCATCCCGCCGATGGCCGCCGGCGCGGCGCGCATCCGCGTCACTTTCCAGGTCGATGCCGACGGCTTGCTGTCGGTGTCGGCACGTGAGCAGGCCTCGGGCGTCGAGGCCTCGGTGGTCGTCAAGCCCAGCTACGGCCTGGCCGACGACCAGATCGAGCGCATGCTCAAGGACGGCTTCGCCCACGCCGAAGGCGACATCGCCGCGCGCGCGCTGCGCGAGGCGCGCGTGGAGGCCGAGCGGATGGCCCTGGCCACCCGCGCGGCGCTGGCGGCCGATGGCGACCTGCTTCAGGCCGAACCTCGTGCCCAGCTCGACGCGCTGCTGATTGCGCTCGACCAGGTGCGCCAGACCGACGACACCGCCGCCATCGAGGCCGCCACGAAGGCACTGGCCGACGGCACCGAACACTTCGCCGCGCTGCGCATGAACCGCGGCATCCGCCAGGCTCTGTCTGGCAAGCGGCTCGACGAGATCTGAACATGCCCCGCATCACCATCCTCCCCCACGCCGAGTACTGCCCCGAAGGCGACACCATCGAGGCGCCGCGCGGCACCTCGCTGTGCGAGGCGATGCTCGACCACGGCATCCCGATCGAACACGCCTGCGAGATGGCCTGCGCCTGCACCACCTGCCACGTGGTCGTGAAGCAGGGCTTCAACTCGCTGGGCGAGATGGACGAGGCCGAGGAAGACCTGCTCGACCGCGCCTGGGGCCTGACGCCCACGTCCCGGCTGTCCTGCCAGGCCATCGTGTCCGACCAGGACGTGGTGATCGAGATCCCCAAGTACTCGATCAATCACGCCAAGGAGAAGCACTGAATCGGTGCTGCACCGCTCCGGTGCGTATCGTGCGGTGCCGGTTGCCCAAAAAAAGCGCCCCCCGGGTCGCAACCCGGAGGGCGTGACATGGGCATGGCGCCCTGCTGAGGAGACGGACGCCCGAACGTGCTGCGTCCGCAGCGCATTTAGCAGGTGTCGTGCCAGCCCGGCGTCTCCGGCCACGGTCCCGGCGACAATGCATCCGTGAACATCCTCGGCTTCGAATCCTCCTGTGACGAGACCGGTGTCGCGCTGGTCCAGGCCGAAGCCGTGGGCGTGCCGCGCCTGCGCGCTCAGGCCCTGCACAGCCAGGTGGCCATGCACGAGGCCTACGGCGGCGTGGTGCCGGAACTGGCGTCGCGTGACCACATCCGCCGTGTGCTGCCGCTGGCCCGCCAGGTGCTGGCCGATGCCGGTGCCACGCTGGCCGACGTCGACCTCATCGCCTACACCCGTGGCCCCGGTCTCGCCGGCGCGCTGCTGGTCGGCGCCGGCGTGGCGGTGTCCCTGGGCCTGGCGCTGGGCCGGCCGACGCTGGGCATCCACCATCTGGAAGGACACCTGCTGTCGCCCTTCCTGGCCGACGACGACGCGCCGTCGTTCCCGTTCGTTGCGCTGCTGGTCTCCGGCGGCCACACCCAGCTGATGCGCGTGGACGGCGTGGGCCGCTATGCGCTGCTGGGCGAGACGGTGGACGACGCCGCCGGCGAGGCCTTCGACAAGAGCGCCAAGCTGCTGGGCCTGGGCTACCCGGGCGGGCCGGCGCTGGCGCGCCTGGCGGCCTTCGGCAACCCCAAGGCCTTCGACCTGCCGCGGCCGCTGCTGCACAGCGGCGACCTGGACTTCTCCTTCGCCGGCCTGAAGACGGCGGTGATGACCCGTCTGCAGAAGCTGGGCCCCAACGTCTGCGAACAGGCGCGGGCCGACCTGGCGGCGTCCACCCAGCTGGCCATCGTCGACGTGCTCACCGCCAAGGCGGTGCGGGCGCTGAAGGACACCGGCCTGACACGCCTGGTGGTGGCCGGCGGCGTCGGCGCCAACGCGCTGCTCCGCGAGACGCTGGACGCGCGCGCCGCGCGGCTGGGCGCCCGCGTGCACTACCCGCCGCCGGCGCTGTGCACGGACAACGGTGCGATGATCGCGCTCGCCGCCGCGCTGCGCTGGCAGCACGGCCTGCCGGCGGCCGACCCGGCGCCGCCTCGCTTCGACGTGCTGCCGCGCTGGCCGCTCGAGGCGGTTTCCCACTCCTGATCCCCATATCTGCTTCCATGTCCCTGCTGTCCCGCCGGCGCCTGCTGGCCGCCACCCTGTCCCTGCCTGCGCTGCAGCTGCACGCGCAGCCGGCCGAGCCGATCCGGCTGGCCCTGATCGAGGGCCTGTCCGGCCCCTTCGGCAACGCCGGCGAGGCCGTGTTCCGCAACCTGCTGTGGGCCACCGAGCGCATCAACGCCCGCGGCGGTGTACGCCTGCCCGGCGGCGCGCGCCCGCTCGCGCTGGAGCGCTTCGACAGCAAGGGGCAACTGGAGGAGGCGCAGACGCTGCTGAAGTCGGCGCTGGGCCGCGGCATCGGCTTCGTCTGCCAGGGCAACAGTTCGGCCGTGGCCGCAGCGCTGGTCGAGGCGCTGGACAAGCACAACGCCCGCGAACCGCATCGCCGCGCGCTGTTCCTGAACTACTCGGCCGTCGACCCGGTGCTGACCAACGAACGCTGCAGCCCCTGGCATTTCCGCTTCGACGCCCACGCCGACATGCGGCTGGCGGCGCTGGTGGACGTGATGCGCACCGACCGCGCCTTGCAACGCCTGTACCTCATCGGTCAGGACTACAGCTTCGGCCAGCACGTGCTGCGCCAGGGCAAGGCGATGCTGGCGCAGGCGCGGCCCGACCTGGTCATCGTCGGCGAGGACCTGCACCCGATCGGCCGCGTGAAGGACTTCCTGCCCTATGCGGCCAAGATCAAGGCCAGCGGCGCGCAGGCCGTGCTCACGGGCAACTGGGGCAATGACCTGACGCTGCTGGTGCGCGCGCTGCGCGAGGTGGGCGCCCAGGTGCGGCTCTACACCTTCTACGGCAACGCGCTGGGCGCACCGGCAGCCATCGGTGACGCCGGCGTCGGCGCCGTGCATGCGGTGGCGGAATGGCATCCCAACGTCGGCGGGGCGGCCTCGGATGCCTTCCACGCCGCCTTCCGCCGGCGGTTCCCGGACCCGAAGGACGACTACCTGCACCTGCGCATGCAGGTCATGGTGGAGATGCTGGCCGCGGCCATCGAGCGCGCCGGCAGCACCGACGCGCTGGCCGTGTCGCGTGCCCTGTCCGGCGCCCGCTTCGACAATCGCGTGCTCGGCGGCCTGGGCGAGGCCTGGATGCGGGCCGACGACCACCAGCTGCAGCAGCCGCTGGTCGTCAGCGTGATGGACCGTGCCGGTGCGCCGGGCGTCGAGAAGGAGGTGGAAGGTTCGGGCTACGGTTTCCGCACCGTGCACCGCCTGGCCACCGCCGACGTGACCCAACCCACCACCTGCCGGATGTCCGCGCCATGACCCGCCCCGCCATCGACCAACTCCCGGCCTCGCGCATCCGCGAGGTGGCCAATGCCGGCCTGGGGCGCAACGACGTGCTGGCCTTCTGGTTCGGCGAGAGCGACGAGGTCACGCCGCAGGCGGTGCGCGACGCCGCCGCTGCGTCGCTCCAGCGCGGCGAGACCTTCTATTCGCACAACCTGGGGCTGGCCGAGCTGCGCGAGGCCATCGCCGGCTACACGACGGCGCTGCACAGCGCCAACGGACCGGTGGGGCCGGAGCGCATCGCCGTCACCTCCTCCGGCGTCAGCGCGCTGATGGTGGCCATGCAGATGCTGGCCGGCGCCGGCGACGAAGTCGTGGCCGTGGTGCCGGTCTGGCCCAACCTGACGGCGCAGCCGGCCATCCTCGGTGCCGAAGTGGTGCGCGTCCCGCTGGTGCCGCGCGACGACGGTGCCTGGACGCTGGACCTGGCGCGGGTGCTGTCCGCGGTGACGGACCGCACCCGCGTCCTGCTCGTCAACGCGCCCAACAACCCCACCGGCTGGACGCTGACGCGGGACGAGCAGCAGGCGCTGCTGGACCACTGCCGGCGCACGGGCACCTGGATCGTGGCCGACGAGGTCTATGAACGGGTGTGGTTCGGCAATGGCCCGGCGGCCCCCAGCTTCCTTGACCTGGCAGCGCCCCACGACCGCCTGGTGGTCGTGCACAGCTTCTCCAAGAGCTTCCTGATGACCGGCTGGCGCCTGGGCTGGATGGTGCTGCCGCCGGGGCAGCTGGACGCCGCCGGCAAGCTGCTGGAGTTCAACACCTCCTGCCCGCCGGTGTTCGTGCAGCGCGGTGCCCTGGCGGCGCTGGCGATGGCCGACGGCTTCGTGCCCGGCCTGGTGCAGCGGCTGAAGGCCGGGCGCGACCGCCTGCACGACGGCCTGGCGCGCCTGCCCGGTGTGCACGCGGCGCGCCCGCTGGGCGGCATGTACGCCTGGTTCCGCGTCGACGGCGAGGACGATTCGCTGGCGCTGGCCAAGCGGCTGGTGCGCGACCACGGCCTGGGGCTGGCGCCGGGCGTGGCCTTCGGGCCGGAAGGCGAGGGCTGGCTGCGCTGGTGCTTCGCGTCGCAGGACCTGGCCCGGCTGGACGCTGGTGTGCAGCGCCTGGCCGACGCGCTGCGCAGATAGGCTAGAATCTCGGGTGGTTCCGGGCAGAGGCCTGGGCCATTCGTCCACGGCACCTGTCGGTTTCACGGGTGTCCGCGAGTTCAACCGGAAACCGCCTGGCCTGCCCCTGGACCACTCCTGGGCTGCTGCGGCGACTTTCCGACCACTGGAAATCCGCAGGAATCCCATGAGTCTGTCCACCGCCGAGAAGGCCGAGATCGTCAGCCAGCACGCCCGCGGCGCCGCCGACACCGGCAGCCCCGAAGTCCAGGTCGCGCTGCTGACCACCCGCATCAACCAGCTGACCCCGCACTTCCAGCAGCACAAGAAGGACCACCACGGTCGCCGTGGCCTGCTGAAGCTGGTCAACCAGCGCAAGCGTCTGCTGTCTTACCTGAAGGCCAAGGACGCCGAGCGCTACACCGCGCTGATCGGCAAGCTGGGCCTGCGCAAGTAAGCCAGGACACTGGGGGTCGCCTTGCGCGACCCCTGTTCGTTCATTTCACCTCTGGGCCGCATTGCTGTGTCTTTCCACCGGCACCTGAATTCAGGTCCCGCTGGAAAGGCATTGCGCAGCCCGCACACACCAGGAGCCAACGCATGAGCCTGTTCAACAAGGTCACCAAAACGTTCCAGTGGGGCAACCACACGGTCACGCTGGAAACCGGCGAGATCGCCCGCCAGTCCACCGGCGCCGTCATCGTCAACATGGACGACACCGTGGTGCTGGCCACCGTGGTCGCCAAGTCCGAGGCCAAGGCCGGCCAGGACTTCTTCCCGCTGACCGTCGACTACATCGAGAAGACCTACGCCGCCGGCAAGATCCCCGGCAGCTTCTTCAAGCGTGAAGGCCGCCCGAGCGAGCTCGAGACGCTGACCAGCCGCCTGATCGACCGCCCGATCCGCCCGCTGTTCCCGGACGGCTTCTTCAACGAGGTGCAGGTCGTCATCCACGTGCTGAGCCTGAACCCCGAGGTGCAGGCCGACATCGCCGCCATGATCGGCACCAGCGCCGCGCTGGCGATCAGCGGCATCCCGTTCAACGGCCCGATCGGTGCCGCCCGCGTGGGCTACGTCGACGGGGCCTACGTGCTCAACCCGGGCAAGACCGAGCTCGGCTTCAGCCAGCTCGACCTGGTGGTCGCCGGCACCGAAGCCGCCGTGCTGATGGTGGAATCGGAAGCCGACCAGCTCAGCGAGGAGATCATGCTCGGCGCCGTGGTCTACGGCCACGACCAGGGCAAGATCGCCATCGCCGCCATCAACGACCTGGTGCGCGAGGCCGGCAAGCCCGAGTGGAACTGGCAGCCCCCGGCGAAGGACGAGGCCTTCATCGCCAAGGTCACCGAACTCGGCGAGGAGAAGCTGCGCGCCGCCTACCAGATCCGCAGCAAGCAGGCCCGTACCCAGGCCTGCCGCGATGCCTACGCCGCCGTGATGGCCGGCCTGAAGGAGCAGGGCGTCGAGTTCGACAGCGTCAAGGTCGAAGGCCTGCTGTTCGAGATCGAGAGCCGCATCGTGCGCGGCCAGATCCTGGCCGGTGAGCCGCGCATCGACGGCCGCGACACGCGCACCGTGCGCCCGATCGAGATCCGCAACGGCGTGCTGCCGCGCGCCCACGGTTCGGCGCTGTTCACGCGCGGCGAGACGCAGGCCCTGGTGGCCGCCACGCTGGGCACCGAGCGCGACGCGCAGCGCATCGACGCGCTGGCCGGCGAGTTCACCGACGGCTTCATGCTGCACTACAACATGCCCCCGTTCGCCACCGGCGAGACGGGCCGCGTAGGCAGCCCCAAGCGGCGCGAGATCGGCCACGGCCGCCTGGCCAAGCGTGCGCTGATCGCCGCGCTGCCGAACAAGGAAGACTTCCCGTACACGCTGCGCGTGGTCTCGGAGATCACCGAGTCCAACGGATCGTCGTCGATGGCCAGCGTCTGCGGCGGCTGCCTGGCGCTGATGGACGCCGGTGTGCCGATGAAGGCCCACGTGGCCGGCATCGCCATGGGCCTGATCAAGGAAGGCAACCGCTTCGCGGTGCTGACCGACATCCTGGGTGACGAGGACCACCTGGGTGACATGGACTTCAAGGTCGCCGGCACCACCGGCGGCGTGACCGCCCTGCAGATGGACATCAAGATCCAGGGCATCACCAAGGAGATCATGCAGGTCGCGCTGGCGCAGGCCAAGGAAGCGCGGATGCACATCCTGGGCGTGATGGTGGAGGCCATGGGCGAGGCGAAGACCGAGGTCTCGCAGTTCGCCCCGCGCCTGTACACTATGAAGATCAACCCGGAGAAGATCCGCGACGTGATCGGCAAGGGCGGCGCCACCATCCGCGCGCTGACCGAGGAGACCGGCTGCACGATCGACATCGGCGAGGACGGCACGATCACCATCGCCAGCACCGACGCCGGCAAGGCCGAGTTCGCCAAGCAGCGCATCACCGAGATCACGGCCGAGGCCGAGGTGGGCAAGGTCTACGAAGGCCCGGTCACCAAGATCCTGGAGTTCGGCGCGCTGGTCAACATCCTGCCCGGCAAGGACGGCCTGCTGCACATCAGCCAGATCGCCCACCAGCGCGTGGAGAAGGTCGAGGACTTCGTCAAGGAAGGCGACATCATCCAGGTCAAGGTGCTCGAGACCGACGACAAGGGCCGCATCAAGCTCAGCCGCAAGGCACTGCTCGAGAAGCCCGAGGGCTACGTCGAGGAGGAGCGTCCGCGCCGCGAGTACGGCGACCGGGGCGATCGCGGTGGCCGTGGCGACCGCGGCCCGCGCCGCGAGCGTGAGCCGCGCGAGCACCGCGAACCGCGTGAGCCGCGCGAACCGCGCAGCGACGCCCCGGCCGACGCGCCCGCGCCGCAGGCCGACCACGGCAACCCGCCCGCCCAGGGCGAGTGAGCGCATTGCGCTGCTGCTGAATGCGAGCGATCGAGATCACGGCCTATGGCGCCCCCGAGGTGCTGCGCGAGACGCAGCGCCCGGACCCGGTGCCGGCGGCCGGTGAACTGCTGATCCGCGTGACGGCTTCCGGCATCAACCGGCCGGACGTGCTGCAGCGCAAGGGCCTGTACCCGATGCCGCCGGGTGTCTCCGACCTGCCGGGTCTGGAGGTGGCCGGCACGGTGGTGGGTGGTTCCGCCGACGATCTCGCGGCCGCCGGCGTGGCGCTGGGCGACCGCGTCTGCGCGCTGGTGGCGGGTGGGGGCTACGCCGAGCTGTGCGTGGCGCCCGCAGGCCAGGTGCTGCCGGTGCCGGCGGGCCTGAGCGACGTCGAGGCCGCCAGCCTGCCGGAGACCTTCTTCACCGTCTGGCAGAACGTGTTCCACATCGCCGGCCTGGTGGCGGGCGAATGGCTGCTGGTGCAGGGTGGTTCGTCGGGCATCGGTGTCACCGCGATCCAGCTGGCCAAGGCGCGCGGCGCCAAGGTCATCGTCACCGCGGGCAGCGACGACAAGTGCGCCGCCTGCGTGACGCTGGGTGCCGACCACGCGATCAACTACCGCACGCAGGACTTCGTCGCCGAAACGCTGGCGCTGACCGACGGGCGCGGCGCCGACGTGGTGCTGGACATGGTCGGCGGCGACTACATCGGCCGCGAGCTGAAGTGCCTGGCCGACGATGGCCGGCTGGCGCTGATCGCAGTGCAGGGTGGCGTGAAGAGCGAGATCGATGCCGGTCTGGTGCTGCGCAAGCGGCTCGCGATCACAGGCTCCACGCTGCGGCCGCGGCCCGTGGCCTACAAGACCGAGCTGGCCCGCGCGCTGCGCGCGCAGGTCTGGCCGCTGATCGAAGCCGGCCGCGTGAAGCCCGTGATCCACGCCGTGTTCCCGGCCGCCGAGGCCGCCGCCGCCCATGCGCTGATGGAGTCCAGCACCCACGTGGGCAAGATCGTCCTGACCTGGTGATCAAGATGCGAAAGACACTCGTCGTCGGCAACTGGAAGATGCACGGCAGCCGCCCGGCCAATGCCGAACTGTTGGCCGGTATCCTGGCCGCACGCCCGTTCACGGCCGACGTGGCCGTGTGCGTGCCGTTCCCCTACCTCTTCGAGACCGCCGCCACGCTGGCCGCCAGCGACATCCGCTGGGGCGCGCAGGACGTCTCGGCCCACGAACAGGGTGCCTACACCGGCGAGGTGTCGGCCGCGATGCTGGCCGAATGCGGCTGCCGATACGCCCTGGTGGGCCACTCCGAGCGCCGCGCCTACCACGGCGAGAGCGACCAGCTGGTGGCCGACAAGGCCAAGGCGTTGCTGGCGCGCGGCGTGACGCCCATCGTTTGCGTCGGCGAGACACTGGCCGAGCGTGATGCGGGGCAGACGGAGGACGTGGTCAAGCGTCAGCTGGCCGCCGTGATCCACACGCTGGCGCACTGCGCCGGCGAGATCGTCGTCGCCTACGAGCCCGTGTGGGCCATCGGCACCGGGCGCACCGCCACGCCCGAGCAGGCGCAGGCCGTGCACGCCGTGCTGCGTGCGCAGCTGCAGGCCGCCACTGGTCACGGTGACCGCATGCGGATCCTCTACGGCGGCAGCGTCAAGCCCGACAACGCGGCCACGCTGTTCGCCATGCCCGACATCGACGGCGGGCTGATCGGCGGCGCTTCGCTGAAGGCCGCCGACTTCGTCGCCATCTGCCGCGCCGCGGCCTGAATCGTTTTCCTGGAGTTTCGAGAATGCAAGTCTGGTTGACGCTGATCCTCG
The DNA here is from genome assembly GCF_004016515.1 of Rubrivivax albus. Lineage (GTDB taxonomy): Bacteria > Pseudomonadota > Gammaproteobacteria > Burkholderiales > Burkholderiaceae_C > Rubrivivax > Rubrivivax albus. Next base: position 1,157,721 of record NZ_SACT01000001.1, read on the forward strand.
TGGTGCAGCTGCTGGCCGCCCTGGTGATGATCGGCCTCGTGCTGATCCAGCACGGCAAGGGCGCCGACATGGGCGCGAGTTTCGGCGGCGGCGCCTCGGGCAGCCTGTTCGGGGCCACCGGCAGCGCGAACTTCCTGTCGCGCTCCACCGCGGCCTGCGCCACCGTCTTCTTCATTGCCACGCTGGCGCTGGCCTACCTGGGCAGCACCGGTGCGCAGCGTGCCGAAGGCGGCAGCACGGTGCTCGATCAACTGGCCCCCGCGGCCAGTGCGCCGGGGGCCATTCCGGGTGCTGTGCCTGGTGTTGTGCCGGGCGCGATCCCGGCCGGCACGGGCGACACCCCCGCGGGCATGGCGCCGGCGGCCTCGGCCCCGGCGGGCCAGATCCCGAAGTGAATCCGGGCCCGAATCACTGGGGAAACCCTCGGTTTTCGGGCTAGAATCTTCGGCTGTCTGGCAAGCAAGTCCCTCATGCGAACCGGGCAGTTCGAAGTCTGAGGGCGGGCCCGGTCCCGCCACCAGGTTGTAGACGCCGACGTGGTGAAATTGGTAGACACGCTATCTTGAGGGGGTAGTGGCGAAAGCTGTGCGAGTTCGAGTCTCGCCGTCGGCACCAACACCGGGAACAGCCGGGGAGCAACGACGCGCTCTTCGTGAGGCACGCGATGTGCACCACAAGGCGCGTTTTTTTGCGACCACGTACGACCTGACGCTTGACTGACACCGCGATGGACCTGCAACAGTACGTGCCCGTGATCCTGTTCATCCTCGTCGGCATCGGTGTCGGCGTGGCGCCGCAGGTGCTCGGTTTCCTGCTCGGCCCGAACCGGCCCGATGCGGAGAAGAACAGCCCCTACGAGTGCGGCTTCGAGGCCTTCGAGGACGCGCGCATGAAGTTCGACGTGCGCTACTACCTCGTGGCCATCCTGTTCATTCTTTTCGACCTCGAGATCGCGTTCCTGTTCCCCTGGGCCGTGGCGCTGCACGACATCGGCGCGTCAGGCTTCTGGGCCATGATGGTCTTCCTCGGCATTCTGGTGGTGGGCTTCATCTACGAATGGAAGAAGGGCGCCCTGGACTGGGAGTAGGCAAGCTATGGGCATCGAAGGCGTTCTCAAAGAAGGCTTCGTCACCACCTCGGTCGACAAGCTGATCAACTGGTCGAAGACCGGTTCCCTGTGGCCGATGACCTTCGGCCTGGCCTGCTGTGCGGTGGAGATGATGCACGCCGGTGCGGCGCGCTACGACATCGACCGCTTCGGCATGCTGTTCCGGCCCAGCCCGCGGCAGAGCGACCTGATGATCGTCGCCGGCACGCTGTGCAACAAGATGGCGCCGGCGCTGCGCAAGGTCTACGACCAGATGGCCGAGCCACGCTGGGTGCTGAGCATGGGCTCCTGCGCCAATGGCGGCGGCTACTACCACTACAGCTACAGCGTCGTGCGCGGCTGCGACCGCATCGTGCCGGTGGACGTCTACGTGCCCGGCTGCCCGCCGACGGCCGAGGCGCTGCTCTACGGCATCCTGCAGCTGCAGGCCAAGATCCGGCGCGAGAACACCATCGCCCGCTGACGCCATGAGCACCAAACTCGACACCCTGCAGGCCGCGCTGGCATCGGCGCTGGGCGACGCCGCCACCGCCATCGTGCGCGACCGCGGCGAGCTCACCGTCACCGTGCCGGCGGCGCGCTACCTCGAGGCGATGACCACGCTGCGCGACCACGCGGCGCTGAAGTTCGAGCAGCTGATCGACCTCTGCGGCCTGGACTACAGCGACTGGCAGAACCGCGGCCGCGACGGCCTGCGCTTCGCCGTCGTCTCGCACCTGCTGTCGGTGAGCCTGAACCAGCGCGTGCGCGTGCGGGTGTTCGCCCCGGACGACGACCTGCCCGCCGTGGCCAGCGTCACCGAGCTCTGGACCGCGGCCAACTGGTTCGAGCGCGAGGCCTTCGACATGTACGGCATCGTCTTCGAGGGCCACGTGGACCTGCGCCGCATCCTCACCGACTACGGCTTCATCGGCCACCCGATGCGCAAGGACTTCCCGGTGACGGGCCACGTCGAGATGCGCTACGACGCCGACCAGAAGCGCGTGATCTACCAGCCGGTGACGATCGAGCCGCGCGAGATCACGCCGCGCGTGGTGCGCGAGGACAACTACGGAGGCCTCCACTGAGGACTGCGTCAGATGGCTGAGATCAAGAACTACACCCTCAACTTTGGCCCTCAGCACCCGGCCGCGCACGGCGTGCTGCGCTTGGTGCTGGAACTGGATGGCGAGGTCATCCAGCGCGCCGACCCGCACATCGGCCTGCTGCACCGCGCCACCGAGAAGCTCGCCGAGCAGAAGACCTTCATCCAGTCGCTGCCCTACATGGACCGTCTCGACTACGTGTCCATGATGTGCAACGAGCACGCGTACTGCCTGGCGATCGAGAAGCTGCTGGGCATCGAGGTGCCCGAGCGCGCGCAGTACATCCGCGTGATGTTCTCCGAGCTGACCCGCCTGCTGAACCACCTGCTGTGGCTCGGTGCGCACGGGATCGACTGCGGCGCGATGAACATCCTCATCTATTGCTTCCGCGAGCGCGAGGACATCTTCGACATGTACGAGGCGGTGTCGGGCGCGCGCATGCACGCGGCCTACTTCCGCCCGGGTGGCGTCTACCGCGACCTGCCGGACAGCATGCCGCAGTACAAGGCCAGCAAGGTCCGCAGCCAGAAGGTGATGGACCGCCTGAACGAGAACCGCCAGGGTTCGCTGCTGGACTTCATCGAGGACTTCTGCCAGCGGTTCCCGGCCAACGTGGACGACTACGAGACGCTGCTGACCGACAACCGCATCTGGAAGCAGCGCACCGTGGGCATCGGCGTGGTCAGCCCCGAGCGCGCGCTGAACCTGGGCCTCACCGGCCCGATGCTGCGCGGCTCCGGTATCGCCTGGGACCTGCGCAAGAAGCAGCCCTACGACGTCTACGACCGCATGGACTTCGACGTCCCGGTCGGCACCAACGGCGACACCTACGACCGCTACCTCGTGCGCGTCCAGGAGATGCGGGAATCGAACCGCATCATCCAGCAGTGCGTGGCGTGGCTGAAGGCCAACCCTGGCCCGGTGATCACCGACAACCACAAGGTTGCCCCGCCGTCGCGCGTCGAGATGAAGACGAGCATGGAGGAGCTGATCCACCACTTCAAGCTCTTCACCGAGGGCTTCCACGTGCCCGAGGGTGAGGTCTACGCGGCGGTGGAGCACCCGAAGGGCGAGTTCGGCATCTACCTCGTCAGCGACGGGGCCAACAAGCCCTACCGTCTGAAGATCCGCCCGCCCGGCTTCAGCCACCTCGCCGCGCTGGACGAGATGGCGCGCGGCCACATGATCGCCGACGCGGTGGCGATCATCGGGACCATGGACATCGTGTTCGGCGAGATCGACCGCTGAGCACGAGGGACGCTGTGATGACATTCACCGAACACACGCTGGCGCGCTTCGCGAAGGAAGTCGCCAAGTACCCGGCGGACCAGAAGCAGAGCGCCGTGATGGCGTGCCTGGCCATCGTGCAGCACGAGCAGGGCCACGTGAGTCCCGAGGCCGAGCAGGGCATCGCCGCCTACCTCGGCATGCCCGCGATCGCGGTGCACGAGGTCACCACGTTCTACAACATGTACAACCAGCAGCCGGTCGGCAAGTTCAAGCTGAACGTCTGCACCAACCTGCCGTGCCAGCTGCGCGGTGGTGACCACGCGCTGGACCACGTGTGCCAGAAGCTCGGCGTGGAGCCCTATGGCACCACGGCCGACGGCACGTTCACCGTGCAGCCCAGCGAATGCCTCGGCGCCTGCGCCGACGCGCCGGTGATGCTGGTCAACGACCGCCAGATGCTCAGCTTCATGAGCGACGCGCGGCTGGACGAACTCATCGCGACCTTGAAGTCGGAAGGTTGATGACGATGGCCGATCTTTCCAAGTTCCAGGCCACGGGGCAGGAAACCTGCTTCCACGGCCGCCACATCGGCGCCCAGATCTACGCCGGGCTCGATGGCCGCAACTGGCGCCTGCAGGACTACCTGGCCCGCGGGGGGTACAGCGCCCTGCGCAAGATCCTCGGGCAGGACGGCGGCGCTGGCCTGACGCCGGAGCAGGTGATCGCCGAGGTCAAGGGCAGCGCGCTGCGCGGCCGCGGCGGCGCCGGCTTCCCCACCGGGCTGAAGTGGAGCTTCATGCCGCGTGCCTTCCCCGGTGCCAAGTACCTCGTCTGCAACTCCGACGAAGGCGAGCCGGGCACCTGCAAGGACCGCGACATCCTGCGCTACAACCCGCACATCGTGATCGAGGGCATGGCCATCGCCGCCTACGCGATGGGCATCCGCACCGGCTACAACTACATCCACGGCGAGATCTTCGAGGTCTATGAGCGCTTCGAGGAAGCGTTGGAGGAAGCCCGCGCCGCCGGGTTCCTGGGCGACGACATCCTCGGTTCGTCGTTCAGCTTCCAGCTGCACGCCTTCCACGGTTTCGGCGCCTACATCTGCGGCGAGGAGACCGCGCTGCTGGAGAGCCTGGAAGGCAAGAAGGGCCAGCCGCGCTTCAAGCCGCCGTTCCCGGCCAGTTTCGGCCTCTACGGCAAGCCGACGACGATCAACAACACCGAGACCTTCGCCGCGGTGCCGTGGATCATCAACCACGGCGGCCAGGCCTACCTGGAGGTGGGCAAGCCCAACAACGGCGGCACCAAGATCTTCAGCGTGGTCGGCGACGTCAACCAGCCGGGCAACTTCGAGATCCCGATGGGCACGCCGTTCTCCAAGCTGCTGGAACTGGCTGGCGGCGTGAAGGGCGGGGCGCTGAAGGCCGTGATCCCGGGCGGCTCGTCGGCCCCGGTGCTGCCGGCGTCCATCATGATGGACTGCACGATGGACTACGACAGCATCGCCAAGGCCGGCTCGATGCTGGGTTCGGGCGCCGTCATCGTGATGAACGACACCCGTTGCATGGTCAGGAGCCTGCTGCGCCTGAGCTACTTCTACCAGCACGAGAGCTGCGGCCAGTGCACGCCGTGCCGCGAAGGCACGGGCTGGCTGTGGCGCCTGGTCAACCGCATCGAGCACGGCCAGGGCAAGCCCGAGGACCTGGCGCTGCTGGACTCGGTGGCCGACAACATCAAGGGCCGCACGATCTGCGCGCTGGGCGACGCCGCGGCGATGCCGGTGCAAGGCATGCTCAAGCACTTCCGCGACGAGTTCGCACACCACATCGAGCACAAGACCTGCATGGTCTCGGTGCCCGCCTGAGGCCGCCGCCATGGTTGAGATCGAACTCGACGGCAAGAAGGTCCAGGTCGCCGAAGGCAGCATGGTGATGCATGCCGCCGACGCGGCCGGCACCTACATCCCGCACTTCTGCTATCACAAGAAGCTCAGCATCGCGGCCAACTGCCGCATGTGCCTGGTGGAGGTGGAAAAGGCGCCCAAACCCATGCCCGCCTGCGCGACGCCGGTGACGCAGGGCATGGTGGTGCGCACCAAGAGCGAGAAGGCCGTGAAGGCCCAGCAGTCGGTCATGGAGTTCCTGCTCATCAACCACCCGCTGGACTGCCCCATCTGCGACCAGGGCGGCGAGTGCCAGCTGCAGGACCTGGCCGTGGGCTACGGCGGCAGCGCCAGCCGCTACGCCGAGGAGAAGCGCGTCGTCTTCCACAAGGACGTCGGTCCGCTGATCTCGATGGAGGAGATGAGCCGCTGCATCCACTGCACGCGCTGCGTGCGCTTCGGCCAGGAAGTGGCCGGCGCGATGGAGCTCGGCATGATCCACCGCGGCGAGCACTCTGAGATCACCACCGTCACCGGCGGCACGGTCGATTCCGAGCTGTCGGGCAACATGATCGACCTCTGCCCGGTCGGCGCGCTCACGAGCAAGCCGTTCCGCTACAGCGCCCGCACCTGGGAGCTCAGCCGCCGCAAGAGCGTCAGCCCGCACGACAGCACCGGCGCCAACCTGGTGGTTCAGGTCAAGGGCAACCGCGTGATGCGCGTGCTGCCGTTGGAGAACGAGGCCGTCAACGAGTGCTGGATCGCCGACCGCGACCGTTTCAGCTACGAGGCCGTCAACAGCGAGCAGCGTCTGACCGCGCCCCGCATCAAGCAGGGCGGGCAATGGCAGACCGTGGACTGGACCACGGCACTGAACTACGTGGTCGACGGCCTGAAGAAGGTCAAGGCCGAGTTCGGCGTCGGCCAGATCGGCGCCATCGGCTCGGCGCATTCGACGGTCGAGGAACTGCACCTGCTGGCCAAGCTGGTGCGTGGCCTGGGCAGCGAGAACATCGACCACCGCGTGCGCCAGGCCGAGGCCGGCCACCGCGCGCCAGCGGGCCAGGCGTTCTGGCTGGGCCGGCCGGTCGCCGAACTGTCGACGCTGGACCGCGTGTTCGTCATTGGCAGCTTCCTGCGCAAGGACCACCCGCTGTTCGCGCAGCGCATCCGCCAGGCTGCACGCCATGGCGCCGCCGTGCACAGCTTGCACGCGCTGGCCGACGACTGGGCGATGCCGATGGGCCGCCGCCTGGTGGCCGCGCCGCTGGCCTGGGTCGATGCGCTGGCCGGGGTGGCCGCCGAGATCGCCGCGATCAACGGCGTGCCGGCGCCCGTGCCGGCCGTGCCGAGCGAGGATGCCAAGGCCATCGCCGCGTCGCTGATGATGGGCGAGCGCAAGGCACTGCTGCTGGGCAACGCCGCCATGGACCACCCGAACGCCTCGGCGCTGCTGGCGCTGGCGGCCTGGATCGGCCAGCAGGTCGGTGCCACGGTCGGCTACCTGGGTGCGGCGGCCAACAGCGTCGGCGCGCAGCTGGTGCAGGCCCTGCCGGGCGATGGCGGCCTGAGCGCGCAGCAGATGCTGACGCAGCCGATGAAGGCCGTACTGCTGCTGAACACCGAGCCGGCGCTGGACACGGCCGATGCCGCCGCCACCGTGGCGGCGATGAAGCAGGCCGGCCTCGTCGTCGCGCTGACGCCGTTCGCCGATGCGGCGGCCGACGTGGCCGACGTGATGCTGCCGATCGCGCCGTTCACGGAAACGGCAGGCACCTTCGTCAACGCCGAGGGCCGTGTGCAGGGCTTCCACGGTGTGGTCAAGCCGCTGGGCGAGACCCGTCCGGGCTGGAAGGTGCTGCGCGTGCTGGGCAACCTGCTGGGCCTCCCGGGTTTCGAGCAGGAGAGCGCCGACGAGGTGCGCGCCGAAGCGCTGGGCGACCTGTCGGCCATCGCCGGCCGGCTGAACAACGCCGCTGGTGTGCCGGTGCCCGTGCCGGCCGTGACCGCGCTGCAGCGCGTGGCCGACGTGCCCATCTACGCCACCGATTCGCTCGTGCGCCGCGCCCCGGCGCTCCAGCACACGGCCGACGCCCGCGCGCCGCGTGCCGTGCTGCCGCAGGCGCTGTGGGACAAGCTGGGCCTGCAGCCGGGCGGCCGGGTGCTGGTGCAGCAGGGCACCGTAGCCCAGGTGCTGCCGGCCGATGTCGACCCGACGCTGGCGGTTGACGTGGTGCGCGTCGCCGCGGGCCACCCCGACACCGTGGGCCTCGGCCCCATGTTCGGCCTGGTTGCCGTCGAAAAGGCCTGACCATGATCGACCAGATCAACCAGTTCGGCACCAGCCTGATGGGCCCCACGCTGTGGCTCGTGGTGTGGAGCCTCATCAAGATCATCGTGCTCGTGGCGCCGCTCATGGGCTGCGTGGCCTACCTGACGCTGTGGGAACGCAAGGGCATCGGCTGGACACAGATCCGCCCGGGTCCGAACCGGGTGGGCCCGTTCGGCCTGCTGACGCCGATTGCCGATGCGGTGAAGCTGATCTTCAAGGAGATCATCCGCCCCACCGCGGCCAACAAGGGCCTGTTCTTCCTCGGCCCCATCATGACCATCATGCCGGCGCTGGCCGCCTGGGCGGTGGTGCCGTTCGGCCCCGAGGCCGTGGTGGCCAACGTCAACGCCGGCCTGCTGTTCCTGATGGCGATCACGTCGCTGGAGGTCTACGGCGTCATCATCGCCGGCTGGGCCAGCAACTCGAAGTACGCCTTCCTCGGCGCGCTGCGCGCGTCGGCGCAGATGGTCAGCTACGAGATCGCCATGGGCTTCGCACTCGTGGTGGTGCTCATGGTCTCGGGCACGATGAACATGGCCGAGATCGTGCTGAAGCAGGGGCAGGGCACGATGGCCGACGCCGGCTGGGGCATCTTCTCCTGGAACTGGCTGCCGCTGCTGCCGATCTTCGTCGTCTACTTCATCGCCGGCTTGGCCGAGACCAACCGCCACCCGTTCGACGTGGTGGAAGGCGAATCGGAGATCGTGGCCGGCCACATGATCGAGTACTCCGGGATGTCGTTCGCGATGTTCTTCCTGGCCGAGTACGCGAACATGATCCTGGTCTCCACGCTGTGCGTGCTGCTCTTCCTAGGCGGCTGGCTGCCGCCGGTGGAGTTCCTGTCGTTCATCCCGGGCTGGATTTGGCTGGCGATCAAGGTCTTCGTCGTCGTCACCATGTTCCTGTGGGTGCGCGCCTCGTTCCCGCGCTACCGCTACGACCAGATCATGCGCCTGGGCTGGAAGATCTTCATCCCGGTGACGCTGGTGTGGCTCGTGTTCGTGGGGCTCTGGATCCAGTCGCCCTGGAACATCTGGAACTGAGAGGGCCGACGTCATGACCGCCTTCAAGGAATTCATCTCCAGCTTCTTCCTGCTGGAACTGTTCAAGGGCCTGGCGCTGACCGGCCGGCACTTCCTGTCGCCGCACATCACGGTGCAGTTCCCGGAGGAGAAGACGCCACTGAGCCCGCGGTTCCGCGGCCTGCACGCGCTGCGCCGCTACGACAACGGCGAGGAGCGCTGCATCGCCTGCAAGCTCTGCGAGGCGGTGTGTCCGGCGATGGCCATCAGCATCGAGTCCGACGTGCGTGACGACGGCACGCGCCGTACCACGCGCTACGACATCGACCTGACCAAGTGCATCTTCTGCGGCTTCTGCGAGGAGAGCTGCCCTGTGGACTCCATCGTCGAGACGCACATCTTCGAATACCACGGCGAGAAGCGCGGCGACCTGTACTTCACCAAGGACATGCTGCTGGCCGTGGGCGACCGCTACGAAAAAGAGATCGCCGCCGCCCGCGCGGCCGACGCCAAGTACCGCTGAGGCCCGGCGAGACACACACGATGGATTCCACCACCGCGCTCTTCTACGTCTTCTCGGCGGTCCTGCTGTTCGCCGCGTTCCTGGTCATCACCGCGCGCAGCACGGTGCACGCCGCGCTCTACCTGGTGCTGGCCTTCTTCAGCGCGTCCTGTGTCTGGATGCTGCTGACGGCCGAGTTCCTGGCCATCACGCTGGTGCTCGTCTACGTCGGCGCGGTGATGGTGCTGTTCCTGTTCGTCGTGATGATGCTCGACTACAACAGCGACGCGTTCCGCGAGGGCTTCTGGAAGCACTTTCCGCTGGCCGGCGTGATTGGCGCGCTGATCGCCGCAGAGATCGCGCTCGTGCTCACGCACGGTTTCGACCGCGTCGAGCCGATGCCGCTGCCGCCGGAACTGGCGCAGATCCCGAACACCAAGCTGCTGGGCATCACGCTGTACACCGAGTTCCTGTACCCGCTGCAGATCGCCGCCGTGCTGCTGCTGGTGGCCATCGTCGCCGCCATCGCACTGACGCTGCGCGGCCGCAAGGACGCGCGCCACATGGACCCGGGCCAGCAGGTGCGCGTGAAGAAGGCCGACCGGCTGAAGATCGTCAAGCTGGCGCCGGAGGTCGAGGCCCCTGCCGCGCCGGCCAAGGAAGAAGGAGGCCAGCCATGAGCGGGCTCACCCTGGGGCACTACCTGTCGCTCGGCGGCATCCTGTTTGCGCTGTCGGTGGTCGGCATCTTCCTGAACCGGCGCAACCTGATCGTGCTGCTGATGGCCATCGAGCTGATGCTGCTGGCCGTCAATCTGAACTTCGTGGCCTTCTCGCACTACCTGGGCGACATGGCGGGCCAGGTGTTCGTGTTCTTCATCCTCACCGTGGCCGCCGCCGAATCGGCGATCGGCCTGGCCATCCTCGTCGTGCTGTTCCGCAACCGCTCGTCCATCGACGTCGGCGAACTCGACGCACTGAAGGGGTGAGCGCAACATGATCTCCGAATCCCTGCTCCTCACCGCCGCGCTGGCACCGCTGTTCGGCGCCATCGTGGCCGGCCTGTTCGGCGGCTTCATCGGCCGCAAGGCGTCGCACTGGGTCACCATCCTGGGCGTGGCCGTGTCCTTCGCGGCGTCGGTGATGACGCTGGAAGCCGTGGCGCTGGACGGCGCACGCTTCAACGCCACCGTCTACGAGTGGATGGTCATCGGCGGTCTGAAGATGGAGGTCGGCTTCCTGGTCGACGGCCTGACGGCGATGATGATGGTGGTGGTGACCTTCGTGTCGCTGATGGTGCACATCTACACCATCGGCTACATGGAGGAGGACGACGGCTACCAGCGCTTCTTCTCCTACATCAGCCTGTTCACCTTCTCGATGCTCATGCTGGTCATGAGCAACAACTTCTTGCAGCTGTTCTTCGGCTGGGAGGCGGTGGGCCTGGTGTCCTACCTGCTGATCGGCTTCTGGTACAAGAAGCCGACGGCGGTGTTCGCCAACATGAAGGCCTTCCTGGTCAACCGGGTCGGCGATTTCGGCTTCATCCTCGGCATCGGCCTGCTGCTGGCCTACGGCGGCAGTCTCAACTACGGCGAGACCTTCGCCCAGGCGCACACGATGTCGCAGCAGGTGCTGCCCGGCACCGACTGGAACCTGCTGACGGTGGCCTGCATCTGCCTGTTCATCGGCGCGATGGGCAAGAGCGCGCAGGTGCCGCTGCACGTCTGGCTGCCCGACTCGATGGAAGGCCCCACGCCGATCTCCGCGCTGATCCACGCGGCCACGATGGTGACGGCGGGCATCTTCATGGTCAGCCGCATGTCGCCGCTGTTCGAGCTGTCGGAGACCGCGCTGAGCTTCGTGCTGGTGATCGGCGCCATCACCGCGCTGTTCATGGGCTTCCTGGGCATCATCCAGAACGACATCAAGCGCGTGGTGGCCTACTCCACGCTGAGCCAACTGGGCTACATGACGGTGGCGCTGGGCGTGTCGGCCTATCCGGTGGCCGTGTTCCACCTGATGACGCACGCCTTCTTCAAGGCGCTGCTGTTCCTGGGCGCCGGCTCGGTGATCATCGGCATGCACCACGACCAGGACATCCGCAACATGGGTGGCCTGCGCAAGTACATGCCGATCACGTGGATCACCTCGCTGCTGGGCAGCCTGGCGCTGATCGGCACGCCGTTCTTCAGCGGCTTCTTCTCCAAGGACAGCATCATCCTCGCGGTGGGCGCCAGCACGCTGCCGGGCGCGGGCTTCGCGTACTTCGCGGTCGTGGCCGGGGTCTTCGTCACCGCGTTCTACAGCTTCCGCATGTACTTCCTCGTCTTCCATGGCGAGGAGCGTTTCCGCCACAAGCCCTTCCCTGGCGAGCACGACCACGCCGATGAGCATGGCCACGTCCACGTGCACGTGCCGCACGAGACGCCGATGGTGGTCTGGGGGCCGCTGGTGGCGCTGGCCATCCCGTCGGTGCTGATCGGCGGCCTGACGATGGCGCCGATGCTGGCGGGCGACTTCTTCAAGGACGCGATCTACGTCAGCAGCGCGCACCCGGCGATGGCAGCGGTGGTCGAGCATGCCGCGCACCCCGTCGGCATGGCGCTGCACGGCTTCGTCACACTGCCGTTCTGGCTGGCGGTGGCCGGCGTGGTCACGGCCTGGGTGTTCTACCTGAAGGCGCCGCACATCCCGGCGGCCATCGACCGCTCGCTGGCGCCGGTGCGCACGGTGCTGGAGAACAAGTACTACTTCGACGCCTTCAACGAGAAGGTGCTGGCCGCGCTGGCGCGTGCGCTGGGCACCGGCCTGTGGAAGGGCGGCGACCAGGCGCTGATCGACGGCGCGCTGATCAACGGTTCGGCCAAGGGCGTCGGTGCGCTGGCCGGAGTGGTCCGTCGCCTGCAGACGGGGCAGCTGTACTGGTACGCACTGGTGATGGTGGTCGGCATCTTCGGCTTCCTGACCTGGCGCCTGTGGCCCCTGCTGGCCGGCTGACGAACACAGAGAACAAACATGGGTCTCCTGAGTGCATCGATCTGGCTGCCGATCGTCTTCGGCGTGCTGGTCCTGGCGGTGGGCAACGACCGCGAGCCCGCCATCGCGCGTGCCGTGGCGCTGGTCGGCGCGCTGGTGTCGCTGGCGGTCACGATCCCGCTGATCACCGGCTTCGACGTCTCGACGGCGCAGATGCAGTTCGTCGAGAAGTTCGCCTGGATCGAGCGCTTCAACGTGCACTACCACCTGGGCGTGGACGGCCTGTCGATGTGGTTCGTGCCGCTGACGGCCTTCATCACCGTCATAGTCGTGATCTCGGCGATGCAGGTGATCACCGAGCGCGTGGCCCAGTACATGGGCGCCTTCCTGATCCTCTCGGGCCTGATGATCGGCGTGTTCAGCGCGCTCGACGGCCTGCTGTTCTACGTCTTCTTCGAGGCCACGCTGATCCCGATGTACATCATCATCGGCATCTGGGGCGGCCCGAACCGCGTCTACGCGGCCTTCAAGTTCTTCCTCTACACGCTGCTGGGCTCGCTGCTGATGCTGGTGGCGCTGGTGTACCTGTACTTCAAGAGCGGCGGCAGCTTCGACATCCTGACCTGGCACCAGTTGCCGCTGGCGATGACGCCGCAGGTGCTGCTGTTCTTCGCCTTCTTCGCCGCCTTCTCGGTCAAGGTGCCGATGTGGCCGGTGCACACCTGGCTGCCCGATGCCCACGTGGAAGCGCCCACCGGCGGCTCGGTGGTGCTGGCGGCCATCATGCTCAAGCTCGGCGCCTACGGCTTCCTGCGCTTCTCGCTGCCGATCGCGCCCGACGCCAGCCGCGAATGGGCCTGGTTGATCGTGGCGCTGAGCCTGATCGCGGTGCTCTACATCGGCCTCGTGGCGCTGGTGCAGCAGGACATGAAGAAGCTGGTGGCCTACAGCTCCATCGCCCACATGGGCTTCGTCACGCTGGGCTTCTTCCTCTTCGACGAACTGACGATGGCCGGCGGCATCGTGCAGATGGTCAGCCACGGCTTCGTCTCCGGCGCGATGTTCCTGTGCATCGGCGTGCTCTACGACCGTGTGCACTCGCGGCAGATCTCGTCCTACGGCGGCGTGGTCAACACCATGCCCAAGTTCGCCGCCTTCGCGGTGCTGTTCGCGATGGCCAACGCCGGCCTGCCGGGCACGGCCGGCTTCGTCGGCGAGTGGATGGTGATCCTGGGCGCGGTGAAGGTGAACTTCGTCGTCGCGCTGCTGGCGGCCACCACGCTGATCTTCGGCGCCGCGTACACGCTGTGGATGGTCAAGCGCGTGTACTTCGGTGACGTGGCCAACGACGACGTGCGCCAGCTGACCGACATCAACGCCCGCGAGTTCGCCATGCTGGCCGTCCTGGCCGCGGCCGTGCTGGCCATGGGCCTGTACCCCAAACCCTTCACCGACGTGATGCAGGTCTCCGTGACCCAGCTGCTGCAGCACGTCGCGGTCTCGAAGCTGAACTGACGCAGAGGCCGCCATGGAACACATGAACTGGTTCATCGTCACCCCCGAGATCTGGCTGCTGGGCCTGGCCTGCGGCGTCGCGCTGCTCGATCTCTTCGTCACCGACCCCGAGCGCAAGCCGACCTTCTGGCTCACGCAACTCGGCCTGGCCATCTTCGTGGTGCTGCACCTGCAGTTCTTCCTCGATGGCCACAACCTCTACGGCCTCAGCGGCATGGTGGTGTCCGACCCCATGGGCCACCTGCTGGCGCTGTGCGCCGGCCTGGCCACGATGCTGACGCTGGCCTACGCCTGGCCTACGCTGGCGGCGCGCGACATGCTCAAGGGCGAGTTCTTCTCGCTCACGCTGTTCAGCCTGCTGGGCGTGTCGGTGATGACCTCGGCCAACCACTTCCTGGTCATCTACCTGGGCCTGGAGTTGATGAGCCTGTCGCTGTACGCCCTGGTGGCGCTGCGGCGTGATCACCTGGTGGCCACCGAAGCGGCGATGAAGTACTTCGTGCTGGGCGCGCTGGCCAGCGGCTTCCTGCTCTACGGTCTGAGCATGATGTACGGCGCCACCGGTTCGCTGGTGATCCCCGATGTCTTCGAGAAGATTGCCACCGGCGCCATCAACCGCGACGTGCTCGTCTTCGGCGTGGTGTTCGTCGTCGCCGGGCTGGCCTTCAAGCTCGGCGCGGCGCCGTTCCACATGTGGGTGCCCGACGTCTACCAGGGTGCACCCACCGCGGTCACGCTGCTGATCGGCGCCGCGCCCAAGCTGGCGGCGTTCGCCATCACCATCCGCCTGCTGGTGGAAGGCATGCTGGGCCTGGCGGTGGACTGGCAACAGATGCTCGTCGTGCTGGCCGTCGCGTCGCTGCTGGTCGGCAACATCGCGGCCATCGCGCAGAGCAACCTCAAGCGCATGCTGGCGTACTCCACCATCTCGCAGATGGGCTTCGTGGTGCTCGGCCTGTCGGCCGGCGTCGTCAGCGGCAACACCGTGTCGGCCGGCAACGCCTACAGCTCGTCGATGTTCTACATCGTCACCTACGTGCTGACCACGCTGGGCACCTTCGGCCTGATCCTGTTCATGTCGCGCCAGGGCTTCGAGGCCGAGGAGATCAGCGATCTCGCGGGTCTCAACCAGCGCGCGCCCTGGCTGGCCGGGGTGATGGCCGTGTTCATGTTTTCGCTGGCCGGCATCCCGCCGATGGTGGGCTTCTTCGCCAAGCTGGCGGTGCTGCAGGCCCTGGTGTCCACCGCGGTTACCGGCTACATCGTGCTCGCCGTGGTGGCGGTGCTGATGTCGCTGATCGGCGCCTTCTACTACCTGCGCGTCGTCAAGGTCATGTACTTCGACGCGCCGGTGGATCAGGAGCCCGTGCAGCGTGGCAGCGGCGTGACGGCGCTGCTGGCCCTCAACGGTGCGGCCGTGCTGCTGCTGGGGCCGCTGTCCGGCGGCCTGCTGGCCGCCTGCCGCGACGCCATCGTCAAGGCCCTGGCCGGCTGATCGGCGGCGCGCCCGCCGATGGCCGACGCCCCGACACCCGGTGCCGCGCCCGACGCCCACCTGATCGAACGCACGGTCGGCAGCGAGACGCTGCTGACCGGCCGCTTTCTGCGCGTGCAGCGCGATACCGTGGCCCTGCCCGACGGCGCGCAGGCCACACGCGAGTACATCCGCCACCCCGGTGCGGTGATGGTGGTGCCGCTGCTGGACGACGGCCGCCTGCTGATGGAGCGCCAGTGGCGCCACCCGCTGCAGCGCGTGCTGCTGGAGTTCCCGGCCGGCAAGCTCGACGCCGGCGAAGCGCCGCTGGACTGCGGCCGCCGCGAACTGCTGGAGGAAACCGGCTACCGGGCCACCGAGTGGGCCCATGCCGGCTGGATGCACAATGCCCCGGCGTATTCCGACGAGGGCATCGACGTCTGGTTCGCGCGTGGCCTCGTCGCCGGCCCTCAGCACCTGGACGACGGCGAGTTCATCGAGACCGTGGCCATGAGCCCGGCCGAGCTGGATGCGCTGGCCGGCCGTGGCGAACTCACCGACGCCAAGACACTGGTGGGATTGTTGTGGTTCCAGCGTTGGGTTTCCGGCGGCTGGCCGCTCAGCTGGCAGCAACCGGGCTAGGATGCACGGCATGAAGGTGCTGGATCTGCGCTGCGCCCACGGTCATGGCTTCGAAGGCTGGTTCGGGTCGGACGACGATTTCGTCGACCAGAACGGGCGCGGGCTCATCGAGTGCCCGATGTGCGGCGACCGCGTGGTCACGCGCATGCCCAGTGCGCCGCGGCTGAACCTCTCCGGTGCGCGGGCGCCTCGCGACGATGCCGCGGAACCGACGACGCAGACGGCCGTTGCCCCTGCTGCCGGGGATCTGCAGGCGGCCTGGCTGGCCGCGGCACGTGCGGTGCTGGCCCGCACCGAGGACGTGGGCGAGCGTTTCGCCGAAGAGGCGCGCCGCATCCACTACGGCGAATCGGAGAACCGCGGCATCCGCGGGCAGGTCTCCTCCGAGGAGCGTGAAGCGCTGCGCGACGAGGGCATCGAGACCTTTGCGCTGCCGCTGCCCGCGGCCCTGAAGGACCCGCTGCAGTAGCGGGCGGCCGCGGCGCGGTGCGGCCGCCACGCGGCAAGGCCGGCCGCTACAACACGCGTCCGGGGTTGAACAGCCCCTGCGGGTCCAACGCCTGCTTGATCCGCTTCATCATCGCCAGCGCCACCGGAGGCTTGCGCTCGGCCATCTCGTGCACCTTCAACTGGCCCACGCCGTGTTCGGCCGAAAAGCTGCCGCCATGGGCCGCCACGGCGTCGTAGACGATGCGGTTGACCTCGTCCTCCCGTTCGCGCAGGAAGGCAGCGCCATCGGCCCCGGCCGGCGCCTGCACGTTGTAGTGCAGATTGCCATCGCCCAGGTGGCCGAAGTTGACCAGCTGCACGCCGGGGATGGCCGCGCGCAGTGCAGCGTCCGTGGACGCGCAGAACGCGGGGATCGCCGACACCGGCAGCGAGATGTCGTGCTTGATGTTCAGGCCTTCCTCGGCCTGCGCCAGCGGGATCGACTCCCGCAGGTGCCACAGCCCGCGCGCCTGCGCGATGCTCTCGGCCACCACGGCATCCGTGACGAGGCCCTGTTCCAGCGCCGCGCCCAGCATGGCCTCGAGCCGCGCGCGTGCCGGTGCCTCGCCCTCGGCGTCGGCCAGCTCCAGCAGCACGGTCCACGGCGCGCCGGGCAATGGCCGGGGGAGGGCGGGGAAGTGCTTCTCCACCAGGGACAGCGCGTAGCGTTCCATCACCTCGAAGCCGGTCAGCCCGGCATCGAGCCGGCTGCGCGCCAGGCGAAGCAGGGCCAGGCAGTCGGCCAGTGATCCACAGGCGGCCAGGGCCGTCAGCGTGGCCGCCGGCTGCGGGAACAGCTTCAAAGTGGCCGCGGTGATGACGCCCAGCGTGCCCTCGCTGCCGATCATCAGGTGGCGCAGGTCATAGCCGGTGTTGTCCTTGCGCAGGCCCGACAGACCGCCCCAGACATCGCCGTCGGCGGTCACGACCTCCAGCCCAAGACAGAGCTCGCGCGCGTTGCCGAACCTCAGCACCTGCGTGCCGCCGGCGTTGGTGGCCAGGTTGCCGCCAATGGTGCAGCTGCCCTCGGCCGCCAGACTGAGCGGGAACCACAGGCCGGCCTCGCGCGCCATCTGCTGCACGGCCTGCAGCACCGCGCCGGCTTCCACCGTGAGGGTCAGGTTGTCGGCGTCCAGCCGCCGCAGGCGGTTCATGCGCTGCAGGCTCAGCACCACCTGGCGGCCGCTGGCGTCGGGCACGCCGCCACCCACCATGCCGGTGTTGCCACCCTGGGGCACCAGCGGCGTGCCGTGTGCGGCGCAGGCGCGCACCACCGCAGCCACCTCCCCGGTGCTGCCCGGACGCACCACTGCCAGCGCCTTGCCGCGCCAGCGGCGGCGCCAGTCGAGTTCGTAGGCGCCGAGGTCGCCGTCGGTCAGCACGTTGGCGGCGCCGACGGCGTCGCGCAGGGCCTGGAGCAGGGCGTCTGGGTTCATGCGTTGAGCAGTCGTCCCTGGCGCAGGCGCCAGCGGATGTACATCGTGCAGGCGGCGAACAGCCCCAGGGTCAGCGCGATCTCGGCGATCGCCAGCACCTGCGACATGCCCGACTCGGTGGTGGCGCGCACCACGCCTTCGGTGAAGTAGAACCACACCAGCAGGCTGAGCCAGCGGTAGGTGTACAGGCGGTGACGCAGCAGGCCGGCCAGGCACAGCACCAGCGGCAGCACCTTGAGCGCCAGCGTGCCGCTGCCGGTGGGCGCCAGCCACAGCTCCCATGCCACGCCCAGCACGATCAGGCCGCCGGTCATGGCCAGCGCCAGGGCTTGCATGCGCTGCGTGGTCGGGTCGGCGGCGCGCGCCGACGATGCATCCTGGGTCATGCGGCATCATAGCCAGCATGTCCAAGACCCTGGTCACCGCGCCCTGGCGGGAACAGCTGCAGGAGTCGCTGCATTCGCTGCGCGAGTGGCCCTGGTTCGACACCCTGCGCACGCTGCGCCAGCGCTTCGGCGAAGACCGCCTGGGCCTCACTGCCGGCAGCCTGACCTTCACCACGTTGATTGCCCTGGTGCCCTTGTTCACCGTGGCGCTGGCGCTGTTCAGCGCCTTTCCGATGTTCGCCAGCTTTCAAGGCGCGCTGGAGAAGGTGCTGCTGCAGGCCCTGGTGCCCGAGGCCATTGCCAAGCCGGTGCTGCGCGCGCTCACGCAGTTCGCCACCAAGGCTCGCGGCATCGGCGGCGTCGGCCTGGTGCTGTTCGGCGCCACGGCACTGGCCATGATGCTGACCATCGACCGCACGCTCAACGCCATCTGGCGCGTGCGGCGGCCGCGGCCCCTGGGCCAGCGCCTGCTGGTCTACTGGGGTGCGCTCACGCTGGGGCCGCTGGTGGTCGGCATCAGCCTGACGCTGGCGTCCTACGCCTTCACCGCGTCGCGCGGCATGGTCGAGGCCCTGCCCGGTGGCCTGTCACTGGTGCTCGACTTGCTGGAGTTCGGCCTGCTGGCCGCCGCCATGGCGGCGCTGTTCCATCACGTGCCCAACACCTGGGTGCGCTGGCGCCACGCCATCGCCGGCGGCCTGTTCGTCGCCGTGGCGATCGAGCTGGCCAAGGCCGGCCTGGCCTGGTACCTGAAGTCGGTGCCCAGCCTGTCGGCGGTCTACGGCACCTTTGCCACGCTGCCGATCCTGATGCTGTGGGTCTACCTGGCCTGGGTCATCGTGCTGCTGGGCGCCGTGATCGCGGCCTATGCCCCGAGCCTGAGCATGCGGGTGGTGCGCCAGGCCGACACGCCCGGCCTGCGTTTCGCGTTGTCGCTGCGCGCGCTTCGGCTGATCCGCGACCGCCAGGGCGCCAGCCTGGGCGACATGGCGGCGGCGATGCGACTGGATCCGCTGCAGCTGGAGCCGGTGCTCGACCAGCTCGTGGCCATGGACTGGATCGGGCGGCTCGACGAAGAGGGCGCCGCGCGCTACGTGCTGTTGACCGACCTCGAACGGACGGCCGCGGCGCCTTTGCTGGACACCCTGCTGCTGGCCCCGTCGGCCGCCGTCGAAGGTTTCCGGCGCGAGACTGGCATGGACCGCATGTCGCTGGCCGCGCTGCTGCGCTGACGCGCCACCCTCCGCGCGGCTGCCCGGCGCGGCCCGCTCAGCGCGGCCGCAGCAGGTGGCTCAGTGCCATGCGGTAGCCGTCCACCCCGAAGCCGGCGAGCACGCCTTTGGCGATGCCCGACAGGTACGAGTGATGGCGGAACGCCTCGCGCGCATGCACGTTGCTGATGTGCACCTCGATGAACGGGATCGCCACGCCGGCCAGCGCATCGCGCAGCGCCACGCTTGTGTGCGTCAGCCCGCCCGGGTTGATGACGATGGCGTCCACGCCTTCGGAACGTGCGGCGTGGACGCGGTCGATCAGCGCGCCTTCGTGGTTGCTCTGGAACGCCTGCAGCGTGGCGCCATGCTCGGTCGCCAGGGCGGCGCAGATGGCCTCCACCTCGGGCAGCGTGGTCGCGCCGTAGGTCTGCGGTTCGCGCGTGCCCAGCAGGTTCAGGTTGGGGCCGTTGAGCAGCAGGATCTTCATCGTTCGGGCGCCGGGGCGCTGGGGTGTTCGCGCTGCCATTGTGCCAAGGCGGACCGGCGTACCGGCGCGTCGTCCGATGCAGCCGGTTCCCGGCCCCCGCCGGTCCCACGTGGGCGCCCGCCGTGTCAGTCCGGATCGCCCAGGTACACCAGGTCCATCGTGATCACACCGGTGCAACTCTCGCCACCGCAGCTGGCGGTCTTGAACGACGAGTTCAGCAGCAGTTGGAGCATGTCGCCCAGGAACTGCTGCGACACCGGCGTCTCGCTGGCGATGCTGTTGACGCGGCCGAATGTGTCGATCTCGAGGTTCAGCCGCAGCGCCTGGCCGACCGGCCCACGCACGCGGCGCAGCCGCTCGATCAGCGGCGCGGTGCCGACCTTGGGGTACGGTGGCTCCATGCCGGGCTTCAGGTGCTTGACCTGGGCGCGGATGACGGCAGCACGATCATCGTCGCTGAGGCGATTCCAGGACCGCCCGGGAGCCACGCGCACGCCGTCGAACTCGATGGCGAATGTCACCGGGCGCTTGCGGTTCGGGCTCAGCTGGTCGTAGCGCGGCTCGAAGAACTCCCAGGTGGCCGTCTCGGCGGCCAATGCGGCGGACGGCAGCAAGGCCATCACGGCGCTGGCGCCCAGGCCGGCCGCCAGCAGTCGCAGAGAAAGGGCACGGCGGGTCAACATGGCGAAACCTCCTGTGGTCTAGGTGTGCATGCAGTGTCTCAGCGTCGCCGGCGGCCGTCCGCACGGCGGCGACGAAACGTCGAACCGGCGGTGCGAACGCCCGATTCAGCGGATGGCCTGTTGCAGGGCCATCAGCACCAGCCCGGGTTGCTCGGCCATCATGTTGTGGCCGCCATCCACCTCGTGAATCTGCGCTTTCAGTGCCTCCGCCAGCGTGCGCGCAGCCTTGGGCATGGTCATCTGGTCCGAACGGCCCAGCACGAAGTGCACCGGACAGTCGACCTTGGCCGCAGCCGCCTCGCCGCCGCGGTAGCGGTCGCAGACCGAGAACTCGTGGTGGAACAGGTTCGTGCCGGTGCAGCCGGCCTGCATGCGCCGCATCAGCGCCCGATTGCTGCCGTGGAGCCACATGCCTGGCCCGGGGAACGACGGCTTGGCCGCATGCGTGGCGTGCGACCAGGCGTTCACCATGTCGATGGCCTTCAGCGGCTCGGCCTGCGCCGTGGCCAGCAGCGCCTCGGACACGCGCATCGGGTAGGCCGTGCCCATCATCACCAGCCGGCTCACGCGTCCTGGGGCCTGGCCAGCGGTCTCCAGCGCGATCAGCGACCCCATGCTGTGGCCCACCAGCACCGCCTGCTGGACGCCGGCCACGTCCAGCAGCGCCAGCAGCCAGCTGGCCAGGGCTTCGACATCGGGCAGCGGCGGCCCGTCGCTGAAGCCGTGCCCCGGCAGGTCGACCGCCAGCGCCGCGTGGCCATGGTGGGCCGCCCAGCGCGCCAGCAGGTTCCAGCAGCTGTGGTCGTGCAGCGCCCCGTGCACGAAGACCACGGCCGGCAGCGCGGCGTCGAACGGGCGACCGCCGGTGTAGGCGTAGGCGCTGCGGCCTTGTACGTCGAGCTTCATGCCGCCTTCTCCGCCACCTTCAAGGCGCGCTTGAGGTCCTCGATCAGGTCGTCGGCATCCTCCAGGCCGATCGACAGCCGGATCGTGCCCGGCCCGATGCCGGCCTGGGCCAGCGCCGCGTCGTCCATGCGGAAGTGCGTCGTCGACGCCGGGTGGATGACCAGCGAGCGGGCGTCACCCACGTTGGCCAGGTGGGAGAAGATCTTCAGCGATTCGATGAAGGCCACGCCCTGGCGGCGCGAGCCCTTCAGGTCGAAACTGAAGACCGCGCCGCAGCCCCGGGGCAGCAGGCGCCGCGCCACTGCGTGGCTGGGGTGACCCGGCAGTTCCGGGTAGCCCACCGAAGCCACCATCGGGTGCGCGGCCAGGAAGTCGACGATGCGCCGTGTGTTCTCCACGTGCCGCGCCATGCGCAGCGGCAGGGTCTCCAGCCCCTGCAGCAGCAGCCAGGCGGTGTGCGGGCTCATGCAGGCGCCGAAGTCGCGCAGCCCCTCGCGGCGCGCGCGCAGCAGGAAGGCGCCGACCGTGCTTTCCTCTGCGAACACCATGCCGTGGAAGCCCTCGTAAGGCTGGTTCAGTTCCGGGAATCGCGCGGCACGGGCCCAATCGAAGCCGCCGCCGTCGAGCAGCACGCCGCCCACCACGGTGCCGTGGCCGCACAGGAACTTGGTGGCCGAGTGGAAGACCAGGTCGGCGCCCAGGTCCAGCGGCTTCATCAGCCAGGGTGTCGTGAACGTGGCATCCACCAGCAGGGGCACGCCGGCGTCGTGGGCGATCTGGGCCACGGCCGGCACGTCCAGCACGTCCAGCCCGGGGTTGCCCAGGGTCTCGCCGAACAGCAGCTTCGTCTCCGGGCGGATGGCCGCACGCCAGCCGTCGAGGTCACCCGGCTTCACGAACGTCGTCTCGATGCCGAAGCGCCGCAGCGTGTAGTGCAGCAGGTTGTGCGAGCCACCGTACAGCGCGCTGGAACTGACCACGTGGCTGCCGGCGCCGGCCAGCGTGGTCACCGCCAGGTGCAACGCCGCCTGGCCGCTGGCGGTGGCAATGGCCCCCACGGCACCTTCGAGCGCCGACATGCGTTCCTCGAAGACGGCGTTGGTGGGGTTGCTGATGCGGCTGTAGACGTGGCCCGAACGCTCCAGGTTGAACAGGCCGGCGGCCTGCTCGCTGGATTCGAAGACGAAGCTCGTGCTCAGGTGCAGCGGCACCGCGCGGGCGCCGGTGGCCGGGTCGGGCGCGGCGCCGGCGTGCAGCGCCAGGGTGTCGAAACCGGGGTCGGAAGGGCCGGGCATGGGGTGAATCCGGAGCGCCCAGGTGCGCCGGAGGGGGTGGACCGACAGCCATTGTGGGCTATATTGGCTTCGACTTCCGCGCTTTCCAGGAGCTTGAGATGAAGGTCGCCGACATCCTGCGCGTCAAGGGCAACACCTTGTTCACCGTGCCGCCGGAGCAGCCGCTGGCCGACGCCGTGCGCACGATGGCCGAGATGGACATCGGGTCCCTGGTGGTGATGGACCATGGCGACCTGGTGGGCATGCTCACCTTCCGCGAGGTGATCCAGGCCGTGGTGCGCAACGGCGGCAGCGTGGGCACCACCATCGTGCGCACGGTGATGGACGACGCGCCGCTGACCTGCACGCCCGAGACCGACATGGACGAGGTGCGGCGCATGATGCTGCAGCGCCACGCCCGCTACATGCCGGTGCTCGACCGCAAGACGCTGATGGGCGTGGTCTCGTTCTACGACGTGGCCAAGGCCGTGGTGGACAGCCAGGACTTCGAGAACCGCATGCTCAAGGCCTACATCCGCGACTGGCCCGCCGACGACGCGGCCGACACCCGCAGCCCAGCCTGACGCCGTCAGCACGTCGAAACGCAGCGAAGCGCCCGCTTGGGCGCTTCGTCGTTTCTGGCCGGTGTTCAAGGGGCGCGGATCGGGCGGCCAACCGCCCGGGTACCGTCCTCAGGCGTCGAGGATCTCAGCGCTGCTGCAGCAGCAGAAGCACCGACTGACTCATCAGGTTGGCCTGCGCAACCATGGCCGTGCCCGCCTGCTGAAGAATCTGCGCCCTGCTCAGGTTGGCCGTCTCGGCCGCGAAGTCGGCGTCCATGATGCGGCTACGCGCAGCCGACTGGTTCTCGATGCCGATCTGCAGCGTCGAGATTACGGAGTCGAAGCGGCTCTGCGACGCCCCCAGCGTGGCGCGTTCGCTGTTGATGCTGTCGATGGCGTTGTCGATGTTGGTGATCACAGTGGCCAGATCGGTCGTCGTCACGGCCGAGCCGATGCCGGCGGGGGCCGAACCGCCAGTGCCGGCCACCGTCGTCAGCGTGGAGTCGGCGGCGAGGTTGGTGGTGGCAATGTCGATCTGATCGTTGCTGCTCACGCCAGCGCCGACCTGGAAGGTCTGCGTGCCTGCATCGGCGCCCAGGATGGCCTTGCCGTTGAACTTGGTCCCGCCCAGGATGCGCTGGATTTCCTTGGCCAGTTCACCGTACTCCTTGTTCAGCGACTCGCGGTCGCTGCTGGAGTTCGAGGCATTGCGTGCCTGCACCGCCAGTTCCCGCATGCGCTGCAGCGTGTCGCCCACCTTGCCCAGCGCACCTTCGGCTGTCTGTGCCAGAGAGATGCCGTCGTTCGCGTTGCGCACTGCCACCGACATGCCGCGCACCTGCGCGTTCATGCGCTCGGCGATCGCCAGGCCTGCGGCGTCGTCCTTGGCACTGTTGACCCGCAGGCCGGACGACAGGCGCTGCATGGATGTCATCAGCGAAGACTGTGATCCGCTGAGGTTGCGCTGGGCGTTCAGCGCGACGATGTTGGTATTGATGACCACTGGCATGGGCGAATCTCCGAAAAGCGGTGTGGATCGCCGCCTTTTTTCGACGATCCTGAGGCCGCTATCGGCGCCCGTTGCGCTGACTTGAGCGCGTTTGACAAATGGAAACGCCGCCCGAGGGCGGCGTTGTGATTTTGTCGGCGGATCGTGGGCTGCGTTGCAGCACCCTGAAGCTCCCCGGCGCCTGACCGCTTCGCCAGGCGCCGAACAGTCCGCAGGGACTGTTCCTCGTCCAGGTGCTCCCACGGCCTCGCAGAGCTCGGCCGCTTCGCCAGGCGATGAACAGTCCGCAGGGACTGTTCCTCGTCCAGGCTCAGCCCAGCAGCTGCAGGACCTGCTGGGGCATCTGGTTGGCCTGGGCCACCATCGCGTTGCCAGCCTGCTGCAGGATCTGGGCGCGGCTGAGGTTCGCCGTTTCGGCGGCGAAATCGGCGTCCATGATGCGGCTGCGGGCGGCCGACTGGTTCTCCACCGAGATCTGCAGGTTCGAGATCACCGAGTCGAAGCGGCTCTGCGACGCACCGAGCGTGGCCCGCTCGCTGTTGATCGTGTCGATCGCCGAGTCGATGTTCGTGATCACCGTGGCGAGGTCGCTCGTCGATGCAGCCGAACCGATGCCGGCCGTCGGGGCCGAGCCACCGGTGCCCGCCACCGTGCTGATCGTCGAGTTGGCCGTCAGGTCGGTCGTCGCGATGTCGATCGAGTCGTTCGTCGTCACGCCGGCGCCCACCTGGAAGGTCTGCGTACCGGCGTCGCTGCCGAGAATCGACTTGCCGTTGAACTTGGTGCCACCCAGCACGCGCTGGATTTCCTTGGCAAGTTCGCCGTACTCCTTGTTCAGCGACTCCTTGTCGTTGTTCGAATTGCTGGCATTGCGGGCCTGCACCGCCAGTTCACGCATGCGCTGCAGTGCATCGCCAACCTTGCCCAGCGCGCCTTCGGCAGTCTGGGCCAGCGAGATGCCGTCGTTCGCGTTGCGGATGGCAACGTTCATGCCGCGCACCTGGGCGTTCATGCGCTCGGCGATCGCCAGACCTGCGGCGTCGTCCTTGGCGCTGTTGACACGCAGGCCCGAGGACAGACGCTGCATGGATGTCGACAACGAGGACTGCGAAGCGGAGAGGTTGCGCTGCGCGTTCAGCGATCCGACGTTGGTGTTGATGGTCGAAGCCATTTTCTGCACTCCAGTCAATAAAGGTTGATCACAAGACTCCCGGCAACAACGCCGGCGAAATTCACCGGATACCGCGGAGAGGCTCCGCGACTTCCTGCAATGCCGCCCGCGCTAGTCAACCGTGAAGCCTCGGGGTGCTTCTCATCGCATCCCTCGGACATCGGCCGGCCAACCGGACCACGGACCCCGTGTTTGCAAGATCCGTTGGGGTGGGTATCGGAAGCCAACGAACGGAACTTGAGCCCGACCAGCGAAACTTCGTCGCCCGCTGTCAACCAGTTTTCGGCCCGTGGATGCGAAGGAATGCACGCGGTTTTCCCTGCTGTTTTCGTGCTGGTGGCCGAACGCGCGAGCCTAGAGTCGGGGGACCCCTGGAGAGCCCATGAGCACCGCGATGCTGTCGATGTCCAAGAAGACCCAAGGCCTGCGCTTCGCGCCGCCACCGGCGTCGGCCGCACGCATGGCTGGTGGTGCTGCACAGCAGGCGTGGTCGCAGGGCGTGGCGCTGGCCAGGTCAGGCCAGGACGCCAAGGCGCTGCCGCTCCTGCGACGGGCCACGGAACTGGAACCCGGCGTTGCGCTGTACTGGCTCAACAGGGCCGGCGCGGAGCGTCGGCTGGGCCAGGCCGAAGATGCGCAGGCAAGTGCCCGGCGTGCCTTCGAAAGTGACCGAGGCCATGCGCTGGCCTGCCAGATGCTGGCCGAACTGCTGCGCATGAACGGGCGCCATGCCGAGTCTCTGCAGGTGCTGCGTTCGCTCGATGCCTCCACGGTACGTGATGCGCAACATCGCCTGCTCGAGGGTGCAGCCCAGATGTCGCTGGGCGACTGGCAGGCCGCTGCCGTGGCGTTCCTGGAGGCCCTTCAGCAGCGCCCCGACGACGTGGCGGCCTACACGCAGCTCGGTTTCGCACTGGCCAACCTGAAGCGGTATGGCGAAGCCGCGGAGTGCTTCCGCACGATCGTCTTGCTCGAGCCAGCCGACATGGGCGCGGCGGTCTACGCCGCCCACTACGCGGCATGGGCCTGCGACTGGGCTGGCAATGCTGACGACATGGCGCGCATCGAGCGGTCGCTGGCCTTGCTCCACGGGCGGGCAGACACACCGGCGTTCAGCCCCTTCTGCCTGCTGTCGATGAACGACGATGCCGCGATGCATCTGCAGGCGGCGCGCATGGAGTCGGCACGCATCGCCCGTGTCGTGCGCCAGGCGGCGGATTGGCGGGCACCATCCTTCGGAGCTGCCGGGCACCCCGAGGCCGCGGCCGCCTTGGAGAGCAGCCGCATCCGCGTGGGTTTCGTGTCGGCAGACTTCCGAACCCATGCCACCAGCCTGCTGCTGGTGCAGACGCTCGAGCGCCTGGACCGCAGCCGATTCGAGCCGGTGCTCTATTCGCACGGTCCGGACGACGGTTCACCGTTGCGGCACCGCATGGAGGCTGCAGCCGAGCGTTTCGTGGACTGCCGCCACATGACGATCCTCGAGCAGGCGGCACGCATCCGTGCCGACGGGATCGCACTGCTGGTGGACATGAGCGGCTTCACTCAGAACACCCGGCTGGACGTGTTCACGCTGCGCCCGGCGCCTGTGCAGGCCCTGTGGCTGGCCTACCCCAGCACGACCGGTGGCGACTTCATGGACTACGTGATCGGCGATCCCGTGCTCACCCCGATGGCACACGCCGAAGACTTCAGCGAACACATCGCCCAACTGCCGGTGTGCTACGAGCCCACCGACGAATTGCGTGATCATCCTGAGCCGGTGGAGTCGCGCGCGGCCTGCGGATTGCCCGACGACGCCTTCGTCTACGCCTGCTTCAACCAGAGCTACAAGATCACCGAGGAGGTGTTCTCGCGCTGGTGTCGGATCCTTCACCGTGTGCCGGGCAGCGTTCTGTGGTTGCTGGTGCCCCAGGCGGAGATCCAGGCCGCGCTGCACGCGCAGGCTGCCGCGCGTGGCATCCCTGCAGAGCGCGTGATCTTCGCCCCGTTCGTCAGCCCTACCGAGCACCTGGCGCGCCTGCCCCAGGCCGACCTGTTCCTGGACACCTTCCCCTACGGCGCCCACACCACCTGCAGCGATGCGCTCTGGATGGGCCTGCCCGTGCTCACCCAGGTGGGCCGCAGCTTCTCGGCCCGCGTGGCCGCCAGTCTCCTGACTGCCGTGGGCCTACCGGAACTGGCCGTCGCCGATGCCGAAGACTACGAGACGCTGGCGGTGCGTCTGGCACAGGACCGAGCTGCGTTGGTGGACATCCGCGATCACCTGTGGGATCAGCGTCGCGACCTCCCGCTCTTCGACAACCTGTCCTTCACCGACGAGCTCGGCCAGCTGTTCGAGCGCATGGTCATGCGCTGGCACGATGGCCAAGCGCCCGCGCCACTGCTGGCCTCGTCGCCGTCACCCAGCCGAGGCGTTGTGTGGCAGCAGGGTTTCGAGGTCTCGCCGTGAACAGGTTGCGCCAATCTTGCCACAGGGACCCCCGATGACCCGAAAGCACATCCTGGTCTGCGGCATGTCGCGAGCGGGCACGACCCTGCTGCACTCGCTGCTGATGAACACCTTGCCCGGGTTCGACTTCTTCGACCGTGAAGTGCCTGCACTCGCACATGTGACGCACCCGCGCAACCTCGTCACCAAGCGGCCGCTGGACTGCCTGCAGCTCGATCAGATCGAACCTCGCTTCGCCGGGGTGGACCTGCGCATTGTGTTCTGCGTGCGCGATCCGAGGGCCGTGATCTGCAGCACGCACCCCGAGGTCCCGCATGACTACTTCATCGGCTACAGGCACCAGTATTTCATCGTGCCGGCACAAGGCATCTGCGAACCAAGCAACCCAGGCCTGCGGCAGATCCATGCGGCCTGGCGCGCCGTGCGCGGCAGGGCCTACACGCTGCACTACGAGAACCTCGTCCAGGATCCGGACGGCACCCAGGCGGGGCTCTTCGACTTCCTGGGCGAACCGGTCTCCCAGAGGTTCTCGTCCTTCGACGAGACCTCGCCAGTGGCGGCGGGCATGGCCGTGGCGCTCAACGGCCAACGTCCGATCGACGTGGACAGCCTGGAGTCCTGGACGCGCCACCCACTGCGCATCTGGAACGAGTTCACGGAGAACACCGGGCTGTTCGAGATGGTCCGCGAGCTTGGCTACGAGCACGACAACGACTGGTTCACCCGCCGCTATGCGCGGCGACTCGCGGCCTGAGCGGGACAGTCGGCACGCACGGCATGATCATCAGCCACAGCCATCGATTCGCGTTCATCAGCACGATGAAGTGCGCGACCAACTCGCTGACGCAGGCCTTGATCAGGGACTTCGACGGCGTGATGCCCGGCGGCCTGCACGAGCGACGGATGGAACTGGTGCCGGCCGGCTACTTCACCTTCTCCGTGTGCCGCAACCCGTACACACGCGCCATCTCGCTGTGGTGGTCGACCTGCATGCGAAATGCGCTGGACCGCTACGGCTTCCGGCAGGCCTGCGCCGATCCGGACACCCTGGGCGGCTTCATGCAATGGGTCAACGGCCTGCGGACAGTGCCCCACGAACTTCTCCTGACCCAGAGCCAGTGGCACCGTGACACCCGCGTCGACCGCTTCCTGAAGATCGAGGACCTGGACGCCGAGTTCGCGGCGCTCCCCTTTGCCCGGCCTGGCGCGAGCCTGGGCCTGCTCAACGCCACGACGACCGAACAGCAGGGGATCATGGACCTGCAGCGACTGCAGGCCGGCGACGGCGACCTGGCCTTCAGCACGCGACCGCAGCGACGGCGCTCGGCGGCTCGGGACTACCTCACACCCGGGGCGGTCGAGGCAGTCCGGGCGTGGGCGGCGGAGGACTTCGACCGCTTCGGCTACTCGCGTGATCCGCAGGTCGTGGTCGACATCGCTTTGGAGTGAGGATGGCTGCGATGAAGGTCGTGCATCTTGCCATGACGCCACTGGCTGGCGCGCCCATCCGTCTGGTGCAGGCACTCAACACCTGCACCGATGTGCACGCCCGCCTGGTCAACCTCAACCCGGGGGCCTACGGCACGCGTACCTTCGACGAAGATCTGGACTTCACGCGTCACCGCGCTCAGGCGCTTGAACTGCTGCACGAGGCCGACCTCGTGCACTGCCACCACTGGATGGATCTGCGCGCCAACCCTTTCGGGGTCGACCTTTCGCACAAGGTCGTGCTCCGCCAGTTCCATTCCGAGCCAGGCTTTGTCGCCCGGCATGCGGGTGTGGACGTGCAGGCGATCGTCGACGATCCGCTGCCACAGGTCGTCATCGCGCAGTTCCACGAGCGGCTCTATCCGAGGGCACGCCCGGTGCCGAACCTGATCAATTTCGACGCCATCGACCGCACGCTGCAGGATTTGCCGGCGCAGGCTGCACGGCGGACGCCGGTCGTGAGCTTTGCGCCGACATCGGACGTGGCGGCCGGTGCCGACAGATGGAACACCAAGGGCGCGCCGGAGACACGGGCCCTGCTGGGCCGGCTCGGGGCCGCGCACGATTTCGTCATCGATGCATTCGAGAACCTTCCCCATGCCGAATCGCTGCGGCGCAAGGCCGCCGCCGACGTCGTGATCGACGAACTCGTCACCGGCAGCTACCACCTTTCGGGCCTGGAGGCCCTGGCCCTCGGCCGTCCCACGCTGGGTTACCTGGACACACGCATGGTGGCCGTGCTGGCCGCACTCACTGGCAGCGATGCGTTGCCGTGGGTCAACGTGCACCTCGGCGCCATGGCGGACATCCTGCCCGACCTGCTGAAGGACTCTGCGCTGTGCCGTGAGGTCGGGCAGACCTCGGCCGCGTGGATGCGAGAACACTGGGCCACGGCGCGCATGGTCGACCACTACGTTCGCGTCTACGAGGACGTGCTCGACGGGCGGACCATGCTGCGCGCCACGCGCGCGCGGCTGCTGCAGGACCAGGTGCTGCCTGACCTGCAGTGGCTGCACCTCTCCCGCGCGCTCTACGAGCAACGCGAGGCTGCATGATCGGCCCTCACCAAAAGGCCTCGGGCCAGCGCGGCGTGGTGCTGGCCGTGAACTGCACGCCACCGGAGGCCGATCCCCAGGTGTACGCGTTCTGGATGGCCTTGCACCGCCACCTGGCCGCGCTCGGCTACCGGCTGGTGCTGGCCAGCACCATGCCGCTGGATGCACCCGAGGTCGACGTCATCGAGATCCCGTTCCTGCTGCCGGACTTCCCCCGGCGCTACCCGACATCGGCCAAGGCGCCCGGGGGTGTGTCCGGCGAGACCTTGTCGGAGCTTGCCCGCTGGTACGGTTGCAGCGTCGAGGAGGCCGAGGCGGGGCATGGCGTGGCCACCGCCTGCTTCGACGCCTTGATCGACGCCGTGCGTCCGGTAGCGGTGATGGGTTGGCAGAGTGCGAACCCCGTGACCCGCATCCTGCGTGGATGTGCCAGAGCCTTGGACGTGCCGTTCTGGTCGGGCGAACGCGGATGGGTGCGCAACACGTTGATGTTCGACCTGGTCGACAACAGCCTACTCAGCGAGTGCCGCCTGAGCCTCGGGCTCGCCACGGCACGTGCGCGCTACGTCCCTGCCGAAGGTCTGCTCGAAGACCTGACGCACCGTGCCTGCGCGGCAGCCAGCCTGGCCCGCTACCCCGCTGAAGAGCGGGTCGACGGCGCGGCCCTGCGCTCGCGTCTGGGCGTGCCTCCGGATGCGCCCGTGGTGGCCGTGTTCACGCACGGCGAGCCGTCGTTCGCTGCCTACGGCAGCAGCGCGGCAGGCCCACTGCACGACCTGTCGCCGGAACTGCTGCAGCGGCGCATGGACGCCGTGACCGACGAGTTGCTGGCACGCGGTTGCTGGTTGCTGGTGCAGGAGCACCCGTTCAACCACGACAACGGCCGCCTTCTGAGGCTCCGCACCGATCCACGGGTGATTCCCGTGAAGGCCAACGTGAGCAGCGTGCTCGATGCCGCTGACGTCTGCCTGTTCACCATCGCCACCCTGCAGTTCGATGCCGTGTTCCTGGACAAGCCCTTCGGGCTGCTTTCGCGAAGCGTCCTGCATGGGGACGGTCTGGTGCCAATGGTGGGCGACTATGCGGACACGGCCGCCTTCGTCGATGCGCTCATCGCGCTGGAGCACTGGCCCGCCCGGCGTGAGCGGCTCTGCGTCGATATTGCCTTCCTGTTCGAACATCTGCTCCTGGACGTCGCGCCGGGAGCGGTGGACGCCAGTGCAGCGCGTTGGGCCGGGCACCTGGCCGGCCTGGCCAGGCCGCGCGATGCGGACATCCAGACGCGCCTGTCCGAGTTCCGGGCCCGTTGGACGCCACCGGTCGAGCACACGGGTGATGAGTTACCGGCGGTGGCCGCGTCGCTGTCGCGGCCCTTCGCCGAGACCGTGGACGCCGAGGGTGGCGATCCGCTGCTGCAGCTGGAGCGCGCGTTGGCCGCCACGCCACCCGAGCGGCCGTTGGACGCGGCCGAGCGGGCGTCGTTCCAGCGCCGGTGCCAGGCGATGGGACTGCGGGGTCAGGTCGAGATCGACGCGGCGCTGCTCAGGCGCGATGCGACCACCCAGCCACTGTTGCCATCGCTCGTCGTGGCCGAACTGATGCTGGCGCTTGGTGAGACCTCCCTGGCGCATGACCTGGCCAGCGTGCTGGCGAGCCGCTTTCCGCTGGATCAGCGCGTGCGCGATCTGCGATCCAGTGCTGTACGTCCGGTCGGATCGCCGCGCGACGGGTCCGAACGGCGCTGGCAGCCGTTGCGATGATGACGCAGACGCCGGCATCTGCGCTGAACGGGGTGGCGCAACCCCTGGTGTGCCGCCCGGAGGCGCCGTTACGGGTTCGGCCACCGATCGCGGCAGACCTGGCAGACGCCAGGCGTCGGTTGAAAGCATGGCTGGGGGCGCGGCCCTGGCAGGCGGTCTCGCTGGGCCAGAACTGCAATGTCGCGTGGTACCTGTCGCAGGTTGGCGCCAAGGCCTTCTCCGGGCCGTTCGACTGGATCTTCAGCGCCGCAAGCATCGTGGCGGCGTGCCTGGAGGACGACTTCACCACCTTCCTCGACCGCTCGCAGATGGTGCCCATCCGCGACGGCTCGGCTGCCGGCCATCTGGCGTACCACGCGTCGATGTTCAACCATCGTTCGCCGCTGAGTACCGAAGCGGACCACGCGTACTACGTGCGCTGTGTCGGGCGTTTCCGGGCACTGCTGAGCCCTGGGATCCCGGTGGTGTTCGTCTGCCAGCTCATCAATGAGCCTGGCAAGCGGCTCCGGTGGGCCAACGGGTTCAAGCACCAGCACGCGCTGCCGCTGCAGCAGACTGCCGAAAGCTATGCCGCGGTGCGACGGCTGATCCAGGCCAAGAACCAGGCCGCCCGCTTCGTCTTCATCGATCACCGCACGCAGGGGACTCAGAGTCTGCAGGTCGGCCCGGTCGACCGCGACACGTTCACGCTGGCGTTCGAGGCGCAGGGGCGCAACGACGGCGTCAAGTACGTCGATCAGGACGACGACGCCGTGATGCGGGAGCTGTTCGGGGTGTTCGGCCCGCCGCCGTCGTGGGTCGCGCCTAACCCTGCGGTTCAGTTGGGGTAGGCACGCGGCGCCACCGTCTTCCAGCCCAGGTCGCCCATGCCCGGGGGCTGGCCCACGCCGGTGCGGGAGGTGCCGTTCATGGTCCATGCCGACAGCGCGCCCGTGCTGGCATGACGGAGCAGGATGTCGGCCTTGCCGTCTGCATTGAGATCGGCCACGGCAGCCACCCGCCAGCCTGCGTCCGACGGTGTGCCCACGGTCGCCGACGCCAGCCGGACCGCTCCGTTCATGAGCCAGACCATCACCGCCCGGGTGCTGCCGTTGCGCCAGACGATGTCGGACTTGCCGTCGCCGTCGAGGTCGCCGGTGCCGGCCACGCGCCAGTTGAGGTCGGTCAGGTCCGGCAACCGTGCCGTCGCGGTGCGCACGGCACCATCCATCGTCCACAGCACGGTGGCCCCGTTGGCGCCGTTGCGTAGCAAAAGATCGGCCTTGCCATCGCCGTCGAAGTCCCGGGCGCCGACCATCTGCCAGTTGGGGTCCGACGGATTGGGCAATTCCGTCGACGATCGCCTCGTGGCGCCGTCCATCAACCAGATCAGGTTCCGGCGGCTCGTCCGGTGTCGCCATTGCACATCGTCCTTGCCGTCGCCGTCGAAGTCGGCCACGCCGACGACCTCCCATT
The DNA here is from genome assembly GCF_004016515.1 of Rubrivivax albus. GTDB lineage: Bacteria > Pseudomonadota > Gammaproteobacteria > Burkholderiales > Burkholderiaceae_C > Rubrivivax > Rubrivivax albus. The sequence continues at coordinate 1,191,322 of NZ_SACT01000001.1, forward strand.
GGACGTCGGCGATGGTGGGCGGCTTGCCGATGCTGGTGCGCACGAGCCCGTCCATGAACCACACGGAGTTGCCGCCATGGAGTCCGTGCCGCCAGAGGATGTCGGCCCGGCCGTCGCCGTCGAAGTCGCCGGTGCCGGCGACGCGCCAGTTCTTGTCGGAGGGGTTGGGCAGCCGGCCGGAACCGCTCAGCCGGGTGGCGCCGTCCATGTGCCATAGCGTCACTGCGCCGCTGACGTCGTGGCGCCAGAGGATGTCCGCGCGGCCGTCGCCATTGAAGTCGTGACGCGCCTCGCGGGCGCTGGTCGCGGCCCAGGGCAGGTTCACGGAGTCGATCCAGGCGCTGTCGGCCCCGGCGCTGCCGCTGCCGTTCTTGGTGTACCGCCAGGTCAGCGTGTGCTGGCCCGCCGAGATCGGGAAGTGCACCATGCCCCACGGCACCTCGCCCGACCAGCTGTCCTGCAACTGCCCGTCGATGAAGAACTGCAGCTGGTCCTGCCCGGCCTCCGACGACACCCTGCGCGCGAAGCTGATGTCGCCCGCACGGAAGCTGCCGCCGACGCTGATGCCTGCGACCTGGCCATGCCCCACGGTGGCCGCCTTCAGGGCGTGCGTGCCCACGTAGGGGCCGCTGCTCGTCGGCGCCCAGCCGGCGGACGCGCCGCTGGCGGTGGCCCAGCCTGGGGGCAGCGCGCCGCCGCCCAGGAAGTCCTCGGCGGTGGAGGCTGCGAAGGTGGCCGTCACGCTGCGCGCCGCGGTCATCGGCACCGTGCAGCCGATCTCTCCGCCAGTGCAGGCGCCGGACCAGCCCACGAACTGCGAGCCGGCGCCATGCAACGCCTTGAGGGTCACGCTGGCGCCATTGGTGATGTCCGCACTGCAGGTCGAGCCACAGTTCAGGTTGCCGGCGTTGCCGGTGACCGTTCCACTGCCCTTGCCTCCTCGGCTGATGGTGATGCGGTAGGTCTCCGGTGGGATGGCCAAAGACGCCTGAAGATCCAGCAGCGGCTTGGGCACACCGTTGCGGCCGTCGGTCACCGTGGCGCCGAGCTTGAGCTTGGTGACCAGTGCCGACACGGTGTCGTTCGGGTAGCTGGCCCGCAGCACCGCCGCGGCGCCGGCCACGTGGGGCGTGGCCTGCGAGGTGCCCTGCATCGTGATGCCGGCGGCCGAGATCATGGACCCCGGTGCCAGCATCGTCATGAAGGGTGCGCTGTTGGAGAAGCTCGTCACCTGGTCCGTCGACCCGCCCGCGTCATGGGTGGCGCCCACGGACACCACGTTGGCATAGGCGGCCGGCGCGCTGATCGAATCGCTGTAGCCGTTGTTGCCGGTGGCGGCGACGACGACGATGCCGGCCGCCACGGCGTTGGCGATCGCCGTTCCCCAGGCATCGGTGGGTGCCAGCGCCGCGAAGTGGCGACCGCCGCCCAGGCTCATGTTGATGGCGGCGATGTTGTAGGTGGCCTTGTTGGCGATGCACCAGTTGATGGCATTGATGATGACGTTGCTGTAGGCCAGACCGTCAGCCTCGAACACGTCGAGCGCGGCCACGCGGGCGCCTGGCGCCACCCCGAGCACGATGCCGGCAACGTTGGTGCCGTGGAAGCTGCCGGTGTCGCGCGCACCGTCGGGCGTCGCGAAGTCCAAGGCCACGGCCACCTTGCAGGAGCCGCCAGGGCTGCTGCAGGACCCGAAGGCCGCCCGCGCATAGTCCACGCCCGTGTCGAGCACGGCCACGGTGGTACCGGCACCGACATGACCCGCAGCCAAGGCCGCGGGCTGCTGGATGCGCGCCAGGCTTTCCGTCAGCGCCGGCCGGACAGCCACGACGGCGTCGATGGACCGGATCCGACCCTGCCGGCGCAAGTTTTCCAGCGCACGCGCCGACCGGACGCGTGCATGCATCACCGGCAACTGGTCGTAGTCGCGCAGCACTTCCACATCGGGTTCCGCGGCGGCCGCCAGGACGTCGACCTTCAACGCCCCCAGCAGTGCCCGGCGCGCGCGCACGACACGGGCATGTTCGTCCCGTCCCAGACGGCGATGCAGTGCCAGCGGCCCGACGCTGCTGCGCAGTTGCCGCTGCTCCAGCGTATCGTCGAGCACGATCATCACGTCCACCGGCTGGCCGCGCTGGGCACGCTCGGCCACGGTGGCGCTGATACGGGCACCCGAGGGCGCCGCCACCACATGCAGGGCCATGCCCATGGCGGCCACCGTCAGGGCGGCACGCAGGAAACGGGCGAGGGTCATGGGCGGGCCTCCGGCTGCTGCGCCGGGGGACGTTCCCGCGGACTGCTCCGTTCTCTCGGCCGTCCCCTTCCTGCCTTGAGGAGGGGCTGGTGCCCGTTTGCGTGCAAGGCGTCACGGCGGCGCGTCTCATGACGCGCCTGTCGGCACACCCCGAGGCGCTCGGTTGCGCGCGATGTGATCCAGGCGCTAGGAACCAGCCGCTGCGGCGGCCTGCACGGCCTCCGTGCGCGACGTGACCGGGCGGAAGGTCAGGCGGATCGCCATGCGGCCCTCGTGCGTGAACGACTCGCTGGGGAACATCAGCATCGCGTTCTCGTGTTCGAAGTTCAGCAGCCCGGCACCATGGCTCACGACGCCGTCGGCCACGAGAAGGTGCATTGCGTCCGCCTCGTGGCGTTCCATCGCCCGGCCTTCGCTGACGGGCACCATCGTCGCGCTGTGCAACTGCAGCCAGGCGTGGTCGCGGCCGAAAGGCAGCGCCACGTCGGTGGGTGTGGTCGGCAGCGGAACCAGCACGGAGAAGTAGCCGTCGTGGGTGGCCAGGGCGTCGAGCTGCAGTTCCGCCGGCGTGCCGCCGTCTCGCGCCACCAGCAGCGGCACGGGCAGGCGCCTCATCGTCCAGTCCTGGCGCGTTGCCTCTACGCCGAAGCGCGCCTGCGCCAGCATGGTCAGCGACATCTCCATGCCGGCGGCACGTAGCTCTGCCGGTACCGCCATGCGCGCGCCGTTCTGCGCCAGGCCGACATAGAACATGCCGTGCCGGCGCAGCCCGTCCAGGCCGGCTTCGATGTCGAACAGTGGCCGGGCGATGCCGCTGCCGAGGTTGATCTCCAACTTGAACTGGCTGAGGTGGACGAGTTCCTGCTCGCTGGGCAGGAACAGCAGCCGGCCCAGGCCACCCAGGGCCTCGTCGCGCAGGTGGTGCGTGTGCGGTGTGCGCCCGCCAGCGTGGAAGTGCGCCTCGGCCTCACGCACGAAGCGCAGGCATTCGGCCTGGATGGCGGCCACCAGACGGTGCTGCACGTCCTCGACCTGACGCGCGTCGAACTGGGGCTGCCCGTCCTCGTCGTAGCCCACGGCGCTGGCTCCGTCGTCGGCAGACAGGGTCTCCAGCAGGCCCACGTAGGGCTGCAGGGTGGACAAGGCGCGGTCGTCCAGCCAGCTGCGGTCCAGCAGACCGCGGTGGCGATCGTCGGTCGACCCCACCGCCAGCAGGTAGCGGCCGAAGACCTCGTTGCCCCACTGACCGGCCATCACCGGGCCTAGCACACGCTGGATGGTGCCCGCGTACCCCAGGTCGACCAGCATCACGGTGTCTCCGGGCATCAGGTCTGCCTGGCGTTGCAGGTAGTGGCGCAGGCGCGCCCGGTAAGCAGCGGACGCGGTGGCGATCTCGGCCATGACCTCGGGCTGCCGGACCGCGCTGAGGAAGGCCTGGCGCGGCTGTGCGGCCTTCTCGGCGTCTTCCAGCAGGCGTGCCGTGCGTTCGGGCGACAGCAGCAGCTGGCGCGCGATCATCTCCGGCGTCAGGTTGTTCGCGAAGTGCGCCAGGTAGTGGTCGACATGCTCCTGGCGTCGGAACGAGGCGGCGTAGGCGCTGAAGCGGCTGATGTGGGCCGAATGGCTGGGGAAGCGTCCACCGAGTTCCCGGTAGGCCAGCAATGGCAGGTGGGCATCGCGCATCAGGAAGAGCAGCTTGACCCGGGGGTGGGTGGCCGCGAGGCGCTCGGCCTCTTCTTCGATCCAGCGTACGAAGGCGTGCATCATCGGCCCGAGTGCGCCGTGGCCGATGGTGGTAGCGGGCAGGGCGTTGTCCTGGCCGAAGGTGGCGTGCACGGCGCGGTAGGGTGCGCACAGCATCCGCGAGTCGCGTGCCGACGGGTCCAGCAGGCATGCGGCCGCGGCGCTCATCGCCCGGCGCTGAGCACTGTCGGTACCGTCGTGCAACAGCTGGGTGGCGGAGATGCCCAGGGCACGCGGGGCCTGCACGTCGGCATCCTTGTTGTCCCCCACGTGCAGCATGGCCGACGCATTGGCCGGCATGGGCAGCTTGGCGATCTTGAACAACCCCTGGGACTTGCACACCCCATGGTCGCACGAGCACACGACGGCACCGATGGCCTCGTAGGCATCGCTGGGCAGGGCGTGTGCCAGCAGCCGGCGCAGCCGGGACTCGTCGAGGTAGGTGTCGCTGACGATGGTGACCGGCAGGCCGCGGGCGCGCGCATCGCGCAGCAGCTGCACGGCCCCCGGGTGGGCGTGGCAGGCGGCCATCTCGGCGGCGAGTTCGTCCTCGGCGAGCCAGCGGACCAGGGTGTCGTCGATGCCCGGGCGGGCAGCCTGGTAGATCTGCTCCAGCGACACCTCGGTCCGGCCGGTGCGCACCCGCTGCAGCTGACGCGCATACAGCTCGGCCTTCTGGCGCAGGGCGGCGTCGATGGCGGCAGTCCGGAACGCCGGACGCTGCTGCATGTCGTGAAACACGTCGGTCGGGTGCGGTGTGTGACGCCACAGGATGGTGTCGAAGCAGTCCAGCGTGAGTGCGCGGATGCCGCGTGTCTCCCTCAGCAGCGTGCCCAGGCCGGCAGCCCGCACGACCCGCGGCGTGAAGACCTCTTCGTCGTCGCCCGATGGCGCGCGGTCGGCGGCAACGTCGATGCTCTTGTGCGCGGGTGCGATGGGGGGCGCCGGGGCGGTGGCCACCGGCAGGTTCGCCACGGGGCTGGAAGTGGCAGGTGCCTGTGCAGGTGGGGCGGCCGACACCGCGGCGGTCGGTGCCATGGCTTCCAGTTGTGCCAGCTTGGCCCGGCACTGTTCGGCCAGGTCCGGCTGTGCGGCCGCGAAGCGTGCCGCGCGTTCGCCGTGCACCAGTTCGCGGTAGCACGCGCGCGCCGCATCTAGGCGGCCACTGGCTTCCAGCGCGAGCGCCATCGCGTAGGCGCTGTCGTCGTGGTCGGGGCGGGCGGCCAGTGCCTCACCGGCGGCCTCGATGCAGGCGTCCATGCGGCCGGCCTGCAGGTGCAGCACCGCCAGGTCGCCCAGCAGGTCAGGGTGGCCGGGCTGCAGCTTGAGCGCTTCGCGCAGCATCAGATAGGCCTGCCGCTGGTCGGTGGCACTGATCTCGAAGGCAGCCTGGCGCACTTCGCTGACGGCACGGTCGACGGCACTGGTGGGGGTCATGGGGGGTCTCGCGGATGGAAGGGGTGGAATGGCGGGCGGGGCGTCAGGCCAGTGCCGCGGCGGCGTCCTGGGATCGTGGGCAGTGGTTCGGCGACAGCCGCTCGGCGAGCGCCATCGCGGCCGCCACCACCTGATCCATGTTGTAGTAGCGGTACTGCGCCAGGCGGCCGATGAAGAACACCTCGGTCTCGACGTCTGCCAGCGCCTGGTAGCGCTTGAACAGGGCCTCGTTGGCGGAGTTCGGGATCGGGTAGTAGGGCTCGCCTTCGGTGGTGGGGTACTCGCGCACGATCGAGGTGCCGTGGTGCGACTCCCCGGTGAGGTGCTTGAACTCGGTGATGCGCGTGTAGGCGTGGTCGTTCGGGTAGTTGACCGTGCCCACCGGCTGATACTGCTCGCACCTTGCCAGGTGCTCGTGCTCGAAGCGCAGGCTGCGGTAGGGCAATCGGCCGTAGCGGTGGCCGTAGTAAGCGTCGATCGGGCCGCTGAACACTGTCCTTCGGCGGTCGATCTGCGTGCCGACCTCCTCGTAGGCGGTGGCGGTTTGCACGGTGATGCCCGGGTGGTCCAGCAGGCGCTCGAACAGCCGCGTGTAGCCCTCGGCCGGCATGGCCTGGAAGCGGTCGGTGAAGTAGCGGTCGTCGTCGTTGGTCCGGGTGGGAATGCGCGCAGCCACGCCACCGGCCAGCTCAGACAGGTCCAGCCCCCACTGCTTGCGCGTGTAACCGCGGAAGAACTTCTCGCAGAGATCGCGGCCCACCGAGTTCAGCACCACGTCCTCGCTGGTGCGGATCGTCGAACGCGGCTCGCGCACACGCTCCAGGAAGTCGGCCGTGCCCGCCGCGTCGAGGTTCAGGCCGTAGAGGCGGTTGATCGTCGTGCGGTTGATCGGCATCGGATACGCCCGGCCTGTACGCGCGTCGGGCACGGCCAGAACCCGGTGTTCGTAGGGCCGCCAGGCCGTGAACCGGGACAGGAAGGCGAACACCTTCTCGCTGTTGGTGTGGAAGATGTGCGGCCCGTAGGAGTGGACCAGCAGACCGGCGGCGTCGCGACGGTCATGCGCATTGCCGGCGATGTGGGGGCGCTTGTCGATCACGAGCACACGCTCGCCCGCTTCGGCCAGCAGACGGGCGGTGGTGGCACCTGCGAATCCGGCGCCGACGATCAGGGTGTCCATGCAGCCGGTCTCCTGCGCAGCTTTGGGGTGGGTCGCAGTGTCGGCCGCACCGCAGCTGCCTGAAGGCTGGATAACCGACGGCAAGCGCCCCTTTCTCCCGCGGAGTTGCCAGCGAACCGCCCGGGTGTGTCCGGCCCTTTGTCAGACAAATTCCTACAAGACCGATGGCGCAAGGCGGACTCAAGCCGTGGAAATGGCCTGATCGCGCCGGCCAGTTCCGGTCTCTACAGTTCGTTTCACGCTGCAACGCAACCCCACCGGAGAGCCACCATGACCGCCGACCAGATCCTTGCCGAAATCCGTGAAGCCAACCTGTCGTACCTGATGCTGGCCCAGAGCCTGATCCGCACCGACCGCGAGCAGGCCCTGTACCGCCTGGGTGTCAACGAGGACACCGCCGCCATGATCGACATGCTGACCCCCGCGCAGATGATGAAGATCGCCTCGGGCAACACCCTGCTGTGCCGCTTCCGCATGGACGACGACCTGGTGTGGAACCTGCTGACCAACCATGGCAAGTCTGCAGCCAACGACGGCATCGGCCGCCTGCACGCCAGCATCCTGATGGCCGGCCGCCATCAAGAAGCCGCCTGACACCGACGCCGGCCGACGACTGACGACACACCCAGAACACAGGAGAGAGCACCATGGCCCGCATCAAGAGCATCCTCACCGAAGCCAAGCAGATCGACCGCGCCGTCACGCTGATCCAGCTCGGCGCCCGCCTGCAGGTGCTGGAGAGCGAGACCGACCTGAGCTACGAGCGCCTACTGCGCCTGTACAAGGAGGTCGCGGGCAAGAGCCCGAGCAAGGGCCAGCTGCCGTTCTCCACCGACTGGTTCATGACCTGGCAGCCGAACATCCATTCGAGCCTGTTCCTGAACATCCACGAGTACCTGAACAAGGCTTCGGAGCTCGACGAGATCGACGCCGTGATCAAGGCCTACCAGCTCTACCAGGAGCAGATCCAAGCCCAGGGCCTGGAGCCGATGCTCAGCGTGACCCGTGCCTGGCGCCTGGTGAAGTTCGTCGACAACGGCATGCTGACGATGACGCCCTGCAGCAAGTGCGGCGGCCATTTCGTCACCCACCCCCACGAGATCGCGCGTCACTTCGTGTGCGGCCTGTGCAACCCGCCGGCGCGGGCCGGCAAGGGCAAGCAGGCCGGTTCGTTGCAGATTCCCGCTCACGCGCACTGAATCCAGGACCGTCGGGCTCAAGTCCTGTCGTCGGCGTGCCGACATCCTGGACAGACCGACCGTCTCGACACTTTGTCTCCTCCTGGCACATCCGTTGTGCCTTTGCGGCGGGTCCTTCGGGACCCGCCCTTTTTTTGCCCGGGTTGGGGGGCAATTCCCGTGCTGTTCCGGCCGCCGGCCTGGCCTGTGCGCCGGAATACTGCGTCGATGCCCGTCTCTCATGCTCCAGCCGCAGCGCCAACGGCCCTGCCGTCCTGGTGGCGGCGCTGGCCCCTGCCGGCGCTGCTGGCCTGGGCTGTGTGCTGGGTGGTCTACCTGGCCTTGCAGCCCATGGTCGGCGCGCCGGCGGCCCTGGTGGCGTGGCTGCTGGCCCTGGGGCTGGCTGTGCGCCAGCGTAGCTGGCCTCGGCGGCTGTGGGTGGCCGCCGGATTTCCTCTGTCGGCCGGGCTGCTGGCGTCACAAGGCGGCGCGGCCTGGCCGGCCTGGGTGTGGCTGCTGCCGCCGGCCCTGCTGCTGGCGGTCTACCCGGTGCGCGCGTGGCGCGACGCGCCGGTTTTCCCGACACCGGCTGGCGCCCTCCAGGGCCTGGCCCGGCAGCTGCTGCTGCCCGCCGGCGCCCGGCTGCTCGATGCCGGCTGCGGACTGGGTCACGGCCTGCGTGCCCTGCACGCGGCCTGGCCGCACGCGGCCGTGACCGGCGTCGAATGGAGCCTGCCCCTGGCCCTGCTGGCCCGCTGGCGCTGCCGCTTCGCCGACGTGCGCCAGGGCGACATGTGGCAGCCCGGGGCCTGGGCCGGGCTGGACCTCGTCTACCTCTTCCAGCGGCCGGAAAGCATGGCCCGCGCCTGGGACAAGGCCTGCGCCGAACTGCCAGGGGGCTGGCTGGTGAGCCTGGAGTTCGCCGTGCCGGGGCGGGCCCCCGACCTGCGCCATCCGCTGCCGGGCGGGCGCGAGGTGCTGGCCTGGCGCCTGCCGGGCCGGCAATCGACGCTCAACCCGCCGCCTGTGACGCCGATAAGACCCGGTAACGCCCTTCGGGGCAGCACCTGACCTGATTCCACACCATGTTCGTCATCATCGGCTGGGTCGTCGCGCTGGGATGCGTCTTCGGCGTGTTCATCGCGCACGGCGGCAACATGGGGCCGATCCTCAAGGCCCTGCCCTGGGAGATGGGCATGATCGGCGGCGCCACGCTGGGCGCCTTCCTGGTCAACAACCAGATGAAGGTGGTCAAGGCCACGATCAGCGGTGCCATCAGCTGCTTCAAGGGCAGCAAGTACACCAAGGCGCGCTACATGGAGCTGCTGGCGCTGCTCTACGACATCCTGCAGAAGGCCCGCAAGGAAGGCCTGATGTCCATCGAGAAGGACGTCGAGGACCCACACAGCTCGCCGCTGTTCCAGAAGTACCCCACGGTGGGCAACGACCACCACGTGACGGAGTTCGTCACCGACTACCTGCGCATGATGGTCTCGGGCAACCTCAACGCCCACGAGATCGAGAGCCTGATGGACAACGAGATCGAGACCCACCACCACGAGGCGCATGCCCCGGTGGGTGCGATGCAGCGGGTGGCCGGCGCGCTGCCGGCCTTCGGCATCGTCGCCGCGGTGCTGGGCGTGATCAAGACGATGGGCTCGGTCGGCCAGCCACCCGCGGTGCTGGGCGCGATGATCGGCTCGGCCCTGGTGGGCACGTTCCTGGGCATTTTCCTGGCCTACGGCTTCGCCGAACCGCTGGCCGGCCTGCTGGAGCAGAAGAACGAGGAGAGCAGCAAGGAGCTGCAGTGCATCAAGACCACGCTGCTGGCCAGCATGCAGGGGTATGCGCCGCAGGTGGCCATCGAGTTCGGCCGCAAGGTGCTGTACTCCACCGACCGCCCCAGCTTCGGCGAGCTGGAGAGCCATGTGAAGGGCAAGAAGTGACGGTCACGCAGCAACGGCCCCTGCCGTTCGGCCCGCCAGGCCGGCCGGCGCAGCGGTCGCTCACGAAGGCGTCGCCGGTGCTGCCGCGGCCGACTCGCCGACCCGCCTCGCCGGCGCTGCCGCGCCCGCTGAATCCGGAGGCCGACGATGGCCGGTGACGCCAAGAAGCTGCAGCCGATCATCGTCAAGAAGATCAAGAAGGGCGGCCACGCGGCGCATGGCGGCGCCTGGAAGATCGCGTACGCCGACTTCGTGACGGCGATGATGGCCTTCTTCCTGCTGATGTGGCTGCTTGGCTCCACCACCGAGGGCGACAAGAAGGGCATCGCCGACTACTTCCAGTCGCCGCTGAAGGTGGCGATGTTCGGGGGCTCGGGTTCCGGCGACTCATCGTCGATCATCAAGGGCGGTGGCGCTGACCTGTCCCGCGAGACCGGCCAGATCAAGCAAGGCGAGACCCCTTCGCCCAAGCGCACGATCAACCTCAAGGCGCTGAAGGAAGAACAGCGCCGGGCCGAGATCACCCGCCTGGAGCGGCTGATGCAGCAGGTCGAGGACAAGATCGCCCAGAGCCCGGTGCTGGCGGCCATGAGTTCGCAGATCCGGCTGGACATGACGCACGACGGCCTGCGCATCCAGATCGTCGACGAGCAGAACCGGCCGATGTTCGCCAGCGGCAGCGCGGTGGTGGAGTCGCACATGCGCGAACTGCTGCGCGCCATCGGCAGCGTGCTGGCCGAGGTGCCCAACCGGATCACGCTCGAGGGCCACACCGACGCCACCGTGTTTGCCGGGGCTCAGACCGGCTACAGCAACTGGGAGCTGTCGGCCGACCGTGCCAATGCGTCGCGCCGGGAGCTCACCGCCGGTGGCCTGCCGCCGCAGCACATGCTGCGCGTGCAGGGCCTGGCCGACAGCCGGCCCTTCGACGAACAGGATCCGCGCGCCCCCGCGAATCGGCGCATCAGCATCATCGTGATGAACCGCGACGCCGAGGACCGCTTCTTCGGCCGCGACCCTGACGCCGAGGTCGAACCCGCGCCGATGCCGTCGATCCGGCCCGACCTGGCGCCTCACGCGCAGCGCCCCTCAAGTCCTGGCGAAGCCCGCCGATAAGTCCCCCAGCATTCCGTCCCGAGGACATTCCGCCATGAGCAACCACACCGACCTCAAGTTCCTGATCGTCGACGACTTCTCCACCATGCGCCGCATCGTGCGCGGCCTGCTCAAGGAGATGGGCTGCAACAACGCCGACGAGGCGGAGGATGGCGCGCACGCGCTGAGCATGCTCAAGGCACAGAAGTTCGACTTCGTGGTGTCGGACATCAACATGCCCAACATGAACGGCTTCGACCTGCTCAAGGCCATCAAGGCCGACGACACCCTGAAGCACCTGCCAGTGCTGATGGTGACGGCCGAGGCGCGCAAGGAAGACATCGTTCTGGCGGCACAGAGCGGTGCGGCCGGCTACATCGTCAAGCCGTTCACGAAGGCGACGCTGGAAGAGAAGGTCACCAAGATCCTGCAAAAGCTGGCGGCCACGGCCTGAACCCGGGAGCATCGCCATGAAGATGGAATCCGCCGAGACGCTGTCGCAGCGCGCCGTCAAGGAAGCGAGCGCCACCGAGGTGTTCGTGCAGGTCGGCACGATCACGCGCCTGCTGCACGACACCCTGTCCCAGCTGGGTGTCATGCCGCAGCTGCAGCGTGCCGCCGACGGCCTGCCCGACGCGCGCAGCCGCCTGAACTACATCGCCGACAAGACCGCCAATGCGGCCGAGAAGGTGCTCAACACCGTCGACAGCGCCAAGGCCGAACAGGCTTCGATCGCGCAGAAGACACGTGAGCTGGCCGCCGCGCTGACCGCCAACCCGGTCAAGGCGGTGGCCAGCGGCGCCGTGCTGAACTTCGTGCAGGACGTCGAATCCGCCACCGCGCGCACCGACCAGCACCTGACCGACATCATGCTGGCCCAGGACTTCCACGACCTCACCGGCCAGGTGGTGGCCAAGGTGGTGACGCTGGCCAACGACCTGGAAGGCAGCCTGCTGAAGCTGCTGATGCAGGTGATCCCGCCCGACCAGGTGCACAAGGTCGAGCAGGTGCTGCAGGGCCCGGTGGTGGACGCCGAGGGGCGGGCCGACGTGGTCTCCAACCAGGGCGAGGTCGACGACCTGCTGGCGTCCCTGGGCTTCTGACGCACCAGCGTCCCTGACACCTCCCGGCCGGGCCTTGCCCCGGCCGTTGCCGTTGTGCGGAACACGCACCGGTTTGCCCGGCTTATCGGGCTCAAGTTCCGGCCCCGGGCCGGCACCATGGCGGAACCTGCGGAATCCATCGTCCGCGGGGCCCACCCGTCATGGCAGATTCCGCACAGGACAAGCGACTACCCGCCACAGGTCGAAAGATCTCGAAGGCGAAGAAGGAAGGCCAGGTTGCCCGATCGCGCGACCTGGGGCACTTCGTCGCCTTCGCCGCCGGCGGCGCGCTGATCGTCGGCCTGGCGCGCCCGCTGACGGACTGGCTGGTCGCTCTGGTGGGTCAGGGCCTCCGCTTCGACCACGCTGCGGCCACCGATCCGGCGGCGATGTCCGCGCTGATGGCCGATCTGGCCTGGCAGATGCTCCTCTTCGTCGTACCGCTTGGCGTGCTGCTGGCGGCAGTGGCCGTGGCCGCGGGGGCGTTGTCCGGAGGCTGGAACTTCACGCTCAAGCCGCTGCGGCCCAAGCTCGAGAAGCTCGATCCGATCGCCGGGCTGGGTCGGCTGTTTTCCAAGCAGCAGTTCGTGCCCACGCTCAAGGCCTGCGGACTTGCGCTGCTGCTGTTCGCACTGGGTGGGTGGTACCTGAGCGACCGCAGCCAGGACTTCGTGCTGCTGCTTGGCCAGCCACTGCCTTCGGCGCTGGCCGGTGCCGGCCAGATGTTGCTGGACGGACTGTTGCTGGCCGTGGCTGTACTCGCGGTCTTTTCCCTCGTGGACGTCCCGTTGCAGCGCTGGCTGCTGGCCGAGAACCTCAAGATGAGCCACGAGGAGGTCAAGCAGGAGCACAAGGAGACCGAGGGCAACACCGAGGTCAAGGGCAAGATGAAGGCGCTGATGCGCCAGCGCGCCCGCAAGCGCATGCTCGCCGCCGTTCTGCAGGCCGACATCGTCGTCATGAACCCGACCCACTACGCGGTGGCGCTGAAGTACGACGAGGCCGGCTCCGGTGCGCCACGCGTGGTGGCCAAGGGCACCGATCGCCTCGCCTTCAAGATCCGTGAGGTCGCGATGGAGGCCCGGGTGCCGGTGCTGCAGGCGCCCCCGCTGGCGCGGGCGCTGTACGCGCATTGCGAACTCGACCAGGAGATCCCGGGCCCGCTGTTCGCCGCCGTGGCGCAGGTGCTGGCCTGGGTGTATCAGCTGCGCGCTGCCGTCGCGGCCGGTCTGCCGCTGCCCGATGCGCCGGGTGCGATCAGCGTCCCGCCTGAACTCGACCCGTTGAACAAGAAGCGTGCCGGAGCCTAAGCCGTGAACGACTGGATGCAACGTCTCAACGCCACCCTCGGCCCCCACGCGGGCAAGCTGGCCGCCGGCATGGCGCCGCTGTTCGTGGTGCTGATGCTGGCGATGATGGTGCTGCCGCTGCCGCCCTTCATGCTGGACCTGCTGTTCACCTTCAACATCGCGCTGGCGCTGATGGTGATGATGGTGGCCGCCAGCATGGTCAAGCCGCTGGACTTCGCGGCGCTGCCGGCGGTGCTGCTGGTGACGACGCTGCTGCGGCTGAGCCTGAACGTGGCGTCCACCCGCGTGGTGCTGCTGGAGGGTCACAACGGCACCGGCGCAGCGGGCAAGGTGATCGAGTCGTTCGGGCACTTCCTGATCGGCGGCAACTTCGCCGTCGGCCTGATCGTCTTCGCGATCCTGGTGGTGATCAACTTCATCGTCGTCACCAAGGGCTCGGAGCGTATTGCCGAGGTCGGCGCGCGGTTCACCCTGGACGCGATGCCCGGAAAGCAGATGGCCATCGACGCCGACCTCAACGCCGGCCTGATAGACGAGCAGGAAGCCAAGCGGCGGCGTGCCGAGGTGGGCGAGGAGGCCGACTTCTTCGGCAGCATGGACGGTGCCAGCAAGTACGTGCGCGGCGACGCCATGGCCGGCCTGCTGATCCTGCTGATCAACATCGTCGGCGGCCTGATCATCGGCATGGCCATGCATGGCCTGTCGGCCAGCCAGGCGGCGGAGAACTACATCCTGCTGGCGGTGGGTGACGCGCTGGTGGCGCAGATCCCGGCGCTGCTGATCTCGGTGGCCGCGGCCATGGTGGTGTCGCGCGTGGGCAAGGACGAGGACGTCGGCACCCAGATCCGCAGCCAGCTGTTCGCCTCGCCGAAGGCCATCGGCATCACGGCAGGCATCGTCGGTGGCCTGGGGATGATCCCGGGCATGCCCAACCTGGTGTTCCTGCTCATTGCGTCGGGTCTGGGGGCCATGGCCTGGACGCTGATGCACAAGCAGAAGCTGGCCGCTGCGCAGCCGGAGAAGAAGCCGGGCGAGGCGGACGCCCCGATGGCCAGCAACGAGGCCAGCTGGGACGACCTGGCCCCGGTGGACACCCTGGGCCTGGAGGTGGGCTACCGGCTGATCACGCTGGTGGACAAGGCCCGCCAGGGCGACCTGCTGGGCCGCATCAAGGGCGTGCGCAAGAAGTTTGCGCAGGACGTGGGCTTCCTGCCGCCCAGCGTACACATCCGGGACAACCTCGAGCTCAAGCCCAGCGTGTACCGCGTCACGCTGCGCGGCGCAGTCGTGGGCGAGGGCGAGGCCTTCCCAGGTCAGCTGCTGGCCATCAACCCCGGCGGCGCCACCCAGCAGCTGCCGGGTCAGAAGACCATGGACCCTGCCTTCGGCCTGCCCGCGGTGTGGATCGACGAGCGCCACCGGGAGACGGCGCAGATGGCTGGATTTACGGTGGTTGATTGCGCGACCGTCGTGGCGACCCATCTCTCACACTTGATGCAGGTGAATGCCGCCAAGCTCCTGGGACGTGTCGAGACGCAACAGCTCGTCGAGCACGTGACCAAGCTGGCCCCCAAGCTGATCGAGGACGTGGTACCCAAGATGGTCGGAATCGCAACGCTCCAGAAGGTGCTCCAGCTGCTGCTGGAGGAGGGCGTGCACATCCGCGACATGCGGTCCATCGTCGAATGCCTGGCCGAGCATGCTGCCACCGTGACCGACCCGTCGGAACTGGCGCGCCGCATCCGTGTGCACCTGGCGCCGGCCATCGTGCAGCAGATCTACGGCCCGGTGAAGGAGCTCGAGGTGATCGCGCTCGACCCCGAACTGGAACGCCTGGTGACCCAGGCGCTGACCTCGCCGCACGGTGCGGCGCTGGACCCCGGCGTGGCCGACGCGCTCAGCCGCGGCGCCACCGAGACCGCGCAGAAGCAGGAAGACCTGGGGCACCCGGCCTGCCTGCTGGTGCCCGACATGATCCGCGCGCCGATGGCGCGCCTGCTCAAGCGAGCCGCTCCGCGCCTGAAGGTGCTGGGCCACAGCGAGATCCCTGACACCCATTCGATCCGCATCGGGTCGATCATCGGAAGCGCAGCATGAACGTCAAGCGATTCACCGGCCGTACCTCCCGCGACGCGCTGATGCTGGTGCGCCAGGCCTTCGGCGACGACGCCGTGGTCGTCTCCACCCGGCCCTGCCCTGAAGGCGTGGAAGTGCTGGCGATGGCGCCCGAGAGCGTGCAGCAGCTCGAGCGCGTGGCCGCGCAGCCGGCGGCACAGCCTGCCGCCCCGGCGCGACGGGCGCCCGCCCGTCAGGCGGCAGCGGCCAGCCCGCGCGCCACCCCGTCAGTGCCCGAGCAGGACATCGAGCAGGACGTGGAGCAGCTGGCGATGAGCACGCTGTCGTTCCAGGACTACGTGCGCGAGCGCATGCTCAAGCGCCGCGAGCAGGAGCTGCAGGCGCAGGCACCGCAGCCGGCCGCGCGGCGTGAGCCGACGCCGGTGCCGGCGCGCGAGGCGTTGTCGGCGATGTCGGCGCGCGAGTCGCTGAACGGCCGCGACAAGCCGGCCCCGCGCGACATGCCGATGCTGCGCGACGCCCCGATGGCCCACGAGGACCCGCAGGCGCTGCCCATCCTCGCGTCGTCGCTGGCCGCCGAGCCGGCGCGCCGCGAGAACCAGCAGCCGCTGCTGGACGAACTGCGCTCGATGCGCGGCCTGATCGAGCAGCGTTTCGGCGCCCTGGCCTTCATGGAGAAGCTGCAGAAGCAGCCGCGCCAGGCCGAGCTGTCGCAGCGCCTGCTGGACATCGGCTTCTCGCCGCAGCTGGTGCGCAAGCTGGTCGACAGCCTGCCCGAGGGCGTGGACCCGCTGGCCTGGGCGGCCGGCGTGCTGGAACACAACCTGGCCACCGGTGAACAACAGCCGGCGCTGGAGGATCAGGGCGGTGTCTTCGCCCTCATCGGTTCCACCGGCGTGGGCAAGACCACCAGCACCGCCAAGCTGGCCGCCGCGTTCGCCACCAAACATGGTGCGGCCAACCTGGGTCTCGTCACGCTGGACGCCTACCGCGTGGCTGCGCACGAACAGCTGCGCACCTACGGGCGCATCCTCGGCGTGCCCGTGCACACGGCCCACGACCGCGCCTCGCTGGAGGACCTGCTGGACCTGCTGTCGGCCAAGAAGATGGTGCTCATCGACACCGCTGGCATGGCCCAGCGCGACACCCGCACCCGCGAGTTGCTCGAGATGCTGTCCCACCGCGCCGTCAACCGCCTGCTGGTGGTGAACGCCGCGCAGCAGGGCGAGACGATCGAGGACGTGCTGGTGAGCTACCGCGCCGCCAGCTGCAAGGGCATCGTGCTGTCGAAGATCGACGAGGCTGTCAAGCTCGGCCCCGCAGTGGACGCGATGATCCGCCACCGTCTGCCGGTGCTGGGGGTGGCCAACGGCCAGCGCGTGCCGGAGGACTGGCATCGCCTGTCGTCCCATGCCCTGGTGCAGCGCGCGCTGCGTGGTGGCGGCAGCCCGGCCTGGAAGCTGGATGCCGGTGATGTCAACCTCGTGTTCGCCGGCATGCCCGCGGTGGCGGCTGCCGCTGCCGCCGCCTGAGGACGGCACCGATGCGCGACTTCTACGCCACCTCCGCCAGCATGCCGCTGGACCAGGCCGACGGCCTGCGCCGCTTGTTCGCCGGCGCGCGCGGGCGCTGCCTGGTGCCGCTGGTGTCCAACCCGCACGTGCCGTTCTCCGGGGCGGCCATCGAGCGCCTGACCGCGGCCTTTGGCGCCGCCGGCCGCCACACGCTGGTGGTCGACGCGGCCGACAGCGCGCCGGCGCCGAACGAACTGGCCCGGGTCGACCTGGCCAGCGTGATCGAGCCGCTGGGGCCCGACGTGGCTTATCTGGCGGCCCGCGGGCTGCCGCTGGCCTACGTGGACACGCGCGGTTCGGCATCCGCACTGCTCGAAGCTCTGGCAGACGCCGCACCACAGGCCGACGTGGTGCTGCTGCATGCCAGCGCCAGCGACCTGGCGCGCATCTTCCAGCGCCGCAGCGTGCGCCCGGTGGTCATCGGTGCCGACCACCCGGAAAGCATCAAACACGCCTATGCGTCGGTGAAGCTGCTGGCGCAGCGCTGCACGCTGATGACCTTCGACCTGCTGCTGGCCGCGCCGCCGCGCAGCCCGCGCCTGATCCACATCGCCCAGAGCCTGGCCGGCACCGCCGACGGTTTCCTCGGCAGCGTGCTGCAGCGCTGGGCCGTGATCGACCCGGCCGGTGATCCGGCCGCGCGCCCGTCGCCCGAACTCGCGGCGCTGGTGCAAGGGCAGCTCGCCCTGGCCGGCGACGACCGGCCGACCCAGGCGGTGCCTGCCGCAGTGCGCCGTGAGCGTGCCGCGCTGCGTTGAACCGACCCATCGAACGACCCCGACCGAGAAGAGAAGGCTGACCCCGCCATGTACACCGCCAAGGGACAACTCGACGCCAACTCGATGCTCAAGCAGTACAGCCCGCTGGTGCGCCGCCTGGCCCACCAGATGATCGCCAAGCTGCCGGCCAACATCGAGCTCGACGACCTGATCCAGGTCGGGATGATCGGTCTGTCCGACGCGCTGAGCCGCTTCGACGCGGCGCAGGGCGTGCAGTTCGAGACCTTTGCCACCCAGCGCATCCGCGGTGCGATGCTCGACGAACTGCGCGGCAACGACTGGATGAGCCGCGGCGACCGTCGGCACCAGCGCAGCATCGAGGCGGCGGTGCACAAGCTCGAGCAACGCCACGGCCGTGCGCCCAGCGAAAGCGAGATCGCCGCCGAGATGGGGCTGTCGCTGACGCAGTACCAGGATCTGCTGTCCAAGGTGCGCGGCACGCAGCTCATCCATCTGGAAGACATGAGCGGCGACGACGGTGACAACGACTACCTCGACCGCCACGTCGCCGACGCCGACGCCAACCCGCTGATGCGCCTGCAGGACCAGCGTATGCGCGAGGCGCTGGTCGAGGCGATCAAGAACCTGCCCGAACGCGAGCAGTTCGTGATGAGCATGTACTACGAGCAGGACATGAACCTCAAGGAGATCGCGGCCGTGCTCGGGGTCACCGAGAGCCGGGTCTGCCAGCTGCACAGCCAGTCCATCGCCCGGCTGCGCACGCGTCTGCGCGACTGGTGAGTGCAGCGGGCCGCGCCCGGGAGGCGCGCGGCCAGGCCGCCGTTCAGGTCGTGGCTGCGCCGTCGCCGGCGGCCTGCGCGCCCGGCAGCGTGAAGGTGAACCGGGCGCCGCTGCCCGGGTTGCCCTCGGCGGTCACCAGGCCACCATGGCGCTCGACGATGCGCTGCACGATGGTCAGGCCGATCCCCGTGCCCTGGAACTCCTCGTCGCCATGCAGGCGGCCGAACGGCCGGAACAGGCGTTCGGTCAGTTCGGGGGCGAACCCTGCGCCGTTGTCGACCACCCAGACCCGCACGCTGCCGTCAGCCAGCGCCTCGGCGCCGAGTTCGACCCGCGGCGCCGAAGCCCGTCGCGTGAACTTGGCTGCGTTGCCCAGCAGGTTCTGCAGCACGATGCGCAGCGCCGCATGCGAGCCGCGGACCGCGATGCCGGGCATGAGCTGCCAGGCGACCGGCGCGTCGCGCGCGATCTCCGGCAGTTCGGCCACGACCTCGGCGGCGAGGGCGGAAAGATCCACGTCCTCGAACAGCAGCGGTTGCGCTGTGGATCGCGCGAGCGCCAGCAGGGCATCCACGGTCTCGCGCATGTGACGCGCCGCACGCAGCTGTAGCCCCAGCAGGTTCAACTCGTCGGCGGCCAGGCGGTCGCCGGCCTTGGTGACCAGCAGGTGCGCCAGGCCCTGCACGTGGCCGATGGGGGTGCGCAGCTCGTGCGCCAGTTCCCGCGAGAAGGCCTCGAGGTCGCGGTTGAGCGTCTCCAGCGTCCGCGTGCGCTCGTCCACCGCCTGCTTCAGCGACTCCGACTGGCGCAGCATCAGCCGTTCGGCCTCGCGCCGCAGCGTGATGTCGCGGCCGATGCCGTGGTAGCCGAGGAAGCGCCCCTTGCCGTCGAAGCGCGGCACGCCGCTGAGCGAGACGATGCGGCGCGTGCGTCCCTCGTCGTCGCCGTCGATGTCCATCTCGACGCCGCGGAACGGGCGCCGCGCCGCGATGTCGGCACGGTGTTCGTCCCAGGCCGTCGCTGGCAACGCATCGGGGTAGGCCTCCCAGGGGGTGCGGCCCTCCAGCGCGTCGGCCACGGCCCCGAAGCGCCGCGCGACCTCGGGACGCAGTGGCAGCATGCGGTGCTGCACATCGGTTTCCCAGTAGTAGTCCGACACCAGCCCGGCCATCAGCGTCCAGCGCTGCTCGCTGGCGCGCAGACGCTCGATGGCCTGCTTGCGCTCGGTGATGTCGCGGCCCACGCCCTCGTAGCCGATCACCCGGCCGCTGGCGTCGCGTCGCGGGCGGCCGCTGACGGCGACCCATACGCTGGAGTCGTCCCTGCCGTGCAGGCGGACCCTGAACTCCAGGTCACGGAACGCCCGCCCCTGGTCCAGCAGGGCATGAAAGGGCGCCCAGCCGTCTGTGGGCTCCTCGAACGCCTCGATCTGGTCGTGGCGGCGGCCGATCATGTCGGCGGCCCGCAGGCCCTGTGAGGTCACCAGGGCGCCGGCGCCCGACATCCAGGTCAGGCGATGCTGGCCGTCGGTCTCCCAGTACCAGTCGGCCGCCAGATCGGCCAGCGTCTGCCAGCGACGCTCCGATTCGCCGAGCGCGCCTTCCATGCCCGTGGCCAGTGTGTCGAAGGCCGATGGTGCTGCCAGCCTGTCGTTGCGCAGCGAGCGCACCGCGTCCTGCCAGTCGCCGCTGCCCAGCGCGCCGGAGACCTCGGTGGCGAGGTGGCGCAGCAGGTGGCGCTGTCGGCTCAGCGTCCAGGCCGCCCACGCCATCAGGCCTGCCGCGAGCAGCCCACCCCCCGCGAGCGCGGCGCGTGTCAGCAACGGCCAGGGTGCATCGGGATGCCAGGCTGCCCTGAGCCCCAGCGCCACTGCACACACCGCGAGCGCCGCCGATGCCAGCAACAGCCAGCGCTCGGGGCGACGGTGCGTCTGTGCTGCGGCTCGTCCTCCGATCCGCCCGCCCTCGGCGGCCGCTTCAGTATGTGATCCCAACGTCGCTTTCGCTGCCTGACCAAGGGCCCTGGCCTTTGGTTCGTTCCACCCCCAAAGCTGATTGTGGCCTCTGCAGCCCCCTCAAAGAGGGGGTGGCGCGGCTGGCGTGACGAAAGTCACGCGCATCGGGCGCCAGCAGGCTCAGGCGTGGGTGCTGCCGCTGTGGGCTGAACGATCGGCCAGGCCACCGGCGGCGTAGACGTCGGGGGCCTGCGCCGGAAGCAGCACGTCGATGGCGCGGTCAAGCGACGCGGTGGCCCGCGCGAGGATCTCGCGCTGCGCGGCCACCTGGGCGCCTGCAGCCATCAGGCGGCGGCGCAGGGGGGCCGGGATCGGACCCTGGCGGGTGCAGCGGCCGAACTGGTCTACAGCGCCGGCCAGGGCGCGGTGCAACTCGCTTGCGGCGCTCTCGATGCGCGAGGCGTCGCGTTCGCGCAGGGCCTCGGACATGGCGGTCAGCGCAGACTCGAGAATCGCGAGCGGACGTTCCAGCGACTGCGTGGCGCGTTCGAGCGCCTGCATCTCGGAAGGCGAGGTCAGCATCTGCGCGATGGCGGGGTCAGCCGCCGGACTTGCCGAGCAGTTCCTGTGCATTGGCGATCAGCTTGTCCGCGATCGCCTCGGCATTGATCTGGTAGTTGCCGTCGCGGATGGCCTGGGCGATGCGGTCGACCTTGGCCTGGTCGAAGCTGGTTTCGCCAACGCCCTCCTTGCTGAGCGCCGCCGCGGTGGACGACAGGGCCACGGTGGCGCTGGCGTCGCCGCCGGCGGCCTGGCCGGATTTCGCCGCGTCGCCCTTGCGCTCGGCGCCCGAGGGCGCGACCCGGTCGACGCCGGCGTGCTTGTTCTCGAAAGGACCGATCTTCATGGCGTGCTCCAACGGCGTTGCCCGGTTGGGCGGTGCCGGCCTGTCATGGACGTGCTATCGGCACGTGGTGCGCCGGACTTTAGTGGCAACTTCTCGAAATCGGAAACGATCCCGTGAACCGGGGGCAGGGCCGGCAGTGGCAGGCGCTTCACAGCGGCATCTCCACGCGGCGCTCGGCGACCGCGGTGCCACTGACGATGCGCCCGCCGGCGGTGCGCACGCGCACGGTCTGGCCATCGATGCCTCGCGCCAGGGCCTGTCCCTGGGCGGAGACCTCGAAGCCCGGGCCCACGGCCACCAGCTTGACGGTGTCGCCGGCCTGGAACCAGACTGCACGTTGCAGGTCGGTGGCGCGCAGCGGCTCCCCGGCTGACAGCGCCCGCGTCAGCCGGCGGCCGATCAGCTGTTCCGGGTCCGTGACCACGGGTTGGCGGCCGTCGGCCCAGTCGACCTCGGCCTCGGTGAGGTGCTCGGGCAGGATCTCCGCGCCGGCCGGCAGCGGCGTGTTCAGCACCGTGGCCGGCCCGAAGACCTGCACCTGCACCGGCAGGAAGACGTTCCAGCGCGTTGGCCCGTCCACGCAGCGCAGCCCGACCCGCGTGCGGCCCCACGGCCGGCTGTTGCCGGGCAGGTAGGGTTCGATGCGGGCACAGGGGGCCAGGCGCAGGCGCGGGTCCAGACGACCGAGTTGCACCTCCACCCTGACGCTACCGGCGGCTGCAGCGGCGCCGGCATGGGCCTGCTCGCTGGTCCAGGACGCCAGGGTCCTGGCCAGGTCGGTCGTGATCACGCCGCTGTCGGCATCGGGTCCCGGGGCGGCGGCGGCCATACCCGGCGCGACTAAGCTGGTCACCAGCGCGGCCACCAGCGTGATGGCGCGGCGGGCGCGGCACCGGCGGGCAGGCGCGAAGGGAAGGGCAGGGTTTCGGAACATGACGGCTGGACTGTAGGGATCGTCTGACCGTGACAGGCGGGGAATAGCAGGGTGAACCGCCTGCTGATCGGTGCATCGTCGGCCGGCCCGGCGCCGAAGAATCGGCCCCCATGAACCTGCCCTTCAACCCGGCCTGCCAGGGCGCCTCCCGCGTCCGGCCGGCGGCGTCCTGACCCGAAGGAGCCCGCGATGCTGAACCGTCTGGGTGCATCCATCGACTTCCAGTCGCAGGCGCTGCTGCTGCGCTCGGAGCGCCAGCGCCTTTTGGCCAGCAACATCGCCAACGCCGACACCCCGGGCTACCAGGCGCGGGACTTCGATTTCAGGGCGGCGCTCGGTGCAGCCACGGCCGCTGCTGGTGGTGCGAAGCTCGGCGATCCGATCGCACCGAAGGGCGGCATGGCTCCCGGCGTTGGCGTGCCGGCGACGCAGGCGCCGACGATGCGATACGCCACGCCGGCCCAGAACAACCTCGATGGCAACACCGTCGACATGGACCGCGAGCGCGCCAGCTTCGCCGACAACGCACTGCGTTACGAAGCCACGCTGAAGTTCATCAACGGCAGCCTGCGCACGCTGCACGACGCGATGAAGAGCCACACGCAGGCTTGATGCGCTGAAGGAGTACCCCGATGAGCCTGTTCACGATCTTCAACGTCTCCGGCAGTGCGGTCAGCGCACAGAGCCAGCGCCTGAACGTGGTGGCGTCCAACCTGGCCAATGCCGACACCGTGGCCGGCCCCGACGGCCAGGCCTACAAGGCGCG
The DNA here is from genome assembly GCF_004016515.1 of Rubrivivax albus. Lineage (GTDB taxonomy): Bacteria > Pseudomonadota > Gammaproteobacteria > Burkholderiales > Burkholderiaceae_C > Rubrivivax > Rubrivivax albus. Next base: position 1,214,299 of record NZ_SACT01000001.1, read on the forward strand.
CCAGGTCACCTTCCAGACCGTGATGATGGGGCAGACCGGCGCCGCCGAGGCCGCTGCCGGCGTGCAGGTGTCCAACGTCACCGAGAGCGCCGCCGAAGGCCGCCGCGTGCACGACCCGGACCACCCGGCCGCCGATGCCGAGGGCTACGTGACCTACAGCAACGTGAACCCGGTGGAGGAGATGGTCAACATGATCTCCGCCTCGCGGTCGTACCAGAACAACATCGAAGTGATGAACACCGCCCGCTCGCTGCTGATGAAGACGCTGCAGCTGGGGCAGGTGTGACGGAGCGCCCTGAACCATGACCACCACCGCTTCCGTCACCGGCGCCAGCACCGACCTCTCGGCCGTGATCGGCGGCAGCAATGCCAGCGAGGCCGGCAGTGCCGACCGCTTCCTGAAGCTGCTGGTCACGCAGCTGCAGAACCAGGACCCGCTGAACCCGATGGACAACGCGGAGCTGACCTCGCAGATGGCGCAGATCAACACCGTCACCGGGATCGAGAACCTGAACAACAGCGTGCAAGCCATGCACGCCAGCTTCCTGCAGATGCAGGCACTGCAGGGCGCCAGCCTGGTTGGCCGCGACGTCACTGTCGACGGCAACCAGCTCACGCTGGTCGACGGCCAGCTCGAGGGTGGCTTCACGCTCGCCGGCCCGGCCGACGCGGTGCAGGTCGACATCCTCAATCCTGCAGGCCAGGTGGTCGACACGCTGCAGCTGGGCGCCCAGGACAGTGGCCGCCACGGCTTCGCCTGGGACGCTTCGAAGCTGGCTGACGCCGGCGGTCACACCTTCCGTGTCAGCGCCAGGCTCGGCGCCGCCGAGGTCGCGAGCTTGCCGCTGATGCTCGACCGTGTGGTGTCCGTCGGCCTCGACGGCAGCAGCGGCCTGGTGCTGACGCTCGAGCGCAGTGGCGACAAGCCGTACGGCGAAGTGCACGCGCTGAACTGAGCGCGCGCACCGATTCCAACGATTTCACGTCAAGGACACACACCATGGGTTTCCAGCAAGGCCTGTCCGGTCTCAATGCCACGAGCAAGAACCTCGAGATCATCGGCAACAACGTCGCCAACGCGAACACCTACGGCTCGAAGGTGGCACGTGCCGAGTTCAACGACGTGTATGCGGCCGCGCTCAGCGGCGCTGGCACCCAACCCATCGGCATCGGCACCAACCTCGCCGCGGTGGCGCAGCAGTTCACCCAGGGCAACATCACCACCACGTCCAACCCGATGGACCTGGCGATCAACGGCGGGGGGTTCTTCCAGGTCAGCGACGGCAACAGCCCCGTGAGCTACACGCGCAACGGCCAGTTCAAGGTCGACCGGGACGGCTACATCGTGAACAACGCGGCCCAGCGACTGCTGGGCTATGGCGCCGATGGGGAGGGCAACATCCAGGCCGGACTGGCCAGCGCCATCCGCCTCCCCACCGGTGGCATCGAGCCCAACCCGACGGAAAACGTCCGGTTGGAGATGAACCTCAATGCCAGCGAGGGTAGCACCAACCCGGTGACGGTCGCAGTGGAGCTCGCGCAGCAGACGGCCGACAACGGCGAAGCGCAGGGGTCCGACGCGGTCCTGGCGATGGACGATGCCCTGGCCGCCATGACCGCGGTGACGTCGGTGACACCGGAGACGACTGCAGCCCTGGCCGCTGTGACTGCGGCGCGCACCAGCGCCACCACCGCCGCAGCGGCAATGGCCACGGCAGCGGCGGGTTACGAGGCGGCCACCCAGGCCACGGCGGAGACCAGCGCGGCCGCGGCCCAGTCGTCGGCGCAGACGGCCCTTACCTCGGCCGAGACGGCGATGACGTCGCTGCGCGCGGCGCTGGCCGTCGACCCTTCGAACGGCGAGCTGATCACGGCGCAGACCCTGCTGCAGGATGCGATCACCGAACTCGACTCCCTGGTGGCCGACACGCGCCGGCACGTGGCGGCCGTGGACGCCGTGCCGTCGGCACAGGCCGGCATGGCGATCGACTTCTCGGTGCGCGACACCTACAACAGCCTGACCTCGCTGACGGTGTTCGACGCCAAGGGTCAGGAGGTGGCCCTGACCTACTACTTCCAGAAGGCGGGCAACGACACCTGGAACGTCTTCGGCACGGCCAACGGCACGACGGTGTCGGGAAGCGACGTGGCGCCACAGCCGATCGCCACCCTGACCTTCAGCGCCAACGGGGCGAGCCTGCTGGCGCCGACCGACCCGATCACCTTCAACGTCCCGGCGTCGGTCAATGCGGCCGGCGCACAGACGATGGCCATCACCGGCATCACGCTGGACCTGAGCAATGCCTCGCAGTTCGGCTCGTCGTTCGGGGTCACTGACATGAGCCAGGATGGCTTCTCGGCCGGCCAGTTGACGTCGATCACGGTGGAGGCCAACGGCATCATCTCGGCCCGCTACTCGAACGGCATGTCGCGCTCGGCAGGCCAGATCGAGATCGCCACCTTCCGCAACCCACAGGGCCTTCAGCCCATCGGCGACAACGGCTGGGCCCGGACCTTCGCCTCGGGTGACCCGGTGGTCGGCGTGCCGGGCGACGGCAACCTGGGCGTGCTGCAGGCCGGCGCGCTGGAGGAATCCAACGTCGACATCACCGGCGAGTTGGTCAACATGATCACCGCGCAGCGCATCTACCAGGCCAACGCGCAGTCGATCAAGACGATCGACCAGGTGATGCAGACCATCGTCAACCTGCGCTGACGCCACGGCAGGCCGGCTGAAGCACGATGGACCGCCTCATCTACCTGTCGATGGCCGGGGCCAAGGCCACGATGCAGCGCCAGGACGTGCTGGCGCACAACCTGGCCAACGTGTCCACGGCCGGCTTCCGCGCCGAACTGCAGGCCTTCCGCGCCGTGCCGGTGCTGGGCGACGGGGCCAGCACCCGCGTCTATGCGCTGGAAAGTACCCCGGGCTACAGCGACCAGGCTGGTCCGGTGCAATCCACCGGCCGGCCGCTGGACGTGGCGATGAAGGGCAACGCCTGGCTGGCCGTGCAGGCGCTGGATGGCACCGAGGCCTACACCCGCGCCGGTGCGCTGGAACTCGACCCCGAGGGCAACCTCGTCACCGCGAACGGCCTGCCGGTGCAGGGCGAGGGCGGGCCGATCACGGTGCCTGCCGGTGCCGCGGTGGACATCGCCGGCGACGGCAGTGTCAGCGCCACGGTGGGCAACGGGGCGCCGCAGCTGGTCGGCCGGCTGAAGCTGGTCACGCCCGAGGCGCCGCTGGACCGTGGCACCGACGGTCTGTTCCGCGCCGCCGATGGCGACCTGCCGGCCGACCCCAATGCCCGCCTGCAGGCCGGCGCGCTGGAAGGCAGCAACGTCAGTGCCGTGGAGACCATGGTGGCGATGATCGCCGCCGCGCGCCAGTTCGAGCAGCAGATGCAGGCGCTCAAGGGCGCCGAGCAGCGTGACCAGACCGGGCAGAAGCTGCTGGGTCCGGCCTTGGGCGCCTGACGTCGGCTCCGCATCGGGCACCGAAGAACGCCGCGGAAGCGGCGCTTTTTCTTGGATGGCGACCCTCAAGTCCGGGCGACGATGCGCCCCAGGACTTCGGGAGATCGCTCCATGATCCGCTCCCTGTGGATTGCCAAGACCGGCATGGAAGGCCAGCAGACCAAGCTGGACACCGTGACCAACAACCTCGCCAACGTCGGCACCAACGGCTTCAAGCGTGCCGGTGTCGTGTTCGAGGACCTGATGTACCAGAACCTGCGCCAGAGCGGGGCTGCCGCCGGCGAGGGCACGACGCTGCCTACTGGCCTGCAGGTGGGCCTGGGCGTGCGCGCCGCGGCCACTGCGCGCACCTTCACCCAGGGTGCGCTGTCGCAGACTGGCAATGTCTACGACGTCGCCATCCAGGGTCAGGGCTTCTTCCAGGTGCAGATGCCCGACGGCACCACCGCTTACACGCGCGACGGCGCCTTCCAGGTCGACGGTAACGGCCAACTGGTCACCAGCGCTGGCGACCCGGTGCAGCCGCCAGTGACCATACCCGCCACGGCGCAGAACGTCACCATCGCCAAGGACGGCACGGTCAGCGCGCTGCTGCCGGGCCAGAACGCGCCCACGGTGGTCGGCCAGCTGCAGACTGCCGGCTTCGTCAATCCGGCCGGCCTGATGCCCATGGGCGGCAACCTGTTCACCGAGACCGCCGCCTCCGGTGCGCCCAACGTCGGCGCGCCCAATGCCAACGGCCTGGGCCCGCTGCAGCAGGGCATGCTGGAGGGCAGCAACGTCAATGTGGTCGAGGAGCTGGTGACGATGATCGCCACCCAGCGCGCCTACGAACTCAACTCCAAGGCCATCAGCACCTCGGACCAGATGCTGCAACGCCTGTCGCAGCTGTGATGACCATGGCCACCAAGCTCTTCATCATGGCCGCGGCGGTCGCGCTGGCCGGCTGCAACGCCACCCTCTTCCCGCGCGTGGACGTGGCCGACACCACCCCGGTGGAGCCCGCCGCGCCGGCGCCGGTGAAGGTGGCCAACGGCGCCATCTTCCAGCTCGCCAGCTACCGGCCGCTGTTCGAGGATCACCGGGCCCGCCATGTGGGCGACATCCTGGTGATCGCCATCGAGGAGAAGATCAGCGCCAGCCAGAGCGCCAACAGCACGGTCGAGAAGTCTGGCGGGCTGGACGCCAGCATCAGTGCGCTGCCGGGTGTGCCGTCCAAGGCCTTTGCCCGCGGCACGGCCACGGCCAGCTCAAGCAACACCTTCGAAGGCAAGGGCAGCACCGACGCCAGCAACGACTTCAAGGGCAACATCACCGCCACCGTGACGCGGGTGCTGCCCAACGGCCACCTGATCATCAGCGGGGAGAAGCAGATCGGCGTCAACAGCAACGTCGACGTGCTGCGCTTCTCGGGCCAGGTGGACCCGCGCAGCATCAAGCCGGGCAACACCGTCTCCAGCACCCAGGTGGCCAACGTGCGCCTGGAGCACCGCGGGCGCGGCGCGCAGGCCGAGGCCCAGGTCATCGGCTGGCTGGCACGCGTGTTCCTCAGCGTGCTGCCCATCTGACCGCGATGCAGACGATCATGGACACCGACCGCTGGATGCGCGCCGTCGTCACCCTGGGCGCGCTGCTGGCCAGTGCCGCGCTGTGGTGGCCGGCCGACGCCGCTGCCGCACGCGTGAAGGAGATCGCCAGCGTGCAGGGCGTGCGCGCCAACCAGCTGGTGGGCTACGGCCTCGTCGTGGGCCTGGACGGCACCGGCGAGCAGAACGCGGTGACGGCGCAGAGTCTTTCGGCGCTGCTGCAGTCGCTGGGCGTCACGTTGCCGGCCGGCGTGGTACCGCAGGGCCGCAACTCGGCGGCGGTGATGGTCACGGCCGAGCTGCCGGCCTTCGCGCAGCCGGGGCAGACGATCGACATCGCGGTCTCGTCGATGGGCAACGCCAAGAGCCTGCGTGGCGGCACGCTGGTGATGACACCGCTGCGCGGCGCCGATGGCGAGATCTACGCCATCGCCCAGGGCAACCTCATCGTGGGCGGCGCAGGCGCCTCGGCCGGCGGCTCCAAGGTGCAGATCAACCACCTGTCGGCCGGCCGCATCCCCGGCGGCGCCACGGTGGAGCGCAGCGTGCCCACGCCGCTGTACGAAGGCGACCGCCTGCAGCTGGACCTCAAGGCCAACGACTACAGCACCGCGCGCGCGGTGGCCGACGCCATCAATGCCGCCAAGGGCGAGGGCACGGCCGTGCCGGTGGACGGGCGCACCGTCAGCGTCCAGATGCCGCCGGCGGGCATCACGCGCGTGAACTTCATGGCCGACATCGAGAACCTGCCGGTGGCGCTGGAGCGCCCGGCCGCGCGTGTGGTGCTCAACCCGCGCACCGGCTCGGTGGTGATGAACGAAGCAGTGACCATCGGCGCCTGTGCGGTGGCGCATGGCGCGCTGGCGGTGACCATCAGCTCCACCCCGGTGGTCAGCCAGCCCAACCCGTTGGGCCAGGGCCAGACGGTGGCTGGCGAGAAGGCCGACATCGCGATCACGCAGCAGGGCGGGGCCCTGGTGCAACTGGCCGCCGGCACCCAGCTGACCGACGTGGTGCGTGCGCTCAACGCGCTCGGCGCCACGCCGCAGGACCTGCTGGCCATCCTGCAGGCCATGAAGGCCGCCGGCGCGCTGAACGCCGAACTGGACGTCCTCTGATGGCCGTGAACGGCCTTGCTGCCGACATCCGCTCGCTGGAGTCGATCCGCACGAGCGCCAAGGACGACCCGCGCGCGGCCGTCCAGGCTGCGGCGAAGCAGTTCGAGGCGCTGTTCATGCAGGAGTTGCTCAAGAGCATGCGCGCCACCACGCAGGGCGAGGGCCTGATGGGGGGTGGTGCCAGCGAGGAACTGGCCACCGGCATGCTGGACCAGCAGTACGCCACGTCGCTGACCGGCATGCCCGGCGGCCTGGCCGAGGCACTGACGCGCCAGCTGGAGCGCTCGATGGGGCTGACGCCCGGGCCGATCCCGGTGACGATCGACCGGCGCGCCAACCCGATGCCGGCGCCCATTGGCGCCGCTGCCGAGCGTGCGCCGCGCATCCCGGAAATGGGCGCGGCGGCCTTCGTGCAGCAGCACACGCGCTCGGCCCAGGCCGCCGAGGCCGCCACCGGCATCCCGGCCGCCTTCATGGTGGCCCAGGCGGCGCACGAGTCCGGCTGGGGCCGGCGCGAGATCCTGCACGCCGACGGCTCGCCGTCGCACAACCTCTTCGGCATCAAGGCCGGTGCCGGCTGGAACGGCCCTGTGGCCGAAATCACCACCACCGAGTACATCGGCGGCGTGGCGCGCAAGGTGACCGCCAAGTTCCGCGCCTACGCCAGCTATGCCGAGTCGTTCGCCGACTACGCGAAGCTCATGAGCAACAGCCCGCGCTACGCGGCTGTGACGCAGGCCGACACCCCGCGCGAGTTCGCGCAGGGCCTGCAGCGCGCCGGCTATGCCACCGATCCGGCGTATGCCGACAAGCTGACGGCCGTCATCAACACCACGCTGCGCCTGCAGCGCACGAACGGATAAGCCATGGGCGCCACACCGCTGATGTCGCTGGGCATGCGGGCCATGGCGGCCAACTATGCCGCGTTGCAGGTCACCGGCCACAACATCGCCAACGCCAGCGTGGCCGGCTACTCGCGGCAGCGGGTGGAGCTCGCCACGGCCGCAGGGCAGTACAGCGGCGCAGGATATTTCGGCAAGGGAGCGGATGTCGTCACCATCAGCCGCTACCAGAACGAGTTCCTCACCCGCGAGGCGATGAGCACCCGCGCACTGGCCGCGCGCGACGATGCCCGCCTGCAGCAGCTGCAGCAGCTCGAACAGCTGTTCCCGTTGGGCGAGCAGGGGCTGGGCCATGCCACCACCCAGCTGCTCAACGCCTTCAGCGACCTGGCGAACCTGCCGGCAGACGCGTCGTCGCGCCAGGTCGTGATCGCACGGGCGCGGGAGCTCGCGGCGCGCTTCGCGGACGCTGGGCAGCAGATCGACCGCATGCAGTCGACGCTGCGCGAGGACCTGAAGGCCACCGTGTCCAACGTCAACGAACTGGCTTCGGGCATTGCGTCGCTGAACCAGCAGATTGCGTCTGTGCGCGGCTTGGGTCAGCCCCCCAACGACCTGCTCGATGCGCGTGAACGCATGCTGTCTCAGTTGTCCGGCGAGATTGCGATCACCACCGTGCAGGCCGACGACGGCACGGTGGCCGTCTTCGCCGGCGGAGGGCAACGGCTGGTGCTCGGGGCGCAGTCCCAGACCCTGGTGGTCGCCGACGATCTGGGTGATCCGTCGCGGGCCGCGCTGGCCATCAACGACGGCGGGCGGATGGTGCGGCTGGATTCGCAGGCGCTGGGCGGTGGCCGAATCGCCGGCATGCTGCAGTTCCAGGACGATGACCTCGTCGATGCCGGCCTGCTGATCGGGCAGATGGCGGCGGCGATTGCCGGCGCGGTCAACGCCCAGCAGCGGCTGGGCCTGACCCTGCACGCCCCTGCCGGCTCGGTGGCGGCCCAGGACATGTTCGGCACCGGGTCAGGCGTGGCGCAGCCCATGGGCAGCAATGCCCGCGATGCCCAGGGGCGCCCGATCGGCCAGCTGTCGCTGACCATCGTCGAGCCTTCGCAGTTGCAGGCCAGCGAGTACACGCTGCGCAACGACCCGAGCGTGCCAGGTTCCTTCGTCCTGACGCGGCTGTCCGACGGCCTCGTGCGCACGGTGGCGCCAGGCGAGGTCGTCGATGGCTTCCGCGTGGACCCTGGTGTCCCTGCGCCGCTGTCCGGCGATGCCTTCCTGCTGCAGCCGGTGACGCGTGCCGCTCAGGGCATGAAGGTCCTGCTGTCCGACCCGAAGGACATCGCGGCGGCATCGCCGCTGACGGCCACGCTGGGCACGTCCAACGCTGGCACCGCGCAGCTGGCCTCGCTGACGATCACGAGCGACACCGTCAACCCCGCGCACACGGCCGCGATCACGTTCACCGACGACAGCGGTGCCTACAGCTGGGAACTCAGGGACCGGATCACCAACGCGCTGGTGTCCAGTGGAACGGGCACCTGGCAGCCCGGTTCTCCCATGCCGCAGCCGCCGGATTCGGACATCAACGGCTTCGCCCTGGTCCTTTCCGGCGTACCCCGCACCGGCGACGTGGTCAACGTTGCGATGACGACCAACGTGGCCTCGAACAACGGCAACGCCGTGGCGCTGGCAGCACTGCGTGACCAGCCCGTTCTGGGGCGGGTCGTGCAGCCCGACGGAAGCGTGGCCGGCGGTGTGTCGGCCACCGACGCCTATGCGTCGGCGATGGCGGATATCGGGGTGCGCGTGCAGGGGGCCCAGGCCATCACGGACATCTCGAGCGCGCTGGCAGCGCAGACCGATGCGAACCGCAGTTCCGAGGTGGGCGTCAACCTTGACGAGGAGGCCGCGATGCTCATTCATTACCAGCAAAGCTACCAGGCTGCGGCGAAGGTGCTGCAGATCGCGCAGTCCATCTTCGACACCCTGCTGTCGGCCACGACCTGACGCTGCCGGAGGAACCCATGACCGTCCGCATGTCCACCTTCAGCGCCTACGAGCGCGGACTCAGCACGCTGCAGAGGCGCCAGACCGAACTCGCGAGCCTGCAGGAAGAGATGACCAGCGGCAAGCGGGTGGCGCGCGCCAGCGACGATCCGGCGGCAGCCGCGCGGGCCGAACGCGCGCTGGCCACGATTGCGCGCAGCGAGGCTGACCAGCGGGCGCTCGACGCCAGCCGCAACGCCATGCAGCAGGCTGAGTCGGCGCTCGGCGATGCCACCGGCTTGATGCAGCGAATCCGTGAGCAGACGCTGGCTGCTGGCAACCCGACCTACAGCGACGCCGAGCGGAGGAGCCTGGCGCAGGACATCCGCGGCCTGCGCGACCAGTTGCTGGCGGTGGCCAATCGTGGCGACGGCGCGGGCGGCTACCTGTTCGGCGGCCAGGGTTCGACGCAGACCCCGTTCGTGGACGCGCCAGGCGGCGTCGCCTACCGGGGCGATGGCGGGGCGCTTCAGACCGCCACCCCGGAGCCCCTGCAGTTGTCCGCCGACGGCGGACGGACCTGGCTGCAGGCGCCCGACCCCGACACGGGCACCCCTACCTTGTCGGTCTTCAACGTGCTGGACCAACTGGCCACGGAACTCGAGACCGCGGGGCGGGGCAACGACGAGATCTCGGAGACCGTCCGCGTGGGCGTGCGCGGGCTGGACGCCGCCATGGACCACCTCGGCGCGGTCAGGGCCGGCTTCGGCGAGGCCTTGAACCACGCCGACGGATTCGAGTTGCGGCTGTCGCGCGAGGCGCTGGCGGCGCAGGCCGAGCGATCGGCGGCTGAAGATGCGGACATGGTCCAGGTCGTCTCCGACTTTCAGAACCAGCAAACCGGCTACGATGCCGCCCTGAAGGCCTATGCCATGGTGCAGCGCCTGTCCCTGTTCGACTACGTCAGCGGCTGACCGCCTCATTCCCGCATGTCCACGCCTGCCATCCTGGGCCAGCTGGTGCTGGGTCACAGCCCACTGATCGCCCGCGATCGCTCGGTCATTGCCACGCGCCTGACCGTCTTCCCGGAAAAGCGCGACGAGTCGCCCGATGCCGCGGCGCTGCTGCAGGCGCTGATGCACGTCTGGCCGGCGCCAGCCGATGCCGCGACGATCTCGCTGAACCTGCGCGCGATGCCCGGGCAGGCGCCCGGCGCGGCCGCCGACGCGGCGCCGGTGGCGCCGACCAAAGCGACGCCGCTGACGTTGAACATCGCTTCCGAGCCCTGGCTCCGCGCCATGCTGGCGGTGCAGCCACCGCCGCACGTCATGCTGGAAGTGCCGGCCTTCATGGTCGGTGACCCGGTGCATGCTGCGGCGCTGCAGGCCCTGCATGCGGCCGGCAGTGCGCTCATTGTCAAAGGTCGCCCGGTCACCGAACTGCCCCGTGAACTGTTGCCTTGTTTCCGGCACTCACTGATCGACGCGGCAGAGGACCGGCGGGGTGGCGGAAGCCAGCCTCCGGAGGGGGTGGCGCGCCGCATTTCCCACATCCAGGTGGGCGTGCGCACGCTGGCGGAACTGGACGCGGCGTTCGCCCGTGGGGCCGTCGGCGTGCTGGGCTGGCCGATCGAGGACGAGTTCCGGCGTGGCAGCGTGCAGGCGGGCGGCCCCGACCTGGCGGTGGTCACCGAACTGATCAAGCGTGTCGACCGCGAGGAACCGGTCGACAAGCTCGAGGCGGTGCTCAAGAACGATCCTCAGCTCGCTTTCCGCCTGATCCGATACCTCAATTCGGCGGCGTTCGGCTTGTCGGTGGAGGTCTCGTCGTTCCAGCATGCGTTGATGATGCTGGGCTACCAGAAGCTCAAGCGCTGGCTGGCGCTGCTGCTGGCGTCGTCGAGCAAGGATCCGCAGATGAAGCCAGCCATGTTCGCCGCGGTGCGCCGGGGACTCCTGATGGAGGAACTGGTACGCCACAGCGCCGACGACGAAATGCGCGGCGAGATGTTCATCTGTGGCGTCTTCTCGCTGCTGGACCGCATGCTGGGGCAAGACTTCGCCACGCTGTTCGAGAGCGTGCCCGTGCCCGACCGCGTCCAGCAGGCCCTGGTGGCCGGCGGCGGGCCGTTCCACCCTTACCTGCAACTGGTGCGGGCCATGGAACAAGGTGTCCGTGGCGACATCCGGGACGCCGCCGACACGGCCTTCGTCAGCCTGACCGAAGCCAACGCCGCGCTTCTGCGCGCACTGGCCTCGGCGCGGGAGCTGGACTGAACGGGGCCGGCGTTGCGCCGGCCATCGGGGTCGGCGAGGCGCTGTCCGACGGCGCGCGTGCGCTGCTGGCGTTGCTGTGGGCCGCGCCATACCCGGCGCTGATCGAGGACAGCGGGGGTCGGCTGATCGACGTCAACGAGGCCTTCGCCCAGTTCTGCGGCTACACCCGCGAGCATCTGCGTGGCAGGGAGCTGGTGTCCCTGCAGCCTGCCGAAGACCAGGCGACGGCGCGCCGTCGCCGCGTCCAGGGCGAGATCGACGTCGGCGACCAGAGGCTGCTCGACGCCGCTGGACTCGCACGCTGGTACCGCCAGACGCGCACCCCGCTGGGCGACCACGGCCTGGTGGTGTCGGTGTTGCAGGACACGACGAGCGAGCATGCCGCGCGCGCGCAGGCCGACCGCACCAGCCACGAACTGGCACAGTGGTTCGACCTCAGTCCGGCTGGCATGCTGGTGTTCGACGCCAGTGGCCTGATCGTGCGATCCAACCGCACCTTCGAGGCGCTCATCGGGCAGGTGCCGGTGACCCTGGAAGAGGCGCCGCTGGCCCTGCAGGCGCTGCTGGCCTGGGATGGCAGGGCACCCAGCGCCGGCCTGGTCCCGGGTGCTCCGCCGATGGAATGCCAGGCCCTGGTCGAAGGGGCCGACGGCCGGCGTCGGCTGTCGGCACGGGTCAGCGCCTTCGCCACCGACCAGGGGCAGCTGCGCTACATGGCGGTGGTCGAGGATCTGAGTGCCGAGGACGAACGCGACCTGGCGCTGCTGGAGATCGGCGCGCTGATGGACACGGCCGGCATCTTCGTGGCCACCTACGATCCCGCGCGCGGCTGGCTGCGTTCGGCCGGCGCGGTGCGCGGCGGGGTGTCGCCGCCGCCCACGACGGCGCTGCAGGGCATTGCCCGCGACATCGTTGAGCCGTCATCGCTGCCGGAGTACGAGAAGCTGCAGGCCGCCCTTCGTGGCGGCACCCGTGCCGAGGTGCGGTATGCGGTTCGCCACCCGGAACTCGGCCAGCGTTGGCTGCTCACGCGTGTCGAACCGGGCGCGCTGGCCGGCGGCCGACGGGCGACGTCGGTCGTCACCATCGACGTCACCGACCGCGAGCGTGCCCAGCGCCGCAACGAGCAGCTGCTGCGCGAGCTGGGCACCATCCTGGAAGGTTCGCCGGCCGGCATCGCGCTGCTGCGCGGCGACGTGCTGCAGCGCTGCAACCGCCGCTTCGAGCGCATGCTGGACCTGGCCGAGGGTGCCGGTCCCGGCGCCACGCTGCAGTCGCTGCTGGCGCTCACGGTGCAGGGGGCGCCGTTGGCGCGCAGCGCCCTGTCCAGCGTGCTCGAGCGCCGGGACTTCGATGCCGAGCTGCAGCTGCCCGGTGGCCGCTGGTACGCACTGTCGCTGCGCGCCTCGGCGGCCGAGGCCGGCGATGCGTTGAGCGAGTCGGTCGCGGTGCTGTCGGACATCACGCGGCTGAAGTCGCAGCAGGCCGAGCTGCAGACACTGGCGCGCGAACGCGAGCTGATGTTCGCGCACTCGGCCGTGGGCATCGCCTGGCAGCGGGGCGCGCGCATCGAGCGTGCCAACCAGGCGCTGGCCGACCTGACCGGCTGGTCGGTGCCCGAGCTCACGGCGCTCGACGGTGCCGAGCTCTACCCCAGCACGCGCGAGTGCGTGGACTTCGAGCGCGCGCTCGCCGAGGGCCTGGCGCGCGACGGCGTCTTCGTCGGCGAGCGCCGGCTGCGCCGGCGCGACGGCCGTGCGCTGTGGGTCCAGGTGGCCGCCCGGCCGGTGTCGGCCGACGCCGGCAGCGGGCCCGACGCCGGCATGGTGTGTTCCTTCGTCGACGTCGACGAACGCCACCGCGCGCGCGAGTCGCTGCAGCGTCAGGCCGAGCAGACGCGGGCGGTCCTCGATTCCGTGCTGGTGGGCATCGTCACCGTGGCGGACGACGCCATCGTGTGGATGAATCGTCCGGCGCGGCGCATGTTCGGCGGCGAGCTGACGGACTTCACCGGCGAGCCCATCCATGTGGTCGCCACCGCCGAGGCCGACCATCCGCTGCGTCGCACGGACTGGACCAGCCGCCTGGCCGACGGGCAGTCGGAAACTTTCGAGTGCCGGCTGCGCGGGCGCGACGGCCGCGAGTTCTGGGTCGTGGGCAACGTGGTGCAGACGGTGCGCGATGGCGGCGGTCGCCAGCTGACCTTTGCGCTGCTGGACATTGATAGCCGGCGCCAGGCCGAGGTCAGCATCGCGCGGGCGAAGGCGTCGCTGCAGCGCCTGATCGAGACCGTGCCGTTGGCCATCGCACTGGTCGACGGGCCGACCCGGCGCCCCCTGCAGACCAACCCTGCGGCCGACGCGTTCCTGGCCGCCCCGCCGGCCGGCCTGGACGGTGCAGTGGCCCAGGCGCCGCAGCGGCTGGAACTGCGCGACGCCGAGGGCCGGCTCTGGGACACGCGCACCGTGCCGTTGTCGGCGGTGGACGGCGGCCCGGCCGAGCTGCTGCTCGTGGCCAGCGACGTGACCGAGCAGCGTGCAGCCGACCTCGCGCGGCTGCAGGCGGCCATTGCGCAGCGCGAGGTGCTGGTGCGCGAGGTGCACCACCGGATCAAGAACAACCTGCAGGGCGTGGCCGGGCTGCTGCAGCAGTACGCGGCGCGCCACGCCGAGGTGGCGCCGGTGCTCGGCGAGGCCGTCTCCCAGGTGCAGGCCATCGCCCAGGTCTACGGACTGCAGGTCGGCGCCAGCGGGCCGCTGCGGTTGGCGCGCGTGGTGGAGGCGATCGTCCAGTCGGTGCAGCGCACCTTCGGCCGCGAGATCGGCTTCGAGGGTGGGGCCGGGGCGCTGGCCTTCGAGCTGCCCGAGGCGGAGGCCATCCCGATCGCACTCGTGGTCAACGAGTTGCTGACCAATGCCGTCAAGCACGGCGGTGGCACCGTGCGCTGTCGCGTGATGGCCGAGCCGGACGGCGACGCGGCGGTGGTTGACATCCGGCATGCCGGCCAGCTGCCGGAGGCCTTCGACCTGGCCCGCTTCCCGGGCGGCGTGTCGGGGCTCGGCCTGGTGCGGGCCCTGCTGCCGCGGCGCAGCGCCACGCTGTCGCTGGAGCAGGTGGGGGAGGAGGTGCTCACCCGTGTGCGCCTGAGCCCGCCCAGCGTGCGCCGCGACGCCGGTGCTGCCGGCGTTGCGGCGACAATCGGGGCTTCGAACGACGCTTCGCCATGAACGACGCTGCCCCACCCCACGGCAAGGGCCGGATCCTCGTCGTCGACGACGACAGGCTGGTGCTGGCCACCGTGACCCATGGCCTGGCCCAGGCCGGTTACGAGGTCATCGACGCCGACAACGGTGACGACGCCATCCTGCTGGCGCGCCAGCACCGCCCGGCGCTGGCGCTGCTGGACATCCGCATGGAAGGCAAGACCGGCTTCGACGTGGCGGAGTACCTGCGCGACGTGGTCGGCGTGCCTTTCATGTTCCTGTCGGCCTTCGCCGATGAGCCGACTCGGGCCAAGGTGGCCGAACTCGGGGCCCTGGCCTACCTGGTCAAGCCGCTGGACGTCGGGCAGATCGTGCCCACGGTGGACCGCGTGATGGCGCAGCTGGCGCAGGGCCGAGGGGCGGATCTGCCGCCGGCCGCGCCGCCGCAGCGTCCGGCCGCGCCGGCCGGGGTGCCGCCCGCGCCGGCCAGCGCGTCGACGCCGGACCCGGTGAGCCTGGCCACCGGCATCCTGATGCACCGGCATACGCTCACCCAAGCCCGTGCGCTGCAGAAGCTGCATGCGCTGGCCAGCGAGAAGGGACTGACGGCGCAGCAGCAGGCGCAACGCCTGGTCGATGCGGTGGAGGCCCTGGCCGACACGGATGCCTGATCGGCCGCTGCGGTCGATCTGCGAGGCCGGCAGGCTCTCGCGCTCTCAGTTCCTCAGCGTGAAGTAGAAGGCGGCACCCCGGCCGGGCTCGCCGTCGGCCCAGATGCGCCCGCCGTGACGCTGCACGATGCGCCGCACCGACGCCAGGCCGACGCCGGTGCCGGCGAAGTCGCTGGCGCTGTGCAGGCGCTGGAACAGGCCGAACAGGCGTTCGGCCGAGCGCATGTCGAAGCCGGCACCGTTGTCGCGCACCACGAAGGCGGTCTGACCGTCCGTGGTTTCCCGGCCGAACACGATGTGGGCCTGGGCGCGCTTGGCGGTGTACTTCCAGGCGTTGCCCAGCAGATTCTCCAGCACCAGGCGCAGCAGCGTCGGGTCGCCGGTGGCCTGTAGGTCGGGCTCGACCTGGATCACGGCCTCGCGGTCGGGCGCGGCGCGGCGGAGGTCGTCGATCACGAACGTGGCCAGCTGCGACAGGTTGACAGGCTGGCGGGCCAGCGGTTGCGTCGACAGCCGGGCCAGCGTCAGCATGGCGTCGATCATCTGGTTCATGCGCGCGGTGGCACCCAGCACGCGGTCGAGGTGGTCGTTGGCCACGCGGTCCAGCACGTTGCCGTAGTCCTCCTTGACGATGCGGGTGAACCCCTCGACGACCCGGATCGGCGCCCGCAGGTCGTGCGAGACGGTGTAGCTCATCGTTGCCGTGTCGTCGAATCCCGACGATCCGGCGCGCACCAGCAGCAGCACTGCCGCGCCGTCGGCCGCCACATGGTGAAGCTGCCAGCCTTCGGCCTGTGCATCACCGGGCGTGCCCAGTGCCGCGCCCAGAGCCGGCGGCAGCAGCGCCTGCAGGGCGGCACCGTCGAAGCGGTCGGTCCGGCCCAGCACCGCGCGGGCGGCGGCGCTGGCCTGCAGTACCCGCCAGGGCGCGTCGTCACCCTGCCGCACCAGAACGGCCAGGGCGTCGGGCCAGGTCTCGGCCAGCGCCTTCAGGCCCATCGCCGCCTGGCCGCCACCATCACCCGGGCGGGCGAGCACGACGTGGCCGCCGAAGCGTCCGTCGCCGTGGAACCAGGGCACACCGCCGACGGTATGCGCGCCGCCGCCGTCGCGTCGCGACCACTCGCAAGGTCCGAACGGGTCGGGCCGGGTGAGCGTGGCCTCCATGGTGGCGGCCTGCGGGCCCAGGTCGTACAGGTCGGACAGTCGTCGACCGTCCGCCAGTCTGGCCATCCCATCGCCGGCCACCGTGGTGCGCCAGCCGTCGCCGCCGGCCAGGGCCAGCAGCAGCCGGTTCTCCTGCCGGGCGGCGTGCAGTGCCCGGCGGTCGCGTCGGCGCCCGATCAGCCACCCGGCGGCGCCGGCGGTCAGTGCGGACACGACCAGGGCCACGCTGCCGAAGAACCAGGGGCCGGTATCACCCGTGCAGCCGCCGAGCAGGCCTGTCGCCGCCAGCGCACCGCCGGCCCGGGCGGGAACATGCCAATTCCGCATCGCGGCATTGTACGAATGGGTCACACGCGGCATCTCGCGGCCGTTCAAGTCCGTGGGGTTGGCGCCGAAAGAAGGGCCAATCACCGGCGGATGCCCGGGTTGGGGCTTGCCACGCACCCGTCCAGGCCGGTGTCAAACTACTGGTCACGCCGATGAACCGTCCCCAACGTCACCGACTGCACCACCCGGAGGCCCCGGCCGGCTACGGTGGGTCGCCGCCCGTGCTGGCGCCGGATGCGCTGGCCCGGCTCCAGCAGCTCGACCCCGATGGCAGCCGAGGCTTCGTCGCCCAGGTCCTGCGCACCTACGCGGCGTCGCTGGAACGCTACCTGCTCAGCCTGCACGAGGCACGCGACACCGGCAACCTGAAGCTGGCCGGAGACACCGCGCACACGCTGAAGTCGTCCTCGGCGGCCATCGGCGCGGCGGCCTTCGCCGCCGTCTGCGCGGACATCGAGCGCCAGGCGCGCCACGGCGACACGTCGGCACTCGGTGCGCCGCTGTCGAACCTGCTCGATGAGGCGGCGCGCGTGCAGGCCGCAGTTCGGGCTATGCTCCCCGCCTGAGTCAATCGCTTCGCCTAGATGCCCCCGCCGCCGCCTGCCGACGACAAGCCACCCCTGCAGCCCCGGGTACTGCTGGTCGACGACGACGAGGTCAACCTGTTGTTGACCTCGCTTGCCCTGCGTGAGCGCGGCATGCAGATCACCGAGGCGTCCAGCGGCGAACGTGCGCTGGCGCTGGTCAGCCAGTGGACGCCCGACATCATCGTGCTCGACGCCCAGATGCCCGGTCTCGACGGCTTCGACACCTGCCGGCGCCTGCGCGCCTTGCCGGGCTTCGAGCAGGTGCCGGTGCTGATGTTGACCGGGCTGGACGACGACGCCTCGGTGGCGCGCGCCTTCCAGGCCGGCGCGACCGACTTCTTCGTCAAGGCCACCCAGTGGAGCCTGCTGGCGGAGCGGTTGAACTTCCTGCTGCGCAGTTCGCGCACCTTCATCGAGCTGCAGCGCAGCAAGGCGCGTCTGGCGCGGGCCCAGGACCTGGCGCGCATGGGCAGCTTCGACTGGCGGCGCGGCGACCATGCCCTGTGGATGCAGCCCGAGGCGTTGCGGGTCTTCGGCCTGCCGCCGGTGGAGCGGGTCGGCATGCGCCGTCTGCTGCGCATGGTGCGCACCGACGACCGCAAGCGTTTCCTTCGCGTGCTGCGCGACCAGTGGCAGGCGAGTTCGGTGATCGCGCTGGACGTCGGGATCGAGCAGTTCGACGGCCATGAACGCGTGATCCACGTCGAGGCCGAGCCGGAGTTCAACGAGCACGGCGTCTGCGCCGGCTACAGCGGCATCGTCCAGGACGTGACCGACCGGGTGGCCGCGGAGGACCGCATCCGCCACCTCGCCAACTTCGACACGCTGACCGGTCTGCCCAACCGTCACCAGCTGATCTGGCGGGCGGAGAAGGCGCTGGAGCAGGCACGGCGCATGCAGCACCAGTTCGCGATGCTGCTGATCGACCTCGACCGCTTCAAGGTCGTCAACGACACGCTGGGCCATGGTTCGGGCGACGAACTGCTGCGGCAGGTGGCCCAGCGGCTGCGCGGGTGCGTTCGCCACACCGACCAGGTGCTCGATGGCGCGCTGGAATCCGTGGGTGCGCGCTCGCACCGGGCGCTCGAGGCCGTCGGCCGCCTGGGGGGCGACGAGTTCGTGGCGCTGCTGCCCGAGGTGGTGCAGGAAGGCGACGCCGACCGCGTCGCCCAGCGTGTGCTCGAGGTCATGCGCGAGCCGGTCGTCGTCGGCGGCCAGGAGTGTTTCGTCACCGCCAGCATCGGCATTGCGATGTACCCGCGCGACGGCGAGAACGTGGTCGATCTTCTGCGCAACGCCGACGTGGCCATGTACTCTGTCAAGGGCGCCGGGCGCAATGGCGCGGCCATCTACAGCCCGATGCTCGCCGGCACCGCGCGCGACAAGCTCGAGCGCGAGACCGCGCTGCACAAGGCCATCGAGCGCGAGGAACTCGTGCTGCACTACCAGCCGCAGGTCGAGGTTCGCACCCGCCAGGTCACGGCCGTGGAGGCCCTGATGCGCTGGCGGCGGGATGGTCGCCTCGTGCCGCCGGCCGAGTTCATCCCGCTGGCCGAGGAGACCGGGCTGATCGTGCCGATGTCGGAGTGGGCGCTGCGCGAGGCCGCGCGCCAGGTCCGCGCCTGGCGCGACAGCCTGGGCGTGGACATCACGGTGGCGGTGAACCTGCCGAGCCACATGTTCAGCCGCAGCGACCTGGTCGAGCAGATCCACGATGCCGTCGGCCAGCACGGCGTGCCCCCGGGCGCACTGCGGCTGGAGATCACCGAGGACCGGCTGATGGAGGATCACCACGCGGTGACGCCCACCCTGCTGCGCCTCAACGAGATCGGGGTCGAGATCGCGATCGACGACTTCGGCACCGGCTACTCGTCGCTGGCCTACCTGACCACGCTGCCGATCGCCGAGCTGAAGATCGACCGCACCTTCATCCGCGACCTAGGCATCACCGCGCAGAGCCCGGCCATCGTGCAGGCCATCGTGGCGCTGGCCAAGGCGCTGGGCCTGCGCGTGGTGGCCGAAGGCGTGGAGCACCTGCGACAGCAGCAGCAACTGATCCGACTGGGCTGCTCGCTGATGCAGGGCTTCATCTTCTGCCGACCGGTGGCTGCCGACAGCCTGGCGGCCGAACTGCAGGCGGGCCAGCTGATCGTGGCCGACCGCACGGTCGTGGCCCTCGGCGCCGACGACCCACATGTGGTGCATCGCCACTGACCGCATGCCCTCGGGTCCTTTGGTCACGGTGCGCCTGCGCGCTGTATTGGTGGACGGCGGGGCGGCACCGGCATGACGCCTGCCGAGGTGGCCAAGGGCGCGCTCCGCCGCCTGGCGCAGGCGCGCCAGGAGCCGACGCCGGAGAACTACGCCCGCGCCTATGCCGAGGAGGCCGGGCAGCCGCCGCCGCCCGACGCGCGGTCGGCCGGTGCGCAGTGGGCCGGCCTCATCGACCGGGTGGTGCGTGGGCTCGAGCGTGGCGCGCGCCAGTGGACGCCGGCGCGCAAGAAGGACAGCCTGCAACGCGTGCTGGAAGGCAGCTCGCGCGATGCGGCGCGCCTGCAGCAGCGGCTGCAGGCCCTGTTGCAGGCCTGGGAGAGCGATGCGCCGCTCGACGGCGAGCCGGCGCCCGCGACGGTGACGGATGCGGTCGTCCAGGGTGACTGGCCGCGTGTGGTGCGTGGCCTGCAGGTCACCGTGGGCACGGCGCTGTCGGCCAAGGAAGGGCGTGCCGAGGAACTGGCCGACGAACTGGCACGCCTGGCGCAGCGCCTGGCCGCTGAGGGGGCCACGCCCGAGATCGTGGTGGCCGTCGAGGCCGCCTGCGTGCGAGCGCAACGCTGGCTCGGCCACCGCCAGCAGCTGTTCGATGACCTGGGCCGGCTCTGTGGCGAGCTCGGCGCGGGTCTGGTGGAACTGTCGGAGGACGACAGCTGGGCGCGCGGCCAGTGCGAGGTGCTGCAGTCGCGTCTGGCCGGCGGCATCGGCGCGCGCGATGTCCGTGCCGCGACCGAACTGCTCGCCGACACGCGGGCGCGCCAACGCCGCGTGCGTGAAGAACGGGCCGCGGCCAGCAGGGCGCTCAAGGACCTGATCCGCCAGTTGCTGGGTGAGGTGGGCGAACTCGGCGACCACGCCGGCCGCTTCGGCGACAGCGTCGAACGCCACGCGGAGGCGATCGCGCGCGCCGACAGCCTCGAAAGCCTGGCCGGTGTCGTGCAAGCCCTGGTCGCCGAAAGCCATGCCGTGGGCGAACGCGTGCGCAGCACGCAGCAGCGTCTGCAGCGGGACCACGACCGCGCTGGCGAACTGGAGTCCCGCGTTCGCGAACTGGAGACCGAGCTGCGGCGTCTGTCCGACGAGGTCGCCACCGATGCGCTGACGTCGGTGGCCAACCGGCGTGGCCTGCAGCAGGCCTTCGAAGGCGAGGTCGCGCGTGCCGGCCGGGCCGATGGGGGTCCCTTGCTGGCGGTGGGCCTGATCGATATCGACAACTTCAAGAAGCTCAACGACTCGCTGGGCCACGCGGCGGGGGACGTGGCGCTGAAGTCGCTGGCTGCGGCAGTCAAGGAGCGCCTGCGGCCGGTGGACACGGTGGCCCGCTTCGGCGGCGAGGAGTTCGTCGTGCTGTTGCCGGGCACCGCGGCCGATGCCGCGCAGCAGACCCTGACCCGGCTGCAGCGCGAACTGTCCGCCAGCCTGTTCATGCACGAGGGCCGGGAGGTCTTCGTCACCTTCTCCGCCGGCGTCACGGCGTGGCGCGCGGGCGAGGCGCTCGAGGTGGCGCTGGAACGTGCCGACGAGGCGCTGTACGAGGCCAAGCGCACGGGCAAGAACCGCACCTGCGTGGCCTGACGGAGGCCGTGAGGGCAGGGCAGCGTGCGGCGGATCCTTGACATCCCGTTGCACGCCCGGTGTGAAGTGCTGCGCCGGGTTGCCGATAACGAAGATGACCTGTCCCGAGAGCCGTCCCCGATTCCAGCATGCCCGTGATGCGCCAGATGCTTCGATCCGCCCGCCACGCTGCCCACCTCTTCTTCCGCAGCCAGCTCAGTCTGAAATTGCGCGGGGGCGTGCGGCTGGAGTTCGTGGACAGCCGTGGCAGGCGCACCGAATCGCCGGCCGAGGCCGAGGCGCGCCGGCAGCGGGCCGAGCTGGGACGCATGGTCGGCGAACTGGCGCAATGCCTGGACGCCGACCCCGACATCCGGCCGGAACTGCGCCACCTGGCCTACCTGGAGACGGCGCTGCGGCAGCAGGGCCTGGCCGCGCTGCAGACCCTGCCGGTGGACGTGCTGCACAAGGCGCTGGACCAGTTCGAGGGCCTGGTGTCCAACTGGTCCCCGACGGGGTTGGCCACGCTGCGCTCGAAGATGGCGGTGGCGGTGAACGAGCGCAGCGCCGAAGAGACGGCGGCCTCGGTGTCGGCGCCGGTCAGCCGGACGACCGTCTGACCGCCCTCAGGCGGCGCAGGCCGACGTAGGCCAGCGCGCCGACGCCCAGACCGACCGCATCGGCCAGCAGGTCGGCCCAGTCGCCCTGGCGCGGCGGCAGCCGGGACTGCAGGAGTTCCAGCAGACCGCCCCAGGCGAGCAGGCTCGCGAGCAGCAGGGTCGCCGACCGCACGCCTGGCCGGCGCCGCGTGAGCAGCCCCGCCAAGGCCGGGCCGGCGAAGGCGATGGCGTGGTTGAGCTTGTCCCAGCCGGTCAGGTCCAACCCTGCGGGGGGCCGGGGCCACAGCATCAGGCCGGTCACCAGGGCGATCTGCAGCCAGAAGGCGACGCGCCACCCTTGACGCGCGCGGGACGAGAACACATCGATGCCCACGGAGTCCTGGTTCAGCGGCCGAACGGGAAGAACACGGGCAGCGACACCAGCGCCACCGCCTGGAAGACCAGAGCCACCGGCAGGCCGGCGCGCACGAAGTCGCGGAGCGTGTAGCGGCCGGGCGACATCACCATCAGGTTGGTCTGGTAGCCGTAGGGGGTCAGGAAACTGCAGCTGGCGCCGTAGAGCACCGCCATGACGAAGGGCTGCGGATCCAGACCGGCCCTTTGCGCGACGCCGATGGCCACCGGGAAGGCGAGTGCGGCGGCGGCGTTGTTGCTCATCAGTTCGGTCAGGATCCAGGTGCCCATGAGGATCATCGCCAGTGCGCCATAGGGCCCGAGCTGGTGGATCGCACCGAGCATGGCACCCGCCAACAGCCCGGCAGCGCCTGTCTGCACCATCACCTGCGAGATGACCAAGGACGCGCCGATGATCACGATGATGGCGTACGGCATGTTGCGCCGCAGTTCGTTGGGCCGCGTGAACCCCAGGGACAGGAAGAGCACCAGCAGCAGCAGCAGCGCCTTCAGGAAGTCGATCACGCCCAGCGCCGACAGCGCGACGGCAGCGACGAAGCCGGCGGTGGCCACCAGGCCCTTGCGCGGGTCGGTGAACTTCTGCACCTCGTGCCGGGTGACGATGATGAAGTTGCGCTGCAGGTTGTTGCGCTTCTCGAAGTCGCTGCCCACGACCAGCACCAGCGTGTCGCCGACGTCCAGCGGCAGGTCGGCGATGGGCCCGCGCAGGCGCTCGCTGCCGCGTCGGATCGCGATCACTGCGGCATCGAAGCGCGAGCGGAAGTCGGTCTGCTTCAGCGTCCGCCGCGCCAGGGGCGAGTTGGCGGCGATGACGACCTCGACGAGGTTGTCCTGTGGCAGCCGGTAGTGCTGGCCACGCGTCTCCAGACCGTCGAAACGCATCAGCAGGTCCAGCCGGGTGAGGTCGCCCGTGAAGACCAGCACGTCGCCGGACTCGATGACCTGCTCCGGCTGCACCGGCGCGATGACCCTGCCATCGCGCACGATCTCGGCCAGGAACAGGTGGGCCAGGCGGCGCAGGCCGCCCGCCTCCACGCTGCGGCCCACGAGCGTCGACGTGGGCTGCACCGTGGCTTCCAGGAAGTAGTCGGAGGGCTGCTCCCCGACCGCCGGCTGGGCCGGGAGCAGGTGCGGATAGAGGAGCACCATCGTCACCCCGCAGGCGAGCACGATCAGGATGCCGACCGGGAACAGGTCGAAGATGTGCAGCCCGGTCATGCCCTGGCCGATGAGCAGGGAGTTGACCAGCAGGTTGGTCGAGGTGCCGATCAGCGTCAGGATGCCGCCCAGCGAGGCGGCGAAGCACATGGGCATCAGCAGGCGAGACGGCGCGTGCGCGCGGAGCGTGCGCAACGGGCCGATCAGCGAGGCGACGACCGCGGTGTTGTTCAAGAAAGCCGAGTACAGCGCCGTGGCCGCGAAGAGCTTGGTCAGCGCCCAGCGGTACGGGCCGCGCACCAGGCCTTCGGCCATGGCTTCGAGCAGGCGCGACTTGTCCAGTACCACCGACAGCAGCAGCAGCACGACGACGGTGGCCAGCCCGGGATTCGCCAGCTGGGCCAGGCCTTCCTGCACGCTGACGAAGTCCAGCAGCACGAACGCGAAGGCGACACCGGCGAACACCACCGCCGGCGCGCGCCGGCCACGCAGCAGTTCCACCACGAGCACCGCCAACCCGAGGAAGACGGCGCCCTGCTGCAGCGTCATGACGGGATCAGGCCTCGCTCTCGCAGCAGTGCCACGACGCGGTCGGCCGCCTCCTCGGCCGTCATCGTCGTGGTGTCCACGCGCAGTTCCGGCGTCTCCGGGGCCTCGTAGGGCGAGTCGATGCCGGTGAAGTTGGCCAGTTCGCCACGACGCGCCTTCTTGTAGAGGCCCTTGACGTCACGCTGCTCGGCCACCGCCAGCGGGGTGTCGACGTGGATCTCGATGAACTCGCCTTCGGCGACCAGGCCGCGCGCCAGCGCGCGCTCGGAGCGGAAGGGCGAGATGAAGGCTGTCAGCACGATGAGGCCGGCATCCACCATCAGGCGCGAGACCTCGGCCACGCGGCGCACGTTTTCCACCCGGTCGGCCTCGGTGAAGCCGAGGTCCTTGTTCAGGCCGTGGCGGACGTTGTCGCCGTCGAGCAGGTAGCTGTGGCAGCCGGCGGCATGCAGCTTCTTCTCCACCAGGTTGGCGATGGTGGACTTCCCGGCACCGGACAGGCCGGTGAACCACAGCACGGCAGGACCGTGACCCATCAACGTGGACCGCGCAGACTTGTCGATGTCGTGCGCCTGCAGGTGGATGTTGTGTGAGCGGCGCAGCGCGAAGTGCAGCATGCCCGCGCCCACCGTGTTGTTGCTCATCCGGTCGATCAGGATGAAGCCGCCGGTGTCGCGGTTGACCTCGTAGGCGTCGAAGGGCACGGGCCGGTCGAGCGCGATGTTGCACACGCCGATCTCGTTTAGGTCGAGCTTCTTGGCCGCCAGGTGCTCCATCGTGTTGACGTTCACCTTGTACTTGGGCTCGGTGATCGTCGCGTTGACGGTGCGGGTGCCGATCTTCAGTAGGTACGGCCGGCCGGGCAGCATGGGCTCGTCGGCCATCCAGACGATGGTGCTCTCGAACTGGTCGGCCACCTCGGCCGGCGCACTGGCCGCGGAGATGAGGTCACCGCGCGAGATGTCCACCTCGTCGGCCAGCGTGATCGTCACCGACTCGCCTGCCACCGCCAGTGGCCGGTCGCCTTCCAGCGCGACGATGCGCGCCACCGTACTCTCGCGGCCGGAGGGCTGCACGCGGACGCGGTCGCCCGGGCGCACGCTGCCGGCGGCGATGAGACCGCAGAAGCCACGGAAATCGAGGTTGGGGCGGTTGACCCACTGCACCTGCAGGCGGAACGGGTCCTTCTGCAGCCGGGTCTCGTCGATCTCGCAGGTCTCCAGGAAGGCCATCAGCGTCGGCCCGTGGTACCAGGGCATGCGGTCGCTGCGCTCGACGATGTTGTCGCCCTTCAGGCCCGACAACGGGATGGTGGTGATGTCGGTCAGGCCGATCTGCGCGGCGAAGGCACGGTAGTCCTCGTCGATCTTGCGGATCGCCGCCTCGTCGCAGTCGATGAGGTCGACCTTGTTGATCGCCAGCACCACCTTGCGGATGCCGATCAGGTGCACCAGGTAGCTGTGGCGGCGGGTCTGCGTCAGCACCCCCTTGCGCGCGTCGATCAGCACCACGGCCACGTCGGCGGTGGACGCGCCGGTGATCATGTTGCGCGTGTACTGCTCGTGGCCCGGCGTGTCGGCGACGATGAACTTGCGGCGGTCGGTGCTGAAGAAGCGGTAGGCCACGTCGATGGTGATGCCCTGCTCGCGCTCGGCGGCCAGGCCGTCTACCAGCAGTGCGAAGTCGATGTCGCCGCCCTGGGTGCCCCACTTCTTGCTGTCGGCCTCGATGGCCGCGAGCTGGTCGTCGAAGAGCATCTTCGACTCGTACAGCAGCCGCCCGATCAGCGTGCTCTTGCCGTCGTCGACCGAGCCGCAGGTGATGAAACGCAGCAGGCTCTTCTTCTCGTGCTGGGCCAGGTAGGCCTGGATGTCGGTGGCGATGAGGTCGGAAACGTGGGCCATGTCAGAAGTACCCTTCCTGCTTCTTCTTCTCCATCGACGCCGCGGCGTCGTGGTCGATCATGCGGCCCTGGCGCTCGCTGGTGCGCGTGAGCAGCATCTCCTGGATGATGGCGGTCAGCGAGTCGGCCTCGGATTCCACCGCGCCCGACAGCGGGTAGCAGCCCAGCGTGCGGAAGCGCACCTTCTTCGACATCGGCACCTCGCCGGGGCGCAGCGGCATGCGGTCGTCGTCGACCATGATCAGCGTGCCGTCACGGTCGACCACCGGGCGCTCGGCCGCGAAATACAGCGGCACGATGGGGATGTTCTCGAGGTGGATGTATTGCCACACATCCAGTTCGGTCCAGTTGCTGATCGGGAAGACGCGGATCGACTCGCCCTTGCGCTTGCGCCCGTTGTACAGGCGCCAGAGCTCCGGCCGCTGCGCCTTCGGGTCCCAGCGGTGCTGCGCGCTGCGGAAGCTGAAGATGCGTTCCTTGGCGCGGCTCTTTTCCTCGTCGCGCCGTGCGCCGCCGAAGGCGGCGTCGAAGCCATGCAGGTCCAGCGCCTGCTTCAGGCCCTGGGTCTTCCACATGTCGGTGTGGATCTGCGAGCCATGGTCGAAGGGGTTGATGCCCTGGGCCTTGGCCTCGGGGTTCTGGTAGACCAGCAGTTCCATGCCCAGCTCGCGCGCCATGCGCTCGCGCATCGCGTACATGTCGCGGAACTTCCACGTCGTGTCCACGTGCAGCAGCGGGAAGGGCGGCGGGGCGGGCCAGAAGGCCTTCTTGGCCAGGTGCAGCATCACTGCGCTGTCCTTGCCGATGGAATACAGCATCACCGGGCGGTCGGCCTCGGCCACCACCTCGCGCAGGATGTGGATGCTCTCGGCCTCGAGCCGCTGCAGATGGGTCAGGCGCACGGGCGCCGAAGAATCGGTCATGGCAGTCATCTGGGGTGGGTCGGCCTGTGCAGCGTGGCAAGCTCCGTGCCAACCGCAGGCGGCGGTCGTCGGCGGACCGCCGACGTAGCCCCAAGTATGGCGCACGGGCTGGCCCGGACGGCGCCGACAGGGTCCCTAGAACCAGCGCTCGGGCCGTGAACGGCGTGGCTTCTATCACGGCTTGGCCACGCCCCCCCTTGTGAACAAGGTGTCGGCAAGCGCCGCTGCGGCAGGTACATTCGCGGCCCATCACGCGGCGAGAGGGCCGCCCAGGAGAACATGGATGGGTTGGGAACAGCAGCGCGAGGTCTGGCTGGAGGGGTTGGAGCGCATCGCGACCGACGCCGGTGCGCTGATCATGCAGGTTTACCGCACCGACTTCGCCGTGCGGGGCAAGCAGGACCAGTCACCGGTCACCGAAGCAGACGAGCGCGCAGAGAAGCTCATCGTGCCGGCGCTGCAGGCGTTGGCACCCGGCGTGCCCGTGGTGGCCGAGGAGGCGGTGGCGGCCGGCAACGTGCCGGCGGTTGGTGATCTCTTCTGGCTGGTCGATCCGCTGGACGGAACCAAGGAGTTCATCAGCCGCAACGGCGAGTTCACCGTCAACATCGCCCTGGTGCACCAAGGCCGACCCGTGCTCGGCGTGGTGTACGCCCCGGCCCTGGGCCGCATGTTCCTCGGCGATGTGGGCCGGGGCGCGTGGATGCAGGACGCTGCGGGCCGCCGTGAGATCCGTTGCCGGCCGGTGCCGGAAGCCGGGCTGACGGTGGTGGCCAGCCGCTCGCACGGCGACGCGGCGGCGCTGGATGCCTTCCTGGCCGGGCGCAAGGTGGCCGCGCTGGCCAGCGCCGGTTCGTCGCTCAAGCTCTGCCTGGTCGCCGCCGGTGAGGCCGACCTGTACCCGCGGCTGGGCCGCACCATGGAGTGGGACATCGCCGCCGGGCACGCCGTGCTGTCGGCTGCGGGCGGCAGCGTGCGTGACCTTCAGGGGGCGCCGCTGCGGTATGGCAAACCGGGTTTCGACAACCCGCATTTCGCCGCCGCCGCTGAGCTCGGGTGATCGCGCCGGGCGCGGCGTGCCGGCGTGGCGCGTACTGTTCACGCATCCCGCCGCCGGTGGGTTGTTGGTGGCATCGATCCTGCTTGGCGGGCAGCTACCATCCTCCGATTCGCTTTCCTTCGTCGCCTGAACTGCTCCATGCGCTGTCCTGACCGTCTGAGACGTGCGACCCTGGTCGCCACCGCTGCTGTCCTGACGGCGATCGTGGGATGCGGCAGCGGCAGTGGCCGATCCGGCACCGACCTGCAGGTCTCGGGTACCGGCCCGGTGGCCACCGTGGCTGGCGGCAGCGAAGTCGTCTTCGAGATGCAGGTGAAGAACGCTGGCGAATACGCGGCCGAGGACGTCGCCATCACCAACGAGGCCGGCGGCCAGCTGTCGCTGATGGGCATCACCTGCACCGCCGAAGGTGGCGCCGTCTGCCCTGAGGCTCCGAGCATCGCGATGCGCGTGCCCAGCCTGAAGGCCGGCGGCACACTGCGCTTCACGGTGACCACCCTGGCCAACCCATCGGCGCGCGGCACGCTGTTCAACCGCATGGCCGCCAGCTTCGCCTACGAGACCGACAGCGCCGACAACGTGGCCACGGTCACGGCCACCGCGTACAGCCCAAGCAGCGACCTCGTCGTCATCGGCAGTGGGCCTGCCGGCACCGTCACCGGCGGCGACACTGTCGCGTTCGACATGTCGGTGCGCAACGAGGGGCCGGACGACGCCACCGGCGTGCGTGTGCTCAACGAGGGCGGTTCCGGGCTGGTGGTGCAGGGCATCGCCTGCACGGCCAGCGGTGGCGCCACCTGTCCGGCCGTGCCTGGTGCGCTGATGGACGTCGGAACGCTGCCGGCCGGGGGCTCCCTCGACTTCGTGGTCACGGCCACCGTGGCCGCCAGCCTCAACGGCATCGTCACCAACACGCTGCAGGTCAGTGCCGACGCCGACAGCGACCGCCTCGACAACAGCTTCACGGCGCAGGCCACCGTGGTCACGCCGCGTTCGGGCGTGTTCGTCACCGGCGTCGGTCCGGCCGGCACCGTAGCCGGTGGCGGCGTGGCCACGTTCGTGATGACCGTCGGCAATGCCGGCCCCGATGCGTCGGGCACGGTGAACATCGTCGACACGGTCGGGGCGCGTCTGACCCTGACCGCCGTGCGCTGCAACGCAACGGCCGGGGCCACCTGTCCGGCAACGCTGGGTCCGGTGATGTCGGTGCCGACGTTGCCGGCCGGCGCCGCGCTGCAGTTCGAGGTCGATGCCGTCGTCGACGCTGGCACGACCGGACTGCTGACCAACGCCATGTCCGCCACCGCGGCGAACGATGCCGACCGCACCGACAACACCGCCACCGCGGTGGCCACGGCCAGCACGCCGCGGGCCGTGCTGACGCTCAGTGGCACTGGTCCGGCCGATTCGGTGGCCGGCGGTGGCCTGGCCAGCTTCGACATGAAGGTGGTCAACACCGGCCCAGACCCCGCCACAGGCCTGCGCCTGCGCCAGACCCCCAGCGGCAACCTCAGCCTGCTGGCCGTGCGCTGCAGCGCCGCCGGAGGTGCCGTCTGCCCCGGCAGCGTGGGGGTGGTCACCGAAGTGCCGTCGCTGCCGGTGGGCGGGCAGCTCACGCTGGGTGTCGACACGCGCGTCGACGCCGGTGCCAACGGCGCCATCACCAACACCCTGCTGGTCACCGGCGACAACGTCTTTGCAGGCAGCGGCAACAGCGTGATCGCCGTCGGCACCGCCGTGTCAGCGGTCAGCGGGCTGACGGTGACCGGCAGCGCGCCCGCGTCTGCCGTGCCCGCGGGCAGTGCCGCCAGCTTCCGGATGGCGGTCGTCAACGATGGTCCGGACGCAGCGGGCGCGGTGCGACTGACCAACGCCGTCGGCGGCAACCTGACCCTGACCGACGTGCGCTGCGTCGACGCGGCAGGCGGAGCCACCTGTCCTGCCGTGCCGGGTGCGCTGATGGACCTCACGGCGTTGCCGGTGGGGGCGAGCGTGACCTTCGACGTCACCGCCACGGTCGCCGCCGGCACCCAGGGCGCCATCGTCAATACCTTGACGGCGACCACCACCGCCGGTGGCGCCACACAACAGGCCAGTGGCGTCGCCGTGGGCAGTGCGTATGCGGCCAACGTCACCGTGACGGGCAGCGGCCCGGCCGGCTCGCTGGTTGGCGGCGCGAGCGGCGAGTTCCTGATGGAGATCGCCAACGCGGGGCCCGGCACTGCCCTGGGTGTCGATGTCGAACAGGTCCTGTCCGCCGGCCTGTCGGCGGCTGGCACCATCAGCTGCGTGCAGGCCGTGGGCGCCACCTGTCCCACGATCGACGGCGCCAGCTTCAACGTGCCCTCGCTGCCCGCCAACGGTCGGCTGCGCCTGCGGGTGCCTTTCACCGTGGACGCGGGCACCAATGGCACGGTCTCCGGCACGATGACGACCCGTACGGCCGGCGATCCGAGGCCGGGCGACGACAGTGCCACGGTAGGCTTTCTCGCCGTCAGCACCGACTTGTCGGTGAGCCAGGTGGCCGCACCCGCCCTGCGCGCCGGCGAGACCGCCAGCTTCACGGCCGTGGTGGCCAACCCGGGCACACAGGCCGTGGGGCCGGTGGGCATCACGCAGGCAATCGGTGGTGCCGCTGCCTCCGGCCTGGTGGCCAGCGTCACCTGCACGCCCTCGGTGGCCGCCACCTGCCCGGCGATCGGGCCGTCGATGACCGTGGCCAGCCTGCCAGCCCGCAGCACGCTGAGCTTTGTCGTCACCGTGCTCACCGACGCGGGCACCCGCGGCGCCTTGACCAACACCTTCTCGCTCACCGCCGACGGCGACCCGGACCTGGCGAACAACACGGCCGCGACCACGGTCACGGTCGGCGACCCCCGCAATGGCGCCTACAAGGCCGTGGCCACGGATGGCAATGTCTACGACCTGAGCATCGACTTCGACGCGGGCCAGTACACGATGGCCGGGGCCGGCGCGGCACAGGCCTTCGGTGCCCCGGTGGGCAGTGAGTACACCGTTGGTGGCGCGATCCGCTTCCGCGTGGCCGAGGATCTGCTGGTCGGGGCGCACGATTTCGGCGCCGGTGCCACGCCGTACGTCGCGGTGCGCAACCTGGTCACGACGCTGGCCGAGGCTGCCGGCACCTACTTCATCGCCATTCGTGACCTGCCGGCCGGCGGCAGCCCGGCCACGCGCGCGACGGCGGCCATCATCAGCGGCAATCAGATGGCGGTGTGCAGCCAGGCAGCCACCGTGCTGCGCGTGCCCGGCCCGGGATGTCCGTCGGCGCTGGCGGCGGATTACACGCTGGCCGTGTCCAACGGCGTGTTCACTGCGACGCCCACCGGCGGTGGGAGCAGCTTCCGCTTCTTCGTGGCCCGCAGCGGTGGGTCGACGGTACTCGTCGGCGCCACCGGCAGCGGTGCCGGCGGGGCCCAGATGCGCATCGGTCTGCCTTCGCGCAACACCCTGATCGGCGGCACCCTGGGCGGCGCCAGCACCAGCGGCGCATGGCTGCCGACGCTGACGATCACGCCCAGCAGCTACCTCGTCACCGACGCCGGCACCGAGAACGACAGCGCCACCATCGGCACCACCGACCCGGCGGTCCAGAACCTGCGCAGCGGGCCGCTGGCCAGCGGCAACGGTCGCATCTGGGTCATGCAGGCGGCGCCGCTGGCAGTGACCTTCGGCAACCCTGACGCCACCGGCGCGGCCGCCGGCCGCCTTCAGATCGTCCTGCCGCCCTGAACGCGCCTCATCGCGCGGAGCCCTGCATGGAACTCAACCACATCGTCTTCATCGTCATGGACAGCTGTCGGCACGACAGCTTCGTCGCCGCACGCACGCCGAACATCGATCGCCTGGGGGTGGCCGAGAAGCGCTACAGCTACGCGTCGTGGACGGCACCGTCGCACCATGCCTTCGTGATGGGCCTGATGCCGCACCGCAGTCCGAAGGACGTGTTCGCCTCCGAGGTCTACAAGGACGAGTACGTGCAGTGGAAGGCGCGCACCGGTTGCGACACCATTGAGTTCAAGGCCTTCCTGCCTGACCTGTCGCTGCCCAAGGTGCTGCGCAACCTGGGCTATCGCACGGTGGCCAAGGTGTCGATGCCGGTGCTCAACAAGAACACGCTGATCAGCCGCGACTTCGACGACTACAAGCTGATGAAGTCGCACAACGACTTCGCGAAGATGATCGACGAGATGGAGTTCCCCGACGAACCCCACTACTACTTCCTGAACCTGGGCGAGACGCACTACCCGTACATGCTCGACGGTTCCAAGCTGCCGCGCATCTCCGGCGTGCACGGCGCGCTCAAGGCGATGGACGAGACCGAGGTCGCGACCAGTGCCTCACAGGGCTTCGACGCGGGCCAGATGGAGATGCTGCGCCAGCAGCAGATCAAGTGCGTCGAATACGTCGACGGCCAGATCGGCCGGCTGATGGACCTGACGCCGCCGAACACGCACTTCATCGTCACCGCCGACCACGGCGAACTGTTCGGCGAGGAGGGCTACTTCGGCCACGGGCCCATCATGCACGAGAAGTGCTTCGAGGTGCCGTTCGTCGAGGGACGGGTCGGGGGGCAGCGCTGACGATGGCGCCCCCGCTGTTCCTGCTGGCGCCGCCGAGGTCCTACACCTCGCTGGTGAATGCCATGCTCGGCCAGCACCCGCAGATGTACGGGCTGCCGGAGCTGTGCCTGTTCAACGTCGACGTGCTGCTCGACCTCTGGAAGGGAACGACCGGCGAGATCTCGGAGAACGGCTCGATGGTGCGCCACGGCTTGATGCGGGCCGTGGCCGAGCTCTGGGGCGGCGAGCAGCGCGTGAACACGGTCAACATGGCCTTCTCCTGGGCGTCGGCCCGCGAGCTGATGGACACCGGTGACGTCTACCGCGAGATCGTCGACAGGATCCACCCGCTGGTGGCGGTGGAGAAGAGCCCGTCCTACACCATGTCGGTCAAGCGCATGCAGGCCATGCACCGGGCGTTCCCGGACGCGCGCTTCCTGCACCTGGTGCGCCACCCGGTGGCGCAGTGCAAGTCGCTGATGGCGATCAACGACGGCGCCTTCTGCCTGAAGATCGAAGCCTTCGAGCTGACCGAGGACTACGCGATGATCGAGCCGCAGATCGCCTGGCACGACATCAACGTCAACATCCTCAACTTCCTGCGCGAGGTGCCAGCCGAGCGCCAGCTGCGCATGCGCGGCGAGGACATCATGGCGGACCCGCAGACCAAGCTCGCGGAGATCGCGCGCTGGGCCGGGCTGCGCGACGACGACGACGCGGTGCTGGAGATGATGCACCCGGAGCGTTCGCCCTATGCCTGCTTCGGCCCGGTCAACGCGATGTTCGGCAACGACCCGAACTTCCTGGCCGGCCCGACCTTCCGCCCGCACAAGCCCAAGGTGCCCCGCCTGGACCAGCCGGTGCCGTGGCGCAGCGACGGCCGCGGCCTGTACCCCGAAGTGGTGGCCATGGCCCAGGAGTTCGGTTATGCCTGACCAGCCCGAGCGCCAACGGCTGTCGCCGGCGGCGGAGAACCCGGAGACCGGCCGCCCCGACGCCGCCACGCTGAACGAGCACCAGCAGGCGCTGCGGCGCGCGATGATGGACGCCTTCAGTGCCAAGAAGGCGCGCCGCTTCATCGAGCGCCACGTCAACCACATCAACATCAACCGCGACCTGGCCGAGGGGATCAAGTTCCTGTTCGACGAGAAGGGCCGGCCGCCGGAGAACATGCCGCTCGAGGACATCATCGACGAGCGTCGCAAGCTGGAGTACCAGCTCAAGTGGTTCGAGGGCATCGTGCTCGAGCTGAACAACCGTCTCGTGAAGGTGCGCGAGATGGAGGACTACGCGCTGGAGATGCTCTCCCGTGCGGCGCCGGAGGACTGATGCGGCACGGCGGTTCTCCTCGACTCGGTCTGGCGGTCGCCACGCTGGCGCTCGCATTGGCGGCCTGCACGACCGGACCCGACTACCAGCGGCCCGACGTGCCGCTGCCGGCCGCCTGGCGCGGCAACGCCGGTGACGACGCCGGCCTCGTCAACGCGCGCTGGTGGCAGGGCTTTGGCGACCCGGCGCTGGAGGCCCTGATCGACGAAGCCATCGACGCCAACCAGGACCTGGCCGTCGCCGCGGCGCGCATCGAGCAGTACGCGGCGCGGCTGGGTGCCAGCGAGTCGGCACGCTACCCGACGGTGGGCTACGCCATTGGCGGGACGCGCGAACTGCGCAGCCAGGAGCGCCCCAACGGATTGCGCCCCGGTCAGAGCCCCACGCTGTCGAATTTCGAACTCGGCGGCAACGTCAGCTGGGAACTCGATCTCTGGGGTCGCGTGCGTCGGTCCAATGAAGCAGCGCGGGCTGAGCTGCTGGCTTCACAGGAGGCTCGCCGCGGCGTCATGCTGACGGTCGTGGCCGACGTCGCAGCCGGTTACCTGAAGCTGCTCGAGATCGACCAGCGTCTGGCGCTGGTGGAGGACAAGCTGGCACTGCGCAGGAAGGCACTGGCGCTGATGGACGAGAAGCGAAAGGGCGGTTCCGCCACGCGGCTGGACGTGGCGCGTCTGCAGTCCGCGGTCGAGGAGCAGGCCGCGGCGCTGCCGGAGATCCGGCGCGAGATGGCGGTGGCCGAGCACACGCTGGCGCAGCTGCTGGGTCGGCCGCCCGGCGCCATCGTCCGTCGGTCGATCGATGCGTTGACGTTGCCCAGCCTGCCCGCGGGCGTACCGGCAGACGTGCTCGTGCGCCGGCCCGACGTGGCTGCAGCCGAACAGGCGCTGGTGGCGGCCAACGCCCGCATCGGCGTGGCCAAGACGGCGTACTTCCCGACGCTGTCCCTGCTGGGCGCGATCGGTCTGGCGGCCGACGACCTGCAATGGCTGTTCGCCGAGACGGCGCGTACGGCCAGCCTCGGCGCTGCGCTGGCCGGCACGGTGTTCGACGGCGGCCGCACCGCCGCGAACGTGCGCGAGTCCGAGGCCGTGCGCGCCGAGGCGCAGGCGCAGTTCGTCAAGTTGGTGCAGACTGCGTTGCTGGAGGTGGAGAACGCCCTGGCCACGCGCGTGCTGGCCGACGAGCGCGAGGCGGTTGGCGACCGCCGCGTGCGCGCGCTCGCCGACGTGCGCGACCTTACGCGGGCGCGGCTGGAGGGCGGCCAGGCGCAACGTATCGAACTGTTCAACGCCGAGATCGACCTCCGCGACGCCGAGATCGCCCGCCTGGAGTACCGCCGTGACCGCCTGCTGGCCATGGTGGGCGTCTACAAGGCCATGGGCGGTGGCTGGATGCGTGAAGAAGAACAGCGCCGCGACGCGGCCACCCCGGAACGGCAGGCGCGTGCGCTCGTGCCTGCCGACAGCACCGAACAGGCGCCGAAATGAGCGAAAACACCAAGAAGATCGTCCTGCCGGGCTACCTGGTCCGCCGGCTGGAGGCGTTTCGCGTCGTCAAGGGCGACAGCACCAGTTACCTGCTGCGCGACAAGGTCAAGGGCCGCACCTACGACTTCGACGCGTGGCAGTTCTACCTGCTGGAGATCCTGCCCGGCCTGGAGCAGTTCGACAAGATCCAGGCCGCCTTCGTCGACCGCTTCGACCGCGAACTGACGCGGGCGCAGTTCGACGAGTTCATCGCGTCGGTGGTGGACCAGAAGCTCTTCGTCGAGGAGGCTGGCGAGCACGCGCTGATCAAGCGCTTCATGCGCAAGACCTTCGAGGTCCAGGACGGCAAGGCCGTGCCTCGCCCGGCGATCGAGAGCGCGGCGCCGGCGGCGCCCGCTGCGGCACCAGTGGCCCCAGCGGCGGCGGCCGCCGCTGCGCCTGCGGCCGACGCCGAACTGCCCGCCGGCGTGCAGGACGCCCTGGGCCTGGACTTCCGCAGCACCGAGGGCATGCTCGGCCTGTTCGACCCGCGCCCGCTGTTCCGTCTGCTGCTGCCCCTGCTGCGGCCGCTGCGCCACGCCGTGTACGTGGTGCCGCTGCTGGTGCTCGCGGCGATCATGCTTCTGTCGAGTTACTGGCATCTGCTGACCGAGGACTTGCAGCGCCTGCACCTGGACTTCACGCTCTTCCAGTATCTGGTCTTCGTGTTCCTGACGGTGCGCTTCTTCACGACGATGACCTCCGGGCTCATCGGGCAGCACTACCATCTGGCGCCGGAGAAGGTCGGGCTGACGCTGGCCTTCGGCTTCATCCCGCGCTGGACGCTCAAGATGGTCGGCGCCGAGCGGCTGACGCGCAACCAGACGATGTGGCTGCACGGCGGCAACCTGCTCGTGCGTTTGGCGCTGTTCTCCGTCGGTGTGCTGACTTGGTTCAACGCCCGCGACAACAACTTCATGATGTCGCAGTTCGGGCTGCTGCTGGCACTCGGCAGCTTTGCCGGTCTGGTGCTGGAGTCCGGCAACCCACTGGTCAAGTCGCACGGCTACTACCTGCTGTCGGCCTTCCTGAACGAGCCGCACCTGCGGGGCAAGGCGTATGCCGCGCTGCTCAACAAGTGGAAGGGCGGCGTCTACCGCGCATCCGACAGCACGCTGCTGGCCATCTACGCGCTGCTGACCTCCACCTACGTGGTGCTGGTCATCCTGCTGCTGGCGCGCATGCTGGGTCGCTTCGTCTTCGGCGAGGTCGAGATCGGCGGCTCGGCGGTGCTGATCGTCACAGGCTTCGTGCTCTGGGCGCTCTACCGCAACTATGTGTCGCTGAAGAAGTTCGGCGAAACCTACGAGCGCCAGCTGCAGTTCGACCGCTGGCGCAGCCGCACCGTGCCGTTGAAGGACGAGGCCGGCGAGGTCGAGCGCACGAAGACCCGCTACTGGCCCACCGCGGTGATCGTGGCGCTCGTGGTCGCGCTGTTCCTGCCCTACCCGTACGAGCCGGGCGGCAACGTGCTGATCTACCCGGCCCGCAAGCAGATCGTCACCGTCGACGAGGGCGGCCTGGTGTCGGAGGTCTTCTATGCCGGTGGCGAGACGCTGAAGTCCGGCACGCTGATCGCGCGCGTGGTCAACGCCGACTACGCAGCGCAGATCAACGTGCTGACCGCGCGCATCGCCGAGCAGGCGGCCGTGGTGCAGAACCTGCGCTCGCTGCCGAAGAAGGAAGAGGTGCGGCTGGCCGAGGAGCGCTTGGCGCTGGCCCAGGTGCAGGCCCGCTTCAGCGCCGAGCGCGAGCAGCGGCTCAAGCCCCTGGTCGCCATCGAGGCCGTCTCGCGCGAGGAGTACGAGGCGGCCCTGCGCGAAGCGATGGCCGACCGCCAGCAGATCCTTCAGCGCGAGGCCGAGTTGGCACTGGTGAAGGTGCCGGTCACGCCATCGCAGATCGCTGCCGCCGAGGCGCGGCTGTCCAGCCTGGTCGAGGAGCGCGCCACCTACGAAGCCCGGGTCCAGCGTTCCGACCTGCGCATGCCCTTCGATGGCAACGTGCTGACGTTGAACCTGAAGAACAAGACCGGCACCTTCCTGCAGAAGGGTGAGACCTTCGCCACGGTGGAGGACAGCAGCACGGTAACGGCCGAGATCGAGATCCAGGAAGGCGACATTGGCTACGTCAACGTTGGCGACGAGGTGCGCATCCGCGCCGTGTCCTTTGCCGTCGACCGCGAGTTCCACGGCAAGGTGGCGCTGATCGACCGCAACGTGACGCCCAAGCCCACCGGCAACGTGATCAAGGTGCAGGCCACCATCGAGAACCACGACGGCCTGCTGCGCACCGGCATGGCCGGCCGCGCCAAGGTGCTGGGTGCGTCGATGCCCGTGTGGCGGGCGTTCACGCTGGCGCTCACCCGCTTCTTCCAGGTCCAGGTCTGGTCGTGGATCCCCTGAACGTGCCGCATTGGAGCTGACCATGTCCGAGACCGTCGACACCACCTACACGCGCTTCGCGGCCGACCAGGCCTACGTGCAGGCCAACAATGCCTTCGTGGCGCGGTTGCCGATCCAGGGCTGCATGCGCATCCTCGACCTGTGCTGCGGGACTGGCGCCGTCGGGCAGATCATGCTGGCCAGCGCCACCGGCGCGAGCTACGTCGGCATCGACCTCGACCCGGTGCAGATCGGGCTGGCCGAAGCCAACTACCGCGGCCTGGGCTACACCGTGCGCCGCATTGCGGACCCCGCCTCGGCGCTGCCGTTTCCGGACGGGCGCACGGTGGGCCTGATCGTCGGCTCGGCCACCGAGCTTGGCTTTCCCGATGCCACGTTCGACGCGGTGAACATCTCCAACGCCATCCATCTGATCGGCGACAAGGACGGCCTGCTCGCGTCCATCTCCCGCGTGCTGCAGCCCGGCGGCGTCTACAGCTTCAGTTCCGGCTTCTACGCCGGCTGCTGGCCGCCGGTGACCCAGCAGGTCTACTACGAGTGGCTGAAGGCCGCCACCGCCTGGATTGCCGAACAAAGCGCCGAACGCGTCGCCCGCGGCGAACCACCGATCAAGCGCCAGCGCGGCAAGTCGCAGCTGTCGGCGGTGGCCTACGGCAACCGCTGGCTGACGCCCGATGAATGGCGCGCCACGCTCGCCAGCCACGGCTTCGAGGTGCGCGACCTGGCCGAACGCCCGGTGATGTTCGACCACGATTCGCTGGCCAAGGTGGGCTCGTATTCCGGCCTGGCCGAAGCCCAGCTCAGCGGCTACCCGACCGAGATCGCGGCGCAGGCGCTGGAGGTCACCGCCCGCGCCGCGCTCGACACCGCGGGTGTCGACGCCGTGCAGCACAACTGGATCGAAGTCGTCGCCGTCAAGCGCTGAGCCTCACCACCGTCTTTGATTGCCTGGAGTTCTCCATGTCCGACACCCCCGCCACCCCGCTGAGCCGCGACCAGATCGAGGCCGACCTGTGCACCATCCTGACCGACATGACCACGGACTGGGATCTGGAGTACGACGAGCCGATCAACGGCGAGACCCGGCTGATGGCCGACCTGGCGTTCGAGTCGATCGACGTCGTGCAGCTGGTGGTGGCCATCGAAGGCCACTTCAAGAAACGCCAGATGCATTTCGAGCACCTGCTGATGGTCGATGGCCGCTACGTGCAGGAACTGCAGGTCAAGCAAATCTCCGAGTTCCTCGAGAAGGCGCTCGCCGCCTGAACCAGGCCCCCAGGACCGCAACGCCGCGACCGCGATGGCGCTGAGGAGCCTGCGCGACCTCGTCACCATCGTCACCGGCGCCAGCAGCGGGCTGGGTCGGGCCACGGCGGTGGCGTTGGCGCGCGACGGCGCGTCGCTGGTGCTCGTCGGTCGTGATGCGGCGCGGCTGAACGACACCGTGGCGCAGACCGCCGCGGTGGCGCCGCCGGGGGCCGCCGAACCTCTGGTGCTGGCGCTCGACGTGCGTGACGAGGCCCAGATGCAGCAGATGGCCGAGGCGACGCTGGCCCGCCATGGCCGCATCGACGCCCTGGTCCACTCGGCCGGGGTGCTGCGCGCCGCCGGCGCCGGCATGAACACCGTGGCCGCCATGTCGCTGCCCGAGTGGGACGAGGTGCTGGACATCAACCTGCGCGGCACCTTCCTGGCCAACCGTGCCGTGCTGCCGGCGATGCTGGCCGCTGGCCGCGGCGACATCCTGAACCTGGGCTCGCGGTCCAGCCGCATCGGGCTGGCCTACGACGCGCCGTATTGCGCCAGCAAGTTCGGTGTCGTCGGCTTCACCGAGGCGCTGGCCGACGAGGCGCGGCATCGCGGCGTGCGTGTGCAGGCGCTGCTGCCCGGCAAGTTCGCCACCGAGGTGCTGTCGCAGATTGGCCTGCCGCAGCCGGGCGACATCCCCCCGGGCGAACGGGTGGCCGATGCCATCCGCTGGATGCTGCGCCTGCCCGACGACTGCCGGCTGCTGTCGCCCCTGATCGAACCCCTGCAGTCCGCCGGCGGCGCCGGCTGGAACGCCACCCCTGTCCACCGTCACCGCAAGGAGTCCACCATGCCTTCACCGTTCACCAGCGCCGCCGAAGACCTGCGTGGCAAGGTCGTGCTCATCACCGGCGGCACCGGCGGCATCGGCCTGGCCACCGCGCAGGCGGTCGCGGCGCTCGGCGCAGCCGTCGTGGTCGCCGATCTCGATGCCGGCCGTGTCGCCGAGGTGGCCGACGAGGTGGCCCGGCACGGGGCCGAGGCCGGCTGCCCTGGTGCGCTGGGCGTGGCGATCGACGTGCGCCAGGAAGCGGACCATGCCCGCATGGTGCAGGCCACGCTGGAGCGCTTCGGCCGCATCGACGCGCTGATCTGCTGCGCCGGCATCCTGCGACTGCGCGGGACGCCGCCCAAGCTGCTCGTCGACACCACCACGGAGGAGTTCGACGACGTGGTGGGCATCAACCTCAAGGGCACCTTCCTGGCCAACCGCGCCGTGCTGCCGACGATGGTGGCGCAGCGTGGTGGGCTGATCGTCAACATCTCCTCGGTGCAGGGCCTGCAGGGCCGCGCGTACGACAGCGTCTACTGTGCGTCCAAGTTCGGCGTCATCGGCTTTTCGCAGGCGGTGGCCGACGAGGTCAAGAGCTACGGCGTCAAGGTGCAGGCGCTGATGCCGGCGGCGATCGCGACCCCGATGTGGGAGCAGAACAAGCCGGCACCGATGCCCGGCGACGCCATCCCGCCCGAGCGCGTGGCCGATCTGATCGTCTTCATGCTGCTTCAGCCCGAGGACACGATGATCGTGGGCCCGGTGATCGCGCCGGTGGGGGCGCGGCGGCGGCGCGGCGGCAAACCTGCCGCGGAAGCCGGCTGAGCGCCATGGCAGGGCGGGCTGGGTGAGCGGTTCCCGAGACAGCTTGTTTCGCCTTGTTGTCGCTGGCGGTCGTCCGGGCAGGGGATTCATCCGTTGAAGGGTGATGAGGACCACGACCTCGCACTTGCCGTGGAGAATGGAACCATGACGCCCAACGGCTCCAAGCTTCTGACCTTGCTGGCCGCCACCCTCGCGCTTGGTGCCTGTGGCGGG
This sequence comes from Rubrivivax albus, assembly GCF_004016515.1. Classification (GTDB taxonomy): domain Bacteria; phylum Pseudomonadota; class Gammaproteobacteria; order Burkholderiales; family Burkholderiaceae_C; genus Rubrivivax; species Rubrivivax albus. Next base: position 1,254,964 of record NZ_SACT01000001.1, read on the forward strand.
GGAGGCAGCACCGCTTCGGTCCCGGACGACGGCATCACGCTGGCTGATCGGGTCAGCGCCGCGACGGCGACGGTCGGAACGAACCCCCGCTGCAGTGTGTCCACGCTGGGCGCCTACTACTGGGAGATCGGCGACGCCAGCGGTGCCCTGGCGTCCGGCCGGGTCGGGCTCAGCCCGCCGGGCGCAGGCACGGCGATGCGGGTGTACTCGGCGTCGAAGTGGCTGTATGCGGCCAGCGTGCTGCAGCGCCATGCCGACTTCACCGACGATGTGAAGTACCTGAACTTCACCAGCGGCTACACCCAATTCGGCAATGCGCCGGTGTGTGTCGGTGACACGGTCGACGAATGCCTGATCGGCCGCGACGGCTTCGACGCCGCCGCCGACGGGCGCTTCGCCTACGACAGCGGCCACATGCAGGTCCACGCCGCCGAGGTCATGGGCTTCGGCGGCTACGACAACGGCGACCTGGCCGCCGAGTTGAACACCACGCTGGGCAACCTGGGGTTCTCGTACTGGGTGCAGCAGCCGGCGGCCGGCGTGCTGGCCACGCCATCGGCCTACGGCGCCTTCCTGCGCCGGCTGCTCGACGGCACCCTGCGCCTGGGGGGACAACTCGGCGCGCACAAGGTGTGCGCCCAGTCCACCGCGTCGGGCTGCAACGCCGCCTACACCCCTGACAGCATCGGCACCGAGCGCTGGAACTACGCCCTAGGGCACTGGGTCGAGGATGACCCGGCCATCGGCGACCATGCCTTCAGCAGCGCGGGCGGTGGTGGCTTCTACCCGTGGATCGATGCCGGCCGCACCTTCTACGGCATCCTGGCCCGCGAAACCGCGACCGAGGCGGCCGCCGGCTACCACTCCGCCGAGTGCGGGCGCCTGGTACGCCAGGCCTGGTTGACCGGGCAGGTGGTGACGGCCACGACGCCCACGCCCTGAGGATCGAAGCGCCACCCATGCATCTGGGGGATGGAAATCCGACCGTTCCATGCGCGTTCATCGGTGCTGGGGGTGTGCAGACCGCGCGGAGCGTCTAGAGTGGCGGGCAGTACAGACAATGCAGGGAAGACGATCATGACCACGCGCACATCGCCCATTCACCGCCCAGTCCCCATGGCTCGGCGCTGGGCGCATGCGGTCACACTGGCCGTGCTTGGCCTGGCCATGGCCACACCGGCCCTGGCGCAGTTCACGCCGACGGAAGTGCGCGTGTCGCCGCACCGTGGGCTGGTGGACTACGAGATCAGCCAGCAGCGCGCCAAGATTGCCTGGACCGACCCCAAGGGCAACATGTGGCTGGCCGGCATCAACCGTGACACCGGTGCTTTCGAGCCGGCCAGCGGCCGGGGACAGCTGCTGGCCACGAACACGGTGGCCAACTGGAACATGTTCATGTGGAACGGTCCGGAGTGGATCTCCACCGCCAGCGGCGACCAGATCTACTACAGCTTCTACCTGCCCAACAAGCCACGCACCGCGCGCAACACCCGCATGGCCATCGCGGCCACGGACGCCACCGGCCAGTGGGTGACGCAGGCGCTGACGCCGGACGTGCCGCGCATGGCGCACGTGGCGAGCAAGAACCCGGGCGACACCAACCCGATGATCCGCTACCTGGATCCGGACCTGAACCAGTACTGGCGCAACCTGAAGAACCCGGCGTCGGAAGAGTTGCTGGACATGGTGCCGCCGTCGAACAAGGCCTGGCGCTTTGCGACCGGCGTACGCGCCTTCCTGTACACCGAAGAGGTGGACGGCGTGCCGCAGGTCTTCGCCTACATGCTCGATGACAAGGTGCGCGTGCAGCTCACCACCGACGCCGGTGCCAAGGACCTCAACCGAACCGTGCCCTGGGTGTGGCCGGCGCCAGAGTTCGGCAACGATCTCGTGCTGTCCACCGTGGTCGATGGCTCTGAGTTGCGCATCTACCGCCGCATGCTGGGCGACGACGGGCTCATGCACTGGACGCCCGTGTACAGCGCCACGCTGCCGGGCGGCCGCCTGGCCGGCTCGCCGGAGTGGTTCACCTACAACGGCAAGTCCTACGTGTTCATGGTGGCCTACGTCGACGGTCTCGAGTACCCCACCGAGATCTGGCTGTCGAGCATCGATGCGGCCAACCCGCTGCTGCGCAAGATCACCGTCGACGAGCCGTACCGGGTGCGCAACGACCCCGAGGTGTTCATCACCCGCAACGGCGGTCCGTACATCTACTACAACCGCTACGATCCCAGCATCGATCCCGACCACCCCCTGTGCGCGGACTGCTCCGAAGGCGTGTACCGCGCAGACGCCGGGTTGCTTGGACGCTGAGCGTCCGGGCGGCGCGGCAAGAGACCGTACCGCCTGGAGCCTCCGCGATGACGCCTGAACGTTCGACCTGCCGATCGGCCCTGTTCCCGGTTGCCCTGGCCGCCGGCCTGCTGCTGACCGCCTGCGGCGCGTCCGGCGAGGGTACGTTGCGTGAGCGCTTGAAGGAAAAGATCGCCGAGCGGCAGGCCGCGAAGGAGTCGTCCGCCGACCCGGCGCTCACGCCCGTGACCCAGCGCATCGAGCGGCCTGGAGACTACCGGTTCGAGATCGAACACGGCGGCCTCAAACGCATGTACCGAATTCATGTGCCCAAAGGATATTCGCCGTCGCAGCCGACGCCGCTGCTGTTCTCGTTCCACGGCGGCGGTGGCAACATGGACATCCAGGCCGACGACCGCTACTACCGCCTGGCCTCCAAGGCCGACGAGGCCGGCTACGTGGCCGTCTTCCCCAACGGCTACAGCCCGTTCCCGTCCGGCAAGCTCGCCACCTGGAACGCCGGCAACTGCTGCGGTGGCGCGCGTGACAAGAACATCGACGACGTGGGCTTCATCCGCGAGGTCGTGCGTCACCTGAAGACGCAGCTCAACGTCGACGCGCAGCGCATCTACACCAGCGGCATGTCCAACGGCGCGCTGTTCTCGCACCGCCTGGCCTGCGAGATGGCCGACACCTTCCGTGGCATCGCCTCCGTGGCCGGCTCTGACGGCACAGCACGCTGCCAGCCGTCGCGGCCGGTCAACATCCTCGAGATCCACGCCAAGGACGACGACTTCGTGCAGTTCAACGGTGGTGCCGGCAAAAACAGCAAGACCCTGGCGGACTTCGTCTCCACGCCGGAGACCGTGGCGCGCTGGGTGCGGCGCAACGCCTGCAACCCGACGCCACGGCGGGTGCTCGACAAGCCCGGCGCGTACTGCGACCAGTATGAGGGCTGCAACGACGGCGTCCGTGTGCGCCTGTGCGTCACCGAGACCGGCGGCCACTCCTGGCCCGGCGGCATCAAGGTGCGCACCGGCGAGCCGGGTTCCACCGCCTTCTCGGCCACTGACATGATGTGGGACTTCTTCAACGGCCGTTGAGCCGCACACCGCCGGTGCAGCCGGTGTCATGAGGGTGCCCACCCGGTCCGCAAGGGACGCGGTCGCGAGCGCGCCTTCGGCCCGAGTGGCCGCTGTGTGGTTCCCAAGCCACGGCAAACGGCCCCCTCAAACGGGTGGCGACCCAGGCCGTGGCGTCGCCGCTCTCCATCACCGCTTGACGGGCTTTCGCGCGCAGGGGCGTGCGCTGTTCACGTTGCAGCGTCGCGTGTCGCGCGTTTGTCGCCGTGCCAGTAACAGAATCTAGGGAGACCCGGCGCAGTTTCTGCTTGCTAACGTGCCGGATGCTCTGTCGCCCGACCTGTCGCCACGTCTGCGAGACCGCCCGATGAACGCCTTCACCACCTTCGTCTTCACGCCGGCCGGGCTCGGGCACGCAGACCTCGCCATCGCCGCCAGCCGGGCGGGCGCCGTTGGTATCTACAACGCCGAGTTCGACGACGGCACGGCCGCAGCCCGGCAGGCGCTGGCGAGACTGGCACAACTCGGGCGCGGTGACATTGGCCTCAAGCTCGATGCGATCGACGATGCGCTGGCCTCCGATGTGGCCGTGCTGGCCGCTCGCCGCGGGGGCCTGTGGATGGTCGTGGACCTGCCGTTGCTGGCCACGCACGCCGGCGTCGTTGCCGGTTGGCGCCAGGCCGGCGTGCGCGTGCTGGCCGAAGTGCGCCATGCCACCGCCTTGCCCGCCGGCGCCGAGGCGCAGATCGATGGCCTGGTGGTCAAGGGCAACGAGGCGCCGGGCCTGGTGGGCGAGGATGCCAGCTTCATCCTGCTTCAGAAGTGGCTGCGGGCCACCCAGCTGCCGCTGGTGCTTCGCGGCGGGCTGACGCCGGCCGTGGCGGCCGCCATCCACGCTGTCGGTGCCGCTGGCGGCGTGCTGGAGTCGCAGCTGCTGCTGCTCGACGAAGTTTGCCTGCCGGACCTGCTGCGGCAGACCCTGGGCAGCCTGTCGGGCAGCGAGACCGTCGCCGTGGGCGATGGCGAGGCCGGCGACTACCTGCGCGTGCTGGTGCGCCCGGCGTTCGCCGCGGCGCGCCGCTTCGTGACGGAGGGCGAAGGCCTGCGGGCCGATGCCTTGCGTGCCCGCATGGTCGGACATGCGGGCTGGCAGTCTCCGGCGGAGGGCCTGCTGCCGATCGGGCAGGAGGTCGTCTTCGCGGCCGCCTGGCGGCGCCGCCACGGCAGCCTGGCCGGCATCCTGGGCGCCATCCGGCAGGCCATCGACGCGCAGCCGGCGCTGGCCCGCGCCCAACCCGTGCTGCGGGAGCACGGCCCGCTGGCCGAGGCCCTGGGCATCCGCTACCCGGTGGTGCAGGGCCCGATGACCCGCGTGTCCGACAGCGCGGAGTTCGCCCGCGCCGTGGCCGAGGGCGGTGCGCTGCCGATGATCGCCTTCGCGATGCTCAAGGGCCAGGCGCTGGAACAGCTCCTCGTACGCACGACGGAACTGCTCGGCGACCGCGCCTGGGGCATCGGCCTGCTGGGCTTCGCGCCGCAGGCGCTGCTCGACGAGCAACTGGCCATCGCCACCCGCTTCGGACCGCGCTACGCGATCATCGCCGGCGGCCGGCCCGACCAGGCGGTGCACCTGGAGCGTGCGGGCGTCGCCACCTACCTGCACGTGCCGTCGGCCAACCTGATCCCCGGTTTCCTGGCCGAGGGTGCACGACGTTTCATCTTCGAAGGCCGTGAGTGCGGCGGCCACATCGGCCCGCTGTCCAGCTTCGTGCTCTGGAGCACGATGGTCGACAAGCTGACCGATGAACTCGGCACCGGCAAGGTGCCGGCGGCCGACGTGGAACTGCTGTTCGCCGGTGGCGTGCACGACGCGCTGTCCTCGGCCATGCTGCAGGTGCTGGTGGCACCGCTGGCCGCGGCCGGCGCGCGCGTGGGGGTGCTGATGGGCAGCGCCTACCTGTTCACGCGCGAGATCGTCGACAGCGGCGCCATCGTCGAGCCCTTCCAGCAGGCCGTGATCGCGTGCGACCACACGGTGAACCTGGAGTCCGGCCCCGGGCACGCCAGCCGCTGCGCCTACACGCCATTCGCCGCCGACTTCTTCCGCGAGCGCCAGCGCCTGAAGCGCGAGGGCGTTCCCGGCGACGAGAGCCGCCGCGTGCTCGACGACCTCATCCTGGGCCGTCTGCGCATCGCCAGCAAGGGCACCAAGCGCGAAGGCCTGAACGCGCCGCTGCAGCGGCTGGACCCGCAGCAGCAGCTGGCCGAGGGCATGTACATGCTTGGCCAGGTCGCGACACTGCGCAGCGCGGTGACCGACATCGCCAGCCTGCACGCGGAAGTCACCGACGGCGCCGCCGCGCTGCTGGCCACCGACGAGGTGCTGCCCGCGGCCACGGAGCCGGCGCTGCCGCCGGCGGACATCGCCATCATCGGCGTGGCCTGCGTCGTGCCGCAGGCCAACGACGCGCCGGCCTTCTGGCAGAACATCCTCGAGCGCGTCGACGCGATCACCGAGATCCCGTCGCACCGCTGGGACTGGCGCTTGTACTTCGACCCTGACCGCAAGGCCAAGGACAAGGTCTACTCGAAGTGGGGCGGTTTCCTCGACGACCTGCCGTTCGACCCCACGCGCTACGGCATGCCGCCGAAGTCCATCCAGGCCGTCGACCCGATGCAGCTGATGGGCCTGGAAGTGGCCCGCCGCACGCTGGCCGATGCCGGCTACGCCGACCGCGCCTTCGACCGCGAACGCGCCTCCGTCATCGTCGGTGCCAGCGGCGGCGCCGGCGACTATGGCCTGCAGTACGGCCTGCGCTCGGAACTGCCGCGCTTCACCGGCGACCTGCCGGCCGAGGTGGCGGCGCGGCTGCCGGAATGGAGCGAGGACTCCTTCGCCGGCATCCTGCCCAACGTCGTGGCCGGGCGCATCGCCAACCGGTTGAACTTCGGTGGCATCAACCTGGCGGTGGACGCCGCCTGCGCCTCGTCGCTGGCGGCCGTCTACCAGGGCGTGACCGAGCTGGTGGCCGGCCGCAGCGACCTCGTCATCGCCGGCGGCGTGGACACCGTGCAGGGCCCGTTCGGTTACCTGTGCTTCAGCAAGACCCAGGCGCTGTCGCCGCGCGGGCGCTGTTCCACCTTCGACGCCGAGGGCGACGGCATCGTGATCAGCGAAGGCATCGCGATGGTGGCGCTCAAGCGCCTGGCCGACGCCGAACGCGATGGCGACCGCATCTACGCCGTGATCAAGGGCGTGGGCGCCAGCAGCGACGGTAACGCCAAGGGCCTGACGGCGCCGCTGCCGGCGGGGCAGCTGCGCGCGATGCGTCGCGCCTACCGCATGGCCGGCTTCGGGCCGTCGACGGTTGGCCTGTTCGAGGCCCACGGCACGGGCACCGTGGCTGGCGACACCGCCGAGCTGGAAAGCACGACGCGGCTGATCCGGGAGGAGGGCGCCAGGCCCCGGCAGGCGGTGATCGGCTCGGTCAAGACCAACATCGGCCACACCAAGGCCACGGCGGGTGTGGCCGGCATGGTGAAGGCCGCGCTGGCGCTGCGGCACCGCGTGCTGCCGCCGCACCGCAACGTGCAGCGGCCCAACGCCGTGCTCGCCGACCCGGACGCGCCCTTGTACCTGCTGGAGGCACCGATGCCCTGGCTGGCTGGCGTGCATCCGCGGCGCGCGGCCTGCAGTGCGTTCGGCTTCGGCGGCACCAACTTCCACGTCGTGCTCGAGGAGTACGCCGGCGAGTACCGTGACTGGCTGCGCGCCCCGGCGGCCGACCGCTGGAGCGCCGAGCTGCTGCTGTGGAGCGAGGCCGATGCCGAGGCGCTGGCTGCGCGCCTGGAAGCGCTGCAACCCCGGCTCGCGGCGGTATCCGGCATCGAGCTGCGTGACCTGGCGGCCAGCCTGGCGGCGCGCTTCCAGCCACGCGGTCGCACCGCTGCGATCGTCGCGCGGAGCGTGGAGGATCTGGGCAGCAAGCTCGCTGCGGCGGTGGCCAAGCTGCGCGGCGATGCGCGCCCGCTGCCGCCCGGCGTGCACCTGGGCGAGGGCACCACGCCTGCGGGCAAGGTGGCCGTGCTGTTCTCGGGCCAGGGCTCGCAGTACCCCGACATGCTGCGCGAGCCGGCGCTGCACTTCGAGGCCTTGCGCAGCGCCCTGGAGGAAGCTGACGAGGCCCTGGCGGCCGACTTCGCCGAGCGCTTCGGTGCCGGCACACGGCTGAGCGAATTCGTCTTTCCGCGGGGCGCCTACGACGACGCGACCAAGGACGCCGCGCGGCGCCGGCTGACGGGCACCGACGTGGCCCAGCCCGCGCTGGGCGCCATCGAGGTCGGGCTCTGGCGCCTGCTGCGCGGGCTTGGGCTGCCGGTGGACATGGTGGCCGGCCACAGCTATGGCGAGTTCGTCGCGCTGCACGCCGCCGGTGCGATCGACTTCGCGTCGCTGATGCAACTGTCGGCGGCCCGCGGCCGCTTCATCGTCGACGCGGCGAAGGCCGAAGGCGCCGAACTGGGCACCATGGCGGCGGTCAGTGCCCCGCGCAAGGACGTCGAGGACGCCATCGCCGACCTGGAAGGCGTGATCATCGCCAACCACAACGCGCCGACGCAGAGCATCCTGTCGGGCACGCGCGAAGCGGTGCAGGCCGCATCGGCCAAGCTGCAGCAGGCCGGGCTGGAGGTCACGCCAATCCCGGTGGCGGCGGCCTTCCACTCTGTGCTCGTGCGGCCGGCGCAGGCCGCACTGTCGGCGCAGATCGAGGCCACGCCCTGGGCGCCTGCCATGCTGCCGGTGTACAGCAACACCACGGCGCGGCCGCATGCCGCCGACGTGGTGCGGGTGAAGAAGCAGATGGCCGAGCACCTGGTGCGGCCTGTCGAATGGGTGGCCGAGGTCGAGGCGATGGCCGACGACGGTGCCACGCTGTTCGTCGAACTCGGGCCGAAGGCCGTGCTGGCGCGGCTGGCCGGCCGCATCCTGCATGGGCGGCCGCACCTGGCGGTGGCGATGGACGACGGCAGTGGCCTGCCCGGCCTGTTGTCCGGCCTGGCTCAGCTGGTCTGCGCCGGGGTCCCGCTGGCCGTGACGAAGCTGTTCGAAGGCCGCGACTGCCGGCTGGGCGACCCGGCCGATCCGGTGGCGCTGCGCCTGCCGACCCCCGTGTCCCCGCACGCCTGGATGCTCAACGGCAGCGGCGCCCGCCGCGCCAGCGAACCGGTGCGGCAGATCGGCGTCACGTTGGAGCAGGCGGCGTCCGTACCGCCGCCCGCACAGCCTGCGGCGATGCCGGCAACGTCTGCGCTGCCACCATCTGCCATGCCAACTGCCTCGGCGCCGGCCGCCTCGCCGGCGTTGTCCCCTGTCACCCCCCCCTGGAGAAAAGGTCGATCCATGGACGAACGACGACATCCCTCCGGACCAGCGGACCCGTCCGTCATGTCCGACTATTTCGCCACGATGCGCCAGTTCCTGGAGACCCAGGAGCGCGTGATGGCCAGCTTCCTGGGTGCCGACATGGCACCGGCCCGGCCGGCGCTGCGCATGTCGCGGGCCATCACCGCGGCCCTGCCGCGCGTGGCCGAGGTGCCGGCGCCCGCGGTCGTGGTGCCGCCGGTCCCTGCCGTGCAGGCGCCGGTGGCGTCAGCGCCGGTCACGGTGGCACCTGCCCCGGCGCCCGCGGCCGTCGCCCCGGTGCCGGTGGCGCCGGTTCCCACAGCCCCGGCGCCGGTGGCCGCGCCTGCGCCTGCGGCGGCAGGCGAAGGCCTGACACGCGCCAAGCTGGTCGACCTGCTGCTGGCCATCGTCGAGGACAAGACCGGCTACCCGCGCGACATGGTGGGCCTGGACCAGAACCTCGAGGCCGACCTGGGCATCGACTCGATCAAGCGCATCGAGGTGGTCGGCGCGCTGCTGCAACAGCTGCCGGCCGCGCACCGCGACGCGCTGACCGACAAGCGCAGCCAGCTCAACACCCAGTCCACGCTCAACGGGATGCTGGACCTGGTGGCCGCGGCCGAAGTGGGAGGCGCCGTCGCCGTCCCTTTTGATCGTGCCGGGGGGGAGTCACGGGTCGACGACCGCACTGCGGTCGCCGGCCACCCGCCCCGGCAGGTCATGCAAGCCGTCGCCGAGCCGATCCCGGCCGGCGCCGGCACCGTTCTCGCGGCGGGCCGCTACGTGCTGACACGTGATACCGCTGGTGTGGCCGATGCACTGGCGGGCCTGCTGCAGGCGCAGGGCCGCAGCGTCGCCATCGTCGATGCCAACCTGGCCGACGAAGCCGCGCTCGACGCCTGGGCGCAAGCCCTTGGCGATGCGCCGGCGGCCGGGGTGCTGCACCTCGCCGCCCTGGCCTCGCCGGGGCTGGGCGATTCCCCCGATGGCTGGCGGTCTGCGCTGCTGCGGCACGAGAAGTCCCTGTTCCTGCTGCTGAACCGACTCGACGGCCGGCTCGCGGCCGATGGCCATGTGCTGGCGGCCACCGACCTGGGGGGTCTGTTCGGCCGCGACGGCACGTTAGGCCAGGGCCTGCGACTCGTCGGCGGCGCGGTGGGGGCGTTGAAGTCCTACGGCGAGGAACGACCCACCTTGCGCGTCAAGGCTGTCGATCTGGACCCGGCGCAGCCGGCCGATGCGCAGGCCCGGGCTCTGTTCGACGAACTGCGCCTCGACGGTGGCCGGCAGGAGGTCGGCTACCCGGGTGGTCTGCGCACCACCTTCCGCAGCGTGGGTGTGGCGGTCACAGCGGACCCGTCGCGCGAGGCCGCGCTGCACGACCTGGTTGTCCTCGCCACCGGCGGGGCGCGCGGCATCACCGCCGAGGTCCTGCGTGAACTGGCGGCCCCGGGCAGCACGCTGGTGCTGACCGGCCGCAGCCGCCTGGTCGAGGTCGAGGCCGCCGACACCGCCGCCTGCGCAGACGCGGCGGCGCTGCGACAGCACTTCGTCGCTCAGGTGCGTGCCGGAGCGCTCAAACTCACCCCCGGCGAGATCCAGCGCCAGGTGCAGGGCGTGCTCGACCAGCGCGAGATGCGTGCCAACCTCGAGGCGCTGCGCGCCGCCGGCGCGACGGTGGAATACCACCCGGTGGACGTCACCGACGCAGTGGCCGTCGCCGCGCTGGTGGCCGACGTGGTGCACCGCCATGGCCGTGTCGACGGCGTCGTGCACGGGGCCGGTGTCATCGAGGACAAGCGCCTGGCCGACAAGCGCGGCGACTCCTGGTCGCGCGTGGTCGAGACCAAGGTGCTGGGCCTGCTCGCCCTGGTGCAGGCGCTTGGCGCAAAGGCACCGAAGTTCTTCGCCGCCTTCAGCTCGGTGGCCGGGCGCTACGGCAACAGCGGTCAGTCGGACTACGCGACGGCCAACGAACTGATGAACCGGCTCTGCACGGCGCTGCAGGCCCGCTGGGGCAAAGACACGGTCGTGAGCGCCATGTGCTGGGGGCCGTGGGGCCCGACCTCCACCGGCGCCGGCATGGTGACGGCCGAGACCGAGGCCAAGTTCGCTGCCAAGGGCGTGCGGCTGGTGTCGGCGTCGCTCGGCCGCCGGTTGTTCCGCAGCGAGCTGGCGCGTGCCGCGGGCGGGGCGGTCGAGGTCGTGTTCGGCGAGGCCGACTGGGAACGCCACGAGGCCGCCAAGGGCGTGATCCGCCGTGCACCGGCGCTGGCGCCGCTGCTCGGCGCCACCGAACCGTCGTCGCTGCCCACAGGGGAACGTCTGGTGCCGGTGCGGCTGGACCCGACGCGCCATCTGTACCTTCAGGAGCACGCCCTCGACAACCGCTACGTGCTGCCCGCCGCCGCAGCCCTGGAGATCGTGGCGGAAGCCGCCGCGGCGCTGTGGCCCGGCTGGAAAGTGACCGAGGTGCACGAACACCGGCTGATGAAGGGCGTCGAGCTCGACGCCGCCGGCCGGGCGCTGCGCGTCTTCCTCAGCCCGCCGCCCTACGGCAGCAGCGAAGGCTTCGAGGTCAGCGCGCAGCTGCAGAGCGAAATCGCCCCGGACCGCTGGCTCACGCACTACCGCGCCACCGTGCGGCTGGAGCAGGTCTGGCCGGCACCGGCGCCGATGCCGCGCGTGCACCACGGCGAGCGCACGCTGAGCACGGCACAGGCCTACGGCGAGTGGCTGTTCCATGGTCCGCGGTTCCAGGTCATCACGGCCTTCGATGGGCTCTCGGCGCAGGGGGCGGCGGCCCAGGTGGTCTCCACCCACCCGTCCCGCTGGCTGGCGCACGAGGCGGCCGACGGGCCGGGCTGGGTGTTCGACCCGGCGCTGCTGGACGCCGCGGCGCAGATGGCCTGGCTCTGGGCGCGTGCCTTCCGCGACGAATCGGCCCTGCCGGCGCGCTTCGGCCGCGTGGTGCGCTACCGCGACCGGCTGCCTGAGCGCCTGCACATGGAGTACCAGCGCGTGGCCGCCGAAGACCCCACGCTGGTGCGCGGCCATGTCACCTTCTTCGATGCCGACGGCGTACCGGTGCTCGCCGTCGAGGAGCTCGACAGCATCGCCAGCGCCGCGCTGAACCGCCTGGGCGGCACGGCCCGCACTGCGGAAGAACCCGCCTCATGAGCGAAGCCACGCCCGTCGCCATCATCGGCATGGCCTGCACCTTCGCGCAGGCGCCGGACCTGCGCACGTTCTGGAACAACATCCTGGCCAAGGTGGACGCCATCGGCGAGCCGGTGCCGAACTGGGACGCGCAGCGCTACCTCGACGCGGGCCGCATCAAGACCCAGTACGGCGGCTACCTGAAGGACCTGTACCGCTTCGACCCTCGCGCGTTCGGCATCATGCCGAACTCGATGGACGGTGGCGAACCGGACCAGTTCCTGGCGCTGAAGATCGCCGCCGAGGCGCTGGCCGATGCCGGCTACCTCGGCCCGCACGCCGACCACACCGACACCGGTGTCATCCTGGGCCACAGCACCTACCTGCACCGCGGGCAGGTGACGGTGATCCAGACCGACATCGTCATCGACCAGACCATGGCGCTGGTCGAGGCGGCGATGCCGCACCTCACGGCCGAGCAGCGTGCCGAGATGCGCGCCATGCTGGCGAAGAAGGTGCCGCCGATGAACGCCGACACGGCGCCCGGCCTGGTGCCCAACGTGATGACCGGGCGCATCGCCAACCGGCTCAACCTGAAGGGCCCGAACTACCTGGTCGACGCCGCCTGCTCGTCGTCGCTGCTGGCCGTGGGCGCGGCCATCGACGAACTCAGGGCAGGACGCAGCCGCATGATGCTGGCCGGTGGCGTGAACGCGTCGCTGCCGGCCGACGTGACCACCATCTTCACGCAGTTGGGCGCGCTCAGCGCGCGCGGCAAGGTGCGCCCGTTCGAGGCCGGCAGCGACGGAACCCTGCTCGGCGAGGGCCTGGGTGTCGTTGTGCTCAAGCGGCTGCCCGACGCCCTGGCCGACGGCGACCGCGTCTACGGCGTGATCCGCGGTGTCGGCCAGTCCAGTGACGGCCGCGGCACCGGCCTGCTGGCACCCAGCCAGGACGGCGAGACGCTGGCCATCCGCCGCACCTACGCGGCCGCCGGCGTCGACCCGCAGAGCGTGGGCCTGGTGGAGGCGCACGGCACCGGCATCCCGCTGGGCGACCGCACCGAGATCGCGTCGCTGAAGGCCGCTTTCGGCGAGCGCAGCGCGCCCATCGGCACCAAGGCGCTGGGCTCGGTGAAGTCGATGATCAGCCACTGCATCCCGGCTGCCGGCGTGGCCAGCCTGATCAAGGCCACGCTGGCGTTGCACCACCGCACGCTGCCGCCGACGCTGTGCGACGCCGTCAACCCCGAGCTCGGCATCGAGCACACGCCGTTCTATGTCAACACGCAGACCGGGCCGTGGATGGCGCGCCTGGGCGAGCCGCGGCGGGCCGGGGTCAACGCCTTCGGTTTCGGCGGCACCAATTCGCACGCCATCCTCGAGCAGGCGCCGCCCGAAGCCCGCCGACCATCGCGGCTGACCGACTGGCCGGCCGAACTGTGTGTGTTCGCGGCCGACGACGATGCGGGCCTCGTCGCCGCGCTGCAGACGCTGCGCGACGGGCTGATCCGCAACCCGTTATGGCGGCTGGCGGAAGTGGCCGCGGCCCTGGCTGCCACCGCCGCCGACGGCCCCCACCGCCTGGCCATCGTCGCCAAGGACCGTGCTGGCCTGGCCAAGGCCATCGACCAGGCGCTCAAGCGCCTGGCGGAACCGGCCACCAAGGCCAGCTGGACGGCCCGCGGCGGCGTGCACTACAGCCGTGCGCGCGAAAGTGGCCAGCTGGCTTTTCTGTTCCCGGGTGAAGGCTCGCAGTACCCGGAGATGTTCGCTGACCTGGCGCTGTGCTTCGAACCCATCCAGCAATGGCTGGACTTCTGGCACGGCCTGTACGACCTGCCCAGCGGCCAGACGCGCACCGACATCGTGTTCCCGAGCGCCGAGATCGACGCTACCCGCCGGCGCGAACTGGAGCAGCGCCTGCACGACATGGACGTCGGCTCCGAGTCCGTCTTCATCGGCGGCATGGCGATGCACGAACTGCTGCAGGCCCTGGGCGTGGAGGCCGACGTGATGTTGGGCCACAGCTCCGGCGAGTCGGCCGCGCTCGGCGCCTCGGGCGCCAACCCGGCGCGCACGCCGGCCGAGCGGGCCGCCTGCATCGCCAAGCACTACGCCGTCTACGAGCGCCTGCTGGCCGACGACCAGATCCCCACCGGCGCGCTGCTGGCCGTCGGCGCGCTGCCCACCGACTCCGTCGAGGCGGAGATCTCCGCCGTGCCCGAGGTCGTGGTGGCGATGGACAACTGCGCCAACCAGATGGTGCTCTACGGCCCGCCGGCGCGCATCGCCGAGGTGCAGCAGCGGCTGACGACGCAGGGCGCGATCTGCATGCCGCTGCCCTTCGACCGCGGTTACCACACGCCAGCGTTCACGGCCGCGGCGGAAGCGTTCGGCCAGTACTACAAGGACGTCAAGCTCGGCCGCCCGCGGGTGCCGATGTACTCCTGCGCGTCGGCCGGGCGCTTCCCGGAGACGCCGGCGGCGGTGCGCAAGCTGGCCGCGGCCCAGTGGTCGGCCAAGGTGCGTTTCCGCGAGACCATCCTGCGCATGCACGACGACGGCGTGCGGCTGTTCGTCGAGGTGGGCCCGTCGGCCAAGCTCACGGCCTTCGTCAACGACATCCTGATCGACCGCGAGTTCACCGCGCTGTCGACCAACGTGCGCCGCCGCAATGGTGTCGAGCAGTTGCTGGCGGTGCTCGGCCAGCTCTGGGTGCTGGGGCGTGGTCCGGTGCTGTCACGGCTGTTCGAGGGCCGTCGCATCGATGCCATCGACCTCGCCGGCAGCCCGCCGCCCCCGCACGGCGTGCTGCTGGACAACACGCTGCCGATGATTCGGCTTGATGAAGCGGACCGGGCTCGGCTGGCGGCACTGGCCGCGCCACTGCCGCCGCCGTTGTCGGCGACGCAGGGCTCCGCATCGCCAGCGGTGGCGAGCCCCGATCCGGTGCCGGCTGCCGGGGTCGAGCCCGTCGCAGATGCTGTCGGCGACGATCCTCGCGCGGCAGTTATGGCGGACTACTTCGCGCTGATGCGAGGGTTCCTGGACCATCAGTCGACACTCGTGGCATCGCGGCCCGAGGGCGTCATGGCACGGGCCGGTGATGCTGGCGACGCCGGCATTGCGGTGCTACCTTCACCGAGCGCGGACGCGGTGTCCACGCACGTGCGGCCCGGGTTCACGCCCCTGCTCGATCAGATCGTGGCGCACGACGACCGTCACGTGGTCGCACGCTGTCGCGTCTCGCTGTCCAACGACGCCTTCATCCGCGACCACGTGATGTCCGGCCCGGTGTCGGAGAGTGATCCGTCGCTGTTCGGACTGTCCTGCGTGCCGTTCACCGTCAGCCTGGAAGTGATGGCCGAGGCCTGCGCGCTGCTCGCCGGGCGGGTGGACGTCAAGGTCATCGAGAACGTCCGTACTTTCGACTGGGTGGCGCTGGACAACGGTGCGCTCGAATTCGAGGTGCAGGCCGAGGTGGCGGACGCCGCGGCGGCGCGCTACACGGCGCGCGTGGTCACGGCGCGGGGCCCGGTGCTGATGGCCGACTTCCTGTTCGAGGCCGAACCGACGCTGGGCCCTGTGGCGCCACTGCCGGAGCCGCGCGCGTCCTGCCTGAACGCGCCGTACCTCTACGCCACCGGCATGTTCCACGGGCCGGTGTTCCAGAGCATGCGCTGGGTGCGCGGCTGGGACCACGCCGGCATCGACGTCGAACTGTCCGACGTCACGCTGGACGGCTTCTTCGCCCCGGGCCAGCGCCCGCAACTGGTGCTCAACCCGGTGCTGCTGGACGCCATGGGCCAGCTGGTGGCGTGCTGGCTGGTGCAGTACGTCGGCACCGAGTTCCATGCCTTCCCGTCGACGATCCAGCGCCTGGAACTCTACGAGCCGTGCCCGGCCGACCGCGCCGGCATCGTGATGCAGATGCGCCAGCGCCCGGTGGACCCGGCGGCCACCGACCTCGCTGCGCCCCGCGTCTGGCAGTTCGACTGCGTGGATGGAGACGGCCGCGTGCTGATGCGCGGTGACCAGCTCGTCAACCTGTTCTTCCGCGTCCCCACCGCCTACCACGAGGTGCGCACCGACCCGCAGCAGGGCTGGTTCGGTGCGCCGCTGGCCGAATCGGGCGACGTGCTGCTCTGGGACGTGCCGATGATGGGCGAGGACTTCCTGGCCCAGTCCGGTGCGATCTGCCTGCGCATCCTGGCGCACGCCGTGTTGTCCGCACCGGAGCGCGAGGCCTGGCAGACCGTGACCGGGCCGCTGCGCAAGCGCCGCGAGTGGCTGTTCGGCCGCGCGGCGATCAAGGAGGCGGTGCGGGCCTGGGTGCAGGCGCGCACCGGCCATCTGCTGTACCCCAGCGACATCGTGGTCGGGCACGACGCGCTCGGCGCGCCCTTCGTTCAGGGGGCGTGGACCGGGACACTGTGCGCGGCGCCGGCGGTCTCGCTGTCGCACAATGCCCGCCACTGCATTGCCGCCGTTGCACCGGCGGGGCAACGTATCGGCGTGGACATGGAAGAGTCCGGACGGCTGAAGGACCCTGCACTGCTGTCGCAGGCCCTGGCGCCGGAGGAGCTGAGCTTGGTCCAGGGCTTGCATGGCGATGACCTGGAGCACCGCCAGTTGCTGTTGTGGTGCGCCAAGGAGGCCGCCGCCAAGAGCCTGGGCAGCGGCCTGCAGGGCCGGCCGTGGGATTGGCGGGTGAGCCCCGTCGATGCAGGCTACGACGCTGCCGTGGTGACCCATGGCGGCTCGCAGGTCGGTGTGCAGTGGCTGAATGAGTCGGGCCGGGTCGTGGCCCTGGCCGGCGATGGCGTCAGCGTGGATGTGTTGGATTGGAACGAGGAGTCGAGGACATGACCGTACGCACCCTTTTCATCGGCCTGGACGGGGCGACGTTCACCGTGCTCAACGAACTGGTCAAACCGCAGGGCGACACGCCCGCGGTGATGCCGTTCATGGGCAAGATCTTTGCCGAGGGGAGCCGCGCCAAGCTGCGCTCGACGCCCAACCCGCTGACGCCGCCGGCCTGGGTGTCGCTGATGACGGGCCGCGGCCCAGGGCACCATGGCGTGTACGACTTCGTGCGAGCCGAGGAGCGCGGAGACCAGGTCTTCATGACGCTGTACGACGCGCGGGACTGCCGGGTCGAGACCATCTGGTCGATCGCCAGCCGCCAGGGCAAGCGCGTGGCGGCGCTGAACTTCCCCTTCACGGCGCCGCCGCCGCCCGACCTCAACGGTTTCATCCTGCCGGGCTTCGTGCCCTGGAAGCACCTGCGGCGCAACACGTACCCGGCCGACCTGTACGACCGGCTCAAGCAGATCCCCGGCTTCAAGGCGCAGGAACTGGCCTGGGACTTCGACCAGGAACAGCAGGCCGGCAACGAGCTCAGCGACCACGACCGTGAGGAGTGGGTGCGCTACCACCTGCCGCGCGAGATGCAGTGGTTCCGTGTGGCCGAGTACCTGATGTCCGAGGAGTCACCGGACCTGATGGCGGTGCTGTTCGACGGTGTCGACAAGCTGCAGCACCAGGCCTGGCAGTACCTGGACCCGGCGGTCGACCATGCCTCGATGGGCGAGTTCCACCTGCGCATGCGTGCGCTGTCGCTGAGCTACTTCGCGCAGCTCGACGGGTTCATCGAGCGTCTGGTCACGGCGGCCGGCCCGGACGTGCAGGTCTTCTTCGCCTCCGACCACGGCTTCACCGCGTCGCACGAGATCGTGCGCATCAACGCCTACCTGGCGGAGAAGGGCTACGTGGGCTTCAAGCCCATCCCCGAGGGGCAGGCCGGGCACAACGTCAGCAAGAGCTACTTCGCCTACCTCGACTGGACGAAGACCACGGCCTACTGCCGCACGCCCAGCTGCAACGGCATCACGATCCGCGTCAAGCGCAACCCGGGCGAGACGGGCATCGAGCCGCAGGACTACGAGCGCTTCCGCAACCAGCTGATCCGCGACCTCGAGGAACTGAAGGATCCGGACAGCGGCGAGCGCATCGTCACCGAGATCCACAAGCGCGAGGACGTCTTCCCGGGCAGCGCGATGGGCGACGCGCCCGACCTGCAGCTGGTGCTGCGCGACTTCGGCTTCGTCTCGGTGCGCAACATCCTGCCCATCGTGCAGCAACGCAACTACATCGTCGGCACCCACCACCCGGAGGGCGTCATGATGGCCTACGGCCCGGGCATCGAGAAGGGCAAGCTGCTGGGTCGCCGCCACATCACCGACGTGGCTTCGACCCTGCTGTACAGCCTGGGGCTGGACGTGCCGTCGGACTTCGAGGGTGTGGTGCCGGCCAACATGTTCACCGCCGCGCACCGCGAGTCGCACCCGATCCGCATCGGCGCGGCCACCCAGGGCAGCCACGCCGGCTCCACCGAGGCGATGGACGACGACGAGAAGCAACAGATCATGGAACAGCTGCAGATGCTGGGGTACGTGGAATAAGCCCATGCCGATGGTGCACGTCAACGGCGTCGACCTGAACGTCCTGCAGCTCGACGAGGGCGACGGGGCCCCGCGCGAGGACCTGATCATGGTCCACGGGCTGGCCACGAACATGGCGTTCTGGTACTTCAAGTACGCGGTACCGCTGTCGCAGCGTTTCCGCGTCACGCTGTACGACTTGCGCGGCCATGGCCGTTCGGCGATGCCCGACAGCGGCTACACACCGGCGACGCTGGGCGAGGACCTGGCCGCGCTGATGGACCACCTGGGCATCCGGAAGGCCCACCTGCTGGCGCACAGCTTCGGTGGCGTGGTGGCCCTGAACTTCGCCTGCGCCCACCCGGACCGCGTGCACAGCCTGGTGCTGGCGGATTCGCACTTCTCGGCCGGCCGGCGCATCCATGCCCGTGCCGAGTGGGCCTTCGGCCGTCGTGTGCAGCCGGTGCTGGACATGTACGGGCTCGACCTGGACGCGCAGGACCCGTACTTCGGCCCCCGCCTGCTGATGCGCGTGGCCGAGTGGCAGATCAACGGCTTCGACATCCCGCACGAACTCGGCGATCTCGTCAGCCCGCTGCTGGGCAAGACCGGCCGGCGCACGTCGGGCGAGTTCCTCAAGCTGATGAAGACGACCTCGGCCGAGCGCGAGATGACGGTGGACGACGGTCTGTCGCTCGAGCGCCTGCAGGCGCTGCAGTTCCCGATCATCGCGATGTACGGCGACAACTCGCCAGCCCGCCTGTCGGGGGCCGAACTGCTGGAGATCTGGCCGCACGCCACCTTCCGCCGCGTGCGCGACGCTGGTCACTTCTTCCCCACCGTGCGGCCGGCCGAGGTGCTGGCCGACTGCCTGCGCTTCTGGGACGGCGAGTTCGATCACTCGCATCGCCGCCCGCGGGCCGGCGAGCCCCGACGGGGCTGGTTCCGCAGCGACCGCGTGTTCCAGGCCACCGACGGCTGGTACTTCACGACGCGCAACGAGGAGCGCATGGGCCCGTTCGCCAGCCGCGACGCGGCAGCCGACCACCTTGCCAGCTTCCTGTCGGAAGTCGCCTCCTGATGCCGCACGTGAACCGGCTCGGCATGCACCCGGGCCTGAACAAGGACCATTTCAAGCTGATCGCCTACGGTGGCTTCGGCGACGGCCACAACTCCTACGCGCACTCTATGGTGTGGTGGAACGGGCGGCTGTATGTCAGCACCATCCGCGGCGCCTTTTCGCTGATGCGCAAGCGGCAGGCCGGCTCGCTGGGCCTGGACGTCTGGCCGGTGGAAGGCCCGGTCGACCCGTTCGAACTCGACCTCTGCGCCGAGATCTGGGCCTACGACCCGCGCCTGGACCTGTGGGAGCGCGCGTTCAAGTCGCCGATGATCGAAGGCACCGGTGGCGGCATGATTCCGCGCGAGGTGAGCTACCGCGCGATGACCACGCACCGCGAGGCCGCTGGGCGCGACCCGGTGCTCTACGCCTGCACCTGGTCGCCGGCACGCGGCCCTGGGCCGATCGTCCTGCGCAGCGACGACGGCCGGCGCTTCGAGCGCACCTGCGAGCCGGGGCTGGTGGGGCTGCAGGTCACCACCATCCGTTCGCTGGTGTCGTTCAAGGGCCGCCTGTACACCACGCCGGCCGGCTCGCGCGGTGGCAACCAGAACATCTCCGGCCACGTCGTCATCTACGAAAGCCGCGAGCCGCAGGCCGGGCAGTGGGAACCGGTCTGCGACTTCGCCTTCGGCGACCTGAGCAACAAGTCCATCCACGAGCTCTGCGGCTGGGGCGACTACCTCTACGCCGGCACGCTGAACCACAGCGGCTTCCAGCTCTGGCGCAGCCGCTGCGAGGGCGAGCCGCCCTACGAATGGGAGAAGGTGCTCGAACGTGGCGCCTGGCGCGGCAAGGAGAACCAGGGCGTGCTGAGCATGTGCGTGTTCAAGGACGCGCTGTACATCGGCACCGGCATCCAGGGCGGCGGCATCGACAAGCTCAACAACATCGGCCCGGCGCCGGCGGAACTGATCCGCGTGCACGAGGACGGCCGCTGGGACCTGATCGTCGGCGACCCGCGCGACACGCCCGACGGCCGCAAGGAGCCGCTGTCGGGCCGCCGCGCTGGCTTCGACACCTTCTTCAACGGCTACTTCTGGCGCATGTGCGAGCACGAGGGCTGGCTCTACATCGGCACCTTCGAATGGAGCGGCTGGCTGGGCTACGTGAAGCACAGCCGCTGGCCCGGCGCGTTTGCCAACCTGATGGCCTACGTGACGCCGAAGGCGATGTTCGAGAACACCACCGGCTTCGACATGTACCGCAGCTACGACGGCGAAAACTGGGTGCCGGTGTCGAACAACGGCCTGGGCAACCCGCACAACATGGGCCTGCGCACGCTGGAATCCACGCCCTACGGGCTGTTCGCCGGCACCGCCAATCCCTGGGGGCCGAACCTGATGCCGCTGGACGGCGACCGCTACGTCTTCAACCCGCGCGGCGGCTGCGAGGTCTTCCTCGGCCACCGGCCGTGAACACCGGGCTGCTCTGGCGCCTGGCGCGTGCGCGCCGTGGCGCCGATGGTCGGCGAGCGTGGGGCGATCAGGGCGGCGACCCGCTGCCGCAGCCGGGTACGGACTGCCAGCGCGACCTGGCCTACGGTGAGCACCCGCGCCAGCGCCTGGACCTGTACCGGCCGCACGGAACGTCCGGCGGCCCGCTGCCGCTGATCCTGTACGTGCACGGCGGCGGCTGGCGCCGGGGCGACAAGGCGTTGCCGCGCCTGCTGGACCACAAGCCGGCGCACTGGTCGAGACGGGGCTGGGCCTTTGCGGCGATGAACTACCGCCTCTGGCCCGAGGCAGACGTGCTGGCGCAGTGTGAAGACCTTGCACAGGCCATCGCCTTCCTGCAGCGGCGGGCCCAGCCCTTGGCGCTGGACCCTTCCCGGTTGATGCTGGTCGGCCACTCCGCCGGCGCGCAGCTGGCGGCGCTGCTGGTGGCGTCGCCTGCGCGCGTGGCGGCGGCCGGTGTCGTGCCCTGGCGAGGTACCGTGGTGGTCGACACTGCGGCGCTGGACATGGTGGAGGTGATGCAGCGCCCGCATTACCGCTTCTACGACCCGGTCTTCGGCCCCGACCCCGCCTACTGGGCCGCCGTGTCGGCCACGCGGGTGCTGGACGGCCCGCCGGCCACGCCGGTGCTGCTGGTGCACGGTGCAGCCCGCGACGATGCGCGGCGCGCGGCGCAGGGATTCGCCGAGCGCGCGCGCGCCTGCGGCGGGTCGGCCGCCGTGCTGCCGCTGCCGTTGGGGCACGGCGACCTCAACGACAGCCTGGGCATGCCCGGCCCGTGCACGCAGGCGATCGAGGCCTTTGCCGCTGATCCTCGGGGGGAAACCCTCCGCGGGCCCGGCGAGACCGCCTTCTAGAATGGATTGTTCCACGTCCAGCCCGCAGGAGATCCGCGCATGCCGTCGCCCCGACACGCTTCGTCCAAGCCCGACGAGGCGGCCGCACAGGGGCCGCGCGTCCTCAAGAAGTACCCCAACCGCCGGCTCTACGACACCCGCAGCAGCAGCTATATCACGCTGGCCGACGTCAAGCGCATGGTGCTGGCGGGCGAGGACTTCGAGGTGCGCGACGCCAAGACGGGCGAGGACCTGACGCGCAGCATCCTGCTGCAGATCATCCTGGAAGAGGAGTCCGGTGGCGTGCCGATGTTCAGCACGTCCATGCTGGCCAACATCATCCGCTTCTACGGCCACACGATGCAGGGGGCCATGGGCAGCATGCTCGAGCGCAACCTGCAGGCCTTTGCCGAGATGCAGAAGCAGCTGGTCAGCGGGCAGGCGCCGCTGATGCAGAACCTGATGGGCAGCTACCTGGAGCAGTCGCGCGCCATGTTCGACAAGATGCAGGAACAGATGACGCAGGCCGGCGCGGTGTTCCCGGGCTTCCCGCCCAAGCGCTGAACCCTGCGGCGCACGTGCCACTGGCCCCGGCGCCGGGCTGGGTGAAAATCGCGTGATGCCTGAAACCGCGCCCACCGTCGGCTTCGTCTCGCTCGGCTGCCCCAAGGCGCTGACCGATTCCGAGCTCATCCTCACCCAGCTCGCCGCCGAGGGCTACCGCACCAGCAAGACCTACGAGGGCGCCGACCTCGTCATCGTCAACACCTGCGGCTTCATCGACGCCGCGGTGCAGGAAAGCCTGGACACCATCGGCGAGGCCCTGGCCGCCAACGGCAAGGTCATCGTCACCGGCTGCCTGGGCGCCAAGCCCGCGACGGATGGCGGGGAGGGCGCTGGCACCCTGGTGCAGCAGGTGCACCCCAAGGTGCTGGCCGTCACCGGGCCGCACGCCACGCAGGAGGTGATGGACGCGGTGCACCGCCACGTGCCCAAGCCGCACGACCCGTTCGTGGACCTGGTCCCCGCCGCAGGCATCAAGCTCACGCCCAGGCACTACGCCTACCTGAAGATCAGCGAAGGCTGCAACCACCGCTGCACCTTCTGCATCATCCCCAGCATGCGCGGCGACCTGGTCTCGCGCCCGATGGGCGACGTGCTCGGCGAGGCGCGCGCCCTGTTCGAGTCAGGCGTGAAGGAGCTGCTGGTCGTCAGCCAGGACACCTCGGCCTACGGCGTGGACCTGAAGTACCGTACCGGCTTCTGGGACGGCAAGCCGGTGAAGACGCGGCTGTTCGAGCTGTGCGAGCAGCTTGGCGACCTGGCCGAAGCGCACGGCGCCTGGGTGCGGCTGCACTACGTCTATCCGTACCCGCACGTCGACGAGATCCTGCCGCTGATGGCAAGCGGCCGCATCCTGCCGTACCTGGACGTGCCGTTCCAGCACGCCCACCCCGACGTGCTCCGGCGCATGAAGCGCCCGGCCAGCGGCGAGCGCAACCTCGAGCGGCTGCAGCGCTGGCGCGAGATCTGCCCGCAGATCGTCGTGCGTTCGACCTTCATCGCCGGCTTCCCGGGCGAGACCGAGGCCGAGTTCGAGCATCTGCTGGACTTCCTGCGCGAGGCGCGCATCGACCGCGCGGGCTGCTTTGCCTACTCGCCCGTCGAAGGCGCCACGGCCAACGACCTGCCGGGTGCGCTGCCGGCCGAGGAGCGCGAGGCGCGCCGCGTGCGCTTCATGGCCGTGGCCGAGGAGGTGTCCGCGGCCAAGCTGCAGCAGCGCATCGGCGCCGAGATGCAGGTGCTGGTGGACAGCGCGCCGGCGCTGGGCCGTCGTGGCGGTGTCGGCCGCAGCTATGCCGATGCGCCGGAGATCGACGGCACGGTGCGCCTGCTGCCGCCTGAGAAGGCATCGAAGACGCTGAAGGTGGGCGAGTTCACACGCGCCCGCATCGTGGCTGCCGAGGGGCATGACCTCGTCGGCGTGCCGTTCTGACCGCATCCTCCGCACGACGACCATGGCTGCCCACGACCCCACCGCCCTGATCCATCACCCGTACCAGCCGCCAGCCGGCTTCGAGGCGCCACAGGCGGGGGTCTTCAAGGCTTCGACCGTGATCTTCCCGAACGTGGCCGCGATGCGCGCCCGCGACTGGAAGCACAAGCACGGCTACACCTACGGCCTTCACGGCACGCCCACCACGTTCACGCTGGAGGAGCGCATCGCGCACCTGGAGCACGGCCTGCAGTGCGTGCTGGCCCCGAGCGGCCTGGCGGCCATCGCGCTGGTGGACATGGCGCTGCTGCAGCATGGCGACGAGGTGCTGATCCCGGCCAACGCCTACGGGCCCGGCAAGGACTTCGCGGCGCAGCAGCTGGCCGGCTGGGGCATCACGCACCGCTTCTACGACCCGCTGGATGCCGCGGGTCTTGACGCGATGATCGGCCCGGCCACGAAGCTGGTCTGGCTGGAGGCGCCGGGGTCGGTGACGATGGAGTTCCCCGACCTGCGCGGGCTGGTGGCGGTGGCCCGGGCGCGTGGCGTGCGCACGGCGCTGGACAACACCTGGGGCGCGGGCATCGCCTTCGACGGCTTCGACCTCGGCCAGGGCCTGGGCTGCGACGTCGTGATGCAGGCGTTGACCAAGTTCCCCTCCGGCGGCGGCGACGTGCTGATGGGTTCGGTCACCACGCGCGACGAGGCGCTGCACCTGAAGATCAAGCTGGCGCACATGCGCCTGGGCCTGGGCGTGGCGGCCAACGACGCGGAGCTGGTGCTGCGTTCGCTGCCCAGCATCGCGCTGCGCTACCACGCGCATGACCGCGCCGCGCGCGCGCTGGCCGCCTGGCTGCAGCAGCGGCCGGAGATCGCGCGCGTGCTGCACCCGGCCTTGGAGGGCTCGCCGGGCCATGAGCACTGGCGCAGCCTGTGCACGGCGGCGGCCGGGCTGTTCTCTGTGGTCTTCGAACCGCGCTACACACCGGCCCAGGTGGACGGCTTCTGCGATGCGCTGCGGCTGTTCAAGCTCGGCTACTCCTGGGGCGGGCCAGTGAGCCTGGTCGTGCCCTACGACCTGAAGGCCATGCGCAACCCGGTGCCGTACGACGGCACGCTGGTGCGGTTCTCGATCGGGCTCGAAGAGGACGAAGCCCTGCGCGCTGACCTGGCCCAGGCGCTCGCCGGTCTGGGTTGATCGCCAGCCGCAGCCGGCGGCGCGTCACTTGGTCGAGATCTTGTGGCGCATCAGGCGCCCCTTTTCCCGCTGCCAGTCCTTCTCGCGTTCGCTCTCGCGCTTGTCGTGCTGCGCCTTGCCCTTGGCCAGCGCGATCTCGGCCTTCACGCGGCCGCCCTTGTAGTGCAGGTCCAGCGGCACCAGGGTGAAGCCCTTCTGCTCCACCTTGCCGATCAGCCGCCGGATCTCGTCCTTGTGCATCAGCAGCTTCTTCGTGCGGTCCGGCTCCGGGTGCACGTGGGTGGACGCGGTGCGCAGTGCGTTGATGCGCAGGCCGATCAGGTAGAGCTCGCCGTCGCGGATGACCACGTAGCCGTCGGTCAGCTGCACCTGGCCGGCGCGGATGGCCTTGACCTCCCAGCCCTGCAGCACCACGCCCGCCTCGAACTTCTCGTCGATGTGGTACTCGTGGCGGGCGCGGCGGTTTTCGGCGATCGGGGGCATGGGCGGGGGAAAACTAGAATCCGCGATTGTGAAGCACGTGAAGAAGTCGGTCCTGCTCTGGTACACGCCGCAGGAGATGTACGACCTGGTGACCGGTGTCGACCGCTACCCGGATTTCCTGCCCTGGTGCGACAGGGCCGAGGTGCTGACGCAGCACGACGACGGCATGACCGCGCGCATCGGCCTGCACTACATGGGGGTGCGACACGCCTTCACCACCCGCAACGTGCAGGTGCCGGGCCGTTCGGTGGAAGTGCAGCTGGTCGACGGCCCGTTCTCGCTGCTCGACGGCACCTGGCTCTTCCATCCGCTGGGCCGGCCCGGCAGCGAGGCCGAGGCCTGCAAGATCGAGTTCGACCTTCGCTACGCCTTCGCCAGCCCGGCGCTGGAGGCCGTGGTCAGCCCTGTGTTCGACCGCGTGGCCAACACCTTCGTCGACAGCTTCGTGCAGCGGGCGGAGCAGGTGCATGGTCCGCGTTGAGGTTGTCCACTGCCCGGTGGCGGGGCCGTCGGACCAGGTCGACCTGACGACGCTGGAACTGGATGAAGGTGCCACGGTGCAGGACGCGCTTCAGCACAGCGGGGTGCTGGCGCGCCATGGCCTGGACCTGGCGACGGTGGACGTAGGCGTCTGGTTCAAGACCTGCACGCTGCGGCAGGCATTGCGCGACCAGGACCAGGTTCAGGTCTACCGGCCGCTGACCGTGGACCCCAAGGAAGCGCGCCGGCAGCGCTACCGCAAGCGCGGCAAGACCGGCACGGGTGGCGCCGTCAGCGGCAGTCCGACGCGATGACCTCGCGTGCGCGGCGCGTCTCGGCGGCGCGCTGGCGGTCATCGAGGATCTCGCGCTCGCCCTTGTCGTTGTAGCGCGCGATGCGCTGCCCGGAATCCAGCGCCGCCAGGTGGGCGCGGGCATTGCGGCAGTTCTCGGCGCGCTGTTCTGCCAGCTTGGCGGCCTCGGCCTTCTCCTTGGCCGCCTGCTCCTGCGCGGCGGCGTCCTTGCGGGCCTGCAGCTCGCGGTCCACGCGCGGCACCACGGCCGGGGCCGACGCCGCCGAAGCAGCGGGCGACGCAGCTGCTGCGCGTGCCGCAGCCGGGTCGGGTCGCTGAAGGATGTTCTGCGGCGGCACGTCGCGCGGCGGCGGCAGGTCGCTGACAGTGATGCGCCCGTTGGCGTCCTTCCACTTCCACTGGGCCATGGCGGGCCCGGCCAGCAGGGTCAGGGCCAGGGCGGCGGTGAGCGCGGTCAGGGCAGGGCGCATCGTCATCCCGCAAGTGTAGGCCGCGTCGGCACCGGGGCTCGCGTGCAATGCGTCACGCGCGGCAGGGGGCGTGGTAACGGTCCGTATAATCGTGCTTTGCGTCTGGAGCTTTCCCCATGCGCCTTCTTGGCCAAGCGCTCACCTTCGACGATGTGTTGTTGGTGCCGGCGTTCTCGCAGGTGTTGCCGCGCGACACCTCCCTTGCCACCCGCCTGACGCGCAACATCGCGCTCAACCTGCCGCTGGTGTCGGCGGCCATGGACACCGTCACCGAAGCCCGCCTGGCGATCACCATCGCCCAGGAAGGCGGCATCGGCATCGTGCACAAGAATCTCACGCCGCAGCAGCAGGCCGCCGAGGTGGCGCGCGTCAAGCGCTACGAGTCCGGCGTGCTGCGCGACCCGATCACCGTGCGGCCGGATCAGACCGTGCGCGAGGTGATGGCGCTGCAGGAACAGTTCGGCTTCTCCGGCTTCCCGGTGGTCGAGGGGCGCACCGTGGTGGGCATCGTCACCAACCGCGACCTGCGCTTCGAGACCCGGCTCGACGCTCCGGTGCGCGACGTGATGACACCGCGCGAACGCCTCGTCACCGTGCTGGAAGGCGCATCGCTGGCCGAGGGCAAGGCACTGATGCACAAGCACCGCCTGGAGCGCGTGCTGGTGGTCAACAGCGCCTTCGAGCTGCGCGGCCTGATGACGGTGAAGGACATCACCAAGCAGACCAGCTTCCCCAATGCGGCCCGTGATGCGCAAGGCAAGCTGCGCGTCGGCGCCGCCGTGGGCGTGGGCGAGGGCACCGAGGAACGCGTGGAACTGCTGGTCAAGGCCGGCGTCGACGCCATCGTGGTGGACACCGCCCACGGTCACAGCGCCGGCGTCATCGAGCGCGTGCGCTGGGTGAAGAGGAACTACCCGCAGGTCGACGTCATCGGCGGCAACATCGCCACCGGCGCGGCCGCGCTGGCGCTGTGCGAGGCCGGGGCCGACGCGGTCAAGGTCGGCATCGGCCCGGGCTCGATCTGCACCACGCGCATCGTCGCCGGCGTCGGCGTGCCGCAGATCACCGCCATCGACAACGTGGCCACGGCGCTCAAGGGCAGCGGCGTGCCGCTGATCGCCGACGGCGGCATCCGCTACTCCGGCGACATCGCCAAGGCCATCGCCGCCGGCGCCAGCACGGTGATGATGGGTGGCATGTTCGCCGGCACGGAAGAGGCGCCGGGCGAGGTCATCCTGTTCCAGGGCCGCAGCTACAAGAGCTACCGCGGCATGGGCTCCATCGGCGCCATGAAGGCCGGCTCGGCCGACCGCTACTTCCAGGAAAACGACGAGACCACGAACCCGAATGCCGACAAGCTGGTGCCCGAGGGCATCG
Organism: Rubrivivax albus; assembly: GCF_004016515.1. GTDB lineage: Bacteria > Pseudomonadota > Gammaproteobacteria > Burkholderiales > Burkholderiaceae_C > Rubrivivax > Rubrivivax albus. The sequence continues at coordinate 1,283,079 of NZ_SACT01000001.1, forward strand.
AGGGTCGGGTGCCCTACAAGGGTTCGCTGATCGCCATCGTGCACCAGATGGGCGGCGGCCTGAGGGCGTCGATGGGCTACTGCGGCTGCAGCACCATCGACGAGATGAAGGAGCGCGCGGAGTTCGTGCAGATCACCACCGCCGGCATCCGCGAAAGCCACGTGCACGACGTGCAGATCACCAAGGAAGCGCCGAACTACCGCGCCGACTGACCTTGAACGCCGAGGCCTTGAATGGCCGCCCAGCCGAAAGGCGGGCGGCCATGTCGTTCATCCTGATCGCGGTGCTGATCGACATGATCGCGATCGGGTTGATCGTGCCGGTACTGCCCTACATGGTGGGCCAGTTCACCGACGGCGCCGAGGCCCAGGCGCGCTGGTTCGCCATCGTGACCTTCACCTTCGGTGCCGCCAACTTCGTCGCCGCGCCCGTGCTCGGCGCGCTGTCGGACCGCTTCGGCCGCCGACCCGTGCTGCTGCTGGGCTTCAGCGGCCTGGCGCTGAGCTTCTTCGTCACCGGTCTGGCCACCGCGCTGTGGATGCTGGTGGCCGTGCGCGTGGTGGCCGGCGCCATGCAGGCCAACGCCGCCATCGCCAACGCCTACGTGGCCGACATTTCCACGCCAGAGCAGCGGGCCGCGCGCATGGGCCTGGTGGGTGCGATGTTTGGCGTCGGCTTCATCCTCGGCCCCGCCCTGGGCGGCGTGCTCGGTGACATCGACGTGCGTCTGCCGTTCTTTGCCGCCGGCGCGCTGGCCGTGGCCAACGGCCTGTACGGGTACTTCGTGCTGCCGGAGTCTCTGCCCAAGGCGCGCCGGCGCCCTTTCACCTGGCGTGGAGCCCACCCGCTGGCGGCCATGCAGACGCTGGCGCGCAACCCCGGGATCGGCTGGCTGGCCGCGGCCATCGCGCTGGCCACGCTGGCGCAGTTCACGATGCACTCCAGCTGGGTGCTGTACACGCACTTCCGCTTCGGTTGGGGGCCGGCCGAGGTGGGCTGGTCGCTGTTCGTCGTCGGGTTGATGTCGGCCCTGGTGCAGGGCGTGCTGCTGCGCCACCTGCTCAAACGCTTCTCGCCGCGCCGGCTGGCCGCGTGGGGGCTGGCGATGGGCGCCGTCACCTACGCCGCCTTCGGCGCCATCACCGAGGGCTGGATGATGTACGTCGTCATCGTTGTCGGCACCCTGCTGGGCGGCGGGGCGACGGCCTCGCTGCAGAGCATCGTGTCCAACGCCGCCGACGCCGAGCGCCAGGGCGAGGTCATGGGCGCCCTGGCCTCGGTCAACAGCCTGATGGCCGTGCTGGCGCCGGCCACGGCCGGGCCGCTGCTGGTGCTGATCTCGCACCGCCAACCCGACGACTGGCTGATCGGCCTGCCGTTCTTCGCCTGCGCGCTGCTGCAGGCGGCGGCCGCCGTCATCGCGATCCGCTTCTTCACCGCCCGGCGCCGAGCCGCGGCCCAGCCCGCATGAACCACGACCGCATCCTCATCCTCGACTTCGGCTCCCAGGTCACGCAGCTGATCGCGCGCCGCGTGCGCGAGGCGCACGTCTATTGCGAGATCCACCCGAACGACGTCAACGATGCCTTCGTGCGCGAGTTCGCGCCCAAGGCCATCATCCTCAGCGGCAGCCACGCCAGCACCTACGAGGACCACCAGCTGCGCGCGCCGCAGGCGGTGTGGGACCTGGGCGTGCCGGTGCTGGGCATCTGCTACGGCATGCAGACCATGGCGGCGCAGCTCGGCGGCACCGTGGAATGGAGCGACCACCGCGAGTTCGGCTATGCCGAGGTGCGCGCGCGTGGCCACACGAAACTGCTGGACGGCATCGAGGACTTCCGCACCGCCGAGGGTCACGGCATGCTCAAGGTGTGGATGAGCCACGGCGACAAGGTCACCGTGCTGCCGCCGGGCTTCAAGCTGATGGCCAGCACGCCCAGCTGCCCGATCGCCGGCATGGCCGACGAGGCGCGCGGCTACTACGCGGTGCAGTTCCACCCGGAGGTCACGCACACGGCGCAGGGGCGCGCGATGCTCGAGCGCTTCGTGCTGCAGATCGCCGGCGCCAAGCCCGACTGGGTGATGCGCGACCACATCGCCGAGGCGGTCGAGGCCATCCGCGCGCAGGTCGGCGACGAGGAGGTGATCCTGGGCCTGTCCGGCGGCGTCGACTCCAGCGTGGCTGCGGCGCTGATCCACCGCGCCATCGGCGACCAGCTCACCTGCGTCTTCGTCGACCACGGCCTGCTGCGGCTGAACGAAGGCCGGATGGTGATGGACATGTTCGCCGGCCGGCTGCATGCCAAGGTGGTGCACGTGGACGCGAGCGAGCAGTTCCTCGGCCACCTGCAGGGTGTGTCCGACCCCGAGGCGAAGCGCAAGATCATCGGCCGCGAGTTCGTCGAGGTCTTCCAGCGCGAGGCGAAGAAGCTGTCGAACGCCAAGTGGCTGGCCCAGGGCACGATCTACCCCGACGTCATCGAATCCGGCGGCGCCAAGACCAAGAAGGCCACCACGATCAAGAGCCACCACAACGTCGGCGGCCTGCCCGAGACGCTGGGGCTGAAGCTGCTGGAGCCGCTGCGCGACCTGTTCAAGGACGAGGTGCGCGAGCTTGGCGTGGCCCTGGGCCTGCCGCCGGAGATGGTCTACCGCCACCCGTTCCCGGGCCCGGGCCTGGGCGTGCGCATCCTGGGGGAGGTCAAGCGCGAGTACGCCGAACTGCTGCAGCGCGCCGACGCCATCTTCATCGACGAACTGCGCGCCGCCATCGACCCGGCCACCGGCAGGAGCTGGTACGACCTGACCAGCCAGGCCTTTGCCGTCTTCCTGCCGGTCAAGAGCGTGGGCGTGATGGGCGACGGCCGCACCTACGACTACGTGGTGGCCCTGCGCGCCGTGCAGACCAGCGACTTCATGACCGCGGACTGGGCCGAGCTCCCGTACAGCCTGCTGAAGAAGACCTCCGGCCGCATCATCAACGAGGTGCGCGGCATCAACCGCGTGACCTACGACGTGAGCTCCAAGCCGCCGGCGACGATCGAGTGGGAATGAGCCAACATCGTCCCAAGGTGTTTCCGGTCATCCCAGAGCAATCCGATTTCACTGTAGGGACAAGGACTTAGAGTCCAGAAGCGTCTCGCACGATCCAGTGCGGTCCCAGACGTTCTGACGGTTGATCTGACGGTATCCGAGCACCTACGCTTGCAGGCCATCGGCGATACCGTCGGACTCCGTGACGGTATCCCGGCCCTGCGACAGGCAGTGGATTGGAGACCTCATGGACATCTCGGCGGATCGGGCGCGCCCCACGCCCGCAAGCGCGAAGGCTCGACAGGGTTTGACGGACGCCAAGCTGCGCGACCTGGCGCCACGCGAGCGGGCGTACAAGGTCAGCGACGGCGGCAATGGCCATCGCTCTGGCGCTGATCCCCGAGCTGTTCCGCGGCCAGAAACGGCATCTGGCCAACTCGCTCATGCTGCTGGCGGGGCGGCTGGGCGTGGGTCTGGTCGTCGCAATGTGCGGCTGGCTGCTCGTTGCCGTCGACACCTGGCGAGGCCTGCTGCCCGATGCCTTGCAGCCGCTGTCCAACTGGCGGTTGACCCTGCTGGCGGCTGCGCTGCCTGGCCTTGTGCTGGTGCCGCTGATCCTGACGATGCCACTCCTGCGCGCCCGGCGGGCGGCCGGACCGGACGAGGTGCCGGATGCGCTGGCGTCAAGCCGTCGGGACGCAAGCGTCGCGCCAGCGGGCACGGCGGTGCTGCCCTTCCTGGCTCGCCACAAGCTGGCGTTCGCCAGCTTCTACTTCGGCGTCGCGTCGATGGTCCTCGGCATTGGCGCGGTGATGAACTTCGCCCCCGTGGTCGCAATGCGGCAGATGTCGGCCACGCCCTTGCAGGTGGCCAACACGATGGGCGCGGCCATGCTCGTGGCCACCGTGACTGGCTTCCTGATCGCCCAGGTGGGATACCGGCAACTGTTGCCACGCCTCGGTCCGCGTTTGCCGGCCATGAGCCTGCTGGCGGCCGCCGCGCTCGGGCTGCTGATGGCCGCAGGCGTGCTGTTGGCCCGGTCTCCGACGCAACTGTTCGTCTGCGTCGGACTCTTCATGACGACCGTGATGGCAGGGACACTCCTGTTCCCGCTGGCGCTGCAGGAGATGGCGCCAGCGCCGCTGCGCGGTCGGCTGGCGGCGATCGCGGTCACGCTCAACATCGTGCTGGGCTCGCTCGGACCGGCCGTGGTCGGCGCGGTGTCCGACCGCCTGAAGGAGCAGCCCAATGGTCTGTTGCTGGCGATGGTGGGCGTGACTTGTCTGGCCATGCTCCTGTCCATGTTGTTGCTTCTGCCTCTCCAGCACCGCTATGTCCAAACGGTGTCTGCGGCGAGGCATGCCGAGTGCGTCACCGATCCAAGGGGCGCCGCTGCCTGAATGGGCGCCCTTGTTGGGCGAGACCCGCAGTGGCGCTACTTCCGCTGTTGGTGGTGTGGGGAAACCGAGTTTTAGGGCCCCGCATGTCCAGGACCGGTCAGCGGACGACCGGCCCAGCGGCTCGCGCGGCGCAAGCGGGGTTCGGTACCCTTGGCGCCTGAAGCTTCTTGCCGTCAATCGCTTGGGTACGGTCAGTAACGAGCCTGGCGTCTGGGCTCAGAGATCCAGCACCACCCATGCAGGATCGTGGTCCGAGCCATCACCGCCGTGTCTTGTCCGCCGGTCGATGTGCGCTGACAGCAGCCTGGGCGCCAGCGTGCTGGAGAGCCACACCTGGTCGAACAGTTCGTAGCGGGGCGGCTCCGCCCCGGGCGGGTTGTAGCGGTGGGTCCAGACGGGGCTGGCCGGTCCCGGGCCCTGGCCTGGCGTCTCGGCCTTGGCGGGCCGCGTCTCGACCGCGGCGGCCAAAGCGTTGACCAGCGGGTCGCCGTCGACCGAGAGCATCGGGGCCAGGAACGGGCTGTCCGGTGGGTCGTTCATGTCGCCGACGAGCATGAACTTCGCACCCCGTCGCTCCTCGGCCGACAGGATGCGGGCAATGGACTCTGCCTGCCGCCGCCGGCGTGCGTTGGCCCGGGCCGCGCCTTCGACCGGGTCTTCGTCATGGGGCACGAAGTGGCTTTTCAGGTGCGTGTTGTAGATGGTCAGCAGCTTGCTGCCATCGGGGTCCAGCACGCGCACGGCCAGCAGGTCGCGGCCGAACACCCGCTTCTCCGGCTCCTCGGGGTGGGTGGCGATCAGGAACGAGGTTCTGCATGCAAAGCGTCGAACAAGGGCGGCACGGCGCCGCCTGGATAGCCGAACACGGTGTCGACCCCGAGGTCGAGCAAGGTACGAATCAGTAACGCTGCGCCCGTCATCGGTGCGTCTGTCTGGGGTGACCAGGTGGTGGTCGAAGGCGGTGGGTAGTGGGCGACACTCATGTCGCCTCAATGTTCCAGCGATCGCCTGACGCGCCAACCCGGAGCACGGGGCTCCCAAAGCATCCACCCGCTTTGCCTAAGCCTGCGATACACCCGCACCGGACAATCCGACCGACAGCGGCGGCCGTAAACGGAGGATCGCGCCCTTGAAAGTCTTCACCGCCACCCTCGCCACCGAGACGAACACCTTCGCGTCCATGCCCACGGGCATGCAGGCCTACCGCGACTTCGCCTACTTTCCGGCTGGTACGCATCCGCGTGAAATGAGCCTGTTTGCCGGGCCGCTGTGGGCCGCCCGGCAGCTGGCGCCGCAGCGGGGCTGGCAATTAGCCGAAGGTCTGGTCGCGGCGGCGCAACCGGCCGGGCCGACGACGCGATCGACCTACGAGTCCTTGCGGGATCAGCTGCTTGCAGACCTGAAGCGCGCGATGCCGGTGGACGTGGTCGCGCTCGGCCTGCACGGCGCGATGGTGGCCGACGGCTACCCCGACTGCGAAGGCGACCTGCTGTCCCGCGTGCGGGCCTTGGTGGGCCGCGACGTGGTCGTCGGCGCGGAGCTCGACCCGCACTGCCATCTCAGCCCGGCGATGGTCGAATGCGCCAACGTGCTGGTCGCGTTCAAGGAATACCCGCACACCGACATCGCCGAGCGGGCCTTCGATCTGCTGCACCTGTGCGAGGCCCAGGCTCGCGGGCGCCTGAGGCCCGTGGCGGCGGTCGTGGACTGCCAGATGATCGTCACGATGCACACGACACGAGAACCGGCACGGGGCTTTGTGGAACGCATCAAGGCGCTGGAGGGCCGCGACGGCATAGTATCAATCTCGATCGTGCACGGCTTTCCTTGGGGCGACGTGGCGGACATGGGCACCCAGATGCTCGTCTACGCCGATGGCGACGCCGCAGCCGCGCAGCGATGTGCCCGCCGGCTGGCTGATCAGTTGATCGACATGCGGGAACAACTGCGTGTGGTGTACCCGACCATCGACGAAGCGCTGGACCAGGCCCTGGTGAGCCCTGCCGGCCCGGTGGTGCTCGCCGATGGCGCCGACAACCCGGGCGGCGGCGCGCCGTCGGATTCGACCTTCATCCTGCGCCGCGTGCTCGAGCGGCAGATCCGGCCGGCGGCGTTCGGGCCGCTGTGGGACCCGATTGCCGTCCGGGTCGCGTTCGAGGCAGGCGTCGGGTCCCACCTTCATCTGCGCATCGGCGGCAAGATGGGGCCGGAATCGGGCGATCCGGTGGACCTGCGCTGCACGGTCATGGCCCTGCGCGAGAACCTCGTGATGACCGGCCTGGGCGGGTCGGCCACGCCCATGGGCGACTGCGCCCTGATTGAAGGCGCGGGCGACAGCGCCGGTGTGCAGATCGTCCTGGTCAGTGGGCGCAACCAGGCCATGCACACGGACCTGTTCACCCAGCTCGGCTGCAAGCTGCAGGAACAACGGCTCATCGTCCTGAAGTCGATGCAGCACTTCCACGCGGCGTTTGCACCGCTGGCATCTCGCGTCATCTACGTCGGCGCCCCAGGCGCGCTGAGCTTTGACGTGGCCCGCATGCCTTATCAGAATGTGCGCAGGCCCAAGTGGCCGTTATCTGGCGCACCCGACTGACCGAATCCGATTTGAGACACGCCCGTTCTTCCGCGCAGCATCGTCACGAGCATGCAGCCGATGCGATCGCGCAGCTATTGGGCGACCGCAAGCGACTGCCTCGCGCATGGACCACGACAGGTGGCGCCGAGATCATCGACGTCGGGCCGGGCGTCGTGCGTTTGCGCGGCCGCCTGGAGAAGACCGCCTGGCAGGGGCTGGTGTGCCGCCTGTCGCATGGGATGGACCTGGCCGTCGTGGAGATGGACCCCACGACGCCGCTGTGCATCAGCAGCGAAGGCAACAACGAGTTTGTGCTGCACGTCGTGGTGGCAGGACGCCTGGAAGTCGAACGGACAGCCGAAGGCGACGGCGAAGGGGCGCAGGCCGGCGCTCACGCCTTCGCGGCGGGGCAGGCGTCCCTGTCGATCCGTGAGCCGGGTCGCACCTATGCGGCGCACTTACCCGCAGGTTCTCCGTTCAGAGTCATACGACTATCGTGCGCACCCCAGCGTCTTGCCGACGACTTCGGCCTTCCGGGCGGCGTTGATCGGCTGCGGGAGGTCTTCGCGGCGCCGCAGGTCATGCCGCTGGATCGCGCGGCTGTGAAGACGGCCAACGAGATCATCGGGACGGACCCAGCGAGTCCGCTCGGGACGATGCTGCTCGAAGGCAAGGCTCTCGAACTGTTGGGCAACCTGATGTTGCCGTGGCTGGCACGTGCGGAGCAACCGCCCAGCGATGCGCGGCAAGCAAAGTGGCAAGACCAACAAAGGCTGGCCACGGCGCGCAGCCTGGTGGAACTGCACCTGGAAGACGCCTTGTCGATTCCCGCGCTCGCCGTGCGAGTGGCCACCACCGAGACCAAGCTGCGCAAGCTCTATCGGCAACACTTCGGTGTTTCGATCTCGGAGCACCGGATGCAGCTTCGGATGGACAGGGCGATGAAGCTGCTGCAGGAAGGCCTGCACACGGTCTCCGAGATTGCCTACCTCACCGGTTACAAGCACCACAGCAGCTTCACGGCTGCTTTCAGCAGCTACTTCGGCTGCTCACCCAGCGCCATCAACGCCCGGATGGAACGGGACAGGGCGGCACCGAGCACGGACGCATGAGTCTCACCGGGATGAACGTGATGTTGCACGTTGCCGTGCAGTCCCTGTAGCGCTCCGGCCAGCTCTGCAGCGTTGGCCGTCATCGACTCCAGATCGGTGCCGGGCACGTCTTCACGGTCACCCGCGCAGATCACGATGCGCGTGTCCAGGGGCAACCATCCGGCGGACAGGCCGTCGAACTCGCGGATCATGCGGCGGTCCTGGTCACCAAGTCGCGGACTGATGATCCCGTAGCCCCTGAACAGGGTCGGCGCGTCCCGCAGCAGGCGGGTGACGAAGAGTCCTGCAAGCGACACGCCAATCAGGTTGAAGGCAGATCGCTTCGCTTGGGTGGTCGCTTCGATGAACGGCAGCACCTCCTCCACAAGCGCCTGGCGAAAGCGCAGCCCCTGGCCGCTGACCCAGTTCTGCGGGTAGGGTGCCGGCAGTGCAATCGGCCACGGGCTGAAATAGCGGATGCGGCGCTCGGCGTAGACGTCGATGGCCTCACCTCCTTCGAAGCCCAGGCCCACCACCCAGTGCGGTGGCACCTCGCCGGTCACCTGCAGAAGCCGGGACAGGCCGGCGGCAACGGGGTAGTGCAGGTCCGCGTCGAGCAACAGAAGCAGAGGATGCGGCCCGTCCGTCATCGGCGGCCCGAACGCGATCGGGGCCGGCGGCATCACGTCCAGACGAAGGCGAACCTCGCCGCCGAGGATGGGCAGCAGGTAGCTGGTGCCATGAGGAAGTCGGGTTTCGATCCGCATCGATCTTGGCCTCTGTCGGTGCTGGGCTCAATGTAGGTGCGCCATCCGCTGCCGGGCTACCGCGGATCGGCGCTTCGCTTTGGCTGCGTGGCTACGGGCATACCCGGTGTCGGGTCACTTCCCCAAACCCATTGGCCGGCCTGCCTAAGTTCGGTCTTCGACAGGCCTCCTATGCTCGAGCGACCCATCCAAGCGATCGAGGTGAACGATGAGCGTCCGTAGGATTGTCCAGTTTCCCGCCATGCACGCCATCGCCGTGGCCAGCCTGCTGGTCTGTGGGCCTGACGTGGTCCGGGCCCAGGCCGCCGTGGCGGCTGCTGCAGAATCATCCGACACCCAGACCGTCGTTGTCACCGCCAACAAGCGCAAGCAGCCGGCTGCGGACGTGGCGGGCACGGTCAGCGTGATCCAGGGCAGTGCGCTCGAGGCCAACGGCGTGGCCGACCAGGAAGGGGCCTTCAAGCTCACCCCCGGTGTGCAGGTGAACAAGGGCGATCCGGGCCGCAATGTGCCGGCGATCCGAGGCATCGGCACCAACGCCAACACGCTGACGCTCGGGTTCCAGCAGAGCACCACCGGCATCTACATCGAGGACGTGCCGATGACCGACCCGTTCGCGTTCATGAACGCGGCCGACGTGGCACCGTTCGATCTCGAGCGTATGGAAGTACTGCGAGGCCCGCAGGGCGCGCTGTATGGGTCATCGTCGCTGGGTGGCGCTGTGCGGTACCTGCTGGCCGAACCGGAACTGCAGGCTCAGGCCTTCAGTGTCTTGGCCTCCGGCAGCCGTGTCGTGGGCGGTGGAACCGACCATGCGATCTACCTGATGGGCAACCAGCCGCTGGCGAAGGGTGTCGCCGGCGTGCGTGTGATGGCGTTCGATCGTGTCGATGCCGGGTGGATCAAGAACCTGGGCACCCAGGCCGAACGAGCCAACCGGTCCCACACCTCAGGGGCGCGACTGTCGGGGCTTGCGAAGCCGAACAGGTCGCTGACCATCTCCGCGAACGTGATGCATCAGCGCAATCAGCTCGACGACACCATGGCGGTGGCTCCGGACCCCCGTCAACTGACGGCCAGCAACCCGACGGCCAGCACACGGCGTTCGACGCTCGACTTCGCCAATGTCACCATCGACGCGGAGCTGGGGTCCCACACGCTGACCTCGATCACCGGCTATTGGCGGAAAGAGAACGACTCGCACAGCGACGTGACGCGTCTATTTGACCCGGCCTTCCGGCCCAGCGGCATCGTGCTCCCGGCGTACGTGGCCGACGAGGCCTCGAACTCGGACATGGTCTCACAGGAGATCCGCCTGGCGTCTTCACAACAAGGACCGCTGCGCTACTTGGTCGGCGCGCTGATTTCGCGCACCCGCTTCGAGCTGGACGGCCCCATCCGCGCGGTCGGGGCAGTCGACGCTGGTCTGGGCGCCCTGTTTCCCAACGACGTGCTGGGTCTGCAAACCGGCACGGCGCGGATGAGCGAGAACGCGCTCTTCTTCGATGGCGACTTCGACCTCACGCCGGCCTGGACCGTCGGGCTGGGTGGACGAGCGTACAGCACCAAGACGAACTACAACATTGCGTTCCTGTCCAACCTTCCCTCGAATGCGCCGTTCAGGAGCCCCTCGCTCAGCGAAGACGGCTTCACGCCCAAGGCCACGCTGCGCCACAAGTTCGGTGCCCACCAGTGGTACGCGCTGGTCTCGCAGGGGTACCGGTTCGGTGGCGTCAACTTCCGTTCGCAGACGCCCTACAAGTCCGACAAGCTCACGAACTACGAGACCGGCGTGCGCCTGTTGCCAAGCAAGGACCTGCGCGTGGACGCCACTGTGTTCCTGCTCGACTGGAAGAACGTGCAGGTGACCACGCTCAACGGCGGCTTCCTGGACACCAGCAATGTCGGCGCCGCGAAGAGCAAGGGCCTGGAGCTGAGCGTCGGGTGGCGCGCCACGCCGAGCTTCAGCGTCGATTTGGCCGCGGCTTTCATCGACGCCAAGACGACCGTGGCCTACGACGGACCGGCCGGCAAGGTGCCCAGCGGCTCACGGCTGCCCGGCAGCGCCCGCACGCAGGTGACCCTGGCGCCGAGCTACAGCTTCGCGGGTCCTGCCGGAACCTCAGGCAGGGTCAGCTCGGTCATCAGCCAGATCGGTGCGCGCAACTTCGATATCGCCGGCTCGGGGTCGGCACCGGGCTACACCACGATGGACCTTCGACTGAGCCTGGCCCGCGATGCGTGGGAGCTCACGCTCTTTGCCAACAACGCCACCGACCAGCGCGGCGTGGTGGGCGCATTGGCCGATGCTGCCTATCCGTACCGGGACTACTTCCTGGTGCGGCCGCGCACCGTCGGCGTGAGCCTGCGCTGGGACCATTGAGCCCCGTTGCCCTATGCCGCTGCCACTTGGGCTGAGCTCGGCGCTGCGCGAGCGCCTGAGCGAGCGCTTCAGCACCGCGCAGGCCGTGCGCGACCAGCATGGGCGCGACGAGTCGCCCTACCCGACCACGCCACCCGATGCCGTTGTGTTTGCAGAGTCGACGGACGACGTCATCGCGGTCGTGCGGGCCTGCAACGAGCACGCCACGCCGGTGATCGCCTTCGGGGCGGGCAGTTCGGTCGAAGGCCACTTCCTGGCCTTCGAGGGGGGCGTGTGCCTGGATCTGAGCCGCATGAACCGCGTACTGGAGATCGACGCCGAGAACATGACGGCCACCGTGCAGGCCGGCGCCACGCGTACCCAACTCAACACCGAGTGCCGGCACCTGGGGCTGTTCTTCCCTATCGACCCGGGCGCCGATGCCTCGCTCGGCGGCATGGCGGCCACGCGTGCTTCCGGCACCAATGCGGTCCGCTACGGCACGATGCGCGAGAACACCCTGAGCCTGACCGTCGTCACCGCTGAGGCTCGGCTGCTGCGCACCTCGCGCATCACGAAGAAGTCGTCGGCCGGCTACGACCTGACCCGCATCTTCGTCGGCAGCGAAGGTACTCTGGGCATCATCACCGAAGTGACGGTACGGCTGTACCCGCAGCCCGAGACGATCGCCGCGGCCCTGTGCGGCTTCGACAGCGTGCTGGACGCGGTGCGCACGGTGATGCAGACGGTTCAGGTCGGCGTGCCGGTGGCCCGCGCCGAACTCGTCGACGCCTTGACCATCCGGGCGGTCAATGCCCACAGCCGCACCGGGCTGACCGAGGTACCCACGCTGATGCTCGAATTCCACGGCAGCGCGGCATCGGTGCAGGAACAGGCGCAGACGGTGCAGGCGCTGGCCCGCGACAACGGTGCCCGATCGTTCGAGTGGTCGGCCAACCCCGAGGAGCGTTCGCGGCTGTGGGCGGCCCGGCACCATGCCTTCTTTGCCTGCCTGCAGCTGAAGCCGGGAGCACGCGCCTTCACCACCGACGCCTGTGTGCCCATGTCCAAGCTTGGCGATTGCATCGAAGCGACGTTGATCGACATCCGGGAAACCGGATTGACCTGCCCGCTGTTCGGCCATGTGGGCGATGGCAACTTCCATTGCTTGGTGCTGGCACACCCCGGCGATGCTGACGAGATGGCGGCGGCCGAGCAGCTGAACCAGCGCACCATGCAGCGGGCACTGCAGTTCGGAGGCACCTGCACCGGCGAGCACGGCGTGGGCCGCCACAAACGCGAACTTCTGCTGGATGAGTTCGGCGAAGCGGGCGTGGACCTGATGCGCCGCCTGAAGGCAGCGTGGGACCCGAAAGGCATCCTGAACCCGGGCAAGGTGCTGCCACCGCCAGCGCCCAACCAGCAAGCGGCCCACTGATCGCGGGCAGATGTCCGGCAGCCTGCCCACGGTGGTCATCGGCGGCGGCCTGCTGGGCGCGGCCACCCTGTACGAACTGGCCTCGCGCGGCGAGCCTGCGCTCCTGCTTGAGGCGAAGGAGGCGCTTGCAACGGAAACCAGCTTCGCCAACGGCGGCATGCTGACGCCTTCGATGTCGGACCCGTGGAACAGCCCGGGCGTCGGCCGCCACCTGATGGCGTCGCTGGTCGATCCGACGGCGGCCATGAAGCTGCGCCTGCACGCACTGCCCGACCTGCTGGGCTGGGGCCTGCGCTTTCTGCGCCATTCGTCACCCGCCCGGCATGCAGCGGCCACCGAAGCCAGCTTTCGTCTGGCGCTGGACTCGACCCAACGGACCCGGCAGCTGATCCGCTCGCAGGGCCTGCGCTGCGATGCCTCGTTCGGCGGCACCCTCAAGCTGTTCGCGAGGCCGCGCGACTTGCACGGCCCGAAAGGAATCGCCCAGCGGCTGGCTGCTCTGGGATTGCGATTCAGCGTGTTGTCCGCAGCGCAGGCCGTCGAACGCGAACCCGCGCTGGCAGCGGCCAGCAGCAGGGTCGCCGCAGCGCTCCACTTTCCCGATGACGTGGCGGCCGATGCCTGCGCGTTGACGCGCGAACTCGCCCGGCTGGCCAGGGCCAACGGGGCGCAGGTTCGCACGTCCGTAGCGGCGCAGCGCATCGTTGTTTGGCAGGGAGAGGTCACTGGCGTGGAGACTGAAGGCGCCTGGATCGCAGCCCGCCGCGTCGTCGTCGCCGGTGGCTGCGGCAGCCGGGCGCTGCTGCGGCCACTTGGCTTGCGGCTCGCGGTCCGGCCCGCCAAGGGCTACTCGCTCACCTTCGATGTGGGGCATCTGTCGTCCCTGACGCCGCTGCCTTCGTTACCGGTGATCGACGACGCCATGCACGCTGCCGTGACGCCATTGGGCCGGCGGCTGCGCGCCGTCGGAACCGCCGAGTTCGCGGGTGACGACCTCTCGCTTGATGCGCGACGGCTCGACAACCTGTTCGCCCTGCTGCAACGCCTGTACCCCGAGATTGCATCTCGCGTCGACCGTTCGTCGGGCACCCCGTGGGCGGGGCTTCGACCCATGAGCGCCGACGGGCTTCCCTTCGTCGGCCCCGCGGGGCCCAAGGGCTTGTGGCTGAACACGGGGCATGGACACCTCGGTCTGACGCTGGCCATGGGCTCGGCCGCACTACTGGTGGACCAGATGCTGGACCAACCGCCAGCCGTTTCACCCGAGCCCTTTCGGGCGACGAGGTAGCGGCACTGTGATCACTGGGCGGTCCCGGATCGCCCGCAGGTGGTGAGCTCTAAAGCCGCCGACCGCTGGCGACTCCTCGTGGCCGGATCCGGTCAGACGCGCTTTCCACGAGCAGCGGGCATTGGCCGGAGTCGAGTGCTCGATGCCGGGAGGTCCGCCGTCTCGTGACGCAATTGCGATACACTGCGGGCATGAAGACGACCACCATCCCGTCCATCCGAGTCGAGCCCGACTTCCGCGCCGAGGTGGAAGCGGTGCTGGCCGAGGGCGAGACGCTATCCCAGTTCGTCGAAGCCTCGGTGCGTGCCAGTGTCGAACGCCGTCGCATGCAGGCCGAGTTCATCGCACGCGGGCTTCGCTCGCGCGACGCCGCGCGGCGAACGGGTGACTACGTCGATGCCGACGTGGTGATCGACGGACTGCAACGCAAGCTCGACGCCGCGCGTGTGCGCGTGGTGAAGACGGGCAAGTGACGTTCAAGGTCCGACTGACCCGGGACGCCGAAGCGGACTTGGGCCGGCTCTTCGACCATCTGCTGGAACGCGAGCTCAATCGCGATGGCGGTGACCTCGCGCTACCGGGTCAAGCGATCGCTGCGCTGCGATCAGGCATCGCCACCCTGAAGACGTCGCCGTTCACGTGCCGTAAAGCCGGACAAAGCCCGTTTCTCCGCGAACTGATCGTGCCGTTCGGACGATCGGGCTACGTCGCGTTGTTCGAGATCGAGGACGACAGCCAGGTGGCCGTTCTCGCCGTGCGTCACCAGTTGGAGGACGACTACCATTGACACAGGGTTCTGCGTCTGGATCGCTCGGGCGGGCAGATCGCCGATACCGTCAGCCCGGCTGCGGGTACCGTCATCGGGTTGCGGAACAAGCAGGTCGATACCGTCAATGTCGTCTCAGTTGATTTCAAGTGATCCGCATGGCAATCCAGTTGTCGGTCCTGATGGACCGGACCGACGACCCGGACGTCTCCCAGCGGCCAATACACAGACGGTAAGAATGTCGGTAGTTCGCTCCCGACGGGCCGCCGCGGTGCCCGATCTACCTATGAGCGCGACCTCCCTGTTGACAATAGAGTGGGAGTGACGGGCGTCGAAAAAGTGTTATAGATCAAAGGCTTGCAGTCTATCGTTGATGATCCGGCCGCATTGTGAACGGGCCAGCGCCCCTTGTAGAGGCGAATCTCCGAACCCTCGTCAAGACAGCTTGGGAAGTCGATCTGACGGTACGAGAGACTGCCTGACGACGCACGCTGAAGCCCGATGCTCGTTGCGTCTACCGCAGGCCGCAGTGAAGTGCTGAGTACCTGCGATCGGCCAGGAGCCGTCGGTCGCATCAGGCCGCAATGCGGGAGTCGACCATGCATTCGAGCGTGCTTCGATCACATGCACTTCAGCGAGACCCATGGAGCATGTTGTCGCAATCCGAGCGTCCATCGACCCGTTTGACGATTTCGATTGGCGGGTCCTGTCCACTCCTGTTGATCGCCACCGGATGTACGCAATCAGAGTGATCACACCCGCGTACTTGATGCGTTGCCGGTGTGCCCTCCGATCACTCCGTCCATGCGTTGACCGCCGTGGTCACAGAGCCACAACGCCATCGTGAAATTGCTGCCGAACCAGTTGACCCATGTCCACAGCGAGTGCTGACCGGGTTCGCCGCTCCGATGGATGGGCGCATGGGGGTTTTCAGATGCGCCCTGGAGTACCCGTGAGCACCTGCAGGGCGCGACAAGGAGGTGCGTTGGCTGCGCCGGATGCCGGGCTACTGAACACCCAGGTGAGCGCCCCACCATGCATTGCTTGAGGCCACTAGAGTGTCCAGCAGACGACGGTCACGCCGGCTGCGGCGTGGGCGACGCCCCCGGCGCGTCGACGCCTCTGCGCGCGTAGGCAACACGCGGGCGCGCGTTCGCCCGCATCGAGACCCGTCCCCTCCCCGCCACGACGCATCGGCGCACGCGGCGCGCATCGCGCCACTGCATGGCCGTTTTTTGGGGTGCCCCGCGCTGAGAGTGCGCCCTGGCGACGTACCGGGTCGCGCGGGCCTAGCCCCGCGCGCGTCAGATCCGGTAGAAGCGTTCGGCCGTACCGCGCAGCAGGGCGCGCCTGTCCTGGCTGGACAGGTCCGCCACCAACAGGCGGTAGGTGTCCCACAGCCGGTCGTAGCTGGACATCAGCCGGTCGACGGGAAAGTTCGAGCCGAACATGGCGCGGTCGGGGCCGAACCACTCGATCGGATCACGCACGAACCGGCGCAGGGAGTCGGGCGTCCAGTGCAGGTCGCTCATGCCGTAGCCGGAGAGCTTGACGCAGACGTTCGGGCAGGTGGCAAGCAGCTGCATGCCCTGCGCCCAGCCGGCCAGTGCCGGGGAGTCGCGTTCGACGGGCATGCCGGCATGGTCGAGCACGATGGGAATGTCGGGGTGACGGCGCGCCAGGTCCGCCAGTGCCGGCATCTGTTGCCAGTAGACCTGGGCATCGAAGCTCAGGCCGTGATTGCGCAACAGGCCGAACTGCGCCTGCCACCGTGGATCGGCCAGGAAGTCGGCCGGTGCGCGATTCAGGCGCGCGTCCGCATGGCGGTTGAGCACCTGGCGGATGCCCCGCACTCGGGGGTGGGCCGCATGCCGGGCCAGGTGCTCGGCAGCGGCCGGCGAACTGAGGTCGACGTAGGCGACGATGGCCGTGGGCAGGCCGGCCGAGTCGGGCAGGTCGGCCACGCGCTCCAGCCATTCGGTCTCGCGGACCGGATCGGTGGGGTCGACATTGGCCTGCACGTGCACCGACTTGATCAGATTCTGCCGTTCGGCGTCATGGCGCAGATGGCCCACCAGGTAGTCGGCGTACAACGGACGTGTATCGCCCCAGCCGACATCGTGCGGCGGCGCCTTCGACCACGGGTAGTTCAGCGCGAACAGGTCCCACAGGTGATGGTGGGCATCCACGATGGGCTCGCTGCGGTCGATGTCGGTGGGCTCGGTCATGGTCCGGGGCAGTAGGGTGCGCGTGTCGGTGCTGGCCCCGTCAGGGGCCCACCAGCGCCATCGCAATGCGGGGCTCGACGGCCACGGCCGCCAGCACCCCCAGCATCAGCACGATGAAGGGCACGGCCGCGCGGCAGATCTCGCCGAACGGTTGCTTGAAGGCCGTCAGCGCGACGATCAGGTTCAGCCCCACCGGCGGGGTCAGGAAGCCGATCTCGAGGTTCAGGATCATCATCAGGCCGAAGACCACCTTGTCGTAGCCGTAGGCCTCGGCCAGCGGCGCCAGCAGCGGGGCGAGCACCAGGATGGCTTCGCCGGTGGTCATCAGGCAGCCCACGCCCAGCAACAGCAGGTTGACCAGCACGATGAAGGCGGCCGGGCTGTCGATCCAGGCCTGGACGTTCTCGACCAGCGCCTGCGGTACCCGGTGCTCGATGAGCACCAGGTTCAGCGACAGCGCCACCGCCAGCAGCGGGAACAGTGAACCGCCGAGCTTGGCGGTCTCGAGCACGGCGTGCCGCAGGTCTGCCCAGCCGAAGTGGCGGTGCACCAGGGACTCCACCAGCAGCGCGTAGGCCAGGCCCACGGCGGCGGCCTCGGTGGTGGTGAAGAAACCGGAGTAGATGCCGCCGAGGATGATCACCGGCGTCAGCAGCGCCCAGACGCCGTGGCGCAGGGCCACCAGCAGCGCCGCGGCGCTGAAGGCCTGCGTCGGCAGCCGGCGGTTGACCCACATGGCATAGGTGCACAGCACCACCGTCAGCAGCAGGCCCGGTCCCACGCCGGCCAGGAACAGGTCGGTGATCGAGGATTCGGTCACCAGGCCGTAGAGGATCATCGGGATCGACGGCGGGATCAGGATGCCCAGCGTGCCGCCGGCCATCACCGCGCCGAGGGCGAAGCGGTTGTCGTAGCCGGCGTCGCGCATGGCCGGGTACATCACGGTGCCCACGGCCAGCATGGTGACGATGGACGACCCCGAGATCGACGCGAACAGCGCGCAGGTGAGGATGCAGGCCACGCCCAGCCCGCCCGGCAGGCGGCGTGTGAGCGCCTCCATGACGGCGATGATGCGCTGCGCGGTGCTGCCGCGCGTCATCACCGCGCCACACAGCAGGAACAACGGGATCGACAGGATCAGCTCCTTGTCGAGCCCGACCCACATGTCCTCGATGATGTAGTCGAGCTGGCCCCGGCCCCAAATCAGCTGCACCGCCGCCGCCAGCGCCAGCAGGATCACCAGCAGCGGCTGGCGCAGCACCAGCAGCACCGCCACGCCGAGCAGGATCGCCAGCGCGCTCATCGGCTGCACCGGTGCCGTGCACCAGCCATCATTCCTGAACCTCGGGCGGCGGCGGCTTCAGGCCCGGCCAGGCCGCGAACATCAGGTAGCGCAGGGCGGCCGACGCGAAGCCGGCCGGGATAGCGAGCTGGAAGGGCCACACCTCCCAGTTCAGCACCGGGGCGCGCATGCTGGTGCCCTTGGACGCGAGCACGAACTGCAGGCCGTACCAGGCCACGCCGAGCATGAAGACGCCGGTGAACAGGTCACCGGCGCGGGCCACCGCCGGGGCCCAGGCGGCCGGCACCCAGCCGAAACCCACCCGCGGCACCAGGTGCGCGTTGGTGGCCGTGGCGATGCCGACACCACAGAATGCCCCCACCACCATCGCGAACACGGCGATCTTGGGACCGCCCGGCACCGTGGTCGCCCCCACCGACACCCCCAGCGCACGCAGCAGCGGCGCGAACACCTCGCGGCCCAGCACGTCGAACATCAGCAGCGCGGCCACGCAGGCGAAGGCGGCCATGGCCAGCCAGCACTCGGCCCGGTGCCAGCCGGCGGCCAGCGTGCGCACCGCCGGCGGTACCGCGGCGGGTGGGGCGTCGGTCACCGGCAGCTGTCGCGGGCCGTCTCGACGGCGCGGTGGAAGCCGGCGGCCTGCCCGCCCACCGCGGAAACCATCTCCGGCCACAGGCCCGCGGCCACCTGGCGCCACGCCGTACGTTGCGCGGGCGTCAGGTCCACCAGCTGGCCACCGGCGGCCACGTGGGCCTGGCGCAGTTTCTCCTCCACCGCGCGGATCTCGGCGCGCAGCTTCGGCGCCGACTCGGCCTCGAAGGCGCGCTGCAGCGCCGCGCGCTGCTCGGCGCCCAGTCGGTCGTAGGCGGCCTTGTTCATCAGGATCACGCCGGGCGTGTACCAGAGGTTCAGGCGCGTGTAGACGGGTGCGACCTTGTTCAGCCCGGTGGGCACGTACACCGCCACCGGCGACGTGGTGTAGTCGATGACCCCGGTCTGCAGCGACGACGCCCACTCCGGCACCGGGATGAAGGTGGAGTTGGCCCCCACCGCGGACCACAGCATGCCCTGGATGCGGGAGTAGGCCGTGCCCTTGAGCCCCTTCACGGCGGCCACGTCCGCCAGCGACTTCTTGCCCGCGACGTCGATGACGCCCACGTCGTTGATGCCCAGCAGCTTGAGCCCCTTGGCCGCGAACAGCGCATCGACCTGCCCGACCATGTGCTTGTCGAGCACGCAGTCGAGCTGGGCTGCGTTGTCGAAGTAGAACGGCAACATCAGCATCTGCAGTTCCGGCACCACGGACGTGGCGGCACCGAGCGAGTAGCTGCCCATGTCGATGCGACCGCGCGCGACCTGCTGGATGGTGTCCAGTTCGTTGCCCAGCTGGGCGCCGTAGAACGGCTCGATCTTGACGCTGCCTCCGCTCTGCGCGGCGACGGTGGCTGCCAGCCGCTCGATCTGTCCGCCCCAGGGCGACTTCAACGGCGCGTTGGTGGTGAAGCGCAGCGCCGTGCCCTGCGCCAGCACCGCCGCCGGCAACGTGGCCAGGGTGATGCCGCAGGCCGCTGCGGCCAGCAGCGTGCCGGACATGGCGGTGCTCAGGCGCACCCGCAGGCCACGCGGCCCGGGTCGCGCGCCGTTGGCGCTGGCGTCGGCGGGGCGCCGGCTGGCAAGGGGCAGTGTCATGTCATGTCTCCTGTGCGGGGTCTGTTGCGAGCAGGCGCGCCGCCTCGGCGCCCGACTCCTCGAAATGCAGGCCAGACAGCGCGGCCACGGTGTCGGCGTCGCCGCGCTCCAGGGCCTCGAGCGCCTGCGTCCACAAGGCCAGCGAGCGCTGGCGGCGGGCCACGCTGCGCAGGGCCAGCTTGCTGTAGCGCAGTGTCTGTAGCGACAGGCCTGCCAGCAGGCGCTGCAGGCGCCGGTTGCCGGCATGGCTGGCCGTCACCAGCAACAGCCGGTGCATCGTCTCGGCGTACTCGTCGCCGTCCTGTACGCCATCGGCCAGCGTGCGCAGCCGCGCCACGCCATCGCGCTGCAGGGCGAACAGGGCCGCGGGTCGCGTTTTCGCCAGCTTGCGCAGCACGCTGTCGAACAGGGCAGCCCGGACCTCGTAGATCTCGCGCAGTTCGTCGGCGCTCAGCGCCGTCACCATCGCGCCATGCCGGGGTATGACGCGCACCAGGCCTTCGCGTTCGAGCAGCCGCGTGGCTTCGCGCAGCGTGCCGCGGCTGACACCGAATTCGCCGGCCAGGTGCTGCTCGTCCAGGCGCGCGCCCGGCGGCAGGCGGCCGTCGAGGATGCGCTCGCCCACCTGCGCGGCGATCTGCTCGGCCACGGTGAGCGTGGGTCGGGGCCGGTCGGCAAACAGGCGAAATGCGACGGCACCTTCCCAGTGCGGTGCGGGTTCACCGTCACGGCTCGGCTTCATGGCGCGATCGCTGCCACCCGCTGGCCGTCGGACACGGGGTCGCCTTCACCTACGTCGAGCGCCGCCACGGTGCCGGCACAGGGCGCGCACACCGGGATCTCCATCTTCATCGACTCGACGACGAGCACGGTGTCGCCCTCGGCAACCCGGCTGCCGACCGGCGCCATGACCTGCCAGACGGTGCCGGTGACTTCGGAGAGGATCTCATGCATGCCAGCACTGTACGATTGTCAACAATCTGATTGTCCTCGTGCTTACCCTGAACGGCGAACTACATCTACGGCCGCCCGGGACAGCCGGCCGGATCAACGAGAATCTGCCCCCTGCCAAGACCGCCCGCAGCCGCCATGGACACCTCGAGCACGGACGACGACGCCCTGGCGCGCTGGGAGCGCGTCATCAGCTTCCGGCTCTTCACGGACGCGCGCGGCGGCACGCTCACGGTGCCCGAGCAGATCGCGGCGCGCGTGGGCGAACGCATCGTGCGCGGCCAGCTCGACCCGGGCGAGCGCGTCGGCGAGCAGGAACTGGCGGATGAGTTCGGGGTCAGCCGCGGTCCGGTGCGCGAAGCGATCCGGCTGCTCGAACGCGAGGGCCTGCTGACGGTGCTGGCGCGCCGCGGCGCCATCGTCTCGGCGCCGTCGGCGACCGAACTGCGCGAGCTGTTCGAGGTGCGCGCCGGCCTGCACGAGATGGCCGTGCGCCGGATCGGCCACCACTGGCCGCCGGAGCTGCTGGCCGTCATGCGGGCCGGCGTGCGGCGCCTTCAATCGCTGGTGGACGCGCCCGATGACGGCACCGCCTATGCCGAGATGGTGCACCGACTGACCCAGATCACCGGCAGCTTCGCCGGCAACGAGCGGCTGCGGCGGCTGATCGTCAGCCATTCGCTGCAGACGCTGCGCTACAGCCGCCTGGGGCTGGCCACACCGGAGCGGCGGCGGCAGTCGATCCGGCTGTGGACGCTGGCCCTGGCGGCGATGGAGCGTGGCGACACCGAGCAGGTGGTGGCCCTGGTGCACCAGCGCACCCGAGAGTCCGCCCAGGAAGCGTCGACCCGCCTGGCGCCAACCTGAGCCGGCCGGCGAGTGCGGGGGCATCGGCCGGGTGCCGGTCAGAGGTGCCGCCGCGTCCGTGATGGCCGCGGGGCCAAGGCAGGTCTGCGGCCACCCGCCAGTGGCGCGCGTCAGGCACCCGCCCAGCCGACTTCGACCTCGGGTTTGCGTCAACGTTGTGATTGTTGACAATTTCTAGAGGTGGATGCTTCAATGCGTCGACCCTGACCGGGGCGGCACCGCCCCAGGTCACAGACCCCGGCGACAGCGCGTGCGCCACCCTGGAAGACCCGACATGAGCAAGACCGTGCGCTGGGACCAGCGATTCGAACCCGGCGGCGAATGGGCTGCCGAGCTGCAGGAGCTTCAGGCCCGGCGCGACGCCGCACTGGCCATGGGCGGGCCCGAGGCGCTGGCCCGGTTCCACGCCAGTGGCCGCATGGACGCCCGAGCGCGCATCGCGGCCCTGGTCGACCCGGGCAGCTTCCACGAGATGGGCGCACTGGCCGGCAAGGGCCACTACGACGCCGACGGCCGGTTCACCCACGTGGACCCCACCAACGCCATCATTGGCACTGGCCGCCTCGACGGCCGCAAGGTGGCGCTGCACGTCGACGACTACACGATCCGCGCCGGCAGTTCCGAAGCGACCATCGCCGACAAGTGGATCTACATCGAGCGCCTGGCCTACCAGCTGCGCATGCCGCTGGTGCGGCTGGTGGACTCGGCCGGCGGCAGCGTCAAGCTCCTGCTGCAGATCGGCGGCACCAAGCTGCCGGAGTACACCACCTGGCCGACCCACGAGCTGCTGGCCACGGTGCCGGTAGTGGGCGTGGCGCTCGGGGCCTGTGCGGGCCAGGGCGCCATCAAGGTCCTGAGCTCGCACTTCTCGGTGATGGTGCGCGACCAGGCCCAGGTCATGGCCGCCGGGCCGCACGTGGTGCGCCAGGCCTACGGCGTGGAGATCGACAAGAACGACCTCGGCGGCTGGAAGGTGCACCGCCGCAGCGCCATGGTGCACAACGAGGCGGTGGACGAGGCCGACGCGCTGGCGCAGGCCCGCCGCTTCCTGTCGTACCTGCCGCGCAGCGTGTACGAGCTGCCGCCGGTGACGGCCTGCGACGACGACCCCAACCGCGCCGACGACTGGCTGAAGGACGCCATTCCCCACGACCGGCGCAAGATCCACGACCCACGCCGCATCGTGGCCGCCGTGATGGACCGCGACAGCCTGTTCGAGATCGGCCGCTGGCAGGCCGGGTCGGTGGTCACCATGCTCGGCCGCCTCAACGGCGTGCCGGTGGGCGTGCTGGCCAACGACCCGAAGGTGCAGGGCGGGGCGATGACGGTGCAGTCGGCGCAGAAGATGGAGCGCCACGTGCGGCTGTGCCACCAGTTCGGGCTGCCGGTGGTGAACTTCGTGGACCAGCCGGGCAACGCCACCGGCCCGGAGGCCGAGCTCGCGGCCACGCTGCTGGGAGCGGTGCGCGTGGGCGAGACGCTGGCCGGCTGCCGCTCGCCGTGGGTGTCCATCCTGATGCGGCGCTGCTTCGGCATGGCCGGCTCGCTGCATGGCCCGAAGGGCGGTGACCGGCTGAACCACCGTTTCGCCTGGCCATCGGCGCGCTGGGGCTCGATCCCCATCGAAGGTGGTGTCATGGCGGCCCACAAGGCCGAGATCGAGGCCGCGCCCGACCCCGCTGCCCGCCGCGCCGAACTGGAGCGCCACTACCTGAACCTGTCCTCGCCGATGCGCACGGCCGAGAAGTTCGGCGTGCTCGACGTGATCGACCCACGCGAGACCCGCATGGTGCTGTGCGACTGGATCGAGGACGCCTGGCACGTGGTCCAGGGCGATGCCGCCATGCGCGCCAGCCAGGCCACCGCATGATGGCGCCATCAGAGACCGTGTCCGCGACCGTGCCCGCGCCGCCACCGTCGCTGCTGCATGCCGTGCAGCCCTGGCTGGCACCGGGGCGCGACCTCGAGGCCATGGCCTTCGGCGACGTGCGGCTGACCTACCGCGCCATGGCGGCCCGGGCCAGCGCGCTCGCCGACCGCCTGCAGGCCCTGGGCGTGCAGCCACGCGACCGGGTGGCCACGATGTTCACGCCACGGCCCGAAGCGGTGATCGCCCTGCTGGCCTGCTGGCTGGTCGGTGCCGTGCCCGTCGGGCTCAACCCCCGCTACCGGCGAGACGAACAGCGCCAGCTGCTGGACGACACCCGGCCCAAGGCGCTGCTCTCGGTGGTGCGCGACGGTGCCCGTGACATGACGCCCGACCTCGAGGCGCACGCCGACGCGCTGCGCCTGCCCACGCTGCGCTTCGGCCCCGCCTTCGGTGAAGGCGACCTGCCGCCGGCCATCGACGACGACTCGGCGCTCGCACACTGGGTCGCCGCCACGGCCCGGCTCGACCCTCAGTCACCTGCGGTCGTGATCTTCACGTCCGGCTCGACCGGCCGGCCGAAGGGCGCCCTGATCACGCACGCCGGGCTCGCCTTTCGGGCCCACACGCTGCACCACGACCGGCGTCCGATCCCGCACGTGCGGCAGATGCTGGACCTGCCGGTCAACCACATCGGCGCGCTGGCCAGCGGCATCGGGGTGTCGCTGGTGGCCGGCGGCCTGCTGGTGATGCGCGAGCAGTTCGACCCCGCGGCCACGCTGGCCGCGGTGGCGCAGGAGAGGCTGGACGTGCTGGGCGGCGTGCCACCGATGCTGGCGCGCCTGGTGGCGCATCCCGACTTCGCCCACACCCCGCTGCAGTCGGTGAAGTTCGTCGGCTGGGGGGCCGGGCCGATCCAGCCCGAGGTGCTGCGGCAGCTGCTGGTCGCCATGCCGGCGACGCAGTGCTCGCAGCAGTACGGCATGACCGAGAGCAACGGGCCCATCGTCTATTCACCGCCGACGCGCGACACCGCGTTGCTGCTGGAGACCACGGGCCGACCCGACCCGCGCCTGCAGCTGCGCATCGCCGACGCGCAGGACCAGCCGCTGCCCGCCGGCAGCGAAGGCGAGGTGCAGGTGCGCCTGCCGCACCCGTTCGCTGGCTACCTGGACAACCCCACGGCGACCGCCGAGGCCTTCACCGCCGACGGCTACCTGCGCACCGGCGACCGCGCCCTGCTGCGGCCCGACGGCTGGCTGGTTTTCCGCGGCCGGAGCAAGGATATGTACAAGTCCGGCGGCTACAACGTCTACCCGCGCGAGGTGGAGATGCTGCTCGAGACGCACCCGGACGTGCGCGCCGCCGCGGTACTCGGCGTCGACGACGCACATTGGGGCCAGGTTGGCCATGCCTTCATCGAACCCCGCGGGGCATTGGACCCCGCGGAGCTGCTGGCGTGGTGCCGCGAACGGCTGGCCAACTACAAGGTGCCCAAGGCCGTGACCCTGATCGACGTCATGCCTCGCACCTCGGTGGAAAAGGTGGACCGCATGGCGCTGGCGCGACGCTTCGGCACGTGAGCCGCGGTCCGCGTGATGACGCGGGCGCGTCGACGGATTTGACCTCGGCACCGCGCCAGGAAACGGCTGACCAGGACCCGGTGGGCTGCCGGTGACATTGACACCACGCGCGCTCGACCAGGGCTTCTGTCCGTCCTTCGCCAAGCGAGATGCTGCGTACCATTGCCACGCGCATGACTCACGGCCCCGAGCCTTCGAGGAACGTTCGCACGGTTGTGTTCATCAGCGACGCAGCTTTGCCTGCGGCCTGTGCACCTCACACAGATCGAGCAATGCTTGGGCCGCGGAGGACAGGGTTCGTCCCCTTGGTTGCACGACATGCAGTCGTCGCACGAGACCCGGCAGCCGCAACTTTCGGCGCGCCAGGTCGTGATGGTGAAAGTCGTAGAGGTTCAGTTCGGGGATCGCCGCAATGCCGATCCCGGCGCGCACCATGCCGATCACGGTGGCGAGCTGGTGCACCTCCATCGTCTGGCGCGGTTGATGTGCAGGCAGCTTGGAGGCCAGGTAGCGCCCGACGATGCTGTGGCGAACCTGGTAGATGAACCGCTCGCCTGCAAGATCCTTCAGCGCGATGTGGTCCGAGGCCGCCAGGCGGTGTTCATGGCGGCACACGAGTTCGAAGTGGTCGCTGCAGAACTCCGTCGTCTCGAGCATGGCTTCATTGAGCGGGGTGGCCACGATCGCGAAGTCGGCGTGACCCTCCAGCACACGCGCCTGGGCTGCCTCGGAGAGCAGATCGTCGACCTTCACTTCGATGTCGGGGTAGCGCTCGCAGAACAGCGCCAGGATCGGCGGCAGCCAGCCAGCGGCCAGCGAAGGCAGCAGCGCGACGGCCACCTTGCCGCGTCGCCGCTCCAGCACGTCGCGAACGCCGTCCAGACCGGTATCCACCTCGCGCACGATGCGCCGGGCCGCACCTTCGAACGCTTGCCCCTCGGCCGTCAGGTCGACGTGGCGGGTGTCACGATGGAACAGCCGCGCGCCGACGCTGTCCTCCAATGACCGGATCGCCGCGCTCAACGCAGGTTGCGATAGATGCACCTTGGCCGCCGCGCGCGTGAAGTTGCGCGTTTCGGCCAGTGCAAGGAACGCATGCAACTGACGGATCGAGAAGTTCATGGCGCTCTTGTATCAGCCCATCCACGGCGCAAGTTTCCCCGACCGCTGCCGGCTACCCGGGCTCGATTGCGCACGTCGCCAGCACGCGTGCCTCCTGCTTTCAGCACGGACCATCGCCTATTGGCATGTTGACACACGCGAGCCCGGGTGTAGGTCCGGCTTCACTGCGGCTTCAGCGTGCAGCGCCTTCTTCCAGCTCACGGACAGCCACCTAGATCTATCGATCTCATCGATAAGTCCATCGACAGTTCGAGTTTCACGGATCAGCCAGTTCTTCCTAGACTGAAATCGAGACGGCATCGCGACCCACCGCGGCAGCCGCCTCGCCAGGAGTGCTTGCATCGTGGAGAACTCGCAATTGGCAGTGACACAACCACAACCAGTAGGCCCGTTGCAGGACCTGAAGGTGGTGGAGATCTGCAGCACGATCGCCGGCCCGGCCTGCGCTCGGCTGCTGGCGGATTTCGGTGCCGAAGTGACGAAGGTCGAACCACTGCAAGGCGACGGGGCGCGGCAGATGGGCTTCCACGTCGAGGACGTGTCGCTCTACGCCGCGAGCCTGATGCGTGGCAAACGCTCGGTCGCCCTCGATCTGAAGACGCCGCAGGGGCGCGACATCGCGCTCGAACTGATCCGGCGTGCCGACATCCTGGTCGAGAACAATCGCCCCGGGGTCATGGAACGCCTGGGGTTGGGCTACGACACGCTGGCCGCGCTGAACCCCAGGCTGATCATGGTGCGCATCAGCGGCTACGGGCAGGATGGCCCCTACTCCGATCGGCCCGGCTACGGCGCGATCTGCGAAGCCTTCGGCGGCGTGCGGCACATGACGGGCGACCCCGACCGTCCGCCGGCGCGGGTGGCCCTGGCGACCACCGACTACCTGACCGCCGTGTATGCCGCCATGGGTGCGCTGGTGGCGGTGCACGAACGCCAGCGCAGCGGCCTGGGTCAAGTGGTGGATGCCGCGCTGTACGAGACCGCGTTCTCGCAGATGGAGTCCTACGTGCCCACCTACGAGAAGACCGGCTTCGTGCCGGCGCGCGTGGGGCCCAACCTGCCGACGATGGCGCCCAACAGCCTGTACCCGACCGGTGACGGTGGCTGGATCCTGATCGCGGCCAACAGCGACGCCGTCTATGGCCGACTGGTCGCATTGATGCAGATGCCCGAACTGTTGAGTGACGCCCGTTTCGCGACCATCAAGGCACGCGGCATCGCCGCGAACATGAAGGCGCTGGACGCGCACATCGGCGA
The DNA here is from genome assembly GCF_004016515.1 of Rubrivivax albus. Lineage (GTDB taxonomy): Bacteria > Pseudomonadota > Gammaproteobacteria > Burkholderiales > Burkholderiaceae_C > Rubrivivax > Rubrivivax albus. Next base: position 1,310,669 of record NZ_SACT01000001.1, read on the forward strand.
ATGGACGTCGCGCCACGAGGGCGCGGCATTGGAGCTCTTGCTCCGCGGCGCCGGTGTGCCCACGTCGCGCATCTACACCATCGCGGACATCTACCAGGATCCGCACTACGCGGCGCGACAGATGCTGCTGCAGGTGCCGCATCCCAAGCTGGGTCACACCACCCAGATCGGCGTCGTGCCTAGGCTGTCACGCACGCCGGGCGTGGTGCGCCACACCGGCCCCGACACCGGTGCCGACACCCGGCGCGTGCTCGCCGAACTGGGTCTGGACGATGCACGGATCGACCAACTGATGGATCGCGGCACCGTAGCCGAGCCGACACGATGAAGCGCTTGAAACAGCAGGAGTTCCCCCCCGACGGCGAGTGGGCCGAGGAACTGCAGGAACTGGCCGCCCGTCGACAGCAGTCCAGGGCCATGGGCGGTGAGGACGCCCTCGCGCGCATGAAGTCCATGGGGCGGATGAACGCGCGCGAGCGGCTCGACGTGTTGCTGGACGACGGCAGCTTCCGCGAGATGGGCCGCATTGCCGGCAAGGCGAGCTACGACGCGCAGGGCAGGTTCATCGCCCAGAGCCCGGTCAACGCGATCATCGGCACGGGCCGCGTCGGCGGCCGCAAGGTCGTGGCCTCGGCCGACGACTACTCGCTGCGCGCCGGTTCGTCGGAAGCCACCATCTCCGACAAGTGGATCTATGCCGAGCGCATGGCGATGACGATGCGCTTGCCGCTGATACGTCTGGTGGACACCGCCGGTGGCAGCGTCAAGCTCCTGGAGCAACAGGGCAGCAGCAAGATTCCGGGATACCCGAACTGGCCGGTGGTGGAACTGCTTCGAACGGTGCCGGTCGTCGGCGTCGCGCTGGGCTCGTGCGCCGGCCTCGGGGCCATGAAGGTGCTGCTGACGCACTTCTCGGTCATGGTGCGCGACCAGGCCCAGGTGTTCGCAGCCGGGCCGCCCGTGGTCAAGCAGGCCTATGGCATCGAGATCGAAAAAAACGAACTCGGTGGCTATCAGGTGCATCGCCGCAGCGCTTTGGTGCACAACGAAGCTACGTCGGAGGAGGATGCCTTCGAGCAGGTGCGTCGCTTCCTGTCGTATCTGCCACAGCATGCAGCCGCCCTTCCGCGGCGCGAGGCCTGCAGCGACGACCCGGACCGCGCGGACGACTGGCTGAAGAACGCCATCCCGAAGGACCGGCGTCGGGTCTTCGACGCGCGCCGGATCATTGCGTCGATCGTCGATGCGGGTTCCTTCTTCGAGATCGGCCGCTACCAGGGTGGCTCGATCATCACCGGGCTGGCTCGGCTGGACGGCTATCCGATCGCGTTGATGTGCGGGGACCCGCGGGTGGCCGGCGGCGCCATGACGCTGGCGGCCGCGTGGAAGGTCGAACGACTGGCCAAGCTCTGCGACACGTTCGGCCTGCCCGTGGTGAACCTGGTCGACCAGCCGGGCAACGCCACCGGCCCGGAGGCCGAACTGGCTGGCACCCTGCTCGGTGCCGTGCGCGTGATGACCACCATCGAGACCATCCGCGTGCCGTGGGTGTCGATCATCATGCGCCGCGCCTTCGGCATGGCGGGCGGTCTGCACGCGCCTAAGTTCTTCCCGCAGCTGAACCACCGCTTTGCGTGGCCATCCGCGAGATGGGGATCGATTCCCATCGAAGGCGGCGTTGCCGCGGCCTACCGCGCCGAGATCGCGCAGGCCGAGAACCCTGCGGCCAGGCGCGACGAGATCGAAGCCTATTACCACCGCCTCGCCTCGCCGTTCCGCACGGCCGAGAAGTTCGGCATCTTGGACGTGATCGACCCCCGGGAGACGCGGTCGATCCTGTGCGACTGGATCGAAGACGCCTATGAAGTGCTGCAAGCCACCCGTCCTGCCGGGCGGGCACAACCATGAAAGGAGACGTTGGATGAAAGTCGGCTGCCTCAAGACCGCCCTGTTGGCCATTGCATGCACCCTCGCCATTGGCGCTGGTGCGCAAACCGCCGGGAACAACATCGAGCTGATCGTGCCCTTTCCCCCAGGCGGCAGCGTCGATCCGATCGCGCGTGCGCTGCAGAACGGGATGAAGGACTCCCTTGGGGGCGAAGCGCTGGTCATCATGAACATGCCGGGTGCTGGCGGCACGATCGGCACCGCGCGGGTGGCCCGCGCGGCACCCGACGGCCGCACCATCGGCATCACCACGGTGGGGCCGCTCACGACCCAGCCGCACATGGCCAAGCTGAGCTACGGCGTCGACGACTTCACCTACGTCTGCCGCACCCATGTCACGCCGCAGGTGCTGGTGGTGCCGGAAAGCTCGCCGTTCAAGACGCTCAGGGAGTTCGTCGACTTCGCGAAGGCCAACCCCGACAAGGTGGTCATGTCGTCCACCGGCATCGGTTCGCTGCCGCATCTGGCGGCCGTCGAGTTCGGCCAGCTGGCCGGCTTCCAGTGGCTGCACGTGCCGTCGAAGGGCGACTCCGATGCGGCTCGCCTTGCCTTGGGGGGCGAGATCACCGGCTGGGTGGCCGGCGTGCAGACCTACGTGCAACTGGCGCCACGTCTGCGAGCACTGGGCATTCTGCAGAGCGAGCGCAACCCGGCGCTGCCCGATGTGGCGACCTTCAAGGAGCAAGGCTACACGCTGAACTCGGCGGGCTGGGGCGGCCTGATCGTGCCCAAGGGCACGCCGGCGGCCATCGTCGATCGGCTGTCGAATGCCTGCGCCGCGGCGACACACACCCCCGAGTTTGAGCAGATCCTGCGCAATCTGCGGGTGCCGCAAGGCTACCTGCCGGCGGCGGGGTTCGCCGCTTTTGTGAACAGCGAATACGCGCGCTACGGCAAGCTGATCCAGGCGACCGGCGCGGCGAGCACGAACAAGTGACCCCGCAGGCACCCCTGCAGACCTGGGTGCCCCGGGGTGCCTGCGACTCGCATGTACACGTGTTCGGGCCGCTGGCGCGGTACCCCGTCGACGCCGACGCGCCGTATGCCGTGCCGGACGATAGACCGGACCATCTGCTGGCCTGCATGGACGCTGCCGGCCTCCAGCATGCGGTGATCGTGCACGCCGCGGTGAGCGGTCGGGACAACCGGCGCACGCTGGACGCCCTGGCGCAGCACCCGACACGCTTTCGAGGCGTGGTACTGCCACCCCTCGAACAACCTGCGGCGCACGAGCTCGACACATGGCATCGGACGGGGGTCTGTGGGCTGAGGTTTTCGTACACCCGCACGGCACGAGCCGGCATGGCCTTGCAGCCGCAGTGGGTGGCCTGCCTGGCCGAGCGTGGCTGGCATGCGCAACTGCATGTGGAGGCCGATCAGCTCCTGATGCTGGAGGCCGAACTGCAGGCATTGCCAGTGCCGCTCGTGATCGATCACATGGCGCGCATCCCGGCCGCCATCGGCACGCGGCACCCTGCGTTCGACTGCCTGCGCCGCCTGCTCGACCGAGGCCATGTCTGGGTCAAGCTGTCGGCGCCGATGCGCCTGTCGCAGACCACCACCTATCCGTACGGCGACGTGACGCCCCTGGCACGTGCCCTGGCACAGCACGCGCCTGAGCGCGTGCTGTGGGGATCCGACTGGCCGCACGTCAATCTGCAGGCGCCCGCGCCGCCCTATGCGGACTTGCTGGCGCTGCTCCACGACTGGCTGCCGGATCCGCACGCGCGCCGGCAGGTCTTGGTGGACAACGCTGTCGCGTTGTATCGCCTCGCCCCGACTGCGTGGCCGGGCGTATCGCCCGCCTGAGTCGGGTCAGACGGTTCGTCCACCTTCAGGAGTCTCCATGGCCCTCGAAACCATCCGTTCAGAAGTCACCGGCACCGTGTTCCAGGTGCTGGTGGCGCCCGGCGCGCAGGTTGCCGCCGACGATACGTTGATCCTCATCGAGTCGATGAAGATGGAGATTCCCATCACCGCGACCTGCGCCGGCACCGTGCGTGAGGTCCGCGTCACCGAAGGCGACGGCGTCGCCGACGGGCAGGACGTCGTGATCGTCGAGCGCTGATCTCGGGCAACTGCCGGCGGCAGCCCGTGCAGCCTCGAACCGAATCGGTCGACCTGGCCGAGCAAGGGCATCGCCTCGACGCATCGGCACTTGCGCGATGGATGCGCGACCACGTCGACGGCTGCGGCGGGCCGCTGACGGTGCGGAAGTTCGACGGCGGGCAGTCGAATCCGACCTACCTGCTGCAGACACCGACGCGTCGCTACGTGCTGCGCGCCAAACCCGCGCCGGCGGCGCGCCTGCTGCCGACGGCCCATGCGATCGAGCGTGAGTTCAGGGTGATGCAGGCGCTGGCGCCGACCGAGGTGCCCGTGCCTCGCGTGCATGCGCTGTGCGAGGACGAGGCCGTCATCGGTCGGGCCTTCTACATCATGGCGCATGTCGAAGGCCGCGTCTTCTGGGATCAGACGCTGACCGATCTGCCTGCCCCTCAACGAGCGGCCGTCTACGACGAGATGAATCGCGTGCTCGCATCACTGCACCGGCTGGACGCCGTGGGGCTTGGCCTGCAGGATTTCGGGCGGCCCGAGCGTTACGTGGCGCGGCAGGTCGAACGCTGGAGCGGCCAGTACCGGGCGACGACGACCGAAGAGATCGTCGCGATGGATCGCCTGATGGACTGGCTCCCGGCACACCTACCAGAAAGCGCGCACAGCACGCAGGCAGAGGCCATCGTGCACGGCGACTATCGCCTGGACAACCTGATCTTCCACCCGAGCGAACCGCGGGTAGTGGCCTTGCTGGATTGGGAACTGTCCACCCGCGGCCATGCGCTGGCCGATTTCAGTTACCACTGTATGGCTTGGCACATCCCGCACGCGGAGGGCCGCGGGCTGCTGGGCCTGGATCCACTGACCGAAGGCATCCCAAGCGAAGCGGCGTACGTGCAGGCCTATGCGCGGCGCATGGCGTGGGATGCGGACGCGATCCGCCACGACTGGTCCTACTACCTGGCCTACAACCTCTTCCGGGTGGCGTCGATCCTGCAAGGCGTCGCCCATCGCGCACGGCAAGGCACAGCATCCAACACCCGTGCCACTGCCGCTGCCGCACGTGTTCGGCCGTTGGCCGAACTCGGCTGGCGTCATGCACAGGCTCATCGGGAATGACGACCGCCGGACATCGCGCCGGGACCTGTCACGGGCCTTCGACCTTAGGCTCAGCTTGTCCTTCGAGAAAGGCGCCTGCTCGCGATACCGTCATTGGCTCGCGGGACGGCAGTTCCGATACCGTCAACCTTGCGCCAGAACGGCATGTTTCGCCTTGCCGCCATGCCAGAAGCGGTCCTCATCGCCCCAGGTCATCAGGACGACCGTTGTCATGCATCGCCGCGCGACGGTCGCGATGTCGGTATCCGACCGATTTCCGGCCAACAAAGCTCGGCTCTTGCCTATGAGAAGCGCCTGCCTGTTGACAATAGAGTGGGAGTGAGGCCAAGGCGCCGGGTCGCGACCCCGCCACACGTTGCAACTTCCTGACTTGGCTGCCGTTGGTGGCTGCCGCTGCGGGTCCAGGGTCTTCTGCCCCGGCTACTCGATGTTCTGCACCTGTTCGCGCATCTGCTCGATGGCCACCTTCATGTCCACCGAGATGTTGGTCAGTTCCAGCGCGGCGGACTTGCTGCCCAGCGTGTTGGCCTCGCGGTGGAGTTCCTGCATCAGGAAGTCCAGCCGCTTGCCGAGTTCGCCGCCGCGGTCGAGCAGGCGCTCGACCTCGTCGAGGTGGGACCGCAGCCGCGCGAGTTCCTCGGCCACGTCGATGCGGATGGCGAATGCCGTCGCTTCGTTGAGCGCACGCTCCTGAATCGCCTCGGCCGATACGGCAGCGCCACCATTGGCCTGGGCCAGGGCCTCGTTCCAGCGGTCCAGGAAACGCTGCTGCTGCCGTGCCACGACGTCCGGGATCAGGGGTTCGGCCTGCGCCACCAGCGTGCGCAGGTGCGTGATCTGATCGCGCAGCAGCGTCGCCAGCCGGGCGCCTTCGCGTTCACGCGCGGCCACGAAGTCGGCCACGGCCAGGCGCGCCGCCGCCATCGCGGCCCCGTCCTGCTTCGCGGCCGGGGTGCCGCCCCGGCACCACTGCAACACCTCGTGCACCGACAGCGGGACCGCCGTCGGCAGCCAGCAGCGCACACCGGACTCCAGCTGGGAGAGCCGGCTGAGCTGGTCCGGCGAAGGCTGAGGCCATCCGGCGTCGGCATCCTTCTGAACGTTCAGGCGCAGTTCGATCTTGCCGCGCCGGACGGCGCCGCCGAGCAGTTCGCGCAGCGCCGGTTCCAGCCCCCGCAGGTCGTCCGGCAGCCTCAGGACCAGGTCCAGGAAGCGGCCGTTGACCGAGCGGATGTCCACGGTCACGCCGCCTGCGCCATCCCCAGATGGGCCGGTCGCAGGCGCCCCGCTGGAGGCGCTTCCGTAACCGGTCATGCTGTAGACTGCCATCGCTGATTCCACGTCCAAACCAGTCATTATGTCGCCGCCCAAGACCAAACCAGCCCCGTTGCCCGCCGGCACCGTGGTCGGCGGCTACACGGTCGTCAAGAAGCTGGCCGCAGGTGGTTTCGGCGTGGTCTACCTGGCGGAGGACGAGCAGCGGCACCTGGTGGCGCTCAAGGAGTACCTGCCCGCGTCGCTGGCCGACCGGCGTGCCGGTGAACTCAAGCCCACCATCAAGCCCGACAAGCAGCCGCTGTACCGCCTGGGCCTGAAGAGCTTCTTCGAGGAAGGGCGCAGCCTCGCGCAGATCAGCCATCCGAGCGTGGTCTCGGTGCTGAACTTCTTCCGCGAGAACGAGACCGTGTACATGGTGATGAACTACCTGCAGGGCGACACGCTGCAGGATTTCATCGTCACCGCGCGCGACCTCAAGCGCGACAAGGTATTCCGCGAGAGCACCATCCGCAGCCTGTTCGACGAGATCCTGCGTGGCCTGCGCATCGTGCACCAGCACAAGATGCTGCACCTGGACATCAAGCCGGCCAACATCTTCGTCACCAACGACAACAAGGCCGTGCTGCTGGACTTCGGCGCCGCGCGCGAGGTGCTGAGCAAGGAAGGCAACTTCATCCGGCCGATGTACACGCCGGGTTTTGCTGCACCGGAGATGTACCGCCGGGATGGGGCGCTGGGCCCCTGGACCGACATCTACGCCATCGGCGCCTGCATCTACGCCTGCATGCAGGGCTACCCGCCCAACGACGCGCCGCAGCGGCTCGAAAAGGATCGACTGGCGCTGAGCCTCTCCCGCCTGCGCAACGTGTACTCCGACAACCTGATCGAGGTCACGGAATGGTGCATGTCGCTCGACCCGCTGAGCCGGCCGCAGAGCGTGTTCGCGCTGCAGAAGGAACTCAGCCGCGAGACCGAGCGCCGCTACACCAAGCTCAGCTTCAGTGAACGGCTGAAGCTGCAGATCGAAACCCTCAAGAACGGTCAGAAAGCCTGAGCATGGGGCGCCTGCGTTCGATCCGCCCGGTGCGCCAGCCCGGGACCACCCCCGTGCTGCCCGAAGCGGCAGGCCGAACGTCGAGGCGACGCGGATGAGGTTTGCCGTCTATCAGGTCTCGCGCAAGGGCGGCCGGGAAAAGAACGAAGACCGCATGGGCTACTGCTACACGCGGGATTCGGGCCTGTTCGCGCTGGCCGACGGTATGGGCGGGCACCCGGAGGGCGAGGTCGCCAGCCAGCTCGCGCTGCAGACCCTGGCCGCCCGCTTCCAGAAGGAGGCCAAGCCGGTGCTGGCCGACCCGCTGCGCTTCCTGCAGGAAGCCATCATCGCGGGCCACCACCAGCTGCTGCGCTATGCCACCGAGCGTGCGCTGATGGACACGCCGCGCACCACGGTCGTGGCCTGCCTGCTGCAGGGCAAGACGGCCTACTGGGCGCATTGCGGCGATTCGCGGCTCTACCTGGTGCGCGGTGACAAGCTCATCGCCCGCACGCGGGACCACTCCTACAGCGAACTGCAGGAGACGCTCTCGCAGGTGGTGCCGATGGGCGAGCGCTTCAACCGCAACGTGCTCTTCACCTGCCTGGGCAGTCCGGGCAAGCCGGTGGTCGACACCGCCGGGCCGCTGCTGATGCAGCCTGGTGACCGCGTGCTGCTGTGTTCCGACGGCCTCTGGGGCAGCGTCAGCGACGGCGACATCACCGAGCAGCTGGCGTCGCGGCCGATCGCCGATGCGGTACCGGAACTGGTCGAGCGAGCCCTGCGCACGGCCGGTGCCAAGAGCGACAACGTCACCGTGCTCGCCGTCGAGTGGGAGTCGGCCGAGGACACCGACGCCGTGCCCCAGGTGTCCACCAAGGATCTCGGCGACGAGGTCTTCGCATCCACCATCCAGGCCAGCCTGGGCGACGCGGCGGACGACCTCGACGAAGCCGAGATCGAACGTTCGATCCGCGAGATCAACGAAGCCATCCAGCGCTCGTCCCAGAAGCGCAAATAGGACCACCGATGTTTGAACGAACCGCGGGCCGCCGCGCCGATGCGCTGCGCCCTGTGCAGCTTCTTCGCCGTTACACCATGCATGCCGAAGGCTCGGTGCTGGTCGCTTTCGGCGACACCAAGGTGCTCTGCACCGCGTCGGTGGAGGAGCGCGTGCCGCCGCACAAGCGCGGCAGCGGCGAGGGCTGGGTGACGGCCGAATACGGCATGCTGCCGCGCAGCACCCACACCCGAAGCGACCGCGAAGCCGCACGCGGCAAGCAGAGCGGCCGCACGCAGGAGATCCAGCGGCTGATCGGGCGCTCGCTGCGCGCGGTGTTCGACCTGTCGGCGCTGGGCGAGCGCACCATCCACCTCGACTGTGACGTGCTGCAGGCCGACGGCGGCACACGCACCGCGGCCATCACCGGGGCTTGGGTGGCGGCGTCCGACGCAGTGCGCTGGCTGCTCGACCAGGGCCGCATCACCGCCAGCCCCATCCGCGACGCCGTCGCTGCCGTGTCGGTGGGCATCGTGCAGGGCACGCCGATGCTCGACCTCGAGTACGTGGAAGATGCCGGCTGCGACACCGACATGAACGTGGTGATGACCGGCAGCGGCGGCTTTGTGGAGGTGCAGGGCACGGCCGAGGGCACGCCGTTCACGCGGGCCGAGATGGATGCCCTGCTGGGCCTGGCCGACCAGGGCATTCGCGAGCTGGTGGCGCTGCAGCGCGCAGCGCTGGCCGCCTGAACACCGCGGCGGCGGCCATGCGCCTGGTGCTGGCGTCCAACAACGCCAAGAAGCTGGCGGAACTGCAGGTGCTGTTCGATGGCCTGCCGCTGGCGCTGGTGGCGCAGGGCGCGCTGGGCGTGACGGAAGCCGAGGAACCCCACCTCACCTTCGTCGAGAACGCGCTGGCCAAGGCCCGCCATGCCGCGCGCGCCGCCCAGGCGCCGGCCATCGCCGACGACTCCGGACTGTGCGTCTCGGCGCTGGGCGGTGCGCCCGGCGTGGTGTCGGCCCATGCCGCCGGCGTGGTGCCGGCGCAGGGCGATCGCGAAGCCACGCGGCGCGTGCAGGATGCCGCCAACAACGCCTGGCTGCTCGAACGACTGGCGGGCCAGGCCGACCGGCGCGCGCGCTTCGTCAGCGTGCTGGTGGCACTGCGCCACGCCGACGACCCGGAGCCGCTGATCGCCTTCGGCCGCTGGGAGGGCGAGATCCTGGCGGCGCCACGCGGGCAGGGCGGCTTCGGCTACGACCCGCTGATGTGGATTCCTGCACTCGGCAGCAGCGTGGCCGAACTGCCGGCCGACGTGAAGAACCGGCACAGCCACCGGGCGCTGGCGGCGCAGCAGATGCGCACGCTGATGCAGCAGGCCTGGGGCCTTTAGGCTCGCGCGCCGGTCAGACAGCCGTGGAGCACTACCTGCGCCCGGGCACGCTGCAGCTGGGCGCGCCGCCGCCCCTGTCGCTCTACGTGCACCTGCCCTGGTGTCTGCGCAAGTGCCCCTACTGCGACTTCAACTCGCACGAGTCCAAGGGCGATCTGCCCGAGGCGCGCTACCTCGATGCGTTGCGTGCGGACCTGGAACAGTCGCTGCCCCTGGTCTGGAGCCGGCGCATCCACAGCGTGTTCATCGGTGGCGGCACCCCCAGCCTGTTCAGCCCCGAGGGCATCGACCGCCTGCTGGCCGACGTGCGCGCCCTGCTGCCGCTGGAGCCGGGCTGCGAGGTCACGCTGGAGGCCAACCCCGGCACCTTCGAGCGCGAACGCTTCCGCGCCTTTCGCGCCGCAGGCGTGACGCGGCTGTCGATCGGCGTTCAGAGTTTCGACGACGCGGCGCTGAAACGCATCGGCCGCGTGCACGACGGGGCGCAGTCGCGTGCCGCGGTGGCCGAGGCGGCCGATGCCTTCGACACCTTCAATCTCGACCTGATGTACGCGCTGCCCGGCCAGGACGAAGCGGCGCTGCAGCAAGATCTCGCGACAGCGCTGTCGTTTGAGCCGCCGCACCTGTCGATCTACCACCTGACGCTGGAGCCGAACACCGTCTTCGCCAACCGGCCGCCGGTGCTGCCCGACGACGACACCGCCAGCGCCATGCTCGACCTCATCGTCGACACCACGGGCACGGTGGGCCTGCAGCGCTACGAGGTCTCGGCCTTCGCGCGGCCCGGCCACCGCTGCGCGCACAACCTGAACTACTGGCAGTTCGGCGACTACCTGGGCATCGGCGCCGGCGCGCATGGCAAGCTGAGCTTTCCGCACCGCGTGGTGCGCCAGGTGAAGTGGCGCGAGCCGGCGCGCTACATGGCAGAAGCGCTGGCCGGGCGCGCACTGTCCAACGAGGACGAGGTGGCCCGCGAGGCCCTGCCGTTCGAGTTCATGCTCAATGCGCTGCGCCTGCGTGAAGGCTTTGCGCTGCAGGACTTCAGAGAGCGCACCGGGCTGCCGCTGTCGGCCATCGAGCTGGCGCTGGCCGAGGCCGAGCGGCGCGGGCTGCTGGCGGTGGATCTGACCCATGCGCGGCCCACGGCGCGTGGCTTCGACTTTCTGTCGGACCTGCAGCAGCTGTTCCTGTGACTGGGACCCCGCGGACGCGGGGGGCGTTCCGCAACGTTTGCCGAACGGTGGGCGGCCAGCATCCTGTCATTCCGAACTTCACCAGGCAGGTCGACGATGCCCACCACCACGCCACACTCGCCACGCGCAGCCCTGGCCGTCGCGCTGTTGTCCCTGGCCACGGGCGCACACGCCGCCAGCCTCCTGGAGGACTTCGACGGCAGCCTGAACCCGTCGCTCTGGACACTGGACGACGCCGGCAACACCTGGTTCGTCGACGAGGGCCGGCTGGTGTTCGTGCGCGGCAATGGCGGCAACGCCTTGCTGACGTTGGCGCCACTGCTGCAGGGGGACTTCGACGTGCGGATGGACTACGACGTCACCGGCTGGTCGTCGACCTTCGGCGGCGGCGACCGCTTCGGGCTCAGCGTGACGCCGGTGGGCGAAGGTCCGGCCTTCGGCTCCACCATCGGCTATGCCCAGGAGCAGTACCTGTACGCGGCCGCGGCCGGCGCCTGCTGCAGCTTCGGCCCGTTCAACCCCCTGGATGACGGTGGCACGGTGCGCCTGTGGCGCAGCGGCGAGCAGCTTCGCCTGCAGTTCCTGGCCGGCAGCGAGTGGGTCACGCTCGCCGACACCACCGAGACGCGCGACATGCGGCTCTCCCTGTCGAGCTACACCTTCAACGGGTTCGTGCCCGGCGCGAGCTACGCGGTGGACAACCTCAGCATCAGCGCCGACGCCTTCTCCGCGCCCATCCCGGAGCCGACCACGGGCGCCTTGCTGGCAGCCGGACTGGCCACGCTGGGCTGGATGGCCCGCCGGCGCCGCACCTCTGCCTGAGCGCCGTCAAGCCAGCGCCAGCGACACGGCGCTGGCCAGTGGCAGCGCTGCGCCCTCGTCCCACGCCCGCTGGCCGGCTTCACGCCCCAGTTGCAGGCGGCAGCGGCGGCGCGTTCGCGCCACGTCGCGCGCATCCTGCGCCGCCAGCGCCCCGAAGTGCATGCGCCAGAAGCGGTCGGCAAAGCCCATCAGGCGTGCCGCGCGCCGCGCATCGCCTTGCGCCAGCGCCAGCGGGCCCAGGTTCCACAGCGCGTAGAGCACGTTCTCGGTCTCCAGGGTGGCCCAGGCCTCGGTCAGTGCGGCCCGCGTCGCCTGTTCTGCGTCGGCCGTGCGGCCCAGCAGATCCAGCGCACTGCCGGTGGCGTTGAGCACCTGCGACAGCAGGTGGCGGTCGCCGACTGCACGTGCCTCGGTGGCCAACGCTGCCAGGTCGGGCAGCGCGGTGCCGGCATTGCCGTGGTAAATCGCCGTGATGGCGACGTTGTAGCGCAGGCCCCGCCGGGCATGGGCATGGGCCCGGGGTTCGGCGGCCAGCCAGTGCAGCGCCATCCGATAGGCGTCTGCGGCGCGCGCTGGATCGCGGTCGGCCTCGTTGGCCAGCGTGGCCTCCAGGCTCAGCAGTGCCGCCATCGTGGCCGGATGATCGGGCGCTTCGGTTCGCGCCTGGGCCAGTCGGGCGCGGGCGCCGACGGCGTCGGCGTCCACGCGCCAGGCCACGCGGGCCTGGAGCAGCCGTGCCTGAGCGCGGGCGGGCGCGTGCTCCAGTGCGTCGAGGTCGATCCGACTCGCGAGCTCGCGGGCACGGGCACCGCGCCCTGCAGCGAGGTCCAGGCTCGTGGCCAGCACGGTGGCCGCGGCGGCCACGGCGCTGTCCTGCCCGGGTTGCGGACGCGTGGCCATGCCGTCCACGGCACGGTCGAGCGCGTCCAGGGCCGAGGCCGGCGGATGGCGTTCCTGCCAGGCCGGCGCGAAGGCGAGCATCAGGTGCCGGGTGCGCTGCTCTGCGTCGTCGGCCGCCAGGCTGGTGTCCGCCAGCAGCGACAGCAGCAGCGGCAGCGCCTGCTCCACCCGCGGCAGCGGCCAGGCAGGTGCCAGGGTGCCGGCCCAGGACGCGAGCGCGTCGGCCCAGCCTGCCTGAAGGGTGGCCACTTCGGGGTCGGCCAGAGGCTCGAGCACCAGATCGCGTACCGGCTCGGGCAGTGTGCACCAGCGGCCATGGCCATCGTCCCCGGCCTCTACCAGCAGGCTGTCGGCCACCAGTTCTTGCCAGGCCGGCTCCACCGGCGGGTTCGCCGCCGGGTGATGCTGCGCCAGCGCCAGGCACACCGGTGCCCGGGCCGAGGCCATCAGGTCCAGCAGACGCCGCGCGGCAGGCGTCAGCAGCGCCAGGCTCGTGGCCACCACCGCATCGAGCGACGCATGACGGGGTTCGTCCATCACACCGGGGCCGCGCCGGGCCAACAGGCGCCAACGTTCGGCCCCCTCTTCGTCCAGGTGTTCGGCCAGTTGGGCGGGCGGCAACATGCGCACCTTGGCGGCCGCCAGCTCGATGGCCAGCGGCAGGCCTTCGAGCCTGCGCAAGATCGACCGTATGGCCGCTTCGTTCCCCGGGTGGCACTGGAAGTCCGGCCTTACGGCACGCGCGCGGTCGATGAACAACTGCAGTGCCGCGCTGGCCGGGCCGTCCGCGGGGAGCGGCCGGGGACACCAGGTGCGGGCACCGTCGGTCGCCAGGGCGCGGCGGGTGGTGACGATGACGCGCAAGCCTGGCAGGCGTGCGAGCAGGCGAGGCACCAGCGCCAGCGCGGCGTCCGGCAACTGTTCGGCATTGTCCAACTGCAGGAGCGCTCGGCGACCCGCCAGTGCCACCATCGCCATGTCGGCCGCTGCATCGAGCAGGGCGGCGGTGTCGGCCCGCGCATGCGCCGCTGGCGCGCTGCCCTGGGTCAACGCCAGGCGCACCCGGGACACTGCGTCGTGGACCGTCGTGCAGCCGGCCCAGGCCACGAACCGTGCGGTATCAATCTGCCCGTCGGCGAGCAGGCTGCGTGCGGCCTGCACCGACAGGCGGGTTTTGCCCAGGCCGCCACGGCCGAGGACGACGAGCCAGCGCGTCTTGGCCGCAGCGTCAGCCAGGGCGCGCACGGCCGACTCGCCGCCGATCAGCGGCGTCAGGTATTGGGGCAGGCCATCGTCCGGGGCGGTGCTCGGGCCCCTGGATGGAGGCTCGCTGCAACGCATCGAGTGGGCCTCGAGATCCAGCCTGTCGACAAGGGCCTGTAAGCGCCGGCGCAGGTCCAGCACCCATTCGTCGTAGTGGCCGGGCAGCAACTCGCCACCCCAGGCCGCTGCCGCAGCGGCCCGGTCACCGTCGCGGGCTGCGGATTCGAATCGCACAACGTCGCAGACGACCGCACCCGGTGCCAGCTGCAGCGTCAGCCGGTCGGCCAGGATGGCGATCGAACGTGTGCCATCGGCCGGGCGTTCCAGCGTGGCCTTGAGCGTGCTGAGCGTCTGCCGCAGGCGTGCGCGACCGGTGGCGGCGTCGGCGTGTGGCCACAGCCACTCGGCCAGCATCTCACGCGCGTGCGCAACGTGTGGCTCCAGCGCCAGGCGTGCCAGCAGAAGCACCGCGGCGCGACTGTGCAAGCGCGTCAGGCGTTGCGTTCCGCGCTCGAGGGCAAATGTGCCGAGCAGGCGAAGACGCCAGGGAAGTGGGGCGGTCCGGTCGGCCATGGCAGCGTGCGGCGCGCATCATCGCAGGCGTCGGCCGCCACGACAGCGGGGCGCACAGGCTGCTCCCCGGACTCACGGGGGGGCAGGCGTTCGCCGGCGACGGGGGCCACGCCTGGGGTCGGCGACGACCGGACCGGCGTGCCGACGCCGGGCGCGGTCTCCTGCGTTTGCCGTCAGACCCGGCTGGTGTGCAGCCCGGCGGTGCTGCGCAGGCGCTCGATCAGTGCCGGCGCAATGCGCGTCAGCGGCATCACCTCGTGCGCCGCCCCGTGGGCGATAGCCTCGCGCGGCATGCCGAAGACCACGCAGCTGGCCTCGTCCTGGCAGACGTTCCAACTGCCGGCGTCGCGCATGGTCTTCATCGCACGCGCGCCGTCTGCGCCCATGCCGGTGAGCATCACGCCCAGGGCGTTGGGGCCGACCACGCGTGCGGCGGAGTCGAACAGCACCTCCACCGAGGGCTTGTGGCGGTTGACCGGTTCGCCGTCGCGGACGCGGGCCACGTAGTTGGCGCCCGAGCGTTCCACCGACAGGTGCAGCCCGCCCGGGGCGATGTAGGCGTGGCCCGGGATCACCCGTTCGCCGTCACTGGCCTCCTTGACCCTGATGCGGCACAGGCTGTCCAGCCGCGCGGCATAGCTCTTCGTGAAGCCGGGCGGCATGTGCTGGGTGATCATCACCGCCGGGAAGTCGGCCGGCAGGTTCACCAGCACCTCGCGGGTGGCTTCGGTGCCGCCGGTGGAGGCGCCGATGAAGAGTATCTTCTCCGTCGACAGACGACCGAGTGACGACGGCGCCGGCTTGGCCGCCACCGTGCCTGGCGCTGCAGGCGCCGGCGCCGACAGCCGGCGTACCTGGGCACGTGCGGCCGTGCGGATCTTGTCGGTGATGTCCTCACCCAGTTGGCGCAGGCCGTCGGACACGCCGATCTTGGGCTTGGCGACGAAGTCCACCGCGCCCAGCTCCAGCGCCTTCATCGTGACCTCGGCGCCGCGCTCGGTCAGCGTGGAGACCATCACCACCGGCATCGGCCGCAGCCGCATCAGCCGCGAGAGGAAGTCGATGCCGTCCATGCGCGGCATCTCCACGTCCAGCGTGATGACGTCCGGGTTGAGGTTGCGGATCATCTCGCGCGCGACCAGCGGGTCGGCTGCGGCGCCGATGCACTGCATGTCCGGCTGGCGATTGATGATCTCCGACAGCAACCCGCGCACGAGGGCCGAGTCGTCGACGACGATGACGCGGGTCTTCGCCATGGGTTCCTCTGTTCAGAACAGGTCCACCGAGCCGGCCGCGGATGCGGCGGGCACCGGCTTGGCCGCTGCGGCGCGCTCCTGGGCCAGCAGGGCGTCGGTGTTGGTGGCGGCCAGGCGCTTGACCATGGCCTTGCCGCTGTGCGGCAGGAAGCACACCTTGCGCGGGTAGACATCCATCACGTCCTTGGAGACGACGGTGATGCGCTCGGTGGACAGATAGTCGAGCACGAACTTGGTGTTGCGCTCGCCCACGTTGATGCTGTTCATGCCGCTGATCACCGCGCCACCGCCGAAGACCTTGGCCTCCATCGTCGAGCGCGTGGCGCCGCGCTTGACCAGCTCGTTGATCAGCAGTTCCATAGCGTAGCTGCCGTAGCGGCCGGCGTCGGCGCCGGTACCGCTGCCCTCGGGCAGCATGAAGTGGTTCATGCCGCCGATGCGCAGCTGGCGGTCCCAGATGCAGGCGGCGATGCACGAGCCCAGCGTGGTCATGATGAGGATGTCCTCGTCGTGCACGAAGTATTCGCCGGGCAGGATCTTGACCGCCTCGTTCTTGAAGTGGGCGTCGTAGAAGAAGAACGACGCCTCGCCGGGCCGCCGTGAGGCGGACTTAAGCCGCTGCAGGCGCGGCGTGCTGCCCAGCGCAGGGCGGGGCGCGGCGAGGGGGGCCACGGAGGTCATGTCTGGATGTCGGCCGCGGGCCGTGAGACTTGAGGTGTCCGGCGAGCGTGCGTCAGACCTTCTCGTAGATGGTCTTGCCGCGCAGGCGGAAGAGGTCGCGCGACTCGGTGAAGTTCTCCGAGTGGCCCACGTAGAGCAGCCCGCCCGGGTTCATCACCGCATGCATGCGCTCGAGCACCTTGCGCTGCGTGGGATTGTCGAAATAGATCATCACGTTGCGGCAGAACACGATGTCGAATGGGTCACCCAGGCTGCTCCAGCTGGGCGACATCAGGTTGAACGGGCGGAAGTCCAGCAGCCGGGCCAGCTCAGGGCGCGCCCGGATGTGGCCGGCGTTGGTACCGGTGCCGCGCAGGAAGTGGCGTTTCAGCCGTTCCGGCTCCAGGCCGCGGCTGTCGGCGGCGTAGACGCCGCGGCGGGCAGTCTCCAGCACCTTGGTGTCGATGTCGCTGGCCAGGATGCGCACCGGTGCCTGGGCGCCCAGAGCCTCCAGCGCCGTCATGGCCAGCGAATAGGGCTCCTCGCCGGTGGAGGCGGCATTGCACCAGATGCGGATGGGCTTGCCTGCACGCCGGGCCGACATCGCATGCAGGTCCTGCACCAAGGCGTGGAAGTGGTGCTCCTCGCGGAAAAAGGCCGTCAGGTTGGTGGTCAGGCAGTTGACGAACTCCTGCCATTCGGCGTCGGCCTGCGGTCCCTGGGCGCGCTCCAGCCATTGCAGGTAGTCGGCAAAGCTGCGGTGCCCGGTCTCCCGCAGGCGGCGGGACAGGCGGCTGTAGACCATGGCCTGCTTGCCAGCGTGCAGGCTGATGCCGGCGCGCTGGTAGATCAGCTGGCGCACGCGTTCGAAGTCGGCAGCGGAGAAGCTGAACTCGGACTCGACGGCGATGGGGGCGGTGGGCAAGGTGGTCATGACGGGATCCCGGGGTCTTGCCAGTGTCCGCGGTGCCGCCGACATCGATCGCTCGATCAGGCCCCTGCATGGCCCTCATCTCTGACCGGGCAGCTGACAGCGCACTGATAGACTGCGCCCACTGTTACAACCCGACGCCTTCGTGGACTGCTCGAGCTCATCGACGGAACTGCGGCTGGACAACGCACGCAAGCTGCTGATGCAGGCCGGCGTCGCGGAGCCGACGGCACCCGTGGGCAGCGTGCCGTACCTGCAGGCGCTGGTGGACGCGCTGGTGGACCTGTCCAGCCGTGATCCGCTGACGGGCCTGGCCAACCGGCGCAGCTTCGAGCTGGCCCTGGCACGCGAGATCGACCGCGTCGCGCGCAGCGGCGAACCTGCACTGCTGCTGGTGCTGGACATCGACCACTTCAAGCGCGTCAACGACACCTGGGGCCATGGTGCGGGCGACGGGGTCATCCGCGCCGTGGCCGGCGTCCTCAACGAATGCGTCCGTCCCATGGACCTGGTGGCGCGCACCGGCGGCGAGGAATACGCCATCGTGCTGCCCAACTGTGCGCCGGCCTTCGGCGAGGCCGTGGCCGAGCGCATCCGCCGTCGTGTGGAGGCGCTTCCGATCCAGGTGGCGCCCGGCGAGCGGATCAGCGCCACGGTCAGCATCGGGGGCGCGTTTGCGCCGCAGTGGGTACGCTCCAGTGCCCACCTGTGGCTCGAGCGTGCCGATCAGCAGCTCTACCGCGCCAAGGGGCGCGGCCGCAACCTCGTCTGCCTGGAGCCTACCGCCGTCTCGCTGGTCAGCAGCGAGGAGCGTCGCATGCTCTTCGAGACCTCGCAGTTCCTGGACTTCGAATGAACGCGCGCGCATCACGCATCACGGCCGTCACCAGCGGCAAGGGCGGTGTCGGAAAGACCTTCGTCGCGGCCAACCTGGCGGCGGCGCTGGCCCGTCAGGGCCGGCGTGTGCTGGTGCTCGACGCCGACCTCGGCCTGGCCAACCTGGACGTGGTGCTGAATCTGTTCCCGAAGATCACGCTGCACGACGTCTTCAGCGGCAACGCGAAGCTAGACGACGCGATCCTGCCCGCGCCCGGCGGCTTCTCGGTGTTGCTGGCCGGCTCGGGCATGGTCGAGTACTCGCGCATGACCCCTGAGGTGCGCGAGCAGTTGCAGAAGGTCATCGAGCAGGTGGCACCGCGCTACGACCACGTGCTGCTGGACACTGGCGCGGGCATCTCAGACGTGGTGCTGTACACCGTGTCGCTGGCCGACGACGTGAT
Source organism: Rubrivivax albus (assembly GCF_004016515.1). Lineage (GTDB taxonomy): Bacteria > Pseudomonadota > Gammaproteobacteria > Burkholderiales > Burkholderiaceae_C > Rubrivivax > Rubrivivax albus. The sequence goes on from NZ_SACT01000001.1 coordinate 1,329,381, forward strand.
CGTCGTCGCCACGCCCGAGCCGACCTCGCTGACCGACGCCTACGCGACGATCAAGGTGCTGGCGACCACGCAGGGTCGGCGTGAACTGCAGGTGGTGGTCAACCAGGCGCGGCGGCTCGGCGACGGGCGCACCGTGCGCCAGCAACTGCAGCAGGTGGTGGACCGCTACGTGAACCCCACGCTGGACGGGCCCGTCCACCTGCAGTTGCTGGGCGAGGTGCCGTCCGACCCGGCGGTTCGCGAAAGCGTGCTGCGGCGCGAACTGCTGCTGGAGCACCTGCCAGGTTGCGCAGCAGCGCTGGGTCTCGTGCAGACGGCCACCCGCATGCTGGCCGGCCGGTGAGCGAGGCCGCGACCCCGTACGCCCTGCTCGGGGGCGATGCCGGCGTGCGCCGCCTGGTGGACCGCTTCTACGACCTGATGGACCTGGAACCGGTGCTGGCCCCCCTGCGCGCGCTGCACCCGCAGGACCTCTCGGGCTCGCGCGACAAGCTGCACTGGTTCCTCAGCGGCTGGCTGGGCGGGCCCGACCTGTACCAGCAGCGCTTCGGCCACCCACGGCTGCGTGCACGACACCTGCCGTACCCGATCGGCAGCGCCGAGCGCGACCAGTGGATGGCCTGCATGATCCGCGCGATGGAGGAGGAGGGTGTCGACGATGCCCTGGCGCAGCGCCTGACCCAGGCCTTCATGGGCACGGCCGACTGGATGCGCAACCGGCCGGACTGACCGCCGGCGTCCTCACGCCAGCGGTCAACGCCGTCGATCCAGCAGCACGATCAGGGCACCCGCGCCGCCTTCGTGACCGCTGGCCTGGGTGAAGGCCACCACCTCGGTGCATTGCGCCAGCCAGCGCTGCACCTTGGCCTTGAGCACCGGGCGCTTGCCCGGGGAGCCATGTCCCTTGCCGTGTACCACGCGCAGGCAGCGTCGGCCCTGCTGGTGGCTCTCGCGCACGAAGGCGGCCAGCGCCTCGCGCGCTTCCTCGCGTGTGTGGCCATGCAGGTCGATCTGGCCCTGGATGGACCACTGGCCGCGGCGCAGCCTCGCCACCACGTCTGGCACCACGCCGGGCCGGCGGAAGCTCAGCCCGTCGTCGGTGAGCAGCAGCGACTCGACGTCGACCTCGTCGGACAGGGCCTGCTGCAGGGCAGCGCGCTCGTCGGCCTGACGCTGCAGCGGTTCCGGCGCCGGGCGCGGTGGCGAGACCAGTGCGCGGCCCCGGTCGGGCAGGGCGTGCACTGGGCCGACGGCGCGGGCGAAGGCCTCGCGCTGCGCGGCTTCGGCCTCGCGCCGGGCGCGTTCGCGTTCGGCCGCGGCGCGATCCTCGGCCTGACGGCGGCGCAGCGCCTCACGCAGGGCGCCCAGTTCCTGCAGCGAACCGGCCTTCACAGCAGGCCCCTTTCCGCCAGCGACACGGTCTGCCCGCGGCCGACGACGATGTGGTCGAGCACGCGCACGTCCACCAGGGCCAGTGCGCTCTTGAGGGTCGCTGTCAGGTACTCGTCGGCGCGCGACGGCTCAGCCACACCAGACGGGTGGTTGTGGGCCAGGATGACGGCCGCGGCGTTGTGGGCCAGTGCTGCCTTGACCACCTCGCGCGGATACACGCTGGTCTGCGTGAGCGTGCCCTGGAACAGTTCGCGCCACAGGATCAGGCGGTGCTGGCCGTCGAGGAAGAGCACCGCGAAGACCTCCTGCGGCCGGCCGGCCAGTTGCAGCGCCAGGTAGTCCTTGACCTTCTGCGGCGCGTCGAACACCGGGCGTTGCGCCATCTGCTGGGCCAGTGCCCGGCGCGCGATCTCGGCCACGGCTGCCAGCTCCGCCACCTTGGCCGGGCCCAGGCCCTTGACGTCGTGCAGGCCGGCCGGGTCGTGCTGCAGCAGGCCGGCAAAGCCGCCGCAGTGGTCCAGCACGTCCTGCGCCAGCCCGAACACGTCGCGGCCCGCCAGCCCTGTTCGCAGTAGCAGCGCCAGCAACTCGGTGTCGGCCAGCGCGCCGGCACCGCGCGCGAGCAGCTTCTCGCGCGGGCGCTGGTCGGCGGGCAGCTGCTTGGGTCCCATGGGGTCAGGGCGGGTTTCGTAGAATGACGGCCCAGTCTATCCGTGCGCCCCGCCGCGCCGAATACCCCTCGTGAACACCGTGCAGCCCGGGTCGTTCCTGACCCTGCATTACCGCCTCAGCGGGCCCGATGGCGCCGACGTGGTCTCCACCTTCGCCGACAAGCCGGCCACGCTGTCGCTGGGCAGCGGGCAACTGGCCCCGGCCATCGAGTCGCTGCTCGTCGGCCTGGCCGAGGGCGCGCACGAGCGCTTCGAACTGGCGCCCGGCGCCGCCTTCGGCGACCGCAACCCCGAGTTGCTGCAGCGCGTGAAGCGGGCCCTGCTGCGCGAACTGGGCGATCCCGACGCCGAGTACCACGTCGGCGACGTGGTGCAGTTCCCCACGCCCGATGGCCAGGGCGCCTACGCCGGCGTCGTGCGCGAGGTGGGGGAAGACTCGCTGCTGTTCGACTTCAACCACCCGCTCGCCGGCCAGCCCGTGCGCTTCGAGGTGCAGCTGCTGGGGGTGCTGTGAGTGCGCCGGGCCGCTCCCAAGCGCTCACTCCGGAGCCCGTCAGGGGCGAAGGTACGCCAATGACCCAGCCCGACACCCTGCAGGAGGTGCTGCTGGCCGAGCCGCGCGGCTTCTGCGCCGGCGTCGACCGTGCCATCGAGATCGTCGAACGTGCGCTGCAGCGCTTCGGCGCGCCGATCTACGTGCGCCACGAGATCGTGCACAACACCTACGTGGTGGCCGACCTGAAGGCCAAGGGTGCGATCTTCATCGAGGACCTGGCCGACGTGCCGCCAGGCGCCACACTGGTCTTCAGCGCCCACGGTGTGCCCAAGGCGGTGCGCGCTGAGGCGGCGCGGCGCGGTTTCCAGGTCTTCGACGCCACCTGCCCGCTCGTCACCAAGGTGCACGTCGAGGTGGCCAAGCTGGCCAAGGAAGGCTACGAGTTCCTGATGATCGGCCACAAGGGGCATCCCGAGGTCGAGGGCACCATGGGCCAGCTCAGCGACGGCATCTACCTCGTCGAGGACGTGGCCGACGTGGCCCGCGTGCATCCGCGCGGCGACAAGCTCGCCGTCGTGACCCAGACCACGCTCAGCGTCGACGACGCCGCCGAGATCCTGGCCGCGGTGAAGGCAACGTTTCCGCACGTGCGCGAACCCAAGAAGCAGGACATCTGCTACGCCACCCAGAACCGGCAGGACGCGGTCAAGCTGCTGGCGCCGGCGGTGGACGTGGTCATCGTCGTCGGCAGCCCCACCAGCAGCAACAGCAACCGCCTGCGCGAGCTGGCCCAGCGCCTGGGCACGCCGGCCTACATGATCGACGCCGCGGCCGACCTGCAGCCCCAGTGGTTCGAGGGCCGCCAGCGCGTGGGCCTGACCGCCGGCGCCTCGGCGCCCGACGTGCTGGTGCAGCAGGTGATCCTGCGCCTGCGCGAGTTGGGGGCCACCGCGGTGCGCAAGATGGACGGCGTGACCGAGACCGTGCACTTCCCGCTGCCGCGCGGGCTGGGCGACCGCAGCATGGCCGAAGCCGCCGCGCTTGCCGCCGCCGACACGTCGGCCGGGGCCTCCAGCCGATCTTGACCCGGCGGGCCCACCCGGCCCGCCGTGACGTCCTGCCGCCTGCCCCGCGGCCCCGCCGGCCCGACCCGCGGGGCCCAGACTGCCCCAACACGGAGATTCCCATGCTCGACATCACCCTGCTGCGCCGCGACCTCGATGCCGTCGTCACCCAGCTCAGCCGCCGCAAGCAGCCGCAGCCTTTCCTCGACGTGCCGCGCTTCCAGGCCCTGGAGGCCGAGCGCAAGCAGATCCAGACTGCCACCGAGCAGTTGCAGGCGCGCCGCAACAGCCTGAGCAAGCAGATCGGCGTCGCCAAGGGCAAGGGTGAGGACGCGTCGGCTCTGATGGCCGAGGTGGGCGGCATTGGCGACGAGATGAAGGCCGGCGCCGATCGCCTGGCGCAGATTCAGGACGAGCTGCAGCAGATGCTGATGCAGCTGCCCAACCTGCCGCAGGCCGACGTGCCCGATGGCGCCGACGAGAACGGCAACGTCGAGGTGCGCCGCTGGGGCGCGCCGCGCAGCTTCGATTTCTCGGTCAAGGACCACGTGGACCTGGGCGCGCCACTGGGCCTGGACTTCGACACCGGCGTGAAGCTCGCCGGGGCGCGCTTCAGCTTCCTGCGTGGCCCGGCCGCGCGGCTGCACCGGGCGCTCGCGCAGTTCATGCTGGACACGCAGACCCAGCAGCACGGCTACACCGAGTGCTATACGCCCTACATCGTCAACCGCGAGATCCTCGAAGGCACGGGCCAGCTGCCCAAGTTCAAGGAGGACATGTTCTGGGTGCTGCGTGGCGGTGACGAGGCACAGGCCGAGCAGTACCTGATCAGCACCAGCGAGATCAGCCTGACCAACACCGTGCGCGAGCAGATCCTGGACGCCGCACAGCTGCCGGTGAAGCTGACGGCGCACAGCCCCTGCTTCCGCAGCGAGGCCGGCAGCGCCGGGCGCGACACGCGCGGCATGATCCGCCAGCACCAGTTCGACAAGGTCGAGATGGTCCAGGTCACGAAGCCCGAAGACAGCGCGGCGGCGCTGGAACAGATGGTGGGCCATGCGGAGGCCATCCTGCAGGCGCTGGAGCTGCCCTACCGCGTGGTGCTGCTGTGCAGCGGTGACATGGGCTTCGGCGCCACCAAGACCTACGACCTGGAGGTCTGGCTGCCGGCACAGGGCACGTACCGCGAAATCAGCAGTTGCAGCGACTGCGGGCCGTTCCAGGCGCGGCGCATGATGGCGCGCTACCGCAACGCCGCCGGCAAGCCCGAGTACGTGCACACGCTCAACGGCTCGGGCCTGGCCGTGGGCCGGGCGCTGGTGGCGGTGCTGGAGAACCACCAGCAGCCAGACGGCAGCATCGCCGTGCCGGCGGCGCTGCGGCCCTGGCTCGGTGGCGCCGAGGTGCTGCGCCCGTGAGCCCGGCGGCGATGGCCGAGGCGCTGCTCGCTGCGCGCGCGCAGGGCCGGCCGCTGGTGCTGCCGGCTGATCTGGACCTGGCCACGGCCTGGAAGGTTTCGGCGCTGTCGGAGCAGCGCCTGCGGGCCGATGGACGCACGCCACGCGGCTGGAAGATCGGCTTCACCAACCGTGGCATCTGGCCCCGCTACGGTGTGCACCAGCCGATCTGGGGTCGGGTGTGGGACGACACGCTGACGCTGCTGGAGGGCACGGTGGGCGAGGTGTCGCTGGCCGGCCTGGTCGAGCCGCGGCTGGAGCCCGAGATCGTGTTCGGCTTCCAGCGCGACCCGCAACCGGGCATGGACGAGGGCGAACTCGCGGCCTGCATCGACTGGGTCGCCCACGGCATCGAGATCGTGCACACGCATGTCGGCTGGCGCTTCGATGGCCCGGCGGCACCGGTGGCCGACTTCGGCCTGCACGGCCGCCTGATCGTCGGGCCCCGCGTGCCGTTGCAGGCCTTCACCCGGCCGGCAGCAAAGTTGGCGGCACTGGGCGTGGTGCTGACCCGTGACGGCGTCGAGCGCGATCGTGGGCAGGGCGCCAACGTGCTCGACGGACCGCTCAGCGCGCTCAGGACCTGGCTGACGGCGATGGCCGACCAGACACCGGGCGTGCGTGTACGGGCTGGCGAGTGCGTGACCACCGGGACACTGACCGACGCCTGGCCCGTGGCGGTGGGCGAGACCTGGACGACGCGGCTGGACGATGACCACCTGAGCGGCCTGACGGTCCAGTTCACCGGCTGAGCTACAATCCTCGGCTTCGCTTCGCGCGAGACCACACGCAGGAAAGGTGGCAGAGTGGTCGAATGCACCGGATTCGAAATCCGGCGTACTGTGTATGCAGTACCGAGGGTTCGAATCCCTCCCTTTCCGCCAAAACAAGTCCTGCTAACTTGCTCAGCCAAGTTTGAAGGCGCTCAGAGCCCCGCACCACGCGGGGCTTTTTGCTATGGGCTCCTGACTGCGCTTCAGGAAAATTCGCCCGAAACCCGTCTCAAACCCAGTTTCGTCTCAGAACCTCCTGACTTTTTCGTCGTGGTACGGCAGGAAGGGGGTGGCGAAAAATCGGGGTTTTGGCGCCGTACCAATTGAACGGGTAGGCGAGCTTCCGGCCTATGAGGGCCATCAGTCCTCGAAGCCGTGATTTTTGAATTTGAGCTGATTACAGTTTTCGCGGGCCGCTCGCTGGGTCGACTCGTCGAAACCCGCCGGCGCCTCCGCCTGAATTTCCAGGCTGACCTTGACCTTCACGCCAGGCTTGGAGGTGAAGAGCATGAGTACCTCTTCGGCGACATCTGAAAACTGGAGCTTGGCCTTGACCGGATCGAGCTCGACCTGGCCGAAGAACACTGTCTTCTTCGCCGCGGGCGTCTTGGGCGGGTTGCCGCCCCCGCCTGCTGCTCCTCCACCGCTACCGCCTCCGGCCCCGGCCCCGCCGCTGCCATCGCCGCCCAAGCCTGCTCCGCCTCCGGCTCCGCCGCCCTGGCCGCCAGCATCGCCTTTCGCCTTGGCCTCGCGCTCCGCCTTTTCCTTCGCCAACAGATCCGCAAACTGAGATGCCGACGAAGGTTCGACGAGCAACAGAGCGTCATCGAAAATCACCGTCGTCTGCTCTCCGAAGTGGAAGCCTTGATAGCGGCCATCTTCCTCGCCATAGGCGACGCCGAAGAAGTCGCGCGACGAGACGCCCGCTCCTATGGTGTTGCGCAGAACGTGGTCATCTTTGAGCCGGGGCAGATAGAGGTAGCAGCAGGTCTTCTGCCAAGCATCGACTGCCGACACGGCAGGCTGGCCTTCCTTCCAGAACCACGCTTGCAGCATCTTCGCCAGGTGGATGGGAGCCCACTCTGTGATGAGAAGCTCGTGCTCGCGCAGAACCTTCTCGATCTCTTCGATGCGGTTGACCGCGGCCGGATTGATCTGGAAGTGGTCCCATTGCAGCTCGCCGATGCCTTTGCCCGGCTTGGCCTCCTGCAACGGCGCCAAGAGCCACTTGTAGGTCTCGCGCATCATGCGGCTCAAGGCCTCCGACGTTTGGTCGTGGCTGTGGCCTGCGAGTTTACTTTGGTGGACGTCGAGGTTGAGGCGCCCCTCCTTCACGTCGTCGACGATGGACTTCCAGGCCAGCACCGAAGTGACTTGGTCTTTGAGCCGCGACATCGAGTCGGAGTCGGGAGCCAGGAAGATCAGCCGGTTCTGCTTCTGCCGCGGCTGGTCGCCTCGGGTCTTCAATATCGCGGTAGCTGCGTCGATCGCCGCAGCTTGCGCCGAGCGCGAGAAGGTGGCCTCGGGAGCGAGCACCACAAGGCGCAGTTGCCAATCGTCCGGCACGTCGGCCGAGCCAGTGAAGACGTGGATTCCGCCAAAGATGCCGCTGGCGAAGCGCAGCTTGTCCTTGATGAACGGATAGACGTCCTCGCGCAGGTCGAAGCGGCGCTTCCTATCCTCCATCTCGCGGCGCAGGTTCGGGCGCGTGTCTGTCGACAACCTCTCGCGCAACCAAGACATCGCGGTCGGACTGCAAGTGATCTTGAAGCCACGGGCCCGTCCCACCCCGACATGGACCTCGATGCCCGAACGGACGTTAGATTTCGAGTTCTAGGCGTTCTGCGATGAAGGTTGGATCCCAGCCGGGATTGAAAGTGTCGACGTGGGTGAATCCGAGCCGCTCGTATAGGCCACGCAGGTTCGGGTGGCAGTCGAGCCGCAGCTTGGCGCACCCCTGCGTTCGCGCGGCATGGCGGCAAGCCTCGATCAGCGCGGAGCTGACACCCCGGCCCGCATGTGTCCGTCGCACCGCGAGCTTGTGCAGATATGCGGCCTCCCCCTTGAGGGCGTCGGGCCAGAACTCGGGATCCTCGGCCGACAAGGTGCAACAGCCGACGATGCCGTCGCTGCAACTCGCGACTAGGAGCTCGGATCTCAGGACGAAGGTCTCCGCGAATGTCCGGTCGATCCGCGCGACGTCCCAGGCGGGCGTTCCCTTGGCGGACATCCACGCCGCAGCGTCGTGCATCAGCCGCACAACCTCGTCGATATCACCCGAGCAGGCGACCCGAACGTTCGGAGGCTCCTCGCTGTCCATTCGCTCCCCTGGCGCGGTATGAACCGCCGCCTCATAGTGCAGTTTGATCCTGACGAGCCCAGCATGTCTGCGCCCACCTTCGCGGAACCTGACCAGGGTCCGCTAGCGGGCGGCCGGAAGGTGAATGCTAGGCATGATCTAACCCTCGGTCTCTGGCGTCGCGACTGCGAAATTTCGCGAGGGTTTCCGAGAAGGTGATTGCGCTTCGCAGATCTCCAGGCGCGTGGGTGCGGACGTAGTCAGCGCCATTGCCGATCGCGTGAAGTTCCGCCGCAAGGCTCGCTGGACCCAGATCCTTTACAGGAAGGCCAACGGTGGCGCCCAAGAAGGATTTCCGCGACACCGAGACCAATAGCGGAAGCCCCAACGCCGACTTCAGCTTTTGAAGGTTCGACAGCACGTGCAGCGATGTTTCCGGTGCGGGGCTCAAGAAAAATCCCATCCCCGGATCGAGGATGAGCCGGTCGGCAGCGACCCCGCTCCGTCGCAAGGCGGAAACCCGCGCCTCGAAGAACCGCACAATCTCGTCGAGCGCGTCTTCGGGTCGAAGGTGACCGGTGCGGGTGGCGATGCCATCCCGCTGCGCTGAGTGCATAACCACCAGCCTGCAGTCCGCCTCAGCAATATCGGGATAGAGCGCAGGGTCAGGAAATCCTTGGATATCGTTCAGGTAGCCCACGCCGCGCTTGAGCGCATAGCGCTGGGTTTCCGGTTGGAAGCTGTCGATTGAAACACGGTGCATCTGATCGGACAGGGCGTCTAAGAGCGGCGCAATACGTCTGATCTCATCGGCCGGCGATACAGGCCTCGCGTCCGGATGGCTGGCGGCCGGTCCGACATCCACGACGTCTGATCCGACTCGCAGCATTTCGATCGCCGCGGTGACAGCGCCGGCGGGGTCTAGCCGCCGGCTCTCATCGAAGAAGGAGTCCTCGGTGAGATTCAGAATGCCGAACACCGTCACCATGGCGTCGGCCTCCGCAGCGACTTCCACGATGGGGATCGGGCGAGCAAAAAGGCAGCAATTATGAGCCCCATACCTACAAAGCCCCACGCATCAAGCTTTTGCCCATGAAGCAACCAGGCAATGGCTGTAATTATGACGACGCCGAGTCCCGACCAGACTGCATAAGCAACACCGACAGGGATGGATTTCAGAACCAGAGAAAGAAAATAAAATGCGATGCCATAACCGATTATGACAACGGCGGAAGGGGCAAGCTTAGTAAAGCCCTCGCTAGATTTTAATGCGGATGTTGCGATTACTTCGCCAACTATTGCGATAACAAGAAAAAGCCAGCCTTTCATGATATATCTCCCAATTTGTGTAGGGCTTATTATGCACGCTTAAAAATAATAAAAGCAGACTTGACCTGATAGTTTGGCTGTGAGCAATTATGTGCTTAGCAGGCTGCTGAAATACTCCCCAGCGTCCGAACCTGTTCAGCGGCTGTAGCCGCATTTTTCCGTATCCTGAAAGTCAACCCCTCAAAATCGCCTGCTTTCAGTCGCAAAGCACGGTTTTTTTGCCCCT
>NZ_SACT01000020.1 GCF_004016515.1 Rubrivivax albus
CCCGGCTCGCGCAGGGCGCTCGCCTCCTCCTTTACCTCGCGCCAGGCCAGACCCGCCCTCCGCGGCCGGACACAGCGAAGCGGTCGGCCGGCAGGCCGACTCGTCCATCTGGCTGGAGTCCCCCTCACGGAGGGGGGCTGGCGGGGAGCCGTCGCACATGCTGGAGCCCCTTCTTGGAGGGGGCTCGGGGGAGCCCACGGAAATCGGGTCGCCAGACCCAAAGGAGCCGAAGGCGAGTTTGGGTCGAAAGCCGTCACTTCGCGCTCCCCGCTCGTGTCAACCTCAGCTGCACCAGCGCCATCAGTGCCACCATGCCGAAGATCAGCGTCGAGATCGCCGCCGCCAGGCCGAAGTTGGCGCCGGCATCGGTGAAGGCGATGCGGTAGGTGTAGCTGACCAGGATGTCGGTGGTGCCGGCCGGCAGCTTGGTGTTCAGGTAGTCCGGCCGGCCATCGGTCAGCAGGCTGATGAGCACGAAGTTGTTGAAGTTGAAAGCAAAGGCGCTGATGAGCAGCGGCGTCAGCGGCTTGATGATCAGCGGTGCGGTGATCTTCGAAAAGTTCACCCAGGGCGACGCGCCGGCCAGCGCGCTGGCCTCGTACAGGTCGCTCGGCACCGACTTCAGCAGCCCGGTGCACAGGATCATGATGTACGGGTAGCCCAGCCAGGTGTTCACGATCAGCAGCATCGTGCGCGCCAGCGTGGGGTCGGCGAACCAGGCTGGGCGCACGCCGAAGAGCGCGTCCAGGATGGCGTTGATCTCGCCGAAGTTCTGGTTGAACAGGCCCTTGAAGACCAGGATGCTGATGAAGCCCGGCACCGCATACGGCAGGAACAGCAAGGTGCGGTAGACCGCGCGGCCCTTGAGCGCCGGCCACTCCAGCGCCACGGCCAGCGCCATGCCGATGACGGTGGCGAACAGCACCGTCAGCGCCGAGAACATCACCGTCCACACGAAGATGGAGACGAAGGGGCCGCGGAAGTCGCTGTCCAGCAGCATGCGCTGGTAGTTGGCGAAGCCGATGCCCACGGTGAACCCGGGCTGCAGCGTCTGCCCGTCCGGCCCGGTGAAGTAGCCGGACTCGCGATTGGGCGCGTAGACGGTGCCGGTGGCGGACTCCTGCAGCGCACCGCCGGGTGCGGCGCGCCAGTCCGGCGTCTTCACGCCGAATTCGCGCAGGCCGGCGTAGGCCAGCACCGTGCCGTCGGGCAGGCGCGGCTGCAGCGCCATCAGTGCGTCGCGGCGGGAGATCACCTCGCGCATCGACAGCGCCGGGCCCTGGTCGGCCGCGGCAGGCTGCAGCGCGCCGTCGCCGCCCAGCGTTGCCACCCAGCGCGCGCCGTCGGGCCCGGTTAGCTGCACCCGATCGCCGGCATGCAGCGTGAAGGCATGGAGCCGCGTCTCGTCGAAGCCATGCTGGTCCAGCAGGTAGGCGCGCGCGCGGTCCTCGGTCAGCAGGTGGTTGGACGAGTAGTTCGTGAAGCCGATCTGCACCGTGTACAGCAGCGGAAAGGCCACGAACACCAGCATGCCCACCACGCCCGGGTACAGGTACTTCCAGGCTAGGCTGCGGGAGGCGGCATAGACCCACAGCGCACTGCCGCCCAGCACCAGCAGCGCCACGGCGGCCACGGCCTGCCCCGCCATGTGCGTGGCGTAGACCAGCCACAGCAGGGCCAGTGCCGCCACGGTGGTAACGATGCGGCCCATCATCGCGAACGCATCCGCGCTGCCGCGCCGTCCAGCGCGTCCTTCGGCGACTGCCGGCCCTGCGTGATGGCCTCCAGCGCTGCGTCCATCGCCGGGAAGAAGCGCTGCATCTCCGGGATGTTGGGGATGGCCTCGCCGGCCAGTGCGTTGGCCATGGTGGCGCGGATCGCCGGGTCGGCCGCCAGCTCGGCGTAGTAGGCCTTGTTGGCCGGCGTGCCCAGCGGCACGTCGGCCGAGACGGTCTTCAGGCTCTCCACCTTCAGCAGGTGCTGCTCCAGGAACTCGCGCGCGATGTCCTTGACGCGGCTGGGCGCGCTGATCATGCAGCCCAGCACGCCGACGAAGGGCTTGGCGGCGTGCCCGTCCAGGGCCGGGATCGGCGCCACGGCGAAGTCGATCTTGGCCTTCTTCGCGTTGTCCCAGGCCCAGGGCCCGGAGATCATCATCGCCACCTGGCCGCTGGCGAACTGCGCCTCCATGTCGGAGTAACGCGCGCCGCGCGGCATCACGCCCTCGTCGATCAGGCGCCTGAGCAATGTGGCGCCCTGCAGGGCGCCGGCGTTGTTCACGCCCACCTTCAGCGGGTCGTAGTCGCCACTCGCATCACGTTCGAACACGACGCCGCCCGGCCCGGCCAGCAGCGGCCAGGAGAAGAACGACTTGTTGTAGTCCCACAGGATGGCCTTCTTCCCCTGCGCCTGCAGCCGCCGGTCGAGCGCGAAGACGGCGTCCCAGGTGGCGGGCGGATCCGGCACCAGCGCGCGGTTGACGATCAGGCCGATGGCCTCGATCGCGATGGGGTAGCCCCAGAGCTTGCCGCGGTAGGTGAAGGCCTGCCAGGCGGAGTCCTCCACCGCGGCACGGACGGCCGGGCCCGGCCGCACCGGGACGATGAGGCCCGACTTGGCCCATTCGCCCACGCGGTCGTGCGGCCAGCAGAACACGTCCGGCCCCTTGCCGGCGGCGGCGGCAGCCTGGAACTTGTCGGGCGCGCCTTCCGGATGCTGCACGACCACCGGCACGCCGGTGGCGGCGGTGAAGGCGTCGCCCACCTGCTGCAGGCCGTTGTAGCCCTTGTCGCCGTTGATCCAGACCAGCAGGCGCGGCGCGTCCTGCGCCTGCGCAGGCGCGGCCCACGGCATCAGCGCGGCCAGCGCCGCCGCGGCCAGCAGCTGTCGCATCAGGCCGCCTGGGCTGGCGCGGCCACGGCCGCTGGTGCCACCAGACGGTGCAAGGCGCGGCCCTGGCCATCGAAGAGGTGGCAACGTTCGGCCGGTGCGCCCAGCGTCAGCGCATCGCCGGCGCTCGGGCGCAGGGCGCCGTCGAGCTCCACGGTCAGCGCTTCGTCGTCCTTCATGCCCGGGAAGTCGGCATACGCGTAGGTGGTGCCACCCAGCGACTCGACGAAGTTCACGCGCGCGGTCAGCACGTTGTCGGCCGCACCCACCACCAGGTGTTCCGGCCGCACGCCCAGGGTGAGCTGTTCGCCGCGCTTCACGCCCGTGCCATCGACCGTGCAGCGCACGCGGGCGCCGTCGGGCAGCTTCACGGTGACCTGCTGCGCATCGGCGCTTTCCGCCTCGGCGCGGATGAAGTTCATGCCCGGGCTGCCGATGAAGCCGGCCACGAACAGGTTGCAGGGGTGCTCGTAGAGTTCCAGCGGCGCGCCCACCTGCTCGATGCGGCCGGCGCTGAGCACCACGATGCGGTCGGCCAGCGTCATCGCCTCCACCTGGTCGTGGGTGACGTAGACCATGGTGGTCTTCAGCTGCTCGTGCAGCTTGGCGAACTCGTAGCGCATCTTCACGCGCAGCGCGGTGTCGAGGTTGCTCAGCGGCTCGTCGAACAGGAACACCTCGGGCTGGCGCACGATGGCGCGGCCGATGGCCACACGCTGGCGCTGGCCACCCGACAGGTCCTTGGGTTTGCGCTCCAGCAGGTGCTCGATGTGCAGGATGCGCGCGGCGTTGCGCACGGCGCTGTCGATCTCCGCCTTGGGCACCTTGGCGAGCTTCAGGCCGAAAGCCATGTTCTCGTACAGGTTCATGTGCGGGTACAGCGCGTAGCTCTGGAACACCATGGCCACACCGCGCTCGGCGGGCGGCACGTCGTGCACCTCGCGCGGGCCGATCCACAACTGGCCGCCGGTGATCTCCTCCAGCCCGGCGATGGTGCGCAGCAGCGTGCTCTTGCCGCAGCCGGAAGGCCCGACGAAGACCATGAACTCACCGTCGCGGATCTCCAGGTCGATGTCGCGCAGGACCTGCACGTCGCCGTAGGCCTTCTGCACCTTCACGAGCCGGACATCTGCCACCTGAACACCCCCGCTGATCCCGAAGGATGTAGAGAATATACAAACGTTGCCGAACCGAGACAGCGGGTTTTCCTCCACAAGCTGATCTATGAACCATTTGAAATCAATAAGTTAGACGTCATCGACAAACTACGCGTGTAGTACAACTACACAATCGATGCCCGGCTGTCGATACTTCCGCTCCAGAGGAGAGAAGTCCATGACCGTCACCACCCCCGCTACGCCCGAGACTGCACTGACCCGCGAGCAGGCCGAGTTCCGCCGCCTGGTGGCGCGTGAACTGGCCCAGCGCAGCGACCGCGGCAGTGCGGCCGCGTCGTTGGCCGCGGTGGCCGCGGCGGTGCGCACCCTGCTGGGCGACCGCTGGGCCGCCACCCAGGCGGCCGATGCACGCCGCAAAGGCGGGCGCCGGGTGCACTACCTGTCGATGGAGTTCCTGATGGGCCGCGCGCTGGACAACGCGCTCGACGCCCTGGGCCTGCGCGACGAGGTGCGCGCCGCGCTCGGCCAGGGTGCCCCGGCGCTGGATGCAGTGCGTGGCCACGAGCCCGACGCGGCGCTGGGCAACGGCGGCCTGGGGCGGCTGGCGGCCTGTTTCCTGGACGCGTTCGCCGCACTGGAACTGCCGAGCTTCGGCTACGGCCTGCGCTACGAGCACGGCATGTTCGCCCAGGCCATCCACGACGGCCGTCAGGTGGAACTGCCCGACCCCTGGCTGGAGCACGGCAACCCCTGGGAACTGGTGCGGCCCGAACAGCGTTACGAGGTCGGCTTCGGCGGCATGGTGTCGCACGCCGGCGGCCTGTGCCGCTGGGAGCCGGCGGAGCTGGTGCTGGCCCAGGCCTGCGACTTCATCGTGCCTGGCCATGGCACCGACCATGTGAGCACGCTGCGCCAGTGGCGCGCGCAGGCAGCGCGGCCGATCGACTTCGCCGCCTTCTGTCGCGGCGCGCACGAGGCCAGCGCGCAGCACAAGCAGGAGGCCGACGCGCTGAACTGGGTGCTCTACCCCGACGACAGCACGCCGCAGGGCCGGCGGCTGCGGCTGCGGCAGGAGTTCTTCCTTGTCAGCGCGTCGCTGCAGGACATGCTGGCCCGCGACCAGCGCGAGCACCCGGGTGACATGACCGGCTTCGGCTGCCGCAACGCGGTGCACCTCAACGACACCCATCCGGCCCTGGCCCCGGCCGAGCTGATGCGGCTGCTGCTGGACGAGCACGGCCTGGGCTGGGACAGCGCCTGGCGCGTGACCACCGCGGCCACCAGCTACACCAACCACACGCTGATGCCCGAGGCGCTGGAGACCTGGCCGGTGGCGATGCTGGAGGAGCTGCTGCCGCGGCACCTGGAGATCCTCTACGAGATCAACCGCCGCTTCCTGGCCGACATCCGCGCCCGCTTCCCGGGCGACGAGGCGCTGGTGCAGCGCGTGTCGCTGATCGACGAGGGGCACGAAGGCCACGAGCGCCGCGCACGCATGGCGTCCCTGGCCATCCTGGCGTCGCACAAGGTCAACGGCGTCTCGGCGCTGCATTCCGAACTGATGGTGCAGACCATCTTCGCCGACTACGCGCGGCTGTGGCCGGAGCGCTTCCTGAACGTGACCAACGGCGTCACGCCGCGGCGCTGGCTCGCGCAGGCCAACCGCGGGCTGGCGGGCTGGCTCGACGAGCAGATCGGCAGTGGCTGGCGCACCGACCTGTCGCACCTGCAGCAGCTGCACGCCCTGGCCGGCCAGAAGCGCCTGGGCACTGCGGCCGCGAAGATCAAGCTGGCCAACAAGCGGGCGCTGGCCGCGCGCATCGCGCAGGACACCGGCGTGCAGGTCGACCCCACCAGCCTGTTCGACGTGCAGATCAAGCGCATCCACGAGTACAAACGCCAGCTGCTCAACGTGCTACACGTCATCGCGCGCTGGCAGGCCATCGTGGCGGACCCTGACGCCGACTGGGTGCCACGCACGGTGATCTTCGCCGGCAAGGCGGCGTCGGCCTACCATGCTGCCAAGCTGACCATCCAGCTGATCCACGACGTGGCGCGCGTGGTCAACAGCGACCCGCGTGTGGGCGACAGGCTCAAGGTCGTCTTCCTGCCCAACTACGGCGTGAGCCTGGCCGAGGCCATCATCCCGGCGGCCGACCTGTCGGAGCAGATCTCCACCGCCGGCACCGAAGCCTCGGGCACCGGCAACATGAAGTTCGCGCTCAACGGCGCGTTGACCATCGGCACCTGGGACGGCGCCAACATTGAGATGGCGCAGGCGATCGGCGAAGACCGGCTCTTCATCTTCGGCCTGCGCGCCGATGCCGTGGCGCGCATGAAGCAGCTGGGCTACGACCCGCGCCTGTATGTGGAGGAGAACCCGCAGCTGCGCGCGGTGGTGGACGCCATCGCCGACGGCACTTTCTCCCCTGCCGAGCCGGAGCGCTACCGCAGCCTGGTACAGACCCTGCTGCAGCGCGACCCCTACCTGCTGATGGCCGATTTCGCCGACTACGTTCGCACGCAGCAGCGCGTGGACGCGCTGTACCGCGACCCAGCCGCCTGGCACGCGATGGCGCTGCACAACGTCGCCGGCATGGGGCACTTCAGCGTGGACCGGACGATCCGGGAGTACGTGGAGCATGTGTGGGGCAGGGCGCCGGGCCAGTGACCGGAATCGACCCGGAGCGGACGTTGGACCTATGTCCGTTTGCATTGGCGCGGGCCACGGAGGGCGGGTCTGGCCTGGCGCTCCTGTCCCCCGGCTCGCGCAGGGCGCTCGCCTCCTCCTTTACCTCGCGCCAG
>NZ_SACT01000021.1 GCF_004016515.1 Rubrivivax albus
TGTGGGTTTCGAGGTGTACGGAACCGAGCGTGGCTTCCTGCTCGTAGATGGCGTGCTGTATGACGAGCATCACATGGCTTGGCGGGTGCGCAGTGCGGCCTAACACCTCGCTCAAGCGCCGACGCGCCACCGCAAGCCCCCTGGCCCGCGAAACGCCTGTGGTCTATCCTGCGTCTCGCGGGCCAGGGCGCTTGCCGCTGCGCGCGGCTTAGCTCGAACGTTAGGCGTCATGCGGTCACCCACTTTGTACCTTCAGGCGCTATTGCTTGCCTCCTGTGCATCGGCTCAGCCTGGATCAGAGGAATTCAATCAGTGCACTGGGGCAAGAACGCAGGCAGCATGGAATGCTTGCGAGAGCGCGGGGTTCAGCGAGGCCGAAAGAAGGTTGGCAACGCTGTACCACTCATACTCAAAGCGGCTTCAAGGCGAACAGAGAGAGAACTTCGAACGTGCACAAGCCGCATGGGTCCGGTATCGAGAGCTCGCGTGCAGCTTCGAGAGTTCGGGCGTAGCAGGGGGCAGTGCCTATCCCGCGGTTTTCTCGGCTTGTATGCGAGAGAAGACGAGGCGGCGACTATCCGAGCTAGAACGTCTCGCTTCCTGCGAAGAGGGAGACCTGAGTTGCCCTTCGGTAGCCACGAAGGAATGACGCCTAACACCTCGCTCAAGCGCCGACGCGCATCGGCACGGCACCTGGCCCGCGAAGCGCGGTTGGTTCATCATGCACTTCGCGGGCCAGGCGCCGCGCCGCTGCGCGCGGCTTAGCTCGAACGTTAGGCCGCAGAACCACCGACTCGTCCATCATGACCGTACCTATCCTAAAGATTGCAGATGGTTTCCGAGAGGAGTTCGCGCGCAGCCAAGTTGACCTGCGGCAGACTCCAGATGAGTATGCGGCGCGAGAAGCGCACAAGTTCTTGCTGTTTGACCTCGACGACTACAGTTACCGGGATCAAGAACTCCACTCTTGGATCCATCGCTTTGGTGCAATTCTCCGTGGCGTCGAGGGAATGCCAAGCATTGAGGAATTGAGGTTGCGGTACCTTAGTCAATCTGAAAGAGATGCAATCGCGAGAGAGCAAGAAAACGACGAAGGCCTATAGACCACTTCGTCAATGCTCTTTTCCTGTGCATGGCATCCAATACGTCCCTGCCGCCTGCGCTGCGGCCTAACCCCTCGCTCAAGCGCCGACGCGCAACGGCACGGCACCTGGCCCGCGAAGCGCCCGTTGTTTATCATGCGCTTCGCGGGCCAGGCGCCGCGCCGTCACGCGCGGCTTAGCTCGAACGTTAGGCCGCAGGATGCGCGTCGCGCCGCTTACCCCCGCTGATGTCGATTCATACCGCGCCTTGATGTTGGAGGCGTATGCTAGTGCTCCGGACGCATTCACATCTACGCCAGAAGAGCGAGCGGCCGAGCCAGAGTCGTGGTGGCTCAAGAGAATCGCTGACTCCTCAGGTTCAACTGTCGCGTTCGGCGCCTATGACGGGGGCGAACTCGTTGGCACGGTCGCGTTGGAGTTCGCCTTCAAGCCAAAGACACGTCACAAGGCGCTTCTCATTGGCATGTACGTCAAGCCAGGGGCACGTGGTACGGGGGCAGGGCGGTCGTTGGTGGCTGCGGCCATCGAGCATGCCAAGGCAAAGCCTGGCGTCCAGGTCATCACGCTCACGGTGACGCAGGGCAACGTAGCGGCGGAAGCGCTCTACCGTTCGGTTGGCTTCAAGAGCTTTGGCGTAGAACCCATGGCCATTCGTGGGCAAGAGGGGTACTTGTCCAAGGTTCACATGTGGCTCGCACTTGGCAATGCTGAAACTGCGGCCTAACACCTCGCTCAAGCGCCGACGCGCTCCGGCAGGCAGCGTAAGCCTGGTCCGCGGCGCATGAGGCATCATCGCGAACCAGGCTTACGCCGCCTGCCTGCGCGCGCGGCTTAGCTCGAACGTTAGGCCGCAGGAGAGACGCCGTGCCGGAGTTCCGCTACGAATCGCATGACGGTCTGCCCGAAGAAGAGAGCACCATCGTCGACAAGGGGCTCGGTGACTTCAATGACCAGGCTGCGCCGCTACATGAAGTTCAAGCATTGTCTTGCTTCGTGCGAGATGAAGCTGGTCATGTCATCGGCGGCGCCATCGGCCGCCGCTGGGGCCAGCTTTGTGAGCTACAGCAGCTATGGGTGGCAGCAAGCTACAGGGGCAACGGTCTCGGGGTCGGCTTGGTCCAGGCGTTCGAGCGCCATGGCATCGAGAAGGGCTGCACCTCCTTCTATCTCGAGACACTGAGCTTTCAGGCGCCAGAGTTCTACAAGAAGCTTGGGTACGCCGTCGCGTTTGCCAGGTCAGGGTATCCGCATGGCATTGGCAAGTACCACATGGTCAAAGAACTTGGGGGCGCCGAGACTGCGGCCTAACCCCTCGCTCAAGCGCCGACGCGCAACGGCACGGCACCTGGCCCGTGCGGCGCAGTGTGCATATCATGCGTCGCACGGGCCAGGCGCCGCGCCGTCGCGCGCGGCTTAGCTCGAACGTTAGGCCGCACGAGGAATGCTCCGCGTCGTCTTCTACGCCCTGGCCATCCTGCATCTTGGCCCTGGCATCGCGTTTGCCGTCATGGCCTTCGGCTGCGGCGAGGTTCCGCTGCTTGCTGGTCTTTGCCAGAAGTCGGAAATTCAAGCCTTCGCGTATCTCACAGCAGGACTGTGGGTCCTTATGGGCCTTGGCGCATTCCTGAAGTTCAAGGTTGGTGCCAATGCCTGAGCGCCTAGTCCAAAGGGCTTTGGGTCGTCGACTCATTTGGCTGGTAGTCGCCCTGAGCGTGGGCTCGGCGGTCGGTGCGGCGGTCTACTCGTTCAGCGGCAGCCGGTACTGGCTCTTGGCCTTGCAGGGGGTGCTGGCTGCAGCTTGGCTGTTCATCGGTACACCGGAGCAGTGCATGTCCAAGGCTGGCGGTGGCCAGGGCAGTTCGCAAGGCTAGGCCCAAAGTGCGGCCTAACCCCTCGCTCAAGCGCGGACCCCCAACGGCAATGCGCCTGGGCCGCGACGCGCTCACTGTGTATGCTGCACCTCGCGGCCCAGGCGCCTTGCCGCCGGGGTCCGCTTAGCTCGAACGTTAGGCGTCACAGCGCACGCGCCGATGAGTCAAGAATCTCAGCTTCCGCGAATCCGCAGATTTCATGCGCCCTCGAAAGGCGACTGGCTACTGCTGGGTGCGACAACACTTCTCTTCTCGGTGCTGTGGGCCTTCATACTCTTCGCGCAAAGCCTCGGAAGCTGCGATGCCCTTTCGGACTACATCTATTTATCGGCAGCTTCGATTCTTCTAGGTTTGGCATACGCGAGTTTCTTCATTGCGGCGGTCTACCTCGGCTCAATGTTGCTTCGAGCACTAGCCCCAAAGAGGTTCGAGATGCGGAATCGCCTGCATGAAGCCAAATTTGGCTTGGCAAATCTATTCGTACACTTTTTGGCAGTCGCTCTGGTGGCGGCTGCTGGGGCGTGGCCGCACAGTTGGGCCTGGTACGGCGGTCTCTTCCCGGTATTCTGGAAATAGTGCAGCATCAATGCCAAGGTGACGCCTAACACCTCGCTCAAGCGCCGACGCGCTCCG
This sequence comes from Rubrivivax albus, assembly GCF_004016515.1. Classification (GTDB taxonomy): domain Bacteria; phylum Pseudomonadota; class Gammaproteobacteria; order Burkholderiales; family Burkholderiaceae_C; genus Rubrivivax; species Rubrivivax albus. The sequence goes on from NZ_SACT01000021.1 coordinate 3,608, forward strand.
GCAGTCGGCGTAAGCCTGGTTCGCGGCCTATGAGGCATTATCGCGAACCAGGCTTACGCCGCCTGCCTCCGCGCGCGGCTTAGCTCGAACGTTAGGCGTCACGGAATCCGCGACCGTGGAGGCATCTTGATGTTTCGTAAGGCAGTAGTACTTCTCTGTGGAGTGCTCTTGAGCACCGCTTGCTTGGCCTCAGAGTCCCCTGTGGTCATTGGCTCCGAGGCGCCTGACTACCTTGGGAAGACATACGAAGGCGATGCATTCTTGGCTTCCGCCTATCGAGGTAAGGTTGTCGTGGCGACCTTCTGGGCGTCTTGGTGTGGTCCGTGCCAACGAGAACTGCCACTTCTTGAAGGCATCCAGAAGTTCTTTGGCGAAGACAAGGTCAAGGTTGTTGCCATCAGCATAGAGAACAAGAACAAGTTTAGGCAAATTGGTAAGGCGGCACAAAGTCTGGCGTTGAAGTTTGTTCATGACGCGGACAGAAAGGTATACGAGCGGTACGGAGTGAACGGCGTGCCTCATCTGGTCGTGATAGGAAAGGATGGCAAGATCAAGCTCAAGTACGTTGGGTACTCGGAGAGCGAAGTTGAGCAGGTCGTTGCCAAGATTCGGCAAGCCATAGAAGAGTAGGGCGACTACTGCAGAAGACGGTGACGCCTAACCCCTCGCTCAAGCGCCGACGCGCAACGGCGCGGCACCTGGCCCGCGAAGCGCTGGTGGTCTATCCTGCGCCTCGCGGGCCAGGCACCGCGCCGCCGCGCGCGGCTTAGCTCGAACGTTAGGCATCACAGGGCACACGCCATTGATGCGGGCGGCAAATAAGGGGAGGCCCCTTGGATCGACCACCAGAGCCTAGCTTTACCGCGATCGCGGCCAGTGATCGTGAGTACCAAGCTGCATATGACGCTGCTGCGCGGTCAATGCAGGAGTTCCAGTCGTATGTTCTGGGAGACGGCACGCAGACCTGCTTTGCCAAGCTCGCGTTCAAGGATCCGGATGAAGGAGATGAGAACGAACCGGGGACTCGCATCTACCTGTGGCTAAGGGTTCTCGCATACGACTCCACTGATGCGGTGTATCTGGGTGAGTTTTTTGAAGTTCCGTCTGAACTTTGCCAATGGCACCATGTAGGCCAGAGGCTGTGGTTCGATACGGAGGACGTATTCGATTGGTTGGTGAATATCGAGGGAACAGCGTACGGAGGGTTCACCCTGCGGGTATTGCGTAGCCGGCTTCCGGAGGCAGAGCAAAGGGAACTCGATGAAGAACTTGGAGTTAAGTGTTGGTCCGAAGTGCAGTGATGCCTAACCCCTCGCTCAAGCGCCGACGCGCAACGGCACGGCACCTGGCCCGCGAAGCGCCCGTTGTCTATCATGCCCTTCGCGGGCCAGGCGCCGCGCCGCTGCGCGCGGCTTAGCTCGAACGTTAGGCGTCATGAGGCCCGAACCTCTGTCCTCAGTTGAAGATCCTGACTGGCTGCGCTTGCGTAGTGAACTCTGGCCTGACTGCAGCGTGGCAGAGCACATCGATGAGATGAGGAGCTTTCTCATTGAGCTCTCTCGCTTCGCACAGTTCGTCGTGCGTCTTCCTGAGCTAGGCGCGGTTGGGTTCGCAGAGGCTTCTATCCGAAGTGACTACGTTGCCGGAGCAAGCAGCTCTCCAGTCGGGTTCCTTGAAGGCCTCTACGTGGTGCCGCTTGCGAGAAGGAGAGGGGTTGCTCGAGCCCTCGTGCAGGAGGTTGCAGCCTGGGCCATAGGCATGGGTTGCTCTGAACTCGCGTCGGACACAGAGATCTCGAACACACTTAGTCAGGCTGCACATCTGCGGCTTGGCTTTACAGAGGCAGAGCGCATCGTCTGCTTCAACATGTCACTCTCGCCGAAGAATGACGCCTAACCCCTCGCTCAAGCGCCGACGCGCAACGGCGCGGCACCTGGCCCGCGAAGCGCTGGTGGTCTATCCTGCGCCTCGCGGGCCAGGCGCCGCGCCGCTGCGCGCGGCTTAGCTCGAACGTTAGGCCGCACAGCCGCAACCCGTGGTGCTCGTGCGCACCAGCAAAACAACAAGCCAAGAACCGCGAAACTCGATGCTCTGGCTGGCAGTCAAGTACCTCGTGACCGCTGCCGTAGTTGTGGCAGTAAGTGAGGTCGCTCGTCGAAGTGACAAGCTTGGTGCGCTCATTGCTGCCCTCCCATTGGTGACTGTGCTGGTTCTGGTTTGGCTGCAAGTCGAAGGTCAGTCGAACGAGAAGATTGGCAACCACGCGTACTACACGTTCTGGTACGTCTTGCCAACGCTGCCGATGTTTCTGGCATTTCCGTGGCTTCTGCAGCGCCTCGGCTTCTGGCTGGCGCTTGGGGCGAGCGTGGTCCTCACCGTCGTGGTCTTCCTTTTGTTCAGTGTCTTGCTTCGCCGCTTCGGTGTTGAGTTGGTGGCGTGAGTGCGGCCTAACCCCTCGCTCAAGCGCCGACGCGCAACGGCACGGCACCTGGCCCGCGAGGCGCCTGCTGTGTATCCTGCGCTTCGCGGGCCAGGCGCCGCGCCGCTGCGCGCGGCTTAGCTCGAACGTTAGGCGTCAGGAAGTGCGCCCCTTCCTAATCAGCTATGACCTACCGGTCGCGCCCCCTGAAGATGCCGTCAAGGCTGCCGCGCG
>NZ_SACT01000022.1 GCF_004016515.1 Rubrivivax albus
CGCAACGGCGCGGCGCCTGGCCCGCGAAGGGCATGATAGACAACGGGCGCTTCGCGGGCCAGGTGCCGTGCCGTTGCGCGTCGGCGCTTGAGCGAGGGGTTAGGCCGCACTCAGGGCAGCCTCCTTCTTAGCTGCCAAAAGGTGGTTGAGACCTCATATGTGAACGCAACAAGTTCTCCCAGTCCATCAAGGGTGTACGACTTGACTTTCTGACTTTCACTACCAGGCAGTCCGAGTATGTTCACAACGAAGCCTTGCCGAGCTTCAAGCCCCCACCGACCATGAACAAGTTCGTTCCGGATACCACGGAGCTGCTCAGCCTTATCGAGCCAGATTCTCAATTCGGCCGCCTCCTTTGGATACCCCAAGTTCATTCCCTTGAGCCGCTCCTCCAGAACATCTAACTTTTGTTTAAACGACCGAAGTTTCGGATTAGCACCTTCAGGTGACACTCGTTCCGCCAACTCAGTGTTCCTGAGGTACACCTCAAGATTGCTGTCGAGTTGCGAAAACGTCATCAACAAATGGCCGAGATGGGCATACGCCTCTCTCTCGAACGCCTCCTGTTCAGCCCTTGTAACCACAGTACTCCCATATGCGCAGGACGATCTCCGTGCGGCCTAACGTTCGAGCTAAGCCGCGCGCAGCGGCGCGGCGCCTGGCCCGCGAAGCGCAGGATACACAGTGAGCGCTTCGCGGGCCAGGTGCCGTGCCATTGCGCGTCGGCGCTTGAGCGAGGGGTTAGGCGTCGCCTTCCTTATGCCCGATGTCCTTGTGGAAGCACACGCTCGTTGGATCTCCGGCGTATGCACCGAATGGTTCGATACGGCCAAAGCCTGCCGACTCATACAACTTGATTGCCGGATCTTGCTTGTAGCCGGTTTCGAGCCGAAGTGCGGTGTATCCGAGTCCCCGCGCCCGCACCACAAGTTCCCTGAGGACTAGCCTTGCTACACCGCACCTGCGCCCCGGTCGAGTAACGAACACTCTTCTGACCTCGGCCACCCCTGGCTCAAGTGGGCGCAGGGCGCCGCAACCAACTGGGCTCCTGCCCTGGTACGCAACCAAGTAGACGCCGCCTTCCGGGTTTGGCCCATTCGTTGGCCAAGGTGCGTCTTGCTCGATCAGCTCGGGGTACAGCGCCCTCGCCTCAACCGCAGCTTCCCGAAGAAGACTCAACGCATCTGAGCCCTGGGGATCCACTTCAAGGACAGTGATCGGTTGCACTGCGGTCCCTGCGACGCCTAACGTTCGAGCTAAGCCGCGCGCGGAGGCAGGCGGCGTAAGCCTGGTTCGCGATGATGCCTCATAGGCCGCGGACCAGGCTTACGCCGCCTGCCGGAGCGCGTCGGCGCTTGAGCGAGGGGTTAGGCCTCACCATACGTCACCGTGATGAACGGAAGCCATACGAGTCGGCGTAAGGCCTTGCTCAATGGCCTGGTTGATCCCCTTGGCCTCTGCGCTCCAGTCGAGAATCCGTGAAACGAATGAATGGCGACCTTCGGCAATCCAACGATCGGCCAACTTTCGAGCCTCAACGTATGCAGCCTCGCCGCTGTAGGGAAGGCTTCGAAGTTCACTCTTAGAGCCAACCTGGAAGTGCGTTGGAAACTCGATGCCTTCAGGCTCATACCTTGCTGCAGCAAAGGCGCTGGGGATGAGCAACGTCAGCTTCCAGACGAGATCATCCCTGACTCCAGCTGAGCGGAGCACATCTTCGATTTCATCGAGATCATGACGATGCACCAGTTCAAGTGCTGCCATTTGGACAGAGTCAGCGAAAGTCGGCACGGCGGTTCTCGTGAGGCCTAACGTTCGAGCTAAGCCGCGCGCGACGGCGCGGCGCCTGGCCCGCGAAGCGCAGGATACACAGCAGGCGCTTCGCGGGCCAGGTGCCGCGCCGTTGCGCGTCGGCGCTTGAGCGAGGGGTTAGGCGTCCGCATGCTGCCTCAGTAGAGTTCCGTTCTCAGAGCCTCAAACTCCCACCGTAGGAACCGGCCCAGCCCAACTATGTCCGGGAAGAGAGATTTGGCGCTCACGCCCTTCTCTTCGGAGAGGAATCTCAAGATGTCCCTCTTCCTAGCGCCCTTGATGAGAAATCGACCAAACGAGTTGCCGGTCTTCTTCTCTGGATGCAGCAACGCGTCCAGCCGAGACAAGAGTTGCGCGTGATCGACGGTTACGTTGTCGCTAGCGGTCAGCTTCCCTTGCTGCGCTTTCAATCTAGCGTTTTCCATGGGAACCATGACCGCGATAAGTGGCATGCCCCACTTCTTGTGGTAATCGGTGGGCCTCTCTCCGATTGAGCCCAAGACGAGCCTCTGAACTTCGTGTGTTGGCAGTTCACTCGGAGTCGGATTCATAAGCGCCTCGTCCACAAACCAAAGCTCGGCATCCTTGTCAGGGTTCGAGGCGCAGGCAAAGTATGCTGCGACCCAAACGCTTGCGCTCCAGTCGAGGAGTCGGCTGGGGACTTCATAGTGCTGCATCAGACTGAGGACCTCGACGTCATTTCGGGCGTTGACCTCCTCCCCTGTCGGCATGTCTGGCGGTAGTGACTGCAAGTCCAGATAGTGCGTTCTGAAGTTCTTCAGAAGGCGACGTTCAAGCAGGATCGCTGCGTCGTACGCACCTCCATCGACGGCACGCGCGAGCGTAGGCTTTAGGTTTGAGAATGGCTCGGGCTGACCACGAAAGAGCATCGGTCCGGACTTCGCGTTCAAGCCCTCGAGATGACCTCCCCACTTCATGAGGTCGGACGGTGACTTGATTTCGGCCTTCGTAATCTCGGTGATGTTCATTGGCAAAAGTGAGTCCACCGCTGACGTGCGTCATCCGGACGCCTAACGTTCGAGCTAAGCCGCGCGCGACGGCGCGGCGCCTGGCCCGCGAAGGGCATGATAGACAACCGCCGCTTCGCGGGCCAGGTGCCGTGCCGTTGCGCGTCGGCGCTTGAGCGAGGGGTTAGGCATCACCTGGTGGGCGGCGAGGTGGTACGCCAAACTCAACATCGGTAGCGCTGTACATGGGCCCAGCGGGCGCGCGGTGAGTGTGCGGAGGGGGCAGATTGACCACCACCGAGCGGGCGGCGCGATCTGCGATGGTTTGTCGCCCGGGAGAGTTCTGCAGCAGATGGAGTTCACCCAGCCATACCAGTCCGGCGACGAGCTTGGCAGCGAAGCCAAGGATCGCTGGTACCGTCTCCCATTCGACGTACGCGACGGTTACTGCGATGAGCGGAAGGTACCTGACAGCCACGCGGACCACCGACTGCCAAAGTGCAAGCGGTTGTCCAGTCTCCGATGCAACGGCGATGTTCTGTAGGGCTTTGCCCAGGGTAGAACCGCCGCGTGCCACCAAGAACAGTAGGTGATAGGCTGCGTGGCAGATGACGTAGTTGCGGAACGTGCCAATGTCGACGCCCTGAGTTTCGAGCGCTGCCGAAACGCACAGGAAGAGGAGTGTTGCCGCAAAGAAGTCGAAACTAAACGCTGCGATTCGCTTCTTGGCGGATGCGGTGAAGTGGGCCGGCGTGGGCATGTGATGCCTAACGTTCGAGCTAAGCCGCGCGCAGCGGCGCGGTGCCTGGCCCGCGAAGGGCAGGATACACAGTGAGCGCTTCGCGGGCCAGGTGCCGCGCCGTTGCTCGTCGGCGCTTGAGCGAGGGGTTAGGCGGCGCTTGCTGCATACGCGGAAGCAAGCACAGCCCCACCAAGCACCAGTGACGCAATGCCGATGACTGGAAGGTAGGCCATTGCCTTGGGAACCGACCACCGCGCGAACCGCCGGTGCTGCTGCCACGGTAGGGCTGCGAGCACGACCGTGGTAGCTAAGAGCACCCAGCCGGCCACCTGGAAGAGCACTGGCCCTGGAAGTCGTTGTGCTGCGGTGATGAAGGCGATGCCAACCACAGCGCGGACGGCAAGTTCAACGTAGTGCTTGAACGCCGAACCAGCAAACCCGCCAAGAAGATTCCGCGCAAGCTGCGGTTGCAGCAGTGCTGCCACGCCCAAACCAGCCAAGAACAAGCCTGTGGCAAACACGACGGCGATGGCGACTTGCACAAGCACTTGGCGACAACCAATCGATGCTGGGTGAGATGGCGGGCTGTTCTTGGGCGGACCTGTGCGTGGCCCTCTTCGCGCCGCCTAACGTTCGAGCTAAGCCGCGCGCAGCGGCGCGGTGCCTGGCACGCGAGGCGCATGATAGACAACGGGCGCTTCGCGGGCCAGGCGCCGTGCCGTTGCGCGTCGGCGCTTGAGCGAGGTGTTAGGCCTCGGTGCACGGCCTACTGCGCCCATGGCTCCGGCCACCATGAACCACGAGTTCTTGGCGGAATGCCGCGATGGTGATTTCCAGCGCGACACCAGACCGCCCAAGGACGAAGAAGACCCCAGCGCTCTTGCTGCCAAACGCGACCATGCTCTTCCGCGGGAGCCGCCTGCGGCTGCCGCTGCACCCGACTCGCAGCTTGGCCGAGCGCGCAGCGCTGGGCCACCAGATTCAGCGAGCGCGTCCGCAGCGCGCGGAGCACTTGACCAACTGACTGATGAAACTTGCCTTCTGCAGCGCAGCCGAAGCGCCGCACCGGTGATGGCGAAGGCGCCTGGCGACCTTGTTCGATCTCGCGCAGCCGCTTGGCGATTGGGCCCTTGGCCGAGCACTCGCCTACAGCTCGCGGTGGCCGAGAGGCCCAGCTTGGCTGCTCGGCTGTTCAGCGGCGTTTCGTTGAACAGCGGCATCTCCTCCGAGGCCTAACGTTCGAGCTAAGCGGCACGCAGCGGCGTGTGCCCTGGCCCGCGAGGCCGATGATATGCAGGCACGGCCTCGCGGGCCAGGGTGCACGCCGTTGCGGGTCCGCGCTTGAGCGAGGGGTTAGGCCGCACTGCGGACGCGAGCATAGACACACGTGTTCCTAAGGGACCCATCCGCTGCCCTGCGCTCGCTGCGAAGCACACCTTCAAGCTGAAACCCTGCACGGTCTGCCACGGCCCTTGATCGTGTGTTCTCTGCGTCGGCGATGAGTTCCAGCCTGACTGCCGACAAGCGGGCTTCGGCCAGATGCACCAGGGCACTGACCGCTTCTGTAACGAAACCATGGCCAGCGCTTGCAGTTCTGCACCAGTAGCCAACTTCAAACCTTGGCATATCCCAGTTCGGCCGATGAAGGCCCGCGCACCCGACAAGCGTGGACGACTTTCGCTCGAACAAGAGGTAAGGCATGTCCTTGCGAGCAACGAAGTTCGACAGAGCGGTTCTGCAGTAGATCTCGGAAGACTCTACTGACTGCTCCTGCGCAACCCATGGCACGGAGGCAATGAAGCGACGAAGCTCGACGAGCGATTCGGACACCGCCTCGTGAAGTGCGGGACCGTCCCCAGCTCGAGGCACACGCAGGAGCAAGCGCTCGGTTTCAATCTCCTGCGGTACTTCGACGAGCAGTGGGCTGGGCATGTCTGTGCGGGGCGGATTGTCAGATCAAGTGCAACACCAGCAGCGAGAAGGGGGTGAGCTGGAATACTGGCCACTTCCTCATCCGGCAAGAAGGGGTTGCAACCATGTCGTATAACCATCTCACCCTCGAAGAACG
>NZ_SACT01000023.1 GCF_004016515.1 Rubrivivax albus
TTCGAGGGTGAGATGGTTATACGACATGGTTGCAACCCCTTCTTGCCGGATGAGGAAGTGGCCAGTATTCCAGCTCACCCCCTTCTCGCTTCTGGTGTTGCACTTGATCTGACAATCCGCCCGGCACACAACACTACCCCCTGCGCACATGATCACCGAATACGTCCTGTTCTCTCTTCCTGCAGGCATCACGCGTGAGGAAGTCGTCGCTGGCATGAACGAGATCGCTCCGCGATGGCAGAGCGAACCCGACTTGATCCGCAAGACGTTTATCTATGAGCCTGATGCAGGGCAGGCGGGGGCCTTTTACCTCTGGAAGAACAAGGAGTCCGCACAGCGCGCTCACGGTGAAGCCTGGCGTCAGCGGATACAAGACACTTACGGAAGTGAGCCGAGCATTCGGTACTTCGAGACCCCACTCGTTGTCGACAATGCTTTGGGCAAGCTGATCCCAGAAGACCGGTGAGTTCACCTTGATCGGTGGCTTTCCCGGGCTAAGAGGAGAGGGCGTTGCCGTTGGTTTCTACAGTCGGGCAATAAGTGCCGCCTAACACCTCGCTCAACTTAGCTCGAACGTTAGGCGTCAGGAACCCGGTCGTGCGCGCGCTCTGGAACACGTACAACGGCAGTGCTGCGCTCATGGGTGTTGCCATCGCGGCGCTGGCATCGGTCTACGTCAGTTCTGGCTATCTGGTCGGCTACAGATACAGTGCTTGGTGGAGTGCGGCACTTCATGGCCCCATGTTCGCCGTTGGTCTATATGTGTACCTCGCAGTTGCCTTCAACACGGCCCACGCCGCTAGAAGCTGGAAGAAGGTCCTTGGTCTCGTGGCCTGGCTTCTCCTCGGGGTACTCGTCCCATATTCCGTTGGCTATGGGCTCGTTCTGCTTCTGACCGTCTTGGGCTTAGTCATCCCAGAACTGACCTACCTGCCCCTGGGTCTCGGTACGTTTGAAGTTGCCGTCCACATCACTTGGCTTGGCTTCCTGTCCGCTCTGGTAGGTTTAGGGTTCCTGGTTGTCCAGAGTCTGCGCGGCCGTGCCTACGAGCGTGAGCGAGCTGACGCCTAACCCCTCGCTCAAGCGCCGACGCGCAACGGCACGGCACCTGGCCCGCGAAGTGCCCGTTGTCTATCATGCGCTTCGCGGGCCAGGCGCCGCGCCGCTGCGCGCGGCTTAGCTCGAACGTTAGGCCGCACAGGGGACGCCGTGGTTGAGATCGTTCCAGTAGCTGAAGACCTCGCTGCCAGCTATCGCGAGTGCTTGGATGTTGTGGCACGGGAGAAGCGCTACCTGGCCCAGATCGAGGCACTTCCCCTGGAACGCATCCAAGGCTTTGTGTGCGAGAGCGTAGCTACGGATGCCGTCCAGTTCATGGCGGTGGAGGGGCGCCAAGTTGTAGGGTGGGCCGACATCTTCCCGTCCTGGGCACATGCCGTCTCCCACTGTGGTTCGCTGGGTATGGGTGTGCTGCCTGCGTACCGAGGGCAGGGCATTGGGCGCCGCCTCCTGCAGGCTTGCATAGCCAAGGCCCAGGCCAAGGGCATCACCCGTATCGAACTCGAGGTGCGTGCCGACAACGAGCGCGCCATTGGGCTGTACAAGTCGCTCGGGTTCGTTCAAGAGGCAACCAAGCGGCACGCCATGCGGTTTGATGGCGTGTACTACGACGCCTTGCAAATGAGCCTGCTGCAGAGTGCGGCCTAACACCTCGCTCAAGCGCCGACGCGCAACGGCACGGCACCTAGCCCGTGCGGCGCAGTGTGCATATCATGCGCCGCACGGGCCAGGCGCCGTGCCGCTGCGCGCGGCTTAGCTCGAACGTTAGTCGTCAAATGTTGCCACTCATCTCGGCGCTAGCCCTGCTTCTACTCGCGTTGCCGGCCAAAGCAATGTGCCTCAATCCATTTGGGTGCAAGCCCGAGACGCGAGGCGAGTGCGTGAAGCAAGCTGAGGCTGCCCGGACCGAGGTCGCTGCCAAGGCACAGCTGAGTGAGTGCGCGCGCCTTCCGCTTCACACTGAGGAACAGTGCAAGATCCTTACGGCCGAGTGGGCAGAGCATCTTCGCCGCTCGCGTGGCATCGAATGGGATTGGGGAAAGTTGCCCAGCAAGATCGACTGCAAGCAACGCTACTCAGGAACCTTCTCCCCTAGCGCTTGGGTGACGCCGGAATACTGTCAGGAGCACGCTGCTCGAATTGAGGAGGGTGCCATAGAGACTGACCCGGTATCTGGAAGATCAAAGAAGCTGATCGCGGTTGGGGCGAAGGTTGAAGGAATTATTGGTCTATCAGATCGCATGGCGATCGAGTTGCTACAGAAGACGTACTATCGAGACAAGACACCGCAGGAACTTGCGATTGCTGTGCATATCGACTCTCCCCCAGACGTCTTGCAAGTACGCCAAGCATGTTCAAGTCTGGCTCCACGGTGAGACCAGGCGGGTTGACGCCTAACACCTCGCTCAAGCGCGGACCCGCGCCGGCAAGGCACCGCGCCCGCGAAGCGCTGATGGTCTATCCTGCACCTCGCGGGCGCGGCGCCTTGCCGTCGCAGCCCGCTTAGCTCGAACGTTAGGCATCACGGGCTCCCCGCCGCGGGTCGGTAGCACGTCCAGGTGGAGAGATGGGTCGTTGCGTCGCAGTGGACACTGCTTAAGTCTCATGGTGGCGGCGAAACGCGCATCGACACTGTCTAGTGTGCGCAACCAACTATTTGGAAGTGCTTTGATTGGCTTTCTTCGATCTACGTCTGCCGGTCCAAAGTGGCTTTTCTGTGCTGGTGCTCTCATCTACTAAGTAAGGTGAATTTGATGTCACTAGATCCAAACTCCAAGGGCATTGCAGTTGGCGTTGTCGGCATGCTCGTTCTTTTGGTTGGCTGGTACACGGAGAACTCAGGATTCGTGGGAGCTGGTGGCATATTCTTGCTGGTCAGTCTTTTCATGCTTGTGGCCAAGCGCTAGCCTCAAAGCAGGCGGCATTTGGTATGTGTTGTGGGCGTAGGCACATTAGGCCGAGTAGTGATGCCTAACCCCTCGCTCAAGCGCCGACGCACTCCGGCAGGCAGCGTAAGCCTGGTCCCCGGCCTATGAGGCATCATCGCGGACCAGGCTTACGCCGCCTGCCTCCGCGCGCGGCTTAGCTCGAACGTTAGGCGTCATGAAGAGACTCCTTCTACTTGTCGCAGCGTTGCTTTCCATGGGATCTACGTCGCCCGCTTCCGCCGCGGAACGATCGGAGATATCGCTCAATCAGTTGCGCGAGATGTTCGCCGACATGCGAACTAGGCCTGGCTACGCCAAGTGGAATGTCGACGGCGAGCTCCTGTGGGGCTACTTCTTCACGGACCCGGAACCCAAGAAGCTGCGGCCTGTCGCGGAGCAGCTCTCACAACGTGGCTATCAAGTGGTTAGCATTCACCAGGCCGAAGACAAGAGTACGTTCTTCCTGCATGTCGAGCGAATCGAGCATCACACGCCGGAGTCGCTGCATCAGCGAAACCAGGAGTTCTACAAACTTGCGCGCCAGTTCGGACTTCAGTCATACGACGGCATGGACGTCGGCCCGGTCGCACGATGACGCCTAACCCCTCGCTCAAGCGCCGACGCGCAACGGCACGGCACCTGGCCCACGAAGCGCTGGCTGTCTATCATGCGCTTCGCGGGCCAGGCGCCGCGCCGCTGCGCGCGGCTTAGCTCGAACGTTAGGCCCTCAGGAGGGACGCCGTGGCGCTCATCAGCGAACGAGTCGAATTGGCCAGAAGAGGAGAGAACCCTTGGGTCATTGCCAAGATGCGTTCTGGCTGGGCAGTGATGGGCGACGTTCAGTTCCTCCCAGGCTACTGCTTGCTGCTCTCAGATCCGGTCGTTCCCAGCCTGAATGATCTGACTGGCGCAGCCAGAGCGCAGTTCATGCAAGACATGGCCACTCTTGGTGATGTCTTGTTGAAGGTCACAGACGCCTTCCGCATCAACTACGAAGTCCTTGGGAACTCGGAGCCCGAGCTTCACGCACACATCTTCCCGCGGTACATGAGCGAGCAGCCAGAGAGCCGTCGCAAGCCAGCTTGGTTCTACGACTGGCAGAACGCGGTGCAGTACTCCGAGAACGAGCATGGTGGACTCAAGCGTTCAATCCAAGCGGCGCTGCAGCGGGCTGAGGCCTAACCCCTCGCTCAAGCGCCGACGCGCGGAGGCAGGCCGCCTTGCCCGCGAAGCCGTGGTTGTTCATCATCGGCCGCGCGGGCAAGGCGGCCTGCCTCCGCGCGCGGCTTAGCTCGAACGTTAGGCGTCGCACGGACCCCCGCCTTTGCCCTATCAAGCGCTTGCAGATGCAGTTCTCCTCCTGCACTTTGGAGTGGTGCTCTTCGTGGTACTTGGGTTGCCGGCCATCATCGTGGGCAACAGGGCAGGGTGGTCGTGGCCAAACAAGGGCTGGTGGCGTCTACTGCATCTGGTGGCCATCGGAGTCGTCGCCCTTCAGGCTTGGCTCGGGCAGTACTGCCCGCTTACGGTTCTTGAGTCGTGGCTGCGCGAGCAGGCGGGTCAGTCTGCATACGCGAGCAGCTTCATTGAGCACTGGGTTCAGCGTGTCCTCTACTACCAAGCGCCACTTTGGGTCTTCGCCGTCATGTACACCGCGTTCGGGGTTCTCGTGGCCTGGGCGTGGTGGCGCTATCCGCCTCGCTTCGGCAGGCGCAGGAAAGGCGACGCCTAACACCTCGCTCAAGCGCGGACCCGCAACGGCTTGGCACTGGGCCCGCGACGCGCCTTGGCCTATCCTGCACCTCGCGGGCCCAGTGCCAAGCCGCCGCGGATCCGCTTAGCTCGAACGTTAGGCCTCACAGCACAGCATTTGCGCCCTCGAACCAGGAACTACGAATGAGCGACTGGGATTTTCTCCACGACATGCATGACCGTGGCTATAGCCCACGGCAGATCGCTGATGCCGCCGCTTGCGGATACAACCCCTGGGAGTGGCAGCCGGTAGATGACGAGGATCTGCTGGAGGAGGTCCCGAACGCGAGTCCAGAGCTGGTGGAAGTGTTCGAGCGCCTAGTCGACACCGCAGTTTCCTATCGAGAAATTACAGGTCGATACCTCCAGATTTGGGGCGAGCTCGGGGAGCTATTCGCTGAGGTTAGGTATGGCGTTAGGCGACACAAGCCGCACACTGCCGGATCAGACGGCAAACTCGGCAACGATTACATCGAAGTGAAGACGATATCGCCCGAGAAGACCAATTCAGAAGTTCAAGTCAAGCGGGCTGGCAACTTCAATAGGCTCTTGGTTGTCAAGATCTCCGAGGACTTTCAGTTCGAATCTCGAATGCTCGATAGAAAGAAGATTCCTAAGGGCGAAGGCACACATGCAAGAGTCGAGTGGGAGAGCATGCCTGGCTCGGCGGAGTCCGGTGAGGCCTAACCCCTCGCTCAAGCGCCGACGCGCTCCGGCAGGCGGCGTAAGCCTGGGCCGCAGCCTATGAGGCATCATTGCAGCCCAGGCTTACGCCG
>NZ_SACT01000024.1 GCF_004016515.1 Rubrivivax albus
GCATGCGCCCTGGCCCGCGAGACGCATGATAGACAACGGGCGTTTCGCGGGCCAGGGCGCATGCCGTTGCGGGTCCGTGCTTGAGCGAAGGGTTAGGCCCGCCCGCCTGAGCGCAGCGCGCGCTCGGCGCGCCTAAGCGACGCTGTAAGACGCAACCACTGGACCCGCGCCGAGCGCAAGCGACGGACGAAGACTGCAGCATTGACGAACAGCACACCTCTCCGCGCAAGCGCATACGCGGCCAATGAACAGCGAACAACGACAACGGCGGACGCGACGGCATGTCGCGAACAGGCAAAGCTCTCGATCGCAGCGCGCTTGGCGGCGTTTGCGTGGCGAGCGCCCTGGCGCGAGCCGTATTGACCGATGACCACAACGCCGCCAAGCGAGGCCTAACGTTCGAGCTAAGCCGCGCGCGGAGGCAGGACGCCTTGCCCGCGTGGCCGATGATGAACATACACGGCTTCGCGGGCAAGGCGGCCTGCCGTAGCGCGTCGGCGCTTGAGCGAGGGGTTAGGCATCACTGCACCTTCGGTACCGAAATACCGCTACCACAGGCGCCACCAAGGCTTGCGCCGGGCCTGCACTTCTTCGGCCAAGGCGCACAAGCGCGCTTGTTCCCGTACAGCGAACTGAGTTTGCCAGTCGAAGTACTGCGCCAGGGCGACCTGGCCCTCTGGCGAACGCTTGAACATCTCCGCGATCTCGGTGTGGTGTAGTTCGAGTAGCGCCTCGGGACTGATGGGCTTCCTGGTGACCGAGTCATCACCTGTCAAGTACGCCACCGCCCCTGTGAGAAAGATGACTTCATCTGGTCTTCCTAGCGGCCCGACTTGAGCGTAGGTTTCAGTGTCCCGCTCCCGTATCAAGTGAAGCCGAAACTCGCCGTTCTCGTATGTCTTGCGCTTCAAGCCAGGAGTTGACAAACCCTGCGTCTCAACTTCGGAGAAGCCTCGGCTCTGGAGGTATTTCTGCAGCGTGGCGGACATTGAGCGGGGCCGACTGTGATGCCTAACGTTCGAGCTAAGCGGGTGACGGCGGCAGGACGCCAGGCCCGGGCTGGCGAAAATGTACCGCGTACCGCCAGCCTGGGCCTGGTGGCCTGCCGTTGGCGCTCCGCTTGAGCGAGGGGTTAGGCGTCAACAAGGCTGGGCCATCCTTGTAAGTCATTCAGTAGTCTGGAGCCCAGGCGAGATCTCTGCAGTAGATGTGGTTGGAAGTGCGACTCACTTGTGGTTTGGCTTCTGCCCTGGTTGGCTAGCTCTGAACTGCGGGCCAACCGACATGAAGTGCATCCAGCCCCAAGTGATTCCACCGACGAGAAGCCCGATTACAAACCGTTGCGCAATCACTCTATCGAGAGACAGTTGTGTGTTCGAAGGGTCCATTAGGAGCGCATATGCGAAGCCTACCACGGCGGCAATAGCGACTGTCAGCGCCTTGTAGTTCTTTGCTGTAAAGACTCCAAGTCTCGCTGCCAATCCAGCGAGTAAAGCAACCGCCATCGGCAAGAACGTCGGCGAGAACCAATCAATATCGGCGAATGCGGACACGGTATTCTCGGTTTATGTGAGGCAGAAGCGGTTGGTTTTGACGCCTAACGTTCGAGCTAAGCCGCGCGCGGCGGCGCGGCGCCTGGCCCGCGAGGCGCAGGATAGACCACAGGCGCTTCGCGGGCCAGGCGCCGTGCCGTTGCGCGTCGGCGCTTGAGCGAGGTGTTAGGCGTCGCTCTACTCCGTGACCTTCCTTGTCACAGGTTGACCCGAAAGAGCCTCTTCGATCCAGACAGAGGACGCCCCTTTCTTCAACTCACCGCGGACGACGTACCGAACGTTTGGTTTGGGCTCGAAGTCAACGGTGCCTTCGACTGAGAAGAAGGTCCCCGCCAACTGGCTAGCGATAGCGTGGATAGGAGCAGCCGTCGTATGGCTGGCTCGCAAGGTTACCTTCATGGGTCTTGCCGGAACCTCACGTTCGGTCACGGCCATGGTCAGCGAAAAACCTCGGCCTTGACTCGCGTAGGCTGATGCACCAAAGCTGTTCTCGATCTGGTTCCCGTCCACCTCGACTGCCGCGAACAATTGAGCCTTGCTGCCATCTTCGTACTTCCCGCTGTCGACAAGAACAGCTTTCGGTCCGCTGTACCCCTCAGGAACTGGTTGATAGGTTGCACAACCCGAGATGACAACGGCCACGACTGCAAGTGCACCCAAGAAACGTCTGCGCAATTTGATCTCCCTGAAGTGATGTAGTGGACCCGGCGCCTGCGACGCCTAACGTTCGAGCTAAGGGGCGCGCGGCGGCTTGGCGCCTGGGCCGCGTGGCCGAGGATAACCAAACCCGGCTTCGCGGCCCAGGTGCCAAGCCGTTGCGCGTCCCGCCTTGAGCGAGGGGTTAGGCAGCACTCTCCGGCACAACGTTGGCAGGTGCGCTCCGACCACACCGCGAGACTGAGCCACGGCAGCACTTGCGCCCGAGCCTGCGGGTGAGACCGGATTCCGCGCCCGCGAACCCTGCCCCGCCGCGCGCGCTGCCCCACCAACGGGAACGACCTGCCCTAGGCGGTGGGCCCCAGACTTGTATTCGGTCTTCTGCCTTCAAGAGCAACATCTCGCAGGAGCAGATGACTTCAGCCCTACTGTGCGTACGACCGGCGTGCCGATACGCCTTGAACAGGACGCCGCGGCTTTGCCGCGCTTGGGGCTGTTCTTTCCCGGCGAAGCCGCACTTGAGCTCGAACCGCACGACCAACCTTCGCGCGAGTCCGCGTGCTGCCTAACGTTTGAGCTAAGCCGCGCGCAGCGGCGCGGCGCCTGGGCCCTTGAGCGAGGGGTTAGGCGTCACTTCTCTCGGCCGACTATCGCGCCTCGGCCCGCTTCTAGGATTGGCAAGCCAGCCTCTGTGGGAATGTAGATGCGCTCGCCCTTGCCTTCCTTCAGACCTTCGATCCAAAGGTAGCGAAGGTAGGCCTCGTTGCCCTTGAGCGACTCTCCGATGATTCGATTCGCCTCTGCGGTCGCCTTGGCTCTTTCGATCTCAGCTTGTCCTTGGGCCTTGGCCAAGGTGATTTTGGTCTGAGCTTGCAGCAGCGATGCCTGTTGCTGGGCCTTCGCCTCTTCAATCAAGATCTGCTTTGACCACTCCGCTTCTTTGAGTCTTGCCTCGCCAGCAAGCTCTTCAGCATAAACACGGTATTTTGGCCAAAGCCACAGAGCGACCACGAGGGCGACCGCGCCAAGTACGGCAAGGATCAGAACCGCGCCAAAGTACAGTTCTCCCCGTTGATTTCGATTCATGGTGATAGAGCGGATGGGAGGCTTGTGTGACGCCTAACGTTCGAGCTAAGCCGCGCGCAGCGGCGCGGCGCCTGGCCCGCGAAGAGCATGATAGACAACGGGCGCTTCGCGGGCCAGGTGCCGTGCCGTTGCGCGTCGGCGCTTGAGCGAGGGGTTAGGCAGCACTCTCAGCCTGGTGAAGCGCAGCTTCTGAGTAGGCTGTACAGAGAAGAACCCGCCAGCCTTCCGAGGTGCGTACCAAGTTGTACGTGGTCTTGAAGCGCCATGGTTCTTGACCTGCATTCCAGTCGATTCGCCAATGCACGTCGGCTACGGCGTGGTTCTCACCTTGGTCAATGAACAGTCCGGGCTCGAATTCAGCGCGGATGAAGCCCTTGTTCTTGTAGATCTCGCAGAGAGCGATCATGTTCTCGGCCACTGGCTTCATGGTCGGCCAATGGGTGTAAGCCGCGTCCTGCGCGATGCCCGAAGGTTCTGCGTAGAGGTCCGCTACGGCCTTGCCATCCAGTGCATTGAAGGCGCTTCGGTAGCACTCGAAGAAGGCTCTGATTTCGCTCGGCATGGTCTTCCGTATTGACGAAGGCGGGGGACGGGCGGCGGCGCTTCCATGTGCTGCCTAACGTTCGAGTTCAGCCGCCCGCGCAGGCAGGCAGCGTAAGGCTGGTTCGCGAAAATAGCACGAGTGCCGCGGACCAGCCTTACGCTGCCTGCCGGAGCGGGTCGGCTGCAACGAGGGGTTAGGCCTCAGCAAGAGGCGGTGGCTCGTACTTATCTCCCAGCATGTGCTTGGCGATGCGATGGGACATGTGCTTCACGAGCGGCTTGGGCCTCGTTGACTTGAACATGAAGTACTCAAAGTGCTCGTTGCGCGCAAAGATGGTGAGCGTGAACCAAGCAGCTGGATTTCGATGGGGATTGGGGGACTCTTCGACTTTGAGGATTAAAGCATCGGACCCTCGAAACTTGAGTCGCGGCTCTTCAGCTTCCACGGTAGCAGAGCGAAACGCGGCTATCGCCTCCTCGCGAATTCGATCTAGCCTGCGCGTATGGATGAGTTCGCTGATGACAACCCAGGCAACTACCGCTGCAACGCATACAAGGGCATAGGGCGCGAGGTCGGCGAGCATGCGGACTCTGAGGCCTAACGTTGAGGTGAGCGGCCGTCAGCAGGCAACAGTGGCCGCGCGGAACCAACAATATCCCAAGATGGTGGAGCGCGGCCGCTGTTGGCTGTTGACGGTCCGTTCGACCGTCTCGTTGAACCG
>NZ_SACT01000025.1 GCF_004016515.1 Rubrivivax albus
TCCCCATGGACTTGTCCTGGCTGATCAGATACCGTTCTTCGAGGGTGAGATGGTTATACGACATGGTTGCAACCCCTTCTTGCCGGATGAGGAAGTGGCCAGTATTCCAGCTCACCCCCTTCTCGCTGCTGGTGTTGCACTTGATCTGACAATCCGCCCGTCACTCACCCGGTGGAAGCGCTGTGCCATGAACAGAATCCGAACGGTCGCAGCTACGTCTATGGTGGCGTTAATCATGGGTGCGTCTATGCAATCAAACGCAGCTGCAGAGTCCACAAAGGATCAAGTTTGGGCTGCCGAGTTGGCGTTTGCACGCACGATGGCCGAGCGTGACCTGAAGGGGTTCAGTGGGTTTGTCGCGGAAGAGGCCATCTTCTTTGCTGGCACTGATGTCCTGCGCGGAAGAAGCAGGGTAGTTGAAGGCTGGTCCAAGTACTTCGTGGACTCCGAGGCGCCATTCTCATGGGAGCCAGATCAAGTTGAAGTACTTGAGTCAGGTACCTTGGCACTGAGCACTGGCCCTGTACGCGACAAGCAGGGTAGTGTTGTTGCGAGGTTTAACTCAGTCTGGCGCCTCGAAGCAGGAGGTCAATGGCGGGTGGTGTTTGACAAAGGTAGCCCCCCAAGTCCTGGGCCGCAAAGGTGACGCCTAACCCCTCGCTCAAGCGCCGACGCGCAACGGCACGGCACCTGGCCCGCGAAGCGCCTTTGCTTCATCATGCGCTTCGCGGGCCAGGCGCCGCGCCGTCGCGCGCGGCTTAGCTCGAACGTTAGGCCGCACAGAAGCACGTTCACTCCCGATGGGCCCAAAACTCAATCCGTTTGAGCAAGCGATGTATCAGCGCACAGACGAAGTGCTTCACTACCTTTGGGATCCGATAGGGGTCGCGGGTTGCCCGCAGGCGCGGGACGAGTACTACGCATACCTGCCACAGGTCTTCGGCATGCTCCTTGAAGGCAAGGGCGAGGAGGAAATCACTTTGTACTTGGTGCGTGTCGAAGACGAGCGGATGGGGCTGAGTACGACAGAGGCCACAAAAGCGAACGCCGCGCAAGTTGCTAGTTTCTTGGTCGACTGGCGCGAGACATTGGCGTCAGAGCATAAAGGCAATGAGTAGCGAGCAGTCCTCGTTCGCGCCGTTGCTTGCCGGTGAGGGCTTAGCGAGAAGAATGCCACTATCCGCAAGCGCGTCAGTGCGGCCTAACCCCTCGCTCGAGAGCGGACTGTCCACGGCAGGCCGCTCAGCTCGAACGTTAGGCGGCGCGAAGAGGGCCACGCACAGGTCCGCCCAAGAACAGCCCGCCATCTCACCCAGCATCGATTGGTTGTCGCCAAGTGCTTGTCCAAGTCCCCATCGCCGTTGTGTTTGCCACAGGCTTGTTCTTAGCTGGTTTGGGCGTGGCAGCACTGCTGCAACCGCAGCTTGCGCGGAATCTTCTTGGCGGGTTTGCTGGTTCGGAGTTCAAGCACTACGTTGAACTTGCCGTCCGCGCTGTGGTTGGCATCGCCTTCATCACCGCAGCACAACGACTTCCAGGGCCAGTGCTCTTCCAGGTGGCCGGCTGGGTGCTCTTAGCTACCACGGTCGTGCTCGCAGCCCTACCGTGGCAGCAGCACCGGCGGTTCGCGCGGTGGTCGGTTCCCAAGGCAATGGCCTACCTTCCAGTCATCGGCATTGCGTCACTGGTGCTTGGTGGGGCTGTGCTTGCTTCGGCGTATGCAGCAAGCGCCGCCTAACCCCTCGCTCAAGCGCCGACGAGCAACGGCGCGGCACCTGGCCCGCGAAGCGCTGGTGGTCTATCCTGCGCCTCGCGGGCCAGGCACCGCGCCGCCGCGCGCGGCTTAGCTCGAACGTTAGGCCTCACGGATGCCCGAGTTCCGCACGCGTCCTCTTCATCGAGAAGTCCTGATCGAAGAACTCTCGGCGTTCTGCGGCATCTTTGCCGAAGCGGGTATCACCGGCGCATCGCTAAGCTTCGGGTGGGATAGCGAACTTGAGATTGAAGAGATGTGGCAGCCGTACGAAGCTCCACTCAAATCAATCACGGAGCGTGTAGAGCAAGCCGAGCAAGATGGAATTGTTCGCATCGGAGCGGCAGACATCTTCATTCACGTTGGCTCAGTCCAACTGCTCTTGTGCCACGAAGGAGACCTACACCTCACAGGTGAGGGGCCAGTAGTAGCCAAACTGGTCGCAAGGTGGCATGAGCAGGGGCTAGAGCCCGTGCAAGTCGAGAATTCGTCGTTTGTTTGGCCAGTCACCCCCGGCGAAGGTGGTAGGAGTGAGGCCTAACCCCTCGCTCAAGCGCCGACGCGCTCCGGCAAGCGGCGTAAGCCTGGTCCGCGGCCTATGAGGCATCATCGCGAACCAGGCTTACGCCGCTTGCCTCCGCGCGCGGCTTAGCTCGAACGTTAGGCGTCACATAACACCGTGTTTTCACTCTTCCGCTCCCGAAGGCAAGGCAATGCAGAAGTGGTCGCGGGCGAGCATGACTTCTTCCGGAAGTACGAAAGGGCTTTGCCGGATCGTTCTCTATTCGATGCACAAGGGGAAACTCACGGAGAACTTGATCTCCAGCTCGTTTACAAGATTGAAGAGCTGCTCGTTCCGATACTTGGTGCGTGGGAGCAAACTGACCGGTGGTTCCATCAGATGGACTTCTATGGTGACGGCGTTCGCTCTCTGACTTTTCGGCGAGACATTTTTCCACGCGATGCCGTGCCGGCCATGCAAGCGCTCTTGGCAGGCAAGCATTCGGACTTCACTATCCTTTGCTGCGTCACAGACTCGCTCCTGTCGCGCGAAGGCAGTCAGCCCTCCCGCGAGGACGACTACATAGCAATCTGGGCACAAGAAGTCCTTGTAACCCAAAGGCTTGCAAACGAGATCTCGAGTGACGCCTAACACCTCGCTCAAGCGCCGACGCGCAGCGGCACGGCGCCTGGCCCGCGAAGCGCCCGTTGTCTATCATGCCCTTCGCGGGCCAGGCACCGCGCCGTCGCGCGCGGCTTAGCTCGAACGTTAGGCGTCACAGGCTACGCAGCGGAGCCCCAGGTAAGCTTCGAATGCATCGAAATCCCGGTCGTTGTGCAAGAGCTCGTACCGGTCCATGATGCATCGCGTTGCGATGATCGTGTCAATGGTCTTTCGTACGGTCACGCCCTTCGCTCGCAGCTTCCGGAAGTTCCGAGCGGACTCAACTGCCACATCGAGGCCGCCAAGGCTCACAACGTTCAGAGTTGAGAGCAATCGCCGAACTTCGTTGAACTCTTTGTCTGACCGGCAGCCTTGTAGAACCTCGGCGAGAATCAAGTCGCCAATCGCCAAGGGAGCTACTCCGAGCAGGGAGTCCAGCTTGTCAGCCTGTGGTGTAGGTGCTCCACGTAGGAAGTCGATCCAAACGCTGGAGTCAACAAGGATCACTTGTCGCGCCTCATCGCATCCAGATCGCCTTCCCACTGCACCTTGCCTCGCAGCTTGCGAAGCTCACTTTGCTGGTTCAGCCGGAGCAGCGTCTTCAGGCCAAGCTCTACGGCTTCACGCTTGGTGCGTGCGCCGGAGGCCTTCAGGGCCTCTTCCATGAGTTTGTCGTCTATCACGATGTTCGTTCTCATGTGTAAACTCGCTGTAAAACGTACACATCATACGGCACTTCCGAAGTGACGCCTAACCCCTCGCTCAAGCGCCGACGCGCTCCGGCAGGCGGCGTAAGGCTGGTCCGCGGCCTATGAGGCATCATCGCGGACCAGCCTTACGCCGCCTGCCTCCGCGCGCGGCTTAGCTCGAACGTTAGGCAGCACGCGGTCGCGCTCGAAGGTTGGTCGTGAGGTTCGAGCTCAAGTGCGGCTTCGCCGGGAATGAACAGCCCCAAGCGCGGCGAAACCGCAAAGTCCTGCGCAAGGCGTATCGGAACCCCGGTCGTCCGCACAGCAGGACTGAAGTCGGGTGCTCCTGCGAGAAGTTGTTCTTGAAGGCAGAAGACCGAATACAAGTCTGGGGTCCAGCGCCAATGGCAGGTCGTGCCCGTTGGTGGGGTCGGGCACGCAGCGGGGCAGGGTTCGCAGGCGCGGAGTCAGCAATCGGCTCGTGCGCATGTGCGGCCGTAGCTCGGTAACGCGGTGTGCTCGGAGCGCACTTGCCCGCCTTGTGCCCAAGAGTGCTGCCTAACCCCTCGCTCAAGCAGGGACGCGCAACGGCATGGCGCTGTGCCCGCGAAGCGCTGTTGGTCTATCCTGCGCTTCGCGGGCACAGCGCCATGCCGCTGCGCGCCCCTTAGCTCGAACGTTAGGCCGCACATTGAACGTCCGTCGTCTGCTTCCCCAGGACGCTGAGCAATACCAAGCCGCTCGGCTCCGTGGTCTATTGGAGTGCCCGAGCGCGTTTGCTTCGAGCCACGCGGAGGAAGCGGCTACTCCAATCGAAGAAGTTGCCAGTCGGTTGGCGTACAAGCCTGACGGCGCGGTCTTTGGTCACTTCTCTGGGTCAGGTCTGCAGGGTGTCGTTGGCATCCAGCGGGAAGGCATGCTCAAGCTCGCGCACAAGGCCTTCATCTGGG
>NZ_SACT01000026.1 GCF_004016515.1 Rubrivivax albus
CGCAACGGCGCGGCGCCTGGCCCGCGAAGCGCAGGATACACAGCAGGCGCTTCGCGGGCCAGGTGCCGCGCCGTTGCGCGTCGGCGCTTGAGCGAGGTGTTAGGCCGCACCCGCGCGCGCCGATGCGGCGACCACCCAACCTGACAGAGAGCCGGCCGCGCAAATCTGAACACGGCGTAAGGTGGAAAGGCTGCTCCGCTGGGCGAGGATAGAGCCCGAGACGAAGGAGCAGGAAACATGAGCAGGAGACCACGCCGCAACCACTCAGCGGCGTTCAAGGCCAAGGTGGCCATCGAAGCCTTGGCCGACGGCAAGACGATTGCCGAGATCGCACAGAAGCACGACGTGCACCCTCACCAGGTCACGGAGTGGCGGCGGCAACTCATCGAGCGCGCGGCCGGCGTGTTCGGTGCGCCGGCCGTGACTGAGGCGCCACCGGTGGACTTGAGCGCCACGTCTTCTGGGCTTGGTTTCTCGCTCACGATGCCCTCCGGTGGGGTGTGCTGTGCGGCCTAACGTTTGAGCTAAGCCGCGCGCAGCGGCACGGTGCCTGGCCCGCGAAGCGCAGGATACACAGTGAGCGCTACGCGGGCCAGGTGCCGTGCCGTTGCGCGTCGGCGCTTGAGCGAGGGGTTAGGCATCACTCCTGCTGCTTGAATTGAACGACGTTGCCTTCTGGGTCCCAACCGTCAAGCACGATGCAGCCACGAAAGCGCCATGCGCCCTCTGCTGGCTTCAGGTGGCCGCCTGTCTTGTTTGCGACCGTGCGCACTGCTTCAAGGTCGTTGACGATGAAAGTGGGCTTGAATGGTGTGTCCTCGCGCACCACAGGCGGCTTAGCAATCTTGATCTCTGCTGCGTACTTCCGCGGAATGGCATGCACCACGATTTCGTATCCGTGGCCACGCAGCAGATCATGTGTGCTCGCCGATTCCTCGACCTTCAGATCGAGAGCCAACTGATAGAACGCCGAAACGCGCCTCTTGTTCTTCGCGAACACCACCAAGCCTTGCTGCGTGTCTTGAATTCGCTTCGATGGCACGGCCGGGCTCGCTGTGATGCCTAACGTTCGAGCTAAGCCGCGCGCGACGGCACGGCGCCTGGCCCGTGCGGCGCATGATATGCACACTGCGCCGCACGGGCCAGGTGCCGTGCCGTTGCGCGTCGGCGCTTGAGCGAGGTGTTAGGCGTCACCCAATGTGCACTCCACGACCTTCGTTCCGAGAGTGAAGCCAACCAAAGCCGACGCTGGCAATGAGCGACACCCAACCAACGATGATGAGAACAAGCCGCCAGTCTCTATCCGCCGCATCGCCTGGAAGGATTGAATAGAACCAGATTGGAAAGAACGCGCCGATAGGAATGACGATGAGCACAAAGATTCCAAACAATACCCATTCAATTGCGCGCCACCTCCAGCCCTTCAATCTCGCAATTCTGCCCGTTACAGCGAAGTACTTGCTGACAAACCACGCCGCAACCGCTGCCTGTAGCACTACTGTCACTGCCAGGAACACAAGCTTCATTCGACCATGTATGCCAAGCAAGGCACTTCTTCTGAGCGGCTCATGCTCGGTGCGCCGAGCGCACCGAGCGGGGCCTTTGGTGACGCCTAACGTTCGAGCTAAGCCGCGCGCAGCGGCGCGGCGCTTGAGCGAGGGGTTAGGCCGCGCCTTCAAGGTGTTGCCCGGGCGATAGCACAGGCCATGGATGGAACACTGGCTAGAAGAATATGTAGATGAGAAACGTCACTAGCAATGCGAGAGCTACCCACGTGCCGGTGCTTGAGCGTGGACCCGAGTTAGACGCCGCCTCCGCCGACCACTGCGTGGCCGCGGTCGGGGTGATTCCTTCAGATTCGATTGAGGCGGGGCTTATCAGGCTGGGAGCCTTGTGATTTCGGACGGATGGATTGCTCATCCGAACGCTGTAGCCGCGCGCGATCCAGTCCGAGAGCTCACCTTCATCTGCCACTCGCACGTAGTCCTTCTCGAAGCGCGTCTTGCTTACGACAAACATGCCGTCTTCGTGCCTGTGAGGCCGGAGTGTGGTGCCTACCGCCTTGCCTCGCTTCACTTGTGCGCTGAGTTTCTTCACCGATGCTCCCCCTGCAGTGCCTTTGACTCGTACAAGGATAGCGATCGTTCTTGGGAAGAACGGGTGGCGCGAAGAAAGTTGATAGATATGGGGTTTCCACGGAAGCGGATAGAGGAATGCGACGCCCCGCTGCGCGGCCTAACGTTCGAGCTAAGCCGCGCGCAGCGGCACGGCGCCTGGCCCGCGAAGCGCAGGATACACAGTGAGCGCTTCGCGGGCCAGGTGCCGTGCCGTTGCGCGTCGGCGCTTGAGCGAGGGGTTAGGCGTCGCTGCGAACGCTATTGTTGCCTTCGCGCTCTAGGCAAAAAGCGCCTCGACGCCCGCGAGGCGGCCAAGCCACTTCGCTCTTTCGTCTGGCTTTTCTCCAAAGTTTGATTCCACGTACCTGACGAAGGTCTGCTTAGCCGAGCTCTGCAGGTCAGGATGGATAGACTTGATTGTGTAGGTCTTGTCCTTGCCTTGCACGAATGAACGCGAGCAAAGCTGCACAGCGTGCATACAAGATAGAAATCCCTGGAATTGGTTGGGAGCATTCCAGTCGATAACCTTGCAAAGCGCAGACATGTCAAGCTCCTTCCCTGTGTCTGCGGCAAGAACACAAGCCACTACTATGAGATGCTGCTGAAATGTCACTCGACCCAAGAATCGCTCGACGGCCGTCGCTGGAAGATCGGCTGATGTGATCGGCACTTGTGACTGTTGCTGCTTCTCGGAGATTGCGTTGGCCACATCGCCAAATCTAGTTTCGAGTTGATCAATCCTAGTAGGTAGGCTAGCGACCAAATCTTTAAGTGCTGCATTCTGATTCGATATGGCAGATAAAGTCTCACTTAGCGATGTCATAGTAGATGAAAGTTCTGCCGACGCTGACCTGACCAATGAGTTGTTGATTGCTGCCGTTTCAGTGCTCAGCTTGGTCTGACCCGCAAACGCCTCTATATCCTCGCGAACCTCGCGAACTTCACTAGCCACGGTACTAATGCTTCCAAGGCTTCTGGACATTCCGTCGTTGGAGATGAAGGAGTAGAAGATTGCAACAACCGCAAGTAACAGAGATGTCATCGTTGCGGCGTTACTTAGATAAGTCGTGAACTCTTTGCTTGCGCTCCAGCGTTCGGTCATGAGAAAGACAAAGAATAGAAGTGCAATGAACGCCCAGTACTTGAAGTGCAACGCCAGCTCATTGAACTTTGCTTCCATAAACTTCCCTCCCTATGTCTCGTGCTGAGAACTCCGCGGCCCCGCTCTGCGACGCCTAACGTGATGTAGACGTCACGGTTACAAACCTGACGCCAATTCGAGTGGCTTTGATTGTCCACGAAACCGCCCGAGGACAACAGTCTGACGCTCGACGCCTGGACGACTACCTACGGGAAAGCTCGGGGACCCTGTGAAGCGTGGGATTGCCTGCCTTCCGAAGCGCTTCGAGGTCATAAGACGGGTCTTCGGTGAGGCCTAACGTTCGAGCTAAGCCGCGCGCAGCGGCGCGGCGCTTGAGCGAGGGGTTAGGCGGCACTCTCCGCTTCTCCGCGAGCGAACTGCTTGACCAAGATGGTTCTGGCGAAAGGGCCGACATACTTGGGCACGGAAGCAACCACGTTGTAGCCACAGCGAAGATAGAACTGAACGTTCTCCTGCAGCAGCGTATCCAGAAGCGAGTCTTGACAACCGCGCGCCACAGCCTCGCCCTCGAGTGCCTCCAGAGTGCGCCTGCCAAGGCCCTGATTGCGCATGGCCTCGGCTACCCACAACGAACTGACGAACAAGCGGCCGTATTCTGTGCGACCACACGCGCCCGCAACCAAAATCCCGCCGTCTCTGACCATAGCGACGACACTGCGTGCGTTCCCACCGTGAGCCTGAGCTCTGCCATAGCTGAGAACCCCAGACTCGATGCACTCGATGTCATTGGGATTGGCTGCTTCCGAGACTTCGACTACCGCCACGGCTGAGGCCTTCGTGCCGCCTAACGTTCGAGCTAAGCCGCGCGCAGCGGCGCGGTAAGCGTCCGGCGATCCCGTCATGACGACGGGGGCGGTGGTCAGGCCGAGTCGATCGCCTGCCAGCGGTGCGGCAGCAGCTCGCCGATCCTGCTGGCGGGCTGCGTAGGCAGCCTCTCGAGCACG
>NZ_SACT01000027.1 GCF_004016515.1 Rubrivivax albus
GCCGACGCGCTCCGGCAAGCGGCGTAAGCCTGGCTCGCGGCCTATGAGGCATCATCGCGAACCAGGCTTACGCCGCCTGCCTCCGCGCGCGGCTTAGCTCGAACGTTAGGCGTCACCAAGCCCACCACCGCCACCGTCTGCTGCCTATATGAAGTCGCTCAAGAACATCGCCTACGTGGCGCTTGGCTGCGCAGTAGGTACTGCGTGTGCTCAGCAGATCCAGCGAGCACCGCTCCCGGAATCGCATCCACTTGTAGCCACATGGCGAATAGACATTCCGAGCATGAACTGCTACGAGGAGTACGAGGTAAGGGCAGACGGAACCAAGCACTCAAGATCGGGAGAAGAGCGGAACGAGTCAGAGTTTGTGATTTCGGTCATTCCTTCTCTGAAGGGCTTCTACAAGTGGACCGACACAATCACGAAGAACAACGGGAAGCCTGACTGTTCTGGGTCGTTCACTAAGCTTGGCCACGTCGCGGTCAACTACGTCCTTGTGCATCCCAGTGGTCAGCGCATTCTGCTGTGCGAGGCAGAGGACATGAACTCTTGCTTTGCGGAGTTCCATCGTGTTGGGAAGTGACGCCTAACCCCTCGCTCAAGCGCCGACGCGCAACGGCACGGCACCTGGCCCGCGAAGTGCCTACTGTGTATCCTGCGCTTCGCGGGCCAGGCGCCGCGCCGCTGCGCGCGGCTTAGCTCGAACGTTAGGCCGCATGAGAACCCTCGGCCCAGCACTTCAGCGGCAGCAAGAATGCGAAGCCGTTCTGCGGTCTCTGCCACGCTGGTTCGGGATCGAAGACGCCCTGCGGATGTACGTCGAAGACACCGGTACCAAGCCGACGTTTGCGTTCGAGGAAAACGGCAAAGTCATCGGTTTCATCTCGCTCAGGCAGCACTTTCCTGAAGCATGGGAAGTCCACTGCATGGCTGTGCATGCCGCCTTCAGGAACAAGGGGCTTGGCAGTGCGCTGCTTGAACTTGGGGAACGGTGGGCTGCAGAGCAGGGTGCCCGGTTCCTCCAGGTCAAGACCGTGGCGGAAACGAGCACAAGCCGCGAATACGCAGAAACTCGCAAGTTCTACCTCGCCAAGGGGTTCGTACCGTTGGAGGTGTTCCCTGAACTCTGGGACCCACATAACCCGGCGCTTCAACTGGTCAAGGCCGTGAATGCGGCCTAACCCCTCGCTCAAGCGCCGACGCGCAACGGCACGGCACCTGGCCCGCGAAGCGCTCACTGTGTATCCTGCGCTTCGCGGGCCAGGCGTCGTGCCGCTGCGCGCGGCTTAGCTCGAACGTTAGGCCGCACGAGGGGAGGTCGTCGCATGCTCCAACCGTCGAAGGTCCAGTCCGTTGTTCCCACGGAGGAAGTGGAGACACTGCAGCGCCTGCCGTACTTCTTGGGCATATCGGGCAATTCCGTTGGGGCAACAGGCTTGTCCATGCACTTGGTTGTCATCCCGCCCGGGGCCAAGGCCGAACCACACGTTCACGTCGGGTACGAAACTGGCATCTACGTTCTGGAAGGCGAGGTCAGAACACGCTGGGGCGAGAACCTTGAACACCAGGTTGTCAGTAAGGCAGGAGAGTTCCTGTTCATCCCGGCAGGTGTTCCGCATGACGCTACGAACTTGAGCTCAACGCACGCGGCAAGGGCAGTGGTAGCCAGAAACGATGCCGCGGAACAAGATAGGGTTGTCGCGTATCGGTCATGTGATGCAACTGGGAAGCCTGAGAGTGCGGCCTAACCCCTCGCTCAAGCGCCGACGCGCTACGGCAGGCCGCCTTGCCCGCGAGGCCGTGTATGTTCATCATCGGCCACGCGGGCAAGGCGTCCTGCCTCCGCGCGCGGCTTAGCTCGAACGTTAGGCCGCACAGGACGGGCCTTGTCTACTGTCCAAATCGTTGACTACCAGGAGTCTTGGCCATCTGCGTTCGAGCAGGTCGCCTCGGTCCTTCGGACTGTTATGGCTGGGCATCAGGTCGAAATCGAGCATACTGGTAGCACTGCCGTTCCGGGCTTGTGCGCCAAGCCGGTACTCGACGTACTGCTCGGTGTATGCGCCCTGTCCGAAGTCGAGAGCAAGGTCGCCGAGCTCGAGCAGGTGGGCTACCAGTACAGGCCCGAGTACGAGGCTCAGATTCCTCTGCGGCGGTACTTCGTCAAGAGCGCCGAAGAATCTTGCCCACGTGTGCATCTTCACGCTGTCCAGACGAATGGTCTGCTTTGGCAAGAGCACGTTGCGTTCAGGCAGGCGCTGCGCAGCAATTCGGCTCTCGCGGACGAGTACGGTAGCCTCAAGCGCAATCTCGCATCGTCAGTTGGTAAGAGCGAGTACACGGAGGCCAAGGCACCATTCATCAGGGGTGTTCTGGGCCGAGTTGCTTCTGGCAAGGCCGAGAGTGCGGCCTAACACCTCGCTCAAGCGCCGACGCGCTCCGGCACGCGGCGTAAGCCCAGGCTGAGCCACATGGTGCATCATCTCAGCCCGGGCTTACACCGCATGCCTCCGCGCGCGGCTTAGCTCGAACGTTAGGCCGCACAGGGGGCGCCGCGGAGTGACCGACGCAGTGTTTGAAACCGAACGGTTGGTCGTTCGGCGGTTGCGCGACTCGGACCTGTCAGACCTGATGGCCGTCTACGGCGACGCCGAGGCCATGCAGTGGGTTGGCGATGGTCAACCCATCACGGAGAACGAATGCCGTGAGTGGCTTGTCGTCACCCACCGAAACTACGAGAAGCGCGGCTACGGCATGTTCGCGGTCGAGCTAAACGCGGCGCCGGGCGTCATAGGCTTCTGCGGCATCGTTCACCCCGGTGGGCAAGAAGAGGCCGAGGTCAAGTACGCATACCTGCGCAAGTTCTGGGGGCAGGGCATAGCCACAGAAGCACTGTGTGGCCTCATAGGCTACGGCACGAGGGCACATGAGATCACGCGCTTCATCGCCACCACCGCGCCAGAGAACAGTGCATCGCACGCAGTACTCTCGAAGGCGGGCATGCGCCGAGGCGAACTGCGGCAGAACGAAGACGGCAGCTTTACCCAGCTCTTCGAATATGAGGCGCCGAAGAGTGCGGCCTAACCCCTCGCTCAAGCGCCGACGTGCCACGGCAGGCCGTCTTGCCCGCGCGGCCGTCTTTGTCCATCATCGTCCACGCGGGCAAGCCGCCCTGCCGCGTCACGCGGCTTAGCTCGAACGTTAGGCGTCATGAACCCGCTCGATCGGCACCCCACAGATCGAATTCTCGAGCTCGTTCGGCGGCTCTACGAAGTTGTCAGCGAACTCGAGCGGGCATTCCCTGGGCGCAAGTTCACGCCTGACGGCCATCTCGTTGGGAGCATTGGAGAAGTTCTCGCCGCAAGACGGTACGGGCTGACGCTGCTTCCAGCTTCATCGGAAGGGTATGACGCCATCTGCCCCAGAGGTACAAGGGTTGAGATCAAGGCAACGCAAGGAAAGTCGATCGCGTTGAGATCAGAACCAGAGCACCTGATGGTTTTGCTCCTGAAGTCGAGCGGCAATGCGGTCGAGGTATTCAATGGCCCTGGTGCGGTGGCATGGCAGGTGTGCGGTCCGGTTCAGAAGAATGGGCAGCGGCAAGTGAGCACATCGAGGCTTCACCGGCTCATGGCGGGTATACCAGGCACTCAAAGGCTGAGCGAGGTGGAATGACGCCTAACCCCTCGCTCAAGCGCCGACGCGCAACGGCACGGCACCTGGCCCGCGAAGTGCTGGTGGTCTATCCTGCGCTTCGCGGGCCAGGCGCCGCGCCGCTGCGCGCGGCTTAGCTCGAACGTTAGGCCTCACACAACACCTCCCGTGGCCACAGCCGGCACTACAGCGCTCATCGTTGGCGCAACTTTCAGCGCACTTGCCGCCGTTGCACACCTCGGCTGCGTGGT
>NZ_SACT01000028.1 GCF_004016515.1 Rubrivivax albus
CGTTCTTCGAGGGTGAGATGGTTATACGACATGGTTGCAACCCCTTCTTGCCGGATGAGGAAGTGGCCAGTATTCCAGCTCACCCCCTTCTCGCTTCTGGTGTTGCACTTGATCTGACAATCCGCCCCTCACCGAAGACTCGTCTTGTGACCTCAAAGCGCTTCGGAGAACAGGCAATCCCACGCTTCACAGGGTCCCCGAACTTTCCCGTAAGTAGTCGTCCAGGCGTCGAGCGTCAGACTGTTGTCCGGGGACGGTTTCGTGGACAATCGAAGCCACTCGAAATGGCGTCAGGCTTGTAACCGTGACGCCTACATCACGTTAGGCGTCACAATTGCCGCATGCGCAGGTTCATCTTCGCTGATGAAGCCGGGGACTTTGACTTTTCCCGGAAGCAGAACGCGAGCAAGTATTTCATTGTCTGTGCCATCAAGACAGACTCGTGCGACATCGGACACGAGCTTCTGAAGCTTCGGCGTGACTTGCTCTGGGACGGAGTTCCGATTCCCGACTACTTTCATGCCACAGAGGACAAGCAGTTCGTCCGCGATCGCGTTTTCAAGGCGCTCAATGAGCATGACTTCGAGATCTACGCGCAGGTCCTTGAGAAGTCAAAGGCGCAGCCTCAGATCAGAACGACGCGACACCGCTTCTACCAGTACGCTTGGTACTACCTGTTTAAGCACACCATGCCGCGCATCGTGCGCTCCTTGGAAGACCAACTGATGGTCACTACAGCGTCAATCGGCGTCAAGAAGGGACAGATTGACTTCTCGAACGCGGTACTTGACGTTCTGCGACAGACTCAGCGGATCGACTCAGGAAGCTGGCGCACGACGTTCTGCTCGTCGGCCTCGGATCCGTGCCTGCAGGCAGCGGACTACTGCACTTGGGCGATTCAACGAAAGTGGGAGCGCGGTGATAGCCGTTCGTACGAACTGATCAAGCACAAGATCAAGTACGAGTACGAACTTTGGAAACACGGCGCCAAGCACTACTACTGAGCGCAAGGTGGGTGCGGCCTCGTTACGTCAACTATCCACGAAGGAAGCGCCCCGGGGCTCTTGTCGTCGACCGGGACCGCACCACGGTCCCTATGCTGCCACAGTACCTTCCACAACCAGCGCTCGTTTTCCACAGGTTGCAAGTGACGCCTAACCCCTCGCTCAAGCGCCGACGCGCAACGGCACGGCACCTGGCCCGCGCGGCGCAGTGTGCATATCATGCGCCGCACGGGCCAGGCGCCGCGCCGCCGCGCGCGGCTTAGCTCGAACGTTAGGCCTCACACAACACCTCCCGTGGCCACAGCCGGCACTACAGCGCTCATCGTTGGCGCAACTTTCAGCGCACTTGCCGCCGTTGCACACCTCGGCTGCGTGGTGTTGGGGCCGCGCGCCTACCGCTTCATGGGCGCCGGCGAGAAGATGGCACGTGCGGTCGAAGCCGGGAAGTTGCAACCCACTCTGGTCACGCTTTTCATTGCGGCCGTCCTCGCGGTCTGGGCAGCATATGCCCTGGCAGGCGCAGGTGTCATCGCTCCGCTGCCACTCACAAGAATGGCGCTCCTCGCCATCACCGCTGTGTATCTTGGCCGTGCAGTGGCGTTTCCTCTTCTTCGCCCTGCATTCCCTGAGAATTCCACCAAGTTCTGGCTTGTCTCCTCTGGCATCTGTCTTGTCATAGCCCTTCTGCACGCGTTCGGTCTGGCTGCTCGTTGGGCCGAACTGTGAGGCCTAACACCTCGCTCAAGCGCGGACCCCCACCGGCAAGGCACCGCGCCCGCGAAGCGCTCATGGTCTATGCTGCGCCTCGCGGGCGCGGCGCCTTGCCGCCGGGGTCCGCTTAGCTCGAACGTTAGGCGTCCAAGGGGAGCCGTCTGAGCACCTGGGGAGAAGAATGACCGACATGCCAGCCACAGGCCCAAAGCAGCCGTCTTCAATACTTGGGCTGTCCACAGACGAACTTGCCGGCTTGTCTTCGGACGAACTGACGAATAACAGCGTGGCCATCAAGATGCTGCTGCACTACTACCGGCAGCTGCACGACGAGAATAGTGCTCTCAAGAACGACAACAACACGCTGAAGACCTACGTAGACGCATACGAGAGGAAGAAGAACAACTCTACGGTTGGCGCAGTCATGCTCGCAGTAAGTAATGTCAGTATCGGATTCGGCGTGAATCTGCTGACAAGTGGGACGTCGTGGCCTGGCGTTGCGTCACTGGTTTCAGGCATTGCTCTTGCTGTGGCCGGAATCGCGATCACTTTCCGCCGCTAGTCCCATGTCAAAGCGCCCGAGGTATCTATTCAATACGGCAGGTAGGTTTGTCGGCTTTGTCTTTGGCGACAATGTGTTTGATCCACGTTCCAAGTGGCTGGGCTTCCTAGTTAGAGGCAATGAACTCTATTCTCCCCAAGGCGAGTTTGTAGGTTACATACTGGAGGATGATCGTATCGTTCGGAATCGAAGCGAGATGCCTCGCATGCCGGTGGTTCCAAGGATGCCGCCTTTGCCCCCCCTTCCTCCGATGCCTCCTATGCCGAGGATGCCCAAGTTCCCGCTTCCACCTCCATATGAGGACGTGTACGCCTAACCCCTCGCTCAAGCGCCGACGCGCTCCGGCAGGCGGCGTAAGCCTGGTCCGCGGCCTATGAGGCATCATCGCGAACCAGGCTTACGCCGCCTGCCTCCGCGCGCGGCTTAGCTCGAACGTTAGGCCGCACAGCAATGCCACTTTCCGTCGAGTGTTCCTATCAAGGACGAACGATCAGTCTCGAAGAGGCTCTTAGGCTCAAGGCAGCCTGGCATCGGGGCCAACCGAAGCCTGCCTTCACGTGCGTGGAGTGCGGTCAACCTGTCACCCCGCATCAGAGCAGGAATGGCCATACGCCGCACATTGAACACAGGAAGCGGAATCCAAGTTGCAGCCTTAGCCATAGGAGCCGTGATCCTGCCGCCAGGTACGAGTACTTTTCTCCTGATGATGAGCGTGCCATCGAGGGATACAAGCTTGATCGGCAGACGTTTGTCTATGGCCGGAATGCAGAGCTCGCAGAGGCACGCAAGCGTCGAGACGGGTATAAATGCGTTGCGTGTGGCTTTCACTTGAAGGTCGGCGACAGATACGTGATCGAGTGTCACCATACAAGGCCACTGTCTCAGACCGGTGAGCGAGAAGTTGCCATTGGCGATCTTGTGTCGCTGTGTCCTACCTGCCACAGAATTGCCCACCTCCGCTCTGTGCCGTACTCGGTCGCAGAGATTGCTGCGCTACTGAAGCGCACCGCTGAGAGTGCGGCCTAACCCCTCGCTCAAGCGCCGACGCGCAACGGCACGGCACCTGGCCCGCGAGGCGCTTGCTGTGTATCCTGCGCCTCGCGGGCCAGGCGCCGCGCCGCTGCGCGCGGCTTAGCTCGAACGTTAGGCGTCATGAACACACCGACTCAGCCACGCCTCGAGTCTGCAATCTGAGCAGCCCTGGCACCGATACTCCGCGAGGAAGGCTTCGCAGGTTCGGGACGCCGCTTCTACAAGTGCACCGACCCTTGGATCCAGATCATCACCGTCCAAGGGTCAAGATACGGTGCTTCCTTCGCGGTGAACCTCGGACTCCACTTCGTAAGCGTCCGGCGAACCCATCTTGAGTAACGCGTCGGCGACGGCCACGATGGTGTCCACCAAGGAGGCGAGGTGGACACCAACGAAGACGCCAAGCGGCAGGTGCGGCGACGTCACGACCGGGAAC
>NZ_SACT01000029.1 GCF_004016515.1 Rubrivivax albus
TGCGTATTTCACGTCATCGCGGACACCCATTTCACGGGATCGCGGACAGCATTTCACGGGAAGGCGGACACCGTTTCACGCTGATCGCGGACAGCGTTTCAGCGTGATGGCGGACAGCAGCAGCGCGTGCGGGTGACCTGAGCCGTGGGCATGCTGGTCGATTTTTCGACCGGACATGCCCACCCCCAGGATCACCATGCGTCAACTACGACAGACCCTTCGCCTCCACCTCGAAGCCCGGTTGAGCCTGCGCGAGTGCGCACGCGTGCTGGGCATCTCCAAGACCACCGTCGGCGCCATCGTCAGCATGGCGCGCGTAGCCGGCGTGGACTGGTCCGTGGCCCAGGGCTTGAGCGACGACGAGCTCGAGGCCCGGGTGTACCGCCCGGCCGTGCCGCGCTCGTCGCGCCACCTCGAACCCGACTTCGCGCTCATCCACCAGGAGTTGCGCCGCCCCGGCGTGACCTTGCAGTTGCTGTGGGAGGAGTACCAGCGCGGCAATGACCTGGCCTACAAGTACACCGCCTACTGCGTGAAGTACCGCGCCTGGGCCGCTGGGCTGAAGCGATCGATGCGCCAGACGCACATCGCCGGCGAGAAGCTGTTCGTGGACTACGCCGGGCAGACCATGCCCGTCGTGGACGCCGCCACCGGCGAGATCCGCCGCGCCCAGATCTTCGTGGCGGTGCTGGGTGCGTCGAACTACACCTACGCCTGCGCCACCTGGCAGCAGACCGCCGCGGACTGGGTGGGCGCCATCATCGACACGCTGGAGTTCATCGGTGGCGTGCCCCGCCTGATCGTGCCCGACCAGCCCCGGGCCCTGATCGCCCGGCCCGACAGCTACGACCCCGTCCCCGGCCGACTGGTGCAGGAGTTCTCCTCGCACTACGACGTGGCCGTGCTTCCTGCGCGCCCGGGTCGCCCGCGCGACAAGCCCAAGGTGGAGGTGGGCGTGCAGGTGGTCGAGCGCTGGATCCTGGCGCGGCTGCGCAACCGGCGCTTCTTCAGCCTGGCCGAGCTCAATGCCGCCATAGCTGAGTTGCTGGCCGAGTTGAACCAGCGGCCATTCAAGAAGCTACCCGGATGCCGCCACTCGGCCTTCCTGGCGCTGGAGCAGGGTGAGTTGCGAGCACTGCCGGCCACTCGCATGCCGATCGCCCGCTTCAAGCGCGCCCGCGTCAACATCGACTACCACGTCGAGCTCGACGCCCACTACTACAGCGTGCCGCATCGCCTGGTGGGCGCCGAGGTCGAACTGCGGATCACCGCCACCACGGTGGAAGTGCTGGCCGGCGGCGCCCGGGTGGCCGTGCACAGGCTCAGCGCGCTGCCAGGCAGGCACACGACCCTGGCCGAGCACATGCCGGCATCGCACCGCGCGCACCGCGAGTGGTCGCCGGCCAAGCTCATCGCCTGGGGCGAGCGAATCGGCGTAGCCACTGCCGCCGTGGTGCGCTGGCAGATGGAGCACCGCCCGCACCCCGAGCAGGGCTACCGGGCCTGCCTGGGCATGCAGCGCCTGGCGCGCGAGTTCACGCCGGCGCGCCTGGAGGCGGCCTGCACCCGCGCCATGGCCATCCGCAGCCCCAACCTGCGCAGCGTCACGTCGATCCTGCGCAGCGGCCTGGACCGCCAGCCCGCGCCCCCGAAGCCCGTCCAGGCCAGTCTGCCGCTGCACGAGAACCTGCGCGGCCCGGACTACTACCACTGACATCCCAACCCGCCCCCCAACCCGCCGACACCACCAACACCACCGACGAAGGAGAACGACCCCATGCTCAACGAACAGACCCTGACCCAGCTCAGAGCCCTGCGCCTGGACGGCATGGTCGCCGCGCTGGCCGATCACGCCAGCAGCAGCGCCGCCAGCGAACTG
Organism: Rubrivivax albus; assembly: GCF_004016515.1. Taxonomy (GTDB): domain Bacteria; phylum Pseudomonadota; class Gammaproteobacteria; order Burkholderiales; family Burkholderiaceae_C; genus Rubrivivax; species Rubrivivax albus. Next base: position 1,880 of record NZ_SACT01000029.1, read on the forward strand.
CGCTTCGAGGAGCGCCTGGCGCTGCTGGTGCAGCGCGAGATCGACTGGCGCGACGACAAGCGGCTGACCCGGCTGCTCAAGGCCGCGCGGCTGAAGGTCAGCAGCGCGTGCATCGAGGACATCAACTGGCGCGCCTCGCGCGGCCTGGACCGGCACCTGGTCACGGCGTTGGCCGGCTGCGACTGGGTGCGCCATGCGCGCACCATCCTCATCACCGGCGCCACGGGCACGGGCAAGACGTGGCTGTCGTGCGCGCTGGCCCGGCAGGCCGCGCGGCAAGGCTTCACGGTGCTGTACACGCGCACCACGCGGCTGCTGCAGGAACTGCGTGTGGCCCACGGCGACGGCAGCTTCAGCCGGCGCCTGGCGCAACTGGCGCGCATCGACGTGCTGGTGCTAGATGACTTCGCAGGTGCGCCAATGGAGCCGGGCGAACGCAACGACCTGCTGGAACTGCTGGACGACCGGGTGGGGGCGAAGGCCACGCTGATCACGAGCCAGCTGGCGGTCAAGGCCTGGCACGCCTGGCTGGACGACCCGACCGTGGCCGACGCGATCCTGGACCGCATCGTGCACAGCGCGCACCGCATCGCGCTCAAAGGGCCATCGCTGCGCAAGCCCGAAGGTCAGGCAGACGAGGAAGCCCAATGATCGCTTCGCGCAGACATCAGCACGCCCGCAGCCCGGCGACGAACACGGCCTGCCCACCGCGGCGGTCGGTCGGTTCGTCGCAGGCGCCGACCGACCGCCGCCGTGGACAGGCCTGCGGCCAGGACCATCAAACGAGCATCGCCTTCGGCGCCGAGTTGCCCACCCCGGCGCTGCGCGCCGGCGTGGACAACACGGGCGACTTCACGGCCATCGCGGACACCTGAGATACGATGAACCCAGTCACCCGCATGCCCTGTGCGCTGTCCGCCATCGGCGTGAAACGGTGTCCGCGATCAGCGTGAAACGGGTGTCCGCGATCGCTGAAATGCGCA
>NZ_SACT01000002.1 GCF_004016515.1 Rubrivivax albus
CAGGTTCAGGTAGAACCTCTCGGCCCCTTCGGCCGTGCCGTCGTCGATCAGGTCCACCGTCACCAGCTTGACCGACTCACCAGGCGCAAAACTCAGCGTGCCGCTCGCGGCCACGTAGTCGCTGCCCGCCACCGCGCTGCCGTTGGCCGTGGCGTAGTCCACCGTCACCGTGCTGGTGCTGTTCTGCCCCACCGCCTCACCCAGCGTGACCATGAAGGTCGCCGTGCCCGCCTTCTCGTCGATCACGATGTCGCGCACGTAGATCTGCGGCGAGGCTTCGTTGTCATCGTTGTCCACCATCAGCACTTCGCCGATGCCGTCGTGGATCGTCGCCCCGCTGGCGTTGCTCAGGTTGAGCTTGAAGCTCTCGAAGGTCGAGACGTCAGTGTTGTTGATCAACTCCACACGGACCGTCTTGGTGGTCTCGCCGGCCAGGAACTTCAGCGTGCCGCTCACACCTTCGAAGTCGCTACCGTTGAGTGCCGTCCAACTCGCCGTCGCGTAGTCCACCGTCACCGTCGAGGCGCTCGGCGCGCTCAGGCTCACCACGATGTCCACGAAGCCGTCGGTCTCGTCGACGACCATGTCCTTGACCGTGATCAGCGGGTTGGCCGACGTGCTGCCGTCGCTCAGCCCGATCGTCGCCAGCGCCTGCCCCTGCACGATGTTGCCGCCGCTGGCGTTGCTCAGGTTCAGGTAGAACCTCTCGGCCCCTTCGGCCGTGCCGTCGTCGATCAGGTCCACCGTCACCAGCTTGACCGACTCACCAGGCGCAAAACTCAGCGTGCCGCTCGCGGCCACGTAGTCGCTGCCCGCCACCGCGCTGCCGTTGGCCGTGGCGTAGTCCACCGTCACGGTGCTCACCGAACGCTGCCCCACCGCTTCGCCCAGCGTGACCATGAAGGTCGCCGTGCCCTGCTTCTCGTCGACCACGATGTCGCGGACGTAGATCTCCGGTGTCGCCTGCACATCGTCGTTGTCGACGATCAGGCCCGTGCCCACACCATTGAAGATCGATCCGCCAGAGGCGCCGCTCAAGGTCAAGCGCAGCGACTGCAGCCCTTCGACGCTGGTGTCGTTGAGGATGCTGATCACTACCGTCTTACTGGTCTCGCCGGGTGCGAAGTTCAACGTGCCGCTGGCAGCCGTGAAATCACTTCCGGACAAGGCCGTGAAGCTGCTGGTCGCGTAGTTGACCGACACGGCATTGATGCCTGGCGCGGAAAGGCTCACCACGAACTCGGCCGTGCCATCGGCCTCACCGGCCACGAAATCCGACACGCTGATCAACGGGTTCGCCACCGGCGTGGCCGCCGGCTCGTTCAGCGCACCCTCGGGACCGAAGGTCGGCGACGGCGCCCTGCCGGGCTGGGGCGCGGCAAACCCTTCGCTCGCTGCCAGCAGACCCTGCGCGGCTGCCAGGCCAGGTTCGGCCATGGGATCCGTGGACGCCGCCTGGTCCGCCCTCAACGGCTGGGCCCCTGCCGTCGTCTCGACGTCAGCATCCGCCGGCAGTGCCAAGGCCTCCACGCTCAAGGCGAAGCCAGTCTGGTCGACCGCCTCCGAGTCGACAAACACCCCTGCAAGGGAACGGAGATCGGTGCTGCTGGCCATGACGCTTCCTCCTGAGTCCAAGCTTCGGTGCCAGGGCAGTTGCGGCGACATGCACGCGACGCCCTGGAACCATGGACACGAAGCCTACGGAGCCAGCGTGATGAAAGCGTGATGGCCGGCGCCGGGACTCGCCCGGGCGCGCCGGTCAGGCCCGCCCGGCGCGGCGCATCAGCCAGCGATTGGCCCGGTTGGACTCGAGGAAGCTGACCCGGAACACGTCCGGCACGTCGTGGGCCACGCGCTCGTCGATCCAGCGGATGGCCTGGTCGAGCACCGTTTCGGTGCGTTGCTGGTCGCCGACCCCGTCCCAGGCCTCGATCATGGCCTTCCAGTACTCGGGCAGGTAGCCGTTGTACATGTGCCACTGCCCGCCGAAGTGGTCGAACAGGGCGTCGGCCGTGCGGGCGGCACCGGCCAGGTCTCCGGCGGCGCGCAGGATCTCCCCTTGGGCGCGGAGCACGATACGCTGCAGCGCGACGTGTTCGTTCTCGGCGGCCCATCGTGCTGCGGCCTCGACCAGCGGCCAGCCGTCGGCCGGGGCCATCCAGCGTGCACGCTCGGTGGCAATGGAATGCGTGATCATCGGCGGCACGAACTCGCCGACCGACGTGAGCAGGTCCAGCACCTTGTCGTAGTGCGCCAGCGGCGACTTGCCGGTGCGCCGTTGGTACAGCGACGCGCGCATGTTCTGGCGCGCCACGCGCGTCCACAACGGGGCGTCCGGCGGCAGCTCGCGCAGGCGGCGCTCGGCCAGGTCGTGCCGCCCCAGCACCGCGAACACCGATGCCAGGCAGTTGTCGGCGTTGGCGATCCAGGCGTCGTACCCGGTGTTCTTCAGCCCCTCGGCCGCCTGCTCGCCGAGCTCCACCGCGACACCGAAGCGCCCCTGATCCAGTGAGACGCCGGCCAGCGACATGACGTCGATCAGGGTCGAGCCCTCTTCGGCACCTGCGCGACGCGACAGCTCGATGGCGGCCCGACTGGCCTCGACGGCTTCCGGGATGCGGCACAGGTACGCCAGCTGCACGGACACCGTGCTGCAGGCGTCTGCGGCCCGTTCCCAGTTTTGCGCACTCAGCGCACGATCGCGCGCCGCATACAGCGCGGTCACCGCGGCGCTGCGACGGCCCAACCCGGCCAAGGCCAGCGCCCGGGTGTCCTCGAGATCCGGCCGTTCCAGCGGGCCGACCGGGCCCCATTCGCCGGCGTCCATGCGGTCCAGCATGGCGATCACCTCGGACCAGCGCCCGGCCACGTGCCAGCACATGCACAGGCGCAGCAGGGCTTCGCGTTGCAGCGCCTGATCACCTGCTGCGGTGGCGTGCGCCAGGGCCTGCGATGCGTCGTCTTCACCGCCGGCCACGTGGCGCTGGCTCTTGGCGTACGCCAGCAACGACAAGGCCATCGCCCGCTGGCGGTCGTCACGCGCGCGGGCGGACAACTGCACAGCCGTGTCCTGGCCGGCGCCGGCCGAAGCGCGCGCCACACGCAGGCGTCCGGCCCGCCAGATGGCCTCGAACGCGGCGTCGGGCTCGCCGGCGCGCTCGAACTGGGCCGAAGCCTCCTCCAGCAGCGTGATGGCCCGCATCGACAGGCCCGCGGTCATGGCCTCTTCGGCCGCCTGGCGGTAGTCGGCCGCGGCCTGCAGCGGGCGATCGGCCCGGGCCCAGTGGCCGGCACGGCGCTGCACCGACACCGGCCGGTCGCCCAGCGCCGCGGCGATCTCGGCGTGCAGGTCCGGCCGCACGGCGTCCGGCACGCTGTCCAGCACGGCCCGACGCATGAGGTCGTGGCTGAAATGCCGGCCACGCAGCACGCCGGCAAGTTCGAGCCGGCGCCACTGCACCGACAGTTCCGAGACGCTGCAGCCCACGATATGTCGTGCCAGGCGGGCGTCGAAGTCCGGGCCTGCCAGCGCCGCCACGAAGGCCAGCTGCTGGATGCGCGGATCGCCGCCGTCCAGGCGGCGAACCAGGCGACGCGTCAGTTCGGCGGGTTCCGGCAGGGTCGTCGGGGGCTGCGGCGCGGGCCAGGTGCGCTGTTCGTGAAGGGTGCGCAGCACCCACATCAGGTGCAGCGGCACGCCACCGCAGTGCCGATGCAGCGCCGCGCCCCAGGCGGTCGCGTCGATGTCGTCGTCGGTCAACGCCGCGGCGAAGGCCCCCACGTCATCAGGTGTCATCGGCGCCATGTCGACCAGGGCCTCGGCCGGCAGCGGGCCGTCCTCGCGGTCGAGCCAGGCGGCCAACGGGGCAGGCACCGGGTGGTCCCGACAGGTCAGGCACCAGCGCACGGCGTGCCGCGGCTCGTTCACGGGCAGTAGGCGGCACAGCGCCTCCAGGCTCTCGTCGTCGGCGAAGTGCAGATCGTCCACCGCCAGCCACAGCGGCTGCTCCGAGGTCGCGGCCCCCAGCGCCTGGGTCAGCGCCGCGACCAGGTTCTCGCGACCTTCGCCGCCCGCGGCCTGCACCCCGGCCGCACGAACGATCCGCCGCAGCAGACCGAGCGGCTGTTCGGCATCGCCGGAGGCCAGACGGACCACCCGTTGCAGCCCTGCCAGGCGGCAGAAGTCGTCGAACAACCGGGTCTTGCCGATCCCGGGCGGACCGGTCAGCACCACCACGCCGCACGACAGCCAGCGCCGGTGCATGGCGTCACGCTCGACGTCGCGGGCGATCGTGCGCGGCGGGTGCCGCAGTTGAACCGGCAGTGGCGTCACCGGCGCCGGAGCCTGACGGTCCTCACGCCCGATCAGGTCGCCCAGCCGCGCGGTCTCTTCGCTGACCGCCTCGCCGAACTGCTGGTGCATGGCGGTCACGCAGCGTTCGTAGACCGCGAGGGCCGCGCCTCGGTCTCCGCGCCGGAAGTGCAGCCGCATCAGCAGGCGCACGGCGTGCTCGTGGGTGGGGTCGTCGTGGACCAGCCGGGTGGCGTAGGACAGAGCCTCGTTGATCCGTCCATCGGCCTCGCGCGCCACGGCCAGACCGGTCAGCACGTCACGCCGCCGCTCGGCCCAGGACTCGCGGGCCCGTCGCAACCAGGCCGACATCTCCGGCAAGGTGCCGAACTCGATGTTGCCCAGCAGCGAACCCGTCAGTGCCGCAGGGTTCGCGGCCAGAGTCTGCTCCGGGGACTCCAGGTCGTGGCGCACGTCGGGCCCGAGCGCGAGATGGTTCCCGTCGTCGACCAGCAGCGCCGGGTGCAGGGAGCGGATCTGACGCAGGCGCTGACGCAGATTGCTGCGCCGCGTCGTCCGCGGCGTCTCGGGGTAGAGCAGCACCGCCAGGGCGTCACGGTCGCGGGGACCGCCCAGCGCCACACAGGCCAGCAACAGCGCATTCACCGGCGTCAGCGCCTGCGACGCCTGACCTGCGATCGTCACGGAAGGTGACTGCAGGAAGCACAAGCCGACCACCGGTTGGTCAGGTTCGATCGACGGCGGATCCATGTGGCTGGGGGACAGGGCTCATCGGGTGGCGTCGGGGACGCCTGGCCATGCCGGCATCTCGTGGCGGTCTCCCACGACATGGCCTCGCCCGCCCAGCCTCCCCGCCGGGAAGCCGAGCATATCGTCTCTGACGGTCGCTCCGACCCGGCGCCGGGCCCGATCCGTTCAGAGCAGGTCGCCCGCCATCACCGCCACGATGCGCCCGGCGGCCTGCCCGTCCCACAGCGCGGGCTTGCGTGCCGGCGGCGCACCCGCGCCCAGCACCTGGCGCGCCGCAGCGACGATGGCCGCCGGGTCGGTACCCACCAGGTGGTTGGTGCCTTCTTCGATGGTGATCGGGCGCTCGGTGTTCTCGCGCAGCGTCAGGCAGGGCACGCCCAGCGCCGTGGTCTCCTCCTGCAGGCCGCCGCTGTCGGTGAGCACCACAGCTGCGTCCTTCCACAGGTGCAGGAAGCTCATGTAGGGCTGCGGGTCCATCAGATGGATGCGCGGGCCCAGGTCCAGCCCCGCCTTCTGCAGCGTGCCGCGCGTGCGCGGGTGCACCGGGAAGACCAGCGGCACGTCGGCGGCGACGGTCTTCAGCGCACCGGCGATGGCCGCCAGGTTGGCCGCGTCGTCGACGTTCGAGGGCCGGTGCAGCGTGACGACGCCATAACGCCCGCCGTTCGCCTGAAGCTCTCGCTTGACGGCATCGGTCGGGAAGCCAGTCGTGTCGCTGCGGCCCAGCAGCTCGGCCTGGTACATCACGTTGTCCACCATCACGTGGCCGACGTGGTGGATCTTGGCCTCGGCCTGGCCCTCGCGCCGCAGGTTGTCGACGCCGCTGGGTTCGGTGACGAAGAACCAGTCGCTGAGGCTGTCGGTGACGATGCGGTTGATCTCCTCGGGCATGGCCATGTCGCCGCTGCGCAGCCCCGCCTCCACGTGGGCCACCGGGATGCCGGCCTTCTTGGCCACGATGGTGCAGGCCAGCGTGGAGTTCACGTCGCCCACCACCACCACGGCATCGGGCCGGTCGTTGGCGATGTGCTGCTCGAAGGCTTCCATGATGCGCGCGGTCTGCACCGCGTGCGAGCCGCCGCCGCAGTTGAAGTGCACGTCGGGGGCCGGGATGCCCAGTTCCTCGAAGAACACGTCGCTCATGTTGCGGTCGTAGTGCTGGCCGGTGTGCACCAGCTTCCAGCGCAGCCGGCCGTCGGCCTGCAGCGCGCGCACGATGGGCGCGATCTTCATGAAGTTGGGGCGGGCACCGGCGATCAGGTGCAGGCAAGGAGCGGTCACGGGCGGTCCTGTCGGATCTTTCTGAGGCGCGGGCATGCTAGCGCGGGGCATCGCCGGCCGGCCTGTACTCCGGCACGGCGGCGTGCAGGCTGGCACGGACGGCGGCATCTTCGGCGTCCTGGGCGGCGTCGGCCAGCACCAGCAGGTAGCCCAGTGCCTGCATCGCAGGATCGTCTACCCCGCGTGCCGCCAGCCGCGCCACGCGCAGCCGCGGCACCGCGGTGGGCAGCGTGTCGTCGGCGTCGGCCAGCAGTTCCTCGTAGAGTTTCTCGCCCGGACGCAGGCCCGTGTACTCGATGCGGATCTCCTCCGGTGTGTGGCCCGCCAGCCGGATCAGCTGGCGCGCCAGGTCGGCGATCTTCACCGGCTCGCCCATGTCGAGCACCATCACCTGGCCGCTGCCGCCGATGGCCGCGGCCTGCAGCACCAGGCGCGCCGCCTCGGGAATGGTCATGAAGAAGCGGATGATCTCCGGGTGCGTCACCGTCACCGGCCCGCCGCGCGCGATCTGCTCCTTGAACTTCGGGATCACGCTGCCGCTGCTGCCGAGCACGTTGCCGAAGCGCACCGCCACGAAGCGCGTGGCCGGGTGCTGTGCGGCCAGCGCGCTGACCACCATCTCCGCCGCGCGCTTGGTCGCGCCCATCACGTTGGTGGGGTTCACGGCCTTGTCGGTGCTGATCAGCACGAAGGCCTCGGCGCCCGCCTCGGCCGCGGCCCGGGCCGTGACCTGCGTGCCCAGCGTGTTGTTGCGCAACGCCGCCAGCGCGTTGTGGTGCTCCATCAGCGGCACGTGCTTGTAGGCCGCGGCGTGGAAGACCACCGCCGGGCGCCAGGCCTGCATCAGCGCCTGCATGCGGGCCGCGTCCTTCACGTCCCCCACCAGCGGCACGCGCGCAACGCCCGGCGAGCGTGCCGCCAGGTCCTCGTCGACGGCATACAGGTTGAACTCCGACAGTTCCACCAGCACCAGCCGCCCCGGTGACAGCGCCGCCAGCTGTCGGCAGAGTTCGCTGCCGATGCTGCCGCCGGCACCGGTGACCAGCACCGTGCGGCCGCGCACCAGCGCCCCCACGCCCGCTTCGTCCAGCACCACCGGTGCGCGGCCCAGCAGGTCGTCGGGCTCGATCTCGCGCAGCCGCTCCAGCCGCCCGCGGCCGGTGCGCAGTTCGTCCTCGCCGGGCACGGTGACCACGGGCAGCCCGCTGTCGGCGGCCAGCGCCAGCGCACGCCGGCGCTGCGCCGCCGTGGCGGTGGGCAGGGCCACGATGACGTGGGTGGCGGCACCACGCACGGCGGCATCCCGCACGGCCTCCAGCGTGCCCAGCACCGGCACGCCGGCAATGCTGGCGCCCTGCTTGGCCGGGTCGTCGTCCAGCAGGCCCAGCACCACCCAGCCGTGCTGGTGGATGCCGGCCAGCAACCGCCGCGCCGCGCCGCCCGCGCCCAGCACGAGGGCGCGACGGATCTCGCGGTCGCTGCCGGTGATGCGCTGGCGCGCATGCTCGTACAGCATGCGGTAGGCCATGCGCACCAGCACCACGCCCATCAGCGTGACCACCGGGTGCAGCGCCAGCACCGCACGCGGGACCTTGACCAGGCCCAGGCCCATCACGACCACCGCCGACACCGTGCCGGCCAGCGCGCAGGCCAGCGCCAGGCGCTTGACCTCGCCGAACCCGGAGAAGCGCCACAGGCCCTGGGGCACGCGCAGCAGCAGGAAGGCCGCTGCGTAGGCCACCACGATGCCGGCGATCACCCAGGGGTCGTAGTCGGGCCGGACACGGAGCCAGCGCTCGAAGCCCAGGCGGAACAGGTAGGTGGCATTCCAGCACAAGAAGACCGTGGCCGCGTCGATGGTCAACGCCAGACCGCGCCGGTGCGGGCGCAGCCGCGCCAACCAGGCATCCAGGCGGTGCCAGGCGGTGGGGTGCGCCACGGGGTCCACGCTCATCGCGCGCGCCCCCACCACAGTGCACTGGCCGTGCGCCACAGCACCTGCAGGTCGGTGGCCAGCGTGGCACGGTCAGCGTATTCGGCCGCGGCGCGCAGCTTGGCCGGCAGCAGCACGTCGCGGTAGACCTGCTCCGGGTCGGCCGCCTGCGCCAGCAGTGCGGACTCGTCCAGGTGGGCCACCGCCACCGGGTCGGTCATGCCGGGGCGCACGGCCAGCACGCGGGCCTTCAGGTCGGCCGGGGCCGCGTCCATGTAGCGCGGTACCTCGGGGCGGGGACCGACCAGACTCATCGTGCCCTGCAGCACGTCCAGCAGCTGCGGCAGTTCGTCCAGCCGCGTGCGGCGCAGCATGCGGCCGGCGCGTGTGATGCGTGGGTCGTCACCCACGGTCAGCGGCGGGCCGCCGGCGTCGACGAACATCGTGCGGAACTTGCGGATGCGAAACGGCACGCCGCAACGGCCAACGCGCAGCTGCCGGTACAGCGCCGGGCCGGGTGAGTCCAGTCGCACCCAGACCGCCAGCAGCAGCAGCAGGGGCCACGACAAGAGCAGGCCCATCCCGGCGAGCAGCACGTCGAACAGGCGTTTGGCCATCGTTGGATCAGCGCAGGGCCTCGCGCACCGCCAGCGCCACGCGGGCCACGTCGGCGTCGGTCATGCGGGTGTAGATCGGCAGGCTCAGCATGCGTTCGTAGGCGTGCTGGCTGTGTGGGAACATTTCCGGCAACAAGGCGTAGCGGTCGCGCCAATAGGGCTGCAGGTGCAGCGGGATGTAGTGCACGCTGCAGCCGATGCCGGCGGCGAACAGGCGTTCGATCAGCGTGTCCCGGCTGACATGGACGTCATCGGCGAGGCGCAGCACATACAGGTGCCAGGCATGCAGGTCGCCTTCGGCCGGCCTTGGTGGCGTGATCACCGGCAGCCCGGCGAAAGCCGCATCGTAGGCCTCGGCGATGGCCGCACGCCGGGCCTGGAAGGCACGCGCCTTCTTCAGCTGGTGCAGCCCCAGCGCGGCAGCAATGTCGGTCAGGTTGTACTTGAAGCCCGGGGCCACGATCTCGTAGAACCAGCTCGGCTTGTCCGACCGGAAGCGGTCGAAGGCATCACGGCTCATGCCGTGCAGGCGCATCACCTGGGCCCGCTTCGCCAGCGCCGCGTCGCGGGTGACCAGCATGCCGCCTTCGCCAGTGGTGATGGTCTTGTTGGCGTAGAAGCTGAACACCGTGGCCGCGCTGTCCAGCGTGCCGACCAGGTGGCCGGCGTGCGTGGTGGGCAGCGCGTGCGCCGCGTCCTCCACCACGGCCAGGCCGTGCCGGCGGGCGGTGTCGCCGAGCGTCGCCATGTCGGCGGCCAAACCGGCATAGTGCACCGGGATCAGGGCTCTGGTGCGCGGTGTGATGGCCGCCTCCACCGCCGCCGGGTCGATGTTCAGGGTAGCCGGGTCGATGTCGACCAGCTTCACGTCGGCGCCCAGGTAGCGCACCACCTCGGCGGTGGCGGTGAAGGTGTGGGTGGTGGTGATGACCTCGTCGCCGGGGCCGATGCCCAGGGCCTCCAGCGCCAGGTGCAGGCCGGCGGTGGCCGAGTTCACCGCCACCGCGTGCAGTGACGGGTCGCCGAGGAAGGCGACGAAGTCCTGCTCGAAGCGCCGCGCCTTCGGGCCGGTGGTGACCCATCCGCTCCGCAACGAGTCGACGACCTCGGCGATCTCTTCGTCACCGATCTCGGGCAGCGCGAAGGGCAGGAAGGGCGGTGGCGTGTCGGTCATCGGGGTGACAGCGGTTTGGCGATCCAGGCCAGGCGGTGGGTGCGCAGCCAAGGCATGGCGTTCAACGCGCGCCACAGCGCCGGGTGCAATGCCGCAGCGCGGCGCCCCAGCGGTGGTGCCAGCGTGAGGCGGCGAACGTCGATTGTGGCCGCTGGGAACAGCGCGCGAATGCGCGACACCGGCACACCGCGCACGTGGGTGTTGCGCGGGTTGTCGAACGCGAAGTCGTACCAGAGCACGCCTCCTCCGGGACGCACCCACTGCCACATCCGGGCCGCCAGCCGGTGCTGGAAGTCGTCGTCGAGCAGCGAAGTGAAGACGGTGGACTGGAACACGATGTCGAAGCCGGCCTCCGGCAGCGGCGCCGCCATCGCGTCGCCTTCGATCAGGCGCAGCGCTGCAGGAAGCCGCCGGCGCGCGGCCGCGCAGCGGTCGGGCAACAGTTCATTGCCCACCAGGCGTACCGGGTCGGCGCCCAGGCGCATCAGTTCGAGCAGGTTGTCGCCGTGGCCGCAGCCGACCTCGAGCACGTCCAGTTCGCGCAGCGGCCGCGGCGCATGGCGGCGCAGCAGCGCCACCAGCGCGCGCTCGCGCTCCTGGCGCGCGAGCAGCACGTCGGGCTTCAGCGGGTCATAGCGGCCGTCGTCGACGCGCTGCGCGTAGCGCGCGGCCACTGCGGCCGGCTCGTCGGGCGTGGCGGCCTGGGCGTCACCGGAGTGCTGCTGCGGCGTCATCGCGTCATCGCGTCAACGTGGTGGCCTGCGCGCCGGCACGCCGGCGCAGCACATGGTCGAGCAGGCCGCGTGCGAAACCCAGGCCGTAGCCGGCGTGCATGCAGGCGAACGCCCACGCGACGGCCAGCCAGCGCCACGGGTGCTGCCACGGCGGCATCGGCACTGCGGCGATCGCCAGCGCCGCGGTGGCGTACACCGCCAGCAGCACGGCGCCCGCCGACGCCGCGATGCCGGACCACGGTGCCGCCAGCGCCAGCACAGTCAGCGTGGCCACGAAGGCGAACGGCACCAGGTGCCGTGGCGACGCCGGCAGGCGGTGCTTGCGGATCACGGCGACCTTCCAGTAGCCGTACTGCCAGAACTGGCGGAACAGCGCCAGGAACGACGCGCGGGGCACGTAGCTCGAACGGATGGCCGCGCTCTGCCACACGCGCCCGCCGCCGCGGACGATGCGCAGCGCGAGTTCGTCGTCCTGGTTGCGCACCAGGGCCTCGTCGAAGCCGCCCAGGCGCAGCAGGGTGTCGCGCCGCCACGCGCCCAGGTAAACGGTGTCGACCTCGCCGGTGTGGTCCAGCCGGCGCGAGGCCGCCCCGCCAGCGCCGAAGCGGCTGCCGAAGGCGGCGGCGACGGCCGGCGCGACCACGCCGTCATCCACCACGGCGGCCCGCCAGGGCCCGCCGACGCAGCTGGCGCCGGTGTCCTGCAGTGCCTGCACGCACTGCGCCACGTAGTCGTCGGCGTAGGTGGTGTGCACGTCCATGCGCACGATCCACTCGCCCTGGGCCGCCGCGATGGCGCGGTTCAGCGCGACCGGCGTGGTGCGCGCCGGGTTGTCGATCCAGCGCAGCCGGGCATCCGCCGCGGCCAGCGCCGCCAGCCGGTCGCGGGTGCCGTCGTCGCTGCGGCCGTCGGCCACCACCACCTCCAGCGCCAGACCGGCCGGCAGCCGCTGCGCGAGCACGCTGGCCGCGAAGGCGCCGATGTGGGCGGCTTCGTTGCGGCAGGGCACGATCACGCTGACGAGGGAGGTCACCCCGACATCCTATCGGCGCAATGGGTGTTGGTCGGCCAGCAGTTCGCGGTAAAGCGCCGCCATCCGGTCCATCTGCACCCGGCGGTCGCCGTCCATGCGCATCCGCGCGAGCTGGTGCTCCGACACCTGGCGTGCCAGCGTGTCGTCGTCACGCAGCAGGCGCAGCGCACCGGCCAGCGCGGTGGCGTCGTCCACCGGCACGATCAGCCGCCGGTCGGCATCCAGCCACTGACGATTGGCCGGCAGGTCGCTGGCGACCACCGGGACGCCGGCGGCCATGCTCTCGAGCACGCTGACCGAGGTGGCGTCGCTGGCCGGCACCGAGACCGAGGCCTTGCAGCGCGCCAGCACCGCGGCCATGCCGGCGTCGTCGAGCCGACCATGAAAGCTGACCACCTGAGCCAGCCCCAGCGCCTGCGCCTGCGCGCGCAGCGCCGCTTCGTCGGGCCCCCCGCCCAGCAGGTGCAGGTGCAGCGGCCGTTGCGGCGCCTCGTGGTGCAGCGCCGCCGCCGCCTGCAGGATCACCGGGATGCGGTAGTTGGGCTCCCAGCTGCGTAGGCTGACGATCTCGAACGGCGCGCGTGCCGGCCAGTCCGCCGGCGCGAAGCGCGCCATGTCAGCGCCCCAGTGCAGCTGGACGGCCGGCCGGCGCAGGCCATAGGCGTCTGCCGCGGCCACGAGGTCCAGCGAGTCGCCGGTGACGAGGTCGGCCCGGTGCAGCGTCCAGCCGGTCAGCGCGCGCAACAGCGCGCTGCGCTCGGGCGTGAGCAGCAGGTCGCTGCCCCAGGCCGTCATCACCAGCGGGCGTCGGCCGATGCGTGCGGCCAGGAAGCCGTAGGACGTCACGTAGTGCGCATGCACCAGGTCCGGCGCCAGCGCAGCCACGGCGCGGCGCGCCGCGCCCACGCGCCACAGCCAGTCGGCCGAGCGGCGCACCGGGGGCAGCACGATCTGCTCGATGCCCTCCAGCGGCTGCGGACGCGCGGTGACGATACTGATGCGAAAGCCACGCGTGGCCATCTCCAGCGCCCAGCGTCGCAGGTGCACGCTGTTGGCGTCGCCGAGCAGGCAGAGGTGTTCAGCCATGGCCGCGCGCATCGAAACGCTGCCGCACGTCGCGCACGAAGGCGGCCAGTTCGCCGGCCAGGGCACGGCGCTCGAACCGTGCCACCTGCGCGCCGGCCGGCAAGGGCGGGGACTCGACCAGCATCCGTTCCAGCATCTGGGCGATGGCGGCCGGGTCGGTTTCGTCGGCCACCCACCCGCGGCCGTGCGCGCGCAGCAGTGCCGCCGCATCACCGCCGGGGTCGCCGAGCAGCAGCACGGGCTGGCCGCTGCGCAGGTATTCGAACAGCTTGCCTGGCAGCGTGCCGGCGACGACGTCGCGCACGTCCTGCCGGCCTGCACCCGCGCCGACCACCAGCAACAGCGCATCGGCCGCCCGCATCTCGGCCAGCGCCTGCGCGTGCGGGACATAGGGCACCCGCTCGACCGCCCCCGGGTGGCGCGACGCGAAGGCCCCCAGGGCCGCATCGAATCGCCGGCCGACGGCGCCCACCAGCCGCAGACGCAGCGCGCGCCGCCCCGGCCCGGCCGCCCCTGCCGCGAGGCAACGGTCCAGCGCGTCGAGCACGGGCGCCGGATCGCGCGGCCCGTAGAAGCTGCCGACGTGCACCAGCCGGAAGGCGCCGTCGGCCGCCGGCGTGCGCGTGGGCGCGTCGGCGAAGTCGGCCTCGTCGTAGCCGTTCGGGATCCAGGCCACCGGGCAGCGGCCGTCCAGCGCGGCGGCATAGCGCCGCTGCCAGGACGGCGTCACGACGACGACGCCGGCCGCATCGCGCAACCAGTGCGCCTCGGTGCGCCGGTCGATCGCCCGCCGCCACGCGGGCGCGGCGTTACCAGGGTTGTCGGCCCACAGGTCCCGCCAGTCGGCCACCCACGGCACACCCGCTTCGCGCGCGAGCCGGCGCGCCAGCGCGTGTGCCGCCACCGGCGGCGCGGTGCTCATCACGGCATCGAAGCCGCCGTCACGCATCAGCGCCCGGCCGACCGGCAGGGCCGAACGGGCCCAGCCGCCGCGCTCGTCGGGCCATTGCAGCGCCGACCAGGCGGTGAGCACGGCGTCGCGCCAACGAGGCGGGGCTGGCACGGTGGGCTTCGACGCCTCCGAAGCAGGTGCCGGCGCGGCGCCCTGGCTCGCCGCGGCACCGCGCCGCCATGCCATCGCACGCTGCAGCAGCGTGCGGTGCGGCACACGGTGCACCGGCACCGTCGGCGGCAGTTCGGACAGCAGCGAGGCGTCCTGCAGGTAGCCCGGGTCGTCGCCAGCCAGCACCGTCACCGCGACGCCGAAATCGCCGAGGTAGCGCGCGAACTTCAGGGCCCGCTGCACGCCGGCGCCGCCCATCGGCGGGAAGTGGTGACTGACCAGCAGCAGCCTCATGCCGCGGGCGGCTGGCCGTGGGCCAGGATCCAGCAGTCGCAGTAGGGCAGCTCGCGGAAGGCCTGCACCCGCCAGCCGCCTTCGGCCAGCAGGCGCTCGACGTCGCGGCGCCGGACGCGGCCGTCGCCGATTTCCCAGCAGTGGTGCGGGTCGATCCAGATGCGCCGGCGCACGAAGCGGTTCCAGGCCTCCGACAGGCTCAGCAGCCCCACCGGGAACCGCAGTGGCCACAGGCGCTGGCGCGGGGAGACAAACAGCACGTGCGCCTTGCGGTGCGGCAAGGTCAGGTACAGCCGTCCGCCGGGCCTCAGGAAACCCTGCAGTTGCGCCAGTGCCCGCGGCAGCGCCTCGAACGGCAGGTGTTCCAGCACTTCGGTGCAGACCACGGCGTCCGCGCTCGCCGCCAGCGCAGGCTGCGGGTCGAGCAGGTTGCCCACGATGTCGGGCTGCAGCGCGGGGTTGATGTCCATCACGCGATAGCTGCGCATGAACGGTCCGGCGCAGCGGCGCACGACGCCATCGCCGGTGCCGACCTCGATCACGTCGCCGTGCTCGCGTGCCAGCAGGTCGTGCAGCACGTGGAAGTGGCGCGTCCAGGTGTAGAAGTCCAGCCCCGCGATGAAATCGCGCGGCTGCATGCGGAACTGTGCGTCGAACTCAGCCAAGGCTTGACCTCCAGCGCCAGGGGGCGGGCACGCGCCCAAGCACGCGGCCGGCAGCCTGCCAGGCCCAGCCCATGACCGCCAGATTGGCCAGCGCGGCGGCGGCCGCGGCCCCGCTCATGCCGAAGCGGGGCAGCAGCCAGAGATTGGCCACGGCATTCAGCGCCGCTGCCACCATGGCCATGCCCAGGACCTGCAGGCTGCGGCCGTCGAGCAGCAGGGTGTACAGCAGGACCTGGTAGATGCCGAAGGCCAGCACCGCCACCGCCTGGCCGGCGAACACGGGCCAAGGCGCCTGATAGCTCGCCGTGGTGAGCCAAGGCAGCAGCCAGGGGCCGGCGACGGCCAGGGCCAGGCCCACCGGCAGGGCCAGCCCCACGAACACGGCCAACGCCTGGCCGGTCAGGCGCGCGGCCTCGTCGCGCCGCTGCCCGTGCCAGGCCCGCGCCAGCACCGGAAACAGGGTGAAGCCCAGCACGCTGTAGAACACGGCGGGCACGGCACTGAGGGACACGGCCGCCGCATACGTGGCCACGGCCTCCAGGCCCAGGGCCTGCACGAGCAGGAAGCGATCGAAGCTGGCGTTCAGCGCGCCAAAGAGGGCGAGCCCGACCAACGGTGCCGAGAACGACAGCAGTTCGGCCATGCGTGGCACCTCGGCGGCCGGCGGCTGCGCGGGCGGTGCCTGCGCCTCCGCCTGCAGCACACGCGCCGCCAGGATCAGCAGAGCGGCGGCCAGCGCCAGCTGGCTGACCCCGTACACCGGCAGCCAGGCCTGCAGCGCCCGGCTGCCATCGGCCACCAGCGCCCAGACGACCGCGTAGCGCAAGGCGCTGCGTGCGAGCAGACCCCAGGCGATCCAGCCGATGCGGCCCGCCGCGCGCAGCCAGGCATTGGCGAACTCGATGCCGGCGTCGGCCGCGAGCACCAGCAGCAGGCCGGGCAGCAGGACAGCCCGGCCGTCGTCGCCCCAGGCCAGTTCGGCCACGCCTTCGCGGGCCGCCCAGCCGGCCAGCGCCGCCACGGCGAAGAGGGCCAGCACCACGCCGCCGAGACGGCCGAAGGCCAGCCAGCGCAGGCGCGCCAGCGCCGCGGGGGCGAAACTGCGCACGATGGTGGTGGGCAGCGCGAACAGCACCAGCGGCATCAGCAGGCTGGAGACCACCAGGGTCTGCGTCCAGGCACCGTAGTCGGCCTCTCCGATGGCACGGGTGAGCAGCGGCAGCAGCAGCAGCGCCAGCAGGCGGTCGATGAAGACCGCGCCACCGTACATCGCGGTGTCGCTGCGCAGCATCGGCCTCAGGGCCTGGCACCGGTCCGGCGGGCAGACGCGATGCGGCAACGACAGGGGCTGGGATGCATGGGCGGCTTCGGGGTCGGGGGATTCTATCGAGGGGGTGCCGCCTAGAATCGGCGGTCCTGACCGAGCACGCTCCATGTCCCAGCCGCCCATCCCCGCCGCCCCCGCCGACGACAACCAGCTCATCGCCGAGCGCCGGCAGAAACTGGCCGCCATCCGCGCGCAGGGCGTGGCGTTCCCCAACGACTTCAGGCCCACGCACCACGCGGCCGACCTGCACCACCGCCACGGCCAGGTCCCCAACGAGGAGCTCGAGCCGCAGGCCGTCAAGGTGGCGGTGGCCGGCCGCATGATGCTCAAGCGCGTGATGGGCAAGGCCTGCTTCGCGACGCTGCAGGACGCCTCGGGCCGCATCCAGCTCTACGTGACGCAGGACGCCGTCGGCGCCGACGTGCTGGCCGCCTTCAAGCACTGGGACCTGGGCGACATCCTGGGCTGCGAGGGCACGCTGTTCCGCACCAAGACCGGTGAACTGTCGGTCAAGGCCACCTCGGTGCGCCTGCTCACGAAGAGCCTGCGTCCGCTGCCGGACAAGTTCCACGGCATGACCGACCAGGAACAGAAGTACCGCCAGCGCTACGTGGACCTGATGACCGACGACGCGGCACGTGCGCGCTTCGTCGCGCGCAGCAAGGCCGTGAGCTCGATCCGCGGCTTCATGGTCGAGCACGGCTTCCTCGAGGTCGAGACGCCGATGCTGCACCCGATCCCGGGTGGGGCCAACGCGCGGCCGTTCAGCACCCACCACAACGCGCTGGACCAGGAGATGTTCCTGCGCATCGCGCCGGAGCTGTACCTCAAGCGGCTGCTGGTGGGCGGGTTCGAGCGCGTGTTCGAGATCAATCGCAACTTCCGCAACGAGGGCATCAGCGTCCGCCACAACCCCGAGTTCACGATGATGGAGTTCTACGCGGCGTACTGGACGCACCGCGAGATCATGGACTTCACCGAGCAGGTGCTGCGCCACGCGGCGCGCCAGGCCACCGGCTCGGCGGTGCTCGGCTACGGCGGGCGCGAGGTGAACCTGGAGCAGCCTTTCGCCCGCCTGTCGGTGCGCGAATCGCTGGTCGTGCATGCCGGGCTCAGCGACGCCGAGTCCACCGACGCCGCGGTGCTGCACGCGAAGCTCAAGGCGCTGGGCGAGGAACCGCCGGCGCACTGGACGCTGGCCGAACTGCAGTTCGGCCTCTTCGAGGCGGCGGTGGAGGACAAGCTCTGGCAGCCCACGTACATCGTCGACTACCCGGTGGAGGTCTCGCCGCTGGCGCGCGCCTCCGACGCCGACCCGACGGTGACCGAGCGCTTCGAGCTCTTCATGACCGGGCGCGAGATCGCCAACGGCTTCTCGGAGCTGAACGACGCCGAGGACCAGGCGGCCCGCTTCCAGGCGCAGGTGGCCAACAAGGACGCCGGCGACGACGAGGCCATGTACTTTGATGCCGACTTCATCCGCGCGTTGGAGTACGGCATGCCGCCGGCCGGCGGCTGCGGCATCGGCATCGACCGCCTCGTGATGCTGCTCACCGACAGCCCCAGCATCCGCGACGTGATCCTCTTCCCGGCGCTGCGCCGCGAAGCGGACTGAGCGCGGGCATCCTGCCGTGGCCACCGCCCGCCTCGAATCACTGCACATGATCGAGCGGGCCTGCTGGCTCGAACTGGGCCATGCGGCCCAGGACCGCGCGCACCCGTGGCGCGTGATGACGCTGGCCACGGTGGACCGCGACCGCGCCGACGCCCGCAGCGTCGTCATCCGCGACGTGGAAGAGGCGGCACGCCGGTTGATCTTCTACACCGACGCGCGCAGTGCGAAGATCGCGCAGATGCACGCGCATCCGCGGGCGACGCTGGTGGGTTGGTGGCCCAAACCCGGCTGGCAGCTGCGCCTGAGCGTGACCCTGTCGGTCCAGACCAGCGGGCTGGACGTGAGTTCGCGCTGGGCGCGCGTGAAACTCTCGCCGTCGGCCCAGGACTACTTGGCCGCGCTGCCCCCGGGCACGCCGGTGGAGCGCTTTCAGCCCGAGCGTGGCTCACGCGAGCACTTCGCGGTGGTCACGGCGCAGATCGACGAGATGGACTGGCTGGAACTGCACGAGAACGGCCACCGCCGCGCACGGCTGGCAGGCGACGCCAGCACCTGGCTGACGCCCTGAAGGGCCCGTGCCCGGGGCCGCACCTCAGCGCGCGAAGTTCGGCTTGCGCTTGGCCAGGAACGCGTCCATGCCCTCCTTCTGGTCGGGGGTGCCGAACAGCGCATGGAACAGCCGGCGCTCGGTCATCAGCCCCTCGCTGAGCGTGCTCTCGTAGGCGCGGTTGACGCACTCCTTGGCCGCGATGACGCTGGCGTTGCCCAGCGCACAGACCAGCTCGCCCAGCGCCAGCGCCTCGTCGAGCAGCTTGTCGGCCGGCACGATGCGCGACACCAAGCCGGCGCGCTCGGCTTCCTCGGCACCCATCATGCGCCCCGACAGCACCAGGTCCATGGCCTTGGCCTTGCCGATGGCGCGCGGCAGGCGCTGCGTGCCGCCGGCGCCGGGAATGATGCCAAGCTTGATCTCGGGCTGGCCGAACTTGGCCGTGTCGGCGGCCAGCACCACGTCGCACATCATCGCCAGTTCGCAGCCGCCGCCCAGCGCGAAGCCGGCCACGGCGCCGATCACCGGCTTGCGCACGCGGCGGATGTGTTCCCAGTTGCGCGTGATCAGGTCGCTGGTGTAGGCGGAGATGAAGTCGTGCTGCGCCAGCACACCGATGTCGGCGCCGGCGGCGAAGGCCTTCTCGCTGCCGGTGATCACGATGCAGCCCACGGCCGGGTCGGCATCGAAGCGCAGCAGCGCCTCGCCGAGCTGGTCCATCAGGCCATCGTTGAGGGCGTTGAGCTGCTTGGGCCGGTTCAGCGTGATCAGCGCGGTCTTGCGGTCGCCGTCGCCATGCAGGGCGGTGAGGATGAAGGTCTCGTCGGACATCAGGGTCTCCGGGGGCTGTCTTCGGGTGGTGGTGTGGGTGCCGATGGTACGGCTGGCGCCGGCCCTGCCGGCGTCTCCTGCGCCTGCTCGGGCAGTTGCTGCACGACGAGGTCGATCCAGGTCTCGGCATCCTGCCGGATGACGATGCGCACCGGCAGGTGCTGCAGCGTGGGCGCAAACCACATCTCGGCCACCAGGTCGCCGCCCGGGCGCGGTTCGCGGCGCGGCTTGACGTGCACCGCCTCCACCGCGCCCAGCGGCGTGGTGAGCGTCTCCAGCCCGCCGACGTCGTAGACCCAGGTCTCCACCCGGCGCGGCAGCGCCAGCGGCATCTCGATCACGCGGCCGGTGCTCAGCAGCCCGGGGTCGAGCGTGAAGCGCCAGGTCAGCTGCACGAACTGGCTCACCGCGTCCTGCACACCGGCCGGGCGTGGCACGCGGCGGCCATTGGCCAGCTGCACGCCGTCGGCGTCGAAGTGCAGGGTCAGCGCGCGCGGCGGGCGGAAGGCGATGTGGGTGCGCTCGTCGTAGCGCCGCGGCACCAGGCCCTCGGGGCCCAGGCGGCCATCGCTGCTCATCTGACGCTCGATCAGGGCAGCGAAGGGCGGGCCGATGTGCACGTCCAGGTGCACCTGGTAGCGCGGCCCCTCGCGCAGCCACAGCACCTGGGCGCTGCCGTCGATGGGGCCGCGGTAGTTCCCCGTCAACACATAGCGCATGCGGGTGGACGGCGGCCAGCTGAAGGCGACGGCCGAGCCCGCCGGCGCAGGGGCAGCAGCCACCTCGGCCACCTGGTCGGCCTTCGGGCCGGTGGCGACGGCCTCGCCCTGCACCTGAAGCGCTGGAGGCGCGCCCGCGGGCGGCGCCGACGGTGGCTCATCCGGCGCAGGTGCGGCCGCGGTGGCCTCGGGCGCGGCCGGCGCCGCATCGGCCATGACCTGCGGCTGCGGTGGCGCGGAGGCTGGCAAATCGGGCGCCTCGGCCACCGCCGGATCGTCGGCCCGGTCGACCGCGGCCGGCTGGGGCGCCACCCTGGGCTTCGGTACCGGCGCCACCACCACCGGCACCGGTGCCTGCGGCTGCAGCGTGCGCACGAAGGTCACCGCCAGCCGCGCCGGGCCGGCGTCGGCCGGCTGCGGCCAGGCCTCGACGATGCGCTGGGCCAGCAGCGCGTGCACCAGCACCACGAGCAGGGTGACCGCGGCCGCGGCCAGGCGGCGGCGCCAGCGCGGCGTCGGACGGCGCGGCGCCGCCCCGGCCGACATGGCTCAGGCGCCCAGCCAGGCCCGCCGGCGCGCGAGCGCGTCGGCATCGTCGGCCAGCGTGAGGCGCCAGGTTGGCACCAGCGGATCGCCAGCAGACACTCGGCAACTCAGCACGCGCTGGTCGCGCGCCAGCAGCAGCGTGGCCGGCGCGCCGGGTGTCAGCCAGGCCGCGGCATCGTCCAGCCGGCGCAGGCGCCAGCCGTCGATGGCGAGCAGTTCGTCGCCCGGGTGCACACCGGCGGCTTCGGCCGCGCCGCCGCGCAGCACGTGGCGCACGCGCACGCCGGTGAGCGGACTTTCCTGCACGCGCAGACCCCAGCGGCCCGCCAGGCCAGGCACCTCGGCACGCGCGGCCACGCCCATGTGGCGCAGCAGCTCCGGCAACGGCAGTTCACCGACGCCGTGCACCCAGTCGTCCAGTTCCAGCCGGAAGGCCCGGCCACCCACGGCGGCCAGGGCCTGGGCGATGTCGCCCTCGGCGATCGGCCGGCGCAGCAGCCACAGGTGGCGCAGCACGTCGTCCAGCGTGCCGCGCCCTTCGCGCCGCAGCGTGAGGTCCAGGCAGGCGGCCACCAGCGCGCCCTTGGCGTAGTAGCTGACGGTGCCGTTGGGTGTGTAGGCGTCCGGCCGGTAGTAGCGCGTCCAGGCGTCGAAGCTGGCCTGGGCCACGCTCTGCACGCGGCGGCCGGGTGTGGCCGCCACCGTCTGCACATGCGACGCCAGCAGGCCCAAGTAGGCCGCCGGCGCGACGAGGCCGGCGCGCACCAGGGTCAGGTCGTCGTAGTACGAGGTGACGCCCTCGAACCACCACAGCAGCCGCGTGTAGGCCTCGCGGCCGAGGTCGGGCGCCGCCAGCTCCACCGGGGTCAGGCGCTTGACGTTCCAGGCATGGAAGTACTCGTGGCTGATCAGGCCCAGCAGGCGCAGGTAGCCGGCGTCGTCGGCCGCGGTGCCCGCGACAGTGCCTACACGCGGCAGGTCGGCCCGCGATGCCAGCAGCGCGGTGCTGGCGCGGTGCTCCAGCCCGCCGTAGCCGTCGTCGCCGGCTCGCAGCAGGAAGACATAGCGCTGGAACGGCGGCTTGCCGCGGCCGTGCCACAGCCGCACCTGGGCGCGGCAGATGCGCGTGGCGTCGGCCAGCAGACGGGCGCCGTCGAAGCCCGGCCAGGCGCCGGTGACGACGAGCTCGTGCGACACGCCGGCGACATCGAACTGGCCGCACCAGAAGCGCCCGAGCTCGAACGGGTGGTCGATCAGCTCGGCGTAGTCGCCGGCCTCGAACTGATGGCCGGTGGGCGCGGTACGCTGCATCGCGGTGGCCACGTCCCAGCCCGCCGGCAGGCGCCCCAGGCTCAGGCGCTGCGGGCCGTCAGTGCGGCCCTCGGCGGCCAGGAACAGGCTGCTGCCGTTGAAGAAGGCGCGTTCGCCGTCGAGCCAGGCGCCGCGCACCGAAGCATCAAGGGCATGCACGCGCCAGCTCAGCTCCAGCGCCGCAGTGCCGCTGCAATGGGCCACCCAGCGCGTCTTGTCGACCTGCTCGATGCGCACAGGGCGGCCACGCTGCGTGCCGCGCAGGTCCTGCAGGTGGCGTGCGAACTCGCGCAGCAGGTAGCTGCCCGGCAGCCAGACCGGCAGCGACAGCCCCTGCCGTGCCGCCGGCGCCGGCAGCGTGAGCGACACCCGCAGCAGGTGCTGCGCGCGGTCGTCGAAGGCGACGCGGTAGTGCGGGCCGGATCTGGCGTTGGCCATCAGGCCAGGGCCGCGCCGGCCATGCAGCTGAGCGCGGCCACGGCCGTCAGCAGGCCCCGCAGCGGCAACCAGCCCGCCAGGCCCAGCGCCGGGTAGCTGCGGCGGTCGACCATGAAACACAGCACCAGCGCCGCGGCCAGCACGGCCAGGCCCCAGGCGGGCGGCAACAGCAGCGCCGGCCAGGCGATCAGCGACGGCACCACGCCCCAGGCCAGGCGCAGCGTAGACGGGCCGCCCGCCCCGGCCATGGCCAGCCCCCAGTGGATGCCGCCCAGGAACGAGACGATGACGGCCCCGTAGGCGCCCAGCGCCGCCGCTGCGCCGCCGGGCACGGGCCAGGGCAGCGCCGCCGGCCAGAGCATGCCGGCGGCGCCGGCGACGAACGGGATCAGCCCCGACAAGCCCAGCGCCCAGGCCGTCGGGCTCGGCCGACGCGCTGCGGTCACTTCCTGGCTGCCTCGGCCAGCAGGATCTCCACCTGCGCCACGGGCAGCGCACCGGGCTTGCGCACACCGTTCTCGAACACCAGAGCCGGCGTGCCCTGCACGCGGTACTTCTGGCCGAAGGCGATGTTGCGGTCCAGCGCGGCGGTGTCGCAGTTGCCCATGGCCTTGGGCGGCGTCTTGCCGTCCATCATCCAGTCGCGCCAGGTCTGCATCGGGTCCTTGGCGCACCAGATGTCGCGCGACTTGACATTGGAATCCGGCCCCAGGATGGGGTAGAGGAAGGTGTAGACGGTGACGTCCTTGACCTTCAGCAGGTCACGCTCGAAGCGCTTGCAGTAGCCGCAGTTGGGGTCGGCGAAAACGGCCAGCTTGCGCGCGCCGGTGCCCTGCTTGACGACCATCGCGTCCTTCAGCGGCAGCGCTGAGAAGTCGATGGCGGTGAGCTTCTCGATGCGCTCCTCGGTGAGGTTGGCGCGCGTGCGGGTGTCGATGATCTGACCCTGGATGACGTGATTGCCCTGCTCGTCGGTGTAGAGCACCTCGGTGCCGATGCGGATCTCGTAGACGCCCGGGATCGGCGTCTTGCTGACCTCGTCGATCCTCGGGAAGTTGGGCAGGCGCTCGGCCAGGTTCTTGCGGATCTGCGCCTCCTGCGCCAACACGGCGCCGGACAGCAGCAGGCCGGCGGCCAGGGCGAGGAGGGTCGGGGCGGTCATGGGCAGGGTTCCTGTGAAGGGTCAACGGGCGGCGGCCACCAGCCAGCGCTTCAGCGGCGGCAGGTGATCCACCAGAGTCAGGCCGCGGTTGCGGAGTTCCCGCAGCAGCGGTTGGTCGCTGGCGAACAGGTGCAGCAGGCCGTCGGTGACGCGGCCCATCGCGGCGGTGGGGCCGGCGCGGCGGCGGGCGTAGCGCTGCAGCAGGCGCAGGTCGCCCAGCGGCCGCCAGGGTTCGTGCGCCTGGCGCTCGGCCAGCACGGCGTCCAGCGCCTGCACGTCGGCCAAGCCCAGGTTCAGGCCCTGGCCGGCCAGCGGGTGCACCAGGTGCGCCGCGTCGCCCAACAGCACCCAGCCGGGCCCGCACACCGGATCGGCCTGCGCCAGCAGCAGCGGCCAGGCGGCGCGCTCACCGGCCAGCTTCAGCGTGCCGGCGGCGCCGCCGGTGGCGTCCATCAGCGCCGCCTCGAAGCCGGCGCCGTCCAGCGCCAGCAGCTCGTCGGCGCGGGCGTCGGGCACCGACCAGACTAGGCCGTAGCTGGATCCCGGCTGCGGGCGGTCGAACGGCAGCAAGGCCAGCACGTCCGGGCTGCGGAACCACTGGCGCGCGAGACCGCCATGCGGCGCGTCGGCCACCAGACGCGCGGCCACGCCACGCTGACCGTAGGGCTGGCGCGGCATGCGCACGCCCAGGCGCTCGCGCAGGGCGGAGTCGCGGCCTTCGGCGAGCACCAGCAGTTCCGCGGGGGGCGGTTCGGTGTCGGGGTCGATCAGGTCCACGTGCGGCGCGAAGCGCACGGCCGAGCGCAGCGCCGCTTCGAGTTCGGCGGCGTCGACGATCCAGGCCAGCGCGTCGAGCGCACCGCTCCAGGCCGAGAAGTGCAGCGTGTGGCCGGGCTGGTCGCCGGTGATGCGCATGTCCAGCACGCGGGTGCGGGCGTCGGCGGGCAAGGCGTCCCAGACCTTGAGCGAGTGCAGCAGCGCCACCGAGGCGGCGCCCAGGGCGTAGGTGCGGACGTCGGCGCTGCCCGTCGGCATGCGGGCCTGCAGGCGGACGGTGCAGCCACGGCGCGCCAACGCCAGCGCCGCGGTCAGGGCCACGGCGCCGGACCCTCGCACACAGACGACCGGAGCGTTCATCGCGCGATTGTAGGAAGCCGGCACAATCCCGGTCCCCGCCCTGGCGAGTACCCCGACGGAACCTTCGTGAGCGACATCACCTGCACCCTGGCCGCCCTGGGCCTGCACCCGGTCAAGAGCTGCGGCGCGCTGGCGCCGCGCGAGGCGCTGCTGGTGGAGACCGGCTTCGACCTCGACCGCGCCTGGATGGTGGTGGACCCGCAGGGCGAGATGCTGACCCAGCGCGAACACCCGAAGCTGGCGCTGGTGAAGCCCACGCTGCGCCTGTCCGACCTGCTGCTCAAGGCGCCGGGCATGCTGGGCCTGCACCTGGCACTGGACGCGGTGGAGACAGCCACCCGCGTGCGCGTGTGGGACGACATCGTCAAGGCCTGGGACATGGGCAACCTGGCCGCGCAGTGGTTCAGCGACTACCTGGGCACGCCGGCACGCGTGGTGCGCTTCGACCCCGACGAGACCCGCTTGGCCGACCGCGCCTGGACCGGCGAGGCCGAGGCACCGGTGGAGTTTGCCGACGGCTTTCCGCTGCTGGTGGCGTCGCTGGATTCGCTGGGCGACCTGAACCACCGCCTGGCCGAGGCCGGCGCCGCGCCGGTGACGATGGCCCGCTTCCGGCCCAACCTGGTGCTCTCCGGCCTGCAGCCCTGGGACGAGGACCACCTGGACGTGCTCGAGATCGACACCGACGACGGCCCGGTGCGGCTGAAGCTGGTCAAGCCTTGCGGCCGCTGCCAGATCCCGAACGTGGATCCGGCCACCGGCGAGATGCAGCGCGAGCCCGGGCGCACGCTGGCGGGCTTCCGCGTCGACGGTCGCGTCAAGGGCGCGGTGACCTTCGGCATGAACGCCATCGTGCTCGACGGCGCCGGGCGCACGCTGCGCGCCGGGCAGACCGTGCGCGCGTCGTTCGCCGTCTGAACCCGCGGCGGCCGCGCCCGTGCCCACCCGCCTGCCCTCGTGGCAGCTGTTTGCCGTGGCCGTGCTCGTCTGGGGCACGACCTGGCACGCCATCCTCTACCAGCTGGCCGTGTGGCCGCCCGAATACGGCGTGGCCGCGCGCTTCGGCCTGGCCGCGCTGGTGGTCTTCGGCGTCGCGCTGTGGCGCGGCGAGGCGCTGCGCCTACCGGCCGGGCAGCAGCGCCGCGTGGCGCTGCAGGGCGTGTTCATGTACGGCCTGGCCTACCTGTGCGTCTACCACGGCGAGCGCCACGTCCCGTCGGGCCTGGTGGCCGTGGGATACGCGACCTCGCCGCTGCTGGCCGGGCTGGGGGCGTGGGCGCTGTGGCGCACGCCGCTGACGGTGCGCTTCCTGGTCGGCGGTGTGCTGGGTGTGGTGGGCGTGGCACTGATCTTCGCCCCCGAGCTGGCCACGGTGGACCGCAGCCCCACCGCCGGCACCGGGCTGGCCTTCACCGTGGCCGCCGTGGCGCTGTCGGCCGTGGGTGCGCTGTCGGCCAGCCGCAACGGCCACCATGGCCTGCCGTTCTGGCCCACGGTGGGCTGGGGCCTGGCCTGGGGCGCGGGCACCGCCGCGGCCGTCGCCCTGCTCACCGAACCGCTGCCGACCGCGTGGCCGACGGCGCCGTCGTGGTGGCTGTCGCTGGCCTATCTGGCCGTGGCCGGCACGGTGGTGGCCTTCGGCGCCTTCCTGACGCTGCAGCACCGCCTGGGGCCGGGCAAGGCCGCGACCGTCGGCGTCATGACGCCGGTGGTGGCGCTGGTGGTCTCCACCGCCTTCGAGGGCTTCCGCCCGGGCTTGCTGACGCTGACCGGCGCCGCGCTGACGGTGGCGGGCAACGTGCTGATGCTGCGGCGCTGACCCGGCGCGCCGGCCCGGTCAGCCTGCGGTTCCCAGGTGCCGGGCCAGTGTCCGGGCCAGCATGTCGCCGGTGACCGGCTTGGGCAGGTAGTCGTTCATGCCGGCGTCCCGGCAGCGTTGGCGGTCCTCGGCCAGCGCGTGGGCCGTCAGCGCGATCACGGGCAGCCGGGTGCCAGGATGGCCGGCCGCGCGGATCCGGCGCGTGGCCTCGTAGCCGTCCATCACCGGCATCTGGCAGTCCATCAGCACGAGGTCGATGTCGTGCGTGGCCAGGATGTCCAGCGCCTGCTGTCCGTCGGGTGCCAGCATCACGGTCATGCCCAGGCGTTCGAGCATCGCCTGGACCACCAGGCGGTTGACCGCGTTGTCCTCCACCACCAGCACCTGCGCCGGGCGTGGCGGTCCTGGCGAGGCTTCCGCGGCGGCGTCCGCCTGGCCCACCGCCGGCCACAGCGGCACCTCGAACCAGAACCGGCTGCCCTGCCCCGGCGCGCTGTCGACGCCCATGTGCCCGCCCATCAGCTCCACCAGGTGCTTGCAGATCGCCAGGCCCAGGCCACTGCCGCCGAAACGCCGCGTGGTGGAACTGTCGGCCTGGGAAAAGCGCTGAAAGAGCGCGCCGACCTGCTCGGCCGTCATGCCGATGCCGGTGTCCTGCACCTCGACCCGCAGCCACGGGCGGGTGTCCCCGTCTGGCGCCTTGGCCGGCCCTGCACGCAAGGTCACGGCGCCCGCCGGGGTGAACTTCAGGGCATTGCCCAGCAGGTTGGTCACCACCTGGCGCAGCCGGGTCGGGTCGCCGCTGACGGGCGGCAACGCATCGAGCGCCACCGTTGCCTGCACCGTCGTGCCCCGCGCCTGCCCCAGTTCGCCGTAGATGGCGCCCACGCCGGTCAGCAACTGAGCAGGGTCGAAGTCGACGCGTTCGAGCGTGACCTTGCCTTCCTCGATCTTGGACAGGTCGAGGATGTCGCCCAGCAGTTCGTGCAGCGAGCGTGCCGCCGTGGCGATGGCCTGCACCTGGCGGGCCTGACCGGCGTCCAGCGTGCTGGCCTGCAACAGCTCCGACATGCCGAGGATGCCGTTCATCGGCGTGCGGATCTCGTGGCTCATGTTGGCCAGGAAGCGGCTCTTGGCCTGGCTGGCCTCCACCGCCACCTGGCGCGCCTGCTCGCGCGCCTCGGCCACCGACGCGGCCTCCAGTTGCAGGCGGGTCATCTCCGTCCAGTCGCGGCTGCTGCGCCAGCTTTCCTGCACCAGCACGACGCCGTAGATCAGCAGACTGACGGCCACCACCCAGGCGTCCTCCCCACCGGTCCAGATGGCATGCAGCATCACCGGCAGCAGCATCGACAGGATGTTGAGCACGGCCACGCGGAAGTTGCTGACGAGCAGGAAGACGCCGATGGCCGCGATGCCCACATAGGCGGCAAACAGCAGGGCGCCGAGCATGGTGTCGCGCACCGCCGGCACGAAGACCAGGGCGATGACGCTCCAGCACAGGTTGTCGATGGCGATCAGCACGCCGAAACGCGCCTGCCAGTAGCCCAGGCGCTGTCCGCGGTCGGGGTCGCGTTCGAAGAACGCCGTGTCCAGGCCTCGGATGGCACCGATGGCCAGCCTCGCCAGCACCCAGCCGACGACCCAGGCCGCTGCGATGCGGCCCCACATCGCGAAGGCCACCACCAGCGAAAACACGGCGGCGCCGATCTGCGGCTGTGGCGCCAGGCGGTAGATCGCGCTCAGCCGGGCCAAGGCGACGGCAGCGTGGATCGAAGGCGGCGAAGCGGTGGAAGAAGACGGCATGCACTGACGCCTGGCAGGCCCGGTCGGGCCCCAGCGGGCGGCCACTCAAGCGTGCCACGTCACCGGTGCGCTGTGGGGTATCGGCTTCCCTGCCGTCGGGCTGAAGGTCGGCGCCGCGCCGACGCCCTCACCGGGCCGGCAACGGGATGAACTCGGTCTCGCCCGTCACCGCCGGGAAGCGGCCGGCGGCCCAGTCGTCGGCCGCCTGGTCGATGCGCGCCTTGCGGCTGGACACGAAGTTCCACCACACGAAGCGCGGACCCAGCGGCTCGCCGCCGACCAGGGCCAGGCGCACGTCGGTGTCGGCCGCCACCAGCGGTTCCTCGCCGGGCGCAAGCACCACCAGGGTCTGCGCCGGCACGGCCTGACCGTCGAGCGTGAACGGGCCGTCGACGCCGTAGAGCGCGCGTTCCGTGGCCGGTGGTGCAGGGAAGGCGTCGCCGGCGGCCATCGTGATGTCCAGGAACAGCGTCGGCGAGGCGGCCGCCACCGGCGAGGCCGCACCGAACACCTCGCCGACGAGCACCCGCAGCCGTGCGCCCCCCACCTCCAGCGTCGGGATCGCGCTGGCCGGCGTGTGGGCGAAGCCCGGCTCGGTCTCCTCCATGGCCTCGGGCAGCGCCACCCACAGCTGCAGGCCGTGGCTGCGGCGTGGGACGGTGCGCAGGTCCTCGGGCGTGCGTTCGGAGTGCACGATGCCGCGGCCGGCGGTCATCCAGTTGATGGCCCCGGGCTCGATGCGCTGGACCGCGCCCGTGGAGTCGCGGTGCTGCATCGCGCCCTCGTACAGGTAGGTCACGGTGGCCAGGCCGATGTGCGGGTGGGGCCGCACATCGTGGTTGTCCTGCGGGCCGGCCTGCACAGGCCCGAAGTGGTCGAAGAACACGAACGGGCCGACGCTGCGCACGGCCGCCGCCGGCAGCGCGCGGCGCACGGTGAAGCCGCCGCCCAGGTCGTGGGCGCGGGGGGTGACGAGCGTGCGACCTGTCGTGGGGAGGGTCATGTGGGCTCCAGTGTCATGAAGTTGTCTTTGCGCGTTCGTACACTGTGGCGATGTCCGAACCCGTCCCGGCCCCGGTGGCCCTGCTCAACCGCGAGCGGTCGATCCTGGAGTTCAACCGCCGCGTGCTGGCGCAGGCGCAGCGCGAGGACCTGCCGCTGCTGGAGCGGCTGCGCTACATCACCATCGTATCGTCCAACCTCGACGAGTTCTTCGAAGTCCGCGTGGCCGACGTGTTGGAGGCCGCGCGCGCCAGTGGCACCCGCGGCGACTTCGAGCACGTGGCCGCCGCCGCCCACGAGCTGATCGACGAGCAGTACCGCGTCTTCAACGAGGTGGTGATGCCGGCGCTGCAGCGCGAGGGCATCGAGATCATCAACCACGCCGAACGCAACCCGGCGCAGCGCGAGTGGGTGCAGCGCTTCTTCGAGCAGCAGGTGCGGCCGCTGCTGGTGCCGGTGGCGCTGGACCCGTCGCACCCCTTCCCGCAGGTGGCCAACAAGGCGCTGAACTTCATCGCCCGCGTCACGGGCAAGGATGCCTTCGGCCGCGAGAGCGGCATCGCCATCGTCAAGGTGCCGCGCGTGCTGCCGCGCGTGATCCGCATGCCCGACGAGGTCAGTGGCGGCCGTCAGGCCTTCGTGCTGCTGACCAGCGTGATCCGGGCGCACCTGGAGGAACTGTTCCCCGGCCGCACGGTGGAGGCCTTCTCGCAG
The DNA here is from genome assembly GCF_004016515.1 of Rubrivivax albus. Taxonomy (GTDB): domain Bacteria; phylum Pseudomonadota; class Gammaproteobacteria; order Burkholderiales; family Burkholderiaceae_C; genus Rubrivivax; species Rubrivivax albus. The sequence continues at coordinate 29,920 of NZ_SACT01000002.1, forward strand.
TTCCGCGTCACGCGCGATTCCGACCTCGAAGTGCGCGACAACGAGGTCACCAACCTGCGCCAGGCCATGCGCAGCGGGCTGACGACGCGCCACTACGGGCAGGCGATCCGTCTGGAGGTGGTGGCCACCTGCCCGGCGGAGCTGTCGGACTTCCTGCTGGCGCAGTTCGCGCTGCCCGCCTCGGCGCTGTACCGCGTCAACGGCCCGGTGAACCTGGTGCGGCTGAACCAGCTGATCGACCAGTCCGACGCCGACCACCTGCGCTTTGCGCCGTACGAGCCGGCCTGGCCGGAGAAGCGCCTGCCGCGCGGCACCTCGGTGTTCGCGCGCCTGAAGCGCGGCGACCTGCTGCTGCACCACCCGTTCGAGAGCTTCGAGCCGGTGGTGCAGTTCCTGCGCGAGGCGGTCTACGACCCCGACGTGCTGGCCATCAAGCAGACCATCTACCGCACCGGCGCGCAGAGCGTGCTGATGGACCTGCTGCTCGAGGCCGCGCGGCGCGGCAAGGAGGTCACGGCCGTCGTCGAGCTCAAGGCGCGCTTCGACGAGGAGGCCAACATCAACTGGGCCGAGCGTCTGGAGGCCGTGGGCGCGCAGGTGGTCTATGGCGTCGTCGGACTGAAGACACACGCCAAGCTGCTGCTGGTGACGCGGCGCGAGGGGAGCCGCCTGCGCCGCTACGCCCACCTGTCCACCGGCAACTACAACCCGAAGACGGCGCGCCTGTACACCGACGTGGGCTACCTGACGGCCGATGCAGCCCTCACGGCCGACGCCGACGCGGTGTTCCACCAGATCGCCAGCCAGACCCGGCTGCGCCGCCAGGCACAGCTGCTGTCGGCGCCGTTCCAGCTGCACAAGCGCATGGTGGGCTTCGTCGACCAGGTGGCCGACGCGGCGCGCGCCGGCCGCCCGGCGCGCATCGTCGCCAAGCTCAACGCGCTGACCGACCCCGGGCTGATCCACGCGCTGCTGCGCGCCGGCCAGGCCGGCGCGTCCATCGACCTGGTCGTGCGCGGCGCCTGCATGCTGCCACCCGGCGTGCCGGGCATCAGCGACAACATCCGCGTGCGCTCGGTGATCGGCCGCTTCCTCGAACACTCGCGGGTGATGTACTTCCGCTGGGGCCCCGGGGACGACGATGAATCGCTGTACCTGTCCAGCGCCGACTGGATGAGCCGCAACATGTTCGGCCGCATCGAGGTGGCCTGGCCGGTGCGCGACGCCGGCCTGCGCCAGCGCGTGATCGACGAATGCCTGGTGCCCTACCTGCACGACGCCTGCGATGCCTGGGCGCTGGATGCCGACGGCCGCTACCACCGCGTGGGCAGCGACGGGCCGAGCGCGCAGCGTGCGCTGATGGACCGCTACCGCTGAGGCGCCTGCCATGGACCTGATCCTCTGGCGCCACGCCGAAGCCTTCGACCTGCGGGAGCTGAGCGACGACCTCGACCGCGCGCTCACGCCCAAGGGCGAGCGCCACGCTCAGCGCATGGCCGAATGGCTGAACCGCCAGCTGCCCGCGGGCACCCGCGTGCTGGTGAGCCCGGCGCGGCGCACGCAGCAGACGGCCGCCGCGCTGGACCGGCGCACGAAGACGGTGCCGGCGCTGGCCCCAGACGGCACCGTGGAAGGCCTGCTGGCCGCGGCGCGCTGGCCCGAGGCCCGCGAGCCGGTGCTGGTGGTGGGCCACCAGCCCACGCTCGGGCTGACTGCCGCCTACCTGCTGACCGGTTCGACCACACCCTGGGCGCTGCGCAAGGGCGCGATCCTGTGGCTGCGCCACCGCGAGCGCGAGGGTCAGGCGCAGGTGGTGCTGCACGCCGCGCTGGGCGTGGACCTGCTGTAGCTGGACGCCGCGCGGCTGGACGGCCGAGCGGCTCATGGGGGCCGCCCTGCGTCAGCCGTGCGTGAGCCGCATCGCGCCGCTGCGCGCCCAGGCCGCGGCCTCCTCGTCCAGCAGATACAGCGTGCGCGGGTGCGTCTCAGCCCAGGCAGCGCTGTAGCCCAGGTGCGCGTCGCGCCCCTGCAGACGCAGGTTCAAGGCGTGCGCGTCAACCGGGCCGCGAGCATGGCACTTGATCACCGCCAGCCGCAGGCAAAGCACCTGCGCCGCGAAGACCGGGCTGTCGAGCACGCTGTCGAGCTTTCGCAGTCCGCCGCGCTGGCCCAGCACCATCTGGCCCAGCCGCCGCTGCTGGCTCTGAGAGAAGCCCGGTGCATCCACATGGTCCACCAGATACGCGCTGTGGCGGTGGTGGTCGTGGTGCGAGACCATCAGGCCCATCTCGTGCAGGTCGCAGGCCCAACCCAGTTCGCGCCGGGTGTCGGTGTCGGCCTCGGGCAGGGCCTGGTCCAGCAACGCCAGCGCCACGCTGCGCACGCGCGCGGCCTGTTCGCGGTCGACGCTGAACCGCTGCTGGAGCTCCTCCACCGAGCGGTCGCGCATGTCGTCGGGCCGCGTGTGGTGCAGCGCGGCGATGCGCTCGTGCAGGTCGACGATGACGCCCTGGCGCAGAGCGCCCTTGGCCGCCACCATCTCCGGGATGCGGAAGTTGGCCAGCAGCGTGTAGAGGATGGCCAGCCCGCCAGGCAGCACGGCACGGCGCTCGGCCTTCAGGCCGGGGAACTGCAGTCGGTCGACGTGGCCCAGTTCGATGCAGCGGGCGATGCACCAACGCAGGCCGTCGGCGGTGATGCGCCCGTCGGTGACGCCGGCGGCGGCCAGGATCTGCGCCACCGCACCGGCGGTGCCCGACGCGCCCAGCACCGAGCGCCAGTGGCGCGGCGCGAAGGGCTGCAGCCCTTCCTCCAGCTCGGCCCCGGCCGCCACCTGGGCGGCGCGGAAACCGTCGGCAGTGATCACGCCGTCCGGGAAGTAGCGCATCGACAGGCTGACGCAGCCGACCTGGAACGACTCGGCCGTGCCGGGCAGGCGGCCCCGGCCGAGGATCATCTCGGTGGAGCGGCCACCGATGTCGACCACCAGCCGTGGCTCGTCCGACGGCTGCAGGTGGGCCACGCCAGCGTAGATCAGGCGCGCCTCCTCGCGGCCGGAGACGACCTCGATGGGATGCCCCAGCGCCGCCTGCGCGCGCTCGAGGAAGGCATTGCGGTTGCGCGCCTCGCGCAGCGTCTGCGTGGCCACGGCACGCACGCGGGCGCTGTCGAAGCCCTGCAGGCGGTCGGCAAAGCGGCGCAGGCAGCCCAGCCCGCGCTCGATGGCCTCCTCGGTGAGCATGCCCTGGGCGTCCAGGCCACCGCCGAGGCGCACCATGTCCTTGAGGTAGTCGATGCGCCGGTAGCGCCCGTGCTGCAGCCGGCCGATCTCCAGCCGGAAGCTGTTGGAGCCCATGTCGATGGCTGCGAGCGGTTCGGCGAGCGAAGGCGGCAGGGGCGTCGCGGACGGCATGGTTGCGCATTGTGCCCGTGATGCCGGTGCGGGCATCGGCAGCCGCATCTAATCGGCGGTTTCACACCCGGAAGACACGATGCCCGTTGCCGACACCGCCGACATCGACAGCCTGCTGCCCACGCGCGCCTTCTCGCGCCGCGACTTCGTGCGCACCTCGGTGGGCAGCGGTTTTGCCGCCGCCGTGCTGCCGGTGACGGCGCAGACCATCAAGACCGACAGCCAGGGACTGGAGGTGGGCGAGGTCATGATCCCCGTTGGCGGCGACTCGATCCCGGCCTACCGGGCCGCCCCCGCCGGCAGGACCGGCGCGCCGGTGGTGCTGGTGGTCAGCGAGATCTTCGGCGTGCACGAGCACATCGCCGACGTGGCGCGCCGCTTCGCCAAGGCGGGGTACTTCGCGGTGGCGCCGGAACTGTTCGTGCGCCAGGGCGACCCGGCGGCCTATGGCGAGATCGCCAAGCTGATCGCCGAGGTCGTCTCCAAGGCACCCGATGCGCAGGTGATGGCCGACCTGGACGCCACGGTGGCCTGGGCCAAGGGCCAGGGCGCGGACACCGGCAAGCTCGGCATCACCGGCTTCTGCTGGGGCGGCCGCATCACCTGGTTGTATGCGGCGCACAACCCGGCACTGAAGGCCGGTGTGGCCTGGTACGGACGCCTGGTGGGCCAGAGCAACCCGCTGCAGCCAAAGCACCCCGTCGACCTGGTGGCCGACCTGAAAGCCCCGGTGCTGGGTCTCTACGGCGGCCAGGACGGCGGCATCCCGATGGCCACGGTGGCGCAGATGCAGAACGCGCTGGCCACGGGCAGCGCCGCGGCCAAGGCGTCGACCTTCCACGTCTACCCCGACGCGCCGCACGCCTTCCACGCCGACTACCGCCCCAGCTACCGCAAGGACGCGGCCGAGGACGGCTGGGCACGCTGCCGCGCCTGGTTCGCGCAACACGGCGTGGTCTGACCGGCAGGCCGCCGCTGCGCCTGCACCCGGGGCAGGTTCAGCGCACCACCAGCACCGGCAGCGTGCTGTGCGTCAGCACCTTCTGCGTCTCGCTGCCCAGCAGCAGCGCAGCCACGCCGCGGCGGCCGTGCGAGGCCATCACGATGAGGTCGCAGGACTGCGCCTTGGCGTGGTCGATGATCGCTTCCCAGGGGTGCAGCGCTTCCACCGTGTGCGCCGTGCAGGCCACGCCGGCCGCCTTGGCCGCTTCCACGACGGCCTTCACGTGGCCGCTGGCGATGCGTTCCTGCGCATCGTAGAACTCCTGCGGCGGGACGGGCTGCATCTCGGAGATGGCGCTGTAGGGGAACGGCTCCTTGACGCCGATGGCGAACAACTGGGCCTTGCTCATCGCGGCCAGTTCGATGGCGGTCTGCACCGCCTTGCCGGTGATCTCGGAACCGTCGGTGGGGACGAGGATGCGCTTGTACATGGCAGGCTCCTTGAGGATGTGCCTGCCAGTGTGCACCCCGGGCTGTTCACCGCCTTGACATCGGTCAACCGATGGCGGTGGCCCGGTTCAGCCGGTTGCCACCGGGCGCGCCGGGTCGGCACACCACTCACTCCACGAGCCCGGGTACAGGGCCGAGCCCTCGAGCCCGGCATGCGTCATCGCCAGCAGGTTGTGGCAGGCGGTGACGCCGGAGCCGCACTGGTGCACCACCCGGTCGGTCGGCGTGGCCCAGGCGTCGAACTCGGCACGCAGCTGCTCCGCAGGCTTGAAACGCCCGCCCGGCACCAGGTTGTCCTGGAAGAAGCGCAGCGTTGCGCCGGGGATGTGGCCTGCCACGGGGTCCAGCGGCTCGGTCTCGCCGCGGAAGCGCGCGCCATTGCGGGCGTCGACCAGCCGGACCCGGCCGAGCGCGCTCTGCAGCGCATCGGCGTCCACCGTGGGCATGGCCGGCTTGGCCGCCGCCGGGTAGGGTGAGGTGCCGGTCAGCGGCGCCGGCTCGTCGTCCTCGAAGGCCTGGCCGGCGGCCCGCCATGCGGAGAAGCCACCGTCCAGCACCGCCACCGCCTCATGGCCCAGCCAGCGCAGCAGCCACCAGCAGCGGGCGGCGTACGGCCCGCCCTGGTCGTCGTAGGCCACCACCTGCACACCGGGTGCGATGCCCATGCGGCCGGCCCAGGCGGCCAGCGCGACGCGCTCGGGCAGCGGGTGGCGGCCGTTGCGGCCGGTCTTCAGGCCCGACAGGTCGCGGTCCAGGTGCACGTACCGGGCACCGGGCAGGTGCTTCGCCTCGTAGGCGGCCTCGCCGGCCGAGGGGTCGGCGAGATCGAAGCGGCAGTCGAGCACGACGGTGGGCGCGCTGGCGGCCAGCCGGGCGGCCAGCGCCTCGACGTCGATCAGGGTGCGGTACGTGTCCATCCGCGCATTGTCATTCGGGTGCCGGCTGGGCCGCCAGCCGTGCGCGCAGCAGCGTGGCCGCGACGCCGGCGCCGACGATCAGCACGATGCCGGCCAGCGCCATGGCCGACACCGCCTCGTCGAACCACAGCACGCCGAAGAGGAAGGCGAAGCCGATGCCGGTGTAGTGCAGCGAAGCGTTGATCAGCGGCGTGCCGATGGCGTAGGCGCGCGTCATCATCAGCTGCGCCACCGTGGCCAGCACGCCCACGGCCAGCAGCAGGGCGGCACCGTGCAGGTCATGGCCGGTGAAGCCACCCTGCAGCAGGGCCAATGCGGCGCCGACCAGCACGCCGCCGGCGGAGAAGTAGAAGACGATGCGGTAGTCGGGTTCGCCAGCCCGGCCCAGGGCCGAGACCTGCAGGTAGGCCAGCGCGGCGATCATGCCCGAGCCCAGCCCGGCCAGACCGTGCCAGAGCTGGTCCTGTGCCATCGTCGGCCGCAGCACCAGCGCCACGCCGACGAAGCCGGCCAGCACGGTGGCGATCAGCCGGCCGTCCACGCGCGCGCCGCCCATGATCACCGCGCCGCCGATCAGGAACAGCGCCATCCACACCGAGGACATGTAGTTCAGGGTCATCGCCGTGGCCAGCGGCAGGCCGCTGCCGATGGCGTAGAACCACAGGGCCAGCGAGATCACGCCGACGGTGGCGCGCCAGGCGTGCATGCCCGGCACGCGCGTGCGCAGGCTGCCGCCACGGCTGCGCACCCACAGCGCGATGAAGAGCACGCCGACGAGGCTGCGGTACATGACGATCTCGCCGGCGCCGTAGCGCAGCGACGCGAGCTTCACGCACACGCCCATCAGCGCAAACAGGAAAGCGGCGCCGAGCATCAGCCACGGCGCCGCGGCGGGCCTGGTCATGACGTCGGCCGCCCCTGGGTCGTCAAGCGCCGTTCAACGCAGCGCGCTGCCCATCATGCGCCGGTACCACTCGTGGAAGTGCTGCATGCCATCTTCCATCGGGCTCTGGTAGGGGCCGGCCTCGTCGTCGCCACGCTGCATCAGCGCGCGGCGGCCGGCGTCCATGCGCTCGGCGATCTCGTCGTCCTCGTCGCAGGTCTCCATGTAGGCCGCCTGCTGCGCGTCGACCAGTTCGCGCTCGAACAGGGCGACCTCCTCCGGGTAGAAGAACTCGACGACGTTGACCGTCTTCTGCGGCGACACCGGGTAGAGCGTGGACACCGTCAGCACACCGGGGTACCACTCCACCATCACCGTGGGGTACAGCGTCAGCCAGATGGCACCCTGGGCCGGGCGAGCGTCGCCCTGCCAGCGCTTGAGCGCGTCGTGGAAGCGGCGATAGGTGCCTGAGCCGGGGCGGTCCAGCGTGGCCTTCAGGCCCACGGTCTGCACCGAGTACTGCTCGCCGAACTCCCAGCGCAGGTCGTCGCAGGTCACCAGGTTGCCCAGCCCCGGGTGGAACGGGCCGACGTGGTAGTCCTCGAGGTAGACCTCGATGAAGGTCTTCCAGTTGTAGTCGCAGGTGTGCACGATGGCGCGGTCGAAGACGTAGCCGTCGAAGTTCAGTTCCGCCGCCGGCCCCAGTGCGGCCAGATCCGCGCGCACGTCGCGCCGCCCACCCTCGAAGAGCAGGCCGTTCCACTGCTGCAGCGGGTAGGTCCTAAGGTTCAGGCAGGGGTCCTCGGCAAAGTGCGGCGCGCCCTTGAGCGCACCGTCCAGCCCGTACGTCCAGCGGTGCAGCGGGCAGACCACCTGTCCACCGGTGTTGCCGCGGCCCCGGAGCATCACGGCCTGCCGGTGGCGGCAGACATTGGACACCAACTGGATGCCCTGCGAGTTGCGGATCAGCGCACGACCGTCGCCCTCGTGCTGCAGCACGTGGTAGTCACCGACCTCGGGCACCGTGAGCGCGTGGCCCACGTACTTCGGCACGGACTCGAAGATCAGTCGCTGTTCCTCGCGGAACAACGCCTCGTCGAAGTACGAGGACACCGACAGCTGGGTGCGGCTGTGGTGCAGGGAATCGAGACTGATGCTCAGGTCCGACATGATCCGAACGGATCCTCCATGCCCAAGAAGTCATGACGCCGGACCCGGCCGCAGGAACAGCCCTGAACGGCCCGACCCGACAACGGAACCTGCGAGAGACCGGCATTGGCGATCCGACCGCTTTGCAGGGGCGCGAATTGTAGCCAGGGGGGTCCACCCCGTGGGCGCGCAGGGCAAGCCCTTCTGGAGACCTGCCTCCAGAGGTCACGCCTGGGCACATTCGCCCGCAGGTGTCCGACTAGAATGACAGGTTGATTTCACGTTGAGAAATGGCCAGGAGCACCGCCAGCACAGCATCACCGCCGGGTCCGGCGCCGGCGTCCTACGAGGACGCGCTGGCCGAACTCGACCGTCTGGTGCAGGCGATGGAGACCGGGCAGCTGCCGCTGGACCGCCTGCTGGACAGCTACAGGCGAGGCGCGGACCTGCTGCAGTTCTGCCGCAGCCGGCTTGATGCCGTGGAGCAGCAGGTCAAGGTGCTCGAGGACGGGCAGCTCAAGCCCTGGCAGGGCGAGGGCGACGCATGACCGATGCCGAGTTCGACGCCTGGTGTCGACAGGCGCTCGACGAGGTCGAGGGCGCCCTGTCGGCCTGGGTGCCGGCTGACGCGCCGGCCGGCCTGGGCGAGGCCATGCGCTACGGCGTGCTGGACGGCGGCAAGCGCCTGCGCCCGCTGCTGGTGCTGGCGGCCTGCGACGCCACCCGCGGCCACCGCGAGGCGGCCATGCGCGCGGCGGTGGCGGTGGAGCTGATCCACGCCTACTCGCTGGTGCACGACGACATGCCCTGCATGGACAACGACGTGCTGCGCCGGGGCAAGCCCACGGTGCACGTGCAGTTCGGCGAGGCCCAGGCCATGCTGGCCGGCGACGCCATGCAGGCCCTGGCCTTCGAGGTACTGACGCCCGACGAAAGCCTGGTGCCGCTGGCGCTGCAGGCTCGGCTGGCGGGCCTGCTGGCCCGCTCGGCCGGGCACTCCGGCATGGCTGGTGGCCAGGCCATCGACCTCGCCGCCACCGGCCAGGCGTTGGACGAACAGCGGCTGCAGGACATGCACCGGCGCAAGACCGGCGCCCTGCTGCAGGCCAGCGTGCTGATGGGTGCCGCCTGCGGCCAGGCCGACGCGCGCGCCTGGCAGGCCCTGTCCGACTACGGCGCGGCCATCGGCCTGGCCTTCCAGGTGGTGGACGACATCCTCGACGTGACACAGGCCTCCGAAACCCTGGGCAAGACCGCGGGCAAGGACCTGGACGCCAACAAGCCCACATATGTCAGCGTGCTCGGCCTCGCCCGCGCCCGCGAACGCGCCGCCGCGCTGCACGCCCAGGCCCAGGCGGCACTGTCTGCCAGCGGCTTGACCGCGGCCCACAAGCTGGCGATGCTGGCCGACAAGGTCGTCGACCGGGAAAGTTGAAATGGCTGCTGTCTTCCCCCTGCTCGAACGCATCCACACCCCGGCCGACCTGCGCCGCATGGGCCGCGGTGACCTGTCGGCCGTGGCCACGCAGCTGCGCGAGTTCGTGCTGCAGACGGTGTCGCAGACCGGCGGCCACCTGGGTAGCAACCTGGGCACGGTGGAGCTCACCGTGGCCCTGCACTACGTGTTCAACACACCCTGGGACCGCCTCGTCTGGGACGTGGGCCACCAGACCTATCCGCACAAGATCCTGACCGGCCGCCGCGAGCGCATGCATACGCTGCGCCAGCTCGGCGGCGTGGCCGGCTTTCCCAAGCGCGATGAAAGCGAGTACGACGCCTTCGGCACAGCACACAGTTCCACCAGCATCAGCGCCGCGCTGGGCATGGCGCTGGCGGCGCAGCTCAAGGGCGAGGACCGCAAGGCCGTGGCCATCATCGGCGACGGCGCCATGAGCGCCGGCATGGCCTTCGAGGCGCTGAACAACGCCGGCGTCAGCCACGCCGGCGTCAACGCCGACCTGCTGGTGATCCTGAACGACAACGACATGTCGATCAGCCCGCCGGTGGGCGCGCTGAACAAGTACCTGGCGCGGCTGATGAGCGGCCAGTTCTACGCTGCCGCGCGCGAAGGCGCCAAGGCGGTGCTGAAGAACGCACCGCCGCTGTTCGAGCTGGCGCGCCGCTTCGAGGAGCACGCCAAGGGCATGGTCGTGCCGGGCACGATCTTCGAGGAGTTCGGCTTCAACTACGTCGGCCCCATCGACGGCCACGACCTCGACTCGCTGATCCCCACGCTGGAGAACCTGCGCGCCAAAAAGGGCCCGCAGTTCCTGCACGTGGTCACGAAGAAGGGCTACGGCTACCGGCTGGCCGAGGCCGACCCGGTCAAATACCACGCCGCCAGCGGCAAGTTCAACCCGGCCGAGGGTTTCCCGAAGGCGGCCAAGCCGGCCAAGCCCACCTTCACGCAGGTCTTCGGCAACTGGTTGTGCGACATGGCCGAGGCCGACGAGCGCCTGGTCGGCATCACGCCGGCGATGCGCGAGGGCTCGGGCATGGTCGAGTTCCACCAGCGCTTCCCGCGCCGCTACCACGACGTGGGTATCGCCGAGCAGCACGCGGTCACCTTCGCCGCCGGCCTGGCCTGCGAAGGTCTGAAACCGGTGGTCGCCATCTACTCCACCTTCCTGCAGCGCGGTTACGACCAGCTGATCCACGACGTGGCGCTGCAGAACCTGCCGGTGGTGTTCGCGCTCGACCGCGCCGGCATCGTCGGCGCCGACGGCCCCACGCACGCCGGCGCCTACGACATCGCCTACACGCGCTGCATCCCGAACATGAGCGTGCTGGTGCCGTCCGACGAGGCCGAGTGCCGCCAGGCGCTGACCACCGCGTTCCGCCAGAGCCACCCGGTGACGGTGCGGTACCCGCGCGGCGCCGGCGTCGGCGTCGAGCCCGGCACCGGGTTTGCCGAGTGGCCCTGGGGCAAGGGCGTGGTGCGCCGCAAGGGCAGCCGCATCGCGGTGCTGGCCTTCGGCACCCTGCTCCACCCTGCGCTCAAGGCGGCCGAGACGCTGGACGCCACGGTGGCCGACATGCGCTTCGTCAAGCCGCTGGACGCCGACCTGGTGCTGGAACTGGCGCGCAGCCACGAGGCCTTGGTGACCGTGGAGGAAGGCTGCGTGATGGGCGGCGCCGGCAGCGCGGTGGCTGAATGCCTGGCCGCCGCGGGCGTGACGGTGCCGCTGCTGCAGCTGGGCCTGCCCGACCTCTTCACCGACCACGGCGACCCGGCCAAGCTGCTGGCGATGTACGGTCTGGACGCGGCCGGCATAGAGCACGGCATCCGCGAGCGCTTCGGCAGCCGGCCGGCGCTGCTGCGGCCGGCCGCCAACCATTGAATTTTTCGAACGGCGTGATGACGCCGTGGCGACGACAGGGTCGGTCGATCGGTGCGACGATCGGCACCGTGATGAAACTGCCCGCAAGCTTACTTCGTCCGCTTCCCGCCGAAGGGGCGCTCGGTTCCTTCGGAGCGGCCGGGCGGAACTGACATGAACAACCTCACCGACGCCCTCCACATCCCCGACACGCAGAGCGCGCGCGACGAACGGCACCTGCCGATCCAGCGCGTGGGCGTGAAGGACGTGCGCTACCCGCTGCAGGTGCGCGTGGCCGGTGCTGTGCAGAGCACGTCGGCCCGCTGGGCGCTGGACGTGGCCCTGCCCGCCGAGCAGAAGGGCACGCACATGTCGCGTTTCGTGGCCTGGCTGGACGCGCTGGCCGAATCCGGCGAGGCGCTGGACGCTGCCAGCCTGCGTCGTCGCCACGCCGAGATGCTGGACCGGCTGGACGCCACCGAAGGCCGCATCGAGGCGGCGTTCGAGTTCTTCCTGCGCAAGCGGGCGCCGGTCTCCGGACTGAGCAGCCTGCTGGACTACCAGGGCCGCTGGATCAGCGAGACCCGCGCCGGCGTCACCACGGTCTGGGCCGAGGTGGCCGTGCCGGTCAAGAGCCTGTGCCCGTGCAGCAAGGAGATCTCCGACTACGGCGCCCATAACCAGCGCTCGCTGGTCACCGTGCGCGTGGAGCTGCTGCAGCCGATGGAATGGCACGAACTCGTGCGTTTCGCCGAGGATGCCGCCAGCTGCGAGATCTGGCCGATGCTCAAGCGCGCCGACGAGAAGTGGGTCACCGAGCGCGCCTACGAGAACCCCAAGTTCGTCGAGGACCTGGTGCGCGACGTGGCGCTGGCGCTGAACAGGGACGCCCGCATCGGGCGCTACTTGGTGGACGTGGAGAACTTCGAGTCGATCCACAACCACTCGGCCTGGGCGCGCATCGAAAGGTAGCTGCGGCGCCCTGCGCCGGGCCACCTAAAATCGCGGGTTCACCCGAACCCTGCGAAAGCCCCCGATGAGCCTCAAGTGCGGCATCGTCGGACTGCCCAACGTCGGCAAGTCCACCCTCTTCAACGCGCTCACGAAAGCCGGCATCGCGGCCGAGAACTACCCGTTCTGCACCATCGAGCCCAACGTCGGCGTTGTGGAACTGCCCGACCCACGGCTCGCGCAGCTGGCCAAGATCGTGCAGCCCGAGCGCATCGTGCCGGCGATCGTGGAGTTCGTGGACATCGCCGGCCTGGTGGCCGGCGCCAGCCAGGGCGAGGGCCTGGGCAACCAGTTCCTCAGCCACATCCGCGAGACCGACGCCATCGTCAACGTGGTGCGCTGCTTCGAGGACGAGAACGTCATCCACGTGGCCGGCAAGGTGGACCCGATCGCCGACATCGAGGTCATCCAGACCGAGCTCTGCCTGGCCGACCTGGCCACGGTGGAAAAGTCGCTGGTGCGCTACACCAAGGTGGCCAAGGCGGGCCAGGACAAGGACGCCGCGCGCCTGGTGGACGTGCTGAAGAAATGCGAGGCGGCACTCAACGAGGCGCGCCCGGTGCGAAGCATCGACTTCAGCAAGGAAGAGCTGGTGGTGCTGAAGCCGCTATGCCTGATCACCGCCAAGCCGGCGATGTTCGTCGGCAACGTGGCCGAGGACGGCTTCGAGAACAACCCCTTCCTCGACCGCCTGAAGGACTACGCGACGAAGCAGAACGCACCGGTGGTGGCCATCTGCGCGAAGACCGAGGCCGAGCTGGCCGACATGGACGACGAGGACCGCGCCCTGTTCCTGGCCGAGATGGGCCAGGACGAGCCGGGCCTGAACCGCCTGATCCGCGCCGCCTTCACGCTGCTGGGCCTGCAGACCTACTTCACCGCCGGGGTGAAGGAGGTGCGTGCCTGGACCATCCACATCGGCGACACCGCGCCGCAGGCTGCCGGCGTGATCCACACCGACTTCGAGCGCGGCTTCATCCGCGCGCAGACCATTGCCTTCGACGACTTCGTCGCCCACGGCGGCGAGCAGGGCGCCAAGGACGCCGGCAAGATGCGCGCCGAAGGCAAGGAGTACGTCGTCAGGGATGGCGACGTGATGAACTTCCTGTTCAACGTCTGAACCCGTGCCGAACCTGAGCCCGCTCGTCGCTGGCACCTGGCGGCTGCACGAGCAGGGGTGGTCGGCGGCCGAGCGGCTGCGCTGGATCGAGCGCTGCACCGATCTGGGGGTGACGAGCTTTGACCACGCCGACCTCTACGGCGGCTACACCGTCGAAGCGCTGTTCGGCGAGGCGCTGGCCCTGCGGCCGGCGCTGCGCGAACGGCTGCAGCTGGTCAGCAAGTGCGGCATCCGCCTGCCGGGCCACGCGCGCGGCGCCGCGCGCATCAAGCACTACGACAGCAGTGCAGCGCACATCCGCGCCAGCGTCGAGCATTCGCTGAGGGCCTTGCGCACCGACCGCCTGGACCTGCTGCTCCTGCACCGGCCCGATCCACTGCTCGACGCGGCCGAGGTGGCCGACGCCGTGGCCGCGCTGCAGCGCGAGGGCAAGATCCTGGCCTTCGGCGTCAGCAACTTCGGGCCGCAGGCTTTCGAACTGCTGGACGCGGCCACCCCGCTGGTCACCAACCAGATCGAGCTGCACCCGCTGAGGCGTGAACCGCTCCATGACGGCACGCTGGATGCCTTGCAGCGCCGCGGGCGCCGGCCGATGGTGTGGTCGCCACTGGCCGGCGGGCGGCTGCTGGCGGGCGACGAGTCGCCCGCCGCGCAGCGTGTGCGCTGGGTGCTGGGCGCCCTCGGCGCGCAGCTGGGTGTGGCGCCGGCCACCGTGGCCTACGCCTGGCTGCTGCGCCACCCGACGCACCCGCGCCCGGTGGTGGGCACGATGCGTGAAGCGGGGCTGCAGCAGGCGCTGGCAGCCCTGAGCCTGAGGCTGGATGCCGAGGCCTGGACCGAAATCTGGCAGGCTGGCGCCGGCCAAGAGGTGGCATGACAAGGGCTGTCGCCGCTCGGCAGCCCGTGCTAGGCTGAGTTGGTGAGACGCCCGGCCGCCCCCCTCACCGTGGTCCTGCTGACCGCGCTGGTCTACGGCATCGTCGGTGCAGCAGCGGTGCAGTTGGCCGTGCACCCGGGGCACGCGGTGGCGGTCTACCCCTCCGCCGGCATCGCACTGGCCGTGGCGCTGGTCTACGGTTGGCCCGCGCTGCTGGGCGCCGCGCTGGGTGCGGCGGCTGTCAACGTCGGGTTGATGGTCTGGCACGGGCAGCCTGGCGCGACCGAGCTCGCCGCCGGTGCGGCCATCGGCGCCGGTGCCGCCGCCCAGGCGGCATTCGGCCGCGCGCTCGTGCGGCGCTGGGTGTCGCAGCCGCTGGTGCTCGCCGAATTTGCCGACGTGGTCCGCTTCTACCTGCTGGGCGGCCCGGCGGCCTGCCTCGTGAGTGCCAGCGTGGCTCACGCGGCCTTGGTGGCCGCCGGTCAGATGCCGCTGCAGGGTGTCTCTGTGTCGTGGTGGACCTGGTGGCTCGGCGACGTGCTGGGCGTGTTGCTGGCCGCACCCGTGGTGCTGGCGCTGGTGGGGCAGCCGCGGGAGGAATGGGCGCCGAGGCGCTTGACGCTCGTGGTGCCGATGCTGCTGACCACGGCCATGCTGGCCGGGGCCATCGGCTGGGCCGCCCATGCTCACGGCGAACGGGTGCGCACGGCCTTCGAGCGCGACGCCTGGAGCCTGGCCGATGCGCTCGACGCGCAGTTGCGGCGCCCGCTGGATGTCCTGCAGGCCATGCACGGCCTGTTCGACACCCAGCAGCACATCGATCCGGTCGAGATGCAGCGGGCCACCGCACCCTGGCTGCGCGACCAGCCCTTCATCGCCGCCATCGGCTACAGCGCCCGTGTCGATCCAGCCGATGTGGCCGATTTCGAGGCGCGCGCACGTGCCGAAGGGCCAGTGGCCGACTACCGGGTCTTTGCACGCGAGGACGCCCAGACCTTGCCGCCTTCCCGGCACGGCGTGGTGGCGATCCGGTTGATCGAGCCACTGGCGACGAACCGTCCTGCGCTGGGGGTGGATGCGATGACCATCCGGGCTGCTCGCGCAGCCATCCAGCGTGCGGCCGCCACGGGCCAACCGGCGGCCACGGCGGGTTTCCGGCTGACGCAGGCCACGGGCGACGAAACCGGCATCGTGATCTACCGGGCGCTGTACCAGGGCGACCCGCGGACCGATGCCGAACGCCGCGCCGCCTTCACCGGGGTCGTGTTCGTCACGCTGCGTCTGGAGACGCTCGTGGCCGACATGCAGCGCCAGGTGCCGATGCATCTGGCGTGGTGCCTGGTCGATCTGGACCCCGGGGCCGAGCGTCCACGCCTGGCCGGGGCCCCGGGTTGCGAGGCGCGGCCGCGGGCGACGCTGCGCTACCTGCGCAACCTGACCCTTGGCCCGAGGGCCCTGCAGTGGCAGGTGGCGGCCGAGCCCTCACAGCTGCCAGGGGTCAGCGAGGCGGGCACCACCCTGTTCGCGACCACCGGTCTGATCACTGCTGGCCTGCTGGGGGCGCTGCTGCTGACCGTGTCGGGGCGACAGCGGCGCATCGAACTGGCGGTCACGGAACGCACGGCCGACCTTCGTGCCGCGAGCCTGGCGCTGCAGGAAAGCCAGGACCGGCTGCGCAACATCGTCGACCACGTGCCCATCGGCATCATCTATGCCGACGCCAGCGGTCGCCTGCGCGAAGCCAATCCCGACCTGCTGGCGATGCTGGGCCGGGTGGTGCTGCCAGCGCCCCCGCCGGCCCTGCCCGACTGGGTCCATGTGGACGATCGGGCGGAGGTGGAGGCCTTCCTGCAGCAGGTGCGCACTGGCGAGCAACCGCCGGCCCGCATGCAGGTCCGGCTGGTCGCCGCCGACGGCAGCGAACGCACCGTGCGGCTGGGCCTGTCGCCACTGCGCGGCCCCGACGGCCAGCTGCAGCGGCTGGTGGGTGTCGTCGAAGACATCGGTGAACACCTGCAGCTGGAGGCCAGCGAGCGCGCCCGGCGCGCCGCCGAGGCTTCCAGCCAGGCCAAGAGCGAGTTCGTCGGCCGCATGAGCCATGAACTGCGTACGCCGCTGAACGCGATGCTGGGCTTCTCCCAGTTGCTGTCGCGCGACAACAGCGCACCCCTGGCGGCCCACCAGCGGCGCTGGATCGACCAGGTGCAGGACGCTGGCTGGCACCTGCTGAACATGATCAACGACACGCTGGACCTGTCGATGATCGAGTCCGGCGCCCTGCGCCTGACCCCGGTGGCCCTCGACCCGCGGGCGCTGCTGGAGGCCACCCTGTCGATGATCGCCGCAGCGGCGGACAGGCGCGCTCTGCAGGTGGTGCCGGCAGACATCGCACCGGGCGTACCGCCGGTGCTGGGCGACGAGACGCGCGTCAAGCAGATCCTGACCAACCTGCTGTCCAACGCCGTCAAGTACAACGTCGACGGCGGCCGGATCGCCGTGCAGGTGGATGTCGACCCGGACACCGTGCCCGAGCAGGTGGTCTTTCGTGTCAGCGACACCGGCATCGGCCTGTCGGCCGAACAGATCGACCGCCTGTTCCACCCCTTCGACCGGCTGGGCCGGGAATCATCGGGCGTCGAAGGCACGGGCATCGGCCTCGTGATCAGCCGCCGGCTGGTCGAATGCATGGGCGGCAGCCTGACCGCCAGCGGGCAGGTGGGCCGGGGTTCGATGTTCGAGCTCCGGCTGCCACGCGCCGCCACGGGCCCGGACGTGACGCCCGGCAAGGCGTCGCCGGCCAGCGACGGCCGGTACCGGCAGCGGCGCGTGCACTATGTGGAGGACAACGAGACCAACGTGGCGCTGATGCGCGGCATGCTGGCACAGCGGCCGCAGATCGCCTTGTCCGTCTCTACCATGGGTCTGGACGCGCTGGCCGCCGTGCGCATCGAGCGCCCGGACCTGCTGCTGCTGGACATGCACCTGCCCGACATCGACGGGCTGGACCTGCTGACCCATCTGAAGGCCGACGACGGCACCGCGGGCATCCCGGTCATCGTGCTGTCGGCCGACGCCACGCCGGAGCGCGTCGCGCGCGCGCTCCATGCCGGCGCCGAGGCCTACCTGTCCAAGCCGCTGAACCTGACCGAACTGCTCCAGCATGTCGATGCCCTGCTCGAGCAAGGCAACACGGAATGGGGTGAGTGATTGCACACATCATTTGATGACGATCAGCACTCTCCAGCCACGAGTGCTAATATGCCGGAACTCCGGACTTCAACCTGGATCCGACAGCGCATGAACACCTCCACCGCCCTCTCGGTTCGCGACCCCTGGTCGCTGGTGCCGTCGCTTGGCAACCTGGACGCGTACATCAGCGCCGTCAACCGGCTGCCGATGCTGACGCCGCAGGAGGAAGGCTCGCTGGCGCGTCGTTTGCGCGACCACGGCGACATCGAGGCCGCCGGGCGTCTGGTGCTGTCGCACCTGCGGCTGGTGGTGTCCATCTCGCGCCAGTACCTGGGCTACGGTTTGCCCCAGGGCGATCTGATCCAGGAAGGCAACGTGGGCCTGATGAAGGCGGTCAAGCGCTTCGACCCGGAGCAGGGTGTGCGCCTGGTCAGCTACGCGATGCACTGGATCAAGGCCGAGATCCACGAGTACATCCTGCGCAACTGGCGCATGGTCAAGGTGGCCACCACCAAGGCGCAGCGCAAGCTGTTCTTCAACCTGCGCTCGATGAAGCAGGCGCTCAAGCAAGGCCAGGGCGATGCGGCCGATGCCGACAGCTACCGCAGCACGCTGACGCCGTCCGAGGTGGCACGGATGGCAGGTGAACTGAACGTCAAGCCGGAGGAAGTGGTCGAGATGGAGACCCGCCTGTCCGGCGGCGACGTGGCGCTCGATCCACCTGCTGACGACGGTGACGAGGCCTACACCCCCATCGCGTACCTGGCCGACGACCGAGGCGAGCCGACACGGGCCCTGGAGGCCCGCCACCGCGACTGGCTGGCCGGCGACGGCATCGGCCAGGCGCTGGAGGTGCTCGACGCACGCAGCCGCCGCATCGTCGAGGAGCGCTGGCTGAAGGTCAACGACGACGGCAGCGGCGGCATGACGCTGCACGAACTGGCCGCCGAGTACGGCGTCAGCGCCGAGCGGATCCGCCAGATCGAGGTGGCGGCAATGAAGAAGATGCGCAAGGCGCTGGAGACCGTCGAGGCGCTCTGACAACGGGCGACAGGGACGGTCTCGCGTCCGGATGCTCCCACGGCCCGGCTTGCAGGCCGGGCCGCTTCGCCATGCGCAAAAACCGTCCGCAGGCACGGTTCTGCGTCAAGGCTCAGCCCCTCGGCTTTTCGTCGAGCAGGATCTTCAGGTCGTGCGCCAGCGCCTCGGGCCCGGTGCCGTAGCGCGTGAACAGGCGAACACGGCCCTGGCGGTCGTAGACGTAGCTGGCCGCCGTGTGGTCGATGGTGTAGGTGGTCTCGGTCTTGCCGGGCACCTTGGCGTAGTAGACCTTGAAGGCCTTGGCCGCCGCCTTGATCTGCGCCTCGTCGCCGTGCAGCGCGACGATGTCGGTGCCGAAGCTGCCGACGTAGGACTTCAGCACCGCGGGCGTGTCGCGCGCCGGGTCCACCGAGACGAAGATGCCCTGCACGTCGGCCCCGGCCGGCCCCAGCAGTTGCTTGGCCGCCGCCAGTTCCGCCAGCGTTGTCGGGCAGACGTCCGGGCACTGCGTGAAGCCGAAGAAGACCACCACCACCTTGCCGCGGAAGTCGGCCAATGAGCGGACTTGGCCGTCTGCGTCGGGCAGGTTCAGTTCCCGGGCGTAGTCGGCGCCGGTGATGTCCACCGACTTGAAGGCCGGCGCACCGTTGCCGACCTGGTCGCAGCCGGCCAGCGCCAGCACGGCGGCACCGCACAACAGCGCGCGACGGATCTTCAGGACAGCCATGGCATCAGGTAGTGGTCGAGCAGCAGCGCCGCGAACAGCAGCGACAGGTGCCAGATGGAGAAGCGGAACGTGCGGCGGGCCAGGGCATCGCTGTACTCGCGCCACAGCTGCCAGCCGTAGGCGATGAACATGCCGCCAAGCACGATGGCCGCGGCCAGGTAGATCGCGCCGCTCATGCCCTGGATGAAGGGCAGCAGCGTGGCCGCGAACAGCACCAGCGTGTACAGCAGCACCTGCAGCCGCGTGAACTCGGGGCCGTGCGTCACCGGGAGCATCGGCAGGCCGGCGCGGCGGTAGTCCTCGGCACGGTACAGCGCCAGCGCCCAGAAGTGCGGCGGCGTCCAGAGGAAGATGATCAGGAACAGGATCCAGGCCTCGGGCCCGGTGTCTCCCCGGATGGCCGCCCAGCCCAGCACCGGCGGCATGGCACCCGACGCGCCACCGATGACGATGTTCTGCGGCGTCAGCGGCTTGAGCACCACCGTGTAGACGATGGCGTAGCCCACGAAGGTGGCCAGCGTCAGCCACATCGTCAGCGCATTGACGCCCCAGAGCAGCAGTGCACTGCCCGCGGCGCACAACAGCGTGGAGAACAGCAGCGCCTGCGTGGTGCTCAGTTCGCCCTTGGCCGTAGGCCGCCAGGCGGTGCGCGCCATGCGGCGGTCGATCTGCTGCTCGACCAGGCAGTTGAACGCCGCCGCCGCGCTGGCCACCAGCCAGATGCCGGCACAGGACAGGCCAACGGCTGTCCAATCAGGCCAGCCGGGCTCGGCCAGCAGCATGCCGATCAGCGCGCAGAAGACGATGAGCTGGATCACCCGCGGCTTGGTCAGGGCTACGTACTGGCTCCAGCGCGAGCCGGCGGGCGGTGTGGTGACGGCGGTGGTGGACATGGCCTCGAGATCTTCCTGGCGGTCAGGCCACCGCGGGCCGCAGCGCGGCCCCATGTCGGGCGGCCTTGGTGCCCAGGCTGGCCCGCGCATGCAGGTTCACCAGCCACCCGACCAGGGCCGCCGCGCCGGCGGTATGGCCCAGGGCCGCCAGCAGCGGCCAGCCGAGCACGACGTTGGACAGTCCGCTGGCGATCTGGAGCACGAGCAAGGCCCCGAGCACGCGGGCCTCGCTGCGGGCGCCGGCTCGCGCCAGACGCCAGACCAGCCAGAGCAGAACCGCGGTCACGACCAGCGCGAACAGGCGGTGCACGAAGTGGATGGCCACCAGGGCCGGGAACTCGATCAGCCCGCCGGCACCGTCCTGTCCCAGGTGGCGCAGCAGCGTGAAGCCGGCTTCGTAATCCGCCTGCGGCCACCACTGCCCGTTGCAGGTGGGAAAGCCGCTGCAGGCGAGCACCGCATAGTTGGTGCTGACCCAGCCGCCCAGCGCCACCTGGACCCCGACGACCACCAGCCCGGCCAGCAGGCCACGACGCAGCATCCCATCGGCCGGCAGCGGCGACGCACGGAAGCGAGCGAGTTGGTGAACCAGCAGCGCCAGCAGCACGAGGCCGCCGATCAGGTGCAGCGTGACGATGGCTGGATAGAGCTTCAGCGTGACCGTGTACTTGCCAAACAGGCCTTGCACGATCACCCAGGCCAGCGTGGCCGACGCCCACCACGGGGAATGCGGGAGTTCGCGGCGGGCCAACCACGAGAACGCCGCCAGCACCAGGATCAACGCGCCGACGGTCATCGCCAGGTAGCGGTGGACCATCTCGATCCAGGCCTTGGAGAACGTGACCGGGCCGGTGGGCATGGCGGTCTGCGCGGCGTGGATCTCCTCGTGTGCGCCCAGCGGGCTGGCACTGCCGTAGCACCCGGGCCAGTCCGGGCAGCCGAGGCCGGAATCGGTCAGCCGCGTGAAGGCGCCGAAGACGATGAGGTCGAAAGTCAGGAACAGGGTCAGCGCCGTCAGCGCCGCAACACGGGCGCGCGGGTTGCTCCGGCGCTGGCGCAGCCACCACCAGGACAGCGGCAGCAGCGCCAGCAGCGCCGCCAGCAGCAGCAGCTGCACCGTGGGGGCGAGATCGACGACGGGCACATTGGCGTCCACGGTGTCACTCCCGTCCGGCCCGGTCCCAGGACGACGAGGCGCGCAGCAGGCGGTCGAGGTCGCGCTTGACCTGCTGCGGCGTGGGGTCGGCCGGCATGCGCATCATCCATTCGCCCATGGGGTCGACGATGTAGAGATGGTCGCCCAGGGCCTGACCGTCCGCCGGCGCCAGCCAGCGGGCCAGGACGGCCCGGTCCACGCGCAGCATCCAGACCGGGCCCGTGGCTTCGACGGCCTCGCGCAGCGCCTGAGCCGGGGTGCCGCCGTCGGTGATCAGCCAGACGCGGTCGACACGGTCGCGCTCGCGCCCCAGCATTTCGCGCAGCTGTCGCTGCATGTACAGGTGCTTCTCGCAAGAGGCGTCACAGGCGGCGTCACCCACGGTGACAAGCAGCCACTGGCCACGCAGCGCCGCCGGGGCAACCGCCGCACCGTCGATGGCCTGCAGGGCCAGGTCTGCCGGCCACCCGCGCGACGGCTGGATCAACGTGCCGTAGTTGGTGCGGCCGTCCGGCCGGATCACGTAGTACGTGAAGTACGAGGCGATGACCGGGGCCGCGCAGGCCAGCAGCACGAGCAGCAGCCGCAGTCGGCCGCCGAGCACGCGCGAACGGCGGTCGGCCAGCGACGGCTGCGGCATCGAATGCACGGTGAAGCTCAGGGCTTCAGGTGCGGCTTGCCCAGCGGGGGCGGAGGACTCGGAACCAGACATGCAGGGCAAGGATCAGCGCGCAGAGCGCAAACCACTGGAAAGCGTAGCCGTAGTGCTTGTGCACGTCGACCGCGGGCAACGGCCAGTCGCGCCGCAGGCCGTCGTCGGCCGGTGAGGTCTGCAGCAACAGCAGCGGCCGCAGGCGCAGGCCACTTTCGGTGGCGTAAGACAGCAGGTCAAGATTCTGCCGGATCGGGCCGGTATCCGCGCCGTCGAAGGCATACAACCGTGCCACGCCGCGGGCCAAACGTCCCTCGACGGTCACCCGGCCCTCAGGCGTCTGCAGCGGCGCCAGACGGGTTCGGTCCTCGAAGTCGCGGGGGCGCCAACCACGTTGCACCATCAACGCCGTGCCATCGTCTAGCACCAGCGGGGTCAGCACGTAGAAGCCCGGGCGGCCATCCATCTGGCGGTTGTCCAGGTGCACGGTCCGTGCCGGCAGCCAGGTGCCGCTCACCCGAGCCCGCCGATGGTCCTGCGCGTCGGCAGCGGGAGCCGTCATCGCCAGCGCAGCGGCCCCGTCGAGCGGCGTCTCCTGCCCACGGACTTCGATCGCCGCCTGCAGCGCCTCCTTCTGCGCGGCCCGGTCGAGTTGCCACACGCCCAGGCGGGCGGTCAGCACGGCGCCGCCCACCGTGGCCAGCAGCAGCAAGGCCCGGCGCCAGCGGCTCATCGCCCCCCCGGCGGATAATCGGGTCCGATGAAAACGATCATCGTCGTGATGCTGGTGGCCGTGCTCGGCGCACTGGCCAGTGCCGGCCTGCTGATGCTGCGCAAGGGCCGTGCGCCCGACGACACCAACCGGCCGATGGCGCGGGCGCTGGCGCTGCGCGTGGCGCTGTCCATCGCGCTGTTCCTGTTCGTGCTGCTGTCTTGGTACATGGGGTGGGTGAAGCCGGGGGGGGTGCCCATCGGCTCCTGAGCCGGAAAAACAAAGCGCCGCCCGCGGCGGCGCTCGTTCCGGGCGTTGGGCCTCAGAGCCAGTACACGAGGAAGTACAGGCCCAGCCAGACCACGTCCACGAAGTGCCAGTACCAGGCCGCCCCTTCGAAGCCGAAATGACGTTGCGGCGTGAAGTGGCCCTTCATCAGGCGCAGCGTGATGAAGAGCAGCATCAGCATGCCGACCAGCACGTGGAAGCCGTGGAAGCCGGTGAGCATGAAGAAGGTGCTGCCGAAGATGCCGGAGCTGAGCTTGAGGTTCAGGTCACGGTAGGCGTGCATGTACTCGTAGGCCTGCACGCCGACGAAGGTGGCGCCCAGGATCACGGTGATCCACATCCAGAAGATCGTCTTCGCGCGCTGGTTGGCGATCAGCGCGTGGTGCGCGATCGTCAGCGTCAGGCCGGAGGTCAGCAGCAGCGCGGTGTTGATGGTCGGCAGCGGCCACGGGCCCATGGTCTGGAAAGGCTCGACGGTGCCGGCCGGCGACGCCGTCGCCCCGCCACCCGCGCTGGGCCAGATGGCCTTGAAATCGGGCCACAGGATCTGGTGATCCAGGTTACCGAGCATGGGCAGCGCGTGCACGCGGGCCCAGTACAGCGCGCCGAAGAAGGCCGCGAAGAACATCACCTCCGAGAAGATGAACCAGCTCATGCTCCAGCGGAAGCTGACGTCGATGCGGTCGGAGTACAGCCCGCCCTCGCTCTCGGCGATGGCGTCGCGGAACCACTGGAACAGCACGCTGAGCCAGATCACCACACCCAGCAGCAGCGAGTACGCACCCCAGCCGGCGCCATTGACCCACTGGCCGGCACCCAGGATGACGAAGAACATGCCCAGCGCCACCATCGCCGGATGGCGCGATGGACCGGGGACGAAGTAGTACGGGGTGCTGCCCGCAGGGGTCGTGGCCGCCATGGAACGTTCTCTCCTCGAAGCGAAATCCGATTGTCTTTGAATGGGTCAGCCGGCCACGCCGCTGCTGATCACCCAGCGCACGATCAGCACCAGGGTCAGCACGAACAACGCCGCGCCGATGATGCCGGCGACGATCACGTGCACCGGGTTGAGTTTCTGGATGTCCTGCTGATAGCCGGCGCCCTTGCGCAGGCCGATGAAGGACCAGGCCACCGCCTTGACCGTCTGACCGAAGGACAGCGGGCGCTGTGCCGCGTGTTTCAGGTCCTGCGTCACAGGCGCGCTCCGTCCGCCGGCGCGCGGGCCAGACCACCTTCGGGCGCCGCCGGCACCTTGCCGCCGACCTCGAAGAAGGTGTAGGACAACGTGATGGTGGTCACGTCCTTGGGCAGCTTGGGGTCGATGACGAAGACCACGGGCCACTCCTTGGCCTCGCCCGGCTGCAGCACGTACTCGTTGAAGCAGAAGCACTCCAGCTTGGTGAAGTGCGGCGACGCCTGCCGTGGCGCATAGCTGGGGATGGCCTGCGCGGCCATCGTCCGGTTCTGCACGTTGCGGAAGGTGTACATCACGGTCGCGAGTTCACCCGGGTGCACCTGCACCGACGACGCAGCCGGCTTGAAGTCCCAAGGGCCGCGCGCGTTGGCATCGAATTCCACGGTGATGGTGCGCGTGGTGTCGACCTGCGTGTTGCCCTTGGCCTTGCTGCCGCCCAGCCAACCCTGCGAGATGCGCTGTTCCGACACCGACAGCACGTTGATGCCCAGGGCATCGCAGATGGCGCGGTACATCGGCACCAGGGCGTAGCCGAAGCCGAACATCAGCACCACGATCACCGCCAGCTTGCCCAGCATGCGGCGGTTGTCGGTGCCGACGGTGGCGGCCGTCGAGGCGGGGTCGCGCTCGGACATGATCGGCTCAGTTCGGCCCCAGGAAGGCGATCTTGGCCACGAAGCCCAGCGCGAAGACCAGCGCCACCGAGGCCAGGATCAGCCCCAGGCGGACATTGGCCTTGCGCTGGCGTTCGTCCATCGTGTTCACCTCAGCCGACCACCTTGGTGGCGGTCGCGTCGAGCTTCGGCGGGGTCTCGAAGGTATGCCAGGGGGCCGGCGACGGCACTTCCCACTCCAGGCCCTCGGCACCGCGACCGTCCGGGTCGTTCCAGGGGCGCTGCGGCGCCTTCTCGCCCTTGCCCTGCATCATCGGCAGCACGATGAAGAAGAAGAAGTAGACCTGCATCAGACCGAAGCCGAAGGCACCCACCGAGGCGATCGCGTTGAAATCGGCGAACTGCATCGGGTAGTCGGCATAGCGGCGCGGCATGCCGGCCAGGCCGAGGAAGTGCATCGGGAAGAAGGTGATGTTGAAGAAGATCAGCGAGCCCCAGAAGTGGATCTTGCCGCGCGTCTCGGAGAACATCACACCGGTCCACTTCGGGCCCCAGTAGTACACGCCGGCGAACAGCGCGAACAGCGAGCCGGCCACCAGCACGTAGTGGAAGTGCGCCACCACGTAGTAGGTGTCCTGCAGCTGGATGTCGATCGGCGCCATGGCCAGGATCAGGCCGGTGAAACCGCCCATCGAGAACACGAACAGGAAGCCGACCGCCCACAGCATCGGCACCTCGAAGGTCATCTCGCCCTTCCACATCGTGGCCAGCCAGTTGAAGATCTTCACGCCCGTGGGCACCGCGATCAGCATCGTCGCGTACATGAAGAACAGCTGGCCGGTGACCGGCATGCCGGTCGTGTACATGTGGTGCGCCCAGACGATGAACGACAGGATCGCGATCGACGCCGTGGCGTAGACCATCGACGCATAGCCGAACAGCTTCTTGCGCGAGAAGGCCGGGATGATGGCGCTGACGATGCCGAACGCCGGCAGGATCATGATGTAGACCTCGGGGTGACCGAAGAACCAGAAGATGTGCTGGTACATCACCGGGTCACCACCGCCGGCGGGGTTGAAGAAGCTGGTGCCGAAGTGGCGGTCGGTCAGCGTCATCGTGATCGCGCCGGCGAGCACCGGCATCACCGCGATCAGCAGGTAGGCCGTGATCAGCCAGGTCCAGCAGAACAGCGGCATCTTCATCAGCGTCATGCCCGGCGCGCGCATGTTCAGGATCGTGACGATGATGTTGATCGAGCCCATGATCGAGCTCGCGCCGAGGATGTGCATCGCGAAGATGCCGGCGTCCATCGACGGGCCCATCTGCAGCGTCAGCGGCGCGTAGAGCGTCCAGCCAGCCGCCGGCGCACCGCCGGGCATGAAGAACGACGCCACCAGCATCAGGGCCGCCGGGATCATCAGCCAGAAGCTGAGGTTGTTCATGCGCGCGAACGCCATGTCCGCGGCACCGATCTGCAGCGGGATCATCCAGTTCGCGAAGCCCACGAAGGCCGGCATGATGGCGCCGAACACCATGATCAGGCCGTGCATCGTGGTCAGCTGGTTGAACAGCTGCGGGTTCACGTACTGCAGGCCGGGCTGGAACAGCTCGGCGCGGATGCCCAACGCCAGCACGCCGCCGATCATCAGCATCGTGAACGAGAACAACAGGTACATCGTGCCGATGTCCTTGTGGTTCGTCGCGAAGACCCAGCGGCGCCAGCCGGTCGGGTGATGGTCGTGCGCGTGGTCGTCGTGCGCGTGACCGCCGTGGTGGTCGAGGACTGCACTCATGCGATTCTCCTGGGCGGATGCTGGATTACTTGCGGGCAGCCACGATCTCGGCAGGCTGCACGAGCTTGCCGGTCTGGTTGCTCCACGAATTCTTCGTGTAGGTGATGACGGCGGCGATCTCGGTGTCCGAGAGCTGGCGCCAGGCCGGCATCGCGCCGTTGGCCGCACCGTTGAGCAAGATCTGGATCTGCGCGGCCGGGTCGTTCAGCACCAGCGCGCTGCCGTCCAGGGCCTTGATCGGGCCTGCGCCCTTGCCGTTGGCCTGGTGGCAGGCCTGGCAGTTGGCCTGGTAGACCTTCTCGCCACGGGCCACCAGATCGGCCAGTTCCCAGACCTTGCTCGGGTCGTCGGCCAGCGCCTGCATTTCCTTCATCTTGCCGTCCACCCAGGCGGTGTACTCGGCCTGCGTCACCACCTTCACGTGGATCGGCATGTAGGCGTGCTCCTTGCCGCAGAGCTCGGCGCACTGGCCATAGAAGTCGCCGGTCTTGTTGGCCTTGAACCAGGTGTCTCGCACGAAACCGGGGATGGCGTCCTGCTTGACGCCCAGCGACGGCACCATCCAGGCGTGGATCACGTCGTTGGCGGTGGTGACGATGCGGACCTTCTTGTCCACCGGCACCACCAGCGGGTTGTCCACCTTCAGCAGGTAGTCGTCGCCCTGGGGCGCGCCGGCGTCGGACATCTCGCGGTGGCTGTTGTCCAGCGTCGACAGGAAGCCGATGCCTTCGCCTTCACCCTTGAGGTAGTCGTAGCCCCACTTCCACTGGTAGCCGGTGGCCTTGACCGTGATGTCGGCGTTGGACGTGTCCTTCTGCGCCACCACCGTGCGCGTGGCCATCGCGCCCATCGCGATCACGATGATGAACGGCACGATGGTCCAGGCGATCTCGACCGTCAGGCTCTCGTGGAAGTTGGCCGCCTTGTGGCCGACCGACTTGCGGTGCTTGAGGATGGAATAGAACATCACGCCGAACACGGCGACGAAGATCGCCAGGCAGATGATCAGCATCATCCAGTGCAGCCATTGCTGCTGCTCGGCGATCTGGCTCGCCGGCGGGTGCAGGTTGAGCTGGTTGACGGCCGGGCCGCCCGGCAGGTCGTTCACCTGCGCCAGGGCCGATGCAGCCCAACCGGCCAGCATGCCGCCGGCAGCGACGCGACGCAGCAGTTTCATCGTTGTCGTGATCATCGTTGCGATTCCAGTTCCGATTCCTGTGTCTCCAGCGGCGGCAGCCCCGACTGCGCCCGGCGCAGCGCCCGGCGCAGTTCCTGCGCCAGGGCCGCCCGATGTTCCGGCCGCACGAAGCGGCCGATCTGGATGCGCCGGCCCTCACCGGCCAATTCCACCAGCGAACCCTGCGCCTGCGCGGGTTCGACGCTCAACCATTCCGCGCGGAAGTCCGCGCGCTCCACCTGCGGGCCTAGCCAGCGCTCCACCACCAGTAGCCGCCCGCTGAGCGTGACGGTCTCGCGGTCAGCCGCGTGGCGCGCGTAGATCACCAGCGCCAAACCCACCAGCAGCACTTCCACGCCGGCAAACGCCATCACGAACGGCGCGCCGTGCCACCAGAACGCGGCGCCGATCACCAGCGACACGGCACACAGCGACAGGTAGACGCCGATCAGCTGGCGCGGCGTGATAGAGCAGTTGCGCCGCAGCACCCATTGCAGCCCCTCGCGCCCGTTGGCCGCAGACATCACCCGCCCGAACCGCCACGCAGGCGCGGCCGCGGGGGCCGGCCAGGGGGAAGGGGCGGTGACGGTGCTCATCGACACGGAACGGGCTGCAGTGGTTCGATCCTCGGCCTGATCTTCGGCATTCACCTGACACGGTCAGGGGTACCAAATATCAGTCTCGGCTAATTCTATGCGCTTCGACCTGGATCAAACCAGAGATCAACGGCGGAGTATAGATCGCATGGCTTCCAGCTCCACCCGCGTCTCGCCCGACACGGGCACCTTGAGCCGTCCGCGCATGGCATGACCGTAGACGATCTCGAAGGCCATCGCCGGCTTGGCGCCATCGGCTGGCGTCAGCGCGCTCAGAAGTTCGCGCTGCCAGCGGGGCGTGCGCAGACCGGGCCAGCGGCCGGGGTCGGCGTTGCCGCCCAGGCTGCGCAGTTCCTGCAGCAGCGCCGCCGCATCGGGCCAGGTGAGGGTCAGGGTTTCCTGGTCCATCACCGGTTCGGCAAAGCCGGCCTCGACCAGCATGTCGCCGAGATCGTGCATGTCCACCAGCGCGGCGGCCGCTGGTGGCCAGCCGGCCGCCGCGTAGTGCTGGCGCAGCGCCGGCAGCGTGCCCGGGCCCACGGTGGTGAACATCAGCACGCCATCCACCGGCAGCACGCGGTGCCAGCGCCGCATCTCGACCAGCGGATCCGCGCACCAGTGCAGCCCCATGTTCGCCCACAGCAGGTCGCCAGCATCGGACGGCAGCGACACCGCCGGCGTCAGCGCGGCAGCGGCCTGCCGCCGCCACGGCAACCACCGGGACGGCGTCGGCACGGCTGCAGACTCCGTCGCCTCTGGGTCCACACGCACGATCTCCGCCTTCGGGCAGGCCCGCTTCAGCAGCGGCAGGCTGGACCCATCGCGCCCGTACCAGTCGACGATGCGCAGCGGCGGGCGACGGAAGATCGGCAGGCGCTCCACCATGCGGCGCGCGACCTCGCCGTGCAGCCAGGGCGGCTGAGCGGCCGCCGCCAGACGGCGCCGGATGCGCCGCAGTGCCGCATCGTCGACCGCGCGCCGGGTCGGGGGGGCACGCATCGGATCGGCCATGCGGGTCAGTATATTGGCCGCCTCCATGCCGCCGCTGCCACGTATCGACCCGACCCGCCTGCCCGGCCAGTGCGAAAGCTGCCGGCGCTGGACGCGTGGACGGCTGTGCGGCGACTGCGGGCCACGGACGTCCGCCACGCGCTGCCTCGGCTGTGGTCTGCGGCTGGCCACGGACGACGCACACTGCGGAGCGTGCATGGCACATCCCCTGCCCTTACAGCGCTGCCACTGCGCCGTGGACTACCGCGCACCGTGGGACCAACTGATCGTGCAGTTCAAGTACCACGGCGCCGTGGACCTGGCGGCCGCGCTGGCCGCACGCCTGGCCGACGCCGTGCCCGCCGCCGATGCCGCGACCGTCGACCTCGTGCTGCCGATACCGCTCAGCCGGCAGCGGCTGGCCCAGCGCGGCTACAACCAGGCCTGGGAACTCGCACGCCGCGTCGCGCGGCGGCACCGGCGTAGGGCCGACGCACACCTGCTGCAGCGCCCGCTGGAGCGCGACCCGCAGGCCGGGCTGGACCGCGCCGAACGCCGACGCAACCTGCGTGGGGTGTTTGCCGTGCCGCAGCCGCAGCGCGTGGCCGGGCGCCACCTGGCGCTGGTGGACGACGTGATGACCACCGGCGCCACGTTGGCCGAGGCAGCGCAGACGCTGCACGACGCGGGCGCCGCGTCGGTCCAGGCCTGGGTGCTGGCCCGTACGCCCTGAACGACGATCTCCCATGTTCCACATCGTGCTCGTCGCGCCGGAGATCCCGCCGAACACCGGCAACGTCATCCGCCTAGCCGCCAACACCGGCTGCACCCTGCACCTGGTGGAACCGCTGGGTTTCTCGATGGACGACAAGCTGCTGCGCCGCGCCGGGCTGGACTACCACGAGTTCGCACCGGTGCAGCGCCACGGCGACTGGGCGGCGCTGTGTGCCGCGGTCGGCGGTGACCCTGCCCGGCGCTTCGCCTTCACCACCCGCGGCAGCCGTCCGTTCGGACAGGTGGCCTGGCAACCGGGCGACTGGCTGGTCTTCGGCAGCGAGTCCAGTGGCCTGGCCCCTGAGCTGCGCGAGCGCTTCCCCGCTGCGCAGCGCGTGCGCCTGCCCATGCGCCCGGCCCAGCGCAGCCTGAACCTGAGCAATGCGGTCGCGGTGGCTGTCTTCGAGGCCTGGCGCCAGCAGGGTTACGCCGGCGGCGGCTGAATCGCTTCCGGACGCGTCGGGCGCCCCATCAGGCGGGACATGGCCTGTCCAGGTGTCAGGCGCCCTTCGAGCACCTCGACCACGGCCTCGGTGATCGGCATCTCGACGCCGAGCGAACGCGCCCGGGCCAGCACGGTGGCCGCGCTGTAGACGCCTTCGGCGACGTGGCCGAGTTCGGCCAGGATGCGCGGCAGGTCCAGGCCCTGCGCGAGCAACAGGCCCACACGCCGGTTGCGCGACAGGTCGCCGGTGGCCGTCAGCACCAGGTCGCCCAGGCCCGACAGCCCCATGAAGGTCTCGGCCCGCGCGCCGAGCGCCAGCCCGAGCCGCGTCATCTCCGCGAGCCCGCGGGTGACCAGGGCCGCTCGCGCATTGAGCCCCGGCTGGGGCATGCCGTCGACGATGCCGGTGGCGATGGCCAGCACGTTCTTCACCGCACCGCCCACCTCCACGCCCACCACGTCGTCGCTGCTGTAGACGCGCAGGCTGTCGCCGTGGAAGGCCTGCACGGCGGCCGCGGAAAGTTCGGCATCGGCGCTGGCCGCCACCAGGGCCGTGGGCTGGCCGCGGGCCACTTCCAGCGCAAAACTCGGACCCGAGATCACGCCGCAGGGCGCATCGGGGCGTTCCTCGCGCGCCACCTCGTGGCCAAGGCATCCGCTGCCCTGCTCGAAGCCCTTGCACAGCCACAGCAGGCCGCGTTGGTCGGGCACGGCCCGGAGCAGACCGCGCAGCGCGGCCATGGGTGTGGCCACCACGGTCAGGCCGCCGACCCCATGGGCCAGGGCCTCGTGACGATCAGCCGTGATGCGCAGCGCCGCCGGCAGCGGCTCGCCGGGCAGGTAGCGGGTGTTCTCGCGGCCGAGGCTCATCGCCTCGGCCTGCGCCGCGTCGCGTGCCCACAGCACCACATCGTGGCGTGCCGCGGCGGCCATGGCCAGGGCCGTGCCCCAGGCACCGGCCCCGAGCATGGCGATGCGCATGGCGAGGTGGGACGCTGCGGCGCCGCGGCGCTCAGTTTGCGCCGGTGATGATGCGCGAGCCGCCGTTGGCCTCTGCAGCCTGGGCCTGCTGCTGGGCCTCGAACATGGCCTGGAAGTTCACTTCCGTCAGCAGGATGGGCGGGAAGCCGGCACGCGTGCAGACGTCGGAGACGATGGCGCGCAGGTAGGGGTAGATCATCTGCGGGCAGACGATGCTGACGATGCCCTGCATCTGCTCCTGCGGCACGTTGCGGATCTCGAAGATGCCGGCCTGCTTGGCCTCGACGAGGAACAGCACCTTGTCCTGCACCTTGGTGGTCACGGTGGCGGTGACGGTGACCTCGAAGATGCCTTCGGCGACGGCCTCGGCCGCCATGCCGAGGTTGATGTCGACCTGCGGCTGCTGCTGCTCGAGCAGGATCTGCGGCGAATTGGGCTGCTCCAGCGACAGGTCCTTGAGGTACATGCGCTGGATGTTGAATACAGGGGTGTTGTCTTCGGCCATGGGTGTCTTCCGGTTGAATCGCGGATTATCACCCGGCAGCCCTGACGCCCCGGTGGCGCCAGCCGGCGCCGGGGCCCCGGATCAGGTGGCGGCGCCGAGCAGCGGCATCAGGCCGCCGCGCTGGTCGAGGTCGAACAGGTCGTCGCAGCCACCGACATGGGTGTCGCCGATGAAGATCTGCGGCACGGTGCGCCGGCCGGTGATCTGCATCATGTGGTCGCGGGCACCGGGGTCCAGGTCGACCCGGATCTCCTCGATCTGTGCCACGCCCCGCTTCTGCAGCAGCATCTTCGCGCGCACGCAGTAGGGGCAGACCTGCGTGGTGTACATGCGGACCGGACTCATCCCCTGCATTGTGCGCACGACGGGCATTTCGTGCTGCCGGCGGCCACAAGCCCGTGTGGACTACGCCGTCTTCTCCACCGGCAGGCTGGCATCGGCCCAGCCGCGGTTGCCGCCGGCCAGCGCCACGGCCTTCTCGTAGCCCTGCTTGCGCAGCAGCGCCGCCGCCCGGCCGGCGCGCGCGCCGGAGGCGCAGGTCACGATGACGGGCGTGGACTTGTTGGACGGCAGGGCCTTGGCGCCGTCGAGGCTGCCAAAGGGCACGTTCTTCGCCCCCACCGGGTGGCCCGCCGCGAACTCCGCCGGTTCGCAGACGTCGATCAGCACGCCCTTCTCGCGGTTGATCAGGCGCACGGCCTCGTTGGCCGAAACCTTGCCACCGCCGGCCCCTGCCAGCGACGGCCGCAGCAGCATCGCGCCCGACGTCACCGCCAGCAGCACCAGCATCCAGTTCTCGCGCAGGAAGTCCAACACGGGCAAGGCGTCCAATCAGGAAAACCTGGGATTATAGAATTCAGTGCATGCACACCCTGGTCCTGCTCCGTCACGGCGAATCCACCTGGAACCTCGAGAACCGCTTCACCGGCTGGACCGACGTGGACCTCACGCCCACCGGCGTGACCCAGGCACGCGACGCCGGCCGGCTGCTGAAGGCCGAAGGCTTCGAGTTCGACCTCTGCTACACCTCGGTGCTCAAGCGTGCCATCTGGACGCTGTGGCACTGCCTGGACACGATGGACCGCACCTGGCTGCCGGTGGTCAACCGCTGGCAGCTCAACGAGCGCCACTACGGTGCGCTGCAGGGCCTGAACAAGGCCGACATGGCCCAGCAGTACGGCGACGCGCAGGTGCTCGTCTGGCGCCGCAGCTACGACACGCCGCCGCCGCCGCTGACGGCAGAGGACCCGCGCTGCGAACGCAGCGACCCGCGCTATTCGGGGCTGAGCACCGAACAGGTGCCGCTGACGGAATGCCTGAAGGACACGGTGGCGCGTGTGCTGCCGCTCTGGCACGAGGAGCTGGCGCCGCAGATCCGCAGCGGCAAGCGGCTGCTCGTGGCCGCCCACGGCAACAGCATGCGCGCCTTGGTGAAGTACCTCGACGGCATCAGCGACGCCGACATCGTGGGCGTCAACATCCCCAACGGCATCCCGCTCGTCTACACGCTCGACGTCGACCTGAAGCCCGTCGCCAAGCGCTATCTCGGTGATGCCGAGGCGGTGGCTGCTGCGGCCGCCGCCGTGGCCGCGCAGGGTCAGGCCAGGCCGTAGAGCCGCTCCGGCGGCACGCGGACAACCAGCTTGCGTTCGGCCGCCGGGCCGACGACGCGTGTGCCTTCTCGCGCGTGTCGCGCGCAATCGTGTCCACGATCGCGGCCCCTGCGGCATTGGTGATGGCCGCCACCTGGGGCGTCCGCGCATCGGCGCCGCGGCGCACCACGACGGCACGCTCGCCGCTGGCCAGTTGCACGAAGTCGCCGGGCGGGTAGATGCCGTATTCCTTGATCACCGCGGCGGCCACCGGGCTGCCGTCGGCTTCCAGGAACATCTGCCGTGCCGCCTCCTGGATCGGCAACGCCGGACGGGCTGCGCGCGGGCTGATCTTGGCCATGAACACATCCGCCAGGCGCAGTGCCACCGCCAGCGGCGTGGGCGCGTCCAGGCCGGCCGGGTAGCCGGTGCCACCACGCCGCTCGTGGTGCTGCGCCACGGCGTCGAGCCAGGCGGTGTCGTCGATGCCCGCGCCCCGCAGGCTGGCCGCTGCGGCTTCGGGATGGGCCCTCAACTCGGCGCGCAGTGCCTCGGTGAGCCTGTTGTCGCTGGCCGCGAGGCGGCCCTGCAGGTCGACGATGGCCATGTTCATGGTCAAGGCCGCCTTCACGAAGCGCAGGCGGTCGTCGTCCGACCACCCCAGCCGCTGCGCCGCCAGCTCGGCCACCAGCGCCGTGTGCAGCGCATGCGCGAGCCCATAGCGCTGCAGGCGCGCCGGGTCCTGGCGGATGGTGAGGTAGATCGCGATGTCCACGTCGCGTCGCGCCAGCGCCACGAAGTCCAGGGCGAAGGCCTGCAGCCGTTCACCGAAGCCAGGTTCGGCGAGTCCGGCCAGCAGCTGTTCCAGCCGCGTTGGCGCCTGCGCCCAGAGGTCGAACAGGGTCAGCGGTCTATCCGGATTCGCCGCCTTCACGGCACGCACGCGCTCGACGTCCGCGTCCTCGACCGTCGAGCCGCGCTCGACCAGCTGCTCGAGCTGGCGGGCCGACGCCACGATCTGCCCGCGCGCCAGCAGCAGCACGCCGTTGGCATTGAGGATGTCGAACTGCAGCGGTTCGACGACGCGGATCTCGCCCGTGACGTCGCCGAGTTGCGCCATGGCCTGCCCCCAGGGCTGATGAGCGGCCGACTTTAGCGCGCGCCGATGCCCCGGGAAACCGTGGCCGCTCAGTGCCTCAGGGCCTGTGCCAACAGCGGCACGACCGACACCGCGTTGCTCGCATGCGGCACGCAGTCGGTGCTCCAGACACGCCCCACGCCGGCCGCCCGCACCTGCGCCTCGGCATCGCCGACGAAGAGCGCGTGCGTCACCGCCACGTCCACGCTCGCCGCGCCGGCGGCCAGCGCGCCGCGCGCGGCACCGACCAGCGTGCGCCCGGTGCTGGCCACGTCGTCGAGCAGCACCACGGCACGGCCGGCCACCGGCGCCGCGGGCAGCGACACGGCCACGTCGTGATCGCCGTGCCGCTGCTTCAGGCACACGGCATGGTCCAGGCCCGCGGCCTCGGCCGCGGCACGCACCCACTGGCCGGCCTCCTCGTCCGGGCCTAGCAGCAGCGCGCCAGGCACCTGCTGCGCGATCCAGCGGCCCAGCAGCGGCGCCGCGGTCAGCGCCGTGCCTCGGCGGCCGGGCAGCACAGCGTCCAGCGTCGGCACGCGGTGGAGGTGCGGGTCCACGGTGACCACGCGGTCGAAGGCCTGCGCCAGCAGCGCGCCCACGTGACGCTGGCTCACCACCTCGCCCGGCGTGAAGGCCATGTCCTGTCGCATGTAGGCCAGGTAGGGGCTGACCAGCGTGAGCCGCCGTGCGCCGAGTTCTCGCGCGCCGGCTGCGGCCAGCCAGAGCTCGGTGAGCTTGGCGTTGGGCTGCTGCAGCCCGCGCAGCAGGATCACGTCCGGCGGCAGCTTGGCGGGCAGCCGCAGTCGCGTCTCGCCGTCGGGGAAGGCATGTCGCTGCACCAGCATGCTGGGCCAGTCCAGGGCTGCCGCCAGCGCTTCGGCCAGCGGTTGTTCGTCGTCGAAGTGCAGCAGCATTCGTCGGGCCTTCACGACAGGCCGCGCCCATCGACGATGTCGCGCGGCAACGTGGCGGCGTCACCGATGCGCCAGCCGCTGTCGGCCTCGGCCATCGCACGGGCAAAGGCCAGGTCGGCCTCGTAGCAGGCGTGCAGCCGGTACAGCGGTTGCCCGGCCTCGACACGGTCGCCCAGGCGCACGGCCAGGTCAACGCCGGCCGACGGCACCTGGGGCGCGCCGGTCAGCCGCGCGATGCGCGCCAGGCGCAGGTTGTCCACGCCGACCACCGTGCCCGAGACCGGCGCGGCCACGTCGAAGGTCAGCGGCCCGGGCGGCGGTGGCGTGCGCCGGCCCTGGGCGTCGATGATGGCGTTCATGCGCTCCAGCGCGCGGCCCGATTCGAGGATGTCGCGCGCGATGCGCCAGCCGTCGCCGCCGCGCACGTCGGGGTCGAACTCGATCATGCGGCCGGCCAGTCGCAGCGCCTTCTGCCGCAGGTCGTTGGGCGCGTCCGGGGCGTTGCCCAGCACCTGCATCACGTCGCGCGCCTCCAGCACCGGGCCGATGCCACGGCCGATGGGCTGGCGGCCGTCGGTGATCACTGCGTCCAGATGCAGGCCCAGGCGGTCGGCCACGAACTCGAACAGCTTCTTCAGCCGTTGCGCCTCGGGCATGGAACGCACCTTGGCCGTCGGGCCCACCGGAATATCCAGCAGCAGGTGGGTGGAGCCGGCCGCGAGCTTCTTGCTCAGGATGGAGGCCACCATCTGCCCGGGGGAGTCCAGCGCCAGCGGGCGTTCCACCGAGATCAGGATGTCGTCGGCCGGCGACAGGCCCGCCGTGCCGCCCCAGGCCAGGCAGCCGCGCGTGGCGCGCAGGATCTCCGCCAGGCGCTGCGTGGGCAGGGCCACGTCGGCCAGCACTTCCATGGTGTCGGCCGTGCCGGCGGGCGAGGTGATGGCACGCGACGAGGTCTTCGGGCACCACAGTCCATGGGCGGCCACGATGGGCACCACCAGCATCGAGGTGCGGTTGCCCGGGATGCCGCCGATGCAGTGCTTGTCCACCACCGGGCCAGCGCCCACGTCGTGGGCCCAATCCAGGCGCTGGCCGACGGCGGCCATGGCCTGCGTCAGGTGCAGCACCTCGTCGCGGTCGAGCTCGAACTGGTGGGTGGCGACGACGAAGGCCGCGAGCTCGATCTTCGAGTAGCGGGCCGCGGCGATGTCGGCCACGATGGCCTGCAGGTCCTCGCGCCCCAGCCGGTCGCCGGCGATCTTGCGGTGCAGCGCCGCGATCGACGGCGGCGGCTCGGCATGGTCGACCCGGGCCGCGTGGCCTTCGGCCACCTGCAGGCGAGCGAACGCGTCCTCGCTGACGCCGAGCTCGCAGCGCGCGACGATGCGTTCATCGTCCACCACGTTGAGCACGGCGGTGAGCGTGGTGCCGTTGGCGTGCACCGTCACCTTGGACAGCGCCTGGAAGCCCTCGGCACGCACCACCGGACAGTCGCGGTGCAGGTAGACCACGCTCTCGCGCCAGGTGTCGATGCCCACCCGGCGGATCTGCAGCGTCTGCGCCGGGCCCTTGCCGTTCATCGCGCGACTCTACTGCGCCGCCAGGCGCTCACCGATCAGGGTCTGCAGCGAGGCCGCCAGCGCGCGCCGGTCGGCGTGTGCGCTGGCCTGCGGTTCGATCACGTCCAGGTGCACGACCAGGCCGTCGGCGCGCGCCAGCGCCCACAGGCTGTCCAGCAGCGTCGCGTCGCCGACCCAGGTGGCCGCTGGGCTGAAGCGGTGCCGAGGGTCGGCATAGCGCAGCGCCACCGGCTGGATGGCCGCGCCGGTGGCGATCGCTGCCTGCAGCAGGTTGGCGTGGAACGGCAGCAGGTCGGGCCCGGTGCCGGTGGTGCCTTCGGGGAACACCGCCACCGTGTCGCCAGCCTGCAGCGCCGCGGCCATGTCGTGCACCACGCGCAGCGCATCGCGCCGGCTCTCGCGGCGGATGTAGAGCGTGCGTGCGCTGTCGATCAGCCGGTTCAGCAGCGGCCAGCCCTGCACGTCGGCCTTGGAGACGAAGCGCGCCTCGGGACAGACCGCGTGCACCGCCATGATGTCCAGCCACGAGACGTGGTTGGCGACGATCAGCTTGGCGCCTGGCTTGAACCGCCCCTGCACGCGCAGTTCCAGGCCCAGGCAGCGCAGCATCTTCGCCGCCCACCAGCCCACGCGTGCCTCGCGCGCGGCCGGCGCCAGCGACGGAAAGCGCAGCAGCACGATGGCCATGCCGTGCAGCACATGGCCCAGCGCACGCAGCAGCCGCCAAACGGCGCGCAGCATCAGGCGTCAGGAGCCGAGGTCGCCTCGTAGGCCACGGTGCCGGCCACCAGCGTGGCACGCACGCGGCCCGGCAGCTCGAAACCGCTGTGCTCGAAGGCGAACGGCGTGTGCGTGCCCTGGCTCTTCAGCAGTTCCGGCTTCACTGGCCAGCGCGCGTCGGGGTCGAACACGCAGATGTCGGCCACGCCGCCTTCCGCCAGCCGCCCGGCGCTCGCGGCCAGCGAGCCCAGTGCCTTGCCCAGCACCTGCACCGGGCCCTGGGTGATGACGGCCAGCGCGCGCTGCAGCCCCACCCCGCTGGCCTCGCCCCAGTGCAGCGCCAGGCCCAGCAGCAGTTCCAGCCCGGTGGCGCCGGGCACGGCCTCGGCGAAGGGCAGCGTCTTCTCGTCGGCGCTCACGGGCATGTGGTCGGAGACCAGCGCGTCGAGGGTGCCGTCGGCCAGCGCCGCCCGCAGCGCGTCGCGGTCGCGCGCACTGCGCAGCGGCGGCACCAGGCGCATCGCGGGGTTGAAGTAGCCAATGTCCATGTCCGTCAGGTGCAGCGAATGGATGCTCACGTCCGCCGTCACCGGCAGGCCTTCGGCCTTGGCGGCGCGCAGCATGGCCACGCCCGCGGCGCTGGACAGGCGGCACAGGTGCACACGCGCACCGGTGGCGCGCACGAGTTCGAACAGTGTGGCCAGGGCCACCGTCTCGGCGGCCACCGGCACGCCCGACAGCCCCAGCCGCGTGGCCACCGGCCCGCTGGCAGCCACGCCCTTGCCGAGCCATCGGTCCTGCGGGCGCAGCCACACGGTGTAGCCGAAGGTGCTGGCGTACTGCAGCGCGCGCCACAGCACCTGGGTGTCGGTGACCGGCGACTCCGCCTGCGAGAAGCCGATGCAGCCGGCCTCGGTGAGCTCGGCCATCTCGGTCAGCGCCTCGCCCCCCAGGCCACGCGTGAGCGCCCCCAGCGGGAACAGACGGCAGCGGCTGAGCTTGCGGGCGCGGAACTTCAGCATCTCCACCAGGCCCGGCTCGTCGAGCACGGGGTCGGTGTCGGGCGGGCAGACCAGGCTGGTCACGCCGCCGGCGGCGGCCGCGGCCAGTTCGCTTTCCAGCAGGCCCTCGTGCTCGTGGCCCGGCTCGCGCAGCCGAGCCGCCAGGTCCACCAGGCCCGGGGCGACGATGCAGCCGCGGGCGTCGATGCGGCGGTCGGCCGTGAAGTCGGGGCTGACGGCGCCGATGGCGACGATGCGGCCGGAGGCGATGGCGATGTCGGCGGCCTCGTCGCGGCCCGAAGCCGGGTCCACCACCCGGCCACCCTGCACCAGGATATTCATGCGTCGTTCCCCGCAATGATGGACATCACCGCCATGCGCACCGCGATGCCGAAGGTCACCTGCGGCAGGATCACGCTGTGCGCGCCGTCGGCCACCTCCGACGCGATCTCCACGCCGCGGTTGATCGGGCCCGGGTGCATGACGATGCAGTCCGGCCTGGCCAGCGCCAGCTTCTCCGGCGTCAGGCCGAAACTCTTGAAGAACTCGCCGGCGCTGGGCAGCATGGCGCCGCTCATGCGCTCGTTCTGCAGCCGCAGCATGATGATCACGTCGGCGTCCCGGATGCCCTCGGCCATGTCGTGGCACACGCGCACGCCCATCTCGCGCAGGTCGCCCGGCACCAGGGTCTTGGGGCCCACGGCACGGATCTCCGGCACGCCCAGCGTGGCCAGCGCGTGGATGTCGCTGCGCGCGACGCGCGAGTGCACGATGTCGCCGACGATGGCCACCGTCAGCCCGGTGAAGTCCTGCTTGAAGTGCCGGATCGTGTACATGTCCAGCAGCCCCTGCGTGGGGTGGGCGTGGCGCCCGTCGCCCGCATTGACCACGTGCACGTGCGGCGCACAGTGCTGGGCGATCAGGTAGGGCGCACCGCTTTCGCTGTGGCGCACCACGAACAGGTCGGCCTGCATCGCCGACAGGTTGGCGATGGTGTCGAGCAGGCTCTCGCCCTTGGCCGTGCTGCTGCGCGCGATGTCGAGGTTGATGACGTCGGCGCTCAGCCGCTTGGCCGCGATCTCGAACGTGGTGCGCGTGCGCGTGCTGTTCTCGAAGAACAGGTTGAACAGGCTCTTGCCGCGCAGCAGCGGCACCTTCTTCACGTCGCGCTCGTTGACGCTGAGGAAGGTGCCGGCGGTGTCCAGGATCTGCGTCAGCACGGCCTTGGGCAGGCCTTCGATGGACAGCAGGTGGATGAGCTCGCCATGGGCGTTGAGCTGGGGGTTGCGCTTGCTCAGCATCAGCGGCCCTCCTCGGTGTCGAAGCTGAAGCGACCGGCATCGTCGCGTGCGAGGCGCAGCCGCTGGGTCGGCGCCAGGGTCACGCGGGCGGCGGCGAACGCGGCTTCGATCGGCAGCTCGCGCCCGCCGCGGTCCACCAGCACCGCCAGGCGCACACGGGCCGGGCGACCGTAGTCGTAGAGCTCGTTGAGCACGGCGCGGATGGTGCGGCCGGTGTAGAGCACGTCGTCCACCAGCAGGATGTCGGCGCCGTCGACCGCGAACGGCAGCGCGGTGGCGTCGGCGCCGGCGGCCAGGCCACGCTCACCGAAGTCGTCGCGGTGCATCCGGCTGGAGACCGTGCCCACGGCGTCCAGGCCCAGGTCGGCCTGCAGCCGCTGCACCAGCCAGGCCCCGCCGGACCAGATGCCGACCAGCTGCGTGGCCGGCGACATCAGGCCGCGCACGCCGTCGCGCAGCTGGCTCACCAGCGCCTCGGCATCGAGCGAGAGGTTCATCGGGACTCCCCCAGGAACTGTTCCAGGATCAGGGCCGCCGCCGCCGCGTCGAGGTCGCGGGCGCCGGCCTCGGCGGCGGCGGTGGTCGTCCAGCGCTCGTCCACCTCGTGCACCGGCAGGCGGAATCGGCCGTGCAGCTGGCGGGCAAAGCGCTGGGCGCGCGCCGTATTGTCGTTCGGTGCGCCGTCGGGGTGACGCGGCACGCCGACCACGAGGGCGTCGGGCTGCCACTCGGCGATCAGGGCGGCGATGGCAGCGAATCGCGCATCGCCCTCGGCGGTCAGCGTCTTCAGTGGCTGGGCCGTGCCGGTGAGGGCATTGCCCGCGGCCACGCCCACCCGGCGGAGGCTGAAGTCGAAGGCCAGGAAGGATTGCGGGGCACGGGCAACGGCAGGACTGCCCTCAGGCATGCCCCGCCTCGCCGCTGAGCATGCGCGGGTCGACCCCGAGCAGGCCGA
This sequence comes from Rubrivivax albus, assembly GCF_004016515.1. Classification (GTDB taxonomy): domain Bacteria; phylum Pseudomonadota; class Gammaproteobacteria; order Burkholderiales; family Burkholderiaceae_C; genus Rubrivivax; species Rubrivivax albus. Next base: position 70,993 of record NZ_SACT01000002.1, read on the forward strand.
GCGCGCGGTCGTAGCGCTGCTCGATCGGGGTGTCGAAGATCACCGCCGGGTCGGCCGGCACGGTGAGCCAGCCGTTGCGCACGATCTCGTCCTCCAGCTGGCCCGGCTCCCAGCCGCTGCAGCCCAGGGTGATCAGCAGCTTCTTCGGGCCGGCGCCATCGGCCACGGCCTCGAGCACGTCCTTGCTCGTCGTCATGGCCAGGCCGCCTGGGATGTTGAGCGTGGAGCTGTAGCCGCTCTCCTCGTCCGGCGCATGGCCCTCGTGCAACACGAAGCCGCGTTCGGTCTGCACCGGGCCGCCGAAGAGCACCGGCTGGCGGGCCAGCTCGTCACGGTCCAGCGGCAGTTCCACCTTCTCGAACAGGTTCTTCAGCGTGATGTCGATGGGCTTGTTGATGACCAGGCCCAGCGCGCCCTTGTCGTTGTGCTCGCACAGGTAGACCACGCTGCCGGCGAAGTTCTCGTCGACCATGCCGGGCATGGCGATCAGGAACTGGTTGGTGAAGTCATTGCCGGGCATGCAGGGATTCTAGGCGCGGGCACACTCCTGCCGTGGAAAAGCCCATCGACCGCGCCCTCGTCTGGCTGCGCCGCGACCTGCGCGCCGACGACCATGCCGCCCTGTACCACGCGCTGCGCGCCGCCCGCCAGGTGTGGTGCGTGTTCGTCTTCGACCGCGCCATCCTGGACCCGCTGCCGCGCCGCGACCGGCGGGTGGAGTTCATCCGCGACAGCCTGGTCGGCGTGGACGCCGAACTGCGCGCGCTGGCGGCGTCCCACGGCGTGGACGGCGCGGGGCTGATCGTGCGCCACGGCCAGGCGGTGGCGGAGATCGTCGCGCTGGCGCGTGCACTGCACGTGCAGGCGGTGTACGCCAGCCACGACGACGAGCCGGCGGCGCTGACCCGCGACGCCGCGGCCCGCGGTGCGCTGGCCGAGGCCGGCGTGGTGCTGCACACCAGCAAGGACCACGTCGTCTTCGAGCGCGAAGAGGTCCTGACGCAGGCCGGCGGCGCCTTCTCGGTCTTCACGCCGTACAAGAACGCGTGGCTGAAGAAGCTGACCCCGTTCTACCTCAAGGCCTACCCGGTGGCCAGACACGCCAGCGCACTGGCACCGCGGCCGCCGGGCGAAGCGGGCGTGCCGGCGCTGGAGGATTTGGGGTTCGAGCGCACCAACCTGCACCAGCTGAAGCTGCCCAGCGGCCCGGCCGGCGCCCAGGAACTGCTGGACGACTTCCTGGGCCGCATCGACCGCTACCACGAGGCGCGCGACTTCCCGGCCGTCAAGGGCCCCAGTTACCTGAGCACGCACCTGCGCTTCGGCACGGTATCGATCCGCCGGCTGGCGCGGGAGGCGCACCAGCGCATGGTGGCCGGCCAGCGCGGCGCCGAGGTCTGGCTGTCGGAACTGGTCTGGCGGGACTTCTACCACCAGGTGCTGCACCACCACCCGCACGTGGTGGGCCATGCCTTCCGCCCGGAGTACGACCGCATCCGCTGGGCCCATGGCAAGGCGGCCGACGCCCATTTCGACGCCTGGTGCGAGGGCCGCACCGGCTACCCGCTGGTGGACGCGGCAATGCATCAGATCAACCAGACCGGCTACATGCACAACCGGCTGCGCATGGTGGTGGCCAGTTTCCTGACCAAGGACCTCGGCATCGACTGGCGGCGGGGCGAGGCCTACTTCGCGCTGCACCTCAACGACTTCGACCTGGCCGCCAACAACGGCGGCTGGCAATGGGCCGCCAGCAGCGGCTGCGACGCCCAGCCCTACTTCCGCATCTTCAACCCGGTCAGCCAGAGCCAGAAATTCGACCCCGAGGCGCGCTTCATCCGCCGCTACCTGCCGGCGCTGGCGAAACTGCCCGACAAGCTGATCCATGCGCCCTGGCTGGCGCGGCCGGTGGACCTGGCCGCCGCAGGCCTGCGGCTGGGCGTGGACTACCCCGAGCCCATCGTCGACCATGCCGAAGCGCGGGCGCAGACGCTGCAGCGCTACGCGGTGGTCAAGGGCGGTTGAAACAGGTCAGCCGCGGGCTTCCAGCAGTTCGCGCAGTGCGCGCGGCAGCGGCGCACGCAGCCGGGCGGCCAGGGACTGCTCGTGTTTCTGCCACCACAGGCCGGCGCCGATGACGCCCAGGCCGACCAGTGTCAGCGCGAAGGGAAAGACCAGGCTGTCCTTGAACAGCACCTGCGCCAGGTAGCCGAGGTAGCCGGCCACGCCCAGCCCACCGAAGACCGCGAAGACCCGGCGCGACAGCAGCGCGCCGACGCCGATCATGACCAGGTTGATGCCGCAGTACGCCAGCTTCGACCACTCGCTGTCCGAGCGCATCAGCGACAGGCCGCCCCAGAACGCCAGCACGCCGGCCAGGTAGAGCCAGAAGGCGAAATCGGGCCCGTGCCGGCTGCGCAGGTCCACCCAGAAGGCCAGGCCGATCAGGGCCAGGCCGGTGACCAGCGACACCAGCTTGCGCAGTTCCCAGTCCACGTCGGGCTGTCCGGCCAGGAAGGGCGCGAAGTCCATCGTCAGGTACCACAGCGTCACGGCCACCGGCATCACCGAGAACGGCAGCCGCCAGCGCCACAGCACCGCGGCGCCAGCAGCCAGCGTGGCCAGTTCCATCAGCAGCCAGCGGCCGTCGATGTGGCGGTGGTAGTCGCGCGCAGCCTCGCCCTCGGGCCACAAGTCGGCGGCCTGCTGCAGGCCGTACACGGCCAGCGGCACCAGCGCCACGGCCAGCGCCGCCAGCAGGCCTGCCGGGATCGGCTGGCCACGGGAGCGCAGCAGGTGATCGGCCGTGGCCAGGGCCGCCACGGCATACGCGACCGCGATGGCGGCCAGGCCCGTGCCACCGAAGCGCTCCCAGCCCAGGGTCATGAACAGCGACATCGCGCTGATCGCGATCAGCCCCCCGAGGTAGTAGAGGATGTGCGACGTGCGGAAGCCCGGCCGGTCAGCGTGCCGCGCCTGCAGGAACGTCCAGAGGGCGTCGGCCTGGCCAGCCGGGATCAACCCCTGCGCTTCGGCGGCCTGCAAGTCGGTGCGTTTCAGGTCCACGGTCGGCCCGGGCGAGGTGGTGGTGCCCGACGTTCAGCCGTGCACTGCAAACCAGACCGGATTGCGGACAACCCGGCCCAAGGCGCTCTCACGGGCCGCTCACAACGCGATGTCGGCCTGCACATGGCGCGCCACCAGCGCCAGCAACTCGTCTTCCGAATAGGGCTTGCCCAGGTAGTGGTCCACGCCCAGTTCGGCCGCATAGTCGCGGTGCTTCTGCGCGATGCGCGAGGTGATCATGATCACCGGCAGGTCGGCCAGCCGCGGATCGGCGCGCACGTTGCGGACGAGGTCGAAGCCGTCCATCCGCGGCATCTCGATGTCCGACAGCAGGATCGCCGGCCGTTCCTCCGCCAGGCGCTCCAGGGCGTCCATCCCGTCCTTGGCGAGCACCACGCGGTAGCCCTCGCGGACCAGCAGGCGCTGGGTCACCCGGCGCACGGTCAGTGAATCATCGACCACCATCACCAGCGGCGACAGCGCCACCGGCAGCGCGGCCTGTTCCGGAACCGCTGCCAGCGGCTCAGGTATGGCCTGCATGCGCCGGCGCGCCTCGTCGCCGTAGACCGCCGCCAGCGCCACCGGGTTGTAGATGGTGGCCACGGCGCCGGACGGCAGCAGGGTCACCCCGGCCAGGCCCGGCAGGCGCGACAGCTGCGGGCCGACGTTCTTGACCACCACTTCCTGGTTGCCCAGCACCTCGTCGACGTGCACCGCCACACGCTGCGCCGCCGAGCGCAGCACGATCACGGTCTGCGAGCGGGCTCCGCCCACACCGCGGCCCTCGGCCTGCAGCAGGGCACCGAGCCAGTAGAACGGCACGTCCTCGCCATCGTGGGCAAAGTGGCCGCTGGCATAGCTGGCCTCGACCACCGCCGGCTTCTCGCGCCGCACCACCTCGACCAGCGTCGACGGCACGGCCACCTGGCGTTCGCCGAAACGCAGCATCACGACCTGCGTCACCGCCGTCGTCAGCGGCAGCAGCAGGCGGAAGGCCGTGCCCTGCCCGGCCCGGGTGTCGGTCTCGATGCGGCCGCCCATGGCCAGCACCTCGGCCCGAACCACGTCCATGCCCACGCCACGGCCGGAGAGGCCGGTGACGGCATCAGCGGTGGAGAACCCGGGCACGAAGATCAGCTGCGCGACCTCGGCGTCGCTGGGATCGGCATCGGCGGCCAGCAGTCCGCGCTCGATGGCCCGGGCGCGGATGCGCGCGAGGTTGAGCCCGGCGCCGTCGTCACGCACCTCCACCGCCACCTCGTTGCCTTCCTGCACCGTGGTGATGGTGATGGCGCCGGCCTCCGGCTTGCCGGCCTTGTGCCGCTCGGTGGCACCTTCGATGCCGTGGGCCACACTGTTGCGCAGCAGGTGCTCGAACGGGCCGACCATGCGCTCCAGCACACCACGGTCGACTTCGATCGAGCCGCCGACGATGTCCAGCCGCACCGACTTGCCGGTCTCCTTGGCAGCCAGCCGCACCACGCGGTACAGGCGGTCGGACAGGCTCTCGAACTCGACCATGCGCGTGCGCAGCAGGTCGCCCTGCAGTTCGCGCGTCAGGCGCGCCTGCATCGCCAGTTCGTCTTCCGAGGCCTGCAGCGCGCGCTGCAGCCCGCGCTGCACGGTGGCCACGTCGTTGACCGACTCGGCCATCATCCGCGTGAGCTCCTGGAAGCGCGTGAAGCGGTCCATCTCCAGCGGGTCGAAGGATTCGGCCGCGGCCTTGGCCGCCTCCATGCGCGACGTGATCTGGGTCTCGGCCTGAAGTTCGATGTCGCGCAGGTGGCGCCGCAGCTTCTCGAGGTTGTCGGTCAGGTCGCCGAGCGAGCCCTGCAGCGTGCGCATCTCCGACTCGATGCGCGCCCGCGTGATGCTCACCTCGCCGGCCTGGTTGACCAGGCGGTCGAGCAGCGGGGCGCGCACGCGCACCGTGGCCGCCTGGCCGGAGCCGGCCGTGGCCTCTGCCGATTCCGTCTCCGGCGCCACCAGCGCTTCAATCTCGGCGAAGCGCGACCAGTCGATCTCCGCGGCCGGTGCCGGCGCACGCTCGGCCTGCTGACCCGCGGGCGCGGCATCGACCGCAGGCGCCAGCGCCGATGCAGGTTCGGCAGGAGCCTCCGAAGTTGGCGGCAGCGGCAGCGTGGCCTCGACCTCGGCTTCGTCCTCTGGCTGGGTCGGCGCCGGTGCCACGATGGCCTCGGGTTCGGGCGGGACGACAGGCGCCGGCGCCACCGGCTGCGGGGCGGGCGCGGTACGCAGCCGCTCGAAGACCGCGGCCATGGTGTCGGCGCGGGCCAGCAGCCGCTCCACGGACTGGGCGTCGACGTCCTCGCGCGCCATCAGGCGCTCGATCTCGCCTTCCAGCCGGTGGGCCAGTTCGCCCACGCGCATCGCGCCCGCCAGTCGTGCGCCACCCTTGAAGGTGTGCAGCGTACGCATGCAGGCCGATGCCGCACCGTCGTCGCCGGGATGCCGCGCCCACTCGCCGAGCCGGGCGCGCAGTTGCGGCAGCAGTTCGTCGGCTTCCTCCTCGAAGATCGGGAACAGGTCGGCGTCGATGGCATCGACGGCATCGACCTCGTCGGCCCAATCCAGCTCGACTGGCGGCGCCACTGTCGTCGCCACCGGCGCGGTCGGCGCGGGCGTGAGGTCGGCGAGTTCGTCGTCGTCCAGCATCGGCGACTCGGTGTCGCGCTCCGGATTCGACGTGGCCACCTCGTGGTCGAGCAGGCGCGCCATCAGCGGTTCGCTGACCGGCTTCAGGAACCCGGCGGCGAACTGGTGCAGCAGCGCCCGAATCTCCTCGGCCGCGTCGCTGAAGAGTGACGGCTCGCCTTCACTGGCGTGGCCGATGGCGCGGCTGCGCATCAGCGCATGTTCCAGCGAACGCGCCAGCACCGACAGGTCGGTGAAGCCGACGGTGCCGGAATTGCCGGCCAGCGAGTGCGCCAGCGCGATCGTGGAATCGCCGACCGGCCGATGCGGCTCGAGCGACCATTCGGCGATCTCGGTGCCCAGCCGGCGCGACTGCTCGTCCGCCTCGTTGAGGAAGATGTTGAACAGCGGGATCGCGATGCGCAGCGGGCCTATGATCTTGACTTCGTCGTCGGCGGGCTCCGCCGCCGCATCGGTAACCGGTGGCTGGGCGGCTTCCGTTTCGACGGCGGGTTCGGTCTCGGGTGGCGGTCCCGCGTCCACCGCGACCTCGGCCTCGGCCCCGATCTCCGGTGCAACGGGTGTCGCCTCGGGAAGCTCGTGCGGTTCGTCCAGCGGTGCAGGCGCAGCGGCCTCGACTGGCACGACCTCCGACGGTACCGCGGTCACTTCGGCCGGCGTGTCGAACACGAGGTCGAACTCGGCGACCGACAGCTCCACCTCCTCCAGCGCCTCCGGTTCGGGCAGGGGCAGGTCGGGCAGCGCCGTCAGGTTTTCCGGCGCGGACTCGGGCTGCGCGGCCTCGACAGGCAGTTCCGTCATGGCCGGCGTGGCGGGCTCGGCGTCGTCCAGCGCCTCCAGGTCGAGCGTGAAGTCGGCCGTCTGGTCGTCGGGCGCCAGGGGGGCTTCCGCGGCGGGTACCGCTTCGGCCACCTCTTCTGCCAACTCTTCGGCCACCTCGTCGAGCGTCGGCAGCAGATCGTCGGTGCCGCCGTCCATCGCCGACTCGGTGCCAGGCACCGCCGAGAGGTCGAGCGTGTCGGCCAGCGGCGCCTCCGCCGTCGTCGGCACCGCATCCGCCGAAGCCCCGGGTTCCGACGCTGGCTCGAGATCCAGCGACAGCAGGTCGAGGTCGCCGGCCGAGGGCAGGTCGGGCACCCGGTCCACCAGCGGCTCCACGGCAGGTGGCAGCACCGCCGTGCGCTCCATGTCGCCGTATTCTTCCTCGACCGGCCAGTCCGGCAGCGCAGCGGCATCGTCGCTGTCGGCCGGCGTCGCCACGGCACGCACCGGCACCGATCGGCCGTCGATGCGCAAGGCGTCCGCCGCCTCGGCCACGGCAGCGGTCTCATGGCCGCGGTCGACGCCGTCGGCAATGGCCTCTACCCAGTCGGCCAAGTAGTCCAGCGCCTGGGTGCTGAACTGGGCCAGCGGGTCGTCCAGGCGTGCGTTCTGTGCCAGGCGCGCGTTGTACAGCTGCTCGCACGCCCACGCCGCCTCGCCGAAGGCCTTGAGGCCGACCATGCGCGAGCTGCCCTTGAGCGTGTGGAAGGCGCGCCGGACGGTGGTCAGCTCGGCCACGTCGTCCGGCGACTGACCCAGGTGCGCCAGCGACGCGCGGGCACCGGCGATCACCTCGCGCGCCTCCTCGAGGAAGATCTCGCGCATCTCGGCGTCGTCTTCCAGGCCGCTGTTCGCCGCCGCGGCGGGTGCAGGCGCGGGTGCTGGCGTCGGTGCCGCCACGGGTGCCGGCGCCACCGTCGCAGGCGCGACCGTCGGGGCCTCACCCTCGGCCAGGGGGACCACGTTCGTCGCCACCGGTTCGAGCGCCGTCGGCTCGAAGGCGGCGAAGGCCGAGGTGCGCTCGCTCTGCCCCATCACTGCACTGAGCGTGCCAGTGGCGGAATCGAAGCGGAACAGCGTCTTGGCCAGCTGCGGCTGCACGCTGAGCATGTCGATCAGGAAGCTCAGCGCGCCCAGGTTGTCGGCCAGGCGGTCAAAGGTGCCGGCCTGCACCGCCCGCTGCGGGTCGACCTCGGTCTGCGCCAGTTGATCGACGCTGTCGCGCATGTGCAGCACGGCCTGCGAAGCCTGGTCCATGCCGAGCACGGTGAGCACGCCACGCATCGCCGACAGCTGCGCCGGCACCGGGATCAGCAGTTCGCGCTGGGCCGGGTTGCGGAAGTACTGGTCGATCTGCTTCTCGACCTCGGACAGCGACGAGCGCAGTTCCTGCACGACGCTGCCCATGGTCTGGCGGTCGGAGATGCGCCGGTACAGGTCCTCCATCCACGACTCGAGCGGCTGCGGCTCGTTGCCGGCATCGACGTCACGGATGCGTTCGGCCAGCCGCTGCACGCGCTCGGCCAGCACGGGCTGGTCGAGCTCGCCGTCCTCGAGCACGGCATCGAGGTAGAGCACGGCGGTGGCCACTTCCATGGCCAGTTCCGGCTCGGGCTGGCGCTGGGACTGCACGCTGCGGCCCGCGGCCGCCTGCAGGGCCTGCGCGAGCGCCTCGCCACCAGGGAACAAGCGCTGCACGGAATCGGCCAGCAGCGCGAAGGACTCGCCGAGGCCCGCCAGGCGCTGCAGTTCGCCGCCGGCGACGGCGGACCAGGCATCCTTGGCGCCAGCCACGCGTTTGCGCGCCTGCAGCATCACGGCCGGGTCGAACAGGCCCAGACGCGGGGTGTCGTAGTCGGCGCGCGCCTGGTCGTCGCCCGGCCAAACCGACTGCACGGCCATCAGGCGCAGCTGGTTGGCCGGATCGGTGGGTTCCGCGCGCACGCAGTAGAAGAGCAGGTCCTGCGCCAGGCGCTCGGACACGGCCGCATCGCCCTTGATCGCACCGCGCAGCTGCGCGAGCAGCCTGGACGCGATGCGTTTGGTGTAGAGGTCCTGCTCGATCAGGCGGGCCGCCTGGGCCTCGAAGAAGGCCGCTGCCAGGTGCCACAGCGTGGCCAGTTCGCCCTGGGTGCCCGCGCCGAGCTCTGAACAGAGGTGGCTCATGCGCAGTGGCGCGGCCGGGTCGGTGCCGCGCATCAGCGCCAGCACCAACCCTTCCATCTCGCCGCGCGCTGCGTCGTCGGCGGCACGCGGGGTGACCCGCGCGTCGACAGGCAGCTGGCGCCACTGCCAGTCGCTGGACCACAGGTCGGCCGGATGCACGCGCTCGGCACCGGCCAGGGCCTGCACGGCCGCGTACTGCGGGAAGAGCGCCAGCGTGGACACCGGCTTGCCCGCCAGCACGCGCCCCAGGTAGTCGAGCACGGCGAACGAGGCCTGCTCGATGGTCTCCACGGCTTTCGGCGTGGCCAGCTTGGGCCGCGCCACCATGCGTTGCACGGCAGCCTCGCCGGCGCGCAGCACCTGTGCCACCACAGGCAGGCCAACCAGTTCGAGCGCACCGACACCCTGGTGCAGCTGCACGCGCGCGTTGCGCAGCACAGCCGGGTCGGCGCTGTCGACGTCGGAACCACCGACCCCTTCGACCTCGCGAACATAGCGTCGCAGCGCCTTGTGCGCAGTCTCCAAGGTGCGCCGCAACTCCCCCTGCACCCACGCCAGGGCACTGAGGTCGTCGCCGGCGATCGGTTCGGCTTCCTGGCTCATGGGGCCTCTTTCGCGTGCGCTGCGCGCCCGCCGTTCAGCTGACCTTGAAGCGCGCCACCGACTGGCGCAGCTCCTCGGCGGTGCGCGACAGTTCGCGCACCATCTGCGCCGTCGAGCGCGTGCCGTCGCCGGTCTGCTCGGTCACGGCGAAGATGTGCTGGATGTTCTCGGCCACCACGTTGGCCGAACTGGCCTCCTCGGACGCCTGGCGCGAGATGCGCTCGATGAGGTCGGAGAGTTCGCGCGTCACGCGGTCGATGTCGGCCAGCGCGGTGCCGGCGGCGTCGGACAGGCGCGCGCCCTCGACCACGCCCTGCGTCGAGCGCTCCATGGCGGCCACGGCGTCCTGGGTGTCGGTCTGAATCGTGCGCACGATGGCCGCGATCTGCCGCGTCGCGTCGCCGGAGCGTTCGGCCAGCCGCTGCACTTCCTCGGCCACCACCGAGAAGCCTCGGCCTGCTTCGCCGGCGCTGGCGGCCTGGATGGCGGCGTTGAGCGCCAGCACGTTGGTCTGTTCCGTGATGTCGGAGATCAACTCGGTGATCTCGCCGATCTCCTGCGACGACTCGCCCAGCCGCTTGATCCGCTTGGACGTCTCCTGGATCTGGTCACGCAGCGTGTTCATGCCGCCGATGGTGTTCTGCACCGCCTGCAGGCCGGTCTCGGCCGCATGCAGCGACTGGCGCGCAACCTGGGCCGTTTCCTGCGCCTGCGCCGACACGTCGTTGATGCGGCCGGCCATCTGCAGCACCGATTCGCCGGTCTCGCGGATCTCGCGCAGTTGCTCGGTGGACGCGGCCAGCAGTTCGGTGGAGGTCTGCTCCACCTGCTGCGTCGTCTCGGTCACGCGCTCCACCGTGGTCTGCACCTGCGACACCAGGGTGCGCAGTTCCTCCACCGTGTAGTTCACCGAGTCGGCGATGGCGCCGGTGATGTCCTCGGTCACGGTGGCCTGCTGCGTCAGGTCGCCCTCGGCCACCGTCTGCAGTTCGTTCATCAGGCGAAGAATGGCGGCCTGGTTGGCGTCGTTGACGCGCTTGGCCTCCTGCTCCTGGCGTTCGGCTTCCTGGCGCTGGGCCTCCGCGGCACGCGCCCGGGTGGTCTGGTCCTGCACGAACAGCTGCAGCAGGCCCCAGCCGCTGCCGGCCAGCAGTGCCAGGCCCAGCAGGCCGGCGGCCAGGTAGGGCAGCGACAGGCCGCCGGTGCCGGTCAGCTGCGCCTGCAGCGCATCCAGACCCTGGCGCAGCGGTTCGCTGTCGGCCACGATGCTGGTCTGCGCCTCGCGGGCCTGCACCAGGCCCTGCAGGTTGCCGAGGATGGCGCCGGCCTGCGTGCGCGTCTGCTCGTACTGCTTGACCAGTTCGGCCAGCACCTCGCGTGTCTGCGGGTCGCGCGTGCCAGGCAGGCGCAGTTCGGGGTTCCCGGACTCCAGGCCGTCGGCGATCTCACGGAAGCTGTTGAGGTCCTTGCCGAGCAGGAACACGGCCTCGGGGCTGACGCCCTCCATGGTCAGGAACTCGTTGGCGCTCTTGCCGATGCGCTGGGTCAGCATCACCAACTGGCCCACGGCCGACAGTTCCGCGGGCGAAGCGCCCTGCTGCAGCTTCAGGGAGGACAGCGTCTCGGCGATCTCCAGCAGGTCGGCCGACTGGCGGTTGATGGCACGCAGCGCCTGGCCGACCTGCGTGAGCGTCTTTTCCTGCGCCAGCACGACCTGCGCGTTCTTCTCGGCACGATCCACCAGCGGCAGCAGCGGGTCCACCAGTAACTGCAGACCCGTCGCTACCGCCGGTGCGGCGCCCGAACCGTCCTTCAGCGAACGCAGGTTGCCGGCGAGGATGGCCGCACTCTCCTTCACCTCGGGGAAGGCGGTGGCGGAACCGACCAGAGCCTGGGAGACGGACTTGGCCAGCCGCTGAGACTGCGTCTGCGCACGGCCCGTGGCATCCACCTGCGCCGCACTGCGGTTGGCCGCCACCAGCGCCAGCGATGCCGCCGCCACCAGCAGCGCGACCCCAGCGACGGCACCCAAGACCAGCAGGCGCTGCTGGCGCGCCGCCGGCAGGTGGCCGATCAGCGGCAGCGGCCTAGCCGTGGCGCCAGCCGCGGCGGCCGCCGCGGCCTCGCCGTAGTCGGGCGCGAGTTCGGAGGGTGCGGCCTCGGAAATGATGGAGGTCTCGCCGATCGTGCTGCGGCCCTCGTCGGGCGCCAGGGTGGCGCCGCCGGGGCCCAGCCGCACCGTCTGCTCCATGGGCGATGCCGCGTCGGCGACCTCTTCGAACGGCACCGGTGGCACCGAGTCGGGGGCCGGATTGCTGCGCGACTTGCCCTTGATCCTGTCCAGGAAGCTCATGGAGGTCCTCTCTCGGTGCTCTTGTGTTCGTCTCTGTGGGGGGGCGGCGAGCCGGCTTCAGGCGTGAACGGTCGGCAACGCCTGGGCAATGCCCAGGAACTGGGGGTGCACGGCCAGCGCCGCCAGGTCGATCTCCTGCCATACCCGGCCGGCTTCGTCCCGCCAGCGCCCTCCGGCGAACGCGGGCCGCGGCCCGTCGGCCGCGGCTTCGGCCTGCAACTGGTTGGGGCTGCGCAGGCCGGCCAGCCTGTCGACGATCAGCGCGGCATGGCTGCCGAGCGCAGGGTTCAGAGCGAGCACGCGGGCCTGTTCACGCCAGGGTTCGCCAGCCGGGCGCGGGCCGCGCAGACCGAGGAAGGCCGCGAAATCGACAACGCCGTGCAGACCGCCGCGCAGGTTGGCCACGCCCACGAACCACGGCAAGGTGTGCGGCACCGGCAGCAGGGTGGGCACGGCGAAGATCTCCCCGGCCGTCGCGAGCGGGAACAACAGCCCCTGCCGCTCGCACTCGACCGCCAGCCAGGCCGTGCGCTGTGTCGTCGACTGCACGGCCTGCAGCCGCTCGGCCAGACGGGCCTGCAGGTCACGGAGCGCGTCGTGGCGTGCCATCGCTTGCCGGGTTCAGTCGAAGGCCTTGATCTTCGCGAACAGTTCGTCCGCGTTGACCGGCTTGACGATGTAGTCGCGCGCACCCTGGCGCATGCCCCAGACCTTGTCGGTTTCCTGGTTCTTGCTGGTGCACATGATGACCGGCACGTCGGCCCACCGCGGATCGCGGGTGATCGTGCGCGTGAGCTGGAAACCGTTCTGGCCCGGCATGACCACATCCATCAGGATGAGGTCGGGCTTCTCCTCGGCCAGGCGGCGCAGTGCCTCCTCGCCGTTCTCGGCGGTGCGGACCGCGTAGCCCTTCTTGCCGAGCAGGTCGGACAGGTGGTAGAGCTCGGTCTTGGAATCGTCGACGACCAGGACTTTCTGGATGGGCATGGCTGGATTCCTCGTGGTGCTCGGCGCGGGGCGGCGTGGCCGATGGAACGCGGGCCGCGATCGGCCTCAGGTCGGCTGCCGCCGGAAGGCCTCCACGGCCTTGAGCAGTTGTTCCTTGGTGAACGGCTTGGTCAGGTAGTCCTCCGAGCCGACCATGCGCCCGCGCGCCTTGTCGAACAGGCCGTCCTTGGAGGACAGCATGATCACCGGCACGTGCGCGAAGCGGGGGTTGCGCTTGATGATGGCGCAGGTCTGGTAGCCGTCCAGGCGCGGCATCAGGATGTCGCAGAAGATCAGTTCGGGGGCGTGGTCGTTGACCTTGGACAGCGCGTCGAAGCCATCCTCGGCCAGCACCACCTGGTGCCCGCCCTGGCGCAGGAAGATCTCGGCGCTGCGGCGGATGGTGTTGCTGTCGTCCACCACCAGCACGCGCGCACCCGCGGCCGGTGCCGCAGCCGCGCCGGCCGCCTCAGACTCCGCTGGAAGTTCCACTTGGACTCCTCGTTCCGACACGCCGCTGGGCCTGCCGGGTCAGATGCGGACCATTTCGAAGTCCTCCTTGCGGGCACCGCACTCGGGACAGGTCCAGTTCATCGGCACGTCGGCCCAGGCCGTGCCCGGGGCGATGCCGTGCTCGGGGTCACCGGCCGCCTCGTCGTAGATCCAGCCGCAGATCAGGCACATCCAGGTGCGAGGTTCGCTCACGTGAGGGCACTTCGATCACTACAATGACGATGCATTGTAGCGACGGCGTCTGCCCGAAAATCAAGGAATTGTGAGCACATAGGCAACACTCCTCGAGTTTCGCTGGAAGTTTGCAGGCCGATTGCCACACCTTGTTTCCCGATGCCGAACGCCGGTCCGGCACGCCCGTTGGAATTTCCCATGAACCCCGAATCCCCCCCGGTCGCCGACACCCTCGATCCGGGTCAGGAGGCCCCGCCACCGGCCTGCGTGATGTGCTTCAACGCCAGCGACCCCAGCGGCGCAGGCGGCCTGCCTGGTGACATCGCCACCGTGGCGGCCATGGGGGCACACGCGCTCCCGGTGGTGACCAGCATCGTGATGCGCGACACCGCGGAGGTGTTCGACCAGCACCTGCTCGACCCCGAGGTGGTGGTCGAACAGGCCCGTGGCGTGCTCGAGGACGTCACGCTCTCCGGCTTCAAGGTCGGTTTCCTCGGCAGTGCCGAGGTGCTCGGCGCCGTGGCCGAGGTGCTGTCGGACTACCCCGACGCCCCCCTGGTGTCCTACCTGCCCAGCCTGTCGTGGCTCGAGGAGGACCAGCAGCAAAACTACCTGGAAGCCTTCCGCGAACTGATCCTGCCAGCGACCGAGGTGCTGGTGGGCAACCACCAGACGCTGATGGAACTGCTGCTGCCCGACTGGGACAGCGAACGCCCGCCGTCGCCGCGCGAACTGGCCGTGGCCGCCGGCGAACATGGCACCAGCTACGTGCTGGTCACCGGCGTGCTGCTGCCGAGCAAGGGCACGGAGCAGTTCATCGACAACGTGCTCGCGTCGCCGCAGGGCGCACTCACGGGGGAGAAGTTCGAGCGCTTCGACACCAGCTTCGTCGGCAGCGGCGACACCCTGGCCGCCGCGCTCGCGGCGCTGCTGGCTGCCGGCAGCGAACTGCAGGCCGCGGTGGGGGAGGCGCTGGCCTTCCTGGACCAGAGCCTGGATGCCGGCTTCCGCCCTGGCATGGGGCATGTGGTGCCCGACCGCTTCTTCTGGGCCCTGCCGCCGGCCGACGAGGACGCCGCCGGCCAGGCGGACGACGCCACGCCACCCGAAGCCGCAGCCGCCGACGAACCCAAGAGCAAGGGAGCTTCCCGCCGTGTCCACTGAACGCAGCAACGTCCAGGCCTTCGAGCGCGCGCAGCGCGTGATCCCGGGCGGCGTGAACTCGCCGGTGCGGGCCTTCCGCGCTGTCGGCGGCACGCCGCGCTTCATCCGCCGCGCCGAGGGCGCCTACCTGTGGGACGTCGAGGGCCGGCGCTACATCGACTACATCGGCTCCTGGGGGCCGATGATCCTGGGCCACGGCCATCCGGCGGTGCTCGACGCGGTGATGAAGGCGGCACGCGACGGCCTGAGCTTCGGCGCGCCCACCGAGGCGGAGGCGGAACTGGCCGAAGCCATCATCGCGCAGGTGCCGTCGGTGCAGCAGGTGCGCCTGGTCTCCAGCGGCACCGAGGCCGGCATGAGCGCCCTGCGCCTGGCGCGCGGCGCCACCGGGCGCTCGGCCATCGTCAAGTTCGAGGGCTGCTACCACGGCCACGCCGATGCATTGCTGGTCAAGGCCGGCTCCGGCCTGGCCACGTTTGGCCACCCCACCAGCGCCGGCGTGCCGCCGGAAGTGGTGCAGCACACGATGGTGCTCGAGTACAACAACGTCGGCCAACTCGAGCAGGCCTTCGCCGAACGCGGGCACGAGATCGCCTGCGTGATGATCGAGCCCATCGCCGGCAACATGAACTTCGTGCGCGCCAGCGTGCCGTTCATGACCCGCCTGCGCGAGCTTTGCACGCAGCACGGTGCGCTGCTGGTGTTCGACGAGGTCATGACCGGCTTCCGCGTCGCGCTGGGCAGTGCGCAGAGCCTGTACGCGCGGCTGATCCCGGGCTTCCAGCCGGACATGAGCGTGTTCGGCAAGGTCATCGGCGGCGGCATGCCGCTGGCCGCCTTCGGCGGTTCCAGGGACGTGATGGCCCAGTTGGCTCCGCTGGGCCCGGTCTACCAGGCCGGCACGCTCAGCGGCAACCCGGTGGCCACGGCCTGCGGGCTGGCCACGCTGCGCGAGATCTCGCGCCCCGGCTTCTTCGACGCCCTGGCCGCCCGCACGCGAGCGCTGGTCGACGGCCTGGCCGCGGAGGCGCGCGATGCCGGCGTGCCGATGGCGGTGGACAGCGAAGGCGGCATGTTCGGCTTCTTCTTTGCCGCTGACCTGCCACAGAACTACCCGGCCGTGATGGCCACGGACAAGGAGCGCTTCAACCGCTTCTTCCACGCCATGCTCGACCGCGGCGTCTACCTGGCGCCGGCGCTGTACGAGGCCGGCTTCGTCAGCGCCACCCACACCGAGGCCGACATCGCCGCCACGCTGCAGGCAGCGCGCGAGGCACTGCGTCAGGGCTGATCGCCCGCGGCCGGCACGGCGGCCGCGCCATCATGGCCATGTATGCGGACCGTGCCACGCCTCGACGCCTTGGCAGCGTACATGGCATCGTCGGCATGGCGGATCAGCGTCTCGACATCGCCACCGGCGTGCGGGGCCAGTGCCACGCCCACCGAGGCCCCGACCTGCACCATGATGCGGTCGACGACCAGCGGCTGAGACAGCATGGAGACGATGCGATGGGCCAGGCCCAGGGCGTGGTCAGCGCGCCGGACCCCCATCTGCAGCACGGCAAACTCGTCGCCTCCCAGACGTGCGACGGTGTCGCCATCGCGCGCCAAGCCGCGCAGGCGATCGGCCAGCGCCGCCAGGACCCGGTCGCCGACGACATGGCCATGGCGGTCGTTCACCGGTTTGAAGTGGTCAAGGTCGATGAAGTGCAGCGCGAAGCCATCCTCGGCCGTCACCGGCAGCAGGCCTGCCAGCCGCTCACGGAAAGACGCGCGGTTCAACAGGTCAGTGAGGTCGTCGCGCTGCGCGAGCTGGCGGATGCTGTCCTCGCGCCGCCGGCGGTCGGAGACGTCGGTGTAGGTGCGCAGCACGCCGCCGCCTTCGAGCGGCACGCTGCGCACCTCGATGATGCGGCCGTCGGGGCGCGCGCGGTCGTAGATCTGGGGTATGTCCAGGATGCCACCGGCTCGGACAAAGGCCTTCAGGTCCTCCGACGTGTCACGGAACTCGTCGGTCGACCACTGGTACTCGAGCACGTCCTGGAACCGGGGGTGTGAGGCCATCAGGTCCGGCGGCAGCCCCAGCAGTTCGATCGCCCGCGGGTTGCACACCTCGACCACGTGGTCGGCATTGACCATCATCACGCCCTGCTCCATGCGCGCAAGCATGGCCTCCAGCAGCGTGGACTTGTGCTGCAGTGCGGCCTCACTCGCCTTGGTGCGCTGTTCCGCCTCCATCAGCCGGCGTTCATTGCGCTTGAGCTCGGTGATGTCGACATGGGCGTAGATGCCGCGCCCCTCCGGCCCGGCCTGGCCGACGATGCGGACCCAGCGGTCCATCGGCAACGGCAACTCGAAGGGGGCGCCGATGTGGCGCAGGCGATCGACGAGGGCGGCGCTGCCTTCGCGGTACCGATGACGATCGGGCTTGTCGCTCCAGACCTCGGCGTACAGGACCTCAAAACGCTGACCAACTGCAGCCTCGCGGTCGGGCAGGCCGTAGGCATGGACGAAGGTCTCGTTGACCCAGGCGATCAGGCCGTCTTCGGTCGTCACCATGACTGCATCGGGCAGGTGGTCGAACAGACCCAGTTCGGTCCGGCCGGGATCCACCGGGCCGCCCAGCACAGGCATGGCATGCTCGGTCCAGATGCGGATGCGGCCGATGCCCGGCAGCGGCAGCGAACCCACGCGCAGCCGCCTTCCCCGATGGTCGAAGGCAAGGGCGCGGTGCTGCGCCCGGTGGCGCGCCAATGCGTCCGTCACCCGCTGTGCCAGCTGTGCCATGGGCAGGCCTGGCGTGCGCGCCTCGAAGAACCGGCGCAGGTTGGCCTCGTACGGCTCACCGGAATAGATGTGCCCGCCATGCTCCGGAAAGAACCGCAGGAAGCTCCGGTTCCAGGTCAGTGTCCTGTCGTGTTCATCGAGCACGCAGGCCGCCACCCCCAGGCTGTCGAGCGTGTCGCAGACCGGTCGGAGGAGGGCAAGCGCTTCCATCGCGTCGGGGGCCGTTCGGTCGGTGGTGTCTGTTCATTCTGCCTCGTCGGAACAGCCCTGCGCGGCATGTCCTCCCGCGCGCGTCAGGCCGGCGACGAGCGCAGCCCGTAGGTGCCACCACCTGACCACAGGTACTCCACCCGCAGCACCGGGTCACCCTGCTCCCCGGCAAAGGTGAAGCCGATCACCGCCAGACTGTCACCATCCCGGATCTCGGCCACCTGCCAGGCGTTCATGCGGAACAGCGGGGCGAGTTCGATCGTCCAGCGCGGGTGACGCCGCTGCGACAGACGCGCCGCCTTCAACAAGGCGGCACCGTCGACCGGGGCCGTCTGCGCCGGCAGCGCCCGGCTGGTGAGGTCGGCCGGCAGGGCCATCTCGGCGGCGGGCACCAGCATGAGTTCGACATGCGGGTTGCGCCAGCGGACGTCCGCCGCCGTGCCCTCCAGGTAGATCGGCCGGTTCTGGTCGAAGCTGCTCCAGCCGTGGTGGGCCTGCGCGGTGTGTACCCATGGCGCCATGCCGGCAGCCAGCAGCAGGGATCGTCGTTGCATGGCGGTCTCTCCTTCAGAGGTAGGCGATGAAGCGGCCGGCCATGATGACCGCCAGCCACAACCCCAGCGAGAGTACGGTCTGCGCCCGCGCCACGGCGTCCGCGCGATGCAGTCCATCGCGGGCATGGAACAGGCCCGCATTGACCCCGGCTGCGGCCAGCAACCCCATCTTCAGCAGGAACAGCCGGTTGGCCAGCAGTTCACCCGGCGCCGCGGCAAACATCAGCAGGCCGCTGGCCGCCGCAAGGCCGAAGCCGGCCACCGCGATCGCGAGCGCCAGACGGGCCAGGGGGCGCAGCGGCAGTGCCGGCGCAGCGCCCCACAGGCGCAGTTCCACCAGCACGAGGTTGCCCAGCAGCAGGGCAATGCCCACGATGTGCACCACCTCCAGCGCCGGGTAGGCCCAGGGGTGCTCGGCGATCGCGGTCAGGCCCTGCATGGCTGGCCCGCAGGCCGTAGGTCGCTACAGCCCCTGCCAGCGCTGCGGCTGGGCGCCATCGGCCCCGACCAGCGCCAGCACACGCTCGACGGTGTCCGCGACCATCTCGTCGATGCTCGCAGGCCGGTGGTAGAAGGCCGGCAGCGGCGGGAAGATCACGCCACCCATTTCGGTGACGGCCGTCATGTTGCGCAGATGGGCCAGGTTCAACGGCGTCTCGCGCACCATCAGCACCAGCCGACGCCGCTCCTTGAGCATGACGTCGGCCGCACGCGTGAGCAGGTTGTCCGACAGCCCGTGCGCCACGGCGGCCAGCGTCTTCATCGAACACGGTGCGACCACCATGGCCGCGGCGTCGAAGCTGCCGCTGGCCACGCAGGCGCCGACGTCGCCCGGGGCGTGCGACTCATCGGCCTCGGCTTCCAGCGCCCGGCGGTCCAGGCCGAGCTCGTGGTGGGCGTTGAGCACGCCGGCCGGCGTGACCACGAGGTGGGTGCGCAGCCCGAGCACGCGTGCCCGGCGAAGCAGTTGCAGGCCGTAGACCGCGCCCGTCGCGCCGGTGATGCCGACGACGAGGCGGCGTGTCATCCGGGGTCGGTGATCAGGTGCCCTGGCCGAGCACCTGCTGCAGTTCGCCCGACTCGTACATCTCCATCATGATGTCCGAACCACCGACGAACTCACCCTTCACGTACAGCTGCGGGATGGTGGGCCAGTTGGCGTATTCCTTGATGCCCTGGCGGATGCCCTCGTCCTCGAGCACGTTGACCGTGGCCACGTTCTGCGCGCCACAGGCCTTGAGGATCTGGATGGCGCGGCCGGAGAAGCCGCACATGGGGAACTGCGCCGTGCCCTTCATGAAGAGCACCACGGGGTGGCCCTTGACGATCTCGTCGATGCGTTGCTGCGTGTCGGACATGGCGGAGGCGGTGGTCAGGGATCGAAAGGCAGCACTGTACACACAGAAGCCGTGGGCGCCACGCCGCACCGTCGAAACCCCCGCTGGCGCGGTCGGTACCGGGAGGCGCCGATGCGACCGTCAGAAGCGGTAGTGCACGCCCAGCTGCAACATTGGCATGGCGTCGAGCCGGCGCAGCGTACCCTCCCAGCCGCGCAGGCCGAAGATCGCGCGACCCAGTTCAGCGGCCGCCGCGCCCTGGCGCAAGGCGATGCCCAGGTCGGCCGAGAACCCCCACCCGCCGCGCGGCGCGAGCCCGGAATAGCCGAAGCCGACGTAGGGCCAGACCTCACGGTCGGCGGACGGGGCGTCCTGTGGCACGGCCAGCAGCGATGGCGACCATGGCCCGGCCGCGCTTGCCACCGACGGCCCGATGCCGCCGAGCACGACCCCGCTGGTGGCACGGAAGCCGCCACGCCAGCGCGCGTCAGGATCACCGCCGTGACGCTCCAGATAGACATCCCCCAGCAGTGCGGCATGCTGCAGCGTCAGGCTGCGGCCGGACTCGGGGCGCGCCAGCAGCAGGTTCACGCGCGCCTGCAGGACCGGCCAGGCCTGGGCCGATGTCAGCTGCAGCCCATCGGCCGCCTGGGCAGCCATGACCGCGGACAGCGCCGCCGTGGACAGCACCACCCGGGCCGGGGTTGGAATCCGCATCGTGACCTCCCGCGAGAGCAGCTAGCACGGGAACATCGTAGACCCGGGGCCGGAGCCCGTGGGGCACGGTTTCAGGCCGTTTCCACACCCAGTTCCGGCATCTGCCCGCCGCTGCAACGGTCCAGGCCGGCCAGATCGGGCCGGGTGCACACGCACACGAACCCCGCGGCAGCCAGCAACCCGCGCGTGGCCGCGCCCTGGTCGTGGCCGTGCTCCAGCAACAGCCAGCCCCCGGGCCGCAGATGAGCCGGTGCGGTGGCCACGATGTCACGCAGGTCGTCGAGACCGTCGGCACCCGCCACCAGCGCCGACGCCGGCTCGTGATGCAGGGCCACCAGGTGCGGGTCGCCGTCGGCCACATAGGGCGGGTTGGCCACGACGACGTCGAACTGCTGGCCCACCAGCGGCTGCCACCAGTCACCGTGGCGCCAGTCCACGTCCAGTTGCAGACGTCTGCCGTTGTCCCGCGCGATGGCCAGCGCCTGCGGGCTGCGCTCGACCGCCGTGACCCGCGCCGCCGGGCACGTCGCCTTGATCGCCAGCGCGATGGCACCGCTGCCGGTGCCCAGGTCGGCCACGGCCGCGTCGGCCCGGTCGTGCAGACAAGACCGAACCCACTCGACCAGCCCCTCGGTCTCCGGCCGCGGCACCAGCACGCCCGGACCTACGGCCAGGGTCAGACCACAGAAGACCTGCTCGCCAGTCAGGTAGGCCAGCGGCACGCCATCCAGGCGGGCGTCGAAGGCCGCCTGGAGCCGGGCCACCTGGGCTGCGTCCAGCGGCGTGTCGTCGTGGGCAATCAGCCACGCACGCGGCCGGCCCAGCAGCGCACTCAGCAGCAACTGCACGTCCAGCCGGTCCACGCCGCGCCGGCGCGCCTCGGCCAGGGCACCTGCCACGGTGGGCGTCATGCGCCGCCGGTCTCCAGCTGCGCCAGTTGCTGCTCGGCGCGCGCCGACGCCAGCGCATCGACCAGCTCGTCGAGGTCACCGTCCATCACCATGCCCAGCTTGTAGAGGGTCAGGTTGATGCGGTGGTCGGTGACGCGACCCTGGGGGAAGTTGTACGTGCGGATGCGGTCGCTGCGGTCGCCGCTGCCGACCAGACCCTTGCGCGTGGCGGCTTCCTTCGCGGCGCGTTCGCTGCGATCCTGGTCACGCAGCCGCGCCTGCAGCACGGCCATCGCCTTGGCCTTGTTGCGGTGCTGGCTGCGGTCGTCCTGGCACTCCGCCACCAGGCCGGTAGGCAGGTGGGTGATCCGGATCGCGCTGTCGGTCTTGTTGATGTGCTGGCCACCAGCCCCGCTGGCACGGAAGGTGTCGATGCGCAGGTCGGCCGGGTTGAGGGTGATCTCCTCGGCCTCGTCCGGCTCGGGCAGCACGGCCACCGTGCAGGCGCTGGTGTGGATGCGCCCCTGGCTCTCGGTGGCTGGGACCCGCTGTACGCGGTGGCCACCGCTCTCGAAGCGCAGACGCCCGTAGGCGCCACGGCCTTCGACGCGGAACACCACCTCCTTGTAGCCGCCCAGCTCGGCCGGGCTCTCGCTCAGGACCTCCACCCGCCAGCCCTGGCGGTCGCACCAGCGCAGGTACATGCGCGCCAGATCACCGGCGAACAGGGCCGATTCGTCGCCACCGGTACCGGCGCGGATCTCGAGGAAGGCGTTGCGCTCGTCGTCGGGGTCGCGCGGCACCAGGGCCAGGCGCAGACGCGCCTGCAGCGCGGCGATGTCCTCGCCGGCCTGGGCGATCTCCGTGGCCGCCATCTCGGCGAACTCCGGGTCGGCGGCCATGTCCCGCGCGGTGGCCAGATCGTCCTCGCGCTGGCGGAAGCGACGCCACAGCGTGACCACCTCCGCCACCTCGGCCTGCTCCTGGGACAGCCGGCGCCAGCGCGTGACGTCGGCGAGCACCTGCGGGTCGGCCAGCGCGGCATCGAGCTCCGCCAGGCGCATCTCCAGGCGTTCGAACGGGGGGCGGGGAAGATCCATGGGCACTGCACGGTGGACCGGCACCGCGGGGTGCCGGCGCGGCCGCAGGGGCGCTAGCGGGGTTCGCCGGCGTCGCCGGCGTCCGGGCCTTCGGCCGCGCCGCGGCTGCGCAGGAACAGGCGCGAGACGGTGGCGGCGAGCTGCTCGCGGTCACGCGCCTCGGCGCTGCGCAGTTCAGCCATCGTGCCATGCAGCAGCTTCTGCGTGAGGCCCCGGGACAGCGCCTCCAGCACCGCGTCGACATCGGCACCGCGCGCCAGCAGCCTGCGCGCGCGCTGGATCTCCGCCTGCCGCCAGTCGTCAGTCTGCTGGTGCAGGGCCTGGATCAGCGGCACGGCGGCGCGCTGGTCCAGCCAGTGCTCGAAGCTGAGCACGCCGGCATCGATGATGGCCTCGGCCTGCTGCACGGCGGCACGCCGCTTCTCGCCGGCCGACTGCACGAGGGCGGAGAGGTCGTCCACCGTGTAAAGGTAGACGTCCGACAGCGCCTGCACCTCGGGCTCGATGTCGCGCGGCACGGCCAGGTCGACCATGAACATGGGCCGGCGGCGGCGCGCCTTGAGCGCACGCTCGACCGCACCCAGGCCGATGATGGGCAGCGAGCTCGCGGTGCACGACACCACGGCATCGAACTCGTGCAGGCGGTCAGGTAGGTCCGACAGGCGCAGCGCCTGGGCACCGAAGCGGCCGGCCAGTTTCTCGCCGCGCTCCAACGTGCGGTTGGCCACCGCCATCGCCTTGGGCTGGCGGGCGGCGAAGTGGGTGGCCACCAACTCGATCATCTCGCCGGCGCCGACGAAGAGCACGCGGATGTCGCGCAGGTCCTCGAAGAGCTGCGCCGCCAGGCGCACCGAGGCGGCGGCCATGCTGATCGAATGCGCGCCGATCTCGGTGGCGGTGCGCACTTCCTTGGCCACCGAGAAGCTGCGCTGGAACAGCTGGTGCAGCGTGGACCCCAGCGTGCCCGCCTCGTCGGCCTGGCGCACGGCTTCCTTCATCTGGCCGAGGATCTGCGGCTCGCCCAGCACCATCGAATCCAGCCCGGCGGCCACGCGGAAGGCATGGCGGGCCGCTTCACGGTCCTCGCGGACGTAGGTGTAGCTCTGCAACAGGCTGCCCTGGACACCGCCCTGCTCGGCCAGCCAGTCCAGCGCCGGGCGCGCGATCTCCTGCGCCACGCGCGGGTCGGCCGCGACATAGAGCTCGGTGCGGTTGCAGGTGGAAACCAGCGCCGCCTCCGGCGCCACGCGCTGCAGCCGGTCGCGGAACCCTCGCAGCGCCATCGGCAGCTGGTCGGGCGCGAACGCGAACCGGCCACGCAGATCCAGCGGCGCGGTGGTGTGGTTCAAACCGAGGGCAACAACGCTCACGACCCGATTGTAGGATCCAGCCCCTGCGGACGCCCAGCCTTTCGGCTTGACCGGCGTCAAGCCGAGACCTCGCGATGGGCCCGATCGACGCCTTCTGGCACCTGCTGAACCTGTTCCTGCCCGCTGCCGGGCTGGGTGCCGTGGCCGCTGCAGCCACCAAGCTGCTGTGGCGGCAGGAGACGCGCGGTCTGGCCTGGTGGCGGCTGGCCGTGCCCACGGCCGTGGCAGCCGCGGGGGTGACCGTCGCC
Organism: Rubrivivax albus; assembly: GCF_004016515.1. Classification (GTDB taxonomy): domain Bacteria; phylum Pseudomonadota; class Gammaproteobacteria; order Burkholderiales; family Burkholderiaceae_C; genus Rubrivivax; species Rubrivivax albus. The sequence continues at coordinate 94,730 of NZ_SACT01000002.1, forward strand.
GGCCTGCTGTTCTACGGGCAGGACGGCCGCATGGCCACCTACGGCGCGATGGTGCTCGCCGCGGCGCTCACGCTGTGGTGGCGGGTGTTCCTGCGCCGGCGCTGAGTTCGGCCGTGGCCACGCGGCCGCGCAGCGAGTGCGGCAATGCCTCGGTGATCTGCACGTCCAGCATCTGGCCGACGAGGCGGTCGCGCAGCGGGCCACCGTCGAAGTTGACGATGCGGTTGCACTCGGTCCGCCCCATCAGTTCACGCGGGTCCTTGCGTGACGGGCCTTCGACGAGGATGCGTTGCACCGTCCCCACACGGGCCGCCGAGATGCGTCGGACATTGGCCTCGATCGTGGCCTGCAGGTGCTGCAGGCGTTGCAGCTTGACGTCCTTGGGCGTGTCGTCGGCCAGGCTGGCCGCCGGCGTGCCGGGCCGCGCGCTGAAGATGAAGCTGAAACTGGCGTCGAAGCCGACGTCCTCGATCAGCTTCATCATGCGGCCGAAGTCGTCCTCGGTCTCGCCGGGGAAGCCGACGATGAAGTCCGACGACAGGCTGATGTCGGGCCGCACGGCGCGCAATTTGCGGATCGTGGACTTGTACTCCATCGCCGTGTAGCCGCGCTTCATCGCCATCAGGATGCGGTCGGAGCCATGCTGCACCGGCAGGTGCAGGTGGTTCACCAGCTGGGGGATGCGCGCGTAGGCCTCGATCAGCCGGCCCGTGAACTCGTTGGGGTGGCTGGTGGTGTAGCGGATGCGTTCGATGCCGGGGACCTCGGCCACGTAGTCCAGCAGCAGCGCGAAGTCGGCGATCTCGCCGCTGTCGCCCATCGCCCCGCGGTAGGCGTTGACGTTCTGGCCCAGCAGGGTCACTTCCTTGACGCCCTGGTCGGCCAGGCCGGCGACCTCGGTCAGCACGTCGTCGAACGGCCGGCTGACCTCCTCGCCGCGGGTGTAGGGCACGACACAGTAGCTGCAGTACTTGCTGCAGCCTTCCATGATCGACACGAAGGCCGAGGCGCCCTCGACCCGGGCCGGCGGCAGATGGTCGAACTTCTCGATCTCCGGGAAGCTGATGTCCACCTGCGGCCGCTGCTGCACCTGGCGCTGCGCAATCATCTGCGGCAGGCGGTGCAGGGTCTGCGGGCCGAAGACGATGTCGACGAAAGGCGCGCGCTGCACGATGGCATCGCCCTCCTGGCTGGCCACGCAGCCGCCGACACCGATCAGCACCCCGTTCTTCTTCAGGTGCTTCACGCGGCCGAGGTCGCTGAACACCTTCTCCTGCGCCTTCTCGCGCACCGAGCAGGTGTTGAAGAGGATCAGGTCGGCCTGCTCGGGATCGGGCGTCGGTTCGTAGCCGTCGGCGGCGCGCAGCACGTCGGCCATCTTGTCCGAGTCGTACTCGTTCATCTGGCAGCCGAAGGTGCGGATGTAGACCTTCTTCATGGCCGGCTCCAGGCCTGCGCGGCGGCGTCGAAACGCCAGCTGGCCGCCTCCGCGGGGGTGCGCGGCCAGGGCTGGCGGGCACGTTCGGCATCGGTGAGCAACCACACGTCCAGCACCAGGCCGTACGGGTCCACGGTGTAGTGCACGGTGTGGGCCTGGCCCGCCAGCGCGCCGGAGAGCTTGAGCAGGTTGTCGGCGCCGCGGATGCGCGCCCCGGGCGCCAGCCGCGCCGGCTGGCCGTTGAGCAGCACCTGCGGCGGCTGATCGAAGCGCATGTCGCCGCGCAGCGCGGTGGCCGGGAACGGGCGCTGCATCTGGGCGACGGCGGGCGGCACGGTGACGACGCCGGCCAGGAGCACGGCCGCGAGGGCCAGGGAAGCACAGCGGGGCATGGTGTGGATCCAGGGGCTGTGAAACAAAAAGCCCGAGGAACTGCGGTGGCAGCCTCGGGCCGGGATCTTGGTGGCGCTTCAGGGACTCGAACCCCGGACCTGCGGATTATGATTCCGTCGCTCTAACCGACTGAGCTAAAGCGCCTGAACTCCGCATTATAGCGGGGCGCAGCCCGGTGCAAAGGCCCGCCTCAAACTTTCCACGCATGTTCAGCTTTTTCCGCAAGAAGGCACCGGCCGCTGCCGAACCGAGCGCACCACCGCCCCCCGCCGTCGCCGCGATCCCGGCGGCGGCCAGTGCCCCGACGCCACCGTCGCCACCCGTTGCCGCCAGTGAGCCGGCAAGCGTCGAGCCTTCGCCCGCCGCCAGCCGGCCCGGCTGGTTCAGCCGCCTGCGGCAAGGGCTGTCGCGCACCGGCAGCGGCATCGCCCAAGTCTTCACCGGCACCCGCATCGACGAGGCGCTGTACGAGGAACTGGAAGCCGCGCTGCTGATGGCCGACACCGGCGTCAAGGCCGCCGCCGCGCTGCTCGACGACCTGAAGCGGCGCGTCAAGGCCGCCAAGGCCACCGACCCGGCGCAGGTCAAGGCGCTGCTGGCCGACGTCGTGGCCGACTGGCTCTCGCCGCTGCAGCGGCCCTTCGAGATCGGTGAGACGACGCCCACCGTGATCATGGTCGCCGGCGTCAATGGCGCCGGCAAGACCACGACCATCGGCAAGCTGACCCGCCACCTGGCCGAAGGTGACTGCAAGGTGCTCTTGGCCGCGGCCGACACCTTCCGCGCGGCGGCGCGCGAACAGCTCGGCGTCTGGGCCGACCGCAACCGGGTGGAAATCGTGGCGCAGGAAGGCGGCGACCCCGCGGCCGTGAGCTTCGACGCCGTGCAGGCCGGCCGCGCGCGCGGCTGCGATGTCGTCATTGCCGACACCGCCGGTCGACTGCCGACTCAGCTTCACCTGATGGACGAGTTGAAGAAGATCAAGCGCGTGATCGGCAAGGCGATGGACGGCGCGCCGCACGAGGTGCTGCTGGTGGTGGATGGCAACACGGGGCAGAACGCCCTGGCGCAGGTTCAGGCCTTCGACGCGGCGCTGCAGCTCACGGGCCTGGTGGTGACCAAGCTCGATGGCACGGCCAAGGGCGGGGTGCTGGCGTCAATCGCCGCCTGGCAGAAGGAGACCGGGCGCGAGGTGCCGGTCTACTTCATCGGGGTCGGCGAGCAGCTCGAGGACCTGCAACCGTTCGACGCCCGCGAGTTCGCGCAGGCGCTGCTGGGCTGAGGCTGAACTGAAGCCAGTCCCTGCTGCTGGGTGGCATCAGCCTGCCGAAGCGGTCGGGCTCTGCGAGACCGTGGGAGCGCCGAGCCGCACGGCGACGGTGGCTACTTGACCGTCTCGAGCTCGTCGAAGAAGGCGGAGGCCACCGGCTCCATGCCGGCACCGTAGTCGAGCTTGTCACCGGCGGCCAGCAGGTCGTCGATCTCGGCGGCTTCGGCCACCGGGATCAGCGGCACCGGCCGCGAGGTGCTTCCCACCGGTCGCGGCGCGTTGTCGACCAGGGCCGCACCGATCACGTTGCGCACCTCGCTGGCCGACGGTAGGTCGCCCTCGCGCCAGACGTGCACCCGTATCCCGGCCGCCTTCAACACGCGGGCCATGCGTTCGTGACGCTTGCGACTCCGGGGCGATTCCTCGGCAGATCGGATGTCGACGACGGCCAGTACACGCGAGCCGATGTCGCAGATCACGAGGTCGGCACTGAGTTGACCGACGCGCTGCAGCCAGTCGTTGTAGGAGTGCCGCATCGGCACCCGGACGAAGCGCGACAACGGCACCTGCGCCAGCACCATGAAACCGGGCAGGGCACGCTTGAGCAGGTCGAACGCCTGGCGCTCGGTGACGCTGAGGATGCGCGCCGCCTCGGGCGGCCAGCCAGCCACCGTATCCAGCGCCTCCTGCCGCGCCGTCGCCCCCCCGCGGCCATGACGCTGGCGACGGCGCAGGGCCATCAGGCTCAGCATCAGCAAGCCGGCGACAGCCAGCGCCACGGCGAAGAGAGGGTCGAGGAGTTCCATGCGTCGGCTGTACGGGGTGAGTGACGGAAATTACGGCCGCTCCAGCCTCAACTCCAGCCTTGCCCGGGGAAAAGGCGTATCCAGTCGCAACAGGCCGCTGCCAGAACCAGCCACCCGTGCACTTTCGCACGCAGCCGCCCGGCCGTCACTGACTGGCCCACGTGCTCAGCGCGGCATGCCCGGCAGGCCTCCCATGCGCTTCATCATCTTCATCAGGCCGCCGCCCTTCATCTTCTTCATCATGCCCTGCATCTGTTCGAACTGGTTGAGCAGGCGATTGACCTCCTGCACCTGCACGCCGGCACCAGCGGCGATGCGGCGCTTGCGGCTGGCCTTGATGAGTTCGGGCTTGCGGCGCTCCAGCGGCGTCATCGCGCAGATGATGCCCTCCATGCGGCGGACGTCGCGCTCGGCACGGTCCATGTCGGCCCCTTGGGCGCGCTGGGCGATCTGGTTGGGCAGCTTGTCCAGCAGGCCGGAAAGGCCGCCCATCTTCTTCATCTGGGAGATCTGGTCGCGGAAGTCGTTGAGGTCGAAGCCGCCGCTCTTGACCTTGTCGGCCAGCCGCTGGGCCGACGCCAAGTCGACGCCCTTCTGGACCTCCTCGACCAGGGCCACGATGTCGCCCATGCCCAGCACACGACCGGCGTGGCGCTCGGCGTCGAAGACCTCCAGCCCGTCGATCTTCTCGGAGACGCCGGCGAACTTGATCGGCGCGCCGGTGACCTGGCGGACCGACAGCGCGGCACCGCCACGCGCATCGCCGTCGAGCTTGGTCAGCACGATGCCGGTCAGCGGCAGCGCCTCCTTGAAGGCCTTGGCGGTGTTGACCGCATCCTGGCCCTGCATGGCGTCAACCACCAACAGCGTTTCGACCGGATGCACCGCGGCGTGCAGCGCGCGGATCTCGGCCATCAGCGCCTCGTCGATGGCCAGGCGGCCCGCGGTGTCGACCAGCAGCACGTCGAAGTGGTGGCGCCGGGCGTGGTCGAGCGCGGCTCGTGCAATGTCCTGCGGCTGCTGCTCGGGTGTGGACGCGAACCACTCGGCGCCGGCCTGGCCCGTCACGGTCTTGAGCTGCTGGATGGCGGCCGGGCGGTAGACGTCGGCCGAGACCGTCAGCACTTTCTTCTTGCGTTTCTCGATCAGCAGCTTCGCCAGCTTGGCGGTGGTGGTGGTCTTGCCGGCGCCCTGAAGACCGGCCATCAGGATCACCGCGGGCGGCTGCGTGGCGAGGTCGAGGTCGGCCACGCCCGCGCCCATCGTCGCCGCGAGTTCCTTGTGCACGATGCCGACGAGGGCCTGGCCCGGGTTCAGCGAACCGGCGACCTCCTGGCCCAGCGCCTTGTCCTTGACACGCTGGATGAAGTCGCGGACCACCGGCAGCGCCACGTCGGCCTCGAGCAGGGCCATGCGCACCTCGCGCAGCATGTCCTGCACGTTGCTCTCGGTGATACGGGCCTGCCCGCGCATGGTCTTGACCAGGCGCGACAGGCGGTCGGTGAGGGTGGAGGCCATGCGCTGGGGCCCGTTTGGCAGGGCCCGGATCGGTACACTTCAGCGCATGATTCTATCGACCGGGCCTGCCGCCTGGAGCGGCCCTGCCCCGCTGGCAGTGGCCACCCTGGCCTTGCTGGCCTACCTCGCGGTGGCCCTGCCACCCGCCGGTCGCACGGCGGGCTGGTCGGCACCCGTGCTGGTGGCCGGCTGGGGGCTGCACCTTGTCCTGCTGTTGCTGGACATCGGCGGCTGGGGGCAGCAGGCGCCAGGCGCACGCCTGGGGTTCGCGCCGGTGCTGTCGATCACGGTGTGGCTCGTGATCGCGGTGCACGGCATCGAGAGCCGGCTCGTGCCGCTGCCCGGCGTGCGTCGCATGCTCGCGGCGTCCGGCACTGCGGCGGTGGCGCTGGCGTGGCTGTTCCCGGGCGAACCGCGGGTCATGTCGTCCCCCTGGGCGCCGCTGCACTTCGTGCTGGGCGTCGCTTCCTACGGCCTGTTCGGGGCGGCCGTGCTGCACGCGCTGCTCCTGGACGGTGCCGAGCGCCGACTGCGGCTGCGCCTGGCCGAACCCGCCGGTGGGGGCATGCCGCTGCTGCAACTCGAGCGCATGACGTTCCGGTTCGTCGAGGCTGGTTTTGCCGTGCTTTCGGCCACGCTGCTGCTCGGCATGCTGACCAGTGCCCACTGGACCTGGGATCACAAGACGGTCTTCTCACTGTTGGGCTGGGCCGTCTTCGCCGCGCTGTTGACCGGACGCCGGCGCAACGGCTGGCGTGGGCGGCAGGCCACACGCTGGCTCTACGCCGGCGCCGCGCTGCTGCTGCTGGCCTATGCAGGGTCGCGCTTCGTGTTGGAAGTGGTGCTGGAGCGCGCGGGATGAAGTACCTGCTGGTGGTGCTGGTGGTGGTCGTGGTCCTGTGGCTGCTCTGGCGCCCGAAGCCCGGGCAAGCTGCCGGACGCGGCCGAACCGGCACCGGGCGCACTCGGCCCGCCGAGATGGTGGCCTGCGCGCATTGCGATCTGCGGCTGCCGCGCGCCGACGCACTGTTCGACCCGCAGGGGCGGCCGTACTGCGGCGACGCCCATCGGCGTTCCGGGCCACGGTGAGCACTGGCGGGATCGACCGTCGATACGCCGACCGGCGTCAAGGCGACCGGCGGCGAAGCGACCGACGGCAGGGCGGCCGCCGCACCGCCGACGCAGGCCATGCCGGCCTTGGCGACGCCGGCCCGGACACCCAGGCCGCCGACTCAAGATTCGCGCCGCGCAGCGACGCACCACCGACGCAGGGCGACCCTGCCCTCTTGCGGGTCGCGCGCACCTACGCCGCTGCGCGCGCCCTGCTCGGTGTGGCCCTGGTGCTTGCCCAGGCAGCGGCTTCGATGGCCGGGCAAGGCAGCAACGCCCTGGTCGCGACCCTGTGCGTGGCCTACGCCGGGCAGGCCCTGATCATCTGGCTGCTGCCCAGGTTCCGTGGCCTGACGGAGTCGATGGTGCGCGCATCCGCCACCGGTGGCGCGGGGCGTCAACGGTGGGTGACCACCATCGGTGTGGACATCGCCACGTTCGTGGCGCTGCACCTGCTCGACCGGGCCTCCGGGTTCAACTTCGCCGCGCTGCTGGTGCTGCCGGTGCTGATGGCTGGCGTGCTGCTGCCGCGCATCGCCGCGCTGGCCGCCGCGGCGGCGTCGGCGCTACTGCTGCTGTTCGGGGCCTGGGACAGCCCCACCGGGCTGGACGCGACCACGCTGGCACTGACACGCGCCGGACTCGCGGGTATCGGCCTGTTCGCGATCGCCGTGCTTGCGGGCGAACTGGCCGCCCGCCTGGTGCGCGAGGAGACTGCTGCCCGCGAAAGCATGGAACTGGCGCGCCGGCAGGCCCAGCTGAACCGGCTCGTGATCCAGGAACTGGCCGACGGCGTGCTCATCGTCGACGCCGGGCTCCGCGTGCGCGCCGCCAACCCGGCCGGTCGGGCCTTGCTGGTCGTCAGCGGCCCGGGCCCGTCCGTACCCTTCGGGCTCGAGGATCGCGCGCAGTGGCGGCCACTGGCCCAGGCCGCGCGCCAGGCCATCGCGGACCGGCGATGGCCCTCGGTGGGCCGCGACATCGAACTCGTGCTGGACGATGGTCAGGCACGGCGACTGCGTCTGCGTGCGCGCTTCACCCCTGGCAACACACACGGCGACCTGGGTGATGCCTATTGCGTGTTGCTGCTGGAGGACCTGCGCACGGCACAGGCACGCCTGCGGCAGGAAAAGCTCGCGGCCATGGGCCGGGTGTCGGCCGGCATCGCGCACGAGATCCGCAATCCGTTGGCCGCCATCTCGCAGGCCAACGCGCTGCTGCTGGAAGATGATCTGCGCGCCGATCAGCAGCGGCTGGCGCGCATGGTGTCGGACAACGTGCGACGGCTGCAACGCATCGTGGACGACGTGATGGAACTGGCGCCGGCGCGCGACGAGGCCGAGAGCATCATCGATGCGCGCGCCGTCGTGGCGGCGACGACGGTGGACTGGGCACAGACCGAGACGATCGATCTCGGGCCGGCCAGCCGGCTCCACACCGAGCTGACGGCCGAGCCCGTCGGCGTGCACTTCGACGCCGAACACCTCCGGCGCGTGCTCGTGAATCTGCTGGACAACGCGTCGCGGCACGCCGGCCCGGAAGCCGGGGCGGTGCTGCTGCGGCTGGCGCCGCACGACGGCCATGCCGTCGTGCTTCAGGTCCTCAGCAGTGGCGAGCCCATCGTACCGGAGGTGGAGCGGCACCTGTTCGAGCCGTTCTTCTCCACGCGCAGCCGGGGATCGGGGCTGGGTCTGTATATTTGCCGTGAACTGTGCGAACGCTATGGCGCCAACATCGAGTACAGGGCAAGGCCCGCCCATGAACCGAGACGCAACGAGTTCGTGGTGACCATGCGGCAGGCGACGCTACCCGCCCCCGATGCCATGCTTGCGCTGACCTGATGACCGCCAACTCGCCACCCCCTCGACTGCTCGTCGTCGACGACGAACCCGATCTGCGCACGCTCTACGAGTTGACGCTGATGCGCGAGGGATACCACGTGGACAGCGCCGGCTCGGTCGAGGAGGCCTGGCAGGTGCTGCAGGCCGAGCGCTACGACCTGTTGATCACCGACATGCGGCTGCCCGATGGCATGGGCCTGGACTTGCTGACGCGCCTGGAGTCGGCGCAGCGGCCCGAGAAGGCCATCGTGATCACGGCCTATGGCTCGCCGGAGAATGCCGTCGAGGCCCTGAAGGCCGGGGCGTACGACTACCTGACCAAGCCGGTCGACCTGCGGCAGTTCCGGGCCGTGGTCGCCTCGGCGCTAGGGCGCACGGGCAGCGCCACGATGTCGCCGGCACGGCCAGCGCCGGAGCCGGCGCAGGCACCAGGCACGGCACCGCGTGTCGATGGCGCGGCGGCGCCCGCACTGGCCCGGCTGGTCGGCGACTCGGCCGCCATGCGCGAGGTGCGGGCGCTGGTGCAGAAGGTTTCGCGCAGCATGGCGCCGGTGCTCATCCACGGGGAATCGGGCACCGGCAAGGAACTCGTGGCGCGCGCGGTGCATGCGGCGTCGCCGCGCGGCGCAGGTGCCTTCGTGGCGGTGAACTGCGGCGCGATCCCCGAGCAGCTGCTCGAGGCCGAGTTCTTCGGCTACCGCAAGGGGGCGTTCACCGGTGCACAGGAAGACCGCGGAGGCTTCTTCCAGGCCGCCAACGGTGGGACCCTGTTCCTCGACGAGATCGGCGACCTGCCCCTGGCTATGCAGAGCAAGCTGCTGCGCGCGATCCAGGAGCGGGCCGTGCGCCCCATTGGTGGTGTCAGCGAGATCGCGGTCGACGCACGTCTGGTCAGCGCGTCGCACAAGGATCTCACGCGCGAGGTCCGTGAAGGTCGCTTCCGTCAGGATCTGTACTATCGCCTCAACGTCATCCGCATCGACGTGCCGCCACTTCGCGAGCGGCTGGCCGACCTGCCGACGATCTGCCGCGCGTTGCTGGAGCGCATTGCCCGTGACGCGGGCGTCGCACCGGCGCCGACGGTGACACCCGACGCACTGGCACATCTTGCCGGGTACGCCTTCCCGGGCAACGTGCGCGAGCTCGAGAACCTGCTGCATCGTGCGCTGGCCTTGTCGAACAGCGACCGCATCGAAGCCCGAGATCTCGGCCTGGCGGACATCACGACAGCGCCACAGCAGGTCGTGGCCCCGACGCACGCCGCGCTGCCGGAGTCTGCGGAGGTGGCCGACGAGGCGCTGCCGGCGGACCTTCAGGCGCACCTCGACGACGTCGAGCGGGAGATCCTGATCAAGGCCCTGGACCGTCACCGCTACAACCGAACGGCAGCCGGCGCCAGCCTTGGCCTGTCCCTGCGCCAGATGCGCTACCGCATGGCACGCCTGGGCATCGATGGCGGCACCACGGACTGACCCGTCACGGCAGGCCCGACGGCCCGGGGCGTGGCGGGGCGGCTGGTGGCGTTGGGCACTGCGCGTCCGCTCGCCGCATCACAACACCCGGCCGGCCAACCTGCCCGTGAATCTCGTGGTGCTGCACTCGATCAGCCTGCCCGCGGGGCAGTTCGGGGGCCCCTGGATCACCGACCTCTTCCTCGGCCGGCTGGACACGCGGGCGCACGAGAGTTTCACGGCCTTGGCCGGTCTGCGCGTGTCCGCCCACTTCCTGATCCGCCGCGACGGGCGCGTGCTGCAGTTCGTCGACACCCGCCGGCGGGCATGGCACGCCGGCGTGTCGAGTTGGCTGGGCCGCGCGAACTGCAACGACTTCTCCGTTGGGATCGAACTCGAGGGGCTGGAGGGCGACACCTTCGAGTCCGCGCAGTACGGCGCACTGGCACGCCTGCTCCGGGCGCTGGCGGGGTCGCTCCAAATCGAGGCGGTGGTCGGCCACGAGCACGTCGCCCCCGGCCGAAAGGGCGACCCGGGATCAGGGTTCGACTGGGCGCGGCTTCGACGCCTGCTGCGCATGCGTCAGCTCTGGGTGCATGGAGCGTCACCAAGGCCGGCGCGTGCCGCCAGCCGAACGGGCAGGCGTACAGGCGGCATAGGTAGAAGCACGGTCCGACACACTACCGCTAGTGGCTTGTAGGGCACCGGTACCCCAGATATAGTGTGCGCTCGTGATAAGCTCATGAACGCGCCGGCCCCCGTGACCCCCTTTGCCCACCGCATTCTGCGGGGTGCGGAGACGTCGTCCAAGACGGTCCCCGGCGACACGCCGCTTTTCAGCGCTCCCATCTGACCAGCCGCCCGCCGGCGCGCCACTGCCAGCCGGCCGCACAGCCATTGCCACGATGCACACCGAACCGAACGACATGCAGACCCGAGGGGAAGAGATGCCGCAGACCGTCGCCGCCCAGCACAGCAAACTTGCACCTGCCCTGACCCGCAGCGGTACCGTTCCCGCTGTGTCGGCCTATGCCGGCTACCAGATCATCCGGCGCAATGGCGCCGTGGTGTCGTTCGAGCCGAACAAGATCGCCGTGGCGCTGATGAAAGCGTTCCTGGCGGTGCACGGCACGCAGGGTGCGGCTTCGGCCAGCGTACGCGAGACGGTGGACGGCCTGACCGAGGCGGTGGTGCGTGCCCTGCTGCGGTCGCGGCCGGGCGGCGGCACCTTCCACATCGAGGATGTACAGGACCAGGTCGAACTGGGTCTGATGCGAGGCGGGCATCACGAGGTGGCGCGGGCCTACGTGCTCTACCGCGAGCGCCGCGCGCAGGAGCGCTCGCGCCATCAGCCCGCTGCCACGGAGCCGCGTGCACCGGAACTGAGCGTCGTCGACAACGGGCACCGCGTGCCGCTGGACCAGGCGGCGCTGCGCGCGCTCATCGAGTCGGCCTGCGAAGGCCTCGGCGACGAGGTCAGGGCCGAGCCGATCGTCAACGAGACCCGCCGCAACCTGTACGACGGTGTGCCGATGGACGAGGTGTACAAGGCCGCGATCCTGGCCGCGCGCACCCTGATCGAGTCGGACCCCGGCTACACGCGGGCCACGGCGCGTCTGCTGCTGCACACGATCCGGCGTGAGATCCTGGGTGAGGAGGTGACCCAGGCGCAGATGCACACGCGCTATGCCGATTACTTCCCGTCCTTCGTCAAGCAAGGTGTCCAGGCGGAACTGCTCGACGAGCGGCTGCTGCAGTACGACCTGGCCAAGCTGGGCGCCGCGCTGAAGGCGGACCGTGACCTGCAGTTCGACTACCTGGGCCTGCAGACGCTGTACGACCGCTACTTCCTGCACATCGACGAGCACCGCATCGAGATGCCGCAGGCCTTCTTCATGCGCGTGGCGATGGGCCTGGCGCTCAATGAAATCGACCGCGAGGCGCGTGCGATCGAGTTCTACGACGTGCTGTCGAGTTTCGACTTCATGAGCAGCACGCCCACGCTGTTCAACAGCGGGACGCGCCGCTCGCAGCTGTCGAGCTGCTATCTGACGACCGTGTCCGACGACCTGGACGGCATCTACGAAGCCCTGAAGGAAAACGCGCTGCTGTCGAAGTTCGCGGGTGGCCTGGGTAACGACTGGACGCGCGTGCGCGCGCTGGGCAGCTACATCAAGGGCACCAATGGCAAGAGCCAGGGCGTTGTGCCGTTCCTCAAGGTGGTCAACGACACGGCGGTGGCCGTCAACCAGGGCGGCAAGCGCAAAGGCGCGGTCTGCGCCTATCTGGAGACCTGGCACCTGGACATCGAGGAGTTTCTGGAGCTTCGCAAGAACACCGGTGACGACCGCCGGCGCACGCACGACATGAACACGGCGAACTGGATCCCCGACCTGTTCATGAAGCGGGTGATCGAGGGCGGCGACTGGACCCTGTTCAGCCCCAGCACCTGCCCCGATCTGCACGACAAGTTCGGCAGCGCGTTCGAGGCGGCCTACACGGCCTACGAGGACAAGGTCGACCGCGGCGAGCTCAAGCTCTACAAGCGCATGCCCGCCAAGGATCTCTGGCGCCGGATGCTGACCATGCTGTTCGAAACCGGCCACCCTTGGATCACGTTCAAGGATGCCTGCAACGTGCGCAGCCCGCAGCAGCACGCGGGCGTGGTGCACTCGTCGAACCTGTGTACCGAGATCACGCTGAACACCTCCGACGACGAGATCGCGGTCTGCAACCTCGGCAGTGTGAACCTCGCCCAGCATGTCAAGGACGGTGACATCGACCATGACAAGCTCCGGCGCACGGTGTCGACGGCGATGCGCATGCTCGACAACGTCATCGACATCAACTACTACGCGGTGAAGAAGGCGCGCGACAGCAACCTACGTCACCGCCCGGTCGGCCTGGGCGTGATGGGCTTCCAGGATGCGCTTTACCAGCTGCGCCTGCCCTATGCGAGCGATGCCGCGGTGGAATTCGCGGATCGGTCGATGGAAGCCATCTGCTACCACGCCTACTGGGCGAGCACGGAACTGGCAGCCGAGCGGGGACGCTACAGCAGCTACCGCGGCAGCCTCTGGGATCGCGGCATCCTGCCGCAGGACTCGCTGGACCTGCTGGCGCAGGAGCGCGGCGGCCATGTGGACGTGGATCGAAGCAGCACCCTGGACTGGGCCGCTCTGCGCGAGCGCATCGGCACGCACGGCATGCGCAATTCCAACTGCGTGGCGATCGCACCGACGGCGACGATCTCCAACATCATCGGCGTCGACGCCTCGATCGAGCCGTGCTTCGGCAATCTGTCGGTCAAGAGCAACCTGTCCGGTGAGTTCACGGTGATCAACGAGTACCTCGTCAGGGACCTGAAGCGGCTGGGTCTGTGGGACGAGGTGATGGTCATGGACCTGAAGCACTTCGAAGGGTCGCTGCGGGCCATCGATCGGGTGCCGGAAGAGCTCAAGCAGCTGTATGCGACCGCCTTCGAGGTGGAACCAGCCTGGCTGGTGGAGGCCGCAGCGCGTCGGCAGAAGTGGATCGATCAGGCGCAGAGCCTGAACATCTACATGGCGGGCGCATCGGGCAAGAAGCTCGACGAGACCTACAAGCTCGCCTGGCAACGTGGCCTGAAGACCACCTACTACCTGCGCACCACCAGTGCCACGGCGGCCGAGAAGTCAACCGTGTCCCGCGGGCAGCTCAACGCCGTGCCGCAGGGCGGTGGGCCAGCGACGCGAACGGACATGGCCGCTGGAAACGCGCCAGGCAGTGACGTCAAGTTCTGTTCGATCGACAACCCGGACTGCGAAGCCTGCCAGTGAGCGCATTCGGTGAGCGTGGTGCGATGCGGTGGCGCAACAGCACCATCTGCCACGCTCGCGGCATCACTTGGTGTTGCTTGCACACACTCCGATAATCAAGACATCAGGAATCCAACCATGCTGGTCTGGGAAGAAGATCGCGGTCGAGCTGCCGCTGCCCCGTCGGTGAAGGCTACGCCTTCCGTCGTAGCGGATTACCGCAGGGCGCCTGCGGAGACGAAGTCTGTGACCGATGTGGCTGCGGCCGCATCGGCGCGCCGCGTCAACGTCGCCGACAAGCGCATCATCAACGGGCAGACCGACGTCAACCAGCTCGTGCCCTTCAAGTACAAGTGGGCCTGGGAGAAGTACCTCGCCACCTGCGCCAATCACTGGATGCCGCAGGAAGTGAACATGAGCCGCGACATCGCGCTGTGGAAGGACCCGAATGGTCTGAGCGACGACGAGCGGCGGATCATCAAGCGCAACCTCGGCTTCTTCGTCACCGCGGATTCTCTGGCGGCGAACAACATCACGCTGGGCACGTATCGTCATATCACTGCGCCCGAATGCCGCCAGTTCCTGTTGCGTCAGGCGTTCGAGGAAGCCATCCACACCCACGCCTACCAGTACATCGTCGAGAGCCTGGGGTTGGACGAGAGCGAGATCTTCAACGCGTATCACGAGGTCTCGTCGATCCGTGACAAGGATGAGTTCCTGATCCCGTTCATCGATGCCATCATGGACCCGCACTTCCGCACGGGCACCATGGAGGCCGATCAAACGCTGCTGAAGAGCCTGATCGTGTTCGCGTGCCTGATGGAAGGCCTGTTCTTCTATGTCGGCTTCACGCAGATCCTGGCCCTGGGCCGGCAGAACAAGATGACCGGCGCGGCCGAACAGTACCAGTACATCCTGCGTGACGAGTCGATGCACTGCAACTTCGGCATCGACCTCATCAACGCGATCAAGCTGGAGAATCCGCACCTCTGGACGCCTGCGTTCCGAGACGAGATCACACAGTTGTTCATGAAGGCGGTCGATCTGGAGTACCGGTATGCCGAGGACACGATGCCACGCGGTGTGCTCGGCCTGAACGCGTCGATGTTCAAGGGCTATCTGCGGTACATCGCGAACCGGCGTGCGACACAGATCGGTCTGGAAGCGCTGTTCCCCAACGAAGAGAACCCGTTCCCCTGGATGAGCGAGATGATCGACCTGAAGAAGGAACGCAACTTCTTCGAGACGCGTGTCATCGACTACCAGACCGGGGGCGCACTGACATGGGATTGAAGGCTGGCCAGTGTTCGTGGCCAGGCAGCCTGCAGTAAAGATTCGGACGCTTGTTCGTGACGCCAGAAGCACGCCCAGCGTTCGACCTGAGTTCGTCGAGGTCGGGCACCTGTCGACCTTGACGAGCAACCGTGCGGCTTCCCGCTGCATGGCGCTCTTTGCAACTTGATCAAGGAGAAAACAATGGCAACTGCGAAGAAGGCCGCTCCGGCCAAGAAGGCCGCTCCGGCCAAGAAGGCCGCCCCGGCAAAGAAGGCCGCTCCGGCCAAGAAGGCCGCTCCGGCCAAGAAGGCCGCTCCGGCCAAGAAGGCCGCTCCGGCCAAGAAGGCCGCTCCGGCCAAGAAGGCCGCTCCGGCCAAGAAGGCCGCTCCGGCCAAGAAGGCCGCCCCGGCCAAGAAGGCCGCCCCGGCAAAGAAGGCCGCCCCGGCTAAGAAGGCCACCCCGGCTAAGAAGGCCGCAGCAAGCCGAAAGCCCTCTGCGAAATCAACGCCGACGAAGGCGTCAACAACAGCAAAGACTGCCCTTGCACCAGCGGCGGCTTGGCCGTTCCCGACCGGCAACAAGCCCTGACAGCCGGCCTGCCAGAGCTACTGCCCCGGGACGAATGAAGCGTGGGGCACCGACACCCGGACTGGCCACGGCCAGCCGGGTGTTTTCATGTGGATGGCATCGCATCGAGCGCGCAGAGCCGCTGAAGCTCACTGCAGGAGTTCGGCTGAACTTGGCCGGTGATTCTGCGGCCCGTGGCACGCGATCTTGCAGGCCCCGAGCCGATTGCCGATCGCCGCGCAGCGCTGGAGCGTCCACCCTCTTTCCAGACCGTACAGCAGTGCAGCCCGAAAGGCGTCTCCGCACCCTGTAGGGTCGGCAATGGCTGTCGCCACCACCGGCGGGCATTGGGTCAGATGACCAGCCATCCACACCTCGCTGCCTTCGGCGCCCCGCGTCACAACAACCCCCTCGATGCCGGGCGCACGGGACAAGTCGGCCAGGTCCGTTCCCAGCCTGTCGCATAGCATGCGAGCTTCGTAGTCATTGACGGCAATCCAGCGCGCCAGGGCCACGAAGTGTCTGAGCTCGTCCGGGTTGAACATGGGCAGGCCCTGTCCCGGATCGAAGATGAACGGGATGCCCGCATCGTGCATCTGTTGGGCATGGCTCAACATGGCATCGCGGCCGTCCGGTGCGATGATCCCGATGTTCAGGTCCGAACGATCAACAGGGACCCTCGTCTCATGGGCATGCTGCATGGCCCCTGGATGAAAGGCCGTGATCTGGTTGTTGTCCTGATCGGTGATGATCATGGCCTGAGCGGTATAGATCTCCTGCACCTGGCGCACCAGCGTCGTGTCCGCGCCCCAGGACTGCAACCGGGCCAGATACTCTGCTCCGTCGGTGCCAAGCGCCGCCATCACCACCGGTGCGCCGCCGAGAAGATGCAGGTTGTAGGCGATGTTGCCGGCGCACCCTCCGAACTCACGCCGCAGCGTAGGCACCAGGAAGGACACGTTCAGGATGTGCACCTGGTCGGGAAGAATCTGCTGAGCGAATCGGCCCGGGAAGTTGGTGATGGTGTCGAAGGCGAGCGATCCGCAGATCAGCGCTGGCATGGGAACCTCCGTGTTCAGGCTGTCGCCTGGTGGGTCAAGGGTAGAAGAGTTCGATCGTGTAGCCGAGCACGGGCGCTGCACCGATGCGCACCCGGGCCGACGCGACCAGATTGCTGCGTGCACCAATGGCAGATGCTTCGACGCCAAGCTCCGACAACGTCAGCACCCGACGCACCGTGGGTTGGCCTGTTGCATCGCTGAGCACCAGGTCCAGTGCCGGAGTCAGGACGCTCAGCCCGGCGCGATTGCGCACCGTCACCGTCAGCGTGTAGATCCCATCCGCAGGCGCTTTCGTCAGCGTGCTGCTGTCCACCGAAAGCCCCTCGAGCAGTCGGGGCGCACCAACACGGCACCCCTGCAGCGCGCAGAACCGGGCGCTGACAGGCTGCATCCACGGCCAGCGGGCAGCCAGCCAGTCGTGGTGTGACGTCAGGATTTGCGCCGCCAGCCCTGACGCCGAGACAAGGATCAGCGTCGTCAGCACCACGCGGACGAACGGACGCCGCCAACGAGCCGCACGGTCCGCCTGCACGACGAACGCAGGCGTCGCCATGTCCGCGACGCCCGCTGCCACCGGGGGCGGTCCGAGCCGCTGGGAAGCCGTCACCTCGGCCGGTGCCTTCGCAACCATCGTTGCTGCGGTGGATGTCGACGGTCGCCGGCCTTGGGCTGGCTCAGAGGCCTCTGCGTCCGGACCCGGCCCGTCGCCTTGTTGCGATTCAGGCACCGTCGGTGCGTCAGACGCAGCCCGAGGCAGACCATGGCCGTTGACAGCGGCCGCCTCCGCTGTCGCTGGACGCTCGATGGCCTCCTCGGACGGAGCGAAGTCGCTCCCCGAGACTCGGGCAAGCTCGGCCATGATGCGCGGGCCGTGCTGGCTGGGCACGCCTTCGGGCCGTTCCGGCGCAGCGTCGACCAGGCTCTCGATGGCGTTGAAGACCTCGCCGCAACGCCCGCAGCGAACCCAGCCGGACGACACGCGCAGCTGGTCCTGCACGACCCTGAACACCGTGCCGCAGGCGGTGCAGCGCGTCGCCAGGCTCATCGATCGTCGTGGGACGCGCGCTGCCCGCCCATGAGCACCCAGCCGTCCAGGCTGTCCAGCACCTCCAGCGTCAGCCAGGGCGCATAGGCCTGCCGAAGCTCGTCGACCTGGCGCTCCAGGATGCCGGCCAGGATCAGGCGGCCACCCGCTTCGACGTGTCCACACAGCAGCGGGGCCAACAGCTTGAGCGGCTGCGCCAGGATGTTCGCCACCACCAGCGGATAACAGCCGCTCGCCATCGCCGGATCACCGGCCCTCACCGTCACACCGTTGGCGGCAGCGTTGTCCTGCGTGGACTGGATGGCGGCCGCATCGATGTCGACGGCATCGGCCGTATGCGCGCCCAGCAGCAGTGCACCGATGGCCAGGATGCCGGAGCCGCAGCCGTAATCCAGCATCCGGGGCCAGCTGCGGGCATTCGTGGCCAGCCAACGCAGACACATCAGCGTCGTCGGGTGCGTGCCGGTGCCGAACGCCAGCCCCGGGTCGAGCCTGATCACCGTCTTCGCTGCAGCCGGCGCCTCGTGCCAGCTGGGCACGACCCAGAATTCCTCGGTGATCGACACCGGCTCGAACTGCGACTGCGTCAGGCGCACCCAGTCCTGCTCCACCACCGGCATCATCGCCAGCACCCGCAGACCCGTTGTCCAGTCCTGCGCCAGCAGCAGCGCCGCCGCCGCCTCGGCCTGAGCCTCGGTCTCGAACAGCGCACGCACCGTCGAGCTCGCCCAGGCCGGCTCCGGTGCTGGCATCCCGGGCTCACCGAACAGGGCCTGCTCCGCCTCGGTGCCGGCATCGGCGTCCTCCACGGACACCGACAGGGCGTCGAGTTCGTCGGACAGCGCGTCGGACACCGGCTCCACCAGCGCCTGCGGCAAGCCCAGCACCAACTCGATCATCGGCGGTGCTGCTGCAGCCAGCCCTCGAGGTAATGAATGCTCGTGCCGCCTTCGACGAACTTGGCGTCGACCATCAGCTCGCGGTGCAGGGGCACGTTGGTCTGGATGCCCTCGACCACCGTTTCCTGCAGCGCCGTGCGCATGCGGGCCAGCGCTTGATCCCGGGTGTCGCCGTGCACGATGATCTTGCCGATCATCGAGTCGTAGTGCGGTGGCACGAAATAGTTCGTGTAGGCGTGTGAATCGACCCGCACGCCCGGCCCGCCCGGTGGATGCCACATGGTGATCCGCCCAGGTGACGGCACGAAGCGATAAGGATCCTCGGCGTTCACCCGGCATTCGATCGCATGCCCGCGCATCGCGATGTTGCGCTGGGCAAAGGGCAGCTTCTCGCCAGCGGCAATGCGGATCTGCATCTGCACGATGTCGATGCCCGTCACCAGTTCCGTCACCGGGTGCTCCACCTGCACCCGCGTGTTCATCTCGATGAAGTAGAACTCGCCGTTCTCGAACAGGAACTCGAAGGTGCCGGCACCGCGGTACCCGATCTTCTTGCAGGCCGCCGCACAGCGGTCGCCGATGCGCTCGATCACGCGCCGCGGAATCCCGGGCGCCGGCGCCTCCTCGATGATCTTCTGGTGGCGGCGCTGCATGGAACAGTCTCGCTCACCCAGCCACACCGCGTTGCGGTGGGTGTCGGCCAGCACCTGGATCTCGATGTGCCGCGGGTTCTCCAGGAACTTCTCCATGTAGACCGCCGGGTTGCCGAACGCTGCCCCGGCCTCGGCACGCGTAGTCTGCACGGCATTCAGCAGCGCCGCCTCGGTGTGCACCACACGCATCC
Source organism: Rubrivivax albus (assembly GCF_004016515.1). Taxonomy (GTDB): domain Bacteria; phylum Pseudomonadota; class Gammaproteobacteria; order Burkholderiales; family Burkholderiaceae_C; genus Rubrivivax; species Rubrivivax albus. Next base: position 114,045 of record NZ_SACT01000002.1, read on the forward strand.
CACGGCCGCCGCCGCCACCGGCGGCCTTGATGATGACCGGGTAGCCCACCGCACGGGCGATCTTCACGATCTCCTTCGGATCCTCCGGCAGCGCACCCTCGGACCCCGGCACGCAGGGCACGCCCGACCGGATCATCGCCTGCTTGGCCGACACCTTGTCGCCCATGACGCGGATCGACTCCGGCGTCGGCCCGATGAAGGCGAAGCCGCTGCGCTCCACCCGCTCGGCAAAGTCCGCGTTCTCCGACAGGAAACCATAGCCCGGATGAATCGCCTCGGCGTCGGTCACCTCCGCCGTGGCGATGATGGCCGGCATGTTCAGGTAGCTCTGCCCCGACGGCGCCGGCCCAATGCACACCGCCTCGTCGGCCAGTTTGACGTACTTGGCCTCGCGGTCGGCCTCGGAGTAGACGACGACGGACTGGATGCCCATCTCGCGGCAGGCGCGCTGGACCCGCAGCGCAATTTCGCCCCGGTTGGCGATCAGGATCTTCTTGAACACCGCGGTCGCTTACTCGACGATGAACAGCGGCTGGCCGAATTCGACCGCCTGACCGTTCTCGCACAGGATCTGGACGATCTTGCCGCTGCAGTCGGCCTCGATCTCGTTCATGATTTTCATCGCCTCGATGATGCAGACCGCCTCGCCTTCCTTGATGCTGCTGCCCACCTCGACGAAGGGCTTGGCGCCCGGGCTGGCGGCACGGTAATAGGTGCCGACCATCGGCGACTTGATGACCTTGCCGGCGGGCGCGGCAGGCGCCTCGGCCGGCGGCACGGTGGCCGAGGCGGCCACAGGGGCAGGGGCGGCGGACGCCATCATCACCGGCGCTGGCGCCATCACCATGCCGGTCGCACCGCCACCCTTGACGATGCGGACCTTGCCTTCGGCTTCCGTGATCTCGAGTTCGGAGATGTTCGACTCGGACACCAGGTCGACGAGTGTTTTCAGCTTGCGCAGATCCATGCGTTTCCTCGGTGGGCCACCCGCGGGTGCGGCGCCCTGTCAGTGTTCTCTGGCCGCGCACCAGCAACGTCGTGACGACGCGACTGGCCCGCAAGGTTGCGAAATGTAGTCTAGAACCCGCGGGAAGTCGACTTTTGGCAGCAAAAGAGGTCGAAAGCGCGTCTCTTGGTGGATGTTAGCGCGTGAAGTCGGCCAGCCTTTGCGCATCCAGTTCGCCGACATGTGTGCGCAGCAGGCGGCCATCTGCGTCGAACAGCGCCGAAAACGGCAGGCCACCACCCTCGTTGCCGAGTTGACGGCTGAGCTCGACCCCCTGGAAGCCCGCCAGGCCGATCGCGAACGGCACCGGCTGACGCTGGATGAATTCTCGCACGGGCGCGCCAGCATCTGCCGCCAGCCCCACCACCTGCCAGCCCACCGCCGGTTGCCGGCGGTGGAACTCGCCCAACAGCGGCATCTCCCGGATGCAGGGCGGGCACCACGTGGCCCAGAAATTCAGCAGCAGCGGGCGCCCCAGGTAGGAGGCCATGACCAGTTCCCCGCCGTCGGGGCGGTCGAATCGCGCCATGAACACCGGGTGCGGCGACGGCGCGACACGTTCGCGCCAGAGGGCCACACCGAGCCCGAGCGCGCCGGCACCGCCGGCGGCCGCCAGGCCGAGCACCATGCGCCGGCGCGCCGTCACGGCGTCACCTCGGGCGCCAGCAGGCGCGCCACGGCCGCCGCGTCGCCACGCCACGCGCGGCCGCGCGCATCGGGTTTCAATGCACCCCGCAGGTCGTCCAGATCGTGCACCCACAGGTGCAGCATCACCCGTTCGCCGAAGGGGCGGCAGGGCACCCACAGGCTGAGCACATCGCAGGTGTCGCCGTGCCGCGAGGCCGGCCCCGCCGGGCCGGCCTCGAATGCCAGACCCTGGTCCAGCAGCAGGAGTTCGGCCGCCTTGGGGTCGTCGCAGTAGAGGTCGATCATCACCGCGGAGCGCCGGGTCGCCGTGCCACGCCAGACGGCACCCGACAGGTGCGGCCGCAGCGGCTGCAGGCGCTGCATCCAGTCCAGCGCCAGGGCCCGCAGCGCACGCAACTCGCCCGGTTGCTCGTCCGCGTGGAAGACGGCGATGTGTTCACGCACCGCGTCCTCCAGGGCCTCGTTGGACGGCAGGCTGCCACGGTAGCCCAGCGCCTTGGCCGCCTTCTGCTTCGCGCCGGCGTAGTCCAGACCGTCGTCCACCACGTGCCCCGCGGCCACCGCCAGCAGGGATTCGACATCACGCATGCCGGTGCCCCTTCCGCAGCTGCCCATGCGGCAGCGTCGGCCGGTGACCGGCCCTGCATCCATCCGCCACATGCATCCGCCGACTCATGACCACTGCACGTCCCCCATGCGACCCAGGATGACCTCGGTGCGCCCCGCCAGGTAGGCCGAGTCCGGCCGACGCTCGAAGCGCTTGGGCGCCGGCAGCATCACGGCCAGCCGCGCAGCCTGCCGTTCGCTCAGGCGCGCCGCATCGACGCGGAAGTAGCGCTGTGCCGCCGCCTGGGCGCCAAACACGCCGGCGCCCCACTCCACGTGGTTGAGGTAGACCTCCATGATCCGCGGCTTGTCGAGCCACAGCTCCAGCCACAGCGTGAGCACCGCCTCCTGCGCCTTGCGCAGCACGGTGCGTTCGCCGGACAGCAGCATGTTCTTCGCCAGTTGCTGGGTGATGGTCGACCCGCCCACCAGCTTGGCAGGCCGCACGACCTGCCCAGGTCGGTCCGCAGCGCGCCGCTCGGCGCGCGCCTGCTGCGCCTGGTTGCGCGCCCAGGCCCGCTCGATGGCGTCCCATTCGATCCCGCCATGCTCGGTGAAGCCGGCGTCCTCGCTCGCGATCACGGCGCGCGGCAGCGCCGTCGCGATGCGCTCCGCCGGCACCCAGTCGTGCCGCCAGGTCCAGGGTTCGCCGCTGCGCCACAGCCGCCAGGCCTCGCTGCGCTGGAAGCTGGTGGATGCCGGGTCGACCCAGGCCGCCGCGGCCACGCGCAGCGCGAAGACGCCTTGAAGCGCCAGCCCGCACACCAGCAGCATGGCCGCAAGGCGACGCAGCGAACGCCAGCCTGCGCTCACGTGCCCATCTCCAGGCGCTGGCGCAAGGCGGCCAGCACCGGTGCCGTGTCGGGTCGGCAGCCACGCCAGCCGTAGAAGGCCTCGGCCGCCTGTTCCACCAGCATGCCCAGGCCGTCGCGCGGCACGGCGCCATGGGCGCTCGCCCAGTCCAGGAACGGTCGTGCCGGCGCACCGTACATCAGGTCCACCGCCAGCGCGCCTTCGGCCAGCCGCTCCGCCGCCACCGGCACGGCCGCACCGGCCAGGCTGCTGGCACTGGCATTGACGACGACGTCGAACCGGCCAGTGGCCGCGTCGAGGCCGCCGGCCTTCAAGCGCACGCCGTGACGAGCGGCCCAATCGCCATGGCGCGCGGCCAGCGCGTGCGCTCGATCGGGCGTGCGGTTGACCACCATCACGACAGCCGGCCCGGCCTCCAGCAGCGGGCCGAGCACGCCGGCCCCGGCGCCACCGGCGCCGACCAGCAGCACGCGCTTTCCGCGCAGCGGCACACCGGCGCCGGCCTCGATGTCACGCACCAGGCCAATGCCATCGGTGTTGTCGGCCCACCAGCCCTCGGCGTCGAAGCGCAGCACGTTCGCCGCACCCGCGAGCTGTGCCCGCACGCTCACGGTCGTCGCCAGGGCCGGTACCTCGAACTTGAACGGCACCGTGACGTTACAGCCCCGCCCTCCTGCGGCTGCGAAGGCGCGCACGGTCTCGGCAAACCCGTCCATCGGCGCCAGCACGCGCTCATAGCGCAGGCGCTGCCCCGTCTGGCGTGCGAAGGCCTCGTGGATGAAGGGCGACTGGCTGTGCGCCACCGGGTTGCCCAGCACGGCGTAGCGGTCCAGGCCAGGCTCGTGCGCGTCGACGGTCATGGGGTCGGGGTCTCGGGTCTCAATTGCCGGGCAGGCTGCTACTGAGAGTGGTCTCCAGCCCGTCGTCGCGCGTGAAGCGGAAGCGGGACGTGACGACGATCTGGTCGGCCTGGCGACGCATGGCCTCGCTGAAGCGCCCGAAAGGCGCCGCGGCGTAGACGATGGCCACCGCCCGCTGGTCCAGCAGACGCGAGTTTGACGGGCGCACGATCTCCGCGTCGACGACGCGGCCACCGGCGTCGATGGTCACGTTCATCGTCAGCTCGCCGTAGAGCTTGCGGCCCCCGGCTTCGGGGAAGTCGCGCGTGCCACGCTCCTCGATGCGCCGCCGCAGCCCGTCGTAGTACAGCGCGTAGACCGCCTCCTGCGTGGCCGGGCTGATGTAGCGCTTCTTGGGCCGCGCGTTCTCGGCGTTGATGCGTTTCTCGATCTCGGCCAGCTGGCGCACCAGCTGACGGTGCCTCTCCTGCTGCGCCCGTTCGCTCGGTGTACCGGCCTCGCGGCGCGGATCGGGCGGCGGCAGCAGCGCCAGTTCGCGACGCAGCGCCGCCAGCAGCTGCTGTTGCTCGGTCTGCAACTGCTGCATCTGGCGGCGTGCGTGGTCCGGCGCATCACCCAGCTGGAAGGCATCCGACGGCGGCAGGGGCGACGTCGCCCGGCCACGCTCGGCATCGCCGCCGCCGGCCAGGTTGGCCTGGGCGATGGCCTGGGCCTTGAGCGGCGGCTCCTCGGACCGCGCGTTGACGAGGATGACCTCCAGCGGCGTGTCGCGGAACACGCGGTTGAAACCCTCCGGGTCGACGAAGCGCACGGCCAGCAACCCGGCGTGCACCGCCAGCGACACCGTCAGCGCCCACTGCAGCACCGTCATCCGGCGCAGCAGCACGCCGGCACGCTGGATGACCTGGCCGATCACGACGACGCCGTGCCTCCCGGGGCGGCGGTTGACGCGTCAGAGTCGCCGGGCTCGTCGACCTCGACCGCGATCGACAGGCCCGCCGCCAGCGCGGACTCGTCCTCCCCTTCGCCACCGGCGTCGTCCGCCCCGGCGTCCGGCGGCAGTGGCGCGTCCAGCTGCTCCAGCAGCGTGCCGTGCACGTCCAGCGTCAGCAGGTCGGTGCGGGCCACGCGCACGCGCACCCGGGTCCCGCGTGGCAGGCCCTCGGTACCACCCACGCGCAGCACCAGCGGCAGCGTCTCGGCGCGCACCAGGCCGTCCTTCATGGCCGCGCAGTCCAGCGTGTCCACACCCTGCTGCTCGAGCCAGCGCAGGGTCCAGTAGCGTTCGATGCCGTGCTGGAAATCGTTGTAAGCGGCATAGGTGGCGTCGAAGGACGAGATGATGGAGAACAGCGTCGCGTCCTTGGGCCGGAATGGCGCCGCCAGCGCCGCGGTGCGGCCGTGGCACACGCAGGCGATGATCTGCCACTGGTTCACCAGGTCGGTGTACCGGCGCAGCGGCGACGTGGCCCAGGTGTACTGCGCCACGCCCATGCCGGCATGCGGCAGCGGCTTGGTGCCCATGCGCACCTTCACGCCTGGCGCCAGGCTGGCCTGGCTGCGGTAGATGCCGGGCACGCCGCATTCCGCCAACCAGCCGCCCCAGTGGCTGTTGGCCAGGATCATGGCCTCGGCGACCACCAGGTCCAGCGGCGCGCCGCGTCGGCGGGTGCCGATGAGCACCGGCTCGCTGCCGTCAGGCTCCCGCGAACCGTCGCTGTCCAGGCGGAAGCTGTAGTCGGGCCGGTTGAAGGTCTCCGGCCGGCCGCGCACCTGCTCGCGCCGGGCCTTGCAGTGGCGCGCCAGCCGGAAGGCGAAGGCGAGCTCCGGTGCGAACGGGTACTCGGCCAGCGCCTCGCCGGTGAGCGAGGCCTCGGTGATCACCTCGTCGAGCTGGTCATGGCGCAGATTGGCCACGATCGGCACCCGCTCGACCCGTGTCTCGGCCGACAGGACCTCCAGCGTCGCCTCGTCGATGTGCAGGTACAGGCTCAGCGCCGGGCAGTCGCGGCCTTCGTCCAGCGTGTAGGCGCGCACCACCGCGTCGGGCAGCATCGTCAGCTTCCAGCCCGGCATGTAGACGGTGGACAACCGCTCGCGTGCGATCTTGTCCAGCGGTGAATCGGGCGCGATGGCCAGGCCCGGCGCGGCGATGTGGATGCCGAAGATGACCGTGCCCTGGCCCAGGCCGGTCACCGACAGGGCATCGTCGATCTCGGTGGTGGCCGAATCGTCGATGGAAAAGGCCTGCACGGGTGCCAGCGGCAGGTCGTCCGTGATCTCCGGCACCGGCAGGTCGGGAAACCCGGTGCCGCGCGGAAACTGGTCGAAGAGGAAACGCCGCCAGTGGAACTGGTAGGGGCTGTCGATGGCACCGGCGGCCTGCAGCAGGTCCAGCGGCGCGCGCTGCGCCGCCTTGGCCGCCTGCACCACGGCCTTGTATTCCGGGCCGTTCTTGTCCGGCTTGAACAGGATGCGGTAGAGCTGTTCGCGCACCGCGTCCGGGCAACGCCCCTCGACCAGATCGCTGGCCCAGGCATCGATCTGCTGCGCCACCTGCTTCTTGCGCTCGATGGCCAACAGGGCCGCCTTGACCGTCTCCTCCGGTGCCTTGCGGTACTGCCCCTTGCCGGCCCGGCGGAAGTAGTGCGGCGCATCGTGCAGGCGCAGCAGCGCGGCGGCCTGCTGCACCGGCCCGGCCGACGCGTCGAAGTAGTCGCGCGCCAGGTCGGCGAAACCGAAGTCGGCCTCCGGGGCGAATTCCCAGGCCAGGTCGAGGTCGATGTCGGCCGCCTGCTGCGCCGCCTCGGCCAGCAGGTCGGCCGGTGCCGGCTTCTCGAAACGCAGCAGCACGTTGGCTGCCTTCACCTTCACGCGCTTGCCGGAGTCGAGCTCGACCTGCATCGAGCTCTCCGCCTCGGACATCACGCGGCCGGCCAGGAACTTGCCGGCGTCATCGAACAGGGCGTAGGTCACGCCCCGGATTGTGGCCTAGCGCCGTGGCTGGGCAATCGTGTAGGCCGACAGCTGGCCCGTCGTGCGGTCCAGCGCCAGGCCCGTCTTGGTCACGCCGTCGACGAGGAAGGCCACGGCACCGACGCAGGCCTCGCCGCTGTGCCGGGCCAGCGCCTGGCCCTTGCGATTGGTGCGCAGCGTGACGACCTGGTCGAGGTAGTAATCGTCCAGGAAACGGCCGCGCAAGGTGGCACCGGCCACCGGCAGACCGTCACCGCCGACGACGGTGATGCGTGCCGACACCTCGTTGCGCGCACCGGGGGTGCACTGGCCGGGCGGCTGCCCCGGCTCGGAGACCATGCGGCCCTTCATCGCAATCGCGCTCACGCGCAGGCAGTTCTCGGCGCAGGGCTGTACCGGCACCAGCTTGGCCAGGCGGTGGCTGCGGCCGATGAGCACCTGGGCCAGGATGCTGCCGTCGTCGGCCATCTCGCCGGGGGCCCCCACGCCGGCCTCGGGATACGCGGCGGACACGAAGCTGGTCAGGCTCTGTGCCGGACCATCCGGCCCGAAGGAGATCAGCCCCGAGCTCAGGATGTGGCCCGTGATGGTGCCGCTGCTTTGCACGCCCCCAACCCCATAGGGCACCGACGAGGCCGCCGGCCCCGCGAGCACCTGCCAGCCTCCGGCGTCGCTGTAACGTGCCAGGTAGCGGTAGCCCTGGCTGGTGCCCGAGGTGGAAAGCAGGAAGCTGGCCCGCATGCCGTCGTCGTTGACGGCGCCGGTCAAGGTCGAGGTGTTGCCGTAAAACCCGGCCGGAGGCGGCGCGGCCGCCGTGGCGCTGCCCGGCTCGCCGAAGCGGTAGGTCAACGTGCGCGTGGCGACGGTGCCGCCCGGGCTGACGGCCACGGGTTCGTCGGCCGGGTAGCCCATCGCCGTCAGGCTCTGGATGCCTTCTGCTGCCGTCCACGTGAACGGATCCTGCGCGACGAACCAGGTGCGGGCCAGACCGATCACGCGGTTGCTGTCGTCGATGCCGGCCGGGATCGCGTCTGCGAAGCCCGCCAGCTGGCCGATCGGCGTGGCGTCGTGCCCGCTGCCGTCGGCGCGCGGCACCCACACGTGGCCGGCCCCGCCAGTGGCGTCCAGGCGCATCGCCGTGCCGGCGATCCAGCCGCTGGCGTTGACGCCGCTGAAGCTCAGATAAGCAGCACCTTCGGGCACCGTGAGCAACTGTCGGCGCCCCTCGACCCAGATGGCCGGGACGTTGAAGATCGGCGGGCAGCCAACGCAGGGCGGCGGCAGGCTGGTGCTGCCGACCACGACGCGACCGAGCCGGTCCATCGCCACCCCGCTGGCGACGGAGGCGATGTAGTCGATGGCATAGGTCTGCGCCTGCACGGCGCCAGCCAAGCTCAGCCCGCCCAGTGTCAGCCAGCGCGCCAGCCCACGCACACCACGCCGCACCCGCATCCGTCCGGTCGACATCTTCGTTCTCCCGTCATCGAAGATTCGACGGTACGGGAAAAATATCCCAACGAAAAGCCTTCCTGGCCTGCCGACCCCGGCCCTGATTGGGCCGCTTGACCTGGGTCAGACCGTCATGCCGCCACTGACCTCGATCACTGCGCCATTGACGTAGCTGGCATCGTCGCTGGCCAGGAACGCGTACACGGCTGCGATCTCCTCCGGCCGGCCCAGGCGGTGCAGCGGCACCTGCTCGCGCATGTGCTGCAGCACCTTGTCGGGCACGGTCTGCAGGATCGGGGTCTCGACGAAACCCGGCGCCACGGCATTGACACGGATGCCCTTGGGCCCGAGTTCGCGACTCCAGGTCTTGGTGAAGCCGATGACACCGAACTTGCTGGCCGCGTAGTTGGTCTGGCCGTAGTTGCCGTAGAGGCCAACCACGCTGCTGGCGTTGAGGATGACGCCGCGGCCCTGCTCGATCATCGCCGGCGCCACGGCCTGGGCGCAGTGGAAGACGCCGCGCAGGTTGACGTCGATGACGGCGTCGAACTGCTCCTGCGACATCTTCACCAGGCGCGCATCCTTCGTGATGCCGGCGTTGTTGACGAGCACGTCGATGCGGCCGCGCTTCGCGAGCACGGCGGCCACCATCGCGTCGACCTGCGTTCGGTCGGTGACGTCCACGGCGAAGGTCTCGGCCGCGCCGGCCATGGGGTCGGCCCGGCGGTCGCAGCCGATCACGTGCGCGCCCTCTTCGGCCAGGCGCGCCACGGTGGCCGCGCCGATGCCCTGTGCCGCACCGGTGACGATGCAGATCCGGTCTTTCAGTCGCATAGGTTCAGGAACTCCAGCAGGATGGGAAGGTGGTGGTCGAAGTCGGACAGCGCGTGGTCGCTGCCGTCGATCAGGTGCTGCCGCGCGCCGGCATAACGGACCGACATCTCGCGCCAGTCCAGCAGTTCGTCGCCCTTGGCGATGATGGCCAGGGTGCGCTCCGGCCGGGTGACGGCCGGCACGGTCAGCGCGCGCAGCTCGTCGACGTATTCGGGGCGAAAGAAGAAGTGCTGCTCCGGGTCGTGCCAGGCCGTCTGCTCGCCGATGTAGGCCGCCAAGTCGCGGGCCGGGTCCACGGCCGGGTTGATCACCACCGCCGGGCAACCGTGGCGCTCGGCCTCGGCCGTGGCGTAGAAGCCGCCCAGTGAACTGCCGCAGACGGCCATGGCGTGCTTCGGCCATGCGGCGATGCCGGCATCGATCGTCGCCATGGCCTCGCGCGGCGATGGCGGCAGTTGAGGGCACCACCAGTGCAGATCGGGCTGGTGGTGGTCCAGCCAGGCCTTCAGACGCTGCGCCTTGAACGACTGCGGCGACGACCGGAAGCCGTGCAGGTACAGCAGGTGCGTCGGCGGCGCAGGAATCCTCGTCATGCCGGCAGTCTATCGGTCGCCCCGATGCGGCCCGGCCCGCAACGACGCCAGAATCGCCCCTTTGCCCCTTCCGTGCACACCATGTCCCACCCCTTCCTGCGCCTGGCACCCATCTCGGCTGCCGTCGTGCTGCTGTCGGCCTGCGCCACCGTGAGCGGCCCGGCCGCCACGTCGGCCGCGCCCGCCCCTGACAAGGCCACCGTCGCCAGCGCGCCGGCCAGTGCCGCCAGCGCACCCAAGCCCCCGTCGCGGCCCGACCCGAGCGCGCCCAAGCCCTTCGACGAAGTGATCAAGGACGCCGAGCGCAGCGCCGGCTTCATCCCGGTCTGGCGCAAGGACGAGAAGACCTGGCTGGAGATCGCGCCCGAGCGCCTGGGCAAGCCGATGATCCTGAGCCTGAGCATCGCCAACGCCGTCGGTGAGCGTGGCCTCTACGCCAACCAGATGGTCAGCGACAACAAGGTCGAGCTGCGCATCGTCGGGCGCGTGCTGCAGCTGCGCGCGCTGAACACCGCCTTCCGCGCCAACGGTGACCCGGCGATGGCGCGCACCGTGGCCGAATCGTTCTCCGACAGCCTGCTGGCTGCGGCCCCGGTGCTCAGCGCGCCGCACAAGGACAGCAAGGCGGTGCTGGTCGACGCCTCGACCCTTTTCATCGGCGACCTGCCGGGCATCAGCACCGCGCTGGAAGCCGCCTTCCGCATGCCCTACGGGCTGGACGGCAAGAATTCGAGCATCGAGCGGGCCCGCTCCACCGCGCAGAGCCTGGCCGTGACCACGCAACTGCACTTCGCCACGCCGCGCATCCCGGCGCCGCCGGCCACGCCGCTGCCGCCCACGGCGCCGCGACCCATGCCGCCGACGACCACGCCGGACCCACGCAGCTTCTTCATCGGCGTGGCGATCAACCTGACCGGCCTGCCCGAGCAGCCGATGGCCGTGCGCAAGGCGGACGCCCGCGTGGGCTACTTCACCGAGTCGTACACCGAGCTCGGCAACGACCTGACCCCCAACCCGCGCCAGCACATGGTGCGCCGCTGGCGGCTGGAGAAGAAGGACCCCGCGGCGGCGCTGTCGGAGCCGGTCAAGCCCATCACCTTCTGGCTGGACCGCAACATCCCGCAGCGCTACCGTGCCTCGGTGACAGCCGGCATCCTGGAATGGAACAAGGCCTTCGAGCGCATCGGCTTCAAGAATGCGGTCGTGGCGAAGCAGCAGCCCGACGACGCCGACTTCGACACCCTCGACGCCGAACACGCCACCATCCGCTGGTTCACCGGCGCCGACGTGGGCTTCGCCCGCGGCCCCAGCATCGTCGACCCGCGCACTGGCGAGATCCTGGACGCCGACATCGCGATGAGCGACGTCTTCGGCCGCGGCGCGCGCCGTTTCATCACCGAGGACGTGGGCTTCTCCAGCTTCGCGCAGCGCCCGGTGCTGCAGGCCCTGTGGGGCAGCACGCGGCCCGAAGACGCCGCCTACTGCACCTATGCAGTGGACGCCGCCGTGGAGCGCAGCTTCGCCTTCGACCTGCTGGAGGCACGCGGCGAACTCGAGCCCGACAGCCCGGCAGCCGAGGCCTTCGTGCAGGCGCAGATCAAGGACACCATCATGCACGAGGTGGGCCACACGCTGGGGCTGAAGCACAACTTCCGCTCGTCGACCGTGATCACGCGCGATCAGCTGAAGGACAAGGCCTTCACCGAAACGAACGCGATCACCGGCTCGGTGATGGACTACAACGCGTACAACATCCCGCTGGCAGGTGAGCCCAAGGCCAACCTGAACGTGGTCACGCTGGGCCCGTACGACTACTGGGCCATCGAGTACGCCTACGCGCCGCTCGACGCCAAGGACGAGGCCGCCGGGCTGGCGAAAATCCTGGCGCGCCATACCGACCCACTGCTCGCCTTTGCCGACGACGCCGACGCCGGCGGCTTCGGCGGCGTGGTGGGCCTGGACCCACGCGACAACCGCTTCGACCTCGGCGACGACCCGCTGGCCTGGACGCAGAAGCGCCTGGCGCTGTCGCGCGAGCTCTGGCAGCGGCTGCAGGAACGCGGCCCCCGCGCCGGTGACGACCCGCAGCGCCTGCGCCGCAGCCTGCTGGCCGGCTTCCGCCAGTTGGGCCGTGCACCGGAGATCGCCGCCAAGTACGTGGGCGGCATGTACACCGAGCGCGACCTGCCAGGCCCGGGCGCGCGCCCGGCCTACCGCCCGGTGGAGCCGGCGCGCCAGCGCGAAGCCCTGCAGTTCCTGACGACGGGCCTGTTCAGCGTGGACAGCTTTCAGTTCAAGCCAGAGTTCCTGACCAGCGTGGGCGTGGACTACGTGGAGTGGCGGCGCGCCGCGCCGGTGTCCGTGCCCCAGGCCGTGCTGGCGGTGCAGAAGCAGGCGCTGGACCGGCTGCTGTCGGCGGGCACGGCGCAGCGCGTGCTGGAACTACCCTACTACCTGCCGGCGGAACAGCGCAAAGGCGCGTTCTCGCTGCAGGAGGTCTACACCACGCTGCAATCGGCGGTGTGGAGCGAACTGAAGTCCGGCCGCGAGATCGACCCGCTGCGCCGCAACCTGCAGCGCGAGCACCTCAGGCGCCTGCAGGCCATGCTCACCCGCGGCGCGCCCGGCCTGCCGGCCGATGCGCTGAGCCTGGTGCGCCTGAACGCCACAGAACTGCAGGCGCAGCTGCGCAAGGCGGCATCGCGGGGCGGGCTGTCGGTGGAAACGCGGGCCCACCTGCAGGACAGCCTGGGCACGCTGACCGAGGCCTTGCGCGCGACGATGCAGCGGGCGGTCTGACCGGGCAGCGGCCGGGCAGGCCACCGGGCTGTCCGGCCCACCCGGCCACAGGATCGACCCGGCGTTTCAGCCGGCCAGCCGCGTCAGCAGTTTGCCGTGCACGCCGCCGAAGCCGCCGTTGCTCATGCACAGCACGTGGTCGCCCGGCCGCGCGCTGCGCACGACGGCCGCGACCAGGCTGTCGATGTCGTCGAGCACACGCGCCTGCTCGCCCAGGGGCGCCAGCGCGGCGGCCGCGTCCCAGCCCAGGTGGGCCGCGTGACAGAACGACAGGTCGGCCTCTTCCAGCGCCCACGGCAGCAGCGCCGCCATGTCGCCGCGCTTCATGGTGTTGGACCGCGGCTCGAACACCGCCAGGATGCGTGCGTCGCCCACCTTGCGCCGCAGCCCGTCGAGCGTGGTGCGGATGGCCGTGGGGTGGTGGGCAAAGTCGTCGTAGACGCTGACACCGCCGGCGGTGCCGCGCAGCTCCAGTCGGCGCTTCACGTTCTCGAAGGTCGCCAGCGCGGCGGCGGCCGCCTCGGGGGCCACGCCCACGTGCTCTGCCGCGGCGATGGCCGCCAGCGCGTTGAGCTGGTTGTGCTCACCCAGCAGCGGCCAGTCCACGTGGGCCAGCTTCAGGCCGCCGCGCAGCACGTCGAAGTCGTGCGGCTCGCCGCGCGCGCGCAGCACGCCGGGCTCTTCCTTGCGCGCGCCGAAGTGCTGCACCTCGCTCCAGCAGCCGCGGGCCAGCACCCGCGCCAGTGAGTCCTCGCGGGCATTGACCACGAGACGGCCACTGGCCGGCACGGTGCGCACCAGGTGGTGGAACTGGGTCTCGATGGCCGCCAGGTCCGGGAAGATGTCGGCGTGGTCGAACTCCAGGTTGTTGAGGATCGCCGTGCGCGGCCGGTAGTGCACGAACTTGCTGCGCTTGTCGAAGAAGGCGGTGTCGTACTCGTCGGCCTCGATCACGAACGGCCTGCCCCCGCGGCCCGGCAGGGCCGCTTCGACGTTACCCAGCCGGGCCGAGACGCCGAAGTTCACCGGCACGCCGCCCACCAGGAAGCCCGGCTCGAGCCCGGCCCTGTCCAGGATCCAGGCCAGCATCGCGGTGGTGGTGGTCTTGCCGTGCGTGCCCGCCACGGCCAGCACATGGCGGCCCGGCAGCACGTGCTCGGCCAGCCACTGCGGCCCACTCGTGTACGGCAGCCCGGCGTCGAGGATGGCCTCCATCAGCGCATTGCCGCGCGAGACCACGTTGCCGACGACGAAGACGTCGGGCTTCAGCGCCAGCTGGTCGGCCGACCAGCCCTCGATCAGGTCGATGCCGAGCGCGCGCAGCTGGTCGCTCATCGGCGGGTAGACGCCCGCATCGCAACCAGTGACGCGGTGACCGGCCTCGCGTGCCAGCGCGGCCAGCGACCCCATGAAGGTGCCGCAGATGCCCAGGATGTGGATGTGCATGATCGGATTGTCGCTGCCGGCGTGCAGGCGCCGGGCGGTCGTCAGGCGCCTGGATCGGCCCACTGCCAGCGCGTGCGCGCAGCGAACACCTTGTCCGGGTAGTCGCGCTTGCCGCGGCTGCCGTTGTAGCGGCCCAGCGCCATGAACAGGTCGCCGCGCTCGATGTCCAGGTAGTGGCGCAGGATCACACAGCCGAAGCGCAGGTTGGTCTGGGCGTGGAAGAGCGCGCGGTCGTTGCCGTCACCGATCAGGCGGGCCCAGAACGGCATCACCTGCATGTAGCCGCGCGCACCGGCGCTGCTGATGGCGTACTTGCGGAAGCCGCTCTCGACCTGGATCAGCCCCAGCACCAGCGCCGTTTCCAGGCCGGCGCGGCGGCTCTCGTACCAGAGCGTCTGCAGGAACTCCACCCGCGTGTGGTGCTCGGCCATGCGGCGCTTGAGCCGCTCGCTCATCGCGCCCAGCCAACGCAGGTGCACCAGGCGGTCCTCGATGCGCTCGAAGCTCGGCTTGGGCGGTGCCGTCTGTGCGATGGCCGCGGCCAACGCGCCACGCACGCTGTCGGCCAGCGGCTCCTCGATCTGCCGCCCGGCCTGCACGGCCGGCCAGGCCAGGCCCAGCGGCAGCGCGAGCAGCGCGCGCCGGGGCGTCATCCGCGCAGGCGGGCCTTCAGCGTGTCGGCCGCCGCGGCCACGGGCAGCGCGGTGGCCTCGGCCTCGCGCCGGCCCTGCACCTCCACCGTGCCGGCCTTCAGGCCGCGGTCGGAAATCACCACGCGCCAGGGCACCCCGATCAGTTCCCAGTCGGCGAACATCGCGCCCGGGCGTTCGCCGCGGTCGTCCAGGATCACGTCGATGCCCGCGGCGGCCAGCGCGTCGTGCAACTGGTCGGCCGCCGCACGCACGTCGTCGCTGCGGTCGTAGCCGATGGGGCAGATCACGGCCTCGAAGGGTGCGATCGCGGCCGGCCAGACGATGCCACGCTCATCGTGGTTCTGCTCGATGGCCGCACCCAGGATGCGCGTGACGCCGATGCCGTAGCAGCCCATCTCCATCGGCTGAGGCTTGCCGTTCTCGTCCAGGTACACCGCGCTCATCGCCGCGCTGTACTTGGTGCCCAGGTAGAACACATGACCGACCTCGATGCCGCGCTGGATGGCGAGCGTGCCCTTGCCGTCGGGAGAAGGGTCGCCGGGCAGCACGTTGCGGATGTCGGCCACCAGGTCGGGCTCCGGCAGGTCGCGGCCCCAGTTGGCACCGGTGTAGTGGAAGTCCACGGCATTGGCGCCACAGATGAAGTCGCTCATCGCCGCCACCGTGCGGTCGGCGATCACCTTCACCGGCTTGCGCGTGCCGATCGGCCCCAGGTAGCCCGGCTTGCAGCCGAAGTGCTCCTCGATCTCGCCCACCGTGGCGAAGCGCCAGCCGGCCTTCAGCCCCGGCAGCTTGCCGGTCTTGACCTCGTTGAGGCTGTGGTCGCCGCGCACCAGCAGCAGCCACACGGTGGTGCCGGTGATGTCGCCGGCCTCGTTGCGCTCGTCGGTGGCGAGCACCAGCGACTTCACCGTGGTCTGCAGCGGCACGCCCAGCAGATCGGCCACGTCCTCGCATGTGCTCTTGCCCGGCGTCGGCGTCTTCGCCAGCGCGGCGCCCGCCGCGGCTCGGGGCGCTGCCGGGGCCACCGCCTCGGCCAGTTCGATGTTGGCCGCGTAGTCGCTGTCGGGGCAGTAGACGATGGCGTCCTCGCCGGTGTCGGCGATGACCTGGAACTCGTGCGACAGGTCGCCGCCGATGGCGCCGGTGTCGGCCGCCACCGCGCGGTACTGCAGGCCGAAGCGGTCGAAGATCGCGCGGTAGGCGCCGAACATCGCGTCGTAGCTCTTCGCCGCGCCGTCCTTGTCGCGATCGAAGGAATACGCGTCCTTCATCGTGAATTCGCGCCCGCGCATCACGCCGAAGCGTGGGCGGCGCTCGTCGCGGAACTTGGTCTGGATGTGATAGAAGTTCCGCGGCAACTGCTTGTAGCTGCGCAGTTCCTGGCGCGCGATGTCGGTGATGACCTCTTCGCTGGTGGGCTGGATGATGAAGTCGCGGTCGTGGCGGTCCTTCACGCGCAGCAGCTCTGGGCCCATCTTGTCGAAGCGGCCGGTCTCCTGCCACAGCTCCGCCGGCTGCACCACCGGCATCAGCAGCTCGACAGCCCCGGCACGGTTCATCTCCTCGCGGATGATGGCCTCGACCTTGCGGATCACGCGCAGGCCCATCGGCATGTAGTTGTAGATGCCGGCCGACAGGCGCTTGATCAGGCCCGCGCGCATCATCAGCTTGTGGCTGACCACCTCGGCATCGGCGGGCGCTTCCTTCAGGGTGCTGACGAAGAATCGGGAGGCTTTCATCGGGCGATGGCGATCAGGTGAAAAGGCCGCGCGTGAAAGCGCATGGCAGGGGCGGCGAGTGCGGGTAAGCGTGGGTTGCCGCGCGGCACCAGGGCGGTGCCATAATGATTTCAATCAAGAATTGGGGTCAGATTATGCTCGACAGGGAAGGCTTCAGGCCCAACGTCGGCATCATCCTGCTCAACGCGCGCAACCAGGTGTTCTGGGGCAAGCGCCTGCGGACCCACTCGTGGCAGTTCCCGCAGGGCGGGATCAAGCACGGCGAGACGCCGGAGCAGGCGATGTTCCGGGAACTGCATGAAGAGGTGGGCCTGCGGCCCGAGCACGTGCAGATCCTGGCGCGCACACGCGACTGGCTGCGATACGAGGTGCCGGACCACTTCATCCGCAAGGACGCGCGCGGCCACTACCGGGGCCAGAAGCAGATCTGGTTCCTGCTCAGGCTGGTCGGGCGTGACAGTGACATGAACCTGCGCGCCACCAACCACCCGGAGTTCGACGCCTGGCGCTGGAACGACTACTGGGTGCCGCTGGACGTGGTCATCGAGTTCAAGCGCGGCGTGTATGAAATGGCGCTGACGGAACTGGCGCGCTTCCTGCCGCGAACCACCCATCACAACCGCTACCTGCGGGCTGGCATGCGCGACCGCCGGCACGATCCCCGCGGCGAACCGCCGCACGGCGACGGGCCTGCGGCCGAACAGACCGGCAGCTGACCTGTCACCGGCCGCCTGCTACAGCCGCACGAGGTTCGTGCGGTGGATCATTTCCAGTTCGTTGACATAGCCCAGGATCTCGGCGATGCGCGCCGAGGGCTGACGGGCGATTCGGCGCGCCTCGCTGGCGGCATAGTTGCTCAGGCCGCGCGCGATCTCGGTGCCGTCGGCCATGCGCACGGCGATCACGTCGCCGCGCTCGAAGTCGCCCGCCACGGCCGTCACGCCGACGGGCAGCAGGCTCTTGCCCTCGTCGCGCACCTTGGCGGCCGCGCCGTCGTCCACGGTGACGGCACCGCGCAGCTGCAGGTGGTCCAGCATCCAGCGCTTGCGCGCCGTCTGCTTCGGTGTGGCGGCCAGCAGCGCGCTGCCGATGGGCTCGCCGCCGGCCAGGCGCAGCAGCACGTCGGGCTCGCGCCCGCTGGCGATCACGGTGCTGGCGCCGCTGCCGGCGGCGCGCTTGGCCGCCAGCACCTTGGTCAGCATGCCGCCACGGCCGATGGCGCTGCCGGCACCGCCGGCCATACGTTCCAGCGCCGGGTCACCTGCACGCGCTTCGGTGATCAGTGTGGCCGCCGTGTCCTTGCGCGGATCGGCCGAATACAGCCCGGGCTGGTCGGTCAGGATCACCAGCACGTCGGCCTCCACCAGGTTGGCGACCAGGGCCCCCAGCGTGTCGTTGTCGCCGAACTTGATCTCGTCGTTGACGACGGTGTCGTTCTCGTTGATGACCGGGATCACGTGCAGCCCCAGCAGCGTCAGCAACGTGGAGCGCGCATTGAGATAGCGTTCCCGGTCGGCCAGGTCGGCGTGCGTCAGCAGCACCTGGGCGCTGGCCATGCCCTGCTCGCGCAGCAGGGTCTCGTACATCTGCACCAGCCCCATCTGGCCCACGGCCGCGGCGGCCTGCAGCTCGTGCAGTTCGCGCGGGCGTGTCGTCCAGCCCAGGCGCTTCATGCCTTCGGCGATGGCACCGCTGGAGACCATCACCAGTTCGCGCCCCTGGCGCGCCAGCGCGGCCAGCTGGCGCGACCAGTTGCCGATGGCCTCGGCGTCGACGCCCCGGCCCTCGTTGGTGACCAGGCTGGAGCCGACCTTGACGACGATGCGGCGCGCGCGGGCAACGACACTCACGGTGCGCCCTCGTCACGATCGAAGCGCAGGTCGGCTTCGGCCACCTTGACCTGACCGGCGGCCACGTGCTGCCAGATCGCGTCCATCAGCGGCTGCAGACCTTCGCGGGTCAGCGCGGAGATCTCGAACACCGGGCCCTTCCAGCGGAAGCGGCGCACGAACTCCGACACCCGCGTGGCGCGGTCGTCGTCCGGCACCATGTCCAGCTTGTTGAGTACCAGCCAGCGCGGCTTGGCGTGCAGCTTCGGGTCGTACTTCTTGAGCTCCGCCACGATGGCACGTGCCTGCTTCACCGGGTCGGCATCGTCGAAGGGCGCCAGGTCCACGATGTGCAGCAACAGCCGCGTGCGCTGCAGGTGGCGCAGGAACTGGTGGCCGAGACCGGCGCCCTCGGCCGCGCCTTCGATCAGGCCGGGGATGTCGGCGATGACGAAGCTGCGCTCCGGGCCCAGGCGCACGACGCCGAGGTTCGGGTGCAGCGTGGTGAACGGGTAGTCGGCGATCTTCGGCCGCGCATTGGACACGGCCGCGATCAGGGTGCTCTTGCCGGCGTTGGGCATGCCCAGCAGGCCGACGTCGGCCAGCACGCGCAGTTCCAGACGCACCTTCTTTGCCTCGCCCGGCCACCCGGGTGTCTTCTGGCGTGGCGCGCGGTTGGTGCTGGTCTTGAAGTGCAGGTTGCCGAAGCCGCCGTCGCCGCCCTTGAGCACCAGGACCTGCTCGTGCGGCACCAGCAGTTCCACCACCTGCTCGCCGGTGTCGACGTCGGTGACCACCGTGCCCACCGGCACGCGCAGCACGATGTCGTCGCCGGCCGCGCCGAACTGGTCCGACCCGCGACCGGGCTCACCGTTCTTCGCCTCGAAGCGACGCGTGTAGCGGTAGTCGATCAGCGTGTTGATGTTGGGGTCGGCGACCATCCAGACGCTCCCGCCGCGGCCACCGTCACCGCCGTTGGGCCCGCCGAACGGGATGAACTTCTCGCGCCGGAAGCTCACGCAGCCGGCGCCACCGTGGCCGGCGGCGATGTCGATCACCGCCTCGTCGACGAACTTCATGCTGGACCTCCGCGCGCAAATGACAAAGCCCCGGCGGGCCGGGGCTTCGGTGTTCGGCTCGAACCGGCGTCAGACCGGCGTGACGAACACCGTCTGGTTGTTGTCCGGGCCCTTGACCTTGAACGACACCGTACCGTCGACGAGCGCGAACAGCGTGTGGTCGCGGCCCATGCCCACACCGGTGCCGGCGTGGAACTTGGTGCCGCGCTGGCGCACGATGATCGAGCCGGCCGAGATGGCCTGGCCGCCGAAGACCTTCACGCCGAGCATCTTCGGCTTTGAATCACGGCCGTTGCGGGTTGAGCCGCCGCCCTTTTTCTGTGCCATGGATCAGTGCTCCTTCAGGCGTTGACCGCGCCGATCTGCAGCTCGGTGTAGTTCTGGCGGTGACCGCCGTGCTTCTGGTAGTGCTTGCGGCGACGCATCTTGAAGATGCGCACCTTGTCGTGCCGGCCGTGGGCGACCACGGTGGCGCTGACGGTGGCGCCGTCCACCAGGGGCGAACCGACCTTGAGCTCCGCGCCGTTGCCGACAGCGAGCACCTGGTCGATCACGATCTCCTGGCCAACGTCCGCAGCAATCTGTTCTACCTTGATCTTTTCGCCGGCTGCAACCTTGTATTGCTTGCCACCGGTTTTTATGACCGCGTACATGGATGGGATCCTCGTTGAAGGAAGGTGGAATACCTGCCCGTCCGGGCAAGCCTCCCAGTGGAAGGCGAACCCAAATAGACAAGCCCTCCAGCATACCACATCCAGGCCGACCCGCGCGAGAGGTGCAGGCGATCGGGCCGGCACGTCTGCGCACCATTCATATAATCGGTCTCCGATCTGGATCATCTTCGTGCTCGACGCTACCGCCCTCCCCCTCGCCGCGGACCCGATGGAAGCCGACATGTCGCGCGTGGATGCGGTGATTCGCGATCGGCTGGCGTCGCGCGTGGCGTTGATCGACCAGATCTCGCACTACATCATCGGCGCCGGCGGCAAGCGCATCAGGCCGCGGCTGGTGCTGCTGTTCTCGCAGGCCCTGGGATTCGAAGGCCCGGCCCGGCATGAACTGGCCGCCATCGTCGAGTTCATCCACACCGCCACGCTGCTGCACGATGACGTCGTCGATGAGTCGTCGTTGCGGCGCGGCAACGCCACGGCCAATGCCGTGTTCGGCAACGCCGCCAGCGTGCTGGTGGGCGATTTCCTCTACTCACGCGCCTTCCAGATGATGGTGTCGGTGGACCGCATGCGCGTGCTGCAGGTGCTCGCCGATGCGACCAACGTGATCGCCGAAGGCGAGGTCCTGCAATTGATGAACATGCACGACCCCGACCTGGCCGTGGACGAGTACCTGCGCGTCATCCGCTTCAAGACGGCCAAGCTGTTCGAGGCGAGTGCGCGGCTCGGGGCGGTGCTGGCCGACGCCCCAGCGGAGGTCGAGGAGCGCTGCGCCGACTATGGTCGTTCCCTGGGCACCGCCTTCCAGTTGGTGGACGACCTGCTCGACTACGAGGGCGATGCCCGGTCGCTGGGCAAGAACATCGGCGACGACCTGCGCGAAGGCAAGCCCACGTTGCCGCTGTTGCTGGCCATGGAACGCGGCACCCCAGAGGAGCGCCAAGTCATTCGCGGCGCCATCGAGCACGGCGAGGTGGCACGCCTGGCCGACATCGTGGCCATCGTGCGGCGCACGGGTGCGCTGGACGCCACGCGCGACGCGGCCGAGGCCGAGGCCGCCAGCGCCCGCGCGTGCCTGGCCGACCTGCCACCGTCAACGGCTCGCGCGGCTCTGCTAGAATTATGTGTTCGGGCGGTGAACCGGTCTTCGTGACCGCGATCACCGTGCCCAGCGGGGTGTAGCTTAGCCTGGTAGAGCGCTACGTTCGGGACGTAGAGGCCGGAGGTTCGAATCCTCTCACCCCGACCAGGATTCACGTTGTCGTCGACCGCCCCACGGTATGGACCCGGGCGGTCGATTTACATCTGCCGGGCTCATCGGCGATGATCGTCGGCAGTCACATGTGCTGAACGGAAGCCGATGGCCCTGGAAACGACGGTCGAACCCCCCGCAAGCGCCCTGTCGGGCGTGGCCCGCGTGCTGGTGCATGCCGGCAAGCTCAACGCCAAGGCGGCGGAAGACATCCTGAAGTCGGCTCGCGAGCGCAAGGTGGGCTTCGTCTCGGCCGCCATCGGTGCCGGGGCCCTGCAGTCGGCCGACATGGCGCACACCTTGTCGGCCTCGCTGGCGCTGCCCTTGCTGGATCTGGCGGCCGTCGACCTGCAGAAGCTCCCGGCCAACGCCATCGACCGCAAGATCGCGCAGCAGTTCCAGGTCATCGCTCTGGGCAAGCGCGGCAATCGCCTGTTCATCGGCGGTGCCGACCCCACCGACCAAGAAGTCGTCGAGCGCATCAAGTTCGCCACCCAGCTCACGCCGGAATGGGTGGTCGTCGAGTACGACAAGCTGGCCAAGATCCTGGAGGCGCAGAGCACCAGCGCCAACGAGGCCATCAATACGCTGGCTGGCGGCGACTTCGAGTTCGACGTCACCGAGGAGGACACCACCGCGACCGCGGAGGCGCAGGACGTCACCACCGAGGTCGAGGATGCGCCGGTCGTGCGCTTCCTGCAGAAGATGCTGATCGACGCCATCAACATGCGCGCGTCGGACCTGCACTTCGAGCCCTACGAGTACCACTACCGCGTGCGCTTCCGCGTCGACGGGGAACTGCGCGAGATCACGCAGCCGCCGATCGCGATCAAGGACAAGCTGGCCTCGCGCATCAAGGTCATCAGCCGGATGGACATCTCCGAGAAGCGGGTGCCTCAGGACGGCCGGATGAAGCTGAAGTTCGGCAGCAAGGCCATCGACTTCCGCGTCAGCACGCTGCCCACGCTGTTTGGCGAGAAGGTGGTGATCCGGATCCTGGACCCATCCAGCGCCAAGCTCGGCATCGAGGCCCTGGGCTACGAGAAGGCGGAGAAAGACCGCCTGCTGGCCGCGATCCAGCGCCCCTACGGCATGGTGCTCGTGACCGGCCCCACCGGCTCGGGCAAGACGGTTTCGCTCTACACCTGCCTGAACCTGCTCAACCAGCCGGGCGTGAACATCGCGACGGTGGAAGACCCGGCGGAAATCAACCTGCCCGGCATCAACCAGGTCAACGTCAACGACAAGGCCGGGCTCACCTTTGCCGCTGCCCTGAAGTCCTTCCTGCGCCAGGACCCGGACATCATCATGGTCGGCGAGATCCGCGACCTGGAAACGGCCGACATCGCCATCAAGGCCGCGCAGACCGGCCACATGGTGATGAGCACGCTGCACACCAACGACGGGCCGACCACGCTGACCCGCCTGATGAACATGGGCGTGGCGCCGTTCAACATCGCGTCGAGCGTGCTGTTGATCACGGCTCAGCGCCTGGCGCGCCGCCTGTGCGAGAACTGCAAGAAGCCGGCCGACTACCCTCGGGAAGCGTTGCTGAAGGCCGGTTTCCAGCCGGAGGAACTGGACGGCAACTGGAAGCCGTACCGCGCCGTCGGCTGCTCCGCCTGCAACAACGGTTACAAAGGGCGTGTTGGTTTGTACCAAGTCATGCCGATAACGGAATCGATCCAGCGCATCATCCTGTCGGAAGGCACGGCGCTCGACATCGCCAAGCAGGCCCAGGCCGAAGGCGTGCGCGACCTCCGTCAATCCGGTCTGGTGAAGGTGCGTGCGGGCGTCACGACGCTCGAGGAAGTCATCACCGTCACGAACGAGTAATCCTGCATGGCCACAGCAAGCGCAGCCGCCCGCTCCCCGAAGGAACTGGTCTTCGAATGGGAGGGCAAGGACAAGAACGGCAAGGTCGTGCGTGGCGAGATCCGCGCCGGCGGCGAAGCGGTGGTCAGCGCCAGCCTGCGGCGCCAGGGCATCCTCGTCAGCAAGATCCGCAAGCGCCGCACCAGCGGTGGCAAGGCGATCAAGCAGAAGGACATCGCGATCTTCACGCGCCAGCTGGCCACGATGATGAAGGCCGGCGTGCCGCTGCTGCAGTCGTTCGACATCGTCGCGCGCGGCAGCACCAACCCGCGCCTGACCAAGCTGCTCAACGAGATCCGCAACGACGTGGAGACCGGCACCAGCCTGAGCTCGGCGTTCCGCAAGCACCCGATGTACTTCGACGCGCTGTACTGCAACCTCGTCGAGGCAGGTGAGGCAGGCGGCATCCTGGAAGCGCTGCTCGACCGGCTGGCGCTGTACCAGGAAAAGACGATGGCCATCAAGGCCAAGATCAAGTCGGCGCTGATGTACCCGATCTCCGTGATCGTGGTCGCCTTCGTGGTGCTGACCGTGATCATGATCTTCGTGATCCCGGCCTTCAAGCAGGTGTTCTCGTCCTTTGGCGGCGAACTGCCCGCGCCCACGCTGGCCGTGATCGCGATGTCGGAGTTCTTCGTCAGCTGGTGGTACGTGATCTTCCCGCTGCTGTTCGGCGGCATCTACTTCTTCTTCGAATCGTGGAAACGCTCGGAGAAGATGCAGAAGGCGATGGACCGGTTGCTGCTGCGCATCCCGATCTTCGGCGACCTGATCAACAAGTCCATCATTGCGCGCTGGACGCGCACGCTGTCGACGATGTTCGCCGCCGGCGTGCCGCTGGTGGAGGCGCTGGACTCCGTCGGGGGTGCCTCGGGCAACGCCGTCTATGCCGAGGCCACCGAGCAGATCCAGAAGGACGTCTCCACCGGCTCGGCACTGACCACGTCGATGACCGCCACCGGCGTGTTTCCGAACATGGTGCTGCAGATGGCGGCCATCGGCGAGGAATCCGGTTCGCTGGACCACATGCTGGGCAAGGCGGCCGAGTTCTACGAGGACGAGGTCGACGAGATGGTCAAGGGCCTGTCCAGCCTGATGGAGCCCTTCATCATCGTGATCCTGGGCGTGCTGATCGGCGGCATCGTGGTGTCGATGTACCTGCCGATCTTCAAGCTCGGTGCCGTGGTCTGACGCGGCGGCCGGCATGCTGGACCTGCTGCTGACCCCCTGGGGTCTGGGCCTGCTCGGCCTGCTGGTCGGCAGTTTCCTCAACGTGGTGGCGCACCGCATGCCGCTGATGCTGGAGCGGCAGTGGTGGGCCGACGTGGCCGGGCATCTGGCGGATGCCGCCTCGTTCGAGCGCGTCTTCTCGCGCAAGCCGCCTGCGCCGGTGGAGCAGGTTGCCAAGGCGCTGGAAGGGTCGCTCGGCAGCCTGCCGGCCCTGGGCTTGGCAAGGCCGGCGTCGCGCTGCCCCGCCTGCGGCCACCGGATCCGCTGGTACGAGAACATTCCCGTCGTGTCGTGGCTGGCGCTGCGTGGTCGCTGCTCGGCCTGCAAGACGCCCATCGGCCTGCGTTACCCGTTTGTCGAACTGCTCACCGCGGCGCTCTTCGCCGCCGTGGCCTGGCGCTTCGGCCCGCAGCCGCTGGCGTTGATGTGGTGCGCCGTCGTGGCCGTGCTGCTGGCGCTGACGCTGATCGACTGGGACACCACGGTGCTGCCCGATGCGCTGACCCTGCCACTGCTGTGGGGTGCCCTCGTGGCGGCGGCGCTGGGCTGGTCGCTGCCGCTGGACCAGGCCGTCTGGGGCGCGGTGGCGGGCTACCTGTCGTTGTGGTCGGTGTACTGGCTGTTCAAGCTCACCACCGGCAAGGAAGGCATGGGCTACGGCGACTTCAAGCTGCTCGCCGCGCTTGGAGCCTGGCTGTCGTGGCAGGCCATCCTGCCCATCATCCTGTTCGCGTCGGTGCTGGGCGCCATCATCGGCATCGGGATGAAGTTCAGTGGCGCGCTTCGCGAGGGCCGCTACGTGCCGTTCGGGCCGTTCCTCGCCGGCGGCGGGGTGGGCGTGCTGTTGTTCGGCCTGCCCACGGTGCTGGGTTGGATCGGCTGGTGAGCAACGGCCTCGTGTGATCACCCGCATCGGCCTGACTGGCGGCATCGGCAGCGGCAAGAGCACGGTCGCCGCCGAATTCGTGGCCTGCGGCGCCTGGCTGGTGGATACCGATGCCATCGCGCGCGCCTTGACAGAGCCGGGCGGTGCCGCCATCCCGGCAGTGGCGGCATCCTTTGGTGACGACGTCATCGATGCGCGCGGGGCGCTCGACCGCGATCGCATGCGCGCCTTGGTCTTCGCCGACCCTGATGCCAAACGGCGCCTGGAGGCGCTGCTGCACCCGCTGATCGGCCGCGTGGCCGACGCTCGGGCGGCGCAGTCGCCGGGGCTTCCCGTGGTGTTCGACGTGCCCCTGCTGGCCGAGAGTGCGCACTGGCGGGCGCGCGTCGACCGCATCGTCGTGGTCGACTGCCCGGAGACCACCCAGGTCCGTCGCGTGGTGGCACGCTCCGGCTGGACCGAGGAGGCCGTGCGACGCGTCATCGCGCAACAGGCCACGCGCGAGCGGCGACGCGCCATCGCCGACGCCGTGATCCACAACGACGAGTCGATGTCGTTGCCAGACCTCCGCTCGGTGGCCCGGCGGCTCTGGCAGGCCTGGACGCGAGCCTCCGCACCCCCTGTGGAACAATAGTCCGCGTGGCGTCGGTCCTGTACGAGTATCCGTTCAACGAGAGCATCCGCACGATGCTGCGGCTCGAGCATCTCTTCGACCGCCTGCACCGGCTGGTCGCGCGCGACGAAGCCATCGATCACCACTTTGCCCTGGCCACGCTGTTCGAGATCGTCGAAGTCGCGTCGCGGGCTGACCTGAAGTCCGACCTGCTGAAGGAGCTGGAGCGCCACCGCACGCAGTTCCAGGCCTACCGCGGCAATCCGCACGTGGCCGAGTCGGCGCTCGACGAGGTCATCGGGCGCATCGAGGCCGCGCACACCGGGCTGAACCAGCTGGCCGGCAAGGCTGGCCAGACCCTGGCCGGCAACGAATGGCTCACCAGCATCCGCAGCCGGATCAGCATCCCGGGCGGCACCTGCGAATTCGACCTGCCAGCGTACTTCGCCTGGCAGCAGCTGCCGCCGGAGCAGCGGCGTGGCGACCTCCAGCGCTGGGTGGCCACCGTCCTGCCGGTGGACCACGCCTTGCGCGTGCTGCTGGGCCTGCTGCGCGACAGCGGCACGCCGCAGCGCGTGGCCGCGCCCGGCGGCCAGTTCCAGCAGAGTCTGCCCCAGGGCCGCAGCTACCACCTGCTGCGCGTGCGTCTGGACGATGGCACCGCCGTCGTGCCCGAGATCACCGGCCACCGCCTGATGGTGTCGGTGCGCTTCATGCGTCCGGACGGTGACGCGCGGCTGCGCCCCTGCAACACCGACACCAGCTTCGAGCTGACCCTTTGCGCATGACGAGGCCGATCACCGCCAGCTGGCACCGACCAGGCCCCGGCGCCAGCGCATGAACGGCGTCCGCGAGGTCCACTGCCCCACATGCCGGCAGCTGACGGTCTATGCGGCCGACAACCCCTGGCGGCCGTTCTGCAGCGCCCGATGCCGTGGCATGGACCTCGGCGCCTGGGCCAGCGAGGATTACCGCGTGGCCACCACGCCACCAGCCGACGCGGATCCCGACGCGCCGCGCTCGCCCATCGACCGCGAAGGCGATCGCGACCGCTGAACGGCGCGCGGTAACGCACACCCTCCTGGCCTTTGCGGGCACTCCTTGAAGCGCCACGCGCCGTCCCTATAATCAGCTTGTTAGCACTCGCGGCTCGCGAGTGCTGATGACGAACCGCCGGTCCTCCGGCGTGTGTTCCGTCAAAGTTCAGTTATTGCTCACTTCGAGCGGTAGATCCATTCAACGACAGACTTTCGACAGGAGTCCTCCATGAAGCTGCGTCCGTTGCACGATCGCGTGATCGTCAAGCGCCTGGAAAACGAGACCAAGACGGCCTCCGGCATCGTGATCCCCGACAACGCCGCCGAGAAGCCCGACCAGGGCGAAGTCCTGGCCGTGGGCCCGGGCAAGCGCAACGACAAGGGCGATTTCGTGGCCCTGAACATCAAGGTCGGCGACCGTGTGCTGTTTGGCAAGTACAGCGGCCAGACCGTCAAGGTCGATGGCGAAGAACTGCTGGTCATGAAGGAAGACGACCTCTTCGCGGTCGTCGAGAAGTAAAGCCCCCGGCCCGGGCCGCGGTGCCGCCGCGGCCGTCGCCAACCTCATGGGGGCCTGCCCGGATCCGGTGCTCCGGATCGCGGTCGGGGCCTCCCTGAACCACTTTCATCGTTTTCGGAGAAACATCACATGGCTGCCAAAGACGTCGTCTTCGGTTCCGACGCCCGTCACCGCATGGTCGAGGGCGTGAACATCCTGGCCAACGCGGTCAAGGTCACCCTGGGCCCCAAGGGCCGCAACGTCGTGCTCGAGCGCTCGTTCGGCGCCCCCACCGTCACCAAGGACGGTGTGTCGGTCGCCAAGGAGATCGAGCTCAAGGACAAGCTGCAGAACATGGGCGCGCAGATGGTCAAGGAAGTCGCTTCCAAGACCAGCGACAACGCCGGTGACGGCACCACCACCGCCACGGTGCTGGCCCAGTCGGTCGTGCGCGAAGGCATGAAGTTCGTGGCCGCCGGCATGAACCCGATGGACCTCAAGCGCGGCATCGACAAGGCTGTCACGGCCCTGGTCGAGGAGCTCAAGAAGGCCAGCAAGCCCACGACCACCAGCAAGGAGATCGGCCAGGTCGGCAGCATCTCCGCCAACAGCGACGAGTCGATCGGCAAGATCATCGCCGACGCGATGGACAAGGTCGGCAAGGAAGGCGTGATCACCGTCGAGGACGGCAAGAGCCTGGACAACGAGCTCGACGTCGTCGAAGGCATGCAATTCGACCGCGGCTACCTGTCGCCCTACTTCATCAACAACCCCGAGAAGCAGAGCGCGATCCTCGAGAGCCCGTTCGTGCTGCTGTTCGACAAGAAGATCAGCAACATCCGCGACCTGCTGCCGGTGCTCGAGCAGGTGGCCAAGGCCGGCCGCCCGCTGCTGATCATCGCCGAGGAAGTCGAAGGCGAGGCGCTGGCAACCCTGGTGGTCAACACCATCCGCGGCATCCTGAAGGTCGTCGCCGTCAAGGCCCCGGGCTTCGGTGACCGCCGCAAGGCCATGCTGGAGGACATCGCCATCCTGACCGGCGGCAAGGTGATCGCTGAGGAAGTGGGCCTGACGCTCGAGAAGGCCACGCTGGCCGACCTGGGCTCGGCCGCGCGCGTCGAGGTGGGCAAGGAGAACACCACGATCATCGACGGCGCCGGCAAGGCCGACGACATCGAGGCCCGCGTCAAGCAGATCCGCATCCAGATCGAGGAAGCCACCAGCGACTACGACCGCGAGAAGCTCCAGGAGCGCGTGGCCAAGCTGGCCGGCGGCGTGGCGGTGATCAAGGTCGGTGCCGCCACCGAGGTCGAGATGAAGGAGAAGAAGGCCCGCGTGGAAGACGCGCTGCACGCCACCCGTGCCGCCGTCGAGGAAGGCATCGTCGCCGGTGGTGGCGTCGCGCTGCTGCGCGCCCGCGCTGCCGTGGCCGGTTCGCTCAAGGGCGACAACCACGACCAGGACGCCGGCATCAAGATCGTGCTGCGCGCCGTCGAGCAGCCGCTGCGCGAGATCGTGGCCAACGCCGGTGGCGAGCCCAGCGTCGTCATCAACAAGGTGCTCGAGGGCAAGGGCAACTACGGCTACAACGCCGCCAACGACACCTACGGCGACATGATCGAGATGGGCATCCTGGATCCCACCAAGGTCACCCGCACCGCGCTGCAGAACGCCGCCTCCGTGGCCGGCCTGATGCTGACCACCGAGTGCATGGTCGCCGAGATGCCCAAGGAAGATGCCCCGGCCGGCGGCGGCATGCCCGGCGGCATGGGCGGCATGGGCGGCATGGGCATGGACATGTAAGCAGCCTTGCCAGTCGCCAACGGCCGCAAGGCCGTGTCGCGAGGGGCCCACGCCGGCAACGGCGCGGGCCCTTTTTCGTGGCTTGGACGATTTCTCCGTGCGTCGATAATCAGGCGCAATGAACGGCCGCCTCGCCAACGCCCGCCTGCAGTTCATCGACGACGAGTTGATGCGGCTGCCCATGGTCGCCGACCAGGTCTTCGACGTCACCTGGCGCGCCATGACCGACAACGTGCCGGGGCTCGACCACCACGAGCGCGGCATCGTGGCCGAACTGCTGCAGTCCGGGCCGGCCCACCGCGGGCGGCTGGTGGAGCGCTTCGTCGACGCCGTCCGCCGCCACGTGCGTGCCGAGGCTGCCGGCCAGGCGCCTGCGCAGGCGGCGCCGGCCGCAGCGCCGGCCCTTGGCCTTTCGCTGCTGGACGAGACCGAGATCGCCGCCGACGTCGAGACCTCGCATGCCATCGAGGCCATCCGCAGCGTGGCCGAACACGAACTGCGGGAGCTGTCGGCCTACGTCTCGGCCCTGGCCGGTGACCCGGACGTCTCGCGCGACCACAACCCCTTCCGCGCCGAAACCTATGCACAGGCCCTGTGGGAGGCGGCCCAGGCCCTGCCCCTGGGGCGCGCCTACCAGACCCGCCTGATGCGCCATGCGGCGCAGCCCCTGGCCCAGGTGCTGCGCAAGGCCTATGCCGGTGCCTGTGCGCGGCTGGAATCGCAGGGCATCGAACCGGCCACCTACCGCACACTCATCCTGCCCGGGGGCAAGCGCAGCACGCGCCCGTCGGAATCGTGGCAGGGCGAAGGATCGCCCACGCTGCACATGGTGCGCCAGAAGCTGCCAGCGCCGATCGAAGCGGCCCAGGACCCGGCGACCAGCCAGGTGCCGCTGGAGCGCGTGATCGCCGACGTCGACCAAGCACTGCGCGCGCTGCCCGCGGATGCGCCGCCCACCGTGCGTGCCCAGCTGCTGGAGTCCCAGCGGGCCCGCATGGTGCGCCATGCGCGGTCCTCGGTCGACCAGCAGGTCATCGAGATGCTCTCGCGGCTGTTCGAGGCCATGCTGTCCGACCCGCGGATCGCGCGCGACATCCGCGCCGTGCTGGCCCGCCTGCAGCCATCGGCCCTGCGCCTGGTGCTGCGCGACGACAGCGCGCTCGACGACTACACGCACCCTATCTGGCGGTTCATGGACATGACGGCTCACCAGGCCGCGCTGCACGCCGAAGGCAGTGCCGAACGCGAGGCCGTGCTCCAGCTGGCCGAGCAGCTCATCGACACCATGGCGCGCGAACCCGTGCCCGAGGCCTCGCTCTACCGCCGCGGCCTCGACCGCCTGCTGGCCGAGGACCGCGCAAGGTTCGAAGCGCGCCTGCAGCGGGCAAGCGCCGACATCGAGGCCTTGCAGCAGAAGGAGGACAGCCTGGTCGGCGGCGCGCCACCGCCCACCGGTGCCGGCCCGCTCGACGAAGGTCAGCTCGACACCGTGCCCGCGGATCTGCTGGACAACCTGCCCGGCGCTGGAAAGCAGGAGGCCGACCCGCCCGAATGGCTGCGCCAGCGGCGGGTGGGCGACTGGCTGCGCATCTTCATCCAGGGCCAGTGGCAGCGCGTGCAACTGCTGCACATCGGCCGCCACGGCGAGGCCTACCTGTTCGGCCGCGGCCAGGCCGACGACACCGTCGCCCTGCGCCGCGCCGCGCTGCTGCGCCTGCGCGCCGAGGGGCTGCTGAAGGTGCTGCGCATCCGCTCGATGCTGCGCTCCGCCGCCGTCCAGGTGCTGCGCAACGCCGAGAAGACCTGAGCGGCCCGGGCCCAGCGTTCGCGCCAGGTCAGTCGGCCGCCGGGTGCACCCACCCCCAGAGGTGGGCCGCCGCGTCGCCCAGACCCTGCTTGGACAAGGCAGAGAAGAGCAGCAGACCAACGTCGGCCTCGTCGCTGGCCACGTCGGCCAGCACGACCTGGGCCGCGGCCAGTGATTTCTGCGCATCACGCCGCGACAGCTTGTCGGCCTTGGTCAGCAGCACGAGCAGACGCACTTCACCGCTGAGGACGCGGGGCGCGATGAGGGCCAGCAGGCGCTGGTCCAGCGGCGTGAAGCCCTGCCGCGAGTCGACCATCATCACCACCCCCGCGAGGTTGCGCCGGTACTGCAGGTA
This sequence comes from Rubrivivax albus, assembly GCF_004016515.1. Taxonomy (GTDB): domain Bacteria; phylum Pseudomonadota; class Gammaproteobacteria; order Burkholderiales; family Burkholderiaceae_C; genus Rubrivivax; species Rubrivivax albus. The sequence continues at coordinate 145,406 of NZ_SACT01000002.1, forward strand.
CGACGCCATCACCTCCTGCCAGCGCAGCTTGGCCCCGCGGTCGACCGCCGCGTAACCATAGCCCGGCAGGTCGGCCAGACGAGCGTCGGGCGCATCCTTCGGACCGATGTCGAACAGGTTGATGTGCTGAGTCCGCCCCGGGGTGCGCGATGCGAAAGCCAGGCGACGCTGTTGCGCCAGCGTGTTGATCGCGGTCGACTTGCCGGCATTGCTGCGGCCGACGAACGCCAGCTCCGGCAACTCGTCGACCGGCAGTTCCGGCAGCCGGCTGGCGGTGGTCAGGAAGCGTGCGCCATGCGCCCAGGCCAGCGCGCGCGCATGGGGATCCAGGGGCGCCACGGCAGGCGGCGAAGCGAACGTCATGGGACATTGTAAAATCTTCGGGTTTGAACCCATGCGCCCTCGCCCCGTGCGGCGGCGTGTCACTCACCCGCCTGACCCGAGCATGACATCCACCGCCCTGCGTTCCGCCTGGTCGCTCGCCGCCCTCGCCCTGGCCACCCTCCCGGCGCTGGCCGCCGGCGCCGGCGCTCCCGCCGCCAAGCCCGACCTCGCCAAGGGGCAGGCCGCCTCGGCCGTGTGCCAGGCCTGCCACACGGCGGACGGCTCGCGCGGTGCCTCGGCCAACCCCATCCTGGCCGGCCAGTTTCCCGAGTACCTGGCCAAGCAGCTGCACGACTTCAAGTCGGGCAAGCGCCAGAACGCCATCATGCAGGGCATGGCCGCCGCGCTGAGCGAAGAGGACATCGTCAACATCGCCGCCTTCTACGCGAGCAAGCAGGCCAAGCCGGGCGCAGCGCGGAACAAGGACACTGTGCTGCTGGGCGAGCGCATCTGGCGTGGCGGCATCGCCGACCGCAAGATCCCGGCCTGCTCGGGCTGCCATGGCCCGGCTGGCGCGGGCCTGCCGATCCAGTACCCGGCACTGGCCGGCCAACATGCCGAGTACACCGAAGCGCAGCTGCTGGCCTTCCGCTCCGGCGCCCGCGCCAACAACGCCCAGATGACGGGCGTGGCCGCAAAAATGAACGACGCGGAGATCAAGGCCGTGGCCGACTACATCGCCGGCCTGCGCTGACCCGCAGCGCCACAGGCGCAAAGACCCTGAAGGCCGGTCGAGAGACCGGCCTTCGTCGTTTCCGTCCGCCCATGCGCCTGTAAGCTGACCGGGTCCGATCCGACCGAATCCCCATGAACTACCTTCCCGACCGAGGTTTCGACCATCCCGTCCCGTCGGAGATCACGCCGCAACGGGCCTACCTGAACCGCCGCACCTGGCTGCAGGCGCTGGCGGCCGGCGGTGGCGCCCTGGGCCTGTGGGCGGCACGCGACGCACGGGCGGCGGCACCCGCCGTGGCGCGACCGGGCAAGCTGGCTGCGCTGCCGGCAGTGCGCAGCAGCGTGGCCGGGGCGGTGACGATGGAAAAGCTCACCACCTACGCCCACGTCACCGGCTACAACAACTTCTACGAGTTCGGCACCGACAAGTCCGACCCGGCGGCCAATGCCGGCACGCTCAAGCCGCGCCCGTGGACGGTGCAGATCGAGGGCGAGGTCAAGAAGCCCGGCACCTGGGACATCGACGCGCTGATGAAGCTCGCGCCGATGGAGGAACGCATCTATCGCCTGCGCTGTGTCGAAGGCTGGTCGATGGTGGTGCCGTGGCTGGGCTGGTCGCTGGCCGAACTGGTCCGCCGTGTCGAGCCCACGGGCAATGCGAAGTTCGTGGAGTTCGTGACCCTGGACGACCCGCGGCAGATGCCGGGCCTGCGCTCGCGCGTGCTGGATTGGCCGTATGTCGAGGCGCTGCGCATGGACGAGGCCATGCACCCGCTGGCGATGCTGGTCTTCGGCGTCTACGGCGAGATCCTGCCGAACCAGAACGGCGCCCCGGTGCGGCTGATGGTGCCGTGGAAGTACGGCTTCAAGTCCGGCAAGTCGATCATGAAGATCCGCTTCGTCGAGAAGCAGCCCACCACCAGCTGGCAGGCGGCGATCCCGCAGGAATACGGCTTCTATTCGAACGTCAACCCGAAGGTCGACCACCCGCGCTGGAGCCAGGCCACCGAGCGCCGCATCGGCGAGGATGGTCTGTTCGCCAAGAAGCGGCAGACGCTGATGTTCAACGGCTACGAAGCCCAGGTCGGTCAGCTCTACGCGGGCATGGACCTGAAGAAGTTCTACTGACCGCGGGCCGTCGATGAACCGGTGGCTGCTCCACCCGGCGGCCAAGCCGGTCGTGTTCCTGCTGGCCCTGTTGCCGTTCGCGACGCTGCTGGGCGGCGCGCTGACGGACTCGCTGGGCGCCAACCCGGCCGAGGCGCTGATCCGCGGCACCGGTGAATGGGCGCTGCGCTGCCTGTGGCTGACGCTGGCGGTAACGCCGCTGCGTCTGTGGTTCGGCTGGACTGCGCTGCTGCGCCTGCGCCGCATGTTGGGTCTGTTCACGTTCTTCTACGCGCTGCTGCACTTCACCGCCTACGCCTGGCTGGACCAGGGCTTCGCGCTCGAGGCCATCCTGCGCGACATCGCCAAGCGGCCGTTCATCCTCGTCGGCACGGCGGCGCTGCTGGCCATGCTGCCGCTGGCCGCCACATCGTTCAACCGCGCCGTGCGCGCCATGGGTGGCCGGCGCTGGCAGGCGCTGCACCGCGTCGTGTATGCGGTGGCGCTGCTCGCGCTGCTGCACTTCCTGTGGATGCGCGCCGGCAAGCAGCTGTTCGGCGAGGTGGCGGTCTACGGCGGGTTGCTGGCCGTGCTGTTCGGTGCACGGCTGCACGCCTGGCGACAGCGGCACCGAGCCCCGGCACTGCACCGGGCAGCCCCGGGAAAAGGATGATCCCGGCACGCATCTGTGGTGGGTACCATCGGCAGGTTCGACCCGGCGTCGACCGGGACCTGGCCATCACCCTCATGGAGACCGCCATGCGCAGCCTCAAGACCCCCCTCGCCCTCGCTGCCGCCAGCGTGCTGCTCGGCTTTGCCGGCAGCGCCTCGGCCCAGATCACGCTGACCCTGTCCTCCTGGGTGCCGCCGGCGCACCTGCTCACGCGCGCCCAGTCCGACTGGTGCGGCGAGGTCAGCAAGGCCACCTCCGGCCGCATCCAGTGCAACCTGCTGCCCAAGCCGGTGGCGCCGGCGCCGGCCACCTTCGACGCCGTGCGCGACGGCCTGGTGGACCTGTCCTTCAGCGTGCACGGCTACACGCCGGGCCGATTCACGATGGGCAAGGTCGCCGAGATGCCCTTCCTGGGTGACTCGGCCGTGGCCACCAGTGTGGCCTACCAGCGCATCTACGAGAAGCATCTGGCCAAGCTCGACGAGCACAAGGGCATGCACGTGATCACCGTGTTCACGCACGGTCCGGGCGTCATCTTCAACAACAAGAAGGCCATCGCCACGCTGGCCGACATGGACGGCATCAAGTTCCGCGTCGGCGGCGGCGTGGTCAACGACGTGGGCAAGGCCATCGGCGCCAACATGACGCTGAAGCCGGCGCCGCAGTCCTACGAGCTGATGTCCTCGGGCGTCGTCGACGGCGTCTGGTTCCCCGACGAGTCCATCGTCTCCTTCAAGCTCGACAAGCTGGTCAAGTACCGCACTGCAGTGCCCGGCGGCCTCTACAACACCAGCTTTGCACTGGTGATGAACGAGGCCACCTGGAAGAAGATCCCGAAGGCCGACCAGGACATCATCAACAAGATGTCGGGCGAGTGGGCCGCGCGCTTCATCGGCAAGTACTGGGACGAGACCGACGAAAAGAGCCGCCAGGTGCAGAAGGAAGCCGGCGTGCAGAGCATCACTGCCGACGCCAAGTTCGTCGCCGACTTCAAGGCCAAGACTGCCGGCATCGAGGATGCCTGGGTCAAGGAGGCCGAGGGCAAGGGTCTGGCGAACGCCGCCGCCGTGCTGCAGGAACTGCGCGCCGAGATCGCGAAGGTCAAGTAAGCCTGCGATGATCACGGCCGTCCCGGTCCCGGCGCGGGCCGGGGCGGCCTTTTCGCATTGATCCTGCCGACAGCACCCCGCGCCATGAAACGCCTCACGACGCTGTTCACCGCGGTCGCCGCCATCGCCCTGTTCGCGATGATGCTGCTGACCTTTGCCGACGTCTTCAGCCGCAAGTTTCTCACCAACTCGATCACCGGCGCGGTGGAACTCACCGAGCTGTTCATGCTGGTGATGATCTTCTTCGCGCTGCCACTGGCCTCGATGGCCGGCGAGCACATCGTCTTCGACCTGCTGGACAAGGCCCTGCCCCGCATGCTGCTGCGCTGGCAGCAGACGCTGTCGCACGGCCTGACGACGGCCATCTTCGGCGGTGCCGCCTGGGTGGTCTGGGAACGCGCGCAGCGCACGGCCGAATACGGCGACACCACCTCGGCCCTGGAGATCAAGATCGCGCCGTTCCAGACCCTGGCCTCGGTGATGCTGGTGGTCACGGCCCTGGTGCACGGGGTGCTCGCCTGGCGGGCCGCGCGCGGTGCGGACCTGCCGCAGCACGACGAGACCGCCGCCAGGGAGGCGTCATGATCGAAGGCCTGCTCGGCTTCGGCGCGATGTTCGCGCTGATGGCGCTTCGCGTGCCCATCGCGGTGGCCATGGGCCTGGTCGGCGTCGTCGGCCTGGGCCTGATGCGCTCCTGGCCGGCGGCGCTGTCCTCGGCGGCACAGGAGTTCGTGGACATCGGCAGCTACACGCTGTCGGTCGTGCCGCTGTTCGTGCTGATGGGCAACTTCGTCACCCGCGCCGGCATGTCGCGCGACCTCTACCAGGCGGCCTATGCGCTGATCGGGCACCGTCGTGGAGGTCTGGCCTCGTCCACCATCGCCGCCTGCGCCGGCTTCGGCGCCATCTGCGGCTCGTCGATCGCCACCACCGCCACGATGGCGCGCGTGGCGATGCCGGAGATGCAGCGCTTCCACTACGCGCCGTCGTTCGCCGCCGGTTCGGTGTGCGCCGGCGCCACGCTGGGCATCCTGATCCCGCCGTCGGTCATCCTGGTGATCTACGGGATCATGACCGAGCAGAGCATCGGCGCCCTCTTCGCCGCCGGCGTGATCCCGGGGCTGGTGGCGGCGGGCTTCTACCTGCTGGCCGCATCGTGGATCACGCGCCGCCACCCCGACTGGGGCCCGCCGGGCGAGAAGGCGTCCTGGGCCGTGCGCCGCAAGGCGCTGGGCCGCATCTGGGGCGTGCTGGCGCTGTTCGCCTTGGTGATGGGTGGCATGTACGGTGGCTTCTTCACGCCCACCGAGGCCGCAGGTGTAGGCGCCATGGGTGGCTTCGTCTTCGCGCTCGCTCGCCGGGCGCTGACCTGGCGCGCGCTGATGGAGGTGCTGGGCGAATCGGCCCGCACCTCGGCGATGCTGTTCACCATCGTCATCGGCGCCTCGCTGTTCGCCAACTACCTGAACTTCACCGACCTGCCCACGGCGCTGCGCAGCTTCGTCGAGGCGATGGACGTGCACCCCGTCGCCGTCATCGTGGCCATCTGCTTCGTCTACGTGGTGCTCGGCATGGCGATGGAGAGCCTGTCGATGATGCTGCTGACGGTGCCCATCTTCTTCCCGCTGGTCACCTCGCTGGGCTTCGACCCGGTGTGGTTCGGCATCATCGTCGTCTGCGTCATCGAGATCAGCCTGATCACGCCGCCGGTGGGCATGAACATCTTCGTGCTCTCCAGCGTCGTGCCATCGATCCCCACCACCGCCATCTGGCGCGGCGTGATGCCCTTCGTGGCGGCGGACGTGATGCGCATGGCGGTGCTGATCGCCTTCCCGGCGCTGAGCCTGTGGCTGCCGAAGTGGCTGAACCTGTGACATCGTGAGCGCCCGTTCGCGGGGACGCCCCCGCGAGTGCGGGAACCACGCACGTCAGGCGCTGCCTAGGATCATCGGCATTCCAGCGATGCCCATGACCATGCAGCACCACATGCCGAACACGCCGCTTGTCGACTCGCGCGAGAGGCTGCGCACCTCGCTGCGCCACCTCGAGGCCGTGCAGGCCGGCGGCCGGCACTGGGCCTTGGCCGAAGCCCACCATACCGTGGCCGGCGCCTATCGCGAGCTCGGCGCCTGGCCGTCGGCGCTGGCCAACCTGCAGGCGGCCCGGCGCTGGGCCCAGGCCGGCGGCGCCCGCGACCTCGACATCGACATCGCCTGCACCCTGGTGGAGACCCTGGCCGGTGCTGCCGACGCGGCCGAACACCAGCAGCGCGGCGGCGGCCGGCCCCTGCGCGAACAGGCGCGCGACGTGGTCTTCGACACGGCGCAGGAGCTGGCGCGCGTGGCCGATGCACAACGGGAGGTCGGCGTCCTGCTGCGGCTGTCCGATGTGCTGGACCGCTTCGGCGACCGCGACGACGCCACGCAGCTCCAGATGCGTGCCCTGCAGCGGACCGTGGGCGAGACGCCGGTGACGACACCGCGTGCGGTCGATGCGGCCGCGTCCCGCGCGCACTGACTCTCTTTCCGCCTGGCCCGCGCCGGCGAACTGCGCCGGATTGCCCGCCCACATCCGGCGGCCACATGCGCATGGCGTTTCCTAGGATCGTCGCCTCCATCCCCAAGGGAAGCCGACGATGCTCCACCAGAACACGCCTGGCGCCGCCCGCACCACCACGCCCCGCCGCCACACGCTGCTCGCCTGCAGCGCAGCGGCGCTGATCACCGCCTGTGGCGGCGGTGGTGGCAGCGCCGATGGCGGGGGCAGCAGCACCCCGCCGCCGACATCGGTCGGCCCCGAGGTGGCCACGGCCTCGTCGTACCGCAACCGGGTCGACAGCGGGTTCGTGCCGGAGGCCTTTCCCGGTGGTGTGGCCTGGTACAACCCGATCGCCTGGGGCGACTTCGCCGGCAACAGCCGGGTCGACATCCTCTCGACCCAGCTGACCTACGACATGGCCCGCCCGATCGGCGAGGCCACGCCGGCGCTGTACCGGTTCTTCGTGCGCAACGGCGGCGGCGCGCTCGAAGAATCGACGACGCTGCTCGACCCCGCCGGGCAGCCGCCGTGCATCCACCCGCGAGCGGTGCGCGCGGCCGACCTCAACGGCGACGGACGGCAGGACGCGTTCATCGCCTGCCACGGCTACGACGCCTCGCCCTTCCCTGGCGAACACAACCAGGTCGTGCTCAGCCAGTCGAGCGGCCCCTATGCCTACCGCGTCGCGAACGCCGGTGACGACGTCGGCTTCTTCCACGGCGGCGCGCTGTTCGACTTCGACGCCGATGGCGCGCCCGATGCGCCGGTGGTCAACAGCACGGCGCGGACTTCGCTCTACGTCCTGCGCAACGACGGCAGCGGGCGCTTCGCCCGCGACAGCCGGTTCACCCTGCCGTCGGTCCTGTCGGGCCGTGCCTACTTCACTGCCGAGATCCTGGACGTCGACGGCGACGGACGCTCCGACATCGCCGTTGGCGGCCACGAGTGGGACCGCGACAGCCGCACCCGCGTGCTGCTGAACCCAGGCAACAACGACTTCAGCGGCGTCACGCCCATCGACCTGCCGGCTGTCGCCGGCTACGGCGTGGTGCTGGACTTCCTGGCCACGTTGGATGGCGGCGAGCGATACCTCTGGGTGCTGCGCACCGGCGGCGAGACCAACAACCAGAACTTCTACAACGGGACGGCCGTGCAGCGCATCCGCTGGCGCGACCGGGCCTCGGAGACGATGCTGGCCAGCCGCGACGTCGCCTGGTCGCAGATGATGGTGGCCGCCACGATCGACGGCGTGCCCGTGATCACCACGCCGCAGCTGCCGGCGGCGTTCAGCGTCCCGCGCTGAACGCCACGCCCATCAGGTCCGCGCCAGCACCGGCGTCAGTGCAACGCCGGTGTGCGTGCTGGCCGCCACCACCGCCTCGGGCGTGCCCGCCGCGGCGATGCGCCCGCCGCCGCTGCCGCCCTCAGGCCCGAGATCGATGACCCAGTCGGCCTCCGCGATCACGTCCAGGTCGTGCTCGATCACGACCACGCTGTGGCCGCCGTCGACCAGCCGGTGCAGCACGCGGATCAGGCGTTCGACGTCGGCCATGTGCAGGCCCACGGTGGGCTCGTCGAGCACGTAGAGCGTGTGCGGCGGCTTCTGACCGCGCCGCGTGACGTCGTCGCGCACCTTGCTGAGTTCCGTCACGAGCTTGATGCGCTGCGCTTCACCGCCGCTGAGCGTGGGTGACGGCTGGCCCAGCGTCAGGTAGCCCAGGCCCACGTCCTTCAGCAGTTGCAGCGGGTGCGCGATGGCGGGCATGCTGGCGAAGAAGTCCACCGCCTCGTCCACGGGCATCAGCAGCACCTCGCCGATGTGCTTGCCGCGCCAGGTGACGGCCAGCGTCTCCGGGTTGAAGCGCTGGCCGTGGCAGGTGTCGCAGGGCACCTTCACGTCGGGCAGGAAGCTCATCTCGATGGTGCGCATGCCCTGGCCTTCGCAGCCGGGGCAGCGGCCTTCACCGGTGTTGAAGGAAAAGCGCGCCGGTCCGTAGCCGCGCGCCTTGGCCTCCAGCGTGCCGGCGAAGAGCTTGCGGATGGCGTCCCAGAAGCCGATGTAGGTGGCCGGGCAGGACCGCGGGGTCTTGCCGATGGGCGTCTGGTCCACCTCCAGCACGCGGTCCACGGCCTGCCAGCCGTCGATGGCGTCGCAGCCGGTGGCCGCCGACTTGCCGCGCGACGACACGGCGGCACTGACGCTGGCCAGCAGCACGTCGCGCGCCAGCGTGCTCTTGCCCGAGCCACTGACGCCGGTGACGGCCACCAGCCGGTGCAGCGGCACCCTCACGTCCAGCCGCTGCAGGTTGTGCAAGGCGGCGCCGTGCACCCCCAGCGCCGGCGCGGCAGCGTCGACGGGCCGGCGCGGCTGCAGCGGGTGGGTCAGCGGCCGCGCCAGGAAACGGCCGGTGACGGAATCTGGCGCCTTCGCCAGGTCCTGCGCCGTACCCTGGGCCACCACCGTGCCGCCGCGGCGCCCGGCACCCGGGCCGATGTCGATGATGTGGTCGGCGCGGCGGATGGTGTCCTCGTCATGCTCCACCACCACCAGGGTGTTGCCGGCGTCGCCCAGCTTCGCCAGCGCACCCAGCAGGATGCCGTTGTCGCGCGGGTGCAGGCCGATGGTGGGTTCGTCCAGCACGTAGCACACGCCCTGCAGGTGGCTGCCCAGCTGCGCGGCCAGGCGGATGCGCTGCGCCTCGCCGCCGCTGAGCGTGGGCGCGGCGCGGTCCAGTGTCAGGTAGCCCAGGCCCACGTCCTGCAGGAACTGCAGGCGGTTGGCGATCTCGACGATGACGTCGCGCGCAATGCCGGTCTCGCGTTCGCTCAACCGCCCTTCGGCCTGCAGCCGGCCGATCCAGGCGGCGGCCTCGGCCACCGACAGCCGCGCCACGTCGCCGATGGGCAGGCCGTCGAACTGCACCGCACGGGCCGTGGGGTTCAGCCGCGTGCCATGGCACTCCGGGCAGGGCGCGTCGGTCAGGCCCTCGACCTCGGTCTCCTCCGACGGGAAGCGCTGCTCGCGGCCGCGGTCGTCGTCGCGCACCGAGTCGTCCAGCGCCTTGCGCTGCTCGCGGCTGAGCGCCAGACCGGTGCCCACGCAGCCGGGGCACCAGCCGTGCTTGCTGTTGTAGCTGAACATGCGCGGGTCCAGCTCCGGGTAGCTGGTGCCGCAGGTGGGGCAGGCGCGCTTGGTGGAGAACACCTTCACGCTGCCGATGCCCGCACCTTGACCGCCGGCGTCCAGGTCGGCCGCCAGACCGTCCAGCGGCGCCAGCAGGTGCAGCACGCCCTTGCCCAGCTCCAGCGTGCGCGACAGCGCCTCGCGCAGCTCCGCCTCGTGGGCCGGATCGACCACGACATCGGCCACCGGCAGTTCCAGCGTGTGCTCCTTGAAGCGGTCGATGCGCGGGAAGGGGTCGGTCTTCAGGAACTGACCGTCCACGCGCAGGTGCGTGTGGCCGCGCGCCTTGGCCCACTTGGCCAGGTCGGTGTAGACGCCCTTGCGGTTCACCACCAAAGGCGCCATCAGCCCCACGTGCTGGCCCTTGTGGTCGCGCAGCAGCTGCGCAGCGATGCTCTCGGCGCTCTGCGCCTTCACCGGCGAACCGTCGCGGATGCAGTGCTGCAGGCCGAGCTTGACCCACAGCAGGCGCAGGAAGTGCCAGACCTCGGTGGTGGTGGCCACGGTGCTCTTGCGCCCGCCACGACTCAGCCGCTGCTCGATGGCCACCGTGGGCGGGATGCCCCACACGGCATCCACCTCCGGCCGGCCGGCCGGCTGCACGATGCTGCGGGCGTAGGCGTTCAGGCTCTCCAGGTAGCGGCGCTGGCCCTCGTTGAACAGGATGTCGAAGGCCAGCGTGCTCTTGCCCGAGCCGCTGACGCCGGTGATGACGTTGAACTTGCCGCGCGGGATGTCCACCGACAGGCCCTTGAGGTTGTGCTCGTGGGCGTTGACGATGCGGATCGCCTCCTCGGCTTCAGCGCGGGCACGGCGGATCACCTGTTGCAGCGGCGCGCCCTCTTCCACGGCGTGACCGCCCTGCCCCAGCGCCTTCGCGTAATCGCGCAGCGCCGCGCCGGTGTGCGACGTGGCGTGCGCCATCACGTCCTCCGGCGTGCCGGTGCAGACCACCTGCCCACCGGCGTCGCCGCCTTCGGGGCCGAGGTCGACGATCCAGTCGGCACTGCGGATCACGTCGAGGTTGTGCTCGATCACCAGCAGCGAGTGCCCGGCGTCCATCAGCTTGCGCAGCGCGTGCATCAGCTTGGCAATGTCGTCGAAGTGCAGGCCGGTGGTGGGCTCGTCGAACAGGAACAGCGTGCCGCGTTTGGCCGCCGGCTGGCGCGGGCCGGCCGCCGCTTCGGCCAGGAAGCCCGCGAGCTTCAGGCGCTGGGCCTCGCCGCCCGAGAGCGTGGGCACTGGCTGGCCCAGGCGCACGTAGTCCAGGCCGACGTCGACGATGGGCTGCAGCCGTGCGACGACCTCGCGGTCGGTCTGGAACCAGTGCGCCGCCTCGGCCACGGTGAGGTCCAGCACGTCGGCCACCGAGAACTGGTGCGGGCCGCGCACCAGCTTCACGTCCAGGATCTCGGCGCGGTAGCGGCGGCCATCGCAGTCGGGGCAGCGCAGGTACACGTCGGAGAGGAACTGCATCTCCACATGCTCGAAGCCCGAGCCGGTGCAGGTGGGGCAGCGGCCGTCGCCGGCGTTGAAGCTGAAGGTGCCGGCGGTGTAGCCGCGCTCGCGCGCCAGCGGCGTGTCGGCAAAGAGCTTGCGGAATTCGTCGAAGGCGCCGACGTAGCTGGCCGGGTTGGAACGCGCGGTCTTGCCGATGGGGCTCTGGTCGACGAAGACGGCGTCGGCCAGCTGCTCCGCGCCCAGCAGGCGTTCGTGCATGCCGGGAGTTTCGGTGGGCTTGCCGAAGTGGCGCGCCAGCGCCGGGTACAGCACGTCCTGCACCAGCGTGCTCTTGCCCGAGCCGCTGACCCCGGTGACGACCACCAGGCGCTGCAGCGGAAACTCCACCGTCACGCCCTGCAGGTTGTGCTCGCGCGCACCTTCCAGGATCAGCTTGGGCGTGCCCGGCTCCACCAGCCGCCGGAAGCCCGCGGAGACCTGCTTGCGCGCGCCCAGGTAGGCGCCGGTGAGCGTGGCGGCGCGCTTGGCGTCGTCGGGCGCGCCGTCGAAGACGATCTGCCCGCCGCGCTCGCCGGGGCCGGGGCCCATGTCGATCAGGCGGTCGGCGGCCAGCATCACCGCCGGGTCGTGCTCGACGACGACCAGCGTGTTGCCGGCGTCGCGCAGCCGGTGCATCGCGGTGACGATGCGGTCCATGTCGCGCGGGTGCAGGCCGATGCTGGGCTCGTCGAGCACGAACATGGTGTTGACCAGGCTGGTGCCCAGCGCCGTGGTCAGGTTGATGCGCTGCACCTCGCCGCCGCTGAGGGTGCGGCTCTGGCGGTCCAGCGTCAGGTAGCCGAGACCGACGTCGCAGAGGTACTTCAGGCGCGTGCGGATCTCGTCCAGCAGCAGGCTCAGGGCTTCATCCAGCGGCAGTTGAAGGCCGTCGAAGAACCGGCGCAGGCGTTCGATGGGCAGCTGCATCAGGTCGTGCAGGGCCAGGCCCGGCAGCGCCTCCAGCTGGTCGCGTGACCAGTCCACGCCCATCGGCAGGAAGCGCCGCTCGGCCGCCAGCACCGCATCGGCTTCCACCTTCGACCCGATGCGCCAGAGCAGCGCCTCGGTCTTCAGCCGCGCGCCGCCGCAGGCGGTGCAGGGGGTGTAGCTGCGGTACTTGGACAAGAGCACGCGGATGTGCATCTTGTAGGCCTTGCTCTCCAGGTAGCCGAAGAAGCGGCGGATGCCATACCACTGCTTGTTCCAGTTGCCGTTCCAGTTCGGCGTGCCCTCCAGCACCCATTCGCGCTGCGCCGGGGTCAGGTGCTTCCAGTCGGTGTCGCGCGGGATGCCGGCCTCGCCGGCGTACTTCAGCAGGTCGTCCTGGCACTCGGCCCAGGCCGGGGTCTGCAGCGGCTTGATGGCCCCGTTGCGCAGCGTCTTGCGCTCGTCGGGGATGACCAGCCCCCAGTCGACACCGATCACGCGGCCGAAGCCGCGGCAGGTCTCGCAGGCGCCGTAGGCACTGTTGAAGCTGAAGAGGGCCGGCTGCGGGTCGGCGTAGCGCAGGTCGCTCTCGGGGCAATGCAGGCCGGTGCTGTACTTCCACGCGGTGCCGTCAGGGGTCGAACCGGCTCTGCCGGGCGACCCCTCCCCCTCGGGGGGCGGCGGCCGCGAAGCAGACGCCTCGGGGCCCGGATCCACGACGAACACGGTGAGTCGGCCGCCGCCGCGCTTGAGCGCGAGTTCGATCCCCTCCATCACGCGCACGCGCTCGGCGCTGCCGAAACGGAAGCGGTCGGCCACCACGTCGAGGATCTTGCTCTGTCCTTCGACACGTTCGGCCTGCACGCGCGTGAAGCCGCTGGCCGCCAGCCACTGCTCCTGCTGCTCGGCGCTGGTGTCGGCCGGCAGTTCGGCCGGAAAGGTGAACACCAGCCGCGGGTCACCGGCCGCTGCCGCACGCTGCTGCAGGTCGGCGTAGATCGTCTCCGGCGTGTCGTGCCGCACCGGCAGTGCCGTCCTGCGGTCGAACAGGTTCGCCGCCCGCGCGAACAGCAGCTTCAGGTGGTCGTTCAGCTCGGTCATCGTGCCGACCGTGCTGCGGCTGGTGCGCACCGGGTTGGTCTGGTCGATGGCGATCGCCGGCGGCACGCCGTCCACCTGGTCCACCGCCGGTCTGTCCATGCGGTCCAGGAACTGGCGCGCATAGGCGCTGAAGGTCTCGACGTAGCGGCGCTGCCCTTCCGCGTACAGCGTGTCGAACACCAGGCTGCTCTTGCCCGAACCGCTGGGCCCCGTGACCACGGTCATCTCGCCGGTGCGGATGTCCAGGTCCAGGTTCTTCAGGTTGTGCTGGCGGGCGCCGCGGATGCGGATGACACCTTGGGACATGGCGACGGGAGAAGGGTCGAAGCCGGAGGGCAATCGATCATTCTAGGAGTCGCCTAGGCCGCCTGCTGCGACTCGGAAAGCGGCCACCACAGCGTCACGGCCGTGCCAACGCCGAGCTGGCTGTCGACCTCCACCGTGCCGCCGTGCAGGCCGACGATCTCGCGCACCAGGCTCATGCCCAGGCCGGTGCCCGGGATGTGGCCGGACGGGTCGGCGCGGTAGAAGCGGTCGAAGATGCGCGCGACCTGGGTCGGCGTCATGCCGATGCCCTGGTCGGCCACGCGCACGCCAACGGCGGGTGTGCCGTCGGCATGACCAGACAGGGTCTGGACATGAACGTCGCCCGCCTCCGGGGAGAACTTGAAGGCGTTGGACAACACGTTCGTCAGCGCCCGGTGGAATTTCGCGGCGTCCACGCACACCAGGGCATCGCCGTGCCGGCATTCGATCTCGACGGAGCGCACCTCGCCGCGGCCGGCCATGCCATCCACCGCCAAGTGCAACAGCGGGCCCAGGGGCTGGGTCTCGCGGTTCAGGTCCTTGCCCTGTCGGGCCTCGATGCGTGCCAGGTCCAGCAGTTCGTTGATCATCGTGATCATCAGGCCGCTCTGGCGGTGAACGGTCTGCAGCATCTCGCGGCGACGCTCCTCGCCCACCGGCCGGTTCAGCAGCAGTTCGGTGAACCCGAACACGCTGACCAGCGGCGTGCGCAGCTCGTGCGCCGCCGTGGTCAGGAACTCAGTCTTCATGCGGTCGATCTCGGTCTCGGCCGTCACGTCCTGCAGGTAGAACACCAGGCCGCCATCCTGGGCCCGGCGCGAGGTCACGCGCAGGAACGCTGGTCTGGGCACGGCCAGCACCAGCTCGCGCGGGGGATCGTCGTCGCTGACGCTGTCGACGAAGACCGGGCCGCCCGCCACGGCGGGGTCGCGCAGGCGCTGCAGGCGCCGCTCCATGTCGGCCAGGCTCAGGCCGATGGCCTCGGTCGTCGACAGCTGCAGCATCGTGCGCAGCGCCTGGTTGGTGTGGGCCAGCATTCCTGCAACGTCGAAGGCGGCCACGCCGTTCTGGCCCAGTTCCAGGATGGTGTCGAGCTGCGCGGTGCGGGCCGCGAGGCACGCCGCCAGGCGCTGCGCGTCGGCCAGCGACGCCTGTGTGGTGCGCGCCATCAGCAGCATGTCGGCCACGCCGTCGTGGCGAGCGAAGTGGTCGAACCGCAGGCCCAGCGCCTGCATGGCCTCGAGCGACGGCAGCACTGGCGAGACCACGAGCAGCACGCCGCCGTCGTCCAGCATCTCGGCGCTGCCACGCAGTTGCAGAAGATGTTTCGCCCGGGCACGTACCGTCACGAGTCGTGTTCCATGGAGGCGGAATTGCTCGACGGAGTCGGCCTCCAGCGGCCGCCGGACCTCGAAGTGCCGGAGCAATGGGGAGAACGGTGCGATGTCCGGCATCGCCTCGGCCAGCGAACTCCCCAGCGAACAGATGCGCAGTGCGCGGTCCAGCCGCAGGTGGAAAGGAAACGCGCGCCCAAAGGCCGCCGCGTCCAGTCCTGCGGAATGCGCCATCCCGTTCGTCCTCAGGCAGTCAACGGCTCGACGAGGAAGACATCCTCGGACGCATCTGGTCCTCGTGTCACGATGTGGCGCACGACGACCCTCTGCCTGAAGCGAAGCGCCACCCCTCGCAGCAAGCCGGTGACCATGGGCGCCAGACCCTCGCGGTCCGAGCCATAGAGCACCCGCAGCACGTCGCCTTCAAGGATCTCGACGCGGAACCGCGGCAGCTTCATCTGGGGAAAGATGGACTCGACACGCCCATGCATGTCATCCAGATTGCCCAGGAAGCTGCGCATGTCGTTTCCGGCTGACTGCATGAGCTCGGCGTAGCCCTCGTCAGCGGTGTACAGGATCCAGTACTCGCCAAAGGCCTCCAGCACCTGCTCCGGCGGCATGCCAAGTTCTTCGCTGACGGCATGCACGAGGGCATAGGTGAGACTGTCGTCGTACGGGCACATGGCCACGAAGCCACCTGGAGCCACGCCGGCACGGGCGCAGACCAGCTGCCAAGCCGGTTCGCCCTTGGTACTGACCACGAGTTGTTCGATGGCGCGGTTCACGAGTCCGTACATGCAGGGTCCTTCGGGCCGTGGATTAGGCCTTGGTGGCGGCTACGGTTGAGGGTGGGGCGACTGGTGCCTGCGGGAACCCCAAGGTGAGGGTTGGGCCATTGGATGGTGCGCTGAGGACCTCGGTCAGACCGCCAGCATCCAACCCGTCGGTAGCCAGTGCTCACCCGAGGCACGTCCGGTGCGGAAATCACCGCGACGGGCCTCCGAGCCAACAGCAGCGCCCGTGAGCAACGTCTCGGCCATACCCGGGAGCCCAGATGCATGGCTGGCTCAGGCGGCGGCCATCAGTCGCTCGATGGTTTCGATCAGCTGCAGCGGACTGAACGGCTTGACCAGGTACTCGTCGGCGCGCATCGCCACGCCGGCCTCGCGATCCCGAGCCTGTCCACGAGCCGTGAGCAGCACGACCTTGACATGCCGCAGAGCCGGGTCGGACTTGATGCGCTGGCAGACCTGCAAACCGTCGAGCTCGCCGGGCATCATGACGTCCAACAGCACAAGGTCCGGTCGCACGGCCTGGGCCATGCTCAGGCCGAAGGCACCGTCGGCCGCCTCGTGGATCTCGTAGTCTTCGAACTCGAGGGTCAGGCGGATGAGCTTGCGGATGTCGGGCTGGTCTTCGACGATGAGTACGCGTTTCATGAAGAGTCTCCGATGGGGACGATCGGGGGAGTGGATGGGGTCAGACGGGGCTGGGCGATCGAAGGGCGCGCATCCTCAGCGCCGCCGGCTCGTGTGCGCGGCGCTTCGCCTGCGCAATGTCTGGCTTTGCCGCGCCGTTGCTGTACGCAGCACCGGTGTACAGGTGGACAAGGACGTTGCGTAGGACATCCCCCATCTCCGCGCAAAGCCGCCCACCATGTAGGGCTACGGCGTCCCGGCCAAGCTCGAGGCCGCCGGTCGTGTGGGCGTCGAGCCTCGGCAACGGCATGGCCGTGTGGCGCCCGGTTCGACGGGCCGAGTTGGGGCCAGACTTGCCGCAGCAAGGGCAAGGGCTCGCTGTGGTCTCCGGCGAGCCACGCCGCGCTGGCCCACTGGTCGGCGGGGCCCACCTGCTCTTCGAGCAGGTGGGGCACGGTCGGTGTCACGCCGGCGGCGGGAGGCGCCCCGCCACATCGCATCGCCCGCCTGGCGCAGCGGGTCGCGAAGGCCGATGCGCACGACAGCCGTCCAGTTGTCGAATGAAGACGGCTTCGGGCCGCCATGGCTGGACGAGGGCACGAGTGCAGCGTCGCAAGCCTGGCTGAACAGGATCGCCACGTCCAAGACACCGCACCACACCCTGCGACCCGCCTGGACCCTGAGCAGGCCGAACGCGAAGTTCTCGAGGAGTTCGGTGTCCAGAGCACAAATGGCACATCTGGAAGATCGTCATCACCGACGGGCGAAAGGAAGGGCAAAAATATCATTTTATGCACTGGTCGAATTCGATCGCGGCCATGAACGATTCCTCAAGGCGGCCAGATCTCGGGCATAGACCTGCGCCTGAGCAACGGCCAGCGCACTGTCCTCCGGTCGCGCAGGCGCGCCGGTGGGCAGTTCCACCGACCACCCGGCCTCCTCCTTCCCCGCCCGAAGCGTGCCGCCATGCAGCGCCAGGATCTGGCGGCACAGGGCCAGGACCACCGTGTCGCGCCCCCCGAACTCGGCATCGATGAACATGCCTGCCTGGCTGAAATGCACCACGCTTCGCGTGCCGGCCTGACGCTGGTTGACGTTGAGCTGGCCGCCCCTCGCGCATGCCTGGACCGCTGCCTGCAGGCACTCCACAAGCACACGCAGCAGCCAGTCACGGTGCCCATAGACGATCACCTGGGCGGCACGCTCGCCGTCGCAGCGGAAGTGCAGGCCTACATCGCGGTCCAGCGCCATCGGTTCGACGACGCCCCAGGCCTGTTGCAGCAGCGCCCACAGGTCGATCCTTTCCTCCAGCAGCGGCTCGGTGCCCGCCCACAGGCGGCTGAGGTCGCACAGGCGCTCCAGCCGCCGTAGCAGGCCGTCCACTTCGTTCGACAGGCTCGCCAGGGCGTGGGCATCGCGCTCCTCGTAGCACATGGCCAGCGCCTCCTGGGCGCGCACCAGGGGCAGGCGAAGTTGTGTGTCCACCGCGCGCATCAGCACTTCACCGCTCTCTGCCGCCGACTCTCCGCCGCTGGCCTCGTTGAGCATCACCAGCGCATCGTCCTCGCCGAACCCGGGCACGACGCGGCAGGTGACCAGAACATCTCCATGCGTGTACAGCGTGGAGCGCGACTGCTGCCCACGGGCGGCAAACTGCACGGCACGCAGCAGGGCTGCGTCGTCCAGCCTGTCACCTGCACGCAGTGCTGTCCGTCGGCGCGCGTGCGAGCTGGCATGCCGGATCCGGCCGTCGGCCTGGACCCAGAGCAGGCCGCCGGCCACACGTTCGAACAGTTCTGTCAGGTGGGAAGGCGTCATTGGTGATCTCCTGGCTCGGAGAATACACAAATGTCTTTTTTATCGTTTCGTACTTCGTCACGAATCGAGCAGTGCTTACACCCTCCAGCCGTGCGGCCACCCAGGCGCCCCTTGGGAGCACAAGGGGGGGTGGGGGACGCAGACCGCGGTCCCGTCAGGCGACGGCAGCAGCCTGACGCAGGTGCTGCGTCAACAGCCGCGCGCTGGCGGAACGCAGCGGCTCGGGCCGGCTGGCGATCACGAGCCGGCGCTCGGCCCAGGGTTCGTCCAGCGGCACCAGGGCCAGCCGCCCGGCACCCGCGTGCGGCACCGCCACCTCGCGCGGCAGGATGGCCAGGCCCAGGCCCGCGGCCACCACGCGGCAGGCGGCGTCCATGTTCGACACTTGCATGCGGTAGACAGGCACCGTGCCCAGCAACGCGGCCTGACGGCGCAGCATCTGGTCCATCAGCCCGCCCACGGCCACACCCACCACGTCGAAGGCCAGCGTGCCGGCGTAGCGCAGCGAAGGCCGACGGGCCAGCGGATGGGCCGGCACCATGGCCACGCACAGCCGGTCGCTGCGGTAGGGCTACAAGTGCAGGCCCGACAGGTCGCCCACATCCCACAGCACGCCCAGGTCGGCCGCACCGTCGCGCAGGCTGCGCACGATCTGCGGGCTGACCATCTCCTCGACGCTGACCTTCAGCCGCGGGTGACGGGCCATGAACTGCGCCAGGTCGTCCGGCAGCGCCTCGGCCATGGCCGACGGGCTGGCCAGCAGGCGCACACTGCCCTGCGCCCCCTCGACGAAGGCCCCGAGTTCGGCGCGCGTGGCGTCCAGCGCCCGCAGCACCTCTCGCGCGCGGGTCAGCAGCGCGTCGCCGGCGGCTGTAGGCACCACACCGCGGTGCCGACGCTGCAGCAACGGCAGACCGACCTCGGCCTCGAGTGCCGCGATGCGCTTGCTCAGCGCCGAGGGCACCAGCGACTCCCGGGCGGCAGCGGCGGCCAGGCTGCCTTCCTCGCACACCGCGACGAACAGCTGCAGCGACACCGGGTCGAGCGGGCGGATCATGACATTCCGGATTGGAACGTCATGGGTGATGAAAGGCCTTCGTGATTGCGGCAGGGCACGTCTACAGTGCGCGGCCATGGACAACACCGCCCCCGTCATCCTCCGCGAAGTCGGCCTGCGCGACGGCCTGCAGATCCTGCCGCGGGTCATGCCCACGGCGCAGAAGCTGCAATGGCTGCGCGCGGCCCATGCCGCCGGCCTGCGCGAAGTCGAGGTCGGCTCCTTCGTGCCGCCCAGGCTGATGCCGCAGCTGGCCGACACCGCCGAGATGGTGGCCGCCGCCCGCGACCTGCCCGGCATGGTGGCGTCGGTGCTGGTGCCCAACCTGAAAGGCGCGCTGCGCGCCATCGAATGCGGCGCCGCCTCCATGCTGCTGCCGCTGTCGGCCAGCCATGCGCACAGCCTGGCCAACCTGAAGCGCACACCCGACGAGGCGCTGGCCGAACTGGCGCGTATCCGCGACGCACGCGACGCCGCAGGCTCTGCCTGCCGCATCGAGATCGGCCTGTCCACGGCCTTCGGCTGCACGATCCAGGGCGCCGTACCGGAAGACGAGGTGCTGCGCCTGGTGCAGGGCGCGCTGGACGCCGGTGCCGAGGCCGTCGGCCTGGCCGACACCGTGGGTTATGCCGACCCGCTGCAGGTGACGCGGCTGTTCACGGCGGCGCGCGCCATCGCCGGCGAGCGCCTGCACTGCGGCCACTTCCACGACACCCGCGGGCTGGGCCTGGCCAACGTGTTCGCCGCCTGGCAGACCGGCATCCGCCGCTTCGACGCCTGCGTGGGCGGCATCGGCGGCTGCCCGCACGCCCCCGGCGCCAGCGGCAACGTGGCGCTGGAGGACTGCGCGTACCTGTTCGCCAGCATGGGCGTGCCCACCGGCGTGGACTTCGACGCCCTTATCGCGCTGCGCGGGCAGCTGGCCGGCTGGCTGGACGGCGAGGCGCTGCACGGCACGATCGCCCGTGCCGGCCTGCCGAAGACACTGAAGGCCGCTTCATGACCGCGCCGCGCCCGCTGGCTGGCGTGCGGGTGGTCGAGTTCACCCACATGGTGATGGGCCCCACCTGCGGCCTGGTGCTGGCCGACCTGGGCGCCGAGGTGATCAAGGTCGAACCGGTGGAGGGCGACCGCACGCGCCACCTGCTGGGCGCCGGCGCCGGCTTCTTCCCGATGTTCAACCGCAACAAGAAGAGCATCGGCATCGACCTGAAGCACCCCGACGGCGCCGCGGTGGCCCGGCGCCTGGCGGCCGGCGCCGACATCGTGGCGGAGAACTTCAAGCCCGGCGCGCTGGCCAAGTTCGGGCTGGACTACGCCAGCCTCAGCGCCACCCACCCGCGGCTGATCTACGTCAGTCACAAGGGCTTCCTGCCCGGCCCCTACGAGCACCGGACGGCGCTGGACGAGGTGGTGCAGATGATGGGCGGCCTGGCCTACATGACCGGCCGCCCCGGCGACCCGCTGCGCGCCGGCACCAGCGTCAACGACATCATGGGCGGCATGTTCGGCGCCATCGGCGCCCTGGGCGCGCTGATCCAGCGCGGCATCACCGGCCGCGGCATGGAGGTGCAGAGCGCGCTCTACGAGAACAACGTGTTCCTCGTCGGCCAGCACATGCTGCAGGCGGCCATCACCGGGCAGGCGCCATCGCCGATGCCCGACCGCATCTCCGCCTGGGCGGTGTACGACGTCTTCACGGTCAAGGACGGCGAGCAGATCTTCCTGGCCGCGGTGAGCGACGCCCAGTGGCGCAGCTTCTGCGAGGTGCTGGGCTTGCCCGACCTGCTGGCCCGGACCGACTGGGCCACCAACAACCAGCGCGTGCAGGCGCGGCCGGAACTGATGCCCATCCTGCGCGCGCGCCTGGCATCGCGCAGCGCGGCCGAACTGGCCGCGATCTTCGAACAGGCCGGCCTGCCCTTTGCGCCGATCCGCAAGCCGGAGCAACTGTTCGACGACCCGCATCTGACCGCCACGGGCGGCCTCGCCGACGTGGTGCTGCCCGATGGCCCCCACGCCGGCGACACGGTGAACACCACACTGCTGCCGTTCACGCTGGGCGGCGAACGCCCGGGAGTCACGCGTAGTCCGCCGCGCTTCGGCGCCGACACCGACGCCGTGCTGGCCGACCTGGGCTACGGTGCCGCCGAAATCGACGCCCTGCGCCGAGGTGGCGTGGTTGCGTGATGGGTGCGGGCGCGGTGACGGGGCCTGTCGGCGGCAGACGCAGACATTGCGAATATCGTCGCGCCGGTTACCGTAAGCGGTGGTGACCGATCGGTGGAAACCCGGAGGCACACGAAACGTCAGGTCGCCACACTCCCGCGCCATGACCCGTGCGATCCCCCTGCTCCTGGCGCCGCTCTTCGCCCTGGCCCTGACCACCACGACCCCTGCCCGTGCCCAGATCCTCATCGGCCAGACCGCCGGATTCAGCGGCCCCGTGGCCGCCGGGGTGAACGAGACCACGGCTGGCGCCAAGCTCGTCATCGACGCCGTCAACGCCGGTGGCGGCATCGACGGTGAGAAGATCGAGCTCATCTCGCTGGACGACGCCTTCCAGCCCAAGAAGGCCGGCGAGAACGCCCGCACGCTGATCACCGAGCGCAAGGTCACGGCGCTGTTCCTGACCCGCGGCACGCCGCACACGCAGGCCATCATGCCGCTGCTCACCGAGTTCGGCGTGCCGCTGGTGGGCCCGTCCACCGGCGCCATGGTGCTGCACGAACCGGTGCACCCCTGGCTGTTCAACGTGCGCGCCACCTACCAGCGCGAGGCCGAGCGTGCCGTGGCCCACCTCAACCTGATCGGCGTGCAGCGCATCGGCGTCATCCACGTCAAGGACAGCTTCGGCGCCGACATGTTCACCGGCGCCCAGCGCGGCTTCACCGAAGCCAAGCTGGAGCCGGCCTTCGTGTCCACCTTCGACCGCGCCAAGCCCGACTTCGGCCCGGTGGTGGCGGCCGCGGTGAAGGCCGACCCGCAGGCGGTGCTCTTCATCGGCTCCGGCACCGCGGTGGCAGACGGGGTGAAGGCCCTGCGCGCCCAAAGCGTCACGGCGCAGGTGGTCACGTTCTCGAACAACGCCTCCGGCGGCTTCGTCGAGGGTCTCGGCGCCAACGCGCGCGGCGTCATCGTGACGCAGGTGTTTCCGTTCGAACGCTCCATCGCCACCGGCTTCGTCAAGGACGCGATGGCGCTGGCCAAAGCGAAGAACGTGTCGCTGACACCGGCCATGCTGGAGGGCGTGGCCGCGGCGCGTGTGCTGGTGGCCGGCCTGCGCCGCGCGCCCAAACCGGTGACGCGCGACGGCCTGCGCCGCGCGCTGGAAGGCATCGGCCGGCTGGACCTGGGTGGTCTGGAGCTCGGCTACTCGGCCACCGACCACACCGGCCTGGACTTCGTGGACCTGTCCATCATCGGCGCCGGCGGCCGCTTCGTGCGTTAGGCGTCTGCCGGAGCCGCAGTGCGGTGCCGCCGCCGCCAAGCGGCCAGCGCCGCCAGGCCCAGCAGCATCGTCGCGCTGGTCGGGGCATCGGGCACCGGCGGCGTGAAGCCCAGCTGCAGGCTGGCGATGCGCTGCAGGGCCAGCGCGTCGGCCGGCGCGATGCCCAGTTCCACGGCCACGGTCTCGCCGGCGCCGAACATCGCCGGATCCAGCCCGGTGAGCGTGCCGAACAGCGTCAGCCCGCTGAGGTACGAACCGAACTTGCTGGCGTGCGTGCCATCGTCGAACCAGAGGTCGATCAGGCCGTCGGTGCCAGCGTCCGGGGCCCACATGTCACGCGTGGCCACACCCTCGGTCACCGCGCGCAGGAAGCTCTGGCCCACCGGCGCGATGCCGGCGAAACCACCGCTGCCGTCGGCGCCAGCCAGGTCCACCGTGGTCTGGTAGCCGGCCACGAGGTCGGCGGTCATCGCGTCCAGCGACGCGTAGAAGGTGGTGGCCGGCGTGTCGGTGCGCGTCACTTCGCCGGTGAGTTCGTCGGTGACGGTGACGAAGGCGCCGTCCACCAGGTTGGGCCGGGCCCAGGTCTGGTAGAGGTAGACCTCGGTGTCGGCGCGCGCGTTGGCATTGGCCGGCAGGTTGCGCACCGAGCTGCACGACCCGCTGGAATAGCCCAGGGCCACGCAGGCCTCCTGGCTGCCGCCGATGAAGTCGCGCTCGCGGTAGGTGAGTGCATTGCCCTGATGCACCCAGTCCTCGATCAGGTCGGCATAGACCTGCGTGTATTCGGGGCGCGAGCCCAGGCCGTCCATCCGGGGCAGCACCTCGTCGCTCTGCTCCTGCAGCACCACCTTGTCCCAGCCCTGGGCGTCGATGTTGCCGCGCAGGTCCCAGCCAGCAGAGTTGGTGTTCAGCAGGTGACCGCGCAGCGACGCCGCGTTGCGCGTGGACAGCGAGACCTCCACCGCGATGCCTGCCTGCCCGGCCAGCACGCTGAAGATCGCCGGCACGCCGCCCCAGGGGTGCGGCTCGAAGGCGTTGCTGCCGGCGGGGTTGGCCAGCCACATCGCCCAGGTCATGTCGGTGACGTCGCCGGTGCGGTAGCTCATCACCGGGTCGACCCGGCCGAAGGTGTAGCTGTTGCCGACGAACAGCACCTTCAGCGGTTCGGTGGCCGCGGCAGCGGCGCCGGCGCAGGCCGCAGCCGTCGCGGCGGCGGCCACCAGGTTCTTCCAGGCGGGCATGGCGTGTCTCCTCGTGGTGGTCGGGCGTGAGGCCCGGGACCCATGCTGGAGACGAACGACCAGAGCGTCAAATAGCAGTCAGCGCCCACCGCCATACATCAAACGTATGGCCATGGGCGCGACGCTCAGCGGCGCAGGAAGTCCACCGTGGCCGCCCAGGTCTGCGGCGAGTTGAAGATGCCGATGTGGCCGGTGCCGAGGATGGGGTCGTAGGCGCCCTGCCCTGTCAGGTCCAGCCGCCGCGCGCCCTTGAGCAGCGCGCTGCCGCTGAAGTCGGTGGGCACGCCGTAGCTGTCGATGGCCGGCACCGGGAAGATGGCGCCGTCCTGCACCGGCAGGTAGACGAAGCTGGCGTCGGTGTTGCGCACCACCAGCACCTTGGTCGGGCCGGCGAGTTCACCGCTGCCGCCCGGCCCGTTCAGGCGCTGCAGGAACGGCGTGTTCGGCGAACCCAGCTCTTCGCACACGGCACTGTCGGGCGTGAAGCCGCCGGCCTCGGGGGCCTGGAAGTAGTTGGCCGGGTCGGGGCTGCAGTTGATGATGCCGTGGTTGGGGCCGTCCACCGCCACCAGCTTGCGCACGGTGGCGAAGGCGCGGTCCTGACGCATCCACTCGCGCGCCAGCGTCACGCCCAGGCTGTGGGCCACGATGTCCACCTGCGTGGCGCCGGTGGACGCCAGCACCGCGGCCACGAAGCGCCGCAGGTCGGGCACGTTGGCCTGGTTCGTGTGGCCGATGCGGGAGCGGAAGGTCTGGCTCTCCACCAGGTTGCACTGGTCGCCCTGGTAGCCCAGGCCCCACAGTTCCTGCGGCTGCCAGCCGTTGTCGGCCAGGTGCTGGGCAAAGGCACGCGCATTGCCGTAGGGGCTGCAGGCGGTGGGGAACGGCGTGTCGTTGTTGCCGTGCAGGAAGATCACCGGCGTGCGGGTGGCCGTGCCGGCCGCGCCGAAGCCGATCACCGGCTGCTGCAGCGTGGCGTCCTCGATCACCGGGAAGCCATCGGGGAACGTGGTGCCGACGGTGCCGGCCGCGTGGGCCAGCGCGGTGGTGGCCAGCGCGGCCAGGGTGCAGATCCAGCGTTTCATCGACTCTCCTCGTTGGTGGACAAAGGCTGGCGTCAGTCGCCTGCCAGGAACCGCTCGACGAGGCCGATCTGGGCCTCGGTGTTCAGCGCCGGCGCATGCCCGCAGCCGGGGATGGTGGCCACCACCGCGCGCGGGCCGCGCGTGCGCATGGCCTCGGCCACGTCGGGCAGCAGCAGGTCGGAGGTCTCGCCGCGCAGGCACAGCACGGGCAGGCTCAGGCTGTCCCAGGCCGGCCACTGGTCGTAGTCCTGCGGGTGGTGTTCGAACTGCTGCACCATGGCCGGGTCGTAGTGCGGCGTCCAGCGGCCGTCGGGCAGACGGCGCGCCGAGGTCTCGGTGAGCTGGCGCCACTGCACATCGGGCAGCCAGCCGTAGGGGGCGTAGACGGTGCGGAAGAACGACTCCAGTTCCGTCATCGTGGCGAACGCGGGCGGGTTGCCGGCATAGGCACGGATCCGCGCCACGGCCGGCGCAGCGAGTTCCGGGCCAATGTCGTTGAGCACCAGGCGCAGGATTCGCCCGCGCAGCGCGCCGGCCGCGGCCTTCAGGCCAATGGCGCCACCCATGGACGTGCCCAGCCACGCGCACTCGGCCACGCCGAGCTGGTCGAGCAGCGACACGGCCAGCTTCTCGTAGAAGGCCAGGCAGTATTCGGCCGCGGGGTCGGGGCTCCACTGGCTGAAGCCGCGGCCGATGGTGTCGGGGCAGATCACGTGGAAGCGCCGGGCCAGCACCGTGGCGATGGGGTCCATGTCGCGCCCGGTGCGGGCCAGGCCATGCCAGGCGATGACGGCCGGCGCGGCCGGGTCGCCCCAGCCCGTGACGTGGATCTCGCGGCCTTCGCAGGTGTGGTAGGCGGAGCGGGGTTCGGTCATCGTGGTCCCTTCCAAGCCTGCTTCAGGCTGATCGCGCGCAGCCGGCCGACGATGCCGGTGGGGAAGTGGTAGACCGACAGCACGAACAGCAGGCCCATCCACAGCAGCCAGCGGTCGGGCGCCACCACGGCCTGCAGCACGGGCACGCCTTCCACCGCCACGGCGCCGAGTTTCAGCAGGTCCTGCAGGTAGTTCTGCGCCAGCACGAAGAGCACGCTGCCCACCACGGCGCCGTACAGCGTGCCCATGCCGCCGATGACCACGATGAGCAGGATGTCGAGCATGATCTCGAAGCTCAGCGTGGTGTCGGGCCCCACGTAGCGCAGCCACAGCGCCAGCAGCGAACCGGCCAGGGTGGCGAACAGCGCGGCCAGCACGTTGCTCAGCGTGCGGTAGACCACCGTGCGGTAGCCGATGGCCTCGGCGCGGAAGTCGTTCTCGCGGATGGCCTGCAGCACGCGCCCGAAGGGGCTGTTGACGATGCGCAGGATGAGCCCGAACAGCACCAGCACGGCGACGAACATCAGCCAGTAGGTGATCGTCTTGCCGTCGATCAGCACGCCGAAGATCTCGTTCTCGAAGGGCTCGAAGCTGGGGCTGAGCCACTCGGGGTTGCGGAAGGTCAGGCCGTCCTCGCCGCCGGTGAAGTCGCTGAGCTGCGAGGCCAGGGTCTGGAAGGCCGAGGCCACCGCCAGCGTGATCATCGCGAAGAAGATGGCCTTCACGCGCAGGCTGAACAGGCCCACGGCCAGCGACACGATCACCGACACGACGATGGCACCGCCCAACCCGACCGCCAGCGCAGCGAAGCCAGCGCCGAGCTTCTCGCTGGCGATGGCCACGCCGTAGGCACCGATGCCGAAGAACATCGTGTGCGCGAAGCTGACGATGCCGGTGTAGCCCAGCAGCAGGTCGTAGCTGGCCACCAGCAGGATGAAGACCAGGATCTTGGCCGCCACCGACATCGACTTCGCCCCGGGGAACAGGAAGGGCGCGAAGGCCAGGGCGACGAGGATGACGATCAGTGCCGCCGCCAGCCAGCGGCTGCGCGGGAGGTCGTGGGAGAGCAGGCGGTTGAGCATGGCGGTCAGCGGTTGGCCACCGGGTACAGCCCCTGGGGCCGCCACAGCAGGATGGCCACCATCAGCGCGATGTTGGAGAACAGCGCCACCTTGGGCGCCAGGAAGCCGGTGTAGTTGGCCATCAGTCCCACCAGCAGCGCGCCGACGAAACAGCCGAAGGTGCTGCCCAGGCCGCCGATGATGATGACGATGAAGATCAGCACGTTGACCTGCGCGCCGATCTGCGGCACCACACTCTGCTGGTAGAGGCCCCAGAGCACGCCGCCCATGCCGGCCAGCGCCGAGCCAGCGACGAACACGCCCACGAACAGGCGGCGGATGCGGTAGCCCAGGGCCTCCACCATCTCGCGGTCCTGCACGCCGGCGCGGATGAGCAGGCCGATCTTGGTGCGGTTGAGCGTGAACACCAGCGCGGCGAAGACCACCAGGCCGATCGCCGCGGCCAGTACGCGGTACCTCTCCACCGCCGCGCCATCGGCACCGATGGGCACGATCCAGGCACCGCGCAGCACCTCGGGCAGCGGCAGCGGGATCTGCAGCGGCCCCCAGATGACCTTGATGATCTCCTCGCCAACGATCATCCCGCCCATCGTGATCAGGATCTGCTTGAGGTGCAGGCCATACACGGGCCGCACGATGACGCGCTCGAAGGCCCAGCCCACGGCGCCGGCGAGCAGCATGGCCGCAGCGATGGCGGCGAACACGCTGGCCACGCCCGGCCAGCCCGCCGCGGCGCCGAAGCCCATCACGCTGGTGGCCACGAAGGCGCCCAGCGCGATGAACACGCCGTGGCCGAAGTTCAGCACGTCCATGAGGCCGAAGACCAGGGTCAGGCCGGAGGCGATGACGAAGACGATCAGGCCCATCGCCAGGCCGGCCACCGTCAGCGTCAGCCAGGTGCTGGGGCTGCCCACCAGCGGCAGCGACACCGCCAGCACGGCCAGCAGCAGGAAGATCGGCTTGAGGTCGAAGCTGGCCTTCGGTATGGCCTCGGCGGCGCGCGGCATCACGGTGGCATTCATGCGTGGGCTCCCAGCGACAGCCCCAGCAGGCGTTGCTGCAGGGTTTGGTCCTCGGCCAGTTCAGCCATCGCGCCGTGGTGCACGACGCGGCCGTCGTCCATCACCGCCACCGTGTCGCCCAGCGCGCGGGCCATCTGGAAGTTCTGCTCGACGAGCAGGATCGTGGTCTGCTGCGCCTTCAGCTCGCGGAAGGCGCCGATCAGGTTCTGCACGATGGACGGCGCCAGGCCCTTGCTGGGCTCGTCGATCAGGATCAGCGCGCGCGGCTCGACGATGGCCCGCGCCACCGACAGCATCTGCTTCTGCCCGCCGCTGAGCTTGCCGGCCGGGTAGAGCCAGAACTTCTTCAGCGCCGGGAAGAGGCCGAAGATCCAGTCCAGCCGCGCCGTGTCCAGCGCACCGGCGTGCGCGGCGCCGCGGGCGGCCAGCACCATGTTCTCCTGCACCGTCAGGTCGCTGAAGATGCCCATGCTCTCGGGCACGTAGGCGATGCCGCGCTGCGCGATGTCGGGCGTGGCCAGCGCATGGATGGGCTCGCCACGGAAGCGGATCTCGCCCGGGCCGGCGCGGTACAGGCCCATGATGGTGCGCAGCGTGGTCGTCTTGCCGGCGCCGTTGCGGCCCAGCAGCATCGTCACCTTGCCCTCGGGCACCACCAGGTCCACGCCATGCAGGATGTGGTACGCGCCGATGTGCGTGTGCACGCCGCTCAAGGTCAGCACGTCGCTCATGCAGCCGCCTCTTCTTCGTCGGCCGCCATGCCCAGGTAGGCCTGCTGCACCACGGGGCTCGCGATCACCGCCGCCGGCTCGCCATCGGCCACCAGGCGGCCGTTGTGCAGCACGATGATGCGGTCCGACAGTTCGCGCACGACGTCCATCTTGTGCTCCACCAGCAGGATCGTTCGGTCGCGCCGCGCCTTCAGTGCGCGGATGAGGTCCAGGATCACCGGCACGTCGTCCACGCTCATGCCGGCGGTTGGTTCGTCGAACATGTAGACCTTCGGGTCCAGCGCCATCAGCACCGCCACCTCCAGCTTGCGCTGGTCGCCATGCGGCAGCGCCGCAGCAGGCTGGTCGAGCTTGTCGCCCAGCGCCACCTGCCGCGCCAGATCGGCGGCCTCGTCCAGCCACGCCTTGCGGTCCAGCCAGACCCGGAAGAGCTCGAGCCCGCCACCGCAGCGCGCCTGCACGGCCAGCCGCACGTTCTCCAGCACGCTGAGGTTGGGGAACAACTGCGTGAGCTGGAACGCGCGGCCGATGCCGCGCCGCGTGCGCAGCGGCGCCGGCAGCGTGGTGATGTCCTCGCCATCCAGCCGCACCCGGCCGGCGCTGGCCGGCAGCTGCCCGCTGATGAGGTTGAAGTAGGTGGTCTTGCCGGCCCCGTTGGGCCCGACGATGGCGGTCAGCGTGCCGGGTTCGAACCGGCACGACACCGCGTCGACGGCCACGTGGCCGCCGAACCGGATCGTCAGGTCAAGGGTCTCGAGCATGAGGCATCCCAGGCCGCGCCAAAGGCGCCGGCCCATCCAACTTCCGACTGGAACCCCCGCCCGGCGGGGGCAGGGGGTGCTCAGGCCCCGACTGGAGCCCCCTCCCGGAGGGGGCTCGGGGGAGCCCGCGGACGGCGCCTAGCGCTGACGCGCCGCAGGCGCGTCAGCGCTGGTTGCGGATCGGAATATTCATCTCCGACGCCTTGATCTCGCGAACGAGTTCCGGCACGCCCCACGGGAACGCCGGGTCCACCTTGATCCTGAAGTGGTACATGTCCTGCATGGCCTGGTGGTCCTCCTTGCGGAAGGTCATCTGGCCCTTGGGCGTCATGAAGGACATGCCCTCCATGGTCTTGATCAGCTTGTTGGTGTTCGTGTCGCCGCCGGTCTTCTTCAGCGCCTCCACCACCGCAATGGCCGCGCTCATGCCGCCGGCGGTGAAGAAGTCCGGCGGGCTCTTGAACTTGCTGTAGTGGTTGGACACCAGCCACTCGTTGACCGGGTTCTTCGGGATGCCGAAGTAGTAGTACGTGGCGCCCTCCATGCCCGGGAACTGCTTGTAGGCGGCCATGGCGGGCAGGATGTTGCCGCCGGTGGCGATCTCGATGCCGTAGCGCTTGAGGTCCAGGTCGGCGATCTTGAACGGGTTGCCGCCGCCGCCGGCCCAGATGATCCAGATGATCTTGCGGCCGGGCTTGTCCTTGAGCGCGTCGATGATGCGCTGCGCACCGGCGGTGAAATCGGTGGTCGTGGTCGGCAGGTATTCCTCGTGGACGATCTTGGCCTTCTTCACCGCCTCCTTGAAGGCCTTTACGCCGTCACGGCCGAAGGCGTAGTCCTGCGCCAGCGTGGCGATGCTGATGCCCGCCTGGTCCAGCGCCGCGGCGTTGGCGATCGCGTCCTGGCTGCTGTTGCGGCCGGTGCGGAAGATGTACTTGTTCCACTTCTCGCCAGTGATGCTGTCGGCCACGGCCGGCTCCACGAGCAGGATCTTCTTGTACTCCTCGGCCACCGGCAGCATGGCCAGCGCCACGCCGGAACTGGTGGGCCCCACCGCGATGTCGGCCTTGTCGTCGGCATAGGCCGCCGCCAGCAGGCTCTTGCCCAGGTCGGGCTTGCCCTGGTCGTCCTTCTCGATGACCACCAGCTTCTTGCCGGCCACCATCATCGTGCCGCCGGTGGCGTAGTCCAGGCCCATCATGAAGCCGGTGGTGGTCTGCTTGCCGTAGGCCTCGAGCGGGCCGGTCAGGCTATGCACGTGGGCGATGCGGATCTCGCCGGCGGCCTGGGCGGCCAGGGGCAGCGCCAGCGCGGCGACTGTGGCGGCGGCAAGATGGGTCAGGGTCTGGCGACGTTGCATGCGGGTGTCTCCGGTCGGATGGATGCCACGCCCTTCCGCAACCCGCGTGCCAGGCGCACCGGATCAGTGCAAACCCTGAAAAAGCATCACGGAATCCACGATGCACGCCTGAACTTCAGACACATTCGGGTCAAATATGTCTGATTTTCGGACGAATCATTTGTCTGGATATCAGACGATGGCTTGGCGCAGCGTTGCCACGAAGGCCTCCGGCGCCTGGATCTGCGGGTAGTGCCCCGTCGGCATCTCGACGACGGCGAACCCTGGCGTCTGCCGCACGCGCACACGGATCGGGGCGATCGTCGGGTAGGCAGGCGAGACACAGTCGATGAAGGTCCGCGGCACCGCCGCGACACGGTCGGCATCGAAGAACAGCGGCTCCTGGTAGGCATTGAACGGATGCGGTCCTTGCCGGCGCATCAGCCACTCGCGGTCAGGCCCGGACAGCCCGAAGCCCGACGGGTCCGGCGGCGGAAGTGCATTCAGGCCGCTGGCGCGGGCCGCGGCGGTGCGGGCGGTGCGCGTGGCCTCGTCGTGGCGGCTGCTCCAGCTCTCACCGGGCAGCGGCACCATGGCGTCCACGTAGACGACCTGCCGCACGGCACCGGTATCACGTGCCAGCAGCGCATTGGCCGCGCCGGTGACGACCAGCCCGCCGTAGCTGTGCCCCACCAGCACCACGCCGTTCAGCTCCTCGGCCTCGACCAGGCCGGTCACGTCGGCGATGTGGGTCTGCAGCGTGATGTCACGCCGCAGCCCGTGGCGGCGCTCGCCGCAACCGCTGAGGGTGACGGCGAACACCGCATGGCCGGCGGCGCGCAGCGGTGCCAGCACGCGCTGCCAGGCCCAGGCACCAGCCCAGGCGCCGTGCACGAGGACGATCGGAGGCAGGTTCGGGGTCATGGGCTCTGCAAGAGTTCAGGGTAGCGGGTCAGGCGTTCGTACAGCACCGAACGCGGCATGCCCAGGCGCTTGGCCGCGGCGGCACGGTTGCCTCCGGTGGCCGCCAGCGCCTCGGCGATCGCGCGGCGCTCGACCTCGGCCACCTGCTCGGCCAGCGTGCGGGGCGGCGGCTGGGGCAGGTCGGGCAGGCGGAACACCGACACCGCGGGCGCCCGGGCTGGCACCGCGGCGGCAGGCATGCCCTCGACCGGCCCCGAAGTCGCGGCCGGCGCGCCGAAATGCCGCGCGTGCAGCACCCGCTCGTCGCTCATCAGCGCCGCCTGCTCCAGCACGTTGCGCAGCTCGCGGATGTTGCCCGGCCAGGCCTGGTGCGCCAGCCAGTCCAGCGCGTCGGGCGCGAGGCTGCGCGCGGCCAGGCCGCTGCGGCGGGCGATGTCCTCCATCAGCACCTCGGCCAGCGCCTCCAGGTCCGACAGCCGCTTGCGCAGCGGCGGCAGACGGATGGGCAGCACGTTCAGACGGTAGTAGAGGTCGGCCCGGAAACGGCCGTCCGCCACCATCGCCGACAGGTCGCGGCTGGTGGCGGCGATCACGCGCACGTCCACCCGCTCCACCCGGTTGCTGCCCAGCGGCTCCACCTCCTGCTCCTGCAGCACGCGCAGCAGCTTGGCCTGCAGCGCCAGCGGCATGTCGCCGATCTCGTCGAGGAACAGCGTGCCGCCGTGCGCCAGCTTGAACTTGCCGTCGCGGCCCTTGCGGTCGGCGCCGGTGTAGGCGCCGGGCGCGACGCCGAAAAATTCCGCCTCCAGCAGCGTCTCCGGCACCGCGGCGATGTTGACACCCACGAACGGCAGGGCCGCGCGCGCGCTGGCGGCGTGGATGGCCTGCGCCAGCACCTCCTTGCCGGTGCCGGTCTCGCCCAGCAGCAGCACCGTGGTGTCGGTGGCGGCCACGCGCCGGGCCTGGCGCTTGACGGCCAGGGCGGCGTCGCTGCTGCCGATGAAGCCGGCGATCGTGTACCGGGGCCGGCGCTGCGCCGCCTGATGTTCGGCGATGCGCGCATGGGCCGCGTCGAGCTCGCGCTGCAGGCGCCCGAACTTGGCGATCAGCGGCTGCATCGTCGATTCCGGGTGGTCCAGTAGCACCATGCCGATGGCGCCGATGACCTCGCCGCGCTCGTCGCGCAGCGGCAGCCTGCTGACGACGAAGGTGCCGGCCTTGTTGGTCAGCAGGTCCACCAGGATGGGCTGGCCGGTGTCGATGACCTGCGCCATCAGCGTGTTGGGCACGACCTCCTCCACACGCCGGCCGACGAAGTGCGCCTCGTCGTGGCCCAGCGCCGGCAGGAACTGCTTGTAGCCCTCGCTGATCCAGACGATGCGGTGGTCGCGGTCGATCACGAAGGTGCCCATCGCGCTGTTGGCAAACAGCTCGAACAGGCTGCGCGCAGCCAGCTTCAGCAGGCTGTCGGCGTCGGCGGGGAGCTGCCGGCCGTCGCTATCGGCCGAGGCTGCCCGGCTGCCGTCGTCCGCGGACAGCGGGCCGCCGCCGGCCGCCGCATCAAGCGGCATGGTCCAGCGCCTGCAGCGACGCCACCAGGTCGCCGAAGCGCTCGCCCTGCACGCTGACGTGCCGGCGCAGCGCATTGGCGGCCGCAGCAGCGTCGCCGGCCTGCAGCGCGGCCACCACCGCCTCGTGCTCGGCAAAGGAGTTGGCCATGCGGTCACGCACGCGCAGCTGCAGCCGCCGGTAGGGGCGCAACCGGCGCTGCAGCGCAGCCGCCTCCTCGGCCAGGAAGCCGTTGTGGCTGCCGGCGTAGATGGCGTTGTGGAAGCGTTCGTTGCAGTAGAAGTAGGCGTCGGGGTCGCCGCGCGCGGCCTCGCAGGCGCGGTGCGCAGCCAGCAATTCGGCCTGTTCCGACTCGCTCATGCGGCGCGCCGCCAGGCGCGCGCACATGGCTTCGAGTTCGGCCATGACCTCGAACATCTCCAGCAGCCGCGCCGGGCCCACGCTGGCCACCACCGCACCCCGGCGCGGGCGCAGTTCCACCAGCCCTTCGGCGGTGAGCTGGATCAGGGCCTCGCGCACCGGCGTGCGCGAGACGCCGAATTGCGTGGCCAGCGCCACCTCGTCGAGCGCACTGCCCGGGGGCAACTGGCCGGTGGCGATCTGCTCCTCGATCTGCTCGCGGAGCCGGTCGGACATCTTCACGGGGAACCTCGGCAGGCCGGCGGCGCGCCGGCTCGGACACCGACGTTATGGTATCCACTAGGAAAGTGTCTGCGTAATTTCACTAGAGTCTTGTATACGCAAGCCGCGCCACCCCGGCGTGGGCGTGACGTTTTTCACTTCCACGGAGACACCGCCATGAACCGCCGTCCTCTCGTCAAGGCCCTGTCCGGCCTGCTGTTTGCTGCCCTGCCGCTGAGCGCCGCCGTGGCGCAGACCATCACGCTCAAGGCCTCGCACCAGTTCCCGGGTGGCAAGGGTGACGTGCGCGACGAGATGGTCCAGATGATCGCGCGCGAGGTTGCCGCGGCCAACGTCGGCCTGGAGATCAAGGTGTTCCCAGGCTCCAGCCTGGTCAAGCCCAAGGAGCAGTGGAAGGCCATGCTCACGGGCCAGATCGACATGACCTCGTTCCCGCTGGACTACGCCGCCGGCTTCCACCCGCAGTTCGGCGCCACGCTGATGCCGGGCCTGGTCAAGGGCCAC
This sequence comes from Rubrivivax albus, assembly GCF_004016515.1. Taxonomy (GTDB): domain Bacteria; phylum Pseudomonadota; class Gammaproteobacteria; order Burkholderiales; family Burkholderiaceae_C; genus Rubrivivax; species Rubrivivax albus. The sequence continues at coordinate 179,766 of NZ_SACT01000002.1, forward strand.
GATCACGCCAAGCGCATCAACGCCAGCCCCTTCATGGCCGACATCAAGAAGATCATCGAGGACGGCGGCGTCAAGGTGCTGGCCGACGCCTGGCTGGCCGGCGCCTTCGGCGGCAAGGACAAGTGCATCAAGGTGCCGGCCGACGCGGCAGGCCTGAAGGTGCGTTCGGCCGGGTCCACCTTCGCCGAAATGTGGGCCGGTGCCGGCGCGTCCATCGTCTCGATCCCGTCCAACGAGGTCTACAACGCGCTGCAGCAGGGCGTGGCCCAGGGCACCGACACCTCGTCGGGCAGCTTCGTGTCGTTCCGCCTTTACGAGCAGATCAAGTGCCTGACCGCGCCTGGCGACAACGCGCTGTGGTTCATGTACGAGCCGGTGCTGATCGGCAAGAAGAGCTGGGACAAGCTCAATGCGGCGCAGCAGAAGGCGCTGATGGACGCCAGCAAGAAGGCCGAGGACTACTTCGCCCGCGAGTCCAAGGGGCTGGACGACAAGCTGGTCGACGCCTTCAAGAAGGCCGGCGTGCAGGTGGTGGAACTCAGCGACGCCGAAGTCCAGATGTGGCGCGACGTGGCCGCCAAGACCTCGTACAAGAACTTCGCCGACAAGGTGCCCGGTGGCAAGGAACTGATCGAGAAGGCCCTGGCCGTCAAGTGACGGCTGGGTGACGGCCCAATGACCCGGCGCGCACGACCATGAGCAGCCTTGCCCTCAACCCCGCCCCGCTGCCGCTGTGGGTGCGCGCCGTGCACGCCGCCTCGCGCGCGCTGGGCGTGTTCTCCGCCGGCATGATCGCGCTGTCGGTGGGCGTGATCTGCCACATGGTGTTCGTGCGCGCCGTGCTCAACCAGTCGTCGATCTGGCAGACGGAGTTCGTCACCTTCTGCCTGATCGGCGCCACCTTCCTGGGCGCGCCGTACATCCTGCTCACGCGCGGCCACGTCAACGTGGACGTGGTGCCGCTGATGGCCGCGCCCGGCCTGCGCCGGGTGCTCTACATCGTGGGCATGCTGATCTCGCTGGTCTTCTGCGCGATCTTCTTCAAGGCCGCCGTGCCCTGGTGGCACGAGGCCTGGACCAGCGGCTCCACCACGCCGTCGATCTGGCGCGTGGCGCTGTGGATCCCCTACCTGGCGGTGCCGGTCGGCATGGGTCTGCTGTGCCTGCAGCTGCTGGCCGACCTGTGGCTGGTGATCACCCGCCGCAACCACCCGTTCGGCCTGCCGCCCGACGAGCGTCTCTGACTTCACCGAGGCCCCTGCCATGTCGCCCCTGGCCATCGGCCTGCTGATCTTCGTCGTCACCATCGCGCTGCTGGCCACCGGCATGCCCATCGCCTTCGCGCTGGGCATGACGGCGCTGGGCTTCATGATCGTGTTCGACGGCTGGAACGCGATCCACTTCGTGCCCGAGACGGTGTTCGCCGGCCTCGACGACTTCACGCTGGTGTCGCTGCCGATGTTCATCATCATGGGCGCGGCCGTGGCCTCCTCGCGCGCCGGCAGCGACCTCTACGAGGCCCTCGCGCGCTGGCTGCACCGCGTGCCGGGTTCGCTGGTCATCAGCAACATCGGCGCCTGCGCGCTGTTCTCGGCGCTCACCGGCTCGTCACCGGCCACCTGCGCGGCCATCGGCAAGATGGGCATCCCCGAGATGCGCAAGCGCGGCTACGACGCCGACCTGGCCACCGGCGCCATCGCTGCCGGCGGCACGCTGGGCATCCTGATCCCGCCGTCGATCACGATGATCCTCTACGGCATCGCGTCGGAGACCTCCATCGGCCGGCTGTTCCTGGCCGGCGTGATCCCGGGCCTGCTGCTGACCGGCCTGTTCATGGCCTGGGCGCTGTTCCTGAGCTGGAAGCGCGGCACCAAGCTGGTGGACGCCGACCGCATCTACTCGATGAAGGAGAAGCTGGAACTGCTGCCCAAGCTGCTGCCCTTCATCGTCGTCATCGTCGGCGTCATCTACGCGCTGTACGGCGGCATCGCCACGCCGTCGGAGGCCGCCGGCGTCGGCGCCATGCTGTGCCTGGTGATGGTGATCGTGATCTACCGCGTGTGGACCCCCACCGCGCTGTGGCACATCATGCGCGACGGCCTGCGCGAGTCGGGCATGCTGATGCTGATCATCGGCGCGTCCATCCTCTTCGGCTACATGATGTCGTCGCTGCTGGTGACGCAGTCGGTGGCGGAGGCCATCGCGGAGATGCAGGTCAACAAGTGGGTGGTGCTGGGCGCCATCAACGCGATGCTGCTGGTGGCCGGCATGTTCCTGCCGCCGGCGGCCATCATCCTGATGACGACGCCGATCCTGATGCCGGTGATCCTGGCCTTCGGCTTCGACCCGATCTGGTTCGGCGTCATCCTCACCATCAACATGGAACTCGGCCTGATCACGCCGCCGGTGGGCCTGAACCTGTTCGTGATCAACGGCATCACGCCGGACATCAAGCTGCCCACCATCCTGAAGGGCTCGCTGCCGTTCATGGGCTGCATGGTGCTGGCCATCGTGATCCTGTGCATCTTCCCGGAGCTGGCAACCTGGCTGCCGCAGACGCTGATGGGCTGACCGCATGACGATGCTCGAAGAGGTTCGCCAGGCGGCGCTGCGCGTCGGTTCGCAACGCCGGCTGCGCGCGGTGCTGAGCACCTGCCGCCGTTTGCTGTCGGTGCGCGGCGAGGCCAACAGCGTGGCCATCGCGCGCGATCTGCTGGCCGGGTACGACGCGCTCGACGAAGGCACACGGCGGCTGTTCTTCGGCCACCTGGCGGCCGACTTCAATCCCGACCCGAAGGCCGTGGAGACGGCCGCGAAAGCCTACGCCGCCGCCCCGGGTGCAGCCACGCTGGCACCGCTGGTGGAAGCCGCCGAGCCGCCGCGGCAGGAACTGCTGCGCCGCCTCAACCGTTTGCCGGGCGGCACCGCGCACATCGTGGCCATGCGACGCACGCTGCTGGCCGAGCTGCGCGCGCTGCCGGAGCTCGCGGCCGTGGAGGCGGACTTCCTGCACCTGCTGTCGAGCTGGTTCAACCCTGGCTTCCTGCAGCTGCGGCGCGTGGACTGGAACTCCCCGGCGCAGCTGCTGGAGCAGATCATCCGTCACGAGGCGGTGCACGCCATCGACGGCTGGGACGACCTGCGTCGCCGCCTGCAGCCCGACCGCCGCTGCTTCGCCTTCTTCCACCCGCAGCTGCCCGACGAACCGCTGATCTTCGTCGAGGTGGCGCTGCTGCCGGAGATGCCCTCGGCGATCGCACCGCTGATCGCCAAGAGCGACAAGCCGGCGCCACCGGAAACCTTCAAGGTCGCGGCCTTCTACTCCATCAGCAACTGTCAGCCCGGCCTGAAGGGCGTGAACCTGGGCAACTTCCTGATCAAGCGCGTGGCGCGCGAGCTCAGCCGTGAACTGCCGCAGCTCAAGACCTTCTGCACGCTGTCGCCCATGCCCGGCCTGGCACGCTGGCTGCGCGCCGGGGCCGAGGTGCCGGGCTTGAGCGGTTCGCGTGCACAACGCCTGCAGGCCGCCCGCGCCGCGTTGCAGGCCCACGCCGGCGCCGACCTGGCCCTGCCCGACACCGCCGCCGGCATGAAGCGGCTGCCGGCCGAGGCCGCCGCCGCGCTGCAGCAGCTGGCCGCCATGTACCTGGCCTGGGCCACGCCCACGAGGGCCGGCGATCCGGTGGCACGCTTCCACCTCGACAACGGCGCGCGCCTGGAACGCCTGAATCCGCTGGGCGACCTGTCGGCCAAGGGCCTGAAACAGTCGCACGGCATGATGGTCAACTACCTCTACGACCTGAACCGGGTCGAGCGCCACCACGAGCAGTTCGTCGACGGTGAAGTGGCCTGCTCGCGCCCGGTGGCCGCCCTGCTCTGAACCTGCCATGCCCTCGCTGAACCAGAACCTCTACGCCGCGCTGCGCGCCGCCTTCCCGGCCGACCTGGACCTGACCGCCATCGAGACCGGCGACGGCCCCGGCGCCCCGCTGCACTACACGTGGCGCGATCTGGAGCGTGGCAGCGCCATGATCGCCAACCTGCTGGCCAGCCTGGCCCTGCCGCCGGCCAGCCGCGTGGCGGTGCAGGTGGACAAGAGCGTCGAGGCCCTGATGCTGTACCTGGCGGTGCTGCGCGCCGGCCACGTCTACCTGCCGCTGAACAACGCCTACCAGGCGGCGGAGATCGAGTACTTCGTCGGCAACGCGGAGCCGGCGGTGGTGGTGTGTGCGCCCAAGGCCTTTGGCTGGGTCAGCAAGATCGCCTTCCAGGCGGGGACGCCGCACGTCTTCACCCTGGGCGACGACCGCAGCGGCACGCTGCTGGATCGGGCCAGCTTCCACGGCGACGTTCAGGACCCGGTGGCGCGCCGCGCCGACGACCTGGCCGCCATCCTCTACACCAGCGGCACCACCGGGCGCAGCAAGGGCGCGATGCTCACGCACGGCAACCTGCTGAGCAACGCGCGGGTGCTCAAGGACTACTGGGACTGGAAGCCGGGCGACGTGCTGATCCACGCGCTGCCCATCTTCCACGTGCATGGCCTGTTCGTGGCCAGCCACGGCGCGCTGCTCAACGGCAGCAGGATGATCTGGTTCGCGAAGTACGACCCCAAGGCCGTGCTCGCGCGCCTGCCCGAAGCGACCGTGTTCATGGGCGTGCCCACGCTTTACGTGCGCCTGCTGGGCGAGCCGGGCCTGGACCGGCAGGCCTGCCGCAACATGCGGCTGTTCATCAGCGGCTCGGCGCCGCTGCTGATCGAGACCTTCACCGACTGGCAGCAGCGCACCGGCCACACCATCCTCGAGCGCTATGGCATGAGCGAGACGGTGATGCTCACCAGCAACCCCTGCAAGGCGGCCGACGGCGAGCGCCGCGGCGGCACCGTGGGCTTTCCGCTGCCGGGCGTGGGCGTGCGCATCGTCGACGAGCGCAACCTGCCGCTGCCCCCCGGCGAGATCGGCAACATCCAGGTCAAGGGCCCGAACGTCTTCAAGGGCTACTGGCGCATGCCGGAGAAGACCGCCGACGAGTTCACCGACGACGCCTGGTTCAAGACCGGCGACGTCGGCCGCTTCGACGCCGACGGCTACCTGAGCATCGTCGGCCGCAGCAAGGACCTGATCATCTCCGGCGGCTACAACGTCTACCCGGCCGAGATCGAAGGCGTGCTCAACGAGATGCCCGGCGTGGCCGAGTCGGCGGTGATCGGCGTGCCGCACCCGGATTTCGGCGAGGCCGTGGTGGCGGTGCTGGTGCCCCGGCCCGGCGAACCGGCGCCCGAGCCGGCCGCCGTGATCGCCGCGCTCAAGGGCCGCATCGCCAACTTCAAGGTGCCCAAGCAGGTGTTCGTCGAGACCGAACTGCCGCGAAATGCCATGGGCAAGGTGCAGAAGAACCTGCTGCGCGATCGGCACCAGGGCCTGTTTGCCGCTTGACGCAGGTCAAGCCGAGGTTGATGCGCGTCAACCCAAGGTCAGCCATCGGTGCCACACTGCACCCATGGGTGTTCTCGACAAGACCGTGTGGCTGCAGGCCGAGGCCGGCGACGGCCCGTCCGGTCTGTCCGTCCAGAGCGGTTGCGGGCACTGCGTGAGCGCGTCGCAAGGCCCGGTCTGCGTGGGCGGCTACGGCGCCCCGTGCGCCCAGCCCCGGGTGGAGGGTCAGGCCGAGCGTGTCGAACGTGTGCTGCAGGCGCTGCGCGAGGTGGCCGATGACGAAGGCAACCTCGTCGACACCCAGCGCTTCAGCGCATTGCGCATCGATGACGACGAGGTGGAGCTGACCCTCACCTTCCCCAGGAACTGCAGCCCCACCCGCGTGCTCGCCGAGGACGCCTTCCAGGCCCTGCGCCGCGCGCTGCCGGACACCGACGTCTACGTGCGGCTGGCCGGCTGAACGCCGCGCGGCTGACTGCACGGCCGAGCGGCGTCTGGCTGGCCCGGCACGAGGGCCGAAGCCTGGCAGCACAGAGGCTGGTTCGGCCTCACCCCCGCCCGACGAACGGCATGCCGGTGGCCATCACGGTCATGAACAGCACGTTGGCGTCCAGCGGCAGCGCCGCCATCTGCACCACGGCGCGCGCGGCATGGCCCACGTCCATCACCGGCTCCGGCCGCACGCTGCCGTCGGCCTGCGGCACGCCTTTGCGCATGGCGTCGGTCATGTCCGACGCCGCGTTGCCGATGTCGATCTGGCCCACGGCGATGCCATGCTTTCGCCCGTCCAGCGACGACGCCTTGGTCAGCCCGGTGATCGCGTGCTTGGTGGCCGTGTAGGCGGCCGAGTTCGGCCGTGGCGCATGGGCCGAGATCGACCCGTTGTTGATGATGCGCCCGCCGCGCGGGTTCTGCGCCTTCATCAGCCGGAAGGCCTGCTGCGTGCACAGGAAGGCACCGGTGAGGTTGGTGTCCACCGCCGCCTGCCATTGCGCGAACGGGAATTCCTCCAGCGGCGTGCCGGGGCTGAAGATGCCGGCGTTGTTGAACAGCAGGTCCAGCCGGCCGAACCGCGCCCGCACCAGGGCGAACAGGTCGGCCACCTGGTCGGGCTGCGTCACGTCGGCCGGTGCCGCCAGCGCCCGGCTGCCGATGTCGCCCCAGGGGTCGCCGGCCAGCGCGATGCTCTCGCGCAGGGTGTCCAGGCGCCGGCCGCTGTAGACCACCCGCCAGCCGTCGGCCAGCAGGGCCGTCGCGGTGGCGCGACCAATGCCACTGCCGGCGCCGGTGACCAGCGCGACCTTGTCGTGCGGCTTGTCGTTGGTCAAGATGCGACTCCCTTGCTGACGGTAGCGTGGCGTCCAGTCTGCCACCTGAAGCCCTGCTGCCACCGGACCTGCCGATGCCCCACGCCCCCGCCGACACCGAAGCCGTGACACATGCCCTGCGCCAGCACCCCGTGCTGTCGCAACTCGACGACGAGATCCTGGCGGCACTGCCTGCGCAACTGAGGCTGGACCATGTCCCGGCGGGCGCCCCGGTGGGCGATGCCGACACGCTGGCCCGGCACCTCGGCCTCGTCGTCCGGGGTCGTCTGGTCTGGCACGCCGCCGACGGCTCGCCGGGCCCGGCCCTGGCAGCGCCAGCGTGGATCGGTGCCGGCGTCCACACGCCTGCCGATGGATGGATGCTGCAGGCCGATGGACAGGTCGACAACGGCGCCCTGGTGGCCTGGGCCGATGCGGCCACGCTGGCTGCACTGATCGAGCGCCAGCCCTGGCTGCAGCTGTTTCTGCCCGCGGCGACGTCCGCGGAAGGTTCGGGGTCTGCGGAGAACGCCGGCACAGGAGCCGCCGACCCGCACCTGAACCTGATGCGCACCCCGGTGCGCGCGCTCATCAAGCGCGCGCCGATCACGCTGCCGCCGTCCACCACCATCCGTGCCGCAGCGCAGCTGATGCGCGAGCAGCGTGTGTCCTCGGTGCTGCTGGTCGAAGGCGGTCACCTCTACGGCCTGGTCACCGACCGCGACCTGCGCAACCGCGCCGTCGCCGAAGGCCTGGACACCACACGGCCGGTGATCGACATCGCCACCGTGGCGCCGCTGACGATGCAGATCACGCAACCGGGTTTCGAGGCGCTGCTGATGATGGCGCGCCACAACATCCACCACGTGCCGGTGATGGATGGCGACGCGGTGGCCGGCATGATCACCGCCACCGACGTCACCGAGCAGCACAGCACCTCGGCCGTCTTCCTGGCCGGGGACATCCACAAGCAGACCACGCTCGACGGCCTGGTGGCCTGCGCCGCCAAGGTGCGCGGCCTGCAGCGGCACCTGGCCGCCGCCGGCGCCAGCGCCTACGCCACCGGCCACATCGTCACCGCCATCACCGACGCGCTGACCACCCGGCTGCTGCAACTGGGCGAGGCGCAGCTGGGGCCGGCACCGGTGGACTACGCGTGGGTGGCGGCCGGCTCGCAGGCGCGCAGCGAGCAGACGGCCAAGAGCGACCAGGACAACTGCATGATCCTGGACGACGCCTACGACGAGGTCACGCACGGCGCCTACTTCAAGGCCCTGGCCACCTTCGTCTGCGACGGCCTGGCCGCCTGCGGCTACATCCACTGCCCGGGCGAGATGATGGCCATGACCGACAAATGGCGGCAGCCACGTCGCGTCTGGGCCGAGTACTTCCGCAAGTGGGTGGACACCCCCGAGCCGATGGCGCTGATGCTGACCTGTGTGTTCTTCGACGTGCGCACCATCGCCGGCCAGGCCGCGCTGCTCGACGGCCTGCGGACCGACGTGCTCCGACGCACGAAGGACGCCAAGCTTTTCCTGGCCCACATGGTGGGCAACGCCCTGACGCACCAGCCTCCGCTGGGCATGTTCGGCGGCCTGTTCGGCGGCCTGTCCACCATCCGCAGCGGCGAGCACAAGGGCACCATCGACCTCAAGCACAACGGCATCGTGCCGGTCATCGACCTCGCCCGCGTCTACGCCCTGGCCGCCGGCCACGACGCGGTGAACACGCACGACCGCCTCGCCCATGCGGCCGAGAGTGGCGAGATCAGTCCGCAGAGCGTGCACGACCTGCGCGACGCGCTGGAGTTCCTGTCGGCCCTGCGCATCCGCCACCAGGCGCGGCAGATCGCCGCCGGCCAGCCGGCCGACAATTACCTGCGCCCCGACGAGCTGTCCAACTTCGAGCGCGAACAGCTCAAGGACGCCTTCGGCGTGGTCAAGCAGCTGCAGGAGGTGCTGGGGCAGCGCTACCAGGGGCTGCGGCGCTGAGCAAACTCACGGGCAGCGCAGGTCAGCGTGCCACGCCAGCCTGACCGCTGCGGAAGAAGCGCGCCGCCCAGTTGTCGTCCGTGCCGCTCAACAGGGCCTGCGCCGATCCGTCGTAGACGAGCTTCCCGTCGCGCATCACCAGCACGCGCGCATCAAGCTCCAGCGCGTCGGCCGGGTCATGGGTGACGATGATCGCGGCACGACCGGCGGCCAGGCTCGCCCTGAGACGCTGCACGAGATCGGCCCGGGTGAGTCGGTCGACATTGCCGAAGGGCTCGTCGAGCAGCAGCAGCCGAGCGTCCGAAGCCAGCGCACGCGCCAGCGACACCCGTTGCGCCTCGCCGCCGGATAGCGTGGCCACGTCCCGCCCGTCCACGGCCGCCAGGCCCATGCCGGCCAGCGCCGCGCTTGCCGCTTCGCGCCGCTGCGCCCGTGATCCCGTGCGTATGCCGAAGGCCGCGTTGCCAATGGCATCGAGGTGCGGGAACAGGGTGGCATCCTGGAATGCCACGGCCACCCGTCGCCGCTCGGGCGGACACAGCACGCGACCAGCGGCGGACACGATACTGCCGTCCAGTTCGACACGGCCGTCGTCGGGCGCGTCGAAGCCGGCAATCATGCGCAGCAATGAGGTCTTGCCGGAGCCCGAAGGACCGAGCAGCGCCACGACGTCGGTCGGGCCCATGGCCAGGTCGACGCCGCCGACGATCGTCCGGCCGGCGGCGACACGCTTCACACCCTTCAGGCTCAGCACGTTCATGTCCTTTTGATCACGCCGGGCCCCGCCGGGCATCCAGCCGGTCCAGCCGCCACCACAGCAGCAGCCAAGGCAACAGCATCAGCGCCTGCGACAGCAGCACCCAGATTGCCGCACGGTCCATGTTCTGGTGGCGGGAGAAGGCGTAGATCTTCAACGCCAGCGACGAGAAGCCGAACGGCTGCAGCGTCAGCGCGGCGTCCAGCGCCTTGATAGCCTCCATGAACACCAGCGCACAACCCAGCAACCATGCCGGTGCCACGTGCCCGGCATAGGCCGTCAGACGAGCAGCGACCGGGCCTGCCCCGAAGGCACGGGCGGCCTCGACCATGGCCGGCGGCGTGCGCCGCATCGCATCGAGCACGGGCAGCATGGCGAACGGCATCAGCCGCAGCGCTTCGGGCACCGCGATCATCCAGCGCGTGTCGCGCCAGTCACCCAGCCAGCGGCCGAGCCACGACGCGTCGCTGGTCATCATCACGAAGGCCAGCGCCAGCACCAGGGTCGGCAGGAAGAAGTTGGTCAGGAACAGCCACGGCAGCCGCTCGGCCCAGCGCGACCGATGGCCGCTGCGCATCACCAGCACCACCAGCGCGATGGCCAGGGCCACGAGCGCGGTGGTGCCCAGGGCCGTGACCAGGGTGTTGGCCACGTCCCCGGGGATCGCCTCGAAGCGCGTGCGCGACCAGCGCTCGATCGCCCAACGCACGAGCTGGGCCTCCGGCGCGAAGAAACCGGGCATGGCCGCCAACAGCGTCCAGGCCACGATGCCGGCGCCCCAGAGCGGGGCGATCCGCCGACGCCCGGCCGCGGCCGCGGCCGCCGTCACCGGGTTCTGGCTCATCAGCGACGTGGCGGCCCAGGCGGCCACCGCCACCGCCAACACCGCCGGCACGGCCACGACGGTGGAGACGATGGCCGCGACCGTCACGCTCTGCGTGCTCAGCCACAGGTTCAGGATGCCGACACTCAACGTGGGCACGCCCAACCGCTCGGCCGCAGCATAGTCGCCCACGGCCAGCGCACCGACGATCACTGCGCTGGCCGCCGCGGGCACGGCCAGCAGCGGCAGGTGCACGCGCCAGATCCGGCCCAGGATGCCCAGGCCCAGTGACGCCGCCAGTTCGCCGAATGCCCTCGGCATGCGCGTTGCGGCGACGCGGAAGATCACGAAGACGTACGGCGACGCACTGAGCCCGTGCTGCAGCGCCAACGCGTGCCCGCTGACGAAGAACTCGTGCGCGTAGACCACGGTCCATGTCGTGGCCGCCACCGACGGGGACAGCAGCAGCGGCAACAACGCCAGCGCAGTGACCACTCGCCGGCCAGAGAACTCGTAGCGCGCCACGGCCACGGCCGGCACCGCGCCGGCCGCCAGCGCCACGGCGACGGCCTCGGCGGCGACCGCCAGGCTGGCCAGTGCCTGGTGCGGCAGCGTGGTCGAGGCAAAGTGGGCCAGCCAGCCGCCCTGGCCCAGCACGGGCAGGGCCTGCCCCAGCAGGACCAGCGCGGGAAGCAGCGCCAGGCCCCCCAGCGCGAGCGCCAGCACTGCACGTGCCAACGAGGTCACCGGATCGTCGCGGACTCAGAAGCCGCTGTCGAAGCCGACGCTGTCGACCAGCCGGATGGCCACCTCGCGTTTGCCGGCCAGCGCGGCCAGCGGCACGAAGTCCATCTTGAACCGGCCATCCGTGAGGCCTTGCTCGGCGCCCAGGCTCACCATCTGCGGGTGCACCGGCACATCGGGCAGCACCGAATACTGGCGGGTGCGGTTGACCATGAGTTCCTGGGCCTCGCGCGAGACCATGAACTCCGCCAGTTGCAGGGCCAGGTCGCGGTTGCCCTTGGCCTTGGTGACGCCGACGGCCGAGCGCATGATGAACGTGCCCTTGCCAGCCTGGTCGGGGAAGAACACACCCACCGAGTCGGCCCAGGCCTTCTGCGCCGGGTTGCCCTGCATCAGCGGGTGGTAGTAGGTGTTCATCAGCGCCACGTCGCACTTGCCTTCGTGGATGCCACGCGCCTGTTCGCGGTCGTTGCCCTGCGGCTTGCGCGCCAGGTTGGCGGCGATGCCACCTATGACACGACGCGCCTCGTCCTCGCCGTAGGACGCGATGAACTGGCCGAACAAGGCCAGGTTGTAGTCGTGGCTGCCTGAGCGGATGCAAATCCGGCCCTTCCACTTGGGGCTGGCCAGGTCGGCGTAGGTGGAGAGTTCGGACGGCTTCACCCGCTCGCGTGAATAGAAGATCACCCGCGCCCGGTACGCATCCACGTAGAACATGTCGTTGGTGCCCACGAACTGCGCGGGCACCGCGGCCTTGATGCGGGGCGACTCCAACCGGGCCAGCAGACCGCGTTCGGCGGCGATCTCCATCAGCTCGGCGTCCTTGGTGATCACGACGTCGGCTTCCGTCGGCCGCGACTCGAGGCGGTTGACCAGCCCTTGGTCCATGAACACGCCCTCGACCTTCGCGCCGCTGGCCTGCTCGAACGCATCGAGGATCGGCCGCAGCGTGCCCTGGTCGGTGCGGTCGGAGATCAGACGCAGCACACGCTGCTGCTGGGCGGCCGCAGGGAGCGCCGCGGTGAGCGCTGCAGCCAGGAGCAGGGTGATCAGCTTGCCACGGGAAGGCGAACGCAACGACATGGTGACCTCGACATGGTTGGACATCGCGTCGACTCTAGGTCGTACCAGGCAACGATGGCCGACGAGCACCGTCGATTCGAGGGTTGACCCCCACGTCTTCGGGGGCAGTTGCGGGCTCCGCGGTACGGCCTCCTGCCATGGCGCACTTCCTTCGGTAGCAGGCCAAGGGGCACGGCGGCCAAAGGCCCCCATCACGGCTCGTGTCGGGGTTTACCCTTGTGACTTGGCCGTTCGCAAACGACACAGGTTACCATGGAGACAACATGGTCACAATGTGACTGTATGGTCTCGCGGTGACCGTCAATCGGTCACCTTCTTCTTCAACGACGTTCGCCAGGAGGCCGATCCATGTTCAAGCTTTCCCGTGTAGCCCGCGCCGGTGCCATCGCCGCCGCTCTGTCCGCCGTCACCTCGGCTGCCGTGGCCGCCCCCAGCTTCGCCGAATGCCGCCGCACGCAGGCCGTGGAATTCCCCGGCACCATCGTCGACGCCGCCATCGCGACCCCGGCGCTGTCGACGCTGACCTCGCTCGTGGTCGCGGCCGGTCTGGCCGATGCGCTTTCGGCGCCGGGTGACCTGACCGTGTTCGCGCCCACCGACGACGCCTTCGCCAAGATCCCGGCCGGTGTGCTGGGCGCCATCGGCAGCGACCCGGCCGTGCTCACCGCGGTGCTGACCTACCACGTGGTGCCGGGCGCCGCCGACCCGCGGCGCGCCGTCAAGCGCGAGGTGACCACGCTGCAGGGCCAGAGCCTGCTGGCGGGCTTCGAGAAGGGCACGGGCGCCAGCGTCAACCAGTCCACGGTGGATTGCACCGCGGTGCGCACCACCAATGGCACCGTCTGGATCATCGACAGCGTGCTGCTGCCGCAGTTCCGCTGATCCGGCGCGGCGCCCGCCGCAGCCGCTCTTCGGCGGGTTGGCGCGGCGGGTGGGGAATGCGGGGAAGAATCCTGCTGTGGTGGTCGACACCCCCACGCCTGGAGACCGCCATGACCCCAACCCGCCTGCGCTGCGCCACCTTGGGCTGCCTCGTCGCGCTCCTGGCAGCCTGCGGTGGCGGCTCAGGCTCGGGAACCGACGACGACGGTCAGGCCGTCGTGCTCCCGAACCCGGTGCCAGGCGCCGTCGTCCCGGTCGCCGACCGCTGGACTCCGGCCGTGGACGACACGTGGCACTGGCAGCTGCTGGGCACACTGGACACCTCGGTCGAAGCCGATGTCTACGACGTCGACCTTTTCGACACCCCGCAGGCCACGCTGGACGCCCTGCGTACCCAGGGCCGCCGGGTGGTCTGCTACTTCTCCGCCGGCAGCAGCGAGGACTGGCGGCCCGACTTCGCCCGCTTCGCCACCGCCGACATGGGGGCACCGCTGGACGGCTGGCCCGGCGAGCGCTGGCTGGACACGCGTTCGTCCAATGTGCGCGCCATCCTCGCCGACCGGCTGGACCTGGCGGTGGCGCGCGGTTGCCAGGGCGTGGAGCCGGACAACATGGACGCCTGGCAGAACGCCCCGGGCTTTCCGCTGACGGCGCAGACGCAGCTGGACTTCAACCGCTGGATCGCCGCCCAGGCCCGGGCGCGTGGCCTGGCCGTGGGCCTGAAGAACGACGTTGACCAGCTCGACGCGCTGGTCGATGACTTCGACTTCGCCGTCAACGAGCAGTGCCACGAGTACGACGAGTGCGGCGGCTATGCGGTGTTCACGGCGCGCGGCAAGCCGGTCTTCAACGCCGAGTACGCCGCCCGCTGGGTCAACGACGCTGGCGAACGCGCGCGGCTCTGCGCCGCGGCGCAGGCCATGAACCTGCTCACCCTGGTGCTGCCGCTGGACCTGGACGGCAGCTTCCGCTGGTCCTGCGACAGCTGAGCCTCCCGCCGGTTCAGCGCCAGCGCCCCGGCCCGCGCATCAGCGGCAGCAGGTCCGACGGCGGCGTCACCGTGGCGTCGAAAGGGTGCGTGCGGCGCCCGCCCAGGTGGGCCAGGATCTTGCGCACGTACAGCCGGGTCTCGGCAAACGGCGGCACGCCGCGGTAGCGCTCCACCGCGCCCTCGCCGGCGTTGTAGGCCGCCGTGGCCAGCACCACGTCGCCCTCGAAGCGGGCGAGCAGCCAGCGCAGGTAGGCCATGCCGCCGCGGATGTTCTGCGCCGGGTCCAGCGCATCGCGCACGCCGAAGCGGCGCGCCGTGTCGGGGATCAGCTGCATCAGGCCCTGGGCGTTCTTCGGCGACACCGCCGATGCGTTGAAGTTGGACTCGGTGGCCATCACCGCCAGCACCAGCGCCGGCGCCAGCTGGAAGTCCGGCGCCACCAGGCTGACGAAGTTGACGATCGGTGCTGGTGCGTGCGCCGGCGGCGGTGGCCAGGGCGGTTCGACCGTCACCCGGCCCGGCGCGGGGTTCGGCGCGGCCGGCAGCGGCGCCGCGGCCACCTCGTCGGCCTCCGGCGGCCGCAGGCAGGGCGGCGGCGCACCACGCGGCGTGCCCATCGCGCGCAGCATGTTCTGCGCCTGCGCCACGCCCTGCTCGGCGGCGGCGGCGAACAGGTGCGCTGCCTGCGCATCGTCGCGCTGGATGCCGCGGCCGTTGGTCAGCATCCAGGCCAGGTTGAACTGCGCCTCGGCATCGCCGTAGCGTGCGGCACGGCAGTACAGCTCGGCAGCGCGCACCGGGTCCCGCTCGACGCCATCGCCGTGCTCCAGCGCCAGCCCCTCGCGCCGCCAGTGCTCCACCTGCACGTCGAGCACCGGCCCGGTCTCCGGCGGCGGCACGGTGTAGCGCGGCAGGTCTTCCAGGGTCAGGGTCTGGGCCGTCGCCATCGGGGCAAATGCCCCGATCCAGACCGCCAGCAACAGATCTTTGCATCGCCTTTGCATGCCTGCGAAGCATAGGCCAGCGGCCTTCATCTTTGCTTCAGCCCCGCTGTCGAGCATGGAATCCGCCACCCAGGAACCCCATGCTTGCCCTGTCTGCTCCCCCCGACGACACACCGGCGCCATCACCGGCGCTGACGATCCACACCGAGGCCAGTGCCCACCGGCACGCGGTCGAGGCCTTCATCGCCACGGTCTACCGCGAGCGCTTCGGCGCCGAAGTGCGCCACTTCACGCCGACCCTGGTGAGCCTGCACGACTCCGCCGGCCGGCTCACCGCGGCCGTGGGCTACCGCTGTGCCACGGACGGCCCGCTGTTCCTGGAGCGCTACCTGGGCGCCCCGGTGGAGCAATGCCTGGGCGTGCCGCGCCGACATGTCGTGGAGGTCGGCCACCTGGCCGCCTCGCAGCCCGGCGCCGGCCGCCGGCTGATCGCCCGCATGGCCCCGCTGCTGGCAGCGCAGGGCCACCAGTGGGTGGTGAGCACGTTGACCGAGGAACTGCGCCACCTGTTCGTGCGCCTGGGCATCGCGCCACAGGCCTTGGGCGTGGCCGACCCGGCGCTGCTGGGTGACGAAGCCGCCGCCTGGGGCCGCTACTACGACCATCGGCCGGTGGTGGGCGCCGGCGCCATTGGCCCCGCATTGCAGATGCTGGCCCGCCGCGGCGAGGGGTCGGCATGAGCGCATCGACACCCACCCTGCCGACCCTTCCGGAAGGCACCCGCATGATGGCGACGATGCTGGACAACGGCCCCGGCTTCATCGCGCTGGACGAAGCCGCTGCGGCCGAGGGCATCGTGCACGTGCCGCTGCCGCTGTTCTTCACCCCGGCACAGGTGGCGCATGCACTGCAGGCCGCCGGCGCCGACACGCTGGTGACCGCCGACGGCGTGCAGCGCCTGCCGTTCGCGCCGGTGGCGCTGCCGCCGGGCACGGCCAAGATCACCTTCACCTCCGGCACCACCGGCGCGCCCAAGGGCGTGTGCCTCACCGCGGCGGCCATGGACGCCGTGGCCGACGGCCTGATCGCCGCGATGGCACCGCTGGGCATCACGCGCCACCTCAACGCCCTGCCCTATGCCGTGCTGCTGGAGAACATCGCAGGCCTGCTGGCGCCGCGCCGGCATGGCGTGGACGTGGTGGCGCTGCCGTTGCGCGAGGTGGGCCTGATCGGCTCCTCGCAGTTCGACCCGGCACGGCTGCACGCCGCTGTCGAGGCGCACGGCGCCGAGAGCCTGATCCTGCTGCCGCAGATGCTGCGCGCCTGGGTGGCCTGGCTGGCCGCCACCGGCCAGCGTGCGCCGGCGTCGCTGAAGCTGGTGGCCGTGGGCGGCGCCGCGGTGGGGGCGCCGCTGATCGAGGCCGCGCAGGCGCTGGGCATCCCGGCCTGCGAGGGCTACGGGCTGTCCGAAGGCGCTTCGGTGCAGACGCTGAACCTGCCTGGCGCGCAGCGCCCCGGCAGCGCCGGCCGCGCCCTGCCGCATGCCCGGCTGCGCGTGAACGGCGACGGCGAGATCGAGGTCGCCGGCAGTCTGTTCGCCGGCTACCTGGGCAGCCCGGAGCCCGTGCCCGCCTGGTGGCCCACCGGCGACCTGGGCCGCATCGACGCTGACGGCTACGTCTGGATCGACGGCCGACGCCGCAACGTGCTGATCACCGCCTACGGCCGCAACGTCAGCCCGGAGTGGATCGAGACGGCCCTGCGCAGCCACCCGGCGGTGGCGCAGGCGGTGGTGTTCGGTGACGGCGAACCCGCACTCAGTGCCGTGCTCTGGCCCACCAACGCACGCGCCGACCTGCAGGCCGCGGTGGACGCCGCCAACGCCACCCTGCCCGACTACGCCCGCATCGCCCGCTGGACGCGCGGCCGCGCCGCGTTCGACCCCAGCACCGGCCTGGCCACCGCCAACGGGCGGCCGCAGCGCCCCGCCATCGCCAGCCTGCACGCCGACGCGCTGGCCACCTGACCCCGATTCGACCCCGCTTCAAGGAGCCCCCATGGCCTTCCACGCCCGCCTGCTGGCGGACACCACCGCCGCCCGCGCCACGCTGCTGAGCGCACCCATCATCCAGGGTGTGCTGCTGCGCGGCGAGGTCTCGCTGCCCAGCTACCGCGCGTTCCTCACCGAGGCGTACCACCACGTGAAGCACACGGTGCCGCTGCTGCGCGCCACGCGCGACGCGCTGCCGGCACACCACGCCTGGCTGGCACCGGCACTGGACGAGTACATCGACGAGGAAGCCGGCCACGACGAGTGGATCCTCGGCGACATCGCCGCCACCGGGGCCGACGCCGAGGCGGTGCGCCACGGCCGCCCGGGCCACGCCACCGAGGTGATGGTGGCCTACGCCTACGACACCATCGCCCGCGGCAACCCGCTGGGCTTCTTCGGCATGGTGCACGTGCTCGAGGGCACCAGCGTGGCCCTGGCGCTGCAGGCGGCCGACGCCATCCAGCGGCCGCTGGGCCTGCCCGACGCCGCCTTCACCTACCTGCGTTCGCACGGCACGCTGGACCAGGAACACACGGCCCACTTCGAACTGCTGATGGACCGCATCGACGACCCGGCCGACCAGGCCGCCATCGTGCACGCGGCGCGCGCCTTCTTCCGCCTCTACGGCGACGTGTTCCGCGGCCTGCCGATGCCGGTGGCCACCGCCGCGCGCACCGAGGAGGCCCTGGCATGAAGGCCGCCGACGCACGCGTGCTGCTCACTGGTGCCGGCGGCGGCATCGGCAGCGCGATGGCCGAAGCCCTACGGGGCGCCGGTGCCGCCGTGCTCGGCGTCGGCCGCCGGCCGGGGCTGGGCCCCTGGGTGCAGGCCGACCTGGCCACGGTGGACGGCATCGCCACCGTGGCCGGTGCGGCGTCGGCCTTCGGCGCCAACGTGGTCGTGCATGCCGCCGGCGTGCCGGCCTTCGGCGCGCTGACCGCGCTGAGCCCGGCGCAGCTGCAGCAGGTGCTGCAACTCAACCTGCTGGCGCCGATGCAGCTGACGCAGGCGCTGCTGCCGCAGTTGCTGGCGCAGCCACGCGCGCAGCTGGTCTTCGTCGGCTCGGCGCTGGGCCGCATCGGCCTGCCGGGCTTCAGCGCCTACGGCGCCAGCAAGGCCGGCCTGCACGGCTTCGCCGAGGCGCTAAGGCGCGAGCTGGCCGACACCAGCGTGCGCGTGCAGATCCTGGGCCCGCGCAGCACACGCACCGGCTTCAACGACGCCGCCGTCGAGGCCTACAACCGCGCCACCGGCACCGCGATGGACACGCCTCAGGTGGTGGCCGCTGCGCTGCTCGCGCTGCTGGAGAGCGAAGCGGCAGAGCGTTTCATCGGCTTTCCCGAACGCCTGGGCGTGCGCCTGAACGGCGTGCTCGGCGCCCGCATGGACGGCAGCTTCGCGCGCCACCGGCGCAGCCTTTCCACCCCCGACACCGGAGTTCCCGCATGAGTCTGATCCACCGCCTCTCCCCCATCCTGACCAGCCTGGCGCTGCTGCCGCTGTCGCTGCACGCCGCCCCCGTGGACGACGCCGTCGCCCGTGTGCAGCGCGACTGGGAGACCATCCGCTACGACCTGCCCGCGGCGCAGCGCGAACAGCGCTTCGAGGCCCTGGCCAAGGCCGCGCACGAGGTCAGCGCGCAGTTCGCCGGCCGCAGCGAACCGCTGGTCTGGGAAGGCATCGTGCTGAGTTCCTGGGCCGGCGAGAAGGGCGGTCTGGGCGCGCTGGGCCTGGTCAAGCAGGCCAAGGCGCTGTACGAACGCGCGATCGAGCTCGACGGCCAGGCGCTCCACGGCTCGGCCTATGCCAGCCTGGGCGTGCTCTACGCCAAGGTGCCCGGCTGGCCGCTGGGCTTCGGCGACGGCGGCAAGGCCGAGGCACTGTTCCGGCAGGCCCTGGCCGTCAACCCGCAGGGCATCGACCCGCACTTCTTCTATGCCGAGTACCTGGCGGACCAGAACCGCACGGCCGAGGCAGTGAGCCACCTGGAGCAGGCACTGAAGGCACCGCCGAGGCCGGGTCGCGAGAAGGCCGACGCCGGGCGGCGCGAGGAGGTCAAGGCGCTGCTGGCGAAGCTGCGTGGCGCCTGAAGGCCTCTTCGGGGTCGCTCAGCGGTACTTCGCCGCCGTGATGAACTCGCCGAAGCTCTCGCACCAGACCACCACGGTGTCGAAGGCGGCCAGGTCCACGTCGGCCGGCAGCGGCAGCACGAAGCCCTCGAAGCCCTTGACCGGACCCACGTGGCGCATGCGCGGCTTCAGCGCGTGGAAGGCCGCCTCGGTGTCGACGAAGCCCGGGGACAGGTAGAGCTGGTAATCGGGCCCCGGCGCCAGGCGCCCGGTATGGGCCACGCTGGACGGGCCGACCGCGACGTCGCCCTCGCCCCAGTGCAGGCGGTCGCTGCCAGGCAGGTCGCGCCGGAAGGCGCCGCGAAAGGTGGCGGCCTGCTGCAGCGCCGCCAGCTCGGCCGCCGGGGGCGGCGGCGGCGCGGTCAGGATTGGCAGCACATAGATGCCACCGGCGAAACCTGCCGCACCGACCACGGCATGCGAGGCCGCCAGTCCCAGCCAGGCGCGCCGCCTCATCTCACACGACGCCCGTGTACTCGCCGCGTGCCGGGTAGTCCTTGGCGACGGCGAAGTCGATGGCTGCCAGCAGTTCGTCGAAATGCGGGCGGGCGAAGGGCATGGTCTGCACGGCGCCATAGTAGAGGCTGCCGTCGGGCCTGACCAGGAACACCCCGGGCTCCGAGAACAGCGCCGGCTCCTCGATGCCGATGGACGTGGTACCGCGCGAGGTGCTGACGTACAGCCCCCAGGCCCGGGCCACCGGCAGCGGCAGGCTGTGGCCCATGCGCAGGTCGGGCGCCTTGAGCTTGTCGGCCATGGCCTGCGCGCGCTCGGCGGTGTCGCTGGACAGCGCGATCACTTTGACGCCGCGGGCCGTGAACTCCGGCAGCAGCCTGCCCAGTTCAAGCAGGTACTTCAGGCAGATCGGGCAGTGCAGGCCGCGGTAGAAGACGACGAGCGAGAAGCGCGCCGGTGTCTCGGCGGCGAGGTCGTAGGCGCCGTGGGCCAGGGTGGGCACCTGCAGCGCGGGGACGGGCTGGCGGGGGATCAGCATGCGGTTCTCCGGTGGCGGGATGAGGCACTGTAACCAACGAATCAGGACGAAAGGACACGGATCGTCTCGTTCATGAGACCATTCGTCTCATGTTGCCCCGCCCCGACCGCCTGTCGGCGCTGCTGCGCCGCTTCGAGTTGCGCGCCGAGGTGTTCCTGGCCGGCCCCGTCTGCGGCCACCACCTGCTGGACACGCCCAGCGCCGAGCTGCACGTGCTGCGCGCCGGCCAGGTGGTGCTGGCCGACGCCAGCGGGCCGCCGGTCACCGTGGACGCACCTGCGGCCGTGTTCTACCCGCGCCCGCTGGCGCACCAGCTGCGGGCCGACGCCTCGGCCGACCTGGTCTGCGCGCACGTGCGCTTCGGCACCGGCGACGACAACCCGCTGCTGCGCCACCTGCCGCCGCGCCTGGTGGTGCCGCTGGCCGACCTGCCGGCGCTGGATGCCACGCTGCATCTGCTGTTCGACGAGGCCACGGCCCGCCGGTGCGGCCACGCCAACGTGGTGGACCGGCTCGCCGAGGTGCTGATGGTGCAGCTGCTGCGCCACGTGATCGCCACGCGGCTGGTCGACGGTGGTCTGGTGGCCGGCCTGTCCGACGAGCGCCTGGCACGCGCGCTGGCCGCGGTGCACGCCGACCCCGCACACGGCTGGACACTGACGCGGATGGCCGCTGCCGCCGGCATGTCGCGCGCGCGATTTGCCGAGCGCTTCACCACCACCGTGGGTCTGCCGCCAGGGGAGTACCTGACCCAGTGGCGTCTGGGCCTGGCGCGCACCTTGCTGCAACGGGGCGAACCGGTGAAGCGGGTGGCGGCCGAGGTGGGCTATGGGAGCGCCAGCGCACTGGCACGGGTGTTCCGCCAGCGGCTGGGTACGACGCCGTTGCAGGCTGCGGGCTGAGCGCCAACGCCGTGAGCGATCAGTCTGGCACCTCGAATCGGTAGCCGATACCGCGCACCGTCACGAGGTGTCTGGGCCGCCTCGGGTCGGGCTCGAGCTTGGCCCGCAGCCGGTGCACGTGGGCGTCGACGGTGTGGGTCAGGCCGGCGAACCCCTGGCCCCACACCTCGCGCAGCAGCTCGCTGCGGCGGATGGCCTGGCCGCGGTGGCGCAGCAGGCAGGCCAGCAACTCGAACTCGCGCCCCGACAGCGCCAGCGCCTGGCCGTCGCGTTCCAGGCGCCGGTGCACCAGGTCGATCCGGTAGGGGCCGCAGTGCCAGTCGGCCGTGTCGACCACCTGCGCGCGGCGCAGCAAGGCCCGCACACGCGCCACCAGCTCGCGCAGCGAAGAGGGTTCGTGCAGCGGTGCCGGCTTGGCCATCACGTCGTCGGCACCGAGTTCGAGGCCCAGCACACGCTGCGCGGCCGCGTCCAGCGGCCCCGCGCCGCCGAGCGCGATCAGCGACAGCGCGGGGTATCGCATCCGCAGCTCGCGGCACAGCGCCAGACCGTCGCCGTCGGGCAGCGACAGGTCCAGCAGCACCACGGCCCAGGCCCGGGCGGCCAGCGCTGCACGCGCCTGCGGCACGTCGGCCACGCGGTGCAGCCGCCACCCGGCCTGCGTCAGGTGGTGGCGCAGCGCATCGGCGGTGGCATCGTCGTCCTCGACGAGCAGCAACTCGGCGGCCATGCGGGCATTGCAGCAGCGCCAGCGGCCGCCGACCTCACGTACAGGTCACGTTGCGATCACATCGCCTGCCGGCGCTGCCGGCGGCGCGCCAGGCCGCCCACCGCGGCCAGGCCGGCCAGCATCATCGCGTAGCTCTCCGGCTCCGGCACCGCGGCGACGGCGAAGCTGATGCGGTAGACCTCAGTGCCGGCGGCCAGGCCGCTGTCGAACACATAGCCGGCGCCAGTGGTCAGGCCGTTGAAGGCCGCCAGTTCAGCGAAGTTGAAGGCGACCACCGAGTTCTGCGGGCTACGCAGGCCGTTGTCGCCCACGAAGGCCGCGGCGGCGGGGTCGAAGACCTCGCTGCCGGCGTCCCAGATCTGCTGCGCGAACTGCGAGATGCTGCCGAGTTGCAGTTGGCCGCCGGCATCGAAGACCTGGTAGCGCGTCGGGCTGTCGTTGCCGATGAAGAAGTCGTTGCTCGGGACCACCATCGCGGCAAAGGTGAAGTACGGGTTGGCCAGCGGGTCGACGTCGAGGCGCAGCGTCGCCGTCTGCCCGGGCAGCAGCAGGCCGCCCACGGTGCCGCGGTTGGCGCCCGGGTCGGCCGCCGCAAAGGCCGCCTGCCAGGCGCCGCCGGCACCGCCTTCGGCCACCGAGATGATGGCGTGCGGGCCACGGCCCCGATGTCGAAGGCGTCGAAGCCGCCGCTGTGGAAGCCCACGTGCAGCGGCGCGAAGGCGATGCCGTTGACCGCGGCGAGGTTCTCGACCGTGATGTCGATGCCCAGGGCCGAAGCCGGCGAGGCAAAGGCGCCGGCCACGGCCAGGCAGCCCAGGGCGCCGATCTTCCGGCGGGCACGGGGCAACGACGTGGCGGTGACGGCGCTGGCCGCAGCCGATCGGGTTTCAGTGGACATGGAGGCTCCTTCCTGGTTCCGGTGTGACGGGTTCGATGCAACGGAGGCCGGCCTGCGCACCGCAGGCCCCGGACCGACCGTTCAGCCCATGCTAGGCAGCCCCCCTCGCCGGAACCTCCCCGTTTGCTCACGGCGCGGTGAACATCGCGGCATGGCTTTGCCTATTGATGGATCCGTATCAATAGCCCATGAAATGTGCTAAACTCCGAAAGCTTTGCAGACCGCCTCTTCGGCCCCTGCCCGCGCACCACACGGTGTCCGCCACGGCAGGCCCTCCAGGCGACCCCGGCCGCTCCTCGGTGCATTTCCACGGGCGGCATTCCCTTCACACGAAAGGAAACGACCCCCTTCATGGCCAAGGAAGAACTGATCGAGATGCGCGGCACCGTCGACGAGGTGCTGCCCGACTCCCGCTACAAGGTGACGCTGGAAAACGGCCACCAGCTGGTTGCGTACAGCGCCGGCCGGATGAAGAAGTTCCGTATCCGGATCATCGCGGGGGACAGCGTCTCGCTCGAGATGTCGCCCTACGATCTCAGCAAGGGCCGCATCACCTTCCGCCACCTGGGTCGGCAGTAGCCTCACTTGCGGGCGCCTGGCGCCGCAATGCATCGAAGGGGCCCGTTGGGCCCCTTCGCCGTTCTGCGGTGCTTCAGTACTTCAGCCGCGCGAACCAGGTCTTCTGCGCCGCCTCGCGCGCCTGCCCCAGGGTATGGATGCCCTGGTCGGCCAGCAGCGGGATCAGCTTCAGGAACACCTCGGCCGTCACCATCGCATCCCCCAGCGCCGTGTGGCGGCCGACCACGGTGATGCCGAAACGCTCGGCGATGTGCTCCAGGCGGTGGCTCTCCTGGTTCGGGTGCACCACGGCCGACAGCAGCAGCGTGTCGAGCACCGGCTGGTCGAAGCGCAGGCCGGTGGCCTGTTCCTTGAGCTGCAGGAAGCGCATGTCGAAGGCGGCGTTGTGCGCCACCAGCACGGTGTCGCGCGCGTAGGTATGGAAGGCCGGCAACACCTCGGTGATGGTGGGCTGGCCCTTTACCATCTCCGGGCGGATGCCGTGGATCGGGATGCCGGCCTCGGGGATGCTGCGCTGCGGGTCCACCAGCTGCTCGAAGGACTCCTGGCGCAGCAGCTTGCCGTTGACGATGCGCGCCGCGCCGATCTGGATGATCTCGTCTCCCTCGGCCGGCTGCAGGCCGGTGGTCTCGGTGTCGAACACCGTGTAGGCCAGTTCCACCAGCCGGCGGTCGTCCAGCGCGTGCTGGCTCTCGGCGGCGGCGAAGAGGTCGAAGTCGTAGTACTCGGGCCGGCTCTCGGCGTGCAGGTCGGCCTCGGCGTCCGGTTCGGTATCCACGTCGGCCAGCGGCAGCAGGAAGCGGAAGAACGCCTGGTGGCGAGCGCGGTCGCGCTCGAACCAGAACTCGCCGCCGTGGCGCTGCATCACGTCGCGCACGCTCAGCGCGCTGGCGCTGCCGGCGGCCTTCATCGGCTCGCTCTCCCAGGCCATCACGGTCTCGGTGCTCATGACCTGGCCGCTCCAGACGAGGTCCAGCTGCGCCCGCCCACGGGCTCCGGTGTGCGGCTGCAGGCGCAGCTGCAGCGCCTTGACCTCGAACTCGTCGATCAGCCGCTGTGCCAGCGTGGCCACGGCCTGCAGCAGTGCGAAGCTGTCCACCTTCAGCCAAAGCGCCGGGTCCACGTCCAGCGTGCCGGTGCGCACGCCCAGCGGGCCGATGCGGCGCAGGGCCGCGGCCACGAAGTCGCTGCCCAGCATGTCCTCCAGCGGCCAGCGCGTCTTCAGGCCCTCGGCACTGCGCGTGGCCAGGGCCTGCAACTGCGCGCTCATCCGGGCCGCCTCGTCGCGCACCACCCGCAGGAAGCGCTCGCGCGCCGCGGGCTCCAGCGTGTCGTCGTCCAGGATCTCCACCGCGGCCTGCAGGTTGCCCAGCGACGCGCGCTGGCCTTCGGTCAGGCCCAGCAGCAGCGTGTCCTGCGCGGCATCACGTTCGTAGTCGCGCGTGATGTTGTCGAGCAGCAGCACGAAACCGCCCAACGGGGTCTGGTTGTCACCGGGGTCGCGCACCGCGGCCATCTGCGCGCGCAGCAGCTGGCCGCTCTTGGTGACGGTGACGAACTGCGCCGACGGCGACTGCGCGCCGCGCGCCAGGCGCTGGCGGATGTTGTCCAGCGCATGGGCCACGAGCTGGCGGTCGAACACGGCGTAGATGCTGCGGCCCAAGCCGATCAGCTCGGCACCGCCGGCCAGCTGGGGCGCGTCCGACAGCGTCTTGAACTGCAGCCGCGCGCGGTTGTTGTAGAGCAGCACGCGGCCGTCGAGGTTGCACACGACCACGCTCTGCGTGAGTTCGGACATCAGCGCCGCCAGGCGCGCGCGCTCCTGTTCGACGCGCCGGCTGCCTTCGGCCACCTGCGCCGCCACGTCATCGCGCAGGCGGCGCCGGTTCTGCAGCAGGGCGTCGACGAGGATGCCCAGCTCGCGCAGCGTCGGGTCGCCCAGGCCCTGACCCAGCGGCTTCAGCGGCGCCGGCCGGTCCACCGTCATCTGCGCCTTGGCCTGCTCCAGCAGGCGTGCCGGCGCGGCGATCCAGCGTTGGTAGGCCGTCTGCACCAGCGCCGCACCGCCGGCCACCAGCAGCGCGCCGGAGAGCACCAGCAGCGGCAGGCGCGGGCCCAGCAGGTCCCACAGCGCGGCGCGCTCGTCGGCCGCCATCGTGGAGCCGATCAGCGCCGCGCTGACGCCCAGCCACAGCACCAGCACCACCGCCAGCGCCAGTGCCGAGACACCCACCCAGCGCAGCAGCCGCTTGTCGCGCCTCACCGCCATGCCCACCCCCCGATCACGCCGCGCCGAGCAGCTCGCGCACCTTGTCCACCAGCTCGCGGGTGGAGAAGGGCTTGGTCATGTAGGCGTTCGCGCCCAGGGCCAGGCCCTTGACGACGTCGGTCTCGCGGCCCTTGGCGGTGAGCATCAGGATCAGCGTGTCCTTGATCGCATCGTCGTGGCGCACCTCCTGGCAGACCTCGAAGCCGGTCTTGCCAGGCATCATCACGTCCAGCAGCACCAGCCGCGGGCGCTCGCGTCGCAGCACGGCCAGCGTCTCGTCGCCGTCGCGCGCCAGGTGAACCGTGTAGCCCTCGCGCTTCATCAGGTACTCGAGCGACATCAGGATGTTGGGCTCGTCGTCGGCGATGAGGATGGCCACCGTCATGTGTTGTCTCCTTGTGTCGGGTGGGTGGTCCCCGCAGCCTGCCACGGTAGCCAGAAGCTGAACGAGGCGCCTTGACCGGCGTCATGCCGGTCAGTCCTGGTTCCACCGGCGTCATGCCGGTCAGCCCTGGTTCCACCGGCGTCATGCCGGTCAGCCCCGGGTCCACCGGCGTCATGCCGGTCAGTCCCGGGTCCACCGGCGTCATGCCGGTCAGTCCTGGTTCCACCGGCGTCATTCTGATCAAGCGTGATGCGACCACCGTAGTGCTCGACGATCTGGCGGCTGATCGGCAGGCCCAGGCCGGTGCCGGCGCTGCGGTTGCTGGCGTCGCCGGCCTGGTGGAAGCGGTCGAACACGTGTGCGCGGTGCGCCTCGGGCACGCCGGGGCCGTTGTCCTGCACGCAAACGGTCAGGCCCTGCTTGTCGTGGCGCAGCGTGACACGGATCTCGCCGCCACGTCGAGGCACGAACTTCGCCGCGTTGCCCAGCAGGTTCAGCAGCACCTGCGTCAGGCGGTCGGCATCGGCCTGCAGCGTGGGCACCGGCTCCTGCAGGTCGAGCACCAGCGCCGTGCCCTGCTCGCGCAGCAATTCGGCCATCGAGCCGGCGGCCTGGCGGATCAGCGCCGCCATGTCCACGGCGCTGGGGTGCCACTCGGCATGGCCCGACTCGATCTTGGCCAGGTCGAGCACCTGGTTGACCAGCCGGCTGAGCCGCTCGGTCTCGCTGACGATGATGCCCACGAACTGCTGGCGCTGGTCGCGCGCCATGTCGGGGTCATCGGCCATCAGCTCCGCCAGCGCGCGGATGGACGTCAGTGGCGTGCGAAGCTCGTGGGTGACGCTGGACATGAAGTCGTCCTTCAGCCGGTCCAGGCTCTCCAGCCGCTGGTTGGCCGCGCGCAGCTCGGCGCTGGCGCGCTGCAGCGAGGCGCGCTGGTCCTCCAGCAGCCGCGAGTAGGCGCGCAGTTGCGTGGCCTCGTCGAGGATGCGCATCACGTCGTCCATGCCCAGCGGCTCCTCGCGCACGCTGGAGGCCACCAGCGCGCGCGCCGACGCGCTGCCGATGGCGCCGGCCAGCTGGGTCTCGACGAACTGCACGAAGGGCGCGTCGGCGCGGATGTCCTCCAACCGGGCCACGCCCTGGCGGCGTGCCCAGTCGGCGAACAGGGCGCGCGCACGCGCCGCGCCCAGGAAGCGTGAGGCCAGCGGCAGCAGCTCGGCCACCGAGGCCTCGCCGCGCCAGAAGGCCGGGCCGGCCTGCGTGGCGTCGCCCACGTCGACGAACAGCGCCGCCTGGCTGGCCTCGCGCGGCGTCGGCGCGCGCCACAGCGACACGCCCACGTACAGCCCGATGTTGGCCAGCAGGCTCCAGAACAGCGCGTGCGTCAGGCCGTCGAAGCCGGTCAGGCCGAACAGCGCCTCGGGCTTGAGCCAGCCGATGCCCCAGGGGCCGTGCTGCAGGAAGGCGTCCGGCCACCAGCCTGACTTGGCGATCGACGGCAGCATCAGCGTGTAGGCCCAGAGCACGAAGCCGGCGCTCAGCCCGGCCAGCGCGCCGCGCTGGGTGCCGCCCTTCCACACCATGCCCAGCAGTGCCGCCGGCGCGAACTGCGCCACCGCGGCAAAGCTGATCAACCCGATGCTGACCAGCGCATAGGCCTCGCCGGCGAGGTGGAAGTACAGGTAGCCCAGCAGCAGCACGCCGACGATGGCGGCCCGGCGCACGGCCAGCAGCAGTGGCGTCAGGTCGCCGCGGTTGCTGTCCAGGCGCGCGCGCAGCCGCCGCGTGCGCAGCAGCAGCGGCATCACCAGGTCGTTGCACACCATGGTGGACACGGCGATGGTCTCGACCACGATCATCCCGGTGGCCGCCGACAGCCCGCCGATGAACACCAGCAGCGCCAGTGCCCGGGCCTCGTGCGCCAGTGGCAACGACAGCACGAAGGCGTCGGCGCCGTCGGCGCTGCCGAAGTGCAGCAGCCCGGCCAGTGCGATGGGCAGGACGAAGAGGTTGATCAGCCACAGGTAGGCGGGGAACAGCCAGGCCGCCTGCTTCAGGTGACGCTCGTCGACGTTCTCGACCACGATGACCTGGAACTGCCGCGGCAGGAAGACCACCGACAGCCCGGCCAGCAGCGTCAGCGCGAACCACTGGCTCCAGGCGAATGCGCCACCGCCTTCGGCCCCACCGAGGCTCAGGAGATGACGCCACTCGGGGTGGGCCAGCGCGCGGGCGAACAGCGCCGCCGGCCCGTCGTGCAGCACCCAGGTGGCGAACACGCCCACAGCCAGGAAGGCCAGCAGCTTGACCACCGACTCGAAGACGATGGCGGCCACCATGCCTTCGTGGCGTTCCGCGCCGCCGGGCTGGCGGGTGCCGAACATCATCGTGAAACCGGCCAGCAGCAGCGTGGCCCAGAAGGTGCCGTCGTGCCACCAGGTGCTGGCCGCCGGCGTGCCGACCAGCAGCGCGTAGCCGGTGTCGATGGCCTTGAGCTGCAGCGCGATGTAGGGGACGATGCCGACCACTGTGATCAGCGTCACCAGCCCCGCCAGCAGCGGGCTGTGGCCGTGGCGGCTGGCGATGAAGTCGGCGATCGACGTGATGCGCCCGCGCCGCGCGATGCGGATCATCTTGCGCAGCAGCAGCAGCGCCAGCACCATGGCCAGCGTTGGCCCCAGGTAGATGGGCAGGAACCACACGCCGGTGGTCGCCGCGCGGCCCACGCTGCCGAAGTAGGTCCAGGCGGTGCAGTACACCGCCATCGACAGCGCGTAGGCCCAGGGGTTGGCCACCACCGAGCGGCCGGCCAGGGCCCGGCGGTCACCCCAGGCGGCCACGCCGAACAGCAGCAGCAGGTAGGCGGCCGAGGCGCCGAGGACGAGGGCCGGGCTCAGCATGACGGCATCGTCTGCGGCACCGTCAATCGGCAGACGCCCCCAGCCATGCCAATGCCGCGATCAGGGCACCCCAGATGACGAACAGCGCCAGCGGGAACAGCGGCAGGCCGGCGACGAGCAGGTCGCGGTCCCACAGCGCCAGCAGCGGAAAGTTCAGCCCCAGCAGCCCGGCCACGAACAGCGCCAGCAGACGCTGGCGGGCCAGGCGGGTGCGCATGGCTAGGGCCTCGTGGTGCCGGCCTGCGCTGCCCGGGCGGCCTTCTCGGCCCGCTTCGCGTCGCGCTTGGCCTGACCGTGAGCGTGCCGGCTGATGCCGAAGTCCATCATGAACTTGCACCAGATGGTGGAGCCGGCGATGGCCGTCCAGGTGTCGAACGGCAGCTGCACCGCGACCACGAGCACGACCACGGTGGCGGTGATGCCCCCAGCCACCAGGTTCAGCAGGCCCACCCAGGGCGCGAACCGTTCGGCGTTGGGCGGCGCCTCGCCGTGCTTGAGCGCCACTTCGGAGAAGTCGCGCTGGAACAGGATGCGCCAGGCGCGGCGCAGCCAGAAGAAGGAGATCGGGATGAGCGCGAGGAACAGGATGATGTTCAGCGCGGTGCTGATGTCGAAGGCCATGGAGGAGGTCCGCAGGCAATGAGAAGGGGCCCGGCCCGCATCGTGCAGGCCGGGCCCCGGAAAGACAAGCCCGGTATTGGCCCGGGCTGGGCTTGCGTTGCGCCTGGACTCAGTGCGCGCCGTCCACGGCCTTCGAACCGCGCGGGATGCGCACGGCCTCGACCATGTTCTGGATGTGCTGCGGCGGGGCGGCCGTGACCTTGTCCACCGCGAACGCGACGACGAAGTTCACCAGCGCGCCGATCGCACCGAAGGCTTCCGGCGTGATGCCGAAGAAGCTGTTGGCGCCACCGATCACGTCCAGGTACTCGGTGCCCTTGATGAAGAAGATGCCCTTGTGCGCGAACACGTAGAACAGCGTCACCGCCAAGCCTGCCAGCATGCCGGCGATGGCACCTTCCTTGTTCATCTTCTTGCTGAAGATGCCCATCATGATCGCCGGGAACAGCGAGGAGGCCGCGATACCGAAGGCCAGCGCCACGGTACCGGCCGCGAAGCCCGGCGGGTTCAGGCCCAGCCAGCCGGCCACCACGATCGCGATCGCCATCGAGATCTTGCCGGCCAGCAGTTCACCCTTCTCGGAGATGTCCGGCACGAAGACGTTCTTGATCAGGTCGTGCGAGACGGCCGAGGAGATCGCCATCAGCAGGCCCGCAGCCGTCGACAGCGCCGCTGCCAGACCACCCGCGGCGACCAGCGCGATCACCCAGTCGGGCAGCAGCGCGATCTCCGGGTTGGCCAGCACGATGATGTCGGCGTTCACCGTCAGCTCGTTGCCCTTCCAGCCGGCCGCGTCGAACTTGGCCTTGGTCTCGGCGTTCTTGGTCGCATCGTTGTAGTACTGAATGCGGCCGTCACCGTTCTTGTCGGCGAACTTCAGCAGGCCGGTGGCTTCCCAGCGCTTCATCCAGTCCGGACGCTCTTCGTACTTGATCTGCGACTCGGCACCGTACGGGTCGGCGTTCTGCATCACCACGCCCGGCGTGATCGTCTTGATCAGGTTGGTCTTGGCCATCGCAGCCACGGCGGGGGCCGTGGTGTACAGGATGGCGATGAAGACCAGCGCCCAACCGGCGGACGAACGCGCGTCCTTGACCTTCGGCACGGTGAAGAATCGCATGATCACGTGCGGCAGGCCGGCGGTGCCGATCATCAGGCTCATCGTGTAGACGAACATGTTGAGCGTGCTGCCGGGAACCGACGTCGTGTACTTGCCGAAGCCCAGGTCGGTGACGATCTGGTCGAGCTTCATCAGCAGCGAGACGTCCGTGCCCTTGAGGTCGGCGCCCAGGCCCAGCTGCGGCAGCGGCATGCCGGTGAGCTGCAGCGAGATGAAGATCGCCGGCACCGTGTAGGCCAGGATCAGCACGATGTACTGCGCCACCTGGGTGTAGGTGATGCCCTTCATGCCACCGAACACGGCGTAGGCGAACACGATGCCCATGCCGATGTAGATACCCATGTCGCTGGACACGCCCAGGAAGCGGCTGAAGGCCACGCCCACGCCCGTCATCTGGCCGATGATGTACGTCAGCGACGCCACCAGCAGGCAGACCACGGCCACGGTGGAGGCCGACTTCGAGTAGAAGCGGTCACCGATGAACTGCGGCACCGTGAACTTGCCGAACTTGCGCAGGTACGGGGCCAGCAGCATGGCCAGCAGCACGTAGCCACCGGTCCAGCCCATCAGGAACAGGCCACCGCCGTAGCCCATGTTGCTGATCAGGCCGGCCATGGAGATGAAGGACGCGGCAGACATCCAGTCCGCGGCCGTCGCCATGCCGTTCATGACCGGGTTGACCTGGCCGCCGGCGGCGTAGAACTCGCTCGTCGACCCGGCACGCGCCCAGATGGCGATGCCGATGTAGAGCGCGAAGCTCAGGCCGACGACGAGGTAGATGGTTGCTTGAAGGCTCATGGCGTCAATCCTCGTGCACGTCGAACTGACGGTCGATGTCGCCCATCTTCTTCGCGTAGTAGAAGATCAGCGCGATGAAGATGTAGATGGAACCCTGTTGGGCGAACCAGAAGCCCAGCGGGTAGCCGCCGAGCTTGATGCCGTTCAGGGCGTCGGCAAACATGATGCCGGCGCCGAAGCTGACGACGAACCAGATCACCAGGATCTTGGTCAGCAGCCCCAGCGTGGCCTTCCAGTAGCCATTGCTGTCGTGTTGCATGAAGTGCCTCCTCGCGAGATGCGTGAGGCCACCGCCGGATTGCGGCAGCCTTGGGGCGCGACTGTGGGGAGCACGTCTGACCGACTTCTGACTGATTCCCAACAAATACTGACAAACTAGATCAAAACCCTTGGTTTTGATTCCGCCATGCGGCATTCGGCGGGCGGGGCGGGTTTTCCTGAGCCTGAAACGGTGGGGCTGCCGATCGCGTGACCACCTCGGCGATCGGGGCCTGCACCTGCGTTTCCTGCTTTGACCTCCTTCATCGGCGCCCGTTGGCTGGCGCCTGACGCCACGCGCGTGCTGGTGCTGGCCGGCGACGACCCGGCGAGCCCGTCGACGCTGTTCGGCGTCGAGGTCGACACACCCACCACCCGCGATCGCCTGAGCCCGGATGGACCGGCCGGCCCCCAGGGCGTCGACCCCATGGTGCTGTCGCCGGACGGCGTCACGGTCGCTTTCCGTGGCGACCTGCAGACCGCCAACCTCGGCCAGGTCCTCCAGGCCGCCACGCCGGGGGTGAGCGCGCGCTCGCCAGACATCGCCGGCGCCACCGTGCAGGCCGATTTTGCCGTCGCCAGTGATGGGCGCAGCGTGGCCTACCGGACCGACCTGCGCCAGACCGGGCAGTTCGAGCTGCAGGCGTCCCGCCTGTCCGAGCCCGGCGTGGCCGAGACGCTGAGCGGCACGCTGGCCCCGGGCGAGCAGGTGAAGGCGTTGGCGGTGCGCTGAAGCGTCAGGGCGCGGCAGGTTCGGCACCCTGGCAGGCGCGACCGGGCGAGGCCGGATCTAACCGGGATCTAACCGGCCCGGCCGTACAACGCGGCCATCGTCTGCCCCAGCTTCGGAGCCCTATGCCCGCGCAACGCTCTCCGGCCTTCGCCACCACACTCACCGCCGCCCTTGCACTGGCCGCCATGCCGGCGTGGGCCGCCAGCACGCTGCAGGTCGAGCAGCGCACGGCCACGCTGGCCGTGACGGCCTACGCCGGCGTTGCCGTCGTCGACGCCAACCTGCCCTGCGCCGGCCTGCCGTTTCCCGACACTTTCGAGCAATGCAGCTTCGATGGCAGCCTGGGCGACCCGGCGACGGTGCAGGTGGCGCTGACGCCGGGCCGGCTCGAGATCGCCGGGAGCGGCCGCGCCGACGCGGCGGAAAGCCAGTGGGCCGCCGCCCTCATGCTGGACTGGCACACTTGGCAGGAACACGGCGTCGCCAACGACTCCGGGGACGCCGTGCTGACGGGTGCCGGCGGGCACGGCTCGACGCTCTGGTCCGAGGTCTATGGCCCGGCCATCGCGCCGGGCACGCCGGGCACCCGCGAGGTCCGCGTCTGGAACCTGCAGAACGTCTTCTTCACGCTCGACCAGACCACGGCCTACACCCTGTCGGGCTCGAGCTTTGGCGAGTACATGCCGCTGACCCTGGCGCGGGACGACGGCACCGGCGTCTACGTCGGGGTCGGTCTGCCCGGCATCACGGCGCTCTCGCCGTACAGCTTCGGTGGCGTGCTCGCCGCCGGCCGCTACCGCCTGAGCAACTTCGACTTCGTGCAGAGCGACTTTCAGGACAGCTACGCCTACGGCTGGGCCTACACGATGCGCTTCCACGACACCGTGGCCGCGGTGCCGGAACCGGAGGCGCTGGTCCTGATGACGCTGGGGCTGGTCGCGTTGCGCGCACGCGCGCGCCGCCGAGAGGCCTGACCGCCGGCCAGGCCCGGGTCTGGCCGTGACAGGCAGCACGCGCCGCCGCGCCGGGTCGACCTGACACGCGGCGCAACAACGGCGGCCCGCGGAGCCCGTGGGATCATCCCGGCATGCCCGGGTCACCCACGGCGCCGCCTCCTTCGGACGAGATACGGATCACCCTGCTCGGCACCCCGCAGTGGGCGCGCGACGACGGCCCGCCCCGGCCGCTGGCCCCGCGGGATGCAGCGCTGCTGGCCCTGCTGGCCATCGACGGCAGCGTGGCGCGCGACCGGGCCGCGGCCTGGCTGTGGCCCGATGCGGTGAGCCAGGCGCATGCCAACCTCAGCCTGCGCCAGCGCCTGTTCCGGCTGCGGCGTGAATGCGGGCATGCCCTGGTGGAGGCCGGCCAGACGCTGTCCCTGCAGCCCGGTGTGCGCGTGGACGTGCATGCACAACCGCTGGCGGCCGAAGGCGTGCTGCTGGCCGGCACCGACTTCAGCGCCTTCGAGGCCTTCGACGACTGGCTGCGCCAGGCGCGCGCCGCGCTCGGTGCACGCCAGGCGGAGGCCTTGTCCGGCCAGGCCGAGGCGCTGGAGGAGCGTGGCGCCGTCGCCGAGGCCATCGACCTGACCGAGCGCCTGGTCGCCACCTGGCCCGCCACCGAACACGCCTGGCGGCGCCTGATGCGGCTGCACTGGCAGCGTGCCGACCGCGCGGCGGCGGTGGCCACGTTCGAGCGTTTCGAGCAGCAGGTTTGCCATGAGTGGGGGTTGCGCCCCTCGGCCGAGACCCTCGCCCTGCTCGCCCGTATCGAACGGGACGACGCCCGGCACGACACCCGTGGCACCGCGCCGACCGGCGGACCGCCACCCGCGTTGCCGCCCAGCCTGCTGGACCCGCCGGTGCTGATCGGCCGCGAGGCGGCGCTGGCCGCGCTGGCCGCCGCCTGGGCCGACGGCCGCGCCAGCCTGCTGCTGGCAGCGGGCGGCATGGGCAAGACGCGCCTGCTGGACGCCTTCGTGGCCGGCCGCGCCGGCGTGCTGCGGGTGCGGGCCCGGCCCGGTGATGCCACGCGGCCCTACGCCACGCTGGCGCATGCGCTCGACGACGCGCTGACGCGCTTTGCCCCGACGCTGGCGGCCGAGACCCAGTCCGAGCTGGCCCGCATGCTCCCGCGCCTGGGCCCGCCGACCGCCGCGCCGGCCCACGAACCGGCCCTGCACGCTGCGGTCGGCGCAGCCTGGCGGGCCGCCATGGAACGCGGCCTGGCGGCCCTCGTGTGGGACGACCTGCACTGGGCTGACCCGGCCACGCTGGAGCTCCTGCATGCACAGCTGGCCGACCCGGCGTTGGCGGCGCTGCGCCAGGTGTTCGCGGCCCGGCCCGACGAAGGCACGCCGGCGGACAGCGCGCTGCCGCGGTGGCTGGGTGACTCCCTGCGTGTACAGCCGCTGCGCCTGGACGCCTGGCGCGAAGACGACCTGCGCTGCCTGCTGCCCACGCTGGACCTGCCGCCGGCCCTGGCGGCCGACGCCTCGCTGCCGACGCACCTGCTCCGCCACACCGGCGGCCAGCCCTTCTTCGTGCTGGAGACGCTGAAGACGCTGGCGATGGCCCAGGCCACGGGCGCGGCCCCCGCGCCGGCGCCCGCCGTCGACGCCATGGTGGCCCGGCGCATCGCGCGCCTGGCCGAGCCGGCGCGTCGGCTGCTGCAGCTGCTGGCCGTGGCCGGCGGCCCGGCGCCGCTGCCCCTGGCCTGCAGCGCACTCGACCGCGGGCTGGTCGACCTGGCCGCCGACTGGGAGGCCCTGGCCGCGGCGCAGCTGGTACGCGACGATGGCCTGGCCCACGACCTGGTGCGCGAGGCCGTGCTCACGGGCCTGCCGCAGCCGGCACGCCAGGCCCTGCACCTGGCGCTGGCGCGCGCCCTGGCCACGCAGCCGGGCGTCGACGCCACCCGCCTGGCGCCGCACTGGGACGCGGCCGGCGCCGCGCACGAGGCCGCCGGCGCCTGGCAGCAGGCCGCGCGGGCGGCGGTGCGCACCGGGCGGCTGACCGAAGCGCTGGCACTCTTCGACCGCGCACAGGCGGCCGCCGAGTCCGCCGGCGACCCAGGCCTGCATGTGGCGGTCATGGTGGCCGCGCAGCCCACGCGCCTGCTGCGCCAGGGCCCCGACACCGTGGCAGCGGGCCTGCAGCCCTTGCTGGCGCAGGTGCACGCACCGGCCCAGCGCGCGCGGCTTCTGCTGCTGCTGGCGGAGCTCGAGATGAGCCGGATGCGGGCCGAGGCTGCCGATGCCGCCGCCGCCGAGGCGCTAGCGCTGTGCGACGCCCTCGCCGAGGGCAGCGCCGGCGCGGGTGACGACGGGGGTGATGGCGGCATCGATGACGACGACGCGCTGCTGCTCGCCGATGCGACCCTGATGCACGGCCGCACCCTGGCCTGGACGGGCCGCACCCATGCCGGTGTGCACCTGCTGCAGGCCGCCTGCGAGCGCGCGGAAGCCGACGGCGACCTGCGCCGCCGCATCCACGCCCAGGGCACGCTCGCCGATGTGCTGGCCGCTGCCGGGCGGCGTGTGGAGAGCGCGGCGGTGCAGGCGCGCACGCTGACGCTGGCGCGCCGCCTCGGTGACCGCTTCGAACTCGCCGTCGCCGCCTCCAACCTGGCCGTCTACGCCCTGCTCACGGGCGATGCCGGAGGCGCGCTGTCGGCGTCCGGGCAGGCGCTGGATGCCTTCGACACCATGGGCATCGCACACGTCAACCGGCTGATGTGCGCTGGCGTGTACGCGATCTCGGCCGCCCATCACGGCCGCTTCGACCTGGCCCATGCCGCGGCGATGCCGCTGCTGGACGGTCCGGACAGCCCGGTGCGGCGCAACCTGCGCAACACGATGGCCACCGTGGTCCTGTGGCAGGGCCAGTTCGACGCGGCCGCCGCACTGCTGCCGCCGCTGGACGACGACGCACCGCTGAGCGTGCGCCTGACCGGCCTGTTGGCACGCCTGCGCTGGTGCGCCTGGACCGGAGCGGACGACCGCGCCGAGCGCGCGGCGCTGGACGCCATCGGCCGCACGCACCCGGCGCTGCGCGACGACGCCCACTACTACCGTGCCTGGGCGCCGTTCGACCCGCCGGCCGACGCGCTGGCGCGGCTGGACCGGCTGGCGGCCCGCGAGCACGAGGCGGGTGCCGCAGGCATGGCGCGCTCCCTGGCCGTCGCGGCCCTGCAGGTGGCGCTGGCGCTCGACGATCCGCAGGCACCGGCCCGCGCGCGGGCCCTGCAGCCGGTGCTGGCCCTGGGCCTGCACCCCGGGCAATTGCCGAGCGAGGCCTGGGCCGCGGTGGCCGAGGCGCTGCGACGGGCCGGCGACGCGGCGGCGGCCGACGCGGCGCGTGCCCAGGGGCGGGCCTGGGTGGTGGCCGCTCGCCTGCCGTTGGACAGCGCCGAGGCCCGGTTGGCCTTCATGGCCGCGCATCCGGTCCACCGCCGCCTGGCCTGAGCGCGGGCGAGGCGCGGGCCGCTGCGGCGGCTGGCGCCGGCTGATAGCCTCGGGGCATGAACGTCGACACCCCGGCCCGCCCGGCCTTCGTTGCCGGGCTGGCCTGGGGCCTGCTGGCGGCGGTGATCTGGTCGGCCTACAGCGTGCTGGCACGCTTTGCGGTCAAGGCCGGGCTGAGCCCCACCGATCTCACGCTGCTGCGCTTCCTGCCGGGCGGCGTGCTGCTGCTGCCCTGGCTCTGGCGCCGCGGCTGGCGCGACCTGGGCGGGCTCGGTTGGCAGCGCGGCCTGGTGCTGACCATGCTCGCCGGCCCGGGGTTCAGCCTCTTGATCATGGGCGGCTTCGTGCATGCGCCGCTGGTGCATGGCGTGGTCATCGCACCGGCCTGCCAGATGCTGGCCAGCCTGGCGCTGGGCTGGTGGCTGGCGGGCCAGCGCTGGAGCCGCGAGAGCGCCATCGGTGCGGCGATGGTCACCCTGGGCCTAGTCTTCGTCGGCGGCGACGGCCTGCTGCACGGCGGCGGCGGGGCCACGCTGCTGGGCGACGTCATGTTCCTGCTGGCCGGCACGTCCTGGGGCCTGTTCGGGGCGCTGTCACGGCGCTGGCAGGTGGAGCCGATGCAGGTCACCGCGGTGGTGGCCGTGCTGTCGCTGGCGCTGTTCGCGCCACCCTACCTGCTGCTGGCCGACCTGTCGCGCCTGCGCGAGGCCGACCCGGGCTTGCTCGTCGTGCAGCTGCTGGCGCAGGGCTTCGGCGCCGGGCTGGTGGCGCTGCTGGCCTACAGCCGCGCCGCGGCGCTGCTGGGCAGCGGACGCGCCGGCTTCTTCGGCGCCATGGTGCCGGCGGCGGCGTCGGTGCTGGGGATTCCGGTGCTGGGCGAGATCCCCAGTGGGCTTCAGGTGGCCGGGATCCTGGCCGTGGTGCTGGGGCTGGGCGTGGCCTTCGGCGCGGTGCGCGTGCTGCTCACGCGCCGCGGCTGAGACTCGGCTTCAGACGCGGAAGGCACCCACCGCCCGCACCAGCGACTCGGCCTGATTCTTCAGCGCCGCGGCCGCCGCGGCGGTTTCCTCCACCAGCGCCGCGCTTTGCTGCGTGCCGCGGTCCATCTCGGCCACTGCCGCGCCGACCTCCGACACACTGCCGCTCTGCGAACGGCTGGCGGCGCTGATCTCGCCGACCAGGTCGTTGACGCGCTTGATCGCCGTGACGATGTCGCTGACGGTGCGGCCCGCCTCGTCGACCTGACCGGTGCCAGCCTGTACGCGCTCGACGCTAGCGGTGACCAGGCTCTTGATCTCGCGAGCCGCCTCTGCGCTGCGCTGCGCCAGTTGGCGTACCTCGCCGGCCACGACCGCGAAGCCGCGGCCCTGCTCGCCGGCACGCGCGGCTTCCACCGCGGCGTTCAGCGCCAGGATATTCGTCTGGAAGGCGATGCCGTCGATGGTGCCGATGATGTCGGCGATGCGGCGCGAGCTCTGGTCGATGCCGGACATGGTCTCCACCACGCGTGCCATCACGGCACCGCCGCGGTCGGCGACCTCGACGGCACCGTCGGCCAGTTGCCGCGCCTGCTCGGCGTTCTCGGCGTTGTGGCGCACCGTGTCACCCAGCTGGCTCATCGTGGCCGCGGTCTGCTGCAGCGCGCTGGCCTGGCTTTCGGTGCGGTTGGACAGGTCCATGTTGCCCTGCGCGATCTGCGTGCTGGCGCCAGCCACCTGGTCGGCGTTGCCCTGGACCTCGCGCACGATGCCGGCCAGTTGGGCCTGCATGCGGGCGAAGGCCGTCAGCAGCGCCTTCGTCTCGTCATTGCCCTGTGGCTGGATGGGCGCGGTCAGGTCACCCTGGGCCAGTCGCTCGGCGGCGTCCACCGCATGCCGCATCGGGCGCACCAGCAGGCCTGCCAGCCACATCGCCGCGCCCAGCAGTGCCAGCGTGGACACCGCCATCGCCACGCCGATGGCCAGGCGCGTGCGGTCCACGCTGGCCTGCGCCGCCGCGGACATCGCGGTGCCGGTGGCCACCAGCGCGTCGGACAGGGCCTCGAGGTCCTCCTCCAGCACCTCGAAGCTCGCCTGCATGCGGGGCTGCATCAGGATGACGGCCTCCGGGCCACCGGAGCCGGCGGCGTCGATCATCGACTGCGCCGTCTGCACGTAGTCCTCGACCGCCGGCCGGGTCTTGTCCAGGATCTCCCGGACGGTGCCGTCGATGGGCAGCGAGGCCAGGCGATCCAGCTGACTGCGCATCGTCTCGGCGTGGTCCTTCAGGCCATCGCGTGCGGCGGCCACATCGTCGGGCTGGTTCTGAATGGAACCCAGCAGCGCCAGTTGCGCGTCGCCACGGATGGCGTCGTGCATCATGTCTGCCGCTTGGCTGGCCTGCAGCGCATGGCCGGCGCCCAGGGCATCGCCCAGGGCATCGCCCATGTGGCTGGAGGCCACGATGCCGATGGCACCGGCCACGCCGGTCAGCACGGCACCGACGATGCCCAGGGCCAAGATTTGTTGTAGCAGACGCATGGGTCGCACTCCAGCCGAGACAGTTGTCTCAGCGTATCGACCCGCTCGTCGGCGAACTTGAGCGCCGGGTGCGGCAAACGCTACGCCACGCGCCGGAGTCAGCCGCGCTTTTCCACCAGCGTGAGGATGTCGTAGCTCGCCACCAGCTCGCCGTGCTGGTTGCTGACCTCCACGTCCCAGGCCACCACGCC
Organism: Rubrivivax albus; assembly: GCF_004016515.1. Lineage (GTDB taxonomy): Bacteria > Pseudomonadota > Gammaproteobacteria > Burkholderiales > Burkholderiaceae_C > Rubrivivax > Rubrivivax albus. The sequence continues at coordinate 219,273 of NZ_SACT01000002.1, forward strand.
CTGGCCGACACCGTCCGCGCCCTTCTTCTGCCGGTCCACCTTGCGCTTGGCCGTCAGCCGGGCCTGGATGGTGTCGCCGATGGCCACCGGCTTGACGAAGCGCAGCGTGTCCAGCCCGTAGTTGGCCAGCACCGGGCCCGGTGCCGGCGAGACGAACAGCCCTGCGGCGGCCGACAGCACGAAGTAGCCGTGCGCGATGCGCTGGCCGAAGGCCGAGTCCTTGGCCGCCACCTCGTCGAAGTGCATGTAGAAGTAGTCGCCGCTGATGCCGCCGAAGGCGACGATGTCGGCCTCGGTGACGGTGCGCCGGTGCGTGGTCAGGCTCTCGCCGATGCGCAGGTCCTCGAAGTGGCGGCGGAAGGGGTGCACCTCGGTCTCGATGCGGGCTGCACCGCGCACGTACTCGCCAGTGACGGCGGCCAGCATCGTCGGCGAGCCCTGCACCGCGCAGCGCTGCAGGAAGTGCTTCACGGCGCGCAGGCCGCCGAGTTCCTCGCCGCCGCCAGCGCGGCCCGGGCCGCCGTGCTTGAGCAGCGGCAACGGGCTGCCGTGGCCGGTGGACTCCGGCGCCGCCTCGCGGTCCAGCACCAGCATCCGGCCGTGGTGCGCCGCGGCCACCGGAATGGCCCGCGCGGCGGTGGCCGGGTCGTGCGTGACCAGGGTGCCCACCAGGCTGCCCTGGCCGCGCGCGGCCAGCGCCAGCGCCTCGTCCAGGTCGTCGTAGGGCATCAGCGTGCTGACCGGGCCGAAGGCCTCCACGTCGTGCGCGGCGCTGGCCATCGGGTCGCGCGCCAGCAGCAGCGTGGGGCAGAAGAAGGCGCCATCGGCCGCGCCCTCGCCCACCGGGCTGAAACCGTCACGCTCGCCGTAGACCAGCTCAGCGCCCTGCATCAGCGCGGCCACCTTCTCGGCCACGTCGGCCTGCTGGCCGCGGTGCGCCAGCGCGCCCATCTTCACGCCCTCGATCGCCGGGTTGCCCACGGTGGTCTTGGCCAGGCGCGCGCGCAGCGCCTGCGCCACGGCGTCCAGGTGCTGGCGCGGCACGATGGCGCGGCGGATGGCGGTGCACTTCTGGCCTGCCTTGACCGTCATCTCGCGCGCCACTTCCTTGACGAAGAGATCGAACTCGGGCGAGTCCGGCGTCACGTCGGGCGCCAGGATGGCGCAGTTCAGGCTGTCGGCCTCGGCGTTGAAGGGCACCGAGTGCTTCACCAGGTTGGGGTGCACGCGCAGCTTGGCGGCCGTGTCAGCGCTGCCGGTGAAGGTGACGACGTCGGGCCCGCCCAGGCGGTCCAGCAGGTCGCCAGTGCCGCCGATGACCAGCTGCAGCGCACCCTCGGGCAGCAGGCCGCTGTCGAGCATGATGCGCACGGCCGCCTCGGTGAGGTAGCTGGTGGCGGTGGCGGGCTTGCCGATGCAGGGCATGCCGGCCAGGAAGGTGGGCGCGAACTTTTCCAGCAGCCCCCAGACCGGGAAGTTGAAGGCGTTGATGTGCACCGCCACGCCGCCGCGCGGCACCAGCACGTGGGTGCCGGCAAAGCGGCCCTGCTTGCCCAGCGGGATGGCCGGGCCCTCGTGCACCAGGTTGCCCGACGGCAGCTCGTTGCTGCCCACGCCGGCGTACGCGAACAGCGTGCCGCTGCCGCCTTCGATGTCGATCCAGCTGTCGGTGCGCGTGGCCCCGGTGTGGGCGGAGATGGCGTAGAGCTCTTCCTTGCGCTCGATGAGCAGCTTGGCCACCGCCTTGAGGATGGCGGCACGCTGCTGGAAGTCGGTCTTCATCAGCGCCGGCACGCCGACGCGGCGGGCGTGGTCCACGGCCTCGGCGAAGTCCAGCGCCTCGAGGTGCGTGGCCGCCACCGGCTTGCCGTCAAGCGCGCTGGCCAGGGTCTGGGCGGGCGTGGCGCCGAGCCAGCGGCCGCCGATGTAGCTCTGCAGGGTCTTCATGCGAGGGTCTTTTCCGGGACGTGGACGGCCGCCAGGCCGCCGATGAACAGGTCGGCCACGATGGGCGCCATCGTGGCGTGATCAAGGCCGCCACCCGGTTTCATCCAGGTGAACATCCAGTTGATCATGCCGAACAGCAGCATGGTCAGGGGCTTGGACAATGCACTATTATGCATATCTGGCCGTAACTTGCCGACCACATCTGCAAAACATTTCACCACCTCGCGTTCCCGGCCCAGGATGCGGGCCTGGTCGTCGGGGCCGAGGAAGCGCACGTCCTCGGTGAGCACGCGGTGGGCGTGCTGGGCGTCGGCGTACTCGGCCAGGATGCGGTGGATGAGTTCGCGCAGCAGGTCGGCCGGCGGCAGCTTCAGCGCCAGCGTCTCGGTGGCCATGGCATGCAGGCGCAGCACGTGCTCGTCGCAAATGCTGGCCAGCAGGGCATCCTTGTCGCGGAAGTAGTGGTAGAGCGTGGGCTTGGTGAAGCCGCAGGCCTCGGCCACGGCGTTCATCGACGTGGCGGCATAGCCCTGGCGCGCGAACAGCTCCGCAGCCCGCTGCAGGATCAGGCTGCGCTGGTCGTCGTAGGTGGCGGCGCGTCCTCGGGCCAAGGGTCAGGCGCCTGTCGACCCGGAGCGGACGTTGGATGCCGCGCTCGACGGCCGAGGCGGCAAGGCGACGACGGGTTGGCCTGTGGCGCTTAGGTCGAGCGGTCTCCGCTGCGCTCCGACTCCCCTGCGCTTCTCGGTCTCATGGCCCGCGGCCGAACTCACTTCGCTCACTGCGTTCGCTGCGTTCGGACGGCGTCCGCGAGTCAGTTCACGAAGCGCGCTGGCGCGCGCGGCCATGAGCCCTGCGATGCTCGGCGCTCTCATGCGCGCCACAGGCCAACCCGCCGCCGCCTTGCAGAACGGCACAGGCGCCACGCGAAGGGACCGCCGCTGTGTCCGGCCTCGGAGGGCGGGTCTGGCCTGGCGCGAGGTCAAGGAGGAGGCGAGCGCCCTGCGAGAGCCGGGGGACAGGAGCGCCAGGCCAGGCCCGCCCTCCGAGGCCCGCGCCAATGCAAAGGGACAAAGGTCCAACGTCCGCTCCGGGTCGATAGCCGTCACACCATCAACGCTCGTCGAACGACAGCACCACCCGCTCGGTCGTCGGGTGCGCCTGGCAGGTGAGCACGAAACCGCCCGCCACCTCGGCCTTGTCGAGCGCGAAGTTGCGCTCCATGCGCACCTGGCCTTCGATCAGCTTGGCGCGGCAGGTGCCGCAGACGCCGCTGGTGCAGCTGAAGGGCACTTCCAGGCCGGCGGCGCTGGCGGCGTCGAGGATGCTCGGCTGGTCCTTGTGGAAGTCGATCTCGCGCTTCAGGCCGTCGCGGATGATGACCACCTTGGCCTGCTCGGCATCGCCCGGCCTGGCTTCGTGCACCACCGCACCGCCGGCCTGCGGCGCCACACCGAAGCGCTCGATGTGCACACGGTCCTCCGGCACGCCGGCGGCCAGCAGCGCGGCCTCGGCCTCGTCGTTCATCTGGAACGGGCCGCAGATGTAGGCGTGGGCGATGCCGGCCGCAGGCACCGGGCCGGACAGGAACTGCGCCAGCTTGTCGCGGTTCATCAGGCCGTGGTTCAGGTCGGCGTCGGTGGGTTCGTCGCTGAACACGTGGTGCAGCACCAGCCGCGTCATGTAGCGGTTCTTCAGGTCCTCCAGCTCTTCCTTGAACATGGTGGAGGCCAGCTTGCGGTTGGCGTAGAGCAGCGTGAAGCGCGACTGCGGCTCACGCGCCAGCACCGTCTTCATGATCGACAGGATGGGCGTGATGCCGCTGCCACCGGCGATGCCCACGTGATGCCGCCGCGCGCTCGCGTCCAGCGGCACGAAGAAGCGGCCCTGCGGCGCCATCACCGCGATGCTGTCGCCGGGCTTCAGGCTCTCGTTGATCCAGTTCGAGAAGCGCCCGCCGGCGACCTTGCGCACGCCCACGCGCAGCTCGCCGTCGTCCACGCCGGCGCAGATGCTGTAGCTGCGGCGCAGGTCCTCGCCGTCGATGGTCTTGCGCAGCGTGAGGTACTGGCCCTGCGTGAAGGCGTACGTCTCGCGCAGCGGCGGCGGCACGTCGAAGCTGACGATCACCGCCTCGGCGGTGTCGGGTTCGATGGCGCGCACCGTCAGGTCGTGGAACAGCGGAGTGCTCATGCGCAGCTCAGATGGGTTTGAAGTGTTCGAAGGGTTCGCGGCAGGCCACGCAGCGGTAGAGCGACTTGCAGGCGGTGGAGCCGAAGGCCGACAGGCGCTCGGTGTTCGTGCTGCCGCAGCGCGGGCAGGCCACGGCGGCCGTCTTGCGCACGATGCGGATCGCCACGCCTTCACTGGCCTGCACCGGGCCCGGCGGCGCGATGCCGTACTCGCGCAGCTTTCGCCGGCCGTCGTCGCTGATCCAGTCGGTGGTCCAGGCCGGTGCGCGGCGGGTGACCACGGTCACTGGGCCGAAGCCGGCCTCGGCCAGCGCGTCGACCACGCTCTGCTCGATGACCTCGGTGGCCGGGCAGCCACTGTAGGTGGGCGTCAGCACCACCTGCAGGCCGTCCTCCAGCGCGTGCACCTCGCGCACGATGCCCAGGTCCACCAGCGACAGCGCCGGCACCTCCGGGTCGAGCACGGTCTCCAGCACACGCCAGGCGGCGCGCTCGCGATCGACCACTTCGGCGCCGCACATGGCCGTTACCAGACGCCGCCGGGGTAGGCGCGCTGCAGGTACTGCATCTCGGCCAGGATGCGGCCCAGGTGCTCGGTGTGCACGCCCTGCGTGCCGGTGCTGACGAAGGCGCCGGCAGCCGGCAGCGTCAGGCCGCACTCGCCGAAGACGGACGCGATCTCGGCCTCCCAGGCCTCGCGCAGCGCGGCGCGCGACGGGCCGAGCTTGCCCGCCTCGGCCGCGGCGTCCACGGCATCGGCGGTGAACATCTCGGGCACGTAGCGCGCCAGCTCGGCCAGCGCCGTGTCGATGCGGGCGCGGCTCTCGTCGGTGCCGTCGGCCAGGCGCAGCACCCAGTCGGCAGCGTGCTGCTGGTGGTAGCGCGCCTCCTTCAGCGCCTTGCCGGCGATGCCGGGCAGTTCGGCGTCGGCCGAGTCCTGCAGGCGCTCCCAGTGCAGCTTCAGCCAGGTCGAGACGAACAGGTTGCGCAGCACGGTGAAGGCGAAGTCGCCGCGCGGGAGCTCCACCATCGTCAGGTTGCGGTAGTCACGCTCCTCGCGGAGGTAGGCCAGCTGGTCTTCATCGAAACCCTGGTCTTCCATCTCGCCGGCCCGCGTGAGCACGGCGCGCGTCTGGCCGATCAGGTCCAGCGCCACGTTGGCCAGCGCGATGTCCTCTTCCAGGATAGGCGCATGGCCGCACCACTCGCCCAGGCGCTGGCCCAGGATCAGCGTGGTGTCACCCAGGCGCAGCAGGTACTCGACGTCGGCGCGGTGTTCGGGTCGGATCGATGCAGTCACGGCAACCTCACATGTGGTCGACTTCGGACGGCAGCTTGTAGAAGGTCGGGTGCCGGTACACCTTGTCTTCCGCCGGGTCGAAGAACATGTCCTTGTCGCCCGGGTCGCTGGCCACGATCTGGTCGCTGCGCACGACCCAGACGCTGGAGCCTTCCATGCGGCGGGTGTAGACGTCGCGCGCCATCTGGAGCGCCATCTGCGGGTCGGCGGCATGCAGGCTGCCGCAGTGCTTGTGGTCCAGGCCGGCGCGGCTGCGCACGAACACTTCCCACAGCGGCCATTCGGTGTTCACGGTGCTCATGCGGCCTCCTGTTTCGTCTGCTGCTTGCGGGCATGGGCCAGCGCGGCTTCGCGCACCCAGGCCCCGTCTTCCCACGCCTTCACGCGCGCGCCCAGGCGCTCGCGGTTGACCGGCCCGTCGCCGCCCACCACGCGCCAGAACTCGGCCCAGTCGATGGTGCCGAAGTCCCAATGGCCTTCCTCGCCGCGCTCGGCGTTCCACTTCAGGTCGGGGTCGGGCAGGGTCACGCCCAGCACCTGTGCCTGCTGCACGGTGGCGTCGACGAACTTCTGGCGCAGCGTGTCGTTGCTCACGCGCTTGATGCCCCAGCGCATGCCCTGCGCGCTGTTGGGGCTCTGGTCGTCGGGCGGGCCGAACATCATCAGGCAGGGCCACCACCAGCGGTTCACGGCATCCTGCACCATCGCCTTCTGCTCGGGCGTGCCGTTCTGCATCATCACCAGCAGGCTGTCGTAGCCCTGGCGCTGGTGGAAGCTTTCCTCGCGGCAGATGCGGATCATCGCGCGCGCGTAGGGCGCGTAGCTGCAGCGGCAGATCGGCACCTGGTTCATGATCGCCGCGCCGTCCACCAGCCAGCCGATGACGCCGATGTCGGCCCAGGTCAGCGTAGGGTAGTTGAAGATGCTGCTGTACTTGGCCTTGCCGCTGTGCAGCGCGGCCAGCATCTCGTCGCGGCTCTGGCCGAGCGTCTCGGCGGCGGCGTAGAGGTACAGGCCGTGGCCGCCCTCGTCCTGCACCTTGGCGAGAAGAATCGCCTTGCGCTTGAGCGTGGGGGCACGGCCGATCCAGTTGCCCTCGGGCAGCATGCCCACGATCTCCGAGTGCGCATGCTGGCTGATCTGGCGCAGCAGCGTCTTGCGGTAGTTGTCGGGCATCCAGTCCTTGGCCTCGATGAAGTCGCCGGCGTCGATGCGGGCGTCGAAGCGCTCCTGCAGGCGCTGCTCTTCGGGGCTGAGCACCTTCTCCAGCTTCTTGGCACCGCCTTCGCGGGCCATCGTGTCCATCGCTTGCGTGTACATGCGCAGCTCCTTTGCCTGGGGCGTTTGTCGACGCGGCCGCTCAGCGCGGCCGCTTGTCAATGACGCGGCGGGCCTTGCCCACCAGCGTGCGTTCGATCGACGCCGGCGCGCCCACGCTCACCGTGGTGCTCACGCCGATCAGCGTCTTGATGCGTTCCTGCAGCCGGCCGGCCACGGCGTCGCGGCTGGCGTTCTCGTGTTGCGGCTGCAGTTCCACCAGCACCTGCAGCTCGTCCAGGTGGCCGCTTTTTGTGACCACCAGCTGGTACTGGCCCGACAGTTCCGGCATCTTCAGCACCAGTTCCTCCACCTGCGTGGGGAAGACGTTGACGCCGCGGATGATCAGCATGTCGTCGCTGCGGCCGACGATCTTGCCCATGCGGCGCATGCTGCGCGCGGTGGGCGGCAGCAGCCGCGTCAGGTCGCGCGTGCGGTAGCGGATGACGGGCAGCGCCTCCTTGGTCAACGTGGTGAAGACGAGCTCGCCTTCCTCGCCGTCGGCCACCGGCTGGCCGCTCTCGGGGTCGATGATCTCGGGGTAGAAGTGGTCCTCCCAGATCACCGGGCCGTCCTTGGCCTCGATGCACTCGTTGGCGACACCCGGGCCCATCACCTCGCTCAGGCCATAGATGTCGACGGCGTCGATGCCGGCGCGCACCTCGATGTCGTGGCGCATCGCCTCGGTCCACGGCTCGGCGCCGAAGATGCCCACCTTCAGCGAGGTGCTGCGCGGGTCGATGCCCTGGCGCTCCATCTCCTCGATGATCACCTGCATGTAGCTGGGCGTGACCATGATGATGTCGGGCCGGAAGTCGGTGATCAGCTGCACCTGCTTCTCGGTCTGCCCGCCGGACATCGGGATCACCGTGCAGCCCAGCTTCTCGGCACCGTAGTGCGCGCCCAGGCCGCCGGTGAACAGGCCGTAGCCATAGGCCACGTGCACCATGTCGCCCGGCCGCCCGCCGCTGGCGCGGATACTGCGCGCCACGAGATTCGCCCAGGTGTCGATGTCGTGCTGCGTGTAGCCCACCACCGTGGGCTTGCCGGTGGTGCCGGAACTGGCGTGGATGCGCACCACCTGCTCGCGCGGCACGGCGAACATGCCGAAGGGGTAGTTGTCGCGCAGGTCCTTCTTCGTCGTGAAGGGAAACTTGGCCAGGTCAGCCAGCGTCTTGCAGTCCGACGGGTGCACGCCGGCGGCATCGAAGGCGGCCTTGTAGTGCGGCACGTGGTCGTAGGCGTGCTGCAGCGTCTTCTTCAACCGCTGCAGCTGCAGCGACTGCAGTTCGTCGAGGCTGGCGGTCTCGATCGGTTCCAGGTCGCCAGGGGCAGGTTGCTTCACGGGCACGGTTAGGTCTCCGGGGTGTTTCAGAGCGCCACGACGGGCTTGCCCTTCATCGTGTAGCTGCGGCCGCGGAACAGCGCGATGCGTTCGCCGCGCTGGTTCACGACCTCGATGTCGTAGACGCCGGTGCGGCCGGCCTTGTTCTGCTCGGTGCAGGTGGCGGTGAGCACGTCGCCCAGGCGGCCGGGGGCCACCAGGTCCACGTTGAAACCGGAGGCCACCGTGACCTCGTTGTGGCTGTTGCAGCCGTAGGCGAAGGCGGTGTCGGCGAGCGTGGTGATCAGGCCGCCGTGGCAGATGTCGTGGCCGTTGAGCATGTCCTCGCGCACCGCCATGCTCAGCGTCGCCGAGCCCGGGCCCACGGCCTCGATCACCATGCCCAGGGCCTTGGCCGCGCGGTCGTTGGCGAACATGGCATCGCGCACGCGTTCGGCGACGTGCTGGCGGTCGGGTGCGGGGCTGTCGGCCATGGTTTCCTTGATTTACCTACCGGTCGGTAAATCATAGACGGCCATTTGATCTGACTCAAGACGGCAAAACTTCGGGTTTACCCTTTGATCGACGTGCCGAGGGTCGGCCAAGGGAACCGTGAGCCCCGCAGAAACGCCAACGCCCCGCCGAAGCGGGGCGTTGGACCCAGGGGAAGTCTCGACGCAGCGGCCGGATCAGCCCTGCGCGGGGGCGGCGGCGGCCTGCACCAGCAGCGCGCCGGACGGCGACGGCGTGGCCAGGCTGTTGACGCCGGAGAGCATGGCCAGCGTGGTGGCCAGCGCGAAGACGAAGGCGGTGGCGTGCTGGCTGAGGCGGGGGGCGGTGAAGCGGGTCATGGCGGGTTCCTTTCAGGGCTGCGTCGTGTGTCGATGGGTGCACTGTGCGCCTGCGCATCGCCTGTGCCAAGGCGGTTGCGATGAAGCGCCGGCACGCGCGATGAAGCGTCGCCGCCGCGGATGAACGGTGCGACATCTGGCGACACCCGGGCCCGGGCAGGTTCGGATAATCGGCGCATGCCCGGCGACATCACCGTCCTGCTGCAGGCCGCCCGCGACGGCGACCCGGACAGCCTGTCCGAGGCCTACCGGCGCCTGTACCGCGAGCTGCGGCGCACGGCGCGGGCGCTGCTGCGCGGCGAGGCCGGCACGCTGACGCCCACGGTGCTGGTGCACGAGGCCTACCTGCGCCTGTGCGGCGGCGCCCAGCCGCCCGACCTGGCCACGCGCAAGCACTTCTTCGCGACCGCGGCGCAGACCATGCGCTGGATCGTCACCGACCGCGCGCGCCGCCAGCTCACCCAGCGGCACGGCGTCGACTGGGTGCGGGTGGACCTCGACGACACCCTGCCGCAGCCCACGCCGCCAGAGCAGCTGCTGGCGCTGGACCAGGCACTGGACCGCCTGGGCGCCATCGACCCGGCCAAGCGCGAACTGGTGGAGCTGCGCTACTTCGCAGGTCTGGAATACGCCGACCTCGTACCGTTGCTCGGCCGCTCGGAGCGCACGCTCAAGCGCGACTGGGCCGCCGCCCGCGCGGCCTTGCAGATGATGATGCAAGCATGAGCGCCGAGCCATGAGCGCCGAGCCGCCGTGGGCCGATGCGCTGGCGGCTTTCGATCGCCTGCTCGACACGCCCGCCAACGGGCGCGACGAGCAACTGGCGGGCCTGCCGCCGGCGGTGCGTGCCCTGGTGGACCAGCTGCTCGGCGCCGACGCACACACCAGCCTGCTCGATGCGCCCCTGGGGCTGACGCCCGACGACGAGGCGAGCATCGATGAAGACACCCCGCTGGCCGGCCGGCGCATCGGCCGCTGGCTGCTGGTGGCACCACTGGGGCACGGCGGCATGTCGGTGGTCTGGCGTGCGCGCTCGCTGGCGCCGCCAGTGGGCCAGGAGGCCGCCATCAAGCTGCTGGCGCTGGGCGCGGCCACCCCGGCCGGCCGCGCGCGCTTCGAGCGCGAGGCGCAGCTGCTGGCCACGCTGCAGCACCCGGGCATCGCGCCGGTGTTCGACGCCGGCACCACCGACGACGGCACGCCTTGGTTCGCGATGGCCGTCATCGACGGCGCACCCGCCGACGCCTGGTGCCAGGCCCACGCCGCCACGCTGGACCAGCGGGTGAACCTGGTACGCCAGGCCGCCGACGCGGTGGCCCACGCCCACCGCCACCTCGTCGTGCACCGCGACCTCAAGCCGGGCAACGTGTTGGTGGATGGCGAGGGCCGCGCCACGCTGGTCGACTTCGGCATCGCCCGCATGCTCGATGCCGGCGAGGCCACGGCGCTGACCACCGCCTTCACGCCCGACTACGCCGCGCCGGAGCAGCTGGCCGGCGGCACGGTGACCACGGCCACCGACGTCTACGGCCTGGGCGCCCTGCTGCACCGGCTGCTGCTGGGGTGCCCGCCGGTGCGCGCGGCCGATGGCGGCATCCAGGATCCGGCCGCGCTGGCCCCCGCCACCACGCCGGTCCACGCCGCCGTGGCGGACACGCCGGTCCTGCGCCGCGCCCTTCGCGGCGACCTGGGCTGGATCCTGCGCCGTGCGCTGGCCGCGGCGCCGGCGCAGCGCTACGCCAGCGCCGCCGAGCTGGCCGCCGACCTGCGGGCGTGGCAGGCGGGCCAGCCGGTGGCGGCACGCCAGGGTGGCGCCCGCTACCGGCTGCGCAAGTGGGTGCAGCGCCACCGCGGGGCCGCGGCCGCGCTCGTGGCGCTGGCCGTCAGCGTGGTGCTGGGCGTGGCGGGCGTGCTGGTGCAGGCCGAGCGCACCCGGCAGGAGGCGGTCCGCGCGCGGGAGGCCCAGGCCACCGCCGAGGCAGCCCTCCAGCGCGCCGAGAACGCGCGCGAGGCCCTGGTGCAGGTGTTCCGCGGCAGCCGCCCCCAGGACGGCGGGGAACGCAGCGCCGGCCAGCTGCTCGACGAGGGCGAATCGCTGGCCGAAGCCCGTGAGCGCGACGGCCATGATCTGCTGGCTGCCGACCTGTTCACGATGCTGGGCTCGGCGCGGGCGGTGCGCGGCGAAACCGCCGACGCCCGCCGGCTCTACACACGCGCGCTGGCGGTGCTCGGCGGGCTGCCGCCTGCTGCTGCGCCCCGCACCCGGGTGCGGACGCTGATGGGACTGGCCGACGCCGCGGTCAACTACGGCCAGCGGGACGAAGGCATGGCCGCGCTCGACGAGGCCCTGGCGCTGATGCCTGGTGCCGGCCTGCCGTTGGCCGAGGTGCTGGACCTGCGCCTGCTGGCATTGACGCTGCGCTCAGCCGGCGGCCAGAGCCCCCAGCCGGTGGCCGAGCTGCGCGCCCTGGCGGCCGAGGTCGAGGCCGGCCCGCTGGCCGGATCCCGCGAGCACCTCGCGGTGCTGGACCGGCTGTCCACCGCGCTCGCGCTGGCCGGCACGCCCGACGACGGCCCCTTGCTGGAACAGCGCCTGCAGCTGGCCGCACGCGTGTACGCCGAAGAACCGGCCCAGCGGGTCTTCGTGATGGCCGACGCCCTGCCGTCGCTGCGCCGCCGACGCGCCTTCGACCGTGCCCAGCAGCTGGCCGACGAGGCCGTGGCCCTGGGCCGAGCCACCTTCACCCAGCCTCACGTGATGATGGCCATCGCCACCTGCAACGCGGCCGGCCTGGCGCTGCAGCGGGGTCGGCCCGCCGACGCTTTGGCGCTGCTGGAGGAGACGGCCGCCATCGACCAGGCGCTGCAACGCCGCCACCTGCACGCGCTGAGCTGCCGCATCCACCACGCCCAGGCGCTGTCTGCGCTGGGCCGCCGCGCCGAGGCCCAGGCGGCGCTGGACGCGGCGGACGCCCTGATGCAGGCGCTGCAGCGCCCGGCAGACGACAGCTGGTGGCGCGTCCTGTGCGACGAACGGGTCAAGGCCGAACTGCTGGCCGGGCGCCACAACGACGCCCGCCAGCGCCAGACCGCCTGCCTGGGCCTGCCCGCCGGCCCCTACGGCCGGCCCGACCGCGGGCTGATCGCGGCCGAGCTCGCCCTGGCGGCGGGCGACACCGCCGCCGCGGCGGAACACCTGGCCGCCTGGCCAGGCGGCGACACCCCGCCCACCGATGCCCCGGACCGCCTGTGGGGCTGGCAACTGCGCTGGGCCCTGGCGGCTGCCAAGGGTCAGCCGATCGAGGCCACGCGGCTGCACGCCGCGCTGCGCGACGCGGTGGACCGCATCCCCAGCCCCTGGGCCGCCCGCGAGGCCCTGCGTACCTGCCTGGCCGCACCAAGCCCGCAGGGGCCGGCGAGCCCGCCCCCGGGCGCCTGCCTGCCGGGCCGCTGACCCCCTCGTCCTTGGGGGATCTGGCCGGTACGGCATCGCCACATGGCCCGCGGCAGGACGGTTCTCGTATGTACCGAGGTGAGCCCCCGTCGCGGTGGGCCGTTCGCCTCTGGAGTTGCCGATGTCCCGTTGTTCCGCCTGGTCCGCCCTGGGTCTATCCGTGGCCCTGGTCAGCGTCCCCGCCCTGTCGGCCGCCGCCAGTTTCGGCGACGCGCTGAAGGACACCATCGAACGCGCTGCCAAAAGCGAGGTGCAGCGCAAGGCCGACCAGGAGACGCGCCGGGTCACCCGCTGCGTGCTCGGCGACGCGAAATGCGCGCGCGACGCCGAGAAACGCGGCGACACCGTCGAGACCGTGCCGGCGGCCGGCGGTGCCGCAGCGGCCACGGGCGCCGCGGCGGGCACTGCCGCTGCGGCCGACGTCGACCCCGGCGGCGACCACCCGATGATCGCGCCCTATCCGGGCTCGCAGCGCCAGACACGGCAGTTCGACGCCTACACCGACTACCGCCGCGAGACCGGCAGTGCGAAGGGCGAACCCGCCACCCAGGTGCAGGAAGGCAAGCTCACCCGCATCCGCTACCTCAACCCCAAGGGCCGCAGCACCTTCGAGCTGATGCGCAACTACCGCGACGCGCTGGTGGCGCGCGGCTTCCGGGTCGAATGGGCCTGCGACGACCGTGGCAGCTGCGGGCGCCGCCTGGGCAGCGTCAACGGCATGCTGCTGGGCGTGGGCAAGGACGTGCGCTACTTCACCGGCGTGCTGCGCCAGGCCGGTGGCGCCGCTTACGTCAGCATGGCCTTCACGCCACGCTACACCGACCTGCACGTGCTGGAGACGGCCACGATGGACAGCGGCCAGGTGGTGGTGGACGCCAACGCCCTGGGTGCCGGGCTGGACGCCGACGGCAAGGTCACGCTGCAGGGCATCTACTTCGACACCGGGCGCGACACGCTGCGGCCGGAATCCGACGCCGCGCTGGCCCAGGTGATGCTGCTGCTGCAGCAGCGCCCGGCGCTCAGGCTGCGCATCGTGGGCCACACCGACAGCACCGGCAGTGCCGAGGCCAACCTGGCGCTGTCGCAGGCCCGCGCGGCGCGCGTGCGCGAGGCCCTGCTGGCGCGCGGCGTGGCCGCCAACCGGCTGGAGGCCGTGGGCATGGGCCCCAACGCGCCCGTGGCAAGCAATGACACCGAGGACGGCCGCGCGCGCAACCGGCGCGTGGAACTGGTGAAGGCCTGATGCGCCCGCGCACCGCGCTGGCCGCCGGCGTGGTGGCCGTGGGGGCCGCCGCAGCAGTGGTCACGCTCTCGCCCGGCGGCTGGGTGCCCGACCCGTTCGGCCCGCCGGGCGGGCCGATGGTCAGCACCGACGCGCCGCCGCCGGCACCGCCGCCCCCCGACCCGTTCCGCCCCGACGAGCCCAAGATCCCGGTGATCGAATCGGGCAGCAAGGCCGCGGCCGCGCTGGGCGAGACGATCATCGGCAAGCCGGCCGTCGACGGGCCCGACGTGGTCGAGTCCGGCACCGACAAGGCGCGTGAGCTTGCCGGCGAGATGCTGCCGCTGGACCCCATTCCCGACCCGTTCCGCGACCACGACGCGCGCCTGGCCCGAGAACGCGCGTTCGGCGCCGACAGCCGCTTCCCGGCCAACCCCACCACCGACCGCGGCGTGTTCCGCTTCGACCTCGTGGTCACGCAGCGCGTGGAGACACGCGACGTGCTGGCGGACTTCACCTACCACCTCAACAGCCGCGACGGCAGCTGGGTGGTGGAGGGCGAGGACGTGGCCCACCTGCTGGGCGGCACCACGATCGCCGGCGCCAAGCTGTCCTTCGTGCTGCGCAAGCCCGGCGGCGACCTGCTGGTCTGCGGCAGCCACCCGGCGCTGACCAAGTCGCCACGCGCCTGCATGCGCCTGCGCGCGGCGCTGGCGCCGACACAGCTGCGCGCGCTGGACGCCCGCCAGCTGGCCGCGCTGATGGACAGCGTGGCACGCGTGCCGCAGCGCCTGGGGGACGGCCCGGGCGGCGGCGCGCAGGGGTTCCGCGGCCGGCTGCGCGAGGGCGAGCGCTGGCAGCACCTGCAGGTCTGGGTGGCGCCCGGCGACAGCGGCGTGCGCACCCAGGTGCCGTGGCTGGGCATGGGCAGCGGCGTGATGAAGGATGCGCGCGTGCAGCTCAACCGCATCGTCCGCCGGCTGCGCGTGGAAGGGGCCGACCTCGACGGCGGCGACATCGTGCTCGACACGCTGGCCCTGCAACGCGGTGCGCACGACGTCAGCACGCAGAACTTCGACATCGTCACCGCCTTCACACCCGAGGGCATCGCCGAGGCCAATGCGCTGGGTCGGGCACTCACCGACCTGAAGGCCGAGGCCGCGGAGATCGACGCCGCGCTGCGCGCCTGCCCGGACGGCAGCGCCGGCAAGGCATGCCGCCAGCAGGCGCGTGAGCGCATGAAGCGGTTGAACGAACACGCGAAGCAGCAGGCGCAGAGCTACGCCGACCGGCACGGGCTGCCGGTAGGGCGCTGACGCGCCGGAGCTGGTCGCTTCAATCCACGCGCCGCAGCAGCCGCACGTGCATCGGGCGCACAAAGTGCGCGCCGTCCGGGCCCATGTGGGGCTCGAAGCGCGCCCGCACCGCGGCACGCAAGGCGTCGTCGAAACGCCGCTCGGCGAAGGTGACGTCCACCATGCGGCATTCGAACTCCGCGAAGTCGGCGAAACGCACCGGCACCTCGAAGCGACGCTCGTCGGCCTGCTGCCAGCCGCCGGCGGCGATGGCGCGGTCCAGCGCCTGCTGCGCGGCGGCGCGCACCTCGCCTTCGTCGTTGAACAGTCGGATCACCTCGTTGAGCGCACCGGCGTAGACCGGCTCGCTGACGTACAGCCAGCCGCCGGGCACCAGCACGCGCCGCACCTCGTCCAGCGCGGGGTCCATCAGCGGCATCGGCACGTGGTGCAGCGACTTCAGCATCAGCGCGCCGTCGAAGCGCGCGTCCGGGAACGGGATGGCCTGCGCGCCGCCGGCCTGGAAGCTCAGCCCCGGCGGCGCATCGGACGCGAGGTTCTTGGCGTGCTGGCGTTCGTCGACCTCCAGGCCCAGCACGCTGGCGCCGGCGTGGCGTTCCACCAGGCGGCGCGCCAGCCCGGCGGCGCCGCAGCCCAGCTCGATCAGCCGCTGGCCGTCCAGCGGCACGAGGCTCGCGAGCAGCTCGAGTTCATCGGTTCGGGTGTCGGTCATCACAGCACGTCCAGGGGAATCTTCAGGTAGCGCGTGCCATTGTCCTCGGCCGACGGCAGCTGCCCGGCACGCATGTTCACCTGCACCGACGGCAGGATCAGCGTGGGCATCTTCAGCGTGGCGTCGCGCGCCCGGCGCAGGGCCACGAAGTCGCTCTCGGCCACGCCGTCGTGCACGTGCACGTTGGCCGCGCGCTGCTGGGCCACCGTCGTCACCGGCTGCGGCGCACGGCCGTCGGGCGGGTAGTCGTGGCACAGGTACAGCCGCGTGGCCGGCGGCAGCGCCAGCACCCTGCGGATGGACCGGTACAACACCGCTGCGTCGCCACCGGGGAAATCACAGCGGGCGGTGCCGACCTCCGGGCTGAACAGGGTGTCGCCGACGAAGGCGGCCACCTGCGCGTCCGCACCCTCGCCATCGCGCACCACGTAGGTCATGCAGGCCGGCGTGTGCCCGGGCGTGTGCATCGCGGTGGCCTCGAGGCTGCCGATCTTGAAGCGCTCGCCGTCGTCGAACAGGCGGTCGAACTGGCGGCCGTCACGCGCGAACTCGGTGCCGGCGTTGAACAGCTTGCCGAAGGTGGCCTGCACCGTGGTGATCCCGCGGCCGATGGCCAGGCGGCCACCGAGCGCGTTCTGCAGGTAGGGCGCGGCCGAGAGGTGGTCGGCGTGCACATGCGTTTCCAGCAGCCACTGCACCTGCGCGCCCAGTTCGCGCACGCGCGCGACCAGGCGGTCGGCGGCGGCGGTCGATGTGCGGCCGGCGGCCGGGTCGTAGTCCAGCACGCTGTCGACCAGCGCACACTGGTTCGTGCTGCGGTCGAGCACGATGTGGCTGAAGGTGGAGGTGGCCGGGTCGAAGTGCGACTCGACATGCAGGCGTGTGGCGTTGGTCATGTCCGTCCTTCGGTGAACGTGGCAGCAAGGCGGCGCAGCCCGCCCGCCCGGACCTCGGGCGAACCGCTGCGCCGCACCCGGGTTCAGAGCTGGCGGGTCGAGTAGTACCAGTCCACCGTCTTGAAGCCCTCGCCGGCGCGTTTGGCCACGGCCTCGGCCGTCTTCGGCGGGGGCACGATCACGTCGCAACCCGGCGTCCAGCCTTCCGGCGTGGCGACCTTGTGGGCGTCGCTGGTCTGCATGGCCTGCAGCAGGCGCACGAACTCGTCGATCGAGCGGCCGTTGCTCATCGGGTAGTACACCATCGCGCGCAGGATGCCTTCGGGGTCGATGAAGAACGTGGCGCGCACGGCCTGCGTGTCGGCCGCACCGGGGTGCACCATGCCGTAGGCAGTGGCGACCTCCATCTTGATGTCCTCGATGATCGGGAACGGGATCTCGACGCCGAACTTCTCCTGGATGTTCTGCGTCCAGGCCAGGTGCGAGTACAGGCTGTCGATCGACAAACCGATCAGCTCGCAGTTCATCGCCTTGAAGGTCTCGGCCGCCTTGGCGAAGCCGATGAACTCGGTGGTGCACACCGGCGTGAAGTCGGCCGGGTGCGAGAAGAGGATCAGCCACTTGCCCTTGTAGTCGGCGAGGCTGCGGTCGCCATGCGTGGTCTTGGCCTGGAAGGCCGGCGCGGCTTCGTTGAGGCGGGGAAAGCTGGTGGTCATGTCTTGGACTCCTGTGGTGTGTGGGCCGCCGCGCGGCGGGTGATCGGGCCGATGCCTGATCGACGGGTTCAGTGTCATATACCTAGGCGGGTATATTGATGAAGTGTCGCGATGAGGGCGATAGCCGGTGACCGACGGCGCTCAGCGCGCCGCCGTGAGGTCGGCGTAGTAGCTCGCCAGCGCGTCGACCTCGGCGCTGGACAGTCGCTGCGCGAAGGCCCGCATGCCGCGCTTGGGGTCGTTGGTGCGCACGTCGCCGTGGTACTGCTGCAGCGTGCGCACCAGGTACCGCGGGTTCTGCCCCGCGAGCGCCGGGCTGGCCTTGCCGTCGCCGGTGCCGCCCTGCCCGCGTGCGCCGTGGCAGGACGCGCAGGGCGTGATCAGGCGCGACGGATCGCCCTTGCGCACCAGCCGCTGCACGGCCGCCGCGGCGACGGTGGTCTTCGGCCGCGGCGTCTCGGCCTCGTGCGGCAGCGGCAGCGTCGCGTACCAGGCGGCGAGGTCGGCCATGTCCTGCGCCGCCATGTCGCGCGTCACCGCGTGCATCAGCGCGGCGCGTTCAACTTCGGCGCGGATGCCGCGCTGGTAGTCCACCAGCATCTTGAACGTGTAGGCCGCGCGCTGCCCGGCCACGTGGGGCCAGTTCGGCGTGGGCGCCACGCCCTTCGCGCCGTGGCAGGACGCGCAGAACTGCTCCGCGTGCAGCCGTTCGCCGCGCGCCGGTTCGCCGGCCGGCATGGTGGCCAGCAGCGTCCGCAGTTCGCCGGGTGACAGCGCCGCCGGTGCCGGCTGGCGCTGGCCATGGGCCTCGGCTTGCATCTCGGCGTGCGCGGCAGGCAGCAGCGCGGGCACGGCAGCGGCCAGCACCAGCAGCGCGGCGGCCGCGAGATCTCGCAGGGGGGTGTTCATGCGAAGACGTCCTCGGTGAAGGTGCGCAGCCAGGCCTGCTGGTAACGCGCGCCCAGGCGGATCTGGTTGGCGCTGGCGTCCAGCGGCAGGAAACGCTTGCCGTTGATGCGCGCGATCTTCCCGTCCACCAGGCGGAACACGTCGGCCACGAACAGGCCGTACTGGCTGCCGGCCAGCGCGTAGCAGGTGTTCTCCCACACGGGCTCGGGTGCCGGGCGGCCGGCCAGCTGCTCGACGATGGCTCGCGCCACCGCCTTGGCCTGGTTGTTGGCCGAGAAGCCGCTCTTGGGCATGGCGTCGGCGATGCTCGCGTCGCCGATCACGTGCACGTTCGGCACGCGCTGGCTGGCGAAGTCGATGCGCTCGACCGGGCACCAGCCGGTCGCATCGGTCAGGCCCAGGTCCACCGCCAGGCGCGCGGCCTTCATCGGCGGGATGACGTTGACGACGTCGGCCTGGATGGTCTCGGCCTCGGTCTCCACGCGCATGGTCTTAGCATCGACCTTCAGCACTCGGCCGCCCTGGCTGCCGCGGATCCACGCGATGCCGCTGGCGCCGTCGGCGTGGCGCTTCAGCTCGGCGCCGGCGCTGATCTTCTGCGCGTAGTCGGGCGGCGGGTTGAAGCCGTACAGCCGGTTCCAGCCGAGCATCATCGTCTGGTCGGTGACGAAGCCGTCCTTGGGGTCGGCGATGATGACCTTGGCCGCCGGGTTGTGCTGCTGGAACCATTCGGCCATCAGCGCCGCGCGCTCGTACGGCCCGGGCGGGCAGCGGTACGGGTTGGGGGGCGCCGCGATGACGAAGACACCGCCCGGGCGCATGGCCTGCAGCTGGCGCGCCAGCAGCGCGGTCTGCGTGCCGGGGATCCAGCCCGAGGGCATGCGCGTCTCGGCCACCTCGCGGCTGTAGCCGGGAATGGCGTCGTACATCAACTCGATGCCGGGCGAGACGATCAGGCGGTCGTAGGGCAGCTGGCGCCCGCCGGCGGTGCGCAGCACGCGGCGCCCGGCGTCCAGTGCGGTCGCGGTGTCGATGACCACCTGCACGCCCCAGCGGCTGGCCAGTGCGTCGTAGGACACCTGAAGCGCCTGCATCGTGGTGTGGCCGTTGAGCACCTCGCTGGACCCGTACGGCCGCACGTAGAACGGCTGGCGCTCGACCAGCGTGACCTGCAGCGCCGGGTTGAAGAGCTTGAGGTACTTGGCGGCCGTGGCACCGCCGACGCCGCCGCCGACGACCACCACGCGCCCTGCAGCGCCCTGCGCGCGCAGCACGGCGGGCGCGGCCACGAGACCGCCGAGGGCCAGGCCCATGCCCTGGAGAAGATCGCGGCGCCTCATCGTGCGGCCTCCTGCATCGGAAGGGATTCGAAATAGCTGCCCAGGGCCTGCAGGTCGGCGTCGGTGAAGCCGTCGGCCACGTGGCCCATCAGCGTGCTGGGGCGCGCGCCGCTGCGGAAGTCCTGCATCGTGCGCACGAACTGCGTGCGCGGCATGCCGGCCAGCGGCATGAAGGCCTCGTCGTCCAGCTGGCCGCGCGTGCCGTGGCAGGCGGCGCAGGTGTGCGCGATGGCCTCGCCGGCCGGGGCCGGCAGCGCCGTCAGCGGCGACGGCGTGGCCGGCGCGGGCTTGAGTGTCATCGGCGCCGGCGTCTGGGCCATCGATTCGGGCAGGTGCCACCAGCTGGTCGCGGCACCGAGCGTGCACAGCGCGGCCAGGATCCACAGTGGGCGGGCACGGTGTCGAAGTGTCTTCATCTCGGGCTCCATCTCAGCGCACCATCACCCAGGCACCGATGGCGAAGTAGTGGACGATCCACAGCGCGATCAGCGCCACGGACCAGCGCCCCAGCCGTGCCACCGCAGGCGACGGCGTGTAGGTGCCGCGCGTCTGCCCGGCCTGCCAGGCCACCGTCAGCAGCCAGCCCAGCACCACGCCGCCGACGATGGCGAAGGTGGCGAAGAAGGTCACCGTGCTGTAGGCGTCGAAGTTGACGCGGTAGGTCATCGCGTCGTAGCCGTGCGCGCCCAGCAGCGTCACGTAGCGCAGCCACTCGCGTGCCGCGGCCACGACGATCAGCGCCACCGCGCCGACGCCGAACACGGCGTAGCCCCAGCCGCCCTGGTCCAGCCGGCGGCCGAGTGCCGAGGGCAGCAGCACGGTGAGCACCAGCATCGCCGCGGCCAGCACCATCGGCGCCGAACCCAGGAACCAGGCCATCTTCTCAGGCAGCATGGCCATCCAGGCCGCACCCGCCACCACCGCCACCGCGCCGCCGCCCAGCAGCAGCTGCTGCGACAGACGCTGCAGCAGCGCCAGGTAGCCGGCATCGGCTTCCTGTGCGCCGATCAGGTAGCGGCGCACCGCCACCAGCCAGGCGCCGGTGACCGGCGCGGCCAGCGCGATGAAGAAGGCAAAGCGCGCCACGCTGTAGGCGTGCAGCGTGCGGCCGGATGCGTCCACCGTGCCGCCGGGCGCGTACCACTCGCGCCACTGCTCGGGCCACAGCATCTGGTAGCTGAGCACGTGCATGATCCAGCCAACGAGCAGCAGCAGGGCCAGCGACGCCACCATCAGCCAGCCACCGCGCGCCGGGCGCGCGCGCAGGTCCTCGTTGAGCCAGTAGAAGCCGTACATGGCGCTGTAGCCGGCGATCAGGATCACGATGAAGCCGATCACCCACCAGGCCGACAGCACGTTGCTCGTGTACCAGAAGGGGTCGTAGACCACCTGCACGAACAGCAGCGGCGCCACGCCGATGACGATGGCCACCGACACCGCGATCTTGCTGGTAGCCAGCATGGCCGCGGCCAGGCGGCGCCAGCGTACGTCGGCGCGGAAGGCGCCGGACAGCACCAGCGTGCCGGCGCCCAGCATCACCTGCACCGCGGCGATGTGCAGCGCGAAGGTCAGCACGCCCAGCAGCAGGAAGACCAGCGGGTGGGACGGCACGCCCGCGGGGTCGCGCAGCGCAAGCAGCATCTCGGCATTCATCGGGGGGCTCCTTCAGCGTCGTCGGCGACCGACGGCAGCACGGCGGCCTGCCGCGTGCGCCGGTCCACCCAGGCCTGGGCAGCGGCCGGGTCGGACAGGCTGGCGATGTAGGTGGCCAGCGCCTCGGCCTCGTCATCCCGCAGCGGGATGGTGGGCATGTACATGGTGTTGCCGGTGGACAGCGCGGCCTGCAGGTAGGCGGCCAGCGCCGGTACGTCGGTGTTGCCGCCGAAGTAGCGCGCCAGCGGCCGCATGCCGGTGTTGGTGAGCGAATGGCAGTTCGAGCAGGTGGTCAGCGCCAGAAAGCGGCCGGCCTCGAGCAGGTTGCTGCCGTCCACCTGCCGCAGCGCATCGGGCGCGAACGGGTGCAGCTTCAGGAAGCCGTGCGCCTCCAGCGCCGGCAGCTCGCTGCGGATGCCCATGCCCGGCACGTCGCGGGCGATGACCTGGTTGCTGTAGACGTACTGGCCGGCGACGAACGGCTTGCGGATCGATTCGCGCGTGGTCTCGCCGGGCCACAGGCCCAGCACCAGCAGCGCCACCGTCATCACCGAGGCCATGGCCATGTGCACGCGCCTGGGCTGCACCAGGGTCCAGACGAACCAGGCCAGCGTCAGCGCGAGCACGGTGGCCATGGCCGGCGCATAACCGGCGGGCATGCGGTTCTCCAGCACCACCAGGGCCGACTCCGGCAGCGTGGCCAGGTACCACCGCTGCAGCAGCGCGCCGGCCACGGTGGACACGATGCCCACCCAGGCCAGCACGCGCAGCACGCGCCGCTTGACGTCGGCATCCTCGAAGCGCGAGGCCACGATGCCGCCCACCACCGCCGTCATCGTCAGCATGAAGGCGGTGCGCAGCGCCAGCTGGGCCCAGGTGTTGGCGCCGTAGAAGCCGTTGAGGTAGCCGCCGTCGGTGAACCACTCGGGCTGCCCCGGCCACATCATGAAGCTGAGGATGCCGATGATGATCAGCATCGTCGTGTAGCCGGCCAGGCCGAACACCAGCGCGATGTTCAGGTGCGTGCGGCGGTCCACCTTGCCGGCCAGGTAGACCAGCATGTAGACGCCCACCACCTCGATGACGAAGAAGACCCACTCGGTGGCCCACTTCCACACGAAGCTGTGAATCAGCGCCGAGATGCCGCGCGGGCTGGCCACCGTGGTGCTGTACCAGATGCCCGGCCCGGTGATCGAGCCGATCACGTAGCTGAAGACCAGCAGGAACAGGCCGTAGCGGCGGATGAAGTCCAGGTACTCCGGCTTGTCCACGCGGTGGGCGTAGACCGCCAGGCCGGCGAAGAACACTGCGGCGCCGACCGAGGTGTGCGAAGCCAGCACGTGGATCGTGGCGATGATGCCGACGATCCAGCCGCTGCCCACGCCCGGTTCGAACCAGGTGGGATAGAGACCGATCAGGTCCACGGGCTTGTCTCCTTGTGCGGGTGCCGACGAGGGCGGGGGGCCTTGGCCGCGCTCAGAACGCCAGCGTCTGCACGCCCGGCTTCAGCAGGTGCGCGGCCACGTCGGCCGGCTTGGCCGGCGTGACGCCGGGCAGCAGGTCACTGGCCTGGCGGCCGGTGTTGGGCAGGTACAGCGCGCACACCTCGACCCGCGCGCCGCCCTTCATCAGGCTGACCAGCATCTGCTGCGGCGTGACGTTGCGCGGCTTGAGCGCAGGCGACTCTGCGCCCTGGACCGCGATGTCGCCGGCGGCGTCGCACAGCAGCACGCGCACCTGCGCCTGCTGCTGCTGCGCCTGCGTGGCCAGCACCATCGCCGCGCCCTGCGCCATCGGGCTGCCGGTATGCACGGAGACGAACAGTTCGGCGGCGGGGGCGGTGGTGGCTAGCGCCAGGGTGGTGGCCAGGGTGATCAGGGACTTCATGCGGTACTCCAGGTGAGGCCTGCGCGCTGACTGACAGCGCACGGATGCGAACAGTGACGTACCTGATGCTTATCAAGACCCGTGCCATCCGATAGCGTCGGGAAAACTCTCCACGAATCAATGATTTGCACGCTCGTCGTCGACGAGGCTGCATCGGGAATGCTGCCACTGTCATGACAGTACGTCACGTTGACAGTGTCCCGTGCCAACGCAACGCGGCCCCGGATCGCCTGGGCGGGCCGGGGCCGCGAGGATGGGCGTGGTCGACGCAGGTGCTGTCGGCAGTGCCTGTTGCCGCTCAGGCGGGGTCACAGGCGCAGGGGCGCGCCTCGGTGTTGACCATGTGGTCGGCCAGCGCGGCCAGGCGCTGCTCGATGGCGCCGCGCAGCGCCGCGTCGGGCACCTGCGCCTGCAGCGCCTCGCGCATGCACAGCATCCACTCGTCGCGCTCCAGCGGGCCGATGGCGTAGGGCCGGTGGCGCATGCGCAGCCGCGGGTGGCCCAGGCGCTGCACGTACAGCGGCGGGCCGCCCAGCCAGCCGGAGAGGAACTCGAACAGCCCCTGGCGCGCGCCGTCCAGGCTTTCCGGGTGGATGCGGCGCGCGTTGTAGGCCTCTGGCAGTTCGTCCATCAGGGCGTAGAAGCGGTCGACCAGGCGGTGCAGGCCGGGTTCGCCGCCCAGGGCGGCATAGGGTGTGTGGGCTGGCGTGAGGGTCATCGGGGAAACGGTTGGGGTGTGGCGGCCACGGGGGCGCCAAAGAAGCGGTCGGTGAAGCGCACGTACCAGGCTGCGGCCTGCACCTGCACCACGTAGGCCATCGCGATCAGCAGCGCCGCTTCCGCGCCCTGCGCGCGGAAGACGCCGATGGCGATCGCCAGCGCGATGGACAGGTTGCGCATCACGGTGCCGTAGACCAGGGCGATGGCGTCGCCGCGCGCGAACAGCATGCGCCCCACCACGGTGGAGATGCCGAAGTTCAGTGCGTAGATCACCACCAGCGGCCACAGCAGCGTCAACAGTGCGGCGGGGTCGCGCCCGATGTCGGGCGCCTTCAACGCCATCGACACGAAGACGATGCCCAGCACACCCAGCGTGGACCAGGGCGGGAAGCGCAGCTTCAGGTGCGTGTCGAAGGCCTCGGCACCGTGGCGCGCCACCAGCCAGCGCTGCGTGGCCCAGCCCAGCGCCATCGGCAGGAACACGATGAGGGCGATCTGCGCCATCACCGAGGCCATCGGGATCTCGACCACCGCGCCCATCAGCAGCTTCAGGTAAAGCGGCGCCAGCAGGGCCCCGGCGATGAGGCCGATCACCGTCATCTTCACCGCTGCCGGCACGTTGCCCCTGGCAAAGCCGGTCCAGGAGATCGTCATGCCCGAGGTCGGCAGCAGCGCCGTCAGCAGCAGCGCCAGTTGCAGCGCCGGCTGACCGGGAAAGAAGACGCGCCCGGCCGCCCAGCCCACCAGCGGCATCAGCACGAAGTTGATGACCAGCGCCACGGCGTGCAGCCGGCCGTGGCCGCGCGCCGCCAGGGCCTTGAACTTCAGCGACACCATCATCGGGTAGACCATCAGCAGCGTCAGCGGCAAGATGGCCGCGCGCAGGAAACCGGCGTCGGTGACGGTGCCGAAGGCCAGCCCCAGCACCATGGCGCCGGGGATGCTCCAGACCAGGTGCTTCTGCAGCCAGGCCAGCAGGGTGGACATGGGTGGCTCCGGTGCGGGTCAGGCCGACGTGGCGTCGGCGGCCGTGGTGCTGGACACGGCCTCGAGCCGGTCCACCACACGGCGCAGCGCCGCGTGCGCGCGTTCGCAGGCCGGGCGCACGCCCGGCTGCGTGGCCAGCGCGCCGATGGCGCGCGGGTCCTGCAGCACGATGCGGGTGCGGCCGGGCTCGCGCTCGGAGACGCCGCAGCCGCAGGGCAGCAGCGCGGCGATGTCGGGTTCCGCGTCCATCAGCGCATGGGCGATCGCCGGGCTGCACACACCCAGCAGGCGCTGCGGGGGGCTGTCCAGGCCGAGCTTGGCCTTCAGCGTGGCCTGCACGTCGACCTCGCTGACGATGCCCATCTGCTCGGCCGTCAGCGCGGCGCGCAGGGTGTCGATGGCCGCCGGCAGCGGCTGCGGCAGTTCGACGGCGAAGGCGTAGGGAATGCTCATGGGGATGCTTTCGGAAGGCGGAGGGAGGGAAGGGTCAGGGCATGAACCGCAGCCAGGCCGCCAGGGCCAGCGCGGCGGTCACGGCCCAGCCGGAAAACGCGGCGCGCAGCAACGGCTGACGCGGCACGAAGCCCACGCCGCGCACGAAGCCGGCGCTCATGGCCCAGAAGAGCGCCATCGCCAGGCCGTGGTCGGCCTGGCCAGCGGCGTTGGTCATCAGCGGCGGGTACAGCGTGCCCACCAGCATCAGGGCCAGCGCCGCGGCCAGGCTGGGGCCGTGCAGGCGGGGTGAAGGGGGCGCGGCGTCGGTCATCGCGGGTTGCCGTCGTCGTCGTGCCGCAGGGCGGCGAGCCGGGCTTCCTCGTTCTCGCCCCACATCGCGTTCATCACGGCCAGCAGCACGGCGAAGCCGACCCCCAGCATCCAGGCGAAGTACCACATGGTCGTGCTCCTTCAGGCGGCGTCGCCAATGCGCAGGCGCGATGCGCTGACGAACGTGTGCGGCGGGATCTCGAGGTTGGTCGGCGCGGGCTTGTTCTTGAACACGCGGCCGGCGCCGTCGAAGGTCGAGCCGTGGCAGGGGCAGAAGAAGCCGCCGGGCCAGTCGGCCGGCAGGCTGGGGTTGGCCGTGCCCTGCGGCGCCACGGTCGGCGAGCAGCCCAGGTGCGTGCAGATGCCGATGGCGACGAACCACTCGGGGTTCTTCGAGCGCGCCGGGTTGGCCAGGTCCTCTGACAGGCCGTCCTTGCTCGACGACGGGTCGGCCAGTTCGGCGTCGTGGCCCTGCAACGCGGCGATCATCTCCGGCGTGCGGCGCACCACCCACACCGGCTTGCCGCGCCACTCGGCCACCTTCATGCCGCCGGGCGGGATGTCGCCGATGTCCACCTCCACCGGCGCACCGGCAGCGCGTGCACGCTCGCTGGGGGCCAGCGTGGAGACGAAGGGCACGGCGGTGGCCACGGTGGCCACGCCGCCGGCGACGCCGGTGGCGATCAGCCAGGTGCGGCGCTCGGGGTCGCTGGCGGATGGCTGGGGCAAGGCAGTGTCGGTCATGGGGTCCTCCTGGACTCGAGTGACGGGTGATGGGCAGAGCCAGTCAAGGCCCGGTCTCGATGGGCGAGCCGACGATGGCGTCGAACTCGGCTGGCGTGATGTACTGCGGCACGTAGCTGCCGCCCTGCTGCGTCAGCAGCTTCACGTAGGACCGCAGGTGGTTGCGCGAGCCGCGCTGCAGGTTGTCGTAGACGAGCTGGAGGTCCGCGTTGTCGGTCCCGGCGCGCAGCGCCGCGATGTCGCGGATGTCCAGCTCCTCGATCTGCACGCCCACGGTGAGCGCGTCGACCAGGCTCCCGCGGCTGGTGGCCACGAGTGCGTCGTGCAGGGCCTGGAAGCTGGGCGTGAAGAACACGCCTTCGGGCAGGCCGGCCAGCGGGTCCGGCAGACCGTAGCGCGCCAGCAGCGCCAGCACCGCTGCCGTGTGCGTGGCCTCGCTGTCGGCGATGTTGGCGAAGACCGGCGTGCCCCACAGCGCGGCGCTGGCGGCATACACGTCGTGCGCCAGCCGCTCCTCCTCGCGCATCATCGCCAGGCCCTGGGCTTCCGCCGACGACAGCGTCTGCAGCGGCAGGGCGGCGAGTTGCGTGGCCAGGTTGGCGGCATCCATTGTCGAGGTGCCGCTGGCGTCGACGCGCATCACCGGCGCCGGGTCGCCGCCGCCGCAGGCGGCGAGGCTCAGCGCGG
The DNA here is from genome assembly GCF_004016515.1 of Rubrivivax albus. Classification (GTDB taxonomy): domain Bacteria; phylum Pseudomonadota; class Gammaproteobacteria; order Burkholderiales; family Burkholderiaceae_C; genus Rubrivivax; species Rubrivivax albus. The sequence goes on from NZ_SACT01000002.1 coordinate 246,212, forward strand.
CGGCGGCCAGCGTGGCGGCAATCCAGCGGCGGTGTTTCGCGGTGGTCATGTCGGTGTCCTTTCTCAGGGCATGCATCAGTACGCGGTATGGCTGTTGGCCCGGATGTGCGCCACGGTGACCTTGCCGCGCATCACGCGGTAGGCCCAGCCGGTGTAGAGCACGATCAGCGGCATGAAGATCAGCGTGGCGCCGAGCATCAGGCCCAGCGTCAGCGGGCTGGAGACGCTGTCCCACACGGTGAGGCTGGCCGCGGGCATGGTCGACGACGGCATCACGAAGGGGAACATCGCCGCACCGGCCGTGCCGATGACGCCGACGATGGCCAGCGCCGAGGCCACGAAGGCGGCCAGCGTGCGCCGCACCGCCACCAGCCCCGCGGCCAGCAGCGCCCCGGCCACGCCCAGCGCCGGCAGCGCCCACAGCAGCGGCTGCGTGGCGTAGTTGCGCCACCAGGCGTCGGCGCTGCGCGCCACGGTCTTGGCCAGCGGGTCGGGCGCGGCGGCCGGGTCCAGCACCGAGGTGATCACGAAGCCCTCGATGCCGCCCACGCGCAGCCAGAGGCCCGCGCCGATGAAGGCCAGCACCATCAGACCGGCGGCGCCGGCGGCGGCCTTCACGGCACGCGCCTGGATCGCACCCTCGGTGCGGTGCGCCAGGTAGGTGCCGCCGTGCATCGTGATCATCGCGCTGGACACCACGCCGGCCAGCAGCGCGAAGGGGTTGAGCAGCTGCCAGAAGCTGCCGGTGTAGGTGCTGACGAGCTGGTCGTCGAAGTGGAAGGGCACGCCCTGCAGCAGGTTGCCGAAGGCCACGCCGAAGATCAGCGGCGGCACGGCCCCGCCGACGAACAGGCCCCAGTCCCAGGTGCTGCGCCAGCGCGCGTCGTGGATCTTGCTGCGGTAGTCGAAGCCCACCGGCCGGAAGAACAGCGCCCACAGCACCGCCAGCATGGCCCAGTAGAAGCCGCTGAACGCGGTGGCGTAGACGAGGGGCCAGGCCGCGAAGATGGCGCCGCCACCGGTGATGAACCAGACCTGGTTGCCGTCCCAGTGCGGGCCGACGGTGTTGATGACGACGCGGCGCTCGTCGTCACCCTTCCCGACGAAGGGCAGCAGCGTGCCCACGCCCATGTCGTGGCCGTCCATGATGGCGAAGCCCACGAGCAGCACGCCCACGAGCAGCCACCAGATCAGCTTCAGGGTGGGGTAGTCGATCATCGTGTGCTCCTTCGCTCAGGCGTGCGCGGGTTCGTTGGCATAGCGGCCGGTACCCAGCGAGCCGGGGCCCTGGCGCGCGAACTTCTGCATCAGGTAGATCTCGACGACCAGCAGCAGCGTGTAGAAGCCCACGAAGCCGGCCAGCGAGCCGTAGAGGCTGTTCACGCTCAGCGTCGAGACGCTCAGGTGCGTGGGCAGCACGCCGTAGATCGTCCACGGCTGGCGGCCGTACTCGGCCACGAACCAGCCCAGTTCGCTGGCGATCCACGGCGCCGGCAGCATCCACACCGCCCAGCGCAGGATCCACGGCCGCGCGGCGCACTCGGTCTTCAGCGTGCTCCAGAAGGCCAGCGCGAACAGCACCAGCATCGCGAAGCCCAGGCCCACCATGAGCCGGAAGCTCCAGAACATCGGCGTCACGCGCGGCACGGTGTCGTTCGTCGCCCGGTCGATCATCTCCGGCGTGGCCTGGCGCACGTCGGTGGTGTACTTCTTCAGCAGCAGGCCGAAGCCGAGGTCGCCCTTCGTGGCCTCCAGCGTGCGGCGCGCATCGTCGTTGCCGCGGTCCTTGCGCAGCGTCTCCAGCGCCGCCACCGCCGTGATGCCGTTGACGATGCGCTCGCGGTTCTTCGCCTTGATCTCGTGGATGCCGGGAATCTCCTTGGAGACCGAGCGCGTGCCGATCAGGCCCATCACCCAGGGAATCTCCACCGCCCAGTCGTTGCGCTGTTCGGCCTCGTTGATGCCGGCGATGACGTTGAAGCTGGCCGGCGCCGGCTCGGTCTCCCACATGGCTTCGATGGCGGCCATCTTGGTCTGCTGGGCCTCGCCCACGGTGTAGCCGCTCTCGTCGCCGAGCACGATCACGCTGAGCACGCTGGCCAGGCCGAAGGCGGCGGCCACGCGGAAGCTGCGCTTGGCGAACTCCACGTCGCGGCCCTTGAGCAGGTACCAGGCGGAGATGGACAGCACGAACATCGCCCCGGTGACGTAGCCGGCCGAGACCGTGTGCACGAACTTGGCCTGCGCGTCGGGGTTGAAGACCACGGCCCAGAAGTCCGTCATCTCCATGCGCATGGTCTGCCAGCTGAACTCGGCGCCCACCGGGTTCTGCATCCAGCCGTTGGCGATCAGGATCCACAGCGCGCTGAGGTTGGTGCCCACCGCCATCAGCGTGGTCACCATCAGGTGCTGCGTCCTGCTCAGCCTGTCCCAGCCGAAGAAGAACAGGCCGATGAAGGTGCTCTCCAGGAAGAAGGCCATCAGGCCCTCGATGGCCAGCGGGGCGCCGAAGACGTCGCCCACGTAGTGCGAGTAGTAGGCCCAGTTGGTGCCGAACTGGAACTCCAGCGTGATGCCGGTGGTCACGCCGAGCGCGAAGTTGATGCCGAAGAGCTTGCCCCAGAAGCGGGTCATGTCCTTCCACACCGGCTTGCCGGTCATCACGTAGACCGTCTCCATGATCACCAGCAGCCAGACCATGCCCAGCGTCAGCGGCACGAACAGGAAGTGGTACATGGCCGTGGCGGCGAACTGCAGCCGCGACAGGTCGACCAGGGTCTCGTTGATCATCGGGGGGCACCGTCGGCCGGGGTGACGAGGTGGGCGGCCGCGGTGCCGGGGTCGACCGGCACGCCGAGGTCGCGGACGAAGAACCACCACAGCCCGGCCAGCAGCGCCAGCTTCACGAGCACCGCGACGATCAGGTGCCGCACGAGTCGGTGGGATTCGTCCTTCATGCCCCTGCAGGTATCAAGAGCCGTGCCAGCGTGCACGCGGACGGAAAGACGCGTGGAATCAGGCACTTGGCCGAGCAAGGGTGCCATGCGGTGGCAGCCAGGTTCTGCCATCGTCATGACAAACCTGCCACTTGTGGCAGACTGGCTGCATGCCGCGCGCCACGCCGACCGCCCTGCCCGAGCTGGTGTCCTACCTCGAGGGCCTGCCCGAGCCGCACATCCTGTTCGACCGGCGCTACCGCATCGTGGCCGCCAACGCCGCCTACCGGCGGCAGTTCGCGCCCACCGGCAGCGTGGTCGGCCGCACCTGCCATGCGGTGTCGCACGGCATCGACGTGCCCTGCGACCAGGCCGGCGAGTCCTGCCCGCTGGCGCGCGCCCGCGAATCCGGCCAGCGCGAGCGTGTGCTGCACCTGCACCACACGCCGCAGGGCGAGTCCTACGTGAACATCGAGCTGGTGCCGCTGCGCGACGCCCAGGGCGAGCAAGGCTGGTTCATCGAGAAGATGGAGCCGCTGGCCCTGGCCCAGACCGGGCCGGGTACCCCGGGGCTGATCGGACGCGCGCCCGCCTTCCAGCAGATGCTGGAACTGGTGGCGCGGGTGGGGCCGTCGAACGCCAGCGTGCTGCTGCTGGGCGAGTCCGGCACCGGCAAGGAACTGGTGGCGCAGGCGGTGCACGCGGCCAGCCACCGCGCCGGCGCGCCGCTGGTGGTGGTGGACTGCGCCAGCCTGCCCGAGACGCTGTTCGAGAGCGAGGTCTTCGGCCACGAACGCGGCGCCTTCACCGGCGCCACGCAGGCGCGGCCCGGGCTCGCCGAATCGGCCGATGGCGGCACGCTGTTCCTCGACGAGGTGGGCGACATCCCGTTGACCATGCAGGTCAAGCTGCTGCGGCTGCTGGAGAGCGGCACCTTCCGCCGCGTGGGCAGCACCGAGCTGCGCCGCACCGACCTGCGCGTGGTCAGCGCCACCCACCGCGACCTGAAGGCGATGGTGGCCGACGGCCGTTTCCGCCAGGACCTGTACCACCGGCTGGCCACGTTCCCGATCGCGCTGCCGCCGCTGCGCGCACGCGCCACCGACATCCCTCTGCTGGCCGAGGCGCTGCTGGCACGGGTGGCGCCGCGGCCCGGCCTGCGCCTGTCGCGCGCGGCGCAGACGCGCCTGCAGCAGCACCGCTTCCCGGGCAACGTGCGCGAGCTGCGCAACGTGCTCGAGCGCGCCGCCCTGCTGTGCGACGGCGAGCGCATCGAGGCCACGCACATCGACCAGGCGCTGGCCTTCGACGCGCCGGGCGCCATGCCGGGCACCGGCACCCCCGACCTGCAGGCACGGCTGCGCGCCCACGCCGGCAGCCGCGCGGCGCTGGCCCGCGAAATGGGCATCAGCGAGCGCACGCTGTACCGGCGGCTGCGCGCCCTCGGCACGCCCGACGGCGCCTGATCAGGCGCGCTGCACGCCCGGCCGCGGCGCCGCCGCATCGTCCCAGGCCGGCCCGTCGAACCACGGGTCGCCCTTCAGCCAGGCGGCCAGCATCGGCAGCGCATCCACGCCCCAGAAGTGGCGGCCGTCGGCCGTGACCGTGGGCACGCCGAAGACGCCTTCGGCCACGGCGGCTTCGGTCAGGGCCCGCAGCTCGGCCTTGACCTCGACGCCGGCCGGGTCGCGCACCGGCGCCAGGGTGTCGGTCAGGGCGGCCACGCGCTGCGGGTCCTCGGCATCGGCGCCGTCGCCGCGCCACACGTGGTGCAGCACGGCCTCGCAGACGCGCCGGTTGGGCCCCTGCCCCGCCGGCGCGCAGGCCAGCATCAGGCGCAGCAGCGGCAATGGGTTGAACGGGTGGCGCGCCGGCAGCTGCAGCGGCACACCCAGCTGGTGGGCGCGCCAGGCCACGTCACGGTAGGTCCAGGCGCGCTTGGGCGCGATTTCGGCAGGACCCTTCTGGCCATGGTGCTGCAGCAGGCCGGCGAACAGCACCGGCCGGTACTCGACCCAGTAGCTGCAGCCTTCCAGCGCCTGCGGCAGGGCCTCGAAGGCCAGGTAGGCGTAGGGCGAGATCGGGTCGAGGTGGAAGATCAGGCGCTGCATCGGTGCATTGTCCGCCCGGGCGGCAGAATGGCGCCATGTCCGATGTGTCTTCCCTGCGCCCCCTGGCCGGCGTGCGCGTGCTCGAGTTCTGCCAGGTGGCCGCCGGCCCCTTCTGCGGCATGCTGCTGGCCGACTTCGGTGCCGACGTGATCAAGGTGGAACCACCCGAGGGCGATGCGCTGCGCACCTGGCCGCCGCTGACCGCCGGCTTCAGCGAGAACTTCGCCAGCCTCAACCGCGGCAAGCGCTCGCTGGCGCTGGACCTGAAGAACGCCGAGCACCGCGCGCTGGCGCTGCGCCTAGCCGACGAGGCAGACGTGATCGTCGAGAACAGCCGCCCCGGCGTGATGGACCGCCTGGGCCTGGGCCACGCGGCGCTGCGCGCGCGCCGCCCGCAGCTGGTTTACGCGTCGATCTCCGCCTACGGCCAGGACGGCCCGCGCGGCGGCGAAGGCGGCTTCGACCTCACGATCCAGGCCGCCGCGGGCGTGATGAGCGTCACCGGCGAGCCCGACGGCGCCCCGGTGAAGGCCGGCGTGCCGATCGCCGACTTCGCCAGCGGCCTGTACGCCGCCTATGCCATCGCGGCGCTGCTGGCGCGCGTGCGTGCCGGCGGGCCGGGTGGCCACATCGACGTGCCGATGTTCGGCGCCACGCTGGCCATCGCCGCGCTGCAGACCAGCGAGTACTTCGGCACCGGGCGCAACCCGGTCAAGCTGGGCTCGGCCCACCCGCGCAACGCGCCCTACCAGGCCTTTGCGGCCAGCGACGGCTTCTTCGCCATCGCCGCCGGCAACAACCGGCTGTGGGCCGCCGTGTGCGAGACCGTGGGCGTGCCCGAGCTGCTGGACGACGAGCGCTTCCTGACGCCCACGCTGCGCGCCCGCCACCAGCGCGAGCTCAAGGCGCTGCTGGACCCGCACTTCGCCGGGCGCACGGTGGCCGACTGGCTGACCGCCTTTGCCGCCGCCGGAGTGCCGCACGCGCCCATCAACGGCTACCGCGAGGCGCTGGCCGATGCGCAGGCGGCGCACCTGGGCCTGGTGCAGTCGCAGACCCTGCCCGGCGGCCACGCCACGCAGACGGTGGGCTGCCCGCTGCGGCTGGACGGCCAGGTGCTGCCGGTGGACACGCGGCCGCCGGCGCTGGACGAACACGGCGACACGCTGCGCGCCGGCGATGGCTGGAGACCCCGATGAACACCGACCGCTTTCCCGCCTTCGTGGCCGCGATGACGGCGCTGGTGGCGCGCACCGGCGACGAACCCACGCTGCTGCGCGAAGGCCGCGCCCTGTTGACCGCCCTGGTACGCCACGACGACTGGCTGCCCGACCGTGCCGCCGTCGCGCGCGACGACCGCTACGCCCAGCACCTGCTGCACCGCGACCCGCAGGGCCGCTTCTCGGTGGTCAGCTTCGTCTGGGGCCCGGGCCATCGCACGCCGGTGCACGACCACACCGTGTGGGGCCTGGTGGGCGTGATGCGCGGGGCCGAACGCTGCGAGGAGTGCAGCGTCGCGGACGGCGCACCCCGCCTGTCGGGTCACGCCCACGTGATGCAGCCCGGCGACGTGGAGGCGGTGTCGCCCACCGTGGGCGACTGGCACCGCGTGAGCAGCGCGCGCGACGACGGCCTGTCGATCAGCATCCACGTCTACGGTGCCGACATCGGCCAGCTGCGCCGCCACCGGCTGGACGACCGGGGGGCGGTGATCGACTTCGTCTCCGGCTACGACAGCCTGCCGGCATGCTGACATCCACGCACGCTGGTGGCGTGGCCACGCTGACGCTGGCGCGGCCCGATCGCGGCAACGCGCTGGGGCCGGACCTGGTGGAAGCGCTGCTGGCCGCGGTGCTGGCCGCCGGCGAGGACGACACCGTGCACACGCTGGTGCTGCGCGGCGAAGGCCGCCACTTCTGCACCGGGCTGGACCTGTCGGACCTGGACCAGTGCCGCGACGGCGACCTGCTGCAGCGCCTGGTGCGCATCGAGACCCTGCTGGCCGCCGTGTGGCAGGCGCCCATGCGCACGGTGGCACTGGCCCAGGGCCGCACCTGGGGTGCCGGTGCCGACCTGTTTGCCGCTTGCGAGGTGCGCCTGGCCATGGCCGACGCGACATTCCGCTTCCCGGGTGCGCAGTTCGGCATCGTGCTCGGCACGCGGCGGCTGGCCGAGCGCGTCGGGGCCGATGCGGCTCGCGCCATGACGACCACGGGCGGCGAATGGCGTGCGGCGGACGCCCAGGCCGCGGGGCTGGTGCAGCAGGAGGTCGGCGACGCTGCCGGCATCGACGACGCACTGGACGCCGCCTGCCGGACACCGGCGGTGGACCGGCTCACCGCAGCGGCGCTGCGTGCCGCCAGCCGCATCGAGCGGGCGGATCAGCGGGACGCCGATCTGGCGGCGCTCGTGCGCTCGGCCGCCAGGCCGGGTCTCGTGGACCGCATCCGCGCCTACCGCGCCCGTCTGCGCGCCTGAGCGTTCGCTCCGAAGGGCCGGCGGCCCGCCCGGTTTGATCCACGTCAATACCATTTGTGAGCCGGGAAACCACAGAGTTTCGGATACCCGTTGCCGTACTGCATGTAGGCGAAAAAAGCCACGCGAATCGCGCGATAGGCTGAAGCAGCGCTGTCGAAGATGACGCCATCGATGCCGCGTCCAAGGAGGCGGCCATCGAGGCTCAACAGCAGTTCGACGCGATGGAGTACGGCCAGACCATGCAAGCAGCACCTCAGGACGCTGGAACCCCGACCAGCCAGCGCTGGCGTACCTGGTGGCGCAGAACCGCGCCTGCTGCGTCCAGAGAGGGTGCCCGCGCCAGCGCCGCCGATGCCACGCAGGTGATCGACCGCATGTCCGAGGCGGTGGACACCTGGGCCGGGCACATCGGCACCGTGCAGGCGACCATGCATTCGGCCACCACCGACCTGCTCGGCGGGTTCGCAGGCATCCTGGAGGACCTCGACGCGGTCACGGCCCTGGAGCAATCGGCCGAAGCCAACGATGGGCGCGTGCTCGACCGACGCGCCGCGATGCTCAGCCGCTGCGAGGACCAGTTGCGTGGCCTGCTGAAGAACTTCCACGGTTTCGTGGAAAGCCACGGTGAGGTGATGTCGTCGATCCAGGATCTGGCGGGCTCGTCCACGCAGCTGTCGACGATGGCGGACGAGGTCAGCAAGATCGCGCGGCAGACGAACCTGCTGTCCATCAACGCCGCCATCGAGGCCGCCCGCGCGGGCGACAGCGGCCGCGGCTTTGCCGTCGTGGCCGGCGAGGTGAGGCGGCTGTCCACCGAGTCCGGCGCCACCGGCCAGCGCATCAGCGCGCAGATCGAGGACTTCGGCCGGGTCATGACGGCGTCCGCCACGCGGGCCCGCACGCGTGCCGAGCGGGACGCCACCGTCATGACCGACTCCGAACGCACCATCTCCGAGGTCGTGTCGCAGGTCGACTCGGCGATCTCCGGGCTGGAGCAGCGCGCCGCCGAGCTGACCGCGCGCAGCGAGGCCGTGCGCCAGCGCGTCAACGAAATGATGATGGCGTTCCAGTTCCAGGACCGCGTGCAGCAGATCCTCGACCAGGTCGTCTCCAGCATGCAGCGCTCGATGGCCGAGATGCGTGGCGCCGTCGCGGCCGGCAGCGTGCCCGATGCACAGGCCTGGCATGCGGTGATCACCTCGGGCTACACCACGGCCGAGCAGCGCGGCACCTCCAACACCACCGACGCCGCACCGGCGCAGGAAACCACCTTCTTCTGAGGCCACCATGGCAAAGACCATCCTGATCGTCGACGACTCCAGCTCGCTGCGCACGGTCGTGAAGATCGCCCTTCAGCGTGCCGGCTACGACGTGGTGGAGGCCAGCGACGGCGCCGACGCGCTGGCGAAGCTGAACCAGCTGGCCAAGGTGCACCTGATCGTCAGCGACGTGAACATGCCCAACATGGACGGCATCACCTTCGTCCAGCAGGTCAAGCTGCACGCGCGGCACAAGTTTGCGCCGGTGATCATGCTGACCACCGAGGACCAGGCGGCCAAGAAGGACCAGGGGCGCGCGGCCGGTGCCAAGGCCTGGATCGTCAAGCCGTTCAACCCGCCGCAGCTGCTGGACGCGGTGTCCAAGCTGATCCTGCCTTGAGGAGCCGGCACCATGCCCCGCAAGGCCAAGACCGTCCCGGCCGCTCCGCCCGCAGCCCGGCCCCTGCCCGACGAACTGACCATCTACACCGTCGGTGAACTGCACCGGCAGTGGCTGGACTGGATCGCCACGCTGCCGGCGGACGGTGCGGTGGCGGCCCTGGCGGCCCACGCCGTCGACCAGGTCGACGCGGCCGGCCTGCAGCTGCTGGTGTCGCTGGACAGCGCACTGGCACGCCGGGGTGCTGCACTGACGTTGCAGGACCCGAGTTCCACGCTGGTGGACGGCTGCCACGCGATGGGCCTCGGGGCCTGGCTGCAGACCCGCACACAGGCTGCAACGGGGGCGAAGGCATGAAGAAGGACATCGACAGCAGCTTCGTGCAGGACGCGCTGCCAGCGTTCATCAGCGAGGCCGGCGAACAGACGGCGGCCATCGAGCAGCTGCTGCTGCAGCTCGAGGGGGCGCCGGACGATGCCGAGCTGCTCAACGCGCTGTTCCGCTGCGCCCACACTGTCAAGGGCTCGGCCGGCATCTTCGGGCTCGACCGTGTCGTCGCCTTCACCCACCATGTCGAAAGCCTGCTGGACCAGTTGCGCGACGGCCAGCTGGCCTTCACGCCGGCGCTGTCCACCCTGCTGCTGAAGTGCAACGACCAGATCCAGGCCCTGGTGGACCAGGCCGGCCGGGGTGACGACGGCGACGACACCGAAGGCGATGCCACCCGCTCTGCGCTGATCGCGGCGCTGCAGAACGCAGCGGGCCAGGGCGATGCGGCCTCGAGCCCTTCGCCTGCAGCGGCATCGGCGAGCCCGGCGCCCACCGACGGGACGATGGGCGACCGCCGGTGGCACGTCGCCGTGTGCTTCGGCGCGGACACGTTCCGCAACGGCATGGACCCGCTGGCGATCCTCAACTACGTGCGCGGCCTCGGCACGATGGCCACGCTCACCTGCGATCTCGCCGGCATCCCGCCGCTGGACCAGATCGACCCGGAGAGCTGCCATCTGACCTTCGAATTCGGGCTCGACACGCAGGCACCCCGTGTCGAGATCGAGGGCGCCTTCAGCTTCGTTCGCGACGACTGCGAACTGCACGTCGTCGAGCCCGGCGCCACCCCGGAGGCCTTCGCGGCGGTGATCGAGGCGATGCCCGACAACCCGCGGCTGGGTGACATCCTGGTGGCCGCCGGCGCGATCACGCGCGCCCAGCTGCAGCAGGCCTTGCGCCGGCAGTCCGAAGTCGCCGCCTCAGGCCAGCGCACCCAGCTCGGCGAGGTGCTGCAGACCGTGGCCGGCGTCAGCTCGCAGGTGGTCAAGGCGGCGCTGGACAAGCAGTCGCGTCAGCGCGAGGCGGCTGGGGGCAGCGGCGCGCCGGCGGAGGACCAACGCTACATCCGCGTGCAGGCCGACCGGCTGGACGCCGTGATCAACCTGCTCGGCGAACTCGTGATCGCCGGCGCCGGCGCGTCGATGCTGGCGCGCCAGACCCGGCAGAGCCCGCTGATCAAGGCCAACGCGCAGATGGGCCGGCTGATCGAGGAGATCCGCAACGGGACGCTGCAGCTGCGCATGGTGCCGATCGGGGAGACCTTCTCGCGATTCCGGCGGGTCGTGCGCGACACCGCCGCCGAGCTCGGCAAGGACGTGGTGCTGGAGCTGCAGGGCGGCGAGACCGAGCTCGACAAGAGCGTGGTCGAGCGCATCGCCGACCCGCTGATGCACCTGGTGCGCAACGCGCTCGACCATGGCCTGGAGACTCCGGAGGCCCGGGAAGCGGCACGCAAGCCCAGGCAGGGCAGCCTGGTGCTGTCGGCCTGCCACGAGAGCGGCAGCATCCTCATCTGCATCACCGACGACGGCCGCGGCATCCAGCGCCAGAAGGTGCTCGAACGTGCGTGGGACCGCGGCCTGCTCGAGCGTGGCGTGGTGCCGGCAGATGCCGACATCGACCGGCTCATCTTCGAGCCCGGGTTCAGCACGGCCGAGAAGGTCACGAACCTCTCGGGCCGTGGCGTGGGCATGGACGTGGTCAAGCGCAACATCGAGGCCCTGCGCGGCACGGTGGCGCTGTTCAGTGAGCCGGGCATCGGCTCGCGCATCGAGATCCGCCTGCCGCTGACCCTGGCCATCATCGACGGCTTCCTGGTCGGCGTCGGGCACTCCAAGTTCATCTTCCCGCTCGACGCGGTGGTCGAGGTGATCGAGAACCGGCCGACGGCCGGCGAGGTCGACGCCCACGGCCGCGGCTTCGTCGAACTGCGCGGCCAGGTGCTGCCCGTGGTTGGCCTGCGCCAGCTCTACGACCTGGGCGGCGACGAGCCCGAGCGCGCCAGCATCGTCGTGCTCAACACCGGCGGACGCCGCTACGGCGTGCGCGTTGACAGCCTGCTCGGCCAGCACCAGACCGTGATCAAGCCGCTCGGCCGCATGTTCCGGAGCCTGCGCGGCATGAGCGGTTCGTCGATCCTCGGCAGCGGCGAGGTGGCGCTGATCTTCGACGTGCACGCCCTGGGCCACCTCGCGGCGGCACCGCCGGGAACCCGGTCTACCGCCCCTGCCCCCTCACTGTCATCCGGCCATGCCGGCAACACCCAGAACGTCTGACCCCCTCACGAGGACCCACACCATGAACACGCCCCAACTGTCCTGGATCGGCCGCCTCTTCGCGGGCGACGCGCTGGATCGCATGGCCGCCGAGGCCCGGCAATGCCAGCAGGCCCGTGAAGCCGCCGAGGCGGCGCGCATCGAGGCCGAAGCCGACCTGGCCCAGCTCAAGGGCCACCTCGAGGAGGTGGAGACCGAGCTGAAGGTCCGCACCGACATCATGAACCTCACGAGCATCGTCTCCGAGGCCGACAAGAAGGGCGACATCCTGACGGTCAACGAGAAGTTCCTCGAGGTGTCGAAGTACCCGAAGAACGAGCTCATCGGCCACGGTCACAACACCACGAGGCACCCGGACATGCCCAAGGAGGTGTTCAAGGAGATGTGGGCCACCATCGGCCGCGGCAACATCTTCCGCGGCGTGGTGAAGAACCGGGCCAAGGACGGCACCCCGTACTACGTGGACGCGGTGATCGCCCCCATCCTGGGCGAGAACGGCAAGCCGAAGAAGTACCTCGGCGTGCGCTACGACATCACCGAGACCGAGATCGAACGCCAGAACGCGCGTGGAGTGCTCGGGGCGATCGACCAGAGCTATGCCTTCATCGAGTTCCAGCTCGACGGGACCATCCTGCACGCCAACGAGAACTTCCTGAAGGCGCTGGGCTACCGGCTCGACGAGATCAAGGGCCAGCACCACCGCATCTTCGTCGACCCCAAGCTCGCCGCGTCGCCGGAGTACACCCAGTTCTGGCGCGCGCTGGCCGACGGCAAGCCGCAGAACGACCTGTTCCGCCGCATCACCAAGGGCGGCGAGGACATCTGGATCCAGGCCGTCTATGCCCCGGTGAAGGACGAGATGGGCCGCGTCTTCAAGGTGGTGAAGATCGCCACCGACGTGACCGAGCAGGTGCGCTCGCGGCAGATGCTGGAACAGGCCGTGGAGCAGGCGCAGGAGGTCACGGCCGCCGCGCGCGGCGGCGACCTGTCGCAGCGCATCCCGCTGGACGGCAAGAGCGGCCCGATCCGCCAGCTCTGCGAAGGCGTGAACCAGCTGATGGAGACCACCTCGGTGATCTTCGACGACGTGGGCCGCGTCTTTGGCGCGCTGTCGGCCGGCGACCTCAGCCAGCGCATCACGCGCGACTACACCGGCGTCTTCGGCCAGGTCAAGGACGACGCCAACGCCACCAGCGAGAAGCTCTCGGCGATCATCGAGGACGTCGGCCGCGTCTTCGGCGGCATGGCGGCCGGTGACCTGACGCAGCGCATCGTGCGCGACGCCGAAGGCGTGTTCGACCAGGTCAAGAACGACGCCAACAGCACCTGCGACAAGCTGGCGTCCATCATCCAGGAAGTGCGCTCGGCCGCCGATGCGCTCACGGGTGCGGCCAACCAGGTCAGCGCCACGGCGCAGAGCCTGAGCCAGAGCGCCAGCGAGCAGGCCAGCTCGGTCGAGGAGACCACGGCCTCCATCGACATGATGTCGGCCAGCATCACGCAGAACAGCGACAACGCCAAGGTCACCGACGGCATGGCCACCAAGGCCAGCAAGGAGGCCACCGAGGGCGGCAGCGCCGTGACACGCACGGTGCAGGCGATGAAGCAGATCGCGCAGAAGATCAGCATCGTCGACGACATCGCCTACCAGACCAACCTGCTGGCACTGAACGCTGCCATCGAGGCCGCGCGTGCCGGTGAGCACGGCAAGGGCTTCGCCGTCGTGGCCGCCGAGGTGCGCCAGCTGGCCGAACGCAGCCAGGAAGCGGCCAAGGAGATCGGCGACCTGGCCAGCAACTCGGTGGACACCGCCGAGCGCGCCGGCAAGCTGCTCGACGAGATCGTGCCCAGCATCCAGAAGACCAGCGAACTGGTGCAGGAGATCGCCGCGGCCAGTTCGGAGCAGAGCCAGAGCGTGACCCAGATCGGCGGCGCCATGGGCCAGCTGAGCAAGGCCACGCAGCAGAACGCCTCGGCCTCGGAGGAGCTGGCGGCCACGTCGGAGGAGCTCTCCGGCCAGGCCGAGCAGCTGCAGCAGTCGGTGGCCTTCTTCACGCTGTCCGGCGCCGACACCGGCCTGGCGGCGGTGCCGGCCGGCCAGCGCCCCGCCGTCGAGCGCCGGGCGCCGAACTCGCCGATGCGCGGTGGCGCCAAGGCCGTGGCGGCCGCCCGCCCACTGGTGTCGGCCACCGGCACGCACGGCAACTTCCGCCCCTACTGACCCCGCCGGCACGCCTGCAGGAGCTGTTCGCATGAATGCCACACCGACACGCCCCGGACCTGGCCGATCCCACGACGCCGGCGCCCCGTCGACCGACACCCACGCGGCCCAGTACCTCACCTTCGCGCTGGGCGAGGAAGTCTTCGCGATGGACATCCGCACCGTGCGCGAGATCATCCAGCACCGGCCGAAGACGGCCGTGCCGCTGATGCCCGATTTCGTGCGCGGCGTCATCAACCTGCGCGGCGCCGTCGTGCCGGTGATCGACCTGCGTGCCCGCTTCGGCCGCGGCCAGGCCAGCGTGGGCAAGAAGACCTGCATCGTCATCTTCGACTCGATGCGTGCCGGCGAGCGGGTCGAGCTGGGCCTGATGGTGGACGCCGTCAGCGAGGTGATCGAGATCGCCGCCGACCGGATCGAACCGCCACCGGACTTCGGCGCCTCGGTGCGCCGTGACTTCATCCAGGGCATGGGCAAGGTCGGCGACCGGTTCGTGATCCTGCTCGAGCCCGACCGCGCCATCGACATCGACGAGATGGCCGACCTCTGCGCCGCCGGCTCGCTGGCGGCCGCCTGATCGCATCGACCCACGCGCCGAGATCCGCCACGCCATGCAGGCCCTGAGTGCACCCACCTTCAACCGCATCGCGGCGCTGATGTACGGCGCCGTCGGGCTGTCGTTCAACGAGAGCAAGCAGTCGCTGATCTCGTCCCGGCTGGCGCCGCGCATCCAGCGGCTGGGCCTGGGCAGCTTCGAGGACTACGCCGCGCTGATCGAATCACCGGACGACGGTGGCGAGTTCCAGATGGCGGTGGACCTGCTGACCACCAACGAGACCTACTTCTTCCGCGAGCCGGCGCATTTCGACCTCATCGAGCAGGTGCTCGGGCGCGAGAGACCTCGGCAGGTGTCGGTGTGGAGCGCCGCCTCGTCGTTCGGCGACGAGGCCTACAGCACCGGCATGCTGCTGGCCGACATGCACCAGCAGGGCCGGATCGGCGCCGACTGGTCGATCCTCGGCACCGACATCAGCGACCGCGTGCTGCAGAGCGCCTCGGCCGCCATCTACCCGCTCGACCGGATGCGCCACGTGCCACCGGAGCGCCTGAAGCGGCACTGCCTGCGCGGCGAGGGCGAGTCGGAGGGTCTCGTGCAGATCCAGCCCAGGCTGCGCGAGCGGGTGCGCTTCGGTCAGCTCAACCTGTGCGCCCCCCTTGACGCGACGCTGCCCGGTGCACCCTTCGACATCGTCTTCCTGCGCAACGTGCTGATCTACTTCGACCCGCCCACCAAGAAGGCCGTCACGGACAGGGTGCTGACCCAGCTGCGCCCCGGCGGCCTGTTCTTCATCGGCACGGCGGAAGGCCGCATCCCGTGCGACACCCCGCTGCAGTCACTGGCCCCGGGGGCCTTCCGAAAGCCCGCCGCGGCGGCGTGACGGCATGCCGACGCTCGAAGCCGGAGAGGTCCTGACCCTGCATCCGGGCGACGTTCGCCTGGGTCAGCGTGGTGACCGGCTGGGCACGCTGCTGGGCTCCTGCATCGCCGTGGTGCTGACCGACCCCCGACGCACCGTCGGCTGCATGTGCCACATCGTGCATGCACCACCGGCACGACCGACGGGCAGCCCGCGCGACGGGGCGTGGGGCGACGTCGCGCTCGACACCATGTACACGCTGCTGCTGGCCCACGGCATCGTGCCCGGCCTGTGCGAGGCCTATGTCTATGGCGGCGGGAACATGTTCCCCGCGCTGGTGGGCGGGCCGCACGTGGGCGAGGACAACGCCGCCTGGGTGTGCACGGCCCTGGCCGAGACCGGCATCCGTGTGCTGCACCAGGACCTCGGCGGCCGCAGCTACCGTCGCCTGAGCTGGACCGTGGGGGCGGAGGATCCGGTGGTCGAGGCCGTGGCGGTCTGAGACCAGCAGAGCAAGGAATCACCCATGGCCATCAAGCTGTTCATCGTCGACGACTCCGCCGTCGTGCGCCAGACCGTGGCACACCTGCTGCAGGGCGAAGCCGACATCGAGCTGATCGGCAGCGCACCCAACCCGATCCTGGCCGGCCCGCTGATCCGCCGGCAGCGCCCCGACGTGCTGCTGCTGGACATCGAGATGCCGGGCATGGACGGCTTGACCTTTCTGCGCCAGGTCATGGAGTCCGACCCTATCCCCACGGTGATCTGCTCGTCGCTGTCCACCGAGGGCAGTCGCTACGCGGTGGACGCGCTGTCCGCCGGGGCCGTGGCCGTGGTGGCCAAGCCGCGCCTGGGCCTCAAGCAGTTCCTCGAGGATTCTCGCCGTGAACTGGTGCAGACGCTGCGCCTCGCCGCCCGTTCGCGCCCGCGCCCGGTGGCGGCCCGGCCGCCGGTGGCACCGGCAGCGGCGCCCGTTTCCACACGCGGCGGTCTGCACGCCCTGAGCATGAACAAGCCCGTGCTGATCGGCAGTTCCACCGGCGGCACGCAGGCCATCGAGGCCATCCTGCTGGCCCTGCCAGCCGACGCCCCCGGCATCGCCATCGTGCAGCACATGCCGGAGAAGTTCACCGCCATGTATGCGCAGCGGCTCGACAGCAGCTGCGCCATGAACGTGCGCGAGGCGCGTGACGGCGACCGCCTGGAGCGCGGCGTCGCCCTCATAGCGCCGGGCGGCCTTCACCTGCAGCTGCGCAAGGCCGGCGGACAGTACTTCGCCGTCGTGCGCGACGGCCCGCCGGTCAACCGCCACAAGCCCAGCGTGGACGTGCTGTTCCGGTCTGCCGCCGAATGCGTGGGCCGCGACGCCCTGGCCATCATGCTCACCGGCATGGGCGACGACGGTGCCCGCGGCATGAAGCAGCTTCACGACGGCGGCGTGCGCACGATGGCGCAGGACGAGCGCAGCTGTGTCGTGTTCGGCATGCCCAAGGAAGCCATCGCCCTCGGTGCGGTCGACGACGTGTTGCCGCTGGAACGCATCGCGTCCCAGATCCTTGCCTTCGATGCCCGCGGATGACCCGCCCGATCACCAGGAGACCGCCATGCTTCACCGACTGATCTACAGCAGCCAGGTGGCTGCGCCGATGAGCCCGGACACGATCGAGGCACTGCTGGCGCAAGCCCGCACGGCCAACGCCCGGCGCGACATCACCGGTGCGCTGGCCTTCGACAGCCAGCACTTCCTGCAGGTGCTGGAAGGCTCGGGCGAGGCCCTGAACCGGCTCTACGCGGCGCTGATGCACGACGCCAGGCACCGCGACCTGCGACTCATCGATTTCCGCGCGGTCGAGCAGCGCAGCTTCGACCAGTGGAGCATGGCCTTCGCGGCCGCCGACGGACGCACCGGCCGGATCTGCCGGCGCCACAGCGCCAGCAGCCGGCTCGACCCGGCCGCTGTCACGGCCACCGCCGCGCTCCAGATCCTCCAGGACATGGCGGCATTGCCCGCCCCGGCCGCGGTGGCCTGAGCGAACGCAAGCGCCGGACCCCATCCGCCGGCAACGGCGCATGGCCCACCTTGGCGGGCCGTGCTGGCTCCTTCGGCCGATGTGGTCCGGGGCGCGGATGACGAGCATGTCGGGCATGGCGGCAGATCGTCTGCCGCCGCGTCACCACGAGGACCCCCGACATGTTCCGCCTGCACCGAGGCGCGCTCGCCCGCGCCCGAGCGTCCACGCTCGCCGCTGCGCTCGCCACCACACTTGCCCTGGCCGCCTGCGGCGGCGGCAGCCCGTCGCCCCAGAGCCCGCCCGATGGCGGCGGGGGCCCGTCCACCCCTTCCGGCCCCACCGCGCCCGCACCGGCCCCGGCGCCGGAACGGTTCGCCGCACTGGGCACGTCGGCCGACAGCGTGAGCCTGGACTGGGTCACGCTTGCCGGCAGCGCCCGCGTCCGCCTGCAGCGCCAGCGCAGCGACGGCGGCTACGTCGACATCGCAGACCTGCCGGCGGGCCCCGGCCGGGTGGTCGACACCGGCCTGGCGCCGCAGACGCTCTACCGCTACCGCCTGGTGGCGCTGGAGGCGCCGACGCAGGCCCTGGCCGAAGCCAGCGCCACCACCACCGACGAGGTGGCCCCGGTCACCGCCACGGGCACACCGCAGGACGAGCCCGACACGCTCACGCTGGCCGCCGCCGGCGGCAGCGTGGCGGCGCCCGACGGCCGCATCACGCTGCAGCTGCCGGCCGGCGCTCTGGCGGCCGGCACGGCGGTGACGACGCAGGCCGTGAGCAACACCGCCCCGGACGGCGTGGGCCCGGCGCTGCACGTGCGCCTGGCCACCGCCCCGTCGGCCGCACTGACCGTGCGCGTGAATTGGGATGCCGCCCAGGACCCCCAGGCCGACGGCCTGCGCATCGGCCTGCAGCGCCCCGACGGCAGCTGGCTGTCGCTGCCGCTGTCGTCCGTCGACCGCGGCACGCGCACGCTGCAGGCCGAGATCCCGGCCGAGCTGATGCCGCTGCTGTCCGTCGCACCGGCGGCAGCCCGCGGCGCCACGCCGGCGGCGGACACCGGGCTGGTCATCGTCGACTTCACGATCGTGAAGTACCTGGGCTTCAAGCTGAAACCCGCCGTGGCGCGCGTGGCCGTCGGCGAGGGCCTGACGCTGGTGCCGGTGGCCCGCGTGCGCGGCTACGACGCCGGCATCGGCCTGTGCGAGACGCTGGACCCGGGCATCGAGGCCTGCGTGATCCAGCCGATCCTGGAAACGCGCGAGATCCCGCTGCTCAACACCAAGGCCGGCTTCGACCGCCGCTGGTACGTCTTCGCCAGCGAAGGCGGCGACGCCACCTACGGCACCATCGCGCCGCAGGGCAGCGTCGGCGCACGCTACCAGGCGCCGGCCGAGGTGCCGGACCCCGACACCGTGCTCGCCGCGCTGCACAGCGTGAACACGGCCACCGGGCGCACGGTGACGATCGCCTCGGCGATCACCATCGTCGACGACGTCTGGGTCGGTTCGCTGGGGGCCGTCGACGGCCCGTCGTCCGCTGGCACGACGATCCACGCCGACGCGCTGGTGGTGTGGCAGCGTGACCGCGCGTCGGAATCCGACGGCAAGCGCGTCTACCGCCCGGTGGGTGACGTGCACGCCTGGGTGACCGACGACGACTGCCAGGTGACCGTGGACCCGCCCACGCAGCCAGTCTCGGCCGACCCGCGGCTGGTGGTGCTGGAGATCGACGACGGTGCCAGCCCGCCCGCCTACCCAACGTACCGGTTGCGCCTGGTCACCTTCTGGAACAGCCTGCTGCACGCCACCTGCCCGAAGGCCAGCAGCAGCACGCCGGGCCTGTCCGGCTGGGGCTGGGAGGTGCAGGGCCAGGTGAGCGGCGACGGCACGCGCATCGAAGGCCAGGGCCTGCAGGAGCAGGCACAGATCACCTGGTCGTTCAGCCGGCCTTGAATGAAGCACGCGGCGTCGGCGCGGCGTCGGCCGCGGCGACGCCGTCGCGCCGCTGCGGCAACTGGGCCCACACGGCGCGCTTGGCGTCGTCGTCCAGCCGGCCCCAGGCCACGATCTCGTCGATCGTGCGCCAGCAGCCTTCGCACCAGCCGCTGGCCGGGTTCATGCGGCAGACGTTGATGCAGGGCGAAGGGACGGGAGACGGCAGCGGGTTCACGCTGGCGATGCTGTCACGTCGGCCACCGGCGCGCCGGTGAGCCGTTCCAAGTCCCCAGGCGCCAGCGGGAAGACCGCGTTCGGGTGGCCTGCTGCCGCCCAGATGCGTGCGAAGCGGAACAGCTCGCGGTCCACCAGCGTCACCGGCGGCGTGGCGTGCGCCACCGGCGAGACGCCGCCGATCGCGAAGCCGGTCTTCGCCTTGACGAAATCCGCATCGGCACGGCCGACGGCGCCGACCCGGGCGGCCACCTTCTTCTCGTCCACGCGCCGGTCGCCGCTGGTGACCACCAGCACGGCCGCGTCGTCGCTGCGGCGGCGGAAGATCACGCTCTTGGCGATCTGGCCGACCTCGACACCCAGCGCGTCGGCGGCCTGCTGCGAGGTGCGGGCGGCGCTGTCCAGCCACACCGGTGCATCCGCGTGGCCGGCGGCGGCCAGTGGCGCGGCCACGCGCTTGACGCTGTCGGGGAACTGCTCGCTCATCCCTCGGTCATCCGGATCAGTTCGGCGCCTTCGGCCACCTGGTCGCCCACGCCACACAGCAGCTCGCCCACGGTGCCGTCGCGCGGCGCGTGCAGCGTGTGCTCCATCTTCATCGCCTCCATCACGGCCACGGCCTGGCCCTGCTTGACGGCATCGCCAGCCTTCACGGCCAGCGAGATCACCTTGCCCGGCATCGGCGCCGTCAGCCGGCCCTCGGCGGCCCCGTCGCCGGCATGGGCCAGGCGGTCGACCTCGGTGAGCACCACACTGCCCTCGGGCGCGAAGACGGCGATGCGTTCGCCCTGGCGGTAGACGCTCAGGCGCAGGCGGCGCTCGCCCAGGGTCAGGTCGTGCGCCCCTGCGCCGAGGTGGGTGGCCGCGAACGGCCAGCGGGCATCGCCCAGTTCCAGCACCGTGGCACCGTCGTGCAGGCGCGTCAGGTGCGCCACCACCGCGCGGCCGCCGATGTCGAGGTCGAAGCGCCGGCGCGCACCGCCATGCAGCCGCCAGCCGTCGCGGCGGCTGAAGGGGTCGGCATCCTCGAGTGCGCGCTCCTCGGCCTGCGCCAGCGCGGCCACGCCGGCGGCGGCCACTTCATCGGCCAGCGGTGGCGCCTCGAACAGCGCCGGACGCTCGCGCTCGATGAGCGCCGTGTCCAGGTCAGCCGTGGCGAACGCGCGCGTGTTCACCACCCGGCGCAGGAAGGCCACGTTGGTCTGCAGGCCGACGATGTGCGTGTCGCGCAGGGCCGCGTCCAGCCGCGCCAGCGCCTGCGCGCGCGTCTCGCCCCAGACGATGAGCTTGGCGATCATCGAGTCGTACCAGGGGCTGATGGCGTCGCCTTCGTCGAAGCCGCGGTCGATGCGCGGCAGCCGACCGTCGTCCGGGCTGCGCGCGAAGGCCACGTGCGCCGGCCAGCGGGCCACGTGCAGCGCACCGGTGGCAGGCAGGAAGTTGGCGTCCGGGTTCTCGGCGCAGATGCGCGCCTCGATGGCGTGGCCACGGATGGCCAGTTCGGCCTGTGCCTTCGGCAGCGGCTCGCCGGCGGCCACGCGCAACTGCCATTCCACCAAGTCCAGCCCGGTGATGGCCTCGGTGACCGGGTGCTCCACCTGCAGCCGGGTGTTCATCTCCATGAAGTAGAAGCGGATGTCACCGTCGTCCAGTTCCTCGGCGATGAACTCCACCGTGCCGGCACCGACGTAGCCCACGGCCTGGGCCGCGGCCACGGCTGCGGCGCCCATCTCCGCACGGCGGGCTTCGCTCATGCCGGGCGCGGGCGCCTCCTCGAACACCTTCTGGTGGCGGCGCTGCACCGAGCAGTCGCGCTCGAAGAGGTGCACGCAGCGGCCCTGCGTGTCGGCGAAGACCTGGATCTCGATGTGGCGCGGGCGCGTAACGTAGCGCTCCACCAGCACGTGGTCGCTGCCGAAGCTGGCCTTGGCCTCGCGCTGGCAGGAGGCGAGCGCATCGGCGAAGTCTGCCGCGCGCTCCACACGGCGCATGCCCTTGCCGCCCCCGCCGGCGCTGGCCTTGATCAGCACCGGGTAGCCGATGCGCTCGGCCTCGCGCGCCAGCAGCGCGGGGTCGTTGTCGTCACCGTGGTAGCCGGGCACCAGCGGCACGCCGGCCTTTTCCATCAGCGCCTTGGCGGCGGCCTTGCTGCCCATCGCAGCGATGGCCTTCGGCGGCGGGCCGATGAAGACCAGGCCGGCGGCGGCGCAGGCCTGCGCGAAATCCTCGTTCTCCGACAGGAAGCCGTAGCCCGGGTGCACGGCCTGCGCGCCGGTGGCCTGGGCGGCTTCCAGGATGCGCTGCCAGCGCAGGTAGCTGTCGCGGGCCGGCGCGCTGCCGATGTGCACCGCCTCGTCGCAGGCGGCCACGTGGCGCGCGTTCGCGTCGGCGTCGGAATACACGGCCACGGTGCGCACGCCCAGGCGGCGCGCTGTGGCGGCAACGCGGCACGCGATCTCGCCGCGGTTGGCAATGAGGATCTTGTCAAACATGGTTCAGCCTTCTTTCGGGCCGGAATCGGCGCCACAGGGCTCGGACGAACTTGAACGTGAATTGGATCAGCACGAGAGCGAACAGGATCCCGAACACGACGGCGCCAGCGGCCCAGAGCGGATGCTCCCAGGCCAGCCACAGCAAGGCGGGCACGGAGAGATCGCCCAGCAACGACAGCCCGATGTTGGAGAAGGGCTCCGGCGAGGTGTTGACCGCCGCCCGCGTGCTGGCCTTGGCCACGTGGCTGGTGGCCGCCAGCGTGCCCCCCAGCAGCGCGGCCAGCAGCGCCCATTGCTGCTGCTCGCCGCCGAGTACGCCACCGAACACGCCCGCGGCCAGCGCGGCGCCAGCAGGCACGCGGATGACGGTGTGCAGCGCATCCCAGGCCGAGTCGACCATCGGCACCTTGTCGGCCACGAACTCCACCAGCAGCAGCGCGCCGCTGCCCCACAGCACCACCGGCTGCTGCAGCAACTGCAGGCCGTCGGGCAGCGGGATCCAGCCCAGGTGGCCGGCCAGCCCGGTGAGGAAGACCACGGCGTACAGCCGCATGCCGCTGGCCCAGCCCAGCGCGGCGGCCAGGGCCAGCAGTTCGGCGGTGCCGAAGTTCAGGCCGCCTTCCACGCCGGGTCCCGCTTGTGGAGGAACGAGGCGATGCCCTCGCGGCCTTCGTCGCTGACGCGGATGTCGGCGATGCGGCGCGCCGTCTCGGCACGCAGCGGCTCGTCGATGGCGCGGCCGGCCACGTCCTGCACCAGGGCCTTGCAGGCCTTCACCGCGGCAGGGCCGTTGGCCACCAGCGTGGCGACGATGCCGTCCACCGTGGCGTCCAGCAGCGCCGCCGGCACACATTCGTGCACTAAGCCCAGCTGCGTGGCGCGCGCAGCATCGAATCGTTCGGCGGTGGTGAAGTAGCGGCGCGACGCCTGCTCGCCCAACGCCTTGACCACGTAGGGGCCGATGGTGGCCGGCAGCAGACCCAGGCGGGCTTCGGACAGGCAGAAGCTCACGCCTTCGGCTGCCACCAGCACGTCGCACACCGCGGCCAGGCCCATGCCGCCGGCGTAGCAGTCGCCGTGCACGCGGCCGACGATGGGTAGCGGGCAGCGGAACAGCGTCCACAACATGTCGGCCAGTGCCTGCGCGTCGGCGCGGTTCTGCTCCCAGGTGTAGCCGGCCATCGCGCGCATCCAGTTCAGGTCGGCGCCGGCGCAGAAGGCCTTGCCGTGGCCACCGAGCACGATGGCGCGCAGCGAGGCATCGGCACCCAGGCGGGTGAAGGCCTCGGAGAGCTCGGCGATCACGCCGTCGTTGAAGGCGTTGCGGACTTCGGGGCGGTTCAGGTAGACGCGGGCCACCGGCCCCTGGATCTGGATGTCGAGGGTGCTCATCGTTCAATACCTCTTCGCGGCCTCGTCCAGCATCACCTCCGTGGCACCGCCGCCGATGCCCAGCACGCGCGCATCGCGCCACAGGCGCTCCACCGGCGTGCCGGTCATGAAACCCATGCCGCCGTGGAACTGCTGGCAGGTGGCGGTGACCTCGTTGACCAGCTCGCCGGTCAGCGACTTCAGCAGCGACACGTCCTGCACGATGTCGTGGCCCTGCGTGACCCGCCAGGCGCAGTGCCAGGTGTAGGCCTCGGCGGCGCGGGTCTTGGCGTCGCACATCGCCAGGCGCTGGCGGATGGCCTGCTTGTCCCACAGCGGTGCGCCGAAGGCCTGGCGTGTGGTGACGTGCTCCAGCGCCAGGCGGATGGCCTGACGGCAGTGGCCCACGGCCATGGCCGCCAGCGCGATGCGTTCGGTCTGGAAGTTCTTCATCACCGCGTAGAAGCCCTTGTGCTCCATGCCCAGCAGGTGCGACGCCGGCACGCGGCAGGCGTCGAAATGCAGCTCGGCGGTGTCGCTGCTGCGCCAGCCGGTCTTGTCCAGGCTGCGGCCGACGCTGAAGCCGGGCGTGCCCTTCTCCACCGCGAAGATCGAGATGTCGCGCTTGCCTTCGCCGGTGCGCGCGGCCACGAAGTAGAGGTCGGCGTGCACGCCGTTGGTGATGAACAGCTTGCTGCCGTCGATCACGTAGTGGTCGCCATCGCGGCGCGCGGTGCTGCGGAGGCCGGCCACGTCCGAGCCCGCGCCGGGCTCGGTGACGGCCACCGCGGTGATGGTCTCGCCGCGGCAGATGCCGGGCATCCAGCGTGCCTTCTGCGCGGCGTTGCCACCGTGGTGCAGGTGCGGGCTGGCCATGTCGGTGTGCACCAGCACGGTGATGATGAAGCCGCCGAAGGTGCTGTCCGACAGCGCATCGGCGAAGGCCAGGTTGGTCAGCGCATCGGCGCCGGCGCCGCCGTACTCGGGCTCGTACATCAGCCCGAAGAAGCCGGCCTCGCCCATGTGGCGCAGCACGCTGCGCGGCACCATCCCGTCGCGCTCCCACTGCGCCGCGTGCGGCTCCACCTCGCGCGCGATGAAGCGCCGAACCTGCTCGCGCAGCAGTTCGTGGTCTTCGGTCAGGTAGGTGTTGGACATGCCGCCGGCCTCACATGCGGAAGACGCCGAACTGCGGCCGCTCCGGGATCGGCGCGTTCAGGCTGGCGCTGAGCCCCAGCGCCAGCACGCGGCGCGTGTCGGCCGGGTCGATGACGCCATCGTCCCAGAGCCGGGCGCTGGCGTAGTACGGGTGGGCCTGGTGCGCGAACTGGTCGAGGATGGGCTGCTTGAACGCGGCCTCCTCGTCGGCGCTCCAGGCGCCGCCCCTGGCCTCGATGCCGTCACGCTTGACGGTGGCCAGCACGCTGGCGGCCTGCTCGCCGCCCATCACGCCGATGCGCGCGTTCGGCCACATCCACAGGAAGCGCGGGCTGTACGCGCGGCCGCACATGCCGTAGTTGCCGGCGCCGAAGCTGCCACCGATGATGACGGTGAACTTGGGCACCGTGGCCGTGGCCACCGCCGTGACCATCTTCGCGCCGTGCTTGGCGATGCCTTCGGCCTCGTACTTGCGGCCGACCATGAAGCCGGTGATGTTCTGCAGGAAGACCAGCGGCACGCGGCGCTGGCAGCACAGTTCGATGAAGTGCGCACCCTTCATGGCGCTCTCGCTGAACAGCACGCCGTTGTTGGCCACGATGCCCACCGGCATGCCTTCGATGTGCGCGAAGCCAGTGACCAGCGTGCTGCCGTAGCGGGCCTTGAACTCGTCGAAGTCGGAACCGTCGACGATGCGGGCGATGACCTCGCGCACGTCGTAGGGCTTGCGCGCGTCCGTCGGGATCACGCCGTGCAGTTCCGTCGGGTCGTACAGGGGTGGCTTCGGTGGCTGCAGGCGCACCTGTTCGGCCTTGCGCCAGTTGAGGTTGCCCACCAC
The DNA here is from genome assembly GCF_004016515.1 of Rubrivivax albus. Classification (GTDB taxonomy): domain Bacteria; phylum Pseudomonadota; class Gammaproteobacteria; order Burkholderiales; family Burkholderiaceae_C; genus Rubrivivax; species Rubrivivax albus. The sequence goes on from NZ_SACT01000002.1 coordinate 271,686, forward strand.
GCTGCGCGCCAGCGCCAGCGCGTGCAGGTCGTTTTCGGCCAGGTGGTCGGCCACGCCCGACAGCCGCGTGTGCACGTCGCCGCCACCCAGGTCCTCGGCGCTGACCACCTCGCCGATGGCCGCCTTCACCAGCGGCGGGCCACCCAGGAAAATCGTGCCCTGGTTCTTGACGATGATGGTCTCGTCGCTCATCGCCGGCACGTAGGCGCCGCCTGCGGTGCAGCTGCCCATCACCACCGCGATCTGCGGGATGCCCTGGGCGCTCATGTTGGCCTGGTTGAAGAAGATGCGGCCGAAGTGCTCGCGGTCCGGGAACACCTCGTCCTGGTTGGGCAGGTTGGCGCCGCCGCTGTCCACCAGGTAGACGCAGGGCAGGCGGTTCTGCAGCGCGATCTCCTGCGCGCGCAGGTGCTTCTTCACCGTGACGGGGTAGTAGGTGCCACCCTTCACGGTGGCGTCGTTGCACACGACCATGCACTCGACGCCGCCGACACGCCCGATGCCGGCGATCATGCCGCCGCCCGGTGCGGCGCCGTCGTACATGTCGTGGCCGGCCAGCGCGCCGATTTCCAGGAACGGCGTGTCGGGGTCGAGCAGCATCTCCACGCGCTCGCGCGGCAGCAGCTTGCCACGCGCGGTGTGCCGGGCCCGCGCCGACTCGCCGCCGCCCAGGGCAATCAGCGCCAGCTTCGCGTTGAGGTCGGCCACCATGAGCCGCATGGCGTCGGCGCTGGCCTTGAAGTCGGCGCCTCGCGGGTTGAGCTTGGAGGTCAGCGTGGGCATGCAGGCGGTCTCCGGCAGGGCCGATCGGGTTCTGGGTTGACGTTTACGTTAACGTCAATTGTAGGGATCCGGGCCTCGGGCTTTCACCCGGGAACGGCATGCTGGCAGGCGCGCGCGGCCTGCCGTTCACTGGGGTAGCGTAACCGACCCCTGGTCAGCGGCACGCGCCTTGCCTACCATCGGACCATGCACCTGAGCACGCGCGAACAGCACGCCCTGGCCCGTGTGTTCGCGCTGCTGGCCGAGGGCCATGCGCCGCGCCCGCTTCGGCTGGCATTGGGCGAAGCGCTGCTGGACCTGCTGCAGGCCGACCACTTCGCGTCCTTCGTCTGGGATGGCGAGCGCGGCGTCTTCCAGGATGGCGTGTGGCTGAACATGGACGCGGCCAACCTGGCCGCCTACGACGCCTGGTTCCAGCACCACGACCCGATCACGCTGAAGCTGCAGGCCTGCCGGCACGCCACCGAGGTCAGCGAGGTGATGCCCTACGACGCGCTGCGCCGCACGGCCTTCTTCAACGACTTCCTGGCCCGCGACGGGCTGCACTGGGGCATCAACCTGCACGCCTTCGAAGGGGACCATGCGCTGGGCGACCTGCGCATCTGGCGCGGCCGGCAACGGGTTGGCTTCGACGCGCACGACAAGGCCCTGCTCGACCTCGTGGAGCCGGCCTTCGTGGCCGCGCTGGCACGGCAGCGGGCCGACGACACGGCCGCAAGACTGAGTCCCCGCGAGCGCGCGGTGGCGCTGGCGCTGCGCCGCGGCCTGACCGACAAGCAGATCGCGCGCGAGCTGGACCTCGCGGTGACCAGCGTGCGCACCTACCTCGTCAGGCTGCAGCAGAAGACCGGTGCGCAACGCCGCGCCGGCATCGCCGCCTGGGCATCGCGGCTGGAGGACTGAACCCGGCTCAGCGCCGCGGCGGTGGCAGCCGGCCGAGCAGCCGCTCGATCGACAGCCCCAGGCCGACGAGCGCGCGGTCGCTGCCCGGGGGCCCGTCGAGCTCCAGGCCCACCGGCAGGCTGGTGGTCGGGCCCAGGCCGCCGGGCAGCTGCAGCCCGGGCAGGCCGGCGTTGCTGCCGGGGTCGGTGTTGCGGATCGCGCCCATGAAGACCTCGACGCTGCTCGACTCGGGACCGGCCCGCATCGCCACGTGCGGCACGGTGGGAAACAGCAGCGCCTGCACGCGATGGCTGCGGAACAGGTCGGCGTACAGCGCCTGCAGCGCCGGCCGGCCGCTGCGCATGGCCGCCTCGTAGGCGGGCTGGGTGTCCACCAGCGTGTTGCCCGGGCCGGGCAGCTTGCGCGGGATGACCAGGGCCTCGTAGGTGCCCTTCACGTCGGGGCTGACGGCAGCAGCTGCCAGTTGCCCGATCGTCACGCCGCTGCCGCTGCGGGCCAGGTAGGCGACCATGTCGTCGTGGGCCTCGTACATCGCGATGGGGAAGCTCACGGCGCCATTGAGTCCGGGCAACGTGGGCGCGGCGATCTCGACCAGCTCGACGCCGGCGGCCCGCAGCTGCCGCAGCGTGGCGTCGAAGACCGCCTGCGTATCGGCATCCAGCCCGGCGACGAGTTCCTTCACCAGGCCCAGCCGCACACCGCGCAGCGGGGTCGGCGCGACGGCCGCGTCGCCGGTGATCACACGGTCCAGCAGTTCGACGTCGGCCATCGACAGCGCCATCGGGCCGGCGGTGTCGCGCGTGTGCGAGATCGGGGCGATGCCCTCGGCAGGGTAGCGGCCCATCGTCGGTCGCAGGCTGGCGCAGCCGTTGAAGGCGCAGGGGATGCGCACCGAGCCGCCGGTGTCGGTGCCAAGGCCCGCCACGACCACGCGCGCACCGATCGCGGCACCGGTGCCGGACGACGAGCCGCCGGCGCTGCGGCGGCGGTCGTAGGCGTTGCGCACGCCCGGCGCGGGGCCGGTCTGGAACGTCGGGTTCCAGCCGGAGATGCCGAACGCCAGCTCGTGCATGTTGGTCTTGCCCAGCACCACGGCACCGGCGGCGCGCAGCCGGGCCGCCACCGGTGCGTCGGCGCGTGGCACGTAGGTCTTCAGCGCCGGCGTGCCGGCCGTGCTGGGCAGGCCGGCCACCTCGATGTTGTCCTTGATCACGATCGGCACACCGGCCAACGGCCCGCAGGTGCCCCCTTGACGGGCATCCTGCGCACGGGCCGCCGCCAACGCGCCGGCCTCGTCGAGCGTGACGAAGGCGTTGAGGCCGGCGGTGGCGCGTGCGCGCGCCAGGGCCTGGCGCACCAGGTCCTCGCTGCGCACATGGCCGGCACAGACCAGCGCCGCGGTGGCGCCGGTGGCCAGGGGTTCGGGCGCGGCGGCGTGCAAGCTCGCCGGCAGCAGCGTGGCGGTCGCCGCGACGGCGAGGGTCTGGCGCAGGGTCATGGGCATCTCCCGGGCCGCGGGCTGCGGCATGCCCCGAGGATGTCAGCCAGGCGCCACGGCGTCTGTCATCGAAACCGACGACAGGCCTCGCCCGCCGTCAGAACGGCCCGCTCTCCAGCCAGCGCTCGATCTGCGGCCGGCGGTCGTTGCCCCAGAACGGCTCGCCGTCGACGATGAAGAAGGGGGCGCCGAAGACGCCGGCGGCGATGGCCTCGTCGTTGGCCTGTTTCAGGCGCATCTTCCAGACCGGGTCGTTCCAGGCGGCCTCGGCGGCGTCGGCGTCCAGGCCCTCTTCGGCGGCCAGCCCCTTCAGCGCGGCCGGCTCGTGCAGCGGCACGGCGCGCACGAACATCGCGCGCAGGCCGGCCGTGGCCCAGCGTGCGGCGGCATCGACACCCTGGGTGTCGTGCAGCCACCAGAACACGCGGGCCGCGTTCTGCGTGGGCACCGGGAATACCGGCGGCGGCGTGTAGGGCACGCCGGCGAAGCGCGCCGAGCGGGCGAAGTCGCGCAGCGAGTACGGCCCCTTCATCGGGAAGGCCGTGGGCGGCTTCAGCTCGGCCGCCTGGAAGGTGGCGCCCAGCAGCACGGCGTGGCGCTGCACGGTGCGCCCGTGGCGCGCGGCCACCGCGTCCACCCATTCGTTGGCGATGTAGGAGTACGGCGACGAGAAGTCGAACCAGAAGCGCAACGGATCCCTCATCGCGCCATCTTGCACCACCGTAGCATCACCGCATGTGGTGGTTGGACCTGATGTTGACCGCGGCCGCGGTCGTGGTAGCCCTGGCGATGCGCCCCTGGCGCGCGGTGGGCGCCGGTGGCCCGCCCTGGCCGTGGCTGGCGTGGTGGGCGGCCCTGCCGGCGCTGTGGGGCGTGGACCGTTTCGCCCAGGTGCCGCTGGTGCAGCCGTTGTCCGGCGCCTGCCTGCTGATGTGGATGGCCGGATGGCCGCTGGCGGTGCTGGGCCTGCTGCCGGTGGCCGCGGTGGTGTCGCTGCTGGCCGGGCTGCCGCCGGCCGAGGGCCTGCACCGGCTGGTGTGGCTGGGCCTGGTGCCGATGACACTGGCGCTGGGGCTCGGCGCGGCCATCCGCCGCTGGTTGCCCAACCACCTGTTCGTCTACATCCTGGGCCGCGGCTTCTTCGCCACCGCCATCGCCGGCAGCGTAGCGGGCGCCCTGTCGGTGACGCTGCACGGCGTGCCGGGTTCGCTGCAGCCCGGCGACCTGATGCTCGCGCGCTTCCTGGCCGCCTGGGGCGACGCCTTCCTCAGCGGCATGGTGGTGGCGATCTTCGTGGCCTTCCGCCCGCAGTGGCTGGCCACCTACGCCGACCGCATCTGGCTGCAGCGCGACGCCGACCGCCGCTGACGCCGTGGCTCAGCGCCGCCAGAACTGCGGCGTGAACAGCACCAGCAGGCTCAGCAGTTCCAGCCGGCCCAGCAGCATGCCGAAGGTGCAGACCCAGGTCTGGAAGTCGGTGAGCTTGCCGTAGTTCACCGCCGGGCCGACCTCGCCCAGGCCGGGCCCGATGTTGTTGACGCTGGCGATCACGGCGGTGAAGGCCGTGATCGGCTCCATGCCGCTGAACAGCAGCACCATGGTCAGGCCGACCAGGGTGGCGCCGTACATCATCATGAAGGCGATCACGTTCTGCATCACGCGCGGGTCCACCGCCTTGCCGCCCATGACCACCGGGTTGACGACGTTGGGATGCACGATGCGCACCAGCTCGCGCTGCGACTGCTTGAGCAGCAGCAGCATGCGCACCATCTTGATCCCGCCGCCGGTGCTGCCGGCGCAGGTGGCGAAGCAGCCCAGCAGCACCATCAGCAGCGCCGCGAACATCGGCCACTGCGCGTAGTCCTGCGACGCGTAGCCGGTGGTGGTGGCCAGCGACACCACGTGGAAAGCCGTGTGGCGCAGCGCCTCGGCGTAGGTGTCGTAGTGGCCGTCCAGACGGATATAGACCGAGATCAGCAGCACCGCGCCGACGATCACCGCCACGAAGGCGCGCACCTCCACGCTGGACCACAGCACGCGCAGCGAGCGCTGGCGCCAGGCGACGAAGTACATCGCAAAGCTGATGCCGGCCAGCATCATGAAGACGATCGCCACGCCCTCGATCAGCGGCGAGTTCCAGTAGCCGAAGCTGGCGTCGTGCGACGAGAAGCCGGCCAGGCCCATCGTCGTGCACATGTGCATGAAGGCGTCTTCCCAGCTCATGCCTGCCCAGCGGTAGGCGAAGAAGCAGGCCAGGCAGAACCAGAAGTACACCACCCACAGGCCGCGCGCCGTCTCGGCGATGCGCGGTGTCATCTTGGCGTCCTTCATCGGGCCGGCCATCTCGGCCTTGAACAGCTGCGTGCCGCCCACGCCCAGCAGCGGCAGGATGGCCACCGCCAGCACGATGATGCCCAACCCACCCACCAGCTGCAGGAAGCAGCGCCAGACGTTGACCGACAGCGGCAGGTGGTCGAGCCCGGTGAGCACGGTGGCGCCGGTGGCGGTGAAGCCGCTCATGGCCTCGAAGTAGGCGTCGGTGACGCTGATGCCCGGGATGGCCAGCCAAAGCGGCAGCGCGGCAAAGGCCGGCAGCACCACCCACACCAGCGCCACCAGCACGAAGCCGTCGCGCGGCTGCAGTTCGCGGCGGAAGCGGCGCGTGGCCAGGCTCATCAGCAGGCCGGCAGCGGCGGTGACGACGATGGACGTCACGAAGGCGCGCTCGGCCGCATCGTGGCGGCCCACGGCGAAGGCCAGCGGCACGAGCATCAGCAGCGCGAACAGCACCACCATGCGGCCCACGAGCGCAACGACGGCGAGGCGGTTCATCCGTTCAAGGGCCGAGGCAGCCCGGCCGTCCGAAGGCGACAGGGGCCCTCTCGAGAGGTGTCGGGCGAAGCGGGATCGGGGGTGCCATGCTCAGCCGAAGAAGGTGGCGCTGACCTGGAACAGCTTCTCCACCTGGCGCAGCATGCGCTTGCGCGGGACGAAGACGATGACGTGGTCGTCGGTGTGGACCTCGGTGTCGTGGTGCGGGATCACCACGTCCTTGCGCGCGGCGCCCTCGCCCACCTGCACGTCGCGCACGATGGCGCCGATCACGGCGCCGGCCGGCAGCGGGATCTGCTCTATGCGCCGACCCACCACCTTTGAGCTCTTGCGGTCGCCGCGCGCCACCACCTCCAGCACCTCCGAGGCCCCGCGGCGCAGGCTGTACACCGCCGCCACATCGCCACGGCGGACATGGGCCAGCAGTTCGCCGATCACCGTCTGCGACGGCGAGATCGCGATGTCGATCTGCGTGCCCTGGCCCTGCACCAGGTCGGCGTAGGCCTTGCGGTTGATCAGCGCCAGCACGCGGTGCGCGCCCATGCGCTTGGCCAGCAGGCAGGACATGATGTTGTCCTCGTCGTCGCTGGTCAGCGCCAGGAAGAGGTCGCACTCGGCGACGTTCTCGTCCTCGAGCAGATCCTCGTCGGTGCTGTCGCCCTTGAGCACCAGGGCATGGTCGGGCAGCTGCGTGGTCAGGTACTCGCAGCGCCGCGGGTCGGCCTCGATGATCTTGACGTGGCACTCGCCGGCGATGTGGCGCGCCAGGCGCAGGCCCACACGGCCGCCGCCGGCGATGATGACGCGCTTGACGGGGTCGTCGCGCCGGCGCATGGCGTCCAGCGCACGGCGGATGTGCTCGTTGGCGGCGAGCACGAAGACCTCGTCGCCGGCCTCCACGCGGGTGCTGCCGTCGCAGACGATCTGCCGGTCCAGGCCCATCAGGTCGCGGCGGTAGATGGCCACGATGCGCATCGGCACGTCGGGCACCAGCTGCGGCAATTCGCTGATCACGTGGCCCACCAGCGGCCCGCCCTGCACCGCGCGCACCGCGATCAGGCTCACCCGCTGCTGCGAGAACTCCAGCACCTGCAGTGCTTCCGGGAACTCGATGAGCTTGCGGATGTAGGTGGTCAGGCTTTCTTCCGGGCAGATGATCTCGTCGACCGCGAAGCCGCCCTTGCCCATGATGTCGCTGCCGTCGGCGAACTCCGGGCTGCGCACGCGGGCGATGCGCGTGGGGATCCCGAAGACCTCGTGCGCCACCTTGCAGGCCACGAGGTTGGTCTCGTCCAGCGGCGCGCAGGCGATGAGCATGTCGGCATCCTCGGCGCCGGCATCCTTCAGCACCGAGGGCTGGATGCCGTTGCCGGCCACGCCGCGCAGGTCCAGCCGGTCCTGCAGCACGGCCAGGCGCTGCGGATCGGTGTCGATGACGGTGATGTCGTTCTGCTCGGAGACGAGGCTCTCGGCCACGCTCTCGCCGACCCGGCCGGCGCCGAGGATCAGAATCTTCATGGCGCCGGATTATGGGGCGCGGCCGGGTACAGGCGCGCCAGCACGGCACGCGTGGCGGCAGCCAGCGGCGGCTGGAACGCCGCAGCATCGCCGGCCTTGCGCGCGTCGACCAGTCGGGCATGCTGCGGCGCCAGCTGCTCGGCCACCAGGGCACGCCAGTGCGGCGGCGCTTCGCCCGCGGCCCAGTCGCCCCGGCCGCGGCCGAAGTGGGCCACGGCCAGGTAGCGCAGCAGCGCCGCCTCGGCCTGCGCCAGCAGGGCGGCATCGGTCCAGGCCACGGCGCCGGCCGCACCGTCGCGGCCCTGCAGCCGGTTCACGGCGCGTGCCGCGCCGGCCGCGCCCAGCGCGCCGATCAGCCCGCCGGCGAGCAGGCCGCCGCCCAGCGTGAGGCCGCCGCTGGCGATGTCGGCCTTCAGCCCCGCCAGCGCGCCGGTGACCAGGCCGCCGACGACCGCAGCGCGGCCTTCGTCCACCGGCAACTGCACGTCGAAGTGGGTGGCGATGCGCGTCATCACCTCGGCCTGCGCGCTGCCGCGCAGGCCATGCAGCGCGATCAGCTCGGCCGTGTCCTGCTGCAGGGCCTGCTCCAGCCGCAGCGCCAGCGCCTGCTGCGCGACGACAGCGGGGTCCTCGCTGCGCGGCAGGCCCAGCGCGGCCCCGGCGCGGCGGGCGAGGTCGCGCAGGGCGCCGCCGGCGGGCATGGGCTCGCGGTCGGCGGCGGCACGCGCCAACCCGCGCGCCAGCAGCCCCATCGCGGCGTCGAAACGCTGCTCCGCCGCCGCCTGCCAGGCGGCGTGCAGGCGCTGCATGGCGGCGCGGGCCGGCCCATCCAGCACGCCCGCCACCTGGGCCAGCAGCACGCCTTCCTGCACCCAGCAGCGGGCAAAGGCGTCCAGCGGCAGCACGCCGCGCACCAGCGGGCGGCTGGCCAGGTGGGCGCGCCAGGCGTCCAGGTCGGCCTGCTCCTCGGCCGCCGGGCGCGGCGCACCGAGCTGGTTGAGCAGCACCAGCACCGGCTTGCCCATCCAGTGCAGCAGGTCCATCTCCGGGCCCACGTAGCCGGCGGCCGCCGGCGACTCGGCGGCGTTGACGAGGTAGAGCACCACATCCGCTTCGTCGCGCACCGCGCGCAGCGCCTGCTGGCTGGACCAGAAGGGGCGGTCGGCCAGACGATCCCAGGTGCCCGCGAGGAAACCCAGCAGCGGCTGCTCGGCCTGCTTCAGCCGGCGCACCAGGCGTGCGCTGTCGCCGAAGCCGGGCGTGTCCCACAGCATCAGGCGGTCGCCCTCCGGCGTCTGCAGCAGCAGGTGGCCGTCGGCGAATTCGGTGACGTGCGGCGCGTCGCGCACCTCCCCCACGTCGGCGCCCAGCAGCGTGCGCGCCAGCGTGGTCTTGCCGACGTTGGTGTGGGAGACGAGGGCCAGCGAGATCTGCATCGGCGCCCCGTTCACCGGTCCAGCGCGCGCTGCAGGGCCAGGCCCGCCACGGACGCCTCCGGCGCGTCCAGCGCCACGCTGACGAAAGGCTGCGCACCGACCAGCGCGCGCCAGGCGGCCTCGCGCTGCGCCAGGCGTTCGCCGTGCCCGAAGCGGCGCACGAAGCCGCTGTGGTCGGCCACGACGACGGGATCGGCCGCCGCCAGCGCCTGCAGCAGCCGCCCCTGCACCTCGGCCTCGGGTGTGGCGGCCAGGTCCACCAGCAGCACGGCGCGCGCGCCGGGCGGCGGGGTTGGCGGCTGGTCTTCGTCGCCCCAGTGCAGCGGGTCGGCCCACTGCACCGGCACGGTGGCGCCAAAGCCGGCGGCCAGCATGGCGCGCAAGCCGGCCGCGGCGGCGGAAGTCGGCGCCGCGCCATGCGACAGCACCCACAGCGCACGCTGCGGCTGCAGCAGCCAGCGGTCGAAGGCCGGGGCCGAGGTGTCGAGCGGGAAGTTGCGCGACAACGTGCCGGCCCGGTGCAGTGCCCTGGCGGTCAGCACGGCACGGGGCACCACCACCACCAGCAGCAGCTGCAGCGCCATCCAGCCGATCCACGGTGCGGCGCTGGCCGATGCCGGTGTGGCGGGCGTGACCCGCAGCGCCTCGAAGGCCTGGCCTGTGGGAAGCGCGCCGCCCGACAGCGCCAGCGCGGGTTGCAGACCCCAGGCCAGGGCCTGCTGCACGGTGTCCGGCGCCAGCAGGGTGCTGGCCCAGCCGGCGCGGTAGTCGAACACCAGGCCGCGCAGGCCCAGACCGACAATCAGGCCCAGCGCCAGGGCCCCGGCCGCCAGGTGCAGCAGCACCGCGGCGCGGGCCTGGAACAGCGCGGCAGCGGCGTCGGCCCATCGCCCCGCAAAGGCTGCCGGCAGGCCGGCGCCCCCACCGGCGCGACGCAGCCATTGGCCGAGCCGCGCGCGCAGGCCCCCCGAAACCGCAGGGCGCCGCAGCGCCTGCACCACCAGCCCCGCGTAAAGCAGGACGTTCCAGCCCAGCACGCCCCAGAACAGCGGGGACAGCAGGTTGAAGTAGGCGCCGCCCACCAGGGCGTCCGATGCCACGCCCGCCAGCAGCCCCACGACACCGGCCACACCGGCCCACGCGGGACGCCACCCCGGGCTGCCGAGCAGGCGCTGGATGCCGCGGTCGCGCGGTACCAGGCGCTGCATCGCCAGCCGCGCGCGTTCGGCCAGGCGCGCGTCGCGCGGCGCGTCGGCCGGCAGGTCCTGCGCGGCGGCGCGTGTGGCCCAGTCGCGGTCCTCGGCGGTCCACAGCGCCGTCGGGGGCTGGGCTTCCAGCGCCTGCAGCAGCAGCACGGCGCGGGCCTGGTCTTCGGTCATCTCAGTGCCGCCCGGTCGTTCCGAAGGCACTGAGCGCCCCCTTGGGGGGCAGCGAACGGCGTGAGCGTGGGGGTGGACACATCACGTGATGATGCCTGCGCTCGAGACCCAGGCTCAGACGCGCGCCTGCAGACCGTCGGCCAGGGCGATGCGGTAAGCGCGCCAACCGGGCACCGCGCTGGCCAGCAGGCCCGCGGCGCCGAGCACGCCCAGCCAGGTCCATTCCGCAACCCCCAGCGCCAACGGCTGCAGCACCAGGCCCAGCGTGTTCAGCGCCCAGGGTGCGGCCAGGGCCCAGGCCAGGGCCGTGGCCGCCACGCCGACGGCCAGACCCGTGAGGGTGACCAGGCTGCCTTCCAGCCCCAGCAGCAGCGCCACCGTGCGCGGCCCTGCGCCCACGGCGCGCAGGATGGCCAGTTCACGCCGACGCTGGTCCAGCCCGGCCAGGATCACCGCCACCAGGCCGAGCACGCTGACCACGGCCACCAGGCCGCTGGTGGCCAGCAGCGCACGCTCGCCGGCGCCCACCACGTCCCACAGCTCGTCCAGCGCCACGCCGGGCAGGATCGCCATCAGCGGCTCGGCACGGAACTCGGCGATGCGACGCTGGGTGGAAAACACCGCCGTGCGGCGTTCCAGCCCCACCAGCAGCGCGGTGATGGCCTTGGGCGCGAGGTCGCGCTGCAGCGCCTGTTCGGCGCTGACGCGCAGGCCGGGCAGCGGCACGCCGGCCATCCAGTCGAGGTGGATGGCCTCCATGCCGGCCAGGGTGATGTGCACCGAGCGGTCCACCGGCGTGCCGGTGCGGGCCAGGATGCCGACCACGGTGAAGGGCTTGTCGGCGTGGTCGTTGGCGGCGAAGCTGCCGTCGCCGTGGCTGAGCACGATCCTGGCGCCGGGTGCGTAGCCCAGGCGCTCGGCGACGTCGGCGCCGATGACGGCCTCGAACACGCCGTCGAGGCCGTCGCCGAAGGCCCGGCCCAGGGCGAAGCGCAGCGCCTGCCCGCCACCATGGCGGTAGTGGGCGAAGTAGGCGTCGCTGGTGCCGACGACGGCGAAGCCGCGGTGCGAGTCACCCAGCGAGATCGGGATCGTCCACGCCACGCCAGGCATGGCAGAGACCGCCTGCGCGCTGGACCAGGTGATGTTGTTGGTGGCGTTGCCGATGCGGAAAACCGAGTACAGCAGCAGCTGCACGGCCCCGGTGCGCGCACCGACGATGAGGTCGGTGCCGGCGATGGACTGCGCGAAGTTCTGCCGCACGTCCTGCCGCAGGCGCTCGATGCCCAGCAGCAGCAGCGTGGACAGCGCGATGGAGACCACCACGAGCGAGAGCACGAAGCGCCGGTTCCAGGCGCTGCGGGCGGCGAGGGTGAAAAGTCCCGTCATGGATTGGCAGGTTGCGGTACGGAGCGGAAGTTCATGTTCGAGCGCCCGTGGTCCTCGCGCTCCACCGCCTCTGCAGCAGGGCGGCGGCGGCGCCCGCGTTCTCCGGCCCACGCTCGCGGGGCGCTGCCATGGTTCATCCGCGGCCGAGGCTTCAACACCGCCAGTGGTGAATCAGCGTCCAGGCGACCGCGAATGGGGCCTGCGCCCGCAGGCGCCACCGCCACCCTGCGACACCGGCTCGCTGTTGCCGGGGCCCGACGCCGCGGCGCTGAAGAGGGGCGGGGGTTCGGGTGGGCGGGCGCAGGCCCCATTCGCGGTCGCCTCGTCGGCGACACACCGACGCTGGTGTTGACGCCTCGTCGGTGGATCACCACGGGCAGTGCCCCGCGAGCGTGGGCCGGAGAACGCCTGCCCGGACACGCCACGCTGAACGGCGGCGTTGATGGGCCACCGAACGCCCGCTCCGGGTCGATTGCGGACATCAGCCCAACACCTCCACCCGAGAGAATCGCTGCGCCAGCCGCACATCGTGGCTCACGAACACCAGCGCGCTGCCCGCCTCGGCACAGCACTGCATCAGCAGCGCCATGAAGGCGTCGCGCGCGTCCTCGTCGAGCGCCGAGGTCGGCTCATCGGCCAGGATCAGCGCCGGCCGGCCGATCAGCGCGCGGGCCGCGGCCACGCGCTGCTGCTGGCCCACGGAGAGTTGCGCTGCCGGCCGCCGCCACAGCGCGTCGGCCAGGCCCATCGCACCAAGCAGGCGGCCGGCCTCGCCCTCGGCAGCCTGCGCGCGCCGGCGGGTCGAGAAGCGCAGTGCCAGCGTGACGTTGTCGTGCGCGCTCAGCCAGGGCAGCAGGTTGAACTGCTGGAAGATGACGCCCAGATGGTCGGCGCGCAGGCGGTCGCGCGCCGGACCGGAGAGCATAGCCAGGTCCTGCCCCAGCACCTGCAGACGGCCGGCCTGGGGCGGCAGCACACCGGCCAGCAGCGACAGCAGCGTGCTCTTGCCGCTGCCGCTGGCACCGCGCAGGAACACCTGCTCGCCGGCGGCGATGCGCAGCGCCGGCAACACGACCGTGTCCGCCGCGGCGCCCGGCCAGCGGAACCGCAGGTCCTGCGCGTCGACGACGACGCCCGGCGCGTTCACGCCAGCGCGCGCCCGATCAGGATCTTCTGCACCTCGGACGTGCCTTCGTAGATCTGGCAGACGCGCACGTCGCGGTAGATGCGCTCGACCGGGAAGTCGCTGACGTAGCCGTAGCCGCCATGCACCTGGATCGCGTCGGAACATACGCGCTCGGCCATCTCGCTGGCGAAGAGCTTGGCCATGGCCGCCTCCTTCAGGCACGGCCGGCCGGCGTCCTTCAGGCTGGCGGCGTGCCAGATCATCTGCCGCGCCACCTCGATCTGCGTGGCCATCTCGGCCAGCTTGAACTGGACCGCCTGGTGCTGGTAGATGGGCTGGCCGAAGCTGCTGCGGTCCTTGCTGTAGACCAGCGCCGCCTCGAAGGCGGCGCGTGCCATGCCCACGGCCTGGCTGGCGATGCCGATGCGCCCGCCCTCCAGCCCGCTGAGCGCGATCTTCAGGCCCATGCCCTCCTCGCCCAGTAGGTTCACCGCCGGCACGCGGCAGTCCTCGAAGCGGATCTGCGCCGTGTCGCTGGCGTGCTGGCCCAGCTTGTCCTCCAGCCGGGCCACGGTGTAGCCTGGCGTGGACGTGGGCACGAGGAAGGCGCTGATGCCCTTCTTGCCGGCGGCCTTGTCGGTGACCGCCATGACGATGGCCACGTCGCCGTGCTTGCCGCTGGTGATGAACTGCTTGACGCCGTCGAGCACGTAGTGGTCGCCGTCACGCCGCGCCGTCGTCTTCAGCCCACCGGCTTCGGAGCCCACATGCGGCTCGGTGAGGCAGAAGGCGCCGAGCATGTCGCCGCGCGCCAGCGGCTTGAGGAAGCGTTCCTTCTGGTCGTCGTTGCCGAACGCGGTCAGGATGCTGCACACCGGGCAGTTGTTGACGCTGACGATGGTGCTGGTGGCGCCGTCGCCGGCAGCGATCTCCTCCAGGATCACGGCCAGGGCCAGGTAGTCGAGGCCGGCGCCGTCCCACTCCGGCGCCACGGCCACGCCGTAGCAGCCCAGCGCGGCCAGGCCCTTGAGCTCCTCGTGCGGGAACTGGTGGTGCTTGTCCCAGTGCGCGGCGTTGGGGGCGATGCAGTCCTGCACATAGGTGCGCACGGCGTCCTGCACGGCGCGGTGGTCTTCGCTCAGCAGCATGGTCGGGTCTCTTGGGTCTCGAGGCTATGGGTCACCACGGGATCACGGCGCCGTCGTGGTTGCGGAAGGTTCCGTTGTCGTCGGAGCCCAGGCCGGCCAGCGTGCGGCGCATGTCGGCCACGGCGTCCTTCACGTCCATGTCGGCACCGGCGCCGCCCATGTCGGTGCGCACCCAGCCGGGGTGGAAGGCGATGCAGATGGCGCGGCCGGCGAGCACCAGCGAGGCGTCCTTCAGCACCGAGTTCAACGCCGCCTTGCTGGCGCGGTAGAGCCAGCCGCTGGCGTTGCCGCGCTGGCCGATGGAGCCCATGCCGGAGGAGATGACCGCCAGCGTCGCGCCCGGCGCCAGCGCGCCGTCGAGCTGCGGCAGCACCCGCATCGCACCCAGCACGTTGGTGTGCATGACCGCGTCGAACTCGTCGGCCGTGGGCGTCTGCAGGCCCTGCGTACGCGGGCCGTAGACGCCGGCGTTGATGACCACGCCGTCGAAGGCCTCGCCGTCGATGGGCCAGGCCCGGCCGCTGGCGCCGGCGGCATCGGCCACGTCCAGACGCACGGCCTGCGCGCCCAGCGCCTGCAGTCGGGCCAGGCCATCGTCGCTGCGGGCCGTGCCGGTGACCCGGGCACCGTCGGCGCGGTACTGGCGCACGAATTCGAGGCCGATGCCGCGCGAGGCACCGACGATCAGGACGTTCTTCATGAGTTCACCACCCGGAAGGCCAGCGCACCGAACAGGCCGGCGCCAGCGGCGTTGAGGGCCCGGCCGACGGCCGGGCGGGTCTGCAAGCGGCGCGCGCGGGCGGCCACGGCCACCAGCAGCGCCAGAAACAGCGTACTCTGCAGCACGAACCACGCGCCCAGCAGCAGGAAGGCCAGCGTCTTGTCCTGCGCCGCCGGCGTGATGAACTGCGGGATGAACGCCAGGAAGAACAGCGCCACCTTGGGGTTCAGCACGTTGGTCAGGAAGCCGGTACGCACCTCGTCGGCCAGAGATCGGCGCGGCGGCGGCGACCCGGTGTCACCGGCGGTGGCCGGGCGCCAGGCGTTTCGCGCCATGCCCAGGGCCAGCCAGACCAGGTAGGCCGCGCCGGCCCACTTCAGCACCATGAACGCCGCCGGGTTCACCGCCAGCAGCGCCGCCAGGCCGAAGGCCGCGGCCAGCGCATGCACCACGCAGCCCAGTTCGATGCCGGCGGCCGCGGCAAGCCCGGCGCGTGCGCCACCGGTCAGCGTGCGGGCCACGGTCAGCAGCAGGTCCACGCCCGGCGTCGCGTTCAGGAGCAGCACCGCGAACGCGAAGAGGCCGGCCTGCTGCCAGCTGGCGAGGCCGAAGAGCTCCAGCATCAGACCATCTCGAGGGCCATCGCAGTCGCCTCGCCACCGCCGATGCACAGCGCCGCCACACCGCGCCTGAGCCCACGCTTCTTCAGCGCGCCCAGCAGCGTGACGACGATGCGCGCGCCGCTGGCGCCGATGGGGTGGCCCAGCGCGCAGGCGCCGCCGTGCACGTTGACGATCTCGTGCGGCAGGCGGTACTCGTGCATCGCCGCCATCGTCACCGCGGCGAAGGCCTCGTTGACCTCCCAGAGGTTGACGCTCTTGGCGTCCCAGCCGGCCTTCTTCAGCACCTTCTCGATGGCACCGGCCGGCGCGGTGGCGAACCACTCCGGCGCCTGCGCATGAACGGCGTGGCCGACGATGCGCGCCACGGGCGCCAGGCCCCACTTCAGTGCCGTGCTCTCGCGCATCAGCACCAGGGCCGCGGCGCCGTCGCTGATGCTGCTGGCGTTGGCGGCGGTGATGGTGCCGTCCTTCTTGAACGCAGGCTTGAGCGACGGGATCTTGTCAAGCTTGGCCTTGAAGGGCTGTTCGTCGCGGCTCACGACCACGTCGCCGCCGCGGCCGGCCAGGGTGACCGGCGCCATCTCCCAGTCGAAGCTGCCGTCCTCGTTGGCGGTCTTGGCGCGCGTGGTGGAGGCGATGGCGAACTGGTCCTGCGCCTCGCGGCTGAAGGCGTACTTCGCCACGCAGGCCTCGGCGAACACGCCCATGGCCTTGCCGCGCTCGTAGGCGTCCTCGAGGCCGTCCATGGCCATGTGGTCGAACATCTGCGCGGCGCCGTACTTCACGCCCTTGCGCGCGAACATCAGGTGCGGCGCGTTGGTCATGCTCTCCATGCCGCCGGCCACCATCACCTGCGCCGTGCCCGCTGCCAGCATGTCATGCGCGAACATCATCGCGCGCATGCCGGAGCCGCACATCTTGCTCAGCGTCACGGCGCCGGTGCTGTCGGGCAGGCCGGCCTTGCGCATGGCCTGACGCGCAGGCGCCTGCCCCTGGCCGGCCATCAGGCAGTTGCCCATCAGCACCTCGTCGACGGCGTCGCCGGGCACGCCGGCGCGCTCGACGGCGGCGCGGATGGCCACGGCGCCCAGTTCGGCGGCCGGGAGGCCGGCGAAGTCACCCAGCAGGCCGCCGATGGGCGTGCGCGCGGCGGAGACAATGACGATCGGATCGGTGGACATGGGAAGCTCCTTTCAGACGGTGGCGGCCGCTTCGGCCGCGGCGGCACGCCGCACACTGAAGCGGCGCGCGGGTTCGTAGGGGAAGACGTCGTGCACGTGGCCGGCCAGGATGCGCTCCTTGTGGCCCTGCCAGAACGCGGGGTCCAGCAGGTCGGCGTGGTGGGCCATGAACACGTCGCGCACGGCCGGGTTGCCGAGCAGGAATGGGCCGAAGGTCTCCGGGAACACGTCCTTCGGGCCCACGGAATACCAGATCTCGCCCGACATCTCGTCCTCCTCGTTGCGCGGCGGCGGCACGCGGCGGAAGTTGCAGTCGGTGATGTACTCGATCTCGTCGTAGTCGTAGAAGACCACCTTGCCGTTGCGGGTGACGCCGAAGTTCTTCCAGAGCATGTCGCCGGGGAAAATGTTGGCCGCCACCAGGTCCTTGATGGCGTTACCGTACTCCACCACCGCGGCGGCAACCTGCGCCGGCGTGGCCTCCTGCAGGTAGATGTTCAGCGGGATCATGCGCCGCTCGATGTAGACGTGGCTGATGATGACCTCGATCTGGCCGTCGCCGTCGCGGTCGGAGATCTCCAGCAGGCTGGGGCAGAACTTCTGCAGCTCGGCGATCAGCTCGTCATCGAAGCGTGCGCGCGGGAAGGCCACGTTGCTGTACTCCAGCGTGTCGGCCATGCGGCCGACGCGGTCGTGCGTCTTCACCAGCAGGTACTTGCCCTTGATCTGCTCGCGCGTGGTGTCCTTCTGCGGCGGGTAGTAGTCCTTGATGACCTTGAAGACGAACGGGAAGCTCGGCAGGTCGAACACCAGCATCACCATGCCCTTGATGCCCGGCGCGATGCGGAAGGTGTCGGTGCTGTGGCGCAGGTGGTAGAGCAGGTCGCGGTAGAAGCTGTTCTTGCCCTGCTTTTGCAGGCCCAGCGCGCTGTAGAGCTCGGCGCGGGGCTTGCGGGGCATCAGGCTGCGCAGGAACTGCACGTAGGCGCTGGGCACGTCCATGTGCACCATGAAGTAGGCCCGCGCGTAGCTGAACAGCATCAGCAGGTCGTCCTCGCTGTGCAGCACCGTGTCGATCACGAGCCCTTCCCGCCCGTGCAGGATCGGCAGCGCAAAGGGCGTTTCCTGGAAGCCGTTGATGACCTTGCCCACCACGTAGGCCGCCTTGTTGCGGAAGAACAGGCTGGAGAGCACCTGGATCTGGAAGTTCGCGCGCGGCGTGAAGGCACCGAGCACCTGCTCCAGCGTGCCGGCCACGTCGTCGATGTCGCGGCCCAGGTCCTCGAAGGGCAAGGTCAGCCCGAAATCCTGCACCATCTGCCGCCAGGCGCTGCGCCAGGTGGCCTGCTGCGGGTAGTAGGCGCGGTAGGTGGGCAGCGCGCCGGGGCCGTCGCTCTCGATGTACTCGGTGGCCACCGCCGGACGCACGAAGATGAAGTCGTTGTGGAAGTAGCTGCGGTGCAGGATCTTCGTCGTCACCGAGTTGAAGAAGGTCTCGGCGAGTTCCGGCTGCTTGTGGTCCACCAGCAGGCCGATGTAGTGCAGCTTGACCTGCTGCCACACGTCCATCTTCAGTGCACCGGCCTGGAACTCGCGCTGCAGGCGCTCGGCGGCCTCGTCCACGCGCTTGTCGTAGTACTCGATGCGCTCGCGCTGCGCACGCTGCTGCCCGTGCCAGTCGGCCGCCTCGAAGCGCGCCTTGGCCTCGAGGTTGGTCTGGCTGAACAGGCGGTAGTGGCGGTCGAAGCCTTCGATCAGCGCACGGGCGATCTCGAAGGCACGGCTGTCGGTCAGGCGGTGCGGGAACATCGGGGGTTCACTCGTCGGCGTCGCCGGCCACGGCCGGGCGTCGCGGGTAGCGCTTGATGGCGTCGGCAAACACGGGGACCACCTCGTCTGGGGCGGCCATCGTGCAGTGCAGGTCCTTCAGCAGGCCATCGCTGAGGCCGTAGATCCAGCCGTGCACGGCCAGGGCCTGGCCGCGTGACCAGGCGTCCTGCACGACGGTGCATTGCGCCACGTTGCCGACCTGCTCGATGACGTTCATCTCGCACAGCACGTCCTCCATCTGCGCCGGCGGCAGATGGTCCAGACGCCCGCGGTGACGCAGGCGCACGTCGTGCACGTGGCGCAGCCAGTTGTCGGCCAGGCCGACACGCAGGCCGCGCGCGGCGGCGCGTACACCAGCACAGCCATAGTGCCCCACGACGAAGATGTGCTCCACCTTGAGGTGCTCGACGGCGAACTGCACCGTGGACAGCGCGTTGAGGTCGGACGGCACCACGATGTTGGCCACGTTGCGGTGCACGAAGACCTCGCCCGGGTCCAGCCCGGCGATCTCGTTGGCCGGCACGCGGCTGTCGGCGCAGCCGATCCACATGTAGCGCGGGCTCTGCTGCTGGGCCAGGCGCGTGAAGAAGCCGGGGTCGCGCGCCTTGACCTCGGCGGCCCATGTGCGGTTGTTGTTCAGCAGGCGGTGCGGCATGCCGGGCTCACATCGTCTCGGCGAACAGTTCGCGCCCGATCAGCATGCGGCGGATCTCGGATGTCCCGGCGCCGATCTCGTAGAGCTTGGCATCTCGCCACAGCCGGCCCAGCGGGTACTCGTTGATGTAGCCGTTGCCGCCGAAGATCTGGATGCCCTCGCCGGCCATCCAGGTCGCCTTCTCGGCCGTCCACAGGATCACGCTGGCGCAGTCCTTGCGCACCTGGCGCACGTGCTCGCTGCCCAGCTGGTCGAGGTTCTTGGCGACCGTGTAGGCGAAGCTGCGCGCCGCCTGCAGCACGGTGTACATGTCGGCGACCTTGCCCTGGATGAGCTGGAACTCGCCGATGCTCTGGCCGAACTGCTTGCGGTCGTGGATGTAGGGGACCACGTTGTCCATCACCGCCTGCATGATGCCCAGCGGCCCGCCGCTGAGCACCGCACGCTCGTAGTCCAGGCCGCTCATCAGCACCTTGGCGCCGCCATTGAGCGCCCCCAGCACGTTCTCGGCCGGCACCTCCACGTCCTGGAACACCAGCTCGCCGGTGTGGCTGCCGCGCATGCCCAGCTTGTCGAGCTTCTGCGCGATGGAGAAGCCCTTCATGCCCTTCTCGATCAGGAAGGCGGTGACGCCGCGCGCGCCGAGCTCCGGCTCGGTCTTGGCGTAGACCACCAGGGTGTCGGCATCCGGGCCGTTGGTGATCCACATCTTGCTGCCGTTGAGCAGGTAGTAGCCGCCCTTGTCCTCCGCCTTCAGCTTCATGCTGATCACGTCGCTGCCGGCGCCGGGCTCGCTCATCGCCAGCGCGCCCACGTGCTCGCCGCTGATCAGCCTGGGCAGGTACTTTGCCCGCTGCGCGTCGGTGCCGTTGCGCTTGATCTGGTTGACGCACAGGTTGCTGTGCGCACCGTAGCTCAGGCCCACGCTGGCGCTGGCGCGGCTGATCTCCTCCATCGCCACCATGTGCGCCAAATAGCCCATGTCGGCACCGCCGTACTGCTCGGGCACGGTGATGCCGAGCACGCCGAGCTCGCCCATCTTGCGCCACAGGTCCATCGGGAACTGGTCGCTGCGGTCGATCTCGGCGGCGCGGGGGGCGATCTCGGCGTCGGCGAAGGCGCGCACCGCGTCGCGCAGGGCGTCGATGTCGTCGCCGAGCATGAAGTTCAGGCCGGGCAGCTGGCTCATGGTGATGTCTCTCCTGGGGTTCTGTGGGTCAGCCGCTCAGGCCGCGGCCGAGCACGGTCATCACGGTGGCGGTCATGGTGGCCACCAGGGTGTCTTCGTCACCCTGGGTGGCGCGCGCGTCGACGACGCTGATCGTACGTCCGGCCTTGACCACCTGGCCCGCGATCCGCAGCACCGGGCCGCGCGCTGGCGCCAGCAGGTTGACCTTGAACTCGACGGTCAGCACCGCAGCCTCGGGCGGCATCAGCGTGAAGGCGGCATAGCCGCAGGCCGAGTCCAGCGCCGTCGACACGACGCCAGCGTGCAGGAAACCGTGCTGCTGCGTCAGGTCGGGGCGGTGCGGCAGCAGCAGGTGCACGGTGCCCGGCTCGACACGGTCCAGCGCGATGCCCAGGGTGGCCATGGCGGCCTGGCGGGCGAAGGATTCCCGTGTGCGGGCCTCGAAACCCGGCGGGGCCTGCAGGGGGCGGCTCATCGGTGCGGTCTCCTCGCGCCGGCGCCTGCAGAAGCCGGCACCAGGTTGACGTTTACGTAAACGTCAATCGTAGCCCATCGTTGCAGGCCCGGTCGGTCAGGCCGTTGTCCTGGGCCGGCGCCGCGCTGCAGTTGGCGTCGGCCCCGCCGTTGCGGCAGCGGCCCGCTCGGCGTCGGCCAGCAGGCTGCGGCAGCGTGCCTCGTGCTGCGCGATCTCGTCGAGCGTGATCTCGAGGTCCTCGCGCTGCCGCTCCAGCTGCTGCCGGTGCGCCGCCAGCACACCCAGAAAGGCCTGCAGCTGCGGTGCGGTGTCCGACGGCGATTCGTACATGTCCACCAGCTGCTTGATCTCCTGCAGGCTCAGCCCCAGGCGCTTGCCACGCAGCGTGAGCTTCAAGCGCGTGCGGTCGCGGTGTGCGTAGACGCGGTTGCGGCCGGCGCGCGCCGGCGCGATCAGCCCCATGTCCTCGTAGAAGCGGATGGCGCGCGGCGTGACATCGAACTCCTGCGCGAGTTCGGTGATGGTGTACAGGCGGGCATCGCCACGTGCGGCACCCTTGGGCTCGTCGGCGTGGGCGGCGGGACGGGAGGCCCGCTCGGGGGCGCGCGAAGCGGCGGTCATGGCGGCCTTGACGTTGACGTAAACGTCAATATAGCGCCTGCCCGGCAGGAACCGCTGGCTGCGGCTGGCCGCTCCAGGCCAACGCTGCCTCTGAACAACCGGCTTGCCGCAACGGAAAGGGCAGGCCTCTCAGCCCGCCCCGCCGCGACGTTCACCGACCGGGCACTGCATCGGCGCCCGCCTTCCCTGTGCCTACCAGACGACAGCACTGTGACGAAGTGTGATGCGGCGCGCGGCGCAGGCACATCCCCAGAATGGCGGAAAGGCGGTGGCACGGGACGCCCGTCCGGTCACACCAAACCGAGCCAGCGCCCCTCGGGGGCCGAGAACAACACGCGCCAGGTGTTGCCTCAGGGGCCCGCCGGCGGGTCCAGCAACGGCAGCACGCTGTCGCGCAGGATGCCGCGCGCCTGCTCGTAGCCGGGCATGACGGAACGCACCACGTCCCAGAACGCGGGGCTGTGGTTCATCTCGCGCAGGTGCGCCAGCTCGTGGGTGACCACGTAGTCGATCACCGGCAGGCCGAAGTGCACCAGGCGCCAGTTCAGGCGGATGGAGCCGTCGGCGCTGGCGCTGCCCCAGCGCGTGGCCGCCGAGCTCAGCGACAGCCGCTGGACGCGCACGCCCAGCCGCTGCGCGTACAGCGCGCAACGCTCCTCGAACACGCGGCGGGCCTGGCGCTGCAGCCAGCTCTGCACCACGTCGCGGATCTGCGCCGGCCCGGCCTGCTCGGGCAGGCCAAGGTGCAGCGTCAGGTGCGGCACGCCGGGCAGGGCGTCGGCGGCGCTGTGCAGCACGGCGCCGGCGGTGCGCTCGTCGAGCACCAGGATCACCGTTTCGCCCAGGAAGGGCACGCTGCCGCCTTCGCGCCATTCCACCCGCGCCTGCAGCTGCCGCTGCTGGCGCGACTGCTGCTCGTGCAGCTTGCGCAGGATCCAGGCGGCCTTCTCGCGCAAGGCGCTCTCGATCTCGCCCACGCCCACCCAGCGCGGCGCGCTGACGGCCAGGCCCTCCGGGCCGACGGTGAAGCCGATGCTGCGCCGGCGGGCACGACGCAGCGCGTAGGCCACACGGTGCTCACCCAGCTGCACGGCGTGGCGGGCCTGGGGCGAGGCAGGCAGCGCCGTCGGTGCCGTTGGTGCCGTCGGTACCGACGCTTCCGCCGGCGATGGCGATGTCCCCGCGGGTCGCTGGTCGGCCTTGGGGGCAGGCGGCTCGTCGAACAGCGACAGCTGGGCGGGCGGCAGGCCGACGTCGGTCATGCGCGGATCTTACGGGGCTGCGGGTTCGGCGTAGGCCTCGGGGTCGATGCGGCGCATCTGCGCCTCGATCCACTGTTCCACCTGGCGCATCAGTTCGTCGGGCTGGCGCCCCTGCACGTCGATGGGCTCGCCGATGACGACGTCGATCACGCCCGGCCGCAGCAGCCAGCTGCGGCGCGGCCAGCACTTCGCGGCGTTCACCGCGATCGGCACGATGGGCGTGCCGGTGGCAATGGCCAGCCGTGCCGCGCCGCTCTTGTACGTGCCCTGGCCACCCCGCGGCGCGCGCGTGCCTTCGGGGAACATGATGACCCAGCCGCCCTGGCCCATGATGCGCCGGCCCTGCGACTCGACCTTGGCCCAGGCCTCCGCGCGCTTGCTGCGGTCGATGTGGATCATGTCCAGCCGGCCCATGGCCCAGCCGAAGAACGGCACGTAGAGCAGCTCGCGCTTGAACACGTAGGCCAGCGGGTGCGGCATGATCGTCGGGTAGGCGAAGGTCTCCCAGGCGCTCTGGTGCTTGGAGGCCAGCAGCACGGCCTTGGTGCCCTCGGCCGCCGTGGGCACGTGTTCCAGGCCGGTCACACGGTGGCGCACGCCGCAGATCACGCGTGCGCCCCAGATGGCCATGCGCAGCCACCGCATCGTGGGCCAGTACAGCCGCGTGCCGCGGACGAAGATCGACAGCACCAGCATCAGGATCGCCCAGGGCACGACGGTGCCGGCCAGCCACAGCACGTACAGTGCCGAGCGCAGCGCCCAGACCAGCTTCACGCCACCCCCAGCGTGCCGGCGGTGGAGTCGGCGGCTTCGTGGGATTTCAGCAGCCAGTCGGCAAAGGCCGCGAGGTCGCGGTGCACCAGGGTCTGCGGCACCTGGTGCACGATGCGCGCCAGGGCTTCGTCGTCCAGGTCCGCCGCGCGGCCGGTGAGCACCAGGTGCGGCGGGCAGCCGGCGGCGGCGGCGGCCTGCAGGTCGCGAAGCGTGTCGCAGACCATCGGCACCTCGGCCAGGTCGGCGCCGTAGCGGCGCGCGATGTCCCGCATCATGCCCGGCAGCGGCTTGCGGCAGTCGCAGCCCTCCTCCGGTGTGTGCGGGCAGAAGAAGACGGCGTCCACACGCGCGCCGACGGCCATCAGCTGCCGGTGCATGTAGGCGTGCACTGCGTTGACCGAGGCCATGTCGATCATGCCGCGGCCGATGCCGGCCTGGTTGGTGGCCACCACCGCGTGCCAGCCGGCGTGGTTGAGCCGCGCCAGCGCCTCCAGCGCGCCGGGCACCGGCTGCCATTCCTCCGGCGCCTTGACGTGGTCGTCACGGTAGACGTTGAGCACTCCGTCGCGGCCGAGGATGAGGAGCTTGACGGGGTGCATGGTCAGCGCTCGGTCAGACCGCCAGCTTCGAGAGGTCGGCCACGCGGTTCATGGCCGCGTGCAGCTGCGCCAGCAGCGCCAGCCGGTTGCGGCGCAGCGCGGTGTCGTCGGCGTTGACCATCACGGCGTCGAAGAAGGCGTCCACCGGCGCCTTCAGCGCGGCCAGCGCCTGCAGGCTGGCGGCGTGGTCGCCGGCCGTGAAGGCCGCATCGGCGCGCGGCGCCACGTCGGCCAGGGCCGCGGCCAAGGCGCGCTCGGCGTCCTCGGCGTACAGCTTCGCGTCGGGCGGCGTCTCGGGCACCTCGTCGGACTTGCGCAGGATGTTGCCCACCCGCTTGTTGGCCGCAGCCAGCGGCGCCGATTCGGGCAGCGCCGCAAAGGCACGCACCGCGGCCAGGCGCTGCGGCAGTTCGCCCCAGCGGTCGGGCCGCAGGGCCACCACGGCCTCGACTTCCTGGGCGCTGTAGCCGCCGTCGCGCAGGTAGCCCACCAGGCGGTCATAGACGAAATGCTGCACCTCGGCCTGCGCCGCGCCATGGCCTTCGGGGAAGGCGGCGAAGGCATCCGCCACCAGCGCCGGCAACGCCAGCGGCAGGTCACGCTCGACCAGCATGCGGATCACGCCCAGCGCATGGCGGCGCAGCGCGAACGGGTCCTTGTCGCCGGTGGGCCGCTCGCCGATGCCGAACAGGCCGGCCAGGGTTTCGAGCTTGTCGGCCAGGGCCACGGCGATGCCGACATCACCGCGCGGCAGCACGTCACCGGCAAAGCGGGGCTTGTAGTGGTCCTCGATCGCCTCGGCGATGCTGTCGCGCAGGCCGTCGTGGCGCGCGTAGTACGCGCCCATGATGCCCTGCAGTTCCGGGAACTCGCCGACCATGTCGGTCAGCAGGTCGGCCTTGGCCAACGTCGCCGCTTCGTCGGCCAGGTCGGCCAGCGCCAAGCTGCCGAGCTGTTCGCCGATGCGGCGGGCGATGCGCCGCACGCGGTCCATGCGCTCGCCCATGGTGCCCAGCTTCGCGTGGTAGACCACCTTCGCCAGACCCGGCACGCGCGCAGCCAGCGTGCGCCTGCGGTCCTGGTCGAAGAAGAACTTGGCATCTGCCAGGCGCGGGCGCACCACGCGCTCGTTGCCCTGCACCACGGCGCTGGGGTCGGCCGGGCGGATGTTGCTGACGATGAGGAAGCGGTTGGTCAGGCGGCCGTTGGCATCGAGCAGCGGGAAGTACTTCTGGTTGGCCTTCATCGTCAGGATGAGGCATTCCGGCGGCACGGCCAGGAACTCGTCCTCGAACCGGCAGACGAGCACGTTGGGGCGTTCGACCAGCGCCGTGACCTCGTCGAGCAGCGCATCGTCGTCGATGGACGTGAGGCCTTCGGCGGCCGCGGCAGCGTCCAGCTGGCGGCGGATCTCGTCGCGACGGGCGGCGAAGCCGGCGATCACGGCACCCTGTTCCTGCAGCTGGTGGGCGTAGTGGTCGGCGTCCTGCAGCATCACCGGATCCATGGCCGCCTCGAAGCGGTGGCCATGCGTCTGGCGACCGGCCGTCAGGCCCAGGGCCTGCACGGGCACCACGTCGGCGCCATGCAGCGCCACCAGGCCGTGCGCCGGGCGCACGAACTTCACGTCGCTCCAGCCGTCGGCGAGCTGGTACTGCATGACCTTGGGGATGGGCAGCCTGGCGATCGCCTCGTCCAGCGCCGCCTGCAGTCCGGCGGCCAGCGTGGCGCCGGGCACCACGGTTTCGAGGAACAGCGCCTCGGCCTTGCCATCCACACGCCGCTGCAGCGATGGCACGGCCGACGCGTCGGCGCCCACCGCCGCCAGTTTCTTCAGCAGCGCCGGCGTCGGCGCGCCATCGGCCGCCAGGCCCACGGCCACCGGCATCAGCTTGATCGACACCGGCTTGTCGGCCGCCACCGCGGCCACGTGGCTCACGTGTGCGGCGAGCCGGCGTGGCGACGCGAAGGTGTTGAGCGCGGAGTGCTCGCCCGCCAGGCCCTGGGCACGCAGGCCCGCCAGCAGCGCGCTGCCGAAGGCCTCGCCCAACTTCTTCAGCGCCTTGGGCGGCAGTTCCTCGACGAAGAGTTCGACGAGCAGGTTCTTGGTCGCAGTCATTTCAGGTCTCCCGCCGGGCCGCCCCAAGGGAGACCTGCGCCCCCGCGGGGGGCAGCGAACGAAGTGAGCTGGGGGGTCGACATCACGCCGCCTTCTTGGCGATCTGCGCCAGCACGTCGTCGGCCCAGGCCTTCGGGGCCATCGGGAAGCCCAGCCGCGCGCGGCTGTCCAGGTAGCTCTGCGCCACGCTGCGCGCCAGGTTTCGGATGCGGCCGATGTAGGCGGCACGCTCGGTGACGCTGATGGCGCCGCGCGCATCCAGCAGGTTGAAGGTGTGCGCCGCCTTGAGCACCTGCTCGTAGGCCGGCAGCGCCAGCTGCTCCGTCATCAGCAGCTTCGCCTGCTTCTCGTGCGCGCCGAAGGCACCGAGCAGGAAGTCGACGTCGCTGTGCTCGAAGTTGTAGGTGCTCTGCTCCACCTCGTTCTGGTGGAACACGTCGCCGTACTTCAAGCCGGGCGCGAACGTCAGGTCGTAGACGTTTTCCACGCCCTGCAGGTACATGGCCAGCCGCTCGAGGCCGTAGGTGATCTCGCCGGTGATGGGCTTGCAGTCGATGCCACCCACCTGCTGGAAGTAGGTGAACTGCGTGACTTCCATCCCGTTGAGCCAGACCTCCCAGCCCAGACCCCAGGCGCCCAGCGTGGGGTTCTCCCAGTCGTCCTCGACGAAGCGCACGTCGTTGGCCTTGAGGTCGAAGCCCAGCGCCTCGAGGCTGCCCAGGTACAGGTCCAGGATGTTCGCCGGCGCCGGCTTGAGCACCACCTGGTACTGATAGTAGTGCTGCAGCCGGTTGGGGTTCTGGCCGTAGCGGCCGTCCTTGGGCCGACGGCTGGGCTGCACGTAGGCCGCCTTCCAGGGCTCGGGGCCCAGGGCGCGCAGGAAGGTGGCGGTGTGGCTGGTGCCGGCGCCGACCTCCATGTCGTAGGGCTGCAGCAACGCGCAGCCCTGCGCGTCCCAGTACGACTGCAGTTTCAGGATGATCTGCTGGAAGGTGAGCATCGGGCCCCGGCGCGGTCAGGCGTTTGGCGTAAACCCTTGATTTTAGAGGTCGCCAGGGCCGCTACCCTCGGCCCCCGATGACGACCGCGCAGCTCGTGCTCAGCCTGGTGCTGGCGACCATGGTGTTCTCGGTCGCGCTGGAGCTGCAGCCGGCGGACTTTGCGCGCGTCGCAAAGATGCCGCGCGCCGTGGTCTGCGGCCTGGTGCCGCAGTTCCTGCTGCTGCCGGTGGCCACCTGGGCAGTGACCCTCGCACTGGACCTGCCGCCCGCGGTGGAGGCGGCCATGATCCTCGTCGCCTGCTGCCCCGGCGGCTCGCTGAGCAACGTCGTCACCCACTTCGGGCGCGGCAACACGGCACTGAGCGTCAGCATCTCGGCGGTGGCCGCGCTGCTGGCGCTGTTCATGACACCGCTGAACTTCACCTGGATGGTCAGCACCAACCCGGCCACCGCCGGCTGGCTGACCACGCTGGACATCGACCCGGCCGGCATCTGGTGGAGCCTGCTGGCGCTGCTGGCCCTGCCGATGATCGCCGGCATGGCCTTTGCCCGCCGCCATCCGGTGGCGGCCAAGCGCTGGCAGCCGCGGCTGTCGCGCTTCAGCCTGGCGGCGCTGGGCGCCTTCATCGTGCTCGGCCTGATCCGCGACCGCCACCTGCTCGGCCCGCAGATCCTGCCGCAGCTGCTGATCGTAGTGCTGCACAACGCCGCCGGCCTGGCCCTGGGCTGGCTGGCGGCACAGGCCTTCCGCGTGAACACCGCCGACCGCCGCGCGGTGATGATCGAAGGCGGCATGCAGAACGCCGGGCTGGCGCTGGGCATCATCGCGGTGCAGTTCGGGTCCGACCTGGACATGGTCATCGTCGCCAGCCTGTGGGGGATCTGGCACATCGTCAGTGGCATGTCGCTGGCGTTCTGGTGGAGACGAAGCGATGCTCGACACGGTCTTTGAAGGCGCCACCGTCGTGGACGGCACGGGAGCCGAGCCGTTCACGGCCGACGTAGGGCTGTGCGACGGGCGCATCGTCACGATCGGCAGGGTCACCGAAGCCGCCCGTGAACGGATAGCCGCACACGGCGCCTGGCTGACCCCGGGCTTCGTCGACCTGCACACGCACTACGACGGCCAGGCCACCTGGGACGAGACCTTCAGCCCCAGCATCCACCACGGCACGACCACGGTGCTGATGGGCAACTGCGGCGTGGGCTTCGCGCCGCGCGTGCCGGGTCGCGAGGCCGACCTGATCGCGCTGATGGAAGGCGTGGAGGACATCCCCGGCGTGGCGCTGGCCGAGGGCATCCGCTGGCGCTGGGAGAGCTTCCCGCAGTTCATGGACGCGCTGGACGCCATGCCGCACAGCCTGGACTTCGGCGTGCAGGTGCCGCACGACCCGCTGCGCATGGCGGTGTTGGGTGACCGCGCGGTGGCGCAGCAGGCCGCGACGGCCAACGACATCGCCACGATGCGCGCGCTGCTGGCCGAGGCGCTGGACGCCGGCGCGCTGGGTTTTTCCACCGGCCGCACCGACAACCACCGCACCGCGGCCGGCCACGAGACGCCGGCCTCGGAGGCCGGGGCGGACGAGCTCACGGGCATCGTCGCCGCCTTCCAGGGTCGAGCCCACGGCGTCGTGCAGATGGTCAGCGACTTCGATCTGCTGCGCGGCCCGGAACGCTTCGGCCCGGAGTTCGACCTCGTGGAAGCGGTGGCGCAGGCCGCCGGGCGGCCGCTGTCGATGACCTGGCTGCAGCGTGACCCGGGCGGCGCGCAGTGGCAGGCCATCCAGGCGCGCGTGGAAGCGGCCGTGGCGCGCGGCCTGCCGCTGTACCTGCAGGCGGCACCGCGCGGCATCGGCGTCATCGTGGGGCTGGACGCCAGCTTCCACCCGTTCATGGGCTTCCCCGGCTACAAGGAGATCGCCCACATGCCGCTGGCCGAACGCGCCGCCGCGCTGCGCGACCCGGCCCGGCGCGCACGCATCCTGGGGGAGCAGAGCGAGCGCCTGGCCGGCGACGGCACGCCGATCCCGCCGCTGGTGGACATCCTGCTGGCCCAGATCGAGCGCATCAGCGCCCGCATGTTCCCGCTGGGCGAGCGGCCCGACTACGAGCCGCCGGTGACCGCGAGCTTCTACGTGCGGGCGAAGCAGGCCGGCACCACGGCGCTGGCGGCGCTGTACGACCACTTCGCCGCCGGCGACGGCAGCGCGCTCGTCTACTTCCCGATCTTCAACTACAACGACGGCAACCTGGACGCGGTGCGCACGATGCTGACGCACCCGCGCGCGCTGTGGGGCCTGTCGGACGCCGGCGCGCACGTGGGCACGGTCTGCGACGCCAGCAACGCCACCTTCCTGCTCAGCCACTGGGTGCGCGACCGCCCGCACGACCGGCTGCCGCTGGCGCAGGCCGTGCACCTGCTGTCGGGCCGCAACGCGGCCTACCTGGGCCTGGCCGACCGCGGCCGCATCGCCGAGGGTCTGCGCGCCGACCTCAACCTGATCGACCCGCAGCGCCTGCAGCCGGGCACGCCGCGCCTGGTGCGCGACCTGCCGGCGGGTGGGCGGCGCTTCCTCCAGTGCGGAGAAGGCTACCTGGGCACCTGGGTGGCCGGCCAGGCAGTGCAGCGCGACGGCAAGGTCACGGACGCGCGGCCGGGGCGGCTCATCCGCGGCGGCCGCTGACGATCGCTCGCCACAGGACTGCCGCAGCCGCCAGCACCGCCAGCGGCCACAAGCCCGCGCGCGCTGCCCACCAGGCATAGGGCGTCACGCCATCACGGCCTTCGGCCTGCGCGCTCAGCACGTCGCGCGTGAAGGGCGCCAGCTGCGCCGTCACGCGCCCGCGGTGGTCGACCACCGCGGTGGCGCCGGTGTTGGTGGCGCGCAGCATGGGCCGCTGCAGTTCCAGGCTGCGCACGCGCGAGATGGCCAGGTGCTGCGGCACCGCCACCGTGTCGCCGAACCAGCCGATGTTGCTGACGTTGGCGAGCATCGTCGGCGCCGTGGCCGGGTCAAGGAAGCGGCGCGCCAGCTCCTCGCCGAACAGGTCCTCGTAGCAGATGTTGGGCGCAATGCGCTGGCCCGCCGCCGCGAACGACGGGGCGACCAGCGGGCCGCGGTTGAAGTCGCCCAGCGGGATGTTCATCGCGTCGGTGAACCAGCGGAAGCCCGGCGGGATGAACTCGCCGAAGGGCACGAGGTGGTGCTTGTCGTAGCGGTACGGCTGCGCCGCCGTGGCCTCCGACAGGCCCACCACCGAGTTCGTGTAGCCCACGCGGAAGTCGCCCAGCGGCACCCCCACCAGAGCAGCGCGGCCGGGCGGGGTGAAGTGTGCGACCAGCGCCGCCCAGTAGCCGGGCGCGAAGTCCTCCAGCTGGTCGGGCAGCAGAGGTACCGCGGTCTCGGGGGCGATCACCAGCGGCGCCTCGGCCGTGGTCAGCGCGCGCGCCACCCAGGCCAGGGTCTCCGGCATGCGGTCGGCGGCGAACTTGTCGTCCTGGGCCACGTTGGGCTGCAGTAGGGCCACGTCCAGCGTGCCGGCCGCGCGGGTGAAGTCGGGCGCCGGCAGCAGCGCCGCGAGGCCCAGCGCCGCCACGGCGACCACACGCGCCGGCCAGCCGGCGGCCAGCGCGGCGGCCAGCGCGGCAGCCACCGCACCGACGCCATAGACACCCACCCAGGGCAGCAGCACAGCCAGCGGCGCATCGACCTGCGCATAACCGGAGGCCACCCAGGGAAAGCCGGTGAACAGCACGCCACGGGCCAGCTCCGCCATCGTCCAGAGGGCGCCGAACAGCAGCGCATCAGGAGCGGCGCGACCGGTGCGCCAGCGGGCAAAGGCGGCCATCGCCAACGCCAGGTAGAGCGAGAGCGCCGCCGCCAGCAGGCCCACGGCCGCCGCCGCCAGCGGCGCCGGGATCGCCCCGTAGCGGTGCATGCTGATGAACAGCCACCAGGTGCCGGCGGCCAGCCAGCCGGTACCGAAGGCCCAGCCCAGCAGCGCGGCTCGCCCGGGCGCGGCGCGCGCCACCGCCGCCGCCAGCACGGCAGTGGCCAGCAACGGCAGCGGCCAGGCGGCCGTGTGCACGAAGGCCACTGTCTGCAGCGCACCCAGTGCCGCCAGCAGCAGGGGCCACACCAGCGCGCGCGACCGCGCGGCACCGGGCACGGCGGCACCGCGGAACAGCGGCCTCAACCGGCGTCGCCTTCGCCCAGCAGTTCGTCGGCCGGGCGCCGCGTCACGCGGAACCAGCGCACCGCGCCGCCGCGCGTGAGCATCACCTGGAAGCGCAACGGGCCCACGTCCACCGTCTCGCCACGGCGCGGCACGCGGCCGTGCTCATGCGCCACCAGGCCGCCGATGGTGTCGAACTCCTCGTCGGAGAACTCGGTGGCGAACACGGTGTTGACGTCGGCAATCTCGGTGTCGCCGGCCACGCGCTGCGCCCCGTCGGCCAGCGTGACGATGCCGGACACCGACTCCTCCTCGTCGAACTCGTCCTCGATCTCGCCGACGATCTCCTCGAGCACGTCCTCGATGGTGATGAGCCCGGCTGTGTTGCCGAACTCGTCGATCACGATGGCCAGGTGGTTGCGGTTGGAACGGAAGTCGCGCAACAGCTCGTTCAGGCCCTTGCTCTCCGGCACGAAGACCGCCGGGCGCAGCAGCGTGCGCAGGTTCAGCTCCGGGGCGCGCTGCAGCTTCAGCAGGTCCTTGGCCATCAGGATGCCGATGACGTTGTCGCGCTGGCCTTCGTAGACCGGGAAGCGCGAATGCGCCGTCTCGATCACCACGCCCAGCAGGCGCTCGTAGGGCCAGTCGATGTCGAGCTGGTCCATGCGCGGGGCGGCCACCATCACGTCGCCGGCCGTCATGTCGGCCATGCGCAGCACGCCTTCGAGCATCAGGCGCGATTCGGGCTCGATCAGCTCGCGGTCCTCGGCCTCGGCCAACGAACGGATCAGCTCGTCCTTGCTGTCGGGGCCGTGGGAGAGAAACTCGAGGATGCGCTCGAACAGCGAGCGCTTGTCCTTGCGGAATTCCTTGCGGAACTCGGCGCGGCGCTCGCCGCGTTCAGGGTGAGGGTCGGACACGGGGTGTCTGGCTGTGACGGACGGGCCGAGAATACCCCACCCGCTTGACAGGGCGGGGGGCTTGAAAGACAGTCCACGGCCCCGATTTGTCGGGGTTTCCCAGAACCCTGCCGCCGGCTCGCGCCGATGTCGGCGTCATCCCCTGCTCCCCATGGCCCTGATTCCCGCCACCATCCTCACCGGCTTCCTTGGTTCCGGCAAGACCACGCTGCTCAAGCGCGTGCTCAGCGAAGCGCACGGCCAGAAGATCGCCGTCATCGAGAACGAGTTCGGCGAGGAGAACATCGACAACGACATCCTGGTGGCCGACACCAACGAGCAGGTCATCCAGATGAGCAACGGCTGCGTCTGCTGCACCATCCGCGAGGATCTCCGCAGCACGCTGTCGGACCTGGCCGCAAAGAAGCGCAAGGGCGAACTCGACTTCGAGCGCGTGGTCATCGAGACCACCGGCCTGGCCGACCCGGGCCCGGTGGCGCAGACGTTCTTCATGGACGACGAGATCGCCGAGGCCTACCTGCTGGATTCCATCCTGACCCTGGTGGACGCCAAGCACGGCGAGCAGCAGCTGGACACTCGGCAGGAGGCGCGTCGCCAGGTGGGCTTCGCCGACCAGATCTTCGTCAGCAAGACCGACCTCTGCGAACCGGCGGCGGTGGACGCGCTGGCGCACCGCATCAAGCACATGAACCCGCGCGCGCCGCAGCGGCGCGTGCATTTCGGCGAGGTGCCGATCGCCGAGGTCTTCGACCTCAAGGGCTTCAACCTCAACGCCAAGCTGGAGATCGACCCGGCGTTCCTGGAGGAAGGACACGGGGGGCACGACCACCATGACCACGACCACCACGATCACGATCACGAGCATGGCGAGCACTGCGACCACCCGCACCACCACCATCACGACGACGATGTGAAGTCCTTCGTGTTCCGCTCGGACAAGGCCTTCCACCCGGCGCGCCTGGAAGACTTCCTGGGTGCCATCGTGCAGGTCTACGGCCCCAAGATGCTGCGCTACAAGGGCGTGCTGTTCATGAAGGGCAGCGACCGCAAGGTCATCTTCCAGGGCGTGCACCAGCTCATGGGCAGCGACCTGGGGCCGAAGTGGGCGCCGGGCGAGAAGAAGGGCAGCAAGATGGTCTTCATCGGCATCGACCTGCCGCGCGACGTGCTGCTGCAGGGCCTGGAACAGTGCCTCGTGTGACACCCTGCGCGCCCTGGAAGCGCGTGGCTACAATCCGCGCGCCGAAAAAGGCCCAGGCGCCGGCGGGCTGTGCTGAAATGCCGGATTGCCCAGAGTGATTCCATCAGGCGAGGAGAACCCCGTGAGCAAGACCCCCGTCAAGGCCCCGGCCGCCAAGAAGACCGCCTCCAGCGGCAAGGCGCCAGCGCGTGCCGCGACGGCCACGGCGCCCGCAGCGGCAGCCGCACCGGCTGCAGCCGCAGGCAACCGCTTCACGGAACGGTTCGGCCCCGCCACTCCCAAGACGACAGAACTCCCGAAGCCCCCCATGGAATCCACCAAGTCCGCCACCAAGGTGGACCCCAAGCTCGCCAATGCCTGGAAGACCAAGGCTGGCCGCGACCTGAGCGAACCCGAACTGCTCGCCATGCCCGAAGGCGAGTACATGAACGACAAGCAGCTCGACTTCTTCCGCGCCCGCCTGCAGGCGCTGAAGGACGACCTGCTGTCCAATGCCGGCGAGACCACCGAGCACCTGCGAGAGGACACGACCGTGGTGCCCGACCCGGCCGACCGCGCCACGATCGAGGAAGAGCATGCGCTGGAACTGCGCACGCGCGACCGCGAGCGCAAGCTGCTGAAGAAGATCTCGCAGTCGCTGGCCCGCATCGATGCCGGCGACTACGGCTACTGCGACGAGACCGGTGAACCCATCGGCCTGGGCCGGTTGCTGGCGCGCCCGACGGCCACGCTGTCGCTGGAAGCCCAGCAGCGCCGCGAACTCAAGCAGAAGATGTTCGGCGACTGATCGGCCGCAGCACCCGTCTTCATGGCCGACTCGAAGGACAACGAGAGCTTCTTCCGCAAGGTGGTGCGGTTCGTCGCGAACCCGGCCACCGACTGGCATGAGCTGAACTCGCGCCAGGACGGCGAGATCCGCGAGAACGAGCTCGAGAAGTCCGAGCTCAAGGCCATGATCGAGCGCAAGCGGCGCAACGACTTCGTCCGCAAGCGCGAGTTCGACATGCTCAGGCGCGTGCGTCGCGAAGGGTTGACCCCGGAGCAGCTGGCGGCCCTGGGCACGTCGTCGCGCATCGACGATTCAGAGGTACGCGCCGACAGCGTTGCCGCGCGGCCGGGTGGCGGCGTCAAGGCCAAGATCGACGAGATCGAACAGGAGATGGTCGGCGAGAGCCGGTTCACGACCACGGGTCAGGCCCCGCTGACACGTGGCGGCAGCTTCTTCGGCGCCCAGGCGCCTGCGGCACCGGCCACCCCGCGGGCTGACTCCACCGTGCCGCGGCGCGCGCCACCGCCTGCGCCCTTGGAAGTGGATCTGCCGGTGCTGTCGTCCGACGACGACGACGACGACCTGCCCGCCCTGCCACCGTTGCCGGACCTGGACGGCGATGGCGCCCGGTCGCGCCACGGGCCGGCGTCCGCACCCGCAGTCATGGCCAGCGGACTGCCGCCGCTGGCGCCACTGGCGCCGCTGAAGCTGGGTCCTGACCCCTCGGCCGCCGGGGCCGGCGGCAGGGACGGCGGCGACGGCGACCGACTGGCCATCGAGGTCAGCGAAGTGGCACACGACCCCGACCTCGACGAGGCCGTGATCGCGTTTGCCAATGCCGACTTTGAGCAGTGCGAGCATTCACTTACAAGACTGACCAGTGCCACTGGGGCGCGGTCCCAGCACGCCGAGACCTGGCTGGTGCTGTTCGACCTCTTCCGTGCCACCGGGCAGCATCAGCGGTTCGAGAGCCTGGCCGTGGAGTACGCCCACCAGTTCGGCTGGTCCGCGCCGCA
The DNA here is from genome assembly GCF_004016515.1 of Rubrivivax albus. GTDB lineage: Bacteria > Pseudomonadota > Gammaproteobacteria > Burkholderiales > Burkholderiaceae_C > Rubrivivax > Rubrivivax albus. The sequence goes on from NZ_SACT01000002.1 coordinate 306,830, forward strand.
GTGGTACTCGCTGCCGCAACTGGTGGCCGACGCGGTGGCCGACGACACACCGCGCCGCCGTGCCAGCAGCGCCGCCGAGGTCGGCGAGGTCGGCTGGGCGTCGCCCGAGGTGCTGGACCACGAGGCCCTGTCGCGGCTGCGCTCGCAGACCCTGCAGATGCCGCTGCCCTGGGTCTTCGACTGGAGCGCGCTGAAGACCGTCGAGGCCGAGGCCGCCACCCAGCTGTCGGTGCTGTGCCGGCTCTGGGGCTCGCAGGCCCTGGAGATGCGCTGGATCGGTGGCGACCGCCTGTTCACGACGTTGCAGGAAGCCGCGCCCACCGGCGTGCGCGACGCCGACCCGGCGTTCTGGCTGGCCCGCCTGGATGCACTGCGCCTGGCCAACCGGGCCGACCAGTTCGACGAGACGGCGATCGACTACTGCGTGACCTACGAAGTCTCCCCGCCGTCCTGGGAGCCGGCGCGCTGCACCGTGCACATCGGTGGCCAGATCGGCGGCCAGGTCACGTCGACGCGTGCGCCGGCACTCTCGATGGTCAGCGACGTGTCCACCAGCTTCCTCGAATCCGGCCTGGCCGAGGACCCCGGGATGGAACTGGCGTCGGTCGAACTGTCGGGCCAGTTGATCGGCGACATCCACGAGACCCTGCGCCGGCTCAACGACCAGGTGGGCCGTGCGCCCATGGTGTCGGTGTCCTGCGCCCGGCTGATCCGCGTCGACTTCCTGGCCGCGGGCGACCTGCTGAACTGGGTGCTGTCGCAGCGCGGCGAGAACCGCACCGTCCAGTTCACCGACGCCCATCGTCTGGTGGCCCTGTTCTTCACCGCCATGGGCATCAGCGAGCACGCCACCGTGCAGGTGCGCAAGGTCTGACCGCATCGCGGGCTCGCTGCCCGCACCGCCTTCCCATGGAACCCTTCCACGGCACCACCATCGTCAGCGCCCGCCGCGGCAACGTCGTCGCCCTGGGCGGCGATGGCCAGGTCACGCTGGGCCACATCGTCGTCAAGGGGAGCGCACGTAAGGTGCGCAAGCTGCACCGCGACCAGGTCCTGGCCGGCTTCGCCGGCGCCACCGCTGACGCCTTCACGCTGTTCGAGCGCTTCGAGGCCAAGCTTGAGAAGCACCAGGGCCATCTGGTGCGCGCCGCCATCGAGCTCACCAAGGACTGGCGCACCGACCGCGTGCTGCGCCGCCTGGAGGCCATGCTGGCGGTGGCCGACCGGAGCGCCAGCCTGATCATCACGGGCAATGGCGACGTACTGGAGCCGGAGCACGGCCTGGTGGCCATCGGCTCCGGCGGGGCCTACGCCCAGGCCGCGGCGCGCGCGCTGCTGGAACACACGCCCATGCCGCCGGCGGAGATCGTCAAGCAGGCGCTCACCATCGCCGGCGAGCTGTGCATCTACACCAACCAGCATCACACGATCGAGACGCTGGAATGAACCGGTGGGCCGAGCGCCGGGCCGCTCCCAAGCCGGCCCGCATCCCCTCGGGGGATCGGGCGATGTACCCATCGCACGAGGGGCAGACATGTCGATGACGCCGCAGGAGATCGTCTCCGAACTCGACCGCCATATCGTCGGCCAGCTGCCGGCCAAGCGCGCCGTGGCCATCGCGCTGCGCAATCGCTGGCGGCGCCAGCGCGTGGACGAGAAACTGCGCGCGGAGATCACGCCGAAGAACATCCTGATGATCGGGCCCACCGGCGTGGGCAAGACCGAGATCGCCCGCCGGCTCGCGAAGCTGGCCGACGCGCCGTTCGTGAAGGTGGAGGCCACCAAGTTCACCGAGGTCGGCTACGTCGGCAAGGACGTGGACAGCATCGTGCGCGACCTGGTGGAGGTGGCCGTCAAGCAGGAACGCGAACGCGCGATGAAGCAGCACCGCACGCGCGCCGAGGACGCGGCCGAGGACCGCATCCTCGACGTGCTCGTCCCACCCGCGCGCAGCGTGGGCTTCGACGCCACCCCACCAGCCGACAACACCGCGCGTCAGGTCATGCGAAAACGCCTGCGTGAAGGCGCGCTGGCCGACAAGGAGATCGAGATCGACGTCGCCGACGCGAAACCGGCGTTGGAGATCATGGGCCCGCAGGGCATGGAGGAGATGGCCGAGCAGCTCAAGGGCCTGTTCTCGCAGATGGGCGCGGGCAAGCGCAAGACGCGCAAGCTGAAGATCGGCGAGGCGCTGCCGCTGCTGGTGGACGAGGAGGCGGCCAAGCTGGTCAACGAGGACGAGATCCGCACCGCGGCGCTGGCCAACGCCGAGAACAACGGCATCGTCTTCCTCGACGAGATCGACAAGGTGGCCAGCCGCAGCGACGTGGCCGGTGCCGACGTCAGCCGCCAGGGCGTGCAGCGCGACCTGCTGCCGCTGGTGGAGGGCACGGCGGTCAACACCAAGTACGGCATGGTCAAGACCGACCACATCCTCTTCGTGGCCAGCGGTGCCTTCCACCTGGCCAAGCCCAGCGACCTGATCCCCGAGCTGCAGGGCCGCTTTCCAATCCGCGTGGAACTGACGTCGCTGAGCGTCGACGACTTCGAGGCCATCCTGAACAGCACGCAGGCCAGCCTGGTCAAGCAGTACGCGGCGCTGCTGGCCACCGAGGGCGTGACGCTGAGCTTCGCGCCCGAGGCCATCCGCCGCATCGCGCAGATCGCGCACGACGTGAACGAGCGCACCGAGAACATCGGCGCCCGCCGCCTGGCCACGGTGATGGAGCGGCTGCTCGACGAGATCGGCTTCGACGCGCCCAACCGCAGCGGGCAGACCGTGACCATCGACGCGGCGATGGTGGACGCGCGGCTGGGCGAACTGGCGAAGGACGAGGACCTTTCGCGGTACGTGCTGTAGAGACCGAGGGCCGCTGCCGACCCGGAGCGGACGTTCGGTGGTCCATCAACGCTGCCGTTCAGCGTGGCCGGGGGTCCGGGCAGGCGTTCTCCGGCCCACGCTCGCGGGGCGCTGCCCGCTGTGGGCGGCCGACGAGGCATCAACACCGGCGTCAGTGTGTCACCGACGAGGCGACCGCGAATGGGGCCTGCGCCCGCCCACCCGAACCCCCGGCCCTCTTCGGCGCCGCGGCGTCGGTCCCCGGGAACAGCTAGCGGGTGTCGCAGGGTGGCGGTGGCGCCTGGGGGCGCAGGACCCATTCGCGGTCGCCTGGACGCTGACTCACCCCAGGCGGCGTTGAAGCCTCGGCCGCGGATGAACCATGGCAGCGCCCCGCGAGCGTGGGCCGGAGAACGCGGGCGACGCCGCCGCCCTGCTGCAGCGGCGGTGGCGCGCGAGGACCACGAGCGCTCGAACATGAGCTTCCGCTCAGGGTCGGAACCCGCCCTACAGCGCCAGCCGATGCGCCTGGATCGCCAGCAGCCCGTCGAAGATCAGCGAGTCCACCGTCTCGAAGCGCAACTCCGTGATCGGCGCCAGCTTCACCGCCGCGCCGCCGGTCATGTAGAGCAAGGGCTCGGCCCCAGTGCGCTGCATCAGCTTGCGGTGCTGTCGCTCGATGGCGCCGGCGATCGCCGAGCTGCCGCCGCTCATCAGCGCGTCGCTGGTGTTGGTGGGGAAATCGACCACGTCGCCGGTGGGCACCTTCAGCCCGGCCGTGCCCAGCTCCAGTGCGCGCAGCATCATGCCGAAGCCCGGCAGGATGAGGCCGCCCAGGAAGCGGCCCTCGGCATCCAACGCGTCCACCGTCACCGCCGTGCCCACCATCACCACCAGGGCTGGCCGCGGTGTGCCGCCAGGGCCGACCTCGGCCAGCACGCGGCGGCGCGCACCGACCAGCGAGACCCAGCGGTCGGCCCCCAGACGGTTCGGGTGGTCGTAGCCGTTGGTCACGCCGCCATCGTGCGTCCCGGGCACCACCCATCGGGGCTCCACGTCCCACAGCTCGAGCTGCTCCTCCACGCGCCGGCGCACGGCGTCGCCGGCCACGTCGCAGCCCAGCATCGTGGTCGGCTCGGGCAGGCCCTTCCACGGGCCGTCGGCCAGGTCGTCGATGGTCTCGAGGAAGACGGCACCCTGGTGCAGCACCGGGCTGCCGGGCTGCGGGCCGGCGTACAGCGCCCACTTCAGGCGCGTGTTGCCAATGTCGATGGCCAGGAAGGACATGGGCCGATGGTATCCACGGTGCGCACCCGTGGGCATCGGTGGCATCATCGATGGATTGACGTTTACGTCAACGTCAACCGCCACCTGGAATCCCTGCCATGACCGACCTCTCCGCCGACGCCAAGGCCCTGGCCAGCTACCGCCCGACGCACAAGGTGCGCTTCGTCACCGCCGCCAGCCTGTTCGACGGCCACGACGCCGCCATCAACATCATGCGTCGCCTGCTGCAGGGCATGGGCGCCGAGGTGATCCACCTGGGTCACAACCGCTCGGTGGACGAGGTGGTGGACGCCGCGCTGCAGGAGGACGCCCAGGGCATCGCCATCAGCAGCTACCAGGGCGGCCACGTCGAGTACTTCCAGTACATGATCGACCGCCTGCGTACCCAGGGCGGCGGCCACATCCAGGTCTTCGGCGGCGGCGGCGGCGTCATCGTGCCGGCCGAGATCCGCACGCTGCAGGACTACGGCGTCAGCCGCATCTACAGCCCCGAGGACGGCCAGCGCATGGGCCTGGCCGGCATGATCGGCGAGATGCTGATGCGCGCCGATGTCGACCTGTCGGTGCATGCGCCCAAGGACGTGGCGGCGTTGCAGGGCCACTCGCCCGCGGCCTGGCGCGCCCTGGCGCAGGCGATCACGGCGCTGGAGAACGGGGGGGCCGATGCCGCCTTCCTGGCCGCGCTGAAGGGAGCACCGAAGACCGCCCCGGTGATCGGCATCACCGGCACCGGCGGCGCCGGCAAGAGCAGCCTGACCGACGAGCTGATCCGCCGCATCCGCCTGGACCAGGACGACCGCCTGCGCATCGCCGTGATCAGCATCGACCCCAGCCGGCGCAAGAGCGGCGGCGCGCTGCTGGGCGACCGCATCCGCATGAACGCCATCGGCCCCTGGCAGAACGGGGCGCGCGTCTACATGCGTTCACTGGCCACGCGCGACTTCGGCAGCGAGATCAGTCAGGCCCTGCCGGACGTGCTGGCCGCCGTGCAGGCCGCCGGCTTCGACCTGATCGTCGTCGAGACCTCGGGCATCGGACAGGGCGACGCCGCCATCGTGCCGCTGGTGGACCTGCCCATCTACGTGATGACGCCCGAGTTCGGCGCCGCCAGCCAGCTCGAGAAGATCGACATGCTGGACTTCGCCGCGCTGGTGGCGATCAACAAGTTCGACCGCAAGGGCGCCGCCGACGCGCTGCGCGACGTGGCCAAGCAGGTGCAGCGCAACCGCGAGGCCTGGGGCACGCCGCCGGACCAGATGCCGGTCTTCGGCACGATGGCCAGCCGATTCAACGACGACGGCGTGACGGCGCTGTACCAGGCGCTGAGGGCGCGCCTGGCCGAGCACGGCCTGGCCTTGCCCGAAGGTCGCCTGCCGGCCGTGGCCACGCGCCACAGCACCGCAGGCACGCCCATCGTGCCGCCGGCGCGCGTGCGCTACCTGGCCGACATCGCCGACGCCGTGCGCGGCTACAAGCAGCGCGCGCGCCAGATGGCCCGGCTGGCGCGCGAGGTGCAGCAGCTGCGCGAGAGCAGCCGCATGCTCTTCGAGGCCATCCCCGAGAAGCACCGCGCGCGCGACGCGCTGGCCGAGCAAGCGCAACTCCGCGAGGAGAAGCTCGATCCGCACGCGAAGAAGCTGCTGGCCATGTGGCCCGACATGCAGAAGGCCTATGCGGGTGACGAGTACGTGGTGAAGATCCGCGACAAGGAGATCCGCACCGCGCTGACGCACACCACGCTGTCGGGCAACAAGATCCGCAAGGTGGCGCTGCCGCAGTACGAGGACCACGGCGAGATCCTGAAGTGGCTGCTGCTGGAGAACGTGCCCGGCAGCTTCCCCTACACCGCCGGCACCTTCGCGTTCAAGCGCGAGGGCGAGGACCCGACGCGCATGTTCGCCGGCGAGGGCGACGCGTTCCGCACCAACCGGCGCTTCAAGCTGCTGAGCGAAGGCATGCCAGCCAAGCGCCTGAGCACGGCCTTCGACTCCGTGACGCTCTACGGCGCAGACCCCGACCGCCGGCCCGACATCTACGGCAAGGTGGGCAACTCCGGTGTCAGCATCGCGACGCTGGACGACATGAAGGTGCTCTACGGCGGCTTCGACCTGACCAATCCCAGCACCAGCGTCAGCATGACGATCAACGGCCCGGCGCCGTCGATCCTGGCGATGTTCATGAACACCGCCATCGACCAGAACCTGGACAAGTTCAAAGCCGACAACGGCCGCGAGCCCACCGACGACGAAGCCGCCAAGATCCGCGCCTGGACGCTGGCCAACGTGCGCGGCACGGTGCAGGCCGACATCCTGAAGGAAGACCAGGGCCAGAACACCTGCATCTTCAGCACCGAGTTCAGCCTGAAGGTGATGGGCGACATCGCCGAGTGGTTCGTGCACCACGACGTGCGCAACTTCTACAGCGTGTCGATCAGCGGGTACCACATCGCCGAGGCCGGCGCCAACCCGATCAGCCAGCTGGCCTTCACGCTGAGCAACGGCTTCACCTTCGTGGAGGCGTATCTGGCGCGCGGCATGCACATCGACGACTTCGCGCCCAACCTGAGCTTCTTCTTCAGCAATGGCATGGACCCGGAGTACACCGTGCTCGGCCGCGTGGCGCGTCGCATCTGGGCCACCGCGATGCGGGATCGTTATGGCGCCAACGAGCGCAGCCAGAAGCTGAAGTACCACATCCAGACCAGCGGCCGCTCGCTGCACGCGCAGGAGATCGCGTTCAACGACATCCGCACCACTCTGCAGGCGCTGATCGCGATCTACGACAACTGCAACAGCCTGCACACCAACGCCTACGACGAGGCGATCACCACGCCCACCGAGGAAAGCGTGCGCCGTGCCATGGCCATCCAGCTCATCATCAACCGCGAGTGGGGCCTGGCGAAGAACGAGAACCCGAACCAGGGCGCCTTCGTGATCGACGAGCTCACCGAGCTGGTGGAAGAGGCGGTGCTGGGCGAGTTCGAGCGCATCGCCGAGCGCGGCGGCGTGCTGGGCGCGATGGAGACCGGCTACCAGCGCGGCAAGATCCAGGAAGAGAGCATGCACTACGAGATGCTCAAGCACACCGGCGAGCACCCCATCATCGGCGTCAACACCTTTCGCAACCCGCATGGCGACCCGGTGCCCGACCACATCGAACTGGCGCGCAGCACCGAGGACGAGAAGGAATCGCAGCTCATGCGGCTGGCCGACTTCCACGCCCGCAACGCCGCCGAGGCCCCGGCCATGCTGCGCCGGCTGCAGCAGGCGGTGATCGACGACCAGAACGTCTTCGCCGTGCTGATGGACGCGGTGCGCGTGTGCAGCCTGGGGCAGATCACCGCGGCGCTGTTCGAGGTGGGCGGGCAGTACCGGCGCAGCATGTGACGGCGCGGGCGCGGCCGGCGATCCGGCCGCCCCTATCATGCGTCCCATGGCCCGCACGAGCACCGCGCAGCGCCAGGCCCGCCGCGCCTGGAACCTGCTCCACGTGGATGCCCCGGCGGCGCGCCGCGCGGCTGAGCGTGCGCTCGCTTCGGGCACGGGCGACGCGCATGCCGACGGCTGGGCCCGGCTCGTCGTCGGCATGCACACGCTGCTTTACGGCACGGCGGCCGAGGCTGAAACGGTTCTGCGGGCGGCCGAACGCGATTTCCTGCGTGCGCGCGAACGGGCGGGCCTGATCCTCGCGCGGGCCCAGATCGCCCGTGCCCGCTGGCGCCAGGGGCACTTCCAGCAGGCGCTGTCGCAGGTGCTGCCGCTGCGCGACGAGGGCCTCGCGGTGCTGCGCCACGAGCAGCGGGCGATGCTGCTCAACACCATCGCCGGCTGCTATTCGGCCTATGGCGACTCGGCCCAGGCCTTCGCCTACATGTTCGAGGCGCTGCGCGACGCCGGCCCGCGCCGCGGCCGCGGCTTCGACACCGTGCTGCATTGCAACCTGTCGCACGAGCTGATGCAGATCGGCGACTACGAGCAGGGGCTGAGGCACGTGGCCTCGGGCCTGGAGCGCTGCCGGGAGCTGGACAACCAGCGGCTGACCAGCGTGCTGCTGATCAACCGCGTGGCCTGCCTGACCGAACTCGGCCGTGCGGCCGAGGCGATGCCGGACGTGATGACGCTGCGCGCCATGCCGGCCACGTCCGATGGCCGCGGGCGTATCGAGCCGGGTTTCGAGACACTGGCCATCGCGGCGCTGCGCGCTGGCGAGCGGGCCCTGGGTGCCGAACTGCTCGACGAGGCAGTCGCCGATGGCCCGCCTCGCCTGCCGGACAACCACCTCGAGCGCGCCGCGGCGCATGCACTGCTGGCCCTGGCCCAGCGCAAGCCGCGTCGCGCGCTGGACACGCTGCTGCCGCTGCAGACCACCGCGGAAGACGACACGATTGAAGGCCAGAGCCTGCGCATCCGGGCCCAGTTCTTCGACGTGCTGTCGGAGACCTGGCAGGCGCTGCGCCGCCCGGGTCCGGCGCTGATCGCGCTGCGCCACTGGCAGGACCTCCACCGCCGCCAGGTGCAGCTGGCGTCGCAGGCCCGCTACCAGGCCGCAGCGCTGCAGACCGAACTCACCCGGCTGCAGCACCGGCTGGACGAGAAGGACGCCCAGCGCCGTGCCACCGAACGAGCGCGCGGTGCGCTGGTGGCCATCAACGAGGAGCTGAGCCGCCGCGTGCGCGAGGTGCAGGCCCTGCAGGAAGCCCTGCGCCAGCAGGCCACGCAGGACCCGCTGACCGGCCTGTTCAACCGCCGCCACCTCAACGAGACCCTGCCGCAGCTGCACGCCCTGGCGCTGCGCGAGGGCCAGCCGCTGGCCCTGGTGATCATCGACCTGGACCACTTCAAGCGCGTCAACGACCGCCACGGCCATGCGGCCGGCGACCAGATCCTGACCGCCTTCGGCGAGCTGCTGGCCACGCACAGCCGGCGCAGCGACGTGGCCTGCCGCTACGGCGGCGAGGAGTTCTGCCTCTTGATGCCGCGCACCGACGCCGCCGCGGCGCGGCGCAAGGCGCAGGCCCTGCTGCGGCGGTGGCGCACGATGCAGCTGGAATGCCATGGTCAGGCCATCGACGGCCTGAGCTTCTCGGCCGGTGCCGCCGACACCTGGCTGGCACCCGGGTCGCCCGACACGCTGCTCAAGGCGGCGGACGATGCACTGCTGGCGGCCAAGCGCGCCGGGCGCAACCGCGTCGGCACGGCGGCCCAGGCCATCGCGCAGGGCACCTCGGCCTAGGCCCACGCGCGGCACGGGGTCGACAGGGCCCCCTTCACACGGGCCCAAGCCTCAGCCACTAGGATCGGGCGATGACCATCCTGTGGCTCCGACACGGCGAGACCGCGCTCAACGCCGCGCGCGTGGTGCAGCCCGCCGACACCCCCTTGTCGCCCCGCGGCCTGGCGCAGGCGGCGGCCGCGGCGGCGCGCATCGCCACCCTGCAGCCGGTGGCGCTGCTGTCCAGCGACATGCCTCGCGCGCTGCAGACCGCGCAGGCGGTGGCGGCCGCGACCGGCCTGCCGGTGCGCACCGACCCGCTGCTGCAGGAACGCAACTTCGGCGCGCTGCGCGGCCGCGCCTGGTCGACGCTGGGCTTCGACCCGATGCTGCTGGAAGACGCCCCCGAGGGCGGCGAATCCATGGCCGGGTTCCACGCCCGCGTCGCCCGGGCCTGGGCGCGCGCGCTGGCCGAACGCCAGGCCGCCGATGGCCTGCTGGTGGTGGTGTCGCATGGCCTGCTGATCCACGCGGCGCTGCAGCGTCATGCGCACTGGCCCGGTGGCATCATGGCACTGCCCCCGCGCCTGGCCAACACCTCGGTGTCTGAGGTGGCCGCCGAGGCACCGCACGCCGTGTTGCGCGTGGACTGCACGGCCCACCTGGTCGACCCGGAAGCTATCGGCGCCAGCGATGGTGCTGCCGCCTGAGTAGCATCGCGCATGCTCACCCCACCCTTCATCGCGCCCGCCCGCTTCGACGACGCCGACGCCGCCCTGGCGCAGGTGCGCCGCATCTTCGACGCCAGCACCGGCCACCTGCGCGAGGCGCTCACGCGCTTTGTCGCCGGCCAGGTGCCGGAACGCCGTGTGCGCGCCTGCTACCCCTTCGTGCGCGTGCACACCGCCACCGTGGCGCGCGCCGATTCACGCCTGGCCTACGGCTTCGTGGCCGGCCCCGGCAGCTACGAGACCACGCTGACCCGGCCCGACCTGTTCGCCGACTACTACCGGCAGCAGTTCGAACTGCTGATCGGCAACCATGGCGTGCAGCTGGAGGTGGGCACCAGCACCCTGCCCATCCCGGTGCACTTCTCGCTGGCCGAGAACGACCAGCTCGAGGGCAGCCTGACGCTGGCCCAGCGCAACGCCATGCGCGACCTCTTCGACCTGCCGGACCTGGCCGCGATGGACGACGGCATCGCCAACGGCACCTGGGAACCGGCCCCTGGCGAGGCGCACCCGCTGGCGCTGTTCACCGCGCCGCGCGTGGACTACTCGCTGCACCGCCTGCGCCACTACACCGGCACCCTGCCCGACCACTTCCAGAACTTCGTGCTGTTCACGAACTACCAGTTCTACATCGACGAGTTCGTGCGCCTGGGCCGCGCCGCTGTCGGCCAGGACGGCTGCAGCGCCTTCGTCGAGCCGGGCAACGTGGTCACCACGCCGTCGGGCACGCACGGCACGCCGCCGCCGCGCCTGCCGCAGATGCCGGCCTACCACCTGGTGCGCCCCGGTCATGGCGGGGTCACGATGGTCAACATCGGCGTCGGGCCGGCCAACGCCAAGACCATCACCGACCACATCGCAGTGCTGCGCCCGCACGCCTGGCTGATGCTGGGCCACTGCGCCGGCCTGCGCAACACGCAGCAGCTCGGCGACTACGTGCTCGCCCACGGCTACGTGCGCGAGGACCACGTGCTCGACGAGGAACTGCCGCTGTGGGTGCCGATCCCGGCGCTGGCCGAGGTGCAGGTGGCGCTGGAACAGGCCGTGGCCGAGGTCACGCAGCTGCAGGGCTACGAGCTGAAGAAGGTGCTGCGCACCGGCACCGTGGCCAGCACCGACAACCGCAACTGGGAACTGCTGCCCGCGCGCGGGCACAACGACCCGGCACGCCGATTCAGCCAGAGCCGCGCCATCGCGCTGGACATGGAAAGCGCCACCATCGCCGCCAACGGCTTCCGCTTCCGCGTGCCCTACGGCACGCTGCTGTGCGTGAGCGACAAGCCGCTGCACGGCGAGATCAAGCTGCCGGGCATGGCCAACACCTTCTACCGCGAGCGCGTGGACCAGCACCTGCGCATCGGCATGCGGGCCGTGGAACTGCTGCGCGCCCAGAAGCCGGGCAAGCTGCACAGCCGCAAGCTGCGCAGCTTTGCCGAGGTGGCCTTCCAGTAACCTCGTCGACGGGCACGGTCCGACTTTACAAGGCTTGACGCAGGCCATGGCGTGCCGACATGCGGTGGCGCCATGATGCACAGGTGATGATCGACCTCCTGCGCGCCGGCCTGGCTTCAGTCCTCCTGACCGCTGTCGCCGGCTGCGCATCGCTGCAGGAACCTGCGCCCGCAGACCTGCCGACCGGCACCGTGCCGACCGCGTGGCAGGCCCCGGCGCCCGCCGGCGAACCCGCGCGGGTGGCTGCGACCTCGCCGTGGCAGGATTTCGCCGATCCGGCCCTGGCCGTCCTGGTCGCCCAGGCTCTGGCGCAGGGCACCGACGTGGCCGCGGCCCAGGCGCGGCTGCGTCAGGCGCGAGCGGCGCGTGACCTGTCCGCCGCCGGCCTGCGGCCCAGCGTGGGGGGCAGCGCCAGTGCGCGCAGCAGCTGGGTCGAGGGTGCGCGGCGCAGCGAAAGCTGGCAGGCGGGCATGGACGCCAGCTGGGAAGTCGACCTCTGGGGCGGCGGCCAGGCCGGCGTGCGGGCCGCAGAGGCCACGCTGCAGGCCAGCGCGCTGTCCCTGGCGCAGACCCGCCTCGTGGTCGCCGCCGAGGTGGCGGCCACGCTGATCGACCTGCGCACGGCGCAGGCGCGGCAGGCCATCGCCGCGCGCAACCTGGCCAGCCAGCAGCAGACGCTGCAGATCGTGCAATGGCGCGCCGAGGCCGGCCTGGTCACGGCGCTGGACGTGGCGCAGGCGCGCACCGCGGTCGACCAGACCCGCGCGCAGCTGCCGGCCCTGGGGGCCAGCGCGCAGCAGGCCCTGCACGCGCTGGCGGTGCTGACCGGCCAGCCGCCAGCGGCGCTGCAGGCCACGCTGGGCGCGCCGGCGTCACCGGTGGTGCAGCCGCTGGCAGCCACGACACCGGCCCTGGCGGTGCCGGCCGAGGTGCTGCGCCGCCGGCCCGACGTGCAGGCCGCCGAACGCCAGCTGGCCGCCGCCGCGGCACGCGTGGACCAGGCCGACGCCGCGCGCCTGCCGAGCCTGAACCTCGGTGGCTCCATCGGGCTGTCGGCGCTGAGCCTGGGCGCGCTCGGGCCGGGCGCCGGCGTGGCGTCGCTGCTGGCCAGCGTGAACCTGCCGGTGCTGGACTTCGGCCGCGTGCAGGCGCAGGTGCGGCAGCAGGAGGCCGCGCGCGACGAGGCCGCCACCGCCTACCGCGCCACCGTGCTGGGCGCGCTGCAGGACGTGGAGGACAGCCTGGTGGCGCTGGGCGCCACCGGCGCGCAACTGCAGGCGCAGCAGGCCGCGGCCACCTCGGCGCGCGAGGCCGCCACGCTGGCCGACCAGCGCTACCGCAGCGGCCTGGTCGACTTCGCCACGGTGCTGCAGAGCCAGCGCACGCAGCTGTCGGCCGAGGACGCCGTGGCCGCCACGCGCGGCACGCTGGCCACCGCACAGGTGCGCCTGATCAAGGCACTCGGCGGCGGCTGGTCGCCCGACGCCCCCCAGGACTCCGAACCGCTCGCCGCCCGATGACACCCAGACCGCCCAACGCCCCCACCGATGCCGCGCTGCAGGACCTGCTCGGCGCCGAAGGCCTGCCCCGCCGCTGGTGGCAGCGCAGGAGCCTCTGGCTGGCGCTGGTGCTGCTGGCCGCGGCCGGTGCCGGCCTGTGGGCCTGGCGCGGCCGCCAGCAGGCCGCCGCCGCGCCCAGCTACCAGACGCAGGCGGTGACGCGCGGGCCGCTGACGGTCACCGTCACCGCCAGCGGCACGCTGCAGCCGACCACCAAGGTCGCGGTGGGCAGCGAGCTCTCCGGCACCGTGGCCCAGGTGTTCGCCGACGTGAACGATCGCGTGAAGAAGGGCCAGGTGCTGGTGGCGCTGGACGACTCGCGGCTGCGCGACCAGGTGGCCGTGTCCACCGCCGCACTGGCCGCCGCCGAAGCGGCGCTGCAGCAGGCCCGCGCCACCGCCACCGAAGCCGCCGACACGCTGCGGCGCCTGCAGGACGTGCAGCGCCGCAGCGGCGGCCAGGTGCCCGCGGCCACCGAGATGGCCAGCGCAGAGGCGGCCGCGCAACGCGCCAGCGCCGCGGTGGCCAGCGCCGAGGCCGGCGTGGCGCAGGCCCGGGCCACGCTGTCGAGCAACCGCACCAATCTGGCCAAGGCCACCATCCGCTCACCGATCGACGGTGTGGTGCTGGCGCGGTCGGTGGAGCCGGGCAACGCGGTGGCGGCGTCGCTGCAGGCCGTCACGCTGTTCACCCTGGCCGAGGACCTGGCGCAGATGAAGCTCGAGGTCAACGTCGACGAGGCCGACGTGGGCCAGGTGCGCGACGGCCAGCGCGCCAGCTTCACCGTCAGCGCGTACCCGCAGCGCACGTTCCCGGCGCGCATCGAGCGCGTGGGCTACGGCGCGACGACGACCAACAACGTGGTGACCTACGCCGCCGACCTCAGCGTGAAGAACGACGACCTGGCGCTGCGGCCGGGCATGACGGCCACCGCCACCATCACCACCGTGGAACGCAGCGACGCGCTGCTGGTGCCCAACGCGGCGCTGCGCTACACGCCGGCCGCGGCGCCGGCACCCAAGGCGAACGGCACCAGCATCGTCAGCGGCATGATGCCGCGCCCGCCGCGCAGCGGCGGCAACCGCAGCGCCGGCACCGACATCACGCAGGTGCGCCAGGTCTGGGTGCTGGAGAACGGCCAGCCGACCGCGGTGCCGGTGACGCCGGGCGTCAGCGACGGCCGCATGACGGAGGTCACCAGCCCCGCGCTGCAGCCGGGCATGGCCGTCATCACCGGCCAAGTCACGGGCAAGGCGCCGTGAGCGGCGGCCACACGCCCCCGCTGATCGCGCTGCGCGGCATCACGCGGGTCTATGGCAGCGGCTCGGCCGAGGTGCGCGCGCTGCGCGGCGTGGACCTGGACATCACCGCCGGCGAGTTCGTGGCCATCATGGGGCCCAGCGGCTCGGGCAAGTCCACGGCGATGAACATCCTGGGCTGCCTGGACACACCCAGCGCCGGCGAATACCGATTCCGCGGCGTGCCGGTGCAGCGGCTGGACCGTGACCAGCGCGCGCTGCTGCGCCGCCGCCACCTGGGCTTCGTCTTCCAGGGCTTCAACCTGCTGGCGCGCACCACGGCGGCGGAGAACGTGGAGCTGCCGCTGCTCTACCGCGGCGAGCCGGCCGCGGCGCGCCGGCGCGCCGCGCGCGAGGCGCTGGCCGCCGTGGGCCTGGCCGGGCGCGAAGGCCACACGCCGGCGGAACTGTCCGGCGGCCAGCAGCAGCGCGTGGCCATCGCACGCGCGCTGGTCACGCAACCCAGCGTGCTGCTGGCCGACGAGCCCACCGGCAACCTGGACACCGCGCGCAGCCGCGAGATCATGGAGTTGCTGGCGGCGCTGAACCGCGACCGCGGCATCACGGTGCTGATGGTCACGCACGAGGCCGACATGGCGGCCTTCGCGCGGCGCGTGGTGCGCTTCGTCGACGGGCTGGTGGAAAGCGACCGCTCGCAGGAACCGCATCGCACCGTGGAGACCGGCTGATGTGGTGGAACACCCTGGGCCTGGCGTGGCGCGAGATCCGGCGCAACCTGCTGCGCTCGTTCCTGACCGTGCTGGGCATCGTCATCGGCGTGGCCGCGGTGGTGACGATGGTCACCATCGGCAACGGCGCAACGCAGGCGGTGCAGGATCAGATCACCAGCCTGGGCACCAACCTGCTGATGATCCGGCCCGGCCAGCGCATGGGCCCGGGGCGCGACGCCGCCGGTGCGCCGCCGTTCCGCCGCGAGGACGCCGACGCCATCGCGCAGCAGGTGCCGGGCACGCTGGCGGTAGCGCCGCAGGCGGCCACCAGCGCCACCGCGGTGTTCGGCGCGCGCAACTGGTCCACCGTGGTCTACGGCAGCACCAACGCCTACTTCACCACCAACAACTGGACGCTGGCCTCGGGCCGGCTGTTCGAGCCGGCCGAGGAACGCGCCGGCAGCGCCGTCTGCGTGATCGGCGACACCGTGCGGCGCGAGCTGTTCGGCAGCAGCGACCCGGTGGGTTCCCGGCTGCGGCTGAAGAACCTCAGCTGCGAGGTCATCGGCCTGCTGCAGGCCAAGGGCCAGGGCGGCATCGGCCAGGACCAGGACGACGTGGTGGTGATGCCCATCGCCGCCGTGCAGCGGCGGCTGACCGGCAACCTCAACGTGGCCACGCTGCTGGTGTCGATGGCCGACGGCGCCGACACCGAGGCGGTGAAGGCCGACATCACGCGGCTGCTGCGCGAGCGGCGCAAGCTCGCCGAGGCCGAGGAGAACAACTTCAACGTGCTCGACACCCAGCAGCTGGCGCAGACGCTGTCGGGCACGACGCAGGTGCTGACGGCGCTGCTGGGCGCGGTGGCCGCGGTGAGCCTGCTGGTGGGCGGCATCGGCATCATGAACATCATGCTGGTCAGCGTGACCGAGCGCACGCGCGAGATCGGCATCCGGCTGGCCATCGGCGCGCTGGGCCGCGAGGTGCTGCTGCAGTTCCTGATCGAGGCGGTGGTGCTGGCGGCGCTGGGCGGGCTGCTGGGCATCGCCATCGCCACCGCGGCGTCGGTGGCGATCACCGGGCTGATGGGCGTGCCCTACGCCTTCGACCCGGCGATCAACCTGCTGGCCTTCGGCTTCTCGGCCGCCATCGGCGTGGTGTTCGGCTACTTCCCGGCGCGGCGCGCGGCGCGGCTCGACCCGATCGAGGCGCTGCGGCACGAATGATCATCAGCGCAGCAGCGGCCGCAATGCGACGAGCCCCAGCAGCGGCCCGGCGGCCAGCCACGGCAGCAGCGCGCCCAGTGGCACGTCGGGCAGCAGCGACACGAAGAGCTGGATGCTGACGATGGACAGCGCGAAGCCCAGGCTGTTGGTCAGCGTCAGCACGCTGCCCACGGCCTGCGGCGGCGCGTTGACGGCGGTGAGCGCCGAGAATTGCGGTGAGTCGCCGGCCACGGTGATGCCCCAGAGCACCAGCCAGGCGTAGAACACCGCGTCCGGCGCCGCCAGCATCCAGGGCGCGGCCAGACAGCACAGCCCGCTGCTGGCCAGCTGCACGCCGGCCACGCGGGCGCTGCCGACGCGCTGCGCCACGCGCCCGCCCAGCGCGCAGCCCAGCGCGCCGGCACCGAGCGCGGCAAAGGCCGTCCACGACAGCGCCGCCCCCTGCAGCCGGGTGGCGACGATGAAGGGCAGCAGCACCCACATCGCGTAGAGCTCCCACATGTGGCCAAAGTAGCCGAGCACCGAGGCGCGCACCTTGCGGTCGGTCCAGACCGCGCCCAGCGCGCGCCACTGCAGCGTGCTCACGCGTGCCGGTGCGTGGTGCGGCTCAGGCACGGCGAGCATCACCAAGGCCCCGGCGGCCAGCGACCCCATGGCGATGGCGACGAACACCGCCTCCCAGGGCCAGCCGCCGGCGCTGACCGTCAGCGCGCGCAAGGCATGCGGCAGCGCACTGCCCAGCACCAGCGCGCCCACCAGCCAGCCCAGCGCCGCGCCCAGGCCACGCGGGAACCACTGGGCGGCGATCTTCATGCCCACCGGGTAGATGCCGGCCAGGCAAAAACCGGTGAGGGCGCGCCAGGCGAACAGGGCCTCGAAGTGGTCGGCGCTGGCCAGCGCGGCCATCGTGCAGAGGGCGCTGGCGAGCGCGCAGGCCAGGAAGACGCGGCGGGCCGGGAAGCGGTCGGCCACCGCCCCCAGCGCAAACAGCAGGGTGCCGGCGATGAACCCCAGCTGCACGGCCGCGGTCAGCGGCCCCACGGCCTCGGCGGCCCAGCCGTTGGCGCGCTGCAGTTCCGGCATCACCGCGTTGACGGCGAACCAGGGCGACACCCCCAGGAACTGCGCCGCCACCAGTGCCGGCAGCACGCGGGCCGGCGCGCTCACGCTGGACATCCGGCGGGTGGGGTGGGCTGGATCGGTGTCAAGGCAGAACGGACGTCTGGCACAGCCCGTCAGCCTAACGCCTGCCGCGCCCTGCCTAGCCCCGGCGCAACCCTTGACGCCACACCCTTGTGCAGCGCGCGGCCGCGGCGTAGGCTGCCTTCACCGTCCACATCCTGCCCGCCCGGGTCGCTGGCCACGACGGGCCCACGCTGAAGGAGACCCTCATGCCAAGCCCATCCCCGAGCGCCGGCGCCCCCACGGCCGTTGGCACCGCCGACATCCGCACGCTGGCGCTCGTCGGCCCCGCGGCCGCCGGCAAGACCCTGCTCGCCGAGGCGCTGTTGCAGGCCGCCGGCGTCATCGGCAGCCTCGGCTCGCTGGAACGCGGCGGCACCGTCAGCGACCACGACCCGGTGGAAAAGCGCATGCAGCACTCACTCAACAGCGCGCTGATGCACCTGGACCACGCTGGCTGCCGCATCCACCTGATCGACACCCCCGGAGCGCCGGACTTCCTGGGCCAGGCGCTGCCGGCGCTGGAGGCGGTGGAGACCGCCGCCATCGTCATCAACGCCTCCACCGGCATCGAGCCGATGGCCCAGCGCATGATGGACTACGCCGCCGAGCGCCAGCTCGACCGGCTCATCATCGTCAACCGCATCGACGCCGCCGGCGCCGACCTGCCGGCGCTGCTGGCGCAGATCCAGGCCACCTTCGGCCGCGAATGCCTGCCGCTGAACCTGCCCGACGAAGGCGCCAGCAAGGTCGTCGACTGCTTCTACAACCGTGACGGCCACAGCGACTTCGGTGCCGTGTCCGATGCGCACCGCGCGCTGGTGGAGCAGGTGGTGGAGGTGGATGGCGACTTCGTCGAGCGCTACCTCAACGACGGCGACGTCGACGCCTCGGAGCTGCATGCACCGCTGGAACAGGCGCTGCGCGAGGGCCACCTGATCCCGGTGGTGTTCACCAGCGCCCGCACCGGTGCCGGCGTGGCCGAACTGCTGGACGTGATCGTCAGGCTGCTGCCCAACCCCACCGAGAGCAACCCGCCGGACTTCCTCAACGGCGAAGGGCCCGATGCGGTGCCGATGCACGCCGACCCCGACGCGAGCAGGCACGTGCTGGCCCACGTGTTCAAGGTCACGGTGGACCCCTACGTCGGCAAGATGGGCATCTTCCGCGTCTGGCAGGGCACGGTCACCCGCGACAGCCAGCTCTACATCGGCGACGGCCGCAAGCCCTTCAAGGTGGGCCACCTGTTCATGATGCAGGGCAAGGACCACGTGGAGGTGGCGCAGGCCGTGCCGGGCGACATCGTGGCGGTGGCCAAGGTGGACGACATCCACTTCGACGCCGTGCTGCACGACGCGGCCGAGGACGACCACATCCACCTCAAGCCGCTGGCCTTCCCGGAGCCGGTGCACGGGCTGGCGATCAAGCCCAAGCGCCACGGCGACGAGCAGCGCATGTGGGAGGTGCTGGGCAAGCTGGTGGCCGAAGACCCGTGCCTGAAGCTGGAGCACGTGGCCAGCACCAACCAGACGGTGATGTACGGGCTGGGCGAGCTGCACCTGCGGGTGCTGCTGGAGCGGCTGCGCGAGCTGCACCGCTTCGAGGTCGACACGGAGCCGCCGCGCATCGCCTACCGCGAGACCATCACCGCGCCGGCCGAGGGCCACCACCGGCACAAGAAACAGAGCGGCGGCGCCGGCCAGTTCGGCGAGGTCTTCCTGCGCGTGGAGCCGTTGCCGCGCGGCGCCGGGTTCGAGTTCGTCGACGCGGTCAAGGGCGGCGTGATCCCGGGGCAGTTCATTCCTGCGGTGGAGAAGGGCGTGCGCGAGGTGCTGGCCGCGGGCGCCATCTCCGGCCACCCGGTGGTGGACGTGAAGGTCACGGTCTACGACGGCAAGCACCACAGCGTGGACAGCAAGGAGATCGCGTTCGTGACCGCGGCGCGCAAGGCCTTCATGGTGGCGGTGCGCGAGGCGCGGCCCATCGTGCTGGAGCCCATCGTGCAGGTGGAGATCACGGCGCCGGAAGGTGCGCTGGGCGACATCACCGGCGACCTGGCCGCGCGCCGCGGCATGGTGGCTGGCACCGGGCAGGCGTCCAACGGCGATGCGCTGGTGCGCGGCCAGGCACCGCTGTCGGAGCTGCTGGACTACCAGAACCGGCTCAACGCGCTCACCGCTGGCCAGGGCCGGTACACGATCGCGATGTCGCACTACGAGGCGGTGCCACCGACCGTGCAACACCAGCTGGTCAGCGCCTTCCGGCCGCACGAGGACGACTGACCGCGCGTGAACGATGCCGCACCGGCTGCACGCCGGTGCGGCGTGCATGCCCCTTCGGCGTGCCCGGGCATTCGGGAAAAGGGCAGAATCCGCGCCGTCGAAAGGGGAGTAGCCGGCCGCCCCCAGCGGTCGCGGCCCCCCGTCAATACGGCACGCGGCTCACGTCGCGGCCCGGGACCGCAAGGGCGCCCTGCCCTCGCAAGACCTTTCGGCATGAACCTCCACTCATGCCGAAGGAGTGTCCGTGGACACGATCGCGCCAACCTGGCTCTGGGCCTTTTTCGTCGTCACCGTCGTGGTGGCGCTGTTCATCGACTTCGTCGTGCTCAAGAAGCAGGGCGCGCACGAGGTGTCGGTCAAGGAGGCGATCAACTGGTCGCTCGTCTGGGTGGCCGCCAGCTTCGCCTTCAACGGCCTGTTCTGGTGGGCCGTCATGCAGGACCATGGCACCGCGGTGGCCAACACCAAGGCGCTGGAGTTCCTGACCGGCTACCTCATCGAGAAGAGCCTGGCGGTCGACAACATCTTCGTCTTCCTGATGATCTTCACCTACTTCGCGGTGCCGCCGGCGTACCAGAAGCGGGTGCTGATGATCGGCATCATCGGTGCCATCGTGCTGCGCACGGTGATGATCCTGCTCGGCTCGTGGCTGATCGCGCACTTCCACTGGATCCTGTACGTCTTCGGCGCCTTCCTCGTCGTCACTGGCATCAAGATGTGGTGGGCCGCCGGCCAGGAGCCCAGCCTCGACGACAACCCGGCGCTCAAGCTGCTCAAGCGCGTGATGCCGGTGAGCAAGCACTTCAACGGCGAGCGCTTCTTCACGGTGGAGAACGGCAAGCGCATCGCCACACCGCTGCTGTTGGTGGTGGCGCTGGTGGGCGTGACCGACGTGATCTTCGCGGTGGATTCCATCCCCGCCATCTTCGCCATCACGACCGACCCGTTCATCGTGCTCACGTCGAACGTGTTTGCCATCCTGGGTCTGCGCGCGATGTACTTCCTGCTGCAGGCGGTGGCGGCCAAGTTCCACCTGCTCAGCTACGGGCTGGCGGTGATCCTGGTCTTCATCGGCACCAAGATGATGCTGATCGACGTGGTCAAGATCCCGGTGATGGCGTCGCTGGGCGTGGTGGCCGGCATCCTGGCGCTGACGATGTGGTGGTCGGTGCGCACCGCGCCGAAGATCGACACCAGCCGCAGCCACGCGCAAGGCGCCGACGCTACTCCTTGACCGGCAGGCCCTTGGCCGCCTGCTGGGCGCGCCACGCCTCCAACTGCGCCAGCCAGGGCTTCCAGTCCTTCGGGCCGGTCTCGAAGCGTGTCTTCAGGCCGGCCAGCACGTTGTCCCAGGCGCGGTCGAAGTAGGTGTACGCCTGGTCCCATTCGCCGCCGTCGCCCCAGCCAGTGTGGTGCAGCGTCACGCGCGTGCTGCGGTCGTCCACCGGGTGCAGGCGCACGATCACGAAGGTGCGCTGCTGGCGCGCCTGGGGCAGCGACGGCGGCGCGTTCCAGTCGAAGCTCAGCATGCGCTTGGGCTGGAGGGCGAGGATGCGCATGTCGTCGGCGCCCCGCTGGCCGGGTTCGGCACCGGGGTCGAAGTAGACGCGGTAGGCGCCGCCCACGCGCGGTTCGATCTCGGCGCCTGGGGCGAAGAAGCTGGTGACACCACTGGTGGTGGTCCAGGCCTGCCACACGGCGTCGACGCCGGCGGGCACGACCACGGACTTGTCCAGCGCCCGTTCGGCAGCCGCCGCAGGCAGGCAGCAAACCGCGGCTACCGCCGCCGCCGAAGCAGCGGCCTTCCATGCAAGGCTCATCGTCGTTCCTCGGTTGCGAAGTCTTCATCTTAGGCCGGCGCAACGCAGATTTATCATCCGCCCATGCTCCATGCCAGCCCTGACCCTGCGGTCATCGCGCAGGTGCGCTTCGAGAACGCGCTGGCCCTGTTCGACGAGTTCGTGCACGCGACCGTCCGCCACCCCGATGCCGCTGCCCTGCGCGGCCTCGAGCGGCGCTTTGCCGAACACGTGCTGATCCAGCCCAGCTACTGGAGCCAGATCAAGAGCCGCTCGCGGCAGATCGGCGAGCGGCTCGCCCGCCAGTTCGAGCAGCGCTGCCGCAAGCCCATCGGCTGGATGGACGTGCCGCACGGCGATGGCTCACCGCCCGCCGTGATGCCCCCGGAAGGCGACGAACCACCGCCGACCAGCAGCCAGCCGCGCGACGACGACGAGCGCTTCATCGTCGGCCTGGTGCTCACGTACTACCGTCGCCACCCGCAGAAGGCGCGCTCGCGCCTGCTGGACCTGCTGGGCGAGGTGCTGACCACGCCCCCGCCCACGGCCAGCCCGCCGCCGCCGCCCGCGCCCGACGACGATCAGGCGCTGTGGCTCAAGAGCCGGTCGGGTGTTGCGCCCTTGAAACGCGGGCGTCCCTGAATCAGGGGATATCGTTGCGCAGATGCGCAAGGACACTTGCGCTTGAGCGAAGAGGCTTTATCATGTGATCAACGTCTGGCCGCCGGCCCGACGTCTTTCCCCGGAGTTGTCCGAACGTGTTCCTGATCCACCTTCCCGCAGATGCTGCGTGCCCGCGGACACGCAGCGTGGGCGAGGTGTCTCCCGGGCCTCGAAGGCCAGGCTGAGGATCTGCGATCCCGGCTCACTCCTTCGACGGCCCGGTGGCACCCGCCCCGGGCCGTTTGACTTTCCGCCACCGCGACGAGGAGTGACCCCGATGAAGCAGACCCTGAACCCGTGCAAGCCCCGCCACCCGTTTGCCCTCGCGGCACACCGGTGCAAGGGCGGCGCCCACCGACGCAGCGCCTCCGGCCTGCGTCAGCGTGCCGCACGCGAACTGCGGGCCGAACTGGCCCGACCCAGCCCCTGAACCCGACACGGCCTGCGCGACTGCTGCGCGCCGGCCCGGAGACACGATCATGGAAAAGACCCTGAGCTGGCACGTCAGCGTGCCCCCTGGCGGCGCCCGACGCCGTCTTGCGCGCGGCCTGCGCCTCGCTGGCCGTGCCCTGGCCTACTGGGCGCGCCGCGTGGCGCCGCAGGAACCCCGGCCCACCGGTGATCCGGTGCTGGAGTTCTACGCCGAGGCCGGCGCGCCGGAAGGTGCGCTGTACGTCGACGGCCGCCTCGTGGCCGTGCTGCCCGGCGTGACGCGGCTCTGATGCCGCCGCCGGCCTGCAGGCGGGTCCTGGCCTGACGCCAGGGCCCGCCCGCACTGCAGTTTCCCGGCGGATGGCCGATATCCGGGGCACGAGGTTCCGTCGATGACCCTGCCCCCGCCACCGTTCCTGACCCGGCCCGAGCGCGACCTGCGCGGCTGGATGGCCCGCTTCGATCCGGATGCGCTGCCGGTGCTGGCCGAGACGGCGGTGATGCTGGAGACCTGGCGGGCGAACGAGGACGCGGTCGATGCGCACCTGATGACCCAGACGATCGTGCGCGATCCCCTGATGACGCTGAAGCTGTTCGCGCAGGTGGCACGCACGACCCGCCGACGGAGCTGGGACGACGCGCGGGGTGACGCGGAGACGGTGACGGCCGCGCTGGTCATGCTGGGCATCGGGCCGTTCTTCCGCCATTTTGGTCCGCAGGCCGTGGCCGAGTCCTGGCTCTGCACCACGCCGGGTGCGCTGGACGGCTTCATGGCCGTGCTGGAGCGTTCACGCCGGGCCGCGGCCTTCGCGCTGGCCTTCGCGGTTCATCGGCTCGACCACGACGCCGCGGTGCTCCACGAAGCGGCGCTGCTGCACGACTTCGCCGAACTGTTGCTGTGGCTGCAGGCACCGACGCTGGCGCAGGCGGTGGCGCATCGCCTGCGCACGGAGCCCGGCCTGCGCAGCCTGCAGGCCCAGCAGGAACTGCTCAACATCGCCCTGCCGGACCTGCAACACGCGCTGATGGAGGCCTGGCGGCTGCCGTCCCTGCTGGTGCGGGCCACCGACGACCGGCACCTGGAAGACCCGCAGGTGCGCAACGTGACGCTGGCCATCCGCGTGGCCCGACACAGCGCACACGGCTGGGACGACGCGGCTTTGCCAGACGATGTGCGCGACATCGCCGACTTCCTGCACCTGAGTGAGGAGCCGACGCGCCGGCTGCTGCACGAGATCGACACGGCCGACGTCGACTGACGGCCGCTGCGTCCCGGGCGCTCAGGCGAAGGACAGCACGCCCATGATGCCCAGGACCACCAGCAGGTAGCGCAGGCCCTTGCCGACGGCGATCCACGCCAGGCTCTGCCACAGCGGCATGCGCAGCCAGCCCGCAGCCAGCACGAGGGCGTCGCCCACCAGCGGCAGCACCGAGAGCACGAGTGCCGGCGTGCCCCAGCGGCGCAGGCGCCGGACCTGCGGGCCGTCCATGTCGACCTTCACGTTCTGGAAGCGCTCATAGCCCTGGCGCCCGGCGTGGCCCATGCCGAAGGTCAACAGGCAGCCCAGCAGGTTGCCCGCCAGCGCCACCGCGAATCCGGGCCAGGCCTGGTCGGGATAGGCCGTGATCAGTGCCGTCAACACGACCTCGCTGGACCCGGGCAGGATGGTGGCCGACAGGAAGGCGGAGCCGAACAGGCCCCACAGGCCCATTTCCGGCGTGGCCCAGGATTGCAGCCATTGAGAGATCGTGTGCAGCCAGTCGAGCATCGTGGCGCGGATTGTCGCTGCTCGCGACGGCGTTTCAGAACGCCAGCGCCGTGGTGCCCTTCACACGCTGGAGGACGAAGCTGGTCTTGCAGTCCTGCACGCTGGGGTGCTTGAGCAGCGACTCCATGATGAAGCGCGAGTAGTGGTCCATGTCGCGCACCACCACGCGCAGCAGGAAATCCATCTCGCCGGTGAGCGCACTGCACTCCACCACTTCCGGCCACGTCTGCACCGAGGCGGCGAAGAGGTCCATCGGGTTGCGCTTGTGGCTCTCGGTGTGCTTTTCGAGGCGGACGTTGATGTAGGCCGTGAGCCCGAGCCCCACACGCACGGGGTCGACCAGCGCCACATAGCCGGCGATGACACCCGCGTCCTCCAGGCGGCGCACCCGGCGCAGCGCCGCGCTGGCCGACAGGCCCACGGCCTGTGCCAGCTCGTCGTACGTGCAGCGCCCTTGGGACTGCAGCACCTGAAGGATGCGCCGATCGATGGCGTCAAGCTCGGGTTCGATGGCCATGGGCGTGATTGTGCAGGGATCACGCGTCTTGACGGTGATCAAGGCCGGATTGCGCAGACTTCCTGCGCCGGTTCGGGTCTACAGTGCGTGCCACCGCGCACAGGAGACCAAGATATGCAGTCCACCCCGTGGGAAAACCCGATGGGCACGGATGGCTTCGAGTTCATCGAATATGCCGCGCCGGACCCCGCCGAGATGGGGCGGCTCTTCGAGCGCATGGGCTTCCGGGCCATCGCCAGGCACCGCCACAAGAACGTGACGCTGTACCGGCAAGGGGGCATCAATTTCATCGTCAACGCGGAGCCGGACTCGTTCGCCCAGCGCTTCGCGCGGCTGCATGGGCCGAGCATCTGCGCCATCGCGTTCCGCGTGCAGGATGCCAAGGCTGCGTACGAGCGCGCCGTCTCGCTCGGCGCCTGGGGGTATGCCGGTCAGGCCGGGCCGGGCGAGTTGAACATCCCGGCGATCAAGGGGATCGGTGATTCGCTGATCTACCTGGTGGACAGGTGGCGCGGCAAGGGCGGCGCCAAAGAGGGTGACATCGGCAACATCGGTTTCTTCGACGTCGATTTCGAGCCGCTGCTCGGCGCTTCGCTGGCGCCGGCAGGGCTGGGGCTGACCTACATCGACCATCTGACCCACAACGTGCACCGTGGCCGGATGGGCGAGTGGGCCGACTTCTACGAGCGCATCTTCAACTTCCGCGAGGTGCGCTACTTCGACATCGAGGGCCAGGTCACGGGGGTGAAGAGCAAGGCGATGACCAGCCCCTGCGGACAGATCCGGATCCCGATCAACGAAGAAGGCAACGAGACGCCCGGGCAGATCCAGGAGTACCTGGACCGCTACCGGGGTGAAGGCATCCAGCACATCGCGCTGGGCTCCGGTGACCTGTTGCAGACCGTCGACGGCCTGCGCGCCAATGGGGTCACATTGCTGGACACCATCGACACCTACTACGAGCTGATCGACAAGCGCATCCCCGGGCACGGGGAGGACGTGGCGGCGCTGCGGACGCGCAAGATCCTCGTTGACGGCAAGGCTGGGGAACTGCTGCTGCAGATCTTCAGCGAGAACCAGCTGGGGCCGATCTTCTTCGAGTTCATCCAGCGCAAGGGTGACCAGGGATTCGGTGAAGGCAACTTCAAGGCGCTGTTCGAGAGCATGGAGCTGGATCAGATGCGCCGGGGTGTGCTGGCGCCATCCTGAGTTGCTCCTGGAGCAGGTTCCAGGCGACCGGGTGATCGACCATGGCCACGTGTGGCGTGCCGGGCAGGTGGACGGTCCTGGTGCCGGACAGGGTAGCCGTTGAGGCCGGGAAGACGATGTTGTCGCAATGGCTGTACACACAGGTGACGCGGGCACGGGTGGCCGGCTGTTCGGCGGCCTGCAGTTCGTGAAGCCAGTCTGAGCCCACGCGCATCTGTTGGGCGTTCTGGGTCGTGCCCAGTGTGGCCAGGCGGGTGCCGTGGTGGGGTGAACCCAGCGTGATCAGGTGATGGAGGTCGTCGGGCGCCCGGTCGATCCACCAGCGCCGCACCGCCAGGCCACCCATGCTGTGTGCGACGACGATGGGCGGGTGACCCGTGACTTTCCGCATTCGAACGATGGCGGCATCGATGACGGGAGCGTAGGCGTCGATGCTTCCGAATGCTGGTGCAAGGTCCACCGCTATGAACGGGATCCTGGCGTGGGTCAGCCGGCTTAGCCATGGGTTCCAGAGGCCGCGGTTGCAGAAGTAGCCGTGAACCAGGACCACCCCGCGCGCGCTGGGGGCTCCCGCGGGCAGGTGGTCTTTCCACATGCCGTGGCGCAGCGGTTGGCGCCAGAAGAAGACCTTGGGCGCGTGTAGCGACTCCTGCCACCAGGCGGCCACGACGTCACGCAACCCGGCCCGTGGCGCCGTGTCGCGTTGGTTCGTCCAGTGCATGGCCATGAATTCGCCGGCGAGAACGAACCCGTGTCCAACGAGCAAGGCAGCGACCAGGGTCACTGCCGCATAGCCGGGTATCCATTCGAGTGGCCAGGCCACCAGCGTGCCCGCCAGCGCTGCGATCCACAGGACCAGGAGGACCCGTTGCAACTTCGCGATCATCGTGTGGATGCCCTGTGATTCAGGACCACGGAGCGGGCCGGGGCATCATCGCGGTATGAGTGGAGATGCGACAGCAATTCTCGGGCATCTGGATTCGGTGTCCGCGATTCGAGCGAAGGTCGCCCGCGAGCCGGTTCTTGCCGTGCGCCTTGACGGCGTCAAGTCTTTCCAGCATGCGCGGTTTGCGGGCACGTACAGGGACCTCCTGTCCGATCCGACTTACACCGGCGCGGCGCGCTTCTTCCTGGAGGAGCTCTACGGCCCGCATGATTTCACGGCGCGGGATGCTCAGTTTGCGCGCATCGTACCGGCGCTGGTCCGTCTGTTCCCTGGCGAGGTCGTCGTGACGGTGCGGGAGCTGTCCGAGTTGCACGCACTGGCGGAGCGGCTCGACCTCGAGATGGCCCATGCACTTGTCGCGGAGACAGGCTTGGATGGCCGGCGGTATCGCGCTGCATGGCGCCAGGTCGGACAGGCGAGTCACCGGGCGCAGCAGATCTCCTTGATGCTGGACATTGGAGGGGCCTTGTCGCGGTTCACCAGGAACCGCTGGCTTCGCCATTCTTTGCGCATGATGCGAGGACCGGCGCGCGCAGCCGGGCTGGGCGCACTGCAGCAGTTTCTGGAGGCGGGTTTCGATACCTTTGCCGCACTTGCCTCTCCGGCTCTGTTTCTGGAGACGATCGCCGTGCGTGAACACAAGATCGCCGACGTGTTGTTTGATCCTGAAGAGACGCTTCGGCTACCTGCCGAATTCGACACGCTCGACTTTGTCTTTGATGCGTGACGTTCGACGATTCGCAGCAGTGGAGATTCGGAAAAACAACCCACGGAAAAGTAAAAAGCCCGGACCATGAGGCCCGGGCTTTTCGCATAAATAGCCTGACAATGTCCTACTTTCACACGGGAATCCGCACTATCATCGGCGCTAAGGCGTTTCACTGTCCTGTTCGGGATGGGAAGGAGTGGGACCACCTTGCTATGGTCATCAGGCTTGACTGGTTGCCGCCCCGCCATCTGGCGTTGCGACCAATTCACAGAGTTTGAATCAGCTTGATTGCGTCTCTTGCGGCATAACTGAACCCGATATCGTCAAAGTTATAGGGTCAAGCCTCACGAGCAATTAGTACCGGTTAGCTTAACGCATTACTACGCTTCCACACCCGGCCTATCAACGTCCTGGTCTCGAACGACTCTTCAGGGGGCTCAAGGCCCCGGCAAGACTCATCTTGAGACGAGTTTCCCGCTTAGATGCTTTCAGCGGTTATCTCTTCCGCACTTAGCTACTCGGCAATGCCACTGGCGTGACAACCGATACACCAGAGGTGCGTCCACTCCGGTCCTCTCGTACTAGGAGCAGGCTCTCTCAATCTTGCAGCGCCCACGGAAGATAGGGACCAAACTGTCTCACGACGTTTTAAACCCAGCTCACGTACCTCTTTAAATGGCGAACAGCCATACCCTTGGGACCGGCTACAGCCCCAGGATGAGATGAGCCGACATCGAGGTGCCAAACACCGCCGTCGATATGAACTCTTGGGCGGTATCAGCCTGTTATCCCCAGAGTACCTTTTATCCGTTGAGCGATGGCCCTTCCATACAGAACCACCGGATCACTTAGTCCTACTTTCGTACCTGCTCGACTTGTCAGTCTCGCAGTCAAGCACGCTTATGCCTATGCACTATCAGCACGATTTCCGACCGTGCCTAGCGTACCTTCGAACTCCTCCGTTACGCTTTGGGAGGAGACCGCCCCAGTCAAACTGCCCACCACACACTGTCCCCAACCCGGATAACGGGCCAAGGTTAGAACCTCAAACACACCAGGGTGGTATTTCAAGGTTGGCTCCACCGGAACTAGCGTCCCGGCTTCAAAGCCTCCCACCTATCCTACACAGATCTGTTCAAAGTCCAATGTGAAGCTACAGTAAAGGTTCATGGGGTCTTTCCGTCTTTCCGCGGGAAGATTGCATCATCACAAACATTTCAACTTCGCTGAGTCTCTGGAGGAGACAGCGTGGCCATCGTTACGCCATTCGTGCAGGTCGGAACTTACCCGACAAGGAATTTCGCTACCTTAGGACCGTTATAGTTACGGCCGCCGTTTACTGGGACTTCAATCAAGAGCTTGCACCCCATCATTTAATCTTCCAGCACCGGGCAGGCGTCACACCCTATACGTCGACTTTCGTCTTTGCAGAGTGCTGTGTTTTTAATAAACAGTCGCAGCCACCGATTCTCTGCGGCCTCATTGGGCTCCGTCTGTACGACTTCACCTACTAAAGGCACACCTTCTCCCGAAGTTACGGTGTCAATTTGCCGAGTTCCTTCTCCAGAGTTCTCTCAAGCGCCTTAGAATACTCATCTCGCGCACCAGTGTCGGTTTGCGGTACGGTCGTTGCAAGCTGAAGCTTAGTGGCTTTTCCTGGAAGCAGGGTATCACTCACTTCGGAAGCAAGCTTCCTCGTTATCACCCCTCATCTAAGCCCGGCGGATTTGCCTACCAGGCACGACTACAGGCTTGAACCGGGACATCCAACACCCGGCTGAGCTAACCTTCTCCGTCCCCACATCGCACTTGCAATCGGTACAGGAATATTGACCTGTTTCCCATCAGCTACGCATCTCTGCCTCGCCTTAGGGGCCGACTCACCCTACGCCGATGAACGTTGCGTAGGAAACCTTGCGCTTTCGGCGAGGGGGCTTTTCACCCCCTTTAACGCTACTCATGTCAGCATTCGCACTTCCGATACCTCCAGCAGACCTCACGGTCCACCTTCGCAGGCGTACGGAACGCTCTCCTACCACTCACATTGCTGTGAATCCGCAGCTTCGGTAACTGGCTTAGCCCCGTTACATCTTCCGCGCAGGACGACTCGATCAGTGAGCTATTACGCTTTCTTTAAATGATGGCTGCTTCTAAGCCAACATCCTGACTGTTTTAGCCTTCCCACTTCGTTTCCCACTTAGCCAATTTTGGGGACCTTAGCTGGCGGTCTGGGTTGTTTCCCTCTTGTGTCCGGACGTTAGCACCCGGTGCACTGTCTCCCAAGCTGTACTCATCGGTATTCGGAGTTTGCAATGGTTTGGTAAGTCGCCATGACCCCCTAGCCATAACAGTGCTCTACCCCCGATGGTAATACTTGAGGCACTACCTAAATAGTTTTCGGAGAGAACCAGCTATCTCCAGGTTTGTTTAGCCTTTCACCCCTATCCACAGCTCATCCGCTAGTTTTGCAACACTAGTCGGTTCGGACCTCCAGTAAGTGTTACCTCACCTTCATCCTGGCCATGGATAGATCACCTGGTTTCGGGTCTACACCCAGCGACTGAACGCCCTATTCGGACTCGGTTTCCCTGCGCCTTCCCTATTCGGTTAAGCTTGCCACTGAATGTAAGTCGCTGACCCATTATACAAAAGGTACGCCGTCACCCTTGCGGGCTCCGACTTTTTGTATGCATGCGGTTTCAGGATCTATTTCACTCCCCTCCCGGGGTTCTTTTCGCCTTTCCCTCACGGTACTTGTTCACTATCGGTCGATTACGAGTATTTAGCCTTGGAGGATGGTCCCCCCATCTTCAGACAGGATTTCACGTGTCCCGCCCTACTTGTCGCACGCCTAGTTCCACAGTCGTCTTTTTCCATACGGGGCTATCACCCGCTGTGGCCGGACTTTCCAGACCGTTCTGATAAGTCGACTGCTAAAACGTGCAGGCTGTTCCGATTTCGCTCGCCACTACTTTCGGAATCTCGGTTGATGTCTGTTCCTCGAGCTACTGAGATGTTTCAGTTCACCCGGTTCGCCTCGCACACCTATGTATTCAGTGTGCGATACCCTTGCGGGTGGGTTTCCCCATTCGGAAATCTCCGGATCAAAGCTTGTTTGCCAGCTCCCCGAAGCTTATCGCAGGCTACAACGTCCTTCATCGCCTGTAATCGCCAAGGCATCCACCACATGCACTTAGTCACTTGACCCTATAACTTTGACGACCGCAGTCGCCAGGTCAATGACAGATTTGAGTATCTGCGTTATGCCGTATTCAACTCTTTCGAGCTGAAATATTCAATTGACGCAATCAAGTAGTTGTCGACGGCACGGTGCATCCGAGGATGCTTTCCGCCGACAACGCTGATTCGACTCTATGAATTGTTAAAGAACGACAGCCGATCAAGGATCGGACACTGCAGCACACGCGACTGACGCATGTGCTGGAGTGTCCGCTGAAGTGGGTGGTGGAGGTGAACGGGATCGAACCGATGACCCCCTGCTTGCAAAGCAGGTGCTCTCCCAGCTGAGCTACACCCCCCTTGTGTGGTGGGTCTGGTTGGATTCGAACCAACGACCCCCGCCTTATCAAGACGGTGCTCTAACCGACTGAGCTACAGACCCTCACGTCAGGTGATCTGTCGTCAACAACAGCCGATAAGTGTGAGCGCTTGAACTTGAGTGCTTTTTCCAGAAAGGAGGTGATCCAGCCGCACCTTCCGATACGGCTACCTTGTTACGACTTCACCCCAGTCACGAACCCCGCCGTGGTAAGCGCCCTCCTTGCGGTTAGGCTACCTACTTCTGGCGGAACCCGCTCCCATGGTGTGACGGGCGGTGTGTACAAGACCCGGGAACGTATTCACCGCGGCAAGCTGATCCGCGATTACTAGCGATTCCGACTTCACGCAGTCGAGTTGCAGACTGCGATCCGGACTACGACCGGTTTTCTGGGATTGGCTCCCCCTCGCGGGTTGGCAGCCCTCTGTACCGGCCATTGTATGACGTGTGTAGCCCTACCCATAAGGGCCATGATGACCTGACGTCATCCCCACCTTCCTCCGGTTTGTCACCGGCAGTCCCATTAGAGTGCCCTTTCGTAGCAACTAATGGCAAGGGTTGCGCTCGTTGCGGGACTTAACCCAACATCTCACGACACGAGCTGACGACGGCCATGCAGCACCTGTGTCCAGGTTCTCTTTCGAGCACCAAGCCATCTCTGGCAAGTTCCTGGCATGTCAAGGGTAGGTAAGGTTTTTCGCGTTGCGTCGAATTAAACCACATCATCCACCGCTTGTGCGGGTCCCCGTCAATTCCTTTGAGTTTCAACCTTGCGGCCGTACTCCCCAGGCGGTCAACTTCACGCGTTAGCTACGTTACTGAGAAGGAACCTTCCCAACAACCAGTTGACATCGTTTAGGGCGTGGACTACCAGGGTATCTAATCCTGTTTGCTCCCCACGCTTTCGTGCATGAGCGTCAGTGCAGGCCCAGGGGATTGCCTTCGCCATCGGTGTTCCTCCGCATATCTACGCATTTCACTGCTACACGCGGAATTCCATCCCCCTCTGCCGCACTCCAGCTGTGCAGTCACAAGTGCAGTTCCCAGGTTAAGCCCGGGGATTTCACACCTGTCTTGCACAACCGCCTGCGCACGCTTTACGCCCAGTAATTCCGATTAACGCTTGCACCCTACGTATTACCGCGGCTGCTGGCACGTAGTTAGCCGGTGCTTATTCTTCAGGTACCGTCATCCTCCCGAGGTATTAGCCCAGAAGATTTCTTCCCTGACAAAAGCGGTTTACAACCCGAAGGCCTTCTTCCCGCACGCGGCATGGCTGGATCAGGCTTGCGCCCATTGTCCAAAATTCCCCACTGCTGCCTCCCGTAGGAGTCTGGGCCGTGTCTCAGTCCCAGTGTGGCTGGTCGTCCTCTCAGACCAGCTACAGATCGCAGGCTTGGTAGGCCTTTACCCCACCAACTACCTAATCTGACATCGGCCGCTCCAATAGCGAGAGGTCTTGCGATCCCCCCCTTTCACCCGTAGGTCGTATGCGGTATTAATCCGGCTTTCGCCGGGCTATCCCCCACTACTGGGCACGTTCCGATGCATTACTCACCCGTTCGCCACTCGTCAGCACCCGAAGGCCTGTTACCGTTCGACTTGCATGTGTAAAGCATGCCGCCAGCGTTCAATCTGAGCCAGGATCAAACTCTTCAGTTCGATCTTGAAATTGCTCAACGGAATCGAAGTGAACTTCACTTCAGTTTCCATGAGCGTTTGAGGTCTTTCGACCACGAGTCTTGCGACTCTTGGCACTCGCCTTCAAACGCCCACGCTTATCGGCTGTATGTTGTTAAAGAGCTTGCTTCGACTTTCGTCTCAGCGCGCCTTTCGGCGCACGCCTCGATTATGACATGTTTTTAAAACCTTGTCAAGCACTCGGCTTTTGCTGTCTTGCTGTTGTCGCGTCGCTGTTGTCAGCGCTTTGTCATCAGCAGAGCCTGCGATTATGACCTGGTTTTTTTGACCCTGTCAAGCACTCGGCTTTTCAGCTCTCCGCCAATCGATTCTTTGCTGCGTCACTCGGCGGCTTTGTTGGCCCGCCTTGCATCGCCGCCTTTCGTCCAGCGTAGCCCGCGACTGTAGCACAGCGGATTCCCATCGCGCAAGCAGGCCCGATCGGCGACGTGTCCGACCAGGGTCCGGGGTCAACCAGGAGCCCACCTGTACGACGTGGCAGCAGCCTCCGGTGGCGAGGGGAGCAGGCTCGAGGTGTCGTACTTCGTCCTGCGCAGGACGAAGAAGGTCTTCACGTTGCGCACATTCGCCTGTTGCGTGAAGAGCTCGGCGACCACGCCAGTCCATGCTGGCATGTCAGCAGCCTCGGCCACGAGCACCAGGTCCGGGCCAGGCGACACCCTGTAGCACTGGCGCACGGCCGGGTGCGCCATCACCAGTCGCTCGAACGCCTCCACGTGCTCCAACCCCTGTCTGTCCAGCGTCACTTCGCAGACAACCTGGATCGAGGGGCCAAGCCGATCGGGATCCAGCAGCGCGACGCGCGCCCGGATCACGCCCAACTCCGTCAATCGTCGGACCCGGCGCAGGCAGGTGGCAGTCGAAAGGTGCGCCTGAGCGGCCAGTTCCTGATTGGATTGCCCCGCATCATGCTGCAGCAGCGCCAGCAAACGCAGATCCGCCGCATCGAATGTGACGTGGTTCACGCTGGATGATTTCATCTTGAACTCTCTGGTGCAATATTGTTTCAGTGTCGGTACCCATGTGCGTGCCGGGTCGAAAGTCGCGACATTTTTGCAATCGAATTTCACTACACCTGCCTAGGATCGGGGACTTTCACGGCTTCGGGCAAGGCTTCCCATGTGCGGCATCGTCGGCGCGGTCAGCACGCGCAACATCGTTCCCATCCTGATCGAGGGCCTGCGTCGCCTGGAGTACCGGGGCTACGACTCCTGCGGTGTGGCCGTGCACCAGGACGGCGAGCTCAGGCGGTCCCGCAGCACCTCACGCGTGGCCGAGTTGCAGACCGCCACGGATGCCGACCAACTGAGCAGCGGCACGGGCATCGCCCACACGCGCTGGGCCACGCACGGCGCACCGGCCGTTCACAACGCGCATCCTCACTTTTCCACCGGGCCGGGTGGCCAGTCGGATGTCGGTCGCATTGCGCTGGTGCACAACGGCATCATCGAGAACCACGACGAGCTACGCGCTGACCTGCAGGCCCGCGGCTACCGGTTCACCAGCCAGACCGACACCGAGGTGATCGCGCACCTGGTGCAGCTTCACTACGACGGCGACCTCCTGGAAGCGGTGCAGCAGACCCTGCCGAAGCTGCGCGGCGCCTATGCGATCGCGGTGTTCTGTCGGGACGAACCGCACCGCGTGGTGGGTGCCCGGGCGGGTTCACCGCTGGTGCTCGGCGTCGGTGACCAGGAACACTTCCTGGCCTCCGATGCGATGGCGTTGGCGGGCGTGACGGACCGCATCGTCTACCTGGAGGAAGGTGACGTCGTCGACCTGCAGATGGGCCGGGCCTGGATCAGCGCTCAGCAGCCGGGCGGCGAGTGGCGCCCGGTGGACCGCCCGGTGAAGGTGGTGCAGGCCCACAGCGGCGCCGCCGAGTTGGGCCCCTACCGCCACTACATGCAGAAGGAGATCTTCGAGCAGCCCAAGGCCATCGCCGACACGCTGGACGGCGTGGCCGGCATCAGCCCGGAGCTCTTTGGTGACGGCGCCTACCGCATCTTCAAGGAGATCGACCGGGTGCTGATCCTGGCCTGCGGCACCAGCTATTACGCGGGATCGACGGCCCGCTACTGGCTGGAGTCGATCGCCGGCATCCCGACGACGGTGGAGATCGCCAGCGAGTACCGCTACCGCGACAGTGTCCCCGACCCGCGCACGCTGGTGGTCACCATCACCCAGAGCGGTGAGACCGCCGACACCCTGGCGGCGCTCAAGCACGCACGGTCGCTGGGCATGCAGCACACGCTGACGATCTGCAACGTCTCGACCAGCGCGATGGTGCGCGAGTGCGCCCTGGCCTTCATCACGCGGGCCGGCGTCGAGATCGGCGTGGCCTCCACCAAGGCGTTCACGACCCAGCTCGTCGGCCTGTACCTGCTGACGCTGGCCCTGGCCCAGGTGCGCGGCAAGCTCGACGACGAGCGCGAGGCGGCGGAGCTGAAGGCCCTGCGCCACCTGCCGCTGGCGCTGCAGGCCGTGCTGGCGCTGGAACCGCAGGTGATGTCCTGGAGCGAGGAGTTCGCGCGCAAGGAGAACGCGCTGTTCCTGGGCCGTGGCCTGCACTATCCGATCGCGCTGGAGGGTGCGCTCAAGCTCAAGGAGATCAGCTACATCCACGCCGAGGCCTACCCGGCAGGCGAACTCAAGCACGGCCCGCTGGCGCTGGTGACCGAGCAGATGCCGGTGGTCACGATCGCGCCCAACGACACCCTGCTGGAAAAGCTCAAGAGCAACATGCAGGAGGTCCGCGCGCGTGGGGGGCAGCTCTACGCCTTCGCCGACGGCGACACGCGCATCGACAGCGAACCCGGCGTGCACGTGATCCGCATGCCGGAACACTACGGCGCGCTGAGCCCCATCCTGCACGTGGTGCCGCTGCAACTGCTGGCGTACCACACGGCCTGCGCGCGCGGCACCGACGTCGACAAGCCGCGCAACCTGGCCAAGAGCGTCACGGTGGAGTGACGCGGCAGAGGCCTCAGGTGCCGCAGAAGGTCTGGTAGGCGGCGGTCACCGAGGCCGGCGCCGGTTGCGCGAGCGGCACGGACGCCGGCGACTCCTCGTACGGCTGCTGCAACGCCTGCAGCAGCTGCTGGAAGGGCTGCAGGTCGCCGTCATCGGATGCGGCAGCCAGCGCCTCCTCCACCCGGTGGTTGCGCGGGATCAGGAACGGGTTGACGGCGCGCAGCGCCAGGCCGCGCGGCAGCGCCGCGTGAACCGGAACGTCAGCTGCCACGTCGGCTGCCGGCACTCCGGAAGCCGCATCGTCGTCCGCGCAGCGGCTCGCCCAACGATCCAGCCACGCCGCGGCCGGTCCGGCCTGCGGGAACAGCGCCAGCCACGCCTCGGCCCGCCCCTCCGCGGCATCGGCCAGCCGGCGCCAGGCCAGGGTGACATCCACCGCCTGGGCGTGCAGGAGGCCCAGCAGATCGTCGGCCAGCGCGGCATCGCCATCGGCGGCAGTCCGCAGGCCCAGCTTGGCCCGCTGGCCCTGGCGCAGCGCCTCGTCGTACCACGCCGGAAAGGCGTCGATCACGGCCGTGGCCCCGGCCACCGCCTGCTGGACCGCCCGCTCGTCGTCGACGTCGGCCACCAGCGGCAGCAGCGATTCGGCCAGCCGCGCCAGGTTCCAGCGCGCGATCAGCGGCTGGTTGCCATAGGCGTACCGCCCGCCATGGTCGATGCTGCTGAAGACCGCGGCCGGGTCGTAGGCTTCCATGAAGGCGCAGGGGCCGTAGTCGATGGTTTCGCCCGAGAGCGTCATGTTGTCGGTGTTCATCACGCCGTGGATGAAGCCCAGGTTCATCCACCGCGCCAGCAAGGCCGCCTGCCGCCGCGCGACCCGCTCCAGGAACGCCAGGTGGCGATCCGGCCGGCCGGACAGGTCCGGGTCGTGCCGGGCGATCGCGTAGTCGGCCACCTGCGCCAGCGTCGCCAGGTCACCACGGGCGGCGAAGTACTGCATCGTGCCCACGCGCAGATGGCTGGCGGCCACGCGCGTCAGCACGGCGCCGGGCAGGTCCCGGTCGCGGCGCACCGATTCGCCCGTGGCCGCCACGGCGAGCGCGCGCGTCGTCGGCACGCCCAACGCGTGCATGGCCTCCCCGATCAGCACCTCGCGCAGCATCGGGCCGAGCGCGGCCCGGCCGTCGCCCCCGCGCGAGAACGGGGTGCGCCCGGAACCCTTGAGGGCCACGTCCCTACGCAGGCCGTCGCGCCCGACGATCTCGCCGAGCAGCAGCGCGCGCCCGTCCCCGAGCTGCGGCGAGAAGCCGCCGAACTGGTGCCCCGCATAGGCCTGCGCCACCGGCGACGCGCCGGCCGGCACGCGGTTGCCGGCGAAGACCGCGGCGCCGGCGGCCGAGTCCAGCGCCTCGGCGTCCAGCCCCAGCGCCTCCGCGAGCGGGCGGTTGAGGTACACCAGGGCAGGTGCGGCCACCGGTGCCGGCGGCCAGGTCACGCCCGCAGCGGGAAGCTCGCGCGCGAAGCTGTTGTCGAAGGGGAAAACCGGCGTGTCGGCCATGGCCGCTGGATCAGTCATCCCGCCAGTGTGACCGCTGTGCGTGCCCCTGGTCAGGGCGGGGTCGGCGTTCCGGACCCTGCGGCCAGCCTCGCCGTCGAGCCCGGCAGACCTTGGCGCCTGCGGGTGCGGCGCCATGGGCCGGCCCCACCAGATCCGTCACCGGCCCGGCCCGGCGGCGTAGACCACCTCGACCGACCGCCCCTGCACGCTGAACCGTGCCTGGTGCAGCCCGATCCGTTCGAGCACCCAGCCCGGCACCGGCTCATCGCCTTCACGCCAGACCTGGCCGTTGATGATCAGCATGCGGGCGCGGGGGTCGGGTGAGTCGAAGGCGCCGCCGAAGCTCATCGCCGGCATGGCCGGCCTCGGCGGCGCCACCGCAGGCGTTGCGGTGGTGGACCGCCGCACCGGGGCGGGTTCGGGCAGTGCCACCGGCGGCGGCACCGCCACCGCGGCACGCGCCGGGGGAGTGACGACCGACCGCGCGTTCGGGTCGGCCGCAGGCAGCGCCAGCGCATCGGGTGTCGCCGTTGCGGCAGCCGGAGGCGGTGACACAGGGCCGAACCACCACCAGGCGCCAGTGGCAACCGCCGCAAGCACCAGTGCCAGCATGGTCCAGGCCGCAGCCCGCGCGCCGGGCCGAGAAGCGGCGCCCACCTCGGGCGGCGTGGCCATGTCGGCCCCGGCGGGCGCATGCAGGTGCGGCACCTGCCCACGCTGGCGTTCCGATTCGGCACGCCGCAAGGCGTCGAGCACATAGGACATGGCGCTAGGCCCCCGCCAATAAACAGGTCGGGCAGACCCGACGTGCACTGTGATCGACGGGCACCAGGGCTTCGGTCATCGCGTGTCCTCCTGCGGTCCACCCGGCATCGGCGGGTTGCTCAGCCGGGGCTCGTCGACCGCCGCCGCGCGGTTGAGTTGCATCAGCGTCAGCGGCCCCGCCAGCCCGTCCACCGCCAGCCCCTGCGAGCGCTGGAAGGCCTGGATGCGCAGGGTCGCCGACGCATCGGCCGGCAAGGCACCCTGCTGTTCGTCGCGCAACCGGTCCAGCACCCAAACGGCCGCCGCCGAGCCGTCGTCCAGGCGCGCCCCGGCGGCCAGGCCCGGCGGCAGCCGCCACAGGGTGCCGAAATCACCGGTCCAGCGCGCCGTCAGCGTGGCCAGGCTCACGCGCACGCGCCCGTCGGGCAGCAGCAGGTCGGCCTCGCGTTCGCCCAGCCCCGTCAACACCACGGGCGACGGTGCGGCCGCACCCAGTTGCAGTGCCAGCCACATGGGACGGTCGAGCTGGCGCAGCAGCGAGAGCGTGCCGCTGCCCTCATGGCACGCGATGCCCGCTGGCGCCAGGCGACCGCAGACGTCCGCGCCGGCGGGCAGTTCGGTCGGCCCCTCGGCACCCGGGCGCCACAGGCCGGCCAGTGCCTGCCATGCGGCATTGCGATCCGCCCAGCCCGTGCGCGCCACCAGGGCCGCGGCGTCCAGCATCGGTGCCGGCGCGGTACCCGGCGTCATGGCGGGCACCGATGGCCCCGGCACCGACGCACCGGGGCCTGCCACGGCCGGGGCATCGGCAGCCGCCCAGGCTGCCGGCTCCCCGGCATCACCCGGCCGTTGGCCCAGCAGCCACCAGCCCCCCACGGCCGCCACCCCCAGCCCGACGGCCAGCCCGGCTGCGGCCAAGGGCCAGCGGCCAGCCGGCCGGTCGTGCCTCGTCGCGCCCGGATCGCCGAAGACTTCACGCGCCGCCTGCTCCACCATCGCCGCGCTGACCGTGTTGCGCTGCCTCGCATAGGCGCCCAGCAGGGCCCGGTCGCAGAGCAGGTTGATGCGCCGGGGCACGCCACGGGTGAGCCGGTGGATGCGCCGCAGCGCATCGTCGTCGAACGGCAGCGCGCCGTTGAGTCCGGCCACGGCCATGCGGTGGCGCACGTAGACCGGGGTCTCCGCCTCGGCCAGCGGTTCCAGGTGGTAGCGCGCGATCACACGCTGGGCCACCTGCTCCATCGCCGGCTCGGCCAGGCGGTCGCGCAGCTCCGGCTGGCCGATGAGCACGATCTGCAGCAGCTTGCGGGTGTCGGTCTCGAGGTTGGTCAGCAGGCGCAGCTGCTCCAGCACCGCGGGCGCCAGGCTCTGCGCCTCGTCGATCACCAGCACGCAGCTGCGGCCCTGGGCGTGGCGCGTCAGCAGGAAGTCGTTGAGCGCATCGACGTGCGCCTTCACGGAAGCCTGCGCCGGCACCTGCAGCCCGAAGTCGTCGCTGATGGTGGCCAGCAGCTCCGGCACGCTGAGTGCCGGATTGAACACGTAGGCCAGGTCCACCGACTTGGGCAGCTGCTCGACGAAGCAGCGGCAGACCGTGGTCTTGCCGGCGCCCACGGCGCCGGTCAGCAGCACCAGCCCGCCGCCGCCCTGGGCGCCGTAGAGCAGGTGGGCCAGCGCCTCCCGGTGGCGCTCGCTCATGTACAGGAAGCGCGGATCGGGCGCGATCGAGAACGGATCCTGCGTCAGCCCGAACAGCGCGTTGTACATGGGCGGCGAGCATACCCGCGCACACGCCGAAGGCCGGCCCGGTCAGCCCGCTGCCGGCTCCCCGGGCACGGACCAGTGTTCCAGCATCAGCTCGCGCAGCAGGGCGGTGGACTGCGTGAGCAGCGCACCGCTGGGGCGCTGGGCCGAGGTGGCGATCCATTGCGTGGTGACCAGCCGCCCCCCGTGCTCCGGCGCCAGCGGCCGCACCTGGAAGGCCTCTTCCGGCCCATGGCTGCGCACGCCGTTGAGCGTGAGCACCCCGTGCAGGCCCTGGGTCTGCACCAGGTCGAGGATGGCGGCCACGCTCTCGATCTCGATGCCCACGCGCGGCTTGCGCCCTTCGGCCACCAGCGCGCCTTCGAGCAGCATGCGGATCGAATGCGGCCGGCTGGGCATCACCAGCTCCCGCCCGCCCAGTTCCGCCAGCGGCAGCGGCGGGCCGATCAGCGGCTGGCCCGGGGTGCGGGCCGACACCAGGTAGAGCACTTCGTCGAGCACCGGCAGCAGGTCGATGGCGGGGGACGGCGTGACGTTGTAGACCACCGCACAGTCGATGCGGCCGATCTGCAGCCATTCCAGCATGTAGGTGGACAGGCCCTCCACCACCGTCAGCGTCGCCTTCGGGAAGCGGGCGCGGAAGGCCGCCACCAGAGGCGCCGTGAGCGCCCGGCTCACGCTGGGCGGCATGCCCACGGCCAGGTGGCCGCTGATGGCGCCGCGCTCGTCCTCCATGTCCTGGCGCGCCCGCTCCACCTGCTGCAGGATGCCGCGGC
The DNA here is from genome assembly GCF_004016515.1 of Rubrivivax albus. Taxonomy (GTDB): domain Bacteria; phylum Pseudomonadota; class Gammaproteobacteria; order Burkholderiales; family Burkholderiaceae_C; genus Rubrivivax; species Rubrivivax albus. Next base: position 347,708 of record NZ_SACT01000002.1, read on the forward strand.
CGTGCGCCAGCAGCCGTTTGCCGGGCTCGGTGAGCGTGACACCGCGGCCGTTGCGCTCGAACAGCGCCTGCCGCAGTTCCACCTCCAGCGCGCGGATCTGCCGGCTGAGCGCCGGCTGCGCCACGCGCAGGAAGGTGGACGCCCGCGTGAAGCTGCCCAGCTCCGCCACGTGCACGAAGTACTCCAGCTGCTTCAGGTCCATGACGCCATTGTCATGCCGAATCGTTCTGACAGCTAGATCAGAAATAGCGTTGATGCATGGCTCGTGGCGGCCAAGAATCCAGGCTCTCATCCCCACGCCAACGGAGACAAACGTGGTCGGGACACTCACCGGCATCTCGTCGATGGCCACCCGCGCCGTGCTGGCGGAACTGGCCGAGGCCTACGCGGCGCGCGCCGGCGTGCGCATCGACATCACGTCTGTCGGCGGCGTGGATGCGGCCAGGCGCGTCGCCGCGGGGGAAGCGTTCGACACGGTGATCCTCGCCTCCGATGCCCTGGACAAACTGATCGCCGCGGGCCATGTGCAGCCGGGCCGGGTGGATCTGGTGCGCTCGCCGGTGGCGCTGGCCGTGCGCAGCGGGTCCCCGCCCCCCGACGTGTCCACCGAAGCGGCGCTGAAGCAGGCCGTGCTGGCCGCACCCACCCTGGGCTACTCCACCGGCCCCAGCGGCAACCACCTGGCGGCGCTGTTTGCGCGCTGGGGCATCGCCGACCAGGTGCGCGAGCGCATCGTCGTGCCGCCGCCGGGCGTGCCGGTGGGCCAGCTGGTGGCCGATGGCCGCGTGGCGCTGGGCTTCCAGCAGCTCAGCGAGCTGATCAGCCTGCCCGGCATCGACGTGCTGGGCCTGCTGCCGCCGGGCGCCGAGTTCATCACCACCTTCTCGGCCGGCGTCGCGGCCGTGTCGCCCAACGGCGACGTGGTGCGCGCGATGCTGGCCTACATGGCCTCGCCAGAAGCCGACGACGCCAAGCAGCGCCACGGCATGGCGCCGGCGCGCGACGACTGATTCATCCAGGAGACGACCCCGTGATCATCGACATCCACGGCCACTACACCACCGCGCCCAAGGCGTTGGAGACCTGGCGCAACGCGCAGATCGCCGGCATCCAGGACCCGTCGGCCATGCCCAAGGCCTCGGACCTGAAGATCAGCGACGACGAGATCCGCGAGACCATCGAGACCAACCAGCTGGCCAAGATGCGCGAGCGCGGCAGCGACCTGACCATCTTCAGCCCGCGCGCCAGCTTCATGGCGCACCACATCGGCGACTTCCAGGTCTCCAGCACCTGGGCCGCCATCTGCAACGAGCTTTGCTACCGCGTCAGCCAGCTGTTCCCCGACCACTTCATCCCCGCCGCCATGCTGCCGCAGAGCCCGGGCGTGGACCCGGCCACCTGCATCCCCGAGCTGGTGAAGTGCGTGGAGCAGTACGGCAACGTGGCGCTGAACCTGAACCCGGACCCGTCCGGCGGCCACTGGACCAGCCCGCCGCTGACCGACCGCGCCTGGTACCCCATCTACGAGAAGATGGTGGAGTACGACATCCCGGCGATGGTGCACGTCAGCACCAGCTGCAATGCCTGCTTCCACACCACCGGCGCGCACTACATCAACGCCGACACCACGGCCTTCATGCAGCTGCTGCAGGGCGACCTGTTCACCGATTTCCCGACGCTGAAGTTCATCGTGCCGCACGGCGGCGGCGCCGCGCCCTACCACTGGGGCCGCTACCGCGGGCTGGCGCAGGAGCTGAAGAAGCCGCTGCTCAAGGACCACCTGCTGAACAACGTGTTCTTCGACACCTGCGTCTACCACCAGCCGGGCATCGACCTGCTCACGAAGGTCATCCCGGTAGACAACATCCTGTTCGCCAGCGAGATGATCGGCGCCGTGCGCGGCATCGACCCCGAGACCGGGCACTACTACGACGACACCAAGCGCTACATCGAGGCCAGCACGCAGCTGACGGCGGCGCAGAAGCAGCAGATCTACGAAGGCAACGCACGGCGCGTCTATCCCCGCCTGGATGCGGCCCTGAAGCAGAAAGGCAAGTGACCATGTACGAACTCGGCGTCGTCTACCGCAACATCGAGCGCACCCCGGCCCACCTGGCCGACCAGCTGGCGCACTTCGGCAGCGCCACCGTGCACGAGGCCATGGGCCGCGTGGGCCTGATGAAGCCCTACATGCGCCCAATCTACCCCGGCGCGCAGGTGGCCGGCACCGCAGTCACAGTGCTGCTGCACCCGGGCGACAACTGGATGATGCACGTGGTGGCCGAGCAGATCCGCCCCGGTGACATCGTCGTGGCCGCCATCACCGCCGAGTGCACCGACGGCTACTTCGGCGACCTGCTGGCCACATCGTTCCAGGCCCGCGGCGCCCGCGCGCTGGTCATCGACGCCGGCGTGCGCGACGTGAAGACGCTGACCGAGATGGGCTTCCCGGTCTGGAGCAAGGCCATCAGCAGCAAGGGCACGATCAAGGCCACGCTGGGCTCGGTGAACATCCCCGTGGTCTGCGCCGGCGCCTGGGTGACGCCGGGCGACGTGATCGTGGCCGACGACGACGGCGTTGTCTGCGTACCGCGCAAGATGGCCGAGGCCACGCTCGAGGCGGCCACGAAGCGCGAGGCCAACGAAGGCGAGAAGCGCGCCAAGCTGGCCGCGGGCACGCTGGGCCTGGACATGTACAAGATGCGCGAGCCGCTGGCGGCTGCGGGTCTGAAGTACATCGACTGAGCGGCATGCGGCGCATCGCGCTCATCGGCTACGGCGAGGTTGGCCGGATCCTCGCGGAGGACCTGCGTGCTCAGGACGTCGCCGTCGTGGCCTACGACCTGAAGCTGCGCGGCGAACTCGGCGAAGCACTGCGTGAACACGCGCTGCAGTTCGGCGTCGCGCTCGCGGCATCGCACACCGAGGCCGCAGAGGGCGCGGATCTGGTGATCTCCGCCGTCACCGCCAGCCAGGCCGTGGCCGTGGCCGAGGCCTGCGCGCCGGGCATGACCGACGGCGCCTTCTTCCTCGACTTCAACAGCGCCTCGCCCGGCGCCAAGATCCGCGCCGCGGGCGTGGTCAACGCCGCCGGCGGGCGCTATGTCGAAGGCGCGGTGATGACCTCGGTGCCGCCCTACCGAATCAAGGTGCCGCTGCTGCTGGGTGGCCCGGATGCCGAAGTGCTGGCGCCGCGGTTGCAGGCCCTGGGTTTCGCCCCCAAGGTGCACGACGCGCGCCTGGGCGTGGCCAGCGCCACCAAGATGTGCCGCAGCGTGATGATCAAGGGCCTGGAGGCCATGGTCATCGAGAGCTTCACCGCCGCACGCCACTACGGCGTGGAAGACGCCGTGGTCGCCAGCCTGCAGGAGACCTTCCCCGGCATCGACTGGGAAAAGCAGGCGAGCTACTTCTTTCAGCGCGTCATCGAGCACGGCCGCCGCCGCAGTGAAGAGGTGCGCGAGGTCGCCGTCACCGTGCGCGAGGCCGGCTTGGAGCCCTGGAGCGCCAGCGGCACCGCCGAGCGCCAGGCCTGGGTGGCCGACCTGGCCGACGCCGGCCTGTTCGGCACCCGCGGCACACCGGGCTTCGCGCGCAGTGCGGATTGGCGCCTGGAAGCCGACCGCATCCTGAACCGAGACGACAAGACATGAGCTTCGAGAAGACCCCGGGCTGGCTGGACTGGTACGCCGGCCCCAGCAAGCCCCGCTTCCAGCTGCCGCCCGGCAGCGTGGACGCGCACTGCCACGTGTTCGGCCCCGGCGACCAGTTCCCCTATGCGCCGGAACGCAAGTACACGCCCTGCGACGCCAGCAAGGCGCAGCTGTTCGCGCTGCGCGACCACCTGGGCTTTGCGCGCAACGTCATCGTGCAGGCCACCTGCCATGGCGCCGACAACCGCGCGATGGCCGACGCCTGCCGCAGCAGCGGCGGCAAGGCGCGTGGTGTGGCCACCGTCCGGCGCAGCGTCACCGACCATGAGCTGGAGGAACTCCACGCCGCCGGTGTGCGCGGCGTGCGCTTCAACTTCGTCAGGCGGCTGGTGGACTTCACGCCCAAGGACGAGCTGATGGAGATCGCCGGGCGCATCAAGGCGCTGGGCTGGCACGTGGTCATCTATTTCGAGGCGGTGGATCTGCCCGAGCTGTGGGACTTCTTCACCGCGCTGCCGACCACCGTGGTCGTCGACCACATGGGCCGGCCGGACGTCACCAAGCCCGTCGACGGACCGGAGTTCGCGCTGTTCCTGAAGTTCATGCGCGAGCATCCCAACGTCTGGAGCAAGGTCAGCTGCCCGGAGCGGCTGTCGGTCAGCGGCCCGCGCGCGCTGAACGGCGAGCAGGCCGCCTACCGCGACGTGGTGCCGTTCGCCCGCCGTGTCGTCGAAACCTTCCCCGACCGCGTTCTGTGGGGCACCGACTGGCCGCACCCGAACCTGAAGGACCACATGCCCGACGACGGCCTGCTCGTCGACTTCATCCCGCACATCGCGGTCACCCCGGAACTGCAGCGCCAACTGCTGGTCGACAACCCGATGCGCCTGTATTGGCCGGAAGAATCCCGATGAGCCTCGACAAGCCGTACCTCGACGTGCCCGGCACGACGATCTTCGACGCCGACCAGTCCCGCAAGGGCTACTGGCTCAACCAGTTCTGCATGAGCCTGATGAAGGCCGCCAACCGCGAGCGCTTCCTGGCCGACCAGCGCGCCTACCTGGACGAATGGCCGATGACGGAAGCGCAGAAGCAGGCCGTGCTGGCGCGCGACCTGAACCGCTGCATCGCCGAGGGCGGCAACATCTACTTCCTGGCCAAGCTCGGCGCCACGCACGGCAAGAGCTTCCAGCAGATGGCCGGCTCGATGACCGGCATGACCGAGGAGGAGTACCGCGACATGATGATCGGCGGTGGCCGTTCGGTCGAAGGCAACCGCGTGCTCGGCGAGGACGGCACGGCGCAACCGCAGCACCAGCCGCAGGGCAGCGCGGCCAAACCCGGCTTCTGATGGCCATCGAAGGAACAGCACCCATGGCCAAGATCACCGCAAGCGTCTACACCAGCCACGTGCCCGCCATCGGCGCCGCGCTGGACCTCGGCAAGACCCAGGAGCCTTACTGGCAGAAGGTCTTCTCCGGCTACGAGTTCTCCAAGCAGTGGATGAAGGAGAACACGCCCGACGTCATCTTCCTCGTCTACAACGACCACGCCACCGCGTTCAGCCTGGAGATGATCCCGACCTTCGCGATCGGCACCGCGGCGGAATACACGCCAGCCGACGAAGGCTGGGGCCCGCGCCCGGTGCCCAAGGTCATCGGCCACCCGGAACTGGCCAGCCACATCGCGCAGAGCGTGATCCAGCAGGACTTCGACCTCACCATCGTCAACAAGATGGACGTGGACCACGGCCTGACCGTGCCGCTGAGCCTGATGTGTGGTCAGTTGGACAAGGACACCGGCGCCTGGCCCTGCCCGGTGATCCCCTTCGCTGTCAACGTGGTGCAGTACCCGGTGCCCTCGGGCCGCCGCTGCTTCAACCTCGGCCGGGCGATCCGCAACGCGGTGGAGAGCTTCGACCGGCCGCTGAACGTGCACATCTGGGGCACCGGCGGCATGAGCCACCAGCTGCAGGGCCCGCGCGCCGGCCTGATCAACGCCGAGTGGGACAACCGCTTCCTCGACCGCCTGATCGCCGAACCCGAGAAGCTCGCGGACGTGCCGCACATCGACTACGTGCGCGAAGCGGGCAGCGAGGGCATCGAGCTGGTGATGTGGCTCATTGCGCGCGGCGCGATGTCCGATGTCTCGCGCGGCGCGACGGGCGACAAGGCCCCCACGGTCAAGCACCGCTTCTATCACGTGCCGGCCAGCAACACGGCTGTCGGCCATCTCATTCTGGAGAACAACACGTGACCATCAACGTCGCTCTCGCCGGCGCCGGCGCCTTCGGCATCAAGCACCTCGACGGCATCAAGAACATCCCCGACGTCAAGGTGATCTCGCTGGTCAGCCGTGACCTGGCGAAGACGCAGGACGTGGCCGACAAGTACGGCATCGCCCACGTCAGCACCGACCTCGCCGACAGCCTGGCGATCAAGTCCGTCGATGCCGTCATCCTGTGCACACCCACCCAGATGCATGCCTCGCAGAGCCTGGCCTGCCTGGAGGCGGGCAAGCACGTGCAGGTGGAGATCCCGCTGTGCGACGTGCTCGAGGATGGCGAGGCGGTGGTGAAACGCCAGCAGGAGACCGGCCTGGTGGCCATGTGCGGCCACACGCGCCGCTTCAACCCCAGCCACCAGTGGGTGCGCAAGCGCATCGCCGCCGGCGAGTTCAACATCCAGCAAATGGACGTGCAGACCTACTTCTTCCGGCGCACGAACATGAACGCGCTGGGGCAGCCGCGCAGTTGGACCGACCACCTGCTGTGGCACCACGCCGCGCATACGGTGGACCTGTTCGCCTACCAGGCTGGCAGCCCCGTCGTGCAGGCCAACGCCGTGCAGGGCCCGATCCACCCGACGCTCGGCATCGCGATGGACATGTCGATCCAGCTCAAGGCGGCCAACGGCGCGATCTGCACGCTGTCGCTGTCGTTCAACAACGACGGCCCGCTGGGCACCTTCTTCCGCTACATCGGCGACACCGGCACCTACATCGCCCGCTACGACGACCTCGTCAACGGCAAGGAAGAGAAGATAGACGTGTCGCAGGTCGACGTCTCGATGAACGGCATCGAGCTGCAGGACCGCGAATTCTTCGCTGCGATCCGCGAGGGTCGCGAACCCAACGCCAGCGTCGCCCAGGTGCTGCCGTGCTACCAGGTGCTGCATCGGCTCGAGCAGCAGCTGGCCGCCTGATTTCCCACCCCCTCCACCACCCTGACCGGAGACAAACGATGACGATCACCCGCAAGAGCTTCCTGGGCGCCGTTGCCGGCGCCGCCATGCTGACCCTGGCGCCGGCCGCGTTTGCGCAGAACGTGACGCTGCGCTTCCACCAGATGCTGCCGCCGCAGGCCACCATCCCGTCCAAGGCCATCAAGCCCTGGGCCGAGAAGGTGGAAAAGGAAAGCGGCGGCCGCATCAAGGTGCAGCAGTTCAACGCCATGGCCCTGGGCGGCAAGCCGCCGGAGCTTTTCGACCAGGCCAAGGACGGTGTGGTCGACATCATCTGGACGGTACTAGGCTACACGCCCGGCCGCTTCCCGAAGGCCGAGGTCTTCGAGCTGCCGTTCCTCGTCGGCGACCCGGTGGCCGGCTCCAAGGCCTTCCAGGAGTACGTCGAGAAGAACGCGATGGACGAGTTCAAGGACGTCAAGCTGATCGCGGTGCACGTGCACGGCCCGGGCCTGATCCACAGCAAGGACCCGGTCACCAAGCTGGAAGACCTGAAGGGCATGAAGGTGCGCGGCGGCTCGCGCGTCATCAACATCATGCTCGAGCAGCTGGGTGCCACGCCGATCGGCATGCCGGTGCCGGCGGTGGGCGAGGCCCTGTCCAAGGGCGTGATCAGCGCCACCACCATCCCCTGGGAAGTGGTGCCGGCCGTCAAGGTGCAGCAGATCGTCAAGAACCACACCGGCTTCACCGGCAGCAAGGGTCTGTACACGCAGACCTTCGCGGTGGCGATGAACAAGGCCAGCTACGACAAGCTGCCCGCCGACCTGAAGAAGGTCATCGACGCCAACAGCGGCCAGATCGCGGCGGCCATGTTCGGCCAGGCGATGGCCGACGGCGACAAGGCCGGCCTGGGCCTGGCGCAGAAGGGTGGCAACAACGTCATCACCCTGGACGCGGCCGAGACCCAGCGCTGGCAGCGCACCGCCGCCGGCGTGCGCGCCGTCTGGTACAAGGAAGTTGGCGACAAGGGCATCGACGGCCCGAAGCTGGCGGCCGAAGCCGAGGCGTTGATCGCGAAGTACAGCAAGTGAACCCAGGGGCCGGCGCCTGCCGGCCCTCGGTTCGTGCCTGCGCCGGCCTGCACCGGCTTGCGCGGCGGGGCGGTCTGGAACCGCCCCGCGCTGCAGTGAGACCCCGATGACCCACCCCGTCTACGCCATCAGCCGCGCCATGGCCTGGTTCGGCGCCTTCGTGCTGGTGCTGCTGGCCGCGATGAGCGTGATCAGCATCGCCGGCCGTGCCCTCAGCGGGCTCGGCCTGGGGCCTGTGCCCGGTGACTTCGAGCTCGTCGAGGCCGGCACCGCACTGGCCGTGTTCAGCTTCCTGCCCTGGGCCCATCTCAAGCGCGGGCATGCGGTGGTGGACCTGATGTGGCGCGTCTACCCGGCGCCGATGCGACGCATGCTCGACATCCTGGCCGACGCGCTCATGTTCGCGCTGTGGGTGCTGCTGGTCTGGCGCATGGGCGTGGCCATGCTGGACTACCGCGACAACGGCGAGGTCACCTTCATCCTGCAGTTCCCGGTCTGGTGGGGCTACGCCGCGTCGATGGTGCCCGCCACCCTGGGCTGTGTGGTCTATGGCTGGAGGCTGCTGGAAACGCTGGGGCTGATCACGCCCCCGTCTGGTTTCGAATCCGCGGAAGTGGTGCACTGATGGATCCTTTGACCCTCGCCGCCTGGTCCTTCCCGGCGCTGCTGCTGCTGATCTTCCTGCGTATCCCCATCGGCCTGGCGATGCTGGCCGTGGGCCTGTTCGGGTCCTGGCAGGTCTACGGCAGTGCCGCGCCGCTGCTCAACCAGATGAAGAACCTGGCCTACGGCCAGTTCTCCACCCATTCGCTGTCCATCGTGCCGCTGTTCCTGCTGATGGGGCAGTTCGCCACGCTGGGCGGCATGTCGCAGGCGCTGTTCAAGGCGGCCGAGGCCTTCATCGGCCACCGCCGCGGCGGCGTCGGCATGGCGGCCATCGGCGCCTGCGCCGGTTTCGGGTCCATCTGCGGCTCGTCGTTGGCCACCGCGGCCACCATGGGTCAGGTGGCGCTGCCGGAACTCAAGCGCGCCGGCTACAGCGGCGCGCTGTCCAGCGGCCTGCTGGCCGCCGGCGGCACGCTGGGCATCCTGATCCCGCCGTCCATCGTGCTCGTGATCTACGCCATCCTGGCCGAGCAGAACATCGCCAAGATGTTTGCCGCCGCCTTCGTGCCCGGCATCCTGGCGGCGCTGGGCTACATGCTGGTGATCAACCTGTACGTGCGCTTCTCGCCGCAGTCCGCCGGGCAGATCGAGCCCATGCCCTGGGCCGAGCGCTGGCGGGCGTTGGCGGCCGTGTGGCCGGTGCTGCTGATCTTCGGCGTCGTGATCGGCGGCATCTACACCGGCATCTTCACGCCCACCGAAGGCGCGGCGGTCGGTGCCGTGGCCACCGGGGTGCTGGCCTGGCAGCGTGGCGGCCTGAAGGGCAGCAAGCTGCGCGAAGCCTTCGAGTCCACCGCCAGCGGCACGGCGATGGTGTTCCTCATCGTGCTCGGCGCTGCGGCCTACAACAGCTTCCTGGCCCTGTCGCAATTGCCGCAGGAACTGGCCATGTGGGTTGGTGACCAGGGCTTCAGCCCTTACCAGGTGCTGTGGGCGATCCTGATCTTCTACCTGATCGCCGGCTGCGTGATGGACTCGCTGTCGATGATCCTGCTGACCATCCCGATCTTCTTCCCGATGATCTCGGGCCTGGACTTCGGTCTGACACCTGAAGAGACCGCGATCTGGTTCGGCGTGCTGGTGCTGATCGTCGTGGAGGTGGGCTTGATCACACCACCGGTGGGCATGAATCTGTTCGTGATCCAGTCGATGGCGCCGGACATCAAGATCCGTGACGCCTACCGCGGCGTGCTGCCCTTCGTGGCCAGCGACCTGCTGCGCGTCGCGGTGCTGGTGGCCGTGCCAGCGATCACGCTCTTCGTGGTACGTTTGAATCCATGATCAAGCGCCGCATCGCCGACCTCGAGGTCAACGCCATCGGCCTGGGCTGCATGAGCCTGAGCCACGGGTATGGAAGCGCGCCACCCCGCGCGCAGGCCGAGGCGCTGCTGCTGGGCGCGCTGGACCTGGGCGTGGACTTCTTCGACACCGCCGCGCTCTACGGCTTCGGCGCCAACGAGACCCTGGTCGGTGAGGTGCTGGCACCCTACCGCGATCGCTTCGTGCTGGCCAGCAAGTGCGGCCTGCACGGCGTGGACGGCAAGCGCGTGATCGACGGGCGGCCACAGACGCTGAAGTGGTCCTGCGAGCAGAGCCTCAAGCGCCTGCGCACCGACTGCATCGACCTCTTCTACCTGCACCGCTGGGACAAGCAGGTCCCCGTCGAGGACAGCGTCGGCGCCCTGGCCGACCTGGTGCGCGAGGGCAAGGTGCGCCACATCGGGCTGAGCGAGGTCTCGGCCGCCACGCTCAGGCGCGCGCACGCCGTGCACCCGATCGCCGCCGTGCAGACCGAGTATTCGCTGTGGACGCGCAACCCGGAGATCGCGGTGCTCGACGCCTGCCGCGAACTGGGCACCAGCTTCGTGGCCTTCAGCCCGGTGGCGCGGGCCTTCCTGACCGGCGCACTGCGCGATGTGGGCGTGCTGGAGGACAAGGACATCCGGCGCAACATGCCCCGCTTTGCGCCCGAGACCTATGCGCAGAACCTGGCACTGCTGCCGGCCTACGAGGCCCTGGCCACCGAGGCGGGCTGCACGCCGGCGCAGCTGGCGCTGGCCTGGCTGCTGGCCAAGGCGGAGCACATCATCCCGATCCCGGGCACCACGCGCCTGGACCACCTGCGCGAGAACATGGGCGCGTTGACGCTCAAGCTGCCGGCCGACGTGCTCGTGCGCGCCGGCGAGCTCATCAACCAACGGACCGTGGTGGGCAACCGCTACCCGGCGGGCGCGCAGGTCGAGGTCGACACCGAGACCTTCTGAGCGCCGCGGGACGGGCTGCGAAGCTCCGGCCCAGCCCCTCCCGGGCGTGAAACACCTGCTTGCAGGCGTCACGCCGCGCGACAGGCACGGCGCCGTCCCGCCCCGCATGATCCGCCGCTCACCGGGCGCACCCGCCGCGCCCGGGTCGTTGCGGAGGTGTCTTCATGAAGGTGTTGAAGTCGTACGGCCCGCGTTCGCGCACGGCCGTCGTCCGTCTGGGTGCCGTCGCGCTGGCGACCGCCCTGTGTTCGCTGGCCGCATCGGCCGGTGGTGAGCCCGATGTCACGCGGGCATCACCACCCACCGACCGCCTGATCGTCAAGCTGCGCACCGGCCAGGCCGAGGCTCCGGCGCTGGCCGCGCTGCAAGCCGCCGCCAACCAGCGCGGCAGCCAGTTCAGCCTGCTGCGCCGCGCGGCGCTGGGGGCGCTGGTGCTGCGCCTGGACCGCAAGCTCGAACCCGCCGCCGCCGAGGCGCTGGCGCGTGTGCTGGCGGCGTCGCCCGAGGTGGCCTACGCCGAGCCCGACCGCCTGCTGCAGCCGCTGTTCGTGCCCAACGACAGCCGCTACGGCGACCAGTGGCACTACTTCGAGGCCACCGCCGGCCTGAACCTGCCGGCGGCCTGGGACCAGACCACCGGCAGCGGCATGCGCGTCGCCGTCATCGATACCGGCGTGCGCCCGCATGCCGACCTGGCGGCCAACCTGCTGCCCGGCTACGACTTCATCGGCGACACCTTCGTCGCCAACGACGGCAACGGCCGCGACAGCGACGCCAGCGACCCCGGCGACGCCGTGGCCGCCGGCGAATGCGGCGTCGGCCAGCCGGCCAGCAGCAGTTCCTGGCACGGCACGCACGTGGCCGGCACCATCGCCGCGGTCACGAACAACGGCAGTGGCGTGGCTGGGGTGGCCTTCGGCGCCAAGGTGGTGCCGGTGCGCGTGCTGGGCAAGTGCGGCGGCTACACCTCGGACATCGCCGACGCCATCGTCTGGTCGGCCGGGGGCAGTGTGTCGGGCGTGCCCGCCAACGCCAACCCGGCGCGGGTGCTGAACCTGTCGCTGGGCGGTGGCGGCAGCTGCGGCACGACGACGCAGAACGCCATCAACAGCGCACGCGCCAACGGTGCCGTGGTGGTGGTGGCCGCGGGCAACAGCAACGTGAACGCGTCCAACGCCACGCCCGCCAACTGCAGTGGCGTGATCACCGTGGCTGCAGTCGGCCGCACTGGCGCGAAGGCCTATTACTCGAACTACGGCAGCGTGGTGGACGTGGCTGCGCCCGGCGGCGACATGCGCAGCAGCGCCGCCGACGGCATCCTCTCCACGCTCAACAGCGGCAGCGCCGGCCCCGGCGCCGACGCGCTGGCCTACTACCAGGGCACGTCGATGGCCACGCCACACGTGGCTGGCGCGGTGGCGCTGATGCTGTCGGCCAACCCGGCGCTGACGCCCGACGAGGTGGAGACCCTGCTGAAGACCAGCACACGCGCCTTCCCGGCCACCTGTTCGCAGTGCGGCACGGGCCTGGTGGACGCCAACGCCGCGGTGACGGCCGCCGTCGGGGGTGGCGGTGGCGGTGGTGGTGGCGGCGGCGGTGGCGGCGGCGGTGACCCCACGGCCGTGGCCGAAGTGGAGAACAACAACAGCCGCAGCCGCGCACAGGCCATCAGCGTCAACCCGGCACTCGTGAACGGCTCGATCTCGTCGACCCGCGACACCGACTACTACAGCGTGTCGCTGGCCGCCGGTGCGACCCTGACCTCCACGCTGACGCCGCCAGCCAACCGCGACTACGACCTCTACATCTACAACAGCAGCGGCAGCCTGATCACCAGCAGCACCAACGGCACCGGCCAGGTGGACAGCACGGCGGTGATCAACAACGGCAGCAGCGCCGCCACGGTGTACGTGCGTGTGCGCTACTACAGCGGCGGCAGCGGCAGCTATACGCTGCTGTTGTCTCAGTGAGCCACCGGCCCGCGCACTGAGCGCACGTGACAAGGCCCCGGTCCTTTCAGACCGGGGCCTTTTGCGTTGGGCGTCGTCAGCGCTTGTCCAGCGGCTTCGTCACGCCGGCGAGCCCGGCGTCGAGGCTCATGCCGAGATCCTCACCCAGCTTCTTCAGCGCCGGCAGTTGCACCGCCATCGCCATCACCGAATCCAGCGCCTGATTCACCGGTGGACGGGTGTCGGCACTGGCGCCTTCGCCGCCCACGGCACCACCCAGGCCGGTGACCTGGTGGATGCGGATCGAATCGATCTTCTCCGCCGGCTTGACCATCTCGGCCAGCACCTTGGGCAGGGCCTCGACCTTGGCCAGTTCCACGCGCATCGCGCTGGCCCGCTCGTCGAGCGCGTTCTCGGCTTCGGCCAGTGCGCGCCGGCCCTCGGCCTGCGCCAGCAATTCCTGCTTGGTGGCCTGGGCACGCAGCGCCACGGCCTCGGCCTCGGCCTGTGCCGCCTTGAGCTTCGCGGAGGCGCGGTCCTGCGCCGTGGCGACCTCGGTGGCCGCCGCCAGCCGGGCGCGCGTGCCGGCCACCTCCGCCTCCTGCTGCGCCGCCAGCACGGCCACGGCCTTGCGGCGCTCCGCCTCGGCGAGCGCCTTGGCCGTGGGCACGGCCTCGGCGGCGCGCATCGACTCGGCACGCGCGGCATCGGCTGCAGCTCGCGCCTGGCTCTCGGCCTGGCTCTGCTGCGCGATCGCGATCTGGCGCTGCTGCTCGGCCAGCGCCAGGTCGCGCTCGCGGGCGATCTCGGCTTCTGCCAGCGCCTTGGCCTGGGCGATCTCGGCCTCGCGGATCAGCCTTTCACGCTCCAGATCCGCCGTGCGGATGCGCTGCTCCATCTCGATGCGCGCGCGGGTGGACGCCAGCTCGCTCTCGGCCTTGCGCTGCACAACCTCGGCCAGCTGCGCCGCCTTCAGCGTCTCGATCTGCTGCACCTGCGCGATCTGCGCCGCCTGCTCGTCGAGCTCGATCTGCAGCTTGCGCCGCGTGGCCTCCATCGCCGCCTTGCGCACCGACACCTCCGCGTCGGCGTCGATCTCGGCGCGCTCCTTCTTGCTCTTGGCGATGACCTCCGCCAGCTTGCGCATGCCCACGGCGTTGAAGGCGTTGTTCTCGTCCAGCGCCTTGAAGGTCGTCTGGTCCAGCGCCGTCAGCGACACGGTGTCGAGTTCCAGGCCGTTGCGCGCCAGCGACTCGAGCAGCGACTCGCGCACCTCGGCAACGAAGCGGCCGCGGTTCTCGTGCAGCTCGTCCATCGTGAAGCGCGCGGCGACGGCGCGCAGCGCATCCACCAGCTTGCCCTCGATCAGCTCGCGCAGCTTGGCCGCATCGAAGGTGCGGCTGCCCAGCGTCTGCGCGGCGCGCGCGATGCCGTCCTCGGTGGCGATCACGCTGACGTAGAACTCGGCGCCCACGTCCACGCGCAGCCGGTCCTTGGTGATCAGCGAGCTCTCGCCGCTGCGCTGGACCTCCAGGCGCAGGCTCTGCATGTTCACGCGCGAGATCTGGTGGAAGTAGGGGACGGCGATGACGCCACCGTCCATCACGATGCGGCGGCCGCCGACACCGGTCTTGACCAGGCTGACCTCGCGCGTGGCGCGCTCGTAGAAGCGGGCGAGCACGACGATCACGATGGCCAGGACGACGACGATCAGAAGGAACCAGAGGAACGCGGTCATGGCTTCACAGTCCGTGGAGGTTGCTGAGCAGGTGCGACGACATGCCGCCGTCCACCGCGAGGTTGGTGCCGCGGATCCAGCCGCTGGCGTCGCTGAGCAGGAAGGCCACCACCGGCGCGATGTCGGCCGGCGTGCCCGGGCGGTCCATCACGCGCATGTCCTCCTCGGCGCGCGCGCCCAGCGTCTGCACGAAGTCGCCGAGGATGGGCGTGTCCACCGGGCCGGGGCTGACGGCATTCATGCGGATGCCGCGCTCGCGCCAGGTCCAGCGGTTCTGCAGCGTCCAGGCCACCAGGGCCTCCTTGCTGAAGAAGTAGCTGCGGCCGTTGGCGTCGCCGGCGTCGTGTGTGGCCACGAAGTCGGCCACGTCGTCGAAGTCGAGCTGCTCGGCGGCGTGGATCGAACTCACGTGATTGGCCCAGTCGAAGCCGGCCAGCGACGCCAGGTTCACGATGCTGGCGCCGTCGGCCAGTTTCGGGATCAGCCCGAGCGTCAGCGCCTTGAGGCCCACCAGGTTGACCTTCAGCACCACCTCGGCCGGGGCGGTGGGCGGCACGCCGGCGATGTTGGCCAGGCCGTGGATGCCGGCGGGCAGCACGCGCAGCAGTTCGCGGATCTGTGCCGGGTCCGTCAGGTCCACCTTGTAGAGCGCGTCCACGTGCTCTTGCGTCATCGTGCGGTCCACGCCGAGCACGGTGGCACCCCACTGCTTGCACACGCGCGCCGTCTCCAGGCCGATGCCGCTGGCACAGCCCGTGACGACGATGGTCTTGCCTTCGAGAAGTTTCTTCATCGGGTCTCCCGCCGGGCCGCCCCAAGGGGGACCCGCGCCCCAAAGGCCACGAAGTGGCCCCTGACGGGTCCTCGGGGCAGCGAACGAAGTGAGCGTGGGGGCTTCATCTCAGAACATCGGGGGGTAGGGCCGCCCACCACGATCCAAGGTGATCCAGCGCGTCTCGGTGAAGGTCTCGTGCGACCAGCGCCCGCCGTGCCGCCCCAGGCCGGACGCCTTCGCGCCACCGAAGGGCACGTGCGGCTCGTCGTTGACGCTGCTGCAGTTGATGTGGCACATGCCGGTGTCGAGCCGCTGCGCGATGCGCAGCCCGCGCGCCTCGTCCTTCGTCATCACGCCGCTCGACAGGCCGTACTCGGTGTCGTTGGCGATCGCCACCGCCTCGTCGTCGCTGCGGAAGGGGATCACCGGCACCACCGGGCCGAAGGTCTCCTCCTGGTAGACCTTCATCTGCGGCGTCACCCCCAGCAGGATGGTGGGCTCGATGAAGCGCCCGCGCACGCCGCCGCCGAGCAGCACCTTGGCCCCCTTGGACACCGCGTCGTCGATCTGCTCCTTGACCTTGGCCGCCTGCTTGTCGTTGATCAGCGGGCCGATGATGGCGCCGTCGTCGGCGCTGGGGTCACCCACCTTCAGCCTGGCGGCACGCTCGACGAAGCGCTGGACGAAGGGCTCGAAGATGGTGTCCTGCACCAGCACCTTCTCCACCGACATGCAGATCTGGCCCTGGTGCATGAAGCTGCCGAAGTTGGCGGCCTGGGTGGCGCGGTCCATGTCGGCGTCGTCGCAGACGATCAGGCTGTCCTTGCCGCCGAGCTCCACACAGGCCTTCTTCAGGTGCGCGCCGGCACGCGCGGCGATCATGCGGCCCACCGGCGTGCTGCCGGTGAAGCTGATGCCCTTGATGCGCGGGTTGTCGATCAGCTCGTCGCCGATGGCGACGATGTTCTCGCGCGAGCAGGTCAGCACGTTGAGCACGCCCGGCGGCACGCCGGCTTCCTCGAACACCTCGGCGAAGAACAGGCCGCCGGTGTAGGGCGTCTCCTCCGACGGCTTGAGCACGCAGGTGTTGCCCGCGGCGATGGCGAAGGCGATGCCGCGCGCCGTCAGCAGCGACGGGAAGTTCCAGGGGCTGATGCAGGTGATCACGCCCATCGGCCGGCGCATGGCCATCGACAGCTTGCCGTTCTCCGACGGCAGCACCTCGCCGATGGCGGCGTAGTTGCTCGCCGCCGCGGCATAGAACACCTCGGGCACGTAGCCGGCCTCGAACATGCCCTTGCCCATCCAGCCGCCGCCCTCGTGCTTGAGTGCCTCGACCAGGTCCTTCTTGCGCCGCTCCACCACCTCGGCGATCTTGATCATGTAGTGGCTGCGCTGCTGGAACATCAGCGCCGACCAGGCCGGGAAGGCAGCCTGCGCGGCGTCGATGGCCGCGCGCGTGTCCTGCAGGCTGCCGTCGGGCACGCGGGCCCAGACGTTGCCGTTGGCCGGGTTCAGGTCGTCGAAGCTGCGGCCGGGGTGGACCCAGCGGCCGCCGATGTACAGGCCGTCGAAGTTGCGTGCCATGTCAGGTCTTCCTCTTCAGGGTGCCGTCGGGCTGGCGTTCCCAGACCTCGATGCCGGGCCGGTGCCAGACCTCGATGGCCGGGGTCGACGCAGATCGCGGCGCTGATGCCGATGCGGGGACAGGCGCGGGCGCGCTGCGCTGTGCCGCCTGCGTGATGCGTGCCACGGCCTCGTCGAGCGTGCCGCTGGTCTTCAGCTCGGCCCGCGCGCGCGCCGCCAATGCGTCGTCGCGCGGTGCCTGGCGCTGCGTCGTCACGTCCTCGGCCTGGCGCTGCGACGCGATGCGCACCAGGTCGGCAATGCGCGTGGGCACCAGCTGGTCGGCCGAGGTGCTGACCACCGGGCTGCCGTAGCCACCGGTGGACGGTGCCGTGACGGCAGCCAGCGCGTGCGCGGCAATGGCCGCGGCCGGCACCGCCGATGGCGTGGCCGCAGGTGCAGGCGCAGCCGCATGCCCTGCCGCGCCGCCCAGGTAGGCGGCCTGCACCGCCGGGTCGCGCGCCAGCTGCGCCGCCGGCCCCTGGCCGACGATCTCGCCGTTCTCCAGCAGGTAGGCGCGGTCGGCGATGGCCAGGCTCTGGCGGGCGTTCTGCTCCACCAGCAGCACACCCACGCCGCTGTCGCGGATGGTGCGCAGGTTGCGGAAGAGTTCGGTGCACAGCAGTGGGCTGAGGCCCAGCGATGGCTCGTCGAGCATCAGGATGGTGGGCGCGCTCATCAGCGCGCGGCCGATGGCCACCATCTGCTGCTCGCCGCCGCTCATCGTGCGCGCCACCTGGCCGCTGCGTTCCGACAGTCGCGTGAACAGGCCCAGCACGCGGTCCAAATTGGTCTGCTGGCCGTCGCGCGCACGGTGGGCGAAGGCACCGAGCGCCAGGTTCTCCTGCACCGTCAGGTCGCCGAAGATGCCACGGCCTTCGGGCACCAGGGCCAGGCCGGCCTCGACGATGCGGTGCGGCGGCAGGCCTGCGATCGAGGTGCCGTCCAGACGCACGCTGCCGGCCCCGCGCTCCAGGCCGGCGATGGCCTTCAGCAGCGAGGTCTTGCCGGCGCCGTTGGCGCCCAGGATGACGACGATCTCGCCCGGGGCCACCGTCAGGCTCACGCCCTTGAGCGCGCGGTGCTGGCCGTAGGTGACGGCGAGGTCCTTCACCTCAAGCATCGCCGTCTCCCAGGTAAGCGCGGATCACTTCCTTGTCGGACAGCACCTCGGCCGGCGTGCCCTCGGCGATCTTCACACCGCTGCTCATCACCACGCAGCGGTCGCACAGGCTGCGGATGGCGTCCATCACGTGCTCCACCAGGATCACCGTGCGGCCGTCGTCGCGCAGGCTCTTGATCAGCTCGATGCCGGTCTGCAGTTCGGTGGGGTTCAGGCCGGCCAGCCACTCGTCGAGCAGCAGCACGCGCGGGTCGCCGGCCAGCGCACGCGCCAGTTCCACGCGCTTCTCGTCGATGTAGGTCAGCGCCGAGACGGGCAGCTTCGCGGCGTGGCCGATGCCCACGCGCTCCAGCTGGCGCTCGGCGTGGCGGCGCGCCTCGCGGCCCCATAGCCGCTTGTGGCCGAACACGGCACCGGCCATCACGTTCTCGATCACGCTCAGCCCCGGCAGCACACGCACCAGCTGGAAGGTGCGGCCGACGCCAGCGCGCGAGATCTCGCGTGCCGGGCGGCCGGAGATCAGCATGTCGTCCAACGTGATGTCGCCCGCCGTCGGCACCAAGGCGCCGCTGATCAGGTTCATCATCGTCGTCTTGCCCGAGCCGTTGGGGCCGATGATGCCCATCACCTCGTGCTCGCGCACGTTAAAGCTCACGTCGTCCACGGCGCGCAGGCCGCCGAAGTGCTTGGCGACGTTCGACACCTCGAGCACGATGCGCTCACGCATGGTCGTGCCCCTTCCTCTTCAGCTTCTCGAGCAGGCCGACGACGCCCTGCGGGATGAAGTAGACGATGAGCAGGAAGGCCACGCCCAGCAGCAGCACCGTCTGGGTGGGGAAGCTGGCGCTGATGGCCTCCCACAGCAGCGTGAAGGGCACGACGCCGACGATGGGCCCCCACAGCCGGTGCACGCCGCCCAGCAGCGCCATGATCACGACCTGGAACGACAGGTCGGGCGCGAAGGCCATCGACGGCTCGATGTAGGTGAAGCGCGGCGCCATGATGGCGCCGACGATGGCGGCCACCACGCCGCTGATGACGAAAAGCAGCACCTTGGCCCGCGGCGAATGGATGCCCACGTGCGAGGCGACCAGTTCGTCGTTGCCGATGATGCGCAGCGCAAAGCCCAGGCGCGAGCGGTTGATCCACCAGCCCAGCAGCGCGACGATGGCGCCCAGGGCCAGCAGCTGCCAGTAGATGTGCTGGTCCTTCAGGTCGGTCAGCACGTACATGCCACGGCTGCCGGTGAAGTTGTTCTGCACCCAGGTCACGACCTGGCGGATGAACTCCGCCAGACCGAGCGTGAAGATCACGAAGTACACGCCCGACAGCCGCAGCGTGGCCAGGCCCACCAGCAGCGCGAGCACGCCACCGCCGACGGCCGAGATCCCCACCAGCACCGCATACGGCAGGTGCTCGATGCCCGAGCCCACGGTGTAGGCGCCCAGGCCGTAGAAGGCCGCGGTGGCCAGCGAGATGTAGTGCGTGGGCCCGGAGAACATGGCCCAGGACGTGGCCAGCACGCCGTACATCGCGATCGAGATGCCCAGCGTCAGCAGGTAGGCGTTGCCCAGCGCCGGCAGGAAGGCCAGCACCACGAAGGCGGCCGCGAACCCGGCCATCAGGATCTTCTCGCGCCGGGTCACGACGCCCGCCTTCCGAACAAGCCTTGCGGGCGGAACAGCAGCACCAGCACGAAAAGCAGATAGGCCGCGGCCAGCGTCAGCCCAGGGTCGATCACGCTGGCGACGAAGGTCTCCGCCAGGCCCAGGATGACCGCGGCGACGACGGCGCCGCGCACGTCGCCCACGCCGCCCATGATGACGATGATCAGCGCCTTCATCGTGAACAGCACACCGATGGACGCGTCCAGCGTCAGGAAGGTCGACAGGATGGTGCCGCCCGCGGCGGTGATGGCCCCGCCCAGCGCGAAGGCCAGCGTGTTCATGGTTTTCACGTCTATGGCGACCAACCCGGCCGAGCGCGGGTCCACCGCCACGGCGCGCAGCGCCATGCCGGTGCGGGTGGCGTGCAGGCCCCACCACACCAGCGCGCAGATGGCCGCTGCGGCCAGTGCCGCGACGATGCGGTTCAGGCCGAAGGGGCTGCCGAACAGTTCGAAGGGCGTGGCCAGGAAGCTGTAGTTGAAGAACTCGCCGCCGAAGGCCCAGCGCATCAGGCCCACCATCGCGAAGCTCATGCCGAAGGTGGCCAGGATGCTGTCCACCTCCAGCTGGCCGCGGTTCTTCGCGCGCCGCACCAGCGGCAGCAGCAGCCACCGGTAGATGGCCGCGTTGAGCAGGAAGGCCGCCGGCACCACGAACAGCAGCGCCAGCATCGGATTGACGCTCTGGGCCGTGAACACCCAGAAGGCGCCGAAGGCCCCGGCCACCAGCATCTCGCCGTTGGCCAGGTTCATGATGCGCGCCACGCCGTACTGCAGGGTCAGGCCCATCGCCAGCAGCGAATAGGTGGCCCCCAGCAGGATGCCGGTGATCAGGATGTCCATGGTGGGTCGGAGATCGCGCGCCGGGCCGGCCGGCGCGCGTGGGCTTCAGGAGGTCACCAGCCGGTCTTCAGCTGCACCGGGCGCTCGCCCGGCTTGCCGGTGGAGGCCACGCCGACGAACTTGCCGCCCTGCCACTGGCCCACGGTCCAGTAGTTCTCGATGATCTGGTTCTTGAAGGTCCAGTCGCCGAGCACGGTCTTGAAGCTGTTCTTCTTGATGTAGTCGGTCACCGCCGCCTTGTCGACGCCGCCCGTGCCCTCGATGGCCTGCTCCAGCACCTGCAGGCTGGCGTAGGTGACGGGGCCGGCCCAGTAGTCGGCATCGACGCCGGTGATCTTCTTGTGCGTCTCGAAGTAGCCCTTCATCTCCGGCGCGTCGGGGTTGATGCCGCCGGCACCCAGCACGTGCTCGGCCGACTTGCCGTACTTGGCGCCGAAGGCGGGGAAGCAGGTGGCCACGGCCGAGTAGTAGGCCTTGACGTTCAGGCCCTCGATCTTGGCCAGCTCGGCCAGGGCGAAGGTGTCGGGCGGGTACGACCAGGCGACGAAGGCGTCGGGGTTGGCCGCCTTGGCGCCCTTCATCACCGGGGCCAGGTCCTGCGTGCCCAGCGGGTAGCTCTTGTCGAACACCAGCTCCAGGCCGTGCTGCTTGAAGATCGGGCGCGCGGCCTCGGCCAGCTCGATGCCGAAGGCGTCGGCCACGTTGACCATGGCCACCTTCTTGCCGATCTTGCCCTCGTCGACCAGCTTCTTGAGGATGTCGGCCACCGAGTTGGCGAAGGCCGTGGTGCTGCCCAGCGTGAGGAACAGCGTGGGGTAGCGCTTGGTCAGCTCCGGCCCCTTGTCGGTGATGGCGCTGACGGCGATCTGCGGGTAGCCGTACTTGGCGAACACCGGCGCAGCCGCCAGGTTCAGGCCGGTGCCATAGGGGGCGATGATGAAGTCGGCCTTGTCCTGCGTGGCCAGGCGCTCGACGGCCTTGATGGTCTCGCCGGGGTTGGTGCGGTCGTCGTACTCGACGAGCTCGATCTTGCGCATCGAGCCGTCCTTCATCTTCAGCCCGCCGCGCTCGTTGACTTGCGTGACCCACATCTTGATGCTGGGCCACTGGGTGACGGCGGCGCCACCGGCCAGCGGGCCGGTCTTGGGCGCCACGGCGCCGATCTTGATCGTCTGCTGGGCCGCTGCCGGCAGCGACACGGCAAGTGCCGCGGCGGCGGCCAGGGCCAGGGTGGTTCTGCGTTGCATCGTCTTGTCTCCGTCGGTGGGTTGCAGGGTCTAGAAGGGGTAGTGCGCCGGCTCGCCCTGCACGGTGATCCAGCGCAATTCGGTGAATTCGTCGATGGCGGCGGTGCCGCCGAAGCGGCCGTAGCCGCTGGCCTTGACGCCGCCGAAGGGCATCTGCGGCTCATCGTGCACGGTGGACGCGTTGACGTGGCAGATGCCGGAGTCGATCTGGCGCGCCACGGCCAGCGCACGCACCACGTCGCGGCCGAAGACGGCGGCGGCCAGGCCGTAGTCGTTGTCGTTGGCCACGGTGACGGCTTCTTCCACCGAATGCACGCGCACCACGCCGACCACCGGGCCGAAGCTCTCGTCGCGGTAGAGGCGCATGGCCGGCGTCACGTGGTCCAGCAGCGCCGGCTGCATCACCGTGCCCTCGGCCTCGCCCCCGGCCACCAGCACCGCGCCCTTGGCCATGGCGTCGTCGATCATGCTGCGCACGCGGTCCACGGCGTCGCGGTCGATCATCGCGCCGAGCACGCAGCCTTCGCTGCCGGGCACGCCGGCACGCAGCGTGCGCACCTTGGCGGCCAGCTTCTCGACAAAGGCGTCGGCCACGCTGGCGTCCACCACCAGGCGCTCGGTGCTCATGCAGATCTGGCCCTGGTTGGCGTAGGCGCCGAAGGCGGCGGCCTGCACGGCGGCATCGAGGTCGGCGTCGTCCAGCACCACCATCGGCGCCTTGCCGCCGAGTTCCAGCAGCGCACGCTTGAGGTGGCGGGCACAACTTTCGGCGATCAGCCGGCCCACGCGCGTGGAGCCGGTGAAGCTGACACGGCGCACCGCCGGGTGGGCGATCAGCGCATCCACCACGGCGCGCGCATCGGCCGGCGCGTTGCTGACCACGTTCAGGGCGCCCGGCGGCAGGCCGCCAGCGCGCAGCGCCTCGGCGATCAGCCGGTGCGTCATCGGGCACATCTCGGCCGACTTCAGCACGACGGTGTTGCCGCAGGCCAGCGGCATGGCCACCGCACGCACGCCCAGGATCACCGGCGCGTTCCACGGCGCGATGCCCACGCACACCCCCGCGGGCTGGCGCACGGCCATCGCCAGCTTGTCCGGGTGCTCCGACGGGATCACCTGGCCGCCGATCTGCGTGGTCATGGCCGCGGCCTCGCGCAGCATCTCGGCGCCCAGGCGCACGTTGAAGGTGGCCCACTGCCGCGACGAGCCGGTCTCGCGCGCCATGGTGCGCACGAAGTCGGGCGTGCGCGCCAGCAGTTCGTCGGCGGCGCGGTTGAGCACCGCGCGGCGCGCGCCCGGCGGCGTGGTCGACCAGGCCGGAAAGGCCGCCGCGGCCGCGCTGGCGGCGGCCTGGGCATCGGCTGCGCTGGCCGCGGCGGCCACGGTGACCACCTCGCCGCGCACCGGGTCGCGGCGGTCGAACGTGGCGCCGCCGGTGGCGGGGGCGTCGCGTTCGCCGATGAGCAGGTGGGCGGTGTACATGGGTGACGTCAGCGTGAGCCGCGACTGTGGCCCAGGAGGCCAACCCTGTTCATGTATCTTTATGGCATGAGATTGACCGTTTCTGGAATCCGGCCTCCGGAGTTTCCTGAACAGGGTTGGCCCGGGGGAGCGGCGCGATGAGCCCCTGGGGATCGGCGGCGTTCTCCGGCGCGCGCGAGGTGCAGGCGCTGCACATCGAGCCCACGCTGCACCCGCAGCGCTGGTCGCTGGAGGGCCCCGCGCCGGCCGGCGGCGGGGCGCTCTCGCGCTGCGTGCATCTGGCCAACGGGCGTGGGCAGCTCTGGCACGCCGACGGCGAACTGCCGCTGCGGGGCGGCGACGTGGTCTGGCTGCCGGCCGGACAGGCGCGGGCGCTGCGCGTGGATGCGGGCACGAGCGGCCTGACCGTGGGCGTGACCGACGCCCTGCTGGCCGCCGCCGCCGGAGACCGCCCGGATGCCGCACCGCTGCGCGCGGTGAGCACCCGACTGGTGGTGCTGGGCGGCGTGGAACCGGCGGCGCGCGACGAGCTGGTGCGCTCGCTGCGGGCCATGGAGGCCGAGGCCCGCAGCGGCGCCAGCGTGTCGCGGCCCTACCTGGTGGCGCACCTGACGCTGGTGCTGGTGGCGCTGTGGCGGCTGGCCAGCCACACCGGCGTGGAGGCGGCGCTGGCACCGGGGCAGGGCCGACTGCTGCGCTTTCGCCACCTGGTGGAGGCGCAGTTCCGCCACCACTGGCCGGTGGCGCGCTACGCGCAGGAGCTGACCATCTCGCCCGACCGCCTGCACGACCTGTGCGTGCGCACCCTGGGCCGGCCGCCGCTGGCCCTGGTGCACCAGCGCGTGGTGCGCGAGGCCTGCAGCCTGCTGGCGGGCACGGACCTGTCGGTGGAGCACGTGGCACAGGACCTGGGCTTCGGCAGCGGCAGCCACTTCAGCCACTTCTTCCGCCGCTGGACGGGCAGTGCGCCGGGCCGGTGGCGGGCGCAGTCGCGGGCGTTGTCCGCGGCCGGGCGCCCGCCGGGGCCCACCAGCTACGCCGACTGGCCGTGAGCCGATCGGCCTGCGCTCAGGCCGCCGTCGCCCGCCGCTGCGCGTAGGCCACGTAGGTGGCGAAGCTGCCCGGGTTGGCCATCGCATCCGGGCTGGCCACCGCCTCGGGCGCCGCCCCCAGCAGCAGCTTGCGCACCGGCAGTTCCATCTTCTTGCCGGTGAGCGTGCGCGGGATCTCCGGGACCTGCACGATGTCGTCGGGCACGTGGCGTGGCGAGGCGTCCTTTCGGATGCGATCGCGGATGCGCGCTTTCAGTGCATCGTCGAGTTCGGCGCCGGGCTGCAGCACCACGAATAGCGGCATGAACGACGGCTTGCCCAGGTACTCCAGGTCCACGACCAGGCTGTCGCGAATCTCCGGCAGGTCCTCCACCACGCGGTAGATCTCGGCCGTGCCCATGCGGATGCCGTGGCGGTTGATGGTGGTGTCGCTGCGCCCGTAGATCACCGAACTGCCGCGCTCGGTGAAACGGATCCAGTCGCCGTGGCGCCAGAGGCCCGGGTACATCTCGAAGTAGCTCTCCCGATAGCGTTTCCCGTCCGGATCGTTCCAGAAGTACAGCGGCATCGACGGCATGGGCTGCGTGATCACGAGTTCGCCCACCTCGCCGACCACGTCGCGGCCCTGTTCGTCGAAGGCGTGGGCGTCCACGCCCAGCTCACGGCACTGGATCTCGCCCGCGTGCACCGGCAGCGTCGCGGCGCTGGAGACGAATCCGGCGGCGATGTCGGTGCCGCCGCTGATCGACGCCAGCCACAGGTCGGGCTTCACATGCCGGTAGGCCCAGCCGTAGGCGTCCTCGGGTAGCGGCGAACCGGTGGACACCAGCGCGCGCATGGCCGACAGATCCAGGTCGCGGCCAGGCTCCAGCCCATCCTTCATCGCCTGCAGCAGGAAGGCCGCACCGCAGCCGAACAGCGTGACCTTGTGTTCTGCAGCAAAGCGCCAGGCCGCGTCCGGCGTCGGGTAGCCGGGGTGCCCGTCGAACAGCACCACGGTGGCGCCCATCAGCAGGCCGCCGACCAGCAGGTTCCAGACGATCCAGCCCGGGCTGCCCAGGTAGAGCATCACGTCGCCTTCGCGCAGGTCGTGCTGGAAGGCCAGTGCCTTCAGGTGCGTGAGCACGATGGCGCCCTGGCCATGCACCATTGCCTTGGGCAGGCCGGTGGTGCCGGAGGAATAGACGATCCACAGCGGATGGTCGAAGGGCAGGCGCGTGAACTGCAGCGGCGCCGGCGTGCCGATGGCGTCCGCCCAGCGCACGGCGCCGGGCCAGGGCGGTGCGGCCTCCTCGTCCGGCGCCGGCACGTGCACCACGGCCTGCAGGCTGGGCAGCTCGCGGATCAGCTCGGCGACGATCTCGCGACGGTCGTGGCGCTTGCCGGCGTAGGTGGTGCTGCCGCCAGCGAACAGCAGCTTGGGCTCGATCTGTCGGAAGCGGTCGAGCACCACGGTGGCGCCCATGTCGGGCGCGCAGCTGGACCAGATGGTCCCGATGCTGGCGCAGGCCAGCAGCGCCACCACGGTCTCGGCACGGCTGGGCTGGTAGGAGACGACGCGGTCACCCGCCTCGATCCCCTGCGCGCGCATCCAGGCCGCCAGGGCGCCGACCTGTTCCCGCAGCTCGGCCCAGGAGACCTCGCGCGGCGGCGCGTCCTCGCGCCGCACGATCAGCGCCGGCCGAGCATCGCTGGCGCGGCGGAAGACGTGCTCCGCGTAGGACAGGCGCACGTTCGGGAACCATTGCGCGCCGGGCATCTCGCGGCGCGCCAGCACCACCGACGGGTCGCCGTCGGCCTGGATGTCGAAGTAATCCCAGACGTCGCGCCAGAAGCGGTCCAGGTCGGCCACCGACCAGCGCCACAGCGCCTCGTAGTCGTCGAATCGATCGCCGTGCCGCTGCTGCAGCCAGTGCTGGAAGTGGTGCAGCAGGCTGGCCTGCTGCTGTGCCGGCGTGGGGGTCCACATCAGCTGGCCGGGCTGCACGCTCATCGCACGGGTCTCCTGGAGGGTTCTTCTGGCGGGCCAGTATGCCCGCCCGGCGACTCGGCCCGGCGGTCGCGTCAGGCCGCCGCGGGGCGGTGCGGCGTGGCGGCGGTCTGCCCGGCGATCGGCTGGTCCAGCAACCCTGCCGGCCGCTGGTCGACCAGGCGGTCGGTGATGGCCGCAGCGGCCCACATCGCGCACAGCGTGACCCAGGAGGTCATCGTGAACACCGCCGCGCCGCTGAGTCCGGCGCCGACAGCGCAGCCCCCGGCCGTCATGCCGCCGAAGCCCATCGCGATGGCGCCGACGATGTAGCGGCGCATGCTCGGCCCGCCCTCGAAGCCCTCGAGCTTGAGCTCGCCGAACAGCGCCGCGGCCAGGAACGAACCCAGCACCACGCCGGGCATCAGGCCCATGTCGAAGTTGGCCGGCTTGTCGCTGACGAAGAGCACGCGCGTGAGCACCTCGGCCGACGGGCCGGTGAAGCTCAGCGCCTGGATCGGGTGCGGGTCGAAGCCCTGGCTGGCCACGCTGTAGGTGAACCACCAGGCCGCGGCAATGGCCAGGCCCACGCCGATGGCGCCACCAAAGCCCCAGGCCGGCACCTTCTGCCGCCGCGCCCAGACGATGGCCGCACCCAGCCAGACCAGGCCGAAGACGAAGGCCCCGCCGTGGCCGATGCCGGTGCGCTCGATGAGGTCGCGCGCCGGGCCGCCGTCCACCGTCCACCAGCCGGAGATGGTCTCGCGCAACGGGGACAGCATGCCGGTCCACGCCGACTGAGCCGCCACGGCGAAGATCAGCCCCGACATCACCGAGCGCAGGTTGCCCTGCGCCGCCAGCACCAGCAACCGGCTGGAGCAACCGCGAGCCAGGATCATGCCCATGCCGAACAGCGCGCCGCCGATGGCCGCGCCCGACAGGCTGCCGCGCGCCGCGATCTGACGTGCATCGGCCGCGTCGAACCAACCCAGCAGAGACAGCAACTGCGTGGCCGTGACCGCGGTGGCAAAGGCGAACAGCCACACCGTGAGCTTGCCGCCGTGGTGGCCACGTGCGAACTCGATCACCGCCGAGCGCAGGCAGAAGCGCGAGCGCTGGGCGAAGAAGCCGAAGGCCACACCGATCAGCAGGCCGCCGAGCCCCAGCGTCCAGGGCTCACCCAACCATTCCATGAGCGGGACGAGATTCATGTTGCCATACCTAAGAGGGTACAGCGTAGCCCGCGCGGCGTCGTCGCACCTTGATGCGCGTCAGATGCGCACCGGCACCAGGCCGTGGTCAGGGCTTGATGTAGGCCGCGCCTTCCTTCTGGAGCTTGGCCAGACGCACCACGCCCGACGGCGTGAAGCCGGCGTCCTGCACGAACTGCTCCTTCTTGAGGTTGCGGTTCTTGAGCGTGATCTCGCAGATCTCGAACTTCACGCCGCGCGCCACCAGGGCCGACACCAGCGGCGCGAACTCGCCCGCCTTCTCGTCCTTGGCGCCTTCCATCAGGAAGTCCACGCCGTTGGCATGCGTGACCACGGTGACCTTGGCCGTGGGGTCCACGTCCATGTGGTTGCGGATGTTGCGCAGGCCCTTGACGGCCTGCGCCTGCGCGTTGTCGATGTGGTAGACGACCAGGTCCTGGCCCTGGGCGGCCAGGGTGGCACCGGCCAGCAGCGCGGCGGCGATGAGCTTCTTGACCATGTCCTGTCTCCTGATGGTTTGGATGAACGCGACTATGCCAGCCCGGGGTTGCCATCCACGCCAATCAGGCGCGGCAAGTTGGGCTTGCGTGTGCTGACCGTGCCCTTGGCCTTGAGCCAGGGTTCGATCACCTCCCAGACCTGCTTGTTGCCGGCCTTGGCAGCTTCTTCCGACACCGGCGCCCAGCCGGCGACCTTGTAGGTCTTGTCGGCCTCGATGGGCTTGCCGCCCAGGCGCATGTCCTGGATGCGCTTGCCCATCTCGGCGCCGGGCTCGCACGCGTACGTCAGGCCGCCGATGCGCACCATGTCGCCGCCCTGCTGGTAGTAGGGGTCGGCGTTGAACAGGTTGTCGCAGACGTCCTCGAGCACTGTCTTGATCATCGAGCCGGGCATGTCGGTCACGGTGGCGTAGCTGTAGGTGGTGGCCACCTGGTCCATCAGCAGCTCGCGCGTGATCACGTCGCCCGGCAGCAGGCTGGTGCCCCAGCGGAATCCCGGCGAGAAGGCGATCTGCGCGTCCTGCGCCTCCATCAGCGCGTCGCAGATGAGCTGGTCCCAGCTGCCGTTGAAGTTGCCGCGGCGGTAGAGCAGGCCGTCGGTGACGGCGAGCTTTTCGCCCAGCTTGGCCTCGTAGGGCGCGCGGATCTTCGTGATCAGGCCCTGCATCGCCGCATCGGCCGGCAGCATGTCGCTGAACACCGGCAGCAGCTTGTACTGCCAGCGGGCGATCTTGCCGCCCTTGACCTCGAAGTCCATCACGCCCAGGAACTTGCCGTTGCTGCCGGCGTTGGTCACCAGCGTGGTGCCGCCGGCGTTCTTCACCGGCACGGCCACCGGCACGCCGTCGTGCGTGTGGCCGCCGAAGATGGCGTCGATGCCGCGCACGCGGCTGGCCATCTTCAGGTCCACGTCCATGCCGTTGTGGCTGACCACGACGACCAGCTGCGCGCCCTTGCTGCGCGCTTCGTCCACCACCTTCTGCATGTTCTCGTCCTGGATGCCGAAGGTCCAGTCCGCCACCATGTAGCGCGGGTTGGCGATGGGGGTGTAGGGGAAGGCCTGGCCGACGATGGCCACCGGCACGCCGCCGATCTCGCGGATCACGTAGGGCTTGAACACCGGGTCGCCAAAGTCGGCGGTCTTGACGTTCTGGGCGACGAAATCGACCTTGCCGGCGAAGTCCTTCTCGACGATCTCCTTCACGCGGTCCATGCCCAGCGTGAATTCCCAGTGGCCGGTCATCACATCCACCGTCAGCGCCTTGCAGGCGTCGACCATGTCCTGGCCGTTGGTCCACAGCGCGGTGGCGCTGCCCTGCCAGGTGTCGCCGCCGTCCAGCAGCAGCGCGCCGGGGCGGCTGGCCTTCATGCGCTTGACCAGCGTGGCCAGGTGCGCGAAGCCGCCCACCTTTCCGTAGCGGCGCGAGGCAGCCTCGAAGTCCAGGTAGGTGTAGGCATGCGCCATCGGCGTGCCGGCCGGCACCTTGGCCAGTTTCAGCAGGTGCTCGCCCACCAGGTGCGGGATCTGGCCCTTCATGTCGCCGATGCCCAGGTTCACGCTCGGTTCGCGGAAGCGGATGGGCAGCAGCTGCGCGTGGCAGTCGGTCATGTGCAGCAGCGAGACGTGCCCGGGGCCTTTGCCCAGCGGCTTGACGTCGTACATCGCCTCGCCGGCGGTGGCGGCATCGGCGTCGGCCCAGCGCCCCAGGCCCATGCCGGCCACGCTGCCGGCGGCCAAGACTTGCAGGAACTCTCGCTTGCTCAGACTCATGATAAGTAGCGGCTTATGTTTGGAAGCTGAAAAAGCCCGCCGAGGCGGGCCCTTGCAGGGTCACTGGTTGACCGGTGAGCGCGGGTCCAGCAGCAGCGACATCAGGTCGCGGATCTGGCCTTCGTTGAGGATGCCCTTGTGGCCGAACCGCGGCATGTTGGAACATGCCGTGTAGGCCTTGCTGTTGTAGAGCTTGCCCCAGGTGTACTGGACGATGGCCGCCACCTGGGGGTCGGTCACGTCCTTGACGCCGCGGATCTTCCCGTAGTTCCACAGGCTCGGGCCGATGGTGCCGTACGAGATCTCCTTGTTGTCGATCTGGTGGCAGTTGTAGCAGTTGCCGCCGTTGTCCTTGGGATCGGTGGACTTGTTGTTCCACGCCAGGCCACGGCCGTTCTGCGCCAGCTTCTCGCCGGCCTTGAAGTCGCCGAAATACTGCCCGCCGGCGGGCCATTTCACGGTGGCCAGGTTCTGCGCCTCGATCATCTTGGCCACGTCGGCCGGCGCGCCGCCGGGCACCGAGCAGGCCTTCTGGCCCAGGTCCTGGTCTAAGCGGTCCATCTTGGCGATGCCCTGGTCACGGAACGACGACTTCATCATCGCCTGAACCTGCGCGTCCAGGCTGCCGCCGGTGCCGCCGCCGCTGGCACAGCCGGCCAGCAGCAGCACCGCGGCGACCGTGCCACCGGCGATCTTCCACGTCTTCTTGCTCATGTGATGCTTCCCCCGCTCAGCGCTTGATCGCGGGCGCGATGGACTCGGCCCCCTTGGCGTTGACCCCCATGTAGGTGGCCAGCGCAAACGTCACCTCCGACGCGAAGCCGGGGTACGGGAAGCGCTGCTGGCGATAGCAGTCGTTCAGGCGCAGCTGCATGCTCCACATCTGGCCGTTGCTGACGCGGTAGGCCGGCCAGGCCGCGAAGCCGATGCCGTCACCCGGGTTCTTGGTCAGGTTGGGCAGGTCCTGCAGGCGGATCCGGGTACCGTCCTGGCCGTGGCAGGTGGCGCACGAGAAGTCGTACGGGCCACCCTGGTAGAAGAACGCGCGCTCACCCATGGCGTACATGCGGCGCTCTTCGGGGTGCCCCTGCGGCAGGTCGAAACGCATGCCGCGCGACAGCGACGCCACCCAGGTGGCCAGCGCCGTGACGTTGGCCATCTCGCCCTTGCCGAAAGCCGTCTTTCGGATCTCGGCGCCGTTGAGGCCCTGCAGCGTCTCCATGCAGGTGACCAGCCGGTCCTCGAGGTCCTGCACGCGGCCGGTGTCGGCAAAGTAGCGCGGCAGCTTCACGAAGACACCCTTGACCATGCCAGGGCCGAGGCCCAGGTCGCACTTCTCGAGCGACGCGTTCTTTGGGCCGCGCGCCTTCTTCCACAGGTCCTCGCCCTTGGCCTCGTACAGCTCGGCCGGATTGCCGTCCTCCAGCATCTTGCGGTACTCCGCGATGCCGTCAGCGGCCGATTTCCCCTGCGCGAATGCGTTGCCGGCCAGCGCCAGCACCGCCACCGCACCCCAGGCGAGTCCGTGTCTCATCGTTGCTTGTCTCCTTGGTCTTTCCAACCTGCCGGCGAACCCCCGTGCTCAGGACACGGTGGCTTCGTCGGTACGCTTTTCGCCCTTGTTGTCCACCCAGCTGATGGTGATCTTGTCGCCGGCCTTGGCGCCCTTGACGGCCATCTGCATGAACGGGTTCTTGGACACCGAGGGACCCCACTCGGCGCGCATCACGGTGGCGCCGTTGTGGGCGACGGTGACTTCCTGGATGAACCAGGCCGGGATCACCTTGCCGCTCGAGTCCTTGCGCTGGCCGGTTTCCATCTCGTGGCTCATCAGCACACGGACGGTGGCCACGTTGCCTTCGGCCTTGGCGCGGATGCGCATCGGGTCTGCCATGTCAATCTCCTGAATTCAGTGCGGAACGGGATGTACGGGATGTCGTGACTTGGGCTCGCGGAGCCCGAGGACATCAACCGCCACAGCCCCCCAGCGTGACCTTGATTTCCTTGACCGCGTAGGCCACCTTGCCGTCGGCCAGCATCGCCACCGCGTACACGTTGGACGACTGACCCATCTTGACGCGGGTGGACACGCTGGCGTCAACCTTGTCGGTGATGTCGAAGCTGGCTGCCAGCGCGCTGGGGTTCTTCTCCACCAGCAGCATCAGGCGCTTGACGCCCGGCAACGTGCTCGACGCGCCCACCGGCACCACGGCGCCGTTCTCGGCGATGTCCGGGCCGGTGATGGTGACGTCCTTGCTCTCGGCCGGCGCAGAGCCGCCCATGGCGGCCACAACCTCGGCCATGGTCTTGCCCTTGAACGCGGCCTCGTTCCACGCCGCCTGGGCAGCGGCCGGCAACAGGCCGGCGGCGGCCATCAGGCCGGCAACCTTGGCGCTGTGACCCAGCACCTCTCGACGTGTTTGCATCGTTTGCTCCTTATATAAGCAATGCCTGACTCAATGATCCGCCATCCTGACGGTGGCGGAAACCGGACATACCCTCACAGGGTACGCCGGCGGGGATTCGCGACGGGGGTCGCAGCTTACTTCGGGGCGCCGGCGGCCAACCACGCGGCGATGGTCTTGACCTCTTCGGGCGGCAGGGTTTGTGGGGGCATCGGGATCGCGCCCCACACACCCGAGCCACCGGCGACGATCTTGCCGGCCAGGTAGGCCTCGCGGTCCGCACGGTCGGCGTACTTGCGCGCGATCTCGGCGAAGCCCGGGCCCACCAGCTTGGTGTCCATGCCGTGGCAGGCGGTGCAGGTGCGCTGCGCCAGCAGCGCCGTCGGCGCGCCGCCGGCCTTGGGCGCGGCGGGCACCGGCGCGGCCGGGGCCACCGGCGCCGCTCCCGGCGGGCGCGTGGTGTCGGCGCCGAGCTGCGCACCCACCATGCGATTCTGCTCGGCCAGGTTGCCGTGGGCATTGC
Organism: Rubrivivax albus; assembly: GCF_004016515.1. GTDB lineage: Bacteria > Pseudomonadota > Gammaproteobacteria > Burkholderiales > Burkholderiaceae_C > Rubrivivax > Rubrivivax albus. The sequence goes on from NZ_SACT01000002.1 coordinate 380,447, forward strand.
GCGCGAAGTCCGGCAGGAACGAGGCCACGTTGGGCTCGCCGGCGCAGTTCTTCATGCAGGCCACGCTCTTGACGTCGTTGGGCTTGCCGCCCATGCTCTTGCCCGGCCACAGGTGGTGGTCGGTGGTCATGCCGTTGCGGTTGGGCATGCGCGCCTGCACCTCCGCGATGTTGGCGTCGGACATCACGAAGTTGTCGGGCACCACGCCGGCCATGCTGAGCAGGTAGGCCGTGACGGCGTAGACCTCTTCCGTGGTCAACGACTTCGGCGCGTTCCACGGCATGGCGCGGTTGATGTAGTCCCACAGCGTCGAGACGGTGGGCACCTTCATCAGCGTGGTGCGGCCGGGGAAGGTGACGTCGTTCAGGCGCGCCACCCGGCCGGTCTTGACGTCCTCCGCCGTGGTGCCGCCGACCAGCGGCGAGAAGACCTCGTTGCTCTCGCCGAAGATGCCGTGGCAGGACGCGCACTTGCCCTCCCAGATCTCCATGCCCTTCTCGGCGGAGCCGGAGCCCTTGGGCAGGCCCTTGAAATCAGGGCGGACATCGATGTCCCAGGCCGCGATCTCCTTGGCCGTGGCCGGGCGGCCGATGCCGGGGTAGGTCTGCGCGGCGGCCGCGCCGGCCGCCACCAGCGCCACGACGGTGAACAGCGTCTTAACTGAGCTGGACATTCTTGACCTCCCCGCTCTCCTGCACCAGCCAGGTCTGGATCGAATGGTTGTGATAGATCGAGCGCGTGCCGCGCACCTTGCGCAGCTCGCCGTAGGTGGGCTGCACGTAGCCGCTCTCATCCGTCGCGCGGCTCTGGATCAGCGCCGGTTTGCCGTCCCAGACCCAGTCGATGTTGAAGCGCGTGAGGCTGCGGTCGAGCACCGGCGTCTCCAGGCGCGCGGTGCGCCAGTTGCGCCCGCCGTCGACCGAGACGTCCACCCGCTTGATCTTGCCGCGACCGCTCCACGCCAGGCCGCTGATGTTGAAGAAGCCCTTGTCCAGCAGCACCTGGCCGCCCGACGGCGTGGTGACCACGCTCTTGCACTCCTGGATGCTTGTGTACTGGCGGTGCAGGCCGCCGGGCATCAGGTCGATGTAGTGCACCGCCTCGTCCTTGGCGGCGTAGGGCTTGTCGCCCACCTCGATGCGCCGCAGGTACTTGACCCAGCTCACGCCCTGCACGCCCGGCACCACCAGGCGCAGCGGGTAGCCGTTCTCCGGGCGCAGCATCTCGCCGTTCTGGCCGTAGGCCACGAGCACCGAGCCGTCCTCCACCATCTCCATCGGGATGGTGCGCGTCATGCTGGAGCCGTCGGCGCCCTCGGCCAGGATGTAGCGGCCGCGCTTGGTGTCGACGCCGCAGAGGTCGAGGATGATCTTCAGCGGCACGCCGGTGAACTCGCTGCAGCTGATCATGCCGTGCGTGTACTGCACGGTGGGCACGGCTACGTTGCCCCACTCCATGCCGCTGTTGGCGCCGCACTCGATGAAGTGGAAGCGGCTGACGCTGGGCAGCCGCATGATCTCGTCCATCGTGAAGACCTTGGGCGACTTCACCATCTTCTCGTCCGAGCCGTTGACCATCAGCCGGTGCTTGCTGGGGTCCACGTCCCACCAGCCCTGGTGGTGGCGCTCGAAATGCAGGCCGCTGGGCGTGACGATGCCGAACAGGCTCTGCAGCGGCGCGAAGCTCACGCTGGCCTGCGCCGTCTGCGTCAGGCCCGGGCTCTGTCGGCGCTGCACGTTCGCCTCGTACTGCGACGGCTTCCCGTAGCCATCCGTGACCACCGGCTGCCCCAGCCCGGTGGTGTGCGCCGGCAGGTTCAGGATGTTGGGGTCGCCGCCCTCGGTGGGCACCGGGTTGGACTGCGCCAGGGCCGCGCCGCCGGCCGCGCCGGCCGCCGCCGTCGCAAAGGCCTTGCGGATGAAATCGCGGCGGCCGGCCTTGGCCTCGCGCCAGACGGCACCGACGCCGTCACGGTCCAGGAAGTTCTCGGGCGCCTTGCGCAGGCGGCCGGAAGGGATAATCGGATCGGACAAGGTGCCCCCTCAGCGAAGCGTTTGTCTATGCGGATATAAGCAGGTACTAATATAACTGCAGATCAACCGGCAGGTACTGGGGTTTACACGAACCCCAACGGGCCGTCGGACGTCAGCGGCCGGTCAGGCCGCAGCGCCAGACGCCGAAGCCCCTGCTCAGGGCTGGCCGACGATGGAGGCCGTGGCCACCAGTTCCTCGAACAGCGCCATCGACACCGCGCCGGAGACGGCGTAGGGGTCCAGCGTGGCCGTCTCGGAGTACTTCAGCAGCAGCGCCCGGTTCAGCCGCGCCATGTTGACCTGGCCCATCGACCAGCCGGCGAAGCGGCGTTCCCCGATCTCCTGGTAGCTCAGCAGTTCCACCTGCGTGTGCCGCGGGTCGGCCGCGATGCGGTTGTACAGGCGGTTGACCGCGCTGCGCCCGCCTTCGAGCACCTGCAGGAAGATGCCCTCGGAGAAGCACAGCACGCCGGTGATGCCGATCTCCGGGTTGCGGGTCTTGGACTGGCGCAGGATGGCCAGCAATTCGTCGGTGCCGGTGCCGTCGACGGCCCGGCTGGCGTACATCAGGCGCACGAGCATGTTCGAACCTCCGTTCAGCCCGCGGTCTTGCGGGGCAGCAGCGCAAGGAACTCGCGCCTCAGGTTGGCATCCTTCAGGAAGGCGCCACGCATCACGCTGTTGACCATGGCGCTGTCGGTGTCCTTCACGCCGCGCCAGTGCATGCAGAAGTGGTCGGCCTCCATCACGATGGCCAGGCCGTCGGGCTGCACGCGCTCCTGCAGTTCGTTGGCCAGCATCGTCACCGCCTCCTCCTGGATCTGCGGCCGGCTCATGATCCAGTCGCAGATGCGGGCGTACTTGCTCAGGCCGATCAGGTTGCTGTGCTCGTTAGGCAGCAGCCCGATCCAGACCTTGCCGAAGATCGGACACAAATGGTGGCTGCAGGCGCTGCGCACGGTGATCGGGCCGACGATCATCAGTTCGTTCAGGCGCTCGGCGTTCGGGAACTCGGTGACCGACGGCACCGGGTGGAAGCGGCCGCGGAAGACCTCTTCGACGTACATCTTGGCCACCCGCTTGGCGGTCTCGTTCGTGTTGTGGTCGCTCTCGGTGTCGATGACCAGCGATTCCAGCAACGCCTGCATCTTCTGCTGCACCTCGGCCTTGAGCTCGTCGAGCTCGCCGTCGTGCACGAAATCGGCGATGTTGTCGTTGGCGTGGAAGCGCCGGCCGGCGGACACCAGCCGGTAGCGCACACGCTCGGACACCGGCAGCGCGGCCAGTTCCTCCTCGCTGCGGAAGATCCGCGGCGGCGGCTCGGGCACCTTCTTCAGGTTGGGCTTGCTGCTCATGTCCGGCTCCATCAGGCTTTGCTCCATTCTGCCGGCAGACGCCGGACCGCGGGCGCGCAGGGGCTAGACTGCCTGCGTGCATGCCACTTCGCCCCCGCTGCAGCGCCTGCTGGACCTGACCGCCGACGCCGTGCAGGCGGTGCAGGCCGGCCGGTCGCTCAACGACCAGCTGGCCCGCGTGCCGGCCGACGCGCGCCCCGGCGTGCAGGCGCTGAGCTTCCACGTGCTGCGCTGGCTGGGCGGGGCGCAGGCGGTGCGCGCCATCTGCGTGCCCAAGACGCCGCCACCGAACGTCGATGCGCTGCTGGTCAGCGCCCTGGCCCTGCTGTGGCCCACCGGCGACGAGCCGCCCTACCCCGACCACACGCTGGTCGACCAGGCCGTGGCCAGCGCGCGCCACCGCACCCCGGCGGCCGCCGGCTTCATCAACGCCGTGCTGCGCCGTTTCGTGCGCGAGCGTGCTGCCCTCGTCGCCCAGGCCATGCACCAGCCCGAGGCCGCCTACGGGCACCCGGCGTGGTGGATCGAGCGCATCCGCCAGGACTGGCCGGCCCAGTGGCAGCCGCTGCTGCAGCAGGCCAACCGGCACCCGCCGATGACGCTGCGCGTCAATGCCCGGCGGCTCGACGCGGCGACCTACCTCGACCGCCTGGCCGCCGCCGGCATTGCCGCCCGTTCGCTGGCCGACCCGGGCGAGCCCGGCTATGGCGGCCACACCGTGATGCTGGCGCGGCCCAGCCCCGTGCAGGCCCTGCCCGGGTTCGCCGCCGGCGACGTCTCGGTGCAGGATGCGGCCGCGCAGCGCGCAGCGCCACTGCTGCTGAGCGGCACGGCGCTGCCCCAGGGTGCCCGCGTGCTCGACGCGTGTGCCGCCCCGGGCGGCAAGACGGCGCACCTGCTGGAGATGCGCCCCGACCTCGAGCTGCAGGCGCTGGACAGCGACCCGCACCGCCTGACGCGTGTGCAGGACACCCTGGCGCGTCTGCACTTGGCCGGCCCGAACGTGCGCCTGGTGGCCGACGATGCGGCCGAGACCGCGCGCTGGTGGGACGGCCGGCCGTTCGACGCCATCCTGCTCGACGCCCCGTGCACCGCCTCGGGCATCGTGCGCCGGCACCCCGACGTGCGCTGGCTGCGCCGGCCCGACGACGTGCACAACCTCGTGCGCATCCAGGCCCGGCTGCTGGACGCGCTGTGGCCGCTGCTGGCCCCCGGCGGGCGGCTGCTCTACGCCACCTGCTCGGTGTTCAAGGCCGAGGGCAGCCAGCAGATCGACGCGTTTTTGCAACGCCACGGCGCGGAGGAAGTGACACGAGACCCCACGGCGCCGGGACACCTCCTGTCCCTGGCCGACAATGGTGCAGCGCCGGAAGACGGCTTCTTCTACGCCCTGTTGCACAAGACCTGACCCCGCCATGCGCCGCCGCCACATGCTGCACGGCCTGCTGCTCGGGCCCTGGTGGCTCGGTGGGGTGGTGCCGCGCACGGCCTGGGCGCAGGCGGCGTCACTGTCGAATCTGCAGCTCAGCCGTGGCGACGGCGCCCTGCTGCTGGACTTCGCCGTGCGCCTGCAGCTGCCGCGGGCGGTGGAAGACGCGCTGCAGCGCGGCGTGCCGATGTACTTCGTGGCCTCGGCCACCGTGCGCCGCAGCCGTTGGTACTGGCGCGACGCCCGCATCGCCCGCGTTCGCCGGACCTGGCGCCTGGCCTTCCAGCCGCTGACGGCCACCTGGCGCGTCAGCCTGGGTGCCTTGTCGCAGAACCATGACACCCTGCCCGAGGCGCTGGCCTCGCTGTCGGCCAGCGCCGGCTGGCCGGTGTGCGAGCTGTCGCAGTTGGCGCCCGACGGTGATTACGTCGAGTTCGCCTACGCGCTGGACACCGAGCGCCTGCCGCGGCCGATGCAGATCGGCCTGCCCGGCGCGTCGGACTGGGTGCTGCGCGTCGAGCGTGAGCTGAAGGTGCCGGCGTCGTGACCAGCAAGTCGCTGCGCTGGACCTGGTTCGTGTCGCTGGTGGCCGTCACCGGCGTGGCGCTGGTGCTGGCCTTCGTGCTGTCGCTGGCCACGCGCGGCGGCACCTTCTACGAGAAGCACTTCGTCTGGCTCTTCTGGGTGAATGCCGCGGTGGCCGCGCTGCTGCTGCTGGTGCTCGTCTCCGCCGCGCTGCGACTGGCAGTGCGGCTGCAGCGCGGCAAGTTCGGCACCCGGCTGCTGATCAAGCTGGCGGGCATCTTCGCGCTCGTCGGGCTGCTGCCCGGCGTGCTGATCTACACCGTGTCCTACCAGTTCGTCTCGCGCAGCATCGAGGCCTGGTTCGACGTGCGCGTGGCCGGTGCGCTGGACGCCGGCCTGGGCCTGGGGCGCAGCACGCTGGAAGCGTTGAGCGCCGACGTGGCCAACAAGACCCAGCTGGCCGCCGAGCGCCTGGCCGATGCCCGCGGCAGCACCCTGCCGCTGGCGCTGGAGCGGCTGCGCGAGCAGTTGGCCGCACGCGAGGTGTCGGTGGTCAACGCCGGCGGGCAGGTGGTGGCCACCGCCGGTGGCAGCCCTGACGCCATCGCCCCGGAACGTCCGAGCGCCACGCTGCTGCGGCAGGTGCGCAGCGCCGGTGTCGGTGCGCAGATCGACGGCCTGGACGAGGAATCGCTCGCGCCCTCCGCCCTCGCCGGGCCGCGCGTGCGCGCCCTGGTGCCGTTGCCCAGCAGCGAGATCAGCCTGCGTGGCGGCGAGCAGCAGTACCTGCTGGTGACCGTGCCGCTGCCGCGTGCGCTGGCCACCAATGCGCTGGCCGTGCAGGCGGCCTACAGCGAGTACCAGCAGCGCGCGCTGGCCCGCGATGGCCTGCGGCGCATGTACATCGGCACGCTCACGCTGGCCCTGGTGCTGGCCGTCTTCGGTGCCGTGCTGCTGGCGCTGCTGCTGGGCATCCAGCTCGTCAAGCCGCTGCTACTGCTGGCCGATGGCGTGCGTCAGGTGGCCGCCGGCGACCTGACGGCCAAGCCCGTGTTCGCCAGCAACGACGAGCTCGGCGGCCTCACGCGCAGCTTCGCCGACATGACACAGCAGCTGGCCGACGCGCGCGCCCAGGTGCAGCGCGGCGTGGGTCAGCTGGAGCGCGCGCGCACCCGGCTGCAGACCATCCTGGACAACCTGACCGCCGGCGTCATCCTCTTCGACCGCGAAGGCCGCATCGACGCCGTCAACCCCGGCGCCACGCGCATCCTGCGCCTGCCGCTGTCGGCCTGGCGCGGCCAGAAGCTGGCCGAGCGGCCGGAGCTGCAGGACTTCGCCAAGCTGGTGGAGCAGCGCTTCGAGCTGCTGGTCACCAGCCCCGAGGCCGGCGAGCGCGAGCACTGGCAGGACGCCCTGGAACGCCGCGGCGGCCCGGATGCGCAGGCCGCGCTGCAGACCCTGGTGCTGCGCGGCGCCACGCTGCCCGGCGATGCCCGGCTGCTGGTTTTCGACGACATCACCGAGGTCGTCTCCGCGCAGCGCGCCCAGGCCTGGGCCGAGGTCGCCCGGCGCCTGGCCCACGAGATCAAGAACCCGCTGACGCCGATCCAGCTGTCGGCCGAGCGCCTGCAGCACAAGCTCGCGGCCAAGCTGCAAGGCGCCGACGAGGCCCTGCTGACGCGCTCGGTGGCCACCATCGTCAGCCAGGTGCAGGCCATGCAGCAGCTGGTCAACGAGTTCCGCGACTACGCCCGCCTACCGGCGGCCCGCCCGCAGCCACTGTCGCTCAATGCCCTGGTCACCGAGGTGCTGGCCCTGTACGGCGACGCCAGCGAACACGGCCGCCTGACGGTGGACCTGGCCGGGGGCCTGCCCGACATCCAGGGCGACACGACGCAGCTGCGCCAGGTCATCCACAACCTGGTGCAGAACGGTCTGGACGCCGTGGTCGACCGGCCCGACGGCCACGTGAGCGTGCACACCGCCGCCGCCCGCGGCGAGGACGGCGCCCTGCGCGCCGTGCGCCTGACCGTGCTGGACAACGGCCCCGGCTTCGCCGAACACGTGCTCAGACGCGCCTTCGAACCCTACGTCACCACCAAGGCCAAGGGCACCGGCCTGGGCCTGGCCGTGGTCAAGAAGATCGCCGACGAACACCGGGCCCGGCTGCGCGTGGCCAACGTGCACGCGGGCGACGATCCGGACGCCCCTGTGGTCGGCGCGCGGGTTTCGCTATCATTTTCCGATTTCCTGCCCGGGCCGCCTGCCGCGGAACCGGGCCCCGTGGCGGGCGATGCATCGCGCGATGCCGCCCGCCAGGCGCACTGAGACCACCACCGACGGATGGCCATCATTCTTGTAGTCGACGACGAGCTGGGCATCCGCGCCCTGCTCTCGGAGATCCTGACCGACGAGGGTCACACCGTCGAACTCGCGGAAAACGCCGCCCAGGCGCGCGCCGTGCGCGAGCGCATGAAGCCCGACCTGGTGCTGCTGGACATCTGGATGCCCGACGTCGACGGCATCACGCTGCTCAAGGAATGGGGCGCCAGCGGACTGCTGACGATGCCGGTGATCATGATGAGCGGGCACGGCACCATCGACACCGCGGTGGAGGCCACCAAGTTCGGCGCCCTGGCCTTCCTGGAAAAGCCCATCACGCTGCAGAAGCTGCTGCGCGCCGTGGAGCAGGGCCTCGCCCGGCCGGGGCAGCGCAACGGGGCGCCAGCAGCCGAACACGTGCCGGGTGGGGGTGGGCTGCCTGGCGTGCCTGGCACCATGTCGGTGTCCAGCCTGCCCGGCGGCCTGCCGCTGCCGGTGGCGCCACCGGCCGGTCCGCAGCCCCAGCAGAGCTTCGACCTCGACCGCCCGCTGCGCGAAGCCCGCGACGCCTTCGAGAAGAGCTACTTCGAGTTCCACCTGGCCAAGGAAGGCGGCAGCATGACCCGCGTGGCCGAAAAGACCGGGCTGGAGCGCACCCACCTCTACCGCAAGCTCAAGCAGTTGGGCGTGGACCTGACGCGCAACAAGCGCGGTGGGCTATAATGGCGGGCTCGGCCTGGTAGCTCAGTTGGTAGAGCAGCGGATTGAAAATCCGCGTGTCGGTGGTTCGATTCCGCCCCAGGCCACCAAGATCCAACGCCCAACCCACACCGGTTGGGCGTTTCTGTTTGGGGTGCCTTGAATCGGCGGCGGCCTGTCACCCCGACAGGCCAGATGCGAGCCCGCACGGCATTGGGGGTCATCGCGCCCAGAGCCGGCCGCAGCCAGCGCTTGCGCTAGCCTGCTGGGCATGAACCCGGCTCATCTCGACCGCCGCCGCTGGCTCGCCGGCACGGCCGCGCTGTGCGCCATGGCGGGTCCAACCCGGGCCGCCGACGTCCTCACCCGCCCCATCCCGTCCAGCGGCGAACGCCTGCCCGCCGTCGGCCTGGGCAGCTGGATCACCTTCAACGTCGGCACCGACCCGGCCGCGCGCGCCGCCTGCGCCGACGTGATGCGGGCCTTCTTCGACGCCGGCGGGCGGGTGATCGACAGCTCGCCGATGTACGGCTCGTCCCAGTCGGTGATCGGCGAGGGCCTCGCGCGCCTCGGCATGGCCGGCCGTGTGTTCGCGGCCGACAAGGTCTGGACCGGTGACGGTGGCCGCGGCCCGGCGCAGATCGAGGCCACACGCCGCCTGTGGCAGCTGCCGCGGTTGGACCTGGTGCAGGTGCACAACCTGCTGGCCTGGGAACCGCACCTGCAGACGCTGGCCGCCATGAAGTCCGAGGGCCGGATCCGCCATGTGGGCCTGTCCACCAGCGAAGGGCGACGGCACGACACGCTCGAACGCCTGCTGCGCACGCAGCCGGTCGACGTCGTGCAGCTCACCTACAACCCGCTGGACCGCGAGGCCGAGACCCGCCTGCTGCCGCTGGCGCAGGACCGCGGCATCGCGGTGCTGGTCAACCGGCCGTTCCGCCAGGGTGCGCTGATCGACACGCTGAACCGCCACCCGGTGCCCGGCTGGGCGGCCGAACTCGGCTGCGATGGCTGGGCGCAGCTGGTGCTGAAGTGGATCCTGGCGCACCCGGCCGTGACCTGCGTGATCCCGGCCACGACCCAGGTGGCCCACGTGCGCCAAAACCTGGGCGCGGCCTTGGGCCCGCTGCCGGACGCGGCCATGCGCCGTCGCATCGCGTCGACCATTGCGGCGCTCTGACGGCACGGCTGGCACCGGGGCCACTCCATGAGCGAATGGTGGCAATACCGCCCCGCGGACCTGCTGATGTTCTCGCGTGCGACCTACGAGCGCCTGTTCGGCCAGATGAACGCCGAGGCCGGGCCGCTGCTGTTGGCCATGGTGGTGGCCGCCGCGCTGGTCCTGGCCCTCGTCGTCGCACGCCAAGCCTCTGGACGCACGGCACTGTGGCTGCTCGCCGTCGCCTGGGCCACGGCCGGCTGGACCTTCCACTGGCGCCAATACGCCCAGGTGCACCTGGCAGGCCCCGCGTTCGGCGTGGCCTTCGGCGTGCAGGCCCTGGCGTTGGCGGTGGCGGGCGCAGCGGTCAACCGGCGCGCTCACATCGGGCCGACGTCGCAGGCGGCAGCGACACTGGGTCTGCTGCTGGCCGCCGTGGCGGGCTGGCCGCTGCTGGGCGTGGTGCTGGGCCGCCCCTGGCCGCAGGTCGAACTCGCCGGCCTGGCACCCGACCCCACGGCACTGGCCAGGCTGGCCCTGCTGCCGTGGCTGCATCGCGCACTGCCGGCGCCGCTGGCCTGGGCCCTGTGGGTGCTGCCGCTGGCCTGGTGCGCGTTCTCGGTGATGACCCTGGCCACGCTGGGTTCTGCCCTGGCCCCGTGGCTGGCGGTGGCCGCGCTCGGCCCCGTGGCACAGCACGTGGTCAACAGGGTGCGCGCCCGCCAACGGGTCTGAGCGGCCCGCTGGCTTGGCCGCAGGCCGGGCGCACTCAGCGGGGCGCGAAGACCGCCTGCAACCGCGCCATCACGGCCGCCAGGTCGGTGCCGGACGCCAGCAGCGCCTGCGCCTGCGCCACCAACTGCGGTGCCGCGCCGGCGCAGGCCGCACGCAGCGCGTCACCGCCATCGCCCGCACACCAGGCCGTGTAGGCCTCGCGCCAGTCCGGGCAGGCGTGGGTGCGCAGGCCCTCGAAGGTGGCGAACCAGAAGTGCAGGCCATCGGCATCATCCGCGTCCAGCAGGGCCGGCAACGTCACGCGGGCGTCGGCAATGAGGTCGCGCAGTGCGCGCAGCTGCAGGTTGGCGCGGCGGTCGGTCATCGACTGGCGCAGCGCCGCCCAGCCCGGTTCCAGCAGCATGGCAGCAGCCGTTTCACCGCGCTCGTGCCACAGCGTCACACGCGCCGCCACGTCGGTCAGTGCGGGCAACGCCACGATGAAGCCGGCCGTGTCTCGGGCGCCGTGGCGCTGCATCAGCACGGCAAAGGCGCCCGCCGGGCGCTGCAACGCAAAGCCCTCCCACAGCATCCACAGCCAGCGTGCCAGCGCGTCGCGGCGCAGCACGATGGTATGACCGCCCTGCAACGCGGCCGGCGGGGCGAACAGGCCCCGTGCCAGCTCATGCCCGCAGTGCTGCACCACCGGTGGGCCCGCTTCGTGGCGCAGCAGTTCGGCCAGGAAGAAGCCGGGGCGCCCGGCGTCGACGTGGCCGGCACCATAGACCCAGCCGTGGGGCACGAGGTGGTCGTTAATGGCGTCGAGGTCGAACGGATCGAGCTCAGCGCCAGGCGCAGGGCCGACCGGCAACGGCACGAAGGCCTCGGCCTCCAGCGCGTCCCAGGCCCGCTCGCGCTCGGCCAGCCAGGCGCCCAGCGCCGCACGCGGCGGCACGGTGGCGAAGTCCAGCCCCTGTCGCCAGCGGTAGAGCTCACGCATCTGCAGCAGGAACTGGCACAGCGGCAGGTCGGCTGCGTGGCGCGCATCGGCGATGTCGCAGTTGTGCTGCACCGCCTGCCGCAGCGCCTCGACCCGCGCCGGCGTCATGCCGTTTCGCCCGGTCGGCGGCGGCGTGGCTGCCAGTCGCGCATCGCGGCGACGATGGGTTCCCAGGGCAGCGCCATCAGGCTGCCGTGCCGGGCCTGGGCCTCAACCACCAGGCGGTGCACGTCGGGGTGCACGTCGGAATGCCCGGCGCCCAGCACCTGCTGCAGCCCCAGCAGGCCACCACACTGCAGGCGCAGCACCTGGGCGTGCACCAGCGGCGCCTCGCCGGGCGGCAATTTCAGCGCGAACCGGGCCCGTTCGCGCATCAGCGCCCGCAGCAGGCTGCAGTTGGTGCGCGCCACGGGCTGGGTGCATTCCAGCACCTCGCGCTCGCCCAGCGTGCGCCGGGCCATGCAGTCGCAGGCCGCGGCACGCGACAGCAGCGCCCGCGAGAACACGCAGCCACGGTCGGTGTCGTCGCAGCTGCCCATCGCGGCATGTGTTCCGGGCGGGCGCTAGTCGTCGCCGGCCGGCCCGGCCTGGCGGGGCTGGCACAGCAGTTCGATGGCCTGGTCCTCGTCCTCGGCGAACATGACCTTGATCTGCTCGCCATCGGCCAGCGGGCCCTGGCGCATCAGCTTGGCCGCCGCGGACGCCTCGCGAAAGCCGCTGTGCTCGCCACGCTTCTCGATGCGGCCGAAGGAACGGATGCTGAAGAGGTAGTAGGGCATCAGAGGTAGTGCCGCGTGAGCCGCCGGCGCCCGGGCACGGCCTTCTGGATGACGACGCCATGCACCGCCGCCAGGCCGTCGGGCAGCGGCAGGTCCGGCCAGGCCGGGTTCAGCGCCCGCAGCAGCCAGCCGCCGGCGGGCGTGGCCACCAGTTGCCGGAAGATGTATTCATCCGCCTGGCGCGCCAGCACGTAGCGCCCGTCGCGCAGGGCGCCATCGGGCTCAATGATGATGATCTCCCCCTCGTTGAATTCCGGTGCCATGCTGTGGCCGATCACGCGCAGCGCGAAGACCTCGCCACCGTCGCAGCCGCCGCTGCTCGCCACGTCGGACGGGTGCATGTTCATGTCACCAGGCTCCGCACCTGCCGCGGCGGCACGCCAGCACGCTGCAGCGCACCGCCCAGCCCGTCGACGAAGGCCGGCGGCCCGGCCAGGTAGAAGTCGCAGTCGACCTCGAACAGGTCGGCGCGCATGGCCTCGGCCATCTGACGCGCGCCCGCGCCGGGGTCCTCGCCGTCGAGCAGCGTGGTCTCGAAGCCGTCCAGCGCCTCGGTCCAGGCCCGGCACAGGTTGCCCATGAAATGGCCGTCGGGCCGCGTGGCCAGCCAGAACAGGCTCATCGACGGCGCCGCGTCCAGCGACATGGCGTGCTCGATCAGGCTCTTCACCGGCGCGAAGCCGGTGTCGCAGGCGGCAAAGACCAGCGGGCGCGCGCCGTCGGCGAGCACGAAGTCCCCGAGCGGGCCGCGCACGCCCATCGCCGCCCCGGCGCGCACGGCGCCATCGAACAGGCGCAGCGCCAGCGGGTCGTCGTCGCGCCGTGGCACGTAGAAGTGCAGGTTGCGGTCGTCGCAGGGGCAGCTGGCCACCGGGTAGGTGGCGGCGACGTCCTCGCCGTCGGCGCCGACCAGTCCCAGCGTCACCGCCTGGCCTGCCAGGAAGCGCAGGCGGTGCGTGCGCGGCGTCTGCAGGTGCAGCTCCAGCGTGTCGACGCCCAGCGGCTTGACGGCGCGCACGGTGGCCACCAGCGACTGCGGTGCGATGTCGGCCGGGCCGCTGGCCTCGAGCGTCTCCAGGGTCAGTTCCGAGCTGGCGGCGGTGTGGGCACAGGCCAGCACCACGCCCTGCGCGCGTTCGAGGTCGGTCACCGGGCAGTCCGTGGGCATCGTGCGCGCCACCTCGCCGGCCATCACGCGCACCTTGCACAGGCCGCAGGTGCCGTTGCCGCAGCCGTAGTTCAGCTTCAGCCCGGCCTTCAGGCCGGCCTGCAGCAGCGTGTCGCGGCCCTCCACGGTGAACTGGTGGCCGCTGGGCCGCAGCGTGACCTGCGCGGACACCACCTTCAGTACATCGTCCATCACGTCCAGCATGTCGACCGGTTCGGTGGCCAGGGCGCGCGCCAGCCCGTCGTTCAGCTGGCGCTCCAGGTCCTGCAGGCGCGCGTCGTCCCCATCGGCGCGCTGCGCACGGATGTGGTCGCGCAGCGCGATCACCAGCGCGTGGTAGCGCTGCAGGTGGCGCTGCGTGTCGGCCAGTTCCTGGCCCTGGCGGAACAGGCGCTGGGCCAGCACCTCCTGGCTGGGCAGCAGGCGCTCGCGCAGCCGGCGGGCGAAGGCGTCCTCGCGGATCTGCGTCACGCGCTCGAACAGGCCCTGCGATTCCAGCTCGGCCTGCGGGTACAGCGCCAGCAGCGTGTCGGTGGACACCAGGCCGTCCTGCAGCGCGATCTCGCCGCGGCGCACGCGCTGCTGCAGCACGCCGCGCGGCACGCCCACCAGCTGCGCGGCGCGCCAGACGCTCACCCAGTGCGCCATGGCGGCTCCGTGCTGCGGCAGCAGCGGTCGAGGTAGCGCGCGCGGTAGAGCAGGCGCGGCGCGGCCGGGTCGTCGACAAAGGCGCTGCGGTCGTGCAGCACGTTGTGGGCGACGATTCCCATGCCGGCGGCCAGCCTCAGCGTCAGCACGTCGGGGCCTTGCAGGCAGGTGGCCAGCGCGGCCACGGCCGCGCGCGTCGGCGCGTCGTCCTTCCAGACGATGCTGCGCGTGCGTGCGGTGTAGCGCAGGTGCAGCTGGCCGTCGACCGGGTCCACCGAGAACACCGGCCCCGCCTGCGCGGCCCGGGCCTCGCCCTGTTCGTCGTCGCGGGCGGGGATGGTCATCGCGTCGGGCGCCATCAGCGCGCGCACATGCGCCGGGTCGGCGTCGCGCAGCGCGATGTAGACCAGTTCCGGGTCGAGCAGCCGGTTCTCGCCGCCCTGCGCCGCCGGCCGCACGCCATGCAGGATCATGCTGCGGATGCGGCGCGCCGCCGGGTGGTAGTAGCCATCGGTGTGCCAGCCGATGGCGCGGTCTGTGTAGGGGATGAACTCGCCCTTCGGCGCGCCGTCACCATGGACCGCCACGGCGATGCGCGAGATGCCGTCCTCGTCGGCCAGCCAGTTGGCGTCCAGCCGGTGCAGACCCAGGGCGCGGCCGAGCGTGCGTGGCAGGCCGGGGTCGGCATCGGTCACCGGGCTGCGGTAGACGGCCATGTTGAAGCGGGCCAGGCGGTCGAGCAGCGCATGGCGCTCGGCCACGGTGGGCGTGCGCGGGTCGGCCATGTCCACGACGAGGTCGGCGACGCTGCCAGGCCGGTCGGCCAGCTTGCGGGCCCGCCAGGCGTGGTAGGCACGCTCGTCGCCGAGGTCGAACGGGTTCGTCGACGCCTGTGGGGGGGCGAGCACGGCGCTCATCGGATCATTCGCCCGTCATCGACGACCGGCGCTTCGCGCGCGGCGTGGGATCGTGCAGGTCGCGCATCGCGCTGGTCACCAGGGCCACGGCGTCGGGCGCCTCGATGGCCATCACCTGGTCGATGACCCAGCGCCGGTCCTTCTCGGGCAGCCCGGGCTCGATGCGGTGGCCCAGGTAGCGGTAGAAGGCGAAGTCGGGCACGAAGCCTTCGGCCGTGTCGCTGTCGGGGTCCGCACCAAACTCGGCGTAGTGACCCTGCAGCACGTTGAACTGGTCGATGAAGCGGTCTGCCCAATTGCCTTGTCCATCGCCTTCGCCCTCCGGCGGGCCGAGCAGGTCACCTTCGTTGTCCTGCAGGAAGTCCGCCACGCGCAGCACCAGCGCTGGCGTGAAGCGCTGCCGCACCTCGGGTTCGAACGCGTCGAAGGCCAGCCGGTCGGCCACCACCAGCAGGAAGACCAGCACCTCGCGCATGAAGCCGAAGTAGGCCGGGCCGGGGTCGATGTCGAAGCCGGCGCTGCGCATGCGCTTGAGCATCTGCTGCGCCACCCGCCAGGCGATGAAGCCCACGGCGCTGGCCTGCTCCTCCGGCGTCTTGTCCGTCGGCGCCTTGAACCAGCGGCTCTTGACGCGTATGTTGGGCGGCGGCGCGGGGTTCGACATCGACATGGCGACGATCAGTACCCGCCCTTGCCGAAAGGCTTGGGCAGACCGGCCACCTTGGCCGACTGCCGGTTGGGCTGCATCGGAAAGAGTTCGTACAGGCGCTTCTTCCAGTCCACGCTGTCGTCCTCGTCCTGCAGCAGGGCCACCATGTTGCGGAAGTTCGGCGTCTGGCCGTCCTCCTTGTAGCGCTCGCGCATGAAACGGATGACCTGCCAGTGCGCATCGGTCAGCTCGATCTGCTCGGCCACCGCGATCACGGGCACGACGTCGTCACTGAAGTCGGCTTCCAGCAGGAAGCCTTCGTCGTCGGTCTCCAGTTCCTCGCCGTTGACGGTGTAGGGCATCGTCGGGGTTCTCCTCGTGGGTTCGGTTCAGGCGCCGACAGCGGCGGCGGACTTGTGGGGCACGAACAGTCCGCAGCCCATGGCGCGGTGGGCGCCCAGGCCGGCCTCGAGCACGCGCAGCGCGGTGTCCGGCACCAGGCCGTCGAGCAGCAGGCTGTAGCCGACGAGCTGGCCGCCGGGCACCGGCAGGGCCTGCTCGCGGCCACAGACGGTGCTGCAGGCCACGCCCAGGGCCTGCAGTTCGCGGTCCATGCGCGCCAGGAACGCCGGTTCGTCGTCGCCCTCGGCATCGACGAAATGCGCGTACAGGGTGCGGTGCGGCAGCAGCGGGCGCAGCGTGGGCGCGCCCAGCCGCAGGGTCACGCCACCCAGCGCAAGCTCGACACCGCTGAGCTGCTGCGCTGCAACATCGGCGCGGTCGTCCGGCACGCGCAGGGTCAGCCGCGTGCGGCCGGACAGCAGGCCGCCGCCACCGTGCGCCAGATTGAGCCGATGCATGCCGGTGCCAGGCAGCACGCCCAGCCACGGCAGGCGCTCGGCCAGGGCCGCGGCCAGCAGCGCGCGGTGGTCCGCCGGCACGGCCGGCCCCTGCACGGGAAAGGCCAGGTCCACCAGCATGCTCAGTCGCCCTCGCCCACCGGGACAACCCCACGGCCGGGCTGCGCGTCGGCCCAGACCAGCAGCGCCTCGCCCCAGGCGCGCGCGGTGACCGGATCGATGTCGAAGATGGTGAAGCGGCTCTTCTCGCGGATGCGCGTGCGCAGCATCGCCATGCCGCCGGCGTCGAAGTCGATCTGCTGCAGCTCGATCTCCTGGCCGCCCAGGGGCGCGCGCAGCTTGCACAGCGGTGTCAGTTGCGTCATCGGCATCGCCCGGTGATCCGGGTCGGGGGGCTTGTCTCCAGTGACGCATTGAGCAGGGGCGGCCGGGGTGGCGTCCATACCCGGCACGGGGAGGCGCCGACTACGCCATCCGGGTAGGGGCACGGCCACCCATGGTGCGTATGGCGGCCACGCCCTCGTGCCACCTAGCATCCGCCGGAAGACGGGAGCATCCCCGCAAGGAGACAGGGCCATGGCCAAGAAGATGCATGACACGCCGATGCTCGACGAGCTGGAGTCGGGCCCCTGGCCCAGCTTCGTGACCGGGCTGAAGCGGCTGGCGCAGGACAAGGACTACGTCGTCGACCTGCTCGGCACGCTGGAGACCAGCTACCGCACCCGCAAGGGCTACTGGAAGGGCGGCACGGTCGGCGTGTTCGGCTACGGCGGCGGCGTGATCCCGCGCTTCACTGAGCTGAAGAAGGAGGACGGCACGCCCGTCTTCCCCGACGCCGCCGAACTGCACACGCTGCGCGTGCAGCCCCCGCCGGGCATGCACTACACCACCGACGTGCTGCGCAAGATGGCCGACATCTGGGAGAAGCACGGCACCGGCCTGATCGCCTTCCACGGCCAGAGCGGCGACATCATGTTCCAGGGCGCCACCACCGCCAAGGTGCAGGAGGCCTTCGACGAGCTCAACGAGCTGGGTTTCGACCTCGGCGGTGCCGGCCCGGCGGTGCGCACCAGCATGAGCTGCGTCGGCGCCGCGCGCTGCGAGCAGAGCTGCTACGACGAGGGCCGCGCCCACCGCCAGGTGATCAACGCCTTCGTCGACGACATCCACCGCCCGGCGCTGCCCTACAAGTTCAAGTTCAAGTTCAGCGGCTGCCCGAACGACTGCATGAACTCCATCCAGCGTTCGGACATGGCCATCATCGGCACCTGGCGCGACAACATGCGCAGCGACGAGCCGCTGGCGCGCAAGTGGTTCGACAAGCACGGCATGAACGAGCTGGTCAACGATGTGGTGGCGCGCTGCCCCACCAAGGCCATCATGCTCAAGGAGGTCAAGGACCTGCGCGAAGGTGATCACCTCACCACCGTGAAGGTCAGCGACACGCACGCGCTGGAGATCGACAACAAGGACTGCGTGCGCTGCATGCACTGCATCAACGTGATGACCGGTGCGCTGGCCAAGGGCACGGACACCGGCGCCACCATCCTCATCGGCGGCAAGCGCACGCTGAAGATCGGTGACCTGATGGGCACCGTGGTCGTGCCCTTCCTGCCACTGAAGACGGAAGAGGACTACGACGCACTGGTCGACCTGGGCAAGCGCGTGATTGACTTCTTCGCCGAGAACGCGCTGGAGCACGAGCGCACCGGCGAGATGATCGAGCGCATCGGCCTGGTCAACTTCCTCGAGGGCATCGAGGTCGACATCGACCCCAACATGGTCGCCACGCCGCGGACGAACCCATACGTGCGCACCGACGGCTGGGACGACGAGGTCGCGAAGATCAACGCCAAGAAGGCCGCCGCCAAGGCCGCCTGAGGGGAGACGAGACACCATGGCCCATCGCACCCCCATCGAGAGCGGCGCCCCGGACCCCAAGCCGTTCATGCACCCCACGTTGCTGAAGAACTACGGCAACTGGAAGTACCACGACCGGCCGCGGCCCGGCGTGCTGCACCACGTCTCGCACAGCGGTGACGAGGTGTGGACGGTGCGCGCCGGCACGCAGCGCCAGATGGACGTCTACACGATCCGCAAGCTCTGCGACATCGCCGACACCTACGCCGACGGCCACGTGCGCTTCACGATCCGCAGCAACATCGAGTTCATGGTCGCCGACCCGAACAAGGTGGCACCGCTGATCAGCGCGCTGCAGGAGAGCGGCTTCCCGGTGGGCGGCACTGGCAACTCGGTGAGCATGATCGCGCACACCCAGGGCTGGCTGCACTGCGACATCCCGGGCACCGACGCCTCGGGCGCCGTGAAGGCGCTGATGGACGAGCTGCACGAGGAGTTCATCCGCGAGGAGATGCCCAACCGGGTGCACCTGTCCACCAGCTGCTGCGAGATCAACTGCGGCGGCCAGGCCGACATCGCGATCATCGTGCAGCACACCAAGCCGCCGAAGATCAACCACGACTTGGTGGCCAACGTCTGCGAGCGCCCGGCCGTCGTCGCGCGCTGCCCGGTGGCCGCCATCCGGCCGGCGCTGGTCAACGGCAAGCCCTCGCTCGAGGTCGACGAGAAGAAGTGCATCTGCTGCGGCGCCTGCTACCCCCCGTGCCCGCCGATGCAGATCAACGATCCGGAACACTCCAAGCTGGCGATCTGGGTCGGCGGCAAGAACTCCAACGCGCGCGGCAAGCCCACCTTCATGAAGATGGTGGCCAGCGGCCTGCCGAACAACCCGCCGCGCTGGCCCGAGGTGAGCGAGATCGTCAAGCGCATCCTGCACGTCTACAAGAACGACGCGCGCAGCTGGGAGCGCCTGAGCGACTGGATCGAGCGCATCGGCTGGCCGCGCTTTTTCGAGAAGTGCGACCTGCCCTTCACCAAGTACCTGATCGACGACTGGCGCGGCTCGCGGGCCAACCTCAACGCGTCGACGCACATTAGGTTCTGAGCCCGATGAAGTTCGCCCTGCTCGTCAGCGAAGGCCCGTACACGCACCAAGCCAGCGACACGGCCTGGAACTTCGCCAGCGCCGCCATCGCGGCCGGACACGAGGTGATGCGCGTCTTCTTCTATCACGACGGTGTCTACAACGCGACGAAGCTCACCGAGCCGCCGCAGGACGACCGCCACATCGTCAACCGCTGGAGCAAGCTCAACACCGAGCACGGCGTGGATCTCGTGGTGTGCGTGGCCGCCGCGCTGCGGCGTGGCATCAAGGACGAGGTGCTGGCGCCGGGCTTCCGCATCAGCGGCCTGGGCCAGTTGGTGGACGCCGGCATCAAGGCCGACCGCACGGTCACGTTCGGAGACTGATGCCATGGCCACGATGAAGAAGTTCATGTTCGTCAACCGCAAGGCCCCCTACGGCACGATCTACGCGCTGGAGAGCCTGGAGGTCGTGCTGATCGCCGCCACCTTCGACCAGGACGTGAGCCTGGTCTTCCTGGACGACGGCGTCTACGAGATCGTCAAGGGCCAGGACACGGCCGGCATCGGCATCAAGAACCACAGCAAGACCTACCGCGCGCTGGAGGGCTACGACGTCGAGAAGCTCTATGTCGACCGCGACTCGCTGGCCGCCCGCGGCCTGACAGAGGACGACCTGCTGGTCGACGTCAAGGTCCTGTCCAGCGCCGAGATGGCGGCGCTGATGTCCGAGCAGGACGTGGTCTATTCCTTCTGAGGCCGCCATGCTGCACATCGTCAACAAGACCGCCTCGCTCGACGTCTGCCGCCGCTTCGCGCAGCCCGGCCATGCCGTGCTGCTGATCGAGGACGGCGTGCTCGCCGCCACCCGAGCCGACCTGCTGGGCGACGCCGCCGCGTCGCTGAAGGTCTACGCACTGCAGCCCGACTTGGCCGCGCGCGGCGTGGCCGGCCGCCTGCAGCCCGGCATCACCACGGTCGACTACGCCGGCTTCGTCGAGCTCGTCGCCACGCATCCCAACAACCAATCCTGGCTCTGAGCGCCGATCCCTAGGAGACAAGCATGCCCATCGAAGTCAACGGCAACAGCATCGAAACCGACGAGGAGGGCTACCTCGTCAACCTGTCCGACTGGTCCGAGGACGTGGCCAACGAGATCGCCAAGGGCGAGAACGTGGACATGACCGAGAACCACTGGGAAGTGGTGAACTTCCTGCGCTCGTACTACGACGAGTACCAGATCGCCCCGGCCGTGCGCGTGCTGACCAAGGCCATCGGCAAGCAGCTCGGCGAGGAGAAGGGCAACAGCAAGTACCTCTACGAGCTGTTCCCCTACGGCCCGGCCAAGCAGGCCTGCAAGATCGCCGGCCTGCCCAAGCCCACCGGCTGCGTCTGACGCGCCGGCACGCGCTTTCCACGCCCCGACACAGGACGCGGCAGCCATGCAGGCGCTCGCGCTGGGCTACGCCTTGCTCTTCTACGCCGCCACGGCCATGCTGGTCGTGGGCACGGCGCTGAAGATCCGCCAGTACGCGCGCACGCCCTCGCCGCTGAAGATCCCCACCACGCCGGCGCCCACCACGGCCGGCGGCGTGGCCTTGCGCATGACGCGCGAGGTGGTCTTCTTCGAGAGCCTGTTCAAGGGCAGCAAGTGGACCTGGCTGTTCGGCTGGCTGTTCCATGCGTCGCTGCTGCTGGTGCTGCTGCGCCACGTGCGCTACTTCCAGGAACCGGTCTGGGCGCCGATCGTCTTCGTGCAGTTCTTCGGCACCTACGCCGGGCTGACGATGGTGGCGGGACTGGCCGGGCTGTGGGCCCGCCGCTTCCTGGTCGACCGCGTGCGCTACATCTCCACGCCATCGGACCACCTGCACCTGGCGCTGCTGATCGCCATCGGGCTGTCGGGGCTGACGATGCGCTTCGTGGCGCACACCGACATCGTCGCGGTCAAGGCCTTCATGCTGGGGCTGATGCGCTTCTCGGTCCAGCCGTTGCCGGCCGACCCGCTGCTGCTGCTGCACCTGACCCTGGTGGCGGTGCTGATGATCGTCTTCCCGATCAGCAAGCTGCTGCATGCGCCGGGCCTGTTCTTCAGCCCCACGCGCCACCAGGTCGACAACCCGCGCGAGGCGCGCCACGTCGCCAGCTGGGCCTCGGCCCTGGAGAAGTGAGATGGCGGCGCCCAAGTTCGACACCCCTGCGCTGAAGCCCTTCCCGGTGATCCCGCTGGTGGCCGAGGGCGCGATGGCGCACAGCAAGCCGTATGTCGCCACGCCAAAGATCAACGAGACGATCGGCTTCCCCGGCGAGCTGACCGAGGGCTGGGAGCAGCGCGCGATCGCCAAGATGGGCGAGTTGCTGGGCAAGTACCGCAGCCTGCAGGTCTACATGGACGCCTGCGTGCACTGCGGCGCCTGCAGCGACAAGTGCCACTACTTCCTGGGCACCGGCGACCCGAAGAACATGCCGGTGGCGCGCCAGGACCTGATGCGCGGCGTCTACCGGCGCCACTTCACCTTCGCCGGCAAGCACTTCCCCAAGCTCGTGGGTGCGGTGGACCTGACCAAGGACGTGCTGGACCAGTGGTGGAGCTACTACAACCAGTGCTCCGAGTGCCGCCGCTGCAGCGTCTTCTGCCCCTACGGCATCGACACCGCCGAGGTGACGATGGCCGCGCGCGAGATCATGGACTCGGTGGGCATGGGCCAGAAGTACGCCAACGAGATCATCGGCAAGGTCCACCGCATCGGCAACAACCTGGGCATCCCCGAGCCGGCGCTGGCCGACACGCTGGAGGGCCTGGAAGAGGACGTCAAGGACGAGACCGGTGTCGACGTGCGCTTCCCGCTTGACCAGAAGGGCGCGGAGGTGCTGCTGATCACGCCGTCGGCCGACTTCTTCAGCGAGCCCCACGTCGACAGCCTGATCGGCTACGCCAAGGTCTTCCACGCCGCGGGCATCTCCTGGACGCTTTCGAGCAAGGCCAGCGAAGCCGGCAACTTCGGCCTGTTCATCGGCAACTACGAGCAGCTGCGCAACATCGCGCTGCGCATCCGCGAAGCGGCGCTGGAACTCGGCTGCAAGCGCATCGTGGTGGGCGAATGCGGCCACGCCTGGCGTGTGGCCTACAGCTTCTGGAACACGCTCACCGGCATCGGGGACGGCGGCGACGACCCGTTCGCCCGCATGCTGCAGCAGCAGCTGGACCACCGCCACAAGCAGCCCACGCACATCTGCGAGTTGACGCACGACCTGATCCAGCGCGGCGCGCTGCGCTTCGACAAGGAGAAGAACGACCACCGCATCGTGACCTTCCACGACAGCTGCAACGTGGCGCGCGGTTCGCGCATGGGCGACACGCCGGGCGGCCAGTTCACGATCCCGCGCGACATCATCCGCGCCGTCGCCAACCATTACCACGACATGGCCCCGGGCACCACGCACGAGGCCACGTTCTGCTGCGGCGGTGGTGGTGGCCTGCTCACCGACGACCTGATGGAGATCCGCGTCAAGGGCGCGCTGCCGCGCATGGAGTCGCTGCAGCAGGTCAAGGAACAGCACGGCGTGAACTTCATGGCCACGATCTGCGCCATCTGCAAGGCGCAGTTCAGCAAGGTGCTGCCGTACTACGGCTTCGACATGTCGATGGTGGGCGGCGTGCACCAACTGGTGAGCACGGCCATCCGGCTGGGCGAGCCGAACTGAGGAGAACCCCACATGGCCCACATCGTCATCCTGGGCGCCGGCATCGGCGGCATGCCCGCCGCGTACGAGATGCGCGCCAAGCTGGGCAAGCAGCACCGCGTCACCGTGGTCAGCGCGGTGGACTACTTCCAGTTCGTGCCGTCGAACCCGTGGGTGGCGGTGGGCTGGCGGTCGCGCGAGGAGATCTGCCTGAAGGTGGGCCCGCTGCTGGAGCGCAAGGGCATCGGCTTCGTCCCCAAGGCCGTCACCCGCATCGACGCCGAGAACTCGAAACTGGAGTTCGCCGAGGGCGAACCGCTGGCCTACGACTACCTGGTCATCACCACCGGCCCGAAGCTGAGCTTCGACGAGGTGCCCGGCGCCGGCCCGCACGGTGGGCACACGCATTCGGTCTGCACCGTCGACCACGCGCAGCGCTTCTGGGGCGAGTACGAGACCTTCCTGCAGAACCCCGGCCCCATCGTCATCGGCGCCATGCCGCTGGCCAGCTGCTTCGGCCCGGCCTACGAGTTCGCCTTCATCGTCGACGCCGACCTGCGCAAGCGCAAGCTGCGCCACAAGGTGCCCATCACCTTCGTCACCAGCGAACCCTACATCGGCCACCTGGGCCTGGGCGGCGTGGGCGACAGCAAGAGCATGCTCGAGAGCGAGCTGCGCGGCCACGACATGAAGTGGATCACCAACGCCAGGACCACCAAGGTCGAGGCCGGCAAGCTGTTCGTCACCGAGCTCGATGCGCAGGGCAAGGAACTGAAGGACCACGAGGTGCCCTTCAAGCTGGCCATGATGTTGCCGGCCTTCAAGGGCGTGGATGCGGTGGCCGCGGTGCCGAACCTGTGCAACCCGCGCGGCTTCGTGCTCATCGACGACCTGCAGCGCAGCAAGGCCTACAAGAACATCTTCTCCGCCGGCGTCTGCGTGGCGATCCCGCCGGTGGAGGCGACCCCGGTGCCTACCGGCGCACCGAAGACCGGCTACATGATCGAGACGATGGTCACCGCCATCGTGCACAACATCGCCGACGAACTGGCCGGCCAGCAGCCGGACACGCGCGCCACCTGGAACGCGATCTGCCTGGCCGACATGGGCGACACCGGTGCCGCCTTCGTGGCGCTGCCGCAGATCCCGCCGCGCAACGTCAACTGGTTCAAGAAGGGCAAGTGGGTGCACCTGGCGAAGATCGCCTTCGAGAAGTACTTCATGCGCAAGATGAAGTCCGGCACCTCCGAACCCGTCTACGAGAAATACGTGCTGAAGGCGCTGGGCATCGTGCGCCTGGCCGGAAAGTGAGGTTGCCATGTCCGTCCCGAGCTCCGAAGTCAAGCCGCTGACCTTCCGCCGCTACAAGGATGGCGACACCAAGGTGCGCCGGTGGCAGGACGAGATCTTCGACGCCGACCACTCGCACAAGTGCCCCACCTACATCCAGAGCACGCCGCCCTGCCAGGGTTCGTGCCCGTCGGGTGAGGACATCCGCAGCTACCTGAATATCGTGCGCGGCGTCGAGAAGCCGCCGAAGGACGTGACCTGGCAGGAGTACGCCTGGCGCCGCCTGACGGAGGCCAACCCGCTGCCGTCGGTGATGGGTCGCGTGTGCCCGGCACCGTGTGAATCGGGCTGCAACCGCAACCAGGTGGAGGACTTCGTCGGCATCAACTCGGTGGAGCACTTTCTGGGTGAGTGGGCCATCGAGCACGGCCTGAAGTTCGTCGCGCCCGAGCACAAGACCGGCAAGACCGTGGCCGTGATCGGAGGCGGGCCGGCCGGGCTGTCGACGGCCTACCAGCTGGCGCTCAAGGGCCACGCGGTGACGATCTTCGACGAGCGCGCCGAACTCGGCGGCATGATGCGCTACGGCATCCCCGGCTTCCGCACGCCGCGTGACGTGCTCGACGCCGAGATCCAGCGCATCCTGGACCTGGGCGTGCAGGCGCGCATGAACACGCGCATCGGCACCGACATCACGCTGGAGCAGATCCAGCAGCAGTTCGACGCCGTCTTCCTGGGCATGGGCGCGCAGAGCGGCCGCCCGCTGCCGGTGGAGGGCGCCGACGCGCCCAACGTCGTCACCGCCACCGCGTTCCTGAAAGCCTTCAACGACGGGCGCCTGCAGCACGTGGGGCAGCGCGTCGTGGTGGTCGGCGGCGGCGACACGTCCATCGACGTGGCCACGGTGGCGCGCCGGCTGGGCCACATCGACCAGACCCACGAGGCCGACCGGCCCGAGCTGGCCATCGCCGGCGACACCGGCTACGCGGCGCACGACGCGGCGATGCTGTCGCGCCGCCAGGGCGCGGAGGTCACGCTGACCTCGGTGTTCGCCGTGGAGAAGATGCAGGCCAGCAAGCACGAGGTGGAGCATGCGCTGGGCGAGGGCATCACGATCCGCGGCAGCATGGTGCCGCTGGCCGTGGTCGTCGGCGCCGACGGCCGCGCCACCGGTCTGAAGGTGGCGCAGTGCGAGGCCAAGCTGGTCGGCGGCCGGCTCGAGATCAAGCCGGTCGAGGGCACCGAGGAGGTCATCGAGGCTGACCTGATCGTCTCGGCCATCGGCCAGGCCGTGGACTTCTCGGGGCTGGAGGCGCTGAACAACGGCAAGGGCGCGATCAACGCCGACAAGAACTACCAGGTGGCGGGCCAGACCGGCATGTTCTGCGGTGGCGACGTGATCCGCCCGCACCTTCTGACCACGGCCATTGGCCACGGCGCCATCGCTGCCGAGGGCATTCACCGTTTCCTGCAGGGCGAGGCGCTGGACAAGCGGCCGAAGATCGACGTGCACAGCTTCGACCTGATGCGCAAGCTGGTCGAGAAGGGCCTGCCGGTCGGCTCCATCGAGGAGCCGCTGCGCGGCACCGACACCTCCACCGGCGCGGTGCACAACTTCGACAACCGGTCCGACCGCTACGTCATCCCGCACAAGGACCTGTTCCTTGGCCACTTCAACTACACCGAACGCAACAAGCGCAAGGTGGTGTCGCTGAGCGCCGAGGAAGCCCTGTCCAATTTCGAGGAGCGCATGCTGCCGCTGCTGGAGGCGCAGGCGCAGGCCGAGGCCAAGCGCTGCATGAGCTGCGGCCTGTGCTTCGAGTGCGACAACTGCGTCGTCTACTGCCCGCAGACGGCTGTGTTCAAGGTCAAGAAGTCGCAGTCGACCACCGGCCGCTACGTGGACACCGACTACAACAAGTGCATCGGCTGCCACATCTGCCATGACGTGTGCCCCACCGGCTACATCCAGATGGGGCTGGGGGAGTAAGCCCATGCGGCGCTGGGTGCTGGCCCTGCTGACCACGACGGCACTGGCCGCGGTGGCGGCGCCACCGTTGCCGGCCGTGCCCAAGGCCCAGCCCGGCACGCAATGCGTGGAGGACCCGGCCGACATGCGCCGGCACCACATGGCGTACCTGAAGCACCAGCGCGATGCCACGGTGTTCGGCGGCATCCGCGGCGCGAAGCACAGCCTGAAGGACTGCGTGGCCTGCCACGCCACGACCACGAGCGGCAGCGTATCGGCGCAGGCGGGCGACTTCTGCCAGGCCTGCCATCAGTATGCGGCGGTGAAGATCGACTGCTTCGAGTGCCACACTGGCAAGCCCGGTGGCAAGCCGGGCACGGCCGTGGCGAGATCCGTGGCGAAAGGCGCGCCATGAGTCCCGACACCAAGCGTCGGGCCTTCCTGGGCAGCGTGGCCGCCTTCGGCGGCGCGCTGCTGGCACCCGGCATCCACCTGATCGAGGTCGCGAACGCCGCGCCATCCGCGGGTGCGGATGCCAAGGTGCGCTGGGGCCTGCTGATCGACACCACCAAGTGCGCGCCGGGCTGCAACGACTGCGTCACCGCCTGCAACACCGAAAACGGCCTGCAGGCCGACACGCGCGCCACCACCCCGCAGTGGATCCGCAAGGTCGAGATCAAGGAGATCAAGACCGGGCGCACGGCCTCGGTGCCGGTGATGTGCCAGCACTGCGCCGAGCCGCCCTGCGTGGACGTCTGCCCCACCGGCGCCTCGTTCAAGCGCGCCGACGGCATCGTACTGGTGGACCGCCACAGCTGCATCGGCTGCCGCTACTGCATGATGGCCTGCCCCTACAAGGCGCGCAGCTTCGTGCACGAGCCGCTGACCGACCAGCAGCCCGACGTGCCACGCGGCAAGGGCTGCGTCGAAAGCTGCACGCTGTGCGTGCACCGCATCGACCGAGGCGAACGGGTCACCGCCTGCGCCGAGGCCTGCACCAAGGCCGGCCACGACGCCATCCTGTTCGGTGACCTCAACGACCCGGACAGTGCCATCGCCAAGCGCGTGCGCGAGATCCGCAGCACGCAGCTGCGCGCCGACCTCCGGCTGGACCCAGGCGTGCGCTACGAGGGCCTGTGATGAACACCACCGCCGCCCTTCGTCCCACGCCACAGGCCCAGACCCGCCTGTTCTGGATGCTGCTGGCGCTCGGCGCCGCCGTCACCGGCATCGGCCTGCTCGCCGCTCACCACATGGAGACTGCGGGCCACGTGGCCACCGGCATGGACAACCAGGTCGTCTGGGGCCTGCCCCACGTGTTCGCCATCTTCATGATCGTGGCCGCCTCGGGCGTGCTCAACGTGGCGTCGGTCGGCTCGGTCTTCGGCCAGCCGGCGTACAAGGTGCGCGCGCCGCTGTCGGGCCTGCTGTGCATCGCGATGCTGGCCGGCGGCCTGATGGTGCTGATGCTGGACCTGGGCCGCCCCGACCGCGTGATCGTCGCTGCCACGCACTACAACTTCACGTCGGTCTTCGCCTGGAACGTGTTCCTGTACTCCGGCATGGTCGGCATCGTCGCGGTCTACCTGTGGACGATGGCCGAGCGACGCCTGAACCCGTACAGCAAGCCCGCGGGCCTCGCGGCGCTGGTCTGGCGCTTCCTGCTGACCACGGGCACCGGCTCCATCTTCGGCTTCCTGGTCGCGCGCCAGGCCTACCAGTCGGCCCTGCTGGCGCCGATGTTCATCGTGCTGTCCTTCGGCTGGGGCCTGGCGGTCTTCCTGCTGGTGCAGGCGGCCATGATGCGCTGGAACGGCCAGGCCATGCCCGGCGACGTGCAGCGCCGTCTGAACCGGCTGCTGGGCGTTTTCGTCGCCGCGGCACTGTACCTGGTGGCGGTGTACCACCTCACCAACCTGTATTTCGCACGCCAGCAGGCTTTCGAGGCCTTCATCCTGCTGGGCCAGAACGGCGGCGACCTGTTCGCCGGGCTGCTGTGGGTGGGCTTCGTCGGTGTCGGGTCGGTGCTGCCGATGGTGATGCTGTTCAGCGCCCGCTTCGCCAACCCGCGCTGGACGCTGGTGGCCGCGACCCTGGTGGTGCTGGGCGCCTTCGCCTTCCTCTATGTCTTCATCATCGGCGGCCAGGCCTTCCCGCTGGAGATCTTCCCGGGCTGGGCGGCCAGCAGCAGCTTCGGCGACGGCCACGTGGCGCACTACGTGCCGAAGCTGCCGGAATGGCTGCTGGGCCTCGGCGGGCTGGGCGCGGCCTTCGTGCTGACGACGGTCGGCGTGCGTGTGCTGGACGTGATGCCACGCGACGAGAACCTCAAGGCATGACATGACGACACCGCGCCTGTTCGTCGCCGCCGCGCACAAGTCCTCGGGCAAGACCACGGTCACGCTAGGGCTGGCCGCCGCGTTGAACGCCCGCGGCGTGGCGGTGAAGGCCTTCAAGAAGGGCCCGGACTACATCGACCCGATGTGGCTGGGCCGCGCCAGCGGTTCGCCCTGCTTCAACCTCGACCCGCACCTGATGGACGGTGCCGAGATCGATGCGCTGTTCGCGCGCGAATCGGCCACGGCCGACGTGGCGCTGGTGGAGGGCAACCATGGCCTGTTCGACGGCATGGCGCTGGACGGCAGCGACTGCAACGCCGCCGTGGCGAAGCGCTTGGCGGCGCCGGTGCTGCTGGTGGTGGACGTGCGCGGCAGCACGCGCGGCATAGCGCCACTGGTGCGCGGGCATCTGGCCTTCGACCCTGCCCTGCGTATCGGCGGCCTGATCCTCAACCGCGTGGGCGGCGCGCGCCACGAGGCCCGGCTGCGCGAGGTGCTGGCGCACTACTGCCCCGAGGCGCCGGTGCTCGGCGCGATCCACGAACAGCCGCTGCTGGCGGTGACGGAGCGCCACTTGGGCCTGATGCCCACGGCGGAACTGGACGATGCCGACGAGCGCGTCGGGGCCATCGCGCAGGCCATCACGGCCGCCGTGGACCTGGACGCGGTGCTCGCCCTGGCGCGCAGCGCCGGCGCGCAGCCGATGGCACCCGCCCTGCCACGCACGATGGCCGCCGCCGGCGAACGCATGCGCATCGCCATCGCCCGCGACCGTGCCTTCGGCTTCTACTACCCCGATGACCTCGCCGCGCTGCAGGCCGCCGGCGCCGACCTGGTCTTCTTCGACGCGCTGCACGACACCCGCCTGCCGACCTGCGACGGCCTCTTCGTCGGCGGTGGCTTTCCGGAAACCTGCATGGACGCACTGTCGTCCAACACCGCGCTGCGCACCGGCGTGAAACAGGCCATCGAAGCCGGCCTGCCCACCTACGCCGAGTGCGGCGGCCTGATGTGGCTGTCGCGCAGCCTGAGCTGGCAGGGCCGGCGCGTGCCGATGGTCGGCGCCATCCCCGGCGACGCGGTGATGCAGCCCCGCCCGGTGGGCCGCGGCTACATGCGCCTGCGCGAGACCGCGGCCATGCCCTGGCCCGGCGGCAGCGCCGGTGCACTGCTGCAGGCGCACGAGTTCCACCACTCGCGGCTGGAGGCCATCGATCCTGGTGTGCGCTATGCCTACACCGTCGAACGCGGCCACGGCATCGACGGCGGGCACGATGGTCTGCTGGTCCACAACCTGCTGGCCTCTTACGCGCACCGCCGCAGCACGGCACGCGACGCCTGGGCACCCCGTTTCGTCGCCCACGTGCGCCAGTGCCGCACCACCCACCTGGCGCACGCCGCCTGACCGGAGACGCCCCCCATGTTCACGCTCACGTCCGCCGCAGCTGCCGAGATCCGCGCCGCGATGCCACGCAGCGGCGCCGATGGTCTGGCCCTGCGCGTTGCCGCGCGGCTGGAGACCGACGGCTCGCTGGCCTTCGGCATGGGCTTCGACGAAGCGCGCGAAGGCGACATGCCGCTGGAGATCGAGGGCGTGCCGCTGCTGATCGCGCAGCCGTCGCAGGCGCTGCTGGACGACGCGATGCTGGACTACGTGGAGGTCGCCCCCGGGCGGCTGGACTTCGTCTGCGTGGCGCAGACGCCCGAACACGACACCGTCGATCCGGCACCCGCCGGTGGCTGCGGCAGCGGCGGCTGCAACCGCTGCGGTGGCTGAGGAGCTTGCCGATGAACCGCATGACCGATTTCGACGCCCTGCTGGCCCGGGTGCAGTTGCCCGCCAATGCGCCGCCGGCCACCGGCCGCGTGGCCCTGGTCGGCGCCGGCCCGGGCGACCCCGAACTGCTCACGGTCAAGGCCGCACGGCTGCTCGCCGCCTGCGACGTCGTCGTCTACGACGCGCTGGTGGGCGGCGGCGTGATGGACCTGGTGCCCGGGCATGTGGAGCGCCGTTACGTGGGCAAACAGCGCGCCAACCACAGCCTGTCGCAGGACCAGATCAACAGCCTGCTGGTGGCGCTGGCGCGCCAGGGCAAGCGGGTGGTGCGGCTCAAGGGCGGCGACCCGTTCGTCTTCGGCCGCGGCGGCGAGGAACTGCAGGCGCTGGCCGAGGCCGGCGTGCCCTACGAGGTAGTGCCCGGCATCACCGCGGCCTGCGGCGTGTCGGCGCACGCCGGCATCCCGCTGACCCATCGCGACTTCGCGCAGGGCTGCCTGATCGTCACCGGCCACCTGAAGGACGGCAGCTGCAACCTCGACTGGCCGGCGCTGGCGCGGCCGAAGCAGACCACCGTGATCTACATGGGCCTGGCCGGCCTGCCGGAGATCTGCGCGCAGCTGATCGCCCACGGCCTGCCGGCCACCCACCCGGCCGGCGTGGTGGAACAGGGCACGCTGCCCGGCCAGCGCGTGGTCACCGGCACGCTGGCCGACCTGCCGCAGCGGGTGGCCGAAGCCGGGCTGAAGTCGCCCTGCCTGACCATCGTGGGCGAGGTGGTGTCGCTGCACGGCACGCTGGCGTGGTTCGGCCAACGCGAGGCGACTCACGGCACCGACCTGACGGACCACGCCACCAGCGCCTGACCGACCGCGCCGGCCATCGCAGCAGGCACCGCCCGCGTCAACGCGCCGGCATCTCGAACACCAGGCAGGTGGTGGTGCCGTGGGCGTACAGCTTCCCGTCCGGGCCGACGATGCGCCCTTCCGCGGTGGCGAGTTGCCGGCCGCAGTGCAGCACCTTCGCCATCGCGCGCAGCGGGCCCTGCGCGGGCGTGGCGCCGCGCACGATGTTCACGCTCAGCTCCGCCGTGGTGTAGCCGCGCCCGGCCGGCATCAGGGTGTGCACGGCGCAGCCCAGCGCCGAGTCGAGCAGCGTCGCGTACCAGCCGCCGTGCACGCCGCCCATCGGGTTGAGGTGCTTGCGCTGCGGCATGCCCTGGAACACCGCCTCGCCAGGTGCCACCGACACGAGGCCGAAGTCCAGGGTATCGGCGATGTGCGGGTAGGGCAGTTCGCCGGCGAGCATGGCCTGCAGCACCTCCAGCCCGGTGCGGCCGGCCGCCTGGGTCGGCGTGATGAAGCCGGGCCCGGCCTGGGCAGCACGCATGCGCTGGCGCACGGCTTCGAATTCTTCGTTCCACTGCAGCGAGGTGACATCGGACATCGGGTAGGCATTCAAACGTTGCAGATGCAAGTATTGTAGCTACAATTATTTGCATGACTCGTGCGCCCACGTCCACCGCGTCTGCCACGCCCCGCGGCTGCACCAGCTTCAAGCTGCGACAGCTGACGCGGTGCGTGGCCAGCCGCTACGACGCCGAGCTGGCCGCCGCCGGCCTGAAGACCACGCAGTACTCGCTGCTGTCGCACGCGCAGGCGCTGGGGCCGGTGGCGCCAGGCGAGCTGGCCCGGGCGATGACCATGGACGCCTCGACGCTGACGCGCAACCTCAAGCCGTTGCTGG
Organism: Rubrivivax albus; assembly: GCF_004016515.1. GTDB lineage: Bacteria > Pseudomonadota > Gammaproteobacteria > Burkholderiales > Burkholderiaceae_C > Rubrivivax > Rubrivivax albus. The sequence continues at coordinate 412,455 of NZ_SACT01000002.1, forward strand.
CCGCCGGCTGGGTGACGCTGCAGCCCGGCCCGGACGGCCGGTCGCGCCGCGTCGAGCTCACCGCGGCGGGCCGCGTCAAGCGGGCCGAAGCCCAGCGCCGGTGGCGGGCGGCTCAGGAGGGTCTGCAGGCCGCGCTCGGCCAGGCGCGCACGGCGGCGCTGCATGCAATGCTCGACGACGCGCTGGCCCGGCTCGATCCCGCGGCATCGGCGGCCAGTGAGGCCGCCGATGCCCGCTGACCAGCCACACCCCGCCCTCGACCCGCGCACGCGCGAACTGCTCGAAGGGCCCATCACCCGCACCCTGCTGCGGCTGGGCGCGCCCAACGTGCTGGTGATGCTGGCGCAGGCCGCGGCGGGCCTGATCGAGACCTACTTCGTCGGCCGCCTGGGTACCGACGCGCTGGCCGGCATGGCGCTGGTGTTCCCGATGGTCATGCTGATGCAGATGACCTCGGCCGGCGCCCTGGGCGGCGGCATCGCCTCGGCCATCGCCCGCGCGCTGGGCGCGCGCCGTCGCGACGACGCCAATGCGCTGGTGGGCCATGCGCTGCTGATCGCCACGCTGTTCGGCCTCGCCTTCATGGTCGTCGTGATCGGCGGCGGACGCGTGCTGTACGCGGCCATGGGCGGCCACGGCGCGGCGCTGGAGGCGGCGCTGGCCTATTCCGGCTGGGTCTTCGGCGGCGCGGTGCTGATCTGGTGGTTCAACGCCCTGTCGGCCGTCATCCGCGGCACGGGCCACATGGCCATGCCGGCACTGGTCACGGTGCTGGGCACGGCAGTGCTGGTGCCGGTGTCGCCGCTGCTGATCTTCGGCTGGGGTGCCTGGCCCGGCCTGGGCATCGTGGGTGGCGCGGTGGCCCTGCTGGGCTTCTACGCCATCGGCACCGCCTGGCTGGCGGCGTGGCTGTGGGCCGGGCGCAGCGCCCTTCGCCCCCACCTCCGTGGCCTCGTCTGGCGAACCACGCTGTTCGCCGACATCCTGCGCGTGGGCCTGCTGGGCATGGTGTCCACGGTGTCGACCAGTCTGGTGATCGTGATCGGCACCGCGCTGGCGGGCGCCTTCGGCACCGCGGCGATCGCCGGCTACGGCACCGCCACGCGGCTGGAGTACCTGCTGGTGCCGCTGGTGTTCGGCCTGGGCGCGCCATTGATCGCGATGGTGGGCACCTGCATCGGCGCCGGCCAGCGAGAGCGTGCGTTGCGCGCCGCGTGGACCGGCGCCGCCCTGGCCTTCGCGATGACGGAAGCCATCGGCCTGGCGGCCGCTGCCTTTCCGCACGCCTGGCTGTCGCTGTTCGACCACGACCCGGCCATGCTCGCGGCGGGCAGCAGGTACCTGCGCACGGTGGGCCCGCTGTACGGCTTCTTCGGGCTCGGGCTGGTGCTGTACTTCGCGTCGCAGGGCGCGGGGCGGCTGCGCTGGCCGGTGATCGGCAACCTGTGCCGCCTGGGCGTGGCCACCGTCGGCGGCCTGGCCGCCGTGCACTGGGGCTGGGGTCTGGCGGGCGTCTTCGCCGCGCAGGCCCTGGCACTGGTGGTGTATGGCACGGTGAACGCGACCACGATGGCCGGCGGCGCATGGTTCGGGCCGTTGCGCTGGCCGATGCGGGCGTGTCGCCCCGCATGATCGCCCCGTCGGCTCGCCCGAACCGGATGCCGCAGGGCCTGGCCGTCGGCGTGTCGCTGGCGGTGCATGGGTTGGTCCTGCTGGGACTGGCCAGGCTGTCCTTCGCGCCCTCACCGCCCTCGCCTGCGCCGCCGAAGACGACGGTGCTGCTGATGCCTTCGCTCAGCGCACCGCAGCCTCAGGCATCGCCGGCACCGGCGCCGGTCATCACCCAAGCCCGGCAACGGGCGACGATGCAGCGCGCGGCCGAGACGCCGCCGCCTCGGACCGACCAGCCCCCGGCCACCCAGGCTGCGCCAGCCGCCCCCACGGCCGCCGAATGGGCCTTCGCCGCGCGTTACCCGCTCAAGAACAGCAAGGGCTACCGCTACAGCTGGGGTCAGCAGGTGCGCAGCATGATGGGTACCGCGGTGGCCGGGCCGGACCAGGGTCACGTGCGCTTCCGCGTGGAGATCGCGCCCGATGGCCGCCTGGCCCGCCTGGAGACGCTTTGGACCACCTCGGCCGTCGCCGAGCAGCGTGCGCGCCTGGCCATCGAACAGATGCCGCCGCTGCCGCCGACACCGACCGGCCGGCCCCTGGTCTTCGAGCGCACGATCTCCTTCACGCCCGATGCGTCGGACGGCCCCCCGGTCTACCGCGACGACTGCCTGCCCGACCCGCCGGCGTTCCGCAACCCCTTCGTCTGGGACGGCCAGGGCGAGCCACCGCGCGTGACGCGGGTGCCGGCCGCGGCGACCGTTGCAGACCGCACCACCGAGGGCCTGTCGATGGAGGAATGTCTGAAGCTGCTGCCGCAGGACAGTCTCGAGGCCGAGGCGGCACAGGACCGGCGCCTGCGGGACCAGTGGGACTCCAGCATCCTGGGACGTTGACCCCGCGTGGCCACGGGGCCCGACCGCGCGCTACCGCCCTCCGTCCGGCTCGCTGCGCGCCTCCACCGCGAACACCGCCGCCTCCACGCGCGAACTCAGGTTCAGCTTGGCCAGGATGTGGCGCACGTGCAGCTTCACCGTGTCGTGGCTGATGTCCAGCGCGCGGGCGATGGCCTTGTTGCTCTCGCCGCGGGCCACGTGGTCCAGGATCTCGCGCTCGCGTTCGGTCAGCGACGCCAGCTGGCCGCGGCGGTCGGCACCGGCCGCGGGGCCGCCTTCGAGCATGCGCGCGAGCTTGAGCGTCATCGCCGGCGCCACGACGAGTTCGCCGCGGGCGCAGCGCTCGATCGACGCGATCACCATCTCCGGTTCCATGTCCTTGAGCAGGTAGCCGCGCACGCCCAGGCGCAGCGCCGCCGACAGGTCGGCCTCCGCATCGCTCATGGTCAGGATCATCGCCGGCGTGTCCACGCCTTCGGCGCGCAGGCGGCGCAGCAGGGTCAGGCCGTCGATGGCCGGCATGCGCAGGTCCAGCACCACCAGGTCGGGCCGCTGCTCTCGCAGCACGCGCAGCACCTCGTCGGGGTCGGACAAGGCCGCCAGCACCTGCATGCCGCCACGGTGGTGCAGCAGGTCGGTCAGGCCGGTGCGGCACAGCGCGTGGTCGTCGACCAGCACCAGGCGCAGCGGGGTGGCCGTGGCTTCCGTCATGAGGGCATCCCGTCCACCGGGAAGTGCAGCCGCACGCAGGTGCCGCCTTCCTGCCGGCGCGCGATCTCGATGTCGCCGCCCAGCAGCGCGGCGCGCTGGCGCATGATGTCCAGGCCGTAGTGGCGCTCGTCGGTGCCCGGCGGGCGGTCGGGCAGGCCACGGCCGTCGTCGTCGACACGGATCTCGAGCTCACAGCCATGGCGCTCGATGCTCAGCCACGCATGCCGAGCGCCGGCGTGGCGGGCGATGTTGGTCAGCGCCTCCTGCACGATGCGCTGCACCTGGTGGGCCTGCGGCGGCGGCAGCTGCAGTTCGGGCGCGTCGTCGCGCACCTCCAGCGCCACCGCGGCCTGCTCGCGCAGCGCGCGCCGGCCGGCTTCCAGCACATGCCGCAGGTCGGGGGCATCGATCGGCTCGCGCAGGTGCGACAGCACGTTGCGCAGGTCGCCGTGCGCCTGGCCGACGGCGCTGCGCAGGTCGCCGATGTAGCGCCGGGCGCCTTCACGGTCACCGCCATCCACCGCCGCCGCCAGCAGCGGCAGCCGCATCTTGGCGAACGACAGCGTCTGCGCAATGGCATCGTGCACCTCGGCGGCCATCATCTGCCGCTCGGCCATCACGGCGGTCTGCAGCGCCTGCGCCTCCATGCGCGCGCCATGCAGCGCCAGCCCGACGACCTCGCCCAGCGTCTTGAGCAGGGCCATCACCTGCGCGCTGACGTCCCCGCCCGGCCCGAAGAACAGGCTGCACACGCCCAGCACGCGTCCGCGGTGCGCCAGCGGCACGGCCAGTACGCGGCGGCCGGGCGCCGCCAGGAAGGGGTGCGGGTGGCGTCGCGCGCAGGCGTTGCCGGCATCGCTCCACGCCACCTCCAGCGAGCCGGCCACCGCACCACAGACGCCGCAATCGGCCTCCACCGCCATCTCCAGCAGGCGCAGGTCCGGCGGCAGGCCCTGGTCGGCCACCAGCTCGAAGCCCCGGCCGTCGGCCGAGAGCACGCGCATCACGCCGGCCTCGGCACCGCAGACGGCCACCATCTGCGGCAGGAAGCGTCGAAGGAGCGCGGTCGGATCGGCGCCACCGGCGAGGTCGGCGGTGATCTGCGCCAGCAGGGCCGGGTGGCCGGGCGGCGCTTCGGGGGTCAAGGGAGCGTTCGAGGACATGGGCACGGTCGCGCCGACCGCGGCCATCCACGGTCGACCAGCCCGCATTGGACGCCCTTCCCGGGCACTTGACCACCGGACGATCCCGACACCCGCCTAGGTATCTACCCGGAGCCTGTGCACTTGTTGACGAACGTCAAGCCCTGCCCGCCCGGCAGTCCTAATGTGACGCCCATCGGATGCCCCCCAGGGTGCCCGCCACAGCATGGAAGAGGTGACGATGGACCTGCTCGACTTTGCCCGCGGCCCCGGCTGGGTGCTGGCGGTGACGGTGTTCCTGCTGGGGGTGGCCTGGCGCCTGTGGGGCCTGTGGCGCCTGCCGTCCCAGCGCGACCGCTCGCCGCCGCGCGAAGGCGCCCCCAGCCCGATGGCCGGTGCCGGGCGCGCCATCCTGCGCGGCCTGTGGCCGCGGCGCGTGTTCGGCCAGAGCGCGATGGTGACCACCGTCAACGGCTACGTGCTGCACATCGGCCTGGCACTGGTGGTGCTGGCCTATGCGCCGCACATCGCCTTCATCCGCCATCACCTGGGCATCGGCTGGCCGGCGCTGCCCGACGCGGTGATGTACCTGTCGGCCGCGGCGGTGATCTACGCACTGCTGTTCGCGCTGTGGAGCCGGCTCGACGACCCGGTGCGGCGCCGCCTGTCCAGCGGTGACGACTACGTCACCTGGGTGGTCACCTTCCTGCCCTTCGTCACCGGCATGGCGGTGGCCAGCGAGCCGTCGGCGCAGATCCTGGCACGCGACGCGGTGCTCTACAGGCTGCCGCTGGCGCTGCACCTGCTGTCGCTGGAACTGCTGCTGGTGTGGTTCCCGTTCGGCAAGCTGATGCATGCCGTGCTGTTCCCGCTCTCGCGCGCCGCCACCGGCCGCCGCTTCAGCCATCGGGGGGTCAGCGCATGAACGCCACCACCACCGCCACCACGGCCACGCACGCCGGCTTCGACCAGCAGGGCGACCGCCCCGACGCGGAACGCGTCGCGCAGGCGATGTCCAGCTTCGCCAGCCAGTTCGGCCGCACCTCGGCCATCCACATGGAGGCCTGCGTGCACTGCGGCCTGTGCGCCCAGGCCTGCCAGTTCTACCTGGCCACCGGCGAAGCCAAGTACACGCCGGCGCTGAAGCTCGAGCCCTTCCGCCGCACCTACCTGCGCGAGGCGAGCGCGCTCGGGCCACTCGTGAAGGCACTCGGCCTCGTGAAGGCGCCGACCCTTGACGAACTGCAGCAGTGGCAGGAGCTGCTCTACGACAGCTGCAACATGTGCGGCCGCTGCACCATGGCCTGCCCGATGGGCATCGACATCGCGGAACTGGTCAAGGAGGCACGCCACGGCATGTACAAGGCCGGGCTGATGCCCGACCGCCTGGCGCTGATGGATCGCACCGCGCGCCAGTGGAACAGCACAGCCACCCCCGGCGAGGACCTGGCCGACATCCTGGCCGAAACGGCGCAGGAACATGGCGTGGAGATCCCCTGCAACCTCGCCCAGGCCGACGTGCTGGTCACCGCCGCACCGGCGGAACTGGGCGAGCACACCGGCGCGCTGGCTGCGGCGGCGAAGGTACTCAACCGCGCCGGCGTGCGCTGGACGATGCACAGCGAGGGCTTCGATGCGTCGAACATCGGCTTCACCAACGGCGACCTGGAACTGCAGGAGAAGCTCACGCGGTCGCTGATCGACACCGCGGTGAAGATCGGCGCCAAGACCGTGCTGCTGCCCGAGTGCGGCCACGCCTACGGCGCGGCGCGCTGGGAAGCGTCGCGCTGGTACGGCAGCGCGCTGCCGGTGCGCGTGGTGCACATGACCGAGTTCCTGGACGAGCTGATCGCCAGCGGCCGGATCAAGGTGCGCAAGGTCGACCCCACCAGCGCCACCTTCCACGACCCCTGCCAGATCGTGCGCCGTGGCGGGCTGGAGGCGGCAGCCCGGCGCATCATCGCCGCGCTGGGCTTCGAACTGCGCGAACTGGCGCAGCACGGCACCACGGGGATGTGCTGCGGCGGCGGGGGCGGCGTGGTGTCCAACGTGCGCGCCACGCCGCTACGCCACAAGGTCTTCGCGCTCAAGCAGCAGCAGGTGGACGCCACCGGGGCCGAGCACTTCCTGACCAGTTGCGGCCAGTGCCGGATCACGCTGGAGCAGGGGGCGCGCCACGCGAAGTGGAGCAAGTCGCCGGAAAGCCTGCTGGAGCTGGTGGCGGCGCAGCTGGCGGACTGAGCGGTCCCCGGTGCCTGGCATGGCCACGCCGCCCCGCGACGAGACCGTGGCCCAGGCCATGGCACGCGTGCTCGCCGCCGAACGCGACGCCGCCACCGCCGTGGCGCAGGCACGGCGCGACGCCCAGGCGCAGGTGAACGCGGCGCGCGATGCGGCGCGTGCGTTGGTCGACGGCGCCGCCGCACGCATCGCCGCGCGCCAGCAGCGCCATGCCCAGGCGCTGGCACAGCGCATCCAGCGGCTGCAGGCGCAAGCCGGCATGCCACCAGATGCGGCCAAGACTACGGACGCCGCCATGGCCACCGCAGTGGCCCGCGTGGCGGCCATGCTCACCGGCGGCCTGCCGGTCCGCTGAGCCGGCCATGACAGCGCACGCAGACCTCGCGTACGCGCTCGCGCGGCTGCAGGCGAGGCTGGGCGCGCGCCCGTCCGACGCTCACTGGCGCGACCTGGAGGCGGCGCAGACCACCACCCAGGCCCTCTCGGTGACCCGCCAGGGCCCGTTGACGCACTGGCTCGACGGCGTCGCGCAGGCCGACGAGGCTGCCGCCCTGGAGCAGCGGTTGCGCCAGCGCTGGGCGCGCGAGGTGGCCACGGTGGCCGGCTGGCTGCCGCCGCGCTGGCGCGCGGCGGTGCACCTGCAAGGCCGCCTCGCGCCCTGGCCGCTGGCGGCGGAAGACACCGCCTCCGACGATGGCGCCGACCGGCTGGCCGACTGGGCCGCGGCGTGGCCACGGGCACTGCCCGCGGATGCCGCGACCGGTGTGCCCTGGCGCGCCGCGGCCGAGCAGCTGTGCCCGCGCCTGCGCGGCGACACCGTGGGTCGCCCGGCCCGGTCCGGCGCCGCGGAGCGGGCCCTGGTGCGGCTGTTCCGCGGCCACGCCGGCACCGCCGTGCCAGCCTTCGCCTACCTGGCGCTCGCGGCACTGGACCTCGAGCGGCTGCGCGGCGCCCTGGTCGCGCGCGCGATGTTCGAGACCGAGACGGAGGCGGCCTGATGCTGCGCCCCCAGCCTTGCCGCTGGTTCGAGCTCGTGGCACCACGGGACACGCTCGCGCCCGTGCTGGAGGCGCTGGCGCACGGCGGCCAGGTCGAACTTCAGGCGCGCGTGGAGGCCGTCGCGCCCCCGCTGGTGCTGGCCGACGCTGCGCCGCTGCTCGAACGCTATGCCGCCCTGGCCCGCACGCACGCGGCGCACTGGCCGCCACCCACCGCGGGCCTGCCATCCGCCGCGCTCACCGACCCGGCTGCGGCCCTGCACGACGCGATGGCGCGCCTGGACGCGTGGCGCGACGAGGCCGACCCGCTGCTGGCCGAGGACGAACGAGGGGCCGCCCGGCGACGCGGGCTGCAGGACCTGGCACGCGTGGCTGCGGCGGCGCAGCGACAGCCGAACGCCTGGCCCAGCCCGGCGCTGATCTCGGCCGCCGGCACCTGCCACCTGGGCCGTCGGCTGGCCGTGGGCCCCGTGGCAACACCCGCGGCCGACCTGCCGGCCGACGTGCTGCGCGCCGTGCTGCCGCTGCAGGAGGACGCGGCGGACCCGTCCCACGCCGCCGGCGCCTGGGCCACGCTGCTGATCGGCCCGGCCGCGGCGCTGGCGGCGGTGGACGCCCGGCTGGCGGCCGTGCAGGCCCGCACCCTGCCCTGGCTGCCCGGGCTGGACGGCGACTGGGCCGCCGCCGCCACCACGATCGCGGCCGCCGAGGCCGGCGCGGCACTGGCCGCCGAGACGCGGTCGCGCGCGCTGCAGGCGCTGGCCACCCGCCACCGCCTGGCCGACGCGCTGGCCACCGTGAATCGCGTGGCCTGGCTGGTGCAACACGGCCGCGCCCTGGCTGCCAGCACGCGCCTGGTGTGGATCACCGGCTGGACCACCGCGCCCGATGCCGACGCGCTGTGCGCACCGTTGCGCCAGGCCGGTCTGCACGGCCTGGCCCAGTTCACGCCGCCGCCAGACGACGCCGAACCGCCGTCGCGCCTGGCCAACCCGCCCTGGGCGCGGGCCTTCGAGGCCCTGGCGCAGTTGCTCGGGCAGCCGGGCCGCGACGAGGCCGACCCGAGCCGGCTGCTGGCCGTCATCGCGCCGCTGCTGTTCGGCTTCATGTTCGGCGACGTCGGCCAGGGCGCGGTGCTGCTGTTGGCCGGCCTGGCCTTGCGCCGGCGCTGGCCGGCGCTGGCGATGCTGATCCCCGGCGGCATGGCCGCCATGGGCTTCGGCGTGGCCTTCGGCAGCGTGTTCGGCCGCGAGGACCTCATCTCGGCCGCCTGGGGCCACCCGCTGGCGCACCCGGTGGACCTGCTGATCGCCGCCGTGGCGCTCGGCGCCGCGATCCTGCTCGCCGGGCTGGCGCTGAACGCGCTCTCGGCCGCCTGGCGGCGCGACCTGCGCTGCTGGTGGGCCCGCGACGCGGCCCTGGTGCTCGCGTACGCGGGCGCACTGGCCGCGCCGTGGTGGCCGGCGGCGCTCGCTGCCGTGGCCGTGGGCGCGCTGTGGATGGCGCTGGGCACCGCGGCGGCGGCAGACAGCCGGGGCCACCGCACCGGTGGCTTCCTGCGCGGGCTTGCGGCCTTCGTCGAGCAGGCGCTGCAGCTGGCGGTCAACACCGTGTCCTTCGCGCGCGTGGGCGCGTTCGCCCTCGCCCACGCCGGCCTGTCGGCGGCCATCACCGGCATCGCGGACGCCGCCGGCCCCATCGGCCAGTGGCCGGTGATGGTGCTGGGCAACCTGCTGGTGCTCGTGCTCGAGGGCCTGGTGGTCGGCATCCAGACCACGCGGCTGCTGCTGTTCGAGTTCTTCCTGCGCTTCCTCAGCGGCCGCGGCCGGGCCTTCCGCCCGCTGGCACCGCCGCCCACCCCGCATCCGCTCAGCCCCTGACCCGGAGATCCGCCATGTCCCTGCCCGTCCCCGCCGGCGCCCGTCGCGCCGCGCCCCTCGTCCTGCTGGTGATCGCGCTGGCGATCGTCGGCACCGCGCTGGCCCTGATGTTCGCGCTGCCGGCCAGCGCGCAGATGACCGCTGCCGCGCCGGCGGCCGGCGCCACCGACCCGTCGGTGCTGCGCTGGGCCTTTGCCGCCGCGGCGGCCGCGGCCGGCCTGGCCACGCTGGCGGCCGGTTACGCGGTGGCCGTGGTGGGCAGCGCCGCGGTCGGCGCGCTGGCCGAGAAGCCGGAGCTGCTGGGCCGGGTGCTGATCCTCGTCGGGCTGGCCGAAGGCATCGCCATCTACGGGCTGATCGTGGCCATCCTGATCCTCAACCGGACCTGAACGATGGCGCCTGCGACGGTGGTCCTGATCGGCGACGATCTGGCGTGCGCCGGCTTCCGCCTGGCCGGTGTGGATGCGCGGCCGACCGCAACGGCCGACGTGCCGGCCGCGTTCGACGCCGCACTGCGCCACGCCGGCCTCGTGCTGCTGGGCACCAGCGCCGCGGCGGCCCTGCCGCCGACGGTGATCGACGCCGCGCGGCGCCGCGGGCAGCCGCCGGTGGCGGTGCTGCCGCCGCTGTCCGCGCCGGCCACGGACGCCGCCTTCGTGGGCCGCCTGCACCGGCTGATGGGGCTGGACAACACCGCCGGGAGGGCCGCGTGACCGCGCCCCCGTCCACGCTGCAGGCCGACGCGCTGGTGGACGCCATTGCCCAGCGTCGCGACACCGAGGTGGCGGCGCTGCGGGCAGCTGCCGAGGCCGACGCGGCCACCCTGCTGGCCCAGGCCCGCGACAAGGCCCGGCGCCAGCGCCGGCAGGCCGCGGCAGCGCTGCGCGACACATCACGGCAGCGCCTGCGGCAGCTGCAAGCCACGCAGGAGGCCGACGCGCGCGCTGCCGAGGCCGCACGAACGGTCGCGGCGTTGGCCCTGGCCCGGCCGTTGTTGCAGGCCGCGCTGGTGACACGCTGGCAGCAGCCGGCCGCGCGCCAGGCCTGGGCAAAGGCGCTGGCGGCAGTGGCCGGGCCCCGCCTGGCCGCCAGCGGTCGCGTGCTGCACCACCCGGCCACGATGCCGGCCGACGAGGTGGCCGCGCTGGCCGAGCAGCTCGGGGCGGCACCGCAGGCCGACCCCGCGCTGGAGGCCGGGCTGCGGGTGGACGCCGACGGCGCCTGGGTGGACGCCACGCCAGCGGCACTGCTGGCCGACCGCTCGCAGGTCGACGCACTGCTGCGGGCCGCGCTGGAGGGCGAACACGGGCGGGAAGGCACCACGCCGTGAGCCGCGCCCGCATCGTCGCGCTGCACGGCCCGGTGCTGCATGCCCAGGTCGAAGGCCCGTTCGCCGTCGGCGAGGCGGTGGCCGTGGGCGAGCACGCACTGCCGGGCGAGGTGATCCGGCTCGAGGGCGACCACCTCGTGGCCCAGGTCTACGACGACACCACCGGGCTCAAGCCGGGCGACGCCGTCGTCGGCAGCGGCCTGCCGCTGTCGGTGCCGCTGGGGCCGGGGCTGCTGGGCCACATCTACGACGGCCTGCTGCGCCGGCTGGACGGCGACGACCCCGGGCCGCGCCAGCGCTTCGTGCCGACGGTACGGCCCGGCGACCGGCTGGCCCCCGGCAGCGCCTTCGGCACCCTGCCGGACCGCCCGCACGCCCGGCTGTGCCTGCTGCCGCCCGACGTCGGTGGCACGGTGCGGTCCGTCGCCGCCGAAGGCGAGGTCGGCGACGACGACGTGCTGGTCACGCTGGCCGACGACGCCGGCCGCACCCGCACCGCCGGCCTGTGGCAGCGCTGGCCGGTGCGTGACCCGCGGCCGGTGGCCGCGCGGCTGCCGGCCGACGAACCGCTGGTGACCGGCCAGCGCATCCTGGACACGCTGTTCCCGGTGGCGCGCGGCGGGCGGGCGGCGATCCCGGGCGGCTTCGGCACCGGCAAGACGGTGCTGCAGGAGACGCTGGCCAAGTGGTGCCACGCGGACATCATCGTCTACGTGGGCTGCGGCGAGCGTGGCAACGAGATGGCCGAGGTGCTGGAGGAGTTCCCGCAGCTGACCGACCCGCGCACCGGCCGCGCGTTGATGGAGCGCACCGTCATCGTGGCCAACGCCAGCAACATGCCGGTGGCGGCACGCGAGGCCAGCATCTACACCGCGGTGACGGTGGCCGAGTACTTCCGCGACCAGGGCCTGCACGTGGCGCTGATGGCCGACTCCACCAGCCGCTGGGCCGAGGCGCTGCGCGAGGTGGCCGGCCGCCTGGGCGAGCTGCCGGGTGAGGCCGGCTACCCGGCTTACCTTGGCTCTCGGCTGGCCGAGTTCTACGAGCGCGCGGCGCGCGTGCGCACGCTGGCCGGCGGCGAGGGCTCGCTGACCATCATCGGCGCCGTCAGCCCGCCGGGCGGCGACTTCTCCGAGCCGGTGACCAGCCACACCAAGCGCTACGTGGGCTGCTTCTGGGGCCTGGACCGCGAGCGCGCGCAGGCGCGCTTCTACCCGGCCATCCACCCGCTGCAGTCCTACGCGCTGGACGCCGAGCGATTCGCGCCGTGGTGGACGGCGAACGGCAACGCCGAGTGGGCCGTGCAGCGGGGCCGGCTGCTGGCGATGCTGGAGCAGCAGGCACACCTGGAGCGCATGGCGCGCATCGTCGGCAAGGACGCGCTGCCGCCGGAGCAGCAGCTGACGCTGGTGGCCGCCGAGCTGGTCAACGAGGCGCTGCTGCGCCAGTCGGCCTTCTCGCCGGTGGACCGCTACTGCTCGCCGGCGCGGCAGAGCCAGATGCTGCGCCTGGTGATGCGCTTCAGCGCGCTGGCGCGCGACGCGGTGGCGGCCGGCACCGCCCCCGAGGCCGTCGGCGCGCTGCCGGTGATGCGCCGGCTGCGCCGCATGGGCGAGGAGATCGGCGAGGACGCGATGGCCGGTTTCGACGCGCTGTGGTCGCAGCTGGAGCGCGAGTTCGGCGCGCTGGCGCCGGCCGCGGCACCGGTGCCGGAGACAGGCGCCTGAGCATGGGCATCGAGACCGCCACCCGCGACACGGTGCAGCGCATCGACGGCCCGCTGCTGTTCCTGCGCCGCAACGTGCAGGTGAGCCTGGGCGAGGCGGTGGAGGTGCAGCTCGGCGACGAGCCACCGCGCATCGGCCGCATCACCGGGCTGGACGAGGAGCGCATCGTCGTGGAGGTGCTGGACCGCACGCAGGGCCTGCGGCTGGACGGCGTGCGCGTGCGCTTCCGCGGCGAACCGCTGCGCCTGGGCGTGGGCCCGGGCCTGCTGGGCCGCGTGTTCGACGGCCTGGGCCGGCCGGCCGACGGCGGCCCGCCCGTGGCGGCGCACGCCTGGCGGCCGATCGACGGCCACGCGCTGAACCCGGCCGAGCGTGCGCTGCCGCGCGATTTCATCGAGACCGGCATCTCCGCCATCGACCTGATGAACAGCCTGATCCGCGGCCAGAAGCTGCCGGTGTTTTCCGGCGGCGGGCTGCCGCACGACCGTCTGGCCATCGAGATCGCGCGCCACGCACGGCTGCGCGGCACCGCGACGGAGGCCTTCGCCATCGTCTTCGTGGGCATCGGCGTGTCGTACGACGCGGCGGAGGGCTTCCGCCGCGCGATGGCCGACTCCGGCGCGCTGGGCCACACGGCGATGTTCCTCAACCTGGCCAGCGAGCCCAGCCCGCAGCGCCTGCTGACGCCGCGCGTGGCGCTCACCGCGGCCGAGTACCTGGCCTACGACGAGGGCCGCCACGTGCTGGTCATCCTGACCGACATGACGAACTACTGCGAGGCGCTGCGCGAGGTCTCTGCACGCCATGGCGAGATCCCCAGCCGCAAGGGCTACCCGGGCTACATGTACTCCGACCTGGCCACGATCTACGAACGCGCCGGCTCGGCGCGCGGCCACCGTGGCACGGTCACGCAGCTGCCGATCCTCACGATGCCGGCCGACGACATCGGCCACCCGGTGCCCGACCTCACGGGCTACATCACCGAAGGCCAGGTCGTGCTCGACCGCGCGCTCGACCACCGCGGCGTGTACCCGCCCATCCACGTGCTGCCCAGCCTGTCGCGCCTGTTCGACCAGGGCACCGGCGAAGGCTTCACCGACGTCGACCACCCGGCACTGGCCAAGCAGCTGTTCGCGTCCTACGCGAAGGCGGTGCGCGTGCGGGTGCTGGCCAGCGTGGTCGGCGCCGACGGGCTGACCGACGACGACCGGCGCCACCTGGCCTTCGCCGAGCGCTTCGAGCGCGAGCTGGTGGCACAGGACGGCCCGCGCACGCTGGAACAGAGCCTGGCGCTCGCCTGGCGGCTGCTGCAGGCGTTGCCGGCGGCGGACCTGACGCGGCTGTCGGATGCGCAGATCGCGCGTCATCTTGGTCCGGACCCGGCCGCGGAGCCCGGCGATGGCTGACCTGCCCGCCACCCAGGCCAACCGGATGGCGCTGGCCGACGAGCGCACGCTGATGCGCCAGGGCCACACCTTCCTCGACGAGAAGCGCGTGCTGCTGGCCACCGAGACGATGCGCCGGCTGCGGGCGCACCAGGCCGAGGAGGCGGCGCTGGTGGAGGCCCTGCAGGCCGCGGCCGCTGCACTGCGCGCAGCCCTGCAGCGCCACGGGCGCAGCGGCCTCGCGGCCCAGCCTGTGGCCTCGCCGGCCGTGGCGCCGGGCCTGCAGGCCGCGCGCTTCCTGGGCGTGACGGTGCTCGAGGTCGCGCCCGCAGAGCGGCCCGACGACGAAGCCCGTGTCCCCGCAACGACGGCGGCCGACCCCTCACCGGATGCCGAGGCCTGCCGCGCGGCATTCGCCGCGCTGCTGGCGCCGCTGGCCGCGCTGGCGGTCTCCGCCGGCAACCTGGAGCGACTGGCCAGCGAGTACCGGCGCACCGAGCGGCGCGCACTGGCGCTGGAGAACGTGCTGCTGCCGGAGGTCGCGCAGGCGCTCGGCCGCATCGACGAGCAGCTGACGCTGACCGACCAGGAGGAGGCCGTGCGCATCCGTCAGGCGGCACGCACGCAGACCGGGTCCATCACCCAGATGGGCTAGACGCCGCTACCCGTACCGGTAATAGACGCCAGCAGGGGCACTCGCGCCCAATGGTCTCCACAACAGAGACCGCCATGGGCCCCCGCACCGTGGCCCACCGAGACCGATGGAGACAACCCTGCCCGACCGGGAGGCTGCGTGAGCCGAAGGCGCGCCCATGCGGCGACCGCCCTGGCCCTGCTGACCACCAGCGCGCCGGTGCTGGCCGCTGCGCCCGCGGGGACGACCCCGGTGTGGGTCTGGCCGCTGGCGCTGTTCGCCGCCTGCTTCGTGATGGGCCTGATCGCCGTGCCGGCGGGCATCGGCGGCGGCACGCTGTTCGTGCCGCTGGTGAGCAGCTTCTTCCCCTTCCACCTCGATTTCGTGCGCGGCATCGGGCTGATGGTGGCGCTGGCCAGCGCGCTGGCCGCCGGGCCCACGCTGCTGCGCACCGGCCTGGCCAGCCTGCGTCTGGCCCTGCCGCTGGCCGCGCTGGCGTCGGCCAGTTCCATCGTCGGCGCGCTGGTCGGGCTGGCCTTGCCGGCCGACGTGGTGCAGGTGGCGCTGGGCGTGGTCGTGCTCGCCATCGTCGGCGTGATGCTGATGGCCAGGCAGTCGGAGATCCCGCGCGTGCCGGCGCCCGACGCGCTGTCGCGCGCGCTGTCGCTGCACGGCGTGTTCACCGACCGCGCCAGCGGCCGCACCATCGAGTGGCAGGCGCACCGCACGCTGCCGGGCCTGGCGGCCTTCACCGGCATCGGCGTGCTCGCGGGGGTCTTCGGCATCGGCGCCGGCTGGGCCAACGTGCCGGCGCTGAACCTGCTGATGGGCGTGCCGGTGAAGGTGGCCGCGGGCACCTCGGGCCTGGTGCTCGGGCTGGTGGACTCGTCGGCCGTGTGGGTGTACATCAACCACGGCGCGGTGCTGCCGGTGCTGGCGGTGCCGGCCATCGCCGGGATGATGCTGGGCGCACGCCTGGGCGCACGGCTGCTGGGCGTGCTCAAGGGCGCGTCGGTACGGCGCATGGTGATCGCGGTGCTGCTGTTCGCCGGCGTGCGGTCGCTGATGAAGGGGCTGGGCTGGTGAGCGGCACGCCGCCGGTCCGCCTGGACGCCGATCACGACGCGGTGCAGCTGCGCTATGCGCGCTGGCTGGAACTGGGCGCCGGCGCCAGCCTGGCGGCAATGGCGCTGGGCTTCGTGCTCTACGTGACCGGGCTGCTGTCGCCGCTGCTGCCGCTGGACCGGCTGGGTGCGCTCTGGGGGCTGCCGGTGGGCGAGTTCCTGGCACAGACCGGCGCGCCCACCGGCTGGGCCTGGCTGCGCCAGCTGGACCATGGCGACATCGTCGGCGAGCTCGGCGTGGCGATGCTGGCGCTGTGCTCGCTGCCCTGCGTGCTCGGTGTGGCGCTGCTGTACCGGGCGCGCGGCGACCGGCTCTACGTGCTGCTGTGCGGGGCGCAGGCGGCGGTGCTGGCGCTGTCGGCCTCGGGGGTGATCCATGTCGGCTGAAGCCGTGCGCGCCCCGTTCGAGCGGCTGCTGCTGGCCACCGAGCACTCGGAGTACGACCACGGCGCCGAGACCCTGGGGCTGGCGCTGGCCCGCCACTGCGGCCTGCCGCTGCCGGTGGTGATGCCGGTGATCTCCAACCCCGAGTACGAGGCCACCACGCCGCAGGCCGCCGCGCGTGCCGACGGCGCCGCGGCCGAGCGGCGGCAGGCCTTCGTCGGCGAAGCGGCCGCCGCCGGCATCACGCTGGACCTGCAGGTGCGCCACGGCCTGCAACTGTGGCGCGAGATCGTCGAGCAGGCACGCGACCTGGGCAGCGAACTGCTGGTGATCCGCCGCCGTGGCCGGCCTGGCCTGCTGGCCAACGTGCTCATCGGCGACATGGTCAGCAAGGTGCTGGCGCACGCGCCGTGCCCGGTGCTGGTGTGCCCGCGCGCCGCGCGCATGTGGCAGCAGCGCGTGCTGGTGTCGCTGGCCCCCGGCGAGCCGGACGACGGCCCGCTGCGCGTGGCTGCCGGCATCGCGCGCCGCTGCGGTCTGCCGCTGACGCTGCTGAGCGTGGGCCCGGAATCGCTGCGCGCCGGCCTGGAGGTGCAGGCCCGCGCCTGGCGGGCCGGCGGCCTGACGGTGGACGTGGTGCTGCGCGACGGCGCGCCGCACCGCGAGATCGTCGACGCCGCGCGCACGCTGGGCGCCGACCTCGTCGTCGTCGGCCGCCACGGCGGCGATTTCCTCGGCCGCGCCTGGATCGGCGGCACGGCGCAGAAGGTGGTGGGGCTGGCGGAGCACCCGGTGCTCGTCGTGCCACCGGCCACGGACTCTCCCTGAGGCTGACATCCCATGAGTGACGCCCTCGCCTACCTCGTCAAGGCCCGGCCCGATGCCGTGGGCCACTACTTCGCCTTCCTGAAGGCCTGCGGCACGAAGCTGGACCCGAAGACGCGCAACCTGATCTCCGTGATCACCAAGGTGCATGCGCAGACGGAACGTGGCTTCCGCCAGTACCTGGGCCGCGCGCTGCGCGAAGGCGCGACGCCGGCCGAGGTGCTGGACGCCCTGCTGATGGCCTTCCCGACGCTGGGGCTGGCGAAGATCGTCTGGGCGGTGGACATCATCCTGGCGATGGACCTGCCGGAGTTCCAGCCGGCGGCCATGGGCGCCGAAGGCAGCTGGCACGACGTGATGGCCACCAAGGGCTTCAAGGTCGGCCAGACCACGCGCGTGGACTGCGATGGCCGCGGCCTCTTCGTGCATCGCCGGGCCGACGGCTGGCGGGTCTACGACAGCCGTTGCCCGCATCAGGTGACCAACATCCCCGACCTGGCGCTGCAGGGCGACACGCTGACCTGCCCCAAGCATCAGTGGCAGTTCGACATCCGCAGCGGCGACTGCACGGCCAAGGGCGACTGCCCGCTCAAGCAATGGGACTGCAAGGTGGTCAAGGGACGCCTGCTGGCCCGCTGGTGATGGCCCGCTTTCAAGGCCCCGACTCCCCCTCCGTCCCTCACCCGATCACCGACCCCGACAAGGAGACAACCATGCGGACGTTCCGGCACAGCCAGGGCCTGCCCTGCGCCCTCACCCTCACGGCGCTGGCCGCCGGCCTGCTGGCCGCGCTGCCCGCGGCGGCCACCAACGGCATGAACATGGAGGGCTACGGCCCCATCTCCACCGGCATGGGCGGTGCGTCGCAGGCGATGGACCACGGCACTGCGGCGATGGCGCAGAACCCGGCCACGCTGGCGCTCGGCGGGCCCGGCGCGCGGGTGGACGTGGCCCTGGGTCTGCTCGGGCCGGACGTCAGGAGCAGTGCCGGGCCGTTCAGCGCCAAGTCCGGCGGCACGTCCTACGTCATGCCGGCCTTCGGCTACGTGCGCCGCAACGGTGACCTCACCTATGGCATCGGCATGTTCGCGCAAGGCGGCATGGGCACGGAGTACGGCGCCAATACCTTCCTGGCCGCCGGTTCGGGCGAGCCGGTGCGGTCCGAACTCGGCGTCGGCCGCGTGCTGCTGCCGCTGGCCTGGAACGTGACGCCGGATTTCGCCGTCGGCGCCACGCTGGACTTCATGTGGGCGGGCCTGGACCTGCGCATGGCCGCGCCGGCCAGCGACCTGGGCGCCCTGGTGACCGGCGGCAGCGGCAACCTGATCGCCGGCCTGGGTGCCACGCTGCCGACGCTGCCGGCCGGCACCTGGGCACGCATCGACTTCAGCGACAGCAGCGACTTCACCGGCAAGGCCAAGTCCACCGGCTGGGCGGCCAAGCTGGGCATGGTCTGGCGCACCAGCCCCACGTTCACGGTCGGCGCCTCGTACCAGCTGGAGTCCAGCCTCGGCGACATGAAGACCGGCAGCGGCGGCGCCGGCCTGAGCATCCAGGGCATGGGCACGATCCCGGGCCGCATCACCGTGGTGGACTTCCAGTGGCCGTCGATGCTGGCCGTCGGCGCCGCGTGGCAAGTCACGCCCAGCGTGCTGCTGGCGGCAGACGTCAAGCGCATCGGCTGGAAGGGTGTGATGAAGGACTTCCGCATGAAGTTCGACAGCACGGCCGCGCCCTTTGACGGCTCGGTGAGCTTCGCGCTGCCGCAGAACTGGAGGGACGAGACCGTGACCAACCTGGGCATCGCCTGGCAGGCCACGCCGGCGCTGACGCTGCGTGCCGGCGCCAACCTGTCCAGCAACCCCATCCCCGAGGCCTTCGTGAACCCGCTGTTCCCGGCCACCGAGGAGGACCACTACACGCTGGGCCTGGGCTACAAGCTGTCGGGGGCCGGTGAGATCAACGCGTCGCTGACGATGGCGCCCAAGGTGACGGTCACCAACGGCCAGGGCGTGACCGTGACCCACCGCCAGACGAACGTACAGTTGATGTACAGCCACCGCTTCTGACCGGGACAACCCCATCATCCGGATGGGTGATGGGGCGCACGCCATCTCGGTGATGGACGCGCACCCCCGCCCGGCCCGCCAATAGGGCATTCGCATGCACCTGCGCGGGCACCGGCATCGCGGCCGGCTGACCCTTCCACTCACGGAGACCCTGCATGAACCACGACAAGGAATTCGACGCCTCCGGGCTGGCCTGCCCGCTGCCCATCGTCAAGACGAAGAAGTCGCTCGCCGACATGACCCCGGGCCAGGTGCTGCGCGTGGTCGCCACCGACCCCGGCTCGGTGTGCGACATGGCCGCCTTCGCCGAGCAGACCGGCAACCCGCTGCTCGAATCGAAGGAGGAGGGCGGCAAGTACGTCTTCTTCATCAAGAAGGGCTGAGTCAGGACACGAAGAGGTCCCTGCGGACCTCTTCGTGCCTGACGAAGCGCCCGGCCTGGCAAGGCCGGGCGTGCGAGTAACAGAAGCGCCCGGCCCTGCCAGGCCGGGCGTGGGGTGCGGTGGCATGCCGCCCTCCCTGGCGGCCCGCCCACACTGACAACCACGGAGACCACCCCCATGCCGACCAAGAAGATGGCGATCATCGCCACCAAGGGCACGCTGGACATGGCGTACCCCCCGTTGATCCTCGCCTCCACGGCCGCCGCGCTCGGCTGGGACGTGCAGATCTTCTTCACCTTCTACGGCCTGCAGCTGCTGCGCAAGAACCTCGACGGCATCGCGATCAGCCCGCTGGCCAACCCGGCGATGCCGATGCCGGTGCCGATGCCGGTGGTGGTGTCGGTGCTGCCGGGCATGGAAGCCATGGCCACGTCGATGATGAAGGCCAAGATCAAGAAGAAAGGCGTCGCGTCGCTGCAGGAACTGCGCGACCTGTGCATCGAGGCCGACGTCAAGTTCATCGCCTGCCAGATGACGGTGGACCTGTTCGACTTCACCCGGGACATGTTCATCGACGGCATCGAGTACGGTGGCGCCGCGACCTTCATGAAGTTCGCCGGCGAGACCGACGTCTGCCTGTTCATCTGAGCCGGTGAGAGGCCATCCCGGATGGCCTTTCGCCCGTTGAACTGACCGCACGCGCGGCGAGCACCCGAAGAGGTGCCGCGGCCACCCGAGGAGACACCGCGTGAAAAGACTCCTGGCCGGCCTGGCCATGCTGCTGCACACCGCGCTGGCCCTGGCGGTCAGCCCCTACATCGCCGGCGAACGCCGCCCGGCGGCGCCGGTGGCCGAGCAGATGGCGCCGCTGGCCCAGCGCCTGCAGGCCGAGGGCTTCACGGTGGTCGGCCGGCACCTGCCGCCGCGGCTGGCCGGGCACGGTTCGCTGATCGTCACCGACCCGGCGCTGCTGCTCGCCATCGGCACCGCCGGTGGCGCGGCGATCGCCGGTGCCGGCATCCGCGTGGGCGTGCGCGCGGACGGCAGCGTCTCCTACATGAACCCGGACTACTGGTACCGGGCCTACCTGCAGCAGGGCTTCGGCGCGGCGCAGCCGGCGGTGCGTGACGCCGCCCAGCGGCTGGCGCGTGCGCTGGGCGCCGGCGCGCCCTTCGGCGGCGACGTACCCGAGGCCGACCTGCCCGAGTACCGCTACATGTTCGGCATGGAGCGCATCGACTCCGGCAAGAACGTGCTGCAGCGCCACGCCAGCTTCGACGACGCGCTGCGTGCGGTGCAGGCCAACCTGGGCAAGGGCCTGGGACAGACGGCCAAGGTCTACGAGGTGGTGCTGCCGGAGCGGCAGCTGGCCGTGTTCGGCGTGGCACTGAACGACGCGGAACAGGGCGAGGGCTGGTGGGCCGGTACCATCGGCGCCGACCACGAGGCTGCGCTGCCGTACGAGATCTTCATCGTCGGTGGCGAGGTGCGTGCCTTCTACGCCCGCTACCGCATCGCACTGGCCTGGCCCGCGCTGGGCATGGGCCAGTTCATGCGGATCATGCAGGCCCCGGAGGCCATCCACGCGACCATGCAGCGCCTGGCCGGCAACCCCTGAGCATCCCACCGCGACACGCGACCGACGGAGACCGTCTCCATGAGCGAACCCACCGACCTGTCCAACCTCGTCATCGGCAGCGGCCTGGCCCTGGGCGTCGCCTTCGGCGCCGTGGCCAACAAGACCAACTTCTGCACCATGGGGGCGATCTCCGACATCGTCAACATGTCGCACTGGGGTCGCATGCGCATGTGGCTGCTGGCCATCGCGGTGGCCATCGTCGGCACCACGGCGCTGGGCGCCAGCGGGCTGGTGGACCTGTCCAAGGCGGTCACGCAGCGGCCGGTGCTGACCTGGCTGTCGTTGCTCGTCGGCGGCCTGACCTTCGGCGTGGGCATGACGATGGCCGGCGGCTGCGCGAACAAGAACCTGGTGCGCGTGGGCGGCGGCAGCCTGCGCTCGGTGGTGGTGCTGGTGTTCATGGGCATCGCCGCCTACATGACGATGCGCGGCCTGTTCGGCCAGTGGCGTGCGAGTTTCCTGGACCCGGTGGCCATCAACCTCGGCGACGCCGGCTGGGCCGACCAGGGCCTGGGCACGGCGCTGGCGCGCGCCACCGGCATGGCACCCGGCACGGCGCTGTGGACGGTGGCCGCCGTCATGGCCGGCGCGCTGGCGGTGTTCGCGTTCAAGGACGCGCGCTTCCGCGGCAACACGGTGCAGTGGCTGGGCGGCGTGGCCATCGGCCTCATCGTGGTGGCCGGCTGGTACGTCACCGGCCATCTGGGCTACGGTGAGCACCCGGAGACGATGGAGCAGGTCTTCTTCGCCACCAACACGCGGGCGTTGGAGTCGATGAGCTTCGTCGGCCCCACGGCCTGGAGCCTGGAGTTGCTGTTGCTGTGGACCGACAGCTCGCTGCACCTGAGCTTCGGCGTCGCCACGCTGATCGGCGTGGTGGCCGGCTCTGCGGCGGTGGCGCTGCTCACGGGCAAGTTCCGCTGGGAGGGCTTTGCGAGCTTCACCGACCTGCGCCAGCAGTTGATCGGCGCCGTGCTGATGGGCTTCGGCGGCGTCACCGCGCTGGGCTGCACCGTGGGCCAGGGGCTCAGTGGCATCTCCACGCTGGCCATCGGCAGCTTCATCGCCGTGGCCGGCATCGTGGCAGGATCGGCGGCATGGCTGAAGTACACGCTGTGGCGGGAGGAGAACAGCTGAGGCGTCGCAGCCTCGGGCCGGCTTGGTCGGCCCTGACTTGCGCGCTCCTGTTGACCCTGCTGGCCGGCTGCGCCGTCGAAGGCCCTTCAGCGCCGCAGCGCAGCGCCGAGGCCATCCAGGCCGACATCGAGGCCCTGCTGCCCCCGCGTGTGCCGCAGCGCGCGGCCTGGGCGGTGGACCTGCAGCTGGTGTTCGCCGGCCTGAAGCTGGCGCCGACCACCGAGAACGTCTGCGCCGTGCTGGCGGTGACGGAGCAGGAATCCACCTTCAACCCCGACCCGCCGGTGCCCAACCTGGGCCGCATCGCGCGCGAGGAGATCGTGCGCCGCGCCGGGCGCCTGGGCGTGCCCGAGGTGGCGGTGACGCTGGCCCTGCAGCTGCGCTCGCCCGACGGCCGCAGCTATGCCGACCGCCTGGCCGCGGTGAAGACCGAACGCGAGCTCAGCGCCATCTACGAGGCCTTCATCGGCCAGGTGCCGCTGGGCCAGCGCCTGTTCGCCGGCTTCAACCCGGTGCGCACCGGCGGGCCGATGCAGGTGAGCATCGACTTCGCCGAGGCCCACGTGCAGCAGCGGCCCTACCCGTTCCCGGCGGCGCAGACCGTGCGCCACGAAGTCTTCACGCGCCGCGGCGGCCTGTACTTCGGCACCGCACACCTGCTGGACTACCCGGCCGCCGCCTACGGCGGCACCATGCTCTACCGCTTCGCCGACTTCAACGCCGGCCGCTGGGCCAGCCGCAACGCCGCCTTCCAGCAGGCGCTGGCGGTGGCCAGCGGGCGCAAGCTCGACCTCGACGGCGACCTCTTCCTGCCCGACCCGACGCAGCCCGGCCAGACCGAAGCGGCCGCACGCAGCCTGGGCGACGCGCTGGGCATGAGCGACCGCGCCATCCGGCGCGATCTGGAGCGCAGCCGCGGCGAGGACTTCGACCGCAGCGACCTGGCGATCAAGGTCTTCGCGCTGGCCGAGCAGCGCAGCGGCCAGCCCCAGCCGCGGGCGGTGGTGCCGCGCATCGTGCTGCAGAGCCCGAAGATCACGCGCCGGCTGACCACCGAGTGGTTCGCGCGGCGGGTCGACGAGCGGTACCGGCGCTGCCTGCAGCGGGCCAGCGGCTGACCCGGGTCAGTGGGCGAGCGGCGGAGGGTCCGACGGGCCTTCGGCCGCCACGACCGGCAATGGCACCGCGTTGGGCATTGGTGCCGGCAATGGATCGGTGGGCGGATCGCCGGGCCCTCCACCGTCGATGCTGAGGTCCAGGCCGACCTCGATCCCCAGCGGCGGGAGTCCGTGCCGCCGCCGCGCGCGCTGGCACTTGTCCTCGCCCGGCTGCAGTTCCCGGCAGGGCGACGGGCGCTGTTCGTACACCGTGCAGGCCACCGAACCGCCGATGTCGCCGGCCAGCGCCTCGCAGCGCGGCCGGGGCTGCTCGGTGCCCGCCATGCAGGCGTACCAGCGGCCCAGGGGCCGGGTCAGCGTGGCGGGCAGCGGCTCCGCCTCGGCCCAGTAGAACGACACGCGGTAGGTGGCGCAGCAGGCACCGCAGGTGGTGCAGGGCGACGGCTCGGACATGCGGACTCGCAGCAGGACCCGGGAGCGGGCGCGCGATTCTGCCCGGGCGCGAACATCCCGGCGCGGCCGTCGGCTTCAGGCGGCGGCGGTGGCGGGGTCGGCGTTGCGCTGCACGTCCACCAGCACGCCGTCCTCCAGGTGGTAGACGGTGTCGAAGCCGGCGATCATGCGGTGGTCGTGGGTGACGGTGATCACCGCCGAACCACGCTCGCGCGCGATGCGCCGCAGCAGCGCCATGACCTTGTTGCCGCGGTCGGTGTCCAGCGCGGCGGTGGGCTCGTCGGCCAGGATCAGCGGCGGCTCGTTGGCCAGCGCACGGCCGATGGCCACGCGCTGCTGTTCGCCGCCGGACAGGCGCGCCGGCAGCATGTCGGCCCGATGGTCGATCTCCAGGTAGGCCAGCAACTCGCGTGCGCGGCGGCCGGCCTCGCGCGCGCCCACGCCGTTGAGCTGCATCACCAGGGCCACGTTCTCCTGCACGGTGAGGAACGGGATCAGGTTGTGCTGCTGGAAGATGAAACCGACATGCTGGCGGCGGAAGGCACGCGCGTCGACACCGGTGGGGCCGTCGTCCCAGAGCAGCCGGTCGCGGATCACGATGCGGCCGGTCGTCGGTGGCGTGATCAGGCTGATGGCCAGCAGCAGCGTGCTCTTGCCCGAACCGCTGGGGCCCAGCAGCGCCACCAGTTCGCCGGGCTGGACGTCCAGCGAAGTCGGCTTGAGCGCCTGCACGGCCGTGGCGCCGCTGCCGAAGGTCTGGCTGACGTGGTCGACCGAAAGCACAGCACTCACGTTCACCCCCCCAGCGCCAGCTGCGGCGGCGTGCGCAGCGCATGCCAGATGGCCATGCCGCTGGCCAGCACACCGCCGGCCAGCATCACGGCGAAGGTGATGGCCGTCTCCGACGCCGCGAAGCTCAGCGTGCGCGGGAAGCCCGGCGCGATCAGGTTGCGCAGCAGCCAGGCACCGGCGAAGCTGGCCAGCGTGAGCGCCAGCGACTGCTCCAGGATCAGGCGCACGATCACGCTGTTGGGCGCGCCGATGAGCTTGAGCGTCGCGATGGACTTGATCTTTTCGATCGTCAGCACGTAGACGATGAGCGCGATGATCACGATGGAGACGATCACCAGCAGGGTGCGGAACAGGCCCAGCACGCCGGAGATGCGCTTCAGCCGCCCCTCCAGCATCAGCGTGCGCTCCTCGTCTGTGGTGTAGACGTTGACGTACAGCCAGTCACGCAGGTGCTGCGCCACGGCGGCGCGGTCGGCGCCGGGCTGCAGGCGCACGAGCACGGCGTTGATCTGCGCCGGCGCGCCGCTCACCAGGGGCAGCAGCCGCTCGGCCTGCGCGTCGCCATAACCGGCGGCAGACAGCCGCTGCAGCGTGGCGGCGCGCGACTGGTCCACCGCGCGCGGGTCCTGCTCGAACTGCACGTCCTGTGCGTCGGCCAGCGACATCCACAGCAGCGGGTTGCCCGACGCGTCCACCGCGCCGGCGCTGACGCCGACCACGGTGTAGGTGTCGCCGGAAAGCACGAAGCGATCATTCAGCGCCAGGCCGAGCTTGCGGTCGGCCACCACCTCGTAGTGCGCGGCACGGATGGTGCGGCCTTCCACCAGTCGCCCGGGCCCGCCCAGACCGCCGAAGACGTCGTAGCCGATCACGGTGAACTGCTGCTCGGCGCCGCGGCCCAGGGCGCGCTGCGCGGTGTAGAGCACCAGCGGGCTGGCCTGCGCCACGCCGGGCGTGGCGGCCACGCTCTTGAAGCTGTCCAGCGGCAGCCGCGACGGTTCGTTGAACGGGCCGCCACGCCCGCGTTCCACCACCCACAGGTCGGTGCGCAGGTTCTCGATCAGCCAGACGCCATCGGCGATGTTGCCGCGGTAGATGCCGTTCATCACCAGCACGATGGCCAGCAGCATCGACACGCCGACGATGGTGGCGACGAACTTGCCGAGGTGCCGGCGGATATCCTTGACCGCGAGGTCCATGGCCGACTTGGTCTAGTCGGCGGCGCGCACGCGCATGCCGTCGCGCACGCCGGCAGCCACCGCCACCACGGCGGTGCCGGCCGCGGGGCCGTCGGCCAGCAGCAGCTGCTCGCCGTCGGTGGTGCCGGGCTTCACCGCCACGAAGCGGGCTCGGCCGTCGGTCACCGTCAGCACGCCGGGGCGGCCGTCACGGTCGCGCAGCAGCGCGTTGGCGGGCACGCGCAGGCCGCGCTGCTCGCCGGCCATCACCGTCACCTCGGCCTGCTGGTCGATGGCGAACCGTGCCGGCAGGGTGTCGAAGGCGACGTGGGCCTCGATCTCGCGCGTGGCGGGGTCCGACTGTCGCGCGATGCGCGCCACCCGGCCGGCGTGCTCGGCGCCGGTGCGCAGGCGGATGCGCGCCGGCTGCCCCGGCTGCAGTGCCGCCAGCTGGGCCTCGTCCACGCGCATGGCCACCCAGACGCTGGCCGGGTCCACCAGGCGCAGCAGCGGCGTGCCGGCCACCACGGTGCTGCCCGGCTCCACCAGGCGCTGGATCACCAGCGCGTCCACCGGTGCACGCAGCTGCGCGAACGAGGCGGTGACGTCTGCGGCGGCCAGGTCATGTGCCGACGCGGCCAGCTCGGCCCGGCGCGCGGCCAGCGTGGCGGCGGCGCTCTGCTCGGCGGCCACGGCCGCGTCCAGCGCCGCCTGCGTGCTGTCCAGCCCGGCCGTGGAGACAAAACCCTGGGCCTGCAACGCGGCGTCGCGCTGGGCGCGGCTGCGCGCCAGCGCCAGGTCGGCCTGCGCCTTGCGCAGCGCCGCCTCGGCCGCCTCGATGTTGCGCGCCTGGGTGCCGCGCTGCGCGGCCACGGTGTCGCGGCGGGCGCGTAGGTCGCGGTCGTCCAGCGCCACCAGCAGGTCGCCGGCTTGCACGGTGTCGCCGACGTCGGCGTTCACCGCCGTGACGGTGGCCGTGAGGCGCGCCGCCAGCGTGAGCGGCACGCGGGCCTGCACGGTGCCCGGGCCCTGCACACGCACGGCCACCGTGCCTTCGGCCACAGTGGTCACGGGCACCGCCACGGCCCGGCCAAAGCGCCACCAACCCGCGCCGGCAGCCACGGCCACCACGGCCACGGTCGCCAGGGCCGCGGCCCACCGCTGTCGGTTCATCGTCTGCGCCTATACGTCTGAGGGTATGGCGCGACTCTAGGCGTGGCCGGTGCCTGCCGGCTTGATCCGCATCAATCGACGCGTGTCGCCGCGCTGCGTGCGCCCAACTGCCGGGACAGTGCCGCCGCCGCAGCCTTCAGCGCCTGCGCCGGCGGGCCGTCGGGGCGCACGTCGAAGCTGGCGCTCGGGCCGATGGCCGTCAGGCTCAGCACCAGGCGGTTGCCGGCGTCGAACACCGGTGCGGCCAGCGCCGACACGCCGGCCACCACGCCGTCGTTGGCGGTGGCGATGCCGGCATCGCGCACGGCGGCCAGGTCACGCTCGAAGGCGGCATCGAACACTGCGCCCGGGTCGCTGGCGCGGATCTCGGCGTGCGACAGCCAGGCGGCGAACAGCGTGCCCGACGCGGTGCCGCGCAGGCTCATCACCGTGCCGTGGCGCATGGCCACGTGCACCGGCAGCGGCCCGGGTTCGGTGCGCACGATGGTGGCGCCGCGCGGGCCCCAGACGGCGATGCCCACGGTCTGCCCCACCACGTCCGCCAACCCCGGCAGCTGCGCACTGGCCAGCCGCACCGGGTCGCTCTGCTGCAGGCTGATCAGGCCCAGCTGCATGGCCAGGGGCCCCAGGCCGTAGTGGCCACTCGCTTCGTCCTGCGCGATCAGGCCCAGCTTGCCGAAACTGACCAGGTAGGGGTGGGCCTTGGGTGGCGCCATGCCGGCAGCCTGGGCCAGGTCCTTCAGTGCCATGGGCCTGCCCTCGTGCACCAGGGCCAGGAGCAGCCGGCCGCCCACCTCCACGCTCTGGATCCCGCGTTGTGCTTTCATGTCCGGGTTTTCGCTGATATTGAATGCATTGGACATGATTGAACGATTGACGGAGAATCCCGTCAAGTTCAATATAGACAAACGCGTTCAACAGGAGTCTTCGCGATGACGACAAAAGCCTTCGCCAGCCAGGCCGACCTCGAGGAGAAGAAGGTCAGCTTCACCAAGCTGTCCGAGCACGCCTACGCCTACACCGCCGAGGGCGACCCGAACACCGGCATCGTGATCGGCGACGACGCGGTGATGGTCATCGACACCCAGGCCACGCCGGTGATGGCGCAGGACGTGATCCGCCGCATCCGCGAGGTCACCGACAAGCCGATCAAGTACGTGGTGCTGAGCCACTACCACGCGGTACGCGTGCTCGGCGCCAGCGCCTACCAGCCGGAGCACATCCTGGCCAGCGAGGACACGCTGAGCCTGATCAAGGAACGTGGCGAGCAGGACAAGGCCAGCGAGATCGGCCGCTTCCCGCGCCTGTTCCGCAATGTCGAGAGCGTGCCGCCGGGCCTGACCTGGCCGACGATGACCTTCACCGGGAAGATGACGCTGTGGCTGGGCCAGCTGGAAGTGCAGCTGATCCAGCTCGGCCGCGGCCACACCAAGGGCGACACCGTGGTCTGGCTGCCGCAGGAAAGAATCCTGTTCAGCGGCGACCTGGTGGAGTTCGACGCCACGCCCTATGCCGGCGACGCCTACTTCAGCGACTGGCCGCAGACGCTGGACAACATCGCCGCGCTGAAGCCCGAGAAGCTGGTGCCCGGCCGCGGCGCCGCGCTGCAGAACGCCGACGAAGTGGCCCAGGGCCTGGCCGGCACGCGCGCCTTCATTGCCGACGTCTACGCCGCCGTGAAGGCCGGCGCCGCCGCCGGCAAGGACCTGAAGGCCGTCTACCAGGAGACCATGGCCGCCGTGCGGCCCAAGTACGGCCACTGGGTGATCTTCGACCACTGCATGCCCTTCGACGTGACGCGCGCCTTTGATGAGGCCACGCAGTACCGCGACCCGCGCATCTGGACCGCCGAGCGCGACATCGAGATGTGGAAGGCCCTGGAGTCCTGATCCTGCTGCCCGCCTGAACCCGAAGGAGACCCGCCATGGCCATCGAACGCATCCACCACGTCGCCTACCGCTGCAAGGACGCCAAGCAGACCGTGGAGTGGTACGGCAAGCACCTGGGCATGGACTTCGTGCTCGCGATCGCCGAGGACAAGGTGCCGTCCACGCACGCGCCCGACCCCTACATGCACGTGTTCCTGGATGCGGGCAACGGCAACGTGCTGGCCTTCTTCGAACTGCCCAACTCGCCGGACATGGGCCGCGACGAGGCCACGCCCGAATGGGTGCAGCACCTGGCCTTCAAGGTCGGCAGCGTCGAGGAGCTGGAGGCCACCAAGGCGAAGCTGGAGGCCGCGGGCATCCCGGTGGTGGGCGTGACCGACCACACCATCTTCAAGTCGATCTACTTCTTCGATCCCAACGGCCACCGGCTGGAGCTGGCCTGCGACACGGCCACGCCGGACATGAACGCGAAGCTCGACGCGGTGAAGTGGGAGATGCTGGAAGAGTGGGCCAAGACCCGGCGCGCACCGAAGCACGCCGCGTGGATGCACGAACAAGAGTTCGCCGGCACCGGAGCCTGACGCCATGCTCTCCACCTACACCTGGCCCAAGTTTCAAGCCAGCCCGGCCCCGGAGGTCGGCGGCCCCGTGCGGCGCGTGCCGCTGGTCATCGTCGGTGCCGGCCCGGTGGGCCTGTGCGCCGGCATCGACGCGGCCCAGCGCGGCCTACAGCCCATCCTGCTGGACGACGACGACACCGTCTCCGTCGGTTCGCGCGGCGTCTGCTACGCCAAGCGCACGCTGGAGATCCTGGACCGGCTGGGCACCGGCCAGCGCGTGCTGGACAAGGGCGTCACATGGAACGTGGGCCGCACCTTCGAGGGCGAGCGCGAGGTCTTCAGTTTCGACCTGCTGCCGGAATCGGGCCACCAGCGCCCGGGCATGGTCAACCTGCAGCAGTACTACCTCGAGGAATACCTGGTCGACCGCGCGCGCGACCTGCCGGCGCTGGACCTGCGCTGGAAACACAAGGTGGTGTCGGTGGAGGCGCGCGACGACGGCGCCATCGTGCAGGTGGAGACCGCGCAGGGCCCCTACACACTGCACGCCGACTGGCTGATCGTGGCCGACGGCGCGCGCAGCCCCATCCGCCGCGCGATGGGCCTGGACATCGAGGGCCACGTCTTCCAGGACCGCTTCCTGATCGCCGACGTGGTGCTCGACGCGGAACCTTTCCCGCTGGACAAGACCGAGCGCCGCTTCTGGTTCCACCCCACGTTCTTCGCCGGCCAGAGCGCATTGATGCACCGCCAGGCCGACGACGTCTGGCGGCTGGATTTCCAGCTGGGCTGGGAAGCCGACCCCGAGGCGGAGAAGCAGCCGGAGCGCGTGGAGCCGCGCATCCGCCAGGCGCTGGACCAGCAGGGCTTCGCCCACATCGGCTTCAAGCTGGAGTGGGTGAGCGTCTACACCTTCCAGTGCCGGCGCATGACCGACTTCCGCCACGGCCGGCTGCTGTTCGTGGGCGACGCGGCGCACCAGGTGTCCCCGTTCGGCGCGCGCGGCGCCAACTCCGGCATCCAGGACACCGACAACCTGGTCTGGAAGCTGGCCGCGGTGATCCGCGGCGAGGCACCCGAGTCGCTGCTGGACAGCTACGCGTTCGAGCGCGAACTCGCGGCCGACGAGAACATCCTGAACTCCACGCGCGCCACCGACTTCATGACGCCCAAGAGCCGTGCCGCGCAGACGCTGCGCGACGCCGTGCTCAGCCTGGCCGCCACGGTGCCGGGTGTGCGTGCGCTGGTCAACAGCGGGCGGCTGTCGGTGCCCAGCACCTATGGCGATTCACCGCTGAACACACCAGACGGGGAGGCCTTCGACGGCTGGATGCAACCCGGCGCACCGATGGACGACGCGCCGGTGCAGGGCCCGCGCGGGTCGTGGCTGCTGCCGCACCTGGGCGAAGGTTTTGCCCTGCTGTACTTCGGCACGCCGGATGCCGCCATGCAGACCGCGCTGAAGGCGCTGCCGCTGGCCACCCTGCTGGTGGACGGCGAGGCCGCGGGCTTCACCACGGTGAAGGACGTCGAAGGCCTGGTGGCCCGCCGCTGCGGCCTGCCCCCGGGCGGCTGCCTGCTGGTGCGCCCCGACCAGCACGTGGCGGCGCGTTGGCGGGCCTTCGACGCCGATGCCGTGCGCAGCGCGCTGGCGCGCGCCACGGGCCACTGAGGAGCCGACACGATGAACACGACCCATCTCAACACCCGGCCCAACTTCGGCGTCCCCGGCGAGCGCTACCGCCACCCCTACATGCCGGGCGACGCCTTCTACGACCGCCTGGTCAGCGCCCACCGCGACCTCAGCGACGCGCAGAGCGAGATGCTCAACGCTCGCCTGGTGCTGCTGCTGGCCAACCACATCGGCGACCTGCGGGTGCTGGACGAGGCGATCGCGGTCGCCCGCGACGGCGTGGAACAGGTGCGCCCATGACCTTGGCCTACCTCACCGGCTTCGGCAATCAGTTCGCCACCGAAGCCGTGCCCGGTACGTTGCCGGTGGGCCGCAACAGCCCGCAGCGCGTGGCCCACGGGCTGTACGCGGAGTTGCTGTCCGGCAGCGCCTTCACCGCGCCGCGCGCCGAGAACCGCCGCACCTGGATGTACCGCCGCCAGCCCAGCGTGGTGGTCGGCGGCTACGAGGCGCTGGACCTCCCGTTCTGGCGCACCGGCGCAGCCGCGGGCGTGGACGTGCCGCCGGACCCGCTGCGCTGGCACCCGGCCGCGGCGCCCGAGGGCGAAGTCGACTTCATCGACGGCCTGCGCACGCTGGTGCTCAACGGCGATGCCGACGCGCAGACCGGGGTGGCCGCGCACGTGGTCTTCGCCAACCACTCGATGGACCGGCGCGCGCTGGTCAATGCCGACGGCGAGATGCTGGTCGTGCCGCAGAGCGGGCGTTTCACGTTCACCACCGAGCTCGGCGTGCTGCAGGCCGAACCCGGCCAGGTGGTGCTGCTGCCGCGTGGCCTGGCCTTCAAGGTGGCGGTCGACGGCCCCAGCACAGCCTACGTCTGCGAGAACCACGGCGCGCCCTTCCGCCTGCCCGAGCTCGGCCCCATCGGCAGCAACGGCCTGGCCAACCCGCGCGACTTCGAGCACCCGGTGGCCACCTTCGAGGACACGCCCGGCCCTTACGAGATCGTCAAGAAGACCGGCGGCCTGTTCTGGCGCGCCACGCAGGGCCACACGCCGTTCGACGTGGTGGCCTGGCACGGCAACCTGGCCCCCTGCCGCTACGACACGCGGCACTTCATGGTCATCGGCTCGATCAGCTTCGACCACCCGGATCCCAGCATCTTCACCGTGCTCACCAGCCCCAGCGACACGCCGGGGGTGGCCAACTGCGACTTCGTGATCTTCCCGCCGCGCTGGCTGGTGGCCGAGGACAGCTTCCGCCCGCCCTGGTACCACCGCAACGTGATGAGCGAGTTCATGGGCCTGGTCTACGGCCAGTACGACGCCAAGCCCGAGGGCTTCCGCCCCGGCGGCGCCAGCCTGCACAACAGCATGGTGCCGCATGGGCCCGACACCGAAGCGTTCACCAAGGCCAGCAGCGCGCCGCTGGCGCCGCACAAGCTCGACGCCACGCTGGCCTTCATGTTCGAGAGCCGCTGGCGCTTCAAGCCCACCGCGTGGGCCATGCGCGACGGCGCGCGCGATGCGCGGTACGCTGAGTGCTGGTCAGGACTCGCCGACAACTTCAAGCGCCCATGAACCTCACCGACGCCACCCACGACCCGAAGCTGCGCAGCTGGGTCGAATCGGCCAACGCCGCCGACACCGACTTCCCGATCCAGAACCTGCCTTACGGCCGTTTCCGCCGCGCGAAGACGGACGAGCCCTGGCGCATCGGCGTGGCCATCGGCGACCAGATCCTGGACCTCAAGCTGGCCGCCGAACAGTGCCCCTGGGGCGACGGCGTGCCCGAGCTGCTGCGCCCGCTGTCCGACGGCGACCTCAACACCTTCATGGCGCTGGGCCTGGACGCGCGCAAACGCCTGCGCGAAGCGCTGTCGACCGCGCTGGCCGAAGGTAGCGACCAGGGCCCCTTCCTGGAGCTGTGCCTGCTGCCGCAGGACCAGGCGCAGATGGCCCTGCCCTGTGCCATCGGCGACTACACCGACTTCTACACCGGCATCCACCACGCCACCGCGGTGGGCAAGCTGTTCCGGCCGGACAACCCGCTGCTGCCCAACTACAAGTGGGTGCCCATCGGCTACCACGGGCGCGTGTCGTCGATCGGCGTCAGCGGCCAGCAGGTGAAGCGCCCGATGGGCCAGACCGCGCCCGCCGCCGGCGACACCACCCCGGCCTTCGGCCCCTGCAAGCGCCTGGACTACGAACTGGAACTGGGCATCCTGGTGGGCACCGGCAACGAGCTCGGCAGCCCGAAGACCATGGAGCAGGCCGAGACCGACTGGTTCGGCCTGGTGCTGCTCAACGACTGGTCGGCGCGCGACATCCAGGCCTGGGAATACCAGCCGCTGGGCCCGTTCCTGTCGAAGAACTTCGCCACCACGATCTCGCCCTGGGTGGTCACGCGCGAGGCGCTGCTGCCCTACCGCGTGCCTTTCGCCCATCCATCTGGCGAGCCGCAGCCGCTGCCCTACCTGAACGCGGCGCTCGACGCCGCCGCCGGCGCGATGGACATCACGCTGGAGGTCTGGCTGCAGACGGCGCAGATGGGCGCGCCGCAGAAGCTGATGCAGAGCAACTTCCGCGACAGCTGGTGGACGGTGGCGCAGCTGCTGACCCACCACACCGCCGGCGGCTGCAACCTGCAGCCCGGCGACCTGCTGGGCAGCGGCACGCAGAGCGGCCCCGCGCCCGGCCAGGGCGGCTCGCTGCTGGAGCTGACGAACGGCGGCAAGGCGCCGCTGACGCTGAGTACCGGCGAGACGCGCACCTTCCTGCAGGACGGCGACACCGTGATCCTGCGTGCCGTGTGCAGCGGGCCGGGCAAGGCCCGCATCGGGCTGGGCGAGGCGCGCGGGACCATCGTCGGCTGACCGGCTGGTCGGGCCCCATGGGCCCGGCGCCGGAAGGCAGCGCGCCCGCCATGCCGGGTTCATCCCCATGACCGCGCAGGGTCGGCGCTTTAATATTCGTACATTCGAATATAGTTGCCGGACCTCGATGACGTCCCGCCCGTGATGATGCTGCGCTCCTGGCTCCTGCTCGGCGGCCTGTTCTGGGCCGTCTGCGCTGCCGCATGGGCGCAGGTGCCCAAGGCGGAGGAGGTGGTGCCGGGCGTGTGGTTCGTGCAGGGCGTGTCGGCGCTGGGCTCGGCGGCCAACCGCAACTTCATCTCCAATGCCGCCTTCGTGGTCACGAACGACGGCGTGGTGGTGATCGACGCGCTGGGCTCGCCGCCGCTGGCGCAGGAACTGCTGGCCGAGATCCGCCGTGTCACCGACAAGCCGGTGCGCCAGGTCATCGTCACCCACTACCACGCCGACCACGTCTACGGCCTGCAGACCTTCAAGGCCGCGGGTGCGGAGGTCATTGCGCACGCACGCTCGGCCGAGTACCTGCAATCCGACACCGCCCGGCTGCGCCTTGAGGCCAGCCGCGAGGACCTGTTCCCCTGGGTCGACGAGACCACACACCTGGTGCCGCCCGACCGTCGGCTCACCGGCCCGGTCACGCTGACCCTGGGTGGCCTGCGCTTCGAGATCAGCCACGCCGGCCCGGCCCACACGCCCGAGGACATCGTGGTCTGGGTGCCGGAGAAGCGCGTGCTCTTCGTCGGCGACCTGGTCTTCCGCGGCCGCATCCCGTTCGTCGGCCTGGCCGACAGCGGCGCCTGGGTGCAGGCGCTGGACCGGCTGCTGGCCTACGACGCGGCACTCATCGTGCCCGGCCACGGCGCCGTATCGGCGCAGGCCAGAGAGGACCTGCAGCTCACCCGCGACTACCTGCTGCACCTGCGCAACAGCATGGGCAAGGCCGCCGCCGACCTCGAGCCCTTCGAGGACGCCTACGCGCACACCGACTGGTCGCGTTTCGAACACCTGCCGCTGTTCCGTGCCGCCAACCGCATCAACGCCTACAACACCTACCTGCTGATGGAGCGGCAAGGGCGATGAGGCGACGTTCGCTGCTCCTCGCCTCGGCCGGCATGGCCTGCGCCGGCGGAGCCTCGGCCATCGCGCGTGGCGACATCGTCGCCTGGCCCGACGGCGTGACCCTGCTGGACGGCAACCCCTGGGCACCGAAACCGGGCCATGCCCAGATCATCGTGCGCTGGGCCACCTGGTGCGGCTTCTGCCGCCGGCACAACACGCACCTGAACGCGCTGGTGCGGTCCCTGCCCGCCGACGCGCCGCTGCAGGTGCTGGGCGTGGCCGGCGACCGCGACGCCGAGGCCGTTCGCCGCCATATGGATCGCGAAGGCTTTGCCTTTCCGGTGACACTGGACCAGGCCGGCTTCGCCACCCTGTCAGCCGCACGCCGGGTGATTCCGTTGACAATCACGGTCGACCGCCAGGGGCGGCTGCGGGAGATCATTCCCGGCGAAATGGCCGAAGCCGACGTGATGGCCCTGGCCGCCCTGGTCCGATGACGTTCTCATTCCTCAACCCCCGTTCGACAAGGAACCGATCGATGTCCCGTCTGTCTCTCGCCGTTGCCGCGCTCGCCCTGGGTGCCGCCGCCACGCCGGCCTTCGCCAACCTGGCGCTGGCGCAGAAGAACGCCTGCATGGCCTGCCATGCGGTGGACAAGAAGCTGGTCGGCCCGTCTTACGCCGACGTGGCCAAGAAGTACGCGGGCCAGAAGGACGCCGTCGACAAGCTCAAGGCCAGCATCAAGGCCGGCGGTTCTGGCAAGTGGGGCCCGGTGCCGATGCCGCCCCAGGCGCAGCTCAGCGACGCCGACCTGAACACGCTGGCCACCTGGATCCTGGGCGGCGCCAAGTGATGGCCTGGGCCCGCGCAACCTCACTGACGCGGGCCCTGGGTCGGGCCGCCGCCCTGGCGGCCCTGCCCCTGTCCGCGTTCGCGGACGCCGGCACGCCGGCGCTGTTCCACGGTGCCGACCTGAAGCTCGGCGAACAGCTGATCGTCGAGCACAAGTGCAACGCCTGCCACATCCGCCGCGTGGGCGGTGACGGCAGCGCCATCTACAAGCCGCAGGGCCGCATCAACACGCCGGGCGCCTTGCGCGGCATGGTCGACTACTGCAGCACCGAACTGAACCTGGGCCTGTTCCCCGAGGAAGTGACCGCCGTGGCCGCCGTGCTGCAGCGCGACCATTACCGGTTCAGCCCCCGTCCGCCCGCCCGCTGAACGCGGGCTTGACGGCCTGCGTTCGCGCACAACATCATCGGAGCCGAATAGATGGATATGCGCATGAAATCAGAGGCTGATGGAGCACCGGCGGTCGTCGACGAGGCGCTGGGCGAATCCGACGAGGTCTTCTCCTCGGCCGCCGAACTGTTCCGGCTGCTGTCCACGCCCATCCGGCTGAAGATCATCAGCGCGCTGTGCCAGACGGAGAAGAACGTCTCGCAGCTGCTGCACGAGATCGACACCACCCAGCCCAACATGAGCCAGCACCTGTCGACGCTGTACCGCGCCGGCGTGCTGAGCCGCCGGCGTGACGCCACGCAGATCTACTACCGCATCGGCAACGAGCGTGCGGCCACGCTGTGCCGGGCCGTGTGCATGCAGATTGCCCTGGAGGCCGACGACGACGTCGAGATGCCGGCCGCCGATCGCCTGACCCTGCAGCCCGGCGACCGCGCCTGAGCGGGCCGGGCGGCCCGCTGTCGCCTGCGCGACGCGCCGCCAGCGGGCTTTCCCGATGCTGGATCGGGCCGCGCGCCGCTAGCCTGTCGTGTCCCGGCCCGACCGGGCCCACGCAGTGCAGGAGACACCCATGACCCCGACCCCCTTGTTCCGCCCGGCCGCGCTGGCTGCGGCGGTGCTGCTGGCCGCCTGCGGTGGCAGCGACGACAACGGCCCCACCTTCGAACCCCCGCCGCCGGTGGCCGAGGAGACACGCGAGCACGACAGCCGCGTGTTCACCGCGGACGTGGCCTCCACCACCTTCGCTGCGCTGACCGTGGGCGC
This sequence comes from Rubrivivax albus, assembly GCF_004016515.1. Classification (GTDB taxonomy): domain Bacteria; phylum Pseudomonadota; class Gammaproteobacteria; order Burkholderiales; family Burkholderiaceae_C; genus Rubrivivax; species Rubrivivax albus. The sequence goes on from NZ_SACT01000002.1 coordinate 449,312, forward strand.
CGGCGACCAGACCAACGTGGCCAACACCAGCCGCTGGGCCGGCGTGATCGACGGCGCCGCCTACCGTGTGGAGGTGCCGGCCAACTGGAACGGCCGCCTCGTGATGTACGCGCACGGCTACGCGGGCAACGGCCCGGACCTGGCGGTGCAGAACCCCTCGATCCGCCGCCACCTGATCGACAACGGCTACGCCTGGGCGGCGTCGAGCTACCGGGCCAACTACTACGACGTGCGCGCCGGCGTGGAGGACACCAACGCCCTGGCGCTGGCCTTCAACCGCATCGCCGAAGCCGCCGGCCGCCCGCTGGCGGCCCCGGAGCGCATCTACATCATCGGCCACTCGATGGGCGGCCACATCGCCGGTGCCGCGGTGGAGGCCGAGACCCTGGCCACGGCCGTCAACAAGGTGGCCTACCACGGCGCCGTGCCCATGTGCGGCGTGATGGGCGACACCAAGCTCTTCGACACCTTCGCCGCCGTGCAGGTGGCTGCGCAGGTGCTGGCCGGCGTGCCCGACCACCCCACGGCCGACTGGACCAGCATCGTCGGCCCGGTGACGGCCACGCTGTTCAGCAGCTTCCCCAACCCGGCGGCACCGCAGGCACAGATCGCGCCCACCACCGCCGGCCTGCCCTTTGTGTCGGTGCTGCAGAACCTCACCGGCGGGCCGCGGCCGATGTTCGACCTCGGCCTGGCCTTCGGCGGCAGCTTCCCGTTCATGTGGGGCAACCTGGGCGGCGATGGCACGATCACCGGCATCCTGAACAAGAACGTGCTCGACACGCAGGACGTGGTCTACACCATCGACGGCCAGGCCGACGCCAGCGCGGCCCTGAACGCCGCGGCGCAGCGCCTGGTGGCCGAGGCCGACGCCAACCGCCTGCGCACCGACGGCCTGCGCTGGATCCCGCAGGTCAATGGCGAATTCAGCGTGCCGGTGGTCACCATCCACACGCTGGGTGACCTGTTCGTGCCCTTCAACATGCAGCAGGTCTATGCACAGCGCGCCGCCGCCGCTGGCAGCAGCGGCATGCTGGTGCAGCGCGCCATCCGCGGCGTGAGCCACTGCGACTTCACCATCGCCGAGCAGGTGCGTGCCTTCGAGGACATGGTGGCCTGGGAACAGGGCGGGGACAAGCCCGAGGGCGACGACATGCTCGACGCCGCCACGGTGGGCGCCAGCGACTACGGCTGCCGCTTCACCGACAACACGCTGGGCGCCGACGACAGCGGCACCACGCAGGCGCTGCGGCCCACCGCGGCTGCGCTGCGGCCCTGCCCGGCGAGCTGACCTCTGCCATGAAGTCCCGGCAGCCGAGGCTGCCGGGCGTCAGAGCCGCCCAGCGGTGCCGAACCCGAACAGCCGCGTCAGCAGCCGGGTCGGCCACTGCCGGGCGGCGTCGTTGTAGGCCTGCACCGCGTCGTTGAACAGCTGGCGCACAAAGGCCAGGCGTGGCTCGGCGTCGCGCAGGGCCTGCACGTGCGGCGCCACCGCGTCGCTGGCGCGCAGTTCGGCCTGCAGGTCCAGCAGCGCCAGCACGCGCGCACTGGCCGCGGCCATCAGCGCCTCGGCGCGCACCAGCACCTGCGCGGCGTCGGCGATGACGGGCCGGGGTCGCAGCCCATCGGCCGCCGCAGCCACCTGGGCCTGTGCCGTCAGCAGGGCGTCCAGCGCCGCGCCTTCACCGACCAGGCCGTCACGCACCGCGGCCACCAGCGGCGCCACCGCCTCGCCGCGGCGTTGCAGTGCCTCGTCCACCTGCTGCCAGGCGGCCCCCACCTTGTTGCGCAGGCCGACCAGCCGGTTGTAGGCGCCGACCATCCAGAACACCAGCACCGCGGCCACCGCGAGCGCCGCCATCTGCCCGCCGGTCATGGGCGCGCGCTCACTGGCGGATCTCGCCCTGCCCCAGCACCACCCACTTCATCGACGTGAGCCCTTCCAGCCCCACCGGGCCGCGGGCGTGGAACTTGTCGGTGCTGATGCCGATCTCGGCGCCCAGGCCGTATTCGAAGCCGTCGGCGAAGCGCGTGCTGGTGTTGACCATCACGCTGGCGGAATCCACCTCGCGCAGGAAGCGCATGGCGTTCGGGTGGTTCGTCGTCAGGATCGCGTCGGTGTGGTGCGAGCCCCAGCGGTTCACGTGCGCGATCGCCTCGTCCAGCGAGTCCACCACCTTCACGCTGATCACCGGCGCCAGGTACTCGGTGGCCCAGTCGGCCTCGGTGGCCGCCACCGCCTGCGGCAGCAGTGTGCGCGTGCGCTCGCAGCCACGCACCTCCACGCCCTTGGCAGCAAACACCGCGCCGATGCGCGGCAGGAAGGCCGCCGCCTGGGCCGCATGCACCAGCAGGCTCTCGGCGGCGTTGCAGGGGCTGTACTTCTGCGTCTTGGCGTTGTCGGTGACCTTCACCGCCAGGTCCAGGTCGACCTCGGCGTCGACGTACACGTGGCAGTTGCCGTCCAGGTGCTTGATCACCGGCACGCGGGCCTCGGCGCTGATGCGCTCGATCAGGCCCTTGCCACCGCGCGGGATGATCACGTCCACGCGCTCGGGCATCGTGATCAGCCTGCCGACGGCGGCGCGGTCGGTGGTCTGCACCAGCTGCACCGCGTCGGGCGGCAGGCCGGCATCGGCCAGCGCCGCCTGCACCAGCGCCCACAGCGCCAGGTTGCTGTGCAGGGCCTCCGAGCCGCCGCGCAGGATGCAGGCGTTGCCGCTCTTGACGGCCAGGCTGGCGGCCTCGATGGTCACGTTGGGCCGGCTCTCGTAGATCATGCCGAACACGCCCAGCGGCACCCGCATCTGGCCCACACTGATGCCGCTGGGGCGGCGCTTGACGCCGGTGATCTCGCCGATGGGGTCGGGCATGGCGGCGATCTGTTCGCAGCCTTCGGCCACCGTCTCGATGACCTTGGGCGTCAGGCGCAGGCGGTCGACCATCGGCGCGGCCAGGCCGGCGGATTCGGCGGCGGCGATGTCGCAGGCATTGGCGATGGCCAGCGCGTCGGCCGACGAGCGCAACCGCGCCGCCAGCGCCCGGAGCGCGCGGTCCTTGGAGGCCGTGGACGCGGCCGCCATGGCCGTGGAGGCAGCCCGCGCAGCGGCGCCCACGTGGGCCATGTAGGCGGCGATGTCGTCGATCTGCATGGGCGTGATTGTCACCCCAACAGCGTCAGGACCCCCAACCACGCCGACGCACTGAGCACGAACAGCAGCGTCGAGACCACAATGGCCGCCGTGGCCTCGGTGGCCCCCGTGTCGTAGCGCTGCGCGAAGATCAGCGCGTTGCTGCCGGTGGGCAGGGCGGCCATCAGCACCACCACCGCCAGCGGCAGGTCGGCCAGGCCGAAGCCCCAGTGGGCGATGGCCACCACCACGGCCGGCAGCACCACCAGCTTCAGCGCACTGAGCTGCAGCGCGCCGCGCCACTGCCCCTGCACGCCGTAGTAGGCCAGGCTCAGGCCGATCAGCACCAGGCACACCGGCACCACGGCCGAGCCCAGTGCCGCCAGCGTCTCGTCCAGCACCGCCGGCAGCGGCAGGCCGGCCAGGTTCCAGGCGATGCCGGCCACCACCGGCAGCACCACCGGGTGCACCAGGGTGTTGCGCACCGTGCTGCGCAGCGTAGCGGCGATGTCGCGCGGGCCGGGCTGGGCGCGGGCCAGGTCCATCTCCACCAGCACGGTGGGCAGCGTCAGCAGGATCAGCGCGTGCAGGCTGACCAGGGTGATGTGGATGGCCAGGCCGGGTTCGCCGAACAGCGCAGTGGCCATCGGGATGCCCAGCTGCACCGAGTTGCCGAACGACGCCGTGACCATGCGCGCCGCTGGGGCCGCCGGGGTCGTGTCCGGCTGGGCCCGGCGACGCTGCCAGACATAGACGGCCAGCGCGTACAGCACCGCCGGCACGAAGAACGCGGCGATGATGCGCCAGGGCAGCGCCGCGAAGTCCAGCCGCGCCGTGGTGCGGAACAGCAGCGCCGGCACGAAGATCGTGAACGCCGCGTTGCCCAGCACCCGCGCCGGGTCGCGCGCGTCGGCGCCGCTGTCCAGCCAGCGCAGGCGGCCGGCCACCCAGCCGACGCCGACGGTCAGGAAGATCGCCAGCAGCTTGTAGAAGACCGCGGCGGTCACCGCCGCCGCCCGGCCGGGGTCATTCCGGCTTCACGTTGCCGCAGGACGCGCCCAGCCAGCGGCCGCTGCCGTTCCAGGCCATCTGCACGCGGCCATCGGCGGCGACCTTCAGCCCCGGCATGCTGCCCATGTCGCCGGCCATGCGGCCGGTGCCCGTCCAGCGGCCGGTCCAGGCCTTGGCGCTGCCCATCGTCATCTCGCCAGCGATGTCGCCGCTGAAGCCGTCGGGGTCGTTGCAACGGCCCTTGAAGCTGACGGTGCCGCCGCTGATCTTCACCGGTTCGTAGCGGCAGTGCGGGGCGTCCTCTTGCAGGTCGGCCAGCATGCTGCGCGCATCGCTGCGGCGCTTCGCGGTCTCGGCGCTCAGGCATTCCTGCTGCGGGCCACCCATCATCGCGCCGCCCTGGGCCTTCATCATCTGCTCGGCCATCGCGCGCTGGTCCGGCGGCAGGTCCTTCAGCGCCGCGGCCATCGCGTTGTTCATCGCCGCGGACAGGTCCTGGCCGTTGACGGTGAGCTTGAACTGTGTTTCCCACAGGCCGGGGGCCGGGGCCGGATTCAGGGTCTGCGCCGCGGCCGTGGAGGCCAGCAGCGCCGCGGTCAGGGAAAGGGCAAGTGTCTTCATGGCGGCGATTCTGTCAGGCGGCCTTCTTCGCCGCGACCTTCTTTGCGGGGGTCTTGCCGGCCGGCCGCGCCGCGCGCGGCTCGAACTCGAAGCTGACCTTGCCCTCCTTCGGGTCCCAGGCCATGAAGGCCTTGAACTTGCGCTTGGTCCGGTTGGAGACGAAACCGTCGAGCAGCGACGTCTTGCCCGTGGTCAGCAGCTTGCCGAGCTCGTCGTGCGAGATCGGCTGCTGCAGGATGATCTTGCCGGTCTTGAAGTCGCAGGTCTGCTTCGGGCCCACGGCGTGTTCGCAGACGTAGTTGGTGCCGTGTTCGTAGACGTGGCCCCGGCACTTGGGGCAGGGCCCCAGGCTGGCCTGGCCGCTGAAGTCCACCGGCTCGCCGTCGGCTTCCGCCTGCTTGGCGTCGTCGCCGAAGTCGAACTCCAGCTTCCAGTTGTCGATCGCCTCGTCCATGACCAGCTTGAGCTCGGCCGTGAACGGCCAGCCGGCCTTGGAGCGGAACCCTTCCAGCGGCCCGACCTTCTTGTCGCGCAGCAGAGCCTCGGCCTCGGCCACCTCGAAGGCACGGCCACCGGGGATCTTGGGGATGCTGAACTCGCAGGCCGTGCACGCGAAGCGCCGGTAGTTCTCCTTGACCACGCCGCCACAGTGCGGGCAGGGCGTGGCCAGCGTCGCGTAGTCGCCGGGGATGGTGTCGCGGTCGTACTCCTTGGCCTTCTTGACGATGCGCTCGGCCATCCTGGCGATGTCGGCCATGAAGGTTTCGCGGGCCAGCTTGCCGTGCTCCATCTCGGCCAGGCGGTGCTCCCAGGCGCCGGTGAGCTCGGGCTTGGTCAGGTCCTCCACACCCAGGCCGCGCAGCAGCGTCATCAGCTGGAAGGCCTTGGCCGTGGGCACCAGCTCGCGGCCCTCGCGCAGCATGTACTTCTCGGCGATCAGGCCCTCGATGGTCTGCGCCCGCGTGGCCGGCGTGCCCAGGCCCTTCTCGCGCATGGCCTCGCGCAGCTCGTCGTCGTCGATCAGCTTGCCCGCGCCTTCCATCGCGCTGAGCAGCGTGGCCTCGGTGTAGCGCGCCGGCGGCTTGGTCTGCAGCGCCTTGACGTCCACGGCCTCGGTGCGCACCACCTCGCCGGCGGCCACCGGCACCAGGTTGGCGTCCTCGTCCTGGGCCTCCTTGCCGTAGACCGCCAGCCAGCCCGGGTTCACCAGCACCTTGCCGTTGGTCTGGAAGTGGTGGGTGGCACCGGCCGCGGCCACCTTGCTGATGCGCGTGGTGACCAGGAACTCCGCGCTCGGGTAGAACACCGCCAGGAAGCGCTTGACCACCATGTCGTAGAGCTTGAGCTCCAGCTCGCTGAGCGACTTCGGCGCCTGCAGCGTGGGGATGATGGCAAAGTGGTCCGAGACCTTGGCGTTGTCGAACACGCGCTTGCTCGGCTTCACGTAGCCCTCGTTGAGCGCCTTGCGGGCGTGCAGCGCGATCTCCCGCATCGGCCCGGGCAGATCCTCGTCGGCCAGCATGCCGATGGTCTGCTTGACCGTGCCCAGGTAGTCCTCGGGCAGGGCGCGCGAGTCGGTTCGTGGGTAGGTCAGCACCTTGTGCTTCTCGTACAGCGCCTGCGCGATGCTCAGCGTGGTCTTGGCACTGAAGCCGAAGCGCGAGTTGGCCTCGCGCTGCAGCGTCGTCAGGTCGTACAGCAGCGGGCTGGCCTGGGTGCTGGGCTTGGCCTCCTCGGTCACGTGCGCCGGCTGCGTGCGGCAGGCCTGGGCGATGGCCTGCGCATCCGCGGCCGTCCACAGGCGGTCGGCGCGCTTCTCCGGGTCGTTGGCGTCCTTCTTCCACGCCGGGTCGAACCATTTGCCCTCGTACTCGCCGGCCTGCGCGGCGAAGCTGGCGCGCAGCTCCCAGTAGTCGCGTGCCACGTGCTTGCGGATCTTCTCCTCGCGCTCGACGACGATGCTCAGCGTGGGCGTCTGCACGCGGCCGACGGTGGTCAGGAAGAAGCCGCCGTCACGCGAGTTGAAGGCCGTCATCGCGCGCGTGCCGTTGATGCCCACCAGCCAGTCGGCCTCGCTGCGGCTGCGCGCCGCGTCGGCCAGGCCGCGCATCTGCTCGTCGCTGCGCAGCTGGGCAAACCCGTCACGGATGGCCTGCGGCGTCATGCTCTGCAGCCACAGCCGTTTCACCGGCTTGCCCAGGGTGCCCTTGGCGCCGGCGGCGTACTGCTCGATCAGGCGGAAGATCAGCTCGCCCTCGCGCCCGGCGTCGCAGGCGTTGATGAGCTCGTCGACGTCCTTGCGCTTGCACAGCTTGACCACGGCGTTCAGCCGCGACTTGGCCTTGTCGATAGGGGCGAGGTCGAAGTGCGGCGGCACCACCGGCAGATGGGCGAAGCTCCACTTGCCGCGCTTGACGTCGTAGGCCTCCGGGGCCTTGATCTCCACCAGGTGGCCCACGGCCGACGTGACCACGTAGCGGTCGTTCTCGAAATGTTCGGCGTGCTTCTCGAACTTGCCGGCCACCGGTGTCAGCGCGCGCACGATGTCCTGCGCCACGCTCGGCTTCTCCGCAATGATGATCGCCTTGCCCATGCGTTCCTGGTCCTCGGGTTCCTGCCGGGTCCGTGCCCGGTCCATGCCTACAATGCCGTCGCTCTCGCGCGCACGCACACGCGCGCGCGCCCACCAATTCAATGTACCGAATGACGAAGACCGCGCAAGCCACCAGCGGAAATCGGGCCTCCCGCCGTGCGCCGAAGCCGGCCGCCACGATGCCGCAACCGGTGCCGCGGTCGGTGCCGCGGTCAGGTGGGCGGCGCATCCAGGTGCGCCGCTCCGGCGTGCACGGCAAGGGTGTCTACGCGGTGCAGCCCATCGCCGCCGGGCAGCGCATCATCGAGTACACCGGCGAAGTCATCTCCTGGCCCGAGGCGCAGCGCCGCCACCCGCACGACCCGGCGGACCCGAACCACACCTTCTACTTCCACGTCGACGACACGCGGGTCATCGACGCCAAGTACGGCGGCAACGCCGCGCGCTGGATCAACCACGCCTGCGCGCCGAACTGCGAGTCGGAAGTGGCCGACGACGGCCGTGTCTACATCAAGGCGCTGCGTGACCTGCACCCGGGCGAGGAGCTGTTCTACGACTACGGCCTGGTGATCGACGAGCGCTACACGCCCAAGCTCAAGCGCGAATACGCCTGCCGCTGCGGCAGCCCGGATTGCCGCGGCACCATGCTCGCGCCCAAGCGGCGTTGAGCCACGGATCAGCGCACCTGCCACGCTCGATGACGGAGTCGCCACCGCCGCCACCGCACCTGGACTGGCAGGCCGACGCCCTGTGGCAGAGGCTGCATCCGCTGCTGCCAGGCCTGAACGTGGAGGTGCTGGCCCGCGTGGGGTCCACCAACGCCACGCTGCTGGCGCGTGCACGCGGCGAGCCCGACAGCACCGGCGCGGCCGACGGCACGCCGCGCCTGGGGCGCCGCCAGGCCGACCTGCAGCCGGCCCTGCTGGTGGCCGAACACCAGACCGCGGGCCGCGGGCGTCAGGGCAAGGGCTGGCAGTCGGCGGCGGGGGCGTCGCTGACGTTTTCGCTGGCGCTGCCGCTGGCGCCGGCCCATGGCTGGTCCGGGCTGTCGCTGGCCGTGGGCTGCGCGTTGGCCGACGCGCTGGACCCGGCCGATGACCCGGCCGCCCACGGCGCGCCGGCGCTGATGCTGAAGTGGCCCAACGACCTCTGGCTGCGCGACGACGACGCGCCGGGTGGTGGCCGCAAGCTCGGCGGCATCCTGATCGAGACCACGCCGGTGGGGACGCAGCGCATGGTCGTGATCGGCATGGGCCTGAACGTGCATGTGCCGGCCGCACCCGAGCCGGCGCAACTGGCCAGCGGCCTGGGCTGTGTCGACGAACTCGACCCGGCCGCCACGCCACCGGCGGTGCTGGCCCGCGTGGCGCCGCCGCTGGTGCAGGCGCTGCGCCGGTTCGAGGCCGGTGGGTTCGCCCCGTTCGCCGCCGCGTTCGCGCGCCGCGACCTGCTGGCCGGCCGGCCGCTGCGCACCCAGGGGGCGGTGGTGCTCGAAGGCACCGGTGCCGGTGTCGATGCCCAGGGCGTGCTTCAGCTGCGCATGGCTGATGGCCGCCTGCACGGCGTGGGCAGCGGCGAAGTCAGCGTGCGGCCATGCTGAGAGCGCTGTTGGTGCTGCTGCTGGCCGCCAACGCGTTCTGGTGGGCGGCGACGCACGGCTGGCTGCCGATGGCCTGGCTGCCCTTCCCCGACCCCGACGCCCAGCGTGAGCCGCAGCGGCTGCAGCAGCAGATCCGGCCGGAGGCGATCACCGTGCTGCCGGCCAAGGCGCCCGGCAACACACCGGCCGCGGCACCGCGAGCGACGGCCTGCCTGGAAGCCACCGGGCTGCCTGACGCCGCAGCCCGGTCGGCCGCGGAAGGCCTGCTGCGCAGCGCCGGCATCGACGCGGCGCGCTGGACGTGGCCGGACGGGGAAGGTGGCGCCACGCTGCGCGTACCGGGCCTCGCCAGCGATGAGCAGGAGGCCCTGCGCGCCGCCGCAGCGCTGGCGGCCAGCGCGCCAGTGTTCAGCCCCTGCCGTTGACGCGCCGCAGCGCCCAGGCGGCACCGGCCAGAGCCAGCAGCCACAGCGGCTGCACGGCACCACCGCCGGACGAACCACCGGTGCTCGGCGGCGTCGGCGTCGACGTGCCGGGCGCCGCCGCCACCGTCACCGTGGTCTGTGCCACGGCCGTGGCGCCCTGGTCGTCGGTGACGGTGAGTGCCACGGTGACGCTGCCGGCGCCGGTGGGCAGCAGGCTGGCCTGGGCCGCATTGGCCGCGCCGCTGAAGCCGGCGACGATGCCGCCGCCATCGACGATGCGCCAGGCGTAGCCGGCCACGGTGCGCCCCACGGCCACCAGGCTGGTGGCACCGTCGAGCTCGAGCAGCGCGTCGGCGGTGGGCGAGGCCGTGCGCACGGCGATGCGGGCGAAGGCACCATCGGCGGCCGCCACCGCGGCCGCGGCGTCGAGCATCCCGGTGCCGCACAGGCCCACCTGGCAGTAGCACTGCAGCTGTTCGGCCGTGCTCGGCGCCACGCAGGCGGGCACGGGGTCGCTGCTCAGCGGCTCGTTGGTGGCGCCGTCCTGCGGGAACGGGCGCGCCGTGGTCTGCAGCACCTGCTTCACCTCGGCAGGCGTCAGCGCCGGGCGCTGGGCCATCACCAGCGCGGCGGCGCCGGCGACGATGGGCGACGCGAAGCTGGTGCCCACGCCGTAGTCGACGCTGTCGGTCCAGGTGGAGGCCACGGGCCGCTGCAGGCCGGTGTTGGTGCCGGCCAGGATGGGGTAGGTGCAGGGCTGCAGGTTGTTGTCGAAGACGCAATTGCCACCGGGCGCGCTGAGCGCGATCTCGGGCCCCAGGTCGCTGAAACCCACCTTGCTGCCGGCATGGCGCAGGCCGCCGATGCCGATCACGCCCGGGCAGTTTGCCGGCGTGCCTACGGCCTTGCCGACGTCGTTGCCCGCGGCGGCGACCACCACGGCGCCGGCGGCGTTGATGCGCTGCACCGCGTCCACGTAGGCAGCGGTGCAGGCTCCCGACCCGCCCAGGCTCATGTTCAGCACCTGCGCCGGGTTGGCGTTGACGACGCCGGCCACCCGCTCGAGGCCGGCCGCCCAGAGCATGCCGGCAATGATGTCGGAGTCGTAGCCGCCGCACTTGCCCAGCACGCGCACCGGCACGATGCGTGCGCCCGGCGCCGCGCCGGCCATGCCGTTGTCGTCGTTGCTCAGCGCGGCGGCGATGGTGGACACCTGCGTGCCGTGCCAGGAACTGATGCCCTCCGGGCAGCCGGCCAGCGGCCCGCTGCGGCTCTCCGCGGCCGTGACCCAGTCGCCCGGGTCGGTGGCGTCGGTGTCGGCACCGTCGCCGTCGTTGGCCGTGGCGATTTCGTCGATGGTGTCGATGCCCGGCAGCAGGCGCCCCTGAAGATCAGGGTGTTCCGGTCGCACACCGGTGTCGATGACGGCGATGACCACGCCGTTGCCGGTGCTGCGGTCCCAGGCCGCCTCCAGGTTGGCGGCCGAGCGCACGTTGGCGTCCGGCGCGCGCAGGTACCACTGGCCGGCGTCCGGCCCCTGCGGGCGCGAACCGTCGCTCACCGCCGGGTACAGCGGGTCGTTGGGTGCCGCCAGCGCGCGGCGGCGAAGATCGGGCGCGGCCCAGGCGACGTCCGGGTGCGTGGCCAGGCGGACGGCCAGCGCGGCGCTGTCCAGGCCGTCGGCCTGCACCACCTGCCAGCGTTCGGCCACGCGGCGGCCGGCACGCAGCGGGCGGCCGGCCACGGCGGCCAGCGCGTCGGCGCGCCGCTGCAGGCGCTCGGCCGTGTGCGCCGCGGTGTCGGACGCGAGTGCCCGGGCGGAACCCTGCAATGCGGCGGCACCCGGCTTGAAGGCGACGATCACGCGGGCGGTGTCGGCTCCCGAGGCGGTGGCGCCCCAGCACAGCAGGGGCGCGGCCAGGGCCGAGGCGATGGTCAGACGGATGCAACGCATGGCCAAGTGTAGGAGGGACGCCGGCGTGAGTGGCAACCGGAGGTGACCTGCGTTCGTCGGCCAGTCGAGCGTCGGCACGCCCCGACACGCAGGTCGCGAGCCCGCCCCGGGGGCACCGGTTTAGGGGTGGTCGCGTCACGATGCCGCCTTCATCATCCGCGCGCCGTCATTTCTTACTGGAGTGTCCCCGTGAACCTTCGTACCTCGTTGACCCTGCTGGCTGCAGCGGCCGCTGCCCTGATCGGGTCCGCCCAGGCCCAGGGCCGGCCCGACCTTGTGGCCCAGTCTCTGGCCGCCGGTGCCGCCCACGTGCCGGGCGAACTGCTGGTGCAGTACCGCGCCGGCGTGACCCCGGCGTCGCGCACCCGCCCGTTGACCGGCATCTACGCCGCCGACGTGGTGCAGACGCTGCGCGCCGGCGCCCAGCGCCGTGACGGCCGCGGTGACCTCGTGCGGGTGCGGTTCAGCCGCACGATCGACATCGCGGCGGCCATGCGGGCGCTGCAGGCCGACCCCGCGGTGGACTTCGCCGAGCCGAACTGGCTCTACACCACCCAGGATGTCTCCGACGACCCGTACTACACCAGCGGCCAGCTCTGGGGCATGCAGGGCGCGGGCACCACACCGGCCAACCCCTACGGCAGCGGTGCCGCCGCGGCCTGGGAAGCCGGCAAGACCTGCAGCAGCGACGTCGTCGTCGGCATCATCGACGAAGGCATGCACGTGCGCCACCAGGACCTGCGCGCCAACATCCTGGCGGTGCCGGGCGAGATCGCCGGCAACGGCATCGACGACGACGGCAACGGCTACATCGACGACGTCAACGGCTGGGACTTCTTCAACAACGACGCCAGCGTCTTCGACGGCCGCACCGACGACCACGGCACCCACGTCGCCGGCACGGTGGGCGCCAGCGGCGGCAACGCGAAGGGCGTGGCCGGCGTGTGCTGGAACGTCAAGCTGGTCAACGCCAAGTTCCTGGAGGGCAGCGGCAGCACGGCCGACGCGATCCTGGCCGTGGACTACATGACCGACCTGAAGACCCGCCACGGCCTGAACCTGGTGGCCACCAACAACAGCTGGGGCGGCGGCGGCTTTTCGCAGGGCCTGAAGGACGCGATCGACCGCGCCGGCGCGGCCGATATCCTGTTCGTGGCCGCGGCCGGCAACGGCAGCGCGAACATGGAGGTCTCGAACTCCTACCCCGCCGGCTACGACAGCGACAACATCATCTCGGTGGCCAACATCACGTCCACCGGTGCCCTGTCGAGCAGCTCGAACTACGGCGCCACGCGGGTGGACCTGGGCGCCCCGGGCACCGGCATCTGGTCCACGCTGCCAGGGCGGTTCAAGTTCCAGTCCAAGTACGGCTCGTACTCCGGCACGTCTATGGCGTCGCCGCACGTGGCCGGCGCAGTGGCACTGTACAAGTCGCTGAACCCGAACGCCACCGGCGCGCAGATCAAGGCGGCGATCCTGGCCGCGACGATCCCCACGCCGTCGCTGGCCGGCAAGACCGTGACCGGCGGTCGGCTGGACGTGAGCGGCTTCTGACCCTGCGGCCTGCACCATGAACAACGGGGCCCGCGGGCCCCGTTGTACTTCATGCCGATGACGCGATCAGGCGGCGATCACTTCGCCATCACGCGCACCATCTCCAGCACCTTGTTGGAGTAGCCCCACTCGTTGTCGTACCAGGCCACGACCTTGACGAAGGTCTTGTCCAGCGCGATGCCGGCGTCGGCATCGAACACGCTGGTGCAGGGCTCGCCGCGGAAGTCGGTGGCCACGACCTTGTCCTCGGTGTAGGCCAGCACGCCCTTCATCGGGCCGGCGGCGGCGGCCTTCATCGCGTTGCAGATGTCCTCCCAGCTGGCTTCCTTGACCAGCTCGGCGGTCAGGTCGACCACGGACACGTCGGACGTCGGCACGCGGAAGCTCATGCCGGTGAGCTTCTTGTTCAGCTCGGGGATCACCACGCCCACCGCCTTGGCCGCGCCGGTGCTGCTGGGAATGATGTTCTCCAGGATGCCGCGGCCGCCGCGCCAGTCCTTGTTGCTCGGGCCGTCCACGGTCTTCTGCGTGGCGGTGGCGGCGTGCACCGTGGTCATCAGGCCGCGCTTGATACCGAAGCTGTCGTTGAGCACCTTGGCCACCGGGGCCAGGCAGTTGGTGGTGCAGCTGGCGTTGCTGATGATGGCCTGGCCGGCGTAGGTCTGGTGGTTGACGCCGTAGACGAACATCGGCGTGTCGTCCTTGCTGGGTGCGCTCTGGATCACCTTCTTCGCGCCGGCGTCGAGGTGCTTCTGGCAGGTCTCCTTGGTCAGGAACAGGCCGGTGGATTCGACGACGATGTCGGCGCCCACGTCGCCCCACTTCAGCGCCGCCGGGTCGCGCTCGGCGGTCAGGCGGATCTTCTTGCCGTTGACGACCAGGGTGCTGCCGTCGACGCTGACCTCGCCCTTGAAGCGGCCGTGCACGCTGTCGTACTTCAGCATGTAGGCCAGGTAGTCGGGCTCCAGCAGATCGTTGATGCCGACGACTTCGATGTCGGAATGGTTGGCCACGGCGGCGCGGAACACCATGCGCCCGATGCGGCCGAAGCCGTTGATGCCGATCTTGATGCTCATGTGGATCTCCTCAGGGTGGGACGGTGGATCAGAAATTCAGCGTGCCGCAGGGCACGCTGAGGGTGAACTCCTCGCCGAGCAGGGCGAGCGCAGTCGGCCGCTCGACCTTGAGCTCGATGCGCGACAGCCATTCGATCAGGTCCAGGCGCTCGGGGCGCGCCTCGCCGAGCTGACCGACGACGTGCGGCTTGAAGGGCTGGAAGTGCTGGACGCGCAGGTCGAACGGGCACCCCATGGCGCCGGTGTCGAAGCGCGCGGGCGGCACCTCGCGCGCTGCGCCCAGGAAACGGGTCAGTGTCATGTCCTCCAGCACCACGCGACGCGTGTCCTGCAGCCGGAAGACGAACAGGAAGTCCAGGCTGACCGGCCCCTCACCCGCGTGACACGGCAGGCGATAGCCCGGCACGAAATCCGCCAGCGCCCGGCGCAAGGCGCTGGACCTCGGCCCTGCGACGATCTGCATGTCCGGCGCGTCGACCGCCGTGGCAAAGCGCAGCCGAACGAGAAAGCTGCCCTGCTCTTCGGCACTGCGGGCACGCGTCGGGTAGTCGGGCAGGCTGTCGGGCGTGATGCGGGTCAGGCACTGGCGCTGACGCTCACGCGCCGCCTCGCCGGCATCACGGGGCGGCAGGGCCACCACGTTGCGCCCGTCGTCCGGCCGGAAGACGTAGGTCTGGGCAATGCGCACGGGCTCGCCGCCGGCGCGCATGCAGGGCACCCGCCAAGCCGAGACATGCTGGCGCACCGACTCGGTCAGCACACGGTCGTGCACGCGGTCCTCCAGCAACCGGACCTCGGGCGACGCCTGCGGGCCGGTGAAGACCAGTTCGACCTTGATCGTGTCGCCGATCCGTGCATCGACGAGGGCCTGCGGGTAGGCCGGAGTACCGCGCTCCGCCTCCGGTGGCGTCATGCAGGCCAGCGCCTCCGAAGGCGGGAGCGAGACGGTCTGCGCCAGCGTGCCGGCACATCCCCACGCCAGCACCGCCGCCGCGAGCCGATGCCAGCGCGCCATGCCGATCAGCCCTTCAGCACCTTGCGCACCGTGTCGGCCACGTTCTGCGCGGTGAAGTGGAAGTGCTCGAAGAGCACGTTGCCCGGGGCGCTCTCGCCATAGCGGTCGATGCCGACGACGGCGGCGCAGCCGTACTTCCACCAGCCGTCGGTGACGCCGGCCTCCACCGCCACGCGCGGCAGCTTCGCGGGCAGCACGGCAGTCTTGTAGGCCGTGGCCTGGCGGTCAAAGGTGGTGGTGCTGGGCATGCTGACCACGCGCACGGCGATGCCATTCTTCGCGAGTTGTGCCTGTGCGTGCAGCGCCACATGCACCTCGGACCCGGTGGCGACGATCACCGCCTGGGCCTTCTTCTTCAACCCCACCTCGGCCGGCTCGGCTACCACATAGGCGCCCTTGGCGATCTCGTCCAGCCCGGCCTTGGGCAGGTAGGGCAGGTTCTGCCGGCTCAGCAGCAGCGCGGTGGGTCGGTCCTCGTTGAGCAGGGCGCGCGTCCAGGCCACGGCGGTCTCCGCGGTGTCAGCCGGGCGCCAGACGTCCAGGTTCGGGATCAGGCGCAGGCTCGCGGCGTGTTCCACGCTCTGGTGCGTGGGGCCGTCCTCGCCCAGGCCGATGCTGTCGTGCGTGAACACGTGCACCACGCGCCGCTTCATCAGCGCGGCCATCCGGATGGCGTTGCGGCTGTAGTCGCTGAAGGTGAGGAAGGTGCCGCCGTAGGGGATGTAGCCGCCGTGCAGCGCCACGCCGTTCATGATGGCAGCCATGCCGAACTCGCGCACGCCGTAGTTGATGTGCCGGCCGCCGTTGGGCGTGCCGTCGGCGTCCACGCGCAGGGCCGGCGTGTGCGACGTGTTGGTCAGGTTGGAGCCGGTGAGGTCGGCCGAGCCGCCCAGCAGTTCCGGCAACGCCGCGGTGAAGGCCTCCAGCGCAATCTGGCTGGCCTTGCGCGTGGCCACGGTGGCCGCAGCGGTGTGCGCGGCGATGGCCGCATCCACCGCCACCTGCGCGAAGTTCGCCGGCAGCCGGCCGGCCATGCGGCGCTCGAACTCGGCGGCCAGGTCCGGGTGCGCCGCGCGGTAGGCGTCGAAACCGGCTTGCCAGGCCGCGGAGGCGGTGGCGCCGGTGGCCTTGGCATCCCACATCGCGTAGACCTCGGCCGGCATCTCGAACGGTGCGTGCGCCCAGCCGATGGCCTCGCGGGTGAGCTTGATCTCCTCGGCGCCCAGCGCCTCGCCGTGCGCCTTGGCACTGCCGGCGCGGTTGGGCGAGCCCTTGCCGATGGTGGTCTTGCAGATCACCAGCGTGGGCTGGCCGCGGTGCGCCTTCGCGGCCGCCAGCGCCGCGTCCACGGCGGCGGCGTCATGCCCGTCCACCGGGCCGACGACATGCCAGCCGTAGGCGCGGAAGCGGCCCGGCACGTCGTCCACGTACCAGGGCGCGACCTGACCGTCGATGCTGATGCCGTTGTCGTCGTAGATGGCGGTGAGCTTGTCGAGCTTCCAGGCGCCCGCCAGCGCACAGGCCTCGTGGCTGATGCCCTCCATCAGGCAGCCGTCGCCCAGGAAGGCCCAGGTGCGGTGGTCCACCACGGTGTGGCCGTCGCGGTTGAATTCCTTGGCCAGCAGCTTCTCTGCCAGCGCCATGCCCACGGCGTTGGTGATGCCCTGGCCCAGCGGGCCGGTGGTGGTTTCCACACCGGGGGTGACGTCCACCTCCGGGTGGCCCGGCGTCCGGCTGTGCAGCTTGCGGAAACTGCGCAGTTCGCTCATCGGCAGGTCGTAGCCGGTGAGGTGCAGCAGCGCGTAGATCAGCATCGAGCCATGGCCGTTGCTGAGCACGAAGCGATCGCGGTCGGCCCAGTGCGGGGCGGCGGGGTCGTGCTTCAGGTGGCCGGCCCACAAGGCCACGGCAATCTCGGCCATGCCCATCGGCGCGCCGGGGTGGCCGGAGTTGGCCTGCTGCACGGCGTCCATCGCCAGGGCGCGGATGGCGTTGGCCATCAGACGGGGGTCGCGGTCGGGCGAAAGCGGCATGCGGGCCTCGGGGTCGAACTTGGGGAAAGCCCGCGATTCTACGAGGCCGCCAGCCCACCAAGGCCCTGCGGCTTGACGTGGCGCAAGACGACCGCGCCCCTGGCTTGCGAACCTGCGGGCTGCACAGGAGACCCCCATGAGCATCCGCACCCTCGAGATCATCCGCGACGAACACCAGGCGCTGGCGGCCATGCTGCGTTCGCTGTCCATGCTGCTCGCGCACGCCCGGCGCCACGGTGCCCTGCCCGACTTCGACGTGCTGCGCGCGATGATGTTCTACATCGACGAGTTCCCCGAGCGGCTGCACCACACGAAGGAGAGCGAACTGCTGTTCCCGCTGCTGCGCGAGCGCGCCCCGGCGATGGCCCCGGTGCTCGACCAGCTCGACCGCGACCATGAACGGGGCGAGGCCGCGATCCGCGAGCTCGAGCATGCACTGCTGGCCTTCGAGGTGATGGGCCCGTCGCGCCGCGAGGCCTTCGAGGCCGCGGTGCAGCGCTACATCGGCTTCTACCTTGAGCACATGGCCATCGAGGAGAGCCAGGTGCTGCCCGCGGCCCGCGAGGTCTTCGACGCCGACGACTGGCTGGCCTTGGACGCTGCCTTCGAGGCCAACCGCGACCCGCTGACCGGCCACGAGCCGGGCGACGAGTACCGCGCCCTGTTCCACCGCATCGCGATGGCCGCCCCCGCCCCGATCGGATTGGGGTGAGTCAGGACACAAGACCGTGCTTAGGACGGTCTTGTGTCCTGACGAACGACTGCCCGCGTCTCGCGCGGGCAGGCTGGGACAAGCCCGGACGAGAGACAGTCCCTGCGGACTGTCTCTCGCCTGGCGAACGACGACTCGCGCCGCGCACGGGATCAGGCCGCCGATTCATCCCGCCCGGCACGTCCCCGCGTTGAGCCCCGGTGCGGTCCACCGACGAAAGCCGCGCCGTGCATGCTCTGCATAATCCGCGCATGAACAATGCCTGGCCGTACCTGCTGGCTGTGCTTGCAGTTGGCGGTCTGCCGCTGCTGGTGGCGCTGTACTGGCATGGGCAATGGCGGCGGTTGCAGGACAGCGTCAACGTCGAGCGCAGGCAGGCGCAGGAGGTCTTCGACACGCTGGACATCGGCCTGCTGGTGTTCGATGCCGAGGACCGGGTCGTGCAGTGGAACGCCGACTATCTGCGGCTCTACCCGGAAGTGGCCCGCGACATGCGGGTGGGCATGCGCTTCGAGGACATCCTCCGCTCGGCGGTACGCCAGGGCGCGGTGCCAGCCGCTCAGGGGCGCGAGGACGCCTGGGTGGCCGAGCGCCTGGCACAGCACCGTCAACCCGGGGAGCCGCTGCTGTGCCAGATGGCCGACGGACGCTGGCGTCGCATCACCGAACGCTACCTCGCCGATGGCGGCATGGTGTCCTACAGCATCGACGTCACGGCCTTGGTGGCCCAGGGCCAGGACCTGGAGCAGGCGCGGGCCGAAGCGGATCGCTCGCGCGCGCGCCTGCTCGAGGCCATCGAGGTCCTGCCCGCGGGCATCGAGTGGTTCGACGCCGACGACCGTCTGGTGCTGGCCAACGGGCACTCAAGGGACCTGTTCCCGCTGATCCGTGAGCTGTTCGCCCAGCAGCCGACGTTCGAGCAACTGGTGCGCGCCAACCACGCCGCCGGCGGGCTGCCCAACCTGCCGGGTGACCTGGACACCTGGATCAGCCGTCGCCTGGCGCAACGCCGGGCCGGCGACAACGACAACCTGATCGACGTGACCGGGCGCTGGTTCCGCCTGTACGAACGCCACACGGCCGACGGCGGGATCATCAACGTCCGCATCGACGTGACGGAAGAGATCCGCCATCGCGAGACCACCGAGGCCATGCGCCAGCAGCTGCAAGAGGCCATCGAGGCGCTGCCCGACGGCTTTGCGCTGTTCGACGCCGACGACCGCTTGGTGCTCTGCAACGAGCGCTACCGGACGATCTACCGCGAATCCGCCCCGGCGATCCGCCCCGGCGTGGCCTTCATCGACGTGCTGCGCTACGGCCTGGCGCACGGCCAGTACCCGCAGGCCGCTGGCCGCGAGGACGCCTGGCTGGCCGAGCGTGTTCAGGCGCACCGGGAACCCGGCCCGCCTGTGCTCCAGGAGCTGCCGGGCAACCGCTGGCTGCGTATCGACGAGCGCCGCACGCGCAGCGGTGGCGTCGCGGGTGTGCGTGCCGACGTGACCGCGCTCGTGCGACGCGAACAGACGCTGGCCGCGCTGAACCGGCAGCTCGACCATGCCAATGCGCGACTGTCCGAGCTGCTGGGGCAGGACCCCGACACCGGGGCCGCCAGCGCGGCGGCGCTCGAGCAGGCGCTGACGCGCGAATGGGCCCGGTCCCGCCGGCATGGCACGCCGCTGGCCCTGCTGCGTGTGCACATCGAAGCACCCCCGGACGCGGGCGACGGCAATGCACCGATGCAGGCGCTGGCACGGCACCTGGCGGGCTGTGCACGTCGCCCGGGCGACCTGCTGGCCAGGACGGCACCCCGCGGCTTTGCACTGCTGTTGCCGCACACCGGCACGGCCGCGCTCGCGGCCCTGGTGCAGCGCTGCAGCGAGGGCTGCCGGCAGGTCGCCGCGGGCTGGACGGTGCAAGTTGGCGCCGCCGCCAGCGACGAACTTCCGGCACCCGAGTCGCCGGACGACCTGCAGGCGCGTGCTGAGCCTGGACGGACCACCTCGGCGGCCCGCAACCGCGCCGCCGCGTGACGGCCGGCGCGCTGATCCTCGCGGCCGGGCGTGGCGAGCGGCTGCGGCCCCACACCGACCACTGCCCCAAGCCGCTGCTGGCGGTGCGCGGCCGGCCGTTGATCGCCTGGCACCTGCAGGCCCTGGCGGCGGCCGGCGTGCACGAGGTGGTGATCAACACCGCCTGGCTGGAGGAGCAGTTTCCCGCTGCGCTGGGCGACGGCGCGCGCTGGGGCCTGCGCCTGCACTACTCGATGGAGGGGCGCGACCACGGCGGTGCGCTGGAAACCGCGGGCGGCATCGCCAAGGCGCTGCCGCTACTCGACGAGGTGTTCTGGGTCGTCTCCGGCGACGTGTTCCTGCCCGGCTTCCCCTTCACCGGCCGGCTGCCGGACGACCGCGACTGCCACCTGTGGATGGTGCCCAACGCGCCGCACCACCCGGGCGGTGACTTCGGCCTCGCGGCCGACGGCCGGCTGGTGACGGGCGGCGACGGCCCGCGCCTGACATGGGCCAGCGTGGGCCTGTTCCGGCGGTCCCTCTTCGCCAGCATCGTTCCGGGCACGCGCCTGCCGCTGCGCCCCGTGCTGGACAACGCCATCGCCGCCAGGCGCGCTGGTGGCGAGCGCTGGGCTGGTGCCTGGACCGACGTGGGCACCCCCGAACGCTGGGCGGCGCTCGACGCCGGCGCGGCCGACGGCGCCTGATCAGGCCGCCGGCACCGCCTCGGCCACCGACACGCGCACGCGGTGCGCGGGCAGCAGGATGCGGAAACAGGTGCCGCGGCCGGGCTCGCTGTCCACCTCCAGCTCGCCGCCGTGGCGCTGCACCACGTGCTTGACGATGGCCAGACCCAGGCCGGTGCCGCCGGTCTCGCGCGAGCGGCTGGGGTCCACGCGGTAGAAGCGCTCGGTCAGGCGCGGCAGGTGTTCACGCGCGATGCCCGGGCCGTCGTCGGCCACGCTGAGCTCGCCGCGGCCATCGTCTCGAACGCGCCAGCGCACGCGCACGGTGCAGCCCTCGGGCGTGTGGCGCAGCGCGTTGCTGACCAGGTTCCAGCCGGCGCTGTGCAGTTCGGTGGCGTTGCCGCCGATCTCGGCGCCGTCGCCTTCGGCGACCTCGAGCCGATGGCGGCCCTGGTCCAGGGCCTGGGCGTCGCTGGCCATCTGCTGCAGCCACGGCCCCACCGGCAGCCAGCGGTCCAGCGCCGGGCGCGGCGCACCCTCGATCTGCGCCAGCGTCAGCAGGTCGGTCACCAGCGACTGCATGCGCGCCGTCTGCTGCTGCATCAGCCGGAGCACGTGGTCGCGCTCGCGGGCCACCAGCGGCAGCGTCTGCAGCGTCTCCACGAAGCCCCCGAGCACGGTCAGCGGGCTGCGCATCTCGTGCGAGACGTTGGCGACGAAGTCGCGCCGCATGGCGTCGGCCCGTTCGCGCTCGGTCACGTCCTGCGTGATCAGCAGGGTCTGGCCGTCGCCGGTGGGCCGGGCCTGCACCTGCAGCTGGGTGCGGCCGTCCGGCGCCGGCACGACGGCCGCGGGCCGCGGGTCGGGTTGCTTGAGGTAGGCCACCACCGCGGGCACGCGCACCAGGTGGGTCAGGCGCTGACCGCTGTCGCGCGCCGGATCGAGCCCCAGGTGGGCCGCGGCCATGGCGTTGAACCAGCGGATCTCGCCGTCGCCCCCGAGCAGCAGCACGCCGTTGGGCGAGGCGTCGATGGCGGTGACGAACTGCAGCCGCCGCCGCGCCTCGGCCTGGGTCTCGTCACGCGCGCGCCGCAGGGCACGGTCCACGCGTGCCGCCAGCTCGTCCCACGGGCCGGCCAGGGCCACCGGCGGCGGCCCCTCGGGGTCACGGGTCCAGGCGGTGACGCGGCCCAGCGCCTGGGCGTCGGCCACACACCAGGTCAGGGCGGCGACGGCGACGCCCAGCGCGGCGCCGGCAGCGGCCAGGCCGAGCAGGACACCGGCCAGCCCGCCCAACGCGGCACCGGCCGCCATCGCCAGCGCCAGCGCACCGGCGCGTGGCCAGACGGGGTTCACTGGACAGCCTTCGCCCTCGAAGGGCTCCGGCATTCGCCCTTGGGGCGGCCCGGCGCGCTCACTGGACGACCCTCCGCGCTTCGCGCTCCGGGATGAGCGCTTGGGAGCGGCCCGGCGCGCTCACTGGACGACCCTCCGCGCTTCGCGCTCCGGGATGAGCGCTTGGGAGCGGCCCGGCGCGCTCATGCCACCGGCTGCTCCACCGGCCGCGTCAGCCGGTAGCCGGCGCCGCGCACGGTCTCGATCAGCGCCGCGCAGCCGGCCGGCTGCAGCGCCTCGCGCAGGCGCTTGATGTGCACGTCCACCGTGCGCTCCTCGATGAAGACGTGGTCGCCCCAGACGCGGTCGAGCATCTGCGCGCGGCTGTGCACGCGCTCAGGGTGCGTCATCAGGAAGTGCAGCAGGCGGAATTCGGTGGGGCCGATCTTCAGCTCGCAGCGCTGGCCGTCCACCAGACCGGTGACGCGGCGCGTGGCCGGGTCCAGGCGCAGGCCGCCGATGTCCACCGCCGCATCCAGAGCCTCGGGCGCACGGCGGCGCAGCACGGCACGGATGCGTGCCATCAGCTCGCTGGGGGAGAAGGGCTTGGCCAGGTAGTCGTCGGCGCCACCGTCCAGGCCGGCCACGCGGTCGGCCTCCTCGCCGCGGGCGGTGAGCATGATCACCGGCAGCTCGCGCGTACGCGCCTGCGAGCGCCAGCGCTTGAGCAGCGCCAGGCCGCTGGTGGCAGGCAGCATCCAGTCGAGCAGCACCAGGTCCGGCAGGACACGGTCCACGGCGCTGGCCGCGGCGTCGCCATCGGCAGCCAATAGCACCTCGAAGCCGGCGTGACGCAGGTGCAGCGCCACCAGCTCGGCGATTGCGGGTTCGTCTTCGACGACGAGGACTCGGCTCATCGGAACTCCTGTGGTGGTGGTCAGCGGACGACGTTCTCGACCTGCGCCACGGTGGCGTGGCGGACGTCGGCGCCCTTGACGATGTAGATGGTGGCCTCGGCCAGGTTCTTGGCATGGTCGCCCACGCGCTCGATGGCCTTGGCGACGAAGACGAGGTCGATCGCCGCGGAGATCGTGCGCGGGTCTTCCATCATGTAGGTCACCAGCTTGCGCATCAGGCCGTCGAACTCCTGGTCGATCTGGTTGTCCTGCTCCAGCACCGACAGCGCCTGCTCGGCGTCCAGCCGCGCGAAGGCGTCGAGCGACTTGCGCAGCGCCGCCGAGGCCAGCTCGGCCTCGTAGCCGAGGTCGCCCACCGGCACGCGCAGTCGCGACGAGACGCCGGCGCCCACCAGGCGTTGCACGGTGCGCGCGATGCGCGCCGCCTCGTCGCCCACGCGCTCGAGGTTGGCGATGGCCTTGGAGATGGCGATCAGCAGCCGCAGGTCGATGGCGGCGGGCTGGCGCATCGCGATGATGCGCTGCAGGTCGCCGTCGATGTCGACCTCCATCTGGTTGAGCTTCTCTTCCTGACGAAGCACCTGACTGGCGGTCTCGCTGCTGAAGTTCGTCAGCGCGTACATGGCCTGGGCCACCTGGGCTTCGGCCAGGCCGCCCATTTCCAGCACGCGGGTGGAGACGTTGCGCAGCTCGGCGTCGAACTGGCTGGAGATGTGCTTGTCGCTCATGGCGGGGTGTCCTGGATGATCAGCCGTAGCGGCCGGTCACGTAGTCCTCGGTGCGCCGTTCACGCGGGTTCATGAAGATCTGCGACGTGGCGCCGATCTCGACGAGGTTGCCGAGGTGGAAGAAGGCGGTGCGATCGGCCACGCGGCCGGCCTGCTGCATGTTGTGGGTGACGATGACGATGGTGTAGTTGCGCTTGAGCTCGGTGATCAGGTCCTCGATGATCCCGGTGGCGATGGGGTCCAGTGCCGAGCAGGGTTCGTCCATCAGGATCACATCGGGACTCACCGCGATGGCTCGCGCGATGCACAGCCGCTGCTGCTGGCCGCCAGACAGTCCGGTGCCCGGCGCGTCGAGCCGGTCCTTGACCTCGTCCCACAGGCCCGCCTTGCGCAGGCTGGACTCGACGATCTGCTCCATGTCGCTGCGGTTGCTGGCCAGGCCGTGCAGGCGCGGGCCGTAGGCCACGTTCTCGAAGATGGACTTGGGGAACGGATTGGGTTTCTGGAACACCATGCCCACCTGGGCGCGCAACAGCACCACGTCCAGATTCGGGTCGTGGATGTCGCGGCCGTCCAGTGTGATGCGGCCGGTCACGCGCGCACTGGCCACCGTGTCGTTCATGCGGTTGAAGCAGCGCAGGAAGGTCGACTTGCCGCAGCCCGAGGGGCCGATGAAGGCGATGACCTCGTTGCTGACGATGTCCATAGAGACGCCGTGCAGCGCCTCCTTCTCGCCGTAGAAGACGCGCACGTCCTCGGCCTTGAGCTTGACGCTCCCGGCAGCCGTGGCCGACTCGCTGCGTGCAGTAGGCACCATCGCCTGCATCGTGACTGCTCCTGCTGTGGACCCGACGGAATTCATCACCACCTCACCTCGAAACGTTTGCGCAGCCAGATGGCCAGCGAATTGAGCGTCAGCATCAGCGCCAGCAGCACGATGATGGCCGCCGAGGTGCGGCCCTCGAAGAAGTTGCGCAGCTCGTTGCCCTGCCACAGGTAGATCTGCACCGGCAGCGCCGTCGACTGGTCGAACGGCGTGGCCGGCACGCTGGCCACGAAGGCGCTCATGCCGATCAGCAGCAGCGGCGCGGTCTCGCCCAGGGCCTGCGCCACGCCCAGGATGGTGGCCGTCAGGATGCCCGGCAGCGCCAGCGGCAACACGTGGTCGGTAATGGCCTGCACCTTGGAGGCGCCGATACCCAGCGCCGCCTCGCGGATCGACGGCGGGATGGCCTTGAGCGTGGCCCGGGTGGCGATGATCACCGTCGGCAGCGTCATCAGCGTGAGCACCAGGCCACCGACGATGGGTGCCGACAGCGGCAGCTTGAACCACAGGATGAACACCGCCGCGCCCAGCAGACCGAAGACGATGGACGGCACCGCTGCCAGGTTGTTGATGTTGACCTCGATCAGGTCGGTCAACTTGTTCTGCGGCGCGAATTCCTCGAGGTAGATCGCCGAGGCCACGCCGATGGGCACCGCCAGCAGGATCACCAGCACCATCATCATCAGTGAGCCCATGAACGCGCCGGCCAGGCCGGCCGAGGCCAGCGAGCTGCGTGAATCGACGTTCATGAAGATCGCAGTGCTGAACTTGTTCTGGATCACGCCGCTGGCGTAGAGCTGGTCGGCCCAGGCACGCGTGCGCGCCGGCAGCTGCTGCTGTGCGTCGGGGAGGCTGCGGTCGATGTTGCCCTTGAGCCAGACGTCGACATTGGCGTCGGCCAGCAGGTTCAGCTTCAGCGTCTTGCCCACGATGGACGGGTCGGCCTCGACCATGTCGCGCAGCGCGAAGCGCTCGCCGCTGGTGACCAGGCGCAGCGCGTCACGTGGATGCTCCGCGGTCTCCGGCAGGACCTTGGCCAGCGCGCCCAGGATCAGCTGGTTGAAGTCGATGAAGCCGAGCTCGGTCTGCCACGCCTGCAGGCGCTGCTGGTAAGCCGCAGGCGTTTCTGCAGGTTCGGCCACGGGCTTGGGGCCGATGGAGACGAGCTCGGGCGAGAACGCAACGTCGAGCACGAACGTGGCCTGCCAGAACGCCGGCACGCCCTTGCTCAGGATGGTGGTGAACAGCAGCGCCACCAGGGCCAGAGACGCCGCCACCGCAGACAGGCCGATGGCGCGGAAGCGCGTTTCCTTGCGCTTGCGGCCCTTCAGCGACGACTCCACGCGCTGCTGCACGGCCGCATAGCCGGCCTTGCCAGCCGTTGACTTGGCGAGCTCACTCATACTGTTCCCGGTACTTGCGCACGACCACCAGCGCCACCACGTTGAGCACCAGCGTCATGACGAACAGCGTGAGGCCCAGTGCAAAGGCCACCAGCGACTGCGCGCTGGCGAAGTCCTGATCGCCGGTGAGCTGGTTGACGATGGAGACGGTGACGGTGGACACCGCCTCGAAGGGGTTGGCCGTGAGCACCGGCGCGTTGCCGGCGGCCAGCACGACGATCATGGTCTCACCGATGGCGCGGCTGACGGCCAGCAGGATGGCGCCGACGATGCCCGGCAGCGCCGCCGGCAGCACCACCTTGGCCACCGTCTCCGAGCGCGTGCCGCCCAGCGCCAGCGAGCCGTCTCGCATGGCCTTGGGCACCTGGGTGATGATGTCGTCGGACAGCGACGAAATGAAGGGGATGATCATGATCCCCATCACCACGCCCGCGGTCAGCGCGGAAGTGGCGCGGATCTCCAGCCCCAGCATCGTGCCCAGGCCGTTGAGGAAGGGGCCGACGGTGACCAGCGCAAAGAAGCCGTAGACGATGGTCGGGATGCCGGCCAGCACCTCGATCACCGGCTTGACCCAGGCGCGTGTGGCGTGGGCCGCGTACTCGGACAGGTAGATGGCCGTCATCAACCCCAGCGGCACGGCCACCAGCATGGCGATGCCGGCGATCAGCAGCGTGCCGGCCATCAGCGGCAGCATGCCGAAGCCGGTCTGCGCCGCGCCGTCCACGGTCTGGAAACGCGGGTTCCAGGTGGTGCCGAAGAAGAAGTCGGTCGGGCTGACGATGCGGAAGAAGTTCAGCGCCTCGCCCAGCATCGACAGCACGATGCCCACGGTGGTGAGGATGGCCACGGTAGAGCACAGGATCAGCGCCACCTGAACCGCGCGCTCGACCTTGTTGCGGGCGCGGGTGGCCGGCGTGGTGCTGCGCCAGGTCCAGGCCAGGCCCGCCGCGGCGGCCGTGGCCATGGCCGCCGCCACGATGGCGTGGCCGGTGCCCCGAAGCCGATTCATGGTCTCGGCCGCCGCCTGCTCGAAGCCCTGGGCCTCGCCCATCAGCCCGAAGCCCGAGGCCAGGTTGCCGATGCGCTGCAGCAGCGCCTGACGCTGGAAGTCGTCCGCCGGCAGATGCTCGACCGGGATGCCACCGAGCACCATGTTGTCGATCAGCGGGCCGCCGACGACGCGCCAGACCACGTAGACGGCTGCGGCCGGCACCGCAGCGCGCAGCACCGCAAGCAGACCGTGGTAGCCGGGCCGCGAATGCATGCGCTCGGCCGGCACCGCGCCGGCCACGCGGCGGCTGCGCACGAGGCCGACCTGGTAGGCCAGCGCCACCAGCACCAGCAGCACGACGGCGACCATCAAGGTGTTCATGGGTGGCGTTCGTAGTCGTTGTTCTTGGAGGCATTCGCCGGCGGGGGGCCGCATCAGCCCTCCCGCCGGTGTGTCGGGCTCAGGCCCGCGTCACAGGCCGGTGCGGGCCTTGACCTTGGCCACGATCTCGGCGCGCTCCTTGGCGTTCAGCGGGATCAGGCCGGCCTTTTCCAGCGGGCTGCCCATGCCGCCCACCTGCGGCGCCAGGAAGTACTGCGCGTACTCCAGCAGGCCCGGGATCACGCCGACGTGCGCGTCCTTGATGTAGAAGAACAGCGGGCGCGACACCGGGTACTTGCCCGACTCGATGGTCTCCAGGCTGGGCATCACGCCGCTCATCGTGGCCACCTGCAGGCGGTCCTTGTTCTGGTCGTAGAAGCTCAGGCCGAAGACGCCGACGGCGGTCTTCTGCGCGTCCAGGCGGGCCAGGGTCTCGGTGTAGTCGCCGGCGACCTCGATCACGCGGCCGTCGGTGCGGATGGCCTTGCAGAAGTTCTCGGCCTTCTTCTTGTCGGCCTTTTCCATCGCCTTGACCTCGTCGTAGCCGTGGCAGCCGACGAACACCGTCTTCTCCTCGTAGACCTCGCGCGTGCCGTGGTTGCTGCCCGGGATCACGAGCACGATTTCCTGGTCGGGCAGCTTGCTGTCGATCTGAGACCACTTGGTGTACGGGTTGGCCACCATCTTGCCGCCCTGCGGCACTTCCTTGGCCGCGGCCAGGAAGACGTGCCGGGGCTCGAGCGCGAACTTGCCGCTGTCGCTGCGCGACGCGAAGACGATGCCGTCGTAGCCGATCTTGACCTCGAGGATCTTGGCCACGCCGTTCTTCGCGCAGGCCTCGACCTCCGAGGACTTGATCTTGCGCGACGAGTTGGCGATGTCGATAGTGTTGGCACCGACACCCTGGCAGAACTGGCGCAGGCCGCCCGACGAACCGCCGGAGCCGACCACCGGGGTCTTGAACTGGCTGAAGGACTTGCCGAACTCCTCGGCCACGATGGAGGCGAACGGCAGCACGGTGGACGAGCCGGCGATCTGGATGGTGTCGCGGGCCTGGGCGTGGCTGGCGCCGAACAGGCTGCCGGCGGCCACGGCAGTGGCGATCAGGGTGTGACGGAAATTCATGGTTAAGCTCCTGCGGATCGTGTGGTGATCGTCAAACGACAGCATCGAATGCTGCCGATGGAATAAGAAGGTTTTGTGACAGGACCATGCCGTGTCCTTGACAGTCATGCGTCTGCATGGGTGGCACTCTGGTCAATTCGGTAACCCACGCCTCGCACGGTCTTCAGCGCCGCTTCCGCCTGCACCGTCGCCAGCGCCTCGCGCAAACGGCGCACGTACTGGTCCACGGTGCGCGTATCGACCTCGGCCCCGACACCCCAGACCGCGTCGACCAGTTCGGCCCGGGAATGGGTGCGGTCGGGGTGCTGCAACAGGTGTTGCAGCAGACGAAGCTCGGTGGGGGCCAGGTCGGCCCATCGCGTCGGGGTTGCGCCCAGGCGCTGCACGGCACGCATCTCGAAGTCGAGTTCCAGGGTGCCGGCGCGTAGGCGGCCAGCGGTCGGCAGCGGCGTGCGCATCGCGGCCTGTCCGGCCTGCAACAGTCGATGCACGGCGTCGGCCAGCGCCTGGGGCCTGTAGGGTTTGGCAACACGCAGGCGCGGCGCGAGGTTGTCGTCCTCGACAGCGCCGGACTGCAGCAGCACCAGCGGTATTGACCTGTCGTCGTCGCTGCCCTGCAGCAGGGTCGCCAGGGTCGCGTCGCGGGCGGATGCGGTGTCACCGTCCAGCAACACCAGGTCGGGTTGCACCTCGTTGATCAGCCGGCAGGCGTCGGCCGCGCTGCCGGCGGGCAGCACGATATGGCCCTGATGTCGCAGGTGGGCAGCGATCAACTCGCGCAGCATGGCGTCCTCGACGATGACGAGCACGTCACGGGTGGCGGCGTGGCGTCGAAAGGCGGCATCGGAGGCGTGCGAGGGCATCACGACCGAATCGTGACGCCTTTGTGTGACATTCGTTTGACAGCCTGGAATGCACAACGGCCGGGCATGGCCCGGCCGTTGTCAGGACGCCGAAGGCGCCGATGTCGGCATCAGCTGCCGATGATGCCGCCGTCGTCCTTGGTGACGACGACAACGCTCGACCGCGGGCGACCGCCCGGCAGCGCGGTCACGCCGTCGGCCTTGACCGCCCACTGGCTCTGAGGCCAGTTGGAGAACTGCGTCGGGTTGGCGGCGGTGGAATCCTCGCCCGGGTGCTGCAGGCCGACGAACATCGTCTTGCCATCAGGCGTCATCGTCACACCGGTGACCTCTGCGTTCGGCGGCGCCGTCAGGAAGCGACGAGTCGTTCCGGTGTTCGGGTCGGCACACACCATGCAGTTGGCACCGATGTTGACCCAGTCGCCCGACGCATCGCCCGACTGATCGGTCTGCACCCACAGGCGGCCGAAATCGTCGAACCACAGACCGTCCGGCGCGCCATAGTCGGCACTACCGGCCGGGTCGGCCACGATGTTGCCCTTGTAGTCGTTGGTGGGCAGCGGCGCCTTCGCAGTCTGGCTGTCGCCGGCCTGCACGAACAGGTCCCACGTGAACGAGGTGGCGGCCACGCTGCGGCCGTTTTCACGCCAACGGATGATGTGGCCGTAGTCGTTGTCCTCGCGCGGGTTGGCAGCGTCCACCGGCGGGCGGGCGCTACCTGCGGCGGTGCTGCCGTCGGCCGCATTGACCGACGGCGTGTTCGTGCCACGACGGTTGTTGTTGGTCAGCGTGCAGTAGACCTCGATCTCCTGGAAGCCGTCGATGCGCGGGCGCGCACCGGTCCACTCCGGGCGGTCCATCATCGTCGCGCCCACGGCGTCGGCCGCCATGCGGGTCTTGATCAGGATCTTGGCCTGCACCTCGGCGTCGTCGGCACCGGCGAAGTTCGGGTTGTCGCGCAGCGCCACGCCATCCACGCCGACCGTGCCCGGCACCAGCGGCAGCCAGGCGCCAGTGCCGTCGGCGTCGAAGCGGGCCACGTACAGCGTGCCGTCGTCGAGCAGGCCACGATTCAGGAACTTGCGCTGGGCGTTGTACTTGCGGCGCGCCACGTACTTGTAGATGTACTCGTTGCGCTCGTCGTCGCCCATGTAGAAGGCGATGCGGCTGTCGGCGTCGACCACGTACTGCACACTCTCGTGCTTGAAGCGGCCCAGCGCCGTGCGCTTGACCGGCGTGCTGTTGGGGTTGAACGGGTCGATCTCGACGATCCAGCCGAACAGGTGCGGCTCGTTGGGGTTGGTGCTGACGTCCCAGCGCGGGTCGGTGGTGTGCCAGCGGTAGCCGAAGCCGCCGGCACTGATGCCGTAGCGGCGGTTGAGCTTGCCGATCTCGGTGCCCGTGCTGGTATCCACCGCGCCGGTGCCGCCGAAGTTGCCGTTGAAGTTCTCCTCGCAGGTCAGGTAGGTGCCCCAGGGCGTGTAGCCGTGTGCGCAGTTGTTGACCGTGCCGT
The DNA here is from genome assembly GCF_004016515.1 of Rubrivivax albus. GTDB lineage: Bacteria > Pseudomonadota > Gammaproteobacteria > Burkholderiales > Burkholderiaceae_C > Rubrivivax > Rubrivivax albus. The sequence goes on from NZ_SACT01000002.1 coordinate 479,814, forward strand.
AGACCACGCGGCCGTCGGTGGTGCCGCCCGTGGGGACGCTGGCCGCGTCGGTGATCGTGAACTCGACGGTTTGCATCAGCGCATGGCCGGCAGCGGGACCGCTGATGGCCATCGGCGTATTGGACGTGATCTTGCGGCCATAGCGGGAACGGGCGTTGACCGTCCAGTTGCCACGGATGCGGCGCGCTTCGAGCACCGACACGCCGTGCGCCGTCTGCGACTTGCGGGTCTTGGCGATGGTGTAGCCGCTGCCGACCTGGCCGTCCGGGAACAGGATCTCTTCGTGCGTGTACTCGTTGTTCACGCACAGTACGCCACGGTCGCTGCCTTCGCCGATCGGGAAGAAGTGCATGCCGTCGTTGTGCGTGCCGAACTGCAGCGCCTGGTCGGCAGCCGTCTCGGACGCATCACCGATGAAGTTCTTGCCGCCGGGGGCGATCGGGTCGCCCCAGCAGACGAAGGCCTGCACGGTATAGCCCTGCGGCACGGTGACGCGGTCGGCCACCGGCGCCAGGCTGGGCGGCACGCTTTCGAAGCCGATGCCGGGGAAGCCCAGCGACGGCGGCACCGGCGCGGCATGCACGGTGTTGACGAGGCCGCCCAACGTCAGGCCGCCGGCGGCGGCGAGAGCGGCACCGCCAACCCCACCCTGCACGAAACGGCGGCGGGAAACGTCGACGCGGTCGATGACGTCGTAGATCGAGGGATTGCCCGACGGGTTGATCGTCAGGTCGTTGGTCGGATGGGACTTGCCCTTCATTGCTGGCTCCTGCTGGCGACAGTGGTGTGGTGTCGGCGCGAATGCGCCGGCCAAGCCACTGTGCGCAGGCGCCGTGACAGACTCGTGAATGACCCCCGCACTCAGGCGGCCAGCGGCGCCGTGATCGCGTCGATGCGCGCCTTGACCTCTGGGGTCAGCTTCTCCAGCAGTGCCAGCGCACCCAGGTTGTCCTGCAGCTGCGACACCTTCGAGGCGCCGGTGATCACGCTGCTCACGCGCGGGTTGCTCGCCACCCAGGCCAGCGCCAGCTGCGCCAGCGTGCCGCCGAGTTCGGCTGCGATGGGATCCAGCTGCGCCACCGCGGCGTTCTTTGCCGTGTCGGTGAGACCGTCGCGCAGGAAGGCCATGGTCTCCATCGCGCCCCGACTGCCTTCGGGCACGCCGCCGCGGTACTTGCCGGTGAGCAGCCCGCTGGCCAGCGGGCTCCAGGTGGTCAGGCCCAGGCCAATGTCGTCGTAGAGCCGCGCGTACTCCTGCTCCACGCGCCGGCGGTGGAACAGGTGGTACTGCGGCTGCTCCACCACGGGCTTGTGCCAGCCGTGGCGGTCGGCGACGTCCCAGGCGGCGCGGATGTCGGCCGCGCTCCACTCGCTGGTGCCCCAGTACAGCGCCTTGCCCTGCACGATGAGGTCGTTCATCGCGCGCACCGTCTCCTCAACCGGCGTGTGCGGGTCGGGGCGGTGGCAGTAGATCAGGTCGATGTGCTCCAGGCCGAAGCGCCTCAGGCTGCCGTCCACCGCCTGCATCAGGTACTTGCGGTTGAGCGTGTCCTTGCGGTTGACGGCATCGCCCTGGCGGTCCAGGCCCCAGAAGTACTTGGACGAGACCACGTAGTTCAGCCGCGGCCAGCCCAGCTGCTTCAGGGCCGCGCCCATGATCTCTTCGCTGTGGCCGCCAGCGTAGGCCTCGGCGTTGTCGAAGAAGTTGACGCCGGCATCGAAGGCCGCGGCCATCATCTCGGCGGCCGACTTCACGTCGACCTGGTTGTGGTACGTGACCCAGGACCCGAGCGACAGCGTGCTGACGCGCAGCCCGGCCCGGCCGAGACGGCGGTATTGCACGGAAGGCTCCGTGGAAACGAAGCCGGCGAGCTTACCCGGGCCGGTGGCGGCGCGTCGGCGGTGCCAGCATGCCCCGGCGCACGACGAAGCCGCAGGCGCCCAGCGTCAGCGCAGGCACCACGAAGCTCAGCAACGGGTCGATGTCGTGCTCGCCACTCAGGCTCAGCGAAAGGCTGATCAGCGTGCCCATGACCGCGCCCAGGGCCAGCAGACTGGCCGCAGCCATGTAGCTGCCATGGCGGCTGCGCCGCGCCCGCGGCGTGCGGTGCGACATCATGGCCAGCGGCAGGGCCGGCAGCAGCAGGAAGATCTGCAGGGTGGCGATGAAGGACGACATGGACGTGCGAAGCATAAGTGCGGCACCGAATTCGTCAGCCCCCCGGAATCGGTGACCTCCCGACGCAGAGCGCAATCCCTATCCCCCGGTTTCGGGGGGTCAGAGGAAGCGAGCAATGTCGGCCACGTCCTCCGGGAACAGCTGCCCGGCCTCGGCCATGACGAGCTTGCCGTCCCGCCCGCGCACCAGCGTCACCGGCAGGCCCTTGGGCTTGGGCAGGGCCTTGGTCAGTTCAGGCGACACCCAGGCGCTGGGAAAGCCGTAGCCGCGCCTGGCCAGGTAGGCCACCGCGTCCTGCGGCTTCTTGTCGATGGACAGGCCCAGGAAGCGCAGGCCGCGCGGTGCCTGCGCACGCCAGAGCTTGTCCATCAGCGGCGAGACCACGGCACAGAACGGGCACCAGCTGGCCCACCAGTACAGCACCAGCACCTGGCCTTCGGCGCCGGCGGGGTCGAAGCGGCCGCCGTCCAGCAGCGGCGTCTCCGGCACCAGCAGCGGGCTGCCGAGCGCGGGCAGCGGCGGTGCCTTGGACTCGCTGGCCGGCGGGGTCTGGGCGTGCAGAGGCAGGCCTGCCCAGGCCGTCAGGCCCAGGGCCCCGGCGGCGTGCAGGCAGGCGCGACGGTCGAAGGTGGTCATGTTGGCATCCGCACCGGCGTTCCGGCGCCACGCTTCGTATCATGCCTGCATGTCCCTGCGCATTGCCGTCATCGGCGCCGGCCCGGCCGGGCTGGCGCTGGCCCTGCACGCGGCGCGGCAGTTGCCGCGGGCGGAGATCACGGTCCTGGACGCGCGCCCGGTGGCGCGCGACGTGGCCGCCGACCCGCGCACGCTGGCCTTGTCGCTGGGCAGCGTGCAATGGCTGCAGCAGCTCGGTGCCTGGCCGGCCGCGACGGCCGAGCCCATCCTCACGGTGCACGTGTCGCAGGCGCCGCCGTCCTTCGGCCAGGCGCAGGTGCGCATCACCGCGGCCGAGCAGCAGGTGCCGATGCTCGGCGCCGTGGTGGCCTACGGTGCGCTACTGGCGCCGCTGCAGGCGGCCTGGCTGCAGGCGGCTGCCACTGCGCCGCAGCGCTTGCACACGCGCTTCGGCACGGCGGTGACGGCGGTCAAGCCGGTACCCGGCGGCGTGGAGGTGGACGCCGGCATCGTCGAGGGCTTCGACCTGGCCGTGGTCGCCGAAGGTGGTGTCTTCGCCGAGCAGGCGCGCAAGGCCATCGCCCGCGACTACGGCCAGACCGCCTGGGTGGGCACGGCCACGCTGGAAGGCGGCACGCGCGGCCTGGCGGTGGAGCGATTCACGCGCCAGGGTCCGGCGGCGCTGCTGCCGCTGCCCCCGGCCGCCGACGGCGCACGCCGCGCCGCGCTGGTCTGGTGCGTGGACGCGGCCGACGACCCGGTGCGCGGCCTGGACGCCGCACAGCGCCTGGCGGTGCTGAACACCGTGTTCCCGCGCGAGGCCGGGCGGCTGGTGGCGCTGAGCCCGCTGAAGGACTTCGCGCTCGGCCTGAACGCCGAACGCACGCTGGTCGACGGCAGAACCGTGCGCATCGGCAACGCCGCGCAGACCCTGCACCCGGTGGCCGGCCAGGGGCTCAACCTGGGTCTGCGCGACGCCCACCAGCTGGTCGAGGCGCTGCGCTTCGAGCACGACGTGGATGCCGCGCTGCGGCGCGTGGAATGGGCGCGCGCGCCCGACCGCTGGGCGATGATCGCCGCCACCGACTTCCTGGCCCGCAGCTTCACCTGGCGGCTGCCCGGTGCCTCGCTGCTGCGCGGGCTGGGGCTGGCGGCGCTGGAGCGTGCGGGCCCGGCCAAGGCGCTGCTGGCGCGGCGCATGATGTACGGCAGCCGTTAAGCTTCGCGCATGAGACTGATCGTTCGATGGCTGCTGCTGGCGGCGGCCCTGCTCTTCGTGGCCTATGTCTACCCCGGCGTGGCGGTGCTCAGCTTCGGCAGCGCGATGATCGCCGCGCTGGTGCTGGGCCTGCTCAACACGCTCGTGCGGCCCATCCTGGTGATCCTGACGCTGCCGGTGACACTGATCACCCTGGGCCTGTTCCTCTTCGTCATCAACGCCGCCATGTTCTGGGCCGCGGCCAACGTGCTCGACGGCTTTGCCGTGCGCGGCTTCGGCGCGGCGCTGATCGGCTCGCTGATCTACAGCGTCTGCGGCATCGTGATCGACGCCGCGATCGAGCGCGTGTTCAGCGGCAAGGGCCGCGACTGATCACAGCCGCCGGTGCGCCAGCGCCGGCAGCCGCGTGCGCACGTCGGCCAGCCGCGCCGGGTCCACGTCGGCGAAGACCACGCCCTCGCCTTCGGGCTGCACGGCCAGCACCTCGCCCCAGGGGTCGACGACCATGCTGTGGCCCCAGGTGCGGCGGCCGGTAGCGTGTTCGCCGCCCTGCGCGGCGGCCACCACGTAGCACTGGTTCTGCACCGCCCGCGCACGCAGCAGCAGTTCCCAGTGCGCGCGCCCGGTGGGCACGGTGAAAGCGGCCGGCACGCTGAGCAGGTCGCAGGGCGGGTGCATCAGCGCGCGGTACAGCTCCGGGAAACGCAGGTCGTAGCAGACCGACAGGCCCACGCGCAGCGCACCGGCCTGCACCGCCACCGGCGTGCTGCCGGCGTGCAGCACGCGGCCTTCGTCGTAGCGCTCGCTGCCCTGCTCGAAGCTGAACAGGTGGATCTTGTCGTAGTGCGCCGCCTGCGTGCCGTCCGGCGCCCACACGGTGTTGGCGTTCAGCGCGCGTGCCGGGTCGCCGGTCCTCAGCGGCAGCGTGCCGCCGACGACCCACATCGCGTGGCGGCGCGCCGCGTCGGCCAGATAGCGCTGGATGGGGCCATCGCCCGGGGTTTCGGCCACGGCCAGCTTGTCAGTGTCGCGGCGGCCGATGAGGCAGAAGTACTCCGGCAGCACCGCCAGCCGGGCGCCGCCGGCGGCGGCCTCGGCCAGCAGCCGGCCGGCGGTGGCCAGGTTGGCGTCGACCTCGGGGCCGGACACCATCTGGATGGCGGCGATGCGGGTGGGGGCGTTCATGGCGTCGTGCTCAAGGGCTCGTGGTGCGCGCCGCGGAGGCGGGGGCGGACGCCGCCTCGGCGCCGGGTGCATCGGCGTTCTCCACCCGGACCACCTTGGGTTCGCCCCAGGGCCCTGTGACGTGGAACTCGCGGGTGGCGGCAGCGGTGACCGGCTTGTTCAGCAGCAGCTGCGCGACGAAGGCGCCGATGCCCACGGCCGGGTTCAGCGCCGCCCAGGCCAGGCTGGCGCCGGCGGTGTTCAGTTCGGGCACGGCGACGATGCGCAGGTCCTGCGTCTCGCGCACGATGTCGGCCTGACCCTCCACCAGCACCGCCGCCTGCACGCCGAGCACGCGCAGGTTGCTGGTGCGCGCCAGACCGTCGGCCAGCGTGATCTCGCCGTCGATGCGGTCGAAGGCAAAGCCCTGCTGGAACACGTCGCGGAAGTCCAGCAGCAGCCGCCGCGGCAGGGCCTGCAGGCTGAGCACGCCGAACAGCCGCGCCACGCCAGGCTCGGCGTCCAGGAAGCGGCCTTCCTTGAGCGCCACCTTGAGCTCGCCGCGCACACGGTCCAGCGCCGGCGCCAGCGGCGACCCGGGCCAGGACAGCTCGCCTTCGAGCCGCCCCGCCGCCCCCTGCATGGCCTTGCCCGCGCCCAGGCGCTCGAAGAAGGCGCCACCGTCGGTCAGGTTGATGTCGAAGGCCAGCGAGCTGCGCTGCCCGGCGCGCCACAGGCCGCGGCCCAGCAGCGTGGCCTCGGGCGTGGCCAGGCGCAGGCGGTCGAGCTGCCACTCGGTGCCGCCACCGTCGCCACGCCGGTTCTCCGCATCCACCTCCAGCCGGCCCAGGGCCTTGCCACGCCACTGCAGCGCATCGACCACCAGGGACAACGACGGCACGTTGACCACCGCGGTGCTGGCCGCCGCGTCGGCGCGCGGCAGGCCGGCCTCCGGGGTCTCGCGCTCGGGCAGGCTCAACCGGCTCAGGCGCGCGCGCACTCGCCCCGGCGCGTCGGGGCCAAGCCCCGGCTCCCACTCGATCCAGCCTTCGCCCTGGTCCGCCCGGCCTTCGGCACGCCAGACGCTGACGCGGCCCGCAGCCCGCTGCTGCAGCGTCAGCGCCACCTGCTGCAGGCGGCGGCCGTCCAGGCGCAGCTCCGGCGTGTCCAGCGTCACCTGCAACGGCTGCCCTTCGCCTGCGGCCATGCCGCCGGGCGGTGCGGCCGCCTGCCAGGCGTCGAGGTCGACCCGCGGCGCGGCCAGGCGCAGGTCGAAACCCGTGGACGGCAGGCCCGGCGCCGCCGTGCCGACACCGGCGCTGCCGCGCAGCAGCTGCCCGCTGTCGGCCGCGCGTTCCAGCCGCACCTGGGCCCGGCCCTCGACGTCGACGCTCAGCAGTTCCACGGCCGGCCGCCCGGCCGGCGACGCCAGCCGGGTCTGCACCCGCAGCGGCCAGGTCGCGGTGGCCGGCTTGGCCAGCGGTGCCGGCAGGTCCAGCGCCAGACCGGTCAGCGGGCTGGTGACCAGCCATTCCGGCCGGCCCTGGCGCAGGTCCATCTGCACGGTGTAGGCGGCCTGGCCGCGCAGGCGTGGCCTGGCCGCCGCAGTACTGTCCACGCCAGCCCAGGGCAGCAGGGGCGCCAGTGGCAACAGGGCGCCGGGCCGCAGCAGGGCCTCGGCCGTGGCCTGGCCCTGGCCGCGGAAGCGCAGACTGCCGTCGGCCTGGGTGCCGCCGTCGAACGCCAGTTCCCCGCCCAGCACCTGCGCCCGCGACGGCTGCACGGTGAAGCCGCGTTCGGTGAAGTCAACCCGCCCACGCGCCTGGCCGAGCAACGGCGCCTCGGGCAGCAGGCGCAGGTCGTTGCCCGCCAGCTGCAGGCCGCCGCGCACCTTGGCGGCCGCCGGGTCGGGCAGCGGGATGGCCAGCGACAGGGTCAGGTCGGCCGCACCCGTGGCCTGGGCCTGGGCCAGGGCACCGCCGGTCCAGCTGCCCACGGGCGTGGCGTTGACGAAGCGCAGCATGTCCTGCAGCGCACCACGGGCCTGCCCGTCCAGGCGCAGCAGCTGGGTGTGGACCAGGTCCTCGATGCCGCCGGCCACCCCCGACAGCGCCACGCCCGCCAGCGTGGCCTGGGCGTCCACGATGCGCATCGCGGCGCGGTCGAACTCCAGGGTGCCGGTCACCCCGTCCAGCGCCGGCCAGGGCGAGGTCCAGCCCGGCTCGCTGGGCACGAAGGCATAGCGCACGCCCTCGACCTGGGCGCGGATGCGGAAGCGGCCTGGGCTGCCGTCGATGAACGGGAACTGCCACAGGTCGCCGTCGACCACGAGCTCGCCACCGGTGACGCGGCCGGCGGTGAAGGCGCGCTCGACGTAGCGGCGCGAATGTTCGGGCACGCCCAGCGGCAGGTAGCGCGCCACCCGCGCGGCGTCGCCGCGCAGCAGCCGTCCCTGCAGCGTCAGTGCGCCGGGCAGGCGCTGCCCGGTGCCGAAGCCGGTGCCGGGCCCGGTGCGCCAGCGGCCATCGACCGCCAGCGCCAGGTCGGCATTGGCCAGCTGCGCGTCGCGCACCTCCAGCACCACCGCCGGCGGTGCGCCGTCGGCGCCGGCGACCACCGTCCAGACGAGCTCGGCGCGCGCACTGTCCAGCGCCAGCTCGGGCTGTTCGAAGACGCCGGGCAGGGTCACGGCCCCGGCCTCCAGCGCCAGCTGCGCCTGGCCACCCCTTTCGGTGGCTTCCAGCTGCACCGTGGCGCCGCGCAGGCCGGGCCGCCCGGCGGTCTGCGGCAGGCCATAGGCCGGGGGACCGGCCGGGCCGGCCTGCAGCGCCAGGCCGGCGATGCGGGCCGCGGCGCGGTAGCGCCACGGGGCCTGCGGCGGGCCGCTCCAGTCTAGCGCCAGCGCACTGACCTCACCCTGCGGGGCCAGGTCGACGAGGGCCCGGTGGGCGGCCGGCGGCAGCGGCAGCCGCGCCGCCAGGCGCGCCAGCGGTGCCAGCGACAGGCGGTCAAGCTGCAGTTCGCCGCTGGCCCAGGGTGCGTCGGCGGTGGCCGCCGGGTCGCGCTTGAGGGCCAGTCGCAAGGTGCTCGAGGCCCAGGCCTGGCCGTCGTCGGTGGTGAAGCCCAGCTGTTCGATGGCCAGCGCCAGCCCGCCGGCGTCCTGCTGCGCCTGCACCCGGCCGCGCAGTTCGGCCAGCGCCAACGGCGGCAGGTCCGCACCGAGGCGCAGCACGACGGCGCTGAGCGCCAGGTCGGCGGTGGCGGCGGCGGGCCGGCCGTCGGCCCAGTCGAACCAGCCGCGCAGCGCGCCCCGCCCCTGCTCGAGCGCGAACGGCAGGTCGACGTGCCGGCGCAGCTGCGACACGTCGGCCTCCGGCAGCTCGGCAAAGAGCGTGCCCTGCCAGCGCGCGAAGTCCGAGGGCCGCGACGCCAGCGGCCGCGTGAAGCTGCCCCGCAGCGCAAAGCGCTGGCCCCAGTCGGCCGGGGGCGTGGCGTCGATGCGCAACGAATGCTGCCGGCGCCCGTTGCGCAGCACGATGTCCACGTCGGACAGCACCAGCGGTGGCGCGGCGCGCAACTCGTCCGTCCAGCGCAGCGCACCGGCACGGATCACGAACTCCTGCTGCTGCAGGAACCAGTCCAGCAGCACCGGGTCGCTGCTGCCCGCCGCCGCGGGATCGCCCAGGTCCAGCCCGGCCACGCGCACCCGGCCATCGGCCGCGCGGCGCACGTCCAGGCCCACACCCTGCAGGTGCAGCTGCGCGAAGCGCGGCTCCAGCGCCCAGATCGACTGCGGCGACAACGCCGCCGAGACCTTGCCCAGGCGCAGTGCGACGCGGCCTTCGCGGTCGAGCAGGCGCACATCGTCGACCTCGAAGGCCGGCACCCAGCCCCCGCTGCGCACGCGGATGGCGCCGATGGACACCGGCACGCCCAGGGCCTGGCCCACGCGCTGCTCGATCTGCGGGCGCCAGCCGTCCAGGCGCGGCAGAATGCCCCAGTGCAGCGTCAACCACCCGATGAGCGCGACACTCCACGCTGCAAGCAGGACACCGGCGGCCACGCGGGCCGCGGTGCGGAGGAACGGCAGTGACGACATGCGGACGAGGGGGCAGGCGCAGAAGGGCCGGCGGCAACACGCCGGCGGGCCGCCGATGGATCGCCACCGGGCACGCGAACCAATCTAGCACAGGGGCTTTGCCCCGCCGTTGCTGATGGCCGCCGCCCTGCCGCCGCGCACCGCGCGCGCCGACCACAGCCGATTCGTGCAGCGCGTGCGCCGCCGCTGGGGCGATGCCACCACGCTGCTGCCGTCGGGCGCGCCGGACGCCGCCGGCGTCGACGTGCTGGTGCAGCAGCTGCTCGACGGCGGGCGCGACCTGCCGGCAGCATTGCGCGTGGCCCGCCACCTGGTCATCGAGCGCCTGGCGGTGCTGGACGTGGAGCAGCGCGCGCCGCTGGAGGTGGTGACGCACGCGATGTCGGCGCTGGCCGAGGCGACGCTGGACCGCGCCCTGGCGCAGGCCCTGGCGGATGCCGACGCCCGCTTCGGCGTGCCGCGCAACGAGGCCGGCGAGCGCATCGACTTCTGGGTCGTCGGCATGGGCAAGCTCGGTGCGCGCGAGCTCAACGTGTCGTCGGACATCGACCTCATCTACGTCTACGAGGAGGACGGCCAGACCGACGGCCTCGACGGCCGGCCCGGCACCTCGGCCCACGAGTACTTCGCCTTCGTGGCCAAGCGGCTGTACGCGCTGATCGGGGACACCACCGACGACGGCTTCGTCTTCCGCGTCGACCTGGCGCTGCGGCCCAACGGCAACTCCGGCCCGCCGGTGGTGAGCCTGGCGATGCTGGAGGAGTACTTCCTGGTCCAGGGCCGCGAGTGGGAGCGCTTTGCCTGGCTCAAGAGCCGCGTGGTCGCGCCCCGCGCCGCCGTGACCAGCGGCCGCGCGCTGCAGTTGCGCGACCTCGTCACGCCCTTCGTCTACCGGCGCTACCTGGACTACGGCATCTTCGAAGGCCTGCGCCAGCTGCACCGCAAGATCCGCGACGAGGCCCAGAAGCGGGCCGCGGGCCGGCCCGAGCGCGCCAACGACGTCAAGCTCTCGCGCGGCGGCATCCGCGAGATCGAGTTCATCGTGCAGCTGATGCTGGTGGTGCGCGGCGGGCAGTTCCCAGAGATCCGCACGCGCTCCACGCTGCGCGGCCTGCGGCGCGTGGTGGCGCAGGGGCTCATGACGGCCGAGACCGCCGCGGCGCTGGCCGACGCCTACGTCTTCCTGCGCCAGGTGGAGCACCGCATCCAGTACCTGGACGACCAGCAGACGCACCTGCTGCCGCAGGCCGATGCCGACCTGGGCTGGATCGCCGCCAGCCTGGACCTGTCCTGCAACGCCGACGCCTGCGAACTGCTGGACCGGCTCGGGCAGGTGCGGGAACTGGTCGCCTCGGAGTTCGATGCCCTGCTGCACGACGGGCAGTCACCGGGGCCTGGCGCCGACAAGGGCTGCAAGCGCTGCGGCCCCGGGCCGGCGCCCGTGGACAGCGACACCCTGCTCGACCGCCTGCCCGAGGCGCTGGCCACGCGCCTGCGCAGCTGGGTGAAGCAGCCGCGCGTGGCGGCGCTGCGCGACGAGAGCCGGCTGCGCCTGGGCCGGCTGATGCAACGCGCCGGCCGCTGCATGGCCGACGGTGCCTGCACGCCCGATGCGGCGCTGCGCTTCGTCGACTGGGTCGAGCCGCTGCTGCGCCGCGAGAGCTACCTCGCCCTGCTGGCCGAGCGGCCCGAGGTGCAGGAGCGCCTGCTCAAGCTGCTGGGCCTGGCGCGCTGGCCCATGCAGTACCTGATGCGCCACCCGGGCGTGGTCGACGAGCTGGCCGACGGCCGCCTGCTGCACCAGCGCTTCGACCGCGTCGCCTTCGCCGCCGAACTGGAGGACCGCCATGCCGCGCTGTCCCGCGCCGGCGAGGCCGACGAGGAGGCGCTGCTGGACACGCTGCGCCGCGCCCACCACGCCGAGGTCTTCCGCACCCTGGTGCGCGACCTGGAGGGCGACCTCACGGTGGAGCAGGTGGCCGACGACCTGTCCGCGCTGGCCGACACGGTGCTCGAGGTCGCGATCCGCTGGGCCTGGGCGCGGCTGAACAAGCGGCACCGCGAGACGCCGCGCTTCGCCGTCATCGCCTATGGCAAGCTCGGGGGCAAGGAACTGGGCTACGGCAGCGACCTGGATGTCGTCTTCCTCTACGACGACAGCGACGAGGCCGACGCCGACCAGGCGCAGGAGGTCTATGCTGCCTTCGTGCGCAAGCTCATCACCTGGCTGACGCTGCGCACCGCCGCCGGCGAGCTGTTCGACATCGACACCGCGCTGCGGCCCAACGGCAACTCGGGCCTGCTGGTGACGTCGATCGCCGCGTTCCAGCGCTATCAGGCAGGCCGCGGCAGCAACACCGCCTGGACCTGGGAGCACCAGGCCATCACGCGCGCCCGCTTCGCCGCCGGCGATGCCGGCATCGGCGCCGCCTTCGAGGAGGTGCGTCGCGCCGTGCTGACGGCGCCACGCGACCCCGAGGCGCTGCGCCAGGAGGTGCAAGCCATGCGCGAGAAGGTGCGCGAGGCGCGCCCGGTGCCGGCCGAGCGCTTCGACGTCAAGCACAGCCCGGGCGGCATGATGGACGTGGAGTTCGCGGTGCAGGTCCTGGTGCTGGCCCACGCCGCGGCGCACCCGCCCCTGCAGGACAACGCCGGCAACATCGCCCTGCTGCAGCGCGCCGAGGCCGCGGGCCTGTTGCCCGCCGGCGTGGGCCAGGCTGCGGCCGACGCGTACCGCGAACTGCGCCGCGCCCAGCACGTGGCGCGCCTCGACGAGAAGCCCACGCAGTTCGAGCCCGCGCGCTTCCAGGTCCAGCACGACGCCGTGCGCGCGCTGTGGCAGGCGGTCTTTGGCTGACCAGGCAGCCGGCCGCCGCGCCTGGTTGAGCCTGTGCGCGCTGGCCGCGGCCGGCGCTTGCATCGCCTGGCTGGCGCCGGCGATGGCCCTGGACTGGCAGCCGGCGCAGGTCACCGCCGAGCCCTGGCGGCTCTGGACCGCGGCCTTCGTGCACTGGAGCCCGCTGCACCTGGCCGCCAACCTGGCCGGCTGCGCGGTGCTGGCCGCCCTGGGTGCCGCAGCGGCCCTGCCGTGGCGGGCCGCGCTGGCCTGGGGGCTGGCCTGGCCGCTGACCCACGCGGCGTTGCTGGCGCAGCCTGCTCTGGCGCACTACGGCGGACTCTCGGGGGTGCTGCACGCGGGCGTGGCGGTGGTGGCGGTCGCGCTGATCGCGCGGCAAGGGCGCGAACGCGCCATCGGCGCGGCCATCGCCTTCGGCCTGCTGGCCAAGCTGCTGCTGGAGCGCCCCTGGGCCGGCCCGCTGGCTCACCCCGCCGGCTGGGACATTGCGGTGGCGCCGCTGGCGCACGCCGCGGGCGCCATGGCCGGCACGCTGTGCGCACTGGTGCTGGGGCTGGGCCGGCGCGTGCCCCCGACAATCGCGCCCCGATGACCGACCGCAAACTCACCCTGGACCCCCGTGCCATCGCCCTGGTGGTGCTGTGCACCGCGCTGTGGGGCGTCAACCAGGTGGCGGCCAAGGTGGCCCTGGCGGAGATCCCGCCGCTGCTGCAGGCCGGCGTGCGCTCGCTGGGCGCGGCGCTGCTGCTGGTGGCCTTCGCCCAGGCGCGCGGGCTGCCGATGTGGCGGCGCGACGGCACGCTGCGCGCCGGGCTGCTGGCCGGCGGCCTCTTCGCGGCGGAGTTCGCCTGCATCTTCCTGGGCCTGCAGTACACATCGGCCTCGCGCATGGCGGTGTTCATCTACCTGTCGCCCTTCGTCGTCGCGCTGGGCATGCCGTTCATCGCCGCGAACGAACGTCTGGACCGCTGGCAGGCCGCCGGCCTGGTGGCGGCCTTCGGCGGGGTCGTCTGGGCCTTTGCCGGCGGCTTCACCGCGCCCACCGCCGGCCCGCAGCAGTGGTGGGGCGATGCGCTGGGCATGGTCGCGGCGCTGCTGTGGGGCCTGACGACGCTGGTGCTGCGCGGCAGTGGCCTGGCCACGGCGCTGCCGGAGAAGACGCTGCTCTATCAGCTGGCCGTGTCGGGGCTCGCGCTGACCGCGGCCTCGTTTGCCGTCGGCGAACCCTGGCCGCTGCAGCTGACCGGTGCGTCGCTGTGGCCGCTGGCCTTCCAGACCGTGGTCGTCAGCTTCGCCAGCTACCTGACCTGGTTCTGGCTGCTGCGCCACTACCCGGCCACGCGGCTGTCGGCCTTCACGCTGCTCACGCCGGTGTTCGGCCTGCTGGCTGGTGTGGCGCTGCTCGGCGAGCCGGTGACGCTGCGGTTGGTGGTGGCGCTGGCCGCGGTATCGTTGGGGATCGCGCTCGTCAACAAGGTCGGGCGCCGCTGAAGACCTTCGAAGCCTGGAGACGATTCGATGCTGACGCTGTGCGGTTTCCCGATCTCGAACTACTACAACAAGGTCAAGCTGGTGCTGCTGGAGAAGGGCCTGCCCTTCGAGGAACAGCTGGTGATGGTGCGCAGCACCGACGAGGCGGTGCTGGCCTGCTCGCCGCTGGGCAAGATCCCGTTCCTGCGCACGCCGCAGGGCGCGCTGTGCGAGAGCCAGGTCATCGTCGACTGGCTGGAGGCCGCCTACCCGGAACCGGCCCTGGTGCCCAGCGACCCGTTCGAGGCCGCCAAGGTGCGCGAGCTGGCCACCTTCGTCGACCTGCACCTGGAACTCGTCGCCCGCGACCTCTACCCGCAGGCCTTCTTCGGCGGCACGGTGGACGAGGCCACACAGGCCCGCGTGCGCAAGCTGCTGGCACGCCACATCGGCGGCTTCCAGCGCCTGGCAAAGTTCGCGCCCTACGTGGCCGGCGAGCGCTTCACGCTGGCCGATGCCTCCGCCTTCGTCAGCCTGCCGCTGGTGGCACTGGCCACCAAACTGGTGCTCGGCGAGGACATGCTCGCCGCCGCCGGCGTGGACTGGAAGGGCTACGTGAAGCTGGTGGGCGACCGCCCGAGCGCGCAGCGCGTGGTGGCCGACCGCAAGGCCGCCGAAGCGGCAATGGCGGCCAAGGCGCAGGCCAAGGGCTGAGCGGGCTGACGGCCGCGCACGGCCGTCAGGGCTGTCGCGCGCGCCAGTCGGCCAGCGCCGGCAGCAGGTCCTGCAGCGCCTGGAACGGCAGCACGCCGTCCACCGGCCGGCGGTGCAGCGCCGGCGCGTTGCCGCCCACCCACAGCGCCACGCCGACGGGCAGCTTGTCGCGCAGCTCGGCCAAGGCATCGACCATCGGCGTGGTCCCGGTGGTGCCACTGCAGGCCAGCAGGACGATGTCGACGCGGTAGGCGTCGGCCGCCAGCACCAGGTCCCAGACCGGCGTCTGCGGCCCCAGCGGCACGCAGACCGCCCCTTCGGTGGCCAGCAGCGCTTCGGCGAGCAGCAGGGCCAGCGCATGCGGCTCGCCCGGCAACGTGGCCAGAAGCACCCGCGGCGTGGCCAGCGGCTCGGCCGGTGGCAGTGCAGCCAGCGCACCGCGCAGCACCGACTGCAGCACCTCGGTACAGGCGTGCTCCTCGAACACCTGCATCTGCCCTCGCAGCCAGGCGTCACCGATGGCGCGGGTCAGCGGCACCGCGCGCTCGAGCACGAAGGCCGGCAGGCCCAGGCGGGCCATGTCCCGCCCGAGTTGGCGGCGCAGGCCGATCAGGTCGTGCTGGCGGATGAGCGCCAGGCACTCGTCCACCGACTCGGCGCTGCCCGGCGCCAGCGGAGTGGCCGGCAGCACCTCGGCGCCGCTGGCGTCGACCAGGCGCTGCAAGTCGTCGACCTCCAGGGCCACCACGCGCCCCGGGCGGTGCCCCACGTCCAGCAGCCGCTTGACCAGGCGCAGCCGCTCGACCTGTTCCAGCGGGTAGGCACGTTCGCCACTGCCGTCGCGTTCGGGGTTGGGAAAGCCGTAGCGGCGCTCCCACACACGCAGCGTGTCCTTGCTCAGCCCGGTGTCGCGCTCGACCGCGGCGATGGACAAGGTGAGGACACTGCGGGAGGTCGGATCGGTCATCAAGGCTCCTTGCGGCGTTTGTCCAGGACAGACTGGCCAACTGTGTCGCAGCAGGCAGTCTATACCGATCAGTTCATTTCTGATACCTTGCGGTCTAAAGTCGCATCCGATCCGAAGCCAGCCGCGTAGGAAGACTGGCAAGCTCCCGCCCGTTGCACCGCCAGTCCAGCCGATGCGCCGGCAGAACCCGAGTGGCCAGCAGGGTCAAGGGTCCTCGATCTTGTCCGAACAACACTACTCAGTCACATTACGACTGTCGAGTTCACGCCCAATCCGCACCATGACAAGCCTCGCAGGGAACTTCAGCGCACCGGTCGGGTCACATCGGCCATGGTGTGACGGCCTGCAGCATGGTCTGCGGTGTGACGCCAAAACGGTTTTCCTGCCGCGCAGCCGCCGTGACGCCACGGCTGCAATCCCGGGGTTCCTCTCCTCCTCCTCCCTCCCTCCCTCGTTGACCCCGGGGCGCTGCGCGGCAGATCTTCTTCCGGCGGGGGGCGCATGATGCGCCGCGTCGCCGTCATCGGTTCCGGCGTCTCCGGTCTGGCGGTCGCGCACCGCCTGGCCGGCGAGGCGCAGGTCACGCTGTTCGAGGCCGCCGACTGGTTCGGCGGCCACGCGCACACGGTGGACATCACGCTGCCGACGCCGCAGGGCCCGGTCACCCATGGTGTGGACACCGGCTTCCTGGTTTTCAACCACCGCACGTATCCGAACCTGGTGCGCCTGTTCGAGACGCTGGGCGTGGAGACGGCGGCGTCGGACATGTCGTTCTCCGTCCAGGCCCGCGCGTCGGGCCTGGAATGGAGCGGTTCCGATCTGAACAGCGTCTTCGCCCAGCGCCGCAATCTGCTGCGCCCGGCCTTCCTGCGCATGCTGGCGGAGATCATGCGCTTCAACCGGCTGACCACCGCCATCGCGCAGGCCAGCCGCGAGCAGGAACTGCAGGAGCCGATCGGTGACTTCCTGGACCGGCACGGCTTCGGCGCCACCTTCCGGGCCTGGTACTTCCTGCCGATGATCGGCTGCATCTGGTCCTGCCCCACCGACCAGATGCTGCGCTTCCCGGTGGCGACGATGATCCGGTTCTGCCACAACCACGGGCTCATCCAGGTCAGCGACCGGCCGCAGTGGCACACGGTGCGCGGCGGCTCCAAGCACTACGTGCAGCGGATGCTCCAGCGCATCCCCGACGCTCGCCTTCGCACACCGGTGCGCGGCATCAAGCGCCTGCCGCCCGGCCAGGGCCACGCCGGGGTGATGGTGCGCACCGACACCGGCAGCGAGCACTTCGACGACGTCGTGCTGGCCTGCCACAGCGACCAGGCCCTGGCCCTGCTGGACGACGCCACGCCCGGCGAACGGGCGGTGCTCGGCCGCATCCGCTACCACGGCAACCGCGCGCTGCTGCACACCGACGCGTCGGTGATGCCCAGCCGCCGCCGCGCCTGGGCGGCCTGGAACTACGAGCGTGCCGGCGACCTGCAGCAGGAGCAGGCCGCGGTCTGCCTGCACTACTGGATCAACCGGCTGCAGCCCCTGCCGTGGTCCACGCCGGTGATCGTGTCGATGAATCCGGCACGGCCGATCGACCCGGCCACCGTGCTCGGCGAATGGCACTACGACCACCCGGTGTTCGACCTCGCCGCCATCGAGGCGCAGCGCCAGCTGCCGCAGATCCAGGGCCGGTCGCACGTGTGGTTCTGCGGCGCCTGGGCGCGCTACGGCTTCCACGAGGACGGCCTGTCGTCGGGCCTCGAGGTGGCCACCGCGCTGCGCGCGCGCTGGGCCGAGATGCCGGCCGACACCGCGAGGGCGGCGTGAGCCTTCCGCCGCCCGCACAGCCCCTGCTGGCCACCGGCGAGGTGCGCCACACGCGGCTGCGTCCGGCGCGGCACGCCTTCGCGTACCGCAACTGGTTCGTGCTGCTGCCGATGCGCGCGCTGCGCCGGCAGCCCGCCGCGTCGCTGCCGCGCAACCGCGCCGGGCTGGTCAGCTTCCACGACGCCGACCACGGCGACGGCAGCGCCGACGCGCTGGCCTGGGCCGAAGGCCTGCTGTCCGCCGAGGGGATCGACGACGCCGACGGCGAAATCTGGCTGCAGACCTACCCCCGCGTGCTGGGTTATGCCTTCAAGCCGGTGAGCTTCTGGTACTGCCACCGCGCCGACGGCACGCTGGCGGCGGTGCTGGCCGAGGTGAACAACACCTTCGGCGAACGCCACGTCTACCTGCTGGCCGGCCCGCAGCTGGGTTTCGGCCGCGAGCAGCAGGCACGCAAGGTCTTCCACGTCTCGCCCTTCTGCCGCGTCGAAGGGCGTTACCGCTTCCGCTTCATGCGCACCGCCGACCGCATCGTCGCCCGGGTGGATCACGACGACGACACTGGCGCCCTGCTGCAGACCAGCGTCAGCGGCCGCCTGGAACCGCTCACCGCTGCCGCCACGCGCCGCGCGCTGCTGGGCATGCCGCTGATGACGCTGGGCGTGATCGCCCGCATCCACTGGCAGGCCCTGAAGCTCTGGCGCAAGCGCGTGCCCTTCTTCACCAAGCCCGAACCGCCGCAGGCCTTCGTCTCACGTTGACCTCACCGATGCACGCCAACACCACCACCGCGCCCCACACGCTGCCCGCCGGCACGCCGGCTTCGGCACGCCGCATCCTGGCCCTGCTGCAGCGCCTGCCCGTGGGCACGCTGGACCTGCAGATGCCCGATGGCACGCAGGCCCGCTTCGGCCGTGGCGCCGAGCCGCGGGCGGCGATCCGCCTGTTCGACTGGACCGCCTGCAGCATGGCGCTCAAGCGCGGCGACATCGGATTCGCCGAAGCCTTCATCGAAGGCCGCTGGACGAGCCCCGACATCGTGGCGCTGCTGAAGCTGTTCCTCGCCAACCGCGACGCGCTGGAGCAGGTGGTCTACGGCAGCTGGTGGGGCGGCCTGCTGGCGCGCGCGCGCCACCTGCTCAACCGCAACTCGCGCCGCGGCAGCCGCCGCAACATCCACGCGCACTACGACATCGGCAACCCGTTCTACCGCCTGTGGCTGGACGAGACGATGAACTACTCCAGCGCGCTGTTCGAGGGCGACACCACGCGCCCGATGGCCGACGCGCAGCGCGCCAAGGTGATGCGCGCGCTGCGCGAGGTGCAGTTGCAGCCGGGGCAGCGGGTGCTGGAGATCGGCTGCGGCTGGGGCGCGTTGGCCGAATGCGCGGCCGGCGACTTCCACGCCCGCGTGGTCGGCCTGACGCTGTCGGACGAACAGCTGGCCTTCGCCCGCGAGCGCATGCAGCGCACCGGCCTGGCCGACCGCACCGACCTGCGCCTGCAGGACTACCGTGAGGTCATGCAGGCCGAGACCGAGCCGTTCGACGCCGTGGTCTCCATCGAGATGTTCGAGGCCGTCGGCCGCGAGTACTGGGGCGACTACTTCCGCACGCTGCGCAGCGCCCTCAAGCCCGGCGGCCACGCCTGCATCCAGAGCATCACGATCCGCGACGACCTGTTCGAGCGCTACGTGCGCTCCACGGACTTCATCCAGCAGTACATCTTCCCCGGCGGCCTGCTGCCCAGCGCCGAGGCCTTCCGCGCCGAGGCGGCCAAGGCCGGCCTGGAGGTGGTCAACGAACTGGCCTTCGGCGCCGACTATGCCGAGACGCTGCGCCGCTGGCGCGCCGCCTTCCTGGCGCGCGACGGCCAGGTGCGCCAGCTGGGCTTCGACACCCGCTTCATGCGCATCTGGGAGTTCTACCTGGCGTATTGCGAAGCGGCATTCGCCACCGGCAACACCAACGTCGTGCAGTTCACGCTGCGCCGACCCTGAAGCAGCCCCTTCGCCGCCATGCTGCGCCGCCGCCCTCTGCTGACCGCCCTGCCCGCCGCGCTGCTCGCGTGGCCGGCGATGGCGTCGCTGCGGCCACCCGAACTCGCGCAGGCCCTGCCCGACGCGCGGCTGCAGGGGGAAGGCCGGCTGCGCTTCTTCGGCCTGCAGGTTTACGACATCCGTCTCTGGGCCCCGGCGCCGGTTGGGGCCGACGACTGGGCGCAGGCCCCGCTGGCACTGGAGCTGGCCTACGCACGCACGCTGTACGGCCAGGCCATCGCCGAACGCTCCCTGGAAGAGATGCGCCGGCAGGGTGACATCGCCACGCCGGTGGCCGAACGCTGGCTGGCCGAGATGACCCGGCTGTTCCCCGACGTGAAGGACGGCGACCGTCTCACCGGCGTCCACCTGCCCCAGGCGGCGGCGCGCTTCTTCTACAACGGCGCGTTCCGCGGCGAAGTGCGCGACGCCGGCTTCGCGCGCCGCTTCTTCGGCATCTGGCTCGCCCCGCAGACCTCCGAACCGTCGTTGCGCGAGCGCCTGCTGTCGGGGGGCCGATGACGGCCGGCGTCGGCTCGGTCGCCGCCGGCTGGCGCGGCGGGTTGGGCGACGGCCTGCGCTACGGCGCACTCGGCCTGCCGCTGGCCTTCGTCGCGCTGCCGCTGTACGTGGTGCTGCCCAACCACTATGCCGAAGCCTTCGGCGTGCCGCTGGCCACGCTGGGTGCGCTGCTGCTGGCCGCCCGGCTGTTCGATGCCGTGGCCGACCCCTGGATCGGCCGCCTCGTCGACCACGGCCTCTCGGGCCCGCGCACCCGGCTGCTCGCCGGCATGGTGGTCGCCGCCGTGGCCCTGGCGCTGGGTTTCCGCGGCCTGTTCTTCCCGCCGGTCACCGACGGACCGGCGCTGCTGGCCTGGGCCGCGGCGCTGCTCGTGCTGACCTACCTGGCCTACAGCGTGCTCAGCGTGCTACACCAGGCCTGGGGGGCGCGGCTGGGCGGTGGCGAAGGCCAGCGCGCACGCATCGTCTCCTGGCGCGAAGGGCTGGCGCTGCTGGGCGTGATGGTGGCCAGCGTGCTGCCATCGCTGGCCGGGCTGGGGGTGGCGACCGCCGTCTTTGCCGTCGCGCTGGCGGCCGGCGTCGGACTGCTGACCGTGGCGCCCCGCCCGCAGGTCGACGTGCCGCAACCGCCGTTGCCGATGACACTGCCGCTGCGCACGCCGGCCTTCCGCCGCCTGCTGGCCATCTACCTGGTCAACGGCATCGCCAGCGCGGTGCCGGCGACGCTGGTGCTGTTCTTCGTGCGCGACCGGCTGCAGCTGCCAGCCTGGGAGCCGCCCTTCCTGGCGGCCTACTTCGCCGCCGGCGCGCTGTCGATGCCGCTGTGGGTGCGCGCCGTGGCGCGCTGGGGCCTGGCGCGTTCGTGGCTGGCCGGCATGGCACTGGCCATCGCCGCCTTCGTCTGGGCGGCCACCCTGGGCGCCGGCGACGGCGCGGCCTTCCTGGCCGTGTGCGTGGCCACCGGCGTGGCCCTGGGTGCCGACCTGGCCCTGCCTGGCGCGCTGCTGGCCGGCGTGGTGCAGCGCAGCGGTCACCAGGGGCGGCTCGAAGGCGCGTACTTCGGCTGGTGGAACTTCGCCACCAAGCTCAACCTGGCGCTGGCCGCCGGCATCGCGCTGCCGCTGCTGGCGGCCTTCGGCTACACGCCCGGCAGCCGCGACGACGGCGCGCTGAATGCCCTGACCCTGGCCTATTGCGCCCTGCCCTGCGCCCTGAAGGCGCTGGCCGCGGCCCTGCTGTGGTGGCGCTGGATCCGCCACCCCGACACCGTTCCCGAGGAGATCTCCCGATGAAAAGACGCCTGCTGATGCTCGCCGCCGGCAGTGCCCTGCTGGCTGGCTGTGCCGGGCCGCTGCCCGCCGACTACGCCGCCGAGAAGCCGGTGCTCGACCTGCGCCGCTACTTCGACGGCGAACTGGTCGCGCATGGCATGTTCACCGACCGCAGCGGGCGCATCGTGCGTCGCTTCACCGTGGACATGACCGGCACCTGGCAGGGTGGCCAGGGCACGCTCGACGAGCGATTTACCTACAACGATGGCAGCACGGAACGCCGGGTCTGGCGGCTCACCGACCTGGGCGGCGGCCGCTGGGAGGGCCGAGCCGACGACGTGGTCGGCGTGGCCACAGGCGTGGCCGCCGGCAACACGCTGAACTGGCGCTACACGCTGGCGCTGCCGGTGGACGGCCGCGTGTGGCACGTGCAGTTCGACGACTGGATGGTGCTGATGGACGACCGCGTGATGCTGAACAAGGCGGTGATGAGCAAGTTCGGGATCACGCTGGGCGAGGTCACGCTGTCGTTCACCCGGAAGCAGCCATGAACCCGTCACTGAAGGACTGGGCCGGCCAGGTGGTGTGGCTGGTGGGCGCGTCGACCGGCATCGGCCGCGCCACCGCGGCGCGGCTGCACGCCGCCGGTGCGCACGTGGTCGTCTCCGCCCGCAACGCGGCGGCGCTGCAGGCCTTTGCGCAGCAGCATCCCGGCAGCGAGGCGCTGCCGCTGGACGCCACCGACCGCGACGCCACGCGCGCCGCGGCCCAGGGCATCGTCGAACGCCGCGGTCGCCTCGACGTGGTGGTGTACTGCGCCGGCACCTACCGGGCGATGCGCGCCACCGAGTTCGACCTCGACGTGGCCCTGCAGCACCAGCAGGTCAACTACGTGGGAGCGCTGCACCTGCTCGATGCCGTGCTGCCGGTGCTGCTGAAGCAGGGTCGCGGACACCTGAGCCTGGTGGGCAGCGTGGCCGGCTACCGCGGCCTGCCGCAGGCGCTGGCCTACGGGCCCACGAAGGCGGCGCTGATCAACCTGGCCGAGACCCTGTACCTCGACCTGCACCCACGTGGCATCGGGGTGTCGGTGGTCAACCCGGGCTTCGTCGAGACGCCGCTGACGGCGCAGAACGCCTTCCACATGCCGGCCCTGATCACGCCGGAGGAGGCGGCAGACGAGATCCTGCGCGGCTGGCGGCGCGGCAGCTTCGAGATCCACTTCCCGAAGCGCTTCACGCTGTGGCTGAAGGCCCTGCAGATGCTGGCCTACCGGCCCTACTTCGCGGCCGTGCGGCGGTCCACCGGGCTGTGACGGCCGCCCTGTCCCGCCACGACAACCCGCGCGTGGCGAGCCTGGTCGACGCGTTCGAGGCCCTGGCGCCGGACACCCTGGATACGCTGTGTGCGCTGTACGCCGACGACGCGCGTTTCAAGGATCCGTTCAACGACGTGCGCGGACAGGCCGCACTGCGCGGCATCTTCGCCCACATGTTCCAGGCGCTGGACGCACCACGGTTCGAGGTCCGGGACGTGGTGGTGCAGGATGACCAGTGCTTTCTGACCTGGGACTTCCGCTTCCGCATGAAGCGGTTCGACCGCGGCGAGCAGACCATCCACGGTGGCACGCACCTGCGCTTCGGTGCCGACGGCCGCATCGCGCTGCACCGCGACTACTGGGATGCGGCCGAGGAACTCTACGAGAAGCTGCCCGTGGTGGGCGCGCTGATGCGCTGGCTCAAGCGGCGGGCTGGCACCTGAAAGCCTGAGCACCTGCGCCAGCAGGACTCTACTTCTGGCCCTCGGTCAGTGTCATGACTTGGAAGTTGCCAGACTTGTCGACGAACCAGACCTCAGAGACAGTGCCGGCACCCATCTTTGCCGGTGCTGGGAAGGGTGCGGCGCGCTTGATCAACTGAACGATGAACGGCGCCACCGCCGCCACGGCAGGCGGACGCCGAACGGACACATCAACCACATTACCCTGCTCGTCCAGCTGGGTCTCCGTCATCATCACGCTGTAGAGCAGAGGCGGCAGCATTCCCCGATAGATGCGCATCGGGTAGGCCTTGTAGATGTGGGCCGCGAAATCCTTCTTGTAGTCATCGGGTGACTCGGCCTGCGACGGCGCCGGCGCGCCCTGCGTCAGCGGCGCGGGCACGGCGGCAAACTGCGCGCTCGCCGTGCCGGCAACCAGCATCAGCGCAACGGTCAGGGTCAGCAGGACGGTCTTCATCGGCAGCCTCGGTCTCCGGCAGGCTGGAATCTAGCGCAGCGCCGGGGGCGCGGCGTCCTCCCGGCGAGCGAGCTTTGCGACAAATGCAACACCGTCAGCGCAGCCAGCCCTTGCGGCGGAAGTACAGGAAGGGCGCGGCCACCGAACAGACCATCAGCGCCAGTGAGAAGAAGTAACCGTAGCGCCATTCGAGCTCGGGCATGAAGCGGAAGTTCATGCCGTAGATGCTGGCGATCAGGGTCGGCGGCAGCAGGGCCACGCTGGCCACCGAGAAGATCTTGATGATCTTGTTCTGGTTGATGTTGATGAAGCCGACGGTGGCGTCCATCAGGAAGTTGATCTTGTCGAACAGGAACGCGGTGTGCGAGTCGAGCGAGTCGATGTCGCGCATGATCTGCCGCGCCTCCTCGAACTGCTCGGCGTTGAGCATCCGGCTGCGCATCATGAAGCTCACCGCGCGCCTGGTGTCCATCACGTTGCGGCGGATGCGGCCGTTGAGGTCCTCCTCGCGGGCGATGGCCGACAGCGCCTCGCCGGCGGTGCGGTCGTCCACGTCCTGCTTGAGCACGCGGGCGCTGACCGCTTCCAGCCTGTCGTAGATGCCCTCGAGCACGTCGGCAGAGTACTCGGCGTCGGCGTCGAAGAGCTTGAGCAGCACGTCCTTCGCGTCCTCGATCAGCGCCGGGATGCGGCGCGCCCGCAGGCGCAGCAGCCGGAACACCGGCAGGTCGTCGGCGTGCAGCGAGAACAGCACGTTGTTGAACAGGATGAAGGCCACGCGCACGTTCTGCGCCAGTGCGCCGTCGGGGCTGCTGTCGCCCTCGATCAGGAAGTCGCTGCGAATGTGCAGTTCGCCGGCATCGCCCTCGTAGAAGCGGGCCGATTCCTCGAGGTCGTCGTCGTCCACGTCCGCCGGGATCGCGAGCCCGAAACGGGCCTGAATCCAGCCCTTCTCCTCGGGCGAGGCCGCCTCCAGGTCCACCCACACCGGCTGCAGGCTGGCCAGCGCCGACGGATCGTCGATCTCGTGCTGGATCAACCGGCCGTTGGCCAGCGTGAACACGTTGAACATGGTGAAGGAGACAGGGCTGTCCGCCAAGGCGGCGGGGAAACCCGGGGATTATCGCGCCGCGGCATGCGCCCGCGGCCCCGGTGGCAGACTGCGCGCCATGGCTGCGCCATCGTCTTCGCCTTCGTCGGCGCCGAACCGCGCCTGGCGCTGGCCCTGGCTGGCCATGCCGGTCGGTGCACTGCTGCTCGCGGCCGCCACACTGTGGCTCGCCACCGAGCCTGCACCACGGGTCAGCGGCAACAGCGCCGCCACCGCCGGTGCCGGCACGCACCTGCACCACTGGCTGCGCCAGCACGACCCGCGGCGCACGCGGGATGGGCGGGTACTGTGGGTGCAGGCCACCGCCGAGGAACTGGAGTTGCTGGCCGACCAGGCCGCCCATCTGGCCGGCGGCGCGGCACGCACGCAGCTGGCCGCCGGCCGCCTGGATCTGCAGTTCAGCCTGCCGCTGCGCTGGCCCGGCGCGGCGGCGCCTTCACGCTGGCTGAACGTGGACCTGGTGCTGCGCGACGGGCGGCAGTTGCACGCACTGGTGGAGACCGCCCGCATCGGGCATCTGCATCTGCCGCGCCCACTGGCCAGCACCGCCGTGAGGCTGGCCCTGGCCTGGTGGGACCGGCCGGCGGCCGGTGCGGCACCGTGGCACACCATGCTGCAGGCGCTGCGCCTGCAACCGCAGCAGGTGCTGCTGAGCTACCGCTGGCGCGCCGACCTGCCGCAGCAGCTGGCCGCCTGGGTGATGCCGGCGGACCGGCTGGCCACGCTGCGGCCCTACCACGATGCGCTGCGCGCAGCCGTGCTGCGCTCGCGCGCGCCGCAGCCGCTGACGGCGTTGATGGCGCCGCTGTTCACGCTCGCCGCACAGCGCAGCATGGCCGGCGATGCCGCCGCCGAGAACCGCGCCGCGCTGCTGGTGCTGGCCGCCTACGCCGGCGGGCAGCCGGCGGCGCGCTGGTGGCCGCAGGCCGGCGACTGGCCGCGCGTGCCGCCGCGCGGCGCACAGTTCGGCGGCCGCGGCGACTTCGCGCAGCACTACCTGGTCTCCGCCGCCCTGGCCGCCGAAGCCGGCGGGCCACTGGCCGATGCGCTGGGGGCGATGAAGGAGGTGGGCGACACGCGCGGCGGCAGCGGCTTCAGCTTCACCGACATCGCCGTCAACCGCGCCGGCGCACGCCTGGGCGAACTGGCGGTGCGCGACCCGCGCCGCGTGCAGACGCTGCTGGCGGCAGCGCCGCCGGACCACGACCTGCTGCCCGCCGTGGCCGACCTGCCCGAGTTCATGGGCCGCGCCGAGTTCGAGGCGCGCTTCGGCGCCGTGGGCGCGCCGGCCTACCAGGCCATGCTCGCGCGCATCGACGCGCGGCTGGACGCGCTGGACGCCTACCGCTGAGCGCCGGCCGGCTCGGCCGCCGACTCCGCAGCGATCTGGCGCAGTGCCTGCAGATAGACCGCCGGCGGCTGCCCGCCCTGGATCAGGTGCCGACCATCGACCACCACCGAAGGCACGGCGCGGATGCCCTGCTGCTGCCAGTGGCGCTCGGCGGCGCGCACCTCGTCGGCATGGCGGCCCTCGGCCAGCACCGCCTGCGCCGCCGCACGGTCCAGGCCGGCGGCTTGCGCGGCATCGGCCAGCACGACCGGGTCGGAGGGGTTGCGGCCATCACCGTGGTAGGCCTGAAGCAGCGCGCGCTTGAGCGCCAGCTGCTGTACCGCCCCCTGCAACCCGGCCCAATGCAGCAGGCGGTGGGCGTCGAAGGTGTTCCAGGTGCGCGTGCGCGGGCCGAAGCTGAAGCCGACCGCGGCACCCCGCTCGCGGATCATGGCCTGCGTCTGCGCGATGTCCTGCGGCGACTTGCCGTACTTCTCGCCCAGGTACTCGACGATGTCGCGGCCCTCGGGCCCCATGTCGGGGTTGAGCTCGAAGGGCTGGCAGTGCAGCTCGACGTCGAGTTCGCCATCGAGCTGGTCGAGGGCCTGCTGCAGGCCGGCCAGGCCGATGGCACACCAGGGGCAGGCGACGTCGGAGATCAGGTCGATGCGCATGCGCCGCAGTGTAGGCGCGCCGGTGGCGGCATTCATGACGACAGGGTCTCCAGGAAGGCCACCAGGTCCGCCACCTCGTCGTCACGCAGTTGCAACGGCACCAGGATGCGCTCGCCGTCGGCGTGCAGCCGGTCTGGATCCAGCGTCGAGTAGTGCCGGACCACTTCGGTCAGCGTCGCGGCACTACCGGCGTGGAAGTACGGCGCGGTCTGGCGCAGGTTGCGCAGACCGGGCACGCGGAACTCGCCGAAGTGGCGGTGCTCGCTGCGCAGATGGCGGGTGGCGACACCGCTGGCGCCGCCGTCGTCGGCGAACGGGCCGAGGCGATTGAAGCGGCTGCCGCGCACCTCCTGCAGGCCCGCGTGCCGCCCAGGGTCCACGCCGCCGGGCACGAAGAACGGCACGCCGATGTCGGCGAACTCGCCGTGGCTGAAGCGTGGTCCGACATGGCACAGGTGGCAGCGACCGCGGCCCACGAACAGGCGCAGGCCGCGCTGGGCCGGCAGCGGGTAGCGCGCGGCGGCCGCATCGTCTCCGCGGAACAGGGCATCGCGGAAGTCATCGAAGGCCGTGCGCGGCGACACGAGCCGGGCCTGGAACGCAGCCAGCGCCTTGGCGGCCGCCACCAGGCGGGCATCGCCTTCGGGCACCGCGGCGAGCGCGGGTTCGCGGGCCAGCCGGCGCTGCAGCGCGGCCTCGTCGCCGCCCATCTCCGCCGGGTCACGCAGGGCGCGCAGGCTGGCAGCCCACAACGAGTCGGCACTGCCACCCCAGCCGAACCAGCGCTGGCCCGCCACGTCCATCAGGCCCGGTGTGTTGCGCACGCCCGGGCCCTGTCCGACGGCCACCGGGCGGCCGTCCTGGAAGGCTCGTGCCGGCACATGGCAGCTGGCGCAGGACACCTGGCCGCTGGCCGACAGGCCCGGGTCGAAGAAGAGGCGGCGGCCGAGGGCCACGGCGTTGGCGTCACGCTGCCGGCGGTTGCTGGGGTCGATGGCCGCCGGCGGCGGCCAGGGCCCGTGGGCGGCGATGGCCTGGCGCTCTTCGGTGGAAAAGTCGAGCAGGCCCTCGGCGGCCTGCGCACCGCAGACCAGGCTGGCCAACGCCAGCGCGGCCACCGCACGCGCCGGGGCGACACGGCGCCACACGCGGGTCGGCGCCAACCCCATCACTGGAGGTCGACGCGTTGCTGCAGCACCTGGGTGCGCCCGTCCAGCCGCACCTCCAGCCGCAGCGCCCAGGTGCCGGGCATGTGCCACAGCAGGCCATCGACCCGCCAGCGGCCGCCGCCGAGCGCCTGCAGCGACGGCCGGTAGTTCATGCCGTGGCGGTGCGCCGGCATCGTGGCATCGACGGCCAGCAGTTCGGCCTGCGGCGGGCACAGCCGCACCTGCAGCGCGAAGGGCGTCGCCAGCGGTGGGGCCGCATCGGCGGGGCCATCGTCGTGCACCCGCCAGGCCAAGGCCACACCCTCCCCCGCCACCCGCCAGCCGTCGACGGCCTGCAGTGGGCAGGCACCGGCACCGGGCAGCATCAGCAGGCCGACGCTGGCGGCCAACAGCGAACGCCAGCTCACCGCTGCAGCGCCGCCCGCATCGCGCCGAACAGGCGTTCGCCGTTGCGCCAGGCGATCTGCTCGGCCACGTCGGCGGGCAGATCGGCCAGCCAGGCGCGGCTGAACTGCGCATGCGGTACCACGTAGTGCCAGCGTTCCGGCGTGAAGGTGTCGGTGCCGACGAGGAAACGGTCGGGAAACGCCAGGAACACGGCGCGCCACGCCGGGTCGACCTTCCCGTCACTGGCATGGTCGCTGCGGAAGGCCAGGTCGCACCACAGGTTGGGGTGGCGGCGCAGCATCTGCGCCACGCGCTCGGGCGTGTCGAAGCCAGCATGCGCCCAGAGGATGCGGGCCTGCGGGTCCTGCCGGAACTGGCGCTCGACGGCGTCGGCATCACCATGCGCATGCAGGTAGAGCCCGTGCTCGCGTGCGAGCTGCACCACGCGGCGCATCACCGGCGTGTCCGCCTGGTCGCCATAGGCATGGAACTCGCCGATGGCCACGTATCGGAAGCGGCGCAGGCGGTCTTCCAGGTAGGGGATGACCGACGGGTCGTGCATCCAGGTGCCGAGTTCACCGCGCTGCCGGTAGGGCCGCAGTGCCGGCAACACGATGTCGGGGGCCGCGGCGTACAGCTGCTGGGTGCCCTCGTCGCTGCTGCTCGACACCAGGGCCGCCTTGAGGCCGGCCTCGCGCAGCAGGGCGGCAGCACGCGCCGGCGGGAGCTGGTCCCAGGCATCGTGGCTGTAGTGCAGGTGGGCGTCGAAGAGGGGCAGCGCAGGCGGCGCCGCGAACGCCGGGGCGGCCGGCCACGCCAGCACCGCGCAGCAGAGCGAACACGCGCGCGCGGCCGCAGCACGGCTGCCGAAGATCAGGTCGAAAAGCACGGCGAAGCACCCCCGGAGAACGTGCTGTCGACCTTACTGCCAATCTGTGCATCCTGCCGCGAAGGGCGGGATTTCACAAGCTTGTCACGGGGGTCCTTCGGGCGCACACTGGGTCTGTCGGGTAGCTTGACAGATGGCCCGACACGAGACCCCAATGACCTGAAAGGAAGCCCTGATGAACCTGACGATCAGCGGACATCATCTCGAAGTGACGCCGGCTCTGCGAGAGTATGTGCTCACCAAGCTAGATCGGGTGACGCGCCACTTCGACCAGGTGGTCGACGTGACCGTGCTGCTGACCGTGGAGAAGCTGAAGGAGAAGGAACGCCGACAGAAGGCCGAGGTGACCCTGCACGTCAAAGGGCGGGACATCTTCGTCGAACAGTCCCACGAGGATCTGTACGCCGCCATCGACCAGCTGATGGACAAGCTCGACCGCCAGGTCGTCCGCCACAAGGACCGCCTGCAGGACCACCACCACACCTCGCCCAAGCGGCTGGGCGCGGAACTGTCCTGAGCGCCGATCTCCCTTTTCTGCGTGCGGCCTTCGGGCCGCTTTCGTTTGCCGGAAACTGTTGTCCCTGTGCCGCGCCGCCGTTGACTTCCACCGACATCGGTGGTGCAGTGCACACAAACGCCAGACCGCGATTCCTATAATTCCCTCTCACTTGTAACGAGATCCGCGGTGGCGCACGCATCACCGACCCCATGAACCGTCTTGCCGCCATCCTGCCGGAAGGCAACGTGCTGGTGAACGTGGAGGCGAGCAGCAAGAAGCGTGTCTTCGAGCATGCCGGCCTGCTGTTCGAGAACCTGCACGCCATCGCCCGCAGCACTGTCACCGACAACCTGTTCGCCCGCGAACGCCTGGGCTCGACGGGCCTGGGGCACGGCGTGGCCATTCCGCATGGGCGCATCAAGGGGCTGAAGAACCCGCTGGCGGCCGTGCTGCGCGTGCAGCAGCCCATCCCGTTCGACGCGCCCGACGACGAGCCGGTGCTGCTGCTGATCTTCCTGCTCGTGCCCGAGGCGGCGACCCAGCGCCACCTGGAAATCCTGTCGGAAATCGCCGAGATGCTGTCCGACCGTGACCTGCGCGAGCGCCTGAAGACCGAGCCCGACGCGGCCGGCGTTCACAAGCTCATCCAGGACTGGGAACCGCTGAAGTCGGTGGCCTGATGTCCACCGGCGGCAACCGGCCGTCCGCGCCATGAAACCCACCTCGATGAGCGCCGAGGCGCTCTTCGAACAGCACCGCGCGGCACTGCGCTGGGAATGGGTGGCCGGCCATGCGCAGCCCGACCGCCGCTTCGACGAAGCCGCGGTGCGAGACGCGCGCTCCGCGGCCGACCTCGTCGGCTACCTGAACTACATCCACCCCTACCGGGTGCAGATCGTCGGCGAGCGCGAGGTGGCCTACCTGAAGGCCTCGTCGCCCGAGGACCAGGAACGGCGGATCTCGCGCATCGTCACGCTGGAGCCGCCGGTGATCATCGTCGCCGACGGCGAGGTGCCACCCGACCGCCTGGTGGCCATCTGCGACCGCGCCGAGATCCCTTTGTTCGTCACCGCGGAGTCGGCGGGCCACACGATCGACGTCGTGCGCGGCTGGCTGGCGCGGCTGTTCGCCGACCGAACCACGCGGCACGGCGTGTTCATGGACATCCTGGGCCTGGGCGTGCTGCTCACCGGCGAATCGGGCCTGGGCAAGAGCGAGCTCGGGCTGGAGCTGATCAGCCGCGGCCATGGCCTGGTGGCCGACGATGCGGTGGACATCTACCGCATCAGCCAGACGGCGCTGGAGGGGCGCTGCCCCGAACTGCTGCTGAACCTGCTGGAGGTGCGCGGCATCGGCCTGCTGGACATCAAGGCCATCTTCGGCGAGACCGCCGTGCGGCGGAAGATGCGCGTGCAGCTGATCGTGCACCTGGTGCGCAAGGAGACGATGGAGCGCGAGTTCGAGCGCCTGCCCTACGAGCCGCTGTACGAGGAGGTGCTGGGCATCCCGGTGCGCAAGGTGGTGATCGCGGTGGATGCCGGTCGCAACCTCGCGGTGCTGGTGGAAGCCGCCGTGCGCAACACCGTGCTGCAGCTGCGCGGCATCGACACCTACCAGGAGTTCGTGGCACGCCACCAGCGTGCCATGGAGAAGGGCGAGCCGCTGGGCTGAGGCTGGACTGAAGACAGTCCCTGCGGACTGTCTTCAGCCTGCCGAAGCGGTCGAGCTCTGCGAGGCCGGGGGAGGACCTGGACTGAAGACAGTCCCTGCGGACTGTCTTCAGCCTGCCGAAGCGGCCCGGCATGCACAGCCGGGCCGTGGGCGGCGAGAGCGGCCTACTGGCAGCCTACTTCGCACCCCGGTGCTCGCAGTCGGTCTTCGTGCAGTTGGCGTACAGCGCCAGCGAATGCTCCTGCAACTGGAAGCCGCGCGACTCGGCTACCGCACGCTGTCGGGCCTCGATCTCGGGGTCGAAGAACTCCTCGACCCGGCCGCAGTTCAGGCACACGAGATGGTCGTGGTGCTGGCCCTCGTTGAGCTCGAACACCGCCTTGCCCGACTCGAAGTTGCTGCGCGACAGCAGCCCGGCCTGCTCGAACTGCATCAGCACGCGGTACACGGTGGCCAGGCCGATGTCGGAACCGTCGGCCAGCAGCGCCTTGAACACGTCCTCGGCCGTCATGTGGCGGCGCTCGGACTGCTGGAAGACCTCCAGGATCTTGATGCGGGGCAGCGTGGCCTTCAGGCCGCTGCTCTTGAGTTCTTCGACGTGCGTCATGGCCAATCTCGCGGGCAGCCCGGCGGGCAGGGGCCCGCTAGAATCAGCCGATCATAGCCAGCCCGCCAGCGCAAACCTCCGTTGCGCGCGGGGAATCCATGATCCGACTCCTGTTGTCCACGGCCGCAGCCGCCCTCCTGGCGGGCTGCGCGTCGCAGTTGCAGACCAGCCAGACCCTGTTCGGCCTGGTCACGCCCTACCGCATGGAGCTGGTGCAGGGCAACGTCATCACGCAGGAACTGCTGGCCCGCGTGCGGCCCGGCCTGAACCGGCGCCAGGTGCGCGACCTGCTGGGCACGCCGCTGCTGACCGACGTCTTCCACGGCAACCGCTGGGACTACGTCTTCGTCATCGAACGCCAGGGCCAGCAGGCCCAGCGGCGCAACGTCGTGCTGCGCTTCGATGGCGACGTGCTGGCCAGCATCGACGCCGGCGAACTGCCCACCGAGCAGCAGTTCGTCTCGTCGATCACACGCGAGGCGAAGTACCCCGACCGCAAGCTCGAGCTCACAGAGGAAGAGCGCGCCGCCTTGCCCAAGCCGCCGGCGCGTGCCGCGTCGGCAGCCGAGCCCAGCGGCCCCGTGCGGCCCTACCCGCCGCTGGAAGGCGAGTGAACCCGGTCCGGAACACACGATGAAGTTCTGCATCGCCGGCGCGTCCGGCCGCATGGGCCGCATGCTGATCGACGCCGTGCTGTCCAGCGCCGGCGACGAACTCAGCGGCGCCCTCGACCACGCCGCCAGCCCGGCGCTGGGCGAGGACGCCGCGGCCTTACTCGGACACCCCTGCGGCGTGGCCATCACCGCCGACCTCGCCCAGGGCCTGGCCGGCGCCGACGTGCTGATCGACTTCACGCGTCCCGAAGGCACGCTGGCCCACCTGGCCGCCTGCCGCGCCGCCGGCGTGCGCATGGTCATCGGCACCACCGGGTTCGACGATGCCGGCAAGGCCGCGATCGCCGACGCGGCGCGCGAGATCCCCATCGTCTTCGCCGCCAACATGAGCGTGGGCGTCAACGTCACGCTCCGGCTGCTGGAGATGGCGGCCAAGGCGCTGGCCACCGGCTACGACGTCGAGATCGTCGAGGCCCACCACAAGCACAAGGTGGACGCGCCCAGCGGCACCGCGCTGGCGATGGGCGAGGCCATCGCGGCGGCGCAGGGCAAGGCGCTGAAGGACTGTGCCGTGTACGCCCGCGAAGGCCACACCGGCGAACGCGAGCCCGGCACCATCGGCTTTGCCACCATCCGCGGCGGCGACGTCATCGGCGACCACCAGGTGATGTTCCTCGGCACCGGTGAACGCATCGAGATCGCGCACCGCAGCAACAGTCGCCAGGGCTACGCGCAGGGCAGCCTGCGCGCGGCGCACTTCCTCGCCAACCGCGCGCCCGGCCTGTACGACATGGCCGACGTGCTCGGCCTGCGCTGAGCGGCAACGCGCGCATGTCGGGCTGGCAAGCCTTCTGGGCCTCGACCGACGCCGTCGGCGCCTTCGTGGCCGTGCTGCTGCTGGGCATGTCGGTCAGCGCCTGGGTCGTGATCCTCTGGAAGGGCTGGGTGCTGCGCCGCGCCGCGCGGGACATCCGCCAGGCCATGCCGGCCTTCTGGGCCGGGTCCAACCTGGCCGACGGCCGCAAGCGCCTGTCGGCCATGGACCGTGAACGCGTGCTGCTGCCGTTGTTCGACGCCGCCGTGGCCGCACCGGCCCGTGGCTCGCTCGAAGCCAACGGCGCCCGCGAGGACCAGCTCACCCGCCGCCTGCGCGATGCGCTGCACCGCGGCCTGGCGCACCTTCAGTTCGGCCAGGTGCTGCTGGCCTCTGTGGGCAGCACGGCGCCCTTCGTTGGCCTGTTCGGCACCGTCTGGGGCGTCTACCACGCGCTGGCCGGCATCGCCGGTGCCGGCGCGATCGGCATCGACCAGGTCTCCGGCCCCATCGGCGAGGCCCTGATCATGACCGCCGCCGGCATCGCCGTGGCGGTGCCGGCGGTGCTGGCCTACAACCTGTTCGGCCAGTGGATCGCCGCCAGCGAGGCCGAGCTCGAGGGCTTCGCCCACGACCTGCGGCA
Source organism: Rubrivivax albus (assembly GCF_004016515.1). Taxonomy (GTDB): domain Bacteria; phylum Pseudomonadota; class Gammaproteobacteria; order Burkholderiales; family Burkholderiaceae_C; genus Rubrivivax; species Rubrivivax albus. The sequence goes on from NZ_SACT01000002.1 coordinate 513,418, forward strand.
GATGGTGCTGCAGTACCGGCCTGCCGCCGCCGAACCCGCGGAGCGCGCCTGATGGCCTTTGGCCGCCTGGAGCGCGCAGCCGCCTCGCGGCCGATGAGCGACATCAACATGACGCCGCTGATCGACGTGATGCTGGTGCTGCTGGTGATCTTCATCGTCACCGCGCCGCTGATCGGCCAGAGCCTGAAGCTCGACCTGCCGACGACGGCCGCCGGCACGCCCAACGAGACCCCGGCCTTCGTGGCGCTGGCGCTCGACGCCCAGGGCCAGCTGTTCCTGGCCGGCAACCCGGCCACGCCCGAGGCCGTGGCCGACGCGGTGCGCGAGGCCGCCCGCCGCGACCCGGAGACCGAGGTCCAGCTGCGCGCCGACCAGGCCGTGCCCTACGGCCGCGTGGCCGAGCTCATCGGCCTGGTGCAGCAGGCCGGGCTGAACCGCATCGGCTTCGTCACCGAGGTGCCCGCGGCCGCTGCCGCACCGCCGAAATAGCGGGCCCGCTCCCTACAATCCGGGCATGCAAGACAAGTACGTGCCCGCCGAAGTCGAGGCCGCCGCCCAGGCGCACTGGGATGCGCAGAACCTGTCGCGCGTGACGGAGGACCCGTCGCGGCCGAAGTTCTACGCCTGCTCCATGCTGCCCTACCCCAGCGGCAAGCTGCACATGGGGCACGTGCGCAACTACACCATCAACGACATGATGGCGCGCTGGTTGCGCATGAAGGGCCACAACGTGCTGATGCCGATGGGCTGGGACGCCTTCGGCCTGCCGGCGGAGAACGCGGCCATCGACAACAAGCGCCCGCCGGCGGACTGGACGCGCGCCAACATCGCCGACATGAAGGCCCAGATGAAGCCGCTGGGCCTGGCCATCGACTGGAGCCGCGAGGTCGCCACCTGCGACCCCGGCTACTACAAGTGGAACCAGTGGTTCTTCCTGAAGATGCTCGAGAAGGGCATCGCCTACAAGAAGACCCAGGTCGTCAACTGGGACCCGGTGGACCAGACCGTGCTGGCCAACGAGCAGGTCGTGGACGGCCGCGGCTGGCGCAGCGGCGCCATCGTCGAGAAGCGCGAGATCCCCGGCTACTACCTGGCCATCACGCAGTACGCCGAGGAACTGCTGGCCGGCGTGACCGACCCCAGCCATCCCGACTACCTGGCCGGCTGGCCGGAACGTGTGCGCCTGATGCAGGAGCACTGGATCGGCAAGAGCACCGGCGTGCGCTTCGCCTTCACGCATGACGTGCGCGGCGCCGACGGCGCGCTGATCGACGACGGCCGCATGTACGTGTTCACCACGCGTGCCGACACCATCATGGGCGTGACCTTCTGCGCCGTGGCGCCGGAGCACCCGCTGGCACAGCACGCCGCCGCGTCCGACCCCGAGCTGGCCGCCTTCATCGCCGAATGCCAGAAGGGCGGCACCACCGAGGCCGAACTGGCGCTGAAGGACAAGGAAGGCCGCGACACCGGCCTGACCGTGACCCACCCGATCACCGGCGCGGCCGTGCCGCTGTGGGTGGGCAACTACGTGCTGATGAGCTATGGCGACGGCGCCGTGATGGGCGTGCCGGCGCACGACGAGCGCGACTTCGCCTTCGCACTGAAGTACGGCCTGCCGATCCGGCAGGTGGTGCAGGTCGATGGCGAGACCTTCGACGCGACGCGCTGGCAGGACTGGTACGCCGACAAGGCGCGCGGCGTCACCTGCCAGTCGGGCGACTTCGACGGGCTGTCGCACCAGGGTGCGGTGGACGCCATCGCCGGCGTGCTGTCGGCCAAGGTCCTGGGCGAGAAGAAGACCACCTGGCGCCTGCGCGACTGGGGCATCAGCCGCCAGCGCTACTGGGGCACGCCGATCCCCATCATCCACTGCGACGATTGCGGTTCCGTGCCGGTGCCGGAGAAGGACCTGCCGGTCGTGCTGCCCGAGGACCTGGTGCCCGACGGCAGCGGCAACCCGCTGAACAAGTGCGCGGCCTTCCTGAACGTGCCCTGCCCCCAGTGCGGCAAGCCGGCGCGGCGCGAGACCGACACCATGGACACCTTCGTCGACAGCGCCTGGTACTACATGCGCTACACGTGCCCGGACAGCCATGATGCGATGGTCGACGCGCGCAACGACTACTGGATGCCGATGGACCAGTACATCGGCGGCATCGAGCACGCGGTGCTGCACCTGCTGTACGCGCGCTTCTGGACCAAGGCCATGCGCGACCTCGGCCTCGTCAAGTTCGGCGAGCCGTTCACCAAGCTGTTCACCCAGGGCATGCTGGGCATGGAGTGCTTCTACCGCGAGGAGGCCAGCGGCAAGCGGCGCTGGTTCTATCCGTCGGAGGTCGACATCGAGTACGACGACCGCGGCGCCCCGGTGCGCGCCACGGCCAAGGCCGACGGCCTGCCGGTGGTGCTGGGCGGCATCGAGAAGATGTCCAAGAGCAAGAACAACGTCGTCGAGCCCAAGGACATCATCGCCCGCTTCGGCGCCGACACGGCGCGCCTGTTCGTGATGTTCGCCGGCCCGCCGGACCAGAGCGCGGCCTGGAGCGACAGCGGCGCCGAAGGCGCGTTCCGTTTCCTGCGCCGCGTGTGGGCGGCTGCGCACCGCCAGCAGGCGCTGATTGCCGGCGCCGGCAGCAGCGTCGACGGCTGCAGCGACGCCGCGCGCGCGCTGCGCCGCACGATGCACGAGCTGCTCAAGCAGGTCAGCGCCGACTACGAGCGCCTGCAGTACAACACCGTGGTCTCCGGCGCGATGAAGATGTTCAACGCGCTGGAAGACGCAACGCTCACCGACAGCGCCGCCGACGCCGCGGTGCGGGCCGAGGGCTACGGCATCCTGCTGCGCACGCTCTACCCGGCCGCGCCGCACCTGGCGCACGCGCTGTGGACGCCGCTGGGCTTCGCCGAGCGTCACGGCGACCTGGTCGACGCCCCCTGGCCCGCGGTGGACGAGGCAGCGCTGGTGCGCAGCGAGATCGAGCTGATGCTGCAGGTGGGCGGCAAGCTGCGCGGGTCCATCACCGTGCCGGCGTCGGCCGACAAGGCCGCCATCGAGGCTGCCGCACTCGCCAACTCCGATGCGCAGCGCTTCATGGACGGCAAGCCGGTGCGCAAGGTCGTGATCGTGCCCGGGCGGCTGGTCAACATCGTGGTCTGACGGCATGCGCCGTCGCCATGTGCTGACGACCCTGGCCGCCACGGCGGCATCGGCTCTGGCGGGCTGTGGCTTCCGCCTGGCCGCGCCGCCGAGCTACCCGTTCCGCAGCATCGCGCTGGTCGGTTTTGCGCCTGGCTCGCCGCTGGCCGCCGACCTGCGGCGCGCCCTCGCCGGCCGTGTCGAGGTCAAGGAGGTGCCGGCCGAGGCCGAGGTGGTGCTGCAGGCGCTGGTGGACCGGCGCGAACGCAGCGCCGCGGCCACCACCGCCGCCGGCCAGGTGCGCGAGCTGCAGCTGCGCCTGCTGGCCACCGTGCGCGCCGACACGCCCGCCGGCCGGGCGCTGATGCCGCCGGTGGCGCTGCGCCTGGTGCGCGAACTCAGCACCACCGAGGCCGCGACGCTGGCCAAGACCGCCGAGGAGGCGGAAATCTTCCGCGAGATGCAGGACGACGTGGTGGCCCAGCTGCTGCGTCGCCTGGCCGCGCTGCCGGTGTAGGCTCGGCCGCATGCAGATCCGACCGGACCAGCTGGCCGCGCACCTGCAGCGCGGCCTGCGCCCGCTCTACACCGTGCATGGCGACGAGCCGCTGCTGGCGCAGGAAGCCTGCGACGCCATCCGCGCCGCCGCGCGCGCCGCCGGCTACGCCGAGCGCAAGGTCTTCGCCGTGGGCGGTGCGCACTTCGACTGGGCGGGCGTGCTCGGCGCCGCGCAGTCGATGAGCCTGTTCGCCGACCGCCAGCTCATCGAGATCCGCATCCCCGGCGGCAAGCCCGGCAAGGAAGGCTCCGAGGCGCTGCAGCGCTACTGCGAACAGCTCGGCGACGACGTGCTGACCATCGTGCAGCTGCCGCGCCTGGACGGTCAGCAGCTCAAGAGCGCGTGGTTCGCCGCGCTGGACCGTTCCGGCGCCACCCTGCGCGTGGAGCCGGTGGAGCGCCGCGCCCTGCCGGCGTGGATCGCGCAGCGGCTCTCGGCGCAGGGCCAGCGCGTGGCCGACGGCGAGGCGGGACAGCAGGCGCTGGCCTTCTTCGCCGACCGCGTCGAGGGCAACCTGCTGGCGGCGCACCAGGAGCTGCAGAAGCTGGCCCTGCTGTACCCCGAAGGCGAACTCAGCTTCGACCAGATCGAGGCCGCGGTGCTGGACGTGGCGCGCTACGACGTCTGGCGCTTCACCGAGGCCGTGCTGCAGGGTCAGACGGCACGCGCGCTGCGCATGCTCGACGGCCTGCGCGCCGAAGGCGAGGCGGCGGTGCTGGTGCACTGGACGCTGGCGGCCGACCTGCAGGCGCTCAAGCGCGCGCGCGACGCGCTCGACACCGGCCGGCCGCTGCCGATGGCGCTGCAGGAGGCGCGCGTGTGGGGCGCCCGCCAGCGCCTGTTCGAGCGCGTGCTGCCCGGCCTGCCGGCGCACACGCTGGCCCACCTGGTGGAGGCCGCCAGCATTTGCGACGGCCTGGTCAAGGGCCTGCGCCACCCCGACTGGCCCAACGAGCCCTGGGACGCATTGCGCCAGCTGGTGCTGATGGCGCTGCAGGCCGTGATGGCCACCCGCACCGCCACGCCGCGGGGCCAGGCGGTCACGCGGCTGGTGCTGCACGCTGGCTGAGCCTGGACCTGAAACCGTCCCTGCGGACGGTTTCACGCCTGGCGAAGCAGCCCGGCATGCAGGCCCGGTCCGTGGCGGAGCCGGCAGAACCAACAGCCTTCAGTAGCCGCGGGTGCGGTCCACCAGATGGGCCAGCGGCCGCCCGTCGGCCAGGGCCTGCAGGTTGGCCGCCACCACAGCTGCCGCGCTGCGCGGGTCGGTGGCCGCGGCCACGTGCGGCAGCACGGTCACGCGCTCGTGGGTCCAGAAGGCGTGGTCGGACGGCAGCGGCTCCTGTGCGAAGACGTCCAGCACCGCATGCCGCAGAGGGCCACGCTCCAGAGCGGCCAGCAGGTCGGCCTCGACGACATGCCCCCCGCGCGCCAGGTTCACCAGCGCCGCCCCCGCCGGCAGACGTGCCAGGAAGCGGGCATCGATCAGGCCGCGCGTGGCCGGCGTCAACGGCAGCAGGTTGATGACGACATCGGCCTGCGGCAGCGCGCTGTCGAGGTCGTCATCGCGCGCCCAGAAGGCCACCTGGTAACCGGCATCGGCCAGTCGCCGGCCCACGGTGCGACCGAGTTCGCCGCGGCCGAGCACCAGCACGCGCACCTCATCGGCACGCCGCTGCGGGTGCGGCAGCCACTGCCGCTGGCGCTGCTGACGGGCATAGGCCACGAAGTCCCGGTGCAGGGACAACACGGCCCAGTGAGCGGTCTCTGCCATGGCCACGCTCATCATCGGGTCGACCATGCGCGCCAGCGGCACCTGGGCCGGCAGCGTCGGGTCGGTCACCAGCCGCTCCACCCCCGCCCACAGCGACTGCACCAGTGCCAGGTTCGGCAGCCCCTGCAGCGCGCCGGGTGGCGGGTTGGCCACCACCGCGGCACGCACCTGTTCTGGCGCGGCCCGGGCCCCGGCTTCGTCGAGCCAGTGGCCCTGGGGCCACGCCGCAGCCAGCGCCGATCGCCAGAGTTCACGTTCGCCGGTGTCGAATCGGCCACAGAGCAGGATGTCCATGGACGGCGAGGCTAGCGCAGACCAGAATCCAGGCATGCGCTGCCTGTTGCTGTACCTGACGCTGGCTGCGGGGTCGATGGCGCATGCCGCCCCCGCGCTGACCCTGCACTACCAGGAACGCCCGCCCTATTCCGCCACCAGGACCGATGGACAGGTGAGCGGCCTGGTGGCCGAGCCCGCCGCCCGCGCACTGCAGGCCGCCGGCATCGTGTTCGCGTGGGCGCGCACGCCCAACCAACGGCAACTCGCGCTGATCCAGGGCGAGGCCACGGGCCTGCACTGCGGCGTGGGCTGGTTCCGCAACGCCGATCGCGAGGCCCTGGGCCGCTTCAGTGCATCGCTCTACCGTGACAGCCCGCTGGCGGCCCTGATGCGCGACAGCGCCTGGCGCGAGCCGTCGGCCAACGCCACCACGCTGCTGGCCACGCCCGGGCTGCGCCTGCTGGTGAAGGACGGCTATTCCTACGGTCCGCGCCTCGACGCGCTGATCGCCGCGGCGGCGCATCCGCCGCTGCGCACCAGCGTGGACCCCGTCCAGATGGCGCGCATGCTGGCCTCCGACCGCGCCGACTGGATGCCCGTGGCACCCGAGGAAGCCGCGATGCTGATGGCACCCGGCCTGCGCCTGATCCCGCTGGCAGATGAGCCGCAGGGCCAGACCCGGCACCTCTACTGCAACCGCGCCGTCCCGGCGGAGTGGATGGCGCGCATCGACCGCGCCATCGCCAGCATCCGCTGATGCACAGCCCCTGGCTGTCGCTGCGCCGCGCGGTGTTGGCGGCCATCGTCGCCGGTGTGGTGTTGCCTGCGGCCCTGGTCATCGTCATCGGCGACTACAACGCACGCCAGTCCCAGCAGCCGGTGGTCGACCGTACACGCAGTGCTGTCGTCGCGCTCGCGACAGCGGCGCTCACCGAGCCCGCATGGACCCTCAGCACGCCTGGCTTGCAGGCGGCGATCGAGGGCATCCTGCGCGAACCGTCGGTCTGTGGGGTGCAGGTGCTGGACCTGCAACCCACGGTCGATGCACCCGACCTCCGGCGCGACCATTGCCCCACATCGCCACCCGCGGTGGTGCGCGAGGCGGCCGTGCGCTACGAAGGCCAGACCGTCGCCCGCGTGCGCGTGCACTTCGACGACCGCGAACTCGACCGCCTGCTGCTCGAGCGCCGGCTGAGCACCCTATGGCTGGTTGCGCTGCAGGTGCTCGCCGGCGGCGTCGTGATCGCGGGGCTGATGTCGTCGCGCCTCGTGCGGCCCATCGAGGCGCTGAAGCGGCAGGCGGACAGCCTCACCCACCGGCGATCCGATCCAGCGCCCGAATGGACGGACGACGATGAACTGGGGCAGCTCGGTCGGCACCTGACCAGCGTGCACACGCAGGTGTGGCAGCTCATCGACGAGCTCGAACACAAGAACGAGGCGCTGCGCCAGATGGCGATGCACGACGCGCTCACCGGCCTGCCGAACCGCACGCTGCTGCGCGAGCTGTTCACGGTGGCGGCGGCCCAGGCGCGGCGCGACGGCAGTCGACTGGTGCTGATGTTTGTCGACCTCGACCACTTCAAGGCCGTCAACGACACCCACGGTCACGCGGCAGGCGACGCGCTGCTGCAGACCGTGGCCACGCGCCTGCGGCAGTGCCTGCGCGAGTCCGACGTGGTCTGCCGCATGGCCGGCGACGAATTCCTGGTGCTGATGCCTGACTGCGACGATGCTGCCGCCGACCACGCGGCCACCCGCGTCATCGACCGGCTGCGGCAGCCGCAGCCGCTGCACGGCGTGGCCGAGGCCCTGCGCATCGGCAGCAGCATCGGCATCGCCCGCTTCCCCGACGACGCCGAAGACTTCGACGCCCTGGTGCATGCCGCCGACGTGGCCATGTACCGCAGCAAGCAGCTCGGCCGCGGCCGACACGGCTTCTATCACGTCGACATGGACACCGAACTGCGGGTCCGCCGGACCCTCGAGCGGGAACTCGCCGACGCGATCGATGCAGGGCAGCTGCGCCTGCACTACCAGCCCGTGGTCGACCCGCACGACGGCCACATCGTCGGTGCCGAGGCCCTCGTCCGCTGGGCCCACCCGGAGCGCGGCCTGCTCGGCGCCGACCGCTTCATCGACGTGGCTGAGGGCTGCGGGCTGGTGGTGCCACTGGGCAGCTGGGTGCTGGAGACGGCCTGCGCGCAGCTGGCGGCCTGGCATGCCGCAGGTGCCGAGGGCCTGCAACTGGCCATCAACGTCTCCGCACTTCAGCTGCGCGACGAGGGCTTCCCGGCGCGGGTGGCGGCGGCGGTGCGCCGCCACGGCCTGCCCCGTCATGCCCTGGAACTGGAGCTGACCGAGGTCACCCTGCTGGCCGACGGCGACGCCACGCATCGCGCCGTGGCGGCGCTGCGGGCCGCTGGCGTGCGCCTGGCGGTGGACGATTTCGGCTGCGGCTACTCGTCGCTGGCGACGCTGAAGATGCTGCAGCCCGACCGCATGAAGATCGACCGCAGCTTCGTCCGCGATCTGCCCCACAGCGCGGGCGATGGTGCGCTGGTGCAGGCGATGTTCGGCATGGCCCGCGCGCTCGACGTCGAGGTGGTGGCCGAAGGCGTCGAGACCGAGGCGCATCGAGTCTGGCTGCTGGGCTGCGGGCCGCACCTGCAGCAAGGCTGGCTGTGGGCGCGCGCCCTGCCGGCGGACGAATTCGCGGCCCTGCTGCTGACGTTGGCGCTGCCCGTCAGCTGACGGGCCAGGCGCGTTGCAGCAGGCGCGCCAGCGCGGCGGCCACCGTCTGTGCGCGCACGGCGTCGCGGTCGCCATCGAGCTGCAGGCGCTCGGCCATGGTGCTGCCCCCGCCTGCCACGGCCAGCCACACCGTGCCCACCGGCTTGCCGGGCACCGCACCGCCGGGGCCGGCAATGCCGGTCACCGCCACCGCCAGTTGCACCGGCGCGTGGTTCAACGCACCCTCGGCCATCGCGCGCGCCACCGGTTCACTGACCGCGCCGTGCGCGGCGATCAGCGCTGCATCCACACCCAGCATCGTGGTCTTGGCCGCGTTGCTGTAGGTGACGAAGGCGCGCTCGAACCAATCGCTCGAACCGGCCACCGCCGTGCACGCCGCGGCGATGGCGCCGCCGGTGCAGCTCTCGGCCGAGGCCAGCATCCAGCCGCGCGCGCGCAACGCTTCGCCGAGCGCACGCACGCCGGGCTCGAACCGCATCAGTTCCATGCCACTGTCCACATGGCCAGCAGCAGCAGCGTGCACGACGCGGCCACCAGATCGTCGAACAGGATGCCGAACCCCTCGCGCCAGCCGATGGCGGTGCCGGGGCGCAGCTTGTAGCGTGCATCGGCCCAGCCCACCGGCGGCGGCTTGGCGGCGTCGAAAAAGCGGAACAGCGCGAACGCCGCCAGCTGGCCGACGAAGCCTGCCGGCGTCCAGATCCACAGCACCAGCCAGAAGGCCAGGATCTCGTCCCAGACGATGGCGCCAGGGTCGCCCACGCCCAGGTGCTGCGCGGTGCGCGTGCATGCCCACCAGCCGACGGCGAAACCCGCCACCAGCAACAGCGCCCAGCCGCGGTCGTCGAGCCAGCGGTCCAGCACCAGGAATGCCACCCAGGCCCACAGCGTGCCCACGGTGCCGGCCGCCTTGGGCGCCAGGCCGCTGCCGAACCCCAGCGCGATCCACCGAGCCGGATGGCGCAGCATGAAGCCGGCAGTGGCGCGGGTCACGGCACGGTCGCCGTGGTCTCGGCGGCGAAGTGGTCGAAGCCGCGCAGCGGCGCGCCAACGGCCTGGCCTTGCGCATCGCGCAGACGCAGGCCCGGCTCGGCGTCGATGCGGCCAATGGCCGTCACCGGCACACCGGCCGTCGCGGCGGCGGCCATCACCGCGGCATCACTGGCGGCGGGCGCGGTGAACAGCAGTTCGTAGTCGTCGCCCCCATGCAGCAGGCACGTGCGCCGCCACGGGATGTCCAGGGCGGCGACGGCATCGCTGCAGGGCAGTGTCGCCTCGTCGAGGGTGGCGCCCACGTGAGAGGCCTTCAGCACATGGCCCAGGTCGCCGAGCAGCCCGTCGCTCAGGTCGACAGCGCTGCTGGCCACGCCGCGCAGGGCAACGCCCAGGGCCACCCGCGGCTGTGGCATCTCCATGGCGCGACGTGTGTCGGCAAAGACGTCGCCGGACACCGTGAGCGTGCCGCGGAACACCTCCAGCGCCAGCCGTGCATCGCCGAGCCGGCCGCTGACCCAGACGCGATCGCCGGCACGGGCACCGCTGCGCCGCAGCGCCTGGCCGGCGGGCACCTCGCCCATCACCGTAACGCACACGTTCAGCGGCCCGGCGGTGGTGTCGCCACCGACCAGCGCGATGCCGTGCGCATCGGCGAGCGCGAACAGGCCGCGTGCGAAGGGTGCCAGAAAGGCCTCGTCGGCCCGCGGCATCGACAGCGCCAGCGTGAAGGCCAACGGTTGCGCGCCGCAGGCGGCGAGATCCGAAAGGTTCACCGCCAGCGCCTTGTGGGCGAGCATCTCCGGCGCCACCGTGGACAGGAAATGGCGCCCTTCGACCAGCATGTCGCAAGACACGGCGAGCTGCATGCCGGGCCGCGGCGCCAGCAGCGCGCAGTCGTCGCCGATGCCGAGCACCACACCTGATGGCGCGTTCGCCGCCGCCGCGCCGTTGCGGCGAAAGAAGCGATCGATGAGCTCGAATTCCCCCATGCCGCGGATTATCGTCAGCGCGCGGGCGGGCCACCGCCACAGCGGCGCACGCGACATCGCGGGGTAAAGTCGGGTTCCCTACAACACGCAATGGACACACGTATGGCAACTCGCAAACCCGCCAATCCTCAACTCGCCAAGGCCGTGGACGATCTCGGCAGCGCTGCGCAGCACGTGCGCCAGGCCTTGCAGGGCAAGATCGACGACCTGCGTGGTGCCGCGTCGAGCGAACTCGACAAGGTCAAGGCCGCCGCGCGTGGCAAGACCGACAAGGTGCAGGGCAAGGTGGAGACGGCGCTCAAGCGCGCGGAATCCCGCCTGCACAACATGATCGCCAAGGCGCAGAAGGCGCTGGACAAGGCGGTGCAGCAGGCGGAGAAGCGCGCCGGTGGCGCCAAGAAGGCCGCCGCACCGAAGCCGGCGGCGAAGAAGGCAGCACCGGCCAAGAAGGCTGCAGTCAAGAAGGCCGCGCCGGCGAAGAAGGCCGCCGCGAAGAAGGCCCCGGCGAAGAAGGCTGTCGCCAAGAAGGCCCCCGCCAAGAAGGCACCCGTGAAGAACGCCGCAGCGAAGAAGGCCCCGGCGAAGAAGGCGGCCAAGTAAGCCGCTGTGGTCAGCCTGCCGTTGTCGCCAGCCAGCGGTCGACGGTGGCCAGCAACGTGGGCAGGTCCAGGGGTTTGGTGAGGTAGTCGGCAAACCCTGCGGCCTGCGCCCGTTGTGCGTCGGCGGGCATGGCGTTCGCACTGACCGCCAGCACCGGCACCGCGCGCAGCGCAGGATCGGCGTGCATCTGGGCCAGCGCCTCGTAGCCGCTGGCACCGGGCAACTGGATGTCCATCAGCACCAGGTCGGGTCGCTGTCGCCGCGCCTGTGCCAGGCCTTCGGCGGCCGTGGCGGCGAGCGCGAGTTCGACATGCGGCCGGTGGGACAGCATGCCCTGCATCACCAGTTGGTTGACCGGGTTGTCCTCGACATAGAGCACGTGCCGGCGATCGCTGACCGCGGCGCCCGATGCCGATGCCGCCGCTGCGGATGGCATCTGCGCCACGCCGTCGGCCCTTGGCAACTCGATCCAGAACGTGCTGCCCGCGCCAGGCGCGCTGCGCACGCCGATGCGGCCACCCATGGCCTCCATGAGCATGCGGCTGAGTGCCAGGCCGATGCCGGTGCCCTCGATGGCGTCACGGTCGGCATCCAGGCGCTCGAACGGCTGGAAGAGGCGCTGCTGCCGCGCCTCGTCGAGCCCGGGCCCGGTGTCGACGATGTCGATATGCACGCGCTCGGCATTGACGCGGCACACGAGGCGCACGTCGCCGCCGGCACGGTTGTACTTGATGGCGTTGGCCAGCAGGTTCAGCAGCACCTGGCGCAGACGCGTCAGGTCCGCCAGCACCGTGCCTGCCGACCCCTCGCGCGGCAGCAGTCGCACGGGTCGCTGGGTCGCCACGGGCGCCACCATGTTCAGGCACTCGTCGGCAAGGGCGTCGGCATCGACCTGTGCCACGTGCATCGGCAGCGCGCCGGTTTCCACGCGCGCAAGGTCCAGCACATCGTTGATCAAGGCCAGCAGGTGCTCGCCCCCGCGGAGGATCTGTTGCAGCCGCTGACGCTGTGTCGGTTCGAGTGGCCGTGCCGGGTCGCTCTGCATCAGCTGGCCGAAACCGAGGATGGCGTTCAGGGGCGTTCGCAATTCATGCGACATGCGCGACAGGAACGCCGACTTCGCGCGGTTGGCCCGCTCGGCCTCGTCGCGGGCCGCCACCAGCGCGGCCGACGCCTGCACCTCGGCCGTGACGTCGGTGTAGGTGCGCACCTGGCCACCGTCACGGCCCAGGTGCGAGCGGACCTCGAGCACGCGCCCGTCCGGTCGCCTGCGCCGGTACAGCACGGGCTCTTCACCCGCCGAAAGCCTGTCGGCTATGTGCCGGCGCACGGCATCGCGGTCGGCGTCGTCCTCGATGAGATCCATCTCCTGGCCGAACGCGCCATGCGCCAGCTGCCAGCGGCCGATCTCGATCAGCGAGGGATGGGTCTGCAGCAGTTCGACCGGCAGCTCGAGAAGCTCGACAGCGCGCTGGTTCCAGCTGCGAAGCCGCAGGTCGGCATCGAAGCCCATCACGCCCTGCGACAGGCTGTCGAGCGTCAGCGCCAGCACACGCGACTGTTCCGCAGCCAGCGCCATCGCATCGCGCGCGGCAGCCGAGGCCTGGCGCTCGGCGGTCACGTCGGAGAACAGGCCGATGGCGCCGATCTTGCGGCCCTGCGCGTCGTGGATCGGGGTGGCGTTGTTGACGCAGGTGACCCGCCCGCCATCGTCCCGCGTGAGCGTGATCTCGTAGGTGTTGGCGCGGCCTTCATTGCGGCGCGCGACCTGGGCACGGAAGATGGCCTCGTTCTCGGCGTCGACGAACTCCCAGATCGTGCGGCCGAGCAGTTCGTCGTGCGACAGGCCCAGCATGCGGCACATCGCGGGGTTGGCATCGGTGGTGCGGTGCGCGTTGTCGATGAACCAGAAGCCTTCCTCGGTCTTGGCCAGCAGCACCTCGAGGGTCTGCCGGTTCTCGAACAGCGCCGCCTCCGAGACCAGGCGCTCGGTGACGTCCACGCACACCATCAGGAAGCCACCATCGGGCAGCGGCGTGCGACGCGTCTCGATCATGCGGCCATCGGGGCGCGCGCGCTGCACGATCTGATGCTCGGGCTGCGACAGGCGCTCCAGCCGCCAGGCGACCTCGTGCTCGACCTCGCCCGGGCCGTAGTGCCCGGCCTCGGCCATGTGGCGCAGCCAGCCCTGCACCGGCGTGCCCGGCGCCAGAAGCGCGGCAGGCAGGCCGAGCACCTCGGCCACGCGCGGGTTGGCCGAACGCAGCGTCAGGCCGGCGTCGAACACGCAGACGCCGTCGCCCACGTGGTCGAAGACCTGTTCGCGCCCCTGCGCCGGGTCGTCCGGTGGTGTCGTCGTCATCGCAGGCGGGTGGATCGGAACAGGCTCGACGATGTCTGGATTCTGACGCGTTGGCCATCCAGGCTTGCTAGCATTTTGGATGTCCTTCGCATTTCTCGCCAGGTTTTCCCGATGCGCTCCTCCAACTCCGGCGGCCTCGTGTATTCGACCGACACCGGCCGCACCTGCCCGGCCTGCCGCCAGGCGCTGACGGCCTGCCGCTGCGCCACCGAGGCACGCCAGGCCGTTCTGGGTGACGGCCGGGTGCGGGTGTCCCGCGAGAAGGCCGGGCGCGGCGGCAAAACCGTCACGGTGGTGCGGGGTCTGGCACTGAACGCCGACGACCTGGCGGCGCTTGGAAAACGCCTGCGCAGCGCCTGCGGCACCGGCGGCACGGTGCGCGACGGCACGCTGGAACTGCAGGGTGACCACGCCGAGCGTGTGACGGTGTGGCTGCAGGCCGAGGGCTTCGACGCGAAGCGCTCCGGCGGCTGAGCCGCTGGTCAGCCTATGCCGTCGGCTGCAAGGCAGCGCGGAAGCCACCTTCAGCCGGCGCCGTGCCACCGGCGCGCAGCCGCACCGCGCAGTACTTGAGCTCCGGGATGCGCGCCACCGGGTCCAGCGCCGGGTTGGTGAGCCGGTTCACCGCCGCCTCGTACCAGCAGAAGGCCACGAACACGGTGCCCGTGGGCATGCCCTCGTCGGCGCGCGCGTAGAGGCTGACCTCGCCACGGCGGGACTGCAGCGTCAGCAGCCCGCCGGGCAAGAGGCCGTGGCGTGCCAGCTCCGCCGGGTGCAGCAATGCCACCGGCTCCGGCTCCAGCGCGTCGAGCACCGCAGCGCGGCGCGTCATGCTGCCGGTGTGCCAGTGTTCCAGCTGGCGGCCGGTGATCAGCACCAGCGGGTAGGCGTCGTCGGGCTGCTCGTCGGGCGGCAGCACGTCGGCCGGCACGAAGCGGCCGCGGCCGTCGGCGGTGGGGAAGCGGTCGACGAAGACGATGGGGTGGCCGGGTTCGTCCTCGCGGGCCACCGGGTAGGTGACGCCGCCCTCACGGTCCAGCCGCGCCCAGCTGGCGCCAACGATGCTGGGCATCAGCGTGCGCATCTCGTCGAACACCGCCGCCGCGGCAGCCTCGCAGTCCAGCGGCGTGGCGCCATACGACGACCAGTCGAGGTCGAACCAGCGCGCCAGCTCGACGATGCACCACAGGTCCTGCCGCGCCTGCCCTGGGAGCGACAGCGCGCGCCGGCCGCGCTGCACCAGGCGGTCGGTGTTGGTGAACGTGCCATCCTTCTCGGCGAAGGCGCTGGCCGGCAGCACCACGTCGGCCAGCGCCGCGGTCTCGGTGAGGAAGATGTCCTGCACCACCAGCATCTCCAGCCGTGCCAGCGCGTGGCGGGCGTGCTGGGCGTCGGGGTCGGACATCGCCGGGTTCTCGCCCATGATGAACATGCCGCGGATCTCTTCGCGGTCAATGGCCGCCAGGATCTCCACCACCGTCAGCCCGGGCTGCGCGTCGAGCCGCTCGACCGGCATGCCCCAGGCCTGCGCCACCTGCGCCCGCGCTGCCGCGTCGTCCACGCGGTGGTAGTCGGGGAACATCATCGGGATCAGCCCGGCATCGGACGCGCCCTGCACGTTGTTCTGCCCGCGCAGCGGGTGCAGCCCGGTGCCGGGGCGGCCGATCTGGCCCGTCATCAGCGCCAGCGAGATCAGGCAGCGCGCGTTGTCGGTGCCGTGCACGTGCTGCGAGACGCCCATGCCCCACAGGATCATCGCCGCCGGGCTGATGGCGTACAGCCGTGCCACCGTGCGCACCGTCTCCGCGTCGATGCCGGTGACCGGCGCCATGGCCTCGGGCGAGAAGGCGCGCACCTTGGCGGCCAGTGCCTCGTAGCCGCTGGTGCGGTCGGCGATGAAGGGGGCGTTGACCAGGCCCTCGTCGACGATGACATGCATCATCGCGTTGAGCAGGGCCACGTCGCTGCCCGGGCGGAAAGCCAGGTGGTGGGTGGCGTGGCGCGCGAGTTCGCTGCGCCGCGGGTCGATGATCACCAGCTTGGCGCCTCGCCGCGCGGCGTTCTTGATCCACGTGGCCGCCACCGGGTGGTTGACCACCGGGTTGGCGCCGATGACGACGATGACGTCGGCCTGCGCCACGTCGGTCACCGGGTTGCTGACGGCGCCGGAGCCGATGCCTTCCAGCAGCGCCGCCACGCTGCTGGCATGGCACAGCCGCGTGCAGTGGTCGACGTTGTTGCTGCCGAAGCCGGCGCGCACCAGCTTCTGGAACAGGTAGGCCTCCTCGTTGCTGCCCTTGGCCGAGCCGAAGCCGGCCAGCGCGCGCGGGCCGCGCGCATCGCGCAGCCGGCGCAGCGTGCCGCCGGCGCGGGCCATCGCCTCTTCCCACGTGGCTTCGCGGAACCACTGGCGGGCCACGGCCGGGTCGGTGGACGCGTCGGCGTCCTTGGGTGCATCGTCGCGGCGGATCAGGGGCACCGTCAGCCGCTGCGGGTGGCGCGGGTAGTCGAAGCCGTAGCGGCCCTTGACGCACAGCCGGCCGCGGTTGGCCGGGCCATCGCGGCCCTCCACGGCCACGATGCGGTCGTCCCTGACCTGCCAGGTCAGCGCACAGCCCACGCCGCAGAACGGGCAAACGGAGTCCACACGCTTGTCCGGCACCTCGGCCGCCGCCCCGTTGGCCGGCGCCAGCGCGCCGGTGGGGCAGGCCTGCACGCATTCGCCGCAGGCCACGCAGGTGGACGCGCCCATGGCGTCGCCGAGGTCGAACGTGATCTGCGCCTGCTCGCCGCGGAAGGCCAGGCCGATGACGTCGTTGGCCTGCACGTCGCGGCAGGCGCGCACGCAGCGCGTGCACTGGATGCAGGCGTCCAGGTTCACCGCGATGGCCGGGTGCGAGCGGTCCGCGTCGATGGACACACGGGCTGGATAGCGCGGCGTGCCCACGCCCAGCGCATCGCACCAACGCGCCACCTCGTCGTCCACCTTCAACGGCGTGGGCGGCAGGTCGCTCTTCAGCAGTTCCAGCACCCCGCGCTGCGCGCGCCGGGCACGCTCGCTGGCGCTGTGCACCACCATGCCGTCGCGTGGCACGCGGCAGCACGACGCCGCCAGCGTGCGTTCACCATCGACCTCCACCACGCAGGCGCGGCAGTTGCCGGCCGCACCCTGCGCGTCGCTGAAGCACAGGTGCGGGATGGCAATGCCCTCGCGGAGGGCGACGTCGAGCAGGGTCTCGCCGGTCTCGGCGGCGACGGCGCGGCCATCGAGCGTGAAGGCAATGCTCATGTCAGCACCGCCCGGCCGTCCGAAGGTGCTGACGCGCCCCTCGGGGGCCGCGAGCGAAGCGAGCTGGGGGTCGTCGTCATGCCAGTTCGTCCGGAAAGTGCTGCAACACGCTGTCGAAGGCGTTCGGCGCCGCCTGGCCCAGGCCGCAGATCGATGCGTCGCGCATCACCTGGCCCAGTTCCGCCAGCAGCGGTGCATCCCAGCGCGGGCCCTGCATCAGCGCCAGCGCCTTGGCGGTGCCCGCGCGGCAGGGCGTGCACTGGCCGCAGCTCTCGTCGCGGAAGAAGCGCATCGCGTTGCGCGCCACGTCCACCGCACGGTCATGCTGCGACAGCACGATCACCGCCGCCGAACCGATGAAGGCACCGTGCGGCTGCAAGGTGTCGAAGTCCAGCGGCAGGTCGGCCAGCCGCGCCGGCAGGATGCCGCCGCTGGCGCCGCCAGGCAGGTAGCCGTACAGCGTGTGGCCGGGGGGCATGCCACCGGCGAACTGGTCCACCAGTTCGCGCAGCGTGATGCCGGCCGGTGCCAGGTGCACGCCCGGCTTGTTGACGCGGCCGCTGACGGAGAAGCGCCGCAGGCCCTGGCGGCCGTGGCGCCCCTGCGCGGCAAAGACCTCGGGCCCCTGCTCCACCAGTTCACGCACCCAGTACAGCGTCTCGCCGTTGTGCGCCAGCGTGGGCCGGCCGAACAGGCCGACCTCGGCGACGAAGGGCGGCCGCAGCCGCGGCAGGCCGCGCTTGCCTTCGATGGACTCGATCATCGCCGACTCCTCGCCGCAGACGTAGGCACCGGCGCCGCGCCGCAGGTCCAGCGTCGGCAGCGGGTGCGGCGCCCAGGCGCGCAGTGCGTCGAGTTCCGCGGCCAGCATCGTGCGCAGGCCCGGGTACTCGTCGCGCAGGTAGAGCCACGCCGCTTCGATGCCGACCACGTGGGCGGCAATCAGCAGGCCCTCAAGCATGCGGTGCGGGTCCTGCTCGAGGATCCAGCGGTCCTTGAAGGTGCCGGGTTCGCCCTCGTCCAGGTTCACGGCGAGATGCCGCGGCGCCGGCATGTCGCGCACGATGCGCCACTTGCGACCGCTGGGAAAGCCGGCGCCGCCCAGGCCGCGCAGGCCGGCGGTGTCGAGCACGTCGATCACCGACTCGGCACTGCGTCGGCCTTCGACGAGGTCGCGCCACAGCATGTAGCCGCCGCTGGCCCGGTAGGCATCGAAGCCCACGGCCGGCGTCACCCGCTCCTCACGACGGCCCGACTGCACCGCGGCCTGCACCGCATCGACATCCGCGTGCGGCACCGGGTGCCGGTGCACCAGGGCCGCCGGCGCCGTGTCGCAGCGGCCGATGCAGGGCGCGGCGACCACACGCACGTCCGCGCCCAGCACCGCCGGCAGCCGCGCCAGCAGGTCCCGTGCGCCAGCCATCTCGCAGGCGATGCCATCGCACACGCGCACGGTGAGCGCAGGCGCGGCGGGCAGGCGGCCATCGGCATCCTCGCGCACCACCTCGAAGTGGTGATAGAAGCTCGCCACCTCGAAGACCTCGGCCATCGACAGCTTCATCCACGCCGCCAGCGCCACCAGGTGCGGCGCCGGCAGGCGGCCGCAGCGGTCGTTGACCACGTGCAGCGCCTCGATCAGGCGGTCGCGCGGCCACGGGGTCTCGCCCAGCCACGCCACGATGTCGGCCCGCGCCGCCGGGTCGACCTGCCGGCCCTTGGGCTGGCGCCGCCGGCGCTGCTGGGCCGAGGAAGCGTCAAAAAAGGTAATGGGCTGCATGCTGCGACCGGATGTTGCCGCAAATATGCACTATGTTGCGTGTATTGTCACGCACTTCACCGCACTTCGGCCCGCACCACCAGCGCCAGGCCCGCCAGCACGGCCACCAGCCCGGCCACGGCCATCCCGCCCGGCCGCTCCCCCACCACCACGACCGCCAGCACGAAGGCCGTGACCGGCTCGAACAGCGCCAGCGACACGCCGGTGGCGCCGCTGATGTGGCGCAGACCGTGGCTGAACAGCAGGTAGGCCACGCCGGTGCTGGCCACGCCCAGCCAGGCCACGACCAGCAGGTCGCGCGTGCCGATGGCCGGCACCCCGGCCATCGCGGCGGCGGCGGGCAGCGCCAGCAGCGCCGCCAGCGTGAACACGGCGCCGGTGACGCGGCCCGGGTCGGCGCGCGCCACCAGGCCATGGTTGAGCAGCGCGAAGGCGGCGTACGACAGCCCCGCAGCCAGGCAGGCCAGCACGCCGCCCACCGACACCGAGGCCGTGCGTGCGCCTTCACCCACCAGCAGCACGCCGCCGGCCACCGCCAGCACCGTGCCCCCCCACCAGACGCCCACCGGCGGCCGCCGCGTGAAGACCGCCTGCAACAACCCGCCCCACAGCGGGCTGCTGCCGATGGCCAGCGCCGTGCCCACGGCCACGCCCAGCGCGCGCACGCCGGCGAAGAAGGCGAGGTTGTAGGCCGCCATGCAGGCCGCAGCGGCCACGACGAGCGGCCACGGCAGCCGCGCAGTGGGCGGCTCGGCCGCGCCGCGCCGCGCATGCGCGATCGCCAGCCAGGCGCCGAAGAACAGCCCCGCCACGGCCAGCCGCAGCGCCCCCACCCACACGGAAGCAAGCTGCGGTGGCGCCAGGCTCTGCGCGGTACCGGTGGTGCCCCACAGCGCCGCGGCAGCGAGCACGAGCGCGACTCCGCGCAGCGGCGACACCGTCATCGTGATCGTGCGGGTCTCGCGCGCGTGATCAGGCGGGCGCCAGCGGCACGGCACTGAGCGCCTGCAGCGCCTCCAGCGTCATGCCGTCGCACAGCGCCAGCACCTGCACCTGCCCGCCCTGCAGCGCCAGCACCGCCAGTTCGGTGTAGACGCGGCTGACGCAGCCCAGGCCCGTGACCGGGTAGCTGAGCGCCGGCACCAGCTTGGGTTCGCCGGCCTTGGTCCGCCAGTCCATCATCACCCAGGTCTGGCGCGCGCCGATGGCCAGGTCCATCGCACCGCCGACGGCAGGAATCGCATCCGGTGCACCTGTGTGCCAGTTGGCGAGGTCGCCGTTGGCCGCCACCTGGAAGGCGCCGAGCACGCAGACGTCCAGGTGGCCGCCGCGCATCATGGCGAAGCTGTCGGCATGGTGGAAGAAGCAGCCGCCGGGCTTCAGCGTCACCGGCTGCTTGCCGGCGTTGATCAGGTCGTAGTCCTCCTGCCCTGGTGGCGGCGCCGGGCCCATGCCGAGCACGCCGTTCTCGCTGTGCAGCAGGATCTCCCTGCCCGGCGGCAGGTGGTTGGCCACCGCCGTGGGCGCGCCGATGCCGAGGTTGACGACGGCACCGTCGGGCAGGTCGGCGGCCACGCGCTGCGCGATCTGCGCGCGGCTCCACGGGGTGTGTGCGGGGGTGCTCATCGTCAGGCCGACTTCGCGAAGCCGCCGGCGCCCGTGGCGCGGCGCGGCACCGGCACCACGCGCTGCACGAAGATCCCCGGCGTGACCACGCCCTCCGGGTCCAGCGCGCCGGGCTCGACCAGCTCGTGCACCGTGGCCACGGTGCACCGGGCGGCCATGGCCATGATGGGCCCGAAGTTGCGCGCCGTCATGCGGTAGGTCAGGTTGCCGAAACGGTCGCCGCGCTCGGCCTTGATCAGCGCCACGTCGGCGTGCAGCGGCGTCTCGAAGACCTGCCAGCGGCCGTCGAGGAAACGCGTCTCCTTGCCCTCGGCCAGCGCGGTGCCGTAGCCGGTGGGCGTGAAGAAGCCGCCGATGCCGGCGCCGGCGGCGCGGATGCGCTCGGCCAGGTTGCCCTGCGGCACCAGCTCGAGTTCGATGCGGCCCTCGCGGTAGGCGCGGTCGAAGTGCCAGGAGTCCACCTGGCGCGGGAAGCTGCAGACGATCTTGCGCACGCGGCCGGCGCCGATCAGCGCCGCCAGCCCGCCGTCGCCGTTGCCGGCGTTGTTGTTGACCACGGTGAGGTCGCGTGCGCCCTGGTCGATCAGCGCCTCGACCAGTTCGTCGGGCAGGCCCGCGGTGCCGAAGCCGCCGATCATCACCGTGGCACCGTCGCGCACGTCGGCCAGCGCCTCGGCCGGGGTGGAAACGATCTTGTCGATCATGGGCGGACAGGATAGCGTGCGGCGCTCCTCATCCGCGCCACCCCGCCCTGTCCATGCACGTCGACTACTACTTCACCCCGGTGTCTCCCTGGACCCACCTGGGCCACGCGCGCTTCGCGCAGCTGCTGCAGCAGCATGGCGCCACGGTCGGCGTGCGGCCGGTGGACTACGGCCGCATCTTCCCGGTCTCCGGCGGCCTGCCGCTGCCCAAGCGGGCGCCGCAGCGCCAGGCCTACCGGCTGGTGGAACTGCGCCGCTTCGCCGACCACCTGGGCGTGCCTCTGAACGTGCAGCCGAAGCACTTCCCGGTGGACGCCGGCACGGCATCTCGGCTGATCATCGCCACCGCGCAGACGCAGGGCAACGCCGCCGCGCTGGACCTGGCCGGGCGTTGCGGTCGGGCGGTGTGGGAACAGGAACGCGACCTCGCCGCTGCCGACACGCTGCAGGCGCTGCTGGCCGAGGCGGGCCTGCCAGCCACGCTGATGGAGACTGCGGCCACACCCGCTGCGGCGGAGGCCTTCGATGGCTTCACGCAGCAGGCCATCGACGCCGGTGTCTTCGGCGCGCCCAGCTACGTGATCGACGGCGAGATCTTCTGGGGCCAGGACCGGCTGGACTTCGTCGCGCGGCGTCTGGCGGGCGGCTAGAAGGGTAGAGCCAGCCTGATCAGGCCTGCCGCAGCAGGTTGGCCAGTTCCACGGCCGACTTCACGCCCATCTTGTCGAACACGCGCGCCCGGTGCACTTCCACCGTGCGCACGCTGATGCCCAGGGCGTCGGCGATCAGCTTGTTGGGCCGGCCCTCGATGACCAGCCGCATCACGTCGCGCTCGCGCTCGGTGAGTTCGCCCAGCAGGCGCTGCACCGCGTCGACCTGCCGGCGCGCCGCGAGCGTGTCGGCACTGGTCTGCAGCGCGTGTTCGACACGGTCGACCAGGGTGTTGTTGGAGAAGGGCTTCTCCACGAAGTCGAAGGCGCCGCGCTTGACCGCCGACACCGCCGTGGGCACGTCGCCGTGGCCTGTGAGGAAGATGACCGGCAGTGCCGCCAGCAGGCCGCGCTCGATCAGCCGCTCGAACAGGACCAGGCCACTCGTGCCGGGCATGCGCACGTCCAGCACCAGGCAGGACGGGGCCGACGGGAACGGCTCGGGCTGGTCGGCGACGTGGGCCTCGAAGGCCTCGGCGCTGGCGAAACCTTCGGACAGCAGGCGGCGCGAGCGCAGCAGCCAGGCCAGGGCGTCGCGCACCACGTCCTCGTCGTCAACGAGGTAGACCACCGGGATGCCGAGCGCAGGGTCGAGGGTCATGGTGTGGCGGTGGTCGAGCTGTCCACGGGACGAGGCACCGAGGATGCCACGCGCGGCGCCGGCAGCGTGAAGCGGAACAGCGTGCCGCCGCCCTCGGGTGCGGCGGGCCCGAAGTCCAGCGCGCCGCCGTGCTGCTCGATCACCGTGCGGCAGAGGCTCAGGCCCAGGCCCATGCCCTCGCGGCGCGTGGTGAAGAAGGGGGTGAACAGGCGGGCGGCCACGTCCGGCGGGATGCCCGGGCCGGCGTCGGCCACGCTGAACGTTACCCACCGCGGGTGCGTCTGCTGCACGCCGATGCGCAGCACGCGGTCGGCCACGGGCGTCGCGCCGTCCATGGCCTGGATGCCATTGCGCGTGAGGTTGAGCAGCACCTGCTCGACCATCGTGCGGTCGCAGCTCACGCGCGGGGCCGGGGTGGGCACGTCGAGCTCGATCCGGGTGCCGCTCTTGCGGGCCTGCAGCCGCACCAGGGGCAGCACGGCGTCGAGCAGCTGGTCGACGCCGATGGCCTCGTGCATCTGCTCGCGGCGGCGCACGAAGTCGTGCACGCTCTTGATCACGCGGCCGGCGCGCTCGGCCTGCTCGGCGATGCGGCCCAGGGCCTGCCGGAGCATGGCGTGGGTGTCGCCGTCGGGCGCGTCGAGCAGGTTCAATGAACCGCTGGCGTAGCTGGCGATGGCCGCGAGCGGCTGGTTCAGTTCGTGGCTGAGCAGCGAGGCCATCTCGCCCACCGTGGCCAGGCGCGCGGTGGCCTGCAGCCGTTCCTGCTGCTGGCGCGAGAGCTCTTCGACGCTGCGCTGCG
This sequence comes from Rubrivivax albus, assembly GCF_004016515.1. Taxonomy (GTDB): domain Bacteria; phylum Pseudomonadota; class Gammaproteobacteria; order Burkholderiales; family Burkholderiaceae_C; genus Rubrivivax; species Rubrivivax albus. The sequence goes on from NZ_SACT01000002.1 coordinate 536,376, forward strand.
CCGACAGGTCGAGCACCGCGCTCATCCAGCCCGCCTGTGCGCCGCTGCCGTCGACCAGCGGCGCCTCGTAGATCATGACCGGGAAGCGCTCGCCGTTCTTGCGCATGAACTCGGTCTCGAAGCCCTCGCGTGCGGCGGCGTTGATCGCGGCGGCCTCCGGCCCCAGCCGCGTGGCCTGGCGGCGGCGGTAGTCGTCGCGGTGCTCGGGCGGCCAGTAGGGCGGCTCGTCGGCCGCCAGCAGCTCGTCGGCGCTGAGGCCGACCATCGTGCAGAAGGCGGGGTTGACGTAGGTGATGCGGCCCTGCAGATCGCGCGCGCGCAGGCCGGTGACCAGCGAGTCCTCCATCGCCTTGCGGAAGGCCAACGCTTCGGCCAGCGCGCGTTCGGCCAGGGCGCGGCGACGCACGTCGTAGGCCAGCAGCGCCACCAGCGCGAACAGGCCCAGCGACAGGCCCAGCACCAGGGCCGTGGACAGGTTGGGGATCAGCCGCGGCGCGCCGGTGGCGCTGTCCACGCGCAGCTGCAGCGTGGTGCCGGGCAGGTCCACCAGGCGCTCGGCGCGGAAGACGCCGGCACCGCGCGGCAGGCCACTGCGCACCAGCCGCGTGCCGTCGCCTTCGACGAAGCTCAGCTCATGGCCGCGCGCCTGCGCCGTGGTGGTGGCGGACTCCAGCACGGCACCCAGCGCCAGGGCGCCGACCACGTAGCCCTGCACCTGCCCCACGGCCGCCACCGGCACGCACAGGTCGATCAGCTCCTGGCCCAGCCCCCCCGGCAGCGGCACGAAGTAGCTGCGCGAGAACGCCGGCACCAGCGACCGCCGCGCGGCGGCGCAGGCCAGTTCGGTTTCGACATCGCTCTCCTCGCGGCGGATGCTGAGGAACGGCGGCGCCTGGAACGGGGAGTCCACCGCCGCCGCCACCTGGTCGGCCGCGTCCCGACGTTCCAGGCGCACCAGCGTGCGGTGGCGCCGCAGCAGCGTGGTGGCGGCGGCAGACCAGGCATCGGCCGGCTCGGCGGCCAGGGCCTGCAGCTGCTGCTGCAGTGCCAGCAGTTCCCGCCGCGTCTCGCCGGCCACCTCGGCCGCAACGACCTCCGTGGCTTCCTGCGTGCGCGTGGCCTCGTAGTTCAGCGTCAGCGCCACCAGCAGGCTCTGCGCCACCACCAGCCCGGTCAGCAGCGCCGACCACAGCAGCATGCGCCGCCGGCGCGTCCAGCGGGGCGGCGGGGTCATGGCGGCGTAGGGCGCGGGGGTCACGGACGGCGGCAGGGGCGGATTCGGGCGCTGGCCGGCACAGGCGGACGACGGACTTGGCCAGCGTCGCCGAGAATAGGACGCCTCGGGTCAGGAGTGCTACGCAGTTTCGCGCATGGGTGGCGCATGGCGGTCGGCGCACACTGCAGGCCCCCCGGAGCCGCGGCCGACCCGCGGACTGCCCCAGGACGAGACAGGAAGAGCGAATGTCCGAAGCCGATGACAAGCGTGCGGCGCTGCGCCGCGCCGCCCTCGAATACCACGAGTTCCCCGTGCCGGGAAAGGTGGCCATCCACGCCACCAAGCCGATGTCCAACCAGCGCGACCTGTCGCTGGCCTATTCGCCCGGCGTGGCCGCGGCCTGCGAGGAGATCGTGGCGGATCCGGCCAACGCCTTCCGCTACACCAGCCGCGGCAACCTCGTGGCGGTGGTGACCAATGGCACCGCGGTGCTGGGTCTGGGCGACATCGGCCCGCTGGCGTCCAAGCCGGTGATGGAAGGCAAGGGCGTGCTGTTCAAGAAGTTCGCCGGCATCGACGTCTTCGACCTCGAGATCCAGGAGAAGGACCTGGACAAGCTGGTGGACATCATCGCCGCGCTGGAGCCCACCTTCGGCGGCGTGAACCTGGAAGACATCAAGGCGCCGGACTGCTTCTACGTCGAGCGCAAGCTGCGCGAGCGCATGAAGATCCCGGTCTTCCACGACGACCAGCACGGCACGGCCATCGTCGTCGGCGCGGCGCTGCTCAACGCGCTGAAGGTCTCGGGCAAGAAGATCGAGCAGATCAAGCTCGTCACCAGCGGCGCCGGCGCCGCGGCGCTGGCCTGCCTGGGTCTGCTGGTCAAGCTGGGCGTGCCACGCCAGAACATCTGGGTGACGGACCTCGCGGGCGTGGTCTACAGCGGCCGCACCGAGCTGATGGACGAGGACAAGGCGCAGTTCGCGCAGGACACGGCGGCGCGCACGCTGGGCGAGGTCATCGAAGGCGCGGACGTGTTCCTGGGCCTGTCGGCCGGTGGCGTGCTCAAGCCGGCGATGGTGGCGGCGATGGCCGACCACCCCATCATCTTCGCATTGGCCAACCCGACGCCGGAGATCCTGCCGGAGGAGGCCAAGGCCGTGCGACCCGACGTGATCATGGCCACCGGGCGCACCGACTACCCGAACCAGGTCAACAACGTCCTGTGTTTCCCGTACATCTTCCGTGGTGCGCTGGATTGCGGTGCGACCACGGTGACCGACGAGATGGAGATCGCCGCGGTGCGCGCCATCGCCGAGCTGGCGCAGGCCGAGCAGAGCGACGTGGTGGCCGCCGCCTACGCCGGCCAAAGCCTGGCCTTCGGGCCGGAGTACCTGATCCCCAAGCCCTTCGACCCGCGGCTGATCGGCAAGATCGCGCCGGCGGTGGCGCAGGCCGCGGCCGAATCCGGCGTGGCGCTGCGCCCGATCGCCGACATGGTGGCCTACCGCGAGAAGCTGCAGTCCTTCGCCTACGCGTCGGGCCAGCTGATGCGACCGATCTTCATCGCGGCGAAGAACGCCACGAAGAAGCGCGTGGCCTACGCCGAGGGCGAGGAGGAGCGCGTGCTGCGCGCGGTGCAGATCGTCGTCGACGAGAACCTGGCGCGCCCCACGCTGATCGGCCGGCCCGCGGTGATCGCGCAGCGCATCGAGCGCTTCGGCCTGCGCCTGCGCGAGGGCCTGGACTACGACGTCGTCAACGTCGACCAGGACCACCGCTACCGCGACTTCTGGCAGACCTACCACCACATGACCGAGCGAAAGGGCGTGACCCAGCAGCTCGCGAAGATCGAGATGCGGCGGCGCCTGACGCTGATCGGGGCCATGCTGCTGAAGAAGGGCGAGGTCGACGGCATGCTCTGCGGCACCTGGGGCACCACGGCCAACCACCTGCAGTACATCGACCAGGTCATCGGCCAGCGTGCCGGCGGCAGTCCGAGCACGCCGCAGGACGTGCGCGTCTACGCCAGCATGAACGGCCTGCTGCTGCCCGGGCGGCAGGTGTTCCTGGTCGACACCCACGTCAACGTCGACCCGACGGCCGAGGAACTGTGCGAGATCACGGTGATGGCCGCCGAGGAGATGCGGCGCTTCGGCCTGCAGCCCAAGGCGGCGCTGCTGTCGGCGTCGAACTACGGCAACCTGGAGATCCCCAGCGCGGCCAAGATGCGGCGCACGCTGGCCCTGCTGCGCGAGCAGGCCCCGTGGCTGGAAGTGGACGGCGAGATGCATGGCGACATCGCACTCGACGCCGCCGGCCGGCAGGCGCTGATGCCCGGCAGTGCGCTCACCGGCGAGGCCAACCTGCTGGTGTTCCCGAACATCGACGCGGCCAACATCGCCTACAACCTGCTGAAGACGGCTGCAGGTGGCGGCATCGCCATCGGCCCGGTGCTGCTGGGTGCAGACCAGCCGGTGCACATCCTGACCGCGTCGGCCACCGTGCGCCGTATCGTCAACATGACGGCACTGACCGTGGCGGACGCCAACGCACAGCGTTGATTTTCGTTACGTGAGCACGTACTTCTTTGCCTGGAATCGCCCCGGAATGGGGCGGGCGACTTGAGCTTTTAGGGGGTTTCCGGTACCATTCCGGACTGGTTTTCAGGGTATTCCCGTGTCTCCTGAGGTTCCGGTCCGGATGTCGGTCGGCGCGTCGAAACAGCCCGCCCAGGTCGCCCGCAAGTCAGTGCTTGCTTCGTGGTTGACCAAGGGCGTTGTGGCTGGTGTGGCATTGGCAGGTGCAGTCCTGGCGGTTTCCGCCACGGCACCCGTCGTCGCCAGAGAAGCGCTGCTGAAGGACGGCGAAGCGGTGGTGGCGTTGGCCACGTTGCCGCCGCAGGCTCGTCAGACGCATGCGCGCATCCTGGCTGGCGGCCCGTTTCCGTACCCGCACAAGGACGGATCCGTGTTCGTCAACCGTGAGCGCCTGCTGCCGTTGCACCCCAGGGGCTACTACAGGGAATACACCGTGAAGACGCCCGGGGTGAGTCACCGTGGCGCCCGTCGCATTGTCTGCGGCGGGCAGCGGCCGACCCTCCCCGACACCTGTTACTACACCGCCGACCACTACGCGAGCTTCAGCCGCATCGTGCAGTGAGCAGCGGCCCACCGGTTCCGAGCATTTCTGACCATCGAAGGATCGCGACCATGATCTTGCAGACCGTGCGTCCGAACATCGTGCAGGCCATCCGCGCCTACCACGTGGACGACCTGATGCGGGCCGCCGAGCAGGCGGGGCAGCACTTCCTGTACGTCAACCTGGCCGACATGCAGTCCAAGCAGGACGTGCTCGAAGGCATTGCCACGGCCTTCATGTTCCCGGCCCATTTCGGCAAGAACCTGGACGCGCTCTACGACTGCCTGACCGACCTCGTGCACAAGGCCGGCCCGCAGCCGGGCTTCGTCGTCGTGCTCGAGCAGCTGCCCGACAGCCCGCGCTTCGACCGCGAGGCCCGCGAGCAGTTGCTGGACGCCTTCCGCGACGCGGCCGACTTCTGGGCCGACCGCCGCATCCCGTTCCGCTGCTTCTACTCGTTCGCGGTCAGTCGCGGCCAGGACAGCGGCGCCTGGGACGGCAAGGGCGGCGAGGCTGCGCCCATCGCCGCCCCGGCCAAGCCGGCGGCCAAGGTGGCCAGCAAGAACGGCGTGAACCCGAACTTCGGCATGAACATGCCGATGATGAGCAGCGCCTTCGACACCGCGATGTGGCTCAACGCCGCCTGACGGTCGTCGGGTCCTCCTGATCATCCCAGGGGCCCCGCGGGGCCCCTTGTCACGTCGGAGGGGTGTCGGAATCCTTGCCTGCGGGGCCCAGCTCGGCGGCCAGGGTCGTGTATGCCGCCACCGGCACCTCCTCCGCCCGCCGCTGCAGGTCGAAGTGTCCGGTGTAGCCGCGCGCCTCGAGCCAGCGCCCGAGGCTGTGACGCAGCAGCTTGCGACGCTGCGAGAAGGCCGACTGCACCAGCGCCTCCAGCACCGCCGGGTCCACGGCCGCCGGCTGCGGCCACGGCAGCATGCGCACGATGGCGGAGTCGACCCGCGGCGGTGGGTCGAAGGCCTCGGGCGGCACGTCGAGCACGCTCTCCATGTGGTAGCGCCACTGGAGCATCACCGACAGGCGGCCGTAGTCCTTGCCGCCGGGCGTGGCCACCATGCGGTCCACCACCTCCTTCTGCAGCATGAAGTGCTGGTCGGCCACGCGGCCAGCCCAGGGCAGCAGGTGGAACAGGATGGGGCTGGAGATGTTGTAGGGCAGGTTGCCCACCACGCGCAGCGGCTTCGGCGCCGCGGCATCGGCCAGGGCGCCGAAGTCCACCGTCAGCACGTCGGCCTCCACCACCTGCAGCCCGGCCCGCGCCCGCAAGCGCGCGGCCAGGTCGCGGTCCAGTTCGATGACGGTGAGGGCACCGCAGCGTTCGAGCAGCGGCTGCGTCAGCGCCATCAGGCCCGGGCCGATCTCGACCAGCGCCTGCCCAGGCCGCGGGTCGATCTCGCGCACGATGGCGCCGATGATGGCGCTGTCGGTCAGGAAGTGCTGGCCGAAGCGCTTGCGCGCGACATGGCCCGCCTGGGGCGTGCCGTGGCGGCTCACCGGCGGGCCGTGGCGAGGTCCGGCTCGCGGACCTCGACGTAGGCGCGGGCCCGCAGTTCGTCCACCCAGTCCTGGTAGGCCTGCTGAAACTTGCGCTCGCGCAGGATGTTGCGCACCTGCTCGCGCCGCTCGGCCGGTGCCATGGCGGCGCGGCGACGCTCCAGCACCTGGATCAGGTGCACACCGAAGCGCGACGCCACCGGCTCGGAGATCTCGCCCGGCGCCAGGCGGCTGGCCGGCTCGTCGAACTCCGGCACCATCACGCCCGGGCCGTACCAGCCCAGGTCACCGCCGGCCGCGGCGGAACCGTCCTCCGAGACCTCGCGCGCCACGTCCTCGAAGCGGCGTTCGCCGCCTTCGATCTGGCGCTTGAGGTCGCGGAGCCGGCGCGCGGCCTGTTCGGGCGACGCCTGTGGCGAGGTGCGCAGCAGGATGTGCCGAGCACGGGTCTCGACCACCGCATCGTCGGCCGCCTGCGCCTGCCGATCGACGAGCTTGAGCACGTGGAAGCCGGCGCCGCTGCGCACCAATGCCGCCGCCACCTGGCCCACCTCGAGGCCACGCACCGCGTCGACGAAGAGATCCGGCAGGCGTTCTGGCGGGCGCAGGCCGAGCTCGCCGCCACGCTCGCGACTGGCATCGTCGGACAGCTCGCGCGCCACGGCGGCGAAGTCCTCGCCCGCGCGCACCCGCGACAGCGCCTGCTCGGCGCGCAGCCGACGCTCGGCCAGTGCCGTGCCATCGGCACCGTCGGGCACCGCCACCAGGATCTGCGCGATGTTGACCTCGGCGTTGGCACGTGACGCCTCTCGTTCGGCCGCAAGCTCGCGGTCGACCTCCTCCTCGCTGACGACGATGCGGCCGATGACCTCCTGCTCGCGTGTGCGCTCCACCGCGATCTGGTCGCGCAGCTGGGCGCGAAAGCGCGTCATGTCCAGGCCCTCGATCTGCAGCCGCTCGCGCAGTTGCGCCACCGTCATCTGGTTCTGCGCCGCCACGCTGCCCACGGCGCGGTCGATCTCGGCCTCGTCGATGCGCCAGCCCAGGTCGCGCGCGTGCGTGACGATGACGCGCTCCTCGATCAGGCTCTCCAGCGCCTGCGCAAGCAGCGCGTCGGCGGGCGGCACCGGCTGCCCGGCGCGCAGGGCGCCCTGGCGGATCAGCGCCTGCCGGCGGCCGAGTTCCACGGCGGTCACGAGCTCCTGGTTGACCACGGCCACGATGTGGTCGCCGGGCGTGGCCACCACGCGCGGCTCGGCCACGCGCTGTGCCGCGGCCGGTGCCAGCGTGCTGAGGGCGGCGCAGGCGGCCAGGGCCTGGCGGAGAAGGGAATGTCGGGTCATGGTGTCGGGGCCGCGCCGGCGGGCGCATCGTCGGCTTCACGCAGCAGGCGGTAGCCGGGGATATTGTCCTTCAGGACCTGCAGCGGGCTCGGTCCGAGTCGCGACAGGCCCACGAGTTCCAGTTGCAACATCAGCCGAGTGGTGGCGGCCGACACGCCGGTGGACTGGCGCTCGGCCACCATGCGCAGGATCCAGCAGCCGGCGTCGTACTCGGCGCCGACCAGCGAATCGGTGATCCGGCTGTCCTTCAGGCTGTAGTTGATGCGGCCCACGCCGTACCACGTGCCGCTGCAGCTGCTGCGCGGGCGGCCGCCGGCAGCCGGCGCGTTCAGCGGCCACTGCCATCCGAGCTCGAACTGTTCGCTGACCCCGCGCGCCAGGCGGTAGCGGCCGCTGACCGTGCGGTACGGCCCGGCCAGGTAGCTGGCCCCGAGGATGGAGCGCTGCAGGCGGCCGATGTCCGGGCTGTACTGCATCGACGCGTCCAGCGTCCAGCGCGGCAGCAGCGTCGTCGACCCGAACAGCAGGATGTCCGACAGGCGCTGGTCCTGCACCGGGCCGTCGACGTCGCCGTCGGCCTGCGGCGCCACGCGCTGGTCGGCGAAGCGGAAGCGCTGCACGATGCCCACGCGCAGCAGCTCGGCGCCGTCGCCCGGGTCGATCAGGCGGCTGGTGACACCGGCGGTGAGCTCGTTGGCGTCGGAGACGCGGTCGATGCCGGAAAAGGCGTTCGTGGTGTAGATCGAACTGAGGTTGAAGTCCTTGCCGTAGGCATCGAAGTTGGGCAGGTGGTCCTGCCGCTTGTAGGGCGTGCGCACGTACAGCAGACGCGGCTCCAGCGTCTGGCGCAGCGACGTGCGGCCGAACCAGCCTTCGGCGTCGCGCTCCAGCCGCAGGCCGGCGTCGAAGGAAAAGGTGCCGATCAGGCGACCGGCCTCGCGGCGGCCGTCGGCCATCGGCTCGTCGGTGCGGTAGCGGGCCGCATTCAGCGCCAGCCGCGGCACCAGGCTCACGCCGCCGGCCCGCCATGGCCACGCCACCTGGCCCAGCGCGTGCCAGCGCCAGGCCTCGGGGCGCAGGCCGCCGCTGTCGTCGTCGGGGCGCTCGAAGCGGTTGAGTTCGAGCTCGCCGCTGACCTCCAGCGGCCCCAGCCAGCCGCCACGGCCGCGCCCGGACAGGCCCAGGCGCGGCGCACGGGCGTAGGGCGCGACGATGGGCGCCTCGGCGTCCTGCAGCACCTGCCAGTGCTGCACCTGCGCGTAGGCGTTCAGCGCCAGCGGGCCCAGGGTCATCGGCCGGTCCAGCCGGGCCGACGCGTCCAGCAGGCGTGGCGTGAGCAGGCGGCCGAAACGCGGGAAGTCCTTCCACCAGTCGTCGTCGGACACGCGCACGCCGTCCACGCGCAGCGTGCCCAGCGCGCCCAGCGCGTGCTGGTGGCGCAGCGCCAGCAGGCCGCGCGCGCGGCCGGCCACGCGGTCGTCGGGCAGCCATTGGGTGTCGACCTGGCCCTGATGCTCTGGCGCCAGCCAGCGCAGCTGCGTGTCCAGGCCCACGCCGCGGCGCGTGAGCACGCGTGGCGTCAGCGTCAGGTCGCGGTCGGGCGCGAGGTTCCAGTACCAGGGCACGGCCAGCTCCAGGCCGCTGCGGCTGTCCAGGCCGACCGTCGGTGGCAGCCAGCCGGTCTTGCGCGCCCCGGTGACCGGGAAGCTCAGCCGCGGCAGGGCCAGGATGGACACGCCCTGGAAACGCAGCCGCGCGCCCTCGGCGCGGCCTTCGTTGGCGTCGAAGTCCATGGTCACGGACCGTGCCTGCAGTTGCCAGTCGGGCTCGCTGCCGTCCTCGGGCCGCGGGCAGCTGGTGTAGCGCGCGTCGGCCGCCGTCAGCTGCGTGCGGCTGGCGAAGTCGATGCGCGAGGCCTCGCCGCGCGTGCCCAGCGGCGGGAAGTCGAACTGCGGCGCCACGAACCAGCCGCTGAAGTCGCGCACGGTCAGTTCGGCGGCATCACCGCGGAAGATGGCTCCCTCGCGCTCGAGACGCACACCGCCGCTGGCGGCGGCGCGGTCGGTCGGCGGGCGGTAGCTCAGCCGGTCGGCGCGGATCAGCAGGCCGCCCTGGCGCAGGCGCACGTCGCCTTCGGCCACGGTCTCGCGGTCGGTGGTGACGGTGAGCCGCTCGGCGCTGAGTTCGATCGGCAGCGCAGCGGCAGGCCTGGTCAGCGCGGGCTCGGCCGCCCGAGCCGTCGGCAGGCCGATCACGGAAGCCGTCAAGGCCAGCCAGGCGAGCCGACGCAGGGCAAGGCGGGGAACCAACATTCGTAGAATGAATTATCCATGCCCCCTGCCGCCGAACCCGCCGCCGCCGACCCCGCGCCCGCCACCCCGATCACGTGGGCCGACCCGGCGCGTGAAGCGGCCTTCGAGGCTTGGTTCGCCGGCGTGACGCCGGCCCACGGCCTGCGGCGCGAGACACTGGCATCGGCGTCGGCCGACGCCAGCTTCCGCCGCTACTTCCGCGTGGCTGGCAGCGAGGGTTCCTGCATCGTGATGGATGCGCCGCCGCCGCAGGAGGACGTGCGACCCTTCGTGCGCATGGCCCGCCGCATCGCCCAGGCCGGCCTGAACGCGCCGCCGGTGCTGGCCGCCGACGAGGCACAGGGCTTCCTGCTGCTGGGCGACCTTGGCAGCGAGCTCTACCTGAACCGCCTGCAGCAGTGCGACGCGGCCGAGGCCGACCACCTGATGCGCCAGGCGCTGCAGGCCCTGGTGCACTTTCAGCAGCACGTGGCGGCTGACGACCTGCCGCCCTACGACGAGGCCCTGCTCGCCCGCGAACTGGCCCTCTTTCCCGACTGGTGCGTGCAGCGCGAATTCGGCATCACCTGGTCCGACAAGGAGCGCGCGGCCTGGGACCGCATCTGCCGCGTGCTGATGGACAGCGCGCTGGCCCAGCCGCAGGTGGCGGTGCACCGCGACTGGATGCCGCGCAACCTGATGCTGGCCGACCCCAACCCCGGCATCCTCGATTTCCAGGACGCGGTGCGCGGCCCGGTGACCTACGACGTGGCCTCGATGCTGCGCGACGCCTTCCTCTCCTGGGAGGAGGAACGCGAGATCGACTGGGCCGTGCGCTGGTGGGAACAGGCGCGGCGTGCCGGCGTGCCGCTGGGCGAGGCGATGGCGCACGACTTCGGCGAGTTCTGGCGCGCGCTGGAATGGATGGGCCTGCAGCGCCACCTGAAGGTGCTGGGCATCTTCTGCCGGCTGAAACACCGTGACGGCAAGCCGGCCTATGCCGCCGACCTGCCGCGCTTCTTCGCCTATGCCACCAAGGTGGCCAACCGCTACGCGCCATTGCGCCCGCTGCTGCCGCTGCTGGCGCCGATGAGCGGCCAGCGCGTCGGCGAAGGCTTCACCTTCTAGGCGCCGCCATGCCCTCCCTGTCCTGGGCGCGCCTGCGCCCCACCGCCGTTCCCGCCAGCGCGCCGCCCACCGGGCTCTGGGCCTTCTACTGGCATTTCATCCGCCAGTCGCGCGGGCTGTACGCCGCGCTGTTCGTCACCGGCCTGGGCGTGGCGCTGATCGATACCGTGATCCCGCTGTTCATCGGCCGCCTGGTGCGGCTGATGGAATCGGCCGACCGCGCTGCCGCCGTGCAGGGCGCGCTGCCCATGCTGCTGGGCATGGCCGCGCTGGTGCTGTTGGGCCGGCCGCTGGCGCTGCTGGCCGACAGCGTGGTGCGCAACATCATCGTCGTGCCCGGGGTGACCAGCCTGATCCGCTGGCAGAGCCACTGGCACGTGGTGCGGCAGAGCTGGCCCTTCTTCCAGAACGACTTCGCCGGCCGCATCGCCAACCGCGTGATGCAGACCAGCAACGCGGTGCGCGAGAGCGTGGTCTCCAGCATCCGCGGCGTCTGGTACATCGTGGCCTACGGCATCACCGCACTGGTGCTGATGGCCTCCAGCGACTGGCGTCTGGCCCTGCCCACGCTGCTGTGGTTCGCCGGCTACGTGGTCTTCCTGCGTCACTTCGTGCCCAAGGTGCGCGACCTGTCCAAGACCAGCAGCGAACTGCGCAGCAAGGTCATGGGCCGGGTGGTGGACAGCTACACCAACATCCTCACCGTCAAGCTGTTCGCCCGCGCGCGCGACGAGGACGCCTACGTGCGCGACGTGATCGACGAGCACACCGGCGCCATCCGCGCCCACATGGCGCTGATCACGCGCTTCATGACCACGCTGTCGGTGCTCAACGCGCTGCTGCTGGTGGGCACCGGTGCCATCGGCGTGTGGCTCTGGGCCGCCGGCACCATCGACGCCGGCACCGTGGCCACCGCGCTGCCGCTGGCCTGGACGATCGCCAACGTCGCCGGCTGGGTGAGCTGGGAAGTCACCAGCGTGTTCGAGAACATCGGCGTGGTGCAGGAGGGCATGGAGACGATCGCCGTGCCGCACACGATGGTGGACGCGCCCGACGCCCGCGAGCTCCAGGTCCCGGAAGGCGGCATCCGCTTCGAGCACCTGACCTACACCTACGGCCGCAGCGACGGCAAGCGGGTTCTGGACGACTTCGACCTCGCCATCCGCCCCGGCGAGCGCGTGGGCCTGGTGGGCCGCTCCGGCGCCGGCAAGAGCACGCTGGTGAACCTGCTGCTGCGCTTCCACGAGGTGGAGCAGGGCGCGATCCGCATCGACGGCCAGGACATCCGCGGCGTCACGCAGGAAAGCCTGCGCGCGGCCATCGGCATGGTCACGCAGGACACCTCGCTGCTGCACCGCTCGATCGCCGAGAACATCCGTTATGGCCGGCCCGGCGCGACGCTGGACGACATCGTCGCTGCGGCGAAGAAGGCGCAGGCGCACGAGTTCATCCTCGGCCTGCAGGACTGGCAGGGTCGCACCGGCTACGACGCCCACGTGGGCGAGCGCGGCGTCAAGCTCAGCGGCGGCCAGCGCCAGCGCATTAGCATTGCGCGCGTGGTGCTCAAGGACGCGCCGATCCTGGTGCTCGACGAGGCCACCAGCGCGCTGGACAGCGAGGTCGAGCTCGCGATCCAGGAGCAGCTGCTGGGCCTGATGGAGGGCAAGACCGTGATCGCCATCGCCCACCGGCTGTCGACCATCGCGCGCATGGACCGGCTGGTCGTGCTGGAGGCCGGGCGCATCGTCGAGACCGGCACGCACGCAGAACTGCTGGCCCTGAAGGGCCACTATGCGGCGCTGTGGGCGCACCAGAGCGGCGGCTTCCTGGGCGAGGCATGAAAAGGCCCGCCACGGTGGCGGGCTGGGCGACAGCGCCTGCCGAGCCTCGACCCGGCAGGCGGTGCGGCTGTCAGGCCGCGCGGCGGCGCGCTGCCGCGCCCACGGCCAGCAGGCCCAGGGCCATCAGGCCGTAGGTGCCGGGTTCCGGCACCGGCGCGATGCCGAAGGTGAGCGTGCCGCTGTCCCAGACGCCGTCCGCGCCGCCGGTGATGTCGTTGTACGACTCCCAGAACTCCAGGCGCAGCAGGCCATCGGCGCCGACGGCGAACTCCAGGCCATAGTCGCCCAGCAACAGCGTGCCGCCGCTGTCGAAGCTCTGCGTGCCCGAGCTGTTCACACCGGTGGCGACGGTCAGGCTGAAGCCGTCGGTGATGGCCGAGTCGGTGAAGTCGATGCGCATCTCCGACAGCCAGCTGGGGCTGGTGGCCGTCAGCGTCACGTCCCATGCTGCCGAGACGATGGTTGCACCCGCGCCGACGGCCAGGCTGTAGACCTCGTTGAGGGCATTGCCGAAGCCTTCGTTGCTGCTGATGCCGGAGACGTCGAACACGACCTCCGTGGCACTGATGCTCACGGGCGCAAGCACCGTGGTGCCCACGCTCGTGAACGGCGACGACGCCGTCGCCGGTTTCTGCGCCGCAAAGGCAGGCGCAGAGAACGCCAGCGCTGCTGCCAGCGCCAGCACATTGATCCTCTTTTTCGTCATTCGGGGTATCCCTCCAAGGCTGTTGTAGACGCAGGGCGCACCACTGGTGCGCCCCACGCAAGTCGATAGCGAGCGCCGTGCCAAGGCAAGGCTGAAAACCCCGCTGCCAACCGGACAACCCCGCGTCGGCGGGGGGAGGGAAACCCTGGCACGGTCACCGGCCGCCAGACCGGCCGCAACCAGGGCCGTGCGGCGCACACGGCCTGCCCGGGTTGCGGCCTGCGCTCAGGGCAGCACGACGCTGTCGATGACGTGGATCACGCCGTTGCTGGCCACGATGTCGGTCTTCACGACGTTGGCCGCGTCGACCTTCACGCCGCCGGTGGTGGACACCGTCAGCGTGCTGCCCTGCACCGTCTTGACCTCGCCAGCCTTGACGTCGGCGGCCATCACCTTGCCCGGCACCACGTGGTAGGTCAGCACCGCGGTGAGCTTGGCCTTGTCGGCCAGCAGCGCGTCGAGCTGGGCCTTCGGGATCTTGGCAAAGGCCTCGTCGGTGGGCGCGAACACGGTGAACGGGCCCGGGCCCTTGAGCGTGTCGATCAGGCCGGCGGCCTGCAGCGCGGTGGCCAGCGTCTTGAAGCTGCCGGCGGCCACGGCGGTGTCGACGATGTCCTTGGCCTGCGCGGCCAGGCCGAACGCGGCAACGGCCGCAGCGATCACGAACTTCTTCATGGCTTCACTCCTGAGGGGGTTGAGGAAACGAACGGGGAACGGAAAGCAGCGATCAGGCCGCCGGCAGGATCACGCGGTCGATCACGTGGATCACGCCGTTGCTGGCCAGCACGTCCGTGGCCACGATGCTGGCCATGCGGTCGCGACCGTCGGTGATCGCAAGGTCCGCATCGACGCTGAACGTGCCACCCTGCAGGGTGGTGATGTCGGCGCCGATGGGCACACCCGAGGCGAGCACGCGGCCGTCGACGACGTGGTAGGTCAGCACCGCGGTCAGCAGCGCCGTGTCGGCCAGCAGCGCGTCCTTGGTGATGCCGAGTTCGGTCAGCAGGGCGGCGAAGGCGTCATCGGTCGGCGCAAAGACCGTCAGCGGGCCGGGCGCCGACAGGGCGTCGACGAGGCCGGCGGCCACGACCGCCTCGACCAGGATGCTGAACTGCGGCGTCGCAATGGCCGTCTGCACGATGTCCTTGTCGGCCGGCAGCAGCACCTTGTCGATCACGTGGATGACGCCGTTGCTGGCGAGAACGTCGGTGACGACGATGTTGGACACGCGGTTGCGGCCGTCGCTGATCGCCAGCCCGCCCGCCATGGCGGTGGGCTTGAAGATGCCGCCTTCCAGCGTCGTCACCGCCTCGCCGGCCGGCACGCCCGAGGCCAGCACTCGTCCAGGCACGACGTGGTAGGTCAGCACGGCGGTCAGCAGCGCCGTGTCGGCCAGCAACGCATCCTTGGTGATGCCGAGTTCGGCCAGCAAGGCGGCGAAAGCGTCGTCGGTCGGCGCGAAGACCGTCAGCGGGCCGGGCGCCGACAGGGCGTCGACGAGGCCGGCGGCCACGACCGCCTCGACCAGGATGCTGAACTGCGGTGTCGCAATGGCCGTCTGCACGATGTCCTTGTCGGCCGGCAGCAGCACGCGGTCGATCTTGTGGATGACGCCGTTGCTGCAGCGGATGTCGGCGGCGATCACGTTGGCGGTGCGGTTGCGCCCGTCGACCAGGCCCAGCCCGCCGCCCACGGCCACCGGCTTGACGATGCCGCCCTGCAGCGTCGTCACCGCCTGGCCCACCGGCACGCCGGCCGAGCGCACCTCGGCGCCCAGCACGTGCGTGGTCAGCACCGCGGTCAGCAGCGCGGTGTCGCCGAAGACCGCGTCCTTGGTGGTACCCAGCTCCGTCAGCAGCGCCACGAAGGCGGCGTTGGTGGGTGCGAACAGCGTGAACGGGCCACTGCCGCGCAGCGTGCCCTCCAGGCCGGCGGCGCGCACGGCCTCCAGCAGCAGCGAGAGATCGGCATCGACCTCCAGCGCCTCGATCAGGTTCGGGTCGCTGTCGCCGCCGCAGGCGGTCAAGAGCACGGCGGCGCTGGTGGCCAGCAGCAGGTGTCGGCGTTGCATCGGGTGGTTCTCCTGGCGTTCGGGGGTTGCACACCGGCAGCACGACGCCACCGGAACCACACCAGTTTGAACCGTTTGGTATTCCAGATGAACTGTACGGTTTTTTGAGGAACCTGTCGGTTGCACTCAGAAACGACGACGGGGCCCGAAGGCCCCGCCATCGTCCGTGCGGCACCCGGTCAGGGGCAGGCCGCGATCACCTGCGCCACCGCAGCGGTGAGCTTCTTGGCATAGGGCACGTGCAGGAACTCGTTGGGCCCGTGCGCGTTGCTCTTCGGGCCCAGCACGCCGCAGACCATCATCTGCGCCGCCGGGAAGCCCTGCTGCAGCATGCTCATCAGCGGGATCGTGCCGCCCTGGCCGATGTAGCCGCAGGGCGCGCCGAAGTGCGCGGTCGACGCGGCGTTGAGCGCGTCCTCCAGCCAGGTGGACAGCTCCGGCGCGTTCCAGCCGGTGGCGCCCAGCGCGCCGGCGCGGCCGTCGGGGTGGAAGGTGACCTTGGCGTTGTAGGGCGCGTTGTCCTCCAGCAGCGCCTTCAGACGCACGCTGGCCTCGTGGCCGTCCACCAGCGGCGGCAGGCGCAGGCTGAGCTTGAAGGCGGTGTGCGGGCGCAGCACGTTGCCTGCGTTCTTCAGCTCCGGGAAGCCGTCGACGCCTGTGACGCTGAGCGTGGGCCGCCAGGTGCGGCGCAGCAGGCCTTCCACCGGGTCCGTGGTGGTCGGCAGCACCGGGCCGCCGTCGGCACCGCAGGCCCAGGGCATGCGCTTCCAGACCTCGTCGCCCAGGACGGCGGCGGTGGCCTGGGCCTGCTCGATGCGCGAACCCGGGATCTCGCAGTGGAAGAACCCGGGCAGCAGGTTCCCGGTCTCGGCATCCTCCAGCCGGTCGAGCACCTGGCGCATCACGCGGAAGCTGCTGGGCACCAGGCCGCTGGCGTCGCCGCTGTGGATGCCTTCGGTCAGCACCTCCACCTTCAGCACGCCGCTGACCATGCCGCGCAGGCTGGTGGTGAGCCACAGCTGGTCGTAGTTGCCGGCGCCGCTGTCGAGGCAGACCACCAAGCCCACGTTGCCCAGGCGCGGGCGCAGCACGTCCAGGTAGGCCGGCAGATCGTAGGAGCCGCTTTCCTCGCAGGTCTCGATCAGGCCCACGCAGCGCGGATGCGGCAGGCCCTGGGCCTGCAGCGCCTCGATGGCGCTGATGGCGGCGTAGACCGCGTAACCGTCGTCGGCGCCGCCCCGGCCGTAGAGCAGGCCGTCCTCGTACTTGGGCGTCCAGGGGCCGAGGTCGCGACGCCAGCCGGTGAACTCGGGCTGCTTGTCCAGGTGGCCGTACAGCAGCACGGTGTCCGAGGCATCCGCCTTCGTGGCCGGCACCTCGAAGAAGATCACCGGCGTGCGGCCTTCCAGGCGGATGACCTCCA
The DNA here is from genome assembly GCF_004016515.1 of Rubrivivax albus. GTDB lineage: Bacteria > Pseudomonadota > Gammaproteobacteria > Burkholderiales > Burkholderiaceae_C > Rubrivivax > Rubrivivax albus. Next base: position 553,051 of record NZ_SACT01000002.1, read on the forward strand.
GCCGCAGCCCCGGCACACGGCGCGACTCCACCCACAGCGCGGCGTCGCGCACCACGCGCTCGATCAAGCCGTGGGCCGACCAGTCGGCATCGAACATCGGGCTCTTGGCCGGCACGGCCACGTAGTCGGTCAGCGCCGGCAGGATGCGTTCGTCCCAGGCGGCGTCGGCAAAGCGGCCGAGCGCGCTGGCCTCGTCGGGTTGCAGCGGCAGGTTCGGGTCACGGGCGTTCATCGGGCTCTCCTTCGACAGGCACACACTGTGGCACAGCGTGCACGATCATGCGGGCGCGGCCGGCCGGGTGCCGGGCAGCGTGGGGCCGCTGATGCCAGCCAGCCAGGCGGTCAGGTGCCCGAGCACCTCGGTGCGCTCGGGTTCGTTGAAGATCTCGTGCGCCAGGCCCTCGAAGCATCGCGCCTGCACCAAGGGCTTCGGCGCCGCAGCGGCGAAGGCCGCGGAACCCGCGGGCGCCACGCAGCGGTCGGCGCCAGCCCACATCAGCAGCGTGGGCACACGCCAGCGCAGTGCGGCATCGCGCACGGTCTCGCCCTCGCTGACGATGAAGCGGGCCAGGCGGGCGGTGATGCGGTCGTGCACCTGCGGGTCGGCCACGTAGTCGCGCACCGTCTGCGGGTCACGCGACACCCAGTCGGGCTTCAGGCCGTTGGGCATGGGCCGGTCGGGCAGCAGGTGTTCGCCCAGCCACAGCTGCGCGCGCTGCGCCGCGCCCAGGCCGGTGTCCAGCGCCGGCGACGACAGCACCAGCGCATCGACCGGCCTTGACCACGCGGCCGGTGACGCGGCCAGCGCCTCGGCCACGAAGCGTGCCGCCACCAGACCGCCCATGCTGTGGCCCAGCAGCACGAAGGGCCCGCCGAACGGCCCTTCGCCGGCGCGCAGGTGGTCGATGACGGCCGCGAGGTCGGCACACAGGCTGTCGTGCTGCGGGATGCCACCTCGCACGCCGTCGCTGTCGCCGTGGCCCCGGTGGTCGTAGCCGACGCTGGCCCAGCCGGCCCGCGCCAGCGCCTGCGCCACGTGGGCGTAGCGCCCGCCATGTTCGCCGAGGCCGTGCACGATGAGGACACGGCCGTGGGGCCGGGCCGGTGCCGGCCAGGTGCGCAGGCGCAGCTGCGTCCCGTCGGCCAGCGCGAGTCGATCCAGGCTTTCCATGGGCGGGATTGGAGCATGCCGCCGCTATGCTGGCGCCATGGACAGCCCCGATTTCCGCATCGACACGCCGGCCCCCGGCATCGCCCACCTGCAGCTCTGCCGGCCCGAGCGGCTGAACGCGCTGACGCCGGCCTTCTTCCGCAGCCTGCGCGCCGCGGTGCAGGCGCTGGACGACGCCGGCGAGACCCGCGTGCTCGTCATCTCGTCCACCGGCCGCCACTTCAGCGCCGGCATGGCGCTGGAGACCTTCGACGGCGGCCTGCCGATGCTCGACACCGGCTCGGCGCGCAAGCGCCTGGCGTTCCAGGACGGCCTGCGCCGCCTGATGCAGACGGTGGACGTGCTCGAGACGGCGCGCTTCCCGGTGATCTGCGCCGTGCAGGGCGGCTGCGTCGGCGGCGCGCTCGACCTGGCCACGGCCTGCGACATCCGCGTGGCCAGCAGCGATGCCTTCTTCACCGTGCAGGAGATCCACATCGGCATGGCGGCCGACATGGGCGTGCTGCAGCGGCTGCCGAAGATCGTGCCGCCGGCCATGGCGCGCCAGATGGCCTACACCGGCGAGCGCGTGGGTGCCGACCGTGCACTGGCCATGGGTCTGGTGAACGCCGTGCTGCCCGATGCGGACGCGCTGCTGGCGCACGCGCTGGATCTGGCACGGCAGGTCGCCGAGAAGTCGCCGCTGGCGATCGCCGGCAGCAAGCGCGCCCTGAACTACGCGGTGGACCACCCCACGCACGAGGCGCTGCAGCAGATGACGCTGCTGCAGAGCGCCATCTTCGACCTCGACGAGATGCACCGCGCGATCGCGGCGTGGAAGGCGAAGACGGCGGCCGACTTCGACCCGATCGGGACCATTCCGCCGGTCTGAGCGTCAGCACGCCAGCGCGGCGCGCGCGCTTTCGACCTCGCTCACCAGGCTGAGGTCATGGCTTCGTCGGGCCTCGTGCATGGCCGCCTCGAAGTGCACCTCGGCACGGTCGGCACGACCGCACGCGCGCTCGAGCAGGCCCCAGACCAGGCAGACCCGGCCGGCATCGCGCACGTTGCCGGTGCGCCTGGCCATGGCCTGCGCATGGCCCAGCAGTTCTCGCGCCTGATCCACCTCACCCAGCAGCAGCCGCGCCTGCGCCAGCCGGGTCAGCGCGGTGCACTCGAGCGCGCGATCCTCCGTCCGCACGGCCGCGGCAAAGCACAGCTCGAGATGCCGGACAGCGGTCGGCACATCCCCGGCCAGGAGTTCGGTCAGCCCCGTCCGGCGTGAGCGTAGGCGATGGCCCGCACGTTGCCGGCCGATTGAACCAGGCACAGCGCACCCTCGCCGCAGGCACGCGCCTCCGCCCAGGGCGCGCATGGCCGTCACGCACTCGTGAAGACGCGGCAGTTCAGCCTCGGGCTCGACAGCCATGACCTGGTTGCACACCGTCAGCCGCAGGGCGGCCCAGGCTTTGCCCCGGTCGTCTGCACGCGTCTGCGCGACAGCAAGCGCCTGCAAGGCCATGCCGCGCGCCTGCCGCGTGTCGTCGTGACGCAGGCGCCAGGCATTGACGATCAACGGCTCGATGTCGGCATGCGCGGCGAATCGACCCTGGTCGGTCACCAGACCCTGTCGCGTCATGTCGTGTTGTGCTGGGCCATGCGCTTTCGGCATACATCGGGTTCGACCCGATGCCTGGGGCGCGACGGTCGCAGACATTCCTGGCCCGTGGCTTGCTACCTTCCGGGGACGCACCGGATCGGTGCCACCACGCTGATCACTCATCACAGGAGCCAAGATCTCATGACCCGTTTTGCCACCCGTGCCGTGATGGCCGCCGCGTTCGTCGCCGTCGGCTTCGGCGCCTCGACACCCGCCTTCGCCGGCAAGGACCTGGACGCCATCAAGTCCCGCGGCACGCTGGTGTGCGGCGTCAACACCGGCCTGGCGGGCTTCTCGGCCGCCGACAGCCAGGGCAAGTGGACCGGCCTGGACGTGGACTACTGCCGCGCGCTGGCCGCCGCCGTCCTCGGTGACCCCAACAAGGTGCGCCATGCCCCGCTGACGGCGCAGCAGCGCTTCACGGCCCTGCAGTCGGGCGAGATCGACGTGCTGTCGCGCAACACCACCTGGACGCTGACGCGCGACGCCTCGCTGGGCATGCACTTCGTCGGCGTGACCTTCTACGACGGCCAGGGCTTCATGGTGCCCAAGAGCCTGAACGTCAAGAGCGCCAAGCAGCTCAAGGGCGCGCAGGTCTGCGTGCAGTCGGGCACCACCACCGAGCTGAACCTCACCGACTACTCGCGCGCCAACAACCTGCAGCTCAAGCCCATCGTGTTCGAGAAGCAGGAGGCCGCCACCGGCGCTTACTTCAGCGGCCGCTGCCAGGTCTTCACCACCGACGCCTCGGGTCTGGCCTCGGTACGCAGCAAGGAAGCCAAGAACCCGGCCGACCACGTGATCCTGCCGGAGCTCATCAGCAAGGAGCCGCTGGGCCCGTCGATCCGTCGCGGTGACGACGAGTTCTTCGCCATCGCCAAGTGGACGCTCAATGCGCTGCTGGAAGCGGAGGAGTACGGCATCACCGCCGCCAACGCCGACAAGATGCGCGCCGAGAGCAAGAACCCCGGCGTGATGCGCCTGCTGGGCGCCGGCACCGAGGACACCGGCAAGGTGCTGGGCCTGGACAAGGAATGGGCGCTGCGTGCCATCAAGGCCGTGGGCAACTACGGCGAGATCTTCGAGCGCAACGTCGGCGAGAACACGCCGATCGGCCTGCCCCGGGGAACCAACAACCTGTGGACCAACGGCGGCCTGATGTACGCGCCGCCCGTGCGCTGACCTTCGGCTGAGCCCGCCAGGGCTTTCCTGGCCGGCGTGGCACCCGCGTGCCCGCCGGCCTGCCTCTGACCTTCCGAAAGCGCCGCTTGAGCACCCGAGAGCCACCGCGCAAGAAGACCGTCTGGTCGCTGCGCAGCCGAGCCGTGCGCGGCTGGCTGTACCAGGCCCTGGCGCTGGCCGCCGTGGCCGCCGTCGTCGCCTTCCTGGCCCACAACACGCAGGTCAACATGCGTGAACGGGGCATCCAGAGCGGCTTCGACTTCCTGAGCCAGTCCGCCGGCTTCGACATCGGCGAGACCATGGTCGCCTACGACCCCAGCGAGACCTACGGCAAGGCGCTGTGGGTTGGCGTGCTCAACACGCTGCGCGTGGCGGTGATCGGCATCGTGCTGACCACGCTTGTCGGCGTGCTGATGGGCATCGGCCGCTTCAGCCACAACGCGCTGGTGCGCGGCGTGTGCTACGCCTACGTCGAGACCTTCCGCAACGTGCCCATCCTGCTGCAGTTGCTGATGTGGTACCTGTTCTTCGTCGAGGTGCTGCCGCCGCCGCAGGAGGCCTGGAACGCGGGCAACCTGTTCTACCTGAGCAAGGGCGGTTTTGCGTTCCCGTCGCCGGTGTGGGCGCCGGGGCATGCGTGGATGGCGCTCGGCGCGCTGGTCGGCCTCGTCGCCGGCGTCGGCTACCGGCGCTGGGCGCAGCGCGAATTCGAACGCACCGGGCAGGACCGCAACCGCTGGGCGCTGCCGCTGGCCGCGGTGGTGCTGGGTGCCGGCCTCGGCTGGGCCGCCGGCGGCGCGCCGCGCGAGTGGTCCGTCCCCGAACAGCTGGCCTTCATGGTCGACGGCGGCATCAGCGCCACGCCGGAGTTCCTGGCCGTGCTGATCGGCCTGACGCTCTACACCGGTGCCTTCGTCGCCGAGGTGGTGCGCGGCGGCATCCAGTCGGTTAGCCACGGGCAGACCGAAGCCGCCAGCGCACTCGGCCTGAGCCCACGCCAGCGCATGCGACTGGTGGTGCTGCCGCAGGCCATGCGCGTGATCATCCCGCCGCTGACCAACCAGTACCTGAACCTGACCAAGAACTCGTCGCTGGCGGTGGCCATCGGCTACCCCGACGTGGTCTCCATCGCCAACACCACGCTCAACCAGAGCGGCCGCGCGGTGGAGTGCATCGCCATCATCATGCTCGTGTACCTGACCACGTCGCTGAGCACCTCGGCGCTGATGAACTGGTACAACAAGCGCGTGGCCATCCAGGAAAGGTAAGCCGGTGGCCGATACTTTCACCCCCATCGCCCCTCGCCCGGCCCCGGTCGACACCGAGGGCTTCGTCCCCTGGGTCAAGCGCAACCTCTTCGGCGACTGGAAAAGCGCACTCACCACGATCGTGCTGCTGGGCGTGGCGCTCTACCTGCTGCCGCAGGCCGCGAATTGGGCCGTCGTGCAGGCCGTGTTCGGTGCCGACGCCAACGCCTGTCAGGCCGCACGCGGCAGCGGCGCCTGCTGGGGCGTCGTCACCGAGAAATGGCGGCTCATCGTCTTCGGCCGCTACCCCTTCGAGCAGCAGTGGCGCCCGGAACTGGCCACCGCGCTGATGGTCGGCGCACTGGTCGTCAGCTGCATCCGCTGGTTCTGGAAGCCCTGGCTGGCGGCGCTGTGGGTCGGCGTGCTGGCCGTGTTCTTCGTGCTGATGGGCGGTGGCGTGCTCGGCCTGGAGCCGGTGCGCACGGACCTCTGGGGTGGCCTGCCGCTGACGGTGATGCTGGCCACGCTGTCGATCTTCCTGGCCTTCCCGCTCAGCGTGCTGGTGGCGCTGGGCCGGCGCAGCAACCTGCCCGCGATCCGCACCGTGTGCGTGGTCTACATCGAACTGATCCGCGGCGTGCCGCTGATCAGCGTGCTGTTCATGGCCAGCTTCATGTTCCCGTTGTTCATGCCGCAGGGCACGACGATCGACGTGCTCGTGCGCGTGCTGGTGGGCATCACGCTGTTCGCCGCGGCCTACATGGCCGAGATCGTGCGCGGCGGCCTGCAGGCCATCCCCAAGGGGCAGTTGGAAGCCGCCGACACGCTGGGCCTGACCTACTGGCAGACGCAGCGCAAGATCGTGCTGCCGCAGGCGCTGGCGATGACGGTGCCGAGCATGATGAACAACTTCATCAGCATCTTCAAGGACACCTCGCTGGTCACCATCGTCAGCCTGTACGAGCTCACCGGTGCCCTGGGTCTGGCGCTGAACTCCGACGTCGACTGGCGGCCGTTCAAGCTCGAGGCCTACTTCTTCATCACCGCGATCTACTTCACCTTCTGCTTCGCGATGTCCCGCTACAGCCTGTGGGTCGAAAAGCAGGTCGCCGTGAGCCGCGTGCGCTGACCGGAATACCCATGCCCAACGAAGACGCCATCATCCGTTTCGACAAGGTCAACAAGTGGTACGGCAATGCCTTCCACGTGCTGCGCGACATCGACTTGTCGGTGCGCAAGGGTGAACGCATCGTGATCTGCGGCCCCTCGGGCTCCGGCAAGTCCACGCTGATCCGCTGCGTCAACGCGCTGGAGGCCTACCAGGAAGGCCAGATCACGGTCGATGGCATCGCGCTGACCGATGACGTCAAGGCCGTCGAGCAGATCCGCAAGCAGGTCGGCATGGTGTTCCAGCAGTTCAACCTGTTCCCGCACCTGACGGTGCTGGAGAACCTGACGCTGGCGCCGATGTGGGTGGGCCACGTGCCCAAGAAGGAGGCCGAGGAGCGTGCGATGCAGCAGCTCACGCGCGTGCGCATCGCCGAACAGGCGAAGAAGTACCCGCTGCAGCTCTCGGGCGGCCAGCAGCAGCGCGTGGCCATTGCGCGCGCGCTGTGCCTGACACCCAAGATCATGCTCTTCGACGAGCCCACCTCGGCGCTCGACCCGGAGATGATCAAGGAGGTGCTCGACGTGATGATCGAGCTCGCCGAGCAGGGCATGACCATGCTCTGCGTGACGCACGAGATGGGCTTCGCCAAGGCCGTGGCCGACCGCGTGATCTTCATGGACCAGGGCCAGATCGTCGAGCAGAACGACCCGCACAACTTCTTCGACCACCCGCAGAGCGAGCGGACGAAGGACTTCCTGGCCAAGATCATCGGGCACTGAACACGCCGCAGCGCGCCGCGTTCAGCCCGTGTGCCCCCTCAGGCCGGGCAAACCGGAGCGCGCAAGCCACGCGAGCGCCAGGGCACCCGCCAGCGGCACGGCCAGATAGGCCGGTTCGAGCGCCGGGAACCACTTGCGCAGGTGCATGGCCAGCAGCAGCACCGCCATCAGGCCGCCGATCCGGCGCGCCGCGTTGCCGGCGCCTGGCATCAATGCCGCTGCACCCAGGAACACCGCCGAGGCCACGAAGACAAGCGTGAACAGCGTCTCGACCATCGGTGCGGCGGCGCCAGCGCTCCACCACTGCAGGCGGAACGGCCCCCAGGCCAGACAGCCCAGCGCCAGCACGGCGGCCAGCGCCCGCGCGCGCCGCGCCGCGGCGCCATCGCGCTCCGGCGTCAGCGCCGGCCGGATCAGCGGCAGCAGCGCCAGGCACAGCAGGCCGGTCAGGCCGTCGATCAGCAGCGTGCGCGGGTAGCCGATGGCCTCGGCGGCAATGCCCTGCCAGGTGGCCGAGTAGGAGATCACCAGGTTCATCATCGCCATGTAGGCGGTGAACTGCGTGGCCGCGACCTTGGCGTTCGTCACGTCCATGAAGATGGCCGAGCGCGTGCCGTACATCAGGCCCTGGCCCACCGAGTAGGCCAGCACCGCGATCCACAGCGCCGTCACCAGCGCCGGCGGCACCACGCGGGTGGCGCGCGCGGCCGCGTCCACCGGCATCACCCACTGGTGCAGCTGCAGCTGCCAGGCCAGCCACAGCACCGGCAGGCTCATCAGCACGATGTAGACCGCCAGCGTCCGCCGGCGGCCCCAGCGGTCGGACAGCCAGCCGCCCAGCACCATGCAGCCGGCGGAGATGACCTGCGTCCACAGGTTCAGCCAGGCCACGCTGTCGTCGTCCAGGCCCAGTTCCACCGCGAGGTTGGACTGCAGTGCCAGCCCCAACGCCATCGCGCCGGCCGGCAGCAGCGCGAAGCCCAGGCCGGCGAAGGCGCCGCGCGTGCCCAGGAAGGCACGGAAGGCGTCGACCGCGAAGCGCCGCATCTCGGCGGCGGCTGCGGCCCAGCCGGCCGCGCGGCGGGCTGCGGCGGGCGTGGGCGCCTCGCGCAGCGGCAGCACGATGAACACGGTCACCGCCACGATGCAGCCGGCGACGAAGACGAAGCCGCCGGGCACACCGATCCATCCCATCATGAACAGCACGCCGGCGCCGCCCAGCGCCATGCCCAGCGCCGCGCCGGCGAACATCACGCCGTTGGCCAGGCCGCGCTCGTCGACGTGCAGCGTCTCCACCGCCAGTGCGTCGATGGCCACGTCCTGCATCGCGCCGAAGCTGTTGTGCACCAGCAGCACCGCGCTGAGCAGCCCCAGCTGCGACACCGGGTCCAGCGGTACGCAGGCCAGCAGCGTGGCCACCAGGCCGATCTGCGTGCCCAGGATCCAGCCACGCCGGCGGCCCAGACGCTCGGAGACGAAGACGTCCACGAAGGGCCCGAAGGCCCACTTGAAGGCCCAGGGCAGGTAGAACGCGCCGACGAAGGCGCCGATCTCCGCCGGGCCGACATCCTGCCGCCTCAGCTGGGTGGCGATGGCCACCGCGCCGAAGCCCAGCGGGATGCCTTCGGTGACGTAGAGGAAGAAGAACGCGACCAGCCGGCCGAGCCGCGTTTCCAGCAGGTTGGGCAGGCGCACGGCGGCGCGGTGACCGCTGCGACTACTTCGCGAACAGCTGCGAACGGTCCTTGAAGGCCTTGAACTCCAGCGCGTTGCCCGACGGGTCGCGGAAGAACATCGTGGCCTGCTCGCCCACCTGGCCGGCAAAGCGGATGTAGGGCTCGATGACGAACTTCACGCCGTGGTCCTTGAGCCGCTGCGCGAAGGCGTGGAAGTGGTCCCAGTCCAGCACGACGCCGAAGTGCGGCACCGGCACGTCATGGCCGTCCACCGGGTTGTGGTGGTCGGGTGCCCGGCCCGGTGACAGGTGGGCGACGATCTGGTGGCCGAAGAGGTCGAAATCGATCCACTCGGCGCTGCTGCGCCCTTCCGGGCAGCCCAGCAGGCCGCCGTAGAAGCTGCGTGCCGCGGCCAGGTCGTGCACCGGAAAGGCCAGATGGAAGGGGGAGATCTGCATCCCTGGCAGCATAGCGTGATGACGACCTCTTCCACGAACACTTCTCCTGCCCTCTTCGAACCCTGCACCGTGGGCGCGTGGCGCCTGCCCAACCGCGTCGTGATGGCGCCGCTGACGCGCAACCGCAGCCCCGGCGGCGTGCCGGCACCGCGCGTGGCGGCCTACTACGCCCAGCGCGCCAGCGCCGGGCTGCTGATCAGCGAGGCCACGGCCATCACCCAGCAGGGCCAGGGTTACGCCGACGTGCCCGGCCTGTACACCCCGGCCCAGCTGGCCGGCTGGCGCGCCGTGACCGACGCGGTGCACGCCGCCGGCGGCCGCATCGTCTGCCAGCTCTGGCACGTGGGCCGCATCTCCCACGTGGCGCTGCAGCCCGGCGGGCGCGACCCGGTGGCGCCGTCGGCCCTCGCCGCGAAGGCCAAGACCGTGCTGCTCAAGGACGACGGCACGGCCGAGTTCGTGCCCGTCTCGCCGCCGCGTGCGCTGTCGCGCGCCGAGATCCCCGGCATCGTGGCCGACTACGCGCGCGCCGCGACCGCCGCGGTGGCCGCCGGCTTCGACGGCGTGGAGATCCATGGCGCCAACGGCTACCTGATCGACCAGTTCCTGAAGACCGGCAGCAACCACCGCGACGACGACTACGGCGGTCCCATCCCGCACCGCGCACGCTTCGCGCTGGAAGTGGCGCAGGCGGTGGCCGCGGCCATCGGTGGCGAGCGCACGGGCATCCGCGTCTCGCCGGTGACACCGGCCAACGACGCCGACACCGAAGACACGCAGCCGCTGTTCGAGCACCTGCTGCGCGGCCTGGCGCCGCTGGGCCTGGCCTACGTGCACGTGATCGAGGGCTCCACCGGTGGCCCGCGCGAGCTGCCCGAACGCCCGTTCGACTACGCGGCCCTGCGCCAGACCTACCGCGACGCCGGTGGCACCGGCGCCTGGATGGTCAACAACGGCTACGACCGCGCGTTGGCCGATGCCGCGCTGGCGCAGGGTGCCGACCTGGTCGCGTTCGGCCGGCCGTTCATCTCGAACCCGGATCTGGTGCGGCGCCTGCGCGACGGCCTGCCCTGGGCCGAGCCCGACCGCAAGACGTTCTACGGCGGCGGCGACGCCGGCTACATCGACTACCCGGCCGCGCCATGATCCCGCTGGTCCTGCTGCCCGGCCTGGCCTGCGACGCCGCGCTGTTCCGGGATCAGGTGCCGGCCCTGCAGGCCCGAGCCGCGCTCGGCCGCGTCCAGGTGGCCGACGTGCACACGCGGGAGGCCACGCTGCCGGCGATGGCCGCGCGCCTGCTGGCAGAGCATCCCGGGCCGCTGGCGCTGGCCGGCGCGTCGATGGGCGGCATGCTGGCGCTGCACGTCTGGCGGCTGGCACCCGAGCGCGTGCGTGGCCTGGCGCTGCTGGGCACCACGGCAAGGGCCGACACGCCGGCGCAGATCCGCCTGCGCAACGAGGGCATCGCGGCCTTCCAAGCCGGGCGCATGGACGAGGTCCTCACGGCCAACCTGGTCTTCGCGTTCCACCCGACCAACGCCGGGCGGCTGGCCGCCGACTATGGCGCCATGATCCGCCGCGCCGGCGTGGCCCAGCTGGTGGCGCAGAACCGCGCGGTGATGGCGCGCGAGGACCTGCGGCCCCACCTCGCCGACATCGCCTGCCCGCTGCTGGTGATGGGCGGCGACAGCGACGGGCTCACACCGCCGGACTGCGCACGCGAGATCGCGGCCGCGGTGCCGCAGGCGCAGCTGGAGATCCTGGCCGACTGCGGCCACATGCTGACCTGGGAGCGGCCGGAACCGGTGACCGACGCCCTGACCACCTGGTGGAGGTCGCTGGCCTGATCAGCCGGTGATCACGCCCCCGCCCAGGCAGACCTCGCCGTCGTAGAGCACGGCCGACTGGCCGGGTGTGACGGCCCACTGCGGCTGGGCGAAATCCAGCGCAAACACACCGTCGCCCTGCGGGGCGAAGCGGCACGCCGCGTCCGCCTGCCGGTAGCGCGTCTTCGCGCCGTAGGTGCCCGGTGGCGGTGGCTCCCCGGCCACCCAGCTGGTGTCGGCCGCCTGCAGCGTGGACGACATCAGCAGAGGATGGTCGTGCCCCTGAACCGCCACCAGCACGTTGCGGGGCAGGTCCTTGCGCGCCACGTACCAGGGCACGTGGTCGCCACCCCCGTGCTTGAGCCCGCCGATGCCCAGGCCCTGCCGCTGGCCCAGCGTGTAGAAGCTCAGGCCCACGTGCCGGCCGATCCGGCGGCCGCGTTCGTCCTCGATGTCGCCCGGCTGCTGGTGCAGCCAGCGGTTCAGGAACTCGCGGAACGGCCGCTCGCCGATGAAGCAGATGCCGGTGGAATCCTTCTTCCTCGCGTTGGGCAGGCCGATGCGCTCGGCGATGGCGCGCACCTCGGTCTTGGCCAGTTCGCCCACCGGGAACAGCGTGCGCGACAGCTGCGCCTGGTTCAGCCGATGCAGGAAGTAGCTCTGGTCCTTCGTGTTGTCCAGGCCCTTGAGCAATTCGAACCGGCCGTCGCGTTCGCGCACCCGCGCGTAGTGCCCGGTGGCGATCTTCGTGGCGCCCAGCCGCATCGCGTGGTCCAGGAAGGCCTTGAACTTGATCTCGGCGTTGCACAGCACGTCCGGGTTGGGCGTGCGGCCGGCCTGGTATTCGCGCAGGAACTCGGCGAACACGCGGTCGCGGTACTCGGCGGCGAAGTTCACGTGCTCCAGGTCGATGCCGATGACGTCGGCTACCGCTGCCGCATCCACGAAGTCGGCGTTGCTGGAGCAGTACTCGTCGTCGTCGTCGGCCTCCCAGTTCTTCATGAAGATGCCGACGACCTCGTAGCCCTGCTGCTTGAGCAGCCAGGCGGTGACCGCGGAATCGACACCCCCCGACAGCCCGACGACCACACGCTCACCGCTCACGCCATGCCCCGCAGCACGTCCAGCGGGAAGCGCAGCCCCGCCCGGTGTTCGTCGATGCAGCGCTGCACCAGCACGCTGCGGTGCTCCGCGGCCCGCGCGGCGATCTCCTCGGGCGTGAGCCACAGCGTGCGCACGATGGGCGTGTCCAGCACGCGGCCGGGCACCGGGGTGCCCGCCACGCCGCAGAAGGCGAAGCGCAGGTACGTGATCGTCTCGGCGGCCCGGGTGAACGTCGCCAGGTGCACGCCCAGCAGCGCCTGCGGCGTGAAGTCGCAGGCCGTTTCCTCGCGCACCTCGCGCACCACGGCCTGCAGCAGGCTTTCGCCCGGGTCCAGGTGGCCGGCGGGCTGATTCAGGCGCAGGCCCTCTGGCGTGTGCTCCTCGACCAGCAGGTAGCGGCCACCCTGTTCGATCACGGCGGCCACGGTCACGCTCGGGCGCCAACGTTCGTCGCTCATCCCGGGATGCTAGCCCGGGCCCGGGTCAGGCGCCGCGATGGGCTCTCCCCGTAAACTCGGCGCCCAACCCCAAGGTTCACGCCGGCGACGCCGGCCGACGACACACCCCCGAGGAGCGAAACCATGCCGTTGCGGATCGGAGTGCCCCTGGAGACGACGCCGGGCGAGAAGCGCGTCGCCACCGTGCCCGACGTGGTCGCCAAGCTGATCAAGCTGGGCTTCAGCGTGAGCGTGCAGAGCAGCGCCGGCGACGCGGCCAACTGCGACGACGACAGCTACCGCGCCGTCGGTGCCGAGGTGGTGGACAGCGCCGAAGCGCTCTGGGCCGGCAGCGACATCGTCTTCAAGGTGCGCCCGCCCAGCATGGACGAGGTGGCGCTGATGCGCGAGGGCGGCCTGCTGATCGGCTTCGTCTGGCCGGCGCAGAACCCCGAGCTGATGCAGGCGCTGCAGGCAAAGAAGGCCACCGTGCTGGCCATCGACGCGCTGCCGCGCCAGCTGTCGCGGGCGCAGAAGATGGACGCGCTGACCTCGCAGGCCGGCGTCAGCGGCTACCGCGCCGTGATCGAGGCGGCCAATGCCTTCGGCCGCTTCTTCAACGGCCAGATCACCGCCGCAGGCAAGGTGCCGCCGGCCAAGGTCTTCATCGCCGGCGCCGGCGTCGCGGGCCTCGCGGCCATCGGCACCGCGGCCAACCTGGGCGCCATCGTGCGCGCCAACGACACGCGCGCCGAGGTGGCCGACCAGGTGGTCTCGCTGGGCGGCGAATTCGTCAAGGTCGACTACGAAGAGGAAGGCTCCGGCGGCGGCGGCTATGCCAAGGTGATGAGCGAAGGCTTCCAGGCCGCGCAGCGCCAGATGTACGCCGAGCAGGTGAAGGACGCCGACATCGTCATCACCACCGCGCTGATCCCCGGCAAGCCGGCACCGAAGCTGATCACGGCCGAGATGGTGAAGACCATGCGCCCGGGCAGCGTGATCGTGGACATGGCCGCCGAGCAGGGTGGCAACTGCGAGCTCACCGTGCCCGGCGAGGCGGCCGTGCGCCACGGCGTGACGATCATCGGCTACACCGACCTGGCCAGCCGCCTGGCCAAGCAGTCGTCCACGCTCTACGCCACCAACCTGCTGCGCCTGACCGAGGACCTGTGCAAGGCCAAGGACGGCACGGTGGACGTCAACTTCGACGACCAGGCGATCCGCGGTCTCACCGTCATCAAGGACGGCGAGCTGACCTGGCCCGCACCGCCGATCCAGATGCCGGCGGCACCGCCCAAGCCCAAGGCGGCGGCGGCGCCCGCGGCCAAGGCCCACGGCCACGGGCCCGGCGAGCCGATGTCGGCCAAGTCGCTGGCCATCGTCTTCGGCGTCGGCGCGGCGCTGTTCGCCCTGGTGGGCGCCTTCGCGCCGGCGAGCTTCCTGGCCCACTTCACGGTCTTCGTGCTCGCCTGCTTCATCGGCTACATGGTGATCTGGAACGTGACGCCGTCGCTGCACACGCCGCTGATGAGCGTGACCAACGCCATCAGCTCCATCATCGCCATCGGCGCGCTGATCCAGGTGGCGCCACCGCTGATCGGTATCGAGGGCGATAGGCCCTCGGGCCTGATCCTCGGCCTGTCGGTGTTGGCGCTGGTGCTCACCGCCATCAACATGTTCGGCGGCTTCGCGGTCACGCGTCGCATGCTGGCCATGTTCCGCAAGTAAAGCGAAGGGCACGAAGATGTCTGAAGGTCTGGCCACCGTCGCCTACATCGGCGCCATCGTCCTGTTCATCCTGAGCCTGGGTGGACTGTCCAACCCCGAGACCGCCCGCCGCGGCAACCTGTTCGGCATCGTCGGCATGACGATCGCCGTGCTGGCCACCGTGCTCGGCCCGCGCGTCACGCCCGCCGGCTATGCGTGGATCGTCGGCGCGCTGCTCGTCGGCGCCGTCGTCGGCCTGACGGCGGCGAAGAAGGTGCAGATGACGCAGATGCCCGAGCTCGTGGCGCTGATGCACAGCCTGGTGGGCCTGGCGGCCTGCCTGGTGGGCTTCGCGAGCTACGTGGACACGTCCACCGTCTTTCCCACGCCGGCAGAGAAGACGATCCACGAGGTCGAGGTCTACATCGGCATCCTGATCGGCGCGGTCACGTTCTCCGGCTCCATCGTCGCCTTCGGCAAGCTCTCCGGCCGCATCGGCGGCAAGCCGCTGCTGCTGCCGGCTCGGCACTGGCTGAACCTGGTGGCGCTGCTGGTGGTGATCTGGTTCGGCAAGGTCTTCCTGCAGGCCGCGGATCACGATGCCGGGATGGTGGCCCTGCTGGTGATGACGGTGATCGCGCTGCTGTTCGGCATCCACATGGTGATGGCCATCGGTGGGGCGGACATGCCGGTGGTGGTGTCCATGCTCAACAGCTATTCCGGCTGGGCCGCCGCGGCCACCGGCTTCATGCTGAGCAACGACCTGCTGATCGTGGTCGGCGCGCTGGTGGGCTCGTCGGGCGCCATCCTCAGCTACATCATGTGCCGGGCGATGAACCGCAACTTCATCAGCGTCATCGCCGGCGGCTTCGGCACCGGCGGCGGCGCGCCCTCGCCCGCAGCCGGCGGCGCCCAGCCGGCCGGCGAGGTGCAGCCCATCAGCGCCGTGGAGACGGCCGAACTGTTGCGCGAGTCCAAGAGCGTGGTCATCGTGCCCGGCTACGGCATGGCGGTGGCGCAGGCGCAGCACACGGTCAACGAAATCACGAAGATCCTGCGCGAGAAGGGCGTGACGGTGCGCTTCGGCATCCACCCGGTGGCCGGGCGCATGCCGGGCCACATGAACGTGCTGCTGGCCGAGGCCAAGGTGCCCTACGACATCGTGCTGGAGATGGACGAGATCAACGACGACTTCCCGGACACGGACGTCGCGATGGTCATCGGCGCCAACGACATCGTGAACCCGGCGGCGCAGGAAGACCCGGGCAGCCCCATCGCCGGCATGCCGGTGCTCGAAGTGTGGAAGGCGCGCACCAGCATCGTGATGAAGCGCAGCATGGCCAGCGGCTATGCCGGCGTGGACAACCCGTTGTTCTACAAGGACAACAACCGCATGCTGTTTGGCGACGCGAAGAAGATGCTCGACGAGGTGCTGGCCGCGCTGCACGGGTGAGTCGATGGCGCCTGGGTCACCGGCCGCCCTGCCGACCGGTGCCCAGGCCTGGGATTCGCGGCGTCAGGGCCGCCGCCGCCGCAGCGTGACGCCCAACGCGGCCAGTCCCGCGGTCAACATCGCCCATGCGTCGGGCTCGGGCACCGGCGAGACATTGAGTCGGATGTTGTCGATGGCCGCCGCCGAATACGCCAGGCCGGTGGCGGTGAAGCGCAGGTGCACGCCGGCCTCGTCGGTCGCCTGGGTCCAGCGCAGTTCACCCGGCTGCCAGTCGGTGGGGAAGTAGAAGCCCGTGACGTCGCCGTAGGTCACCGCCTGGCTGCCCACCTGGGCCGAGATCGTCAGCCAGAACGGGCCGTTGCCCCCAGCCACCAGCCCGCGCGACCAGTCGAACGACAGGACGTAGGTCCGCCCGGCCTGGAGGTCGAAGGCGGCGGCACTCTGCACCACGGTGTCGCCGACCTGGGTCAGCGGGTCGTAGGCCTCGGCGTACCAGCCCGCGCCCAACCACAGGTAGCGGTCCTGAGGCGGCGCGTCGTCCCGGCCCTGGGCGTGGCCGTCCACCAGTTCGAAGTCACTGCCCGGCAAGCTCGGTGCGAGCAGGCCCAGAGCGATGCCGGAGAAGTCCTCGGTGTAGAGCGACTTGGCGTGGCCGGGCTGCGGGAGGGCCGCCAGAAGCAGCGCCAGCAGGATGGCCGGCAGGGTGCGTGCGATGGGCATGTGGTTCTCCAGGGATGAAGGCCGGACTCGCGGGACTGGGTTCAACGGCGTCGGCGCGTCACGAAGCCCACGGCACCGAGCCCCGCGGCCAGCAACGCCCACGCGCCGGGCTCGGGGACCGGCATGGCCGAGGTGATGTACTGCCCGTCGTCGGCCAGGCCGTTGCCGCCGGTGAACCCCCAGTGGACCGGGCTCCCCGCCAGGCCTTCGGCGGCGAAATCGATGCCGGCGGAGACGCTGAAGCTGCCGAGATCCGGGCGCCAGATCGTGCCGGTGAGCGTGCCGGCGTTGTCGTCCAGGCCCGATGGGGCATAGCTCAGCGTGGCCACCCATTGCAGCGCGGGGTCACGGATGTCGTCGCCCAGTCCGGTCTCGGTGGCGGCCAGGGGCGTGACGTTGCCACCCTGCAGGATCTGCAGGCTGGGCGAGACCGGCTCACCGTCGAAGTGGAAGGTGTCGATCGCGAAGGCGACGCTGGCGCCCAGGCCGTTGTAGCCCAGGTCGCTGCCACCGTTGCCCAGGCCCGGCGTGGCCGCCAGCACCAGGACGATGCCGTCGCCGCGCACCACCGAGCCCTCGGCGATGAAGAACGGGAAGCTCGCGCTGAAGGCCTGGTTGAAGTCGAGCGACAGCGCCTCGGGTGCCCACCCGGCGCCCGCCTGATCGCCGACGCCGGTGTCGGTGAGCGTCAGCGTGCTGTAGACGAAGCCGTTGCCCGGGGCGAAGGTGGTGGCGGACGCACTGCCCAACAGCGTCCAGGTGGTGAAGTCGGTGAAGCTGCCGTAAGTGCCGAAGTCCTGCTCGGCGCGGGCGGGCGCGGCAGCCAGGCTCAGCACACAGAGGGCGGCGGCCAGGATCGGGGCGGGGCGAGGGGCGGGGCGAGGGGCGGTCATCGTGCGGCTCCAGGGACAGGACGGGGTGGCCACACTCTGACCGGTCACCGCTAGCGCACCGTTAGCGCAGGCGGCCCCTGCTCCCACTCGCTCAGGGGGGCAACTCGCCGCCGAGCGCCAGACGCAGCACTGCACCGAGCGGCAGCGTCGCACCCTCGCGCCAGGCGCGCGCGGTGCGTTCCGTGCCGATCTGCCGGGCGGCCAGGCGTCGCACGCGGGTCAGGTCGCGCCGGTCCTCGTCCTTCAGCTGGCCGAGCACGCCCACCCAGGCCGCCTCGGCATGGCCCATCAGCAGCGCGGCGCGCGCCGCATCCTGCAGGTGCACCAGGGCCAGCGGCAGGTTCCACAGGGCGTACAGCAGCAGGAGGCGTTCGAGCGCCTCGTCGGCCACGCGCAGCGAACGGCGGTACGCGGCAGCGGCTTCGGCCCACCGCCGCTCGGCCCGCAGGACTTCGCCGCGCTGGTTCCACGCGGCGGCCAGCTGCCCCCAGTCCTCGGCGGCCCGGGTGGCATCGATCACCTGGTCGATCTCCGCCAGCGCCTGCGCCCGGGTGGGCGGCGCCACGCTGAGTGCCAGGGCGAGGTTGTAGCGCCCGGTCTGCACGCCGTGCGCATCACCCGCAGCGGCCCAGGCGTCGATCGCCTGTCGATGCAGCAGCGCAGCGGCAGCAGGGTCGCGGCCGCGACACATGGCGCCCTGCACCGACAGCACGCTGCCCTCGAGCGCCCGGTCACCCGCGGCCTGTGCCAGCGCCAGGGCCTCGTCGAGCCAGGGGGCGATGCCGGCATCGCGGTGCAGCCGCCAGCGCAGAAAGGCCACGCGCGCCAGCACGGCTGCGCGTGCGGCACCACCGGCCGGCATCTCTTGCACGGCCAGGGCCGCAAGCGGCTCGGCCTGTGCGGCGTCCCCGGCGCGCAGCGCGCGCCAGCGCGGCCCGCGCCACGGCACGGTTGTCGGCATCCGCCAACGTGGCGATGCAGCGCGACAACACTTCGCGCGTCGAACGCGGCAGCGAAATGTCGGACAGGCCCCGCTGCAACGCCATGAACAGCGCCACGGCCTCCTGCGGCGTGCCCTCGGTCTCGGCGCTGGCGATGGCATGTGCCAGCAGGGGCAGCTGGCGCCGCAGCGGGCCGAGCGGCGGACTCGGTGGCAGCGCATGTGCCCAGGCCAGCGTCCAGGCACGCAACCGCGTGCTGTAGCGTCGTGACGTCTCGGGTGCGATCGCATGCCGCAGGTCGTCACGCATCAACGGGTGCATGGTGTAAGGCAACGGCCCCGGTGTGTACTGCAGCAGCGAGTGACGCACCAGCTCGTCCAGGGCCAGCGCCACCGGAGCACCGTGCAACGCGGCCGCGGCCTCGGCATCGAAAGCCCCGTCGAAGCTGCTGACGGCATCCAGCACCGCGCGCGCCGGCGGCGACAAGAGGTTCCAGCTCCAGCGCATGGTCTCCTGGAGCGATGCAGGGCGCGAATCGTGCCCGCTGCGTTCACCGCCGCGCTGCAGCAGCGCAGCGGCCTGCACCCGGTCCTGCAACAGGGCCAGCAGCGTCGCCGGTTCGGTGGCACGCAGGCGGCTGGCGGCGAGTTCGATGGCCAGCGGCAATCCGCCCAGTCGCTGCAGCAGCGCGACCAGGGCGTCGGCGTTCGACGGTTCGAGCCGGAAGCCGGGTCTCACGGCCTGGGCGCGGTCGATCAGCAGGGCCATCGCCGGGTGGCGTGCCAGCGTGTCCAGCGGCAGACGCGGGGCCGGTTCACCCAGGCCGGCCCATGGAAAGACAGCCTCGCCGTCGATCTCCAGCGCGCAACGCGAGGTCAGCAGCAGATGCAGGCCCGGTGTGCGCGACACAAGTTGCGCCAGCGGCGACCCGGCGTCGACCGCGATCTGCTCGAGGTTGTCCAACACCAGCAGCACCCGACGCCCGGCCAGCGCGGTAGACAGGGTGCCGACGGCATCACCGTGCCCGCCAAGCCCGAGTGCGATGAGCCAACGCTCCTGCATGGCGGCCGCCGTTCGGCAGTCGGCCAGGGCAACCCAGGCGATGCGGTCGAAGTGCCCCTGCAAGGCATGAGCCACTTCGAGCGCGGCGCGCGTCTTGCCGCTGCCGCCGGCGCCCGACAACGTGACGATGCGCCGGGTCTGAACGGCGGCCTGCAGGCGCACCAGCAGCGCCGGGTCGCCGAGCCAGCGTGTCGGCGGGTGCGGCAACGCGGCCGGGGCTGGAGCAGGCTCGTCACGTTCACGCGCGCGGCGCTCGTCGTTCACCCACTCGGCCTGGTGGCCGGGCAGCAACTCGCCACGCGCACGGGGGTCGTCGGCGTCGCAATACAGGGCGCCGGGTCTCAGGCCGACGCTGTCACGGTCGGCCTGGATCAGAGGGGGGCCACCGAAAGGTACCAGCGCACTGCCCAGGGCCGACAGCAGCTGGCGCAGACGGTTGCGCCCCACCGCCGGGTCGGCGTTCGGCCAGAGCAGCGCCACCAGGGTCTCGCGCGGCCACGCTCGCCGTGGCGCCAGCGCGAGGCGGGCCAGCAGCAGCGGTGCCATGCGCCCCGGCAGGGGCACCGGGCGCCCCTGCGGATCGGCAAGCGACACGGTGTCCAGCAGGCGCAGGTGCCAGGGCGGCGCCATCGCGGGCGAAGCGGGCAGCGCGGGCTCCATGAAAGCATTCTAGGAAGCCACCCGCCAGGGGTCCGTGCCGATATCGAATCCCCTGATGGCGCCACGTCAGCCCACCGTCAGAATCGGCGGCGAGGAGAGGACGTGCCGTCGATGGACAGACCCTGGCTGCAGCAGTACCCGCCGGGCGTGCCGGCGGACGTGGACGTGCATGCCTACGCCTCGCTGCCGGCCCTGCTGAACGAGAGTTTTGCGCGCCACGCCGAGCGGCCGGCCCTGCGCTTCATGGGGCAGGACGTGCGCTATGCGCAGCTCGACGCGGACTCGCGTGCGCTGGCCGCCTGGCTGCAGGCGCAGGGGCTGGTGCGCGGCGACCGCGTGGCGCTGATGATGCCCAACGTGCCGCAGTACGCGGTGGCCGTGGCCGCGGTGCTGCGTGCCGGGCTGGTGGTGGTCAACGTCAACCCGCTGTACACGGCGCGCGAGCTCGAGCACCAGCTGAAGGATTCGGGCGCGCGCGCCATCGTGATCCTGGAGAACTTCGCGGCCACGCTGGAGCAGGTGCTGCCCCAGGTGCCCACCAAGGCCGTGCTGCTTGCCAGCATGGGCGACATGCTCGGCCCGCTGAAGGGCGCCGTCGTCAACCACGTGGTGCGCCGGATCCGGCAGCTGGTGCCGGCCTTCCGCCTGCCCGAGGCGGTGCGCTGGCGCGAGGCCCTGGCCGCCGGCCGGCGCGGTGTGTTCCAGCCGCCGACGCTCGGGCCCGACGACATCGCCGTGCTGCAGTACACCGGCGGCACCACCGGCGTGAGCAAGGGCGCGGTGCTGCTGCACCGCAACCTGGTGGCCAACATGCTGCAGTCCGAAGCCTGGAACCAGCCGGCGCTGGCGCAGCTGGCGCCGGCCGAGCAATACGTGAACATCTGCGCGCTGCCGCTGTACCACATCTTCGCCTTCACCACCTGTCTGCTGCTGGGCATCCGGCTGGGCGGGCTGAACGTGCTGATCCCCAACCCGCGCGACCTTCCGGCCACGATCAAGGCCCTGGCGGCGCAGCGCTTCCACAGCCTGCCGGCGGTGAACACGCTGTTCCAGGCCTTGGCCCACCACCCCGACATCGCCCACGTGGACTTCGGCGCGCTGAAGGTCTGCATCGGTGGGGGCATGGCAGTGCAGAGCGCCACCGCGCGTCTGTGGCTCGAGAAGACCGGCTGCCCCATCGTCGAGGGCTACGGCCTGTCGGAAACCAGCCCGTCTGCCACCTGCAACCCGGTGGACAGCAGCAGCTTCACCGGCACCATCGGCCTGCCCCTGCCCGGCACCGACGTCATGCTGCTCGACGACCACGGCCATGCGGTGCCGCCGGGCACGCCGGGCGAGATCGCCATCCGCGGGCCGCAGGTGATGGCCGGCTACTGGCAGCGCCCGGACGAGACCGCGAAGGTGATGACGGCCGACGGCTTCTTCCGCACCGGCGACATCGGCACCATGGACGCCCGCGGCTGGCTGCGCATCGTCGACCGCAAGAAGGACATGATCCTGGTCAGCGGCTTCAATGTGTACCCCAACGAGGTCGAGGACGTGATCACGCAGATGCCCGGCGTGCTGGAATGCGCCGCCGTAGGCGTGCCCGACCCCAAGGCCGGCGAGGCGGTGAAGGTGGTCGTGGTCAAGCAGGATCCGGCCGTCACCGAGCACGACATCCGGGCCTTCTGCGAGGCCAACCTCACCGGCTACAAGCGGCCCAAGCTGGTGGAGTTCCGCGCAGAGTTGCCCAAGACGCCGGTGGGTAAGATCCTGCGGCGCGAGTTGCGCGACGCTGCCTGACTTCACCGAGTGACCCTGCGCCTGTTCGTCGATGCGCCGGCACCGCTGGCCACCGGCCAGGTGCTGGACCTGCCGCCCGGCCCGGCGCGCCACGTGCAGGTGCGGCGCCTGCAGCCGGGCGATGCGCTCACGGTGTTCGATGGCCGAGGGGGCGAGTGGGCCGCCACCGTGCAGCAGATGGGGCGCTCCCAGGTCACGGTGCTGGTGGGCACGCACGACCCGGTGGAACGCGAGGCGCCCTGCGCGGTGACGCTGGCCGTGGGCATGCCGGCCAACGACCGCATGGACTGGCTGGTGGAGAAGGCCACCGAGCTAGGCGTGGCCGAGATCCGGCCGCTGGTCACCGAGCGTTCGGTGCTGCGCCTGGACGGTGAACGCGCGGAGCGCAAGCGCCAGCACTGGCAGGCCGTGGCCGTGGCGGCGGCCGAGCAGTGCGGCCGCACGCGGGTGCCGATGGTGCACCCCGTGCGCGCGCTGGCAGGAACCGAGGCGTTGCCGTCTGCGGGGGCCGGTGGCCAGGGTTGGGTGCTCAGCGTGGCACCCGGTGCAAAGCCGGCGTCGGTGCTGCGCAGCATGTCGGGGCCACACTGGCTGCTCAGCGGGCCAGAAGGTGGCCTCACGGACGGCGAACTGGCGCGGGCGCTGGCCGCAGGCGCGCAGGCACTGTCGCTGGGCCCGCGCGTGCTGCGCGCGGAGACCGCGCCGCTGGCGGCCCTGGCGCTGCTGACGGCGGTCTGATACCGGCACCTGCCCGCCCGCACCTACAAGCCCGCACCTGCCAGCCAGCACCTGCCAAGGCGCTTAGGATCGACGCTTCTTTCACGACGCCAGGAAATGGACATGGGACTGCTCGATGCCGTGGTGGGTGCGATGGGTGGCGGCGGTGACGGCGGCGGCCAGCCGGATCTGATGCGCCTGGTGATGGCCCTGGTGCAGCAGGCCGGCGGCCTGGAAGGGCTGATGGCCAAGCTGCAGCAGGGCGGGCTGGCCGATGCCGCGGCCTCGTGGGTATCCACCGGCCCCAACCAGGCCGTGTCGCCGGCTCAGCTCGAAGGCGCCTTGGGTGGCGACCTGCTCGGGATCCTCGCGAAGCAGTTCGGCATGGGCCAGGGTGACCTGGCCGGCCAGCTGTCGCAGATGCTGCCGCAGGCGGTGGACAAGCTCTCGCCCGGCGGCCAGTTGCCGCAGCTGGGCGGTGGCGGCCAGGACCTGGGCGCGCTGCTGGGCTCGCTGCTGCGCTGATCGGCGCCGGTCAGCCGGCCGGCGCGCGCGCCGAGCCGGCGACCAGGTCGAAGCGGAGCAGCCGGCATTCGATGGGCCCGTTCCACATCGGCACGCGCCGGCTCTCCTTCAGCCGCATCAGGCCCGGCAGCTTCATCTCCGGGCTCAGCAGCCAGGCGGTCCAGCCGGGGTAGTGGTGCTTCCAGTGCGACGCCAGCGCCGCGAAGAAGTCGCCGGCGCTGCCGCCGCCATCGAACCCCTGGCGCGCGGCACGGTCACCGCCCTGGCCCTGGCCCTTCGGCGCAATGCGCTCGCCGTAGGGCGGGTTCATCAGGATCGTGCCGGTGGCTGCCGGAGGCGGGCGCTGCAGCGCGTCCATGGTCTTGAACTCGATGGCGCCCCTGACACCGGCCCGTTCGGCATTGCGGGTGGCGAAGTCGGTCATGCGGAAGCTCACGTCGCCGGCGAAGATCGGCACCGGGCTGGGGCGCACCCGCGCCTGCGCCGCACGCTTCAGGTCGCGCCAGGCCGCCTGCTGGCCGCGGAACGGCATCTGGCCCTCGAAGGCAAAGCGCCGCTGCGCCCCCGGCGCGATGCCGCAGGCGATCTGCGCCGCCTCGATGGCGATGGTGCCGGCACCGCAGCAGGGGTCCAGCAGCGGGCCATCCTCGGGCCGGCCCTGCCAGCCGATGGCCGCCAGCATGGCCGCGGCCAGCGTCTCCTTCAGCGGCGCCTCGCCCTTGGCTTCCCGCCAGCCGCGCTTGAAGAGGGCCTCGCCCGAGGTGTCCACGTAGAGCGTGAAGTGCTCCGGGCCAACGAACAGCGCCAGCGGCAGGTCGGGCCGGCGGGTGTCGACGCTGGGGCGTGCGCCGGTGGCGTCGCGCAGCGTGTCGCAGACCGCGTCCTTGATGCGCAGGGCGGCGAAGTTCAGGCTGGTCAGCGGGCTGCGCTGGGCCGACACGTCCACGCGCAGGGTCTGCGCAGGGGTGATCCAGGCCGTCCAGTCCACCTCGCGGGCGGCACGGTAGAGGTCGTGTTCGTCGCGGTAGCGACCTTCGGCCACCGGCCACAGCACCCGCTGCGCGAGCCGCGATTCCAGGTTCAGCAGCATGGCCGTGCGCGCGTCGCCACGCACCCAGACGCCGCCGCGGGCCGTTTCGGCGCGGGCACCGGTCAGGCGCTGCACCTCGTCGGCCAGCAGCGGCTCGACGCCGCCGGCGCAGGGCAGGAACAGCGCGGCTTTCACGCGCCGCCCCCCATGGTTCCGGGATGGGCAGGCGGGCAATCCGGCGCTGGAATCGGGCAGTTCACGTCTGGAGGTTGGCCATGTTTCGCACCCCGCATGTTCTCACGCTGGTCGCCGCGCTCCTGGGCGGCGCTGCGCTGGCGCCTGCTGCGGCCCAGACCCTGGGCACCGGCTTCACCGACGACTACAGCGTCACCAACCTCGGCTCGGTGGCCGGCCTGCCCAGCAACTACGGCGGGCTGACCTTCCTGGACAGCGACACGATCCTGATCGGCGGCTCGGCCAACAACGCCAGCGGCAGCCTCTACACCATCGACGTGGTGCGCGACACCGAAGGCGCCATCACCGGCTTCAGCGGCACCGCCCAGCGTTACGGCGGGCCCGGCGGCACGGTGGGCGAGTACAACGACGGCGGCGTGACCTTCGGGCCCGGCGGCGTGCTGTTCACCGCCCGCTGGCCGATCAACGGTCTTGGCCAGACGCTGCCCGGCAGCATCGACGAGGACAAGATCATCGAACTGGCGCCGCTGGGCGTGGCCAGTTCGCTGGCGGCGATCAACTTCGTGCCGGCCGGCTTCGGCGGCGCGGGGCAGATCAAGCTGGTGTCCTGGAGCGGTGGCCAGTGGTACAGCGCCGGCCTGAGCCCCGACGGCAACGGCACCTACGACCTCGTCGGCCTAGCGGCCGTGGACCTGGATCTCTTGGCCGGCGGCGTGCAGAACGTGCCCGGCGGGCCGGAAGGTTTCGTCTACATCGCCGCCGGCAACGCCGGCTTCGCGGCCAACAGCATGCTGATCTCGGAGTACTCCGCCGGCATGGTCGGGGCCTACGAGGTCGACGCGCAGGGCAACCCGCTGGTGGCCACGCGGCGCACCTTCATCAGCGGCCTCACGGGCGCCGAAGGTGCGGCCATCGACCCGCTGACCGGCGACTTCCTGTTCTCCACCTTCGGTGGCGGAAGCCGCATCGTGCGCGTGTCGGGCTTCATCGCCCCGCCGCCGATCCCGGAACCGGGCACCTGGGCGCTGATGGTGGCCGGCCTGGCGGCCGTGGGCTGGCGGGCGCGCCACCGAGGCTGAAGGCCGGCCGAGCGGGGCGCAAGCGCGCCGCCCTGTTCAGAGCGCCTTGCGCAGCGAGGCCGGCGCGATCTTCAGCGCCTCGCGGTACTTGGCCACCGTGCGCCGCGCCACCTGGATGCCCTGCTCCTCGAGCATGGTGCTGAGCTGGCTGTCCGACAGAGGCTTGGCCGGGTCCTCGGCGTCCACCAGCTGCTGGATCAGCGCCCGCACCGCGGTGCTGCTGGCGTTGCCGCCGGCCTCGGTGTTCAGGCTGCTGCCAAAGAAATACTTCAGCTCGAAGGTGCCGTGCGGCGTGGCCATGTACTTGGCCGTGGTCACGCGCGAGATCGTGCTCTCGTGCAGGCCCAGCTCGTCAGCGATCTCGCGCAGCACCAGCGGCTTCATCGCGATGGCGCCGTGGGTGAAGAAGTTACGCTGGCGGTCGACGATGGCCTTGCTCACACGCAGGATGGTGTCGAAGCGCTGCTGAATGTTCTTCATGAACCAGCGCGCCTCCTGCAGCCGCCCGCTCATGCCGCCGCCACCGCCGCGCTGACCGCGCATGGCCTGGGCGTAGAGGTCGTTGATGCGCAGCTTGGGCATCACGTCCGGGTTCAGCGCCACCTTCAGGCCGCGGCCGCTGCGGCTGACGATGACGTCGGGCACGATGACGTTGGATTCGGCTTCGGAGAATGGCCGCCCCGGCTTGGGCTCGCAGCCGCGGATCAGCGCCTGGGCGTCGCGGATCAGGTCCTCGTCGGCGCCGGTGGCGGCCACCAGGCGCTTGATGTCCTTGCGTGCCAGCAGTTCCAGGTGGTCGCGTGCGATGGCCATGGCCACCTCGCGCGCTGCGCCCGGCTCGCGCGTGCGCAGCTGCAGCAGCACGCATTCGGCCAGCGACCGTGCCCCCACCCCGGTGGGCTCCAGGCTCTGCAGCCAGCGCAGCGCGCAGCGCAGACGGTCCTGCAGGTCCTCGCGCGCCTCATCGCCGGTGATGTCCAGCATCTCGGCCAGGCGTTCGGCGATCTCGTCCAGCGGGTCGGCCAGGTAGCCGTCGCCGTCCAGCGAGTCGATCAGGACCTCAAGCGCGGCCGCATCCTCGGGCGACAGGCGCAGGCCCAGGGCCTGGCGGCGCAGGTGGTCGGCCAGGCTGCCGGCGCCGGCGCCGCGTTCGCGGCCCTCCATCTCGTCGTCCTCGCCCTGGCCGCCGCCGGCCGAGGGCACCTCGGAGATGCCGTCGAAGTCGTCGCGCTCGGTGCCGTTCTCCCAGTCTTCGCGCTCGGTGGTGCCGAACTCGCCAGCGCCGATCTCCGCCACCGGCGCCTCGGTATCGCCGCCGCCGGACAGCTCCGCGCTGTCGTCGCGCTCGGTCTGCTGCGAGCGCTCGGCCGGCGGTGCGTCGAAGGCCGAACCGCCTTCTTCCTCGGTGTCGAGGAAGGGGTTCTGCTCGAGCATCTGCTCGACTTCCTGGTGCAGTTCCAGCGTCGAGAGCTGCAGCAGGCGGATCGACTGCTGCAGCTGGGGCGTGAGCGCCAGATGCTGGCTGAGGCGGACCTGCAGGGACGGCTTCATGGTCGCCAGCCCTACATCCGGAAGTGCTCGCCCAGGTACACCTTGCGCACCTGCGGGTTGTCGACGATCTCGGCTGGCGTGCCTTCGGCCAGCACGCTGCCTTCGCTGATGATGTAGGCGCGGTCGCAGATGCCCAGCGTCTCGCGCACGTTGTGGTCGGTGATCAGCACGCCGATGCCGCGCGCGCGCAGGAAGGCGATGATGCGCTGGATCTCCATCACCGCGATCGGGTCGACCCCGGCGAAGGGCTCGTCGAGCAGGATGAAGCGCGGCTGCGTGGCCAGCGCGCGGGCGATCTCCACCCGCCGGCGTTCACCGCCGGACAGCGCCGGCGCCGGGGAGGCACGCAGCTTGGTGATGGACAGCTCGTCGAGCAGTTCGTCGAGCAGCTTCTCGATCTGCGCCGACGGCAGTGCCCGGCCGTCGGGGCCGAGTTGCAGCTCGAGCACGGCGCGGATGTTCTCCTCCACCGTCAGCTTGCGGAAGATCGACGCCTCCTGCGGCAGGTAGCTCAGGCCCAGGCGGGCACGGCGGTGGATCGGCAGGTCCTGGGCTGCCTGGCCGTCGATGTGCAGCGAGCCGGCGTCCGCGCGCACCAGGCCCACGATCATGTAGAAGGTGGTGGTCTTGCCGGCGCCGTTGGGGCCGAGCAGGCCGATCACCTCGCCCGCATTCACCGCCAGGTGCACGTCGCGCACGACGGTGCGCGCGCCATAGCGTTTCTGCAGGCCGCTGGCTTCCAGCCGGCCCACCGCGGCGGACGTTGCCGGCACCGCGCTCATCGGCCGCCGGCCGCCGGCACGGCGGCTGGCTTGGAGGCGGCCGCCTCGGGCAGCGGCGTGAGCACCGCTCGCACGCGCCCGCCACTGGCCGCATCGCCGCCGATCACGCTGAACTGCTGCGCGGCGTCGTCCCAGCGGATCTCGGCGCCGGTGATCTCGTCGGCCACCACACCCGCCCGCAGACGGCGCACGGCGCCGTTGCCGACGAAGCGCAGGGTGCCGGCGGCCGCGTCGTACTCGATTCGGTCCGCCGAGCCTTCCACCACCTCATCCACCCCGTCACGCTTCTGGCGGTAGGTGGCCGGCTGGCCGGGAGCCCCGGTGGCCACGGCGTTGCGCGTCCCACCGGCCTGCTCGCGCACCTCGATGCGCTCGGCACGGATGATCATCGTGCCCTGCACGATCTGCACGTTGCCGTTGAAGACGATCACCTGGCGCTGCAGGTCCAGCACCCCTGGCTTGTCGGCCTCGACGACGATGGGCTGGCGCCGGTCGGCCTTCTCGGCCTGGACCACGGTGACGCCGCCCAGCAACAGGGCCGTCAGCAGCGCATGGGGCAGCAGGGGGCGGCAGGAGGACAGGCGGGGCATTGTGGCGGCACGAAACTTGCAGGCATTCTAGCCCCAAGCGCCCTCGCCACAAGGGCCATCGCAGCCGGCGACACGAACGACCCGCGGTCGGCGTGACCGGCGCCACGGGTGGCGCCGCGCCACGCCGCGCCGGTCAGCGCACCTGCTGGATCAGGTAGTCGGTGACGCGCAGGGCACCGGCGTGACCACCGGCACGGCCCGCCCCAGTATAGAAGCGGCCCTGGATGCCCATCGCCGGCGTACCGTCGATCTTGTACGCGTCGGACAGCTGCCGCGCACGGTTGGCCTTGGTGTTCACCGAAAAGCCGCGGAAGGCGTCACTGAACTTCTTGGCATCGCCACCGTTGGCGGCGACGAACTGGGCATAGGCCTGCTCTGACAGCAGTTGGCGGCCCTGGACGAAGATGGCGGCGAAGACGCGCGAATGCAGGGCGTCGAGCATGCCGATCTCCTCCATCGCATAGAAGGCCTTCTGGGCGATCTGGTGGCGGGCCGTGAAGCCCACCGGCACGCGGCGGAACTCCACGTCGGCCGGCAGGCGCTTGACCCAGGCCTCGAGCAACGGCTCGAAGTCGTTGCAGTGGCGGCACTCGTACCAGAAGAACTCGATGACCTCCACCTTCTTGCCCGGGGGCAGGCTCACGGGCACGGGCTGGGACAGCTTGACGTAGTCCCGCCCCTCGACCGGGGCACCCTGCGCATGCGCGGCACCGCCGGCGGTCAAGGTCAGGCTGCCGGCCACCAGGGCCTGGGAGAACTCACGTCGCTTCATCGTCATCCTTTCAGGGCTTCTGCACGCGCACCAGCTGGCCTTCGATGCCGGCCCCCTGCAGCCTGAGCAGCAAGGCGTCGGCCTCGGCCTTGGTGTCGAAGGGCCCCAGCCGCACCCGGTAGACGGTGCGCCCGGCCTGCTCTCTTTCGTGCACCTTGGCCGTGAAGCCCTGCATGGCCAGCGCCGCACGCTGGGCTTCGGCGTCCGGGGCCCGCGTGTAGGCGCCGACCTGGACGAGATACGTGAACGCGGCCGGGGCCGATCCGGTGGACGGCGCCGGCGCCGTGGGTGCGCCGGACAGGATGGCCGCCGGGTCGCGCGCGGCCGGTGCACTGCCGGCGACGGCCGGCGCGACGGGCGTCATGGGGGTGGCCACGCTGGGCAGCGGCTGCGGGTTCGGCGCCAGCGGGGCGTTCGGGTCCCAGGTCTTGTTGCGTTCGGCCTCGGCCTTGTCCTGCTCGGCCGTGCGCTGCGGCAGCTTGTCGACGAAGGGCACCGGCACCTTGGCGATGTAAAGCGCCACGCCCAGCGCCAGCGCCAGGCCGACCAGCAGGCCGACGACGAGACCGATGGCAAAGCCGCCGCGGCTGCCGGATTTCGGGGACTTCTTCGCGCGTGCCATCACACCACCTCCGGTTCGCGCGCCATCTGTACGGGTGCCCCCACGCCCAGCACGCCCAGGCCACTGGCCAGCACCTGGCGCGTGGCCGCCAGCAGCGCCATCCTCGCCGCGGCCAGGCCGGCATCGTCGACCAGGAAGCGCTCGGCGGCGTACCAGCTGTGGAAGGCCGAGGCCAGGTCGCGCAGCCAGAAGGCCACGTCGTGCGGTGCGTGGTCGGCAGCCGCGCGGGTCAGCATCTCCGGGTACTCCGCCAACCTGAGCATCAGTGCGGTCTCGGTGGGCGCCGTCAGCCGTGTCAGGTCGGCCTGCGGCAGCGTGGCTTCGTCGCCGCCCTTCTGCTGCTGCCACTGGGCGAGCACCGAGCAGATGCGGGCGTGCGCGTACTGCACGTAGAAGACCGGGTTTTCGTCGCTGGCCTTCACGGCGAGGTCGACATCGAAGACGAACTCGGTGTCGGCCTTGCGGCTGATGAGGAAGAAGCGCACGGCGTCGCGGCTGGTCCAGTCGATCAGGTCGCGCAGCGTGACGTAGCCGCCGGCGCGCTTGGAGATCTTGACCTCCTGGCCGCCCTTCATGACGGTGACCATCTTGTGCAGCACGTAGTCGGGCCAGCCCTGCGGGATGCCGGCAGCGGCGGCCTGCAGGCCGGCACGCACACGGGCAATGGTGCCGTGGTGGTCGCTGCCCTGCACGTTGATGACCTTGGTGAAGCCGCGCTCCCACTTGTGCACGTGGTAGGCCACGTCGGGCACGAAGTAGGTGTAGGCGCCGTCGGACTTGCGCATCACGCGGTCCTTGTCGTCGCCATAGTCGGTGCTGCGCAGCCACAGCGCACCGCCGTCCTCGAAGGTCTTGCCGGCCTCCACCAGCCGCTGCACCGTCTGTTCGACGCGGCCGCTGCTGTACAGGCCCGACTCGAGGTAGTAGTGGTCGAAGCGCACGTCGAAGGCGCGCAGGTCCAGGTCCTGCTCGTGGCGCAGGTAGGCCACGGCGAACTGGCGGATCGCGTCGAGATCGCCAGCATCACCGCTGGCGGTGTAGGCGCGGTCGTCGGCGTGCACGGTGGCGCGGGCGGCGTAGTCGCGCGCGATCTCGGCGATGTACTCGCCGTTATAGGCCGCCTCGGGCCAGTCGGCATCGCCCGGCTTCAGGCCCAGCAGGCGGGCCTGCACGGAGATGGCCAGGTTACCGATCTGCACACCGGCGTCGTTGTAATAGAACTCGCGGTGAACCTGCCAGCCCTGGGTCTCGAACAACCGGCACAGGCTGTCGCCCAGTGCCGCCTGGCGGCCGTGGCCCACGTGCAGCGGGCCGGTGGGATTGGCGGAGACGAACTCGACCATCAGCCGCTGGCCGTTGGCCGGCTGACGACCGAAACACTCACCCGCGGCGAGCACCTCGTGCACCACGGCCTGCTTGGCCGCCGGCGCCAGGCGCAGGTTGACGAAGCCCGGGCCGGCGATCTCCAGCGCCTGCACCCAGCGCTGCACCGCCGGCTGCGCCTGCAGCAGGGCCACGAGCTCGGTGCCGAGCTCGCGCGGGTTGCGCTTGAGCGCACGCGCCAGGCCCATGGCCGCGGTGATGGCCAGGTCGCCGTGGGCGGCCTGCTTGGGGCTCTCGAAGGCGGCCTTCGGGGCGGCGCCGGGGGCCAGCTGGTCGAGCGCCGCCTGCAGCGCCTGCAGCAGCTCCTGCTTGGCTTGAATCATGCTGGCGATTGTAGGGTGGGGGTCGCGGAGGGCCGGAAAGCCGGCCCTATTCCGGCGACCGTGCAGGGCACCTGCGCCGCATGATCGTCCGACCATGTCTGCCGCCCTGCCTCCCGACGTCCTCACCCAGCCGCTGCCGGCGCGCATCGGCCCCTACGAGGTGCGGGCGAAGATCGGCGAAGGCGCGACCAGCGAGGTCTTCCTGGCTCGTGACGGCTTCCGCGAGCGGGACGTCGCCATCAAGCGCGTGCGCAGCGGGCAGGTGTTCGACTCGCGCGTGGGGCACTTCCAGGCCCACTTCTTTGCCGCCGAGGCGGCCCTGGTCGGCCGCCTGCAGCACCCGAACGTGGTGCAGATCTACGACGCGGTGCCGTGCACCGACGGCTCCTACCTGGTGATGGAGTACGTGCCCGGCATCACGCTGCGGCGCTTCTGCCGCGCCGACGCCTTGCTGCCGCTGGCGCAGATCGTGGAAATCGGCTTCAAGTGCGCCAAGGCGCTGGGCTACGTCTTCCGCCAGGGCCTGATCCACCGTGACGTGAAGCCCGCCAACATCCTGGCCGTGACCAACGGTGACACCGTGGTCGACGTGAAGATCAGCGACTTCGGCAGCGTCTTCGCGATGGATTCGGAGCGCACCCAGGTGTACCGGGTGGGCTCGCTGGCCTACATGTCGCCCGAGCAGCTGGACGGCGACACGCTGGACTGCCGGGCCGACATGTACTCGCTGTCGGCGGTGCTGTACCACCTGATCGCCGGCCGCCCACCGTTCGACGCCACGCAGCAGGCGGCGATCATGCATCAGATCTACAGCGCCGAGCCGCCGCCGCTGAAGTCTCTGCGCGAGGGCGTCAGCGACGCGCTGCACGACCTGATCCACCGCGGCCTGGCCAAGGACCGCCAGCAGCGCTTCGCCAGCTGGGACGACTATGCCCAGGCGCTGTCGGACCTGGTGGCCACGCAGGCCGTGCCGCGCGCGGCAGCCCAGGAGGTGCTGGACTCCGAGCGCTTCAACCTGCTGCGCACGCTGGACTTCTTCAAGGGCTTCGGCGACGTGGAGCTGTGGGAGGTGGTGCACCGCGCCACCTGGCAGCGCCTGCCGTTCGGCCATGCCATCTACAAGAAGGGCGACGAGGGCAACAGCTTCCACATCCTGGCCCAGGGCCAGATCGAGGTCTACCGCGACGGCCAGCGCGTGGCGCAGCTGGGCGTGGGCACGTCCGTCGGCGAGATGGCCTACCTGGCACCGAGCCCGGCGCTGCGCCAGCACAGCGCCGACATCCTGGTCACCGAGCCGGCCACGACCATCAGCTTCAACCCGGAGGCGATGGAACATCTGAGCCCGAACACCCGCCACCTGTTCGACGCCGCCTTCATCCACGTGCTGGTGCGGCGGCTGCACGCAGCGCACGAGCAGCTGGCGCATCCGCGCAGGATCCTCTAGGTCCTCCGGCCGGCGCTGCCGGCGCGCCGGGTCAGGCCGCAGTCCAGTAGGCCGCGTCGCCGTAGTGGTGCTTCAGGAAGTCGATCCACAGCCGCACCCGCAGCGGAAGGTGGCGCGCATGCGGGAAGACGGCGTAGATGCCGTTGGGCGGCGCGGCGAAATCGGCCAGCACCACCTGCAGCGTGCCGTCGGCCACTTCCTTCTCGACCTCCCAGGTGCTGCGCCAGGCGATGCCCAGGCCCTGCAGGCACCAGTCGTGCAGCACCTGGCCGTCGCTGCAGTCCAGCCGGCCGCCAGGGCGCAGGTGGGTCAGCCGGCCGTCCACCGTGAAGGCCCAGCCGCGGGTCTGGCTGGCGTCGGACGACAGCGTCAGGCACTGGTGCCGCATCAGGTCGGACGGCGACTTCGGCACCCCGGCGCGCTTCAGGTAGGCCGGTGCCGCCACGCACAGCCGTCGGTTGTCCGCCAGGCGCACGCTGATCAGGCTGGAATCGGGCAGGTCGCCCACGCGCACGGCGCAGTCGAAGCCCTCGTTGACCATGTCGACCACGCGGTCTGACAGGTTCAGCGACAGGCTCACGTCCGGGTGCTCGGCCAGGAAGCGAGGCACCAGCGGCGCCACGTGGCGGCGGCCAAAGCCGCCGGGGGCCGTCACACGCAAGTGGCCGCTCGCTTTCACGCCACCGGCGCTGACGCTGGCTTCGGCGCTGGCCAGGTCGGCCAGCAAGCGCTGGCAGTTCTCCAGGAACGCGCTGCCTTCGTGGGTGAGCGTGATTCGCCGTGTGGTGCGCACCAGCAGCTTGACGCCCAGGCGGGCTTCCAGCGCGTCGATGCGGCGGCCGATCACCGCGGGTGCCACGCCCTCGGCATGCGCCGCCGCCGTGAGGCTGCCCTTGGCCGCCACGGCGACGAAGGACTCGATCTGCTTGAGCCGATCCATGGCGCGATTATGCGTACTCGACACAAAGATCAAAGACGGTATGGGGAATTAATGTCGATTCAGCGGTGGAATACAGTGTCGCCATGGACACTGGCCGCACCACCGCCACCGCGCCCAAGGCCGTGCTGTTCGACGCCTACGGCACCCTGTTCGACGTCTACAGCGTCGGCCTGCTGGCCGAACAGCTGTTCCCGGGCCAGGGCGACGCGCTGGCCCAGGTCTGGCGCGACAAGCAGATCGAGTACAGCCGCCTGGTGTCGATGAGCGGCGGCCAGGGCCAGCACTACCGGCCGTTCTGGGACATCACGCGGGCAGGCCTGCGCTTTGCCGCTGCACGCCTGAAGCTGACGCTGGGCGACGAGGCCGAGGCGAAGCTGATGAACCAGTACCGCCACCTGTCGGCCTTCCCGGAAAACCGCGAGGTGCTGCTGGCGCTGAAGGCGCGCGGCATCCGCGCCGGCGTGCTGAGCAACGGCGACCCCGACATGCTGGGCGTGGCCGTCAAGAGCGCGGGCTTTGCCGACCTGCTGGACCCGGTACTCAGCGTGCACGCCACGCGCCGCTACAAGACCGACCCCGCCACCTACGCGCTGGGCCCTCAGGCCCTGGGCCTGCCGGCGCGCGACATCCTGTTCGTGTCCAGCAACGGCTGGGACGCCATCGGCGCCACCTGGTACGGCTACACCACGCTGTGGGTCAACCGCGGCGGCCTGCCGCTGGAGGCGCTGGACACCGAACCCACCCGCATCGGCAGCAGCCTGCGCGACGTGCTTTCCTTCTTCCCTGCCTGATCCTTCCCGAGTGAGTCTTGCCATGACCGACCGCACCCCCGTCCACGGCCTGAAGGTCGCCACCGTCCTCAAGGACTTCATCGACCAGCAGGTGCTGCCCGGCAGCGGCCTGGACGCCGCCGCCTTCTGGGCCGGCTTCGACAAGCTGGTGACGGACCTGGCGCCGAAGAACGCCGCCCTGCTGGCCGAGCGCGACCGCCTGCAGGCCGAGCTGGACGCCTGGCACCGCGCCAACCCCGGCCCCGTGAAGAAGGCCGCGGCCTACCGCAAGTTCCTGCAGAAGATCGGCTACCTGGTGCCCGATCCGGGCCCGGTGAAGGCCACGACGAAGAACGTGGACGCCGAGCTGGCGCGCCAGGCCGGCCCGCAGCTGGTGGTGCCGATCACCAACGCGCGCTATGCGCTCAACGCCGCCAACGCCCGCTGGGGCAGCCTGTACGACGCGCTCTACGGCACCGACGTGCTGCCGGAAACCGACGGCGCAGAGAAGGGCAAGGGCTACAACCCGGTGCGCGGCGCCAAGGTCATCGCCTACGCGCGCCACGTGCTCGACCGTGTGGCACCGCTGAAGCGGGGCAGCCACGTCGACAGCACCGGCTACGCGGTCAAGGCCGGCGCGCTGGTCGTCACGCTGAAGGACGGCAGCAGCCAGCCGCTGAAGCAGCCGAAGCAGTTCGTCGGCTACGAGGGCAAGGCCGACGCGCCCTCTGGCGTTCTGCTGGTGCACCACGGCCTGCACCTGGACCTCCGCATCGACCGCGGCACGGCCATCGGCAAGGACGACCCGGCTGGCGTGTGCGACCTGGTCATCGAATCCGCACTGTCCACCATCCTCGACCTGGAAGACTCCGTGGCCGTGGTGGATGCCGCCGACAAGGTGCAGGCCTATGGCAACTGGCTGGGCATCCTGGACGGCACGCTGACCGAGGAAGTGGCCAAGGGCGGCAGCACCTTCACCCGCCGCCTGAATGCCGACCGCGTCTACACCGCACCGAAGGGCGGCACGGTCACCCTGCACGGCCGCAGCCTGCTGTTCGTGCGCAACGTCGGCCACCTGATGACGAACCCGGCGATCCTCTGGGGCGCCGATGGCCGGGAGATCCCGGAAGGCATCATGGACGCGGTGGTCACCACCGCGATCGCGATGCGTGATCTCAAGAGCCGGCGCAACAGCCGCACCGGCAGCATCTACATCGTCAAGCCCAAGATGCACGGCCCGGCCGAGGTGGCCTTCGCCGACGAGCTCTTCGGCCGCGTCGAGAAGTTGCTGGGCCTGCCGAAGCACACCGTCAAGCTCGGCATCATGGACGAGGAGCGCCGCACCAGCGTGAACCTGAAGGCCTGCATTGCCGCCGCGAAGGCGCGCGTGGCCTTCATCAACACCGGGTTCCTGGACCGCACCGGCGACGAGATGCACACCGCCATGCAGGCCGGCCCGATGCTGCGCAAGGGCGACATGAAGACCACGGCCTGGATCCAGGCCTACGAGCGTAACAACGTGCAGGTGGGCCTGCAGTGCGGTCTGGGCGGCCGCGCGCAGATCGGCAAGGGCATGTGGGCCATGCCCGACCTGATGGCCGCCATGCTGCAGCAGAAGATCGGCCACCCGCTGGCCGGCGCCAACACCGCCTGGGTGCCCAGCCCCACCGCCGCCACGCTGCACGCGCTGCACTACCACCAGGTGGACGTGTTCGCGGTGCAGAAGCAGATCGCCAAGGCGCCGATGGATGCGGACAAGCTGCTGGCCGGCCTGCTGACCGTGCCGGTGGCGCCCAAGGCCGACTGGACCGACGAGCAGAAGCGCCAGGAACTGGAGAACAACGCCCAGGGCATCCTGGGCTACGTGGTGCGCTGGGTCGACCAGGGCGTGGGCTGCTCCAAGGTGCCCGACATCCACGACGTGGGCCTGATGGAGGACCGTGCCACGCTGCGCATCAGCAGCCAGCACATGGCCAACTGGCTGTTGCACGGCGTGGTGACCAAGGCCCAGGTGAAGGCCACGCTCAAGCGCATGGCCAAGGTGGTGGACCGCCAGAACGCCAGCGACCCGGCCTACACGCCGATGGCCCCGGCCTTCGACGGCGCGGCCTTCCAGGCCGCCAGCGACCTGGTGTTCAAGGGCGTGCAGCAGCCCAGCGGCTACACCGAGCCGCTGCTGCACGCCTGGCGGCTGAAGGTGAAGTCGGGCGCCAAGGCCTGAGGATCGGCCTGACGACAGTGGCGTCGCCTGGCGGCCGGCTCACTCGGCCGCCAGCCCCTGCAGCGCCTGCCGGAACACCTGCCGCGACCGGAACAGCACCATCTCCTGCCAGTCGGCGAACGGCGGGTAGAAGTGGTCACGCAGTGCCTGGCGGATCGGCTCGGCCTCCGGCCCGCGTGGATTGCCATGCGTCCACAGCCAGGCGTCGTCTCGCAGCACCGCCGCACCACGCGGTGGTGAATAGGTGCCGAACTCCAGCGCCACGAAGGCGATATCGGCGTGCGCCAGCGCGCGCTCGTAACCGAACTCGGTGAGCCCCCACTTGGGCTGGCTGCTGGACGTGCCCAGCAGCGGCTCGGTCACGCTGTCACCCCACCAGCGCCGGGCGCGGGCCACGCGCTCGCCGCCCGGGGCGTGGTTGCAAATCGGCTCGCCGTAGCCGTAGGGCCCGAGGCCGGTGTGCAGGTCGACGATGGCCACGGTGCGCGCCCGGCCGAGGTGCGCCGCCAGGATGGCCTCGCTGGTGCGGCGTGCCCAGGTCGGCCCGGTCCCGCCGAAGAACAGGCCGTCGGCGTGCGTGTACTGCCCGCTGCTCCGCGCCACGCGCTCGGCCTCGTCGCCATGGCGGCGGCGGAAATCGGCAATGGTGGCGTCAGCGGCGGCCAGCGTGCCCGCATCCAGGGCTCGCGGCACGTAGTGCGCGTGCAGTTCGGCGTAGCCGGGGTTCTCCGGCAATGGCTTTGAGAAGTCGACCCAGTTGCGGTTGAGGTCGACGTTCTCCTCCGTCACCCGCCGTAGCCACGCAAAGCCGTGCGGGTTGACGGCGTGCACCAGCAGCACGGCGGTGTCCGCCGGAAGCGCGTCGGGGTGGCGCAACCAGTGCACCTGCGGGCCACTGCCCGCCAGGCCTTCCACACCGTGGGTGGCCGACAGCACCACCAGCACGCGCGACGCGTCGTCCGGGCCCAGCCAGGCCGTGTCGGTGGCCAGGGCCTCGCCGGCTGGGCCGGGCAGCGGGTGCGGGTGATGGGTGATGGCGGCGCCGGCCGCTCGCGCCGCGTCGAGGAACTTGCCGCGCGCCTCGGTGTAGGTTCGTGAGAAGGCGGTGAGCG
This sequence comes from Rubrivivax albus, assembly GCF_004016515.1. Classification (GTDB taxonomy): domain Bacteria; phylum Pseudomonadota; class Gammaproteobacteria; order Burkholderiales; family Burkholderiaceae_C; genus Rubrivivax; species Rubrivivax albus. The sequence goes on from NZ_SACT01000002.1 coordinate 590,958, forward strand.
CGGCGCGCAGGTCGCATGTTGGTGCCATGTCGGCAGCTTACGCCGCCGGGCGGGGGCCCCTTGCGATCAGGTCGGCGTCGGCGTGCCGGCCATGCGGTCGTACTTCAGGAAGTACTGGCGTGCGAAGGCCACCAGCTGGTTCTGGGTCGGCTGGTCCACCGTCTCGTAGCCCACCACCTGCTTGCCCAGCGCCGGGCGGTGCTTCTCGATGTAGTGCCGGAAGTCGGCCTGCGCCGTCTTCGAGCCCACGACCAGAACCTCGGCGATGCCGGCCAGTGCGTCACACACATGGCCGAAGAACTCGTGTTCGGTACGCACGCCGCTGCCATGCTTGGCCGTGTGGTGGCTGTGCGCCTTGACCTTCTGCGCCTGCACGTGCTCGGCGTCGAACTGCAGGATCTCGGCGTGCTGGTGGTCGATGCGGACCACGGCATGGAATGTCGTCATCGTGTCGTCTTTCTCGGGGGTCTGAAGGTTCAACGGGAATGCTGTTCGCGCTTCGTGGCGCAGGGCACGCAGCGTTCGGCCCAGGGCTCGACCTTCAGGCGGTCGAACGGGATGTCGACGCCGCAGTCCACGCAGCTGCCGAACTCGCCACGGCCCAGGCGTTGCAACGCGGCGCTCACGGCCTCGAGTTCACGCTGCTCGCGGTCGGTCAGTGCAGCGGCCATCGCCAGTTCCGGCGCGCGCTGCGGCGCATCGTCGCCATCCTGGGCCAGCCGCTCGGCCGCGCGCTCGGCACGCGTCTGGCCGTGCAGGTGCTCGTCCAACTGGCCGCGCAACGCACGCTGGCGCTGCTGCAGTTCGGCCTCCAGCAAGGCATGCTGGCCGGCGGTAAGGTGGGTGCTCATGCGGGTCTCCTTGTCTTCGCTGCCATCGTGCGCCGGGGCGCGCCATCGCGCCTTGACTCGCATCAAGGCCCCGATGCCCCCTCCTAGAATCGTCGCCCCATGTCCACACCCGAGCCCACCCTGCCCGCCCGCTGCGACGTGCTCGTGGTCGGTGCCGGCCCGGCCGGCAGCGCCTGCGCACAGGCGCTGGCCCGCGCGGGGCTGCAGGTGGCCATGGTGGACCAGCACGCCTTCCCGCGCGACAAGGTCTGTGGCGACGGCCTGATCCCCGACGCCCACGCCGCGCTGCAGCGTCTGGGCGTGCATGACGAGGTGATGGCGCAGGCCCAGTCGGTGCAGCACGTGAGCTGCTTCGGCCCGCGCGGTGGCCGCGTGGACGTGCCCGGCCGCCTGGCCGTGCTGCCGCGGCGCACGCTGGACCACATCCTGCTGCGCGCCGCCGTGCAGGCGGGCGCCGCCCTGCTGCCGCCAGCCCGCTTCGAAGCGCCGCGGGAAGACGAAGGACGGGTCGTCGGTGCGCGCCTGCGCGCCGGCGACACCACGCACGAGGTCGGCGCCCGCTGGGTGGTGCTGGCGACCGGCGCCGCCGCCGGCCCGCTCGAGGCTGCCGGCCTGTGCCAACGCCGCGGCGCCAGCGGCGTGGCGCTGCGCGGCTACGTGCGCCCCGCCGACCCGGCAGTGGCCGCGCGCATCCGCACGCTGCAGATCGTCTGGCACAAGGCGCTGGCCGGCGGCTACGGCTGGATCTTCCCGGCCCCAGGCGGCGCCTTCAACATCGGTGCCGGCCTCACCGGCGACTACGGCGCGAAGAACCTGCGCCAGGTCTTCGAGGCCTTCTGCCGCGTGCACCCCGACGCCCGCGCGCTGGTCGACGGCGGCACCTGGCTGGCCGAGCCCAAGGGCGCGCCGCTGCGCTGCTCGCTCGACGGCGCCCGCTGGTCGCGCCCCGGCCTGCTGGGCACCGGCGAGGCCATCGGCAGCACCTACGCCTTCACCGGCGAAGGCATCGGCAAGGCGCTGGAAACCGGGCTGCTGGCCGCCGAGGCCATCGCCGAAGGTGGCGACGACCCGGTCGTTCAGGCGCGCTACGCGGCTGCGCTGCAGGCGCTCAAGCCGCGCTTCGACCTGTATGCCAAGGCCGAGAACGTCAACCGCCACCCGTGGCTGGCCGACCTCGTGATCTGGCGCGCCAACCGCAGCCCCGGCATCCTGCGCCGCATGAGCGGCGTGCTCGACGAGACGCAGAACCCCGGCCGGCTGCTGAGCTGGCGCGGCATCGGCAAGCTGCTGTTCACCTGAGGGAACACGCCGCATGTGCCAGCTGCTGGGCATGAACGCCAACACGCCCACCGACGTAATGTTCAGCTTCGCCGGCCTGTCGCACCGCGCCGACGAGCACAAGGACGGTTTCGGCATCGCCTTCTTCGAAGGCCGCGGCCTGCGCCTGTTCATCGACCCGGAAAGCGCCCGCGCCTCGCCGGTGGCCGACATGGTTCGGCGCTACCCCATCCGCAGCCACCACGTCATCGCCCACATCCGCAAGGCCACCGTGGGCGCGGTGGCGCTGCAGAACTGCCACCCCTTCGTGCGCGAGCTGTGGGGCCGCTACTGGGTCTTTGCGCACAACGGCGACCTGAAGCACGCGCCGCTGGCGCAGGCCCTGCCGCTGCACGGCCACTTCCGCCCGGTGGGCGACACCGACAGCGAGCACGCCTTCTGCTGGCTGATGCAGGAGCTGGCCAAGGCGCATGCCGACGTGCCCAGCGTGGCCGAGCTGACGCACACGCTGCGCGAGCTGCTGCCGCGCGTGGCGGCCTGCGGCAGCTTCAACCTGTTGCTCAGCAACGGGCAGGCGCTGTGGGCGCATGCGACGACGAAGCTGCACTGGGTGGTGCGCCAGCACCCCTTCGGCGCCGCCACGCTGGCCGACGAGGACCTGAGCGTGGACTTCGCCGCGCTGACCACGCCCGCCGACCGGGTGGCCGTGGTGGCCACCGAGCCGCTGACGGCCGACGAGGCCTGGACGGCGATGGCGCCGGGGGAACTGCAGGTGTTCGTGGACGGGGCCCCGCTGGCCGGCACCTGAACCTGCCGCTCATGCGCCCGATCCCGCGTTTCGCCCGACGAAGCGCCTGACCCGGCGCGGCGCTGCCTACACTGCGCCGCCATGAACGCCCCGCCGCTGTCCGAAGGCAACCGCCTGCAACGTGCCTACGCCCGCTGGGCGGCGCCGCACTACGCCCGCATGGAGCCGGCGGTGCGCGAGCAGGCCGAGCTGATGGACCGATTCCTCTACAGCCGCCGCGGGCTGGGCGTGTGGCTGGGCCTGCTGGGGTCGGTGGTCGGCACCACGGCGGGGCTGCGCTTCGCGGGCATGCCCACCAGCGCGGCGCTGCTGATCGCCCTGTTCCTCTGGATCGGGCTGCCGATCTCGCTGCTGGGCGCCTGGCTGGTGCCGGGCAAGTTCACCGGGCCCACGCTGCGGCGCAAGCTGCCCGGGTTCTTCCTGCTGGCGCTGCTGGGAGGGCTCGCCGGGTTCATCGTGGGCCACGTGATCAAGCACGGCAGCCTGGATCTGGAGCGTCTGCTCGATGCGCTCTGGCGGGGTACCACGGTGCTCGTGCCCGCCGTACTGGCCGGCGCCGCGGCCGTGCTCTTCCTGACCTGGGGCGTGGCCCAGACGCGGCGTCAGATCCTGGAGCGCGAGGTCGAGCGCGAGCGCCTGGCGCGCGAGCGCGACACCGCCGCGCGCCACGCCGCCGAAGCGCGGCTGAAGCTGCTGCAGGCACAGATCCAGCCGCACTTCATCTTCAACACGCTGGCGGCGCTGCAGCACTGGGTGGACGTGGGCGACGCCCGCGCCCCCGCCCTGTTGCGCACGCTGACGGCCTTTCTGCGCGGTTCCACCGAGCTGCTGGGCCGCGACACCGTCACCCTGGGCGCCGAGGGCGAGGCCGTGACCCAGTACCTGCAAATCATGCAGGCGCGGCTGGGTGACCGGCTGCGCAGCGAGGTCCACATCGACCCGGCCTGCGCCGACCGCCGCCTGCCTCCGGGCCTGCTGCTGACGCTGGTGGAGAACGCCATCGAGCATGGCATCGCGCCGGCGCTGGACGGCGGCACGGTGCAGGTGCAGACGCGCTGCGACGAGCAGGGCACCACCATCACCGTGCGCGATGACGGCGCCGGCCTGGCGCCGGGCTGGCAGGACGGTACCGGCCTGGCGAACTGCCGCGAGCGCCTGCGCCACCACGGCGACGGGCGCGGCACGCTGGCACTGAGGGCGCTGGACCGCGGCACCGAGGCCGTGCTGACCCTGCCGGAGGCCACATGAAGAAGCTCCCCTGCACCGCCCCGCCGCCCGCCGGCACGCGGGAAGACCGTGTCGACTGGAGCCAGGTCTGGTACCCCGGCCCGACGCGCGTCTTCACCGCCGAGGAGCTGGCGCTGGCCGGCCACGAGCGCCCGGGCCGGACGCTGGTGATGGCGGCGATGGTGAACTACGCACTGCTCGGCTTCATGCTGATGCAGTTCGCCCCACCGGCGGCCACCGCGGCGCTGACCCTGGTGCTGGCGCTGTGCGGGCTGATCGGCTGGCAGGGCGCACTGCGGCTGTGGCGCCGGCCCACGCGGCGCGGCCTCGGCCTGTGGACGTTCTTCGGCGTGCTGGCCAGCATGCTGGTGTCGGTGCTGGCGGTGGAGCTCAAGGGGCTGGCCGAGGGCAGCATGCCGCGCGCCTGGGCCCTGGGCGCCGGCGCGGTGATGGCCCTGCTGCTGTCGGTGGTGTGGTGGTTCGTGGCCATCTACCGCGCCCACCGCATCGAAGGCCGCCTGCGCGAGCTGGCCGAGCAGCAGCGCGCGCTGGACATGGCGCGCCAGCTCGCCGCGGCGCAGATCCAGCCGCACTTCCTCTACAACGCGCTGGCCGCGCTGCAGCACTGGGTGCAGGCCAAGGACGACCGCGCCGCGCCGATGCTGTCCGCGCTCACCGGCTTCCTGCGCGCCACGCTGCCGCTGTTCAACCGCGAACGACTGGCCCTGGGCGACGAGGCCGACGCCGTGCGCCAGTACCTGGCCGTGATGGCGCTGCGCCTGGGCGACCGGCTGCGCTGGTCGGTGGACGTGCCCACGGAGGTCGCGCGCGCCGCGGTGCCGCCCGGCCTGCTGCTGACCCTGGTGGAGAACGCCGTCGAGCACGGCGTGCAGCCGTCGCTGTCCGGCGCCGAGGTTAGCGTGCAGGCCGTGGCCGCCGACGGCCGTGTGCAGCTGACCGTGCGCGACACCGGCCCGGGGCTGGACCCCGCCGCCACCGACGGCGTGGGCCTGGCCAACAGCCGCGCCCGGCTGGCCCAGGCCTTCGGCGACCGCGCCACGCTGCGGCTGGACAATGCACCCGACGGTGGCTGCCTGGCCACGTTGGACATGCCCCTGGAGGAGAGTTCGATCCGATGAGCCGCATCACCGCCCTGATCGCCGACGACGAGGAAGCCCCGCGCGAACAGTTGCGCGCCGCGCTGCTGCAGGCCTGGCCCGGCCTGGAGATCGTGGCCGAGTGCCGCAACGGCGTCGACGCCTGGGACGCCTGGCTGGAGCACGAGCCGGCGGTGTGCTTCCTGGACATCCGCATGCCAGGCATGACCGGCATCGACGTGGCGCGCCGCATCGACGGCCGCACGCCGGTGGTCTTCGTGACCGCCTATGGCGACCACGCGCTGGCGGCCTTCGACGCCGGCGCGGTGGACTACGTGATGAAGCCGGTGGATGCGCAGCGCCTGACGCAGGCCGTGGAGCGCGTTCGGCCGCGCGTGGAGGCGCCCGCCCCGCCCACCGCGACGCCGGACACGCTGCAGGCCCTGCTGGCCCAGCTGGCCAGCCAGCAGCGCCGCCCTGCGCCGCTGGACATCATCCAGGCCAGCGTGGGCAAGGAGGTGCGCCAGATCCGCGTCGACGACGTCATCTACTTCGAGGCCGACGCCCGCTACACGCGCGTCGTGTACCGCCAGGACAGCGCGAGCGATGGCGACGCCGAGGCGCTGATCCGCACGCCGCTGAAGGAACTGCTGGCGCAACTGGACGAACGCGCCTTCCTGCAGGTGCACCGGTCGGTGATCGTGGCGCGTCGCCACGTGGCCAGTGCCGTGCGCATCGACGAGGGCCACATGCACCTGACGCTGCGCGGCCGCCCGGAGACGTTGCCGGTGTCGCGCCCGTTCCAGGGCTTGTTCAAGGGGCAGTGAGGTTGGCAGGCCTCTGGCCGGAGCGCGCGACAATCACGTCATGCCCGCCATTCCCGTCCCCCGCTTCGACCAGTTCTACCGCCACCCCGAACTGACGCGCCTGCTGCAGGACTATGCAGCGGCGGCCCCCCATCTCGTCGAGCTGCAGAGCCTGGGCCGCAGCCACGAGGGGCGCGACATCTGGCTCGTGGTCGTCACGCACCAAGCCACCGGCGACCACGCCGAGAAGCCGGCGATCTGGGTCGACGGCAACATCCACGCCGCCGAGCTGACCGCCAGCACCGCCTGTCTGTACTGGCTGCACCAGCTGGTCTGCGGCCACGGCCATGACCGCGAGATCACGCAGCTGCTGGACACGCGCACCGTCTACCTGGTGCCCCGCCTGAACCCGGACGGCGCCGAGCTGGCGCTTTCGGACCGCCCGCGCCACATCCGCAGCAGCACGCGCCCCTACCCCTGGGACGAGGACCCGGTGGACGGCCTGACGGTGGAGGACGTGGACGGCGACGGTCGCATCCTGAGCATGCGCATCCCGGATCCGCACGGCCCCTACAAGAAGCATCCCGACGAACCACGGGTGATGGTGCCGCGCGCGCCGGGCGAGTTCGGCGGCGAATACTTCCGCGTCGTGCCCGAAGGCCTGCTGGAGAACTACGACGGCCTGAGCATCAAGGTCAACAAGGACAAGGAAGGCCTGGACCTGAACCGCAACTTCCCCGCCTACTGGCGGCAGGAGTTCGAGCAGGTCGGCGCCGGCCCCTACCCCACCAGCGAGCCCGAGGTGCGCGCGATGGTGGACTTCATCGTGAAGCACCCCAACATCGGCGCGGCGGTGAGCTTCCACACGCACAGCGGCGTGATCCTGCGACCCATGGGCACGCAGAGCGACGACGACATGACGCCCGAGGACCTGTGGGTCTACCAGCGCCTGAGCGACCTCGGCGCCCAGCTCACCGGCTACCCGGCCATCAGCATCTGGCACGACTTCAAGTACCACCCCAAGGAGGTCATCACCGGCACCCAGGACTGGGTCTACGAGCACCTGGGCGCGCTGTTCTGGACGGTGGAGATCTGGGCGCCGAACAAGGAAGCCGGCATCACCGACTACAAGTGGGTGGACTGGTACCGCGACCATCCGGTGGAGGACGACCTCAAGCTGCTGAAGTGGAGCGACGAGCAGTGCGGCGGTCAGGCCTACGTGGACTGGCGGCCGTTCCGCCACCCGCAGCTGGGCATGGTGGAGATCGGCGGCTGGGACAAGATGAACTACTGGCGCAACCCGCCACCGTCGCTGCGCGAGCGCGAGGCGGCGCGCTTCCCGGCCTGGCTGACCACGCTGGGTCTGAGCCTGCCGAAACTGGAAGTGCTGCGCACCGAGGTGCGCGCACTCGGCCCCGACACCTGGCGCGTGCGCTTCGCGGTGGCCAACGCCGGCTACCTGCCCAGCCACGTGAGCCACCGCGCCATCGAACGCAAGACCGTGCGCGGCACGGTCTTCAGCATCCACCTGCCCGAAGGCGCCTCCCTGGTCAGCGGCAAGCCGCGCGAGGAGAAGGGCCACCTGGCCGGCCATGCGCCCAAGGCCACGCTGCTGGCCTTCCTGCCCACGCGCGAGCTCACCGGCGACCGCGCCGTGGCCGAGTGGATCGTCAAGGCCCCAGTGGGCACGCGGCTGGCATTGAGCGCCAGCGCCGACCGGGCGGGGGCGGTGCACACGGAAGTGACGCTGGATTGAGCGGCAGGTGACGGCTTTCGACCCGGGGCGGACGTTCGGTGGTCCATCAACGCCGCCGTTCAGCGTGCACGGGGGTCCGGGCAGGCGTTCTCCGGCCCACGCTCGCGGGGCGCTGCCCGCTGTGGGCCACCGACGAGGCATCAACACCGGCGTCGGTGTGTCACCGACGAGGCAACCGCGAATGGGGCCTGCGCCCGCCCACCCGAACCCCCGTCCCTTCGTAGCGCCGAGGCGTCGGTCCCCGGGAACAGCGAGCAGGTGTCGCAGGGTGGCGGCGGCGCCTGCGGGCGCAGGCCCCATTCGCGGTCGCCTGGACGCCGACTCACCACTGGCGGCGTTGAAGCCTCGGCCGCGGATGAGCCAAGGCAGCGCCCCGCGAGCGTGGGCCGGAGAACGCGGGCGACGCCGCCACCCTGCTGCAGCGGCGGTGGAGCTCGAGGACCACGAGCGCTCGAACAAGAAGGATCACAGCGAGGCGAAATCTGCTGTTCACGGTACGCCCCGGGGCCACTGACATGAACATTAACGTCAACGGCCAGCCCCAGGACCTCGACGACGCCCTCGCCGACCCGGCGATGCCGCTGCTCTGGGCCCTGCGCGACCTGCTCGGCCTCACCGGCACCAAGTTCGGCTGCGGCATCGGCGCCTGCGGTGCCTGCACCGTGCACGTGGACGGGCACGCGGTGCGCAGCTGTGTCACACCGCTGTCGGCGGTGCAGGGCAAGCGCGTGCGGACCATCGAGACCTTGCGCAGCGACGACGGCCTGCACCCGGTGCAGGCGGCGTGGATCGCCCACCAGGTGCCGCAGTGCGGCTGGTGTCAGAGCGGCGTGCTGATGGCCGCCGCCGCGCTGCTGGCGCGCCGCCCGAACCCCAGCGACGCCGAGATCGACGCCGCGCTGGGCAACCTGTGCCGCTGCGGCACCACGCCGCGCTGGCGCGCCGCGATCCGCGAAGCCGCCGAAGGCATGCCGCGCCGTGCGCCGCGGCTGCTGGGCTGAGTGCCCATGAAACGCCGCACCCTGCTGCTGGCCGGCGCTGGCGCCACCGGCGCCCTGATCGTCGGCTTCGCCGCGCTGCCGCCGCGCAGCCGGCTCGGCGAGCCCGACGCGCTCGAAGGCGCGCCGGAGGTGGCACTCAACGGCTGGATCCGGATCGGCGCCGACGGCGCGGTGCAGCTGGTGATGCCACGCTCGGAGATGGGCCAGGGTGTGCACACCGCGCTGACGATGCTGGTGGCCGAGGAGCTGGACGTGGCGCTGGACGCCGTGCAACGCGTGCCCGCCGGCTTCGACAGCCTCTACGGCAACGTCGCGATGTTCGTCGGCGGCCTGCCGCTGCATCCACAGGACCGCGAGCACCCTGGCGCAGGCGTGCGCGCCACCGAGTGGATGGTGCGCAAGCTGGCCCGCGAACTCGGGCTCAACGCCACCGGCGGCTCCACCAGCGTGGCCGACCTGTGGGAGCCGCTGCGGCTGGCCGCGGCCACCGCGCGCGCCAAGCTGCTGGGGGCCGCCTCGCTGGCGTGGCGGCTGCCGGTGGCCGAGATGCGCTGCGAAGCGGGCGTCATCCACCACCCGCCCTCGGGCCAGCGCGCCGGTTTCCGCGACCTGGCCGCGCGTGCGGCCATCACGCCCGTCAGCGGCGTGCAGCCCAAGCCACGCAGCGCCTGGCGCGTGATCGGCCAGTCCGTGCCGCGGGTCGATGTCGCGGCCAAGGTCGACGGCAGCGCCGGTTTCGGGCTGGATGTGCGCCTGCTGGACCAATGGTTCGCCGTCATCCGCCACGCGCCGGCCCTGGGCGGCAGCCCCGGCGCGGTGGACGTGGCGCCGGCGCTCGCGCTGCCCGGTGTCGAGCGCGTGGTGCGCCTGCCGCCCTATGCCGCGGCCGGTGGCGCAGATGCGGCGATGGCCGTCGTGGGCCGCACCACCTGGCACGCGATGCAGGGCGCGCGTGCCTTGCGCGTGGAGCGGCGTGGCCGGCCCGCCGGCGACCTCGACAGCGTGGCCATCGCGGCCGACCTGGCGGCCACAGCCCGCGGCGGCGATGGCCACGTCTTCCACAGCCGCGGTGACGCTGCCACCGCCCTGGCCAGTGCAGCAAGCCATGTGGAAGCGCTGTACGAGGCGCCCTACCTGGCTCACGTCACTCTCGAGCCGCCGAACTGCACCGCACGGGTGGCCGCAGGCCGCGTCACGCTGTGGCTGCCCACGCAGGTGCCGGGCCTGGCGCGTGCCGCCGCGGCCCGCGTAGCCGGCGTGGACGAGGACGCCGTCGACGTGCACGTGACCTACCTCGGCGGCGGCTTCGGGCGGCGGCTGGAGGTGGATGTGGTGGCACAGGCCGTGCGCATCGCGATGGACTGTGGCGGCCGGCCGGTGCAGCTGGTGTGGCCGCGCGACGAGGACATCGGCCACGACTTCTACCGCCCGGCTGCCGCGGCCTGGCTGCGCGCCGGGCTCGACGCCGAAGGCCGTGTGACCGCGCTGGACTGGCACAGCGCCGGCGACGCCATCGTGCCGCGCTGGATGGCGCGCACGCTGCCGGCACTGGCCGGCCCGTTCGACCTGCCGGACAAGACCACGGCCGAAGGTCTGTACGACCTGCCCTACGCCGTGCCGCACCAGCGCATCGCCCACAGCGCCACGCGCAGCGGCGTGCCCGTGGGGTACTGGCGCGCCGTGGGCCACTCGCACAACGCCTTCTTCAGCGAAGGCTTCGTCGACGAACTGGCGCATGCCGCCGGCGCCGACCCGCTGGCCTTCCGCCTGCGCCTGCTGGGCGAGGCACCGCGGCACCGGGCCGTGCTGGCACTGGCGGCCGAGCGCGCCGGCTGGGGCACACCGCTGCCCGAAGGCCGTGCGCGCGGCCTGGCGCTGCACGAGAGCTTCGGCAGCGTCGTGGCCATGGTCATCGAGGTCTCGGCCCGCGACGGCCGGCCGCACGCCGAGCGCGTGGTCGCCGCGGTGGACTGCGGCACCGTGGTCCACCCCGACGGCGTGGCGCAGCAGCTCGAGTCGGCGGTGATGTTCGGCCTGGCCGCGGCGCTGCACGGGCGGGTGGACATCGTCGCCGGCGTGGTGCAGCAGAAGAACCTGCCGGACCTGCCGCTGCTCACGCTGGCCGACACGCCAGCCATCGAGACCCATGTCGTGGCCAGCGAGCACCCGCCCACCGGCATGGGCGAACCGGGCCTGCCTCCGGTGGCGCCGGCGCTGGCCAACGGCTGGTTCGCGCTCACCGGGCAGCGGCTGCGCCGCCTGCCGCTGGCCGGGCCAGAGGCCGCTGCGTGACCTTGCCGGCGCAGATCGGCGTCGCCGAGTTCGATGCGCTGCACGACGACCCGCCGCGATGGCGAGACGACGTGGCCGCCATCGCGGTGCGCCTGTCACCCGACGCGGTGCAACCCATGACCGAAGGCACGGCGCTGGTGGCCCTGGTGGGCCAGGCCCACGTGCTCAAGGTGTACCCGCCCTTCCTGCACGACCACTTCTCCTTCGAGCGCGCGATGCTGCGCCACGTCGAAGGCCGGCTGCCGTTGCCCACGCCGGTGCTGGTCGCCGACGGGGCAGCCGGCGACGGCGGCACCTGGCCCTGGCTGTGGATCACGCAGCTGCGTGGCGAACCGCTGACCGCCGCGTGGCCGCGGCTGGACGAACCGGCGCGCCTGGCGGTGCTGCGCCAGATCGGCGCCACGATGGCCGCCGTGCATGCGCTGCCGGTCGACCCGCTGCGCGCCTGGGCACCGCCGTGGGCGGAGTTCCTGCAGCGCCAGCGTGCCGGTTGCGCGCGGCGCCAGGCCCGCACCGGCCTGCCTGCGCACCTGCTGGCGCAGCTGGCGATGTTCCTGGAGGGCCCGCTGCCCGATGCGCTCACGGCGCCCGACGAAGCCGACGTGCCGCTCACCGGCGAATACACGCCGATGAACCTGCTGCACGACCCGGCGCAGCCGGGCCGCCTGAGCGCGATGTTCGACTTCGGCGACGGGCTCGTGGGCCCGCGCGCCTACGACTGGCTGGGGCCGATGTGCTTCCTGGCCGCGGGCAGTGCGCCGCGGCTCGACGCGCTGTTCGACGGTTACATCGGCCGGCCCTTCGACCGCGCGCTGCGCGAGCCTCTGCTGCGCCTGCTGCTGCTGCACCGCTACAGCTGCCTGCCGGCGCAGATCGCCTGCCCGGGCTGGATGGACGCGCCGGACTTCCCCGCGCTGGCGGCGCGGATCTGGCCCTGATCAGCCGGTGCCCGGGTCCGTGCGGCGCGCCCAGCGCGCCACCATGGCGCGCAACTGGGCCACGTCGGTGGGCTTGGGCAGGAAGTCGTTCATGCCCGCAGCCAGCGCCGCCTCGCGTTCGCTGACCAGCGCGGCGGCGGTGTGGGCGATGATGGGGAGGGATTGCGGGCCGTGCCGGCGGCGCAGTTCGGCGGTGACCTCGTAGCCGCTGAGGTCGGGCATCTGCAGGTCCATCATGACCAGGTCGTAGGGGTCGCCGGCGGCCTCGGCGGCGGTCACGGCGTCCAGCGCCTGCCGCCCGTCGGCCGCCTGGCCCACGCGCACGCCCACCTGCTCGAGCTGGGCCACGGCCACCATCATGTTGACCTCGTTGTCGTCAACCAGCAGCACATGCGCACCCAGCACCGCAGCCGGGTCGGCTTCGGCCGCCGCAGCCACAGGCGCGCCGGCCGCCACCGGCAGCGGCAGTTCGGCCCAGAAGCAGCTGCCGCGCCCGACCTCGCTGTGCACGCCCACCGAGCCGCCCATGAGGCTGGCCAGTTCGCGACAGATCGACAGCCCCAGCCCGGTGCCGCCATAGCGCCGCGTGGTCGACTGGTCGGCCTGCGTGAAGGGCTGGAACAGCCGCGCCTGCGTGGCCTCGTCGATGCCGGGCCCGGTGTCGCTGACCTCGAAGCGCACGCGATCGGCATCCAGCCGGCGGGCGCTCAGGCGCACCTCCCCGTGGTCGGTGAACTTCAGCGCGTTGCCCAGGTAGTTGGTGAGGATCTGGCGCACGCGCAGCGCATCGCCGCTGACCGGGCCGAGGCCGGGTCCGGCCTCCAGCCGCAGCACCAGGCCGCTTGCGGCGGCCAGCGTGGTGTACCCGCGCTGCAGGGAGCCGAGCAGCAGGTCGAGGTCAAAGGCAGCGGACTCCAGCGTCAGCCGGCCGGCCTCGATCTTCGACAGGTCCAGGATGTCGGAGACGATGTCGGCCAGCGAGCGGGCGCTGTCGACGATCTGTTCCAGGTAACCGCTGCGCCGTGCCTCTTCCAGCCCGGGCGTGCGTGCCAGCTGCGCCAGCCCCAGCAGGCCGTTGAGCGGCGTGCGCAGCTCGTGACTGGTGTTGGCCAGGAAGGCGCTCTTGGCGCGGCTGGCCGCCTCGGCAGCATCACGCGCACGCGCCAGCGCCTCGTCCATGCGGCGCTTCTCGGTGATGTCCTCGACCACCCAGATCGTGCCACCGCGGCTGGGGTGCGACGGGTCAACCGCCCGCGCGAGCATGCGGCACAGGAAGGTGCTGTCGTCGCGCCGGCGGACCTCGCACTCGACCTCGACCTGCTCGCCCTTGGCCAGCAGCGGGCCGATCTGCCGACCGATCTCGCGGTACGCGTCCTGGCTCGGCCAGACGCAGGTGCCCGGCTGACCGACGATGCTGCCGTCGGGCCACCCCAGCATGGCCTCGAACGCCGGGTTGACCATCTGGAAGGTCTCTTCGCGCGTCAGCGCAATGCCCAGCGAGGCGTTCTCGAGGATGGCCTCGGTTTCCAGGCGATGCTGCTCGACGTCGGTCATGTCGCGCGCATTGATCACCAGGTAGTCGCGCCGGTCGGCCTGGAAGCGCGCGCCGGAGACCAGCATCGGCACCGGCGTGCCATCGCGGCGACAGAAGCGCACCGGCATGTCCTGGATGCGTCCCAGGGTCTGCACCTGATGCACGAAGCGCTGCCGGTCGGCGACGTCGAACCAGATGCCGATCTCGGTGGACGTGCGGCCGATGACCTCTTCGGTGGGCCAGCCGGTGATGCGCTCGAAGCTGCGGTTGACCATCGCATAGCGGCCCGTGTCGAGCTCCGTCAGCGTGATCACATCGGGGCTGCTGGCGAACAGGTGCGAAAGCAGGGCTTCGGAGCGGCGCAGCACGTCCTCGGCCGCCTGGCGCTCGGTGTCGTCGACGTAGATGGACAGGACCGCTGCACCGCGCTCCGTGTCGACCGCAACCCCGGTGGCACGCACCTGCAGCAGGCGGCCGTCCTCCTGGCGCAGCCGGAACTCGGCCACTGGCAAGGCCTCTCCCGGTGCCATGGTCTGCAGTTGCTGGGCACGGCGCAGGGCTCGTTCGCGGTCACCCGGGTCGTAGGCCTCAAGCACTGAGCCGCCGATCATCTGCGGCAGGTCGTCGTAGCCGAACAGCGTCACCGCCGCCGGGTTGGCGTCGAGGATTCGGCCGTCGCGGTGCAGCACCAGGGGGTTGGGGATGCTGACGAAGAGATCGTGGTAGCGGGCCTCGGTGCGCAACAGCGCATGCTGCGCCTGCATCGTCGGCGTCACGTCGCGGGCCACGCCCCAGTAGCCCTGGAAGACACCGCCGGGGCCGAAGCGCGGTTCACCGCTGACCAGGAAGTGCCGCAGGCTGCGGCGCCCCTGCCAGGCCACAGGCACGTCGCGCAGCGGCTGCCGCGCGCCCAGGTCGGCCTGCAGGCTGTCCAGCACGTCGGGGTCGCAAAGGAAGTGCGGCAGTTCCCAGGGCACGGCACCCAGGGCCTCACCGCCGGAGCGCACCGGTTCGCCGGAACGCTCCAGCCGCAGGTCGACCAGGCGCATCGTGGGGTCGAGTTCCCAGTAGGCGTCGGCGGAGATGCGCAGCAGGCTGCTGAAGCGCTGCTCGCGCTCGTCGGCGACCCGCGTGAAGCGGCGGATCAGGTGCGCCGCCACATGCCCGCCGCTCGCGGCCAGTGTGATCAGCAGCAGCTGAACCGTGACCACCAGTGCCAACGGCTGACCGCTGCCCAGGCTGCCAAACCGGCCCTGCAGATGGCCGAGCACCAGCGCCCCGATCAGCAGCACTCCGGCACCCGCCACCGGCAGGCCGGAGCGCGGCCCACCCAGAGCCATGGCCAGCGCAGCGTGCAAGGCGACAAAACCCAGGCCCGGCGCCGTCACACCCCAGCCGAGACCGACTGCCGCCACGCCGATGGCCACCACGGCGGCCAGCGGCCCCACAGTCAGCGGCAACACGGGGACACGGGGCACGGCAAACGCGGCGGCCAGCGCGATGCCGCCGGCGATCAGGCAGGCCACGGCCACCACGCCGACGGAACCCACTGGCTGGGAGAACAGCCACAGCACCGCGCTGAAAAAGATCATCGCCGCCGCCGTGGCGAACATGTAGACCCGGGTCAGCCGTGCCGTGAGCCGATCCAACCGCTTGGCAGCGTCGCCGCGCACCGGCTTGACCACGGCCGTCAGCAGCGAAGGTGGGTCGTCCCGGACGTCGACCGCGTCGTCGACGGTCCGCATGATCAGACCACCGAGGTGGCGGCGGCCACGCCCAGCTGCCGGCGCGTGGCATCGGCCACACGGCGGGCAGCCGCGGCCCAGTCGTCACCGGCGCTGGCGTAGAGCACGGCACGCGAGGAGTTCACGACGATCGGCCCGCCGGGCCGCAGCCCGGCGCGCACCGTGGCCTCGGCATCGCCGCCCTGCACCCCGACGCCGGGGATCAGCAGCGGCAGCGTGGGTGCCAGCTCGCGCACACGGGCGATCTCGGCAGGGTAGGTGGCACCGACCACCAGCCCCAGCTGCCCGCCACGGTTCCATTCGCCGGCGGCCAGCCGCGCGATGCGTTCATAGAGCTTCTCGCCGCCCTGCAGCGTCTGCGCCTGCAGGTCGTCGCCACCGGGGTTGCTGGTGCGACAAAGCAGGATGGCACCCTTGCCGTCCCAGCGCAGGTAGGGCTCGATGGAGTCGAATCCCATGAAGGGCGACAGCGTCACCGCGTCGGCCTGGTAGCGCTGGAAGGCCTCGCGGGCGTACTGCTCGGCGGTGGCGCCGATGTCGCCGCGCTTGGCGTCCAGGATCACCGGCACGCCGGGCGCGACGCGGCGGACGTGGGCCATCAGCCGTTCGAGCTGGTCCTCCGCGCGGTGGGCGTGGAAGTAGGCGATCTGCGGCTTGAAGGCGCAGACCAGGTCCTTGGTGGCGTCGACGATGCCGGCGCAGAAGTCGAAGATGCGCTCCGCGTCCCCCTTCCAGGCGCCGGGGAAGCGGGAGGGCTCGGGGTCCAGGCCGACACAAAGCAGGGAGTCATGGCGCCGGGTGGCGGCGGCCAGGGTGTCGGTGAACTTCAAGCGGTCTCCCTTCGTGGTCAGATGCGGCGCGCCAGGTCGGCCGCGCGGCCCGTGTAGTTGCCCGGCGTCATGGCTTTCAGGCGCTCCCGTTCGTCCATCGGCAGCGCCAGGCCGTCGATGAAGGCCGCCAGCGACTCGCGCGTGACATCCTTCCCACGCGTGAGCGCCTTGAGCTGCTCGTAGGGGTTGGGCAGGCCGTGGCGGCGCATCACGGTCTGCACCGCCTCGGCCAGCACCTCCCAGCTCGCGTCCAGGTCGGCGGCCAGCGCGGCCTCGTCCACCTGCAGCTTGTCCAGCCCGCGCGCCAGGCTGTCGTGCGCCAGCACGGTGTAGCCCAGGGCCACGCCCATGTTGCGCAGCACGGTCGAGTCGGTCAGGTCGCGCTGCCAGCGGCTGATGGGCAGCTTCTGGCTCAGGTGCGTGAGCAGCGCGGTGGCCAGGCCCAGGTTGCCTTCGGCGTTCTCGAAGTCGATCGGGTTGACCTTGTGCGGCATCGTGGAGCTGCCGATCTCGCCGTCCTTGAGCTTCTGCCGGAAGTAGCCCAGCGACACATAGCCCCAGACGTCGCGCGCGAAGTCGATCAGGATGGTGTTGCTGCGCACCACGGCGTCGAACAGCTCGGCCATCGCGTCGTGCGGCTCGATCTGGATCGTGTAGGCGTTGAACACCAGGCCCAGGCGATCTTCGACCACGCGCCTGGCGAAGGCCTCCCAGTCGAAGTCGGGCCAGGCGGCCAGGTGGGCGTTGTAGTTGCCCACGGCGCCGTTCATCTTGGCCAGCAGCTGCACGCCGGCGATGCGCTCGCGCGCCGTGCGCAGGCGGGCCACCACGTTGGCGATCTCCTTGCCCACGGTGGTGGGGCTGGCGGTCTGGCCATGCGTGCGGCTGAGCATGGGCACCTCCGCCATCGCGTGCGCCATGGCGGCCAGGCGGTCGACGATGCGGTCCAGCGCCGGCAGCAGCACCTGCTCGCGCGCGGCCTGCAGCATCAGCGCATGGCTGGTGTTGTTGATGTCCTCGCTGGTGCAGGCGAAGTGGATGAACTCGCTGGCCGCCTTGAGCTCCGGCAGCGCCTCGCAGCGCTGCTTGAGCCAGTACTCCACGGCCTTGACGTCGTGGTTGGTGGTCTTCTCGATGTCCTTGATGGCCTGCGCATCGGCCTCGGAGAAGCGCAGCACCAGCCCGCGCAGCAGGCCGCGCGCCGCCTCGGACAGGGGCTTGAACTCGCTGAAGCCGGCGTCGGACAGCGCGATGAACCACTCCACCTCGACCTGGACGCGGCGGTGCATCAGGCCGAATTCCGACAGCAGCGGGCGCAGCGCCGCCGTCTTCGGCGCATAGCGGCCGTCCAGCGGCGAGAGGGCGGTGAGGGCGCTGAGGGTGGTGACGGAGGACATGGGACGGTGCGCCGGCGGCAGGAATCTAACCCTCGGATTCTAGGCGGCGCCCCCGCCGTGGCCCCCGATCCCCTACCAGCGCACCTCGAACACGCAGGCCGGGTCGCCGCAGGCCTCGCAGGCGGCTTCCACCACCCTCGCGCCCGGGTGCACCAGGGCGCGGAACAGCCACTCGAACACCGCGCGGTAGTAGTCGCAGGCCGGCTCGGCGCTGTGCACGCCGCGGCACAGCGGGTTGTGCGCGATGGTCAGCACCACGGGCCGGGCACGGTCACCCGTGAACCGTGCCAAGAAGCGCCCGCTGCCCGCAAACGTCCAGGCGTGGCCGCCGATGGCCCGGAGCAGCGCGCGCGCGGCCATGCCCGCGGGCAGCACCTTGAGCAGGCGTTGCGCCGCCGCCGGGATGCGGTGTGCCAGCAGGTATGCGGCGGTGCGGCGGCCGGCGTCGTCGGCCACGCGGCGCGCTTCGGCGTCGCCCAGGTCGGCGCGCAGCGCGGCATGCAGCGCGATGACCTCGCGCTCGTCGACCATCGCCTGCGGGGGCGATTGGAGGTAGGCGGCCAGCCCGGCATGCCGGAACACCGGCGGCGCCCGGACCGGGCCCAGGGCCTCGGCCACGCGCGTGATGGCGTTCGGCCCGATGCGGCCGGCGATGGCCGCGTTCATGGGCGCCCAGCCCTGGGCCGCGACGCCCTCACTTCACCGCGTCCATCTGCGCGTCGCTGAGCTGCCCGGCGCCGCCGCCGCAGGCCATCGCGGCCTCGGCGATCTCGAAGTTCTCGTCGCCCTTGCGGCGCTTCATCTCGATCTTCGGCCCGTGCATCGTGACCCAGCCGTCGTCCACCTGTGCCAGTGCGTCGGCCGTCTCCGGGGCGATGCGGCGGTTGCCGTCGAAGCTGAAGTCCACCGACTTCTTCGTCTGCGGGCCCCAGTAGCCCACCCGGCCCAGGTCGTAGAAGGTGCGCTGGAAGCCGCTCTTGGCAAAGGCCTTCAGGCAACCCATCAGGTAGCTGCGCTTGGCCTTGTCCTTCTCCCAGGGGTACTGGAAAAAGCTCTTGTTCATGAAGAAGCGCCGGTAGTTGCTCATCACGCGGTCGAGCAGCTCGCCGCGGTCCATGGCGTCGGGCTTCATGATGGGCGTGACGAAGTTGTACTTCTCGAAGTCGAAGACCTCGACCTTGTCGCCCAGTTCCTGGAACAGATCGCTGAAGGGCCAGGGCGTGTACATCGCCCAGTTGGCCATGTCGGGGTTCCAGTCGCGCGCCATGCGGTAGGTTTCCTCCAGCGTCTCGGCGGTCTCGTTCTCCAGGCCGACGATGAACTGCGCCTCGGTAACGATGCCGGCATCCCGGAGCAACTGGATGGCCTGCTTGTTTTGCGCGATCGTGGTTTCCTTGTTGAAGCGGTCGAGCTTGAGCTGCGCCGCCGCCTCGGTGCCCAGGCTCACGTGGATGAGCCCGGCCTTTCGGAACAGCGGCAGCAGCTTCTGGTCGCGCAGGATGTCGGTCACGCGGGTGTTGATGCCCCACAGCACGTCGAGCTGGCGCTCGATCAGCAACTCGCAGAACTGGATGAACTTCTTGCGGTGAATGGTGGGCTCCTCGTCGGCGAGGATGAAGAAGCCCACCTGGTGGTTCTTCACCAGGTCCTCGATCTCGTCGACCACGGCCTTGGGGTCGCGGATGCGGTAGTCGCGCCAGAACTTCCACTGGCTGCAGAAGCTGCAGGTGAAGGGGCAGCCGCGCGCGAAGTTGGGGATCGCCACGCGCCGGTTCATCGGGATGTAGATGTACTGGTCCCACTCCAGGATGCCCCAGTCGGGCCTGATGCGGTCCAGGTCCTGGATCGGCGGCTCGGCCGGCGTGGCCACCACGGTGCCGTCGGCCTCGGCATAGGCGATGCCGCGCACGCCGCTGCGGTCGCGCGCGAAGCTGCCGTCGTCCACCGCGCGCACCAGGTTCAGGAAGACCTGCTCGCCTTCGCCGCGCACCACCGCGTCGATCCACGGCGCCTCCTTGAGCACCTGCGGGTACATGAAGGTGCCGTGGATGCCACCGAGCACGGTGACGATTCCGGGGTTCACTTCCTTGGCCACCTGCAGCAGCCGCTCGGCCTTGTAGATCGCCGGCGTGATGGCGGTGCAGCCGACGATGTCTGGCTGCAGTTCGACGATGCGCGCGCGCACCTGCTCGTCGTCGAGGTGGTGCGTCATCGCGTCGACGAAGGTCACATCGGTGTAGCCGGCGGCCTTGAGGTAGCCGGTGAGGTAGGCCACCCAGGCCGGCGGCCAGTTGCCGGCGATCTCGGCGCCGCCGGAGTGGTAGTTCGGGTGCAGCAGCAGAATGCGCATCTCGGGTCTCCTCGTCGAGGTCCATCGTCGGCGCCTGTCACGGATGCGGACTTGCGCCATGTCAATGTCTCTTGACACACTGACGTCCATGAAAACTGACACTCCGCCCCGCGCCCTGGTCTTCGACGTCTTCGGCACCGTGGTCGACTGGCATGGCTCGGTGGCGCGCGAGGTGCGCCGTGCCGGGCTGCCGGTGGACGCCAAGGACTTCGCCCGCGCCTGGCGCGCCGGCTATGCGCCGGCGATGGACGAGGTGCGGCGTGGTGTGCTGCCCTGGACCACCATCGACGGCCTGCACCGGCGCATCCTGGACCGTCTGCTCACGGAGCAACGCCTCGACCTGCCCGAGGCGGCGCGCGCCGACCTGAACCTGGCCTGGCACCGGCTGGACCCCTGGCCCGACGTGCCGCAGGGCCTGGCCCAGCTGAAGGCGATGATGCCGGTGGCCACGCTGTCCAACGGCAACCTGCGCCTGCTGCTGGACCTGGCGCGCCACGGCGGACTGGTCTGGGACGCGCTGTTCTCGGCCGAACTCTTCGGCCACTACAAGCCCGACCCCGAGACCTACCTCGGCGCCTGCCGGTTGCTGGACCTGCCGCCGGCCGAGGTCACGCTGGTGGCAGCGCACCCCGACGACCTGCGCGCCGCCGCCCGCTGCGGCCTGGGCACGGCGCTGGTGCTGCGGCCCGACGAGTTCGGCGCCGGGCGTGGCACCGCGGCTCACGTGGCCGAGGAGTTCGATGTGGTGGTCGACGGCTTCGGGGCGCTGGCCGGGCACTGGGGGCACTTGGGCGCACTGGGGCCACTGACCCAGCCATCGGCCACCGACATTGGGTGACAGCACCCACAGGCCCAGCTCGTCCGCCGCCCGACCGGGTGGACCAGGCGGGCACGGTGCTTGCTGCAGACGCGCACCACGCCACCGGCAGGACACCCATGCGCACCCGCCACCGCCCCCCGAGGATCTCCCACACCGTCAGCGCCGCGGCCCTGTGCCTGCTGGCAGGCCCCGGCCTGCAGGCGGCCGAGGTCGCCCCGCCATCCGGCCCTGGCACCTGTGTCGGGCACTGCGCCAGCGCGCCGGCCACCGGCGACATCGGCCTCTCGCCGGCCGGCAGTGCCCGCTACGGCCTGGTGACCACGGCCGGGTCCGAGGCCGTGGGCACCTCGCCGTTGCTGCTGGACGGCAACAGCCGCGGCAGCGGCACCGAGACCAACGGATCGCGCTGGACCTCGGCGACGTTCGACGTCGACGCCGGGGACACCCTGTCGGTGTGGTTCAACTTCGTGTCCACCGACGGCAAGGGCTACGACGACTACGCCTGGGCGCGCCTGGTCGACGCCGATGACGGCACCGTGGTGGCCTGGCTGTTCGCCGCCGCCGCCACCAACAGCAACACCGGCAAGGTCGTACCCGGCGACGTGCTCGACAAGGCCGACTTCGACCCCGATGAACGCATCGTGGACTTCGACAGCTGGGAGTTCGTCAGCAAGTCGGCCGAGGATCCGGTGGACTGGGCGCCCCTGGGCGTGTCCAACGGCAGCTGCTGGAAGGACAACGCGCCGGGCTGCGGCTACACCGGCTGGATGCAGTCGCAGATCACCTTCGCATCGGATGCCCGCCTGCAGCTGGAGCTCGGCGTCGTGAACTGGGGCGACTGGGCGTACGACTCCGGGTTGGCCTTCGACTACGCCGGCCTCACCGCCGCCGTGCCCGAGCCATCGCCCCTGGCCTTGTGGCTGTGCGGCATGGCGGCGGTGCCCTGGCTTCGGTCGCGCCGCACGGGTCAGCGCTGATCAGGGCGCCGGGGGCCGGGCTGTCGGCCACCACTCAGCCTGGATCCGGCAGTTGGGCGCGCCCGAGCGAGTCGTCACCGGCCGCGCTGGCAAGGCGCAAAGCACAGCAATGGCCCGTGCCATGGCGAGCATTCGCAACGCGGCCAGCGTGGTCGAGGGCGGCTCGATCGGGTGCGCAGCGTGCTCACCCGACAGGTGAACTGGGTCGTGGCCGCTTCCGCCGCCCACATCAAGCACTTGCATGCGGAGGAGAGCGGCCACCTGCCGGATTCTGGCGCGTCCTTGCAGGCATGCGCTCGCCCCTTCGCTGGCGGCCGTCCCGCTCAGGCGTGCACCATGCCGAAGATCATGTAGTACAGCAGCGCCGCCATCACGGCCGTGGCCGGCACGGTGATGACCCAGGCCGCCGCGATCTTCAGCACCTCGGAGCGCTTGACCAGCTGCTGCTTGTAGACCTTGCGCAGCTGCTTGCGCTCGAACTTGCTCAGCACCGCGGGCGCGGCATGCTGCTTGAGCTGGTCGAGCAATTCGCGCTTGCCTTCCAGCGTGGCGGCCTGGAACTGGTCGATGAAGCGCTCGACCACCGCCTTGTCCTCGCCGGCGTGGTGCAGCTTGATGAACTCCAGCGCGCCGGCATGGCGGCGCTTGAGGTATTCGCGCAGGAAGCCAACGCCGAACACGCCGCCGACCGCGATGTGGGTGGAGCTGACCGGCAGGCCCAGCTGCGAGGCCACGATCACCGTCACCGCGGCCGACATCGCGATGCAGAAGGCCCGCATCTGGTCGAGCTCGGTGATCTCGCTGCCCACCTTGCGGATCAGCCGCGGCCCGTAGAGCAGCAGGCCCAGCGCGATGCCGACGGCGCCGACGAACATCACCCACAGCGGGATCGGCGCCTTGCCGCCGACGGCGCCGCTTCGCACCACCTCGGCGATGGCGGCCAGCGGGCCCACGGCATTGGCCACGTCGTTGGCGCCGTGGGCAAAGCTCAGCAGCGCGGCGGAGAAGATCAGCGGCAGCGTGAACAGGCCGTTGATACTGTCCTTGGTGTTGAACATCGACGGCACCTGGCGCTCCACCCAGGCGCGGCTGCCCAGCCAGCCCAGCACGCCCAGCACGGCGCCGATGGCCAGCGCCATGCCGATGCCCACCTTCACCAGCTTGCTCAGCCCCTTGAGCGCCAGGTAGGTGGCAAAGGCCGCGACCATCAGCGCGATCA
The DNA here is from genome assembly GCF_004016515.1 of Rubrivivax albus. GTDB lineage: Bacteria > Pseudomonadota > Gammaproteobacteria > Burkholderiales > Burkholderiaceae_C > Rubrivivax > Rubrivivax albus. Next base: position 613,884 of record NZ_SACT01000002.1, read on the forward strand.
GCAACGGCACCATGCGGCGCGCGGCCGCCACCATGTCGGTCTGCCAGGTGATGCCGCGCTTGATCCAGTACAGGAAGGCCGCGGCGATGCCACCGCCCAAAAGCGGCGAGATCACCCAGCTGGCGGCGATCTCGCCCAGGCGTCCCCAATTGGCCGCGTCCAGGCCGCCGGCGGCGAGGCCGGCGCCGAGCACGGCCCCGATGATCGAGTGCGTGGTCGACACCGGCGCACCCGACGCGGTGGCGATGTTCAGCCACAGCGCACCGGCCAGCAGTGCCGCCGTCATCAGCCAGACGAAGTGTGCCGGGTCGGCCACCGCGTCGGCCTTCACGATGCCCTTCTGGATGGTGGAGACCACGTCGCCGCCGGCGATCAGCGCCCCGGCCATCTCGCACACCGCCGCCAGCGCGATGGCGCCCACCAGCGAGATCGCCCGCGAGCCCACCGCCGGGCCGACGTTGTTGGCCACGTCGTTGGCGCCGATGTTCATCGCCATGTAGCCGCCGATCACCGCGGCGGCCACCAGGAACACACCCTGCGGCCCGGCCACGCCCTGCGTGAGCGCGGTGTAGAGCATGATGGCCACCGCGAACAGCAGGCCCACGCCCAGGCGCATCGATTCGCTCCGCCCGCGCTTGCCGGCCTTCTCGAACTTCTTGAGGCTGCTGAATTCCATCACCCGCTCCCGATGTCGGGGCGGATTGTGACAGTCACACCGCTGTCACCGGCCCAGCACGGCCTGCACCAGGGCCGAAGCCGGGGGCGCAGCGTCCTGCACCGGCATCGCCGCCGCCACCGCGGTCATGGCGGCTTCGGCGCTGCGGGCGTCGGCTGCGTGCACCCAGGCCAGCGGCTCGCCGGCGCGCACCGCCTCGCCGGGCGCGCGCACGTCGGCCAGGCCCACGCGCGGATCCACGGCGTCGCCGGGTCGCTGGCGACCGCCGCCGAGGGCCACGACCGCCAGGCCCAGCGCCCGCGTGTCGTGTCGGCCGATCACGCCGTCGCGCGCGGCTGGCACGGGGCAGCGCACCGGTGCCACCGGTAGCCCGGCCTCTTGCCAGACGTCGGCCGGCCCGCCCAGGCCCGCCACCATGAATGCGAAACGCTCGGCCGCGTGGCCCTCGGCCAAACGTGCCGCGGCCAGGGCCTGCGCGGCGCCCACGTCCGGCACCAGCCCGCCGAGCACCAGCGCCTCGGCGGCCAGCGCCAGGCACAGGTCGCGCAGGCGGCTCAGCGCCGGGTCGTCTCTGCGCTCGCCGCGCAGCAGCACCATCGCCTCGGCCACTTCCAGGGCGTTGCCGGCGCTGCGGCCGAGCACGGCGTCCATGTCGGTCACCAGGGCCACGGTGGGCAGGCCGGCGCCGCCGGCCACGTCCACCAGGGCCTGCGCCAGCGGCATCGCTTCGGCTGCCGTGGGGCAGAAGGCGCCGTTGCCGCACTTGACGTCCATCACCAGCGCCTGCAGGCCGGCCGCGCGCTTCTTGCTCAGGATGCTGGCCACGATCAGCGGCAGCGATTCGACGGTGGCGGTGACGTCGCGGATGGCGTAGAGCCGCCGGTCGGCCGGCGCCACGGCCGCGCTGGCGCCGACGATGGCGCAGCCAGCGGCGTGCAGCACCGTCGCCAGGCGCTGCCGCGGCACGTCCACGGTGTACCCGGGCAGCGCCTCGAGCTTGTCCAGCGTGCCCCCGGTATGGCCCAGTCCGCGGCCGCTGATCATCGGCACGACCGCGCCGCAGGCGGCCAGCAGAGGCGCCAGCACCAGGCTGACCTTGTCGCCCACGCCACCGGTGGAGTGCTTGTCGAGCACCGGGCCGGCGAAGCCCTCGGCCGACCAGTCCAGCACGGCGCCGGAGTGCGTCATCGCCTCGGTCAAGGTCACGGTGCCAGCCGTGTCCAGCCCGCGCCAGAGGACGGCCATGGCCATCGCACCGACCTGCGCGTCGGACCAGCTGCCGTCCACCAGCCCGCGCACGAATGCCCGGATCTCGTCGGCGGACAGGGCCTGGCCACTGCGCTGGCGGCGGATGACCTCGGCCGGCAGCATCAGTTCAGCCGCACCAGACGCGGCGTGTCGTCCACCACCGCGCCGCCGCGCACGTGGGCCTCCAGCGCGTCGATGTCCATCATGCCGGTGCGCCGGTCGCGGCCGGCCTTGAAGCCGTCGAACAGGTCACCACCGCTGGCCAGGAAGCTGTTGACGGTGATGCGCAGCGGCTCGTCGGGCCCGACGGCGCGGCCGTGCAGGCGCAGGCTGCCGGGCAGGATGCGCTGGCCCGGCGGGCGCGCGGCGTCCCAGGTGTAGCCGAAGCCGCGCGAGACCTGCAGCACGCGCGGCATCGGCTGGCCCGCCCACTGGCGCTCCAGCAACGCCTGAAGCTCGGCGCCGGTGAGCGTCATCGTGACCAGGTTGTTGTAGAACGGCTGCGCGGCAAACAGGTCGCCGAAGGTCAGCATGCCATCGGCGCGAGGGCGCAGGGCGGTGCGCACGCCGCCCGGGTTCATCAGCGCGATCTGCGCGCCGCCGGCCTCGGGGGCGCTGGTGGCCGCCAGCTGCGCATCAGCGATCAGGCGGCCCGCCGGCATCTCGCCGGTCGGCGCCACCTCGTTGGACAAGGCCAACGCCAACCGGCCCACCGGGCGCTCCGCAAGCGGCCGCACCTGCTCGGCATAGGCGGCCACCGCGGCGGCGATGCGTGGGTCGGCGGCGAAGCGCTCGGTGGCGACCACCACGTTGTCGGCCTTCGCGTCGGTGACGTCGCGCGTGCGCGGGTCCAGCGTCAGCGTGATGGTCGACAGCACGGTGCCGTAGCGGTCGGCGCTGGTGACCAGGCGGCCATCGATGCGACAGTTGTAGGCGCGGTGCGTGTGGCCGCTGATGACCACGTCGACGGCCCGGTCGAGCTTGGGCACGATCTGCGTGATCGGGCCCGACAGCGCCGGGCAGTCGTTGGGGCCCCTGGCCGGGAAGCCGCCTTCGTGGATCAGCAGCACGATGGCCTCGATGCCGCGGGCGCGCAGCCCGGGCACCAGCGCGTTGACGGTCTGCGCCTCGTCGCGGAACTCCACGCCGGCCACGCCGTCGGCGGCCACGATGCTGGGCGTGGCGGCCAGCGTCAGGCCGATGAAGGCGACGTCGATGCCGTCGAAGCGGCGCACGATGTACGGGGGCAGGATCGTGCGGCCGGTGCGCTTGTCCACCGTGCTGGCGGCCAGCCACTGGAAGCCAGCCTCGCGCTGCAGGTCCAGCAGCGCCTGCGCGCCGCGGTCGAACTCGTGGTTGCCCACCGCGCTGGCCACCAGGCCGATGCGCGAAAGCAGGTCGACGGTGGGCCGGTCCTGCGCCAGCGCGGAGATCAGCGGGCTGGCGCCGATCAGGTCGCCGGCGGCGACGAAGATGCTGTGCGGCGACGCGGCCATCGCCTGCTGCACCGCGGTGGCCAGGTGGGCGATGCCGCCGGCCGGCGTGGCCAGGGTCTTGCCCGGATCGGCCGGGTCGGGCTGCCGGAAGCCGCCGCGCGGCGGCTCCAGGTGGCCATGGAAATCGTTGATGGCCAGGACCTGGACCGTGACCGGGCCGGTCGGCGTGGCGGCACAGGCCGCGAGCAGCAGGGCGGCAACCGCAGAGACCAGCAGGCGCATCGGCCCCACCTTCCCCACCTGCTTCAATAGGCCGAGGACGGGGCCGCGGGCGCCGACCCGCCCAGCACGGCCTCGATGTCGTTGAGCAGCCCGCTGGCGCCCAGGCGGAAGCGCTGAGGTGCCAGGGCATCGGCACCGAGGATCTCGCGCACCAGGCCGGCGTACAGCGCCGCGTCGGCCACCGTGCGCACGCCACCGGAGGCCTTGAAGCCGGCGCGGCAACCTGGCGTGTCCGCGATGGTCTCCAGCAGCGCCCGTGCCGCCTCGGGAGTCGCGCCCACGGGCACCTTGCCGGTGCTGGTCTTGAGGAAGTCGGCGCCCTCGGCCAGCGCCAGCGCGGCCGCGCGGCGGATGCGGGCGTCGTCGGCCAGTTCGCCGGTCTCCAGGATGACCTTCAGCACGCGACCGTCGCAGGCCCGGCGCACGGCACGCAGCACGGCCGCCGCCGCTGCCTCGTCGCCGGCGGCGAAGGCGCGCCAGGGCAGCACCACGTCCACCTCCTGCGCACCCGCGTCGACGATGGCCGCCGTGTCACGCACGGCGGCGTCGACGTCGGTGCCGCCATGCGGGAAGTTGGCCACCGCGGCGACGGCCACGCCCGGTGGCGCCGCGCGGCGCGCGAAGGCGGCCAGGCGCGGCCACACGCACAGCGCCGCGGGCGGGCCGAAGGGCCCGCGGGCGCGCGCGGCCAGCGCGTCCACGTCTGCCTCGCCGCCTGCCGTGTCGTGGCCGTCGTTCAGCGTCGTCAGGTCCAGGCAGGCCAGCGCCAGCCGGGCGGCCTCGGGGGGCGTCATCGGGGTGCTCACACCGCCTCCAGCATCGGCAGCAGCGCGGCCATGAACCGCGCCGCATCGTCGGCCGCACGCGCTGCGCCGGCCAGCGTGTGGGCGTGGCTCAGCGCCTCGGGCGCCAGGCCGCAGCCCATGTTGGTGATCATCGACAGGGCCAGCACGCGCAGCCCGGCATGGCGCGCGAGGATGGTCTCCGGCACCGTGCTCATGCCCACCGCCTGCGCACCCAGGCGCTGCAGCATGCGGATCTCCGCCGGCGTCTCGAACTGCGGGCCCAGCACCCAGGCGTAGACGCCTTCGTGCAGCGGCACGCCGGCCTGCCGTGCAGCCTGCCGCGCCAGCGCGGCCAGCGCCGGGTCGTAGGCGGCGGCCATGTCGACGAAGCGGCGGTCGTCGCGCTCGCCCACCAGCGGGCTGGCCTGCACCAGGTTGAGGTGGTCGTTGAGCAGCATCAGGCGGCCAGCCGGCATGGCCGGGTCCAGGCTGCCGGCGGCGTTGGTCTGCAGCAGCGTGGTCACGCCGGCCACGGCCAGGGCCTGGATGGCACCCTTCATCGCGCGCGGGTCGCCGTCCTCGTAGGCGTGCTTGCGGCCCGACAGCAGCAGCACCTCGGCGCCATGCAGCGTGCCCACGCGCACCTGCCCGACGTGGCCACCCACGGCCAGCGCCGGGAAACCCGGCAGTTGGGCGTAGTCCAGCACCGCGCGCGGCTGCAAGCTTGCGGCCAGCGGCGCCCAGCCGGAGCCCAGCAGCAGCGCCAGCCGCGGCACGCGGCCGTCGCAGGCGGCGCGGATGCGCTCGGCGGCGATGGTGGCGTCGGTGCCGATGCTGCCGCCGCTCACGCCAAGGCCTCCGGGCCGAAGGACAGCGGCAGCAGCGCGCCCATCGTGGTGTCCAGCACCGCGCCGTCCGCGCTGCGGCAGTGCACCGGCACGGCATCACCCGCGAATTCGCGCAGCTTCTGCCGGCAGCCGCCGCAGGGCGTGGCCGGGCGGCCCTGGCCGGCCACCAGCGCCACGGCTCTGATCGCGCGCCCGCCGGCGGCCACCAGCGCACCCAGCGCCACCGCCTCGGCGCACAGGCCCTGCGGGTAGGCGGCGTTCTCGACGTTGCAGCCGACGTGGATGCGGCCGTGTTCGTCGGCCAGCGCGGCGCCCACGGCAAAGCCGCTGTAGGGCGCGTGCGCGTGCTGCCGCACCGCGGTGGCGGCGGCGGTCAGGCGGGTGCGCAGGTCGGCGTCCATCAGCCCTGCATTGTGCGGTGCACGGCGTCCAGCGGCACCCAGCGCACGGTGTCGTCACCAAGCACGACGAGCCCGACGCCTAAGCCCTGCACCGGCAGCTGCGCGACCAGCCGGCCGTCTGGCGCGACGATGGCGCTGGCGCCGGTCAGCGCGCTCTCCTCGGGCCGGTTGAGCGCGTTGGGCCAGTTGCTCTGCACGATCCAGGCCCCCATGTCGCGGGCCAGGCGCATCGCGTCCTGCACGTGGGCCCAGGGCTCGACCGGAGGCTTGTCGGGATCGGGCCGCATCTGGCCCGGCCAGAACAGCAGGTCCGGTGCCTCGTCCTGCAGCTGCGCCAGCACCGCCGCATGGTCCTCGATCTCGCGGCAGATCACGGCGCTGCAGCGCAGGCCGGCCAGCGTGGCCACGGGGCGCTCGGTGCCGGCCTGGAAGAAGGTGGCCTCGGGCGCGGTGAGGCCGTTCTTGTGCACCCGGGCCGGCACCGCGCCGTGTTCGTCGATCAGCACATGGCTGTTGAAGCGGCCGGCCGGCGTGAAGCTGGGCGCGCCCACGGCCACGGCCAGTTCGAGTTCGGCCGCCCAGTCGGCTATGCACTGCAGCGCCGGGTCCACCTTCTGCGGCACGCCCTCGGTGACGATGCCGCGGTGGAAGCCGGTGACGGCCAGTTCCGCGAAGGCGCACAGCGCCGCGCCTTCGTCGGCCGCGAAGCACATGGCGGCCTCGATCTCGCGCAGGTTCTCTGCCAGCGTCCAGTGCATCGGCAACTGGGCGATGACGATCAGGGGGCCCACCATCACCGGGCCTTGACGTACGGCCGGCCCAGCGCCGCCGGTGCGCGCGAACGGCCGATGAAGCCGGCCAGCAGCACCACCGTCAGCACGTACGGCAGCGCCTGGATGGCCTGCACCGGCACCTCGCCGCCGCCCAGCCAGGCCGGCAGCGCCGCCCCCTGCAGCTGGATGGCCGACGCGTCCAGGAAGCCGAACAGCAGGCAGGCGGCCAGTGCGCCCACCGGGTGCCACTTGCCGAAGATCATCGCCGCCAGCGCCATGTAGCCGCGGCCGGCGGTCATGTTGGGGCTGAAGCTGGCATTCAGCGCCATCACCAGGTAGAGCCCCGCCAGCGCCGCCAGCACGCCGTTGAGCGCCAGCGCCGCATAGCGCATGCCGGCGACGCTGACGCCGGCGGCGTCCACCATCGCCGGGTTCTCGCCGGTGGCGCGCAGGCGCAGGCCGAAGCGCGTGCGGTAGAGCAGCCACCACACCGCGGCCACCGCCGCGAAGCTGCCGTAGACCAGGGCATTGTGCGAGCCGAGCGCCAGCGCCAGCCCGCGCAGGCCGGCCGGCAGGGTGGCCGGGTCGACGGCCCACAGCGGCCGCAGGCGCAGCGCGTCGGGCAGCGGCGGCGTCTGCCCGCCGAGCTCGAACCAGGCCAGACCCAACACCACCGTCAGGCCGCCGGCGGTCAGGGTCAGCGCCATGCCCATCACGACCTGGTCGCCGCGGTGGGTGACGCAGCCCCAGCCGTGCAGCATGGACATCGCCACACCCACCGCCAGCGCCGCGGCCAGGGCCACGGCGAAGCTGCCGCTGGCCGCCCCGGCGGCGCCGGCGGCAAAGGCCGCCATCAGCATCTTGCCTTCCAGGCCCAGGTCGATGACGCCGGCGCGTTCGCTGAGCACCCCGGCCAGCGCACACAGCACCAGCGGCGTGGCCATGCGCAGCGACGAGGCGATCAGCGCACCGAGCTGCAGCTCATCCATGCGCCACCTCGCGGGGCCGTGCCATGCGCAGCAGCCGCAGCAGCCAGGGCGCGGCCAGGTGCGACAGCGCGCCGGCGAAGAGCACGATCAGCCCCTGCAGCATGAACACCATGTCGCGGGAAAAGCCCGGCACCTCGAAAGCGATCTCGGCGCCGCCCTGGTACAGCGCGCCGAACAGCAGCGCCGCCGCCCACACGCCCAGCGGGTGGTTGCGCCCGATCAGCGCCACGGCGATGCCGGCAAAGCCGGCGCCGGCCACGAAGTCCAGCAGCAGCCGGCCGTGCACGCCGGCGATCTCGTTGACACCCACCAGCCCGGCCAGCGCGCCCGACAGCGCCATGGCCGAGACGATGCCCCCGGCCGGCGCGATGCCGCCGTACAGCGCGGCCGACGGCGAGAAGCCCACCGTGCGCAGCGCGTAGCCGGCGCCGGACTTCCACAGGTACAGCCACACGAGCACCGCCGCGGCCACCGCCAGCAGCAGGCTCAGGTTCAGCGGCGTGGCCGGCCAGTCCACGCCCAGCGCGCCCAGCAGCACGTGCACGCCGGGCATCAGCGCGCTGTCGGCGAAGGCCCGGCTCTCCACCGTCATGTTGCCCGGCTCCTTGAGCACGTTGACCATCAGCCAGGCCAGCAGCGCCGACGCGATGAAGTTGAACATGATGGTGGTGATCACGACATGGCTGCCGCGCCAGGCCTGCAGCGCCCCCGGCACCGCGGCCCAGGCGGCGCCGAAGGCCATGGCCGCCAGCACCATCAGCGGCAGCATCAGCGGTGCGGGCAGCGCGTCGGACCACCACAGCGCCACCAGGCCCGCGCCCAGGCCGCCCATCAGCGCCTGGCCCTCGGCGCCGATGTTGAACAGGCCGCCATGCACCGCCACGGCCACCGCCAGGCCGGTGAAGACGAAGGTGGTGGCGTAGTACAGCGTGTAGCCGATGCCGCTGCGGCTGCCGAAGGCGCCTTGCACCAGCAGCGTCAGCACCTGCCACGGGTCCTGACCCACGCCCCAGACCACCAGGCCGGCCACGGCCATCGCCAGCGTCAGGTTGATCAGCGGCAGCAGCAGCAGGTCCATCCAGCGCGGCAGCGCGTCGCCGTCATGCATGGGCGGCCTCCGTGGTGCCCAGACCCGCCATCAGGCGGCCCAGCGTGGTCTCGTCGCACAGCGCCACCGGGCGCTCGCCGGCGATGCGGCCGGCGTTCATCACGATCACGCGGTCGGCCAGCGCCAGCACCTCGTCCAGTTCCGACGAGACCACCAGCACCGCACCCCCGGCGTCGCGCAGCGCGCGCAAACGCGCATGGATCGCCTCGATGGCGCCGATGTCCACGCCGCGCGTGGGCTGGCCCACCAGCAGCACCTGCGGCTGCGCCCAAGCCTCGCGTGCCAGCACCAGCTTCTGCTGGTTGCCGCCGCTGAACTTCCGGCTGGACAGGCCGGGGTCGGGCGGGCGCACGTCGTAGCCCTGCATCATCGCCACGGTGGCGTCACGCATGGCCGCCGCGCGCATGAAGCCGCGGCGGCAGAAGGCCGGCCAGCGGTGGTAGCCCAGCACGGCCGATTCCCAGGCGGGGAAGTCCATCACCAGGGCGCGGGCGTGGCGGTCCTCCGGCACGTGGGCCAGCTTCAACGCGCGGGCCCGTCGAGGGTCCAGCCAGTGGCCGGGTTCGAAGGTCTGGCCGCCCAGGTTCAGCCGGCCCTGCTGCGGCGCGCGCAGACCCGACAGCAGCTCCAGCAGTTCGCTCTGGCCATTGCCCGAGACGCCGGCGATGCCGACGATCTCGCCGGCGTGCAGCGCCAGCGACACGTCGTCCACCCGCGGCACGCCCAGCGCGTCCCGCCAGGTCAGGTGCTCGGCGCGCAGCAACGCGGCACCCGGCTGGGCGGCGTGCGCGTCACGGCCCAGGTTGACGCGCCGGCCCACCATGGCCTGCGCCAGCGCGTCCACCGAGGTGTCGGCCACCGCCGTGTCCAGCACCACGCGGCCGGCGCGCATCACCGTCACCGCGTCGCACAGCGCCATGATCTCGCGCAGCTTGTGCGTGATCAGCAGGATGGTGGTGCCCTGCACGCGCAGCGTGCGCAGCACGCCGAAGAGCTGGTCGGTCTCTTGCGGCGTCAGCACCGCCGTGGGTTCGTCCAGGATCAGGATGCGCGCACCGCGCACCAGGGCCTTGAGGATCTCCAGCCGCTGGCGCTCACCCACGGGCAGCTGGGCCACCGGCCGATCCAGCCGCACCGCCAGGCCGGTCTGCGCCATCAGCGCGTCGAGCCGGGCGCGCAGCGCGGCACGCGCGCGCGGCAGCTGCCAGTGCGGCTCGGCGCCGAGCAGCACGTTGTCCAGCGCACTGAAGTCGTCCACCAGCATGAAGTGCTGGTGCACCATGCCAATGCCCGCGGCGATGGCATCGCGCGCCGAAGCTATTCGCAGCGGTTGCCCATCGATGGCGATGTCGCCGGCGTCGGCGGCGTAGAAGCCGTAGAGCACCGACATCAGCGTGCTCTTGCCGGCACCGTTCTCGCCAACGATGCCGTGCACCGTGCCGGCCGGCACCGTGAGGTCCACGTCCTGGTTGGCCTGCACGGCGCCGAAGCGCTTGTGGATGCCACGCATGGCCACCGCCGGTGGCCGGGGGGATGCCATCAGATGGGGCAGGCGTTCTTGGCCATGTAGTCCACCACCTGGATGCGGCCGGCAATGATGTCGGCGCGGGCCGCGTCCACCTTGGCCTTCATCTCGGGCGTGACCAGCTTCGCGTTGTGTTCGTCCATCGCCACGTCCACGCCGCCTTCCTTCAGGCCCAGCGCGCTGACGCCGGGCTTGACGCCCTGGAAGGCGTTGAAGACCGCCACGTCCACGCGCTTGACCATGCTCGTGAGCATGGTGCCCGGCTGAAGGTGGTTCTGGTTGCTGTCCACGCCGATGGCCAGCTTGCCGGCGTCCTTGGCCGCCTGGTAGACGCCCACGCCGGTGCCGCCGGCAGCGGCGAAGACCACGTCCACGCCCTTGGCGAACTGCGCCTTGGCCAGTTCGCCGCCGCGCGCCGGGTCGCCCCAGGCCGCGGGCGTGGTGCCGGTCATTGCCGCCAGCACCTCCACCTTCGGGTTGGCGTGCCTGGCGCCCTGCGCATAGCCGCACTGGAACTTGCGGATCAGCGGGATGTCCATGCCGCCGACGAAGCCGACCTTGCCGGTCTTGCTGGCCAGCGCGGCCATCATGCCGACCAGGAAGCTGCCCTCGTGTTCCTTGAACAGGATGCTCTGCACGTTGGGCAGGTCCACCACGTCGTCGATGATGGCGAACTGCAGCTTGGGGTAGGCCTTGGCCGTCTTGGCCACCGTGCTGCCCTGGCTGAAGCCGACGCCGACGATGGGGTTGGCGCCGCGGTCGGCCATGCGGCGCATGGCCTGTTCCCGCTGCGTGGCGTTGGCGATCTCGAAGTCCAGGTAGGTCTTGCCCGTCTCCTGCTTCCAGCGCTCGGCGCCGCGGTAGGCGGCCTCGTTGAAGCTCTTGTCGAACTTGCCGCCGAGGTCGTAGACGACCGCCGGCGTGGCGGCGGCACCGAGGCTGGCGGCCAGCGCGGCGGCGGCCAGGGCGGGGCGGATCAGGGAGGCAGCCATGTCGCGGATTCCGGTCGGGGACATGGCGGCGCAGGATAGCAAGCCGCGGGCCGGCCGGGCTACGATCCTTCATGCCCGCGCCTGCATCCCCGACATCCGACGCCGAGACCCTGGCCCGTCACAGCCCCAAGGTGCTGCTGCACGAGCACCTGGATGGCGGCCTGCGCGTGTCCACCCTGCTGGACCTGCTGCACGAACGCGGCCTGGACAGCCCGGCGCCCGACGTGCCTCGCCTGGCGCACTGGTTCGAGACCCACGCCTTCGCGCACAGCCTGGTGGACTACCTCAAGGGCTTCGACCTCACGGTCGCGGCGATGGCCAGCCTGCCGGCGCTGGAACGCGTGGCCTTCGAGGCGGCCGAGGACGCCCGTGCCGACGGCGCCGTGCTGGCGGAGTTCCGCATCGCGCCGCTGCTGTTCGAGCCGCACGGCGTGCCGGCGGAGGCTGCCATCGAGGCCATGCTGGCCGGCCTGGCGAAGAGCCCGCTGCCCAGCGGGCTCATCCTGTGCGGCATGCGCCACCAGTTCGACGGCCAGGTGGCCCGCACCGCCGATCTGGCCGTGCGCTACCACGGCCACGGCGTCGTCGGCTTCGACCTCGCCGGGCCGGAAGCCGGCTTTCCGCCGTCGGCCCACGCCGACGCGCTGATGCGCGTGCGCGAGGCCGGCGTGCCGATCACGCTGCACGCGGGCGAGGCCGACGAGGCCGAGCGTGTGCTGGAAGCGGCCGACTTGGGTGCGGTGCGCATCGGCCATGGCGTGCACCTGGCCGACGCGCTTGCGGACCCGGAACGCCGCCACCTGGTGGACGCCGTCATCGCCCGCGGCCTGCACCTGGAGGTCTGCCCCACCAGCAACGTGCACACTGGCGCCTACCCCTCGCTGGCGGCGCACCCGATCACGGCGCTGTGGCGCGCCGGGGTCTCCTGCTCCTTCCACACCGACAACCGGCTGATGTCGATGGTGTCGCTGGCGCAGGAGGCGCAGAACATGGTCCGCCATTGCGGCCTGACGGTGCCCGACCTGCTGCAGATGACGCGGGCCGCAGCCGACGCGTCCTTCCTGCCGGCGTCGGCACGCAAGGCCGCCAGGGCGCTGATCGACCACTGGGCGGACACCGCGCTGCCCGCCCGGTCGGCATGACGGTTCCGGTGCGCGCGATCGCCGCGCTGTCGCTGGCCGCCGGCGTCAGCGGCATGGCGCTGCGCGTGGCCGACCCGATGCTGCCGCGGCTGGCGCAGGACTTCGGCACCTCGCTCGGCCAGGTGGCGCAGGTGGTCACGGCCTTCGCGGTGGCCTACGGTCTGGCGCAGCTGGTGTTCGGGCCGCTGGGCGACCGCTTCGGCAAGTTCCGCGTCATCGCCTGGGCCTGCGGCGCGTCGGCGCTGACCTCGCTGGCCTGCGCGCTGGCGCCGGGCCTGGCCGGGCTCACGGCCGCCCGGCTGGCCGCCGGCGCCACGGCGGCGGCGGTGATCCCGCTGTCGATGGCCTGGATCGGCGACGTGGTGCCCTACGCGCAGCGCCAGCCGGTGCTGGCGCGCTTCCTGATCGGCCAGATCACCGGCATGGCGCTGGGCATGTGGCTGGGTGGCTTCGCGGCCGAACACCTGGACTGGCGCACGCCCTTCCTGGCGCTGGCCGCCGCCTTCGGCCTGCTGGCGCTGGGCCTGGTGCAGGTGCAGCGCCGGGTGCCGGCTGCCGGGGCACGCCCTGCGCCTTCGGCAGCGCGGCCGCGGCTGCGGGCCGAGTTCGGCGCCGTGCTGGCCCTGCCCTGGGCGCGCGTGGTGCTGGCCACGGTGTTCCTCGAGGGCGCGGCCCTGTTCGGCGCCTTCCCGTTCGTGGCCGCGCACCTGCACCAGCGCTTCGGCGTCTCGCTGGCCACCGCGGGCGGGCTGATGGTGGGCTTCGCCGCCGGCGGCCTGCTGTTCGCGCTGGGCGCGCGCTGGTGGGTGGCGCGCCTGGGCGAGCGTTGGCTCGTGACCGCCGGCGGGGCCACGGTGGCCGCGATGCTGGTGGTGGTGGCCCTGGCCCCGGCCTGGGGCTGGACGCCACCGGCCTTCGTGGCCATGGGCCTGGGCTTCTACATGCTGCACAACACGCTGCAGACCCAGGCCACGCAGATGGCGCCGGAGCGCCGCGGCGCGGCGGTGGCGGCCTTTGCCGGCTGCTTCTTCCTGGGCCAGTCGGCCGGCGCGGCCGCGGGCGGTGCGCTGGTGGGCCGGGTCGGCACCGCAGCCTTGCTGGCCGGGGCCGGCGTGGCGGTGCTGGGTGTGGCGCTGCAGTTCAACCACCGGCGGCGGCACCACACGGTGGCGGCCGCGGCCTGAGCAGCACCGGCGCCGATGGAGGCGCCGGTCAGCGGCAGCGGTTGGCCGCGGTGTAGTCCACCACCGGCAGCGTGCCGGCCACGATGGCGGCACGCGCCTCGGCCACCTTGGCCGTCATCGCCGGCGTGATCAGCGCGGCGTTGTGCTGGTCCATGGCCAGATCCAGCCCGCCTTCCTTCAGCCCGAGCGCGCTGACGCCCGGCTTGACGCCATTGAAGGCCTCGAACACCGCGCGGTCCACGCGCTTGATCAGCGAGGTCAGCACCTGGCCCGGGTGCAGGTGGTTCTGGTTGCTGTCGACGCCGATGGTCAGCTTGCCGGCATCGGCGGCGGCCTGCATCACGCCCAGGCCGGTCGTGCCGGCCGCAGCCCAGACCACGTCCGCGCCCTGGGCAATCTGCGCCTTGGCCAGTTCGCCGCCGCGCACCGGGTCCACCCAAGCCTGCGGCGTGGTGCCAGTCATTGCCGAGACCACCTTCACCGTCGGCACGGCCCAGGCCGCACCCTGCTCGTAGCCGCAGAGGAACTTGCGCACCAGCGGGATGTCCTGCCCGCCGACGAAGCCGATGGTGCCGGTCTTGGTGGCCATCGCTGCCAGGATGCCGACGAGGAAGGCGCCCTCGTGCTCACGGTAGACGACGCTCTGCACGTTGGGCCGGTTCACCACCATGTCGACGATGGCAAAGCGCGTCTTCGGGAAGGCCGCAGCCACCTTGTCGATCGCGCTGGCCATCGGGAAGCCGATGGCCACCACCGGGTCGGCGCCGCGCTCGGCAAAGCGGCGCACCGCCTGCTCGCGCTGCGCCGGGCTGGCGATCTCGAACTCCAGGTAGGCCTTGCCGGTGGCCTGCTTCCAGCGCTCGGCACCCTCCCAGGCGGCCTGGTTGAAGCTCTTGTCGAACTTGCCGCCCATCTCGTAGATGACCGCCGGCGCAGCCTGCACGCCGGCGGCCGCGGCAGCCGCCAGGGCCGCCACACCGAACCATCGCGTCATCTTCAGAACAGGGCCTTGAACTGCACGCCCCAGGTGCGCGGCTCGTTGATGAAGCCGGTGAGGTTGTTGAAGTCGATGCCGCCGACGATGCGCACCGTGTCGGTGATGTTGCGGCCGTAGATCGCGGCCTCGTACTTGCCGTTGCCCCAGATGTAGCCCACGCGCAGGCCGCCTTCCAGGCTGGCCTTGCCGGTGAACTCGGTGCTCTCGTAGAGGAAGAAGTTGACCTTGCTGCGGTAGGCCCAGTCGGTGAGCACGTAGAAGTCGCCGCCGGCGATCTCGCGGCCGTAGCGCAGCACCAGGTTGGTCGTGACCTTGGGCGCCTGCGGCAGCGGGTTGCCGTCGATCAGCGCCTGGCCGCCGGGCGTGAGCGGGTCGGTCACCGTGCAGCTCGCGCAGACAGCCACGGCCAGCCCCGGGTCCTTGATCTTGGTGTCGTTGTAGCCCACGCCCAGCGTCATCAGGATGTTCTCCGTCAGGTAGGCGGTGAGGTCGAGCTCGAAGCCCTGGCCGGTGGCCTTCTCGGCGTTGAGCAGGATGTTGGCGTTGGCCGCACCACCCACGGCGGTGAGCTGCAGGTCCTTGACGGTGTAGCTGAAGGCCGAGAAGCTGACGCGGGCGCGCTTGTCGAACAGGTCGGCCTTGGCGCCGATCTCCAACGAGGTGTTGTTCTCCGGCCCGGCGACGGACTTGCCGTTGAACGCGCTGGCGCTCTGCACGCTGCTGGCGCGGAAACCGGTGGCGGCGCGCGCGAAGATGTTGACGTCCTTGTTCAGCGCGTAGACGGCGCTGAGGTCCCAGTTGGTCTTGCTGTCGCTGGGGCTGGCGGAGAGATCGCCATCGGGTTCCTGCGCCGCCAGTTCCGCCAGCGTGCACTTGCCCGACAGCACGCAGGGCACGAACCCGCTGTTGGTGTACTCGAGCACGCTGAGCTTCTTCTTGTCGCGCGAGAAGCGCAGGCCGCCGCGCAGCTGCAGCGCCGGCGTGGCCTGCCAGGTCAGCGCGCCGAACAGCGCCGAGGCGTCGTTGCTCTGGCGGATGCGCTGGTAACCGTCCTGCGCGCCGCCGGCCAGCGAGTCGTAGCTGAAGCTCTCGACGTCGTAGCTCTCGTCGAAGAGGTACACGCCGGCCTGCCAACCCAGGGCGCCGCTGCCGTTGGACTCGACGCGGAACTCCTGCGTGAGCTGCCGGTGCTTGGGGATGCCGTCGGCCGTCTCCGACGCGAACGGGATCACGCCGGGGCCGGAATCGGGCAGGAAGCTGGCGCCGAAGCCGCCGTCGATGTCGCCGCGGTTGAAGGTGTCCAGGCTCTCGTAGCCGGTGATCGAGTGCAGCGTCACCGCGCCCAGGTTCCACTTCAGCCGTGCGCTGCCGCCCACGGTCTGCAACTTGGACTCGTTCTTGCCATCGTAGAAGACGGTCTCCCGGTCGAAGCCATCGACCAGGTCGTTGGTGCCCGGCTCGATGATGTTGGCGCGGAACAGGCGGGCCGACCCGTCCAGGTCACGCGCGTGCAGGTTGAACAGCGCGCTGAAGTCCTTGCTCGGCTCCACCCGCAATTGGGCGCGGAGGGCGCTGTCGCGGTAGCCCTCGAGCTTCTGGGTCGGGCCGGCGTCGTAGTCGTTGTCAACCCAGTCGCTGCGGCGCTGGTCGAGCACCGAGATCCGCGTGGACACCGTGGGCGACAGCGGGATCGTCATCGCGCCTTCCAGGTTGGTGGTGCCCAGCGTGCCGATGCCGATGCTGCCGTAGCCCTCCATCGTTCGGCCCGGGCGCACCGAGTCGAACTTCACCACGCCCGCGGGCGTGTTGCGGCCGAACAGCGTGCCCTGCGGGCCACGCGCGACCTCGATCTGCGCCAGGTCGAAGGCCGGGAAGCCCTTGAGGATGGGGTTCTCCTGCACCACGTCGTCGTAGACCAGGGACACGGGCTGCGACGCGTTGAGGCGGAAGTCCGTGTTGCCGTAGCCGCGGATGTAGAAGCGCGGGAAGGCGCGGCCGAAGGAGGACTCGATGTTCAGGCTGGGCACCCGGCCCGACAAGCCCCGCACGTCCTGGCCGCTGGTGTTGAGCACGTCCAGGAACTCGCCGGCCAGCGTGCTGACGGAGTTGGGCACGTCCTTGATGCTTTCCTCGCGCCGCTCGGCGGTGATGGTCACCGTCTGCAGCTGCGTGGTCTGCTGCGCCCAGGCACCAGCCTGGGGCAGGGCCAGGACGGCCAGGGCGACCGCATGGTGCGGCGGGAGCTTCTTCAGGGCGCGCATGGATCCTCCGGGGGTGGTCTGGGCGGGCGCGGCAGCAAGGCGCGTGCCGAAAGCGTGCATCATCGGCCGGCGCCGGCGCGCCCGCCAGACCCGTTGCACGATGACCACATGTTGAGCCCCGACCAGGTCCAGGCCTACCACCGAGACGGCTTCCTCACGCTACCGAGGTTCCTGGCGCCCGACGTCGTGGCCGCCACGCACGAGCGCGTCTGGTCCATCGTGGACGCATGCCCGCCGCCGGGCGGCCAGGCCGCCGTCTTCTCGTCGGCGGAGCGAGCGCTCACCACCGACGCCGAACTCTTCGCCTCCGCCCGGGACGTGCGCTGCTTCTTCGAAGCCGAAGCCCTGGACGCCGCGGGCCGTCTCACGCGCCCGCTGCGCCAGGCCGTCAACAAGATAGGCCATTCGCTGCACGACCGCGACCCGTTCTTCGACCGCCTCTTCCGCGACCCGCGGCTGGCCGCCATCGCCGCAGCCATCGGGCTGGCGGACCCCTTGCTGTGGCAGAGCCAGGTGATCTTCAAGCCACCGGGCATCGGCGGCGCCGTGCGCTGGCACCAGGACGCCAGCTTCTTCTTCACGACCCCGCAGACCGTGACGACATTCTGGTGGGCACTGGACGACGCCACGCGCGACAACGGCTGTCTGTGGGTGCAGCCGGGCGGTCACCGCGGGCCGCTGCGCGAACGCTTCGTGCGCGACGGTGCGCGGATGGTGCGTCAGGCGCTGGACGACACGCCCTGGCCCGCCGAGGCCGAGTGCTGGCCGCTCGAGGTCGGCGCCGGCACGCTGGTGGTCTTCCACGGCCTGCTGCCCCACGGCAGTGCCGCCAACCGCTCGGCCGCACCCCGCATGGCGTGCACCTTGCACGTGACCGACGGGCGGGCCCGGTACGCCGGGGAGAACTGGCTGCAGGGCGAGGCCGGGGATCCCATCCGCGGATTCGTGCACGCCTCCGCACGCACCGACCACGCATTTGTGAGGCGGTAACAAATTTCGGGGCCCGGGGCCTCAAGTGTTGCCAGGAAGGCGCGATATGCCTGGGACTGTCATGAACCGCGGTGGGCGACGCATCGATTCGCCCACGTGCTCGACAACCCCCATGAGGCTTGCGTGATGTCCAACTCTGCCTTGACCGCCCGTCAGCGGACCGGCTTCTTCACCCACCACGGCGTCTGGGCGCCCGGCGTCCGGCTGTTCCGCAAGCTCGGGTTCAGCGCCAAGGCCACGTTGCTCACCCTGTGTTTCCTGATCCCGCTGGCGGTGGTCACCTTCGCGTGGTTCAAGATTCAGTCCGACAACATCGCCTTCTCGCAGAAGGAACGCCTGGGCGTGGCCGCCGTGCGCGCCGCGATGCCGGTGCAGCAGGCGCTGATGACGCGGCGGATGTTCGCCGCCCAGGCCACGGCCACCGGTCAGGCGCCGGCGGAGCTGACCGCGCTGGATGCGGAGCTGCCCCGCTTGATGCAGAAGCTGGAGGCCGAAGCCGTGCCGGCGGGCGACCCGATGGGCGTGGGCCAGGCCGTGGCCAGGCTCAAGACCCAGGTGGCCAGCCTGTCCGGCGGTGACTTCGACAAGCACACCGCCGCGGTGGATGCCACGATCGCCCTGATCACGCTGATCAGCGATGGCTCCAACCTGACGCTGGACCCGGACGTCGACAGCTACTACCTGATGGACGCGGCGGTGTTCCGTGTGCCGGGCCTGCTGAACGATATCGGTGCCATGCGGACCCTGGCGGGGGCCATCGCCAGCGGTGCCGAGCCGACGCGCGAGCGCACCGACGCCCTGGTGCGCGCCGAGTTCAACAGCGACCGGCTGGATGCCGACATGGTCGGCGGCCTGGCCAAGGTGGAGGCCCTGCACCCGGGCACGGTTGCCGCACTGCGTTATGAAGCGGCGGAGCAGGCCATGCACCGCTTCCACGAAACGGCGCAGGCCATGACGGACGCGGCACGGATCCAGCAGGACGGCACAAAGGTGATCGAGGCCATGCTGGCGTCCCAGTCGCTGATGCTCGACCAGCTCGACGAGCTGCTGGCCGCGCGCGTGGCCGGCATGCGCACCAACGAGGCCACCGTGGCCGCCGTCATCGTCGTCACCCTGTCGCTGGCCGCCTACCTGTTCTACAGCTTCTACCTGGTGATGCACGGCGGGCTGAAGGAAGTCACGCGCCACCTGCAGGCCATGACCGGCGGCGACCTGACCACCCACCCGGAGCCCTGGGGCCAGGACGAGGCGGCACGGCTGATGCTGAACCTGCGCGAGATGCAGGCCTCGCTGCGGGCCATCGTGCACGAGGTGCGCAACGGCAGCGACGAGATCCTGCACGCCAGCACCGAGATCGCCTCCGGCGCGATGGACCTGTCCAGCCGCACCGAGCAGACCGCGGCCAACCTTCAGCAGACCGCGGCGTCGATGGAGGAGATCTCCGGCACGGTGAAGAACACCGCGTCGCACGCCGAACAGGCCGCCGGCCTGTCACGGACCAACGCCGCCGCAGCCACCGAGGGGGGCCAGGTGATGACGCAGATGGTGCGCACGATGGACGGCATCGGCCAGTCTTCGACGCGCATCGGCGAGATCATCGGTGTCATCGACGGCATCGCCTTCCAGACCAACATCCTGGCGCTCAATGCTGCGGTCGAGGCGGCGCGCGCAGGCGACGCCGGCCGCGGCTTCGCGGTCGTGGCCAGCGAGGTGCGCTCACTGGCCCGCCGTTCCAGCGAAGCGGCGCGCGAGATCAAGACCCTGATCCAGGCCAGCGTCGAGCAGTCGCAGGAGGGCACCCGCGTCGTCGGTCAGGCGCGCCAGGCCATCGAACGCGTGGTGTCCAACGCCGGCGAGGTCAGCACCCTGATCGAGCAGATCGCCACGGGCACCCGGGAACAGGCGCAAGGTGTGGAGGAAGTCGGTCGCGCGGCCCAGGAGCTGGACCAGACCACGCAAAGCAACGCCGCGCTGGTGGAACAGACGGCAGCCGCCGCCGCCGCGCTGAAGGACCAGGCCAGGCTGCTGTCCGGCCGCGTGGCGCGGTTCAAGCTGCCGGAGGGTGACGGGGGCGCCGTGGTGCTCGAGCGCGCACCGTAGGTGGCCGACTTCGACTTCGACACCGCCACATCAAGGCGCACCGCAACTGGAAGGTCAAGCTGCGCAGCGCCATCGACAATCGCGAACAGCTCGATGCCGCCACGATCTGCCGCGACCACCAGTGCCCGCTGGGCCGCTGGCTGCACGGCCCGGGTGGCGCGCGCTGGGGCAGCAGCCCGGGCTTCACCACGCTGCTGGACGCCCACGCCGGATTCCACCGCGCCGCCGGCCAGATGGCCGAGAACATCAACCGCAGCGCCTACGACCAGGCCAACCACCTGCTGGGCAGCGGTTCGAAGTTCGCGCAGGCCTCCAACGAAACGGTGACCGCCATCCTGCGCGCGAAGCGCGGGTTCTGACCGGGCGCAGCCGGCCTGCCGGCGCAGGCCCCTCACCAGCCGGCCCGGACGGGCCGGCTTCTTGTTGCCGCCATTTGTCCTATTGACAGGACAATGGAACCGGTTCAGTCTCGCGGCCCATGGCTTCCGCGATGCCGCTGCCCAAGTACCACCAGCTCTACCTGGTGTTGCGTGAGCAGCTGGCCGAGGGCCGGCACGACACCGGCCTGCCGGGTGAACTGGCCCTGGCCGGGCAGTTCGGGGTCGCCCGCGTCACCGTGCGCAAGGCGCTGGAACGGCTGGAAGCCGAGGGCCTGATCGAGCGCACGCCCGGCCGTGGCACGGTGCCGGTCAAGCGCGGCGAGCCGCCGGCGGCGCCCGAGCGCGCCCAGCTCACCGGCCTGCTGGAGAACATCGTCAGCATGGGCCTGCGCACCGCCGTCAAGGTGCTGGCCTGCGACGTGGTGGCGGCACCCGAAGCGGTGGCCCGCCCGCTGGCGCTGCCCACCGGCGCGCCGGTGCAGAAGGCGGTGCGCGTGCGCTCCACGCGCGAAGGCCCGCTGTCGCACATCACCACCTGGGTGCCGGAGCCGCTGGCGCGCGGCTTCGGCCGGCGTGAACTGGCCAGGCAGCCCATCCTGCTGCTGCTGGAGGGCCAGGGCGTGCGCATCGGCCGCGCGGAGCAGGCCATCAGCGCCCGCCTGGCCGACGCCGACGTCGCGCGCCACCTGCAGGTGGACGTGGGTTCGGCCCTGCTGGCCGTGCAACGCCTGATCTTCGACGCCGACGACCGGCCGGTGCAGTGGCTGCAGGGCCTGTACCGGCCCGACCGCTACCAGTACCAGATGCAGTTGTCCCGCGTCGGCACCGTCGACGCCAAGCTGTGGGTCAGCACCGCGCTGACCGCCCAGTTCCACTGACCCCGTTCCAACCCCGAGGAGACCGCCATGAGCAACCGCCGCAGCTTCCTGAAGCACTCCGCCGCCGCCGCATCGGCGCTGTCGTTCCCGCTCGTCGCCGGCGCGCAGCCCAAGGCGGTGAAGGTGGGCATCCTGCACCCTGTGACCGGGGCGCTGGCCTACTCCGGCGGCCAGTGCCGGGCCGGCGCGCTGATGGCCATCGAGGACATCAACAAGGCCGGCATCAAGAGCCTGGGCGGCGCCAAGCTGGAGGTGCTGCTGGGCGACGCGCAGAGCTCGCCGCAGGCCGGCACGGCCGAGGTGGAGAAGATGAACGAGGCCGGCGCCTCGGCCATCGTGGGCGCCTACGCGTCGGCCATCTGCCTGGCCACCACGCAGGCCGCGGCCAAGTACGACATCCCGCACGTGGTGGACATCGGCGTGGCCGACCAGATCGTCAAGCGCGGGCTGAAGAACACCTTCCGCTTCGGCCCCGGCTACGCCACCTGCGCGCAGATCGCGGTGAACAACCTGCACGTGCTCAACACCGTGGCCGGCAAGCCGGCAAAGACGGTGATGATCATCCACGAGGAAAGCCTGTTCGGCACCGGCACCGCCAACCTGCTGGCGCGCGAGCTGCCGGGCTTCGGCTTCGACGTGAAGGAGGTCGTCAAGCACGCCAACCCGACGCGCGACTTCAACAACATCGTGCTGCGCATGAAGTCGATCAACCCCGACATCGTGATCCCGGCCAACTACTACAACGAGTACGCGCTGCTGGTGCGCACGATGCAGCAGCAGAAGGTGGTGCCCAAGGCCATCTACTCGGTGCTGGGCGGTGCGGCGTCGAGCTACAAGTTCGTCAAGGAGTTCCCGGACGCGGCCGAAGGCATCATCGACTGCAACCACTGGTTCAACCCCAACGACAAGCGCGCCTTCGCGCTCAAGCAGCGCACCGAGAAGCAGGGCCTGTTCTTCACCTACGAGGTCTTCAACACCTACACCGCGGTGATGCTGCTGGCCGATGCCATCGAGCGCGCCAAGAGCGCCGACCGCGGTGCCATCACCGCCGCGCTGGCGTCCAGCACCTTCAGCAACCACTTCATGCCCTACGGCGACACGAAGTTCGTCGACGGCCAGAACACCGGCGCCCAGCCGCTGATGACGCAGGTGGTCAAGGGCGACATCAAGGTCATCGTGCCGCGCGACTACAGGCAGGTGGACCCGGTGTTCCCGGTCAAGGCCTGACGCACGGCCCCTCACCGCCACCACCACGAAGCGCTTCCGGCCGCCCGTGTACGGCTTCGACGTCCTGTTCCCCTCGGTCCTCAACGGGCTGACCACCGGCGCGGTCTACGCGCTGGTGGCGCTGGGGCTGACGCTGATCTACGGCGTGCTGCACATCATCAACTTCGCGCACGGCGCGCTGCTGATGGTGGCGCTGTACGCCGTCTACTGGCTGAAGGTGGCGCTGGGCGTGGACCCCTACCTGGCGCTGCCGCTGGTGGTGCCGGGCATGTTCGCGCTGGGCTACGCGCTGCAGCGCGGCATCGTCGGCCGCGCCAGCCACGGCAAGGACGAGAACATCCTGCTCGTGACGCTGGGCCTGTCCATCGTGCTGGAGAACCTGGCGCTGCTGTGGTTCCGCTCGGACACGCGCACCATCGACACCGCCTACACGCTCAGCACCGTGCAGATCGGCCCGGCGTTCATCGCCGTGCCCAAGCTGGTGGCCTTCGGCGGCGCGCTGGTGTTCGCCGCGCTGCTGATGGCGGTGATCACGCGCACCGACCTCGGGCGCGCCATCCGCGCGGTGGCGAAGGAAAAGCAGGGCGCAAGGCTGATGGGCATCGACGTGGACCACGTCTACGCGATGAGCTTCGGCATCGGCCTGGCCTGCCTGGGCGCGGCGGCCTGCTTCCTGCTGCCGGCCTACTACGTGAACCCGCAGGTGGGTTCGGGCTTCGTGCTGGTGGCCTTCACCATCGTCGTGCTCGGCGGCATGGGCAGCTTCGCCGGTGCGCTGCTGGGCGGGTTGCTGATCGGCGTGGTGGAGTCGCTGGGCGGGCTCTACCTGGGTGAGAGCCTGGGCCAGATCGGCATCTTCGTGATCTTCATCGCCGTGCTGCTGTTCCGGCCGCAAGGGCTGTTCGGGGCGCGCGCATGAGCCTCGCGCGCGACCTGTCCGGCATCGCAGTGTTCGCCGCACTCATCGTCGGCACCACCCTCGTCGTCGAGTCCGGCGTCTGGCTCACCTTCGTGATGCTGGCGCTATACGGCGCGCTGCTGGCCCAGGCCTGGAACATCCTGGGCGGCTTTGGTGGCCAGTTCAGCTTCGGCCACGCGGTGTTCTTCGGCACCGGGGCCTATGTGCAGGCCGTCGCGCAGCTGCAGTTCGGGCTCAACGCCTGGGTCGCCCTGGCGCTGGCCATGGTCGGGGCCGCGGTGGTCGGCGCCATCGTCGGCGCGCTGAGCTTCCGCTACGGGCTCAAGGGCAGCTACTTCGCGCTGGTGACGCTGGCCTTCGCCGAGGTCTTCCGCATCGTGGCGCTGAGCGTGGACTTCACCGGCGGCGGCGTGGGCCTGATGCTGCCGCTGCAGGCCTCGGCCACCAACCTGCAGTTCACGTCGCGTCCCGGCTACGTGCTGGTGCTGGGTGCGCTGCTGGTGGCCGCCCTGATCGTCACGGCCTGGCTGCGTCACTCGCGCTTCGGTGCCCGGCTGCAGGCGGTGCGCGACAACGAGGACGCCGCGCGCGCCGTCGGCGTCGACCCGTTTGCCACCAAGCTCGGCGCCATCGCGCTGTCGGGCGCCTTCACCGGCGCCGCCGGTGCGGTCTACGTGCAGGTGTTCCAGTACATCGACCCGGCCATCGCCTACGGCCCGCACGTCAGCGTGGAGGCGCTGGTGGGCGCCATCGTCGGCGGCATGGGCACGCTGTGGGGGCCGGTGCTGGGCGCGCTGGCACTGCACACGCTGGCCGACCTGACGCGCAACCTCTTCGGCGAGCTGCCGGGCCTGAACCTGGTGGTCTACGGCACGGTGCTCGTGCTCATCGTGATGTTCATGCCGCGCGGGATCGCGGGGCTGTGGCAGCAATGGCAACAACGACAAAGCCACCGACGCCGGCGATCCTGAGCCTGCAGGGCGTGGGCATCGCCTTCGGCGGCCTGCAGGCGGTGCAGGACGTGAGCCTGACGCTGCCCGCCGGCACGCTGGGCGCGCTGATCGGCCCCAACGGCGCTGGCAAGACCACGCTGTTCGCCATCGTCTCGGGCTTCCTGCGCCCCGACACCGGCCGCGTGCACTTCGACGGCCAGGACATCACCGGCCGCGCCCCGCACCTCAACGCCCGCGCCGGCATGGCGCGCACCTTCCAGATCGTGCAGCCGTTTGCCGCGCAGACGGTGCGCGAGAACATCGCCGTCGGTGCGCACCTGCACCTTCCCGGCCGGGCCGCCGCGCTGGCCGAGGCCGAACGCGTGGCCGAGCGCGTAGGCCTGGCCGCGCAGCTCGACAAGCCCGCGGCCGACCTCACGGTGGCCGGCCGCAAGCGGCTGGAACTGGCGCGCGCGCTGGCCACACGGCCGAAACTGCTGCTGCTCGACGAGGTGCTGGCCGGTCTGAACCCGCAGGAGATCGCCGAGATGGTGCCGGTGGTGCGCCAGATCGTCGACGATTCGGCGGACGACGGCGTCACGGTGCTGATGATCGAGCACGTGATGCAGGCCGTGATGCACCTGGCCGAACACGTCTGGGTGCTGGCCCAGGGCGCGCTGATCGCCGAGGGGCCACCATCGGTGGTGACGCGCGATGCCAGGGTGATCGAGGCCTACCTGGGCCATGGCACGGCGGCACGGCTGGCGGAGATGGGCACGTGAGCCCGCTGCTGCAGATCGACGACCTGGCCACCGGCTATGGCCGCACCGAGGTGCTGCGCGGCGTGTCGCTGGCCGTGCAGCCGGGCGAGATCGTGGCCCTGCTGGGCAGCAACGGCGCTGGCAAGTCCACGCTGAACAACACCGTCAGCGGGCTCGTCAAGCCCTGGCGCGGCACGGTGCGCTTCGACGGCGCCGACCTCACCGGCGCCCACCCGCGCGCCGTGGTGCAGGCCGGGCTGATCCAGGTGCCCGAGGGGCGGCGCGTGTTCCCGAACCTGACGGTGCTGGAGAACCTGGAGCTCGGCGCCTATGCCCGCGCCCGCGACCGTCGCCCGGGCAACCTGGACCGTGTCTTCACCACCTTCCCGCGCCTGGCCGAACGGCGCACGCAGAAGGCCGGCACGATGAGCGGCGGCGAGCAGCAGATGCTGGCCATCGGCCGCGGCCTGATGGCCGAGCCGAAGCTGCTGATCCTGGACGAGCCGTCGCTGGGCCTGTCGCCGCTGCTGGTGGAGGAAATGTTCACGCTTATCCGCCGGCTGCATGGCGAGGGGCTGTCGCTGCTGCTGGTTGAGCAGAACGTGGCGCAGTCGCTGGACATCGCGCAGCGCGCCTACGTGATGGAGAACGGCAGCCTGCGATTTGCCGGCACCCCGGCCGAGCTGCTGGCCAGCCGCGAGTTGAAGGCGGCGTACCTGGGCATGTGACATGAGGCCCCCAGCTCACTTCGTTCGCGGCCCACGAGGGGCGCTTCAGCCCCTTCGGGCGGCCGTGCGAGGCTGACATGCCAGCGCAGACTCTGGCCCAGAAGCTGATCGCGCGCGCGGCGGGGCGCACCACCGTGCAGGTGGGCGAGATCGTCACCTGCGGCGTGGACCTGGCCATGTTCCACGACTCCTCCGGGCCGCGCCGGCTGAAGCCGATGCTCGACGCGCTCGGCGCGCAGATCTGGGACAAGCAGCGCGTGGTGCTGGTGCTAGACCACTACGTGCCGGCGGCCGACGACGAATCGCGCCGCATCGTGCACCTGGCGCGCGACTGGGCGCGAGAGCAGGCGCTGCCGCACGTCTACGACACGCAGGGCATCTGCCATGTGGTGGTGCCGCAGCACGGCCACCTGCGGCCGGGCATGTTCGCGGTGGGCGGCGATTCGCACTCGCCCACCGGCGGCGCCTTCGGCGCCTACATGTTCGGGATCGGCGCCACCGAGATGCTGGGCGTGGTGGTCACCGGGGAGATCTGGCTGCAGGTGCCGCAGACGATCTCGATGCGCTGGAGCGGGCGGCTGGCGCACGGGGTGTCGGCCAAGGACATGATGCTGGCCATGATCGGCCGCTTCGGCATGAACGGCGGGCGCTACCAGGCGGTGGAATACACCGGCGTGGCGGTGCAGGCCCTGAGCATGGCCGAGCGCATGACGCTGTGCAACATGAGTGCTGAACTCGGCGCGCAGGTGGGCCTGGTGGCGCCCGACCCAGTGACGCTGGAATGGCTGGCCCGCCACGGTGCGCCCGACCTCGACCCCGCCGAGCTGGCGCAATGGAGCAGCGACGAGGACGCGCCCGCCGTGCGCCATGCCTTCGACGCCTCGGTGCTGGCGCCGCAGGTGGCGCTGCCGCACAGCCCGGCCAACGTGCGCGCGGTGGACGGGCTGGAGCCGACGCGCATTGACGTGGCCTACATCGGCGCCTGCACCGGCGCCAAGCTCGACGACCTGCGCGCCGCGGCACAGGTGCTGGCCGGCTACCACGTGGCGCCGCACGTGACGCTGCTGGTGGCACCGGCCAGCGTGAAGGACCGCGAGCGCGCCGAGAGCGAGGGCATCCTCAACCGCCTGCGCGACGCCGGCGCCACCCTGCTCCCCACCAGCTGCGGCGCCTGCGCCGGCTACGGCGCGGCGATTCCCGAGGGCAGCACCGTCATCAGCTCCACCGCGCGCAACTTCAAGGGGCGCATGGGGGCAGCCACGGCGCAGGTTTACCTGGGGTCGCCGTACACGGTGGCGGCCTCGGCGCTGATGGGGCGCATTGCGGATGCGCGGGAGGTGTTGGGATGATGGCGGCTTGCGACCCAAAGCAGCCTTCAGCTGCTTTGGGTCTGGCGACCCGACTTCCGTGGGCTCCCCCGAGCCCCCTCCGAGAAGGGGCTCCAGCGCGTTCGACGGCTCCCCGCCAGCCCCCCTCCGGGAGGGGGACTCCAGCCAGATTGACGAGTCGGCCTTCCGGCCGACCGCACTTCACCGGCCGCTTTGGGTCGAAAGCAGCCATGGGAGCGCGGCCATGAGAACCTGGCGCCTCCCCGCCGACGTCGACACCGACCAGCTGGCCCCCGGCCACACGATGAAGCATGGCCTGGATGTGATCGCCCGCCACTGCCTGGAGGCGGTGAGGCCGGATTTCGCGGCTGACGTGCAGCCGGGCGACGTCATCGTCGCCGGCGCGAACTTCGGCATCGGCTCGTCGCGCGAGCAGGCCGCCGGCGTGCTGGTGCACCTGGGCGTGGCGACGGTGATCGCCCCGTCGTTTGCCGGCCTGTACTTCCGCAACGCCTTCAACCTGGGCCTGCTGCTGCTGACCTGCCCGCGTGCTGGCGAGATCGACGACGGCACGTCGCTGCAGTTCGACGCCCGCGCCGGCCGCGTCACCCTGGCCGACGGCCGCATGCTGCCCACCGAACCCATCCCCGGCTTCCTGCTCGACATGGTC
Organism: Rubrivivax albus; assembly: GCF_004016515.1. Classification (GTDB taxonomy): domain Bacteria; phylum Pseudomonadota; class Gammaproteobacteria; order Burkholderiales; family Burkholderiaceae_C; genus Rubrivivax; species Rubrivivax albus. The sequence continues at coordinate 641,444 of NZ_SACT01000002.1, forward strand.
GACGCCGGCGGCCTGCTGCCCCAACTCCAGAAGAGGCTTGCCCGTGAACACCCCTGAATTCGACCTGCTGATCAAGAACGTGCGTGTCGTGCGCCCGCACGGCAACGTGGTGCACGAGGCCGACATCGCGGTTAAGGACGGACGCTTCGCGCAGGTGGCGCCGGGCATCGACCCCACACGCGCCAAGGCCGTGCACGACGGCCGCGGCCAGCTGGCGTTCCCCGGTGTGGTGGACGCCCACATGCACAGCGGCATCTACTCGCCGCTGGCCGAGGATGCGGTGACCGAGTCCAAGGCCGCAGCCATCGGCGGCGTGACCAGTTCGCTGAACTACTTCCGCACGGGCCAGTACTACCTGAACAAGGGCGGGGCGTACAAGAAGTTCTTCCCCGAAGTGCTGAAGATCAGCAAGAACCGCTTCCACGTCGACTACGGCTACCACCTGGCGCCGATGGACCGCACGCACATCGGCGAGATCCCGATGCTGATCGACAAGCACGGCGTCAGCAGCTTCAAGATCTTCATGTTCTACGGCTCGCACGGCCTGCACGGCAAGAGCGACAGTCAGCGCGAGTTCCTGATGATCGGCGAGGACGAGCGCTACGACCTGGCGCACTTCGAGTTCATCATGCGCGGCATCCAGGCCGCGCGCGAGCAGTTCCCCGACAAGGCCCGCCAGATCTCGCTGAGCCTGCACTGCGAGACGGCGGAGATCATGACCGCCTACACCAAGCTGGTGGAGAAGGACAAGTCGCTCAGCGGTCTGGCGGCCTACAGCGCGTCGCGCCCGCAGCACTCCGAAGGTCTGGCGGTGTTCATCGCGGCCTATCTGGCCAACGAGACCGCGCTGCCCAACATCAACCTGCTGCACCTGAGCTCGCGCAAGGCGGTGCAGGCGGCGATGATGATGGCCGAGGTCTTCCCGCACATCGACTTCCGGCGCGAGGTGACCATCGGCCACCTGATGCTGGACACCACGTCCAAGGCCGCGGAACTGGCCAAGGTGAACCCGCCGATCCGCCCGCGCGAGGACGTGGAGTTCCTCTGGGACGCCCTGCTGTCGGGTGAACTGGACTGGGTGGTCAGCGACCACGCCTGCTGCCGCCAGGAGATGAAGATCCCGCGCCGCTACTTCGGCAACATCTGGATGGCCAAGAGCGGCTTCGGCGGCACGGAGTACCTGCTGCCGGCCCTGGTGAGCGAAGGCACGAGGCGCGGCATGGGCTACAACCACATGGCGCGCGTGACCAGCTGGAACCCGGCGCAGCGCTTCGGCCTCAACCGCAAGGGCGACATCGAGATCGGCTTCGACGCCGACCTCGCCCTGGTGGACCCGGCGAAGACCTGGACCATCCGTGCGGAGGCTTCGCCGTCCACCCAGGGCTACACGCCCTTCGAAGGCCTGGAGCTCAGCGCCGCGGTCACCACCACCTTCCTGCGCGGCATGAAGATCTGCGAGAACGGCGAGGTTCTGGGCCAGCCGCGCGGCCAGTACCTGCACCGGCCGACGGCCTGAGCCCCTTGGACATCGACGTCGCCATCGTCGGCGCCGGCGCCTGTGGCCTGACCGCGGCCACCGCGCTGCGCGAGACGGGCATCGGCTGCCTGCTGCTGGAACGCGACGCCACGCCCAGCGGCAGCACGGCGCTGTCCAGCGGCTTCATCCCGGCCGCCGGCACACGCTGGCAGCACGACGCCGGCGTGCACGACAGCCCCGAGGCGTTCGCCGCCGACATCCAGGCGAAGGCGAAAGGCCGTGCCGCAGCGCACCTGGTGAAGGCCTACACCGAAGCCAGCGCGCCGGCACTGGACCTGCTGGCCCGCCATGGCGTGGAATTTGAACTGCTCGACGGCTTTCTCTACCCGGGCCACCACGCCCGCCGCATGCACGCGCTGCGCGAGCGCACCGGCGCGGCGCTGATGGCAGCATTGGAGCGGGCGGCGCAGGCCGACGTGCTGACGGAGGCACGCGTCGTCGGCCTGCAGCCGGAAGGCCAGGGCTGGCGCCTCACCGCCGCCCGCCCAAATGGCGCCACCGAGTCGCTCACCGCCCGCGCCGTGCTGCTGGCCTGCAATGGCTTCGGCGGCAACCCGGCCATGGTGCGCGAGTTCCTGCCCGAGATGCGCGATGCGCTCTTTGCAGGCCACACGGGCAACGACGGCACGGCCATCCACCTGGGCCGCGGGCTGGGCGCCGCCACCGCGGACCTCGGTGGTTACCAGGGCCACGGCTCCTGGGTGGTGCCGCAGGGTGCGCTGATGACCTGGGCGGTGATGATGCAGGGCGGCGTGCAGCTCAACGCCCAGGGCCGCCGCTTCCACGACGAGACCGCCGGCTACAGCGAAGCCGCGGTGCACGTGCTGGCCCAGCCCGGCGGCGTGGCCTGGAACGTGTTCGCCGAACCGCAGCTCGCCCTGGCACGCGGGTTCCCGGACTTTCGCGATGCCGAAGCCGCCGGCGCGCTGCGTGTGGCGCCTGACCTCGACGCGCTGGCGCGGCTGATCGGCTGCGCCGACGTGGATCTGGGCGGTGCCGACCTGGCCCCGCCCTACTACGCCGTCAAGGTCACCGGCGCGCTGTTCCACACCCAGGGCGGGCTGGACATCGACGACCACTGCCGCGTGCGCCGCGCCGACGGCGGCGTCTTCCCCACGCTGCTGGCGGCCGGTGGCGCCGCCCGCGGCGTCAGCGGTGACGCGGTCTGGGGCTACCTCTCCGGCAACGGCATGCTCAGCGCCGTGGCCGGCGGCTTCATCGCCGCACGCACCCTCGAGGAAACCCTGCGATGAAGCAGCGCCTGCAGCAACCCCGGCCATTGCTGGCCCCCGGCGTCTACGACGCGCTGACGGCGCTGGTCGCCGAACAGGCCGGCTTCGAGGCGCTGTACCTCAGCGGCGCCAGCATCGCCTACACGCGACTGGGCCGCAGCGACGTGGGCCTGACCACCGCCACCGAGGTGGCCGACACGCTGGCCCAGATCACCGAACGCGTGCGCACGCCGGTGATCGTGGATGCCGACACCGGCTTCGGCAACGCGCTGAACGTGCTGCGCACGGTGCACGCCTTCGAGCGCGCCGGTGCGGCCATGATCCAGCTCGAGGACCAGACCTTCCCCAAGCGCTGCGGCCACCTCGACGGCAAGGGCGTGGTGCCGGTGGCCGAGATGCAGGGCAAGCTGCGCGCGGCGCTGGATGCCCGCACGCGTGACACGACGCTGATCCTGGCGCGCACCGATGCACTGGCGGTCGAAGGCCTGGACGCGGCCCTCGACCGTGCCGAGGCCTACCTGGCCTGCGGGGTCGATGCCCTGTTCATCGAGGCGCTGCGCACGCCGGCCGACATGGACACCGCCTGTGCGCGCTTCGCGCAGCGCGTGCCGCTGCTGGCCAACATGGTCGAAGGCGGCAAGACGCCGGTGCAGTCGGCCGCCGAACTCGGCGCGCGCGGTTTCCGCATCGTGATCTTCCCCGGCGGCACCGCACGTGCGGTGGCGCACACGCTGCAGGGCTACTACGCCAGCCTGGCTGCACACGGGAGCACCGGCCCCTGGCGCGACCGCATGCTGGACTTCGACGGCCTGAATGCCGTCATCGGCACGCCGGCGCTGCTGGCCCAGGGCCAACAGTACGGGTGAACCGCTATCCTCGTCGGCATGGCCGCCGACGACGCCGGGTTCCGCATCGACACCACGGGCCAGGCCACGCTGGTGCTGCAGGGCCGCTGGCGCATGGACCGCCTGCCGGCGTTGACGCAGCAACTGCGCGCCACGGTGTGGCCCGTGCTGGCCGCCGTGGACGCCCAGGGCCTGACCGCGCTGGACAGTGCCAGCGCGCTGCTGCTGCTGCGCGCCCTCGGCGGCCATGCGCCGCCGCCGGGCCAGTGGCACGGCCTGGACCCGGCCCACGCGCGCACGCTGGCCCGTGTGGCCGAGCACCTGGTGCAGGCGGCCCCACCGCCTGCGCCACGCCGCCTGCGCACCCTGGCCCAACTGGGCCGCAGCAGCGTCGAACTTGGCCAGCTGGCCCGCGGCCACCTGGCCATGCTGGGCGAGACCGTGGTCGCGCTCGGCGAGGTGCTGCGCCACCCGGCCCGGCTGCGGGTGCGCGAACTCACGGTGCAGCTGTCGCAGGCCGGCCTGTCGGCATTGCCGGTGGTGGCCCTGGTGACGGCGCTGATCGGCGTCGTCATCGCCTACCTGCTGGGCCTGCAGGCCGAGAAGTACGGCGCCAACCTCTTCGTCGTCGACGGCGTGGCCATCGGGGCCACGCGCGAGTTCGCGCCCATCATCGTCGCCGTCATCGTCGCCGGCCGGTCGGGTGCGGCCTTCACCGCGCAGCTGGGCTCGATGCGCCTGACCGAGGAGATCGACGCCATCCGCACGCTGGGCCTGTCGCCGCGCCAGGTGCTGGTGCTGCCACGCGTGCTGGCGCTGGTGCTGGCGCTGCCGCTGCTGGTGTTCGTGGGCGACGTGGCCAGCCTGCTCGGCGCCATGGCGATTGCGCAGCCGATGCTGGACATCACACCGACGGCCTTCGTCACACGGCTGCAGGAGGCCCTGCCGCTGCGCCACGTGCTGGTGGGCCTGGCCAAGGCGCCGGTGTTCGCGCTGGTGATCGCCGTCATCGGCGTGCGCATGGGCCTGGCCGCGCCGCGCGACACCGCCGCGCTGGGGCGGGCGACCACCTCCACGGTGGTGCAGTGCATCGTCGCCGTCATCCTGCTCGACGCGGTGTTCGCCGTCGTGCTGCAGGCCCTGGGCTGGTGAGACCGATGCGCGATCACGACGCCCCGCTGCTCGCCGTCGACGGCATCGTCACGCGCTTCGGCACGCAGACGGTGCACCGTGGCGTGGGCTTCACCGCCGGGCGTGGCGAGCTGATCGCGCTGATCGGCGGCAGCGGCACCGGCAAGTCCGTGCTGCTGCGCGAGATCGTCGGCCTGCAGCGGCCCACGGCCGGCACGGTGCGGCTGTTCGGCACCGAGGTCTGGGCTGCATCGGCCGCCGAGCTGGACCGCGTGCGCCGGCGCTTCGGCATGATGTTCCAGGACGGCGCGCTGTTCTCGTCGCTGACGGTGGCGCAGAACGTGGCCGTGCCGCTGCGCGAGCACACCACGCTGCCGGCGGATGCGGTGGACGCGCTGGTGGCGCTGCGCCTGGCGCAGGCGGGGCTGCCGGCCGACGCCGCGCACAAGGCGCCGAGCGCACTTTCCGGTGGCATGCGCAAGCGCGCCGCCATCGCACGCGCGATCGCGCTCGAGCCGGAGCTGCTGTTCCTGGACGAGCCGACCTCGGGCCTGGACCCGATCACCGCGCGCGGCTTCGACCGCCTGGTGCGCAACCTCGTAGACGACCTGGGCCTGACGGTGCTGCTGGTCACGCACGACCTCGACACGCTGCTCGGCGTGGTCGACCGGCTGATCGTGCTGGCCGACGGCGTGGTGGCCGCCGACGGCCCGGTGGCGCAGGTCATCCGGACCGACGACGCCTGGATCCGCGACTACTTCTCGGTTCGTAGAATGGTTCGCGAAGGACCGGACGATGGAAGCTGAAGCCCGCTACACCGCCGTCGGCGCCGGCGTGCTGGTGCTGGTGGCCCTGCTCGTCGCGGCCCTGCTGTGGTTGGGCGGCCAAGGCGACCGCGCCGGCTCGCGCCTGTACACCATCCACTTCGAGGAACAGGCCCTGGATGGGCTGGAGATCGGCGGCGAGGTGCGCCTGCGCGGCGTGCGTGTCGGCCGCGTGGAAGGCTATGAACTCGAGGCCGAGAGCGTCAACCGCGTGCGCGTGGACGTGCGCGTCGACGACCAGGCCTCGGTGCGCACCAACACCGTGGCCGTGGTCACGCGCAACCTCGTCACCGGCATCGCCAAGATCACGCTCGTGACGCCGGAACCGCCGGGCGCGCTGCTCACCGACACGCCGGCCGGCGAACGCCACCCGGTGATCGGCGAAGGACGCTCCGACCTCGACCAGATCGCCGGCCGTGTCAGCCAGGTGGGCGAGGCGGCCACGGTGGCGCTGACCCAGCTCAACGCCCTGCTGGCGCCGGAGAACCGGCAGACCATGATGGACACCGTGCGCAGCCTGCGCGCGCTGGCCGACGACCTGCGCGGCCGACTGGACACGCTGGACACCGCCGCCACCCAGGTGGGCCGCGCCGCCGACCGCATCGGCGCCCTGGCCACGCCGGTGCAGACCGCGGTGACCGACCTCGGCCGCGCCGGCGACCGCATCGCCGGCGTTGTGGAACGCGGCGGTGCGCGGCTGGACGGCACGCTCGTCGAGGCCGAGCGGCTGATGGCCGAGTCGCGCAGCGCCATCACCCGCCTGGCCGCGGCCACGGAGACGCTGCAGCGCGAGGCCCAGGCCACCAGCCGCAGCCTGCAAGGCACGGCGCAGGGCCTGGACGACCAGCTGGCCGCCGCGGTGTCCGACCTGCGCCTGAGCGCCGACGCTGCGCTGCGCGTGCTGGACCAGCTGCAGGACCCGCGTGCCGCATTGCTGGGGCCAGCACCCGTGCAACTGGGCCCAGGGGAGAAGACGCCATGACGCGACCCGTGACGCGCCGCGTCGTGCTCGGTGCCGGCCTGGTGCAGGCCCTGTCCGCCGGCGGGCTCGGCGGCTGTGTGTCGCTGGGTCTGGACGGGCCGACGCAGGCCCAGCTGCAGTACCGCTGGCGCGACCTGGGGCCGCCGCCGTCCCGCCGCGAGCGCCCGCTGGTGCATGCGCTGCTGCTGCAGGCCATGCCGGGGGCGCCCGCGGCCGACACGCTGAACCTCGTCTACACGCGCGAAGGCGGCGCGCTGGCCACCTACCAGTACGCGCGCTGGGCCGAGCGCCCGCTGCGCGTGCTGCCGCGCGCGCTGCAGCAGCGGCTGGAAGTCCGCGGCAGCGCCGGCGTGACGGCGCTGCTGGGAGACCCGCAGCAGGCCGACTGGCTGCTGACGCTGACCATCGACGAACTTCACCACGCCAGCCTGCCGGCGCCGGGACGCGGCCGGCTGGCCGTGACCGCCGAGCTCTACGACCGGCGGGCGCGCCAGCGTGTGGCGCGGCGGTCCTTCAGCGCCGAACCGCCGCTGAGCGGCGAGGCCACGGCCGCCGCGGCGGTGCAGGCGCTGTCCCAGGCCCTGACGCAGGTGCTGGACGCGATGCTGCCGTGGCTGGAAGACGCGCTGGCCGCAGCCGGCCAGCGCTGAATCACCGCCGCCAGCCGGCGGCGGCCGAACTCAGGCCGCCTGCTGGATACCGGCGATGGCCCAGTTGCGGCTGCCGTCGGCCGGGCGCACCAGGTGCCAGGTCTCGTCCACGTCGGCCGGTGCGGCATCGGCGCTTTCGCGCACCTGGCCGGTATAGCGCACGCTCACGATCTGGCGGCCATCCTCCTCGGCGAAATCCTGCACCTCGGCGGCGATGGCCAGCACGTCGGTGTGGTCGGCCGCCGCACCGCGGTCCTGCAGGTCCAGGCGGATGTCGGCGAAGAGTTCCGGCGTGGTGAACTGGCGCAGGTCGTCCAGGTCGGCCGCGTCGTGCGCCGCCTGCATGCGGATGAAGATCATCTTCGCGACGCGCTCGAAGCCTTCGCGGTCGAAGTCGGCCGGCAACTGGCCGGCCGGCACCGCGGCGCCGATCTGCAGGCCGCCGAAGGCCGCCGGCGCCGCCTGGCCGGGCGACCCCGTGGCCGCCGCCGCGGGCGTCACCGGTCGCAGGGGCGCGCGCGCCAGCGGGGTCATGCCGCCGGCCGCACCGGTGCCCGTGTCCGCACCAGCGCCGGCCATGGCCGGCTGGGCACCGCCCATGCGCCGCATCACGAGACGGATCACCACCACCGCGGCGATGGCCAGCAGCGCCAGCAGCATGAAGCTGGCCAGTTCCTCGCCGAAGCCCAGGTGGCTGGCCAGGGCCGCCAAGCCCAGGCCGGCGGCCAGGCCGGCCACCGGGCCCAGCCACGAACGCTTGGCCGCCGTGCCCGCCGCCGCGGCGGTGGCGCCGGCCGTGGCGGCGGCCGGCGTGGCCGGGGTCTGCGGCGACTGCGCCGGCGTGGCCGGCTGCTGCGCCGGCGGCTGCTGGGGCGCCGGCTTGGCCGGAGCGCTGCGCTGCATGCCCTTGCTCATGCCGCCGCCGAAGCGCTTGGCCTCGGCCACCTCGGGCACGAAGGCGCCGGCCACCGCTGCCATCAGCACGCCCAGGAACCAGTTCTTCATCGGGACTCCTCTGTCGTTTCAGCGCCCATTGTGGGTGCGAGCGTCGACAGCGACCCCGGGAGACCCCAGGAGTTCCCAGGCCTTGTGGGGTCAAGCCGTGGGAGCCGATCCCGCGCCGGCGCCTGCGCGCTCCGCCCTCAGGCGGCCAGCGCCCGCCGCGCCCGGTGCAGGCGGACGAAGAGGTTGTCCTCGGTGATCGCCAGTGCGCTGCAGACCTCTTCGGTGGAGCGCTCCTGCAGCACGCGCAACTCGAACGCCTGGCGCACGCCCGGGGTCAGCGTCTCCAGCCGGGCCATCGCCTGCGCCAGGCGCTGGCGGCAGGCGACCTGCTCGTCGGGGCCGGGTTGCGCGCTGACCAGACTGGCGGTGCCGGAGAAGCCGGCGTCGTCGGCGTCGGCCAGCGGTTCGTGCGCGGCGCGCTCGCGCACCAGATCCACGATCTTGTGCTTGAGGATGCCCACCAGCCAGGTGCGCAGCGCCGAGCGCCCGCCGAAGGCTGCACGCCCGGTGGCCACGGCCTCGAACACGTCGTGCACCAGGTCCTCGGCCAGGCTGGGGTCCATCAGCTTGCGGCGGGCGTAGCGCAGCAGGTCGCCGCGGTAGGGCAGCACGTCGGCCCAGCTCAGGGGCGCAGCGGCAGGCGTGAAGGCGGGGGCAAGGGCATCGGGATGGGCAGCGGTGGCGGTGTGCATGGGCAAGGCTCCACGGTCGATGGCCAGACTGTGGCGACCGCGGCTCACGTGGTGCTCACCGTTCCTCACGGGAAGATCACATCGGTGTAAGGTCGCGCGCCATGCTGCGACCGCCTCGCATGCCCCGCCGCATCCTCGTCGCCGAAGACCAGGCCGACATCCGCGACCTGCTGGTGATGAACCTGCAGCAGGCGGGCTACGCCGTGGACGCCGTGCCCGATGGCGCGGCTGCGCTGGACGCCGAGGACCGCCAGCCGCACGACCTGCTGGTCCTGGACCTGATGATGCCGGGCCTGGACGGACTGGAGGTCTGCAAGGGCCTGCGCGCGCGCGACAGCGACACGCCGATCCTGATGCTCACCGCCAAGAGCACCGAGCTGGACCGCGTGCTGGGCCTGGAGCTGGGCGCCGACGACTACCTGACCAAGCCCTTCTCGATGGCCGAGCTGCTGGCCCGCGTGAAGGCGCTGCTGCGCCGCGCCGAGGTGCGCGACGCGGCCCAGGCGGCGCGGGGTGCGGCCGGCGGTGAGCGCCCGATCGTGCAGGGCGACCTGCAGATCTGGCCCACCAAGCGCACGGTGGCCGTGCGCGCGCAGCCGGTGGAGCTGACGGCGCTGGAGTTCGACCTGCTGCTGCACTTCGCGCAGCACCCTGGGCGGGTGTTCTCGCGCTCGCAGCTGCTGGACGCGGTGTGGGGTTACTCGCACGACGGCTACGAGCACACGGTGACGACGCACATCAACCGGCTGCGCTCCAAGCTCGAGCGTGACCCGATGCACCCGGAGTGGGTGCTCACGGTGCGGGGCGCCGGCTACAAGTTCAAGGAATGAGGGGGCTCCGGCCTCGCGCCCGATGACCGTCCGTGCCCGCCTGGCGCTGACCATCCTGCTCACCGGCCTGGTCACCGCGCTGGCGGTGATCGTGACGGTGGCCACCGCCTTCCAGCGCTTCCAGCACGAGAGCACCTGGGAGCGCGCCAACGGCTTCATCGGCCGCGTGGTGGCCACCCACCCCGACCTGCTGGAATTGCATGCGCGCGACCCGCAGGGCTTCACCGGCTTCCTGCGCAACCTGCTGTTGTTCGAACCCGATTCGCGGCTGTACCTGCTGGCGGCCGACGGCACGGTGCTGGCCAGCAGCGGCGACATGCCCATCGCGCCGGGGCTGAAGGTCAAGCTCGGGCCGGTGCAGGAGGCCATCATGGTCGCGGGGGATCGCGCGCGCGCCGCCTACGTGATGGGCGACGACCCGCAGTACATGGCAGAGGACACCGTGATCGCGGCGCGCATGCTGCAGGCCAGCACCATCGCCCCCGGCGCCAACGCCGGCGGCTACCTGTACCTGGTGTGCCAGAAGCGGCCGCTGCCGCCGGGACAGGTCGAGCTGCTGGGCAGCAGCGTGGCCGGCCCGGCGCTGGCCGGCGTGCTGGCCGTGGTGCTGCTGGGCGCGCTCATCGCGGCCTGGATCATCGGCACCGTGACGCGGCCGCTGCGCGCGCTCAGCGATGCCGTCGACCAGGCCACGCGCGACGGCTTCGAGGCCGCCGCCGCGCTGCCGGCCGCAGCGCCGGCGGGCCACGATGAGTTCGCCCGCCTGCGCAGCGGCTTCGGCCAGATGCTGGCCACGCTGCGCGCGCAGTGGGACCGCCTGCAGCGCCTGGACCGGTTCCGCCGCGAAGGCGTGAGCAATCTGTCGCACGACCTGCGCTCGCCGCTGACCGCCACCACCGCCTGCCTGGAGACGCTGCAGGCGCGCTGGGCCCACGACCCGGCGCGCGCCGACGACCGCGCGCTGCTGGACGTGGCGCTGCGCAACACCGGCACCGCCGCCGGCATGGTGCGCGCGCTGGGCGACTTCGCGCTGCTGGACGAGCCGTCCTACCGGCTGCAACCGGTGGCGCTGGACGCCGGCGAGCTGATCGACGACCTGACCCGCCGCTTCGCCAGCCGCGCCGCGCTGCAGGGCGTGACGCTGGTCACCGACACCGGCGACACGCCACTGCCGGCGCGGCTGGACGTCGAACTGTTCGAACGTGCGCTGGCCAACCTGCTGGACAACGCCCTTCGCTTCACCCCGGCGGGCGGCCGCATCGTGCTGCGGGGGGCGCTGGTGGACGGGGCGCTGCAGGTACAGGTGCAGGACAGCGGCTGCGGCATCGCGCCGGACGACCTGCCCCACCTCTTCGAGCGCTTCTACCGCAAGAGCGAAGGTGGCCATGGCCTGGGGCTGGCCATCGTGGCGCGCATCGTGGCCCTGCACGGCGGGCGCGCCACGGCGGCCAGCGTGCCGGGCCAGGGCACCACGGTCACGTTGAACCTGCCGGCAGCCGCCTGAACGACCACGCGGTACCCGTCCAGCGCCGCCAGGCGCCCCTGACACTGCGACACGGCCGTGCACGCCGTGCACGCCGGGCAGCACGCACCAGGCACCACGCACCGGCACCCCAGGGTTGACCCGGTTCACGGCCGCCAGCCCGAGGTCTACGCTGTTCTGTATACGGAATACGCCATGGCCACGCTGCATCGCCTCGCCACCGCCCCCGACCTGGTCGACCAGGCCTACCGTGCCCTGGTGGACGCCATCAGCAGCGGCGCGCTGGCGCCGGGCGAGCGCATCGTGCAGGAGGCACTGGCCGAGCAGCTGGCGGTGTCGCGCCAGCCGGTGCTGCAGGCGCTGCGCCTGCTGAAGGCCGACGGCCTGGTGCAGGACGCCCCGGGCCGCGGGCTGCGCGTGACGCCGCTGGACGCCGGCCTGATCGCGCAGGTGTACGCCGTGCGCGGCGCGCTCGACGGGCTGGCGGCGCGGCTGGCCGCGGCGCACCACGCCGCGCCTGCGGCGGCCGTGATGCGCGCCGGTCGCGCCGCCACGCGCAGCGGCGACGTGGCCGCGATGATCGACGCCGACCTTGCCTTCCACCAGGCCGTGTATGCCGCCAGCGGCAACCCGCTGGTCGAGCGCAGCGCAGCGCCGCACTGGTGCCAGATCCGCCGCGCCATGGGCGCCGTGCTGCAGGACGGGCCGGCCCGCGCCGCCATCTGGGACGAACACGCGGCCATCGCCGCGGCCATCGCCGCCGGCGATGGCGACACCGCCGAACGCCTGGCCCGCGAGCACGCCGAACGGGCCGGCCACCACCTGGGCGCCGCGCTGACGGCGCCGTTGAAACGAGGAGACACCGCATGAAACTCAGCCCCGAGCAGATCGCGCAGTTCGAGCGCGACGGCTACCTGTTCTTCCCGTCTCTGTTCTCGCCCGACGAGGTGAAGACGCTCACCGACGCCGTACCAGCCCTGTACGCGCGGCGCGAGGCCTACAACGTGCGCGAGAAGGGCAGCGACGCGGTGCGCACCAACTTCGCGGCCCACCTCTACAGCGAGCCGTTCGCGAAGCTGGCGCGCCACCCGCGCATGGTGGAACCGGTGCAGCAGATCTTCGGCGACGCGCTGTACATGCACCAGTTCAAGATCAACGGCAAGATGGCCTTCGAGGGCGACGTCTGGCAGTGGCACCAGGACTACGGCACCTGGAAGAACGACGACCTGATGCCCGAGCCGCGGGCGATGAACGTGGCCATCTTCCTGGACGACGTCAATCAGTTCAACGGCCCGCTGATGTTCATCCCCGGCAGCCACCGGCTGGGCGTGGTGGACGCGAAGCACGACCTCACGACCACCAGCTATCCGCTGTGGACGGTGGACAACGCGCTGATCGCGCAGCTGGTGCAGCGCGCCGGCGGCAAGAACGGCGGCATCGTCTCGCCCCAAGGCCCGGCGGGCTCGATGATCCTGTTCCACGGCTGCCTGCTGCATGCCAGCACCAGCAACCTCAGCCCCTGGAACCGGGTCAGCGTCTACCTGAGCCTGTGTGCGGTGACCAACCACATCCGCCGCTTCAAGCGGCCGGAGTACATCGCCCACCGCGACTTCACGCCCATCATCACCCTGCCCGACGACTGCCTGCTGAAGGACGTCCCGGTGGACCTGCCATGGAAGGACGGCATGCCGGCGAGCGCGCTGCAGACGTCCATCGACGAGCTGAAGGCGGCTTGAGATGTCTACCCCTCTCTTCGCCAAGCTCCAGCAGCGCGCCGCCGAAGGCCGGCCGGTGCGCGTGGGCCTCATCGGCGCCGGCAAGTTCGGCAGCATGTACCTGGCGCAGATCCCGCGCACGCCGGGCGTGCAGTTGCTGGGCATCGCCGACCTGAACCTCGACGGCGCCCGCCGCAACCTGGCCCGCGTGGGCTGGGCGGCCGAGCGCCTGACCGCGCCCAGCCTGGACGCCGCAGTGAAGGACGGCCGCACCCACGTCGGCGACGACTGGCAGGCCCTGGTGCGCCACCCGGCGGTGGACGTGGTCGTGGAATGCACTGGCCACCCCATCGCGGCCGTGGACCACTGCCTGGAGGCCTTCGCCCACGGCAAGCACGTGGTGAACGTCACCGTGGAGGCCGATGCCTTCTGTGGCCCGCTGCTGGCACGCCGCGCGCAGGAGGCCGGCGTCGTGTATTCGCTGGCCTTCGGCGACCAGCCGGCGCTGATCTGCGACCTGGTGGACTGGGCGCGCTGCTGCGGCTTTCCGGTGGTGGCCGCCGGGCGCGGCCACAAGTGGCTGCCGCACTTCGCACAGAGCACGCCACAGACGGTGTGGGGCTACTACGGCCTGACGCCGGAGCAGGCCGAGCGCGGCGGCCTGAACCCGAAGATGTTCAACAGCTTCCTGGACGGCTCCAAGCCCAGCATCGAGAGCACCGCAGTGGCCAATGCCACCGGCCTGGCCGTGCCTAGCGACGGCCTGCTCTACCCGCCGGCCAGCGTGGAGGACATCCCCTTCGTCACCCGTCCGAAGAGCGAAGGCGGCGTGCTGGAGAAGAAGGGCATGGTCGAGGTCATCAGCTGCCTGGAGCCCGACGGCCGCACCATCCCCTACGACATCCGCATGGGCGTGTGGGTCACGGTGGAAGGCGAGACCGAATACATCCGCAACTGCTTCGAGGAATACAAGGCCCACACCGACCCGAGCGGGCGCTACTTCACGCTCTACAAGCGCTGGCACCTGATCGGCCTGGAGGTGGGCTTCAGCGTGGCCAGCGTGGCGCTGCGCGGCGAGCACACCGGTGCCGCATCGCAGTGGAACGCCGACGTGGTGGCCACCGCCAAGCGCGACCTGCAGCCCGGCGAGGTGCTCGACGGCGAAGGCGGCTACTGTGTCTGGGGCAAGCTGCTGCCGGCGGCCACCAGCGCGGCCATCGGCGGCCTGCCGCTGGGCCTGGCGCACGACGTCAAGCTGGTGCGGCCGGTGAAGCAGGGCCAGAGCCTGAGCTGGGCCGACGTGGCCATGGACACCGGCACCCGGGCCTATGCGCTGCGGCGCGAGATGGAGCAGCTGTTCGCACGCTGAACTGCCCGGCCAAGGACGGCCCCGGAAACGGCGCAGGGCCCCGAAGGGCCCTGCTGTGGGGTTCGCGACGCCGAACTGCTGTCAACCGTGCGCGCTCTGCGTCGTCGGCGTGCTGGCCAGCAGCAGGCCGGCGTGGTCCGGCGAGGAGAGTGACACGACGCCGGAGAAGATCACCAGCGTGGTGAACAGCGACAGCGTGAAGGCGACGAAGCGTTGGGTGCGGGGGGTGGTCATGTCGGGCTCCTTGGAGAGGGGTTCAGCGTTGCGATGGATGAATCTTCGGCCCATGCCGACCACATCACCAGCCACTTGCGATGAACCGCGGTGCAGGCCGTGCGAGCGGCCCGCAGCGGCGACGAACGGAATGGCCCGATGAGTGGCACCACCCGCACCTTTGCCGCGCCGGGCGTGCTGCTGGTGGACAGCATCACGCAGCTGGAACCCGGTGACGCCGGGGTGGTGGCGGTCAGCGGATCGCATGGCGGTGTGAGCTCGGCGCAGTACGCGTTGGCCGTGCCACTGCGGCTGGCGGTGTTCAACGATGCCGGCATCGGCAAGGACGAGGCCGGTGTGGCCGCACTGGTCCTGTTGCAGGCCGCAGGCCGCGCGGCGGTGACGGTGGCGCATTCATCGGCACGCATCGGCGATGCACAGGATCACTGGGATCATGGCGTGATCTCGCGCGTGAACGCGGCCGCAGCTGCCATGGGCTTCGCGGCCGGGCAGGACCTTCGCGCTGCGATCCTGCGTTTTTTGCCTTCCTGAAATGCAAAGCGCCCCGCCGAAGCGGGGCGCTGAGCGTGCGACGCAGCCGGGTGATCAGGCCTGCGTCGAGGTCGGCTGCGCCTTCACCAGCATCGCATCGGCCTGCGACGGCGTGGAGAGGCGGTCGACGCCGGAGAAGATGACCAGCGTGCTGGCCAGGGCGAGGACGAAGGCGGCAGCTTGATGTCGGGCTTGAAGGCTGAAGCGGGTGGTCATGATCGGGTTCCTTTCGGGGCTGCGTCGTGTGTCGATGGGTGGACTGTGCGCCGATGCGTGCGGCGCTGAAAGTCGCTTCCGATGAACCGCGGGGCCGACGGACGAAACGTCGTCACGGTGGATGAACGGGCGCCGCCTCGCCGCCCTGCCACTGCGGGCAACCGGTCCAGGTGCGGCGCCGTTCGGCTGTGCGCCGCTGTGTCGGCCAGGCCGCTGAAGTGCTTCGCTTGCGCGCCAACGACATCGATGGATCCGGTTCGACGCCGGGCCCCACATCGGCGGGGCGCTTGACCCATGCCATGCAAAACGAAAGGGCCCCGCGAGGCGGGGCCCTTTCCTTGGAAACCGGGCCGACTCTAGCCGGCCAGCGATCTCAGCCGCGGTCGGTCACCGCACCCGTGGCCTGCACGAACAGCTGCTGCGCCGGTTCCACCGTCCAGAGGTCGGCCACACCGGCAAAGATGCTCAGCGTGGTGGCCAGGGCGAAGGCCAGGGCGGCGATGTGGGCGTGGCGGGCGGTGTTCATGGCGGTGTCCTTGTGCGTGCTGCGGTGCGTCTGTCGATGGTTGAACTGTGCCGCTGCCGCCCCGTGCGTGCCAGCGGCCTGCGACGAACCGCCGGACCAGCGGACGAACCGCCCGCCACGCGGATGAACCGTGCGTCTGATGTAGGGTCGAGCCACCAAGACGTACCCTGGAGGAACCCGATGAAGACCCGCGCCGCCGTCGCCTGGCAAGCTGCCGCCCCGCTGACCATCGAAGAAGTCGACCTCGACGGCCCGCGCGCCGGCGAGGTGCTGGTGGAGGTCAAGGCCACCGGCATCTGCCACACCGACTGGTACACGCTGTCCGGCGCCGACCCCGAGGGGCTGTTCCCCGCCATCCTGGGCCACGAGGGTGCGGGCATCGTCCGCGAGGTGGGTGCTGGCGTCACCAGCCTGAAGGCCGGCGACCACGTGATCCCGCTCTACACGCCGGAGTGCCGGCAGTGCAAGTTCTGCCTCAGCCGCAAGACCAACCTGTGCCAGAAGATCCGTGCCACCCAGGGCAAGGGGCTGATGCCGGACGGCTCGTCGCGATTCTCGCTCGACGGCAAGCCCATCCTGCACTACATGGGCACCAGCACCTTCGCCAACCACATCGTGGTGCCGGAGATCGCGCTGGCCAAGATCCGCGAGGACGCGCCGTTCGACGTGGTCTGCTACATCGGCTGCGGTGTGACCACCGGCATCGGCGCGGTGATCTTCAGCGCCAAGGTCGAACGCGGTGCCAACGTGGCGGTGTTCGGGCTCGGCGGCATCGGCCTGAACGTGATCCAGGGTGCGAAGCTGGCCGGGGCCGACAAGATCATCGGCATCGACATCAACCCGGCGCGCGAGGCCATGGCGCGCCAGTTCGGCATGACGCACTTCGTGAACCCGAAGGACGTGCCCAACGTGGTCGACGCCATCGTGCAGCTGACCGACGGCGGGGCGGACTTCAGCTTCGAGTGCATCGGCAACGTGGACGTGATGCGCCAAGCGCTGGAGTGCACGCACAAGGGCTGGGGGCGCAGCATCATCATCGGCGTGGCCGAGGCGGGTGCGGAGATCAGGACCCGGCCGTTCCAGCTGGTCACCGGCCGCAAGTGGGAAGGCTCGGCCTTCGGCGGCGCGCGCGGCCGCACCGACGTGCCGAAAATCGTCGACTGGTACATGGAGAAGAAGATCAACATCGACGACCTGATCACGCACCGGCTGAAGCTGGAGGACATCAACGAAGGCTTCGCGCTGATGAAGCGCGGCGAGTCGATCCGCTCGGTGGTCGTCTACTGATGGCTGCCGGCGCCGAAGTCCCGTTCGAGACCACGGCCGAGCACGCCTGCTTCGGCGGCGTGCAGCGTTTCTGCCGTCACACGTCGGCGGTGATCGGGCTGCCGATGCGGTTTGCGGTCTACCAGCCGCCGAAGCCGTCGGGCGCGGCGCTGGTCTGCCTGGCCGGGCTGACCTGCACCGAGGAGACCTTCGCCATCAAGGCCGGCGCACAGCGCGTGGCCGCCGAACTCGGCCTGACGCTGCTGATGCCCGACACCAGCCCGCGCGCCACCGGCATCGCCGGCGAGGACGTGGAATGGGACTTCGGCAGCGGCGCCGGCTTCTACCTGGACGCGACGGCCGAGCCCTGGGCGCGCCATTTCCGCATGGAAAGCTGGCTGCTGACCGAATGGCTGCCATTGCTGGTGGACGCGTTGGGGCTGGACGCGGCGCGCATCGGCATCACCGGGCATTCGATGGGCGGGCATGGTGCCCTGACGCTGGCGCTGCGCCACCCGGGGCGGTTCCGGTCGCTGTCGGCCTTCGCACCCATCGCTGCACCCAGCACCTGCCCCTGGGGCGAGAAGGCGTTCTCGCGCTACCTTGGCGAGGACCGCGGCACCTGGGCCGCACACGACGCCAGCGCGCTGATGCGGCAGGCGCGCTGCCCGTATCCGGCGGGCATCCTCGTCGACCAGGGCCTGGCCGACAAGTTTCTGGTCGAACAGCTGAAGCCCGAGGCGCTGGAAGCGGCCTGCAGCGCAGCCGACCAGCCGCTGACGCTGCGCCGGCACGCGGGCTACGACCACGGCTACTTCTTCATCCAGAGCGTTGTGGCGGACCACCTGCGCTGGCACGCCGAGCGCCTGGGCTGAGATTCGCCGTCACGCGCACGTATCGGGCACCGGTCCCAGGTGCCAGCGTGCGGCCAGGGCGCGCAGCCGCGGCCACCAGGCCGCGCGCGGCCGGCGGCCGAGGCGGGTGAGCTCCACCTGCGTCGGCCCTTGCGCCTGCACCAGGGCACCGGCCGACCGCACCGGGAGCGCGTCGCCAGGCTGCAGGAAGTGGTCGCGCGTTTCCCCTGGCTCGGTCAGCCAGACGCCGCCGTGCAGCACGCGCACGCGACCGGTGCGGAGGTCTTCCAGGATCAGCATCTGGTCGTGCTCCAGGTGCACGGTACGAACGATCTCTGAGATCGGGGCCATGGGCTTCTCCATGCATCCGGCGCATTCATGGCCGGGTTGTTGACATTGCATCGCTTTCCCGCTGCAGAGACAAACGAAAAGACTGCAGTTGATGCATGCGTTTGGCGCATGTATGGTCGAGACATGTCCACGCCCGCCGCGCCACGAAGACGCCCGACCCGCCGCGTTCGCCCCATTGGCCTGGCCGCCCTGCGTGGCTTCGAGGCCGCGGCCCGGCGGCTGTCGTTCACCGACGCGGCCACCGAACTGCACCTCACGCAGTCGTCGATCAGCCGCCAGGTGGCCACGCTGGAGCAGGAGGTCGGCCGGCCGCTGTTCCTGCGCCGCACGCGTGCGCTGGAGCTCACCGCCGCCGGGCGACAGCTGCAGCAGGCGGTGCAGCAGGCCCTGGCCGGCATCGACCTGTGCGTGGACGAGCTGCGCGGCCAGTCCGGGGCCCACCGCGTCACGCTGACCACCTATGCGTCCTTCGCGTCGCTGTGGCTGGTGCCGCGGCTGGCGCTGTTCCAGCGCGAGCACCCGGAGATCGAGATCCGGCTGGACGCGTCGGACCGCGTGGTGGACCTGAACGCCGAGGACGTGGACGTGGCGGTGCGCTGGGTGACGCTGGACCGCGTGCCGGTGGGCGCCACCTCGCTGATCGAGGACCTGGCCGCGCCGGCAATGAGCCCGCGGCTGCTCGAGGGCGTGACGCTGAGCGGGCCCGCCGACCTGGCACGCTGGCCCCTGCTGGACCTGGACCACAGCGTGCCCGGCACGCGGCGGCTGAACTGGGCCACGTGGTTCGACTTCGCCGGGGCCGGCACCGTGGCGCCACAGGCCGGGCGGCTGGTGTTCTCCTTCGCCGACCAGGCGGTGCAGGCCGCCATCCGCGGCCAGGGCGTGGCCCTGGTGCGTTCGCCCTTCCTGCAGGACGCGGTGGCCAGCGGCGACCTGGTGATGCCCTTCCCGCAGTGGCGCATGCCGGTGGGCTACCGGCACGTGCTGGCGGTCAACCCGGCCAGCCGCCGGCGGGCGCCGGTGGCCACCTTCGTGGCGTGGCTGAACGCGCAGTTCGCGCAGTCGCCGCTGCTGGCGGACTGACCGGAGTCCGTACCATCGGCCCCTTTTCCTGCATCCGAAGGGAGCTCGTGTCGAACTCGGCCGCCCGCCAGTTCCGTCCACACGCCGCACATGGCCGCGTGCGCAGCCTGGCCTTGGCCGCCGCAGTCCTGCTGTCCGCCTGTGGCGGTGGCGGCAACGCGCAGGACGAGGTGCCGTATGGCGACCTGCGCAGCTACGTGGCCGCCGAAGGCCTGGTGGGCACCATCGTGGTCCGGAAGGACGGCGAGGACCTGATGCGGGCCAGCTACGGCTACGCCGACCGCGCGCAGCAGCGGCCCAACGACATGCAGACCCGGTACCGGATCGCGTCGCTGACGAAATCGTTCACCGCCGTGTCCACCGTCCTGCTCAAGCGGGCAGGCGCCATCGACAGCTACGACGACACGCTGTCGCGCCACCTGCCGGACTACCCGAACGGCTCCGCCATCACGCTGCGCCAGCTGCTGACGCACACCTCGGGCATCCCGGACTACGTGGGGCGGGTGGACACCAGCGAACCCCATACGCCGCCCGAACTGGTGCGTGCATTCGAGAACCTGCCGCTGGCATTCGCGCCGGGCACGGACTTCCTGTACTCGAACGCGAACTACGTGCTGCTCGGGCACCTGACGGAGACGCTCAGCGGCCTGCCGTATGCCGAGTTCCTGCAGGCGAACGTCTGGCGGCCCCTGGGGCTGACCGACACCGAGTACGGCAGCCCGGCGCCCGAAGGCCCGGCCTATGCGCTGGGGTACACCGATCTGGCGCAGAGCCAGCGGGCGCGTGAGCACGACCTGAGCGTGGCCTACGCGGCCGGCGGGCTGGTGAGCACCGCGGACGACCTGATGCGCTGGGCAGCATCGTTCACCGAGGGCGGACTGCTCACCGCCGATGAGCTGGCGGAAGTCTTCGGTGACGGGCGCTACGGCTTCGGCTGGGTCTCCGGCGAGTTGGCCGGCATGCCGGTCTTCGGGCACACCGGCGGCATCGACGGCTTCAGCGCCATCCTGGCGCTGTTCCCGGAACAGAACGCGGTCATCGTGGTGCTGAGCAACGTGGAGCACCAGCAGGACCGGCTCGAGCGCATCGTGCGCACGATCGCGGCGCACGAGTTCTAGGCGGCATCCGCGGCAGGGCCGGTCAGAACCCGCTGCCCGGTGTCGCCAGATAAGCCTCTTCGTCGGCCGTGCTCACACGGCCCAGCGCCGCATTGCGGTGCGGGAAGCGGCCGAAGCGGCGGATCACGTCGCGATGGCGCTCGGCGTAGTCCAGCGCGCTGTCGAAGCCAGGTGCCTCGGCCGCCAGCGCGGCGAACAGGGCCACGCTGCGGTCCTGGAGCGCCAGGTCTTCCGCATGCTCCAGCGGCAGGTAGACGAACCAGCGCTGCAGCGGGTGCAGCGCGTGCTCGGCACCACTGTCGATCAGGCTCAGCGCCAGTGTGCGGGCCAGCGGATCGCCGGCGAAGGCGCGCGCCTGGCCGCGGAACAGGTTGCGCGGGAACTGGTCGAGCAGCATCAGACGCGCCAGCACGGCGTCCGGCCCGGCAGACGGATCAAGCGCCGGCAGGCGGCCGTCGATCGCGTCGTCGACCAGCGCGCCGAAGCGCGCGCGGATGGCCTCGTCGAACGCCGGATCCTTGCGGAACCATTCGGCGCGCACAGCCAGTGGCGGCGCGCCGAACCAGAACGCCAGGACCTCGGTGTCGGCAGGCGTCATCCCACGGTCACTTCACGTTGGCGCGGTAGCTGGTGAAGATGCGCGTCTGCAGGCGGCGGATGTCCTGCGGCACGGCGTCCGGCGGCGTCATCTTCTTCATGTCGGCAGCCGACAGGAACACCGTGGGGTTGGTGGCCACCGACTTGTCGACGAAGGGCTTGGACGCCGCGTTCGGGTTGGCGTAGAAGACCGCGTTGGTCAGCGACGCGTGCACCTCCGGGCGCAGGATGTAGTTGATGAAGGCGTGCGCGTTCTTCGGGTGCGGCGCATCCTTGGGGATGGCCATCGAGTCGAAGAACAGCGTGGCGCCCTTGGGCGGGATCAGGGCCACGATGTCCTGCCCCGTCTTGCCCTCGATGGCACGGTTTCGCGCGATGTTGATGTCGCCGGAGTAGCCCATCACGGCGCAGAGCTCGCCCTTGGACAGCTCATCGATGTAGCCCGAGGACGAGAGCCGCGTGAGGAAGGGGCGCGCGGCCATCAGCACCTTGCGCGCGGCCTCGTAGTCCTTGGCGTTGGTGCTGTAGGGCTGCTGGCCGGCGTAGATCATGGCCACCGGCAGCACCTCGGAGGCGGAATCGAGCACGCTGATGCCGCAGCTCTTGAGCTTGCCGGCGTACTCTGGTTTGAAGATCAGGTCCCAGGGGTTCTCCGGCATCGGCGTGCTGCCCAGCGCGGCCTTGACCTTGCCGGTGTTGATGCCCACCGTGACGTAGCCCCACAGCCAGGTCACCAGGTGCTGGTTGCCCGGGTCCACGCTCTGCTGCTGTTCCAGCAGCGCCGGGTCCAGGTTCTTCCAGTTGGGCAGCAGCGACTTGTCCAGCTTCTGGAACAGCCCGCCCTGGATCTGCGTCTTCGCGAAATGCGCGCTGGGCACGACGATGTCGTAGCCGGTCTTCCCCGCCACCAGCTTGGCGTGCAGGATCTCGTTGGTGTCGTAGTTGTCGTACCGGACCTTGATGCCGGTTTCCTTCTCGAAGTTCTTCAGCGTGTCCTCGCCGATGTACTCGGCCCAGTTGTAGACGTTGAGCACCTTGGGTTCGGTGTTCTGCGCCTGCGCGGTGGTGCCGGCCCAGGCCAGCGAGGATGCGAGGGCGGCGACGAGCAGTCGGGGCGAGAGCTTCATGGCGGCGGTCGGGGCTGAGGTTGAAGAAAGGGAAGAGCGGATTGTCCGGCAACAACGTTGTCACCCGGCCGGCCGTGGACTCTCGCCGGGCGCCGCAGGTTCCCTGCGCCGCAGCATGCCCCAGCCTTCCATGGTCATCACCGGCTCGCCATGCTGGTTGCAGACCTCCCAGCGCTGCAGCACCAGGCCCACCTGCGGCTTGCTGGCCATCGGGCGGGCCTGCAGCACCGTCATCGTGCCGTGCAGGCGGTCACCCACGTACACGGGCTTGAGCCAGCGGATGTTCTCCAGCCCAGGCGAGCCCAGACTGGCGCTGCGGTTGAGCCAGGCGTCGCACATCATGCGCATGGTCAGTGCGCAGGTGTGCCAGCCGCTGGCGCACAGGCCGCCGAACAGCGAGGCACGCGCCGCCTCTTCGTCCAGGTGAAAGGGCTGGGGGTCGAACTGGCGGGCGAATTCGACGATGGCCTCCCGCGTGAGCGTGGCGCCGCCGAAGGGGTGCACGGAGCCTTCGGGGAAGTCCTCCCAATGCAGGCGCGCGGCGGCGTCGGGCAGCGTGGCAGTCGTTTGTGGCATGGCCTGCGCAGGATAACGAGGGCGGGCTACAGTCCGCGCTTCAACCTGACACAGTCACCAACGCCATGACCCTGCTGATCGTCGGACTCGTGCTCTTCCTGGGCGTGCACTCGGTGCGCATCGTGGCCGAAGGCTGGCGCCAGCGCACCATCGCGCGCCTGGGCGAAGGCGCCTGGAAGGGCCTGTACAGCGTGGCCTCGCTGGTCGGCTTCGTGGCCCTGGTCTGGGGTTATGGCCACGCGCGCCTGGACCCCACCGTGCTGTGGGCCACGCCGGTGTGGACACGCCACCTGGCGTCACTGCTGGTGCTGGTGGCCTTCGTGCTGCTGGCGGCGGCGTACGTGCCGGGCAACCACCTGAAGGCGAGGCTGCACCACCCGATGGTGCTGGCGGTGAAGGTCTGGGCGCTGGCCCACCTGCTGGCCAACAACACGCTGGCCGACCTGCTGCTGTTCGGCAGCTTCCTGCTCTGGGCGGTGCTGGACTTCCGCGCCGCACGCGGCCGCGACCGGGCCAATGGCACGGTCTACCCAGCCGGGCAGGGGGTGAAGACCGCGGTCACCGTGGTCGTTGGGGTGGTGGCCTGGGCGGTGTTCGCGTTCTGGGCCCACAAGGCGCTGTTCGGGATCTCGCCGTTCGGCCGATGACGGCGGGCCGGGGCGCGAGCCGACGGCGCGTCAGCCGACGGTCGGGATGGGCAGGATCAGGTCCTCGCCCTCGGCACTGCCCCGGTTGACCACGCGGGACACCGGCCAGGCCTGCATCTCGGCAGGGTCGCAGGGCCTGAGCAGCGGCGCGATGTCCGTCGGGTCCTGCTCGCCCCTGGCCAGCCAGCGCGCCCAGTCTTCCCGAGCCACCATCACCGGCATGCGGTCGTGGATGGGCGCCATCAGCGCGTTGGGTTCGGTGGTGATGACGCAGCAGGTCAGGCGCCAGTCGCCGGCTTCGGACGCGCGCCAGGCCTCGAACAGCCCGGCCATCGCGAACGGGGTGCCGTCCCGCCGCGAGATGTACCAGGGCTGCTTGCCGCCCGGCGTGGCCTGCCATTCATAGAACCCGCTGGCCGGCAGCAGGCAGCGCCGGCGGCGGGCGGCCTGGCGGAAGCTGGGCTTGTCGAAGACACCTTCGGCGCGCGCATTGTTGAGCTTGTGGGCCAGCGCCGGGTCCCTGGCCCAGTGCGGCAGCAGGCCCCAGCGCATCAGCGTGACGACACGCTCGCCCTCGCGCGTCTCGTGCACCACCGGCACCTCGGACTGCGGCGCCACGTTCCAGCGCTTCGGGAAGGGCAGCACGCGCACGACGGAGAAGCCCGAGACCAGGGTCTCGGGGTCGTAGGCCACCACGTAGCGCCCGCACATGGGGGTGGATCTTCGCATCCCCCGGCCGGGTGTCGCCCCTCGTTCCTGCCGGCGGGCGATGGCCGGCAGGCGGTGGTCGGCCGACCATGGCGCCATCGACACCCGCACGGAGCCCACCATGCCACTGTTGTCCTGCCTGATCCGTTCGCGCGCCATGCCAGACCGTCTGGCGGTGCGGCTTCGACAGCCCGACCGGACCGAGGTGGCCGCGTCCACCGACGAACGCCCTCGGGGCTGCGGCTGGTTCGACTCCAGCCACGACCTCCACCACGGGCTGCAGGTGACCGAGCACCGGGACGTCGATGCGGTGGTCAACCAGATCCCGCTGTCCTGGTGGCTGGGATGGGAACTGGACGCCGTGCGCACGCCCGTCCGCTGACGATGCCGCTCATCGCGGCGAAGCCGTCATCCGTCGCAGTGGGGTCGTCGATGCCGGACCGGGCGCCTAGAGTCGACCCCGGTCCTCGAAGGGACCACCACTCCTCCTTTCGGCGCCCGCGGGCTGGCACCCCGGGCGCCGCTTTTCTTGGGGACGTCTGACGCGGTGCAGTCGAGGTAGAGTGCCGCCATGCCGAACCCCAATCGCCCCGAGGTCCTGCCCAGCCTGCGCCGCGCCTGCATCGCAGTGCTGCTTGCAGGCTCGGCCCTGCTGCTGCTGGCCTGTGGCGGCGGCGAGGACCGCTCCAAGGCGCAGATCCGCCTGATCAACGCCAGCGTCGACCATGGCGCGCTGGACCTCTACGACGAGCAGGGGCGCCGCCTGAAGGCGGCCGTGGCCTTCGGCGGCGACGCCGGCTACGCCGAGGTAGACCCGGACGACGCCGACCTCGACGTCACGCGGGCTGGCAGCACCACGCCGCTGGCCAGCCCCGCGCCGGTGCTGGCCGAGGGCGACCGCTACAGCCTGGTGGCCTACAGCAACGGCAGCAGCCTGGCCACGGTGGTGATCGACGACAACGTCGGCGCGCCGGACAGCGGCAAGACCCGCATTCGGGTGCTCAACGCCGCGCCCGATGCCGGCGCGCTGGATGTCTACCTGACCGCGGCCGACGTCGACCTGGCCGACGCCGAGCCGGCCCAGGCCAACGCGGGTGCCGGCACCGTCTCGGCGCTGGTCACCGCCGACGCCGCGACCTGGCGGCTGCGCGTCACGGCCGCCGGCGACCGCGATGACCTTCGCCTGGACTTGCCCGCGCTGACGCTGGCCAGCCGCGACGTCGTGACCCTGGTGCTCACACCCGGTGCGGGCGGCGTGCTGGTCGATGCCCTGGTGCTGGTGCAGCGTGCCGAGGTGACGCTGCGCGCGGGCACCGCCGCCCGCGTGCGCGTGGTGGCCGGCGTCACCGCCAGCGGGGCCGTGGCCGCCAGCGCGGGCGGCGTGACGCTGATGAACGGCACCGGCGCCCCGGCCGCGGGTGCCTACCGCCTGGTGCCCGCGGGCGAGGCCGGGGCCAGCGCCAGCGTGGACGGCCGCGCCATCGATGTGCCCGCGGCGGCGCTGACGGCCGGGCGCGACTACACCTTGCTGGTCTACGGCCCGGCCGATGCGGCGGTTGCCGCCTGGATGGCAGACGACAACCGGCTTCCCACGGTCAGCGGGCGCGCCAAGCTGAGGCTGGTGCACGGCCTGGCCGACGTGACGGATGCGATCGCGCTGACGCTGGACTTCAACCCGGTGGCCGACGGTGTCGCGGCTGGCACGGCCTCACCGTCCGCGCAGGTGGACGCCGTGACCACCGGCGCCTTGTCGGTGACCGCACCGGGCCGCGGCAGCCCACTGTGGCAGGCCGACGACCAGGTGCTGGCGGCCGGCAGCGTGTACACGCTGTTCGTCGTCGGTGCGGAATCCACCGCCACCGGCATCCTGCGCAAGGACCGCTGAGGCGCGCCCCCCACTGCTGGAGAACACATGAAGGCCCTCTGGAACGGCGTGACCATCGCCGAGAGCGACGACACGGTGGTCGTCGAAGGCAACCACTACTTCCCCGAGGCGTCGCTGAACCGCGCCTACGTGACCTTCAGCAACCACCGCACCAGCTGCCCCTGGAAGGGCCAGGCCCACTACTTGAGCCTGCTGGTGAACGGCGAGATGAACCCGGACGCGGTCTGGTTCTACCCGGACCCGAGCGAGGCGGCCGCGGAGATCAAGGGCCGGGTGGCGTTCTGGAAGGGCGTGCAGGTCGTCGACTGACCTGCCGGCGGGCGGCCCCGCGCGCCACGCGGCCGGATCCCGGACCGCTGCGGACGAGGCGCCGCGGCTGAGGTTCAGGCGAGCACGCCGCGGCGGAAGTCCTCCACCGCCTGGAAGATCTCTTCCTTGCTGTTCATCACGAACGGCCCGTACTGGACGATGGGTTCGTTCAGCGGCGCACCGGCCACGAGGATGGCCCGCGCGCCCTCCGGGCCGGCCTCGAGCACCACGCCGTCGGCGTCAGCCCGGTTGGCCAGGATCGCCATGCGCTGGCGTGGCACAGCGGTGCCGGCGATCGTCAGCGAACCGCGGTAGACATAGACGAAGGCGTTGTGCGCGGGTGGCAGCATCTGTCCGAAGTTGGCGCCCGCTTCCAGACAGATGTCCAAGAAGAGGGGCTCGGTGGTGTCTCGCTGCATGGCCCCGCTCGTGTCAGCCGCCTGACCGGCAATGACCCGCACGCGACCGCCGGGCAGCGTGCGCTCCGGGATGTCGCCCGCCGGGATGTCGCGGTACCACGGCGCACGCATCTTCTGCGCCGCCGGCAGGTTGAGCCAGAGCTGGAAGCCTTCCATGCGGCCGTCGGCCTGCTCCGGCATCTCGCTGTGGATCACGCCGCGGCCGGCCGTCATCCACTGCACGCCACCCGGGCCGAGCAGGCCTTCGTTGCCCGCCGAATCGCGGTGGCGCATGCGGCCTTCGAGCATGTAAGTCACGGTCTCGAAGCCCCGGTGTGGGTGGTCCGGGAAGCCGGCGATGTAGTCGCCCGGGTTGTCGGTGCCGAAGGCGTCGAGCATCAGGAACGGGTCGAGCCGGCGCTGCAGGTCCTGCGTGAGGACGCGGATCAGCTTCACACCCGCGCCATCCTGCGTGGGCTGGCCGGTGACGAGGCGTTCGACAGGGCGGCGTGACGGACGACGATCTGTCATAGGCTCAATGTATCCATGACGGATCCGCGCAGCGCAGCAGCCGCTTCACGTCAATGGTGAACAGACTTGAAGCCAGACGCAAAAAGGGCCAGCGATAGCCGGCCCTTCCAGTGCAAATGCAGACAGGTTCAACGCGTGCCAACCATCCGGCGGCGCCCACCGTAGGCCCCCACCAACGCCACGGCCACCAAGGCCAGCGAAGCAGGCTCGGGCACATTGCCGCCATTGCCGCCGCCGCCACCCGTAGGGGCTTCGACAACCCCGAGGAAATTCTGCGACTTGTGCGCGTCTTGGTCAAAGTAGACCGTGTACACAAAGTTCGTGGCGGTCGAAAGGTTCGAGCCGTTCACGCTGGACCATGTGTTGTTGTTCAGCGCGGTCAGGTAGGCGTCGATCTGGGTGTCGAGGTCGTCCGACTGCCCACGCACGCTCCCCCATGACCGCAACGCCCCACCACCAAGGCTGCTACCGTCGTTTCGGTTGTCGTTACTGGCATAGGTGCCGTCGGCGCCGGAATCACCCATGATCTCCCAGACGACGTAACCAAACGCGGCGGCCTTGGTCGCGTCCGTCAGACTGTCGTAGTAGGCGTGAGAAAACAACTCAATGAGGTTGCTTTCCACCCGGCCCGGGTCCTGGAGGGTGTAGTCGAGATTCGAATACGCGGTGTTGTCGCCGGATCCGCCGCCAGTCATGAACTGCTGCTCGTACCCCGTCTTTCCCGTACTGCCCAGGTCAGTCTGGAGAAAGCTGTTCAAAGAGGCCGTGGTGTAGTAATTTTGGTTCGACTGAAACGTGGTCTTCGGGTCGATGCAGTAGACCCAGAAGGAACTACCGCCGTCAGCGCTCATCTTGTTCGCGCCGGTCCACCACCCGTAGTCATCAGTGTGGCTGTCGAAGTCGTTCAGCCGATGAGAAGAACCCTTCGAATCCGTTGATTGCAGGCTGATGGCGTGAGCACCCCCACCACAGGCCAACGCCAGCGCGATGGCAGCGATGCGTCCGCGGGACACCCAGTTGCTGTTCATGTTCATAGCCAGAATCCTTACATTCAGCAGCAGCTTACACACAGACCAGGGCATGCAGAACCCCATGATCAAGCGTCCAGCCACTTCGACATCGTCTCTTGTCATTCATTTAAGCAATTGTTGGGCCAGTCTTGTAACTTATTGATTTTCAAAGACATTCACCAACCCAAGTCTCGGCGGCCGCGCGGGCTGTCAAAGCCACCGACAAGCGGCAGCCGTGCATCGATCACACCCCCAGCTGTTGGCGCAGCCGATCCAGTTCCGGCCCCGGCCGCGGCGGATTGCCCGACGCCAGCGCAGCCCGGAGCTCGTCGCGCGCCTCGGCAGACTTCCCGGCGCGCTGCAATGCTTCCGCCAGCTGCCAGCGAATCCGCCCGTCTGCCGGGTCGCGCAGCCGCGCATCGCGAAGGACCCGGACACCGAGGTCAAGCTGGCCCGCCAGCACCAGCATCCACCCATAACGCGCGCCATGACGGGCCGTCGTGGGCGCAAGTTTGCTCGCTGTTTCCGCCATGCCGATTGCCCGCGGGTCCTTCAGCGCGAACAGAACTTCCGCAAAGCTGCCGTGCAGCTCAGCGTCAGTGGGCCGGCGCACCACCAAGGCCTCGAAATCGCGCACCGCGTCTGAAGGCTTGCCGGCCAGTACCCGTACTTCGGCAATGGCCCTGAGCAGGGTGTCATCGTCCGGCGACTTTCGCCGTGCATCCAGCAGCCCGCTCAAGGCCGCTGCCGGCTGCCCGGCAGCCACCTGTGCCCGACTGCGAAGCAAGGCGATCGGGGTCGATGGTTCCTTCTCGTACGCCTGCTGATAAGACGCGATGGCTTTCGTGTATTGGCGCCGGGACATCGCGACATGCCCCGCAGTCACCAGGACAGGCGTCGCATTGCGGTGTCGGGCCGTCAGCTCCGCCATGCCTTTGTCCACCGCTGCAGCATCGCCGCGACGCGCCGCAACCTCGACGGACAACAACATCGCATCCAGCGCATCCGGCGAGGCCTGGAGCGCCTTGAGGGCGGCATAGCCGGCGCTGTCGAGGTCGCCAACCTGCAGCATCATGCGGCCGGTCTGGACGATGGGGCCGGGCTCGAAACCGGCAAGCTTCAGTGCCTCTTTGAGCGCTGAGCGTGCGGCGTCGCGTTGTCCTGCGACGGCGTAGGCCCGCGCCAGCACATGCTGCACCGGCACCACATTGGGCACATTGACGGCCATTGCCCTGGCGACGGTCACGGCCTGATCCGTTCGGCCTTGTGCGATCAGCACATCGACAGTCGCCATCGCCGAACGCGGGTCCCGCCGGTCGGCGCCAGTGGCCCGCTCCCAGGCTTCGAGGGCTTGGACCATCCGCCCGGCACTTCGCTCGGCAACCCCCAGGTAGTAGAGCGCCTCGACATCCTTCTCGTGCCCTTTGACCCAGGCCTGAAGGCGGGCCCGTGCCGCATCGGGCCGGTTCTCGTCAAGGTCGAGGCGGGAGAGGTTGATGACGGTCGGCCGATAGTCCGGTGCTGTGGCCAGGGCGCGCTCAAAGGCCACGCGCATGTTGGCGCGATCGCCAAGCCGGCCATGGATGTTGCCCAGAAAATTGATCAGTACGGGGTCGTCGGGCTGGCGCGCGACCAGTTTCTGCGCCAGGTCGACCGCGCGTCGGCCTTGACCCAACCGGGCATACGCCACCGCCAATTCGATGCCGGCGCGGGTGTCCTTGGCGTCCTTTGCGTAGGCACGCTCAAGGTTCGCCAGGGCCACCTTGCCTTGCCCTTGAGCGAACTGGCTCAGGGCCAGGTCGCGAAGCGCCATGTTGCCCGCACCGGCCGACTGGGCCCGCTCAAAGAACTCTGTGGCTTGTTCGTATTCCCTGCGAGCAAGGCTCATTTGCCCGGCGAGGTAGAGAATCTGCGGCTCCTCAGGCGCCTGACGCAGCAGTTCATCCACCACGGGCTTGGCCTTCGCAAACTCGTTGGCGGCGAGCAGGAAAGACGCCTGCATGGCACGCCCCGCAAAATGGCGCGGGTTTCGACCGAGCAGGATGTCCAGGTACTCCCTGGCCTTCTGCAGGTTGCCCAACGCGCGATGCGAAAGCGCGCCGGCAAACAGCAGCGGCTCACTCGACGCGCGCAACGCCGAGGGCATCACATCAATCAAGTCAGCTGCCTCGCGCCAGCTTTCGGTGGCGGCAGCCATGTCGCCCGCTTCGGCCAACAGTGTCGCTCGAAGATACGACGCCCGCGGCTCGCTGACTTTCCAGGTCTTCAACTGTTCCAGGAGTGCACGCGCATCGGCCGTGCGGCCGACGGCGATCAGCACCGTGGCACGCGCAACGTGGGCATCCACGAACTTGGGCGCGAGCGCCGTGGCGCGCTCCTGCGCATCCAAAGCGGCCTTCATATCGCCAAGTGCCTGCTGGATGTTGCCCAGCTGGTGCCAGGCCATGGCGTTCCCAGGCTCAAGCTTCGTGGCCGCTGAGGCCACCTCCAGCGCGCGTTGCACCTGGCCGTAACGCAACAGCATTGGCGCTTCGGCAACCAGGGGCTCCGCGGACTTGGGGTTCGCCCTCCGGGCTCTCTCGAAGGTGGCGGATGCCGTTGAAAGTTTGCCGGCCATGGCTTCGGCGCTGCCGCGCATCGTCAGGATGTCAGCATGCAGTTCCGGCGGCACACCGGCCGTATCGACTCGATCCAGCAGTTTTGCCGGCTCGCCCAACCGGAGGTAGACGCGGCCAAGCACAGGCATGACTTCGGAGCGATTGACCCCTCGCTTCAGCGCTTCGTCGAGCGCCACTTCGGCGGCATTGAGCTGGCCTGCTTCAAAAAGCACCTTGCCCAGGAGCAGATGCGCCGCAAGCATGTTGCCGTCCTGCTGCAGCGCATTCTTCAACTGGATGGCAGCAGCCGGAAGGTCACGCTTGTCGTAGAGAGATCTTGCGTCTTCGTAGAACTGAGCGGCCCTTTCGGGCGAGGCCCCAGCCAATGCGGCCGCGGTCGCCACCGACAGCGCCACCAGGCCGCGCAAACTTCTCGACATACGAGGCGCCATGAATCCGATCCCTTGAAACAAGCTAGTGATTGTCCCGACGGTGCGCGGGGCCGTATACCCCGCGCATGGACTGGGCCCGTGAAACCTGCGGCACATTGGTGATGCGCAATGCAGAATGGCGCGATCTGTTCGGACCGCTGCGTCAGGAGTTTTGCGCCATGCGCCCTGGGAATTTGTTCATCAATGCCGTGGCCGCGGCGTGGTTTCTGTCGTGGACCCCACACGCAATCGCTGCCATAAAGGCCCCGTCAACCAACATCCCCTGGCTCGCCGCCGCCGCCCCCACCGACATCGACACTGCCTTCGCCCAGGCCCGCGCCCAGAACAAGCCCGTCCTGCTGTATTGGGGCGCCACCTGGTGCCCCCCCTGCAACCAGCTCAAGGCCACCTTCTTCAACCGGCAGGACTTCGCCCAGGCCGCCAGCGGCTTCATCGCCGTGCACGTGGATGGCGACCGGCCTGGTGCGCAGAAACTCGGCACGCGCTTCAAGGTCGGTGGCTACCCCACCGTGGTGCTGTTCTCACCCGAGGGCCGCGAGATCACCCGCCTGCCCGGCGAGGCCGACCCGGAGCGCATGATGGCCGTGCTGCGGCTGGGTCTGTCGGGGGGCCGCCCGATGGCCGACGTGCTGGCCGACGCCCGCGCCGGCAAGCCGCTGCCGACCGGTGCCTGGCGCATGCTGGCCTTCTATTCCTGGGACACCGACCAGGACCAGCTGGTGGCCGAGGCCGACCGCCCCGACGTGCTGGCCGACCTGGCGCGCAAGGCACCGGCAGGGGACGTGGACGTGGCCACCCGCCTGTGGCTCAAGGCCGTGGCCGCCAGCGACGACGGCAAGGGGCTGAAGGCCGACGCCGCGGTGCGCGCGCGGGTGCAGGCGGTGCTGGCGGACCCGTCCGCGGCCCGGCGCCATGCCGACGTGCTGTCCAACAACGCCCCCGAACTGCTGCGCGCGCTCAGCGAAGACGGCAGCGCCGAGCGCAAGCCGCTGGTCACGGCGCTCGACGCCGCCCTGCAACGCCTGGCCCGCGACGCGACCCTGTCGCGCGGCGACCGCATCTCGGCGCTCATCGGCCGCGTGCAGATCGCGCGCCTGGGCCTGCCGCGGGATGCGGTCAAGGTGGACCTGCCGGCAGCCCTCGTGAACGAAGTACGCACTCACGTTGCAACGGACGACCGTGAGATCCGCGACGGCTACGAGCGCCAGGCCGTGATCACCGCCGGTGCCTACGCGCTCGGACAGGTCGGCCTCTGGGCCGAGAGCGACGCCCTGCTGCAGGCCAACCTGGCCAGGAGCCATTCGCCCTACTACCTGATGAGCCAGCTCGGCGGCAACGCGCGCAAGCAGGGCCGCACCGACGACGCCCTGCGCTGGTACGGCGAGGCCTACGCCAAGAGCGAAGGCCCGGCCACGCGGCTGCAGTGGGGCACGGGTTATCTGAGCGCCCTGGTGGATCTGGCGCCCAAGGACGCCAGGCGCATCGAGCAGACCGCCGCCCAGCTGATCGGCGAGGCGGCGCAGGACGACGGCGCCTTCAGCGGCCGCAGTGCCCGCGTGCTTCAGCGCCTGGGCCGCAAGCTCAGCGCCTGGGGTGGCGACCCGGCCCATGCGGGGGTGCTCCAGCGGCTGCAGGTCCAGCTCGACGGCGTCTGCGCCAAGGTCGACGCTGCCGACCGGGCAGCCTGCAGCGCGGTGCTCAAGCCCGCCGCCAGCTGACAGGCGACGGCTGCCGGCCAGCACGGCCCGGTGGCGCCGCCGTTCGTCGCCCGCTCCCGGCCGTCCAGCGCCGGGATCGGCAATTCGCCCGTTGTACTGGGCTGGCCACGCCGGCGCGCCCACAATCCGCCGCCATGCGACACCGCCTTGCCCCTCTCGGGTTGGCGCTCGCGCTGACCGGCGCTCCCGCGCTGGCGGCCGACGCCCCGCCCACACCCTGCCGGCTGCCCGGCGTCGAGCACGATGCCCGCTGCGGCAGCGTCTCGCGCCCGCTGGACCCCACCCGCGCCGACGGGCCGCGCATCGACGTGCACTACGTCGTGCTGCCGGCCCTGGCGCGCAACAAGAAGCCCGACCCGGTGCTCTTCTTCGCCGGCGGGCCGGGCCAGAGCGCCATCGCGCTGGCCGGGCCGATGAGCCGCCTGTTCACCCGGCTGGGCAACCGCCGCGACGTGGTGCTGGTCGACCAGCGCGGCACCGGCCGCAGCGCGCCGCTGACCTGCGACACGCCCGACCCGGCGATGCCGCTGCGCGATCTGGCCGACATGGCCGCGGTGCGCGCCCGGCTGCAGCGCTGCCGAACGGCCCTGCAGGCCCTGCCGCATGGCGACCTGCGGCAGTACACGACCACGATCGCGATGACCGACGCCGATGCCGTGCGCCAGGCGCTGGGCGCCGCGCAGGTCAACGTGGTCGGCGGCAGCTACGGCACGCGGGCCGCGCTGGAATACCTGCGGCAGTTCCCGCAGGCGGTGCGCCGCGCGGTGATCGACGGCGTGGCGCCGCCGGACATGGTGCTGCCGGCCACCTTCGGCCCCGACGGCCAGGCCGCGTTCGACGCGCTGGCCTCGGCCTGCACCGCGGAGCCGGCCTGCGCCTCGCGCTACCCGGATCTGGCGGGCCAATGGCAGCGGCTGCTGGACAGCCTGCCGCGCGAGATCGGCGTCACGCACCCGGTCACCGGCCAGCCCGAGCGGCTGACGCTGACACGCGACATCGCCGGCTCGATGCTGCGCGGCCCGCTGTACGTGCCGGCGCTGGCGTCCGCGCTGCCGCTGGCCATCAGCGAGGCCGCGGCCGGGCGCTTCGAGGCACTGTTCGGGCTCGGCGGCGCACTCGGCGGCGGGCGCAAGGAACAGCAGCTGGCCGAGGGCATGCACTTCTCGGTGGTCTGCGCCGAGGACGCGCCGCGGCTGGCAGGCACGTCGGCCGCACCCGCCCCGGCCTTCGGCACCACCTTTGCCGACCTCTACCGCGACACCTGTGCCACCTGGCCGCGCGGCAGCGTGCCCGAGGCCTTCTACACGATGCCGCCGGCCCCGGCCGCCACGCTGGTTCTGTCCGGCGGCATCGACCCCGTGACGCCGCCGCGGCACGGTGAACGCGCGGCGCAGGCGCTGGGGGCCAAGGCGCGCCACGTGGTCGTGCCGCAGGCCGGGCACGGCGTGATGGGCATCGGCTGCATGCGCGACGTGCTGTACCGCTTCATCGACGCCGACACCGACGCCGACGCGCTGGCCGTGGACACCGCCTGCGTCGAATCCATCCCGCGGCCGCCGGCGTTCCAGCCGGTGCGTGCCGCCATCGCAGCTTCAGGGAGCGCCCGATGATCGAAGTCAGCGCACTGACCAAGCGCTTCACCCAGGGCCGCGGGCGCAAGGCGCGCGTGGTGCAGGCCGTCGACGGCGTCAGCTGGACGGCCGCCGACGGCGCCATCACCGGCGTGCTCGGCCCCAACGGCGCCGGCAAGACCACCACGCTGCGCATGGTGGCCGGCCTGATCGCCCCCGACAGCGGCCGCTGCGCGGTGGACGGCCTGGACGTGGCCCGTGAACCACGCGCCGCACTGGCCCGCCTGGGCGTGCTCAGCGACGCCCGCGGCCTCTACCCGCGGCTGACGGCGCGCGAGAACATCGTCTACTACGGCCGCCTGCAGGGCATGAGCACGGCCGCCGCCGCGGCGCGCGCGGAGAGCCTGGCCCACCTGCTGGAGATGACGCCGCTGCTGGACCGCCGCACCGAAGGCTTCAGCCAGGGCGAACGCATGAAGACCGCGCTCGCCCGCGCTCTGGTGCACGACCCGGCCAACATCATCCTCGACGAGCCGACCAACGGCCTGGACGTGCTGGCCACGCGCGCGCTTCGCGAGACGCTGCGCCGGCTGCGCGACGAGCAGGGCAAGTGCATCGTCTTCTCCACCCACATCATGCAGGAGGTGGCCTACCTCTGCGACCGCGTGGTGCTCGTGGCCCACGGCCGCACGGTGGCCGAGGGCACGGTGGCCGAGCTCAATGCGCAGGCCGGGCAGGCCGACTTCGAGGAAACCTTCGTGCAACTGGCCTTCGATGCCGCCGAACGTGAAGGAGCCGCCGCATGATGCGCGACGCCTGGACCGTCTTCCGCAAGGAACTGCTGGACGCGCTGCGCGACCGCCGCACGCTGCTGATGGTGCTGCTGAGCTCGGTGGCCATGGGGCCGGTGGTGCTGGTGCTGCTGTCCACGCTGGTTTCCGGCATCGAGCAGCGCGCCGAGGCGCGCGAGGTGGTGGTGGTGGGCCGCGAACACGGCCCCGCGCTGGTGAACTACCTGCAGCGCCAGACCTACACGCTCAAGGACGCCCCGGCCGACTGGGAACGCCTGCTCACCGACAGCAAGCTGGGTGACCCGGTGCTGGTGATCCCGGCCGACTTCGAGACCGCCCTGGCCAGCGGCACGCCGCCAGTGGTGGAGGTGGTGGGCAGCAGCGGCAACCAGCGCGCCAGCACCGGCATGC
Source organism: Rubrivivax albus (assembly GCF_004016515.1). Lineage (GTDB taxonomy): Bacteria > Pseudomonadota > Gammaproteobacteria > Burkholderiales > Burkholderiaceae_C > Rubrivivax > Rubrivivax albus. Next base: position 677,246 of record NZ_SACT01000002.1, read on the forward strand.
GGCGCCTGGTGAACCTGGTGCAGGGATACAACCGCGAGCAGGCCACGCTGCGGCTGGCCGTGCGCGGCGTGGCGCCCTCCGCGCTCGAGGCGGTGCAGGTGGAGGAACGTGACCTCGCCAACGCCGGGGCACGCGCCGCGCAGCTGGGCACGCTGGTGCCCTTCTTCGTGCTGATGGCGGTGCTCTACGGCGCGCTGAACGCCGCACTGGACACGACCGCCGGCGAACGCGAACGCGGGTCGCTGGAGCCGCTGCTGATGAACCCGCCGGCCCGTGGCGCGCTGGTGGCCGGCAAGTGGGGGGCCGTGGCCGTGGTCGCGATGCTGATCGCGGTGCTGTCGTGCTTCAGCTTCCTGCCGGGCCAGTGGCTGCTCAAGAGCGAGACGCTGGCGGCGCTGTTCCGCTTCGGTGCGCCGGAGGCTGCGCGCTTCGTGCTGCTCCTGCTGCCGCTGGCCGGAGCGCTGTCGGCGTTGCTGATGGCCGTGGCCATCCGCTGCAAGACCTTCAAGGAAGCGCAGGCCAACGCCACCATCGTGCTGCTGGTGGTGTCGATGCTGCCCCTGGCCACGATGTTCAACCAGGACGGCGAACAGCCCTGGCACCTGGCCGTGCCGGCACTGGCCCAGATCACGCTGATGGGGCGGGTGCTGCGCGGCGAAGTCGTCGGGCCGCTGGACCACCTGCTGCCGCTGGCCGTGTGCGCGGGCGTCGTGGTGTTGGCGCTGGGCTATGTGGCCCGCCAGCTGAAGGGCGCCGCCGTGCGCTGACCAGGCCCCCGGGCCCGGAAAAAAAGGGCGCCACCTCGGCCTCGGCCGGAGTCCGGGCCGAGGTGGCGCCACGTGGGCGGACGCATCCCGCGCCCGCCGCAAGACGGTGTGGCGGCATCACCAGGCCGCCGCACCGGGATCAGGCCGCCAGGCGCGGCTTCACGTCCAGAAAGGGGTCAACCACCGGCACGACCAGTTCTGCCTGCCAGGGCAGCGCGTGCACGAGGTCGTTCAGCCACAGGATCCGTTGACGCTCGTTCATCCAGCGTCCGTCGCCGTGCTGAAGCTGGATGTTGGAGACCACCTGCATCGGGTCGGCCATGGCGATGGTCTTCCGCGGCAGTTCGACCCAGTCCCAGGCCACTGCCACCTCGCTGCGCTGCAGGCGGCTGGCCCACAGCACCTGGCCAAAGCGGACCATGTCCGACCCCGGCGAAGCACGGTGCGCGGTGAAGCTGACCGGCCGGAAACTGCGCGCCGCGCCCTCGGGGTCGCAGTCGTTCAGCCAGACCATTGGCATCGATGTCACCGCCCAGGGCGGCAGATTGCTCATCGCAGTCATTCCAGACTCCCCTGCAAAGGGGTCCAATATCGGACAATCAGCGGTCAGCGGACAAGCTAGCAACTCTGACAGGGCATGAGACGCCAGGACCTCCTCGACGTGAGCGCCGCGGCCGACAAGGCTGCCCTGCACGCGCGCCTGGTCGGCGTGGCCCAGTCGCTGGGATTTCCGTTCCTGTCGGCCACGCTGGTCATCGAACAGCCGGGCGCGCCTGCAGTCATGGTTTCGGTCAACGAGACCCCACAAGCTTATGCGGACATCCAGAACGATGTTTCAAAGGGTCGACGCGACCCGGTCCTGCACAAGCTCAAGACTGCGTCAGTGCCCATCGTGTACGACCAGTCCTTCTACGCTGCTGCCGGGGAAGGTGGCTTGTGGGAAGAGCAGGCTCCCTTCGGCTATCGCAATGGTGTAGCTATGGCGCTGCACTTGCCGGGAGGCCGGCATTTCCTGCTGGGTGTGGACCGACACGAACGATTGCCGAGCAACGACCGAGCCATGACACGCCTGATGGCCGACCTGCAGTTGCTGGCCGTGCATACCCAGGAAGCGGCGCTGCGTGTGCTGCTCGACGAGGCCCTGGCCGTTGGCGAGATTCCCTCGTTGACGACCCGCGAGCTTGAGGTGCTGCGCTGGACGATGGTGGGCAAAGACGCTTGGAGCGTGGCCCAGGTGCTGGAGGTCACCGAAAGTACTGTGAACTTCCACCTGCGCAACGCCGAGCGCAAGCTTTGTGTGGCAGGCAAGCATCAAGCCGTGCTCAGGGCCATGGCACTTGGGCTGCTTTGACGTACCTTGACCAGCCCGTGCAGGGCGGGTGTCGGCTACCTAGCAACTTTGGTAGGTGCGCTTGCGTGAGCATTTAGGTGAAATGTAGGTAACCGTGGAATTGCTCACGGACCAACCGGAGTTCACCATGTCTCTTTTCGTTGAAGCCCTCATGGAAGTGTTTGGTCTGCCCAAGACCGGCGGCTGGGCCTGAAATTCGGGCACAGGCCGGGCATCGGAGCCGGGGCTAAGAGCTGGCGACAGTCAGCGGAGCCACCGGCTCCGGTGCTAGCAGCGAGCCGTCGCGCAGCCCTCGCACGGTGGCGAACGCCAGGCCCAGGATCACCAGCGACGCCAGCGCCAGCAGCACCGGCCCGAGCACGGCCATGATCGTGCCCGGCTGGGCCAGGCGCAGCGTGAGCGCTGCCAGCGACGCCAACGGGAACGACAAGGCCCAATGCGTCATGCCGAAGGGCATGGCGGCGATGGCCTTGGCGCGCGCACCGGCCCACAGCAGCGCGAACAGCGCCATGCCCCAGGCCATCCAGGCCAGCGTGGGGGGCGCGTCCAGTTGCAGCGCGCCCAATCCCACGACCGCCGGTGGCGCGATGACGATGAAGGTGGTGGGCGCCAGCCGTTCCGGCCACGGGCCCTGAACGGCCAGGCGCACCACCACCAGCGTCAGCACCACCGGCCAGAACAGCAGGCCAATGCCGAACTGCGCCGCCGACCAGTCGGCATGGCCCAGCGGTACGCCCGCCAACGGCGCGAGCACGTTACCGACGATGGGCACGAACAGCGCCGGTGTCACCGACGGCCAGGCCGGCCGGCCCCACCAGCGGGCCAGCACCCAGGCCGTGATGCCCAACTGGCCCAGGCTACCCGCCCACCACAGCGCACGCGCCAAAGGGTGCACGCCGAACAGGGCCACGGCCACCGTGGCCACCAGCATGGCGCCGATCGGCAGTGCCGCAATGAAGGTGTGACGGACCGGATGGCGCCTGTCCTCGGCCCAGGCTTCGGGATGCCGCCACCCGCGCAGCGCCGTGAACACCAGCAGTGCGACAAACACCGCCGCGCCGGCCGTCCCGGCCAGCAGGGCGAAGGCCGACGCCATCTCGCCCATCAGCGGCACGGCCCGGTGCCAGGCCAGCGCCAGCCCGGTCAGGCCCATGACGATGGCGTACCAGCCCGGATAGAGGTAAGCGAGCTTCGGTTTCACGGACTGCCCCCCGCCTACTTCAGCACCTCGCCGTCGGCATCGCGCACCGACACGGTCACCGGGATGGCCCCGGCCACGCTCTGCGTCACCGTGCAGTAGGCCTCGAAGCCGCCGAGCACCCGGTCCAGGTGCTGCAGTTGCGCCGCCGGCACCCCCAGGGTGAGCGTCACCTGCATGCCCAGCACGCGCAGGCGGCCGTCGGCATTGCGGCCGACCTCGGCCGTCACCTCGGTGCGGATAGGCTCGGGTTGCTGCTTGAACTTGCGCAGCGCGAACAGCAGCGACGCGCTCAGGCAGTTGCCCACCGCGGCGGCCAGCAGCTGCACCGGCGACGGCCCGGCGCCCTGACCCAGCGGCGGCGGCTCGTCCACCCGCAGCGCGGCCACACCATCCCCGAAATCCACGTCGAACGCGTAGTCTTCGGCCTGCACCAGGCGCAGGCTGATGTGGCCGTCGCTCATCTGAGCCTCATCTCACCTTGCCGAGCAGGGTCTGCACGTCGTCGAGCATCGGCGCCAGCTGGGCCTGCACGGCGGCGTCAGCGCCCAGGCGGGCGCCGAGCTCCTGCTCCATGAAGCAGACGGTCATGCGCACGTAGGTGCTGTCCAGCGCCTTGCGCACCGCCGCCATCTGGCTGGCGATGTCCAGGCAGGGCTGGCCTTCCTCGATCATGCGCTGGATCCCCCGCAACTGGCCCTCGGCCCGCTTCAGGCGGTTCAGCAGGTCGGTGCGGCTCTTCTCGTCGGTCAACACGGCCATGGCGCAATCCTCTTGGCGGATCAGGTCGTCGGAAAGCGCCATTGTGGCCTCCATGCTCAGTTGGCGCAGGCGAGCTTCGATTCCGGCACGCCGAGCTTCTTCAGGATCAGCGCCAGCGGGCAGAAGTTGGTGAAGCCGAACTGGAACAGGTTCAGGCCGACGAAGGCCGTGAAGGCCAGCCACCAGGGGCTGACGAACAGCGGGCTGGCCTCGACGCCCAGCGCCAGCGAGATCAGGATGAACAGGCCCGCGAAGATGCGGATGTAGCGTTCGACGGTCATGGGATCACTCCTTCGATGAGGACAGTTGCAGGGATTCGAGGCGTCGCCGGTTCACCGCGTAGTACAGGACCGGGATGACGACCAGGGTCAGCAGCGTGGAGACGAAGATGCCGAAGATCAGCGAGATCGCCAGGCCGTTGAAGATGGGGTCGTCGAGGATGAAGAAGGCGCCGATCATGGCCGCCAGGCCGGTCAGCGCGATCGGTTGGGCGCGCACGGCGGCCGACTGCACCACGGCCTCCTTGAAGGCCATGCCACGTTCCACCTGCAGGTCGATGAAGTCCACCAGCAGGATGGAGTTGCGCACGATGATGCCGGCCAGCGCGATCATGCCGATCATGCTGGTGGCGGTGAACGGCGCGCCCAGCAGGGCGTGGCCCGGCATCACGCCGATGATGGTCAGCGGGATCGGCGCCATGATCACCAGCGGCGTGCCGTAGCTCTTGAACTGCGCCACCACCAGCAGGTAGATCAGGATCAGGCCCACGCCGTAGGCGGCGCCCATGTCGCGGAAGGTTTCGTAGGTGACCTGCCACTCGCCGTCCCACTTCACGGCATAGGCCCGATACGGATCGCTGGGTTGCGAGATCCAGTACTCGCCCACGGTGCCGGTGCCCGGCAGCGCGGCCGTCTGCAGGCTGCCACGCAGGCCGAACAGGCCGTAAAGCGGTGAGTCGGGCGTGGCGCCGCCGGCCTTGACGTCGGCGAACACGTAGCTCACGCCCTGCAGGTCCTTGGTGTAGAGCGGCTTGTCGATGACCCCCTGCTCCACGCGCACCAGTTCAGACAGCGGCACCAGCTGCCCGTTGGCCGCGCGCAGCGGCAGCGCCAGCAGCGCGTCCAGCCCCACCTGGGCGCTGCGCGGCAGCTGCAGGCGCACAGGCACCGGGTACTTGCTGCGGCCGTCGTGCAGCCAGGTGGCGTCCAGGCCCGACAGTGCGCCGGCCACTGTCTGCGCCACCACCGCCGCCGGGATGCCCAGCGCCTCGGCGCGCGCGCGGTGGATGCGCAGGAAAGCCTGCGGCGCGTCGTCGCGCAGCGTGGTGTCGATGCCGGCGATGTCCGGGTGCTTCGCCCACTCTGCGGCCAGGCGTTCGGCCAGCTGCTGGCGGCCGGCTTCGTCCGGGCCGTAGACCTCGGCCACGATGGGGCTCATCACCGGCGGGCCGGGCGGCACCTCCACCACCTTCAGGCGCGCGCCGTGCTGCGCGGCGATGCGCTGCAGCTCGGGCTGCAGGCGCTGTGCGATCACGTGGCTCTGGTCGTCGCGGTGCGCCTTGTCCACCAGGTTGACCTGCAGCTCGCCCATTTCGGCGTCGGCGCGCAGGTAGTACTGGCGCACCAGGCCGTTGAACGTGATCGGGCTGGCGGTGCCGGCGTAGCCCTGCAGGTCGCGCACCTCGGGCTGCTTGACCAGATAGGCGCCCATGGCCTGCAGCGCCGCGGCGGTGTCTTCCAGCGCGCTGCCGGCCGGCATGTCGACCACGAGCGCGAACTCGCTCTTGTTGTCGAAGGGCAGCATCTTCAGCACCACCCACTGCACCACGGCCAGGCCCACCGACAGCATCAGGGCGGCCAGGATGCCCGCCAGCAGCAGCCAGCGCTTGCGGGCGCTCTCCAGGAACGGACGCAGCAGGGCCGAGAACAGACGGGCCAGCGCGCCGGCGATGCCCTTCTGCGGCGCCTCGTGCGCGGCGGCGTCGTCGTGGCCGGCGTGGCCGTGGCCACCGGACTTCATCAGCTTCAGCGCCAGCCACGGCGTCACCGTGAAGGCGATGGCCAGCGACAGCGCCATGCCCAGGCTGCTGTTGATCGGGATCGGGCTCATGTACGGGCCCATCAGCCCGCTGACGAAGGCCATCGGCAGCAGGGCCGCGATCACGGTCAGCGTGGCCAGGATGGTCGGCCCGCCGACCTCGTCCACCGCCACCGGGATGATCTCGCGCAGCGGCCGGCCGGGCGTGAGCTGCTGGTGGCGGTGGATGTTCTCCACCACCACGATGGCGTCGTCGACCAGGATGCCGATGCTGAAGATGAGTGCGAACAGGCTCACGCGGTTAAGCGTGAAGCCCCAGGCCCAGCTGGCGAACAGCGTGGCCGTCAGCGTCAGGATCACCGCGCCGCCGACGATCACCGCCTCGCGCCGGCCCAGCGCCAGGCCCACGAGCAGGATCACCGAGCCGGTGGCGAAGGCCAGCTTCTGGATCAGCTTGTTGGCCTTCTCGGCCGCCGTCTCGCCGTAGTCGCGCGTCACGGTGGCTTCCAGCCCCGGCGGGATCACGGTGTTGCGCAGTTCGTCCACGCGCGCACGGGCAGCCCGGGCCACGTCCACCGCGTTCTCTCCCGGCTTCTTGGTCACGCTGACGGTGACGGCCGGGTACGCGCCGCCGCCGGCATCACCCCCTGGCGTGTACCAGACGTGGTGCTTCGGCTGGCCTGCGCCCGGCGTGACCGTGGCCACCTCGCGCAGGTAGACCGGCTTGCCGGCGTGCACGCCGACCACGAGCTCGGCCACGTCGTCGGCGCTCTTCAGGAACTCGCCCGTCTCCACCGCCAGCAGGCCGGACCCGGCGGGGTTCGCCACGCTGCCAGCCGGCATGGCCAGGTTGGCGGCCTGCAGCGCCTGCTGCAGCTGCATCAGGTCCACGCCGCGGGCGCGCAGGCGGGCCGGGTCCAGCGCCACCGCGATCACCTGGCCCGGGCCGCCGATGGTCTTGACCTCGCGCGAGCCCGGCACGCGCTTGAGCTCGGTCTCCATCGACGCGGCCACGCGCTCGAGTTCCAGCGCGCTGGCGGCGTCCCTGGACCACAGCGTCACCGCCAGCACCGGCACGTCGTCGATGCCCTTGGGCTTGACGATGGGGGTCAGGGTGCCCAGGCCGGCGGGCAGCCAGTCCTGGTTGGCGTTGAGCACGTCGTACAGGCGCACCAGCGCCTCGGTGCGCGGCACGCCGACCTGGAACTGCACCGTCAGCAGCGCCATGCCCGGGCGGGCCACGGAGTAGGTGTGCTCGATGCCGGCGATCTGGCCGAGCACCTGCTCGGCTGGCCGCGCCACGAGGTTCTGCACCTCGGTGCTGTCGGCCCCCGGGAAGGGGATCAGCACATTGGCCATCGTCACGTTGATCTGCGGCTCTTCCTCGCGCGGCGTGACGAGCACGGCGAACAGGCCCAGCAGCAGGGCCACCAGGGCCAGCAGCGGCGTGATGGCACTGGCCTGGAAGGCCGCGGCCAGGCGGCCGGAGACGCCGAGGGTGGGTTGGTCGGTCATGGCCACGTGGCGTCAGTTCGCGGGTTGCGCGCCGGCCAGGCCGGCCTTCACCGCGTCGGTGGCGTAGCGCTCGCCGGCCTTCAGCCCGGCCAGCACCTCGATCCCGGCGTCGCCCTGCACCGCGCCCAGACGCACCGGGCGCAGCACGAAGCGGCCGTCCTGCACCACGTAGACGGCACTGAGCTCGCCGCGCTGCAGCACGGCCGCGGCCGGCAGCACCGGGCGCACCACGGCGCCGGCAGCCGCCGCGGCAGCGCCGGCAAAGCGCACCTGGACCGACTGGCCCGGCGCGAACGCGGCTGCGGCTTCCGGGGCGAGATCCAGCCGCCATTCCACCGTCTGCGCCACCGGGTCGGCCGACGGCAGTTCGGTGCGCGACACCGGCGCCACCCAGCGGCCGTCCGGCAGCTGCACCTCCACCGTGCTGGCGGCGCGCGCCAGCGACGAGCGCGTGGACGGCACCTGGGCCACGGCGCGCAGCCGGCCGGGCGCATACAGGGTCACCAGCGCACGCCCGGGTGCAGCCAGGTCGCCGGCCTCCACATGGGTGGCCAGCACCACGGCATCGAACGGGGCCGTCACCGCGGCGAAGCTGCGCGCCAGCGCGGCCTGGGAACGGCCGGCCCGGGCCTGGTCCTGGCCCGCCTGGGCGGCGCGCAATTGGGTCTCGGCGGCGTCCAGCGCCGCCTGGCTGACGAAGCCCTGGCGCTTGAGCTCGCGCGTGCGTTCGGCCTGGGCACGGGCGTTGGCCAGCATGGCCTCGGCCTGCGCCACGCCGGCGTCGGCCGCGGCCAGCCCGGCGGCCGCGCTGCGCTCATCGATGCGTGCCAGCACCTGGCCGGCACGCACCCGGTCGCCGGCCTTGACGGCCAGTTCCAGCACGTTTCCGGCGGTCTGCGCCGCCACGGTGCTCTGGCGCAGGGCCTGCAGCTCACCGGTCAGCACGAAACCGGCGCGATCGGGTGCGGCCGCCAGCACGGCCGTGGGCACGGCGCCGGGAGCAGCCTGGGCCCACGCGGCGCCCACGGGCAACACGCCGGCGATCAGCGCGGCAACCGCGGTGGCGAGAAGAGGGGTTCGGGATGACATGGCGGGATGTGTTCGGATACCTTGGCAGGTATCCTATCACATACCCACCAGGGTATCAAGTCAGTACACCGGCGCCGACCGGGAACTCCGCTTCGGCCTGCGCGCCGGACCAGGCGACCCAGTCTACGACCTCCAGCCGACCATCGGCGTGTTCCACCAGCGCGGTCAGGCTCTCCACCCAATCGCCGTCGTTGGCGTAGAGCACACCGTCGATGTCGCGCATCTCGGCATGGTGGATGTGGCCACAGACCACGCCCTGCAGGCCGCGCCGGCGCGCCTCGCGCGCCACGGCGACCTCGAAGTCGCCGATGTAGCTGACGGCGCGCTTGACCTTGAGCTTGAGGTACTTCGACAGGCTCCAGTACGGCAGGCCCATCCGCGCGCGCAGCGAGTTCAGGTGCCGGTTGAGCTTGAGCAGGAACTCGTAGGCCGTGTCGCCCAGGTAGGCCAGCCACTTGGCGTACTGGATGACGCCGTCGAACAGGTCGCCATGGGTGATCCACAGGGCCCGGCCGTCGGCGGTGGTGTGGATGGCCTCGTCGACCACGTCCACGCCGCCGAAGTTGTGCTCCACGTACTTGCGCGCGAACTCGTCGTGGTTGCCCGGCACGAAGACCACGCGCGTGCCCTTGCGCGCCTTGCGCAGCAGCTTCTGCACCACGTCGTTGTGCGCCTGCGGCCAGTACCAGCTGCGGCGCAGCTGCCAGCCGTCGATGATGTCGCCCACCAGGTACAGCGTCTCGCACTCCAGCGCGCGCAGGAAATCCAGCAACTGCACGGCCTGGCAGCCAGGTGTGCCCAGGTGGATGTCGGAGATCCAGGCCGTGCGCACGCGCAGCTTGGGCCCCGGCGGCTCGGTGGCGTCGCCGGTGTCACCGGGGTCCATGTCGTCACGGCGCATGGGCATCCATGGTCGTGGCGGCCGATGACAGCGGCGTGTCGCCGTCGCGTCCGGCCGACACCAGGGGCTCCAGCAACAGGGCCTGCCCCATGCAAATGTGGGTGCCGGTGGCGATGCCAGGCGCGAGCCGAAACCCCGGCGGCGCGAACACGATGATGGTCGAGCCGTGCTCGAACCAGCCCAGTTCCTGGCCCCGGGTCACCGGCACGTCGCAGGGCAAACGGTTCGGGCCGCGGTAGCGCAGGTGCAGGCGCACGTCCAGCGCGTGCAGGCGGAGGCTGGCCACCAGGATGGCCGCCACCGGCACCAAGGCGATGCGCGCGCCGGACGGCAACGTCAGCGGCAGCACCGCGCGTTCGTTGCGGCAGAACAGCCGTTCCACGCGCGCGAGCGCGATGGGGTTCACGTTCCAGGTGTCGCCGCTGAGATAGATCACGTCGCCCAGCCGCGCGTCGCACGGCGCATGGAAGCGGTGGTACATGGCCGAGGTCAGGCGCAGCGTGACGTAGCTGCCGCCGACGAAGTCGGCCGCCAGCGGGTCGCCGCCGAACAGGTCGGCCATCGCGTACGGCATGCCCTTGGCCTGGAAGACCTGCCCGTCGCGCACCGCGCCGCAGGCGCCGACGATGGCGTCGCAGGGGCTCACCAGCACGTCGGGCCGGGGGTCCACCGGCCGCGTGCCGGGCTTCAGCGCGCGCGTGAACACAGCGTGCAGGCTGTCGAAGTCGGCTGGTGCCGCCTCGCTCAGGTCCAGCGGCGTGAACTGCCGCCACACGGCCACCGAGAGCCGTGTCAGCCAGCGGCTGCGGATGCGGCTGAAGCGGCCCATCAGCCGTGTCAGCAGGAGGCGGGGCACGCGATTGGTGAGCAGGAAGTTCAGGTCCTCCTGCATCAGCAGGCGGTCGCGCCAGCGAGACGCCGGGGCCGTGGTCTCGGGGTTTTTCATTCGCCTGTCAACGCTTTGCAGTCAAGTGGTCACCTTCGACACCTTCGAAGGACGTACATGGATGGAACCCTCGCGCTCGGCGCCGCGGCAGTGGCTGCAGCCGCCGTGCTGCCCAAGGCCCAGCGCCGGCTCGAGCTGTCGCTGGCCAAGCACCGGTCGCTGACCGGCCACGCGCGCATGGCGCAGCGGGTGGCGCGCTGGCTGCCGGGCTACGCCTACGACGAGGCGCGGTTCTTCGCCTGCGACGGTGCGCCCGACGAGGTGATTGCGCAGCGCCGTGCCGGGCTGGCGCGGCTGGCGGCGTTCTATCGCGAGCGCTATCCGCAGACGCTGGCGCTGTCCGCCGAGGCCGCCACCCACCTGCCGGACCTGCAGCTCACCGGCGCGTACCGTGTGCCTTTCCAGTTCGCACCAGTGCTGCGCCAGCACCTGAAGATCGGCAGCTTCATGGCCCGCAGCGAGGGCCACATGCTCACCGACCTGGACGGCAACCGCTTCGTGGACCTGACCGGGTCCTACGGCGTCAACCTGTTCGGGCTCGACTTCTACAAGGCCTGCATCGCCGAGGGCAGCGCCCAGGTGGCCGAACTCGGCCCGCTGCTGGGCAGCCTGCACCCGGTGGTGGCGCACAACGTCGCGCGCCTGCGGGCCCTCTCCGGCCAGGACGCGGTGTCGTTCCACATGTCGGGCACCGAGGCGGTGATGCAGGCGGTGCGCCTGGCCCGTTACCACACGAAGAAGCGCTATCTGGTGCGCTTCAGCGGCGCCTACCACGGCTGGTGGGACGACGTGCAGCCCGGCCCCGGCAACCCGATGCCGCCGGGCAGGGTCTACACGCTGCAGGAGATGAGCGAGGCCACGCTGCGCGTGCTGCGCAAGCGGCGCGACATCGCCTGCGTGCTCGTCAACCCGCTGCAGGCGCTGCACCCCAACAAGGCGGCCCCAGGGGACTCGTCGCTGGTCGACGGCAGCCGGCGCGCCGGTTTCGACAAGGCCGCCTACACCGCCTGGCTGCAGCAGCTGCGCGAGGTCTGCACGCGGCGCGGCATCGTGCTGATCATGGACGAGGTCTTCATGGGTTTCCGGCTGGCACCGGGCGGAGCGCAGGACTACTTCGGCGTCAAGGCCGACCTCGTCACCTATGGCAAGACGCTGGGCGGGGGCCTGCCGGTGGGCGTGGTCTGCGGCCGTGCCGACCTGATGAAGCGCTTCCGCGAGGACCGGCCGGCCGACCTGTGTTTCGCGCGCGGCACCTTCAACGCCCACCCGTACGTCATGGGCGCGATGAGCGCCTTCCTCGACCGCTTGGAGACCCCGGAGGTCCAGGCCACCTACCGCGACCTGGACACGGTGTGGAACGGCCGCGCCGCGCGCATGAACCAGGCCTTGCAGGCCGCCGGCCTGCCGCTGCGCGTGGCCAACCTGACCAGCGTGTGGACCGTGAGCTTCACCCAGCCCTCGCGCTACCACTGGCTGCTGCAGTACTACCTGCGTGCCGCCGGCATCGCGCTGAGCTGGGTAGGGACGGGGCGTCTGATCTTCACGCATGGCTTCGACGACACGGCCTTCGACGACGTGGTGCGCCGCTTCGTCGAGGCCGGCCGCGCGATGGCGGCCGACGGCTGGTGGTGGCGCGACGACGCGCTGACCGACAAGGACATCCGCCGCGGCATCCTGCGCGAGCTGCTGCACGCGCGGTTCGGCGTCTGAGGAAGGGGCCGCCGCCGCACCAGCGGCGGCGGCGCTGATCGCGATCAGCGCTGGAGTTCGACGGCAGCCTCGCCGTCGTCGTCCGACTTCGGCGCGGCCTGCGCCGCCATCACCTGCCGCACGTGCGTCATCGGGTCGAGCCGTTCGCCGCGCAGCAAGGCCAGAGGTGCCTTGTGATAGAGGTAGACGTCGTGGAACGGGTCGGTGAGGATCTTGGTCATCCACACCAGACCCTCGAGCGGGCTCTTCAGCACGAACAGGTGCAGCGTGCGGAACAGCAGGCCGCCCACACCCAGCGCCAGCCACAGCAGGCCCACGTCGTGCACCCAGCCGGCGAAGCCCGTGCTCGGTTCGATCAGGCCGAGCAGGCTGCGGTCGACCCACAGCAGCGCCGGCAGCAACACCCAGGCCGACAGCAGCACCACCTTGCGGCGCAGGTTGTAGCCGACCTTGATGGCTTCCTTGTGTTCGTTCGTGGCCTGGTTGACGTGGTCGAAGCCCAGCGGCTCGAAGAAGAAGTGGCCGGCCTGGCGCGTGGTCATCGACACCAGCCAGCCCACCAGGGCCGCGGCCGCCGGGTCGATGAACAGCAGGCCGTAGGCCACCAGGAAGCTCAGCGCGCTGATCAGGTGCAGCGTCTGGTTGATGCGGCTCTGGTGGTAGTAGCGGTGGTCGTCCCAGCGCTGGATGGCCAGCTGGCGGCGGAATTCACGGATCAGGTCGGTCACACGGGCTCCTGTGGCGGCACACGATGTGTCCGGATCGTGACCAGCGGCGGTGAATCCGGCGTGACACGGCAGTGACAGCGGCGCGACACGTCCGCTGTCATCGAATTGACGTGCAAGCGCCACACCATCGGTGCATGGAGACGCTGGCCACCGACGAGATCTGGGTCGAACAACTGGCGCCGGCGCAGCGCAGCCTGCGCATCGCCATGGTCACCGAGACCTGGCCGCCGGAGGTCAACGGCGTGGCCATGACGCTGGCGCGGCTGGTCGATGGTCTGCGGGGCCGCAACCACGCGCTGCAACTCGTGCGCCCGCGGCAGACGCGCCAGGACAACGGCGTGGCCGAAGGCGCGTGGGCCGACGAGGGCTGGCAGGAAGTGCTGCTGCGCGGCCTGCCGATCCCGCGATACCCGCACCTGAAGATGGGGGTGCCCAGCAAGCGGCGCCTGGTGGAGCTGTGGACGCTGCAGCGGCCCGACCTCGTGCACATCGCCACCGAAGGCCCGCTGGGCTGGTCGGCGCTGCAGGCGGCGCAGCTGCTGAAGCTGCCCGTGGTGTCGGACTTCCGCACCAACTTCCATGCCTACAGCGCGCACTACGGCATCGGGTGGCTGAAGAAGCCCATCGTCGGCTACCTGCGCAAGTTCCACAACCGAACGCTGTGCACCATGGTGCCCACCGAGGCGCTTCGGCGCCAGCTGGCGGCCGCCGGCTTCGACAACCTGCAGGTGGTGGCGCGCGGCGTCGACACGCAGCAGTTCAGCCCAATGCACCGCAGCGAAGCGCTGCGCCGCACCTGGGGCGTAGGCGACGGCGAGCGCGTGGTCACCTGCGTGGGCCGGCTCGCACCGGAGAAGAACCTGGGCCTGCTGCTGGAGGCGCTGGCCGCCATGCGCCAGGTGGACCCGGCGCTCAAGCTGGTGCTGGTGGGCGACGGTCCGGCGCGCGGCGCGCTGCAACAGGCCTGCCCCGACGCCATCTTCGCCGGACAACGCCGCGGGCCGGACCTGGCGGCCCACTACGCCAGCGCCGACCTGTTCCTCTTCCCCAGCGAGACCGAGACCTTCGGCAACGTGGTGCCCGAGGCCATGGCCAGCGGCCTGGCCGTGCTGGCCTACGACCTGGCCGCCGCCGGCCAGCTGATCACCCCCGGCGTCGATGGCCTGCTGGCCCCCGCCGGCCGGCGGGCCGCCTTCGTCGAACAGGCGGTGCAGCTGGCCCGCCAGCGCGGTTTCGTGCAGCAGCTGGGTCGCCAGGCCCGCGCCACTGCGGCGGCGCTGGACTGGGAGCGCATCGTGCAGCAGGTGGAGCGAACCTACCTCAGCGCCATGGCCGCCGGCCCGCGGCCGCAGGCCTCGGGCCGCTTCCTGCCGCGCCCGCGGACCAGCTGACCAGTACCGCCGAAGCTGCGGCCACCACCAGGCCGAAGCCGGCCATCAGCGGCAGCAGCGGCACCTGCAGCGCGCCGAGCGCCGCGTAGACGGCCAGCATCACCAGCACGCTGGCGTTCTCGTTGAAGTTCTGCACCGCGATCGACCGCCCCGGGCTCAGCAGTTGCACGCCGCGGTGCTGCAGCAACGCGTTCATCGGCACCACGAGGGCGCCGCCCATGGCACCCACGGCCACCAGCAGCGGCACGGCCAGGGCCACCGAGTCGACCAGGGCCACCACGGGCACCAGCAGCCCCAGCGCCACGCCACAGGGCAGCACGCGCCGGGCAGCGTGCAGCGGCACCCAGCGCCCGGCCGCAGCGGCGCCGACCACCACGCCCACGGCCACCACCGCCTGCAGCAGCGCAGCACGGTCCAGCGACAGGCCCAGCCGTTCGGTGGCCCAGCGCAGCACGGCGAACTGCATCGTCGCACCGGCACCCCAGAACAGGGTGGTTGCGGCCAGCGACAGTGCGCCTTCGCGGTCGCGCCAGAGCGTGCGCTGGGCAACGCCGAACTGCCGCCACAGCCGCCGGGGCGCTGCGTGCAGCGGCGCTGGCAGCAGCACCACCGCCCGCCCGCTGGCGGGCACCCCCAGGTTCAGCATGGCCGCCAGCGTGTACAGCGCCAGCACCGCCGGCATCGCCAGCGGCAGCCACCCCGGCACCGACAAGCCGCCACCGGCCACGGTGCCCAGCAGGATGGCGCCCACCATCGTCACCTCCAGCCAGCCATTGGCCGCCACCAGGCGTGCCGAGGGGGCGAGCTCCGTCACCAGCCCGTACTTGGCGGGGGCGTACACCGCCGCGCCCAGGCCGATGACGGCAAAGGCCGCCAGCGGGTGCAGGCCGGCCATCAGGGCCACGAGGCCCGCAGCCTTGAGCGCGTTGCTGGCCATCATCACGCGGGCCTTGGGCGCCGCGTCGGCCAGTGCCCCCACCAGCGGCGCCAGGCCCACGTAGGCCAGCGTGAAGCTGAGCTTGAGCAATGGCGCCACCCAGGCCGGCAGGCCCCAGCCGGGGAGGTGTGCGATGGCGACGATGAGCAGCGCGTTGTCGGCCAGGCCGGAGACGAACTGCGCACTCAGGAGCCAGAAGAAACCGCGCGGCATGGGCATCGGGCCGAATCCGGGGGATTCGACCCGCGCCGCATGCCGCGGTGATGACGGCGCAGTGACGCGCCAGTGTCAATGTGGGCGCGTCAGAACGGGATGTCGTCGTCCATGTCGTCGAAGCCGGTCGACGACTTCGCGGCCGGCTTGGGCGCCGGGGCACGCGGGGCCGGCGCGCTGCGCGCCGGGCGGCTGTCGCGGCCCTCGCCCATGCCGCCGTCGTCACCACCGTAGCCGCCGCCACCGCCGCCTTCGCGGCCGCCGAGCATCGTCATCTCCTGGGCAATGATCTCGGTGGTGTACTTCTCCACGCCGTCCTTGTCGGTCCACTTTCGGGTCTTCAGCCGGCCCTCCACGTAGACCGACTTGCCCTTCTTCAGGTACTCGCCGGCGATCTCGGCCAGCCGGTCGTAGAAGACCACACGGTGCCACTCGGTCTCTTCCTGACGCTCTCCGCTGTCCTTGTTCTTCCACTGGCGCGACGTGGCGATGGTGACGTTGCAGATGGCCGAACCGCTGGGGGCGTAGCGCACCTCCGGGTCGCGCCCGAGGTTGCCGATGAGAATGACCTTGTTGACCGACGCCATGGCGTGCTCCTGGGTGGTGTTGGCGGTGTGGGGGAGTGACGGGATTATCGCCGCCGCCCCGGCATCGGCCATCCTCCGCAGGGGTTCGCCCCGGGGTGGGCCCCCGTCGGCGGGCCGGGGCGTCGGAGGGTGCCGGGTACGATCGTGCCCGTGACCGCCGACCCCGCCACCGCCACCCGCCGCCCCGTCACCGACCCGCTGGCGATCCTGCACGAGGTCTACGGCTACCCGGCCTTCCGCGGCGCGCAGCAGG
Source organism: Rubrivivax albus (assembly GCF_004016515.1). GTDB lineage: Bacteria > Pseudomonadota > Gammaproteobacteria > Burkholderiales > Burkholderiaceae_C > Rubrivivax > Rubrivivax albus. The sequence goes on from NZ_SACT01000002.1 coordinate 693,631, forward strand.
CCATCGTCGAGCACGCCATCGACGGCGGCGACGCCCTGGTGCTGATGCCCACCGGCGGCGGCAAGAGCCTGTGCTACCAGATCCCGGCCATCGCCCGCCACCGCGCCGGGCGCGGCGTGACGGTGGTGGTGAGCCCGCTGATCGCGCTGATGCACGACCAGGTGGGTGCACTGGACGAACTGGGCGTGCCGGCGGCCTTCCTCAACAGCACGCTGGACGGCGACGAGGCCCGGCGCATCGAGCGCGACCTGCTCGCCGGCCGCCTGGTGATGCTGTACGCGGCGCCGGAACGGCTGCTGACGCCGCGCTTCCTGGCCATGCTGGATTCGCTGCACGAGCGCGGCAAGCTCAGCCTGTTCGCCATCGACGAGGCGCACTGCGTGAGCCAGTGGGGGCACGACTTCCGCGCTGAATACCTGGGCCTGAGCGCGCTGCACGAGCGCTACGCCGACGTGCCGCGCCTGGCCCTGACGGCCACCGCCGATGCCCACACGCGGGCCGACATCGTGCAGCGCCTGGCGCTGGACGACGCGCGGCTGTTCGTCAGCAGCTTCGACCGCCCCAACATCCGCTACACCATCGTCGAGAAGGCCGACCCGAAGGCGCAGCTGCTGCGCTTTTTGCGCGACGAGCACGAAGACGATGCGGGCATCGTCTACTGCCAGAGCCGGCGCAAGGTGGAGGAAACCGCCGCCTGGCTGGTGGGCGAGGGCGTGCCCGCCCTGCCCTACCACGCCGGGCTGGACGCCGACACGCGCCGCCGCCACCAGGACCGCTTTCTGCGCGAGGAGGGCCTGGTGATGGTGGCCACCATCGCCTTCGGCATGGGCATCGACAAGCCCGACGTGCGTTTCGTGGCCCACCTGGACCTGCCGAAGAACATCGAGGGCTACTACCAGGAGACCGGCCGTGCCGGCCGTGACGGCCTGCCGGCCGACGCCTGGATGACCTACGGCCTGCAGGACGTGGTCAACCAGCGCCGCATGATCGACGAGGGCGAAGCCGGCGACGACTACAAGCGCCTGCAGCGCGACAAGCTCGACGCCCTGCTCGGCCTGGCCGAGGCGCACGACTGCCGGCGCGTGCGGCTGCTGGCCTACTTCGGCGAGGCGTCGGCGCCGTGCGGCAACTGCGACAACTGCCTTCAGCCGCCGGCCACCTGGGACGCCACGGAAGCGGCGCGCAAGGCGCTGAGCTGCATCTACCGCTTCCAGCAGCATGGCGGCATGGCCTTCGGCTCGGGCCACCTGATCGACGTGCTGCGGGGCAAGACCACCGACAAGGTGCGCCAGCACGGCCACGCCCACCTCAGCACCTTCGGCATCGGCGCCGACATCAGCGAGGCACAGTGGCGCGGCGTGCTGCGCCAGCTGATCGCGCTGGGCCACGTGCGCGCCGAGGGCGAGTGGCACACGCTGGTGCTCGACGAATCGGCGCGCGCGGTGCTCAAGGGCGAGGTGTCGCTGCGGCTGCGTCAGCCGTCGGAGGCGCGTCGTGCCAAGGCCGCCAAGGCCGGTCGCAGAGGGTCTGCCGGCGCCGGCAAGGCGCCCCCGCTGCCGCTGGACGACGCGGCGCTGCAGCGCTTCGCGGCGCTGAAAGCCTGGCGCGGCGAGGTGGCCAAGGCCCACAACCTGCCGGCCTACGTGGTCTTCCACGATGCCACGCTGGCCGAGATGGCGCGCGCGCGACCGACCGCGTTGGACGCGCTGGGCACGATCAGCGGCGTCGGTGCGAAGAAGCTCGAGGCCTACGGGCGCGAGATCCTGCGCGTGCTGCAGGCGGGCGGCGCCTCCGCCGGGCCCGAAGAAGACGCCAGTGGCGCGCCGGATTGGCTGGATGACGCACCGCCGCCCGACTGGGACGAAGCCGGCCACGTCACCAGCGCGCCCGACTGATCAGCCCGCCGCGTCCGACTCCGCCTTCAAGGCCGCGGCCAGCGCGGTCATGTCCACCCGGGCGTGGCGCGCGTCCAGCGGCTCCAGCACGGCTTCGCGCTTGAGCGCGGCCACCAGCCGGCTGGTGGTCTCCACCGTCAGCCCCAGCATCGCGCCCATCTCGCCGCGCGTGGGCAGCCACAGCCGACCGTCGGGCTCGCCGTATTCGGTGAGCTTGAGCAGCAGGCGCAGCACACGCCAGCGCGCGCTGCCGGCGCTGAGCTCGGTCAGCCACTCGTCGGCTTCGTCGAGCGCGCTCTGCCAGCGCTTCATCAGGTCGCGCAGCAGCTCCGGGCGGTGCTCGGCCAGTTCGTCCACCAGCGCGCGCGGCAGCCGGCAGGCGCGCACCGGCGTGCAGGCGATGGCGTCCGCGGCATAGGTCTGGCCCAGCATGGCCTCCATGCCCACCAGCTGCGTGCGGCCGGCCAGGCGCACGATGCGGCGGTCGCCGCGTTCGCTGCTGCGCTCCAGGCGCAGCACGCCCTCACGGATCGTGTAGGCGGCGGTGCCACGGTCGTTGGCGTCGTAGAGGCGCTGGCCCGGTTCCAGCGCGATGTCGGCGATGCGGTGATGGATGGCGGCCAGCTCCGCGTCGTCAAGCACCCCGAACAGCGCAAAGCGCCGCACGCCACAGGCCAGGCACACCTGCGCCTGCGGGTTCCAGGGCGCGGTGGGGTCGGTGCGCAGCGGGATCACGGTGGCTATGATGACCGGTTTTGCCGCCTCAGGTGCCGATGCCCTCTTCCCCCGCCGTGCCGCCGGAGTCGCCGCTGCTCAAGGTCAGGGGGGCGCGCACCCACAACCTGAAGAACGTCGACCTCGACATCCCCAAGCACGCGCTGGTGGTGATCACGGGGCTGTCGGGTTCGGGCAAGTCCAGCCTCGCCTTCGACACGCTGTACGCCGAGGGCCAGCGGCGCTACGTGGAGAGCCTGAGCGCCTACGCTCGCCAGTTCCTGCAGCTGATGGACAAGCCCGACGTCGACGTGATCGAGGGCCTGAGCCCGGCGATCAGCATCGAGCAGAAGGCCACCAGCCACAACCCGCGCTCCACCGTCGGCACCGTCACCGAGATCCACGACTACCTGCGCCTGCTCTACGCGCGCGCCGGCACGCCGTTCTGCCCCGACCACGCGCTGCCGCTGCAGGCGCAGAGCGTCAGCCAGATGGTCGACGCTGTGCTGGCCCTGCCCGAGGACACGCGCCTGATGGTGCTGGCGCCGGTGGTGCGCGACCGCAAGGGCGAGTTCACCGAACTGTTCCAGGACATGCAGGCGCAGGGCTACGTGCGCTTCCGCGTCGGTGGCCGGGTGGTCGAGGCCGACGCGCTGCCGCCGCTGAAGAAGAACGACAAGCACGACATCGATGTCGTCATCGACCGCCTGAAGCTGCGCCCCGACATGCGCCAGCGCCTGGCCGAGAGCCTGGAGGCCGCGCTGCGCGTGGCCGACGGCAAGGCCATCGCGCTGGAGATGGACACGGAACGCGAGCACGCCTTCAGCAGCCGCTTCGGCTGCCCGAAGTGCAGCTACTCGATCCCGGAACTGGAACCGCGGCTGTTCTCCTTCAATTCGCCGGTGGGCGCCTGCCCCAGCTGCGACGGGCTGGGCCAGGTGACGGTGTTCGACCCGGAACGCGTGGTCGCCTTCCCGCAGCTGAGCCTGGCCGGCGGCGCCATCAAGGGCTGGGACCGGCGCAACGCCTACAGCCACGCGCTGCTGGAAAGCGTGGCGGCGCATTACGGCGTCGACATCGAGACCCCTTTCGAGGCGCTGCCCGAACCCGTGCGCCAGGTGGTGCTCTACGGCTCCGGCGACGAGGAGATCGCCTTCACCTACACGGCGGAATCCGCCGGACGCGGCAAGGGCCGCAGCGTGACGAAGCGCCACCCCTTCGAAGGCATCATCCCCAACTGGGAGCGCCGCTACCGCGAGACCGATTCCGCCGCCGTGCGTGAGGACCTGGCGCGCTACCAGGCCGCCAAGCCCTGCCCCGCCTGCGCCGGCAGCCGGCTGCGGCGCGAAGCTCGCCACGTGTTCCTGCAGCCGGCGGCCAGCACCGAACCCGGGCCGCCGCTGTACGAGCTGGAGCGCTGGACGCTGGCACGCTGCCGCGACTGGTTCGACACGCTGGCGCTCGAAGGCGCCAAGGCCGAGATCGCCGACAAGGTGGTGCGCGAGATCCGCTCTCGCCTGCGTTTCCTGGTCGACGTGGGCCTGACCTACCTGAGCCTGGACCGCGGCGCCGACACGCTCAGCGGCGGCGAGGCGCAGCGCATCCGGCTCGCCTCACAGATCGGCAGCGGCCTGTCGGGGGTGATGTACGTGCTCGACGAGCCCAGCATCGGCCTGCACCAGCGCGACAACGAGCGCCTGATCGCCACGCTGCAGCACCTGCGCGACCTGGGCAACTCGGTGCTCGTGGTCGAGCACGACGAGGACATGATCCGTGCCGCCGACCACGTGGTGGACATGGGGCCGGGCGCCGGCGTGCACGGCGGGCGCGTGATCGCGCAGGGCACGCCGGCGGCGGTGGAAGCCGACCCAGAATCGCTCACCGGCCGCTACCTGGCCGGCGTGCTGCGCATCAGCGCCCCGCCGGGGCCGGTGACCACGCCCGACACGCCGGTGGTGCGCGTGGTGGGCGCGCGCGGCCACAACCTGCAGCAGGTGACGGCCGAGTTCCCGGTGGGCCGCTTCACCTGCGTGACCGGGGTGTCCGGCTCCGGCAAGAGCACGCTGGTCAACGACACGCTGTACGCCGCCACCGCGCGCAAGCTCTACGGCAGCCACGCCGAGCCGGCACCGCACGACCACATCGACGGGCTGGAGGCCTTCGACAAGGTCATCAACGTCGACCAGAGCCCCATCGGCCGCACGCCGCGCAGCAACCCGGCCACCTACACCGGCCTGTTCACGCCGATCCGCGAGCTGTTCGCCGAGGTGCCGGCGGCCCGCGAGCGCGGCTACGGCGCCGGGCGCTTCAGCTTCAACGTGGCCGGCGGGCGCTGCGAGGCCTGCCAGGGCGACGGTGTCATCAAGGTGGAGATGCACTTCCTGCCCGACGTCTACGTGCCCTGCGACACCTGCAAGGGCCTGCGCTACAACCGCGAAACGCTGGAGATCCTCTACCGCGGGCGCAACATCGCCCAGGTGCTGGACATGACCATCGAGGAGGCGCACGACTTCTTCGGCGCCGTGCCCAACATCGCGCGCCGGCTCAAGGCGCTGCTGGACGTGGGCCTGGGCTATGTGCGCCTGGGCCAGAGCGCCACCACGCTGTCCGGCGGCGAGGCGCAGCGCGTGAAGCTGGCGCAGGAACTGGGCAAGCGCGACACCGGCCGTACGCTGTACATCCTGGACGAGCCGACCACCGGCCTGCACTTCCAGGACATCCGGCTGCTGCTGGACGTGCTGCTGCAGCTGCGCGACGCCGGCAACACCGTGGTCGTGATCGAGCACAACCTGGACATGATCCGCTGCGCCGACTGGCTGCTGGACCTGGGGCCCGAGGGCGGCAGCGGCGGCGGCCAGATCGTGGTGGCCGGCACGCCAGCGCAGGTGGCGGCCTGCGCGGCCAGCCACACGGGGCGCTTCCTGCAGCAATTGATGGCACGGCACGCGGGCTGAACGGATAAGCAGCCGCACGCGCCGCGCCGGCGCGATCACTTCAGGTGGTTGTTGATGAGCTTGGTCATCTCGAACATCGTGACCTGCGCCTTGTCGAACACCTTGTGCAGGTTGGCGTCGGCGTTGATCAGCGTCTTCTTCGCCTTGTCCTGCAGGCCGTGCTTCTTGATGTATTCCCAGACCTTCTTCGTGACCTCGGTGCGCGGCAGCGGGTCGGCACCGACGATGGCGGCCAGCGCGGCGCTGGGCGTCATCGCCTTCATGAAGGCGGCGTTGGGCTTGCGGGCAGGCGCGGCGCCTGCGGTCTTCTTGGCGGTGGCCATGGGTGTCTCCCAGTGGATTCGTGGACGGGTGTCGGGTCGCGACCGGTCGGGTCGCGGCGGGCGGGATGGTAACTCCTCGGCACAGCGCGCCTGTCACGGGCGGTGACACCGGGCGGGTGGGCCGTTGCCGAGCCGCTCAGCGCCCCCGCGCCCGTGCCGCTTCCATGCGCTGGCGGCGCTCGGCCTCCAGCACCCGCCAGCGGGCTTCGACCACGTGCAGTTCGATGGCCTCGCTGCCGGCTGGCAGGCGGCGCGCCGCCTGCAGCGCGGCCAGCGCACCGCCCAGGTCACCGCTGGACCAGCGCGCCTCGGCCTCGGCACGCCCGGCGCGCACCGGCTGGCCCAGCAGGCGCGCGCCCTGCGCCAGCGCCCACCAGGCGCCGGCATCCTCCGGGTGCTCGATCACCCAGGCCTGCAGCGCCTGCACGCTGGCGTCCAGGGCCGCGCGGGCCGACCCGGGCTGCGCCGCGTCCGGCTGGCTGCGCGCCACCTCGGCGCGCAGCAGCAGCGCTGCACGGGAGCGGTCTGCCGCGTCCGCCAGCAAGCCGGCCGCCTGCGGCCGGCCCAGCGCCAGCTGCAGCTCGGCGCCGAGCAGGCGCAGCGCACGCGCCGCGTCCGCCGGCAGGCCAGGCTGCACCCAGGCCTGCTGCAGCGCCGGCCACAGCGCGTCGCCGGCGGCCGCGTCCTGCAGCCGGGCCGCCGCCAGCGCACGCCGGTAGAGGCCGTCCAGGCCTTCGCCGGGTGCCTGCAGCCAGCGCTGCAGGGCTTCGGTGGACGGGTCCATCAGCACCGCCGCACGCGCCCGCATGAGGTCGTGCAGCGGAGGCGCCGGTGGCACGGCAGGTGCCCCGTCGGGCACACGCGCGCGCGCCTCCGCGATGCGCTCGGTGGTCAGCGGGTGGCTGCGCAGGTAGGGGTAGCTCCCGCTGTCGTTGAGCCGGTTGGCCGACGAGAGCAGCTCGAACATCGACGCCATGGCCGCCGGGCTGTGACCGGTGGCCGTCAGCAGACCGAAGCCGATGCGGTCGGCCTCACGCTCCATGTCGCGCGAGTAGTTCAGCTGCCCCTGCAGCATCGCGGCCTGACCGCCGGTGACAGCCGCCTGCGCCAGGTCCACGTTGCCGCCGCGTGCCGCGATCACCAGGCCGGCCATCATGGCCGCCAGTGCCAGCAGGCTGGTGCGCTGCGTGCCGCTGATGCTGCGTGCGATGTGGCGCTGCGTGACGTGCGTAAGTTCGTGGGCCAGCACCGAGGCCAGTTCGTCCGGGTGCGCCGTCATCGCGATCAGGCCCAGGTGCACGCCGATCAGGCCACCAGGCATCGCGAACGCGTTGACGCTGGGATCGCGCACGAGGAACGAGGTCCAGACGTAGGGCCGGTCGATGTCGGTGCCGATCTGGCCGCTGCGGCGGGCGGCATCCACCAACGGCAGGAAGATCGATTCGAGGTAACCCTGCAGCACCGGGTCGTCCAGGAAGGCCGGGTCGCCGCGCGCACTGCGCAGGATCTCGCGCGCGATGCGGCCCTCCTCGGCCACGTCCAGCGCCTCGGAGGCGCTGTCGCCCAGGGCCGGCAGCGCGCCCGGGACCGAGCCAGAGCCGCTACCCACGGCCTGGGCGTGCAGCGGTGCCACCGGCAGCGCGAGCGCGGCCGCCAGCAAGGTGCAGGCGGCGCGACGCCAGAAGGGGGCCGTAAGGGGGCGTGTCATGCGGTGGCTATCATGACAGCGCTGCATTGCCCGCATGTTTCCGCCGCCGATGACCTCACCGCTGACCCATTTCGACGCTGCCGGCCAGGCCCACATGGTGGACGTGGCGGCCAAGGATGTGACCCACCGCGTGGCACGCGCCACCGGCAGCATCCGCATGCAGCCGGCCACCTTTGCGCTGATCGCCGGTGGGCAGGCGAAGAAGGGCGACGTGATCGGCATCGCCCGCATCGCCGCCATCCAGGGTGCCAAGCGCACCGCCGACCTGGTGCCGCTGTGTCACCCGCTGCCGATCACGCGTGTGGCGGTGGACTTCGACCTCGACGAGGCCGGCAGCACCGTGCACTGCACGGCGCAGGTCGAGACGCTGGGCCGCACCGGCGTGGAGATGGAGGCCCTGTGCGCCGTTCAGGTGGGCCTGCTGACCGTGTACGACATGTGCAAGGCCGCCGACCGCGGCATGGTGATCTCCGACGTGCAGCTGCTGGAGAAGCAGGGCGGCAAGTCGGGGCACTGGGTGGCCGACCGCGGCTGAGGCTGCCGTCGAGGTCAGTCCTCGGCGCCGCCCGCACCGGACACCGCCGAGCGGCCCTCCAACCGCCCCAGCAGAGCGGCCAGCCCATCGGCGGCGTCCAGCGCGTCGTTCAGCACGGCCACCCGCAGGTCGGGCCGGTCGGGGTACTCGTGTGTCAGCGCGTTGCGCAGCGCACGCCAGCGGGCCCAGTCGTGCAGGCGCAGAAAGCCGTAGCGCTCGAGCCGGTTGAGCACGTCGATCAGCGGCAGGTCGGACACCGGCTCACCCAGCACCTCCACGGTGAAGGGCCGCAGCACCTGCTCTCCCAGGGTGTCCTGCAGCTTGATGAACCGCAGCACGAACTGGTCGCCAGCGCGCACCAGGGCGTCGGACGGCGACAGCACGTGCGCGGTGTCGAACCGGGGCGGCAGATCGGCGCGCGCCTGGGCCAGCACGACGGCATGCCGGCGGCACTGGGCCAGCGCCTCGCGCAAGGGCTGCGTCATGGATGCCCGCGCCTCACACCGGCACCGCCTCGTCCCGCGCCCGCCGGTACACCGGCGCATCAACCCGGCCATCGTCGAGCAGGATGTCGACCTTTCGTTCGCCCAGCGCGATCCACAGATCGGCCAGCAGGTCCAGACGTTTGCGGGCCGCCTCGGCGGCCGGCAGCGTGGTGACGATCAACAGGTCGATGTCACCGCCGCCGCGGGACTCGTCCAGGCGCGACCCGAACAGCCTGGGCACGACACCGAAGTGACGCAGGCCCAGTTCACGGATCGTCTCGCGTTCTTGCGGCTGCAGGCGCATGGTCGCCATGGTACTCAGTCACGCTGCAGCGCGCGCCAATTCAGCGCCGGCGGCGGTCCGCAGACCCAGGCACCGGGCGCGGACGCCGGGTCGGCGCACGGCGCGAAGAAGTCGCCGGCCCGCGCCGGGCCGAACTCGTGCAGGCGTGCGGCCACCCAGCGCGCCTCGTCCAGGCGGCCTTCGCGCGCCAGGGCTTCGGCCCAGGCCCGCATCAGCCGCGTGTCCAACAAGTAGTGGCGTGCATCATCGAAGGCGCCCAGGCCGTCGGGCTGGGGCAGGCCGGTGGTGGCCGCCGCATAGTCGCCATGGTGGGCGAAAAGCAGGCTGGCGCGCCCGTCCGCGATGCGCTGGGCCAGCGGCGCGGCACCGGCGGGCGCCTCGAAGATGCGCACCACGCGCTGGTAGTCGGCCACCACCGCCAACGCCGCCAGCACGACCACGGCGGCCAGGCCTGGGCGCAGCCTGGCGGTCACGGCCGTCGGTGCCGGTTCGGCCGCACCCACCGGCCGGCCAAGCGCAAAACCCCACACCCAGGCCAGCGGCAGCAGGAAGTAGGCGTACCACAGCGGGTACTCGAGCAGGCTGTGCACACCGATCATGAGCGCGAACATCGCCGCGCAGCGCTGCCACGGCGCCTGCTGGCCGGGCGCGGCCCGCAGCGCACGCCACAAGGACCACCCCAACAGCACGCAGACGGCGCCGCCCAGCGGCAGGCCCAGTTCGGCCAGCAGGTGCAGCGGCAGGTTGTGCGCATGGTCGAAGAAGGCCGTCGGCCGCCCAGGGAACGGCGTCATCGACCATGCGAGATTGAATTCACCGAAGCCCACCCCGGTCCACGGCTGGCGGGCGATCAGCGTCAGCGCGTTGGCCCAGATGCCGAAGCGCGAACTGGAGATGTCGGTTTCGCGCAGCCGAGCCTCGCCGCCGAAGGTTCCCCCTTCGGCATGGGCCCAGGCCCACATCGCACCCCAGGCCAAGCCATAGAGCAGCGGTGCGGCCACCAGCAGGCGGCGCACGTCGCGCGCCAGCGAGCGATCCACCAGGCCCCAGCCGGCCAGCAGCAGCACGCTGACCAGACCGGTGCGCGAGGCCGTGAGCACCACCCCGGCCACCAGCGCGGCGAACATCGCCGCCGCCGGCCGTGGCCGCCAATGCCCCATCTGGTGCAGCGCCACGACGGCCAGCGCCGACCACATCAGCAGGCTGCTCAGGTGGTTGGGCTGGCGCAGGTTGCCCACGGCACGCCCGGGCAGGCCCGAACGTGCCAGCCACGTGCCGTCGGGCCACGCCGGTGCGAACACCTGCACGGCGGCGATGGCCAGGTTGACGCCCCCGGCCACCACCCAGCCCCAGCAGAAGGCCGCGAACAGGGCCTGGGCCGACGCCGTGCTGCGCGCCGACGCACCGGCGGCCACCATCACCGCGGCGGCGAGCAACAGGCCCAGTGCCGACAGCGCCAGGCTGGACGGCAGGGCGCCTGGGCCCCAGGACCCGACCACCCCCAGCGCCACGCCCCCCAGCGCCAGCCCCAGCGGCCAGGCCGGCCGCGCCGAGCGCCAGGCGCCGGCCGCCACCGCGGCAAAGAGGCCCCAGACCGCCAGCGCCAGCGCCTGGTTGAGCAGCGTGGGCGAGGGCGGCGGGTTGTAGGCCAGCAGCGAGGGCAGCGTGGCCGCCAGGGCGGCGGCCAGGTGCTGGACGGACATGCCGTTGCTGTTCAACCCTCGGACCGGGGAAAGAAGCGCACCTGCGGCAGGCCCTCGAAGTGGGCATCCTGCGTGTAGACGGTGGCGCCGTGGCGCAGGGCCGTCGTGTAAATCAGCGCATCGGCCATCGGCAGTTTGCGCTCCAGGCTCAGCTTGGCTGCGCCCATGGCCATCGCCTCGTCCAGCGGGACGACCTGTCCGTGCTTCAACACACCGATCACCTGGATCGCCCGGCTCTCGTCGAATGCCAGGGCGATCTTCTTGAACACCTCGTAGATCACGATGACCGGCACCAGCAGATGCTCGGTGTCTTCGATGGCGGCAGCAAACTGTCCCGCACGAGGACTGTCAGCCAGGTACTCCAGCCAGCCCGAGGTGTCAACGATGTTCACGGTGCCAGGTCAGCGATCGTCATCGCGCTCGAAGTGCGTGTCCATGCCCCTGCACAGGCCACGCGACTCCTGGACCGGACGGACGGGAATGAACTCGATGCGATCACCGAACTGGAGCACCTGCATGGGCATGCCGGGCGTCAGTTGCATCGCCTCGCGGATCGCCTTGGGGATGACGACTTGGAACTTGGAGGACAGAGTCAGCTGGGTCACGGCAACGATCTCCTCGTCGTTCAACTGATTCTATATCGATGCCGCAACTGGCGAACGGGTCACCTCCTTTTCGCATAGGGGGGATGTGCGCGGGGCAAGCACAAGCGGGATGCACGCACTTGGTGAGGCAAGGCGGGGGGCAGGACGGCTGGGTTCCGGCGCCTGCGCATGTGGGGTCAGAACCGCCCGTGCGACCAGAACCGGGGCTGGTACCGCTCCGTGGGAAAGGCTGCCCGCGCGTCCTTGATGTGTTCACCGATCCGCGCCGCCTCGGGCAGCATCTGGGTGCCGAGCCACAACTGTAGTAGCAGGGCCACGACGGCGGCCAGGCGGCCGGGCGAGAGCCACCGCCGGCCGGCCATCTCGGCTGACGCCTGCGATCCGCGGTTCTCCGGGTGGAGCCACGCCCAGAACAGCCCGAGCAGCACGGCGATCCAGACCTGGCTCATCGGCACGACGAAGTTGCCCGACACCAGTGCGTCCAGCAGCACGGCCACGGCGCCGATGCTCAGCGCGATGCCCAGCCCCGACGCGCCGTCGGCCGTGCCCAGCCGCTGCCATATCCGGCGCAGCACCAGGGCGATGACGAGGCCAACCAGCACCAGCATCGGCAGGCCCCACTCGGCGGCGATCTGCAGTGGCAGGCTGTGCGGGTGCGCGGCGATGGCGTTCGGGCCTTGCGCGAAGTGCATGGGGCCCGCACCGAACCACGGTGAGGCCAGCGCCATGTCGACAGCGTGCCGCCAAAGGGGCAGGCGCGCCTGATCGCTGGCCAGCCTGGAGGCGCTGTAGTCGGCCAGCGCCGCCGACGACGCTGGGTCGTTGGCCGGCGCCCAGACGAACAGAAGCACGAAGCCGGCCAGGCCGACGGCCAGGCCCAGCACCAGAGGCCGGACGGCTGGCCAGAACGCCGCGCGGCCGAGGCGGATCAGCACCAGCGCCGTTCCACCCGCTAGCGCCACCATGCTGCCACGGCCGCCGGTGGCAAACAGCATCAGGCCCAGCAGCGCCAGTGTGGCATCCGCCCCCCGCCGCCAGGCGCGCCCGGTCAGCGTGAGCCGGGCCGCCAGCGCCAGCGGGATCGCGACCGTGAGCACATGGCTGTAGAAGCGATGGTTGTCGTAGCCGACGAAGAGGTCGCGCCGGCTGACGGTGTCGCCGGCCAGAGTGACGGTGATCGCCAAGCCGGCGATCAGCAGGGCATAGCCGCCGGCCGCCACCAGCACCACGCGCAGCAGCGCCTCGAGCCAGTCGCCGGCCCGCGACACCAGACCAGCCAGCGCCAGCAGCCCGCCGATCAACGCGGCTTCGCGTAGCGCCATGGAGGGTACCGGAGACAGGGCAACGGCAAGTGCACCGATGGCAGCGATGGCCAGCCACAGGCCGCCGGGCAACCCCGATCCAGTACGAGCAGGCGTGGCCGACAAGGCGCTCGCCAGGGTGGCCAGCAGCAGCACGGGCCATTGCAGCAAACGGGCGAGGTCGTAGCCGCTCCAGCCTCCGATGCCGACCAGCACCACGGGTACCGTCAGCACGTAGGCAACGGCGGCACCCAGGGCCATAGGCGACACGTAGCGGTACATGCGTCCTTTGTGACGTGGTTGGAAGCCAAAAAGGAAATGGGGCCCGAAGGCCCCATTCTCTTGCGTCAGTCGTCGATCAGGTCGAGCGGCAGGTCGACGGCACGTACTTGGAATCCGCGGCATCACCCACGGTGCAAGTCCAGGTCACGGCCGTGCCGGTGCTGTTGTCCGGGGTCAGCGTCAGGACCACATCGGCGGCATTGGCACCCATGGTCGTGGTCACGACACCGGCAGCGCACACAACCGACGCCACGGAACCGGTCGCGCCGAGGTTGGTGACACCGGCACACCAAGTCGAGTCATCGGTCGGGCTCGCGGCGATGTTCTCCGAGATCGTCGGCTTCATGCCGTTGGCCAGCGACAGACCTTCCGTCACACGGGCACGGATCGTGTAGTCCTGGTACGCCGGCAGGGCCACGGCGGCCAGGATGCCGATGATCGCCACGACGATCATCAGTTCGATGAGGGTGAAACCTTGTTGAACGCGCTTCATGGATGACTCCTAAGGGAGAGGTGTTGGGGGGAGGGACACCCCCTCGAATGCAGGGGCCGTGCCAGGCCGAAACGGCCATTGGTGCGTGAGGTTTGCACGCGGGCTGACGCAAAGCGTCACTTCCGGGCGACGGGACTCGGCATAGGTTGACGCTTTCGGTCACCCTCTGAGGCGCCCGAGGCACGTGCGCAGACATGTCGCCCACGACGCAGTGTCCCTTTTGGGTTGTCCGAGTGTATATACTCGTGCGGTATACACCCAGTCAACCGGAGCGCAGCATGGCCACAGGCACCGTGTTCACCACCAACCGCACACAGGCCGTGCGCCTGCCGGCTGAAATGCGGCTGCCTGAAGGCGTCAAGCGCGTGGTGGTGCGGGCGCGGGGCGCCGAGCGGGTGATAGCGCCGGAACACAGCAGCTGGGACAGCTTCTTCATCGGCGGGCCGCAGGCGACGGAAGACTTCCTGGCCGAACGTGCCGAGCAGACCGAGGCACCCCGCCCCGAGTTGTGAGCCCGGCACCGTCATGCTGCGCTACCTGCTGGACACCAACATCGTGATCTATGTGATCAAGCAGCGTCCGCCCGAGGCCCGAGTGCTGTTCAACCGCCATGCCGGCCGGATGGCGATCTCGACCGTCACGCTGGCCGAATTGCTGCACGGCGCCGAGAAGAGCAGCCGGCCCGACGTGAACCTGACCGTGGTCGAGGACTTCTGCAGCCGACTGGAGGTGCTGGCGTATGGCGCCAAGGCAGCGGCGCACTACGGCGCCATCCGGACCACCCTGGAACGCGCCGGGCAGCCGATCGGCGTGAACGACCTGCATATCGCCGCACACGCGCGAAGCGAGGGGCTGACGTTGGTGAGCAACACCCTGCACGAGTTCGAGCGCGTGCCTGCGCTCCAGGTCGAGAACTGGGTGCATTGATCCCGCCTCGGCAAGCACGCCGGGCCGCTTCGCCAGGCGACGAACAGTGCGCAGGGACTGATCCGTGTCCTGCCTCTCCCACGGCCTCGGAGAGCTCGGCCGCTTCGCCAGGCGACGAACAGTCCGCAGGGACTGTTCGTCGTCCAGACGCTCCCACGGCCTCGCAGAGCTCGGCCGCTTCGCCAGGCGATGAACAGTCCGCAGGGACTGTTCGTCGTCCTGGCTCAGCCCCCGTTGCCGACGGCGATGACCTGGCCGGTCTGCAATGCGCGCAGCCGTCGCCCGCCGGCGAGCGGGGCCACTTCGGCCATCACCGCGCGCACCTCGCCCGGCTTGATGTGCGTGATCCACACCTCCGTCGTCTCGGGCAGCGGTGCCAGCTCATCGGCCAGCGTGGCCGGGCACAGGTGGCCGCTGATGCGCGCAAGCGTCTGTTCGTCGTTGCCGAAGGCGGTCTCGATGACCAGGGCGCGCAGGTCCAGCGCGGTCAGCCGCTGGCGCAGCACCGGGCATGGGCCGGTGTCGCCCGTATAGACCCACGCGCCACCGTCGTCAGCGTAGACGGCAAAGCCGCAGGCCGGCACGGTGTGGCTGGCGGGCAGCACTTCCACCTGTCGCCCGCCCAGCGTCAGCATCTGGCCAACGCCGAAGGGCTCGAAGGCCAGCACCGGTTGCTCGGCCGTGGGCAGACGCGTGAAATCAGGCCAGATGACGCCGTTGAACACGTGCTGCCGCAGGGCATCCAGCGTTTCCGGGAGGGCGTGCACGCGCACGGGGGGTAGCCCGCGCCGGCGCCGGGTGACACTGTCGGCCAGCAGTCCGATCGCCAGCACGTGATCGAGATGCGAGTGGCTGAGCACGATGTGGTCGATAGCCGCCATCTCGTCGAGCGTGAGGTCGCCAACGCCGGTGCCGGCATCCACCAGCAGATGCTGGTCGACCAGGAACGAGGTGGTTCGGCTGCCGGCGGCAATCGAACCCGAACAGCCGAGGACACGGATGCGCATGGACCGAGGGACTCCTCGGGCGATTCTCGTTGGCCGGCGCTGGCGCCGCCGTCAGCTGGCAGCGGGACGCGTGACGCGCTTCACGTGACCCCGGACACAGGTCGCCGGCGGCAACGCGCCGCAGGCGCGGCGGCCGTGGCGCCGGACCGTCAGGGGTGGATGAACTGCATCTGCGTGCCGGCGAGCTCGATGACGTCGCCGTTGCGCAGCGGGATCGAGTCGCTGGTCAACGGCACGCCATTGACGCTGGGGCGCGACGCGCCTTCGACGTGGGCGAAGGCATAACCCCCGGGACGCCGGGTGATCGAGGCCACCTGCACGCCAGGCTTGCCCACGGTGGTGACGACCTTGGTCAGCGCCACCTCGCGACCGGCGGCCGCCCCGTTGAGCACCTTGATGGTGGCCGGCTGCATGGATGGCACCTGCCCCCCGGCCAGCGACCCGAACCCGGAGTTGGCATGCGCCGCCGCCCCCGCGGCGGCGGCCGCCGCGGCACCGGGCCGCATGATCATCGTCTTCTCGTACTCGCCACTCTCGTCGACGAGGTACTTGATCTTGTACTTGCCGATCTCGACGGTGTCGTTGTGGGCCAGCAACTGCTTCTTGATGGCCTTGCCGTTGATGTAGGTGCCGTTGGTGCTGTTGAGGTCCTCGATGAAGACGTCGGCGCCCACCATCTGCAGCACGGCGTGCTCGCCGCTGACGGCGAGGTTGTCGATCACGATGTCGTTGTAGGGGCGACGGCCGAGCGTCGTCTTGTCCTTCGTGATCTGCACTTCCTTGATCACGACCCCGTCGAGCGAAACCACCAGCTTGCCCATCGATTTCCCCGTTGTTGCACGCAGCGCCAGCGGCGATGCGGCCTCCTTCTTGTCTGCCCGGGCGTCGGCGCCAGTCAGCGCCGGAACGGCCACCACGAGCGCGGCGCAGCCGTGGTGCCGCCACCGACGCGCACCAGGATCACCGAGATATTATCCTTTCCACCCGCATCATTGGCGGCTTCGATCAACGACGCGCACAAGGTCTCCAACGATTCGTGGGACTGCAGGATCTGCGCGATCGTGTTGTCGTCGAGCATGTCCGACAAGCCGTCGGAGCACAACAGGTAGACATCACCGGGCTGCACGTCGTGCTGGTGGGTCTCCAGCAGCACCGTGTCCTCGACGCCGACGGCCCGGGTCACCAGGTTCTTGTTGGCCGAGAACGCAGCCTGCTCCGGCGTGATCAGCCCGGCATCGATCTGCTCCTGCAGCAGCGAATGGTCGCGGGTGATCTGCTGCAGGCGGCCTGCCCGCAGCCGGTAGGCCCGGGAGTCGCCGACATGACCGACCAGCAGGCGGCCGTCGCGGAACAGGGCCACGACCAGCGTGGTACCCATGCCGGCGTACTGCGGGTTGGAGTTGGCCGCGTTGAAGATGGCGCGGTTGGCGTTGTCCACGCAGATGTCCATCGCCCGGCGGACGTCCTGGTCGCCGGCCTGGGCGCTGGCTTCCCGCAGCCAGCGGCCGAGCTCGGTGCAGATGAAGGACGTGGCCATGTTGCTGGCCACCTCGCCGGCGTTGTAGCCCCCCATGCCGTCGGCCAGCACGGCCAGCGAGGTCTCGGGGTCGGTGGCGACTGAGTCCTCGTTGTTGCTGCGCGCGCGGCCCGCGTCGACGGCGGCCTGGAGCTCGAGTGTCAGGGGCACGGTGTGGCGCTGGGGTGACGCAGTGTCTGGCGTGGCGATTGTGCATCCTAATGGCGCACGCGCCGACCCATGCGACGGCCACACCCCCTCAGTCGCGCAGGCCGTGTGACTTTGGTCCCGCAGCGGTGTGGTCGCCAACCCCTGCGGGGGCGGCCGACGTGGCGGCCGGCAGAAGGGCGCGCAGCGATGCCGCCACCATGGTGGCGTCGCCCAGGCGGTCGCCGGGGCGCTTGGCCAGCAGGCGGGTGACGATGGCCTCCAGGGCAGGCAGGGTGTCGTCCTGGGGCGGTGGCACGAGCGGCGCCAGTGGCGGGACGGGCGCCGTGGCCACCTCGCGCAGCAGGGCGCCCAGGCCAGGCGCCTCGAAGGGCAGGCGCCCGGCCAACAGTTGGAACAGCAGCACGCCCAGGGCATAGAGGTCGCTGGCGGCCGTCGGCGCCTGCCCCGCCAGCAGTTCAGGCGCCATGAAGCCAGGGCTGCCCAGCACCAGCCCCGTGCGGGTGCGTTCAGCATCGTCGGCGCGGGCGAGGCCGAAGTCGGTGAGCACCACCCGGTCGCTGGCCCAGTCGATCATCACGTTGGCCGGCTTGAGGTCGCGGTGCACCACCCCACTGGCATGGGCGCAGGCCAGGGCGTCGGCGATCCGTGCACCGATGGCGGCCACCACCGGCACGGGCAGGCGTCGGACGGAACTGGTGTACCGGGTCAGGTCGGTCCCGGGCAGCAACTCCATCGTGAGCCAGGCCATGTCACGGGTTTCGCCGCAGTCGTAGACGCGCACGATGCCCGGGTGCTGCAACTGGCCGGCAACCGTCAGTTCCTGCAGCAGCCGCTTGCGCGCAGCCGCGCGCCGCGCCGCGTCGCCATCGTCCGACGGCAGCAGCAGCTTCAGGGCGCGCCAGGCCTGCGCTCGTTCGTCGTAGGCCGCGTGCACGATGCTTTGTTCACCGCGGCCGAGCTCACGCGCGACGATGCAGCCGGCGAAGCGCTGGCCTTCCTGCAGCGGAGCGCGGGTGGTCACGCCGCGCCCGCCCCCGGTGACGGTGACTGGCCGGCGCGGCTCGCCAGCCAGCGGCCCCAGGCCAGGACCAGCAGGGCGCCGGCCACGCCTGCGGCGTACTTGACGGTGTCGGTCTGCGGCAGCTTGGGCACCCAGGTCCAGGCGTCCGGGTTGGCCACGGCCGGGTCGCTGATGGCCATGGTGCCGGCGATCCAGCCCAGCAGCATGCCGCCAGCGGTGATGATCAGCGGGAAGCGGTCCATGAGCTTGATGACCAGCTGGCTGCCCCAGACGATGATGGGGATGCTGACCAGCAGGCCGAAGATGACCAGCGGCATCTGATGATCGGCGTTGCCTGAAGCCTGGGCGGCGCCGGCGATGGCGATGACGTTGTCGACACTCATCACCAGGTCGGCCACGATGACGGTCTTGACCGCGGCCCACAGGCGGTCGCTGGCCTGGATGTTGCCGTGCTCGTCATCATGTTCGGGCAACAGCAGCTTGATGCCGATCCACACCAGCAGGATGGCACCCACGAGTTTGAGGAACGGGATCGCCAGCAGGGTCAGCGCGAAGAAGATCAGAACCACGCGCAGTGCAATGGCGCCGGCCGTGCCCCAGAGGATGCCCTGCGTGCGCAGCTTGGGCGGCAGTTTGCGACAAGCCAGGGCGATGACGACCGCGTTGTCGCCACCGAGCAGGATGTCGATCATGATGATCTGGCCCACCGCGATCCAGAAGGCGGGGGTCAAGAACTCTTCCATGGGTGTCCTGCGGCAGCGGTTGAACGGGAAACGGCGCCGCAGTGTAGGCCGCGGCGCCGTTTGGGTGGTTTCGGGAACTACGCAGGCACCGGCGAACCGGACCCGCTGCACGGGGCTGGTGTCAGAGCAGGCCCTTGAGCAGGCGACCCATCTCCGAGGGGTTGCGGGTGACGGTGAAGCCGCACTCTTCCATGATCGCCAGCTTGGCGTCGGCGGTGTCCGCGCCGCCGGAGATCAGCGCGCCGGCGTGGCCCATGCGCTTGCCCGGGGGGGCGGTGACGCCGGCGATGAAGCCGACGACCGGCTTCTTCATGTTGGCCTTGCACCAGCGCGCGGCCTCGGCCTCGTCGGGCCCGCCGATCTCGCCGATCATGATCACGGCGTCGGTGTCGGGGTCGTCGTTGAAGGCCTGCATCACGTCGATGTGCTTGAGGCCGTTGATCGGGTCACCGCCAATGCCCACGGCACTGCTCTGGCCGATGCCCAGTTCGGTCAGTTGCGCCACGGCCTCGTAGGTCAACGTGCCGGAGCGGCTGACAACACCGACGCGCCCCTTCTTGTGGATGTGGCCCGGCATGATGCCGATCTTGATCTCCTCGGGCGTGATCGTGCCCGGGCAGTTCGGGCCCAGCAGCAGCGTGCGCTTGCCGCCGGCGGCCTCCTTGGCCTTCATCTTGTTGCGCACCTCCAGCATGTCCTTGATGGGGATGCCTTCGGTGATGCAGATGGCCAGGTCCAGGTCGGCCTCCACCGCCTCCCAGATGGCCGCGGCTGCACCCGCCGGCGGCACGTAGATCACGCTGACGGTGGCGCCGGTCTGCGCCTTGGCGTCCTTGACGCTGGCATAGATGGGAATGCCCTCGAAGTCTTCGCCGGCCTTCTTCGGGTTCACGCCGGCGACGAAGCAGTTCTTGCCGTTGGCATAGGCCACGCACATGCGGGTGTGGAACTGGCCCGTCTTGCCGGTGATGCCCTGCGTGATGACGCGGGTGTCCTTGTTGATCAGGATGCTCATGGTGTGTCCTCGCTGGGCGTTACTTCACCGCGGCCACGATCTTCGTGGCAGCTTCGGCCATGGTGTCGGCGGAGATGATGGGCAGGCCGGAGTCGGCCAGCATCTTCTTGCCCAGGTCCTCGTTGGTGCCCTTCATGCGCACCACCAGCGGCACGCTGAGGTTCACCGCCTTGCAGGCCGCGATCACGCCTTCGGCGATGGTGTCGCACTTCATGATGCCGCCGAAGATGTTGACGAGGATGCCCTTGACGTTCTCGTTCTTCAGCATGATCTTGAAGGCCTCGGTGACCTTCTCGGCGGTGGCGCCGCCGCCGACGTCCAGGAAGTTCGCCGGCTCGCCGCCGAAGAGCTTGATGGTGTCCATCGTCGCCATCGCCAGGCCGGCGCCGTTGACCAGGCAGCCGATGTTGCCGTCCAGGCTGATGTAGCTGAGGTCGAACTTGCTGGCCTCCACCTCGGCCGGGTCTTCCTCGTCGAGGTCGCGGTAGGCCACGATCTCCGGGTGGCGGAACAGCGCGTTGCTGTCGAAGTTGAACTTGGCGTCCAGGGCCTTGATGTGGCCGTTGCCTTCCAGGATCAGCGGATTGATCTCGGCCAGGCTGGCGTCGGTGGCCATGTAGCAGGCGTAGAGCTTCTTGAAGACGTCCATCGCCTCGGCCTGCGAGGCCTCCGGGACGCCGATGCCGGCGGCCAGTTCCTTGGCCTGCGCGTCGGTCATGCCGGTCAGGGGGTCGATGAAGACCTTGAGGATCTTCTCCGGCGTGGCGTGCGCCACTTCCTCGATGTCCATGCCGCCTTCGGAGCTGGCCATCATGGCCACCTTCTGCGTCGCACGGTCGGTCAGCGCGGCGACGTAGTACTCCTTCTTGATGTCGGCACCTTCCTCTATCAGAAGCCGGCGCACCTTCTGGCCCTCGGGGCCGGTCTGGTGCGTGATCAGCTGCATGCCCAGGATCTGCTCGGAGAGCTGCTGCACCTCGTCCAGCGACCTGGCCAGCTTGACGCCACCGCCCTTGCCCCGACCACCGGCATGGATCTGTGCCTTGACGACCCAGATGCTGCCGCCGAGCTTCTGCGCGGCCTCGTGCGCCTCGCGCACGGTGAAGGCCGGATAGCCCCGCGGCACCGGCACGCCGTGGGCGCGCAGCAGTTCCTTGGCCTGGTACTCATGGATTTTCATGGGAGGTCCCTCGTTCGTTCGGGAAGGGCAGTGGGGCGTGGGTCAGGCCGCAGCGGGCCGGAACCTGCCGGGAAATCGGTGCGGACGGGCGGCTGGAGCGCGCGGAAAGGCCCGCGTCTCGACGCGACAGGGTGCGTCGAGCAGGCAAGGAACCTGGGCAGGCGTAAGCGGCATCGTCTGGAGCTGCAATGCACCCCTTTGGCTCCAACCTCGGGGGGCAGCCGGCGAATGTAGCATGCTGCAACGCAACAACAGCTTACAGCGGCAGCACCCGTTTCCAGGCTTCGACACCCGCCACCGGGGGTCCTGGCCTGACCCGTCGAGCCCGCAGCTGTCGCCCAGCCCGCCGTGCCGCAGCGTCAGCTGTCGTCGAGGCCGCGCACGACGCGATGGATGACGTCGGCGGAAAAGCCCCGGCCCGCCAGGAAGCGGGCCTGCCGGGCACGTTCGGCAGCGTCGGCCGCCGGTGCGCCGAAGCGGCGCTGCCAGACGGCCTTCGCGCGCTCGAATTCGCCGGCGGCCACGCCCGCCAGTGCGGCCGCAGCAGCCTCGTGCGCCACGCCGCGCGCACGCAGACGTTGGCGCAGCTGCAGCGCCCCGAAGCGGTGCGCCTGCGCCGACACCAAGGCGTCGGCCGCGCGCTGTTCGTCCAACAGGCCATGCGCACTGAGCTCGTCCAGCAGGCGCTCGATGCGCGGCCCGGCTGGGTCCTCCGGGGTGTCTTCGACATGCCGGGCCAGCTTGCGCGCCAGTTCGGCACGGGAATGCTCGCGCATCGCCAGGAAGCGCAGCGCGCGCGCCTTTAGCGACAGCCCGCGCGGGCTCACCGCCCAGCCCGATGGCTCACTCGCTGTCGCCAGCGGCCGCCTGCACCGGCGCCAGCAGCGGCACGCCTAGCGCCTCGCGCACCTTGTTCTCGATCTCGCGGGCGAGATCGGGGTTGGCTTTCAGGAATTCGCGGGCATTGTCGCGACCCTGCCCAATCTTTTCACCGTTGTAGGCGTACCAGGCACCCGACTTGTCGACGACCTTGGCCTCGACACCGAGCCCAATGACTTCGCCTTCCCGGCTGATTCCCTCGCCGTAGAGGATGTCGAACTCGGCTTCCTTGAACGGAGGCGCCACCTTGTTCTTCACCACGCGCACCTTGGTCTCGTTGCCAACGACCTCGTCACCCTTCTTGATGCTGCCGGTGCGCCGGATGTCCAGCCGCACCGAGGCGTAGAACTTCAGCGCGTTGCCGCCGGTGGTGGTTTCGGGGCTGCCGAACATGACGCCGATCTTCATCCGGATCTGGTTGATGAAGATGACCATGCAGTTGGACTTCTTGATCGTGGCCGTGAGCTTGCGCAGCGCCTGGCTCATCAGCCGGGCCTGCAGGCCGGGCAGGCTGTCCCCCATCTCGCCTTCGATCTCCGCCCTCGGCGTGAGCGCCGCGACCGAGTCGACCACGATCAGGTCCACCGAGCCCGAGCGCACAAGCGCGTCGACGATCTCCAGCGCCTGCTCGCCGGTGTCAGGCTGGCTGATCAGCAGTTCCTGCAGGTTGACGCCTAGCTTCTGCGCGTACTGCGAATCCAGCGCGTGTTCTGCATCGATGAAGGCGCAGGTGCCGGCGAGCTTCTGCATCTCGGCGATGACCTGCAGCGTCAGGGTGGTCTTGCCGGAGCTTTCCGGGCCGTAGAT
Organism: Rubrivivax albus; assembly: GCF_004016515.1. GTDB lineage: Bacteria > Pseudomonadota > Gammaproteobacteria > Burkholderiales > Burkholderiaceae_C > Rubrivivax > Rubrivivax albus. The sequence continues at coordinate 716,199 of NZ_SACT01000002.1, forward strand.
CTCGATCACGCGGCCGCGCGGCAGGCCGCCGACGCCCAGCGCGATGTCCAGGCCCAGCGAGCCGGTGGAGACGACCTGGATGTCCTCGACGACCTCGCCGTCGCCCAGGCGCATGATGGTGCCCTTGCCGAACTGCTTTTCGATCTGCGCGAGCGCGGCCTGCAGGGCCTTGGCTTTTTCGGTGTTCAGGGCTTTCACTGGTGCGTCCATGGGCGTTCTCCTCGATGGGCCCGATTATGGCAGAAGCTGGATGCCTGTACAGTGCTCTGCAAGCCTTGCATCCTGGGGGGTCATGCAATTGACCGCGGTCAATTCCGACGGCCGTGCCGGTTTCCTAGAATCCGGGACGCGAACAGACCGGGCGCCCACGCCCGGCACACCAGGAGACAGCCGCATGCGCATCCTCATCGCCGAAGACGACCAGGTCCTGGCCGACGGCCTGCTGCGCTCGCTTCGCGCGTCAGGCTACGCGGTCGATCAGGTCAGCAGCGGCAGCGAAGCCGACGCCGCCCTGGCCTCGCACGAGTTCGACCTGCTGATCCTGGATCTGGGGCTGCCCAAGCTGCACGGCTTCGACGTGCTGCGCAAGCTGCGCGCACGGGGCTCGTCGGTGCCGGTGCTCATCCTCACGGCGGCCGACAGCGTGGAGCAGCGCGTCAAGGGGCTGGACCTGGGTGCGGACGACTACATGGCCAAGCCGTTCGCACTGCAGGAGCTCGAAGCACGCGTGCGGGCGCTGACGCGCCGCGGCCTGGGCACGGCCAGCAGCGTCATCAAGCACGGTCCGTTGTCGTTCGACGCCACCGGCCGCGTGGCCTACCTGAACGACCAGATGCTGGAGCTCTCGGCCCGGGAACTCAGCCTGCTGGAGGTGCTGCTGCAACGCTCGGGCCGCCTGGTCAGCAAGGACCAGCTGGTCGAGCGCCTGTGCGAATGGGGCGAGGAAGTCAGCAACAACGCCATCGAGGTCTACATCCACCGCCTGCGCAAGAAGATCGAGCACGGGCCGGTGCGCATCGCCACCGTGCGCGGTCTGGGCTACTGCCTGGAAAAGATCGCGGCATGACGACGGCCCGGCCTCGGGCCTGAGCGGCAACGTCGCGGTTTCGGGCACCATCGCGCCGTGCCGATGAGTTCACGCCCGCCCGAGCAGCGCTCGCTGTTCGGCGAGATCCTCGACTGGATGCTCGCGCCGCTGCTGCTGCTGTGGCCGATGAGCATCGCGCTGACCTACGCCGTGGCGCAGGGCATCGCCAACGGCCCCTACGACCGCGACCTGGCCGAACTGGCGCAGTCGCTGGCACGCCAGGTGCGCATCACCGCGCCGGTGACCGGCAGCGGCCCGCCCACCGTGTCCATCCAGCTGCCCGACGCGGCCACGTCGATCCTGCGCAGCGACGACGTCGACACCATCTACTACCAGGTGCTGGGCGTGCGCGGCGAGTTCCTCAGCGGCGACTTCGACCTGCCGGTGCCCGACGAGACCATCGCCCCGGACACCGCGCTGCGCTACCGAGACGACGCGGTCAAGAGCGAGCCCGTGCGCGTGGCCTACCTGTGGCTGCCCGGGCCACAGGGGCAGCCGAAGTACGCGGCCCTGGTGCAGGTGGCCTCCACGCTGGACAAGCGTTCGCAGCTGGCCACCGAGATCGTCAAGGGCGTGATCCTGCCGCAGTTCATCATCCTGCCGGTGGCGGTGGTGCTGGTGTGGTTCGCGCTGGCACGCGGCATCCGACCGCTGTCGGACCTGCAGCAACGCATCCGCCGCCGCGAGAGCACTGATCTGAGCCCGATCGCCGAACGCGACGTGCCCGACGAGGTGGTGCCGCTGGTGCGCTCCGTCAACGACCTGCTGGTGCGCCTGGACGACTCCATCGGCAAGCAGAAGCAGTTCCTGGCCGACGCGGCGCACCAGCTGAAGACACCGCTGGCCGGCCTGCGCATGCAGGCCGAGCTGGCCGAGCGCGAGATCGACCGCGGCCAGGGCGACCCGCAGTCGATGAAGCACACGCTGCACCAGATCGCGCTGTCCAGCCAGCGCGCGGCGCACATGGTGAACCAGCTGCTGTCGATGGCCCGCGCGGAGGAGCGCACGCAGGCCCTGGGCTGGCAGGCGGTCAACCTCGAGGACGTGGCCACCGACGTGGTGCGCGACCTCGTGCCGCAGGCGCTGGACCGACGCATTGACCTCGGCTACGAGAAGGCACCCTCGCCCGGCGGCACCACGCTGCGCGGCCACCCGGTGCTGCTGCGCGAGATGCTGCGCAACCTGGTCGACAACGCGCTGCGCTACACACCCACCGGCGGCACGGTGACGGTGCGCCTGATGGCCGACCCCTTCGGCCAGGTGCTGGTGCTGCAGGTGGAGGACAACGGTCCGGGCATCCCGGCGGCCGAGCGTGAGCACGTGTTCCAGCCGTTCTACCGTGCGCTGGGCACGGACGTCGACGGCAGCGGCCTTGGCCTGTCCATCGTGCACCAGGTCGTGCGCCAGCACGGCGCCACCATCACGGTGGAGGATGCGCAGGAACGGCCGGCCGCGCCGGGGCGCCCCGGTGCACGCTTCACGATCCGGTTTCCGCTGCAGCCGGTTGTCGGCGCTGCCGCCGGCGGCGCCGGGGAGCCCGGCGGAAGGACGCCGTCAGTCGACAGCCCGGCCGCGCCAGAGCGCTGAGTCGTCCGCGTCGGCCAGGCCGCCCCGGCAGGCGCGGGCAAAGGCCTCGGCGGCCCGGCCCGCCACGGGCAGGGTCAGGCCGGTGGTGGCCGCCGCCGCCATGGCCAGCGCCGAGTCCTTGGCCAGCAGCGTCATGTGCGCCCGCGGCGCCGCATCGCCGGCGAGCACGCGCCGCGCACGGTCGCTGCCGATCCAGCTCTGGCCGCTGGACTGCTCGATGACGTCCAGCGTGCGCGCCGCATCCAGCCCCAGGGCGTCGGCCAGGCGCAGCGCCTCGGCCGCGCCGGCCAGGTTGATGGCCGCCAGCAGGTTGTTGACGAGCTTGGTGCGCGCGCCGTCGCCCGGCCGCGTGCCGACACGGAAGAGGCGTGCGGCCAACTGCGCCAGCAGCGGCTGCCAGCGCGCCCAGGTGGCGTCCTCGGTGGCCACCATCAGGCTCATCGTGCCGTCGCGGGCACGCGCCGGGCCGCCGGACATCGGCGCGTCCAGCCAGTGCAGGCCCCGGGCTGCCAGTGCAGAGGCGGCTTCGGCCACGTCCTCGGGGGCGATCGTCGGGCACAGCATCACCGTGCCGCCGGGGGCAAGGCCCTGCACGACACCCTCGGCGCCGAACAGCACCTCGCGCGTCTGCGCCGCATCGACCACGCAGACGATCACCAGCGCGCAGTGCCGGGCCAGCGACGCCGGGGTCGGATGGGCCGATGCGCCGGCAGCGACACACACCGCCTCGGCCTCCGGCCGGAGGTCGCGCACCGCCACGGCATGGCCGAGTTCGCGCAGGCGCAGCGCCATCGCGCCGCCCATGTTGCCGACACCGACGATGCCCACCGTTTCGGCGCTCATGCCCCTCCTCCAGGCCCGTTCAGGACGGCATCAGCCGGCGCGCCCGCGCCACCGACATCAGGATGCCCAGCCCCAGGCCCAGCGTCACCATCGCCGTGCCGCCGTAGCTGATGAAGGGCAGCGGCACGCCCACCACCGGCAGGATGCCGCTGACCATGCCCATGTTGACGAAGGCGTAGGTGAACAGGCTCAGCGTGATGGCACCGGCCAGCAGGCGCGCGAACAGCGTCGGCCCCATGCCGGCGATCCACAGACCGCGGCCGATCAGGGCCAGGTAGCCCACCACCAGCACCACCACGCCGAGCAGCCCGAACTCCTCCGACAGCGCGGCGAAGACGAAGTCGGTGGTGCGCTCGGGCACGAACTCCAGGTGTGTCTGCGTGCCCTGCATGAAGCCCTTGCCGGTGACCCCGCCGGAGCCGATGGCGATCTGCCCCTGCAGGATGTGGAATCCCTTGCCCAGCGGGTCGCGCGTCGGGTCCAGAAGCGTGCAAACGCGGGTCTTCTGGTAATCGCGCATGCCAGGCCACTTGACGCCCTCCTGGCAGATCGTGTCGCCGAAGGCCACGATGGCCACGATGCCGATGGCGCCGGCGGCCAGCACCGGCACGATCAGCCGCCAGGACAGGCCGGCGAAGAAGATGACGAACAGCCCCGCCGCGGCCACCAGCAGCGAAGTTCCCAGGTCCGGCTGCTTGAGGATCAGCGCCACCGGCAGGCCCAGGATCAGTGCCGCCACACCGAAATCAGCCGCACGCAGCTGGCCCTCGCGCTTCTGGAACCACCAGGCCAGCATCAGCGGCATCGCGATCTTCAGCATCTCCGACGGCTGGATCACCACACCCACGTTGAGCCAGCGCGTGGCGCCCTTCTTCGTCACGCCGAACAGCGCGGTGGCGATCAGCAGCGCCACGCCGATGGTGTACAGCGGTACGGCGACCTGCATCAGCCGCTGCGGCGGCACCTGGGCGACGACGAACATCACCCCCAGCGCCAGCGCGAAGTTGCGCGCATGGTCGACGAAGCGCGTGCCGTGGTCGAAGCCGGCGGAATACATCACCACCAGGCCCAGCGCGCCGAGCCAGGCGATCGCGAACAGCAGCGGGCCGTCGAAGCCCTGGAACACGCGCCAGGTGCGGTGCGCCAGTGACGGCTGCTCGAAGACGGCACTCATGGCGCGGCCTCCGGCGGCGTGTCGGCCAGCCCCGGCAGCACGTACTCGGCCGCTGGCCGTGGCGTGCCGATGGGCGCGCCCGCCTCGCCACGCTGCACCGCGGCGATGTCGGCCTCGCTGGGCACCACACCGGCCAGCAGGTAGTCCAGCGCCCGGCGGGCGATGGGCGCCGCGGCGGCCGCGCCGAAACCGGCGTTCTCGACGATGACGGCCAGCGCGACGGTGGGCGCGTCGATGGGCGCCACGGCCATGTAGAGCGAGTGGTCGCGCTGGTACTCGGCCAGCTTGCGGGCGTCGTACTTCTCGTTCTGGCGGATCGTCACCGCCTGCGCGGTGCCCGTCTTGCCGCCGCTGCGGTACGGCGCACCGGCGAACACGCGCGCGCCCGTGCCTTCGAGCACCACCCCCTCCAGGGCGTCGAGAATCACCCGCACGTGCTGCGGATTCAGCGGCAGCGGCGTCAGCGCCTCACCAGTCAGCTCACGGCGCTGGCCACTGACCGCGTCCTCGACAGCACGCACCAGATGCGGCTGGAAGCGCTGGCCGCCGCTGGCCAGCGTGGCCGTGGCGCTGGCGAGCTGCAGCATCGTGAAGTGGTTGTAGCCCTGGCCGATGCCCAGCGAGATGGTCTCGCCGGCATACCAGCGCTGCTGCTCCGGCCGCTTGTAGGCGGCGCGTTTCCAGGCGGTGGACGGCAGCACGCCGGTAAGCTCGCCGTCCAGGTCGATGTTGGTGCGCTGGCCGAAGCCGAAGGGCGCGAGCTGGTCGTGGATCAGGTCCACGCCCATGTCGTTGGCCAGTTCGTAGTAATAGACGTTGCTCGACTTGACGATGGAGCGCTTCATGTCCACCGCACCCAGTCCGACGTCGCCATGGCTGCGGAAGGTGTGGTTGCCCAGCGTGAAGGTGCCGCCGTCGTGGATCACCGTGTCGGCGCGCCGCTTGCCGGTGTTCAGCGCAGCCATGGCCATGAAGGGCTTGTAGGTGGAGCCGGGCGGGTAGGTGCCCCGGAGGGCCCGGTTCAACAGCGGCTTGTCCAGGCTCTCGTTGAGTGCACGCCAGCTGTCGTGATCGATGCCGTCGACGAACAGGTTGGGGTCGAAGGTGGGCTTGCTCACCAGCGCCAGCACCTCGCCGTTGCGCGGGTCGATGGCGACGAAGGCGCCACGCCGGTTGCCGAACAGCTGCTCCACCAGCGCCTGCAGCCGGATGTCCACCGACAGCACCAGCTTGTCGCCCGGCGTGGGCGGGTGGCTGCTGAGCCGCCGCACGGCGCGGCCGCCGGCGGTCTGCTCCACCTCCTCGAAGCCGGTGATCCCGTGCAGTGCGGGTTCGTAGCGCTGCTCCAGGCCCAGCTTGCCGATGACCTCGGTGCCGCGGTAGTTGGCCTGTTCCTCCTCGGGCCACTCGTCGATGCGCTTCTTTTCCGCGGCGTTGATGCGGCCGATGTAGCCCAGCAGGTGGCTGGCGGTCTCGCCCAGCGGGTAGTGGCGGAACAGACGGGCGTTGACATCCACGCCGGGGAAGCGGAAGCGCTGCGCCATGAAACGCGCCACCTCGGCGTCGGTGAGCCGGTTGCGGATGGGCACGGCGTCGAAACGCTTGCCTTCCTCCAGCAGGCGGCGGAAGCGGCGGCGGTCGCCGGCATCGATGGGCACCACCTGCGCCAGTTCGTCGATCAGTGCCTCCAGCTCCGCGCGGCCGCCCACCTCCGACGGTGTGATCTCCAGCGTGTAGGCCGAGTAGTTGTTGGCCAGCACCACGCCGTGGCGGTCGACGATCAGGCCGCGGTTGGGCACCACCGGCAGCACCGCGATGCGGTTGGCCTCGGCCTGTGTGGCCAGCTCGTCGTGGCGGATCACCTGCAGCCACACCAGGCGCGCCACCACCAGCGCAAAGCACAGCAGCACCAGCGCCGCGGCGGCCAGCAGCCGGCCACGGAAGCGGTCGAGCTCGCTGTCGATGTCCTTCAGCGCCGGTGCGGCGGTGGCGAATCGGCGGGTCACAGCGGTCGATTCTGGTCCGGATCGGGCGCGCGGCGCTGCGGTGCCAGCAACAGCAACGTGGCCACGGGCCACAGCAGGGCCTGGAACACCGGTGCCAGCCACATCGACCAGCCCGGGAACATGCCGCCGGCGGCGAGGCCGACGCCCAGCATCGTCACCTGCGCCAGCACGAACAGCGGCAGCACCTGCAGCATCTGCGCCGGCAGCTCGAACCACAGCAGCCGCCGGTGCATGGCCACCGCGCCGAACGACATGAGCGTGTAGGCCAGTGCGTGCTGGCCCAGCAGCGCGCCCTGGTGCACGTCCATCACCACCCCGAAGACAAAGGCCACGACGATGCCCACGCGGCGCGGCTGGTGCACGGCCCAGAACACCAGCACCAGCGCCAGCAGGTCGGGCATGGCCGGCACGCGGCCGAAGGGCAGCACGTTGGCGCCCAGCGCCAGCAGCAGCGTCAGGCCGATGAACCAGGGGCTGGCCGGCAGCAGCAGGGCCTCGCCGCGGCGCATGATCATCGGGCGGTCTCCTGCGGTGAGCCGGCCGACGCCGCGGCCGAGGCGGCAGGTGCGGCGGCGGTGGCCCCCTCGAGCGGATCGATCACCAGCACGTGGCGCACGCCATCGCCGGGCGCGGCAGGCGCCAGAAGCACGCGCGCGAAGCCGCCTTCGGCGCGCCGCTCGACACGGCGCACCGTGGCCACGGCCAGCCCGGACGGGTAGATGCCGTCCAGGCCACTGGTCTGCAGCCGGTCGCCTTCGGCGATGTCGACGTTGGCAGCGACGAAGCGGAGTTCCATCGTCGCGTCGCCTTCGCCACGGACACCCCCGAAGGCGGCCGCGCGCTGGCCGGTGCGCAGGTTGAGCACCGGGATCGCGGCGTCGCGGTCCGACAGCAACGTGACCTCGGCCGACAGCGGGTACAGCCGCGTCACCTGGCCCAGCACGCCGTCCGGCGAGATCACGGCCGAGCCGGGGCGCAGGCCCTGGGCCTGGCCACGGTCGATGACCAGCTTGCGGCTGTACGGGTCGGGCGACTCGAACAGGACCTCCGCCGCGCGCTGCCGCGGCACGCGCGCCGGTGCCAGTGCCAGCAGTTCCCGCAGGGCCTGGTTCTCGCGCGCCAGCTCGTCGGCACGCGCGGCCTGCTGTGACAGCAAGGCCTGTGCCCGCCTGGCCTCGGCCGCCTCGGCCTGGGCCTGCTGCAGGCCCTGCAGGTAGCCGCCGCCGCCACGCATCAGCTCCACCGGGACCATCAGCGCACGCTGCAAGGGCAGGAGTGCTGTGGCGACGGCCGTGCGCAGCGGCGCAACGACGGTGAAGCGGGCGTCGGCCACCATCAGGAACAGCGCCAGCGCGGCGCAGACCGCCAGCTTGGTGACGGCCGACGGGCCCTGGCGGAAGAAGGGCGGCGGCGTGCGGTCCAGGGTGCCCAGGGGCACGGCGCGGGCGCCTTATTCCGAGGTGAAGATCGAGCCCAGGCGCTCCATGCGTTCCAGCGCCATGCCGCAGCCGCGCACGACGCAGGTCAGTGGGTCCTCGGCCACCAGCACCGGCAGACCGGTTTCCTCGGCCAGCAGGCGGTCGAGGTCGCGCAGCAGGGCGCCGCCACCGGTGAGCATCATGCCGCGCTCGGCGATGTCGGCGCCAAGTTCAGGCGGCGTCTGCTCGAGCGCGTTCTTCACGGCGCTGACCATCTGGTTCAGCGGGTCGGTCAGGGCTTCCAGGATCTCGTTGGAGCTGACGGTGAAGCTGCGCGGCACGCCTTCGGAGAGGTTGCGGCCCTTGACCTCCATCTCCTTGACTTCGCTGCCGGGGAAGGCGCTGCCGATGTTCTTCTTGATCGCCTCGGCGGTGGGCTCGCCGATCAGCATGCCGTAGTTGCGGCGGATGTAGTTGATGATGGACTCGTCGAACTTGTCGCCGCCGACACGGATGCTGCCCTTGTAGACCATGCCGCCGAGCGAGATGACGCCGACTTCCGTGGTGCCGCCGCCGATGTCCACCACCATCGAGCCGGAGGCTTCGGACACCGGCAGGCCGGCGCCGATGGCCGCGGCCATGGGTTCCTCGATCAGGTAGACGTCGCTGGCGCCGGCACCCAGGGCGCTCTCGCGGATGGCGCGGCGCTCGACCTGGGTGCTGCCGCAGGGCACGCAGATGATGATGCGCGGGCTGGGCTTCAGGACGGACCGCGGGTGGACCATCTTGATGAACTGCTTGAGCATCTGCTCGGTGACCGTGAAGTCGGCGATCACGCCGTCCTTCATCGGCCGGATGGCCTCGATGTTGCCGGGCACCTTGCCCAGCATGGCCTTGGCCTCGGCGCCGACGGCCTGGATGGTCTTCTTGCCGTTGGGCCCGCCTTCGTGGCGGATGGCGACCACCGAAGGTTCGTCGAGCACGATGCCCTTGCCGCGGACGTAGATCAGGGTGTTGGCGGTGCCGAGGTCGATGGCGAGGTCCGTCGAGAAGTAACGGCGCATGGAGGCAAACATGAGAGCCTTGGCGGGCGGCCGGAGTGGCGCGATGTCGGGGTCGTGGCGGGGGCGCAGTGAAAGCGTGCGGGTCATGGGCCCACGCTAGCGAACAAACGCGGTTGGCCCGAGGCTTTCAGGTAACCGGGGATAATACTGCATCGCCCCTCGCAAACGCCCGCATCGTGCGCGTTTTCGCGGGTTTTCCGCTTCCGGCACAGCCCCCCAGACCGCCCACCGAACCATGGCCCTGACCCCCGAGGACGTGAGCCGCATCGCCAGCCTGGCGCGGCTGGACCTCTCGCCCGCCGAACAGGCGGCGATGCTGACCCAGCTCGGCGGCTTCTTCCGCATCGTCGAGCAGATGAGCGCCGTCGACACCAGCGGCGTGGAGCCCCTGTACACACCGCTGTCGGCCGTGCAGCAGGTGGCGCTGCGCCTGCGCGACGACGCGGTCACGGAAGCCAACGAGCGCGATGTCAACCAGCAGAGCGCCCCGGCCGTCGAGGACGGGCTGTTCCTGGTGCCGAAGGTGATCGAATGAGCGCCGACCTGCACGAACTGGGCGTGGCCGAGGCGGCCCGGGCGATGGCCGGTGGCCGTGTCTCCAGCACGGAACTGACGCAACATCTGCTGACGAGAGTTGCCGCCGACACCGAGCTCGGCGCCTTCCTCGCCGTCGATGCCGATGCCGCGCTGGCCCAGGCGCGCGCGGCCGATGCGCGCCGTGCACAGGGTCAGGCCGGGCCGCTGACCGGCGTGCCGGTGGCGCACAAGGACATCTTCGTCACCCGTGGCCTGCCCTCCACCGCCGGCTCGAAGATGCTGGCCGGCTATGCCAGCCCGTTCGACGCCACCGTGGTCCAGCGCCTGGCCGACGCCGGCACCGTCACGCTGGGCAAGCTCAACTGCGACGAGTTCGCCATGGGTTCGGCCAACGAGAACTCGGCCTATGGCCCGGCCAGGAACCCCTGGGACCGCACGCGGGTGCCCGGCGGCTCGTCCGGTGGCTCGGCCGCGGCGGTTGCGGCGCGCCTGGTGCCCGGCGCCACCGGCACCGACACCGGCGGCTCCATCCGCCAGCCCGCCAGCTTCACCGGCGTCACCGGCATCAAGCCCACCTACGGTGTCTGCAGCCGCTACGGCATGATCGCCTTCGCCTCCAGCCTGGACCAGGCCGGGCCGCTGGCGCGCAGCGCCGAGGACTGCGCCCTGCTGCTGTCGGCGATGAGCGGCTTCGACCCGCGCGACGCCACCAGCGCCGAGCGCCCGCCGCAGGACTTCCACGCCCAGATGCTCGCGCCACGCGAAGGCGCCACCGCGGCCCGGCCGCTGGCCGGCCTGCGCATCGGCCTGCCGACGGAGTTCTTCCCGGCGGCGCTGGCCGCGGACGTCGCGGGTGCGGTGCGCGTGGCGCTGGCCGAGCTGGAGAAGCTCGGCGCCACGCTGGTCGACGTGAGCCTGCCGCGCACGGAACTGTCGATCCCCGTCTACTACATCATCGCCCCGGCCGAGGCCAGTTCCAACCTGAGCCGCTTCGACGGCGTGAGGTTCGGCCACCGCGCGGCGCAGTACGACGATCTGGTCGACATGTACCGCAAGACCCGCGCCGAAGGCTTCGGTCCCGAGGTCAAGCGACGCATCATGATCGGCACCTATGTGCTCAGCCACGGCTACTACGACGCCTACTATCTGCAGGCGCAGAAGCTGCGGCGCATGATCGCCGACGACTTCCAGGCCTGCTTCGCGCAGTGCGACCTGATCGCCGGCCCGGTGGCGCCCACCGTGGCGTGGTCCCTGGGCGACCAGGGCGACGACCCGGTCAAGGCCTACCTGGCCGACATCTTCACGTTGCCCGCCAGCCTGGCCGGCCTGCCCGGCATGAGCGTGCCGGCCGGCTTCGGCGCCGGCGGACTCCCGGTCGGCCTGCAGCTGATCGGCAACTACTTCCAGGAGGGCGCGCTGCTGCACGCGGCGCACGCCTTCCAGCAGGCGACGGACTTCCACCGCCGCAGCCCCACATGAGCACTGCCCCCCTCGTCCGCGGCTACGAAGTCGTGATCGGCTTCGAGACCCATGCCCAGCTGTCCACCGCCAGCAAGATCTTCAGCGGCGCCAGCACGGCCTTCGGCGCCGAGCCCAACACCCAGGCCTGCGCGGTGGACTTGGCCCTGCCCGGCACGCTGCCGGTGCTCAACCGCGGTGCGGTTGAGCGGGCCATCCGCTTCGGGCTGGCGGTGGGCGCGAAGATCGCACCGCTGTCGATCTTCGCGCGCAAGAACTACTTCTACCCCGACCTGCCCAAGGGCTACCAGATCAGCCAGTACGAGATCCCGGTGGTGCAGGGGGGCAGCGTCGGCTACCTGCTGGATGGCCAGGAGCGCAGCGTGCGCCTGGTGCGCGCGCATCTGGAAGAGGATGCCGGCAAGAGCCTGCACGAGGACTACCACGGGCAAAGCGGCATCGACCTCAACCGCGCTGGCACGCCGCTGCTGGAGATCGTGACCGAGCCCGACCTGCGCAGCAGCGCCGAGGCCGTGGAATACGCCAAGGCGCTGCATCGCCTCGTGGTGTGGCTGGGCATCTGCGACGGCAACATGCAGGAAGGCAGCTTCCGCTGCGATGCCAACGTCTCGGTGCGCCGCCCCGGCGCGCCGCTGGGCACGCGGCGCGAGATCAAGAACCTCAACAGCTTCCGCTTCCTGCAGCAGGCGATCGATTTCGAGGTCCAGTGGCAGATCGACAGCCTGGAGGACGACCTGCCGATCCACCAGGCCACCGTGCTGTTCGACCCCGACACCGGCGAGACGCGGGCCATGCGCAGCAAGGAAGACGCGCAGGACTACCGCTACTTCCCCGACCCGGACCTGCCGCCGCTGGTGATTGCGCCCGAGTGGGTGGAGCGCGCGCGCGCGGAGATGCCGGAACTGCCGGGCGCGATGGCGGCGCGCTTCCAGCAGGCCGACGGCCTGCCGGCCTACGACGCGGCCATGATGACGCAGAGCCTCGCCTTCGCGCGCTACTACGAGGCCGCGCGTGACGCGGGAGCGCCGGCGAAGATGGTGGCCAACTGGCTGATGGGCGAGATCAGCAAGCGCCTGAACGCGACCGACGCCGGCATCGAGGCCTGCCCGGTGTCGCCGGCGCTGCTGGCGGCGCTGCTGCAACGGGTGCAGGACGGCACGGTCTCGCACAACGCGGCACGCCAGGTCTTCGAGTCACTGTGGTCGGGCGAGGCCGACGACGTCGATGCGGTGATCGCCACCAAGGGCCTCAAGCAGATGAACGACACCGGCGCCCTGGAGGCCATCGCCGCCGAGGTGCTGGCGAAGAACCCGAAGTCGGTGGAGGAGTTCCGCGCCGGCAAGGACAAGGCCTTCAACGCGCTGGTGGGCCAGGTGATGAAGGCCACGCAGGGCAAGGCCAACCCGGGCCAGGCCAGCGAGATCCTGCGCAAGCTGCTGGCGGGCTGATCGCCGGACCAGGCCTGCCGGGGCGAACTATTCCCGGGGGCGGCCGCCGCGGCCCGGTGCGACCGCCACGCTACCGATCGACCCCGCCGGCGCGCCGGCCCACAGCTTCTGGAGGTGGGCCAGTTCGGCGTCGTAGAGCCGGTTGATGCGCTCGACCTCGGCTTCCTGGGTGTGCATCGCCGAGCGTTGTGCCGCCACGGCGGCATCGTTGGCGTCCAGTTGCGCCTTCAGCGCGGCCGGCAATGGCTTGCCGACATAGAACTCGGCTTCGTCGAGCAGCGGCTTGCGGTCCAGGCTCAACGCCTCCAGCCGCAGTTCGGACGCCCGGATGGCCAGCCGCACCGTGTCCAGCGCCGCGTGGCGCGCCTTGTCGTGCGCCGCCTGGTCGGGGAACCGGTTCATCAGGTTGCGGTCGCGGCGCACCGCGTCGGCCTGCGCGGCACGGGCCTCGGCGGCGGCACGTTCGCGCGCTTCCTTGGCGGCGCGTTCCTCGGCGGTCAGGGTCGGCGGCAGCACGCCCTTGAGCGACCCGTCTCGGTTGAGGATGCGCTGTTCCTTGTGCGTGCAGGCTGGAATCGGGCGGTCGGAGGTCAGGCGCCGCCCCTGGTCGTCGATGCAGGTGTAGATGCCGGGGCCGGCGGCCGAAGCCGGCGGCGTGCGCTGCGCCAGCGCCGGCAGGGCCAGCGCGCCCGCGGCCGCCAGCACGAGGCAGCGGGCGGCGGGGGCGGCAACGGGACGGCGGCGGGGGCTCATGGGCAAGGCTGGGCAGACTCCGGCAGCGGGCGATGGTTCACGCGGCCTGCGCACCGTATCGGCTGCGGTAGGCCTGCACGGGCGCCAATGCCGCCTGCAAGGCCGGATCCTGCCCGGATTGCAGATACTGAAGCAGGTCATCAAGGGTGGCAATCGCCGCCACTTCCAGCTTCAGCCGATTGCGGACATCCTGCACGGCCGACCACGGCACGTCGCTGCCGTTCTCGGTGGCCATCTCCTGGCGGTCGAGCGCGATGGCCACGCCACAGGGGGTGCCCCCGGCGGCGGTGATCATCGCGATCGACTCGCGCACCGAGGTGCCGGCGGAGATCACGTCGTCGATGATCAGCACGCGCCCGGCGACCTTGGCGCCGACCAGCGTGCCGCCCTCGCCGTGGTCCTTGGCTTCCTTGCGGTTGTAGGCGAAGGGCACGTTGCGGCCCAGCCGCGCCAGCTCGATGGCCACCGCCGCGGCCAGCGTGATGCCCTTGTAGGCCGGGCCGAACAGCATGTCGAAGGCGATGCCCGAGGCCAGCAGGCGGCGTGCATAGAATTCCGCGAGGCGGCCCAGCTTGGCGCCGTCGTCGAACAGGCCGGCGTTAAAGAAATACGGCGAGAGCCGCCCGGCCTTGGTCTTGAATTCGCCGAAGCGCAGCACCTGCGCGTCCACCGCGAAACGCACGAATTCCTGGGCCAGGGGATCGACCCCGTGGGCGGGGTTCTGTGTGCTTGTCATGGAGGTTCCCTTGTTCCGTCTGGTCACCCTCAACCTCAACGGCATCCGGTCGGCGGCCGACAAGGGCTTCGTCGAATGGGCGGCGCAAACGGGCGCCGATTGTATGGGCGTGCAGGAAATCAAGGCCCAGGCAGACGTGGTGGGTGAGCGCTTCACCAAGGTGGGCGACCTCGATGGCCACTTCCACTACGCCGAGAAGAAAGGTTACTCCGGCGTGGGCCTGTACAGCCGCAAGGCGCCCAGCGACGTGATCATCGGGTTCGACGGCGGCGAGTTCGACGGCGAGGGCCGCTACGTGGAGACGCGCTACGACACGGCGCGCCGCAAGCTCAGCGTGATCAGCTGCTACTTCCCCAGCGGCTCCAGCGGCGAGGACCGGCAGGCGGCCAAGTACCGCTTCCTGGACCTGATCTACCCGCACCTGCTGGCGCTGAAGGCCGAACGCGAGTTCATCCTCGTGGGCGACATCAACATCGCCCACCAGGCGCAGGACCTGAAGAACTGGCGCAGCAACCAGAAGAACTCCGGCTTCCTGCCTGAGGAGCGGGCCTGGATGACGAAGCTGCTGGGTACCGAGCCGGGGCACGCGGGGCTGGTGGACGTCTACCGCCGCCTGCATCCCGACACCACCGAGGCCTGCTACACGTGGTGGAGCAACCGCGGCCAAGCCTATGCCAACAACGTGGGCTGGCGGCTGGACTACCACCTGGCCACGCCGAAGCTGGCGGCCACGGCCCGCAGCGCCGCGATCTACAAGGACCGCAAGTTCAGCGACCACGCGCCGCTGACCATCGACTACGACTTCAAGCTCTGAGCCGGCGAGCGGCCGCCGCTGCCGTGGACTCGGCAGGTGGCTGGCGATGCCGCTCAACCTTGCAGGCCGCGCTCGCGCAAGCATGCGCTCGCCCCTTTGTCGGCGGCCACCCCCCACGCCGCCGGGCCGGCCGTCCGGTTCAGGCCACCTGCACCACCCGTTCGCGGATCAGCGCCCGGCCCTTGCGCAGCGCGTAGGACATGGCGTCGTCCGCGGTGGCCCAGCGGTGCCCGCAGGACAGGCGGTCATCGCTGAAGATCTCGCGGCCGCCGTGGCGCGGCTGCACCACGAGCGCGGCGGTGTAGCCGTCGCCGATCGGTGATTCCAGCGCGCCCACGTAGATCCGGTAGGCGCCCTCGGTGAGTTCCTGGAAGTGCACGGGGTTCTCCTTGGGTTCGGACGAGCGCCAGACGCAACAGCCTGACGCGCGCATCGTGCACCCACGCGCCCGCGATGACCATCCACCGCAAGGTGGCCCCCCGACGGGGGACGCACGGTGCCCATGCCGTGATGCCCCCGGGCGTAAGCTCGCAGGGTTGCATTGCCCCGCCGAGAGTCGCCCCAGATGTTGTCCCCGTACCTGCGCATGCCCACGATCGCCGGCGATCGGCTGGCCTTCGTCTGCGACGACGACCTGTGGACCGCCACCATGGGCGGCGGCGCGGCGCGGCGCGTCAGCAGCGGGCGGGGCGAGCCGGCCTGGCCCAGCCTGTCACCCTGCGGGCAGTGGCTGGCCTACACCGGCCGCGACGAACGGCATGCCGAGGTCTTCGTGATGCCCGCCGCGGGCGGGCCGGCGCGCCGGCTGACCTGGTTCGGCGCCGACACCCAGGTGCGCGGCTGGTTGCCCGATGGCCGCATCCTGTGCATCAGCACCGCCGGCCAGGCCTTCGTGCGCAACCACCAGGCCTGGGCCATCGACGTCGATGGCGGCGGGCCGGTGCCGTTGCAGCTGGGTCAGGTCAACCACCTGGCCCATGGTCCAGGTGGCGAACGCGTGATCGGCCGCAACACCGCCGACCCGGCACGCTGGAAGCGCTACCGCGGCGGCACCGCCGGACGGCTGTGGGTCGATGCCACCGGCGATGGCGAGTTCAGGCCGCTGGCCCTGCCGGGCAACGTGACCTGCCCGATGTGGATTGGCCAGCGCCTGTGGTTCCTGGGCGACCACGAAGGCGTGGGCAACCTCTACAGCTGCACGCCGCAGGGCGAGGATCTGCAGCGCCACACCGACCACGCCGAGCACTACGCCCGCCACGCGGCCACCGATGGCCGCCGCATCGTCTACCAGTGCGCCGCCGAGTTGTGGCTTTTCGACCCGGCCAGCGGTGCCACGCGGGCCCTGCCGCTGGACGTGCCGGCCGCACGCGCGCAGACCGCGCCGCGCGCGGTCGACGCCGCGGCCCACGTCGGCGCCGCGCACCTGCACCCGCAGGGCCATTCGGTGGCGCTCGAGGTGCGTGGCAAGCTGGTCAGCTTCGGCCTCTGGGAGGGGGCAGTGCGCCAGCATGGCCCGGCCGACGGCGTACGCCACCGCCATGGCCAGTGGCTGGCCGACAGCCGCACGCTGGTGGTAGTGGCCGACGGCGGTGCCGACGGCGAGGAGTGCGTGGCCCTTCACCGCCCGGACGGCCACAGTGTGCTGCCCTGGCCGGCCGCATCGCTGGGGCGCGTGGTGGAGATGGCCGCGGCCCCGCGCGGCGATCACGTGGCCCTGGCCAACCACCGAAACCAGCTCTGGGTCGGCGACACCGGCAGCGGCGAGCTGAAGCTGGCCGACCACAGCGACGCCGGCCGCATCGACGACCTGGCCTGGTCGCCCTGCGGCGGCTGGCTGGCCTATGCCTGCTGGACCAGCGGCCGCCACCGTGCCGTCCGGCTGCTGGAGCTCGCCACCGGCCGGATCACGCCCGTCACGTCGCCGGAGTTCCACGATTGGAGCCCCGCCTTCGACCCCGAAGGTCGCTGCCTGTACTTCCTGTCCAACCGCACCTTCGACCCGGTCTACGACAGCCTGCAGTTCGAGCTCAGCTTTCCCCGTGGCGCGCGCCCGTATGCGGTGCTGCTGCGCGCCGATGCCGCGTCGCCGTTCGAGCCGGCATTGCGCGGGCTGGCCAAGGCCGAACCCGACAAGCCTGCGGCCGCATCCAGTGGCCTGACCCGCATCGACCTCGACGGCCTGGCGCAGCGTGTGCTGCCGTTCCCGGTGCCCGAAGGCCGCTTTGGCCACATCGCCGGGGCGGCCGGCGGCCGCGTGCTGTGGACGCGGCTGCCGATCGCCGGCGCCCACGGCCGCGGCGGCCACAAGGAAGGGCCGGGCACGCTCGAGCGCTACGACTTCGCCGCCGGTGAGGCCAAGACGCTGTGCGAGGGGGTCGACGCCTTCGTCGTCGCCGCCGACGCGACGACCGTGCTGCTGCGCATGGGCCAGCGCATGGGCCAGCGCCTGCGCGTGATCGCCGCCGACGCCGACCCGAAGGACAGACCCGACGACGACAAGCCGTCGCGCCGCAGCGGCTGGCTGGACCTCGGCCGGGTGCGCCTGATGCTCGACCCACCCGCCGAGTGGCGACAGATGCTGCGCGAGGTCTGGCGGCTGCAGCGCGACCAGTTCTGGGTCGAGGACATGTCCGGCATCGACTGGAACGCCGTCTGGCAGCGTTATGCGCCCCTGCTGCCCAAGGTCTGCACGCGCGCCGACCTGTCGGACCTGATCTGGGAGCTGCAGGGCGAGCTCGGCACCTCGCACGCCTACGAGATGGGCGGCGACCACCGCCAGCCGCCGGACCTGGCGCTGGGCCAGTTGGCCGCCGACCTGGCCTGGGACGGCCAGGGCTGGGCGATCACGGCGCTGGCCGAAGGCGACGCCTGGGACCCGGAGGCCACGTCACCCCTGGCGCTGGCCGGCGTGCAGGCGCGCATAGGCGAGCGCATCGTGGCCGTCAACGGTCAGACGCTGGCGGCCGACCGGCCGCCGCAGGCGCTGCTGCGCCGGCAGGCCGGCGCCAAGGTGGCGCTCACGCTGGCTGGCGAACGAGGCACGCGCGAGGTGCTGGTGCAGCCGCTGGCCGACGAAACCCCTGCCCGCTACCGCGCCTGGGTGGAGGCACGGCGCGCCTGGGTGCACCAGCACAGCGGCGACCGCGTGGGCTACCTGCACCTGCCGGACATGATGTCCGCCGGCTTCGCCGAGTTCCACCGCTACTTCCGCACCGAGTGCGACCGTGATGGCCTGATCGTCGACGTGCGCTACAACCGCGGCGGCCACGTCTCCGAGCTGCTGCTGGAGAAGCTGGCGCGCCGTCGGCTCGGCTACGTGATGGCGCGCTGGCAGCGGCCTGCGCCCTACCCCGACGAGTCGCGCGCCGGCCCGGTGGTGGCGCTGACCAACGAACACGCCGGCAGTGACGGCGACATCTTCAGCCACGGCTTCAAGCTGCTGAAGCTGGGTACCCTGGTGGGCACGCGCACGTGGGGCGGCGTCATCGGCATCTGGCCACGGCACACGCTGGCCGACGGCAGCACGACCACGCAGCCCGAGTTCTCGTTCTGGTTCGAGGACGTGGGCTGGGGTGTGGAGAACCACGGCACCGACCCGCAGGTGGCCGTGGACAACGCGCCGCAGGACGCCGCCGCCGGCCGCGACCGGCAGCTGGAGACGGCGCTGGACACCGTGCTGGCGGCCATCGAGCGCGACGGCGTCAGCCGCCCGGCCTTCACGCCGCGGCCGGTGCTGGCACCGCCGCCGCTGCCGCCGCGAACTGCCGCGTCGTGACGCTCAGCGCCCGGGCGGGGCGCTGAACAGCTTGGCGGCCCGGCCCTTGAGCTCCAGCAGTTCGCTGGGCGTCACCGAGTAGCGGCCAGTGACCGCGTTGACCTCGACGCGGAACTCCACTTCCTTGCTGCCGTTGGACAGGATGCCGCAGCTGAACTCGTAGTCCTCGCGTTCGGCGGGCAGGCCCTCGGTGGCCACGTCGTAGTCCTGGTGCTTGACGTCGTAGATGTCGCCACTGGCGAGGTCGAGCACGCCGGTGGCCCGCACTTCGTCGTCGCTGAACTCGTCGACGATGGTGATGGGCAGTTTCAGGTCCATGGCGAGGTCGTTGGAGAGGGCCTGTCATTGTAGGCACCCCCGATTCGGGGGTCGGGGAATCGCCCGCCCATTTCTGCTTCAACCCTCGTGGGCCGTCGATGCCCGCGTCAACCCAGGAGCAGCAACGATGACCCGATTCAGCAAGAGCACCCTGGCCGCGGCGGCGGCGATGGCCCTGGCCGCCTGCGGTGGCGGCGGCGGTGGAGGTGATGGCGGCGGTGGCACCAGCAACACGCCTCCGGTGGCCGACGCCGGCGCCGACGTGCTGGCCTCGCGCACCACGTCCGTCACCCTGGATGGCCGCGCCAGCAGCGACGCCGATGGCAACACCCTGACCTACCGCTGGCGCCAGACGGCTGGCGCGGACGTGACCGGCGGCTCCGGCGTGCTGGAAGGCGCCACGCCCAGCTTCACAGCGCCCACCGACGTGCAGACGCTGGAGTTCGAGCTGGTGGTCAACGACGGCACGGCCAGCAGCCCCGGCGACCGCCTGACGGTGCACGTGCTCGAGGATGCGGCCAATGCCCTCTTCGTCGACGCGACGGCCGGCAGCGACAGCAGCGGCAGCGGCTCGATGGACGCGCCGTACGCCACGATCCGCCATGCGCTGGCCCAGGTGGGCAGCACGCAGGGTGACCTCTATCTGCGCAGCGGCAGCGGCCAGACCTATGACGAGTCGGGCAGCACGCTGGCCATGCCCTCGGGCACCAGCCTGTACGGTGGCTACGGCAACGGGTGGGTGCGAGACGCCGAAGCCCGCAAGGCCGAAGTGCGCACCAACTCGTCGGGTGTGCAATACAGCGCCGTCAACCACGACACCTGGGTCAGCGGCCTGATGGTCCTTGCCGCCGGCTCGGCCAGCGCCAGCGACAGCGTGACCGGCATCGCCGCCACCGGCAACGGCTCGGCGCGCATGACGGTCGCCTTCAATGATGTGGTGGCTGGCGACGTGGGCCCAGGCACGGCCGACAGCCCGGCCAGCAGCTACGGGGTCTACGTGTTCCGCATGGCCCATGCGGCGGTGCACGACAACAGCATCACGGCCGGTGCCGGCGGCCACGGCGCCGCCGGTACCAGCGGAAGCCGCGGCGCCGATGGCGCCAACGGCAGCAACGGCAACCGTGACGGCGGCCGGCGTGCCCCGGGTGGCAGCGGCGGGCCCGGGGGCAACGGTGGCAGCGGCGGTGAGCGCGGTGGCGGCGTCAACGGCGACGGCGGCGCAGGTGCTGCAGGCGGCAATGGTTCGGCACCGCTGGGTGGCACCGTTTCCGGCGGCACCGCTGGCAGCGCCGGCAGCGGCAACGACGCCGACGGTGGCGGCGCCGGCGGATTCGGCAGCACCGGTGGCCCGGGGGTGCCTGGCGCGGCCGGTGGCGGCGCCGGCAGCGACAGTGCCAGTTTCGTGGCGGATCGCGGCAGGTCCGGCGGCACCGGTGGCGCCGGCAGCGGCGGCGGCGGCGGCGGCGGCGGCGAGGCCAACAACGTCGGCGTGGTCGGCGGTGGCGGTGGTGGTGGCGGCGAAGGCGGCGCAGGCGGCAGCGGCGGCACTGGCGGCTGGGGCGGCGGCGCGTCGATCGGGGTCTGGCTGTACGCGGTGGCGCAGTCCGAGGTGATGGCCAACACCATCGCGGCCGGTACCGGTGGGGCCGGTGGCACCGGTGGCGCCGGCGGCAGCGGGGGCTCGGGCGGGGACGGTGGCAGCGGAGCCGCGGGCGACGACCTGGGCGTGCTGGGCAGCGGTGGCGGTGGTGGTTCCGGCCGCGACGGCGGCTCGGGCGGCAGCGGTGGCCGTGGCGGCGCCGGCGGCGGCGGGCCCTCGTTCGCCGTCGTGTTCGGCCCCGACGTCGCAGCCAGCGTGGCCGGCAATGTGCTGACCAGCGGCAACGGCGGCAGCGGCGGTGCCGGCAGCACCGGCGGCAACGGCGGCGAAGGCGGCTACAGCTTCACGCTGTACGACATCGACCCGTTCGACGGCGTGCTGCCGACCCTGGGCGACGGCAACACCTTCACGATCGGCAATCCCGGCGGCGGCGGCTCGACCAGCGGCACCAACGGCAGCAACGGGCAGCCGGGGCGCAGCGGGCAGCGCAACTGGTGAGGCCTTTCGGCCCGGTGACGGGCCGGCGCAAGGGGCGGCCACGTCGTGGCCGCCCTTTTCCGTGTCGGTGCGGCACCCGATGCGCACCGCCTCGCACCAGGTCCGAAGCTCAGCGTGGGCCTGCAGGCCACATCGCAGCCGCCAGATCCGCGACGGCCGGTGCGCCCGGTCCCAGGCGGGCCAGCAACGCGTCGTGCACCGCACGCGCCCGGTCCAGCGCCTGTACCGACGGCTCGGCCACGAACGGTGGCAGGTCCCGCAGGGCGGCCAATGCACGGGCCTCGTCGCGCCGGCCCTGCAGCGCCATGGCCAGGGCCAGATGCCATTCCAAGGCCACCTGGTTGCGCTGCGTCGGCGCGCGCTGGTCGCGCCAGGGCTGCAGGCGCGCCTCGGCCTCCGCTGGCTGGCCGCGCGCCAGCGCCAGCCGGGCCTGGGCGACGGCGGTGGTCAGGTGGTCTGGCGAGTCGGGGGTGACAGCCGTGCGGCGCACCGACTCGGCCTCTCGGACGGCGGCCTCGGCCTCGTCGAGCCGGCCCAGACCCATCAGTGCGCTGGCGCGCTGCAGCCACTGGGAGGCCTCGTAACGGTGGCGCGGGCCGAGATGGCGCACCGAGGCCTCGCGGGCAAGGTCGGCCTGCCGCAGGGCATCGTCGAACTGACCGCGCGCGAGCGCGATCGACGCCAGCCGGTTGTGCAGGCCGACCACGCTGCCGCCGCCGTCGCCACCGTAGAGCTCGACCACCAGCGGCAGCAGCCCGCGCGAAAGCTGTTCGGACTCCTCGATCTGGCCCAGGTCGTCGAGCAGCGCCGCCATGGTTTCCTGCAGGTCCACCACCTGCGGCAGCCGGGTGCCCAGGCGGCGGTACATCGCCAGGGCCTCGCGGTAGCCGGCCAGGGCGACCTCCAGGTCGCCCGCCCGATAGCGGTTGTAGGCCCGGTACTGCAGGTAGTACGCGAGTTCGAAGTGGTCGCCCGGCACGGCGGACCGCAGTTCGCGAACCGCCCGCTCCAGCAGGTCGCGCGCCTCGTCCAGCCGGCGCAGCGAATTCAGCGCGGCGCCGACATCGCCGACGGCGACGGCGCGCTGCACCGGCGTGCCCACCACCCGCCATTCGGCTTCGGCGCGGCGGGCCCAGTCCAGCGACTCGTCCAATCGGCCCAGGCCGTGGGTGACATTGCCCAGTGACGTGTACACCCGGGCCACGTCCTCGTTGGGTTCCGGGTGCAGCCGACGCAGCATGTCCAGCGCAGCCTGCTGCTGCGCCAGCGCCGCGTCGTAGTCGTACCAGCTGTAGTAGGCGCGCCCGAGCACGTGGCGCAGGCGCGCGGCGACCTCGGGTTCGTTGGCCAGCTCGCTCTCGATGCGCCGGCGTGAACGCTCGAGCATGTCGCGCACCGAGACCTCGGCCGAGCCGCCCTGCTCGGCGGTGGTGCTCTCCAGCAGCGACGACACCACCTCGGCGGTGCGCCGCGTGCTGGTCTCGGCGGCCAGCGCCCGGTCACGTTCGCGCGCCAGCTGCCAGGTGAAGGCACCGGCGCCACCGACGGCCAGCACGACCGCCAATGCGCTGACCGGCACCGCCACCGGATGCCGGCGGAGGAACTTGGCGCCGCGGTACCCCAGCGTGTCGGGCCGGGCGCGCACCGGCAGATGGGCCAGGCTGCGCTCGATGTCGTCGGCCAGGGCGGCCACCGTGGCGTAGCGGCGCTCGGGTTCCTTGCGCAGCGCCATCAGCACGATGTTGTCGAGGTCGCCGCTGAGCTCCTGCGCCAGCCGCTGCGGCGTCAGACGCTCGCCGCGGGCGCGCGCGGCCGACAGCCGCCGGCTGCTGTGGCCCTCGGTCACCGCCGCACTGGGCCGCGGCGGCAGCGTCTCGACGATCTGCCGCGCCAGCGCCGCCGGCGGCGTGCCCGGGCCGCCGTAGGGTGCGCGGCCGGTGAGCAGGTCGTACAGCAGCACGCCCAGCGCATAGACGTCGGTGGCCGTGGTCACCGCACCGCCGGTGATCTGCTCCGGGCTGGCGTGGCTGGGCGTGAGCACCCGCTCGCCGGTGCGCGTGACGCCGGGCGCGCCGTCCACCAGCTTGGCGATGCCGAAGTCCAGCAGCCGGGGCCGGCCCTCGGTGTCGACGAGGATGTTGGCCGGCTTCAGGTCGCGGTGCACCACCAGGTTGCGGTGCGCGTGGTCCACCGCGCGGCAGACATGCACGAACAGTCTCAGCCGTGCGGCCGTGCCCAGGCAGCGGTGCTCGCACCAGGCGTCGATGGGTTCGCCGTCGACGTACTCCATCACCAGGTAGGGCACGCCGTCGTCGGTGCGCCCGCCGTCGAGCAGGCGGGCGATGGCCGGGTGTTCCAGCCGCGCGAGGATGCGCCGCTCGACCTCCAGCCGCGCCTTCGCGTCGTTGGACGCGAAGGCCGGGTTCAGCAGCTTGATGGCGACCTGCTGCGCGTACTGGCCATCGTCGCGCTCGCCGCGGTAGACGGCGCCCATGCCGCCGTCGGCCAGGTGGGCCACCACGCGCCAGGGGCCCAGCCGCTCGCCGATGCGCGACGCCTGCCGCGAGCCCACCAGCCGCGCCGCGGCCTGGCCAATGGCGCCGCGCACGGTGGCGTCGTCGGCCGCGTCCTGGGCCAGCAGGCGGCGCAGCGCATTGGCCAACTCGGGGTCTTCGGCCCCCAGTTCAGCCACCATGCCGTGGCGTGCCTCTGCCGGCAGCGCCAGGGCATCCTGGAACAACTGCTGCAGACGCTGCCAGCGTGGGCCGTCCATGGCCTGCTCTCCTTGACGTGGCCGCCTGACCTTACCATCGCACCATGGCGCGCCTTGAGTCCCTACAGCCATGAGCGACGTCACGCAACTGCTGGCCGCATGGCGCAGCGGCGATGCCCAGGCGCTGGAACAGCTGACGCCACTGGTCTACCGCGAGCTGCACCGCCTGGCGCGTGGCGCCATGCGCGGCGAGCGGCCGGACCACACGTTGCAGACCACGGCGCTGGTGCACGAGGCGTTCATCGCGCTGGCCGACGCCAAGGTGGACTGGGCCGACCGCGCGCACTTCTACGCCATCGCCACGCGCCAGATGCGGCGCATCCTCGTCAACCATGGCGAGGCGCACCGCGCCGCCAAGCGTGGCGGCGGCATGGTCCACGCGCAGCTCGACGAAGCGCTGGACGTGGTGGGCACGCCCAGCGCCGAGATCAGCGACCTCGACGACGCGCTGCAGCGGCTGGAGGCCTTCGACGCGCGCAAGGCGCAGATCCTGGAACTGCACTACTTCGGCGGCCTGACCTACGACGAGATGGCCGCCGTGATGCAACTGTCGCCCTCCACCATCGACACCGAGCTGCGCTTCGCCAAGGCCTGGCTGCGCGATCAGCTGGCCTGATCGACGCGCCCGCCGTCGGCCATCAGCAGCCGCCGCCGGCGCATCAGCAGCGCGCCGCTGCCGGCCAGCATCAGCAGCAGGGACGCCGGCTCCGGCACGGGGGCCGCGAGCACCTCCACGCTGAAGGCGGTGCCGGTGTCCAGCGGCCCGAAGGCGAGCTGGATCTCCGGGCTGCGGAAGAGGTTGACGCCGGCGAGGTTGGCACGCAGGCGGTCGTCGGTGCAGGCGAAGTTGTCGTCGTCGGTGCCGAGGTCGCCGCAGTACACGCCCACGCCGTATTCCACGTAGGCCAGCATGTCCATCGCGAACTGGGTCGTGAAGCGGTTGGCCAGGCTGAGGTCCAGGTAGCTGAAGTCCCAGGTGCCGGCGCTGGCGAGGTCGAAGCTCAGCCACTGCTCGGCCGAACTGTCCAGCGTCAACGCCTGCAGCACGGTGTCGCCGCTGTCGCGGTGGCGCGCCTGCACCAGGCCACTGAGGCCGTCGAGCTTGAACTGCGCGTTCTGCCGCACGTCCAGGTCCACACCGGCGCCGCCGGCCAGGCCGATGCCGAAGGTGGGCAGGCCCACGCCGATGCTCGCCGGCGTGAAGGCATCCGAGCCGGTCACGGACTGCGGCAGCGCCGCGGTGAAGCTGCGGTCGATGTCGAGCCGGTAGTCCACGTCCATCAGCGCCGGGTTCCAGCCGATGGGTACGCCGAGGTTCAGGTTCAGGTGCGCCGAGACCCGAGCGTGCGCGCCGAGGTCGGTGCTGAACTGGCTGGCCGAGGGGTTGCCGAAGAAGTCGAAGCCCACCTGCACGGCGTTGCGCTGGTCCCAGGCCACGGTGTCCGCGAAATCGGCGCCCAGTTGCGCACCGACCTGCGAGCGCACGGTGCCGCTGCTGGCGCTCAGGCTGTAGGAGATGCCCAGCGAATGGTTGCCGACGGCGTAGCCGCTGGCGCCGAAGCCGGCCGACCCGCCCGAGCCCCAGATGCTCTGGGTGCCACTGTTGAACAGCAACGACTGCTGGGCCGTGGCCGCGGTCGCGGGTGTCGCGGCGGCCAGGCACAGTGCGGCGGCGGCGGCCAGATGGCGAAGGCGCAGCGGGCGTGACGGGGTGGGCGGGGTCAGGTCAGGGGCGGTCATGGTCTTCCTCCGAGGGGCCTCCACGCGGGCCCGTACCGGAGAAAGCAGCAAACCGCCGGAGATTCCCCGGCGCAGCGATCGCGTCAGCCGCGCTCGAAGTGGAACACCGCGGTGCTGGCGCGCCAGTTCGGCCAGCGGTCGATGCGCCGGCCCTCGTGCAGACCAAAGGCGTCCAGCACGCGCAGGCCGCACTGGCGCGCCAGCAGCTCGAAGTCGGCGAAGGTGCCCACGCGGATGTTGGGCGTGTCGAACCACTGGTAGGGCAGTGCCTTGGTCACCGGCATGCGCCCGCGGAGCACGCTCAGCCGGTTGGGCCAGTGCGCGAAATTCGGGAAGCTGACGACGGCCTGGTGACCCACGCGCGCGGTCTCGCGCAGCAGCTGTTCCGTGTGGCGCAGGTTCTGCAGCGTGTCGAGCTGCAGCACGACGTCGAAGCTGTCGTCGTCGAACAGGCTCAGGCCGTCCTCGAGGTTGAGCTGCAGCACCTTCACGTCGCGCCGGATGCACTGCGCCACCATCGCGTCGTCGATCTCGATGCCGATGCCGCGGCAGCCGCGCTCGTCGCGCAGCTGGGCCAGGAAGGCGCCGCTGCCGCAGCCCAGGTCGAGCACGCGGCTGCCGCGCGGCACGAGTTCGGCGATGTGGGCGAGGCCGCTGCGGGCGTCCATCAGGCGCACTCCCGCGCGATGTTGTCGAAGTAGGCGCGCATCGCCGCAAAGTAGCGCGGGTCGTCGAGCAGGAAGGCGTCGTGGCCGTGCGGCGCGTCGATCTCGCAGTAGCTCACGCTGTGGCGGTTGTCCACCAGCGCCTTGACGATCTCGCGCGAGCGCGCCGGCGAAAAGCGCCAGTCGGTGGTGAAGCTCACGAGCAGGAACCTGGCCTGCGCCGGCACAAAGGCGCGCGCCAGGCTGCCGCCGTGCTCACGCGCCGGGTCGAAGTAGTCCAGCGCACGCGTGATCAGCAGGTAGGTGTTGGCGTCGAAGTAGCCGGCGAACTTCTCGCCCTGGTGGCGCAGGTAGCTTTCGATCTGGAACTCGATGGCCTGGGTGCTGTAGGCCAGGGTCTGTTCCCTCAGCTGGCGGCCGAACTTGGCCTCCATCGAGTCGTCCGACAAATAGGTGATGTGGCCGATCATGCGCGCCACGCGCAGGCCGCGCGCCGGCACCACGCCATGGCGGTAGAAGTGGCCGCCGTGGAAGTCGGGGTCGGTGACGATGGCGCGCCGCGCCACCTCGTTGAAGGCGATGTTCTGCGCTGACAGGTTGGGCGCGGTAGCCACGGCCACGCAGTGGCGCAGGCGCGCCGGGTGCCGCAGGCTCCAGCTGAGCGCCTGCATGCCGCCCAGGCTGCCGCCCAGCACCGCGGCCAGCTGATCGATGCCCAGGCGGTCGAGCAGGCGGGCCTGCGCGTCGACCCAGTCCTCCACCGTCATCACCGGGAAGTCCGCACCCCAGGGCTCGCCCGTGGCCGGGTTGGTGTGCATCGGCCCGGTGGAGCCGAAGCAGGAGCCGGGGTTGTTGACGCCGATGACGAAGAAGCGGTCGGTGTCCACCGGCTTGCCGGGGCCCACCAGGTTGTCCCACCAGCCGCGCTGGCCGTCGGCGTCCTCGCCGGCCACGTGGTGGCTGGCGTTGAGCGCGTGGCAAACCAGCACGGCGTTGCTGCGCGCGGCGTTGAGCGTGCCGTAGGTCTCGTAGACAAGCGTGTATTCGGCCAGTGCCGCGCCGCTGCGCAGCGGCAGCGGCTCGGCAAAGTGCATGCGCTGCGGTGTGACGAGTCCGAGGGAGGCCATGAACGAGAAACCCGGTGCCGCCGGCAAAGGCGGACACCGGGTCGGCGTCCCCTTTTAGCGGCATTTGATAAAGCGCCCGCAATCCGGAACAAATCGGCGCATCGCAAGTATAGCGACCGCGGTTATCGTCGCGCGCAGCAAGACGGCCGCCTCCGACGGCCGATGGAGACTGCCCCATGCACGAGTGGCTGCGCCGACTGGACGCCTACTTTCCGGTGCGCTGGTGGGCCTGGCTGGCCTGCTCGGTGCTCTGTCTGCTGGCCACCTTCACCTGGGTGGCCTTCGGTGTCGGCGGCGGGCTGGCTCTGCTTGGGCTGTTCCTGACGCTGCTGGGCCTGCGCGACGCGCGCCAGAAGCGCCATGCGGTGCTGCGCAACTACCCGGTCATCGGCCACCTGCGTTTTCTGCTGGAATTCATCCGGCCGGAGATCCGCCAGTACTTCATCGAGGCCGACCACGAGGCCGCACCGTTTTCGCGCCAGCAACGCAGCCTGGTCTACCAGCGCGCGAAGTCCGAAGGCGACAAGCGCCCCTTCGGCACCCAGCTCGACGTGCAGGCCGAGGGCTACGAGTGGATCAACCACTCGCTGGCACCGACGCAGCTGCCCAGCCACGACTTCCGCGTCACCATCGGCGAAGGCCGGGCGCAGCCGTACTCGGCCAGCGTGTTCAACATCTCGGCAATGAGCTTCGGCTCGCTGTCGGCCAACGCCATCCTCGCGCTCAACGGCGGCGCGAAGAAGGGCGGCTTCATGCACGACACCGGCGAGGGCTCGATCAGCCGCTACCACCGCGAGCACGGCGGCGATCTGGTCTGGGAGATCGGCTCGGGCTACTTCGGCTGCCGCGATGCCGACGGCCGCTTCGACCCGGAGCGCTTCGCGCAGCAGGCGGCAGAACCGCAGGTGCGGCTCATCGAGATCAAGCTCAGCCAGGGTGCCAAGCCCGGCCACGGCGGCATGCTGCCCGGGCCGAAGGTGACGCCGGAGATCGCCGAGACGCGCGGCATCCCGGTGGGCGTGGACTGCATCAGCCCGGCGGCGCACAGCGCCTTCACGACGCCGGTGGAACTGCTGCAGTTCGTCGAGCGGCTGCGCGAGCTCTCCGGGGGCAAGCCCACCGGCTTCAAGCTGTGCATCGGCCACCCCTGGGAGTGGTTCGCCATCTGCAAGGCGATGCTGGAGACCAACATCCTGCCGGACTTCATCGTCGTCGACGGCGCCGAGGGCGGCACCGGCGCGGCGCCGCTGGAGTTCACCGACCACGTGGGCGCGCCCTTGCAGGAAGGCCTGCTGCTGGTGCACAACACGCTGGTGGGGCTGAACCTGCGGGAGAAGATCCGCATCGGCTGCGCCGGCAAGATCGTCAGCGCCTTCGACATCGCCCGCGCGATGGCGCTGGGCGCCGACTGGTGCAACTCGGCACGCGGCTTCATGTTCGCACTGGGCTGCATCCAGGCGCAGAGCTGCCACACCGGCACCTGCCCCACCGGCGTGACCACGCAGGATCCCTGGCGCCAGCGCGCCCTGGTGGTGCCCGACAAGGCCGAGCGGGTCTATCGCTACCACCGCCACACGCTGCACGCGCTGCAGGAGCTCACCCAGGCTGCCGGCCTGGACCACCCGCACGCGTTCACGATGGCGCACATCGTGCGCCGCGTGAGCAAGAGCGACGTGCGCCTGCTGCGCAACCTGCTGCCGCAGGTGGCGCCGGGCGTGCTGCTGGCGGCGATGGAAGGCCGGGTGGACTGGCCGCACAACGTCTACCGGCTGTACTGGCCGCTGGCGTCCAGCGCCAGCTTCACGGCCGTGCCGGCCGAGGGCGAGGCCGCGGCACTGAGCCGCTGACGCCGCCGTTCAGGCCACCGGCGGGGCCGAGTCGATGAAGCTCTGGCGCGCCGAAAGCTTGTCGTGCAGCTTCTGCAGGTTGGGGTGGCTGCCGCGCCAGTCGATCTGCGGGAAGCGGAAGTCCAGGTAACCCAGCGCGCAGCCGACGGCGATGTCGGCCAGCGTGAAGCTGTTGCCGTGGCACCAGGCCTTGTCGCCCAGGCCCTGGCTCATGGCCTTGAGCGCCGACTGAACGGCGCGCATCTGGCGGTCGATCCAGGCCTGGGAACGCTCGCCATCGGCCCGGCCGGGCCAGGTGGCTTCCAGGCGGGCCAGGATGGCGGCGTCGAGCACGCCATCGGCCAGCGCCTCCCAGGTGCGCACCTCCACGCGTTCGCGCCCGCTGCCGGGGATCAGCTTGCCCACGGGGCTGAGCGTGTCCAGGTACTCGACGATGGCGCGCGAGTCGAACACCGCCTCGCCGCCTTCCATCACCAGGCAGGGCACCTTCCCCAGCGGGTTGTTCTTGATGACGGCGTCGCCGCTCCAGGGATCCTCGTAGGCCAGCTGGACCTCGAGCTTCTTCTCCGCCAGCACCACGCGCACCTTGCGCACGTAAGGGCTGGTCGGCGATCCGATGAGCTTCATGGATGGCATGTTATGGAGGCTTCCCTGACGCCAGCCATTCTATCGAGGGGGGTGTCGCGTGAAGTCCACGGACGAGGGACGGCCCGGCAGGTCCAGGGTCATGGTTGCCGGCGCGCCGCGCGCCACGATGCGCCCGCCACGCACCACGGCGAGGCGGGCTGCACGCAGGCGGATCGCCTCCTCTGGGCTGCGCGCCTGCAGCAGCACCATGTCGGCGCGAGCGCCCACTTCCAGGCCATAGCCCGCCAGGCCGAGCGCCCAGGCCGCGTTGACGGTCACGGCGTCGAAGCACTGGCGCATGGCCGCCAGCCCGGTCATCTGCGCCACGTGCAGGCCCATCGAGGCCACCTCCAGCATGTCGCCCGAGCCGCCGCTGTACCAGGGGTCCAGCACGCAGTCGTGGCCGAAGGCCACGTTGACGCCCGCGGCCAGCAGCTCGGGCACCCGGGTCATGCCGCGGCGCCTGGGGTAGGTGTCGTGGCGGCCCTGCAGCGTGATGTTGATCAGCGGGTTGGCCACCACGTGCAGCTGCGCTTCGGCCATCAGCGGGATCAGCTTGCTGACGTAGTAGTTGTCCATCGAGTGCATGGACGTCAGGTGCGAGCCCGTGACCCGGCCCTGCAGGCCCAGCCGTTGCGTGTGCCAGGCCAGCGTCTCGACGTGCCGCGACAGCGGATCGTCGCTCTCGTCGCAGTGCATGTCCACGCGCAGGCCGCGTTCGGCCGCCAGTTCGCACAGCAGCCTGACGCTTTCGGCACCTTCGGCCATCGTGCGCTCGAAGTGCGGGATGCCGCCGACCACGTCCACGCCCAGGTCCAGCGCACGCTTCAGGTTGTCCAGCGCGCCAGCGTTGCGCAGCACGCCGTCCTGCGGGAAGGCCACCAGCTGCAGGTCCAGGTAGGGCTTCACCTGCGCGCGCACGTGCAGCAGCGCCTCCACCGCCAGCAGCCGCGGGTCGCAGACGTCCACATGCGAGCGGATGGCGCCGATGCCGCGCGCCACCGCCCAGTCGCAATAGGCCAGCGCGCGCTCGACGATGGCCTCCTGGGTCAGCAGCGGCTTGAGCTCGCCCCACAGCGCGATGCCTTCCAGCAGCGTGCCGCTGGCGTTCACGCGCGGCAGGCCGTAGGACAGCGTGGCGTCCATGTGGAAGTGGGCATCCACGAACGGCGGGCTCAGCAGCCAGCCGGCGGCATCCAGGGTCTCGGCGCCTGCTGGCACGGGCAACGCCGGTCCCAGGGCGGTGATGCAGCCGGCCTGCAACAACAGGTCGATGCCGGTGCGGCCGTCGGGCAGTGTGGCGTTGCGGATCAGCAAGGCGGTGGTCATCGGCGCTCCTCGGGTCTTCAACGATGCTACGGCAGGCATAAGGCGCTACGATCTGCGCCTCAAACCAACAACTTCGCACCGGCAGCGCCAGCATGACCGGGCCTTCACCTGAGGGAGAACCGCGAGATGGCGGTCGAGTCCTCTGACACGGTGGCCGTGCCAGCCGCGCTCACGTTGTTCGAGCACCTGGCAGACGCCGTCTACCTGCTCGACCCCGAGACGTCACGCATCGTCTGGGGCAACCGCGCCGCATGGGAAAGCCTGGGGCTGAGCGCGGCAGAGGTGCTGGACCACAGCGTGCTGAGCCTGCAGATGGACGTCACCGGCGCGCCGCAGTGGAGCGAGATCGCCGCGGTGATCCGCAGCATGCCCTGCTACACCTTCGTCGGTCGCCACCGCCACGCTGCGGGCCACGAGGTGGCGGTGGAGGTCAACACGACACGATTCTTCGACCAGGGCCGGGAGTACTTCCTCTCCGCGGCGCGCGACGTCACACGCCGCGTGGCGCTGGAGGCCGAGCTCAAGTCGCGCGAAAAGCAGCTCTGGTTCGCGCTCAACGAGGCCATGGACGGCCTGTGGGACTGGGACATCCCCAGCAGCCATGTGTTCTTCAGCCCGCAGCTCAAGCGCATGCTGGGCTACGGCCCAGACGAGATGGCGCCGGACCTGGCCACCTGGGCACACAACATCCACCCTGACGATGCGGCCCGGGTCCAGCACCTGCTGGACCAGCACCTGCAGGGCCGGCGCGCCCGCTACGAGGCGGAATACCGCCTGCGCAACCGAAATGGCCAGTACGTGTGGGTCCTCGACCGCGGCCGCGTCTGCGAGCGCGACGCACAGGGGGTGCCGACGCGCGCCGTGGGCATGGTGCAGAACGTCACCCAGGAACGCGAGGCGCGTGCTGCGCTGCAGCGCAGCGAGATGGCGCAGCGCACCCTGATCGCCGCCCTGCCCGACGTGATCATGCGGCTGGACAGCGAGGGCCGGCACCTGTTCGTCTCCGAGAACATCGCCACGCTGACGCCGATACCGGTCAGCGCCATCCTGGGCCGCACGCACGAAGAGCTCGGCCTGCCGGAAGACCAGTGCCGGTACTGGAACGACACCCTGGCCGAGGTGCTGCGCAGCGGCGAACCCCAGGAGTCGTCGTTCGAGATCGACACCCCGCGCGGGCGCCGCACGGTGAGCTGCCGCACCGTGCCCGAGCGCGACATCGACGGCACGGTGAGCAGCGTGCTGGCAATCTGCCGCGACGTCACCGAGCGCCGACGTGCACAGGCCGAGCTGGCGCGCCACCGCGACCACCTCGAGGAGCTGGTGGCGCAGCGCACGGCCGCGCTGAGTCAGGCCATGGCGGCGGCCGAGTCGGCCAACCGCGCGAAGAGCCGCTTCCTGGCCAACATGAGCCACGAACTGCGCACACCGCTGGGCGCCATCATCGGCACCGCCAGCCTGGCGCGCGAGCGAGTCACCGACCCGGCGCTGCGCCAGCAGCTCGACACCATGCAGCAGGCCTCCCAGCACCTGCTGGGCCTGATCAGCGACATCCTCGACCTGTCGAAGATCGAGGCCGAACGCATGGTCCTGCGGGACGCCATGTTCGAACTCGAGCCCGTGCTCGACAGCGTGAAGCGCCTGGCGGGCACGCGCGCGCAGGAGAAGGGCCTGCTGCTGCAGCACACGCTGGCCCCGGCACTCGAGGGCAGCACCTGGATGGGCGACGCCCTGCGGCTCAAGCAGGTGCTGCTGAACCTGGTGGACAACGCCATCAAGTTCACGGCACACGGCGGCGTGCAGGTGTTCGTCCAGCTGCTGCCGGAGGACATGCTGCGCTTCGACGTCGTCGACGACGGCATCGGCGTCACCCCCGCGGATCGGGAGCGCCTGTTCCGCCCGTTCGAACAGGCGGACGATGTCGCCGGCCATCGGCACGGGGGCACCGGGCTGGGCCTGGCCATCGCGCGCGAACTGGTGCGCATGATGGGTGGCGACATCGGCGTGGATAGCGAGCCCGGCCGTGGCAGCCGCTTCTGGTTCACCGTGCGCCTGCGCCGCGCCAGCCGGCTCGCCGGCATGCCGACGCTGCCCACCTCGGATGGTCCCGGGCTGCGCGACACGCTGTCCCGGGATTTCGCCGGCAGCGCCGTCCTGCTGGCCGAGGACGACCCGGTGAGCCGGGAGATCTGTACCGAACTGCTGCAGCGCGCCGGGCTCGTGGTGACAACGGCGGAGGACGGCGAGACCGCTGCAACGCTCGCCGCGCAGCGGGCCTACGCGCTGGTCGTGATGGACATGCAGATGCCGCGCCGGGGTGGGCTGGAGGTGACGGCCGGTCTGCGGGCCGCCGGCCCGAACCAGCACACGCCGGTGGTGGCCCTGACCGCCAATGCCTTCGACGACGACCGTCAGCGCTGCCTGGACGCCGGCATGGACGCCTTCCTGACCAAGCCCATCGACATCGCCCTGCTCTACGCCACGGTGGCTCGTCTGCTGGCCACCGGCCGTGCCCAGGCGCCGGGCACGCTGTCGGCATGCGGCCGCGCGTAGACCGGTCTCGCCGCCGGGCAGAGCACGGCTCAGTGCGGCTCAGCGCGTGCCGAACAGCCGGTCGCCGGCGTCGCCCAAGCCGGGCAGGATGTAGCCGTGCTCGTCGAGCCGCTCGTCGATGGCGGCCGTGAAGACAGGCACATCCGGGTGGTGACGCTGGAAGTTGGCCAGGCCCTCGGGCGCGGCGAGCAGGCAGACGAAGCGGATCGACTTCGGTGAGGTCTCCTTCAGCCGCTCCACCGCCGCCACTGCGGAATTGCCGGTGGCCAGCATGGGATCCAGCACCACGGCATCCCGCTCGTGCATGTCCTGCGGCATCTTGAAGTAGTACTCCACGGCCACGTGCGTCTTCGGGTCGCGGTACAGACCGATATGCCCCACGCGCGCGCCAGGCACCACCTCCAGCATGCCGTCGAGGAAGCCGCTGCCGGCGCGCATGACGCTGACGAACACGGTCTTCTTGCCGTCGATCACCGGCGAGCGCATGCGCGCCAGCGGCGTCTCGATCTCGATGAGCTGTGTGGGCGTGTCGCGCGTGACCTCGTAGGCCATCAGCATCGCGATCTCGTGCAGCAGCCGGCGGAAGCTGTTGGTGCTGCGGTCCTTCTCGCGCAGCAGCGTGAGCTTGTGCTGCACCAGCGGGTGGTCGACGGTGTGGATCACTTGACCTCCGGAGTCATGGACGCCCCCTGCGCCGCCGGCCACGATGGCGGCAGATCAGCACGCGAAGGAGCACACGATGAGCGAGTATCTGCCACTGGCCGTGGGCCACATGATCGGCCTCGGGGCCGTGGGGTCCTGCCTGGGCGTGGGTTTTCTGGCGTCGAAGTACGTGGAGGCCTCGGCGCGCCAGCCGGAATTGATGGAGCCGCTGCAGACCAAGGTCTTCCTGCTCGTGGGCGTGCTCGACGGCGCCTTCATCATCGCCACCGGCATCGGGCTGTGGTTCGCCACCGCCAACCCGTTCAGGGGCTGACCGGCGTCGGCGCGTCTTCGGCCTGCCAGCGGCGCAGAAGGGCCGCACTGGCCGCGTCGGCCGGCAACAGCGTCTCCACCGCCAGCTCCGCCGTGGTCACGTCGTGCGGGGCACCGAACACGGTGACGGTGCTGACGAAGTCCAGCGGCCCATCAGGCGTGCGCAGCGACAGCGGGATGACCACCGCGTCCGGGCCGATCGGTGGCGCATCGTCCGCCGGCACCGAAAGAGCCTGCAGTTCGGCCCGCAGGCGCACCAGGGTGCCGTCGCCAGTGGCGTCGATCTGCCGCTGCAGGCGCACCAGCACATGGGTCCGCCACGCGGCCAGCCCCTGCACGAACGGGCCCAGGCCCTCGGGCGACAGAGACAGGCGCAGCACGTTCAGCGGCTGCGGCAGGGCACGGCCCGGCAGCAGACGCGCCAGCAGGCGGCCGACGGCGGCGTTCGCCGCCACCAGGTTCCAGTGCCGGTCCACGGCCAGCGCGGGCCAGGGGTCGTGTGCGTCGAGCAGGTGCTGCAGCGCCGCGCGGACGGTGTCCAGCGCCGGCGCCGACAGCGCATGCTCGGGGTACAACGCGGCCATCCCGGCGGCGCGCAGCCAGTGGTTGCGCTCGCGCAGCGGCACGTCCAGCCGTTCGGCCAGGCGCAGCAGCATCGCGCGGCTCGGCATTGCGCGGCCGGTCTCCAGCCAGGACAGGTGGCGCGTCGACACGCCGGCGTCCAGCGCCAGTGCCTCCTGCGTCAGTGCACGTTGGCGCCGCCAGTGGCGCAGCAGCATGCCGAACCCGGCCACCGCGACGTCCATCGAGCTAGAAGATCGTGCCGTTGCTCGCCACGCGCACCGGCGGCGGGCCGCCGGGCCGGCGCTCCTGTGCGATCTGCCGCCCGGCCAGCCAGGTGCCGCCCTCAAGGACGGCCGCCAGCGGCAGCGTGGGCTGGCCGAGCTCGGCGCGCACGCCGCGGGCCACCTCGTCGAGCAGGGTCACGGTGAGCGCCCGCCATTCGATGACCCAGGGGTCGGCCACGGTGTAGGCGGTGGCGGCGTACGCCGGGTCGCGCGGCACGATCACGCCGGCGTCCAGCAGCAGGCCGCCGTTGCGGTACTCGGGCAGGCCGGTCAGTTCGTCCAGGCCCTCGACGGTGATGCCGGCCCACTGGAAGGGCTCCACCAGCGAGTACGCCAGCCACTGGCTGAGCTTGTGGAAGGGCACGCGGCCGGCACTCGGCCCCTCGCCGCCGGCCATCGGATGCGGCCAGGTGTCGCCGATGGGCCGCCCGCCGAGCACCTGCCCGCTGGGCCAGATGCCACCGAAGGCCTTGAGCAGCGTGCGCAGGATCTGCGCCGCCGACACCCGCTTGACCGCGATGCGCTGCACCGTGGAGCCGGGCACGCCCACCATCGGGTGCGTCAGCAGGTCGAACAGGTAGCCCGGCCGCCCGGGGTTGCCGAAGACGTCGGGCCGCTTCTTCAGCGCCGCGCCCAGGCGCTTGAGCAGGGCCACGCGGCCGTCGAGGCCGACCAGCGGGTTGTCCTCGCGCACCTGGAACAGCCGGGCCAGTTGCGCAGCGTCCAGGCGCTCGAGCGCATTGGCGTCCACGCGCATCGGCACCCGCAGGTCCGACGAGAAGGCGCCGCCGACGAAGGCGTGGAAACTCGCCACTGCCAGGCCCTCGCTGCGCGCGTAGGCGCGGCCGGTGCCGGGCTCGGTGAAGCGCCAGTCGGGCCCGGCGCCGGCATCCAGCAGCACGCTGACCACGGCCAGGTCGATGCGGGTGCGCGCCTGTTCGGCGATCGACAGGTCGGCGATGCGCGCGTCCAGCAGCGCCTTGCGGTCCACGCGCCCGGCCTCGAAGTGCCGCCAGCGGCTGTGCAGCGGCACCTCGCCACCAGGGAAACGTTCCTGCGTCAGCCGGGCGACACGGCGTACCACGTCGGTCAGCCGCGCGCGTTCGAGCCGGAAGTGCGGCGAACGGTCGGCCGCCACCGCCGCGCTGATGTTGGCGCAGCGCTCGCGCACCACGCTGGGCTTGCGCAGCAGGCGCACGGCTTCGGCGACGGCGTCCTTGCCCGTGCCGTCCAGGCCGGTGAAGCTGGTGTGTTCAGTCAAGGCCGCGCCCCTTCACGGCCGCCAGCGCGCTGGCGTCGGGCACCGCGCCGTCGGTGAAGTAGCCGGCGGCGATCTTGGCCTCGATCTCCACGCGGGCGTCTGCCGGCACCAGCGCATCCGGGATCTTGATGCGCTCGTCCACGGCAATGCCGCTGCCGGTGATCGCGTCGTACTTGTCGTTGCTCATGCTGACCAGGCGGTGGATCCGGGTGATGCCGAGCCAGTGCAGGACATCGGGCATCAGCTCCTGGAACCGCATGTCCTGCACGCCGGCCACGCATTCGGTGCGCAGGAAGTACTTGTCGGCCGAATCGCCGCCAACCTGACGTTTCCGGGCGTTATAGACGAGAAACTTTGTGACCTCGCCCAGCGCCCGGCCTTCCTTGCGGCTGTAGGCGATGAGGCCCACGCCACCGCGCTGCGCGCCCTGGATGCATTCCTCGATGGCGTGCGTCAGGTACGGCCGGCAGGTGCAGATGTCGGAACCGAAGACGTCGGAGCCGTTGCACTCGTCGTGCACGCGCGCGGTCAGCGTCACCGATGCATCGGCCAGGTCCTGCACGCGGCCGAAGACGTACAGCGTCTGCCCGCCGATGGGTGGCAGGAAGACCTCGAGGTCGCTGCGCGTGACGAGTTCCGGGTACATGCCGCCCGTCTCCTCGAACAGCGCGCGGCGAAGGTCGGCCTCGCTGACACCGAAGCGCCGCGCCACGCCGGGCAGCCACCACACCGGCTCGACGGCGATCTTGGTGACCGCGGCACTGGCGTCGTCGAGCAGGATGCGCCCGTCCACCTGCAGGCGCTGGAAGGCCAGCGCCTGCTTGATTTCCGGCAGGTGCACGTGCGCCTTGGTGACGGCGATGGTGGGCCGGATGTCCACGCCCGCGGCGATCTGCGGCGCGAACACCTGCTGCACGCTGGCGCCCCAGGGGTCGATGGAGACGATGCGTTCCGGGTCGGACCAGGCCGAGTGTGGGCCGATGGCGTCGGTGGGCGCGGTGTCGGTGAGGTCGGCGCGGTGGCCGCGCACCATCTTGCCGGCGGCCACGGCCAGCGCACGGTAGACGCCGTAGCTGCCGCTGTGGGTGCCGACCACATTGCGCTGCGCACGCTGCGTGGTGGTGCCCACGACCGGACCGCGCCCTTGCGGGTCGGCCGCCCCCCAGTGCAGCGGCAACGCGCCGCCAGCCCCCTGGCCGGGGTGCGAGGTCAGCCGGATGTGGCGGGGTGTCGGTGATGCTTCGCGGGGCGCGTCGGCCATCGTGTGCTCTCGTTCGCGCGAAAGGCCCATGATCGCGCAAATTGCCCGCGCATGGCGACACCGCGTGCCGGGGGCGCGACAGACGCCACGGGCGCCGCAGGCACCATGAACGCCATGGGCGCCGTCAGCGCTCGCCTTTGCGGTACGGCTTCATCAGCGCCTGCGGGTAACGCGCGCGCCGCGCCACCAGCACCAGCGCCACGATGGCCATGGCGTACGGCAGCATCAGGTAGACCTGATAGGGCAGGTCGAGGCCGAACACGCCCCCATCGCCCGCCTGCTGAAGGCGCAGCTGCAGCGCGTCGAAGAAGGCGAACAGCAGCGCGCCCAGCAGCGCCATGCCCGGCCGCCACGAGGCGAACACCACCAGCGCCACGCAGACCCAGCCGCGGCCGTTGACCATGTTGAAGTAGAAGGCGTTGAAGGCCGACAGCGTCAGGAAGGCGCCGGCCACGCCCATCAGCGCCGACCCGGCGGCGATGGCGCCGGTGCGCAGGCCCGCCACGCTCAGGCCCTGGCTCTCCACCGCGGCCGGGTTCTCGCCCACCATGCGCAGCGCCAGGCCCAGCGGCGTGCGGTTCAGGCCCCAGGCCAGCAGCGGCACCAGGGCCAGCGCCAGCAGCGTCAGCGGCGTCTGCGCATCCAGCACCGGGATCGGAAGACTGCTCATCGGCGCAAAGGGCTCCACGGTCGGCGGGCTGTCCACCTTAGGGAAGCTCACGCGGTAGGCGTAGCTGGCCAGGCTGGTGGCCAGCAGCGTGATGCCCAGCCCTGCCACGTGCTGCGACAGCGCCAGGCCCACGGTGAGCCCGGCGTGCAGCAGCCCGAACAGCGCGCCGGTGAGCGCCGCGGCGGCCACGCCGGTCCACAGCCCCGCGCCCTGCCACACCACCAGCCAACCGACGAAGGCCCCGGCGACCATGATGCCCTCGATGCCCAGGTTCAGCACGCCGGCGCGTTCGCACAGCAGCACGCCCAGTGTGCCCAGGATCAGCGGCGTGGCGATGCGCAGCACCGAGACCCAGAAGGGCGCGGCGAGCAGCAGCTCGAACGTCTCGGTCATCTGGCCCCCAGGGCGCTGCGCACCTGCCTCATCGTCGCACCCGGTACTGTGTCAGCATCGTCGCCACCAGCATCGCGATCAGCGCGACGGCGACGATGACGTCGGCGATGTAGGTCGGCACGCCCACCGCGCGGCTCATGCTGTCGGCGCCCACCAGCATGCCGGCGACGAAGACCGACGCCGCCACCACGCCCAGCGGGTGCAGCATGGCCAGCATCGCGATGACGATGCCGCTGTAGCCATAGCCCGGGCTCATGTCCAGCGTCACGTAGGCGGTGCGCCCCGCCACCTCCACCGCACCGGCCAGACCGGCCAGCGCGCCCGACAGCAGCGCCACACCCAGCGTGGTGGCGCGCACCGGCACACCGGCGAAGGCCGCGGCGCGCGGGTTGGCGCCCACGGCACGCACCGCGAAACCAGCAGTGGTGAAGCGCAGCAGCGCCCAGCAGGCCACGGCCGCCACCCCCGCCACCACGAGCCCGGTGTGCACGCGGCTGCGCTCCAGCAGCTTGGACAGCTGCAGTTCGTCCGGCAGCGCGGCGCTCTGCGGCCAGCCCATCGCGGTGGGGTCCTTCATCGGCCCGTCGAGCATCGCCGAGACGAACAGCAGCACGATGAAGTTCAGCAGCAGCGTGGTCACCACCTCGTCCACGCCGAGCCGGCTCTTGGCCCAGGCCGGGCCCAGCAGCAGCAGCGCACCGGCCACCATGGCCACCGCCAGCATGGCCGGGAACAGCAGCGCCGGCGGGCCGTCCAGCGTGCCCACGGCCACCGCGGCCAGCGCACCGGCGTACAGCTGGCCCTCGGCGCCGATGTTGAACAGGCGGGCACGGAAGGCCACGGCGGCGGCCAGGCCGGTGAGGATCAGCGGCGTGGCCCGGGTGAGGGTCTCGGTCCACGCGAAGCGCGAGCCGAAGCCGCCCTCAAGCAGCAGCGCGTAGGCGCGGCCCACCGGCGCGCCGGCCCAGGCCACGAGCAGCGACGTCACCGCCAGCGTGAACAGCAGCGCGCCGGCCGGCGCGGCCAGCAGCAGCGCGGCGGGCGTCTGGTCCCGGCGTTCCAGCCGCATCAGGCCACGGCCTCCGCGTTGCCCGCATGACCGGCCATCGCCAGGCCAATGTCCGCCAGTGTCCACTGCGCCGCCTCTCTGGCCTCGGTGAGCAAGCCGGCATGGATGACGGCGATGCGGTCGGCCAGCGCGAAGATCTCGTCCAGGTCCTCGCTGATCAGCAGCACGGCCGCGCCGCCGGCGGCCGCGTCGAGCAGGCGCTGGTGCACGTCGGCCACCGCGCCGACGTCCAGGCCCCAGGTGGGCTGGTCGGCGACGATGAGGGTGGCATCACCGTCGATCAGCGCGCGGCCGAGGATCAGCTTCTGCATGTTGCCGCCGGACAGCGCGCGCACCGGGCGGTCGAGCCCGCCACCACGCACGTCGAAGCGCTCGACGATGGCCTGGGCATGGGCGCGTGCCGCACCGCGGCGGATCACGCCGGCACGCGCGAAGCGCGGCGTCGCGTAACGCTCCAGCACCGCGTTCTCCCACAGCGCGAGGTCGCCGACGAGGCCGACAGCGTGCCGGTCCTCGGGGATGCGCGCCACCCCGGCAGCCACGAACTCGCGCGGCCTGGCCGGCAGCGTGCGGCCACGCAGCAGCACGGTGCCTGGCCCGAGGCCGCACAGCCGCTCGGCGAGCGCCGCCTGCCCGTTGCCCGCCACGCCGGCGATGGCGACGATCTCGCCGGCGTGCAGCACCAGTGGCGTGCCGGGCACGCTGCACACGGCTTCGCCGCGCGCGTGCTCTCGCCGCACCGCCGGCGCCACCGTGCGGCCGACCATGGCCTCGGCCAGCATCGGCTTGTCGACGTCGGCCGCAGGCAGGTCGGCCACCAGGCGGCCGCCGCGCAGCACGGCCACGCGGTGCGCGATCTGCAGCACCTCGTCGAGCTTGTGGCTGATGAAGATCAGCGCCACGCCGCTGGCCACCATCTGGCGCAGCGACGCGAACAGCGACGCGGTCTCCTGCGGCGTCAGCACCGCGGTCGGCTCGTCGAGGATCAGCACGCGCGCGCCACCGCCCGCGGTTTCCGCGGCCGTGAGCGCCTTGAGGATCTCCACCCGCTGCCGCTCGCCGACGGACAGGTCGCCCACCCGGGCTTCCGGGTCCACCACCAACCCGAAGCGTTGTGCCAGCGCCAGCAGCCGCGCGCGCGCCGCCGCGCGGCGCGAGAACGGCTGCCACAGCGCTTCGCGGCCGAGCAGCACGTTGTCCAGCACGCCGAGGTTGTCGGCCAGCGTGAAGTGCTGGTGCACCATGCCGATGCCCGCCGCCAGCGCTGCCCGCGGCTGGCCCGGCGGCAGCACCCGGCCGTCGACCTCGATGGCGCCCGCATCGGCCAAGTAGTGGCCGAAGAGGATGGACATCAGCGTGCTCTTGCCGGCGCCGTTCTCGCCCAGCAACGCCAGTACCTCGCCGCTCGCGAGCTGCAGCGAGATGTCATCGTTGGCGGTCAGCGCGCCGAAGCGCTTGGTGATGCCCTGCAGGCGCAGGACGGGCGTCGTCACCGCTGAATCAACGGGCGATCACTTCGCCTTCGGCGGGTTGTCGTCCACCTTGACCTTAAAGCTGCCGGCCAGGATCTCCTTCTGGCGCGCGGCCACCTTGTCCTTGACGGCCTGCGGCACCTTGGCGTCGAACGTGCCCAGCGGCGACAGCGTGGAACCGCCCGGCTTCATCATCGAGTACGGGCCGTAGTCCTCGGCCTTGAACTTGCCGCCCTTGACGGCCTTGATCGCGGCGTCGATGGTGGGCTCCATGTGCCACAGCGCGCTGGCCACCACGGTGTCGGGGTACTGGGCCTGGGTGTCGATCACGTTGCCGATGGCCAGCACCTTGCGCTCCTTGGCCGCATCGCTGACGCCGAAGCGCTCGGCGTACATCACGTCGGCGCCCTTGTCGATCATCGCAAAGGCCGCTTCCTTGGCCTTGGGCGGGTCGAACCAGCTGTTGATGAAGGTGACCATGAACTCCGCCTTCGGGTTCATCTCCTTCACGCCGGCCATGAAGGCGTTCATCAAGCGGTTGACCTCGGGGATGGGGTAGCCGCCCACCATGCCGATCTTGCCGCTCTTGCTCATGCCGCCGGCGATCAGCCCGGTCAGGTAGGCCGGCTCCTGGATGTAGTTGTCGAAGACGCTGAAGTTGGGCGCCTGCGGCTTGCCGCTGCTGCCCATCAGGAAGGCCACCTTGGGGTAGTCCTTGGCCACCTTGCGGGCGGCGGCCTCGACCGCGAAGCTCTCGCCGACGATCAGCGTGTTGCCCTGCTCGGCGTACTGGCGCATCACGCGCTCGTAGTCGGCGTTGGCCACGTTCTCGCTGAAGACGTACTCGATCTCGCCGCGCGCCACGGCCGCCTTCAGCGCCTTGTCGATGCGACTGACCCACTGCTGTTCCACCGGGACGGTGTAGATGGCGGCCACCTTGAGCTTGGCCTGGGCCAGCGCCGGGCCGGGCAGACCCGCCAGCGTGGCGGCGGTGGCCAGGGCGACGCCCAGCGTGGTGCGGCGGGACAGGGACATACGACAGACTCCTCGTGTCAGCGGGTGATGCATCGAATTTAGCAAGCGGCGTGCCGCGGCAAGGCAGGGGTTTCGCGGGTGCGCCTCCGACTCACCACTGCATCTCGAGCATGAGGCGCAGCACGCGGCGCTGGTAGCGCAACGCCGGGTCGCCGCTGTCGCGGCGCAGCGTGGAGGCGCTGGCCACCCACGACCGGCGCTCGTCCAGCCGGCGGCGCAGTTCCAGGTCCGCCGCGCGCACGTGCTCGATGCGCGGCTCGCCGTCTGCAAAGCCGCCATAGCGGTAGTCGAGGCGCGTATCGGCCACCGCCAGCGTGGAGGACCAGGCGTCGCCCCAGCGCTCGGTCCACGACAGACGAAGCGTGCGCTCGCCTACGGCATCGGCCAGGTCGCCGGCGAGCACGCCGACTTGGCGCCGCCCGCCGAGCTCCAGCGCCGTGGCCGGGCGCGGCGCCCACTGGCCCTGGCCTTCCCACGCGAAGCCGGTCCGCGTCGGCCGCAGGCGCGCGAAGCCCAGGCGCTGCCAGCCCGCCTGCAGCTTCAGCGCCCAGGGCGCCGCGGAGCCCGGTTCGGGCTCGATCTGGACCCCGAACAGCAGCCGGTGGTCTTCGTGCGACAGGGCCAGCGGCCGGTAGTCGTAGTCGGCGACCAGGCTACGCAGCTCGACCGATCCCTGCACCGCACCGGGCGGGGCCGGCCGCGCGGCGCGCAGCACCAGGCCGCGCGTCGACAGGTCGCCGGCCACGGTCACGGCGCGGTGATTCTGGTACCGCTTGCGCGACGCGTTCAGCTCCGCCTCCAGGCGGGCCGGCGCGTCGATCGCGTCGACGCGGAACACGACGCCGCCGGCGCCGGCGACGAAGTGGTCCGGCTCGTCGTCGGGCCGGGCCAGCGCCCCGGTGCCGACCGGGTCGTGCCAGTCCTGCAGCACCACGCGCCAGGCGGTGGCGGCGTGCTCCCCGAGCGCGGCCACGCCGCCCGCCCCCAGTTCGCTGTTGGTGCGGTCGAACTCGGGATGGCCGTCGTGGCGCAGCCACTCGGCGCGCGCCTGCAGCGTCGTGGTGTACCCGCCACCGGCCCAGGTGGCGGTGAGCGACGGATAGGCGAGCAGGTAGCGTCCGCGCACCGGCGCCACCGGCAGCAGCGAGAGGTTGTCGTCGTCGCCCAGGCCGACGCTGAGCGTCAGTGCCCAGCGCGGGCCGGTGTCGACCTCGGGCGCCGGTGCCGTGTCGGCGACGGCTGGGGCGGCCAGGCCGCCGGCCAGGCACACCGCAAGCAGCCGGCAGCGCCGGTGGGTCGAGGAGGGCGGAGTCAACGCAAGGTCGGGACGGGTCGGGTTCGTCGCGATCGTACGCCGCCGGGCACGGGGGCCCGGGGCGGCCCCGCGCGCGCCCTTAGCGTTCGCGCAACGCCGGCAGGTCGCGCCGCGCCGGCACCGGGCTGCGCCGCGACCCGGCGCTCTCCGCGACCGCCACCGACGGCGATAGGCTGCGCAGCACCGCCTCGGTGCCGAACAGCGTGGGCATCAGGCCGCTCAGCCGCGAGGCCGTCGTCGTCGGCGTGCTCGGCGTGGCCGCAGCCGTCGCCGGCGCCCCGCTGGCCACCGAGCCGGCGTTGGCCGTCAGCAGGTAGCTCATGTCCGCCCCCTGCGCCGAGTCGGCCACCAGGGTGTAAGTGAGCTTGACGCTGCGCACGCCGGCGTTGAAGTTGCCCAGCGAGACCACCCGGTCGTCCAGGAAGGCCGCGGCGTCGCCCACGTTGTTGAAACTCGTCGAGAACAGGGTGGCGCCGCCGCGCGTGGCGGTCAGGGTCAGACTGTCGAAGCCGCCGCCGTGGTGGGTGAAGTCCAGCAGGCCCAGGCTGACCGGGGTGGCCGCATCCACCGTGAAGGTGTAGTTGGCCACCGCCGTGTAGGTCTGGCTGCCGCTGGCGCCGCTGCCGTAGTTCGCGCCCAGCACGCCCCCGCCGATCAGGTCGAAGGACCCGCCCACCGCCGCGGCGACGTTCGGGTTGTTCAGCATGATGTTGTTCAGCGCGGTGCTGTTCAGGGCACCGTAGCTGTACGCGAACGCCTGCAAGCCGTTGCTGCCGCCGTTGAGATTGGGCAGCGACAGCGTGGATGCCGCTGCATAGCTCGCCGTGGCATCGGCCAGCGTGCTGCCGCTGGTGCCGGCGTGCGCTTCGGACGACACCGAACGGGTGCCCGACGTCGATGTGCTG
This sequence comes from Rubrivivax albus, assembly GCF_004016515.1. GTDB lineage: Bacteria > Pseudomonadota > Gammaproteobacteria > Burkholderiales > Burkholderiaceae_C > Rubrivivax > Rubrivivax albus. Next base: position 761,198 of record NZ_SACT01000002.1, read on the forward strand.
ATGGCCGAGGCGGTGCCGCTGACGCCGTTGGTCGTGGTGCGAGACCACAGCGCGGCGCTGTCGACCCCTTCAGTCCGCGCGGTGCCGCTGGCCTCGCCGGTGCTGGCCGTGACGGTCTGCGTGGCGTAGACATTGGCAGTGGCGCCGGTGCTGCTGGCCGTGATGTTCGACGTGGCGTTGCCGCCAGCACCGGCCTGCAGGTTGGCCCCGAGGGTGACGTTCTGCGTCGACCGCGCCACCATCGAGGCGCTGGCGTCGCCACCGGCGACACCGCCGCTGCCGGTGCCGCCGTTGGCATAGCCCTGCACGTTCAGGGGCTTGCCCGCGGTGGTCTGCTCGATATCGGCGCCGACATGGCCGGTGCCGCCCGCCGCACCGGCGGCGCCGGACGAAACCGCCCCTGCTGCGCCACCATAGGCCTGCAGGCTCACCTGGGTGCTGGTCTGGCTGGCGAACACGCGATTGAGCACCGAACTGGCGTTGCCGCCACGGCCCGCGGTGCCGCCGCTGCTGCTGCCGCCGGTGCCGCCGTAGGCCAACTGGGTGACCGTGCCCTGCCCGCCGGAGACGGCATTGACGTCGTTGTCCAGGCTCACATCGCCGCCGGCACCGCCGCTAGCGGCGCTGCTGCCGGCGCCACCGGCGCCGCCATAGGCATACGACGACGCGGCGAGATTGCCGGCCGCGCCATTGACCACGGCCCTGGCATCGGCCGTGCCGCCCGCGCCGCCGGTCTGCCCGCTGCCTGCGCCGGCGCCGCCCGCACCACCGTAGGCGGTGGCCGAGACAGTGCCGGTGGATCCGCCGCTGACGGTGCCCGTGGCCACCGTGGTCGCTGCGCCGCCGGCCTGGCCGCTGGCCCCGCTGCCCGCTGCGCCGCCGCCGCCGCCGGTGCTGGTGCCGGTCAGGCTCAGCGCGCCTGCGGCCCCCACCGTGGCGCTGGTGCTGGCCGCGCCGGCCGCCCCGGTGCCACCGCCACCATTGCTGCCGCCGCCGGCGCCGCCGTTGCTCGCCACCGTCACGTTCAGCGCGGCGGCGTTGTTGTTGTTCCGGCTCAGCGTGGTGCTGGCGTCACCACCCGCCCCGCCTTGGCCGCCATAGCTGTAGCCACCGCTGCCGCCGGCTGCGGACTGGTACCAGTACATGGTGCCGCTGGTGGCGCCGTTGACCGAGCTGCCCTGCGTCGCCGAGCCGCCAGCACCGCCATCGGCGCCGCTGTAACCCGTGCCGCCACTGCCGGCACCGGCCTGGGCCGAGACGCTGACCACGCCGCCGGTGGAACTGGCATAGGCCGTTGCCCCCGTTGCGTCGCCGCCGGTACCGCCGACCTGGCCATTCCCTTGCGCATAACCGCCGCCGCCGCTGGTGCTCTGGGCTGTCGCCGACGCCGCACTGTTGACGCTGCTGTTGGCTTGGGCGTTGCTCGCGGCGACGCCACCCGCAGCGCCGCTGCTGGACGTGGCCGCGCCCGCACCGCCCGCACCGCCATAAGCGCGAGCATAGGAGGTGACGCTGGCGCTGCCGGTGAGCACGGTGGTGGCGCTGGCGTCACCACCCGCGCCGGCCGTGCCGCTGGCGCCGGTGCTGGCGCCGCCCGTACCGGCCGTGGCCGAGGTGGTCCCCGTCAGGCTGGTCGCCGTGTTGTTGGTGCGGGTCAGGCTGCTGGACGCCGACCCGGCCGCGCCGGCCAGGCCGCCGGCACTGGCACCGCCATTGCCCCCGGTGGCGTTCTGCGTCAGCGTGACGGAGCCGCTGCCGAGGCCGTTGACCGCATTGGTCAGTGTGGCATCGGCTCCCGCGCCCCCGGCGGCGCCGCCGCTGCCGGCGCCGCCGGCGCCGGCGTAGGCATGGGCACTGACGTTCAGGGCACCGGTGCCAGCGTTGCCGATGGCCGTGAGCGACACCGTGCCGCCATCACCGCCGCTGCGGCCCGCGCCGGCGCCAGTGCCGCCGGTGCCACCGCTGGCTTGGGCCACGACGGTGCCGCTGGCGCTGTCGTCCACCATGCCATTGGCCGTGGCGCTGGCCGTACCGCCGTTCTGGCCGCTGGCGTCGCTGCTGGCGGTGCCGCCTTGCCCGCCCTGGGCCGACGCGGTCAGGCTCAGGTTGCCGGCCTTGGCGTACACCGTGGCCGAGGTGCTGGCATTTCCGGCCTGGCCGGTGGTGCCGGCATCGGCGCTGCCGCCACCGCTGCCCCCGGAGCTGGACACCGACACGTTCAACGCCGAAGCATTGTTGTTGTTGCGGCTGAAGGTGTTGCTGGCGTCGCCACCGGCACCCGCCTGCCCGCCATAGCTGAATCCACCGGCGCCGGCATTGGCCGTCTGCGTCCAGTACATCGTGCCCGTGGTGATGCCATTGACCGCACTGCCCAAGGTCACCGACGCGCCGGCACCGCCATTCGCATCGCCGTAGCCCGTGCCGCCGCTGCCCCCGCTGGCGGTGGCAGCGACGCTCGTCTGCCCACCCACAGAGGTGCCGTACCCCGACGCGGTGGCGGTACCGCCCGCCCCGGCGGTGCGTCCAGCGCCCTGGGCATAACCCCCGCCGCCGCCGTTGGCGGTGCCGGTTGCGGTGACCGCACTGTTGGCGCTGGAGTTGGCCTGCGCGCTGCTGCTCGCCGTTCCGCCCGCAGCGCCGCTGCCCGTGGTGGCCGCACCGGCGCCGCCAGCGCCGCCATACGCAGTGACGGCGGTGCTGACCGTCGCACTGCCCGACATCACCGCCGACGCCGTGGCATTGCCACCGTTCCCAGCGGTCCCCGGCGCACCGCTGGTCGAACCCCCCAGGCCGCCACTCGCGGACACATTGGCCGCCAGATGGCTGGCCGTGTTCTTGGTCCGCGACAGGCTGCTGTTGGCCCCCCCACCGTTGCCGGCCACGGCACCGTTGCTGCTGCCGCCGTGACCGCCGACGGCGTACTGCGTCAGCGTCAGCGTCCCGTTGCCCGTGCCATTGACCGCGTTGTTCAGGACTTGCACGGCACCATTGCCGCCGTTGGCCGAGCCATTGCCAGCGCCGCCTGACCCGCCGTAGCCATAGGCCGACACGGTCAGGCTGCCCGTATCGGCCGTGCCCGTGGCGCTGACGCTGGACGTGCCCCCCAGCCCTCCGCTGCGCCCACTGCCCGTCCCTGTTCCACCGGCGCCGCCATAGGCGGTGCCCTGGACCGCCCCATTGGCGCTGTTGAGGACGGATCCGTTCACCGTGGTGCTGGCATTGCCGCCCTTCTTGCCGTTGGCATTGCTGCCGGCACTGCCGCCGCTGCCGCCGGTGGCGGCGGCACTCAGGCTCAAGGCACCGGCTTTCGCATTCACGGTGGCGTCGGAGGAGGCCGTGCCAGCCACACCGGTGCCGCCGGCGTCGGTGCTGCCGCCACCGTCACCACCGCTGCTGGTGACGGCGACATTCAGCGTCGACGCGGTGTTGTTGTTGCGGCTCAGCGTCGTGCTGGCATTGCCGCCGGCGCCAGCCTGTCCGCCATAGGAATAGCCGCCGGAACCCCCGTTGGCGGTCTGGGTCCAGTACATCGTGCCGGTGGTGCTGCCATTCACCGAACTGCCCTGGGTCACCGCCGCGCCCGCGCCGCCGTTGGCCGTGCTGTACCCGGTGCCGCCCGCACCGCCGCTGGCCGTCGCAGACACCGAGGTATGGCCCCCGTTGGAGCTGCCATAGGCCGAGGCACTGGCGGTGGCACCTGTGCCCGCGGTGCGGCCATTGCCCTGCCCGTAGCCACCGCTGCCTCCCACGGCCGAGGCGCTGGCGGTGGCCACGCTGTTGCCGGTGGTGTTGGCCTGGGACTCGGCCGATCCCGTCGCGCCTGACGAGCCACTGCTGGACAACGCCCCACCGGCGCCGCCGTTGCCGCCGTAGGCGTAGACCGTACTGTTGACCGAGGCGCTGCCATTGATCGTTGACGAACTGGTGGCAGAACCGCCAGCAGCGGTTGTGCCGGTGGACCCGTTGGTGCCGCCGCCATGTCCGCCATTGGCGGAGACCGACGCGGTGAGCGTGGCCGCGCCATTGACCGTGCGCGTCAGCGTGCTGCTGGCCGCCCCGCCCGCACCAGCCGTGCCGCCATCGCTGGCACCCCCTTGTCCGCCGGTCGCGCCCTGCGTCAGCGTCACTGCACCGGTGCCGCTGGCGCTGACGGCATTCGCGAGGGTCTGCGCCGCACCGTTGCCACCATTGGCCGACCCCGTGCCCGAACCGCCGGTACCCCCGTACGCGTAGACGTTCACGTTCAGGCTGCCACTGCCGGCTGTGCCGCTGGCATTGGCTGTCGCGCTGGCACCGTGGCCGCCACTGCGGCCTGCACCGGCCCCGGTGCCCCCATTTCCACCGTAGGACTGGGCCTGGATGCCCGCGCTCGCGCTGCCGCTGACCGAGCCGCTGGCCGTTGAACTGGCCGTCGCTCCGTTCTTGCCGCTGGCGCCGCCGATGGAACCACCGCCGGATCCGCCGAAGCTGTTCGCCGACAGGGTCAGGTTCCCGGCGTTCGCGTTGATGGACGCACTGGAGGTCGCCGTGCCCGCCGTGCCCGTGCCACCCCCGTCGATGGCGCCACCCCCGGCACCACCGGTGCTGGACACCGTCACGTTCAACACCGCCGCGTTGTTGTTGCTGCGGCTCAGTGACGTGCTGGCGTTGCCCCCGTTGCCCGCCTGCCCGCCGTAGCTGAAGCCCCCCGAGCCTGCGCCCGCGGTCTGCGACCAGGACATGGTGCCCGTGGTGGCCCCGTTGACCGAACTGCCCTGCGAGACCGATGCGCCGGCGCCGCCGTTGGCGCCGGTGTAGCCCGTGCCGCCCGCGCCGCCAACGGCCGAGGCCCCGACGCTGACCGAGCCTCCGGCCGAGCTGCCATAGGCCGACGCACTGGCCGAGGCGCCGCTGCCGCCGGTGCGTCCCGGGCTGATCGCGTAACCGCCGCCGCCGCCTGCCGCATAGGCCGTGGCATTGGAGGTGTTGCCCGTCGTCGCCGTCGAACTGGCGCTGGCCGAGGCACTGGCGCCGCTGCCGCCACTGCTGCCGTTGCCAGCGCCGGCGCCGCCGTCACCGCCGGGTGAACCTGAGGAGCCTCCCTGGCCGCCGTAGGCATAGGCGGTTGCCTGCGCGGGATTCGAGGAACTGGTCGACGCCGTCGCACTGGCACTTCCGCCCTGGGCGCCGGCGCCACCGTTGCCCCCCTTGATGGAGGCCGTGCCGCCACCACCCGATCCCCCGGAGCCCCCGCTACCGCCATACGCGGACGCGGTGTTGGTGGCGCCGCTGGCGGCATTGGCATTGGCCGAACCGCCGGCGCTGCCCGATCCGCCGGAGCTGCCCGACGTCTGGCCATTGGTGCCCGCCGTGCCCGTCGTGCCGCCGACGGTGACCGAGGCCGCGTAGGCCGCACTGATGGACGCCGACAGGACCAGCGGCACCAGGATCGCACGGGGTGCACGCGAGGTGGCGCGACGGCGGGACGGGCGAACGGTCATTCGGGGCTCCAGGGATGGAAAACCACCGAATGTATTTCGGGACAGCCGATTTCAGGCCCGGGCCAAGCCCCAAGAACACGGGACGGCGCGCCGTCCCGTGCGATGGATCACAGCCGCTCGAACACCGCTGCGATGCCCTGGCCGCCGCCGATGCACATCGTCACCAGCGCATAGCGGCCGCCGGTGCGGTGCAGCTCGTAGATCGCCTTGGTGGCAATGAAGGCGCCCGAGGCACCGATGGGGTGGCCCAGCGCGATGGCGCCGCCGTTGGGGTTGGTCTTGGCCGGGTCCAGTTCCAGACCGCGCGTCACCGCGATGGCCTGGGCAGCGAAGGCCTCGTTGCTCTCCACCACGTCGAGCTGGTCCACTGTCAGGCCGGCCTTCTTCAGCGCCAGCTTGGACGCCGGGATCGGGCCCTCGCCCATGATCTCGTTGGGCACGCCGGCCACGGCGTAGCTCACCAGGCGCGCCATCGGCTTGTGGCCGTGGGCCGCGGCCACCTTGGCGTCGCCGAGCACGAAGAAGGCGGCGCCGTCGTTGATGCCCGACGCGTTGCCGGCGGTGACGCTGCCGTCCTTCTTGAACGCCGGCTTCAGCTTGGCCAGGCTCTCCATCGTGGTGCCGGGCTTGCAGTGCTCGTCGGTGTCGAAGACCACCTCGCCCTTGCGCGTCTGCTTGACCACCGGGACGATCTGGCTCTTGAAGCGGCCCTCGGCGATGGCGGCGGCGGCGCGGCGGTGGCTTTCCACGGCCAGCGCGTCCTGCTCCTCGCGGGTGATGCCCCACTTGACCGTCAGGTTCTCGGCGGTGATGCCCATGTGTCCGACGCCGAACGGGTCGGTCAGCGTGGCCACCATCATGTCGATGAGCTTGGTGTCGCCCATGCGCGCGCCGGTGCGCATGGCCGGGCTGAGATAGCCACCGCGGCTCATCACCTCCACGCCACCACCGATGCCATAGTCGCAGTCACCCAGCAGGATGTTCTGCGCCGTGGTCACGATGCCCTGCAGGCCGGAGCTGCACAGGCGGTTGACGGCCATCGCCACGCTGTCCATCGGCAGCCCGGCCTGGATGCTGGCCACGCGCGCGACGTAGGCGAAGCGGCTCTCGGTGGGGATGGTGTTGCCCACCGTCACGTAGTTGATCGCCTTGGGGTCGACGCCACTGCGCTCGACCGCCGCCTTCATCACCTGGCCGGCCAGTTCCGCCGGCTCGATGTCCGACAGGCTGCCGCCGAAGGTACCCACCGCCGAGCGCGCCACGCCCAGCACCACCACATCACGTTGGCTCATGCCTGTCTCCTTCCGGGGGATAAGTTGCGGGGAAACCCCGAGATTAGCGCGTCCGCCCTGTCGCGCGGCTGACGCCCCCGCAACGCACTTGACCGGGGTCAATCGATCGTGGCGGCGCGGTCGGCGTCGCGCAGGCGCTCGAACAGGGCGCCGCCGGGGTAGGCCGATGGCGTGCGCACCCCCCGCGCCACGTCGGCGGCCCATGTGGCCGTGAGCTCGCGCAGCGCCTTCACGTTGCCGGGCCGGGGCGGCCCCTGGCGGCAGGCGACCCAGCCGAGCAGGTCGCTGTCGCCACCCTCGGCGTCCACATGGGTGGATGACTGCAGCAGCTGCGCGCCGACGAAGCCGTCGCCGCCGGCCGCGATGTCGTCGGCGGCGGCGGCACGCAGGCCAGGGTAGGCGTTGTGCTGGGCGTTGCAGCCGCTGGCGTTGGCCGTGACCGCGAGCACCGGCCGCTGGCCGAAGGCGGCCAGGCCGCGCAGTTCGTCGACGAAGCGCGCGCCCGAGGCCACCGGGTCGAACAGCACCGCGCCGGCGATGCGGTCGGGGGCGGCCTGCGCCAGCTGCCAGCCCAGGCGCACGGCAAAGGCGCCACCGGCGCTGTGACCGCCGACCACGGTGCGTGCCGGCACCGGCTGGCCGCCGGGTCCGACGAGGCCCTCGGTGACCAGCAACTCGGCCAGCGCGTCGGCCAGCTCCGGGTTGCCGGCCACCATCGATGCGTCGATGCACAGCGTCATCAGGCCGGCGTCGACCCAGGCCTGCAGCGTGCCGCGCAGGTTGTCGCAGCGGCGCGTGAAGCCATGCTCGACGATGGCCAGCGCCAGCGGCTCACCCGCGGGCAGGCCCCAGCGCACGTCGTAGACGGTGCCGCCGATGAGCAGCGTGTCGGCCACCGGCTGCGGTTCGGTGCGGGGTTCGGTGGCGATGGCCGGTGCGGCGCAGGCGGCCAGGGTCAGCGTGGCAAGGGCAGCAAGGGATCTCATGGCCGAGGCCTCCGAAGGGACGGTGGATGGGGGATCATCGCGCCGCAGGTCAATCCGCAGCGGCGAGTCTGGGCTCGTCCACGCCGCTGGCGCGGTTGAGCTGCATCAGCGTCATCGCGCCGGCCAGCCCGTCGGCGGTCAGGCCCTGGGCGCGCTGGAAGGCGGCCACGCGCTCGGCCAGGCTGCCGCCCACGCCGCCGTCCAGTCGCGCCAGGCGCTGGGCCAGCCAGTCGGCCAGCGCCGGCTCGGCGGCGGTGACCAGCTGGCCTTCGCGGTAGCCCGGCGGCACCCGCCACAGGGTGGCGAAGTCGCCGCGCCAGTGGCGCGCCAGTTCCACCATCGGCACCCGCACCTCGCCGTCGGCCGACGCCAGGCGCGCCAGACCCTGCTGTTCCCCGAGCAGCACCACCTGCGCGGCGCGCCCGACATCGTCGGCCAGCGACAGGATCACCGGCCGGTCCAGGGTGCGGATGACGGCCAGCCCGCCGCTGCCACGGTGGCACAGCAGGCCCTGGGCGGAGGCGGCGGCGCAGGGCTCCGTACCGGCGGCGGGCCATCCCCACAGCGTGGCCAGGTGTCGCCAGGCCGCGGGCTCGTCCCAGGCGCGGGCGTACAGGGCGGACGGAGCGACCTGGCGCGCCGGTGACACCGCCGTGGGCACCTGGTTCGTGGCCCCTGCTTCAACGGTGCGCTCGGCCACCGCGGGGCCTGCTGCCGTCGTCGCCGGCGCCGGCACCGTCGCGGTGGTCGGCACCACCGGCGCAGGGCCTGCCCACAGGCCGCGCACCCAGGGTGCGACGATCACGCCGGCGATGCCGGCCACCAGCAGCCACGGCCAGACGCGCGTGGGCGCATGCGGCGGGGCCGGCGAGGCCGGCGGCAAAGCGGGCTCGGCCACGTCGGGCACAGCCGGAGGCTGCGCGACGTCTGCCACCGGCGCCGCCGTCTCGTCGGCCGCCGCCGGCGGGTCGGCCTGGCGCACGAACACCTGCGAGGCCACGCCGGCCACGCGCCCGGCGCCGATGCGCGGCTGTCGCGCCTCGTATGCGGCCAGCATGGCGCGGTCGCACAACACGTTGATGCGGCGCGGGATGCCCCGGCACATGGCATGCACGAGGGCCAACGCGTCGTCGTCGAAGGGCAGCGGGCCGCCGGCGCCTGCCACAGCCAGGCGGTGCGCGATGTAGCGCCGGGTCTCGGCCTCCGGCAGCGCGGGCAGGTGGTAGCGCGCCACGATGCGCTGCGCCAGCGGTTCCATCACCGGCCGCGCCAGCAGGTCGTTGAGTTCCGGCTGGCCGATCAGCAGCACCTGCACCAGCTTGCGGTCGCTGGTCACCAGGTTGGTCAGCAGGCGCAGCTGCTCGAGCACGTCGTCGGAGAGCGCCTGCGCCTCGTCCACCGCGATCAGCGTGCGCCGGCCCTGGGCGTGGGTGAGCAGCAGGTGGCCGTGCAGGGCGTCGATCGGGTCGAAGGCCGCCTCGGCGGCCCCCTCGGGCCGCGCCACGCCCAGGTCCTCGCAGACGCGCGCGAGCAGGGCCTCGACCTTCAGCCGCGGGTTGACGACGGTGGCGATGTCCACGTCCGGCGGCAGGGTCTCGAGGAAGGCGCGCCAGACGGTGGTCTTGCCGGCGCCGATCTCACCGGTCAGCAGCACGAAGCCGCCACCGCCGCGCAGACCGATGTCCAGGTGCTTCAGCGCCTCGCGGTGGGCGTCGCTGAGGTACATGAAGCGCGGGTCCGGCGCCACCGAGAAGGGTTCGTCGTGAAGGCCGAAGAACGACGCGTACATGGTTGGCGAGCATAGCCGCGGCCGGGCAGCGTTGCGGTTACGCTCGCGCCATGCCACCCCATGCTGCCACCCTGGCGCCCACCACACTGATCGACAGCGACCACCCGGCCGTGGCCGCCTTCGCCGCCACGCATGCCCAGGGCGCAAACGACCGCGAGCGCGCCGTGGCCCTGTACCTGGCCGTGCGCGACGGCTTCCGCTACGACCCGTACCGCATCGACCTCAGCCCCGCCGGCATGAGGGCCAGCGCGGTGATCGCGCAGGGCCACGGCTGGTGCGTGCCCAAGGCCGCGCTGCTGGCCGCGGCCTGCCGCGCCGTCGGCATCCCGTCCCGCGTGGGCTATGCCGACGTGCGAAATCACCTCAGCACGGAACGCATGCGGCAGACGATGAAGACCGACCTGTTCGTCTGGCACGGCTACACGGAGGTCTGGCTGGACCACGGCGACGGCGGCCACTGGTTCAAGGCCACGCCGGCCTTCAACCTGTCGCTGTGCGAGCGTTTCGGGCTGCTGCCACTCGAGTGGGACGGTCGCGGCGACTCGCTGTACCACCCCTTCGACGCCGCCGGCCAGCGCCACATGGAATACGTGGCGCAGCGCGGCAGCTTCGACGACGTGCCGCTGGCGGCCATCGTCGAGAGCTTCCGCGCCACCTACCCGGGCTGGGGCGACCAGGGGCAGGCCCTGCAGGGCCAGGACTTCCAGGCCGACGTGGCGCAGGAGACGGTTCGATGACGGCGGCGAACGTGCCCGACGGTTTCCTGCCCGCCGCGCTGGGCGGCGAGTTCATCCGGGCCAACGGGCCGTTGTACCTCAAGCGTGGCGAAGGCCGGGCGTGGCTGGGCTTCCGGGTGGAGTCGAGGCACACCAACCCGGCGGGCATCCTGCACGGCGGCATGATGGCCAGCTTCTGCGACATGCTGCTGCCGATCTGCGCGCACCACCAGGAACCCGCGCTGGCCAGGCGCTTCCTGCCGACGATCAACCTGCAGATCGACTATCTCGCGCCATCGCCGCTGGGTGCCTGGGTGGAGGGCGAGGCCCAGGTGCTGCGCAGCACCACCACGCTGGCCTTCATCCAGGGCCTGGTCACCGCCGACGGCGCCCCGGTGGCGCGCGCCAGCGGCATCTTCAAGATCGGGCCGGTGTTCGAGCGCCCGCCGGCGCCAGGCTGACCACGGGGAAGGCCCAGCCTCCACGGCCGGGCCGTCGGGCAGCCCGGTCAGAAGGTGTGGGTGATGCCCACACCGTAGGCATTGCGGGTGTCGCCGGCGTCCGGGTCCTGGCGGCCGAAGCTGGCGTAGACGCTGGTGCGCTTGGACAGGGCGTAGTCGGCGCCCAGGCCGATGAAATTGGACTTGGCGCCGTCCACGTCCCGCCTGGCCCAGCCAGCCTTCAGGTTGGCCGCACCCATCGCGTAGCGCAGGCCCAGGCTGGTGACCTTGGCGGTGGAGTCGACCACGTCGTCGTAAACGCTGCGGTCCAGCGCGCCCATCAGCGTCCAGGCGCCGGTGGTCCAGGCCAGGCCGAAGAAGCGCACGGTGTCGCCGCTGCGGTTCTTGGAAGTGGCGGCCATCGCCGCGATGCCGCCGGCACCGTATTGCACGGCCAGGCCGTTGTTGTTGCCACCGGTGTCACCGGGTGCGTTCTCGAAGGCGCCGCTGTAGTGCAGCGACCAGCCGGCCACCTTGGGCGAGTCGTAGAAGATGCCGTTGTTCAGCCGGCCGTACTCCGCATTGCCGCTGTTGCTGGTGCGGTCGGTGGCGTAGTTCCAGTGCCAGTTGTTCCAGGCCGGCGACGCGATGCGGTCGTAGTTGTACCAGGGGTCGAAGGCCCAGTCGTTGTTCGAGACGACGTCCAGCGCACGGCCCAGGCGCAGGTGGCCCCAGCCGCCCTTCAGGCCCACCGTGGACTCGCCGTGCCAGAACGGCTTGCCCGCCAACTCGGTGCTGCCAGTGTCGGCCTCGAAGCGGTGCTGCAGGCGGAAGGTGGCGCTCAGGCCACCGCCCAGGTCCTCGCTGCCCGCCAGGGTGATGTTGCTGCGCTGCACGGTGCCCATGTGCTTCTGTTCGTCGAAGCCACGGTAGACGCCGATGTCGAAGGCACCGGAGAGCGTGAAGTTCGCGGCCGTGGCGGCACCGGCAGCGGTCAGCGCGGCAACCGCCACGGCGGAACGGATCAAGGGGTTTCGGGTTCGGGTCATGGAGGTTTCCTCAGGCGGGGCAAGTCGGGGCAAAGGCGCCGGGCCGGTCGGCCGGTGATTTGCATTTGTCGCAATCACATTTGCACAAAACATTCGAGTATACTCTGTTGTTTTCCCCACACAGTTCAGCTGTGACCGGGACCGTCACGGGTCGCGATACGCACCGTGGCGGTGCGAACGGCCCGCCCACCAGATTCCGGAGACCTTCATGTTCCTGCGCACTCTGTCCCCCCGCCTGTCGTTGACGTTCGCCGCCCTGGCTGGCGCCGCCCTGCTGGCCGCCTGTGGCAAGGCCGAGGAGCCGGCCCCGGCGCCGGCGCCCACCGCCACCCCGGTGGCCGCCGCCTGCGGCAAGGTCACGGTGGCCAACATGAACTGGCAGTCGGCCGAGGTGCTGGCGCAGATCGACGCCTTCATCCTGGGCAAGGGCTACGGCTGCGAGGTTGAACTGGTGCCGGGTGACACGATGCCGACGCTGACGTCGATGATGGAGAAGGGCGAGCCCGACGTGGCCCCCGAGGCCTGGATCAACGCCGTGCGCGACCCGCTGGACGCCGCGGTCAAGGAAGGCCGCCTGCACTACGCCGCGGAGTCACTGAAGGACGGTGGCGTCGAAGGCTGGTGGATCCCGAAGTACGTGGCCGACGCCAACCCCGGCATCAAGACCATCGACGACGCACTGAAGCACCCGGAGCTGTTCCCTGCACCTGAGGCCAAGGGCAAGGGCGCTGTGCACAACTGCCCGTCGGGCTGGAACTGCCAGATCACCACCGGCAACGCCTTCAAGGCCTGGGACGCGAAGAAGAAGGGCTTCGTGCTGGTGGACACCGGCTCGGCCGCCGGCCTGGACGGCTCGATCGCCAAGGCCTACGAGCGCAAGGAAGGCTGGCTGGGCTACTACTGGGCGCCGACCTCCATCCTCGGCAAGTACGAGATGGTCAAGCTCGACGCCGGCGTGCCGCACGATGACGCCGCGTGGAAGGCCTGCAACTCCAAGACCGAGTGCGACAAGCCGCAGAAGAACGACTGGGCCAGCGCCGAGGTCTTCACCGTGATCACCGACCGCTTCCAGAAGGCCGGCGGCCCGGCGGTGGAATACCTGGCCAAGCGCAGCTGGGGCAACGACACCGTCAACGGCCTGCTGGCGTGGATGAGCGACAACCAGGCCACCGGCGAGGACGGCGCACGCCACTTCCTGAAGACGCAGCCCGAGGTCTGGGAAGCCTGGGTGAGCAAGGACGTGGCCGACAAGGTGCGTGCCGCCCTGGACGCCGCCTGACCGCGGCGGCGCCGGCATGAGCTGGTTCGAGGATTTCCCGGCGCTGGGCGCGGAAACGCTCAGCGCGCTGCGCCGCGCGATCGACGGCGCCTTTCGCAGCTTCACGCGTGAATACGGCGAAGTGCTCGAGCGACTGTTCGACCCGCTGCGCGAGTTCCTGCTGTTCAGCGAGCGGCTGCTGACGCAGTCGCCCTGGCCGGTGGTGATCGGCGTCATCGCGCTGATCGCCTGGTTCGCGTCGCGCTCGTGGAAGATCGTCGTCGGCACGGTGGTCACGCTGATGGCCATCGGCCTGTTCGGCATGTGGGACGACACCATGAAGACGGTGTCGATGATCTTCGTCTGCACCGTGGTGGCGCTGGTGCTGGGCGTGCCCATCGGCGTGCTGGCCAGCCGGTCCGACCGCCTGCAGCGCCTGATCACGCCGGCGCTGGACGTGATGCAGACCATGCCCAGCTTCGTCTACCTGATCCCGGTGGTGATGCTGCTGGGCATCGGCCGCGTGCCGGGCGTCATTGCGGTGGTGATCTACGCCATCCCGCCGGTGATCCGCTTCACCAACCTGGGCATCCGCCTGGTGGACAAGGACCTGCTGGAAGCCGCCGACGCCTTCGGCAGTTCCACCTGGCAGCGCTTGAGCAAGGTGCAGATGCCGCTGGCCCTGCCCACCATCATGGCCGGCATCAACCAGACCATCATGCTGTCGCTGGCGATGGTGGTGATCGCGTCGATGATCGGCGTGCAGGGCCTGGGCCAGCCGGTGCTCAAGGCGATCTCGAACCAGTACTTCACGATGGGCATCCTCAACGGCCTGGCCATCGTGGGCATCGCGATCATCTTCGACCGCGTCTCGCAGGCCTACGGCAAGCGGCTGCAGCGGCACCTGGAGGTCCAGCATGGCTGAAGCCGTCCTGCGAGCCGACCAGGAGGCGCCCGCCCCCGCAGCGGCGGCCGAATCCTCGGCCACCGGCATCTCCATCCGCCACCTCTACAAGATCTTCGGCCCGACGCCGGAGAAGTTCCTCGACGCCGTGCGCGACGGCATGAGCAAGCAGGAACTGCGCGACACCCACGGCCACGTGCTGGGCCTGCGCGACATCTCCATCGAGATGCCGCCGGCCGGCATCCAGGTGGTGATGGGCCTGTCGGGCTCGGGCAAGAGCACGCTGATCCGCCACATCAACCGGCTGATCGATCCCACCGCCGGCGAGGTGATGGTGCAGGTGGACGGCCGCGAGGTGGATGTCGTCCAGATGGACGCCATGGCCCTGCGCCAGTTCCGGCGCACGCAGACGGCCATGGTGTTCCAGAAGTTCGCGCTCTTCCCGCACATGACGGTGCAGGAGAACACCGAGTACGGCCTGGCGGTGCAGGGCGTGCCGCGCGCCGAGCGCACCAAGCGCGCGACGCGCTGGATCGAACGCGTGGGCCTGGCCGGCTATGGCGAGCACTACCCCAACCAGCTCTCCGGCGGCATGCAGCAGCGCGTGGGCCTGGCGCGCGCGCTGACCAACGACGCACCCATCCTGCTGATGGACGAGGCCTTCTCGGCGCTGGACCCGCTGATCCGCAGCGACATGCAGAGCGTGCTGCTGGACCTGCAGCAGGAGATCGGCAAGACCATCGTCTTCATCACCCACGACCTCGACGAGGCGCTGCGCCTGGGCGACCGCATCGCCATCCTGCGCGACGGCGAGGTGGTGCAGCAGGGCACCGGCCAGCAGATCGTGCTCAAGCCGGCCGACGACTACATCAGCAACTTCGTCAAGGACGTGAACCGCGGCCGCGTGGTCCGCTGCCGCACGCTGATGACGGCCGGTGCGCCCGTGGAAGGGCCCACCGTGGACCCCGGGCTGGTGATCGAGGAAGCCGCGCGCCTGCTCAGCGCCGAGAACCGCGAGGCGGCCAACGTGGTCAACGCCAAGGGCAAGCACCTGGGCGTGATCACGATGAGCGATGTGATCGCGGCGATGGTGCCGCCGGCGACGGAGCCGACCGCGGCCGGCTGAGCGCAGCGGTCAGCGCGCGCGGTCGGCGGCGTTCATTCGCCGCGCACCGGCGCATCGGCCAGCCGGTAGATGCTGGCGTTGAGATGCTCGGCCACCGCGCGGATGTCGGCCGCATTCCAGCCCAGCTTCGCGCGCGCCTGCCAAGCGCCCACCTGGCCCAGCAGGCTGGCCCAGTCCTGCACCACGCGCTTGTCGCGCCAGTGCATCTGCGTCGTGTGGCAGGCGATGCAGTGGGTCTCGTAGAGCAGCCGGCCGCGGTCCGGCGGCGGGCTCTGCGCCAGCGCCGAGGTGGCAGGCAGCAGGATGGACAGGACGACGAGCGCCGTCCAGGCCATTCGCCGGGACCGCGGGACGGGAGCAATGCTTGCGGGCATGCCCGCACTGTAGTCCCGCGCTGGACCCTGTGCACACGCAGCGGCGACAATCGCGGCCCCACTGTCCTGTCCTGCCCGTGATGTCCGATCCTGCCGTGCCACCGAACGACGCCCCGACCCCGCCCGCCGAGGTCCCTGCCGGGGTGTCGGCCGATGCGCCGCAGGACGTTGCCGCCGCGGCCATGCCGATGGAGATTCTGGCGCCGGCCGAGGCGGAGGCGACACCCCTGGACGCAGCGGTGGGGCAGCTGCCCGCCGAGGCGTCCGCGCCCGTCGAGGCACCGGCCCCGACGCCGCCCGGCATGAGCCCCGCTGCCTGCGGCGCCAGGCTCGCCGAGCTGTTCCCGGCGCTGTTCGGCACCGAAGGCCCGCCCAAGCCGATCAAGCTGCGCATCCACGTGGACCTGCAGGCGCGGGCTCCCGGCGTGTTCTCGCGCCGCGTGCTCGGCCCCTTCTTCGCGCGCTACACCACCAGCAATGCGTACCTGAAGGTGCTGAGCACGGCCACCGAGCGCTTCGACCTCGATGGCCAGCCTGCCGGCGAGGTCACCGAGGAGCATCGCAGTGCCGCGGTGGCGGAACTGGCCCGGCGCCGCGAGATCGCGATCGCCAAACGGGCCGCGGAACGCGGCACCGGCCGCGCGGGTGCACAGGGCCGGGCCGGCGCGCCCGCGGGCGAGACCGCGGAGCGCGCAGGCGGTGAACGGTCTCGCCCCGAGCGCGGGCCGCGTCGTGACGGGCAGCACGAGGGGCAACGCCATGGCCAGCGCGCAGGCGAGCGCGGCAGTGATCGTGGCGCCCATCGCGGTGCCGGGCGTGACGACCGCCCCCCACGCCCGCCGCGCGACGGTCGCCCAGATCGCCGTCGCGATGACGGCCCCCGCGGCAGCGCGGGCAGGCCGCCGCGCGCGGACCGGCCCGACCGCCGGCCCGATGCCCGCCCGGCCCAACGCCCCGCGCCGGCCGCCGAAGCGCCGGAGCCGCAGGACCCCGCGCAGCGCGAGCGCGCGCTGCTGCTGCGCCAGTTCGAGTCCAGTCCGCTGACCAAGGCCAACTTCTGCGTGCTCAAGCGCATCAGCGAGGCCGATCTCGACGCGCAGCTGGACGTGGCGCGGCGCGAACGCGCGGAGCGTCACAAGCGCTGATGCCCCGGCGCCGCAGGCGCGTCGCCGTGAGGCCGACAATCGTGGGGTGAGTCCCTCCCCGCCACGCGTGCTGTCGTTCATCGCCCCGATGACGCAGCTCAACACGCCCTACCCGTCCACCGCCTACCTCACCGGCTTCCTGCGCAGCCGCGGCGTGCCCGCGGCGCAGGCCGACCTGGCGCTGGCGCTGGCGCTGGAACTGCTCTCGCCGGCGGGGCTGGATGCGCTGAAGGCAGCGATCGACGCGCAGCCCGCACCCGGGCCGCTGTCGCGCGGCTTCGTCGAGGCCTTCGACGCTTGCCGCGCCGCCATCGGCCCGGCAATCGCCTTCCTGCAGGGGCGCGACCCGACGCTGGCGCACCGCATCGCCGGCCGGGCCTTCCTGCCGGAGGGGCCGCGCTTCGCGGTGCTGGACGCCTACGGGCCTCCCGACGCAGGCGACGACGAAGGCGACGACCCGCTGGCCTGGGCCTTCGGCAGCCTGGGCGTGCAGGACCGGGCGCGCCACCTCGCCACGCTGTTCCTCAACGACCTGGCCGACGTCATCCGCGAGGCGGCCGACCCACGCTTCGAGTTCGTGCGCTACGCCGAGCGGCTGGCGATGAGCCAGCCGAGCTTCGACCCGCTGGCCGACGCCCTGGCGGCACCGCCCAACCTGGTGGACGGCACGCTGCAGCGCCTGGTAACGGACGCCCTGGCCCGCCATTCGCCGCAGGTGGTGCTGGTATCAGTGCCGTTCCCCGGCGCGGTTTTCGCGGCCTTCCGCATCGCGCAGGCGGTGAAGGCCAAGGACCCCGACATCGTCACCGTGCTCGGCGGTGGCTACGTGAACACCGAGCTGCGCGAACTGGCCGAACCGCGCGTGTTCGACTTCTTCGACTTCGTCACGCTGGACGCCGGCGAGCGGCCGCTGCTGGCGCTGCTGGAACACCTGCAGGGCCAACGCGGCGCCAGCCGCCTGGTGCGCACCTTCACCCGCATCGACGGCACGGTGCGCTACCTGAACCTGGCCGAGCCCGACATCCCGTTCGCCGAGGCCGGCACGCCCACCTGGGACGGCCTGCCGCTGGACCGCTACCTGAGCCTGCTGGACATGCTCAACCCCATGCACCGGCTGTGGAGCGACGGGCGCTGGAACAAGCTGACGGTGGCGCACGGCTGCTACTGGAAGCAGTGCAGCTTCTGCGACGTGGGGCTGGACTACATCGGCCGCTACGACGCGGCCACCGCCGAGACCCTGGCCGACCGCATCGAGGCCATCGTCGCCGAGACCGGTCAGACCGGCTTCCACTTCGTCGACGAGGCGGCACCGCCGAAGTCGCTGAAGGCGCTGGCGGCGGAGCTGCAGCGGCGCCGGCTGGCCATCAGCTGGTGGGGCAACGTGCGCTTCGAGAAGACGTTCACCCCGCAGCTGTGCGAGCAGCTGGCCGACAGTGGCTGCATCGCCATCAGCGGCGGGCTGGAGGTGGCGTCCGACCGCCTGCTGGCGCTGATGAAGAAGGGCGTCACCGTGGACCAGGCCGCGCGCGTGACCAAGGCCTTCAGCGACGCCGGTATCCTGGTGCACGCCTACCTGATGTACGGCTTCCCGACGCAGACGCTGCAGGAGACCGTGGACGCGCTGGAGACGGTGCGCCAGCTGTTCGCCGAAGGCTGCCTCCACAGCGGCTTCTGGCACCGCTTCGCCTGCACCGTGCATTCGCCGGTGGGGCTGCACCCGGCACAGTACGGCGTCACGCTGCGCCCGTTGCCGCCCGGCAGCTTCGCGAAGAACGACGTCGCCTTCGACGACCCCACCGGCACCGACCACGACGCGCTGGGCCCGGGGCTGAAGAAGGCGGTCTACAACTTCATGCACGGCATCGGGCTGGACGAGGACGTGCGCGCCTGGTTCGACTTCCCGGTCCCCAAGGCGCGCGTGGGGCGGCAGCGCATCGCGCGTGCGCTGGCGGCGCCGCGCTGATGCATACGGCGGGATGAACGACTTCCGGCTGCACCGCACGCACATCTCGTCGCTGCTGTTCGCCGGCGACCAGGTCTTCAAGTTCAAGCGGCCGGTGAAGCTGCCGTTCGCCGACTTCTCCACGCGCGTGCTGCGCCAGCATTTCTGCGACGAGGAGCTGCGGCTGAACCGCCGCACCGCGCCCGCGCTGTACCGCGGCGTGGTTCACATCGCAGGCGAGCCGGCGGTGTGGATGCGGCGTTTCGACGAGACACAGCTGTTCCACACGCTCGCCGAGGCCGGCACGCTGGAAGCGTTGCAGGTGGACGCGCTGGCGCAGGCGGTGGCGGCGTTCCAGGCCACGCTGCCGGCGGTGCACGGGCCGTTCGACGCCGCCGACGTGGCCACGCGCTGGGCGGCGGCCAACCTGCGGGAACTGCAGGCCCTGCCCGGCACCGCCGAGGTGGCCGGCCCACTGGACGACCTGATCGCCTGGGACGCGGCACAGGCGGCGGCACTGGCCCCGCTGCTGCGCGAACGGCAGGCGCAGGGTTGCACCGTGGAGGGCCATGGCGACCTGCACCTGGGCAACATCGTCTGGCACCACGGCGCGCCGGTGCTCTTCGACGCCCTGGAGTTCGAACCCGAGCTGCGCTGCGGCGACCGCGGCGCCGATCCCGCCTTCACCTTCATGGACCTGCTGGACCACGGACTGCCGCGGCTGGCCTGGCGTTTCGTCAGCGCCTGGTGCGAGGCCGGCGGCGACCAGGACGCGCTGCCGCTGCTGCACTGGCAGGCCGCCTACCGCGCTGCGGTGCGCGCCAAGGTGGCGCTGATCGAAGGCCGGGCCGCCGTGGCTGGCCGACGGCTGGCGCTGGCGCGCCGTCTGGCCGCCACACCCCGGCCCACGCTGTGGCTGACGGCAGGGCTCTCGGGCAGCGGCAAGAGCACGGTGGCGCAGCAGTTGGTGGAGGCCGCCGGTGCCGTGCGCGTGCGCAGCGACGTCGAGCGCAAGCGCCTGCACGGCCTGGCGCCCACGGCGCGGCCGGCCGACACGGCGACGCTGTACGGCACCGACGCCACCCTACGCACCTATGCGCGGCTGAACGCCGTGGCGGCCACGGCGCTGAACAGCGGCGTGTCGGTCATCGTGGATGCCGCGGCCCTGAGGCGCGGTGAGCGCGACACGCTGCGTGCGACCGCGCAGGCCGCCGGTGCGTGCTTCATGGGCCTGTGGTGCGATGCGCCCGCAGACGTGCTCGCCACGCGCATCGGCCGCCGGCAGGCCGCAGGCACCGACGCGTCCGACGCCGACACCGCCGTGCTGGCGCTGCAGCAGCGCGTGGCTGAGCGGCCCGCGGCCGACGAAGGCCTGCAGGTGCTGGACACCCGTGGCACGCCGGCCCAGGTGGCCGCGGCCGTCGAGGCGCTGGTGCGCGAACGCGGCGACGACCCGGCCAGCGCTTGACATCGGTCAACGCGTCGAGAGGCCGGCGCCGCATCATGGGCACAGGAGGTGTGCCATGAGTTCCATCCGCCAGATCCTCGCCCTGATCGACGACGGCCCGCGGGCAGACGCCGTGCTGGCTCTGGCCGCGCAGCTGGCCACGCGCCACGGCGCCAGCGTGCAGGCGTTGCACGCCGTGCCCACCGCCACCGCAGGCGCCGGGGGCTACCTGTCACCCGAGGCCGCCGGCCTGGCCATCGAATACGCGGCGCAGGCCGATGCGGAGCGACAGGCCCGCGCCGCGGCCCGCGTGGCCGCCGCGGCCGAGTCGCACGGGCTGGCGATCCCGCTGGCACCGGCAGAAAGCGATGCCGTGGCCGCGGCGCTGGCCGCCGCCCACCACAGCGACCTCGTCGTGCTGGCGCAGCACACGCCAGGCGACGGCCAGGTGGCCGGGTTCGCCGGCAGCGTGCTGGTGGGTGCCGGAGCGCCACTGCTGTTCGTGCCGTCGGTGGACGCCCTGCCCGCCGACGCCGACGGCGCGCCGCGCTGCGGCCACCACGTGCTGGTGGCCTGGGCGCCCACGCGCGAGAGCACTCGCGCGCTGCGCGACGCGATGCCGTTGCTGGCCATGGCGCAGACCGTGGAACTGGTGACCCTGGCCGACGCCGACGGCGAGGAGCCGCCGCTGGACGGCGTGTGCGGCTACCTGCGCCGGCATGGCGTGGAGGCCACGGTGCACGTGGTGGCACGCGGGTCGGCGCCGCTGTCTGCCGGCCTGCTGGGTGCCGGCTGGACGCCCGACGTGCCGGTGGCCGAGGCGCTGCTGTCGCATGCCGCGGATACGAATGCCGACCTGATCGTGATGGGCGGCTACGGCCACGCTCGCCTGCGCGAACTGGCGCTGGGGGGCGTCACGCGGACGATGCTGAAGTCCATGACGGTGCCGGTGTTGATGTCGCACTGAGCCCGCAGGGCGGGCTCCGGGGTCGCACTGAGCCCACAGAGTGGGCGCCCTGGGCCTGGGCGACCAGGCTCAGGGTCGCTTCAGCAGCGTCGTGCCGCCGTGCGTGGCGGCGCCGTCCAGCAGGATGGTCGAGAAGATCAGCCCGTCGGCGTTGCTGCCCAGGAAGTTGCCGCCGAACACCGACGACTGCGGCACGAAGCCGGTGCAGCCGGTGCAGCTGCCGCTGCTGTAGTTGCCGGAGAACGCGCCCGAGAGCGTGCGCGCGTCGAATCGCGTGCTGCCGTTGAGGCCGCTGAAGACCAGGCCGTCGACGGTGAAACCGAGGTTCTGCACGCCCACGTCGCGGGTCACGAAGTTCACCGCCACGCTGCCACTGACCCCGGTCAGGTTGCCGCCACCGGCCGGCGTGAAGACCGCGGTGCCGGTGGTGGGCATGCCGCGCGTGGCGTCGCCGGCGATCCAGTCCACCGCGCCCAGGGCCGGCGCGCGCACGACCTGCCCACCCAGCGTGACGCTGGCGCTGGCGTCCGGCGTGGACAGCCAGCGGCCCCAGTAGGCCACGGTGCCGTCGGCCAGCGTGCTGCTGCCCAGCGCCTGCTGGGTGGCGCCAGCGCGCTGGGCCTGGAAGTCGCCGGCCCGGCCCACGGACTCGAGCGCGCCGGTGTCGCTGACGCGGTAGGTGTCGCCCTTCCACTCGGTGTTCAGGCCGTAGCCCAGCGTGGGCTGGCCGGCGTTGGTGACGTTGAAGGCCAGCCCCGTGGCCAGGTTGGGCACGAAGTCGGTGCCCGACCCGGCGGGGTTGCTGGTGTAGTCGCGGCTGCGGTCGCCGGCCGACAGCGCGGTGGCATCCGTGGGCGCGGCCGCGGCCACCTGCACCACGGTCTGGCCGGCCTGGATGGCGGCCACGGCGCGCGCCGCGTCGATCACGTAGGTGGCCTTGCCGCGGTCCACCGCCTGGCCGGCGGCAGCGGCCACCACGGCACGGATCTGCACCTGCGTGCCCAGCGTGATCTCGGGCATGGCCTGCTGCTGCTCGACCGCCAGCGCGAAGCCAGGGTCCAGCTCGGCCGCGCGGCGGAACTGCTCGCGCGCCTCGGCGAAGCGGCCCTGGTCCTTCAGGTCCAGGCCGTTGGAAAAGGCGCGGAACGCCTCGACGTTGGTGGTCTGGAAACGCTCGATGCGCGCGCGCACCTCGGGCGGCAGGGTGTCCAGGTCGATGCCGGCGGAACGCAGGATGCCGAAGGTCAGCGTCTTCTGCGCGCGGAACAGCGCCGCGATCTCGCCGCTCTCGCTGGTCACGCCCAGGTTCTGCGCGTTGCGGCTGTCGATCACCGCGCCTTCGAGCACGAAGCGTTGCGGGGGGGTGGTCTGGGCCACCGCAGGCAGGGCCGCGCTGCCCAGCGCGGTGGCGACCAGCAGGGCCGCGGAAAGGGTCGTCCGGCGGTTCATCACTGCACCTCGAAGTTGCCGACGATGACCTTCTCGGCCCGCATCAGCCGGCCCGAGCGCACGGCGCCGTCGGGGTTGGCGAGGCCGGCGTCGCCGAGCTTCATCTCGTCGAGCAGCAGCTGCACCTTCTCGCGCTCGAGCACGGTCAGGCCGGGCACCTTGGTGAGGTCGGCGATGATCATCGCCGCCAGGCCCTTGGCCATGGCGCGGTACTGTTCGTCGCCGCGGTTGACGAAGGCCTGCACCGCGATGCTGCCGGGCTCGGGCTCGGCCACGGCCACCTCGCGCTCGCGCGCCACCGCCGCCTGCACCTCCTGCTGCAGCTGGGCCGAGCTGAGCACGGTCAGCGTCTTGGGTACCTCGCGCGCCGTGGCGCCCTCGGGGTCCTCGCGCGCGTACTGCTGCAGCTGGCGCAGCGCCTCGGCGTTGTCGCCCTGGCGCAGCGCGATCAGGCCCAGGTAGTAGGGCACCAGCGGTTCGCCTGGCGCCGCTTCGCGCACCCGCTTCAGCGCCTCGGCAGCCACGGCATCCTGCTCGGCGCCGAAGGCCTCGATGCCGGCCTTGAGCTGCGCGGCCACGGCCACGCGCGCCTGCTCGGCGGCTTCGCGGCGCGGCTGGTCCACCGCCAGCAGCGGCGGCTGGGCCAGGATCTCCGGCCGCACGGCAGCGCCGTCCCAGCGGAAGTGCCGGTTGCGCAGCACCGAGCGCCCGCCCTGGTACTCCAGCACCGCCTCGCCCTGGGCCACGCTGCCGTACAGCCCTGGCGTCAGCGTGCAGCCGGCGTCGGCACGGCACCATTCCAGCTTCAAGAAACCGGTGGCGCGCAGCTGACGCTCGCCGGCCTGGCCGTCGCCGACCAGCACGTACCAGTCCGGCGATCCGGTGGCCAGGCGCAGCCCGCCGGCGGTCAGCGCCAGTTCCTTGAAGCCGGCGCGCGGCAGCGCCACCTCGCTGGCACTGCCGAGCATCAGCAGCGTGCCGTCGATGAAGCGCAGCTGGGCCGTGCCGCCGTCGGCGGTACGCACGCGGCCCTGGTCGAAGTCGGTGCCTTCGACCACCGGGCGGCCGTCGAGCGTGACCGTGCCTTCGGCATGCACCAAGCGGGCCTGCGACCACGCCGTGCCGCAGGCCAGCAGCGCCGCCAGGGTGATCAGGGTGTGTTTCATGCCGTGGCCTTCTCGTCGGTCTCGTCAGTACTGGTAGCGGGTCTTCACCGTCAGCGTGTGGCGTTCGGTGTCGTACAGGTCCTGGTTGGACCGGTTCCAGAACGAACTCCATTCCGCCCGCAGCGACCATCGCGGATCGAGCGCGTAGGTGGCGGCCAGGTCGACATTGACCGCCGTGTCGCTGCGCGTGTTGCCGAAGCCGATGTCGCGGCCGCGGTACTTCTGGCCGTACACCGTCAGCCCTCCGGCCACGCGCAGCCTGGCCATCGGCGAGGCCGAACCGAACAGGCGCAGCAGCGGCACGTCGCGGCTGAGGTCGTCGCGCAGGCGACTGTTGTGTTCCACCGTCCAGCTGGCACGCAGGCCCACCTGGGGTGCACCGGCCAGTTCGGGCAGACCCCAGGTCCAGCTGCCGCCGACGGTGACGGCGCGTGCGTCGCGCACCTGGTCGGCGCCGGCGTGGCGGTACTCGAAGTACTGCGCAAAGGCCGTGGCACTGTGCTGCGGGCCACGCGTGAAACTGGCTTCGCCGCCGACGGAGAAGGTGTCACGGTAGCGGTCGTCGTCCACCCGCAGTTCACCCAGGCCGAGCGTGAAGCGGTACAGCGCCTCGCCGCGCAGCTGCGTGAAGCCGGCGTTGAAGGCAATGTTGCTCTGGTTGAAGCTGCGCTCGCGAAAGTGCTCGCGGTGGTCGACGTCGGCACCGGCGAAGACCGAGAACTGCGGGCTCACGCGCCAGGCCTGCTGGGCGCCGGCGGCCAGCTGCAGGAAGCCGTCGGCCACCGCCTGCGACGGCGAATCGGCCAGGCTGACGGTGCCGAAGATGAGGTCGATCTCGTCCAGCGTGGTGCCGCTGTTGACGTTGCTGTCGTGGCCCAGGCCGGCTTCCAGGTAGACGCGCGCACTGCTGGCGCGCCGGCGGTCGTCGCGCAGCTGCATCGCGGCCAGGAAGCCCTCGATGTTGCGCCGCACGGCCGCCGGCGGGTTGTAGCGCAGCACGAACTCGAACTCCGAGCGCGCCCGCGCGTACTCGCCGACCAGGAAGTAGCCACGCGCCAGTTCCAGCCGCGCGCGGTCGTTGGCCGGCACCGCGGCCAGGTGGCGCTCCAGCGCCAGCAGGCCTTCGGGCACGCGGCCGGCAGAGACGGCGGCGATGCCGTAGAGGAAGTCGAAGTGCACGTCGCCGATCAGCTCCGGGTGGCGCTGGCCCAGCATCACGGCCTGTTCGAACTGGCTGCTCTCGACCAGCCGGCGCAGGTCGTCCAGCGGCGCAGCGGCGGCCGTGCCCAGGGCAGCGGCCAGCAGCAGCGTGGTGGCGCTGCGGCGAAGGCCGGCGGTGCGTCGTCGCAGGAAGGTCATGGTGTCGTGACGGCGCTCAGCAGCTGCCGGCGCAGGGTGGGGTCGATGGACAGCAGCGGCAGGCGCAGTAGCACCGGCAGCGAGACCTGCTGCGTCTCGCCACGCAGCAGCGCGGCGATCACGGCGGCGGCTTCGGCATCCAGCTCGGCCGGGCCGGCATTGCCGCCGGTGGCGCCGGAGCCCGAACCGCCGGCGCCGCCCAGGGCCTCGCTGCTGCGGCGCAGCGCGTCCTCCGCGCGCGCCAGCGTGGCCGGGTCGAGCACGACGGCGAACTGCGTGTCGCCACCGGTGGTGCCACCGTCGGGGTCGTCGATGCGCGGTGGCGTCGGCAGCACGATCAGCAGGCCGCTGACGTAGCTGACCGCGTAGTTCGCGGCACTGCCGCTGGCGAAGTCCAGGCCCGTGGGCCGCAGCTCGAAGATCGAACCGCCCGGGGCCCCGACGCTGCCCGGCGGCACCGGCTGCAGCACGCCGGCCAGCACGTCGCCGCTGGCCAGGCCGGCACCCCCCAGCGCGTAGCCGAAGCTGGCCGGGTTGGGCTCGTCGGCGAAACGCACCACGCTCTGCGTGGCCACGGTCAGCGGGCGCGGTGTCACCGTCAGCGTGCCGCCTTCGTAGGTGATGGCGTAGTTGAGGGCGCTGAAGCTGCCGCCCCCGGCGTTGCCGATGGTGATGTCGTAGACGCCCACCCCGGCACGTGCGGCGGCGCCGGCACTGGCAATGTCCACGCTGCCCAGGGTCTCTCCGTTGGCCAGCCCTCGGCCGCCAATGCTGTAGCTGCCGTCGCCGAAGGCGAACAGGTCGCCATACACCTTGGACTGCAGCAGCGCGGTCAGCGTCAGCGGGCGCGGGCTGACCAGCAGCGCCGTGGCGCGGTAGCTGAGCACGTAGTTCGCCGGGTCGAAGCTGCCGCCCTGCGCGTCGCCGATGCTCAGGGTGTAGCTGCCAGGCGCAGCCGTGGCCGCCAGGCCGTCGCTGGCGAACTGCACACGGCCGATGGTCTCGCCGGCCACCAGGCCGCTGGCGATGAACTCGCTGCCGTCGAGCACGATGGCGTCACCGTAGTCCTTGGCCAGCGTGGGTGCCGCCAGCTCCAGCGCGCGGCGTTCGATGTCGGCCGTCAGCGCCAGCGTGTCGGCCAGCAGCAGGTAGTTGCCGGCGTCGTCGCCGCCCAGGGTCAGGCCGACGTTCACCGCCTTGCCCACCCCGGCACCGGCGCTGGCGAAGCTGGCGCTGGTGCCCAGCGTCAGCGCGTCGCCGTCGAGGCGGTCGTCGGTCACGGTCACGCTGGCGGCGGTGCTGCCGTCGTAGACCTTGCTGGCGGCACTGGCAGTGACCTGCAGCGTGCGCGGCGTGATCGTCACCCGCAGGTCGGCGTCGGCTACCAGCCGGTAGTTGCCGGCATCGGCACCGTCGAGCGCCGCGCCGTCCAGCACCACGGCCTTGTCCACACCCACGTGCTTGTCGGCCATGCTGGCCGTGGCCCCGTCCAGGCGCAGGCTCAGGTCGTCGCCGGCCACGGCGCCGGCCAGGGCTGCGGCCGACGTGTCCAGCGCCACGCGGGTGCTGCCGTCGTAGACGCGGCCCATCGCCGCCAGGCCGCTGGCCGTCAGCGTGCGCGGGGTGATGGTGACCGTGAGGCCCAGCGTGTCGGCCAGCACGTAGTTCAGCGCGTCGGCACCGGACAGCGACAGGCCCTCGATGACCACGCCCTTGTCGGTGCCCACGTGCTTGTCGAGCATCAGGCCCTGCGTCGGCACCAGGCCACCGACGCCCAGGCTCACGTCGTCGCCGCTGACCAGGCCGTCCAGCCCGGCCGTGCCTTCCAGCGCGCCGTTGAGCGCGACCAGCAGCGTGCCGTCGTACTCGCGGTCCACCGCGTTCAGGCCGCCCAGGCCGGTGACCGTCAGCGGCCGCGGCGTGATGCTGGCGGTGGTGCTGGCGGTGGTGTCGGCCAGCACGTAATTGGCCGCGTCGTCGCCGCCCAGCGTGATGCCGCCCACGCTGACGGCCTTGCCGGCGCCGGCGTTGCGGCCGCCGCTGAAGACCGCGGTCTGCGTCAGCGTCAGCACGTCGCCATCGATGGCGCCGTCGAGCACGCCGCTGACCTGGGCCACCGTGGTGCCGTCGTAGACCTTGTCCACGCCGGTGTACACGGCCGTGACGGTGCGCGGCAGGATGCTGGCGGTCACACTGCCGCTGGAGTTCAGCAACTGGTAGTTGCCGGCGTCGGCGCCACCGAGCGTGCCGTTGTCGAAGCTCAGCAGCAGGCCGTTGCCGGCGTTGCGGCCGGCGGCGAAGACACCGCTGGCCGACAGCACCAGGTCGTCGCCGGCCACGGCGCGGTCGCCACTGCCGGTGGCGGTGCCGGCAGCCGTGCCGTCGTAGACCTTGTCCACGCCCACCCACACGGCGGTGAGCGTGCGCGGCGTGATGTCCACGCTGACGCCCTGCACGCCCTCGATGACGTAGTTGGCGGCGTCGGCGCCGGTGAGGCCCAGGCCGTCGATGACCACGGCCTTGCCGGTGCCGACGTGCTTGTCGGCCATGTGGCCCAGGGTCTGGCCGGTGCCGGGCACGGTGACGCCCACGTCGTCGCCGACGATCAGGTCACCGGCGCGCGGCGCCACGCCACCAACGGCCACCAGGTCCACCACCACCGCGGTGGTGCCGTCGTATTCGCGGCTGGTGGCGCTGGCGGTCAGGCCTTCGAGCACCACCGGGCGCGGCGTGACGCTGGCCGTGCTGCTGGCACTGTCGACGTCCGTCACGTAGTTGCCGGCATCGGTGCCCTGCAGCGTGATCGCGCTGATGGCCACGGCCTTGTCGGTGCCGACGTTCTTGGCCCCGGCGCCGGTGAAGACCGCGGTCTGCGCCAGCGTGACGCTGTCGCCGTCGATCAGCCCGGCCAGCAACCCGCTGACCGGTGCCGTCACGGTGCCGTCGTAGACCCGCGTGCCGCCGCTGTAGCTGACGGTGAGCAGCCTGGGCGTGATGTCGGCCAGCGCGGTGCCCGTGGGGTTGGCCAGCACGTAGTCGGCGGCATCGGCACCGCCCAGCGTGCTGGTGTCGATGCGCACCGCCAGGCCGGTGCCGGCATGGCGGCCGGCCTCGAAGACGCCGCTGCCTGCGATGGCGAGGTCGTCACCGGCCACCACGCGGTCGCCGCTGCCGATGGCGCTGGCGACGTCGGTGCCGTCGTAGACGCGCGAGACGCCGGCCCAGCTGACCGTGAGCGTGCGCGGCGCGATGTCCACAGTCAGGCCGGCGCTGCCGACGATCAGGTAGTTGGCGGCATCGGCGCCGGCCAGCCCCAGGCCGTCGACGACGA
The DNA here is from genome assembly GCF_004016515.1 of Rubrivivax albus. Taxonomy (GTDB): domain Bacteria; phylum Pseudomonadota; class Gammaproteobacteria; order Burkholderiales; family Burkholderiaceae_C; genus Rubrivivax; species Rubrivivax albus. The sequence goes on from NZ_SACT01000002.1 coordinate 789,418, forward strand.
TGGCCTTGTCGGCGCCGGCGTGCTTGTCGGCCATCTGGCCGGTGGTGGCGCCTGACGGCGGCACGAGCACGCTCACGTCGTCGCCGGCGATCAGGTCGCCCGGTCGTGGGCCGGCACCGTCCACCGCGCTGACCTGCACGGTGACGGTGGTGGTGCCGTCGTATTCGCGGCCCTCGGCGCTGACGCTCAGGCCTTCGATGACCACCGGCCGCGGCGTGACGCTGGCGGTGGTGCTGGCGGTGTCGCCGGTGAGCTGGTAGTTGCCGGCGTCGGTGCCCGACAGCGCAATGCCGCTGACGGCCACCGGCTTGGCGTCGCCGACGTTCTTCCCGTCGCTGAACACGGCGCTCTGCGACAGCACCAGGCTGTCGCCGGCCACCATGCCGTCGACACTGCCGGTGACCGGCGCGGCGGTGCCGCCGTCGTAGACCCGCGTGCCACCTGCGTAGACCGCGGTGACGCTGCGCGGCGTGACGCTGGCGGTGGTGCTGCCACTGGTGTTGTCCAGCCGGTAGTTGCCGGCGTCCAGCCCGATCAGCTGGCCGCCGCTGACGGCCACCGGCTTGGCCACGCCGACGTTCTTGCCGTCGGTGAACAGGCCGCTGGCGCTGCCGGAGAGCACGTCGCCGGCCAGCACGCCGGCCAGCGTCACGGCCACCGGGGCGTTGGTGCTGCCGTCGTAGACGCGGTCGATGCCGGCGTAGGCGGCGCTGATGGTCAGCGGCGTGATGTCGACCGTGACGCCACTGGCGGCGGCGATGACGTAGTTGCCGGCGTCGGCGCCCGACAGGCCCAGGCCGTCCACCAGCACCGGCTTGTCGGTGCCGGCATGGCGGTCGGCCATGCGGCCCACCGCGGTGCCCGGTGCCGGCAGCGAGAGCAGCACGTAGTCGCCGGCGATCAGGTCGCCGGCACGCGGCGTGCCGGAAATGCCGCCGGGCACGTTGACGTCCACGAGCAGCGTGCCGTCGTAGACGCGGTCCACGGCCTGCACGCCCGCCAGACCCTCGACGACCACCGGCCGTGGCGTGATGCGGCCGGTGGCGCTGGCGGTGTCGGCGGGCAGCAGGTAGTTGCCGGCATCGGCACCGCCGAGCACGATGCCGCTGATGGCGATGGGCTTGGCGTTGCCGACGTTCTTCGCGCCGTCGCCAGTGAACACCGCGGTCTGCGTGAGCGTCAGCACGTCACCGCCGATGCGGTTGCCCAAAGTGCCGGTGACCGGCGCGGCCACCGTGCCGTCGTAGACCCGTTCACCGCCGGTGTAGCTCAGCGTCAACGGGCGCGGCGTGATGTCGGCCGTGGTGCTGCCGCTGGCATTGGCCAGGGTGTAGTTGCCGGCGAAGGCGCCGGAGAGGAAGCCGCCGGTGACCGCCACGGCCTTGTCGGTGCCGGCGTTGCGGCCGTCGCTGAACACGCCGCTGGCCAGGATGGCCACGCCGCCGGCGTCCACGCCGAGCAGGTCGGCCGTGGTGGCGGCGATGGTGGCAGAAGCGGTGCCGTCGTAGACCTTGTCGGCCGCGGTGTAGACCGCCGTCAGCGTGCGCGGCGTGATGTCCACCACCAGGCCGGTAGCGCCGACGATCTGGTAGTTGCCGGCAGCGGCGCCGGTGAGCACGGCGCCGCTGATGGTCACCGTCTTGTTGTTGCCGACGAAGCGGTCGGCCACGCTGCCGGTGCTGATGCCCTCGGGCGGCAATGCGATGTCCACATCGTCGCCGGCGATCACGGTGCTGGTGTCGACGCTGGCGCCCGTGACGTTGACCTGCACCGTGGTCGTGCCGTCGTAGACGCGGTCGATGGCGGTGACGCCGGCCACCCGGATGGGCCGCGGCGTGACGGTGGCGGTGGTGCTCGCGGTGCTGGCCGTCAGCGTGTAGTTGGCGGCGTCGGCGCCGACGAGCACGATGTCGGTCACGCTCACGGCCTTGCCGGCGCCGGCGCTGCCGTCACCGGTGAACAACGCGGTCTGGCCCAGACCGACGGTGTCGGTGTTGACGAAGCCCAGCGAATCGCCGGTGACCGGCGCGCTGCGGTTGTCCACGCCGTCGTAGACGCGGCTGCCGCCGGTGTACAGCGGCGCCACCGGCTTGGGCGTCACGTCGCCGGTCGCCTGCGCCGTGGTGCTGGCCAGCGCGTAGTTGCCGGCATCGGCGCCGGAGAGACGGATGTCGCTGACAGCGATGGGCTTGTCGGTGCCGACGTTCTTTGCACCGGCCCCGGTGAACAGCGCCAGCTGCGAGAAGGTCAGCACGTCGCCGTCAATGATGCCGGCGGTGGTGGAGACCACGCTGGCGGTGACGCCGCCGTCGTAGACCTTGGTCAGCCCGTCGAAGCTGGGCGTCAGCAGGCGCGGCGTGATGTCCACCGTGATGCCGCTGGCCGCGGGGTCGATCAGGTAGTTGCCGGCGTCGGCGCCGGCCAGCGACAGCCCGGTGACGGTGACCGACTTGGCGCTGCCCACGTCGGGCGTGGCGATGGTGCCGGTGCTCAGGCCTTCGGGTGGCTGCACGACGCTGACGGTGTCGCCATCGACGAAGCCACTGGAGCCGATGGCGCCCGGGGCCGACACGGCGACCGTGGTCGTGCCGTCGTAGGCGCGCGAGGCGGCCTCGATGCCCGAGATCACCACCGGTCGTGCGGTCACGCTGCCGCTGCTGGTGGCGGTGTCGTTGAGCACCGTGTAGTTGCCGGCATGCGTGCCCGACAGCAGGATGTCGGCCACGGCGATGGGCTTGCCGGCGCCCACGTTCTTCGCGCCGTCACCTGTGAAGAGGGCGCTCTGCGTGGTCTCGACGGTGTCGCCACCGACGATGCCCGAGCCCGAGCGGTTGAGCGTGACCGTGGCGGCCGTGGTGCCGTCGTAGGCCTTGCTGTCGCCGGTGAAGGCCAGCGTCGCCGGCTTGGGCGTGACGTCCGACGGCGTGGCGCTGCCAGTCGGGTTGAGCAGCCGGTAGTTGGCCGCATCGCTGCCCAGCAGCGCGTTGTAGACGACGACGATGGGCTTGTCGGTGCCGGCGTGTCGGTTAGCCGTGTAGCTGTCGGGTGTGCCGCCCGGCTCGGTGTAGACGGCGCAGCCGTAGTAGATGTAGCTGCAGTAGTCGTTGATGTACTGGCTGACGGCATCCCCGTCGACCACGGCGTCGAGCGTGGCGGTGACCAGTGCGTAGGGCGAACCGTCGTAGACCTTGTCCTGGCCGGTGTAGGTGGCCGTGAGGTCGCGGCGCGCGATGTCCACCGTCACGCCGCTGCCGCTGCCGGTGATGGTGTAGTTGCCAGCGTCAGTGCCGGTCAACGACAGGCCCGGCACCGTGACCGCCTTGTCGCTGCCGGCATGCTTGTCCGCCATCAGACCGGTGACGGTGCCGCCGCCAGGCACGAGCACGCTGACCGTGTCGCCGGCGATCACGCCGCCGGTGTCGACCGCGGCACTGCCGATGTCCACCTGCACGTTGACCGTGCCGTCGTAGACGCGGTCCACGGCGGCCACGCCGGTGACCGTGAGCGCCTTCGGCGTGATCGTGCCCTGCAGCGTGGCGGTCGTGTTCTGCAGCGCGTAGTTGCCGGCATCGGCACCCGACAGCGTGAGCCCGCTGGCGGTGATGGTCTTGGCCACCACCTGCCCGCTGCCGTTGTAGGCCACGTTTTTGTCGGCATAACCAATGCTGGTGGCGTTGACGGTGATGTCGTCGCCGCCGTACCAGTAGGTGGGCCAGTAGGTGGCGGCGCTGTTGGTGCCGTCGTAGACGCGCGACGAAGAGCCCTGGTGCGCCAGGTAGACCGTGAGCTGGTACGGCGAGATGTCCACCGTCACCGCGCCCGGTGTCACCGTGTAGTTCAGGGCATCCGGCCCGCGCAGGCCGGCACCGATGATGTCCACCGGCTTGCCCACGCCCACGTGCTTGTCGGCCATCTCGCCGTAGACGCCGCTGGTCTGCGGCAGCACCAGGTCGCCGGCCACGACGCCCGTGAGCGTCGCGCCCGACGTGTCGATGCTGATGATGGTGCTGGTGTTGTAGACGCGATCCCGTGCCGCCAGTCCGTCGAGCGTCAGGGCCTTGGGCGTGATCTGTACCGTGATGCCGTCGAGTCCGGTGATCGTGTAGTTGCCGGCATCGGCCCCGGTCAGCGTGGCGCCGACCACGGTGACCGGCCGCGTGCCGACGTTCTTGTCGGGGATGCTGCCGGTGGTGACGCTGTCGGGGTCGAAGGCCACCACGTCGCCGGCGATCACACCGCCGAGCGCGCCGGCAGCGGCGTCGACGGCAACCACGGTGGTGCCGTCATAGACACGGTCGACGGCGGTGATGGCGCCCACCGTCACGGGCTTGGGCGTGATCGTCGCGGTGGTGGTCAGGCCGCCGGGCAGGCTGTAGTTCGAGGCCTTGCCCACGGCGCCATCGGCGATGCCGTAGCTGCCGCTGAGCACCACGGTCTTGTCGACGCCGGCGTTGCGGTCGGCGAAGGCGGCGGCGAAACCGCCGCCGGGCACGAACTGCAGGTCCTCGCCGGCCACCAGGTTGCCGAAGGCCGGCGACGCGGCCAGCGTGGCGGAGGTGGTGCCGTCGTAGACCTTGTCGAGCACCACGCCGGTGAGGCCGAGCGTGCGCGGCGTGATCGTCAGCGTGCCGCTGCCGCTGATGTCCAGGTCGTAGCCGCCCTGGGTGGACACCAGGTTGCCGGCACTGATGGCGTAGCTGCCGACGTCCACCGCCGCGCCGTCCACGACGATGGCACCCGGGTTGTCGACCAGCACGCCGCCGAAGTCCAGCGTGCCGCTGCCCAGGCCCGCCGTGCCGTCGTATTCGCGGCTCACGTCGTCCAGCGTCAGCGTCAGCGGCGTCAGGAAGCGGCGCAGCAGCGGCAGGCTTTGGCCCTCGTACTGGCGCCAGACGGCTGTGCTGCCGCCGGCGGTGGCAATGTCCCAGCCGTCGAACGTGGCCGGGTCGCGCATGGCCGCCAGCGTGCTGGCGGTGCCAACGGCGCTGGTGGCCTGGCCACTGGCGTCGGTGGCCCAGTAGCTGGCGGCCGCCGTGACGCCGTCGCGGCGAATCTGGCCGACGAGCCCGCCGACCAGGCGCGAGGCCTCGAGCCCCGTGCCTGTCACGGCACCCGTGGCGTAGACGCGCTCGACACTGCTGTCGGTGCTGCCCACCAGGCCGCCAGCGCGCACGCGGCCGCCGTCGGCAATCGCCGAGACAGCGCCGGTGGCATAGCTGTCGGACACCACCACCGCCGTAGCATTCGGGCCGCTGAGGCGGCCAGCGAGGCCGCCGAAATGCAGCTCGCTGTAGTTGTCGCCGGCCACCGGGCCCGTACCGGCGGCCAGGGTCACGCTGCCGCTGGCCGTGCTCTGCTGGATGCGACCGTCGCCCGCGGCACCGCTGTAGGCCGTCAGCTCGCCGACCAGGCCGCCAGCGGTGGCAGCGGAACTCTCGGCGTTGAGGGTCACGTCGCCGCTGGCGCGGCTGCCCACGATGCCACCGTAGCTGGCCATGCTGCCGACCAGCCCGCCGGCGGTGTAGCTGGCCTGGACGGCACCACTGGCCTGGCTGTCGCGGATGCCCAGGTCGATGGGCGTGTTGGCATCGGCGCCGCTGCCGTAGCCGCCGTAGTAGTAGCCGACGAGCCCGCCGGCGATGAACGCGTCGCTGACATCGCCACTGGCTTCGCTGGCGACGATGCCGTAGCTGACCGTGCCGACGTTGAACCAGTAGTCCGTCGCCTCGCCGACCAGGCCGCCGGCGTAGTAACCGCCGGACACATGCCCGGTGGCGCGGCTGTCGCTGATCGTCGAGCCGGCGTAGTAGCGGTACTGGCGGCCGACCAGGCCGCCGGTCCGCCCAGATCCGTTGCTGTTGACGACGTCGCCGGTGGCGCTGCCGTTGTCGACACCGATGTAGTCCAGGCGGCCGAACAGGCCGCCGACGTCGCCATGCCCGCTCACGTTGCCGGAGGCGGAGACGTTGCTCGGGGCCGCCACGCCGGGGTAGCCGCTGTAGTTGGCCACCAGGCCGCCGGCGTTGCCGGCGCTCGACACGTGGCCCGTGGCGGCGTTGTCGGCAAACACCATGCCGGGGTAGCTGCTGTAGCTGCCGGCCAGGCCGCCGGCGCGGTGCGAGGTCGAGCTGCCGCTGCTGTCCTGGGCCGTGACCGTGCCGCTGGCGCTGCTGCGCTCGACGCTGCCGGCGTCGATGCGGCCCGCCAGGCCGCCGGCGTCGGAACCATTGGCATCGGCCAGCACGGCACCACTGGCACTGCTGTCGACGATGCCGCCACCGGCCGTGTACTGCGCGTAGTAGCCCACCAGCCCACCGGCGTAGACGGTGCCGCCGTTCGTGGACACCGCGGTGACCGCGCCGCTGGCCTCGCCGCGGTCGATCGGCGTGTAGGTGGCATAACCGACGAGGCCGCCGACGTAGGTGCTGCCGCGCACCGTGCCGCTGGCGCTGCTGTTGACGATGCCGGTGTCGTTGCTGCTGGCCTGCCCCACCAGGCCCCCGGCGTAGCTGCCGGAGGCGACCTGGCCGATGGCCTGGCTGTCGGCCAGGCGGGTGCCGTTCTGCCACTGGCCGAACAGGCCGCCGGCGTAGCTGCCCGCGGTCACGTCGCCCTCGGCGCGCAGGTTGACCGCGTCGCCGGCGTTGTTGCTGTAGCCGATCAGGCCACCGGCCGAGCCGCTGGAGCCGGCGGTGACATCGCCCGTGGCCGTGAGCTGGCTCAAGACGCCGTTGTGATGCTGACCCAGCAGACCACCCACGAAGCCGTTGCCGCCCGTCACCGTGCCGCTGGCCGTGCTGTTGCTCACGGCACCGTTGACGTAGCCCGCGAGGCCGCCGACGTCGCCGTTGCCACCGGTCACGGTGCCGCTGGCGCTGCTGTCGGCGATCGCGCCCTGCACCTGACCCGCCAGGCCACCGACGTCGCCGTTGCCCCCGGTGACTGCGCCGGTGGCCGAACTGGCGGTGATGTCGCCGCCGCTGTAGCCCACCAGGCCGCCGGCGCCGCCGCCGTTGCCGGACTGCGTCACCGTCGCCGTCCCGGCCAGGCCGCTGATCGAGGCGGCGCGGCTGTTGCCGACGATGCCACCGACCCAGGTCACCCCGCTGACCGACGTGGCCGTGGTCGACACGTCGTCCAGCACCGCGGTGCTGAAGTGGTAGCCGACGACGCCACCGGTGTTGCCGCCGCCGCTGACGTTGCCCGCGGCGCTGACGCCTGCCAGGCTGCCGGTCATGCCGTAGTAGCCGACCGCGCCGCCCACGCTGTAGCTGCCGGCATCGCTGCTGGTGACCGTGCCGCCGGCGGTGCTGGTGGCGATGCTGCCGGTGCCATTGGCAAAGCCCACGAGGCCACCCGCGTCGCCGAAACTGCTGACGTCGCCGCCGGCGTCGCTGTCGACGATGGAGCCGGTGCTTGGCGAGAAGTAGCCCACCAGACCGCCGGCGTAGCGGCCGCCCGAGACGTCGCCGGTGGCCAGGCCGCGTTCGATGCCGCCGCCACTGACATAGCCCACCAGGCCACCGATGGAACCGCTGGACGTGGACGCCACCGACACGGTGCCGGTGGCGCTGACGTCCGTGAGGCTGCCGCTGCCGTCCTTCTGCCCCACCAGGCCGCCGGCGTTGACGCCGCCGGTGTCGCCGTCGGTGGTCACGCTGCCGCTGGCGCTGGCGTTGCTGATGGTGCCGGCGGTGCGGCCGACCAGGCCGCCGATGTAGACCGTGCCGGAGCCGGTGCTGCGCACGTCGGCGATGGCCGTCACGTCGCTGATCGCCGGCGCATCGGCATAGCCGATCAAGCCGCCGATCCAGCCCGCCGTGGCCGTGACCGTGGCGCCGCTGGGGGTGGCATCGCTGAGCGCGCCATTGCTGTTGTAGTAGCCCACCAGGCCGCCGGTGGAGTTGCTGCCGCCGAGCACGTCGCCCGAGGCGGTGACCGCCGTCATCTCGCCCGGCATGCCGTAGCGCCCCACCAGACCGCCGACATAGGTGCCGCCCGCGGCGGTCACGTCGCCGGTGGCACCGCTGCTCTGGATGCCGGTACCGGCCGTGCCGCTGCTGGCCCAGCCCACCAGGCCGCCGGTCTCGGCGCCACCGCTCACCGCCCCGCTCGCGTTGCCGCGCAGCAGCGTGCCGCCGTGGTTGTAGTAGCCCACCAGGCCGCCCACGGCACCACCGCTGCCGCCGTTGGTCACGGTGGCGGTCGAGGCCACGTCGGTGAAGCCGCCGCTGCCCTGCGCACGGCCAACCAGACCGCCGACGTCGCCCAGGCCGCTGACCGTGCCGCTGGTGCTGCTGTTGCTCACCGGCCCGGCGCTGCGGCCGAACAGGCCCCCGGCCGCCCCACTGCTGCCGGTGGCCTCGACGATGCCGGTGAAGCCCAGGCCGTCGGCCAGGCCTGTGGCGTCGCTGTAGCCCACCAGGCCACCGACCCAGCGCGGGCCGCTGACCGTCTTCGTCTGCCCCGGCGGCACCACGCTGACCACACTGCCGGCCGCCAAGGCCACCGAACCGTTGCTGAGATAACCGATGACGCCGCCCGTCATCTGCCCGCCACTGACGTCGCCCGCGGCGGTGAGCGCCACGGGGCTCACCGAGCCGCCGTACTGCCCCACCGCACCGCCGACGTAGTTCGCGCCGTTCTCCGACCCGGTGCTGTCGACGCTGCCGGTGGCGCTGGCATCGGCCACACCGCCCGCGCCGCTGAGCACACCCACCAGGCCGCCGGCCGAACCGGCGCCGGTGACGTCGCCGCTGGCGCTGCCATCGCTGAGCAGGTTGCCGTTGCTGGCGGCGAAGCGGCCCACCAGGCCGCCTGTGGCCGTGCCGCCAGTGACGTTGCCGGTGGCGCTACTGGCCGTGATGGCACCGCCGGCCACCTGGCCGGCCAGGCCACCGACGTCGCCATTGCCGCCGCCATTGGCCGTGACGCTGCCACTGGCACTGGACCCGTCGATGCTGCCGTTGAGGTAGCCGACCACACCGCCGGCACCACCGCTGGTGCCGGTGTGCGTCACGTCGACCGCGGAAACCAGCCCGCTGACCGTGCTGCCTGTGCTGTAGCCCACCAGGCCACCCACCCAGCCGCGGCCCTCGATGCTCGTGATCGTGGTCGTCAGGCCGCTGAGGCCGCCGTTGACGTGGTAGCCGATCACGCCGCCGGTCTGGGCACCGCCGCTCACGCTGCCGCTGGCGGCCACGTCGCTTACGCCGCCGTTGAGGGCGCTGTAGCCGATGGCGCCACCGACGCTGTAGGTGCTGGTGGCGCTGCTGGCCACGTCACCGCTGGCACTGCTGTCGGTGATGGTGCCGGTGCCGGTGGCGAAGCCCACCAGGCCGCCGGCATCGCCGAAGCCGCTGACATCGCCGCTGGCGGTGCTGTCGGACAGCGTGCCGCTGCTGGCACTGTAGTAGCCGACCAGACCTCCGGTGTAGAGACCGCCGCTGACGGCACCGTCAGCCTGCGCGCGCGTGATGCTGCCGAGGCTGCCGTTGCCGATCAGGCCGCCGGCACGGGTGGCGGAGGTCGAGGTCGAGACGACCGTGACCGCACCGGTGGCGGCCACGTCGGTGAAGCTGGCGCTGGCGCCGCCATCGGCGCTCCCCACCAGGCCGCCGGCATAGGCCTGGCCGGTGGCATTGCTGGCGGAGACGCTGCCGCTGGCCGTGGCGTTGCTGACCGCGCCGCCGGTGCGCCCGGCCAGGCCGCCGACCCAGACGCCCGAGGTGCTGGTGGCCAGCACGTCGGCTTCGGCGGTGGCGTTGCTGATCGCCCCGCTGCCGCCATACCCCACCAGGCCGCCGGCATAACGTGCTGCGGTCACGTTGCTGCCGGTGGCCGTGGCGGTGTCGATGGCCGCCGCGCCCGGCACATAACCGACCAGGCCGCCGGCGTAGGTGTTGCCCACGACGTCGCCCGACGCGTCGACCCGCTCCAGCGCGCCGACCAGCCCGTACTGGCCGATCAGGCCGCCTGCGGCCGTGCCGGTGCTCGTGACGGCGCCGCTGGCACTGCTGTCGGCGATGCCCACGCCAACGGCCGACGAGGCGGCCGAACCGACCAGGCCACCGGCGGTGTCCGTCCCGCTGACGCTGCCCGAGGCCTGGCTGTTGACGATGCCGCCGCCGGCCACGGGGGTGTAGCGGCCCACCAAGCCGCCCGCCTCGTGGCCGCCGGTCACGTTGCCCGAAGCGCTGGCGTCGGCAATGGCGCTGCTGGACAGGCCCACCAGGCCACCGACGTAGAAGCCGCTGTCGTTGGTGGACCCGGCACGCAGCACGGCCGTGACGCTGCCGGTGGCAGAAACATCGCTGAGGCTGCCACGGGCCGTGCTGCCGGCCAGGCCGCCGACGTAGGCGGTGCTGGTGTTGGTCTCGGCGGAGACGGCACCCGCGGCACTGCTACGGCTGATGACCGCCGCCAGCGTGTCGTTGTTGTCGCCCACCAGGCCGCCGGCGCGCACGCCGCTGCTGCTGTCGTCGATGGCGGTGACGTCCACCGACGCGTGCACGTTGTCGATCACCGTGCTGCCGGCCACCACGCCGGCCAGCGCGCCGGCCGCCTGGCTGCCCTCGACCGAGCCGCCACTCAGCGTGAGGTTCTCGATGCGCGCGTTCTGCACCGACGCGAACAGACCGGTGGCATTGCTGGCGGGTGCATCGACCACCAAGCCCGCGATCGTGTGGCCCAGCCCCTGGAACTGGCCGCGGAAGCTGTTGGCGTTGTTGACGCTGGTGGTGGCTTCGTTGCCGATCGGGCTGAAACCGTCGACGGCGCTGGCACTGGCGTTCAGGTTGTCGGCCAGCGCGTAGCGGCCGGCCAGCGCCGTGGTGTCGCCGTCGATGGCCTGCAGGTCGGCCAGCGTGCGGATCATCGTGTAGGCGTTGCCGTCCAGCGTGAACGTGCTGTTGGCACCCGGCAGGCGCACGCGCACGCCGGTGTCCAGCGTGAAGGCGCCGCCGGCACCGGTGTTGACCACCAGACCGGCGCCGCCGCCGGTGGCGGTGATGTTCGCGTTGACCAGCACGTGCCGTGCCGCGGTCAGCGTCAGCACGGTGCTGGCCGTCCAGGACACATCGGCGTTGACGCGGATGTCGCCCGGCTCGGCGCCGCCCGGCGCGGTCTCGAGCTCGACGTTGCCCAGGCCCAAGTTGCTCGCCAGTGTCAGCGCGCCGATGCTCGAGCCGTCGTTCGAGCCGCCGCCGGCGACGACGGTGAAGTCCGTGGGGTCGATGCGCCAGGTGCCGTGCGTGCCGGCCTCCGACAGCGTGTTCACCCGCGTGCCGGTGGCGATGTGCACGTGTGCGGCCGAGGTGTCGACACGGCCGCCGCGTCCCTGTTCGGCCGTGGCATCGATCTCGCCGGACAGCGCCAGCGCCCCGCTGGCCATGCCGCCCTGCACGGTGATGCGCCCGCCGTCGATGCGGCCGGCGCCGCGTGCCTGCAGCGTGCCGCTCGATTCGACGCGGTCCCCGGTGATCCAGATCTCGCCGCCGCGGTCCTCCAGCGCGTCGGCACGCACCAAGCCGCTGTTGTTGACCAGCGACCGCGCCACCGCCTCGGCCGACGCCGCCGTCAGCCGCACGGTGCCGCCGTCGGCCTGGATCCGGCCGCTGTTGAGCACGGTGCCGGCCATGCCGGCGTCCACCGCCGCCGAGATCAGGCCATGGCCGCTGATGCTCACGGTGGCGGCACGCCCCGCCGCGAGCACGACGGAACCGGCGTCCACCGTGAGGCTGCCGCGGTTGTCCACCGTGGGCGCCAGCAGCGCCAGGTAGCCACCGGCCTCGGCGGTGAGCTCGCCTTCGTTGACCACGGTGCCGTCGTCGTCACCGCTGAAGCGCAGCTCGCCGGCGGCGAAATCGGCCTGCGACAGGTCCAGCGTGGTGGCCACCAGGCCGCCCACGTCGACCCGGCTGCCGGGCGCGAACAGCACACCGTAGGGGTTGCTCAGGAAGACCTGGCCATTGGCCTGCAGCTGGCCGAAGATGCGCGATGCCGACTGGCCGGTGATGCGGTTGAGCGCGATCGAGTCCCGCCCGGGCTGCACGAAGCGCACCGTCGCGTCGCGGCCAATGTCGAAGCTCTGCCAGTCCAGGCCAAGGCGGCCGGTCTGCTGCGTGATCAGCAGCAGGTTGCCGGTCAGCGACAGCGTGCCGCTGCCCACACGCACCTGGCCGCCCTGCGGCAGGGCGCCGGCCGGCAGCGCCGGCGCGGCCGGGGGCGGCGTCTGCGCCAGGCTCCAGCCGCAGAACGGCGCCAGCATCGAGGCCAGCAGGCGCGAGATGCGGCGCTGGTGCGGCAGCAGGTTGGGGCGGTTCTGGGCCATGGCGCGTGTCCCCGGTGTCCGTCAGGGCGTGGCGAAGAGTTGCAGGTAGACGCGGGGCTTCGGGTCTCCGCCCTCGGCCGTGGGCACCCGGCCGCCACGCCAGGCCAGCGAGGCCGACACGCCGAGGTCGCCGCCGGTCCACTGCAGGCCGACGCCGGTGGCGCGCAGTCGCACGTCGTTGTCGTCCAGCACGGCGCCCCGCACCCGCGTGCCGCTGGCCGCGTCGTGGAACAGCGACAGCGTCATCTGCCCGCCCAGGTGGGCCAGGCCGTAGCGCAGCTCGGCGCTCCACAGCCGCCCGATGTCCACCGACGCTTCACCCGGCGCGTAGGCGCGCACGCCCGTGGGCCCCGCCAGGCTGAGCTTCTCCGAGCTGTCCAGCGCCCGGCCCGTGTACTGCGCCAGCACACGCGCATAGGCCGACACCGGGCCCCACACCGCCTGCTGGCGCGCCAGCTGCAGCTGGGCCTTCTTGAAGCTGCTGCGGCCGGCATCCCCAGCGCGCAGTTCGCCCACCCACAGCGCCGCCGACGCCACGCTGGCGCCGCCGCCGAACAGACCGTCCTGCAGGTCGCCGCGCGCCGACAGCTGGCCCAGGCGGCTGGCGCGCTGGTTTTCCTGGCCGATCAGGCGCACCTCGTCGTTCAGCCGCTTGTAGTCCATGGCCGCCTCGAGCCACAGGTTGGCCTGCATGCGGCGCACCATCGGCCATTCGAGGCTGAGGCTGGCCGTCGTGGCCACGCCGGTGGCACCCAGCGCGGCGAAGTCGCCCGACAGGTCGTAGGTCAGGCGCGAGAGGCTGGCGCCCACGTGCCAGCCGTCGCCGCCCACCGGCACGCGGGTGCCGATGCTGCCGCTGACCAGGCCGCCGCCGTTGGACACCGTGGCCTGCAGCGTGGTCGCGTCGCCCCAACCGGAGAGGTCGCGCAGCTGCATCTGCAGCCCGGCGCGGTATTCGCCGCTCGACCGGCTGCCGTGGTTGTCGGCCTGCACGCGCAGGGCCAGCGGTTCGTCCTCGGCCACGCTGACCACCACGTCGGCAGTGCCGGTGCTGGCGCCCGGCGTGAGCGTGCCGCGGGCAACAACGCCCGGGATGTCGTTGAGCAGCAGCAGCTGGCGCTCGACCTCCGGCTGCAGCACCGGCTGGGCCTGCGTCAGGCCGGCGGTGTGGGCCTGCACGACGGCATCGCGCAGCCGGACCTCCTGCGCCGTGACCACCTGCACCGCGGCGATCTGGCCTTCCAGCACCGCGATCTCGACGATGCCGGCCGCCACCTTCTGCGCCGGCAGGTAGGCGTAGCTGAGCAGGTGGCCGTCGGCCTGGTAGCGGCGCGTCAGCGCACCGGCGGCCTCGTTGAGGCCCTTGAGGTCCAGCGTGCGGCCGACCCAGGGGCGCAGCAGCGCGTCCAGTTCCGGCACCGGGTACGACCGCGCGCCGGTGATGCGGAAGCCCTCCACCTTCACCGTCGTGCCTTCGGGCATCTCCACCGTCGGCCGCGCCGGCGCTTCCAGCACCTGCGGCGCCGGCGCCGGCGGCTGCAGCGGGCGGTTGTCCTGGCGCTGCTGCTGCAGCAGCGGGCCGGCACCGGTCTGCGCCATGGCGGGCGCCAGGGCGGCCGGCACCAGGGCGACGGCCAGCAGGAGGGGGTTCAGGCGCAAGGCGGGCATGGAGGTTGGGGCCATCAGCGGCGTGCCATCGTCTGCAACAACGCCGACAGCAGCCTTTCGGCGGGTTCGAAGTCGCTGCGCTGCTGCAGCAGGCGTTGCAGCGCCGCGACGGCGTCGTCGAAGCGCCCGGCGTCGGCCAGGGCCGCCGCCGCGTCGTGGGCCTGCCACAGGTCGGCCGGATAGGCACCACCGGCCGGCGCGCCGCCGCCGAGGGCTCGCACGACACGGGCCGCCCACTGCGGCTGGTCGGTCATCACGGTGTCGAAAGGAGCCGTGTTCTCGTCGGCGAACAGGACGCGCCCGGTGGCGCTGTCGACCAGGCGCAGGTTGACCTGCACCGCATCTCCGACGACGAAGAAGCTGCCGAAGACCATGCGCTCGGCACCGACGATGCGCCCCAGGCGCAGCCGCGCCTCGTCGTCGGCCAGCGCGGCGCTGCCCAGGTTCTGCTCGGCCAGCACCTCGCGCAGGCGCAGCCGGTCCACCACGGCCTGGCCGGGGGTGCGCAGCAGGGCGCTGACCAGGCCCTCTGCCAGCGCGCGGCGCAACCAGTCGGCCTGGCCGCGGGGCACGGCCGACAGCGCCGGCACGGTGCGGTCCTCGAAGTCCCAGACCACCACCGCCGGCAGACGTGGCGAGCCCGCTGGCGCGGTGGGCGTCTGTGCTGCCACCGCCGCTGTGGACAGAGCCGCCCACAGCAGCGCGGCGCGCCGGGTCAAGCCGGGCGCGCCGTGCAGGGGGGCGGACGCGTGCAGGTTCATTCCAGGCGGGCGACGATGCGCTGGTTCTTCTCGAGCGCGCCGCTGACGTCGGCGGCACTGGCGTAGGCCAGGCCGTCGTCGACCTGGGTCACGGTCAGGCGGGCGATTCGCCTGTCCTTGTAGCCGAGCACGCGGCCGTTGAGCTCGATGGCCTCGCCGCGCATCAGCACGTTGAAGGACTGGCCGGCCTTCACACCGTGCTTCCTGCCGAGGTTGATGATGATCTGTTCGCCGTCCACCGCCGCGACGCGGCCCTTCAGCGGGTACTTTTGCGCCACGGTGGCGGCGATCTGCTGCGCCATCGCGCTGGCCAGCGCCGCCGGGTCGGCCGGGGTGGGCGCCAGCTCGGTGCGCACCAGCGCCAGCTGGGTGGTCTCGACGTCGATGGCGCGCAGCGCTGCCGCCAGCTGCGGCCCCTGGCTGTTGAGCACGCCGGAGACCATCAGCCGCGCCGCCAGCACGCGGCCCAGGCGGGTCTGCGCGTCGGGGTCGGCCAGCGCCGAGGCGCCAAGGTTCATCTCCGCGATCAGCTTGTCCAGCAGCCGGCGCTCGACGAGCGTGAAGCCGCGCGCCTGGAGCTCGCCGATCAGGGCTTCCTGCAGCAGGCTGTCGAAACCGATGCGGCCGGTCAGCGATTCGAGCGAGCGGTCCTGGAACGGCAGCACGCTCAACGCCATCACCGGCGAGGTCCAGTCGTCGGCCGGGGGGGCGCCCTTGGCGGGACCGGCCTGCATCCGCGCGGCGAGGGCCTTGACGGTGTCGTCGATGTACTTCTGCTTCGCGGCGTCCTGCTCGGCGGCAAGGTTGTCGCGCACCTGGCGCAGCAGGGCCGCGGTCATGGTGTCCTGCGGGTCCAGCGCCTGGGCGCGCTCCAGCAGCGCCTTGGCGCGCGCCGGCTGACCGCTCTGGTTCAGTGCCACCGCCAGGTTGGACAGCGCCGGCACCGAGTGGCGGTCTTCCTTCAGCGCCTGTTCGTAGCGCTGCACGGCGGCCTGCGGGTTCTGCGCCCGCTCGAGGTTGCCCACGGCCACATGGGCCTGTGCCTTCTGCCAGGCGAAGTCGGCCTCGGTCTGCGCCGCAGCGGCCTGCTTCAGTGCCGCACCGCCTTCGGAAACCTGGCCGCTGGCGGCCAGCGCCCGGCCACGGATCAGGTAGGCAGCGCTGCGCGTGGGCGAGGTGGCGATGATGTCGTTGGCCGCCTGCAGCGCCGCCTGCGGGTTGCCGCGCGCCAGCGCCACCTCGGCCAGGCCCTCACGGCCCATCAGCGCCACCTCGGGGTGGGTGCTCACGCCGGCCAGGGCCTGGAACTCACGTTCGGCGGCGTCGAGCTGGCGCTGGCGCAGCAGCTCGTAGGCCTTCTCGGTGCGCAGGATGTGCTCGACGCTGGGCGGCGGCGGCAGCAGGGCCGGGTTCACCGGCGTGCTGCCGGCCACAGGCGGGATGAAGAAGAAGTCGCCCTCCAGCGAGGTGTTCTCCCAGGGCACCTGCTTGCCGCGTGAATCCAGCCGCACACCCAGGCGCGTGCGCTTGAAGACCTGTTCCACCGTCAGGCCCGGGCGCTCGATGTTGGTCAGCAGGTGCTGCGTGTAGAGGCCGTTGGCGCCCTTGCCGTCGCTGGCCACGCCGCCGGGCGCGGTGGCGAAGGCCAGCAGCGAACCGCTGGGCGCATCCATGGCCACCAGGCCTCCGTTGCCGGCCGCCGACCGCGACGCGGTGGCAAACGGGTTGTCACGGCAGGCGTCGAGCACCACGATGTTGACGCGGTTCTTCGCCGCAGCCATTTTGTCGAGCACCTGCTGCGCGTCGACGGCCTTGAACGGGATCTCGTCCTCGCGCTCAATGGGCTGGCCCACCGGCAGCAGGAAATTGCGGCCCTTGACCTGCACGCCATGCCCGGCGAAGTAGAACAGGCCGATGCTGTCGCCCTTGAGGCGGTCGCCGAAGCTGCGGATGGCGGCGTCCATGCGGCGCTGGTCAACGTCGAGCTGCAGGTCGACCTGGAAGCCGGCGCGCTGCAGTACCTTGGCCATGGCCTGCGCGTCGTTGGCCGGGTTGTCCAGCGGCATCTGCGCGTAGCGGCTGTTGCCGATGACCAGCGCGTGGCGGGACTCCGCGGCCTGCGCGGCCACCGCCCCCGACGCGAGCACCGCCACACACAGCCACGCGGCGCGACGGCGCAACGGTCCCAGCGACGCTGGCAGCCGGAAGGTCGGGGAGGTGAGGGTCTGGAGCTGCATCGTCGGCCTCGTCTGTTCGTCGCTCCATGCCCGGAAGGAAACTTCCGGACACGCAAGGATTGCACCACAGGCACCAGCCTAGGGCCTACCCCCCGTAAGGGGCGGGAAACCCCGCCCCTAGTCCTTGGGAGCCGCGGCCGCGCAGCCGCCTCGACCGTGACGGATGCAGCGGTTCAGCCGGGCCGTCGCCAGGCCAGGAAGAGGTTGTTCGCCGGCATGGTCTGCCGGCCCGCCCACTGCAGGCCCACGGCCAGGGCCTCGGCCTGCAGGTCCGCTAGACGCCGCAGTCCCCACGCCGGGTCGCGGGCACGCAGGCTGGCATCGAAGGCCGCGTTGCTGTCGGCCAGCGGCTCGCCGTCGACGACGAAGGGGCCGTACAGCAGCAGCCAGCCGCCGGGGGCGAGCACCGACGCGGCGCCGCGCATCAGCGCTGGTGTCACTGCCCAGGGCGCGATGTGCACGAGGTTGGCCGTAAACACCGCGGTCCACCCGCCGGCCGGGCCGGGGTGCGTTGGCCAGGCATCGCGGCAGACGTCCAGCCGGCGCGGCGGCGCGACGTTGGGCAGGCCCGCACAGCGCGCGGCGATGGTCTGCAGCGCCATTGCGTCCACATCGGTCGGCTGCCAGTGCCAGCGCGGGCACGCCGCCGCCAGGTGCGCAGCGTGCTGCCCGGTGCCGCTGGCGATTTCCAGCACCGCCGCGTCGGCCGGCAGGTGCGCCGTCAACTGCGCGGCGATCGGGCCGCGGTTGCGTTCTGCCGCCGGGCTGAAGGCCAGGCCGGGCAGGTCCGGCTGCGGTGCGGCGCGCTCAGTCATCGCCAGCCGCCTCGGCGCTGAGCACCAGACGCTGGCGTTTCGCGCCGCCGCCCACCTGCGTCACCGCACGTAGTCGCAGGGCGCTGCCGGCCGGCAGCGCGCGGCGGCAATGGAAGTCCAGCACGTCGGTGTCGCCGGGGCCGCGGGCGTCGATGCGGCGCGTCCATTCGCGCCGGCCGTCGATCTCCAGCGTCACGGCCAGCCACGGTTCCCCGGGCGGGGCATCGGCCGCCGGCAGCTTCACGCGGAACTGCAGGTCGAGGTCGAACAGACGCTCGCGGCGCAGCACCGGCGGTACGGTCAACACGGCGATGTCGGCCTCGCCGGCATCCACCTGCCAGCGCTCGGGCCCGGGACGACGCACCGCGGTCATGCTGCCGCCGGGGCCATCTGCTGCAGGCGCCGCAGCAGGTCGTGCAGGTCCAGCCGCTGCGTCAGCACGGTGGCCAGCCGATGCGTCACGCGCAGCGGTGCCAGGTCGAAGCGGAACCAGCCGAAGCCGTCCATCTCCGGCTGCGGCTGCCCGCGTGCGTCGCGGAAGCGGCTCTCGCAGTGCAGCGTGGCCGGGTCGAAGCGCGGCTGCAGTGCGGCGAAGAGGTGCAGGTCCTTGCGCGGCCGGTAGGCCAGGCGGCCGAGGTCGAGCAGCGTGCGGGCGTCCAGCGCAAGGCCGGTTTCCTCGCGGGTTTCGCGCAGCGCGGCCTGCAGCGGTGTCTCGCCCGGGTCGGGCCGGCCCTTGGGCAGGTCCCAGTGGTCGTGGCCGGTGACGTGGCAGAGCAGCAGTTCGCCGGCCGGGTTGACGACGACGGTGCCGCAACTCAGCGAGCGCAGGATGGGCGCTTGGAACATGGCCCAAGCATGCCGCATGCGCGCGACCGTCGCATGACGTCGCCTCTCCGCCCCCCCTGCGCGCCGAAGGTCGGTGTGGAATCCGGTACGCTCCGCCCCCCATGCCGCCCGCCGCCGACCCCCACGACCTGCAGCGTTTCGTCGCCGCCCAGGATCCTGTCTGGGACACAGTGGCCGCCGAACTGCGGGCCGGCGACAAGCGCAGCCACTGGATGTGGTTCGTCTTCCCGCAGCTGGCGGTGCTGGGCCGCAGCGCCACGGCGCGCCACTTCGGCCTGACGGGTCTGGACGACGCCCGCGCCTACGCGGCCCACCCGGTCCTAGGCGCGCGGCTGCGCGCGGCCTGTGATTGGCTGCTGCAGGCGCCCCCCGGCCGCAGCAGCCTGGACATCCTGGGCCCGCCGGACCACCTGAAGCTGCGCAGTTCGATGACGCTGTTCGCCGCCGCCGTGCCGAGCGAGCCGCTGTTTGCCGCCGTGCTGGCCCGCTTCGACGGCGGCCAGCCGGACCCGCTGACCCTGGAGGCGCTGGGTTGACGTCGCCAGACCCCCTGCCGCGCGGCCTGCCCGACGACCCGTTCCGGCCCACCAGCCTGCGCCGGCGGCTGGTGATCGCCGGTCTGGCCCTGGGCACCACGCTGACCATCGGGCTGGCGATGCTGACGCCGCACGCCGCCGCCGTGCGCGCCGCGCTGGCGCTCAAGTTCGCCGAACCGCCGCCGTGCGCGCCGGGGCAGCTGCGGGGCTGCGTGGGCGGCATGATGGACATCGTCGTGCTGCCGGCCTCCGCACCGGCCGCCTCTGCGGCGTCGGCCGCCGCGCCCGGGCCGACGTCGCCAGCCTCCGGCGGCGGCTGAACCGCGGGCTGCGCGGGCGCACCCCGGTTGACGGCCCCCGGCCTTGCCGGGAGCATCGCGCCCACGGGAGGAGTCGATGGACCTGGCCTGCGTGGCCGACAGCGCCTGGCGCAGCCTGAACCAGGTGATGGTGTTCGGCGCCGGCGTGTTCGTGCTGCTGATGTTCGTGGTGTCGACACTGGGCACGCCGCTGGTCATGTGGCTGTACCGGCGGCGGGTGGTGGCGCTGATGTCGGCGCGCGACGATGCCGAGCGCGACGAGGTCGACGCCGACGCGCTGCCGGCCCATGGCCGTGCGGAGGCCGCCCCGTTGGCGCCCGGGCAGCTCGCCATCGAGGCCGCGGCGCGTCAGAAGCGCCTGCGCAACGTGCTGGTGGCCGCGTGCGCGGTGTACTCGCTGGTGGCCGGGCTGATGATGACCTTCTCGCCCGACGTGGTGCTGGATGCCAAGGCCGCCGCGGCGCTGCCCGACCGCACGCCGCTGCAGTGGGGGCTGACCGTGCTCTTCGACGCGCTGCTGGTCGGTGCGCTGTGCATGCCCATCGTGCTCATCGGCACCGCCCACCCGCGCTTCACGCGCCTGTACTGGCGCCGTTTCGTGCCGCTGTTCCTGGCCGCAGCCGCGCTGCGCTGGTCGGTGCACACCGACGGCAGCGAGGGCGCCACGCTGGGCATGGCCTTCATCGCGCTGTTCCTCGGCGGCTGCTTCGTCGCGCTGTTCTGGGTGGCCGTGGCGCGGCGCCACGCGCGCCAGGTGGCACCGCTGCTCAACGTGCTGATGGGCACGCTGTACGCCGGCATGGCAGGTGTGCTGTGGGTGCTGCTGGTGGTGGGACGCTGCGCCGACGAGGCCACACTGGGCTTGGCCGTGCTGGCGGCGCTGGTGCCGGCGCTGGGCACGGCCTGGTTCGCGTGGCGGCTGGTGCACTGGCTGAGCCAGCGCTACGAGCGCAAGGCCGTCAGCGACGCGCAGTTGCAGACGGGCAGCTGGCTGCTGACGCTGACGGTGTTCGTCGCCCTGGCGGTACTGGGCTTCGAGCGCGAGGCCAGCGGCCCATGGCTGCCGCTGCTGCTGGCGGCCAACGTGGTGGCGCTGGCCGTGTACGCGGTGGGCCTGCATCGCGTACCGGCGTGGCCGCAGCCGCGTTCGCTGCTGCTGCTGCGCGTGTTCGCCCACGACGAACGCGGTGAACGCCTGCTCGACGAGACCGCCTTCCGCTGGCGCTTCATCGGCCCCATCCACATGATCGGCGGGCCCGACATGGCGCAGCAGACGCTGGACCCACACGAGCTGCTGGCCTTCATCCGCGGCCGGGCGCGCGAGCAGTTCGTCACCACGCGCGAGCAGCTGGCGCAGCGCGTCGAGACGCTGGACCTGCACCCCGACCCCGACCGCCGCTACCGCGTCAACGAGCTGTTCTGCTTCGCCAACGTCTGGCAGGCCGGCGTGCAGGCACTGCTGGCGCGCAGCGACGTGGTGCTGCTGGACTTGCGCGGCTTCACCCGCCGGCGCGACGGCACGGCCTACGAGATCGGCCTGCTCGCGCGCGAAGGCGCGCTGCCACGCACCGTGTGCCTGGTCGACGAAGGCACGGACGTGGCGGCGGTGCAGGCCATCGTCGCGGCACAGGGGCACACGGCGTTCGACCAGGCCCGCGTGCTGACCGCCGACGGTGCGCTCGACGCCAAGGCGCTGTTCTCGGCACTGGCGGGCGCGGCCTCGGCCTAGGTGTTCGGCACCTCCGGCGCGGGCCAGCCCTGCCCGGCCAGCTGGTCGTCGTGCGCGCCCAGGGTCGGCGCCGGGGTGCGCAGCCGTCCCGGCGTGGCCGACAGCTTGGGCACGATGCCCGGCACCTTCAGCGGCCGGCCGGCGTGGTCCTGCGTCTGCACGACCATGCCGCGCGCCTGGTACTGCGGGTCAGCGGCGATGTCGGCCACGGTGTAGATGCGCCCGGCCGGCACCTGGGCCGCATCCAGCGTGGCCAGCACGTGCTCGATCGGGTGCTGCGCCGTCCAGTCGCCGATGGCGCCGTCGATCTCCGCCACCCGCGCCACGCGCCCGGTGTTGCCCTGCAGGCCGGGGTCGACGGCCAGATCGGCGCGGCCGATGGCCGTCATCAACCGGCGGAAGATGCCGTCGCCATTGCCGGCCACCAGCACCCAGGCGCCATCGGCACAGCGGTAGGCATTGCTGGGCGCGATGCCCGGCAGCGCGCTGCCCGCGGGCTGGCGCACCACGTCGAAGGCGTCGTACTCGGGCAGCAGGCTCTCCATCACGTTGAACACCGCCTCGTACAGCGCCACGTCGACAACCTGCCCCTGGCCGCCGTGGACCTCGCGGTGGCGCAGCGCCGTGAGCACGCCGATCACGCCGTGCAGCGCCGCCAGCGTGTCGCCGAGGCTCACGCCCACGCGCACCGGCACGCGGCCGGGCTCGGCCGTCAGGTGGCGCAGGCCGCCCATGGCCTCGGCGATGACGCCGAAGCCCGGCTTGCCGGCGTACGGCCCGGTCTGCCCGTAGCCGGAGATGCGCAGCATGATCAGCCCGGGGTTCAGCGCGTGCAGCGCGTCCCAGCCCAGGCCCCAGCCTTCCAGCGTGCCGGGCTTGAAGTTCTCGATCAGCACGTCGGCCTCGGCCGCCAGCGCGCGCACCACGGCCTGACCTTCCGGCGTGCGCAGGTCCAGCGCCACGCTGCGCTTGTTGCGCGACTGCACCTCCCACCACACCGAGGTGCCCTCGCGCAGCAGCCGCCACTGGCGCAGCGGGTCGCCGCCGGCCGGAGGCTCGACCTTGATCACGTCGGCACCGAAGTCGGCCAGGGTCTTGCCGGCAAACGGGCCGGCGATCAGCTGGCCGAGTTCCAGCACCTTGACGCCGCTCAGGGCGTCCATGGACATGTTCGTGTCTGCCATGGCCGCAAGCGTAGCGCCGCTACGATGGCCGGATGACGCACGCTCCACCACCAAGCCCCGACGACAGGCTGGAAGAACGCCTGGTCGACCTCGAGCTCAAGGCCAGCTGGGCTGACGATCTGCTGGAGGCGCTCAACGCGACGGTGGCACGGCAGCAGCTGCAGATCGATACGCTGAGCCGCGCCCTTGCCGAGTTGCGCACCCAGGTGGCCGCCGGGCCAGGCGACGCACCGCGCAGCCTGCGCGACGACCTGCCGCCCCACTACTGACTGGAAGCCTCCCGATGTCCGCCCACGACGCCACCCCCGAAGGCCGCATCACCAGCGAAGCCCGCGACGGCCTGCTGCTGATCGGCATCGACCGCCCGGCCAAGCGCAACGGCTTCACGCCGGCCATGTTCCGCCAGCTGGCCGAGGCCTACACGCGGCTGGACGACGACCCGGCGCTGCGCGCGGGCGTGCTGTTCGCGCACGGTGCGCACTTCACCGCCGGGCTGGACCTGCCATCCTTCGCGCCGCTGATGCAGCGTGGCGAGAAGGCCTTCGACTTCGGTCTCGTCGAGCCCACCGACCTGGGCACCCCCGGCTACCGGCGGCGCACCAAGCCGATGGTCTGCGCCGTGCAGGGCATCACCTACACGCTGGGCATCGAGCTGATGCTGGCCGCGGACATCGTGGTCGCTGCCGACGACTGCCGCTTCAGCCAGCTGGAGGTGCAGCGCGGCATCATGGCCACCGGCGGTGCCACGCTGCGCATGGCCGAACGCGCCGGCCTGGGCAACGCACTGCTGCACCTGCTCACGGCCGACGTGTTCGACGCCGCCGAGGCGCTGCGGCTGAACTTCGTGCAGAAGGTGGTGCCCGCGGGCACGCAGCGGGACGTGGCCATCGGCATCGCCGAGGCGATTGCCGCGCAGGCGCCACTGGCCGTGGTGGCCACGCGCCAGAACGCGCTGAAGGCGGTGGAGCAGGGCCCGCTGGCGGCGATGCATGAGTTCATCGCCACCCAGCAGCGGCTGGCGCAGTCCGACGACGCGGCCGAAGGCGTGCGCGCCTTCGTCGAGAAGCGGCCGGCGCGGTTCCAGGGGCGCTGAGGCGTCGTCGCATCCGATGCCTGGCAGCCGTCCTCGCCGGATCTTCCTGCTCGGCGCCACCGGCACCATCGGCCAGGCCACGGCGCGGGCGTTGGCGGCACGCGGGCACGAGGTGGTGGCGCTGGTGCGGCCGGGCGGCGACCCGGCCGTTCGCCAGGCGCTGGCCGCTGCCGGCGTGGTGCTGCGCGACGGCGATGTGCTGGACGCCGGATCGCTGCAGCGCGACGGCCTGCGCGGCGAACGCTTCGACGCCGCGGTGTCGTGCCTCGCGTCGCGCAACGGCGTGCCGGCCGACGCCTGGGCGGTGGACCACCGTGCCCATGTGCAGGCGCTGACGGCACTGCGCGACGCCGGCGCGGAACACTTCGTCCTCCTGTCGGCCATCTGCGTGCAGAAGCCGCGCCTGGCCTTCCAGCAGGCCAAGCTGGCCTTCGAGCGCGAACTGGCCGCCAGCGGCCTGCGCCACAGCATCGTGCGGCCCACGGCCTTCTTCAAGTCGCTGTCGGGTCAGGTGGCGCGGGTGCAGGCCGGCAAGCCCTTCCTGCTCTTCGGCAACGGCCGCCTGACCGCCTGCAAGCCGATCGCCGACGAGGACCTGGCCGACTACCTCGCCGGCTGCCTGGACGACCCGGCACGTTGGGACCGCGTGCTGCCCATCGGCGGCCCCGGCCCGGCGATCACGCCGCGCGAACAGGGCGAGCTGCTGTGCCGCCTGGCCGGCCGCCCGCCGTGCTTTCGCAGTGTGCCTCCGGGCTTGCTGCGCGGCATCGCCGGCATGCTGGACCTGGCCGCGCGCGTGCGCCCGGTACTGGCGGCCAAGGCCGAGCTGGCGCGCATCGGCCACTACTACGCCACCGAGTCCATGCTGGTGTGGGACATGCAGGCGCAGCGCTACGACGCCGACGCCACACCCGCCTGGGGCACGCGGACGCTGGCAGATCACTATGCGCAGCTGCTGCGCGGGGAAGGCCATGCCGATCTCGGCGCGCACCGTGTCTTCTAGAAGGCTGCCGGGGCTCGAGAGGGCCGACAATCGTCGCGTCTCCGGAGTGAGGGCCGCATGCCGATGATCGAGATGGACCGTGTCAGCAAGTGGTACGGCAGCTTCCAGGTGCTCAAGGACTGCACCACGCAGGTCCGCAAGGGCGAGGTCGTCGTCGTCTGCGGGCCCTCGGGCTCGGGCAAGTCCACGCTGATCAAGACCGTCAACGCGCTGGAGCCCTTTCAGCAGGGCCGCATCACGGTCGACGGCATCGACGTCGGCGCCAAGGGGACCGACCTGCCGAAGCTGCGCGCGCGCATCGGCATGGTGTTCCAGAACTTCGAGCTCTTTCCGCACTTGTCGATCACGCGCAACCTGGCGCTGGCGCAGGTGAAGGTGCTGGGCCGCCGAGAGGACGAGGCCGTCGAGC
Organism: Rubrivivax albus; assembly: GCF_004016515.1. Lineage (GTDB taxonomy): Bacteria > Pseudomonadota > Gammaproteobacteria > Burkholderiales > Burkholderiaceae_C > Rubrivivax > Rubrivivax albus. The sequence goes on from NZ_SACT01000002.1 coordinate 814,350, forward strand.
GCGGCCTCAAGCTGCTGGACCGCGTGGGCCTGATCGCGCAGAAGGACAAGTTCCCCAGCCAGCTCTCGGGCGGCCAGCAGCAGCGCGTGGCCATCGCCCGGGCGCTGTCGATGGACCCGATCGCGATGCTGTTCGACGAACCCACCTCGGCACTCGACCCGGAGATGATCAACGAGGTGCTGGACGTGATGGTGCAGCTGGCCGAGGAGGGCATGACGATGATGGTCGTCACCCACGAGATGGGCTTCGCGCGCAAGGTGGCCGGGCGGGTGATCTTCATGGACCGCGGCGAGATCGTCGAGGACGCGCCCAAGGACGACTTCTTCGGCAGCCCGCGCAGCGAACGGGCGCAGCTGTTCCTCTCCCGGATCCTGCAGCACTGAGCGCCGCAGAAACGTTCCGCCGGACAACGCCGATGACCCCCCTGCAAGACTTCGCCCTCGTCGGCCTCGGCGTGATGGGGCGCAACCTGGCGCTCAACCTGGCCGGCCACGGCATCACGCTGGCGGTGCACGACCAGGACGCCGCGGCGGTGGCGCGCTGCGTGGACGCCGTGGCCGCGGTTGGCCCCGCCGCCACCGGCCACGCCACGCTGGCCAGCCTGGTGGCCGCGCTGAAGCGCCCGCGCCGGCTGCTGATGATGGTCAACGCCGGCGCGCCGGTGGACGCGGTGCTCGATGGCCTGCGGCCGCTGCTCGAGCCAGGCGACATCGTCGTCGACGGCGGCAACAGCCACTGGCCCGACACCGAACGCCGCGCCGCGGCCTGGGCAGCGCACGGGCTGCACTTCGTCGGCGCCGGCATCTCCGGCGGCGAGGAAGGCGCGCGCACGGGCCCGGCCATCATGCCCGGCGGCAGCGCCGAGGCCTGGGCCGCGCTGCGCCCGGTGTTCGAGGCCATCGCGGCGAAGGTGGACGGCGAGCCCTGCGTCAGCCACATCGGCCCCGGCGGTGCCGGCCACTTCGTGAAGATGGTGCACAACGGCATCGAGTACGCCGACATGCAGCTCATCGGCGAGGCCTACGCGCTGCTGCAGGCCGCTGGCCTGGACGCCGACGCCATGGCCGCCGTGTTCCGGCGCTGGAACACCGGCGTGCTGCAGAGCTACCTGATCGAGATCACCGGCCTGATCCTGGCCACGCGCGACCCCGAGTCCGGCGCGCCGATCGTGGACGTGATCCAGGACCGCGCCGGCCAGAAGGGCACCGGCCGCTGGACCCTGGTGGCCGGCGCCGAGCAGGGCGTGCCCATCGGCACCATGACGGCCGCGGTGGATGCGCGCCTGCTCTCGGCGCTGAAGGACGCACGCGTGGCCGCCAGCACACGGCTGGCCGGGCCGCCGGGGCGCATCACCGGTGTCGAGCCCGCCGCCTGGGCCGACCAGGTGGCGCAGGCGCTGTACGCCAGCAAGATCGTCGCCTACGCCCAGGGCCTGGCGCTGCTGCAGGCCGCGAGCCAGGCAAAGGGCTGGGGCCTGGACCTGGCCGCCATCGCGCGGCTGTGGCGCGGCGGCTGCATCATCCGCGCGCGTTTCCTGGGCCGTGTGGCCGCGGCCGGTGCCGGCGCGGCCGACCTGCTGCAGGTGCCGTATTTCGTCGACGCCCTGGCCGGTGCACAGGCCGCCTGGCGCAGCGTGGTGGCCACGGCCGTGCAGGCCGGCGTGCCGCTGCCGGCCATGGGTGCGGCGCTGGCCCACCACGACATGGCGCGAAGCGCCCGCCTGCCGGCCAACCTGCTGCAGGCGCAGCGCGACTTCTTCGGCGCCCACACCTACGAGCGCACCGACCGGCCGGCCGGGCAGATGTTCCACACCACCTGGCCGGCGACGGTGTCGTGACGGCGCCCACCCAGCCCCCGGCCGCGACCGACGAAGCGCCCTACGGGTGGGTGATCGTGGGCGCGGCCTTCACCGCGCTGGCGGTGATCTTCGGCGTGGCCTATGCCTTCGCCGCGTTCTTCGCGCCGTTCGAGGCCACCTTCAGCGCCAGCCGGGCCGACGTGTCCCTGGTCTTCGGCCTGTCGGGCCTGCTGTACTTCGTGCTCGGCGCCTTCGGCGGCATGCTCTCGGACCGCTTCGGGCCGCGCGTGGTCACCAGCGCCGGCATGCTGTGCATCGCCGCCGCGCTGGCCGGCGGCAGCCAGGCCACGTCCATGACGCAGCTGACGCTGTTCTACGGCCTGGGCCTGGGCGTGGGCATCGCGCTGGTCTACACGCCGTCCATCGGCTGCGTGCAGCCCTGGTTCACGCGCCGGCGCGGTCTGGCCGCCGGCATCGCCAGCGCCGGCATCGGGGCCGGCACCTTTGCCGTGCCGCTGCTGGCCACGGCGGCCATCGCGTGGTGGGGCTGGCGGGGCGCGATGCTGGCGCTGGCCGCTGGCGTGGTCGTGCTGGGGCTGGCGGCCACGGTGCTGCTGCGCCCGGCACCCGCGGCCACACGGCGGTCCGGTGGCACGGTGCCCGGCATGACGCTGCGCGAGGCGCTGCGCAGCCGGTCCTTCCGCTGGCTGTACGCGATGTGCGTGCTGGCCGCACCGAGCATGTTCATCCCGTTCGCCCACCTGTCGGCGTCTGCGCGCGACCTCGGCATCGGCGAGGCACAGGCCGTGGGCCTGGTGGGGCTGATCGGCATCGGCAGCCTGACCGGGCGCTTCGCCATCGGCAGCCTGGCCGACCGCGTGGGCCGGCCGCTGACGCTCGTGGCGATGCAGGCGTCGCTGGGCGTGTCGATGGCGTTGTGGTGGGCGGCCGACGGCTACGTGGCGCTGGCGGTGTTTGCGCTGTGGATGGGGCTGAGCTACGGCGGCATCGTCTCGCTGATGCCGGCGCTGTGCATGGACCTCTACGGCGCGCGGGCGGTGGCGTCCATCATTGGCACGCTTTACACCGGGGCGGCGCTGGGCAACGTGGCCGGGCCCTGGCTGGCAGGGTGGGTGTTCGACGCCAGCGGCAGCTACGGCGGCGTGATCGTCGGCTGCGCCGTGCTGTCGGCGGTGGCCACCTGGGGCACCTGGCAGGCGGTGCGGCGCTGACGGCGCGCCGCGCCGCGCACCGTCACTTCAGCCGTTCGCTGTCGAAGCCCACGCGGATGGCGCCCCAGTGGCGGCCGCCGATCATGATGGGCATGGACAGGTCGTTGACCACCTCGCCGGTGTCGCGCAGGTAGGTCTGGAACAGGAAGGGCTTGGTGTTGCGGGCCAGCTTGGCGCCCACCGGGTCGTCGAAGATGCGCTTGTGGCGGCTCTTGGCCAGGTCGTGGTCGTAGTCGCCGTTGGGCGGCTCGGAGAACTTGCGGTTGTGCGCCGGTGCATAGCCCTTGTTGTCGACGGCCAGCGCGTACAGGGCGCCGTCGAGCTGGCCCAGCAGCGCGTCGTACAGCGCCTGCAGTTCGGCCTCCACGGCCTGGTCGTAGCGCGTGGTGAAACGGGGCGGGTTGGAACCGGCGATGGGCTGGTAGTCCTGGTCGAAGATGGCCACGCCGGCGTCGGCATGGCGCTGCAGCGCGGCGGCGGTGTCGTCGCGCAGGCGGGTCGTGGCCTCGACCAGCGCATCGAAGGTGGTGCCGCCGGTGCGGAACTCCGCCAGCGTGCCCTGGATGGTCTCGGTGCTCTGGCGCAGGTCGTCCACGCGGGCGGCCGAATGGCCCATCAGCTCGTGCACCACGCGGGCGGAGTCCGACACCGCGCCGATGCGGGAGTTCATGTCGCGGTTGACGCCGGCGAGTTCGCCGATGGATCCGGCGATCTGCTGCACCGTGGCCGCCATGCTGCGGAAGTCGTCCACCAGGCCCTCGAAACGGCGGGCGGTGCTGTCGATGCTGCCGGCCGACTGCGTGACACCGGCGGTGATGGACGCCGTGCCGTCCATCGTCTGCTGCACCAGCGCCAGCATCGCGCTGCTGCGGGTGCTGATCTCGCTGGTTTCGTGGTTCACGCGCGCGGCCAGGCCGCGCACCTCGGCGGCCACCACCGAGAAGCCGCGGCCTGCTTCACCGGCACGGGCCGCCTCGATGGCCGCGTTGAGCGCCAGCAGGTTGGTCTGCATGGCGATGCCGCGGATGGTGGTGCCAATGGCCTCGATGGCGCGCGCGCCTTCGGCCAGCTGCTGCACCGTGGTGCCGAAGGCAGCCACGGTGGCCTCCATCTCGGCCATGCGCGCGCGCACCTGCTGCAGTTCGGTCATCGACCCGTCGGCCGACGCCAGGTTGCGCGACGACATCTCGGCAATCGTCTGCGCCCCGCCTTCCACCGCCTGCGACAGCTCGGTCACGCGCGCGGCGGCCTGCTGCAGGCTCTGCGCGTCCCCCAGCTGCTGTTCGGCCCGGGTGGCGGTGAGCTCCACGTGCTTTTTCAGGTGGGCCACGTTGGTGGCGGTGACGATGCTGCCGCCGCGTGCCGCCAGCACCAGACCGCGGATGCGGCTGAGGAAGCTCGACACCGCCCAGGCCACAGGGGTCAGCGGCAGCACACGGGTGTTCAGGGCCGCGGCGCCTTCATTGATGCGGGCCAGCGCCCAGCGGGCACTGCCAGGGATGCGGGTGAGGGCGGCGAGGTTCATGGCGGCTCGTCTTGTGATCGGGCGAGGGAACCTGGGGTATCGGGCCCTGGGCGCCGCACTTGAGGCGGGGCATCCCCATGCGGGAACCGGTACGCGTGTACAAAATGGGCCCGATGTCACGAATGAGCGCCCCGCTGACCTGTCGCCCCACCACGGCCGCCGACCTGCCGGCGCTGTCCACCCTGGCCCACGCCGCCTTCGGGCCCGACGAGGGCCCGGAGATCGCCGCGCTGCTGCACGGGCTGCTGGGCCACCCCATCGTCGCCGGCGGCCACCCGCAGGCGCTGTCGCTGGCGGCGGCCGACCCGGGCGGGCGGTTGTGCGGCCATGTGCTGTTCACGCCGGTGGCACTGGCCCCGGCACCCACACCGGCCGTGCCGGCCGCCATCCTGGCCCCGTTGGCGGTGGACCCGGCGCTGCAGCGCCAGGGCCTGGGCCAGCGGCTGGCGCGCGAGGGTCTGGCGCAGCTGCGCGACGCCGGCACCGCACTGGTCTTCGTGCTGGGCGACCCGGGCTACTACACGCGCCTGGGCTTTGCACCCGCCGCGCGCTGGGGCCTGCAGCCGGAGCACGCCATCCCGCCGGCATATGGCGACGCCTGGATGGTGCAGTCCCTGCAGCCCGGGGCGCTGGAACGGCTGGCGGCCGACGGCGTCACGCGCCGCGTGGTCTGCACCGGAATGCTGGGCGAGGCGCGCTACTGGGGGCCGTGAGCCGGCCACCCCGAGGGCCGGGCCCCCACCGGTCACCCACGCTCTTGCCCACACCACGGAAAGATCCCCCTGCCAGGCCCCGGAGCGCCTATGCTCCACGCCCGATGCACCCCCGCCGCGCCATCCTGCTGCTCAACGTGGCCCACGCGGTGGACCACATGGCGCTGCTGATCTTTGCCGCCGCGGTGGCGCGCATCGCCAGCGACTTCGGCTTTGCGCGCTGGGAGGACCTCATGCCCTTCGGCGTGGGTGCCTTCGTGATGTTCGGGCTGGGGTCGCTGCCCGCCGGCCGGCTGGGCGACCTGTGGGGCCGGCGCGCGATGATGGTGGTGTTCTTCTTCGGCATCGGTGTCTCGCTGCTGCTGGCGGCGCTGGCGCAGGGCCCGTGGCAGCTGGCCGCGGCGCTGACGCTGGTGGGCAGCTTTGCCGCCATCTACCACCCGGTGGGCATCCCGATGCTGCTGCAGGGTGCGGCGCGGCCCGGGGCCGTCATCGGCGTCAACGGGCTGGCGGGCAACCTGGGCATTGCCGTCTCCGCGGTGCTGACCGGTGCCCTGGTGCAGTGGGCCGGCTGGCGCGCCGCCTTTGCCGTGCCTGGTCTGGCGTGCCTGGCCCTGGGCGTGCTCTTCGTGCGCGTGGTGCCGCGCGAGACCGAGCCGCCCGTGCGTCGCAAGGGCGGTGCCACCGTGGCGCTGTCGCGGGCCGACGTGGCGCGGGCGTTGGTGGTGATGACGGTGGCGTCGGCCACCGGCGGCATCCTGTTCAACCTGACGACCAACGGCAACCCGCAGCTGCTGAGCGAACGCCTGGCCGGCGTGATGGACGACCCGGCCACGCTGGGCCTGCTGCTGGCCGGCGTGTATGCGGTGGCGTCGCTGGCACAGGTGGTGGTGGGGCGGCTGATCGACCGCTTTGCGCTCAGGCCGCTGTACCTGGGCGTGGCGCTGCTGCAGGTGCCGGTGCTGTCGGCCGCGTCGCAGGCCCAGGGCTGGTGGCTGTATGCCGCACTGCTGGGCACGATGATCCTGGTCTTCGGCGCCATCCCATTCACCGACGCGATGATCGCCCGCTACGTGGACGACCGCATGCGCTCCCGTGTGGCCGGGCTGCGGCTGGCGGTGTCGCTTGGCATCAGTTCGCTGGCGGTGTGGCTGCTGGGCCCGCTGGTCAAGCGCATGGGCTTCGACAGCGTGCTGCTGCTGCTGGCCGGCGTGGCGCTGTGCACCGCGTTCACGGTGCTGTGGCTGCCGCGGGAGCGGCCGGCCGCGGCGGCCGTGCAGCCGGCGCACTGAAGCCCGCCGTCCGGCCACCGCCTGCCCGCAGGCGCGGCAGGAAGTCACGCCTGCCGCGGGTGCGTGTTGCCGCATGTTTCAGGCGGGCGGCGTGTGAAGCATCTGGCCATCAGCTGCCGCCGCGATGGCCGATGCTGAGCGCATGCGCGCCACCCACGCCCGACCCCACCGCCCTGCGCTGCTGGCGCTGCTGTGCCTGACCGCTGCCGTCACCGCCTGCGGCGGGGGTGGCGGCGGCGACGACGGCACGGCCGCGTCGGCCAGTCCGCCGACCGGGGCGGCGCCAGCTGCACCCGCACCGGCACCGGCACCGGCACCGGCACCCTCGCCTGCCCCGGTTCCCGGCACCCGCGCCACCTGCGACCTGCCCGATTTCGAGGCCACCGTGATGGCCGCGGTGAACGCCTGGCGGGCGCGCGGCGCCACCTGTGGCACGCAGGCCTACCCGGCCGCCGCCGACCTGGCGTGGAACGCCACGCTGACCCAGGCCGCGCTGGTGCACAGCGAGGACATGGTGGCCGGCAACTTCTTCAACCACACCGGCAGCGACGGCAGCAACGCCGGCCAGCGCGCCACCGCCGCCGGCTACACCTGGCGCACCTGGGGCGAGAACATCGCCGCCGGGCAGGTGGGGGTGGACGCCGTGGTGGCGGCGTGGATGGCCAGCCCAGGGCATTGCGCCAACATCATGAATGCACGCTTCGGCGACATCGGCCTGGCGTGTGTGGCCGGAGGCAGCGGGAACACGTACCGGACCTACTGGACCATGGTGCTGGGGGCGGCGCGGTGACGGTTGGGCGCCGCGGCGTTCAGTCCTGCTTCAGGAGGTCGAGGAAGGCGGGGTTCAGGAAGACCTTCTCGCGCCCGACCTTGTGCTCACGCAGGATGCCGGCCGCGACCAGCGCCTTGAGGTAGACGCTCGCGGTCTGGCGCCTGGCCAGCCCGGCCTCCACGACATGGGCGATTCGGCAGTAAGGCCGTACGAAGACCAGTTCCGCCAGTTCACGGGAGTAGACCGGGCCGGCGTCGCGACGCATCCTCTCGGCCGTCTCCTCGAGCAATGCACGCACCGCCAGGATCTTGTCCAGGGTCCAGCGCGCGGTGTCTGTCACGCCGGCCAGCATGTAGAGCAGCCATGGCTCCCAGGCCCCGGCCTCCGTGACGGCCGACAGGCCACCGTAGTAACCGGCCTTGTGGCGAAGGATGTGGCGGCTCAGGTAGAGCACCGGGATGTCGAGCAGTCCTTGTTCGACCAGGTACAGCAGGTTGATGATGCGCCCGGTGCGGCCATTGCCGTCGGTGAACGGGTGAATGGCCTCGAACTGGTAGTGCCCAACGGCCATGCGCACCAGCGGATCGATCTCCGCCGACCCCGGCAGGGTGCCGTGCATCCAGCGTTCCCAGTTGGCCAGCTTCTCGCGCAGCAGGGCCTCCCCTTCAGGCGGCGTGTAGACGACCTGGCGGGTATGGTCGTTGGCGAGCGTCGTGCCCGGGGTCCTGCGGATGTCCATGTCGACACCCTTGATCACACGGCAGATCTGGATGGCCGTGTTCGTGGACAGCGGGCGGTTCTTCAGCGCCTGATGGCCTTGCCACAGCGCAGTGCGGTAGCGCAGGGCTTCCTTGGTCGCGGGGTCGGCTTCGCCTTCACTGACGCCGTCGAAGAGGAACATCTGGTCCGTGGTGGTCACGATGTTCTCGATCTCGCTGCTGGCCCGGGCCTCGAGCAGCGGGATCGAGTTGATCAGCACGCCCTGGTTGGGAATCAGCCGGCCGGCGGCCTTCAGTTCGGCCACCGCGGCGCGCGCTGAAATGCAGGCCTTGAGAACCGCCCGCGACTCCACGTCGACGGCTGGCGGGAGTGCCGGCAGGTCGTTGAAGGCGTGGGTCGGGTCGAAGGGCATGTGTCGATCAAGGCGCCCAGGATCGACTTATCGCCGGGACATGTTCATCGGATCGACATGATGCCAGAACGCGTCGATATTCCTGTCGTTTATCGACACATCTTCAGCACCTGCGGACAGGCTGGCCGGTCAGCGGCCCGGCCGACGTACAAGGGACGTGTCGATAGGCTGTGCATGTCAGCCACGACATGAATAGAAGTTCGGCTCCTTCATACACGTTGACCAACAGATGACCTGGTCCAAGCGCTCAGACCACCGGCTTGGCTCGGCCCTGTCCTCGGGACGACTGCATTCAAGAGTGCCGACCGTCAGGACAACCTGCCGTTGCACCCATGGCACCAGACCGCTCCTGGTCTGTCGACAACACACAGCCCTGGCATCACCCCAATTCCGGGATGCCGATCGAGCGCAGGTACCGGTAGGTGCCGTCGTAGAAGGCCGGGTCGCGCGTCGGGTCGTCGGGTTCGCCACGCGGCACCACGATCACCATGCCCTGGCGTGCTCGGGTCAGCAGCACCCTGTAGGCGTTCTTGAGGTAGGCCTGTCGGTCGGGCTTGAGAATGCGCTGCCACCGGCTGCCCACGAAGGAATGATGCTGCCAGCCAGTGCCGTGACGCCGGAGGTCCGCGTCCCAGACCACCCCGACCCAATCGAGTTCCAGCCCCTGAACCTGGGACTCGGTGGCCACGTCCTCGAGATAGAAGGACGAGCGGACGTCGTCCCGATCATCCAGAAACCAATGGACAGGATCGACCGGTGCGCGCACATCGATGGCGTGCGGTTTCAGGCGCAGCGCCTGTGACGAGACCACGAGGCCGTAGCGCTCGCTGCCCCGAGCCTGACGGCGCAGCCAGCGCCTGGCCTGTTCCACGCTGCGGGTCATCACCAGCGGAAATTGACGGGCGATCGAGCGGTAGAGGTCGGAAGCCACGTCGACCTCCAGGTCCAGCACATGGCGAACGAACGGGGACACCTGTTCGGCCCGGAACGAGCGCATCGAAACCGGCAGGTGCAGGTCGTCGTCGAAGTGCACCACACGCTGCGCCGCCAGCACCGCGATGGCATCGGCCGCCGCGTACTCGGACTCGGTCAGTTCCGACGACAGATGCACCTGCCAATCGGGATACCTGGTCCTGATCACCTCCAGCCATTCCCCGATGCCCGCCTCACCGGTGTTGATCTCCTGGCCACCCCCGACCAGACACACGACCACAGCCCAGTCTGGGTGTCGGTCCAGGCAGGAAATCAGGAAGTCAGGCTCGGACTGCTGAAAGCCGCGGTGACCCTTCTTGCGCTGCATGAAGTCGACCGTCTTCGCCAGATTCCAGGCGCGCTGTGCTTCGTCGAAGATGGTCACATGCTCGGGCGGCGGCGTGGGATCCTTCAGTCCTTCGTCACGAAAGTGATGCACGTTCTGAATAAAGGCCTTCACGGCCTGCCGGGCCTCGCCCTTCTTCACGGCACGACCCTGGAGCCGCTCCTGCTGGATGCGGTCCCGCGCCAAGGCTTCGGTCAGGATGGCGACCAGTGGGCCGTTGCCTGACAGGTAGACGCTGTGCAGTTCACTCGAGGCATCCTGGAATCGCGTCGCCACGTCGAGTCCAACCAGTGTCTTGCCAGCGCCTGGGACACCGGTCACGAAGCAGATCGATTTGCTCGACGAGTCACGCGACTGCCGAATGATGGCCGCGACCTTCTCCGAAGTGCAAGTCAGGTTCTTGGCGTCGGCCCCATGTCGCGCGATCTCCTGCACCGAATGACGCCGGTACAGGCTGGTCGCCGCTTCGATGATCGTGGGCGTGGGCCGATAGCGGCCACTTTCCCAATGACCAAGGGGTGCGCTTTCTTCAACACGCTGGCCAACGAGTTGCTGCAGCAACTCCGCGAAGCGATCGGCACAGACCAGGCTAGGATCGGCCACCCCGTCCGTCGAACGGTGTTCACCTCGACGGAGTTCTCCGCTTGCACCGGTGATCACGAGCACCGGGTAGATCGTTCGGTGATGGCTGGTCTCGTGGAAGTTCTTCAGATCGAGCGCGTAGTCCCAGGTCTGTTCCACATCGGCCCGGGCAAAGGCCGTCGCATTGGTCTTGAATTCGATGACGACCACCGCGCCATTCAGGAGCAGGACCGCATCGATCCGTTTGCCAAGCCGCGGCACCACGAACTCCAGGAGGAGTTCACCCGAAGGAAAGGCGGGCAGGGTCTCGCGCAGGAGCCGAATCTCCTCCAGCCACGCGTTGCGCTGGGCGATATCGACGGCAAACGTGCTCGCCGCCGTCAGCGCACCTAGGACGCTGTCCTCATCGCTTGCCAGGTATTCGCCGATGGAGTTGGCGTAATAGGCGCGCATGAGGCAGTCCCGGATCACACGTCGATATTCGCCGCCCTCAACGCATTGCTCTCGATGAAGTCCCGGCGCGGCTCCACCTCGTCGCCCATCAGCATCGTGAACACGCGGTCGGCCTCGATCGCGTCATCGATCTGCACCTTCAGCAGCCGGCGCACGCCGGGGTCCATGGTCGTTTCCCACAGCTGCTCGGGGTTCATCTCGCCCAGGCCCTTGTAGCGCTGACGGCCCACGCTGTTCTCGGCCTGCTGCATCAGCCAGGCCATGGCGGCGCGGAAGTCGGCCACCTTCTGTTCCTTCTGCTTGTCGCCTTCGCCACGCCGGGCCACGGCGTCGGCACCCAGCAGGCCCTGGAAGGTGCGGCCGGCCTGGCTCAGCGCCTCGTAGTCGGCACCATGGACGAAGTCGGTGGTGATCACGCTGCTCTTGACGTTGCCATGGTGGCGGCGGCTGATGCGCAGCAGGTGCTTGTCGCTGCGCGCGTCGTATTCGGCCGCCACCTCGGCGTCGTGCAGCGCAGCCTGCATGCGCACGGCACTGGCTTCGGCGGCTTCGGCCGTGTCCAGGTCCAGCACCAGGCCGTCGGCGATGGCGCGCAGGCCTTCCACGTCCATCCAGGCCGACAGGCGGTTGACCACGCTGTTGGCGCGCAGGTAGGCCGCGGCCAGCTCGGCCAGGCGCTCTCCCGCCAGTTCGGCTTGTCCGTTACCGGGGTCGATGCGCGCGCCGTCCAGCGCCACCTTCAGCAGGTAGGCGTCGAGCTCGTGGCCGTCCTTCAGGTACTGCTCCTGCTTGCCGTGCTTGACCTTGTACAGCGGCGGCTGCGCGATGTAGATGTGTCCGCGCTCCACCAGCTGCGGCATCTGGCGGAAGAAGAAGGTCAGCAACAGGGTGCGGATGTGGGCGCCGTCCACGTCCGCGTCGGTCATGATGATGATGCGGTGGTAGCGCAGCTTGTCGGGGTTGAAGTCGTCGCCGCCACCGCCGGCGCTGCCGATGCCGGTGCCCAGCGCGGTGATCAGCGTCAGGATCTCGTTGCTGGTCAGCAGCTTCTCGTAGCGCGCCTTCTCCACGTTGAGGATCTTGCCGCGCAGCGGCAGGATCGCCTGGAACTTGCGGTCACGCCCCTGCTTGGCGCTGCCGCCGGCGCTGTCGCCCTCGACGATGTAGATCTCGCACAGCGACGGGTCCTTCTCCTGGCAGTCGGCCAGCTTGCCAGGCAGGCCCAGGCCGTCGAGCACGCCCTTGCGGCGCGTCATCTCGCGTGCCTTGCGCGCGGCCTCGCGGGCCTTGGCCGCCTCGACGATCTTGCCGCAGACGATCTTGGCGTCGGTGGGGTTCTCCAGCAGCCACTCGCCCAGCTTGCTGGCCACCACGTCCTCCACCGGGCCGCGCACTTCGGAGCTGACGAGCTTGTCCTTGGTCTGGCTGCTGAACTTGGGCTCGGGCACCTTGACGCTGAGCACGCAGCACAGGCCTTCGCGCATGTCGTCGCCGCTGATCTCCACCTTGGCCTTCTTGGCCAGCTCGTTGTCGTCGATGTACTTGTTGATCACGCGCGTCATCGCCGCGCGCAGGCCGGTGAGGTGGGTGCCACCATCCCGCTGCGGGATGTTGTTGGTGAAGCACAGCACGCTCTCGCTGTAGCCGTCGTTCCACTGCATGGCCACCTCGACACCGATGTTGGTGGCGTTGTCGCTGGTGCGGTCGCCGGTAGCGTGGAAGATGTTGGGGTGCAGGGTCTTCTTGCCCTGGTTGATGAACTCGACGAAGCCCTTGACGCCGCCGACGTAGCCGAAGTTGTCTTCCTTGTTGTTGCGCTCGTCGACCAGGCGGATCTTGACGCCGTTGTTCAGAAAGCTCAGCTCGCGCAGGCGCTTGGCCAGGATCTCGTAGTGGAAGTCGGTGTTGGCGGTGAAGATCTCCTCGTCGGGCAGGAAGTGCACCTCGGTGCCACGCTTGTCGGTGGCGCCGGTGATCTTCATCGGGCTGACTTCGACACCGTCGCGCATCTCCAGCACGCGGTCCTGCGGGATGCCCTTGCGGAACTCGATGTAGTGCACCTGGCCGTCGCGGCGCACCGTCAGCCGCAGCCACTTGCTCAGCGCGTTGACGCAGCTCACGCCCACGCCGTGCAGGCCGCCGGAGACCTTGTAGCTGTTCTGGTTGAACTTGCCGCCGGCGTGCAGTTCGGTCAGCGCGATCTCGGCCGCCGAGCGTTTCGGCTCGTGCTTGTCGTCCATCTTCACGCCGGTGGGGATGCCGCGGCCGTTGTCGACGACGCTGATGCTGTTGTCGGTATGGATGGTGACGACGATGTCGTCGCAGTGGCCGGCCAGCGCCTCGTCGATGGAGTTGTCCACCACCTCGAAGACCAGGTGGTGCAGGCCGGTGCCGTCGGACGTGTCGCCGATGTACATGCCGGGCCGCTTGCGCACGGCCTCCAGGCCTTCCAGGATCTGGATGCTGCCTTCGCCGTAGGCGTCGGAACCGGGTTGCGGCGTGGTGTTCTCGCTCATGGTGGCTTTCTCTGGAAACACGACAGCGGGCCGGAGCCCGCTGGACGCTGGTCTGCGGCGCGTGGCCTCAGATGCGCATCGGCATGACCACGTACTTGAAGCCGGCCTGCTCCGGCACGGTCAGCAGCGCACTGGCCTGGCTGTCCTGCAGCTCGAGCTTGACCATCTCCTGCGGGATGTTGGTCAGCGCGTCCATCAGGTAGGTGACGTTGAAGCCGATCTCGATGGCGTCGCCGTTGTAGTCGATCTCGAGCTCTTCCTTGGCCTCTTCCTGCTCGGCGTTGCTGGAAGCGATCCTGAGCACGCCGGGTTCGATGTTCAAGCGCACGCCCTTGAACTTCTCGCTGGTCAGGATGGCCGCGCGCTGCAGGCAGCCCAGCAGCGGTACGCGGCCCAGCGTGACGTGGTTCTTGTGGTTCTTCGGGATCACGCGGTTGTAGTCGGGGAACTTGCCCTCGACCAGCTTGGTGACGAACTCCATGCCACTGAAGGCGAACTTGGCCTGGTTGGCGGCAAAGCGCATCTCGATGGCGCCGTCGTCGTTGTCCTTGTCGTCCTTGAGCAGGCGCTGCAGTTCCAGCACCGTCTTGCGCGGCAGGATGACCTCCTGCTTGGGCACCTCGTGGTCCAGCGTGGCCTGGGCCAGGGCCAGGCGGTGGCCGTCGGTGGCCACCAGGGTCAGCGTGCTGCCTTCGGCGATGAACAGGATGCCGTTGAGGTAATAGCGGATGTCGTGCACCGCCATCGCGAAGTGCACCTGGTTGATCAGGCCCTTGAGCGTCTTCTGCGGCACCGAGAACGCGGGGCCGAAGTCCACCGCCTCGTTGACCAGCGGAAAGTCGTCGGCCGGCAGGGTCTGCAGCGTGAAGCGGCTCTTGCCGCCGGTGAGGGTGAGCTTGGAGCCGCTGGCGCTGAGCGTGACGGTCTGGTCGGCCGGCAGCGCACGCAGGATGTCGATGAGCTTGCGCGCGCCCACGGTGACCGACAGGCTGCCGGCGTCACCGCCGAGTTCGGCCGTGGTGCGCACCTGGATCTCCAGGTCGCTGGTGGTGAACTCGATGGCCGGGCCGTTCTTGCGCAGCAGCACGTTGGCCAGGATGGGCAGGGTGTGCCGACGTTCCACGATGCCGGCCACCGACTGCAGGGCGGCGAGCAGGTTTTCCTGGGCTGCCTTCAGGACGATCATGTCTTTACCTTTTTAAGCCTGGTAGCCGTAGTAGGCCCCGGCCTGGGCTGTGAACAACGCTATTTTCGCCTGATTGATCAAGGCTTTAGTCGGGCACGAACCCTGTGGGTGGGAACAGGGATGGCGGCGTCGCGGATTGGGGACAAAACCGGGGTGCGGGCAGGGGCTGTGGACAAGGGCGCGGTTGTTCGGGAGATGTGCACAGGGTTGTGAAGGTGTCTGTTGTTCGGCACGGCACCCTACGCCCTCGCAGCGCTCGGGCGGTTCGCTCACGGCCCGGCAAGCATGCCAGGCCGGTTCCACAGGCGAACGGGTCCGCGCAGGCGGACCTGTACGTCCTGCCTCACCCCTTGAGCGTCTGTTCCAGCACGTGCAGCTGCTGGTTCAGTTCGCTGTTCTTCTGCCGTTCGCCGCCGATCTTGCGCACCGCGTGCAGCACCGTGGTGTGGTCGCGGCCGCCGAAGAGCTCGCCGATCTCGGGCAGGCTCTTCTGCGTCATCTCCTTGGCCAGGAACATGGCGATCTGGCGCGGGCGGGCGATCGAGGCCGGGCGCTTCTTGCTGTACATGTCGGCGACCTTGATCTTGTAGAAGTCGGCCACCGTCTTCTGGATGTTCTCGACGCTGATCTGCCGGTTCTGGATCGACAGCAGGTCCTTCAGCGCCTCGCGGGCCAGCGCGATGTTCACGTCCTTGTGCGTGAAGCGCGCGTAGGCCAGCACCTTGCGCAGTGCACCCTCGAGCTCACGCACGTTGGCGCGCACGTTCTTGGCCACGAAGAAGGCCACGTCCTCGGGCATCTCCACGCCGTCCACGCGCGCCTTCTGGATCAGGATGGCCACCCGCATCTCCAGCTCCGGCGGCTCGATGGCCACCGTCAGGCCGGCGTCGAAGCGGCTGGTGAGACGTTCGTCGATGTCGACCAGGCCCTTGGGGTAGGTGTCGCTGGTCATGATGATGTGCGCGCGCTTGGCCAGCAGCGCCTCGAAGGCGTTGAAGAACTCCTCCTGGGTGCGCTCCTTGCCGGCGAAGAACTGCACGTCGTCGATCAGCAGCAGGTCGAGCTGGTGGTACTTGGCCTTGAGCTCGTCGAAGGTCTTGCGCTGGTAGTTGCGCACCACGTCGCTGATGAACTGCTCGGCGTGCAGGTACAGCACGCGGGCGTCGGGGCGGTCCTTCAGCAGGGCGTTGCCCACGGCGTGCACCAGGTGGGTCTTGCCTAGGCCCACGCCGCCGTAGATGAACAGCGGGTTGTACATGGCGCCCGGCGCACCGGCTACGTGCAGTGCGGCGGTGCGCGCCATCTGGTTGGCGCGGCCGGCCACGAGGGTGTCGAAGGTCAGCGCCGGGTTGAGCTTGTGGCGGCTGGCCGCCGGGGGAGGCGTGGCGGTGCCGTCGGCTGCTGCGGCCAACGTGGCAATGCTGGTGGCTGCGCTCGCCGCCACCAGGCCCGGCGCCGCGTCATGGGCCGGCGACGTGCTCGCCGCGGGGCCCGGGCGCACGGGGGGCAGCTCACGCGGCGCCAGTTGCAGGTCCAGCCGCACCGGCAGGCCGGCCAAGTCGCTGAGCACGGTTTCGATGCGGCCGGCGTACTGGCTGCGGATCCAGTCGAGCTTGAAGCGGTTGGGCACGCGCAGCGCCACCCGCATCGTGTCGTCGTCCTGCGGCAGCACTTCGGCCGGGGGCAACGGGCGGATCCAGGTGTTGAACTGCTGTTCAGGCAGTTCGCTCGCGAGGCGCTCGCAGCCACGCTGCCATAAGTCGGGCGTCATACCGGTGGGGTGTGGAAATCTTCTTGTCTCGGCGCCGCGCAGGGGGGTCCTGACGCTGCGGGGAGGGCAGTTATCCACAATGTCGCGCCAATGGTCAAGCCCTGCGCATCACCGCAGGTTGTGGTGCAAGTCTTTGACCGGAAAAGGCTTTTCTGCTCTAATGAAGGGTTCCCCGGATCCGGAAAAATGCGGGGGCGGCACGTGAATGTGCCGATCTGGCAACGGCCGTGCGCTCGCGCGGCCCGCCCTTCGAGGCGGGCCCCTGCAGGTGCCGGTGCGCCAGGGTGCCGGGGATGCCGAATCCACAGGGGCTGTGTCCAGGGTGGTCGTTGCAGGCCCGTTCCCCTGCGCGTGCCGAGGGCACATCAGGCAGGTCGGCATCCACCCATCCGCCCCAAGGCATGTTCCCGGTTCGACCTGTGCCTGGCCACCCGCCCGGCCTGGGCTTTTTCGCAGCCTCCGGCGCCAGGTGACGGCGCCATCACCGTCCAGGACTTCATCATGAAGCGCACCTACCAGCCTTCCAAGACCCGCCGCGCGCGCACCCACGGTTTCCTCGTCCGCATGAAGACGCGCGGCGGCCGTGCGGTGATCAAGGCGCGACGCGCCAAGGGCCGCAAGCGCCTGGCCTGAGCGGCGACATCGGTGGCAGGCTGCCATCGCCGGCCGCGATGATCGGGCGCCTTGTGCACAGCGCCGATTTCCAACGCCTGCTGTCCACGCCGCCCTGGTCGCGGAGTGCCCACTTCGCCGTGCATCACCTGCCGGCGGCGCCGTCACGCCCCCGTCCTGCTGGAAAGCAGGCTGCCCGGCAAGAGTTATCCACAGACGACGTGAACAAGTCACCGCAACCTGTGGATGACTTGAGCGGGCGGTTCTGGCTGGGTGCCGTGCTCCCCAAGCGTCTGGCTCGACGGGCGGTCACACGCAACCTGTTGCGGCGGCAGATCCGCGCGGCGCTGCAGCGGCACGCCGGGTCGCTGCCCGGTGGCCTGTGGGTGGTGCGGCTGCGCAGCGGCTTTGCGCGCAGCGACTTCGTGTCCGCGGCGTCGGAAGTGCTGCGTGCGGCTGCCCGCGGCGAACTGGATGCTGCCCTCGGGACGGCAGGGCGGAGCGCGTCACGACCGGATCGCGGCGCCCGCGCCACCGGAGGGCATGCGCCGTGACCACCCTTTGGCGCCGCATGGGCCAATGGCCCCGCCAGCTGATGATCGGCATCGTGCTGGCCTACCGCTACCTGCTCAAGCCCTGGCTGGGCAACGCTTGCCGCTTCGAACCCAGTTGCTCACAGTACGCGCTGGACGCGCTGCGCCGCCACGGTGCCGTGGCTGGTGGCAGCCTGGCCGCGGGCCGCCTGCTGCGCTGCCACCCCTGGTGTGACGGCGGTCTGGACCATGTGCCCGCGCGCGCGCCCGGCCTCTTCACGCGCCTGGGCCTGGGCGCCGACCCCGACTCTCCCGACTTCTCGCATCGGACTCCTTCATGACCGACATTCGCCGCACCCTGCTGTGGGTGGTCTTCACGATGTCGCTCGTCCTGCTCTGGGACGCGTGGAACAAGCACACCGGCCAGCCGACGATCTTCGGCATGCCCAAGGCCCGGCCCGCAGCGTCGGCGCCGGGCACCGCCCCGGGCGCCACGGCGGCCAGCGGCGTGCCGGCGGCCATTGCCACCACCGCGGGCACCGCCGCAGCCGCGGGTGTGCCGGCTGCTCCCGCTGCACCAGCAGCCGAGACGGTGACGGTGGAGACGGACGTGGTGCGCGCCACGCTGGACAGCCGCGGCGGCACGCTGGTGGGGCTGGAACTGCTGAAGTACGCCGACCAGAACGACGCCACCCGTCAGGTCAAGCTGCTCGACCAGAGCGCCACCCGCGTGTACCTGGCGCAGACCGGCCTGATCGCGCAGACCAACGGCGTCAGCCTGCCCAACCACCTGACGCCGATGCGCGTGCTGCCGGGCGAGCGCCGGCTGGGCGACAAGGCCACGGAAGTGAGCGTCAGCTTCGAGAGCACGACGCCCGAGGGTCTGACGCTGCGCAAGACGCTGCGCTTCCCGCGCGGTGCCTACACCATCGGCGTCACGCACGAGGTGGTCAACGCCGGTGCGGCGGCCGTCAACCCGCAGCTCTACCTGCAGCTCACGCGTGACGGCAACAAGCCCGAGGGCGAGTCGAGCTTCTACTTCACCTTCACCGGCCCGGCGGTCTACACCGACGCCACGAAGTTCAGGAAGATCGACTTCGACGACATCGCCAAGGGCAAGGTGGACCTGCCGTCGCCGGCCACCGAAGGTTGGGCCGCCATGGTGCAGCACTACTTCACCAGCGCCTGGCTGCTGCCCGAGGGTGCGCAGCGCGAGTTCCGCACCGCCAAGGTGGCCGACAACCTGTACTCGGTGGCGCTGGTGACGCCGATGGGCGAGGTGGCGCCGGGTGCCAGCACCACGCAGTCGTCCACGCTCTACGTCGGCCCGCAGGAGGAGTACAAGCTCGCCGCGCTGGCGCCAGGCCTGGACCTGGTCAAGGACTACGGCTGGCTGACCGTGCTGTCCAAGCCGCTGTTCTGGCTGCTGACCCAGCTGCACAACCTCATCGGCAACTGGGGCTGGGCCATCGTGGCCCTGGTGGTGGTGCTGAAGATCGCCTTCTACTGGCTCAACGCCAAGGCCTACGCGTCGATGGCCAAGATGAAGGCCATCAACCCCAAGGTGATGGAGATGCGCGAGCGGCTGAAGGACAAGCCGCAGCAGATGCAGCAGGAGATGATGCGCATCTACCGCGAGGAAAAGGTCAACCCGCTGGGCGGCTGCCTGCCCATCGTGGTGCAGATGCCGTTCTTCATCGCGCTGTACTGGGTGCTGCTGTCCAGCGTGGAGATGCGCAATGCGCCGTGGATCGGCTGGATCACCGACCTGGCGGCCATCGACCCCTACTACATCCTGCCGGTGTTGATGACCGCGTCGTCGCTGTTCCAGGTGTGGCTGAACCCGACGCCGCCGGACCCGGTGCAGGCCCGGCTGATGTGGATCATGCCGCTGGCCTTCGGCGTGATGTTCTTCTTCTTCCCGGCCGGTCTGGTGCTGTACTGGCTGACGAACAACATTTTGTCCATTGCCCAGCAGTGGTACATCAACAAGCGGCTGGGCGTGCTGGGCAAGTGATGGTCGGGCGGTGGCTGCCGGGGCCGATGGCCGAATGCAGGCTTAGTTCACGGCCACCGCCGTCTGTCCGCTGCCACGGGGGTTGATCCGGCCCGGCCCAGGGCCGACGATGCAGTCATGCGGGTCGACCCGGCACATGCCGGCTCAGGAGCCCGGCCCGTCGGCCACGCGGCCAGCCGGGCCTCTCCACCCGCGCCATCTTCCGCCGGGGCGCGCCAGAATCAGGCCACCATGCGCTCCGGCCCCGCCGCGCCACCGGCGCCCACCGAACCCATCGCCGCCATCGCCACCGCCCCCGGGCGCGGTGCGGTGGGCATCGTGCGCGTTTCCGGTTGGGGCCTGCAGCCGCTGATCGACGCGATGTGTGGGCGCTCGCTCACACCGCGGGTGGCGCATTACGGGCCGTTCCAGGCCGAAGACGGCTCGGCGATCGACCAGGGCCTGGCGCTGTACTTCCCGGCACCGCACAGCTACACCGGCGAGGACGTGCTGGAACTCCAGGCCCACGGCGGCCCGGTGGTGCTGCAACTGCTGCTGGCGCGCTGCCTGGCGGTGCTGCCGGGGCTGCGGCTCGCGCGGCCGGGCGAGTTCACCGAGCGCGCCTTCCTCAACGACAAGCTCGACCTCGCCCAGGCCGAGGCGGTGGCCGACCTCATCGAGGCCGGCACCGAGGCCGCGGCCCGCAGTGCGGCGCGGGCGCTGGCCGGCGACTTCTCGCAGCGCATCGACGCGCTGGCGGGGCGCATCGTGCACCTGCGCACCCTGGTCGAGGCCACGCTGGACTTCCCGGAGGAGGAGATCGACTTCCTGGAACAGGCCCAGGCACGGCGCCAGCTCGACGAGATCCTGGCCGCGCTGGATGCCGCCACCGCCGGCGCGCGCCAGGGCGCGCTGCTGCGCGAGGGCATGCGCGTGGTGCTGGCCGGCCAGCCCAACGTGGGCAAGAGCAGCCTGCTCAACGCACTGGCTGGCGCGGAGCTGGCCATCGTCACGCCGATCCCTGGCACTACGCGCGACCGTGTGGCCGAGACGATCCAGATCGAAGGCGTGCCGGTCCACGTGGTCGACACCGCCGGCCTGCGCGCGCACGACGAGGCGGCCGACGAGGTCGAGCGCCTGGGCATCGGCCGCAGCTGGGACGCCATCCGCGACGCCGATGCCGTGCTCTTCCTGCACGACCTGACGCGGCGTGGCGAGCTGGCCTACGAGGCGGCCGACGCGGCCATCGCCGCCGAGCTGCCGGCCGCGGCCGTGCTGCACGTGTTCAACAAGGCCGATGCGGCACCGGTCACCGCCAACGGCCTGCCCGACGGCGCCATCGTGCTGTCGGCCCGCACCGGTGCCGGGCTGGACGCGCTGCGTGCCGACCTGCTGCGGCGGGCCGGCTGGCAGGCGGCCGCCGAGGGCGTGGCGATCGCGCGCACGCGCCACCTGCAGGCGCTGTCACGCGCCCGCGGGCATCTGGAGGTGGCGGTGACGCTGGCGTCACCGTTGGCGGCGCACCACGACGCGCCGCTGGACCTGCTGGCCGAGGAACTGCGCCTGGCGCACCGGGCGCTGGGCGAGATCACCGGTCAGTTCGGTGTCGAGGACCTGCTGGGCGAGATCTTCTCGAACTTCTGCATCGGGAAATAACATGAGTTCCTAGGTCGTCCAACGGAATCTAGTCAACGCACACAAGCCGCTGTCAGACGCGGCTTTTTTGTTCCTACAATGTCCTAGCTGACCCAACACAAGCCTAGGCTTTTGGTGTCCAAGAACGTGTCCATACTGACGCTTGGACACGAAGACGCCGACAACTTGGACATAGGAGTACGGGAAGTGGCACTCACCGACACGGCGTTGAAGGCGCTGAAGCCCATGGATAAGGTGTTCACGGTGGCAGACGACCGGGGGTTGTATGTGGAGGTGTTCCCCACGGGCGGCGTGGTCTGGCGCTACCGCTACCGGCTGAATGGCAAGCTGGAGAAGCTGACCCTGGGCAAGTACCCGGCGCTGACGCTGAAGAACGCCCGCAAGAAGCGGGACGAGGCCGCCGAGGCGGTGGCGATGGGGACGTCACCAGCCCAGCAGAAGCAACTCGCCAAGGTGGCGGCAGCCGATGCAACGACCGTGGCCGAGTTTGGCGAACGCTTCTTCGCCGAGATCGTGGCGAAGGACCGCGCCGACCTGACCATCCCCCGCCGGTACTTCGACAAGGCCATCGTGCCTGCCATTGGCGCCAAGCCGGTGCGTGACGTGACCACCGAGGACGTGAGGGCCATCATCTGGCGCAAGAAGGACGAGGGCTTCGACGCTGCCGCCGGACAGATTCGCGGTGTATTGAAGCGGCTGTTCGACTTCGCCATGACGGCGGGGCTTGTGACGACGAATCCGGTCCTGGCGCTGCCCATGCGTCACGTTCACAAGGCCAAGGCCCGCGAGCGCGCACTGTCGCCAGAGGAAATCAAGACCTTCCTGCGCGCTGCCTTCGAGTCCAACATTCGGCGCCAGTTCAAGATCGGGTTGCACTTGATCCTGCTGACAATGGTGCGCAAGTCCGAACTACTCTTGGCGCGCTGGGAGCATGTGGACTTCGACGCAGCCGAGTGGCACATCCCGGTCGAGCACTCAAAGACCGGCAAGCCACACATCGTGTTCTTGTCCACGCAGGCCGTGGCGCTGTTCAGGGAACTGCAGGCGCTGGCCGGCGGAAGCTCGCTGGTGATGCCCGGCCGCGGCAGCCTCACCAAGCCCTTTGCGCACAACGCGATCAACAACGCGCTGAAGGTGGCACTGGCCGGGCAGGACATTCCAGCCTTCACGGTCCACGACCTGCGCCGCACTGCATCCACGCTGTTGCATGAGAACGGCTGGCCGTCAGACGTGGTGGAAAAGGCGCTGAACCACACCATCGGCGGCGTTCGCGGGGTCTATAACCGCGCTGAGTACGCCACGCAGCGTCGCGAAATGCTGCAGCAATGGGCCGACACCATCGAAGCCTTGATGGGCTCAGGCCGCGTGATCTTGGGCCGCTTCAAGCCTGCCGCTTGAACTGCGCGCACCCTATCATTTTGATAGTATCGTTGCCCCGTGTCCGGCCCCACTGACCGCCAACTCGAAAGACACATCCGGGCCAGTGCAGCCGACTCGGCGAACGTCGTGCTGACGTTACATGCCGAGCGACGGATGAAGCAACGGCGCATCACGCGGGCGATGTTGGCGGAAACGTTGAAGATGGGGCTGTTGGCACGACGCCCGGAACCCGACATGCGGCATCCGGGACTGAAGTGCGAGATGCGCCGCCTTGTGGCCGGCGTGAACGTGGCGGCCGTGGTGTACGTGGAGTACCCACAGCCGGCGCTGATCGTGGTGACGGTGATCGACGTGAGCGAAGGATGAGCATGTACCACTACACCGACGGCGGACTGCGCAACGTGTGGCTGGTTAACGGCTACACCCGGCACCGCACGCCGTTCGGCGAAGGCGTGTCGATTCACGACCTGGACGGGCTGACGATGGCGATCTGCACGGCGCTGACCAAGAAGCCCGGGGCACTGACCGGTGCAGAACTCCGCTATCTCCGCAGCAGCGGGATGCTTCTGTCCCAGCCTGCCCTGGGCAAGATGATGGGTGCCGACGGGCAATCGGTCGCACGCTGGGAGAAGACTGGCCGCGTCCCCAAGTGGGCCGACAAGCTGGTGCGGCTTCTGTACCTGGCGCATGCCGATGGCAACGTGTCGATCCGCCGCGCGATGGATCGCATCCGCACCGTGGAGCGGCTGACCGGGCAGCGCATCGTCGTCAAGGAATCGCGCGGGCGTTGGTCGTCGAAGTATGACGCCGCCGCGGCGGATGCCACTGACGAGCTCGCCGTGTGATCCTGGGTCGCGGCAGGCATTTGGCTTGAAGAGAGGGTGTCGCCCAGTGCGACAGTGAGCGGGGTTAGCGTTGCCCAGGGATGTTTCCCGTAGCATCCCCAACGATCCGCGGCAGCCCAGCGGCAGACCGGCAACCCTGATGAAGGCCCCATGACTCTCAAGCAGACTTGCGTACCGCGGCGTTCCGTCTTCGCTTCCGATCGCCGGGCCACCGTTCTGAGCCTCGACGCTTTCCTTGGGGGCAAAGTCCACGGCGGCGAGTTCTTCGACGAGAACTACTTCACCACCGGCATGCTGACGCTGGTCGACCGCGCGTTCCGGCACCTCGCCGGCAGCACCGCCGGTTCGTCGGTGTTCCTGCTGTCCCAGGCGATGGGCGGCGGCAAGACGCACAGCATGATCGCGCTGGGCCTGCTGGCCAAAGACCCAGAGTTGCGCCGCCGAGTGCTGGCTGAGCGCGACCCGGCTCCCAAACTTGGCCGCTGCCGCGTCGTCGGCTTCAACGGCCGCAGCACCGACGCCCCAGGCGGCATCTGGGGCTCGATCGCGGAGCAGCTCGGCAAGGCCGAGCAATTCGCCCGCTATGTGTCGCCCCTGCTCAGCGCACCCGGTCCTGAGGCGTGGAAGCAGCTCCTCGGCGGCGACCCCCTGGTGCTGTTCCTCGACGAGTTGCCGCCATATCTGGAGTACGCCGTCGCCGTGCCGGTGGGCCATGCGGACCTCGGCGTCGTCACGACCACGGCGCTGGCCAATCTCTTCGTCGCGGTGGCCGAGATGGACAACGTCTGTCTGGTTCTGTCTGACCTGGCGGGGACGAACTTTGCGATCGGACAGTCCAACCTCCAGGCCGCCTTTGACCGTGCCGTACAGGGCATCAGCGCCGAATCCAAGCGCATTGCCGTGCCCATCACGCCCGTCAATCCGAACGGCGACGAGCTGTACCACATCCTGCGCAAGCGCCTGTTTGAATCGGTGGCACCGAAGCCGGAGATTGAACGGGTGGCCGGCGCGTACCGCGAAGCGCTGCGCGAAGCCGCACGCATGAACCTCACGACCACGTCGCCGGAGTCGCACTACACCCGGGTCGTCGACGCCTACCCATTCCACCCCGACCTGCGTGAGCTGGTCGGCAAGTTCAAGGAGAACGACGGCTTCCAGCAGACGCGCGGCGTCATCCGCCTGATGCAGATGGTAGTGGCCGACCTGTGGAACTCGCGCAAGGCCGAGGCCAAGGACCTGATCCACCCGTACGACATCGACCTCAACGTCGACGAGATCGCGTCCGAGATCCGCACGATCAATCCCTCGCTCAGTGAGGCCATCGCCCATGACATCGCGCACGGCGGTGATGCCGAGGTCGAGCAGATCGACCTCGCCAACGGCAACCCCGACGCCTCCGAGGCGGCGCGCCTGATCCTGATCGCGTCGCTGTCGACGACGCCGGGCGCCATCCACGGTCTTCGCGAGTACCAGCTCGTCGATGCGCTGCAGCGCCCTGGCCGCGACCTGTCCACCTTCAAGGCCAACGTGCTAGACAAGCTCGCCACGCGGGCCTGGTATCTGCACAACTCGGCCGACGGGCGGCTGTTCTTCAAGAACCAGCAGAACCTCGCGGCCAAGCTGCGCGCCACGGCGCTGTCGCTGCACGCCGAGACGGTGGACCGCATGCTGCGCGAGCACCTGGAAGAGCAGTTCACCGCCAGCCTCCGCGACTGCTACCAGCTCGTGAAGGTGCTGCCCCCGCTGGACGAAGTGCAGCTCGAACAGGAGCGCACCACGCTCGTGGTCGTGCGGCCCGGCGGCCAGGCGAACCAGTTGCCGATCTCGGGGGACTGGCAGGCGTGGTGGCAGCAACAGCCCTACAAGAACCGCGTGCTCTTCCTCACCGGCTCGCGCGACACCTTCCAGAAGGTGATCGACGCCGCGCGCCAGACCCGCGCGCTGCAGAGCATCGAGGACGAGCTGCGTCAGGAGCAGACCCCCGCGGACGATCCGCAGTGGCGCGCGCTCGACGGCCTGCGCGACCGCATCGCGCTCCAGTTCAGCGCCGCACTGAAGGAAGCCTTCGACCAGATCGTCTACCCGTCGATCAACACCGCGATGCGCGCCACCGGGGTCGACCTGGCTTTTGCCGGCAACCGCAGCGGCGAGGCGACGATCCGCCAGACCTTGGAAGGTGCGCAGAAGTTCACCACGAAGATCGACGACGACGCCTTCCGCTCGCGGGCCGAGGCGCGGCTCTTCGGGGGCGCAGACAGCAAGGTCGTGCTGTGGGCCGACTTCAAACGCAACGCCGCAGTCAACACCAACTGGCCGCTGCACAAGACCTCGGCGCTCGATGACCTGAAGACCGACTGCCTGCGCCGTGGCCTGTGGCGCGAGGAAGGCAACCACGTTCGGCGCGGCCCCTTCCCGCCGCCCACGCCGTCGGTGGAGATCCGCGAGCTGTCGGTCGACGACGACGGCGACGGCCGCACCTACCTGAAGGTCGAGCCGCTGCACGCGCCGGCCGTCGTCTTCGAGACCGGCGACGCCGAGCCCACGCCAGCATCGAGCCCGGTGCCCACCCCCGCTCGCTTCGAGGCCACGGCCCTGCGTTACCGCTTCCTGGCGCATGACCCGGCCGACTTCACGCGTATCAGCCCGGTCAAGGAGTGGACGGCGCGCCTGCGGCTGAAGTACCAACTCCACAACCGTGGCGATCATTTCGAGGTCGAGTTGCGCGCGCTGCCGCTCGCTGGAGGCGTCGACATCCGCTACACCACGGACGGGTCGGCGCCGACCCATGTTGGCGCAGCCGCCTACTCTGGCGCGTTCCGCGTCCAGGCGGGAAGCCGGCTCGTGTGCGCTGTGGCGGTGGCCTCGGCCTTCGGCATTGCCTCGGAGGTGCTGCGCATCGCCATCCCGCAGCCCGGCGGCACGGGTCCGAAGCTCGATCCCGCCAGTCCGGCGCGCTGGATTCAGCGGACCAAGCTCGACGACAGTGGCGCGGTGTGGGACTTCATCCAGCGCCTGGACGAAGCCGCAACGGTGATCGCCTACGACCTGCAGCTCACCGCGGAGAGCGCCGACGGTCTGCAGCACGTCGAGTACTCCGGTGCGTTGGAGGTCGGCTACACGGCGGCGACGTTGAGGGCGTCCGCCGACAAGCTTCAGGAGATGGTGGGGGTCGGCACCTTGCGCATGACCGTGGGCTCGCTCGGCTTCGCGACGGGTCAAGCCCTCCTGGACTGGCTGCGGGCGACCAATCAGCCCTTCGACGCGGCCAAAGTGCAGCAGCAGGTTTGAGCGATGGCATCCGCATCCCGCTCCACGGGCCGCAAGGCCATCGGCCTGGGCTTCTTGCCTGATGAGGCGCGCCACGGCTTCCTGGTCGACGTGCCCAAGGGCAGTGGCCCGGGTGAGCTTGTCTGCATCTCCGAGCACCGCGGCGCCGACCTCGACCAGCTCGGCCACCGCCACAGCGCGGCGCCGAATCCGGCCGACACCGGCCTGCGTGTGCTGATCGATCGCACGCGCTGGCTCGCGCTCGCGCCCGCGTTCTGGGAAGAGGCCAACCGCCGCCTGCGCGCCAACGGCCTGCCGGTGGCCCGCTTCGTCAAGAACCCGGGCAACCCGGTGCCGCTGCACGCCTCGCTCGGCAAGGAGTTGTGCGTGCTGTGCTGGGCGGTGGAGGACGCGCCGCCAGACGATATTCCTAACGCGGTGCGCAACTGGGAGGCGCTGGCCCCTGAGGAGCGCTGGTGGCTCTACACGATGACGGTTGCCACCACGGGCCAGGCGCTGCAGAAGGGCATTGGCTGGCGCAAGGCGCTGCGCGCCGCGATCGCCGACAACCCTTTCGTCAAGGGCGAGGGCCTGTCGCCGCGTGCCCGGCGCGAACTGCTCGGGCACTCACAGCTCTCGCTCAGCCTGTAGAAATCTGATTCGCCGCTTGCCAATGCCCGCCTTCATTGAGACACAGTTCCCCATCGCGCGTCTGTCGGTTGAGTCCTACAAGGAGCGGAAGGGTGGCAACCAGACACTGACCCGCCTAGGCAAATGGTGGGGCCGCAAGCCGCTGATCCTGGTTCGAGCGGCCATCCTCGGTCTGCTGATGCCGTCTAGTAACGATGCGAAGAAGGACCGAGAGGTCTTCTTGCAGATCCTCACGATGGACGACGAAGGTGCCTGGGCGCGATGTAAGCCGGCTGCGCAACGCAAGCTCGGCCGCGCCGCGTTCGACGCTCTGTCCTACGCCGAGCGCATCGCAAACTGCGACCGACCGGAAAGTATCGCTGGCCCCTCTCCCCAGGCCTGGGCCGCAATCAACGCCCACCTCGGCACGAACGCGGGCAGCTTGCCGGAGCTGGTGGAGCAGCTTGGTCAACGTGAGCTCGGCCACCGGCCGCGTGTGGGCGACGCCTTCTGCGGCGGCGGATCGATCCCGTTTGAGGCGGCACGCATCGGCTGCGACTCCTTCGGTTCCGACCTGAACCCGGTGGCCGGGCTTCTGACATGGGCGAGCCTGAACCTGCTAGGGGGCGGACCCGAGGTGCAGAGGGAAGTGATGAGCCTACAGGCCGCGGCGATGAAGGCTGCTGACGAGCAGGTCACCACCTGGGGTATTGAGCACAACGATCGAGGCGAGCGCGCCGACGCATTCCTCTATTGCGTCGAGGTCAAACCCGAGGGCTGCGACTACTACATCCCGCTGGCACCAAGCTGGCTGGTCGGTGAGAAGAGTCAGGTGATTTGCCGGTGGCACCGAGTGCCTGGCTCTGACCGGCTGCGGCCGGAGATCGTGCGGGTCGATGCAGCGGAGGTACGGCGGTACAAGGCGAAAGAAGGCGCCACGGTGGCCGAAAGCCGAGTCGTCGACCCCTTCGATCCGGACCGGACCTGGAGCGTGGCAGCGCTTCGCGGGCCGGACGGTCTGCGGCGCTGGACCAGAGACGACGTGGTGCCTCGGCCGGGCGATGTGTTCCAGGAGCGCTTGTACTGCATCCGTTGGATCGATGCCGCTGGTAACCGCCGCTACGCAGTGCCCGATGACGACGACTTGCGGCGTGAGTCACAGGTGCTTGAGCTGTTGCGCGAGCGCTTCGATCACTGGCAGCGGCAGGGGTTCATTCCATCGCGCGCCATCGTGTCCGGCTACAACACTGAGCAGCCTATTCGCGAGCGCGGGTGGACTCATTGGCACCACCTATTCACGCCGCGGCAGCTCTTGGTGCACGGGTTGCTTGCGAAGTTTTGCAGTGAAATGGCGAGCAACACTACTAGCCGGTGTGCCAGCATGCTCTGCATCGGACGAATGGCGGACTGGGATTCGCGTCTTACGCGCTGGGTTTCAGATGCGTCGATGGGGCCGTCAGGATTTCTGTGTGTGAGGCGGTTGGGTAAATTGGCTGTTGGCTGATTTTTCTTCTGTCTTCAGGCCCCTGCCAGGCCGCCGGAGGCGCCCCGGTTGAGCCATGTACTCATGGTTCAACCCCTCAGCGGCCGGCGTGGGCCGCCGTGAACCGCTCTTCATACAGTATCGCGAACTGGTTCATCGCCTCGCGCCATTCCTTGGCCGCGCGGCCCCAGTCGGCCGTGATGTTGCGCAGGGCCAGCCAGATCAGCTTGGTGGCCGCGTCGTCGCTGGGGAAGTGCCCGCGCGTCTTGATGATCTTGCGCAGCTGGCTGTGGATGCTCTCGATGGCGTTGGTGGTGTAGACCACGCGCCGCACTGCCGGCGGGAAGGCGAAGAACGGGATCACGCGGTCCCAGGCCCGTCGCCAGGAGGCTGTCACCGTGGGGTATTTCTGGCCCCAGACGCCGCGCTCGAACTCATCCAGGGCCTGGGCCGCAGCCTCGGCGTTGACAGCCGTGTAGACCGGCCGGAGTGCCGCGGCCAGCAGCTTGCGGTCCTTCCAGCTCGCATAGTCCAGGCTGTTGCGGATCAGGTGCACGATGCAGGTCTGCAGCGTCGTGGCCGGGAACACCGCGCCCAGCGCCTCGCCGATGCCCTTCAGCCCGTCGGTGACGGCAATCAGGATGTCGGCCACGCCGCGGGTCTTCAGGTCGTTGAAGACCTTCATCCAGAACTTGGCCCCTTCCGTGTTCTCGATCCACAGCCCCAGGATGTCGCGCGTGCCGTCAGGCAGCACGCCCAGCGCCAGGTAGATCGCCTTGTTGCGCACAACGGCGTCCTCGCGGATTTTCACGCGCAGCGCGTCGAAGAAGACCACCGGGTACATCGGCTCCAGTGGCCGTGCCTGCCAGGCACCAACCTCGGCCATGACGGCGTCGGTGACCGAGCTGATGAACTCGGGGCTGACCTCGGTGCCGTACTGCTCGGCCAGGAAGGCCTGGATCTCGCGCACGGTCATGCCACGCGCGTACATGGCCACGATCTTGTCGTCGAACCCGGTGAAGCGCCGCTCGTGCTTGGGGATGAGCAGCGGCTCGAAGGAGCCCTCGCGGTCGCGCGGCACCTCGATGCGCACCGGGCCGTCCTCGGTCAGCACCGTCTTGCCGGTGCTGCCATTGCGGTGATTGGCAACGTCCTCGGGCTTGGCCGCGCCGGGCGGGTAGCCCAGGTGGTGCGAGAGCTCGGCGCCAAGCGCGCGCTCGATCAACGCCTTCTTGAAGGCCATCGACGCGGCTTGGACCGCCTCGGGGCTCATCGGCCCGGTCACGAACTGGTCAATAAGTTCCTTGGGGATGGTCGGCAACTTCGCCGCCGCGGCCTCGGCCGCCTTCGTCGTCTTCCTGCTTGGCATACATGCTCCGTCTGCTCATGCTATGCCTCGCACACAAATTTCCGGACAGGCTCGCGTCGATGGAGATTGGAGCCAACACATTCACCAACCAAGCCCTGAACACGCTGTTCAACTTCAGCGTTCGGCCCTTACCCAAGTACGACACGTCTTGGCCGGTCGTGCTTCGGACGGACGCGGCGTTTCCGTCCATTGAACGAACTGCGCGGGCAGGCGATGCGCGTGACGTCCGAGACGTCTGCGATCTCTGGATCACCGACCCGCCCTATGCTGATGCCGTTAACTACCACGAGCTGGGCGACTACTTCCTTACGTGGCACGAGACGCAGCTCGCTAGCGTATTCCCCGACTGGGCGCCCGACGCCCGCGCTGAACTTGCAGTGCGTGGCAGCGGTGATGATTTCCGGCGCTCGATGGTCGACGTCTACAGAAACTTGACCCAACACATGCCCGACAACGGGCTCCAACTGGTGATGTTCACTCACCAGAATCCATCTGTTTGGGCTGACCTGGGCATGATCCTATGGGCCGCCGGTTTGAAGGCCACGGCCGCTTGGACCATCAGCACAGAGACCGAGGCCGGGGGAATCAAGAAGGGCAACTACGTGCAGGGCACGGTGTGCTTGGTCCTCCGCAAGCGCATCGGCAATGAGCCCGGCTTCCTCGACGAGGTCTACCCGCTGGTCGAAGACGAGGTCAAGCGCCAGATCGCCAGCATGCAGTCACTGGACGAAGGGGGCGAACCCAACTTCAACGACGCCGACTACCAGCTTGCCGCCTACGCCGCAGCGCTGAAGGTGCTGACGCAGTACGGCAACCTCGACGGCCGCGATGTCGAGCACGAAGTGTTTGCGGTGCGCGCCAAGGGTGACAAGAGCGACTTCCAGACCGTGATCGAGCGCGCGCTGGTGATCGCCTGCGACGCACTGGTGCCCCGCGGGCTGGAAGCCGTCTGGCGCGAACTGACGCTGGCCGAGCGCTACTACCTGCGCGCGCTGGACATCGAAAGCCGCGGCGAACGCCGGCAGGGCATGTACGAGGAACTGGCCCGCGGCTTTGGCGTCACCGACATCAAGCCGCTGCTGATGAGCGACAAGGCCAACGGCGCGCGCATGCACACGGCCAGCGGCTTTGGCGCTTCCACGCTAGGCGCAGCAGCCGGCGGGACGGTTGGCGGCAACGCAGCGCTACCGGCGCGCCGCGGCCGCGCGGCTGCCGCCGGCCCGCATCCGTTCGCTACCGCTCCACTGCGCCAACTGTTGTTCGCGGTGCGTGAAACGGCCGTGGCCGACCTGGATCCTGAGCTCGGGCGCCAGTATCTGCGCGACACCTTCGGCCAGGGCTACTGGGCGCTGCGCGAGCGCTTCGTCGGCCTGCTCGACTGGCTGTCCGCGCTCGGCAACGCGGCGGGCATGGCCGAATGGGCGGAAGACTCGCAGGCGGCGCGCATCCTCGCCGGCCGTTTGCGCAACGACCACGCTTGAGCGGCCGCAAGCGATGCTGCGCCATTCGAGCCGCCGACAGAGCCTGGACCGTTCGGTGCTCGCCCAGCGACTGGTGGGGGCGGTGAGCTACGACCGCATCGCCGGCTACTTCCGCAGCAGCCTGTTCGAGGTGGCGGGCGAGGCGCTGCAGCAGGTGAAGGGGCCGGTGCGCATCGTCTGCAACTCCGACCTCGACCCGCAAGACCTGGTGACCGCTGCGGCTGCGCAGGCCGCGCTGCGCCGGAGTTGGTGCGCCGGCCAGCCCGAAGCCGCTCCACCTTCGGCGCTGCCGCGCTACCAGGCCCTGTTCGAGGCGCTCACGTCCAAGCGCATTGAGGTGCGTGTGCTGCCCGACGAGGCGTTCGGGCTGATCCACGGCAAGGCCGGTGTCGTCAGGCGCGCCGACGGCACGGCGACAGCGTTCCTGGGCAGCGTGAACGAGAGCGCCTCGGCCTGGAAGCTCAACTACGAGCTGCTGTGGGAGGACGACTCGCCCGAGACGGTGGCCTGGGTGCAGGAGGAGTTCGACGCGCTGTGGAACGACCCGCGCGCGATGGACCTGGCCGTGTGCCCGTTCATCGCGCAGGACGTGCAACGCATCGCCACACGGCGCGTGATCGAGCCACCCGAGTGGAAGGCTGGGGGTAACGAGCAGACCGCCGCCGCGGCTGCCGCGGTCGAAACGCCGGTGTACCGTCGCGAGCAGGGGCTGTGGCCGCACCAGAAGTACTTCGCGCAACTGGCGTTGCAGCGTCACCGCCTTGGCGGCGCGCGGCTTGTGCTGGCCGACCAGGTGGGCCTAGGCAAGACAGTGCAACTGGCGATGGCCGCGCTGCTCATGGCGCTGGACGATCCGGACGGCGGCCCTGTGCTGGTGCTGGCGCCCAAGCCGCTGCTGCAGCAGTGGCAGGGCGAGTTGATGGAGCTGCTGCGGCTGCCTTCGGCCCGCTGGAATGGCCGCACCTGGGTGGACGAGAACGACTTGGAGTACCCGTCGGACGGAGTTCGCTCGCTCGGCAAGTGCCCGCGGCGCATTGGCCTTGTGTCGCAGGGACTCGTGGTGCGTGGCCAGCACGAGGTGCTGCAACGCTTGCTGGAGCGGCGCTACACCTGCGTGATCGTCGACGAGTCGCATCGTGCCCGCCGCCGCAACATCCCCAAGGTCGACGCCGGGCCTGACGAGGTTGACGAGCGGGCCGACCCGAACAAGCTGATGGCGTTCCTGAAGGAGATCGGCCCGCGCACGAAGAGCATGCTGCTGGCCACCGCGACGCCGGTGCAGTTGCATCCGGTGGAGGCTTGGGATCTGCTGGACATCCTTTCCCAGGGTAACGACGGCGTGCTCGGCGGGTGGACACGATCCAGCCCCTGGTTTCGGGCTGCCCACTGCCTGGATGTTGCCACCGGGGTGGCTCAGGTGCCGACCGAGGCGCGGAGCGGCTGGGAGTACGTGCGCGACCCGCTGCCAGCGCGAGCCGAGGGCACGCCGTTCGACCGCATCCGCCGCAGCATCGACGCCGACGACCGAGACTGGCAGTTCACGCCCGAGACACTCGACAAGCTCTCTCCGGCCATCCGCCGCGTGCAGTTACAGAACGGCGCGCTGCCCGGCTACGGTGAGCAGTTCAATCCCCTGCTGCGCTGCATTGTGCGGCGCACTCGCGGCTATCTGGAGTCGACCATCAATCCGGCAACAGGCGGCTATTTCCTGCCCAAGGTGACGGTGCGGCTGTTCGGCGAGGATGCGGACGATGCGGTGACGCTGGGTGGGTATCTGCGTGACGCCTATGAGGAGGCCGAAGTCTTCTGCCGGCTGTTGCAGCAGCGGGTGCGGGGGGCAGGCTTCTTCAAGACGCTGCTGCTGCGGCGCCTGGGCAGCTCGATGGAGGCCGGGCGCGTCACGGTGACGAAGCTGCTGGGGGCGGCGCCGGACGAGCCGAGCGACGAGGACGATGACGACATCGACGACGACGCGGCCGACGATGGCGACAACCCCGCCGCGCATCGCGCACCGTCGGACTTCAAGGACTTCACGAAGGCGGAAGTTGCCTCGCTGAGCCGTTGCCTGGAACTGCTGCGACAGGGTGGCAACCGCGACCCGAAGCTCGACGCCGTGCTGGGCTACCTGTTCGGCGGCCGGGAAAGCGGTGGCGAACGCTGGATCGATCGCGGTTGCATCCTCTTCTCGCAGTACTACGACACCGTTCGCTGGGTGGGCGACGAACTCGCGCAGCGTCCGGATATGTCTGGGCTCGAGATTGGCTTGTATGCCGGCAGTGGCCGGTCGGGGCTTTGGAGCGGCGGTCGTTTCCAGCGATGCGACCGGGAGTTGCTGAAGGCGCGCGTGCGTGCCGGTGAGCTGAAGGTGCTGCTGGGCACCGATGCGGCATCGGAGGGCCTGAACCTGCAGCGCCTGGGCACCTTGATCAACATCGACCTGCCGTGGAACCCGACGCGACTGGAGCAGCGCAAGGGACGCATCCAGCGCATCGGCCAGGCGCGCAGTGAGGTCTGGATCGCCAACCTGCGCTACCGCGGCTCCGTGGAGGACCGGGTGCACCAGGTGCTGGCGGAACGCCTTGAAGCCATCCACCAAGTGTTCGGACAAATTCCGGACACGCTGGAGGATGTTTGGGTGCGCATCGCGTTGGACGGCGAGCAGGAGGCGATGCGGTTGATCGACCGCACGACGGCCACGCGCAATCCGTTCGATGCGAAGTACAGCAAGGTCGAGGACGCGGACTGGGAGACCTGTTCACTGGTGCTCGACCCGATCGCAGTCAAGGAGCAACTGTCCCGAGGTTGGTCGTGACTTCGGGTCGGCGTGGGCCGAACGCCAAAGCGGAACCTCCGTACTCGCGGGCCGTGTTCGAGCGGCTTCGAGAAACTCTCGACGTGCAGTTTCGGGGGGACTCAGTCGTCGCGGGCGATGACGGCTACATCAAGCCGAACTACGAACTTCGGGATGATGGCGCGTGGCTGCGCGCGAACGACGTTGAGGACTCGTTCAACTGGACGCCCGCCTGCGACGTGGCGGCTGCCCATGACGGCCCAGATCCCCTGACCACGCCAGCACTGCCGTTTCCCTTCACCGCGCGGCAGCTTGCGGCATTCATGCTGGACGGCTGGGGCTGGTTTCTGCACCAAAGATTTGTCGGCGACGACGGGCTGCTGGATGTCGAGACGGCGCAAGCGCTGCTGGGAGGTGTTCGCGATGCGAAGCCACGCGAGGCGATCGAAGCGGCGCTCGCCGCTCTGGTGCAGGCGCGCCATTTCGTCGGCGAGCCGGACGCCGAATTGGCCAAGGCAGAGAAGGTCGCAGCGAGTACGTTTGACGCACTAAACGCCAAAGCCGAGAAACTGCACGACTGGCGCGCGAAGGGCATCAGCGAGCAGGAGCGTGACGCGCGCGTGCAGCGACGCAACGCGATGACGGATTCCGCGAAGGCTGCTCTGAGGCAAGCTCAAACCGCCCAGCACGAGGACCACAAGGCTTGGCGCAGCAGGATGGTCTTGTGGCTGCTGGGCGCGGGCGACAGAAAATACTCGCGTGACGAGTGGCAGGCCCTGCTGAAGCTGGAGCAGGCATCCGCCTGGCTCGCCGGACATGCGCCCGATCCTTCGCCGGAAGAAAAGCGGGAAGAGTTGATCGGCTGGTACGACGCGACCGTGAGAGCCGACTACTGGTTCGGGATTTCGAGTGTCACTGCGGTCGAAGCGGCACAACTCCTGTCTTGCGAGAACCCGCACGACCCAGATTCCGCGAACTGGCTCGAGACGACGACTGAGCACTTGAACCCGGAGGCGAAGCGCGAGCTGTTGCGCGGCTTTGACGACGAGGGCGGCAAACGATCGTTGACCGAGTGGCTGCAATGCGCCAAGAGCAGGGGATGGCGGTACGACCCGTGGATCGAGCACTACATCGCGGCGAGGGGTGACTCGCTGCCGTGCCCCACAAGAGGGGTGCCAGCAGAGGAGACAAGCCAAGCGCAGCGACAGGCGCGGCGGTATCAGATGTGCGTCGATGCTGGCCTGGTTATGCCAACGAACGACTACGCGAGTCTGCCGCGCGGTATCAGTGCCTTGGCTAAACAGGAAGGCATCACGCGGCAGGCGTTCTCTGAGGACGTGAAGGCCCACATACGCCGACTGAACGGCAGGTAGTCGGCAGGCAAACGGCAGGCGCCTACCTGCCGAGTTCTGCCAAACAGTGCGAAGCCATGTGTTCCCGGACGGGCCGGGGACGCCTTACCAAGGCGATACATGGCACACGAACTGGAAGCCGCAATGATCCTGCGGCGCAAGCAAGTCGAGGCCGCCGGCTGCGGCAGCCGTTCGACGATCTACCTGCGCATCGAGCAGGGCCTGTTTCCTAGGCCGGTCAAGCTCGGCGCGCGGGCAGTGGGTTGGCCGGCGCGCGAGGTGGCCGCGATCAACGCGGCGCGGATTGCCGGCAAGTCCGACGACGACATCCGCAAGCTGGTGCAGCGATTGCACGCGTCGCGCTGCGACGGGGCTATGCCATGACGGCGCTCCACAAAGGCGAAAGCCCGGTGGGGGCCGGGCTGACGCGGGAACAGAGCAATGCGGACGACCTGCATTCTGCCAAGGTGCGCGGCTCTGCGCACGCGCTGCGCGTGATCGAAGGCGAGCGCAAGGCCCACGAGTACCTGGCGCGGTTGCAGGCCAGCCAAGCCGACCCCGACGAGCTGGCGCTGATCGTTGCCATGCTCTACGGTGCGGCACTTCGGGGCTTCTGCCGCGTGCTGGCCAAGGCGCTGGGGGTCAACCATGCATGACCCCGCGCAAGCCTTCAAGGCGGCGATCCTGGCAACGCTGGGCAATGCGCCAGAGGCGATCGAGCCCGGCAAATTGCATCGCTTTCCCACCTCGGACAAGCGTGGCGACAACGCGGGATGGTGCAAGCTCTTCGCCGACTGCCGTGGCGGCGTGTTTGGCTGCTACCGGGCCGGGATGTCGGAGACTTGGCGTGCCGACCGCGATCGACCAATGACGCGCCAGCAGCGCGCCGAGTTGGCGCGGCAGATTGCCGACGCAACGGTCGAGCGCGAACGCCAGCAGCGCCAGCAGTGGGCCGGCAACGGCCGGCGCATTGCCAAGCTGCAGGCCGAACTGGTTCCTCTGGTGCCAGGTGACCCGGTGACGCTGTACCTGAAGCGCCGGGGCTTCGGCGGGGTGTGGCCGCTGCCGGCATCCCTGCGCCTGCATCGCGCGCTGCCCTACTGGACCGAAGAAGGCGAAAAGCTGGGTACGTTCCCGGCGATGGTGGCGCCGTTGGTAACGACGGGTGGCCGAGTCGTCGCGCTGCACCGCACGTATCTGACGGCTGACGGCCGCAAGGCGGACGTGCCGACCGTCAAGAAGCTGACCGCAACGGCGGGGCCGCTGGCCGGCGCCTTCATCCCCTTGCACGCACCGCAGCGCGGTGTGATCGGCATGGCCGAGGGCATCGAAACCGCGCTGGCCGCGTGGCTGGCATCGGGCGTGCCGACGGTGGCCGCCTACTCGGCGGGCAACCTCGCGGCGTGGCAGTGGCCGGCTGGCGTGCAGCGCGTGGTGATCTTCGCGGACAACGACCGTGCCGGCCGGGAAGCGGCGGACACACTGAAAGCCCGTGTCCTGGCCGCCGGCCTGCGTTGCGCGGTGCTGACGCCGACCGACGACGGCGCTGATTGGTGTGACGTGTGGGCACAGCGCGGCGCGGTCACTGTCGCGGCCTCGGAGGCCGCAGCATGAATGCGCTGTTGAACGACCTGACGCTGATCGCGACAGCAGCCGACCCGGCAGTGTTGGACGCGGTGCAAGAGCAGGATGCCGAAAGGACCACCGCCGCTGCCGACGCTGTGGTTGTGAAGGCCGAAGCCGGCGACATCGGCGCGCCGTTTGAGTCCGTGGCATTGGCGACGCTGCGCAGTCTGAAGGCGCAAGACCTCGCGGGTTGGGTGCGGCTGCGAGAGCGGCTGAAGCGAGCCGGTGTGGGCGTCACCGAGCTGGACAGGCAACTGCGTCACGGCGACGGCGCACCGCCGGATGAAGACGAGTCTGTGGCTGACCGGTTGATCGCACTGGCGCGCAGTCAGTGCGGGTTCATGCATGACGCGCAGCGTGAACCCTATGCCGTGTTCGAGGCGTCCGGCGCACGTCAGGTGCATGGGGTGTTGTCCAGTGGCTTCAGCGACTACCTGAGCCACGCCTACTACACCCAGCACGACCGCGCGCCGACCGAGCAGTCCCTGAAGGTGGCGCTGGCAACGCTGCGTGGGCAAGCCCAGTTCGAGGGCGAAGCCTGCGAGGTGTTCACCCGCATTGCCAAGACCGAGTCGGGCTACTGGCTGGATCTGTGCAATGACGCTTGGCAGTGCGTGCAGGTGACGGCGACTGGCTGGGCCGTTGTCGCTGGCGCTGGCGCCCCGCTGTTCACCCGCAGCGCATCCATGCGACCGTTGCCGGTGCCCGAGCGCGGCGGCACGCTGGATGCGCTGTGGCCGCTGGTCAACGTCCCGGCAGCCGACCGCCTGATGGTACTGGCCTGGATGCTGGAATGCCTGCGCTCAGACACCCCGCATGTGGTGCTGGAACTCGTGGGCGAGCAGGGCAGCGCCAAGAGTTCGACACAGCGGGCGCTGCGGCGGCTGATCGACCCGAATCAGGCTGACCTGCGGGCCGCGCCGAAGTCCGTGGAGGACGTGTGGATCGCGGCGCGCAACTCGCACATGGTGAGCCTGGAAAACTTGAGCCATCTGCATCCGCAGTATCAGGACGCGCTGTGCGTGCTGGCCACCGGCGGTGGCTACTCGGCGCGCACGCTCTACACCAACGCCGAGGAAACCATCCTCGAACTGCGCAAGCCCATCGTGCTGAACGGGATCAGCGTGATCGTGACGGCGCAAGACCTGTTGGACCGGTGCCTGCATCTCGACCTGCCGACCATCCAGCAGCGCGAGCTCGCCGGCGCCATGGAGGCGCGGTTCGAGGCCGCGCAGCCGGCGCTGCTGGGCGCGCTGCTCGACCTGTTCGTCAAGGTTCTGGCGATGTTGCCCAGCGTGCAGATTCCGCCCGAGCAGCGGCCGCGCATGGCCGACTTCGCGGCGTTGGGCGAAGCGGTGTTCAGGGTTCACGGCGAACCGGCCGGCGCCTTCCTGGCCCGGTACAACGCGATGCGCGAGGACGGCGTGAGGCGGACCATTGATGCGTCACCTGTGGGCGCTGCGCTGGCCGCGTATCTGGCCGACGTGCCCGGCGGCTTCAACGGCACGTTGTCCGAACTGCTCGACCGCCTGGACCGCTATCGCCCGCATGGCGAAGCCTGGCCGCGTACGGCGAAGGGGCTGGGCGATGCGCTGCGGCGGTTGGCACCTGCGCTGCGGCTGATCGGTTTCGAGTGCAAGAGCCTGCCCAAGACCGGCGGCGTGATCCGGTGGCACATTCTTTCCAGGCCCCAGCCGGCAGAACCATGTCCTGCAAGTCCTGCAAGTCCTGCCGGCCCGGAGTCCGCCACGCCCAAGCCGGCAGGATCGGGCCCCGTAGCAGGACATGCAAGACATCCAGGACATGGACCTGAGAGTCAGGCTCGCGGGAAAGTTGTGCCGCTGCCTCAAGTCGCAGCGGTGGCCGACGACGGCGGCGAGGTCTTCTGATGGGCGCCCCCGAGCTCTTGCACTACCTGCGCGGCGCCGGCTTGGTGCTGACGCTGACGCCAGGCGGTGCACTGCACGTCGCGCCACGCAGCGTCCTGACCGACGACCACCGTGCGTTGATCCGGGCCGAACGGGATGCGCTTGTGCTGGCGCTGCAGGCCGAGGCCGAACCACCACCGACCGCACCACCACCGCGGCGCAGCGGCAACCCGCTGATGACGCCCGACCAGGGTGACGAATGCCACGCAGGCGGCTGGAACGATGCCGAGATCGATACCTTCCAGCGACGTGAGGTCAGGTTCACCCGTATGGGCAGGGCCGCCGACGCCGAACACTTGGCCGAACGGCTGACGCTGCGCGACCGCCAGCTCGACGACCGGCGGCTGTGCCTGGAGTGCTCGGCGCTGACCGAGGGTGGACGCTGCCATTTGGCTGCGCGCGGGCGTCTGCCTGGCGTTTCCCGGCGGCTTGAGCCGGTCCAGACCATCCTTCAGCGGTGCGAGGGGTTCACGCTGGCCCCTGGCCTGACCTGATCCGATCAACTCCGAGGAAAGACATGGCACGCAAGAGAAAGGACGCCGAGCTGATCCGGGGCCGGGCCGAGCACCGCCGTACTGAGGGGGACTACGTGGGTGTGCTGCTTGGTGCTGTGACCCTTGAAGACTGGCGCGACGTAGTGAACGGCGCCAAGGCGGCGGCGAAGGCCGGTGATCCCCAGGCGCGGGCTTGGCTGGCGCAGTACCTGATGGGCCGCCCCGGCGGCAAGGCGCCCACCCCGCTCAACATCGTCGTGCAGCAACTCAATGGTGCTGATCCGTTGGTGGATCGGCTAGCTGCGCCTGCAATCCACCGCCAGAAGTACCCCGGCATGCACGCGAACGACGGCTGGGAGGCGCAGATTCGGGCGCTGGTAGCCGCTGAGCTGGCCGACAAGGTGCGGGCAGTGGAAACCATCGAAAACCCAGCAGTAGCGCGGCTTCCCGACGAATCGGGCGACTGACCCGCTGCTGCATCTGACTAATGTTTTCGGAGAATCCTGGAGGGGCAACGCATGGGAGGCATCGGCAGCGGGCGGCGATGCGGGAAGGACTGCACTGACGACATGCAGGCCCTGGATGTGCGCAAGCTGCAACGTCAACGGTTACTGACTCTCGGCAACTCGTTGACGTGGAGCTGGTCAGTCAACGGCGAGACCTGCGCCGCGATCAACCTGCTGGTGGGCTTTGACCGGGTGACGTTGAACTACCGTACGCGCGAGCGCGGCGGGGACTGGCGGCCGATGCGGTATCCGGTGCAGATGACCTGGACCGCCTGCAACTACGGTGGCAGGCGCGCGTGGTGGCTGTGCCCTGCTTTGGGCTGTGGCCGGCGCGTGGCCGTGCTGTACGGCGGCACGGTGTTCGCGTGTCGCCACTGCCACCGCCTGGCCTATCGGGTCCAGCGCGAAACCGACGACGACCGCGCGGCGCGGCGGGCCGACTCGATCCGGCGCCGGTTGGGCTGGGAGCCCGGCATCCTGAACGGCAACGGGCTGAAGCCGAAGGGCATGCACTGGCGGACGTTCGAGCGGCTGCAAGCCGAGCACGACGAGCACGTCGGCGTTGCGCTGGCCGGCATGGCAGGGCGGCTGGGGCTGCTCAGCAAACTCACTGAGGCGCTGAGACCGCCCTGATCGAGTCGGACACGCGTCGGCTGTGTGTCCAAGTTTGTGTCCAAGCGTGCTACGCGAAGGTCACAAGCCCAGCATCCATGCGGGTTTTCGGCGGATCGCTACATCCTGCATCGAAAGCCTCCCCGGCGCGGTGACCGCTCAGCCGCTGTGCGGCCGCTTGCCCGGGTTCTTCTTGCTGCGCGTGTGCGAGCCACGCTCCAGGCTGCGGCGCTGGCCGGCGTTCATCTTGATGCGCTCGCCGGGCAGCGGCGGGGTGGCGCGGCGGTCAGCTTCGGTCTTGATCTTGTTGCCCATGGTGTGCTTCAGGCTGAGGTTGGCGGAACCCGCAATTAGGCCACAGCCCGGCCGTCAGCGGGGCGGGGCCTCATGCCGGTCCGGCAACAGGTAGCGAGGGCCGTCGCCGCCGAGCGCGGCCCGGTCGCCGGGGTTGAACAGCCGGCAGCGCTGCAGTGACAGGCAGCCGCAGCCGATGCAGCCGTCGAGGTCGTCGCGCAGCCGGGTCAGCACGGCGATGCGTTCGTCCAGCGATGCGCGCCAGCGGCGTGACAGGCGCGCCCAGTCGGCTGCCGTGGGCGTGCGCCCGGCCGGCAGGGCGGCGAAGGCTGCGGCCACGTCGGCCAGCGGCACGCCCATCGTGCGCGCGGCGCGGATGACGGCCACGCGTCTCAGTGCGCTGCGGGGGTAGCGGCGCTGGTTGCCGCCGGTGCGTGCGGCCGGCAGCAGGCCCTGGGCTTCGTAGTAGCGCAGCGCTGACGTGGCCACACCGCTGCGCGTGGCCAGCTCGGCGATCGTGAGGGTCGGGGTCTCGGCCATCGGCGTGTGCCCACCGGCGGCCGGCAGGGCTTGACTTCAAGTGGACTTGAAGTTTGACACTGCCTGCTCCCGAATCAAGGAGCCCGAGATGACCCCCCGACTGGAACATGCGAACCTCGCCGTGCGCGACATCGACGCCACGCTGCGTTTCCTGACCACGGCCTTGCCCGACTTCCGGCTGCGCTTCGACGGCCTCGACGACCAGGGCCGGCGCTGGGTGCACGTGGGCACCAACGAGGCCTACCTGGCGCTCTACCCCGCCAGCCACGACAGCGCCGAACGCTGGGTGCCCTATGCCGGCGCCCCGGGCGTGAACCACCTGGCCTTCGTGGTCGACGACGCCGAGGCCGTGCGCCAGCGGCTGGCCGCTGCCGGCTACCGCGACAGCACGGTGGCCAACCACCACCCGGCGCGGCGGCGCGTGTACTTCCTGGACCCGGATGGCAACGACTGGGAGTTCGTGCAGTACCTCAGCGACGACCCCCGCCGCCGCCACGACTACGGCGACGCCCGCCCCGGGCCGGTCAGTGGCCCTCGAAGCTGACCAGCGAGAACACCGGCACACCGGCCGCCTTCAACCGCGCCGAGCCGCCGAGCTCCGGCAGGTCGACGATGGCGGCCACCTCCACCACCTCGGCGCCCAGGCGCTGCAGCAGCTTGTGGCCAGCGAGCATGGTGCCGCCGGTGGCGATGAGGTCGTCGATCAGCACCACGCGCTCGCCGGGTTTCACCGCGTCGGTGTGCACCTCCACCGTGGCGCTGCCGTACTCCAGTTCGTAGGTCTCCTCGAAGGTGGCGAACGGCAGCTTGCCCTTCTTGCGGATGGGCACGAAGCCGATGCCCAGTTCGTAGGCGACCACCGAGCCGATGATGAAACCGCGCGCGTCCAGCCCGGCGATGGCGGCGGGCCTGGCGTCGAAGTAGCGGTGCACGAACTGGTCGATCAGGACCCGGAAGACGCGCGGGTTGGCCAGCAGCGTGGTGATGTCGCGGAACATCACGCCCGGTGCCGGCCAGTCGGGCACGGTGCGGATGTGGGCGCGGATGTAGTCCGCGGGTGCAACCTGGTGTTCGGCGGGGATGTCGGCGGCCATGCCGCGATTGTCGGCCGCTGCGGGTCAGGTGGGCAGTCGGGCGATCACCTGCACGGCGTTGTCGGGCCCGGCGCGCAGCACGAAACCTTCCCCACTGCTGCCACCGCTGCCGGTGAAGTCCTGCAGCACGAAGTTGTGCGTCACCCAGGCCTGGAACTGTCCGGGCGGCACCGCGGCCAGCGCGGCCCGCAGGCCCGGGAGGCGGCGGGCATTGACGGC
Source organism: Rubrivivax albus (assembly GCF_004016515.1). Taxonomy (GTDB): domain Bacteria; phylum Pseudomonadota; class Gammaproteobacteria; order Burkholderiales; family Burkholderiaceae_C; genus Rubrivivax; species Rubrivivax albus. Next base: position 857,348 of record NZ_SACT01000002.1, read on the forward strand.
GTCGCTGCTGCCCCGTGGCGAGCCCAGCAGGTCCCAGCGCTCGGCCTGGCCGAAGGCGAGCTCCGCGGTGTCCACGCAGCGGCACCAGGGGCTGCTGCGCACGCGGGCCGGGGTCAGCCGGCACGCGCGGAACCACTCGCCGATCCGACGGGCCTGGGCTCGGCCTTCGTCGCTGAGGTTGCGTTGGGTGCGGCAGTCGTCGACACGGAAATCGGGCGGGTCGAAGGTACCCGGGGCCAGCGCGTGGCGGAAGGCGATGACGCAGCCGCCGGCGGCCAGCAGCGCGGCGACGTCGGGTTCCGACCGGGCCCGAACGAGGGGCGGGGCGGCCAGGGTGGCGGCGAGCAGGGTGCGGCGATGCATGAACGGTTCCGTGTGTCTCGAGGGGCGCGCCCACGGCCGGGCGCTTCATGCCCGGCCACGTCCCCGAGGCGCAGGCACGTCCGCAGGGACGCCCCAGCACCCAGGTTCAGCCCTTCAGCAGCTTGGCTTCGGCCAGCGCCAGCGGTTCTGGCAATCCGGACAGCACCAGCGTATCGCCGGCGGCCAGCACGTGGCCGTCCTCGGGCGGCAAGACCTCACCGCTGGCGCGGCGAAGCTTGGCCACGCTCACGCCCATCGGCGTGAGCAGCAGGTCGCCCAGCGGCTGGCCGACGCTCACCGCCGCCGGCGGCAGCGTCACGCTGGACAGGCGGACCTGCTGCAGCTCGTCCACCGTGTCGTCGTCGCGGCCATGGAACCAGCCGCGCAGCAGGGTGTAGCGGGCGTCGCGCGCCTCCTGCACCACGCGGATCACCTTGCGCATCGGCACGCCCACCAGGGCCAGCGCGTGGCTGGCCAGCATCAGGCTGCCTTCGATGGCCTCGGGCACCACGGCCATGGCGCCGGCGGCGCGCAGGCGTTCCATGTCGCTGTCGTCGATGGTGCGCACCAGCACCGGCACCGCCGGCGCGTGCTCGCGCACCAGGCGCAGGATCTTCAGCGCCGACGGCGTGTCGGGGTAGCTGACCACCACCGCGTTGGCGCGCGCGAGGCCGGCGGCCATCAGGCTCTGCAGCCGGGCCGCGTCGCCGTAGACAACGCTCTGGCCGGCGGCGGCGGCCTGGCGCACCCGGTCCGGGTCCAGGTCCAGCGCCATGTAGGGGATCTGCTGCGTCTCCAGCAGGCGCGCCAGGTTCTGGCCGCTGCGGCCGTAGCCGCAGATGATCACGTGCTTCTCGGTGCGGATGGCCTTCTTGGCGATGGTGGTCAGCGCCACCGACTGCATCAGCCAGTCGCTGGCCACCAGGCGCGAGACCACGCGGTTGGCGTTCATGATCAGGAACGGCGTGGCGAGCATCGACAGCACCATGCTGGCCAGCACCGGGCTCATCCACTCCGGCGCCACCAGGCCGCCATCGGCGCCCAGCGTCAGCAGCACGAAGCCGAACTCGCCGGCCTGCGCCAGGTACAGCCCGGTGCGCACCGCCACCCCCGGCGCGGCGCGGAAGGCGTAGGCCAGCGCCGCGATCAGCGCGCCCTTGGCCACCACCGGGATGGTGGTCAGCAGCAGCACCAGCACCCACTGGTCGAGCACCGGCCGCCAGTCCAGCTTCATGCCGATGGTGATGAAGAACAGGCCGAGCAGCACGTCGTGGAAGGGCCGGATGTCGGTCTCCACCTGGTGCTTGTATTCCGTCTCGGCGATCAGCATGCCGGCGATGAAGGCGCCCAGGGCCAGCGACAACCCGGCATGCTCGGTCAGGTAGGCCAGGCCCAGCGTGATCAGCAGCAGGTTGAGCACGAAGAGCTCGTCGCTCTTGCGCCGGGCCACCAGGGTGAGCCACCAGCGCATCACGCGCTGGCCGCCGGTGAGCAGGATGCCCAGCAGCACCACGGCCTTGACCATGGCCAGGCCGATGGCCATGGCCAGGTCGGTGCCGCTGGCGTGCAGCGCCGGCACCAGCACCAGCAGCGGCACCACCGCCAGGTCCTGGAACAGCAGGATGCCCATCACGCGGCGGCCGTGCTCGCTCTCCAGTTCCAGCCGCTCGGCCATCAGCTTGCCCACGATGGCGGTGGAGGACATCGCGATCGCCGCGCCCAGCACCACCGCACCGCGCCAGGACATCTCCCAGCTCTGCCCGGTGATGGCCTGCCAGGCGAACACCAGCATCACGTGACCGGCCAGCGTGCCCAGCATGGTCAGCACCACCTGCGACATCCCGAGGCCAAACACCAGGGTGCGCATGCTCTTGAGCTTGGGCAGGTTGAATTCCAGCCCGATGACGAACATCAGGAACACGACGCCGAACTCCGCCAGGTAGCGCACGCTGGCGCTGTCCTGCGCCAGGGCCAGTGCGTTGGGGCCGATCAGCACGCCCACCACCAGGTAGCCCAGCACCGGCGGCAGCTTGAGCGTGCGGAAGTACACCACCGCGAGCACCGCGGCGACGAGGTACAGCAGGACGAGTTCGAGCGTGCTGGCCATGGTTTCCTAGAATGCGCCGATGCTAAGTCACGGCATCGACGCCGACCGCGTGCGCGCGCTCGCCGCCCAGACCTTCGAGATCGAGGCCAGGGCCCTGCAGGGCCTGGCCGCGCGCCAGGGCGACGGCTTCGTCGGCGCGGTGCAGGCCATGTTCGCCTGCCGCGGGCGGGTGATCGTGATGGGCATGGGCAAGAGCGGCCACGTGGGCCGCAAGATCGCGGCCACGCTGGCGTCCACCGGCACGCCGGCCTTCTTCGTGCACCCGGCCGAGGCCAGCCACGGCGACCTGGGCATGGTGCAGCCGGGCGACGTGGTGCTGGCCATCAGCCACAGCGGCGAGAGCGACGAACTCGGCGCCATCGTGCCCGCGATGCGGCGACTGGGCGTGGTGCTGGTGGCGATGACCGGCCGGGCCGAGTCCACGCTGGCCCGCCATGCCGACCACGTGGTGGTCAGCGCGGTCGACCAGGAGGCCTGCCCGCTGAACCTGGCCCCCACGGCCAGCACCGCCGCGCAGATGGCGCTGGGCGACGCACTGGCCGTGGCGCTGCTCGACGCCCGCGGCTTTCGCGAGGACGATTTCGCACGTTCCCACCCGGGCGGCGCGCTGGGCCGCAAGCTGCTGATGCATGTGCGCGACCTGATGCGGCAAGGCGACGCCGTGCCGCAGGTGGCGCCCGAGGCCAGCTTTCACGCACTGCTGCGCGAGATGACGGGCAAGGGGCTGGGCTTCGCGGCGGTGGTCGACGCCCAGCGCCGGCCGGCTGGCATCTTCACCGATGGCGACCTGCGCCGCCTGATCGAGCGCGGTGCCGACCTGCGGGCGCTGCTCGCCGCCGAGGTGATGCACACCGCGCCGAAGCTGGTGCGCGACGATGCGTTGGCGGTGGACGCCGCGGCCGTGATGGAACAGCACCGCATCACCAGCGTGCTGGTGGTGGACGCCGCCGGCCAGCTGGTGGGCGCGCTGAACTCCAACGACCTGATGCGGGCGAAGGTGATCTGATGGCTGCGCCCAGCTTTCCACCGGGGGTGCTGCTGGCGGCCCAGGGTGCGGGCGCGGGGCGCATCGGCCTGCGGGCCGCGATCTTCGACGTCGACGGTGTGCTCACCGACGGCCGGCTCTACATCGGCGAGGGCGGCGAGACGGTCAAGGCCTTCTCCACGTTGGACGGTCACGGCATGAAGCTGCTGGCGATGGCCGGCATCGTGCCGATGGTGGTGACCGGGCGCGATTCACCCGCCGTGCGCCGGCGCCTGGCGGACCTGGGCCTGCAGCATGCTGCCTTCGGTGCCCACGACAAGGTGGCCGCGGCCGAGGCGCTGCTGGCGCCGCTGGGCATCGCGTGGGGCGAGGTGGGCGTGATCGGCGACGACTGGCCCGACCTGCCGTTGTTCGCCCGCGCCGCGTTTGCCTGCGCACCGGCCAACGCCCATGGCGAGGTGCAGGCGCGCGCCGCCTACGTCACCCGGGCGTCCGGCGGCCATGGCGCGGCGCGCGAGTTCTGCGACCTGCTGCTGATGGCCGCCGGCCGCTACGCCGCGCTGCTGGCCGACGTGACCGGCACGCTGGACGCACGCTGACGGCGGCACCCGCATGGCCGTCGAGATCCAGCTGCCGGACCTGCCGGAGATCGCCATCGGCGGCGATCACCGCGGGCCAGCCCACCACCGCCAGCCGTGGCACCTGCGCTGGCGCGATGCGCTCGTCAGCTACCTGCCGCTGCTGCTGATGGGCGCGCTGGCGCTGGCCACCTGGTGGCTGGTCAAGAACACGCCCGTGCCGCCGGCACCGCGCGAGGCGGTGGCCGAGACCGGCGAGCCCGATTACACGATGCGCAGTTTCGTGCTGCAACGCTACGCGCCGGATGGTCGCGAGACCGCGCGGCTGGAGGGCCGCGAGTTGCGCCACTACCCGGGTGACGGCCGCATCGAGATCGATGCGCTGCTGCTGCGCGCCTTCCTGCCCGACGGCCGGGTGATCACCGCCACCGCCCGCCGCGCCGTCAGCAACGACGGCGCCACCGAGCTGCAGCTGCAGGGTGGCGCCGAGGTGCTAGGCACCGACAGCGGCGGCCAGCCGGTGGAGATTCGCAGCGAGTTCCTGCACGCCTTCATCCAGACCGAGGTGGTGCAGACCCACCTGCCGGTCACCGTGAAGCAGGGCGCGAACCAGCTGCGCGCCGGTGGCCTGCGCTACGACGGCCAGAAGCGCGTCCTGCAGTTCGACGGGCCGGTGCGGGCGTCGCTGTCTACGCCGAGGTGATCCCATGAACGACCGCGCCCCCCTCGTCTTCATCACCGGTGCCTCCAGCGGCATCGGCCAGGCGCTCGCGCAGCGCTACGCCCAGGCCGGCTGGCGGCTGGCCCTGGTGGCCCGCCGCGAAGCGGCGCTGCGGGACTGGGCGCAGGCCCAGGGCCTGGGACCCGAGCGCTGCGGCGTCTACGCCGCCGACGTGGCCGACGTCGGCCGCATCGTGGCCGCCGGCCAGGCCTGCCTTTCGACTCAGGGCCTGCCCGACGTCGTGATCGCCAACGCTGGCATCAGCGTCGGCATGGACACCGCCGAGCGTGACGACCTGGACGTGATGCGGGAGACCTTCGCCACCAACAACACCGGCATGGCGGCCACCTTCCACCCGTTCATGGCGCCGATGCGCGCGCAGCGCCGGGGCACGCTGGTGGGCATCGCCAGTGTGGCGGCCATCCGGGGCCTTCCCGGCCACGCCGCGTACTGCGCCAGCAAAGCCGCGGTGGTGGCCTACTGCGAGAGCCTGCGCGGCGAGTGCCGGCCGTTCGGCATGAAGGTGGTGACGCTGCTGCCGGGCTACATCGCCACGCCGCTGACGGCCAAGAACCCTTACCCGATGCCGTTCCTGATGGCGCCGGAGGACTTTGCAGACCAGGCCTTTCGTGCCATCGGTGCTGGCGCCAGCTACCGTGTGATCCCGTGGCCGATGGCGGTGGTGGCCAAGTTGCTTCGGCTGCTGCCGAATCCGTTGTTCGATCGGGCCTTTGCCGGCCGTGGCCGCAAGCCGCGCCGGTCGTCGACGGCGACTTAGCGCCAAGAAAAAAGGCCCTGCACAGCAGGGCCTCTTCCTCTTCTCATCGCTGGCGCGCGTGGCGCCAGTGCGGCATCAGTAGCCGTTGTCGCCGCCGTAGCCGCCACGGCCACCGCGGTCGCCACCGCCGTAACCGCCACGGCCACCGCCGCCACCACCACCGCCGTAGCCGCCACGACCACCGCCGCCGCCGCCGTAGGGGCTGCGGCCGCCACCACCACCGCCGTAGCCGCCGCGGTCACCGCCGCCACCGCCACCGCCGTAGCCACCGCCACCACCGTAGCCGCCACGGCCACCGCCGCCGCCGCCGTAGCCACCACCACCGCCGCCGCCGCCGCCGAAGCCGCCGGCCCGCGGCTCACGCGGGCGCGCTTCGTTGACGACGATGGCGCGGCCCTCGAGGGCCTGGCCGTTCATGCCGTTGATGGCGGCCTGCGCCTCGGCATCGGAACCCATCTCGACGAAGCCGAAGCCCTTCGAGCGGCCGGTGTCGCGGTCCATCATGACCTTGGCCGACGTCACGGTACCGAATTGCGCGAACGCCTGCTGGAGGGAATCGTCGCGCACCGAATATGCGAGGTTGCCGACGTACAGTTTGTTGCCCACGGGGAAGCCCTTAACTCAAGAAACAAGAAAACCAATGTCGTGCTTCAACCCGGCGTGAACAGACTCGCGGTCGATTCGGGAGCGATCAGGTGCGGCATACGGACACAGGAAATTCCATTATGGGACCGCCTATGCGCATCTGGCAAAGGTGTCAAGCGGGAACTGTCGTTTTTGCGCCCGAGGAGTTTCCCGGGGCGCGTGGCCCGAAGGCGGGCCGGGCACCGATGCAGTGCGCACCGGGTCGCCGGTGCGCCCCGCAGGCGTGCGCTTAGCATCGCGCCATGGACCTGCTCAAGCCGCTGATCGCCTTGCTCGCGATTGTCAACCCGGTCGGCGTGCTCCCCTTTTTCATCCATTTCACGCAGGCCTTCTCGCCGGCGCAACGCCGCCAGACCATCCGGGTGAGTGCGCTGGCCGCGGGCTTGGTGGTGGCCGTCAGCGCGCTGGCCGGTACCAAGATCATCGCCTTCTTCGGCATCTCCATCGCGTCGTTCCAGGTCGGTGGCGGCACGCTGCTGCTGATCAGTGCGCTGCAGATGCTCAACGCCCAGCCGGCCGAATCCAAGCCCAGCGACGCCACCGAGGGCCGCGAGAAGGCCGAGGCCGGCGCCAGCATCGCCGTGGTGCCGCTGACCATTCCGCTGCTCACCGGGCCGGCGACGATCTCGACGATGGTGATCTACGCCGAGCGCACCCGCCACTGGTGGGAACAGGCGGTGCTGGTGGGCTACGGGCTGGTGGTGGCGCTGGTGACCTTTGCGGTGTTCACGCTGTCAGGCCGCATCGCGCGCTTCATCGGCCGTACCGGCATCAACGTGATGACGCGGCTGATGGGCCTGATCCTGGCGGCGCTGGCGGTGGAGATCATGGCCGACGGCCTGAGCCAGCTGTTCCCGGTGCTGCAGACGAGGCTGGTGCGATGACCGCGCCGTGGCCGCGGATCTGGCTCGCGCCCATGGGCGGCGAGGCGGCCTGCGCGCCGCTGGTGGCCGCGGTGTGCAACGCGGGCGGCCTGGGCTGGTTGGGCGGGGCCTACATGGCGCCGGCGAAGCTGGCGCAGACGGTCGATGCCATCCGGACGCTGACGCCGCTGCCCTTCGGCGTCAACCTGTTCTGCCCGCAGCCCTGGGCGCGTGACGCCGTGCGCGAGGCTGCGTTTGCCGCCGCATTGGCACCCTTCCATGCGGTGCTGGGCCTGGCGCCGCCAGCGGTGCCGGCGCAGTGCGAGGAGGACTTCGAGGCCCAGCTGGCCGTGCTGCTGGAGCGCCGGGTGCCCTGGGTCGGCTTCACCTTCGGCGACCCCGGCGCTGCGCACGTGGCGGCCCTCCACGCAGTGGGCGCGAGCGTTGTGGGCACGGCCACGAACGTGCCCGAGGCGGTGCGGCTCACCGCCAGCGGCTGCGACGCGATCGTGGCCCAAGGGGCCGAGGCCGGTGCGCACCGCGGCAGCTTTCTCGGCCCGCGCGACGCCGGGCTGCTCGGCACGCTGGCCCTGGTGCCGCAGGTGGTGGACGCCGTGACGGTGCCGGTGGTGGCGGCCGGCGGCATCGCCGACGCGCGCGGCGTGGCCGCGGCGCAGGCACTGGGCGCCAGCGCTGCGGCCGCCGGCACGGCCTTCCTGCTGGCCGACGAGTGCCCGATCTCGCCGGCCTATCGGGCGGCGCTGGAAGCCGGCCAAGGCCACGAGACGGTGCTGACCGCCGCCTTCTCCGGCCGCTGGGCTCGCGGTCTGGCCAACCGGTTCACCCAGGCCACCGATGCGATGGTCGCGCGCGGCGAGCTGCCCGACTTTCCGATTCCCAATGCCATGACACGGCCATTGCGCCAGGCCGCCGGCCAGGCCGGCGACGCCGGAGCGCTGTCGCTGTGGGCCGGTCAGGCGCTGACACTGGCGCGCCGCGCGCCGGCCGCCGACATCGTGCGCCGGCTGGCCGCCGGCTGGAAGGAGAACGGCTGAGCGATGAGCGACGCGAGCGAGACCTTCGACTTCATCATCGTCGGCGCCGGCACCGCCGGCTGCCTGCTGGCCAACCGGCTGTCGGCTGACCCGGCCTGCCGCGTGCTGCTGCTGGAAGCCGGTGGGCGCGACGACTACCACTGGATCCACATCCCGGTGGGCTACCTCTATTGCATCGGCAACCCGCGCACCGACTGGCTCTACCAGACCGAGCCCGACCCCGGCCTCAACGGGCGCACGCTGCGCTACCCGCGTGGCAAGGTGCTGGGCGGCTGTTCCAGCATCAACGGCATGATCTACATGCGCGGTCAGGCGCGCGACTACGACCACTGGGCGGCCGTCACGGGCGATGCGGCCTGGGCCTGGGACGCGGTGCTGCCACTGTTCCGCCAGCACGAGGACCATTGGCGAGGCGCCGACGACCTGCACGGCGCCGGCGGCGAGTGGCGGGTCGAACGCCAGCGGCTGCGCTGGGACATCCTGGACGCCTTTGCCGCCGCGGCACGCGAATCGGGCATCCCGGCCAGCGATGACTTCAACCGCGGCGACAACGAGGGCGTGGGCTACTTCGAGGTCAACCAGCGGCGCGGCGTGCGCTGGAACGCGTCCAAGGGCTTCCTGCGCCCGGCGGCCGGGCGGGCGAACCTGGTCGTGCGCACCGGCGTGCTGGCCGACCGTGTGCTCGTCGAGCAGGGCCGCGCCACCGCCTTGAGCGTGATCGAGGGCGGGCAGCAGCGCACGCTGCGCGCCCGGCGCGAGCTGGTGCTGACGGCCGGCGCGGTCAACACGCCGGCCCTGCTGCAGCGCTCGGGCATCGGGGCCGGGGCCTGGCTGCAGGCCCAGGGCCTGCCGGTGGTGCACGACCTGCCCGGCGTGGGCGAGAACCTGCAGGACCACCTGCAGATCCGCGCCGTGTTCGCCGTCGAGGGCGTGCGCACGCTCAACACGCTGGCCAACTCCTGGCTCGGCAAGCTGCGGATCGCGACGGAGTATGCGCTCACACGCAGTGGTCCGATGAGCATGGCGCCGTCGCAGCTGGGCTGCTTCACGCGTTCGTCGCCCGACCAGCGCTGGCCGAACGTCGAGTACCACGTGCAGCCGCTGTCGCTGGACGCCTTCGGCGAGCCGCTGCATGGCTTCGACGCCTTCACCGCCAGCGTCTGCAACCTGAACCCGACGGCGCGCGGCCACGTGCGGATCCGCAGCCCGCGGCCGGACGAGGCGCCGGCCATCCAGGCCAACTACCTCTCCACGCCCGAGGACCGGCAGGTGGCGGCCGACAGCCTGCGCCTGACCCGGCGCATCGCCGACATGCCCGCGCTGGCGCCGTACCGGCCGCGCGAGGTCAAGCCCGGCGAGCAGTTCCAGAGCGACGAAGAACTCGCGCGCCTGGCCGGCGACATCGGCACCACCATCTTCCACCCCGTGGGCACCTGCCGCATGGGCCGGGCCGACGACCCACTGGCGGTGGTGGACCCGCAGCTGCGCGTGCGCGGCCTGGCCGGGCTGCGTGTGGCCGACGCCAGCGTGATGCCCACCATCACCAGCGGCAACACGAACGCGCCGACGCTGATGATCGCCGAGCGGGCGGCAGCGCTGATCCGGTCCGGGTCGGCCACTTGATGGACTGCCTCGGGTGCACCTGCCGGCGGGAAATCCCCGATGCGGTGCGCGCCGCGACGCGCCTACAGTCCGCCCACTCGCAACTGTGCGCCCCCCGGGGCCCGGTTGGACGGGGGCCTGAGGAGACACACCACACGCCCGGCCGAAGCCGGCATTCATCACCAGAAGATGCACGAGGGGCGCCTTGCGAGGCGCCCTTCGTCGTTGTGGGGTGGGGATCGTCGGGTCTGGCCGGCAAAGCGCGTGCTGATGGTGCGATCCGTCGGCGGCGGCCGGCCTAGGATCGCTGCATCATGTCCGTGAACCCCGAACTGCGCAGCCTCGACATCGACATCCCCGCCCAGCCCGAGGCGCTGGTGAAACTCTCGCTGCTGCTGGCGGAAGAGGACATCAACCTCACCGCCGCGGCCGAGCTGATCGAGGCCGACATGGCGCTGGCCGCCGCGGTGATGAAGGCGGTGAACTCGTCGCTCTACGGCCTCAAGGGCCGGGTGCAGAGCGTGATGCAGGCCATCACCTACCTGGGCATGCGCGAGGTGGCGGCCATCACCTTCGAGATGGGCCTGCGTGCGGCCTTTCCCCCTGCGCCCGAACTGGAGCCGCTGTGGCAGCGCGCCGGCCTGCGCGGCCTGCTGATGGGCCGGCTGGCACAGAAGATGTCACTCGACGCCTGGGCGGCGCACTCTGCCGGCCTGTTCGAGGAATGCGGCAAGGCCGTGCTGTTCCGCCACGCGCCCGACCACTACCGCGCCATGCTGCGGGCCGCCGGGGGCGACGTCGAGCTGGCGCAGCTGGAACACGCCGGGTTCGGCGTCAGCCACGACGCCCTGGGCGCGGCTCTGTGCGAAAGCTGGGGGCTGGCCGCCTCGGCCGTGGCCAGCGTGCGCCACCATGTGGCGGTGCAGGCCGACCACCATCTGCCGCCTGCCGTGGCCAACGGCCGGCGCACGCTGCTGGCCCTGTCGGCCGTGGTGCAGGCGATGTTGACGGCCCCGGAGACGCTGGACGACGCGGTGGCCACCCTGGCCCCACAGGCCGACCTGGACGCGACGCTGCTGCTGCGCGGCGTGCGCCAGATCAAGGAACAGCTGGACGAGGCGGCGGCGCACGGCCGCTGACCCGGGTTTCCCCCGAAAGGGGGGCGTGCGACCCCTCTGGCACTGGGGCAGGGCGCTCGGCTACGCTAGGTGGTTTGTTCCCACCTGACACCGCCACCATGTCCGCAACCGTTTCCCCCGACCAGCTGCCGCTGCAGCGCCTGTACCACTGGGAGCGCACCGCACCCAACCGCGTGGCCTTCACGCAGCCGGTGGGCGGCGGCCAGACCGTGGACTACACCTGGAAGCAGGTGGTCGACCAGGCCCGCCGCATGGCCGCCCACCTGCAGGCGCAGGGCATCGGCGCCGGCGACAAGGTGGCCATGCTGTCGAAGAACACGGCGCACTGGATGATGACCGACTACGCCATCTGGATGGCCGGCGCGATCTCGGTGCCGCTGTACCCGACGCTGGCTGCCGGCACGATCCGCCAGATCCTCGAGCACAGCGAGGCCAAGCTGCTGTTCGTCGGCAAGCTCGACGGCTGGCTGGGCATGAAGCCGGGCATCCCCGAGGGGCTGCCCTGCATCCACCACCCGCTGGCCGAGGCCGACGCGAAGAAGAGCTACCCGGGCTGGGACGACATCGTCGCCAAGACCGCGCCCCTGGCCGGCGAGCCGGTGCGCCCGGCCGACGACCTGTCGACCATCATGTACACCTCGGGCACCACCGGCGCGCCCAAGGGCGTGATGCACACCTTCGCCAACTTCATGGCCGCGGTGGCCGCCGGCCTGGAGCGCATCCCGCAGAACGAGGGATCGCGCATGCTGTCGTACCTGCCGCTGTCGCACGTGGTCGAGCGCGCGCTGGTGGAGCACGGCCAGCTTCAGACCGGCATGCACGTGTACTTCGCGGAAAGCCTGGACACCTTCACCACCGACATGCAGCGCGCGCGGCCGACGGTGTTCTTCTCGGTGCCGCGGCTGTGGGTGAAGTTCCAGCAGGCGGTCAACCACAAGATGCCGCAGAAGAAGCTGGACACCTTCCTCAAGATCCCCATCCTGTCGGGCATCGTGAAGAAGAAGATCCTCTCCACGCTGGGCCTGGACCAGTGCATCTTCGCCGCCGGCGGCGCGGCGCCGATGCCGGCCGAACTGCTGGCCTGGTACAGCAAGCTGGGCCTGAACATCGCCGAGGGCTACGGCATGACCGAGAACATCGGCGCCAGCCACATCACCACCGGCGACCCCGACAGCTTCGGCACCGTGGGCCGGCCCTACGCGCCGGTGCAGTGCCGCATCGCGCCAGACAACGGCGAGATCCAGGTCAAGGCGCCGTGGAACATGCTGGGCTACTACAAGCAGCCGGAGCTGAGCGCGGAGATGTTCACCGACGACGGCTGGCTCAAGACCGGCGACAAGGGCAGCACCGATGCCCAGGGCCGGCTGAAGATCACCGGCCGCGTGAAGGACCTGTTCAAGACCAGCAAGGGCAAGTACGTGGCCCCGGCGCCCATCGAGGACAAGCTGGTCATGCACAACGCGGTGGAGGCCTGCTGCGTGACGGGTGCCAACCTGGGCCAGCCGCTGGCACTGCTGATGATCAACGCCGAGGCCACGGCGGTGGTGAAGAACGGCGGCAAGGCCGAACTGGAAGCGTCGCTGGCCGAACACCTCAAGCACATCAACGAGACGCTCGACCCGCACGAGCAGCTCGACTGCCTGGTCATCACCTCCGAGGCCTGGACGGTGGACAACGACCTCATCACGCCAACGTTCAAGGTCAAGCGCAACCGCATCGAGGACATGTTCGCGAAGAACTACGACCGCTGGGTGGGCATGCGCAAGCCCGTGGTCTGGCATGGCTGAGCCTGGCGGCCTCGTCCTGCACGGGCAGGCCGGCTGGGGTTCGGCCATCGTCGAGGCTCAGCTGGCGTTCTACGGCCTGCCCTTCCGCTTCGAGGCCACCGGCGACCTGTTCGATGCTGCCGAGGCGCGCGAGCGCCTGCGCCCTTTGAACCCCCTGGCCCAGGTGCCGGTCCTGGTGCTGCCCGACGGCACGGTGATGACGGAGAGCGCGGCCATCACGCTGCACCTGGCCGACCTGACGGGCCGCGACGACCTGGTGCCGGGCCCGCCGGCCGCCGAACGCGCGGCCTTCCTGCGCTGGCTGGTGTTCCTGGTGGCCAATGTCTACCCGACCTTCACCTACGCCGACGATCCGGCGCGCTTCGTCAAGGCCGACGTGGCCGTGCAGAAGGCCTTCCGCGCCGAGGTGGACGCCTACGCGCAGCGCCTGTGGGGCCATGTGGAGGCGGCGGCCGTCGGGCCCTGGTTCCTGGGTCAGCGCTTCTCGGCGCTGGATGTCTACCTGGCGGTGATGACGAAGTGGCGGCCGCGGCGCGACTGGTTTGCCGCCCATGCGCCGAAGTTGCTGGCCGCGGCCGATGCGGCGGCCGCGCTGCCGGCCGTGGCCCCGGTGATGGCGCGCAACTTCGGCGGCTGATTCAGCCGTCGAATCAACCGGCCTCGCCGCGGCGCAGCTTCTCGCTGCGCCAGTAAACGTCGTCGCCGCCGTCCATGCGGTTGAGCACGCGGGCGAGCACGAACAGCAGGTCCGACAAGCGGTTCAGGTACTGGCGCGGCGCGGCGTTCACCGGCTCGGCGGCGGCCAGCGCCACCACGGCGCGTTCCGCGCGGCGGGCGATGGTGCGGCTCACGTGCGCCAGCGCGGCGGCACGGCTGCCGGCCGGCAGGATGAACTCCTGCAGCCGCGGCAGCGTGGCGTTATGGCGTTCCAGCGCCGCGTCGAGCGCGGCCACCGCGTCGTCCTTCAACAGCACGAAGCCGGGGATGGACAGTTCGCCACCCAGGTTGAACAGCTCGTGCTGCACCTCCACCAGGAGCTGGCGCACGTCGTCGGGCAGCGCTTCGCACAGCAGCACGCCGAGGCTGGAGTTGAGTTCGTCGACGTCGCCCATTGCGGCCACGCGCAGCGCGTCCTTGCGCGTGCGCGTGCCGTCGCCGAGCCCGGTGGTGCCGTCGTCGCCGGTGCGGGTGGCGATCTGCGTGAGTCGGTTGGCCATGGGGGTGATCATGCCAGCGGCGGGGGGTGTCCCTAGAATGCACGTGCCCTTCTGGAGACGCCGATGAATGCCCCGCTGCCCAACGAGGTCCTGCCCGCCTACGACCGCCGGCCCGTGCCCGACGTGATGCTGGCGGCGCTGCGCGAGCGCTTCGGCGACCGCTGCTCCACGGTGGCCGCGGTGCGCGAGCAGCATGGCCGCGACGAGAGCCCGTTCCCGGTCACGCCGCCCGATGCGGTGGTGTTCTGCGAGAGCACCGACGAGGTGGCCTTCGTGGTGACGCAGGCGGCGGCGCACGGTGTGCCGGTGATCCCGTTCGGGGTCGGCTCCTCGCTGGAAGGTCACCTGCTGGCGGTGCAGGGCGGCGTCAGCGTGGACCTGTCGCGCATGACGCGCATCGTGCGCGTCAACCCGGAGGATCTGACGGTGACGGTGGAGGCCGGCGTCACGCGAGAGCAGCTCAACCGCGAGGTCCGGGACCAGGGCCTGTTCTTCCCCATCGACCCCGGCGCCAACGCCAGCCTGGGCGGCATGGCCGCCACCCGCGCCAGCGGCACGAACGCCGTGCGCTACGGCACCATGCGCGAGAACGTGCTGGGGCTGACGGTGGTCACCGCCAGTGGCGAGATCATCCACACGGGCACGCGCGCCAGGAAGAGCAGCGCCGGCTACGACCTGACGCGGCTGTTCGTCGGCAGCGAGGGCACGCTGGGCGTGATGACCGAGGTCACGCTCAAGCTCTACCCGCTGCCCGAGGCGGTGAGTGCGGCGATCTGCCAGTTCACGGACATCGCCGCGGCGGTCAACGCCACCATCCAGATCATCCAGATGGGCGTGCCGATCGCGCGCTGCGAACTGCTGGACGCCAACGCCGTGCGTGCGGTCAACGCGCAGAGCAAGCTGGGCCTGAAGGAACGGCCGATGCTGCTGATGGAGTTCCACGGCAGCGACGCCGGCGTGAAGGAACAGGCCGAGACGGTGCAGGCTATCACCGCAGAGTTCGGCGGCGCCGACTTCGAGTGGGCCAGCACGCCGGAAGAACGCACCCGGCTGTGGACGGCGCGGCACAAGGCCTACTTCGCCGGCATGGCGATGAACCCCGGCTGCCGCACCGTGACCACCGACACCTGCGTGCCGATCTCCCGGCTGGCCGAGATCATCGAGGCCTCGGTGGCCGATGCGGATGCCAGCGGGCTGCCGTACTACATCGTCGGCCACGTGGGCGACGGCAACTTCCACCTGGCCTACCTCGTCAAGGACGGCGATGCCGACGAGCGTGCCACCGCCGAGCGGCTGTCGATGGAGATGGTGCAGCGCGCGATCGCGATGGAAGGCACCTGCACAGGCGAGCACGGCATCGGCCTGCACAAGATGGGCTTCCTGGTGGACGAGGCCGGCGCCGGCAGCATCGCGCTGATGCGCGAGATCAAGCGTGCGCTGGACCCGAAGAACATCATGAACCCGGGCAAGATCTTCGTGCTCTGACGGCACGGCCGGATGCAGCGCCGTTCCCTGTTGCTGGCGGCGGCCGCGCTGGGCATGGCGCGGCAGGCGCTGGCCGACGTGCCGGGCGTGATTGCCGCGACACGCGCATCGGTGCTGCCCATCGGCCGCTTCGACCCCCTGGCTAGCCCGCGTTTCGGCTTTCGCGGCACGGCCTTCGCCGTGGGCGACGGGCGTCACCTGGTGACCAACCAGCACGTGGTGGGTGACGCCGAAGACGCGCTGGCGCAGTGGGTGGTGCAGCAACCCCTGCCCGACGGCGCCAGCGCCTGGCGCCGGGTTGAGGTGGTCAGCCGCGACCGCGAGCACGACCTGGTGCTGCTGCGCCTGCAGGACGGCGACCCCCTGCCGCCGCTGGTGCTGGCCGACGACGCGGTGCTGCGCGAAGGCCTGGCGGTGCTGCTGATGGGCTTCCCCATCGGTGGCATCCTGGGCTTCCAGCCGGTGACGCACCGCGGCATGGTGTCGTCGATCGCGCCCATCGCGCTGCCGGCGGCCAACGCGCGCCAGCTGCGCGACCAGGCCCTGGCCACGCTGCGCCGGGGCAGCTTCGACATCGCGCAGCTGGACGCCACGGCCTACCCGGGCAACAGCGGCGGCCCGGTGCTCGACGCCGCCACCGGTCAGGTGGTGGCGGTGGTGAACATGGTGCTGGTGCGCGGCAGCCGCGAGGCGGCGCTGTCGTCGCCCAGCGGGATCAGCTATGCGATCCCGGGGCGCTGGGTGCGGGCGCTGGTGGCACAACGCTGACGCGATCGGTGGCGCTGTCGGCTGGCTTTACATCTTGTTGCCCCATGCGGCACTCCGTTGGAGAGGGGCGCCGAGGGCCCTCTCCAAGGTGTTGAATCAGAAGACTTTTCTGGCGCTGCGGTCACGCTCCCTAGGCAGGCGCGCTTCTTGCTGACTTGCCCGCCGTTTCGCATTTGTCGGCAGGATTTGACACCATGAAGAGCCCCTCGTTTGCTGCGTCCGGCCTGCTTTGCCTCGCTGCCTTGGGCGTCAACGCCGCGCCGATCGTCATCACTCAGGACTTCGAAACCTGCGCCAATGTCGCGGCCTGTGGCGCGTCGGTCACCTTTGCAGGTGACGCGTCGGCCGCTTCGGTGAACCTGCGTCAGGCCAACAACACGATCAACACGTCCGTCAACGACGGCTTCGACGGCTTCTTTGGATCGCGCTTCTTGGTGATCGGAGACGATTCCGGCAACATGGCGGGAGAGCCGAACGGGCAGACGAACGGCGCGTTGTCCCGGGCTTCGTTTGGTCTGGGCAACCTCGATGCGGGTACCTACACGTTTGCGGTCAGTTTCGACTACGTCGCAGACTCGCGGAGTCCTGCGCCGAACCCGGATGACTTCAGCGTTCTCTTCGAGACCGCGCCGGGAGCTGCCAGCGCGTTGGCGACCGTGCTTCAGGCCAGCGACATCGCTCCCAATAGCGCTGCGTTTCGTGAGGTGGGCTTTAGCTGGCTCGGTAGCTTCACACTGGCGGCCGCCAGTGATGTCTACCTGAGCTTTGAGCTCGAGGAGTTCAACGGAGATGCCAGCGCCGCTGCCGGCATCGACAATCTGAGCATTCGCCAGATTCCCGAGCCCGGGACTCTCGCGCTGGTGGGGTTGGCGCTCGTGGGAGCCTCGCTGCGCCGTCGTCGTTGACCACGGCGCCCGGGCGTGCCTGCACCGTTTTCGGGCTCAGCAAGCATGCTGGGCGGCCGCCTCATGTGAGGGGGCGGCCGCAGGGGCGTTCTCAGTCTGAACTCAGACCTTGTAGTAGTCGCGATACCAGGCGATGAACCGGGCCACGCCTTCCTGGATCGTGGTCTTCGGCGCAAACCCGGTCCAGTCGGTCAGCGCCTCGACGTCGGCATAGGTCGCCGGCACGTCGCCCGGCTGCATCGGCAGCATGTTCTTCTGCGCCGTGGTGCCCAGGGCGGTCTCGATGGCGCCGATGTAGTCCATCAGCGGCACCGGGTTGTGGTTGCCGATGTTGAAGACGCGGTACGGGGCGTTGCTGGTGCCGGGGTCGGGCGTGTCCGCCGTGTAGTCGGGGTTCGGCGTGGCCGGGCGGTCGCTGACGCGGATCACGCCTTCGACGATGTCGTCGATGTAGGTGAAGTCGCGCTGCATGTTGCCGTGGTTGAACACGTCGATTGGCCGGCCTTCCAGGATGGCCTTGGTGAACAGGAACAGCGCCATGTCCGGCCGGCCCCAGGGGCCGTAGACGGTGAAGAAGCGC
This sequence comes from Rubrivivax albus, assembly GCF_004016515.1. Classification (GTDB taxonomy): domain Bacteria; phylum Pseudomonadota; class Gammaproteobacteria; order Burkholderiales; family Burkholderiaceae_C; genus Rubrivivax; species Rubrivivax albus. The sequence continues at coordinate 874,926 of NZ_SACT01000002.1, forward strand.
AGGCCGGTGGTGGGCAGGCCGAACAGGTGGCTGTAGGTGTGCGCCATCAACTCGTTGGCCTTCTTGGTGGCGGCGTACAGGCTCACCGGGTGGTCCACGCTGTCGTGCACCGAGAACGGCATGCGCGTGTTGCCACCGTAGACGCTGGAGCTCGACGCGTAGGTCAGGTGCTGCACCTGGGTGTGGCGGCAGCCTTCGAGGATGTTGGTGAAGCCCACGAGGTTGCTGTCCACGTAGGCGTGCGGGTTCTGCAGCGAATAGCGCACGCCGGCCTGCGCGGCCAGGTGGATCACGCGGTCGAACTTCTCGGCGGCGAACAGCGCGGCCATGCCCTCGCGGTCGGCCACGTCCAGCTTCACGAAGCGAAAGTTGGCGTGCGCCTGCAGCCGCGCCAGGCGGTCCAGCTTCAGCTGCACCTCGTAGTAGTCGTTCAGGTTGTCCAGGCCGACCACCTCGTCGCCACGCGCCAGCAGGCGCAGCGACGTGGTCATGCCGATGAAGCCGGCGGCGCCGGTGACGAGGATCTTCATGGATGGAGCGCCCGGGCCCGGGCTGCGCGGATGGGAACAGGGCATGATAGTCAGCGGGGCGCCGAGGGATGCGTCGCGGCCCGGTGGCCCCGTGATGAATTGGGCGCACCAAGCCGCCCGTGGGGAGTCGACGCATGAACCTGTCCCGATTTCCGACCCTGATCGTCGCGGCAGCGGCGCTGACCGCCTGCGGTGGTGGCGGCGGCACGGCACCCACCGTGGACATCCCGAACGGTGTGCGCAGCGGCGTGGCCACGGCCGGCGCCGACATCAACGCCGGCAACGCGGCCAGCTTTGCCGGCCCGCTGGCGCGGGCGGTGCTCACCGGTGCCAGCGGTGACCTGCTGGACCCGACCGGTGGCACCACCGCAAGCCCCAGCGCGGCTGCAGGCCGTCCGGCGATGGCGGCCGCAACGCCCACGCTGGTGGGCGCAACGCTGATGCATTGGCTGGGACATCTGCAGGCGGGCCAGACTGTCGCCGGCAGTCGCCGCCAGGCGCTGGCGGTGCAGACCGAGGTCCTGCCCTGCACGGTCTCGGGCACGCTGCAGGTCAGCTTCGACGATGCCGACGGCGATCAGGCCATCAGTGCCGGCGACGTCATCGCCTTCCTTGCCACGGCCTGCGTAGAGGACCCCGCACTGCCGGCGATCAACGGCGGGTTCACGATGACGGTCAACGCCGCGACGCTGGCCAGCGACGGCGAACCGACGGCGCTGGACGTGTCGGCCAGCTTCCAGGACTTCACGCTGGCAGGCTACGGCACGCTCAACGGCGCGTTCCGCCTGTGGGCGCGGCAGGAGACGGCGGCCAGCGCGCGTCTGCGCATCAGCTACCTCGGCACCCAGGTGAGCGAGCCCACGGGCGCGGCCGTGTACGACTTCGATGTCGACGGCCTGGCCAACGTGGCCACCGGCAGCTTCGAGCTCGGCGGCGGCTTCGGCCTGGGCGGCCAGACCTACGCCATCGCCACGGTCACGCGCCTGGGCTACGCGGTGGATGCCTCGCCGTCCAGTGGTGAACTGCGCCTGCGCGATGCCGGAGGTGACGAGGTGCGCCTGCTCCCGCGCAGCGCGCTGAGCTTCGACCTCGAGTACTGGCCTGCCGGCGCAGCACAGCCGGCGCTGGTGCTGGACGATCTCCTCTGGGACGACTACACGGACTGATGTCTTCGCGGCGCCGGTGGCTCAGGCCGCCGGCGCCGGCACGCTCCAGCGCTGGGACACGTCGCCGGCGCCATTGACGCTTTCCAGCTGCACGCCGAAGCCCCAGAGCCGGGCGACGTGCTTGAGCACCTCCTGCGCCGTGTCGTGCAGCGGCCGGTCGCGGTGCTGGAAGTGGCGCAGCGTGAGGCTGCGGTCGCCGCGCAGGTTGACGTTCCAGACCTGGATGTTGGGCTCGCGCGAGCCGAGGTCGTACTGTCGGCTCAGGCTCTCGCGCACGGCGCGGTAGCCGGCGTCGTCGTGGATGGCGGAGACTTCCAGTTCGCTCTGGCGCTCGTCGTCGACGATGGCGAACAGACGCAACTCGCGCATCAGCTTCGGGCTCAGGTACTGGCCGATGAAGCTCTCGTCCTTGAAATTGCGCATCGCGTGGTCCAGCGTCGTCAGCCAGTCGCTGCCGGCGATGTCGGGGAACCAGGCGCGGTCCTCGTCGGTGGGCTTCCGGCAGATGCGCTCGATGTCGGTGTACATCGCAAAGCCCAGCGCGTAGGGGTTGATGCCGCTGTAGGCCTTGTGGCCGACCGGCGGCTGGTAGATGACGTTGGTGTGGCTCTTGAGCCACTCGATCATCACGCCGTCGCTCAGCCAGCCGTCGTCGTACATGGTGTTGAGCAGCCGGTGGTGCCAGAAGGTGGCCCAGCCCTCGTTCATCACCTGCGTCTGGCGCTGCGGGTAGAAGTACTGCGACACCTTGCGCACGATGCGCACGATCTCTCGCTGCCAGGGTTCCAGCAGCGGCGCGTTCTTCTCGATGAAGTACAGCAGGTTCTCCTGCGGTTCCTCCGGGAAGCGCTTGAGCTCCGGGGCGCTGCTGTCGGCATCCGCGCGCCGCGGCAGCGTGCGCCAGAGGTCGTTGACCTGCTGCTGCGCGTAGGCCTCGCGGTCGCGCTGCTCGGCCAGTTCCTGCGCCAGGGTCTTGCGCGTGGGGCGGCGGTAGCGGTCCACGCCGTGGTTGGCCAGCGCGTGGCAGCTGTCCAGGAAGGCCTCCACCGCGTCCAGGCCGTGCTTCTCCTCGCACTTGGCCACGTAGTCCTTGGCGTAGACCAGGTAGTCGATGATGGCCGACGCGTCGGTCCACATGCGGAACAGGTAGTTGCCCTTGAAGAAGCTGTTGTGGCCGTAGGCGGCGTGGGCGATGACGAGCGCCTGCATCGCCATCGTGTTCTCCTCCATCAGGTAGCTGATGCAGGGATTGCTGTTGATGACGATCTCGTAGGCCAGGCCCATGTGGCCGCGCTTGTAGTTCTTCTCGGTGGCGATGAACTCCTTGCCGTAGCTCCAGTGGCGGTAGTTCACCGGCATGCCCACGCTGGCGTAGGCGTCCATCATCTGCTCCGCGGTGATGATCTCCAGCTGGTTGGGGTAGGTGTCCAGCCGGAACGATTCCGCGGTGGCGCGGATCACCGCGTGGTAGTCCTCGATCAGGTCGAAGGACCAGTCGCTGGGGCCGGGAAGCGGCTTGCTGGGAAAGTCTCGGCTCATGCTGCCTTGGCCCCTTCCTTCCTGAACAGGTCGCGGAACACCGGGTAGATCTGGTCGGCGCTGACGGCCTTGCGCATCGCGAAGTGCTTCTGGCCTTCGAGCAGCTGGGTGTATTCCTCCCAGAGGTTCTGCTCCTCCTCGGCCACCTGCACGTAGGCGTAGTAGCGCACCAGCGGCAGGATCTTCTCGGCCAGGATCTCGCGGCAGCGGCCGCTGTCGTGGTGCCAGTTGTCGCCGTCGCTGGCCTGTGCGCCGTAGATGTTCCACTGCGCCGGGTCGTAGCGCGCGCGGATGATCTCCTCCATCAGCACCAGCGCGCTGCTGACCACGGTGCCGCCGGTCTCGCGGGCGTGGAAGAAGTTCTCCTCGTCCACCTCCTGCGCCTGCGTGTGGTGGCGGATGAAGACGAGTTCGATCTTCTCGTAGTGGCGCGTCAGGAACAGGTACAGCAGGATGAAGAAGCGCTTGCTGAGCTCCTTGCGCTGCTCGTCCATCGAGCCGGAGACGTCCATCAGGCAGAACATCACCGCCTTGCTGGTGGGCACCGGCACGCGCACGCGGTTGCGGAAGCGCAGGTCGATCGGGTCCAGGTAGGGGATGCGCTCCAGCCGCCGCTTCAGCGCGGCGATCTCCTCTCGCAGCGCCGGCGCCTCGGGGTGGTCCGGCCCCAGCGCCTCGAGCCGCTCCTCCATCTCGCGCAGCTCGCGCCGCGAGCCGGCGCCGATGGCGATGCGCCGCCCGATGGCGCCGCGCAGGCTGCGCACCACGTGCAGGTTGTTGGGCGTGCCGTCGCTGCTGAAGCCGGCGCGCTGGTGCTTCCATTCCGGCACCTCGGCCAGCTGGGTGCGCACCAGGTGCGGCAGGGCCAGGTCCTCGAAGAAGACCTGCATGAACTCTTCCTTGCTCAGCGCGAAGGCGAAGTCGTCCTCGCCTTCGCCGGAGTCGCTGGCCTGGCCCTTACCCGAGCCGCCGCCACCGCCGCCTTCCGGGCGCTTGATGCGGTCGCCCTTGATGAAGTCGCGGTTGCCCGGGTGCACCACCTCGCGCACGCCGCCCTGGCCGTGGCCGAACACCGGCTCGGAGAGGTCCCGCTTGGGGATGTGGATCTCCTCGCCGCGTTCGATGTCGCGGATGCCGCGACCGTCGATGGCGCGCTTGACGGCTTCCTTGACCTGGTCCTTGTAGCGGCGCAGGAAACGCTCGCGGTTGCCGATGGACTTGTTCTTGCCCGCCAGCCGCCGGTCGATGATGCTTTGCAGGGCCATCGAATCTCCGTGGTCAGGACGACTTGCGCACGCGCAGGTACCACTCGCACAGCAGCCGCACCTGCTTGGAGGTGTAGCCCTTGGCCTCCATGCGGGTGACGAAGTCGTCGTGCTTCTTGGCCTCGTCGGCGCTGGCCTTGGCGTTGAAGCTGATCACCGGCAGCAGCTCCTCGGTGTTGGAGAACATCTTCTTCTCGATCACCGTGCGCAGCTTCTCGTAGCTGGTCCACACCGGGTTGTTGCCCTGGTTGTTGGCCCGCGCGCGCAGCACGAAGTTGACGATCTCGTTGCGGAAGTCCTTCGGGTTGGCAATGCCGGCGGGCTTTTCGATCTTCTCCAGCTCGGCGTTGAGCGCCGCACGGTCGAAGACCTCGCCGGTGTCGGTGTCGCGGTACTCGTGGTCCTGGATCCAGTAGTCGGCGTAGGTGACGTAGCGGTCGAAGATGTTCTGGCCGTACTCGCTGTAGCTCTCCAGGTAGGCGGTCTGGATCTCCTTGCCGATGAATTCGGCATAACGCGGCGCCAGCTGCTCCTTGATGAAGCCCACGTACTTCTGCTCCACCTCGGCCGGAAACTGCTCGCGCTCGATCTGCTGCTCCAGCACGTACATCAGGTGCACCGGGTTGGCGGCGACCTCGGTGCTGTCGAAGTTGAAGACCTTGGAGATGATCTTGTAGGCAAAGCGCGTGCTGATGCCGGCCATGCCCTCGTCGACGCCGGCGTAGTCGCGGTACTCCTGGATGCTCTTGGCGCGCGGGTCGGTGTCCTTGAGGTTCTCGCCGTCGTAGACCAGCATCTTGGAGAACAGGCTGCTGTTCTCCGGCTCCTTCAGCCGCGTGAGGATGGCGAACTGCGCCATCATCTTCAGCGTGCCCGGCGCGCAGGTGGCCTGGGCCAGGCTGCTGTGCTTGAGCAGCTTCTCGTAGATCTTCACCTCTTCGCTCACGCGCAGGCAGTACGGCACCTTGACGATGTAGATGCGGTCGAGGAAGGCCTCGTTGTTCTTGTTGTTGCGGAAGGCCTTCCACTCGCTCTCGTTGCTGTGCGCCAGCACCACGCCGTCGAAGGGCATCGCTCCGAAGCCCTCGGTGCCCTTGAAGTTGCCTTCCTGCGTGGCGGTGAGCAGCGGGTGCAGCACCTTGATCGGCGCCTTGAACATCTCCACGAACTCCAGCAGGCCCTGGTTGCTCAGGCACAGGCCGCCGCTGTAGCTGTAGGCGTCCGGGTCGTCCTGCGCGTAGCTCTCGAGCTTGCGGATGTCGACCTTGCCCACCAGGCTGGAAATGTCCTGGTTGTTCTCGTCGCCCGGCTCGGTCTTGCTGATGCCCACCTGCTTGAGGATGCTGGGGTGGCGCTTGATGACCTTGAACTGGCGGATGTCGCCGCCGAACTCCTCCAGCCGCTTGACGGCCCAGGGGCTCATGATGCGGTTGAGGTAGCGGCTGGGGATGCCGTACTCCTGCTCCAGGATGGGGCCGTCCTCCACCGGGTCGAACAGGCCGAGCGGGCTTTCGTTCACCGGGCTGCCCTTGAGCGCATAGAACGGCACCTGCTCCATCAGCTGCTTGAGCCGTTCGGCGATGCTGCTCTTGCCGCCGCCCACCGGGCCCAGCAGGTAGAGGATCTGCTTCTTCTCCTCCAGGCCCTGTGCGGCGTGCCGGAAGTAGGAGACCACCTGCTCGATGGCGTCCTCCATGCCATAGAACTCGGCGAAGGCCGGGTAGACCTTGATCACCTTGTTCTGGAAGATGCGCGACAGCCGCGGGTCGTTTCGGGTGTCGATCGTCGTCGGCTCGCCGATGGCCTGCAGCATGCGTTCGGCGGCGGTGGCGTAGGCCAGCGGGTTGCGCTTGCACTCGGCGAGGTAGTCCTCGAGCGAGAGCTCTTCTTCCCGGGTGCGCTCGTAGCGCGCGGCGAAGCTGCTGATGACGTCCATGCGATCTCCTGCGGTGACAGCGGCCGGCACCCGCCTTGCGGCGTGGCACCGGGCCAGGGAAGTTCTGGTGACGTCCCGGCTTCACTGGCCCGGGCGCCATCAGAGCTTTCCGTCTCAGGCTCGCATGTGCATACCTTGCATCATGCGGCGCCCTGTCAAAGGGAGACAAGCACCATGTTCACATCGCAGTTCTGTCCGATCAAAGTGAATGGCTATTGCCGTCCGGGAAGCTAGCAATCTCTGCGCCACGAAGGCGCCTGAGCCGTCAACGCAGCGGTGATCCTTCACGCTGACCGCCCGCTGCCGAAGGGGCATCGGGAATTGCGCTAAGGTCAGCACATGCCCGACCTGCCGCCGCTGATCGCGGCCGACGCTGCGCTTTTCTTCGACTTCGACGGCACCCTGGCCGACATTGCCCCGAGACCCGACGCCGTCCGCGTGCAGCCGGTGGTGCAGCGCGCGCTGGGGGTGATGCAGCATCGTCTGTGCGGTGCGCTGGCCGTGCTCAGCGGCCGGCCGGTGGCGGACATCGATCGCCACCTGCAACCTCTGCATTTGCCGGCCGCCGGCCAGCACGGCGCCGAGCGCCGCGATGCACTGGGTGCCTGGCACCGCGTGCCACCCCCGGCGCTGGCGTCGGTGCTGCCGCCGCTGCAGGCGCTGGTGCAGGTGCACCCGGCGCTGGTGCTGGAGGTCAAGACCGCCGCGCTGGCCTTGCACTGGCGGGGGGATCCCGCGCTGGCCGCGGCCTGCCGCGCCGCGATGCAGACGGCACAGGCCGCACTGCCGGGCATGGCCTTGATGGAGGGCAAGATGGTGCTGGAGCTGAAACCCGCGGCGGCCGACAAGGGCCGCGCGCTGCAGGCCTTCATGGCGGAGCCGCCCTTCGCCGGGCGCACCCCCTGGTTCTTCGGCGACGATGTCACCGACGAGGCCGGCTTCGCCGCCGTCCAAGCGCTCGGCGGCGTGGCCGTGAAGGTGGGCGACGGCGACACCGTCGCGCGCTGGCGCCTGCCCGATCCGGCGGCGGTGCGCGGCTGGCTGGAGACGCAGGCGGTGGAGGCGCGCGCATGAACCCCGTGTGTTCCTCGCTCACCACCACACCCACGCTGTCGCTGGGCGTCATCGGCAACTGCGCCGTCAGCGCCCTCGTCGACCGCGAAGGCGGCATCGTCTGGAGCTGCCAGCCGCGGGTGGACGGCGACCCGGTGTTCCACGCCCTGCTGGGCGCCGGTCAGCCGGGCGACGGGGCCTTCGCGGTCGAGCTCGAGGACTTCGCGCGCAGCGAGCAGGCCTACGTGGAGAACACCGCGGTGCTGCGCACCCGCCTGTGGGATGCGCACGGCCAGGGCATCGAGATCACGGACTTCGCGCCCCGCTTCATCGCCCGCGGTCGCATGTACCGGCCGCTGATGCTGGTGCGTCGCATCAGCGTGCTGGCCGGCGCGCCGCGCGTGCGCATCCGGCTGCGGCCGCGCTTCGACTGGGGCCGTGTCGAGCCCCGGCTCACGCAGGGCAGCCACCACATCCGCTACGTCGGCCCCGACGAGGTGCTGCGGCTCACCACCTCGGTGCCGCTGGCCTACGTGCTGCAGGAGTCGCCCTTCGTGCTCACCGACACGGTGAGCCTGGTGCTGGGCCCCGACGAGTCGCCCGACCACGGCCCCGACGCCCTGGCCGCGGCCTACGAGCGCGACACCATCGACTACTGGCGCACCTGGACGCGGCGCCTGGCGCTGCCGCTGCAGTGGCAGGACGTGGTGATCCGCAGCGCCATCACGCTGAAGATGTGCGTGCACGAGGACACCGGCGCCATCGTCGCCGCGCTGACCACCAGCATCCCCGAGGCCCCGGGGACGCAGCGCAACTGGGACTACCGCTACTGCTGGCTGCGCGACGCCTTCTTCGTCGTGCGCGCGCTCAACAGCCTCAGCGAAGTGGGCACGATGGAGGAGTACCTGCGCTGGCTGCGCAACATCGTGGCGCGCGCCGGTGGCAACCACGTGCAGCCGCTGTATGGCGTGGGCATGGAGGACCGCCTGGTCGAGGAACTGGTGCCGCAGCTGCCCGGCTACCGCGGCCACGGCCCGGTGCGGCGCGGCAACCAGGCCTACGAACACTTCCAGCACGACGTCTACGGCAACATCGTGCTCGGTGCCGCACAGGCCTTCCACGACCGTCGCCTGCTGGCCCCGGCCGGCGAGGCCGACTTCCGCCAGCTCGAGGCCGTGGGCGAACAGGCGGTGCGCGTGCACGACCAGCCCGACGCCGGCATGTGGGAACTGCGCACCCGCGCGCGCGTACACACTTCGTCGATGCTGATGTGCTGGGCCGCCTGCGACCGGCTGGCCAAGATCGCGCAGCGGCTGGGCCTGGCCGACCGTGCCACCTACTGGGCCGGCCATGCCCAGCGCATGCGCGACCGCCTGCTGACGGAGGCCTGGAGCGACAAGCGCCAGGCCTTCGTCGAGAGCCTGGGCGGCGAGCACCTGGACGCCAGCGTGCTGCTGATGGCCGAGGTGGGCATCATCGACCCGCGCGATCCTCGCTTCGTGGCCACCGTCGACGCGCTGGAACGCACGCTGTGCGACGGACCCTACATGCGCCGCTACGAGGCGGCCGACGACTTCGGCCTGCCCGAGACCGCCTTCAACATCTGCAGCTTCTGGCGCCTGGACGCGCTGGCGCGCATCGGCCGGCGCGACGAAGCGCTGGCCATCTACGAGGCCATGCTGGCCTCGCGCAACCACCTGGGCCTGATGAGCGAGGACACGCACCCGGCCACGCGCGAGATGTGGGGCAACTTCCCGCAGACCTACTCGATGGTGGGCCTGATCAACGGCGCAGTGCGCCTGTCCGAACCCTGGGAGACCGTGATCTGAAGGAGGAACACTGATGGGGCGCCTGGTCGTCGTGTCCAACCGCGTGGCCGACCCGCGCAAGCCCGGCGCCGGCGGCCTGGCCGTGGCATTGGCCGACGCGCTGCAGTCCAGCGGCGGGCTGTGGTTCGGCTGGAGCGGCAAGGTCGTCGACGAGGGCTCCGGCGGCCAGTTGCGCACGCAGCGTGCCGGCCCGGTGACGCTGGCCACCGTGGACCTGGCCCGCGCCGACCACGACGCCTACTACCTGGGCTACAGCAACGGCGTGCTGTGGCCGGTGTTCCACTACCGGCTCGACCTGGCGGACTTCGACGCCGGCGACATCGACGGCTACCGGCGCGTGAACCGCCTGTTTGCGCACAAGCTGCAGCCGCTGCTGAAGCCCGACGACGTCATCTGGGTGCACGACTACCACCTGATCCCGCTGGCCGCGGAACTGCGCGCCATGGGCTGCACGCAGCGCATGGGCTTCTTCCTGCACATCCCGCTGCCGCCGCGCACCATCCTGGCGGCCATCCCGCAGCACCACTGGCTGATGCGCAGCCTGATGATGTACGACCTCGTGGGCTTCCAGACGCGGCTGGACGTCGAGCACTTCAGCGCCTATGTGGTGCACGAGGACAGCGGCGAGCGCTGCGACGACCACGAGTTCCGCGTGCACGGGCGCAGCGTGCGCGCGCGCGACTTCCCCATCGGTATCGACGTCGACGAGTTCCAGGCCCTGGGCCGGGAGCCCGAGGCGCGCGAGACCTTCCGCACGATGAAGGAGCAGTATGCGCAGCGCCAGCTGCTCGTGGGGGTCGACCGGCTGGACTACTCCAAGGGCATGCCGCAGCGCATCCGCGCCTTCCGGCGGCTGCTGGAGCACTACCCCGAGAACCGGCGTGTGGCCACGCTGATCCAGGTGGCCGCGCCGTCGCGCGAGGACGTGGAGGCCTACGCCGACCTGCGACTCGAGATGGAAACGCTGTGCGGCGCCGTCAACGGCGACTACGGCGAGCTTGACTGGATGCCGGTGCGCTACATGCGCCGTGCCGTGCCCCGGCGCCGCCTGCCCGGCCTGTACGCGGCCAGTAGCGTGGCGCTGGTCACGCCGCTGCGCGACGGCATGAACCTGGTGGCCAAGGAGTACGTGGCGGCGCAGGACCCGGTGAACCCCGGCGTGCTGGTGCTGTCGCGCTTCGCCGGCGCGGCCGAGGCGATGACCGACGCGCTGATCGTGAACCCCTACGACACCGACGGCACGGCCGAGGTGATCCAGCAGGCGCTGCGCATGCCGCTGGAGGAGCGCCGGGCGCGCCACGAGCGGCTGATGGCCGGGCTGCGCGCGCGCGACGTGCACTGGTGGGCGCGCGAGTTCCTGGCGGCTCTGCAGCACTGAGCGTCCTGGCCGCCGCAGGCTGCGCCGCCGCGGCATACCCTTGGCCGCATGCGATGATGCCGGCATGAACCGCCCCCTTTTCCTGCTGGCGCTGTGCCAGGCGCTGTTCCTCACGAACAACGTCACCTTCATCGCCATCAACGGGCTGGTCGGGCTGCAGCTGGCGCCGCTGGGCTGGATGGCCACGCTCCCGGTGATGGGCTACGTGGTGGGCGGCGCCTTGTCCGCGCCCTGGGTGGCGCGCACGCAGGCGCGGCTGGGCCGCAAGCGCTCGTTCCAGATCGGCCTCGTGGTGGCGGCGCTGTCGGCCGTGGGTGGGGCGTTCGCGGTCTGGAGCGGCAGCTTCTGGGGTGTGGTGGCCGCCACGGTGGTGGCCGGCTTCTACAACGCCAACGCCCAGCTTTACCGCTTCGCCGGGCTGGAACTGGCGCGGCCGGACTACAAGGAGAAGGCGATCTCGCTGGTCATGGCCGGCGGCGTGGCTGGCGCCTTCATCGGCCCCAACCTGGCCAGTGCCACCAAGGACTGGCTGGACGTGCCCTTTGCCGGGGCCTACGTGGCGCTGGTCGGCGTGGCGCTGCTGGGCCTGCTGCTGATGTCGCTGATCCGCTTCCCGGAACACCGCGCCCCGCAGCCGGGTGACGACCGCGGCCGCCCGCTGGCGGAGATCGCGCGCCAGCCGGCCTTCGTGGTGGCGGTGGCGGCCGGCGCACTGGCCTATGGCGTGATGAACCTGCTGATGGCGGCCACGCCGCTGGCCATGCAGCAGTGCGGCCTGCCGTTCAGCGACGCCGCGCTGGTGCTGGAGTGGCACGTGCTGGGCATGTTCGTGCCCGGCTTCTTCACCGGCCACCTGATCAAGCGTTTCGGCGTGCTGCCGGTGATGGCGGTGGGGGCGCTGCTGAATTTCGCCTGCGTGGCCATCGCGCTGTCGGGCGTGGACCTGATGCAGTTCCTGGTGGCGCTGCTGCTGCTGGGCGTGGGCTGGAACTTCCTGTTCACCGGCGCGACCACGCTGCTGACCACCACCTACCGCCCGGAGGAGAAGAACCGGGCCCAGGGTGCAATGGACACCTGCGTGTTCGCCACCATGGCGGTCACGTCGTTCGCCAGCGGTGCGCTGGTCACCACCCAGGGCTGGCAGCTGCTGAACCTGGGCTCGCTGGTGCCGCTGGTACTGGTGGCGGGGGCGTTGGGCTGGTTGATGCTGCGCCAGCGGCAGCCGGCTGCGGCGGCGTGACGGCGAGGCGTGCACGCCTGGCCGCCAGCTCCGTCATTCGCCAGTCAGGCCCAGCTTCTCCAGCAGTCCGTTGAGCTCGTCCAGCGAGTCGAAGCGGATCGCGATCTCGCCCTGTTCGCCGCGCTTGGTGCGCTTGAGCACGCGGATCTCCACTGCCGCGGTCAGGCGGTCGGCCAGCTGCGATTCGAGCCGTACGATGTCGCGCGGCTTCTCCGCCTTCACGCGCAGCAGCGGGCTCTGACGGCCGCCGGCGGCCACGCGGGCCACCAGCTTTTCGGCGTCGCGGACGCTGAGCTTCTTCGCCGAGATCTCGGTGGCCGCGGTGATCTGCCCGGCGCCGCCCAGCGCCAGCAGCGCGCGCGCGTGGCCCATGTCCAGGTCGCCGGCCATCAGCATCTGCTGCACCGGCTCGGCCAGGTTCAGCAGGCGCAGCAGGTTGCTCGCCGCGCTGCGGCTGCGGCCCACGGCCTGTGCCGCTTGCTCGTGCGTGAGGCCGAACTCGTCCACCAGGCGCTTGAGGCCCTGGGCCTCTTCCAGCGGGTTCAGGTCCTCGCGCTGGATGTTCTCGATCAGCGCCATCACGGCCGCGGCCTCGTCGGCCACGGGCTTGACCAGCACCGGCACCTCGTTCAGCCCGGCCAGCCTGGCGGCGCGGAAGCGGCGTTCGCCGGCGATGATCTCGTAGCGGCCCCCGTCCACAGGGCGGACCAGGATGGGCTGCATCACGCCCTGGCCGCGGATGCTCTCGGCCAGCTCGTACAGCGCGCCTTCGTCCATGCGCGTGCGCGGCTGGTACTTGCCGGCCTGCAGGGCCGACAGCGGCAGGGTCTGCGGGGCACCGGCGGGCACCGGCGCGTCGCTGACCTTGGGGCCGAGCAGGGCCTCGAGGCCCAGCCCCAGGCCCTTGGGTTTCTTGGTTGCCATGGCGGGATTGTGTGTCAGAGGGCGCCGGCGTCAGGAGGGTCGTCAGGCGGGGGCGCCAGGCGGGCCAGCAGTGCGCGTCCCTCGGGCCAGTCGCCGAGACCGGACTGGTCGTTCAGGTGGCCGCGGGGGCCGGCGTCGACGATCTCGGCGCCCCAGCCTTGGGCGATGTCGCGCATGCGGTCGGCGTCGCCATACGGGTCGTCGCGGCTGATGACGGCAATGGCGGGGAACGGCAGGCGGGTGCGCACGATGGGCCGCCAGCCGTGCAACTGGGGCGGCATGTCCTCCCGCCCGGTGTCGGGCGGCGCCACCAGCAGCGCCCCGGCGACCTGCGCCGTGTGGCGGCTGTGCGCGGCCCAGGCGGCCACCAGGAGGCAGCCCAGGCTGTGGGCGGCCAACAGCACCGGGGTGGCCGGTGCGTCGATCAGGGTCTCGTCCAACCGCGCCATCCAGTCGCCGCGCCGGGGCCATTGCCAGTCGTCCTGCACGACACGCTGGTCGCCATGCAGCCGTTCCCAGCGGCTTTGCCAGTGGTCGGGGCCGGAATCGAGCCAGCCCGGCAGCAGGTAGATCGGTGGCATGACGTATCCTCGACGTTGATTTTCCCTGCGGGTGAGGCCCATGGCTTACAAGGTGTTCGTCGACGGTCAGGAAGGCACGACCGGCCTGCGCATCCACGAGGTGCTGGCCGGCCGGCCTGACATCGAACTGCTGAAGATCGACCCCGAGCGCCGCAAGGACCCGGCCGAGCGGGCCAAGCTGCTGAACGCGGCCGACGTGGCCTTCCTCTGCCTGCCCGACGTGGCCGCGCGCGAGGCGGCCTTCCTGGTCACCAGCGAACGCACCTGCCTGATCGACGCCAGCACGGCGCACCGCACGCAGGCGGGCTGGGCCTACGGGCTGCCGGAACTTGCCCATGGCCAGCGCGCCGCCTTGCGTCACAGCAAGCGCATCGCCAACCCGGGCTGCCATGCGACGGCCTTCATCCTGCTGCTGCGTCCGCTGGTGGATGCTCGCCTGGTGCCGAAGAATCTGCCAGTGAGTGCACACTCCATTACGGGTTACTCCGGTGGTGGCAAGAGCATGATCGCCCAGTACCAGGCGGGTGGCGACCCGAAGCTGGACGCGCCGCGCCCCTATGGCCTGACGCTGGCCCACAAGCACCTGCCGGAGATGGCGGCCCACACCGGGCTGGACAACGCCCCGCTGTTCACGCCCGTGGTGGCCAACTTCTACAAGGGCCTGGCGGTGACGGTGCCGTTGCACCTGTCGCAACTGGCCCCGGGCACCACGCCGCAGCAGCTGCACGCGGCGCTGGCGGCGCACTACGAGGGCGAGCGCTTCGTGCGCGTGATGCCGCTGGCCGACCCGGACACGCTGGCCGGCGGCTTCTTCGACGTGACCGCCTGCAACGACACCAACCGGGCGGACGTCTTCGTCTTCGCCAACGCCACCCAGGTGCTGCTGGCTTGCCGGCTGGACAACCTGGGCAAGGGCGCCAGCGGCGCTGCTGTGCAGTGCATGAACGTGCACCTGGGGGTCGACGAAGGCCTGGGCCTCTAGCCGTCCACGGTCGGGTGCTCGGCAGGCTGCTTGGCCAAGTGCCGGCGCGCCGGGCTCAGTCCCCCTCGATCGGGGCGTTGGTGCGGTAGTGGTAGGCGTAGACGTCGGCAAAGCCCAGCCGGTGGTACAGCGCACGCGCTTCCGCGTTGTCGGCGTCCACCTGCAGGTAGGCGTGGCGCGCGCCCTGCTCCACCGCGCGGTCCAGCATCCAGGCGCACAGTTCGCGCCCGATGCCCTGGCCGCGTGACGGGATGGCGGTGAACACGTCGTACAGGCCGACGAGGTCCCCTTCGCGAGCGAACTGGCCACAGGCGACGATGACCTCGCCGTCGCGCACTGCAAAGGCCTGGTAGGGCACGGGCGAACTCAGCAGGCGGCTGGCATGCGCGTCGCGCTGGGCCGCCGGGGAGCCGCGCATCGCGCCGATCAGGTCGGCGAACTCGTCCAGCGGCACGGCCTGGGGCTTGAGGTTGCGGCGCGAGGGGTCGGGTGGCGGCAGGTCGCGCCGCAGCATCACGCGGGTGTCGTCGAAGCGGCGCCAACCGCGGGCGGCCAGCAGGTCGTCCAGGTCTGCGGGCCGGGTGAAGGGCGTGATGCGCAGGTGCAACGGCAGGCCATGTTCGGCGTAGGCGGCTTCGGCCAGCGAAAGGCGCTCGTCCAGCGGCAGGCGCCCGTCGGCCACCGCGTTGATGCAGCGCGCGCGTTTGGCCTTGCCTGGGTTGAAGCGCAGCAGCCAACCGTCCAGCCAGCGCTGCTCGGGCGGGGCGCTGGCGTTCAGGCCGGCATCCTCGATGCGGGACAGGAGCGGGTCGTCGGTCATGGCGGTGACGTCTCCGGCTGGGGCGCAGGGCGGCCCAGCCGGGCCGCCATCTCGCGCGCGAAATCGACGAAGGCCTGGGCGCCCTTGGACGCCGGGTCGAACACCACACCCGGCAGCCCGTAGCTCGGGGCCTCGGCCAGGCGCACGTTGCGCGGGATCACGGTCTCGAACACCTTGTCGCCAAAGTGCGCCTTGAGCTGTTCGCTGACCTGCTGCTGCAGCGTGATGCGGGGGTCGAACATCACCCGCAGCAGGCCGATGATCTCCAGATCACGGTTGAGGTTGGCGTGCACCTGCTTGATGGTGTTGACCAGGTCCGACAGGCCCTCCAGCGCGAAATATTCGCACTGCATCGGCACGATGACGCCGTGGGCGGCACACAGCCCGTTGAGCGTGAGCAGGCTCAGCGATGGCGGGCAGTCGACGAGCACGAAGTCGTAGGGTGCGTCGGCCAGCGCGCCGCGCAGCCGGCGTTCGCGGCGCTCCAGCTCCACCAGCTCCACCTCGGCGCCGGCGAGTTCGCGGTTGGCGCCGAGCACGTCGTAGCCGCCCTGCGGGCTGGGCCGCATGGCTTCGGCCAGCGTGGCCGATTCCAGCAGCACGTCGTAGACGCTGGTTTCCAGCGCCCGCTTGTCGACGCCCGAGCCCATGGTGGCGTTGCCCTGCGGGTCGAGGTCGACCACCAGGACCTTGCGGCCGATCTGCGCCAGCCCGGCGGCGAGGTTGACCGTGGTCGTGGTCTTGCCGACCCCGCCTTTCTGGTTGGCGATGCAGAAGATTCGGGCGGCCATCAGGACGTCCCCAGCCGGATGCCGAAGCCGACGAGGAAGATGCCGGCCAGCTTCTGCAGGGCCTGGGCCAGGCGCTGGTGTGCCTTGACTTGAGCGCTCACCGCATTGGCGAAGGCGCAGAGCAACAGGCAGTACGCGGCCGTGATGACGGCGATGGTGGCCGCCATCGCGGCAAAGGTGACGCCGCCGCGGTGCGTGGCCGGGTCGATGAACAGCGGGAAGAAGGCCATGTAGAAGACGATGGCCTTGGGGTTGAGCACGGTGATCAGCAGGGCCTGGCGCAGGTAGTGCCGGGGCTCGATGCGGATGGGGCTGGCGCTGCCGGGCCTTGCGAAAAGCAGCTTCAGGCCGATCCAGGCCAGGTAGGCCGCGCCGGCGTATTGCACCGCATGGAACACCGCGGGGTTGGCCGCCAGCAGGGCCGCGACCCCGGCCACGGCCAGCCAGAGCAGGATCTGGTCGCCCAGGATCAGGCCGGCGGTGGCTGCGGCGCCGGCACGGAAGCCGCCCTTGGCGGTGGAGGTCAGCAGTGCGAACGTGCCTGGGCCTGGCAGCGCCAGGAAGACGAGGATGGCGGCGCAGAAGGCGCCGTAGTCGGCAATGCCGAGCATGAAGGGGCTCCCGAAGTCACGTCGATTGTGACGCGATGACGGCCTTGTCGGGAGGGTCTGAGCGCAGCCAGATGGCGCATCGCTCGGCGTCGAGGCCAGGCACCTGCAGATGTTCCACGTGAAACACCGACACACCGGAGGGCAGAGCCGCGATCTCGTCGGCGGGCTGCTTGCCCTTCATCGCCAGCCAGACGCCCGTGGGCGCCAGATGGTGATGCGTCCATGCGCAGAAGTCCGGCAGGCTGGCGAAAGCGCGCGAGGTCACGACATCGGCCTGGGCTGACGGCAGCTGCTCCACCCGCGCGTGTTCGGCGCGAAGGTTCTGCAGACCCAGTTCAAGGGCCACCTGGCGGATGAAGCCGGCCTTCTTGGCCACGGTGTCCACACAGGTCACATCCCAGTCGGCGTGGTGGATGGCCAGCACCACGCCCGGCAGCCCGCCGCCGCTGCCCACGTCGAGGATCTTCAGCGGTTGCCCTGCGGCGTGGCGTTCCAGGGGTGCGACGATGCTTTCGCTGTCCGCCAGATGGTGGGTGCGCATCTGAGCCAGGTCGCGCACCGCGGTGAGGTTGTAGACCTTGTTCCAGCGGGCCAGCAGGTCCAGGTAGCGGTCCAGCAGGGCCTGCCGTTCCGCGGCGCTGCGCTCAGGCGGCGGCGTCGGCATCGGTGTTGGCGGCCGTGGCGCCAGCGGGGTCACGCACGAAACCAGGGAAGCGGCGCTTCTTCAGGTGGATGAGCAGCAGCGAGATCGCGGCGGGCGTCACCCCGGAAATGCGCGAGGCCTGCCCCAGGGTTGCAGGCCGGTGGGCGGCGAGCTTCTGCCGCACCTCGATCGACAGCGCCTGCACCTGGGCGTAGTCCAGCTCCGCCGGCAGCTTCAGCTGCTCGTAGTGGGCGGCGCGTTCCACCTCCTCGTTCTGGCGCGCGATGTAGCCGGCGTACTTGATGCCGATCTCGGCCTGCTCGATCACGGCGTCGGCCAATGCGCCCTCGCCCAGCTCCGCAGCCAGTGTTTCACGTGAAACACCGCCGGCCAGACCGGCCACTGCGTCCCAGCCCACACCGGGCCGGCGCAGCAGGTCGGCCAGCCGGTACTCGTGCTCCAGCGCCTTGCCCAGCACCCGCTCGGCCACGTCGTCCGGCACCGTGGCCGGGCGCACCCAGGTGGCACGCAGCCGCTGAAGCTCCCGCTCGATGGCCTCGCGCTTGCGCTCGAAGGCGGCCCAGCGGCGATCATCCACCAAGCCCAGCTGGCGGCCGGCTTCGGTCAGGCGCAGATCGGCGTTGTCCTCGCGCAGCTGCAGCCGGTA
Organism: Rubrivivax albus; assembly: GCF_004016515.1. Taxonomy (GTDB): domain Bacteria; phylum Pseudomonadota; class Gammaproteobacteria; order Burkholderiales; family Burkholderiaceae_C; genus Rubrivivax; species Rubrivivax albus. The sequence goes on from NZ_SACT01000002.1 coordinate 892,881, forward strand.
TTCGGCGCGGCTGGTGAACATGCGGTAGGGCTCGGTCACGCCCTTGGTGATCAGGTCGTCCACCAGCACGCCCAGGTAGGCCTGGTCGCGCCGAGGCAGCCAGGGCTCGCGGCCCTGGGCCTGCAGCGCCGCGTTCAGGCCGGCGAACAGGCCTTGCGCCGCCGCCTCCTCGTAGCCGGTGGTGCCGTTGATCTGGCCGGCGAAGAACAGGCCGCCGATCTGCTGTGTCTCGAAGCTGGGCTTCAGCGCGCGGGGGTCGAAGTAGTCGTACTCGATGGCGTAGCCGGGGCGCAGGATGTGCGCCTGCTCCAGCCCGGGGATCGACTGCACGGCCGCGATCTGCACGTCGAAGGGCAGCGAGGTGGAGATGCCGTTCGGATAGAACTCGTGCGTGGTCAAGCCTTCGGGCTCGAGAAAGATCTGGTGGCTGTCCTTGCCGGCGAAGCGGTTGACCTTGTCCTCGATGCTCGGGCAGTAGCGCGGCCCGACGCCTTCGATCACGCCGGTGAACATCGGGCTGCGGTCGAAGCCGCTGCGGATGATCTCGTGCGTGCGGGCGTTGGTGTGGGTGATCCAGCACGGCACCTGGCGCGGGTGCTGGCTGGCATGGCCGAGGAAGCTGAACACCGGCACCGGATCCAGGTCGCCGGGCTGTTCCTGGCACTTCGTGAAGTCGATGCTGCGCCCGTCGATCCGCGGCGGCGTGCCGGTCTTCAGCCGGCCCTGCGGCAGCTTCAGTTCCTTGAGGCGCGCCGACAGGCTGACGGCCGGGGGGTCGCCGGCGCGGCCGGCAGCATGGTTCTGCAGGCCGACGTGGATGCGGCCATCCAGGAAGGTGCCGGCCGTCAGCACTACGGTGCGGCCGCGGAAGCGGATGCCGGTCTGCGTGATGGCGCCGGCCACCCGGTCGCCGTCCAGCATCAGGTCGTCCACCGCCTGCTGGAACAGCCACAGGTTGGGCTGGTTCTCCAGCCGGCGGCGAATGGCGGCCTTGTAGAGGATGCGGTCGGCCTGCGCGCGGGTGGCGCGCACGGCAGGGCCCTTGCTGCCGTTGAGGATGCGGAACTGGATCCCGGCTTCGTCCGTGGCCTCGGCCATCGCGCCGCCCAGCGCATCCACCTCCTTGACCAGGTGGCCCTTGCCGATGCCGCCGATGCTGGGGTTGCAGCTCATCTGCCCCAGCGTCTCGATGTTGTGCGTCAGCAGCAGCGTGGCGCAGCCCATGCGGGCCGCGGCCAGCGCGGCTTCGGTGCCGGCATGGCCGCCACCGACCACGATGACGTCGAATTCCTGCGGATGCAGCATGGGTGCTCTGCCCCTGGCCCGCACGGCGCGGGCAAACCCGCGATTTTAGGCGGGGGCCGCTTCCGGTGCACGCCGAGCCCAGCGTGCCTGGATGGCCTTCAGCCGTGCGGTCAGCGCCGGGTGGCCCCACCAGCGGTCGAAGAAGTAGTGCGCCACGGTGTTCACCAGAGGTTCGACGAGCGTGATGGCGCCGGCGATGGTGATGCTGCCCGTCAGCGCATAGCTGACACCGAACGCAATGCCCAGGTGCATGACGCCAAAGGTGGCCGACTTCGCCATGAGAAGCACTCCTGATTGATCCGTGACCACGATGATGGCCGACAGAAAGCATATACATCATCAATCGTCGCAAGTGCAGTGATAGTCATTCGCAACACCGATAATCACACCATGGACTGCCGCCCGGGCTGTGGGGCCTGTTGCATCGCACCGTCGATCTCGTCGCTGGGCAAGCCGGCTGGCGTGCCCTGTGCGCACCTGGATGCCGCGCGGCGCTGCCGGCTGTTCGGCCGCCCGGAGCGGCCGGCCGTGTGCGCATCGCTGCAGCCCTCGCCCACCATGTGCGGCCCCGACACCGCCCACGCCCTGCGCTGGCTGACCGATCTGGAGCGCCTGACCACGCCATGACGTCCCCCACGGAACTGGCCGCCGCATTGCAGCCGCTGTACCCGGCGCTGGCGCAGATCCCGCCGGCCGAGCGTGATGCCGTGCTGGCCACCCAGGCCCGGCAAGCACAGGTGCCGGCTGGCGCACGGCTGTTTGACGAAGGCGCGCCCTGTCAGGGCTTCCCGCTGGTGCTGCGTGGGGCGGTGCGCGTGGCGCGCGGCGCGGCCAACGGGCGCTCGCTGGAGCTGTACCGGGTGACGCCGGGCGAGCTGTGCGTGGTGTCCACCTCCTGCCTGTTCGGCCAGCAGGCGCTGACGGCGCATGGCGACACCGTGGAGCCCACCGAACTGGTGCTGCTCAGCCCTGCCGGCTTCGAGCGCTGGGCCGCGCACGAGCCCTTCCGGCGCTACGTGTTCGGCATCTTTGCCGACCGCCTGGCCGACCTGATGGCGCTGGCCGAAGCCGTCGCCTTCCAGCGGCTGGACCAGCGGCTGGCCGCTGCGCTGCTGGGCCACGGCACCACGCTGCGGCTGACCCACCAGGCGCTGGCCGACGAGCTGGGCACGGCGCGCGAGATCATCACGCGCCTGCTCAAGCGCTTCGAGCAGCGCGGCTGGGTGGCGCTGGGGCGCGAGCGCATCCAGCTGCGCGATGCGGCGGGGCTGCGCGCGGTGGCGGCTGGGCAGGCGGACGCGTAGGGCTCAACGCCCGCGCCGTCGGCGCTCGAAGGCCCCGGCGTCGCGGCCTGCAGACGGCGCGAACGCTGTGTGACCGTGGTCACCGACGTCGGGACCCGCCGGCGGGACACTGGCGTCGTCGTTCAACCACCCCCCAGGAGTTCCACATGTTCAAGACCAACGTTGGCGGCATCGACCGCGTGCTGCGCATCATCGTCGGCCTGGCCCTGATCGGCCTCACGCTCACGGGCACGATCGGCGCCTGGGGCTGGATCGGCGTGGTGCCGGTGCTGACCGGCCTGCTGTCCACCTGCCCGCTCTACACGGTGCTGGGCTTCAGCACCTGCCCGATGAAGCGGACCTGAGCGGGTCCGCGGCCCACCCCGCGGGCTGCAACAGCATCAGTCCAGATGGGCCGCGTCGGCCCACTGCACCAGTTCCAGCCGGCCGTCCACCCAGCGCAGTCGGTTGATCCCGGTGTTCGGGATCACGCATTCGCGCGGCCCTGCCAACGGCAGGCCGTGCACGGTGCGCCACACCATGTCGAGCACGCCGCCGTGCGTGAACACGGCCACGCGCGCGCCGGCATGTGCGTGCGCGAGCGCCTCTAGGGCCGCCACCACGCGTGCGTGAAAGGCCGCCGGGCTTTCTCCGCCCGGTGGCGCGCTGTCGGGCGTGTGCGCCCACCATGCCGCGAAGGCCTCGGGGTGCGACAGCCGCGCCTCGGCCACCACCAGCCCTTCCAGCACGCCGAAGGCCTGCTCGCGCCATGCCGCGTCCGTGGCCAGGTCGAACCCGCCCCGCAGCGCCCGCAGCGGCTCGGCCGTGCCGCGCGCGCGTGAGAGATCGCTGCTGACCAGCACGTCCAGCGGCTCGTGTCGCAGCCGCTGCGCCAGACGCTCGGCCTGCGCCAGGCCGGTGGCGTTCAGCGGCACGTCCACCTGACCCTGGAATCGACCCTGGCGGTTGTGGTCGGTCTCGCCGTGGCGGATGAGCAGGAGTTCGGTGGGGGCGGTGGGCATGGCAGATGCCGAGTATCGGGCTGCATTCGCGCGACACGATGTAAATCGCGCACATGTTCTGTGGTCAGTGGCGCACGCCCTGCCATCCCCCCTGCTGCCTACGCTGGGAACCACGGTGAAGACCGGTTTCAAGCCGGTTGCCGGCGCCGCAAGGCGAGCCCAGGAGGATGAATGAACACGACAACGCTCACCCGGTCCGCTGCCACCCTGCCAGTCGCGACTCCCAAGGACGTTCCCGTACCCACGCCGTACGGCCCGACCCGATTCGCGCCCCTGGCGATCGGACCGCTGCTGGCGGCCGCACTGGACGAGGTCGATGTGGGCCTCGCGCTGGTCGACCCCGATGCGCGGGCCCTGCACCTGAACCACCGTGCACAAGAGTGCCTGGCCGATGGCACGGTGCTGACGCTGCGGGACGGGCGCATCGCCGCGCCGCATGGCGAGGACGCCCTGGCCGTCGCCAGGGCACTGCGCGACGCGGCCGAGCGCGGCCTGCGACGCCTGATCCACATCGGCCGCGCCGATGCGCGCCGCAGCGCTGCGGTCGTGCCCGTGCAGCTTGGTGTGGCCGCACTGATGCTGGGCCGTTCGCACCTGTGCGAAGACCTCTCCCTGCAAGGCTTTGCGCGGGCGCATGCCCTCTCGGACGCCGAGGCGCGCGTCCTCGCCGCGCTGGGGCGCGGCGAGGCCCCGGCGCAGATCGCGCGCACGCACGGTGTGGCGCTGTCTACCGTGCGGACGCAGATCGGCGCCATTCGTGGCAAGACAGGCGCGGCCAGCATCCGCGAGCTGCTGCGCATGGTGGCGGCGCTGCCGCCGATCGTCGGCGCACTGCGGCACTGATGCGGCGCTGTCACGCATGCCCGCTGTCATCTCGCTGATGGAGCGCTGCTGTTGCGTTCCACCGGTGGGAGGACGCGGCCTGCGATTGCCCCCGGCCCAATGAAGGCACGCCGCGCGGAGCGGCGTGCCTCACCCACCGCAGGAGCCATTCATGACGCCCATCCGCCCTCTCCTCGTTGCCGCCCTTCTCTGTGCCACGCTGACGCCGAGCGTGGCACAGTCCGTGCCGCAGGTGTATGTGACCGCACCACGCGCCGGTGCCCATGCCTTGATGCTGGATCAGCTGGACGCCGACAACCGGTTCGAGATGTCCAATGGCCGGACGATGATCGTGTCGTTCGCCGGGCCGGACACGGTGCAGATCCGCTATGGCCGTCACCTGCGCCAGCAGCTCAAGGCCGAGGGTCCCGGGCGGTTCGTGTCGAGAGACGGCCGGATCCGCCTGGGCTTCGAGCTCAACGGGCAGGGCAGGATCGGACGTGTCCAGCTGACCCTGCCCGCCGAGAGCGCGTAGGCCGCCGACCCCGCGCCAAAACGAGAGGGCCCGCATCACTGCGGGCCCCTTGCCTTTCCGTGCGCGACCTGGTCGCGCTCAGCGACCATCGGACTGTGCCAGCCGCACCGCCGAGGCGCGTTGGGCCAGCACGGCATCGATGCAGCGATAGTCGGCGGCGCGCCCGCTGGTGGCGCGGCACTGGGCCTCGGCGGCCAGGACCTCGGCATCCGCCGGAAACCAGCGGAACGGACCGGCCTGGTGGAACATCACCAGCATCAGGCCCAGCGTGAGGCCGCTGGCCGCCAGCGCACTGGCGGCGCCGATGGCGCGTGCGGCTGGCGAACGTCCAGGCATGGCGGATGAGGACGTGAAGCGCGTGGACATGGGGGTGCTCCTGTAGCGGTGAAGACGACAAGGAGCTTCGCGCTGCAGGCCGCACACCACATCCACAGGTCGACCGACTTGCCGCTACGATGAAGCGGCGAATCATCAGCAGGGAGGACGGCGATGATCGAGCTACCTGGTGCCAGCCCGCTGCTCTGCGAACTGGCTGCACGCGGCGTGCGCTACACCTATCGCAAGGGCCGGCTGCTGATCGCCGAAGGCGAGCCCGGCGATGCGATCTACATCATCCTGAGTGGCCGCTTGCGCGCGTTCTCGGTAGACGCGGTCAAGGACCGCGAGATCACGTACGGCACCTACGGCCCAGGGGAGTACGTGGGCGAGATGAGCCTGGATGGCGGCGTGCGTTCGGCAAGCGTCGAGGCCGAGCAGCGCAGTGAGTGCGCGCTCGTGTCGCGAGTGACACTGCTGGACTTCATTGCAGAGCAGCCGACGTTTGCCCTCGAGCTGCTAGGCAAGGTGATCGCGCGGGCGCGGGCGGCGACGGTTTCGGCGCGGCAGATGGCGCTGAATGATTGTTATGGACGACTGCGGGCGCTCCTCGAGAGTCAGGCTGAACCAACAGCGGAAGGTTGGCGCATGATTCGCAGGCCGGCGACTCACTTGAAGCTGTCGCAGCAGATCGGTTGCACCCGCGCCATGATCACGCGCTTGCTGAACGACCTTGAACGCGCGGGCTATATAACTCGCAGCGGTACGGGCCTCCGCCTGTTGGGGGCGTTGCCCGTACGCTGGTAGACCGATGCCCGGGCGGGCTCAAAAGGCGAGGCGAAAGTCCACCGCGAAGGCGCTGTCAAGATGGCCGTTTTGGTGGCTGCCGGCCCAAGTGAACCCCAGGTCTGGCCGCACGGCAGGAGAAAGCGGCACTGGCACAACATGGGTGGCGCGGACCAGGCGGGTGGAGACGCCGCCTCCGCGCTCCGCCCCCAAGGTGAAGGCCGTGATGTGATCCGACCAGAGGTTCAACTTCAGCCCGACTTCGGCGAGACCGACGCCCGTGCGTGCTGCCACTGACGGGTCAAGCCGGAGCTGACTCCACGAGACGTCTGCCAGCAGCCAGTGGCGCCCGCTCGAAAGTGGCGAGGCCACCCCGGCGGCGACTCCCCACCCGGAGCCGGGGCTTCCCACCGTGCTGGATCCAGGAACCACGGCAAAGACCGATGCATAGGACTCGATCTCCCGGCCGAATGTAACGGTCCGCGTGACCGACAGTTGAAGGTCACCCAAGCCCGAAGCGCCTTCCCCGTCGGAGACCCGAGTCCACCCATCCGTTCCGGCCCCGAACCGCCACATCGAGTCGTCACCATCGGGGATAGCCACATCGAGGACGACAGGTGTCGTCCGCACCGTCGTGCCGACGCGCATACGCGACGCGGTCAATCCGACTTCACCGGAAAGCGTGAAAGGCGTCGTGCCCGCCGCCGCCTTTTCCACCTCCGCGCCTGGGACGGACGCGCGGGGGGTGAGATTGAGCGCTTGCAAGCGCAACCCGTCGCCACCGGATCGGGACAAGTCCAGGGCCAGGGCGGGCAGTGCGATCCCGAGCAGGAAGGCGCCCGACACCAGCGAACCCATGACCCGCTTGCGCCATGTGTATCGCCTTGCGTCATTATTCATGGCTCGACCCACTCTGCGGCAGCCCTCGCATACAGCATGGCCCATCTGGGGTTCCGCTCGGCGTCGCGCACTGCGGCGTCGATCGCGTACTGCCCCAGCAGTGTGCCCAGACGGCCGCCAAAGTCGCTGTCCAAGGCTGTATGCACCCCGGCGACCTCGCGGTTCCGAGCGATGCGTGTCGCCTGTTCCTGCAGGAGCGAGCCTCGGTATCCAGTCAGGTCTGCCAGCACGACCGCGACGGCCTGAGCAATGCAGGCATGGCCGCTGGGAAAGCTGGCATGCGGTGGAGTGGTGAGCCAAGGCTCGACCCCGGCGGGCAGTCGTGTGTCGGGGCGACGCACGTTGAGCTGGTACTTGGTCAAGAAGATGGGCCAACCTAGCGCCATCGACAGTGCATCCAGCAGGTCCAGGGTATGCGAATGGTCCTGGGTCGACATCTCCGTCAGGGCTGCCACCATCCAGAGCTCAAGGTCGACCGCCTGGAGCTGAATCTCGTCGCGCAACTGATCGGACGGGTTTGGCACGTAGACGTTGTCCCACATGTGGGCGATGGCCTCGTCGATCTTGTTGGGGTCGCTCAGATCGGGGGGCGTGACCACGACGCGCCCGCCAGCAGGGGCCGGCATCGACACTTCGCCTTGCGGGCCGACGTCCATGTTTCGGATGAGATCCTGACTTGCCAGCAGGACGTTGATCTCCGGGTGATGCGCGTTGAACCGTTCCAGGTCCGCCTGGACGGCGGCAGGGAGGACCAAGCAGGCAGCGCGTTGCGTTTGGCCGATGGATCCGGGAGAGGGTTCGGTGTACCGTGACCGGCACTCCGAACGGGTTTCGATCTCCAGCAGCAAGCGGCGCAGCGGGGGCCGGTAGGGTGGCCGGCGCGGCGTCTTGATTTCCACGCCTCCACAATCCAAGAAAACTTGGTCCACGGTCACTTCCTCCTCGGTTGATGGTCATCAGGCGGGGATCCCGGCGGCCAGCAGCGCTGCCGCTTCAGCGTCGAGGCATGCGTCCGGCAGCTGTGCATTCAATTCGCGGTAGCGCGACACCGTGGCGCGGGGGCGAAAATGAAGGTAGCGCCGCGCCGCGCGCCGCGCGGTGCCCGGCCTGCCAGCCCGGCCGGCTGCGATGATCAATTGCAGCAAACCTGCTAAGTGGGACGCGTTGTCCCGCACCGACCGCTGGGCGTGCCGAAACGCGAGCTCGTGACGGCCCAGGGCGCCGAACGCCGCGGCGGCGAATGTGTCGAAGAAGTAGCGCAGTGGGTCAAGTGGTGACAGGGCGAGCGCCTGTTCACACGCCGTGGCGGATTCGGCTTCGTGTCCCTCCAAGCCACTCAACGCGTTGCCCAGGAACAACCAGCCCAAGGGCTCGTTGGGCTGTCGGCTGGTCACTGCTCGCAGATCACTGGCGACGACGCCCGGGTCCTCCCCCATTAGCAGCTGCAGGTGTGATTTCAGAGCGCTGGCCATTGCATGTGTCGGCTCGATGTCGACGGCCCGGCGAATCTGGTCGTACGCACGTTCAGCACTGCGCTCTGGCGAATCGGTCCAGTTCTGCAGGATCTGCAGCATGAAGCATTTGGCGCGCCATGCGCGCAATTCGGCTGCGGAAGGGTGGCGGTCGATGAGGTGATCGAGTGCCGAACACGCCTGATCGAACATCGGCCGCGAAAGGCGGTGCATCTGGACGATGGCGACCAGCAGCAGGGCGTAGGACGGCATCTGAGGCAGGACCGGCGCCGCCCGGAGTGCGCTGGGTTGAACGAAGCAGATCGAGGCAGCGATTTCGCGTGCCCACTCGCCACTGGGGCGTGTGGGACCATGCAGCGCTGCGGTCGCGGTGGTCGCCTGCGTTCGCTGCCAGACCACCTCAGCGGACCGTGCATCCACGACCTCGACCGTGACCACGTAGCCCTGGCCCCCATGCCTCATCACCTTTCCCCGCACCAGGTGGGTGGCGATCCGAGTGCTGGCCAGATCGCGGGCCCGGCCAGCTGCGCGCATCGTCGACAGTGGCGCAATCACCCGCACCGCCGGTTCGTTGGCCAGGTCCATCACCAGTTCGTGGGCCAGCACTCCGCCCAGCAAGCTCGCCTCGGCATGTCCGGCGTCTCCGTCGAACGGACAGACGGCGACGCAGGGCCGGATGCCCTCCGAGGGCCCGGGCCGGCCCGGCCGGGCACTGGGGTGGCGGTGCAACAACCGATAGGCCCGGACCGGCTCGGACAGATGCTTGAGGAAGCACTCGCCCATGTCTTCCGTCGGCAGGTCGAGTCCAGGCAAGAGTTCGTCGTGAATGTCGGCGGTCACCACCGTCTGCCGCGGCCGTGCCAGAGTGGCGACTCGGGCGGCCAGGTTGACGCCGGCGCCATAGATGTCGAACTCGGTCTCCAAGATTTCCGCGATATGGATGCCAATCCGCAGTTCGAGCCTGCTGTCGGAGTCGGCACCGCGGTTGAAGCGGCCGATCATGCGATGCAGTTGCCCGGCGGCCCGCGTGGCTTCGGCAGCGCCCGGGAAGGTGATCAGCACCCCATCGCCCAAGCTCTTCACGATGCGCCCCCCATGGCGGGTCATCGCCCCCGCGCGCAGTTCCGACGTGAAGGCGATCCAGCGCGAAACCACGCCGTCCTCGTCCTCGTGCATCAGTCGTACCGACTCCACGAGATCCACGACGACGATGGCCCGGCGGGTGCGTACCCCCGGAGCCTCTCGCACTGTTGTGGGCAACGTTGGCATGGCCACCGATGAAGTTCGACCCATGAACTGGATCGATTCTCATGGCTTGTGCTCCGTCCAACAAGTCGAGCCGGCGGCGGGGGTGCTTGTGGCATTTGGTCGTTCGGCCACGCTCAGTTGTCCCAGAACCAAACCCCCTGCCGCACCTTTCGATCCCCCGCCCGCACCATCAGCCCGATCTCCCGGTAGTCGCTGGTGCGCTCCGTCAGCGCCGGCACCTTGGCCACGTCGCAGCGCGGGTTGGGGTTGCTGCCGCTGTTTTCGGTGTTGGGCGACAGCGCCGTGCCCGCCACCGGGCTGGCCAGGCGCCAGGCCGGGGCGCTGGTGTCGCCATAGGCCGCCGGTTCGTAGTCCACGCGGCCGCGCAGGCTGTACGACGCGGCGGCGTCCTGGCCATTGCTCAGCGTCGCGAAGTCCTGGCCGAAGAGGTAGCCGCTGCTCACGTAGTGACCCGCGGGGATCGTCCAGCGCAGCACGCTGTCGGTGTCCATCACCTCGGGCGCACCCGGCTTCAGCATCGCTTCGGCGATCGTGGGGTCGAGGTCCGGCCAGACTGCCTGCACGCCGGCCGACGGGTTCTCCGCGCCGGGGCCGGTGCGCAGCAGCAGCACCTCGTCGGGCTCGTCGCTGGCGCTGCTGTAGCGGAAGATCTCGAGTTGGTACTGCGCCCAGTCCGGCACTGTGGTGGTCAGGTCGCCGAAGGCGGTCGGCGAGAAGTCCTGGTTGCGCACCGCGGTGGCGTCGGCCTGCGGCACCGGCAGCGCCAGCGCCGTGCCGTCCAGCCGCGCGGCGCCGAGCACGAATTCCGACGCCGAGCCGGTCGTCCACCACTGCCGCAGGCCGTCGTCCGGCCCGCCGATCACGCGCGTGCTGCCGTTCTGGTAGCCCATGGCCATGCGGTCGTCGGTGCCGCAGCGCTGCGAACGGAACATCGTCACGCCAGCGGCCGGCAGGCCCGGGCCGGTCCAGCGCACGGCGCGCACGTCGCTGGTGTCGCCCGTGCTCAGGTCGAAGATCAGGCGCAGCACGGTCTCGTAGCGGTCCTGCAGGAAGTACGACGCGTCCGGCGCTTCGGCCCCGGCACGGTTGACGTTGAGCTTGCGCTTCAGCCGCGTCTGCACGTAGGCGTTGTATGGCCGCTGGTTGCCGACGAAGGCCCACTGGCCGTCCACCTTGCCCAGTACCCACTCGCTGCTCGTGGGCTGGCCACTGGCAGTCACCATCGGCCAGCGCGCGATCACGCAGGGGCTGTCGTTGCAGTAGGGGTGCTTGAACACCTTCGGGTCGGTGATGGCCAGCGGCGGCAGCGCCAGCACCACGCTGCCGGCCCCCACGCGGGCACCGGTCAGCAGGCCCTCGGCCAGGACGTTCTGGCCCACGTCGGCCGCGTAGCTGCGGCCCTGGGATCGCCAGTCGGCCACCGTGATGCGGCAGGTCTCGGCCACGGCCGTCACCTGGCCCTCGGCGTCCAGCGTCACGCGTTCGGCCACCGGCAGCGCCAGGCAGGTTTCCCAGCGTGCGCCCAGGGTGGCCAGGTCGGCGGCGCTGGGCAGGTTGTCGGCGGGCACGGAGGCCGGCAGCGTGGGCGCCTCGGTGGTGTCGGCGGTCAGCACCACGGGCGGCGCTGCGCCGCCATCACCGGCCGCCGCGGCCAGGTTGCGCAGCGTCACGCCGCCGTCGCCCACGGCCACGGCAATGCGGTGCAGCAGTGCGTCGGCGCCCGTGCCGTCGGCGGCGAAGGCGGTGCTCAGCGGGTCGAAGCCGGCCGGCAGCAGCGCGGCGGTGCCGCTGTCGGTGGCCAGCGTGGCCAGCAGCATCGTGGTGGCGGCCGTGGCGGCTTCGGCGGCGCCGGCCAGCGTGGCCGGGTCGGCCAGCGCCGCCGGGTCGGCGCCCGGCGCCGCCAGCGCGGCGATGGCCGTGGTCAGCGGCGTGACGTTGGCGGTGCCGGTCTGGTTCGCCGTGACGCTGGGCACGACGGCGCTGTGCTGCACCGGTTCACCGTCCACCGTGCCACTGGCGCGCAGCAGCAGCGGGGCGACCAGGCCGGAGACGTCAATGCTGAAGCGGCCGTCGGCATCGGCCGTCACGGCGGCGGGGTCCGCGGTGGCGGGGTCGCTGTCGACGACGGTGATGCTGGCGCCGGCCATCGGCGCGCCGATCGCGGCCGTGCCCTGCAGCAGGGTGGCCGCCGGCGGCGGCGGGGTGTCCTTGCCGCTGCCGCCGCAGGCCGCCAACGTGGCGGCGGCGATCAGCGACAGGGCAAGGGGCGTGCGGTGATGGCGCGAAATCGGCATGGTGTTCTCCTGACGCGGCACGTTTGCCGCGGAGCGACACCATGCGCGCCGGTGCTCCACCTGCCATCCACCGTCGGGACGACGGGCGGCCGCGGCGTCGTCAACCGGGGGGAGAGACCCGCCCGCGGCTTCGCAGAGCTCGGCCGCTTCGGCAGGCTGAAACAGTCCGCAGGGACCGTGTTCAGTCCAGATCCTCCCACGGCTTCGCAGAGCTCAGCCGCTTCGGCAGGCTGAAAACAGTCCGCAGGGACTGTTTTCAGTCCAGCCTCAGCCCTTCTTCGGCGGCCCGTAGTTGCGGGGCGGCTTGTCGGCCCTCGCGTACAGGCCTTCCACCTTGGGCAGCTTGCCCTCGATCTCGCGGATGCGCTTCTCGCCCGGCGGGTGGGTGGACATGAACTCCGGCGGCGCGCCCTTGCTGGCCTCCAGCATCTTCTGCCACAGCGTGACGCCAGCAGCCGGGTCGTAGCCGGCGCGGGCGGCCAGCTCCATGCCGACGATGTCGGCCTCGGACTCGTCCTCGCGGCTGAAGCGCAGCGTCAGCAGCTGCGCGCCCATGCCCAGCAGCGCGTCGCCGGCGCTGCCCAGGCCGAACAGCGAACTCAGCAGGTTGGCGCCGATGCGCGTGGCCGCGGTCTTGCCCATGCGCTCGCGCGCGTGCTCGCGCAGCGCATGCGCCATCTCGTGGCCCATGATGGTGGCCACCTCGGCGTCCGTGAGCTGAAGCTGCTGCAGGATGCCGTAATAGAAGGCGATCTTGCCGCCCGGCATGCAGAAGGCGTTGAGCTGCTTGCTGCCGATGAGGTTGACCTCCCACTTCCAGCCGCGCGCACGCGGGTTCCACGGCAGGGTGTACGGGATCAGCCGCTGTGCGATGGCGCGCAGGCGCACCACCTGCGGGTGGTCGGCCGGGGCCAGCGCGCGCTGCTGCGCCGCCTCGCGCTGCATCTGGCTGTACTGCGCCGCTGCGGCCTGCTCCACCTGCTCGGCCGGCACCAGCTTGGCGAAGCGCGAGGTCTTGCCGACGTCGCCGCGCACGCCCTCGCCGTCCTGCGCCAGCACGGCGCCGGGGGCCAGGCTGCCAGCGGCGATCAGGCCGGTGAACAGCCGCCGCTGGTGCAGCGGGCAGCTGCAGCCGGGCGTGTGGGCCAGTGCAGGGGTGGCCACGCGGGCGTCGGTGCGGAAATCGGTCATGGCGTCTCGGACCGGCCGGCGCCGGTGCGGGTTCCGTGACGGCCCATTCTAGGCAGCCTCGTCGCGCGCCTGCGGGTCGGCCTCGAGCGCCCGGATCGGCCGCCGCAGCCACCACAGCATCGCCAGCGCCGGCAGCGCCAGCACGGTGCTGAGGATGAAGAACGTGGGCCAGCCGATGCTCTCGGCCAGCACGCCAGCCAGCGGCCCCACCCACACCCGGCCCACCGACGCGAAGGCGCTCAGCAGCGCGAACTGCGTGGCCGTGAAACGCTGGTTGCACAGGCTCATCAGGAAGGCCACGAAGGCGGCCGTGCCCATGCCGCCGGAGAGGTTCTCCGCCGCCACCACCATCAGAAGACCGCCGTCCACCGGCGTGGCGGTGGCCAGCTTGACGAAACCCCAGTCGAAGGCCGGCAGCGTGAGCCCGGGCATGGCGCCGGCGCCGTGCACGGCCAGCCACCAGAAGCCCAGGTTGCTGGCGGCCTGCAGCACGCCGAAGATCAGCAGCGCGCGCCACAGCCCCAGCTTCAGCATCAGCAGCCCGCCCAGCAGCGCGCCGCCAATGGTCAGCCACAGGCCGATGATCTTGTTGACCACGCCCACCTCGGCGGCGCTGAAGGCCATGCTCTTGAGCAGGAAGGGCGTCATCAGGCTGCCGGCGAAGGCGTCGCCCAGCTTGTAGAGCACGATGAGGCCCAGGAAGGCGGCTGCACCCGGTTGCGTGAAGTAGCTGCGCAGGCCGCCCAGCAGGGTCTCGAAGCGCGCGCGCCGTGCCGCCCAGGCCGCCAGCGGCAGCGTGATGCCGATGCCCAGCAGCAGCGCCGCCAGCTCCACCCAGCGTTGCTGCAGGCGCGCCGGCAGCGTGCTGCCTTCCACCAGCGGGCCCACCAGGGCCTGGGCCACCGGCTGGGCGAAGCGGTCGGCCAGCACATAGCCCAGGGCCACTGCGGCGAGCACGGCGGCAAAGCCCAGCAGGTCCTGCCGCGCGGCCGGCCGCGGGCCGGCCGGTGCTGCCACGCGCGGCAGCACGGTGGCCGACAGCACCGCCGCGGCCACCATCAGCCCGGCCATGAAGCGGTAGACCTCGGGCCAGGTCCAGCCACCCCCGCCCGCCGCCAGTTGCGCGGGGTCGGTCCAGATCAGCGCCACGCCGCCGGAGACGATCATCGCCAGGCGATAGCCCATCACGTTCAGCGACGCGCCCAGGCCGCGTTCGGCCGGCGGCAGCAGGTCGGTGCGGTAGGCGTCGATGACGACGTCCTGGCTGGCCGACATGAAGGCCACCGCCACCGCCAGCAGCGCGAAGACGCGGATCGAGTCCGCCGGCGACGTGGCCGCCAGCGCCGCCAGCGCACCGGCCAGCGTCAGCTGCGTGAGCACCAGCCAGCCGCGCCGCCGGCCCAGCCAGGGCAGGTCGAAGCGGTCCATCAGCGGCGCCCACAGGAACTTGAAGGTGTAGGGCAGCCCCACCAGGCTCAGGAAGCCGATGGTGGCGATGTCGATGCCCTCCAGCGTCAGCCAGGCCTGCAGCGCCTGGCCGGTGAGCGCCAGCGGCAGGCCCGACGCGAAGCCGAGCACGGTGACGACGAGCAGGCGGTGCAGCGCGGCGGCGCGCTGGGTCAGCGTGGGCGGGGGACGGGCGGCGTCGGTGTCGGGCGGCAAGGGGGGTTCCGGGCGAGCGCCGGATGGCGGGTGAGCAGGCCCGATTCTGCCCAGTCTCCCGCCAACGCCCCGGACCGCCCTGTGGTCGGCAGGGCGGCACCGGGGTTCATGCGCTCAAGCCGCGGCCGGCAGCGGCGTGCGCTCGAACATGCGGTGCTGCAGGCCCCAGCGCTCCACCGCGGCGGCCAGCACCAGGGCCTCGCCGTCGGTGACCTGTTCGTCGGCCTCCGCTGCGGCCAGGCTCAGCGCCAGCACGCGCTCGCGCAGGGCCGGGTCGTGCACCTCGGCCAGCAGGTGCTGCAGCGTCAGCGGGTCCACGCTGCAGGCGTCGCCCCAGGTCAGGCGCGTGCAGGCCAGCAGGTCCTCGCACAGGGCATGCAGCACGTCGTGCCAGTCGGCGCGGGTCAGGCCGAGCTGGTCGTGCACGCCCAGCCGCTCCAGGTGGTCCAGTTCGTCGCGGCTCAGTTGGCCGTCGGCCAGGGCCGCCAGGGCCACGATGCGGGCGGCGGCCTGCGGGCTGTCGGTGGGGTAGCAGCGCATCATGGTCTCCTCACGTGGGCAGGGGCAGGGCCGTGGCGGCCGCCCGTTGCTGGCGGGTGCGGCGCCAGGCGCGCAGCAGGGCGCGGCCGGCACGGGCCAGGGCGCGGTCCAGCGCGGCCGGCCAGTGGGCAGCCACGGCCGTCACCACCACGGTGCCGGCGCCGGCGGTGTGCAGTTCCACCTGGCAGCGCTTGTCCACGCCGCCGCGGGGGCCGTTCAGGTCGCTCAGCCGGATGCGCGCCTGCGGCACCAGCCACTGCAGGCGGCGGATGACGAAGCGCAGGCGGCGTTCGGCCATGTCGCGCCAGCGCGCGGCCTGCGGGTCGCGGGTCTCGAAGATCAGCTGCATGGGGAACCTCCGGATGACGAAGAACCCCAATGCTGGCGGTACGGACCCTGCGGAAAAAGCAGCCGCGACCGAAACGTCACTGCGAGGAAACCTGATGATCGAGCCCGGCTTCAACTACCGCC
Organism: Rubrivivax albus; assembly: GCF_004016515.1. Lineage (GTDB taxonomy): Bacteria > Pseudomonadota > Gammaproteobacteria > Burkholderiales > Burkholderiaceae_C > Rubrivivax > Rubrivivax albus. The sequence continues at coordinate 908,748 of NZ_SACT01000002.1, forward strand.
ACCTGCACTACTTCTGGGTCGTGGCGCAGGAAGGCGGCGTCTCGCGCGCCGCGGCACGGCTGGGCGTGGCGGTGCAGACCGTCAGTGCGCAGCTGCAGGCCCTCGAGCGCGACCTGGGCGTGGCGCTGCTGCGCCCGGCGGGCCGCGGCCTGGTGCTCACCGAGGCCGGCGAGGCGGCGCGCACGCTGGCCGATCGCATCTTCGCGCTCGGCGCCGCGCTGCCAGAGCAGGTGCGCGTGGCCGCGGGCTCGCGCGCCGTTCGGCTGGCGGTGGGTGTCTCCGACGGGCTGGCCAAGCTGGTGGTGCAGCGCCTGCTGGCGCCGGTGCTCGCCGAACCGGGCCTGCGCCTGCTGTGCAGCGAAGGCCCGCAGGACCGGCTGCTGGCCGAACTGGCGCAGCACCGGCTGGACCTGGTGCTCGCCGACCGCCCCGCCCCGCCCAACCCCAACCTGCGCCTCTACGGCCACGCCCTGGGCCGCAGCGCCGTGGCCTGGTACGGACCGCCTGCGCTGGCCGAAGCGGCACGCTCGGGCTTCCCGCAGTCGCTGGGCACGCTGCCGGTGCTGCTGCCCAGTGCGCACTCCGCGCTGCGGCCGGCGCTGGAGCAGTGGTTCGAGCGCCACGGCCTGCATCCGCAGGTGGCCGGCGAGTTCGACGACGGCGCGCTGATGAAGGCCTTCGGCGCCACCGGCCTGGGGTTGTTCCCAGGCCCGGTGGTGGTGGAGCCGGCGATGCTGGCCCGCTACGCGGTGCAGCGCGTGGGCGACTGCGACGGCGTGGAGGAGCAGTTCTGGGCCATCGGCACCGAGCGCAAGGTGCAGCACCCGCTGGTGCGGCGCCTGTTGGACGCCGCGCCAGGCGGGTGAGCCGAACCGGGTCGGGTCGGGCCGGCGGCGTCAGCGGGCCGGGGGCGTTGCGGCGAAGGGCCAGGGGTCCAGGCCCGGCCAGAGCGCGGCCACCGCGCCGATGTAGAGCACCTCGCGTGCAAGGTCGTCCTTCACCTCGGCCCAGGCAGGCGCCAGCGTGCTGGGCATCTCGCCCAGGCGCGACCAGGTGCCATTGGCGGCGCGCTGCGCGACGAAATGGCCCTTCGGCCCGCTGGCCTGCAGCAGCAGCGGGCCCTGGGCCCGGCGCTCGGGACATTCGTAGACGGCGGCATTCAGTGGAGAACTCATCGCCCGATTGTCGGGGCAGGCGATGCGGGCCGGGTTCTGGCCCCTTCGACCCGGCCGGTGTGCCCCGGCCTTCAGGCGTCGTGTGCCTCGCCTTCCCTCGGCACGAAGGCCACGTCGCGCCCGTCGGCCATCAGCTGGCGCAGCTGGGTGGGCCGGCCCTCGTCGTCGAGCACCAGCAGCCCGATGCCGCAGCCGTCCAGCAGCCGGCGGCCGTGCGGCGTGCCCTCGGGCTTGCGTGGCGTCACGCGCATCAGCCGCCTGCGCGTGAACCGGTTCAGCGGCGAGCGCGGCGAATACAGCCAGCGGTTGCCGTGGTCCAGCACCGCCAGCAGCCGGCGCGGGAAGCGGTTGCGCAGCCCGCTGCTGCAGACCTGCCAGATGTGTGGCCCGGGCTGCGTGGGGTCGGCCTGGCCCAGCCGCGCGCGCGGGCGCAGCTCCACGTCGTAGACGAAGCTGTAGTGCACGTCGCCCGACAGGATGACGAAGGTGCGTGGCGTCTGCGGGTGGCGGAACACGTTGAGCACCGCACTGGCCGCGCCCGGGTGGGCCATCCAGTTCTCGGCGTCCACCATCAGCGGCCGGCCGAAGAAGGTGAACAACCGCTGCACCGCCTCGATCAGCTTGACGCCGAACACCGGCGCCGAGGCCACCAGCAGCACGGCCGGCAGGCCGCGCAGCGTCTGCTGCAGGTCGGTCAGGCCCTCCCAGTCCAGCAGGCCCGAGGGCTGGCGCGGCGAGACCTCGGAACGCCAGCGCTGCGTGCGGCTGTCCAGCACGATCAGCGGCGGCGTGGTGTCCCAGCGGTAGTGCCAGTGGCGGTGGTGGAGCAGCTCGTCGATCAGGTCGTCGTGGCCCGGCGCGCCCGGGGCGTCCAGCACCGCCTGCACGCGGTCCAGCAGCGCGTCGTCGAAGGCTTCGGGCGCGTTGCCCCAGCCCTGGCCCAGCAGGTAGCCGATCAGCGCATTGCCGATCACGCGGCGCGAGAACGGGTGGCCGTAGGCCGCCTGTTCCCATTCGTGGCTGAGGTTCCAGTCGTCGGACACGTCGTGGTCGTCGAAGACCATGGCCGTGGGCAGGTGGGCCAGCACGCGGCGCACGGCGGGCAGGCCGCGCACGAACTCGTCCAGCGCCGCCTGCTCGCGCGCCCAGCGGGCGCGGTGGCGCTCGGGCAGCGTGGCCGGCGGGGCGGTGTCCAGGCCGGCCCAGGGCAGCGGCGACCACACCAGCATCACCATGGCCAGCACCTCGGCCAGCGTGATCAGGTGGTTGTGCGCGTTGTCGCTGGTGAACACCGGCTTGCGCACGCCGCCGAAGACCAGGTCGGCCAGGCGGCGGCTGCCCACGGTCTTCGGCAGCAGCCGCATGCGCTCGCAGTAGGTGGCCGGGTGGGCGCGCAGCGCGAGGGCGTCGGGCAGGTCGGTGCTCTCGGCGCAGGCGAGGTCCTCGTCGGGCAGGCCCAGGCGCTGGCCCAGCGCGTGGATGGCGCGCAGCATCGGCGCGGCCACGTCGTCGCAGTAGAGCTGGTCGCCGGTGAGCACCAGGGCCGACGGCCAGGGGTCGGCATCGGCCGCTTCGGGTGACGCGAGCAGGTGCGCGAGATGGCCATCGGCGCGCACCAGCCCGTCCCCGTCCCCGCCGTGGTGCGGCTTGCGGCAGGACCCGTGCAGCAGCGCACGCACGCGGGGTGCGAAGACGAAGCCCGGGGTGTCGTGGCCGGGGTAGCACAGGGCCGCGTCGGTGGCGTCGGCCCAGGGGCCGTCCGCCGTGGCGGTGTCGTCGGCAGGGGCCAGCCAGACGCGGTAGGCCGTCCAGGTGTCCGCGGGCAGGTCGGCGTCCGGCGCCACGGTGACCAGGTGCAGCGCCAGCCCGGTGCCGGCGCGCAGCGTGCGCACCGTGGTGCGGGAGGGCCGCTCGGCGCCGTGATCGTCGTGCAGCATGATGCGCACCCGCGCCGGCCCGTCGGTGGCCAGCCACAGCGCCACCTGCCGGGCCTGCACCCGGCGCAGCAGCGGGCCGGCCAGCAGCGCCGTGTTCACCCGGACCGCGCGCCGGCCAACGAGCCAGCCGCCGGGGACGAGGAGGAAGGCCGGTTCGGTGCCCGCATGCGGCAAGAGTCTAGGCTTGAACCGCCGCCGCCACCGGCGAAGCCGCGCGCCGGCACCACAATCGTGCCCATGCAGTGGCGCGATGCGGGCCGCGCGCGCCGTCATGGCGTGCCGTGGCCGGGGAGGGTCTGGACGCAGGCGTGGGGGCGCTCAGCGTGACACGCGCGCGCGTAGAGACGTCGCCGCGTCGGCGGCGTCGACCACGCCGCAGCCGGCACGACCGCCGCCTGCTGGGTGCCCTGCTGGCGTCTGTGTTGCTGCACGCCGGGGTGCTGACCTGGGTCCTCAGCGGCGCCGTCGCGGGCGCGCCCGGCCTGGGCTTTCCGTGGCAGCCCCGTCGCGCCGAGGTCGCCACGCCGACCGTGGTCGTCGTGGCGCCGCGGCCTGCGCCTGCGCGCTTGCCTGCCCCTGAGCTCATCTCCGAGCCCGCCCCTGCACCCTTACCGGCACCAGTGCCAGTGCCAGTGCCAGTGCCAGTGCCAGTGCCAGCCCCGGCCCCGGCCCCGGCCCCGGCCCCGGCCCCAGCCCCGGCCCCGGCCCCGGCCCCAGCCCCAGCCCCAGCCCCAGCCCCAGCCCCAGCCCCAGCCCCAGCCCCTGTGCCGGAGGTGACGCCCTTGCCTGCGCCGGAACCCGTCGCCGCGGCGACCGAGGCACCGGCGCCGCCGCGCCCGGATCCCGTGATCGCAGAGGCCGTGGCGCCGAACCCGACGCCGTCGATGGAAGCGGCCCCTGCGCCGCCGCCGGTCGCGCCCGAGCTACCGCCCGCACCGCTGCCTGTGGCCGAGCCGCCACCGCCAGTTCCGTCGCCTCCGCCCCGCCCGGTTGCAGACCCGCCGCCGGCCGAGCCACGCGTCGTGGCCGCCGTGCCGCCCGACGTGGTCACGCCCGAAGCGGCGGATCGTGTCCAGCTGCCGGCGTCCGCGCCGGTCGTCGAGGCGGCGGCATCGGCGCCGCGCATGGCCGATGGCGGCGTCGCCTCGGCACGCGCCGATGCCGAGGCGCTGGACCGAGACGCGGCGGAGGACCGCGAACGGATCGAACGTGCACGCCTGGCGGAGCAGGAGTCGGCGCGGCTGGCCGAAGCGCGCCTGGCCGAAGAGCGCGCGGCCGCCGCCCGTGCTGCGCAGGCCCTGCAGACGGCGCGAGAGCAGGCCGCACGTGAAGAGGCCGCGCGCCTGGAGGCTGCCCGTCGACAGGCTGCCGAGGCCGCCGAGGCCGCCAGAGCCGCCCAGGTCGAGCGCGAAGCCGCGGAGCGCGCCGCCGCGCTGCAGGCGCAGGAGGCCGCGGCGCGACAGCGCCAGGAAGCAGCAGCCCTGCAAGCGGCGGAGCAGCAACGCGCCGAAGCTCTGCAGGCAGAACAGCGACTGGCCGAGCAACGACTGGCCGAGCAACGCGCCGCGCAGCAGCGGGAGGCCGAACAGCAGGCCGCTGCCGAACGCGAGCGTGAAAGGGCCGCAAGGGAGGCTGCCGAGCGGGCCGAGGCCGAACGCCTGGCCGCTGAACAGGTGGCCGCCGAGCGCGCAGAGGCAGATCGCCAGGCGCTGGCCCGGCGTGAAGCCGAGGCCGCCGCTGCAGCGGCAGCTGCCACTGCCGCCCGCGAAGCCGCAGCTCGTGAAGCTGCCGCTCGTGAAGCTGCCGCTCGTGAAGCTGCCGCTCGTGAAGCCGCAGCTCGTGAAGCCGCCGCCCGCGAAGCCGCCGCCCGCGAAGCCGCCGCCCGCGAAGCCGCCGCTCGCGACGAGGCTGAAGCCCGCCGCGAGCGCATCCGGCGTGCCATGGGCCGTCAGCTCGACGCCGAAGCCGATGCCCGCGACGCGCAGCGCGAGGCGGCCCGCCAGCGCGCCCTGGCCACGCCCGCCGACGCCGACGGCCGCCCGCCCCTGCCGCCGGCGGCCAGCAGCCTGCGCCGGGCGCGGCTGTTCGGCCGCATCGACACCAATGCCGAACTGGTGGCCTACGCCGAGGCCTGGGCGCGCCGCATCCAGCTGCACCCCACACCGGCCATGGTGGCCGAGGCCGCGAGCCAGCGGCACACGCCGCCGCTCGTCACGGTGGCGCTGCGCGCCGACGGCAGCGTGGAGTCGGTGCGCTTCGTGCTGGGCAGCGGCTCGCCGGTGGTGGACGAGATGGTGCGCCGCATCCTGCGCGAACTGGCGCCGCATCCGCCGTTCCCGCCGGCGCTGGCGGCCGAGTTCGACGTGGTGGAGATCCGCCGCACCTGGGTGTTCGACACCGCGGTGCGGCTGCAGTAGCCGCCGACGCAGCGGCCGCAGCCGCGGGCGTGGCCGATCCCGCGGCGCTCAGAGCGTGACGTAGCGCCCCAGCCGCACCATCGTCTGCCCGGGCTTGAAGCGGCGCTGGCTGGGCATGACCAGCACGCAGTCGTCGTAGGGCGTCGTCCAGACATGCTCGCCGTCCTCGGCGATGGGCGTCCCGGCCTTGGGGATCACGCTCATGGCCACCACCGGCACCCGGAACCGGAAGGCCGAGCTGCGCGCCACCACCGGTTCGGTGACGCGCACCAGCCGCTGCGCCGCCGGCAGCGGTGCGCGCACGTGGGCCTGCACCCAGTCGGCCGGCGCCATGCCGGCCAGGCCCAGGAAGCGCGCCAGCGTGTCGTGCGCGACGGCGGCGGCGCCGGCCTCCCAGTGCTGGCCGCACTCGACGAGCAGCGCGCGCCGGGGGTTGGCCGGGTCGCCGAAGCCGCCGCGCTCGACCATGCGCAGCCCGGCCGGGTGGCCGGTGTCCAGCAGCAGGTCGGCCGGCGTACCGAGTTCCTGGGCCAGGCGCGCGTGCTTGTCGAGCGTGCCGCACACCATCAGCGGCGCGCAGGGCTCGTTCATCGAGTGGATGTCGAGCATCAGGTCGGCGGCGTCCACGAAGGGCTGCAGCTCGCGTGCGCGGCGCCGCTCCACGGTGTCGCCGTTGTGCATGGCGTCGTCGGCCCACACGCGGTTGAAGTCCTCGTCGACGTAGCGCGACTCGAAGGGCTTGGCCGGGTCCCAGCGCTCGAAGGCGGCCACGTTGCCGAAGGCCAGGCTGAGTCGGCCGCGTGTCGGCTGGAAGCCTTCGGCCAGCAGCGCGTCCAGCGCAACGGCGCCGCAGATCTCGTTGCCGTGCGTGAGCGCCTGCACGTGCACCGTCGGCCCGGGCATGCCGCTGTCGAACTCGTGCACGAAGTCGACGCCGGTGTTGCCCTGGCGCCAGCGGCGGATGTCGGGGGCCTGGATCTCGATGGGCAGGGTATCGGTCATGGTCGGGCGGGCGTCAGGGATGGGAGAGGCGATGCAACGGTGCGGGCCGGAACCCGCGGTGCTCAGGCACCCGTGCCACCGCTGTCCAGGTGGCAGGCGCTCAGGTGCCCGGGCGCGGTTTCGACCAGCACCGGGCGTTCCTGGCGGCAACCCGGGCCGGCGTGCGGGCAGCGCGGGTGGAAGTGGCAGCCGGGCGGCGGGTCCAGCGGCGAGGGGATCTCGCCCTTCAGCGGCGCAAAGCGCTTGTGGCGGCTGGCCAGCGAGGGCACGTTGGCCAGCAGCGCCTGCGTGTAGGGGTGGCGCGGCTGCCGGAAGAGCTCGGCTGCCGGTGCGGCCTCCACCATGCGGCCCAGGTACATGATGACCACGCGGTCCGACAGGTGGCGCACCACGCCCAGGTCGTGGCTGATGAACAGGTAGGTCAGGTTCAGGTCGGCGCGCAGGGCCATGAACAGGTTCAGCACCTGGGCCTGGATGGACACGTCCAGCGCCGCCACGCTCTCGTCGCAAACCAGGAAGGTGGGCCGCACCGCCAGCGCCCGCGCGATGCCGATGCGCGCGCGCTGGCCGCCGGAGAACTGGTGCGGATAGCGGCGCATGTACACCGGGTCCAGCCCCACGCGCTCGAGCACCTGCGCCACGTAGTCGGCCATGCCCGCCTTGGGCACCAGGCCGTGCACCACCGGCGCTTCGCCCACGATGTCGGCCACGCGCAGACGCGGGTTCAGCGACGACATCGGGTCCTGGAAGATCATCTGCACCGCCAGCGTGGCCTCGCGGCGCTGCGCCGGTGTCATCTCGGCCGCGGTGCGGCCCTGCCAGCGCATGGTGCCGCCGCTGGGCGCGTGGATGCCGGCCACCATGCGGCCCAGCGTGCTCTTGCCGCAGCCCGACTCGCCCACCAGCCCCACCACCTCGCCGGCCTGCACCGTGAGGCTGACCTCGTCCACCGCGTGCACCACCTGCTCGCGGTGGCGCGCGCCCAGCCAGTTGGCCACGCGTTCGGCCGTGCCCAGCGGCTTGCTGAAGCGCTTGGAGACCTGGGTCAGCTCGAGCAGCGGGGCGTCGTTCACGATGCACTCACCGGCTGCAAAGGATGGTGGCAGCGCGCCTCGCGCCCGCCGCCGAACGGTTGGACGGCCGGCGCCTCGCGGGTGCAGCGATCGCTGGCGTGGCCGCAGCGCGGCGCAAAGGCGCAGCCTGGCGGCAGGCGGCCCAGCGAAGGCGTCGAGCCCGGGATCTGAGCCAGCGGCTGCCCCGGCGTGCCGGCCGACGGCAGCGAGCCCAGCAGGCCCTGCGTGTAGGGGTGGATGGGGTGGTCCAGCACGTCGTCCACCGGGCCGGTCTCCACGACCCGGCCGGCGTACATCACGGCGATGCGCTGGGCCAGCCCGGCCACCACCGTCAGGTCGTGCGTGATCCAGACCAGTGCGGTGCCGGTGTCGGCGCACAGCTGCTGCATCTCGGCCAGGATCTGGCTCTGGATGGTGACGTCCAGCGCCGTCGTCGGCTCGTCGGCGATGATCAATGCGGGCCGGTTCAGCAGCGCGGTGGCAATCGCCACACGCTGGCGCATGCCGCCGGAGAACTGGTGCGGGTAGGCGCTCAGCCGCTCGTCGGGCGACGGGATGCCCACCTGCGCCAGCGCGTCGCGGGCCCGGGCACGCGCGGCCTGTGTGGAGACCTTCTCGTGCGCGGTGATGGCCTCGATCATCTGCGTGTCGATGCGCAGCACCGGGTTGAGCGTCATCATCGGGTCCTGGAAGATCATCGCGATGCGCTTGCCGCGCACGCGCCGCATCGCCTCGTCTTCCAGGCCGACCAGTTCCTCGCCCTCCAGCCGGATCGAGCCGGCCACCACGCGCCCGGGCGGGTCGATCAGGCCCATGATCGAGAAGCCGGTGACCGACTTGCCGGAACCGGATTCACCCACCAGCCCCAGCACCTCGCCGCGGTGCACGTCGAAGGACACGCCGTCCACCGCCTTCACCAGGCCCGCGCCGGTGGGGAAGTGGGTGGCCAGGTCGCGCACCTGCAGCAGCGGTTGTGCCGAGGCCACCGTCATTTCTCCAGCCGCGGGTTGAGCACGTCGCGGATGCGGTCGCCCATCAGGTTGATGGAGACGATGGTCAGCAGCAGCGCCACGCCGGGGAAGAAGCTGATCCAGTACTTGCCGCTGAGCATGTACTGGAAGCCGTTGGCAATGAGCACGCCCAGCGACGGCTCGGTCTGTGGCAGGCCCACGCCGAGGAACGACAGCGTGGCCTCCAGCGAGATGGCATGCGCCGACTGCACGGTGACGATGACGATCACCGGCGCCAGGCAGTTGGGCATGATGTGGCGGAACATCACGCGCAGCGGCGACAGGCCCAGCGACTGCGCCGCCTCCACGTACTCGCGCCGCCGCTCCACCAGCGCACTGCCGCGCACCGTGCGCGCGTAGTAGGCCCACTGCACGACGACGAGCGCGATGATGATCTTGTCCACCCCCTTGCCCAGCGCCGCCACCAGGATCAGCGCCACCAGCACCGCCGGCATCGACAGCTGCAGATCGACGATGCGCATGATGACGGCGTCGGTGCGGCCGCCGGCGTAGGCCGCCAGGAGCCCCACGGCCATGCCCACGGTGGCCGCGATCAGCCCCGACAGCGCGCCCACCATCAGCGAGATGCGCAGCCCGTAGAGGATGCCGGAGTAGAGGTCGCGCCCCACGCCGTCGGTGCCCAGCCAGGCGGTGAAGCCTTCGCCGGTGGCCTCGCCCGGCGGCAGGCGCGAGTCCATCAGGTCGACGGTGGACAGGTCGTACGGGTTCTGCGGCGTGATCAGCGGCGCGGCCAGTGCCAGCGCCACGATGAGCACGAACAGGCCCAGGCCGACCGTGGCCACGCGGTCCTTGAAGAAATCGCGCCAGAAGCTGCGCCAGGGGGTGTCGGCCGCAGGTGCGGTGGCCGGGTTCACGGGCGTTTCGGGGTGCGGCGTGGCGGACACGTGGGTTCCTCTTCCTCAGGCCTTGGCCTCGACCAGCCGCACGCGCGGGTCGAGCACCGAGTACAGCAGGTCCACCACCAGGTTGATGACCACGAACACCACCACCACCACCATGATGTAGGCCACGATCACCGGGCGGTCCAGGCGCTGGATGGCCTCCAGCAGCAGCTTGCCCATGCCGGGCCAGGCGAAGATGGTCTCGGTGACCACCGAGAACGCCACCAGCGAGCCGAACTCCAGCCCCAGCACGGTGACGATGGGGATGAGGATGTTCTTCAGCACGTGCACGCCGACGATGCGCGTCGGGCTCAGCCCCTTGGCGCGCGCGAACCTCACGTAGTCCATCAGCACCACCTCCCGCGTGCCGGCGCGCGTGAGGCGGATCACCAGGCTGATCTTCAGCAGCGCCAGGTTCAGCGCCGGCAGCGCGATGTACTTCCAGCCCTCCAGGCTCAGCAGGCTGGTCTGCACGCCGAGGATGTCCGTCGTGTCGCCGCGGCCGGTGGCCGGCAGCCAGCCCAGCATCACCGAGAAGGCCATGATCAGCATCAGGCCGACCCAGAAGGTGGGCAGCGAGAAGCCGAGGATGGAGCCGGCCATGATGCCGCGCGAGAGGAAGCCGTCGGGCCGCAGCCCGGCGTACAGGCCCAGCGGGATGCCCAGCACCACGGCCATCAGCAGTGCCACAAGCGCCAGTTCCATCGTTGCCGGCATGCGGCTGAGGATGAGCTGGATGGCCGGCTCGCCGTGCACGAAGGAGCGCCCCAGGTCGCCCGTGACGGCGCCGCGCAGGAAGTAGAGGAACTGCTCCCAGATCGGCTTGTCCAGGCCCAGCGACGCGGCGGTGGCGGCGATGGCCTGCTGGTCCATCTCCGGCGAGACCAGCATCCAGATCGGGTCGCCGATGACGTTCACGCCAAAGAAGACGACCACCACCATGACGAAGATCACCAGCGCCGCCTGGCCCAGCCTGCGCAGGAAGAAGGAGAGCATGGTTCAGGCGCTCACGACGCTGCCCATGCCGGCGCAGGGGCGGGCCGGCGGCACGGGCATGTCGTTCAGAGTGGTCGCTTCGGGTTTCAGCGCAGGGTTCAGCGTGAGATGCCGGTGGCCAGCGTGTACTCGTCGGAACGCGCCTGCACCTTGAAGCCCTTGCGCGAGGCCCAGACGTTGGTCTGGTAGTGCGACGGGATGATGCCCACGTCGTTGAAGGCGATCTCCGAGGCCTCGGCCAGCAACGCGGCGCGCTGGGCGTCGTCCACCGTGGCCAGGGCCTCCTGCAGCTTGGCGTCCAGGGCCGGGTTGCTGTAGCGGCCGCGGTTGGCCGCGCCCGAGCCCTTGGCCTTGTCGAAGGTGCCCATCAGCGACTTCAGCGAGCCCGAGGTCTCGCCGGTGCTGGCGCCCCAGCCCACCAGGATGAACGAGAACTCCGGCAGCCCGCCCGCGCCGGTGGACGCGCGGCTGAAGAAGTTGGCCGGCGGGATGGTCTCGATCTCGGTGTCGATGCCCAGCCGGGTGAACATCTGCGCCACCGCCTCGATGATCTTGGTGTCGTTGGTGTAGCGGCCGGCCGGGCCGTGCATTTTCATCTTGAAGCCGTTGGGGAAGCCGGCCTCGGCCAGCAGCTTCTTCGCGCCGGCCAGGTCGAAGGCGGTGGGCTGCAGCTTGGGCGAGGTGCCGAAGAAGCTCTTGGCCAGCACCTGCTCGGCCGGCACGGCGGCGCCGTCCATCAGGCGCTCGACGATGGCCGGGCGGTTGATGGCCATCGACAGCGCCTGGCGCACGCGGCGGTCCAGCAGCGGGTTCTTGATCGGCGAGCCGTCCTTCGCGGTGATGAAGGGCGAGTTCTCGCGGAACTGGTCCATGTGGAAGTAGATGACGCGGTTGGACAGCGTCTCGGCGATGTCGATGTTGGCGTCGGCCTTCAGGCGCGGGATGTCGGTGGGTGGCACGCCCTCGATGACATCGACGTCGCCGGCCAGCAGCGCGGCCACGCGCGTGGGCGCGGCGGTCAGGAAGCGGAAGCTCACCGTGGCCCACGCCGGCTTGTTGCCCCAGTAGGCGTCGTTGCGCGCCAGGCCGATGCGGTCGCCCGGCTTGTACTCGGTGAACTTGAACGGGCCGGTGCCGCCCTGGCACTTCAGGGCGTTGAAGTCCTCGGTGCTCACACCCTCGGCGCAGGCCTTGGAGACGATGCCGAAGGTCGACAGGTTGGTGGGCACCAGCGGCGCCGGCGCGGCGGTCTTCACGCGCAGCGTGTGGCTGTCGACCTTCTCGAACGTCATGCCGGCCACGAAGGGCGCGAAGCTCGACGGCGAGCGCGGCACGTTGGGCAGGCGCTTGACGGTGGCCAGCACGTCGTCCACCGTGAAGGGGCTGCCGTCGAAGAACTTCACGTTGCGGCGGAGCTTGAATTCCCACGTCGTCGGGTCCACCGCCTTCCAGCTCTCGGCCAGGCCCGGGCCGAGGGTCTGCTTCGCGTCCTGCGACACCAGGGTGTCGTAGACGTGGCGCGACGTCATGTTGTTGGGGCTGAGGTTGTGATAGTGCGGGTCGAGCGAACTGGGCTCGGCCGCCAGGCCCACGCGCAGGTCCTGGGCCATGGCCAGCAGGGGCAGCGACAACAGCAGCGGCACCGCGGCCCTGCGCACGACGTTCGATCCGGACATGAAACTCGCTCCTGGTGAAGTGGCGGGACCAGTCACTGCCGCGTGCCTAGCACAGCGGCCAACCCTGGATCGCCGAGGCGCGCAGGCTATGCGATGGCCCGGACGGCACGTCCCGGTGGAAACCCGCTGGGCTGGCGCCGCCTGGTCTGCCGGCTTGGACGGCGGGATCGTGGCCCCGAGGTCCGCAGCGAGGGTGTCGGAGCCGCCGACACCCACCAGACTGGGCGGCGCCAGGAGGTCCCTGGGCCCGTTGCGGCCGGCTGACCGGGGGCCGAACGGCCACTGGCAGCCGCCGGCGGAACGCCGTCATGCCTGCCCCTGCCCGGGCGAGTTCGTGCGGTAGTCCACGGTCACACCCAGTTCATGCGCAGCCACTCAGCCTGCCTGAATGCACCAAAGTGGTGCGCGCCGCGGACAGCGGGAGCCTCGAGCGCAGCGTCATGTCGAACCCCATCCATCAATTCGCAGCTTGCGGCTCAGAACTTCGCGCACTGAGACGTTGGACGCTCGGTTTCGGTGCAGGCCGCCGCCTTCTCCCCGTGCGCTGATCGTTCCGGCGCCCCTCAGATCCACCATGGGTGCGTCGATAAACCGCGCACCTGCCTTGCTGGAGCCCAGACATGGTCACGCTGTCGACCCCCGCCCCCGGAACGCGACCGGGTCCATCCGCTGCCGATACCCCCGCCTTCTTCCGTCACCATGGGTTCATGGCGCCGGGCATCCGCGCGTTCCGCCGCATCGGCTTTCCGGCCAAATCGGCCTGGGTGTCGCTGGCTTTCCTGCTGCCGATCGTGATGCTGACGGTGTCGCTGTGGCTGACCGCGTCGCAGAACATCGCCTTCTCTTCCAAGGAGCGCGTCGGCGTCACCTATGCGCGTGAGCTGATGCCGCTGTTGGACGCGGCGCAGAACCGCCGCCGGGCGTCGGCCGCCAACGCGGCCGACCTGCCGGAAGCGCAGCAACGCGTGGCCAAGGCCCTGGAGGCTGTGGCCGGGGTGCAGGCACGGCATGGCAAAGAACTGGCGACCGACGAGGCCTGGGCTCTGGTCCAACGACTGCAAGCCGACGTGGTGGGCCAGCCGGTGCGCAGCGACGCCTCGGCCACCTTCGCCGCCCACACGGCCTTCATCGATGCCGTCTTCGCGCTCCTCGACGACGTGGCCTACAACTCCAACCTGACGCTGGACCCGGACGTCGACACCTACTACCTGATGGACGCGGCGCTGTTCAAGCAGCCGCAGCTCATCGAGCAGCTCGGCCAGATGCGCGGCATGGGCAACGCGCTGATCCGTGCCGGTACCAAGACGCAGGCCCAGCACGACCTGGTGACCCGTGCGCAGGCCTTTGCCCTGGCCCATCAGGCCGGGATCGAGGCCTCGCTGGCGCGGGCCGTCGCTGCCGATGCGTCGATCAGCGACGAGATCCGCACCGCCAAGGCGGTGGCGGCGAGCCGGGACTTCCTGGCCCTGGTCCAGGCCAACGTGATGGGTGACGTACCAACCGGCGATGCAAAGGCCTTCGTGGCCGCAGGCAACCTGGCGATCGGAGAGCACTACGCAAGCGTCGGCCGTGTCTTTGACGCACTGGATAAGCGTCTGGCGGCACGCCTGTTCGGCCTGAACCGCACCCTGTACCTGCAGCTCGGGATCTCGCTGTTCGGCGTGGCCGTGGCCGTCTACATGCTGGTGGCCTTCTATCGCGTGACCCAGGGGGGCATCAGCGAAGTGGCGCGCCAGCTCGATGAGATCGCCAAGGGCAACCTCACGCTGCAGCCGCGCCCGTGGGGGTCGGACGAAGTCGCCCGGCTGATGAACACGCTGGCAAGCACCCTGGAGGCCCTGCGGCAGATCGTCGGCCAGGTGCGCGCCGGTGCCGGCGAGATCCAGACCGCGAGCCAGGAAGTCGCATCGGCCTCGCTGGACCTGTCTCGCCGGACCGAGGAGACCGCCAGCCACCTGCAGCGCACGTCGGCGGCGATGACGCAGATCGGGACCACCGTGCAGCAGACAGCGCACACCGCGCAGGGCGCGTCCAGCCTGGTGGCCAACAATGCCGATGTGGCCTCCAAGGGCGGTGACGAGGTGGAACGGGCCGTGGCCACGATGGACAGGATCCGCGAGTCGTCGGCCAGGATCGGGGAGATCATCGGCACCATCGACGGCATCGCATTCCAGACCAACATCCTGGCGCTCAATGCCGCGGTCGAGGCAGCACGCGCCGGCGAGCAGGGCCGCGGCTTCGCCGTCGTCGCCAGCGAGGTGCGGGCGCTGGCCCAGCGCTCCGCCGGCGCGGCGCGGGAGATCAAGTCGCTGATCGGTGTCAGCGTGGACCAGGTGGAGTCCGGTGCCTCGGTGATCGGCCAGGCCGGGCAGACGATGCGCCAGATTGTCGACAACGCCAACGGCGTCAAGCAGCTGATCGCCGAGATCAGCATCGGCGCCAGGGAACAGACCAGCGGGATCGCCGACGTCAGCCAGTCGGTCGAGCAGCTCGATGCCATGACCCAGCAGAACGCGGCCCTCGTCGAGGAGACCGCCGCCGCCGCAGCGTCGTTAAAGGACAGCGCCGAACGCATGAACCAGGCGATGGCGTTCTTCAAGACCGCTTGATCCACCCGCCACCCACCGGTACGCCCACGCCCACCGCGGCGGACCAATCGAGGAAGCCCCCATGCGCAAGAACCTGCCCGTCACCCAGCAGGAATACCCACTCCGGAACGGCCAGACGCTGGTGTCCGTGACCGACCTCAAGGGACGGATCATCCACTGCAACCAGGCTTTCGCCGAAGCCAGCGGCTTCAGCGCGGCGGAACTGCTCGGCCAGCCGCACAACCTGGTGCGCCATCCGGACATGCCCGAGGAGGCCTTCCGGGACATGTGGGACACCATCGCCGGCGGTCTGCCCTGGCAGGGCCTGGTCAAGAATCGCCGCAAGAATGGCGACTTCTACTGGGTGCTGGCCAATGCCACGCCCATCAAGGCCGGTGAGCAGATCACGGGTTACCTCTCCGTTCGCACGGTGCCCGACCGCGCCGCCGTTCAGGCCGCGGAGGCGCTGTATGCCCGCATGCAGCAGGAGGCAGACAGTGGCCGCCTGAAGACCGGGATCCGGCGCGGTCAGGTCGTGCCCCTCGGCCTGATCGGGCGGACGCTGCATGCGGTCAGCGCCCAGGTGCGCCGCTGGGGCGTCGGCGGCGCTGCCACGCTGGGCGCCGTGTTCCTCTCGGCGCTAGCCGCACAGGCGCTGCCGGCGGCCCTGTGGGTGCCGGGCGCGCTGGCCATGGCGGCAGCGGCGTGGGTGCTGAGCTATGGGCGCAGCCAGCGCGAGCTCGGGTCGCTGGTGCAGGACGCACTGCAGCTGGCTGCCGGCGACCTGGCCCATGGTGTGAGGACGGGCGCGCCGGGGCAGTTGGGCCTGGCCCAACTCGCGTTGTCCCAGGTGGGCGTGAACCTGCGGACGACGATCGGCGACGTGCGCGCCGAGATCGACAACGTGCGCCATGCCGCCGAGGAGATCGCGGCCGGCGGGCAGGACCTGTCGGCGCGCACCGAGGCACAAGCCAGCAGCCTGGAGCAGACGGCGGCCTCGATGGAGCAGATCAACGGCACCGTCCGCGGCACGGCACAGCATGCGTCAACCGGCGCCTTGCTGGCCGGCAGCATGGGCGAGGTCGCGCAGCGCAGCGAACGCGCGGTGCAGGAGGTCGTGACGTCCATGGGCGCGATCCGCGAGTCGTCCCAGCGCATCAGCGACATCATCCAGGTCATCGAAGGCATTGCGTTCCAGACCAACATCCTCGCGCTGAACGCGGCGGTGGAGGCGGCCCGCGCGGGTGAAGCCGGCCGCGGTTTCGCGGTGGTGGCGTCCGAGGTGCGCGCGCTGGCACAGCGGACGAGTCAGTCGGCCAAGGAGGTGCGCAGCCTGATCGCGACCTCGTCGGAGCGCGTCGATGCCGGGGTGCAGCACACCGAGACTGCCCAGCGCGCAATGAGCGAGGCCCTGGGCACGGTCGGCGAAGTCTCCGCGACGCTGGAGTCGATCAATGCGGCGACATCGGAGCAGCTCGCGGGTGTGGGGCAGGTCACCGAGGCCGTGACGCACCTGGACGGTGTCACCCAGCAGAACGCGGCGATGGTCGAGCAACTCGCGGCCGCCACGGGTTCGCTGCAGCAGCAGGTGGTCACCCTGACGCAGGCGATGCGCCTGTTCCGGCTGAGCAAGACCGACAGCACGATCTGCGACAGCGACGCGGTGGACCTGCGTCGCAGTGCCAAGGCCAGTGCGGCTGACGCAGCGTTGCCCGTGAACGCCAAGGCCGGCCCGAAGGCCGCAACGGCGCCTGGGCCGCGATCGGCGGGCAAACCTGCCGCCGCGCCCGCCCCGGCCCCGGCGTCGGCCGATGAAACGGAGTGGACGGCCTTCTGAGTAGCCCGCCTGGGCCGGTCGTGCCGCGGCGGCACCAACCCCGCACACCGCACACCCGCATGGCACCCGATGCTCGTGTCCCAGCGCGTGGTGTAGGTCCACAGCCCGGACGTGCTGGATGCGCGCTACTCAGCGAGCCACAGCGGACAGCCGAGTCGGCACAGTATCGCTGACGGTCTGCAGGCCCTCAAGCTGCATGTAGCGACGATTCAGGCTCCACTCGTCGTTCTGCTCGAGCATCATGGCGCCGACCAGGCGCACGAGGGCTGCGTCGTTGGGGAAGATGCCCACGACGTTCGTTCGTCGCTTGATCTCGGCGTTGAGCCGCTCCAGCGGGTTCGTGGAGTAGATCTGCGTCCAGTGCGCGCGTGGGAAGGTCATGAAGGCCAGCACATCGTTCTCGGCCTCGTCCATCAGCGCACCGAGCTTGGGGAACTTGCCGCGCAGCTGGTCGGCGACGGTTCGCCACTGCGCTCGTGCCGCCTCGGCCGAGTCCTGCACGAACACCGTGCCGATGGCCGCGCTGACCATGCGCCGCTGGGTCTTGCCGGCGTGGGCCAGGGCGTTGCGCATGAAGTGCACGCGGCAGCGCTGCCAGGTGGCCTTGAGCACCTTGGCCGCGGCGGCCTTGATGCCCTCGTGGCTGTCGCTGATCACGAGCTTGACGCCCCGCAGGCCGCGGCGGTTCAGGCTGCGCAGGAACTCGGTCCAGAACGGCTCGGCCTCGCTGGCGCCGACCTTCAGGCCCAGCACCTCGCGCTGGCCATCGGTGTTGACGCCCACAGCGACTATCACCGCCACACTCACGATGCGCCCGGCCTCACGCGTCTTCACGTAGGTCGCGTCGATCCACAGGTAGGGCCAGTCGCCCTCGATCTGCCGGTTGAGGAACGCGCCGACCTGCTCGTCGAGTTCGCCGCACAGCCGGCTGACCTGGCTCTTGGAGACGCCGCTCATGCCCAGGGCCTTGACCAGGTCGTCCACCGAGCGGGTCGAGATCCCGTGCACGTAGGCCTCCTGGATGACGGCTGTCAGCGCCTTCTCGGCCGTGCGCCGGGGCTCCAGGAACTCCGGGAAGTAGCTGCCGCGACGCAGCTTGGGGATCTGCAACTCGACGCTGCCGGCGCGGGTCTCCCAGGTGCGGTCGCGGTAGCCGTTGCGGCTGTTCAGCCGGGCACCAGGGGCCTTCTCGTCGTAGGGGGCGCCGCAGCGCCCCTCGACGTCGATCTCCATCAGGCGCTGGGCCATGAACTGCACCATCTGGCGCAGCACGTCGATGTCGGCTCCCTTCTCGGCGAGCTCGGTCAATGCCATAGTGGCGGTGGTCATCGTGGTTTCCTTTGCATGGACAAGGTTGGATTTCGCACCTCAACCCTATCCGGAATCACGATGGCCACCCCTGACGGGATGGCCGCCACAGCTTCGCGGCAAGCCGCTACGCAGTGGTTGGACTTACACCACTTCCTGGGACATCAACAAAGTGAGTCACTTGACTCCAAGAAGGCGCTCGAACGTCAGTCGGTGGTTCGCCGCGATGAATAGCCATGGCGAGTGGTCCTTACGCCGCCAGCGAGCATCGCCCACATCAGCACTTCGTTCCAGCAGTCGGTGGCCCAGGATGCCCGGGGCACCGTGCACGACCGGAAACAGCAGCACGGCCAGCTTCCACATCCCTGGCGCCGACAACGCCAGCGGAATCCAGGCAAGCCCGGCCAAGGTCCCGCCGATGTGCAGTGCGACGTTCACGGGGTGACGGTGTTCCGGCAGAAAGACCTCTCTGTAAAAGGTTTCGAAGGGGACGCGGGTTGAGCTCATTGGGGATCACTCCAGTCTTGGGCAGATTCAGACGGCGCAGCGGTTGAGCTGCGGGTCAACGTGATCGCGTGTTTGGGGCACGCGCGGATGCAGTCGCCACAAGCGGCGCAGGCCTCTGGGCGCACGACGAAAGCCTGGCGATGGCCATGTGCCAGCGCCTTGATCCGCCCGACCCAACTGAGGCCCGAGCGCTCCGCCGGGCCGAGCAGGCCCATGGCCAGGACGTCGAGTGGACAGGCTTCGACACAGGGGCCCTTGCCTTCACATCGGTTGCGGTTGATCCGCGGGATGAACAGCCCTGGCGCTTGGCGGCAGTGCGAGGGGTGTAGTGCTGCGTTCGTCATGTGTGGCATCATGCGAGCAATTGCTCGCTTTAGCTACTCGCGTTTCGAGTCTTCAATGCCCCGCGTTCAACTTCGCGCCCGCAAGCTGCCCAGTCAGGCACGCTCGCAAGCGACCGTCGAAGCGATCCTCGCCGCGGCGGCTCGCGTTTTGGCCGAGCGGTCGTTGGCTGGCTTCAATACCAACCGGGTGGCCGAGGTCGCGGGGGTCAGCGTCGGATCGCTGTACCAGTACTTTCCCAACAAGGACGCGCTCGTCGTCGCGCTCATCACGCGTGAGCAAGAGAAGTTGGCCTCGTCACTCGAAGCGGCGGTTCAGTCGTGTGCAGGCCAAAGCCTGCGTGATGGGCTGCTGGCGCTGGCACGTCTGGCGATCGAGCAGCAGTACAGCGACCCGATCTTCGCTGCCGCGCTGGACCACGAGGAGCGCCGCCTACCCATCGGCGCCCGCATGCGCAGTCACGATCAGCGCCTGGGGGCAGCCGTCATGGCCTTCCTTGTGATGCACCGCTCGGTGCTGCCTCCTGAACGTGTGGCCGGCGACTCAGCGAAGGACTTGCTGCTCATCACCCGTGCGCTCGTTGAAGCCGATGCGCAGGTCGCGACGAAGCCGCCGGCAGACCTGGAGGTTCGATTGGTGCGGGCGTTGATGGGCTACTTGATGACTCCCTAGCCCGACCTTCTCGCATAGGCTTTACGGGCCTACCGGCAGATCTCCGCTTGACCCGGATCGTTGACGCCGAGCGCCGACTCTGCGGCAAGAGCTACAAACTGGAGGAGCGACCTCCCCAGGAGCGGCCCGTCACCGCGCATAGTGCTTTCAAACGCCTTCGAGGTCGGCCTTAGGCGGTCCTGCGCTGGTCTGAGGTGCTCGGATTTGGCGACCATGACGTCGCGCAAGGCTGCTTTGGTAGGCCCGTCAGCGCACACGAGCGCTCATGTCGCTCGCGGGCGATCTCGTTCTCAGGGTTGGCCCCACTTCCGATAGTGCCGGGTCGTGTCCAGCGCGTGGTGTAGGTCCACAGCCCGGACAGGCTGAGATGCACGCGGTGCTCAACGCTGCACTGCTGGCAGGCGAGCCGGAGCAGTATCGCTGAGGGTTTGCAGGCCTTCAAGCTGCATGTAGCGGCGCTGCAGTGCCGTAAGCGTGACCCCAAGGCCCTCTTGACGCGACCGAGGTCAGGTCAGATGTCCACCACGTGCCGCAGCAGCGCGAACCCCACGCGCCAGGTCATGCCATCGCCGGGGTCGATCGTGGCCGTGCGCTGGTTGATGCGCACGATGGTGCCGACGACGGTGTTCAGGTGCTTGTCCTCGAAGGCCACTTTCTCGCCGCAGCGGAAGTCGTTGCGGCCGGCACGGGGAGCCGGCGGCGGCTCGGGCGCGGTAGCTGGCTTCGCGGTTCCCTGCGCTGGCGGCTCCACCGCGGTGTAGGGCACCGTCCACGAACTGCGCGTGCCATCCTCGTGCACGCTCAGCTGCGTGTCCTTCATCGCGATGATCTTGCCCACCCGCATGCGGCCATCGCGCCAGTCCATGAAGCGCACGGTCTGGCCCATGTGCAGATCCTTACGCACCTGCACGATGCGCCTGGGATCGGCCAGCATGCGCTCGATCACCGAGTTCAGCTGGAACAGTTGCAGGTTGCTGGCGTGCTGCAGCACCTCCAGCAGCCGCGGGTCGACGCCCGGATCGTTCATGCCGCCATCTTGCCGCGCTCTTGTCGATGCAGCGGCCGGCCGATGTTCCACGGCAGCAGTTCGTCGATGCGGTTGATCGGATGCTCTGCGATGCGCTCGAACACCTGGCGCAGGTAGTCCTCGGGATCCAGGCCGTTGAGCTTGGCCGTCTCCACCAGGCTGTAGAAGGCTGCCGCGCGTTCACCGCCGGCGTCCGAGCCCATGAACAGGTAGTTCTTGCGTCCCAGGCTCACGCCGCGCAGCGCGCGTTCGGCCGCGTTGTTGTCGATCTCCAGCCGCCCGTCATCGACGTAGCGCGTCAGCGCCTTCCAGCGCCCAAGGCTGTAGCCGATGGCCTGGGCGATGTCCGACTTGGCCGACACGCGCGTGAGCAGCTCTTCGAGCCACTGGCGCATCTGTTGCAGCAACGGTCCGGCGCGCGCCTGGCGCTGCGCCTTGCGTAACTCCGGTGCCTGGCCTCTGATGTCGTCCTCGATCTCGTAGAGCTCGCGGATGCGCTGCAGTGCCTGCCCCGCCAGGCTGAGCGGATCCCGGCCCGTGCTCAGGAACAGCTCCCACCACGGCCGGCGGGCATGCGCCCAGCACGCCACCTCCTGAACGTCGCCGGTCGCATACAAGCGCGGCCAGCCGCTGTAGGCGTCGGCTTGCAGCGCGCCCTTGAAGCCGCGCAGGTGCGCTTGCGGATGCTCGCCGCCGCGGTCGGGCGAGTAGGCGAACCAGGCGGCCCGCGGGGCGGTGTCGCCGGCCGGGCGATCGTCGCGCACGTACACCCACAGCCGGCCGGTGCGCGTCTTGCCGGTGCCCGGCGCCAGCACCTTCACCGGCGTGTCGTCGCCGTGGATCTTGTCGTTGGACAGCACGTAGCGTCGCACAGCTTCCACCAGCGGGTCGATCAGCTCGTCGCCCTTGTCCACCCAGCCGGCCAGCGTGGAGCGGTCGAGCTCGACGCGCTCGCGGGCGTAGATGCCGCTTTGCCGGTACAGGGGTTGATGGTCGCAGTACTTGGCGACCATCACGTGCGCCATCAACGCCGGCCCCGGCAGCCCCCGGGCGATCGGCCGGCTGGGGGCTGCGGCCTGGAACACGCGCTGGCAGCTCACGCAGGCCAGCTTCGGTCGGATGTGCCGCAGGACCTTGAAGTGGCCGGGCACGTACTCCAGTTGCTCGGACACGTCCCGGCCGATCTCGCGCAGCCGCCCGCCGCACTCGGCGCAGCCACAGGGCTGGCCTGCCGCGTCGTGATGCTCGGCGGTCGCCTCGGGGCGGTGCGTGTGGGGCTCGCGCGGCAGATGCACGGGCAGGCTGCGGTCCGCGGGGAGGTTGTTGGCCGCAGGCGACACGGGCGCTGCAGCCGGCTTCTGCGGCGCATTTCCATCCAGTACTGCAGCTTCCAGCAAGGTGCCTTGCGGGCCCCACTCGCCGTCTGCGAAGCGTTCGCTGGCGCTGCCGAACAGCATGCGGTTGCGCCGGGCTACCTGCAGCTTCAACTTCTGCACCAGCAGCTTGAGCATGTGGATCTCGGCATCGCGCGCCTGCACCACCAGGCGCAGCGCATCGACGCTGTCGGCGGCTTCGGTGGGTGGGGTGGCGTCGTGCTGCACTGGCATCACTGTGCCCAGCGGCATGCACGCTGGGCACCCGGGGGTTCCCCGAGGCGAGTTCATCCAGTACCGGCCGCGTACTCGAGTGCTTACTCAGGCCGCCAGGTTGGGGACGTGCGTGCGCAGCGGCATGCGCCAGTCGATGCCCTCCAGCAGCATCGACAACTGCGCCGGCGTCAGCGCCACGCCGCCCGATGTCGCTTGTGGCCACACGAAGCGGCCGCGCTCCAGGCGCTTGGCCAGCAGCATCAGGCCCTGGCCGTCGAACCACAGCACCTTGAGGATGTCGCCGCGCCGGCCACGGAAGACGAAGACGTGGCCGCAGAAGGGGTTGGCCGCCAGTGCGCTTTGCGCAACTGCGGCCAGGCCGTCGAAGCCCTTCCTCATGTCGGTGTGGCCGGCGACGATCCACACCCGCGTGTTTGCGGGCAGGCCGATCATGGCGCCGTCTCGCGCACGCAGGCCAGCACCATGCGCAGCGTCGCAGCAGCGGTGCCGTCGCGCACGCGCACGATGGCGCCGCCAAGTTCGATCTCGACGGCTGCGATCGACTCACGGGTGGCCGCCGGGACACAAGCCTGGGCCACGATGCTGGCTGGTCTGAGGTGCTCGGATTTGGCGACCATGACGTCGCGCAAGGCTGCTTTGGTAGGCCCGTCAGCGCACACGAGCGCTCATGTCGCTCGCGGGCGATCTCGTTCTCAGGGTTGGCCCCACTTCCGATAGTGCCGGGTCGTGTCCCATCGCGTGGTGTAACTCCACAGCCCGGACAGGCTGAGATGCACGCGGTGCTCAACGCTGCACTGCTGGCAGGCGAGCCGGAGCAGTATCGCTGAGGGTTTGCAGGCCTTCAAGCTGCATGTAGCGGCGCTGCAGTGCCCACTCGTCGCTCTGCTCCAGCAGCATCGCACCGACCAGTCGCGTGATGGCGCGGTCGTTGGGGAAGATGCCCACCACGTTTGTGCGCCGCTTGATCTCGGCGTTCAGCCGTTCCAGCGGGTTGGTGCTGTGGATCTGCAGCCAGTGCGCCTTGGGGAAGTCCATGTAAGCCAGCACCTCGTGCTCGGCGCCGTCCATGAGCTTGCCGATCTTCTCGAACTTGCCGCGCAACTGGTCGGCGACCACCCGCCACTGCTCGTGCGCACCCTTGGCGGTGTCCTGGGCGAAGACGGTTGCGATCGCAGCGCTGACCATGCGCCGCTGCGTCTTGCCGGCGTGGGCCAGGGCGTTGCGCATGAAGTGCACGCGGCAACGCTGCCAGGTGGCCTTGAGCACCTTGGCCACGGCGGCCTTGATGCCCTCGTGGCTGTCGCTGATCACGAGCTTGACGCCGCGCAGGCCGCGCCGCGTGAGGCTGCGCAGGAACTCGGTCCAGAACGGCTCGGCCTCGCTGGCGCCGACCTTCATCCCCAGCACCTGGCGCTGGCCGTCGGTGTTGACCGCCACCGCCACTATCACCGCCACGCTCACGATGCGACCGGCCTCGCGCGTCTTGACGTAGGTCGCGTCGATCCACAGGTAGGGCCAGTCGCCTTCGATGGGGCGCTCCAGGAAGGCACTCACGCGCTCGTCGAGTTCGCCGCACAGCCGGCTGACCTCGCTCTTGGACACGCCGCTCATGCCCAGGGCCTTGACCAGGTCGTCCACCGAGCGCGTGGACACACCGTGCACATAGGCCTCCTGGATGACGGCCGCCAGGGCCTTCTCGGCGGTGCGCCGGGGCTCCAGGAACTCCGGGAAGTAGCTGCCGCGACGCAGCTTGGGGATCTGCAACTCGACGCTGCCGGCGCGGGTCTCCCAGGTGCGGTCGCGGTAGCCGTTGCGGCTGTTCAGCCGGGCACCAGGGGCCTTCTCGTCGTAGGGGGCGCCGCAGCGCCCCTCGACGTCGATCTCCATCAGGCGCTGGGCCATGAACTGCACCATCTGGCGCAGCACGTCGACATCGGGTCCCTTCTCGGCCAGTTCGGCCAGTGTCATCATGGGTGCGGTCATCGTGGGTTTCCTTTGGACAGGTTGGTGGGTCGCACCTCAACCTTATCCGGGGCCACGATGGCCACCCCGATGGCGGGACGGCCGGCGCCGCGCGCGGCAAGCCGCTACGGGTTCGGCCCTACGGGCCTCACCCTCCGCGGCTTGCCGCGCGCGAAGGACTTACACCACTTCTTGGGACACGAGCTAGTGCCGCGCTGACGGGTCGCGCGACGCCGCCCCGGCTGCGGTTTGGCGTTGCAGCCCAGGGGAGGTGTTTGTGACGGCCGGCGCGGCTCAGGTGGCTTCAGTCTTGCCCCGCCTCGCGCGCTCGGCCCCTGGGCGGCGGCTGCGGATCCAGCCCCAGGTGGGTGAGGATCTTCTCGATGACATGCCGCTCGAGAATGGCCGCGATGATCTTCAGTTCCCCGACGCCGCAGTTTGGGCAGTGATGCATGTCGATGTCGAAGATGCGCTTGAGAAGCCGCGCCCAGCCGATGCGGTGAGGCCCGGTCGGGACCGTCTGGACCTCGCACTCGGCGGGCGCCGCGCCTTCGCTGGCCGGCTCTTGCACCTGCGGCCCCTGCGGCACCACCCGCGCGCGCAGCTTGGCGTTCGGGGCCAACACGCCGTGAAAGCGTATGAGGTGCAACCTTGGCCGCGGCACCAGCGCGGCCAGCCGCTGCATGAACTCCAGCGGGCTCATGACCAGGTGCGTCGTTCCATCGCGCCAGGGTGTCTTCAGCTTGAGCTCGACCTGCCCCGCGGCGTTGAGCTGCACGCGCTGGTCCGATAGCGCGGGGCGGGTGATGTAGCGGCACAACTGCTCCAGCCGCTTGCGGTCGTGCGCTTCCACACGCACCGCGGCATGCAGGCTGAAGCCGTCGATGTCGGCGCACAGCGGCTGACGCGCCCAGTCCTCGCGTGGCAACGCTCCACGCAAGGTCAGCACCTTCTGCCCGGCGCGCGGGCCGAAGGCGATCCTGTAGGTTACAGCCGCGGCCTGCAACGGCCGCAGCGTGCGCGCCTCCTCCCCGTCGGCATCCGGCTCGGCCAGGTAGGTCTGGCCCATGTCCACGACCAGCACGCCCCGGCGCGTGAGCATCTTCATGAGCCGGGCAATGATGGTGTGCAGCAGTGCACTGAGCTCGTCGTCGGTCGGCGCACCCGCCTCGATGAAACCGGGCACGCCATCGGCGTCGCAGCGGTACACCCCGTCCAGGACCAGGCAGTGGAGGTGGATGTTCAGGTTGGCGGCCGACCCAAAGCGTTGTATCAGCGTGACCGCGCCGCCATAGCCTTCGTCGGCCTGGAGCCCGGCAGCGTCCAGCAGATGTCGCGTGAGCACGCGCTGCACCACCTGCAGCACCGGCGTGACCAGTTCGGGCTGTGCGGCCATCAGCACGCGCAGCGGGATCGGCAGCGACAGCACCCACTGCCGCACCGGCACATGGGGGATGACGTGGTCGACCAGGTGCGCCGCGGTCTGCGACATCCGCCGCGCACCGCATGACGGGCAGAACCCCCGCCGCTTGCAGCTGAACGCCAGCAGCTTGTCGTGGCCGCACTCGCAGCAGCGCAGGCGCAAGAAGCCGTGGGCCAGGATGCCGCACTCGAGGAACGCGTCGAACTCGTCCTTGATGAACCTCGGCAACTCGGCGCCTGTGCTGGCCTCGGTGTGCGCGATGAAGCTGGCCGCGTGCTGCTGCACCAGGCGGTACAGCGTGGTCTGCTCGGGGCGGTGGCGCTCGTAGTGCAGCGGCGCGCCATCCGGCGCCCGCTGGGGTTGCTGCGCCGTGGCTCGCACGTTGGGCTCCCGGTGGTGTGAGCCCGCACGGTCTCAAGCCGTGCTCCGTGCCTCAATCGCCTTGATGGCTGCCCGCCGACGTGTGCCCTCCGTCGCGGGGCCTACTTCGGGTGACAGCGAGGTTGCCCGACCTGCAGCTTCAGGGCGGCGAGATCGGGACGGCCCATGTCTCTTCAGGGTCGACTCCTGCCGACCGTCTCGGCGATCGCACTGCCGTAGACCGGTCGCTGACTGACCGTTGGCCGGGCACTGGCACGGTGCGGGCGGCGGTCTCAGTTCGAACCGAACTCCTCGCCCAGAATCGCAAGGACGTCCTGACGCTCACCGAGCAGTCGGACCACGTCCAGATGGTCCCCTCGCTCAAAGTAGCACCACAACAGCGGAAACTTCCCCACCCGCCAGGTCCGCAACCCTGGGATGCCCAGCAACTTCCCGAGCCTCGGCGAGCCGATGCCCGGTTCGATTTCGACTTGGTCGAGCGCCTCGTTGGTAGCCTTGGCCACCTTCACCGCCAGGCGGGTGCCGCCCTCCTTGCGGTAGTACCGGACCTCGCCTTGCTGATCGCGTAGCGCCTGCGGGCGCAGAACCGCCGGCTTCAATCGATCTCGCCGCGAGCGATCGCCAACAGTTCCTTCTCGTCCGCCTTGGTGCGACGACGGCCGGGCCCGGATGCCAGCCCTTCTTCGATGAGGTCTCGAAGCCGCTTCTTGGCCTGCTCTTCCTGATCCCGGCGGACCAGGTCGCGGATGTACTCGCTGGTGTTGCCGTAGTTGCCGGCAGCGACGCGGTTGTCGATGTACTCGCGCATCGACTCGGGCAACGCAAAGCTCATGGTTTGGCGGCTCATCCAGGCATCTTGGCCGGTTTGACAACGGTTGTCAATTTTGCCGGCCGGTACTCTTTTCGTTCGACAAGTGCTGCCGCATGCCTCGGACTCCCGTTTCTTCCTGCTGCTTCGCGCGATCGAGGCCACTGGCTCGCTGCGCAAGGGCGCGCAGACCGCCGGCTACAGCTACAAGGGCGCATGGACAGTACTTGACGCTGGCAGCGACTGGGCCAGGGGACCCCTGATCGAGTCCTCGGCGGGTGGCTCCCGCTCTTCCGGCACGCGCCTCACCGAGGAGGCCCGCGTCTTGCTCAATGCCTACGATGCGCTGAAGGAGCGGCTCGGAGGCTTCCTGGACGAACAGGAGGCGTGGCTGCTCGAACAACCCGACATTGCTCAACTGCTCAGGAGGTACGCCATGAAGACCACGGCACGCAATTAGTTCCCCGGCAAGGTCACCGAAGTCGAGATCGGCCCGGTGACGGCGCAGGCCACGCTGACGACGCCCGCGGGGTTCGAGATCACCGCAACGATGACGGCTGCGGCCGCGAAGAAGCTGAAGCTGAAGCAGGGCGTCGATGCGATCGCCTTGATCAAGGCTTCGGCCGTCGTGCTCGTGACCGACTTCGCCGGCTTCACCTTGTCAGCCCGCAACCAGCTGGCAGGCACGATCTCGCGTGTCGACAAAGGGGCCGTCTCTTCGCTGATCGGCCTGACGCTGCCAGGCGGCACGATCCTCACCGCCAGTGTCACGAACGACGCAGTCGATGCCTTGGGCCTCGCCGTGGGCCAGCCGGCCACCGCCGTCTTCAAGGCCTATGCCGTGATGCTCGCGGTGGCCACGGGCTGAGGATTGCGTTCACCACAGCTTGTGAAGCTCGACGCTGCGAAGGCCTCGCACGTAGCGCGGCCCCGTTGCGAGATCGTGGCGGGCGAGCAGCGCGAAGGACCCTGCATTCCCCGGCAGCGCGCTGCAGGGACCGGCGAAGGCCACGACGATCCCGCGGCCAAGCGGCGAGTTGAACACCTCGGCCCACGAGAACAGCGCACGGTAGCCTTCGTGGCCTTCGGCGACGATGGCCACGCGCTTGAAATCGGTCCGCCGCTCGAAGGCCGGTTGCGCGAGGTCGATCAGGTCGCACAGGCGCACCGCCCGGAGCGGCGGCAGGACGCCGTGCGATCCGTCGAGGGTGCAGACCACATCGAAGTCGTCCACCTGGAGCCACTCCATGGCGTCGAGCTGGCTCGGCTCCAGTCGCAATGGGCGGCGCACCCAGCCGCCGAGCTCCAATCGAGGCACCGGGGTGCACGCGGCGCGCAGGCGCGTGACGCGGGACGATTCCTGTTCGATCACGAGGTCGCTCATGGGGGTTCTCCTGGGGGCACGAGGCGGTGGCTGATGGATGATGTAGTCAGGTACATCATGTGAAGGTGGCAATGCAAAGGCGATGCCACCCAGCGAACTGACTCCTTCCACGAGGCACAACCATGACCGGCACTGGAATCGACGACCATGCTCTGTCGGAATTGCTCCGCGAGGATGTTCCGTTTGGCGACTTGACGACAGGCTGGGCATCGCGGACCGGCCGGCCGAAGCCAGCTTCCACGCGCGCGGCACGATGGTGGTGTGCGGCACCGAAGCTGCCGCACGGATGTTCAAGCTCGCCGGCGCGACCGCAGAGCTGTGTTGCGCCAGCGGCGACAGGGCCGCACCTGGGCAGTTGCTGCTGCGTGCGCAAGGCCCCGCAGGAGCCCTCCACACCGCCTGGAAGATGGCCCAGACACTGGCCGAGGCCCTGTCGGGCATCGCGACGGCGACGGACGCCATCGTGCAGACCGTGCGTGAAGCGGGCTTCGCCATCCCCGTGGCCTGCACCCGCAAGAACTTCCCTGGCACGCGGCGCTGGAGCGCGCTGGCAGTGCGCGCCGGCGGTGGCGTGATGCACCGGCTGGGCCTGTCAGAGACCCTGCTCGTGTTTCCGGAGCACCTGGCCTTCGTCGGGCACGACGATCGTGCCGCGACGCTCGCGGCGCTCAGGCGCAGCCAGCCAGAGAAGCGGCTCGTGGTCGAGGTCGGCAGCGAAGACGACGCGCTCGCGATGGCGCTAGCCGGGGCCGACGTGCTGCAGCTCGAACGCTTCACCCCGGACCGGCTGGCGGCGCTGCGGCAGACGCTGCGCACGCAGGGCCTGCAGGCCCAGCTCGCTCCCGCGGGGGGCGTCACGGTGGCCAACGCAGCGGCCTTTGCCAGCGCAGGCGCCGATTTCCTGGTCACCTCCGCACCCTACTTCGCGCCGCCCGCCGACATCCGTGTGTCATTGGGCCCGGCTGCGGGCTGAGGGCGGCCTGCGCCGGCGCTCGGCTGGCATCGGCGGCTTCGAGGTGCGCTCGCCCTGATGACCAGGCCCGGCGGCCTTGGCCACTGAGCAGTGGGAAGCCCCTTGCCAGTGGGTGCGGCGGCGCCCTCAGCCAGCGCCCAGGATCGGGTACGCGTCCACCCATTGTCGGGTGTCGATGAGCGAAGTCGATTCGGGCAGGCACACCAGCGCATCAGCCTCGGCCAGGCTGCGCAGCGACGCTGACCCCTGCTCGGCAAGGAGCTTGGCGACGTAGGTGCCGTCGGCGGCCTGCAGCAGGCGCGCACGCGGGAACTCGGTACGTCCGGATCGCTTGCTGACCGGTTCCGCCAGGCGGACGCGCAGGCTGCGGCGCGACCAGAATCGATCGCTGGCCAGTGCCGCAAGAGCCGGCCCCGCCAGCACCTGCAGACAGACCAGCGCGGCCACCGGATTGCCGGGCAGCCCGAAGATCGGTACGACCGGTCCATTGCCGTGCACGGTGCCAAAGCAGAAGGGCTTGCCGGGTCGCATGCGCACCCCTTGCAGGAGAAGCCCGCCCATGCCGGACACGGCAGCCGCAAGGTGATCTGCATCTCCATGGCTGGCCGAGGCGCTGGCGACGATCGCATCGGCACCCATCACGCCGTCGGCGAGCCCCTGCCACAGCGCCTGGGCGTCATCCCCGACGCAGCCGAGGTCGACGACATCGGCCCCGCAGCCCTCCAGCACGGCCCGCAGCGCGAAACGGTTGCTGTCGTAGATGCAGCCGGCGTCCAGCGGCTGCCCGGGCTGGCGCAGTTCGTCACCGGTGGACAACAAGGCCACGCGAGGCCGTGGCAGCACCTCCACATGGGCGCAGGACAGCGACGCCAGAACACCCAGATCCGCCGCACGCAGGCGACGGCCCGCAGGCAGTGCCACCGCGCCCTGCGCCACGTCCTCGCCGCGGCGGCGGCAGTTCGCACCAGGCATTACCGGGCCGCGGGTGACGTGGAGGTAGCCGTCGATCAGGTCGCAGCTCTCCAGCGGCACCACCGTGTCCAAGCCGTCGGGCATGGCGGCGCCGGTCATGATCCGCACGCAATGGCCTGGCGGCACGGCACGCGACGGCGAGACCCCGGCCAGGACGGTGCCCGCCATGACGGGCCACGCCGTGGAATCCCCGGGCGCCAGGTCCGTCGATCGCAGCGCATAGCCATCCATCGCCGCGTTGTCGTGGGGCGGCAGCGCCAGGGGCGCGCGAAGCTCGGCCGCCAGCACCCGGCCCTGCGCCGCGGACAGCGGCACGCGTTCATGGCCAGGGTCCTGGGCGCAGAGGTCGCGCAGCGTCGCCGAGATGATCACGAGCGCTTCGGCCACGGAGACATCGCTTGCGACTGCCTGGCGAGGTGTGGCAGCCGGCGTCACGGTGGCGCCACGTCCGAGCTGACGAAGGCCCAGCGGATCGGCGACCGCCCGTCCGCCGCGCGCGCTGAATCCGCGTCGTACCAAGCCCGCAGCCGCGCGCGCGCCGCATCGTCGAACGGCCCTGTGGACCAGGCCACCGCTTTTGCAACTTGGCACACCCTGTGCGGTACTCAGAAGGGCGGCTGCCTCACAAGGGGCTGCCGTTCACCCCTATTCATCAGGAGACACCATGACCGCCCAGGAAGTTCAGGCGCTGATGCAAGATTCTTCTCACGTACGGGGTGAGTTATCTCAGCTCAACACAGCTAGGTTTCACTTGATATAGACGTTATAAAAATGTGAACCTTCCACGCAGGGCCTCCGCTAGGCTCTGCGTACCCCAACGGCTATGTTGGGCCATTCACCCCCTATACACCGAGCGAGGACACCATGAAATTTATCTCCCTGATGGGTATGGCATTGCTGTCAGTCAGCGGCCTGGCCCAAGCCCAGTCCACCCCCATTGAGCAATGGCAGATCATTGAAGGCAAAGGCCTGACCGACAACTATGTTTACCTCGGCATGAGCCGCAAAGAGGCCAACACCCGCACCACCAATGGCAACTGCAGAGGCAAGGTCACCCAATGCAGCTTCCGTGGGCAAGACAACGTGGAGGCACCGGTGATCACCCTCTTCTTCAATAAGAAGAACAAGGTCACCGACATCAACATCATCCAGGGCGGAGCGATCTCTTGGCCCACCACGGCCGGTGTGGTGGACGGCATGACGCCAGAGCAGGTGCAGGCCCTCTACCCAGGCTCCGTCATTCAGCAAGCCGACCCCTTCACCCGCGTGGTGGTGGCCGCACGCCAGGGCTATCGCTACAGCTTCAACCAGGTGTGCAACTCTGACGACCAGTGCCCCATCTTCACCTATCACTCGGTCTTCAAGCGCCAGAAAGCGCAGTAATCGGCCGTAGGCGCAGCCTGTGGGGCCGCGCCCGGCCGGGGCACCGATAATGGCGGCTCCAGCACCCGCGCCAGCGGCCACTTTGGCTTGCGGCCGGGTGCGCTACTTTTGCCCAAGCCGCCCGCCCGGGCCGCTTCTTGCCCATGTCCGCCGAACTCGCCGATCAGGTGCGCCGCCGCCGCACCTTTGCCATCATTTCCCACCCTGACGCTGGTAAAACCACGCTGACGGAAAAGCTGCTGCTGTTCTCGGGCGCGATCCAGATCGCCGGGTCCGTCAAGGCGCGCAAGGCCAGCCGCCATGCCACGTCGGACTGGATGGAGATTGAAAAGCAGCGGGGCATCTCGGTGGCCTCCTCGGTGATGCAGATGGAGTACCGCGACTGCACCATCAACCTGCTGGACACTCCGGGCCACCAAGACTTCTCGGAAGACACCTATCGCGTGCTGACCGCGGTGGACGCCGCGCTGATGGTGATTGACGCGGCCAATGGCGTGGAGCCGCAAACCCGCCGTCTGCTGCAGGTCTGCCGGGCCCGCAACACGCCCATCCTGACCTTTGTGAACAAGATGGACCGCGAGGTGCAAGACCCGCTGGCCCTGATGGACGAGATCGAGCGCGAGCTGGGCATGACGGTGGTGCCCTTCACCTGGCCCGTGGGCATGGGCAAGCACTTCCACGGCGTGATGGACCTGCGCAAGCAGCAAATGCGCGTCTTCAGCCCCGGCGAGGACCGCGTGGCCGGTGACGAAGAAGTGCTGGACGGCCTGGACCACCCCGAATACGCCCAGCGCTTTGGCATGCAGTTTGAGCAAACCCAAGGCGAGATCGAACTGAGGCGCGAGGCCGCGCCCGAGTTCAACCTGGACGACTTTTTGGCCGGCAAGCAGACGCCCATGTTCTTTGGCTCGGCCGTCAACAACTTTGGCGTGCAAGAGGTGCTGGACGCGCTGGTGGGCGCATAGTGCTTTCAAACGCCTTCGAGGTCGGCCTTAGGCGGTCCTGCGCTGGTCTGAGGTGCTCGGATTTGGCGACCATGACGTCGCGCAAGGCTGCTTTGGTAGGCCCGTCAGCGCACACGAGCGCTCATGTCGCTCGCGGGCGATCTCGTTCTCAGGGTTGGCCCCACTTCCGATAGTGCCGCGCTGACGGGTCGCGCGACGCCGCCCCGGCTGCGGTTTGGCGTTGCAGCCCAGGGGCTCACGGTCTTACACCACGCGCTGGGGCACGACCATGGCGTGTTGGCCCACAGGCAACTGACTGGCTGTCAACGCCGAAGTAAATCTGACCCACTTTGCCGGGTTGTCGCCGAAGTAAATCTGACCCACCCAGGCACGATGGATCGCGCTGCTCGGACGCGCAGGGCGTAGCCCGAAGCGGCCGAGCAGCGCG
>NZ_SACT01000030.1 GCF_004016515.1 Rubrivivax albus
CGGCGTTGCCCTTGACCGAGGCGTTCATCTCCTGCAGCGAGGCGGTGGTCTCCTCCACGCTGGCAGCCTGCTGGCTGGCCGAGTGCGCCAGGCTCTGCGAGGTCTGCGAGACCTGCGCGCTGGCCGCACCCAGGTGGTCGGCCGCGCTGCGCACCTCGCGGATCGTGCCGCTGACGGTGTCCAGCAACTGGTTGAAGCCGCTGCACAGTTCGGTGAAGAAGGCGTTCTTGCCTTCCAGCGGGATGCGCTGCTGCAGGTTGCCCCCCGTGGCGGCCTGCACCGCACGGTTCACCTCGCCGGCCACCTGTTCCTCCTCGCGGCGGCGCTGTTCTGATTCCGCCGCCCGGCGCGCGGTGTCGGCCACCTCGAAGCCCAGCCGGGTCTGCACCCGCTTGAGGGCCAGCAGCGCCTGGGCGCACTCGTCGTGGCCTCGCGCCTCGATGACGCCGTCGAAGCGCGCCTGCGAGAACGCGTCGAGCCTGCGGGCAGTGCAGTTCAGGGCCTGCACGACCCGCCTCGTGTTTGCAACGATCAGGCCCAGCAGGGCCACGTTAGCCACGGCCGCCAGCGCGGCCAGCGGCCAGGCACCCGCCACGGCTAGGCCGGCCACGGTGGCCGACAGGCCGGCCACGCCCAGGGTGAGCGCCAGCGACTTGGCGGCCACAGGCAGTGCCGCCAACCCGCGCAACGGCGACAGCAGGGCCTGCAAGCCTCCGGTCTTCTCGACCCGGCCTTCGACAATGGCCAGGCCGCGGGCCTGCCCGCTGGTGAACAGCCGGTAGGCGGCTTCGGCGGCCGCCACCTGATCGCGCGTGGGCCGGGTGCGCACCGACATGTACCCCACCGCCCGGCCGCCTTCGAGCACCGGCGTGGCATTGGCCACCACCCAGTAGTGGTCGCCGTTCTTGCGCCGGTTCTTCACCAGGCCGGTCCATGGGCGGCCGGCCTGCAGCGTCTGCCACATGTCGGCAAAGGCTTCTTCCGGCATGTCCGGGTGGCGGACCAGGTTGTGCGGCTGCCCCATCAGTTCGTCCAGCGTGAAGCCGGCGGCCTCGATGAAGTCGTCGTTGACGTAGGTGATGCGCCCCTTGAGGTCGGTGCGCGAGACGATGGTCATGCCATCGCGCAGCGGGTACTCTTGACTGGTGACGGGGAGGTTGCGGCGCATGTGATCTTCCAGGAAAAGGGGTCAGTGCGTGCAGTGGTGCTCGATGCACTCCGCCAGCTCGGCCACGGCCAGAAGGACCGGCAAGGCCAGCACGCCCACGAGCTGCCCTTCGGCACGCGTGATGCCGTGCAGGAAACGGTGCGGCACGGTCGTGCCGAGTTCGGGCGCGGGTTCAACGGCGGCGGGCTCGCGCTGCAGCACCTCGAAGACCGCGTCCACGAGCAGGCCAGCCACCAGGGGTGGATCGCCCGGGTCGGCCTGTGCGACCTCGACGATGACGATGCAGGAACGGCGGCCGAGGTCGGCGGCGCACAGGCCCAGGCGCGCGCCGAGGTCGATGACCGGCACCACGGCGCCGCGCAGGTTGATCACGCCGCGCACGAACGCGGGGGTGCGCGGCATCGGCGTCAGACGCCCGACCTGCAGGATCTCCCGCACGTCGGCAATCGACACGGCCAGGGTCTGGGTGCCGACCGCCAGGCGCAGCAGGGAGACGGCGCTTCCCGCAGTGCCACCGGCATTCCCGGGTTGGTCTGCGGCCGTCTGCAGTGTGGCAACGGCGCTCATGGGATCAGAACGACGTGAAGTCGGCTTCATCGACTTCGGCCACGGCGGACGGCTTGTTGGACTGGCCAAAGCGCAGCGTGGTCTGGCCGGCGGCAGCGGCCGGCGCCGCGGCGGCCGGCGCCCGGCGTCCATTGCCGCCTGCCTTGGCCGCCGGCTTGCCGGCCTTGTTGCCGTCCTCGGCCAGGCGGAAGAAGGCCATGAGCTCCTGCAGCTGGGCGGCCTGGGCGGAGAGTTCCTCGGCGGTGGCCGAGAGTTCCTCGCTGGCGCTGGCGGTCTGCTGGGTGGCGGAGCTGAGGTGGTTCATGGCGCCGGTGATCTGCTGCACGCCGTCGGCCTGCTCGCCGCTGGCTGCGGCGATCTCCTGGACGAGTTCGCTGG
>NZ_SACT01000031.1 GCF_004016515.1 Rubrivivax albus
TGTCGCCGCCGATGCAAAACTGACCCACTGCGCCGAAGTAAATCTGACCCACCTGGGCGAAGCTGACGGCCTTTTGGCCGTCGATGTTGACCCAGGAGCAAGCAGTGGAGATACGAGTGATGGCCCGCAGGGGCGAGGGAGTGCGGGAGATCGCGCGGCAGCTGGGCTGCTCGCGCAACACCGTACGCCGGTACCTGCGTGACGAGGATGCGCGGCGGTACGGGCCAAGGGCGCCGCGGGCGTGCAAGCTGGACCCGTACCGGGCGTATGTGCTGGAGCGCGTCGAGCAGGCGCGCCCGCGCTGGATCCCCGCGACCGTGCTGCTGCGCGAGCTCGTCGAGCGCGGCTACACGGGCGGCATCAGCCAGCTCAAGGCGTTCCTGGCGCCGCTGAAGAAGGCCGTGCCCGAGCCGGTCGTGCGCTTCGAGACGCCGCCGGGGCGGCAGATGCAGGCCGACTTCACCGTCGTGCGCCGCGGCTGCGACCCGCTGCTGGCGCTGGTGGCCACGCTGGGCTACAGCCGTGCGACCTTCGTCAAGTTCACCACCGCCGAGGACGCCGGGACGCTGTGCGACGCCCTGCGTGAGGCGTTCGACTACTTCGGCGGCGTGCCCGCCGAGGTGTTGATGGACAACGCCAAGAGCGTGGTCATCGAGCGCGACGCCTACGGTCCGGGGCTGCACCGCTGGAACGACGAGTTGCTGAGCCTGTCCGACGAGTGCGGCTTCACCCCGCGCCTGTGCCGACCGTACCGCGCCAAGACCAAGGGCAAGGTCGAGCGCTTCAACGGCTACCTCAAGGGCAGCTTCGTGGTGCCGCTGGCCGCGAGCCTGAAGGCCAGTGGCCTGACGCTGACGCCCGAACTCGCCAACTGGCATGTGCGGCGCTGGCTCGACGAGGTAGCCAACGAGCGCGTGCACGGCACCACCGGCGCGGTGCCGGCTGTGCGCCTGGCCGAGGAGCGCGCCGTGATGCTGCCCGCGCCGGCGCTGAAGGCGCCGCCGAGGATCGCGACGAAGGTTGCCGTGCCGGTGGAGAGCCTGCAGCACCCGCTGGCGGTGTACGACGCCTTGCTGGAGGCCACGCCATGAACCTGCAGCACCAACGCATCGAGGCCCTGTGCGCGCAGATGAAGTTCGCGCGGCTGCATGCCGAATGGCCGGCCATCGCACAGCACGCCGCCCAGGAGCAGGCCAGCTACGCCGACTTCCTCGAGCGCGTCCTGGACGCCGAGGCGCGCGCCCGCCACGAGCGCAAGGTCACCACGCTGATGAAGCTGGCCACGATGCCGGCGGTCAAGACGCTCGAGCAGTTCGACTGGAAGGAGGCCCCGGGTGCGCCGAAGGCGCAGATCCTGGAGCTGGCTCACCTGGCCTTCGTCGAGCGCGCCGAGAACGTCGTCATGCTCGGCCCCAGCGGGGTGGGCAAGACGCACATCGCGCTGGCCATCGCCCACCGCGCCGTCAGCGCAGGGCACAAGGTGCGGTTCATCACCGCCGCCGACCTGATGCTGCAGTTGGCTGCCGCACGCAGCCAGGGCAGGCTCAAGGAATACTTCAACCGCGCCGTGCTCGGCCCGAAGCTGCTGGTGGTCGACGAGATCGGCTACCTGCCCTTCGGGCGCGAGGAGGCCAACCTGTTCTTCAACGTCGTGGCCAAGCGCTACGAGCGCGGCAGCATGGTGCTGACCAGCAACCTGCCGTTCACGCAGTGGGCCAGCGCGTTCGCCGACGACCGGACGCTGACCGCCGCGATGCTCGACCGGCTGCTGCACCACGCCCACATCGTGCAGATCAGCGGTGAGAGCTACCGCCTGAAGGACAAGCGCAAGGCCGGGCAGACGGCCAGAAGGGGCTCGTCGGCAGGATGACCGGCGCCGCGCGCTGCTCGGCCGCTTCGGGCTACGCCCTGCGCGTCCGAGCAGCGCGATCCATCGTGCCTGGGTGGGTCAGATTTACTTCGGCGACAACCCGGCAAAGTGGGTCAGATTTACTTCGGCGTTGACA
>NZ_SACT01000032.1 GCF_004016515.1 Rubrivivax albus
TCGCTCGACGTCGTAGAGCTCGCCGAAGAACTTCAGCGCCTGCTCGCCCACCTGGCTGCCGTGGTTGGCCCACAGCTCGTGGAACTTGCGCCGCGCGTGCGCCATGCAGCCCACCTCGGTCACGCCGAGCTCGAAGCAGGCCTTGTAGCCGCTGAAGTCGTCGGTGACGAGCTTGCCTTGCCAGCCCGGCTTGTCGGGTGTCCCGGGCAGCCCGAGGAAGCTGCGCGCATGCTGTCCGCCGCGGCTGTCGGCGAAGTCGAAGACGACGGCCTGGATCGGGTTGAAGCTGGTCGTGCAGTAGCTCCACAGGTACGCCCGGTGCGTCTTGCCGTGGCCAGGCTTGAGCATCGCCACCGGCGTCTCGTCGGCGTGCAGCACCGGTTGGCGCAGCAGCTCCGCGGCCAGGGCTTCCACCACCGGCTGCAACTGCACCCCGCACTCGCCGACCCACTGCGCCAGGGTCGAGCGGGCGATCAGGTGCCCGGCGCGCTCGAAGATCGCTTCCTGCCGGTACAGCGGCAGGTGATCGAGGTACTTGGCCACCAGTACCTGGGCCAGCAGCCCGGCGGTCGGCAAGCCCTTGTCGATGACGTGCGGCGCCACCGGCGCCTGCTCGAGCTTCTCACAGCACTTGCACGCCCACTTGCCGCGGATGTGGCGCTCCACCGTGAACACGCCGGGCTGGTAGTCCAGCTTCTCGGCCACGTCCTCGCCGATGCGCTGCATCGGTGTGCCGCAGCCGCAGGTGGTGTCCTCGGGCTCGTGGCGGATCTCGCGGCGTGGCAGGTGCGGGGGCAGCTTCTCGCGTCTGGGCTGTTGCTTGTTACCGGCCACCTTGGTCGACGGATCCATCGCCTCGATCTCGGCGGCCACCGCCGCCAGGTCGCTGTCCAGCGTCTCCTCTAGCAGGCTCTTCTGCTCGGCGCTGTAGGCCTCGGACTTCACGGCGAACTTCAGCCGCTTGAGGACCGCGTTCTCGTGCGTGAGCTTGTCGATGACGGCCTGCTTGAACGCGACCTCGGCGCGCGAGGCGCGCAACTGCTCGCGCAGTTGGTGCAGCTCCAGCGTGTCGAGGTCGTCGGCGATCACGGATCGTGATCGTGCCCGTTGCAGCCTGCACGCACCATCGGCAGATGCCGCAATGGACGGGCTGCAGGGACCGGCTACAGCAACGTGATCACGCCAGCCTCGCCGATGCGCTGCCAGGGCAGGCCCAGCACCAGAGCATCGAGTTGCGCACGGCTCAGCGTCAGCGTGCCGCCGGCATCTCTGGGCCAGACGAACTTGCCGCTGTTCAGCCGCCGCGCCGCCAGCCACACCCCGACCCCGTCGTGGACGAGCACCTTCATGCGGTTGGCGCGGCGATTGGCGAACAGGTAGGCGTGATGCGGCCAAGCGGCGCCGAAGACATGGACCACCCGCGCCAGCGCCGACTCGGTGCCCGCGCGCATGTCCAGCGGATCAACCGCCAGCCACACGGTGTCGACGCGGATCAACGCAGGATCTCGCGCAACCACGCGGCACAGGTGGCCGTCGAGGCCAGTGGCCAGAGCACCCGCACGCTGACGGCGCCGCGCTGCAGCTCCAGGTCGATGAACTGGGCTTGCTCGGTGACGACCGGCGCGGCCACCGCCACCGGCACGAACGCCGGCATCGGGGGCTCGGCAACGGCACTGGCTTGCCGCCGCCACTTGTGCACGAGGTTGGCGTTCAGGCCGTGTGCCATCGCCACCTGGGCAACCGACTTCCCCGGCGCCGCGCACTCGGCCAGCACCTGTTGCTTCAGTTCCCGGTCGTGACGTCGCCGCACCTGCCGCTTGGCGTCTTCGTTGGTGTCCACCTCGCCTCCTTGGTGGACACCATCGTGGCCGTCGCCGACGCGTTACTCAAGATGGGTTCGCCGGACGCTTAC
>NZ_SACT01000033.1 GCF_004016515.1 Rubrivivax albus
CATGGTGCTCGCGGTGGTTGCTGTTGTACAGCCCGGCGTGGCGTGTGGTGTGTTGCCGCGATGCGGGTGCATGCCATAGCAGCCGGCGCACGAACTGCTGGGCGCTCAGCCGCTGGGTCTGGGTGCGCTGGGTCCGGTGATCGTGGTACGGGAAGCTCACGCAGCCACTGTCGTCGATCGTCAATGGCCGGCTGCGCGGCAGCGGGCCTGCCTTGGCGTAACGCGCCAGGTACAGCACGACGCCTCTGCCATGCTCGTAGGTCGGGCTGATCTCGATGTTCCAGTGCTTCTTGCGCCACAGCCGCTTGATCGCGGTTGACCACTGCGCCACGTCGCTGCCTTCGGGCAGCGTCCAGCCCTGGCGCAGCCCTTGACTGATGCCTTGCAGCAGGCAGTGCTTGTAGCGCGCCCG
Organism: Rubrivivax albus; assembly: GCF_004016515.1. Taxonomy (GTDB): domain Bacteria; phylum Pseudomonadota; class Gammaproteobacteria; order Burkholderiales; family Burkholderiaceae_C; genus Rubrivivax; species Rubrivivax albus. The sequence goes on from NZ_SACT01000033.1 coordinate 413, forward strand.
CAGCGCCTTGACCGGCACCAGCCAGTTCCTGCGCGTGGCAACCCAGCGGCCTTGTGCATCGACGCCGCCGGCGCTGACCAGGCAGTGCACGTGCGGGTGCCTCGAGAGGTTGCGGCCCCAGGTGTGCAGGTTCAGCACGATGCCGGGTACGGCCCCGAGGATGCGAGGGTCGGCCAGCGTCTGCAGCAGCGCCTGGCGTGCGCTGTGCATCAGCAACGCCGTGAACGGTCCTCGGTTGTGCGACCACAGATCGATGAGGTCGTGCGGCAGCGTGAAGACGACGTGGTGGTGTGCACACGGCAACAGCCGCCGGAGCTCCTGCTCGGCCCAGCGCTGCTGCGCCACGGCCCCGCATCGCGCACAGCTGCGGTGCCGGCAGGCATGGAACTGCAGTTGCTCGTACGCGCCATCGGGGCAGCTCAGCACGTGCGCGCCAAGCGCGCGCGTGCCACATACCTTGATCGCGTACGCCGCACGGCGTTCGCGATCACACACCGGCCCCTGCGACGCCACTTCGTCGTAGTGCCGCTGCATCAGTTGCTGCTGCGTCGTGTGCATCGGGGGCCAGCGGGGGGCGGGCCCCCCGCTTCTTCGATCACCATCAACCTCCATTAAACCGGCCAGCGCATCCGCAGCGTAGCTGCGTCGGTTCAACGTTCGAGCTAAGCCGCGCGCGCAGGCAGGCGGCGTAAGCCTGGTTCGCGATGATGCCTCATAGGCCGCGGACCAGGCTTACGCTGCCTGCCGGAGCGCGTCGGCGCTTGAGCGAGGGGTTAGGCGTCAGCTTTGCCACGCTCCGCTTGAACTACCTGATTAATGGTACAGAGAATACTCTCGAAGTCGACAGAACATGGCCCCTGTGCGCAGTACCCCTTTGCCATGGACAACGCGTTCGACAGAGTGATCGCCAATGACTCGAGAACCGAGTTGGCGTCCTTCTCAAGTACGTGAACCTTCAACGGACAGTCGATTCCTAGAAGGTTCCTCCTTCTGTCGTACTTGATACGAACGCTGGCTTGCAACGGCCCACGAACCTCACGTAGCACCAGGAAGACTTCTGTGTCCGTTCCCTGCGGGGAAGAAGCTTGAGTCGAGTCGAAGGCGGCGTTGAATCTACGCGCGGCAGCCTTGACGGCATCTTCAGGGGGCGCGACCGGTAGGTCATAGCTGATTAGGAAGGGGCGCACTTCCTGACGCCTAACGTTCGAGCTAAGCCGCGCGCAGCGGCGCGGCGCCTGGCCCG
>NZ_SACT01000034.1 GCF_004016515.1 Rubrivivax albus
CAGGCTGCTGAAATACTCCCCAGCGTCCGAACCTGTTCAGCGGCTGTAGCCGCATTTTTCCGTATCCTGAAAGTCAACCCCTCAAAATCGCCTGCTTTCAGTCGCAAAGCACGGTTTTTTTGCCCCTTTTGCCTTCACATCTGCCCCTGCAGACGGATTTGCCCCAAGCTGCGCAGTCGCGTGAGGTTGTAGCCCGCCATCGTCAGCACAAACATCTGATCAACCTTCTTGATCCCGCGCACCACCACCTGACGCATGTGCCCCACCGTCTTGGCCCAGCCAAAGCCTTGTTCGATCAGCTTTCTCTTTTGCTGGGAGATGGCGTAGCCTTCGCTGCCCGCGATCCTGTCAGGCACCGCCGATTGACGACCTGATTTGTTCTGCGCCACATGGGGCAGCACGTTCATCTCTTGCAGCGCGTCGATGAACTCCTTGGCGTCGTAACCCTTGTCTGCGCCCAGCGTGATCGTGATGGGGTCATCGCCGGGCAGTGCCTGTCGCGCATCGTTGATCATGGCCTTGGCCGCTTCGCGCTCTGCATGTCCGTCGGCCTTGGTGACCACGGCGCTGACCACCAGCCCGTGGCGGTTGTCGGTGAGTGTGTGGCCCATGAAGCGCAACTCGCTGGCCGTCTTGCCCTTGCGGTACAGCCTTGCATCCGCGTCCGTTGTGGACTCGTGGGTGTCGTTGCTGCGCTTTTGGTCTTTGAAGTTCCCCGCGTCGGTATCGTCGTCGCCTTGGCGGTCTTTGCGCACAAAGCTCTTGTGGCCCGCCCAGGCCTGGATCAGGGTGCCATCCACGCTGAAGTGCTCGCCCGAGAGCAGTTCCTGTTCCTGGGCTTGTTGCACGATCTGATTGAAGAACTCGATGACCGCATCGTGCTCGATCAGGCGTTCGCGGTTTTTGCTGAAGACGGTGGGCACCCAAACGGCATCGTCCATGGCCAGGCCAATGAACCAGCGAAACAGAAGGTTGTACTGGGTCTGCTCCATGAGCTGGCGCTCCGAGCGCACGCTGTAGAGCACCTGGATGAGCATGGCGCGCAGCAGCTTCTCGGGAGCAATGCTGGGGCGCCCGCCTTTGATGTCGGCCGCATACATCCGGGCAAACAGCTCGTCCATGTTGGCCAGGGCTTTATTGACCATCACACGGATCACGCGCAAGGGGTGATCGGCGGGCACGAAGTCATCGAGGTGGCGCATGGTGAACAGGCTCTCGGTGAAGGTGTCGGCTCCGCGCATGTCTGGCTTGTCTGTCTGGTCGGTTGGGTTGCCTCAATTGTCCTGGCAAGACGTCAACCGGGAAACGACGGTGGGGAGTATTTCAGCAGCCTG
>NZ_SACT01000035.1 GCF_004016515.1 Rubrivivax albus
CGCGCTGCTCGGCCGCTTCGGGCTACGCCCTGCGCGTCCGAGCAGCGCGATCCATCGTGCCTGGGTGGGTCAGATTTACTTCGGCGACAACCCGGCAAAGTGGGTCAGATTTACTTCGGCGTTGACATCCACGAAACTGTCCCCGGACAACAGTCTCACGCTCGACGCCTGGGCGACTACTTACGGGAAAGTTCGGGGACCCTGTGAAGCGTGGGATTGCCTGTTCTCCGAAGCGCTTTGAGGTCACAAGACGGGTCTTCGGTGAGGCCTAACGTTCGAGCTAAGCCGACCGCGGAGGCAGGCGGCGTAAGCCCGGGCTGAGACGATGCACTGTGTGCCTCAGCCCGGGCTTACGCCGCCTGCCGTAGCGGGTCGGCTTGAGCGAGGGGTTATGCGTCACTCTGCGAGCCGCCCGTTCAGATCTTGTCTTCAGGGTGTAGTCCGCGCTCGGCGCCAACGAGCTTGATTCGAATATCCGTTCCGCCAGGCGTTTTGGCGCGAAGAAGAATCAGCTCACCGTCCCGCTCCTTACGAAGGTCGTCGAGTGCGGCTTTGAACTCGGCGATCTTCTTTACTTGACCTTTGAAGAAGGTGCGGATGGACTTTTCATAGATTCGATCGAGGACAGAGTGCGTCACATCGCAGTGCGCACGGACCGCTTCTTCCAAATCTATCGTTCGTGTCGAATCACCGCGTCCTGCAGTGACCATACAAGAGTAATCGTCTAAGCCGATCCGGACCGGGACGTAAGCGACAAGCTTGTTTGTCCCCGGCTCCTTGTAATCAACGCTGTGCGAGGCGACTTGGTGTCTGAGGATCCGTACTTCGAGGGAAGCAAATTCTCGATCGACGGTTCTTGGAGACGGGCAGTTCATCAGGGCGTAGAGCTTGCGCACTGCTTCCTGTTGCAGGTAGACCGCGCTAAGCATGCCGTACAGCCGAAGGTACTTTTCGCCAGTGTTGTCGTACTTCGTCGGGCCATTGAGTCCGAAGCGTAAGAAGTTGTCCAGCGCGTAGCTCGCGTCGCCGACGACATCCATGGCCACACAGATAAACGACCAGTCGTCTTCGCTATTCAAGCGCAGCGCCTTAGTAGGGGACTCATCTGAGCGCCAAACGCGGGCGTTGACCAGCGCGCGAAACGCTTCGGCATACCGCTCGACGATCTGAAGAGCTTTACCAGCGGGACGAGTGTCTTGGTGACGCATAACGTTCGAGCTAAGCCGCGGGCTGCGGCAGGGCGGCTTGCCCGTGCGGCCGATGATGACCAAAGGCGGCCGCGCGGGCAAGCCG
>NZ_SACT01000036.1 GCF_004016515.1 Rubrivivax albus
CCTGATTAGCGATGAACCTCAGCAACCCGGATTCCCCGCTCGGGCTGCCTGGGCGTCTTGGCCAGCGCTCGCAGCAAGCTGCCGAGCATGGAGCGCATGTCGTAGCGCCGGTTGAAGCGGAACTGCACCTCGGCGAGGTAGCGGTAGCCGTACTTGGCGAACTTGATGGCATGGTACGTGCCTGTCAGGGCGGTCTTGACGTTGCCGATGAGCGTGTTGACGGCGCGGAACTTCTCGTTGAGCACGCTGGCCTTGCCGCCGCCGGTGATCTCGCGGTCATGGACGGCGCCCATCGAGGCGGCCACGGTGAAGCAGCCCAGGCCGTCGGAGACGATCGTCAGCGGCAGGCCCATGCTGGTGGCGATGAAGTCCGTCATTGCCTCCTTGGTGAACGGCCGCGCCGACAGGCAGGCCAGGTGCGCGCGGCCGTCCTCGGTTGTCTGCACCGCCACGACGAAGGGCACCTTGTTCTCCGAGCCTCGGCCGGCCTTGCCGCCGCTGCGCTCCCCGCCGAGATAGGCGTCGTCGACCTCGACGCGGCCGCTGAGCTGGCGGTCGGACTCGGCCAGCGCCATGGCCTGTAGCAGCTTGTGCTTGACGAGCCAGGCGGTGCGGTAGCTCACGCCCAGCTGCCGGGTCAGCTCCAGCGCCGAGACGTTGTTCTTGGCCTGGGTGAGGAGCTGCATGGCCAGGAACCAGCGCGTCAGCAGCAACTTGGTGGCCTCGAAGACGGTGCCGCTGATGACGCTGCACTGATGCTGGCAGCCAGCGCACTGCCAGTACAGGCGGCCTTCGCGCCGGAACGAGGTGCGCGACTGCATCACGCCGCAGACCGGGCAGACGAAGCCACCAGGCCAGCGCGCGGCAACCAGCGCCTGCTCGCACTGCTCCTCGGTTCCGTAGCGGTCCATGAACTCTGGCAACGACAGCCCCTTCTGGAACTGGACTCGGTTCATCGGCATGGCGCATCTCCTGGTGGGATGCGCCCATCCTCGGCGCTCAGTGGCTCACAGAGTGAGCCAGCTGAGCTTCATCGCTAATCAGGA
>NZ_SACT01000037.1 GCF_004016515.1 Rubrivivax albus
GTTGTCGGCGTTGCCCTTGACCGAGGCGTTCATCTCCTGCAGCGAGGCGGTGGTCTCCTCCACGCTGGCAGCCTGCTGGCTGGCCGAGTGCGCCAGGCTCTGCGAGGTCTGCGAGACCTGCGCGCTGTTCAGCGCCAGCGCCGAGGTGGCGGTGTCGAAGGCGGCCACGGTGTCGCCAAAGCTGGCCAGCAGCCGGTTGAGCTGCTCGCCGATCACCTGGTGGAAGCCGCTCAGCGAGCGCGTTTCCACGCGCACGGTCAGGTCGCCGTCTACCGCTGCAGCCACCGCCCCCTGCACCCCTGCCTCGGCGCGGCGCGTGTGCTCCACGTCCAGCCACTGCCCAACCGTGCCCTGGTTGTGCCCCTCGGCGTCCAGGATCGGCGTCGTGATGACTTCGTAGCGGCGGCCGCCGAGTACAAGCTCGGTGCAGGCGCGGGTGCGCAGGGACTTCAGCCGCGACACGGCGCCTTCTGGGTCGGCATAGAAATAGCCGATCGAGCGACCCACGACGTTGTCGGCGGAGAAGGCGGGCTGCTCGCGGCGGAAGGCGGCCTCGTCGCGCTGTAGCACCTGGGCCAGGGCCTGGTTGACGTAGACCACCGTGCCGTCGACGTCGGCGATGCGCACGGGCACCGAGGTGGCGTCGAGCGCGGAACGGATGCGAGCCGCATCGCGCAGTTCACCGCGGGCTGTGTCCAGGGCCCGGCGAAGCTGCCTGCCCTGTAGGCCTAGACTCAAGGCGACGCCAGCGGCCATGACCGCAGTTGCCCAGGGCAACAAGTCGACAGGTGTCATGCGAACACCTCGTCATCGGCACTGCGGCGCGCGTGCCGCGGTGACGCGGGTGTCACATCCTCTCTGCCGACCTTGTTGCCGTCCTCGGCCAGGCGGAAGAAGGCCATGAGCTCCTGCAGCTGGGCGGCCTGGGCGGAGAGTTCCTCGGCGGTGGCCGAGAGTTCCTCGCTGGCGCTGGCGGTCTGCTGGGTGGCGGA
>NZ_SACT01000038.1 GCF_004016515.1 Rubrivivax albus
CCTGGCCCGCGAGGCGCAGGATAGACGACCAGCGCCTCGCGGGCCAGGTGCCGTGCCGTTGCGCGTCGGCGCTTGAGCGAGGGGTTAGGCCGCACTCTCGGCTTTGCCCTTAGGTCCGCCACCTTCGAATGGACAAACCAGAATAGTGCCGCCTTCCCGCTCGAAGGCTGCGAAGCTTTGCTGTCTCTCGACCTTCGCTTCGCCATGGCCTGAGCGTGCGCCGTAGACATGCACGACCTCTTGCTGAGAAGCGAGAAACGCTTGAAAGGACAGACCTTGTGCCTGTCTCAACCCCTCGACTCTCAGCAACCTGACGGCGCAGATGTCCGTTCGTCCGAGTTCCCTGCGAACTCTCTCGAGCACTCTGCTTATCCCAGACTCACCTTCGTTCCATTCTTCAGCGCTTGCTTGCGCAAGAACTACTTCCGTTCGCGCTGTCGAAGCAAACGCCAGCCAACCGGATGTAACGACATCGTTGTCCCCTGCAAACATGCAGAGCGGAAACGGTCCAGCGTCATCACGGAGCCACAAGACTGAGCCGGCAGGATGCATCGTGGGGACTGTGCGGCCTAACGTGATGTAGGCGTCACGGTTACAAACCTGACGCCATTTCGAGTGGTTTCGATTGTCCACGTGTCGCCGCCGATGCAAAACTGACCCACTGCGCCGAAGTAAATCTGACCCACCTGGGCGAAGCTGACGGCCTTTTGGCCGTCGATGTTGACCCAGGAGCAAGCAGTGGAGATACGAGTGATGGCCCG
>NZ_SACT01000039.1 GCF_004016515.1 Rubrivivax albus
CGTGGGCAAGAGGGGTACTTGTCCAAGGTTCACATGTGGCTCGCACTTGGCAATGCTGAAACTGCGGCCTAACACCTCGCTCAAGCGCCGACGCGCTCCGGCAGGCAGCGTAAGCCTGGTCCGCGGCCTATGAGGCATCATCGCGAACCAGGCTTACGCCGCCTGCCTGCGCGCGCGGCTTAGCTCGAACGTTAGGCCGCACATTTGGCCCCATGTCTGCCATCGCCCTGAAGCCAGCAACAGCCGAAGACGCCGCCCTCTTGGCGGAGCTTCGAGTTCGTGCAATGCGGCCAAGTCTAGAGGCCGTTGGGCGGTTCGATCCTGAACGAGCTCGAACGAGGTTTCTTGACTCGTTCGATCCCTCGGAGACGTGGCACATCCTGAAAGACGGGAAGACGGTTGGCCTGCTCGTTCTTCGCGGGAAGCAAGATCACCTTCTGTTGGATCACTTGTATGTCGAGCCCGGCAGCCAAGGGCGGAACGTCGGCAGCGAGGTCATGCAGTACGTGCTCAGCCGAGCAAGGCAGCAAGGCTTGCCTGTCAGGGTCGGCGCGCTCAAGGGCAGCCGGTCCAATGAGTTCTACATGCGCCACGGCTTCGCGCTCAAGAGCGCTGCAGAGTGGGACAACCATTACTCCTGGGAGCCGCTGCAAGGTGCGGCCTAACCCCTCGCTCAAGCGCCGACGCGCTCCGGCAGGCGGCGTAAGCCTGGTCCGCGGCCTATGAGGCATCATCGCGAACCAGGCTTACGCCGCCT
>NZ_SACT01000003.1 GCF_004016515.1 Rubrivivax albus
CGGGCCATCACTCGTATCTCCACTGCTTGCTCCTGGGTCAACATCGACGGCCAAAAGGCCGTCAGCTTCGCCCAGGTGGGTCAGATTTACTTCGGCGCAGTGGGTCAGTTTTGCATCGGCGGCGACAGGCAGTAACGAGACTGGCATTGACCTGCCCGGACGTGATCAGTCTGTGCAGGTCCCAGAGCATCTTTAGCCCTGTTGGCGCTGCACCCAGGTCAACAGCTGCGCGAAGCCGAAGCGCCACGAGCACCACCGGCGCACACGTGAGCACTCGCGCGCTCACCGAGCCACCCAAGCACGACTCAAAGAGGTAGTCGCACGGCTTCTGCCGGAACCGCTCATCGACCCTGACCACGACCGGAAGCGGCGACACGATGCCGCCCAGACGGCCGCTGAGGTTGACAACAACGCACCTGCCGCCTTCCATCTCGACCGGGTCGGTCAGCCCAAAGGGCGGCAGCTCAAACTCCAACCCATCGTCCACCTCGACACCACACACTTCGCGGAGGCGGTCAGCGAGCTCACTGGTGGTCATCGGCTCTGTCGCCAGCAACTCCGCCTGCCACTCGAACGGTGCCTCGCCCCCCAGCAAAGGGTGAAGCATCAGGTCTCCGGACAGAAGGAGTTGGTCGCGGAACTTTGTGTGCTGAGCCAGCCGCAGGGCCAACCCCTCCGCCAGGTACCAGCTCAGTACGGCGCTGAACTCTTCTCGCCTGGCACGCGCACGGTCTTGAAGCTGACCCTGAACCTCCTTGACGCGGTCAGAGATCACCGGATCGACTCCATGTAGGGGAGCACCTCGGCTTCCACGCCGCTGACCTTGGCGCAGCGCCAGATGTCTTCCATGGTCGTGGTCCCTGTTCGAACCAGCGCCCGCAGGGCTGCCACTGCAACGTCGAGGCCAATGCGCGTCCTGTACTGAAAGCAGTCGGCAACAGTCTGGGCAGGCGACGTGAACTGCATCGGCACCTCTTCGAGGGTCACCTCGACCGTTTCCCATCCGGTAGGCAACGCACGGGGCCTCACGCCTTCCAGCGGCAGATGGCCAAGGTCTGGAAACCGGCTCGGAGCAGGCACGCACAGCCAGATATCGGGGCAAGGCCCGCGGAGGCCATGCCATCGCAACGCCGTCAACAGGCAGAACACGGCATTCGGCGCGTACAGCGCGACCACCAGAAGGTCGTGATGCAGGGAGAGCCCGCGGTTTGCGATCCGGTAGACGCCGCGGGCACGGGGTTCGCGGATCAGGACCTTGCCGTGCACGAGCCTGCCGATCGCAGAGCGATGGAGTCCACGGCCCGTCAGCGCTTGTGCGCTCGTGACTGAGCCAGCAGGAAGCTGAGATTTCGAGGTATCCACCGAGAGAACTCAATGTCTAGCGTTCGTAAATTTGGCTATGCACTATATGTCGACTCTGCATCCGCGGATGGACTTGTCTTCTGAAAGTGGTTCGGATGCACCCGAATGCTCGCCGTTCTGACTTGACGAGCCAGAAAAAGATCGATCCATGAACTCGATCTACCCAACTTTCTGCCACGTCCGCCATCCCGGCGCCCTGCCACCCCCGCCCGGCGCGCCCTGACAACGCGGCGCCACGAGCCTGCCTAAGTCGCCCTTAGCCGGGCTGCCGACGGCAACTCACCCAGAACGCATCGATGCCTGCCAGCGCACTCCGCGCGGCGGCAGGGCGGAGCTACGCCCGAAGTCAGAACCCAGCCAGGAACCCAAGCAAGACATGACCACGAACACACCTCACGACATCGAGACCTCGACTGCAGACCACCCTCTGCCTGCACAACCAGTCGTACCGCATCCGCAGAGCGACATGCCATTCACGCCCATCGAGACAGCCTTTCTCAGGCTCTTCGGGCATGTTGACCTTTTTGGCGGCATCGCCCCGGCATTGGCCGAAGTGGTAGATGCCCTGAATGCAGCACATCACGTCTACGGGACGCAGCGCTACGCCCAATGGGCCGAAGGTGGCACGAGTTTCGGGCAGCGCATCGACGCGATGGAGGCATGGGGAAGGCCCGAGCTTGGACTGCCTTCCACTGAAGAAGAGAAGCCAACGCCAGGCGACATGCTTTCACGCCTGGAGGACTCCTCCCTCGACGCGGATGAACTGCAGAAGGTCAGAGCTCTCTTCGGCGCCCGCATCGCCAGCGCACTCTCCAAGGGGGAACCACTGCCACGTTCGGCGATTGAGAACCACGAGTCGCTGCTGATCTGCAATCGCAATCGCTCCCGTCAGCACGAGGACTGGAGGACAGTCATCGGCCACGCAAAGATCGACGAGGACGGTCTGCGTGAACTCAAGCTCAGCCTGAAGAGCGCCGTTGCGCGCGACTTCATCGATGACGTCCTGCTCGCCTTGGGCAGCGCAATCGCAGATCCAAACGCGGCTGCCACTAATGCCCCCAGTGCTGGGGACAAGGCCGAGTCCACGGCAGAAACCCAGCATGAAGAGGACCCGACGGAGCTGGAATACGGTCAGCCAGCAGACCTGCTGATCGCTGACTCGCCGGCCCCGGAGTCGAAGCCCAGCGCCACTGAAGGCCACGGGAAACCCGGACCCGACAGTTCGCCCGGGGAGGTCAAGAAGATCTCGCTGATCGGTTGGCGGATCGTGGATGGCCTGTATGCGCCCTTCACGCGAAAGCTGGGCGTCACGACATCCTGGGGGGTAGCACCTCTGGCAGATCACACGATCGTCTGCAGGGCTCTCAAGCACGACTTCCTCGTTGGCGACACCGAGGTCAAGAACAAGGTCTGCGTCGCGTATCACAGCCAGCAGTGCTCTCTGCCGCCGCAGCTCGTCTTGACCGTGCCACTCACGGACACCGGTGGGTTGTTCTATGACGTCAAGGGCGGGTGCTACTGGGCGCCTTACTCGCAGGTCCTGGGAAAGGAGGACAAAGGCGACTCGCCCAAGGAGACGAGGCCTAAATACGGCCGCCTGCGGATCGCTATCGACCCCGACCTCGCGCAGCACCACCGAGAGCAGTACGCCCGCGTCCCCGGCGCCAACTGCCTTGGCGACCTCTTGGAGGCCGGCGCCACACCTGAGGCAAAGACCAAGTTTCTCAAGAAGTACCGGTCGTACCTCAAGAAGAAGGGCGACATCGTCCACCCTCAGTACGCTGGCCGCCACGCCCGATCGCTCGGCCCGGCAGTCAAGGAGATCACCGGCAGCGACGTGATGGCGATGTTCCTAGCCCTCGATAACTCGATGGCCGCCGCAGGGATGATGCACTACGTCACCCTGAGCCAAAGGTTCGTCCACGCGCAGCAACAACGCGTGCTGACCCGCATGGGCTGGAAGCCGCCGCCCGACCTCCCGCCCGATGACGAAGAGGTGCTCGGAGCAGACAAAGCCATCTCGTGGAAGGAATACATCGAAGGCTGGAAGGGCGTGCAGGCCGAGGCCACCGAAGCCCTGGCCGCACTCGGCCATGCCAGTTGCCTCGCCGAGATCGAATCCGCCTGGGGCAATCTTGTCCGCGCACGCTTGCTGTCCTTTGGATGCATCAGCGGCCATCGACTGACTCGCATCGCACGGCTCACCGGGCAGGCGATGTTCGGCAACGACCACTACATCTGCATCAGCGACAAGGTCGACTCACTCTACGACGCGTACCGCCTCCTGCCGGTGACGCTTCGCATAGCGCAACTGCGCACCTGCCTGCTGGGCGACCTCGATGCGCTTCACGCCGCGATCGCGCGGAACACACCTGAGGCCTTGAACGACGCCGTGGTGAAGGGTGCCCCCTCGAAGGTCGTCTTCTTCGGCCTGAAGGTCGTCGTCCGCAACGGCAAGGAGCGCCTCAAGCGCACAGGCCTCGATCTCCAAAAGGTCGATGACCTCAGCCAGACTCACTTCAAGCGTGAGGCCAATATCGGTCGCCATCAGCTGGTGTCGGGAATGGTTGAGGCTGGCGTCGACCACTGGCTCATCCGCGCCATGACGGGTCACCACAACCTGAATGCCGAGGTGTTCGGTGATGCCAGTGCTATCACTCCCCGGCACTTCCTGGAGCAGTTGCGCTCGGCATTGGATTCGCTGCTCGCGGACAGCGCCTTTGCACCATTTGCCGCGCCGGCAACCTCAGGGCGGCGCATCGCCTTCACAAAGGAGGTAGCTGCACCTCCAGTACGCGGTGATGCCTACGTGCATCCGCGGCGCGGCGTCGGAGGGCGGCTGCTCCCTCCGTTGGCCGATCGTCACACGCTGCTGGCGCTCACGACGACAGACGAAGTGCGGAGCCGGCTGCTCACGCCGGACGAAGCACGGGATCCCTGGATCGACCTGTTGCTGAGTTTCGTTGTCTTCGACGGCATGCACCATGAAGACGTCGCTGAGATTTGGCATCGCCTGCCTGACGCCCTCGTCTCCGTTGCCGCCACCTGTGCCGCAGCGTGGACACGAGAGGGAAGGAGCAATCTCTTGGTGGTGCCGCTGTCACCACCCACCCTGGCGGCGCTCGCAAGAGTTGCGGGCAAACCGGCGCCTGCGTGGTCGGCAGTGACCGCCGCTGCTGGCGGATGGCTGAAGACAGCGGCAACCGACGTGACTTGGCCAAAGGACCAACCGGAGATCCTCCTGGCGTTCATCGCCATGGCAGGACGATGGCTCAGGCTCCACCTGAATCCGGCCACCTACGCCGCGTCGCTGCGATGCGTGATGTCGTCAGCGCTCAGCGCTCACTCGATCCTGCGCTTGGCGACAGCTGACGCCACTGGACTGCCAGTTGACGTGCTGTCGAAGCAGAGGGCTCTGCGCCCGGGGCGCGTACGCCTTCGCACCGGTTCCCTGCGACAAGGAATTCGGGTCACCGGGACTGTGCTCTTTCGCTACGGAGGGACCCAGCAGCGCCATGGCGAAGACGAGGCGCGGGCGACAAAGGTTACAGCCGATCTCGAGAACAAGGAGCTCACCAGCGAGGACCTCGACGCCGACGATCACCTCCGCAACGAGAAGGCAGCCGAGGCGGTCCTCGGAGCGCTCGTCGGCCACCAACCGGTCGAGGACCTGCCAGCGCTGGCGGCACTCGCCGTCGTGAGGAAGGAGGCCAACCTGATCCTCGACCGCCACAAGGATCGTCGCAGTTGGGGTGGCATCGCGACCTATTGGACCGAGGTGGCGCTGGCCTTGGAACTGGTTTCACCTTCGGACGATATGCGCCAGTGGACCGGCGTCGACTTCGAAGCCTGGGTCGAACTCGCGGTGGCGGCGATCGCCCTCGACGCACGCAAGAAGGGCAAGAAGGGAGATCTCGAACTCGACGGCCTGCGCCGCTTCCTCAAGGTCGGAAGGATGCTGGGCTGGGAGGTGCCGCCAGGGCTGATCGATCCAGAAGACATCTATCGCCAAGACGGCATGCGCCAGTCCTCCGCGGCAACGCTCCTGAGGATCGAGGATTTCCAGGCGGCGCGCCCGCTTGTTCACCACGCGCTTCGAGATTGGCCACTCGCCCAGAAGCGTGCCGACCTGCTGCTCGACCTGTTGATCGAGGTGCCTGCGCGAACCGGAGAGCTGGACACAGCCTTCGCGCGCTGCGTGACCGACGCCTCTCGGATGCTCTGCATCCAGCCGGCAGGATTCAGCGCCCTAAAGAATCACCTCGCCGTCCGCTTGATTGCACTGACCGAGGCGCTTGCCGATCGTCTGCTCGACTTCGATGGAGAGGAAATCGACGGCCTCGGCGAGTTCCTGTTCCTCGACGAGGACGGCGACGACTGGACGCTGCTGAAGGCGATACGCGATGCCATCCATCAAGCCTTGCTCCTCGTCACCGGAGACGTGAACCTTCGCTTCCACGCCGCCCGCGGAAGCGCAGCCTGCCGGATCGCCTTCCCACAGTGGGAGAACTGGGCCAAGTCACTGCTGTCGGGCACAACCGGCGCGACGTTTGGCGACACGGCTCCGCATACGACCCGGGAGTCGGTCGCTCAAGCGATTTCGGCTCTTGGACACGGGAGAGTGCCCACGTTTCTGGGCTACTACTACTCGGTCTGGCCTTGGGTTCGTGCGCACGAGCTTCGCCTGACCTTGGTCGGCGTGAGTGTCTCCGTGGCCTACGAGAAGCAGTTGTTCGAGACAACGCAGGCGCGTCGCGCGGCCAAGTCACGCGCAGAGCGGTCCGGGCAGCGGTTCGACCACTGGGACTGGATCGGCCGCCAGATGGCAGCGCGTCTGGCGGCCCGTTCGCTTGAGAGCGGTCAGCTGCCACCGGTCTTGACGCCCGATGAAGGAGAAGACCCTGCAGCCCCAGCACTCGCCGCACTGACACGCTACGGCCTCTGGACCTTGGCCGGCGTGCCGAGTGCGACGGCAGGCCACCACTGCGGCGTCGGCGCCCTGACGGCTGCATCGATGGACGACGCCATCGCGCGGCTCGCGCCGTCGGTGGAGACGGTTTGGGAGCGTCGCGGACAGCCGCGAGGAGAACGAGGCGCCGACACCGATCTGGAACTAGCCAGGGGTGAGGTCGGCGACGCGTTCAGTGATCACTTCTCGTGCTTGCCTGTGGAGGCGCTTTCTCAGCTGAGTGACTGCCTAGCGGTCGACCGTCGGCGGCTGTTGCTGTTGTCGCCTGCATCCGCCTCGCAGAACGATGTGATCAGGAGACTGGCGACTTGCATGCCTGAGGGCCTCGCAACGCTGCTTGTGCGCGAGCCCCTGGGCGGCGCCTTCGAAGTGGATCCTGCATTGGTGCTTGAACTCGATGGGCGTCTCGCCGTGGGCACCAGGGAGCGCGACGTTGGACAGCACTGCCTGTACCAAGTTGCGCCGGCAGATGACCCCCACAACCGCAAACGAACCGGACCGCTCACCGGCCTCACCAGGGCTGCCTGCATCTCATCGCTTGCTGCACACCAGGTCTTGAAGGAAGTGAACTAAATGAACCGCGAAGAAAGGAACGAGAAGGTCCGCAAGAACCTGATCGACTTGTTTGCCTCAACGAAGCTCAGTCGGCCTCTGCTGGAAAAGCACGCGCGCCTGCTGGTGGGAGTAGCAAAGACGCCATTGGATGATTTCATTCACGCGTCGAGGCATGCAGGCATCGACCTCATGGCGGCAGTGACCGAGCCTGGCACAGCAGCGCTCTATGTCGACACCGAGCTGGCCATCAAGTTGATCCTGTCAGTCGGGCTGCTCCGCACCGAACAAAAGAAGCTCGAGGGGCCGAAGACCGACAAGGAGAAGGAAGAGCGCGACCGCGCCGTGAAGGCCCATCGTGATGCCGAAGGTTTGGCCCGCGAAGTCAAGTCAAGGGGCTTCACCATCGAAAAGTTCCACGAGGGAATTGCCAAGGTCGACAGCCCAGAACTCGTGAAGCGGATGATGTTCTCGCCGACCGCGGCCGGCAAGATCGTCACCGCAGACGGGAAGACGCTCGACCCGATCAACCTGCCGACCAAGAAGTTGAACTCCGATGGGCAGCACAGAGTGAGGATCAGCGTGGTCGAGGTCTCCCCGAGCGGCACGCACGCAATGGTCAAGCTCAAGTGGGCCGAGCATCCGGCCAACGCGGCGATCAAGGATCTGCTCAAGCGGTCGAGCCCGCTACGTCTCGAGTATCGAAGGTTCAAGGGGGTGGATAACCTCAGCGATCTGCTTTTGAGTCTTCGCCTCGCGCGTCGCGAGGCGGACGTGATCGTGACCGTGACCCGCGCCCTGCGCCCGTCAGACAAGGATCTCGACCTGCTGGTCTTGAAGGAGTTCTGCGGACTCAGGGAGTTGGCGGTCGCTGTCCCGGACGACCTTCAGCGGATCCAGGAGGAGCTTTGGGGAAGCCTGCGCTAGGGTTGCTCCGGGCATGCGTGGTCTTATGTCCACTGGGGTTCGAGTCCCGAGGGAGACGACCCAGCTACCCTCCCCCTGAAACTCCGCCTACACCGCGAAAGGGCGGGCACTGGGTTTCGTGAGAGATTGCGGTCCTGACCGATCCCAGGGAAGGACAACAAGACGTGGACATCGAAGCCCTGCAGGCCACCCTGCGCACCTTCGCGGCCGAGCGCGACTGGCAACCCTTCCACACGCCCAAGAACCTCAGCACGGCGCTCATGGTGGAGGCGGCCGAGTTGGCAGAGATCTTCCAGTGGATGACGCCGGAGCAGTCGGCCTCGGCCCACACCGATGCCGTCGTGCGCGAGCAGATCTCCGACGAGGTCGCAGACGTCCTGCTGTACCTGATTCAGATCGCCGACCACACCCAGGTCGATCTCAAGCGCGCCATCGGCCGCAAGCTCGTCAAGAACGCGAAGAAGCACCCGCCCCTGCGCACCGGGCTCCCGGCCGGCACCGCCGCCACCTCCACCGTCGAGACCCACGTGCTCGTGGACTGGGAGAACGTGCAGCCCAGGGAGGGCGACCTGCGCGCCCTCGTCCCCGACGTCACGGACGTCTGGATCTTCCACTCGCCGAATCAGAAGGTGGATCCGGAAAGCTATGGGTCCTTTGGGTCGCGAGCCACGCCCGTGAAGATCGCGCGCACGGGGAAGAACGCGCTGGACTTCCACTTGTCCTTCTACATGGGCTACATCGCGTCGCGGCACCCGGACGCGCGTTTCGTGGTGGTGTCCAACGACAAGGGCTATGGGCCGATGCTGGAGCACGCCGAGGAGCTGGGGTTCTCGGCGCGGCAGGCTGGCTTCGGTGCTTCCAAACCGAAGGCCAACGGGGGCCCGATGTTCTCACAGGCACCCACGCCGACCCCGGCCGTGATCCCGGCTGCGGTGGCGGCGCCGCCAGCTGCAAAGAAGGCTGCGGCGAAGACCACCGCGAGCGCGAAGACAGCAACCCCCGCAACGCCCAAGCCTGCTGCCAAGAAGGCCGCAGCAAAGTCCCCCGCCAAGAAAGCAGCTGCGAAGAAGACACCGGCGAAGACCGCGGCCAAGACGGCGGCCAAGAAGACGACCGGACAACCAGCAGCCACACCGAAGCCTCAAGCGGCCGCCAAGAAGGCCGCCGCCCTCGCGAAGAAGACCCGAGGCCTGGACCACGTGATTGCCAGCCTCAAAAAGACGCAGAGCAAGCCCGCGCGCCAAGCCGCCCTGCTGGCCATGATCAAGTCGCTGCTGGTGGCCAAGGACGACGATCCGATCATCCAGAAGACGCTCAACGACATGGTGGCCGCCGGCAAGATCGCGATCAGCGATACGGGCGCGGTGCAGTACAGCCTGTAGTCGTCCTGCCTCCCGCTTCCCCAGGTCGCGCTGTGCGAAGACTGTGACGCGCGGCCGGGCCGGTCGTGCGATCCCCGCATGGTTGCCCCCGTCATGTCGCTGGACGTCCTGACCGCATGCTTCGTACTGCTCTTCGATCCGGAGTAGGGCCACCGTCCCGGACATCCTGGGCGTGTTTCCTAGGGGCAAGGGTCGAAGCACGACGAAGCGCCATCTGCACTTTCATGACGGCCGCCCTCGTCGCGGCGTATGGATCGTGCTCAAACGCAAACCTCCATCAATGCCTCGAATGTGGCCTCCCCTTGTGCTCGTCGACCGCTTTCGATGTCGCCGATGAGCACGAGAAGCCGCTCCAGGGTGGGAATCTTCAAGCCAGAGTCGCGGGCGACATGCAACAGCACCCCGTACTGGCCGGCGACTTCGGTTTGCCGCTTTCGTACCGCCAGATCGCGCCAGACACCAGAATGCGTCTTGCTCGTCCTGGCGTTGAACGCAGCAAGCGCCGCGATGACGGCGCGCGCATTGGCCTCCGGTGCGCCCGCTTGAAACGCTTCCGGCCTGAATCCGTCGAAGCCCATGGGCGTCACTCCGCGTGCCTCAGCCAGGGCCATCACCTCCCGTCCAAGTTCAAGGAAAACGCGAAACCGCCGTGGGTCGGCAAAGTTCTCGCTCATCGACTCGTTTGTCAGCGCCGTAGCGACGAGCATCGAGCCATAGGCCAGCTTTCCCCAGAGATAGCCCCAGATGTTGTCCGTCAGCACGGCACCAGGCTCGAAGAGCTTCAGGAGCGCGTGCATGTGGCGGGTGCGCTGGCGTGTGCTGCCGTCGGTCTCGCCGACGACGACAGCACCGCGGTTGCCGTACAGGATGTCCCCAGGGCCATGCCAGTCGGCGCCGAAGTTCACGAAGCAGCCCATGACACGATCGGCACCCAGGATGCGCGACAGTGCGATCTCGTTGAGACCATTCTGCGCCGAGAGCACGAAGCCGTCCTTGCGCAGATGTGGCTCCAGCGAGGCGGCGGCTGCTTCAGTAGCCTGCGCCTTCACGGCCAGCACGATGCGCGAATACCGACCCCGAAGTGCGTCGGGAGTGCAGGCATCGACGCGCTGGACGAAGTCATCGACCGGGCCATGGACATGCAGCCCTGACCCACTGCAGGCGCGCACATGGTCTACCGCGATGTCCACAATGCGGACCGGCAGACCCGCACGAGCCCAGTAGGCCGCCAGCGTTCCGCCGATGGCGCCACCACCCCACACCAGAAGCGGGTGATCCGCGTCAATGCCAGAGCTTGTCGTCTCGATCACGGAGTCTCCAGTCCTGGCAGCTGTTTGCTCAGCCCAGCAAGGCCCTGCGCAGGGCCTCGCGGCTGTCGCGTGCGGCAGCCTGAGCAACGCGGGCCTGCACTGCGGCTCCGAAGCCATGAAAAGCTCCTGGATAGACGTGCATCTCCACTGGCACGCCCGCTCGCGTCAGTCGTCGTCCGTAGTCGAGGTTCTCTTCAAGGAAGAGGTCCAGCGCTCCAACCGCAATGTAGGCAGCAGGAAGACTGCTCAGTTCCCTCGCGCGGGCGGCTGCAGCCAGGTGGGAGACGCCATCCAGCCCTGGCGGATGCCCCAGCAGGGCCTCCCAGCCCTGTCTATTGCGCTCTCGGTTCCAGACGAATTCACCCACAAGTGGGTGGGGATCGCCTTCGACGCAGGTCCTGTCATCGATCATCGGGGCGGTCAGGTGCTGGAATCGCAGCGGCGGTCCGCCTGCATCACGTGCTGCCAGGGCCAGCGCGGCGGCGATGCCGCCTCCGGCGCTCTCGCCCTTGACCGCGACACGTGTTCGATCTAGCGCCAGCACGGCAGCCTCGTCGTGCAACCAGATGAGCGCGGTGTAGCAGTCGTCCAGCGGCGCGGGGTGGGGATGCTCGGGCGCCAGGCGGTAATCGACCGAACAGACAAGGCAGCCCAGGTCTGCCGCCAGCGACAGGTTGCCAGCCTCGGCAAACTCCGGGGCTCCGACGACGTACCCGCCGCCATGGATGTGCAGCACGGCCGGGAGCGGGCCGCTTCGGTTGACCGGGCTGTAGATCAAGGCACGAACATCACTTGCGCCCTTGCGACCGGGGATCCATACCTCTGCCCGCTCGACGCGTGCGTCGCTCGGTCGCGGTGACGCAGCGAGCATCCGGGCCAGTTCGTTGCGAACCTCGCGCACGTCGGTGATCGGCAAGCCGACCTGCGGATATGGGTCGATGACCGAGAGAAGTTCGGGATCGACCAGGCGGAGCGATGCAGTCTCGTGCATGGAGCGATCCCGATCAATGGCGACGGACAGCGGTTGCCCGCCCGGATATGTAAACACAATATACATCCGCCGATTGAGGCTGCCCAGTTCCCCTCAGTCCTTGCTCGCGTCGGAGCACAGGTTTGCCGCGTCTCCGACCTTGGTCTTCCCCACCCACACCCACACGGGATAACCCTGCCGCTCGTAGCTTGCAAACAAGCAGACGGCGGCATAATATGAACATCGTTCACACTGAGATCACGCCCATGCCATCACCTCAGCCGCTGCGACTTGTACATGCCTATCAGCAGTGGCCCATGCGCAAGGTCTTCCGCATCTCCCGGTCGGCGAGCGAATGGTCGCCAGTGCATGTCGTGCACGTCACAGATGGCGTTCACATCGGCCGCGGCGAGTGTGGCGAGCTGCCCTACGCCGGCGACACCCCGCAGAGCGTCGAGGCAGGCATCCTCGAGATCGCTGCCTCACTGAACGACTGCGGCACGCCAGAGCGCTTGCATGCCGCCTTTCCCGCGAGTTCGGCGCGCAACGCGGTCGATGCGGCGCTGTGGGACCTCGCCTGCAAGCGCCAGGGCCGCAGCATCTGGGATCTGACGGGTGTCGCGCATCGACCCAGCCTGGAGATCGACTTCACGATCGGCATCGCCGACCTCGACGAGATGTGCCGCAGCGCGGCCGCCCTGCGCGAGCAGGGCTACCGCGAGATCAAGATCAAGGTGGATGCGCGCGATGTGGTGGCGACGGTGTCGGCGATTGCCGCCGCGGCGCCCGGCGCGAAGTTCATCGTCGATGCCAACGAAGCCTGGAGCTTCGAACAGCTGCAGGACGTTGCGCCTCGCCTGAGCACGCTGGGTGTGGTGCTCATCGAGCAGCCGCTGCACCGCGACGCCGACCACGCGCTGGAGGGCTGGAAGAGCCCCGTCGCACTCTTCGCGGACGAGAGCTGCGACACTTGCGACGACATCGCCCGTCTGGCGCCACGCTACGACGGATTCAACATCAAGCTCGACAAGTGCGGCGGCCTCACCGAGGCGCTCGCCATCGTGCGCGCTGCACGCGCTCGCGGCAAGGGACTGATGGTCGGCTGCGCTGGCGCCACCTCGCTGGGCCTGGCCCCTGCATACGTGGTAGGTACGCTGTGCGACCACCGCGACCTGGACAGTGCCGGCATGCACTTCGACGACCGCACGGCGGGGATGGCGTACGAGCACGGCGAAATCCGCAGCTTCACGTCCGCACTCTGGGGCTGAGCCATGAGCCGCCCCGCACAGGCCACGGCAGCCCCGCGCGGGGAGGACGGCACCGGCCTGGGCTGGTGGCGCATGCTGGTTTTCTCGCTGCCGGCAGGGCCGCACGCGTTCATCGTGATGCCGCTGATGGTGGTGCTGCCCGGCTTCTATGCCAGCAACACCGCGGTGACGACGGCGCAGGTGGCTCTCGTCATCAGCCTGGGGCGTGTCTTCGACGCCGTGATCGACCCGTTCCTGGGTCACATGTCCGACCGCACACCCGGCCGGCTGGGTCCGCGAAAGCCCTGGCTGATCAGCGCGACGCTGATCTGTCCGCTGGCAATCTTCTTCCTGTACCAGCCTCCCAGGGATGCCGGCTTCGTCTACTTCACGGCATGGTCGTTTCTGTTGTACGTCGGCACGTCGATGTTCGAGATCGGCCGCGGTGCGTGGTCGGCCGAACTGACGCGCGACTACACCGAGCGCTCGCAGGTCTCGATGGTGACGGCGTTCTTCAACATCTGCGGAAGCCTCTCGTTCTGGCTTCTGCCGCTGCTCCTCGCCAAGACCGCCGGCACGACCGCCATCACGGGTGGAACGCTGTCGGCGCTGTCCTGGATCTACCTGTTCGTGATGCCGCCGCTGATGCTGCTCTCGGTGTGGCTGGTGCCCGTGGGAGTTCCGCAGATCGCTGAGGCCAGCCTGTCAGCCTGGCGCGCCATGCTGTCCTCGCTGCGTCTGTGCAGGCCGTTGTGGCACTACCTCGCCGCCATCTCGTGCTGGGGTCTGGGTCAAGGCACGTTCATGACCGTCCTCTACGTGTTCATGACCGACTACATGCAACTCGGCGAAAAGTTCCCAGTGATGATGCTGTCGTACTTCGTCATCCAGTTGCTGGTGATGCCTGTGTGGGGTCGAATTCTTCGGCGCGTTGATCGCCACCGCGCCTGGGCAGTCAGCCTGGCGGTGGACTGCTGCTCGCGCCTGTTGATCCTGCTGCTGCCGGTCGGGCCCGAGGCTTTCGTGCCAGCGTTCGCCGTCGTCGCGATCTCGGCCACCTTCGCCACGCCTTGCAACTTCCTGCCACCCGCGCTGCTGGCCGATGTCGTGGACTACAACACGCTGAAGGTCCGCAGCAATCAGGCCGCCCGTTTCTACGCACTGAACTCGCTGGCCATCAAGATCATGCAGGCGCTCGGTGGCGGGCTCGCCTTCGCCTGCCTCGCCGCAGCCGACTACCAGATCGGCAAACCCAACCCGCCCGAAGCCGCCTGGGGCCTGCTCGTGGCCTACCTCGGCATCCCGACCGTTCTGCTTCTGGCGGCAGCGGTCCTTGCGTGGCGGTTCCCGCTGGACCGCGTGAGCCAGCGGACGATCCGACGGCGCCTCGAACGGCTGGCTACCCGCACAGCTTGACGCTCAATCTGTCCCTCCAACCCGAACCATCCGATGACCAGCTTGACAACCTTGCTGCCCGCTGCTGCAGGCACTGGCGCCTTTCCGCACGCCCACTCGCGCTCCGCGGCGCTGCACGAGCGTGCACGGGCTGTCATGCCCGGCGGCAACACGAGGCATTCGGTGTTCTTCCCACCCTACCCGGTGTACGCCACACACGGGCGGGGAAGTCGCATCTGGGATGCGGACGGGGTTGAACGCATCGACTGCATGAACAATTACTCGTCGCTGATTCACGGCCATGGACATCCGGCCATCGTGGAGGCCATCCAGCAGCAGGCGACGCGACTGACATCGGTGGCACTTCCCACCGAATCCGAGATCGAGCTGGCCGAGCTGCTGGTCGAGCGTCTGGACGCCATCGAGCAAATCCGGTTCTGCAACTCCGGCACGGAGGCCATGCTGTTCGCCATCAAGGCCGCACGCGCCTACTCCGGACGGCCCGTCATCGCCAAAGTCGAAGGGGCGTACCACGGCTCGGCGGAAACCGCGGCGGTGAGCTCTCAGCCGGGACCCAGCCGGTGGGGACCGGCAGACTCGCCGGCCAGCGTGCCGGATGCCGGCTCGACGCCCGGCGTTGCGGCCGATGTGGTCGTTCTGCCCATGAACGACGTCGACAACGGGCGCCGGATCCTGCGCGGCGTGGGGAGCAGGCTGGCCGCGGTCGTGCTAGACCCTCTTGTCAAGAACCTTGGATTCAAACCGGTCACCCAGGAGTTCCTGCAGATGGTGCGTGAGGAACTCCAGGCCTGCGGCGGACTGCTCGTCTTTGACGAGGTCTACAGCCTGCGGCTCGGATTCCACGGCGCGCATGCCACGCTGGGCGTGCAGCCGGACATCATCGCGATGGGCAAGATCATCGGAGGGGGTCTGCCCATCGGCGCAATCGGTGGCCGTGCCGACATCATGACTGCCTTGTTCGACCCCCACGCCGGGGCACGCTTGGGACATGCCGGCACTTTCAATGCCAACCCGCTGACCATGGCCGCAGGGCTGGCTGCGATGAGGGCCTTCGACTTGGGCGCGTTCGAGCGACTCAGCGCCCTTGGCGACCGCCTGCGCAAGGGGCTTCGAGAGGCGCTTCGGATCGCCGACGTCGAAGGCACGGTCACCGGCGCCACCTCGATGACGGGCTTCTTCCTCAGCGGGAAGTCCATGAGCAACTACCGCGAGATCGCCGCGCTGATGGGTGCCGACCCGACCATCGCGCGTCGGGCCGAGCATGTGTTCCACCACCTGCTCAATCACGGCGTGTACATGGGCTCCTATGGGTTCTTCGTGCTCTCCACCGCGATCACCGAAGCCGAGGTGGACTACATCGCCGAGACCACGCTGGCAGCATTGCGCACGCTGCCGACCTGAGGTCGGACTCTGGACATGGCTGGCCAGACCGCCCGCGATAATCCTTGTCCCCCGGCCCTCGCGCCCCATGCGCGGCGGGCCGTCGCCCGGACAAGAGCGAGACAAATGGCCACCATCAAACGCGAGAAGCAAGAGACACACAAGGCGCCATCGCGGCGGGCAGCTCGGGTGAGCTACCACAAGGGCCATGTGGCCGAAGACCTGAAGACCATCGCACGCCGTCTGATCGACAGCGAGGGGTTGGACAGTGTGACGTTGCGGCGGCTGTGCCGCGAGGTTGGCGTGACGGCAGCCAACTTCTACAACCACTATCCGAGCCTCGAGCACCTGTTGCTCGATATTGCAGCCGACGGCGCCGCCGAACTGTCCACGCGAACCCTGCGCCTCATGCGCCGGGCCAAGTCGCGCGAAGAGAAGCTGGTGGAGCTGGCGATCGAGTTCGTGGAGTTCGGTCTCGAATTCCCCGACCTGTTCCGCATCATGTACGGCCAGATCAACGGCAGCCGGGACCACGCGGCCTTCCAGCTGGCGATGGAGGGCTCTTTCGCGCAACTGGTCGAGCTGATCTACGGCGCCGACCTCTATCGCCCTAACGACGTGGCCTGGTCCCACGCGCAGTGCCCGAAGGCCTACGCCTTCTTCTCCTTCTGCTACGGGGCGGCGCGCCTCGTATCCATGCAGCTGTTCACCTTTCCCACAGGGACCAAGGCGGAGCGCCAAAGGTTCGTGCGCGAACTCTCCTGGATCTTCGTCAAGGGGCTCGACGGACCCGCTCCACCCATCAACTGAAATCGACATGGCAACACGCAAACCCCGCGCCCGAGAGTTGGGCCTGCCGTTCAGCGGCGAGACCGGCCCGCACAACGCGATCACCGACGTTCCGGGTGTGCTGGTGGGGTTCAGCACTCTCGATGGCAGCACCGAGGACGGCAAGATCATCAAGACCGGGGTGACGGCCATCCTGCCAAGGGGACATGCCGACGAACCGGCACCGGTCTGGGCGGGTCTTCACCGCTTCAACGGCAATGGCGAGATGACCGGCACACACTGGATCGAAGATGCCGGCTACTTCTTCGGGCCGCTTTGCCTAACCAACACCCACAGCGTCGGCATCGTGCACCATGCGGCGGTGCGCTGGATGATCCGCCGCTATGCGTCGGCGTGGTCGAAACGGCCGATGTGGGCCTTGCCGGTCGTGGCCGAGACCTATGACGGGCAGTACAGCGACATCGACGGGCAGCACGTCACAGAGGCCCACGCACTGTCCGCCATCGAGGGCGCCGCGCCCGGACCGGTGGCCGAAGGCAACGTTGGCGGCGGCAACGGCATGCGCTGCTACAAGTTCAAGGGCGGCACGGGCACGTCTTCGCGCGCGCTGACGATCGACGGCCGTCGCTACACGGTGGCCAGCCTCGTGCAGAGCAACCACGGCGTGCGCGACGTGTTCACAGTGCTCGGCGTGCCGGTCGGCTTGCACATGCCGTTCTCCGAGGGCGAGCAGCGCGAGCTCGGCTCGATCATCGTGATCGTCGCCACCGATGCGCCGCTGCTGCCTCACCAGCTGCAGCGGGTGGCGCGCAGGGCCGCGCTAGGCATCGGCCGTGGCGGCACTTACGGCGGCAACTCTTCCGGCGACATCTTCCTGGCGTTCAGCACGGCCAACCCGGGTCCGCTGCCAGTGTTCGCGCCGATGCATCTGTCGATGGAGCATCTCAATGACGGCGCATGCGACCCGATCTACCGAGCCGTGATCGACGCGACGGAAGAGGCGGTGCTGAACTCGATGCTGGCGGCCGAGCCAACCCCTGAGTTCCGGCCTGGCGGCAACGTCTGCCCGGCGTTGGACGCAGACGAGCTGGTGCGCATCATGACCCGCTACGGCCGCGGACCGACCGCCTAAAGGGCCGGCGGCCTCAGGCCGCTCAGCGCGCTGCCCAGGGGTGTCCGGGGGGCAAAAGAGTCGGCAGGTTGACCACCCGCGCACAGGCCTCCGTGCCGCGCGGGCAACCCGGTGCAGACGCCGGCACCGGATGTTCGGGCGTCGTGAACCACAGGCCCACCTCGACGTCGAGCCGGGACTCCAGGGCGGCAGGGGCCGCCTTGGTCACGGCATCCACCCACAAGGGAAAGCGCAACCAGGCCGGCGCTGATCCGGCCGGCGCGCGGGCTGCCGCGAAGCCCTCGGCCGCCGCCCAGTCCGCCCACACCCCCGCCTGGGCGGTGCGGCGCGCCAGGACCTCGTCGAGCCGGTCGAACTGCACCTGCGCCAACGCCGCCACCACAGGCGCCATCCGCTCGGCGTAGGCCGGGCACGGCTGGCCTTCGAACTCTTCGGGCCACATGCGGGGCAGCGGCGGGAAGCGCGCCGCCGCGTCTGCCAGTGCCGGATCATCCGCGCCCCCGCACCACTGCCTGAAGTCCCGCCCCACACTGGCCAGCAGCGCGCGAATCGACTCAGGCGATGGCGATGGCGCCTGCGCTACCCAACGATTCAGGCGGTGCGCGGGTGCGGAGGCATGGACCACGGCCATCCCACCGTGGATGGTGCTCAGCATCTTGCCGCGCTCGAAGCTGAAGAGCGCGGCATCACCCAGCGTGCCCAGCTTGCGGCCCCGCCACTCTCCGCCCAGCGCATGCGCGCAGTCTTCGATCACCTGCACGTCGCGGTCCTTTGCGAGCGCCAGCAGCGCCTCGAGGTCGCGGCCCGGGAGGCCGAAGCTGTGCTGAATCAGCACGGCACGCACCCGCGGCCCCCAGGCGCGCCGCACGGCGCCCGCATCCAGGCCGAAGGCATCGGTCTCGATGTCGGCGAACACCACTGAAGCCCCGCTGGCACGAATCGCGTTCGTGACGCTGCGACAGGTGAAAGCGGGAACGATGACCTCATCTCCCTCGCCCAAGCCAAGAGCGTCGACCAAGGCGCGCAAGGCTGCGCGCCCGCTACCCAGGCCACGCACCGCCGCATCATGCCCCGCACCCAGCCAGCGCGCGAAGCGCTGCTCCCAGCTGGTCACCTGGGCAGGATCATGGACCTCGTTCGAAGCATCCAGCCCAGCGCTTGCCACGGCGACTGTCCGCGCATCCAGCGTGGTGCAAAGCAGCGGCGCGCGGTGCATCAGCGTCCACCGTCGACCTGCAGCACCTGCCCGCAGATCCAGCCCGCCTGCTCGGAGGCAAGAAACAGGACCGCATGCGCGATGTCGTCCGGCTGGCCCAGGCGGCGCATCGCGATGCCCTGCACCAGCTGGGCCTGGCGCTCCTCGCCCAGCGCCTGCCACTGGGCCTCGGTCGACGGATTCGAACGGACGAAGCCGGGCGCGACTGCGTTCACCGTGATCCCGAACGGTCCCAGTTCGTGCCCGAGCTGGCGTGCCAGGCCGATCTCCGCGGCCTTGGCACTGGCGTACGCCTGGATGCCAGTCAGGCTGATCCCCAGCCCGGCGCCGCTGGCGATGAGCACGATGCGTCCGCGACGCCGCGCCTTCATGCCCGGGGCCGCCGCTTGGCAGGCCCAGAACGCACCATCGGTGTTGACGGCGAAGATGCTGCGCCAATCGGCCTCGGTAACGTCCTCCAGCGGTCGGCCTACCTGGCCGCAGACACCCCCTGCGCAATGCACGAGTACATCGAGCACACCGAGCGAGTGCACCAGCGCCCGCATCGCAACACGGTCGGTGACGTCCAGCCGGTGCGCTACGCAGTGCGGCCCGGCCGCCTGCGCAGTGGCCTCCGCACCCGCAAGATCAAGATCAGCCGCAAAGACGCTGGCGCCCTGCGCAGCAAAGTGGCGCGCAATCGCCCGGCCGATGCCCTGCGCGGCGCCGGTCACCAGCACGCGCTGCCCGTCGAAGGCCATGGTCACGCCGCGCCTCGCTCGGACGGACGCCATGGCCCGTCAATCAGGTCGCGGGTCTCCTGGACCGCGGTGGCCCACATCGCCAT
The DNA here is from genome assembly GCF_004016515.1 of Rubrivivax albus. Classification (GTDB taxonomy): domain Bacteria; phylum Pseudomonadota; class Gammaproteobacteria; order Burkholderiales; family Burkholderiaceae_C; genus Rubrivivax; species Rubrivivax albus. The sequence goes on from NZ_SACT01000003.1 coordinate 19,479, forward strand.
GACGTCCGCTTCCGGCGCCTGATAGGGACCGCCGAAATTGCCATCACCCACAAGGGTGCGCAGCCGCGTGGGATCCATCAGGGCGGCCATCCGCGAATCGACCGGTGGCTTGCGCTCGGACGGTATCTGCGCACCCGGTACCCGGGTCCAGGGCAGACTCTCCATCCACGACGCGTGCGAACTGTCGGTGTCAACGCGCTGCACGCAGGCCCAGGTGTGCGCAGCGTTCCACCAGTTGTGATACTTCAGCTGCAGATCCGGAAACCGCCCCATGAGTTCGCCCGCAAGCCCGGCAGCCGGTGAATTGCCGCCATGGCCGTTGACGATGACGATGCGCCGAAAGCCCTGCCGAACCAGGCTGCCGATCAGGTCCTCCATCACGGCCAAGTAGGTACTCAGCGACAGCGTCATCGTTCCGGGGTAGGCCGTGAAGCTGGGGGTGCATCCATAGCTAAGAACCGGGAACACCGGTACGCCCAGCGGCTCGGCAGCCTCCAGAGCCACACGCTCGGCCAGCAGCGCATCGGTGGCGAGACTCAGATAGCCGTGCTGCTCGACGCTGCCCGTCGGCAGCACGCAACGATCTTCACGCTCGAGCAAATCCTCTACCTGCATCCAGTTCAGAGTCGAGATGTGCATATCGGGCCTTGTCAATGAGCTGAAGACTCATTTGCGTAAGCGTCAATGAGGACCTGCTGAAAACGATCGGGCTCCTCGAACAGCGGACAGTGGCCCGAACGCTCGAACCACACCATGCGCTTGCGCGGCGCATGCAGGGCGTCCAGGTACTCCTGCACCAATTCGCCCGGCGTCACGCGGTCGGCCCGGCCTTGTAAGAAGAGCACCGGTACGGTCAGCTCGGGCACGTCACGGGTCATGTCGAGGTCGAGGCGGTCCTGCCACATCGTGCGCAGCGACCAGTTCGATCCTTCCTTCAGCCGGCGCAGGTCGCCCAGCGAGTACTCATGGGATTCGAAGACCTTCCTGAAGAGGCGCTTGTCGTCGGCGGGATCGAAGAAGGTGCCGCCAAATCGCGAGACTTGGCGGCGCTGCTCCAGCAGGTCCTCGACGCTGCCGCCGTAGCCGGGCGGCTCCATGTGCGCCAACCGCTCCTCGGCCTTGCGGTCGCCGGCGCGCCGCGCCGCCTCCAGGGCGAAGTTCATGGAGATGGCTTCGGCGCGCTGCTTGCTCACGACCTGAGACACGCCCACATACCCGGAGAACAGCTGCGGCGCCTGCTGCAGCGTCAGCACGCCGAGCTCGGTGCCCCAGGAGTGGCCGACCAGCAGCACACGGTCGCACCCGAAACGGTCGATCAAGTACCGTGCCACGTCCTGGCAGTCCTGCACCAGCTGCGCCGTGGTCATCGACTGCGCGGGGATGTCGGGCGAGTAGGACTTGCCCGCCCCGCGCTGGTCCCAGAGAACGACGACGAAGTGTTCCTCAAGGCGGTTGGCGAACAAGTGGTACAGCGGCATGGCAGAGCCGCCGGGCCCTCCATGCAGGAACAGGAGCACAGGCCTCCGACAGTCGTGCCCGCGGATCAGCAGCGTCTGGTGGATGCCCCCGATGGGCACCTGGATCAGCTCGGCGACGCTGCCCGCCTTCACGGATCCCGTCGCATCCAGGATGGGCGGCGTGCGGCTGTACGCGAGACGCCAGAACCGGATCACGGAGCAAACCTCACCAGGGCTTGTGGCGCAGAGCGCGGCCTGGCAGTGCGTCGAGCATCTGGCCGCAGCGCATCACCGGCACGCCACCCACCACCACATGCTCGATGCCTGCCGTTTCCGACTTCGGTGCGCCGAACGGCAGGTGGCCGCTGATCGTGCGCTGGTCGAAGATCGTGAAGTCGGCATCGCAGCCCACGGCGATCCGACCCTTGCGCTTGAGACCGAATCGAGCAGCGGGCACGCTGGTGCACTTCTGCAACGCCTGCATCAGCGTGAAGGCTCCCTGCTCGCGCACGTAGTTGCCGATGACGCGGGCCTGCGCGGGATAGAACTTGTCGCCGATGTCGCTGCCGACGAAGCACCAGTCGGCCAGCAGCGTGCGGATCACCAGGTCCTCGCGCATGGCGCGCAGCACCAGCGCCGTCATCGGCGCCTCTTCCTTCAGCTGCCGGTACAGCTCGGGTGTCAGCCCCTTTCCCTGGTGCGGGCCTTCCTTGACGAAGATGAGGTTGTCGATGCTGCGACCCGCCTGCTCTTCCACGAGCGGCAGCAACTCGTAGAGCATGGCGGTCAGCGGCAGGCCGACCTCCAGCACATTCTGCGCGAGGGGCATGCAGTCAGCCATCACATCGACGCCATCGGCGCGGGCCGCATCGACTTGACGGATACCGCGCTGCGTGAGGTCATCGTAGGGGCGCGACTGGAAGGCAATCTGGTGGGCGATGTGCGAAAGCTGCAGCTTCGCTCCGGCCTCCCGGGCCACGTCGATGACTTCCTGGTGCCCGACCAGCGCACCGGGCACGATGCCAGGGAGGCCCGGCCCGCCGTGTCGGGGGTGGACCGCCGCGATGCCCTGGTAGCGGGCCGCGACCCGGAAGAGCGCCAGCAGTTCGTCGCGCGTCATCCCCGGCGTGTACATCACCCCGAAGGACACTCCGAAGGCCCCGGCCTCGATCTGGCGAGCCGCCAGGCGGCACATCTCGGCGATCTGCTGATCGCTCGCAGGACCGTTCGGGTCGTCGGCCCCGGCCTTCAGACGCAGCGTCGCCGAACCGACCAGCAGCCCCAGATGGACCGGGTAGCCATCCTGGTCGACCTGATCCAGCAGGTCGGACCAGTCCTTGTCCAGGCGGTTGAAGTTGCGGACGTCGTAGTCCTTCTGCTCGTGCAGCCGCTGCCGCATCAGGTCGGCGTCCTCGAACCACATGAAGTTGCCGCAGTTGCCTGCGATTGCCGAGGTCACGCCCATCTTGATGAGTTCGTAGCCGGCCGGCACGTTACCGTCCACATGGGTGTGGACGTCAACGAATCCCGGCGCGACCACGAGGCCGTCGGCATCGATCTCGTCCCGGCCTTCGATCGGCTGTGAGGTCAGCGTCGCGATGCGCCCGTCCTTCACCCCGATGGAGAAGGGAGCGGCAAACTGGCTGGCCGGATCGATGACCAGACCATTACGGATGACGAGATCGTGGTCGGTCATGGCGTCGGAGGTTCAGAACAGGGGGGACGGCCCACGTAGGGCCTGCGAGAAGCGACTCAACCCGTCGGCAATCCGCTCTGGCGAGGCAGCGAAGCACCAGCGCAGGAAGCCTTCGCCCTCTGAGCCAAAAGCGACGCCTGGTGCAAGCCCGAGGCCGTGTTCGGTGACCAGGCGGCGGCAGAAGGCGACGCTGTCGGTCATGCCATCGACGGCGAAGAAGGCGTACATCGCTGCCGGCGGCGCCACTGCCCGTACGCCGGGCAGGGCCTGCAAGCCCTGCAACAACGCATCGCGACCGGCGCGCAGCCGTGACACGAAGGCTTCGACCGCCGGCTCGCCGGATTCGACCGCTGCGATGCCGGCGCGCTGCACGAACACCGGCACACAGCTGGTGTTGAACTCGATCAGCTTGGACAGATCACCCATCAACGCAGGCGGCACATCGAGCCAGCCCAGGCGCCAACCGGTCATCTGCCAGGTCTTGGAGAAGGTGTTGGCGCTGATGAGGCGGTCATCGTCGTCGGCGATGTCGGCCAGCACCGGTGCCCGCGCGCCAAGCCTGGCGTCATCGAGATAGAGGCGCTCGTAGGCGTCGTCGGACAGGATCCAGATGCCGTGCCGGCGGCAATGGGCCAGCACCTGCTGCTGCGCGGCAGGTGCCATGGTCCACCCGGTCGGGTTGGCTGGCGAGTTGAGGATCAGCAGCCGCGTGGACGGCGTCAGCGCCTGCAGCAGCCGGTCGAGGTCGAGCGTCCAGCCGGCCGCGCCGAAGTCCAGTGGCACCACCTGCACAGAGGCGCCGAGGATGCGGGGCCCCTGCACGAGGTTGGGCCAGGCTGGCCCGATCACGACCACGCGATCGCCCGGCGACAGCAGCGCCTGGCCGGCCAGCGCGAGGGCGCTCATGCCCGAAGCCGTGACCGCGATGCGCTCGGGCCGGCCACGCCCGTGCAGTCGATGCCCGTAGCTTGCAATCGCGTCGCGCAGGGCGGGCAGGCCGAGGTTCTGGCTGTAGAAGGTCTCGCCCTGCGCAAGGCTGGCCTGCGCGGCCTCGCGGATGAAGGCCGGCGTCACCGTGTCGGGCTCGCCGAACCAGAAGGCCAGCACATCGTCCCGGCCCATGGCCGCGTTCGCGACTTCGCGGATGCGCGAGGCCTCCAGCGCACGCACCGCCGGGCGGGCTGCAAGTTCCACGGCAGTCATGCCGACGTCACCCGGGGGGGCGGCGGGGGTCTCCCGCCGTGCGCGCAGCACCTCGACCGTGCCGTCGTAGGCGGCCAGTTCGACCACCACGCCTTCGGCATCGCGGACCACGGTGCTCTCGAAGGGGCTGAAGCGGTTGAACAGCCGGCCGTGCTCGTCCATCATGACCGGCACGGGCGGCGCTCGGTGGCCGACGATGTGCGACCAGATCTGGCCCTCGCGCTCGACCACGTCGATCCACGGCGCCTCGACCCCGCTGACGATCCGGTAGCGCCCGGCGATGCGGCGTCGCGCCTCGGCATCGAGCGGCTGCACCACCTTGGGCGCGCGCAGAAAGCCGGGCCAGGCACAGAGGTCGGCCAGGGTGTTCAGCACCTCCCAGTACAGCAGCGCCCCGGACACTGCATTGGTCAGCACCACCGCCCCGCGGCCGCTGGCCAGGTGGCAGGTGGTCTCGCACTGGTAGCCCTCGTTCGAGCCGCCATGGGCGATGCGCAGGGTGTCGCCGGCGCCGAGCACCCGCCAGCCGAGGCCGAACTCATGCCCGTCGCGGGACTCCACCATCGCCCGGGCGCTGGCGGGCTGGAGCAGCGGGGTCTCGCGGCCGATGTAGGCGTCGCGGAAGGCGCCCATGAAGCGGGCGTAATCGGCCGCCGTGATGTGGACACCGCCAGCCCCGGCCTGCGCGCAGACCGACAGGCGGCCGGGCAGCGGCTGGCCCTGGGCGTCGTGGCCGCAGGCAGCACGGGCGGCCAAGGCGTCGGGCAAGGGGGCGGCGAAGCTGGAGGAGTCCATGCCCAGCGGGCCGAAGAGCATCTGCTGCGCCAGTTCGGCGAAGCCCAGGCCGGTGTGCTCCTCCAGCAGCAGCTGCGCGATCGTGTAGCCGCCCCCGGAGTAGCGCACCGCGCCGCCGGGCGCCTTGTCCACGGTCACCGGCGGTGTGCTCGCCGGCGGGCGACCGAGCAGGGTGTCCAGGGCGGTGGCGAGCGGGCTGCCCGGCGGATGTCCGCCGAAGCCGTGCACCGTGGTACCGGCCCGGTGCGACAGCAGATGGCGCAGCGTGACCGGGTGGTGCCGGGTGTGCTCGTTCTCGGGCACCTTCCAGGACTGCAGGTAACGGTTGACGTCGACATCGAGATCGAACACGCCGCGCTCGACCTGCTGCATCACCAGCACCGCCGTCAGCGGCTTGCTGATCGAGGCGCCGGAGAACAGGGTCTGCGCGTCGACGGCCGCGCCCCCTCGCTCGGTGACACCGAAGCCACCCGTCCAGGCCACCTGGCCATCGTCCAGCACGGCGACGGCCAGGCCCGGGCATCCGTAGTCGGCCAGGCGCTGGGCCATCGGCCGGCGCAGGTCCTCGCCGACCACCCGCACGATAGGCAGCAGTTGCTCCCGCAGCGCGTACTCGATGCGCGGGGGGTCCAGCGTTGGCAGTTCAGGGAAGGAGGCGGCCATGGACTTAGAAACGCTGGTTCAGCTGCACTCCAAAGCGGCGACCCGCGGTGGTACCGGACGCACCATTGGCGAAGCGGAATGTCTCGATCTGCTCGTTCGTTGCGTTGCGCACGAACAGGCTGATCTGGGTTTGCGGCCAGGGCTTGAGTCCAGCGTACAAATCGACGCGCGTGGCCCCAGCCAGCGGGATGTCGGACTGGTCACCGATGTAGCCACCGATCTCGCGGCGCACCGATGCCCCCGCGGTCGTTTCCCAACCGGCCAGACTGCCTTTGTAGTCAGCGCGCAGGTTGATCGTCCAGGGGCGCACCCCCTGTAGATCACGCCCGCTCACGTCGACCTCCGCCGGGGTACCTGCGTTGATCAGGCCCTGCGTGTAGTACGCGTTCAGGTGGCCGACGGTGAAGCCTAGGTTCCAGGACTTGGCCACTGCGGCCAGTAGCTCCAGCTCGAACCCGGTGGTGCGCGCCTTGCCCACGTTGGCGAGATAGGTGAACCCGAAGGTGTTGTCGTTCGGGTCATCCTGCTGCACGACAAGATCCTTCTGGTCCATACGAAAGACCGACACGTTCACAGCAGCACGGCCGTTGAGCAGGCTTTGCTTGTAGCCGGCCTCGATGTTGCGCGCAGACTCCTGATCGTAAGGAATGAACGCCGGATTCGATACGGTGGTGTTGTATCCCCCCGGACGGAACCCGGTGCCGTATTGCACGTAGGCCGTTGCATCCCGACCCAGCTTGAACTCCAGGCCCGCTGCCGGGGCGGTGAAGGTGAACTTGTTCTTGCTGTCGAGGTTGAGGGTAGGCACGACGCCTGCGAAAAGTGCCTGGCCGATGGGGTGTGACGACGGGTCGATGCCCTGCACCCAGTGCAGGCGCTGTGTGTCCTCGGTACGACGCACGGTCAGCGTGCCCGCGACAGATGAGTTGAACGCGTAACGCGCGTCGATGAATGCCGACCATGACGACACGTCGTACTTCGACCCCTTGGTCGGCAGGTTGGCCGTGCCCGAAATGACCCCCACGTCCGGCACGCCCAGGAAGGGGATGAGGGCGGTGTCGAGCCTGGTGGCCACGCCCTGGCTGACGCCATAGTCCTCACTGAAGTGCGAGATACCGGCACGCCAGCTGAAGGTCTTGGCTGCATCCGATTCCCACAGCAGTTCCACGTAGTGCTGGCGAATGTCCTCGCTGCGGCTCAGCACCTGCTGCAGCACAAGCGGCCCAGCCGTCAACGGCAGCGCGGTCTGATCCTGGTCCTGCACCGCCCTGAGCTTGTAGTTGCGCGCCGAGGTCAGCAGCGAGAGGGTTCCGCTCTCCAGTTCCAAACCCAGGCGTCCAGCTAGGTATTGTTGATCGATTTGATTGCGAGAAGAGGTATCCCGTTGCACGGTACGGCGGGTCTCGACGGGCGACACGACTTGCAGGGAACCGGGTAGCCCAGGGTTGGCCACGATGCCATCGGGGGCGTAGGCGCGCAGCCCTGGCGTATCGGCGCCGTTCACCTCGAATGTGACAGTGGCGCTCAGCGCAGAAGAGAGATAGGAGACGGCGCTGAGACGCAGACCATGGTCCTTCGCACGGTCCATTTCCTCACCCAGCGTCACGTTGTAGTAGTCCCCCTTGCGCTGGTTGACCGACCAGGCGGTGGCGCGAAAGGCCGTGGACTCACCCAAGGGCACGGACACCGCTGCCTCGGCCCGCGTTCCTGTGTTCTCGAAGGCCAATGTGCCGTAGCCGTTCAGATCCTCGCCCGGCTTGGGCATGCGGTAGATGATGTTGACTGCACCGCCGACGGCGTTGCGGCCATAGAGCCCCCCCTGCGGCCCGCGCACCACCTCAACACGCTCGACATCCACCTGCGTGCCCAGGTTCACGCGGTGGCCGCCGGCGAAGAAGCCGTTGCGGTACATCCCGAAGTTCGGCTCGGCGCTTCTGTCTGCCTGGCGCATGCCGCGGATGCTGATGTAGGTGTCCGTGCCAGACGGGTTCTCGGTCATGTTCGCATTCGGCACAAGCGAAATCATGTCCTCCACCCGCGTGGAACCGGTGGCAGTCAGCCGCGCGCCGTTAATGGCGGTGACCGATGCAGGCACCTCGAGCTGGCTCTCCAGCCGCCGGCGCGCCGTGACCTCGACGCGCTGGATCTGCCCGCCGTCGGTCGCGGACGCCGATGCATCTGGCGGCGTTGCGGGCGTCGCCTGGGCCAGGGCGCCGGCCGGCACGCTCAGCACCAGGGCAGCAGCCAAGGCCACGGGAGTGGGGGCAAGGCGGGACAGGGGGCGTTCACGACGCATGCGACCTCCAGACAGGATGGGTTGAACGGTGTGGGATCAAGACTGCGCCGGCAGAGCGAAGACCGCACCCGGTCCTAGCACATATACAGCGTCAACATCAGCAACGGTATCTAATATCAACGGTGTACACATGTAGGGCAAGACCTGATATGAGCGAGTTGCCGCTGCGATTTTTCGAAACGGTCAGTCCGTGTAGTTCGGCGGGCAGGGCCAGGGCATGGTCTGCTCGGCGATACGCGCCAGGCGCAGCAGGATGTCCTCGCGGTGGTGTCGGGCCACGATCTGCAGGCCCACCGGCAGGCCATCGGCGGTCAGGCCAGCCGGGATCGAGATCGCCGGTACCCAGCAGGCATTGACTAAGGCTCCGAAAGGCTCGGCACCGGTGCTGCTTGCGTCGCGACCATCGATGACGCTGGGGATGCGCTCATCGGCGCCATGTGGCCGGCAGGCGGTAGCCGGCGTCATCAGCAGGTCGCAGCCCTCGAAGAAGCCGGCCAGTTGCTGCTCCAGCTGACGAATCCGCGCCCAGGATGCGTCGGCATCGACCCGGTCGCGGTTGCTGCGCAGCAGGTCGACAATGTGTTGCACCGAGGGCGACAGCATCGGGTAGCCGTCGGGAAGCAGGCCCTCACGCGTCCACTGCGCCTCCAGGTTGGAGAGCAGTACCACCGCCACATCGTTGTAGACGTTCACCGGATGGAAGGGGCACTCCACCGGGACTAGGCCTGCCGCCTGCATCAACTGCTCGGCGGCCCGACGCGCAATCGCCTCGACCTCGGGCTCGACGACCGCATAGCCCAGGTCACCTGACCAGTGGGCCCGCAACCCTCGCACATCCAGCAACTCCAGGGACGACTCGAAGCTCTGATGCGGTCGCGGGAGCGAGGTGCGATCCCCGGGATGTGGCCCGCAGGCCACGTCCAGATGCCGGGCGCAATCAGCGACGGTGCGGGTCAGGGCGCCCGACACCCCGAAATTGCTGAAGCCGTCCTGCTTCGGGATGCGGCCATGGCTGGCCTTGAGGCCGACGAGGCCGGTGTAGGCAGCCGGCTGCCGGATCGACCCTCCGGCATCGGTGCCCGTGGCCAGAGGCACAAGCCCGGCTGCCACCGCTGCCGAGGACCCGCCACTGCTGCCGCCCGGCGTGCGTTCCAGATTCCAGGGGTTGCGCGTCACGCCCCACAGGCGCGTGGTGCAGGCAGAGTCCATGCCGAACTCCGCCGTCGCGGTCATGCCCACGATCACGGCGCCTGCGGCTCGCAGGCGCGCCACATGGCGCGAGTCTTCGGAGCTGATGGGGCTGTCGCGCAGGAACCAGCTGCCCTGCGTGGTGCGAAAGCCGCGGCAGGCCTCGAAGTCCTTCACCCCGACCGGCACACCGGCCAGCGGACCGACGGCCTCGCCCCGAGCGACGCGCCGATCGACCTCGGCCGCCGCAGCCTTGGCGGCGTCACGGTCGATCTGAACGAACGCGTTCAGCGTGGGGTTGTGACGGTCGATGCGCGCCAATGTCTCGTCAAGCACCTGGGTGGCCGTGACCTCGCCACGGGCCACTGCCTCGGCAGTTTCGACAGCGGTTCGGAATGTCATCGGGCGTCCTGGCTCAGGGGGCTACGGGAAGGGATTGCAGACCGCGCAAGGTCACCATAGGGCGCACCCGCGGGTCGGCCCCGCCTGCCAGGCGGAGATTCGGGGCGCGCTCCAGCAGCACGCGCAGTGCGATCTGCGCCTCGGTGCGCGCCAGCAGCGCGCCCAGGCAGAAGTGGATGCCGGCACCGAAGGCCAGATGCGAACGGTCACGCCCGATGTCCAGCACGCTGGCGTTTGGATAAGCCTCTTCGTCGCGGTGAGCACTCCCGATCAACATCCACACCCGGCTGTTGCGGGGCAGATCCACCCCGCCCACGGCCATGTCCTCGCGCAACAGGCGCGGCACGCATTGCACCGGGCTGTCGTAGCGCAGCATTTCCTCCACAGCGCTCTTGATCAACTGGGGCTCCTGCCTCAACCGGAGCAGCTGTTCGGGGTGACGGAGCAGGGCGTGAACCCCGTTGCCGATCAGGTTCTGCGTCGTCTCGTGGCCCGCCAGCAGCAGAAGCACGCAGGTGGCGATCATTTCCTCCTCGTCGAGGTGATCTCCGGCCTGCTCGGCAGCGATCAGCGCCGAGAGCAGGTCACTGCCCGGCTCGCCACGCCGTTGCGCGATCAGCTGCCGCATGTAGGCGGAGAAGCCCATCGCCGCCTCGCCACCTCGCAGGTAGACCTCGTCCGGCGCGATCGGGTCGAGCGTGGCGCCGAGTTGCACCGACCAGCGCGCAAAGGCCTCGCGGTCGGCGATCGGCACGCCGAGGATCTGCGCGATCACGTCCACCGGCAGCGGGTGGGCGAAGTCGTGCACGAGATCGAACACCGGCTGGGCCAGCGCCCGGTCCAGCAGTTCGTGCGCCCGCTGCTCGATCTGACCCTCCAGGGCCTGCACCATGCGCGGCGTGAAGGCCTGGTGCGCGAGGCCGCGCAGGCGGGTGTGGGTGGGCGGATTCAAGAACAGCATCCAGCGCCGCTGCATCTCGTGCAGCACCCGGATCGGCTCCGGCACGGCCTGCAGCCACTGCGCGCTCGGCAGCTCGCTCTCGGTACCGAAGCGCGCATCCTTGAGCGCAGCCGCAATGTCGGCATGACGCGTTGCCATCCACTGCGGCTGGCCCGCCACGTTGACCTGCACCAAGCGGCCAGCGGCGCGCATGCGCGCATAGGCGGTGTAGGGATCTTGGCGGAAGGCATCGCTCTGCAGGTCGATGTCGGTCAGGTCGGCTGCGGTCATGGGTTGCAGGGCCGGGGGGACCCAGCCTGGGTTTCATTCATCGAGGAAGCGCATCACGAGGCCGCGCGTGCCATTGGACAGGCCAGCGGTGCCGGCGACGCGCTCCAGAGCGCGCCGCATGGCCGCTTGGCGCTCGGGCAGGTGGCGGCGCCACTGGCTGATCTGCGGGGTCAGCCAGACGGCACCTGGGCGGCCGAGGCGGTCGAGCATCAGCAGCACGTCGGCGAGCCACTCATAGCCGCGGCCCTGGGCGTCGTGGAAGGCGACGCGGTTCTGGCGGAAGAAGCTGCCCAGCAGGGCAAGTCCCAAGGCCATGTTCTGGGGGTCGAACAGCGGGTGGATCTGCAGGGCCATGATGCGCTCGATCGCGCCGGGAGAGCGTGCCAGCGCCTGCGCCGTGAACCACTTGGCCACCACGGTAGGATGATCGCGCCAGCGGTCGATGAAGGCGTCCAGCGCCGACTGCCGCAGCGGATGCTCGATGTCCACGAGGCAGGCCAGCGCATCGAAGCGCTCGGTCATCGTCGGCGCCGCCAGCACGCGCTCGTGACACAGGCGGGCCACCTCGTCGTCGCCCACCGCCGCAAGCAGATCGAGGCAGACAGCGGCCAGCCGGCGGCGCCCCAGGCCTCCCACATGCATCAGTTCGCCGTCACCGGGCTCGCCCAGATCCTGCACCGCGCGCAGCAGCTGTGGACGCAGCGCCTGGCCGAGCGAGGCCCGCAGCGCGGTGCGGGCTGCATGGTGGCCATCGACATCGATGAAGGGTTGCCCATCGCTGAGCACCGGTTCGTCCGGCACGCGCAGCAGCTCGGCCAGCACGAGGCGCGAGTCAGGAGCTTCCTGCGCTTCATCCAGAAGACGTGCGAAGGCCTGGATCGGGAAGTCGGCAAACGACAGCGAAGCGCCGTCACGGGCTGCTGCCGCCTGCGCGCGAATGGCGTCGGTCATCAGCCCCTGCGCCGCATTCCAGCGGGCCCAGGGGTCAGTGGCATGGGCCAGCAGCACGAGGCGTTCGTCACTGTCGAGGTGCGGCTCGATGCCGACCGGCGCCGACAGTCCCTCGAACAGCGAGGGCACCGCGTCCGGCGGCAGGTCGGCATAGACCACGCGGGTGGCGGCAGCAGCGATCTCGATGAGTGCCGGGTCGCCACCATCGGCAAGCTGGGGGGACAAGGCCTGGCCGGAGCGATCGAACCAACTCACCCGCACCGGAATGGTCAGGGGCAGTGCGTCGGGTGCAACCGCCAGGGTTTGAGTCAGCGTCAGTGCGATGCCGCCGTCCTGCGCCTGCCGCTCGACGTGCACCCGCGGCCGGCCGGCCTGGACATACCAGCGCCGGAAGGCCGCAAGGTCGCGCCCGCCCGCACGCGCCATGGCATCGACGAATTCGTCGGTGGTCACCGCCTGCCCGTCGTGGCGGGCCAGGTAATCGCGCACCCCGGCCGTGAAGCGCGCCGGCCCCAGCAGGGTGTGCATCATCCGGATCACCTCGGCTCCCTTTTCGTAGACCGTGGCCGTGTAGAGCTCCTCCACGTCGGCATAGCGCTCGGGCCGGATCGGGTGCCTGTTGGGGCCGTCGTCCTCGGGGAACTGGTTGCGAAGCAGCGCGCGAACGGTGTCGATGCGATAGGCGCCGCCCAGGCGGTCATCGATGTAGGTCTGGTCGCGGAAGCGCGTCAGGCCTTCCTTCAGACTCAGCTGGAACCAGTCGCGGCAGGTGACGCGGTTGCCGGTCCAGTTGTGGAAATACTCGTGCGCGATGATCCGCTCGATGGTCAGCGCCTCATCGTCGGTGGTGATCTCCGTGTCGGCCAGCACGCCGGCCAGGTCGTAAAGGTTCAGGCCCTTGTTCTCCATCGCACCCGGGAAGCCTGGCAGCGCCACGAGGCTGTAGTCATTGACGTCGCATTCGAGCCCGTAGGTGGCTTCGTCCCACAGCATCGCCCGCCGGACCGCCTCGAGAGCGAAGCGGCAGTGGCGGATATGGCCAACGGGCGCATAGACCGCCAGCCGCACCTCGCGCCCCGACGGGAACCGGCAGGTGTCACGGATCGCCGCGAGGTCACCCGCCACAAGCCCGAACACATAGGATGGCTTGCGGAAGGGGTCGTCCCACACCACCTGGTGGCGACCATCCGGCAACTCGCGCCGCTCCGTGCAATCGCCGTTGGACAGCAGCACCGGGTAGCGTGCCGCGTCGGCGGTGAGCGTGACTCGATAGCGGGCCAGCACATCGGGTCGGTCGGGAAAGTAGGTGACACGTGACAGGCCCTCGGGCTCCATCTGCGTCACGAGTGTGCCGCCGAGCACGAACAGACCCCGGCCGGAGAGGTTGCGGACCGGTTCGAGCCTGGTGCGCAGACACAGTTCGAAGCGTTCGGGCAAGCCGTGCACGGTCAGGGTGCGGTCGCCCACGGCCACCTGCCCATCGCTGAGTTCGCGGCCGTCGAGCATCACCGACAGCAGGGTCAGTTCACGGCCGCTCAGCACCAGCGGCGCGGCCTGGTCCGCGCCCGAGCGGCGGTGCAGCTGCAGCGAGGCAGTGACCACCGTGCACTCGGCATCCAGCTCGAAGGCAAGCTCGACACGCTCGAGTTCGTGATCCCAGGGCTGCCACGCCTCGCGGCGGTGCAACCGCACGGCCGTGTCCGGGCTCGCGTCGCCATCCGGGTGCGACGGATCAGCCATGCGATGCTTCCCGGGCTGCCAGCTGGGCGCGCAGCGATTTCTTGTCGACCTTGCCGAGGGTGACTCGGGGCAGCTCGGCGACCACCACCACCTCGCGCGGCCGCTTGAAGTCGGCCAGCTGCCGGGCACAGGCCTCCGTCACGCGCTCGACCAGCCCCTCGACCGGCCCCATCGGGATCACGTAGGCCACCGGCACCTCATCGAGCATTGGGTCAGGTCTGCCGACCACCGCCACTTCGACGATGCCGCCCGCGCTCATCACCGCACGCTCGATTTCGGCCGCGCCAACGTTCTCCGCACCGATCCGCAGCATGTCCTTCTCGCGCCCATCGAAGCGGATGTGGCCGTCCTCGAAGGCCGTGACCAGGTCTCCGGTGTCGAACCAGCCGTCGGCATCGAAGGCGGCCGCCGTCGCCTCGGGCGCGTGGAGGTACTCCAGGAACAGCGACAACCCAGGCACACCGCGGACCCACAGGCGTCCGGATTCGCCAAAGGGCGCCTCGCTCCCATCGTCGCGGCGGACCTCCACTTCATAGCCAGGCGCCGCCAGGCCCATGGCCATCTCGCGCCCAGGCAGCGCAGGGTAGGACGCGATCGGCAGGCCGACAGTCTCGGTCATGCCGAACCAGCCGACGCTGGGGATGCCGAAGACCTGCAGGACTACAGCCGGGTCGATGGCACCCAGCCCCCAGCGCGTCAGCACATGGCCCTTGGGGACCGGTTGGCCGAGCAAGGCCTTCAGCGAGAACGGGATGTGAATGCCCCAGGTGCAGCGATGCTCGACCTGGCATGCCCAATAGCGGCTGGCGGAGAAGCGCGGCTGCAGCACCAGTGTGGCGCCTGCCCAGAGCGTGGACAGGTGCGAGTAGCACAGCGCGTTCGTATGGAACAGCGGCAAGAAGGCGTGGCCGATGTCGTCCGGCCGGACGCTGCACACAACCGCGTTGGTGCGCGCCCCCCACAGCCCGTTGGCATGGGTCCAGACCACACCCTTGGGCCGCGCAGTGGTGCCGGAGGTGTACTGCACCGACAGGGGCAGCAGCGGGTCGGGGGTGCGCTCGGGAAGCTCCGGCACTTCCGACGCCACCAGCGCCTCGAACGGCACCGCATCGCTGCGGCGCGGCACCTCGGGTGAGGCACCACAGTCCGTGGCCGTCACGATGAAGGCCCGAGCAGCAGGCGCGGCCTCGCGCAGCGCGCTCTCGTAGCTGGGCTGCGTGACCACCAGCACCGCCTCGCTGTGGGTGGCGAAGTAGGTCAGCTCGCCCCCGGCCGAACGGGTGTTGGTCGTGACGGCCACGGCGCCGATGCGGGCCAGCGCATGCCACGTCAACAGGAACTCGATGCAGTTGTCCATGTGCAGCAGCACATGGTCACCGAGGCGCACGCCGAGCTGGTGCACGAGACCATGGGCCAACCGCCCGACGGCCGCATGAAAGCGGCTGTACGTCCAGATTTCTGCGGCGCCGTGGAAGCCCGCGAACACAAGGAAAGGATGGTCCCCACGCCGATGGGCCTGAGCCCTTAGCAACCACGGGATGTCATGCCCGGTGAAGGGGTGCAGACGCGCAGGACGCAGTGCGGTTGGAGCGGGCATGACGGTGACGCAGCATCCGGCTAGGGCTGCAACATGAACAGTGTTTATATGCTGCGGTGTCGACCGAGGCCGTGTCAAGAGAGCTGGACCGGCACGGTCCTCAGGTTTTCCCTGCCCTTGACATCAAGCGAACGCCCTGCGACTATGTGAACGTTGTTTATTTTTAATCGGTACGCCGATACACACCCGTCCGCGGCTGCAGCGAAAGGAACTGACCCCATGTCCATGCCTCCTCCCAAGTCCTATGTGGCCGCAGCGATCAACGCGGTCGGACAGGTTCGTGGCGTGCCGCCCGGTACCCTGGGTCGCGAGATCCGCAAGGTCGGCATCATCGGCGCGGGCCTGATGGGATCCGGCATCGCCGTGTGCTTCCTCGGCGCCAATATGCCGGTCGTTCTGCTGGACCAGAGCAACGAGGCGCTCGAAAAGGGGCGCCGCGAGGTCGGCAAGGCCTTCGCCAGTCTGGTCAAGCGCGGGATCCTCTGGGACGACCTGTCGCGCGGCTACCAGGGCCTGCTCACCACGACCAGCCACTACGCCGACCTCGCCGACTGCGATCTGGTGATCGAAGCGGTGTTCGAGCGCATGGACGTCAAGCAGACCGTGTTCCGGCAGCTCGCCGAAGTCGCCAAGCCGGGCGCGGTGCTGGCCACCAACACCTCCGGCCTCGACGTCGATGCGATCGCGCAGGCCAGTGGCCGTCCGGCTGACGTGGTGGGCCTGCACTTCTTCTCGCCGGCCTTCATGATGCCGCTGCTCGAGATCGTGCGCGGCCGCCAGACCTCGCCTGCCACCTTGCGCACCGCCATCTTTGCGTCCACGGTGATCCGCAAGACAGGCGTGGTGGTCGGCAACTGCCCCGGCTTCGCGGCCAACCGCATGCTCGAGGGCTATGCCCGCGAGGCCGAGCGACTGGTGCTGCAGGGGGTCGATCCCGAGCGCCTGGATCGCGTCATCACCGCCTACGGCTTCCCGATGGGCCCCTGCGCGATGGGCGACATGGCGGGCCTCGACGTGCGGGCGTACTACCTCGATGCGCTGCGCGCAGCCAGGTTGATCCCCGACGATCCTGCCTACGGTGCCATGACCCGCGCGCTGCTCCAGGCCGGGCGCAAGGGCCAGAAGTCCGGCAGCGGCAACTACGACTACGGGGCGGATGGCCGCACGCCGCAACCGTCGCCCGTGGTCGCCGAAGTCCGTGATCGCGTGGCGGCCGAGCTCGGTATCGAGCGCCGCGAATTCAGCGACGAGGAGATCGTCATGCGATGCCTGCTGCCGGTGATCAACGAAGCGGCCCGGGTGCTGGACGAAGGCGTCATCGACCGCGCCAGCGATGCCGATGTGATCTGGATCTATGGCTACGGCTTCCCCGCCGCTAAGGGCGGACCGGTCTACCAAGCACTCGCGATGGGCCTCGAGAAGGTGCGCTCGGCCCTGGAGACGCAGCGTGCCGCCGACCCTGCTTTCGGTGACGCCTATTGGACACCTTCGCCCGCCCTGGCCAAGCTGTTCGCCTGATCACGCCGGAGACCACCCATGAGACAAGCTGCCATCGTTTCGACCGCCCGCACGCCCATCGGCAAGGCCTACACCGGCGCCTTCAACAACCTGGAGTCTCCCACGCTGCTGGGCATCCCGATTCGACATGCGGTCGAACGTGCAGGCATCGACCCTGGTGAGATCGACGACTGCGTCATCGGCTGCGGCATGCAGCAGGGGCCGCAGGCATTCAACATCGGGCGCCTCGGCGCACTTGCTGCCGGGCTGCCCACCACCGTAGGTGGCATGAGCATCGAACGCCAGTGCGCATCCGGCGTGATGGCCATTGCCACCGCTGCCAAGCAAGTGGTAATGGATGGCATGGACATCTGCGTGGCCGGGGGTGTGGAGAGCATCAGCCTGGTGCAGAACAAGCACCTGGACGTCTTCCGCCAGCCCGACCCGCGCCTGTTCCAGGCCCGGCCACACATCCTGATGCCGATGCTGCAGACCGCAGAGATCGTCGGCTACCGTTACGGCATGAGCCGCGAGGCCTGTGATGCCTACGCGCTGCAGAGCCAGCAGCGCACCGCGGCCGCCCGGGCGGCCGGCCGCTTCGACGCCGAGATCGTGCCGGTCACGGCACTCAAGCTGGTGAAGGACAAGGCCACCGGCGAGGAACGCATCGAGGCGGTGACACTGACCGCCGACGAAGGCGCTCGGCCCGAGACCACCATGGACACCCTGCGCAGCCTGACCCCGGTGATGGGCCCCCACGGCATGGTGACCGCGGGCAACGCCAGCCAGCTGTCCGACGGCGCTAGTGCCTGCGTGGTGATGGAGACCGGTCTCGCCGAGCGGCGCGGGCTGCAGCCGCTCGGCTTCTACCGCGGCATGTCGATTGTCGGCTGCGATGCCGACGAGATGGGTATCGGCCCGGTCTTCGCCATCCCCCGCCTGCTCAAGACGCACGGCCTGTCGATGGACGACATCGGTCTGTGGGAGCTCAACGAGGCCTTTGCGGTGCAGGTGCTCTACTGCCGGGACAAGCTGGGCATCCCGGACGACCGGCTTAACGTGAACGGCGGCGCGATCTCGATCGGTCACCCCTACGGCATGTCGGGCGCACGCATGGTCGGACATGCACTGATCGAAGGCAAGCGGCGCGGCGTGCGATACGTCGTCACCACGATGTGCGTGGGGGGCGGCATGGGCGCGGCAGCACTGTTCGAGGTCGCATGATCGACAGCGCCGTCGTTGGCCTGCACTTTCCGCGGCGGGAGACCACCGTATCCACCCGCCGCATGCTCGCGTATGCCGCGGGCATCGGCGACCTGACGCCGGCGGTGTTCGACGACAGCGCACCCGACTTCATGGCCCACCCGGCCCTGTGCGTGTCGCTCGAATGGCCGGTCGTCTCCGATCCAGGAATGGCCGCAACCCTGGTACCCGAGGCGGCGGACCGGCTGCGGGCGATGCACCTGATCCAGGACTCGACCTTCCACCGCCCGATCCGTGCCGGGGAGCGGCTCGCCACCGGTGGCACCGTCACCGGGGTATGGCGCGGCAACTCTGGCACGCGCACCGCCTGCACGCTGCAGACGGTGGATGCGCAGGGCGCTGCCATTGTCACCAGCCGCACTGTGGCGCTTTACCGAGGAGTGGAGGCGACAGGCGAGGACAGGCCGCCAGCCGAAGAGGCGCCGCTGCCTAGCGCCCCGAAAGCCAGCGAGTGCGCCGGCTTCGAGTCAGTGCTCGACATCGATGCAGCCTTGCCGCACCGCTACACGGAATGCGCCGGCATCTGGAACCCGATCCACACCGAACGCCGCGTGGCGCGCACTGCCGGGTTGCCGGACATCTTGGTGCACGGCACCGCCACCTGGGCCATGGCGGGCAGCGCCATCGTCGCGCGCTGCGCACCCGGTGCACCGGGCCTGCTGCGACGCCTGCGCGGGCGGTTCGGCGCACTCGTGATGCCACGCAGCGCGCTTCGTCTGCGGGCCTCTTTGCAGCATGACGCCGAAGGCTGCCATGTGCACTTCGAGGTGCTGACGCCGGCAGGAGATGCTGCGATCGCCGACGGTTACGCCCTGCTGACCCACCCCGCTGCACACCCATGAGGCTGAACGTATTCCTTGCCCGCATGGCGCAGGCCTTGCCGGAGCAACTGGAGCGCCTGAACTTGCCCGGCGTCGCCTATGCCTGTATCGAAGACGGACAGGTCGCTGCAGTGCGCTGCCACACCCGGCCCGGCTTCGGCGCACTGAACGAACGCAGCCTGTTCCGCGTCGCCTCGATCTCCAAGTCTGTCGCGGCCTGGACGGTGATGCGGCTGGTGGAGCGCGGCGTGGTCGAACTGGATCAACCGATCGGGCGCTATCTACGGCGCTGGCAGCTGCCCGCCTCGGCACACGACGAGGCCGGCGTCACGCTGCGCCGGCTGCTGAGCCACCAGGCCGGCATCTCGACCGCCGGCCTCGGCCGGCGTCCGCATGACGGCCGCCCGGTCGACATCACCGAGGGCCTCGAGGCCCGTCATCCGATGATGAACGCTGCACAGGAGCGTTACTACCAGCGCTGGGGCCTGCCGCCGGATGCACCGGTGCGGCTCGAGCACGCGCCTGGTCAGTCCTTTGCCTACTCGAACGGCGGCTACGCGATGCTGGAGGCCATGATCGAGGACGTCACCCAGCGACGCTACGACGAGGTGGTGACGGACGCGGTGCTGCGCCCCCTGGGCCTGCTCGCCAGCGGCTTCGACCCCCTGCCTCCCGGCCTCGCCGCCGACTGCGCGCCGCCATACAGCGAAACCGGCGAACCGGTCGAGGACTGGGTGCCACTGTCTCGGGCTGCAGGCGGCCTGTGGTCGAGCATCACCGACCTGGCCACCTTTGCGGCTGCCGGCATGGCCGGCCCGAACGGTGCCCCGCCTGGCCGCGGTGTGCTCGCCCCGGAGACGGTGGCGGCGATGCACATGGCGCACTGCGACGCGGGGACCCAGGAGGGTGTCCACTTCGAGAGCTGCCTCGGACATTTCCTGCACACCGATGCGGCCGGCCGCGTGCACGTCAACCACACCGGCGGGTTCTGCGGCTGGCGCAGCGTGTTCTGGACCGTACCCGCGCAGCGCGCCGGGCTGTGCGTGCTCGTCAACAGCGACGGCGGAAACGCGGTGTGGCAATGGCTGCTGCACGCCTGGGCCGAGACCCTGGACCTGCCGGCACCTGCCCCTTCGCGTCCATGACGCCGCCACATCCACACGGAGATTCCATGTACCCGCACCTTCTGGCCCCGCTCGATCTGGGCTTCACCACCCTGCCGAACCGCGTGCTGATGGGCTCGATGCACCTTGGACTTGAGGAGGCTCGGGGCGGCTTCGAGCGCATGGCAGCCTTCTACGCCGAGCGCGCGCGGGGCGGCGTGGGACTGATCGTCACCGGCGGCATCGCACCGAACGAGGAAGGCCGCCCGATGCCTGGCGGCGCCATGATGGCCAGCGAGCGCGACGTGGCCAAGCACCGCATCCTGACGCAGGCGGTGCATGACGCCGGGGGCCGCATCGCGATGCAGATCCTGCACTTCGGCCGCTACGCCTACCACCCGGGCCTGGTAGCGCCCAGCGCCCTGAAGGCCCCGATCAACCCGATGACACCGCGCGCGCTGAGCACCGAGGAGGTCGAACGCACGATCGAGGACTTCGTGCGCTCTGCGGCGCTGGCGCGCGAGGCCGGCTATGACGGCGTGGAGATCATGGGCTCCGAGGGCTACCTGATCAACGAGTTCATTGCGGCGGCGACCAACCACCGCACCGATGCATGGGGTGGTGCCTACGAGAACCGCATCCGCTTCCCGGTCGAGATCGTGCGCCGCACCCGGGAGCGCGTAGGACGCGAGTTCATCATCATCTACCGCCTGTCGATGCTGGACCTCGTCGAAGGCGGCTCGAGCATCGATGATGTGATCACGCTGGCCAAGGCCATCGAGGCGGCGGGGGCCACCATCATCAACACCGGCATTGGCTGGCACGAGGCGCGCATCCCCACCATCGCCACCAAGGTGCCCCGCGCGGCATTCAGCTGGGTCACGCAGCGGCTGCGCGGTCAAGTGGGCATCCCGCTGGTCACCTCCAACCGCATCAACACGCCCGAGGTGGCCGAGCAGCTGATCGCCGACGGCCACTGCGACATGGTCTCCATGGCCCGCCCCTTCCTGGCGGACAGCGAGTTCGTGAAGAAGGCCGCCGAAGGCCGCGCCGACGAGATCAACACCTGCATCGCCTGCAACCAGGCCTGCCTGGACCACACCTTCAGCGGGCAGATCACGTCCTGCCTGGTCAACCCGCGCGCCTGCCGCGAGACCGAGCTGAATCACCTGCCGACCGACACGCCCCGCCGCATCGCGGTGGTCGGCGCCGGCCCGGCCGGCCTGAGCGTGGCCACGTTGGCCGCCGGCCGTGGCCACCAGGTCACGCTGTTCGACGCGGCCGACGCGGTGGGTGGGCAGTTCAACATCGCCAAGCAGATCCCCGGCAAGGAAGAGTTCCACGAGACGCTGCGCTACTTCCGGCGCCAGATCGAGCGCACTGGCGTGCAGCTGAAGCTGGGCCGCCGGGTCGGCGCACAGGAGCTGATCGACGGCGGCTGGGACGTGGTGGTGCTGGCCACGGGCGTCACGCCGCGCACGCCGGCGGTGCCCGGCGTGGACCACCCCAAGGTGGTGAGCTACCTGGACGTGCTGCAGAACCGCGTGACTCCCGGCAACACCGTGGCCATCATGGGCGCGGGCGGCATCGGCTTCGACGTGGCCGAGTACATCACCAGCACGTCTGAAGCCGGCGAGCAGGCCCGGGCCCACTTCTACGACGAATGGGGGGTGGACCCCGAGTACCGCGCGCGGGGCGGTCTGAAGCCGGCCCAGCCCGCGCCGGCCGCACGCCGCGTGATCATGCTGCAGCGCAAGACCAGCAAGGTCGGCGACGGCCTGGGCAAGACCACGGGCTGGATCCACCGTAGCTCGCTCAAGCAGCGCGGCGTGGCGATGATCCCGGGCGTGCGCTACGACCGCATCGACGATGCCGGCCTGCACATCACCGTCGGCGACCAGGCCCAGGTCATCCCGGCCGACACCGTCGTGCTCTGCACCGGCCAGGAGCCACTGCGCGAGCTGGAAGGCGCGCTGCGCGCCGCGGGCCGCGAGGTCCACCTGGTCGGTGGCGCTGAAGAAGCCGCTGAACTCGATGCCAAGCGTGCCATCCGCCAGGGCGCGGAGCTGGCCGCCATTCTCTGAAGGAGATGGACACATGACAGACCGCGTGAAACACAAGACCGCCCTGGTGACCGCCGCTGCTGCCGGCATTGGCCAAGCCTCCTGCCTGGCACTCTTGCGCGAAGGCGCCAGTGTCTGGGCCACGGACATCAACGAGGCCGGCCTTGGCGACCTCGCGTCGCAGGCGAACCGGGAGGGCCTGGCCGAGCGACTGCACACCGCCCGCCTCGATGTGCGAGACACCGCTGCGGTGCGCGCACTTGCCGCGCGCACCGGCCGCATCGACGTGCTGTTCAACTGCGCCGGCTACGTGCATGCCGGCAGTGTGCTGCAGGCCACTGAAGCCGACTGGGACTTCGGCATGGACCTGAACGTGAAGTCCATGGTGCGCACGCTGCAGGCCTTCCTGCCCGGCATGCTCGAGCACGGCGGCTCCATCATCAACATGGCCTCGGCCGCTTCCAGCATCAAGGCGGTGCCCAACCGCTTCGTCTACAGCGCGAGCAAGGCGGCGGTGATCGGCCTGACCAAGGCCGTGGCGGCCGACTTCGTGGGCCAACGCATCCGATGCAACGCGATCTGCCCTGGCACCGTCGAGTCGCCCTCGCTGCGTGACCGCATCTCGGCGCAAGCGCAGCAGGCGGGCGCCACGGTGGACGCCGTGCGCGCCGGCTTCGTGGCCCGCCAGCCGCTCGGACGGCTGGGCACGCCGGAAGAGATCGCCGCCCTGGTGGTGTACCTGGCCTCGGACGAGTCGGCCTTCACCACCGGCGCCGTGCATGTCATCGATGGCGGCTGGTCTGCCTGAATCCATCCTGGAACTCCATGAAACTCATCCGCTTCGGCGCTGCCGGACATGAACGCCCCGGCCTCATCGACGCTCAGGGCGTCCTGCGTGATCTGTCCGGCCACGTGCGCGATATCGACGGAACTGCGCTGCAGCCGGCGTCGTTGCAGGCCCTGGCGGCGCTCGACCCCGCCACCTTGCCGGTAGTGGACGCCCAGGTGCGGCTCGGTTGCCCAGTGGCCGCAATCGGCAAGATCGTCTGCGTGGGCTTGAACTATGCCGACCATGCGGCCGAATCCGGCCAGGCAGTGCCGAGCGAACCCGTGCTATTCCTGAAGGCGACCACGTCGATCACCGGTCCGAACGACCCGGTCACCATCCCGCGCGACTCGGTGAAGACCGACTGGGAGGTCGAGCTGGGCGTCGTCATCGGGCGCCGGGCCTCATACGTGGAACAGGCCGAAGCCCTGTCGTACGTCGCCGGCTACACCGTGGTCAATGACGTCTCTGAACGCGAGTACCAGCTCGAACGCGGCGGCCAGTGGGACAAGGGCAAGGGCTGCGACAGCTTCTCGCCGATCGGCCCCTGGCTGGTCACGCGCGACGAGGTGCCTGACCCTCAGGCTCTGGACATGTGGCTTGATGTGAATGGACGCCGCTTCCAGAACGGCAACACCCGCACCATGGTGTTCGACGTGGCGGAACTGGTGAGTTACATCAGCCGCTTCATGACCCTGATGCCCGGGGATGTCATCAGCACCGGCACGCCGCCCGGCGTGGGGCTGGGGCAGAAGCCGCCGGTGTACCTGCGGCCCGGGGATGACATGCGGCTCGGCATTGCAGGCCTTGGAGAACAGCGGCAATCGGTCCGCGCCTGGCGTTCCGCATCCGCGGCCTGATCCACACACAGCCACTGATGCACGCCGTGTCCATTACCCGATTTGCATCCAGCGAGCGCGCCATCCTCCTTCGTACCGGTGGACTGGGCGAGCTCTGCATCCAGCGCCTCGAGGACGCCGGGATCGGATCGCTCGACCAGCTGCGACTGCTCGGCGCCGAGGTCGTTACCGAAATGATCTGCCGGCATGTCGGCACGACAGCCTGGCGCAACCGGCGGCGTCCGATCGAGCGGGCGCTGCGTGCGCTAGACGCGGCGCGACCCGCCTCCCCCAATTCCTGACTCCACGCACGGCCATGTCCACGCTCTCGCTCGACGCCCACTGGATGCCCTACACCGGCAATCGCGAGTTCAAATCCAATCCGCGTCTGCTCGTGAGTGCGGATGGCGCCTACTACACCACCGCCGAGGGACAGCGGGTGTTCGACGGGCTGTCCGGCCTCTGGTGCTGCGGCCTCGGACACGCACGGGCCGAGATCGTGGCGGCGGTCAGCCGACAGGTCGGCGTGCTCGACTACGCGCCTGCCTTCCAGTACGGCCATCCGCTGTCCTTCCAGCTGGCCGAGCGTATCGTCGAGCACATGCCGCCCGGCCTGAACAGGGTGTTCTTCACTGGATCCGGTTCCGAGAGCGCAGATACCGCGCTCAAGATGGCGCGTGCGTACTGGCGGCTCAAGGGCCAGGCCAACAAGACTCGCCTGATCGGCCGCGTCAAGGGCTACCACGGCGTGAACTTCGGCGGCATCTCGGTGGGTGGCATCGTCGCCAACCGCAAGATGTTCGGCCAGGGCGTGGAAGCCGACCACCTGCCGCACACCCAGCCGGCCAACGGCACCTTCGCCCGCGGCATGCCCGAGCAGGGTGCGGAGCTGGCCGACGAGTTGCTGCGCCTGATCCAGCTGCATGACGCCTCCAACATCGCGGCGGTCATCGTCGAGCCCTTCTCGGGCTCGGCCGGCGTGATCATCCCGCCCCGGGGCTATCTGCAACGCCTGCGCGAGATCTGCACCGCGCACGACATCCTGCTGATCTTCGACGAGGTCATCACCGGCTTCGGCCGCACCGGCTCCTGGACCGGCGCCGAGGCCTTCGGGGTCACACCCGACATCCTGAACGTGGCCAAGCAGGTCACCAACGGCGTGCAGCCTCTGGGCGCGGTGATTGCCCGGCAGGAGATCTACGACACCTTCATGGCTGCCGGCGGCCCCGGCTACATGCTGGAGTTCCCGCACGGCTACACCTACTCGGCCCACCCGGTGGCCTGCGCGGCAGGACTCGCATCGCTGGACCTGCTCGAGCGTGACCACGCGCTGCAGCGGGTGCGCGACCTTGCACCGCACTTCGAGGCTGCGGTGCACGGCCTTCGCGGCGCGCGCCATGTGCTGGACATCCGCAACTTCGGCCTGGCCGCCGGCTTCACGGTCGACCAGGTGCCCGGCGAGCCAGCCAAACGTCCGTACGAGATCGCCATGGCGATGCTGCGCAAGGGCTTCTACGTGCGCTACGGCGGCGACACCATCCAGCTGGCCCCGCCCTTCATCAGCACCCGCACCGACATCGACCGCCTGCTCAGCGCGCTGGGCGACGCCTTCCAGGAAACCGCATGACGTCCGCTGCCATCAACGACCTCGCCGCCGCTATCGTACGCCACCTGATCGACGGCCGCCTGCAGGACGGTGGCTCTCACCGCCAGCCGGTCTACAACCCCGCCACCGGCGCAGTCATCCGCGAAGTGCTCCTGGCCGACGCTGCCACGGTCGACGCGGCCATCACCTCGGCCCGCGCTGCGTTCCCGGCGTGGCGCAATACACCACCGATCAAGCGCGCACGGGTCATGACGCGCCTGCTGCGGCTGCTGGAGCAGCATGCTGACCGCATCTGTGCGCTGGTCACTGAAGAACACGGCAAGACCCTGGCCGACAGCATGGGCGAGTTGCAGCGCGCCATCGAGAACGTCGAGTACGCCAGCCAGGTCACCGAGCTGCTCAAGGGCGAGCACAGCCGCAACGTCGGCGCGGGCATCGATGCCTGGTGCGAGCATCAGGCCCTGGGCGTGACCGCCGGCATCACCCCGTTCAACTTCCCGGCCATGGTGCCGCTGTGGATGTGGCCGATGGCGGTGGCCTGTGGCAACACCTTCGTGCTGAAGCCCTCGGAGCGCGACCCCACCAGCGCGCTGTTCATCGCGCAGCTGGCTCTCGAGGCCGGACTGCCCCCGGGCGTGCTCAATGTGGTGCATGGCGACAAGGAGGCCGTGGACGTGCTGCTCACCGACCCGCGGGTGGCGGCGGTCAGCTTCGTCGGCTCCACGCCTGTGGCTCAGGCCATCTATGCGACCGGCTGCGCCCACGGCAAGCGGGTGCAGGCACTGGGCGGCGCGAAGAACCACGCGGTGGTCATGCCCGATGCCGACATCCCCAACGCGGTAGCCGCGCTGATGGGCGCCGCCTTCGGCTCCTGCGGCGAGCGCTGCATGGCCGTGCCCTTGGTGGTGGCGGTGGGCAATACGGCTGCCGAGGCCCTGCGCGCCGGACTGGCCGCGGAGATCGCACGTATGCGGGTCGGCCCCGGCACCGCGGCCGGCAGCGACATGGGCCCGCTGGTCACGCGAGCCCACTTCGAGAAGGTGCGCGGCTATGTCGACCTCGGCGTGGCCGAGGGCGCGGAACTGGTGGTCGACGGCCGCGGCCTGCAGGTGCCCGGCCACGAATCCGGTTACTTCCTGGGCCCCTGCCTGTTCGACCATGTGCGCCCCGAGATGCGCATCTACCGCGAGGAAATCTTCGGTCCGGTGCTGGGCATCGTGCGCGTGGACACGCTGCAGCAGGCCATGGACCTGATCGACGCCCACGAGTACGGCAACGGCACCTGCATCTTCACCCGTGACGGCGAAGCCGCGCGCCACTTCAGCGACCACATCGAGATTGGCATGGTGGGCATCAATGTGCCGCTGCCGGTGCCGGTGGCCTACCACTCCTTCGGCGGCTGGAAGCGCTCGCTCTTCGGCGACCTGCATGCCTACGGGCCCGATGCGGTGCGCTTCTACACCCGCCGCAAGGCGATCACCCAGCGCTGGCCCTCGGGGGGTGTGCGGGAGGGGGCGGTGTTCACGTTCCCGTCCAGCCGCGACTGAGCCGTGCAGATCCACAACCGCTGACGTCAGGCTGCCGCGGCGGCACTCGCGCGCAACGCACGGGCTCTTCAGCATGAAATCCTTTGACACCCGAGGGCCGCTGCGCTGGCCTCTACTTGCCGCGTACGCTGCACCGGGCTTGGCGATGGCGCTGATGACTTTGCCGTTTCCAGCCCTGCTGACCACGTTCTATGCCAAGTACACCGAGGCCACGACAGCCGGCATCGCTACGGTGATGCTGTTCTGTCGCATCTTCAACGGCGTCATCGATCCCTTCATCGGGTACGCCAGCGATGCCACGAACAGCCGTTTCGGACCGCGCAAGCCCTGGTTGGCCGCCGGCGCGCTGCTGAGCATTCCGGCCTTCCTGCTTGCCTACATGCCGCCGACCGACGCGGGCAACGGCTACCTCTTTGTGGCCATGGTGGTGTTCTACCTGTCGCTGTCGGCCATCGAGATTCCGCTGCGCAGCTGGCTGGCCGAGATCAGCACCGACTACGCGCAGCGCTCACGGCTGTCGGCAGCCATCACCTTGACGCTGCTGGTCGGCGGCGTGCTTTTCATGTCATTGCCCGAGATCCTCAAGCCGCTGGGTTGGGTGGAAAGCTCCCGGATGGACCGCCCCATGATGGCGCTGTTCGGCTGGATCGGGGTCGTTCTGCTGCCTCTTGGCATGGCGGCGGCACTGTGGCTGGTTCCGGTGGGCGCCGTGATGCGCGGCCATCGCTACACGGTGCGCGACATGTTGAGGACCGTTTTGCACAACCGACCCTTCCAGTTGTTCTTGGCTGCCGATTGGCTGATTGGTGTGTCCTGGGGCGTGACCTACGCGCTGCTGTTCATTGCGCTGGACAACTACCTGGGCTTCGGCGATCGCATCGGCCTGCTCCTGCTGGTGGCCACGGCCGCGCAGATCGCGGTGCTGCCGCTGTGCATCAGTCTGGCTTCACGCTGGGGCAAGCACATGTTGTGGGCATATGCCACGCTGGCCACGGCAGCCACCGGGCCACTGATGCTGCTGTTTCCACCCGGCGGCCAGGCCAGTGCAGTGCTCGTGTTTATGCTGATGGCGGTGGTCAGCATGCTGTCCACCCCCCAGATGTTCGTGCCTGCAGCCCTCATCAGCGACCTGTCTGACTACGGCACGTACAAGACAGGTCAAGCGCAGACCGGTACTTACTACGCCATCCGATCGCTGATCTTTCCGGCTTCCGGAGCGGTGGGCACATCTCTAGCCTTCTTTGCCATGGCCGCCGTGGGCTACGAGCCGGCTGCCAAGGCGAACAGCGAGTCCGCGACACAGGGCATGCTGTGGACATTGGCTCTTCTGCCGGCGGTGCTCAGCCTCGTTTCGGGTCTGATGTTGTTGCGCTACCCGATCAACCGCCGACGCCACCAGGCCCTGCGAAGCCGCATCGAACGGCGAGAGACTCTCAGATTCGAGGCCCCGTGAGGCCCGAGCCGTCGTGGGTCTTGGCGAGGCTCCAAATTTCGATGGGATTGAGCCCTGAAGAAATCATTCAGTGTTTCGACGGAGGTTCACGAGCGAGCCTTGAGTCGTGAAGTCGCCGGGTCATCAATCAGCGCTGGCGATAGGCCGGCATGCGCGAATGAGCAGTATTCAAGTTTCCACTAGGCAGGGATTGAAGCGGCAAGGCAGGCTCGACATGGCTTCTCAGCAGCCGACCCCGGCCAACGTGGACCTGGGAGCGGTCCGCACCCTGGTGTTCGCTGGCGGAGGCAATCGCTGTTGGTGGCAAGCGGGTCTCGTGACCACCTGGCTTGAGGCGGGCTGGCACCTGCCGCCGGTCCTCGTCGGCACCAGCGCAGGCGCCGCCATGGCGTTCGCGCTGATGACCTCCGCCATCCAGGATGCACTTGAGTCCTGCCGCCGGCTCTATGCGGCGAACCGGAAGATCGTCCACAGAGCCACCGTCCTGCCTCTGCGCCTGGAGTTCGCTCACGCTCGGATCTACCCTGCGTGGATCGAGTCCTTCGTCACCGACGACCGCGTGGCCAGGGTCCGAGATTCGCCCTCACGCCTACATGTGGGGCTGTCGCGTCCGGCGCGCTGGCTCGGGCTCGGCGGCAGCCTTGCAATCGCATCGGCGGCCTATCTGTTGGAGCGACGCGCGGCGACCAGAGTACATCCCGCGCTGCCAAAGTATCTGGGGCTGGGCCAGCAACTGGTGGCAGTCGCCGACGTCGGCGACGGAAGCGGCGTGAGGTCCTTGCTGCGTGCGTCTGCGGCCGCCGCGCCATTCATGAAGGCCGAGCGCATTGGCGGGTGCTGGGGCTTCGACGGCGGCTACACCGACAACGCCCCATTGCCTGAACAGAGTGAGGCGGAACGCGAGGGCACACTTGTCCTGCTGACTCGCCACTATCCTGAGTTGCCACGTTCGTTTCGGTTGAAACAACGAACGTACTTGCAGCCGAGCCGGAAGATTCCCGTCTCCACCTGGGATTGCAGGCCGCGAACGACCGTCAATGACGCTTTCGCACTCGGCTTGATGGACGCAACCTCACTGGCTCGCTAACTGACGATCATCGAAGTCAGGAATCATCGGACCCCTGAAAGCGAGGGAAGTCTTTCAGTCTTGAGCCGTCCTCCGCTCAGAGGTTGCCGCCGCGACGCCCCTCACAATTGCGGAGATGGCCACCCGCAAGGAAGACCTCAGCGCCTTCATCCGCCGCCAGAACGCCGACACCCTGTCGGGGTTGCTGCTGGAACTCGCCTCCGAGCATCCCGAGGTGCAGCAGCGCCTGGAACGACTGCAGCTCGCCGATAAGCCTGACCGGCTCGCCGCGACCTTCCGCAAGACCCTGAATGGCTGGCGCCGCCAGACCCGCTTCCTGGACTACCGAGCCGGCATCGAGTGGGCGACCGAAGCCGAGGCCTGGCTGTCACAGATCGAGCGCGAACTGCTGCCCCGCGACCCGATGGCTGCCGTGGCGCTGGCCGAAGCCTTCATCGAGTGCGACGAGTCGATCTTCAACCGCGCCGACGACTCCAGCGGCCGCATCGGCGACGCGATGCGCTCTGCTTGCCGCCTGTGGCTGCAGGCCGCCGCCCGCTGCGAGAGCCCGGCCGACGCCTGGCCCGCCCGCCTGCGACGCTTGGCTGAAGCCGACAAGTACGGCGCCCGCGAAGCGCTGTGGCTGCAAGCCGACCTCCTTCTCTCCCCGGCCCAGCTGCGAGATCTGGTGGCGGCTTTGGAGCGGGAACTGGATGCCACCGCGGCCGGCTCAACGATCGCTGGCGAGTACTGCCCCGGCCTCGGTGCCCTGACCCTGCTCTCGCACGCCCTGCGCGACCCCGACATCCACGTCCGCGCCACGCTGCGCCGGAGCCCGAAGCCGAACTCCGTTCAGAAGCAGGACTTCGTGCTCCAGTACCTGGACGTCGGGCGCCCCGCCGATGCCCTGCCCTGGCTGGAAGACCCCGCCGACTGGCACCCGCACACAAGGCTGCGTCTGCTGGCCGAAGTGCTCAAGCGCCTGGGCCAGCTGGAACGCAGCGGCCCGATCCAGCAACAGGTGTTCGAGCAGACCTTGTCGGTGGACGATTTCCGCACCTGGCTCGGGCATCTGGCTCCCGCAGCCCAGACTGCTGCCTTCTCGCGAGCCCGGGAACTGGCGCTGGACCACGACGACCCGGTCACCGCCGCGCGGCTGCTGGTGGAGATCGGCTGCTTTGCAGAGGCCGAGCAGGTCCTGGTGGCCGAGCCGGCGCGCATCACCGGCCAGGACTACAGCTGGCTCGTACCGCTGGCCAAGACCCTGGAGGCCCAGCAGTGCTGGCGCGGCGCCACGGCCGTGGTGCGCGCCCTGCTCGACGCCATCCTTGCCAAGGCGTACTCACCCGCCTACGGCCATGCCGCGCGCTACTGGCACCAACTGCACGCCATCGCCAAGCACGCCACAGACTGGTCACCGCTGCAGCCCCACGCCGAGTACATCGCTGCCCTGCGCCAGAAGCACGCCCGCAAGACGGCGTTCTGGGCGCAGGTGGCCAAGCGACAAGAACCGGATGCCGGCAACGAACTGAAGGACGACGATGCGTAGGCAACTGCCTTGGGGGGCGCGCCGGTGAGCCTGTCGTCGCGCCTTCTTCTCGTCGACGGCGACGATGTGCTGCATCGCCTGCCGGTAAGCGCGTACCACCGGCTGCTGCAGCCCGATGCGGCTGCACGGGTTCCGGCTTTCGCCGGCCGGCGGGTTCGTCTGGCCAGTGTGGTCGTCGAAGTGGCGGGCAGCGTGGTGCTGGGTGTGCGGCGACTGGATTTCGACCTGCTCGAGTTCGATGCCGATGGGCGGCTCGATGCGCGGCGCTACGGCGCCCAGCAGGTGGCCCGCCTGGATGCAATGTTGTCTTCGGCGCTGG
Source organism: Rubrivivax albus (assembly GCF_004016515.1). GTDB lineage: Bacteria > Pseudomonadota > Gammaproteobacteria > Burkholderiales > Burkholderiaceae_C > Rubrivivax > Rubrivivax albus. The sequence goes on from NZ_SACT01000003.1 coordinate 50,650, forward strand.
GCAGCGGCGTTATGCCGTCAGGCGTCGTCGACGCCAGTGATCGTTTCAGGGCCCGGGGCGGCACGTGGACGCCCGCACCTGAGCTTCGCCGCCGCATCGAGGCGGCCGCCTGCGCAGGCGGGCTCGCACGCCGGGTACGGGTGGTGGGGTGACCGGCGGCGGCCACACCCAGCGTCACGCCGCGTCCGGGTCGTCGAGGATGCGGCTGAGACGGTACTCGGTCACCTCACCCGTCTGCACCAGGGTCACGTGCATCAACGGGTCTCCGTCCTCGAGCCGCCTGAGCGCATTGCCGACCAGATAGGGCGGTCCGACGGGTCCGAAGGTCTTGATGCGCCCGACCACGCCGGAAATCGCAGCAAGCTGGCCGGCAGTATGTGGGCTCGTGCCAGTCATCGGGTCACCAGTCCTTCACTTGCCGGCAGCGTTGCTGGCCGGCTGCCCGGGTGCCGCCGCCGAAGCGCCGCCCGGTGCTTCCGACTGCGGCGCCCGCACCTTGATGAAGATGCAGGTCACCCCGCCGTTGGTCATCGCCACCGCGTAGCGCAGGTCGCAGTTCATCGAAGCGAACATGACCGGCAGTTGTTCGTTGCCGAAGCGCGACGGCATGAACACGACCCGCTGGCCCGGCTTGCAGCCCGTCTCGACCCGCACCTCTTGCGTCGCGCAGATCTCGGTCTGGGCCAGGGCGCTGGTGTCAGCTGCAGGGGCAGGCGCGGCAGGCGAGGCCTGCTGCCCCTGCGTGCAACCGAGCAGACCGATTGCCACCAGGGCCGCCAGCGCCGACGTCTTCATGACGGGCGCCCTCACGACGGGAAGGCCTCGACCAGCGTCACCGTGGCGCCCGTGGCCTTCACGGCCTCGACCATGCCGTTGATGGTGCGCGGGATGAACTGGCTGGAGTCCCCCGTCAGCGGCTTCATCAGCGTCGCCGCCAGCGTCTGCGCGTTGAAGGCCCCCGAAGCCTTGCGGAAGGTCGTGTAGACGTTGAGCGACCAGCCGCCCTGGTAGGGCATCACGCAGGCGAAGAAGCTCGTCGCCTCCCCGTACTTGCGCATCGAGGAGTCGCCAGCCTGCGCCGTCATGATCGCGCCCTCGCAGGTCGGCACCTGCAGGTTCTGGCCCGACGCGGCAGCCAGCGCCGCCAGGTTCGAGCCCTTGAAGGGCGACACCAGCTGGAAGCGCGGCGCCTTTTCCGGCAGCGGCGACGGCGGGATGGCGTTGGTGATCTGCACCGCGCTCATGTTCTTCTGCAGCGACGTCTTGACCGCCTCGGCCACCTGGGAGTGCGTGACGCCTGGCGCGGCCTTGATGTCGTAGATGGCGTACCCAGGCGTCGTCTCGACGGTGGGCGTGGTGCTGGCACACCCGGCCAGCGCTGCGGCCGCGACGGCCGCCGAAAGAATCGCGAACTGCTTCAAGAAGATCCCCCTCGGTGTTGCCACACGCTCGTCCGAGCAGCGTTCCACCGCTGCTGATGTGCGAATGAGTGTGTGTATGAATTAGTGTACTTTCTGGACAGTCGGGCGGTGGCTTCCCGCCCTGCCTCCGTCCAGCACCGCTTCGGCGCCCGCGTGCGCGAGCTGCGCCTGGCCAGCGGCCTCACGCAGGAGGATCTGGCCGAGCACTGCGGCCTGTTCCGCACCTACATGAGCCGCATCGAGACCGGGGTGGCCAACCCCACGCTGGCCATGATCGAGGCGCTGGCCACGAGCCTGGGGGTGTCGATCGCCGAGCTGTTCCCCGAGCCAGAAGCCCGCCCTGCTGCGCGGTCTGCTGCGAAGGCCGGCTCCCGCGGCAAGGTGCGCTGACCCCTGACAAGCCGACACTGGCGGCCATCAGTGCACGTCCGCCCGGACGAACCCGCCCAGGATCTGCAGGTACTGCTCGACCTTGAGCCGCCCGAGCCGGTACAGCAGCGTCACGCCGATCACCGCCATGTCGCCCGAGGCCACCTGGAGGTAGCCCACTTGGCCGGCGGCCGCCCTGCGCAGCGCGCCCACGCGGACCCGGCGCAAGCCCGGACGGTCGACGAGCCAGTCCAGCAGAGCCACCTGGTCTTCCGCCGTCGTAGGCCGCCCCAACGCCTGGACGAGGAAACGCAGTTGCGTCCCGCTCATCTCCAGGTCATGGACCTCGGCATAGTCCTCGATGGCACGCTCGAGGTCCCGCACCCGGGACAGCGGTGTGCCAGGCGCGGCGTACAGTTCGAGCGTGAAGGCCGTGCCGGCCCCCGGCTCGCGCTCAGCGGCCATCATGGCCCAGCCTCGCGATCGCCTTGACCTCGTGCGGCGTCGGCTTCTCGATGCCGAGCGTGGCCACCTGCGGCTGGCGCCACAGCCACAGCATCACGAGGCCGGTGTCCTGGGAGGTGATGGGCCCCTTGAGGCCCAGAAGCAGGATGCGGTCGTTGCCCTGGCTCAGGGCGAAGAGTCCCGAGCCGACCAGGAAGCGGTTGAGGCGGCGGACGAAGTGCAGCACGCCGCGCGGCTCCATGGCCGGGGTACCGCCGATGTGAAGCCACACGAGGCGGCGATCGGATTGGGGAGTGATGCGGACGTTCATGCGATATCTCCTTGGGTAGTCCGGTTGAAACTGGATGACGACACGGGAGCGCCCGCTGGTGGGCCGCGGATGAACGGCAGGAAGTTGGGTTGGAGGCAACGCATGACCGGCCTCACGACGCGAGCAGGAGCGTGGTCGCGCGGTCCACGAAGAGCGTCAGCCCCTTGGCCCTGGCGTGCGCCGCGTCCAGCACGCGCACCGACTGGACACCGCGGCTGAGCGCAAGCCAGGTCAGGAGCTTTCCTTTGCTGCGCAGATCCACGCCGCCGGGCCCGCTGAGGTGCAGGCAGATGCCCCGCCCATCGGAGGGCAGTTGCTCGACCTGCAGGTGCAGGCTGCTGGCGAAGACCTCGAAGGTCTTGCGCCAGGTGTCGGCGGCAGCGCTGTCCAGGGTGTCGTGCAGACGCACGGCCACCGCCGAAACGCCCATGAGCATGGCGGGCGGGAAGGTGCTGTAGTCCAGGTGTGTCGGGTCTCGGTCGGTCATGTCGGTGTCTCCTGAGAAAGTGAAGGGACGAGTTCGCCCAGCGCGGTGGCCGAAGCCACCTCGGACAAGCGGGTAGAGAGGGGTTAGTAGCCGGTCAGGCCGAAGGTCCGGCGCTCACGGCTTGGGTGCCGCCGGGGCGGCAGGCTCGCTGGCTGCGACGTTGGTCGTCGCGAAGCGGGTGGCCAGCAGGCGGTCGATGGCCGAGCCGTCCTGGCGGGTCATGTTCGGCACGAAGCGGCTATAGACCGTGAAGAGCATCTGGGTGCTTGAGTGCCCAAGCTGGCGGGCCACCCACTCGGGTGCTTCGCCTGAGGCGAGCCACAGCGTCGCAGCCGTGTGCCGCATCTGGTACGGCCTGCGCTGGGCCAGCCCGAGGTGACGCAGCAGCGGGTACCAGACCCGGTCGCTGAAGTTCTTGTTGTCGATGGGCTTGCCCTCGCGGTTGCAGAAGACGTACTCGCTGAGCTTGCCGCTGACTTCCCACTGGCGCTTCAGGGCCTCGTAGACCGGCTGGGACATCTGGATGTCGCGCTGCGAGCTGTCAGTCTTGGTGTACTCGTCCTCGCCCAAGACGAAGGTCTCCCGGATGAGGATGAGGCGATGTACGAAGTCGACGTACTTCCACTTCAGGCCGTTGACCTCGCCCGTGCGCATGCCCGTGAGGAAGCGGACCTGGAGGTAGTCGCGCCAGTCCATGCGCACCGTCTTCAGGATCCGATCGACCTCTTCCAGCGTGAACGGCTGGACATCCGACTTCCTGACCTTGAGCGGCTTGACGGTCGCCAAGGGCGAGACGAACCCGTGGCGGTCGGCGGCATCGGCCATCACCTGGCGCATCACGGCCAGAATGTTGTTGATGCGCTTGGCGCTGAGCTTCTCGCCCGTTCGTCCCGGCTTCTCTGCCAGCTTGGCGCGGAAGGAAAACACGTCGGACTTGGTGATCGTGCCGACAGGCTTGTCGCCGAAGGCCGGCAGCAGGTGACCGTTCAGCGTCGAGTTCAGAACCTTGATGTGCGAGCGACGCCATTCGACCTGGTGCTCGGCGAGCCAGGTGCTGACGAAGTCGCGGAAGGTCGGGGTCGACGGCGCTGCCACCTCTGCGGCCGCGGCAGCAACAGTGGTCACAGGTCTCGGTGCGACACCCACTTGGGATACCACGGGCTGCGCACCAGGCGCGTTGCGGCTCGTCGGGAACGTGGAGGCATAGTCGAACGTGCCGGCTGCGATCTCCGCCTCGATCTTGGCCAGAACCTTCTCGAGACGCTTGCGGTTGGCAGGCGTATCAGGCAGCGCCGTGTACTCGCGGCAGCGCTGGCCGCAGTAGCGGAAATCCAGAAACAAGGTCCCACGCCCGGAGAGTTGGCGAACACTACCCATGGAGGACACCTCCATTGGCCATCGGGATGGCGGCCAGCGAAGCCGCCGAGGTCTTCGTCATGTCCTCCGCGATGCGGTCCCAGACGAAGAGGATCTTGCGGCCACCGAAGGGGCGGATGTAGTGCACCCCCTCCAGCAAGACACTGTCCTTCAGGCGTTCACGAATCGTGCGCACGTCGTACTTGATGCGCGCAGACAACTCATCGGTTGTCAGCAGTTCAGATTGCATTGCGGCTCCTTTGCTAGTCATGCGTATCGCTAGACATGCACAGTGTATGCGCTGCTAGCGTAGTGTCAAGCGGTCTAGCGATACGCGTCGCGAAAAACTAGAATGAGAGCAACAGACCACCAGCCATGAGCAGAACCCAACTTAACGTCCGCGTCAGCGAAGACCTCGAGAAGGCGATCGACGAGAAGCGCATCGAGCTACGCGCGACGATGGGCACGATCCCGTCGCGGTCGGACGTGCTGCGCCTGGCGCTCGAGGCCTACCTAGGCATAGCGCTCGCAGAGTCGGAAGCTGACCGCCGGGGGACTACAGGGCCGGAGAAGCGACGCGCCGGGCAAAGGCCAGCTCAGCGCGCGCCCAAGAAGTCGAGCTAGGCCGGTAGCCCAGTACGTCGCAAACCCCTCGATCACTCGTCATCTCACAGCATGGATAGGCGTGGAGCAGCGGCGTGACGGGGACAAGTCACACCATCCGCATCAGGAAGGAGGCGCCGCGCCGCCTGGTGTTTGAGGTGCTCGCTTCAACGGGCACAGTGCTCGCGCGAAGCACTCCATTTGCGACGATCTGCAAGCTGGAAGCCGGGCTATCCGTGCTTACGGCTGCCGCACGTGGACCTGAAACGCCCGTCGTCGTCAGCAGCGGCAGCACCACCTCCCTGAGCCCCGGAGGTCGAAGGAGCCGAGTGGTCTTGGAGGGCGAACTCCGGCCAGTCCAGCAGCGGGAGCTCCTCGCCGGGATCCTGGAGGCGGCGGTGGTGGACGACAGACCCGAGAGCGAGCGGCGCGCTGATCTGAGCGGACCGCTTTGCGACCTCACTGACTGAGTCCGTTGCCTGCCATGTCGGCGATAGGCAAGAGAGTCGGCGACGAGCTGTACGTACACCTCTCAGCCGTTCAGCTCTTGGCTGACACTGAACAACGCAAGCGCATCGAGAGCGCGCTCATGCTGGTGCCGGAGGGCAAGGACGCTGCGCCCAATGTCGCGAAGTTGAACGCTCGCACCGGCAAGCTGTCTCTGCTTGCATACCCCGGGTTCGAGCAAGAACCGTTTCCTGAGCTTCAGGCCGCCTGGACATTCGCGCCCGGCGAGTTGAAGAGCCCGGCTTACAGGCACTACCAAGACTCTCTGAACCCACCGATCCTCCACCGCAAGGAGCTGCTAGTCGGCAAAGACCATCCTGAGCATGGTCGGTGGGAGCGCCTCACGAAGACCGCCGAGGAACTCGGGCTGTTCGATGACACGACGACGATTGGCTTCAGGCTCAACTGGGAAAGGATGATCGCCGAGAGAGGTTACGTGCTTGCCGGCGACGCCTTTGTTCCTCATGGGAACGAAGTCTCGGGGGAGTATGTGAGTTCAGTGCCGAACCACAAAGGCCCCGTGCGCCGGCATCTGACGGCGCTCTCGCGCAACAACCTCTCAGCGCCAATCCAGTTGCTCTTGCGCAGCGGTCTACTCGTGCACGGCGCAACGGTCTTCGACTACGGCTGCGGACGCGGGGACGACATCAACGGCCTGGTCGCCAGTGGGTTCGACGTTCGAGGCTGGGACCCACATTTCGCACCGGAGAACGCGCAATGCGAGGCTGACGTCGTCAATCTTGGCTTCGTGGTCAATGTGATCGAAGACGCAGCAGAGAGGGTGGACGCGATCCATCGTGCCTTCAAACTGGCACGTCGAGTGATGTCCGTTGGCGTCATGCTCTACGGCAGCGAGCCTCCAGGTCGTCCGTTCCGCGATGGCTTCATCACGTCGCGCAATACCTTCCAGAAGTACTTCACGCAAGGGGAGTTCAAGGACTACCTCGAACACGTACTGCACCAAGAAGCCTTCATGGCTGGACCGGGCGTCGCCTTCGTCTTCGCAGACAAGGACCTAGAGCAGAGGTATGTCGCTGGGCGCTATCGCACCAGAGGGATCGCTGCGCGTCTTCAGGCAACCAAGGCGCCACGAGTTGGAGTCGTCAGACCGCCCAGGGAGCGCAGCCCGAGCTTACCCAAACCCCCAAAGGTCAATCGGGCCGAAGCGGAGCTGGCGCTTGTCAGACCCGACCTCGACAGACTGTGGGCGACCGCCCTAGACCTGGGTCGACCTCCAGAGCCAGACGAAGTCGAAAACCTTGAGAGCATCACGGCAAACGTGGGCAGCCTGAGCAAGGCATTGCGCTTGCTCGCAAGACACTATGACCAGGGCTTGCTCGAGGCCGCAGCCAACACCCGATCTGACGACTTGCGCCTCTACATGGCTGCGCAGCAGTTCTCTCGCCGACCCGCATACCGGCAACTCGAGCCTCGCCTACAGCGTGACATCAAGTGCTTTTTCGGCGACTACCGAACAGCACAGGCGTCAGGCATGCGCCTCCTAACTGACGCAGCCGACAGCGCGACAATCTTGGAGGCATGCCGACAGGCCGCGGCCAAGGGTCTTGGGTGGCTCGAAGCAGATCACTCACTGCAGTTGCACGTGTCGCTGGTCGAGCGACTTCCCGTCGTGCTGCGGGCTTACGTCGCTTGCGGCTTGATTTTGTGGGACGCCCTCAGCGAGGTGCAGCTCATCAAGATCCACATCGGTTCGGGGAAGCTGACACTGATGGAGTTCGATGACTTCGACGCGAGCCCGACACCCCTTCTTCGTCGTCGCATCAAGGTCAACGTGCGTAGGCAGGACTACGACCTCTTCGAGTACGGGTCAAGGGAGTATCCCAAGCCTCTGCTCTATCGAAAGAGCCGGTATCTGCATGAGGACTATGCGGGATACGCAGACCAGCTAGCGTTCGACGAAGGTCTAGAGGCAACTGGAATCTTGGGCGACTCTGACTTCGGACCAGCCCCCGAGGCGCTTGCAGCTGCCTTGGAGGCAAGGCGTCTAGGCATCGACGGCATGAAGTTGGTGCGGAGCGAGCGCATCCCCGACCTCGATCAGCGGTGCGGCGAGAACTTCACATTCAGAGACTTCATCGAATGTGGCGAGACGCAAAGGAGGCTCTCGGTACGCAATATCCCCCTGAACCCGCATTCCTACAACGCTCTCTTCGATCTGGCAGTTCACGTTCTGGATCCGCTGGTCGACTACTTCGGTGCGATCAAGCTGACTTACGGCTTCTGCTCATCAGAGCTTGGACGCCACATACATCGAAGGGTGGCGCCGGGTCTTGATCAACACGCAGCGCTTGAGGTCAACCGTTTTGGTAGACAGATATGCGCGCGCGGCGGTGCGGCCTGTGACTTCCTGGTCGAGCACGAGGACATGCGTGAGGTCGCCGACTGGGTCATCGCCCATACTCCCTTCGATCGCCTTTACTATTACGGTCGAGACCGCCCGATTCATGTAAGTTTCTCGCCCGCTGTTTCAGGTGAGGCTTTTCATATGCTCACTACTAAGCAGGGCCGTCTAATTCCACGCCCACTCAATTAGAAACACGGATGAGTCATGTTTTGGAATCAACATCATCAACCGAGCTCAAGGCTTTGCCCTCATTGACAGATCGCGCGGGTCGGCAACAGAAGAACGAGACGCAATAAATGCAAGCGCCCACAGGAGTAGCGAAGATGGCCGAGTTGGCCATATGGAGGCGCGGTGATGTGCGCGCTCCACATAAGCCACTACTTCTGCTACTAGCACTTGCGCGGCGCCGAAAAGGCATCACAGACTTTCCGTACTCCGATTGCGAACCACTCCTGGCGAAACTTCTTCGTGAGTTTGGACGGTCCGCGCGATCTGTCCATCCTGAATACCCTTTCTGGCGGCTCCAGAACGATGGCGTGTGGATCGTGGACACAGGCCGCCCACTAAAGACAAGAGCCTCGAACTCCGATCCCCCACGAAGTGAACTCCGATCAGCCGGTGCGATTGGTAGATTTACTCCGCAGATTTGCGAGGAATTTTCCTCGAATCCCACACTAATCGATACAACTGCGCGACAGCTCCTCGACGCACATTTTCCTTCATCTCTTCATGAAGACATCCTCTGCGCCGTGGGACTTCCACTCGACTTGGACAGTCCAGGTCTCCGGGATCGGCGATCACGAGATCCCGCGTTCCGACTAGCCGTTTTGCAGGCGTACGCTTACAACTGTGCAATATGCGGCCTAGACCTTCGAATTGGCAACCTGACCATCGGCTTGGAGGCCGCACACATACGTTGGTATCAGGCCTCGGGGCCGGACATTGTTCCGAATGGTCTAGCGCTTTGCTCGCTGCACCACAAGCTTTTCGACTATGGCGCCGTTACGATCGACGAGAACAGCCGAGTGCTGGTATCAGAACAAGCTCACGGTACCGCAGGTTTTGAGGAACACCTGATACGGCATCATGGCCAGAAACTTCGATCGACAGTACGGCCAGAGGATAAACCGCTATCGAGCTATACACAGTGGCATAGGCTGCAGGTCTTTAAGGCACGTGCACGTCCCGCGTGAGTACTGAGTCGAATAAAGAACGCGATCTGGGGCAGCCGCGCCGAGAGAAGCACTTGCGGCTTTCCGCTTGGGTGGAAGGGCTTCCCAAAAGGGGCGACTTTCGATCGCCGCTTGCCGTGCACCTCCGTAAGCTCCCCCTGTAGCAGGACAGTTTGAAAATGGAGACTTCCGCATCTTCGAGGAAGAGCGATGAGGAAGTCGAGATTCACAGAGACGCAGATCCTGGGCGTTTTGGGCGAGGGCGATGCCGGCATGCCGGTTGCCGAGCTCTGCCGCAAGTACGGCATCAGCACGGCGACGTACTACCAGTGGAAGAGCAAGTTCGCCGGCATGTCGGTCAGCGAGCTCAAGCGCGTGAAGGAGCTCGAGGCGGAGAACACACGGCTCAAGCGCATGTACGCCGATCTGGCGCTGGAGAACGCGGCGATCAAGGACGTCCTGTCGCGAAAGTTGTGACGCCGACCGCCAGGCGCGTAGCGGTGCAGATCATGGTGGACGAACACCATCTGTCCCGTGTACGAGCCTGCCAGGCCGTGGGCCTGTCGCGGTCGGCGCTCTACAGGCCCACACCGGATCGATCACGCGCCGATGCGCCGGTGATCGACGCGATCAACGCCGTGCTGGAGAAGCGCCCGCGCTGGGGCTTTTGGAAGTGCTTCAGCCGGCTGCGCAAGGATGGGTTCGGATGGAATCACAAACGCGTCTACCGGGTGTACTGCGCGCTGCGCCTGAACCTCAAGCGCAAGGCCAAGCGGCGCGTGCTCACGCGCCAACCGCAGCCGCTGCTGCTGAGCGCCGAGCTCAACCGCGTCTGGGCGCTGGACTTCATGCGCGACACCCTGTACGACGGCCGGCCCTTCCGCACCCTGAACGTGATCGACGAAGGCAACCGGGAGGCGCTGCGCATCGAGTGCGGCACGTCGATCCCTTCGGCGCGTGTGGTGCGTGTGCTGGATCAGTTGCTCGAGGTCTACGGCAGGCCGGAGTCGATTCGCCTGGACAACGGCCCCGAGCTGACCGCCGACTGCTTCGTCGACTGGGCCGAGCGCAACAACGTGAAGCTGCTGTTCATCCAGCCAGGCAAGCCCAACCAGAACGCATTCATCGAGCGGTTCAACCGCAGCTTCCGCAACGAGGTCCTGGACGCGTGGCTGTTCAACGCGGTCAGCCAGGTGCAACAGGCCGCCGACGAATGGCTCGCCGACTACAACGAGTTCAGGCCGCATGACTCGCTGAACGAGCTGACGCCGATGGAGTTCAGGCCAAGAAACTTCAACCAGGAAGTCTCTACTTCTGGACTGTCCTCTTGACGGGGGAGCTTACGCCTCAACTACCGTTCGCAGAAGATTCGAATCAGGCGGTAACGCCCATTGCTCCCTCAATGGCCTTGCGGATGGCAGTTCGACCTGCCCCGCTCGCGCTTCGGTAGATATCGTCTGCGAAGTTCAACTTCGAAGCTGGCTCAAGCGCATCGCCAAAGTAGGTCACTGATATGTTCTTCGAGTCATACGAACTCTTTGCCAAATGCCTTCGAAGCACATCGAATAGCGCTTGGAAGCCGACTGTACGAGTAATAAAGGAGTCCTTCGCAGCAGAAGCCCAGAAGAGCTTCTCGCAAGCCTTCAGATAGTTGATTACTATTGTGTAGAGGATCTTGTCTTGATTATCAAGATAAACATCCCGCAGCGGCGACCTGTCTTTTCTGAGGCCTCTCAATGCGCTGCGCGGCTTACGACTACCATCCAGCAGATCGGATGTATCCTTCTTCGGATTGGTAGTAATCAAGCGCATGATGCCCTCCACGACAACAGCGGTGGAGACCCTCCACTCGGCGCTTTCCTGAAGCTTCTCTAGGGGCTGATCTTTTATCGGTGCAATCGAGATGCGGCCGCGTAGGGGTGACATCAACTCTTCGTCTACGTGCAATCTACGAGTAAGGAACACAGCCAACTTATCAGGACTCCAGTGATCTTCCGGCTCCTCATCAATGTTGTAGCCAAACAGTTCGTAAGTGAGGCTCTTGTCTACCGGCTTTTGCGTTGAATTGATAGTCGCAAACAATTGGGCCTGGTATGGCTTTGGCAGATCCAGAAACACGGAGCAAATCAGCTCCATCTCGTACCGTTGTTCACGCGCCTCCGCGAAAGCGAAGAGCCGATGCTGCCCGTCGATCACAGCGGCCAGCTTATCGCCCGTTGGTATCGTAAGTACGTGCCCTTTATCACCTTCCTGAATTGTCCAACGCCTGGACGCGTTTGCCTGGGCGCGATCGTCGTCGGGATCTTCACCCTCACTCAGGCCATCCTCGGGGCGAATATTGGCAGCGAGGATGATGGTATTCGGGAACGCGGCGTCTGACCTATTAATGTAGTCCGCGATTGCATTTAGCCTCTTTGGCTGGAGCAGTCGCTGCGTACCCTCGAGTTCATAGGACTGTCCGTCCGCACTAATTCTGGCGCTCAACCGATCGCTGTATGCCACCCGCAACAAGAGTTCGGCCGGCAGCACTACTACAAAGTATTCGCCCATAGGCTGGCGAACCCTTAGGGCAGGCACACTGTGCGGGAAGGTTGTCGCCATATGTCTAGGAGCTAAAGCCTTCAAGGCTACCCTGTAGGCTGGAATTCGGGTTGCTTCTACCTATGGCGGCATCAGTCCGACCATCCTGCAGCCCGGGCTGGTTAGCGTTGGCAATCCACCAAGCCCACAACGCGAGCCAACAACCGACGAGCCCCAGCGTGATAGCGGTCGGGGAGCTCACCGAAGACGGCGCTATCGCCAAAGCAAGTATTGAAAGTGCTATCAGCAAACAAACCGCCGACGCACGCAATGCACGGTCATCATTCTCCTCCAAGATCACCTGCATGCAGGCAGAACCAGCGAGCGCCGGGAAGAATGTAATCAGTGCGGTGCGCAAGTTCTCCAATGAGCTGCATTCCCCAGCCGTCGGGAAGAGGAGCTTGTGCAGTTCGAGCCAAAGACCCGCACCGCCAACGAGTAAGACTGAAGCGAAAAAATAGAGTACGAAACTGGGGTGGCGCCAAGGCTTCCGACTACGCTCCAAGAGCGTTCTCTTGATCCGGCGCCAGTAGATGTACTTATCGGCCTCATCGTCCATGGATCTCCCCGCGAGAATGAAAAATCAGGCAGTGCTGCCACCCAGTTCTTCCGATGTTAGTGCCTTGTCCCCACGGGGAACCCCACGAGGGCCCCCTGCAGGAGGGAAGTTACTTCATTAGGGCACCGACGGCCTGGATCACTGACTCCAACCGTACAAAGACACCATGCGCTCGTTTCGGGGACTCGCCAGAAAGACGCATCAGCATGTCCCCGGCTCCCAGCAGATTCTCAGCACCCGTCTCATCCAAGATGATGGAAGATTCACTTCCCCGTTGGACTGTCAGTGCAATCCGACTTGGAATGTTGCTGCGTATGAGTCCGCTGAACGTCTTGGCGTCAGGCCGCTGCGTAGCCAAGACCAAGTGGATGCCTGCCGCGCGAGCCTTCTGCGCCAACCGTGCAATCAAGGGCTCGATGTTCTTGTCCTGCATCACAAGGTCGGCCATCTCCTCGATGAAGACCACGATGTAGGGCATCGCTTGGCCCTTCCGGCGGGCCTCCACGATGTTGTTCACCCCGATGCGGTTGAAGATGCCGTATCGGGCGTCCATCTCAACTGCCAGTTCGGTCAGCATCTCCTTGGCGACCGGAATCTCCGTGGCAATCTCGCCTCGGTAGAGGTTCGGCAGCTTGGCGTACGGCTGGAACTCGACCTGCTTGGGGTCGATTAGCGCCAACTGCAACGTATCCGGCGTGTGCCGCAGGAGCAGCGACAACAGCAAGGAGTGCAAGCAGACGCTCTTGCCCGAGCCGGTCGTGCCTCCCACCAGCAGGTGCGGTGCGCTCGCTAGGTCAAAGCCAATGTCCTCGCCCGTGACCGAGACTCCGGCGTAGACCATCAGCTGGCTTGGATCACGAGAACCGGAGTGCGCCCACTCGCGCAGCCGCTCGATGCCCACCGTCTTCCAGGTCGCCTTGGGCCGAGGGAGGTCGATGAAGACAGTCTTGGCCTCGTCGCCATTGGCCACGGTCGGCAGTGCCGAATTCATGGCCAGGCCCAGCTGCGGCATGTTGCGCTCGAGTTTGGCGGAGTCCGCCAAATTCAATAGCAGCACGCGGTAGCGGGTGATGCGCGGGCCGTGGATGGCATCCTTGACCTGGACCTTGATACCCAGCTCGTTGAGTGCCTTGGTCAGCGTCGCGGAGGCGTCCTCGGGAGCCGCCGTGCCCTCTTGCTCGTCGCCACCGTTGTCCTGGGCCCCCGGCTTCTTGCGGACCACCTCGGGCATGTCGGAGCGGCGCTCGACCAGGGTCTCGATGAACTTGTCGTAGTTCTCTTCGCAGGCCTTCCAGTCCGCCCAGAGGGACAAGGCACCGCGGTGCCAGTGAGCACGGATGGCCAGGCGCAGTCCGTCCATCGAATCAATGACCGGGCCGCCGTTGGTCAGGGAGTGCGCCACGAGCAGGCCCACCCACGCGCCCACGTTCTCGGTGCTGAACAGCGAAGTGGCCGGAATGTCTCGGCCCTGGCCGTCGATAGCACCGTCCGGCAGCTTTCCCATCGCAAGAGAGCGACCGATGGCCAGGCGAGCCACCTGCGCCTTGGTTTCCAGGGCGAGGTGCTGGCGCATCTGGTCCGTGTAGCCGTCCGCTTCCAGGCTGGTCTTGTAGCGCGAGCCCAAAACTTGTTGGAGGTCGATGTCGCTCATGCTGCACCTCCGAAGTACTTGTTGGGCACGACCGTCGTTCGTCCCAGCCCGTCACCCACGTCCTCGTGCTCCAGCAGGAAGGTAGCGCTGACGTTCTTCTTGATGCGCTTGTAGAACTCGGCGTCGATTTCCTCGTCCTGAGACAGCAAGATGACTTGCCGATTGGCGTTGCCAATCCAGAAGTTCAAGATGTTGGCGCGGTGCTTGCTGTCCAATCGGCCCAGAGGCGTGTCGACCACCAACGGAGCCTTGACCTTGGAAACCTCCGCCAGGCCTGCAATCAGGGCCGTGGCAAAGATTTGGTTCTCACCGGCGGAGCGGTCGAAGCCGATTTCCTTGTTGGTCTTGCTCAGAATGTGGGCCGTGCCGTCGCCGTCAATGACGATGCGGGCCACCTGGGTCTTGTGGGCAAGCTGCTTGTAGACCCGGGTCATCGCCTCCGACAGCGCCTTGACTTTCAGCGGGAACAGCGCCGGGATGACCTCTTCCACCACGGCACGCACACGCTCGGACTTGTTAAGCAGCTGACGAACGGGGCTGGTTTCGTCGCGACGCTTGCTCTCCTGCTGATAGCGGGAGCGCGTGTTGTTGACCGTCACCTCCAGACCGATGACCTCGCGCTCATCGTCCTTGATATGGGTCTCCATCGCGTCAATATCGGCGGTGACGCGGCTGAGGTTCTTCTTCAGCTCGGCCAACGTCCCATCGCGGTCGATGCCCTCGACGCGGGAAATCTTGCGGTTCAGCTCTTCAATGCGTGAGGTCAGCTCACGCTGCTGGTTCAGCAGGTCCAGAACTTCCTGCTGACCCACGTCGATGGAGTCGAGGAACGACAGCGCACGGTCACGCAGGCTTTCGTGCAGATAGCTGTGCGTGATGGTCTCGGCACAGTTGGCCGGCGGCGGATGGAACAGCGAGGCCCACGCGGTCTCAATGCGGCCCTTGATGGCGACAACCTGCTCCTCGGTCAGCTGCGGAGAAATCGCAGGCGTCGCAGCACCCAAGAATGCGTTCTCGAACTTGGCACGCTTGGGCTGCAGAGCCCGACACTCGGCCTGCCACTCGGTCAGGGCTACTTCTCGCTGGAGCTGCGTGCGGAACTCCTGCAGCAGCGTGCGCGGCATCAGGTGGAAGGGCAGCTTGTCGGCCAGGATGCGCTCCAGCGACTTCTGCACATCTCGCTGGGCGTTGCGCAGCTGCTCGCGTTCTTCCACGAGGTCCTTGACGGTCGCAATGTCGCCACCGCCACCCCCGGCCGCGGTGATGCGCTCGAAGTACGAGTTGCGCTCTGCCTTGAGGTCGTCGAGCTTCTTCTTGCTCTGCTCGGCATCAAGACGCAGCGCCTTGAGCTTGGCCTCATCTGCCGTCAGCGCTTCCAGCATGCGGTCGATGTTCTGGTCATCAACATTCGCAATGCCTGACCGCTTGTAGCCTTCAAAGCCCTTCAGACGCTCGGCCAGATTGCGCAGCAACACGACACCCAGCAGGCCTTCCAGGCCTTGCTTAACCTGCTCGATGCGGTTCTGGTCGGCCAGCTTCTTGACTTCTTCACCGTCGAAAAAGAAGAACGGGGCGACGTGGGCAGGCACGAAGTTGTCGTCCAGCATTTCTGACAGCAGGAAGTTGTTCTTGCCGTCGGTCTTAGGCATGCCAGGAACGCCGCGCGTGGTCTCACGCACGACAGCTTCATCCTCCTGCCAGGCGCCGGTGGAGGTGCGGAAGTACCAGCGACGAAGAATGTCGATGCCCTTGGTCTTAGTCTTCTGGACCACGACACGAACGGACATGAGGTCTTCGCTGGCTCGTCGAGCCTCGCCATTGAAGGCCCGTTCCAGGAAGGACGGGTAGCCCTTGAACTCATCGGTCTTCAGACCCGCACGAGCCAGGTGGACGATGGCGTCCTTGCCATAGAGGCACAGGTACAGCGCCTCCAGGATGGAGGTCTTGCCATAGCCATTGATGCCGCCGACAAGAACGATGTTCTTCTCGCCCTCCGGCTCCGGGAAGTTGAAGTCGGCGTGACGGTAACTTTTGAAGTTCGTCAGCTCAATCTTTGAAATCCACAAGTTGTCGTCTCCCTGCTATTCCATGCCGCCCAGGATTTCTTCGAATCGGGCGTTAATGCCGGCAGCACGCTCTTGGTGTTGGCGCTCTCGCTGCAACGCCACCAGCTCGGTGATGACGTCTACGGGCACTTTGTGCTTACTGCAGACTTGTCGAAGCACTTCATTGGCTTCGGGGTCCGCCCACAAGGGCAGGTCTGCAACGCTGGTCTCTTCGTAGTTGTCAGGCATTTGCCAGCCTCTCCTCTTGTTGCAAGTCCATCGCCCAGCACTTGTGGATGAGGTCGATTTCCTCGTCCGTGATGAGCTTCGTACCGAACTCAGCCTGGGCAGCCAGTAGCCTCTCAAGAATCTCTTGCCGGGCCTGGATGGTGAACGGACCCGGGATGTGTTTACCCGACACATCGAACGTCAGGCGTCCGTTGCGGCGAATTGCGCTGCGCTTGGTCTTGTCGTTGCGGATGCTGACCAGCCAATCGCGGAAAGCGATTAGGGGCTTGTACGCATGTTGACCCGAGTCGACGAAGCCCTGCAGGCTCTTGTCCTTCTCGACCACGGTGCAGGTCCAGCAGCCGAAGCGGCTGTTCTTCGTGCCGCAACCAGGCGCCTCGTCTTTGCTCAGAACGACCGGGCACTCGCCGCCTTCGGCGTCGCGGTAAAGCTGGAACAGCTTCTTGTGCGAGCCACCCCAGGGAGCGTGGAAGGAGCCCAAAATTTCCCAGACGTCATCGGTCGTGAGGTCGACGATGGGGCGGAAGATGTAGGCGCCAGTGATGCTCGAGTGCAGGTTGAGGTTGGTACCTCGGTCGTTCTCGTACTTGTCGACCGTGCGCATGCGCCGAATGCTTTCCGTGCGTCGCACACCCAGCACTACGACGGCAGCGCCGTGCTTCGAGACGTTGTCGCGGATGTAGGTGCTGGTAGGCTGAATCTTGAGGCGGTCAGTGCACCAGCGCATTTGCTGGTTGGGGCTGGGGTACCCCTTGCCAATGAGGAGTACCCAGAACGTCTTGTCTGGGTCCGGTCGCGTGCGCGCCACCGTGATGGGCAGGCTTAGGTTGTCGACTGCCCCTTGAATCTGGGCAGACACTTCGTCTAGGTGCGCCATGACCAAAGGACTTTCCACCATGGTGTCGTTGGACACGATGTGAACTGGCCGACTGCGTTGGCTAGGCGGTACCGTGGCGAGGGCTTCGAACACCGCGTGGGCGACAACTGTCGAGTCCTTGCCGCCGGAGAAGCCAACAATCCAAGGCCAGCGCTGCGCATCTGAAAGGTACTCGTCCTTAACGTGTTGGACGACTTCGGCCCATCTTTCCTGTATTGGCCTGTCTGTTTGCTCAGCGGTCACGAATCTGTCCTACAAGCATGTTTGTGTGTTCGACGGCAACGCCGGCACCTGTCGCCGTCTGCGAGGCGTAGCCGGCTCGCGCCTCTTGGGAGGGCGGCGGAATCGAGCCGCTCCGCTTCTACACACGGATGGTAGTGGAGACGGTGCGTGGCGCGGGCACTCGGAAACGATTGGGAAATGCGTAGGCAACGGCCGCGTATGCCCGTTTGCTGTCGCGACGCGAAGCGTCGGTCCGCGGCTGGTGTTGCGTAGGCGTCCAGCCCGAAATGTGGTTTGCAGCACGCTCAAACCGCGCATACCAGCTGGACTCGCAACACACTGCCGCGTTTACAGCCTGCACGACGATCACAGGCCTCGCCTCGCGATCACACCGAAGGAGTCGGCCGCCAGGCTTGGCCAAGGTTTGTCGGCAAGATCGAACACTTGTGGGCCAGTAGACCTACGGTCATTCAGGAACCAGTGCTGAGTCACGCGGGCCACAGATGGGCCAACTGTGGGCCACAGACGGGCCACGTGGCCCAGAAACGCCGAAGCCCGCACGAGGCGGGCTTCGTAAGTGCTTGTCAGCACTCATATTTCTTGGTTGCGGGGGAAGGATTTGAACCTTCGACCTTTGGGTTATGAGCCCAACGAGCTACCAGACTGCTCCACCCCGCGACTGAGCCTGACATCATAGCACGCCACGCGTGCCGATGTGAAGTCTTATTCGGCGGCGGGCTCTTCCGCAGCGGCTTCCTCGACCGGACGATCAACCAGCTCGACGAAGGCCATCGGCGCGTTGTCGCCGACGCGGAAGCCCATCTTCAGGATGCGGGTGTAGCCGCCCGGGCGCGCGGCGTAGCGCGGGCCGAGCACGTCGAAGAGCTTGGTCACCACGTCGCGGTCGCGCGTGCGGTCGAAGGCCAGGCGGCGGTTGGCCAGCGTGGCGTCCTTGCCCAGCGTGATCAGCGGCTCGACGAGACGGCGCAGTTCCTTGGCCTTGGGGACCGTGGTCTTGATCGCCTCGTGGGTGATCAGCGAATTGCACATGTTGCGGAACATCGCGGCGCGATGGCTGCTCGTGCGGTTGAGTTTGCGGAGTCCGTGACGATGGCGCATGGTGTGTTCCTTTCCTTATAGAGCCCCGGCCGTGTCAGGTACCGGGGTTGCATGCGACGCGCTGCTTCAGCGCTTGTCGAGGCCCTGAGGGGGCCAGTTCTCCAGCCGAGCGCCGAGCGTGAGCCCGCGCGAAGCCAGCACTTCCTTGATCTCGTTGAGGCTCTTGCGGCCCAGGTTCGGCGTCTTCAGCAGCTCGGTCTCGGTGCGCTGGATCAGGTCGCCGATGTAGTAGATGTTCTCGGCCTTCAGGCAGTTGGCGGAACGCACGGTGAGCTCGAGCTCGTCCACCGGACGCAGCAGGATCGGATCGAAGATCTTCTGGTTGGCGGGCGAGGGGTCGGTCGGGAAAACATTGTCCAGGTTGTCCGATGGCAACTGGGCGAACACGACCAGTTGCTCGACCAGGATCTTGGCCGACGCGCGGATGGCTTCCTCCGGGCTGATGGCACCGTTGGTCTCGATCTCCATCACCAGCTTGTCCAGATCGGTGCGCTGTTCGACGCGGGCGTTCTCCACCGCGTAGCTGACGCGCTTGACCGGCGAGAAAGACGCGTCCAGCACGATACGGCCGATGGCCTTGGTGGGCTCGTCGCCATAGCGGCGCAGGTTGCCCGGCACGTAGCCACGGCCCTTCTCGACCTTGATCTGCATGTCGAGCTTGCCGCCTTGCGCCAGGTGGGCGACGACGTGCTCGGGGTTGATGATCTCGACGTCGTGCGGGGTCTGGATGTCGGCCGCGGTGACCGGGCCCTCGCCTTCCTTGCGCAGGACCAGCGTGACCTCGTCGCGGTTGTGCAGCTTGAACACCACGCCCTTGAGGTTGAGCATGATGTGGACCACGTCCTCCTGCACGCCATCGATGGCCGAGTACTCGTGCAGCACGCCGGCGATCGTCACTTCGGTGGGCGCGTAGCCGACCATCGACGACAGCAGCACGCGGCGCAGCGCGTTGCCCAGCGTGTGGCCGTAGCCACGCTCGAACGGCTCGAGCGTCGCCTTGGCGCGGAAGCCGCCCAGAGGTTCGACGTGGATGGCCTTCGGCTTCAGGAGATTGGTTTGCATTGAGTGTGTGTTCCTGTCAATACCCTCGGCTCGTTACACCGATAAGGCTGATGGACCATGCCGGGCGGAAGTACCGAACCCCGCGCCCGGCGGACAAGGTGCGGTTCGCGGCGCGCCCGCATCGCGGGGCGCCGGCAATGCGGTGATCAGCGCGAATACAGTTCGACGATCAGCGCTTCCTTGATCTCGGCGCCGAATTCGTCGCGGTCAGGCGTCTTCTTGAAGATGCCCTCGAGCTTCGTGGTGTCCACCGACACCCAGGCGGCGAAGCCGATGGATTCGGCCAGCTTCACGGCATCGGTGACGCGCAGCTGCTTCTTCGCGTTCTCGCGCACGGCGACGGTGTCGCCGACCTTGACCGAGAAAGACGGGATGTTCACGACCTGACCGTTGACCGTGATGCCCTTGTGCGACACAAGCTGGCGGGCCTCGGCGCGCGTCGAGCCGAAGCCCATGCGGTAGACCACGTTGTCCAGGCGCGATTCCAGCAGCGTCAGCAGGTTCTCGCCGGTGTTGCCCTTGCGGCGCTCGGCCTCGGCGAAGTAGCGGCGGAACTGGCGCTCGAGCACGCCGTACATGCGCTTGACCTTCTGCTTCTCGCGCAGCTGGATGCCGTAGTCGGAGGTGCGCGAGCCGCTCGTGCGGCCATGCTGCCCGGGCTTGCTGTCGAACTTGGCCTTGTCGCTGATGGCGCGGCGGGCGCTCTTCAGGAACAGGTCGGTGCCTTCACGGCGGGAGAGTTTGGCCTTGGGGCCGAGGTAACGTGCCACGTTGGATCCTTTGTCGTCTCTTCTGACGCGGCCGGAGCCCACCCCGGTGGGATGTGCTCGCCGCGCGAGTCCGGCCGCAGTTCTGTGCAGGGCGCGAACGGTGGGCTTGATGAGGGGGCCGCAGGGCGGGAGCCACTGCGCCGGAACCTCAGGAAAATTGCCGGCGGGCACACAAGGTGCCCACCGGCAGCGGGAAACTTTCTATTGTAGCGCTGTCCGGCAGGTGCTGCCGGCAGCACTCAGATACGGCGGCGCTTCTGCGGACGGCAGCCGTTGTGCGGAATCGGCGTCACGTCGCTGATCGACGAGATGCGGATGCCCAGCGAGGCCAGTGCGCGCACGCTGGACTCACGGCCCGGCCCCGGGCCCTTGATCCTGACGTCCAGGTTCTTGATGCCCTGTTCCTGGGCTGCACGGCCGGCAACTTCGGCCGCCACCTGCGCGGCGAAGGGCGTGCTTTTCCGCGAGCCCTTGAACCCCTGGCCGCCGCTGGACGCCCAGGCCAACGCACCGCCCTGCCGGTCGGTGATCGTGATGATGGTGTTGTTGAACGACGCGTGCACGTGGGCGATGCCGTCCGCAACGTTCTTGCGGACTTTCTTGCTGACGCGACGCGCGGCGGTGTTGACGGGTGACTTGGCCATCAGGTGTTCTCTTCGTTCGCTTCAGGGCTTACTTCTTGTTCGCCACGGCGCCCTTGCGCGGACCCTTGCGAGTACGGGCGTTGGTGCGCGTGCGCTGCCCGCGCACGGGCAGGCCGCGGCGGTGACGGAAGCCCCGGTAGCAGCCCAGGTCCATGAGCCGCTTGATGCTCATCGACAGCTCGCGACGCAGGTCGCCTTCGATCGTCAGCTTGCCGATCTCGTCACGGATGCGCTCGAGCTCGCTGTCGTTGAGGTCCTTGATCTTCTTCGCATAGGCGATGCCGGCTGCGTCGCAGATCTTCTGCGCTGTCGTGCGACCGATGCCGTAGATCGACGTCAGGCCGATCTCGGTGTGCTTGTGCGGAGGGATGTTGATACCGGCGATGCGTGCCATGTGATTACCTCAGTTCCTTCCAGCTCAACCCTGACGCTGCTTGTGGCGCGGGTCGGTGCAGATCACGCGCACGATGCCGTGACGACGGATGATCTTGCAGTTACGGCACATCTTCTTGACCGATGCGGCGACTTTCATGGTCTTCTCCTTGACCCCAATTCTCGACAATCTCACTTGGCGCGGAACACGATGCGTGCCCGCGTCAGGTCATACGGTGTCAGCTCGACGGTGACCTTGTCTCCCGGCAGGATCCGGATGTAGTGCATCCGCATCTTGCCGGAGATGTGACCCAGAACCTTGTGCCCGTTTTCGAGTTTCACTCTGAACGTGGCATTGGGGAGGTTTTCCAGGACCTCGCCCTGCATCTGGATGACATCGTCCTTGGACATCGTCCCTCGTCAGCTGGTCTTGAAATTCGCTTTCTTCAACAGGGACTCGTACTGCTGGCTCATCACGTAGCTCTGGACCTGCGCCCAGAAGTCCATCGTGACAACCACGATGATCAGCAACGACGTGCCGCCGAAATAGAACGGCACGTTGTACTCCAACACCAGGAACTCCGGCAGCAGGCACACCAGCGTGATGTAGATCGCACCGGCCAGCGTGAGCCGGCTGAGGATGCGGTCGATGTGCTTGGCGGTCTGATCGCCGGGACGGATGCCGGGGATGAACGCCCCGCTCTTCTTCAGGTTGTCTGCCGTCTCACGGCTGTTGAACACCAGCGCCGTGTAGAAGAAGCAGAAGAACACGATCATGGCCGCGTACAGCAGCACGTAGATGGGCTGCCCCGGCGACAGCGCCGCCGAGATGTCGCGCAGCCAGCGCACGCTGTCACCAGTGGCGAACCAGCCGACGATCGTGGCCGGCAGCAGGATGATGCTGCTGGCGAAGATCGGCGGGATCACGCCCGACATGTTCAGCTTCAGCGGCAGGTGCGACGACTGACCACCGTAGACCTTGTTGCCCACCTGGCGCTTGGCATAGTTGACCAGGATCTTGCGCTGCCCACGCTCGACGAACACCACCGCGTAGGTCACGAGCACCACCAGGGTGATGATGAACAGGCTGGCCAGGATGCTCATCGAACCCGTGCGCACCAGTTCGAACAGGCCGCCGATCGCGCTGGGCAGACCCGCCGCGATGCCAGCGAAGATCAGGATGGAGATGCCGTTGCCCAGGCCGCGCTCGGTGATCTGCTCGCCCAACCACATCAGGAACATCGTGCCGGCGACCAGGCTCACGACCGCCGTCATGCGGAAACCGAAACCCGGATTCAGCACCAGACCTTGCGAACCTTCGAGCGCAAGGGCAATGCCCAGGCTCTGGAACAGGGCCAGCAGCAGCGTGCCGTAGCGCGTGTACTGCGTGATCTTGCGCCGCCCCGCCTCGCCTTCCTTCTTGATGGCCTCGAGCGTCGGCACGACGTAGGTCATCAGCTGCATGATGATGCTGGCGCTGATGTACGGCATGATGCCCAGCGCGAACACGCTGAAGCGCTCCAGCGCACCACCGCTGAACATGTTGAACAGGTTCAGGATGCCGCCGGACTGCTGATTGAACAGCTCGCTCATCTGCTGCGGGTCGATGCCCGGCACAGGGATGTGCGTGCCCAGCCGGTAGACCACCAGCGCGCCGAGCAGGAAGAAGATGCGGCGACGGAGGTCGCCGAACTTCCCGCTCTTGGCCAGCTGTGTCGCGGAAGTCGCCACGGGTGCGTGTTCCTTCGGGGTTCCGGCTGCCGTCAGGCCACCGAGCCGCCAGCGGCTTCGATGGCCGCCTTGGCGCCGGCGGTGGCACCGATGCCCTTGACCGCGACCTTGCGGGTCAGTTCACCACGCTTGATGACCTTGACGACCTTGATCAGCTCGCCCACCAGGCCGGCGGCCTTGAGCGACAGCAGGTCCACCTCGTCGGCGCCCAGGCGCTCGAGGTCGGCCAGCGTGATCTCGCTGCGGAACTTCAGCGCCGCGCTCTTGAAGCCGCGCTTGGGCAGGCGACGCTGCAGCGGCATCTGGCCGCCTTCGAAACCCACCTTGTGGAAGCCACCGGCGCGGCTCTTCTGACCCTTGTGGCCGCGACCCGCGGTCTTGCCCAGGCCCGAGCCGATGCCGCGGCCCACGCGGCGGCGGGCTTTCTTGCTGCCGTCGGACGGCTTGATCGTGTTCAGTTCCATTACAGCACCTGCACCAGGTACGCGACCTTGTTGATCATGCCGCGCACGGCGGGCGTGTCCTCGAGCGTGCGCGTGCTGTTGAGCTTGCGCAGGCCCAGGCCACGGACGGTGGCGCGATGGTCTTCGCGCGTGCCGGCCACGCTGCGGACGAGCTTGACGGTCAGGGTTTTCTTGTCGGACATGGTCGTTTCTCCGTCCGGCGCGTCAGTTGAAGAGGTCTTCGACCGACTTGCCGCGCTTGGCAGCCACCTCGGCCGGCGTCGTGCTGCGCTTGAGCGCGTCCAGCGTCGCACGGACCATGTTGTACGGGTTCGACGAGCCCAGGCTCTTGGCGACGATGTCGGTCACGCCCATGACTTCGAAGACGGCGCGCATCGGGCCGCCGGCGATGATGCCGTCACCCTGCTTGGCCGGCGCCATCAGCACGCGGGCCGCACCGTGCTCGCCCTTGACGTTGTGCTGGATGGTGCCGTTGCGCAGCGCCACCTTGAACATGTTGCGGCGGGCCGATTCCATGGCCTTCTGCACCGCAACCGGCACTTCCTTGGCCTTGCCCTTGCCCATGCCGATGCGGCCATCGCCGTCGCCGACCACGGTCAACGCTGCGAAGCTGAGCGTGCGGCCGCCCTTGACGACCTTGGTGACGCGGTTGACCGCGATCATCTTTTCCTTCAGGCCGTCGTCGTTGCCTTCGGTCTGGGCGCGGGGAGTGAACTTTGCCATTTCGATTCTCTTCCTGTCGTGGCGCTCAGAACTGCAGGCCGGCTTCGCGTGCCGCCTCGGCCAGCGCCTTCACGCGGCCGTGGTAGGCAAAACCGGCGCGGTCGAACGCGACCTTGTCGACGCCGGCCGCCTTGGCCTTTTCGGCGATGCGCTTGCCGATCAGGGCGGCCGCTTCGGCGTTGCCGCCCTTGCCGTCGCCACCGAGTTGCGCGCGCACTTCCTTCTCGGCCGTGGAGGCCGAGGCCAGCACCTTGTCGCCGCTGCCGGAAATGACGCTGGCGTAGATGTGCAGGTTGGAGCGGAACACCGTCAGACGCGCCACACCCTGCAGCGCGATGCGCGCACGGGTCTGGCGGGAGCGGCGAAGGCGTTGTTCCTTCTTGGTCAGCATGATCTCGCCCCTTTACTTCTTCTTGGTTTCCTTGAGGGACACGCGCTCGTCGGCGTAGCGGATCCCCTTGCCCTTGTACGGCTCGGGCGGGCGGATGGCCCGCACCTCGGCCGCGACCTGGCCCACGGCCTGGCGGTCGGCACCCTTGATGACGATCTCGGTCTGCGTCGGGCACTCGACCTTGACGCCGGCCGGCATGGCCTTGACCACCGGGTGCGAGAAGCCAACCTGCAGGTTCAGCTTGTCGCCCTGAGCCTGGGCACGGAAGCCCACGCCGACGAGGTTGAGCTTCTTCTCGAAGCCCTTCGTGGCACCGGCGACCATGTTGGCCAGCAGCGCACGCATGGTGCCGCTCATGGCATTGGCCTCGGCGCTGTCGTTGGTCGGGGTGATCTTCAGCAGCGCGCCATCGCGCTCCACCTTGACGAGCTTGTTGGCGCCGCGCTGCAGCGTGCCGTTGGCACCCTTGACGACGATCTGCTCGGCAGTGATCGACACGTCCACACCCTGCGGGACGGTGATCGGCATTTTTCCTACGCGGGACATTCCGATGTTCTCCTCAGGCCACGTAGCAGAGGACTTCGCCGCCGACGCCGTTCGCACGGGCCTTGCGGTCGGTCATCACGCCCTTGGGCGTGGTCACGATGGCCACGCCCAGGCCGTTCATCACCTGCGGGATCGCGTCGCGGCCCTTGTAGATGCGCAGGCCAGGGCGGCTGACGCGCTCGATGCGCTCGATCACCGGGCGGCCGGCGTAGTACTTCAGCGCGATGTCGAGTTCCGACTTGGCGCCCTCGGTGCGAACCGAGAAGCTGTCGATGTAGCCCTCGTCCTTCAGCACCTGCGCGATCGCGACCTTGAGCTTCGACGACGGCATCGTGACCACGGCCTTCTCAACGCTCTGCGCGTTGCGGATGCGGGTCAGCATGTCGGCGATGGGATCACTCATGCTCATGAAAAATCTCCTGTGCAGCTCGCGCCGATGTCACCAGCTGGCCTTGACCACGCCCGGGATGTCGCCCTTGAAGGCGAGCTCGCGGATCTTGTTGCGCGCCAGGCCGAACATGCGGAACGTGCCGCGGCCGCGGCCGGTCAGCGCGCAGCGGTTGCGCAGGCGGGTGGGGTTGGCGTTGCGCGGCAGCTTCTGCAGGTCCAGGCGCGCCAGGTAGCGCTCCTCGTCGGACTTCTGCGCGTCGTCGATGACGGCCTTCAGCGCGGCGTACTTCTTCGCATACTGGGCAACCAGCTTCTCGCGCTTGTCTTCGCGCTGCTTGATGGACTTCTTCGCCATGGGTTGTCCTCAGTTCTTGAACGGGAAGCGGAACGCGGCCAGGAGCGCCTTGGCCTCCTCGTCGGTCTTCGCGCTGGTCGTGATGCTGATGTTCATCCCGCGGATCGCATCGATCTTGTCGTAGTCGATCTCGGGGAAGATGATCTGTTCCTTGACGCCGATGTTGTAGTTGCCACGGCCATCGAAGGCGCGGCCGGAGATGCCGCGGAAGTCGCGCACACGGGGCAGCGCCACGGTCACGAAGCGATCCAGGAACTCGAACATGCGCACGCCACGCAGCGTGACCATGCAGCCGATGGGCACGTTCTCGCGGATCTTGAAGCCGGCGATGGCCTTCTTCGACTTGGTGACCACGGGCTTCTGGCCGGCGATCTTGGTCAGGTCGCCGACGGCGTGCTCCATGACCTTCTTGTCGGCCACGGCCTCGCTGACGCCCATGTTCAGCGTGATCTTCTCCAGGCGCGGAACCTGCATCACGGACTTGTAGCCGAACTTGGCCATCAGTTCCGGGACGATCTTGTCGCGGTACTGCTGCTGCAGGCGCGCGGTGCGGGCGGGTTGCTGTTGAGCCATGCTGGTCTGCCTCAGGCCTTGATCTCTTCGCCGCTGGACTTGTAGACGCGGACCTTCTTGCCGTCGTCCAGCAGCTTGATGCCCACGCGATCGGCCTTGCCGGTCGCCGGGTTGAAGATGGCCACGTTGGACTGGTGGATCGGCATCGTCTTGTCGACCACGCCGCCGGTCGTGCCCTTCATCGGGTTCGGCTTGACGTGCTTCTTCACGATGTTCACGCCATCGACCACGATGTGGTCGGCGTCGACGCGCTGCGCGACGGTGCCGCGCTTGCCCTTGTCACGGCCAGCCAGGACGACGACCTGGTCACCCTTCTTGAGCTTGTTCATCTCAGAGCACCTCCGGAGCCAGCGAGACGATCTTCATGAAACGCTCGGAACGCAGTTCGCGCGTCACCGGGCCGAAGATGCGGGTGCCGATCGGCTCCAGCTTGTTGTTCAGCAGGACGGCGGCATTGCCATCGAACTTGACCAGCGAGCCATCCTGGCGACGCACACCCTTGGCGGTGCGAACGACGACGGCGTTGTAGACCTCGCCCTTCTTCACGCGACCGCGCGGCGCAGCCTCCTTGATGGAGACCTTGATCACATCGCCGATGCCCGCATAGCGCCGCTTGGAGCCGCCGAGCACCTTGATGCACATGACGGACTTCGCGCCCGTGTTGTCGGCCACATCGAGCCGAGATTGCATTTGGATCATTTGTCGTCCCCAACTTGCATCCTCGTGGCCGGTCTCTGAACCAGCAGGCAAGGAGGCAGTCTTGGGCTCCGGGTTTGGAGCAGATCCGAATCGGCGGCGCCCGAATGAGCACACGCCTTTTCGGCGAAGCCTTGCATTATGCAGGGAAAGCCCGAGGCGCGTCAAGCGCCCCGGACCCAAAGAAGGTCAGGCCGCGCGCGCCTGCGCCAGCATGGTGTCGGCGTCGCTGACCTCGAACTTGCCCGGGCCCTCGACGTTGAGCGTCTTCACGACGCCGTCCTGGACGAGCATCGAGAAGCGGTTGCTGCGCAGGCCCATGCCGCGCGCGGTCAGGTCCAGCGTCAGCCCGGTGGCCTTGGCGAAGTCAGCGCTGCCGTCCGCCATCATGCGCACCTTGCCCGCGGTGCCCTGGTCGCGGCCCCAGGCGCCCATCACGAAGGCGTCGTTGACGGACACACACCAGATCTCGTCGACACCCGCGGCCTTGAGTTCATCGGCCTTGGCCACGTAACCCGGCACGTGCTTGGCCGAGCAGGTGGGGGTGTAGGCACCGGGCAGGCCGAAGATGGCCACCGTCTTGCCCGCCGTCGCCGTCTGGATGTCGAACGCGTTGGGGCCGATGGAGCAGCCCTCGCCCTCGACCTCGATGAATTCCTGCAGCGTGCCCGCGGGCAGCTTGTCTCCGACCTGGATCATGCGGTGCTCCTCTTCCGTGGTGGTTGGCATCGTTGGCCGAACGAATGACAAACGGCCGGTGCTGGATTGACCAGCCGCCGGCCGTGGCATGCCGAGCCCGGGGCTTTAGACCAGGCGGGCCTTCTCGACCAGGCGGGTCACGACCCAGGACTTGGTCTTGCTGATCGGGCGCCCTTCGGCGATCTCGACCAGGTCACCCATCTTGTACTCGCCCTTCTCGTCGTGGGCGTGGTACTTGCGCGAGCGGGCCACGATCTTGCCGTAGAGCTCGTGCGCGGCACGGCGCTCGACGAGCACGGTCACGGTCTTGGCGCGCTTGTCGCTGACGACACGGCCGATCAGCGTGCGGGTGTTCTTCACCGGGGCGACAGCAGTCTGGACTTCGCTCATTGCGCGGCTTCCTTCTTCTTCTGGGCCAGGATCGTCTTCGCACGCGCGATGTCGCGCTTGACGTTGCCGAGCTGGGCCGTGTTGCCCAGCTGCTGCGTGGCCTTCTGCATGCGAAGCCCGAAATGGGCCTTCAGCAGATCGGTGATTTCCTTCTCGAGCGCCGGGATGTCCTTGGCGCGCAGTTCGGAGGCTTTCATGGGGTCACTCCTGTTCAGGCGCCGACCTGGCGGGCCACGAACGTGCAGCGCAGCGGCAGCTTGGCGGCGGCGAGGGTGAACGCCTCGCGAGCCAGCTGCTCGGGCACGCCGTTGATCTCGTAGAGCACCTTGCCCGGCTGGATCTCGGCCACCCAGTATTCCGGGTTGCCCTTGCCGTTGCCCATGCGGACCTCGGCCGGCTTCTGGCTGATCGGCTTGTCTGGGAAGATGCGGATGAAGATGCGGCCACCGCGCTTGATGTGGCGGCTGATCGCACGACGCGCCGCTTCGATCTGGCGCGCCGTGATGCGGCCGCGCTCGGTGGCCTTCAGGCCGAAGTCACCGAAGGACACCGCGGCGCCACGCGTCGCGATGCCGGTGTTGCGGCCCTTGTGTTCCTTGCGGAACTTGCGGCGATTGGGTTGCAGCATTGCTTATTCTCCTTGCGTGCCACCCGCGGCACCGCCCGGGGCGGCGCGGCGGACGCGCTTGACGGCCGGGGTGCGCGGCGCGTCGCCAGCGGGCGCCGCAGCACGTTCGCCACCACGGTCGCCGGGGCGGCCACGGCCGGCGCCCGGACGGTCGCCACGCGGGCCACGGCGGTTGCGGCGGTCGTCGCCTTCACCTTCGGTCTTCGGCAGCGTGGGGGCCTCGCCATTGGCCAGACGGTCACCGCGGTAGACCCAGACCTTGACGCCGATGACGCCGTAGGTGGTCTTGGCCTCGCTGAAGCCGTAGTCGATGTCGGCCTTGAGGGTGTGCAGCGGCACGCGGCCTTCGCGGTACCACTCGCAGCGCGCGATTTCGATGCCGTTCAGGCGGCCCGACGACATGATCTTGATGCCCTGGGCGCCCAGGCGCATCGCGTTCTGCATCGCGCGCTTCATCGCGCGGCGGAACATGATGCGCTTCTCGAGCTGCTGGGTGATCGAGTCGGCGATCAGCTGGGCATCAACCTCGGGCTTGCGCACCTCCTCGATGTTCACCGCCACGGGCACGCCCAGGCGACGGCCCAGTTCGGCCTTCAGGTTCTCGATGTCCTCGCCCTTCTTGCCGATCACCACGCCCGGGCGCGCCGAGTAGATGGTGATGCGGGCGTTCTTGGCCGGACGCTCGATCAGGATGCGCGAGACCGCGGCATTCTTCAGCTTGGCCTTCAGGAAGTCGCGGACCTGCAGGTCTTCGGCCAGCATGCCGGCGAAGTTGCGGTTGCTCGCGAACCAGCGCGACGACCAGGCGCGCGTGACCGAGAGTCGGAAGCCGGTCGGATGGATTTTCTGTCCCATGCTCTTCCTCAGTTGCCCACGGTCACGTAGATGTGGCAGGTGGGCTTGCTGATGCGGTTGCCGCGGCCCTTGGCGCGTGCGGCGAAGCGCTTCAGCGTCGTGCCTTGCTCGACGTAGATGCTCTTGATCTTCAGCTCGTCGATGTCGGCACCGTCGTTGTGCTCGGCATTGGCCACCGCGGACTCGACGACCTTCTTGACGATGTGGGCGGCCTTCTTGGGCGTGAAGGTCAGGATCTGGATCGCCTGATCGACCTTCTTGCCACGGACGAGGTCGGCCACCAGCCGGCCCTTGTCGACCGACAGGCGCACACCACGGACACTTGCTTTGGTTTCCATGGGGGGCTCCTTAGCGCTTGGCCTTCTTGTCCGCCGGGTGACCCTTGAACGTGCGGGTCAGGGCGAACTCGCCGAGCTTGTGGCCGACCATCTGGTCGGTCACGTACACCGGCACGTGCTGCTTGCCGTTGTGCACGGCCACGGTCAGGCCGATGAAATCGGGCAGGATCGTGCTGCGGCGCGACCAGGTCTTGATCGGCTTCTTGTCCTTGGTGGCGGCGGCCTTCTCGACCTTGGCCATCAGGTGGTGGTCCACGAACGGACCCTTCTTGAGAGAACGCGTCATGGTCTACGGCCTCACTTCCTGCTCTTGCGACGCGAGACGATCATGGTCTGCGTGCGCTTGTTGCTCCGCGTGCGGAAGCCCTTGGTCAGGGTGTTCCACGGCGAGACCTGCGGCATGCCCTCGCCGGTGCGGCCTTCACCACCACCGTGCGGGTGATCCACCGGGTTCATCGCCACGCCGCGGACGGTCGGGCGGATGCCCTTCCAGCGGATCGCACCGGCCTTGCCGTACTGGCGCAGGTTGTGCTCCTCGTTGGAAACCTCGCCGATGGTGGCGCGGCAGTCGATGTGGATCTTGCGCACCTCGCCCGAACGCAGGCGGACCTGCGCGTAGACGCTCTCGCGCGCCATCAGCGTGACCGACGTGCCGGCCGAACGCGCGATCTGCGCACCCTTGCCCGGCAGCATCTCCACGCAGTGGATCGTCGAGCCCACGGGGATGTTGCGGATCGGCAGCGTGTTGCCGGCCTTGATCGGCGCTTCGGAACCCGACAGCAGCGTCGCACCCACCTCGACGCCGCGCGGCGCGATGATGTAGCGGCGCTCGCCGTCGGCGTAGCACAGCAGCGCGATGTGGGCGGTGCGGTTGGGATCGTACTCGATGCGCTCGACCTTGGCCGGGATGCCGTCCTTGTTGCGCCTGAAGTCGACGACGCGGTAGTGGTGCTTGTGGCCACCACCCTTGTGACGCATCGTGATGTGGCCGTTGTTGTTGCGGCCCGACTTCTGCTTCTGCGGCTCCAGCAGCGAGGCTTCCGGCGCACCCTTGTGCAGATGCTTGTGCACCACCTTCACCACGGCACGGCGGCCGGGCGACGTGGGCTTGACCTTGATGACAGCCATTACGCGGCCTCCCCGGAGAAGTTGAGCTCCTGGCCCGGCTTCAGCGCGACGAACGCCTTCTTGACGTGGTCGCGACGGCCGACACGGCCACCGAAGCGCTTGACCTTGCCCTTCTGGTTCGCGGTCTGGACCGAAGCCACCTCGACCTTGAACATCAGCTCGACGGCCGCCTTGATCTGCGGCTTGGTCGCGCTGCGCAGGACCTTGAACATCACCTGGTTGTTCTTCTCACCGACGCGCGTGGCCTTCTCCGAGATGATCGGGGCGACGAGCACGGTGGCCAGGTAGCCTTCGTCGAATTTCTGCGTCGCGCTCATGCGAACATCTCCTTGAGCTGCTCGATCGCACCCTTGGTCACCAGCACCTTCTTGTAGAAGACCAGCGACAGCGGATCGGCGTAACGCGGCTCGATGACCAGCACGTTGGCCAGGTTGCGCGAGGCCAGCGCCAGGTTCTCGTCGACCTGGTCGGCGATCACGAGCACCGAGTTGCCGTTGTCCGTGCCCAGGCCCATGGCCTTGAACTTGGCGGCCAGCAGCTTGGTCTTCGGCGCCTCGATGGCGATCGACTCGACCACGGCCAGGCGGCCGTCGCGAGCCAGCTGCGACAGGATGGACGCCATCCCGGCGCGGTACATCTTCTTGTTGACCTTGTGCGAGAAGTTCTCGTCCGGCAGGTTCGGGAAGGTGCGACCACCCCCACGCCACAGCGGCGACGAGGTCATGCCGGCGCGCGCGCGGCCGGTGCCCTTCTGGCGGAACGGCTTCTTCGTCGAGTGCTTGACCTCGGCGCGCGTCAGCTGGGCGCGCGTGCCCTGGCGGGCATTCGCCTGGTAGGCGACGACGATCTGATGGACCAGCGCCTCGTTGTAGTCGCGCGCGAACACGGTGTCCGGTGCGTCGACCTTGGCCGAAGCCTGGCCTTGTTCGTTCAGGAGCTCGAGTTGCATCACTGGGCTCCCTTCTTGGCCTTGACCTTGACGGCCGGGCGCACGACCACGTGGCCGTTCTTCGCCCCCGGCACGGCGCCGCGCACCAGCAGCAGCGAACGCGCCTCGTCCACACGGACGATGTCGAGGTTCTGGGTGGTGACGGTCTCGTCGCCCATGTGGCCGGACATCTTCTTGCCCGGGAACACGCGGCCCGGGTCCTGCGCCATCGAGATCGAGCCCGGCACGTTGTGCGAACGGCTGTTGCCGTGCGACGCGCGCTGCGAGCCGAAGTTGTGGCGCTTGATGGTGCCGGTGAAGCCCTTGCCGATCGAGGTGCCCTGCACGTCGACCTTCTCGCCGGCGGCGAACAGGGTGGCGGGGATGGCGGCGCCGGGCGCGTACTTGGCGGCCGTCTCGGCGTCGACGCGGAATTCCTTCAGCATCTCCGCAGGCTCGACACCGGCCTTGGCCAGGTGGCCCGACTCGGGCTTGGTCAGCCGCGAGGCCTTGCGGGTGCCGTAGGCGACCTGCAGGGCGCTGTAGCCATCGGTGGCTTCGGTCTTGACCTGGGCGACGCGGTTGTTGGACACATCCAGCACGGTCACCGGGATGGCATCGCCATCGTCGGTGAACAGGCGCATCATGCCCACCTTGCGGCCCAGCAATCCGAGACGATTGCTCAGACTCATGGTTCTTCTCCGTCCCCGGCGGAGCCGATCCGCGGGGCTGGGTTTACACGACTCCGGAACGATTGCCGGAGCTGACTTTTTTGCCGCGCGGCTCGCAACCCGTTCGGGCTGCGAGCCGCGCAAGCGTTCCTGCCTTGCGGCAAGCCCGCCAGTTTACTGCAACTTGATCTCGACGTCCACGCCTGCCGGCAGGTCCAGCTTCATCAGCGCGTCGACGGTCTTGTCGGTCGGGTCGACGATGTCCATCAGGCGCTGGTGGGTGCGGATCTCGAACTGGTCGCGGCTGGTCTTGTTGACGTGCGGCGAACGCAGGATGTCGAACCGCTGCATGCGCGTGGGCAGCGGCACCGGGCCACGCACGATGGCGCCGGTGCGCTTGGCGGTCTCGACGATCTCGAGTGCCGACTGGTCGATCAGCTTGTAGTCGAACGCCTTCAGGCGGATGCGGATCTTCTGCTTGGACATGATCCGGCCCTCAAGCGATGATCGATGCCACGACGCCGGCGCCGACGGTGCGGCCGCCTTCACGGATGGCGAAGCGCAGGCCTTCTTCCATCGCGATCGGGGCGATCAGCTTGACCGTGATGCTGACGTTGTCGCCAGGCATCACCATCTCCTTGTCCTTGGGCAGCTCCACCGCGCCGGTCACGTCCGTGGTGCGGAAGTAGAACTGCGGGCGGTAGTTGTTGAAGAACGGCGTGTGGCGGCCGCCTTCGTCCTTGCTCAGCACGTACACCTCGGCAGTGAAGTGGGTGTGCGGCTTGATGCTGCCGGGCTTGCACAGCACCTGGCCACGCTCGACGTCCTCGCGCTTGGTGCCGCGCAGCAGGATGCCGACGTTGTCACCGGCCTGGCCCTGGTCGAGCAGCTTGCGGAACATCTCCACGCCGGTGCAGGTGGTCTTCTGCGTGTCGCGGATGCCGACGATCTCGATTTCCTCGCCGACCTTGATGACGCCACGCTCGACACGGCCGGTCACGACGGTGCCGCGGCCGGAGATCGAGAAGACGTCTTCCACGGGCATCAGGAAGGTGCCGTCGATGGCGCGCTCGGGCGTGGGGATGTAGCTGTCCAGCGCGTCGGCCAGGGCCATGATGGCCTGCTCGCCGAGTTCGCCCTTGTCGCCCTCCAGGGCCAGCTTGGCCGAGCCCTTGACGATGGGGGTGTCGTCGCCGGGGAAGTCGTACTTGCTCAGCAGCTCACGGACTTCCATCTCCACCAGCTCCAGGAGCTCGGCGTCGTCGACCATGTCGCACTTGTTGAGGAAGACGATGATGTACGGCACGCCGACCTGACGGGCCAGCAGGATGTGCTCGCGGGTCTGGGGCATCGGGCCGTCGGCGGCCGAGCACACCAGGATCGCGCCGTCCATCTGGGCGGCACCGGTGATCATGTTCTTCACGTAGTCGGCGTGCCCGGGGCAGTCGACGTGCGCGTAGTGGCGGTTGGCGGTCTCGTACTCGACGTGCGCGGTGTTGATCGTGATGCCGCGCGCCTTCTCCTCCGGCGCCGCATCGATCTGGTCGTAGCCCTTGGCCTCGCCACCGAACTTCGCCGACAGGATCGTCGTGATCGCCGCCGTCAGCGTCGTCTTGCCATGGTCCACGTGACCAATCGTGCCCACGTTCACGTGCGGCTTGGTGCGTTCAAACTTGCCTTTTGCCATTTCTGTTGCCTCGTCAAAGAGCGTTGCCGGTGGATCGGTTTAAGGTCTCCCGGCGCCGGGGGTCCGCCTGCCACCGGCAGCAGGCGGTCCAGACACCGGAAGACCGATGCGTGTTGCTTACTTGGCGCGCGCCGTGATGATGGCGTCGGCGACGTTGCGCGGCGCCTCGGCGTAGTGCTTGAACTCCATCGTGTACGTGGCGCGGCCCTGGGTGGCCGAGCGCAGCGTGGTGGAGTAGCCGAACATCTCCGACAGCGGCACCTCGGCCTTGATGATCTTGCCGCCGCCAGGGATGTCGTCCATGCCCTGCACCATGCCGCGGCGGGACGACAGGTCGCCCATCACCGAGCCGGCATAGTCTTCAGGCGTCTCGACTTCCACAGCCATCATCGGCTCCAGGATCACCGGGCTGGCCTTGCGGCAGCCGTCCTTGAAGCCGATCGACGCCGCCATCTTGAACGCGTTCTCGTTCGAGTCCACCTCGTGGTACGAGCCGAAGGTCAGCGTGACCTTGACGTCGACCACCGGGAAGCCCGCCAGCACGCCGTTGGGCAGGGTGTCGATCAGGCCCTTCTCGACCGCCGGGATGAACTCGCGCGGCACCACGCCGCCCTTGATGGCGTCGACGAACTCGAAGCCCTTGCCGGCTTCGTTGGGCTCGATCTTCAGCACGACGTGGCCGTACTGGCCCTTGCCGCCCGACTGGCGCACGAACTTGCCTTCGACGTTCTCCACCGCCTGACGGATGGTCTCGCGGTAGGCCACCTGCGGCTTGCCCACGTTGGCCTCGACGCCGAACTCGCGCTTCATGCGGTCGACGATGATCTCCAGGTGCAGTTCGCCCATGCCGGAGATGATGGTCTGGCCCGACTCCTCGTCGGTGCGCACGCGGAACGACGGGTCTTCCGCGGCCAGGCGGCCCAGCGCCAGGCCCATCTTCTCCTGGTCGGCCTTGGTCTTGGGCTCCACGGCCTGCGAGATCACCGGCTCGGGGAAGATCATCTTCTCGAGCGTGATCACGGCATCCGGGTCGCACAGCGTCTCGCCGGTGGTGACTTCCTTCAGGCCCACGCAGGCCGCAATGTCACCGGCCAGGATCTCCTTGATCTCCTCGCGCTGGTTGGCGTGCATCTGCAGGATCCGGCCGATGCGCTCCTTCTTGCCGCGGATCGGGTTGAACACGGTCGAGCCGGAGGCCAGCACGCCGGAGTACACGCGCACGAAGGTCAACTGGCCGACGTAGGGGTCGGTCATCAGCTTGAACGCCAGGGCCGAGAACTTCTCGCCGTCGTCGGCCTTGCGCGAGACTTCCTGGTCGTCCTCGTCGGTGCCGGTGACCGGCGGGATGTCGATCGGCGAGGGCAGGAAATCGATCACCGCGTCGAGCATGCGCTGCACGCCCTTGTTCTTGAAGGCGGTGCCGCACAGCATCGGCTGGATCTCGGTGGCGATGGTGCGCGTGCGCAGGCCGAGCTTGATCTCGTCCTCGGACAGTTCGCCCGACTCGAGGTACTTGTTCATCAGCTCTTCGCTGGCCTCGGCGGCGGCCTCGACCATGCCTTCACGCCACTTCTCGCAGTCGGCCTGCAGTTCGGCGGGGATGTCGACGTAGTCGAACTTCATGCCCTGCGAGGCCTCGTCCCAGATGATGGCCTTCATCTTCAGCAGGTCGACCACGCCCTTGAAGCTCTCCTCGGCGCCGATCGGCACCACGATGGGCACCGGGTTGGCCTTCAGGCGCGTCTTCATCTGGTCGTAGACCTTGAAGAAGTTGGCGCCGGTGCGGTCCATCTTGTTGACGAAGGCCAGGCGCGGCACCTTGTACTTGTTGGCCTGGCGCCAGACGGTCTCCGACTGCGGCTGCACGCCACCCACGGCGCAGTACACCATGCAGGCGCCGTCGAGCACGCGCATCGAACGCTCCACCTCGATGGTGAAGTCCACGTGCCCCGGGGTGTCGATGATGTTGAAGCGGTGCTCGGGGTAGGACATGTCCATGCCCTTCCAGAAGCAGGTGGTGGCGGCCGACGTGATCGTGATGCCGCGCTCCTGCTCCTGCTCCATCCAGTCCATCGTGGCCGCGCCGTCGTGCACCTCGCCGATCTTGTGGTTCACACCCGTGTAGTACAGGATGCGCTCGGTGGTCGTGGTCTTGCCGGCATCGATGTGTGCGCTGATGCCGATGTTGCGGTAGCGCTCGATGGGGGTCTTGCGGGCCATGATGAATCTCCAAATACAGGGGCCGCCCCCGGGTTGGTAGGAACCCGTAGAGGCGGCCGGAAGCCAGGGTTTAGAAGCGGAAGTGCGAGAACGCCTTGTTCGCTTCGGCCATGCGGTGCACTTCGTCGCGCTTCTTCATCGCGCCGCCGCGGCCTTCGCTTGCCTCCAGCAGTTCGTTGGCCAGGCGTGCGGCCATCGACTTCTCCCCCCGCTTGCGGGCCGATTCCTTCAGCCAGCGCATGGCCAGGGCCTGCCGGCGGATGGGGCGAACTTCCACGGGAACCTGGTAGTTCGCACCCCCGACGCGGCGGGACTTCACCTCGACCATCGGCTTGATGTTGTTCAGCGCGATCATGAAGATCTCGAGCGGATCCTTGCCGGTCTTGTTCTCGACCTGCTCCAGCGCACCGTAGATGATGCGCTCGGCGACGGCCTTCTTGCCCGATTCCATGATGACGTTCATGAACTTGGACAGATCGACGGAGCCGAACTTCGGGTCCGGCAGGATCTCGCGCTTCGGTACTTCGCGACGACGTGGCATGGGAGTCTTCCTTTTTTCGATTCAGTTGGCGCCACCTTCGCGGCACCTCGAAGGGCCATCCGGACCCTTCACTTACTGCAGCCCGCCGAGATCCCCCGGGCCAGGCCGCGACATGGCGTGGTTTACGCCTTCTTAGGACGCTTCGCGCCGTACTTGGAACGCGACTGCTTGCGGTCCTTGACGCCCTGCAGGTCGAGCGAGCCACGCACGATGTGGTAGCGCACGCCCGGCAGGTCCTTGACCCGGCCGCCGCGCACCAGCACCACGCTGTGCTCCTGCAGGTTGTGACCCTCACCACCGATGTACGAGATGACCTCGAAACCGTTGGTCAGGCGCACCTTGGCGACCTTCCGCAGCGCGGAGTTCGGCTTCTTGGGCGTCGTGGTGTAGACGCGGGTGCAGACGCCGCGACGTTGCGGACAGTTCTGCATCGCCGGCGACTTGGACTTCGTGACCTCGACCTGACGGCCGTGGCGCACGAGCTGGTTGATGGTGGGCATGTTGACTTGTTCCCGTTTGAAGTCAGCTTCTTGGAATCCCGGGAACCCGCCCTCCGGAGCTTCGCTGGTCTGGCGCGCTTCTGGTGCGCGGCCATGGCAAAGCTCGGCGCAGTTCGCCGAAAAGCCTTCTAGTATATTCCGCCCGCGATGAACGGGCAAGACACCCCTCGCAGCACACCACCCAGCGCGGTGCTGGACACCAACACCGTGCTGGACATGCTGCTCTTCGACGACTCCGGCGCTGCCGCGCTGGCGCGGGCCGTGCGAGCGCACCAGGTGCGCTGGATCGGCACGGCGCGGATGCGCGACGAACTCGCCGGTGTGCTGCAGCGCCCCCGCATGGGCCGCTGGGCGCCGCCCGAGCGCGCGGCAGCGATCCTGGCGTTCGCCGACCAGTGCATGGTGGTCGTGCCCGCGCCGGCGGCGACCGACGCGCCGCGCTGTCGCGACGCCGCCGACCAGATCTTCATCGACCTGGCCTGGGCAGATCGAACAGAGTGGCTGCTCACTCGCGACAAAGCCTTGTTGAAGCTGGCGCGGGCCGCTCGCGCGCGCGCCGTGCAGGTCTGCTCGCCGGCCGCATGGTCGGCCGCATGGATGGCCCGAAGCACCGGGGCCGCGCATACGGCGTGATTCATGGCCTGATCCGCGCCAGCTGCTCGGCCAGCGTGGCCGAGGACAGTTCACCGATGCGCCGTGCCACCAGCCGGCCCTGGGCATCGTAGAACAGCGTGGTCGGCAAGCCGGCGGCATCCAGGGCGGCCGTGCTCTGGCCGCGGCGGTCGAGCAGCACGTTCTGCAACGCCAGGCCGCGCCCGGCCAGCCAGGCCTGCACCTTCTCCGCCGACTCGCCCTGGTTGACGAAGACCACATGCACGTCGGGATGCTGCTGCTGCGCCGCCTGCAGCACCGGCATCTCGCGCACGCAGGGCGGGCACCACGTGGCCCAGAGGTTGACCACCGTGGGTCGGCCGACGAAGCCGGTGAGTTCGACCTGCGCCCCGTTGTCCAGCGCCTGCAGCGCCAGCGCCGGCATGCGCTGGCCCTCGCCGCGCGCCAGCACCAGGGCCAGCGTGCCGCACAGCCACACCGCGGTGGCGGCCACCAGGCCCCAACGCAGCGGGCGCCGGGTGGCCGGTTGCCGCGTCATGCGGCTCAGCCCATACAGCCAGGCCGCAGCGAAGCCGACCACCGGCTCCCAGCCACCGTCGCGCAGGTCCAGCAGCGTCCAGGGCTGCGCCAGGTAGGCGCCGGCGAACTGCCAGACGAAACCCAGCCGTGCGGCCACGAAGCCGACCAGAGCGGCCGTTTCCGGTGTGCGGCCCAGGTCCAGGCCCGCGCGCCGGGCCAGCCGCCCGGCCACCCACAGGCCGAACCACGTCGTGGCCAAGGCCAGCAGCACCGACCACGAGAACACCAGCGGCCCCAGCCGCAATGCATCTGCCGACATCGTCCCTCGTTGCAGCTCAACCGCCGCCCATGAAAAAAGGCGGGCCACCTCGCGGCGCCCGCCTTCGCTGGATCCCGGCCGGCGGCCGGGGTTCCACGGTGGCTTACTCGCCCGCCGGCTCCGCGCCTTCGGCCGCGGCGTCGACACCGGCCAGCTGCGCGGCCGCGAGTTCCTCGGCCTCCTGCAGCGCGATGGCGCGACGCTCGGTCTCGTCCATCTCCTCCTTGGCCTT
The DNA here is from genome assembly GCF_004016515.1 of Rubrivivax albus. Lineage (GTDB taxonomy): Bacteria > Pseudomonadota > Gammaproteobacteria > Burkholderiales > Burkholderiaceae_C > Rubrivivax > Rubrivivax albus. Next base: position 89,991 of record NZ_SACT01000003.1, read on the forward strand.
GCGGGCCTGGTGGAAGGCCATGCCGGTGCCGGCAGGGATCAGACGGCCGACGATGACGTTCTCCTTCAGGCCGCGGAGTTCGTCGCGCTTGCCCATGATCGCCGCCTCGGTCAGCACGCGGGTGGTCTCCTGGAAGGAGGCCGCGGAGATGAACGAGTCGGTCGACAGGCTGGCCTTGGTGATGCCCAGCAGCACGTCGGCATGCGTGGCGATCATCTTGCCTTCGGCGCGCATGCGGTCGTTGGTGTCCAGCAGCTCGGAGCGCTCGACCTGCTCGCCGCCGATGTAGCCGGTGTCACCCGGGTCGACGATCTGCACGCGACGCAGCATCTGGCGGACGATCACCTCGATGTGCTTGTCGTTGATCTTCACGCCCTGCAGGCGGTAGACGTCCTGCACCTCGTCGACGATGTAGCGCGCCAGCTCCTCGATGCCCAGCAGGCGCAGGATGTCCTGCGGGTCCGCCGCGCCGTCGACGATCAGCTCGCCGCGGTTCACCACCTGGCCTTCGTGCACCAGGATGTTCTTCTCCTTGGGCACCAGCTCCTCGTAGACGTGGCCCTCGGGATCGGTGATCTGCAGACGCACCTTGCCCTTGGTCTCCTTGCCGAAGCTGATCGTGCCGGTGATCTCGGCCAGCGTGCCCTTGTCCTTGGGCGAACGGGCCTCGAACAGCTCGGCCACCCGCGGCAGACCGCCGGTGATGTCGCGCGTCTTCTGGCCTTCCATCGGGATACGCGCCAGCACCTCGCCCGGGGCCAGGTCCTGGCCGTCGCGCACCTGGATCAGCGCACCGATCGGGAAGCCGATGGTCACGCTGTGGTCGGTGCCGGGGATCTTCACCTCCTGGCCCGCAGCGTCCAGCAGCTTGACCTGCGGGCGCACCACCTTGGCCGCACCGCGACGCTTCGGGTCGATGACGACCAGCGTCGACAGACCGGTGACCTCGTCGACCTGCTTGGCGACGGTGACACCTTCCTCGACGTTCTCGAACACCGCCTTGCCGGCGAACTCGGTGATGATCGGGCGGGTCAGCGGGTCCCAGTTGGCCAGCACGGTGCCGGCCTTGACGGTCTGGTCGGGCTTGATCGTCAGCGTGGCGCCGTACGGCAGCTTGTGGCGCTCGCGCTCGCGACCGTGCGGGTCGGCGATGATGATCTCGCCGGAACGCGAGATGACCACCAACTCGCCCTTGCCGTTGGTGACGTAGCGCATCGTGGCATTGAAGCCGATGATGCCGTCGCTCTTGGCTTCCACGCTGCTGGCCACCGCCGCACGCGACGCCGCACCACCGATGTGGAAGGTCCGCATCGTCAGCTGCGTGCCCGGCTCGCCGATCGACTGCGCGGCGATCACGCCCACGGCTTCACCGGTGTTGACCAGGCCGCCGCGGCCCAGGTCACGGCCGTAGCACTTGGCGCACAGGCCGAAGCGGGTGGCACAGCTCAGCGGCGTGCGCACCTTGACCTCGTCCACGCCCGCGGCCTCCAGCACGTCCAGCGCGTCCTCGTCGAGCATCTCGCCGGCAGCCAGCAGCACTTCCTGCGTCTCCGGGTGCACGACCTCGATCGCGGTCACGCGGCCGAGGATGCGGTCGCGCAGCGACTCGATCACCTCGCCGCCCTCGACCAGCGCGCGCATGTTCATGCCGTTCTCGGTGCCGCAGTCGTCCTCGGTCACGACGAGGTCCTGCGTCACGTCGACGAGGCGGCGCGTCAGGTAGCCGGAGTTCGCGGTCTTCAGCGCCGTGTCCGCCAGGCCCTTGCGGGCGCCGTGGGTGGAGATGAAGTACTGCAGCACGTTCAGGCCTTCACGGAAGTTCGCCGTGATGGGCGTCTCGATGATGCTGCCGTCCGGCTTGGCCATCAGGCCCCGCATGCCCGCCAGCTGGCGGATCTGCGCCGCGGAACCCCGCGCTCCGGAGTCGGCCATCATGTAGATGGAGTTGAACGACTCCTGGTCGACTTCCTTGCCGTGGCGGTCCTGCACCTTCTGCTTGGACAGCTGGGCCATCATGACCTTGCCGACCTCGTCACCGGTCTTGCCCCAGATGTCCACGACCTTGTTGTAGCGCTCGCCGGCGGTCACGAGACCCGAGACGTACTGCTGCTCGATCTCCTTGACTTCCTTCTCGGCGCGCTCGATCAGGTCGTGCTTCTGCTGCGGCACCAGCATGTCGTCGATCGCGATCGAGATGCCGGCGCGCGTGGCCAGCCGGAAGCCGCTCTGCAGCAGCTTATCGGCGAACACCACCGTGTCCTTCAGGCCGCACTTGCGGAAGGACGCGTTGATGAGCTTGGAGATCTCCTTCTTCTTCAGCGCCTTGTTGATGTTGCTGAAGGGCAGGCCCTTGGGCAGGATCTCCGACAGCAGCGCGCGGCCCACCGTCGTCTCGACCAACTTGGTCTGCGGTGTCAGGCTGCCGGTGTCCTTGTCGCGCACGTACTCCGTCAGGCGAACGCTGATCTTGGCCGTGAGCTCGACCACGCCGTTGTCCAGTGCGCGCTGCAGCTCGGGCAGGTCGGCGAAGATCATGCCTTCGCCCTTGCCGTTGATGCGCTCGCGGGTGGCGTAGTACAGGCCCAGCACCACGTCCTGCGACGGCACGATGGACGGCTCGCCGTTGGCCGGGAACAGCACGTTGTTGGACGCCAGCATCAGCGTGCGGGCCTCCATCTGCGCCTCGATGCTCAGCGGCACGTGCACGGCCATCTGGTCGCCGTCGAAGTCGGCGTTGAAGGCGGCGCAGACCAGCGGATGCAGCTGGATGGCCTTGCCTTCGATCAGCACCGGCTCGAATGCCTGGATGCCCAGGCGGTGCAGCGTCGGCGCGCGATTCAGCAGGACGGGGTGCTCCTTGATCACCTCTTCCAGGATGTCCCACACCACCGGCGTGCCGCTCTCGACTTCCTTCTTCGCCGCCTTGATCGTGGTGGCGATGCCCATCGCCTCCAGGCGGCTGAAGATGAAGGGCTTGAACAGCTCGATGGCCATCAGCTTGGGCAGGCCGCACTGGTGCAGCTTGAGCGTCGGGCCGACCACGATGACCGAACGGCCCGAGTAGTCGACGCGCTTGCCCAGCAGGTTCTGGCGGAAGCGGCCGCTCTTGCCCTTGATCATGTCGGCCAGCGACTTCAGCGCACGCTTGTTCGCGCCCGTCATCGCCTTGCCGCGGCGGCCGTTGTCCAGCAGCGAGTCCACCGCCTCCTGCAGCATGCGCTTCTCGTTGCGCACGATGATCTCGGGCGCCTTCAGCTCCAGCAGGCGCGCCAGGCGGTTGTTGCGGTTGATGACGCGGCGGTACAGGTCGTTGAGGTCGGACGTCGCGAAGCGGCCGCCGTCCAGCGGCACCAGCGGGCGCAGGTCCGGCGGCAGCACCGGCAGGACCTCCATCACCATCCAGTTGGGCTTGATGCCGCTCTTCTTGAAGGCCTCCATGACCTTCAGGCGCTTGGCGTTCTTCTTGATCTTCAGTTCCGACCCGGTCATGTCGTTCCGGATCTTGTCGATCTCCGCGTCGAGGTCCATCTCCTCGAGCAGCTTCTTGATGCCTTCGGCGCCCATCATCGCCACGAACTCGTCGCCGAACTCGGTGCGCTTGGCCTCGTAGTCGTCCTCGGACATGATGCTGAACTTCTTCAGCGGGGTCATGCCCGGGTCGACGACGACGTAGGCCTCGAAGTACAGCACGCGCTCGATGTCGCGCAGCGTCATGTCGAGCACCAGGCCCAGGCGCGACGGCAGGCTCTTGAGGAACCAGATGTGCGCACAGGGCGCGGCCAGGTCGATGTGACCCATGCGCTCACGGCGCACCTTGGTCTGCGTGACCTCCACGCCGCACTTCTCGCAGATCACGCCACGGTGCTTCAGGCGCTTGTACTTGCCGCACAGGCACTCGTAGTCCTTGATCGGGCCGAAGATCTTGGCGCAGAACAGGCCGTCACGCTCCGGCTTGAAGGTGCGGTAGTTGATCGTCTCGGGCTTCTTCACCTCGCCGAACGACCAGCTGCGGATCTTCTCCGGGGAAGCCAGGCCGATCTTGATGGCATCGAAATGCTCATCGGGGGTGAACTGCTTGAAAAGGTCGAGTAGTCCCTTCATGGTGTCTTCCTTTTCCCTTCCTTAGTTGCGCTCGAGCTCGATGTCGATGCCGAGCGAACGGATTTCCTTCACCAGCACGTTGAACGATTCCGGCATGCCGGCTTCGATGGCGTGCTCGCCCTTGACGATGTTCTCGTAGACCTTGGTCCGGCCGTTCACGTCGTCGGACTTCACCGTCAGCATCTCCTGCAGGATGTAGCTGGCGCCGTAGGCCTCGAGCGCCCAGACCTCCATCTCGCCGAAACGCTGGCCGCCGAACTGCGCCTTGCCGCCCAGCGGCTGCTGGGTGACCAGGCTGTACGGGCCGGTGGAACGGGCGTGCATCTTGTCGTCCACCAGGTGGTGCAGCTTCAGCACATGCATGTAGCCCACGGTGACAGGGCGCTCGAAGGCGTCGCCGGTGCGGCCGTCGTGCAGCGTGGCCTGGGTGCGCGTGGCGGTCAGGCCCTTGCGCGCGGCGATGTCGTCCGGGTAGGCGAGCTTGAGCATCGCGCGGATCTCTTCCTCGGCCGCACCGTCGAACACCGGCGTGGCGAACGGCACGCCGCTCTTCAGGTTCTCGGCCATCTCCAGCACCTCGGCGTCGCTCAGCGCGTCGATCTGCTCGGTCTTGCCGCCGCTCTGGTTGTAGAGCTCGTCGAAGAACTTGCGCAGTTCGGCCACCTTGGTCTGCTGCTGCAGCATGTCGCCGATGCGCTGGCCGATGCCCTTGCCGGCCCAGCCCAGGTGCACTTCCAGCACCTGGCCCACGTTCATCCGGGAGGGCACGCCCAGCGGGTTGAGCACGATGTCGCAAGGCGTGCCGTCGGCCATGTAGGGCATGTCCTCGACGGCGACGATCTTCGACACCACGCCCTTGTTGCCGTGGCGGCCGGCCATCTTGTCGCCAGGCTGCAGACGGCGCTTGACGGCCAGGTAGACCTTGACCATCTTCAGCACGCCGGCGGGCAGCTCATCGCCCTGCGTCAGCTTCTTGCGCTTCTCCTCGAAGGCGAGGTCGAAGCTGTGGCGCGTCTGGTCCAGGCTGTTCTTGATCGACTCGAGCTGGTTGGCCACGTCGTCGTCCGCCGGGCGGATGTCGAACCAGTGGTACTTGTCCACCGAGGCCAGGTAGGCGGCGTCGATCTTCGTGCCCTTGGCGATCTTGTTCGGGCCGCCGTTGGCGGCCTTGCCCACCAGCAGCTTCTCGATACGGGCGAAGGCGTCGCCCTCGACGATGCGCAGCTGGTCGTTGAGGTCCAGGCGGTAGCGCTTGAGCTCGTCGTCGATGATCTGCTGGGCACGCTTGTCGCGCTGGATGCCTTCACGCGTGAAGACCTGCACGTCGATCACGGTGCCGCTGGTGCCCTGGTCCACGCGCAGCGAGGTGTCCTTCACGTCGGACGCCTTCTCGCCGAAGATCGCGCGCAGCAGCTTCTCTTCCGGCGTCAGCGTGGTCTCGCCCTTGGGCGTGACCTTGCCGACCAGCACGTCGCCAGGGTTCACCTCGGCGCCGATGTAGACGATGCCGCTCTCGTCCAGGCGGGCCAGCTGCTGCTCGCTCAGGTTCGGGATGTCGCGCGTGATCTCTTCGGAGCCCAGCTTGGTGTCGCGGGCCATGACCACCAGCTCCTCGATGTGGATCGAGGTGTAGCGGTCTTCGGCGACGACACGCTCGCTGATGAGGATCGAGTCCTCGAAGTTGTAGCCGTTCCAGGGCATGAACGCGACGAGCATGTTCTGGCCCAGGGCGAGTTCGCCCAGGTCCGTCGACGCGCCGTCGGCCACCACGTCACCGCGGCCCACGTGGTCGCCACGCTTGACGATGGCGCGCTGGTGGATGTTGGTGTTCTGGTTGGAACGCTGGTACTTGATCAGGTTGTAGATGTCGACGCCGACTTCGCCGGCCACCGTCTCGTCGTCGTTGACGCGGATCACGATGCGGTTGGTGTCGACGTAGTCGACGATGCCGCCACGGCGCGCGGTGACCACGGTGCCGGAGTCGACCGCAGCCACGCGCTCGACGCCCGTGCCCACCAGGGCCTTCTCGGGGCGCAGCGTCGGCACGGCCTGGCGCTGCATGTTGGCGCCCATCAGCGCACGGTTCGCGTCGTCGTGCTCCAGGAACGGCACCAGCGACGCCGCCACCGACACGATCTGCGTCGGCGCCACGTCCATGTACTGCACGCGTTCCGGGCTCAGCAGCACCGATTCGCCCTTCTCGCGCGCCGAGACCAGCTCGTCGGTCAGGCGGCCGGCAGCGTCCAGCGACGCGTTGGCCTGGGCGATGACGTACTTGCCTTCCTCGATGGCCGACAGGTAGTCGATCTGGTCGGTGACCTGGCCGTTCTCCACCCGGCGGTACGGCGTCTCCAGGAAGCCGTACTCGTTCAGGCGCGCGTACAGCGCCAGCGAGTTGATCAGGCCGATGTTCGGGCCTTCCGGCGTCTCGATCGGGCACACGCGGCCATAGTGCGTGGGGTGCACGTCGCGCACCTCGAAGCCGGCGCGTTCGCGCGTCAGACCGCCCGGGCCCAGGGCCGAGACACGCCGCTTGTGCGTGATCTCCGACAGCGGGTTGGTCTGGTCCATGAACTGGCTGAGCTGGCTCGCGCCGAAGAACTCCTTCAGTGCCGCACTGATCGGCTTGGAGTTGATCAGGTCGTGCGGCATCAGGGCCTCGGTTTCGGCCTGGCCCAGACGCTCCTTCACGGCCTTCTCGATGCGCGCCAGGCCCGAGCGGTACTGGTTCTCCGCCAGTTCGCCCACGCAGCGCACGCGGCGGTTGCCCAGGTGGTCGATGTCGTCCACCTCGCCGTTGCCGTTGCGCAGGTCGACCAGGATCTTGACGACGTCCAGGATGTCCTCGTTGGACAGCGTCATCGCGCCTTCGGGCGTGTCGCGGCCCACGCGGGCGTTGAACTTCATGCGGCCGACGCGGCTCAGGTCGTAGGTGTCGGCGCTGTAGAACAGGCGGTTGAACAGGGCCTCGACCGCGTCCTCGGTCGGCGGCTCGCCGGGGCGCATCATGCGGTAGATGGCCACGCGGGCGGCCAGCTGGTCCGCCGTCTCGTCACCGGCCAGGGTCTGGCTGATGTAGGCGCCCTGGTTGAGCTCGTTGGTGAAGATGCACTGCAGGTCCTGGATGCCGGCGCTGCGCAGCTTCTTCAGCAGGGTCTCGGTGAGCTCGTCGTTGGCCTTCGCGATGATCTCGCCGGTGTCCGGGTCGACCATGTTGCGCGCCACCACGCGGCCGATCAGGAAGTCCTCCGGCACGCTGATGTAGCCGGTGCCGCTCTGCTCGAGCTGGCGCACGTGGCGGGCGGTGATGCGCTTGTCCTTCTCGACGACGACGTTGCCGTCCTTGTCGGTGAGGTCGAAGCGGGCGATCTCGCCCTTCAGGCGGTCGGCCACGAAGGCCATCTGGGCGCCCGAGTCCATCAGCTTGAACGTGTCGTTGCTGAAGAAGTGCGCCAGGATCTGCTCGGGGTTCAGGCCGATGGCCTTGAGCAGGATCGTCACCGGCATCTTGCGGCGGCGGTCGACGCGGAAGTACAGCACGTCCTTCGGGTCGAACTCGAAGTCCAGCCAGGAGCCGCGGTAGGGGATGATGCGGGCGCTGAACAGCAGCTTGCCCGAGCTGTGCGTCTTGCCCTTGTCGTGCTCGAAGAACACGCCCGGGCTGCGGTGCAGCTGGGAGACGATCACGCGCTCGGTGCCGTTGACGATGAACGAGCCGTAGTCGGTCATCAGGGGCACCTCGCCCATGTAGACCTCCTGCTCCTTGATCTCCTTGACGACCTTCTGCGGATGGCTCTCGCGGTCGTAGATGATCATCTGCAGCTTGGCGCGCACGGCCGCGGCGAAGGTCAGGCCCCGCTGCTGGCACTCGCGCACGTCGAACGGCGGCTTGGCGATGTTGAACTCGATGAACTTCATCTCCACGAACCCGTTGTGCGACACGATCGGGAACGCGGACAGGAAGGCCGCCTGCAGGCCCTCGGGCTTGCGCTGCTGCGGCGGCACGTCCTTCTGCAGGAACGCGACGTAGGAGTCCTGCTGCATGGTCAGCAGGTAGGGGACCTCGAGCACGCTCGGGCGTTTGCCGAAGCTCTTGCGGATCCGCTTGCGCTCGGTGTAGCTGTAGGACGTGGAAGCTTGCGCCATTGAAATCTCCGTGTCGGAGCCCGCTCTGGCCGTGAACGGACCCTCGTCGGCGACTGGCTGCTCAGACCTTGCGTCTGAAAGCTTGGTGGCAGGCCACTACCTGCCGCTGGCGGACAACCCCGGCGTTGCACCGGAGTCCGACCAAACCCGTTCCCTGCAGTCGGATCAGAGAACACTGGGAAACCCGGCACGCCGGGTTTCGCGGTGGTCTCGACCGGGGGCACGAGGCCCCCGCGAAATCACTTCATTTCCGCCTTGGCGCCGGCTTCCACCAGCTTCTTCACGGCAGCTTCGGCGTCGGCCTTGGCGATGCCTTCCTTCACGGCCTTGGGCGCGCCGTCGACCATGTCCTTGGCTTCCTTCAGGCCCAGGCCCGTCAGTTCGCGCACGGCCTTGATGACGGACACCTTGTTGGCGCCGGCTTCCAGCAGCATCACGTTGAACTCGGTCTTCTCTTCTGCGGCCGGGGCGGCGCCACCGCCACCCGCGGCCGGGGCGGCCATGGCCGCGGCGGACACGCCGAACTTCTCCTCGATGGCCTTGACCAGGTCATTGAGTTCCATGACGGTCATGCTGTCCATCGCGGTCAGGAAAGCGTCTTTGTCGAATGCCATTTGATGTACCTACAAATCGATGAATGATTGGGAACGGATGTCGTCTGGGGCTCAGGCTGCGGCTGGGGCTTCGGCTGGCGCCTCGCCTCCACCACGCTGCTCGGCCACCGCTGCCAGCACGCCGGCCATCCGCTGGATGGGCGACTTCAGCAGGCCGGCGACCTGGGCGATCAGCACCTCGCGGCTCGGGATGGACGCCAGGGCCTTGACGCCCTCCACGTCCAGCGCCTTGCCGGCATAGGCACCTGCCTTGACGACCAGCTTGTCGTTGGTCTTGGCAAAGTCGGCGATGACCTTCGCCGCCGCCACGGCATCTTCAGAAAAGCCGTAGATCAGCGGCCCGACCATGGCTTCCGAGACCACCTCGAACGGCGTGCCAGCGACGGCGCGGCGGGCCAGCGTGTTCTTCAGCACATGAAGGTACACGCCCTGCTCGCGCGCCTGCTTGCGCAGCGCGTCCATGTGGGCCACGGTGAGGCCACGATACTCGGCCAGCGCCAGGGTCTGGGCAGCAGCGGCCTGCGCCGCCACTTCCGTCACCACGGCTGCCTTCTCGTTGCGATTGAGACTCAAGGTCTGCTCCTCACGAATCGTGCTCGGCGGGCGGGCCCGCCTTGCACACGGGTTGCAGCGACCTTCCGTTGCCAGCTCATCCTGTCGGATGCTCCTTCACGGCGGATCGCCATCTGCGCTGGCCATTAAGGGGAGAGGCGCTCCCCACCAGCGGTCTTCGATGGCCCGTGCCCGGCGAACCGGACACGCTCCACCAAATCTTCAGTGCCTCAGGCCGCAGCCTGCGTCAGCGACGCCATGTCCACGCGGACACCGACGCCCATGGTCGAGGACACGGCCACCTTGCGCAGGTAGACGCCCTTGCTGCTGGCCGGCTTGGCCTTGTTCAGCGCATCGATCAGGGCGCGCAGGTTGCCGACGAGCTTGTCATCGTCGAACGAACGGCGGCCGATCGTGCCGTGGATGATGCCGGCCTTGTCGACGCGGAACTGCACCTGGCCGGCCTTCGCGTTCTTCACCGCGGTGGCCACGTCGGGCGTCACGGTGCCGACCTTGGGGTTGGGCATCAGGCCGCGCGGGCCGAGGATCTGACCCAGCGTGCCGACCACGCGCATCGTGTCCGGCGAGGCGATCACGACGTCGAAGTTGATGTTGCCGGCCTTGACCTCGGCGGCCAGGTCGTCCATGCCGACGATGTCGGCGCCGGCGGCCTTGGCCTCCTCGGCCTTGGCGCCCTGGGCGAACACCGCCACACGCTTGGTCTTGCCGGTGCCGTTGGGCATCACGACGGCGCCGCGCACGACCTGGTCGGACTTGCGCGCGTCGATGCCGAGCTGCACCGAGACGTCGATCGACTCGTCGAACTTCGCGGTGGCGCATTCCTTGACGATGGCCAGCGCGTTGTCGATCGGGTACAGCTTGTTGCTGTCCACCTTGCCCTGCAGGGCCTTCTGCTTCTTCGTGAGCTTGGCCATGGTCAGACTCCTTCGACGATGATGCCCATCGAACGGGCCGAGCCGGCGATGGTCTTCACGGCGCGGTCCAGGTCGGCCGCGGTGAGGTCCTTGGTCTTGGTCTTGGCGATCTCCTCGAGCTGCTCGCGCGTGACCTTGCCCACCTTCTCCAGGTGCGGACGGCCGGAGCCCTTCTCGATCTTCGCGGCCTTCTTCAGCAGCACGGTCGCCGGCGGCGACTTGAGCACGAAGGTGAACGACTTGTCGGCGTAGGCGGTGATCACCACCGGCAGCTTCAGGCCGGGTTCGTAGCTCTGCGTCTGGGCGTTGAACGCCTTGCAGAACTCCATGATGTTCAGGCCGCGCTGGCCGAGCGCCGGGCCGACCGGCGGCGACGGGTTGGCCTTGCCGGCCGGGATCTGCAGCTTGATGAAGCCGACGATCTTCTTTGCCATGAGTGGCTCCTTGTCGAGTGCTAGCGCCGGGGTTCAGCCGGCTCCTCGGGGTACAGCCCTGGGGTAAAGATCAGACCGGGGCTGGGACGGTCTGACCAGAAAACTCAGACCTTTTCGACCTGACCGAAATCCAGCTCCACCGGCGTGGCACGACCGAAGATCGTGACCGACACGCGGACCTTGGACTTCTCGTAGTTGACTTCCTCGACCGCGCCGTTGAAGTCGGTGAACGGGCCTTCCTTGACGCGGACAAGCTCGCCGACCGTCCATTCCACCTTGGGCTTGGGCTTGTCGACGCCTTCCTGCATCTGGTTGACGATCTTCATCACCTCGGCTTCGGAGATCGGGGCCGGGCGATTGCGCGCGCCGCCGACAAAGCCGGTGACCTTGCTGGTGTGCTTGACGAGGTGCCAGGACTCGTCGTCCATCTCCATCTCGACCAGCACGTAGCCGGGGAAGAAGCGGCGCTCGGTGACCGACTTCTTGCCATTCTTCAGCTCGACGACTTCCTCGGTGGGCACCAGGATGCGGCCGAACTTGCTCTGCATGCCGGCACGCTCGATGCGCTCGCGGATGTTGCGCTCCACCGCCTTCTCCATGCCAGAGTAGGCGTGCACGACATACCAGCGCATGTTGGTCGGCGCGGGCGCAGGCGCCGGGGCCTCAGCACCCGGGGCGGCGGTGTCGGTGATGTCGTTCATGCGGTTTCCTTCAGCTGCGCCAGCCCAGGATCAGGTCGTACAGCACCCAGCTCAGCGTCTTGTCCGTCAGCCACAGGAACAGGGCCATCACGACGACGAAGGCGAACACGTAGGCCGTCATCTGCAGCGCCTCGTTGCGCGTCGGCCAGACGACCTTGCGCACCTCACGCGCCGAATCGCGGCCGAAGCCGATCAGCTGCTTGCCCGGCTCGGAGACGAAGAACACCACCACGGCCGCGATGAGCAGCGCCAGCAGCGCCAGGACGCGCATCCACAGCGGCTGCTGCGCCAGCAGATAAAAGGCCGCCACGCCGCCCACGAGCAGCACGACCGACCCGGCCAGCTTGGCCTTGTCAGCAGCGGTGGAAACGGTTTCGACGGGAGCGGGCGTGGACATGGGCTGGATGACTCGTGCAAGGCTGCGCGGGACGGCGCGAGCGGGTTCCGACGATGCCTTGCATCAGGCGCAAAACCCGCAAGGCGCGGGCCTGGCGGGCTGGAGGGCCCCCAACGGGCCCGGAATCATTTGGCAGGGGCGGAGGGAATCGAACCCCCGACCTTCGGTTTTGGAAACCGGCGCTCTACCAATTGAGCTACACCCCTGCGGCAAACCTCTTACTCGATGATCTTGGCCACGACGCCGGCGCCGACGGTGCGGCCGCCTTCACGGATGGCGAAGCGCAGGCCTTCTTCCATCGCGATCGGGGCGATCAGCTTGACCGTGATGCTGACGTTGTCGCCAGGCATCACCATCTCCTTGTCCTTGGGCAGCTCCACCGCGCCGGTCACGTCCGTGGTGCGGAAGTAGAACTGCGGACGGTAGTTGTTGAAGAACGGCGTGTGGCGGCCGCCTTCGTCCTTGCTCAGCACGTACACCTCGGCGGTGAAGTGCGTGTGCGGCTTGATGCTGCCGGGCTTGCACAGCACCTGGCCACGCTCGACGTCCTCGCGCTTGGTGCCGCGCAGCAGGATGCCGACGTTGTCACCGGCCTGGCCCTGGTCGAGCAGCTTGCGGAACATCTCCACGCCGGTGCAGGTGGTCTTCTGCGTGTCGCGGATGCCGACGATCTCGATTTCCTCGCCGACCTTGATGACGCCACGCTCGACACGGCCGGTCACGACGGTGCCGCGGCCGGAGATCGAGAAGACGTCTTCGACGGGCATCAGGAAGGTGCCGTCGATGGCGCGCTCGGGCGTGGGGATGTAGCTGTCCAGGGCGTCGGCCAGGGCCATGATGGCCTGCTCGCCGAGTTCGCCCTTGTCGCCTTCCAGGGCCAGCTTGGCCGAGCCCTTGACGATGGGGGTGTCGTCGCCGGGGAAGTCGTACTTGCTCAGCAGTTCACGCACTTCCATCTCCACCAGCTCCAGGAGCTCGGCGTCGTCGACCATGTCGCACTTGTTGAGGAAGACGATGATGTACGGCACGCCGACCTGACGGGCCAGCAGGATGTGCTCGCGGGTCTGGGGCATCGGGCCGTCGGCGGCCGAGCACACCAGGATGGCGCCGTCCATCTGCGCCGCACCGGTGATCATGTTCTTCACGTAGTCGGCGTGCCCGGGGCAGTCGACGTGCGCGTAGTGGCGGTTGGCGGTCTCGTACTCGACGTGCGCGGTGTTGATCGTGATGCCGCGCGCCTTCTCCTCCGGCGCCGCATCGATCTGGTCGTAGCCCTTGGCCTCGCCACCGAACTTCGCCGACAGGATCGTCGTGATCGCCGCCGTCAGCGTCGTCTTGCCATGGTCCACGTGACCAATCGTGCCCACGTTCACGTGCGGCTTGGTGCGTTCAAACTTGCCTTTTGCCATGTCAGCGCTCCTGGCTCGTCAAGAGTAGAGAAGATGTTGCCGAAAGATCGATGGTGCCCATGGCGCGGATCGAACGCGCGACCTCTCCCTTACCAAGGGAGTGCTCTACCACTGAGCCACATGGGCATCGATACGGGTCTGACGACGCTGCGCATCGGCAAACCGGTATCGAGGCTGGAGCGGGAGACGGGAATCGAACCCGCGTCATTAGCTTGGAAGGCTAAGGTTCTGCCATTGAACTACTCCCGCAGCCTTCCAACTCCGCCACCACCGGCACCCCACGGGAAGGTGGCCTGCGGTGTTCTCTGGTGGAGGAGGCTGGATTCGAACCAGCGTAGGCGTAAGCCAACAGATTTACAGTCTGCCCCCTTTAGCCACTCGGGCACCCCTCCGGAGAGCCTGTGAGTATAGCACGGCAATCAGGGCGCGCCAGTCAAGCCCCACCAGTCGATCCGGTCGGCCGTGGCCGCGAAGTGGCTGCCGTCGGCCATGAACTCGCGCCGGATGTCGTGTGACGGGTGGCGCGTGCGGAAGACCGGCACGCTGGGCGCCGCCGGACAGGCGGCGTCAAAGAACGCGTTCGCCGGTTTGCCCCAGAGCAGAAACGCAGGCGGTTGATCGCGGCCGCACAGATACTGAACAATTTGAGCAGTGAGCGCTTGCCATCCGCAGTCCAGGTGGGCGCCGGCACGGCCCACTTCCACCGTCAGCGTCGGGTTCAGCAGCAGCACGCCCTGCTCGGCCCAGGCGTCGAGCTTCCAAATGGCCGGTGGCGCCCAGCCCGGGCGATCCGACGCCAGCACCTGGAAGATGCGGCGCAGCGAATGCGGCCGGCCGTGCCCCGCGGAGAAGGCCAGGCCATCGGCATGACCCGGCTTCGGGTAGGGGTCCTGGCCGAACACCACGACGCGGGCCGCCTCGGGCGGCACCAGACGCAACGCGCGAAAGGGGTCGGCCGGCGCGATGTCGAGCGTGCCGGACGCGGCGCGCACCCGGTCGGTCACCGCCTGCTCCGCGGCCGGCGTCCAGCCGGGCAGCGCGGCGCGCCAGGCCGCAGGCAGCGCGGCAAACGCTGCCGGCAGGTCGTCGGCCGTCACGCGAACAGGTCCGCGAGCGCGGCGCCGGGGTCGGGCGCGCGCATGAACGCCTCGCCCACCAGGAAGGCGTGCACGCCGGCGTCGCGCATGCGGCGCACGTCGTCCCGGCCCAGGATGCCGGACTCGGTGACCAGGAGCCTGTCCGCAGGCACCCGCGGCAGCAGGTCCAGCGTGGTCTGCAGTGTGACGTCGAAGGTGCGCAGGTTACGGTTGTTGATGCCCACCAGCGGTGTCTGCAGCCGCAGCGCACGGTCGAGTTCGGCACCGTCGTGCACCTCCACCAGCACGTCCATGCCCAGCGCCAGCGCCGTGGCTTCCAGGTCGGCCATCAAGGCATCGTCCAGACAGGCGGCAATCAGCAGGATGCAGTCCGCGCCCAGCGCGCGCGCCTCCACCACCTGGTAGGCATCGACCATGAAGTCCTTGCGCAGCACCGGCAGCGCACAAGCTTCGCGCGCCTGTTGCAGGTAGGCGGCCGCGCCCTGGAAGAAGCGCTCGTCGGTCAGCACGCTGAGGCAGGCGGCGCCGTGCTCCGCGTAGCTGGCCGCGATCTCGGCCGGCACGAAGTGCTCGCGCAGCACGCCCTTGCTGGGGCTGGCCTTCTTGACCTCGGCGATCACGCCGGCACCGCCGGCGGCGATCTTCGCGCGCAATGCGGCGACGAAGCCGCGCACGTCACGCCGCGCCTCGGCCTCCGCGCGCCAGCTCTCGAACGACCGCACCGCGCGCCCCGCCGCGATTTCCTCGCGCTTGACGGCGACGATCTTCTGCAGGATGTCGCTCATCGCATCACCCCACCGGGCGGAAGCGGTTGCTGACCTTGACGTACTGGCTCAGCTTGGCCGCCGCCTGGCCCGACGACACCGCCTCCCGCGCGCGCTTGACGCCCTCGGTCACGCTGGCGGCCACGCCGGCACAGTACAGCGCCGCCCCGGCGTTGAGCAGCACGATGTCGCGCACCGGGCCGTCCTCGTCGGCCAGCGCGCGCTGGATGCACTGCACCGACTCCTCCTTGTTGGCCACCTTGAGCACACGGCTGTCGTAGACCGGCAGGCCGAAGTCGCTGGGGTGCACGACGTATTCCTTGACCTCGCCGTCCTTGAGCTCGCCCACCAGCGTCTCGCCCGACAGCGAGACCTCGTCCATGCCGTTCATGCCGTAGACCACCATCACGTGCTCGCTGCCCAGGCGCTGCAGCACACGCACCTGGATGCCCACGAGGTCGGGGTGAAACACGCCCAGCAGCTGGTTGGGTGCATTGGCCGGGTTGGTCAGCGGGCCGAGGATGTTGAAGAACGTGCGCACACCCAGCTCCTTGCGCACCGGCGCCGCATGCCTCATGGCCGCATGGTGGTTGGGCGCAAACATGTAGCCGATGCCGGTCTCGGCCAGGCAGGTGGCCACCTGCTCCGGCGACAGGCCGATGTACGCGCCCAGGGCTTCCATCACGTCGGCCGAGCCGGAGGTGCTCGACACGCTGCGGCCCGCATGCTTGGCCACCCGCGCGCCCGCGGCCGCGGCGACGAACATCGACGCGGTGGAGATGTTGAAGGTGTGCGACCCGTCGCCCCCGGTGCCCACGATGTCCACCAGGTGCGTGCGGTCGGCCACCGGCACGGGCGTGGCGAACTCGCGCATCACCTGCGCCGCAGCCGCGATCTCGCCCACGGTCTCCTTCTTCACCCGCAGGCCCATGGCCAGCGCGGCGATCATGACCGGCGACATCTCGCCGCTCATGATGCGGCGCATCAGCGCCAGCATCTCGTCGTGGAAGATCTCGCGGTGCTCGATGACGCGGGTCAGGGCTTCGGTGTTGGTGATGGGCATGGATGCAGACTCCGAGAGGGGCGGTCCGTCACACCGGCAGCCCCAAGAATGCGGGGTTGTCGCCTGACGACCACCCGCTTACCTTGGGTCGCCGAGTCGGCGCAAAGGAGGACAAGATGACAGGTGCCAACGCGATGCGGCTTGCCACCCTGATTATCGGTGGCGCGCTCACCACCCCGGCAGCGTGGGCCGTCGCCGCCGAGGAGCAGGCGCTGGCCGTGGCCGTGCCGTTCTACTTCGAGGGCAACTGCGAGGATTGCGCGGCCGCGGCGGGCAGAACATCCTTCCGCGTGACCGGGGTGCTCGAGTTGGTCAACTACGCGCAGGGAGCCGACCTGGCGGAGGAGAACTTCGTCAGCTTCAGCTACAGCGGCTCGAACCTGCTGGACCCCTACGTGGTCACGGTGTTCGCGAACAACGCAGCGGTGCCGGCCGACACGGCGTTCCACTACTTTGCTTCGATCTCGGGCAACATCACCCTGGGCGGGCCGCAGGCCGTGCGCATCGATTTCGGCGATGGCCTGGGTTTCCAACTCAGCGCCGACGGCTCGTTCTTCACCTGCGGCGTGCGAGGCAACCGCTACTACGGCGTCCCCTGCGACCCGCTGTGGAACGATGACCTCGGCACCGGGTTCTTCGCTGCGGCACCGGTGCCCGAACCCGCCACGTCGGCCCTGCTTGGGCTGGGCCTCGCGGGTCTGGCCTGGCGCCGCCGCCAGCGCCTCGACACGTCGGCCAGTGAGGCCTGACCTGCCCCCCTGACGGACTACGTCGCCCACGACGACCGCCTCACGCCGCAGGCCTGCCCATGCGCAGGAAGTTGCGCAGCATCGCGTGGCCATGTTCGGACAGGATGGATTCCGGGTGGAACTGCACGCCTTCGAGCGGCGCCGGCCCGCCGGCCAGCGCGCGGTGGCGCACACCCATGATCTCGCCGTCGGCGGTGGTGGACGTGACCTCCAGTTCCGCCGGCAGCGTCTCGCGCTCGATGGCCAGCGAGTGGTAGCGCACCACGCTGAAGTGCGACGGCAGACCCTCGTACACGCCCCGGCCGTCGGCGGTGAGGGTGTCGGTCTTGCCATGCATCTGCACCTTCGCGCGGATCACCCGCCCGCCCAACGCGGCGCCGATGGCCTGGTGCCCCAGGCACACGCCCAGGATCGGCAGCCGGCCCTGGAAGTGGCGGATGGCGTCGATGCAGATGCCGGCCTCGGCCGGTGAGCAGGGCCCGGGGGACAGCACCAGGTGGTCGGGCTTCAGCGCCTCGATGCCGGCGAGGTCGATCTGGTCGTTGCGCACGACGGTCACGTCCGCGCCCAGTTCGCCGAAGTACTGCACCAGGTTGAAGGTGAAGCTGTCGTAGTTGTCGATCATCAGCAGCATGGTCAGAACCCTTCCTCGACGAGTTCCGCCGCGCGGATGAGCGCCCGAGCCTTCTGCTCGGTCTCCCTCCATTCGAGTTCCGGCACCGAGTCGGCCACCACGCCGGCGGCGGCCTGCACGTACAGGGTCTGCTTCTGCACGATGCCGGTGCGGATGGCGATCGCCAGGTCCATGTCGCCGGCATAGCTCAGGTAGCCGCAGGCGCCGCCGTAGATGCCGCGCTTGACCGGCTCGAGCTCGTCGATGATTTCCATCGCGCGGATCTTGGGTGCGCCGCTGAGCGTGCCGGCCGGGAAAGTGGCCTTGAGCACGTCCAGACTGCTCAGCCCGTCGGCCAGCAGGCCCTCGACGTTGCTGACGATGTGCATCACGTGCGAATAGCGCTCCACAGCGAACGCTTCCGTGACCTTCACGCTGCCGGTCTTGGCGATGCGGCCGATGTCGTTGCGCGCCAGATCGATCAGCATCAGGTGCTCGGCGCGCTCCTTCGGGTCGGCCTGCAACTCGGCCGACAGTTCGGCATCACGCTCCGGGGTGGCCCCGCGCGGGCGCGTGCCTGCCAGCGGACGGATCGTGACCTTCGGGCCTTCCGGGGACAGTTCCTGGCGCACCAGGATCTCCGGGCTGGCGCCGACGATCTGGAAGTCGCCCAGGTCGTAGAAATACATGTAGGGCGACGGATTCAGCGAGCGCAGCGCGCGGTACAGGCTCAGCGGGCTCTCGGTGTAGCGCTTGCGCAGCCGTTGGCCGATGACCACCTGCATGCAGTCACCCGCGGCGATGTACTCCTTGGCGCGGCGCACGGCGGCTTCCAGCTGTTCGCGCGAGGTCTCGCGCTCCACGGCGTAGCTGGCCCCGCGCTTCACCGCCGGCGCGGTGACGCTGTAGCGCAGCTTGTCGGTCAGTTCCGCCAGGCGCCGCTTGCCACGGAAGTAGGCCTCCGGCTGCCCCGGGTCGGCCCAGACGATCAGGTACAGGCGGCCGCTGAGGTTGTCGATGACCGCCAGTTCTTCGGTCTGCAGCAGCAGGATGTCAGGCGTGTCCAGGCCGCCTGTCTTCTGCGTCTTCGCCAGCCGCGGCTCGATGAAGCGCACGGCGTCATAGCCGAAGTAACCCGCCAGCCCACCACAGAAGCGCGGCAGCCCCGGGCGCAGTGCCGGCTTGAAGCGCCGCTGGTAGGCGGCAATGAAGTCCAGCGGGTTGCCCTCGTCGCGTTCGACGACACGGCCATCGGTCACCACCTCGGACACGAACCCGGCGGCGCGCAGCAGCGTGCGGGCCGGCAGGCCGATGAAGGAGTAGCGGCCGAAACGTTCCCCGCCGACGACGGATTCGAGCAGGAAGCTGTGGGGTTGCCCGCCGGCCAGCTTGAGGTACAGCGACAGCGGCGTTTCGAGGTCGGCAAAGGCCTCGGCAATGAGCGGGATGCGGTTGTGGCCCTGCGCGGCAAGGCTCTGGAATTCCAGTTCGGTGATCATCGGTCGGGTCCTCGGGCCACCCACGGGGGTGCGCCTGGCGTTCAGAGGGCCAGCCGGGGCGCCCGGGCAGGATGCCGGAGAGGACCGCGGCGGCGTGGTTCAGGCAGACAGGTGCCAGCGACGCCAGGGCCAGGCTCCCCGGTCGTGTGACCCGTTGCTCAGAACGCGCGCGATGAACATGCGTCGGAGTGTAGCCCAGGGCCCTTGAACCTCGACAATACGCGCCGCGCCCGATCTGCGCCCACCCCCGCACGGCCCGCCCCACCGGCGGCCACGCCCGCTTCCTCGAGGACTCACCATGTTCCGCGCCTTCGTTCCCGCCCTGGGCCCGCTGATCGGCCTGTTGATCGGCCTGCTGGCGACCCAGCCCGCGGCCGCCGCCGTCGTCTCCGGCGTCGACTACCCGGAACGCCTCACGGTCGCCGGCCAGCCGCTGGTGCTCAACGGGGCCGGCATCCGCTACCGATTCGTCGTCAAGGTCTACACCGCGGGGCTCTACCTGCCTGCCAAGGCCGCCACGGCGGAACAGGCCCTGGCCATGCCCGGTGCCAAGCGGCTGCACATCCAGATGCTGCGCGACATCGACGGCAACACGCTGGGCCGGCTGTTCACGCGCGGCATGGAGGACAACTCCACGCGCGCGCAGTTCGCCAAGGCCATTCCGGGCACGCTGCAGCTCTCGGAGCTGTTCGTGGCCAAGAAGAACCTCAAGGCCGGCGAACACTTCTCGGTCGAGTACCGGCCCGGCACCGGCACCCAGGTGCTGGTCAATGGCCAGGCGATGGGCAAGCCCATCGTCGAGCCCGAGTTCTTCGCCGCGATGATGCGCATCTGGCTGGGCGACAAGCCGGCCGACGACACGCTGAAGGACCAGCTGCTGGGCAAGCCGGTGGAAGCGCAGCCCGGCCAGCTCAACTGACGGCGGGCCGGCAAGACGCCGTCACTCGCGGGCCGCCAGCAGGGCGGCACCGACGATCAGCGCCCCGCCAGCCAACAGGCGCAGGTCCAGCGTGCCGGCGGCCAGGGCCAGCGCGGGCAGCGCCCAGCCCCAGGCCGGGGCCGGCAGCGCCGGCACCACACCCTGCACGGCCAGCGCCGCAGCCAGGCCGCCGGCCACCACCGTGCCGCCGCTGAACATGGCCAGCGCGCGGGCGGCGTCCGACCGATGCGCCTCGCGCCGCAGCATCACATTGTTGAGGGCGAAGCTGAAGCCGCCGAGCACACCCAGCCATTCCGCCGTGCTGCGCGGCACGGGCCAGCCGCCGCCCTCGGCGGGCCACAGCACGATCGCGGCGCCGGCCAGCGCCATCGCCACGCGCGCACCTGCCAGCGCCGTCAGGCGCTCGCCCAGCAACGCCCGGGCCAGCAGCACGGCCCAGAGCGGCATCAGGTAGAACAGCAGCACCACGCGCACGACGTCGCCGATGGTCACGGCCCAGTTGAAGCTGGCGTTGGTGGTGCCTGACGCGATCACCAGCACCCACAGGCTGGGCGTGCGCAGCAGTTCGCGCCAGGCCGCCGGCCGCGACAGGGTGAGGACGAGCACGGCGATGGCGTAGATCAGCGCCGTGGCCCACAGCGCATGCAGGCCCTGCGCCTGCAGGTGCCGGAACGGCCACCAGGACACGCCCCAGGTGAACGCGTTGAACGTGAGCGCGGCGGCCGCCAGGGCCGCCGCCGAGCGGGCCACCGGCGGCATCAGTGGTGGTCCGAGCGGGCGATGTCGAGCAGGTGCTCGACTTCGGCACGGTGCGCCTGCAGGTTGTGCCGGTGCCAGCGCCGGATGGCCTCCATCGTGCCGGCCACCACCAGCCCGAAGATGGCGATGGCGCCGAAGGCCGAGAGGCCGAACTTCGTCATGCCGGCGTAGAAGGCCCCCAGGCCCAGGATGCAGGCCTGCTCGTTGAAGTTCTGCACCGCGATCGACCGCCCCGCGCCCATCAGGTTGTGGCCGCGGTGCTGCAGCAGCGCGTTCATCGGCACGACGAGGAAGCCGCCCAGCGCGCCGACCATCATCAGGAAGGGTGCGGCCACGGCCACGTCGCGGATGGCGATCATCGCGATCACCAGCAGGCCCATGCCGGTGCCGAGCGGGATCACGCGCGTCGCGCGGTCGAGCTTCATCGCCACCGAGGCCACCACGGCGCCCACCGCCGTGCCGATGGCCACGACGCCCACCAGCAGCGAGGCCTCGGACGTGGCATAGCCCAGCGCCGCCGCCGCCCAGGCCAGCACGATGTAGCGCAGGTTGCCGGCCACGCCCCAGAACAGCGTGGTCGTGGCCAACGAGATCTGGCCCAGCTTGTCGCGCCACAGGCGGGCATTGCACTGCTGGAAGTCGCGCAGCAGTTCCAGCAGGTTGCCCGACATCGAGCGCAGCGGTGCTTCGGTGCGTGGGATCTTCAGGTTGAACAGGGCCGCCACCACGTAGAGCCAGACGATGACGGTGATCGCGGCCTGTGCCGGCAGCACGATGCCCAGGTCAATGCCCGGCACGTCCAGGCCCAGCAGCAGCGGCGCCACCTTGTCGTTGACCAGCGCGCCGCCGACGACCACGCCCAGGATGATGGAGCCGATGGTCAGCCCCTCGATCCAGCCGTTGGCCTTGACCAGCTGCGACGGCGGCAGCAGCTCGGTGAGGATGCCGTACTTGGCCGGCGAGTAGGCCGCCGCACCCAGGCCGACGATGGCGTAGGCCAGCAGCGGGTGGCTGCCGAACAGCATCATCAGGCAGCCCACCACCTTGATGCTGTTGGAGACGAACATCACCCGTCCCTTGGGGATGCTGTCGGCGAAGGCGCCGACGAACGGCGCCAGCACCACGTAGAACAGCGCGAACATCGGCACCAGGGCCGCCCCCTGCCAGGCCGGCGCCTGCGCGTTGCGCAGCAGCTCCACCGCCGCGACGAACAGCGCGTTGTCCGCCAGCGAGCTGAAGAACTGCGCCGACATGATGGTCGAGAAGCCTTTTTTCATGCGGGCGCGCGGGCTGCGGCGGCGGTCCTGGCCGGGCCGACGCGGTGTCTCCTGAAGGCTTTCGAGCTCTTGGGGGTTGACGGGCGCGCGGTTTATAGCACGCACCCCGCTGGCAGAATCCGGCGCACGATGCCGCGTCCGATCCAAGCGTTGATTCATGCCGATGCGCTGGCGCACAACCTGGCCCGTGCCCGCCAGGCCGCGCCCGATGCCCGCGTGTGGGCGGTCGTGAAGGCCAACGCCTACGGGCACGGCATCGAGCGCGCCTTCGGTGGCCTGCGCGGCGCCGACGGCTTCGCGCTGCTGGACCTGGCCGAGGCCGAGCGCCTGCGCGCGCTGGACTGGCGCGGCCCCATCCTGCTGCTCGAAGGCTGTTTCGAGCCGCGCGACCTGGAGCTGTGCTCGCGGCTGGACCTTTGGCACGTGGTGCACTGCCCCGAGCAGATCGACTGGCTGGCGGCGCACAAGACGCTCAGGCCGCACCGCGTGTTCCTGAAGATGAACAGCGGCATGAACCGGCTGGGCTTCCGGCCCGACGCCTTCCGCGGTGCCTGGGCGCGGCTGGACGCGCTGCCGCAGGTCGACGAGATCAGCCTGATGACGCATTTCTCCGACGCCGACGGCCCGCGTGGCATCGCGCACCAGGTGGCGGTGTTCGAGGCCGCCACGCGCGACCTGCCGGGCGAGCGCAGCCTGGCCAACAGCGCGGCCACGCTGCGCCACGCGGCCGAGGCCGGCGTGGCTGCCGACTGGGTGCGCGCCGGCATCATGAGCTACGGCAGCGCGCCGGACTTCCCGGCGCACGATGCCGGCCACTGGTGCCTGCAGCCTGCGATGTCGCTGCGCGCGCGCGTGCTGGCCACGCAGACGCTGGCGCCCGGCGACACGGTGGGCTACGGCAGCAGCTTCACCGCCGAGGCCACGATGCGCATCGGCATCGTGGCCTGCGGCTATGCCGACGGCTACCCGCGCCACTGCCCCACCGGCACGCCGGTGCTGGTGGACGGCATGCGCAGTGCCACCGTCGGCCGGGTGTCGATGGACATGCTGGCGGTGGACCTCACGGCACGGCCCGACGCCGGGCCGGGCAGCGAGGTCACGCTCTGGGGTCGCGCGTCGGCCGGGGCGGTGCTGCCCATCGACGAGGTGGCGCAGGCCGCCGGCACCATCGCCTACGAATTGATGTGCGCGCTGGCGCCGCGGGTGCCGGTGGCGCTGGCCGACGGCTGATGCGCCCACCGCGCGTCGACCCGACGGAGGTGGAATTCACCGCCATCCGCGCCCAGGGCGCCGGCGGACAAAACGTCAACAAGGTGTCCAGCGCGGTGCAGCTGCGCTTCGACGTCGCCGCATCCTCGCTGCCGGACGGTGTCAAGGCGCGGTTGCTGGCCCGGTCCGACCAGCGCCTGACGGCGGACGGGGTCATCGTCATCAAGGCGCAGGAGCACCGCAGCCAGCCGTTGAACCGTTCGGCCGCGCTGGCGCGCCTGCAGGCCATGGTAGACGCCGTGGGCGAGCCGCCGCGGCTGCGGCGCGCCACCAAGCCCACCTGGGGCTCGCAGCAGCGGCGCTTGCAGGGCAAGGCCGTGCGCAGCGCGGTGAAGGCCGGCCGCGGCAAGCTGCGCGGCGAACCGTAGCGGCCGCCGCCGCAGGTGCGGCGGTGGCACCGGCGACAATCCTCCGATGGCCAAGGAGAAGAACGTCTACCTCTGCAGCGAGTGCGGCGGCAGCGCCCCACGCTGGATGGGCCAGTGCCCGCAGTGCAAGGCCTGGAACACCCTGGAGGAGACCGTGGCCGAGCCCTCGGGCGGCGCACGCCACCGCTTCCAGGCGCTGGCGAAGACGCAGCCGGTGGCCACGCTGTCGGCCATCGAGGCCACCGAGGTCGAGCGCCTGCCCACCGGCGTGGACGAACTCGACCGCGTGCTGGGCGGCGGCCTGGTCGCCGGCGGCGTGGTGCTCATCGGCGGCGACCCCGGCATCGGCAAGAGCACGCTGTTGCTGCAGGCGCTGGACAGCCTGGCGCGGCAGGCGAAGGCGCTTTACGTCACCGGCGAGGAAAGCGGCGCGCAGGTGGCGTTGCGGGCCCGCCGCCTGGGGCTGGGCGCCTCGGCGGTGCGGGTGCTGGCGGAGATCCAGCTCGAGAAGATCCAGGCTGCCATCGAGGCCGAGCAGCCCACGGTGTGTGTGGTCGACTCGATCCAGACGCTGTACTCCGAGCAGCTCACGTCCGCCCCCGGCTCGGTGGCCCAGGTGCGCGAATGCGCGGCCCAGCTCACGCGGCTGGCCAAGGCCGGCGGCACCACCATCGTGCTGGTGGGCCACGTGACCAAGGAAGGTGCGATCGCCGGGCCGCGCGTGCTGGAGCACATCGTCGACACGGTGCTGTACTTCGAGGGCGACACGCACAGCAGCTTCCGCCTGGTGCGCGCGATCAAGAACCGCTTCGGCGCCGTCAACGAGATCGGCGTCTTCGCGATGACCGAACGCGGACTCAAGGGCGTGGCCAACCCGAGCGCGATCTTCCTGTCCACCCACGGCCAGCCGGTGCCCGGCAGCTGCGTGCTGGTGACGCTGGAAGGCACGCGCCCGCTGCTGGTGGAGGTGCAGGCGCTGGTGGACAGCGGCGGCCCCAGCCCCCGCCGGCTGTCGGTGGGCCTCGAGCGCGACCGGCTGGCCATGCTGCTGGCGGTGCTGCACCGGCATGCCGGCGTCAGCTGCATGGACCAGGACGTGTTCGTCAATGCGGTGGGCGGCGTGCGCATCACCGAGCCGGCGGCCGACCTGGCGGTGCTGCTGGCGATCCAGGGCAGCCTGCGCGGGCGGCCGTTGCCGCGCGGCTTCGTCGCCTTCGGCGAGGTGGGGCTGGCCGGCGAAATCCGGCCGGCACCGCGCGGCCAGGAACGGCTGAAGGAAGCCGCCAAGCTCGGCTTCAGCGTGGCCGTGGTGCCGGCGGCGAATGCCCCGAAGAAGCCCATCGAGGGCCTGACCATCCACGCCGTCGAACGGGTGGAGCAGGCCGTGGACCTGGTGCGCGACCTGTGAAGGCGGTGCGATGAGCGAGGTGATCGGTTGGGGCCTGGCGGTGTTGGCCGTCGCGGCCGGCTGGATGCTGTATGGCTGGCGTGGCGTGCTGCTGGCGGTCACGATCACCGTGTTCTGGCTGCTGCTGCAGTTCACGCGCGCGCTGCGGGCCATGCGCCAGGCCGGACAGTCGCCGGTGGGGCGGGTGGGCAGCGCGGTGATGTTCAACGCGAGGCTCAAGCCCGGCCTGAGCCTGCTGCAGGTGATCCAGATGACGCGCAGCCTGGGCGAGCGCGTGAGCCCCGAGGGTGCAGACCCGGAACAGTGGCGGTGGACCGACGACGGCGGCTCCACTGTGACGCTGGACCTGCAGCGCGGCAAGCTGGTGCAGTGGACGCTGGTGCGGCCCGAGCCCACCGGCGACGAAGGAAACGGTCAGACCGCCCGTGCGGCGCCGGACAGCGAGATCAGCGACCGGCTCACGTCGCGATAGGTCGCACCCGCCTCGAGCGCCTGCACGCAGCGCCGCCAGGCGTCGTCGGGGCGCTTGACCTGCATGCTCCAGACACCGTCGGTCACGGTCCGCAGGACGCGCGCCTGAACGACGCTGCTGTCACCGGCGCCGAGCTGCACCATCAGTTCGCCCTCGGTACCTGTCGGCAGGGCGGCCGACGCCAGCTCCACCTGACAGCCACCCAGCGAGATTTCGCGCATGACCAGCGCCCACCGCCCGCCGCCGCGAGCGGCGGTGAACACGGCGGGGAAGCGGATCGCGTGGCGCGGGTGGCGCCGCAGCGAGACGCCGGAGATCGTCACGTCCGGCATCGGTGGCAGCACGACGGCGTAGTCGGACCGGTCGTAGATGGCGTGCAGCATCCGCCACTGGCGCGGCGTCATGTCGGCAAAGCCCGATGTGCGCTGGCGGAAGAAGTGGTCCAGCAGCGCCGGCGTCATCACCGGGTCGTTGGTGGTGAAGTAGCGCCGCGGCGGCATGCGCAGGTTGGGCAGCGCCAGCTGGGTGAAATAGGCGTGCAGGTTGCGGCGCGCGGCCTTGCCGCCATACAGCCGCTCGAAGATGGCGGGCGCGGCATCGAGGTCCAGCGACGCGCCCACGGCCGGCGCCCCGTTGGCGAAGTCGTAGGACTCCACCACCTCGGCCGGCAGGCGCTCGAACTGCAGCAGCGCCTCGTAGAGCTCGATCCGGTTCGGGTTGACGGCGATCACGAGGTGCCGCGTCTCGAAGAAGCGTGTGCAGTACTCGTACATGAACTTCATCAGCGGAAACAGCACGGTGCCCCCGGTGCGCCGGTGGTCCGGGTGCACGGCCAGCGCCGAGATCTCGGCGATCTGCCCGCCGCGGGCGCGCACGGCGCCGAGGTCAAACGCGCTCTGCAGCGGCAGGCCGAAGACGCTCTCGCGCACCATCGACAGCGTGCCGACCACCCGAGAATCGACCAGCGCGCAGATGGTGGTGGTGGTGGGCAGCGCGTGGTAGGGCGTGACGCGCAGGCCGGACGGGTGCGGCTTCATGAAGCCACTGGCCACATAGGCATCGTGCAGCAGCGCGAAGCAGGCCTCGAGCTCCTCGCGGGTCTCGGCGATCTTGAGCACCAGCGAGGGCGGCGGTGCCGGGTCGCACTCGACCAGGCCACGAATGAGCGCGAAGCGCAGGCGGTGCGGCAGCCACGAGAACGCCACGCGCAGGCCGTGGTTCAGGGCTCGACGCAGGCGCCTGGGCGTCGGAAGCGGCATGTGGCGTGTTCTCCTCCCGGCGGCATCGGGCGCTGCACCGGCAGCCCGGCTTGGCCGAACGCCTAGAATTTACGCTCTTAACGATTCTCAGGAGTGCAGACCATGTCGATGGCCGACCGCGACGGCAAGATCTGGATGGACGGGACCATGGTGGATTGGCGCGACGCCAAGATCCACGTGCTGACCCATACGCTGCACTACGGCTGCGGCGCCTTCGAGGGCGTGCGCGCCTACGAGACTCCCGACGGCACGGCCATCTTCCGTCTGCGCGAGCACACCGAACGCCTGTTCAACAGCGCCAAGATCCTGCGCATGAAGATCCCGTTCACCGTCGAGCAGGTGATGGAAGCCCAACGCGACGTGGTGCGCGCCAACGCGCTGAAGAGCTGCTACCTGCGCCCGCTGACCTGGATCGGCTCGGGCAAGCTGGGCGTCAGCCCCAAGGGCAACCAGATCCACCTGATGGTCGCGGCCTGGCCCTGGGGCGCCTACCTGGGCGAGGAAGGGCTGGCCAAGGGCATCCGCGTCAAGACCAGCAGCTACACCCGCCACCACGTCAACATCACGATGACGCAGGCCAAGGCGGTGAGCAACTACACCAACTCCATCCTGGCCAACATGGAGGCCACGGAGGACGGCTACGACGAGGCGATGCTGCTCGACGCGTCGGGCTTCGTCAGCGAAGGCGCGGGCGAGAACCTGTTCATCATCAAGAAGGGCGTGGTCTACACGCCGGACCTGTCCGCCGGCGCGCTCAACGGCATCACGCGCGACACCATCTTCGCCATCTGCCAGGACCTGGGCCTGAAGCTGGTGGAGAAGCGCATCACGCGCGACGAGGTCTACATCTGCGACGAGGCCTTCTTCACCGGCACCGCGGCGGAAGTGACGCCGATCCGCGAACTCGACCGCGTGCAGATCGGCATCGGCGCCCGGGGCCCGATCACCACCAAGATCCAGGCCGCGTTCTTCGACATCGTCGGCGGCCGCAACCCGAAATACGCCGAGTGGCTGACCCGCGTCTGAGCACCGACATGAGCAGCGAACCCAAAGCCGTGGTCGAGCTGACCGCCAACGATCTGCAGGGGCATGGCAGCACCTACTGCCCGAACCCGAAGATGACGCTGTGGAACCAGCACCCGCGGGTCTTCATCGACGTGGCCACCACCGGTGAGGGGCGCTGCCCCTACTGCGGCACCGTCTACCGCCTGAAGGCCGGCGAACACTTGCATGGCCACTGACGCATCGCCCGCCGCCGCGATGCGTCCGTCGTACATCCTGACCCTGGCTGCCCGCGACCAGCCGGGCATCGTGCACGCCGTGGCCGGCCTGCTGTTCCAGGCCGGCTGCAACATCGTCGACTCGCAGCAGTTCGGCGACCTGGAAGGCGCCGACGCCACCGGCCTGTTCTTCATGCGCGTGCACTTCGAGGCGCCCGCGCACCTGGCCGACCCCACGCAGCTGCGCACGCTGTTCGAGCATGCCCGCCAGCAGTTCCAGATGGACCTGCACTTCCACGTGCAGGCCCGCAAGCCGCGCGTGATGCTGATGGTCAGCCAGCACGGGCATTGCCTGAACGACCTGCTGTTCCGCTGGCAGAGCAGGCAGCTGCCGGTCGAGATCCCTGCCGTGGTGTCCAACCACGAGACCTTCCGCGGTCTGGTGGAGGGCTACGGCATCCCCTTCCACCACCTGCCGCTGGCCGCCGGCGCCGACGCCGCCACCAAGGACACGCAGGAGGCCGCGGTGATGGCCATCGCTGACCGCGAGCGCGTGGACCTGGTGGTGCTGGCGCGCTACATGCAGATCCTCAGCCCCGGCCTGTGCGACGCCTGGCGCGGGCGGGCGATCAACATCCACCACAGCTTCCTGCCCAGCTTCAAGGGTGCGAAGCCCTACTTCCAGGCGCATGCGCGCGGCGTCAAGCTGATCGGCGCCACTGCGCACTACGTGACTGCGGATCTGGACGAAGGCCCCATCATCGAGCAGGACGTGGAACGCGTGGACCACACGCTCTCGGCCGAGGACTTCACCGCGGTGGGCCGCGACATCGAGTGCATGGTGCTGGCCCGCGCCGTGCGCTGGCACGTGGAACACCGCGTGCTGCTCAACGGCCACAAGACCGTGGTCTTCCGCTGAGACGCGAGCGATGGCCCGCCGCAAGCCGCCCGCCACCGCGATCGGGGCCACCCCCGACGAACTGGAGTCGCGCTTCTACGAAGCGCTGCAGCGCGGCGACATCGACGCACTGATGGCGGTCTGGGCCGATGACGACGAGGTCGTCTGCGTGCACCCGGGCGGGCCACGGGTGATCGGGCTGGCGGCCATCCGCGCCAGCTTCGAGGCCATCTTCGCCAATGGGCCCATCCCGGTGCAGCCGGAGCAGGTGCACCGGCTGGACGCCCTGTCTGGCGCCGTGCACCACCTGGTCGAACGCATCGACGTGCGCACCGACGAAGGCACGCGCACCGCCTACGTGATGGCGACCAACGTCTACCTGCAGACCGCCCGGGGCTGGCGGCTGGTGGCGCACCACGCCAGCCCCGGCAGCCTGCAGGCGCCGGACGACACGCCGGCTGGCGGTGTGCTGCATTGAGCCCTGAGTTCCGCGCACCGGCCTGGCTGCCGGGCGGGCACGCGCAGACGATCTGGCCCGCGCTGACGGGGCGCCGTCAGCTGGCCGGCCGGGTTCCGTTTCGTCGCGAGCGCTGGGACACGCCCGACGGCGACTTCGTCGACCTCGACTTCGCGCCAGCCGGTGCACCTGACGCACCGCTGCTGGTGCTGTTCCACGGCCTCGAGGGCTCCACCGCAAGCCACTATGCCCTGAGCTTCGCGCTCGAGGCCGAACAGCGCGGCTGGGGCTTCGTGATGCCGCATTTCCGCGGCTGCAGCGGCGAACTCAACCGCGCGCCGCGGGCCTACCACTCGGGTGACCATGCCGAGATCGACTGGTTCCTCGGCCGCCTGGCCGCGCGGCAGGGGGCACCGGTGCTGGCCGCCGGGGTGTCACTGGGTGGCAACGCGCTGATGCGCTGGGCCGGCGAGGTGGCCGAGGACGCGGCCCGCGTGACGCGCGCGGTGGTGTCGGTCTGCTCCCCGCTGGACCTCACGGCCAGCGGGCAGGCCATGGGCCGCGGCTTCAACCGCCACGTCTACACCCGCATGTTCCTGGCCACGATGAAGCCCAAGGCGCTGGCCAAGTGGCAGCAGCACCCGGGTCTGTTCGACCGCGACCGCCTGGCCGCCGCGCGCACGCTGTACGACTTCGACAACGTCTTCACCGCGCCGCTGCACGGTTTCCGGGACACCGACGACTACTGGGCCCGCGCGTCGGCCAGGCCCCATCTGCGCGCCGTGCGCATCCCGGCGCTGGCGCTGAACGCGCGCAACGATCCCTTCGTGCCAGCGGATTCACTGCCCGGGCGGGCGGACGTGTCGTCGACCGTCGAACTCTGGCAGCCGGCCCATGGCGGCCACGTGGGCTTCCCTCAGGGCCGGTTTCCGGGCCACGTGCAGGGCCTGCCTGCTGAGGTGTGCCACTGGCTGGCGCAGCACGCGTAAGCTCGGGCGCATGGACCCGATCGTCGAAGCCGCGCTGCGCAAGTGGCCCAACGTGCCGCATTGCCACGGCTGGCTGGCGCTGGATGCACGGGGCGACTGGTACATGCGCGACGACCGCGTGCGCGCCACCGGCCCGTTCCCGCAGGTCAAGGGCAGCCGCATCCAGCACGACAAGCTGCTGTCCTTCATCGGCCGCAACTACGCCTGCGACGCCAGCGGCGCCTGGTTCTTCCAGAATGGGCCACAGCGGGTCTACGTGGAACTGGAGGCCGCACCCTGGGTGTGGCGGCTGCACGGTGAGGCCGTGACTTCGCACACCGGCTTGCCTGCGGTGGTGCGCAGCGCCTGGCTGGACGAAGAGGGCCGGCTGTTCCTGGACACCGACCTCGGCCTGGGCATCGCGCACACCGCCGACATGCTGGTCGCGGCCGAGCGCATCGAGCGCGGGGACTGGCAAGCGCAGGACATCGCTTTCACCGAGATGCCGGCACGGTTCGGCTTCGTGCGCGTGCCGCAGCCCGCTTGATCACTGCCGAAGTCGTCCCCTGGAAACGGAACCGGGCGCCCTGGGCGCCCGGTTCATGCATGCGGTGAAGCCTCAGTTGGCCGCGCTGGCCGCCGGGGCGGGGGCCGCCGGCTCCTCGAACTTGCCGCCACCCTGGTTGGCCAGGTAGACCACGGCACGGCCGACCTCGTAGTCCGAATACTCACCGCCGCCCTGGGCCGCCATCGCACCCTTACCCTTGAGCGCCGAGTTCAGCAGCGTCTCGTAGCCCTGCGTCAGGCGCGGCGCCCAGGCGGCGGTGTCGCCGGTCTTGGGCGCGCCGGCGGCGCCGCTGCCGTGGCAGGCCGTGCAGGCCGCCTGGTAGACCTGTTCCCCGGTGCGCACCACGGCCGGCCCCGAGGCGTCGCGGATCTCGACATGACCGATGGGCGCCAGTCGCTGCGCGATCGCCTCGGCGCTCAGGCCTTCACTGCCGGCAGCCGGCTTGTCGCCGGAGGCCACGAAGTTCACCAGCAGGATGATGGTGACGATGGGCACCACGAACGACGCCACGACCGTCCAGATCAGTTGCCTGGGCGTCTTGATCGGGCCTTCGTGGGATTCGTGGGTGTCGTGTTCGGCGCTCATGATGGGTGTGCGGGCCAGCGGGAGAAAAACCTGTCAAGTATAGCGGGCGCGCCGGCATCGACGCGACCTGCTGCCCGACACCCGGGCTGGCCCGCCCGGCGTCACTGCTTGATCGCCTCGACCTGGATGATCAGCTTGGTGTCGTCGGCCACGCCCATCTGCAGGCCCCAGTTCACGCCCCACAGGCTGCGCTTGATGGTGGTCTCGAAGTCGCCGCCGCAGACTTCGCGCTTGAGCATGGGGTTGTCGTAGCAGCCGAAGCGCACCGCCTTGAGCGTGACCGGATGGGTCTTGCCGCGCAGCGTGAGCACGCCCTCCACCGCCGTGACCTTGTCGCCATCGAAGACGAACTTGTCACCACTGAAGCCGGCCGTGGGGTGATTGGCCACGTCGAAGAAGTCGGCGCTGGCCAGGTGGCCATCGAAACGGGCCACGCCGGTGCTGATGCCAGTCATGTCCAGCGTCAGGTCCACCTTGCCGGACTTGCCGGCGCGGTCGAAGACCACGGTGCCGCTGTTCTTGATGAAGCGCCCGCGGTTGGTGGAGGTGCCGAAGTGCAGGGCCTCGAAGAAGACCGAGGTGTGGGTCGGGTCGATGGCATAGGTGGCCGGGGCGGCGGCAGCCAGCAGCGGCGCGGCGGCCAGGGCCGCGACGAAGGTCTTGAGGGTGCGGGTCATGGGTTCTCCTTGAGCGTGGGATGGAGGGGGCGAACAGGGGAACGGGGGATCACTTCGGCAGGCCGGCGAGCTTGAGCTTGAAGCGCACCTGCACCTCGTCGGCCACCATCGAGGTGTCGGCCCAGTCGCCGCTGCCGATGTCGAAGGCCAGGCGCTTGATCGCGAAGCTGCCGCTGGCGGTGTCGCCCGCCAGCTGCACCGGCACCGTCAGCGGCTGCGCCTTGCCCTTGATCGTCAGCTGACCGGCCACGGCGTAGCGGCCCGGGCCGGTGGCCTGGATGCCGGTGGAGGTGAAGCTGGCGCGTGGGAACTTGACGACGTAGAACCATTCCGGCTTCTTCACCTCGGCGTCGGTCTCGCTGGCGCCGAAGCTGGCGCTGCCGGTGTCGATCGTGAAGCTCACGCTGCCGGTGGCCGGATTCTTGGGGTCGAAGCGCATCTGCGCCTGCCATTGCGTGAAGCGGCCGTCCACCGGCACACCCATCTGGCGCGTCGTGAAGGCGATCTCGCTGCCGTCGCGGACGACGGTCTGGGCATTGGCGGCGGTCGCGGCAACGGTGGCAGCCAGCGCGAGGGACAGGGCGGATCGGCTCATGGGCGCATGCGCGACAGCAGGCCGTCGCGGTCGATGAAGTGGTGCTTGAGGGCGGCGGCGACGTGCAGCGCCACCAGCAAGATCAGCGTCCAGGCCAGGCGCTCATGCCAGGGCTTGATGGCTTCGGCCAGCGCCTTGTCCACCGGCACGAAGTCGGGCAAGGGCAGCACGCCGAACCAGACGATCGGAAAGCCGGCCGCGGAGCTGTAGGCCCAGCCGACCAGCGGCACGGCGAAGAACAGCGCGTACATCAGGCCGTGGGTGGCCTTGTAGGCCTGCTGTTGCCAGGCCGGCATGGCCGGCGGCGGCGGCGGCCGGTGCGACAGGCGCCACAGCAGGCGCAGCACCGTCAGTGCCAGGATCGTCACGCCGGCCCACTTGTGCCAGTTGTAGAGCTTCAGCCGCGCCGGCGAGAACGGCAGCCCGGTCATGTACAGGCCGAAGCCGAACGCGCCCAGGATCATCAGCGCCAGCAGCCAGTGCAGCGCGATCGCGGGCAGGGTGTAGCGGGTGGCGGACATTGGCTCGCAGTGTCGCGAGCCACCCGCGGCCAGCGGTTGAAGGCCGCTGGCGCCTTGGTTCAGGGAATTTGAATGAGGCTGTGCCGGCAGCCGTCAAGCAGCCTTGGCCGGCGCCCCCGCATCGCCAGCGCGCCAGCGCTGCATCAGCGCCGCCCACTTCGGCCGCACCGCCGCCAGGTGGCGCGCCTTCACGTGGCCGAACCCGCGGATCTCCTCGGGCAGACGCGCGATCTCCGCCGCAAGCGCGTGGTTGGTGATGTTCAGGCCCTTGAGCAGCTCCTCGACGCAGGCACGGTACTCCTGGATCAGCGCCCGCTCGGTGCGCCGCTCCTCGCTGCGGCCGAAGACATCCAGCGCGCCGCCGCGCAAGCCCTTGAGCTTGGCCAGCCAGCCGAAGGCACTGCGCATCCACGGGCCGTAGGCCTGCTTGACCAGTTCGCCCTTGTGATTGGTCTTCGCCAGCATCGGCGGCGCCAGGTGGTGCACCAGCTTGTAGTCGCCCTCGAACATCTCGGCGATGCGCGCCGTGAAGGCCGGGTCGGTGTGCAGGCGGGCGACCTCGTACTCGTCCTTGTAGGCCATCAGCTTGAAGAGGTAGCGGGCCACGGCCTCGCTGAGACGGCGGTCCGGGCCGAGCCGGGCCTCGGCATCCTGCACCTTCTGCACGAAGGCCCGGTACTGCGACGCATAGGCGGCGTCCTGGTAGCCGGTGAGGAAGTCGACGCGGGTCTTGACCATGTCGTCCAGCGACGGCTTCTTCACGAACTGGATGACGTTCTTCGCCACGTACAGCGCCTGCACCGCGGCAAGGTCATGGGCACAGCGCCGGCCCCACTCGAAGGCGGCCTTGTTGTTGTCCACCTGCACGCCGTTGAGCTCGATGGCCCGCATCAGCGCCGCATGCGTCAGCGGCACCCGGCCCTGCTGCCAGGCGTAGCCCAGCATCAGCGGGTTGGTGTAGATGCTGTCGCCCAGCAGTTGCGTGGCCGCCTGCTCGGCGTCGAAGGCGCCCACCAGCGGCTCGCCGACGCTGCCCTTGACCGCCGCTTCGCAGGCCCCGCCCGGGAACTGCCACTCGGTGTTCTTCACGAATCCGGCGGTGGGCGTGCCATGCGTGTTCATCGCCACATAGGTGCGGCCTTGCTGCATCACCGCCAGCGTGGCCTTGGAGGCGGTGACGATGGCATCGCAGCCGATCACGAGGTCGGCCTTGGCCAGGTCCACCTTGGTGGTGTAGAGGGCGTCGGGGCGGTGCGCGATCTGCACGTGGCTCCAGGTGGCACCGCCCTTCTGCGCCAGGCCGGCGCTGTCCTGCGTGACCACGCCCTTGCCTTCCAGGTGGGCGGCCATGCCCAGCAGCTGGCCGATGGTGATGACGCCGGTGCCGCCGACACCGGCCACCACGATGCCCCAGGCCTGCTCGGCCAGCGGCAGCACGGGGTCGGGGATCGGGGGCAGGGCCGACAGGTCGCCCCGCTTCTCCTTCTTCGGCTTCTTCAGCTGCCCGCCCTCGACGGTGACGAAGCTGGGGCAGAAACCCTTGGTGCAGCTGTAGTCGAGGTTGCAGCTGTTCTGGTTGATGCGCCGCTTGCGGCCGAACTCGGTCTCGTAGGGCTCCACGCTCAGGCAGTTGCTCTGCACGCTGCAGTCGCCACAGCCCTCGCACACCGCCTCGTTGATGACCACGCGCTTGTCGGGCGTGGCCAGCTTGCCGCGCTTGCGGCGGCGGCGCTTCTCGGTCGCACAGGTCTGGTCGTACAGGATCACCGTGGTGCCGGGGATCTCGCGGAACTCGCGCTGGATGCGGTCGAGCTCGTCGCGGTGCTGCACCACCACGCCCGGCTCCAGCGCCACGCCGTTGTACTTCTCCGGCTGGTCGGTGACGATGGTCAGCTTGGCCACGCCCTCGCTGACCAGGCTCTTCATGATCTGCAGCACGCTGTGGCCCTCGGGCCGCTCACCCACCTGCTGGCCGCCGGTCATCGCCACGGCGTCGTTGTAGAGGACCTTGTAGGTGATGTTCACGCCGGCGGCGATGCTCTGGCGCACGGCCAGGATGCCGCTGTGGAAGTAGGTGCCGTCGCCCAGGTTGGCGAAGATGTGGTTTTCCTTCGTGAAATGCGCCTGGCCGACCCAGGGCACGCCTTCGCCGCCCATCTGCGTGAAGGTGCTGGTGCTGCGGTCCATCCACACCGCCATGTAGTGGCAGCCGATGCCGGCCACGGCGCGGCTGCCTTCGGGCACGCGGGTGCTGGTGTTGTGCGGGCAGCCGCTGCAGAACCAGGGTATGCGGTCGCCGGTGTCGCTCTTGAGCTCGAGCAGGCCGCGCTCTCGGGCCGCGATCTCGTCCAGGCGCTGCTGCATGCGCGCGGCAACGTCGGCCGGCACGCCCATCTTGTTCAGCCGCTTGGCGATGGCCTTGGCGATGATGGACGGCGTCAGGTCGGCCTTGGCGCGCAGCAGCCAGTTCTCGCTCGGGTTGGGCATCGCCCACTCGCCGCCGGAGAAGTCACCCTCGGGCTCGTCGAACTTGCCCAGCACGTTGGGGCGGACGTCGGCGCGCCAGTTGTAGAGCTCCTCCTTGAGCTGGTACTCGATGACCTGGCGCTTCTCCTCGACGACCAGGATCTCCTGGAGCCCCTGCGCGAACTCGCGCGTGATCGTCGCCTCCAGCGGCCACACCACGTTGACCTTGTGCACACGGATGCCCAGCTGCCGGCAGGTGGCGTCGTCCAGGCCCAGGTCGGTCAGGGCCTGGCGCATGTCGTTGTAGGCCTTGCCGCTGGCGATGAGGCCGAAACGGTCGTTCGGCGTCTCGACCACGTTGTGGTTCAGCTTGTTGGCCCGCACGTAGGCCAGCGCGGCGTACCACTTGTAGTCCATCAGCCGCGCTTCCTGTTCCAGCGGCGCGTCGGGCCAGCGGATGTGCAGGCCGCCGGGCGGCATCTGGAAGTCCTCGGGCAGCACGATCTTCACGCGCTCCGGGTCCACCACCACGGACGACCCCGACTCGACGACCTCCTGGATCGTCTTCATGCCGCTCCACAGGCCGCTGAAGCGGCTCATGCCGAAGGCGTGCAGGCCCATGTCCAGGATGCCCTGCACGTCGCTCGGGAAGAACACCGGCAGGCCGCAGGCCTTGAAGATGTGGTCGCTCTGGTGCGGGGCCGTGCTGCTCTTGGCCACGTGGTCGTCACCGGCGATCGCGATCACGCCGCCGTGCTTGCTGGTGCCGGCCATGTTCGCGTGCTTGAAGACGTCGGAGCAGCGGTCCACGCCGGGACCCTTGCCGTACCAGATGCCGAAGACGCCGTCGTACTTCTTCTGCTGCGGGTACAGGTCCAGCTGCTGCGTGCCCCACACCGCGGTGGCGCCCAGTTCCTCGTTGACGCCGGGCTGGAAGACGATGTGCTGTTCGGCCAGGTGCTTCTTGGCCGCCCACAGCGCCTGGTCGTAGCCGCCCAGCGGGCTGCCGCGGTAGCCGCTGACGAAGCCGCCGGTGTTCAGCCCGGCCAGCGCGTCGCGCTGGCGCTGCAGCATCGGCAGGCGCACCAGGGCCTGCACCCCGCTCATGAAGGCGCGGCCGGAGGCCAGCGTGTACTTGTCGTCGAGCGTGACGCTCTCCAGGGCCTTGCGGACGGCGTCCGGCAGGGGTGCATTCATGGCGACGGCTCCGGTGCGGGGAAACCGGAAGTGTAGGCATCAAGGCCCGGCATGTCTTTTCCTTTGATGCCCTGATGGGCATACTTGAAGAAACGATCTTTCTCTCAAAGACCCAGGAGAGGACATTTCATGCCCAAGACAACGTCATCAGGGAAAACCCAGGACATGGACGACGCGCCGGACCACCCCACCACGGGGCTCGACCGTTACGACATCGCCATCCTGCGCGAGCTCCAGCAGGATGCACGCCTGTCGAACACCGAGCTGGCGCAGCGCATCGGCCTGTCGGCTGCGCCCACCTGGCGCCGCGTGCGCTGGCTCGAAGCGCAGGGCGTGATCACCGGCTACCGGGCCGAGATCGACCGCCGGCGCATCGGCCTGGGCGTGCTGGCCTTCGTGCGCCTGGACGCCGAGCGCAGCGGCGGCGACGCGATGCGCGAGCTCGAGGGCAGCATCCGCGCCCTGCCCGAGGTCATCGCCTGCCACTACATCAGCGGCGCCGGCACCTTCGAACTGGAGGTGATGGCCACCGACCTGGACGCCTACTCCCGCTTTTCGGTGGACACGCTGCTGAACCTGCCCAACGTGAAGGACATCCACACCAGCTTCTCGCTGGGCGAGGTGAAGGCCGGCGGCGCACTGCCGCTGGGGCACCTGGTGCCGGCTTCGCGCTGACCGCGCGCACTGCAAGCTTCCCGGAGTACGCTCGCGCCCACGATGCCCCTGCACCGCCGGATCGCCGATGCCGTGCTGACCACCGACCCGGTGCAACGCATGCGCCTGTCGCAGGCCGGCCTGGCGATGCTGCTGATGGCCGCCGGCGTGGTGGCGATGCAGTACTTCGTGGCCGTGGGTGCGGCGCCGGCAGGGCCGGTGCACCTGTGGACCGCGGCCTCGCTGGGCGGCATGGTGGTGTTCTTCATCCTCATCCGCAGCGGCTGGTCGCGCCGGCTCGACGATCCGTCGCTGACGCTGGCGCAGATGATGTACGCCATCAGCAGCGGGGCCGCCGCCTATGCACTCGTTGGCGAAGGCCGCGGCGGCGTGTTCCCGATCGTGATGGTGGTCGTGGCCTTCGGCCTGTTCCAGCTGCGGCCGAGGGAGTTCAGCGCCGTGGGCCTGTTCGCCGTGGGCCTGTTCGGGGTGGTGATGGCCACCATGGCGCACCTGAAGCCGGCGGTGTACCCGCCCCGCGTCGAGCTGGGCCACTTCCTGATGATCGCCACCATGATGCCGGCGATGGCGCTGCTGGCGGCGCGCTTCAGCGCGCTTCGCCAGCGGCTGCGCCAGCAGAAGCACGACCTGTCGCACGCGCTGGCGCGTATCCAGGAACTGGCCACGCGCGACGAACTCACCGGCCTGGTCAACCGCCGGCACATGCAGACGCTGATCGAGCAGGCGCACCGGCGCTGCGCCCGCTCCGGCCAGAGCTTCTGCCTGGCGGTGCTGGACGTGGACCACTTCAAGGCCGTCAACGACAACCACGGCCATGCGACGGGCGACGAAGTGCTGCGTTCGGTGGCGCAGGAGATGCAGACCACGGTGCGCCTGTCGGACACCCTGGCGCGCTGGGGCGGCGAGGAGTTCGTGCTGATGATGTCCGACACGCACGCGCCGCTGGCGCGCGGCGGCCTGGAGCGCCTGCGCGAGCGCGTGGCCCAGCTGTGCGTGCTGGTGCCGGAAGGGGAACTGCGGATCAGCGTGTCGGCCGGGCTGGCCGAGCACCGCCCTGGCGAGTCGGTGGAGGACACGCTGGCCCGCGCCGATGCCGCGCTGCTGGAGGCCAAGCAGCAGGGGCGCAACCGGGTGGTGCTGGCGCCATGACCGGGTGGCACCCGCTGTCGGCCGATCAGGGCGGTGGCGTCACCCCACGCGGCCACAGCACCCACAGCCGCAACGGCTGCTTCATGCGGCCCGCCTGCTGCTCCGCCTCGTCGCCCCAGCCCCAGAAGTAGTCCGCACGCACGGCGCCGGTGATCGCGCTCCCGGTGTCCTGGGCCGTGACCAGCCGCCGCAGCGGCGTGGACGACAGCGGCTCGGTGGTGTCGATCCAGACCCAGCTGCCGTAGGGCACGCTGCGCGGGTCGACGGCGATCGAGCGGCCCGGGGTCAGCGGCACGCCCATCGCGCCGCGCGGGCCCACTGCGGGATCGGGCAGCGGCTCCTCGCGGAAGAAGACCATGCGCGGGTTGACCCACAGCATCTCGTCGATGCGCGACGGGTTGGCACGCGCCCAGGCCTTGATGGCCGGCCAGGAGACGCCGTCGGCAGGCAGTTCACCTTGCTCGATCAGCCACCGGCCCACCGAACGGTACGGGTGGCCGTTGTGGCCGGCATAGCCCAGCCGCACCATCGACACACGACCGTCGGCCTCGGTGATCTGCAGCCGCCCGGAGCCCTGGATCTGCAGCACCAGCGCGTCCAGCGGGTCGGCCAGCCATGCGATGGCGTGCTCGGCCAGCAGCCGCTGGGCGCCACGCTGCGTTTCCATCTCGCGCCGGGTGAGCCAGGGCTCGCGGCGGTCGCGCAGCACCTCGGGCAATGCGTACAGCGGCACGCGGTGGCGCGCGTCGCGCTGGCGGCGGGCGGTCAGCTGCGGTTCGTAGTAGCCGGTGATCAGGCCATCGGCCATGCCTTCGGCACTGGTGACGCGAAAGGGCTGCAGGTGCGCACGCAGGAAGTCGCGTGCGGCCAGGTCATCGGCCGGTGGCGTGGCCGCCAGCCGGGCGCAGACCTCGGCCCAGGCGCGCAACGGCCGCTGGCAGCCGGCGGCCAATGCCGGCGCCGCCTGCAGGAGGGCATCGGCCTCGAAACCCGGCAGCTCGGCCCAGTCGGCCGGCCACCAGCGGGCGATGCCGCGCTGAAGCGGGGCATCCAGCGGCGCCGCAGGTGGTGGCGGCACCGGCGCCGGAGCCGGAGCCGGCGGCGGCGCCGGAGCGGCGGCTGGCTCGGGCAGTGGCGCGACGGCACAGGACATGAGGCTGGCGGCCGCGACGAGCACGGCCCCTAGAATCGCGCCGCGTTTCAGCACGGCTGGCGGGCGCCGGAACGGCGATGGAGGCGGTGGTCGGGTGATGACACGAGTGGACGGAAACCCATGTGGCTGATTGTGCTGGAGGCGCTGGCGGCGCTGGCGATCCTGGTGCTGGCGGTGTGGTGGACCATGTTCTCCGGCCGCCGTCGCGGCGAGCGCGCGCCGGCCGATGAGCCCCCCCGCGACGACGCCCAGCCGAACGCCGACGGTGGCCAGGGCGACTCCGGCGCCAGCGACCGCAGGCGCTGATCAGTCCATCGGCGGCTGCGGGTTCAGCGCGGCCAGGATCACGATGTCGCACCAGCGGCCCTGCGGGTCGCGCTCATGCCGGCGCAACAGCCCTTCTCGCTGCAACCCCACCTGTTCGGCGAAGCGCAGCGCCCGCGTGTTGCGCGCGTCGCTCATGGCCTCGATGCGCTGGAAGCCCAGCGCCCAGCCCGCCTGCAGCACCGCCAGCACCGCCTCGCGCATCAGGCCCTGGCCGCTGCGCGCGGCATGGCCCACGTAGCCGATCTCGCCACGGCAGGCGTCTCGGTCGATGGTGTGCACGTCGATGCGGCCAACCCAGCCGCCGTCGTCGCGGGCGAACACATGCCAGGCGAGGTCGCTGCCCTCGTCGAAGCAGCGCGCATCGGCGGCGCAGAAGCGCGCGGCCCAGCCGTCGCGCTGGGGGTGCCAGTCCACGTACAGCAGCGCCGGCATCGACGCCAGGACCCCCGCCGCGAAGGCCTCCGCATGGGCGGCATGGGGCACCTCCAGCACGGCGCGCGCCGTCTCGATGCGGCGCGGGGCGGCGCTCAGGTCCAGCGGACCGGGTCGGGGCGGCACGGCCGGTCAGTGCGGCGGGGCCGCACGGGCGTCGACGCGGCGCACGATCTCGTCGTCCACGGGCGCCGTCTTGCGGCCGGCATCGGCGCGGAAGCCGAAGGCCATGATGACGCAGCTCAGCAGCACGACCAGGATCAGCGCGCCGGGCGGAAAGGCCTCCGGGACCATGCCGGCCGGCAGGCTGTAGAACAGCAGCACCGTGATCAGGCCCCGCGGCGCCGCCCACAGCAGCGGGCGCACGCCGCGGCCCAGGCTCAGCAGCTTCATCACCGGCCAGCGCAGCAGGAAGATCGCCGCGACGATGACGCTGGCCACCAGCCACGTGCGGCCGTCGGCCAGCGTGCTCATGTCGGTGCTGTAGCCCAGCAGCAGGAAGAAGAAGGTGCGCACGAAGAACGTGGCCTCGGCCGTCAGGTGCTTGAGCTTGTCGAGCTCCGACCGGTAGTCCGGGCTGTGCAGCCGCTCGAAGACCTTGAAGCGCAGGAACAGGTGCGGGTTGTTCAGCATCAGCCCCAGGATCAGCACGATCAGCAGCGGCGACAGGTGCAGCGCCTTGGCCCCCGCGTAGACGAGGATCAGCGCGAAGATCAGCGGCAGGAACTTGACGTGGCCCTCGAGATGGCCGACGAGCCAGAACACGGCCAGTCCGATCAGGGCGCCCATCACCAGCACGGTGAGACCGCCGGCGAAGAAGTTGATCGTCGCACCGCGGCCGCCGGTGGCCACCGCCAGCAGCACCGCGTTAAAGAGCATCACGCCGATGATGTCGGACCAGGAGCTTTCGTAGATGACGTACTCGCGGTCCTCGTCGACCAGCACCTCCGAACTCGGGATGGCCACCGCGCTGCTGATGACGCCGAAGGGCACGGCCATCAGCGTGGCCAGCGGCCAGTCGAGCTTCAGGCCATAGTGGAAGGCGGCGGCCAGCACGGCGGTGGTCAGCAGCACGCCCATGGTCGCCGCGCCGAAGGTGGCGAGCAGGAACTTGCGGCGACCGGGCTTGAGGTTCAGGTCCAGACCGCCCTCGAGCACGATCAGGATCAGGCCGATGGTGCCCAGCACCGGCAGCAGCCCTGGCGGCAGCAGCACGGTGGCGTCGCGCGCGTCGGACACCTCGCGCAGCACCAGGCCGGCGATCAGCAGGAACACCACCGACGGGAAGCGCAGCACGCGCCCGAGGTGGGAGAACCAGTACGAGACCAGCACGGCCACGCTCAGGCCGATCATCAGGGTTTCGGTGCCCATGGCGGCGCGGTCTCAGTGCAGCGCCTCGGCGCGCGAGAGAACGAACTCCGGCACAGGCGTCTCGAAGGCCTGCGCGTGCTCGGTCATGCAGAAGAAGGTGCCTCGCATCGTGCCGCGCGGCGTGGCGATGCGCGTCCAGCTGGTGTATTCGAAGTGCTCGCCCGGTGCCAGCACCGGCTGGTGGCCCACGACCGCCAGACCGCGCACGTCCTCACGATGGCCGGTGGCGTCGGTGACGATCCAGTGGCGCGCCACCAGCTGCGCCGTGACGTCACCGGTGTTGCGGATGGTGATCGTGTACGCGAAGGCGAAGGGGCCGTCCGGCAGGCTGCTCTGCTCGGGCAGGTACTGCACGCGGACGTCGCAGCTGAATTCAGGTCGGCTCATCGGCGCGGATTCTAGAATCCGGGCCATGACGACGTACCGGATCGCCCCTTCCCTCCTGTCGGCCGATTTCGCGCGCCTGGGTGAGGAGGTGCGTGACGTGGTGGAGGCCGGCGCCGACTGGATCCACTTCGACGTGATGGACAACCATTACGTGCCCAACCTGACCTTCGGGCCGATGGTCTGCCAGGCTCTGCGCCAGCACACCACGGCCCCGATCGACGTGCACCTGATGGTGCAGCCGGTGGACGCGCTGGCCCAGG
The DNA here is from genome assembly GCF_004016515.1 of Rubrivivax albus. Classification (GTDB taxonomy): domain Bacteria; phylum Pseudomonadota; class Gammaproteobacteria; order Burkholderiales; family Burkholderiaceae_C; genus Rubrivivax; species Rubrivivax albus. The sequence goes on from NZ_SACT01000003.1 coordinate 132,723, forward strand.
CCTTCTGCAAGGCAGGCGCCGACATCGTCACCTTCCACCCCGAGGCCTCGGCGCACGTGGACCGCACGCTGCAGCTGATCAAGGCCGAGGGCAAGCAGTGCGGTCTGGTGTTCAACCCGGCCACGCCGCTGAGCGTGCTGGAGTGGACGCTCGACAAGATCGACGTCGTGCTGCTGATGAGCGTGAACCCGGGCTTCGGCGGCCAGAGCTTTATCGCGCACACGCTGCGCAAGTGCGAGCAGGCCCGCAGGCTGATCGAACAGAGCGGCCGCGATATCCGCCTGGAGGTGGACGGCGGCATCAAGGTGGACAACATCCGCCGCGTGGCCGACGCAGGGGCCGACACCTTCGTCGCCGGCAGCGCCATCTTCGGCCAGCCGAGCTACCGGGCCGTGATCGACGCGATGCGCGCGGAACTGGCGCGCTGAGCGGGTCGTAGGCCAGCGCGATGAACCTGCGGCCGGCGAAGAACTCGCTCTTCGCGATCCTGCTGCGCTCGCCGGCGTGGATCAGCTTTGCCATCGCCGTGGGCCTCGGCACCGCGGCCGCGGCACTGCTGCCGGACGGCTACCGCGCACTCGGCGCCAGTGCCGGGCTGCCGTTTGCCGTCATCGGTGCCATGGCCGCATGGCGCCAGCGGCAGTTGCCTGGTGCCGCGGAGATCGAGCGCATCCGCGAGACCGTGGCCCGCATGGCCTGGCCGGCGTTCGCCGACCTGCTGGAACAGGCCTTTCGCCGCGAAGGGCACACGGTGATCCGCGGCGACGGTCGGGCCTGGGACTTCGACATCGAGCTCGGCGGCCAGCGCACGCGCGTGGCGGCCCGGCGCTGGAAGTCGGCGCAGACCGGCCTGGACACGCTGCGTGCGCTGCAGGCCACCCGCGAGGCCGACGACGTGGCCCAGGCGCGCGTGATCGGCCTCGGCCCGCTGAGCGACGCGGCACGCGCCTTTGCCAGCGACAAGGGCATCGAGGTCTGGCAGGCGCCGGAGATCGCGCGCGCCTTGCACGGGCCGCTGCCCACGCGCTGAGCGACGCGCCACAGGCCGCGCAGCGTCGCGCCTGGCGCACACACAGGGGTCGAGATCCGTCACCGGAGAGTCCGGTGGCCCGCATTGGTTCCGTACCGCGTGTTGACGACCCTCAACGCTGCCTGCCGCCGCGATTGATCCGACGCATGGAACCGTCCGGACCGGGCTCCACACTTATACCCAAACAGGTATCAGACGCAGACCCGGCGGTGGGCCTGCCGGCCTGTCCCCGACATGAGGAGCATGCAATGAAACAACGACATGGGCGCCTGGCAGCGCTGTTCGTTCCACTCGCGATGGTGCTGGCCCTGGGCGGCAATGCGGCTGCCCAAGGCGGTGGCGGTGGCGGTGGCGGTGGCGGTGGCGGCGGTGGTGGCGGCGGCGGTGGTGGCGGAGCTGGCGGTGGTGGGTCTGGTAGCGGCAGTGGCGGCACCGGTGCCGGCGCGCCCGGCACGGCACAGGGCACAGCGGCGCAGCATGTCACGCAGCAACAGGTCCAGGCCCAGACTAAGGCCCAGGAACAGGCGATGGTGCAGACCACGGCGCAGATCAAGGCGCAGGATCAGGCACTGACACAGACGCGGACCCAGTTGCGCACCCAGGAGCAGGCGCTTGTGCAGACACGCACGCAACTGCAGACGCAGCAGCAGTTGCTCACCCAGACGCGCACCCAGCGGAAGACACTGGAGCGTGCACGGCAAACCCTGCGCGACCAGCTGCAGTTGCAGGAGCGCACGCAGACCCAGACCCTGCAGCAGCTGCAGGCACAGGAACGCGCCCAGCTGCAGGTCAACGAGCAGTTGCGCGCCCTCGAGCAGGAACAGCTGCGCACCCAGGAACAGCTGCGCACGCAGGATCAGGTTCAGCAGCAGACGCGCGAGCAGCTGCGCACGCCCTGACCCCCCAATGCTCGCTGGCGCCCCGGCGGGTGCCGCGGCGCCAGCGGCTGGCTCGCGATCAACGCGGGCATGCTGGGCGCGGTGACCGGCGACGCCTGGGCCGGGGTCTACGTGGCACGCACGCGCTGATTCAAGTGCGGTCGATCCGGCGGGCGAGCACGACCGAGGTCGTCGTGCGCGCCACGCCGGCGATCTCGCCGATGCGGTCCAGCAGGTCGTCCAGCCGCGCCGGCGTCTCGGCCCGCAGCAGCGCCACGTAGTCGAACTCCCCGCTGACGGAGCTGAGCTGGCGCAGTTCCGGCAGTGCGGCCAGTTCGCGCACCACGCTGCGCCCCTGCTTGGGGTCGGTGACGATGCCGACGACCGCCTCCACGGCCCGCGCGTCCACGTCCAGCGCCAGCCGCACCGTGTAGCCGGTGATCGTGCCCTGGCGCTCCAGGCGCGCCAGCCGGGCCAGCACGGTGGTGCGCGCCACGCCCAGCCGCCGCGACAGCTGCGCGGTGCTTTCGCGGGCATTGGCCTGCAGCAAGGCCAGCAGTCTCCGGTCGAGATCGTCGAGTTCGGACATTTAGACGGCAATGATCGTCGAAATGACCATAACACGCAGCACTTCGACGGTTTGATTGTTTCATTCGTCTGCACCTCTGCCTAGAGTGGCGGCTCCATCGAAGGAGAACCGCATGCGCATCACCCTGCTCGGCGCCGGCCACATCGGCCAGACCGTGGCCCGCTGGCTGGCCGCCACCGGCGACTACCGCGTCACCGTCGTCGACCGCGACCCGGCCGCGCTGGCCCGGCTGGGCGAGGACGGGATCGACACCCGCGTGGCCGACACCGGCGACGCGCGTGCGCTCGCGACGGTGCTGCGCGGCCAGGACGCCGTGCTCAACGCCCTGCCCTACCACCTGGCGGTGACCGTGGCCACGCAGGCGCGCGAGGCCGGTTGCCACTACTTCGACCTCACCGAGGACGTGGCCGCCACGCGCGCCATCCAGCAACTGGCCGAGGGCGCGCGCACCGCCTTCATGCCGCAGTGCGGCCTGGCGCCGGGTTTCATCGGCATCGTGGCGCACCACCTGGCGCAAGGTTTCGACGAACTCCACGACATCAAGATGCGCGTCGGCGCACTGCCGGCCTTCCCCACCAACGCGCTGAAGTACAACCTGACGTGGTCGGTGGACGGCCTGATCAACGAGTACTGCCACCCCTGCGAGGCCATCCGCGACGGCCAGCGCATCGAGGTGCTGCCGCTCGAGGGCCTGGAGCACTTCAGCCTCGACGGCACCGAGTACGAGGCCTTCAACACCAGCGGCGGCCTGGGCACGCTGTGCGAGACGCTGGCCGGCCGCGTACGCACGCTGGACTACAAGAGCGTGCGCTACCCCGGCCACCGCGAACTGATGCGCGTGCTGCTGGAGGAGCTGCAGCTCAAGCACGACGTGGAGAACCTCAAGACCATCCTGCGCCGCGCCGTGCCCAGCACGATGCAGGACGTGGTGCTGGTCTTCGTCACCGTCAGCGGCCTCAAGCGCGGCACGCTGGTGCAGGAGGTCTTCGCCCGCAAGATCTTCGCGGATCGCAGCGAGGCTGCGCCGCTGTCGGCGATACAGATCACCACTGCGGCGGGCCTATGCACGGCGCTGGACCTGTTCCGCGAGGGCCGGCTGCCGCAGCATGGCTTCGTGCGCCAGGAGCAGGTGGCCCTGCCCGATTTCCTGGCCAACCGCTTCGGCCGTGCCTACCAGCAGAGCCGGCAGGTGGAGAGCATTTCCTGACGGGGTCAGGCCTGGGCGGGGCCGGCTCGCGCCACTGTCGGCGTCCCCGGTCCGATCAGGACGACACCATGTCCGGCCACCAGCGCGCCAGTTCGGCACGCAAGGTGTCCAGCAGCAGCGGCTTGGTCAGGTAGCCCTGCATGCCGGCGTCGCGGCAGGCATCGGCATCGGCGGCGCGCGCGTGAGCGGTCAGCGCCACGATGGGGAACGCTGGCAGCGCACCATTGCGCTGCCGTTCGCACAGCGCGCGGGTCGCCGCCAACCCGTCCATCACCGGCATCTGCAGGTCCATCAGCACCAGGGCCGGCGGATCGTCGGCACAGGCCTGCAGGGCCTGTGCCCCATCCTCCACCGAGCGCACCGGCACACCCAGGGTGCGCAGGAACTCCTCGGCGATCAGGCGGTTGATGGCGTTGTCCTCGACCACCAGCACGTGGCGGTCGGCGATGGCCGGAGCCGTGGCGGCGACGGCCGCCGGCACGGCGGCCGTCGCAAGCGGCTGGGTCAGCAGCCGCAAGTCGCGCGGCGTCAGCGGCATGACGTCCAGGCGCATGCCCAGCGCCTGGGCCCGTGCCTCGAGCGCCGGCTGGTCCCAGTCGGGGCGGATCAGCAACGAGACACGAGCCTCCGGCAAGGCCTGGCGCAGGGCATCGAGTTCGGCCGCATCGCCAAGCACGTGTTCGGCCGCAACCACCAGCGCAGGCCGGCGGTCCGGGGGCAACTGCTGTGCCTGCGCCATGGCAGCCGGGATGCCGGCCAGGATGTCGCACCGCCAGCCCAGGCGCTCCAGCCGCCGCTGCAGCCATTCGCCGATGGCGGGCTGGCGGTACAGCAGCCAGGCGTAGCCCGGTGGCGGGTCGGGCAGTGGTTCGGGCTCCGGTGCGCCAGGCAGCGTGAGCGTCAGCGTGAAGACACTGCCCTCGCCCGCCACGGTGCGCACGGCGATGTCACCGCCGAGGCGGCGCGCCAGCATGCGCGCGATGGTCAGGCCCAGACCGGTGCCGCCATGGGCCCGTGACAGGCTGGCGTCGCCCTGCACGAAGTCGTCGAAGATGCTGGCCACGCGATCCGTGGCGATGCCGGGCCCGGTGTCCACGATGTCGATCTCGACGCGCAGCTGCGCCGGATCGGCGGGCACGGCCGACAGGCGACCGTTGAGGGCGATGAAACCCTGCGCGGTGAACTTGGCCGCGTTGCCCACGAGGTTGGCCACGATCTGGCGCAGCGACAGCACGTCACCCATCACCCAGGTCGGCTCGCCGACCCAGTCGAAGCGCACCGACAGGCCCTTGTCGCGCACCAGCGGCATCACGCCGCGCAGCGCCTCGGCGCACTGCTCGGCGATGTCGAAGGCTTCATCCTTCAGCGGCCAGTCGCCATCGTTCAGGCGCGTGAGGTCCAGGACCTGGTCGATGGTGCGCTGCAGGGCCTGCCCGGACTGCATGGCCACTTCCAGGTAGCGCTTCAGCGGCGCGTCCTGGGTGGTGCGCCGGGCCAGGTCCACCAGACCCAGCATCCCCGCCAGCGGCGTGCGCAGTTCGTGGCTCATGTGGGCCAGGAAGCGCGCCTGCGCCTGCTCGGCATGACGCGCCGCAGCCTGGCCCCGTTCGGCAGCGTCGAGCGCCTGGGCCAGCCCGGCCGTGCGTTCGGCCACCAGGCGCTCCATGGCCAGGCGCGAGAGCTTCTCGTCGTGCACGTCGCCCAGCGAGCCGGCGATCACCTCGGTGCGGCCGTCCGCGTCCAGCCAGCAGCGGCCACGCCAGAGCACCCAGCGCCAGCCGCCATCGGCGTCGCGCAGGCGCAGTTGCAGCAGCATGGGCGCGCCCATCGACACCGCCGCCTGCCAGGCGTGATCCCACAGCGGCAGGTCTTCCGGGTGGATGCGCTGCTTCAGCGCCGCAAAATCAGGCGGCCCTTCGCCGGGGCCGTGGCCCAGCAGCGTGCCGAACCGCTCGGAGAACCAGGCCTGCCCGTCGGCAGGCCAGATTTCCCACAGCCCATCGCGCGCGCTTTCCGCAGCGCGGCGCCAGCGCGCGAGCACCTCTCGGGAGGGCAACGGCGAGGAGGATGGCGGATCGGTCGATGGCATGCAGCGGCGTGTCTACTCATGTTACGCCGCTGTCGATGGCGGGGCTAACATCACCGGCTCGCCTCAGGAGCCGACGTGACCACCTCCAGCATCTACGACTTCGAAGCGCTGTCGATCGACGGCCAACCGGCGCACCTGTCCACCCAGCGGGGCAAGGTGCTGCTGATCGTCAACACCGCCAGCGCCTGCGGCTTCACACCGCAATTTGGCGGCCTGGAGGCCCTCTGGCGCAAGTACCGCGACCAGGGTTTGGTGGTGGTCGGCTTCCCGAGCAACGAATTCGGCGCGCAGGACCCGGGCTCGAACGATGAGATCTCATCGTTCTGCGAACTCAACTTCGGTGTGAGCTTCCCGATGATGGCCAAGGTTGAGGTCAACGGCGCCGAGGCCCACCCGCTGTGGCAGTGGCTCAAGGCGCAGGCGCCGGGGCTGCTGGGTTCGAAGGCGGTGAAGTGGAACTTCACCAAGTTCCTCGTCGGCCGCGACGGCCAGGTGCGCAAGCGGTACGCACCCACCGACACGCCGGAATCACTTGAAGCCGACATCGTGGAGGCCCTGAAGGCATGATGTTCTCGCACCTGGAGCCCTACGCGGGCGACCCCATCCTTAGCCTCAACGAGGCCTTCCAGGCCGACCCGCGGCCGCACAAGGTCAACCTGTCGATCGGCATCTACTTCGACGATGCCGGCCGCATCCCGGTGCTGGACTGCGTGCGTGACGCCGAGGCGCAGCTGCTGGTGGCCAATGCACCCAAGCCCTACCTGCCGATGGAGGGCTCGGCCGCGATGCGTGCCGAGGTGCAGAAGCTGCTGTTCGGTGCCGACAGCGCTGCGCTGCGCGAAGGCCGCATCGCCACACTGCAGACCGTGGGCTCCAGCGGCGGGCTGAAGGTCGGCGCGGATTTCCTCAAGCGCTGGCTGCCCGGCAGCGCCGTCTGGGTCAGCGACCCGAGCTGGGACAACCACCGCGCCATGTTCGAGGGCGCCGGCGTGGCGGTGCACAGCTACCCGTACTACGACCCGGCCACCGGCGGCCTGCGCTTCGACGCCATGTGCGACGCCTTGCGCGGCCTGCCTGCGAAGAGCGTGGTGCTGCTGCACGCCTGCTGCCACAACCCCACCGGCGTGGACCTCAGCCGCGACCAGTGGCAGGCCCTGGTGCCCATCCTGCGCGAGCGCGAACTGCTGCCCTACCTGGACATCGCCTACCAGGGTTACGGCGACGGCATCACCGAGGACGCCCATGCGATCCGCCTGTTCGCCGACGCCGGGATGAGCTTCTTCGTCGCCAACTCGTTCTCCAAGAGCATGAGCGTGTACGGCGAGCGCGCCGGGGCGCTGAGCGTGGTCTGCGCCAGCGCCGCCGAGGCCGACCTGGTGCTCGGCCAGATGAAGGCCACGGTGCGCCGAAACTACTCCAGCCCCGCCATCCATGCCGCCGGCATCGTCAGCCGCGTGCTGGGCGACCCGGCGCTGCGCCAGGCCTGGGAGGCGGACGTGGCGGCGATGCGCGAGCGCATCCTGGCCATGCGGCAGCGCCTGCACGCCGTGCTGGGGCAGCGCCTGCCCGGCCGCGACTTCGGCTACTTCCTGACCCAGCGCGGCATGTTCAGCTACACCGGCCTGTCGCCGGCGCAGGTGGACCGCCTGCGCGACGAGTTCGGCGTCTACCTCGTGCGCAGCGGCCGCATGTGCGTGGCGGGGCTGAACAGTGGCAACGTCGAGCGCACGGCCGAGGCCATGGCCGCGGTGCTGGCCTGACCCTGGATCCGGCCGGTCGCCCGGCGGCGGTCAGCTGAAGACGCCGGCGCCGAGCACCCGCTCGCGCAGCCAGCGGTGAGCCGGGTCGTTGTCGCGCCGGGCCAGCCACACCATGTCCACGGTCAGCGGGCCGATCTCCACCGGCAGCGGCCGCACCACCACCGGCCCGGGCACGGAACCGGTGACGTAGCTGTGCGGCAGCACCGTCAGCAGGTCGGACTGGGCCACCACCCGCCCGGCCAGGTGGTACTGGTTCACCGTCAGCACCACCCGGCGCCGGCGGCCCAGACGGGCCAGGGCCTCGTCCACCTCGGCATAGGCGCGGCCGGAGACGCTGACCAGCACGTGGTGCGCCTGCACGTACCGCTCCAGCGTCAGTTCCTGCTCCGCCAGTGGATGCTGCGGCCGCATCACGCAGACGTAGGGCGTCTGGTGCAGTCGAACGTGTCGCAGGAGTGACCGCTCACCTTCCGCCAGCATGGCACTGAACAGCGCCGGGAAGTAGCCGATCGCCAGGTCGGCCTCCTCGGCATGCAGCAGCGTTCGGGGATCGCGGGTGGTCAGCGGGGCCACGCGCAGGTCGGCGCGCGCGGCCTCGCGCTCCACCGCCGCCACCAGCGCCGGCACCAGCACGCCGGCGGAGGCGTCGGACATCGCCAGCCGGAACTCGGCCGCGTCGCGCCCGGGGTCGAAGTCCCCCGGCGCCAGCACGCGCTCCAGGTCCTGCAGCGCCGCGCGCACCTGGGGCCATAGCGCCGTGGCCCGCGCCCCGGGGGTCATGCCGACGGCGCTGCGCTGGAACAGTGGTTCGCCCAGCCAGGCGTTCAGGCGCTTGAGGGCGTGGCTGGCCGCCGGCTGCGTCATCGCCAGCACCTCGGCGGCGCGGGTCACGCTGCCTTCGGTCATCACGGCGTCGAACACGCGCAACAGGTTCAGGTCCAGGGTGCGGAAGTTCTTCACGGGTCGGCCAGGATTTCAGTTCTGTTTATACCTGACATGTCAAACATTCATTGGAACCAATGAGGGTTTGCACTACTCTGTCGGACATTGAGGGTTAACCCTAGGCCCTCTGGAACAAGGAACCGCCATGAGCACCACCCTTCAATACCAGGTTCGTTTCGGCACCATGGCCCCGACAGCGCCGGTGACGCCGACCGTCTGGCAGCGCCTGTGGGCCGCCATCGAGCGTCACGGCCAGCGCCGCGCCGCCGCCGAGTTGCGCCGCATCGCGGCCCACCACGTGTTCAGCGACCCCGAGATGACCCGCCACCTGCTGGCCGCGGCCGACCAGGCCGAGCGCGCCTGAATCCGGCCGCCAGCGGCAGAACCCCACGCCCGAGATCACGCACCATGACCACGACCACCTTCAACGCCCCCGCCGCCTCGCTGTTCGGCAGCCTGCGCCAGGCCTTCTCCGCCCTGCTCGGCGCCGCGCCCAAGGCGCTGTCGCGCGCCCAGGAAGCGGCCGAGGTCCGCGAGATGGCCCGCCGCCTGCAGGCCACCGACCCCGGCTTCGCCGCCGACCTGTACGCCGCCGCCGACCGCCACGAGGTCAGCGGCCGCTGAGCGCCGCCCGGCGGCGGCGCGCTGCGCTCAGATGCAGCGCCCGCCGTCGATCTCCATGCACACGCCGGTGACCATGCTGGCCTCGTCGCTGCACAGGTAAACGGCCGCATGGCCCAGGTCCTCGGGCTGCGAGAAGCGGCCGATGGGGATGGTGGACAGGAACTTCGCCCGCATCTCCGGCGTGTCCTCGCCCATGAAGGATTTCAGCAGCGGCGTCTCGCCAGCCACCGGATTCAGCGCGTTGACGCGGATACCGAAGGGCGCGAGTTCCACCGCATTGGCGCGCGTGGCCGTGATCACCCAGCCCTTGCTGGCGTTGTACCAGGACAGCCGCGGCCGCGGGCTGACGCCGGCGGTGCTGGCCACGTTGAGCACCACGCCGCGGATGCCGTGCGCGCCCGGCGCATTGGCCTTGAAGCGCGGCACCACCGCCACCATCGCGCGGTAGATGGCCTTCATGTTGACCGCACACACGCGGTCGAAGTCGGCTTCGCCCACGTCCTCCAGCGGCTGCGGCAGGTGCGTGACGCCGGCGTTGTTGACCAGGATGTCGAGCCGGCCGAACTGCTGCTCGGCGGCGTCCATCATCGCCCGCAGGTCGCCGGCGTCGGTGACGTCGACCTTCATCGCGTGAGTGCTGGCACCCAGTTCGGCCGCCAGATCCTGCGCGCCGGGCAGGTTCAGGTCGGCGATCACCACCCGCGCCCCTTCGGCCACGAAGCGCCGCACGATGCCGGCGCCGAAACCGCTGGCCCCGCCGGTCACGATGGCCACCTTGTCCTTCAGTCGCATGCCTGTCTCCTGCCTCAGTCGTGCTTGATGGCCACGGTCTTGAGCACCGAGAAGCCGTACAGCGCCTCGAAGCCCTTCTCGCGGCCGTGGCCGCTGCGCTTGACGCCACCGAAGGGCAGTTCGATGCCGCCACCGGCGCCGTAGTTGTTGACGAACACCTGGCCGCACTTCAGCCGCCGCGCGCAGCGCAGCGCGCGCGCGCCGTCACGCGTCCAGACCCCGGCCACCAGGCCGTAGTCGGTGCCGTTGGCAATGGCGATGGCCTCGGCCTCGTCGGCGAACGGGATCAGCACCTGCACCGGGCCGAAGATCTCCTCCTGGGCCAGGCGGTGCGCCCCGTCCACGCCGCCGATGAGCGTCGGCGCCACCCAGTACCCGGGACCGTCCGGCAGCACCGGCTGGGCGAGCACCTGCACGCCACGCTCCGCCGCCAGGGCCAGATAGCCGTTGACCATGTCGCGCTGGCGGGCGCTGATCACCGGGCCCACGTCCGGGTCGTCCAGCGCCGGGCCGACACGCAACGCGCGGTAGCGCTCGGCCATGCGCCGGGCCACCTCGTCGTAGACGCCGCGCTGCACCAGGATGCGGCTGGCCGCCGAGCAGGTCTGGCCGGCGTTCTGGATGCCGGCATTGACCAGGAAGGGCAGTGCGGCGTCGAGGTCCGCGTCGTCGAACACCAGTTGCGGGCTCTTGCCGCCCAGTTCCAGCGTCACCGGCACCGCGTTCTTCGCCGCGGCGGCCTGGATCAGTGAACCCACCGCCACCGAGCCGGTGAACGAGATGTGCTGCACGCCCCGGTGCGCCGCCAGCGCGGCGCCGGCCTCCTCACCCAGGCCCGGCACCAGGTTCAGTGCCCCGGGCGGCAGGCCGGCCTGCTCGGCGATGCGCGTGAACGCGATGGCCGTCAGGCAGGCCTCCTCGGCCGGCTTGAGCACACAGGCATTGCCCATGGCCAGCGCCGCACCCACGCTGCGGCCGATGATCTGCATCGGATAGTTCCAGGGCACGATGTGCGCGGTGACGCCGTGCGGCTCGCGCAGCGTCAGCGCGGTGTAGCCGTTCGCAAACGGAATCGTCTCGCCATGCACCTTGTCGGCCGCGCCACCGTAGAACTCCAGATAGCGCGCCAGGGCCACGGCATCGGCTCGGCCCTGTTTCAGCGGCTTGCCGACGTCGCGCGCCTCGAGCTCCGCCAGCATCTCCACCTGCGCGAGCACCAGCGCGCTCATCTTCATCAGCAGCCGCCCTCGCTCGGTGGCGGTCAGGCGGCCCCAGTCGCCGTCCATCGCGGCCTGCGCCGCCGCCACCGCGGCATCCACTTCCTGGACGCCCCCGCGCGCGATGTGCGCCAGCAACTCACCGGTGGACGGATTGCTCAGCGCCAGCGTGTCGCGGGCCGGCTGCCAGCGGCCGCCGATGAAGCACGAGGTGGGGTCGAAGGGCAGGTCGAGGCGGGAAGTCATCAGGCATCATAGGCCGCCGATGACCTGGTTCCTCCTGCGCCGCCTGCTCAGCTTTGGCCTCACGCTCGCGGTGGCCTCGGTGCTCGTCTTCGCGGTGCTGGAACTGCTGCCGGGCAACGCGGCGCAGGTGATCCTGGGCGAGAGCGCGACGCCGGAATCGCTGGCCGCGCTGGAGGCGCAGCTGGGCCTGGACCGCCCGCCGCTGACCCGTTATGCCGACTGGGTGGGCGGCCTGCTGCAGGGCCGAACGGCCGAGAGCCTGTCCTACGCCGAGCCCACCGCGGGGCTGATCGCCGAGCGGCTGCAGGTCTCGCTGCCGCTGGCGCTGATGGCGATGGCGCTGACGGTGGTCATCGCGCTGGCCGCCGGCGTCTATGCCGCGTCCCGCCACAACCGGGCCGGCGACGTGGGCGTGATGGCGGCCACGCAGCTGGGCATCGCGATCCCGAACTTCTGGTTCGCCATCCTGCTGATCCTGCTGTTCGCGGTGCAGCTGCAGTGGGTGGGCGCCGGCGGCTTCCCTGGCTGGACCGAGGACGACGGCGGCGGGTTGCTGGACGGCCTGCTGGCCCTGCTGCTGCCGGCGGTGGCCCTGGCCATGGTGCAGGCCGCGATCCTGGCCCGCGTGACGCGCTCGGCGGTGCTGGACACCATGCGCGAGGACTACGTGCGCACCGCGCGCGCCAAGGGCCTGAGCCGCGGCCAGGCGCTGCGCCGCCACGTGCTGCGCAACGCGATGATCCCGGTGCTCACGGTGGCCGGCCTGCAGTTCGGCAACCTGATCACCGGGGCCATCGTGGTAGAGAACGTGTTCGTGCTGCCGGGCCTGGGCCGGCTGGTGTTCCAGGCCATCGCTAACCGCGACCTCGTCGTCGTGCGTGACGTGGTCATGTTCCTGGCCGCCACCGTCATCGTCATCAACCTGCTGGTGGACCTGCTCTACGTGGTGGTGGACCCGCGGCTGCGGCGGGCCGCGGCATGACGGCCGTCGCGGACTTCCGGCGGCGCGCGCTGCGCCACCGCAGCTTTGCCATCGGTGCGTTGCTGACCGGGCTGCTGGTGGCCGCGGCGCTGCTGTCGCTGGTGTGGGCGCCGTACCCGCCGGCTGAGATCGACATCCCGAACAAGCTGGCGCCGCCGTCGGCCGCGCACTGGCTGGGCACCGACAGCCTGGGCCGCGACATCGCCTCTCAGATCCTGGTGGGCAGCCAGAACAGCATCGTCGTGGGGGTGGTGGCGGTGAGCATCGGCCTGGGCTTCGGCGTCGCGCTCGGGCTGTGGGCCAGTGCGCGCCGCGGCTGGGTCGAAGAGCTGGTGATGCGCTTTGCCGACTTCGCCTTCGCCTTCCCGGCACTGCTGACGGCCATCATGCTCACGGCCATCTACGGGCCCGGGCTGCTGATGAGCATCGTGGCCATCGGGCTGTTCAACGTGCCGGTGTTCGCGCGCCTGACGCGTGGTGCGGCCAATGCCGTGTGGACCCGCGAATACGTGCTGGCGTCGCGTGCGGCAGGCAAGGGCACGGCGCGCATCACCTTGGACCACGTGCTGCCCAACATCGCCAGCGTGCTGATCGTGCAGGCCACGATCTCGTTCGCCACCGCCATCCTGGCCGAGGCGGCGCTGAGCTACCTGGGCCTGGGCACGCAACCGCCGCAGCCCAGCTGGGGCCGCATGCTCAGCGAGGCGCAGACGCAGCTGTTCCAGGCGCCGATGCTGGCGGTGTGGCCCGGCTTGGCCATCGTGCTCAGCGTGCTGGGGCTGAACCTGCTGGGCGACGGGCTGCGCGACCTGCTGGACCCACGGCTGGCCAGGGCCCGCTGAACGCGCACCTGAGGCCACGCCGGCGGTGCCGCCCCGTCTAGGACAGCGGGGATACCAGGCCTTCACGGCGCAGCGCGTCCACCAGGTCGACCGCTGCATTCCACTGCTCGGGCGACCACGCCTCGCCCACGGCCAGCGCATGCGCCACGAGGCCACAGGGGTCGCCGTGGGCGAAATCGCGCAACGCACGCAGCAAGAGCCCTTCGGGCGCCGCCAAAGGCGGTGGCTGCAGGCGCCGCCGGGGGCGCCGGTGTCCAGACCTCGCCATGCATCTCTCCCTGCATGTCCACCGCTGCATTGGCGGCACTTGCACGCAGCATAGGTCAGAGCCCGGCTCGCATCAACGGTCGGTGCCGCCCCCCCCGACCCGGTTGCTACAGTCCCCGTCCATGAATCGACTAAGCGAACTCCTCAGCCAGCACATCGGCATCGAACTCTGGGTCGCCTCGCTGGTGGCCATCGCCCTGATCACCGTGGTGGCCAACCAGGTGGCCCAGGTGCTGCTGCGCCAGGCGGCCCGGGTCACGGAGAAGACCAGCACCGTGTGGGACGACGCGCTGGTGCAGTCGGCCAGCCGCCCGGTCCTGGCGGGGATGTGGATCATCGGCGCCGGCTTCATGGCCCGTGTGCTGCAGCGCCAGGTGGACGTGGCCTTCATCGAGGAGGTGCTGGCGCTGCGCGACGTGGGGCTGATCGCCTGCGTGGCGAGCTTCCTGGTGCGCTTTGCCGGCCGGGTGGGCGCCAACGTGGAGGCGCGGCGGCTGGCGCGTGGCGAGGAGGTGGACCACACCACGGTGGACGCGCTGGTCAAGCTCGCGCGCCTGGTGACCATCGTGGTGGCGCTGCTGGTGGCGGTGCAGACGCTGGGATTCCAGATCGGCGGCCTGCTGGCCCTGGGCGGCGTCGGCGGCCTGGCGGTGGGCCTGGCGGGCAAGGATCTGCTGGCCAACTTCTTCGGCGGCCTGACGATCTACCTGGACCGCCCGTTCAGCGTGGGCGACTGGATCCGCAGCCTCGACAAAAGCATCGAAGGCACGGTGGAGTACATCAGCTGGCGCCACACGCGCATCCGCGCCTTCAACAAGAACCCGATCTACGTGCCCAACGCGGTGTTCACCAGCATCGTGGTGGAGAACCCCTCGCGCATGAGCCACCGGCGCATCAAGGAGACCATCGGCGTGCGCTACGACGACTTCGCCGTGGTCAAGCCCATCGTCGACGACATCCGCACGATGCTGGAGACGCACGAGGGCATCGACACCACGCAGACGCTGATCGTCAACTTCAACCTGTTCGGCGCCTCGTCGCTGGACATCATGGTCTACACCTTCACGAAGACCATCGTCTGGGTGGAGTACCACCACGTGAAGCAGGACGTGCTGCTGAAGATCGGGGAGATCATCGAGCGCCACGGCGCCGAGATCGCCTTCCCGACGCAGACGCTGCACCTGCGCCAGGACGCGGCCGAGGCCACCGGCGATGGCGCTGCCGACGGCAGCGTCAGCCGTGCAGCATCTCCCCCAGGTCCAGCCCGGTGAGCTTCTTCGCGCCGGTGGCCAGCCACCACATCAGCCCCATCATCATCAGCATCGACGGCACGGCGATGGCCGGGTAGCTCACCAGCGTGAGCTTGCCCAGTTCCTCGTTGAAGGCCTCGCTGCCGGCGGGGCTGTTGACGATCCAGCGCGCCAGCACGTAATTCATCACCGCCGAGAAGAAGAACACGCTGGCCAGCAGCAGGGTGCCGGTGCGCAGCTTCAGCTCGAAGGGCACGGTGGTGCCGCGGGCCTTCAGCGCCGCCTCCACCTTATCGACGTCGAACAGCGTCGGGTTGAAGACCAGGATGCGGATCAGCGGCCAGCGCGTCCAGTTCGAGCCCAGCACGATCAGGCCGATCAGTGCCGGCACCGCGGCTTCCTTCACCGCCAGCCAGAACGGGTCGACCTTCAGCAGGCCGATGCCACCGGTGAGCAGGGTGCTGACGATGCCCAGCACGGCCATCCAGCTGGTCTTGCGCTTGGTCAGCGCCTCCTTGGCGCCCCAGAACACCGGGAAGGCCAGCGCCAGCACCAGCGCCCAGGTAGGCCCCAGGCGTTCGGGCTTGCTGAGCATCATCAGCACCAGCGCCGGGAGCAGCACGGTGATCAGGATCTCGAAAAGCGGGTTGCCGTTCGGCGGGCGCCGTGGTGCAGCCGTCGGGGGCTCGTCGGGCGATCGAGGGGTGGTGGGGCTCGGTTCCATCAGGGGCGCAAGCCTAGCGCGTCCGGCTGACGCGCTATCGTGCAGGGCCATGACAAGGTGGCCTCGACCGTGACCGAACTGCTGACCGTGCAGGATCTGCGCGTGTCGCTGCCGTCGCCCGGCGGGCCGGTGGAAGCGCTGCGCGGCGTGTCGTTCACGCTGGGCGCGGGTCAGACCCTGGGGCTGATCGGCGAGTCCGGTTGCGGCAAGTCGATGACGGCGCTGGCGCTGATGGGTCTGCAGCCGGAGTCGGCCACCGTCCAGGGCTCGATCCGCTCCGATGGCGAGGAACTCGCCGGCGCGCCGGAACGCCGCTGGTGCGCGCTGCGCGGTGCACGCATCGGCATGGTGTTCCAGGAGCCGATGACGGCGCTGAACCCGCTGCACACCGTGGGGCGGCAGATCGCCGAGCCGTTGCGTCTGCACCGCGGGCTCTCCACCGCTGCCGCGCGCGCCGAGGCCCTGCGCCTGCTCGAACGCGTGCAGCTCACGCAGGCCGCGCAGCGGCTGGACGCCTACCCGCACCAGCTCAGCGGTGGCCAGCGCCAGCGCGTGGTCATCGCCATCGCGCTGGCCTGCCGGCCGGCGCTGCTGATCGCCGACGAACCGACCACGGCGCTGGACGCCAGCGTGCAGCGCGAGGTGCTGGACCTGCTGGGCGAGCTGGTACGCGACGACGGCATGGCGCTGCTGCTGGTCAGCCACGATCTGGCCATGGTGGCCGAGCGCGTTCAGCGGCTGATGGTGATGTACGCCGGGCGCATCGTCGAAAACGGCCCGTCGGGCCAGGTCTTCCGCCACCCGGCCCACCCCTACACCCGCGGCCTGCTGGCCGCGCGGCCTCGGCTGGGCCTGGCGCGCGGCACGCGGCTGCCCACCATCCCCGGCCGGGTGCCGGAACTGCACGCGATGCCGCCAGGCTGCGCCTTTGCCGAACGCTGCGCGCAGGCGGGGGACGACTGCCGCGCTGACCTGCCGGCCGACGTGGCCGTCGGCGCGCAACATGGTGCCGCCTGCATCCGGCTGCCTGCCACAGAGCCCGCATGACGACACCGCTGCTCCAGGTCGAGCACCTCGGCCAGCGCTACCGCCTGCCGCGCCAGTCGCTGCTGGCGCCGGCACCCGAACTGGTCGCGCTGGAGGACGTGAGCTTCACGCTGCAGGCCGGTCGCAGCCTGGGCATCGTCGGCGAGTCCGGCTCCGGCAAGAGCACGCTGGCACGCCTGGTCATGGCGCTGGAACGCCCCAGCCACGGCCGGGTGCTGTTCGATGGCCAGGACCTGAACACCCTGGATGCATCTGCGCTGCGGGGCGCGCGCGCAGGGTTCCAGATGGTCTTCCAGGACCCCTTCGGCGCCCTGGACCCGCGCCGCACGGTGGGCCAGACCGTGGCCGAGCCGCTGGCGCTGGTGGGCGTGGCCGACGTCACCGAACGCAGCGCCCGCTGCGCCGAGGCCCTGGAAGCCGTGGGCCTGCGCGCCGGTGACGCGGCGAAGTACCCGCACGAGTTCAGCGGCGGCCAGCGCCAGCGCATCGCCATCGCGCGTGCGCTGATCACGCGGCCGCGGCTCATCGTGGCCGACGAGCCGGTGAGCGCGCTCGACGTCTCGGTGCAGGCCCAGGTGCTCAACCTGATGCAGGACCTGCAGGAGCACTACGGCCTGACCTACCTGTTCATCAGTCACGACCTGGCCGTGGTGGACCTGGTCTGCGACGACGTGCTGGTGCTGCAGCACGGCCGCTGCGTCGAGCAGGGCCCCGCCGACGCGCTGCTGCATGCACCGGGCCACCAGTACACCCGCAGGCTTCTCGCTGCGTTGTCGGGGCGTGCAGAATCGCACGCCGGTACCCCTGGACCTTGACGAGGAGCATCCCGATGCTGTTCCCCCGCCGCGCCACCCTGGCGCTGATCGCCGTCGCCGCTGCCGCCGCAGCCTTCACCGGCCCCGCCGCCGCCCAGTCCGGCAAGCGCAACCTGGTGCTGGGCATGGTGCTCGAGCCGCCGTCGCTGGACCCCACCAGCGCCGCCGCAGCCGCCATCGGCGAGGTGGTGCACTACAACATCCTCGAAGGCCTGACCAAGATCAACGTCGACGGCCGCGTCACGCCGCTGCTGGCCGAATCGTGGGAAGAGACGCCGGACGGCAAGACCTACACCTTCAGGCTGCGCAAGGGGGTGACCTTCTCCGACGGCAGCCCTTTCGACGCCGCCGCCGTGAAGTTCAGCTTCGAGCGCGCGCAGGCCCCGGACAGCAAGAACAAGGCGAAGAAGGGAGTGTTCTCCAACATCTCCACCATCGCCACGCCCGACGCGCACACGGTGATCCTGGTGCTCAACCAGGCCGACCCCTCGCTGCCGTTCCGCCTGGGCGAGAACACCGCCGTGATCCTGCACCCGAAGACCGCCGACCAGGCGGGCACGAAGCCCGTGGGCACCGGCCCCTACGTGCTGGCCGACTGGAAGAAGGGCTCGGCGATCACGCTGACGGCGCGCAGCGATGTGCGCACCAAGCCCGCCGTGCAGCGCGTGACCTTCCGCATCATCAACGACCCCGCCGCCCAGGTGGCGGCGCTGCTGGCCGGCGACATCGACGGCATGCCGCGTTTCGCCGCGCTGCAGAGCCTCAAGCAGTTCCAGCAGGACAAGCGCTTCACGGTCGAGACCGGCAGCACCGCGGGCAAGGGGCAGCTGACGATCAACAACAAGCGCAAGCCCTTCGACGACGTGCGCGTGCGCCGCGCCATCACCCACGCCATCGACCGCAAGGCCTTCGTCGATGGCGTGCTCGAAGGCCTGGGCCAGCCCATCGGCAGCCACTTCGCGCCCACCGACGCCGGCTACGTGGACCTGACCGGGCAGTACCCCTACGATCCCGAGAAGGCCAAGGCACTGCTGAAGGAAGCCGGCGTGACCATGCCGCTGAACGTGACGCTGACCCTGCCGCCGCCCCCCTACGCCCGCAAGGGCGGCGAGGTGGTGGCCGCGATGCTGGCCAAGGTGGGCATCAACGCGAAGATCGAGAACGTGGAGTGGGCGCAGTGGCTGTCGGGCCCGTTCAAGGGCAACTTCGACATGACCATCATCAACCACGTCGAGCCGCTGGACTACATGCAGTACACCAACAAGGCGTACTACTGGGGCTACGACAGCCCGGCCTTCGACAAGCTGGTGGCGCAGCACGCCGGCACCACCAACGCGGCCGAACGGCTGAAGATCTGGCAGCAGATGCAGCGCCAGCTGGCCACCGACGCCGTCAACGCCTGGCTGTTCAACCCGGCCCAGGTGGCGGTGGCGAAGAAGGGCCTGAAGGGCCTGTGGGCCAGCAGCCCGATCTTCGCCAACGACATCGCGGCCGTGCGCTGGGAGCGCTGAGGCTCGGCCTTATGCAGCGCCCGGCGGGGAACCAGGCCCCGTCGGGCCTCTGCCGGCTTTCGTCGCCATCCCAGACCGCCGGGTGAACCCGGCGCGAGACTGACACCGGCACACCACCATGCCCATGGTCCAGACCCGATCCCAGCGCTGGCGCCTGCTGGCCGCGCATGCCTTCCTGCTGCTGCTGTGCGCCGCGGTGGTCTTTCCGTTCCTGGTCGTGCTCTCGGTCTCGCTGCGCCCGGGCAACTTCGCCAGCGGCTCGCTGATCCCCGACAGCATCAGCCTGGAGCACTGGCGCTACGTGCTCGGCCTGCCGGTGCCGGGGCCGGACGGCGCCCTGATCGCGCCCGACCTGCCGGTGCTGCTATGGCTGTGGAACAGCGTGAAGGTGGCCTTCGGGTCGGCCATCGTGGCGCTGGCGCTGTCCACCACCGCGGCCTATGCGCTGGCACGCCTGCGATTCCGAGGGCGCAAGCAGCTGCTGCAGGGCCTGATGCTGATGCAGATGTTCCCGGCCGTGCTGGCGCTGGTGGCCATCTACGCCATCTTCGACCGCCTGGGCAGCGCCTTCCCGGCCATCGGCCTGAACACGCACGCGGCCCTGGTGCTGGCCTACAGCGGCGGCATCGCCATGCACGTGTGGACCATCAAGGGCTACTACGACACGCTGCCGGCCGAAATCGAGGAAGCGGCGCGCGTGGCCGGCGCTACGGCCTGGCAGGCCTTCTGGCGCGTGCTGCTGCCGATGGCGCTGCCCATCCTGATGGTGGTGTTCCTGCTCGCCTTCATCGGCGCCATCATCGAGTACCCGGTGGCCAGCGTGCTGCTCACGCAGCAGGACCAGCTCACGCTGGCGGTGGGCGCCAAGCTCTTCGTGCACGAACACAACTTCCGCTGGGGCGACTTCGCCGCCGCCGCGCTGCTGTCGGGCCTGCCGATCACCGTGGTCTTCCTGCTCGCGCAGCGCTGGATGATCGCGGGCCTGGCGGCCGGCGGCGTCAAGGGTTGACGCAGACCGACGCCATGACCACCGTGTATGCCAACGCCGCCGACCACGCCGTGGCCGGCACCTACGAGACCCGCGAAGCCGACTGGCGCATGGGCGCCGTCGTCTACCAGGTGCTGGTGGACCGCTTCGCACCACCGGCGGACCTGGCGGCCAAGCGCCACCTGTATCCCGCCCCCAAGCGCCTGCGCGGCTGGGACGAACTGCCACGCCAGGGCGAGTACCTGGCGGCACACAAGCTCTGGGGCCACGAGATCGACTTCTGGGGCGGCGACCTGCAGAGCCTGGCCACGCGGCTGGACCACGTGCGCTCGCTGCACGCCGACGTGCTCTACCTCAACCCCATTTGCGACGCCTACACCAACCACAAGTACGACGCGCTGGACTACCGCGGCGTCTCGCCGGAATACGGCACACGCGCCGACGTGATCGCGCTGGCCGACACGCTGCATGCGCAGGGCATGAAGCTGGTGCTCGACGGCGTGTTCAACCACATGGGCCGCAACAGCCCGGCGTTTCGCGCCGCCGAAGCCGACCCGGCCAGCCCATACCGTGACTGGTTCTGCTTCGACCCCGCGCTGCCCGGTGGCGCCCGCGCCTGGTGGCGGGCGGAGAACCTGCCCGAGCTGAACCTGGAGAACCCCGCGGTGCGCGCCGACCTCTGGGGCGACGCCGACTCCGTGGTGCGCGGCTGGCTGCGTGACGGCGCCGACGGCTGGCGGCTGGACGTGGCCTTCGACATCGGTTTTGTCTACCTCGACGAACTCACGCGCAGTGCGCATGCCCAGAAGCCGGGCTCGCTGGTGGTCGGCGAGATCCCCAACTGGCCGGCGCAGTGGTACCCATCGGTGGACGGCGTGATGCACTTCGGGCTGCGCCAGCTGCTAATCCGGCTGGCCGGCGGGCAGCTGGATGCCACGACCTTCGGATGCATCCTCGAGCGGATGCTGGCCGACTGCGGCATCGAGAACCTGCTGCGCAGCTGGATCTACCTGGACAACCACGACACCATCCGCCTGGCCACCGCGCTGCCCGACCCCGCTGCACGACGCCTGGCCACGGTGCTGCAGTTCACGCTGCCGGGCAGCCCGAACCTGTACTACGGCAGCGAGGTGGACCTCGAGGGGGGCGACGACCCCGAGATGCGCGCCCCGATGCCCTGGGACCGCGTGGCCGCCGGGCAACCGACGCTGGACCTGATCCGGCGCCTGGGCGCGCTGCGGCGTTCACACCGCGCGCTGCGCATCGGCGACTGGCGGCCGCTGATCGGCCAGCGGCTGTTCGCCTTCGAGCGCCACACCGACCGTGCCGGCGACAGCGTGCTGGTGGTGGTGAACCCCACCGGCGACGTGGTCGACGAGGCGCTGGTGGTCACGGATTCCAAGCTGATGGACGCTACGCCGCTGGTGGACCTGCTGGGCACGCTGGACGGCGCACCGCCGTCTTTGCGCGCGGCGCTGCTGCACCTGCGTCTGCCGCCCAAGGGCGTGGCCGTGCTCGGCGTGGACACGGCGCCGCAGGGCGGCTACACGAACTACAAGCGGGTGCAGTGAGGCCGGCCACGGCGCCGACAGCGCCGGCCCCGCCGGTACATCAGGCGTAAGGGTCGGGCACGCCCAGCGCGGCCAGCAGCGCGGTCTCCTGCGCTTCCATGCGGCGGGCTTCAGCGGCACGCTGGTGATCCCAGCCCTGGGCATGCAGGGCGCCGTGCACCAGCAGGTGGGCGTAGTGGTCCTTCAGCGGCCGGCCGGCCGCTTGGGCCTCGGCCTCCAGCACCGGGGCGCACAGCACCAGGTCGGCCACCACCACGGGCGCGTGCTCGTAGTCGAAGGTGAGCACGTTGGTAGCGTAGTCCTTGCCGCGGAAATCGCGGTTCAGCGCCCGGCCCTCGTCGGCGTCGACGATGCGCACCGACAGCTGCGCCGGTGCGGCCAGCGCCGCGCGCAGGCAGCGCGCCACGAAGTGCCGCGGCAGCAGCGCACGGTGGCGCTTGTCGGCGAACTGCAGCGACAGGGTCACCTCAGGCCTGGCCATCGTCGCCCCGGGCCGTGCTGCGCCGGCGCTCGCGTTCGGCCGCCTTGTCGTAGGCGCGCACGATGCGCGCCACCAGCGGGTGGCGCACCACGTCGTCAGCGCCGAAGCGCGTGAAGCCCACGCCCTCCACGTTCTGCAGCACCTGCTCGGCATCGACCAGGCCGCTGGACTGGCCCTTGGGCAGGTCGATCTGGCTCACGTCGCCGGTGATGACGCACTTGCTGCCGAAGCCGATGCGCGTGAGGAACATCTTCATCTGCTCGCGCGTGCTGTTCTGCGCCTCGTCCAGGATCACGAAGGCGTGGTTCAGCGTGCGCCCGCGCATGAAGGCCAGCGGCGCAATCTCGAGCTGGCCCTTCTCGAAGGCGCGGCCGACGCGCTCAAAGCCCATCAGGTCGTACAGCGCGTCGTACAGCGGGCGCAGGTAGGGGTCCACCTTCTGCGCCAGGTCGCCGGGCAGGAACCCCAGCTTCTCGCCGGCCTCCACCGCCGGGCGCGTGAGCACGATGCGCTGCACGGTGCCGCGCTCCAGCGCATCCACCGCGCAGGCCACGGCGAGGAAGGTCTTGCCGGTGCCGGCCGGGCCGATGCCGAAACAGATGTCGCGGGCCAGGATGTGCCGCAGGTAGGCCACCTGGTTGGGCGTACGGCCGGCCAGATCACTGTGGCGGGTGTGCAGGTGGATGGGCGTGTCGTCGGTGGCCGCCTCCACCTTGGCCTCCACCTTGGCTGCCGCCTTGGCCACGCCTCTGGCGCCGGGCTTGGGGGCCGTCGCCGCATCGGTGGCGCCCGCTTCCACCAGGGCCAGACGCACCGTGCGCTCGTCCAGCGTGCGCGCGGTGCTGTCGTGCAGCGTGATGAGCAGGTTGCGCGCCACGTGCACGGCCACGCGCGACCCGTGGATCGCGAAGGCAGCCTCGCGGCGTTCGATGCGCACGTCCAGGGCTTGCTCGATCTGGCGCAGGTGAGCGTCCAGCGGGCCGCACAGGCGGGCCAGACGGCGGTTGTCGGCGGGTTCGAAGCGGTGGCGCAGGATCAAGGCGGTGCTCGTGAAGGCCGGCGGTGCGGAACGGGCGGCCTGGGTGTGTCAGGCTGCGCATTGTCCACCCGCATCGCTCAGCCGGCGGCAGACATCGCGTTTACGATGCCCGCGCGATGATGCTGCCGACGCGCCCGTCCCGCTGGTTTCTGCCGCTGCTTCAGCTGGGCCTGGCGGTGCTCGTCGCGTGGCTGGCCTGCGCCGGGCCGGCCGCGGCGGCGGTGCAGGTGCTGGACGAGGCGGCCATCACCGTCTCGCCGGCCACGTCGCCGCCCGCCGTGCCCGGGCCGGTGCAGCAACTGCCCGACCTCTGGCAGCAAGGGCCCGACATGCAGGTGCGCTGGTATCGCCTGACGCTGCCGCCCGCGGACGGCGACCAGCCGCTGGCGCTGTATGTGGAGCGGGCCTGCACGCGGCTGCAGGTCTTCGTCGACGGCCGCCAGTTCTGGCGCACCGGCACCGCCAGCGCCTGCCCGGGCCCGCTGCTGCTGCCCCTGCCGCTGGCCGGGCAGACCGAGCCGCTGGTGCTGGACCTGCGTGTCGAAGGCTCGCCTCTGCCACACGTGGCGTCCCGCGCCCAGGCCGGCGGTCTGTCGGCACTGCGCGTGGGGCCGCAGGCCGAACTGGCGCCACTGGCCGCGCGCGCCACCGCGCTGCAGGTGCAGTTGCCGCATGCCTTCGCGGTGTCGCTGCTGCTCACCGGCGGCTTCGTCTTCCTGCTCGGCTGGCGGCACCGCGAGCAGAGCCACCTGGCCTACTTCGGCGCGCTGTGCGTCGGCTGGGCGCTGGTGGAGGTGCCACGCTGGTGGCAGGCGCTGGGGGCGGGCGTGGCCGTGCTGGAGTTCCTGCACGGCGTGATGTTGGCCCTGGTGACGCTGGCGGCGGTGCAGTTCCTGCTGCGCGAGGCGCGCTGGCGCAGCCGCAGCGTCAGCCGGGCACTGGCCCTGCAGAGCGTGCTGATGCCGGTGACGCTGGTGGCCGCCGGTCCGGCGCGCCTGCACATGCTGTCGGCGCTGTGGCTGACGCTGTTCGCGCTGGAGATCGCCGCCGCAGCGGCCTTCCACCTGCACCTGCGCCGGCGCATGCAGGGCCGCTGGCCGGGCCTCGCGGCCTTCGCGCTGGCCAGCGTCGGCGCAGCGCTGGTGGTGCAACTGGCAGGCCGCTATGCGCCGCTGCCGCCGGCGTGGCTGCATGTCACGGCCCTGGTCGCGCCGCTGGCGCTGCTGCTGGTGGCATTGCGCCTGGTGCGCCAGCACGGGCGCGCGCTGCAGGCGTCGGAGGCTACGCGCGTGAACCTCGAGGCACGCATCCGCGACGCCACGGCCGAGATCGAGCGCAACTTCCGCCAGCTCACCGAACTGCGCGTGGAGCAGGTCACCGAGAAGGAGCGCAAGCGCATCGCCGCCGACCTGCACGACGACCTGGGCGCCAAGCTCCTGACCATCGTGCACACCAGCGAGGACCCGCGCATCTCCACGCTGGCGCGCGAGGCGCTGGAGGAGATGCGGCTGTCGGTGCGTGGCCTCACCGGCAAGCCGGTGCCGCTGGCCAACGCGCTGGGCGACTGGCGCGCCGAGCTGATGTCGCGCCTGTCGCAGTCGGGCATCGAGGCGGAGTGGGAGTCGCCCGACGACCTGCCGCAGACGCTGTCGGCACGCGCCTACGTGCAGACCACGCGCATCCTGCGCGAATCCACCAGCAACATCATCAAGCACAGCGGTGCCACGCGCTGCAGCTTCACCTGCGGCATCGCTGACGGCGACCTGCAGCTGGTGATCCAGGACAACGGCGACGGCATCCCGATGGAACTGGACGGCCGCCTGGACCGCGGCCACGGCATGACGAGCATGAAGCAGCGGGCCAAGCAGATGCAGGGCCAGTGCCTGGTGGAGTCGGGCCCCGGCTATGGAACCGTGATACGCCTCACGCTGCCGCTGGATCGCGCCACGCAGACCACCCCCTGAGGTGGGCACGCACTGCTAGCATGACTTTCCGCGCTGAAATCGCGCGATTCGCCGTCGGCGCCATGACCAACATCCTGCTGCTCGAAGACCTGCCCGAGATCCGCACCTGGATGCGCAGTCTCGTGCAGCAGGTGTTTCCCGGTGCGCAGGTGTCCGAAGCCGCACGCGTGCACGACGCCATCGAGCTCGTCTCGGCCGTGAAGTTCGACCTCGCGCTGGTGGACCTGGGCCTGCCCGACGGCTCCGGCGTGGACGTGGTCACCAAGCTGCGCGACCTGCAGCCCGAGGCACAGTCGGTGGTGGTCACAATCCACGACGACGACGAACACCTCTTTCCCGCGCTGCAGGCCGGCGCCTTCGGCTACATCCTCAAGGAACAAGCGCGCGAGCTGATCACCGAGCAGCTGCAGCGCATCAGCCAGGGCGAACCGCCGCTGAGCCCGAGCATCGCGCGCCGCGTGATGGCCTACTTCACCGAGAAGGCCAAGCCGTCGCAGCCGCGGAACAACCTGCTGCCCAACGTGTCGCTCACGGAACGCGAGAGCGAGGTGCTGCTGCGCGTGGCCAAGGGCTACACGCTGCCGGAGATCGGCGTGCAGCTGGGGCTGAGCCGGCACACGATTGCCGACTATGTGAAGCAGATCTACCGCAAGCTCAACGTGAGTTCGCGCGCCGAGGCGGCGCTGGAAGCGCAGCGGCTGGGGCTGTTCGGTCGCTGATCACCGCGCGCGCCAGGTCGGCCGCGACAACATAATCCGCGTCCATGATCGGACGCCTCGTCGGAACCCTCGCGGCCAAGTCGCCGCCGCAGATCCTCGTCGACGTGCACGGCGTGGGCTACGAGCTCGACGTGCCGATGAGCAGCTTCTACCACCTGCCTGCGCTGGGCGCGCCGGTGACGCTGCTGACGCACTTCGTGGTGCGCGAGGACGCGCAGTTGCTCTACGGCTTCCTCACCGAAGGCGAGCGCGCCAGCTTCCGCGAACTGGTCAAGGTCAGCGGCGTGGGGCCGCGCACGGCGCTCGCCGTGCTCTCCGGGCTGTCGACGGTGGAGCTGGCACAGGCGGTCACGGCGCAGGACGTCGGCCGCCTGGTCAAGGTGCCGGGCATCGGCAAGAAGACTGCCGAGCGGCTGCTGCTGGAGCTCAAGGGCAAGCTGGGGCCAGACCTGGGCATCGCTTCGGCCGAAGCCGTCAGCGACAGCCAGGCCGACATCGTGCAGGCGCTGCTGGCGCTGGGCTACAACGAACGGGACGCCAAGGCCGCGCTGAAGGCGCTGCCGGCCGACGTGGGCGTGGCCGAGGGCATCAAGCTGGCGCTGAAGGCGCTGAGCCGCTGAACAACGCGGCCCGCGCGCCTGACTCGGCCAAAAGCCGCGGGCGGCTCGCGCCCGTGCTCAATGCTTGTGCCCCCCCATGTGACCGCCCTGCATGCCGCCGGCCGCGCCCAGGGGGCGCACCGGCGCCTGCACCTCGACGGTCTGCCGCTTGCCGTCGGCCCCTTCGACCACCAGCGTCACCGGCACCGTCTCGCCGGCCTTGAGCTGCTGCTTCAGGTCCATCAGCATCACGTGGTAGCCGCCGGGCTTGAGTTCCACGGCCTGGCCTGCGGGCAACGGCAGGCCGCCGGCGAGCTCACGCATGCGCATGACCGTGCCTTCCATGGCCATCTCGTGGATCTCCACGACGCCGGCCACCGGCGAGGACGCAGCAACCAGCTTGCCGCCGGCGGTCGAGGTGATCTTCGCAAACATGCCGCTGGCCTTCTGCTGGGCAACGGTGCCACGCACCCAGGGGTCGGAGACGGTGACCTGGGCGTGGGCCGAACCCACGAAGATCAGCGCGGCCGAGACAGCGGCGAACAGGGTGGTCGAACGGGTCTTCATCGTGAATGCTCCTGTGAGGATCGGGGGACAGTGGACGGGCCGCGTGTGCGGATTGTCGGCGGCTGCGGCCACGGTGGCCGCCGTGCGGTCTTGCGCTGGCTCATGGTTCGCGGACCCGGGGCGACTGGACCCAGACGTCGACATCGACGGCGCCCGCGCGCTCGAAGCGCAGCGTCAGCGTGAACCGGTCGCCGTCGCGCAACGGCGGCGTGGGATCCAGAAGTTCGAGCGGCGCAGGGCCGTCGTGGCGCATGCGCAGTGCAGCGCCAGGCGGCATCACGATCGGCCCCTGCGGCAACTGCACCTGCGCGGCGCGGTCGGTGTGGGCCCCCACGAGGCGTTCGGTCACGCGGCCGCCGTTCCGGATGGCGCGCAGGTACACGGGGCTGCGCAGCGGGCCCGCGGGTGATGCCGACGCCGACGGTGGCGCATAGGGATGGTCGATCACCACGTCGCCGGCGTGCACACCATGGGCCGTGCAGACGCCAGGCACCAGGACCATCCCGGCCAGCGCGCCGGCGGCGAGCAGGACAGGGCGTCGCGTCATGGCCTGTCGCCTTCCCACGCCATGCCGTCGACCACCAGCCGCAGCGCGACGTGGTCCGTGGTCATCGCAGCGCTAGCGCCCGCTGCGGCGGTGCGCTGGCGTCCGGTTTCCAGCGTCAGCTGCCAGCCCGGCCGCAGCGTCCAGCCAAGCGCCAGTGTGTGACGGGTGGTGGGTGCGGCATCGGCCAGGCCAGCGTCGTCGGCGATCGTCGCGACGCCGGCACCGGTGAGCGTGTGGCGCGGCACCAGGCGCTCGCCTCGCCATCCGAGCGTCCAGCCGGGGCGGGGCGTCCAGCGCAGGTCCAGCCAGCCGCCCTGGGTTCGGCCGTCCCAGGCCACCTCGGCCTCACGGCTGTAGAGCGCGCCCGCTTCGCGCCGCCACATCCAAGCCGCAGCAGCCTGCCAGGGCCGGCCTGCGGGCTGCCAGGCCAGGCTGGCGGCGGCCAGGCTGCTGCGGCCGTCGAAGCACACCCGCTGTTGCAGGCTGCGGCGGCAGTCCAGGCTGCCGTGCACATGGCCGGTGGCGCCCAGGCTGCGCGCCGCTGCGCCGCGCGCCTCGGGTTCAAGGCGGGCGGCAAACAGGTCCAGCGCCCAATCGTCCCAGCCGGCCTGGGCCTGCACGCTGGGTGCCGCCGGGCCGGCCGGCCCACCGGGGAAGGCGCGCGCGCGCCAGAAGCCGAACTGCAACGTGCGCAGACCGCGCCGCGCGTCGCTGTCCCAGCGCAGACGCAGGCCGTCGTCGATCCAGGCGTCGTCCACGGTGGCGTGCTGGGCGAGCGTGGGCTGGCCGTAGAGGTCCAGGTGGCCGGCGCGGTCGATCACCGCGCCCATGGGCACGGCCTCACGGCCCAGCACCAGTGTCAGGTGGCTGTCGTCCAGGGCCAGTGGCAGCACCAGGCCGGCGGCTTCGACGTGCGCATCGTCGCGGTCGTGCCAGCCGGCCACCAGGCGCAGTGACAGGCCGTCGTTGTCGACGCCGGCCGGCAGCAGGCCCTCCAGCAGGGCGGGCCCGAAGCGCCAGCCCAGCGCGAGCAGGCCGTGTTCCAGGCGCAGGTCGCCCTCGCGGTCGGGCACGCGGGTGCCGGTGACGAACACGCCGCGCGGGTCGTCGGCCGGCCAGCGGCCGTCGGCGTCGCTGGCCACCAGCGCGGCCGCGGCCTCCACACGCCACCCGGGGCCACCGGGCAGGCGGTCCTCGCCGTGGGCTCTGGCGGCCGTGCCCGCCATGCACAGCGCCAGCACGACCAGCAGACGGTGGTCAACGCGCATGGCCGTCTCCCTTGGCGGTGGCGGTGGTGCGGGTGGCGAAGGGATCGGAGAAGCGTGCATCGCTCAGGAAGCCGCTGTCCGTGAGCGTCTTCAGGAAGGCCACGATGTCGGCCTGTTCCTGGTCGTCGAGGTCGATGCGAGTCACCAGGTCACTCTTGTACGGGTTGGCGCGGCCATCGCCGGCGTACGGCCCGCTGGCGATCACCCGCCCGCCTGCGGCGTAGTGGCGCAGCACGTCCTCCAGCGTGGCCACGCTGCCGTCGTGCATGTAGGGCGCCGTGACCTCCACGTTGCGCAGGCTCGGTGCGCGGAAGGCGCCCATGTCCGCGGCCTTGGCGCTGAGTTCGAACACGCCGCGGTTGGGCTCCGGGAAGGCGCCGCTGCCGCCCAGGTTGTAGAGCCCGGTGTTGTGGAACGGTGTCTCCACGATGCGGCTGCTCGCGTGCACGATCTGGTCGTTGAAGTTGAAGCTGCCGTGGCAGTGGAAGCACTCGGCCTTCTCGCCGAAGAAGAGGTTCATGCCACGGGTCTCGCTGGTGCTGAGCGTGCCGCGGCCCTGCAGCCAGCGGTCATAGCGGCTGTCGGCGGAGACCAGGGCGCGCTGGAAGCTGGCGATGGCCTGGATGACCTGGGGCCAGCCGATGGGCTCGGCCACGCCCGGGAAGGCGGCGGCAAAACGCGCCGGGTAGTCGGCGTCGTCGCGCAGGCGCTGCAGCACGGCGTCGCGGTTGGCGTCGTTGACGCCCATCTCCACCGGGTCGTCGCCGAACAGCGGTGTGAGCATCTGCTGCTCCAGCGTCACCAGCGAGGGGTTGGCCCAGGTCAGCGTCGCGTTGAACACCACGTTCGACAGGTGCTGCGCGCTGCGCGGGTGCACGGCGCCGGTGCTGCCGCGCGCCTGCGCACGCCCGTCGGAGAAGGCCAGGGCCTGCAGGTGGCAGCCGGCGCAAGCCTGGCTGCCGTTGCCCGACAGGCGCTTGTCGTGGAACAGGAACCGGCCGAGCTCGACCTTGGCCGTCGTCATCGGGTTGTCGGCCGGCACCTTGGGTGCCGGGTAGTACGCGGGCAGCGACCACCGCCAGTCGCCCTCGGTGCCGCCGGCTGCCGGGGTCGGCTCGACCAGCGTCGTGCCGCCCCCGCCGCAACCGGTGGCCAGCAGCGCCGTGCCGGCGAACACGCCGGTGGCCAGCACCAGACAGGCCACCATGCGCATCACTTGGCCACCAGCTTCAGCAGCGTCTGCGCGGTGCTCGAGACCGGCTCGCCACTGCCGGTGCCGTCGGCGGCCCAGTCGATGCCGATGGTCTGGAACACGGCCGCGCACTCCGGATCGGTGCCACCGGACATGCAGCCCGGCGCGCCGGCCTGGTTGACGGTGATGTCGTTGCCCGCCGTCAGGGCCTGGATGTCGAGCACGATCTTCTGCGTGGCCGGGTCGAAGCTCGGGAAGCTCACGGCCATGCGGTTGGCCGCCGTGCAGGTCACGATCTCGCCGGTGGCCGGGTTGCCGGTGCAGCCCGTGGAGCCGAGGTGGAAGTTGAAGGTCTTGGCCGTCCAGCTGCCGGTGGCGCCGTCGGGGTCGGTGACCTCCACCTTGGCGAACTTGCGGCCCGACTGCCAGCTCCAGGCCATGGCCTGGATGTCCAGCGGCTTGATCGCAGTGGCGTAGTCGCTGTGGTTCAGCGCGCTGGGCACGCCGACGCTGAACTCGACGCCCACGTAGCGGCCGGCCGGCACGCTGCCGCGCACGAAGGCATTGGTGGCAGCCGTGCCGGCGGCGCAGCTGCCGGTGGCGTCCTCGAGGTCGACCAGCGTCAGCCGGTTGCCGTCGGTGGCGGTGTGGTTCCAGTCGTCGTTGGCGCCGAGTTCGAGTGCCACGCGCGCGCCGTCGCTGCGGATCATGGCCACGTTGGACACGTAGAAGCGCAGGTCCTTGACCTGGGCGTCGACGCTGGTCGTGCCCAGTGCGGTGAGCCGCTGGTTGCAGGTGACCGGCGTGGTGCCGGACACCGCGCCGAACTCGAGTGCGACGGCCACCGGGCCGTCGTCACCGCCACCGCCACAGGCGGCGAGCAGGGCGGCGGCGGCCAGGGTGGTCAGTGCCGCGATGGGCAGGGATCGGGTGCGGGTCATCGAACATCTCCTCGGGTGGGTTGGTCGTGGTGCGGAAAGGGGATTTCGGGGCTCAGGCCCCTTGCAGCAGCCGCCGCAGGTCGGCGGCCACGTCGGCGGCGGCCGCCTCGTGGCGGATGGCCAGCCGCAGGCGGCCGGTGGGGTCGTAGGCGTAGCTCAGCGCCGTGTGGTCCAGCGTGTAGCTGCTGCCGGTGGGCACCTGGCGGTAGAAGACCTTGAAGTCACGCGCCGTGGCGGCGGTGGCCTCCAGGCTGCCTCTCAAGCCCAGGAAGCTCGGGTGGAAGGCCGCCGTGTAGTCGCGCAGCAGCGCGGGCGTGTCGCGTTCCGGGTCCACGCTGACGAAGATCACCTGCAGCCGTGCGGCGTCGTCGCCGAGCAGGTGCATCACCTCGGCGGCGCGGGCGAGTGCGGTGGGGCAGACATCGGGGCACTGCGTGAAGCCGAAGAACAGCAGCACGACGCGCCCCTTGAACTCCGACAGCGTGCGCCACTGCCCCTGCGGGTCCTGCAGGCGCAGGTCACGGGCGTATTCGGCACCGGTGAGGTCGGTGGCCAGGAAGCCGCCGGCTGCGGGGCTGCAGCCCGCGGCCAGCCCGGCGGGCAGCACGGGCAGGACCACCAGGCGCTGCAGCCAGGCACGGCGGGTCGGCAGGCGTGCGCTCATTCGCTGCGCCAGTGCACGCGGCCGTCCGCGTCCACCTGCCAGGGCGGCAGGAGGTCGGGGCTGGACGGCGCCTCGGTGCGTCGGTCGACGGCAGCTGACGGCGCCGTGGTGCGGCCCACGGCCGGCATGGCCTGCGGCAGGACCGACGCCACCTGCACCGGCGGCATCACCGGGCCCGCCCAGCCGCCCCCCACGGAGGCGGCAATGCCCAGCAACGCGCTGGCCGCGCCGACATGCGCGGCCAGGAACCAGGCGACGGTGCGGCGGTTCACCGGGTCACCGTTGGGCTGCGCCCTCCGGTATTCGCCCTTGGAGCGGCCCGGCGGGCTCACTGGGGCGCCTTCGGGCTGCGCCCTCCGGCATTCGCCCTTGGGGCGGCCCGGCGGGCTCACTGGGGCGCCTTCGGGCTGCGCCCTCCGGCATTCGCCCTTGGGGCGGCCCGGCGGGCTCATGCCTGCCACCGGCGTTCGCAGCGGCAGACCGGTGCGACGACCGGCGCCATGTCGACCGGCGAGACCGAAGCCGGTGGCGCCAGCCGCGCCGGCGCGATCTGGCCGGTCACGACCTGCGCGCCGGACCAGGCCAGCCACACCACCAAGCCGAGCGCGGCGCCGATGTTGACGTGCGTCATGACCCGCATGACGCGTTCGAGGGGATCCATGGGAAGGCTCCTGACGAGCCGGGCGCGTACGGCCCGGCGATGACACAGGGGTGCTCACGGCTGCACGCGGCAGCCGGGACTCACCCGCGGCGCGGGGTCAGGAGACGGTGGGCGGGGCGCGCGGCTGTGCGGCGGCCCACGCGTGCAGCGTGCGCGGCGCCTGCAGGAACAGCGGCGGCAGGAAGGGGCCGGGCGGCAGCGGATCGGCCATCGCCGGCAGGGCCGGCGGCAGAGGCAGCGCGTCGTCGCTGCCGAGCTTGCAGAAGGGGCAGTGTTCCAGGTGCTGGCCGGTGGACACCGGGGTCGCCGGCGCATCGGTGTCGGCGCTGTCCAGCGCCACCACCTTGATGCCTTGCGGCGTGCAGACCTCTGTCCAGGCCACCGCGTCGCCCCGCGCGAACGCCAGCGCATGCGACAGCGTGGGCATCAACGCCAATGCCAGCACCGCGACCAGGGCGAGCCAGGTCACGGGGCGCAGATGCGGGCGCAGGACGTTCACGGGGCGCGAGTGTAGCGGCATCGCCCGAAGCGGGGCTGACGCAGCACATGGCGGCGATAATGCCTGTATGGCCGTACAGACCGACGATCTCCAGGGCGACGACTTCCGGCGTCCGCGCGTGGTCAGCGCCGCGCCGGCGTCGCCCAACGAGGAGGCCCTGGAGCGAGCGCTGCGGCCCAAGCGGCTGCAGGAATACGTGGGCCAGGCCAAGGCGCGCGAACAGCTGGAGATCTTCGTCGGCGCCGCGCGCCACCGCGCCGAAGCGCTGGACCACGTGCTGCTGTTCGGCCCGCCGGGCCTGGGCAAGACCACGCTGAGCCACATCATCGCCGCCGAACTGGGCGTGAACCTGCGCCAGACCTCGGGCCCGGTGCTGGAGAAGCCCAAGGACCTGGCCGCCATCCTCACCAGCCTGGAAAAGCACGACGTGCTCTTCATCGACGAGATCCACCGCCTGAGCCCGGTGGTCGAGGAGATCCTGTACCCGGCGCTGGAGGATTACCAGATCGACATCATGATCGGCGACGGGCCGGCCGCACGCTCGATCAAGCTCGACCTGCAGCCGTTCACGCTGGTCGGCGCCACTACCCGCGCCGGAATGCTGACCAATCCGCTGCGCGACCGCTTCGGCATCGTCGCGCGGCTGGAGTTCTACACCGCTGAAGAACTGGCACGCATCGTCGGCCGGAGCGCCGCGCTGCTCGACGTGCCCATCGACGACGGCGGCGCAGCCGAGATCGCCCGCCGCAGCCGCGGCACGCCGCGCATCGCCAACCGGCTGCTGCGCCGCGTGCGCGACTACGCGCAGGTCAAGGGCACCGGCCACATCGACGCGCCCATCGCCGACAAGGCGCTGGCGCTGCTCGACGTGGATCCGCTGGGCTTCGACGTGATGGACCGCAAGCTGCTCGAAGCCGTGGTGCACCGCTTCGACGGCGGCCCGGTGGGGCTGGAGAACCTGGCCGCGGCCATCGGCGAGGAGTCGGGCACGATCGAGGACGTGATCGAACCCTACCTGATCCAGCAGGGCTTCCTGCAGCGCACGCCGCGCGGCCGCACGGCGACGCTGGCGGCCTTCCGCCATCTGGGCGTGGCGCCACCCCAGGCCGCCGCCGGCGGCGGCCTGTTCTAGGGCTCGGTTCAGGCAAGTTGTTCTGATCCGGCCGAGGCAGTCTGCCGCGGCGTGCAGATCGCGCCCACCGCCCACAGCCCGGCCAGGATGCCCGCCATCGACGCCAGCTTCTGCGGCCAGCTCAGCAGGTGCGCGTGCCACAGGAAAACCGCGGTGGCGCCCAGCAGGGCCGCGAACAGCAGGGTGGCCCCCCACGCCGCCGCGGGCGACAGCGCCGGCTCCCAGCGCCGCACGGCCGCCAGGTCGAAGGCCGGCTTCGGGAAACGCGCCGCCACATCGGCCGGCCGCCAGCCGGGAGGCTTGAACCACACGCGCAGCTTGTCGGCCCAGGAGCGGGCGTGCCAGCTGTCGTGCACCAGGTCGGCATAGACCTGCAGGTTGGCCCACAGCGGGTTCCAGCTGCGCAGCGGGCTGCGCGTGCCGTAGACGCAGGGCTCGTCGGCGCGCTCCTCCTCGAAGCTGCCGAACAGGCGGTCCCAGAGGATCAGGATGCCGCCGTAGTTGCGGTCCACGTAGCGGTCGTTCACGGCGTGGTGCACGCGGTGGTTGCTCGGACTGCAGAACCAGCGGTCGAACCAGCCCAGGCGGCCGATCTGCTGCGTGTGCACCCAGTACTGGTAGAGCAGGTCGATCAGCGCGACCACGCCGAAGACCAGCGGCGGGAAGCCCAGCAGCGCCATCGGCAGGTAGAACAGCCAGCCGAAGAGGAAGCCGCTGCTGGTCTGGCGCAGCGCGGTGCTGAGGTTGTAGTCCTCGCTCTGGTGGTGCACCGCATGGGCCGCCCACAGCACGGCCACGCGGTGGCCGCCGCGGTGCAGCCAGTAGTAGCAGAGGTCGTACAGCAGCAGGCCGGCCACCCAAACCCAGGGCTCGCTGGCCGGCAACTGCCACGGTGCCAGCGCCTCGTAGGCCAGCACGTACACGGCACCGGCCACCAGCTTGCCGAACACGTTGGTGAGCTGGCTCATGATGCCCAAGCCGATGCTGGACAGCGCATCGGCGAGCCGGTAGGTGTCGCGCCCGCGCAGGCGGCCGACCGTGAATTCCAGCGCAATCAGCGCCAGAAAGACGGGAGTCGCGAGAACGATGATCTGCGCGTCGGTCATACGCTCATCGTGCCGCGCCGGTGCTGCGCCGCCAAGCCGGGCCTTCCCGGGCAGGCCAGGTTGCCGACCGTTACGTTTGCGCGGGAATCTGCCGCACTTTCTGCCTCAAGACCCAGTTCAAGCCGTCGATAAACACGGCCATGAGCCGGCAAAGGCTGCCCCCCGGGAGCAGCCCGCTGCCGCGTTGCCCGAAGACCGACCGGAACCGATGCCATGACCACGCCCCGCCACACCCGCGGCTTCACGTTGATCGAAGTGATGATCACGGTGGCCATTGTCGCCATCCTGTCGGCGATCGCGCTGCCGGCCTACACCGCGTACATCCAGCGCTCGCGCGTCCCCCCCGCACTGGATGCGCTCAGCGCCCTGGCCACGCGCATGGAGCAGCGCTTCCAGGACACAGGCACCTATACCTGCCCCGACACGCTGGGCGACGCCGGCGACTTCGGCATCGCCTGCGAGGCGGACGCCGACGGCCAGAGCTACACCGCCACTGCCACCGGCAGCGGGCCCGTCAGCGGCTACACCTACACCATCAACCACCTCGGCGTGCGTGCCACGACGGCGCATCCCAAGGGCGTGCCAGCCACGAGTTGCTGGAGCATGAAGGGCAGCACATGCGACACCTGAGGCCCCTGCTCCCGACGTCCCGCACCGCGCGCGGCCTGACCCTGGTGGAGCTGATGGTGGCGCTGGGCATTGCCGCGATGCTGGCGGTGGCCGCGGCACCGTCGTTCACCGAGTACCTGGCCAACTCGCGCCTGCGTGAGAACGGCAACAACCTGTACGCGCAGACGCTGTACGCGCAGAGCGAGGCGATCAAGCGCAACACCGTGGTGCGGGTGGCGGTGGCCGACAGCACCATCACCGTCAGCGACCGCACGGACCCCGACGATCCGCAGACGCTGAAGACCACGCCATTGACCCACGGCATCACCGCCGAGGCCTTCACGCTGGACTTTGGCGGCGAAGGCCGTCCGGTGGGCTTTGCCACCGCCGACGTGGACTTTGCCCACCCGAGCCTGAGCTGCTCGTCGGACATCCGCTGCCCAGGGCTGCGCGTGGACGGCGGCGGCAGCGTGCGGCTGTGCGCCGACCACACCGGGAGTTGCGAATGACCTGGCATCCCCCCACGCCAACACGGGCGCCGCGACGTCGCCATGCGCGCGGCATGGGCCTGATCGACGCCCTGATCGCACTGGCCCTGCTGGCCTTTGGCCTGCTGGGCATGACGCGTATGCAGACCAGCCTGGTGCGGCAGACCACCGAAAGCCAGACCCGGCTCACCGCGGCCCAACTCGGCGACGAACTGCTGAGCACCGTGCTCGTGGACGTGGGCAATGCCGGCTGCTACACGCTGCCCGATGCCGGCGACTGCGCCAGCGTGGCAGCCCGCGAACGCGCCGAAGACTGGGAGACCCGCGTGGCCGGCGCCCTGCCGGGTGACGTCGAAGCCACCTCGGCACTGGCCGACGGTCAGTTCACCGTGACCATCACCTGGACCGGCAAGGACTCGGGCGACACCCGCACGCTGGAGGCGACCACCGATGTCCGCGAATAGCCCCCGCCATCCGACGTTGCACCGCCGCCAGCGGGGCCTGTCCGTTGTCGAGCTGATGGTGGGCCTGGTGGTGGGGATGCTCGTCAGCATCGCCGCGGCCGGGAGCGCCATGATGTTCACGGCATCGCAGCGCCAGGGCATTGGTGTCGGCGGCAGCGGCATCGGCGCAGCCACCGCGCTGGCCGCGCTGAAGAACGATGCCGCACTCGCCGGTCTGGGTTTCTTCGGTGACGCACGCTACCTGTGCAACCGGCTGGCGCTGAGCCTGGGCCCCACGCTGCACAGCGACAGCGCCGTGTTCACGCCGGTGCGCATCACCGCCGACGATGACGGCGACACCATCGACATCCTGTACGGCAACCGCATCGAATCAGGCGCCAACGTGCTGCTGGCCTCGGCCTCGGACGGCACGTCGGCCGAGGTGCTGTCGTTGCTGCCGGCCGGCGTCGGCCAGGCTGTGCTGCTGGCACCAGCCACCCCGGGCAACCCCTGCCTGGTTCGCAGCATCACAGGCATCACCGCCAGCACCGACACCACGCCTCAGGTCCTGACATTCGCCGCGGACGGCGTCCACAACCAGGGCGCGTTCACCGCGGCGCCGACTTTCGCCGAGCGCGACCGTGCCACGCTGATCGGTGCGCTCAGCTGGAACCGCTACCGCCGTGAAGGCAACACGCTGGTGCTGGATCGGCCGCTGACCGGCGACAGCGTGGTGCTCACCCGCAACGTGATCGCGTTGCGTGCGCAGTACGGCGTCGCCGCCGCAGCTGCCGGCAGCACCACGCTGGAGCAGTGGGTCGATGCCGATGACGACTTCGCGGCACTCGACGCCACCACCCTGCCCCGGGTGCGCGCCATCCGCATGGGTGTGGTCACCCGCAGCCCGCAGCGCGAGCGGCCCAACGCCGACGGCGACTGCGAGGCCAGCCTCGACAAGCCACAGTTGTTCGGCGTCGAGGTCGAACCCGATGTCGACGACTGGCAGTGCTGGCGCTACCGCGTCTCCACCGTCGTCGTGCCGCTGCGCAACCTGGTCCTGGGGCTGAGGTGATGAACGTGTGCAACAGGCTTTCACGGCGCCCGCGCGGTCAGCAGCGCGGCGTGACCATGCTGGTGGTGCTAGTGCTGCTGTCGGTCATGCTGCTCGGCGGCATGGCGCTGGCGCGGCTGACCGAGGTCGGCACATTGGCCAGCGGCAACACCGCCTTCCGCGAGGCGGCTGTTCAGGCGTCGGAGGTCGGCCTGAACACCGTGTTCGAGCGCATCCGCGAGGACATCGGCAACGAGGAGGCGGCACAAGCCGGCTGGTACTGGCCCACGATCCAGGACGCCGACGCCAACGGGATCCCGCAGCTCAACTTCGACGCCGCGCCCACGATCGCCGTAGGCCCGTACACGGTCGCCTACGTGGCCGAGCGCATGTGCGAAGGCGCGATGCCGGTGACGCAACCGCTGCGCCAGTGCCTGGTCAAGCAGGAGCCGCAGGACGTGGAGAGCCAGATCTTCGACAAGGAGGCGCTGGATCCACCCAACTCCCGCCAGTTCCGTGTGACGGTCCGCGTCACCGGGCCCAAGGACACCCAGACCTGGGTTCAGTCCCTGATCACGAGAGGTCAATGATGAAGACCACCCACCAGGCTGCCGCCTGCCTGCTGGCGCTCGGCGCCCTGCTCAGCGGCCCGGCGGCCCAGGCCACCGACGTCGCCGAGCTGCCGTTGAAGTCGTCCGTGCTCGCCCGCCCGAACGTGATCTTCGGCATGGACGACTCCGGCTCCATGGACTGGGAGTTCCTGCTCGACACCAGTTCCGGCCTGTTCTGGTGGGATGGCGACGACGGCTGGGACTCTGGCACCGGCAAGCCCCGGCGCACCAAGCACCCCAGCTACTGGGGCTATGCCTACCTGATGCCGGTGGGCACGGACACCGGCGGCCAGATCTACGCCCACAACAGCCCCAACGGTCTTGCGCTGCCACCGACCAACCAGTTCGCCTGGCTGCGGTCGACCACCTTCAACCCGCTGTACTACGACACCAGCGTCACCTACGACCCCTGGGCGCCGGCCTACCATGATGGCGCGGTGCGCAACTACGGCAACGCCTCCACGTCCGCGACCCTTTCGCACCCGGCCTACAGCACCGGTCCGACACTGAACGTCGGTGACGACTGGAACTCGTCGGACGGCAACTGGACGAGCAACGGCTACCGCTACTACGTGCAGGCCGGCATGGTGCTGCCTTCGGGAACGCGGGTTCGCGCGAGTTCAACCTCCAGCGGCATCTGCTCAGGTGGCACTGAGCGAACGCTCACCACCAGCGTGACGGTGCAACCCGGCTTTGCGTGCTGGGCATCCGTGCCCCATTACCCCGCCACGTTCTGGCATGCCGAGGACTGCACGATCGGCGCCGACTGCGTGCTCGGCCCCGACGGCGCAACCAAGCTCCGGCGCTACGAGATCAGGAACGGGAACAGCTTCCCGTCCGGGCGCAGCCATGCGGCGGAACTGCAGAACTTTGCCAACTGGTTCAGCTACTACCGCAAGCGCAAGCTGATGCTTGCAGGCTCGATGGGCGCGGTGCTGGAGGACCTGACCGGCCTGCGCGTGGGCCTGATGAAGTTCACCGACGAGGGTGCGGCGACGCCGACGGTGACGATGTACGACAGCGACAACCCGAACGCGAACCTCAATGGTCGCCGCGTGGCCGGCGACTTCTACAAGAACGCCTTGTTCGCCGAGGGCACGCCGACGCACGCCACCGTCAATCACATCGCTAAGCAGTTCAACGAGAACACGTCCATCGTGCAGTACGCCTGCCAGCGCAACAGCATGTTCATCGTGACCGACGGCTTCTCCAACACCACGTCGATCACGCCGCCGAGTTGGGACGCCGGCAAGTCTGCCGCCACCTGGGGTGACGGCGCGCCGTACCAGACGACGGCCAACGGCACGCTGGCCGATCTTGCGCTGCGCTACTACACCAACCGCCTGCGCACCGACCTCGCCGCCGGCAAGGTGCCTCCGAGTTCATCGACCGAACCCAACGCCGACCGGAACACCGACCTGCACATCAACACCTACGCGATCTCGCTAGGTGTGCGTGGTTCGCTCTGGCCTACCGATGTCGATCCCTTCGAGACCGCGCCGACGTGGACCACCCCGGTGGCCGACGACCCGTCGCTGATCGACGATCAATGGCATGCCACGATCAATGGCCGTGGCCTGATGTTCCTGGCCACCAACCCGGCCGAGACGACCGCCGGCATCCGCGCCGTGCTCAATGACATCGTCAGCCAGCGCGGGGCGCAGGGCGGCGTCGCGGTGAGCACCGTGAACCTGTCACGTGGCGACAACCGCGCCTACTTCGGCACCTACAACCCCTCGGGTTGGCAGGGCGACATCACCGCCCACCCGATCGACGCGGCCACCGGCGAGGTCGACCCCGACACCACCCTCTGGTCCGCCGGTGCCACGCTCTTGGCAAGGGACTGGACCACACGCGTGATCGCCAGCGGCAGCAGCGCCTTCACGGCTGCTGGTGTCGGCGCCACGGTCAATCCCGGCGGCGTCCATGGCGACAGCGGCCAGGTGATCGAGTACCTGCGTGGTGATCGCACGCACGAGGGCACGCTGTTCCGCAACCGTCAGTCGCTGATCGGCGCGGTGATCAACTCCGAACCTGCCGTGCAGCGCACCGCCAACGTGATCTACGTGCAGTCCGGCGAAGGCATGCTGCACGCGATCGACACCGCCGTCGGCACTGCGGGCAGCGAGCTCTGGGCTTTCGTGCCCCCGGCCGTGCTGCCCAACATTGGCGAGACCGTGCAGCGCAGCTACGTCTTCCGCACGCAGCTCGACGGCTCGCCGACGCTCGGCACCTACGCCGGCGGCACGCTGCTGGTGGCCGGCATGGGCGCCGCCGGGCGCGGCTTCTACGCGCTGGACGTGACCAGCCCGCGCGGCCTGACCGAATCAGACCTGGCCGCCAACTACAAGTGGCAGTTCCCGGCCGCCGGCGACGCGGCCACCGCGGCCAAGGTCGGGCAGTCGCTGGGCCGCCCGCGCATCGTCAAGACCTCGGGCGACGGCTACGTGGTGCTGGTGACCTCCGGCTACAACAACACGGCCGACGGCCATGGGCGCCTGTGGATGCTCAATGCCAGCACCGGCGCCGTGATCCACGAGTTCGACACCGGGGTGGGTACGCTCGGGGCCGAGTCCGGGCTGGCCCAGGTGTCCGCCTTTGCCGAGTCCGACGGCACGGCGCGCTATGTCTTTGGCGGCGACCTGCTGGGCAACGTCTGGCGTTTCGACCTCAAGGACAAGGGCGCCCCGCACAAACTGGCCACGCTCAAGGACAGCAGCAACGTGGCGCAGCCCGTGACGGCTGCGCCGGAGCTGACCAAGATCGACGGCAAGCGGGTCGTCATCGTCGGCACAGGGCGCATCCTCGACATCGGCGACTTCGGCAGCACGCGCACGCAGAGCCTGTATGTGATCACCGACGGCACGACGATCGCCAACGTGCGCAGCAGCCTCGTGCCCCAGACCTACAACCCCGCCACGGACACGATGTCCGGCGACGAGGTGGACTGGAGCAGCGACCGCGGCTGGTTTGTGGACCTGCCCGCCGGGGAACAGGCGAACACCGCGCCGACCATCGCCTACGGTGCCGTAGCCTTCGTCACCAACAAGAACGGCGGCACCGACTGCTCTGCAAGCTCGCGCCTCTATGTGCTGGATGTGAAGACCGGCGGTGCTTTCGAAGGCACGGACTTCGTCTCGTCGGAGATCTCGTCGGTGGCCAACTCGTCGGGCGTCACGGCGCTGGCCACGAACAACGGCAAGATCATCGGTTCCGGTCAGGACGCCGACGGCAAGCCCTGGGAACGCGAGATCGTCAAGAACGGGTCTATCGCACCGGCCAAGAACGCCTGGCGGGAAATCCGCCGGCAGTGACGCCTGCGGCCCCCTGCAGGGTCACAGGCCCTGCAGGTGGGCGTGATCGTCCCAGCCCACGAGCATGAAGCCGCTGCTGCCATGCAGCAGCCGGTTGAGGCTGGCGTTGGCCATGCGCCAGCTGCGCGGCGCGTCCAGCGGGATGCGGGTGGCGGCGCGGTACAGGCTGTCGAGCACGCCGCCGTGCGCCACCAGGGCGATGTGGCCGCCGGCATGGCGCGCCACCAGCGCCTCGGCCACGGCCAGGCAGCGGGCATGGAAGTCCAGCAGCGTCTCGCCACCCGTGGGACCGAAGCCGGGCTCGCGCAGCCGCCAGCGGCGGGCATCGTCGGGCCAGCGCGCCTCGACCTCGGCGTAGGTCAGGCCCTCGAAGCAGCCGAATCGGCGTTCGCGCAGTGCGGGCTCCGCCACCAGTGGCGCACCAGTGGCCTCGGCGATAGCGCGGGCCGTGTTCAGCGCACGCTGCAGGTCGCTGCTGTA
This sequence comes from Rubrivivax albus, assembly GCF_004016515.1. GTDB lineage: Bacteria > Pseudomonadota > Gammaproteobacteria > Burkholderiales > Burkholderiaceae_C > Rubrivivax > Rubrivivax albus. Next base: position 174,469 of record NZ_SACT01000003.1, read on the forward strand.
GACGGCGTCCAGCTGCTGGCCTTGCATCGCCTCGCCGAGCCGCTGCACCTGTGCGCGGCCGCGGGCATTGAGCGGGATGTCGGTGTGGCCCTGCAGCCGGGTCTGGGTGTTCCAGTCGGTCTCGCCGTGGCGGACCAGCAGCACCTGGGTGGCCTGGGGCGCGTCGGCGCTCACGGCGCCGACACGAGCCGGCGGTTGAGCGTGTAGGTGCCGGAGAACGTGGCCGCACCGAGCACGCGCCCGGCCAGCGCGGCGCGCACGTCGTGCCCGGTGAACACGCCCTCTACCGGCAGCCGGGCATCGGCCACCGCGTACAGCGTGAACACGTAGTGGTGCACCAGCGAGTCGTTGAAGGGCGGGAAGGGGCCGTCGTAGCCGAAGTACTGCCCGGCCCGCTCGGGGTCGCTCGCGAACCAGCCGGTGTAATCGTTGAGGCCCTGGCGCGCGCCGTTGATGGCCCCCGGCCCCGGCTTGCCACGTGGCGTGAAGCCGCGGCTGAACTCGCCCTCGGCGATGACCGTCGGCCGCGGCGGCAGATCGATCAGCACCCAGTGGAAGAAGTCCACGCGCGGCAGGTCCACCGGCACCTCACGGTCGGGCTGGTTGACGTCGTCGGCGCGGCTGGGCACGTCGAAGTCATGGCAGATCAGCACCATGGACTGAGCGCCCTCGGGGAGGTCGCGCCAGGCCAGGTGCGGGTTCAGGTTGTCGGAGAACCCCACGCCGCCGTCGGGCAGCAGGCGCCCGGCCGCGAACCGCTCGGGGATGCGGTCCCCGTTGGTCCAGCTCTCGCTCCACAGTTCCATCGCTCCTCCTCGGGTGATCGGCACCGCCGCTGGTTTCTCAGACGCCCCAGACCACGGGGGCGTCCTCGGCGTGTGCACGCTTGAGCATTTCCATCATCGGCCAGACGCGCTGGCGCAGGCTGACGCCACGTTGGCGTTCACTGCCGTCGGCTTCGTGGTCCTCGGTGTCGGCCGGCGCCTCGGCGGCGGCAACCGCCGCCTGCAAGGCGGCGATCGCCGCGGGCATCGCGGGCGGCTCGATGATGCCCTGCGCCGCCGGCTCGCGGCCCAGGATGCGCAGCAGTTCGTCTCCGCTGGCGCCCAGCATCACCACGTCGCCAGCCGCCGGACTGCGGAAGCGGTAGATCATCGGCTCATGTAGTCGCGGTTGAAAGGATAGGCCGATTGTGCGCCACGCATCGGCCCGTCGGCCGGATCGCCGGTCGGGTGAGCGGCCAGGGTCTGGTGCAGCGCCATCCAGCCGCGCTCGAAGGCCGCGGCGCTGCCCGCCAGGTACAGCCGGTAGGCACGCACGGTGGCCTCGCCGCTGACGCGGGCGGCCTCGTCCAGCCGGGCTTCCAGCGCATCGGACCAGGCCCACAAGGTGCGCGCGTAGTGCGGCCGCAGGTTCTCGGTGTCCAGGCCTTCGAGCCCGGCTTCGGCCATCACCCGCAGCACGTGCGAGACATGCAGCAGTTCGCCGCCGGGGAAGATGTAGCGCTCGATGAAGTCGCCGATGCCGGCGCCGAGCTGGGCATTGCGCGTGCCGCCGGCGGTGATGCCATGGTTCAGCAGAAGGCCGCCGGGCTTGAGCAGGCGGCGGATCTTGGCGAAGTAGCGCGGCAGGTTGGCGCGCCCGACATGTTCGAACATGCCCACCGAGGCAATCTTGTCGAAAGGTTCGTCCTCCGGCAGCTGCCGGTAGTCCAGCAACCGCATCTGCACGCGCCCGCCCAGGCCCCGGGCCTCGATCAGGCGGTTCACGTGGGCATGCTGGTGGCGCGACAGCGTGATGCCGCTGCCGTGCACGCCGTGGTGTTCGGCCGCCCACAACAACAACCCGCCCCAGCCGGCGCCGATGTCGAGGAAGCGTTCGCCGGGGGTCAGCCGCAGCTTGCGGCAGATGTGCTCGAGCTTGGCCTCCTGCGCCTGCGCCAGCGACATCGCGGGGTCGCGCCAGTAGGCGCAGGAGTAGATCCGCCGCGGGTCCAGCCACAGCGCATAGAACGCGTCGGACACGTCGTAGTGCTGCTGCACCTGCCGTGCGTCGGCAGGCACCCGGTGGCGGACGAGCGAGCGACCGTGGCGCAGCATCTCCGCCCAACGTGCCAGCGGCGCAGCCGCGGTGGGGTCCTCGCGCACGAGGGCAAACGCCACCTCGACCACGTCCCGCATGCGGCCTGCGATGTCCAGCCGGCCACGCACATGCGCCTCGGCCACGCGCCCCACCTGCCCGGCGGCCAGCCAGGCCAGCGGCGTCAGCGAGCGCAGCGTCAGGCACACCGGTGCATCGGCAGGCCCGATCCGCCGACCGCCCGGCAGCACGACGGCCAGCGCCGGCACCCGCTGCGCGGCCAGGCCGTCGAGCCGGGTCTGCACGCGGTCGAGCACGAGCGATTCCAGCATGGCGCGCCCACTGTACGGAGCGTCGCGGCGCAGGGTCAAGCCGTGGCGCCGTGGCAGCGCCGGATCAGGGCACGGTGGGCGCGTCGGCCTTGGCGGCAGGAAACCGGCGGCTGAAGCTCACGGCGTCCATGCCCGGCGCGAAGAGGAAGCCCTGGAAGTCGTGGCAGCCGGCCTCGTGCAGGAAGCGGCGCTGCGGCTCGGTCTCCACGCCTTCGGCGACCACGTTGAGGCCCAGCGCCTGCCCCATCTGCACGATGGCCCGCACCAGGGCGGCGTCGCGCGCATCGTCGGGCAGCCCGCGGATGAAGCTGCGGTCGATCTTGAGCCGGTGGATCGGGCAGGTCTTGAGCCGGCCGAGACTGGAGTAACCGGTGCCGAAATCGTCGATCGAGAGCCGGACGCCCAGGTTGGCCAACGCGCGCAGGCGCTCCAGCGCCTCGTCGGCATCGCGCACCAGGATGGACTCGGTGAGTTCGAGTTCCAGCAGCTGGGGCGGCAGGGCGTGCTGGTCCAGCACACTGGCCACACGCTCGACGAAGTCCGCCTGGTGGAACTGCAGCGCCGACACGTTGACAGCCACCGTCAGCGCGCGCCCCTCGGCCACCCACGCAGCAGTCTGGCGCGCGGCCTGCTCGAGCACCCAGTCGCCGATCGCGATGATGAAACCCGTGTCCTCGGCCACCGGGATGAAGCGACCGGGCGGCACCTCGCCGAGCGCCGGGTCGCGCCAACGGATCAGCGCCTCGGCGCCCACCACCTCGCCGGTGGCCAGGTCGACCTGCGGCTGGTAGTGGAGACGGAAGCGCTGGCTCGCCAGCGCCTGGCGCATGGCATGGTCCAGCCGCATGTGGCTGCGCAGGTCGCCTTCGGCATGCTGCTGGTGGAAGCGCAGGCCGTTGCTGCCGCTGGCCTTGGCACCGCGCATCGCGCTCTCGGCGTGGCGCAGCAGTTCGTCGGCGTTGCGGCCGTGGCCCGGCGCCAGCGCGATGCCCACGCTGCAGGTCAGCGTGAAGGCCATGCCTTCGAATTGCCAGGGCTCGGCCATCGCGGCCAGCACGCGGTTCGCTGCGGCTTCGGCCGCCGGCGCGTCGGCGTGGCGCAGCAGCGTCGCGAACTGGTCGCCGCCGATGCGCGCGACGACATCGCCCGCGCGCATCACGCGTTGCAGTCGCACGGCCACCTCGCACAGTGCGCGGTCACCGATCTCGTGTCCCAGGCTGTCGTTGACATGGCGGAAACGATCGAGGTCGAACACCAGCAGCGCAAAGGCGTCGCCGTCGTGGCGCATCGCCAGCGCGGTGGCCGCCACCTGCTCGGCCAGCTGGCGACGATTGGCCAGGCCAGTGAGGGCGTCGGTGCGCGCGAGCACGTCCAACCGCTCGTCGGCAGCCACACGCTCGCTCAAGTCCCGAAACGACCATACGCGCCCGAGCGGTCTGCCACGGCTCCACAACGGGCGCACCACGCGTTCGAGCACCTGACCCGAAAGCAACGTCAGACGGTCGGTGCAGGCCAGCAGCGTGGAGTCCTGCAGAGCCTGCAAGCGGCGCTCGTAGGCCTCGGGGCCCTCCACCACACGACGCATCCATGCCTGCACGGCCTCGTCTCGCCGGGCCTCGAGCAATGCCTCGGGCATGCCCCAGATCTGCGCGAAGCGGCGGTTGAAGGTGCGGATGCCGCCGCTCAGGTCGGTGACCAGGATGCCGTCGGCCGTGGCCTCCAGCGTGGCCTGCAGTTCCGCGGCCAGGTCCTCCTGTGCCGCCAGGGCTTCGCGCTCGCCGGTCAGGTCGCGGGCGATGACGATGCATGGGCCGGTGGCCTCCCTCGACAGCGGATGCACGGTGCGGTGCAGCACCAAGCTCCGGCCGTCGGCAGCCTGCAGCAGCGCTTCGGAATCGAGCGGCCCGGCAGCGGCCAGATCGGTCCGCGCCAGATCCCACCAGACCATGTCCTCGGGCGTGGCCAGCAGGTGGTCGGCCCGGATGCCAAGCAGCTGTGACTGATCCAGGCCGAACAGGCGTCCCGCCGCCGCATTGGCGCCGAGCAGCCGCAGCGACGGCAGGGCCACCACCCAGGCAGCATCCGGCAGCGCCTGAAGCAGTTGCTGCCACGTCGACGCGTCGGAGGGCATCGCCCCGGCCTGCAATGGGAGGTTCTGCACCTGACCCATCAGCAGACCTCCGCTTCTTGAGGTGCCGGTTCGAAGAAATAGTGCAGTTGGGCCGGCGGTGCAAGGTAGGCACGTGCAGCGTCCGGCAGCCGCGCCACGGAAAGGCTGCGACGGATGCCCAGGCCGTCTTCGCGCTCGAGGTCGAGCAGCAGGGCTTCGTCACGCGGCACGCCGGTATCGTGCACCAGCACCCTGGGCTTGAGCGGCCGCGACGAGTTCACGGCAACGACCATGGCGTAGCGGTCGTCGGTCAGCTGCACCACGGAGCCTGCTGGGTAGACGCCCATCATGCGGATGAAGCTGCCCAGCAAGGCCGCATCGAGCCGCTGACGGTGTTGGGTGAACAGCATGGACACCGCCTCGTGCGGTGTCAGCGCGCGCGTCAGCACGGCCGGGTTGCAGAGCTTGTCGTACTGATCGGCGATGGCGACGATCCGTGCCGCCTGCGTGGTGGGCTCGGCCTGCAGACGCAGTGGGAAACCGCTGCCGTCGGCCAGTTCATGGTGCTGACCGATGACGGCCAGCACTGCCGTGGACAAGCCCATGCGGCGCCCGATGGTCACGCCATGGGCCACATGCTCGCGGTAGGCGTTGACCTGCGCGGTGTTGAACCCCTCGTCGAGATGACGAAGGCGGTCGGGCAGTTCCAGCTTGCCGATGTCGTGCAGCATCGCACCCAGTCCCAGGGTCGACATCGCGTCGTCATCCAGGCCCAGGCTGCGCCCCAGCAGCAGCGACACGACTGCCACGTTGAGCCCGTGCGCCGACGCGCGGTCGCCCGCCTGGCTGTTGACCAGCCGGATGCAGACCTCGCCCTGCACCGCCAAGCGGTCGAGCAGCTTGCGTGAGAGGGCCTGAGCATCTTCACGGGCCGCCTCGGGGTCCTGAAGGGCGCGACGGCTGGCCTCGCGCAGCGCCCGGCCGGCTTCGCTGCATTCGCGGTCCAGCTGTGCAGTCTGCTGACGGTGTGCGGCAAGTCGTGCGCGACGCGCCTCGGCCTGAACAGCGGCGGGATCCAGGCTCGCCTGCGCGGCGGTGACGACGGCATCGTCGTCGACCTCGGCGTCCTTGACCGAGTCCGGCGGCAGGCTGGCCTCGGGGTCCCAGCGCAGGCGGCTGAGACCGAGGCCGCGGACGATGGCGATCTGCTCCTCCGACTGGATCCGGAACGACGACATCGCGAACGGATGCTGCATCCACCCCAGATCAAGGTGGATGTACATGCCGACGCGGAGGTCTTCGACAGGAACAGTGGACGTCATGGATCGAACGGGAGCGGCGGTCTTGTCACCGCCTGACGTCTCCTCTTCGGCACGACCGGCCCTGCACTTAAACCTGGCGCCCGTTGAACGTGCATTCCGCACAGTACAGTGGTGCACGCCGACTTCACCGGACAGCCCGCAGCACATGGACCACCCCCTCGACCAGGCCACCAGGATCACTCCGATGGCTGATCACCGCTGGCAGGGGACGACCCAAGCCGCCTACGCCAACATGGTGGGGCCCTTCGGCGGCATCACCTGTGCCGTGCTGCTCCACGCGGCCCTGCAGCATCCGCAGCGCGCCGGCGACCCGATCGCACTGACCGTGAACTTTGCCGGGCCGGTGGCCGACGGCGCCTTCGAGGTCGAGGCTCGGCCGCTGCGCACCAACCGGTCCACACAACACTGGTCACTGATGCTGACGCAGGACGGCGTGCCTTGCGCCAGTGCATCGGCCGTGTTCGCTCAGCGTCGGCCGACCTGGGGCGCCCCCGAGTCACGGCCACCCGCCGGCATGCCGGCCCCGGACGCGCTGCCGATGGCGCCAAGCGAAGGCCGGCCCGCCTGGGTGCGTTGCTATGACATGCGCTTTGCGCCGGGCGAGGAGGCCTTCGGCCTCGACGGCCACGAGCAGGCGCATTCGGAAAGCCGCCTGTGGGTGCGCGACGCACCTCCCCGCCCGCTGGACTTCGTGGCGCTGGCCGCGTTGGCCGACAGCTTCTTCCCTCGCGTGTTCGTGCGCCGCCGGCGTGTTGCGCCCATCGGCACCATCACGCTGAGCACGTACTTCCATGCCGACGCGGCGATGCTGGCGGCGCAGGGCGACCGCCATCTGCTCGGCACCGCACGCGCCCAGGTGTTCCGCGACGGCTACCACGACCAGAGCGCCACCCTGTGGTCGCACGACGGCCACCTGCTGGCCAGCGCGCACCAGATGGTCTACTACCGCGACTGAAAGGCTGCGACAGACCGCGTCAGTGCGCCGGTGAGCCACCGAAGGCCGCCGCCGCGGCCACGGCCGGCTGCTCGGCGTGCAGCACGCGCGAGAGTTGCGCGGCCAGCCGGCGCGTGTCGGCGCGCAGCACGCGCTGCTTGATCGCCGCCACGCGCGACGGGTGCATCGAGAAGCTGCGCAGGCCCATGGCCAGCAGCAGGTCGGTGAAGGCCGGGTCACCGGCCATCTCGCCGCACACGGCCACGTGCTTGCCGATGGCATGGGCGCGCTCGATGGTGCGGTGAATCAACTGCAAAACCGCCGGGTGCCAGGGGTCGTAGAGGTGGGCGACGGCTTCGTCGGCGCGGTCGATGGCCAGCGTGTACTGGATCAGGTCGTTGGTGCCGATGGAGACGAAGTCCAGGTGCGGCAGCAGCGCGTCGATGGCCAGGGCGGCGGCCGGCACCTCGATCATGGCGCCGATCTCTACCGGGCCGTAGGCGCGGCCCGATTCGTCGAGCTGCGCGCGGGCGCGTGCCAGCGCGTCGACCGTGGCACGCACCTCGGACAGGCTGGCGATCATCGGGAACAGGATGCGCAGCTTGCCGTGCACCGCCGCGCGCAGCAGGGCGCGCAGCTGCTGGCGGAACATGCTGGGCTCGGCCAGGCTCCAGCGGATGGCGCGCAGGCCCATCGCCGGGTTCAGCTGGTGCTCATGCCGCAGTTCGCTGACGCTCATGCGGTCCAGCGGCTTGTCGGCGCCGATGTCGATGGTGCGGATGGTCACCGGCAGCCCGTTCATGGCCTCGATGGCGGCGCGGTAGGCCTCGTACTGCTCGTCTTCGCCGGGCAGGCTGCCTTCGCGGTTCATGAACAGGAACTCGCTGCGGAACAGGCCCACGCCCACCGCGCCGGCGGCCACCGCGGCGGCGCTGTCGTCGGGCAGCTCGATGTTGGCCAGCAGATCCACGCGCTCGCCGTCCAGCGTGACCGCCGGCGTGTGGCGCAGGCGGTCCAGCCGCGCACGCTCCAGCTCGCTCTGGCGCTGGCGGAAGCGGTACTCCTCGAGCACGATGGGCGAAGGGTTGACGATGACGACGCCGGCGTCGCCGTCGATCACGACCCAGTCGTCCTGGCGGATCAGCCGGCTGGCCTCGCGGGCGCCGACCACCGCCGGGATGTCCAGGCTGCGCGCGACGATGGCCGTGTGCGAGGTGCGCCCGCCGACGTCGGTGACGAAGCCGGTGAACACGCTCTTCTTGAAGTGCAGCATGTCGGCCGGCGCCACGTCGTTGGCCACCAGCACCAGCGGGTCCTCGCCGGCGAAGTCGCGCGATCCCTGCGCCACGATGGGCGGCGGTGCGCCGGCGCCGTCGTGCGCCAGGTGGCGCAGCAGGCGCTCGACCACCTGCTCCAGGTCGGCCTTGCGCTCGCGCAGGTAGTCGTCCTCCATCTCGTCGAACTGGCGCGCCAGCACCTCCAGCTGCGCCGACAGCGCCCATTCGGCGTTGTAGTGGCGCTCGACGATCCAGTGCTTGGTGGCGCCGGTGAGCGCCTCGTCGTGCAGCAGCATCTGGTGCACGTCCAGCAACGCCGAGATCTCGCCCGGCGCTTCGGCCGGCAGTTCGCGCTGCAGCGTCTCGATCTCGGCCGAGACGGCGTCGCGCGCCGCGCGCAGGCGCTGGATCTCGCCCTCGATGCCGTCGGCGGCGACGTAGTAGTGCGCCACGTCGACCCGGCTGGAGGCGACGAGCACCGCGCGGCCGATGGCCACGCCCCGCGAGACCGGCATGCCGAAGACCTGGAGGCTCATGGCGCGAATGTAGCGCGCACCGCCAGGCGTGGCACGCCTTCACGCGGCTGTCACCAGTGCTTCACCGACTGGTCACGACCGATGGCCAGCATCGCGGCCCATGCTCGAACACCATGCCTTGATCGCGCCCGGGCGGGCGCTGCCCGCAGCCGGCGACGCCGACGTCCATGTGCGCTGGGCGCGCGACGATGCCGACGTGCGTGCGGCGCAGCGCCTGCGCCACCTCGTCTTCGTGCAGGAGATGGGCGCCCGCATCGCACCGCCACGCCACACGCCTGCCGGCCACGACGCCGACGTCTTCGACCCTTTCTGCGAACACCTGCTGGTCTGCGCCGGCGAGGCCGTGGTGGGCACCTACCGTGTGCTCACGCCGGATGCCGCGCGGCGCGCGGGCGGGTACTACGCCGAGACCGAATTCGACCTCACGCGGCTGCGTGGCGAGCGCGCCGGCCTGGTGGAGGTGGGCCGCGCCTGCGTGCACCCGGACTGGCGCCAGGGCGGCACCATCCTCGCGCTGTGGGGTGCGCTGGCCGCCTTCATGCAGCGCAACGGGCTGCACACGATGATCGGCTGCGCCAGTGTCGGCATGCGCGACGGCGGCCACCTGGCGGCCGACCTGTGGGCGCAGCTGGCGGCCACCCACATGGCCCCCATCGAACGCCAGGTGCGGCCGCGGGTGCCGCTGCCGGTGGACGCGCTGCGCACCGGCCGCCCGGTGGAGGCGCCGGCGCTGCTGAAGGGCTACCTGCGCTGCGGCGCGCAGCTGCTGGGCGCGCCGGCCTGGGACCCGGACTTCGGCACCGCCGACCTGCCGCTGATGCTGCGCCTGGCGGACCTGCCGGCGCGCTACCGGCGGCACTTCCTGGGCCGCTGAACCGGCGAGCCGCTGAGGGCGCGCTACTCGCCCTCGCCGAACTTGTCGTCGATGAGCGCGCGCAGCGCGTCCATTGCGGCCTGTTCGTCCTCGCCGTCGGTCTCGATCTCGACCTCGGTGCCCAGGCCGGCGGCCAGCATCATCACGCCCATGATGCTCTTGGCGTTCACGCGGCGGCCGTTGCGCGTCATGTGCACGTCGCAACGGAAGCCGCCGGCCAGCTTGGTGAGCTTGGCCGACGCGCGGGCGTGCAGGCCCAGCCTATTGCTGATGGTGATGGTGGAGCGGATCACGGGCGAAGGTGGTGGCCTGGTTCTGCGGGCGCGCCGGCGCCAGCTGCATCACGCCCTGGGTGGCGCCGCCGACGGCGCGCGTGACCAGCGCCTCCAGCGTCTCGTCGGCGTAGCACAGCGTGCGCCAGAGCATGGGCACGTTGACGCCGCTGACCACGCGCACGTGCAGCGGGTCGGACAGCATCAGCGCGGCATTGCAGGGCGTGGCGCCGAATACGTCGGTGAGCACCAGCCAGTCGGCCTCGCGCCCGGGCTCGCCGCGGCGCATCAGCGCGCGGGCCTCGTCGCGCACGGTCTCGGGGCTCGCGCCGGGCTGCACGTCCAGCGCCTCCACGGCGTGGCCGCAGTCGGCGTAGACATGCGCCGCCACCGCCTTCAGCGCGCTGGCCAGCGGGGCATGGGCGACGATGAGCACGGCTGCCATGTTGCACTGCATTATGCGCGGCGCCACAGGAACCAGGCATAGGCCAGCGCACAACCGAGGCCGAAGCCGCCGAAGGCGGCACGGAAGGCCGCCGGTTCGGCCCAGCCCGCGGCCTGCAGGGCGTCGACGGCCAGGCCGATGCCCCACTGCACGGCGAACACGCCGCCGAAGATGACGAGGTTGTAGGCCGACAGCGCGCGCCCGGCCTGTGCCGTCGGGAAGACCTGGGCCAGCGCCGGCTGGCTGATGGACATGCAGGTGCAGCTGACGCACCACGCGGCCCAGGCCCAGGGCCCGGCGTCGGCGCCGGCCCAGACGTTGTGGGCCAGCAGCAGCAGCGGCAGCGGCATGCCCCAGCGCAGCACCTGCAAAGCGTTGACGCCGCGCGCCACCAGTCGCGGCATCACCGCACCCCAGGCCAGGAAGGTCAGCAGCATGGCGGCGTTGATGGCAAACAGGCCCGCCGCGGCCTCGGCGGGCGTGCGGCCGCCCACCTGGGTCAGCCAGGGCCCGGCCCACAGCGCCTGCACCGCGATCAGGCCGCCGTACTGGAAGAGCGCCAGCGGCGCCAGGCGCAGGAACAGCGGGTGGCGCAGGATCTCGCGGTAGCCGGCAGGCGCTGCAGTGGACGCGGCCGAAGGCACGGGCGCGGCATCCTGCGGGACCAGCCGCATCATCACCGCCATCGACACCGCCAGCGCCACCGCCACCGCCCAGAACAGCCCGCGCCAGCCCAGCAGCGGCAGCAGCCACTGCACGGGCAAGGTCGAGGCCAGCATGCCCAGCGAGCCGGTCATCAACATCCAGGAATTGGCGCGCAGCTGCGCGGCCGGGCTGTAGCGGTGGCGGAAGGCCGTCAGCGGCGCCATCAGGCAGGCCGCGACGCCGGCGCCGATCAGCACGCGCGCGGCCAGCAGCGCCGGCAGGCCGCGCGCCACCGCGAACAGCACGCAACCCGCCACGGCCAGCAGCATCAGCGTGAACTGCACGCGGCGCGGGCCGAAGCGGTCGATCGCGCTGCCCAGCGGCAGTTGCATGGCGGCGAAGCCGAAGAAGTAGGCGCCGGCCAGCAGGCCCAGTTCGCCGGCGGCCAGGCCGAGGTCGGCGCTGAAGGCCGGTGCCAGCGTGGCGGTCACCGCGCGCAGCAGCGCCGACAGGAAGTAGGCCACGGCGAAGCCGAGGAACAGCGTCGCCGCGGCGCGGCCCTGCAGCGGGCTCACGGAAGACTCACGGCGTGGCCAGGGCGCCGAAGAAGGTGTCGGCGGCGTCGGCATCGATCCGCCGGCCCAGCACCGTGGCCTGCATCACCCTAGTGCCCTTGGTGAACACCGCCACCTGCATCTGCACCGGCGCGCCGTCGCTGCGCATGCCGTCCAGGGCCACCCGCTGCGTGGCCGGGTTTGGCGTGGCGCCACGCACCGCCAGCGGCAGGACACGGGGCGTGCCGGCACCGACATTGCCGGCGGCACCGTCGAGCAGGGCCTGCAAGGCCGCGCCGACCTTGGCCGGGTCGCCGACGTCGGCCACCGCCAGCGCGTAGGTCGCGTCGTCGCCGGCCGTGCAGGCGTGCAGCGTCAGGCGCAGCGGCATGCCGGCCAGCGTCACCTCCCGCGCATGCGACACCGGCTTGCACGGGAACTGCAGCGCCACGCCGCTGTCCTCGGGCTGCAGCTGCCGCCAGTCCTGGGCCGGGCTGCAGGCGGCCACCACCAGCGGCAGAAGCCAGAGGAGTCGGCGGCCGGAACGGCGGGAAGGTGCACGCATCCGGTGCATTATCCGGGGCATGACGGAACCCACTTCCCCCGCCGGCATGCCGGGCGCTGCGCCGGCCATGGCCCTGGCCGGCGTGCGCGTGCTGGACCTCTCACGCGTGCTCGCCGGCCCCTGGTGCACGCAGACCCTGGCCGACCTGGGCGCCGACGTGATCAAGGTCGAACGCCCGGGCACAGGTGACGACACCCGCGGCTGGGGTCCGCCGTTCCTGAAGGACGAAGCCGGCCAGGACACGGCCGAGGCCGCCTACTACCTGGGCGCCAACCGCAACAAGCGCTCGATCACCATCGACCTGGCCCGCCCCGAGGGCCAGGACCTGGTGCGGCGCCTGGCGCTCCAGGCCGACGTGCTGGTGGAGAACTTCAAGGTCGGCGACATGGCGCGCTACGGCCTGGACTCGGCCACCATGCTGGCGCTCAACCCGCGGCTGGTGTACTGCTCGATCACCGGCTTCGGGCAGACCGGCCCCTACCGTGATCGCGCCGGCTACGACTACGCCATCCAGGGCATCGGTGGCCTGATGAGCATCACCGGCGAACGCGACGACCTGCCCGGCGGCGGCCCACAGAAGGTGGGCGTGGCGGTCGCCGACCTGTTCACCGGCATGTACGCCACCGTGGCCATCCTGGCCGCGCTGCGCCACCGGGACGTGACCGGTCAGGGCCAGGCCATCGACATGGCCCTGCTCGACACCCAGGTGGCGATGCTGGCCAACCTGGGCGCCAACTACCTCGTCACCGGGCAGCCGCCGAAGCGGGCCGGCAACGCCCACCAGAACATCGTGCCCTACCAGGTCTTCGAGGTGGCCGACGGCCACATGATCCTGGCGGTGGGCAACGATGGCCAGTTCGCCAAGTACTGTGCCGTCGCCGGTCATCCCGAATGGGCCACCGACCCGCGTTTCGCGAAGAACGCCGACCGCGTGCGCCACCGGGCGGTGCTGGTGCCGATGCTGGCCGAGGTGATGCGCACCCGGCCTAAGGCCGAGTGGCTGGCGGCGCTGGAGGCGGCCAAGGTGCCCTGCGGGCCCATCAACCACCTCGGCGAGGTCTTCGCCGACCCGCAGGTGGGCGAGCGGGCCATGGTCACCACATTGCCGCACCCGTTGGCCGGCGCGGTGAACCTGGTGTCCAGCCCGATCAAGCTGTCGGCCACGCCGGTGCAGCCGCGCCATGCACCGCCGCTGCTGGGCCAGCACACGGCAGAGGTGCTGGGCGAACTGGGGCTGGACGCTGCCGCGCAGGCAGCCTTGCGCGCCGCCGGTGTGGTTTGAAGCCCTGGAGCCCGAGCGAGCACTCCCTCACCTGCATCTATCTGTGACAATCGTGAGCAATTGACCCCGCGTCCCAGGGGGCCCCAGTCCGCGGCGACCGCGCCACACTCGGGACCACGGGCCCGCCGCCGGCAGTGCACTGGCAGGGACGGGCGCCAAGGAGCGAAATCGAGATGAAGTCCCCGAACGGCGGTGCTGCACGACGCGCCGCCGTCCCCCCACGTGCCGAGATCGCCGCGATGACCGGCGAGGCGGGGCCGACTTCGGCCGGAACCGGCACGTCGGTCACGGTGCCGGCCGCCGAACCTCGCTTGCTGGCCGGCCAGGTGGGCGCCGAGGTGGCGGCGGCGCTGTCGTCGGCCTTGGAGCGCGTGGAGCAGCTGGCGCGCACCGGGCGCATCGGCCGCCACAGCCTGGAGGCACTGCAGGACGAGATCCACCGCGCGCGCGACGTGGCCATGCTCGGCCAACAGGTCAGCCGCCTGGCCGCGGGCCACGTGCGCCAGGCCCCGGAGACGCTGGAGCTGCCACAGCTGCTGCGCGAGGCGCTCAGCCAACGCCTGGACGCGGTGGCCGCGCGCGGGATCGAGCTGCGCCAGGTGCTGCAGCCGGCCACGGTGTCGGCCGACCCGTCGCTGCTCTTCGCGCTGCTGCTCAGCCTGCTGGACTGGGCCATCGAGCACTGCCGCTCACAGACCGTGAGCCTGCACACCGGCCTGAACCCCTGGCCGGTGCATGCGGTGCTGGAATGCCGCTTCACCTGGTGCCCGCCCGACCGCCTGGCGCTCGAGGCCGAACTGGCCTACGAGGTGGAGCGGCTGGAGCGGGGCGACGACCCGTCGCACCTGGACACGGTGGCCTGGCGCCTGGTGGAGCAGGCCGCCCGTGCCATGGGAGTGGCGCTGACGCGCGAGGACACCGCATCCCAGGTGCGGCTGCGGCTGGCCTTCCCGGAAGCGCCGCGGCGCTGGCCGCGCCTGGTGGAGGCGCTGGCGGACGTGGACAACGGCGCCGCGCGCCTGCACGCGCAGCCGCTGGCAGGCCTGCGGCTGCTGGTGTATGCGCAGCGCCCGGACGTTCGGCACGTGGTTCACGAGGCCACGGTGCCGACCGGGTTGATGGTGGACTTCGTGGCCACCCTGGCCGACCTGCGCGAATGCGCGCTGCAGGCGCCGCCGGACCTGCTGCTGGTGGACGAGCGCGGCAGCGAGGTTGACCGGGTGCTGGCCGAGGTGCACGCCGGTGGCCGCGGGCCGGTGCTGGTGCACGTGGCAGAGGCCTTCCGCGGCGTGGAACTGAGCAGCAGCGGCCGCTTCGAGATCGTGCGCGTCTCGCGTGACACCGCCGTGCGCGACCTGGCGGCGGCGCTGGGCTATGCGCTGAACCGCTGACGGCCGCAGGTCAACAGCGGCCCGCGGGCGGGCTACAGCCCGAACACCTTCTTCAGCAGCGCGCTGCCGGTGCCCACCGGGTCGCGGCGGATCTTCTTCTCCTCCTCGCCGATCATCCAGTACAGGCCGTCCAGCGCCTTGCGGGTCACGTACTGCTGGATGTTGGCGTCCTCGTCCTTGACCAGGCCGATGCCCTGGGCCTTGGCCGCCACGCGGTTGTACTTGTCGGCCAGCGACACCTTCTCGGTCGCCTCGGTGACGATGGGAAGGAACTGCGCGTTCAGCGGCGTGCGCGTCTTGCGCTGGAAGAAGTCGGTGACCGACGTATCGCCACCCTTGACGATCTTCAGCGCGTCCTCGACCGAGATCGACTTCACCGTGTCCACCAGCAGCGTGCGCGCCTGGGGCACGGCGGCCTCGGCGGCACGGTTCATCGCGGTGACCAGTTCGTCCACGCGTTTGCCCTGGCCGAAGGTGCGCATCAGCTTGGCCGCGTCGTTCAGCGCCCCGGGCAGCGGGATGCGCACGGCCTTGTTGCCCAGGAAGCCGTCGGTGCGGCCCAGGTTGGCCACCGCCGCCTCGGCCCCGCGGCGCAGCGCCTCGCGCACGCCACCGGCAGCGTCGGTCTCGGTCAGCGACAGGGCCCAGGCCGGGCTGGTCAGCAGGGCGAGCGACGGCAGGGCGATCAGGGTTCGACGGTGCATGGCGGCCTCCGGACAGCAGGTGGGGCCCGATGATGCCCCATCGTCCAGGCTCAACGCCGGCGCACCTGCCGCGGTGGACCTCAGGCCGTCGCAGCCGGCACCACGCCGGCGGCGTGGGCCTGCTGGTCGGCGTGGTAGCTGCTGCGCACCAGGGCGCCCACGGCGGCGTGCGTGAAGCCCATCGCGTAGGCCTCGCGCTCGAACATCGCGAAGGTGTCCGGGTGCACGTAGCGCCGCACCGGCAGGTGGTGGCCGCTCGGCGCCAGGTACTGGCCCAGCGTGAGCATGTCGATGTCGTGCGCGCGCATGTCGCGCATGGTCTGCAGGATCTCGTCGTCGGTCTCGCCCAGGCCCACCATCAGCCCGCTCTTGGTGGGCACGCCCGGCACCTCGGCCTTGAACTTCTTCAGCAGGTTCAGGCTGAAGGCGTAGTCCGAGCCCGGGCGCGCCTCCTTGTACAGGCGCGGCACGGTCTCCAGGTTGTGGTTCATCACGTCCGGCGGCGCGGCCTTCAGGATGCCCAGCGCGCGGTCGTCGCGGCCCCGGAAGTCGGGCACCAGGATCTCGATCTGCGTCTTCGGGCTCAGTGCGCGCGTGCGTTCGATGCAGGCGACGAAGTGCGCCGCACCGCCGTCGCGCAGATCATCGCGGTCGACGCTGGTGATGACCACGTAGGCCAGCTTCAGCGCGGCGATGGTCTTGGCCAGGTTCTCCGGCTCGTTCACGTCCAGCGGGTCGGGCCGGCCGTGGCCGACGTCGCAGAACGGGCAGCGCCGGGTGCACTTGTCACCCATGATCATGAACGTGGCCGTGCCCTTGCCGAAGCACTCGCCGATGTTGGGGCAGGAGGCTTCCTCGCACACGGTGTGCAGCTTGTGCTCGCGCAGGATCTGCTTGATCTCGGTGAACCGCGAGCCGGGCACGCCGGCCTTCACGCGGATCCACTCGGGCTTCTTCAGCACCTCCGCCGGCACCACCTTGATCGGGATGCGCGCGGTCTTGGCCTGCGCCTTCTGCTTCGCGGTGGGGTCGTAGGCGGGCGGCGGCACAGGGTTTTCCATGGGCTGGATTCTAAGGACGGGGCTGAAGCAGGGCTTGCAGGCGGGCCGACAACCGTGTGGCCACCTCGTCCCAACTCACGTCGACGCCGCAGTGGCGCAGGTCCACGGTGGCCAGGCCGGCGTAGCCACAGGGGTCGATGCGGCGGAAGGGTTCCAGGTCCATGGCCACGTTCAG
This sequence comes from Rubrivivax albus, assembly GCF_004016515.1. Lineage (GTDB taxonomy): Bacteria > Pseudomonadota > Gammaproteobacteria > Burkholderiales > Burkholderiaceae_C > Rubrivivax > Rubrivivax albus. The sequence goes on from NZ_SACT01000003.1 coordinate 191,027, forward strand.
GGCCAGCCCGTGGTAGGCGCAGTGGCGGCTGACCTTGATGCCCAGCGCGGCGATCTTGCCCAGGCCGGCGAAGGGGTTGCCGCCCGGGCCGGGCGGGGCGAGCGGGGCATGCGAGGCCGGATCGTCCAGCCGCACGTAGATGCCCGGCGCCCCCACCACGCGGTGGCCGGTGACGCCCAGACCATCGAGCACCTGGATCACCGCCTGTTCCAGCCGGTAGACGTATTCCTTGACGTAGATGCCCAGGCGCTGCAGGTCCACCAGCGGGTAGGCCACCACCTGCCCGGGGCCATGGTAGGTGACCTGGCCGCCCCGATTCGTGGCCACCACCGGGATGCCGGCGGCGCCGAGGACGTGTTCCGGCCGGCCGGCCAGGCCCTGGGTGAAGACCGGGTCGTGCTCGACGAGCCAGAGCACGTCCTCGGTGTCCGGGCCGCGGGTGGCCGTGAAGTCGCGCATGGCCGCCTCGATGCCGTCGTAGGGGCGGCGGCCCAGGGTCTGCACCTTCATCGGGGCAGTGTAGGGCTTCGTCAGAAGGCCGTGCATGGCGCGACCCAGCCGGCGTATCGTCAACTCCTGACGCCGTCCCCGATGCCCCTGCGCCAACTCCTTCTGTCCCTGTTCGCCGTGGCGTCTCTGGCCACGGCGGCGCCGCGCCCGCCGCTGTCGCCCATCGAACTGGCCATCGGTGCCTACGAGCGCGGCGACGTCGAATCGGCACGCCGGCAACTGGAGGCACTGGCCCGCCGTGGTCTCCCGGCCGCCGAGCACAACCTGGGTGTGATGGCGCTCGACCAGGGGCGCCCGGAAGACGCCGAGGCGCACTTCCGCCGTGCCGCCGCCGGTGGCTTCGTCACCGCCATGCTGGCCCTGGGCCAGCTGCACGAGCAAGGCCGGCTGGGCCGCCGTGACCTGCCCACCGCGATGCACTGGTACCGCCTGGCGGCAGAAGGCGGCAGCGTGGACGCCATGGTGGAGACCGGCACGGCTTTCTACCTGGGCCGAGGTGCCCCGCTGGACAAGGCGCAGGCGGCGCACTGGTACCGCGAGGCGGCCAAGGGCGGCGACGTGGGCGCGCAGTACCTGATCGCGTCCATGTACGAAACCGGCGACGGCGTGCCGCAGGACCTGCGGCTGGCGCGCTACTGGTACGGTGTGGCCGCCGACAACGGCGACGAAGCGGCGCCGGGCAAGCTGAAGGAACTGGAACGCCGCGAATACGGGGCTACAGCACCACCTTGACCATCGGGTGCGTGCTCAGCGTGCGATAGAGCTCGTCGAGCTGCTCGCGGCTGGTGGCGGTGACGGTGATCGTCAGCCCCAGATAGTTGCCGGCCTTGCTGGGGCGGCGTTCCACCGTGGCGGCATCGAAACCGGGGTCGAAGCGCACCGCCACGTCGACGATCGCCTCGACGAAACCCTCGACATGCGCGCCCATCACCTTGATGGGGAAGGCGCAGGGGTACGCGATCAGGCTTTCTTCGGGCGGGATGGGCTTCATGGTGCTCTTGGACGCTGCAGCAGCTTCAGATGGGCATGCCGCCGGATTTCGCAAGCCCCGGGGTCAGATGCTCTGGTCGACCTTCGCCCGCTGGTAGGCCTCGTGCAGCCGCGCATACACCGGCCCGGGCTTGCCACGCAGCGCGCCATGCCCCACCGGCTCGCCGTCGATCTCGGTCACCGGCAGGATCTCCTTGGTGGCCGAGCTCAGCAGCACCTCGTCGGCGGCGCGCACGTCGGCTTCCGAGATGGGGCGCAGGTTGTAGGCGATGCCCACGTCCTCGCACAGCTCGCGCAGCAGCTCGACGCGGATGCCCTCGAGCACGTGCTCGCTCTTCGGCGGGCCGAGCAGCGCCCCTTCGTGCACGATCCACACGTTGCTGGACGCGGCCTCGGTGAGCCAGCCGTCGCGGAACATGATGGTCTCCATCACGCCCTGGTCGGCCGAGATCTGCCGCGCCAGCACGTTGCCCAGCAGCGAGGTGCTCTTGATGTCGCCGCGCTCCCAGCGGAAGTCGCGTGCCGTGACGCAGGCCACGCCGTGGTGGCGCATCTCGGCGGTGGGCGGCTTCATCGGGCTGGCCATCATGAAGACCGTCGGCGCGATGCCCTGCGGCATGACGTGGTCGCGCAGCGCCACGCCGCGCGTGACCTGCACGTAGACCAGCTGGTCCTCGGCCCCGGTCTTCTCGTGCAGGGCCGCCACCAGGCGGCGGCACAGCGCCAGCCAGTCCTCGCGCCCGTGCGGGTTGGCGATGCGGATCTTCTGCAGCCCGCGCTCCAGGCGCGCCATGTGCTCGTCGAAGCGGAACAGGCGCCGGCCGTAGACCGGTGCCACGTCGTAGACGCCGTCGCCGAAGATGAAGCCGCGGTCGAGCACGCTGATCTTCGCTTCGTTCAGCGGCAGGAACTCGCCGTTCAGGTGGCAGAGCGTGTCGGGCAGGGCATGCATGGCGGCGTCCTTTGCGGGCAGCTTACTACTGGATCCACAGCCGCAGGGCATCCCAGGCGCGGCCCAGCAGACCGGCCAGCGGCACCGGCATCATCACCTGCAGCGGCACGCGCCGGATCTCGTCGCCAGCGGCGGTGACGATGCGGATCTGGCCCACCTCCTGGCCCTGGGTCAGCGGCGCCACCAGCGGGTCGGTGCGGTCGATCATCGTCTTCAGGCCGGCACCTTCGCCGCGCGGCACCGTCACCACCAGCGGCCCGGGCGCGCCCAGGCCCACGGTGTCGGCACTGCCCTTCCACACCGGCACCGTGGCCAGGGGCTGGCCAGCCGGGAACAGGCGCACGGAGTCCCAGGCCGCCCAACCCCAGTTCAGCAGCTTCTGGCTCTCGTTGGCGCGCGCCTCGCGAGACGCCGTGCCCAGCACTACCGACAGCAGGCGCCGCTCGCCACCGGGCAACTCGCGCCGCGCACTGGCCACCAGGCAGTAGCCGGCGGCCTCGGTGTAGCCGGTCTTCATGCCGTCCACCGCCGGGTCGCGGCCGAGCAGCATGTTGCGGTTGTCCTGGCGGATCTTGTTGAAGGTGTACTCGCGGATCGCGTAGTAGCGGTAGAAGTCCGGGTGGTCGGTGACGATGCGGCTGGCGATCACGGCCATGTCGCGGGCGCTGCTGTAGTGCCCGGGCTCGGTCAGGCCGGTGGGGTTCTTGAACTGGGTGTTCTTCAGCCCCCAGGCCTGGGCCTGACGGTTCATCATCTGCGCGAAGCCTTCGACGCTGCCGCCCACGGCCTCGGCCAGCACCACCGAGGCGTCGTTGCCGCTCTGCACGATCATGCCGCGCAGCAGCTCGTCCACCTTGGGTGTCATGCGCGGGTCGACGAACATCATCGAGCCGCCGTTCTTGCGCTCGCTCCAGGCGCGCTCGGACACCGGCAGTTCCTGCTCCAGCGTCAGCCGCTTGTCCTTGATGGCCTGGAACACCAGGTAGGCGGTCATCAGCTTGGTCAGCGACGCCGGCTCGGCCTGCGCGTCGGCGTCGCGCTCGGCCAGGGTCTGGCCGCTGGTCACGTCGACCAGGATGTACTGCCGGGCCGCGACCTCGGGCGGTTGCGGCAGTTCGGCGGCCGCGCGCAGCGGCAGGGCAAGGCTGGCGACGGCCAGCACGGCGGACAGGAACAGTTTCATCAGGATCCGGAAGAAGGGGGAAGCCGGTGCCAGGCACCGGTGATCAGTTGCTTGAGCAGGCCGAGCTGGCCATGGAAGAAGTGCCCGACACCCGGCACGACGGTCACTGGCAGCACCTGCGGCCGCGCCCAGTCGAGCACGGCGGCCAGCGGCACCACGTCGTCGGCCTCGCCGTGGATGACGAGCGTGTCCTGCGACACCGGCGGCGGGGCAAAGTTCACCACCGCCGGGCCGATGAGTGCCAGGCGTTCCGGCGTCATGTCGCCGGTCAGCCGGGCGGCGGCGTGCGCGGCCATCGCGGCGCCGAACGAAAAGCCACCGAGGGCCAAGGGCAGTGCAGGGTCGCGCTTCGCGGCCACCACGGCCAGCACGTCGTCGACCTCGCCGCGGCCCTCGTCCCAGGCCCCTTCGGACCCGGCCGTGCCGCGGAAGTTGAAGCGAACCGTGCGGTAGCCCAGCGCCAGAAAGGCGCGCGCCAGCGTCTGCACCACCTTGTTGTCCATGGTGCCGCCGTGCAGCGGGTGCGGGTGGCACAGCACGGCCACGCCCACCGGCGCGTTGGCCGGGCTGTCGATGGCCGCCTGCAGCAGGCCGGCCGGACCGGGGATCTGCAGACGTTCGGTCTGGGCGTTCACCGGCCCACGTCCGGCGGCAGCACCAGCCGCTCGACGACCTGGCCGTCCTTCAGGTGCGAGTCGATGATCTCGTCGAGGTCGCTGTTGTCCACGTAGGTGTACCAGGTGCCCTCGGGGTAGACCACCGCCACCGGCCCGCCGGCACAGCGGTCAAGGCAGCCGGCCTTGTTCACCCGCACCTGACCCGGACCCGCCAGGCCCAGCGCCTTCACCCGCCGCTTGCAGTGGTCGAAGGCTGCCGTCGCCCCATGCTGCTCGCAGGCGGCCTCACCGCCGTCGCGCTGGTTCAGGCAGAAGAAGATGTGGCGCTGGTAGTAGCTCATCGGCGAATTGTAGGAGCCGCCCCCAGCCGCGCCAGCAGCCAAAGACCGGCAGCGAACGGCCAGCCCCAGCCGATCCACTGCGACAGGCCATGGAAGCGGATGAAACGCCCCTGCTCCCAGCGCTGCAGGTTCTGCGCGAAATACGGGTCGGCCGGCAGCTGCGCCACCAGCAGCACGCCGGCGGTCACCGCCACCAGGCCCAGCCCCGCGACCAGCCGCCGCGGCACCGGCGCCAGCAGCAGGGCCAGCAGCAGGCCGGCGAGGCCGCCCGGCAGCGCGGCCGGCGTCACCCAGGCCAACCCGTGCTGCGGCCCGAAGTTCAGCGCCGTGGACAAGGCGAGCACGGCCACCGCCATCGCGCTGGCGCCGAGCGCGAGGCCGACGCGGCGCCAGCCGGGCGGTACCACGGCATAGGCCAGCAGGCATGGCGCCAGCAGGCCCAGGGCCGTGATCGTGGCCTGCATCGGCAGCGTGGGCGCCACGGCCGGCGTGGCCGCGGCGAGCAGCGCGGCATGCCAGTCGACGGCCCAGGGCACGCCGGCGAGCGCATCGGCCAGCAGCGGCAGCAGGCGCGGCCCGACCTGGCCCAGCCCCAACGGAACCGCGGACGGGAACAGCAGCGCCAGCGGCCACAGCAGCAGCAGCAACAGGGCGCCGGCCGACCCGGCATCGAACCACTGCGCCATGCTGCCCACGCCGCGCGCTGCCCAGCGGCTGCGCGCCAGCGGCACCGCCAGCAGCGCACCGGTGGCGGCGCCCCCGCTGTTGAGCACCCAGTCCAGCAGCGACGGATGGCGCGACGGCAGGAACTGCTGCGCCAGTTCGAGCGCGAACGAGAGCCCAGCGCCCAACGCCGTCGACGCCAGCACCGCCGCCACCAGGCTGCGACCTGGTCGCCAGAGTGCCAGCACGACCAGCAGCCCCAGCGGCAGGTAGCCGAGGTAGTTGGACCAGAGGTCGAACGAGATGCGCGCGCGCGGCCACGGCAGCGCCAGCAGGTCCGCCAGGCTGCGGCCGGCCGGCCAGGCCCACCCGTCGAACGGGAACAGGCTGGCGTAGGCGATCAGCGCCGTCAGCACCGCGGCGGCCAGGGCGGCGGGCAGGCGCAGCGTGGCGCCCGCGGCCATCAGAAGGGCTTGACCACGACGAGCACCACTATGGCGATGAACAGCAGCACCGAGACCTCGTTGAACACGCGGTACCAGCGGTGGCTGCGCCGGTTCTCCAGGTGCTCGAACTGACGCAGCAGGCGGCGGCACATGTGGTGGTAGCCGAGCACGCCCACCACCCCCAGCAGCTTGGCGTGCATCCAGCCGCCGCCGATGCCGAAGCCCAGCCACAGCCACAGGCCCAGCGCCACCGCCGGCACCATCAGCAGGCTGGCGAATCGGTAGAGCTTGCGCCCCATCAGCAGCAGCCGTTCGCGCTCGGCGTGGCTGTCCGGAGGCACCATGGCCAGGTTGACGAAGATCCGCGGCAGGTAGAACAGGCCGGCGAACCAACTGGCGACGAAGACGATGTGAAAGGCCTTGACCCAGAGGTAGAGCATGGGCTCATTATGGGTCGCGCCTGCCGGGCGCCCTGGCCCCCGACAACGCCGGAGCACGCATCGCCGGAACGAAAAAAAGCCCCGGCTGAAAGCCGGGGCCCGCAAGCCTTATCGCTGTCATACGGTAAGGCACCTGCTCAGGGAGGAAAAGCAGGGGACGACAGCCTTGCGGCTATCATCCACCGAGCACTTTACCAGAGCGCGTCCGGGGCCCGCCAGCGGATTTGCATGCCCGCCGCGCCACCGTTGCACCCCGCTGCAGGAGCGCGCCGTGAGCCTCACCCCCCCGCCCTTCCCCGCCGCGCGCCCGCGCCGGCTGCGCCGCGATGCGTTCACGCGCGCCCTGGTGCGTGAGCACCGCCTGGCGCCCGAGGACCTGATCCTGCCGGTGTTCCTGCTCGATGGCGAAGGCCGGGAGCAGGACGTGGCCAGCATGCCCGGCGTGAAGCGGCGCAGCGTGGACGGTCTGTTCGGCGTGGCCGAGCGCTGCTGCGAACTCGGCGTGCCGGTGATGGCACTGTTCCCGGTCATCGACCCGGCACTGAAGACGCCCGACGGCCGCGAGGCCACCAACCCCGAGGGCCTGGTGCCCACGGCCGTGCGGGCGCTGAAGGCGCGCTTCCCGCAGCTGGGCCTGCTGACCGACGTGGCGCTGGATCCGTTCACCAGCCACGGTCAGGACGGCCTGCTGGACGACACCGGCTACATCCTCAACGACGAGACGGTGGAAGTGCTGACCCAGCAGGCGCTGGTGCAGGCCGAGGCCGGGGTGGACATCGTCGCGCCCAGCGACATGATGGACGGCCGCATCGGCGCCATCCGTGACGCGCTGGAAGGCGCCGGCCGCATCCACACCCGCATCATGGCCTACAGCGCCAAGTACGCCAGCGCCTTCTACGGCCCCTTCCGCGACGCGGTGGGCAGCGCCGGCAACCTGGGCAAGGCCGACAAGAAGGTCTACCAGATGGACCCCGGCAACAGCGACGAGGCGCTGCGCGAGGTGGCGCTGGACATCGCCGAAGGTGCCGACATGGTGATGGTCAAGCCCGGCATGCCGTACCTGGACATCGTGCGTCGCGTGAAGGACGAGTTCCGCGTGCCGACCTTCGCCTACCAGGTCAGCGGCGAGTACGCGATGCTCAAGGCTGCCGCCGCCAACGGCTGGCTGGACCACGACGCGGTGATGATGGAGTCGCTGCTGGCCTTCCGCCGGGCGGGCGCCGACGGCGTGCTGACCTACTTCGCGCTCGACGCGGCCGAGCAGCTGCGCCGGCGTTGACGCGCACCCGGGGCCGATGCGCATCTTCCACGTCGCTGCCGACCGCTTCGTCGAGCTGCCGGCGATGCCGGAGGCGCTGCCTGCCCATGGCTTCGTCTGGATCGGCAGCGCCCGCCGCGAGTTCGAGGTCGGCCTCGGCGACGTGCAGGCGGCACTGCAGCGCTGGACCGGTGGCCAGCTGCTGGACCTGCATGCATCGGACCTGCTGAACACGCAGTTGCCCAGCCACTTCGACTACACCAGCTGGTACGACCTGCTGGTGTTCCGCCGCCTGGCCGCCGGTGCCGGCCAGCGGGCCTTCGATGTCGAACGCGGCACGCTGGCCGCCGCACGCCAGGCGCTTGCGGCCGTGGACACCAGCCCGGTGGGTTTTGCCGTCTTCGACCGCGTGCTCGTCACCGTGCACCCCACCGACTGTGCCGTGCGCGACCATTTCGCGCAGCGGCTGGTGGCCATGGCGGGCAGCGAAGGCCGCGCCGGTACACGGCTGCCAGCCAGCCCGCCGGACCTGATGCTGCGCATGGTCAACCACATGGTCGACAGCTACCTCGACCTGCGGCGCCTGCTCACGCGCGCGCTGGGCACGCTGCAGCAGGAGCTGCTGGACCCCAAGAGCCGCTTCCGCGACTGGAACGTGCTGCTGGAGTCGCGCAACGCGCTGGCGCTGCTGGAGGACACCTGCGAGGACCAGCGCAGCGCGATGCAGGAGTGGATCGACGCGCTGGACGAATGGCCCGACGAGGCCGACCCGCAGCTGCAGCGCGAGCGCGAGATCCTGCGCGTGCGCTCGCGCGACGTGCTCGAGCACGTGGCCCGCGTGCTGTCGCACGTGCGCCGGCTGGGTGAATCGGCCGAGACGGCGGTGCAGATGCACTTCTCGGCGCTCGGCCACCGCACCAACGACATCATGCGCACGCTGACCGTGCTCACCGCCATCTTCCTGCCGCTGAACCTGATCACCGGCTTCTTCGGCATGAACTTCGACGACCTGCCGCTGATCCACTCGGCCGACGGTCTATGGTTCGCGCTGGTCGTGATGATCGCGGTCGGGGTCGGGCTGGTTGCGCTGTTCTGGCGCAAGCGCTATCTCGGGTCGGACTGACCAGGCCGCCCGCGCGTCTCGAACGCGGCCCGCGTCATCCACACGTTCCTGCGCCCACATGTCCTCCAGCTGACGCCGGCCCTCCTTGGCGATGGCGATCAGCCGCGCCTCGTCGCCGAAGTGCGGCGCCATGCGGCGCATCAGTTCGACGTTGTGGTCGCGGAAGCGCATCGCCGACTGGCGTGCCGCGTGGCGCTCCCAGCCCATCAACTCGAGCACGCTGCGCGCGCTGGCCAGCGCCGACTCGAAGGTCTCGCGCTCCACCAGCGTCACGCCCAGCGCGTCCAGCCGTCGCCAGTGCGCCACGTTGCGCGCGCGGGCCACCACCTGCAGCTGCGGGAAGTGCTCGCGCACCAGGGTGGCCACGGCCACGCTCTGCTCGACATCGTCGATCGCGAGCACGAACACCCGCGCCTCGGCGGCGCCGGCCATGCGCAGCAGGTCCAGCCGCGCGGCGTCGCCATAGAACGCCAGCCAGCCGAAGCGGCGCACCGTCTCCACCTGCTCCGGGTCGTGGTCCAGCACGGTGGCCGCCAGCCCGTTGGCCGCCAGCAGCCGGCCGACGATCTGCCCGTAGCGGCCGAAACCGGCGATGATCACCGGCGCCTGCTGCGGCGTCTCCACGGTGGGCGGCAGGTCGGTACGGCGCGTGGCCACGCGAGGCGCCCACCAGCGGTCGGCGGCGGCCAGCAGCAGCGGCGTGGCCAGCATCGACAGCGCGATCGCCGCCACCACCAGCGCCGCCGGCGTGGCGCCGATCACGCCACCCTGCGTCGCCGCCTGCAGCACCACGAAGCCGAACTCGCCGCCCTGGGCCAGCAACAGCGTGAACACCGGGCGCTCGCCCGGCGGCACCGGCATCCAGCGCGCCATCGCCAGCACCACCACCGCCTTCAACGCCACGAAGCCGGCCACCAGCGCGGCCACCAGGCCCGGCCGGTCGAGCACCACGCCGAAGTCGATGCCCATGCCCACGGCGATGAAGAACAGGCCCAGCAGCAGGCCCTTGAAGGGTTCGAGGTCGGTCTCCAGCGCACGCCGGTACTCGCTTTCGGCCAGCAGCACGCCGGCCAGGAAGGCTCCCAGCGCCATCGACAGCCCGGCCGCCTGCATGCCCCAGGCGGTGCCCACCACCAGCAGCAGCGACGCCGCGGTGAAGATCTCCGGCGTGCGGCTGCGCGCGATCCAGCGCAGCGCCGGGCGCAGCAGCAGACGGCCGCCGAGCACGATGGCCAGCACCACCGCCAGCGCGCGCACGCCGTCGCCCCAGCCGGCACCGCCGTCTGCCGATGTGCCGGCCGCTGCACCCACGGCCAGCAGCGGCAGCAGGGCCAGCACCGGGATCGACGCCACGTCCTGGAACAGCGACACCGACAGCACGCTGCGCCCGGCCATCGACCCCGCCAGGTTGCGTTCGGCCAGCACGCCCAGGCCGATGGCGGTGGAGCTCATCGCCAGCGCGAAGGCGCCCACCGCCGCCAGCCGCCAGTCCAGCCCGAACGCCAGGCCCACGGCAGCCATCACGGCGGTCGAGCCGATCAGCTGCACGCTGCCCCAGCCGAAGATCGGCCCGCGCAGCGCCCACAGCCGTTTCGGCTCCAGCTCCAGCCCGACCAGGAACAGCATCAGCACGACGCCGAACTCGGCGAACTGAAGGATGGCCTGCGGGTCGGTCACCAGGCCCAGGCCCCAGGGCCCGATGGCGATGCCGGCGGCCAGGTAGCCGATGATGGACCCCAGCCCCAGCGCCTTGGCCAGCGGCACCGCCAGCACCGCGGCGCCCAGGTAGATCAGGCTGGTCTGCAGCCAGGTGCTGGTGTCCACGGTCAGTCGCCCCGCGGGTCGCCGGACAGACGGTCCAGCCCGACAGCAAACCGGTCCTCGAAGGCCTGCAGCGCCGCCTCGTCGGCCCGGTGCGCGCCGTGCAGCACCAGCGGGTCGCACCAACGCAGGCCGGTCAGGGCGGCGGAGCGCTCGTACGGCGGCAGGAAGTCGGCAAACGGCCGGCCATGGATGCCGGTGGCGCCGTAGTTGTCGGCCGTGCCGCCGGTGGACACCACCAGCCACAGGGCCTTGCCGCGGAGTGCTTCGCCGCCCGGGCCGTAGGCCCAGCCGTAGGCAAACACCTCGTCCAGCCACAGCTTGAGCAGCGGCGGCATCCCGTACCACTGCACCGGGTGCAGCCAGACGATCAGCTCGGCATCGGCCAGCGCAGCCTGTTCGGCCGCACGGTCGATCCAGTAGTCGGGGTAGAGCGCGTACAGGTCGCGCACGTCGACGTGCGCACCGGCCCGCGCCGCCCGCCGCATCAGGCGGGCGGTGACGCGCGACTGCGCCATCTGCGGGTGGGCGGCAATGACGACGGTGCTTGCGACGGTGCGCGCGGCGGTGCGGGCCATGGTGGTGCCGCTACCATAACCGCAGCGCCGTCGGCCTGTACGGGTCGTACGGGCCGTCCCCGAGATCCCACACCGGAGGAGCCATGCCCGTCATCGTGATCGCCAACCCCAAGGGCGGCGTCGGCAAGAGCACACTGGCCACCAACGTCGCCGGCAGCCTGGCCCACCGGGGCCACGCGGTGATGCTCGGCGACGTCGACCGCCAGCAGTCGGCGCGCCAGTGGCTGGCGCTGCGCCCGGCCACGCTGCCGGCCATCCAGGGCTGGGACGTGGCCCACGACGCGGTCGTGCGCCCGCCCAAGGGCACGACCCACGTGGTGCTGGACACCCCCGCCGGCCTGCACGGCAAGCGGCTGGAGGCGGTGCTGAAGATCGCCGACCGTGTGCTGATCCCGCTGCAGCCCAGCCTGTTCGACATCCAGGCCACGCATGCCTTCGTGCAGCAGCTGCAGACGCATCGGCGCGCCCCGGAGATCACGATGGGCCTGGTAGCCATGCGCGTGCGCGACCACACGCGCGCCTTCGAGCAGCTGCAGCACTACCTGACCACGGTGCCGCTGCCGGTGGTGGCGGCGCTGCGCGACACGCAGAACTACGTGCAGCTGGCCGCCCGCGGCCTGACGCTGTGGGACGTGGCCCCCAGCCGCGTCGAGCGCGACCTGACCCAGTGGCAGCCGCTGCAGGCCTGGCTGAACTGAACCCGCCCCCGGAGAACCCCGATCCCATGACCCGTTACCCGCACCTGAGCGACCTGCAGGCCCTGGTCGGCCAGCCCATCGGCACCAGCGACTGGCTCACCGTCGACCAGGCGCGCATCGACGCGTTCGCCGACGCCACCGGCGACCACCAGTTCATCCACGTCGACCCGGTGGCCGCCGCCGCCAGCCCCTTCGGCGGCACCGTGGCGCACGGCTTCCTGACACTGTCGCTGCTACCCTGGTTCGGCGAGCATGCCTTCGCTTTCGACGACGTGGTCATGGGCGTCAACTACGGACTGGACCGCGTGCGCTTCCCGTCCCCGGTGCGTGCCGGCAGCCGGCTGCGCGGCCACTTCGTGCTCCAGGCCTACCAGCCGCTTGAGGGCGGCGCGCAGCTGACGGTGGAGGTCACCATCGAGATCGAAGGCCAGGCCAAGCCGGCCTGCGTGGCCATATCGGTGACGCGGCGCTTCACGGCACCTGCCCCCCAAAAGGGGTAGCCGGGCCGCCGCGAGCCCGGTCTAGCATCGGCGGTTCACCACCGGGGGAGGCTGCGCATGAAGGTACTGCTCGTCGACGACCACCCGCTGATCCTGGCGGCGCTGCAGCAGGTCATCCAGGGGTTCGGTGACGACGTCACCGTCATCGGCGTCGAGACGGCCGAGGCCGCCCGCCAGACGCTGCGCGACGACGACGGCGTGGACCTGGTGCTGCTGGACCTGGCCCTGGGCGAGGTCGACGGTTTCGAGGTGCTGGCCGAACTGCGCGCCACCTGGCCGGCGGTGCCGGTGGTCGTGGTCTCGGCCTCGGAGCGCGCCAGCGACGTGATCCGCGCACTGGACCTCGGCGCCATGGGCTTCGTACCGAAGACGAGCTCCAACGACAACCTCATCAAGGCGCTGCACGCGGTGATGAACGGCGGCCTGTTCGTGCCGCCGCACATGCTGGGCCTGACCACGGCACAAGCACAGGCCCAGCCGCACGAGCCAGACACCGTGCCGCAGGTCATGCGCATGCTGGCCGAGCATGCCAAGCCCGAGCCGCACCAGGCGAAGTCGGTCTCACTGGACTCCATCGGCCTCACGCCGCGCCAGACCGAGGTGCTGGCGCTGCTGCTGCAGGGCCTGCCGAACAAGCTCATCGCCCGCCAGCTCAACGTCTCGGTGGAGACCGTCAAGGACCACGTGGCCGCTGTGCTGCGCGCGCTGAACGTGAGCACGCGCACGCAGGCGGTGTTGGCCGTCAGCCAGATGACGCAGGGCGCGGGCATTCCCGGCGTGCGCCCCGGCGGCCGGTGAGCGCGCCCGACGGTGCCGCCACGGCCGCCGGCGGGCCGGCCGACGCGGTGGACGGCGAGGAGCACCACCAGCTCGACCACGTCCGCGCGCTGTTCACGCAGACACCGGCCACACTGACCGGCAACGCCGTCGGTCTGGGTCTGGTTCTGCTGCTGTTCGCCGGCAGTGCCGACCCGGTGCGGCTGGCGGTCTGGGCCACGCTGGTGGGCGTGCTGCTGGTGCTGCGCCTGCTGCACTACATCCGCTACCGCCGCAACCCGCGCGCCGACGACACCACGATGCGCCGCTGGCGCGTGAGCTGGAAGGCCCTGGTGCTGCTGCAGGGCGCGATGTGGGGCGTGGCCGCCTGGCTCTTCTGGGGCCTGGGCACCCCCTACGACCGGCTGGCGCTGCTGCTCATCGTCTACAGCTACTGCCTGGGTTCGGTGCAGCTGCTGTCCACGCAGTGGCGCGTGTTCCTGGCCTTCATCTCGCTGGTGCTGGTGCCCACCATCCTGCGCGTGGCCACCGACACCAGCCAGCCCGGGCACTGGCAGCTGGCGGGCATCCTGACGTTGCTGTTCGGCATCACGGTGCTGATGGCGCGCACCGCGGGCAGCGCCCTGGGCCAGGCCATCCGGCTGAAGTCGCGCACCGACGCGCTGGCGCTGCAGCTGCGCATCGAGAAGGCCGAAGCCGACGCCGCGCGCCGTGCCGCCGAGGCCGCCAGCCGGGCCAAGACCCAGTTCTTCGCCGCCGCCAGCCACGACCTGCGGCAGCCGCTGCACGCCATGGGCCTGTTCGCCGAGGCGCTGCGCCAGCGCATCCGCGATCCCGAGGTGGCCTCGCTGGTCAACAGCATCAACGAGAGCGTGGACGCGCTGGAGGGGCTGTTCGGCGAGTTGCTGGACATCACGCGCATCGACACCGGCGGCGTCGAGGTCAACCCGGCCCCGGTGCGCCTGAAGGAGCTGTTCGCGCGCCTGCGCCTGCACTTCGAGCCGGTGGCTTTCGAGAAGGGTCTGGCGCTGAGCTTCCGCGGCGAGCAGCACGTGGTGCAGGCCGATCCGGTGCTGCTCGAGCGCATCCTGCGCAACCTGGTCAGCAATGCCATCCGCTACACCGACGACGGCGGCGTGCTGGTCAGCTGCCGCAGCGTGCAGGGCCGACTGCGCGTGCAGGTCTGGGACAGCGGCATCGGCATCCCCGAGGCCCACCTCTCGCGTGTGTTCGAGGAATTCTTCCAGGTCCAGGGCAACCGCCCGCTGCAGGCGCACCAGCGCAAGGGGCTGGGCCTGGGCCTGGCCATCGTCAAGCGCCTGGCCGACCTGATGGGCACGGCCATCGGCGTTCGCTCGCGCATGGGCCATGGCACGGTGTTCACGCTCGACCTGCCACCGGGCAAGGCCCCGCGCCCGCTGGAGGCGGCCGCCGGCGGTGCCCGGACGCCCATCGGGCTCACGCTGGAAGGGCGGCACCTGGTGGTCGTCGAAGACGAGGCCACGGTGCGCGAAGGCCTGGTGGTGCTGCTGCAGGCCTGGGGAGCCACCGTCTCGGCCTTCGAGACAGTCGAGGCCGTGCAAGACTGGCTGGGCGCGCCCGACGGCGCCGGCGCGCCACCGGACCTGCTGCTGGTGGATTACCGTCTGCCTCACGGCGCCACCGGCCTGGACGCCCTGGCCGCCGTGCGTGCACACTGGCCACAGCGGCGGCTGCCGGCGATCGTGATCACCGGCAGCAGTCTGGGCGGGCACGAGGACGAGGCGGTGACGCACGACTTCCACCTGCTGATCAAGCCTGTGCTGCCGAACAAACTTCGCGCCATGATCGCCTTCAAGCTCGGCGTGCGCTAGGTGCCCCTTCAGTGTCGCCCGCAGCGGCCGATACGTCGCTCACGATGAACACTGTCCTGCGCGGATGCCTGGGGTTGCTGCTCGCAGGCATGCTGGCCGCGACCGCAACCGCTGCGCCCGATCGCGCACCTTGGCCTGCCGTGCTGGCCGAAACGCTGGAGGCGTCGATCGACGACCCGATGGCCGCGCTCGAGCCCGAGCGCCGCCGCGCCGTGCTCGCCCAGGGTGAAGAGCGCTTCTGGCGCTGGCTGGCCGTGGCACGGCTGGAATCCGCGCTGGAGATGGACGAGGCCACGGCGCACAGCCTGCAGCGCGCTGCCGACGCCCTGGCAGCCGCGCCGGGGGCCCCGCCGGAGGCCGCTGCCTGGCTGAAGGCCGCCCAGCTGCGCCTGGCCGGTCTCGGTGCCGACGGGCCGGCACAGATCAAGCCGCTGACGGCGCTGCGGGAAAGCCTTCCGGCCGGCCCATCCGTGCTGCGCTGCGAACTGCTCGACATCGAAACCTGGACCCTCCATGCCATCGACAGCCTCGACGAGGCCTGGCGGGCGGCCGAAGCGCTGGCCGACTGCAGCGAGCGCACCGGCTGGGCCTTCTTCGGCGCCCAGGCAGCGCTGACCCAGGGCCAGATCGTGGCGGTGGACCGCGGTCGGCCAGACGCACGCGACCGGGCGCTGGCGCACTTCGCGCGCGCGGACGCGGCGGTGGCCCCTGGTCGGGGTCGCTACCTGCGCAGTCTCGTGACCTATGCCGCCGGCATCGCGCTGGCGGACCTGCGCCTGCCGGCCGACGCCCTGCCCTTCCTGCAGCAGGCGCTGGCCATCAGCCGCGACCTCGGCGACCGTGCCGGCATCGCGGCAGCCCTGATCCAGATGGCGGCCCTCGACGTCGAGGGCCAGGCGCCCGCGGACGCCCTGAGACCCTTGGCCGAGGCCGAGGCCCTGCTGTCGGATCTGGGCGACGGCACACGCATCGTCAACGTCCACGCGCTGCGGCTGCGCGCCATGGCGGCGCTGCGGCACGCCGACCTGCCGCGTGCCCTCTCCCGTGCCGTGGCCCTGGACCTCGGGGGCGAGTTGCCACAGTCACGGCGGAACATGGCGCTGGCCCTCGCCGAGGCCTACGCCAGCCTGGGCCAGCACGCCCAGGCCTACGCGCAGATGCAGCGGGCACGCGCACTGGACGAGGAGGCCCGGCAACTGGGCCGCGACACCCAGGTCCTGCTTCTGCAGGCGCGCTACGACACGGCGCGACGCGACGCGGAGATCGCGTCGCTCAAGCACCGGGAAGAAGCGGCACAGCTCACCGTGCAGGCGCAGTCCGCCACACAGCGCGCGCTGTGGGGTGGCCTTTCGGTGCTGAGCCTGGTGCTGGTCGGCGTCGCCATGCTCGGCTGGCGCGCCTGGCGGAGCCGGCGCGAACTGACGGACCTTGCACTGCGGGATGAACTCACCAGCCTGCCCAACCGGCGCGCCATCGAGGCCTATGCGCGGGCCCAGCTGTCGCAGTCGCAACGGCTCGGGCTGCCCTTCACGATCGCGCTGCTGGACCTGGACCACTTCAAGCAGGTCAACGACCGCTTCGGCCACCCGGCCGGAGACGCGCTGCTGCAGGCCCTGGCGAGGGTGGTGCCGCAGGTGTTGCGCGCGCCCGACCGTCTGGGCCGCTGGGGCGGCGAGGAGTTCATGCTGGTACTGCCGGGCACCCGCGCCGACGAACTGGGCGGTGTGTTCGCGCGCCTGCTCGCGGCATTTGCGGTGGTCGATACACCCGGCCTGTCGTCGCCGCACGGCGTGACCTTCTCGATGGGCGGAGTCGAGGCCGGGCCGCATGATGGCTTCGACGCGCTGCTGTCGCTGGCTGACGAGCGCCTCTACGCGGCCAAGGACGCTGGCCGCGCCACCTGGCGCTGAGGCGCTGCCCCGCTCAGACGAATGGCGGCTGCAGCCCTTCGGCCGCCAGTGTGGCCCGCACCGCTGGCCGCTCCAGCATGCGCGCCAGCCACGGGCCCACGTGCGGCAGCGTGCGCGCCGGGCGCTGCATGCCGCGCGTCCAGCGGCAAAGCATGAAGGCATACGGGTCCAGCGCGCCGAACTGCGCGCCGCTCATCCAGGGCTGCACGGCCAAGCGCTGGTCGATCTGGTCCACCATCGCCGCGATGCGGGCCTCGGCCTGCGCCTTGACCTCGGCCGCGCCGGCCGCGTTGCCAGGTGCCACCATCCGTTCGCTGTAGAAGTAGTGCGGCATCATGGCCTGCAGGCTGCCGGACAGCCACACCAGCCATTTGTAGAACTCGGCCCGCTCGGGCGTGCGGACCGGTGGGGCCAGACCGGCCTCGGGGTGCGTGTCCACCAGATGCAGCACGATGGCCGCCGTCTCGTACAGCACCAGTTCGCCGTCCTGCAGCACCGGGATCAGGCCGTTGGGGTTGAGCTTCAGGTACGCCGGCGACTTGTGCGCGTTCTGCGCGCGATCGACCAGTTGCAGGGTGAACGGCACGCCCAGCTCGCGCAGCAGCAGGTGCGGCGTCATGCTGGCGTTGCTGGGGTAGTAGTGCAGGGTCAGGGCCACGGTCACAATCTCCGCTGTCGAAGCGAGGCACGATACGCGATGAGCCGATATGCCGCCCAGGTCCGCTGGTCGCGCGGCGACCAGCCCTTCACCGACCGCCGCTGCAGCCGCGTGCACCGGCTGTGTTTCGATGGCGGCGTGGAACTGCCGGGCTCGGCCTCGCCCTCGGTGGTGCCGGTACCCTATGCCGACCCGGCCGCGGTCGACCCCGAGGAGCTGTTCGTCGCGTCTCTGTCGAGCTGCCACATGCTGTGGTTCCTGGACCTGGCCTGCCGCGCCGGCTGGTGCGTGGACGACTACGCCGACGACGCGGAAGGCACGCTGGCGGCCGACACCGACGGCCGTCTGGCGATGACCACCGTCGTGCTGCGCCCGGCCGTGCGCTTCGTGGGCGACCGCCAGCCCGACCCGGCCGAGGTCGAGCGCCTGCACCACGCGGCACACGCCGCCTGCTTCATCGCCAACTCGGTGCGCACCGACGTGCAAGTGGCGCCGCGCCCATGATCCCGGAACTGTTCACGCCCCGCCTGCGCCTGCGCGCATTCAGTCCGGGGGACCTGGACAGCTGGGCTGCCATCGTCGGCGACCCCGAGGTCATGCGCTTCATCGGCAGTGGCGGCCCGGTGGACCGGGACGTGGCCTGGCGGCAGATGGCCTTCCACCTTGGCGAATGGGCGCTGCGCGGGCGCGGCTGCTGGGCCGTCGAGCGCCGGGCCGACGGCGCGCTCATCGGCCGGGCCGGCTTCCTGCAGCCCGAGGGCTGGCCGGGCGAGGAAGTGGCGTGGCTGTTCGCCCGCCCGGCCTGGGGCCAGGGCTACGCGACCGAGGCCGTGCGCGCCGCCATCGCCCACGGGCGGCGCTGGCTGGGGGCCGGGTCGCTGATCAGCCTGATCCGGCCGGACAACGCACCGTCGATCCGGCTGGCCGAACGTGTGGGCGCCCACTTCGAACGGGAAATCGACTTTCTGGGGTCAGCTGCGCGACAGTACCGGCATCCCTGAGCCCACAAGTCCAAGCGACGGCAAAAGATTGAACGACATGGTTCAATACGTGAACCATGCAGTATGGCTTTGCACACGAGCCGACCCTGGCCGCCGCCCACCAACGCCTGGCCAGGGTGCAGCCGGCGGCCTACGCCCGCACGCGCAACCACCTGGGCGGCGCCGTCACGGGCCTGTCACCCTACATCACCCATGGCCTGCTGAGCCTGCGTGACGTCCTGCAGGCCGTGTTGACCCGCGGGCCGCTGCCGGTGCAGCATCGGCTGGTGGCCGAGCTGGGGTGGCGCGAGTGGTTCCAACACGCCTGGGCCCACCACGGTGACGGCATCCTCGAGGCGTGGCACCCCGGTCCGCTGCCCGAAGCGGCCTATGCCCGCGAGATGCCGCCCGACATCGCCGCCGGCCAAACCGGCGTGCCGGTGATCGACCGGGCCGTGGCCAACCTCCGTGCCACGGGCCACCTGCACAACCACGCGCGGCTGTGGCTGGCCAGCTACCTGGTGCACGGCCGCAAGGTCCACTGGTGCACCGGGGCCGACTGGCTGCTGGGCCGCCTGCTCGACGGCGACCTGGCCAGCAACCACCTGAGCTGGCAGTGGGTGGCCGGCACCGCCGGCGCCAAGCCCTACCTGTTCAACGCCGAGAACGTGGCCCGCTTCGCGCCAGCGGACTGGCACAGCCAGGGCACGCCGCTGGACACCTCGTACGCGGCGCTGGATGCCCATGCACGCACACCGCAGGCCTGGCCGGCCGGCGTCGGCGAGGCTGCCGACACCATGCCGCCCGTGCAGGCCGATCCGCCGGCGTGGCTGGGTGCCACCACCCCCGACCCGGCCGTGGTGGCGGACCGGGAGGTCTGGCTGGTGCACCCCTTCCACCTCGCAGACCTGCCGCCCGAATTGCCGACGGACGTGGTCGTGCTGGGCGTGCTGATCGCCGACTGGCACCGCCGCTGGCCCTGGGTGCCGGCGCGCTGGCACTTCGTCGGCCAGCGCCTGCAGGCGCTGGCGTCGCGCAGCTGGCACGGTGATGCCGACACCATCGGCCGCGCGCTCCGTGCCGCCAGCCGCGTGCGCACCATCGGCAATCCGCACCTCGACCCGTGGCTGAACCGCTGGGCCGAGGTGGCGCCGCCGCCAATGCTGTTCCCGCCGGTGGTGCGCCCCTGCAGTTCCTTCTCGCAGTGGTGGACACGCGCCACCCGTGGCCTGAAGCAGGCCGAGGCCCTCCTGGCATGACCGACCGCTGCCCGCCCACCGCCGCCAACGCCGACACGCTGACCGTGCTCTACGACGGCGCCTGCCCGCTGTGCAGCCGTGAGATTGCGCACTACCGCGCCCTGGCATCGCAGTCCGACACACCCGAAGCGCTGGCGTTCACCGACGTCAGCGCGCCCGCAGCGCCCTTGCCCCCAGGTCAGCGCCGTGACGACCTGCTGCGCCGCTTCCATGTCCAGCACGCCGACGGCCGCCTGCTCAGCGGCGCGGCTGCCTTCGTCGCGCTTTGGGCCCGCCTGCCGGGCTGGCGTTGGTTGGCCGCCGTCGCCCGCGTGCCCGGGGTCACGGCGCTGATGGAGCTCGCCTACCGCGCCTTCCTGCCGCTGCGGCCCACGCTGCAGCGATGGGCCCGGCGCGCCGCCAACGAATCCGCTTCCGGAGACCAACCATGTCCTCCTCCGTCCTGATCACCGGCGCCAGCGGCGGCATCGGCCGCGCGCTGGCCGCCCGCCTGCACGAACGCGGCTGGCGCATCGCTGCCGTCGGCCGCGATGCCGACCGCCTGGCCGCCGTGCCGGCGACCCTGCGCATCGTGGCCGACGTCACAACGCCCGACGGCGCGGCGCTGGCGCTGTCGGCCACCCGCGAGGGCCTGGGCGAGACGCCCGCGGCCCTCGCCCACTGCGTGGGCAGCACGCTGATCGCGCCGCTGGCACGCACCCGCGCCGAGGCCTGGCGCGAGCTGATGCGCGTGAATCTGGACAGCGCCTTCTTCACGCTGCAGGCCTGGGTGACGGCCCTGGGGGGCGGACCCGGTGCAGCGGTGTTCGCCAGTTCCGTCGTCGCCCGCATCGGCGTGGCCAACCACGAGGCCATCGCCGCGGCCAAGGGGGGTGTGGAGGCCCTGGTCCGCGCGGCGGCGGCCACCCATGCGGCGCAGGGCATGCGCATCAACGCCGTCGCCCCCGGCATGACGGAGACGCCGATGACCGCCGGCATGCTCAAGCTGCCGGCCATGCGCGAGGCGGCAGCGCGACAGTACCCGCTGGGCGGCGTGCAGGCGGCGTCGGACGTGGCCGACGTGATGGCCTGGCTGCTCGGCCCCGAGGCGGCACGCCTGACCGGCCAGGTGATCGCCGTCGACGGCGGCTTCACCACCATCCGGCCGCTGGTGAAGTGAGGCCGTTCTCGACGCAGCGATGAAGGCCCTGGTCTGGCTCAAGCGCGACCTGCGCCTGCACGACCACGCGCCGCTGGCGGAAGCCGCGCTGGCCGAGGGCGCGGCGGCGCTGTGGCTGCTGGAGCCGGCGTGGCGGCGCAGCCCGGAGTGCGACCCGCAGCACCTGGCCTTTGCGCTGGCCTGCGTGGCGCCGCTGCGCGATGCCCTGGCCGCGCGCGGCCTCCCGCTGTGGGTCGAAGAAGGCGACGCCGTGCCGGTGCTGCAGGCGCTGCACGCCCGGCATGGCTTCACCCACCTGTTCAGCCACGAGGAGACCGGCCCCGGCTGGAGCTACGACCGTGACCGTGCCGTGGCCGCGTGGTGCCGTGCCACGGGTGTGGCCTGGCACCAGTGGCCGCAGACCGGCGTCGTGCGGCCCCTGAAGAACCGCCGGGGCTGGGCCGGCCGCTGGCAGGCGCGCATGGAGGCGCCGCAGGTGGCGGTGCCGGCCGGCTGGCGTGGACTGGAACCGCCGCGGGCCACGCCGCTGCCGCTGGCACCCGCCAGCCGGCCGCTGCCGGCCGCCGGCGAGGCTGCGGCACGGGCGCTGCTGGACGACTTCGTTGCCGGCCGCGCGCGCGGCTACCGGCGTGCACTGTCCAGCCCGCTCACCGCGGCCGACGGCTGCAGCCGCCTGAGCCCGCACCTGGCCTTCGGCACGCTGTCGATGCGCCAGGTCCACCAGGCCACCGAGGCCGCCATCCGCAGCACGCCCGACCGCGCGCTGGCCCACGGCCTGCGCGGCTTCGCCGGCCGGCTGCGCTGGCACTGCCACTTCATGCAGAAGCTCGAGGACGAGCCGGCGGTGGAGTTCCGCAACTTCGCGCGCGCCTGCGACGGGCTGCGGGAGGACCACTTCGACCGTGAACGCTTCGAGACCTGGTGCGAGGGCCGCACCGGCTTCCCGATGGTGGACGCCTGCATGCGACAGCTGCGCGCCACCGGCTGGCTGAACTTCCGCATGCGCGCCATGCTGGTCAGCTTCGCCGCCTACCACCTGTGGCTGCACTGGCGCGAACCCGGGCTGTTCCTGGCCCGGCAGTTCCTCGACTTCGAACCCGGCATCCACTGGTCGCAGATGCAGATGCAGAGCGGTACCACCGGCATCAACACGCTGCGCATCTACTCGCCGGCCAAGCAGGCCCGGGACCACGACCCTGACGGCACCTACGTGCGCCGCTGGGTGCCGGAGCTCGGCACGCCCGCCTACCCGAAGCCCATCGTCGACGAGCGCACCGCCCTCGCTGCGGCCAGGGAACGGCTCTACGGCCTGCGCCGCACCGCCGAAGCGCGGCAGGAGGCCGACGCCATCCAGCAGCGCCACGGCTCGCGCAAGAGCGGCCTGCCGCGCGCGGGCCTGCAGCGCCGCGGAACGTCCGTGAAGGCCGGCAAGGACACTCGTCAGCAGGAGCTGTTCTGATGGCGGCGTCTCGCGAAGCCGGCTGGAAGGGCAACAAGGCCACCCTGCCCAGCAAGCCCTGCGTGGCCTGCGGCCGACCGATGAGCTGGCGCCGCGCCTGGGCGAAGAACTGGGCCGACGTGAAGTACTGTTCCGACGCCTGCCGGCGCCGCAAGGCCGCGCCATGAGACACCTGGTGATCGTGCTCGGCGACCAGCTCGACGCCGCGTCCAGCGCCTTCGACGGCTTCGACCCGGCGCGGGACGCGCTGTGGATGGCCGAGGTGGCCGAGGAGTCCACCCACGTGCGCTCCAGCCGGGTGCGCTCCGCGCTGTTCCTGGCCGCGATGCGCCACTTCGCGGCGGAGCGCCGCGCCGACGGCTGGACGGTGCATTACACGTCGCTGGACGCGGGCGTGACCACACTGTCCGATGCGCTGGCGGCCGACATCACCCGCCTGCGCCCGGCCGGCCTGGTGCTCAGCGCGCCCGGCGACTGGCGGGTGCTGCAGGCGCTGCGCGGCGCGGGGAAAGCGCACGGCCTGCCGCTGGACCTGCGCGACGACCGCCACTTCTACGCCACCGTGCGCGACTTCGCCGCCCATGCCAAGGGCCGCAAGCAGCTCCGCATGGAGTACTTCTACCGCGAGATGCGGCAGCGCCATCGCGTGCTCATGGACGGCGACCAGCCCTGCGGCGGCCAGTGGAACTTCGACGCCGACAACCGCGGCAGCTTCGGCGCCGACGGCCCACCGCCGGTGCCGCCGCGCGCGGGCTTTGCGCCCGATGCGCTCACGCGCGAGGTGCTGGTCACCGTGGCGCAGCGCTTCCCAGATCACCCGGGCGACCTGTCGGCCTTCGACTGGCCCGTCACCCGCGACCAGGCCCTGCAGGCCTTGCGGCTCTTCGTCGACGAACGGCTGCCGGACTTCGGCCGCTGGCAGGACGCCATGTGGGCCGGCGAACCCTGGCTGTGGCATGCCCACCTGTCGGCGGCGCTGAACCTGAAGCTGCTGAACCCGCGCGAGGTGGTGACCGCGGCCGAGGCCGCCTACCGCGCCGGCCGCGTGCCGCTGGCGTCGGCCGAAGGCTTCATCCGCCAGGTGCTGGGCTGGCGCGAGTACGTGCGCGGCATCTACTGGACGCAGATGCCGGGTTACCTGGACCGCAACGCGCTGGACGCCCACGCCCCGTTGCCTGCCTTCTACTGGACCGGCGACACCGACATGGCCTGCCTGCGTGACGCCATCGGCCAGACGCTGCGCCTGGGCTACGCCCACCACATCCAGCGGCTGATGGTCACGGGGCTGTATGCGCTGCTGCTCGGCGTGGACCCGAATCAGGTGCACGCCTGGTACCTGGCCGTCTACGTGGACGCGGTGGAGTGGGTGGAACTGCCCAACACGCTGGGCATGAGCCAGTACGCCGACGGCGTGAAGGCCGACGGACGGCCCGCCGGTGCCGGGCCGATGGCCAGCAAGCCCTACATCGCCACCGGCCAGTACATCGCCCGCATGTCCAACCACTGCGCCGGCTGCCGCTACCGGCCCGACCGGCGCACGGGCGACGACGCTTGCCCCTTCACCACGCTGTACTGGGACTTCCTGGCCCGCCACGAGGCCCGCTTCGCGCGCCACCCGCGCATGGCGCTGCAGGTGAAGAACCTGGCGCGGGTGCCGGCGCCAGAGCGGGCCGCCATCGCCGCCCGGGCCGACGCGCTGCGCCGCGGCTCGGGCGCCTGATCCGGCGCTTCGTCCCGTCCACCGGACCGGCTGTCGCATCGTTACAAGGGCCTGGCGCGAGACCGCCACAATCCGCGCACCTGAAACCACCCCACCAGGAACCGACCCGATGAGCCTGCGATCCGGACTCACCCTGACTGCCCTGACCATGGCCGCGCTGATCGCCGGCTGCGCCGCACCCGGCACCACGCCGATGGCCGCCAACACCGCTGCCGCCCCCGTGCCGCCGCAGATCCCGCTGCGCGACTTCTTCCGCAACATCGACCGCGGCTACTACCGTGTCAGCGGCGATGGCCGCACCCTGGGCTTCATGCAGCCGGCCCTGGGCGACGACGGAAAGACCAAGCGGCTGAACATCTTCGTGCAGCCGCTGGACGGCAGCCGGCCGGTGGGCGAGCCGCGCCAGCTCACCCGCGAGTCGGCGCGCGACATCAGCAACTACTTCTGGAAGGGCGGCGACACGCTGCTCTACACCAAGGACTTCGGCGGCGACGAGAACTTCCACGTGGTGGCGGTGGACGCCGCCAGCGGCAAGATCACCGACCTGACCCCGTTCGAGAACGTGCGCGCCGCCGTGCTCGACGACCTGCCGCAGGATCCGCAGCACGTCCTGGTGCAGCACAACCAGCGTGACAAACGCGCCTTCGACGTCTACCGGGTGAACGTCAAGACCGGAGCCCAGACCCTGGTGGCGCAGAACCCCGGCAACATCATCGGCTGGCAGACCGACCACACCGGCGCCGTGCGCATGGGCGTGGCCAGCGATGGCGTCAACAACACGCTGCTGTACCGCGCCACCGAAGCCGAGCCCTTCAAGCCGCTGCTGACCACCGACTTCCGTACCCAGGTCAACCCGCAGTTCTTCGACGCGGCCAACGCAAAGTTCTACGCCATCAGCAACCGCGGGCGCGACAAGGCGGCCCTGGTGCTGATCGACCCCGCGAAGCCAGATGCCGAGGAACTGATCTACGCGCATCCGAAGGTGGACCTGGACGGCGCCGCCTGGTCGCGCGTGCGCCAGACGCTGGCGCTGGCCGCCTACAACGTCGACAAGCCGGGCCGCCACTACTTCGACGCCGAGACGCGGCGCATGTTCGAGCGCCTGGAGAAGCAGTTGCCCGGCAACAGCCTGATCCTGCAGAGCGCCACGCTGGCCGAGGACAAGTACGTCGTCGCCGCCTTCAACGACCGCACGCAGGGTGCCCGCTACCTGTACGACGCCAAGGCCGACACGCTGGCGCTGCTGGGCGAGATCTCGCCCTGGCTGAAGACCGAGCAGATGGCCGCGATGCAGCCCATCCGCTACACCGCGCGCGACGGGCTGGAGATCCCCGGCTACCTCACGCTGCCGTTGGGCCGCCCGGCGAAGAACCTGCCCTGTGTGGTCAACCCGCACGGCGGCCCGTGGGCACGCGACGGCTGGGGCTTCAACCCCGAGGTGCAGTTCCTGGCCAACCGCGGCTACTGCGTGCTGCAGATGAACTTCCGCGGCTCCACCGGCTTCGGCCGCGCCTTCTGGGAGGCCAGCTTCAAGCAGTGGGGCCTGGCCATGCAGGACGACATCACCGACGGCGTGCAGTGGCTCATCCAGCAGGGCATCGCCGACCCGAAGCGCATCGCCATCTACGGCGCCAGCTACGGCGGCTACGCCACGCTGTCGGGCGTGACCAAGACGCCGGACCTCTACGCCGCGGCGGTGAACTACGTGGGCGTGAGCAACCTGTTCACCTTCATGAACACCATCCCGCCGTACTGGGAGCCGTTCCGCCAGCAGATGTACCAGATGGTCGGCAACCCCGAGGATGCGGCCGACAAGGCGCGCATGACGGCCACCTCGCCGGCGCTCAACGCCGACAAGATCAAGACGCCGCTGCTGGTGGCCCAGGGCGCCCGCGACCCGCGCGTCAACAAGGCCGAGAGCGACCAGATCGTGGCCGCGTTGCGCGCCCGCGGCGTGGACGTCGAGTACATCGTCAAGGACAACGAAGGCCACGGCTTCGCCAACGAGGAAAACCGCTTCGAGTTCTACGGTGCGATGGAACGCTTCCTGGCGAAGCACCTGAAACCGTGATCGCGCGCCGCGGGTGGCTGCAGGCCGCGGCCGCGCTGTCGGCCCTGCCGGCGGCGGTGCGGGCCGCCGACGGCGTGGCCCTGCCGCCGCCGCCGCTGTCCGACCAGCGCCTGGCCAACGGCCTGCGCGTCGTCGGCCTGCCCATGCCCGGTGCGGGCACGGTGGCGGTACAGGTCTGGTACCGCGTGGGCGGCAAGGACGACCCGCCGGGCCGCAGCGGCTTCGCCCACCTGTTCGAGCACCTGATGTTCAAGCGCACGGCCAGGCTGCCCGACGAGGCCTTCGACCGCCTGACCGAAGACGTGGGCGGCAGCAACAACGCCTTCACCGCCGCCGACGTCACCGTCTACACCAACGACGTGCCCGCCAACCACCTGGAGCGCCTGCTCTGGGCCGAGGCCGAGCGCATGCAGAACCTGCGCGTGGACGCGGCCAACCTCGCCAGCGAGCGCGACGTGGTCAAGGAGGAACTGCGCGAGCACGTGGAGGCCGACCCGTATGGCCGCCTGTTCGAGGCCCTGCCCGGTCTGGCCTACCAGCGCCACCCCTACCGGCGGCCGGTGATCGGCCGCATCGAAGACCTCGACGCCGCCACGCTGGCCGACGTGCAGCGCTTCCACGCCACCTTCTACCGGCCCGACAACGCGGTGTTGATCGTCGCCGGCGGTTTCGACCCGGCGGACCTGGACCGCCTCGTCGACCGTCACTTCGGCCCGCTGACCGCGCCGAAGACACCGATCCCGCGCGTGACCGTGACCGAGCCGCGCCGCACCGAGGGCCGGCGCGTGAACCTGCGAGCGCCCATCGTGCCGCTGCCGGCAGTGGCCCTGCTGTGGCAGGGTCCGCAGGCCGGTGCGGCCGACGCGCCGGCGCTGCAGGTGGCCTCGGCGCTGCTGTCGCAGGGCGACTCGGCGCGCCTGGCCGAGACCCTGGTGTTCCGTGATCAGCTGGCGCAAAGCGCCGGCTTCTGGGCCGACCTGAACGCCGACGCCGGCATGCTGGCCGCCTACGCCGTGGCCGCCGGCGGCCGCACGCCCGCCGTGGTGGAGAAGGCGCTGCACGCCGAGCTGAAGCGCCTGGCCACCCAGCCCATCGCCGAGGCCGAGCTCGACAAGGTGCGCACGCAGTTGCTGACGGCCGTGGTGGCCGGCCGGCAGTCGCCCACTGGCGTGGCCGAGGCGGCCGGCTGGGCTATCGTGAACCACGGTGATCCGCGCGAGGCCGAGGCCGAGGTCGCCCGCCTGCAGGCCGTCACCGCGGCCGACGTGCAGCGTGTGATGCGCCGCCACGTTCTGGAGCGGCCGGTGGTGGCCGTGCACTACAGCGCGGCAGCCGCAAAGGCGGGTGCCCGATGAATCGCGTCATGCCCCTGAATCTCCTGGCCGCGGCGCTGATCGTGGCCGCTATCCCAACCCTGGCCGCCCCGGTGGCCATCCCCGATGCGCCGCCACCCGGCCCGGCCCAGCCCATCGGCGTGCCGACCCTCACCACGCAGACGCTGGGCAACGGCCTGCGGATCGTCGTCGCGCCCCGGCCGGGGCTGCCGCTGGTCACGGCGCAGGTGCTGCTGCTGGCAGGCCGCGAGGCCGATCCGGCCGACAAGACCGGCCTTGCAGCCATGACCACGACGCTGCTGACGCGTGGTGCGCGCCGTGGCGATCAGCCCGTCGACGCCGCCACGCTGGCACGGCAGGCCGAGGCCCTGGGCGGCACGCTGGACACCGCCACCGGCTGGCGCAGCAGTCTGGTGGGCATGACGGTCACCACGCCCCGACTGCCGGCCGCACTGGCGCTGATGGCCGACGTGGTGCGGCAGCCGCTGCTGGCCGCCGACGAACTCGACCGCGAACGCGCCCGTGCCCTCGACGGCCTGCGCGTGGCGCTGGACAGCCCCGGCAGCGTGGCCGGCCTGGCGGCGGGCCGCGCCTGGTGGGGCGACAGCGCCTACGGCCGCACGGCCACGCCGGCCAGCCTGGGCCGGCTGACGGCCGACGATCTGCGTGCCTTCCACGCCGCCCAGTGGCGGCCCGACCGCGTGGTGCTGGTGCTCGCCGGTGACGTCGATCCCGCCGGTGCCCGCGCGCTGGCGCAGCAGGCCTTCGGCGACTGGGCGCGCCCTGCCTCGCCGCCGCCGGTGTCGCAGGGCAGCGCCGCCGCGCCAACGTTGCCCCCGGTACTGTGGGTGGACATGCCCGGCAGCGGCCAGAGCGCGGTGGTCGTCAGCGCGCCGGCGGAGCCGCAGGGCCATGCCGACGAGGTGGTGGGCGACGTGGCGCAGACCCTGCTGGGCGGTGGCTACTCCGCGCGCCTGAACCAGGTGATCCGCATCGAGCGCGGCCTGAGCTACGGCGCCTTCGGTGGCAGCGAGGCGCACCCGGCCGGCGGCCGCTGGAACGGCCAGGCCCAGACCAAGCACGCGAGTGCCGCCGAGGTGGCGCAGCTGATGCGCGACGCGGTGGCGCGGCTGACGCGCGAGCCGGCGCCCGCCGCGGAACTGGCGGCACGCCAGGCCAGCCTGGTGGGCAGCTTCGCGCGCCGGCTGGAGACGACCGCCGGCCTGGCCGGCCTGGTGACCGGCGAAGTGGCCGCCGGCCGCGACCCGGCGGCATTGAAAGGGCGCGTGGACGCGGTGCGTGCCGTCACGCCCGAGCAGGTGCGCGACTACGCCGCGCGCTGGTGGACGCCGGCGTCGCTGCGGGTCGTCGTCGCCGGCGACTGGGCGGCCGCGGGCGACGGCGTCAAGGCGCTGGGGAGCGCCGGCGAGGTGCGCCGGCTGCCGAAGTCGGCGCTCGACCTGGATCGGCCCGACCTGGGCGTGCGCTGAGGCGGACCGGGCGCCAACCGGCGCGCAGTCGTGCCGCCGCAACGGCGAACCCGCGAAGGCGGCTTACGCAGGATCCCCGCCGGCAACGGCTCAGCCAGCTTCGGTGCCGTGGGCGATCGTGTGGACTCCCCGGCACAGATCGAACCCGCAAACCACCGACCCCGTGCTGCGGGGGCTCCGGCGAGCCTTTGCGCCGGGAACACTGGCGTTACCGAATACCCGGTCCAACACTTTCGACGCCATGAACCACCGACTCAAGCCGCTCCTGCTGGCCACCTGCGTGTCCGCACTGTTCGCCCCCGCCAGCGCCTGGGCCAGCTATGTCTGCATCACCGCCCCGTATGTCCAGGGTGGCGTGCAGACACAGGGCTGCGTCGACAGCGACCAGGGCTACAGCGGCTATGGCAATGCGCAGCAGACCAGCGCATGGGGCGTCAGCGGCGACGCGAGCGGCGAGTACCGCGGCGGCGCCTGGAGCACCAGCCAGTCGGTCGACCTGGCCACAGGCGTGATGCGCTCCAAGCTGCTCTACGCCAGCGGCCCGGACGACCTCGGCGAGTACCAGTTGGGCACCTACCTCGACGCGTCCGACCGCATCGTGTTCGCCGGTAGTGGTCAGGCTGTCTTCAGCATGCACCTCACCGGCGCGTTCACGGGGCAGGCGCACCGGAATTACGGCAACACCATGGACACTTCGCTGGACCTGTACAGCGAGCGGCGCGGTGACGACGTCCTGGGGCGCATCCACCTGGACCACAACGGCGCCAACCCGGGGCAAGCTTCGTTCGACCCGGGCACCACCTGCGGCTGGAACTATGGGCTGGGCCCGGTGCGCTGCACCGTCAACAGCCTGGCTGCCGACCTCATCGACATCGTGCTCAGCGTCACGGTCGACGACATCACCGATGGCGAAGCCTTCCAGTTCTTCTCCAGCCTGAACGTCCAGGCCTATGGTCCACGCATGGGCGGTTCGGACTTCGGCAACACGGCGCGACTGAGCGTGCAGCTGTCCGACGGCCTGAGCTTCACGTCCGACAGCGGGGCACTGCTGACCCAGGTGGATGACACCACGCCACCGGACAGCAACGACGTGCCCGAACCGGCCAGCGGGGCCCTGGCAGCGATCGGTCTCGCGCTGGCAGGCGCCTTGCGTCGGCGGGTGCGCAGCGCCTGAGGCACGGAACGCGTCGGCCGATCAGCCGCGCGGTGTGGCCCAGCGCTGCACCGCCGCGGCCAGCAGCGTGAAGCCCAGCATCAGCGCGAGAAGCCCTGCTGCGCCGTCATGGGGCACGAATCCCACCGCGTAGCCGCCCAGCGCACCGGTGAGCTGCTGCGTCAGCCCGGCCCCGGCCGCCGCGGCGCCCGCCAGCGCCGGCACCACGCCCACGGTGCCGGCCAGCGTGGGCGGCATGAGCAGGCCGTGGCCCAGGCCCAGCAGCACCAGCGGCGCGGCAAAGGCCACCGGCCCGCTCAGGGCCGGCGCGCCGGTCAGCGCCAGACCCAGGCCCAGCGCCAGGCCCGCCACCGACAGTGCCTGCCCCCAACGCATCAGCCGCCGGTCACCCACGCCACGCGCCCAGCGCGTGGCCAGGCCGTTGCCGACGATGTAGCTCAGCGGGATGGCCATGATCACCCAGCCCATCTGCGCCGGCCCCACACCCATGGCGGCCAGCACCTGCGGCGCGCCGCCCAGGAAGGCGTAGAAGGTGGCGGTGGTCAGGCCCAGGATGCCCACGAAGCGCAGGTAGGCGCGCTCGCGCAGCAGCCGCGCATAGGCTGCGGCCATGGTGCGGGCCCACGGCTGCGCGGTGGGTGAAGCGTGTGCCGCGGACCGTCCCGTGGGCAGCAGCCGCCACGACGCGGCGGCCAGCACGAGCGCCAACGCGGCCACGAACCAGAAGTTCGCCGCCCAGCCCAGACGCTCGTGCAGTTGCCCGCCCAGCAGCGTGGCCCCGGGCGGGCACAGGCCCATGGCCATGCCGACGAAGCCCATCACGCGGGTGCGCTCCGGGCCCTGGAACAGGTCCTGCACCAGGGCGCGGCCCACCACCATGCCGGCGGCCGCACCCGCGCCCTGCAGCACGCGCGCGGCCACCAGGGCCGGCAGGCTGGGCGCCAGGGCCGCCACCACCGAACCGGCTGCGGCCACCGCCAGCCCGGCCAGCAGCACCGGCCGCCGGCCCAGGCGGTCCGACAGCGGGCCGTACAGCAGCTGAAACACCCCGTAGGCGAGCACGAAGCCGCTGAAGCTCAGCTGCACGGCGGCCGTCGAGGCGCCGAACGTGCGGCCCCAGTCGGGCATCGACGGCAGGCAGATCGTCATGGCCACGAGGCCGAAGGCGATCTGCGCGATCAGCGCGACCACGGTGGCCGGTGTCGGGGCCGCACGCGCCGGCGCGACGTCTGCCGTGGCGCCGGTGGGCGATGTCACGCGGCGGTCGCCTGCCGCACCGCGTGCGCCCAGCGGGCCATGCGCTCGGCGGCCTCGTCGCGTGTCATCGCCGGCTCGAAACGGCGCTCGGCCTGCCAGAGCGCGGCCAGTTCGTCGCGCCCCGCGTAGACGCCGGTGGCCAGGCCGGCCAGGTAGGCCGCGCCCAGTGCCGTGGTCTCCACCACCTGCGGCCGCACCACGGGCACGCCCAGCAGGTCGGCCTGGAACTGCATCAGGTCGTCGTTGACGCTGGCACCGCCGTCCACGCGCAGCTCGGTCAGCGGCGGCGCGCCCATGGCCTTGGCGTCGGCCTGCATGGCGTCGAGCAGCGCGGCACTCTGGTAGGCAATGCTTTCCACCGCCGCGCGCGCGATGTGCGCCACCGTGCTGCCGCGCGTCAGGCCGGTGATGGTGCCGCGCGCGTCGGCGTTCCAGTAGGGTGCGCCCAGGCCGGTGAAGGCCGGCACCACCATCACGCCGCCGCTGTCGGGCACGCTGGCGGCCAGGGCCTGGACCTCGGCGCTGGACGAGATGGCCTTCAGCCCGTCGCGCAGCCACTGCACCACGGCGCCGGCGACGAAGACGCTGCCTTCCAGCGCGAACTCCGGCGTGGCGGAGGTCTGCGCCGCGCTGGTGGTCACCAGCCCGTGGGCCGACGGGCGGAAGCGCTCGCCGGCGTGCATCAGAAGGAAGCACCCCGTGCCGTAGGTGTTCTTCGCCAGCCCGGGCGTGAAGCAGGCCTGGCCGAACAGTGCGCTCTGCTGGTCGCCGGCGACGCCGGCGATCGGGATCGGCGCGCCGAACAGCGCCGGGTCGGTCTCGCCGTAGACGTGGGCCGACGGGAAGACCTTGGGCAGCACGCTCTCCGGGATGTGCAGCAGCTTGAGCAGCTCGTGGTCCCACACGTTGTGGCGCACGTCGAACAGCATCGTGCGCGATGCGTTGCTCACGTCGGTGGCATGCACACGCCCGCCGGTGAGCTTCCACAGCAGCCAGCTGTCGATGGTGCCGAAGGCCAGGTAGCCGCCGGCGGCCTCCTGGTGCGCGCCGGGCACGGCGTCGAGCAGCCAGCGCAGCTTGGTGCCGGAGAAGTAGGGGTCGATCAGCAGGCCGGTGTCGGCCCGTACCAGGTCGAGTGCGCCCTCCTGCGCGCGCAGCCTGGCGCAGACGGGTTCGGTGCGGCGGTCCTGCCAGACGATGGCGCGGTGCACGGGCTTGCCGCTCTGGCGGCCCCAGAGCACCGTGGTCTCGCGCTGGTTCGTGATGCCGATGGCGGCGATGTCCGCCGCCGACAGGCCGCTGGCGGCCAGGGCCTCGCGCGCGACGACCAGCTGCGTGTCCCAGATCTCCTCGGCGTCGTGCTCCACCCAGCCGGGCTGCGGGAAGTGCTGCGTGAACTCGCGCTGGGCGCTGGCCACGATGCGCCCGCTGCGGTGGAACACGATGGCACGTGAACTGGACGTGCCCTGGTCGAGGGCGAGCAGATGCTCCTTCGGCATGGCGGCGGGTCTCCTGGTCTTGTGCCGCCGACTCTAACGCCGGCCGGCACACGACCCTGAGCCACGCCGCCGGGCTTCAGAAGTTGTGGCGGATGCCCAGGTCCCAGCCGGTCTTCTCGCGGCCGGCGGCCACGGGCTTGACGTTGACCAGGTCGGCATACACCGTGGTGAGCTTGGACAGCGGGTAGTGGTAGCCCACACCCAGCTGCTTGAACGGGTCGGCCACGCCTTCGTTGTCGCGCTGGCCATAGCTGGCACGCAGTTCGCCGCCGCCGACCTTGGTCTTCAGCGCCAGCAGCCAGGCGTCGACGTCGCGGTCGTTGCGGTCGGTGCCGGTGCCGTACAGCGCCGACAAGGTCACGCCGGCCACCGTGTAGCGCGCCATCACGCTGGTGAACTGGTCGTCGGCGTTGCCCGGGTTGTCCAGGCCCAGGGCCACGTAGAGCGGGCCGCTGCCGTAGCTGATGGCAAAGTTCATCGGTCGGTCGTCCAGCCCATCGCCCTCGGCGATCTGCGCGCCCAGGCCCAGGCCGCCGAAGCTGGCGCGCCAGGTGATGGTGTTGCTGTAGCGGCTGCTGCCGACGTTGCCGTCGTAGATGTTGCCGTTGCCGGCAACCGTGTCGCCGGCCCAAGGGTCGGCGGCTTCCTGCACCATCTTGACGGCCGGGTTGTCGTCGCGGCCGAAGGTCACGGTGCCGAAGCTGCCGGCCAGGCCAACGACCGACTTGCCGCCCCAGAACGGCTCGCCGGCGGCGCCGGTGTCGGCGTCGAAGCGGTGCTCCAGGCCGAAGACGGCGCGCAGGCCGCCGCCCAGGTCTTCGCTGCCGCGCACGCCCAGGCGGCTGCCGGAGCCATTGCGCAGTTCGGTGTTGTCGGCCGCGTTGGCGCGCTGGGCGATGGACAGGTCGACCCGGCCGTACAGCGTGACCTGCTGGGCACTGGCGGAGGTGGACAGGCCGGCCAGCAGGGCCAGGGCGGTGCCGGTGAGGGCAGTAGAGGAGCGCATGGGAAACCTCGATGCAGATGACGGTGATGGCGGCCGAAACCGCTGCGACAGCCGTCTTCGTGGGCAGCCGCCGGGACGGGTCCATGACAGCCCGAAAGGACCATGCAGGTTCGGGCGCTGTCACGCCGCTGTCGCAACGGCGTGTCCGCCGTGGGGCTGCTTCCCTGGGCACGCCGCGTTCCGCTAGCCTGCGCACATGTCGCTCGAACTCCTGGCCATCGGCCCCCTGTCCGGCCACGCGGTGCTGATGCTGGTCTTTGCGCTGGGCGTGTTCGCCACCTTCGCGCTCGACCGCTTCCAGATCGGCTCGGTCTGCCTGGCGGTGCTGATCCTGCTGCCCACGCTGTTCTTCGTCTTTCCGCACCCGGACGTCGAGCCGTACCGCTTCTTCGGCGGCTTCGGCCATCCGGCGCTGGTGGCCATCTGCGCGCTGATGGTGCTGGGCCATGCGCTGGTGCTCACCGGCGCGCTGGAACCGGCGGCGCGGCGGCTGGCGGTGCTGGTGGAGAAGTCGCCTCGGCTGGCGCTGCTGGCGGTGCTGCTGCTGGCCGCGGCGGCCAGCGGCGTGATGAACGACACGCCGGTGGTGGTGCTGCTGATGCCGCTGCTGATCGCCGCGCTCAAGCGCGCCGGCCAAGGGCCGGGCTTCATGTTGATGCCGATGAACTTCGCGGTGCTCATCGGCGGCATGGCCACCACCATCGGCACCTCCACCAACCTGATCGTCGTCTCGCTGGCGGCGTCGCTCGGCGCCCAGGCCTTTGGCATCTTCGAGTTCTTCCCGCTGGTGGCGCTGGCCGCAGCGCCGGCGCTGGTGTACCTGTGGCTGGTGGCGCCCTGGCTGCTGCGCCACGTGAGCCCTGCGCCCACGGCCGAGGCGCAGCCGGTGTTCGAGGCCGAGCTGCGCGTGGCAGCCGGCAGCTGGCTGGACGGCGCGCAGGTGCGCGAGGTGCTCAAACGCAGCCGCGGCCGCCTGCCGCTGCGGCGCATCCGGCGCGCCGGCGGTTCCCTGCTGGCGCCGCTGCCCACGGCCACGCTGCGTGCCGGCGACAGCCTGGTGGTGCAGGACACGGCCGAGCGGCTGAAGGAGCACGAACAGCGCCTGGAGGCCAAGCTGCATGCCATCGACGAGGAGCGCGCGCCCGACGCCGAGCACGCCGTGGTGGCGGCGCAGCTGGTGGTGACGCCGGAGTCCCCGCTGGTGGGCCGCACCGCACGCGGCGCGCGCTTTGCCGACACCTACGGCCTGATCCTCATCGGCCTGCGCAAGGCCTCGGGCGCCACGTCCACCCGCGAGCAGCTGCCCGACCAGCGCCTGGCCCCCGGCGACGTGCTGCTGCT
Organism: Rubrivivax albus; assembly: GCF_004016515.1. Lineage (GTDB taxonomy): Bacteria > Pseudomonadota > Gammaproteobacteria > Burkholderiales > Burkholderiaceae_C > Rubrivivax > Rubrivivax albus. The sequence goes on from NZ_SACT01000003.1 coordinate 226,094, forward strand.
GCAGGGCCCCACGGAAGCGCTGCAGGCCCTGCAGCGCGACGCGCTGGGCCTGCTGCTGGACGAGCGGCTGGCGCTGCCGCGGCAGCGCAAGTCGCTGCTGGCGCTGGGCACGCTGGCCGGCGTGGTGGGCAGCGCCAGCCTGGGCGGGGTGCCGATCGCGCTGGCGGCGCTGGTGGGCGTGCTGGTGCTGCTGGGCACGCGCACGGTGGCCTGGAAGGAGGTGGGCAGCGCGCTGTCGGTCAACGTGGTGCTCATCGTCGCGGCCAGCCTGGCGCTGGGCGACGCGCTCACCGTCACCGGGGCCACCGGCTTCCTGGCCGGCGGCTTCGTGCAGCTCACGCAGGGCTGGCCGGCGATGGCGGTGCTGGCGGCGCTGATGGGGCTGGTGGGCGTGCTGACCAACTTCGTCAGCAACAACGCCGCGGCGGCCATCGGCACGCCGCTGGCGGTGGAGGTGGCGCGGCTGCTGGGCCTGCCGCCGGAGCCCTACGTGCTGGCGGTGCTGTTCGGCTGCAACCTCTGCTACGTCACGCCGATGGCCTACCAGACCAATCTGCTGGTGATGAACGCCGCAGGCTACGCCTTCCGCGACTTCGTGCGCGTGGGCGGCCCGCTGTTCCTGCTGATGTGGGCCAGCCTGAGCTGGGTGTTGGCCCGGCACTACGGCCTGGTGTGACCGCCGCCGTGCCGGGCCGCTGCCGTCAGAACCGGTGGCGGATGCCCACCGCGTAGCTGGTGCCCGAGCTCAGGCCGCTGAGCTTGTCGCTCATGTAGACGGCGTAGAGGTCGGTGCGCTTGGACACGAAGTAGTCGTAGCCCAGGCTGAAGGTGGTGCGCTTGGCGCCGGTGTCGGGGCTGATGCGGCCCCACTGCGCCAGCAGGCTGCCGGCGCCGAACTTGACGCTGGTGCCCAGGCCGGTGATGTCGTAGCCGTTGCCGGTGGCGTCGTTGTCGACGTTGCCGTACTGCGCGAACAGCTTCGCGTCGCCCAGCGCGTAGGAGCCTCCCAGCTGCCAGGCCTTGGTGTTGTCCACCGTGTCGCCCTTGGACACCGACTGCCAGGCGAAGCCCAGCGCCAGCGGGCCGCCGAAGTACAGCGCGCTCAGGCCGCCGTTCTTGCCGCCATTGGCTTCGCCGGCTGCCACGTGGGCGGTGAAGCTCAGGCCGCCGAACTTCGGGCTGCTGTACTTGATGGAGTCGCTCCAGCCGGTGTCGCCGGTGACGGTGCCGCTGGTGAAGGTGTGGCGGATCGACGGCGAGAAGCCGAAGCTGTCGCCGAAGGCGTTGAACAGCAGCGTGTTGACGAACAGCGACGTGGTGTTGCGGCCGATGTTCAGCGCACCCAGGCTGGGCGTGGACAGGCCGACCCAGCTGCTGCGCGCCCAGAAGGTGTCGCCGTTAAAGCGGCCGGCGGCGCCGGTGTCGCTGCGCATGAAGGACTCGATGGCGAACGACGCGGTCAGGCCGCCGCCCAGGTCCTCGCTGCCCTTGAGGCCGAAGTAGCTGGTGGTCATGTTGCCGCTGACCACGCCCTTGGTGGCGTCAGCGCCCGGGTTCTTGAAGCTGCCGACCGACATGTCGACCAGGCCGTACATCGACAGGCTGCTCTGGGCCGACGCGGGCAGCGCTGCGACCAGGCATGCACCAGCAGCGAGCGCGGCACGGGCGGCCACGGCAAGGGATTGCACTCTCATGGGGACTCCGACGGTTGTGGGCCGGTGACGTCCGGCTTCTCCGCAAGACCGCCAGCAAGCACCGTGCCCGTCAGGGAAGGCGCCGGGCCGCCCCAAGCTCTTCAGCGCCCCTCGGGGGCCGGGACGGGCCTGCCCGTTCCTTGGGGCTCACGCGTTCGTCAGGCGTACGTCGATCGCACCGCTCTTGACGTGCAGGTCGCGCTGCGGGAACGGGATCTCGATACCGCGTTCGGCCAGCGCGTCGTCCAGTGCCCACATCAACCGTGCGTGCGTGCCGGCGGGCGAGGTGGTCAGCCGGCGGTCGGCCCAGACCACGAGTTCGTAGTTCACCGCGCTGTCGCCGTAGGACACCAGCCAGGCCGTGGGCTCGTGGCCGGCGTCGTCGAGCACGCCCTCGACGGTGCGGGCCGCCGCGATGGCGGCCTCGCGGACCTTTTCCTTGGGCGTGCCGTAGGCCACGCCGAAGGGCACGCGCATGCGGCGGTAGGTGGCGTCGAAGGTCCAGTTGATGACGCGGCCGTTGATGAACTCGGAGTTCGGCACCAGCACGTCGATGGCGTCGTTGGTGGTCACGCGGGTGTAGCGCATCGCGATCTCGCGCACGTGGCCACGCACGCCGGACTCCAGGTCGACGAAGTCGCCCACGCGCAGGCCGCCTTCGAGCAGGATGATGATGCCGCTGATGAAGTTGGAGAAGACGTTCTGCAGCCCGAAGCCCAGGCCGAAGGCCAACGCGCCGCCCACCAGCGCCACGCTGCTGAGGTCCAGCCCCACGTAGTTGAGCACCACGATCGTGCCGAGCACCCACACCGTGTAGCGGGCCAGGCGCGAGACCATGTGCAGGCGCGCCAGGTGGGCCGGGTTGTCGGCATGCGCGCCGGCACCGCGGCGGGCGGCACGCAGCAGCAGGCGTTCCAGCGCTCCGGCCAGCCACCAGATGGCCAGCACCAGCACCACCGCCAGCGCCAGCGACGCCAGCGTCACCGGCGTCACCGGCGTCTCGCCGACCTTGAACAGCGGCTGCTGCAGCCAGCGGGTGACGGTCGACAGGTCCAGGTTCATGTGGCGGCGGCCGGGGCAGCCGCCGACGCATCGCCATGCAGCTTGACCACCAGCACCGGCCGGTCGGCGATCTTGGTCAGGTGCGCCATCACGCTGCCCAGCACCAGCCGCGCCAGCGCACCACGGCCGTGAGAGCCGACGATGATCATCGCGCAGTCGTGTTCGTTGGCTGCGTGGTTGGCCGCCTCGGCCGGGTCGGCGCCCACCGTGACGAGGGTGCGCGAGGGCACGCCCGCGGCCTGAGCCAGGCCCTGCGCGCTGGCGAAGGCGCGGCCGGCCTGCTCGCGGCCAAGTCGCTCGTGGTCAGCCGTGGGGTCGAACATGGCCACGTCCACCTCGGCCATCATCGGCGGCGCAGGCGGGATGGCGGCCAGGAACAGCAGCTCACTGCCCAGGGCGCGCGCCAGCCGCACTGCTTCTTCGGCCGTGGCGTGGCCCAGCGGGGAGTCGTCGACGAGGGCGAGCAGACGGGGGTAGGTGGCCGGGGCGGTGGTCATGCTGGGCTCCAGGCGGAGGATCGATGACGACGAATGTACCCGCGCCCGTTTGCGCTGGCCCTCGGGATGCCCCGCAGGCCCACGGCGCCGGTCTTCAGCGCAGGGCCTCGTCCACCACCTCCACCCAGTGCCGCACCGGCGTGCGGCTGGCATCGCCCAGGTGCTGGATGCAGCCGATGTTGGCCGAGACGATGGTCTCGCCCGGCTCGGCCGCCAGCGCGGCGAGCTTGCGGTCGCGCAGCTGCTTGGACAGTTCAGGCTGCAGCACGCTGTAGGTGCCGGCGCTGCCGCAGCACAGGTGGCTGTCGCTGCCAGCCAGGCGCACGGCGAAGCCCAGTTCGCGCAGGCCGACCTCGACGCCGCCGCGCAGCTGCTGGCCGTGCTGCAGCGTGCACGGCGGATGGAAGACCAGTTCCGTCGTCGGCTGGAAGCCCTTGCCCAAGCGCGACTTCAGCCGCGGCAGCAGGTCGGGCAGCAGTTCCGACAGGTCCTTCGTCAGCGCCGAGATGCGGGCGGCCTTCTGGGCGTAGGCCGGGTCGCCGGCCAGCGCGTGGCCGTAGTCCTTGACGGTGACGCCGCAGCCGCTGGCGTTCGTCACGATGGCCTCGACCTGGCCCTCGCTGGTGAGGCCCTCGACCAGCGGCCACCAGGCGTCGATGTTGCGGCGCATGTCGGCCAGGCCGCCTTCGTGGTCGCCCAGGTGGTCGCGGATGGCGCCGCAGCAGCCGGCACCGTCGGCCACCAGGGTCTGGATACCGGTGGCGTCCAGCACGCGCGCGGTGGCACTGTTGATGTTCGGCATCATGGCCGGCTGCACGCAGCCCAGCAGCATCAGCACCTTGCGCGGGTGCGTCTGCGTGGGCCATCGGTGGGCGTCGGGGCCAGGCTTAGGCGGCACCTTGCCCTTCAGCGCGGCCGGCACCAGCGGGCGGAACAGCTGCCCGAGCTTCATCGCCGGACCGAACATCGGGCTGGTCAGGCCGGCCTTCAGCGCGCCACGCAGCAGGCGTTCCCCGCGCGGGCGCTCCACCTTGGCCTCCACCACGCGGCGGCCGATGTCCACCAGGTGGCCGTACTGCACGCCGCTGGGGCAGGTGCTCTCGCAGTTGCGGCAGGTCAGGCAGCGGTCCAGGTGCAGCTGGGTGGCGCGCGTGGGCTCGGCGCCTTCGAGCACCTGCTTGATCAGGTAGATGCGCCCGCGCGGGCCGTCGAGCTCGTCGCCCAACAGCTGATAGGTGGGGCAGGTGGCGGTGCAGAAGCCGCAATGCACGCACTTGCGCAGGATGGCCTCGGCCGCGTCGCCGTCGGGCGTGCCCTTGAACTCGGGGGAAAGGTTGGTCTGCATCAGTCGAGTTCGTAGCTCAGCACCCAGTAGTGCGTGTGGTCGGTCCAGCGCGGGTCGCGGGCGCGCGGGCCCAGCATCGAGAACGCCTGGTCGGCCGTAGGGAAGTTCTTCAGCACCTCGTGGGTGCTGCCATCGTCCAGCGGGCGCTGCTGCCAGGTGTTGCCGTCGGCATCGCGCCGCGAGATCGGCGTGCTGCTGCCGGCCACGAAGTGGTTGTCCAGCATCACCACACGCGCACCGGGTTCCAGCCGTGCGTGCAGCGTGCTTAGCCAGGCGGCCAGCCGCTGCAGCGGCACATGGCTCCACCAGAAGCCGGCGAACGCGGCATCGAAACGCTCGTCGCCCACCTCGGCCAGCGTCCAGGCGTCGGCCACGCGCAGCTCCACGCAGGCCGGCATCGGCTTGGTGCCGGCGATGGCCAGCGTCTCCGGGTTCAGGTCGGTGGCCAGCCAGCGCCGTGCGTCGCGCGCGCCGTGCGGTGTCCACCAGCCGGTGCCTGCCGCCACCTCGACCACGCGCCGGCCGGTGAACAGCGCCGGCAGCGCCGCCTCCATCGCGCGCAGGTCGGCCTGGCGCTCCGGCTTGGCGTAGACGCGCTCGTAGATCCGCGCGCGCTGGCGGTAGTAGTCCTGCATCAGAGGCCGGGGTAGAGCCGCCCGGGGTTGAGGATGCCCGCCGGATCGAAGGCCGACTTGAGCTCGCGGTGGATGCGGTCCAGCGGCGGCTTCAGCGGTGCGAAGACGCCCGCGGCCCTGTCCTTGCCGCGGAACAGCACCGCGTGGCCGCCGGCGTTGGCCGCCGCCTCGCGCACCTGCGCGGCCGGTAGCGGCGTGCACAGCCAGCGTTGGCCACCGCCCCATTCCAGCAGTTGTTCACCCGGCAGCTTGATGGGGCCGATGACCTGCGGCACCGACAGCCGCCACAGCGTGGCACCGCCGTCGACCGCCTTCTTTGCGCCGACGAAGAACTCGTCGGTGTGGTCGCGCAGACCATTCCAGAACGACGCCGCCATGACCGGGTCGACGACCTCGCCGCCCAACTGCTTGGCCGCCGCATCGACCGCGGCCGCCGCACCCGACAGCCGCAGCACCAGCATGCCGTCCCACCAGGCGCTGGCCGACAGCGGCAGCGGCTGGCCGCCCCAGCGGTTGACCTGGCCCAGGGCCTGGGTCTGGTCGAGCTCGAAGCGCAGCGTCAAGGTGGCCGGCGGCAGCGGCAGCACCTTCAGCGAGACCTCGCAGATCACGCCCAGCACCCCCATCGACCCGGCCAGCAGGCGCGAGACGTCGTAGCCGGCCACGTTCTTCATCACCTGGCCGCCGAAGCTCAGCAGTTCGCCCTGGCCGTTGAGCATCGTGGCGCCGAGCACGTAGTCGCGCACGCCGCCCGCGGTGGCGCGCGCCGGGCCGGCCAGGCCGGCGGCGACCATGCCGCCGACGGTGCCGCCCGCGGCGAAACGCGGCGGCTCGAACGGCAGGCACTGGCCATGGGCCGCGAGTGCAGCTTCCAGGTCGGCGAGCGGCGTGCCCGCGCGCACGGTGACCACGAGCTCGCTGGGTTCGTGGCTGCTGATGCCGGCCAGCGGCGTCAGGTCGAGCACCTCGCCCTGCAGGGCACCGCCGTAGAAATCCTTGGTGCCGCCACCGCGCAGGCACAGCGGGGTCTTCGACGCGTGCGCCGACTTGATGCGCTCGACGAGCGATTCGAGTGCCTGATCAGCCATCAGAACCTTTCGAGCTCCGGGAACGGCAGCAACCCCTTCTTCACATGCATCTTCCCGTACTCGGCGCAGCGCTGCAGCGTGGGAATGACCTTGCCCGGGTTCAGCGTGCCGGCGGGATCGAAGGCGCGCTTCAGCGCGAACATCGCCTCGCGCTCCGCGGCGCTGAACTGCACGCACATGCTGCTGAGCTTCTCCACGCCCACGCCGTGTTCGCCGGTGACGGTGCCGCCCAGCGCCACGCTGGTTTCCAGGATGTCGGCGCCGAACTGCTCGCAGCGGTGCAGCTGGTCGGGGTCGTTGGCATCGAACAGGATCAGCGGGTGCAGGTTGCCGTCGCCGGCATGGAACACGTTGGCGCAGCGCAGGCCGTACTTCTGCTCCATCTCGGCGATGGCGCGCAGGATGTCCGCGAGACGCTTGCGCGGGATGGTGCTGTCCATGCACATGTAGTCGGGGCTGATGCGGCCGCTGGCGGGAAAGGCGTTCTTGCGCCCGCTCCAGAACCGCAGCCGCTGCGCCTCGTCCTTGCTGACCTCCATCCGGGTGGCGCCGCAGCCGGTCAGCACGTCCAGCATGCGCTGGATCTCCTCGGCCACCTCCTCCGGCGTGCCGTCGCTCTCGCAGAGCAGGATGGCCTCGGCCGTCAGGTCGTAGCCGGCCTTGACGAAGTCCTCCACGGCGGCGGTCATCGGCTTGTCCATCATCTCCAGCCCGGCAGGGATGATGCCGTGGGCGATGATGGCGGCCACCGCATCACCTGCGCGGCCGATGTCATCGAAGCTGGCCATGATGCAGCGCGCCAGCTTCGGCTTGGGCACGAGCTTGACCGTGACCTCGGTGGTCACGGCCAGCATGCCCTCGCTGCCGACGACGATGGGCAGCAGGTCCAGTCCCGGCGCGTCCAGCGCGCCGCCGCCGAACTCCACCGGCTCGCCCTCCACCGTGAACCCGCGCACGCGCAGCACGTTGTGCAGCGTCAGGCCGTACTTCAGGCAGTGCACGCCGCCGGAGTTCTCGGCCACGTTGCCGCCGATGGTGCAGGCGATCTGGCTGCTGGGATCGGGCGCGTAGTACAGACCGTGCGGCGCCGCCGCCTCGCTGATGGCCAGATTGCGCACACCGCACTGCACGGTGGCCGTGCGCGCCAGCGGATCGACCTGCACGATCTTGTTGAACTTGGCCAGGCTGAGCGTGACGCCCAGCGCGTGCGGCAGCGCACCGCCGGACAGCCCGGTGCCGGCGCCGCGCGCCACCACCGGCAGTGCCAGGGCGTGGCAGGCCTTGAGCACCGCGGCCACCTGGGCCTCGGTCTCCGGCAGCGCCACCACCAGCGGGCGTTCGCGGTAGGCGGTGAGCCCGTCGCACTCGTAGGGCGTGGTGTCCTCGGGCTGCCACAGCAGGGCATGGGCCGGTAGCACGGCCGACAGGGCCGCCACCGCCTCGCGCTGACGCGCTGCGCGGTCGGCGCCGACGAGAGTTTCGGGCGCGTTCATGGGCGGGACTGTAGCCGTTCGCCGGGGCCGTACCTCCCTGCCCGGATCAAGACCGCTGCAACCGCCGGGTGCGGAATCAACCCGGCGCGACGAACACCGTCAGCACCCCCGTGTAGCCGTACACGTGGTGCCTGGCGATCTCGCCGGCGGCAAAGAACCCGGCCAGCGGCACGTCGCCCAGGGCGTGGCGCACGATCTGCAGTTCCGCCGACGGCCCGCCGAAGTGCGGGCCACCGCGGCCGGAGCAGCTGATGTAGAGCGCGCCCAGGATGCGCCGCGCTGGATCCGCGGGCGGGGTGCCGGGCACGGTCTCCGCCGGCAGGGCCTCGGCCACCTCCTCGCGGATCTCGCTGCAGATGCGCACGAGGTCGCGCCGCGCAGCGGCCACGTCGCGCTGGCAGAAGGCCAGGCGCATGCCGGGTTCGACCATGTCGGCCACGGCGAAGGCACGGCGGCCGGGGTCCAGGCCGATCAGGTGGCGCACGCGGGTGTCGGTGCCGAACTGGCCGCCGCGGCCGATCAGCGTCTCGCCGGCATCCGACAGGCCCACCAACGTGGCCCGCAGCCGCGGCAGCACGGCGCGCGGGTTGTCCAGGTCAGCGATGCCCAGGTCGGCCAGCAGCTGCGGCAGCGCGGGCTGGCCGTCGAGTTCCAGCACCACGTGGCGGTCGGCGGCGGTAACGGTACGCACCGGCCCCACGGGCTGGCTGCCCTGGGTCACGCGGGACAGCAGCGGCACGTCGGCGCCGAAGGCCACGCCCGACAGGCCGCCTTCCCAGACGCCGTTGGCCAGCGTCAGCGTGTGGCTGCGCGACGCGGCCAGGCCACCGAAGAGGTAGCCGCTGTCGGTGCGTTCGCTGAGCTCGTGGATGAGCCCGGCCACGTCGGGCGTGGACGGGTCGGCGTGCACCAGCGCCGCGAAGGCGCCAGGGGTGTTCAAGGGGTGGGCGCCGGAGAAGACCCGGTAGCCGTGGCGCGGCAGCGTGCTCAGCAGCAGCACCAGCGCCGGTTCGTCGAAGTACTCGACGCCGCTTGCCGCGACGCCCACGCCCACGCAGCCCACCCAGTCGGTGCCGGGCCAGCGGCTGCGCAGTGCCGCGCGCAGGGTCTCGGCCTGCGGCGCGTAGGCGTCGGTGAAATAGCACCAGCCCAGCGTGGGCGACACGGTCTCGCCCTGGGCGTCGCGATGAGCGTCCAGTTGGGCATCCACCTGGGCCACGGCCATGGCCAGCGCCATGCGCCAGTCCGGGTGCGCCGCATGGCCGCTGCAGAACGGGGACATGCCGGGTGTGCTCCCGCGGCGGTCAGCGCCGGGCTCGGGTCCGCGCCGGCTTCTTGCGTGCCGGGGCCGGCTTGGCCGCCGGCGACGTCGGCGACGCCGCAGCGGTGGCCGCTGCGGCAGCGGCCGGCAGGTCCTTCATCGCATTGGCCGCGATGTCGCCGAACTGCTTGGTCAGCGCCCCCCACCAGGCCATCGGGTCGACGCCCGGCGCGGCCGGCGCCTCGGCGGCCTTGGCGGCGGCCGGCTTGCGCGCCGCGGCGGGCGCCGTCGCCTCGGCCGCCGCCGGCTTCATCGTCATCGCCTCGCGCAGCGCATCCACGGGCACGTTCATGCCCTGCAGCGTGTTGAGCGTCATGCGCTGCACCTCCAGGGCCTGGATGGTGGCACCGATCATCTTGGCGTTCTGCTCCAGCCAGAACTGCACGGTGCGCAGGTCGCGGATGCGCTTGTCGATCTCCTCAGGATCCAGCGACGGGGCGATCCACTGACCCATGCCGGGCAAGCTGTCGCCGGCGCCCTTGATCAGGCCCTGCAGGAAGTCGAAACCGGGCATCAGGCGGGCGAAGCTGGCGGGGTCGGCCATGGCGGAAGGCTCCTGGGGTTCGTCGAGAGACCGGCCCATTGTGCGCGGTCTGCCCAGGCGGTCAACGCGGGGTCAGCGCGACGGCCCCTCGAAGGTGAGCCGCCCGTCCTGCTGCGTGAAGCGCATCCGGCCCAGCACGTCCATGCCCAGCAGCGGCGAGCGCAGGTCCGGCAGCACCGTCACGCGCAGGCGCTGCACAGCGATGCCGCCCTCGAGCACCAGGTCCACGCGCGCCTCGTAGCCGGTGGCGATGCCGCCGGCGGTGGCCGACTGCACTTCACGCTCCGGCTCCAGCCCCAGCTGCTCGGCCAGCGGCCCGGGCAGCGCCGTGCGCGTGGCGCCGGTGTCGACCAGGAACTCGATCTGGCGCCCATTGATGCGGCCCGGCCAGTGGAAGTGGCCGTCGCCCTGGCGCTGGAGCACCAGGCCGCTGCCTTCGATCAGCCAGCTGGTCTGGCGCCCGGCCGCCAGGAAGGCCTGCACGGCCAGGAACAGCGCCGTGCCCAGCACGAGCCAGACGGTGGCGATCTTCAGGCTGCGGGGCAGCTCCCTCATGCCGCGTCCACGCCGGCAACGGTCTGGGCGATGGCGCCGAACACGCTGAGGCCGTCCGTGCCCTTGACCTCGATGCGCACGGTGTCGCCAAACGCCATGTACGGCGTGCGCGCCTCGCCGTGCTCGATGGTCTCCAACGCCCGCTTCTCGGCGATGCAGGCGTAGCCGGCGGCCGCGTCGGCATTGCTGACCGTGCCGCCGCCGACGATGCTGCCGGCGCGCACGTGCCGGGTGCGCGCCAGATGGGCCAGCAGCTGGCCGAAGTGGAAGTGCATCTCGGCCGCATCCAGCCGTGCCACCGGCTTGCCGTTCCAGGCCACGCTCACCGGCAGGTGCAGGCGGCCACCCTGCCAGGCGGCACCCAGCTCGTCGGGCGTCACCGCCACCGGCGCCCAGGCGGTGGCCGGCTTGCTCTGCACCAAGCCCAGCAGCTTGTCCAGCTCGGCCGGCACCAGGTGGCGCAACGTCCAGTCGTTGCCCAGCATCAGCAGGCGCACCCCTTCGAGTGCGGTGTCGGGGGCCACGCCCATGGGCAGATCGCCCGTGACCACCGCGATCTCGGCCTCGAAGTCGATGCCGGCCTCGGCGCTGGGGAAGACGGCGTCCTCGCAGGGGCCGAGGAAGTCGTCGCTGCCGCCCTGGTACATCAGCGGGTCGCTGCGCAGGTTCTGCGGGATCTCGGCACCACGCGCGTGCCACACGCGCTCGGCGTGCGACAGGTAGGCCGAGCCGTCGGCCCACTGGTAGGCGCGCGGCAGCGGCGCCATGCACAGGCGCGGGTCGAAGGCGAAGGCGTGGCGCGCCTTGCCGTGATTCAGCGTGACGTACAGGTCCTGCAGCTGCGGGCTGACGAAGTTCCAGTCGTCCAGCAGCTGCTGCATCCGGGTGGCGATGCCGGTGGCGTAGTGCGCCTGCGTCAGGTCGCGCGAGACGACGACGAGCTGGCCGTCGCGCGAACCGTCACGGTAGGTGGCGAGTTTCATGGCGTCCGTATTGTGCGTGCGCGTCGGCGCCACGGGCCGCTCGAGGGCTTGAATCCGGCGGGGCGGGCCCCAACTGCCCGGCAAGGAGATCCACCCATGCAGATGCTCTACCACTCGGACAGCTTCGTCGTCGTGCGCTTCGACGTGCCGGCCCCCGGCGGCTCGGGCAGCGCACAGGGCGACGGCGGACCGGCGCTGACCCGCGGCGGCTTCGAGATCGTCGACCGCCGTGCGCAACGCGAGATCTTCCTCGAAGGCGCGCTGGCCGAACACTTCCAGCAGGGCGTTCAGGCTCTGGTGGACAGCAACCCCACGGAGGAGGCGCTCGACGAGTTCATCGGGCGCTGGACGGCAAGCGCCCAGCAGCCGGTGACGCTGCACTGAGCGCCTGCGCGGCCCCTGACAACGGCCGCATCCCGGGCCGCCGTGCGACGGATTGCACACGGGGCCCTGCCGAGGTCGGGCAGGCCCTCAAGCGCCCTTCGCGGCGGCCGATGACCCCCGGATGGATCCTGTTCTCGGTCAGTCCGGCGGGCTGGCCACGCCCCTCCTGGCCGTGCTGGCTGCAGCCACGCTGGTCGCTGCCGTGGCCGTGGGCGTGGCCTGGCACCTCTGGCAACGTCTGCAACGCCTGACCCGGCAGGCCGCCGACACGGTGCCCGCCGCGCCGACCGACACGCACGTAGACGCCCGCACCGGGCTGGTGACGCTCGAGGGGTTGGAGCTCGCACTGGCGCGGGCCGAGGAGCGTGCCCCGCCGGGACCGGGCAGCCTGTGCGTGCTGCTGATCGACCTCGACGGCTTCTCGGCAGTCAACGACGCCGTGGGGCACGCCGTGGCCGACGAGGTGCTGCGCACGGTGGCGAAGCGGCTGGCCAAGCTCGCACCCGGTCGGCTGGCCCTGAGCCGCCTCGGTGGCGACGAGTTCGTGCTTGCCGTGGCGGGTCCGCTGGCGCAGGCCCAGGCGCTGGCCGGGCGGGTGCTCGATGTCGTGCGCGAGCCCTTGCTGGCGGGTGACGGGCGCCCGCTGGCGCTGCAGGCGTCGGTGGGCATCGCGGCCTGGCCGCAGCACGGCGCACGCGAGCGCCTGCTGGCCCAGGCCCAGGTGGCCGTTCGCACGGTCAAGCAGACCGGCGGCAATGCCTGGGCCGTGTTCGACCCGCAGATGGCGGTGGACGAGCGCGCGCAGGCGGCCCTGGTGGCGGCCCTGCGCTCGGCCGTGGCACGGCGCCAGCTCGAACTGTTCTACCAGCCCAAGATCGATGCCCGCACCCTGCGCGTGACCGCCGCCGAGGCCCTGCTGCGCTGGCACCACCCCGAGCGCGGCATCGTCAGCCCGGCGGTCTTCATCCCGCTGGCCGAACGCCACGGGCTGATCGGCGAGATCGGCAACTGGGTCATCGGCGAGGCCTGCCGGCAGGCCGGCGTCTGGCGGCAGCAGGGGTTGCGCATGCGCGTGGCCATCAACCTGTCGCCCTTCCAGATGCGCCAGGACGACCTGGTGGACCGCCTGCAGGAGGCGCTGGCCGCCAACCAGTTGCAGCCGGCGCGCTTCACCGTGGAGATCACCGAAACGCTGGCGCTGGAGAACACCCAGGCCACGCAGCGCACCTTCGAGCGCCTGCGCGAGGCCGGCCTGCACGTGGCGATCGACGACTTCGGCGCCGGCCAGACCAGCCTGGCGTACCTGAAGAGCCTGCCAGCGTCCGAGCTGAAGATGGACATGGGCCTGGTGCGAGATCTGGCCACCAGCGAGGACGCGCGCAAGATCGCCGACGCCGTGATCCGCCTGTCGCATGCGCTGGACAAGCGCGTGGTGGCCGAGGGCGTGGAGACCACCGAGCAGCGCGACCTGCTGGTGGCCATGGGCTGCGACGAACTGCAGGGCTACCTGTTCGCGCGCCCTATGTCGGCCGCGGCACTCGGGCTCTGGGCCATGGACGACGGTGCCAACGCGAGCCCGGTCTTCGCCCACTCGCTGTTCCAGGAAACCCAGCCGGTGCCCTGAGTCGTCTCGCCCGGCGTGCATCGCTGGGTCCGCCGTCCCTTGGCAGGCGCAAGGCGGCCATCGGCTAGCATCCGCTTCACACAGAAGAAGAGCCGGGCGACCCCGTCGAAGCACCGGGCGCTCCATCACCGTGAACCCACTGGCCAGGCTACCGCTGCGGGCGCTGCTGACCCTGCCCTACGTCGGCCTCGTGCTGGTGTTGGCGGTCATCGTCGGCCTGTTGTCGCTGCGCGCCGGCCAGGATGCCGTCGACACCTGGTCGGAACAGCTGCTGGTGGAGACGGTCAAGCGCATCGAGCAGGCGGTGGACCGCCACGTGGCCGGCTCGGCCGCAGTGCTGGAGGCGGCTTTCCCGCGCGGCGTGGCGGCGCCGATGTCGCTCGACGGCGAGATGGACGCCTTGCGCACGCGCTTCTGGCTCGCCACCTCCGTGCACCGGGACCCGAACAACTACGCCTACTACGGCGACCGCGAAGGCCGCTTCTTCGGCCTCTGGCGCCACGACGAGCAGGCCGCCGAGCTGCGGCTGCGCCTGACGGGCAGCGGGCCGCGCAGCATCCACCGCTTCAGCGGCATCCATGGCGCGCTGGGCGCGCTGGAAGAGGAGTCGCGCATCTTCGACCCGCGCGAACGCCCCTGGTTCAAGGCCGGCGAATCGAACGCGCTGCACACCTGGACCTCGATCTACATCGACTTCCGCACCGAGGCGCTGGTGGCCACGCGGGCACGCCGCGTGCTGGACGCGCAGGGCGCCTTCGCCGGCGTGGTGGCCACCGACCTGTCGCTGCAGCAGGTCAACCACTTCCTGCGCCGGCTCACGCTCAGCCCCAACGGCATCGCGCTGGTCACCGAACCCGGCGGGCTGATGATCGGCGTCTCGCGCGGCGCCCACATGCAGGCCGGTGGCGATGGCGCGGCACAGCGGCTCAACGCAGCCGACAGCCCCGATGCCTTCGTCGCCGCCACCTATGGCGCCGTGTCGGCCATGCTGGCGGCATCGCCGCAGGGCGAGGCACAGGCGGCGCACTTCACGCTGCCCGACGGCGAGGTGGTGCAGGTGGGCTACTCGCGCCTGCGCGACGACGCCGGCCTGGACTGGCAGGTGATGGTGGCGGTGCCGCGCGACGATTTCGTGCAGGGCGTGCAGGCCGGCTTTCGGCGCAGCCTGTGGCTGGGCATCGGTGCCGCGGTGGTGGTGACGTTGCTGGGCCTGTGGATCGTGGCCACCATCACCCGCGAGCTGCGCCAGGTGGCCGACGCCGCCACGCGCCTGGGCGAGGGAGCGCTGGACACGCCGCTGCACAGCAGCCGCCGTGACGAGCTGGGGCAGCTGGTGCGCAGCTTTACCGCCATGCGCTCGCGGCTGCTGACCGACCCGCTGACCCATCTGGCCAACCGCACCGCGCTGCAGCGCCGCATCGAGCAGCGGCTGCAACGCCACCGCCGTCGCGACGACAGCAGTCCCTTCGCCCTGCTCTTCATCGACTTCAACCACTTCAAGGCCATCAACGACCGCCATGGCCATGACGTGGGCGACGCCGTGCTGCGCGAGATGGCCGAGCGACTGAGCGGCGCCGTGCGCGCGCTTGACCTCGTCGCACGCTACGCCGGCGACGAATTCGTGGTGCTGCTGGACGGCATCGGCGGGCGGGCCGACGCCGAGGCCGTGCGCGAGCACCTGGACCGGTTGCTGCGTCAGCCGCTGCAGGCGCTGCCGCCGGGCACGGCCGATGTCGCAACCCCTGAAGGCGCAGCCATCGGCCTGGCAGTCTGTCCCGAAGACGGCGAGGATGCTGACGCGCTGATCCGCCACGCCGACGCCGACATGTACCGGCGCAAGCCCGGGTAGCCCCGCTCCTTACAATCGGGCATGCCCGAAACCGCCTACACCCGCGGTGCGGCCCTGCCCGCGCTGCTTGCCCGCCGCATCGCCATCATCGACGGGGCGATGGGCACGATGATCCAGCGCCACGCGCTGACCGAGGCCGACTTCCGCGACACGCGCCTGGCCGATCACCCGAAGGACCTGAAGGGCAACAACGACCTGCTGGTGCTGACCCGGCCCGACGTGATCCGCAGCATCCACGACGCCTACCTGGCCGCTGGCGCCGACATCATCGAGACCAACACCTTCGGCGCCACGTCGATTGCGCAGGAAGACTACGCGCTGGCCCCGCTGGCGCGCGAGATGAACGTGGCCGCCGCGCGCATTGCGCGCGAGGCGGCCGATGCCGCGTCCACACCGGAGTGGCCGCGCTTCGTGGCCGGTGCGCTGGGCCCCACGCCGCGCACCGCGAGCATCAGCCCCGACGTCAACGACCCCGGCGCGCGCAACGTGAGCTTCGACGAGCTGCGTGCCGCCTACCGTGAACAGGCCGAAGGCCTGCTCGAGGGCGGCGTGGACCTGTACCTGGTCGAGACCATCTTCGACACGCTCAACGCCAAGGCCGCCATCTTCGCGCTCGACGAGCTGATGGCCGACACCGGCGAGCGGCTGCCGGTGATCCTCAGCGGCACCGTCACCGACGCCTCGGGCCGCATCCTCAGCGGGCAGACGGTGCCGGCCTTCTGGCATTCGGTGCGCCACGCGCGGCCGCTGGCCGTGGGCCTGAACTGCGCGCTCGGCGCGGCGCTGATGCGCCCGTACATCGAGGAACTGGGCAAGGTGGCGGCCGACACCTACATCAGCTGCTACCCCAACGCCGGCCTGCCCAACCCGATGAGCGAGACCGGTTTCGACGAGACGCCACCGGTCACCGCCGGCCTGATGGCCGAGTTCGCCAAGGCCGGTTTCCTGAACATCGCCGGCGGCTGCTGCGGCACGACGCCGGAACACATCGCGGCCATCCGCCAGCAGGTGTCGGCCTACCGGCCGCGCTCGCGCCACGACCCGTTGTTCAGCGGCCTGCTGGCCGCCTGAACCACCTGCATTCGCTTTCAAGGAGATCCTGATGTTCGACGAACTGGATGATGGCGCCCGCACCGGCGTCTGGGTGGCCCTGGGGGTCGTGGCCTTCGTGCTCTTCGGCCTGCTGGGCGGCCTGGCGATCCGGCAAATCAAGCCAGCCGCTGCGCCGCTGGCTTCCGCCGCGGCCCCGGCCGCCGCGGTGGACCTGGACGCGCTGCTCGACGTGCCGCTGGCCGGCGACCTGGCCGGCACGCTGTACTTTGAGGTCGGCCAGTCGGGGCTCACGCAGGCCGACGGGCCGGCGGTGCTGGCGGCCATCCGCGGTGCGGCCGATGCCGCGCCGGCGCGCCGGCTGGTGATCTCCGGCTTCCACGACGCCAGCGGCGACCCGCAGATGAACCACGACCTGGCCAAGCAGCGCGCGATCGCGGTGCGTGATGCGCTCGTCGGCGCCGGCGTGGCGCGCGAGCGCCTGCAACTGCGCAAGCCGGCGTCCACCGACGGCGGCAGCGCCGACGACCCGCAGGCGCGTCGCGTCGAGGTGCACCTGGTCGACTGAGCCCCGCTGCCCGGCGGGTGCCGGGCGGCCGCTCAGTACGTGGGCGGCTCCGCCGGCGGCGGCGCCACGCCGATGGGCGCGAACGGGCCACGGCCGCTCGCCGCCGTCAGCAGCCCCAGCACGCGCCCAGGCTCCGGACCGACCTGGTCCCAGCCGAAGCGCCAGGTCCAATTCGGGCCACCCAGCGTGCCCGGCGTGTTCATGCGCTGATCGCTGCCCAGGCCCAGTACGTCCTGCAGCGGGAAGACGGCCAGGTTGGCCACCGAGTTCAGCGCGGCGCGGATCATGGCCCAGTGCACGTCGTGCTCGCCGCAGGCCAGGTAGGTGCCGGCGAAGCGGCGTTCCTGGTCCTTGGCGCTGCGCCACCAGCCCAGGGCGGTGTCGTTGTCGTGGGTGCCGGTGTAGACCACGGTGGCGCGCTCGTACATGTGCGGCAGGAACTCGTGGTCGCCGCCGCCGCCGAAGGCGAACTGCAGGATCTTCATGCCCGGGTAGCCGCAGCCCTGGCGCAGCGCGTGCACGTCGGGCGTGATGTAGCCCAGGTCCTCGGCGACGATGGGCAGCGTGCCCAGTTCGGCGGCGATGGCGTCGAACAGCGCCTGCCCCGGGCCCTTGAGCCAGCGGCCCTGCTGCGCCGTGGGGCTATCGGCCGGGATCTCCCAGTAGCCGGCAAAGCCGCGGAAGTGGTCGATGCGGAACACGTCGGCCTGGTGCAGCATGCGCTTCACGCGCGCCGTCCACCAAGCGTAGCCTTCCTTCTTCATGCGGTCCCAGCGGTACAGCGGGTTGCCCCAGCGCTGGCCCAGCGGTCCCAGGTCGTCGGGCGGCACACCGGCGACAACCTTCGGCTGGAAGTCCTTGTCCAGCAGGTACAGGTCGGGCCGGCTCCAGCAGTCGGCGCTGTGGTGGGCGATGAAGATGGGCAGGTCGCCCATCAGGTGGATGCCCCGGGTGTTGCAGTAGGCCTTGAGCAGCGCCGCCTGGGTGTCGAAGCACCACTGCACCCACTGCCAAAAGCCGATCTCGGCGGCGTGTTCGGCACGCGCCTGCTTCATGGCCGCAGCCTTGCGCGACGCCAGCGGAGGTGCCCACTGCCACCAGGGCTGGCCGCCGTGGGCGGTTTCCAGCGCCATGAACAGGGCGTAGTCGTCCAGCCAGCCGGCCTGCTCGGCGGCGTAGTTGGCCAGCGCGGCACGGTCGGCGTCGCTGGCGCCGGCACCAAAGCCGGCGTAGGCCGCACGCAGCTGCGCCATGCGCCAGGGCACGACACGGCCGAAGTCCACGCGCTGCGGGTCGAAGCCGCCCTCCGGCAGCGTGGGCTCGGGCAGCCAGCCCTTCTCCACCAGCGGTTCCAGCGCCACCATCAGCGGGCTGCCGGCGAAGGCGGAGACGCTCTGGTAGGGCGAATCGCCCGGGCCGATGGGCGTGGTGGGCAACCACTGCCACAGGCGCTGGCCGGCGCCGGCCAGCCAGTCAGCGAAGTGGTAGGCGCCGGGGCCGAAGTCGCCGATGCCGTGAGGGCCGGGCAGGGAGGTGACGTGCAGCAGCACGCCGCTGGCGCGTTGGTTCAGATCCATCGTGGCTCGCGAGGCGGATGAGGGGGTGGGTCAGTCGGTGTCGTGCAGCAGCACCACCGTCCACGGCGGCACCACCAGCGGTGTGTGCGCCGGTGGCTCGCCGGCGGGCAGTTCGCCGCTGCTGTCCAGCGCCAGGGTCCAGCGGTAGGCCGGCAGCGTGAACGGCGTCGGCTGGTCTTCCGGGTTGAAGAGCAGCAGCACGCGGTGGCCCTGGCCGGGGCTGATCTGGCAGGCGAAGGCGTGTTCGTGCGGGCTGTGCCAGTCGCCGTCGATCATCGGCCGGCCGCCGGGACGCAGCCAGACGATGGCGCAGTCGTCGCCGCTGCAGGGGCCGGGCGCGTACCAGCGGTCGTGGTGCAGCGCCGGCAGCGCACGGCGCAGCGCGATGCAGCGCGCGGCGAAGGCGCGCAGGTCGGCATCGGCGTTCGCCCAGTCCAGCCAGCCGGTGGGGTTGTCCTGGTTGTAGGCGTTGTTGTTGCCGCCCTGGCTGTTGGCGATCTCGTCGCCGGCGCAGAACATGGGTGTGCCCTGGGCGAAGGCCAGCGTGGCCAGCATGGCGCGGCGCACGCGGTCGCGGCGCAGTCGGATCGCCGGGTCGGCGGTGGGCCCTTCGACGCCGAAGCTGGCCGCCGGTTCGCCGTCGCGGCCGTCGCGGTTGTGCTCGCCGTTGGCCTCGTTGTGCTTGCGGCTGTAGCTGGTCAGGTCGGCCAGCGTGAAGCCGTCGTGCACGGCGATGAAGTTGACCGAGGCGCTGGGCCGGCGCTGGCCGTGGTGAAAGAGGTCGCTGCTGGCGGTGAAGCGGCGCGCGAAGTCACCCCGGTGCACGCCGCGCTGCAGCCAGTAGCGGCGCACGGTGTCGCGGAACTGGTCGTTCCATTCCAGGAAGCGGCCCGGGAAGCGGCCCACCTGGTAGCCGTCGTAGGCCGCGTCCCAGGGCTCGGCGATCAGGTGCACGCGGGCCAGCACAGGGTCCTGCCGCAGCGCGGTGAAGAAGGCGGCGTTGGGGTCGAAGCCATGCGCGGTGCGGCCGAGCACCGGCGCGAGATCGAAGCGGAAACCGTCCACGCCATAGGCTTCGACCCAGTGGCGCAGCGAGTCGAGCACGAACTGCGTCACCCGCGGGTGCGCCACGTTGAGCGTGTTGCCGCAGCCGGTGAGGTTCTCGCAGCGACCGCGGTTGTCGGGCGCCAGCCGGTACCAGCTGGCGTGGTCCAGCCCGCGCCAGCTGAGCGTGGTGCCGTGTTCGTCGCCTTCGGGCGTGTGGTTGTAGACCACGTCGAGCACCACCTCCAGGCCGTGGGCGTGCAGCGTGTCGACCATCTGGCGGAACTCGGCGGCCACCGCGGCGGGGTCGACGTCACCCGAGCGGGCGCAAGCGGCGTAGCGCGGGCTGGGGCAGAAGAAGCCCAGCGTGTTGTAGCCCCAGTGGTTGACGGCACCGCGCGCGGCCAGCGCCGGCTCGTCCAGCGCGTAGAACACCGGCAGCAGCGACAGCGTGGTGACGCCCAGCGCCTGGAAGTGCGCGATGGCCGCCGGGTGCGCCAGGCCCGCGTAGGTGCCGCGCAGCGCCTCCGGGATCTCCGGGTGCTGCATCGTGAAGCCCTTGACGTGCAGCTCCAGCAGCACCAGGTCGGACACCGCGTGGCGCGGCGGCGTGCTGGCCGGCGGCGGCAGCGGCGCGGCCACCCGCGCCTTCAGCGCCCAGGCGGCGTTGTCGCGGGCATCGAAGCTGCTGGCGTTGTCCGGGTGGCCGGGTTCGTAGCCGTGGTGCTCCGGCCGCCAGACGTGGGTGCCGACGATCTCGCGCGCCCACGGGTCCAGCAGCAGCTTGTGCGGGTTGAAGCGGTGGCCCTGCTCGGGTGCATAGGGACCATGCGCACGCAGGCCGTAGACCAGGCCCGGCCCGGCGCCCGGGAGGAAGCCGTGGAAGACGCCGTCGTGCGGGCCGTGCAGGGCCAGCCGCTTCAGTTCGGTGTGGCCATCGGCGCTGAACAGGCAGAGTTCGATGCGCGTGGCGTGTTCGCTGAAGACGACGACGTTCACGCCGCCGTCGCGCGCCACGGCACCGAAGGGCTCGTGGCGGCCTTCGTCCAGGGTGTCGGGAAACGTCTCTGGCAGGGGCATCATGCGGGGGCCAGGAACAGGGTGGCCAGCGGCGGCAGCGTCAGGGCCAGCGACTGCGCCCGCCCATGCGCCTGCACCGGCTGCACGTCGACCACACCACCGTTGCCCAGGTTGCTGCCGCCGTAGAAGGCGGAATCCGTGTTCAGCAGTTCACGCCACTGCAGCGCGCCCTCCGGTACACCGAGGCGGAAGCCGTGCCGCGGCACCGGCGTCATGTTGCAGACCACGATCACCGGGCGGCCGGCCTCGTCCTGGCGCAGCCAGGCGTACACCGACAGCGCGCGCTCGTCGGCCGCCAGCCACTCGAAACCGTGTCCGTCGCAGTCCAGCCGGTGCAGCGCAGGCTGCTCGCGGTAGAGCCGGTTGAGGTCGCGCACCAGCTGCTGCACACCGGCATGCGCGGGCTGCTGAAGGTCACCCCAGGGCAGTTCGACGTCGTGGTTCCACTCGCTGCGCTGGCCCCATTCCTGGCCCATGAACAGCAGCTTCTTGCCCGGGTGACCCCACATGAAGCCGTAGTAGGCGCGCAGGTTGGCAAAGCGCTGCCACTCGTCGCCCGGCATCTTGCCCAGGAGAGAGCCCTTGCCGTGCACCACCTCGTCGTGCGAGAGCGGCAGCACGAAGTTCTCGCTGAAGGCGTAGACCAGGCCGAAGGTCATGCGGTCGTGGTGCCAGGGACGGTGCACCGGATCCTCGGCCATGTACTTCAGCGTGTCGTGCATCCAGCCCATGTTCCACTTGTAGTGGAAGCCCAGGCCCCCCAGGTACGTGGGCGCGGACACGCCGGGGAAGGCGGTGCTCTCCTCGGCCAGCGTGATGGCGCCGGGGCACTCGCTGCCCAGCACCTCGTTGACACGGCGCAGCAGCGCGATGGCCTCGAGGTTCTCGCGCCCGCCGTGCACGTTGGGGATCCACTCGCCGGCTTTGCGCGAATAGTCGCGGTAGAGCATGGACGCCACGGCGTCCACGCGCAGCCCGTCGGCGCCCATGCGCTCGCACCAGTACAGCGCACTGCCGGCCAGGAAGTTGCGCACCTCGTGCCGGCCGAAGTTGTAGATCAGGGTGTTCCAGTCGCGGTGGAAACCCTCGCGCGGGTCGGCGTACTCGTACAGCGGTGTGCCGTCGAACTTCGCCAGGCCATGGGCATCGGACGGAAAGTGCGCCGGCACCCAGTCCAGGATCAGGCCGACGCCGGCGGCCCGGCAGGCCTGCACAAAGCGCGCGAAGCCGGCCGCGTCGCCGAAGCGCGAGGTGGGCGCGTAGAGCCCCAGCGTCTGGTAGCCCCAGCTGCCGTCGAAGGGATGTTCGGTGACCGGCAGCAGCTCCAGGTGCGTGAAGCCCAGATCAGCGGCATAGGCCGGCAGCGTGGCGGCCAGCGTGTCCCAGTCGTGGAACGAGCCGTCGGGGTGGCGCCGCCAGGAGCCCAGATGCACCTCGTAGATGCTGACCGGCGCCTGGCGTGCGTTGGCCTCGGCGCGACCTGGCGGGAGCGGTTGGGGCGGCGGCAGGGGCCTGGCCACGACGCTGGCGGTCTCGGGCCGGTTCTGCGCGGCACGGGCGTAGGGGTCGCCCTTGAGTGGCAGCACGGCACCGTCGGGCGTGCGGATCTCGAACTTGTAGCGGTCACCCGGGGTGGCGTGCGGCACGAACAGTTCCCACACGCCGCTGGCGCCTCGCGTGCGCATGGGGTGGCGGCGGCCGTCCCAGCCGTTGAAGTCGCCGACGACGCTGACGCGCGCGGCGTTGGGCGCCCAGACGGCGAAGCGCACGCCGTCGACGGCGTAGACGCCTTCACCCAGCGTCAGCGGGTGCGCACCCAGCACCTCGAAGGGCCGCAGATGCGTGCCCTCCATCAGGTAGTGCAGGTCGGCGTCGGCGATCAGTGTTCCGATGCGGTAGGGGTCGGCCAGGCGCTGCGTGTGGCCGGCAGCCCAGGTGACGCCGAGCCGGTAGTCGAAGGGCGTGCGCCGGCGCGGCACCACGCCTTCGAAGAGGCCGTCCTCGTGGCGACGGTCCAGCTCGGCCAGCGTGCGGCCGGTCTTCGTCTCGACGACGTCGACCTGGGTGGCGCCTGGCAGCCAGGCGCGTACCCACAGATGCCGCTGGGCATCGGTGTGCATGCCCAGCACCCCAAACGGGTCGGGATGGCGGGCTTCGCGCAGGGCGTGGAGGTCGGCGTCGCTGATCATGGCTTCACGGTGTACCAGCCCTGAGTGTCTGCGATCGACCCAAACTCGCCTTCGGCTCCTTTGGGTCTGGCGACCCGATTTCCGTGGGCTCCCCCGAGCCCCCTCCAAGAAGGGGCTCCAGCATGTGCGACGGCTCCCCGCCAGCCCCCCTCCGAGAGGGGGACTCCAGCCAGATGGACGAGTCGGCCTGCCGGCCGACCGCTTCGCTGTGTCCGGCCGCGGAGGGCGGGTCTGGCCTGGCGCGAGGTAAAGGAGGAGGCGAGCGCCCTGCGCGAGCCGGGGGACAGGAGCGCCAGGCCAGACCCGCCCTCCGTGGCCCGCGCCAATGCAAACGGACATAGGTCCAACGTCCGCTCCGGGTCGGAAGAGGACGCTCGAAGAGGAGTCCGCTGACATGGCCATCGTCACCGGCAGGAAGCATCAATGGCGCGTCTGGGCGCTGCATGCCGCGTTGTGGGCACTGCTCGCGCTCACTTTGTTTCCATTGCTGGCCGTGGTCAGCATCTCGCTGCGGCCGGGCAACTTCGCCACCGGCAGCCTGATCCCGAGCGAGATCAGCCTCGAGCACTGGAAGCTCGCGCTGGGCATCCCCACCGTGGACGCCCAGGGCAACCTGGTGCAGCCGCCGTTCCCGGTGCTGCTGTGGCTGTGGAACTCGGTGAAGATCGCCTTCGTCTCCGCAGCGCTCATCGTCACCCTCAGTGCCACCGCGGCCTATGCCTTCGCGCGCATGCGGTTCGCGCACAAGGGGCTCATCCTCAACAGCATGCTCGTGCTGCAGATGTTCCCGGTGGCGGTGGCGCTGGTGGCCATCTACGCCATCTTCGAGGGCATCGGCCGCACCATCCCGTGGCTGGGCGTGGAGACGCACGCCGGGCTCATCGTGGCGTACCTGGGCGGCGTGGCCACGCACATCTGGACCATCAAGGGCTACTACGACACCGTCCCGGCCGAGATCGAGGAAAGCGCCAAGGTCGACGGCGCAACGCCCTGGCAGGCCTTCCGCCACGTGCTGCTGCCGATGGCCGTGCCCATCCTGATGGTGGTGTTCGTGCTCGCCTTCATCGGCGTGATCATCGAGTACCCCGTGGCCAGCATCCTGCTGCGCGAGGAGCCCAACCTCACGCTGGCCGTGGGCTCCAAGTTCTTCCTCTACGACCAGCGCTACCTGTGGGGCGACTTTGCCGCGGCGGCCGTGCTGTCGGGCCTGCCGATCACGCTGGTGTTCCTGCTCGCGCAGCGCTGGATCGTCTCCGGCCTCACCGCAGGCGGCGTCAAGGGATGAGGGCGGCGTTCGCCGCGCTGCTGCTCGCGGGCCTGCCCGCCGTCGCTTCCGCGGCCGATTGCGCCCACCCGCTGGACGGGCGCGAGCTCTACCTGCGCGGCACGTTCAACAGCTGGAACGCGGCAGACGCGCAGCGCTTCGTCTGGGCCTGCGACCGCTTCGAGCTGGTCACCCCGTTGCAGGGCGAGCACCGCTTCAAGGTGGCCGACGAAGGCTGGAGCGCCGATGCCGATCTGGGCGGCACGCCCGAGGCGCTGGCGCTGCGCGGCACCGAGATGCAGCGCCGCTTCGAGCCCGGCCACTACCGCTTCACGGTGGACCCGGCGCGCACGCGGCTGCGCATCGAGGCCTGCCCCGGCCCGGCACCCTTCGGCGACACGGTGCTGTTCCTGCGCGGCACGATGAACAACTGGGCCGCGCTGGACGACAACGCGCTGCAGTACCACTGCGACGCCTACTACCTGAACCTCACGCTGCAGGGCCGCCACGAGTTCAAGCTCGCCGACGCCGCCTGGACGCCGCGCACCAGCTTCGGCGTCGGGCTGGGCAACCACGTCGGCGAGTTCCGCGGGGCGCACACGCTGCGCCTGAGCTTCGAGCCCGACGGCCGCCACCGCGTGGAGATCGGCCCGCGCCGCTTCGCCGACCCGCAGGCCGCCGCGGTGGACGACCCGGTGGCGCTGGGCTTGCGCTTCGACTCGCGCAACCCGGTGCACAAGCGGCCCTTCGGCGCCCAGCCTGCGGGCACGGCCTTCGACTACGCCGTGACGGCACCGGCTGGCGTGGACGCGCTGACCCTGGTGATCGAGCGCCGCCGGCACGAGGGCAACCAGGAGGTGCTCGAGTACACCGAGGCGGCCCGGGTGGCGATGACCCGCGAGGCCGACGGCACGCGCTGGACCGCAAGCCACCGCTTCGACGCCGTCGGCATCTGGGGCTACTGGTTCGAGGCCCGCATCGGCACCCGCGTGTTCGCGCTGCAGAACAACGCCGCCCCCATCTTCTGGACGCGCGAGAAGGGCAGCAGCGGCCGTGCCGAGGTGACGGCGTTGCCCGCCTCGCCGCGCGTGATCCGCCGCTTCCGCCAGACCATCCACGCGCCGGACTTCCGCGTGCCCGACTGGGCGGCCGACGCCGTCTACTACTACGTCTTCCCCGAGCGCTTTCGCAACGGCAACCCGGCCAACGACCCCGTGCCCGGCCGCGACCGATCCCACCGCGGCACGGTGGAGAAGCACGCCAACTGGCTGGACAAGCCGTTCCGCCCCGGCAGCGGCGACGGCTCCGACGCGCGGCACAACAACGACTTCTTCGGTGGCGACCTCCAGGGCCTGATCGACAAGCTCGACCACGTCCAGGCCCTGGGCGCCAACGTGCTCTACCTGACCCCGGTCTTCCAGGCCGCCAGCAACCACAAGTACGACACCGCCGACTACCACCGCATCGACCCCGCCTTCGGCACGAACGCGGACTTCACGCGCCTGACGCGCGAGGCCGCCCGGCGCGGCATCCGCGTCGTCGTCGACACCAGCCTCAACCACACCGGTGCCGACTCGCGCTACTTCGACCGCTACGGCAACTTCGGCGGCCAGGGCGCCTACAGCGGCAGCGTGATCCGCGCCGATTCGCCCTACGCCTCCTGGTACCGCTTCGACCCCACGCAGGTCGACCCCGACAAGCGCTTCACCGGCTGGGTGGGCGTGACCGACCTGCCGGAACTCGACAAGGCCTCGCCCGCCTGGCGCGACTTCGCCTACCGTGCGCCGGACTCGGTGACGAAGCGCTGGCTGGACGCCGGCGCCGCCGGGTGGCGCATGGACGTCGCGCCCTGGGTACCGGATGACTTCTGGCGCGAGTGGCGCGCCGCCCTCAAGGCCCACCGGCCCGATGCCATCACGATTGCCGAGACCTGGTTCGACGCCGCCAAGTACTTCCTCGGCGACAGCTTCGACTCGACGATGAACTACATCTTCCGCAACACCGCGCTGGCCTATGCCGCCGGTGGTGATGCGAGACAGCTCGTCGGCAACCTGGAACTGATGCGCGAGCACTACCCGCCGCAGGCCCTGCACGCGCTGATGAACCTGCTGTCCAGCCACGACCAGGCGCGCAGCCTGCACGTGCTGGGCTGGCACGACGATGCCGACGCCGAACAGGCCGCCGAGGCCAAAGCCCGCTACCGCGTGGCCCTGCTGCTGCAGATGACCTGGCCCGGCGCGCCGGCCGTGTACTACGGCGACGAGGTGGGCCTGGGCGGTGGCGACGACCCCGACAACCGCCGCCCCTTCCCCTGGGCCGACCTCGGCGGCCGGCCCGACGAGGCGATGCACGCCGAGTTCCGCCGCCTGATCGCGCTGCGCCATGCGCTGCCGGTGCTGCGCCGGGGCGAACTCGGCGCGCCGCTGCACGTTGACGCCCAGGTGATGGCCTGGCCGCGCCGGCTGGGCGACACCTTCGCCGTCACCGCGACCAACAACGCGGCCGAGCCACGCACCGTGACGCTGACGCTGCCGGCCGGCAGCCCGCAGGTCTTCGAGGACCGGCTGGACGGCTCGCGGCACGACGCCGTCGATGGCCGGCTGACCGTGACCCTGCCCGCGCGCTGGGGCCGCGTGCTGGTCAACACGGCCGGCGCGCAGCGGCCTTAAGACGGCCCTAAGCCGGCGCCGCGACGATGCGGCGCATGGACATACCACGCACCCTTTCCCTCCGCACCGCAGGGCTTGCGGTGGCCCTGGCGGGCCTGGTCGGCCTGGCTTCGGCCGCCACCCCGGCAGACCTGCTGGCCGGCTACCAGGCGCAGGCCGGCGAGGCGCCTTCCGCCACCCGCGGCCAGGCCTTCTTCACCCAGCGCCACGGCGGCGAGTGGGCCTGCGGCAGCTGCCACGGCCACCAGCCGGTGGGCACCGGCCGCCACGCCAGCACCGGCAAGCCCATCGAGCCGCTGGCGCCTGCGGCCAACGCCCAGCGCTTCACCGACGCGGCCAAAGTGGAGAAGTGGTTCCGCCGCAACTGCAAGGACGTGCTCAGCCGCGAGTGCTCGGCCGCCGAGAAGGCCGACGTGCTGGCCTGGCTGATGGAGGTCAAGCCATGACGCGTTGGATGAT
This sequence comes from Rubrivivax albus, assembly GCF_004016515.1. GTDB lineage: Bacteria > Pseudomonadota > Gammaproteobacteria > Burkholderiales > Burkholderiaceae_C > Rubrivivax > Rubrivivax albus. The sequence continues at coordinate 253,068 of NZ_SACT01000003.1, forward strand.
CCCGCTGATGGGCGCGGCGCTGCTGCTGGCCGCGGTCTCGGCGCGTGCCGACCTGCCACGGCAGGAGCTCTCCGCCGCCTACAAGGCCGATTGCGCCGCCTGCCACGTGGCCTACCCGCCGGCCCTGCTGCCGGCCGAATCCTGGCAGCGCCTGATGGGCGGGCTGGACAAGCACTTCGGCATCGACGCGTCGCTGGACGCCGCCACCACGAAGGCCATCGGCGACTGGCTGGCCGCCCGGGCCGGCACCTACAAGAAGGTGCAGCGCGAGCGCGCCGCGCCGCCGCAGGACCGCATCACCCGCAGCGCCTGGTTCGTGCGTGAGCACGACGAGGTGCCGGCTTCCACCTGGCAGCGCGCCGACGTGCGCAGCCCCGCCAACTGCAGCGCCTGCCACCGGCAGGCCGACCAGGGTCTCTACGATGAACACGACATCCGCATCCCCCGCTGACCTCCCGGGCCAGGCTGGAGAAAGGCCCCGCCCCGCCGCTGCCGCCGGCACCGTGCGCATCCTCGTCTGGGACGCGCCGGTACGCGTCTTCCACTGGCTGATGGTGGCCTGCTTCGCCACCGCCTACCTCACGGCCGAGACCGAGCGCTGGCGGCTGCTGCACGTGACCGCCGGCTACACCATGGCCGGCCTGGTGGCCTTCCGGCTGCTGTGGGGCCTGCTGGGCACCCGGCATGCGCGTTTTGCCAGCTTCGTGCGCGGCCCGCAGGCCATTGGGCGCTACCTGAAGTCGCTGGTGGCGGGGCACCCGGAACACCACGTCGGCCACAACCCGGCCGGGGCCGTGGCCATCCTGCTGCTGCTGGGCTTGACCATCGTCAGCACGGCCACCGGCTACGCGATCTACAACGAACTCGGGCCCGAGGCGCTGGAAGAGGTGCACGAGTTCGCCGGCAACGCCATGCTCGCGGTGGTCATCGCCCACGTGGCGGCGGTGCTGCTGTCGAGCCGGCTGCATGGCGAGAACCTGGTGCGCGCCATGGTCACCGGCTTCAAGACCGGCCCGGCGGCCGACGGTGTGCGCAGCGCCTGGCGCAGCCTGGCGGCCCTGATGCTGGTGGCCGTGCTGGGCTTCTGGGCCTGGCAGTGGCAGACCGCGCCGGTGCCGGGCGATCTGGCGACGGCAGGCCAGCACGCCACGCACGACCACGACGACGATGACGACTGACTGAACCGCATGCGCATCCTGCTTGCCGAAGACGACCCGCTGCTCGGTGACGCCCTGCGCGCCGGCCTGCGCCAGGCCGGCTGCCAGGTGGACTGGGTGCGCGACGGCGCGGCGGCGGAGCGGGAACTGCGCGCCGAACCCTACGCCGCGGCGGTGCTCGACCTGGGCCTGCCCCGGCGCGACGGCCTGGACGTGCTGGCCAGCGTGCGCCGCGCCGGCGTCACGCTGCCGGTGCTGGTGCTCACCGCCCGCGACGCCGTGCCCGACCGCATCCGCGGCCTGGACCTGGGCGCCGACGACTACGTGGTCAAGCCGGTGGACCTGGACGAGCTGGCCGCCCGCCTGCGCGCCCTGGTGCGCCGCGCGCACGGTCAGGCCGACGCCACGCTGCACGCCGGCAGCGTGGCGCTGGACCCGGCGGCGCGCACGGTCACGCGGGACGCTGCGCCCGTGAGCCTGTCCACGCGCGAGTTCGACCTGCTGCACGCGCTGATGCTGGACGCCGGCCGCGTGCTCAGCCGCGAACAGCTGGAACAGCGGCTCTACGGCTGGGGCGCCGAGGTCGACAGCAACGCGGTGGAGGTGCACGTGCACCACCTGCGGCGCAAGCTCGGTGCCGGCCTGATCCAGACCGTGCGCGGCGTCGGTTACCTGCTGTCGGCCGACGGCGGCGGCGCGTGAGCACGCCGTCGCTGTCGCGCCGCCTGCTGGTGCTGGTGATGGCACTGGTTGGCCTCACCTGGATCGGTGCGGCCGTCTACACCTGGATCGACGTGCGCCACGAGCTCGACGAGCTCTTCGACGGCCACCTGGCCCAGGCCGCGGCGCTGCTGGTGGTGCAGGCCGCCGACTTCCACGAGGACGACGACGACGAGGTGCCGGAGTCGCCGGTGCTGCACCGCTATGCGCCGCGCGTGGCCTTCCAGGTGTTCCACGAGGACCGGCTCGTGCGCCGCTCGGCCAACGCGCCGGTGCAGCCGATGGTGGCCGCCGGCGCGCGCACCGACCATGGCTTTGCGCGCGTGCGCATCAGCGGTGAGCCGTGGCGGGTGTTCGTGGCGCGCGGTGCGGAACAGGACGTGCGTGTCTACGTCGGCGAGCACGAACACGCGCGCGGCGCCGTGCTGCGCGCCGTGCTGCGCGGCACGCTGTGGCCGCTGGCGCTGGCGCTGCCGGTGCTGGCGCTGGCCGTGGCCTGGGGCGTGCACGGCGGCCTGGCGCCACTGCGCCGGCTGGGCCGCACGCTGGCCGCCCGCGTGCCCGGGGACGTGTCGCCGGTGGGCACGCCCGATGCGCCGGCCGAGATGCGGCCGATGCTCGATGCGCTGGACGGCCTGTTCACGCGCATCGCCACGCTGATCGATGGAGAGCGCCGCTTCACCGCCGACGCGGCGCACGAGTTGCGCACGCCGATCGCCGCCATCCGCGCCCAGGCGCAGGTGGTCCTGGGGGCGCAGGACGACGCCGAACGCCGGCACGCGCTGCAGTCGGTGCTGGCCGGCTGCGACCGCGCCACGCGGCTGGTGGCGCAGCTGCTGGCGCTGGCGCGGGTGGAATCGACGGCCGCTGCCCGCGCCGATGGCACGCCGACCGACCTGGCCGCCCTGGCGCGCCGCACCGTGGCCGATCTCGCGCCGGCGGCGTTGGCGCGCCAGCAGACCCTGGGGCTGGAATCGCCTGCCGCCTGCCCCGTGCCGGCCGACGAGACGCTGCTGGGCGTGCTGCTGCGCAACCTGGTGGACAACGCGCTGCGCTACAGCCCGCCCGGGGCCGAGGTGCGCGTTTCCGTGGCTGCCGGCGGCACGCTGACGGTGGAAGACGGCGGGCCGGGCCTGGACGCAGACGCGCGCGTACATCTGGGCCAGCGCTTCTACCGTGCCGACACTGCCGCGGCCAGTGGTGCGGCGGGCAGCGGCCTGGGCTGGTCCATCGTGCGGCGCATCGCCGAACGCGAGCGACTGCTCGTCGACGTCGACACGTCGCCGGCACTCGGCGGCCTGCGCGTGCGGGTCACGCCGCGTCAGAACAGCTGACCGACGTTCAGCAGCGTCAGCGCACCCAGCACGGCGAAGATCAGCGCGCTGACGCCATGCACCAGGCGCATCGGCACCGCACGCGCCACGCGGTCGCCCAGGAACACCGCCGGCACGTTGGCCAGCATCATGCCCAGCGTGGTGCCGGCCACCACCGCCCACAGGTCGCTGAAGCGCGCCGCCAGCGCCACGGTGGCGATCTGCGTCTTGTCGCCCATCTCGGCCAGGAAAAAGGCCACCACCGTGGTGCCGAAGACACCGAAGCGCAGGCGGTCCGGGGTGGCGTCGTCGTCGACCTTGTCGGGGATCAGCATCCACGCCGCCATCGCGACGAAGCCACCGCCGACCACCCAGCGCAGCAGGTCCGGCCCCAGCCAGGCGGCGATCCAGCCGCCCACCAGGCCCGCGGCGGCATGGTTGGCCAGCGTGGCCACCAGGATGCCGGCGACGATGGGCCAGGGCCGGCGAAAGCGGGCGGCCAGCAACAGCGCCAGCAGCTGCGTCTTGTCGCCCATTTCGCCGAGGGCGACGATGCCGGTGGAGACGAGGAAGGCTTCCATGCGGGGAACGGATTCCGGGGCCGAGGCAACCGATGACCACACCCCCGCGGGCCCGAGGCGCGGCGGTGCGGTCAGCGGTCTGGCCAGGCCTGTGCGGCTGCCGGCGCCATGGCCCGGATGATCCAGGCCAAGTCTGTTGACGCGGGCCCCTGCGGCGGCAGGGCGGCTACTCCCCGATGACGAGTGCGCCCGATTCTACGGGGCCGGTGCCACGCACATGAGGCCTACAGGCTGCCGGAGTGCCTGAGCTTCTCCAGCCGCAGCGCCAGGTGCTGGCGCTTCTCGGCGATGCGCTGCATCAGCGCGCGCTGCATGGCGGCGTCCGTGGTCGCGGCCAGCTCGCGTTCGAGTGCCGTGATCTCGCGCATCACCTCCACCTCCGGCGGCACCACGCCGGCGTCCTTCAGGATCTTGTAGGGCTGGCGCAGTTCGACCGGCGTCTCGTCCCAGCCGTCGGCCACCGCCAGCGGCTTGCCCCAGCTGGGCGCGGCACGCAGTTCGCCGGTGGCCTCGCTGGCCCGCAGCGCCTGGCCGATGTGGTCGTCCAGCAGCTGCAGGCGCTGAGCGCGCTTGTCTTCGGCGTTCACGGAAGAACCGGCGGGCTCATGCGCGCGCCATCTCGCCATCGCCCAGCTGCTCGATCCAGTGCCGCGTGAGCGGCGTGGCCGGCTTGGCCATGCGGCGTTCGTTGAGCAGCGCTCGGCCAAGCGCGCGGCGCTGGCCGCGGGCAGCCGCAGCGAGCAGGGTCTGGTCGATGAGGTCGCGCTGCGCATGGCTGCCGCCGAAACGCTGCGCCTGCTGGCGCGCGGGGTAGAGCGCGTCCACCGCACCGTCGGCGTCGCCGCGGGCCAGGGCCAGCATGCCGCGCATCAGCGGCAGGCCGACCTCGCGCGCCATCGCGTGGTTGTCGCGCCGCACGTCGTCGGCGGCCAGCGCACGCTGGGCGCAGCGCGCCACCCAGTGTTCGGCACGCGCCACGTCGTCGGCCGCCAGCAGCGCCAGCACCGCGTGCAGGTCGTTGAAGGCGTAGTGACCGGCGTGCGCCGGGTCCAGGTCCCAGCCAGCGGCCAGCTGGGCGCAGCGCTCGGCCACGTCGGTGCCGTGCAGGTGCAGCCGCCAGAGCATGGCGGCCGCGTCCACGCGGTTGAGCGTGACCTGCAGCGCGTCACCGCTGAGGTGCTTGTCCACCAGGCGCAGCACGCCGGCCAGGTCCATGGCCTCGAGCCGGAACAGCGCCTTGTGCCACCACAGGTGCACCGCGAAGCCGTTGCCCTCCGCCCACTGGCCCTGCTGCTGGCGCAGCCACGCGGAGCCGTCGTCGAAGCGGCCCTGCATCTCCATCACGTGGGCCACGGCGTGCACGGCCCAGGGCACGCGCGGGTCGGCGGCCAAGGCCTGGCGGCCGATGTCCTCGGCGGCGGCGTACTCGTGGTTCTCCTCCAGGCCGAAGGCGTAGAGGCCGAGCACGCAGGGGTACAGCGGGTCGCCGGCCTCCCATTCGGGCAGCACGCGGGCCGGGCGCGCGCGCAGCTGCGAGGCGTCGCCGCGGTAGAAGTCCCACAGGTGGGCCCACTGCAGCGCCAGCGCGTCGCGGGGGTGTTCCTGCAGCAGCTGATCCCAGAGCCGGCCGGCCTGGGCCCAGCGCCCTTCCAGCACCTGCTGCAGCGCCGCGTGGTGGGCACGCTCGCGCTCCGGGGTGTCGGGGCGCAACCGATCCTCGGCCGCCTGCAACTGCGCGGCGGCCTCGGGCACCAGGGCCGGTTCGGTGAGGCTGAGCAGGAAGCCGGCGTGCATCAGGTGCGGCAGGCACCAGCCGTCGTCGGCGGCGCGGGCAGCGTCCAGGTCGGCCAGCGGCACGTCGTAGAACGACATCATCCGCCACAGCGCGGTGTCGACGGCGTCGCGCGCTGCGGCCGAACCACTGCCGGTTGGCAGGCCTCGCCGGTCCGGTTGCCCCATGGGGCGGACTGTACTTCAGCCCGGCTTCAGGTCAGGCGGGCCACAGCGCCACCGTCCACGTGGCCACGGCCAGCAGCAGGCTGAGCATCACCGCCGCACTGCCCAGGTCCTTCGCGCGGCCGAGCAGCGGGTGATGTTCCACGCTCAGCGCATCGGCCAGCGCCTCCACCGCGGAGTTCAGCAGTTCGACGATCCAGACGAACAGCACGCTGGCGATCATCGCCAGCGCCGCCCAGCGCGAGGGCGCGGCGAACAGCGCCACCACGATCATCGGCAGGCCCAGCGCCAGCTCCTGCCGGAAGGCCGCCTCGTGGCGCACGGCGGCGCGCAGCCCGGCCCAGGAGTAGCGCGCGGCGTTGGCGATGCGGCGCAGGCCGCCGCGGCTCTTGAAGGCGGAGTCGTTCATGTCGACGAGGTCTCGGCGGTCAGGTGCAGCCGGGCGACGAAGCCCTGCGCGCTGTCGGGCAGTTCGAGGCGGCCACCGTGCGCACGCGCCACCAGGTGGGCCAGCACGAGGCCCAGGCCCGAGGCACCACCCGCGTCGCCCGACGCGATGCGCGCGCGCAGCGCCGCCAGCCGCTCGGCGTCGAGCCCGGGCCCGTCATCGGCCACCTCGACGACGCCCGGCGCCGGCAGACGCACCCACACCTGGTGCGCGCCGTGGCGCAACGCGTTGTCCAGCAGGTTCATCAATGCGGCGGCCAGCAGATCCGCGTCGGCGTCGGTCTCGACGCCCGGGGCCACCGTGACCGTCAGCCCATCCACCGGCAGCCGGGCCAGCAGCGCGTCCAGGCGCAGCGGCGCGCGCTGCAGCTCCACGCCGCTGCGGAACAGCGCCAGCAGCGCCGCCACCACGCGTTGCAGCCGGCCGGCGGCCGACCGCACGCGTTGCAAGCGCGGCTGCAGCGCGTCCGGGGCCTCGCGCAGCGCCACGGCCAGCTGGGCGTCGATGCCGGCCAGCGGGGTGCGCAGCGCATGGGCCGCGTGGGCGCTGAACGCGCGCTCCTGCGCCAGCCGCTGGCCGAGCTGCAGCGCCAGCTGGTCGATGGCCTGGTGCATCGGCTGCAGCTCGGCCCGCTCCGCCGTGCCCAGGGTGGCGCCCGGGGCCAGCAGGTCGTGGCCGCGCAGGCGTTCACCCAGACGTTGCAGCGGGGCCAGTTCGCCGGCCACGCGCAGGCGCAGCCACAGGTGGGACAGCAGTGCGATCGCCAGCGTGGCCAGCGCGGCGTTGAGCACCACTTCGAGCGTGGCCTCCACCTGCTCCTCGCGCGACTGCGCCACGTACAGCATGCGCCCGTCTACACCCACCGCGGTGCCGAACACGCGCCAGCCGGCACGGTCGGCAAAGCCGGCGCAGGGGGCCGCGCTCAACGGCGCCACCGGCGCCCGCGACGAGCGCTGCAGCACCTTGGGCATGGCGTCGGCACCGTACTCGACCACCTGCCACGCATAGCGGTCGCTGGCACGTTCCGGCGCCCCGATGCCGGCGTGCAGATTGCCAGGCTCGTGGGCCAGGTGAGGCCGCATCGCCTCGGCCGCCCCCTGCAGCGTGTCGTCCAGCAGTTCATCGACCTCGTGCCGCACCGCCAGCCACACGGCTGCGGCCACGGCCAGGCTGGACGCCAGCGCCGCGGCCAGCAGCGTCCACGCAAGCCGCCGTGCGATCGAGGGCAGCGGCGGCGTCACCCGGCGATCCGGTAGCCCAGCCCGCGCACCGTTTCGATCAGCGTGCGGCCGAGCTTGCGGCGCAGCGCCGAGACGTGCACCTCCAGCGCATTGCTGGCCAGCTCGGCCTCGAAGCCGAGCACCAGGCGCTCGAGATCGGTCTTGGGCACGATGCGCCCGGCGCGCAGCACCAGCGCCTCCAGCACCGCCCACTCGCGGGCCGTGAGCTCGGTGCGCACGCCATGCAGCCACACCACCTTGGCACCGACGTCGACCTCGACGTCGCCGAAGCGCTGACGGGCGCCGGCGGCACCGGCCAGCCGGCGGCTGACGGCGCGCAGACGGGCCGACAGCTCCTCCGGGGCGAAGGGCTTGACCAGGTAGTCGTCGGCACCGCTGTCGAGGCCTTCGATGCGCTCGCTGAGCCGGTCGCGGGCGGTCAGCATCAGCGCCGGCGTGGTGTCGCCGCGGGCCCGGCGGTGGCGCAGCCACTGCAGGCCGGAACCGTCGGGCAGCTGCCAGTCCACCAGCAGCGCGTCGAAGGGCTCGCCACGGCGCGCGTCGACAGCGGCGAGGTCACGGCACCAGTCCACCACGTGCCCCTCGGCGCGCAGGTAGTCCGCCAGGCCCTCGCCCAGGATGTCGTCGTCCTCGATCAGCAGCAGTCGCATCGCGGGCATGACGGTAGCACTCCGGGCGGCCACGTGGCTTCAGCCCGGCTTCAGCCGCCTTCAGGGGTGCTTCAGCGCGGTGGCCTGCAATGCATGGGTGAGCGAACGCATTCCCACGCGCCGTGCAGCGCCCTTCCGTTTCAGCGCCACCGTGGAGCAGGTGGTGGCGATGTCCAGCCTGTTCTGGCTGCTGTCGGCCAATCCGCTGTTCTTCAGCGCGGCGCTGCAGGGTCGCACCCTGTCGGCGCCGTCCACCTGGGCCTTCGGCACCGGCCTGGCCGCGCTCGTCTTCGGCGTGCACTTCCTGCTGCTGTCCCTGGTGGCCAACCGCTGGACCGTCAAGCCGCTGGTGGCCGTGCTGCTGGTGGCATCGGCGGCGGCGGCCTGGTTCATGCAGGCCTACGGGGTCTACATGGACCCGACCATGCTGCGCAACGTGCTGCGCACCGACGTGGCCGAGGCGCGCGAGCTGTGGTCCTGGGGCCTGCTGGCCCACATGGCGCTGTATGCCGGGCTGCCGCTGGCGCTGCTGTGGCGCGTACGCATCGAGCCGCGTCCCTGGGGCCGGGCGGCCCTGCGGCGCGGCGTGGCGGTGGCCCTGGCCGTCGGTGGGGTGGTCGCGGTGCTGGCAGCCATGTTCCAGCCGCTCGCCTCGCTGATGCGCAACCACAGGGAGATGCGCTACCTGGTCACGCCGGCCAACCTGGTGTGGTCCACCGGTGCCGTGCTGGCGCGCGACGCCCGCGGTGCGGCCCAGCCGCGGCAGCCGCTGGGCACCGATGCCGTGCTGGTGCGCGACGGCAACCCGCGTCCCCGCGTGCTGGTGATGGTGGTGGGCGAGACCGCGCGGGCCGCGAACTGGGGGTTGTCCGGCTACGCCCGCCAGACGACCCCGGAACTGGCGCGGCTGCCGGTGCTGAACTTTGCGCAGGTCAGCAGCTGCGGCACCAACACCGAAACCTCGCTGCCCTGCATGTTCGCGCCGGTGGGCCGGCGCGACTACGACGAGGGCCGCATCCGCGGCGGCGAGTCACTGCTGCACGTGCTGGCCCATGCCGGGGTGGACGTGCACTGGCGCGACAACCAGTCCGGCTGCAAGGGCGTGTGCGACGGCCTGCCGCAGGACACCGTGGCCGGCCTCAACCCGCCGGGACTCTGCGAGGGCGGCCGCTGCCTGGACGAAGGCCTGTTGTCCGGCCTGGACGAGCGGCTGGCGCGCATCGCCGGCCAGGGCGGCACCCACGTGTGGGTGCTGCACATGCTGGGCAACCACGGGCCGTCGTACTTCCGCCGCTACCCGCCGGCCTTCGCGCGCTTCCAGCCGACCTGCAACGACGACGACCTGCGCAACTGCAGCACCGAGCAGATCGCCAACGCCTACGACAACGCGCTGCTCTACACCGACCACGTGCTGGGCAGCCTGGTGGCCACACTGCAGGCCCATGCGGCGCAGGTGGACAGCAGCATGCTCTTCGTGTCGGACCACGGTGAGTCGCTGGGCGAGAAGAACCTCTACCTGCACGGCATGCCCTACGCGATCGCGCCGGACGAGCAGACGCAGGTGCCCATGGTGATGTGGTGGTCCGACGGCATGGTGCGCCGCACCGGGCTGGACCTGGCCTGCCTGCGTCAGCGCGCCACCGAGCCGGCGGCGCACGACCACCTCTTCCACACCGTGCTGGGCCTGCTGGACGTGCGCACCTCGACGCTGGAGACCGACTGGGACCTGACGGCCGGCTGCCGCGCCCCGGGGGCCGCCGGCACTCAGGCCGCGGGCGAGCAGGCGCCGGCACGGCCGTGACGGTCTCGATGGCCGTGCCGGGACCCCGGCCACCGGCGTGGGGGCGGGACCTCGCCGTCACGCTGCTCGCGGCGCTGCTGCTGCTGTGCTGGGACGCCAGCGGCGCCGACCTTTGGGTGTCCCGTGCCGTGGGTGGCGACGCCGGCTTCCCCTGGCGGGACGCCTGGCTCACGCGCCACCTGCTGCACGATGGCGGGCGCTGGGCCGCCGGCGTGCTGCTGGCCGGCCTGGTCTGGCGCGCCTGGCGCTGCCCATCCGGTGATCCGCTGGGCGCACGCGCCCGCTGGGGCACGCTCGGCGTCGTGCTGCTGAACCTCGTGGCCGTGCCGGCGTTCAAGCGCGCCAGCGCCACCAGCTGCCCCTGGGATCTGGCCGAGTTCGGCGGCTCGGCGCAGTGGGTGTCGCACTGGTCCTGGGGTGTGCTCGACGGTGGCCCGGGGCACTGCTTCCCGTCGGGCCACGCCGTGGCCGCGTTCTGCTTCCTGGCGCTGTACTTTGCGTGGCGCGACGTGCGGCCAGCCGTGGCCCGGCGCTGGCTCCGGGCCGTGCTGGCATTCGGGGCGCTTTTCGGCGCTGCGCAGGTGCTGCGTGGCGCGCACTACGTGAGCCACGTGGCCTGGTCGGCCTGGGTCTGCTGGGCACTGTCGGCCGGGGTGGATGCGCTCAGTCGCCTTCGTCGTCGGCCGCGGCCTCGGCCGGCCGGCGCAGCGGCAGCCGACAGCCCGGCCTGACGGCGTCGAGCTGGAACATCCACCACTGCCAGCGGTTGGCGTGGCCGGCCAGCGTCACGCGGTCGCGGTCCACGCAGGCCTGCACCGCCACGTGGCGGGCGAAGATCCAGCGCCGCTCCGGCGCCTCGCGCAGCCAGGCCACCGCGCGTTCGAACTGCTCGGCCGGCTCGTTGCGGAAGCCGAAGTCGTGCATCGGCCGCGGTGCCATCAGCAGGTTCTGCTCCTTCCAGGCCACCATGACGATCTCGCCATCGGGGCCGGCGATGCGGTCGGCCGCCTGCATCACCTCGGCCGAGGTGACGCTGGGATTGGCCAGCGGCGCCACGCCCACGCCCCAGACCACCCAGAAGGCGCCCAGGCCGGCCAGCAGCGCCGGCACCCCGCGCCTGGCGCGGAACACCGCCGCCGCGACGAGGAAGGCCGCACCGGCCACCAGCACCCAGATGAAGATGGGGCGCAGTTCGTCGGCGTGCAGGCCGCGCTCCAGCATCGTGGCCTGCAGCCGTGCCCAGCGGCCCGACAGCGCCCAGGCTGACAAGCCCAGCAGCACGGCCCCGAAACCCACCGCCAGCGCCAGCGCCGTGCGGTGCAGCCAGGCGGCGTGCTCCAGGCGCAGCAGCGTGGGCGCCAGCGCCACCGCCAGCATCGGCAGCATCGGCATCACGTAGACCTCACGCTTGCCGGCGGCCAGCGTGAAGAACAGCAGCACCAGCGCGCACCAGCCCACCAGCACTGCCAGCCGGCCATCGCGCTCTCGCCAGCCGGCGGCCCAGTCGCGCACGCCGGCCACATAGGCCAGCGACAGCGGGAAGAAATGCAGCAGCAGCACCGGGCCGAAGTACCACCAGCCCTTGCCGTAGTGCCCGCCCACCTGCCCGGCATAGCGCCGTGCCGTCTGGTCGAACAGGATGTTGCGCATGTAGTCCAGGTATTCCGGCTGCCCGCGCGTCAGGGCCACGCTGGCCATGGGCACCAGCCACAGCGCGATGGCGCCCAGGAACGCCGGCGCACCCAGCGCCCAGCGCCAGCCGTCGCCCTGCTTGCGCGCCAGCCCCGGCCAACCGGCACGGCGGGCCAGCACATAGGGCAGCAGCATCAGCAGCGCGATCACGCCCACGCCCTTGGTGATCACGCCCAGGCCGGCGACGAAGCAGCCGGCCCAGTACCAGCGCCAGGCCGGACCGAGCAGCAGGTGGCGCGCCAGGGCGTAGCAGGCCAGGGTGATCTCGAAGGTGATCAGCGGGTCGATCTGGGCGCGCTTGAACTGGAAGCCGAACATCAGCGCCGACAGCACGCCGATGGCCGCCAGCAGGCCGGCGCGCGGGCTCCACAGGCGTCGGGCCAGGTCCCACACCAGCACCAGCGTGCCCAGGCCGGCCAGCAGCGAGGGCAACAGGAAGGCCACGCGCCACTCGCGCACGATCAGGTAGCTGGCCGCCTGCAGCCACATCAGCATCGGCGGCTTGTCGGGGTAGAGCTCGCTGCCACGGCGCGGGAACAGCCAGTCGCCGCTTTCGACCATGGTCTTGGCCACGAGCGCGAAGCGCGGCTCGTCCGACGGCCAGGGGTCGCGCAGGCCGATGCCGGCGCCCAGCACCAGCAGCGCGGCCAGCAGCAGCCAGGCCAGCGCGCGACGGTCGGCCGCGGTGGTGTTCACGCCGGGCTCACTCGCCGGGCGTCGGGGTCTGGCGCTCGCGCCACAGGAACTGCAGGTTGCGCGCGTAGATGAACAGGCCCGCGGCCTGGCCGACGATGAACACCGGGTCCTGGCGATGGATGGCGTAGGCCAGCAACGTGGCGCCGCCGGCGACGCTGAAGTACCAGAAGGCCTTGGGGATCACGCTCTTCTTGAGCTTCTCGCTGCTGAGCCACTGCACGATGAAGCGTGCCGAGAACAGCGCCTGCCCCAGGAAGCCCACGGCCAGCCAGCCGCCGTCGATGTCGAAGTTCATGCTCTGTTCCTCAGCCGCTGACGCGCTCGGCCACCGGCACCTTGGCGCGGCGCTGCAGCCACATCACGCCGCACAGGTCCACCAGGCCCACCCACAGGCGGTTGTGCACGCCGTAGTGCGACTTGCCCATCGTGCGGTGCCGGTGCGTCACCGGCACCGATTCCGTGCGCCCGCCGGCACGGCGGAACAGCGCGGGCATGAAGCGGTGCACGTGGTCGAACCAGGGCAGGGCCAGGAAGTCGTCGCGCGCGAAGACCTTGAGCCCGCAGCCGGTGTCGGGCGTGGCGTCGCCCAGCAGCGACGAGCGCACGCCGTTGGCGATGCGCGAGCTGAGCTTGCGCAGCGCCGTGTCCTGCCGCTTGTTGCGCCAGCCGGCGATCAGCACCGGGCCCGTGCCCGAGCCCTGCAGTTCGCGCCAGCGCCGCGCGAGTGCCGGGATGTCGGCCGGGGCGTTCTGCCCGTCGCCGTCCAGCGTGGCGATCAGCGGCCCCTTGGCGGCGCGCACACCCGTGAGCAGCGCAGCGCTCTGGCCGCAGTTGTTGCGGTGGGCCATCACCGTCAGCCAGGGGCGCGTGCGGGCCAGGTCCTGCAGCACGGCCAGTGTGTCGTCGCTGCTGCGGTCGTCGACGAAGACGGCCTCGTAGGCGCCGAGTTCATCGACGCAGGGCGCCAGCGCCGCCTCGATCTCGGCCACCAGCGGCGGCACGTTGGGCGATTCGTTGTGGACGGGGACGACGACGGAGATCACGGCAGGTCCGGCTTCGGGCAAACCCGGGATTGTGCCGTGCCGACCCTCTGCAGCACAGCGCGTGCGCTTCAGGCTGGCTTCAGGTTCGTAACGGTGGCGGCGGGGGCAGCGGGTCGCACAACTGCTCCCACAGACGCGCCACGCGCAGCACACCGACATCGTCGTGCCGGTGACCGACGATCTGCAGGCCGATCGGTGCGCCAGCCGACGACATCGCGCAGGGCACGCTGATGGCCGGCTGCTCGCTCATGTTGAAGGGCACGGTGAAGGCGATGTGGTCCATCGCCGTGGCCGGGTCGTTGGTGGGGCCTGCCCACTCGGCCGGGAAGCGCGAGACCGGCGCCACCGGCGAGATCAGCACGTCGTACGGTGCGGTGGCCGCCACCGCGGCATCACGGAAGGCGCCCATCTGGCTGTAGCCGTGGAAGACGTCGGCGGCGCCGAGTTCGGCGCCCTTGGCGATCCAGGTGCGGATGTAGGGCAGCACCTGCTGCTGGCGTTCGGGCGGCAGGGCCTGGAAATCCAGCCAAGAGCGCATGCGCCAGAAGGCGTCCATGCCGTCGCCCATGGTGCGTGTGGTGAAGGGCGCCACGGGTTCGACGACGGCGCCGGCGGCCTCGAACCGTCGCGCTGCGGCCTGGACCGCGGCCAGGATCTCCGGCTCGACGGGCAGGCCCCAGCCGGCGTCAAGCCACAGGCCGATGCGCAGGCCCCTGGCGTCGCGCGCGGGGGCCATCCAGTCCAGCGCCTGGAAGGGCAGGCTCATGCTGTCGCGCACATCGGGTTGCGACAGCACGGCCATCATGCGGGCGGCGTCGTCCACCGTGCGTGTCATCGGCCCGGCCACGCGGCCGGCATAGGGCGGGTGGATGGGCACGCGGCCGAGGCTGGGCTTCAGGCCAACGACGCCGCACCAGGCCGCGGGCAGGCGGATGGAGCCGCCGATGTCCGTGCCCACGTGCAGCGGCCCGTAGCCGGCCCCCGCCGCGGCGCCGGCGCCGGCGCTGCTGCCGCCGGGGTTGGTGGCCGGGTCCCAGGGGTTGCGGGCCAGCGCATGGAAGCTCGACAGGCCCGACGACAGCATGCCCCAGTCGGGCATCGTGGTCTTGGCCAGCAGCACCGCGCCGGCCTCCTTCAGGCGTGCGGCGGGCGGGGCATCCGCCGGCGCCGGGGCCAGCACGGTGGCCGCGGTGCCCAGCGGCACCGGCAGGCCGGCGGTGGCGATGTTCTCCTTGATCGTGCACGGCACGCCTTCCAGCGCCCGCGCGTTGCCGGCGCGCCAGCGTGCCTCGGCGGCGCGGGCCTGCGCCAGCACCTGCTCGGGTTCGAAGGCCCACAGCGCGTGCAGTACCGGCTCCCAGCGCTGGACGTGGTCGATCAGGTCCTGCGCCACCTCCACCGGCGAGAGGCTGCCCGCCTCGTAGCGGGTCAGCAGTTCGTGCGTGGACAGGGCGTGCAGGGCAGTCATGTGATGGGCCTGGATGAAGTGGGGCCGGCGGCAGCCTGCGCCGCCGGCCCTGGCCATTGTGCGCGGTCGACCGGTCAAGGTCGACGCCGCTCAGCGCCGCGCCGCCTCGTCAGCCACCCGCGTGAAGCGCATCTGAAGCAGCGTGATCGCCGCGACGATCAGGAAGATCACGGTGGAGATGGCGGCAGCCAGCCCGAACTGCTGGCCCGAATCCTGGAACGCGATGCGCCAGGTGTACGACACCAGGATGTCGGTGGTGCCCGCAGGCAGCGTGGTGTCCAGGCGGTCGGGACGCCCGCCGGTGAGCAGGCTCACGAGCACGAAGTTGTTGAAGTTGAAGGCGAAGGCCGCGATCAGCAGCGGCGTCAGCGGCTTGACGATCAGCGGCGCGGTGATGCGGCTGAAGTTCACCCAGGGTCCGGCGCCGGAGACGGCCGAGGCCTCGTACAGGTCGGCCGGGATCGACTTGATCAGCCCCGAGCACAGCACCATGATGTACGGGAAGCCCAGCCAGACGTTGACGATCAGCAGCATCGTGCGCGCCAGCGTGGGGTCGCTTAACCAGGCCGGGCGGATGCCGAACAGGCCGTCGAGGATGAAGTTGATCTCGCCCAGGTTCTGGTTGAACAGGCCCTTGAAGACCAGGATGCTGATGAAGCCCGGCACCGCGTAGGGCAGGAACAGCACCAGCCGGTAGGCGCCACGGAACGGCAGCGCCTCCCAGTTCAGCAGCACGGCCAGCAGCAGACCCAGCGCGCCGGCGATCACCACGGTGGCGGCGGAGAAGACCACCGTCCACACCAGCACGCCCAGGAAGGGTTCGCGGAAGCGGCCTTCGCTGAACACGGTGGCGTAGTGCGAGAAGCCCACGGCGACGCGGTAGCCGGGCTGCAGGCGGTCACCGTCGGCACTGGTGTAGAAGCCGGTGGCGTCGTCGGGGCGGTAGGCGATGCCGGTGATGCGGTCGGTCAACGCACCGTCGGTGGCCTCCTCGTACAGCGGCTGGACGTGGCCGAAGCTGCGCAGACTGGCCAGGCGCAGTGGCGGGCCCGACGGTGGTTGCAGCGTCAGCTGGCGCAGCGCCGGCAGCAGGGCCACACGTTCGGCCATGGACAGCGTGGTCGCCGGCGGGTCGGCAGGTGTCAGCGCCGCCGTCAGCGGTGCATCGCGCAGGGCCAGCGGTGGCGTGGCCAGGCCGCCGTCCAGGTGCACCCGCACGCCATCGGGCCCACCCTCGAGCGCGAAGCTTCGCAGGCTGCCAGGGGCCAGCGTGGACGATTCGCGCAGCACCTCGCGCGCGCGCTCGAACTCCAGCAGGTTGCTGGCGCTGTAGTTGGTGAAGCCTATGCCCACGGTGTAGAGCATCGGGAAGATCACGAACACCACGGCCGCGCCGATGCCCGGCAGCAGGTAGCGCAGCGCATGGGTGCGCGGGCTGGTGTAGGCCCACACCGCCAGGCCGCCGCAGACCAGCAGCAGCACCGCCAGCAGCGTCTGCCCCACGGCGTGCACCTGCACCACGGCAGCCAGGATGATCGCCACGCACGCGGCCGCCAAGGCCGTCGATCGCCATCGCCGGGCCATGGTCATTCGCCCCGGATGCGGCGCGCCGCCGCCTGCAGTGCCGCGGCCGGGTCCTGCCGGCCTTCGGTGAGGTTGGTCAGCGCCGTCTTCAGTGCCGCCCAGAACCGGCCCATCTCGGGCACGCTGGGCGTGGGCACGCCGTCGCGTGCGCAATCCATGATGCCGGCGATGCGCGGGTCCACGGTCTGCTGCGCAAAGAAGCGGCGGCTGGCGGCGGCGCCGATGGGCTCGGCGCGGTCGATGGCGCGCAGGCCTTCGGGCTGCAGCAGGTAGTGCTCGATGAACTCCACCGCCAGCTCGCGCTGGCGCGTGGCGCGGTTGATCATCAGCCCCTTGATGCCGACGAAGGGTGCAGCCGGCCGGCCCGCCAGCGCCGGGATGCGCGCGATGCCGAAGTCCATGCCCACGCGCCGGAGGTTCACCCAGGCCCAGGGCCCGTTGATGACCATCGCCACGCGGCCCTGGGCCATGGCGGCCTCCATGTCGGCGTAGCCGCTGCCGGTAGGCATGCGGCCCTCGCGGATCAGCCGGTCCAGCAGTCGAGCGCCCTGCAGCGCCCCGGCGTTGGCGACGCCGGTGTCGCTCGGGTCCCAGCCGCCGTCGGCACGCTGGCGGAAGGCGTAGCCGCCGTGGGCCGCCAGCAGCGGCCAGCTGAAGTAGCCGTTGGTGTAATCCCAGAGCACGGCGCGGCGGCCGTCGCGAGCCAGGCGGTCGTCGAGCGCGATCAGCGATGCCCAGTCGCGCGGCGGCTCGGGCACCAGGGCCAGGTTGTGGATCAGCGTGATCGCCTCGATGGCGTACGGGTAGCCCCAGGTGCGGCCGCGCAGCGTGAAGCCGCGCCAGGCCAGCGGGTCGATGTCGGCCCACAAGTCGGGGGAAGGATCCACCGCATGCAGCAGACCAGCAGCGATCCACTCGCCGATGCGGTCGTGCGCGTAGACGTAGATGTCCGGGCCCTTGCCGGCACCGGCGGCCTGCTGGAACTTGGCAGGTCCCTCGTCGGGCGTCTCCACCACCACCGGCACGCCGGTGTCGGCGGTGAAGCGTTCGCCGACGGCACGCATGGCCTTGGCACCTTCCACCGTGAACCAGCAGACCAGCGGGGCAGGCGCGGCGCGCAACGCGCGGGGCATGGCCAGCGCAGCGGCCGTCGCGCCCAGCAGCAGGCGCCGCCGCGGTTCAGTTCGCCGGCGCGCGGCAGTGCTGGCCGATGAACTGCGCATGGTCGGGCATGGCCTCGGCACAACGCCCGATCAGCGCGTGCACCTCCTGCAGGTAGCGCGCCACCTCGGCGCCGTCCAGGCTGTCGACCAGCGGGTGGTAGCCCTCGGGCACCAGGCCCTGCCCCAGCATCACCTGCAGCCAGGCCACCTCGGAGAACAGCTCGTTGTTCTCGCGCAGGATGCGGCCGTGCGTGCGGAAGAGCATCAGCTTGGCCTGCAGCGTTTCCGGCACCGCCATCTCGCGGCAGGCCGTCCAGAACGGCGAATCGGTGCGCTCGTTGAGGTGGTAGTGCAGGATGATGAAGTCGCGGATGCGCTCGTACTCGAAGCGCGACAACCGGTTGTATTCGTCGATGTCGACGGCACTGAAGCGCTGCGCCGGGAAGAAGTCGATCAGGCGGGCGATGGCCGTCTGGATCAGGTGGATGCTGGTGGACTCCAGCGGCTCGAGGAAGCCGCTGGACAGGCCGATGGCCACCACGTTGCCCTGCCAGCAGTGCCGGCGCATGCCAGTGGCAAAGCGCAGCGTGCGCGGCTCGGCCAGCGCTTCGCCGTCCAGGTTGGCCAGCAGCACGGCGGTGGCCTCGTCCTCGCTGACGTGGGCGCTGCAGAACACATGGCCGTTGCCGGTGCGGTGCTGCAGCGGGATGCGCCACTGCCAGCCCGCCCGGTGGGCCGTGCTGCGCGTGTACGGGGTGAAGGGCGAGGCCGAACTGCAGGGCACGGCGATCGCGCGGTCGCACGGCAGCCAGTGCGTCCAGTCCTCCCATCCGGCCTTGAGCGTCTGTTCGATGAGCAGGGCACGAAAGCCGGTGCAGTCGATGAACAGGTCGCCTTCGATGCGCCGGCCGTCGGTGAGCGTCAGCGCCGTCACGTGCCCCCGACCAGGGTCGACCGCCACTTCGGCGATGCGGCCTTCCTCGCGCACCACGCCGCGCGCCTCGGCCTGCCGGCGCAGGTAGGCCGCATAGAGCCCGGCATCGAAGTGGTAGGCGTAGGCGATGTCGTTCAGCGGCGAGTTCTGCACGTCGCCCGGCGGCCGCATGAACCGGTTCCGGTAGGCCGCGCGGTGCGTGATCGCGAAGTCGCCCAGCGGCGGTGCGTCGCCGGCCAGGTGCTGCTTCAGCCAGTACTGGTAGAACGGCACCGTCCAGAGGTCCTGCCCGAAGCGGCCGAAGGCGTGCATGTAGCGCGCACCCAGCCGCCCCCAGTTCACGAACTCGATGCCCAGCTTGAAGCTGCCGCGCGTCTCGCGGATGAACTCGTCCTCGTCGATCTCCAGCACCCGGTTGAAGAGCTGGATCATCGGGATCGTGGCCTCGCCGACGCCGACGGTGCCGATCTCCTCGCTTTCCACCAGCGTCACCGCGATGCGGCCGCGCAGCACCTTGGACAGCGCCGCGGCCGTCATCCAGCCGGCTGTGCCGCCGCCAGCGATCACGACACGTTGCAACGGGGCCTGGGTGTTCGGGTTCATGGCTTTGGTGGCAAGAGGCAGGACATGCGGGTTGTAGCAGCGCGGGCCTGAAGTGACACCACCCCGGCAGCCCGGAGGCCGGCGGGGTGGCGCGCGTGAAGCGGGCTCGCGCCCGCCGGCGTCAGAACTTGTAGTTCGCGCCGAACAGGTAGGTCTTGCCGTAGCGCTTGGTGTCGGTCGGATTGTTCCGGTCCGTCTGGTACTGGCGGAACAGCGCGTCGGTCATGTTGTTGCCCTGGAACAGCAGCGACAGGCCCTTCAGGAACGAGGTGTCCGGGAAGGTGTAGCCCACCTGCAGGTCGACCACGGTCTCGCCACGGATGAAGGTGACCGCGGTGTCGTCCTTGTAGTCGGTGATTTCACCCAGGAAGTCCGAGCGGGTGCGCGACGCGACGGCTATCTGCAGGCCGTGCTTCTCGTAGTACAGCTTGAAGTTCGTGACCTTGCGCGACAGCCCTGGCAGCGGGATGTTGAAGGCGCCGCCCACGTCCAGGCCAGACAGCTGGCCCGGGCGGATCGTGATCGAGCTGCTCGTGTCGCTGTGGTTCACGAACAGGCCGAAGCCGTCGAGCACCGGCGTGAGCATCGAGAACGGCAGGTTCACGGCCAGTTCGAAGCCGTGGATGCTGCCGCCGCTGCCGTTGGTCGGCCGCGTCAGGATGCCCACGGTGCCGCGGTCAGGCACCGCCGCCCCCGGCGCCAGGACCGGCGCGAAGTCGAAGGCCTGGGGCAGGGTCAGCACATAGGTCTGGATGTCCTTGTAGAAGCCGGCGAACGAGACATAACCCTTGTTGCCGCCGAAGTACTTCTCCAGCGAGATGTCCAGCGCGGTGGCTCGGAACGGCTCGAGTTCCGGGTTGCCGCCGCCAGCCGCGAAGTACGACTGCTCACCCGGGTCGGTCGGCGTGACGATCGACGGCGCGTCGATGCTGGCGCGCATGTCGTTCATCTTCGGCCGCGACAGCGTCTTGCCCAGGCCCAGGCGGGCCACGGTGTCGGGCGCGACTTCCAGCGACAGGTTCAGGCTGGGCAGCACATCGCTGTAGGTCTTGCCACCGCTCTGGCTGGTGCAGGTGTCGGGCGTGGTGCCGGCGCATTGCCCGGCGTCGTTGACGAAGCCGCTGGAGCGTTGCTTGGTGCGCACCAGCTGGGCGCCGAAGTTGCCGCTGAACGGGAAGCCGAACAGCTCGCCGTCCATGTCGGCCTTCGCGTAGCCGGTGGTGACGTCCTCGTCGACACCCCAGTTGCGGTTGATCACCGTGCCGTAGGTGTTGGGGCGCAGCTGGTAGATGCTGCCCAGCGAGTTGCGCGGGTCCCAGGTGGCGATGTTGATGCCGTCGACCACCAGCGTGCTGCTGCCGGGCACGGCCACGCCGGCAAAGCCGTCGGCTCCGCCGTTGATGACCAGGAAGCCCTCCTGCGTCGTCGACCGCTTCTCGCGGTTGACCTGGTTCAGGCCCAGCGAAACGCGGCTGACCGGCCCCCAGGACAGGTCGTGCTGGGCGCTCAGGCGCAGGTTGTCGATGGTGTCCGACAACTTGGGCGACGCCACGTAGCCGGCCTGCGGCGAGTTCGGGCCACCGCCCCAGCCCATCACGTCGGTGAGCTGCACCACGCTGCGGTCGGCGAAGTCGGTGCTCGACGTGAACTTCAGGTCGCCGTGGTTGCTGCCGTCGAAGCCCGTCCAGCTGACGGTGCCGGTGGCCCCCGGCGTGGCGGGGAAGCCCTGGCTCTGCGCCGTGTTGCCGTTGCCCGGCAGGCCGGCGGTGGTCTCGTAGCGGGCGCTGGTCTTGGTGACCTTGGACTGCGCGATGTCGCCGGTCAGCGTCCAGGTGTCGAGCTTCCACTTGGCGTTCAGGCCCCAGGCGTCGGCCTTGTCGTCGGCGCCCTCGTTGTGGTTGCGGATCACACCCTTGAAGTTGTCGATCGTGCCGCTGGTGGCGATGCCGTTGGCCACCGTGGCATTGACCAGGGTAGGCGGGCTGGTGCGGTAGTTGTGGCCATCGGAGTTGCCGCCGACGAAACCTTCGATGCCCTTCTTGAAGGCCGCCGAACGGCCCTTGGACTGGAACACGTCCAGCACCGTCTCGAAGTTCTTGCTCGGGCGCCACTGCAGCACGCCCATCAGGCCTTCGCGCTCCTGGTCGGAGTACTCGATGTCGCGGCCGAAGCCGCCCGGCACGCCGACCTGCTCGCCGTTGTAGTCCAGCGTCGGCGTCCAGCCGCCCCAGGTGTTCACGCGCAGCTGCGCCGCACCCTTCTCGGTGAACTTCACGGCCCCGATGCCGACGCCCAGCGTGCGGTTCATAAACTGGTCGACGTAGGAGAACGACATGCGGTCGCCCGAGCCCTCGCCATTGGGCACGCCGTTGTCGATGCCGGTGCGCTGGTCGCGGTAGTTCAGCGCGACCTGGCGCTCGCGCGAGTCCAGCGGGCGGATCGTCCGCAGGTCGATCGTCGACGACAGGCCCTGGCCCATCAGGCCGGCGTGCGGCGTCTTGTAGACGAGCACGCTGTTGAGCAGTTCAGCGGGGTAGAGGTCGAAGTCGACGCCGCGGCTGTTGCCCGACGAGGCCACTTCACGCCCGTTGAGCAGGCCGCCGTTGAAGTCGGGGGACATGCCGCGCACGCTGATGCTCTGCGCCTTGCCGCTGCCCTTGTTGCGCTGCGCCGCCACGCCGGGCAGGCGCGCCATCGCGTCGGCCACCGACGGCTCGGGCAGCTTGCCCAGGTCTTCCGAGGTGATCGCCTCGACGATGGTGTCGGCGTCCTTCTTGGTGCTGATGGCCGACTCGATGGCGGCACGGATGCCGGTCACGGTGACGGTCTGGGTTTCGGCCACCTGCTGTGCCATCGCGGCACCGGAGGCCAGCAGCATGGCCGCTCCGGCCACCGCAGTGAGCACCGGACGACCGGCGACGGAACGGGTGGCGCGCGCGCGCCGGGAAGGATGGGTGTTCACCAACAGTCTCCTGGTCGTCTTGGAAGCGCCTGCGCCCGCGGCCTGGCAGCCGGAGCGCGGCGAGAAGTTCGGACGACTTTGTATCAAAACTAGCTACATCATCAGCCTTAGGTAAACCCTAGGTGATGTTGCGTTTCTGTCTGTTCCGGGCCGCATTTGAGCCTCCTTTTGGCGTTTTCCCTGAGGGCCGATGATGTCCACGAAGCACTCGGACCGCCAGAATGTAGTGGGACTACATGTCATGCCATCGCTTCTGACTTCGACACGTCTTCGACGCATCACCGCTGCGGTGTCCATGGCGGCAGCCTTGCCGTGGTCCGCAGGGGCCGCAGCGTCCCTTGATGGCCCGCTGCACCGCCCCTCGCCGGACTGGCGCGACCAGGTGCTGTACTTCGTGCTCACCGACCGCTTCGACAACGGCGACCCGCGCAACGACGACCAGGGCGCAGGCGAGTTCGACCCGGCACGCCATGACCGCTACAGCGGCGGCGACCTCGCCGGCGTGCAGCGGCGGCTGGGCTACCTGCAGGGCCTGGGTGTCACCGGCCTGTGGCTCACACCCTGGGTGGCCAACCAGTGGCTCGACGGTGCGTATGCCGGCTACCACGGCTACTGGGCCAGCGACTTCATCACGGTGGACCCGCACCAGGGCCGGCTGGCCGATCTGCAGGCCCTGTCGCGCGCCCTGCACGCGCGCGACATGCTGCTGGTGCAGGACATCGTGGTGAACCATGTCGGCAACTTCTTCGACATCGCCCTGGGCACCGACCTGTCCTCACCCGAAGCCGCCGCGGGCGGCTGGCAGGTGAACCCGGCGTCGCGGCCGGTGACGGCGCCGACGCAGCCCCCCTTCCACCTGAACGACCCACGGCGCGCTGCCGACCGCGCCGCCGGCATCTACCACTGGACCCCGCCGGTGGCCGACTACACCGACCGCCACCAGGAACTGAACTTCCAGATGTCGCGGCTGGACGACCTGAACACGGAGAACCCTGCCGTGCGCCAGGCCCTGCGCCGCAGCTACGGCCACTGGATCCGCGAGGCCGGTGTCGACGCCTTCCGGGTGGACACCGCGTTCTACGTGCCGCCGGACTTCTTCACCGACTTCCTGCACGCCGACGACCCGGCGGCGCCGGGCATCCTGGCCGTGGCCCGCGCCACCGGCCGGCAGGACTTCCATGTGTTCGGCGAAGGCTTCGGCATCGACCGCGCGGGCGAGGACGCACAGATGCGGCGCATCGAGTCCTACATGACCGGCGCCGACGGCCGGCCCGTCCTGCCGGGCATGCTGAACTTCCCGCTCTACGGCGCACTGGGCGACGTGTTCGCGCGCGGCCGGCCGCCGGCGGAGCTGGGCTGGCGCATCACGCGCACCATGGCGCTGCACGCACGCCCGCACCGCATGCCCAGCTTCGTGGACAACCACGACGTCGACCGCTTCCTGGCCGCTGGCACGCCGCAGGGGCTGCGCCAGGCGCTGCTGGCGATGTTCACGCTGCCCGGCATCCCGGTGATCTACCAGGGCACCGAACAGGGTTTCACGCAGCCGCGCGCCGCGATGTTCGCCGGTGGCTGGGGTTCCGGCGGCCGCGACCACTTCGATGCAGAGGCACCGCTGTACCGGCACATCGCCGCGCTGGCCGCGCTGCGGCGCACGCACCGCAGCCTGTCGCGCGGCGTGCCCACGGTGCTGCACGCCGACGCCGCCGGGCCGGGCGCGATCGTCTGGCGCATGGACGCGGCTCCGGGTGACGGCCCGCCGATGCTGGTGGCATTCAACACGGCGGCGCACACGGCGCTGGTGGAAGCGCTGCCGCTGCCGCCAGGCACGGCGTTGACGCCGAGATGGGCCGATGGCGAGGCCCCGCGCACGCAAGCGCGGCCCGACGGGACGGTGACCCTGTCACTGGCGCCCGGTGCCGCCGCGGTCTGGTCGCTGGAAACCACCTCACCGGCCGCAGGCCAGGCGGCCGCCGCTGATGCGCCGATCTTGCTGCCCCCGTCGGGCGCACAGGCCGGGCCCGCGCGCGTCGAGGGCGACCTGCTGCTCGACGGGCGCGCGACGCCCGGCGCGCGGCTGCAACTGGCGGTGGACGGCGCACTGCAGGCCGGCCCGGTGGTGACCGCTGACGCCCAGGGGCGCTTCCAGGTCCGCGTCGACACGGCATCGATGGTCGACCCGGCGCTGGCGCACCGCGCGGCGGTGCTCGACATAGCCAGCGGGCTGGCCTCGGCGCCAGTACTGTTCCAGGTCGAGCGCCGCTGGCAGCTGCTGGCCGACGTGCCCGACCCGGTGGGCGACGACCATGGCATCGGTCCATTGGCCGAAGGCCGCCTGCGCTACCCGCTCGATCCCAGCTGGGGCGAGAACCGCCAACTGGACCTGACCCGCGTGCGCGCCTGGGGCGCCGGCGGCGCGCTGCGGCTGGAACTCGGCCTGCGCCGCATCACCCGCAGCTGGAACCCGGCCAACGGTTTCGACCACGTCGCCTTCACCATCTTCGTCGAGCTGCCGGGCGAACCCGGCGGCGCCACCGTGATGCCTGGCCAGGATGGGCAGCTGCCCGCCGGCCTGCGCTGGCACCGCCGGCTGCGCCTGCACGGCTGGTCCAACGCGATGTTCACCGCCGAAGGGGCCAGCGCCACGCACGAGGGCACGCCGGCGGCGCCGGCCCCGGTGCTGCGTGTGGATCCGGAACGCCACACGCTGGAGCTGACGCTGCCGCCAGCGGCGCTGGGCGGCCGGCGCGACCTGTCCGGGGTGCGCCTGTGGGTCAGCACCTGGGACTGGGATGCAGGCTACCGCGCGCTGCAGGCGCAGCCTGGCGGCCACCACTTTGGCGGCCCGCCGGGCGCGCCCAAGGTGATGGACGGCAGCGCCATCATCACGCTGCCCTGAACCGGACTGTCACCTACAACCCGCCACCATGAAACCCCGCCTGGCACCGGTGGCGGTGCCGCTGTTCCTGGAACTGGGCCTGGGCATGGCCGTGGGCCTGGCCGGCACGGCCATGGCGGCCCGCCAGGCCGACGCCGCCGCAGCGGGCTTCGCGCTGGCGCACCAGGTGGCAGCCATGCTGTTCATCGTGCTGCGCATCGTGGGTGCCGGCGTCTCGGTGGTGGTGGCCCAGGCGCTGGGCGCGGGCCGCCGCGCCGAGGCCGATGCCGTCGCCCGCGCCGTGCTCGGCGCCAGCAGCTGGGTGGGGGGTGCATGCGCCGTGGCAGCGTGGCTGGGTGCCGAGGCCCTGATGCGCGGGCTCAACGCGCCGCCGGCCGTTCTGGTGCTGGCCGCACCATTGCTGCAGTGGATGGCGCCAGCCCTGCTGCTGGACGCCTGGAACGCCGCCATGGCCAGCGTGATGCGCGCCCATCTGCGCGCCCGCGAGGTGCTGGGTGTGGTGCTGGCCATGCACGCGCTGCACCTGGCGCTGGCGCTGTGGTGGATGCCCCGCTTCGGGCTGGGCGGCTTCGCCGCTGCGCTGGTCGCCAGCAGGCTGCTCGGGCTGAGCCTGCACCAATGGCTGTGGCGGCGCCAGCTGCATCTGAAGCCGCGCGTCGCCGACCTCTGGCGCTTGCCGCGCCAGGAACTGGCCGCCGTGCTGCGCATCGGCGTGCCCGGCGCGGCCGAGAACGTGGCCTACCGCCTGGCCTTCGTGGCCAGCGTGGCGGCCGTGGGCACGCTGGGGGCGCCGGCACTGGCCACCCAGGCGTATGTGCTGCAGTTCAACCACTTCACGCTGCTGGCCGGACTGGCCATCGGGCTGGCCGGCGAGGTGGTGGTGGGGCATCACATCGGCAGCGGCCGGCTGCATGCGGCGCACCGGCTGGTCACCCGCGCCCTCGCGCTTGGCCTGGGCCTGAGCGTGGCGGTGGCCGGCGCCGCCGCGCTTGCCGCGCCCTGGCTGCTGCGTCTGTTCACGCAGGACAAGGCCATCCTGGCCGCCGGCGCCACGCTGATGGCCTGGTCGGTGCTGCTGGAACCCGGGCGCACCTTCAACCTGGTCGTCATCAACGCACTGCGCGCTGCCGGCGATGCGCGCTTCCCGGTGGCGGTGGGCGCGGTGTCGATGGCCGTGGTGCTGGCCGGCGGCAGCTGGTGGCTGGGCGTTCACCTGGGCTGGGGGCTGGTAGGCGTGTGGATCGCCTATGCCGCCGACGAGTGGCTGCGCGGCCTGCTGATGTGGTGGCGCTGGCGGCGGCTGGCCTGGGTGCCGGCCGCGCGTGCGTCGCGCCGGCGCCTGCGGGCCCTACAGCGGCAGGCGGGCCGATAGCGGCGGCACGGCCAGGCCGTCGATCAGGCGCTGGTCGTGCACGTACCCCACGTGTTCGCGCACCCGCCAGTGGCGGCGGTCGAAGCGGCGGCGCAGGGCATGCACCACCGCGGCGAAGGTGTGGCCCTCGGCCGCGTTGCTGTCCAGGTGCACGACCCCGGGGCTCGGTCGGGCCAGCAGGCCGACGATGGCCGCCGCCGTGTCGGTCATGAACGAGCAGGCCGGCCGCCAGGCGGTGCTGGCGGCCACCTCGCCGTCGCGCGCCTGCCAGTCGTCGAGCTGCATCAGCATGTTGTTGCCTGAGCGCTCCGGGTCGATCTGCCAGCCGATGCGCAGCACGCTGGCCTGGGGGTGTGCTGCCAGCACGGCGTCCTCGCAGCGGATCTTGCGGCGGCCGTAGTCGTCACGCGCCGTGCGGACGTCGCCAGGACGGTGCGGCCCGTCGGGCTCGGCATCGAACACCATCGCGGTACTGGTGAACACCAAGGGCAAGCCGGCCGCGGCGGCGTGGTGCGCCAGCAGGCCGGCCCATGCCTCGTCGCCCGTCGCCAGGTGCGCGATGGCGTCCGGACGCTCGGCCCGCAGCCATGCCTGCACCACGGCAGGGTCTTCGGGCGGCACGGCACGGCGGTCCCAGCTCCGCACGGTCCAGCCGGCGGCCGTCGCAGCCTCGGCCACGCGCGGGGCCAGCGTGCCGTTCAGGCCGGTGAGCAGCAGGCGCATGGCCACGTCGCCGGCGTCAGTGCTTGTGCAGCGCTCAGCCGTGGCGCTGTTCGATCGCGAACGCAGCGCCCGCCAGGGCCGCCAGCGTGTCGGTGATCAGCGCCGTGGGCACGGCCGCCAGGTAGTCGCTGAAGCGGCCCTTGGCCTCGAAGCGTGCGCGGAAGGGCGACGTGAAGAAGCGGTCGCCCAGCCGCGGCACGATGCCGCCGCCAATGAACACCGCCCGTGCGCCCAGGGTCAGCGCCACGTTGCCGGCGAAGCCGCCGAGCAGGGCGCAGAAGACGTCCAGCGTGCGTGCGCAGGCGGCGTCACCGGCCACGCCACGTTCGACCACCTGCTCGGCCGACAAGGCCTCCGGCGCCCGCCCCTCGGCCTGTGCCACACAGGTGTGCAGCAGCGGCAGGCCGATGCCGGAAAGCAAGCGCTCGGCCGACACGTGGGGCCACTGCCCACGCGCGTGGCGCAGCACCTCGCTCTCGAGGTCGTCCGACGGCGCCAGCGTGGCGTGCCCGCCTTCACCTGGCAGTGCCACCCAGCCGGCCTCGGTCTGCACCACGCCGCCCACGCCCAGGCCGGTGCCCGGGCCGATGACGGCCAGGGTGCCGGCGGCCACCGGTGCAGCGCCGTGGGCGCGCCACTGCGTCGGCCGCAGGCGTGGCAACGACAGCGCCAGGGCCTCGAAGTCGTTGAGCACCTGCAGCGACGCCAGGCCCAGGTCCGTCTGCAGTTCGGCGCACGAGAACGCCCACGGGCTGTTGGTGAGTTCCACCCGGTCGCCGCGCACGGCCGTGGCCACGGCGATGGCCGCACGCCGCGGCGCCGCCGCCACATCCGCCGGCAGGCCGGCCAGGTAGGCGCGCACGGCCTCGGCCGGCCCGGCGCTGCCGGCCACCGGGAAACGACGCACGTGCTCCACGCCGCGGGCCGGCGACACCACCCAGCCGAAGCGCGCGTTGGTGCCGCCGACGTCGGCTACCAGCCACGGCAGCGCCAGCCCGGCGCCGGCCGGCGCACGGCTGCCGCCAGGCTCGGTCAGGGGCGTGTCCGGGTCAGGGCGGCACGCGGCTTGCTGCGGCACAGGCAAGGATTCATCCAGGGGTTCTGCAAGCAACCCACGGTAGCAAAACTACATCACCTGATCAAGACGGATCGACCCGTCAGCCGCTCGAATATCGAGCAACGAAGCGGGTCTGTTGGCGCGCACTGTAGTGGAGCTACCTTGTGGAACCCCTGATGCCCGGCCGGTGACCACGCCCCACAATAGGGCCACCGAGGGCGCCAGGCGGCGCCGACCGCGACCGCATGACCCCCTTCGACCGCCCACGCCTGATCGCCGACATCGGCGGCACCTATGCCCGCTTCGCGCTGGAAAGCGCCGCCGGGCACTTCGAGCACGCCACCTCGCTGCGCTGCGCCGACCACGCCGACTTCCACGCCGCCGTCAGCGCCTACCTGGCCAGCGTGCCGGCGCCGCGGCCCGACCATGCCGCCGTGGCCATCGCCAACCCGGTCGAGGGCGACCAGGTGCGCATGACCAACTACCACTGGCAGTTCTCCATCGAGCAGATGCGTGAGCAGCTGGCGCTGGAGACGCTGGTGGTGGTCAACGACTTCACCGCGCTGGCCATGGCCCTGCCCCGCCTGGGCCGGCACGACACCCGGCAGGTGGGCGGCGGCGAGCCGCGGCCGCGCAGCGTGATCGGCCTGCTCGGGGCCGGCACCGGCCTGGGCGTGTCGGGCCTGATCCCGGCGGGCGACGGCCACGTGGCCCTGGGCACCGAAGGCGGGCACGTCAGCTTCGGCCCGCGCGACGCGCGCGAGCACGCCATCCTGGCCTTTGCCGAGCGCGAGCACGACCACGTCTCCTTCGAGCGCCTGGTCTCCGGCCCCGGGCTGGAGCTGATCCACCGCGCCCTGCGCGACCGCGCCGGCCTGCCGCCGGAGCCGCTGGCGGCACCGGAGATCACCCGCCGCGGCCTGGAGGGCCGCGACGCGCTGTGCCGGGAAACGCTGGACGCGTTCTGCGCCATGCTGGGCACGGCGGCGTCGAACCTGGCCGTCACGCTGGGCGCGATGGGCGGCATCTTCATCGGCGGCGGCATCGTGCCGCGGCTCGGCGCGTACTTCGACAGTTCGCCTTTCCGCGCCCGTTTCGAGGACAAGGGGCGCTTCTCGGCCTACCTGGCCGGCATCCCCACCTACGTGATCACGGCCGAGCACGCCACCTTCATCGGTGCCTCGGCCATCCTGTCGGAACAGCTGCGCGGACGGCATGGCCACACCGGTTCCACGGTGCTGGGGCAGATCCAGCGCACGCGCGGCAGCCTGTCGCCGGCCGAGATGCGGGTGGCCGACCACGTGCTGGCCCACCCGCGCTCGGTGCTCAACGACCCCATCGCCCGCATCGCCCGCGCCGCGGCGGTGAGCCAGCCGACGGTGATCCGCTTCTGCCGCAGCCTGGGTTGCGAGGGCCTGTCGGACTTCAAGCTGCGCCTGGCCGCCAGCCTGACGGGCACCATCCCGGTCACGCACACCCAGGTCACCGGCGAGGACACCATGCTGGAGCTGGGCGTCAAGGTGCTGAGCAACAGCGCCGCGGCCGTGCTTCAGCTGCGCGACCAGCTCAACCGCGAGACCATCGACCGCGCGATCGACCTGCTCACCGCCGCCGAGCGCGTGGAGTTCTACGCCGTGGGCCACTACGGCGTGGTGGCTGACGATGCCCAGTTCAAGTTCCTGCGCTTCGGCGTGGCCAGCAGTGCCATCACCGACCAGCGCCTGCAGCGCATGGCCGCCAGCGTGCTGCGCCCGGCCGACGTGGCGGTGGTCATCAGCAGCAGCGGACGGGTGGAGGACCTGCTGGCCGTGGCCGACATCGCCGGCGAACGCGGCGCCGCGGTGCTGGCGATCACCGCCAGCCACTCGCCGCTGGCCAAGAAGGCCGACGTGGCGCTGATCGTCGACCACGTGGAGGACACCGCCACCCACGTGCCGATGGTCAGCCGTATCCTGCACCTGCTGGTGGTGGACATCCTGGCCGTGGGCGTGGCGATGCGCCGCGGCGCGCAGGCCGTGCTGCCGCAGGAGACGCTGGGCGCGCTGGACGAGGTGCGGCCCGCCGCCGCGCCCCAGCCGCCCCGGATCGCGCGCCGGGAGGCGCCCGGGGTGAGCGCTGCCATGCCGCTGTCGCACCTGACCTCGCACAGCCGCTGACCCCACGTTCGCGGGGATGCGGGCCGCTCCGCCGCCGCCGGCCGGTCGCGCGCTTCACGGCATCATCGCGCCACAACGATCAGGAGTTCTCCGTGCGCGCTTCGTCCCCCCTCTCCATGGCCGCGATGGCCGCCCTGCTGGCCACGGCGGTGCCCGCCTTTGCAGCCAGCAGTGCCACCGCCACCGCCGGCACGGTGTCGATCACGCTGTTCGACCTGAACCCCGCGGACGGCCTGGACGCCAGCCTCACGTTCCTCGGCGAGTCCAGTGCTTCCTACGCTTACGCCAATGGCAGCTCGGCCTCCGACATCGCCAGCGGGCTGAACGCCGCCACGTCGGTGGCCCTGGATGTGCCCGGGGTCAGCGCGGCCGGATCGACCGGCGCCGGCGGCGCCTTCGGCCACGCGGCCGTGGCCGGCGGTGACGGCAGCGGCAACTGGACCAGTGGCGACGGTCAGGGCGTATTCTTCGCCTCGATCGAGGTCGGCGCCTGGACCGGCGTGCTGATCGAGATGGACTACGCCGGCACGGCCACCACCACCGTCGGCCAGACGGTCGACGGCTACGGCGAGGCCGCACAGGCCTATGTCTCGGTGCTGATCAACATCTTCGGCGCCGATGGCCAGGAAAGCCACAGCGCCACCCGTTCGCTCTACGCCTCCAGCGTCTGGGACGGCAACGGCTTCAGCGGGCAGGACCTGAGCTTCAGCGGCAACCTGCGCCTGACCTACGCCAACCTGTCCGACGACCTGCTCACCGGCAGCTACGTGACCTCGGCCTACGCCTATGCCGCGTCGGCCATCCCGGCAGTGCCGGAGCCGGGCACCTACGGTCTGATGCTGGCTGGCCTGGCCGGCGTGGCCGCGGTGGCGCGCCGCCGGCGCTGAAGCCGCCGCCCGCGCCCGAGAAGCCGGCCATGGGCCGGCCTTTTTCAAGGCATCGGGGCCGGCCGACCACCGATAAAATGCGCTTCTTCCCGAGGAGCGTTGCGATGGCCGGCCAGGCCACCAGGCTCGGGACCCGCGCAGCCCAGGCCAGCGCGGCCGGCAACGACGCTCGCCCCCGAATCCGAGGAGCGAGCCGCATGTCCACCGACACCCCACCGCAACCGCGCACGACACCCCCGATGCGGCTGTCCGGCCTCGAGCCGGTGTCCATCGGCCAGGGCCACCTGTTCGTCAACATCGGCGAGCGCACCAACGTCACCGGCTCCAAGGCCTTCGCGCGCATGATCCTCGCGGGCCAGTTCGAGGAGGCGCTGGCCGTGGCGCGCCAGCAGGTGGAGAACGGCGCGCAGATCATCGACGTCAACATGGACGAGGCCATGCTGGACAGCGAGGCCGCCATGGTGCGCTTCCTGAACCTGCTGGCCGGCGAGCCGGAGATCGCGCGCGTCCCGATCATGATCGACTCGTCCAAGTGGTCGGTCATCGAGGCCGGCCTGAAGTGCATCCAGGGCAAGGGCATCGTCAACAGCATCAGCCTCAAGGAAGGCGAGGCCGAGTTCCGCCGCCAGGCCACGCTGGTGCGCCGCTACGGCGCCGCGGCCGTGGTGATGGCCTTCGACGAGACCGGCCAGGCCGACACCTTCCAGCGCAAGATCGACATCTGCGCGCGCGCCTACCGGATCCTGGTGGACGAGGTGGGCTTCCCGCCCGAGGACATCGTCTTCGACCCCAACATCTTCGCCATCGCCACCGGCATCGAGGAGCACGACAACTACGCCGTCGACTTCATCGAGGCCACGCGCTGGATCAAGCAGAACCTGCCGGGTGCCAAGGTCAGCGGCGGCGTCAGCAACGTGAGCTTCAGCTTCCGCGGAAACGACCCGGTGCGCGAAGCCATCCACACCGTGTTCCTGTACCACGCCATCGCCGCCGGGCTGGACATGGGCATCGTCAACGCCGGCATGGTGGGCGTCTACGACGACCTGGAGCCGGAGCTGCGGGAGCGCGTCGAGGACGTGGTGCTCAACCGCCGCAAGGATTCCGGCGAGCGCCTGATCGAGATCGCCGAACGCGCAAAGGGTCTGGCCAAGGACGACAGCGCGCGACTGGCCTGGCGCGCCGGCAGCGTGAACGAGCGCCTGAGCCACGCGCTGGTGCACGGCATCACCGAGTTCATCACCGCCGACACAGAGGAGGCCTGGCAGGCCATCCAGGCCACGGGCGGCCGGCCGCTGCACGTGATCGAAGGCCCGCTGATGGCGGGCATGAACATCGTCGGCGACCTCTTCGGCCAGGGCAAGATGTTCCTGCCGCAGGTGGTCAAGAGCGCGCGCGTGATGAAGCAGGCGGTGGCCCACCTGCTGCCCTACATCGAGGCCGAGAAGCAGGCGGTCATCGACGCCGGCGGCGACGTGAAACCCAAGGGCAAGATCGTCATCGCCACCGTGAAGGGCGACGTGCACGACATCGGCAAGAACATCGTCACCGTCGTGCTCCAGTGCAACAACTTCGAGGTCGTCAACATGGGCGTGATGGTCCCGTGCCAGGACATCCTCGCCAAGGCCAAGGTGGAAGGCGCCGACATCATCGGGCTGAGCGGCCTGATCACGCCCAGCCTGGAGGAGATGCAGCACGTGGCCGCGGAGATGCAGCGCGACGACTGGTTCCGGCTGAAGAAGATCCCGCTGCTCATCGGCGGCGCCACCACGAGCCGCGTGCACACGGCGGTGAAGATTGCGCCGCACTACGAGGGCCCGGTGGTCTACGTGCCGGACGCCAGCCGCAGCGTGGGCGTCTGTGCCGATCTGCTGAGCGACGAGCGCGCTGCGAGCTACATCGCGGAACTGGAAGCCGACTACGCCCGCGTGCGCGAGCTGCACGCGAACAGGAAGGCCACGCCGCTGGTGACGCTGGCGCAGGCGCGTGCCAACAGGACGCCCATCGACTGGGCGGCCTACACGCCGCCGGCGCCGAAGTTCACCGGCCGGCGCCTCTTCCGCAACCAGGACCTGGCGGAACTGGCCGCGTGCATCGACTGGACGCCGTTCTTTCAGACCTGGGACCTGCACGGCAAGTTTCCCGCCATCCTGCGCGACGAGGTGGTGGGCGCGGAGGCGCAGCGCGTGTTCAGCGACGGCAAGCGCATGCTGCAGCGGGCCATCGAAGGGCGCTGGCTGCAGGCCAATGGCGTGATCGCGCTGCTGCCGGCCAACACGGTGGACGACGACACGATCGAGGTCTACACGGACGAGTCCCGCACGCAGGTGGCGCTGCGCTGGAGCCCGCTGAGGCTGCAGAGCGAACGCCCGGTGATCGACGGTGTGCCGCGCCCGAACCGCTGCCTGGCGGACTTCGTCGCGCCCAAGGGGGTGAAGCCCGACTGGATCGGCCTCTTCGCCGTCACGGCCGGCCTCGGCGTCGAGAAGAAGGTGGCGCAGTTCGAGGCCGACCACGACGACTACGGCGCCATCATGCTCAAGGCCATCGCCGACCGCCTGGCGGAAGCCTTTGCCGAGCGCCTGCACCAGCGCGTGCGCACCGAGTTCTGGGGCTACGCACCCGACGAACAGCTCGACAACGACGCGCTGATCGCCGAGCAGTACCGCGGCATCCGCCCGGCGCCCGGCTACCCGGCCTGCCCCGACCACAGCGTCAAGCGCGCGATGTTCGAGGTGCTGGGTGCCGGCGAGATCGGCATGGGCCTGACCGAAAGCCTGGCCATGACCCCCGCGGCCAGCGTCAGCGGCTTCTACCTGGCCCACCCGGACAGCACCTACTTCAACGTCGGCCGCATCGGCGAGGACCAGCTGGCCGACTGGGCCGCGCGGCAGGCGATGGACGAGGCCGACGCGCGGCGCGCGCTGGCGCCGGTGCTGAACTGACGATCACTCCGCGGCGCCAGGTTCCCAGCGCGGCAGTTCGTAGTCGGCCCACACCGCGGCGGCGCGCAGGCCGGCGGCCACCACGGTGGCCAGCAGCAGGCCCAGCCAGCCGGGCGCACCCAGCGCCTGCGCGCCGACCAGCGTCCAGCCGCCGAAGAAGGCGCAGATGGCGTAGGGGCGGTGGTCGCTGAAGGCGCGCGGCACCTCGTTGCAGACGATGTCGCGCAGCACGCCGCCAAAGACCGCCGTCACCAGGCCCATCAGCACCGCGACGATGGCCGGCAGGCCCTGCTCGAGCGCAATCTGCGTGCCGTTCGCGGTGAACAGGCCCAGGCCCAGTGCATCGGGCCACTGCATGGCGCGCTCGGTGGGGGCGAAGTGGCGGACCCGCATCAGCGCCATCGCCGCGGCCGACAGCCCCAGGATCACCCACAGCCAGGCCGAGTGCTCCACCCAGAAGAACGGGCGCCGGTCCAGCAGCACGTCGCGCAGCGTGCCGCCGCCGAAGGCCGCCAGGCCAGTGACCACGCACACACCCACGGCGTCCAGCCGCTGCCGTGCGGCGGCCAGCAGGCCCGACAGCGCAAAGGCCAGCGTCGCCAGCACCTCGACGACGACCAGGATCTCGGACAGCGCGGCGGGAGGCGTAGGGTTCATGCCCGCGATGGTGCCGGGTTTTCGGGTCATCAGCTGCCACACCGCAGGCCTGCCCAATCGGCACGACAAAAGTGCAAGTTTTCGCGGCGCGGGATCCAGCATCCAGGCACGGCGCACGTTCAGACTTGAGCGCCGTCAAGAACAGGAGACCCCATGCGCACCCAAGTAGCGATCATCGGTGCCGGCCCGTCGGGCCTGCTGCTCGGTGCCCTGCTGCACAAGCACGGCGTGGATGCCGTGGTCGTCGAGCAGCGCAGCCCCGACTACGTGCTCGGCCGCATCCGCGCCGGTGTGCTGGAACAGGTGATGGTGGACCTGATGGACGAGGCCGGCGTCGGCGCCCGGCTGCACCGCGAGGGCCTGGTCGACGAAGGCTTCGTGCTCGCGTTCGGCGGTCAGTCGCACCGCATCGAGCTCAAGCGGCTGACCGGCAAGACGGTGGTCGTGTACGGCCAGACCGAGGTCACGCGCGACCTGATGGACGCCCGCGCCGCCGCCGGCCTGCCGACGGTCTACGAGGCCGAGGACGTGGCCATCCACGACTTCGAGGGCACCGCCCCCTTCGTGACGTTCAGGAAGGACGGTGTCGCGCAGCGCCTGGATTGCGACTTCATCGCCGGCTGCGACGGCTTCCACGGCGTGTGCCGCGCCAGCGTGCCTGCCGACCGCATCCAGACCTTCGAGAAGGTCTACCCCTTCGGCTGGCTGGGCATCCTGGCCGACGTGAAGCCGATCTCGCACGAGATCGTCTACGCCAACCACGAGCGCGGCTTCGCGCTGGCCAGCCTGCGCAGCCCCACGCGCAGCCGCTACTACGTGCAGTGCCCGCTGGACGACAAGCCCGAGGACTGGTCGGACGCGCGCTTCTGGGACGAGTTCGCGCGCCGTCTGCCGGCGGACCTGGCGGGCAAGCTGGTCACCGGGGCGTCGTTCGAGAAGAGCATCGCGCCGCTGCGCAGCTTCGTCGCCGAGCCGATGCGCTTCGGCCGGCTGTTCCTGGCTGGCGACGCGGCGCACATCGTGCCGCCCACCGGCGCCAAGGGCCTGAACCTGGCGGCGGGCGACGTGGGGCTGCTGTCGCGGGCGCTGGCCGAGCACTACCGCGAGCGCAGCAGCGCGGGGCTGGACGACTATTCCCGCCGCGCGCTGGCGCGCGTGTGGAAGGCGGAGCGCTTCTCCTGGTGGTTCACGACGATGATGCACCTGTTCCCCGAGAACGGCGCCTTCGGCGCGCGCATGCAGATCGCCGAGCTGGACTACCTGATGAGCTCCGAGGCGATGCAGACCGCGGTGGCGGAGAACTACGTCGGCCTGCCGCTGTGACGCGCCGCGGTTCCCTTCGCTAGGGCAATTCCGCTGGCGTTGACGTCGGTGGGCGGTGCATGCTCGCGGGCTGTTTTCACCGCCTGCCCCGCGAAGGACTGCACCATGAAGAAGACCCTCCCGTTCACCCTCGGCGCCGTGGCGCTGGCCACCCACCTGGCCGCCGGCGCCGCCGAGCCCATCAAGGTCGGCCTGATGCTGCCGTCCACCGGCACCTTTGCCGCGCTGGGCGACATGATCACCAAGGGCTTCAAGCTCGCCATCGACGAGCAGGGCGGCAAGCTCGCCGGGCGCGAGGTGCAGTACTACACCGTCGACGACGAGAGCGACCCGAGCAAGGCCACCGACAACGTCAACAAGCTCATCAAGCGAGACAACGTCGACGTGCTCATCGGCACCGTGCACTCCGGCGTGGCCGTGGGCATGGCGCGTGCGGCCAAGGAAAGCGGCACCCTGCTGATCATCCCCAACGCCGGGGCCGACGCCATCACCGGCCCGCTGTGCGCGAAGAACATCTTCCGCTCCAGTTTCAGCAACTGGCAGCCCGGCTACGCCACGGGTGTGGTGGCCGCGAAGAAGGGCTACAAGACCGCGATGACCATCACCTGGAACTACGGTGCGGGTGCGGACACCGTCAAGGGCTTCCGCGAAGCCTTCGAGAAAGGCGGCGGCAAGGTCACCAAGGACCTGAACCTGCCGTTCCCGAACGTCGAGTTCCAGGCCCTGCTGACGCAGATCGCCTCGGAGAAGCCCGACGTGGTCTACGCCTTCTTCGCCGGCGGTGGCGCGGTCAAGTTCGTCAAGGACTGGGCTGCCGCGGGGCTGAAGAACACCGTGCCGCTGATGGGCTCGGGCTTCCTGACCGACGGAACGCTGGCTGCGCAGGGCGAAGCGGCGCAGGGGCTGATCACGGCGCTGCACTACGGCGACGAGATCAGGAACCCGCGCAACGAGGCCTTCCGCAACAAGTTTGCCGTGGCCTACAAGGCCAACCCCGACGTGTACGCCATGCAGGGATTCGACGCCGCGCAGATGCTCATTGCCGGGGTCAACGCCGTCAAGGGCGACATCAGCCGCAAGGACGACCTGTACAAGGCCATCGCCGGGGCGAAGATCGACAGCCCGCGCGGCACCTTCACGCTGAGCAAGGCACACAACCCGGTGCAGGACTTCTACATCCGCGAGGTCAAGGGCGAGTACAACGTCGTCACCGGCATCGCCGTGAAGGCGCTGGCCGACCCGGCGCGCGGCTGCAGGATGTGAGTCTCCAGGGCGGCGGCGGGCCCGGCCTGGGCCGCTGCCGCCACAATGCAGCCCGACCCCACCCAGGAGCCCGCCGTGATCCTCGAAGTCGCCGACATCCGCATCCAGCCCGGCCAGCAGGCCGCGTTCGAAGCCGCCATCCAGCGCGGCGCCTCCGAGGTCATCGCGCAGGCCAAGGGCTTCCGCGGGTTCAAGGTCAACCGCGGTGTCGAGAGCCCCGAGCGCTACCTGCTGCACATCTTCTGGGACACGCTGGAGGACCACACCGTGGCCTTCCGCGAAGGCCCGCTGTTCCCGCAGTGGCGCGCCATCGTCGGGCCCTTCTTCGCGGCGCCGCCGCAGGTGGAGCACTTCGAACTCGTCACCAAGAGCGCCTGAAGGTGGGCAGCCGGGAGGCCGCGCTTGCCGCGGCGGCAGCGCACCTCGACAGCGGTGCGTTCGAGGCCGAACTCGCGCGCCGGGTGGCCATCCGCAGTGCCAGCCAGGAGGCCGATGCCGGCCCCGCGCTGCAGGCCTACCTGACCGAAGAGCTGGTGCCGACGCTGGCAGCGCTGGGCTTCACGCACACGATCCACGCCAACCCGGTGCCAGGCGGTGGGCCGTTCCTGATCGCCACGCGGGTGGAGGATCCGACCCGACCCACCGTGCTGATGTACGGCCACGGCGACGTCATCCGGGGCCAGGACGCGTCCTGGACGCGCGGCGCCGGCCCGTGGACGCTGGCGCGCGATGGTGACCGGCTCTACGGCCGGGGCACCGCCGACAACAAGGGTCAGCACAGCGTCAATCTCGCCGCGCTGGCGCAGGTGCTGGCTGCGCGGGGCGGGCGTCTGGGTTTCAACCTCACCTGGCTGTTCGAGACCAGCGAGGAGACCGGGTCGCCCGGCCTCGCGACCTTCTGCACCGCGCAGCGCGAGGCCCTGCGCGCGGACGTGCTGATCGCCAGCGACGGCCCGCGCCTGACCGCGCCCATGCCCACCGTGTTCCTGGGTTCACGCGGCGTCGTCAACTTCGACCTGAAGCTCACGCTGCGCGACGGCGCGCACCATTCCGGCAACTGGGGCGGCCTGCTGCGCAACCCGGGCACGGTGCTGGCCAACGCCATCGCCAGCCTGGTGGATGGGCAGGGCCGCATCCGCATCGCCGCGCTGCGCCCGCCGCCGATCCCGGCCAACGTGCGCGCCGCACTGGCGGGCCTGGACGTGGGCGGCGGACCCGACGATCCGGTGGTCGACACCGACTGGGGCGAACCCGGCCTGACGCCGGCCGAACGCGTGTTCGGCTGGAACACGCTGGAGGTACTGGCCTTCGCCACCGGCAACCCGGCGCACCCGGTCAACGCCATCCCGCCGTCCGCCCAGGCCACGCTGCACCTGCGCTTCGTCGTCGGCACCGACGTGTCACGGATGGCCGAGGTGGTGGACGCGCACCTGCGCGCGCAGGGTCTCCCGCCGTTCGAGATCACGGTGGGCGAGGTCATGGCCGCGACGCGGCTGGACCCTGACGACCCCTGGGTGCACTTCACGCTGGAGGCCATCGCGCGCACCACCGGCAGCAAGCCGGTGCTGCTGCCCAACCTCGGCGGCTCGCTGCCCAACGACGTGTTCGCGCACATCCTGGGCCTGCCCACGGTGTGGATCCCGCACAGCTACCCGGGCTGCCGCCAGCACGCGCCGGACGAGCACCTGCTGCGGCCGGTGGCGCGCGAGGCGCTGCAGATCATGGCCGGGCTGTTCTGGGATCTTGCAGACTTCAACCCGCCGGCGCGCCGGCCAGCTTCTTCAGCAGCCGCCTGAGCATGGTGCGCTCCGCCGGTGTCAAGGCGGCCTGCACCTCGTCTTCCATGTGCACCGCCACCGCCTGCAGGCGGCCAGCCAGCGCCGTGCCTTCGGGGGTGAGCGTGATGCGCACCGCACGGCCGTCGTGCGGGTCGCGCCCGCGTTGCAGCAGGCCGCGCTCGGCCAGCCGGTCCACCAGCGTGGTCACGTGCGGCGCCGGCATGCGCAGCGCATGCCGGATCTGCGTGGCCGAGGCGCGCGCGTTGGCCTGCAGCAGCATCAGCAGCGTGAACTCCACCGGCCGCAGGCCGAAGGGTTCCCCCACGTGGCGGCGGAAGGCCGCCGTGGTGGGCACCTCGGCCAGCGCCAGCAGGTAGCCCAGCAGATGCTCGACCGGCGCCGCGGACAGCTCAGCGCCGCGGGACGATGACCTCGGCATCCTGCGTCTCCGCGTACAGCCGCTCCACCTCCGCCGCGCGATGCGCCAGCACCGCACGCTGGTTGATCGAGCCCTTGTCGGTGACCTCGCCGAGGTCGATCGACGGCGGCTCGGCGAGCAGCAGCGCCGCGGCCGGGCGCGTGGCGCTGCCCGTGCCTTCCGCCCACAGGCGGTCCATCAGCGTCTGGAAGGCGTCGCGCACCGCCGGCGCGGCCAGCACCTGGGCAGCGTTCAGGTCGTCCGCCAGACCGAACTTGCGCCGGATGTCGGCCACGCGCGGAAACACCAGCAGGCCGATGAAGTCGCGGTTCAGGCCGGCCACCACCACGTCCTGCACCATCGGGTCGCCGGCTAGCACGACCTTGGCCCGCAGCGGACCCACGCTGACGAAGGTGCCGGTGGCGAGCTTGAAGTCCTCCGCGATGCGGCCGTCGAAGCGCAGGCCCTTCAACGGGTTTGCCGGGTCCTTGAACACCACCGCGTCGCCGGTGCGGTAGAAGCCCTCGTCGTCGAAGGCCTCGGCCGTCTGCTCGGGCATGCGCCAGTAGCCGGGCATCACGTTCGGGCCGCGGAAGCGGATCTCGGTCTTGCCGCTGCCTTCGGCATTGGGCACCAGCTTGACCTCCACCCCCGGCACCGGCAGGCCGATGTCGCCGCTCTGCACGTCCGTGCCCAGGGCAAAGGTGCACGACGGCGCGGTCTCGGTCATGCCCAGGCCGGTGAAGATGGGGATGCGCTCGCCCACGGTCTGCTCGCCCAGGTGGTCCAGGTGGTCCCACACCGCCTGGCTCAGGCCGGCGCCGGCGAACATGAAGGCCTTGACGCGCGAGAACAGCGAACGGCGCAGCGGCTCGTCGTGGTCCATCGCGTTGGCGATCTCCTCGAAGCCCTTGGGCACGTTGAAGTAGATCGTCGGCGCGATCTCGCGCAGGTTGCGCAGCGTCTGCGCCATGCCGGCCGGCGTGGGCTTGCCGTCGTCGATGTACAGCGTGCCGCCGTTGTAGAGCGCGATGCCCACGTTGTGGTTGCCGCCGAAGGTGTGGTTCCAGGGCAGCCAGTCCACCAGCACCGGCGGCTCGCTGGCCAGGAAGGCGAAGCACTGGCGGATCTGCTGCAGGTTCGCGCACAGCATGCGGTGCGTGTTGACCACACCCTTGGGCTGCTTGGTGGAGCCGCTGGTGAACAGGAACTTGGCAATGGTGTCCGGGCCCACCGCCGCATGCGCCGCCGCGGCTGCGGCACCCGCCGTCGTCCCCAGCAGATCGTCGAATGTCAGGTGCCTGCGCCCTTCGAGCACCCCGCGGGCGAGCACCACGGCCGCGTCCGGCAGGCAGGTGGTGATGGCACGCCCGTAGGCCGCGCCGTCGCTGGCGAACACCAGGCCCGGCGTCAGCGTGCCCAGGATCTGGCGCAGCTTGCCGAAGTCCTGCGACACGGTCGAATACGCCGGCGAGATCGGCGCGTAGGGCACGCCGACCCACATCGCGCCCAGCGCCAGCGTCAGGTGCTCAAGGTCGTTCTCCGACAGGATGGCCACCGGCCGCTCGGCCGACAGGCCATGCGCCAGCAGCGCCTGGCCGACGCGCTGTGCGCGGTCCAGCATCTGCGCGTAGGTGATGGTGAGCCAGGCGCCGTCGGCGCCGCGGCGGGCGACGAAGACGCGGTCCGGCGCGGTGGCGGCCCAGTGTTCCAGCCGGTCGGTCAGCCTGTCGGGGAAGTCGCCCAGCGCGTCGGTGGAACGCAGGATCTGCGTGCCGTCGAGGCGCGTTTCCAGGGTGGCGTGCAGCACGCCACCCACCTCGGCCTGGCGATACCGCGGGCCGCTCATTGCGGCTTCTCCACCTTGGCCGCACGCTTCTCCAGGAAGGCGCGCAGCCGCTCCTTCGCCGCCGGCTCGCCCTGGGCGATGGCGGCCACCAGCGACTCGACGAACAGGCCCTGTTCCGGCGCCAGCTCGGCGATGCGCGGCAGCGCCTGGATCACCGCGTAGTTGGACATCGGCGCGTTGGCCGCGATCTTCTGCGCCAGCGCCAGGCCCTTGGCCAGGCCTTCGCCGGGCTGCACCAAGTAGGTCGACAGGCCCGTGGCCTGGCCCTCGTCGGCGTCCAGCACGCGGCCGGTGAGCATCATGTCGGCCACGCGCGCGGCGCCGATCAGGCGCGGCACGCGCACCGAGCCGCCACCGCCGACGAAGATGCCGCGCTGGCCTTCGGGGAAGGCGTAGAAGGCATTGTTCTCCGCCACGCGGACGTGACAGGCGGCGGCGATCTCCAGCCCGCCGCCGACCACCGCGCCGTGCAGCACCGCCACCACCGGCACCGGCGCGTACTGGATGCGGTCCAGCGCCGCGTGCCAGCCGCGCGAGTGCAGGATGCCCTCGAAGACGTTGCGCTCGCTGAGCTCCGACAGGTCCAGCCCGGCGCAGAAGTGCTCGCCGTTTCCGCTGAGCGCGATGGCGCGCACGTCGGCCGGGATGTGGGCGAACTGCGCGTCCAGCGCCGCGATGAGCGCATCATTGGCCGCGTTGCGCTTGGCCGGGCGGTTGAGCGCCAGGTGCAGCACTTCGCCGTGGCGGGTGCTCTGGATCAGGGTTTCGGCATCGGCCATCGCGTCGGTCTCCATCGACAAAGTACTTACATTATGTAAGCATCACGCCCGAGCAAGCAAGCCTGCAGGAGCCAGCCCATGAACATCGACGACCTGGTCGCCATCGACATCCACACGCACGCCGAGGTGTCGTGCTGGAACCCGTTCGACAACTACGGCGAGGAATACGACCGCGCCGCGGACAAGTACTTCGGCTCCAACCGGCGGCCGACGATCGCCGAGACGATCGAGTACTACCGCAAGATCAAGGTCGGCCTGGTGATGTTCACCGTCGACAGCGAGAGCCAGCTCGGCCGTCGCCGCATCCCCAACGAGGAGATCGCCGAGGCCGCAGCGCAGAACAGCGACATGATGATCGCCTTCGGCAGCATCGATCCGCACAAGGGGAAGATGGGCGCGCGCGAGGCGCGGCGGCTGATCACCGAGCACGGCGTCAAGGGCTTCAAGTTCCACCCCACGGTGCAGGGCTTCCTGCCCTACGACAAGATGGCGTGGCCGCTGTACGAGGTGATCGCCGAATACAAGCTGCCGGCGATCTTCCACAGCGGCCACAGCGGCATCGGCAGCGGCATGCGCTGTGGCGGCGGGCTGCGCCTGCAGAACAGCAACCCGATGCTGCTGGAGGACGTGGCGATCGACTTCCCCGACATGAACATCATCGTCGCCCACCCCAGCTGGCCCTGGCAGGACGAGGCGCTGAGCCTGGCGCTGCACAAGCCCAACGTCTACATCGACCTCAGCGGCTGGAGCCCCAAGTACTTCCCGCCGCAGCTGGTGCAGTACGCCAACACGCTGCTCAAGGACCGCATGCTCTTCGGCAGCGACTTCCCGCTCATCACCCCCGAGCGCTGGATGAAGGACTTCGACGAGGCCGGCTTCAAGGACAAGGTCAAGCCCGGCATCCTGAAGGACAACGCGGTGCGGCTGCTGGGGCTGGAGTCCGCCACCGCAGCCTGACCCTGGCGCCGTTGCTGGCGCGCCGTCACTCCAGCCGGAAACCGGCGTGGCAGGCCACGCAGGTCTGCGTCAGGGCCGCCAGCGCCGCCTGCGCAGGCAGGATGTCCCCGGTGGCACCGGCATCGCGGGCCACCACCGCCAGCCGGCTGGCGCTGCGGTGCATCGCAGTGCCGGCGGCCTGCATGGCCGGCGGCATGAACCCAGCCACCTCGTGGGCGCCGTGGTCGTGCAGCGACGACATGCCCAGCCGGCGTTCCGCCACTTCGGCCGCGGCGTCGGAGCGGCCGTCGGCCAGGGCTTGCTGGATCTCAGCCAGGGCCGCGAGATGGTCACGCATGTTGGCCAGGGTGTGGGCACGCAGCATGGGCGGAAAGTGCACCGGGGTGCGCGTGTCGGACGGCATCGCCGCACCGTGGCCGGCATGGGCGCCCCCCTGGCCGGCGTGCATGGACGCGGCATCGTGGGACGAAGCGCAA
Organism: Rubrivivax albus; assembly: GCF_004016515.1. Classification (GTDB taxonomy): domain Bacteria; phylum Pseudomonadota; class Gammaproteobacteria; order Burkholderiales; family Burkholderiaceae_C; genus Rubrivivax; species Rubrivivax albus. The sequence continues at coordinate 296,616 of NZ_SACT01000003.1, forward strand.
CCAGCCATCAGGCTGGCGGCAACGAGAACGGACGCGATGGGCGGCAGGGGGTGGCTCGGCATGGCGTGATGCTGCCCGTCGCCGGGTGCAGGTGCCTATGATCCGGATCATGCCGCACCCTGCCAACCCGCCGCGTCGCGCGGCCACGCCCCTGCCCTGGCCACCGGCCCTGGAGGCCATGGCCGAGCGTCGGCGCCTTGCACCCGGTACCGCGCTGTTCCGTGCGGGCGACCCGGCCCGCCACGTGTTCGGCCTGGCCCAGGGCCAGGTGGCGCTGCGCCGGGTGGGTGTGGCCGGCGAGGACATCGTCATCCACCTGGCCCAGGCTGGCGAGTGTTTCGCTGAAGCCTCGCTGCACGGCGGGCACTACCACTGCACCGCCGAGGCCGTTGGCACGGCCGACGTGGCCGCCGTGCCGGCCGAGGCGCTGCGGGCGCGCCTGCGCGACGACCCCGACTTCGCGCTGCAGTGGTCGGCCCTGCTGGCGGCCCAGCTGCGCCGCACCCGCGCCCGCGTCGAGCGCCTGTGCCTGCGCAGCGCCGCCGACCGCGTGCTGCACCTGCTGCAGACCGAGGGCCATGGCCGCGATGGCGCCTACACGCCGCGGTCGACCCTGCGCGCGCTGGCCGCCGAACTGGGGCTGACGCCCGAGGCGCTATACCGCACCCTGGCGGCACTGCAACGCGCCGGCCGCCTGCGCCGCGACGGCCCAGTGCTGCGCCTGCGCTGACGGGCCGACCGGCTGTCGATTCGCGCCGCCTGGCGGCATTTCGTCGCATGCCGCTCGCCCGCCGTGCCGCCCGGAGGCACAGTCACGCCATCGACAACCCGCCCCGCACAGAAGCCCCACCATGCGCCCGATCAAGGACCTCACCGACGCCGTCACGATGCCGTTCCGCGCCCTCTTCGTGGTCGGCATCTGCTGGGTGATCAACGCCATGACCTCGCCGGGTCACTGGTGGGTCTGGTGGGTCGCGCTGGGCATGGGCATCGCCACCCTGGTGGCCTGGGGCCGCGGCCTGCGCACCGCCGCCGTGCTGGCCCTGGTCTACTTTGGCGGCCGCTGGGTCTACCGGCGCTACGGCGAGCAGGCCCGCGCCGCCTTCGACCAGTGGGTGAACAGCACCCAGCCCAAGGCCGGCGAGGTGGTCCGCGCCTTCCTGCAACCGGATCAACGCTTCGGCAGCGAAGGCATGCGGCACTGACATCCCGGGCCGCGGGCCGTGGTGCCGGCACGGCTGTCGGATCAGGACGGGTCCGGAGCCCACTCCGCGTCGAGGTCCAGCGGGTACACCGGCCGCGGGATGCGCTGCAGCGGCAGCCGGGCCAGGTTGGGCGTGGTGAGGCCGGGCCCGTCGACCTCCACGATGCGGTCGGCCGGCGCAAACCCGTCGAACGCCGCGCGGAAGTGCCCTCGGCTCTTGACCACCAGGGTGCGCATGTCGTCGCGCGCCAGGTCCACGCCCAGCACCTCCAGTTGCGCCGGGTCCAGCAGCTGCTGGCGGTGCGAGATCACCGCCACGCGCACACCGCCCAGGTCGAGCAGGGCGCTCGGGCCCATGCGCTGCGCACTGCCGGCCAGCAGGCCGCGGCGGCCGACGAAGTCGCCATCCGACAGGGCCACCACGCGGGCCTCGCGGGCCAGTGGCTCGGCGAACGCGTGGCCGGCCGGGTTGGCCACGGCGTCGCGGTTGAACCGGGCGGCAAAGCTCGCGCCCACGCCCCGGGCGTGGGCCTCGCTCGCCAGCGCGGGATCGCAGAAGACGCCCAGCAGCACATGCTGCGCACCGGCCTGCAACAGCGCCTGCAGCAGCGCAGTCACGTTGCCCCCACCGCCGCCGCCGGGGTTGTCGGCCACGTCGGCCAGGATCAGACGGACGTCCTCGCCCCCGCCGTCGCGCTGCGCTGCCGCACCTGCCTGCACCGCCAGTGCCACGGCATCGGCCAGCGGCGTCAGCCGGGTCGGGAAGTCGTGCCGGCGCGCCCAGACCTCGGCCGCCAACCGTCGGGCCAGCAAGCGCGCGGCGTCGCGCCTGCCGTGGCGCGCCGTGACCACGACCGAGAAGCCGCACTTGGCGGCATCGGCCAGTGGAAAGCCGCCGCAAAGGGAGACGTTCAGGATGTCGCCGTCCGCCGGCGCACCCACGCCGGCCACGTGCTGCTGGCCCGCGTCCACCAGCGCCTGGTAGGGCGTGCCCGGCGCGATGAGCTGGTCGGTGGACGCCGGCAGGAAGGGCAGCCGCACTGCCGCCACCTCGCCAGGGCCGTCGTGCAGCATGCGGCGCATCAGCGCGGCCGCTTCGCGCCCGCGGTCGGCCAGGTCCACGTGCGGGTTGGTGCGGTACGCGACGAAGGCCGACAGAGCCTCGGTCATGCGCGACGACACGTTGGTGTGCAGGTCCAGCACGGCGATCACCGGTACGCCAGGGCCGACGATGGCCCGGATGCGTGCGAACAGCCGACCATCGGGGTCGTCGTCTTCGGTGGTCAGGGCCGCGCCGTGCGACGACAGGAAGACGCCGTCGAGCGGCAGCGCCGCACGCAGGCGGGCTTCCAGGTCGTGCAGGAAAGCGTCGAACCACGCCTGGTCGGCCGGGCCGCCGGGGTAGGCCGCGGCGGCGCGCAGGGCCACCGGCGTCCACGGCCCCTGCGCCGCCATGCCGTCGACGAAGCCGGCGATGTCCGGCAGGGTGCGCGGCGGTCGGGCCAGCAGTTGCGCCTGCAGCGCGTCACCGCCGAGGTCGAAGGCGCGGGCGAAGTCCTCGCCATGCGTGACCGGTGCGAACCGGTTCGCCTCCAGGAAGAAGCCGGCCACGCCGATGCGCGGGCCGCCGGACGCCGTCATTCGAACTTGATTGTGCGGACCAGCGACGCGTACTTGGCCCGCTCGGCAGCCACGAAGGCCTGCGTCTGCGCCGGCGTCATCACGGCCGGCAGCTCGGCGCCGAGCCTCGCGCGCATCTGCACGTTGGCCGGCAGCATCAGCGCGGCGTTGATGGCGCCGTTGAGCTGCTGCACCACCGCTGCAGGTGTGCCGGCGGGCGCGAACACCGCGGCCCAGGTGGCCAGTTCCAGGCCCTTGAGCGGGACCGACTCGCCAAACGGCTGCGCGCTGCCCAGCGCCGCCAGCCGGCCGGCCGACGTGACCCCGATCGCCTTCAGCCGGCCCTTGGACACGAAACCCGCAGCGTTGACGGCCGACGTGATGCCGACGTCGATCTGGCCGCCGATCACGTCCGCCAGGATCTGCGCACCGCCGCGGTAGGGGATGTGCACCATGAAGACGCCGGCGCGGGCCTTGAAGGCCTCCCCGATGACGTGCTGGAAGGTGCCGATGCCCGGCGAGCCGTAGCTGAAGCGGCCTGGGTTGCGACGGGCCAGCGCGATGAAGGCGTCGAGGTCGTCGGCAGGGAAGTCCGGGCGCACCACGTAGACCGCCGGCGTGCCGCCGGTGTAGGCCACCGGCACCAGTGCGTCGGCCGAGTAGCCCACCTTCGGATTGACAAGGGGCACCAGCAGCGTCTCGCTCAGCGAGCCGTACAGCAAGGTGTGCCCGTCGGCGGGCGCGCGCACCGCCTTCATCACCCCCAGCGCGCCGCCGGCGCCGGCCACGTTGTCGATGATCACGGTCTGGCCGAGCTGGCGGCCGATCTCCTGGTCGAGCATGCGTGCGGCGATGTCCGACGCGCCACCGGCCGTGTACGGCACGATCATCGTCAGCGCCTTGGTCGGGAAGGCCTGCGCGCGGGCACACAACGGCCAGGCCGCGGCGGCGGTCCAGCCCAGCAGGGTACGGCGGGACGGTGAAAAGCGCTGGTGCATGCGGGGTCTCCTTCGTCGTCGTGGCCGCACTCTAGGCGTGGGGCGGCCCCGCCAGCCAGGGTCGATCCCGCCAAATCGCGTGGCAATATCGCCAGATGCATCGCGCCCGCCCCGCTCCCCTGATCGTCGAGATCCTGGTGCTCGAAGACGGGCTGGAGGCCCCCGGTGCGGCCGTGGTCGACGCGCTGAAGCTGGTCAACCACCTCGCCGCGACCCGCGGCGGCCGGCGGCCGCCGTGCACCTGGCGCTGGACCGCGTCCGATGGCCAGGCTGTGCGCCGGGCAGGCGCCCCACCGCGCACGCGCGGCCGTGCTGACCTCGTGGTCGTGGGCGGCTGGCTGGCGCGCAACGGCCCCCACCTGGACCAGCTGGTGCGGCGCGACGGCAGCGTCGGCGACCGCGTGGCCGCCGTACACGCGGCCGGCGGCCAGGTGCTGGCGCTGTACACCGGCGTGGCACTGCTGGGCGCTGCCGGCCTGCTGCAGGGCCGGCGTGCGGTGACGCCATGGCCTTTCGCCGCCAGCATGCAGCGCCACGCGCCCGGGCTGCTGCCCGCCGAAGACGCCGCCTGGGCCGAATGCGAGGGCATCTGGACCGCGGACTCGCCCACGCTGGCCACGGAGCTGCTGCTGCGCGCCCTGCACGCCAGCGGCCTGCAAGACCTGGCGGAATCCGGCCGCAGCGTACTGCTGCACGCGCCGCAGCGGCAGCGGCTGGCCCAGGCCATCGCACAGGGCAGCGGCACGCGGGTGGCGCCGGGTTCGCTGGAACGCGCAAGGCGCTGGCTGGAGGACCACCTGCACGAACCCTACAGCCTGGCGGCCACGGCACGCGCGGCCAACACCAGTGGCCGGTCACTGCTGCGGCACTTCCGCGCCACCTTCGAGCGCACGCCGCTGCAGATGCTGCACGAGCTGCGCGTGACGCAGGCGCGCATGCTGCTGGAGACGACCTACCTGCCGTTGGAGACGATCGCCGAGCGCTGCGGCTGGCGCGACCCGGCCATGCTGCGCACCGTGTTCCAGAGGCTCACCGGACAGAGCCCCGCCCACTACCGCGAGCGCCACCGCCTGCGCAGCGAGCGCCGGCAGTGGGGGCGCGACATCGCTCGCTGAAACGGTCGGCCGGTCGGTGGGCTCGCGCGGCGTTCAGCGCCGCCGCAGCACCAGGCCCTTGAGGTAGTCGCCCTCGGGGAAGAACAGCGTGGCCGCGTGGTCCGGCGCCGCTGCCAGCCGCTCGAGGATGAAGGCGTCGACGCCCGCGTCCATCGCCGCGCCGGCCACGATCTTGTGGAACAGGTCGGGCGCGATGCCGCCGGAACAGGAGAACGTCAGCAGCAGCCCGCCCGGCGCCAGCAACTGCAGCGCCAGCCGGTTGATGTCCTTGTAGGCCCGGGCCGCGCGGTCGGCGCTGGCCGCGGTTGGCGCGAACTTCGGCGGGTCGAGCACGATGGCGTCGAAGCGCTCGCCGGCAGCCAGCGCCTCGCGCAGGAAGCGATTGGCGTCGGCTTCCACGGTGCGGCTGGCCGCGGTGACGAAGCCATTGAGCCGCACGTGGTCGGCCACGTGGGCCAGCGCCGGGCCCGAGGAATCCACGCTGATCACCTCGTGCGCGCCGCCGGCCAGCGCCGCCACGGTGAAGCCGCCGGTGTAGCTGAAGCAGTTCAGCACCCGCTTTGCGCCGAACTGGCGCACCAGGGTGGCGAAGCGCGCGCGGTTGTCGCGCTGGTCCAGGTAGTAGCCGGTCTTGTGGCCGCGCGCCACGTCCAGCGTCAGGCGCCAGCCGTGCTCGCGGATCGTGACGGCCGTGTCCCCATCGCCTCGCAGCCAGCCGGTCCGCTCATCCAGACCCTCGAGCTGGCGTAACGCGGCGTCGGAGCGTTCGTACAGGCGCGTGCATCCCGTGGTCGCCAGCAATGCGTCGGCAATCGTCTCGCGCCAGCGCTCCACGCCCGCGGCGCCGAACTGCGCCACCAGCGTGTCGCCATAGCGGTCCACCACCAGCGCCGGCAGGCCGTCGGCCTCGGCGTGCACCAGGCGTTGGCCGTCGCTGTCGATGGCCAGGGCCTGGCGTGAGGCCACCGCAGAGGCGACGCAGCGCGCGAAGAAGCCGCGGTCGATGCGCTCGGCCTCGTCGAAGCTCCAGGCCCGCACGCGGATACGGCTGGCCGGGCTGAACGCGCCCCAGGCCAGGAAGGTACCGTCGGCCGACTCCACGCGCACGGTCTCGCCGGCATCGGCCCGGCCGCTCGCGACGGCGCCGTCGAAGACCCAGGGGTGACGGTGCCGCAGGCTGCGTTCGCGCCCCGGGCGCAAGCGGATGACTTTCATCGAAACCGATTCTCCGCGGGATCGATCGTGACGATCTGCAGATCCAACGTGCGGGGGCAATCGCCTCAGCCTGATTTCGTTGCAGAATGCCCGGCCATGTGGAGGGGCACCCGCCCGCCCTTGCAGCGCTGCCAGAGCGGTGCGCGATGATCGCGCACAACATGATCCTTCGCATCGCCATGCGCCTTAGTGTTGCGCTGATCGTAATCGCGTCGTCGATGCTTTCCGCTTGTGACCTGGTGGACCGGTTCGGTTCCCCGGAAGACAGGATCAACGCGGCCGTGCCGCCGGACACGGCGGTGCAGGTGTCGCGGCAACTGCTGCTGGCGCAGGTGGCGGATCGGCCTGATGCCCGCCAGACGATCGAGCCGCAATGGACGACTCGCTTGCGACTGCGCGCCTTGTCCTGCAGTCGGGACGAACTGCCCAATTGGCGCCAGGGTCTGGCCGAGGTCCGTGCGCGCTTTCAAGGCAGCGATTGCCTGGCTGAGCAGGACCGTCTGCTCGGGCGGTGGTTGGGGCTGCAGCGACTGCGGCTGATGCTGGCGCAAGCGCCGCTGGGCACGGTGCAATCGGAGCCTCCACCCCTGGTCAACCACCGGGAGCCCATCAGGACAATGTCGACCGCTCGTCATGCACCTGTGGCAATCCTCCAAGGCGCAAACGGGTTCGACATCGTCGACCTCGGCAACGGCAAGTCCATCTTGCACGAGGGCGGCAGGTCGGCGTCGCTGGTCAAGATGACCTTGGCACCCAACGGTCGCGTCTTCGCTCAGACCTCGGGCGGCAACCTGTCGTTCCGCGCCACCGAGGGTGGCGATACCCTGCTCACACTACCGGATACGGACACCGTTCATTGGCTTCCGATGGACGCATTGCTTCTGCACGGCCCGAACGATCGCCAGGCGCGCCTGCTGGACTTGGCCTCGGGTGACGAAAGCCTGGTGCCGGGCCAGTGGAGCCGCTTCGCGGTCGCCGTGACACCGGTTCCGGACGATGCGCAACGGTTCAATATGCTCTGGCACCGTGGGGTCGCACAGTTCGAGATTCTGAGCAACGGCGGACGCATGGAAGCGCTGCTGCGAGAGGAAGCGCAGGTCACTTCGAATGGCGGCTTCTCCGGCAGCACCGGTGGCATTTCCGTGGACGGATTGCGCTGGCTCGACGGCTTTCAAGGCGTTCGCGTCGTCGACCTGAAGACACTGGTCATCGACGAACTCGACTTCGGGCCGATCCAATCGCGTGGCGCCATGCCGTTGCCAGGCCCACAGCAGTTCTTGCTCACGCTGCAGTTGCCCGCCGTCGTGGGCATGAACGCGGCCTCAAGCAGCTACATCTACGACCACCAGGCCAGCACGTTGGCCCTGATTTCTGGCGGTCTTGGCGCCGGCACCCGATTCCAGTTTCTCGATGCAATGCAGCGCCTGGCGGCGATCGAGAGCGCCAACGTGCGCATCCTGGGGCCCTTGAAAACGGAGCCTGCGCAGCCTGTGCGGGTCGTGACGGCCGCTCTCATCGAAGAGTTGAATCAGCGCCGCCTGAGTATTGCTGCGGCTCGCGAACCTCAAGGGTTGGCTGCCGAACGAATCGCGAACTTGCAGTCTTCCCTCGAACGGTTGCGCGCAGGGTCGCCGGTACGGGGGGCGCCCAGTGCCCCGGCCGCGGCCGATCGCTCAGCGGGCGGCCGGCCCGTGCTGTCGTTGACGAAGGAGACACAGGTCGAGGGTGTCGGCGTGTACGAGGGTCAGGGGGCCAAACACGGCTACGACAAACCTAGAACCGCGGGAGCCGTGGAAGTGCGCGTGCGCCGATCCTCCAAGCCCATCGCGCTGGTGCTGTCGTCATACGAACCCGTGCAATGGGTGGTCGTTCTGGAGCCGGGGGCCAGGCTGGCAGCCGTTCTGCTCAGCGGGTACCACGAATCGACGGTCAAGGGCGCAAGCACGGCGCCCGTCTACCAGATCGGCCGCACCTACGCCTATTCGATGGGCGGCGGGGGCTACGCCGCGCTTCAGCATGAGGTGGTGCGATGGACCGGCAAGCCGATCTCCGCGTTCCAGGGCCGCTACGATGGCAGCCGCTTCACCGTGGGCCAGGGGCCGTAGCGGGCTGGTCGATACGATCAACGCCTTCGCCGTGCCAGCGGATGCACCGCGTCGAACACCTTGACCAGGTGCTGACGGCGCGCGCCAGCGCGTTGCGTCGCAGGCTCACATCGCGCAGCGATGTGAAGGCGCGCAGCGCCGGGCCGCAGACAAAGTCCAGCCGGCTTCATTTGCGCCTGGCGCGCGGGTGCGCAGCATCGTAGACCTTGGCCAGGTGCTGGAAATCCAGCCGCGTATACACCTGCGTGGTGGCGATGCTGGCGTGGCCCAGAAGTTCCTGCACCGCGCGCAGGTCGCCGCTGCTCTGCAGCAGGTGCGACGCAAAGCTGTGGCGCAGCATGTGCGGGTGCACGTGCGTGGGCAGGCCGGCCTGCAGCGCCAGCGCCTTCAGCCGGCTGCGCACCTGGCTGGCGCCCAGACGCGCGCCGCGACGGCCGACGAACAGCGCCGGCTCGCCGGAGGCCGCCAGCGTCGCCCGCTGCGCCAGCCAGGCCCGCAGCGCCTGCAGCGCGGCACGGCCCACCGGCACGCTGCGGCGCTTGCCGCCCTTGCCCAGCACGTGGGCGGTGGCATCGGCCACGTCGACCCAGCCGGCGGCCGTGGCCGACGGCCCGATGTCGAGCGACACCAGCTCGCCCACGCGCAGGCCGCAGCCGTAGAGCAGTTCCACCACGCAATGGTCGCGCGCGGCCAATGCCGGGTCGTCGGCCTGCGGCACTTCGTCGGCCAGGGCCACGGCATGGTCCACCGACAGCGCCTTGGGCAGCGGGCGGCCGGCCTTGGGCGCGCGCACGCCGTCCACCGGGTTCAGGGCCACCGCACCGGCCTGGCCCCACCAGCGGTACAGCCCGCGCCAGGCCGACAGCTGCAGCGCCAGGCTGCGCGGCGCCAGACCCTGACGGTGCAGCCGCGCCACCCAGCCGCGCACGTGGTGAGGCTGCACGGCGGCGAGCTCGATGCCGTCGGCGGACGCCAGCGTGCGCAGCCGCGCCAGCGCATCGGCATAGGCCTGCAGCGTGCGCGGCGAGGCCCGGCGCTCGACCCGCAGGTGCTCGAGCCAGGCCTCGGGGGGCAACATGCTCAGTTGACCAGCAGCCGCGACAGCCCGGCGCTGGCGATCTCGCCGATGCGCACCAGGAACTCGGTGCCCATGTCCGCCGCGTAGCGGGTGGGGTCGGGCGAACCCAGCACCAGCAGGCCGAAGCAGGCGTCGGCGCCGTCGCTGCGGTGGTCGCGCAGTGGGATCATGGCCATCGACGCCGGCTGGTCCAGCCAGCCCGCGGCTTCGAAGCCGGCGTTCAGGCCGCAGTAGGGCAGCGTCAGGCTGGCGGCGAAGGTGCGCGCATCGTCACTGACCGGCTGCGCGAAGTCCTCGCCCTCGAAGCCGCCGGGCAGCGCCCACAGCCGCAGCGCCGCCTGCGGGATCATGAACTCGTGCTGCAGGGTGGACAGCAGCACGCCGGGCAGCGTGCGCGGCACGGGGGTCAGCAAGATGGCGCGCATCCAGCGGTGCAGGCGGTCGGCGATGACCACGTTCTCCTGCCCGTGGCGGATCATCTCGACGATCTTGCGCTCCAGGCCCTTGATGCGCTCGCGCAGCATTTCCATCTGCCGCTCCTGCAGCGAGACGGCGCGCTGGCCGTGCGGGCTGGTGAGCTGGATGCTAGCCAGCAGCTCGGCGTGGCGCTCGAAGAAGCCCGGCGTCTGCGCCAGGTAGTTCGCGATGTCGGCTTCGGTGATGCCTTCGATGCTCATCTTGATTCCTTGACGCGCCGCGGTGCGCGGCGGCTCACAGTTCGATCTCGCCTTCATACACGGTCTCGGCCGGCCCGGTCATGCGCACCGCGCCGCCGGCCCATTCGATGGTCAGCGTGCCACCGCGCAGTTCCGCGTCCACACGGCTGTCCAGCCAGCCCAGACGGATGCCGGCCACCACCGCGGCACAGGCACCGGTGCCGCAGGCCAGGGTCTCGCCAGCGTCGCGCTCGTGCACGCGCAGACGCACGCGCTGGCGCGAGACCACCTGCAGGAAGCCGACGTTGACCCGGCGCGCGAAGCGCGGGTGGTTCTCGATGGCCGGGCCCACGGTGGCCACCGGTGCGGTGTCGACGTCGTCCACCCACAGCACGGCGTGCGGGTTGCCCATGGACAGCACGGCCACCTCCACACCGTGGTGGTCCACGGCCAGCGGCCACAGCGGGAAGCCGTTCTCCACCCGCGGGGTCAGGCCGGCCGGGTCGAAAGGCAGCGCGCTGGGCTCGAAGGCCGGCGCACCCATGTCCACGGTGACGCGGCCATCGGCCTGTTCGGTGAGTTCGAGCACACGGTTGACGGTGCGCACGCGCACGCTGGCCTTGTCGGTCAGGCCGTGCCCTCGCACGTAGCGCACGAAGCAGCGCGCGCCGTTGCCGCAGTGCTCCACCTCGGCGCCGCTGGCACCGTTGAAGATGCGGTAGCCGAAGTCCACGTCGGGCGACGGCGCCGGCTCGACGACCAGGATCTGGTCGGCACCGACGCCGAAACGGCGGTCGCCCAGGCGCTGCAGCTGCGCCGTGTCCAGGGCCAGCGGCGCGCGCGTGGCGTCGAGCACGACGAAGTCGTTGCCCGCGCCGTGCATCTTGGTGAATGGCAGCCGCATGGCCGGGATTATCGGCCCCGGCCGTGGGCCCTGGTCAGTGCGGCGATTCGCCGGCGACCAGCCGCCGCTCGATGGCATCAAGCACCGGCAGCAGGTCGGCCACGGTCCTGATCGTGTAGTCGGGGCTGGCGGCGGCCAGGCGGCGCATGGCCCCGCGCCGGCGGTCTTCCTGTTCGGCCTGAGGCATCGCCTGCCAGTCGGCGGCCGACACGCCGGTCTCGTTGCCGCTGTCGGTGATCGCCACCGTCCAGCAACCGGCCGCCCGGCCTTCCATCAGCCCCGGCACCGTGTCGTCGACCTTCACGACACGTCGTGCCGGCCAGACACCGAGGTCGATGAAGGTCCGGTACATGCCCAGCGGCGCCGGGCGGTTCTGGCTCACGTCTCCGGCGCACACGAGATTGTCCGGCTCGAAGCCCTGCTCGGCAGCCAACGGTGCGAGCACTGCCATGATCTCGCGGTTGTAGCCGGTCGTGCTGCCGATCTTCAAGCCCCGTGTGCGCAGGGCCTGCACCAGCGCCGGGACGCCCTCGACCAGGGTCGCGTGCCGCGGCACGGCGGCCATGTTCATCGGGGTGAAACGCTCATAGAGCCGGTCGACGTCGGCATCGGTCAGCGCGCCGCCGTGGCGGGCCTGCCAAGCCGCGGCCACGCGCGGCAACCGCCCCAGCGCCTGGATGTGCTGCCACTTGGGCAAACCCATCGGCACGCGCGCGTCCTCGATGGTGATGTGCACACCTTCAGATGCGAACAGTTCAACGAAGGCCCCCATCGGTGCGAGGCTGCCGAAGTCGACCACTGTGCCTGCCCAGTCGAAGACCACGGCCGCCAGGCCTACCTCATTCCCAACCATCAAAGACCTCCTCGGCGATGCCGAATGCCGTGCTGGCGCCGGTGCCGCTGGTGACGACGACCACACGCGTGTCCGCGTCCGGGGCTTCGATCACGCAATCGACCGGCGCGCCGGTGGGGTAGACGCCCGTCCAGCGCTCGACCACGTCAACCTGGTCTAGCTTCAGCGACTCGCGCAGATGCTTCAGGATCAGCTGGTCCACCTGCTCGTCGGCAAACGGCTCCGGCGTCGCGAAGCGGTGATGCGAGTCGCCGACCACCAGCGTGCCGTCGGCGCTCTGCACCACGATCAGGTGGATGCCGGCGGCCAGGCTGGCCGCTGCTTCGGACTGCAGCTGTGCAAGCAGCGGCGCCGCCTCGGGCAGCGCCGCATAGCCGCCGTAGCGCACCAGGCTGAGGTCGGCCATGACCGCGCTTCCCAACCGGAAGCCCGGCGGCGGGCGCACGCGCAGCATCTGCAGTCGCGTCAGGTCCAATCGGTGGCGGGCGATCGCCGGTGCGGCCACGCCGGTCAGCGCGGTGCCCGGGCACAGCACCACGCGGCCGGCTTCGAGCGTGCGCGCGGACGTGCGCACGCGTCCGCCGCCGGCCTCCAGCACCGCCTCGCCCCAGTGGAACACCACGCCGTGCTGTTCGGCCAGCCAGGCCGCCAGGCGCGGGATCGCCGCGCGTGATTCGACCCGCAGTTCGTGTGGCGACCACATGGCCGCGGTGGCGCCGTCGGTCCGCAGCGCCGGGGACCGGGCCGCAGCTTCCGAGGGGTCGACCAGTTCGTTGCCCTGCGCCATCGGCGTACGCATGAAGGCCTTCAGCACCTCGGCAGCCCTGGGCCGGTGCGCCAGCAGCCACAGGCCGCTGTGCTCGATCGCAATGCCGGCCTGCGGCGCCACGCGGGCCCAGATGTCACGACTGGCCCGAGCGCGGCGCCAGGTGTCGCCAGCCGGCTGCCCGGTGACAGTGACGAAACCGAAGTTGCGGATGGACGCGCCCACGCATCGATGATCACGCTCCACCACCGCCACCCGCAGGCCGCGCCGCGCGGCGGCCAGGGCGTGGGCCAGGCCGACGATGCCGGCCCCCATGACGACCACGTCGAAACTCACGAAAGGCCTCCCATGACGTCTGCACCGATGAAGTTGCGGCCCCGTGGACTGCGCAAGGCGGCCTGCACCCGCGCCTCGCCGTCCCTGACGCCGTAGGCCAGCGCATCGGTGGCCACGCCCAGACCGGCCAGCCAGTCCTCCAGTGTCGCGGCGGCCGCCGTCGCAGGCACGCCGAAGACGGCTTCGAGCCGGGCATCGATGCCGGCGTCCCGGCCGGTGGCCAGCCGGCAGGCAGTGGGCAACCAGGCCGCCACGGCCTGGCCGTGCGGCACACCCTGCTCCAGCGTGAGGGTATAGCTCAGGGCATGGGCCAGCGCCGTGCGCGTCTGCGAGAAGGCAATCCCGGCCTCCGCCGCGGCCAGCGCCAGCTGTTCCCGGCCCTCCAGGCGCTGCGGTGCGGCAAGCACTGCGGGCAGGTGCGCCCGGATGCGGCACGCCGCCTGGACCGCCAGCGCATCGCTCACCGGGTTGGCGTGCCGGTTCCAGAGGGCCTCCAGCGCGTGGGCCAGGCTGTCGAGCGCTGTGTCACGGGTCAGTGCCAGCGGGGCACTGAGGGTCAGCGTCGGGTCGATCCAGGCGCGGTCGGCATAGCCCCAGGGTTCATCGAAGGAACGCTTGAGCGCCACCGCCCCGTCGGTATCCCAAATCGTGGCCCAGCGGGTGACCTCGCTGCCCGTGCCTGCGGTGGTCGGCACCAGCCACAAGGGTGCACGGGCAAGCGCGGGCCAAGGGGCCTGGCTGCGTACTGCAGCCGCCACAGCATCAAAGTCAGTCACCGCGGGCCGCGCCCTCAACAGCTTGGCCAGATCGAGCACGCTGCCGCCGCCCAGGCCCAGCAGCACCGTTTCCGGCGCATGATCCAGGGCTTGCCACACGCGCGGTGCCAGCTGCCGCGCCACGGCCAGGGTGGACAGGCCCTCGGGCACGTCCACCCAGTCGAGCAGCCGATCACCCAGGCCTTCCGCCCAGGCCGCCTGCAGGCCCAACGGCCGGGCCGGCGCGAAGGCCATCACGACCACCGGGCGACTGCCCAGTTCGCCGGGCAGTGCCTGCGTGCATCCGCTCCCAAAGCGCACGGCCACCGGCATGTGCCAGTCGAACACAGCGGGCGCCGCCGAGGGCATCAGATGAAGCGCTTTCGCAGGGTGGCGGACAGCAGGTCGATCGCCGAGACACTGACCACCAGGATCAACAGCACCGCGCAGGTCTGCGCGTACTGGAAGCCCCGGATCACCTCGAACAGCACGACGCCGATACCGCCGGCACCGACCATGCCCACCACGCTGGCGCTGCGCACGTTGCTCTCGAAACGGTAGAGCGTGAAGCTCAGCCAGAGCGGCATGACCTGTGGCAGCACGCCGTAGACGATCTCCACCAGTTTGTGGGCGCCAGTGGCACGGATGCCCTCCACCGGCCGGGGGTCGATGGCCTCCACCGCCTCGGAGAACAGCTTGGCCAGGGTGCCCGTGGTGTGCACCGCCAGCGCCAGCACCCCCGCAAACGGGCCCAGGCCGACGGCAACGATGAACAGCATCGCGAACACCATCTCATTGATGGCGCGGCACGCGTCCATCAGACGGCGGACCGGCTGGTACAACCAGCGCGGCGCGATGTTGGCGCTGCTCATCAACCCCATCGGCACCGCCGCCAGCACCGCCAGCAGCGTACCCCAGATGGCGATGTGGACCGTGATCACCATCTCGCGCAGGTAGATGCGCCAGTCGGTGAAGTCGGGGGGGAAGAAATCGGCCGCGTAGGTGCCGATGTTGCCGCTGTCGCGCCACAGGTCCAGCGGCCGGATCTCAGCCCCGTGCCAGGCCCAGGCCAGCACCAGCGCCACGGCGGCCCACCCGGCGTGACGCAGCCAGCCGGGCCGCTCGGCGGCGGCCTGGCGGGCGATGCGTTCCAGCGAAGCCGCACTCGGGGCGGCAGCAGCGTTCATGACGCTTGCGGAGAGCTCACCTGCCGCTGAGCGCGTTCAGCTTGCCGTCGATCTCGGCCAGCGCCTTGGCCTTCTCCTCGGCCGACAGCTTGTCGTCGCCCTGAACCTTGGCACGACTCTTGAAGAGCTCGAGCTGGCGGATCGGGATCAGCTGGTCGTTGTTGCTGTCCCGGAAGCCGCCATAGTTGTAGATGACACCCAGGATCTTCTTCTCCTCGGGATCGGTCTTCGCGTAGCCGAGGACGAAGTTCTTGAGCTTGGCCTTGACCGCAGGGTCGAGGTCGGTGCGCCAGACGAACGGGTCGCTCGGGATCAGCGGGCTCTTCCAGAGCACCTTGAGCTGGCTGGCCAGTTCTGGCTTGCTGCTCTGCAGCTTGCCGAAGTCTTCGGTGTTGTTGGTGGCCACGTCCACCTGCCTGGCCAGCACCGCCTGCAGGTTGGCGCCGTGGCTGGCATTGCGGATCGACTTGAACGCGGTGCGGTGATCGACGCCGTTCTTCGCAAAGACATAGAACGTAGGGACCAGGAAGCCGGACGTCGAGTTCGGATCGCCGATGCTGAAGTTGATGTTCTTCGCGTTCTTCAATACATCATCGAGGTTGTTGTACGGGCTGTCCTTGTGCGCAATCAACAGCGCGTGATACCCAAAGGTTCCATCGGCGTACATCACCTGGGCAAAGATCTCGCCGCTGGCGCGGTCGACGGCCTCCATCGCCGACTTGTTGCCGAACCAGGCCACCTGCACCTTGTTGAAGCGCATGGCCTCGATCACGCCGGCATAGTCGGGCGCGTAGAAGCTCCTGATCTTCAGGCCGGTCTTCTTCTCCATGTCGCGGAAGAAGGGCTCCCAGCGTTCGCGCTGGGTGCTGGCGCTGTCGGTGGCGATGACGCCGAAGTTGATCTCCTGGGCCTGCACGGCCGCGGTAGCGCAACTCAACGCGGCAAGGCTGGCCAGGGCCAGTCGACGGGTCATGGACGACATGTCTTGTTTCTCCTCGGTTTCGGTTCGATCAGGCCGCGGCCAGCAGGGACATCGGCGGGGGTTCGGACAAGGGATCCTCGATCTCCAGCTCCTCGACGGCCGTGCCGTAGAGGTCACGCAGGAAGGCAGGCGTCAGCTGCCGCGTCGGGCCGTCGAAGACGAGCTCGCCGTCGCGCAGCGCAATCACGCGCTCGCAGTAGCGGCGTGCCAGCGCCACGTGGTGCAGGCTCACGATCACCGTCATGCCACGTTCGCGGTTGATCTGCAGCAGCAGGTCCATCACGCGCCGCGTGGACTCCGGGTCCAGCGACGCCACGGGCTCGTCGGCCAGCAGCAACTGCGCACCCTGCACCAGCACTCTAGCGATGGCTGCACGCTGCTGCTGCCCGCCGGACAAGGTGCTGGCCCGCTGGAAGGCTTGTTCCGCCAGCCCGATGGCATCCAGGGCATCCAGGGCACGGGCCTTTTCGCTGGTGTCGAAGCGGCCCAGCACCGCGCGCCATAGCGGCAGCTCCGGGGCCAGACCCGTGAGCACATTCGTCAGCACGGGCAGACGGCCAACCAGGTTGAACTGCTGGAAAATCACCCCGATGGCGCGTCGCTGCACCCGGATGTCGTCGGCCAAGCGGCCACCCGCCTGCAACGGCCGGCCGAGCACAGCCACCTCTCCGCCGCGGGCGTCGAGCGTCTCAAGGCCGCACAGCGCACGGATCAGGGTCGACTTGCCCGAGCCCGAGGCGCCAAGCAGGGCCACGCGCTCGCCGGCGCGGACTTCGAAGCCGACCCCACGCAACGCCCGGCGACCGCCGGGGAACGTCTTGTCGGCTTTCGCCACGCGCACGGCAACATCCAGCACCATGGGGCGCGACGGTAGGCAGCATCGGTGACGATGCCGTGACGGTTGCGTGTCAAAGAGCCGTCACACAAGTGGCCGATCGTTGGAACATGACCGCAGACGACATTGCAGCGCTCTACGCCAGCCGTGGTGACCTGGCCTATGACGGCGAGGGCATCACCCAATGGCAGCACGCCTGGCAGTGCGGCGAACTCGCGCGCGAAGCTGGCGCGACCCCGGCGCTGCAGCTGGCCGCTTGGCTGCACGACCTGGGCCATCTGATGACGGGCCTGGACGGCACGCCCACGCTGCAGGGTCACGACGACCGCCACGAGTCCCTGGCCGCTCGCGTGCTCGAGCCGCTGTTCGGCACAGCGGTGGCCGCACCGGTGGCGCTGCATGTGCTGGCCAAGCGGTACCTGGTCAGCACGCAGCCACGCTACCGGGATCGCCTTTCGCCCGACTCCGTGCGCAGCTTGGCCCTGCAGGGTGGGACGATGGACGATGCGGCCTGCGGGGCGTTCGCCCGCCAGGCCTTTGCCGACGATGCCGTGCGGCTGCGGGTCTGGGATGACACAGGCAAGCGCAGCGACTGGCAACCGGTGGTCGACGCCTCGGCTCGGCTGCGCAAGCTGATGGACGCGGTAGCCGCAGCCGAAGGCGGCCGACGCTGACCTATTGGTACAGCCCGGCCTCGCCCTCCGGCCGCGTCTTGAAGCGCCGGTGCACCCACAGGTACTGCGCCGGCATGCGCCGGATCTCGGTCTCGATCCAGGCGTTCATCGTGGCGGCGTCGGCCGCCGCATCGTCGGTGGGCCAGTGGGTCCAGGGTTCGCCGAAGCGCACGCGCCAGCCCTGGCCGCCGGGCAGCATTTCGGCCACCACCGGCTGCACCACCATCTTCAGGCTGCGGGCCATCTTCGAAGGCGCCAGCAGCGTGGACGCCGGCACGCCGAAGAAGGGCGCGAACACGGTCTCCTTGCGGCCGAAGTCCATGTCCGGCAGGTTGAAGAAGGCCATGCGCCGCTTGCGGATGGCGCGCACCAGCGGCAGCGCGCCCTGGTCGTGCCGCTCGAAGACCTCGCCGCCGCCGAAACGCAGCCGGCCGCGGCGCATCGCGGTGTCGAACACCGGGTTGCTCTGCGCCTGGTAGATCGAGCCCACCCACTGGGTCTGGAACAGTTGCGTAGCCACGCCGGCGACGTCCAGCGCCATGAAGTGCGGCACCAGCCACATCACCGGCTGCGCGCTGCGTGCGGCCAGGCCGATGTCGCCTTCCACATGGATCAGCCGCTTCAGCCGCTCGGGGCGGGCGTACCAGAGCAGCCCGCGCTCGAGCAGGCTGCGGCCCAACCAGCCGAAGTGGTCGCGCACCAGGGCCTCGCGCTCGGCAGTGCCCATCTCGGGAAAGCAGAGTTCCAGGTTGCGCCTCGCGATGCGCCGGCGGCTGCCGCCCACGCGGTACAGCAGGGCGCCGAAGCTGCGGCCAACCGCCGCCTGCACCGACAGCGGCAGCCACTGCAGCCACCACAGCAGCCCCAGCAGCAGTCGGGCCATCATCCGCCCCATCATTCGCTGGGCCCCTTGTAGCGAAAGTAGCCCCACAGGTACTGCTGCGGGCACTGGCGGATGACGGCTTCCATCGACGCGTTGATGGCGGTGGCCGCGGCCACTTCGTCGGCGTCCTCCGCCGGCGGGTGCGCCAGCGGCTGCGCATGCACCACGTAGCCCTGGCCCCGAGGCAGCCGTTCGCACCACAGCACGGCCAGTGCCGCGCCGCTCTGGCGTGCCAGGCGCACCGCCAGCGTCATCGTGAAGGCCGGCTTGCCGAAGAACGGCGCCCACACGCCCATGCCCTTGGGCGGCACCTGGTCGGGCAGCATGCCCACGGTCTGCCCGGCCTTGAGCACGCGCAGCAGCTGACGCACGCCGCCCACCGAAGCGGGCGCCGTCATCAGCCCCGGGCGGGCGCGTGCGGTCTCCTCCAGCCGGCGCACGAAGGCGTTCTCGGCCGGGCGGTACAGCGCGGTCATCGGCCATTGCTCGCCAAAGCGTTCGGCATAGGCCTGGCCGGCCACCTCGAAGCTGCCCAGGTGCGGTGTCAGCAGCACCACGCCGCGGTGGGCCTCCAGCAGCCCGGCCAGCCAGGTGTCGCCGTCCCAGCGCACCGGGTCGGCCAGCGGCCGGCCCGGCGGGCGCAGCCACAGCCGCGGCAGCTCGGCAATCATGCGGCCGGCCTCGTGCACCGCCGCGCGCACGGTGGCCTCGTCCACGCCGGCCAGCGCCGCATTCGTGCGCATGCGCCGGCGGTAGCGCTCCGAGCCCCACCAGGCCAGGCGCCCCAGCCCCGCGCCCAGCGCGTGCAGAAGCCACAGCGGGCGCCGGCCCAGCCAGCGCAACAGGAACATCATGCTTCGTATAATCGGCACGTCGCCGAGTTAAAGGACAACTTGCGGGGCGACAGCACCGGCCACGGTGCGCCAAGTACCGCTAAAGCGTTCGCCGCATTCCAGGCAGTTCGGGTTGGCGACGCAACACTGCAACCTCTGGAGTCTATTGTGGCGAACGATTTCCTCTTCACATCCGAATCCGTCTCCGAAGGTCACCCCGACAAGGTGGCCGACCAGGTCTCGGATGCCATCCTCGACGCGATCTTCAAGCAGGACCCCAAGAGCCGGGTCGCGGCCGAGACGCTGACCAACACCGGCCTCGTGGTGCTGGCCGGTGAGATCACCACCAACGCGGTGGTCGACTACATCCAGGTCGCGCGCGACACCATCAAGCGCATCGGCTACGACAACACCGAGTACGGCATCGACTACAAGGGCTGCGCGGTGCTGGTGGCCTACGACAAGCAGAGCAACGACATCGCGCAGGGCGTGGACCACGCCAGCGACGACCACCTGAACACCGGCGCCGGCGACCAGGGCCTGATGTTCGGCTACGCCTGCGACGAGACGCCGGAGCTGATGCCCGCGCCGATCTACTACGCGCATCGCCTGGTGGAGCGCCAGGCCCAGCTGCGCAAGGACGGCCGCCTGCCCTTCCTGCGCCCGGACGCCAAGAGCCAGGTGACGATGCGCTACGTGGACGGCAAGCCGCACAGCATCGACACCGTGGTGCTGAGCAGCCAGCACAGCCCCGACCAGAGCGAGACCGCCACCAAGATGAAGGCCAGCTTCATCGAGGCCGTGATCGAGGAGATCATCAAGCCGGTGCTGCCCAAGGAATGGCTGCAGGACACCAAGTACCTGATCAACCCCACCGGCCGTTTCGTCGTCGGCGGCCCGCAGGGCGACTGCGGTCTGACCGGCCGCAAGATCATCGTCGACACCTACGGCGGCGCCTGCCCGCACGGCGGCGGCGCCTTCAGCGGCAAGGACCCGAGCAAGGTCGACCGTTCCGCCGCCTACGCCACACGCTACGTGGCCAAGAACGTGGTGGCCGCCGGCCTGGCCAAGCAGTGCCAGATCCAGGTGGCCTATGCCATCGGCGTGGCGCGGCCGATGAACATCACCGTCTACACCGAAGGCACCGGTGTCATCCCCGACGAGCAGATCGCCAAGCTGGTGCAGGAGCACTTCGACCTGCGGCCCAAGGGCATCATCCAGATGCTGGACCTGCTGCGCCCGATCTACGAGAAGACCGCGGCCTACGGCCACTTCGGCCGCGAAGAGCCCGAGTTCACGTGGGAGAGGACCGACAAGGCAGCCGCGCTGCGCGCGGCTGCGGGCCTGTAAGGCCCTGAGCGAAGCGAGCTTGGCAGTTCTGGGGCTGCACTCATATCGCGTCAGCGATGTGAGTGCGGACCAAGGTACCGACAAGGCTGCGGCGCTACGCGCTGCGGCCGGCCTGTAAGCCCGCCGCGCGAAGCGCGGCTTGTCCTTGCGCGGGCGACGCTCATGTCCGCGCAGCGGATGTGGGCGAAGACCAAGGCACAGTCAAGGCCGCTCAGGACGCACCTTGAAATTCCCGCATGTCGTGCGGGAATTTCAAGGTAGCATCCCGCATGCTCGATCGCCCACTCCTGGCTGCCGCGCTGGACCGCGCACTCGCCCGCAGTCCGGCGGTAGCGCTGGTGGGTCCGCGGCAGGTGGGCAAGACCACGCTGGCGCGCGCACGGTTGCCGGCCGACTCGCCGAACTGGTTCGATCTGGAGGACCCCGCCGCAGCGGCAGCACTGACGCAGCCGCTGAGCGTGCTGCGCGACCTGCGCGGCCTGGTGGTGATCGACGAGGTGCAGCATGCGCCCGACCTGTTCAAGCCGCTGCGCGTGCTGATCGACAGGCCGGGCCAATCCACACGCTTCCTTCTGCTGGGCAGCGCATCGCCGACGCTGCTGCGCCAGGCCGCCGAATCGCTGACCGGCCGCATCGAGATCATCGAAGCTGGCGGCTTCACGCTCGCCGACACCGGGCCTACCAGTGCGGCCGGACTGTGGTGGCGCGGTGGCTTCCCGCGCTCCTTCCTCTCGGCCAGCGACGCCGACAGCCGTGCCTGGCGGCAGGGCTTCATCCGCAACACCGTCGAGCGCGACCTGCCGCAACTCGGCCTGAACGCGCCGGCGCCGGCCATCCACCGCTTCTGGTCGATGCTGGCGCACTACCACGGCCAGGTCTGGAACGCCGCGGATCCCGCGCGCTCGCTGGGCGTCAACGAGAGCACGGTGCGCCGCTACCTCGACTGGATGACGCAGGCCTACCTGGTGCGCCAGCTGCAGCCCTGGCATGCCAACCTGGGCAAGCGGCAGGTGAAGGCGCCCAAGGTCTACCTGCGCGACAGCGGCCTGTTGCACGAACTGTTGGGTGCCGGTGACGCCACGGCGCTGCTCCGGCACCCCAAGGCCGGTGCCTCCTGGGAAGGATTCGCGCTCGACCAGGTGCTGCGCATCGCGCAGCCGGACGAAGCCTGGTTCTGGGCCACGCACGGCGGCGCCGAACTCGACCTGCTGATGATCAAGGACGGCCGGCGCGTCGGTGTCGAATTCAAGCTGAGCGACGCCCCGGCGCTGACACCGTCGATGCGCATCGCGCTCGGCGACTTGGGACTGGAACGCCTCTACGTCGTGTACCCCGGCAGCCGACGCTACGCGCTGGCCGACCGGGTCGAGGCCGTGCCGTTGACCGCACTGCTGCCGGAGCCGGACGTCGCCTGAGCGCACGCCCGGGGCTGACCCCGTGACCGTTAGGATTGCCTCGAACGACGCCAACCGGCAACTACCCGGCCAGACGACATCACGCCCACGGTGCGTCCATGCACCGGGAGACCCGCATGCCCGACTCCCTTGCCGATCTCGCGCAGCAGTTGCAGCAGTTCAACACCGACCGGGACTGGCAGCAGTTCCATTCGCCCAAGAACCTCGCCTCGGCATTAGTGGTGGAGGCGGCCGAATTGCTGGAGCACTTCCAGTGGATGACGGAGGCCCAGAGCCGGGACCTGCCGCAGGAGAAGCGCACGGCGGTGGGCGCCGAGGTGGCCGACGTGCTGCTGTACCTGATCCAGCTGGCCGACGCGCTGGGCATCGACCCCATCGCCGCGGCCCAAGCGAAGTTGGCGCTCAACGCGCAGAAGTACCCGGTCGAACGCGCCCGAGGCAGCAGCCGGAAGTACGACGAGCTTTGAGCGACATGAGGGCAATTCCTCCCGCATGATCATCTACCAGGCGAACAAGCGGCAGTTTCTGCGCCACGCGCTGCGGGACGACATCGAGGACGTGGTCTCCCGCCACTTCCGCCATGCCACGGGCCACGGCGCCAGCCCCGCCGAAGTGCGGGCCTGGAAACATTCACTGCTGGAGATGGCCAAGGTGCTCGGCGACGACGAGATCCCGGAGGACGCCGGGGTGGCCATCGAGTACCAGCTGCCCCAGAGCTCGAAACGGATCGACTTCCTGATCACCGGGGAGGACGCCGGGGCCCGCAGCATGGTCATCATCGTCGAGCTCAAGCAGTGGTCGGCGTCGCGCCGCAGCGAGAAGGACGCGATCGTGTGGGCAAGACGCGGCGGCGCTACCGCAGAGCGCGAGGGGCCGCACCCGTCGTACCAGGCATGGTCGTATGCCGCCTACCTGCAGGACTTCAACGCCGCAGTGCAGGACGGCGACATGGCCCTGCAGCCCTGCGCCTACCTGCACAACCACCCGCGCGACGGCGAGATCGACCATGCGCACTACCAGGCCCACCTGGCCCGCGCACCGTTGTTCCTGGCCAGGGAACGCGCCAGGCTGCAGGCCTTCATCCGCGAACACGTGCGTCACGGCGATCGCAAGGGCGCGCTGTACGCGATCGAGAACGGACGCATCAGACCATCGAAGCTGCTGATCGACAGCGTCGCCGGGCTGCTACAGGGCAAGCCGGAGTTCGTGCTCATCGACGACCAGAAGCTGGTGCACGAGACCATCCTCGCCGTCGACGCCAGAGCCGACGCGCGCAAGCAGGTCGTCATCGTGCAGGGCGGGCCGGGCACCGGGAAATCGGTGGTCGCCATCAATCTGCTGGGCACCCTGATCGGTCGTGGACGCAATGCGCGCTACGTGTCCAAGAACGCGGCGCCGCGCGCCGTCTACGAAGCCCGGCTGGCCGGGGCGTTCACCAAGACCCGCATCAGCAACCTGTTCAGCGGCTCTGGCGCCTTCGTGAACGATGCGTCGGACACCTACGACACGCTGATCGTCGACGAGGCCCACCGGCTCAACGAGAAGAGTGGCCTGTACCGCAACCTCGGCGAGAACCAGGTGAAGGAACTGATCCAGGCATCGCGCTGCACCATCTTCTTCGTCGACGACGACCAGCGGGTGACGTTGCTGGACATCGGACACACCGAGGAACTCCGGCGCCAAGCACAGGCGCTCGGCGCCGAGGTGACCGAGCTGGCACTCGCGTCCCAGTTCCGATGCAACGGCTCGGACGGCTACCTGGCCTGGCTGGACCACACGCTGGGCATCCGCGAGACGGCGAACCCGACGCTGGACACCAGCGAGTACGACTTCCGGGTACTGGACAGCCCGGCCGAACTGCACGACCTCATCGTGCGGAAGAACCGCGCCAGCAATCGCGCCCGGGTGGTGGCGGGCTACTGCTGGACCTGGCCGAGCAAGCGCGATCCAGCCGCGTGGGACATCGAGATGGAGGCCTTCGACTACCGCCGCCGCTGGAACCTGGACAAGGACGGCAGCCTGTGGATCGTCACGCCGGGTTCGGTGGAACAGGTCGGGTGCATCCACACCTGCCAGGGTCTCGAACTGGACCATGTCGGGGTCATCATCGGGCCTGATCTGGTCTATCGCGACGGGCAGGTCGTGACCGATGCGAGCCAGCGGGCGTCGTCGGACCAGTCGGTCAAGGGGCTCAAGCAACTGCGCAAGTCCGATCCCGGCCGCGCGCAGGCGCTGGCGGACACCATCGTCAAGAACACCTACCGCACCCTCATGACGCGCGGCATGAAGGGCTGCTACGTGTACTGCACCGATGCGCCGCTGGCCGCGTACCTGCGCTCGAGGTTGCGGGCTGAAAGTGCGAGTCAAGACACGAGCCCCGCCGCAGCAGTGCCCGCTGCTGCGGTCGAAGACACGGGATCCAACGTCGTCCCCCTCAGGCGGGTGACGCGAGAAGAACGCGTGGCAGGCGTGCCGGCAGCGCCGGTCGTCGAACTGCGTTTCGCCGCGGGCAGCTTCTCCGGTGTCCAGTCACTGGACGAGCACGCGATCGACTGGGTCGCGCTGCCGGACTGGATTCACCCTCAGCCCGGTCTCTTCGTGGCCCAGGTCGTGGGCGAGTCGATGAACCGGCGCATCCCCAACGGGGCGTGGTGCCTGTTCCGTGCCAACCCCAGGGGAACGCGCCAGGGCAAGGTGGTGGTAGTCCAGCACCGCGACATCTCCGACCCGGACACGGGCGGGCGGTACACCGTCAAGGTCTACCGCAGCGAGAAGGTGCCCGAGGGCGAAGATGGTTGGCGGCACGAACGCATCACGCTGCATCCCGACTCGGATCAGCCGGGCTACGTACCGATCGTGATCGAGGTGGGCGATGAGGGCGACGGGTTCGTGGTGGTCGCGGAGCTGTTGACCGTCATCGGATAGGGCCAGACGCGTGGCACCAGGCAGACCGCCTCGGCTTCGACCGTCAGTGCACCTGCCCTGCCGCCGGCAGCCGCTCGTAATCCGCGAACAGCGTCACCGCGGCCGCGCGCAGCCGCCGGCAGGCGCTGGTGTGGCCCAGGGCCATGCGTTCGTAGGCGTAGAGCCGGTCGTGGCACATGCGCGGCAGGTCCACCGGCCAGCCCTCGGCGGCCATCAGGTCGCGGAAGGCGGCCAGACGCGACACGGGCACGTCGGCCACCACGACATGCAGCGGCGCCGGCTCGTAGGACGGGCGGCAAGGCGGGCGGCGGGTCGTCGTCGGCATCTGCGACTCCTGCGCCGAAGAACAGGGATCGACGCATGGGCATCGTGCCCCCGGTGGGCAGCAGGCATTGCGCCGATCAGCAGGGCGACGCCGGTCCATCTTTGCCGCGACAGACGCCATACTGCTCCACTGCCGCCCACGGAGCCCCGCCATGCCCGCCCTGACCCTCTACACCAACCCCCAGTCCCGCGGCCGCATCGCACGCTGGATGCTCGAGGAGACCGGCCAGCCCTACGAGACGGTGGTGCTCGACTACGGCACGACGATGAAGGCGCCGGACTACCTGGCCGTCAACCCGATGGGCAAGGTGCCGGCGCTGAAGATCGGCGGCACCGTGGTCACCGAGGTGCCGGCCATCCTGGCCACGCTGGCGGATGCCTTCCCCGCCGCCGGTCTGGCACCGCCGCCGGCCGAACGCGGTGCCTACTTCCGCTGGCTGTTCTTCGCCGCCGGGCCGCTGGAGGCGGCCATCACCAACCGCGCACTGGGCGTGACGGTGCCGCCGGAGAAGCAGGGTTTCGTCGGCTATGGCGACTTCGACCGCGTGATGGACACGCTGTCCGCGGCCGTGGCCGGGCGCCGCTTCATCGCCGGCGACCGCTTCAGCGCGGCCGACCTGTACGTGGCGTCGCACCTGAGCTTCGGGCTGATGTTCAAGTCGATCCCGGAGCGGCCGGAGTTCGTGGCCTACGTGCAGGCGCATGCGCAGCGGCCGGCGCGGCTGCGCGCAAACGCGGCCGATGACGCGCTGATCGCGGCGGCCGCCGCGAAGCCCGTGGGCTGATCAGGCGTCGCGGATCACGCCGCCGTCGCGCCGCAGCGCGCCGCCGTTCACCAGGTCGGCCACCACGGCCTGCAGCCACGCGCGCGGCGACGCGGCGCCGGCCGGTGGCCAGCGTTCCCAGACGCCGCGCAGCAGCGGCGTGGTCTCCGCCCAGTCCAGCAGCGCGTCCAGCGGCTGTTCGCGCTCTTCCATCAGGTGGTACTTCACCAGCACCTTCACGGCATGGCGGGCGTGGCGCGCCGGGTCGGCCTGGAAGCCGCGGATGCGGGCGAAGCTGCGTTCCAGAGCAGCACCCACATCGGTGAACGGGCGGCCATGGCCGGGGATCACCACGCGCACCGGCAGGGCGGCGATGCGCTCCAGCACCATGGCCACGTCGTCGAAGCCGGGTTCGCCGTCGATCTCCGGGAAGACGACACCGAAGCCGTGTTCCCACAGCGCGTCGGCGCTCACGAGCACGCCGTGCGCGCGGTCGAACAGCATCACCGAATGCGGGTCGTGGCCCGGTGCGGCCAGCACCTCCCAGCTGCGGCCGCCGGACTCGACGGCGTCGCCGGGGTTCAGCAGTGCCTGCGGCTCGAAGCGCTCCATGCGCTGGCCGGTGGCGGCATAGCTCAGCGCCGCGTCGTCCCAGGCCTTCACCGCATCGGCCAGGCCAGGCGGGATGGCCACCGGCACGCCGAAGGCACGCTGCAGGCTGGCGTTGCCGCCGCAGTGGTCGGAGTGCAGGTGGGTGTTGAGCACATGCGCCAACGGCTCGCCGTGGAGTGCCTCGCGCACCAGGGCCACGGTCTGAGCGGCATGGTTGACATGGGCGGTGTCCACCAGCACCGCGCCGGGTTCGCCCGGCGCAGGATGGATCAGCAGGTTGTTCGACGAGAGCCAGCCACGTTCGAGCACGGTCAGGCCGTGCAGGGGATCAGAAAACCGCATCGCCGCATTGTGTGCGCCCGCGCGGCGCGGCGCAGCCTCCCCCACGGCCTCGCAGAGCTCGGCCGCTTCGGCAGGCTGAAGCCAGTCCGCAGGGACTGTCTTCAGTCCGGCCTCAGCCAATCGTCATCAGCGACGCATTGCCGCCCGCCGCCGCCGTGTTGATGCTCAGCGCGCGCTCGTGCACCAGACGCTCCAGCGGCACGCTGGCGCCGGGCGGCACGTGCGTCAGGCCCACGATGGCACCGGGCCGCGTGGCCAGCCGCTGCTGCAGCGCCGGCAGTTCTGCGGCCGGGCCGGCATGCAGCACGGCGTCCAGCGGCACGGTGCCGGCCCAGGGGTCCTGCGCGGTCACGATGCGCTCGCGCACGGCCTCGGGCAGGCGCGCCGCCAGGGCCAGCGCATCGGCCGGCCAGACGGCCGTGGCACCCACGGCCAGCACGGTGGCCAGCAGATGCAGGCGCGCCGCGTCGTCGGTGGCCAGGCAAAGCACGCGCTCGCGCGGCAGCACGGCGTAGAGGTTGGCCTCACCGGTGGGGCCAGTCAGCGTGCGCCAGCGGCCAGCAGGCGACGCCGCCACGGCGTCGCGAACGGCCTGGGCCAGCGCTGCGTCGCGATGCACTTCGGCCCAGGCGGCCAGCGCCTGCGGCGCGCTGCCGGCGCGCGCTGCCACCACGTCGAAGCCGCGCACCGGCGCGGTGGCGTCGGTGCCGGCGGCCTCCACCGCGCGCCGTGCAGCGTCGGGCGGGCAGGCGGCCAGCAGCCGCAGCAGGTACAGCGGCCCCCCGGCCTTGGGGCCGGTACCGGACAGCCCTTCGCCGCCGAAGGGCTGCACGCCCACCACGGCGCCGACCATGTTGCGGTTGACGTAGAGGTTGCCGGCGCGCAGGCCGGCGGCCACGTGCACCACGGTCTCGTCGATGCGCGTGTGCACGCCACCCGTCAGGCCGTAGCCCGCGGCATTGACCTGGGCCAGCAGCGACGGCAACTGCTCGCGCTCGTAGGTGACGAGATGCAGCACCGGGCCGAAGACCTCGCGCGCCAGCGCCTGTGGCGACGGCAGGTCGATCAGCGTCGGCGGCACGAAGCAGCCGCCGTCCGGTGCGGGCACCGGTTGCGTGACGGCGTAGCCACTGGCGCGCATGGCGTCGATGTGACGCTCCAGGCCCGCTCGCGCGTCGTCGTCGATCACCGGGCCGACGTCGGTGGCCAGCTGGCGCGGATCGCCGATGCGCAGTTCCTGCATCGCGCCCAGCAGCATCGCGCGGACGCGCGGCGCGGCCTCGCGCTGCACGCACAGCAGGCGCAGCGCGCTGCAGCGCTGGCCGGCACTGTCGAAGGCCGAGCCGATGACGTCCTGCACCACCTGCTCCGGCAGCGCCGAGGTGTCGACCACCATCGCGTTGAGACCCCCGGTTTCCGCGATCAACGGCACCGGCTGGCCGTCGGGGTTCAGCCGCGCGGCCAGCGTGCGCTGCAGCAGGCGCGCCACCTCGGTGGAGCCGGTGAACAGCACGCCGCGCACGCGGGCGTCGGCCACCAGCGCGGCGCCGACGGTCTCCCCGCGGCCGGGCAGCAGCTGCAGCGCGGCGCGCGGCACGCCGGCGGCGTGCAGCAGGCGCACGGCCTCGGCGGCCACGAGCGGCGTCTGCTCCGCCGGCTTGGCCAGCACGACGTTGCCAGCGGCCAGCGCCGCGGCCACCTGGCCGGTGAAGATGGCCAGCGGGAAGTTCCAGGGGCTGATGCAGACGACCGGGCCAAGCGCGCGGTGCGTGGCGTTGTCCCAGCCTTGACGCAGCTGCTGCGCGTCGTAGCGCAGGAAGTCCACCGCCTCGCGCACCTCGGCCACGCCGTTGGCCGCAGTCTTGCCGGCTTCGCGCATCAGCAGCGGCAGCAGGCGTTCGGTGGCGGCCTCCAGGACGTCGGCGGCGGCCTCCAGGATCCGTGCGCGCCGCGCCGGCGGCTCGGCGGCCCAGGCCGGCGCCGCGGCCTCGGCGGCGGCCAGCGCGGCGGCCACGTCGGCGGCGCTGGCCGGCTGCACGGTGCCCACGCGGTCGGCTGGGTCGGCGGGGTTGTGCACCGGCTCGGCAGGATCGGGCTGGGCGTCGGTGGCCAGCAGCGGCTCGGCCGTCCAGGGCGTTGCGGCATCGGCCGTCAGCGCGGCGTCGATGTGCGCAAGCTGGGCGTCGTCGGCCAGGTCCAGGCCGCGCGAGTTCACGCGCACCGCGCCGAACAGCGCCAACGGCAGCGGGATCTTCGGGTGCGGCAGGCCCACGGCGCCTTCGGCCGCCGCCAGGCGCTCCACGGTCGCCACTGGGTCTTCCACCAGCGTCGCCAGCGCCAGCGATTCGTCGGCCACGCGGTTGACGAAGCTGGTGTTGGCGCCGTTCTCCAGCAGCCGGCGCACCAGGTAAGCCAGCAGCGTCT
This sequence comes from Rubrivivax albus, assembly GCF_004016515.1. GTDB lineage: Bacteria > Pseudomonadota > Gammaproteobacteria > Burkholderiales > Burkholderiaceae_C > Rubrivivax > Rubrivivax albus. The sequence goes on from NZ_SACT01000003.1 coordinate 325,771, forward strand.
CGTGCGACCCCACCGGCGCATAGATGCGGCACGGTCGGCCCAGGCCGCCCTTCGAGGCCGGCCCCACCACCTGCTCGTACAGCGGCTCGCCCATGCCGTGCAGGCACTGGAACTCGTAACGGTCCGCGGGTGCGTCGGCACCGCCGGCCATCTCGTGGAGGGCGGCCAGCGTCTGCGCGTTGTGGGTGGCGAACTGCGGGTAGATGGCGTCCGGTGCGGCCAGCATCTTCCGTGCGCAGGCCAGGTAGGCGACGTCGGTGTAGGCCTTGCGCGTGTAGACCGGGTAGCCGGCCTGGCCGTCGAGCTGCGCGCGCTTGATCTCGCTGTCCCAGTAGGCGCCCTTGACCAGGCGGACCATCAAGCGCCGTTGCGTGCGTCGCGCCAGATCGACGAGGAAGTCCACCACCGCCGGGCAACGTTTGCCGTAGCCCTGGATGACAAAGCCCACGCCGTGCCAGCCCGTCAGGGCCGGGTCCTCGCACAGGCGCTCCAGCAGGTCCAGCGACAGGTCCAGCCGGTCGGCTTCCTCGGCGTCGATGTTCAGGCCGATGTCGTGCCGTCTCGCGCGCGTCGCCAGCGCCAGCAAACGCGGGTAGAGCTCGTCCATCACGCGCGCGGACTGGCCGCGGGCGTAGCGCGGGTGCAGCGCCGAAAGCTTGATGGAGATGCCCGGGCCGGCGACGATGCCACGGCCGGCGGACGCCGCACCGATGGCGTCGATGGCCTGCTCGTAGGCGGCCAGGTACTGCGCCGCATCCGTCTCGGTCAGCGCCGCCTCGCCCAGCATGTCATAGCTGTAGCGGAAGCCCTGGGCCTCACGCGGCTGGGCGTTCTGCAGCGCCTCGGCGATGGTCTCGCCGGTGACGAACTGCTCGCCCATCATGCGCATCGCCACGTCCACGCCCTTGCGCACCAGCGGCTCGCCGCCACGGCCGACGATGCGGCGCAGCGCGGCGGTCAGCCCTTCGTCGCTGTGCGTGCCCACGAGCTTGCCGGTGAGCAGCAGGCCCCAGGCGGCGGCGTTGACGAACAGCGAGGGGCTGCGGCCCACGTGGGCCTGCCAGTCGCCGCGGCTGATCTTGTCGCGGATCAGCGCATCGCGCGTGGCGGCGTCGGGGATGCGCAGCAGCGCCTCGGCCAGGCACATCAGCGCCACGCCCTCCTGCGACGAGAGCGCGAATTCCTGCAGCAGGCCCTGCACCAGGCCAGCGCGGCCGCGGTCGCGGCTGCGTTCGCGCACGCCCTTGGCGATGCGCAGCGCCAGCGCCTGGGCCCGCGCCGAGGCCTCGGGCGCCAGCCGCGCCTGGTCCAGCAGGCCGGGCAGCAGGTCGGGCTCGGGCGTGCGGGTCAGCGCGGCGATGGCCTGGCGCAGCGGCGGACGCGCGGGCAGCGGAGTGAACGGGGCGGGCGAAACGGGCGCGGTCATGGCGACTCCGGCGGAACGGCAGCGACGGCCCGCAGTGTGGCGCGCCAGCCAACGAATCTTGCGCGGTTCGGGGGCCTGGCAGGCGCAGAAGCTGCGCCCGGCCCGGGGTTTCAGGCGGCGATGGCCGTGGCTTGTTCGGTGGCGGCCAGACGCGCTGCGGATTCGCCCGCCGGCGCCAGCGTGCCGAACAGGTTCTTCGGGTCCGCCGGCGCGGCCACCAGGTCCAGCGGACGGCCCAGCCCCTGGCGAGCCGCCGCGTCGGCCAGCCAGACCAGTGCGGCGTGGTCCTCCAACGCGAAACCCACCGAGTCGAAGACGGTGATCTCGTCGACCGTTGCCCGGCCCGGCGCTTCGCCGGACAGCACGCGCCAGAACTCGATGACCGGGAAGTCGGCCGGCATCTGCTGCACGTCGCCCTCGATGCGGCTCTGCGGCTCGTACTCGACGAACACGCGCGCGGCGCGCAGCACGTCCGGGTGCAGCTCGGTCTTGCCGGGGCAGTCGCCACCCACGGCATTGAAGTGGCGGCCCGGGGCCAGCATGGCGGGCGTGACGATGGTGGCCCGCGTCTTGTCGGCGGTGACGGTGGTGACGATGTCGGCACCCTGCGCCGCGTCGGCGGCGCTGGCGCAGACCCGCATCGTCAGCCCCTGGCCGGCCAGATTGGCCTGCAGCTTGGCGGTGGCGGCGGGATCGGTGTCGAACAGGCGCAGCGTGGTGATGCCGACCAGGTCACGGAAGGCCAGGGCCTGGAACTCGGCCTGCGCGCCGTTGCCGATCAGCGCCATCGTGCCGCTGCCCGGCCGCGCCAGGTGTCGCGCAGCCAGGGCCGACATGGCGGCGGTGCGGATGGCGGTGAGCAGCGTCAGCTCGGCCAGCAGCGTCGGCGTGCCCGTGGCCACGTCGGCCAGCAGGCCGAAGGCCATCACGGTGGGCAGGCCGGCGGCGGTGTTCTTCGGGTGGCCGTTGACGTACTTGAAGGCGAAGCGCGCCGCGTCGGCCACCGGCATCAGCTCGATGACGCCGACGTCGCTGTGCGCGGCGACGCGCGCGCTCTTGTCGAAGTCGGGCCAGCGGCGGAAGTCGGCCTCGATCTGCGCGGCCACGCCGGCAATGCAGGCCGGCAAGCCCAGGCGATGCACCAGACGCTGGAGGTCGGCAGCGCCGAGGAACAGGGTGGTGGCCCCGCCGTCGGCGGTTCGGACAGGCGTGCAGGCGGGGGTGGTTGGGAAGGTCATCACGGGCCTCATGCAGTTTTTTGCAGTTTCCCGGGGCCTGGCGGCAGGCGGAACGGCGCAGCCTGCACGATTCGCACTGAAGTCTGCTCACTTCGGCGACGTCCTTCGCCGACTTGATCGGATCACGCACCTTCCGGTGCTGCCGCTCGCCGCTGGCCGTGCCAGAGCGGCGCGGCGCCCCGGGATCGGGTCAGCCCGGTTGCCGGCGCCGCATGGCCCCGTGTACACCGGGGTCGTCGCAGCAGCACGCCAGCCGCCCCATGGACGAACTCGACCGACTGCCCAGCGTGAAACACGGCCTGTGGTTCCACGGCGGCGTGACGACCTGCCACGTGCGCATCGTGCGCCATCACCTGCTCTACGGCAGCCATGACGCCGATGACCCGCCTGAACTGGCGCACGACCGGGCCATGGAGTGCTACTACGTGCGCTACGACCTGCCGGTGCGGCAGGCGGCCCGCGGCAGCCGTGCCGGTCGGGGGGCCATGACCACGGCCATGGCCTGGCACGACGGCGGCGCCGCCCTGTCGCTGCGCGAGGCGGTGTTCCTGGCCCAGCGCAAGCTCGGGCCGGTGATCAGCTGGAACGACTGATCAGCCGGCCGGCCTGACCTGGCCGTCGCCCCGCCCGGCCACCTCGGCCAGGCAGTGCGCGAAGTAGGCCGCCGCGGGCGTCAGCGGCACGTCCGGTCGCGTCAGCAATGTCAGCTCGATGTCGCCCGGGTGCAGCGGTGACGCCGGCAGGGCCACGATGCCGCGCGTCTCCGGATGGCCGAGCAGCGGCGCCGGGAAGATGCTCAGCGCGTCGGAATGACGCAGCAGCGTCATCGCAGCCAGCGTCTCGCAGACCAGCACCCGGCGCGGTGGCGCGACACCAGCAGCAGCGAACATCGCGGCGAGTCGTGGCGGGTCTTCGTGGCGAACCGCGGCCGTGAGCACCCACTCCTGCTCGACGAGCCGCTCGGCCGTTCGTTCGGTCGCCGGCAGCGCGAGCAGCGGATGGCCTTCGCGCAGCACCACGTGCTGTGACGCCCGGCGGATCGGCTGGCAGTGGAACTCGCCGTCGCGCAGTTCGCCCACGTCGGGCGCCACCACGGCCAGGTCCAGCGTGCCGTCGCGCAGCCGGGGCAGCACGCGCGCCATCAGGCCCTCGATGGTGTGCACCTCCACCTGCCGGTAGCGCTGGCGGAACCACGCGAACGCTTCGCCCAGCGCCGTCAGCGTGGCAAAGGGCGTGATGCCCAGGCGCACGCTGCCGGCGTCGGCGCCGGCCGCCTGCTGCAGGTCGTCGCGCGCCAGCGCCACCTGGCGCGTGACCACGCGCGCCCGCGCCAGCAGGCGCTCGCCGGCTGGCGTGAGCGCCACGCCCCGCGAGCCGCGCAGCAGCAGGGGCACGCCGGCCTCGTCCTCCAGCGTGCGCATCGCCTTGGTCACCGCCGCCGGTGACAGGTGCATCGCCCGCGCCGCCGCGCGGATGCCGCCCTGGTCCACCACCAGGGCCAGGGCTTGAAGCTGCTGCAGCGTCATGGGCGACTGTCAACCTGAGGTTGTCATGTTGACTTCATTCTGCCTTCCGGTTGCCAGATTGGCCACCTAGCATGCACTTTCATGCAAGCCGTCGTCGAACATCCGCTGATCACCGCGCTGCGGCAGCGTGCGCCGGCCTTCGTCGAGCTGCGGCGCGACCTGCACCGCCACCCGGAACTGGGCCTGCACGAGACACGGACCGCGGCCGTGGTGGCCGAACGGCTGCAGGCCTTCGGTTACGCCGTCCACCGCGGCCTGGCCACCACCGGCGTGGTGGGCACGCTGCAGCGCGGCAACGGCCCCCGCCGGCTGGGCCTGCGCGCCGACATGGACGCGCTGCCGCTGCAGGAGACCAGCGGCCGCGCCTGGGCCAGCGTGCACGCGGGCGTGATGCACGCCTGCGGCCACGACGGCCACACCGCCACGCTGCTGGCGGCGGCCGAGCACCTGGCCAGCGAAGGGCGTTTCAACGGCACGCTGCACCTGATCTTCCAGCCAGCCGAGGAACACCCCGGCGGCGCGAAGCTGATGGTCGAGCAGGGCCTGTTCGAGCGTTTCCCCTGCGACGCCGTGTTCGCCCTGCACAACATGCCGGGCGTGCCCAGCGGCCACTTCGTGTTCCGCGACGGGGCGATGATGGCCTCGTCGGACGACGTGACCGTCACGCTCGACGGCACCGGCGGCCACGGCGCGATGCCGCACCTGGCGGCCGACCCGGTGGTGGCTGCGGCGGCCATCGTGATGGCGCTGCAGACGGTGGTGTCGCGCAATGTCGACCCGCAGGCCGCGGCCGTGGTCACCGTGGGGGCACTGCACGCCGGCGAGGCCAACAACGTGATCCCGGCGCAGGCGGTGCTGCAACTGAGCGTGCGCGCCCACGATGCCGCCGTGCGCGACCTGCTGGAGGCGCGCATCCACGCGCTGGTGCAGGCCCAGGCGGCCAGTTTCGGCGTGCACGCCACGGTGGACTACCGCCGCGACTACCCGGTGCTGGTGAACCACACGGCCGAAACGGCATTGGCGCGCGACGTGGCCCGCGAACTCGTTGGCGACACCGACTTCACCTCGCAGGGCCCGGCCCTGGGCGGCAGCGAGGACTTCGCCGTGATGCTGCAGCACGTGCCGGGCAGCTACCTGCTCATCGGCAACGGCAGCGGCCCGGGCAGCTGCATGGTGCATCACCCGGGCTACGACTTCGACGACACCAACATCGCCATCGGCGCGGCCTTCTGGGTGCGCCTGGCCGAACGCTTCCTGAGTTCCACCGCCGACTGAGTCCACCAGGACCGCTCTCGGCCCCAACCCCAGACCCCACTCAAGGAGACCGACGATGACCACCCCGACGCCGATCCGCGTGCTGCGCCGCGCCACCCTGGCCCTGCTGGCCACCGCCAGCTTCAGCGGCGCCGCGCTGGCCTGGCCGGACAAGCCGGTGACCATGGTCGTGCCCTGGCCGGCGGGCGGCCCGTCAGACTTCGTGGCCCGGCAGGTACAGAACGACACCGCCAAGGCCCTGGGGCAGACGCTGATCATCGAGAACGTCGGTGGCGTTGGCGGCGCCATGGGCGTTCAGAAGATGCTGCTGGGCAAGGATGGCCACACGGTGCTGCTGGGCAGCCCGCTGGAGCTCGTGATTCCGCCGCTGGCGCTGGCCAGCGTGAAGTACAAGCCCACCGACCTGCGCATGGTGGCGCAGCTGGTGAAGGCGCCGATGGTGCTGCTGGCGCGCAAGGACCTGCCCGCGAACACCGTGGACGAACTGCTGGCGCTCGCCGCGCAGCGCCCGGGCGGGCGGCCCCTGGCCATGGGCAACACCGGCAGCGGCAGCATGTTCCATCTCGTGGGCGAGCGCTTTGCGCAACTGGCCGGCACCGAATTCCTGCAGATCCCCTACAAGGGCTCGACGCCGGCCATGACCGACCTGATGGGCGGCCAGGTGGACCTGATGTTCACCATCTTCGCCGGCCCGGTGCCGGGCATGGTGGCCGACGGCAAGCTCAAGGCCATCGGCCTGACCATGGCGCAGCCGCTGCCGGCCTTCCCGCAGCTGGCGGCACTGGCGGCACACCCGAAACTCCTGGGCTTCGAGTTCGATTCCTGGGCCGGCATCCAGGTGCCGCGCGGCACCCCCGACGACGTGGCGCTCAAGCTCAACCAGGCGCTGTACGGCGCGATGCAGAACCCGGCCACGCGCGCCGCCTTCGAGAAGGTGGGCAACCAGGTCGTGGCGCCGATGTCGCTGGCCGACCTGGAACGCGTGTACCAGGGCGAGATCGCGCGCTACCAGGCGATCGCGAAGTCGATCAACCTGCAGCCGCAGCAGTGAACCCGGGGCGCAGCGCCATGGACACCGAGCTCTGGCGCCTGGGCGCCCTGGAACTGGCAGCGCGCATCCGCGCCGGCGACTGCAGCGCGCGGCAGGCCACCGAACAGACGCTCGCGCGCATCGCCGACGTCAACCCGGCCGTCAACGCGCTGGCGGAGGTGATGGCCGACGAGGCCCTGTCCGCCGCCGACGCCGCCGACCGCGCGCTGGCCGCCGGTCTGGCCCCCGGGCCGCTGCACGGCGTACCGGTGACGGTGAAGGTCAACGTCGACACCGCCGGCCACGCCACCACCGACGGCATCGTGGCCCAGCGCGGCAACGTGGCCACCAGCGATTCGCCGCTGGTGGCGCACCTGCGCGCCGCCGGCGCGGTGATCGTCGGCCGAAGCAACACGCCGGCCTTCAGCCTGCGCTGGTTCACAGACAACGACCTGCACGGCCGCACGCTCAACCCCTTCGACGCCGGCGTCACGCCCGGCGGCAGCAGCGGCGGTGCCGCCGCGGCCGTGGCCACCGGCATGGGCGCCATCGCGCACGGTAACGACTACGGCGGCTCCATCCGCCACCCGGCGTACGCCTGCGGCGTCGTGGGCCTGCGCACCACGGTGGGCCGGGTGCCGGCCTACAAGGCCAGCGCGCCGACGCGGCTGCCGAGCAACCAGATGATGTCGGTGCAGGGCCCACTGACGCGCAACGTCGCCGACGCCCGGCTGGCGCTGCAGGTGATGGCGCAGGGGAGGGCGCTGGACCCGCAGTGGACACCCGCCCCGTTGAGTTACGCCGACAGCGCCGAGCCGCTGCGCGTGGCGCTGTTCCTGCGCCACCCGGCCTACGACGCCGACCCGGCAGTGACCGCGGCACTGAGGCAGGCCGCACGCGCGCTGGAGGTCGCGGGCTGCGTGGTCGAGGAAGCCGAGCCGCCGCACTTCGAGGAAGGCGCCACCCTCTGGCGCCAGCTGGTGATGGACGACCTGCGCCGCGGCGGCCAGGCCGCCATCCAGACCCACGGCGACGCCGCCGTGCAGAGCGCCCTGGCCGGCTACCTGCACGGCCTGCCGGCACTCGACCGCGACGCCACGCTGGCCGCGCTGGCGCGCCGCCACGACATCGCGCGCGACTGGGCGCTGTTCCTGCAGCGCTGGCCGCTGCTGCTGATGCCGGTGAGCTGGCAGCGGCCGTTCCCGGTGGACGCCGACGTCGGCGCGCCGGAACAGGTGCTGCCGCTGCTGCGCGCACAGAGCCCGCTGCTGGGCACGGCGATGCTGGGGCTGCCGGGTCTCTCGGTGCCCACGGGGCTGGATGCCGGCGGCGTGCCCACCGGCGTGCAGCTGGTGGCCGACCGTTTCCGCGAGGACCGTCTGCTGCGCGGCGGCGAGATCATCGAGGCGGCGGCACGGTTCAGCGCCCTGGACCACCTCGCGCCGCGCTGACACCGGCGCCGCCCCGCCGCCATGCTGCGCACAATGCGGGCCATGGACGACACCGACCTGCGCCTGATCGCCCTGCTGCGCCAGGACGCGCGCACGCCCGCGGCCGTGCTGGCCGAGAAGCTGGGCGTGGCGCGCGGCACCGTGCGCCACCGGCTGCAGAAGCTGGAGGACGCCGGCATCATCACCGGTTACACGGTGACGCTGCGGCCAGAGCAGGCGGCCGACAGCGGCATCCGGGCCTGGATGGCCGTGGAGGTGGAAGGCAACCAGACGCGCGCCGTGGTCGCCCACCTGCGCGGAGAGCCCGGGCTGGTGGCACTGCACGACACCAACGGCCGCTGGGACCTGCTGGCCGAACTGCGCGCCGCCAGCACCGCCGAGCTCTCGCAGGTGCTGGAGCGCATCCGCCTGATCAAGGGCATCCGCCACACCGAGACCAGCATCCTGCTGGCCACGTACCGATGAGCTGCGCCGGCGCGGTGGTGCAGCGAAGGCGCCACTGACGGCATGCAGGTCATCGACGCCGACACCGTCGCGCGTGCCACGCCCTTCGAGCGTCTGGTGCCGGCGCTGCGCGAGCTCTTCGCTAGCGGTGCCGAGGTGCCGCCGCGCCAGGTGCTGACGCTGGCCGACCCGGCGGGAGGTGCGGCCGTCACTTCACTGGTGATGAGCGCCTGGGACCCGGGCCGCTACTACGCGGTCAAGGTCATCAACATCGCACCCGGCAACGCAGAGCGCGGCCTGCCTGGCCTGCACGCCAGCGTGCTGCTGCACGACGCGATCACCGGCGTGCCGCTGGCGCTGATGGACGGTGACGCCATCACCACCCGGCGCACCGCGGCAGCATCGGCGCTGGCCGCGTCGTGGCTGGCGCCGGCCGATGCCCGCGAGATGCTGGTGGTCGGTGCCGGCCGCGTGGCCGCGCTGCTGCCGGCAGCCTATCGCGCGGTGCGGCCGATCGAACGCGTGACGGTGTGGGCACGCCGCCCCGAGGCTGCCGAGGTGCTGGCGTCGCGGTGGCGCAGCGACGGCTTCGCCGTCACCGTGGCCACCGACCTGGCCAACGCCGCGCGCCATGCACTCATCGTCAGCTGCGCCACGCTGGCGACTGCACCGGTGGTGCGCGGCGCATGGCTGGCGCCAGGCAGTCACCTGGACCTGATCGGCAGCTTCACGCCGGCCATGCGCGAGGCCGACGACGCCTGCTTCCGTGGCGCATCGGTCTGGGTGGATACCGAGGAGGCGCTGGTCAAGGCCGGCGAACTGCTGGCGCCGATGGCCAGCGGCGCCTGGCGGAGCGCCGACCTGCGCGGCACGCTGGCGCAGCTGGCACGTGGGGAGGTGCACGGGCGCAGCGCCGCCGACGAACGCACGGTGTTCAAGTCGGTGGGCACGGCGCTGGAGGACCTGGCCGCGGCCATGCTGGTGCAGGCCGCGGCCGGGTGAACACGCCAGTCCCGGCTCAGGCCTTCAGGTCGAAGCGGTCGAGGTTCATCACCTTGGTCCACGCGGCGACGAAGTCGCGCACGAACTTGCCGCCGTTGTCGCTCTGCGCGTAGACCTCGCTGATCGCGCGCAGCTGCGAGTTGGCGCCAAAGGCCAGGTCCACGCGGGTGGCCGTCCACTTCACGGCACCGGTCTTGCGGTCGCGGCCTTCGTAGGCGTTGTCGCCGGCGGGCGTCCACGCCGTGCCCATGTCGACCAGGTGGACGAAGAAGTCGTTCGTCAGCTGGCCCGGGCGCTGCGTGAACACGCCGGCCTTCGAGCCCCCGGCGTTGGCGCCCAGCACGCGCAGCCCGCCCACCAGCACGGTCATCTCCGGCGCGCTCAGCGTCAGCAGATGCGCCTTGTCGACCAGCATCGCCTCGGGCGAGACGCTGTACGCGGCCTTGCGGTAGTTGCGGAAGCCGTCGGCCTGGGGCTCGAGCACGGCGAAGGACTCGACGTCGGTCTGTTCCGGCGTGGCGTCGGTGCGGCCCGGGGTGAAGGGCACGGTCACGTCGTGCCCCGCCGCCTTGGCTGCGGCCTCGACTCCGGCGTTGCCGGCGAGCACGATCAGGTCGGCCAGCGACACCTGCTTGCCACCGGTGGCGCCGGCGTTGAAGCTGCTGCGGATGCCTTCCAGCACCGCCAGCACCCTGGCCAGCTGTGCCGGCTGGTTGACGGCCCAGTCCTTCTGCGGCGCCAATCGGATGCGCGCGCCGTTGGCACCGCCGCGCATGTCGCTGCCGCGGAAGGTGGAAGCGGCCGCCCAGGCCGTGGACACCAGTGCGCTCACGCCCAGGCCGCTGGCCAGCACGCGCGCCTTCAGGTCGGCGGCGTCGTTGGCGTCGATCAGCGGGTGGTCGACGGCGGGCACCGGGTCCTGCCAGATCAGGTCCTCGGCCGGCACTTCCGGGCCCAGGTAGCGGCTCTTGGGGCCCATGTCGCGGTGGGTCAGCTTGAACCAGGCGCGGGCATACGCGTCGGCGAACTCCTCGGGGTGGGCCAGGAAGTGGCGCGAGATCTTCTCGTAGGCCGGGTCGAACTTCAGCGACAGGTCGGCCGTGGTCATCATCGGCCGGTGCTTCACGCCGGGCCGGTGCGCGTCGGGGATCATGTCCTCCTCGGCCACGTCCTTGGCCAGCCACTGGTGCGCACCCGAGGGGCTCTTGACGAGTTCCCAGTCGTACTTGAACAGCACCTTGAAATAGCCCATGTCCCAGGTCGTCGGGTTGGGCTTCCAGGCGCCTTCGATGCCGCTGGTGGTGGTGTCCGCGCCCTTGCCGCTGCCATGCGCGTTGATCCAGCCGAAGCCCATGGCCTCCATCGGCGCGGCCTCGGGCTCGGGGCCCACCAGCTTGGGGTCGCCCGCGCCGTGCGCCTTGCCGAAGGTGTGACCGCCGGCCACCAGGGCCACGGTCTCGACGTCGTTCATCGCCATGCGGGCGAAGGTCTCGCGCACGTCGCGGCCCGAGGCCACCGGGTCGGGGTTGCCGTCCGGGCCTTCCGGGTTCACGTAGATCAGGCCCATCTGCACCGCGGCCAGCGGGTTCTCGAGGTCGCGCTGGCCCTTCGGATCGCTGTAACGGCTGTTCGGCTTATCGCTAGTGGCCAGCCATTCGGTCTCCGCGCCCCAGTAGATGTCCTCTTCCGGCGCCCAGATGTCCTCGCGGCCGCCGGCGAAGCCGAAGGTCTTGAAGCCCATGGTCTCCATGGCCACGTTGCCGGCCAGGATGAACAGGTCGGCCCAGGAGATGGCGTTGCCGTACTTCTGCTTGATGGGCCACAGCAGGCGACGCGCCTTGTCCAGGTTGCCGTTGTCGGGCCAGCTGTTGATGGGCGCAAAACGCTGGTTGCCGGTGTTGGCGCCGCCTCGGCCATCGGCCGTGCGGTAGGTGCCGGCCGCGTGCCAGGCCATGCGGATGAACAGGCCGCCGTAGTGGCCCCAGTCGGCCGGCCACCAGTCCTGGCTGTCGGTCATCAGCGCGGCCAGGTCCCGCTTCAGCGCCGCGTAGTCCAGCGTGCCGAAGGCGTGGGCATAGTCGAAGTCCCGGTCCATCGGGTTGGACACCGGCTGGTGCTGGTGCAGGATGGCCAGGTTCAGCTGGTTGGGCCACCAGTCGGCGTTGGACTGCATGCCGTGGGTGGCACGCGCGCCACCGGCAGCGTGGAAGGGGCACTTGGCTTCTTGGCTCATCGACGTCTCCTTGGGGCAATCGCACACGGGGAGTCGATAGTTTGTTCCCTCAACCGACGTCCGGCCAGTTGAGTCCGCCAATCGGGGGCATTGCCGATATGCATGCTGCACCCGCTGCAGCCGCGGCGCTGCCGGAGCGCTGGCTCAGCGCCGCGGCTGCACCTTTGCCGCGGCGCGCTTGGCCTTGTCGCGTGCGGCGTCCACGGTCTCGTCGCGCGCCAGCGCCACGCCCATGCGCCGCTTGACGAAGCTCTCCGGCTTGCCGAACAACCGCAGTTCGGTGCCCGGCTCGGCCAGCGCGGCGTCCACGCCGTCGAAGACGATGCCGGCGGCGTCCACGCCGCCGTAGACCACGGCGCTGGCGCCGGGGTTGCGCAGGCTGGTGTCCACCGGCAGGCCGAGGATGGCGCGCGCGTGCAGCTCGAACTCGTTCTGCCACTGCGTGATCATCGTCACCATGCCGGTGTCGTGCGGGCGCGGGCTGACCTCGCTGAACCAGACCTGGTCGCCCTGGACGAAGAGTTCCACGCCGAACAGTCCGTGGCCACCGAGGTCGTTGGTGATGGCCCGGGCGATCTGCTGCGCACGTTCCAGCGCCAGCGGGCTCATCGGCTGCGGCTGCCAGCTCTCCACGTAGTCGCCGCTGACCTGCACGTGGCCGATGGGTGCGCAGAAGGAGGTGCCGTCCACCGAGCGCACCGTCAGCAGCGTGATCTCGTAGTCGAAGTCGATGAAGCCCTCGACGATGACACGGCCGTGGCTGACGCGGCCGCCAGCCATCGCGTAGTCCCAGGCCTTCTGAACATCGGCGGGGCCATCGATCTTGCTCTGGCCCTTGCCGGAACTGCTCATCACCGGCTTGACGATGCAGGGGTAGCCGATGCCCCCATCGATCGCCGCCTGCAGCTCGGCCAGCGAGTCGCAGAACTGGTAGGGGCTGGTCGGCAGGCCCAGGGTCTCGGCGGCCAGGCGGCGGATGCCCTCGCGGTCCATCGTCAGCCGCGCCGCACGCGCGGTGGGGATCACGCGCACCACGCCTTCGGCCTCCAGCGTCTGCAGCTCCGGCGTGGCGATGGCCTCGATCTCCGGCACCACCAGGGCCGGGTTCTCGGCCTCGATCAGCGCACGCAGCGCCGCCGGGTCGCTCATCGTGATGGTGCGCGCGTGGTGCGCCACCTGCTGCCCCGGCGCGTGGTCGTAGCGGTCCACGGCGATGGTTTCCACGCCCAGGCGCTGCAGCGCGATCAGCACTTCCTTGCCCAGTTCGCCGCTGCCCAGCAGCATGACGCGGGTGGCGGTGGGGGACAGCGGGGTGCCAATGGTCACGGGCGGGGTGGTCGTCATGTGGGCTCTCCTTCTGGTGCGCCCATTGTCGCCGCCGGGTCGGCACTCGCAGCCCGTTCGGCCCAGGCCGCGGCCACCTGGGGCAACCGTCGACGCCCCAGCGGCACGCGCGTGCCGTCCAGCAGCACGACCGCGGGGCTGCGGGCCCGCGTGTCCAGCCGCTGCACATGGCCCCAGGCCACCCAAGCCGACCGGTGCGTCTGCATGCCGTCGACACCCAGCCGCGCGAGGTCGTCCATCGCCGGCCCGAAGGCCTGCAGCAGCAGATGCCGGCCCATGGTGGTGGTCACCAGCAGGTAGTGCTCTTGCGCCTGCAGCCACACCACGTCACGCCCGAGCGCGGCCGGCAGGCGGTCCAGAAAGCTGGGGCGCGCGGTGTCCAGCGCGGCCGGCACCGGGGAGCCGGCGCACGCCGGGTTGGGCGGACCTGGGTCCGGCGCGGGGGCCGGCGGCGCCGCGGGCCCGCCCGCAGGCGGCTGCCGCCACACCACCAGCAGGTTCATCGCCGGCCACAGCAATGCCGTGATCGGCACCACCTGCTGCCACTCCAGCACGAGCGCGCCGATCAGGCTGCCCGGTACCGGGCCGGCGTCGAGCTCGGCCACGCCGAACACCTGCTCGAGCGCCAGCGACACCGGCGCCAGCACGATGCCGGCCACCGCACCGGCCAGCACCAGCCAGGGCCAGGGCGACCCGCGCCGGCCCGGCCCCGTGCGCAGCAGGGCGCCGCTGCACCACCACGCCACGGCACTGGCCAGGCCGATGTGCAGCCCATGGAACAGCAGCCCGGGCAGGAAACCGAGGCCGGCGCCGCCTTCCGGCTGCATCCATGCCAGGGCCAACACCAGCACCGCCGCGATCACGCCGATCTGTGCGCCGGCGCTGGTCTGCCACCGAGCCGCGGGCGGCCATGGCAAGGCCATGTCGCCGTTCATGCATTGCCGTTGCCGCTCATGCATATACGTCTCAGTTCATTTCGCGACTGTCTAGTATACGTCTGCCCGCGCCGTGGTGGCGTGGGCTTCAGACGAGGATCGACGATGCAGACACCCGAGTTTTCCCCGCCCGCGGCCGCCCGCGGCCCCATGCCCGCAGCCGGCGCCGCGCTGATCGCCCTGGCCCTGGCCGGGGCGCCTGCGGCGGCGTCCGCCGACAACGGCCTGAGCGTCACCCTGTTCGGCGGCGCCTCGCAGATTTCCGACCCGTCCACCCGCCTTGGCGGCCAGGGCGGACGGCTGTCCCTCGGGTCGGGCTTGGCGGTGGGCGGCAGCGTGGGCTGGCGCTTCGCACCGGCCTGGCGCCTGGAGGGCGAGGTGCTGTACCGCAACAACGGCGTCGACGCTGCCTCGGTGCCCGGCCTCGATCCGCAGCCCGGCGATGCCGACTATGCCTCGGTGGCGCTGATGGCCAACCTGCTGTGGGACGTCGGCCGCTGGCGCGTCGGCCCGGCCACGCTGCGCCCCTACCTCGGCCTGGGCATCGGCCGGCTGCAGGAGCTGGACACCGACCTGCGCGTGTCGGGCCAGGCGGTGGAGTTCAGCGGCAGCGCTGGGGCACGCCAGGGGCTGGTCGGCCTGGAATGGGACTACGACAGCGCCTGGACCGCCGGCGTCGGCCTGCGTTGGGTCGACGCCGGGCGGGTGAAGCTCACCGGGCCGGGCGGCACGCTGGAGGTCGAGCACCGGGGCTGGAGCGCCGAGCTGCGGCTCGGCTATCGCTTCTGACGCCGTGCGGGGGTCACGCCCCGGGGTCACTGCCACGCGAAGCGCGGCTGGTCGAAGTGCGCCACGCGCGTGGGCCTGCCGAGCACGCACACCTCGCGGAACTGGTACAGGAAGGCCGCGGTGGGCGCGGCGATCCAGCGGGTGCCCAATGGCATGCGCAGCACCGGGTGTTCGGCCCCGGCCACGTGGTTGAGGATGGGGGCGTCGGCGCGCAGCAGCTCGCTGACCGGCACACGATGCACGCTGGCCACCTCGGCCGGGTTCGGCTGCACCTCCCGCGCCGCGCCCACGGCCACCACGACCGGCGTGATCACGTAGCCGGAGCGGGTGGCGTAGTCGTCCAGCCGGCCGAGCACGGCGGCTGCGCCGGGCCGCAACGCCACCTCCTCCGCCAGTTCCCGCAAGGCGGCGTCTTCCGCGGTCTCGCCCGCATCGATGCGCCCGCCGGGCAGCGCCCATTGCCCGGCATGGGCACGCAGACCCGCAGCACGGCGCGTGAGCAGCAGCGCGGCATCGGTCTGCCAGTCGGCGTGCGCCGGCATGTCTTCCAGCGCGGCACCGAAGCCGGCTTCGGTCAGCGGCAACACCACCGCCGCGCGGCGGCGGCCGTCGTCCGGCAGCGCCGCCACGGGCCAGGCCTGCAGACGGCGGCGCCAGTTATCGAGGTCGAACGTGGGGCTCTCGGCGGTCACGCCCCGAGTATCGTCGCGGCATGCCTGGACCGACCCTGGACGATCTGCGCCGCTACGCGCTGGCCCGCAGCCTGTTCACCCCGACGACGCTGCCCCGCGCCATCGAGCGGCTCGGCTTCGTGCAGGCCGACCCCATCCGTGCTCCGGCGCGCGCGCAGGACCTGACCCTGCGCCACCGCGTGCGCGACTACCGCGCCGGCGACCTGGAGCGCCGCTACCCGCGGCTGGCGGTGGAGGAAGACTTCTTCATCAACTACGGCTTCCTGCCGCGCGCCACGCAGGCGCTGATGCACCCGCGCACGCCGCGCACCGCATGGCCGAAGGCGCGCTGGGCGCAGGCGCATGCGGTGCAGGCCTTCGTGCGCGAGCGCGGCCAGGCTCACCCGCGCGAGGTGGACGCGCACTTCCAGCACGGCAAGGCGCGCAACTGGTTCGGCGGCAGTTCCAACGCCAGCACGCAGCTGCTGGACGGCATGCACTACCGCGGCCTGCTGCGGGTGGCGCGGCGCGAGGGCGGGACGCGCGTCTATGCCGCACACGACGCCCACGTGCGGCCGGCGCACGACCCTGCGGCCGCCGATGCCGCACTGGACCGCCTGGTGGATGTCGCCGTGGCGCTCTATGCCCCGCTGCCGGCCTCCACGTTGAGCCAGTTCGTGATGTGGGTGGGCGCCGCCGCCGCGCCGCAGTGGCGCGAGCGCCGCCGCGGCGCGCTGCTGCGCGCGAAGGCGCGCCTGGCTTCGGCCGAGGTCGACGGCCAGCGCTGGTTCTGGCCGGCGGGCGAGAACCCGGCATCCAGGCGGCACGCGCCGCCCGACGGCGTGCGCCTGCTGGCCCCGTTCGACCCCTTGGTCTGGGACCGTCGGCGCTTCGAGGTCTTCTGGGGCTGGCCCTACCGCTTCGAGGCCTACACCCCGGCACCGAAGCGCGTGCGCGGCTACTACGCGCTGCCGCTGCTGTGGCGCGACGCCGTCATCGGCTGGGCCAATCTGGGCTGGCGCGATGGCGTGCTGACGCCCGACCTGGGCTACGTGGCCGGCCGCGCCCCGCGCGACCGCGCCTTCCGCAACGCGCTGGACGACGAACTGCAGCGCGTGACCGACTTCCTGACCCCCCGATGAAGCTCGCCCTTGCGCTCTCTGCCGGCATCCCACTGACCCTGCTCGGCGCCGCGCTGACCTTCGGCGGCCCGGCCACGCCGCCGCCGATGGACAGCATCGGCGCGCCTTTCCGCAGCCTGGACATGAGCGGCCTGCCCCCCGTGCAGACGGTGCCGGCGCGAGACGGCGCGGCGCTGGCCTACCGCGCCTACGCGCCGGCCGGCGGCGCGCCGCGCGGCAGCGTGGTGCTGGTGCATGGCTCGTCGGCCAGCAGCGAGAGCCTGCACCCGCTGGCGCGCGCGCTGGCCGCCGCCGGCTGGGCCGTGCTGGCGCCCGACTGGCGTGGCCACGGCGCCACCGGCCAGCGCGGGCGCATCGGCCACGTGGGCCAGCTCGACGAGGACCTGGAGGACCTGATGGCCGCGCTGCGCCCGGCGGCGCCGGCCACGCTGGCAGGCTTTTCCTCCGGCGGCGGTTTCGTGCTGCGCATCGCCGGCAGCGCACGCCAGGGCCTGTTCCAGAGCTACCTGCTGCTGTCGCCCTTCCTGGGCCAGGACGCGTCCACCCACCGCCCCGACAGCGGTGGCTGGGTGCGCGTGGGCGTGCCGCGCCTGGTGGCGCTGATGCTGCTGGACCGACTAGGGCTCTGGCGCGCGCTGCCGCAGGCGCTGCAGGACCTGCCGGTGACGCGCTTCGCACTGGACCCAGCCGCGCGCGAGCGGCTCACCGCGGCCTACGGCTACGCGCTGGCCACCAACTTTCGGGCCCCGGCCGACCACCAGGCGACGATGCGCGCCGCGCAGCGGCCGGTGGCGGTGCTGGTGGGGGCGAACGACGAGGCCTTCCGCCCGGAGCGCTACGCCGACGAGGTGGCGCAGGCCGGCCAGCGCTGGCCGGTGCGCGTGCTGCCCGGGCTGGGCCACATCGCGATCACGCTGGAGGCCGGCGCGCACGCCGCCATCGTCGAGACGCTGGCAACGCTGCAGGCCGGCAGCTGACCAGCCAACGGTCGATCAGACGCCGGCGGCCGCGCCGTCACTGCGCGGGTCGGCGGCGCCTTCGATGCGGCCGTCGGGGTGGCGAATCAGCGCGCCGGCGTGGCCCATGGTGTCGCTGAACGCTTCGTCGAGCATCTCCACGGTGTGGTCGGCCTCGCGCAGGGCCTGCACCAGGGCCGGGTCGAAGCGGCTTTCCAGCTTCAGCGTGGTGCTCACGTCGCCCCAGGTGCGGCCGAGCAACCAGCGCGGCGCGGCGACGGCCTGCTGCAGGCCCTGGCCGAAGCGTGCGACCCGGGTGTAGACCGCCGCCTGCGTCTGCGGCTGGCCCTCGCCGCCCATGGTGCCGAAGGGCATCACACGGCCATCGCCGAAACGCGCCAGCGACGGGTTCAGCGTGTGGAAGGGCTTGCGGCCGGGTTCCAGCGCATTCAGCGCCTGCGGGTCCAGCGAGAAGCTGGTGCCCCGGTTCTGCCAGCAGATGCCCAGGTCGGGCAGCACCACGCCGCTCCCAAACTCCCAGTACACGCTCTGGATGAAGCTCACGGCCCGGCCCTCGCGGTCGACCGCGCCCATCCAGATCGTGTCGCCGGGCTGGGTGGGCTGCGGCCAGGGCAACGCACGCGCCGGGTCGATGCGCACGGCCCGCTCGGCCAGCGCTTCGGCCATCAGGAAAGCCTGCGGATCCGTTGGCAGGCGGCCGCGGTCGGTAACCACGGCATCGCGCACCAGGAAGGCCAGCTTGGTGGCCTCGACCAGGCCGTGCAGGTGAGCGAAGCCCTCGCCTTCGGTCACCCCGAGCTGGTCGAACAACCCCAGGATCATCAGCGTGGCCAGGCCCTGGGTCGGCGGCGGCAGGTTGAAGACCTCGGCCTCGGGCAGCACCACGCGCAGCGGCGGCACGCGCTCGGCGCGACAGGCGGCGAGGTCGGCCGCCGTCAGCGGGCTGCCCACGGCCTGCAGCGCCGCGGCGATGCGCGCGGCCAGCGGGCCGCGGTAGAAGCTGTCCAGGCCGTCGTCGGCCAGCTGGCGCAGCGTGGCGGCCAGGGCCGGCTGGCGCAGCCGGTGGCCGGGCGCCGGCGGCTGGCCGTCGACGAGGTAGGTGGTGCCGAAGCCGGGCTGCGGCGCCAGCTCGGCCAGCTTGGCGCGCGTGAGCCGCGCCTGGCTGGCGCTGACGGCCACGCCGTCCTCGGCATGGCGGATGGCGTCGGCCAGCAGGCGGGGCAGCGGCAGCGGCGCCTGCCAGTGGGCGCTGACCGCCAGCGCCTCGGCCCAGCCGCCGATGGTGCCGGCGGCCGTGAGTGCCGCCAGCGGCCCACGGCTGGGGATGGCCGTGCTGTGGCCGCGTGACGCGTAGAAGTCGATGCTGGCCGCAGCGGCCGCGGCGCCGCAGGCGTCGATGGCCACCGGCGGCGCGTCGCCCTTGGCCGGGTCGTGGATGAGCCAGAAGCCGTCGCCGCCGATGGCGTTCATGTGCGGGTAGACGACGGCGATGGCCGCCGCGGCCGCCACCATGGCCTCCACCGCGGTGCCGCCGTCGCGCAGCACGTCGCGGCCGGCCTGTGCGGCCAGGTGGTGGGGGGCGACGACCATGCCGCCGTAGGACGAAGGGGTGTGCATGACGCGGATTGTGGGCGTCCGTCAGCCGCGAGCGGCCAGCAGCGCCCGGGCCACTTCCGCGAAGCCGTCGCCACGGGCGCCTTGCGCCAGGTAGGCAGGCCAGGCGTGCAGCCGGTCGGCGAAATCCATCAGGTTGGACACGCCCACGCTGAGCGCGAAGCGGGCGAACATGGCCTGGTCGTTGGTGGAGTCGCCGACGTAGACCCAACGATCGACCTCGGCGGCCAGTTCACGGCCGAGCCGGCGCTGCACGATCCAGCGCGCACCGCTCCACTTGTCGTGCTCGCCGTACCAGCCGTTGACGTGGATGGAGCTGACGGTGGCCTGCATGCCCTCGGCCTGCATGATGGCCACGACGCGGGCGATCGCCGCGGCGTCCAGGTGCGCGAACTCGGCGTGGTCGATGGCGATGTCGGTCACGCGGCCGGCGCTGTCGCGCGCCAGCGTGGCCCCCGGCACCTCGGCCAGGATGCGCGCGGCAACAGCCCGCAGGCGCTGCGCGTTGACCGCACGGGTGGCGTCATCCTGGGCGTACTCGACCGCCAGGCCCTCCCCCGCACGCCACAGCGCCACGGCGCCGTTCTCGGCCACGATGGCCTGCAGCGGCCAGGCACGGGCGAAGGGTTCGCTCCAGCCCATGGGCCGGCCGGTGACGGCGAACACCGGCAGGCCGGCCTCCGCCAGCGCCAGCAGCGCCTGCAGGGCGGCCGGTTCGAGGGCGCCGTCGCGCGTGAGCGTGTCGTCGATGTCGGTGAGCACGCCCACCACGTCACGAGCGTGTGCTCGGGGCAGGTCGGCCAGGGGCTGCGACTTGATGTTGGTCAATGGGCGATGTGTCACGGGCGAGATCATCGCAGTGTCATCCAACCGTCATCTCAAGCACCGCATGCCGTCTGCCCGCCAACGCACCGCCACGCCCCCCCGCCCGGCCGCCAAGAAGACGCCGCCGAAAACCGCCCGCCCACGCCGCGCGGTGGCCGGTGACACCGCGCCCACGCTGACCCCGGCCGCCCTGGAGGCCGACCGCGGCAGCCGCGCGGCCGTGCGCACGCGCACCGTGGCGGCCATGGCCCTGGGTGATCTGCTGGCCGAACACGCGAAGTCACAGACCCCCGCCAGCGAACTGATGACGCAGTGGAAGGCCTTCGCCGACGGCATGGCGCCCGACGAGGCCAAGGCGCTCAAGCGCCTGCTGGGCGAGCGCGCCCGGCCAGTGGCCGAAGGCGTGGACCCGGACCTGGAACTCGCCGCAGGCTGGCGCGACGGCGGCTACCCCTACCGCAACCTGCTCTCGCGCAAGAGCTACGAGAAGCAGAAGTACCGCCTGCAGGTGGAGTTGCTGAAGCTGCAGGCCTGGGTCAAGGACACCGGGCAGCGCGTGGTGATCCTGTTCGAAGGCCGCGACGCCGCCGGCAAGGGCGGCACCATCAAGCGCTTCATGGAGCACCTGAACCCGCGCGGCGCCCGCGTGGTGGCGCTGGAGAAGCCCAGCGAGATCGAGCGTGGCCAGTGGTACTTCCAGCGCTACATCCAGCACCTGCCCACGCGCGGCGAGATCGTGCTCTTCGACCGCAGCTGGTACAACCGGTCGGGCGTCGAGCGCGTGATGGGCTTCTGCAGCGACGCAGAGTACGAGGAGTTCCTGCGCCAGGCGCCGGAGTTCGAGCGCCAGCTGGTGCGCAGCGGTGTGCACCTGTTCAAGTTCTGGTTCAGCGTCGGCCGCGACGAGCAGCGCCGGCGCTTCAAGGAACGCCAGGTGCACCCGCTCAAGCAGTGGAAGCTCAGCCCGGTGGACCTGGCCTCGCTGGACAAGTGGGACGACTACACGCGCGCCAAGGAGAACATGTTCCTGCACTGCGACACGTCCGACGCGCCCTGGACGGTGATCAAGAGCAACTGCAAGAAGCGCGCGCGCCTGAACGCCATGCGCTTCGTGCTGCACCGGCTGCCCTATGCCCGCAAGGACCTGTCCCGCGTCGGCGCGGTGGACCCGCTGATCGTCGGCCGGCCGGCCCTGGTGCCCGGCGGTTACGAGGATCAGCTGGCGACTTCCGTGGCAACTTGACGGAACCGAAGGCTGCACGATCCGGCCCGGCTGGCTAGAATCATGACATTCCGAGGAGCGTTGCAACCCCTCAACCCGGGGCCAGGCTCGGATCCTTTCAGAGTTTTCTGATTCGCAACCGCGCTCACCTGCACGGCCATGGCCGCCCGGGTGATGCCGCATCTGCGGTTGCCTTCGGCCTGTCGTGCAGGGTCATCCCCATGGACTGATCTGGAGCCGACATGAACGCCGTCCTGAAACCCACCACCGATCACGCGATCGCCGACCTGTCGCAGGCCGACTTCGGCCGCAAGGAAATCCGCATCGCCGAGACCGAGATGCCCGGCCTGATGGCGATCCGCGAGGAATTCGCCAAGAGTCAGCCCCTGAAGGGCGCGCGCATCACCGGCAGCCTGCACATGACCATCCAGACCGCGGTGCTGGTGGAGACGCTGCAGGCCCTGGGCGCGCAGGTGCGCTGGGCCTCGTGCAACATCTTCAGCACCCAGGACCACGCCGCTGCGGCGCTGGTGGCCCAGGGCACGCCGGTGTTCGCCTACAAGGGCGAGACGCTGAAGGACTACTGGGACTACACCCACCGCATCTTCGAGTTCGGCGCCAAGGGCACCGAGAACGAAGGTCCGAACATGATCCTGGACGACGGCGGCGACGCGACGCTGCTGATGCACCTGGGCAAGAAGGCCGAGAAGGACGCCTCGGTGCTGGCCAACCCGAAGAGCGAGGAGGAGCGCGAGCTCTACGCCGCCATCAAGGCCAAGCTGGCGGTGGACGGCACCTGGTACAGCCGCAAGAGCGCGCAGATCATCGGCGTCACCGAAGAGACGACCACGGGCGTGCTGCGCCTCAAGGAGATGAGCGCCAAGGGCACGCTGATGTTCCGCGCCATCAACGTCAACGACAGCGTCACCAAGAGCAAGTTCGACAACCTCTACGGCTGCCGCGAGAGCCTGGTCGACGCCATCAAGCGTGCCACCGACGTGATGGTGGCGGGCAAGGTGGCCCTGGTGGCCGGCTACGGCGACGTGGGCAAGGGCAGCGCGCAGGCGCTGCGCGCGCTCAGCGCCCAGGTCTGGGTGACCGAGGTCGACCCCATCAACGCGCTGCAGGCGGCGATGGAAGGCTTCAAGGTCGTGACGATGGAGTACGCCGCCGACAAGGCCGACATCTTCGTCAGCGCCACAGGCAACAAGGACGTCATCCGCTACGAGCACATGGCGGCCATGAAGGACCAGGCCATCGTCTGCAACATCGGCCACTTCGACAACGAGATCGACGTCGCGTCGCTCGAGAAGTGCGAGTGGGACGAGATCAAGCCGCAGGTCGACCACGTGATCTTCCCCGACGGTAAGCGCATCATCCTGCTGGCCAAGGGGCGCCTGGTGAACCTGGGCTGCGCCACCGGCCACCCCAGCTTCGTGATGAGCAGCTCGTTCGCAAACCAGACGATCGCGCAGATCGAGCTGTTCTCGCACAGCGACTACTACGAGCAAGGCAAGGTCTACGTGCTGCCCAAGCACCTCGACGAGAAGGTCGCCCGCCTGCACCTGAAGAAGGTCGGTGCGATGCTGACCACGCTCACCGAGGAGCAGGCCGCCTACATCGGCGTGCCGGTGGCCGGCCCGTACAAGGCCGACACCTACCGCTACTGACCGGAGCCCCGCGATGAGCACCGTCAACCTGCCGGTGCCCGTCAGCTTCGAGTTCTTCCCGCCCAACACCCCCGTCGGCAGCGACAAGCTGAAGACGGTGGTGGCGGAGCTGGCGGCCGTGCGGCCGGAGTTCTTCAGCGTCACCTACGGCGCTGGCGGCTCCACGCGCGACAAGACGCTGGCCACGGTGAAGGACATCGCAGCGATGGGCCATGAGGCCGCCCCGCACCTGAGCTGCGTGGGAAGCACGCGCGAAGGCCTCGCCGAGATCCTGGCCACCTACCGCGCCCAGGGCATCCGCCGACTGGTGGCATTGCGCGGCGACCTGCCCAGCGGCGTGGCGCTGCCGGGCGAGTTCCGCTACGCCGCCGAGCTGGTGGCCTTCGTGCGCGAAACGCAGGGGCCGGACTGGCACATCGAGGTCGCGGCCTACCCCGAGTACCACCCGCAGCAGCGCTACGCGAAGAAGGACCTGGAGCACTTCGTGGCCAAGGTGAAGGCCGGGGCCAGCGGCGCGATCACGCAGTTCTTCTTCAACGCCGACGCCTACTTCCACTTCGTGGATGCAGTGCGCGCGATGGGCGTGGACGTGCCCATCGTGCCGGGCATCATGCCCATCCACAACTACGCGCGCATCGCGCAGTTCGCGGCGCGCGACGGCATCGAGATCCCGCGCTGGACGGCCCTGAAGATGGAAGGCTTCCTGGACGACGCCACCAGCGTGCGCGCCTTCGGGCTGGACGTGGTGACGCAGCTCTGCCGGCGCCTGGTCGACGGCGGTGCGCCGTCGCTGCACTTCTACACGCTCAACCAGAGCGCGCTGTCGCTGGAGATCTGCCGCAGGCTGGCGGGCTGAGCCAGCAAAGCGGCGGGTTCCAGCAGGCAGGTGGCCGGCGCTACCATTGAAGCGTGAGCGCCGAGGTCACCCCACCGCCGCTTCTGCCGGAAGCGTCGACCCTGTTCGACCTTCTGCCGGTGGGCGCCTACCGCTCCACGCCCGACGGGCGCATGCTGCGGGCCAACGCGGCGCTGGTGAAGTTCAACGGCTACACCTGCGAAGCAGAGCTGATCGCGGCCGTGCACGACATCGCCGGCGAGTGGTACGTGGATGCGGCGCAGCGCGAACGCTTCCGCCGGCTGCTGGCCACCGAGGGCCGCGTCGTCGGCCTGGTGTCGGAGGTCTACCGCCATCGCAGCCGCGAGCGGGTGTGGATCAGCGAGAACGCCCACCTGGTGCGGGACGGCCTGGGCAACGTGCTCTGCTACGAAGGCACGGTCGAGGAGATCAGTGACCGCATCGCCACCCAGCAGGCGCTGGAACGCAGCGATGCCCAACTGCAGCTGATCGCGCGCCAGGTGCCAGGCGTGGTCTATCTGGCCCACGTGTCTCCCGAGGGCCGGATCAGCTTCCGGTTCATCAGCGAGGGCGTGCGTGACCTCTACGGGGTGGAGCCCGAGGAAGCCCTGCGTGACGGCCACGTGCTGCAGCGCATGCGGCACCCCGAGGACAGTGCACGCGTGCAGCAGGGGCTGAGCCAGTCGGAACGCGAAGCCGGCACCCATGTCGACGAGTTCCGCATCGTGCGCCGCGACGGCAGCCTGCGCTGGGTGCAGGCCACGTCGGTGCCGATCCACCGCGAGGCGGACGGCGACCACCGCTGCGGCCTGATCGTCGACGTCACCGCCCGCCACGAGGCCGACGCGCTGCGCCAGGCGCGCGACCGCGCCGAAACGGCGCACCACGCCATCGCCGGCCTGCTGGCGCGCATCAGCCACGAGCTGCGCACGCCGATGAACGCGATGCTGGGCTTCACCCAGCTGCTGCTGGCCGACCCGGCACTGGCGGACAGGCACCGGCGCTTTGCCGACGAATCGCTGCGCGCCGGCCGGCACCTGCTGGCCCTGGTGGACGACCTGCTGGAGCTCGGGCGCGCCGAGAGCGGCGACATCACGCTGCAGCTGATGGCGCTGGAACCCGAGGTCGCGCTGGACGAGAGCCTGGCGCTGGTGGCGCCGCTGCTGCAGGCGCAGGTCGTCACCGTCGAGCGCCCGGCGTCAGCGATGCCGCGCCTGCGCGCCGACCCGCTGCGCCTGCGCCAGGTGCTGACCAATCTGCTGTCCAACGCCATCAAGTACAACCACCCGGGCGGCTGGGTCGCGGTGAGCGCCGCGCGCGCCGGTGCGCAGGTGACGTTGACGGTGCGCGACGGTGGCCCGGGGCTGGACGCGGCACAGCAGGCCCGACTGTTCCAGCCCTTCGAGCGCCTGGGGGCCGAGCGCGGCACGGTGCACGGCACCGGCCTCGGCCTGGCGCTGAGCCGGCAATTCGCCCAGGCGATGGGCGGCGACATCACGGCCGTGTGCACGCCCGGTCAGGGCTGCAGCTTCACGCTCACGTTGCCAGCGGTGACCTGACGCCCCGGCCCGCGGCGACTACCGGTCGCCGCGCATCCAGTGCACGCCATCCTCGGTGAGCACGGCATCGAGCGGCACGTCGTGCGGCTCCGGCGTCAGCCAGGGAATGAACCCGTGCGCGTAGCCCAGGCCGGCGGTGAACGGCCGCGGCTGCAGCGCCGCCAGCGTGCGGTCGTAGAAACCGCCGCCATACCCCAGGCGCAGGCCACCGGGGCCGAAGCCCACGCAGGGCACCAGCAGCAGCTGCGGTTCGAAGGCCGGCGTGTCCTTGGGTTTGGGGATGCCGTAGGCATCCTCCTCCATCGCGCAGCCCGGGTACCAGACGTGGAAGTGCAGCTGCTTGGTCTCGCGGTCGACCACGGGCAGGCCGATGCGGCGCGCCGGGTCGGCCTCGCTCCAGCGGAACAGCGCCGGCAGCGCATCGAACTCGCCCTTGATCGGCCAGTAGGCGCCGATGCTGGTCTCCGGCCGCGTGACCAGCCAGACGCGCAGCACCTCCTGCAGGTGCACGGCACGCTGGTGGCGGTCCACCAGGGACTGCCGCTCGGCCTGGAGCTGTCGGCGCAGCGCCAGCTTGTCCTGCGTGGGTTCCAGGGGCAGCTTGAACGGCGGCGTCATGGCGGCATTGTCACCCCGATTCCGGCACGCTTGACGCAGGTCATCCGTGATTCGTCAGAGCCTTGCTGCAACGCAACACGACGACCCTCCTGCCGGCGCCCAATCCTCCCGCGGGCGATGTTGCCCGCCAAACCCCGTGAAGAGGATCTCCATGAACATCCGCTGGATGGCCGCCGCGGCCGCCGCTGCCCTGTTGCCTGCCGTCTCCCCCGTCGCCCTGGCCCAGTCGAACGACAGCGGCGACTGGCTCGTGCGCGCGCGCGCCGTCAACCTGCAATCGGCCAACAAGGACAGCACCGGGCTGGACCTGAGCGTCAACGACAAGACCATCCCGGAGGTCGACATCACCTATTTCTTCAGCCCGAACCTGGCTGCAGAACTGATCCTGACCTACCCGCAGAAGCACGACATCCGCGCAGGCGGGGACAAGATCGGCTCGCTGAAGCACCTGCCGCCCACGCTGACGCTGCAGTACCACTTCGGCGGCATGAGCTTCCGGCCCTACGTCGGCGCCGGCATCAACTACACGCGCTTCTCCAGCGTGGAGTTCGCGCCCGCCGTGGTCACCGCGCTGGACCCGTCGATCGACAAGAACAGCTTCGGCCTCGCGCTGCAGGCCGGCGTGGACTTCCCGCTCGGCGGCGGCTGGCTGCTGAACCTGGATGTGAAGAAGGTGCAGATCCAGACCGATGTGTTCTCCGCCGGCACCAAGGCCGGCACCTTCAAGGTCGACCCGCTGCTGCTGGCCGTGGGCGTCGGCAAGCGTTTCTGAGGCGCCGGGGCCGTCCGAGATCCCCATCGACGAACGGCCCTGCGCAGGACAGCCGGGGACCCCTGCGCTAAATTCAGCGCATGGGTTTCCGCCTCCTGACGAGCGCGCCTCGGCGCCTCCCTTTCCTGCACCTGCACCTGCTCCTGGTGGTGTTGGCGTGTGCCGGCGCGACGGCCCCAGCGCGCGCCGAGGTGCCGGCACCGTCGCCGGAAGACAGCCTCGTGCTGCAGGCGCGGGAGGCGGCGCGCGCCAGGGACGGCGCCAAGCTGGACCTCCTGCGTGACCAGCTGATCGAGCGCCGGCACCCGCTGGCGCCCTGGGCCGACTACTGGTCCATAGGCCTGCGCCTGAAGACCGCCACCCAGGCCGACCTCGAGGCCTTCTACGCCCGCTGGCCGGGCACCTACGTCGAAGACCGGCTGCGCAACGACTGGCTGCTGGAACTCGGCGAGCGCCGCGACTGGGACAACTTCCGCCGCGAGCAGCCGCGCTTCCAGATGGCCGACGACCTGGAGGTGGACTGCTACACGCTGCTGCTGCGCCACCAGGCCGGCGAGAACGTGCGGGCCGCTGCCGCCGACGTCTGGATGCGCCAGAAGCGCGACGACGACGGCTGCAACCTGATGGCGCGCACGATGGCGGCCGACGGGCGCCTGGGGCCGACCGAGATCTGGCCCAAGGTCCAGCAGGCGGTGGAACGCGGCCGCAGCAAGGAAGCACTGACCGACGCCGCGCTGCTGGACAAGACCAGCGAGGCGCGCGTGCGGGCGCTGCTGGACAACCCGGCGCGCTGGCTGGCACAGCAGCCGGCCGCCCGAGGCGACGGCGCGCGCGACGAGGCCGTGGTGCTGGCGCTGCTGCGCATGGCCGCCAGCGACGCCGACGCGGCCGCCACGCAGGCCGCCGACTGGGCCCGCCGGTTGCCGCCGGCGCTGGCGGCGCGGGCCTGGGCCGGCATCGGCTACCGGGCTGCGATGCGCCACCAGGCGGCGGCACGGCAGCACTACGAACGCGCGTTCGCGCTGGTGAAGGGTGACGGTGCCATCGACTGGCCCGAGGAACACCTGGTCTGGGCGGCCCGTGCTGCGCTGCGGGCCGACGGCAGCCCGGACTGGGCGCTGCTGCAGCGCGCCATCGGCGCCATGCCGGACGCCCTGCAGGCCTCGCCCGACTGGCATTACTGGGCCGCGCGCGCGCTGCAGGCCCGGGCGCGCACCGGCGAGATGGGCAACGCGCAGCGGGCGCACGCCGAGCGCATGCTGCGCACGCTGGCGTCCGACCCCGGGGACTTCTACGGGCTGCTGGCGCTGGAGGACCTGGGGCTGAAGCTGTCGCTGCCCCCGCGCCCCCCGGCGCCCACCGCCGAGGAACGTGCCGCGGTGCGCGGCGTGCCGGGCCTGCAGCGTGCGCTGCAGCTGCTGAGCCTGGGCCTGCGCAGCGAAGGCGTGCGCGAGTGGAACTTCACGTTGCGCGAGCTGCGCCAACGCCCCGACGCCGACCGCGCCCTGCTCACCGCCGCCGCCTGGGCCTGCGAACGCGAGGTCTGGGACCGCTGCATCAACACCAGCGAACGCACCCAGGGCGTGGTCGACGTGGCCCAGCGCTTCCCGACGCCGCTGCGCGATGAGGTGGTGGAGAAGTCGCGCGCCGCCGGCCTGGAAACGGCCTACATCTACGGCCTGATCCGCCAGGAGTCGCGCTTCATCATGGATGCGCGCAGCGTGGTCGGCGCCAGCGGCCTGATGCAGCTGATGCCCGCCACCGCGCGCTGGACGGCACGCAAGATCGGCCTCGACTACAAGCCGTCGATGATCACCGACCCGCACGTCAACCTGCAACTGGGCACGGCCTACCTGAAGGTGCTGCTCGACGACTTCGAAGGTGCGCAGCCACTGGCGATTGCCGGCTACAACGCCGGCCCCAACCGCCCGCGGCGCTGGCGCGAGGGTGGCACGCTGGAGACGGCCGCCTGGGTCGAGAACATCCCGTTCAACGAGACGCGGGACTACGTCAAGAAGGTGCTGACCAATGCCGTGCACTACGCCCATGTGCTGGGCGAAGGCGGCACCAGCCTGAAGGCCAGGCTGGGGCCCACCGTGGGGCCGCGGCGCACCGATGCGCCGGCCACGGACAAGGACCTGCCATGAACATCGCCCCGGGCGCCAACCGCCGCGTGCTGGTGCTGGGCGGCACCGGCTTCGTCGGCCGATCCACCTGCGAGCGCCTGGTGCGCGCCGGCTGGACCGTGCGCGTGCCCACCAGGCGCCTGGCCCACGGCCGCGACCTGCAGTGCCTGCCGACGGTGGAACTGATGCCCGCCGACGTGCACGACGCCGCGGCGCTGCGCGCGCTGCTCGCCGGCTGCGATGCCGTGGTCAACCTGGTGGCCATCCTGCACGGCAGCGCCGCGGCCTTCGAGCGCGTGCACCTGGCCCTGCCGCGTACCCTGGCCGGCGCCATGCAACAGGCGGGTGTCACACGGCTGGTCCATGTCAGCGCACTCGGGGTCGGGCCGGGCGCGCCGTCGAACTACCTGCGCAGCAAGACCGAGGGCGAAGCCGTGCTGCAGGCCGCGGGGCTGGCGCCGACGCTGTGGCGCCCCTCGGTGATCTTCGGTGCCGACGACCGCTTCATGAACACCTTCGCCCGGCTGCAGACCGTGGCCCCCTTCGTGCCGCTGGCCGGCGCCGCCGCGCAGTTCCAGCCGGTGTGGGTGGAGGACGTGGCCACGGCGCTGTGGCGATCGCTGGAACGTCTGGACACGGTCGGCCAGACCTACGAGGCCACCGGGCCCGAGGTCTTCACGCTCGCCGACCTGGTGCGCCTGGCGGGGCGCTGGGCCGGCCACGAGCGCCGGGTGATCCCGCTGCCGGATGCCGCCGGGCGCCTGCAGGCCGCCCTGATGGCGCTGGCGCCGGGCGAGCCGCTGATGTCGGCCGACAACCTGGATTCGATGAAGGTGCCCAACGTGGCCAGCGGCACCCTGCCCGGGCTGGACGCGCTGGGCATCACGCCGGCCGCGCTGGGCGCGGTGGTGCCGCGGTACCTGGGTGGTGGTCCGGGTCGGCACCGTTTCAACGACTACCGGGCGCATGCGCGCCGGGGCTGATCACACCTCGAAGGACACGGGATGCGCCTGGTCATCGGCAACAAGAACTACTCGTCCTGGTCCATGCGCCCCTGGGTGCTGATGCGCGCCTGCGGCATCGCGTTCACCGAGGAGAAGCTGCGCTTCGACTTCTCGCCCGACTCGCCCTTCCGGCGTGCCGTGGCCGCCGTCAGCCCGGCCGGCAAGGTGCCGGTGCTGCTGCTGGACGACGGCTTTGCCGTGTGGGACACGCTGGCGATCGCCGAAACGCTGGCCGACCGTTTCCCGCAGGCCGGCGTCTGGCCCGGCGATGCGAACCAGCGCGCCCGCGCGCGCAGCGTCAGCGCCGAGATGCACAGCGGCTTCTCCGCGCTGCGCAGCCACTACCCGATGAACATCGAGGCGTCACTGCCCGAGGTGGGCGCACGGGTCTGGGCCGAGCAGGCCGCCGTGAGGGCCGACGTGGCGCGCATCGAGGCGATCTGGGCCGACGCGCTGGCGATGTCCGGCGGGCCCTTCCTGTTCGGCGAGTTCGGTGCCGCCGACGCCTTCTACGCGCCGGTGGTGATGCGGCTGCGCAGCTACGGCCTGCCGGTGGGCGAGACCACGCGGGCCTACATGGACCGGGTCGTCGCACACCCGGCCGTGGCCGCCTGGATCGCCGACGCCGTGGCGGAGCAGGACTTCATCGCCGAGGACGAGCCCTACCGGCAGCACCGGTAGGCGCGCGCGGTGCAGATCTACGAAGTCGGCGGCGCGGTGCGCGACGCACTGCTGGGCCTGCCGGCCGGCGACCGCGACTGGGTGGTGGTGGGGGCCACGCCGCAGCAGATGCTCGACGCCGGCTTCCAGCCGGTGGGCAAGGACTTCCCGGTCTTCCTGCATCCGCGCACGCACGAGGAATACGCGCTGGCGCGCACCGAGCGCAAGAGCGGGCGGGGCTACCACGGTTTCGTCTTCCACACCGCGCCCGACGTGACGCTGGAGGAAGACCTGGCGCGGCGCGACCTGACGATCAACGCCATCGCCCGCGGCCACGACGGCACGCTGGTGGACCCGCACGGCGGCCGCCGTGACCTGGCCGCACGCGTGCTGCGCCATGTCTCGCCCGCCTTCGCCGAGGACCCGGTGCGCCTGCTGCGGCTCGCCCGCTTTGCGGCCCGCTTTGCCGATTTCAGCGTAGCGCCGGAAACGATGGATCTGCTGCGCCAGTTGGTGGACCAAGGCGAGGTCGATGCCCTGGTGCCCGAGCGCGTGTGGCAGGAACTGGCCCGCGGCCTGATGGCGGACAAGCCCAGCCGCATGCTGGCCGTGCTGCGCGAGTGCGGCGCACTGAAGCGTCTGCTGCCGGAAGTGGACCGCCTGTGGGGCGTGCCGCAGCGGCCGGAGTTCCACCCCGAGGTCGACACCGGCGTGCACCTGGGCATGGTGCTGGACGAGGCCGCGCGCACACAACAGCCGCTGGCGGTGCGCTGGGCCCTGCTGTGCCACGACCTGGGCAAGGGCACGACGCCGGCCGACCTGCTGCCGCGCCACCACGGCCACGAGCAGCGCAGTGCGAAGCTGGCGCAGGTCCTGGCCGAACGCCTGCGCGTGCCGGGCGACTGCCGCGACCTGGCCGACGTGGTGGCGCGCGAGCACGGCCACCTGCACGCCAGCGGCACGCTGGGGGCGGCGGCGCTGCTGCGCCTGTTCGAACGCTGCGACGCGATCCGGCGGCCGGAGCGTTTTGCCCTGGTGCTGCAGGCCGGCGCCTGCGATGCCCGTGGGCGCCTGGGCCACGAGGACGACGTCTACGGGCCCGCCGATCGGCTGCCGCCGCTCCTGGCCGCAGCGCGCGCGGTGGACACCGCGACCGTGGCCGCCGCCGCGCAGGCGCGCGGGGCGAAGGGTCCCGACATCGGGCGAGCCGTGCACGCCGCGCGGGCCGACGCCATCGCGGCCGCGCTCGCGGCCTGAACCCCTGGGTTCAGAAGAACGAGCCGATGCCCATCGCCAGGAAGCTCAGCAGCAGGCTGCTGGCCAGCGGCACATAGAGTTCGCGGCCGAACAGCCGGATCGTGAAGTCGCCGGGCAGCTTGCCCAGGCCGATCTTCTGCAGCCAGCCGCGCACGCCGTTGAAGACCAGCGTGGCGATCAGGAAGACGAGCAGCCAGCGCATGCGTGTGGTGCCCGGGTTCAGAGCCGGTGGCTGCGGTCGCCGTCGGCGAAGCCCAGCGCCTCGAACCACGGGCCCTTGACGAAGCCGATGACCTTGAAGAGCTCGCCCATCTCGTGCTCCTGGATCAGCTTCTGCGCCATGGCGCGCTCGCGCACGTCGGCGGCTTCCAGCAGCGGCACCAGCCCGCAGTTCAGAAGGAAACGCGCCTGCGAGGTGTAGCCCAGCACCTCCAGCCCGGCGTCCTGGCCGGCCACGGCGATGCCGGTGAAATCCACGTGGGCGGTGATGTCCTTGAGGCCGACGTCGACCAGCGGGTCGGCGTCGGCGCGGTGCGCGCGGTGGCACATCAGCGTGCCGCCATGACGCTGCGGCAGCCAGTACTCGGCCTCCGGGAAGCCGTAGTCGACGAGGAACACCGCGCCACGCTGCAGCCGCGCCGCCAATGTACGCATCCAGGCCTGCGCCTGCGGGTGGATCTCGGTGACGGTGCCGGGCACGAAGGGCGCATCGACCGGCGGGCGCAGGGTGGTGGGGCGGTCGGCCCAGGCCAGGGCGCCGCCGGCGACGGCCACGCCACGCTCGAACCACTGCCGGTCGTCGAAGTGCAGCAGCTGCACCGGCATCGCGTCGAGCACCTCGTTGCCGACCACCACGCCGTCGAAGGTGTCCGGCCAGGCGGCATGCCAGCAGACGCGGTCGCCGAAGGCGGCCAGGCGTTCGCGCTGCCGCGCCTGCAGCGCGCCGGACACCTCCACCACGTGGTAGCGCGCCACGCGCTCGCCCAGCGCGGCCAGCAGCTCGGCGGCCAGCGCGCCGCTGCCGGCGCCGAACTCCCACAGGTCCTGTGTGCCGGTGGCCTGCAGCGCCTGCGCCAGCTGCGCCGCCAGCGCACGGGCGAACAGCGGCGACAGCTCGGGCGCGGTGACGAAGTCGCTGCCACCCTCGGGCATCGCACCGAAGATCACGTCGCCGCGCGCGTAGTAGCCCAGGCCGGGTTCGTACAGCGCGAAGGCCATGAAGCGGTCGAAGGGCCACCAGCCGCCGTCGCGGGTGATGGCCTCCGTGACGCGTGCCAAGGCCTCGGCGCCCGCGGAAAACGGGGGGCTGGCTACACTGGCGGGTTCGTCGCGCATCGTCGGCGCATTGTAGGAAGCATGGCCCTGGCCACCCCGCCCTCCACCGACCGCCCCGTGGTCCTCGTAACCGGCAGTGCCCGGCGGCTGGGCCGTGCCATCGCCCTGCACCTCGCGGGACGGGGCTGGGACGTGGCGGTGCACTACCGCGGCTCGGCCGACGACGCCGCGCAGACGGTGCGCGATGCCCAGGCCCTCGGCGCCCGCGCCCACGCCTTTGCTGCCGACCTGGCCGACGAAGCGGCCTGTGCGGCGCTGCTGCCGGCAGTGCAGGCGCACTTCGGGCGCGTGGACGCGCTGGTCAACAACGCCTCGCTGTTCGAGTACGACGCAGTGGCCGACTTCTCCTACGCCGCGATGGAGCGCCACTGGCGCGCCAACACCGCGCCGGCCATCGTGCTGGCGCGGGCGCTGGACGCGTGTGTCGGCGCGCCCGGACATCCTGCCGGCGGTGGCGCGGTGGTCAACCTGCTCGACCAGAAGCTCTGGAACCCGAATCCCGACTATTTCAGCTACACCTTGAGCAAGGCCGCGCTGGAGTCTGCCAACACGCTGCTGGCGCAGGCTTTGGCGCCGCGCACGCGTGTGTGCGGCGTGGCGCCGGGCGTGACCCTGGTCTCCGGGCCGATGGACACGGCCGAGTTCGAGCGCGCGCACCGGCTCACGCCGCTGGAGCGCTCGTCCACGCCCGAGGACATCGCGCGCGCGGTGGCCTTCCTGCTCGAATCGCCGGCGATCACCGGCACCACCCTGCTGGTCGACGGCGGCCAGCACCTGCAGGCCCAGCCGCGCGACGTGCTGTTCCTCGCGAAAGAACCCTGACCATGCAGACCCTGCTCCAACACCCGCGCCTGATGGACTGCCGGCGCCTCTTCCTGCGCGACTACGAGGTCTGGATCAACATCGGCGTGCACGACTTCGAGAAGAAGGGCGAACAGCGCGTGCTGATCAACGTGGATCTTTTCGTCCCGCTGGCGCTGTCCACGCCCACCCACGACCAGCTCGACGAGGTGGTGGACTACGACTTCATCCGCCGCAGCATCGCCGAGCGGGTGGCTCGCGGCCACATCCACCTGCAGGAAACGCTTGCCGACGACGTGCTGGCTGCGATGCTGGCCCACCCGCGGGTGCGTGCCGCGCGCGTGAGCACCGAGAAGCCCGACGTCTACCCCGACTGCGACGCCGTGGGCGTCGAGGTCTTCGGCCTCAAGGAGGGCCTGTGATGGACACCGCCACCCACCGCCCGGACCCGCGCAAGCAGGCCTTCGAGGACCGCAAGCTCAGCAAGCGCCTGTACCGCCAGGTGGGCCAGGCGATCGTGGACTACAACATGATCGAGCCGGGCGACAAGGTCATGGTCTGCCTGTCCGGCGGGAAGGACAGCCACGCGCTGCTGGACATCCTGATGGGCCTGCGCCAGCGCGCGCCGGTGGATTTCGAGCTGATCGCCGTCAACCTCGACCAGAAGCAGCCCGGCTTCCCGGAGCACGTGCTGCCCGAGTACCTGACCAAGCTGGGCGTGCCCTTCCACATCGAGAACCAGGACACCTACAGCATCGTCAAGAAGCTGATCCCCGAAGGGCAGACCATGTGCAGCCTGTGCTCGCGGCTGCGGCGGGGCATCCTGTACCGCGTCGCGGGCGAACTGGGGGCCACGAAGATCGCGCTGGGCCACCACCGCGACGACATCGTGGTGACGCTGCTGATGAGCATGTTCTTCGGCGGGCGCATGAAGAGCATGCCGCCCAAGCTGGTGAGCGACGACGGCCGCAACACCGTCATCCGCCCGCTGGCCTACGTGGCCGAGACCGACCTCGAACGCTACGCCGAGGTGCGCCAGTTCCCCATCATCCCCTGCACGCTGTGCGGCAACCAGGACAACCTGCAGCGCGTGCAGGTGCGTGCCATGCTGCGCGAGTGGGAACGCCAGTACCCGGGCCGGACCGACAACATGTTCCGCGCCATGGCCACCGTGGTGCCGTCGCACCTGGCGGACCGGAAACTCTTTCCCTTCGAGACGCTCAAACCGACGGGCGTGGCCGATCCGCACGGTGACCGCGCCTTCGACCCGGACGACGAACCCTGCGCCTCGTCGGCGACCCCCGCTGCTCCGGCCGAAGCGGCCGTGCGCTGGTTCGCGAAGGAAGACACACCATGAAACGCCGCACCGTGTTCGCCCCCGTCCTGCTGCTGGCCGCCGTGGTTGCGGCATCCGGCCTGTCGGGCTGCGCGGCGCTCAACACGGTGCATGCCGACCTGTCCACCTGGGGCGACTGGCCCACCGGCCGCGCGCCCGGCAGCTACGCCTTCGACCGCCTGCCCTCACAGCAGAGCGACCCGGCCGAGGCCGACCGCGTCGAGGCCGTCGCCCGCGACGCGCTGGCGAAGGCCGGCTTCCGCCCGGTGACCGTCGACGAGAAGCCCGACGTGCTGGTGCAGGTGGCCAGCCGCACCACGCGCACCAGTGCCGACCCGTGGGACGACCCGCTGTGGTGGCGCGGCGGCTTCGGCATCGTTGGCCACCGCTGGGCTGGCACGGTGTGGGTGATCGACACCCGCTTCGACCGCAGCCGCTACGAACGCCAGGTGGCCGTGCTGCTGCGCGACGCCGCCACGGGCAAGCCGCTGTACGAGGCCCGGGCCGCCAACGAGGGCAGCACCGCCGGGGGCGATGCGCTGTTGGGCGCGCTCTTCAGCGCCGCGCTGATCGACTTCCCGCGCAACGGGCCCAACCCGCGGCCGGTGCGCGTGTCGCTGCCCTGAACCGGGTCGGGGCGCCGGCCCCGGGCGCTTCAGGATGCGCCGCCCCCGGCCAGCGCCCGCACGTCCTCCTCCCAGGCCGACAGCCGCTCGCGCAGGTGCTGGCGCTGGGCCGGCGTGGTGGTGGCGTGCAGCCGGGCCGACATCTCGCAGCCGTGCGCCTGCCAGCGCGCCTGCAGCGCGGCGGTCTCGGCATCGGCCGGCTGCGACAGCGCACGGGCAGCCACGCGCAGGGCCGCCAGCCGCGCCGCGTCGTCGGTGAGCGTGCGCGCGCGCCGCAGCTCGTCGACGAAGCGGCGCTGGCGCTGTTCACGGTCGTCCAGCCAGCGGGCCGCGTCCATCGGCGAGCGCGCCAGGCCCTCGGCCAGCAGGCGTTGCTGGGCATCGGTGAGCGTGCCGTAGAGTTGTTCGGCGCGGTCGACGGCACGCTCCAGCGCGGCGGCACGGCGCGCCTCGGCCGCCGGCTGGGCGCGCTCACGCCGTTCGTCGGCCAGCTTGTCGGCCATCTCGGCCACCAGGTGGTCGATCTGCGCCGGCTTCAGCGTCGGCAGCAACTGGGCACCGGCCGGCAGCGCGCGTTCGGTGGCCGCCCACAGCGCCTCGCGCGCCTGTGCCGTCCAGCGGCAGACCTCCTCGCCAGTCACCTCGCCGCCGGCGCGTTCGCGCCAGGTGGCCAGCCAGCGGGCGTATTCCGGCAGCTGGGTGCCGCGGTGCCAGGCGAACCAGTCGCGCAGCAGCGACCGGGCGGCGGCTTCCTGGGCGTCGTCCAGGTCCAGGTAGCCGTCCAGCCACCACACCGCCAGCGCCGGGCCGTTGTCATAACTCACGCGCACCAGGCTGCAGGCCGACAGCGCGACCACGGCCAAACCGATAATCAGCCTTTTGGCTGCGGACGACAGGCGCATGGCAGTGAACGTCATCATCATGGCCGCCGGCAAGGGCACGCGGATGAAATCCGCCCTGCCGAAGGTGCTCCACCGGCTGGGCGGGCGAAGCCTATTGCAGCACGTGCTGGATGCCGCAGCCGGGCTCGGGGCCATGCATCCGGTGGTGGTCGTGGGCCATGGCGCCGACGCCGTGACCGCGGCGGTGGGCGGCCAGGGCCAGTGCGTGCTGCAGCAGCCGCAGCTGGGCACCGGCCACGCGGTGCAGCAAACGGTGCCGGCGCTGGACGACGCCCACGCCACCACCCTGGTGCTCAACGGCGACGTGCCGCTGATCCGCACCGAGACCGCCGCCGCGCTGGCTGACGCCTGCGGCGGCGAGCGGCTGGCGCTGCTGACCATCGACCTGCCCGACCCCACCGGCTACGGCCGCATCGTGCGCGACGGGGCTGGCAAACGCGTGCTGGGCATCGTCGAGCACAAGGACGCCACGCCGGCCCAGCGCGCCATCACCGAGGTCTACACCGGCATGATGGCCGCGCCCACCGCGCTGCTCAAGCGCTGGGTGATGGCGCTGACCGCCGACAACGCGCAGCGCGAGTACTACCTGACCGACATCGTCGCGATGGCGGTGGCCGAAGGCGTGCCGGTGGTGGCCAGCCCGGCACCCGACGAGACCGAGGTGCTGGGTGTGAACAGCCCGCTGCAGCTGGCCGACCTGGAGCGCCGTTTCCAGCGCCGCCAGGCCGAGGCGCTGATGGAAGCCGGCGTGCGACTGGCCGACCCGGCGCGCTTCGACCTGCGCGGCACGCTCGCCTGCGGCAGCGACGTCGAGATCGACATCGGCTGCCTGTTCGAAGGTGAGGTCACGATCGGCGACGGCGCGCGCATCGGCGCGCACTGCGTGATCAAGGACGCCAGTATCGCCGCCGGCGCGGTGATCCACCCGTTCACGCACATCGACGGCGCCCAGGTGGGCGCCGGGGCGCTGGTGGGCCCCTTCGCCCGCCTGCGCCCCGGCGCGCAGCTGGGCGCGGAGGTGCACATCGGCAACTTCGTCGAGGTGAAGAACTCGACGCTGGCCGACGGCGCCAAGGCCAACCACCTGGCCTACCTGGGCGACGCCACCGTGGGGCCGCGCGTGAACTACGGCGCCGGCAGCATCACCGCCAACTACGACGGCGCCAACAAGCACCGCACCGTGATCGGCGCCGACGTGCACGTGGGCAGCAACTGCGTGCTGGTGGCGCCGGTGACGCTGGGCGACGGCGCCACCATCGGCGGCGGCTCGACGATCACCAAGGACGTGCCCGCCGGCCAGCTGGCCGTGGCACGCGGCCGGCAGGCGGCCATCTCCGGCTGGACGCGGCCTCAGAAGGCGAAGAAAGCGGGCTGATCAGCCCGCGCGGGCCGGCGCTTCGGCGGCGCTGCCGGCCAGCACGTCGGCCGCCAGGCACAGGTCGGCCCAGGCCTTGGCCTTGTCCGGCAGGTTGCGCAGCAGGTAGGCCGGGTGGTACGTGACCACCAGCGGCACGCCCTGGTAGGTATGCACCTGCCCGCGCAGCCTGCCGATCGGCGCGTCGGTGCGCAGGAGCGCCTGCACGGCGAAGCGTCCCATGGCCAGGATGATGCGCGGCTGCACCAGCGCGATCTGCCGCATCAGGAACGGCTCGCATCGGGCCAGTTCCTCCGGCGCCGGGTTGCGGTTGCCCGGTGGCCGGCACTTGAGCGTGTTGGCGATGTAGACCTGCTGCGCCGGGTCGGTGCCGTCGGCATCGCGCGACAGGCCCAGTGCCGCCAGCATGCGGTCCAGCAACTGGCCGGCGGGGCCGACGAAGGGCTCGCCGCGCCGGTCTTCCTGCTCGCCTGGCGCCTCGCCGACGACCATCCAGTGCGCGCGCTCGGCGCCGACGCCGAACACCGTCTGCCGGCGGGTTTCGCACAGGCTGCAGGCCTGGCAGGCCGCCACGGCCTCGCGCAGGGCGGGCCAATCCAGATCGGTCACGGCGTCGGGCAGCGGCGCCGGCGTGGCCGACGGCGGCGGGACGGCGGCATCCGAGGCTGCGCGCAGGGGAGGCGAGTGGCGTCGGGCCGGCGGTGCCGACGGCATCGTGTCGACGTCTGGCTCGGGCAGGCGCACGGGGTCGGCAGGCGCCGTGGCTTCCGGCGCCGCCACGGGCGACCAGACGCGCAGGCTCATGGCCTGCAGCATCGCGTGCTGGCGCTCAGTCCAGCCCATCGGCAACCTCCGGCACCGCACGGCGCATCACGATCGCGTCCTCGCGCCGCCCCTGCGCCGCCGGGTAGTAGCCCCGGCGCAGGCCCACTTCACGGAACCCCCAGCGCTGGTAGAGCACGCGGGCACGGGCGTTGCTCGGCCGCACCTCGAGCCACAGCGTGGACAGGGCCAGGCGCCGGCAGTCGTCTTCCAGGCGGCCGAGCATCTGACGGGCCAGGCCCTGGCCCTGCAGGTCGGGCCGCACCGTCAGGTTCAGCAGGTGCATCTCGTCGACGCCGACCATCGCGATGCGGTAGGCGGCGACGGCACCGGACGCGTCGAGCGCCAGCTCGGCTTCGTAGCCGGCGGACAGCGAGTCCAGAAAGTTGCCCGCGGTCCAGGGAAACTCGTAGGCCAGCCGTTCGACCACCATGACGGCATCGACATCGCGGGCCTGCATCGCCCGGCAATGCAGCTGCAGCGCAGGCACGGCGCTCACGTTGCGGCCTGTCGGGCGGCGCGTTCGGCCGTGGTCAGCGCCACCTTGTCGCGCAGGTACAGCGGCAGGGCCTGCGCCGGGTCGATGGCCTCGCCCCGCTGCCAGGCCGACGCCGCTAGGCGCAGCAGGGCCGCGGGCCGGTCGTGCAGCGTGACGTGCACGGCTGCCGCGGTCACGGGCCATCGGTCGCCCAGGGCCGCCGGGGCATTACCGGCCAGGCGCCGGGGCGGCACGGCGGCGAAGGCCGCCGCCAGCGCGTCCAGCGTGTACAGCGCCGGCGCCACGTCGGCCTGCCAGGTGGCTGGCGCCACCCGGCGGTAGGCGGCCGCGTAGACCTCGCCCATGCGCGCGTCCACGGCCACCCAGACCAGCGGGCCGCCGGCCTCGTCGCGCCAGGGGCTGTCCTCGGCCCACAGCGCCAGGTCGTCCAGTGGCAGCAGCGGGCAGCCGAGGCCGAAGGCCAGGCCCTGCGCCGCGGCGCAGGCCGTGCGCAGGCCGGTGAAGGCGCCCGGGCCGGCGCCGAAGGCGATGGCGTCCAGGTCGGTCGCCACGAGCCCGGCCTCCGCCAGGACGGCCTGCACGGCCGGCAGCAGGCTGGCCGAGGCCTCCGCCCCGCCGGGCGCGGTGCGGGTGACCAAGCCGGCCGGACCACAGGCCGCCACGGCCACGATCTCGGTGGCCGTGTCGATGGCCAGCAGGCGTGGCGACGCCGTGGAGGGGCCTGGATTCTCGGGCATCGGGCGAGTGTAGCCATGCCATCATGGGCGACATGGAAGCAGGACGGATGAGCCGAACCCCGCGGCGCTGGGCCGGTGCACTGTGTGCCCTGGCGCTGGTGTCGGCCGCGCTGGCACACGCCGAGACCCCGATCCTGCCGCCGGAGGTGCGCCAGGCCCTGCAGCGCGCCACGGTGCCGGAGTCGGCGCTCGCGGTGGTCATCGAGGAGGCCGGCAGCGGCCGGCCGCTGCTGTCGGCGCAGGCCCGCGAGCCGGTGAACCCGGCGTCGCTGGCCAAGCTGCTGACCACCTACGCGGCACTCGACCGCCTGGGCCCGGCTTGGGCCTGGCGCACGCCCGTGTGGCTGGACGGCCCGCTGCGCGACGGCGTGCTCGAGGGTGCACTGGTCATCCAGGGTCGTGGGGACCCGACCCTGGTGCTGGAACGCGTGTGGCTGCTGCTGCAGCGAGTGCGGCAACTGGGCGTACGCGAGATCCGCGGCGACATCGTGCTCGACCGCAGCGCGTTCGCCCTGCCTCCGCACATGCCCGGTGCGTTCGACGGCGAACCGCTGCGGCCGTACAACGTGGGGCCGGATGCGCTGCCGCTGAACTACAAGTCGGTGGTCTACGGCTTCGTGCCGGACCCGCCCAGCGGCCGGGCACGCGTGACGCAGGAGCCCCGGCTCGACGGCGCGCCGGCCACCCTGGAGGTGCCCCTGGCTTCCGGGCCGTGCAGCGACTGGCGCGGCGCGCTGAAGGCCAGCTTCGGCCCCGAGGGCGCGCGCTTCGCCGGCGCCTACCCGGCGGCCTGCGGCCCGCTGAACTGGCCGGTGGCCGACCCTGATCCGGACAGCTACAACGCCCGCCTGCTGACCGCGCTGTGGCGCGACATGGGCGGCAGCCTGACCGGCCGGGTGCGCGACGGCACGGCGCCCGCAGGCCGTACCCCGGACCTGGAGGCCGTTTCCCCCCCGCTGGCGGAGGTGGTGCGCGACATCAACAAGTACAGCAACAACCTGATGGCGCAGCAGCTGTTCCTGAGCCTGGCGCTGGCCGAGGGCGCACCGGCCACACCCGAGCGCGCGCGGCTGGCCATGGCCGCCTGGCTCGGTACCCGCCTGGGCGAGGAACTGGCCGTCGGCGTGCGGCTGGACAACGGCGCGGGCCTGTCGCGCGAGACGCGCGCATCGGCCGCGGCGCTGGCGCGCCTGCTGCAGCAGGCCTGGGGCAGCCCGGTGATGTCGGAACTGATGTCGTCGCTGCCCGTGGCCGGGCTGGACGGCACGATGCGGCGCAGCCGCGCCGGCGACGGTCGCGCGCACCTGAAGACCGGGTCGCTGCGTGACGTGGCCGGCGTGGCCGGCTACGTGCTGTCCGACAGCGGCCGCCGCTACGTGCTGGTGGCCATCCTGAACCACGACAATGCGCAGGCCGCGCGGCCGGCGCTGGAAGCGCTGGTGCGCTGGACGCGTGCCGACGGTGCGGCACGCTGACCTGCCGAACACCGACCCTTGCCCTGGAGCCCCCGATGCTGACCGACGCCCTGACGGCGCTGCCCACCCAGTGGCTGGGTTATGCGGCGGCCAGTTTCACCACGCTGTCGTTCCTGCCGCAGGCCGTGCTGACGCTGCGCACGCGCGACGTGTCCGGCATCTCCGCCGGCATGTACGGCGCGTTCACGGTCGGCGTGGCGCTGTGGCTGTGGTACGGCTGGCGGCTGGGCGAGTGGCCCATCATCGCCGCCAACGCCGTGACGCTGGGATTGGCGGCGACGATCCTGGTGACCAAGCTGCTGGCAGACCGGGACGCCCGCCGCGCGGCGCTCAGAACGGGTTGTTCCGCGCCCGGTTGATGGCCAGGATGCCCAGGCGGTTCTGGGCGTTGAAGGCCAGGCGCAGGTCATCGGCCCACAGCCAGGTCGCGGCGTCGGCGCCCGCGACAAGGGTCGCGGTCGTGCAGTCCGGCAGCGCCACGGCGCAGGCCGCATCCTTGATGTTGGCCAGGCCGAAGCTGCTGGGGGAGATGGTCATCGCCTGCACCATCTCGTCGGCCAGCACCAGGCCGACGTAGCGGCCGTCATTGAGCACCGTCGTACGCAGGCCGGCATTGAATTCGGACGTGAGCGTCGTCAGCAGTGCGGCGCGGTCGATGTCGGTGTACGCGGCCTTCTCGGCCAGCGCGTAGGGGGTGAGCCCGACATCGGGAGCCGTGGACACGATGACCCGCGCCCCGGCTGCGACAAGCCGGTTGACCTCCACGGCCAGCTGCGCCCCGCGGGCGCGCGCCTGCGACAGCAGTTCCGAACGGGTGGTGTCCGGGAACGCCGCGTAGAGGTCGAGGACATCGTTGGTGCCGGCGAGCACGGTGACCAGCGTGTTGCCGGCCACGCCGTCGCCGGCGAGCTGCGCATCGACCTGGGCGGCCACGTCGGCCACCCGCGCACCGGCGGCGGCACGCATGAAGGCCTGCGGCGTCACCACGTTGTCCGGGTTGCATTCGGCGAAGGCCAGGTCGTAGATGCTGGCCAGCGCCTGCACCCAGATGCGCTGCGAACTGCAATCGAAGACGCCGTCGGTGACGGTGTTGACCGCGTAGCGGCGACCGTCGGCCGTCAGCGCGCTGGTCTCGTCACCGAAGACGATCAGGCGGTCGGCCACGAAGGCCTCGATCTGCGAGGTGCCGCCACCACAGGAGGCCAGCAATGCGGCCGCCACTGCCGCCAGCAGCGGCTTCGCGGTGCGGCGCACGGACCGCAGTGACAGGAATCCTGGGAAGCTCATCTCATCTCCACGCCCTCGGGCGGGTGGTACAGGCGGGTGGTACAGGCAGGTGGGTACAGCGGGCTCACGCGGCGGCTCGTCGCAGGCGGTCGTTCACCGCCTCCCACGCGGCGTCGGCAGGCGGGTGTTCGACCCAGATCTCGGCGACGCCGGTGGCGTCCAGCGCGCGAAGCACGGCAAACAGTTCGTGCGCGGCGGCGTCGGGCGTGGCAGGCATGGCCTGCAGCACCGCCCCGCCCGGCACCGCCGACAGGCTGCGCGAATATACCGCCACGTTGTGAAGCAACGTGTCCGCCGCCCGTGATGCCAGCGCCGCCGACAACGCGGCGGCATCGGGGAACAGGCGCACCCGGGCCCGCGGGGCGTAGTGCGACGCCAGCGTGCCCGACGCGCGCGGCCGGCCGGCGTCGGGCACGGCCAGCGGCGCGCCGACCGCGGCCTCGAGCAGGTCGCGCGGCAGCCCGCCGGGCCGCAGCAGAGCAGGCGGCAGGCGCGTGCAGTCGACGATGGTCGACTCGATGCCCACTGCGCAGGCACCGCCGTTGAGCACGCACAGGTCGGCGCCGAACTCCTGCACGACATGCTCGGCACGGGTCGGGCTGACCCGCCCGAAGCGGTTGGCGCTGGGCGCCGCCACCCCGGCCACCCCGAGTGCGTGCGCCGCCGACAGCAGTGCCCGGGCCACCGGGTGCGCCGGGCAGCGCAGGCCGATGCTGTCCTGGCCGCCAGCCGCTGCGGCGGCGATGCCGGGGCGGCGCGGCAGGATCAGCGTCAGCGGGCCGGGCCAGAAACGCGCCATCAGCGTCTTCGCCAGGGGGGGCACGTCGGCGCAGAAGGCCTGCGCCGCGCCGGCATCGGCCACGTGCACGATCAACGGGTGGTCGGCGGGCCGGCCCTTGGCGCCGAAGATGCGTGCCACGGCCGCATCGTCGTCGGCCCGGGCGCCGAGCCCATAGACGGTCTCGGTGGGAAAGGCCACCAGTTCACCATCGGCCAGAACCCGCGCGGCCTGCGCCACCGCCGACGGCTCCTGGCCCTGCAGCATCGGCATGTGCGCGGGCCTCAGAACGGCGGCAGGCCCAGCAGGTCGCAGGCCTGCAGGGCCACCGCACGCACCTGGGCCGCATCGGCACCGATGATGTTCAGGTGCCCCATCTTGCGGCCAGGGCGCGCATCCGTCTTGCCATACAG
The DNA here is from genome assembly GCF_004016515.1 of Rubrivivax albus. Taxonomy (GTDB): domain Bacteria; phylum Pseudomonadota; class Gammaproteobacteria; order Burkholderiales; family Burkholderiaceae_C; genus Rubrivivax; species Rubrivivax albus. The sequence goes on from NZ_SACT01000003.1 coordinate 369,823, forward strand.
ATGCAGGCGGGTGCCCGGCAGCGCCAGCACGCTGATCCAGTCGGGCGAACGCGGCGGGCGGTCTGCGCCGTCGCGGAACCACAGGTCGCCCAGCAGGTTCAGCATCACCGCCGGAGAGTGCTGGCGCGGTGGCGTCAGCGGCAGGCCGGCGAGCGTGCGCACCTGGAGTTCGAACTGCGAGATGTCGCAGGCGTCCATGCTGTAGTGGCCGGAGTTGTGCGGCCGCGGCGCCATCTCGTTGGCCACCAGGCTGCCGTCGGCCAGCACGAAGAACTCGACGCAGAGCACGCCCACGTAATCCAGCGCTGCGGCGATACGCTCCGCAGCCGCGACGGCCGCCTGCGCCTGACCGGGCGACACGTCCGGCGCCGGCACCTGGGTGACGGCCAGGATGCCACCACGGTGGAGGTTCTGCTGCAGCGGCAGGTGCACGCAGGCACCGTCGCGACCGCGCGCGACGATGACGCTGCACTCCACGCGCAGGTCCAGCCGCTTCTCCAGCACGCAGGGCGCCCGGCCCAGGTCGGCCCAGGCCGCAGCCAGGTCCGCCGCACCGTTCACGGTGCGCTGGCCCTTGCCGTCGTAGCCCAGCGTGGCGGTCTTCAATAACCCGGGGAAGAGCTCGGGCCTGGCCGCCGCGGCTGCCAGGCCGGTCTCGTCGACCAGGTCCGCGAACGGCGCGCAGGGCACACCGGCCGCCTGGATGAACGCCTTCTCGCGTGCGCGGTGCTGGCAGACGGCCACCGCGTCGCCCGACGGCGACACGGGCACGTGCGCGGCCAGCGTCTTCAACGCCATGGCCGGCACGTTCTCGAACTCCGTGGTGACTGCATGGGCCAGCCCGCCAAGGCGCTGCAGGGCCTGAGGATCCTCGTACCCGGCCTGCAGGTGGGCATGTGCCACTCGGCCCGCCGGGCTGGCGGGATCCGGGTCGAGCACTGCGGTTTCGTAGCCCAGTTGCTGCGCGGCATGCAGGAACATGCGGCCCAGCTGGCCACCACCGAGCACGCCCAGCGTGGGGGCCCTGCCCTGCAAGTCCGCAGCGGCGGGGAGTAACGGCGGGATCATCGACGTGGCGCCCGGCAGCGCGGCGCCAGGGAGCGCCTCGTCGGATCGGCTGCGCGTGCAAGCGATGCGTGGAGATTCATGTCAGTCCTGCGCCCCGAAGCAGCGGGCGACAGCAAGTTGCCGGGACGCAGGCGCGGCGCGCCTGGTGGAAGGCGGCGAGGTCATTGCAGGTCTTTCGTCATCGCACGTGCCGCTTCGGTCTGGGCCTGGCGATAGGCCTGCAGCTTGGCGTGAAGTTCGGGATTCTCGCGCGCCAGCATCGCCACCGCGAACAACGCGGCATTGGCGGCACCGGCGGCACCGATGGCAAAGGTGGCGACCGGCACGCCCTTGGGCATCTGCACGATGGAGTACAGGGAATCGACGCCCTGGAGGTGCTTGGAGGGAATCGGCACGCCGAGTACGGGCACGGTCGTCTTGGCAGCCAGCATCCCCGGCAGGTGCGCTGCGCCGCCCGCACCCGCGATGATGGCACGCACGCCGCGGTCCCAGGCGGTTTCGGCGAAGCGGAACATGTCGTCGGGCATGCGGTGGGCGGAGAGGACATGACAGTGGTGGTCAATGCCGAACTCACGGAGTAGATCATCTGCAACCCCCATCGCCGCCCAGTCAGATGACGAACCCATAACCACTTCAACAATCATTCAGCACCCCAGTTTTCGCGCAATAAAACTACAGCTACCATTCCGCCGGCGGCGACATCAAGTTCTTACGTTCAAGCAGCTTAGAAAGCTCAGAAGACAATCTTTCTCGATGCTCCAAAGCATCTATTTTCTCCTTACAATAAGCTTGAGCACGGACAATGTCTCCTACCAAGACATAATGATCTTCCAACGCTGAAAGCCAAGCTGCACGCTCTAAGGGCTCCCTCAACTTGACACCAATCGCCTCAAGTTTTTGTAGCAGATCCTGCGCCAGCGGTTGACGCGATAGATTCATCTCGGCCAAAGCAAATTCGACAAACCCACAAACGGCGTCTTCTTGTCGCGAACCATTGGCGTCCTCCAAATAGCACTGCAATGCATTAAGCGCTTCACGATAACGACCACAGATGCTGAACGACATGCCGAGCGCAAGTCGATGCAGATTTGGCTGCGCACCCAACCCGGCCCTGGCATCATACCCAATTGCAGACTGGACAATCCCAAGCGTTTCCTGTGCATCCTCATCCGAAAGCACATTGTTGAATCGCTTTCGCTGGCTCGCATCAAGTGAGGCAACGGCCATGCTGAAGATGACCGAAGTAAGTACCCCCGGAATCCCCAGCGCGGTGGCCGCACGCCGAGACGCCGCGTTCCATCGGCGTGCCGCATCAGGAAGACCCGCATACTCGCTTAGGTTGGCTGCCGTCGTAGAAATACGCAGACGTGCGCGCTGGGATTTCACCTCCCCTGATTCAAGAGAAGTACCGACATACTCAGCAGATTTAATGATATCACCGGCATTGTAGCAAGCCAAAGAAAGCCATCCGCAGGCGACTTGAGATAAATCAGTACCCGGGAAGAACTGTCCGATAGCTATCGCCCGTCGAAGGCGATCACACCCAGAGTCGATCTCGCCAGAATAGAGAGACAACACACCCTCAATGAGCATCGTTTCCGCAGCATGTACTGGACTCTTCTCGATGACAAAATTTCGCCTGATTTCAAGTATGGTGCTGCGAGCCTGCCTTACATTGCCAGTAATACAACTTCCATAAGCCTGATGCAATAATGTGCCCAAGTGCTTCGGATTCATGCATTGCCTCGCAGATTACGAGCTACCGCTCCAAATCCCAAGTAACCGCCCTGGTCCTAATTGGGATAGTAAGCAGAGGCCACGTCTGCGAGTTTCAGCACTCTGATTGATCCCACCCTCCCTTCGCACCCAAACTCCAAATACCTCTGGCGGCAAACCACCCGTGCCGCCTCGCGCGCCGGCTTCAGATAATCCCTAGGGTCGAACTTCTCCGGGTTCTCGGCCATGTACTTGCGGATGGCGCCCGTCATCGCCAGCCGGATGTCGGTGTCGATGTTGATCTTGCGCACGCCGTGCTTGATGGCTTCCTGGATCTCCTCCACCGGCACGCCATATGTCTCCTTCATCTGCCCACCGTGCTGGCGGATGATCTCCAGCAGTTCCTGCGGCACGCTCGAACTGCCGTGCATCACCAGGTGCGTGTTCGGAATGCGGCGGTTGATCTCCTTGATCCGGTCGATGGCGAGGATGTCGCCGGTGGGCTTGCGGCTGAACTTGTAGGCACCATGGCTGGTACCGATGGCGATGGCCAGGGCGTCGACACCGGTGCGTTCGACGAAGTCCGCCGCCTGCTCCGGATCGGTCAGCAGTTGCTCGCGCGTCATCGTCGCGTCGGTGCCGTGGCCGTCCTCCTTGTCGCCACGCATGGTCTCCAGGCTGCCCAGGCAGCCGAGCTCGCCTTCCACCGTGACGCCCACCTTGTGCGCCATCTCCACCACCTCGCGCGTGACGCGGACGTTGTAGTCGTAGCTGGCGATGGTCTTGCCGTCGGCTTCCAGGCTGCCGTCCATCATCACCGAGCTGAAGCCGAGGTCGATGGCGCCCTTGCAAACGGCCGGGCTCTGGCCGTGGTCCTGGTGCATCGCCAGCGGAATGTGCGGCCACTGCTCCAGCGCCGCCTGGATCAGGTGCTTGATGAAGGGCTCGCCGGCGTACTTGCGCGCCCCCGCGCTGGCCTGCAGGATCACGGGCGCCCCCACTTCGTCGGCCGCGGTCATCACCGCCTGCACCTGTTCGAGGTTGTTGACGTTGAAGGCCGGGATGCCGTAGCCGTTCTCGGCGGCGTGGTCCAGCAGTTGGCGCATCGAAACAAGAGGCATGGCAGGCTCCAGAGGGGTTGAAAAAAGGGGCGCGGCGCGCGCCCTCGACGGCGCACGTAATTCCGATGTAATCGCCCGAATTCTACTGACCACCCCCTTGCGCGACCCTGATCTGGCGTGGTTTTGGGCCGCTTTTCGCGTGGCCGCTTCCTGGCCGGCGCGACCACACTGCGCCCACTGCGGCCCTCCGTCTGCTGGCCGCATGGAGCCCGCCATGCCGCGTCCCACCCTGGCTTCGGCCACGACCTGGATCACCGCCGCCGCCACCCACCATCCCGATGACCTGATCGACCACCTGATGCTGTGCCTGGGCATCAGCCGCCGGCGCACGCGGCGGCTGCTCGGCCAGCTGGTCGATGCCCACTGGCTGGTGGAGGAGGGCAGCAAGCGGCGCCCCCACTACCGGCCTGGGCCCATGCGGCAGGTCGTGCGCCGCTACGCCCTGGCCGGCCTGGCCGAAGACTGTCCCTGGGCGCAGGACTTCGCCCCCTTCTTCGACCTGCGGCCCAACGTGGCCCGCCTGGCGCAGCATGCCTTCACCGAACTGCTGAACAACGCCATCGACCACAGTGGCGGCTCCGGCGTCACGGTGTCGATGCGCCAGACGGGGCTGCACCTGCAGATGCTGGTCAGCGACGACGGCTGCGGCCTGTTCCAGCGCATCGAGCAGGCCTGGCAGATCGATGACCCGCGCCTGGCGATGCTGGAACTGGGCAAGGGCAAGCTCACCACGCAGCCGGCCCGCCACCTGGGGCAGGGCCTGTTCTACGTGGCGCGCGCGGCCGACGTGTTCGACCTGCATGCCAACCGCCACGGCTTCCAGCGCCGACCTGGCCACAGCGGCTGGGCCGACGTGCGGCCGATCGAGCGCCAGGGCACATCCATCTACCTCGCCATCGCCCTGGACACGCCGCGCACGCTGGACCAGGTCCTGCGCTCGCACGCCGACGACGGCTACGGCTTCGACCACACCGAAGTCTCGCTGAGGCTGCTCACCGGCCCCAGCACCTGGTTGGAATCGCGGGCCCAGGCCCGACGCGTCACCGCCCGGCTGTCGGCGTTCCGCCGTGCCCACCTGGACTTCAGCGGCATCGACGAGATCGGGCCGGCCTTCGCCGACGAACTGTTCCGTGTCTACGCAAGCGCGCATCCGCAGGTGCAGCTGGTGCCCGAGGCCGCTGCACCTCGCGTGGCGGCGATGATCGCGTCGGTACAGTAGCGCCAGTCGCCAGGTCTGGCGCGGGTCAGCCGACCCGACAGACCTTCAGCATATTGGTGCCACCCGGGTGGCCCATCGGCTCGCCACAGGTGATGGCGTAGGTGTCGCCCGGGCGCAGCACGCCCAGCTGCACCAGCAGCCGCTCTGCGGTGACCAGCGCTTCGTCACGGTCGTTCAGGCGCGGCATCAGCAGCGGCGTCACGTTGCGGTAGAGCGCCATGCGGCGCTGCGAGCCCAGTTGCGAGGTCAGCGCGTAGATCGGCACGCGGATGTGGTGCCGGCTCATCCACAGCGCGGTCGACCCCGACTCCGTCAGCGCGAGGATGGCCTTGCAGCCCAGGTGGTGGGCCGTGAACAGCGCGCCCATCGCGATGCTCTGGTCGATGCGGCCAAAGCGCTTGTTCGCGAAGTCGGTCTCCAGCGTGATGTCGTCCGCGGCCTCGGCCTCCAACGCGATGGCGGCCATCTGCTCCACGGTCTCCAGCGGGTACTTGCCGGCCGCGGTCTCGGCGCTGAGCATCACCGCGTCGGTGCCGTCCAGCACCGCATTGGCCACGTCGCTGACCTCGGCGCGCGTGGGCACGGCGTTGACGATCATCGACTCCATCATCTGCGTGGCGGTGATGACCACCTTGTCCAGTTCGCGGGCCAGCCGGATCATCCGCTTCTGCAGGGCCGGCACCGCGGCGTTGCCCACCTCCACGGCCAGGTCGCCACGCGCAACCATGATGCCGTCGCTGGCCTTGAGGATGGCCTCCAGCTGCGGAATGGCCTCGCTACGTTCGATCTTCGCGATGAGCGCCGGCTTGTGGCGCTGCGCCTCGCCGGCCACGTTGGCCAGCTGGCGCGCCATCTCCATGTCGGTGGCGCTCTTCGGGAAGCTCACGGCCAGGTAGTCGCACCTGAAGGCCATCGCGGTCTTGATGTCCTCCATGTCCTTGGCCGTCAGTGCCGGCGCCGTCAGGCCGCCGCCGGCCTTGTTGATGCCCTTGTTGTTGCTGAGCTCGCCGCCCACCCGCACCGTGGTGTGCACCTGATCGCCCACCACCTTGTCCACCGTCAGCCGCAGCAGGCCGTCGTTGAGCAGCAGCGTGTCCCCCGGCCGCACGTCGCGCGGCAGGTCCTTGTAGTCCAGGCCGACGGCGTCGTTGTCCCCCGGCTCGGTGCGCGCCGCGTCGAGCACGAAGGTCTGCCCGGGCCGCAGTTCCGTCTTGCCATCGGTGAACTTGCCGACGCGGATCTTCGGGCCCTGAAGGTCGGCCATGATGGCCACTTCCTTGCCGGCGCGCTGCGCCACCTCGCGCACCAGCGTGGCCCGGTCGATGTGGTCCTGCGCCGTGCCGTGCGAGAAGTTCAGCCGCACCACGTCCACCCCTTGCCGGATCATGCGCTCCAGCAGTTCGGGCGAGGACGAGGCCGGGCCCAGGGTGGCGACGATCTTGGTGGCGCGCATGGTCGGGTGCTCGGCGAAAGGACGGGCGCCATGATAGGCGCCGCGTCCGATTCGCCGATTACGAGGCGGTTACGGCCCCACCGGCACCCGCGACACTCTCGGCGGCGTCGGCCACCGCCAGCGCCGTCATGTTGACGATGCGCCGCACCGTGGCCGACGGCGTCAGCACGTGCGCCGGCTGCGCCGCGCCCAGCAGCACCGGGCCCACCGTGACGCCGTGGCCGCTGGTGATCTTCAGCACGTTGAACAGGATGTTGGCGGCATCGATGTTGGGCAGCACCAGCAGGTTGGCGCCGCCGGTCAGCGTGCTGTCGGGCAGGTAGTTGCGCCGGATCGTCTCCGACAGCGCGGCGTCGCCGTGCATCTCGCCGTCGCATTCGATGTCCGGTGCGCGCTGCACGAACAGGTCACGCGCCGCCCGCATGCGGCGCGCCGACTCGCGGCTGGAGGACCCGAAATTGGAATGCGACAGGAACGCCACCTTGGGTGGCAGCCCGAAGCGGCGGACCTCGCGTGCGGCCATCAGCGCGATCTCGGCCAGTTCCTCGGCGCCTGGCGCCTCGTTGACGAAGGTGTCGGCGATGAAGAGCGAATGCTGCGGCAGCATCACCGCGTTCATCGTGGCCATCACGTGCGCGTCGGGGCACTGGCCGATCACGGCGCGGATGTGCTCCAGGTGGGCGTCGAAGCGGCCCACCAGCCCGCACAGCAACGCGTCGGCCTCGCCCCGCTGCAGCATCAGCGACGAGATCAGCGTGTTCGACCGCCGCACCGCGGCCTTGGCCGCTTCCGGGCTGACGCCGTCCCGACCGCGCAGCGCGCGGTAGAGCTCCCAGTACTCGCGGAAGCGCGGATCGTCCTCCGGGTCGCAGACCTCGAAGTCGCGCCCCGGCTCCAGCTTCAACCCGGCGCGCTGCAGCCGCATCTGGATCACGGCCGGCCGGCCGACGAGGATGGGCGCCGCCAGCTTGTCCTCCAGGATCACCGGCAGCGCGCGCAGTACGCGTTCGTCCTCGCCCTCGGCGTAGACGACGCGCGCCGGGCGCTCGGCGTGGAAGCGCCGCGCCGTGTCGAAGACGGGCCGCATGAACATGCCGGTCTGGTAGACGAAGCGGCCGAGCTGTCGACGGTAGGCGTCGAAGTCCTCGATCGGCCGCGTGGCGACACCGGACTCGGCAGCGGCGCGCGCCACCGCGGGCGCGATGCGCAGGATCAGGCGCACGTCGAACGGTGTGGGGATCAGATATTCCGGGCCGAAGCTCAGGTCCTTGCCGGCATAGGCCGCGGCCACCTCGTCGCTGGCCTCGGCCTTGGCCAGGGCGGCGATCTCGCGCACGCAGGCCAGCTTCATGGCTTCCGTGATCTTGGTGGCGCCGCAATCCAGCGCGCCGCGGAAGATGTAGGGGAAGCACAGGACGTTGTTGACCTGGTTCGGGTAGTCGCTGCGGCCGGTGGCGATGATGCAGTCCGGGCGGACCTCCTTGGCCAGTTCCGGGCGGATCTCCGGCTCCGGGTTGGCCAGCGCCAGGATGATGGGCTGGCGCGCCATGGTCTTCACCATGTCGGGTGTCAGCACGCCAGCGGCCGAACAGCCCAGGAACACGTCGGCGCCGTCGACCACGTCGGCCAGCGTCTTCGCATCGGTCTTCTGGCAGTAGCGCTGCTTGCTCTCGTCGAGCTTGTCGCCACGGCCCTCGCGGATCACCCCCTTGCTGTCGCAGACGTAGATGTTCTGCCGCGTCACTCCCAGACCCACCATCACGTCCAGGCACGCAATGGCCGCCGCCCCGGCGCCGGACACCGCTACCTTCACGTCACCGATGGCCTTACCCACCAGTTCAAGGCCATTGAGCAAGGCCGCCGCGCTGATGATCGCCGTGCCGTGCTGGTCGTCGTGGAACACCGGGATGTTCATGCGCTCGCGCAGCTTCTTCTCGATGTAGAAGCACTCCGGCGCCTTGATGTCCTCGAGGTTCACACCGCCCAGCGTGGGCTCCAGCGCGGCGATGATCTCCACCAGCTTGTCGGGGTCGCGCTCGGCCAGTTCGATGTCGAAGACGTCGATGCCGGCGAACTTCTTGAACAGGCAGCCCTTGCCCTCCATCACCGGCTTGCCGGCCAGCGGGCCGATGTCGCCCAGGCCCAGCACCGCCGTGCCGTTGGTGACCACGCCCACCAGGTTGCCGCGGGCGGTGAAGTCGGCCGCCAGCGCCGGGTCTTCCTCGATCGCCAGGCAGGCATAGGCCACGCCCGGCGAATAGGCCAGCGACAGGTCTCGCTGGTTGGACAGCGGCTTGGTCGGCGTCACGCTGATCTTGCCGCGCACCGGGCTGCGGTGGTACTCCAGCGCAGCGTCGCGCAACGCCTGCTCGGCGGGGGTCAGCGTCTTGCCCATCGGCGGTCTCCTGTTGTGGGGTGTGCCGACGAGCGTACTGCGGAACAGGCGTGCCAAGGCGGCGGGATTCCCCCCGCCGCCGTCAGGTCAGTGCGTCACGGCTGCGCCGCACGCCGAGCCAGGATCTCGAAGGCCGGCAGCGTCTTGCCTTCCAGCACCTCCAGGAAGGCACCGCCGCCGGTGGAGATGTAGCCCACATCCTTCTCGATGCCGTACTTGGCGATCGCGGCCAGCGTGTCGCCGCCACCGGCGATACTGAAGGCCGGGCTCTCGGCGATGGCGCGCGCGACGGCTTCCGTGCCACCCGCAAACGCCTCGAACTCGAACACGCCCACCGGCCCGTTCCAGACGATGGTGCCGGCCGCCTTCAGCTGCGCCGCCAGCGTGGCCGCGGTCTGCGGGCCGATGTCGAGGATCAGGTCGTCGTCGGCCACGTCGGCGGCCGCCTTCACGGTGGCCGGCGCGTCGGCGGCGAAGGTCTTGGCGCAGACCACGTCGGTGGGGATCGGCACCGCCGCGCCACGGGCCTGCATGGCGTCGATCACGGCCTTGGCCTCGCCCACCAGGTCCGGCTCGGCCAGGCTCTTGCCGATCTTCAGGCCGGCAGCCAGCATGAAGGTGTTGGCGATGCCACCGCCGACGATCAGGCCGTCCACGTTCCTGGCCAGACTCTGAAGAATCGTCAGCTTGGTGCTGACCTTGCTGCCGGCCACGATGGCGAGCAGCGGACGCTTCGGGTTGGCCAGCGCCTTGGAGATGGCGTCGATCTCCGCGGCCAGCAGCGGCCCGGCGCAGGCCACCGGCGCGAACTGCGCGATGCCGTAGGTGCTGGCCTCGGCGCGGTGCGCGGTGCCGAAGGCGTCGTGCACGAAGATGTCGCACAGCGCGGCCATCTTCTTCGACAACTCTTCGTTGTTCTTCTTCTCGCCCTTGTTGACGCGGCAGTTCTCCAGCAGGACCACCTGCCCGGGCTTCACGTCGACACCGTCCACCCAGTTGGCCACCAGGGGCACGTCACGGCCCAGCAGTTCGGCCATGCGCGCGGCCACCGGCGCCAGCGAGTCGGCCGGCTTGAATTCGCCTTCGGTGGGCCGGCCCAGGTGGCTGGTGACCATCACCGCCGCACCCGCGTCCAGCGCCATGCGGATGGCCGGCAGGCTGGCGCGCACGCGCGTGTCCTCGGTGATCTGGCCGGCGTCGTTCAGCGGCACGTTGAGGTCGGCCCGGATGAACACGCGCCGGCCGGCGACACGGCCCTGGGCGATCAGGTCTTGGAAGCGGATGACGTTCATGGCGCTACAGGTTGGAGTGGAGGAAAGGTGTGCGGGCTACCAGCCCAGGCCCAGGCGCAGCAGCAGCATCACCCCGGTGCCGGTGACGATGGTGCCCAGGATGCTGCGCCGCCAGAAGTACCAGCCGATGCCGGCGGCCGCGGCGTACAGGCGGGCGTCCTGCCAGGTGGTCAGCAGCCGGCCGTCGGTCATCAGCACTTCCGGCACGACCACCGCCACCAGCGCCGCCACGGGCGCGTAGCGTAGGCCACGCTGCAGCCAGGCCGGCATCGGCAGCTCACGCGACGGCAGGATGAAGAAGCCGCGCGTCAGCAGCGAGATCAGCGCCAGGCCGACGATGGTGATCACAGCTTCGGTGGTGGTCATGCGAACATGCGCCTCATGTCGGCACCGCTCATGTCGGATCCGTCACCGGCAGCGGCGTCTTCGGCGTCGTGTGGTCGATCAGCATGCCGATGGCCACCGCCGCCGCGATGGCGGCCACGATGTTGAGCTTGTACGGCAGCGCGAAGGCCGCCACCGCCGCACAGCCGGCCACGCCCGCCGCCACCCAGGTGGTGCGGTCGATCAGCATCGAGCAGGCCAGACCGGCCAGCGCCAGCACGCCGGCGAAACCGAAGCCCCATTCGGTGGGGATGGCCGAGGCGAACAGGATGCCGATCAGCGACATGCCGTGCCAGGCGCCGTAGTTCATCAGCGCGCCGCCCCAGAAGTAAGCCTCCTGCCCGGGTGCCGGCTTCGGCTCGGGGAAGCGCTTCATGAACAGCACGTAGTTCAGGTCGGCGGCCACGTAGGACATCAGCGCCCGCCGGCGCAGCGGCAGGTGCGCCAGGTAGGGCCGCCACATCGCGCTCTGGATCACGAAGCGCAGGTTGACGCAGATGGCCGTGGCCCAGACCACCCAGATCGGCGCGCCGGAGACGATCAGCGGCAGCGCGGTGAGCTGCGCACTGCCGGCGAACACCAGCAGCGACATCGCCAGCGCCACCGGCAGCGACAGCCCGCTCTTGATCATGGCCACGCCGGTGACCAGCCCCCAGGCGGCCACACCCAGCGAGATGCCGGACATCTCGACGGCGCCACGCCGGAACTCCGGGTGGCGCTGCAGGCGCACGCAGCCGGCGCGCCAGCGCTGCAGGGTGGGCGGCGGGCTCATGCCCGCGATTGTCGCCCAGCCTGTACCGTGGGGGGTAAACTGCGCGGGTTCAGCGCCGGATCATTCGCGCGTCACGTCGCCACTGCCGACGATGGAGGTCTTCACCGCGTTCACGCGGCCGCGGTAGCGCACGTCGCCACTGCCGGCGATGGACACCGACAGCGCGGCGTTGGCGGTGACCTTGGCGTCGCCGCTGCCGGCGATGCTGACCTTGACCTCCTCGGCCTCGACACCGCGGGTGTCCACGTCGCCACTGCCGGCGATGCTGACCTTGAGCACCGCGGTCGAACCCGTGGCAGCGATGTCGCCGCTGCCGGCCACGCTGGCCTGCAGGCTGGCCACCTTGACGTTGGTGGCGTGGATGTCGCCGGAGCCCGCCACGGCCAGCTTCAGCGACTCGCCCTGCACCGCGTCGGCCTCGACCGTGCCGGAGCCAGAGGTGGCCAGCGCCTCGACGGTGGCCGCATCGACGGTGGCCACGATGTCGCTGCGGTGCTGGATCGAAGTGTGCCGCTTCCAGCGCAGCACCAGCGTGGGCCGGCCGCTGCGAGACTCGACCACCGCCTCGATCAGCGGCAGGAGGTTGTCGTCGGCGGTCAAGGACAGGGCCTCGCGCCCGGACTGCCGCACCTTGACGGTGAACGACGCTTCCAAAGCCACCGCCACGAAGCCGCTGGCAGGGCGCGTTTCCGTCACCATGTTGCCCGATCCGGTGACGCGCTGGGCCAGGGCGCCGGCCGGCAGCAGCAGGGCGGATACGCCGGTCAATGCGGCCAGGGTCAGCAGATGGCGGCGGGTCGTGGGCATCGGAGACTCCTCGTGGCTATGCAGAAGCCACGATGGTGCCTGCGGGGCCGCCGGCCTGCATCGCCGCCGCGATGGTCTGCCGCCTCGCGCGACAGACGGACGTTCAGCCGCCGTGGGCCGACTTCTTGCCGCGCGGGGCCGGCGGCTCGTCGTAGGCCTCTTCCTCGGCGGCGGCAGCGGCCTCGGCAGCTGCCTGCTTCAGCGCCATGGCCTCGGGCGACGGCAGGCTGGGCTGCAGCACCTCGATCTTGTTCTCCGCCATGTAGTCGTTCATCTCGCGCCAGCCGGCGAAGATGGCGGCCTTGTCGGCCTTTTTGTTCAGCGCATAGCAGTCCTCGATGGCGCGGCCCGCATGGCGGCAGGCGCTGCCGATGGCCTTGCCTTCTTCGGCGCGCCGGGCCTGTTGCTGGCTGAGCGTCTCGATGCCCAGCAGGTCGCAGCCGGCCAGCAGGGCAGGTGCGAGCAGCAGCAGGAACCGGAGACGGGGACTCATGCGGAGACTATCGGCCGCCAACCGCCGGACTTGAGTCGTGCCGCCAGCAACGCGCCGCTCCTCGGCCAGCCCCGCGATCCACCGGTCGCCTGGCTCGGCGGCCGCGGGAAGCTCAGCCCAGTCGGTCGCCCGGGCTCAGCGCATGGGCCTGTCGCCAGGCATCGACCGGCAGGCGTCGCCCGCCCGGTTGCTGCAGTTCCAGCAGGTCCAGCGCAGCGTCGCCGCAGGCCACGCGCAGCGTGCCCGCTGACGCCTGCAGCACGCTGCCCGGTTCGCCCTGGCCCGGCACCACCTGTGCCCGCCAGAGCTTGACCAGTTGCCCATCGAGCAAGAAATGCGCCCCGGGGAACGGGTCGAACGCACGGACCCGTCGTTCGATCTGGACCGCCGGCAGCGCCCAGTCGATCGCCGCCTCGGCCTTGTCGATCTTGTGCGCGTAGGTCACCCCTGCCTCGGGCTGCGTCACCAGCGGCCCGTCCAGTGCGCCCAGCGCCTGCACGATGAGGCGACCGCCCAGCCCCGCGAGGCGGTCATGCAGCGTCGCCGTGGTGTCGTCGGGCCGGATCGGCTCGGCCACCCACAGCCGCATCGGCCCGGTGTCCAGGCCTTCGTCCATCTGCATGATGGTGATGCCGGTCTCGGCGTCACCAGCCTCGATCGCGCGGTGGATGGGCGCCGCGCCGCGCCAGCGCGGCAGCAGCGAGGCATGGATGTTCAGGCAGCCACGGCGCGGCAGCGTCAGCACCCAGGCCGGCAGGATCAGGCCATAGGCGGCGACCACCAGCACGTCCAGGTCGGCCGACTGCAAGACGGCCCGCGCGTCGGCCGCATCGTCGGGAAAGCGCCCGTCCAGGCGCAGGCTGCGCGGCTGGTGCACCGGAACGCCCAACTGCAAGGCCAGCTGCTTCACCGGCGACGCCTGCAGCTTCATGCCGCGGCCGGCGGGTCGGTCGGGTTGCGTCAGCACCAGGGGCACCGCGTGGCCGGCGTCGTGCAACGCCTGCAGCGCCGTGGCGGCAAAGGCCGGCGTGCCGGCGAAACCCACCCGCAGCGGTGACGACGGGGCCGGGCCGGCGCTCAAGCCGTGGTCTTCTCTTCGCGCGCCTTCTTCAGCATCCGCGTGCGGATGCGGTCGCGCTTGAAGGGGCTGAGGTACTCGACGAAGACCTTGCCCATCAGGTGGTCCATCTCGTGCTGGATGCACACGGCCATCAGGCCCGCGGCCTCGCGCTCGAACACCTGGCCATCGCGGTCCAGCGCCCGCACGGCCACGCGGGCATGGCGGCGCACCTTGTCGTAGATGGTGGGCACCGACAGGCAGCCCTCGTCGCTGACGCTCATGTCCTCGCTGCGCGCCACGATCTCGGGGTTGATCAGCACCAGCGGCTTGTCGCGCGTCTCGGAGGTGTCCATCACGATCACGCGCTCGTGCACGTCCACCTGGGTGGCGGCCAGGCCCACACCCTCGGCGGCGTACATGGTCTCGAGCATGTCGTCCACCAGGCGGCGGATGCGGTCGTCGACCTCGGCCACGGGCTTGGCCACCGTGTGCAGCCGGGGGTCGGGGTAGCGGAGGATGTTCAGCAACGCCATGACGCAGGGGACAACAAGTGGTTTCAGCTGTGGGTGTCACACAACGATCAGGCCCGTGAAGGGCTGCACAGCGGCCGGTTTCGGCGGCTGTTTTCGTTGCGATATCAAGGGTTTAGGGGCAGAATCTTCCGCAACAGATGAACATTTTGCTGCTGATGCGCCTTTGGCGCGAGACGGCAACCGCCTGACCCTCGTTGCGGTGTGATTGTGACACTCGGCTCCACACCCCGCCACGCGGCCGCCTCCGGGAGACCCGCTGCATGAGCCTGCCCCTTCGCCTGACCGCCCGCCGCCGCGTCGGCCCCGTCCTGCTGGCCTGTGCGGCACTCGCGTGGCATGCCGGGCCCGCCGTGGCCGCCGGGCCGAACCTGCCGGTCACGCCCGAGTGGCGTGCCACCGCGCAGCAGGTGGCCCAGGCCGGGGTGCCGCTGTCCGAGCTGTCGCCCAATGCGCCGGACAGCTACACCGTGCAGCGCGGCGACACGCTGTGGGACATCTCCAAGCTCTTCCTGACCACGCCCTGGCGCTGGCCCGAGCTCTGGGGCATGAACCTCGACCAGATCCGCAACCCGCACCTCATCTTCCCGGGCCAGGTGCTGTACCTGGTCAAGCAGGACGGCCGGGCCACCTTGCGCCTGGCGCGCCCGGGCGACGGCATGCCGGACAACACCGTCAAGCTTGGCCCGCGGGTGCGCAGCCAGGTGCTGGACAACGGTGCCATCGCCGCCATCCCGCTGCACCTGATCGGCCCGTTCCTGAACGACGCCGTGGTCTTCGAGACCAACGAACTGGCCAGTGCGCCGCGCATCGTGGCCACCCAGGAAGGCCGCGTGCTGGTGTCCCGCGGCGAGACCGCCTACGTGCGCGGCGACCTCGGCGGCGCCCGCGACTTCCGCCTGTTCCGCGAAGCCAAGCCCCTGCTCGACCCGCAGACGCGGGAGATCCTCGGCTACGAGGCCCGCTACGTCGGCACCGCCGCGCTCGAGCGCCCGGCCGAGGACCGCGTCGGCGCCGGTGGCCGGCCGGAGATCGTGCCGGCGACCTTCCGCATCAACGACCTGCGCCTGGAGGCCGGCATCGGCGACCGTTTGCACCCGGTGCCGCAGAGCGACCTGATCGCCTATGCCCCGCACGCGCCGGCCCAGCCGGTGGACGGGCGCGTGGTGTCGATCTACGGCGACGGCCTCAACGCCGGTCAGAACCAGATCGTCTCCATCAACCGCGGTGCGCGCGACGGCATCGAGCGCGGTCACGTGTTGGCGCTGTGGCGCGCCGGGGCGCCGGCCGTGGACCGCACCGGCACCGACGGCCGGCCGCAGGTCATCCGCCTGCCCGACGAGCGCCACGGCCTGCTCTTCGTGTTCCGAACCTTCGAGCGCGTGTCGTATGCGCTGATCGTCAGCGTGCAGGAGCCGGTGCGCGCCGGCGACCGCTTCACCCAGCCCTGACCGTCGGCAGGTTCACAGGCCGGCCACGGTCCGTCCGCGATGCCTGCCGACGCGGCTGAACAGGACGCTTGGCTGCACCTGCTCCTCAGCGACGGACTGAGCCGGGGCGCGGCACGGCGCCTGCTGGGCGCCTTCGGCAGCGCCGATGCCGTGATGCGGGCATCGTCCGAGGCCCGGCAGCGTGCGGCAGGCCCGGCGGCCTTGGCCCTCGACAACCCCCCAGCCACCCTGGCCGCACGGCTGGCCGCCGCCCGGACCTGGCTGGATGGTGCCGTCTCGGACGGCCCGGCCCGGGCCCTGTGGACGCTGGCGGACCCCCAGTTTCCACCCGCCCTGTTGCAGACCGCCGACCCGCCGCTGGCCCTGTTCGCCGAAGGCGACCCGGCGTGGCTGGCGCGGCCGATGCTGGCCATCGTCGGCAGCCGAAACGCCACCGCCCAGGGTCTGGACCACGCGCGTGCCTTCGCCCGCCACTTCTCGGACGCCGGCTGGACGGTGGTCTCCGGGCTGGCCAGCGGCATCGACGGCGCGGCCCACGAGGGCGCACTGGCCGGCAGCGGCGGCACGGTGGCCGTGGTCGGCACCGGTCCGGACACCGTCTACCCGTCGCGCCACCGCCGGCTGGCCGAGCGCATCCGCGCGCGCGGCCTGATCCTGTCGGAGTACGGGCCGGGCACGCCGGCGCTGCCAGTCAACTTCCCCCGCCGCAACCGCATCATCGCCGGCCTGTCGTCGGGCACGCTGGTGGTGGAAGCCACGCTGCAGTCGGGCTCTCTGATCACGGCCCGGCTCGCGGCCGAGGCCGGCCGCGAGGTGTTCGCCATTCCCGGGTCCATCCACGCGCCCCAGGCACGCGGCTGTCACGCGCTGATCCGCCAGGGCGCCAAGCTGGTGGAGACGGCGACCGACGTGCTGGAGGAACTGCGCCACCCGGTACAGGCGTCGCTCGCGCTCGAACCGGACAGCGAGCCCGGCGATGAAGACGATGGCGACCCGCTGCTGCGGGCGCTGGGCCATGACCCGGTGACCCTGGACGCGCTGAGCGCGCGAACCGGCTGGGACGCCGCAGCGTTGAATGTCAGACTGCTCGAACTCGAACTGGAAGACCAGGTGGCCCGCCTGCCCGGCGGGCTGTTCCAGCGGCGCCGCGGGGTATAGTGGGCCGATGTTCGACGTGCTCGTCTACCTGTACGAAAACTACTGGCGGCCGGACGCCTGCCCCGACCAGCGGCAACTCTCGCGCAAGCTCAGCGCCGCCGGCTTCGAACGCGACGACATCCAGGAAGCCCTGCACTGGCTCGACGGCCTGGCCGCCGGCGCCGAAGCCTGCGTGGACCGGCAGCGCGAGGGCAGCCACCGCGTCTACACCGATGCGGAGCGGGAGCGCCTGGGTGACGAGTCGCTGGGTTTCATCCGTTTCCTCGAATCGGCCGGTGTGCTGCCGCCGCCGATGCGCGAGATGGTCATCGACCGCGCCACCGCGGCCGGTGGCGGCCCGCTGGACCTGGACGATGTCAAGGTCATCGTGCTGATGGTGTTCTGGAGCCTGGGCGAGGAGCCCGACGCTTTGATCCTCGACGAACTCTTCGTCACCCCCGAGGAGCGGGTGATCAACTGAGCGCCTGCGCAGCCGGCCGGCGCCCGGCTCAGTACGACGACCCGAGCACCGAGGCGTCGACGTCCAGCTTGGCCAGCGCGCTGCGCGTGGCCCGCACCGTGAGCGCCTCGTCCTGCGCCGGCAGCAGCAGGCCCGCCTGCAGGAACGACGCCAGCCGCTGCTGCTGGAACAGCACGCAGCGCCCGTTCGTGCCCGCGAACAGGCTGAGTTGCTTGCGCAACCCCTGCCACGCCAGCTGCACCGGCTCGTTGCGGCCGCGGTAGTCCAGCATGTACCAGCTGCCCACCTGCAGTTCGCGCGCCCAGGCCACCATGGCCTGCGTGGGCATCGAGCCGCCGTCGGTGACGATCTCCAGGTCGGCGCTCTCGTGGCCGGAGAGGTCCAGCATCATCGACTCGTCGATCGCCATGTCGGCAGCATCGGCGGCATCGGCGGCATCGGGCAGCAACTCCTCCAGCGTCTCCAGCCGCTCCATCATCTCCTGCAGCCGCTCGTGCGGGATGACGGCCGCCTTGGCCGTGAAGGCCGCGGCCAGCGAGTCGTTGAGCTGGCGGATGTGCTCGTCCTGCTTGCCGATCTCGATGCCCGCAAGGCTCATGCCTTCGCGCAGCGCTTTGAGCAATGCCGGCAACCGGCGGATGACCTCGGCGCGCTCCTCGCGCGTGACCTTGGCGCTGGCTGACCAGATCAGGTCGGCGGCAGCGCGCTTCATGGCCTTGGTCTGGTCGCCCTGCGCGCCATGGCGCACGCCGCAGGTGGCCAGCACGTCGGCCCAGACCTGGAACAGGAACTGGCGCACGCCGTCCTGCACCGGCACCTCGTTGAGCATGCGCCGCAACTCGATGGTGTACTGGATGGCCATGGTCTCGCGCTGCTCGACCTGCTGCGCCAGCGACACCCCTTTGCGGCTGGCCTCGTTCTCGTTCTTGAACCAGTGCTCGAGGAACTTCTCGAACTCGGTGAGCACGGTCTGGAAGACGCGGCGGCCGGTGTCGGGGTAGGCCTCGACCACCTGCACGATGCGCTTGATCTCCTTGGCCAGCGCGTCGCCCACGTTGCCGCCGGTGCTGCTGTCGAAACCCAGCACGCAGGCGCCCATGCGGTCGATCAGGCGCCGGGCCGGGTGGTCGATGGTGGCGAAGAAGTCCGGCTCCGACACCGCCACGCGCAGCACCGGCATCTGCAGGCGTGCGAACCAGACGCGGATGGCCGCCGGGATGCGGTCCTCGGTGAGGATGCTCTGGAACAGCAGGGCGACGATCTCGATCGTGGCCCGCTCCTCGGGCGTGGCCGCCGCCCGCTTGAGGTTCTGCCGGCGCTGGTGCAGTTCGTCCAGCATCACCGGGGCGGTGACCTGCGCGTCTGCGCCGGAGGACCGGCCATCCGGCGTCAGCCGCTGGCGGATGCCGGCCTGCGCGGTGTCGATGGCGCGCGACAGGGCCGGCGACAGGGCGCGGGGACTGGTCGGCGCCAGGAAGTTCGGCACGTGGCGGCCCACCAGCCGATTGAGTCGGCCGAGCACCGCCTCCACGTGTTCCGAACTGCGCGGCAGCGGGCCGGCACGCGTCATCATGCGCGTTTCTTCGCCGACGTAGCCGCGCGGTCGGCCGCCGCCACTGCCGCGGTCGAACCCGGAGTCGGCGCCGCGCTCGTCGGCCGGGAACTGGCTCGATGTGGCGAACCCCGAACTGCGCGCGTCGCCCTGGCCGGCTGCGGCAGCCCCAGGCGATACGCCCTTGTTGCGCCGGATGAAGGGGCGCAGGTCGACGTCGGGCAGCACGTGACGCTCGACCAGCCAGCGGTTGGTCTCGTGGTAGCAGGCCTCGGTGAGGTGGGCGAATTCCTCGTGCAGCACCGGCTGCATCTCGCGCCAGTCGGTCTGCGTGAGCCCCGCACCACGCCAGGCGTCGACGACGATGCGCGCCAGCACGTGGGCGCGCAGCAGGTCCTGCGGCTCGAGTTCCCCGCGCTGCTCCAGGTGCACGATGCGCGAGCGCAGGTCGGAGAACTCCCACGATGCCCGGTCCATGATCGCCAGCGCCAGGCGCGAGGTCATGATCTCGAGCTCGATGGTGTCGTCGTCCACCAGCGACATGGTGTTGACGGTGGCCTGGCCGCCGGAGGGCGAGAACTCGCCGACCCGCGACGCGGACACGCCGTACAGCAGCGCGTTGCGCAGCCCGCCCACCATGCCACGGTGCCAGGCCGGCGCCAGCTTCATGATGTTCTGCACCAGGTCACGCCGGCGCATCATGGTGCCGTGCTCCGACGGCTTGTCCAGCAGTGCCTTGGCCGTTTCGCAGGCGTCCTGGACCAGGCCCGCCAGCCCCTTCACGAGCTCTTCGGTGTACAGCCGCCGGGCCTGCCCCGCGAGGGTCTGAAATGCGGCGCCGGTGACCATGGAGGCTGCGCGGTGGACTCTGGGGTTGTGGTGCCGAACGACTCTACACCACCGCCCCGGCGTTCGGATCGTTCGGATCCAGATCCTTGGGGGTTGCCTTGACCAGGTCTTCCCGCTTCACGCCCAGCCACATCGCCGTAGCCGCGGCCACGAACACCGACGAGTAGATGCCGAAGCAGATGCCGATGGTCAGCGCCAGCGCGAAGTAGAACAGCGTGGGCCCGCCGAAGATCAGCATCGACAGCACCATGATCTGGGTGGAGCCGTGGGTGATGATGGTGCGGCTGATGGTGCCCGTGATGGCGTTGTCGATGACCTGCGACGTCGTCATCTTGCGGTACTTGCGGAACGACTCGCGGATGCGGTCGAAGATCACCACCGACTCGTTGACCGAGTAGCCCAGCACCGCCAGCACCGCCGCCAGCACCGCCAGCGAGAACTCCCACTGGAAGAAGGCGAAGAAGCCCAGGATGATGACCACGTCGTGCAGGTTGGCCACGATGGCCGCGACCGAGAACTTCCACTCGAAGCGCAGCGCCAAGTAGATCATGATGCCCACGATGGTGGCGATCAGCGCGTAGACGCCCTTCTCGTAGAGCTCGGCGCCCACCGACGGGCCGACGAACTCGGTGCGCATCAGCTGCAGCGGCTCCGTCGCGCCAGCAGCCGCGCCGGCCACCTCGCAGGCCGGGCGGCTCACCGCCTCGCCCTCGGCCGTGGTGTACGACTTGGTCCGCACCTCGCCCTGCTCGACCTTGCACAGCTCACCGAACACCTGGGTGGCCAGCGCATCCTGCTTCTGGCCCTCGCGCACCGGCAGGCGGATCAGCACGTCGCGCGAGGTGCCGAAGTTCTGCACCTGCACCTCGCCCAGGCCCAGCGCCTCCACCGCCGATCGCGTCTTGTCGATGTCGGCCGCCTGCGCGTACTGCACCTCGAGCACCGTGCCGCCGGTGAACTCGATCGACAGGTGCAGGCCGCGCGTGGCCAGGAAGAAAACGGCCGCGGCAAAGGTGAGGAAGGAAATGGCGTTCAGCACCAGCGCATGGCGCATGAACGGGATGTCGCGCTTGATCCGGAAGAATTCCATCGTCGTGCTCCGGGATCAGGGCTTGGCCACGGCCGAGCCGGCAGCGGCATCGGAGGCAGGTTTCCACACGGTGCCGATCGACACCGACTTCAGCCGCTTCTGGCGCCCGTACCAGAGGTTCACCAGGCCGCGCGAGAACACCACGGCGGAGAACATCGAGGTCAGGATGCCCAGGCAGTGCACCACCGCGAAGCCGCGCACCGGGCCGGAGCCGAAGGCCAGCAGCGCCACGCCGGCGATCAGCGTGGTGACGTTGGAGTCGAGGATGGTGCCCCAGGCGCGCTCGTAGCCGGCCGCGATGGCCGCCTGAGGCGCCGCGCCACCGCGCAGTTCCTCGCGCACGCGCTCGTTGATCAGCACGTTGGCGTCGATGGCCATGCCCAGCGCCAGCGCCATGGCCGCGATGCCAGGCAGCGTCAGCGTGGCCTGCAGCATCGACAGCACGGCCACCAGCAGCAGCACGTTGAAGGCCAGCGCCAGCGACGAGAACAGGCCGAAGACCATGTAGTAGATGCACATGAAGATCGCGATCGCCGCGAAACCCCAGAGCACGCTGTTGAAGCCCTTGGCGATGTTGTCGGCGCCCAGGCTGGGGCCGATGGTGCGCTCCTCGATGATCTCCATCGGCGCGGCCAGCGAGCCGGCGCGCAGCAGCAGCGCCTGGTCGGCCGCCTCGGTGGTGGTCATGCGACCGGAGATCTGCACCCGGCCGCCGCCGATCTCGTCGCGGATCACCGGCGCCGTGACGACCTCGCCCCGCCCCTTCTCGAACAGGATGATGGCCATGCGCTTGCCGACGTTCTCGCGCGTGACGTCGCGGAACACGCGCGCACCCTTGGCGTCGAGCACGAGGTTGACCGTGGGCTCCTGCGTCTGGCTGTCGAAGCCGGGCTGGGCGTCGGTGAGGTTCTCGCCGGTCAGCACCACGTCGCGCTTGACGATCAGCGGCGCGCCGTTGCGCTCGGGGAAGCGCTCGCTGCCGAAGGGCACCGGGCCGGCGCCGCGCTCGGCGTCGCGCGCCGCGGCGCTCTCGTCGACCATGCGGATCTCCAGCGTCGCGGTGCGGCCGATGATGTCCTTGGCCTTGGCCGTGTCCTGCACGCCCGGCAGCTGCACCACCACGCGGTCGGCGCCCTGTTGCTGGATCACCGGCTCGGCCACGCCGAGTTCGTTGACGCGGTTGTGCAGGGTGGTGATGTTCTGCTTGAGCGCCTGGTCCTGCACTGCACGTGCGGCCACCTCGGTCAGGCGGCCGGTCAGGCGCAGCTGCTCGCCGTCGCCGGCTTCCGTCCAGGCCAGCTCGGGCAGCTGGCCGGACAGGACGTCCAGCGCCTGGGTGCGCGTGGCCGCGTCACGGAAGCGTAGTTCCAGCGCCTGGCCGTCGCGCGACAGCCCGCCATGGCGGATGTTCTTGTCGCGCAGCATGGTGCGGATGTCGCCGGCCAGCGACTCGGCGCGCTTGTCCAGCGCCGCCTTCATGTCCACCTGCATCAGGAAGTGCACGCCGCCGCGCAGGTCCAGGCCCAGGTACATGGGCAGCGCGCGGATCTCGGCCATCCACGCCGGAGAACGCGACAGCAGGTTCAGCGCGACGATGTACGACGGGTTGGCCGGGTCGGGATTCAGCGCCTTGACCAGGGCGTCCTTGGCGCGCACCTGGGTGTCCACGTCGGACAGGCGCGCCTTGACGGAGTTGCCGTCGAACTGCACGAAGTCCGGCGTCACGCCGGCGTTCTTCAGGATGCCTTCGACACGCTCGGCCATCGTCGCGTCGATCTTCAGCGTCACCTTGCCGCTGGAGACCTGCACCGCAGGCGCCTCGCCGAAGAAATTGGGCAGCGTGTAGAGCAAGCCCACGACCATCGCGACCAGCAGGATCGCGTACTTCCACAAGGGGTAGCGGTTCATCGGGGGTTCCTGCGGCCGCCGCCGGAGCCACCCCCGGCGATGCAGGCCGCGTCGGGATTACTTGAAGGTGCCCTTGGGCAGGACCTGCACGATCGACGGGCGCTGCACCTGCAGTTCCACGTTGCCGGCCACTTCCACGTGCACGATCGAATCGCCAAGCTTGGACACGCGACCCAGGATGCCGCCGCCAAGCACGACCTCGTCACCCTTGGCCAGGGCCTCGATCATGGCCTTGTGCTCCTTCTGCCGCTTCATCTGCGGACGGATCATGATGAAGTACAGCACCACGAACATCAGCACCAGCGGCAGCAGGCTGAGCAGCGACGACTCGGTGCTGGCGGCCGCGGGGGCGGCCTGGGCGAAGGCTTCGGAAATGAACACGGGGAGATCCTCTGGGCAAAGAACCGGCAGATGCGGGCGAACCTGGCATTTTAAGGCCGGGGCAAACCCGCATCGGCGTGCGGGGGCGGACGGTAACGGGTGGCCGGTCCGCGGCCGGTGACGACCAGCAGTCCGCGCTGCGCCAGCAGGGCCAAATGCCGCGACGCCGTGGCCGGCGCCACGCCGGCGATCTCTGCATAGGCGGACTTGGCCAGTTCACCCCGCACCAACAGCGCCTGCACCACGGCTTGCTGGCGCGGCGCATCGAGCAGGTCACCGGCTTCGGCGGCCCACTGGTCGGCCAGCGAGCGCCCGGCGTCCTCGGCGCGCCCCAGCTGGCGTCGCAGCGCCTCCAGCTCGGCCTCCAGTGCCGGCCCGAGGTCATGGCGAGCGATCCAGGCCCGCGCCAGTTCACGCTCGGTCAACGCGATGCCGGCATAGCATCGCGCCAGATCCAGCTGCACCCGCGCATGAGCCTCGGGGGCGAGGCCCGCGGCCAGCCGCTCGCGCAACCGGCGGATCTCGGCAAAGGCCTCCACGTGCACTGCCGTCTCGGCGGGCAACAGCCGGTCGGCCTCGGGGACATTGCCGTCGCCCAGCACGTCGCGGCGCAGGCGGCGCACCGCCTCCAGTGCCGCCGGGCCGCAGTCGGACACCGGGGTGGCCAGGGCCGCGTCACGGTGCTGGTCTCCCAGGCGCTCGTCCTCGGGGTCGGCATCGCGCCGGAAGCGGGTGTAGTGCGCCTCGGCCAGGTTGTAACGGGCACGGAAGGCATGCAGGCGCAACCCGGCGTTGCCGGCCAGTGCAAGCGCCTGGCCGTAGGCACCCAGGGACGCCCCCAGGGCGCCGGCGAGGAAGTGCGCCGCACCGATGTTGAGATGGGCGCTCACCACGATCTCGGGCTCGGTGACCCCCGGGGCTTCGAGCACCTGCGTCGCGGTCTCGATCGCGCGCGCGGTGTCGCCCGCTTCCGCATAGTCCTGCGACAGGTTGAGCAGGGTGGCGCGCATCGAACGCCGGTCGCCCAACCGCTCGAAGATGTTCAGGGCGCGCTGGCGGTGTTCGATGGCCTGCGCGAGTTCGCCGCGGCGGCGGGCGTGTTCGCCCCGCACCTGCTCCACCAGGCCGAGCACGGCGTCGGGCAGCGCAAAGCGCTCACCCAGGGCGGTGATGCGGTCCAGCGTGGGGCCGGCCCGCGGGTCGTTGCGCAGCAGGTACAGCCAGGCCAGCCGCGCCAGTGTGGTGGCCAGCTCGGCCGCGGCGTCGGCACCGTCGTCGGCCAGCGTGTCGGTCAACGGCTGGTCATGCAGGAACTCGGCACTGTCCTGATAGCAGGCGAACGCCCGGTCGGCGTCGCGCGGCTCGTGATACCGCCCCAGCGCACCGTAGGCGATGCCGGTGAGTCGGCGGTCGCCGGTGCGATGAGCGGCCTGCAACGCGGCTTCGAGGTGCCGGAGTTCGGTCTCGGCTGCCCCCCGGGTGCGAGCGAGTTCGGCACGCGCCAGCGTGAACTCGACACGCTCTCGCGCGCCCACGGAGGGGTCGGCCGCGATGCGCTCCACGATGGCGTCGGTGGCGCGGTCTGCGGCCAACCCTGCCGCGTGGCGGCGCAGGGCCTGGGCGGCCAGGTGGGCATCGCCCGCGCGCCACGCGTGCCAGAGCGCGGACGGCGCATCACCCTGCGCCAGCGCCCGCGCCATCTGGGCCCGGTGCCAGTCGTGCGCTGGCGCAGCGTGGGCGGCCTGGGCGTCATGCGCCGCCGCCTGCGCTGTCTGTGCGGCCAGCGCGCGGAGCGCCAGCTCGGCAGCCACGTCGGGCGGCCCGCTGCACAGCAGCACGACCAGCTGCTGGCGGGCACGGTCGAGGTAGCGGTAGACGCTGCTCGGCGCCACGTCCCACAGGCCGCAGAGGTTGTCGAGCGCCGGCTCGTCCGTTCGGCGTCGATAACGGGCGGGGAAGTCGGGAATCCTCAGCAGCCCCTGGTGGCCGGCCAGCGCGAGCACCGGCCGCCAGCCGGCCTGACCGAGCCAATGGTCGGCCGACACCGGCGCCTGCAACGGCTGCAGGTCCGGTCGCAGCTGACCGACGGCCCACTGCAGCAGCAGGTCCACGAGCTCGGGCAGCGGCCACGGGTTGCCGTCGCCACTGCCCTGCACCAGCGGCACGAAGCGGCGCAGCAGTCGGCGCGTCGCGCGCGGGCGCTGCCGCAGCAGGTCGGCCAGCGTGCCCTGGCGCTGGGCCTGCAGCACCTGGTCGATCAGGGTCGCGGCCAGGCGAGATCGGGCGCTGGCCGGCAGTGGGGGACCGGGGTCGTCGGGCAGGGAGGCGCGGGCCATCGTCGGGCAACAGGGGATTGCGGAGTCTAGGGCGGCGGTGCTGTCATTCCCGGCTGTCTGCCGGAGTGTCTGCCCATGCCCCCCTCGTCGACCCTGTCCCTGCCCGCCGCCCGGCGCCGTGGCCCTGCCGGATCCCATGGCGTGCTGTTCGCCGTCTATGCCCCCTTCGGTGGCGACCCGGTGCTCAGCCGCTGGCCGCGCAGCAGCCAGGCGCCCATCCACCAGCAGGCCCTGGTCCAGGCGCTGAAGGAGACGGCCGCCCAGGGTGTCAACGTGGCCGCGCTGATCGACCTGCACGACGACGACAGCTGGCTGGTCGAGATCCCGGCCGGGCGGCCGGAGCGCATGACGGTGCATTCGGTCTGGAAGCAGGACATGGCACGGCCGCAGGCGCTCAGCGGCTTCCTACGCCGGGCACACGCCCGGTTTCCGTGCGGCGCGCTGGTGCTGGCCCTGGAGGGGCACGGCGCCGGCTTCGTGCCCGAGATCGACCCGCTGCGGCTGACGCCGGAGAGCATCACCGGCTGGCAGGCGGGTGGCCAGGCGGGCGAGGTGCGCTGGGTGCAGTCGGCCGACGGCACCGGCTACGAGCCCGAGGCCGGCTCCCCGGCATTGCCGATGTTCTCGCCCGTGTTGCCGATGTTCTCGCCGGTGCTGCCGGCCGCCGGCATGCCGATGTCGACCTGGGCACTGGCGGCGGCATTGCGTGCGGCACGGGCCCGTGGCGTGCCGCGGCCGGCGGTGCTGCACTTCAACAACTGCTTCAACATGTCGCTGGAACTGCTGCACACGGTGGCACCGCACGCCACCGTGGCCACCGGCTACGGCAACTACAACTTCTTCACCGCCGGCGCCGCCTACCCACGCGTGTTCCAGCGCCTGCGCATGGCTGGCGGGGCGTCGGCCGAGGAGCTGGGCCGCTGGTTCGCGCTGGAGAACGCCGCGCTGCTGCGCGCCAAGGGCAACCACCCCACGCTGGGCGCCAGCCTGCGCCTGAGCCGCGTCCGGTCGGTGACCGCGGCGCTCGACCGCCTGGCACGGGCGATGACCGCAGCCATGCAGGCCGCCGCCGGTGCCCGGGGCCGCATCCGCCAGGCCATCGTCGCCGCCCAGCAGTTCGACTCCGACGCCGACCAGCACCTGGAGACGCCCGACCAGGTCACCGACCTGGGCAGCCTGGCGGTGCAGCTGCAGGCGGTCTTCGGCACCGGCGACCCGATCGGCGCCGCGGCGGCCGGTGTCGAGTCGGCCCTCAAGGGGGTCTGGCAGTACGGCGATTTCGAACGGCCCTGGACCGACGAGTCCCAGGTCTGGGACTTCCGTGCCCGGTATCTTGGCGTGGGCATCTTCCTGCCCGACCCGGCGCTGCAGGGCCGCTGGGACTGGCGCTCGCCCTACTACCTGGCGGGCATCGCCGACCCTACCCTGCCGCCGGCGCACCGGGCGCAGATCCCCTTCCTGAGCGACCTGGGCGGGCGACGCCCGGACTGGGTGGCCTTCCTGGTCGAGTACCACCGCGGCACGGCCTTCAAGGGTTTCCTGCCGCCGCGGGCGCCGGTATTTCCGGTGTTCAACGCCCGCTTCAAGCCGGAGTTCCCGCCGCCGACCGACAACGACCCAGCGCCGGCACCGCCCAAGCCGCCGCGGCGCCGGGGCGGGCGCTGACGGGCACCGCCGGGCGCAGTCGGGCGTGATGGGCCGGGCGATCGTCTCGCGATCGTCTGACCCCCCGCCGGAGGGAGGCCGGAACCCGCGTCGCAATGGGAGGCGCGGATCGATGGAATGCGTGTCATGGCGCCACGGTGGCGCCGGTGACACGACAGGACATCGACCATGGCCACGCTCCGCGCCCTCCCGACCCGACCGCTGCCCCACCCGCTGACGCTGCTGCCGACGCGGCCGGCCCGGCGCCAGCCCCCGCACCCGCGACTCGCCCACGCCGGCCCTGACCCGCTGGAGCAGATGGCCCGAGACGACCGCGAGGACTGGGCGCTGCTTCGCCTGGTGCTGTGTGTGGCGGTGGCCACCGTGCTGATGGCCGTGGCCAGCAGCTTCCTCGGCTGACCTCCTGGCACTCGGACAGGGCGGTGGCGGGCGGCACCGCCCGTCGGCCACCACTGCAGTCTGTCAGTGCCCCAGCGCGGTGCGTCGGGCCCGCCGGACGACCCCCGGCCGGGGATGGCACAGTGCGGGCCTCGTACACCCCGTGCCGTACCGTCCATGAGCCCCGCCCCGTCATCCGCCGCCGACACCTGGCAGGCCTTCCGCAGTGGCACGCTGCGCGCCTTCCATCGCTATGCCAGCTGGCTGGTCAGCATCAGCTGGAAGCGCTTCGTCCTGCTGTCGCTGCTGCTGATCATCGCCTCGGCGATCACGCAGTCGCTGCCGCCGTTCAGCTACACGGTGTCGGAAGAGGTCGAAGTCCCGATCGAGCTGCCGGAACTGCCGGAACTGCCGGAGATCCCCGAACCGCCCGCGCCGCCCAAGCCGGCCAAGGCCCCGGCCATCCGGATCGAGAAGCCGGCCAAGGACGCACCCGACCCCGACGGCGTGGAGATCTCCATCGACGAGCGCGGCATCCGCATCCGGCCCAAGGGCCGCGCCGCCGAGGCCGCCGCATCGGCCGCGGCGCCTGCCTCCGGCGCAGCCTCGGCCGGCAGCCCCGGCAGCATCGAGATCTCGCTGCCGCAGAGCGCCACCCGCGAGGTGATCCAGGAAGCCATCGACGCCGCACGCGAGGCGCTCGAGGAGTCGGTGGCAGCCCAGCGCGAAGCGCAGCAGGACGCCGCCCAGGCCGCCCGTGACGCCCACCGCGCCGCCCGCGACGCGATCCGCGAGGCCCGCGACGCGCTCAAGGCCGTCAACCCCGGCGGCACACGCACCGTCACCCGCAACCGCGTCGTGCACTGGGGTGACTTCCTCACCGACCTGGCGCTGATCTGGATCGTCGCCAGCGCCATCATCAAGATGGTCTACAAGGGCCGCATCCAGGCCGAGGTGAAGGCGGCGCAGGCCACCGAGACGGCCGAGGCCGAGTCGCTCAAGCGTCAGGTGGTGGAGGCCCGCATGGCGGCGATGCAGGCGCAGGTTGAGCCGCACTTCCTGTTCAACACCCTGGCCAGCATCGACCACCTGATCGAGACCGACCCGCCACGCGCCAGCCAGATGCAGAAGAACCTGATCGCGCTGCTGCGCGCCAGCATGCCCACGATGCGCGAGGCCGCGGGCAACGGCAGCGGCGGCGTGCGCGACCTGGGGCGCGAACTGCAGGTGATCCGGCCCTACCTGGAGATCCTGAAGGTGCGCATGGAGGAGCGCCTGTCCACCGAGATCGACGTGCCCGAGGGACTGCAGTCGGCCGAGTTCCCGCCGATGATGATCCAGACCCTGGTGGAGAACGCGATCAAGCACGGCCTGGAGCCCAAGGCCGAGGGCGGCCACCTGCGCGTGAAGGCCGAGGTGGTGCACGGCAAGCTGGCCGTCAGCGTGGCCGACACCGGCCTGGGCTTCGGCAAGGCGGCCACCGCCGGCACCGGCGTGGGCCTGGCCAACATCCGCGAACGCCTGCAGATGCTCTACGGCGCCAAGGCCAGTGTGGCCGTCACCGCCAACGAGCCCAGCGGCACCATCGTCACCATCACCGTGCCCTACAAGCCAGTCGAAGAAGGAGCCGCCGCATGAACGCCATCGCCCTGTCTCCGCGCCGATCCAGCCGCTGGCCCTGGGTGCTGGGGGCGCTGCTGGTGCTGTTCCTGGGCGCGATGGCGCTGTCCTGGACGGCGCTGTCGGCGGTCAATCCAATGCCCTTCAGCGTGGTCATCGACGGCGAACGCGTGTTCGAGGACGTCGACCTTTCGGCGCTGCACCCTGGCCATCTGCTGACCCTGGCGGCGGTGCTGGCGCTGGCGCTGCTCTCCCTGATGGTGGTGGTGCCGGTGGCCATGGTCACCGTGCTGGCATGCGTGGTGGTGGGCGTGCTGGCCGTCGTCGGCCTGCCGCTGCTGGTGGTC
Source organism: Rubrivivax albus (assembly GCF_004016515.1). Classification (GTDB taxonomy): domain Bacteria; phylum Pseudomonadota; class Gammaproteobacteria; order Burkholderiales; family Burkholderiaceae_C; genus Rubrivivax; species Rubrivivax albus. The sequence goes on from NZ_SACT01000003.1 coordinate 399,328, forward strand.
GCCGTGGTGCTGGCGGTGCTGCTGTCGCCGCTGTGGCTGGCGGTCTGGCTGCTGATCAAGCTGCTGGCATAGCATCGGCGCATGAACGCTCCGAACGCCGCTTCCGCCCCCCGTGCCGTGCTCGCCGACGACGAGCGGCTGATGCGAGAACAGCTGCGCGCCCGCCTGCTGGACGCCTGGCCCGAGCTGGAGATCGTCGCCGAGGCGCGCAACGGCCAGGAGGCGGTGGACCTCGTCGCCCAGCACCGGCCCGACGTGGTGTTCCTGGACATCCGCATGCCCGGGCTCACCGGCGTGGAGGCGGCACGCCAGATCGCGCAGATGGAACTCGGCCCTGACGAGATGCTGCCCGAGGTGGTCTTCATCACCGCCTACGACCAGTACGCGGTGGAAGCCTTCGAGCAGGGCGCGGCCGACTACGTGCTCAAGCCGGCCGAGCGCGAGCGGCTGCTGGTGACGGTGCAGCGCATCCAGGACCGCCTGGCGCGCCGCGGCACGCCCGAGGAGACCGGCAGCGCGCCGCTGCAGCAGCTGCTGCACCAGCTCGGCGCACGCCTGAACCCGGCCGGGGCCCCGCAGTACCTGCAGTGGATCCAGGCCAACGTCGGCAGCACGATCCAGATGATCCCGGTGGCCGACGTGCTGTTCTTCATCAGCGACGAGAAGTACACCCGGGTGCAGACCGCCCAGGTCGAGGCCCTCATCCGCAAGCCCATCAAGGAACTGGTGGACGAGCTCGACCCGCAGCTCTTCTGGCAGATCCACCGCAGCACGCTGGTCAACGTGAAGGCCATCAGCGAGATCACGCGCGACTTCCGCGGCCGCCAGATCGTGCAGGTCAAGGGCCACCCCGAGAAGCTCGAGGTCAGCCGCAGCTACACCGGCTTGTTCAAGGGCATGTGATCCCCGGGACGGCGCGGCGGTGCCGGCCTCACTGCCGCACCAGCGTCAGCACTTCGCCGTTGCTGGCACGCCGGAGGTAGACCGCAGCGCCGTCCGCCCGGTACTCGCTGCACGACGCGCCGCTGCGCCGCAGCGTCACGCACACCTGGCTGCCTTCGACGCGGTACGGCCCGTCGTCCTTGAAGCCGGTGCCGACATCCACGAAGAGGTGGCCCAGGCGCGAGTACTCCATGCGCCAGTCGCGCCCTTGCGCGTCGACGGCCCGGAAGACCTGGCCGACCAGCCGCGCCTGCAGTGCCGCCGGTTCCAGCGCCCCGGCCGCAGGCGGAAAGGCGGTCGTCATCTCGGCCCGTGCCGGCCAGGCCGCCAGCAGGGACGTCAGGACCAGGCTCGTGAGAAGGACAATGCGTGTCATCGTCGGCTCCCCTGTGGTGATGGGTGACCGATCGTGGCGCCAGTCCGCCGGCGGGGCATCGTCCCAGCTGGGGACGTTCGGGGGCCGTCAGGCGCGCGTCGACACGAACGCGCCGGCGCGCGTGAGCAGCCGCATCGTCAGCAGCCGCGCGTGGATGCGCCAGGCGCTGCCTTCGCGGCGGCAGGCCACGACCTCGACCACGCAGTCGATGTTGGGCGCCCGCACGCGCGCCACCTGGCCCTCGGGCACGGCCAGCAGGGCGTCCAGGCTCAGGCCGGTGAACGAGATGTCCTGCATGCGCACCTGCATCGGCGCGCCGCCGCCCTGGCGGGGCGAGGGCTGCCACACCGCCGTCTCCACGCGGTCCACGCGCGGGCTGCCGCGGCGGCCGGCGAAGGCCTCGCTGGGCTCGTCCAGGTGCGGCGGCGGCGTCAGCGGCGCGCCGCAGGCGTCGCAGGCGCTGGCGCCTGCGCCCGGGTGGCCGCACATCGGGCAATCGGCACGCCGCACGGACAGGGCCCCGCCGCCACCTGATGGTGGCGCCACGGCGTAGGCGCGGTGTCCATGGTCGTTCATCCAGATCCCCGGGTCGTCATCGGGGTATCGGACTCAGCGGGCGGAACTTGAGGGCTGTGGTGCCGGCGCCAGGAACGACGCGATGCACCACTGGGCCGACCAGTAGGTGGCCAGGATCCACAGCGAGGCCATCGGCAGCGGCCCGGCAAACTTGTTGGTGGCCAGGAGCGCATCGCTGGCGACGAACAGCGCGCCGCCCAGGGCCAGCACCGTGCCACGCGGCGCCCCGGTGCGCCACAGCACCGCGGCCTGCGCAGCCATGGACGCCAGCGCCAGGACGTACACCGCCACCGGCCCACGCAGCGCTGCCGGCACGCCAGGCCAGAGCTGCCACAGGATGGCCCCGGCCACGCCGGCGTAGACCACGAACGGCAGCACGCGTGCGCCGCAGCGCTGGACGCGCGTGAAGCCCACCAGGTAGGCCAGGTGCGCCAGCAGAAAGCTCACCAGCCCGGGCAGGAAACCCTGCTGTGGCCACAGCAGCGCCACGTCGCCGCACAGCGACAGCCCCAGGCCGGCCAGCAGCCAGCGGCGCAGCACCGGCATGTCGCCGCCGCGCGGCCACGCGTAGGCGATGACGCCGATTGTCGCCAGCGGCTTGAAGATGAAGTTGAGCACCGGCATCGCCAGCGCCCAGGGCGCGGCGGCGATGGCGAGCAGCGCGGCGGCCGCGGTGCCAACGGCGAGCACGCGGTCGCGGCTCATTCGGAGGCCGCCGCGGGTTCGGTGCCGCGCGCTGCCAGTTCGGCGCGAAGCCGCTTCAGTCGTTCGCGCGGGTCTTCCTTCGCGCCGGCCTCGTGCAGCTTCATTTCCGCGATGAAGCGGCTGGGCACGCCGGCCACCGTCTCGCGGCCACGCTTGCGCCGACGCAGCGTGCTCACGGCCAGCGTGCGCCGCGCGCGCGTGATGCCCACGTACATCAGGCGGCGCTCTTCCTCCAGGCGCTCTGGCGTCATCTCGTCGCCGTCACTGCGGAACGGCAGCAAGCCCTCGTTGACGCCGGCCAGCACCACGTGCTGCCACTCCAGACCCTTGGAGGCGTGCAGCGTGGACAGCGTCACCACGTCCTGTTCCTCGCCGCGTTCGGCCAGGCTGAGGATCACGCTGATGGTCTGCGCCACCTGCAGCACGGTCTGCCGCTCCGATGCGTCGTCGCCTTCGCAGCGGCGCGCGATCCAGTCGACGAAGTCCAGCACGTTGCCAAAGCGGGCGGTGGCGAGCTTCTCGCTGTCCTCGCTGTCGCGCAGGTGCTGCTCGTAGCCGATGTCGGTGAGCCAGCCCAGCAGCAGCGCACGCGCCGCCTCGCCGCCTTCGGCGTGGCGGGCGCGGTATTCCAGGTCGTTCACGTAGCGGCCGAACTCGTGCAGCGCATCGATGGCACGGCCCTTCAGCGCCGCGCCCAGCGTGGGCGCGAACAGCGCCTCGAACAGGCTGAGCTTGCGCTGGGCGGCAAACTCGCCCAGGCTGCCCAGCGTCTGGTGGCCGATGCCGCGCTTGGGCGTGGTGACGGCACGCAGGAAGGCCGGGTCGTCGTCGTTGTTGACCAGCAGGCGCAGCCAGGCCGTCAGGTCCTTGATCTCGGCGCGGTCGAAGAAGCTCTGCCCGCCGGAGACCTTGTACGGCAGCTGCGCCGCGCGCAGCTTCTGCTCGAACACGCGCGCCTGGTGGTTGGCGCGGTAGAGGATGGCGAAGTCCGAGAACTTCGCGCCGTTGCTGCGCAGGGCCTGGATGAAGGCCACGGCGCGCTCGGCCTCGTGCTCCTCGCCGTCGGCCTCGATCAGGCGCACCGGCTCGCCGTCGCCGAACTCGCTCCAGAGCTTCTTCTCGAACAGCTTGGGGTTCTGCGCGATCACGGCATTGGCCGCACGCAGGATGTGGCCGGTGGAGCGGTAGTTCTGCTCCAGCGGGATCACGGTCAACGCCGGATAGTCCTGCGGCAGGCGCTTGAGGTTCTCGATGGTGGCGCCGCGCCAGCCATAGATGCTCTGGTCGTCGTCGCCCACGGCGGTGAACACGCCCTGCTCACCCACCAGCGCCTTGAGCAGTTCGTACTGCACGGCGTTTGTGTCCTGCACCTCGTCGACCAGCACGTGCTTCAGGCGTGCGCGCCACTTGGCACGGGTCTCGTCATCGCGCTGCAGCAGCGCCAGCGGCAGGCCGATCAGGTCGTCGAAATCCACCGCCTGAAAGGCGGATAGGCGCTCCTGGTAGCGCGCCATGACCTGCGCGGCCACGCGCTCGTCCTCGTCCTGCGCCGCGGCCTGCGCGCCGGCGGCGTCCAGGCCCTGGTTCTTCCACAGGCTGATGGTCCACTGCCAGCGGCGCGCCAGCGCGGCGTCGGTGGTGCCACCGGCGTCGCGCAGCACGCCCAGCACGTCGTCGCTGTCCAGGATGGAGAAGTTGGGCTTCAGGCCCAGGCGCTCACCGTCCTCGCGCAGCATGCGCACCCCCAGCGAATGGAAGGTGCTGACCAGCAGGTCCTTGGCCGCACGCGGGCCGGTCAGCGCCTTGGCCCGCTCCCGCATCTCCTGCGCCGCCTTGTTGGTGAAGGTGATGGCCGCGATCTCGCCCGGCTTCAGCCCTTCCTGCAGCAGGCGCACGATCTTGTGCGTGATCACGCGCGTCTTGCCGGAGCCTGCGCCTGCCAGCACGAGGCACGGCCCGCGCAGGTGCTGCACGGCCTGCATCTGGGCGTTGTTCAGGGTGTCGGCCATGGGGCGCGGATCATAGCGAGGCGGCCGTTACCATTCCCCGGATGCAACGACGCACCCTGCTGCTGGCCGGCCTGCCATGGCCGATGTGGGCAGCTGCGCAGGGCGGCACGCCCTGGACCGACGCCCTGGCGCGCGACGCCGTGGCCCTGCTGGCGGACGCCGCCAGCCACGGCCTGGACCCAGCCGACTACGACGCTCCGTCGCTGGCCCTGGCGTTGCAGGCCGGCACATCGCCGTCCACCCTGGGGCCGCGCCTGGGCACGGCGATGCAGCGCTATCTGCACGACCTGCACTTCGGCCGCGTCGAACCGCAAGCGATCCACCACGACTTCCGGCCGGTGCGCCGCGTACCGTTCGATGCGGCGGCGGTGCTGGACACGGCCCTGGCCACTGGCAGCGTCGCGGGCGCGGTCACGGCGGCAGCGCCGCCGTTCCCCACCTACGACCAGTTGCGGGCCACGCTGGCCCGCTGCCGGGCGTTGGCCACCGACCCGGCCTGGACCTCGCCGCTGCCGACCCTGCCCAAGGCCGGCAGAGTGGAAGACTTGGCGGCCTGGGCAGGCGTCTCGACGCTGCGCGCTCGCTTGCTCGCCTGGGGCGATCTCGCGGGCGACGCACCGCTGGACGCCGCGCTGCAGGCCTTCCAGCGCCGCCACGGCCTGGCCGACGACGGCGTGCTCGGCCGCGCCACCTGGGCCGCGCTGCAGGTCACGCCGGCGCAGCGGGCTCGGCAGATCGAACTGACGCTGGAGCGTCTGCGGTGGACGCCGCTGCTCCAGGGCCCGCGCATGATCGTCGTCAACATCCCCGAGTACGTGCTGCGCGCCTACGAGGTGTTGGACGGCCGCATCCGCGTGCAGCTGACGATGAAGGTGGTGGTGGGCAAGGCGGCCGACACGCGCACGCCGCTGATCGACGAGGATCTGCGCTTCATCGAGTTCAGCCCTTACTGGAACGTGCCGCCGTCCATCGCGCGCAAGGAGCTGGTGCCGCGGCTCCGGCGTGACCCGGGCCACTGGTCGCGCGAGGGCTTCGAGTTCGTGGGGCCCGGTGGCCAGGTGGACACGGCGCTGTCTGCCACGCGGCTGGATTCGGTGCTGGCCGGCGGATGGCGCATCCGCCAGCGCCCGGGGCCGCGCAACGCGCTTGGCGACATCAAGTTCGTGTTCCCCAACCGCGAGGCCATCTACCTTCACCACACGCCGTCCGTGAGCCTGTTCGAACGCGCGCGGCGCGACTTCAGCCACGGTTGCATCCGCATCGAGCAGCCCGAGGCACTGGCCCAGTGGGTGCTGCGCGACCAGCCCGGCTGGGATGCCGGGCGCATCCGCGCCGCCATGACGGCCGGCACCTCGAGCACGCTGGCGCTGGCGGCGCCGATCCCGGTGCTGATCGCCTACGGAACCACTTTGGTCAAGGACGGTCGCACCTACTTCTACGATGATGTTTATGGTCTGGACCGCCGGCTCGATGCCGCGTTGCAGACCCGACCCAGGTCCACGCCCCGATGAAACATCCCGCCCGCCGCCGCTTCCTGCACCACGGCCTGCGCGCCATGGCCGTCTCCGCCGCAGCACCGGCGCTGGTGCTGCCAGGCCGGGCGCTGGCCGCCGCGCCGCGGCAGCTGGCCATGGCCCACACGCACACGCGCGAGGACATCGACGTGGTCTATGCCGTCGGCCCGCACTACGAACCGGCGGCGCTGCAGCAGCTCGACCACTTCTTGCGCGACCACTACAGCGGCGACGTCGGCCACATCGACCCGGCGCTGCACGACCTGCTGCACGCGCTGCACGCCACGCTCGGCCCGGTGGGCGGCGCGCCGGCGCCGTTCCACGTCATCTCCGGCTACCGCTCGCCGAAGACCAATGCCCACCTGAAGGCCACGCGTGGTGGCGGCGTGGCCACGCGCAGCCTGCACATGCTCGGCCAGGCCATCGACATCCGCCTGCCCGGCGTGCCGCTGGCCGACCTGCGCGACGCCGCGCTGGCGCTGAAGCGCGGCGGTGTGGGCTACTACCCCCGCGATCAGTTCGTGCACGTGGACATCGGGCGCGTCAGGCGCTGGTAGCTCCCAGGACCTCGCAGAGCTCGGTCGCTTCGCCAGGCGAAGAACAGTCCGCAGGGACTGTTCCCTGTCACGCTCCCCACGACCTCGCAGAGCTCGGTCGCTTCGCCAGGCGAAGAACAGTCCGCAGGGACTGTTCTCCGTCCTGGCTCAGCCCGAGACGAACCGGGTGGCGGGCATCGGGGCCGGCCAGCCAGCCTCGCCGGCCACGCGCACGATGGCCTCGTTGGTGTCGAAGTAGACCTGCCAGTAGTGGTCGGTGTGCGTATAGGGCCGCACCGCGATCACGGTGCCGGTGAGGTTGATGTCCAGCAGCGTGACCTCCGGCGCGGGTGACTCGGGCACGTTCGGGATCTTCGCGATGGCCTCGCGCAGCAGGGCCATCGCCGTCACCGGATCGACCCCAACGGCCAGCTGCGCCGTGCGGTCCACGCGTCGCACCGGCATCGCGGAGAAGTTCTGGATCGTGTCGCCGAAGACCTTGCCGTTGCCGACCAGGGTGACCACGTTGTCAGGCGTCAGCACGGTGGTGGCGAACAGGCCGAGCTCGCGCACCGTGCCCACCACGCCACCGACGCTGACGAAGTCACCCACCTTGAACGGCCGCAGCACCATCATGAAGGCGCCGGCGGCGAAGTTGCCGAGCATGCCGCTCCAGGCCACGCCGATGGCCACGCCGGCGCCGGCGATCAGGGCGGCGAACGACGTGGTCTGGATGCCGAAGTAGCCCAGGATGCCGAGCACCAGGGCCACGTTCAGGATCACCGACAGGATCGAGCCCAGGTACTTGCCCAGCGTGGGGTCGATCTGGTTTCGGCCCATCGCGTTCTGCGCCATGGCGGTCACGCGGCCGATGAGCCAGCGGCCGACGATCCAGAACAGGATGGCCGCGGCCACCTTGATGGCCAGTTCACCGAGCGTGACGGTGACGAAGTGTTGAATGTCCTGCAGGTTCATGGGCTCCTCCGTTGCACGCGGCAGCACCCTGCGCCACGCACCGGCGTTGTAGGGCCCGGGCCGGCGCGTGTCCCTCGGGGATCGCCTGAAAAGCGCGCGAACGTTCGGCAACAACGAATCAGGCATCCCCCGATGCCGGCGGGAGTGGCCTTGCAGACAATGTGCCGATGTCCGCGACAACCGACCGCTTCCCGCTGCTGCGCTTCATCGTCTGGTTCACCGGGCTACTGCTGGCCGCCACCGGCCTGGCGATGCTGATCGCCCAGTCGGAGGCCGAAGCCGCGGCGCAGGTGCCGCCGGCGGTCGAGGCGCCGGCGCAGGCAGCTGACCGCCCGGCCTGAGCACACACCGCGGGCCACCAGGCCGCGACACCGGGACGCCGCTGCTGGATCGAGAACAATCCGGGCCTTCGGTGGTCCCGAGGGCAGGCTGCAATGGTGCGGCGTGCAAGCGCCTCGGGCCGTCCGTGCCGTCATGGAAGCCATCCTCTCGGTCACCGTCCCCTTCTTCGCGCTGGTGCTCGCCGGCTATCTCGCGGCGCACCGGCACGTGCTGCCCGAAAGCGCCATCCCGGGGCTGAACGCCTTCGTCCTGTACTTCGCGCTGCCATGCCTGCTGTTCCGCTTCGGCTCGGGCACGCCGATCTTCGACCTGCTCAACCCGGTGGTCATGGGCGTGTGGCTGATCGCCGCCGGCGTGATCGTCTTCTTCACCATCGCCACCACGCTCCGGGCACCGGTGGCGATGAAGGACGCCGCCTTCGGCGCCCTGGTGGCGGCCTTCCCGAACACCGGCTTCATGGGCGTGCCGTTGCTGGCCGCCCTGCTGGGCCCGGAGGCTGCGGGGCCGGTGATCTGTGTGGTGCTCGGCGACCTGTTCGTCACCAGCTCGGTGTGCATCGCGCTGGCGCAGGCCGGCGACGCGTCGGGCCACGGCGCGCGCGACGGCGCGCTGCGGGCGCTGCGGGGTGCGCTGTCCAACCCGCTGCCATGGGCCATCGCCGCCGGCGCGCTGTTCTCGGTCGCGGGCTGGACCCTGCCCGGGCCGGTGGACACCGTGGTCGGGATGCTCGCCGATGCTGCCAGCCCGGTGGCGCTGTTCACCATCGGCGCCGTGCTGCACCGCGCCGGGCAGCACGTGCACGGGCGCACGCCGCCAGCGCTCTACCTGCCGGTGGCGGCCATCAAGCTGGTGCTGCACCCGCTGCTGGTGTTCGGCCTGGCCGGTGCCGCGCTGGCCCTGGCCCTGCCGATCAGCAGCTTCCAGATCGGCGTGATGGTGCTGGCGGCGGCGCTGCCCAGCGCCAGCAACGTCTCGCTCCTGGCCGAACGCTACGGCGCCGACAACGGGCGCATCGCACGCATCATCATGGCCAGCACCGCGGCGGCCTTCGTGAGTTTCCCGCTGCTGGCCTGGATGGTGGGCGTGCGCGGCTGACATCCCCGTACAGCCGACACCATCGCTCACACTGGCTCACAAATCGGGCACAGCCGGCGCGCCTTGCCCTGCGCATGATGCGCGCGCCCCTGCCGCAGGGGCGCCCCCCATGCCCGAACGCTCCCACGCTTCTGACTGGCCGGTGGTCCAGCCACCATTGGGGTGGGCCACCCAGCCCGCCACCCACCCCGCCGCGCTGACGAGCACCCTGAGTGCCGAGCTGGCGGCGCTGCGCCACGCCGGCCGCTGCGACGAAGCCCTGGAGGTGCTGGCCAGCTGCCTGCGCCTGCAGGAGGACGCGCGGTTGTTGCTGCAGTGGCACGGCCGCATGCGCGCGCTGACCGTCTACCCCCGCCTGGGCCGCTGCCTGCTGCCGCGTGCCATGCCGCATCGGCGCGCCCCCGCCGCGTCGACAGTGGCGGCCGACCTGGCCGTGATCGCCGTCGAGGCCGCCGACCCGCCGCCGCGTGCGGGCCTGCAGCCGCTGCCGCCGATGCTCTGGCGCCTGGCCTGGCAGGTGCCTGGGCCGCGGCTGCTGGCCGTGCTGCGCGGCGAGCTGGCGTTCCGCCTGGCACCGGGGCTGCCGGACACCGAGTGGTTTCCCCCCGCGCTGCGGGCGGCGGCACAGCGGCTGCAGCAGGAAGCCGCCCCCCTGACGATCCTGGCCCGCTGGCCGGGCATGGACACGGCGCAGGCTATCCGCCTGCTGAACGGCGCCTACCTGCAGGGCCACCTGATTCGGCTGCAGCACCACCCGGCCTTCTGGCGCCGGCTGCTCTAGCCCCGACCGACCCGCCCGGCGTTCACAGCCCCAGCGGGTCGACGTCCACCGCCCAGCGCAGCAGCCGCTTGTGCCGTGCCTTGAGCGCATGCAGCTGCGGCACCCAGGCCGCCAGCCATTGCTGCAGAAGCGGCCGCGACGTGCTTTCCACCAGCAGCTGCATGCGTTCCACGCCGGCCACACGGGCCACCGGTGGCGGCACCGGGGCGTAGCAGACCAGCCCGGGCGGCGCGGCCACGGCGGCGGCATCGGCCAGGAAGGCCTGGGCCACCGCCGCCTCGCGCGCCTCGGCACGCAGCAGGGCCAGGAAGCTGAACGGCGGCAGACCCACGCTGCGCCGTTCGTCCAGCTGGGTCGCCGCGAAGGCGGCGAAATCGTGCGTGGCCAGCGCGCGGTACAGCGGGTGCGTGGGGTGCCAGGTCTGGATCCACATCTCGGCCTCGCCGGCGTGGGCAGCGTCGCGCCCGGCACGGCCGGCAGCCTGCATCAGCAGCGCAAACATCCGCTCCGGCGCCCGGAAGTCGCTGGCGAACAGCGCGCCGTCGGGGTTCACCGCCGCCACCAGGGTCATGCGCCGGAAGTCGTGGCCCTTGGCCACCATCTGGGTGCCCACCAGCACGTCCACCTCGCCGGCGTGCACGGCGGCGAGCTGGCTCTCCAGCGCGCCCTTCAGCCGCGTGCTGTCGGCGTCGATGCGGGCGATGCGGGCGCCGGGCAGCAGTGCGGCGATCTGCTCGGCGAGCTTCTCGGTGCCACGGCCCAACGGCGCGATGTCGAGGTTGCCGCAGTCGGGGCAGGCGCGGGGCACGCGCTCGGTGAAGCCGCAGTGGTGGCAGCGCAGCGTGCGGTCGGCCTTGTGGAAGACGCGCCAGGCGCTGCAGTGCGGGCAGCCGCTCTTCCAGCCGCAGGCACCACAGTGCAGCACCGGCGCGTAACCGCGGCGGTTGAGCAGCAGCAGGCTCTGCTCCCCACGCGCGATGCGCGCCTCGATGGCCGCCTGCAGCGGCGGCGCCAGCACCGTCTGCTGCGAACGGTCGCGCGGCAGGCGGTTCATGTCGAAGATGCGCAGCCGCGGCAGCGCGCCGCCGCCCACGCGCTCGGCCAGGGTCAGCCGGGTGTAGCGGCCCTCTTCGGCCCGCTGCCAGCTCTCCAGCGACGGCGTGGCCGAGCCCAGGATCACCGGCACCTGTTCCCGCTGGCTGCGCCAGACGGCCAGGTCGCGCGCCGAGTAGCGGGCGCCGTCCTGCTGCTTGAACGACGGGTCGTGCTCCTCGTCGACGACGATCAGCCCCAGCCGCGGCATCGGCGTGAACACCGACAGCCGGGTGCCCAGCACCAGGTCGGCCTCGCCCAGGTGCGCCGCCAGCCAGTGCTGCAGCCGCTGCGCCGGCGACAGGCCGCTGTGCTGGGCCACCAGGCGACGGCCCGGGAAGCGCTCGGCGAAACGGGCCTCGAGCTGCGGCGTGAGGTTGATCTCCGGCACCAGCACCAGCACCTGGCGGCCGGCGTCCAAGGCCTGCGCGGCGGCGCGCAGGTAGAGCTCGGTCTTGCCCGAGCCGGTGACGCCGTGCAGCAGCACCGGGCCGGGCGGCAGGCGGGCCAGCTGGTCCAGCGCCGCCGCCTGCTCGGGCGTCAGCGGGCGCAGGGCCGGCGACGGGGCCGGCACCGACGCCGGCCGCCGGCGCCCCAGGCGCCGCGCCAGTTGGGTGGCGTCCACCTTGCGCAGCTCCGGCGGCAACACCGCCAGGGCCAGTTCACCCAGGCCGCGCTGGTAGTAGCCAGCGGCAAAGGCAACCATGTCGCGCCACGTGGCCGGCAGCGGTGGGAGTGCGTCCAGCGCCTGGGCGATGGGCCGCAGCGTCAGCCCGGCGTCCGGCGTGGCCCCGGCGTCTCCCCAGACGATGCCGGTGACCGTGCGCCGCCCCAGCGGCACCCGCACCAGCGTGCCGGCAGGCCAGGCCCGGTCGGCCAGGTAGTCCAGCGGGGCACCGAGGCCGGTGTGCTGGGGCGCCTCCACCGCCACCGCCAGCCGCAGGTTGGCATGTGAACTTGCGCACGAATGCTCAGACGATTCTGACGATTCCACGCTAAGTCACTGACACCAAACAACTTTGCGGGTTACTCACGGAACCTGTGGACAACTTTGTGGATTTGCTGCGCCCAGAGACGCCAAGTGCTTGATTTCTGAGGCCCCGGGCTGGAATGCCCACTCCGGCAGCATCTGATTCAAATCAATGAAATCAACTACTTAGCACGACACGCCGTGCGCTGCGGGGCGTTTATGACGGATACGTGTCTGCAACGCCAAAAGTGGGGATAAGTCAAGCCTGAGTGCGCACTCACCGGCAAATTCAGCCGCCATGCGACATCGTCTGGCGCTGCCGGCGGGAATGCGCGTGCACCGCCTCCAGCAGTGCCGCCACGTGGTCCGGAGGTGTGTACTGACTGATGCCGTGGCCGAGGTTGAAGACATGGCCGTCCCACGAGCCGTCGGGCCGCTGCGGGGGGCCGAAACTGTCGAGCACCGCCACCGCCTCGCGGGCCACGGCCTCGGGCGGCGCGAACAGCACGTTGGGGTCGAGGTTGCCCTGCAGGGCCACGCGGTCGCCAACGGCGGCGCGGGCGCGGCCCAGGTTCACCGTCCAGTCGAGGCCCACCACGTCGGCACCGATGGCGGCGATCTGCTCCAGCCACAGGCCGCCACCCTTGGTGAAGACGATGACCGGCACGCGGCGGCCTTCGGCCTCGCGCCTCAGCGCACGGACCACGCGCTCCGTGTAGGCCAGGCTGAAGGCCTGGAAGGCGCCGTCGGCCAACACGCCACCCCAGGAGTCGAACACCATCACCGCCTGGGCGCCGGCGTCGATCTGCGCGTTCAGGTAGGCGGCCACGGCCTGGGCGTTGATGTCCAGGATGCGGTGCATCAGGTCCGGCCGGCCATAGAGCATGCTCTTGACAAGGCGGTAGTCGTCGCTGCCGGCGCCTTCGACCATGTAGCAGGCCAGCGTCCACGGGCTGCCGGAGAAGCCGATCAGGGGCACGCGGCCATCCAATGCCTTGCGGATGGAGGTGACGGCATCGAAGACGTAACGCAGCTTGTCCAGGTCGGGCACCTGCAGTGCCATCACCGCGGCTTCGTCGCGCAGCGGGCGGGCAAAACGCGGACCCTCGCCCTGGGCAAAGCTCAGCCCTAGGCCCATCGCGTCGGGCACGGTGAGGATGTCGGAGAACAGGATGGCGGCGTCCAGCGGGTAGCGCGCCAGCGGCTGCAGCGTGACCTCGGTGGCGTAGTCCTTGTTCGTGGCCAGGCCCATGAAGCTGCCGGCCTTGGCGCGCGTGGCGCAGTACTCGGGCAGGTAGCGGCCGGCCTGGCGCATCAGCCAGACGGGCGTGTGGTCGGTGGGCTGGCGCAGGCAGGCGCGCAGGAAGGTGTCGTTCTGCAAAGGGGCGCTCATGCGGCCCATTATCGGCGCCGCGGGCCCGGCGCCGGGACTCACCAGCGCTGACGGGCGCCGGCCACGTCCGGCAGCTGGCCATCGCGCAGCCAGGCATCGACCACGCTGTCGTCGTCCGGGCGCTGGGCCGCCGCCCAGAGCAGCTCTGGCGGCATCACGCGCGCCCCGGGGGCGGCCGACGGCAGCGCGGCCGCCAGCCGCGCGGCCACCCGCGCGACGGTGTGGCTGCGCACCGGCTGCTCGCGCTGCGGCACCAGCCAATGCAGCTGCGACAGCAGCCAGCGCGCCAGCCGCCCTGGCAAGGCCAGCCCTGCGGCATCGGCACCGCCGACCTGGGCCGGACGCATGAAGACCAGGTGGGCGAAGCCCTGCGCCGCCACCGCGCCCTCGTCCAGCGACGCCAGCCCGGCCTTGAGCGCCTGCGGCAGCAGCCCCGGCGCATGCGGCACCACGACCACCAGCGTGTGCACGCCCAGCGCCTGCAGGCGCGCCGCCAGCGCCGGCAGGTCCGCCGGGTCGGGGCGGCCGAAGGCCTCGTCACGGCCATTGGCATGCCGCGCGCGGTCGAAGACGACCAGGGCGGTGTCGGCCGTGAACGTCGCCCAGTCTGGCTCGCCGAGCGGCTCCAGCCGGCGCAACGCGGTCTGCAGCGGCACCACGGTCCAGACGCCGACATGCGCGAAGCGCCCGCTGCCCAGCAGGCGCTCGACGACCGCGGACCCCAGCACGCCGCCGCCACCGATCACCAGCGCACGGCGCGGCAGGGGGGCGACATGCGCGGGTGGGCGGGCGGCCGCGGCAAGGGCCTGGTCGGGGGAGAGCACGGGCCGATGCTATAAGGTCTGCCCTTGAAAACAGGTCGCTGCCCCCATCTGCGCGGCGTCACACGGAGGAGTCCATGACCACGTTCCGACGCCTGCTGATCGCCTTCGGCCTCGCCGCCCTGCTGTCCGGCTGCGGCTACAACGACTTCCAGCGCCTGGACGAGCAGGTCAAGAGCGGCTGGGCCGAGGTGCTCAACCAGTACCAGCGCCGGGCCGACCTGATCCCCAACATCGTGGCCACCGTCAAGGGCGAGGCCGACTTCGAGCAGACCACGCTCACGCGCGTGGTCGAGGCACGCAGCAAGGCCACCTCCATCCAGGCCACGCCGGAGCTGATCAACGACCCGGCGGCCTTCAACCAGTTCCAGCAGGCGCAGGGCGAGCTCTCCAGCGCGCTGTCGCGCCTGATGGTGGTGGTGGAGCAGTACCCGAACCTGAAGGCCAACCAGGGCTTCCAGGACCTGCGCGTGCAGCTCGAAGGCACCGAGAACCGCATCACCGTGGCGCGCAACCGCTACATCCAGGCGGTGCAGGACTACAACGTGCTGGCGCGCAGCTTTCCCAGCAACCTGACCGCGATGGTCTTCGGCTACGACGTCAAGCCGAGCTTCACGGTGCAGAACGAGGCCGAGATCTCGCAGCCGCCGAAGGTCGAGTTCGGCAAGTAAGGTGCTGCGCCTGCTGATCCTGTGGCTCGCGCTGGCGGGGCCGGCGTGGGCGCAGGGTATGGTGTCGGGCCTGGTGCCGGTGCCGCCGCTGTCGGCGCGCGTGATTGACCAGACCGGCACGCTGCCGGCGGACCGCGTCGCCGCGCTGGAACAGAAGCTCGCCACCTTCGAGGCCGAGGCCGGCCCGCAGATCGTGGTGCTGATGGTGGCCAGCACGGCGCCGGAGGACATCGCCGACTACGTGCAGCGCCTTGGCGACGCCTGGAAGATCGGCCGCCGCGACGTGGGCGACGGCGTGCTGCTGGTCGTGGCCAAGGACGACCGCCGCGTGCGCATCGCGCCGGCCAAGGCGCTGGAAGGCGCCATCCCCGACCTCGCGGCGCGCCAGATCATCGACCGCGCCATCGCGCCGGCCTTCCGAGCCGGCGACTACGCCGGCGGCCTGGACGCGGCGGTGGACCAGCTCATCGCCCGCATCCGTGGCGAGGACCTGCCCGCCCCGGCGAAGAAGGCCGTGGGCGACACCGGCTGGCAGGTCGAGGAGCTGCTGATGTTCTTCTTCATCGTGGTGCCGGTGATCGGCACCGTGATGACCGGTGTCTTCGGCCGCAAGCTGGGCACGCTGGCCACGTCGGCCTTCTCCGGCGGCATCGCCTGGATGGTCACCGCCAGCGTGCTGCTGGCCGCCGGTGCCGTGCTGGCGTCGGTGGTGTTGGTGGGGCTGTTCGGCATCGGCAGCGCGGCGCGCAACATCACGCGCACCGGCCGTCGGCGGGGCGGGCCGCCCATCATCTTCGGCCCCGGCGGCGACCACGGCGGCTGGGGTGGTGGCTGGAGCGGCAGCGGGGGTGGCTTTGGCGGCGGGGGCGGTTTCAGCTCCGGTGGCGGGGGCGACTTCGGCGGCGGCGGCGCGTCGGGAGACTGGTGATGGACCGTTCCTCCAACCGCCTGCTGCGCCTCCTGAAGCACCGCTGGATCGACGACACCGACATCCGGCGCGCGCTGGACGACACCGCACTCGACCGCCTGGCCGCCCGCGTGGCCGGCAGCGAGCGCCGGCACAGCGGCGAGATCCGCATCAGCGTCGAGGCCGGACTGCCGCTATCTTACCTGTGGCAGCGGCTGGGCGCGCGCGAGCGGGCGGTGACGCTGTTCGGCAAGCTGCGCGTGTGGGACACCGAGCACAACAACGGCGTGCTGATCTACCTGCTGCTGGCCGAACACGCGATCGAGATCGTGGCCGACCGCGGGCTGGCGCGCCACGTGCCGGCGGACCACTGGCAGACGGTGCTGGCCGGCATGCGCGAGGCCTTCCGCGCCGGGCGCTACGAAGCGGGCCTGATGGATGCCATCGACGCGGTGGAGGCCCTGCTGGTGCAGCACTTCCCGCTGGGCGCGGGCGACGCCAACCCGAACCAGCTCAGCGACCGCGTGGACCTGCGCTGAGCGCTGTCAGGCCGTCTGCGGCCAGTGCAGCACGTGCCCGGTCTCGCTGGCGAAACGCGCCAGGTCCTCGGCGGTGTCGATGTCGACGCGGTAGTGCCGGTTGTCGGTGCTCCACGGCAGGCAGCGTTGCGGGTGTGCCGCCTGCCACGCCCGGGCACTGAACGTGGGGGGCGCGGACATCAGGTCGTCGCGCACGGCGGCGGACAGGATCACCGGGTTGCCGCGCTGGCCATCCACCTGCGGATACAGGACGTCGATGCCGGCGGGGCGCCGGCGCCAGGCCTCCAGCAGGGCGGCCACGTCGGCCGCGTCGAGCAGCGGCTGGTCCGCGAGCGCGACGACGATGGCCGACACCGAAGACGACACGGCCGCGAGCCCCTCGCGCAGCGACGACGTGGGGCCGTCCTGCGGGCGCGGGTTGCGGATGCCGCGAACGGGCAGCGTGGCCAGCAGCGGCTCGATCTGTTCGGCATGGTGCCCGGTGACGACGACCACCTCCGCGATGCCGGCGTCCGCCAGGGCCGCGACGACGCGCTGCAGCAGCGGCACGCCATCGAGCCGGAGCAGCGCCTTGGGACGGCCGCCGAGGCGGGCGCCCTGTCCGGCCGCCAGCACGAGCCCGGCGATGGTGGGCGCGGGCACGGCCCGGTCGGACATCAGGGTCCGTCAGGCGTTCCGGCCGAACAGGCGCGCGAACCAGGCCTTGACCACCTGCCACATGAGCGCCAGCGCGTTCAGCTCGGTGGGCTGCGGTACCGGCGCGGCGGGGGCCGCCGCCGGCGCGCTGCCGGCGGCAGGCGCCGCCACCGCCACCGCCACCGCCGCGGCAGCGGCGCTGAAGTTGCCCGCGAACTGCTTGAGCATGGCGTCGGACACCGGCACCAGGAGCCGGCTGCCGAACTGCGCCAGCTTGCCGCTGACGACGATCACCGCTTCGCCGACGAGCCGGCAGCCGTTTGCTGCATCGCCGGGTTCGATCCGTGCCGTCAGGTTCATCGTGGCCGACGAACCGGACTTGTCCGCGCCCTTGCCGAGCATCTTCAGCTGGCGCAGGCCGGCGTCCAGGCCGAGCACCTCGATGTCGCCGTTGAAGGTCATCATGGCCGGACCGATCTTGCTCTTGACGATGCCCTTGTAGTGCGTGTCGTCCAGCTGCTCGGTGATCTGCGCGCCGGGCATGCAGGCGGCCGTGGCGCGCACGTCGGCCAGCACGGCCCAGGCCTGCTCGATGCTCGCGTCGATGGGGTACTGCTTGTCGAGTCTGACTTCCATGGCGCGATTGTGCGGTGATTGCTCCTGCCACGATCGGACCATGTCCCCGCCCGCTGCACCACCGCGCCTGAACCCGATATGAAGAGGCGTGCAAATGGCGGTCCTGTGCCGGAATGGCACGGACGCACCGGTGGACGAAGGCTCAGGGGTGTCGGCGGATCGGCTTCAACCCAGCGGTGAAGCGTTCCTTCAGCGGCTTGTGCCCCAGCGGCGGCAGGTCCACCAGGGTCTCCGGCACGTCGTGATCGGGCAGGCGGTCCAGCAGGTCGCGGATCAGCGTCAGGCGGCCGCGGCGCTGGTCGTTGAAGTCGACCAGCGTCCAGGGGGCGTGCCGGGTGTGCGTGGCCTTGAGCATGCGCGTACGGGCCGCACCGTAGTCGGCGTACTTCTCGCGCGCCTTGACGTCGATGGGCGAGAGCTTCCAGCGCTTGAGCGGGTCCTGCTGGCGTTCGGCGAAGCGCTCTTCCTGCTGCGCCTGGTCCACCGTGAGCCAGTACTTGAACAACAGGATGCCGTCGTCCACCAGCAGCCTCTCGAACACCGGCGCCTGCTTCAGGAAAGACCGGGTCTCGTCCTCGGTGCAGAAACCCATCACCGGCTCGACGCCGGCGCGGTTGTACCAGCTGCGGTCGAAGAGCACGATCTCGCCGGCGGCCGGCAGATGCGCCACGTAGCGCTGGAAGTACCACTGCGTGCGCTCGCGGTCGCTGGGCTTGGGCAGGGCCACGGTGTGGCATTGGCGTGGGTTCAGCGTGTCGGCGATCGCCGAGATCACGCCGCCCTTGCCGGCCGTGTCGCGGCCCTCGATCACGACCGCCAGCCGCCGCCCGGTGTGCTGCAGCCAGCGCGCCATGTCGTTGAGCTCGACCTCCATGGGGCCAAGCTTTTCGTAGTACTCGGCCTTGCCGAGCTTGCCGTTCTTCTTCTTGCTCATGCAAACAGTCCTTCATGGGTCTGCCGCAGCTCGCGCTTGAGCAGCTTGCCGCTGGGATTCTTCGGCAGCGCGTCGACGAAGAGCACGCGCTTGGGGGCCTTGAAGCCGGCAAGGTGCGTCTGGCAGTGCGCCAGCACCGCGGCCTCGTCGAGCAGGGCACCAGGTTTGGCCACGACGATCGCGGTCACGGCCTCCACCCAGGTCGGGTGCGGCAGGCCGACCACGGCCACCTCGCTGACGCCGTCGAGCCGGTAGATGCACTCCTCGACCTCGCGGCTGGCAACGTTCTCGCCCCCGGTCTTGATCATGTCCTTCTTGCGGTCGACGACGGTGATGAAACCTTCGTCGTCGATGGTCGCGAGGTCACCGCTGTGGAACCAGCTGCCGGCGAAAGCCGCCGCGGTGCGCTCGTCGTCATGGAAGTAGCCGCTGAGCAGCTGCGGGCTGCGGTGCACGATCTCGCCGATCTCGCCCGGCTTCACGTCCTGCATGGCGTCGTCCACCACACGAGTCTCGACATTGAGCACGGCGCGGCCGCAGGAGCCGGGCTTGCGCAGCTGGTCCTCCGGGCCGAGCATGGTGGCCAGCGGCGCGATCTCGGTCTGGCCGTACAGGTTCCAAAGCCTCAGGCCGGGGATGCGCTGCAGGATCTCCTGCATCACCGCCACCGGCATGATGCTGGCGCCGTAGTAGCCCTTCTTCAGGCTGGTCAGGTCGGTGGCGTCGAAGGCCGGCGAGCGCAGCAGCGCGATCCACACCGTGGGCGGCGCGAAGAAGCTGCTGATGCGGTGCTGCTGGATCAGCGCCAGCAGGTGCTCGGCCACCGGCTTGCCGGTGATGACGTTGCTGCAGCCCACGTAGATGGCCGGGCCGAAGAAGACGTCGAGCTGCGCACAGTGGTACAGCGGCAGGGCGTGCAGCATCAGGTCGCTGCGGTCGATGCCGGCATCGACGACGCAGCTGACGTACTGCCAGAGCACGGCGTCGTGCGTCAGCATCGCGCCCTTGGGCAGGCTTTCGGTGCCGCTGGTGTAGACGATCTGCGCCAGGTCCTCGCCCTTCAATGCAACGTCGGGCGGTGTGCCGGTGCAGGCGGCCAGGTCGTGGAAGTCGAGCATGCCGGGCTCCGGCGCCGACGGGTCCTCTGCCGGCAGCCACAGCAGACGCTCGACGGCCGTGTCCAGCGCCGCCGCACCGCGCGCCAGCGGCGCCAGGCCTGTGTCGGTGGCCAGCAGCCGCGCGCCGGCATGGCGCAGGATGTAGGCCGCCTCATCGGCCTTGAGCATGAAGTTGATCGGCACCAGCACCGCACCCAGGCGGGCGAGCGCGAAGCGCATGGCGGCGAAGGCGTGCGAGTTGCGTGCCAGGATCGCCACGCGATCGCCGCGCTCGATGCCCTGGCCGGCGAGCCCGGCGGCCAGGCGGTCACACAGCGCGTCGAACTCGGCGTAGGTCCAGCGCACGTCGCCGCAAGCGATGGCGGGCTTTTGCGGGTGTCGGGCGGCGCTGCGGTGCAGCAGGTCGCCGATCGTGTGGCGGCGGATGAGCGAGGTGTCCATGCGCCCAGCCTAGCGCCGCACGCCGGATGAAAACAGACGGGGCCGACCCGCATGCGCGGTGTCGGCCCCGTGGGGTCGGGTGCGGTGCTGCGCTTACTTCTTGCGGAGCTTGGCGATCGCGGCGATCTGCGCCGCCATCGCAGAGAACTCGCTCTGTGCCTTGGCGAAATCGATGTCGCTCTTGGCGTTCTTCATCGCTTCCTCGGCCAGCTTCTTGGCCTCGGCGGCCTTGGCCTCGTCGAGGTCGTGGCCGCGGATCGCGGTGTCGGCCAGCACGGTGACCGTGCCCGGCTGCACCTCGAGGATGCCGCCGGCGACGAAGACGAACTCCTCCTCGCCGTTGTCGGCACGCTCGATGCGCACGGCGCCGGCCTTGATGCGGGTGATCAGCGGCGTGTGGCGCGGCAGGATGCCGAGCTCGCCGTTCTCGCCCGGCAGCGCGACGAACTTGGCCAGGCCGGAGAAGATGTTCTCCTCCGCGCTGACCACGTCGACCTGGATGGTTGCCATCTCGGCTCCTTAACGTCTGGAAGAAGGTTCAGAAAGCAAGCAGGCGGGTGTCAGGCTAGGCGCCGCACGGAAGTGGACTCGCGTCCACTGAGTACGGCAACGACGCATGACGCCCGCGTGCGCCGCTTACTGCAGCTTCTTGGCCTTCTCGAACGCCTCGTCGATCGTGCCAACCATGTAGAAGGCCTGCTCCGGCAGGTGGTCGCACTCGCCGTTGACGATCATCTTGAAGCCGCGGATGGTCTCCTTCAGCGGCACGTACTTGCCCGGGCTGCCGGTGAACACCTCGGCCACGTGGAACGGCTGCGACAGGAAACGCTGCATCTTGCGCGCGCGGGCCACGGCCAGCTTGTCCTCGGGCGACAGTTCGTCCATGCCCAGGATCGCGATGATGTCGCGCAGTTCCTTGTAGCGCTGCAGCGTGCCCTGCACGGCGCGGGTGACGCCGTAGTGCTCCTCGCCGACCACGTTGGGGTCGATCTGGCGGCTGGTGGAGTCCAGCGGGTCCACGGCGGGGTAGATGCCCAGCGCGGCAATGTCACGCGACAGCACCACGGTGGCGTCCAGGTGGGCGAAGGTGGTGGCGGGCGACGGGTCGGTCAGGTCGTCCGCGGGCACGTACACGGCCTGGATCGAGGTGATCGAGCCGACCTTGGTGGACGTGATGCGCTCCTGCAGCTTGCCCATCTCCTCGGCCAGCGTCGGCTGGTAGCCCACCGCCGACGGCATCCGGCCCAGCAGCGCGGACACCTCGGTGCCGGCCAGTGTGTAGCGGTAGATGTTGTCGACGAAGAACAGCACGTCACGGCCTTCGTCGCGGAACGACTCGGCGATCGTCAGGCCGGTCAGCGCCACACGCAGACGGTTGCCCGGGGGCTCGTTCATCTGGCCGTAGACCATGGCCACCTTGGACTGGCTCAGGTCCTCCTGCACCACGACCTTCGAATCACTCATCTCGTGATAGAAGTCGTTGCCCTCACGGGTGCGCTCACCCACGCCGGCGAACACGGACAGACCCGAGTGCGCCTTCGCGATGTTGTTGATGAGCTCCATCATGTTCACGGTCTTGCCCACGCCGGCGCCGCCGAACAGACCCACCTTGCCGCCCTTGGCGAACGGGCAGATCAGGTCGATCACCTTGATGCCGGTCTCGAGCAGTTCGGTCGACGGGCTCAGCTCGTCGTAGGTCGGCGCCTTGCGGTGGATCGAGGCCGTCAGCTCGGTGCTGACCGGGCCGCGCTCGTCGATCGGGTTGCCCAGCACGTCCATGATGCGGCCCAGCGTGGCCTTGCCCACCGGCACCGTGATCGGCGCACCGGTGTTGCTGACCATCAGGCCGCGGCGCAGGCCGTCGGACGAGCCCAGCGCGATGGTGCGCACGATGCCGTCGCCGAGCTGCTGCTGGACTTCCAGCGTCAGGGCCGAACCTTCGAGCTTCAGCGCGTCATACACGCGGGGCATCTGGTCGCGCGGGAACTCGACGTCCACCACGGCGCCGATGCACTGGACGATCTTGCCTTGTGCCATTTTGTAGATCCTTCAGACTGAATTCGTTTGGGCGGCGTTCAGCCGCTGATGGCGGCCGCGCCGCTGACGATCTCGGAGAGTTCCTTCGTGATCGCCGCCTGACGCGTCTTGTTGTAGATGAGCTTCATCTCGGCGATCAGGTTGCCGGCGTTGTCGGTGGCGGCCTTCATCGCGACCATGCGCGCCGACTGCTCCGACGCCATGTTCTCGGCCACCGCCTGGTAGACCAGGGCCTCGATGTAGCGCGTCAGCAGCTCGTCGATGACGGTGGGCGCGTCCGGCTCGTAGATGTAGTCCCAGCCATACTGCGACTTCTCCGCTTCCGTCTGTTCGAGGCGCGCCGCCGACAGTGGCAGCAGCGGCTCGACCATCGGCTCCTGCCGCATCGTGTTGATGAAGTTGGTGTAGCAGAGGTAGACCGCGTCCAGCTCGCCGGCCACGAAGGCGTCCAGCATCACCTTGACCGGGCCGATCAGCTTCTCCAGCTGCGGCGTGTCGCCGAGCTGCACCGCGTGGCTGACCACCGGCACGCCGATGCGGTTGCAGAAGTTGAAGCCCTTGTTGCCGATGGCCACCGCCTGCACCGAGCCGCCGCCGTCCTGCACTTCGCGCATCTTGTTGGTCAGCGCACGCAGGACGTTGGTGTTCAGGCCGCCGCAGAGGCCCTTGTCGGTGGTCACGAGGATGAAGCCGACCTTCTTTGCGCCTCCCGCCTGCCGCATGTACGGCGAGCGGTACTCCGGGTTGGCCTGCGCCAGGTTGGCCGTGATGTTGCGGATCTTGTCGGCGTACGGGCGCGCGGAACGCATGCGCTCCTGCGCCTTGCGCATCTTCGATGCCGCGACCATCTCCATGGCCTTCGTGATCTTCTTCGTGTTCTCGAAGGACTTGATCTTGCCGCGGATCTCTTTTCCGACCGCCATGACGTTGCTCCTTGTCTAGGCGTGCGGGATCAGGCGAACGACTTCTTGAACGCGGTGATCGCAGCGGCGAGTTCTTCCTCGGCGGCCTTGTCCATGGCCTTGTCGCTCTCCAGCTTCTGCAGCAGGGCGGCGTGGCTGGACTTCAGGTGCTGGTGCAGGCCGTGCTCGAAGGCAAGAACCTTCTTGACGTCGATGTCGTCCAGGTAGCCCTTGTTCACCGCGTACAGCGTGGAAGCCATCAGGCTGATGGGCAGCGGGCTGTACTGGGCCTGCTTGAGCAGTTCGGTCACGCGCGCGCCGCGGTCCAGCTGCTTCTTGGTGCTGGCGTCGAGGTCGGACGCGAACTGGGCGAAGGCCGCCAGTTCCCGGTACTGGGCCAGGTCGGTACGGATGCCGCCGGACAGGCTCTTGATCAGCTTGGTCTGCGCCGCACCACCCACCCGCGACACCG
Source organism: Rubrivivax albus (assembly GCF_004016515.1). Taxonomy (GTDB): domain Bacteria; phylum Pseudomonadota; class Gammaproteobacteria; order Burkholderiales; family Burkholderiaceae_C; genus Rubrivivax; species Rubrivivax albus. Next base: position 422,748 of record NZ_SACT01000003.1, read on the forward strand.
AGATGCCGGCGTTGATGGCGGGGCGGATGCCGCTGTTGAACAGGCTGGTCTCCAGGAAGATCTGGCCGTCGGTGATCGAGATCACGTTGGTCGGCACGAAGGCGGACACGTCGCCGGCCTGCGTCTCGATGATCGGCAGCGCAGTCAGCGAACCGGTCTTGCCCTTGACCTCGCCCTTGGTGAAGGCCTCAACGTAGTCGGCGTTCACACGCGCGGCACGCTCCAGCAGACGGCTGTGGAGATAGAACACGTCGCCAGGGAAGGCTTCGCGGCCCGGCGGGCGGCGCAGCAGCAGCGAAACCTGGCGGTAGGCAACAGCCTGCTTGGACAGGTCGTCGTAGATGATCAGCGCATCCTGGCCGCGGTCACGGAAGTACTCGCCCATCGTGCAGCCGGAGTAGGCGGCGACGTACTGCATCGCGGCCGATTCCGACGCCGACGCGGCGACGACGATGGTGTAGTCCATCGCGCCGTGCTGCTCCAGCGCCCGCACCACGTTCTTGATCGAGCTGGCCTTCTGCCCGATCGCGACGTAGATGCAGGTCATGTTCTGACCCTTCTGGTTGATGATCGCGTCGATCGCCACCGCGGTCTTGCCGGTCTGGCGGTCGCCGATGATCAGCTCGCGCTGGCCACGGCCGATCGGCACCATCGAGTCGATCGACTTCAGGCCGGTCTGCACCGGCTGGTCCACCGACTGGCGCGCGATCACGCCCGGGGCGACCTTCTCGATGACGTCGGTCATCTTCGCGTTGACCGGGCCCTTGCCGTCGATCGGCTGGCCCAGGGCGTTGACGACGCGGCCGACGAGCTCGGGGCCGACCGGCACTTCAAGGATGCGGCCCGTGCACTTGACGGTGTCGCCTTCGGAGATGTGCTCGTACTCGCCCAGGATCACCGCGCCGACGGAGTCGCGCTCGAGGTTCAGCGCCAGGCCGTAGGTGGCAGCGCCGTCCTTGGTGGCGGGGAACTCCAGCATTTCGCCGGCCATCACGTCCGACAGGCCGTGGATGCGCACGATGCCGTCGGTCACCGAGACGACCGTGCCCTGGTTCTTGATGTCGGCCGACGCCGCAAGGCCTTCGATGCGGCTCTTGATCAGCTCGGAAATCTCAGCGGGATTGAGTTGCATGGGGTTCTCCTGGGGTCACGCGGTGAGCGCGACCCGCATCTGTTCCAGACGGGCCTTCACGGAGGTGTCGAGCACTTCGTCGCCGACCACCGCACGGATGCCACCGATCAATTCGGGCTTGACCTCGACGCTCGCATTGAGCTTGCGGCCGAAGCGCTTCTCCAGCGACGCGACGACGTCGGCCAGCTGTGCACCCTCGATCTCGAAGGCGCTCTCGATCAACGCGTCGGACACGCCGCCGGTGGCGTTCACCAGCGCGTGGTGCTGCGCGACGATCTCCGGCAACGCGTCGAGCCGGCCGTTGTCGAGCACGACGCGCAGCAGGTTCTGCACGGCGTCGGCCAGCACGATGCCCTTGCGGCCCAGCACGTCGGCGATCACGTTGAAGACCAGGTTCGCGCCGATCTTGGGGTTGTCGGCGAACTGGCGCAGCTCCGGGTCGGCGGCCACCTCGGCCAGCGCCTGCAGCTGGCTGCCGAGCGTGGCGGCGTCGGTGCCCGTCGAGGCCTTGAACAAGGCCTCGGCGTAGGGGCGGGCGATGGTGGCGAGCTCGGCCATGATCAGAGCTCCGTCTTCAGACGGTTCAGCAGATCGGCGTGCACGGCCGGGTTCACCTCGCGCTTGAGGATCGCCTCGGCGCCCTTGACGGCCAGACCGGCCACCTGCTCGCGCAGCGCTTCGCGGGCCTTGACGGCCTCCTGCTCGGCTTCGGCGCGGGCGGCGGCGACGATCTTGGCGCCTTCGTCGTTGGCGCGCGTCTTGGCCTCCTCGACCATCTGCTGCGCCAGGCGTTCGGCGTCGGCCAGGCGCTTCTGGGCGTCGTCGCGCGCCGCGGCGAGCTGCTGCTCGACGCGGGCGTTGGCGGCGGCCAGGTCAGCCTTGGCCTTGTCGGCGGCCGACAGGCCGTCGGCGATCTTCTTGGCGCGTTCGTCCAGGGCTGCCGTGATCGGCGGCCAGACGTACTTCATCGTGAACCAGACCAGGATCGCGAACACGATCATCTGGACGATGAGGGTGGCGTTGATGCTCACGTCTCGTACCTCGTCATGGGGTGATCAGGGGCGTGCCGGCGGCAGCACCCCACGGACCGCCGGCACGCCGGCGGGCCTGCCAGCGCCGAATTACTTCGGCAGGTTGGCGATCTGGCCCAGGAAGGGGTTGGCGGTGGCGAACCACAGCGCGATACCGGTGCCGATGATGAAAGCCGCGTCGATCAGGCCGGCCAGCAGGAACATCTTGGTCTGCAGTTCGCCCATCAGCTCGGGCTGGCGCGCGGCCGACTCGAGGTACTTGCTGCCCATGATGCCGATGCCGATGCAGGCGCCGATGGCACCCAGACCGATGATCAGGCCGGCGGCCAGGGCGACAAAGCTGATGACTTCCATGGAATGCTCCTCAGGGGACAGTGAGTTGGAAAGGGAAGGGGAAGGAAAACGGGATCAGTGCGCGTCGTGGGCCTGGCCGACGTAGACGAGCGTCAGCATCATGAACACGAAGGCCTGCAGGGTGATGATCAGGATGTGGAAGATGGCCCACGCGGTGCCGGCGATCACGTGGCCGATGGCCAGCGGGATGCCCACCGCGGTGAAGAACGCACCACCCATCAGCGCGATCAGCATGAAGATCAGTTCGCCGGCGTACATGTTGCCGAACAGCCGCATGCCGTGCGAGACGGTCTTGGCGACGAACTCGATGATCTGCATCAGGAAGTTGAACGGCCACAACAGGAAGTGGCTGCCGAACGGGGCCGAGAACAGCTCGTGGATCCAGCCGCCGGCGCCCTTGATCTTGATGTTGTAGTAGATGCAGATCAGCAGCACCGTGACCGACAGCGCCATCGTGATCGACAGGTCGGCGGTGGGCACCACGCGCATGTAGTCCGGCGCACCCATGGCCGGGCCGGCCACGTGCCAGATCGACGGGATCAGGTCGACCGGGATCAGGTCCATCGCGTTCATCAGGAAGATCCAGATGAACACCGTCAGCGCCAGCGGGGCCACGGCCTTGCGGCTCTCGGCGTTGTGCACGATGCCCTTGGCCTGGCTGTCGACCATCTCGACCAGCGACTCCACCGCCGCCTGCATGCGCCCCGGCACGCCCGAGTGCACGCGCTTGGCCACGCTGCGCAGGAACCACAGGCCGATCACGCCCGTCACGATGGACCAGAACAGCGAATCGACGTTCAGCGTCCAGAAGCCGGATCCCACCTGCAGATGCTGCAGGTGGTGAATGATGTATTCACCAGCGGTGGGGGCGTGACCTTCGGCTGCCATGTGCTCGTTCCCGTCCGTGTTCGCTTCTTCTTCAGCGGCCGCGCCACAGGAGCGCGACCCAGTACACCTTCATGCACAGCACCAGCCCTGCCAGCAGGGCTGGCCAGCTCAGGGGCTGCACGAGTTTCGGCGCCAGCATGAGCATGGCAATCGAAACCGCGATTTTGACCACCTCCCACAACATGAAACTGACGGCGCTGGCGCCGGGAGACACGCTGGAAAGGCGGCTGGTCATGCCACGCGCCATCAGGGCCCCCGGCACCACCACGGTGGCCGCCCCATACAGCAGCGACCACGCCACAGCCTTGCTGCCGAAGACCAGCCCCGCAAGGCCGGCCACCAGCACGCCGACGAGGACCTGCACCACGATGACCCGCCACGGATTGAGTGGCGGCTCCTTGGCGCGCAGGGCCTGCGCTTCTTCCCGTGTCAGCGGGCGGAAGGCCGGCGCTGCCGAGTCGTCGCCCTCGTCAACCCAGGGATCGGGGCGACCGTTGAGGGGTCGCGTGCGGTCCGGCATGGGTCAGGTCGTGGGCGCGATCAGCAAAGCCTAAGGATTATAGGGGAGAACCCGGCCACTTCAGGGGATACCTTGATCCAGGTCGGGTATGGTCGCCCCACTCAGGCCCCTGCCATGAAAGGTGGGGCGTCGATCAACGACACTTGCAGGCTGCGCGCCGCGTCGCCGACCTCCGTGCCGACGCGGAACTCCATCGTCCCTGCCTGCTCCCTTTTGCGATGCGCCTGCCTCTGCGCCTTGCCGCGCTGCTCTCCCTCTGCGTTCCGCTGCTGACGCCCGCCACCGTGGCGGCGCAGGGTGCGGTCGTGACGACGCCCCAGGTCCGCGCCGAACTGGTTGCGCATGCCCCGGAGGGCGTGGGCCACGGCAAGCCGATGCAGCTGGCGTTGCGCATCGCGCACCAGCCGCACTGGCACACCTACTGGAAGAACCCGGGTGACTCCGGCCTGCCGACGAACCTGACCTGGACGCTGCCCGACGGCGCACAGGCCGGCGACGTGCAGTGGCCCACGCCGAAGAAGCTGCCGCTGGGCCCGCTGGTGAACTTCGGCTACGAGGACGTGCTGCTGCTGCCGGTGGCGCTGCAACTGCCGGCGGACTTCAAGGCATCGGCGGTGGACGTGAAGCTGGCCGCGGAATGGCTGGTCTGCAAGGATGTCTGCATCCCCGAGTCCGGCGAGTTCAGCCTGTCGCTGCCCACCGGCGCCCCGGCCGTGGCGCATGCCGACGACTTTGCCAACCTGCGCGACACGCTGCCGGTGGCCGTGCCGGGCGCACAGGGCCGCGCCGAGGTGCGCAGCGATGCCAGCGGCCAGACGCTGGTGGTCACCGTGGACGGCCTGCCCACAGGCTGGCAGGGGCGCGAGGTGGCCTTCTTTCCGGAGACGGTTGGCGTCATCCTCAATGCCGCCAAGCCTGTGGAACGCTGGGAGGGTGCGCGCTGGACGGCCGAGGTGCCGCTGGACCCGCAGCGCAGCGACAGCCCCGAGCTCATCCCGGCCGTGCTGGTGGCGCGCGGCGAACTGGCGGGCGCGCAGGTGGCGGTGGCCGTCACCGGGCCCTGGCCCGCGGTGGGCGCCACGCCGACGTCGAGCGCAGCACACGCCGACGCCGCGGACGCCATGCCAGCGAGCCCGCCGGCCACGTCGCCCCTGGGCCTGCCGCTGGCCATCGCCTTCGCCCTCGTCGGCGGCCTGCTGCTGAACCTGATGCCCTGCGTCTTCCCGGTGCTGTCGCTGAAGGTGCTGGGCTTCACCCATCACGCCCACGACCGCCGCCGCCTGCTGGCCGGCGGCCTGGCCTACACCGGCGGCGTGGTGCTGTCCTTCGTGGCCCTGGCGGCCCTGCTGATCGCGCTGCGCGCCGGCGGCGAGCAGCTGGGCTGGGGCTTCCAGCTGCAGTCGCCCCCGGTGGTGGCGGTGCTCGCGGCGCTTTTCACGCTGATCGGCCTGAACCTGCTGGGCGTGTTCGAGGTCGGCAGCGTGCTGCCGGACAGCGTGGCCACGGCGCAGGCCCGGCACCCGCTGGTTGATTCAGCCCTCACCGGCGTGCTGGCCGTGGCCGTGGCCGCACCGTGCACGGCGCCGTTCATGGGCGCTTCGCTGGGCTTCGCGCTGACGCTGCCCGCGGCGCAGGCGCTGGTGGTCTTTGCCGCCCTGGGCCTGGGCATGGCGCTGCCGTATCTCGCCGCCAGCGCCTTCCCGGCGGTGGCGCGCTTGCTGCCTCGTCCGGGCGCCTGGATGGCCACCTTCAAGACGCTGATGGCCTTCCCGATGTTCGGCACAGTGGTCTGGCTGGTGTGGGTGCTGGGGCACCAGACCGGCATCGACGGCGCGGCCGCGCTGCTGGGTACGCTGGTGGCGCTGGCCTTCCTGGCCTGGGCCCTGGGCTCGCCGACCAACTCCGCACGCGTCAAGCGCGTGTGGGGCACGGTGGGCGTGCTTCTGCTGGGCCTGACGCTGGCCTGGGCCGGCCCGGCGCTTCGGCAGGAGGCTGTGGCCGCCAACGCCACCGGCACCGTGGCCGACGGCTGGGAGGCCTGGTCGCCCGAGCGCGTGGCCGAGGCCCATGCGCAGGGCCAGGCGGTGTTCGTGGACTTCACCGCCGCCTGGTGCGTGACCTGCCAGTACAACAAGCGCACGACACTGGCGGACGCGGCCGTGAAGGCCGCCTTCGCCGACAAGGGCGTGCGCCTGATGCGGGCCGACTGGACCCGGCGAGACGCCACCATCACCGCCGAACTCACGCGCCTGGGGCGCAGCGGCGTGCCGGTGTACGCGCTCTACCGGCCAGGGAACCCCGCGCCGCAACTGCTGTCGGAAATCCTCAGTGTCGGCGAGGTCACCGGGGCCTTGGCGACACTCTGAGCCGCCAACCCCCTTCACCCCACCGCGAGGAGTGCCCGATGAAGCCCCTGTTCCACGCCCTGACGCTGGCCGCTGCAGCGGCCTTTGCCATGCCCGCGCTGGCCAGCGCCACCGTCGGCCAGCCAGCGCCGGCCTTCAGCGCCACCGACACCAGCGGTCGCACCGTCAATCTGGCCGACTTCAAGGGCAAGCACGTGGTGCTGGAATGGGTGAACCCCGGCTGCCCCTACGTGCGCAAGCACTACGGCGCGCAGAACATGCAGGCCACGCAGAAGGCGGCGACCACGCAGGGCGCCGTCTGGCTGACGGTGAACTCCACCACCCCCGACCACGGCGACTACCTGGCGCCGGCGAAGCTGGCGTCCTGGATGAAGGAGCAGGGTGCCGCCGCCACCGCGACACTGATGGACGAGGACGGCAAGGTCGGCCGCGCCTACGGCGCCCGCACGACGCCGCACATGTACATCGTCGACCCCCAGGGCACCCTGGTCTACGCCGGCGCCATCGACAGCAAGCCCAGCGCCAACCCGGCGGACATCCCGGGTGCGACCAACCACGTCAAGGTGGCACTGGCCGAGTCGATGGCCGGCAAGCCGGTCAGCACGCCGGCCACACGGGCCTACGGTTGCACGGTCAAGTACGGCAACGCCGGCGAATGATCCGGGCGTGATTCAGGGCAGGGTCGCGTAGCCCTGCGCCAGCGTCCGGAAGGCCGCGCTGGACGCGGCGGCATCGACGTCGTCGCCCAGTTCCTCCGCCAGGATGGCGGCCACGTCGTCGGCCAGGCCCGCAGCGGCCCGCGCATCCAGGAACAGGAGCCGGCTGCGCCGCGCCAGCACGTCCTCCACGCTGGCCGCGAGTTCATGCCGCGCGGCAAAGCGCACCATGGCCTCGCTGAGCACGGGGGCGTCGCTTTCCGGGTCGCGCCAGAGCCAGCGGTCGGCCCCGGGCAGCGCCTGCAGTGTCTGCGCCTCGGCGCCGTACAGGTGTGCCCCCGGCGGGACCACCAGCGTGCGGTGCGTGGCCTGCGCGCCCACCAGCGGCAGGCCGGCCGTGGCGCCGCCCGGCCGGGGCGGCAGCAGGCCGCGCGCCATGCAGCGCGTGAGCACGTCCTCGGCCATCGCCCGGTAGGTGGTCCACTTGCCGCCGGTCACCGTGACCAGGCCCGAGCGCCCGACCAGCACCGTGTGCTCGCGCGACAGCGCCTTGGTGTCGCCACCATCCTCGGCCTGCGGCTTGACCAGCGGGCGCATGCCGACCCAGACCGAGCGCACGTCGTCGCGGCCCGGCGGCCGGGACAGGTAGCGCGCGCTCTCGTCGAGGATGAAATCGACCTCGGCACGCAGCGGCAGCGGGTCGTGCTGTACCCGGTCGCGCGGCGTGTCGGTCGTGCCCAGGAGGGTCTTGCCCAGCCAGGGCACGGCGAACAGCACGCGGTCGTCGCGCGTCTTGGGCACCAGCAGCGCGTGGTCGCCTGGCCAGAAGCCGCGGTCGACCACCAGGTGCACGCCCTGGCTGGGCGCCACCAGCGGCGGGCGGTGCGGCGTGTCGACGTCACGGTCCATGTCGCGCAGCGCATCCACCCAGATGCCGGTGGCGTTGACGACGCAGCGCGCCAGCACGTGGACGTCGCCGTCGGGCCCGCGCACGGTGACGCCGCGCACCAGGCCCTGCTCGCGCAGCAGACCGGTCACGGGCGCGTGGTTGAGCACGACCGCGCCGTGGGCGGCGGCCGTGCGCGCCAGCGCCACGGCCAGGCGGGCGTCGTCGAACTGCGCGTCCCAGTAGCGCACGCCGCCGGCCAGGCCTTGCGCACGCACGTTGGGCAGCAGGGTCTTCGTGCGCCCGGCCGAGAGGAACTCGGTGTCGCCCAGCGAGCGCGACCCGGCCAACAGGTCGTAGGCCTTGAGGCCCATGCCGTAGAAGCCGCGCTCCCACCAGTGGTACGACGGCATCACGAACGGCAGGCGGCTGGCCAGGTGCGGCGCGTTGTGCAGCACGGCGGCCCGTTCGTGCAGCGCCTCGCGGACCAGGCCCACGTCGCCCTGCGCCAGGTAGCGCACGCCGCCGTGCAGCAGCTTGGTGGCGCGCGACGAGGTGCCCTTGGCGAAGTCCTCGGCCTCGAACAACGCGACGCTGAAGCCGCGTGCCGCGGCATCCAGCGCCAGCCCGCAGCCGGTGGCGCCACCACCGACGACCACCAGGTCGAACGGCTCGGCCGCGCGCACGCGGGCCCACAGCGCCGCCCGGTCCAGCGGCGCACCGTGGGTGGTCTGTGCCGGCCCACTCATGGCCGTGCGAAGTTCACCGGCAGGCCGGGCACGTCCACGCGCAGGCTGAGCACGCAGCCGGCCAGCGGCTGCGCCGCCAGTTCGTCGGCCGGGCGGCCCTGGCGTGCGGTGGTGACGAACAGCGTGCGCCCGTCGGCACCGCCGAAACACGGCATCGTGGGGCAGCGCACCGGCAGGCGCAGATCGCGTGTCACGCTGCCGTCCGCCGCCAGGCGCAGCAGACGCTGGCCTTCGAACATCGCCACCCAGTAGCCGCCGTCGATGTCCATGGCGGCGCCATCGGGCCGGCCGCCGTAGGTCTCCAGCGGCTGCCCATCGCCGCGTGGCGCGAAGCGTGCGAATTCGCGCCCGCGCGACAGGCTGCCGTCCAGCGGGTCGACGTCGAAGGCGCGCACCACGTGGGCCTTGGTGTCGCTCCAGTACAGCGTGCGACCGTCGGGGCGCCAGGCCAGGCCGTTACTGGTGGTGATGTCGCCGGCGACGCGGTCGAGCTTGCCGCCGGCCCAGCGGTAGAGCGCCGCCTTCGGCGCCGTGCGCGGCTCGTAGATCGTGCCGGCCCAGAAGCGGCCCTGCGGGTCGGCCTTGCCGTCGTTGAAGCGCTCCTCGGCCGGGTCGTACGGCGGCGCCGCGAGGCGGGTGCGTTCGCCGGTGGCAGGGTCGAAACGGAACAAGCCGTCGCGCATGCCCAGCAGCAGCGCGCCACCGGGCAGCGGCGCAGCGCAGGCGGGCTCGGTGTCGAAGGCCCACTGGCGGTGTTGTGCGCGGCCGGGGTGCCAGCAGTTGAGCGTGCGGCCCGGGATGTCGCACCAGTACAGCGCCGAGTCGTCCGGATGCCAGAACGGCGATTCGCCGAGCTGCGACGGTGGCACCGGCAGCGGCTCGAAGACCGGGGTATCCATCAGGGGCGGCTGATCTCGAGCTTGAACCAGGCGTCCAGGTGTTCGCCGGGCATCAGCGTGCGCAGCCCGGCCTTGGCCGGCTCGGCCATGTGGATGGCGTTGCTGACGTGGCTGACCGGCTCCACGCAGTAGTAATCCTTCAGCGGCGGCGTGAACACCACCAGGTAGGGCAGCGAGGAGGTCAGCCGCAGCGCCAGCTTCTCGTCGCGCACGCGCGCCGGGCCGCTCCAGCCCTCGAAACAATGGTCGAAGTCCAGGTGCGCCACGTCGCCATCGATGCCCTGCTGCGGCACGCGCCGCGTGGGCAGGCCGGCGGCATCGCTGTCCCAGCGCTCGGTGAGCTCGATGTGCAGCCGGCTGCGCTGGCGCTTGGGGAAGTACGGGTGCCAGCCCAGGCCAAAGGGCGCCGCCGCCTCGCCCGTGTTCGTGATCGACAGCCCCAGGTTCAGCCCCTCGTCGGTGAGCGACACCGCCTGCCGGGCGGTGAAGGGGAACGGCCAGTCGGCGTCACCTGCATGCTGCAGCACCAGCACGGCGTCGTCCTCCCGCGCCGACTCTACCGTCCACGCCCGCTGCCAGCCGATGCCGTGCACCGAGTGCGGGTTGTCGTCGAAGTTGGGCTGCGTCGTGTACTCGCGCCCGTGCCAGCGGAAGCGCCGGTAGCCCAGGCGGTTGGAGTACGGCAGCAGCGGGTAGCAACCCGACAGCCGGGAGCGCTCGAGCGCCGCCGGCTCGGTGCTGCGCAGCACCTGCAGGCCGTCGAACCAAAGGCCGGCGATGCAGCCGCCGAGGTCCGGGCGCAAGGCCAGCCGCAGCGGGCCGCGGGTGAGTTCGAGGGTCAGGGATTCGGTCATGCAGGACGCGCTCGCGGCGCGCGTAGGGGCCGCGGAGCGGCGGAAGGTTCGGGCGGCACGCGGTGGTGGTCAGTACGCACTGGCCCCGGTGACGGTGCCATCACTGAGCGTGTGCACGTGGCCCTCGTCGTGCGGGCTGCGCAGCGCCTGCAGCGCCGCCTGTGAGCCCTGCATCAGCAGGCCCAGGTCGGCGCCCAGGGCGACGAAGCAGTAGCCCAGTGCACGGTATTGCACCAAGGCCTGCGCGTTCATGCCCAGTGTGCCGATGGGTTTGCCCAGCTCGGCGGCGCGGCGCGCGGCGCGGGCCATGCGGTCCATCACCGCCGGGTGCAGGCTCTGGCCGACGTAACCCATCGACGCCGACAGGTCGGCGGGCCCGACGAACAGAGCATCCACGCCGGGCACGGCGGCGATCTCGTCCAGCCGGTCCAGCGCGTCGGCGGTCTCGAGCTGCACGATGACGCCCATCTCGCGGTTGGCGTGGCGCGGGTAGTCGGCGCGCGTGCCGAAACGCGTGGCCCGGCTCATGCCGGCCATGCCACGGATACCGTCGGGCGGGTAGCGGGTGGCCGCCACCGCGGCAGCGGCCTCTTCGGCGTTCTGCACGAAGGGGAACAGCACGGTGGTCGCCCCGGCGTCGAGCACGCGCTTGACCACCACCGCGTCGTTCCAGGGCACGCGCACCACCGGCACCATCTTCGTGTTGCCGATGGCCTGCAGCAGGTGCACCACGTCGCGCATGTCCAGCGGGCTGTGCTCCATGTCGACCACGCCCCAGTCGAAGCCGGCGCAGCCCAGCGCCTCGGCCACCAGCGGGCTGCCGGACATGATCCAGGTGCCGATCGGCGGCTGGCTGCCGCAGGCCTTGAGCAGGTGGCGAAACGGGTTCATCGAAGGGCCCCCGGGGTGCCGGTCAAATCGACCTTCAGGTAGTGTGCCCCCGGAATCGGGTTGTAGTAATAGGGCGGAATCTCGACGAAACCCAGCGACTCGTACAGGCCGCGCGCGGCCTCCATCTCGTCGAGCGTGTCCAGCAGCATCGATGCATAGCCGGCCCCCGTGGCGCGGTCGATCAGCGCCTGCGCCACCACGCGTCCCAGGCCGAAGCGGCGGAAGGCCCGGCGCACGAACAGGCGCTTCATCTCGCAGGCGTCGGGGTGGTCGGCTTCGGGCAGCGGGCGGAAGCCGCCGCAGCCGGCCAGCGCGCCGTCGACGAAGGCCAGCAGCAGCACGCCGTGCGGCGCGGCGTAGTCGCCGGGCAAGGCGGCGAGCTCCTGCTCGAAGCCCTGGAAGCACAGGTCCACCGACAGCGAACCGGCGTACTCGCGGAAGATCTCGCGCGTGGCGTCCAGCAGCGCCGGCGTGTCCGGCTCGACCAGGGATATCGGTGGCACTTCCATCGGCAGTGGGCCGAAGTCTATGCCGGGTTCAACCCCACCGGGTCACGACCCACCAGACGCCCAGGCTGCAGCCGGCCAGCAGCACGGCCGCCAGCAGCCGCTGAGCCGGACCGTCGGCGCTCGGCGGGGTGTCGGGCGGCAGTGCCTTGTCGCCGAGCCACATCGCCGACACCAGCCCCTTGCCCCGCATCGTGTAGGCCGCGATGGCCGCCAGGTGCAGCCCCACGAGCCCCAGCAGCAGCCACTGGCCCCAGCCGCGGTGCCAGCTGGTGGCGGCCAGGCCGGTGTCGGTGGAGACCAGCGCGTTGAGCGGCCCGGTGAAGGCGATCTCGTCGTCGCTGACCAGGCCGGTGCCCACCTGCACCGCCAGCACCGCCAGCAGCGCCAGCACCGACAGCGCGCCCAGCGGGTTGTGGCCCACGTCCAGCCGTTCGCCGGCGGTGGCCGTGCCGCGCAGGTAGCGCCACACCGTGCCCGGCCCGCGCACGAAGCTGGCGAAGCGCGACCAGCGCCCGCCCACCACGCCCCACAGCAGGCGGAAGGCCAGCAGGGCGAAGACCGCATAGCCGAAGCGGGGGTGCCAGTCCATCTGGCCGGACTTGGCGCTGACCACGGCGCCGAGCACCGCGGTCAGCAGCGCCCAGTGGAACAGGCGGGTGGGCAGGTCCCAGATGCGGACCAGGGTGGGGGTGTCGGCAGGCATGAGGCGGGTCTCACGGTGGAATGCAGGGCTGGAGCTGCAGCCTAGGGGGCCACGTGCGTTCGGCGCCACGATAGCCGGTCTGCGGCGTCCGGCTGCAATGCCGCCACGGCGCACAGCGTATACGCTTGGTCGGCGCCGCACCGTCCGTCCTGCACGGCCGGCGGCGATGACCGTCACGCATCAACCAACCACGAGGACCCGCCCCGATGACCTGCAAGACCTTCCTGGCCGCCACGATGTGCGCCGCCGCCTGCCTGACCGCCGTCCCCGCCTCGGCCCAGTTCCAGAAGCCCGAGGACGCGGTCAAGTACCGCAAGGCCGCCTTCACCGTGATGGCGGCGCACTTCGGCCGCGTGGGCGCGATGGCGCAGGGCAAGGCCCCGTGGGACGCGCAGGCCGCCGCGGCCAACATGGCCGTGGTGATGTCGGTGCACCAGTTGCCGTTCACCGCCTTCGGCGCCGGCACCGACAGCGGCGACACCCGGGCCCTGCCGGAGGTCTGGTCCAAGGCGGCCGACTTCAAGGCAGCGGCCGACAAGATGGCCGACGCCATGGGCAAGCTCGACGCCGCCGTGAAGACCGGCAGCTTCGACAACACCAAGGCCGCGTTCGGTCCCGTCGGCGGCAGCTGCAAGGCCTGCCACGACGACTTCCGCAAGAAGTGACGCCATACCCCGGGGCGGGCCAAGGCCGGCCTCGGGTCAGTCTGCCGGGTCGGGCTGCGCGAGCCAGGCGGCCCAGTGGTCGATGCAGGCGCGCAGCTTGGGCAGGCGCTGGCGTTCGCGCAGCATGACGGCGTAGACCGGCGTCGCCGCCGACGGGCCCAGGCCCGGCAGCACCGGCAGCAGCCTTCCGGCCGCCACCAGCGGCCGGGCCACGATGTCCATCAGCCGACCGATGCCCACGCCGTGCAGCACCAGGGACAGCACGACGGCCGAGTTGTCGGTGCGCGTGTGGGCCCGCATCGGCAATGCCTGATCGGCCTCGGCCGGGTTGGCCAGCCACTGGTTCTGCGCCGCGATGGCGCTGTTGCCCACCAGGCGGTGCGCCGGCAGGTCGTCGGCCCGCAGGGGCAGGCCGTGGCGTGTGGCGTAGGCCGGTGCGGCGTAGAGCGCCCGCGTGAACCGGCCGATCTGCCGCGCCACCAGCGTCTCCGACGCCGGCGTGCCGGTGCGGATGGCCACGTCGATGCCGTCGCGTGCCATGTCCACCAGGCGGTCCTCCACCGCGATGTCCAGTTGCAGCTGCGGGTGGCGGGCGTAGAGCGACGGGAGGGCGGGCACGATGACCGCCTCGGCCACGATGGCGCTCACGCTCACCCGCACCCAGCCGCTGGGGCCGTCGCGCCGGCCGCTGAGCGCGCCCTGCAACTCGGCCGCCGTGTCGCCCAGCCGGCGGGCATGGGCGAGGAAGGTGTCGCCCTCGTCGGTGAGGCTCAGGCCGTGCGTGGTGCGATGCAGCAGCCGAACGCCCACCGCGTGTTCCAGCCGCACCAGTGCGCGGGTGACCTGGCTGACCGGGACGTTGCGCTCACGGGCGGCCGCCGAGAGCGTGCCCAGCTCCACGATGCGGACGAAGAGGGCGACGTCGTCGAGGTGCATGGGCAGAGTCTGCCCTGATATTGCGATTCACGCAAAACCAATTGCGTTCATATGCAGTTTCCATGGCCATTGTGTCTCCATAAAGTGCACAGCCACAGGAGAACCCGCCATGCACGAACCGCTGAACACCTTGGAACTGCACCGCCTGCACGACGAAGCCCATGCGCGCGCCGAGGCGCTGCGACGCGCGGCGCGGGACGATGTCTGGCGCGGCGCCGACGCGTTGCTGTGCAACGCGAGGTCGCGGGCCTTGCGGGCCGCCGACCGGCTGGCGCATCGCATTGGGCGGCACGGCCGGCCGGGTGGGGCCGCCAGCGCCACGGCCGGTTGCCCGGCCGCTTCGGCAGGCTGAAGACAGTCCAGCCTCAGCCCAGCTCGGCCAAGCCAAGCACGACCCTGCGGGTCGTGGCCGATCCTTGGTGATCGCTCACGTGCGCCAGCGCACATGAGCGCTCCCCAGAAGTCAGCCCGGGCTGCCGCCCGGCTCGGCCAAGCCGAGCACGACCCTGCGGGTCGTGGCCGACTTCTTCTCGATCTTCGTGACCACGACGGCACCAACCTCTGCCGTGTTGGCCACATGCGTACCGCCACAGGGCTGCAGGTCCACGCCCTCGATCTCGAGCACGCGCACGCGACCCAACCCGCGGGGCGGCTGCACGCTCATGCTGCGCACCAGGCCCGGGTTGGCGTCCAGCTCCGCTTCGCTGATCCAGCGGTGACGCACGGGGTGGCCCTCGGCCACCAGCCGGGCCAGGCCGGCGTTGAGCGCGTCCTTGTCCAGCGGCTCGGTCATGTGGAAGTCCAGCCGCGCATGCGCCGCCGTGATCGAGCAGCCGTCCACCGGGTGCGGCACCAGCGCGCACAGCAGGTGGGTGGCGGTGTGGAACCGCATGTGGGCGCGCCGGCGTTCGGTGTCGATGCGCGCGGTCACCACGTCGCCAGGCTGCAGCCCGGTGGATGGTTCAGCCGGCACATGGGCGATGGCCCCAGGCCGCTCCTTGTGCTTGCGCGTGTCGGCGATCGCCAACGTGCGGCCGTCGTCCGTCACCAGCACGCCGGCATCGCCGGCCTGGCCGCCGCCCAGCGGGTAGAACACCGTGCGGTCGAGCACGATGCCCTGGTCATCCACCGCCAGCACCGTCGCCTGGCACTCGGTGAGCGCCGCGTCCTCGCGGAACAGTTCCTCGGTCATGGGGTCTGCAGCGTGACCTCGCCACGCGGGGTGTCGAAGACCGCGGTCAGGCGCGACGCCGCAGCCGGGTCGCCGCCCACGCCACGCAACCGGAGCACGTCGCGCTGCGCCACCGGCAGGCCGTCCAGCTGCAGGCTGCGCAACTGAAGGCCGCTGGCAGGCAGGCGGTCGGCCGGGTGCGGGCCGTGCCACTGGATCAGGCTGGGCAGCACGCCCTGGCGGCGGCCGTCGGGCCGCACCAGCACCTGCCAACGGTGGTCGCCGCGTGCCATGTCCAGCGGCAGCCCCGGGTCGGCCTGCTTGTGGATCAGGCCCCAGCGGTGCATGTCCAGCATGGTCGAACGCGCCACCACGTGCCACAGCGCCGGCGGCCCGGGCGGGCGTTCGTCCAGCCCGAACCAGCGCGCCCGGCCCGGCGGCGGCGCCGCCGGGTCGATGGCGATGATCTCGAGGTAGCAGCGCGGAAACGCCGGCGACGACAGGTTCAGCAGCCGGTTGTGCGTGCCCATCAGCGGGTGCTGGCCGCCGGGCCCCGGCTCGACACCCAGGGTGGCCTCGCACCAGGCGGCGCCGGCGTCCAGGGTGTCCGCGGCGATGATCAGGTGGTCGATGTCCGTGTTCACACGCGGACGATACCCTCGACCACCGGCGTCACGTCGCCGCCCACCCAGACCGTGTCGCCGTCGCGCGCCACATGCACGCGCCCGGCGCGCTGCAGCGCGTGGCCCTGGGCGGCCACGTAGTGGTCCGGCAGCACACCGTCGCCGATCAGCCACTGCGCCACGCTGGCGTTGAGGCTGCCGGTGACCGGGTCCTCGAAGCCGCCGGGGCCGACGAAGGCCCGCACCTCGATGGCCGTGTCCTCCCCCGCCGCCTGCAGGCCGACGACACCGAGCTTCAGATCGCCCAGCGCCGCCCAGTCCACCTGCAGCGCGCGCACCCGGGCACCGGACGCCAGCAGCACGCCACACCAGCCGGGGCCGTTGTCGATCCAGCGATGGCGCTGGATCTCGCCCGCGGCCAGGCCCAGTGCGGCGGCGATGCGCGCCAGCATCGCGGCGTCCAGCGGTTCGCTGCGGCGCTGGGGCGGTGCGGCAAACGCCAGGCGTGCGCCATCGCGCTTCACGCGCACCAGGCCCACGCCGCACTGCTGCACGACCACGCCCGGATCGCGCGCCACGCCGCCCGCCGCCAGCCAGGCCCATGCGCTGCCCAGCGTGGGGTGGCCTGCAAACGGCAGTTCGCCGAAGGGCGTGAAGATGCGCACCCGGTAGTCGGCCGCCGGGTCGGTGGGCGGCAGCAGGAAGGTGGTCTCCGACAGGTTGGTCCAGCGCGCGATGGCAGCCAGGTGCGCGTCGTCCAGGCCGTCGGCGTCGTGCACCACGGCCAGCGGGTTGCCCTGCAGCGGCTCGGCGCTGAAGACGTCGACCTGGTGGAAGCGGCGGGGCTGCACCGTCATGCCAGCGCTTCCTTCAGGATCGCGCCCAGCAGCGCCACTGCGGCGGTGATGCGCTCCGGCGAGACGGTGACGAAACTCAGCCGCAGGCGGTTGGCCTTGGGCGCCGTGGCGTAGAAGGCGGCGCCGGGCACGTAGGCCACGCCGGCGTCCACCGCGCGCGGCAGCAGCGCCGTGGCGTCCAGGCGCTCGGGCAGTTCCACCCAGAAGAACATGCCGCCCTGCGGTTGCACCCAGTGGCAGCCGGCGGGCAGGTGGGCTTCCAGTGCCGCCTGCATGGCGTCGCGCTGCGCCTTGTAGCGGGCGCGCACGGCGGGCAGGTGGCGTTCCAGCAGACCGTCGGCCAGCACGGCGTGGGCGATGCGCTGGTTGAAGCCCGGCGTGTGAAGGTCTGCCGCCTGCTTGGCCTGCAGCAGCTTGGGGAACAGCGCCACCGGCGCGGCCACGAAGCCCAGGCGCAGCCCAGGGGCCAGCACCTTGGACAGCGAGCCGAGGTAGACGCTGCCGCCCGGCAGCAGCGCACTCACGGGCGGTGGCGGCGGCGCGTCGTACCAGAGGTCGCCGTAGGGGTTGTCCTCCACCACCGGCAGGCCCAGCGCGCCGGCACGGTCGGCCAGCGCGGCACGGCGGGCCGCACCCATGCAGCGGCCGCTCGGGTTCTGGTAGTTCGGCAGCAGATAAAGGATGCGCGCGTCACGCACCGCGTCCAGCGCCGCCGGCAGGGGGCCTTCGTCGTCGCCGTCGACGCTGGCGAACTCGGGCTCGTAGGGCGTGAAGGCCTGAAGCGCCCCCAGGTAGGTAGGCGACTCCACCGCCACCCGGCTGCCGGCGTCGACGAGCAGCTTGCCCACCAGGTCCAGCCCCTGCTGCGAGCCGGTGGTGATCAGCACCTGGCCCGGCGTGACGGCCACGCCCTGCGCCTGCAGCTGCGCCGCGGCCCACTCGCGCAGCGGGCCGAAGCCTTCGCTGGCGGCGTACTGCAGGGCCTCGCGCGGCGTCTCCGTCAGCACACGCTCGGTGGCGGCGCGCAGGGCCTCGACCGGGAAGCCGTCGGGCGACGGCAGTCCGCCGGCCAGCGAGATCACGCCCGGGCGCTCGGTGAGCTTGAGGATCTCGCGGATCACCGACGGTTCCAACCGCTGCGCGCGGCGGGCCAGGGTGAAGGGGGTGGTGCTTGCGGTCATGAGCAGATCCAGTCCACCGCCATCGCGGCATGCAGGTGCGTGGTGTCGAACACGGGCAGGGCGCTGTCGGCGGCGCCGATCAGCAGCCCGATCTCTGTGCAGCCGAGGATCACCGCCTCGGCGCCGTCGCGTTTCAGGTCGCGGATGATGCCGGCGTAGGCTGCGCGCGACGTCGACTCGATGCGACCGCGGCACAGCTCCTCGTAGATCACGCGGTGCACCTCGGCACGCGCGGCCTCGCCCGGCACCACGGTCTCGATACCGTGGCGCTCGCCCAGATGCCCGCGCAGCACCGAAGCATCCTCCATCGTGAAGCGGGTGCCCAGCAGGCCGGCGCGCTTCACGCCCGCGGCGCGCAGCGCAGCGCCGGTGGCGTCGCCGATGTGCAGGAGCGGCACACCGGCCGCAGCCTGCACCTCGGCCGCCAGCCGGTGCATGGTGTTGGTGCCGATCATCACCGCGCCGGCACCGGCACGCACCAGGCCCGCGGCCGCCGTGCCCAGCTGCACGCCCAGCCCGGCCCAGTCACCCGCCGCCTGGGCCGCGGCCACGCCGGCGAAGTCCAGGCTGTGCAGCAGCAGTGGCGCGCTGTGCAGGCCACCGCCGCGCGCGGCCACGCCCTGGTTGATCAACCGGTAGTAGATGGCCGTGCTCTCCCAGCTCATGCCGCCGAGCAGGCCCAGGGTTCGAAATCGAAGTTCAGTCGTCATGCGATCCTCGTCCGGCGGCCCAGGGCCACCACCGTCAGCACGGCGAGCGCAAAGCCCACCGTGGCCAGTTCCAGTTCCTCGCCCAGCAGCAGCGCCGCGGCGATGATGGCCAGGAAGGGCTGCAGCAGCTGCACCTGGCTCACACGCAGCACGCCGCCCAGCGCCAGCCCGTGGTACCAGGCGAAGAAGCCCAGCCACATCGAGAACACCGCGGTGTAGGCGAAGCCACCCCAGGCCGCGGCGCTGACCGGCGCGGACGGCCAGGTCAGCCCCGCCGCCGGCAGCGTCAGCGGCAGGGCCCCCACCAGCACCCAGGAGATCACCTGCGGTGCCGGCAGATGCGCCCCGGCCCGCGCGCCGGCCACGTAGCCCACGGCCCCGGTGGCCACAGCCATCGCCAGCCAGGCGTCGGCCGCCACCAGCACGCCGCCACCCTGCCAGGCGGCAAAGGCCAGCACCAGGGCACAGCCGGCGCCAGCCGCCGCCCAGAAGCCGGCCGAAGGCCGCTGGCGTGCGGCCACCGCACCCACCACCGCCGTGGCGAGTGGCAACACCCCCGTCACCACGGCCGCGTGGGCCGACGGCACGTCGCGCAGCGCCAGGGCCAGGCCCAGCGGGAAGCCGAGCACGGTGCCGCAGGCGCTGAGGGCCAGCGGCCCCCAGGTGGACCGCGGCGGGCGACGGGCGCCCGTGGCCAGCAGGTAGGCGGCGGCCAGCAGCCCGGCCAGCGCGGCGCGGCCGGCGGTGACGAAGGCCGGCGGCAGCTGCGGCGCCGACGCATCGCCCACCGCCAGCCGCGTCATCGGCAGCGTGAGTGCGAAGATCAGCACGCCCAGCGCGCCCCAGGCGAGGCCACGCGTGGCGGCGTCGGGCGCCTGCAGCGTGCCGGTGGCGCTCATGACCCGCCCTCGTAGGGCCGGCCGTCCTTGTGGAAGAAGCGCCAGCGCCCGTCCACGCGCCGCGCCTCGAGGTCGTCGTCCGGGTAGTGCACCCGGTCGCCTTCGGTGCGGTCGCCAACCTCGAGGTAGACCACGTCGGCCCCGGTGCGGTTGACCAGGGCGTGCGCGTCACCGCTGCCAGCGCGGAAGCCGGTGCACTGGCCGGGCGCCAGCAGCGTCTCGCCCTGGTCGGTCAGCAGGGTCGGGTGGCCGGCGAGCACGTAGACGAACTCGTCCTGCCGCGCGTGGCCATGGCGCAGCGCCGACTGCGCGCCCGGCCGCAGCGTGGTCAGGTTGACGCCGAAGTTCGTGAGGCCGAACAGATCGCCGAGCACGCGCTTGACCCGCCCGTCCATGCGTGCGGCGAACGGCGCCGGGTAGACGGAGGCCTGCTGGCGTGGCGGGACCGCGTCGGCGGACACGGCCAGGGGGCAGGAGATCGGGTCGCGGGGTTCCATGGCCATCGGCAGGGCTGGCGTGCGGAGCCTCCGCACGCTGCAGACTGTAGCCCCACGACCAGCACAGTACCGATACACTGAAGCCGACAGACCATCAATCTGTACCGCCTGATCCACCGACACAGCCCATGCACGCCACCCAGGAGAACCTGTCCCGCAGCGCCGGCGCCACGCTGGCCGAGCAACTGGCGGCGCGCTTTGGCGAGCGCATCGGGCAGGGCCTGCTGCGCCCCGGTGCGCGGCTGCCGTCGGTGCGCGACTGCGCGGCGCGCTACGGCGTCAGCCCAGCCACCGTGGTGGCCGCCTACGACCGCCTGCAGGCCCAGGGTCTGGTGCAGGCGCAGGCGCAGCGGGGCTTCTACGTGCGGCAGCCGGCCGGCACGGCGCGGGCGGCGCGCACAGGCGCAAGCGCGGGGTCGGCGGCTGGCGGCGGCCCCACGGCGCCGGTGGATGCCACGGCGCTGATCCGCGGCATGTTCCACGCCGGCGTGCACGGCTCGGCACCCGGCATGGGCACGCTGCCGGTGGACTGGCTGGACGCCGCCCTGCTGCAGCGTGCCGTGCGCCGCGTGACCAGCGGCACCGCCGGCGACGGCGAAGCCTGGCTGCGTTACGGCGAACCGGCGGGCGACCCGGCACTGCGCGCCGCGCTGTCGCGCCGCCTGGCCGACATGGGCGTGGACGCCGGGCCAGAACAGATCGTCACCACCGTGGGCGCCACGCATGCGCTGGACCTGGTGGCGCGGACGCTGCTGCAGCCGGGTGACGCGGTGCTGGTGGACGAACCCGGCTGGGCGGTGGAGTACGAACGGCTCACGCGCCTGGGCATGCGGCTGCTGCCCGTGCCGCGGACCGCCGACGGCCCCGACCTGGACGTGATGGCCGCGCTGCTGCAGGCCCACCGGCCGCGGCTGTACGTCACCGTCTCGGTGCTGCACAACCCCACCGGGCACACGCTGAGCCCGGCCGCGGCGCACCGCGTGCTCGGCCTGGCGGAGCAGCACGACCTGACGGTGGTGGAGGACGACACCTACGCCTTCTTCGCGCCGCCGCACGCCACCCGCATGGCGGCACTCGATGGCCTGCGGCGCACGCTGCTGGTCTCGGGCTTCTCGAAGATCCTGGCGCCGCAGTGGCGGGTGGGCTTCGTGGCCGCGCCGCCGGCGCTGGCCGAGCGCCTGATCGACACCAAGCTCGTGGGCACGCTGACCACCCCGGCGCTGCTGGAGCAGGCCGTGGCCTGGTGCCTGGACCAGGGCCTGCTGCGTCGGCACGCCGAGCGCATCGTGCAGCGGCTGGACACCGCCCGCGAGCGCGCCGTGCGCCACGCCCTGGCCGCCGGCTGCCGCTTCGTGGCGCCGCCGCAGGGCCTGTTCGGCTGGGTGGACGTGGGCACCGATACCGAGCGCCTGGCCCTGGCCATGCTGGACCAGGGCTGGCTGCTGGCGCCGGGCACGCTGTTCCAGGCCAGCCGCCGGCCCAGCACCTGCATGCGCATCAACTTCGCCGCCACCCAGGACGGCCGGTTCTGGCAGGCGCTGAAGGCGTCCAGCCCCCACGCGCATCGGGCGGCGTCGAACGATTCGTGACGGATTTCACGGATAACATGTGGTCTGGAGCCCCCATGTTTCCGTCCACCCTGCCCGTCGGCGCGCCCGAACTGATGCGCATCAGCGACTTCCGTCGCTACCTGCGCCAGCAGCAGCAGATGCTGGAGCACGGTCCGTCGACGCGGCTGACCTCGCTGTCGCCGTCGCTGCTGCAGGACCTGCTGCGCCCCGGTCGCGACGGCCAGGCCAGCGACCTGCTGGAGGTGGTGGCCGCCTCGCTGCGCCATGGCCGTGCCCTGCTGCTGCACCTGGGCGTGGAACAGCACGTGATCCCGCTGACGCTGTTCCCGGCCGAGCGCCTGGCGCACAGCCCGCTGACCCCGGAGCAGATGCTCAACAGCCGGCTGCAGGCCTTCGAGGTGCTGCAGGTGGAACCGGCGCTACTGCAGCCGCCCGGCAGCCGCGAGCGCACGCTGGTGGCCGACGCGGCGCACTACGGGCCGCTGGGCCCGCTGACCTGGGCCATCGCGATGCGCGGCGCCCGCGACACGCTGCTGCCGGAGCTCACCGGCTCGGCCGCCTACCGCGTGACGCCGGGCGCCGACCTGCGGACGCTGGACCTGCCCGGGCCCCTGGCCGCGGCCATCAAGCGCCTGCGCCGCGAAGGCACCAACCTGCGCGAGATGAGCGCCTGGCCCGGCTTCGACCGCGAGCGTGCGGCACGGCTGGTCAATGCGCTGTACCTGCAGTCGGCGCTGATCGTCAGCCGGGCGCACCCGGCGGCCACCAACGAAGGCTGGCGCAGCCACCCGAACGTCAACTGACGCCGTCGGGCGTCAGCGGTTACCCAGCAGCTCCCAGCGCTCCAGCGCCAGCATCAGCTCGTCCTCGATGGCGGCATGGCGGGCATTCAGCGCGGCCACGCGCTGCGGCTCGTTGACGTAGATCTCGCTGCCGGCCAGGGTCTCGGCAATCTGCGCCTGTTCGGCTTCCAGCGCCTCGATGCGCGCTGGCAGCTCGTCGAGCTCGCGCTGTTCCTTGTAGCTGAGCTTGGTGCGCGGCTTGGGCGGGGCGGCCGGCGCAGGCGCTGGCGGCGCGGCCGGCGCCGATGCGGTCGGCAGCGCCACGGCCACCCGGCCGCGCGCGCGCTGCAGCTTCCAGTCGCTGTAGCCGCCCTCGTACTCGCGCCACAGGCCGGGGCGGCCGCCGAACGCCGGGTCGCCTTCCCAGGCGATCGTGCTGGTCACCACGTCGTCCAGGAAACGGCGGTCGTGGCTGACCAGGAACACCGTGCCGGCGTAGTCCTGCAGCAGTTCCTCCAGCAGCTCCAGCGTGTCGATGTCGAGGTCGTTGGTCGGCTCGTCGAGCACCAGCACGTTGGCCGGCAGCGCGAACAGCCGCGCCAGCAGCAGCCGGTTGCGCTCGCCGCCGGAGAGCGTGCGCACCGGCGAATTCGCGCGCTCGGGCGAGAACAGGAAGTCCGTGAGGTAGCTCATCACGTGCTTGCGCCCGGCGCCTGTCTCGATCCATTCGCTGCCGGGGCTGATGGTGTCCACCAGCGTGGCCTCCAGGTCCAGCCCCGCGCGCAGCTGGTCGAAGTAGGCCACCTGCAGGTTGGTGCCGCGGCGCACGCGGCCGGCGGTGGGTTCCAGCTCGCCCAGGATCAGCTTGAGCAGCGTGGTCTTGCCCACGCCGTTGGGGCCGATGAGGCCGACCTTGTCGCCGCGCAGGATGGTGGCGGTGAAACGCTCGATCAGCGTGCGCTCGCCGAAGCGCATGGTCACGTCGGTGAGCTCGGCCACGATCTTGCCGGTGGGCAGGCCGGCGTCCACCGCCAACGACACCTGGCCCAGCTGCTCGCGGCGCGCGGCGCGCTGCGCACGCAGCTGCTGCAGCCGCGCCACACGGCCGACGCTGCGCGTGCGCCGTGCCTCCACGCCCTTGCGGACCCACACCTCCTCCTGCGCCAGCAGCTTGTCGGCACGTGCGTTGGCCAGGGCCTCGTCTTCCAGCTCGCGCGCCTTGGTGGCCTCGTAGGCGGCAAAGCGGCCCGGATAGCTGCGCAGCTGGCCGCGGTCGAGCTCGACGATGCGCGTGGCCACGGCGTCGATGAAGGCACGGTCGTGCGAGATCAGCACCAGCGCGCCCTTCCACGCATTCAGCAGGTCCTGCAGCCACTCGATGGCGTCGATGTCCAGGTGGTTCGTGGGCTCGTCGAGCAGCAACACGTCGGGCGCGGCGGCCAGCGCCTGGGCCAGCGCCACGCGTTTCTTCTGCCCGCCCGACAACGCCGCCACATCGGCCTGCGGGTCCAACGCCAGGCGCTGCAGCGCCTCGTCCACGCGTTGCTCCCAGGTCCAGCCGCCCAGGGCCTCCAGGCGCGTCTGCAGCGCGTCCAGGTCCTCGCCCTCGGCGTGGGCCTCGTAGCGTGCACGCATTTCGCGGGCCTCGGCCACGCCCTCGGCCACGGCACCGAACACCGTCGCGCCTTCCGGGAACACGGGTTCCTGCGCCACGTAGACGCGGCGCACGCCGCCCTGCACCTGCAGCGTGCCGTCGTCGGGCCGTTCCAGCCCGGCGAGGATCTTCAGCAGGCTGGACTTGCCGGCGCCGTTGCGGCCGATCAGCGCCACGCGCTCGCCGGCCTCGAGCGCGAAGCCGGTGCCGTCCAGCAGTGGCACGTGACCATAGGCGAGGTGGGCGTCGAGCAGGGTGAGCAGGGCCATGCCGGCATTGTCCCGCGGCCAGGCACACCCGCCGGGGCGGCTCTTAAACTCCCGCCAACCGACTGCACCCGCACCGATGACCGATCCGCACGCATCGCCACCGCCGGCCACCGAGGTCGACGTGCTCGTGGCCGGACTCGGGCCCGGCGGCTGTATGGCGGCGCTCACGGCCCACCGCCTGGGCCTGCGCGTGCTGGGCACGGAGGCGCGCGGGCGCCACGGCAACCGCGGCCGCCTGGTCGTCGTGCGGCCGAAGGCACAGGCGCTGCTCAGCGCCGTCGGCCTGACCGACATCACCCGCGGCCGCCGCACCACCACGCTGCGGCACGTGGAGGAGCGCCTGCGCCAGACGCTATGTGCAGCCGCTGATTCAGTCGAAGCGCAGCGGCCCAGCCTGCACTGGCACACGCGCGTCGTGGCGCTGACCCCTGGCGCCGACCACGTGCTGGCCACGCTGCAAGCCGACGATGGCACGCAGCACGCCGTGCGCGCCCGCCACGTGGTGGACGCCACCGGCGGCAAGCTGGAGGCGCTGGGCCGCACGCCGCGCCGGCGCACCGGGGCGCGCCACATCGTCGTCACCGCCGAGTACGCCACACCGCCCTGGTACGACGGCATCGTCGGCGCGCGCGACCCGGACACCGGCGACGCCTACTTCCTGATCCCGATGCGCGGGCGCACCGGCATCACGGCCTACCTCGACTCGCCGCCCGGCGAGGGCGACAGTGAAGCCGTGCTGACGCAGCGCTTCGAGGCCATCGCCGAGCGCCTGGGCCTGCGCGACCTGCGGCAGGAGGTGCAGGCGGTGGACGTGGTGCAGCGCCTGCTGCCCGTGCCCAGCACCGACCGCGTGGTGCCCATCGGCGACGCGGCCGGCACCGTGGACCTGTGGATCGGCGCCGGCATGTCCACCGCCATCGAGGACGGTGCCGATGCCGCCGAGGCCATCGCCCGCGCACAGCGGGCCGGCGATGTGGCCACCGAGATGCGCCTCACGCGCGAGGCCAGCGCCCGTGCGGTGGCACGCCACCAGCGCCGCATCTGGCTGGGCCGCGTGGTGGTGGCGGCGCGGCCGCTGATCATCCGCCTGTGGCCCACGCTGCCGCTGGACCAGGTGACGCGCCACGCGCTGCGCAGCCCGCGCTGGCTGTGGCAGGGCATCCGCGTCGTCTTCGGCCGCCGCCCACCCGCGCCGGCCGAAGGCCGCGACTGAGGAACACCCCATGCTGCAGCGCCGCCCCTGGGTACCCGCCCGTTCCGAGGACCTGGTGCAGACGGTGGCCGCGGCCACGGCGTCGGCCAGCGTGGCCCACAACGCCAGCGAACTGCTGCGCCTGGTCCAGGACAACCGCCGCCTCCACGACGAAGAAGGCCTGAACCTCAACCCGGCCAGCAACGTGATGAACCCGCGCGCGGAGGCGCTGCTGGCCGCCGGGCTGGGCCCGCGCGCGTCGCTGGGCTGGCCGGGCGACAAATACGAGACCGGGCTGCAGGCCATCGAGCGCATCGAGGTCATGGCCGCCGAACTGGCGGCGGAAGTCTTCGACGCGCCCTTCGCCGAGGTGCGCGTGGGCTCCGGCGCGCTGGCCAACCTCTACCTGTTCATGGCCACCTGCCGGCCGGGCGACACGATCATCGCGCCACCGGACGAGATCGCCGGCCACGTGACCCACCACGCCGACGGCGCCGCGGGCCTCTATGGCCTGAAAACGGTACCGGCGCCGGTACAGGCCGATGACTACACGGTGGACGTGGACGCACTTCGGGTGCTGGCGCGGCAGGTGCGGCCGAAGCTGATCACGCTGGGCGGCAGCCTGAACCTGTTCCCGCACCCGGTGGCCGCGGTGCGCGCCATCGCCGACGAGGTCGGCGCGGTGCTGATGTTCGACGCCGCCCACCTGTCGGGCATGGTCGCCGGGCGCGCCTGGACCAACCCGCTGGCCGAAGGCGCGCAGGTGATGACGATGAGCACCTACAAGAGCCTGGGCGGCCCGCCGGGCGGGCTCATCGTCGGCACCGACGAAAGGCTCTTCGAGCGCCTGGACGCCATCGCCTACCCCGGCCTGACCGCCAACCACGATGCCGGCCGCGTGGCGGCGCTGGCGATGTCGCTGCTGGACTGGGTCGCGTTCGGCCCCGCCTACGCGCAGGCCATGCAGGCCACGGCGCGTGCGCTGGCCGACGCGTTGGCCGGTCTGGGCCTGCCGGTTTTCGCGGCCGGGCGCGGCGGCACCACCTCGCACCAGTTCGCGCTGGAGGCGGCACGCTGGGGTGGCGGCCAGGCGGCATCGAAGCGGCTGGAGGCCTCGCGCCTGCTGGCCTGCGGCATCGGCCTGCCCACGGCCCTGGTAGCCCCGGTCGACGGCGACACCAACGGCCTGCGCCTGGGCGTGCCGGAGATCGTGCGCCTGGGGCTGGGGCCGGCCGAGATGCCGGAGCTGGCGGGTCTGATCGCGCGGGCGCTGGCGGGCGAAGCGGTGGGCGAGGCCGTGACCGCGCTGCGGCAGCGCTTCAGCGGTCTGCGCTACGTGCGCCGCTGAGCTGGTGGCGCCTCAGCGAGCCGGCTTCACCTCGAAGGCCAGCGTCACGAAGCGGCTGTCCCAGCGGTCGGACCCGTCGGGCGCCGGGCGCAGTTCGGTGCCGCGCAGCAGCCAGCGGCCGGCCGCCGGCAGGCGCAGTGCCAGGCGGCCTTCGGCGTCGGTGCGGCGCCAGACGCCGACGCCGCTGCCGTCGCCCACCAGCTGCAGCGGCTGGCCGGCCAGCGGCTGGCCGTCGCGCAGCAGCTGGAAACGCACGCTGTCGCCGGCGCGCAGCGGGCGGCGCGCCGCGTCCACGCGCAGGTCCAGGCCGAGCGCCGGCAAGGCCGGCGTGGCCACGGCCGCCGTGTCGCCCTCGCCATCGAGCTCGATGCGCGCGTGCTTGACGTAGGTCTCCTGCCACCGCACGCCGCGCGCCTTCAGGGCCGCCCAGCGTTCACGGACCGCCGGCAGCGCCTGCACCTCGTCGAGGTAGATGTCCACCGTCGGGTCGTCGATGTCGATGTCGATGGGCACCAGGCGCGCCCAGCAGCTGACCGACACCACCGGCGACACCGGCCGCCCGGTGCGCAGGGCCAGCACCGGGGGCGCATTCACCGCGCTGTCGAACCACTGCCGGATGCCGTCCAGCGACAGCTCCACGCCGTCACGCAGCGGCTTCTCGCGCACGCCATCGCCCACGCAGCCGCTGTCGGCCAGCTGCTGCGGCGCGACGGCCACCTCGTAGCGCGGGTAGGCCGTGCCGGTGCCCAGCGCCAGCACCAGCTGCCCGCGCGGCGTGGGCGGCAGCGGCGTGAACCAGGAGTCGTGGGCCGCGGCCGACGTCACCGTGGCCGCGCAGAGCCAGGCCAGCGCGATCCGCCGCATCAGAAGCGCGCCTGCAGCGTCAGCCGCAGCGTGCGCGGCTCCGCCGGGTGCACGTGGCGGTCTTCGACCGGTGCGGCCTCGCCGGGCAGCTGGGATTCGTAGAAGTACTGGATGTCGTTGACGTCGCGGTCGAGCAGGTTGAAGACGTCCAGCGTCAGCGCCACGCGCTCGCCGAAGGCGCGTGTGAGCCGCAGGTTCATGGTGGACGCCGGACGCGAGCGCACGCTGTCGTCCTCGATCAGCGCGCCACTGCCCAGGTAACGCCACTGCAGGCTGGCGGTCCAGCCCTGCACGTCCTTGACCGTGGCCGCGACGGAGGCCACGGTGTCCACCGCGTTGGGGATGCGGCTGCCGTCGTCGAAGCGTCCGCGGCTGAGCGCGAGGTCGGCGTCGAACAGGAACCACGGCACGGGCACCCAGCGGTTGTTCCACTCGATGCCGCGCCGGCGGCTGCCGGCGCTGGCTTCGGTGGCGCCGGCGTCACCCACGTAGACCAGCTCGGAATCGGAGCGCAGCGTCCACAGTGCCACCGAGGTCTGCAGGCCCGGCAGCGCCTGCGTGCGCCAGCCGATCTCGGCGCCGGTCACCGGCACCAGCGGCGGCACGCGGTCCACCGGGTCTCCGGTCTTCGGGTCCAGCGTGGCCGTCATGCCGCGCGCGTCGTTGCTGTGGAAGCCGCGGCCGGCGTTGACGAAGAACTCGTGCTTGGGGTGCGGCAGCCAGATGAGCGCCGCCTTCGGCGACAGCAGGCTGTCGCTGGCCTTGCCGCCGTTGGCCGGCAGCGTGAGCGCGTCGACGTTCGCGCGCAGGTGGTCGGCGCGCAGGCCCACCACCGCCCGCCACTGCGGCGTGAACTCCACGGCGGTGGTGCCGAAGACACCCAGCTGGTGCAGGCGGATGCGGTCCTCGCGCACGGTGGCGGTGACGCGGCGCGCCGCACTGTCGTAGAGGCCGTTGCGGATGCGGTCGTGCCGCCACTGCACGCCGAAGGCCGAACGCGCCGGCAGCTCGCCGAGGTCGTGGTTGAAGGTGTGGGTCAGCTCGGCGCCGGCCACGGTGCGGCGGTCGGCCTGCCTGAACTGGTCGCCATCGGCCGGGCGCTCCAGCGCATAGGTGAAGTTCGAATACAGGTCGAGTTCGTAGCCGACGAGGTAGGCCGCCGCCGTGGTGCGCCCGCGCGCGGTGTCCACGTGCCAGTCGCCGGACAGCGACTGCCGGCGCGAATGGCCGCCGGTGGTGGGGTCCAGGCTGTCGTAGCGGCCGAAGCCCGAACCGGGCACCAGCAGGCGTTCGGGGATCTGGTCTGTGGCCGTCCACTGCGCGTCATAGGCCATCGCCAGCACACTCCAGCCGTTGCTGCGCTTGCCGCCGCTGAGCTGCAGCACGCCGTTGCGCTTGCGCAGGTCCTGCGGCACGGTCCAGGGGCCATCGGTGTCCAGCGCCTCCACGGCGCCCAGCAGCACGGTGTCGGGCGCCACGTCCATCGACGCGCCGAGCACGCCGCGGCGGTAGCCGTGGTCCCCGAAGGTGACCTGCCCGAAGGGCGCGGCCACGCGCGGCAGCAGGTGGATGTCCACCGAGCCGGCGGCGGCGAAGTCGCCCACGCGCGCGTCGTAGGGCCCCTTGCGGTAGTCCATGCGCGAGACCAGCTCGGGGATCAGCGGGTTCAGGTCGGTGTAGCCCTGGCCGTGGCCGTGCGACGGCAGGTTCAGCGGCATGCCGGCCAGCGTGGTGGCGAAGTCGGTGCCGTGGTCGAGGTTGAAGCCGCGCAGGAAGTACTGGTTGGCCTTGCCGTCGCCCGAGTGCTGGGTGACGATGACGCCGGGCACGAACTCCAGCACCTCGCCCGGGCGCTGCGCCGGGCGGCTTTCGAGCAGCGCGCGGTTGATGGTGCCGGCCGACGCCGCGTCCTGCGTGCCGACGGCGTTGTCGTAGTGGCCCTGGATGACGATGGTCTGCGGCGCGGCGGTGACCGGGCCGCCGTGGTTGGCCAGCGCGGGGGTGACGCAGGCCGCGGCCCACGCCGCGGCCCACGCCGGAACGGCGAGCGGATGACGTTTCATGGGGTTCCTTTACGCCGCGCCGCGGCAGGTGGATGCAATGGCAGCTTCCAGCGCATCGACGAAGGTCTTCGCCACCGGGAAACCGGTCTGCTCGGTGATCTCCGCGAAGCAGGTGGGGCTGGTGACGTTGATTTCGGTGAGCCGGCTGCCGATGACGTCCAGCCCCACCAGCAGCAGCCCGCGCGCGGCCAGCACCGGGCCCAGGGCCTCGGCGATGCGGCGGTCGTCGTCGGACAGCGGCCGCGCCACGCCCTTGCCGCCGGCGGCCAGGTTGCCGCGGATCTCGCTGCCCTGCGGGATGCGCGCCAGGCAGTAGGGCACCGGCACGCCGCCGATGAGCAGGATGCGCTTGTCTCCGTCGGCGATCTCCGGCAGGTACTTCTGCACCATCACGCTGGTGGCGCCGCCCTGGTTGAGCGTCTCCATGATGCTGCCCAGGTTCAGGCCGTCGGGCCCGACGCGGAAGATGCCCATGCCGCCCATGCCGTCCAGCGGCTTGAGGATGATGTCGTGGTGCGCGGCGTGGAAGCGGCGGATGTCGGCCGGGTCCCGCGTGACCAGGGTCTCGCCGATGTGCTCGGGGAACTCCAGGATGGCCAGCTTCTCCGGGTGCTCGCGCAGCGCGCTGGGACGGTTGAAGACGCGCGCGCCTTCCCGTTCGGCCTGGCTGAGCAGGTGGGTGGCGTAGAAGTATTCGCTGTCAAAGGGCGGGTCCTTGCGCATCAGCACGGCGTCCACGTCCTTCAGCGGCTGCGGGCGCTCGTCGGGCGCCTGCTGCGCGGCGCTGAACCAGTCGGCGCCGGTCCTGCCGGTGAGCGTGATGTCGCGCACGAAGCCGGTGACCGGCTCGCCGCGCTGCCAGCGCAGGTCCTGCGGTGTGCAGGCCATCAGCGTGTGGCCGCGGGCGGCGGCCTCGCGCATCATGGCGAAGGTGCTGTCCTTGTAGGGCTTGAAGGACTCCAGCGGGTCGGCGACGAAGAGCAGTTTCATGCGGGTGCGGCGGGTTTGCGCCAGTGTTGCACAGCCAGCGCCAGCGCGCCGGCGACCACGCCCCAGAAGGCGCTGCCCACGCCCCACAGCACCAGGCCCGACGCGGTGACCAGGAACGTGATCAGCGCCGCCTCGCGCGCGCCGTCGTCCTTCATCGCCACGGCCAGGCCGCCGCCGATGGTGCCCAGCAGCGCGAAGCCGGCCACGGCCAGCACCAGCGCCTTCGGGAAGGCGGCGATCAGGCCCACGACCGCACCGCCGAGCAGGCCGAGCACGCCGTAGAACACGCCGGCCATCACCGCGGCGGTGTAGCGCCGCTGCGGGTCGTCATGCGCCTCGCGGCCCATGCAGATGGCCGCGGTGATGGCGGCCAGGTTGATGGCGTAGCCGCCAAACGGCGCCAGCAGCAGCGTGGTCACGCCGGTGGCGGTGATCACCGGCGAGATTGGCGTGTCGTAGCCGGCGGCGCGCTGCGCGGCCACGCCGGGCAGGTTCTGCGAGGCCATGGTGACGATGAACAGCGGCAGCGCCAGGCTGACGAAGGCGGGCCCGGTGAACGACGGCATCGTGAACACCGGCGCCGCCCAGGCCCAATCCACGCCACCGAGCTGCAGCCGGCCCTGCCCGGCGGCGACCAGCGCGCCCAACGCCAGCACGCCGGGCACGGCATAACGCGGCCACCACCGGCGGCCCAGCAGGTAGGCGGCAAACATCGGCGCCACCAGGCCGAATTCCGGGCCCAGCTGCAGGAAGGCGTCGATGGCGAAGCGCGCCAGCACGCCGGCCAGCAGCGCCGCCGCCAGCGCCTGCGGGATGCGGTTCATGACACGTTCGAACCCGCCGCTCGCCCCGGCCACGGTGATCAGCACCGCACAGGCGATGAAGGCACCCGTGGCTTCGGCCATGGTGAAGCCGCCACCGCTGGTGGCCAGAAGTGCCGCGCCGGGGGTGGACCAGGCTGTGAGCACCGGCTGCCGGTAGCGCAGGCTCAGCCCGATGCTGGTGACCGCCATGCCCAGGCCCAGGGCCCACATCCACGAGATGGCCTGCGCCGGCGTGGCGCCGAAGGCGGCGGCGGCCTGGAACACGATGACCACCGAGCTGGTGAACCCCACCAGCACGGCGACGAAGCCGGCGACGACGGCGGAGATCGACAGGTCTCTCGCCAGGTGGCGCAGGGCCGTGAGCACGCCGATCAACCGCTCAGCCGAGCAGCGTCGCGAGTTCGCCGCTGTCGATCAGCCGGCCCAGGTCGTCCGCGCCACCAACCAGCACGCCCTTGACGAAGACCATCGGGAAGGTAGGCCAGCCGGTCCACAGCTTCAGCGCGTTGCGGCGCCGCCAGTCGGTCAGGTAGCCGCCGTAGTCCAGGTCGTGGTGGGCTACACCGGCGGCGTCCAGGCGGCGGCGGGCGCGGCGCACGAAAGGGTTGCCTCGCATGCCGACCACGACCACGGCGTGCGCCGAGCAGGCGGCCTCGACCTCGGCGACGATCTCCCGGTGCAGGCTGGCCACATGGGCACGGATGGCCGGATGCAGGCGTGCTGCGGGCAGCAGGGGGCGGGTGTCGTCCATCAGATCTGTACCTTGGTGCCCAGCTCGACCACGCGGTTGGGCGGCAGCGAGAGGAAGTCGGCCGCGGCCGACGCGTTGCGGTGCAGCGCGGCGAAGAGTTTCTCGCGCCACAGCGACATGCCGCCGCCCAGGCGCGGGTCCACCACGTCGCGGCTGAGGAAGTAGCTGGTGTCCATCTCCGGCAGCGGTACGCCACGGCCCTCCAGCAGCTTCAGCGCCTGCGGCACGTCGGGGTCGTTCTTGAAGCCGAAGTGCAGCGTCACCTGCCAGCAGTCGCGGCCCAGCGGCTGCATCTCCACACGCTTGTCGAAACCGACCCACGGCACCTCGTGGTGCCGCACGCTGACGAACAGGTTGTACTCGTGCAGCACCTTGTTGTGCTTGAGGTTGTGCAGCAGCGCGTTGGGCACCAGGCCCTCCTCGGCGGCCAGGAACACCGCCGTGCCGGCCACGCGCTGGGGCGGGCTGACGAACACCGCGTCCAGGAACACGTCGAGCGCCAGCGCCTCCTGGCGCAGCTGCTCGCTCATCAGCCGCCGGCCCTTGGCCCATGTGAGCATCAGCGTGAACATGCCGATGCCGATGACCAGCGGGAACCAGCCGCCGGCCAGCAGCTTCAGCGCATTGGACGCGAAGAACAGCACGTCGACGACGAAGAACACCCCGGTGGCGCCGAGGCACAGCCACAGCGGGTACTTCCAGCCGTAGCGCAGCACGAAGAAGGTCATCACCGTGGTGATGGTCATGTCCAGCGTGACCGCGATGCCGTAGGCCGCGGCCAGCGCCGACGACGACTTGAACAGCGCCACCGCCAGCACCACGAAGACGAACAGGCCCCAGTTGACCATCGGCACGTAGATCTGGCCGGTGTCACGCACCGAGGTGTGCAGGACGCGCATGCGCGGCAGCAGGCCCAGCTGGATCGCCTGCTTGGTGACCGAGAAGGCGGCCGTGATCAGCGCCTGCGACGCGATGACGGTGGCTGCGGTGGCCAGGAACACCAGCGGCAGCCGGGCCCAGGCCGGCGCCATCAGGTAGAACGGATTCTCGACCGCGTCGGGCTGCGCCAGCAGCAGCGCGCCCTGGCCGAAGTAGTTGACCACCAGCGCTGGCATCACGATGGCGTACCAGGCCACGCGGATGGGCAGCTTGCCGAAGTGGCCGAGGTCGGCATAGAGGGCCTCGCCGCCGGTGACCACCAGCACCACCGCCCCCAGCGCGATGAAGGCCGTGCCCGGGTGTGCGGCGATGAAACCCAGCGCCTGCAGCGGGTTCAGCGCCGCCAGCACCGCAGGGTTGGCCAGCACCTGCGGCAGGCCCAGGCTCGCGAGCACCGCGAACCACACCAGCGTGATGGGCCCAAAGGCGCGGCCAATGCCGCCGGTGCCGAAGCGCTGCACCGCGAACAGCGCGGTCAGCACGAGCAGCGTGATCGGCAGCACGGCGTCGTGCAGGGCCGGGTTGGCCACCGCCACCTCCAGGCCCTCGACGGCCGAGAGCACGCTGATGGCCGGCGTGATGACGCCGTCGCCGTAGAACACCGCGGTGCCGAACATGCCCACCACCAGCAGCGTGCGCCGCAGCGCCGGCCGGTCGGCCACGGCCTTGGTGGCCAGCGCCAGCATGGCGATCAGGCCGCCCTCGCCGTGGTTGTCGGCGCGCAGGATCAGCAGCACGTACTTCAGCGAGACGATCACCGTGATCGTCCAGAAGATCAGCGACAGCACGCCCAGCACGTTGGCCGGCGTGACGTCCACGTGGCCGGCGTGGAAGACCTCCTTGAGCGCATACAGCGGGCTGGTGCCGATGTCGCCGTAGACGACACCCAGCGCGGCCAGCGTCAGCGCGGCCAGGGCCTTCGGGGTGCGGGGGGAGGATGCTGCAGTCAAGACGCCGGGACGGCGCCTTGCGCGCGGTCAAGCCGGGAGGAGGCGGATGTTACGCCGGCCCTTGTGCACCGCACAAGGGCCGGCGATCCGCGACTCAGCCGCGGCGGCGACGCAGCGTGCCGGCCACGCCCAGAGCCAGTGCGGCCAGCGCCAGGCTGCCCGGCTCCGGCACCGCGGAAGACTCGATGCGCAGCGTGAACTGGTCACCGTCGAAGCCGGTGGGGTCGACGAAGAAGGTCAGGTTGAACTTGGCCAGGTCGTCGATGCTGTCGGCGCCGGCCAGGCAGGCCGTACCCGCCCCGACGTCGGCGCAGCTCTGCAGCCCACCGGCGGACAGCGCGATCAGCAGCGCGTCCAGGCTGTCGTAGGCGATGCCGTCGTGGCCATAGGCCAGCGTGGCCACCGAACCATCGCCCAGGATCTCGCGGTTCTGCACCCAGCTGCCGTCGGCCAGCTGGTGGGCCACCAGCACGTCGTCGGTGTCGGCATTGCCGTCGCTGTCGTAGAAGAAGCCCAGCGGCAGCTCGCCGTACGACAGCATGGGGCCGAACAGCGACGCGTAGTCGCCGAACAGGCCGGTCGACACGAAACGGTCCTCGCCGGTGAAGGCCATGTCGAAGCCGGCGCGGGCCTGCGAGAAGTAGCCGGTGATCGTGTGCACGTCGTCGATGTCGCCGAACAGCCCGTTGGCGAACAGCGCGCTGAACTGGCTGTTGTTGGGCTCGCGGCCATCGAAGCTCTGCTTGAAGCTCAGGCCATCCCCGATGCCCGAACCGACGAACCCCGTGCCGACACCGGTGCCCAGGCTGACCTGGAAGCTGCCCAGGCGGCCGTCGGTCGCGTTGCCGAAGGCAGTGAAGAACTTGTAGAGGCCGTCGTTGCCGGCGGTCGAGAAGGTGCCGTCCGGGTTCAGGTTGAACACGAGGTCGGTGGCCTCATGGCCGGTGCGCTGGAACTTCAGGCGCTTGCCGCTCTGCTTCGCGCTGTTGCAACTGGCCGGCGAGTTGGCCATCACGCAGTTGTAGACGTCGCCATTGGACGGCGGTACGCCGGGCGCCGCATCGTTGACGATCTTCAGCCCCGGCGTGTCCGACTCGCTGCCGTCGAAGACCACCTTGCCACTGCTGCGGGCACCGGCTTCACCCGGCGCGCGGTCGTAGATGACGCTCTCGCCGGCCACGCCGTTGATGGCCGTGCTCACGGCCACGTTGTCGGTGTTCCAGCCCGTGATCACCGGGGCCGCCTGCAGCCCGGTGCCCGACAACACCAGGGCCGCCGCGACGGCCACACCCTTCTTGCTCCACATGGGTTCGCTCCGTTTCCGGTGCTGCATCGCGGCCTGGCCCTCCCAGCCCTGCGTGCACCACTCGAAGCGAAATATTCCCTACGGGGCAGGGTACCAGAACCCCGTGACTGAGTGTTTCAAGGGCAACGCCGGAGGCAAATTGATCCACCTCAAAGCGGGCCTCAGCCCGCGCCGCCGTGCGGCAACGGGCTCATTCGTAGATTTCGGCGTTCGGGTCCGTGGCTTCCAGTTCGTAGGCCGCGGCCAGCATGGCCAGGCGGCCGATGACGCCGTACATGTAGAAGCGGTTGGGCGCGCTGGCGCCGGGCTTCTCGCCCGGGCGCGGCAGCTGCGGGCTGGGCTCGAAGGCCAGCGGCACGAAGCCGGCCCCGGGCGAGTTGAGGTTCTCGTCCACCCCGCGCTCGGCGTGCACGCGGTAGAAGCCGCCGACCACGTAGCGGTCGATCATGTAGACCACCGGCTCGGCCACGGCCGCATTGACCTGCTCGTGCGTGACCACGCCTTCCTGGATGATGACCTCGGTGACCGCCTGGCCGTCCTTGACCACGCTCATCTTGTTGCGCGTGCGGCGGTTGATGTCCTCGAGCTCCTTCGGGTCGCGCACGGTCATGATGCCCATGCCGTAGGTGCCGTTGTCGGCCTTGACGACGACGAAGGGCTTCTCGTTGATGCCGTATTCCTTGTACTTGCGGCGGATCTTCGTCAGCAGCGCGTCGACGTTGCCCTGCACGCATTCCAGCCCGCCGGGCTCGGAGAAGCTGACCTGGCCGCACTGGGCGTACATCGGATTGATCAGCCACGGGTCCATGCCCAGCAGCTTGGCGAACTTCTTGGCCACCTCCTCGTAGCTCTTGAAGTGCAGGCTCTTGCGGCGCACCGTCCAGCCGGCGTGCAGCGGCGGCAGCAGGTATTGCTCGTGCAGGTTCTGCAGCACCTCGGGCGTGCCGGCCGACAGGTCGTTGTTGAGCAGGATGGTGCAGGGATCGAAGTCCTTGAGCCCCAGGCGGCCGCGGGTGCGCAGCAGCGGCTCCAGCGTCAGCTCGCTGCCGTCGGGCAGCGGCAGCTGCGTCGGCGCCGTCACCTCCGGGTCCAGCGCACCCAGGCGCACGTTCAGGCCGGCCAGCGTGAAGATCTGCATCAGGCGCTGCACGTTGGTCAGGTAGAACGTGTTGCGCGTGTGCTTCTCGGGGATCAGCAGCAGGTTCTTCGCCTCGGGGCAGATCTTCTCGATCGCCGCCATCGCCGCCTGCACCGCCAGCGGCAGCATCTCGGGCGTGAGGTTGTTGAAACCGCCGGGGAACAGGTTGGTGTCCACCGGTGCCAGCTTGAAGCCGGCGTTGCGCAGGTCCACCGAGCAGTAGAACGGCGGCGTGTGCTCCATCCATTCCAGCCGGAACCAGCGTTCGATGGCCGGCATCGACTCGAGGATGCGCTGCTCGAGTTCGTTGATGGGGCCGGTCAACGCGGTGATGAGGTGGGGGACCATGGCGGGCAGCGGCGGTGCAGGGGAAGGCGATTGTAGGAACGCGCCAGGGCGCCCGCACATCCCGTGCAGGGCGCCCCGGCGCGACATCGGCGGGCCGGCCTGTCGACCTGGCAGTCGTGGCCGATCAGCGCGCGGCCACCGTGTGCGACAGCGCCTCCAGGCCCGCCAGGCGGATCGACTCGGCCTGCGCCGGCATCACCAGCGGTGCCGGGCCTTCGCCGTGGCCGACCACGCCCAGGCGCAGCGCCTCGCGGGCTTCGGCCGCGACCTGGGCGCGGGTCTTGACGGAGACGAAGACGCCATGATCGACCGACGCTTCGCCACGCTCGATGGTGCCGGCCTTCAGCGCGGCCACGGCCTCGGCGCGCACGGCGTCGCGGGAGGCGGTGGAGGTCACGGCGGCAAAGCCGTCGGGCGTGGCTTCCTGCGCGAAGGCCGGCGACGCGAAGGCGGCGGCCACGGCAACGAGGGCGGTCAGGGTGGTGAGCTTGGCGTTCATGGTGCGGTTCCTTTCAGTGCTTGACAGTGGCTTTGTGGTGTCGGGGGCGGGCGTCGTCCCTGGCATGTCCGTCACTGTAGAAACCGCATCCGGCGCCAGCCGAACGGGGAGATGACAGTTTCGTCATCTGCGTCGGCCTGGGGCCAACGGCGAACCCATGCCGCCAAATCCAGGTGTTCGCACGGTGGACAACGCGGCGTTGGTCTGCCTAGATTCGTCCGGCAGCCCCGCATCCCGCGGGAGCCCTTGTTTCGGGAGTCACCCATGAAGTCGCCCATCTCGTTTCGCCTTGGCCGGCGGCTGGCGGGCGCGGCCGCGGCCGCGGTTGCCGCCTGGTCGTGCAGCCTGCCGGCGCAGGCCCGGACGTTCGACTTCCAGACCGGCAACGCGCCCATCGACGTGATCATCCCGGCCGTCGTGCCGAGCATCTTCGCCGCCGTGGCCCCCAGCGACGCGCCGCTGGTGCTGCGCACCACGACCCTGCTGACCAATGCCTGGTTCGACGCGCTGGCGCCCTACCACGCCACGGCCGTGGGCGTGTACTCGCGTCTGCCGCGCCGGCCAGCGGATGAAGGGGTCGACGATCGCAACCGAAACGTCGCCATCTTCTACGCCGCCTTGCCGGTGCTGGAGAGCCTGTACCCGGCCGAGAAGGCCCGCTGGGCTGCGCTGCTGCAGTCGGTGGGGCTGGACCCTGCGCTGCAGTCCGACGATCTGAGCACGCCCGAAGGCATCGGTCGTGCCGCCGGCCTGGCGGTGGTGCGCGTGCGCGAGGCCGACGGCATGAACCAGCTCGGCGATGCCGGCGGCCGCCAGTTCAATCGCGTGCCCTACGCCGACACCACCGGCTACGCGCCGGTGAACACCGCCGACGCGCTGAAGGACCCGTCGCGCTGGCAGCCGGCGGTCGTCTCGCGGGGCAACGGCATCTTCACCGACCAGCGCTTCGTCACGCCGCAGTGGGCGCAGACCCTGCCCTACAGCCTGCCGCCGCGGCGCCCCTTTGTCGTGCGGCCACCGGTGGACAGCAACCCCAAGGGCCCCGGCGGGCTGGCGCGCTACAAGGCCCAGGCCGATACGGTGCTGGCGGCGTCCGCCCAGTTGACCGACGCACAGAAGATGACGGCCGAGCTGTTCAACAACAAGATCGAGAGCCTGGGCTTCGTGGCCCTGTTCCTGTCGGTCTCGCAGGGCTGGTCGGTCGAGCGTTTCGTGCAGTACGACTTCCTGGTCAACCTGGCCGCGTTCGATGGCGGCATCACGATGTGGCGCAACAAGGCGCGCTACGACGCCGTGCGGCCGTTCTCGGCCATCCGCTACCTGTACGGCGACAACCCGGTGACGGCATGGGGCGGGCCCGGCCGTGGCACGGTGGAGATCCCGGCGTCGCAGTGGCAGGCCTACCTGGGCGTGGCCGACCACCCGGAATACCCGTCCGGATCCACCTGCTTCTGCGCCGCGCACGCGCAGGCCAGCCGGCGCTACCTGGGCACGGACACACTGGGCTGGGTGGTGCCCTACGCGCGCGGCTCCTCCCGCGTGGAGCCTGGCATCACACCAACGGCAGACCTGCAGCTGAGCTTTCCCACGTGGTCGCAGTTCGAGACCGACTGTGGGCAGAGCCGGCTCTGGGGCGGGGTGCACTTCCAGGCCGCCATCGACGCGGCCGTGCCGGTGTGCCGGCGGGTGGGCGATCTGGCGTACGACTTCCTGACCCGGCACATCGACGGCACGGCGCCGGCGCCGGCACGCGTCGACAGGCGCTGAGGCCGGGCCCGGCAGCGAGCTGCGAAGGGTCCGTCCGGCGGCCCCGGCGGCCGGCCAGCGGCACGTGGTTGCAGGAACGCGCCGGGGCGCCCGCACATCCCGTGCAGGGCGCCCCGGCGCGACTTCGGCGGGCCGGCCTGTCGACCGGGCAGCCGTGGCCGATCAGCGTGCGGCCACCGTGTGCGACAGCGCCTCCAGGCCAGCCAGGCGGATCGATTCGGCCTGTGCCGGCGTCACCAGCGGCGCCGGGCCTTCGCCGTGGCCGACGACGCCCAGGCGCAGCGCCTCGCGGGCTTCGGCCGCCACCTGCAGGCGGCTCTTGGTGGACACGAACACGCTGCGCTCGACCGAGGCTTCACCCCGCTCGATGGTGCCGGCCTTCAGGGCGGCCACGGCATCGGCGCGCACGGCGTCCCGCGAGGCGGTAGAGGTCACCGCGGCAAAGCCGTCGGGCGAGGCTTCCTGCGCGAAGGCCGGCGACGCGAAGGCGGCGGCCACGGCAACGAGGGCGGTCAGGGTGGTGAGCTTGGCGTTCATGGTGCGGTTCCTTTCAGTGCTTGACAGTGGCTTCGTGGTGTCGGGGGCGGGCGTCGTCCCTGGCATGTCCGTCACTGTAGAAACCGCATCCGGCGCTTGCCGAACGGGGAGATGACAGTTTCGTCATCTTCCGCCGGCCATGAAAAAGGCCGCCCTAAGGCGGCCTTGGATCACGCGGGAGGCCGCGATCAGTTGTGGTACGCGGTCTCGCCGTGCGAGGTGATGTCCAGGCCCTCGCGCTCGGCTTCTTCCGTCACGCGCAGGCCCACCACCATGTCGGTGATCTTGTAGGCGATGAAGGCCACGACCGCCGACCAGACGATGGTGATGATCACGCCCTCGGCCTGCAGCAGGACCTGGCTGCCGATGGAGAAGTCGTCGCCACCGGTGCCGCCCAGGCCGGGCGCGGTGAACACGCCGGTCAGGATGGCGCCGAGGATGCCGCCCACGCCGTGCACGC
Source organism: Rubrivivax albus (assembly GCF_004016515.1). Lineage (GTDB taxonomy): Bacteria > Pseudomonadota > Gammaproteobacteria > Burkholderiales > Burkholderiaceae_C > Rubrivivax > Rubrivivax albus. The sequence goes on from NZ_SACT01000003.1 coordinate 462,977, forward strand.
CGAACACGTCCAGCGAGTCGTCGGCACCGAGCATGCGCTTGAGGCCGTTGACGCCCCACAGGCAGACGAAGCCCGCCAGCGCGCCGATCACGATGCCGCCCATCGGGCCCACCGAACCGCAGGCCGGGGTGATGGCGACCAGGCCGGCGACGGCGCCGGACGCAGCGCCCAGCATCGAGGCCTTGCCCTTCATCAGCGCCTCGCCCACGCACCAGGCCAGCACGGCGGCGGCGGTGGCGAACAGCGTGTTGATGAAGGCCAGCGCGGCACCACCCGTGGCTTCCAGGTTGGAGCCGGCGTTGAAGCCGAACCAGCCCACCCACAGCATGCAGGCGCCCACCATCGTCAGCACCAGGCTGTGCGGCGACATGTTCTCCTTGCCGTAGCCCACGCGCTTGCCCAGCACGTAGGCGCCCACCAGGCCGGCCACACCGGCGTTGATGTGCACCACGGTGCCGCCGGCGAAGTCCAGCGCGCCCTTGTCGAGCAGGTAGCCGCCGGTGCCCCAGACCATGTGCGCGATCGGCAGGTAGCAGAAGGTGAACCAGATCACCGAGAACAGCAGCACGGCGCTGAACTTGATGCGCTCGGCGAAGCTGCCGACGATCAGCGCGCAGGTGATGCCCGCGAAGGTGGCCTGGAACGCGATGAACACGTACTCGGGCAGCTTCACGTCGTCGCTGAAGGTGTCGGCCAGGCTGTCCACCGTCACGCCGGACAGGAACAGCTTGTCCAGCCCCGCGATGATCAGGCCCTCGCCGCCGAAGGCGAGGCTGTAGCCGTAGACGGCCCACAGCACGCCGATCAGCGAGAACACCACGAGCACCTGCATCAGCACCGACAGCATGTTCTTGCTGCGCACCAGGCCGCCGTAGAACAGCGCCAGGCCGGGCACGGCCATGAAGATGACGAGCAGCGTGGCCGTCATCATCCAGGCCACGTCGCCCTTGTGCACCATCGGTGCCGGTGCCGCCGCCTCGGCGGCCGGCGCCGCGGCTTCGGCAGCCGGAGCCGCGGTGGTCATCGCTTCCGCGGCCGAGGCCGCTTCCTGGGCGAACGCGCCCGTGGACAGGCCAAGCGCCGAGACGGCGAGGGCCAGCATCAGGAGGATCTTTCGCATGGTTGTCTTCTCTTGTGGGGCGGCCGCGTCAGAGCGCGTCCTTGCCGGTTTCGCCAGTGCGGATGCGCAGCACCTGCTCCAGGGCGGCGACGAAGATCTTGCCGTCACCGATCTTGCCGGTGCGCGCGGCACCTTCGATGGCCTCGACGACGCGGTCGACGATGGCGTCGTCCACGGCCGCCTCGATCTTCACCTTGGGCAGGAAGTCGACGACGTACTCCGCACCGCGGTACAGCTCGGTGTGGCCCTTCTGACGACCGAAGCCCTTCACTTCGGTCACCGTGATGCCCTGCACGCCGATGGCGCTGAGGGCCTCGCGCACTTCGTCGAGCTTGAACGGCTTGACGATCGCGGTCACCATCTTCATGGCTCTCTCCTTGTTCCGGTGGACGGGATCAGAGCGACTTGCTCAGCGTGAGCAGCAGGCGGCTCTTGTTGATGTCGCCCCAGTCGGACTTCTTGGTCGCGCCGACGTAGGCGCCCTCGAGCGAGAAGCCCGAGCCGAGGTCGAAGCCGACGCCCAGCTTGTAGTCGCTGTAGTTCACCGCGCCGTTGTCCTTGGCGCCGCTGGCGAACTGCGTGGCACCCACGTGGCCGACCAGCGTGATGCCGCTGGCCACTTCCATCTCGGCGTTGACCTCGAAGTAGCCGGTGCCCTTGCCACCCGGCACGCCGAACCACTTGCTCGACACGACGCGCGAGTACTTGGCCGTCACTGGGCCCCAGCCCACGCTGCCGTAAAGCTCGGTGGTGTTGCCGCTGCTGTCCGGGCCCGGGTAGTAGTAGTAGAGGACGCCGACGTCGTAGCTCAGGCCGGCGGCTTCGCCGGAGTAGCCGCCGTAGAAGTCCATCTCGGTGCCGCCGAGGAAGCCGACGCTGGAGTTCCAGTTGCCGAGGTAGAAGCCGCCCTCGGACCAGTCGAAACCGCCCTGGATCGCGGGCAGCACAGCCTTGCTGGCATCGCTCTGGTCCTGGCCACGGAACTTGTACTTGCTCGTCACGGCCACGTTGGCCGACACCTCGGCCATCGCCAGGCTGGGGGCAAGGACGGCAGCAGCCGCGGCGGCGAGGGTGATCAGGGTCTTCTTCATGAACGCTCCAAACGGGTGAGGATGGTGAAAACTGCCGGAGCGCGTTCTGCAGCTTCCATGCCACCTTCGCACGCACGGGCTTGGTCCAGCCGCACGCCCCAGCGGTGCGCAGCGCGCCACATTGGTGCACTTTGCTGGTGCGCACCGACAATCTGCACCGTCGACGTGCGCATCGTGGCCTCCTGGCCGTGCATCCACGCCAGTGCCTGGCCGGGACGCCCTGCCAGCGGCCGACAAGGGCGCCCTTGGCGGGGCGGACACGGCCCGTGGCACGATCGCGCACACATGACAGGGAGGATCCGCCGATGACCTTGGCCGTGGTGCACAGCCGCGCGCTCGACGGGCTTCAGGCCCCGCCGGTGCAGGTGGAGGTTCAGCTCGCCCCCGGCCTGCCGGGATTCACGCTGGTGGGCCTGGCCGAGACCGAGGTCAAGGAATCGCGCGAGCGCGTGCGCGCCGCGCTGCAGCAGAGCGGATTCGGCTTCCCCCACAACAAGCGCATCACCGTGAGCCTGGCGCCGGCGGACCTGCCGAAGGAATCCGGCCGCTTCGACCTACCGATCGCGCTGGGCATCCTGGCCGCCGACGGCCGACTGGATGCCACACGCCTGGCCGCCGCCGAGTTCGCCGGCGAACTGGGCCTGGCCGGCGACCTGCGCCCCGTGCGTGGCGCGGTGGCCCTGGCCCTGGGCCTGCGGCGCAGTGGCGGCGGCACGCTGGTGCTGCCGGCCGACAGCGCCGCCGAGGCGGCCCGCGTGCCCGGCGTGGCGGTGCAGGCCGCCCGCCATCTGCTGGACGTGGTGGCCAGCCTGCAGCCGGGTGACGCGGCCGTCGCGCTGCCCACGGCACAGGCTACGGCAGGCGGCCCCCGGGCATCGTTGCCCGACCTGCGCGACGTGAAGGGCCAGGCCAGCGCCAAGCGCGCGCTGGAGGTGGCCGCCGCCGGTGGCCACGGCCTGCTGCTGGCCGGGCCGCCGGGCAGCGGCAAGTCGATGCTGGCCGTGCGCCTGCCCGGCCTGCTGCCTGCCATGGATGACGAGGAAGCCCTGGAGAGTGCGGCCCTGCTGGGCCTGGCCCGTGGCGGCAGTGACAGTGCAGGCCCAGTCTTCGGGGAGCGCCCGTTCCGCGCCCCGCACCATTCCGCCAGTGCCGTGGCCCTGGTGGGCGGCGGCACGCCGCCGCGGCCGGGCGAGATCTCGCTCGCCCACGGCGGCGTGCTCTTCCTCGACGAACTGCCGGAATACCCCCGCAGCGCGCTGGAGGCGCTGCGCGAGCCGCTGGAAAACGGCCGCATCACCATTTCACGCGCGGCGCGCCAGGCCAGCTTCCCCGCCCGCTTCCAGTTGGTGGCGGCGATGAACCCCTGCCCCTGCGGCTGGCTGGGCGCGTATGCCGCCACCGGTCGCGCCTGCCGTTGCACGCCCGAGGCGGTGTCGCGCTACCAGGCGCGCCTCTCCGGCCCGCTGCTGGACCGCATCGACCTGCAGGTGGAGGTGCCGGCCGTGAAGCCTGCCGACCTGCTGGGCCAGCCTGATGGCGAATCCAGCGCCGACGTGGCCGCCCGGGTGGCCGCGGCACGGGGGCTGGCGCTGCAGCGCCAGGGCTGCGCCAACGCGGCGCTCGAAGCCGGTGCGGTGGAAGCGCAGGCGATGGCCACGGCGGCCGCCACCAACTTCCTGCGCCAGGCCGCGGAGCGCCTGGGCTGGTCCGGCCGCGGCTTGCACCGCACGCTGCGCGTGGCGCGCACCGTGGCTGACCTCGCCGGCAGCAAGGCGGTGGAACTGCCCCACGTGGCCGAGGCCCTGCAGTTCCGCCGTGGCGTCGTCGGCGCCGGCGCGCCAGGCGCCGCAGGCGGCTAGAATCCGAGCTCTGGCGACCGTGGTGAAGTGGATATCATCCAGCCCTCCGAAGGCTGTGGCGCAGGTTCGATTCCTGCCGGTCGCGCCAGCTGACCACGCCGCGCTTCAGAGGCGGCCACGTGGCCCAGCACCATCTCCCCCATCCCCCCGCGCGACATGCTGCGCCTGAACGAGTGTCCGGCGCGCGGCAGTTCGCGGTAGACCACCGGTGAGGGCAGCCCCAGGATCTGTGCCGCACCCTGCATGGCACTGACCCAGCAACGCGCCCGTGCGCGTCGGTCTTCGCCCTGGGCCGTCACGGCGCGCCCTGTCGTGCGCAGCGCACTGCTGTCGGCACGCTCGCGTTCGCCGGCCATGACCAGGCCAGGCACGGCCAGCAGCGCCGCGAGGTCGAAGCCCCCGTTTCGCCAGCGCCGGCTGTAGGCCAGGCCGTGGGGATAGCGCAGCGCCGGGTCGGGCAGCGTGTACCAGCCGGCAGCGCCCAGCGCGTAACTGCGTACGCGCCCGGGGTGACGCATCACGAAGCGGTGCACGAACTGGGCACCGCCCGAGTAGCCGAACAGATGCAGCCGACGACGGTCGGCACCGGTGCGGGCCGCGACATCGCGCACCGCGTCGAGCAGCAGCCTGTCGGGACGACGCCCGTCGGCACCGGCCTGCATCCGCTGGTAGTGCGGGAATCCCGCCTGCGGAAACACCGGGACCAGGAGCACGACACCGGCGGCGTCGGCCAACGGGCGGAACATGGCCAGGTGTTCCTGCGCGTTGCGCGAGATCCCGTGCACGCTGACGAGGATGGGCGCGCCAGGTCCGGCCTGCGCCGGCACGTGCCAGTGCCAGGCGAACCCGGCATCGCCCGCCGTGGCCTGCCCGCCCGCGCCGTCTGGCCACGGCCGGGCATGGGCGCCCTGCGGGCCAGGGGCGCCCACGACGGCGGCACCGGCCAGCCCCGCCACCAGTCGCCGCCGGCCAGGATTCGCCACCGGGCTCACGGCTTCAGTCATGGGCAGGTTCATGACACGCGGCGCAGCTGGCGTGCGAACAGTGTCCGCGTGCGGGTGGCGCCGGCCAGCAGGTCGGCCGGCGTGCCGCGCTCGACCAGGCGGCCGGCCTCGAGATGCCACACCTCGTCGGCCATGCGCAGGCGCTGCAGATCGTGCGTGACCATCAGCACCGTGCCCGGAAAGCGCTGCAGGATGCGGTCGAGGTGGCCTGCCGAGGCGGCATCCAGGTGCGCGTCGGGTTCGTCCAGCAGCAGCAGACCGGGCCCGCTGAGCAGGGCCCGCGCCCAGGCAATGCGCTGGCGCTGGCCCCAGGACAGGTTGCGCGCGCCACCGGCCAGCCGCGTGGCCTCGCCCTGCGGCAGTTGCTGCAGCAGTTCGTCCACGCCGCACAGCGCCGCCACGCGTTCACGCCGGCCGACGCTGGCCCGAGGGCGCGCGTAGGACAGGTTGCGGCCGAGCGTGCCGCGCAGCAGTGGCACCTCGGGCGAGACCACGCCGACCCGGCGGCGCAGGTCTGCCGGAGACAGCGCAGCGATGGGCATGCCGTCGAGCGTCAGGTCGCCGCTGTCCGGTGCCACCAGGCCGCAGGCCAGCGCCAGCAGGCTGGACTTGCCGGCGCCGTTGGCCCCCACGATGGCCACGCGCCCGCCCGGCGGCACACTGGCGGTCACGTCGTCGACGACGCCGCGCAGCGTCACGGCGCGCAGGGCGACCGCGATGGCGCCGCCGGGCCGGGTCACCTGCCGCTCCTGCCCGGCGGCCGGGCCGGACCCGTGCGGCTCGGCGTGGGTGGCGGGTCCGGCCGCTATGGCGGGCGCCGACGACATGCCCGTGAGCAGGGCGCCGAGGCGCTCGCGCGCCACGCGCGCCGCCTCGTGGTCGGCCGCCACCCGGCCCAGGCCGGCCACCGAAGGCCCGGCCAGGGCCAGCAGGGCCACCGCGCCGGCCAGGTCGGCCACGGTGGCGCCTCCCTGCTGCACCCACCACGCACCGGCCCCCAGGGCCAGGGCCGCCGCCACCGCCGCGCCGGCCTGCGAGAGGGCAGCCAGCCCGGCCAGGGCACGCCGCTGCGCCACCATGGCCTGGACCACGGCCCGCTGGCGGCGGTCGAGCCGGCGGCGCTCACGACCGGCCTGACCGAACAGGTGGACGGTGGCCAGCGCGCCCAGCCGGTCGCCCAGTTCGGCGGCCAGCGCCGCCTGGCGCCGTCGCGCCGCGCGCACCGCGGGCGTGGTCCGGCGCGCCGCAGTGGCCAAGGCTACGGCGGTCAGCGCGTAGGCGGCCAGGGCCACGCCGCCCACCGGGGCCAGCCACCTCAGCAGCACGGCCAGCGCCAGGCCGCCAGCCAGCCCGCCGACGATCAGGCGCGGCACACCCCGGGCCAGCCACCGGCGCAGTGCCGCCGAATCGCCGGCCACCCGCATCAGCAGCGCGCCGTGCGCACGTGCCGCCACGCGCTGCGGCTGCCGCGCCAGGGCGTCGAACAGGAGCAGCCGCACGCGCGCGGCGTAGGTCTGCCCCAGCCGTTCGGCCTGCACCCGCTCCAGCCAGCGCAAGCCGGCCAGGGCGGCGCCGCTGCCGGCGAGCACCAGCAGGATCGCCCAGAGCGCAGGGCCCGCTGCGCCCACCGTGCCCAGCCCCTGGAACACGGTGCGCACGGCCAGCGCGCCGGCCACCACGCAGGCGGCCTGGGCCAGCCCGTTGGCCACCAGCGCGGCCAGCGCGCGCCGCCCTGGGCCGTCGAAGGCGTCGGGCAGGGCGCCGTTCATCCTGCGGCCCCGACCAGGCGCTGTTCAGACGGCCGACCCAGCACCTCGGCCACGCCGGCGCTGCTCAGCGCGTCCAGGTCCAGCACCGGCAACCGGGTCGCCGCGGCGGCCTCGCGCGCGGCCAACGGCGAAGCCGTCACCAGGCCGCTGGCCGCACGCACCGGCAAGCCGAGCTCGCGCAGCCGGGCGATGCCCATGGCGCTGCCCATCGCATCACCCGCGGCGAAGACCACCGCATCGACGGTCTGGGCGAATGCCGCCGAGGCCGCCAGCATCCCTGTCTCGCGCTGGAACAGGCCGTCGGCCACCTCGAACACGACAGCCTCGTGGCCTTGCGCCGCCAGCGTGTCGAGCAGGCGCTGCATGGCCGCCACCAGCTGCGCCTCGTCGGCCAGGTACGTGGACGCCATGCCCGCGTCGGTGAAGTCGAGCACGCTGCGTGCGCCGGCATCGGTCATGCTCCAGACGTCGCCGCCGGAGCCGGTGCCGGTGACCTTGGCGGCCCCCACGCGCAGGCCGGCCGCGGCCAGCCCGCGCACCAGGTGGCTCACCGTCTCCGTCTTGCCGGCGTTCATCGACGTGCCCAGCACGGCCACCGTGAACGGCCGCCGACGCACCGCGGGCGGCACTGGCAGCGCGTGGTCGGCCAGATTGATGACCCGACCATGGCGGTCGCCGATCAGGCCCAGCGGCTGCACCTGGGTGGCGGCGCGAACCCGGCCATGGCGCGACAGCATGCACGACGCAATGCCGCCGGCAGCCACCATGTGACAGGGCGCGAGGTCCGCCGGCACCTCGGCCTCGAACTGGTCCGGTGCGTAGCGGTGGCCGTAGGCAAGCACGACCTCGTCGCCCGGGAACAGGCGGGCCCGCCGCCCGCTCACCAGTTCCAGATGGCGATGCTGGCCCAGGCGCTCGACGCGCACGAGCACCAGGTCGCCGGGCCGGGGTGCCCGGTCGCCGCCGACCAGCGTGGCCATGGCGCTGCGCGGCACACGGCGCGTGACGAAGGGCATCTTCAAGGTCTGCGTGCGTGCGGGGGCGAGCAGGCTGATGTCGGGCAGTGAGGTCATGGGTCTCTCCAGGTCAGGATGGGCAGAGACATGCATCCGTCGTGCCATATATGGGACTATTTTCCCATTTTACCAGAATCCCTTCAATTTCAATGACTTGCGGACCTCTCCTGAGGCCTACGCCTTGCCCGGGCCCCGGCACGTGGGGGAAATGCCCCACCCAGACCCACCCAACCGCCCCACCACCGTGCGCGAGACCGGCCCTGCCGCGCGCCCATCTGGCAGGTCGCTGCGGGCCCACCCTGTGGGGATCAGCCGGTGGCGTCGCTAACATCCGGACACGTTCACCCCAGTCGCCATGCAGCCTGCCCCTCCTAAACGCCGGTCACGGCCCGCCCCGTCGCGCCGTCTGCTGGTCATCCTCTGGGCCACCGGGGCACTGCTGGCAACAACCCGCACGACCTGGGCACAGGCCGTGCTTCCCGTCGCACCGGAGGTCAAGGCCGCGACCCAGCTGCTCGGCCTCGGACGTCAGCGCCTGGCGCTGGTGGTGGGGCTGAGCAAGGTCGGAGACGTCGACCTGCCGGCCGTGCGCCGCGACGCCGCCGCGGTGGCCGAGTCGCTGCGTCGCAACGGCTACCTGGTGATGGCGCGGCCCGACCTGAGCGCCGACGACCTGCGCCGCAGCCTGGCCGAGTTCCGCCAGCGGCTGGACCCGGCGGGCGCCGGGCTGATCTACATCGCGGGTGCCGGGGCGCGGCTGGACGGCCGGTCCTGGCTGGTCACCCGCAGCCTGCCTGCGGGCGACGCGGCGCCGGACGCGGCTGCGCTGAAGGCGGCCTCGCTGCCGCTGGACGAACTGGTGCTGGCGCTGCAGATCACCCCGGCCAGCCTGCGCCTGCTGGTGGTGGACGCCGCCACGCCGCTGCCCCGCCTGCCAGCCGACTGGCAGGGCCTGGCCACGCCCACGCTGCCTGACGGCGTGATGGCCCTGCTGTCGGCCCAACCCGGCCAGACCCTGCCGCGCTGGCAGCCACCGGCGCTGCCTTCCCCGCCGCCGCAGGATCCGCGCGAGACCACCGGCAGCCCCTTCGGCACCGCGTTCGTGCATGCCCTGCTGTCCGCCGGCCGCACTGGGCCGCAGGTGCTGCTGGAGACGCGCCGGCTGACGCTGGACGCCACCGGCCAGGCGGTCAACCCGTGGCTCGGTGGTCGCACCGACGAGCGCGACGAGCTCGGGGCCCCCACGATCCCCATCGCGCAGTGGCCGGAATCGGTGGCCAGGCGGGCCATGGCGGTCGTCGGTGGGCAGGCACTGGAGGCCCTGCGGCGCAGCGCACGTCCGGCGCAGGCTCCTGCGCCGGAGGTCGCGACTCCGGCCCCTGGGACGGCACCGGTGGCCGCCGGGCCAGCCGTGGCCGCAGGCACCGCCCTGGCCACCGCGGCCGTGGGCGCGGCCCAGGCCGGCGCGGCCGCCGTGGCCCAGGCCGAGGCCGCCAAGGTCGCCGCCGCGCAGACCGTGGCCACCCAGGCGGCGGGCGCGGCGGTGAGTGCGGTGGTGGCCGCTGCCCGGGCGCTGGACTCCGCCGATTCGACCGGCCAGGCAGCGCCGCCGGCGGCTGGCCGCAAGACGCCCACGCTCGGCGACCAGCGCGAAGCCGTGGAGGGTCCGGCAAGCCCGGCGGGTTCGCGGCCGGCCCAAGCCACCGCGCCCGCCGCACCGGCCGGGCAGACTGCACCGCCCACACCGCCCGCACCGCCGGCGCAGCCCGCCCCGCCACCCGCCGCGGCCACCCCGGCACCCCCTTCGACGCCCGCTCCGGGACCCCGGACACCGGCAGCACCGGCGGCGCCCGTCCTGAATCCCTACGGCTACGCCGCCGGCGACAGCTTCACCTACCGCCGCATCGACGAGTGGAAGGGCGAGTCGGTGGGCCTGGTGATGCAGGTCATCGAAACCCTGCAGACCGCCGGCGACCTGGCCGCGCGGGAAGGTGACGATGCACAGACGCTCGACCCGCAGGGCCGCGTGCGCAGCCGCAGCGGCCCCGCGGGCAGCGCCACGTTCACGCCGGTGGAGGAGTTCTGGTGGGCCAAGCCCAAGGCGGGGGAAAGCCGCGACGTGGCGTTCAACGAGGTGTTCGAGAACCGCGACGGTCGGGGCGAACGGCGCTGGGAGGGCGAGGTCGAGGTCGGCAAGCCCACCCGCCTCACGACCAGCGCCGGCACCTTCGACGTGCTGCCGATGGAGGGCTCCGGCTGGGTCCGCGAGTGGCGCACGCCTCAGCGCACACGGCGCGACATCAAGTGGTGGCGCACGGTCTGGTACTCGCCCGAGCTCGGCCACCCGGTGGCCATCGACATCCTCGAGCGCGACGCCGGCAGCCGGATGCTGCGCAAGGAACGGCTGGAGCTGGTGCACATGAACACCAGCCGGAGCGTGCCGCGCTGATGGTCGGGGCAGGCCGCAGTCGGCGCGCCGTGGTGGCGCTGGGCCTGCTGGCGGCGCTGCTGCTCGGCGGCTGTGCCAGCCGCGGCCCGGCGGAGTGGTCCGGCCGCGACGGCCCGGCGGCCGAGATCCCGCCCGGTCTGGAGCGCACGCCCGACGCCGTGCCGCGGATCGAACCGCTGCGCGTGGGCGGGCCCAACAAGCCCTACGAGATCCGCGGCGTGCGCTACGTGCCGATGACCGAGGACCGCCCGTTGCGCGAACGCGGCCTGGCCTCCTGGTACGGCCGCAAGTTCCACGGCCGCCCGACGTCCAACGGCGAGACCTACGACATGTTCGCGATGACGGCGGCGCACAAGACCATGCCGCTGCCCAGCTACGCGCGGGTGCGAAACCCGGCCAACGGGCGCGAGATCATCGTGCGGGTGAACGACCGCGGCCCATTCCACCCGGGCCGGGTCATCGACCTGAGCTATACCGCCGCGCTGAAGCTCGGCGTGCTCGGCGGCGTGGCGCCGGTGGAGGTGGAGCGCATCACGCACGACGAGATCCGCGCGGGCGTGCGCCCGACACCCTCGGCCCCGTTCGATGGTGGCGTGCCGGACGCTGCAACGGCCTCCAGTGGCTATTGGCTGCAGCTGGGGGCGTTCCGCGACCGCGAGGGTGCCCAGCAGCTGCAGCGCCTGCTGCAGCAGGAGACCCCCTGGCTGGCCGACCAGCTGACGCTGCAGGACGACGGCCAGTGGGTGCGCGTGCGCGTGGGCCCCTGGGCACAGCGGCGCGACGCCGAGACCACCGCCGCGCGCCTGGCCGACGCGCTGCCGCTGGACGCGCTGGTCGTCTTCGTGCCCTGAGAGGGTGAGCGCGCATCCCTAGTTCGGGTCAGCCGCGCCGCTTCCCGATGGACGCAGGCGCACTTTGCGCCGATGCTCGGCGGGTGAGCCCTTGGGCGCGCGCCCGCAGGGCAGTGCCGCAGGGCCAAGCCTGAAGGAACACTCCCGTGAGCACCGCCCCGATCACCTTCCTCGTCCCCGGCCAGACGGCCGCCACGCGCAGCGGTGCACCGCTGCGCGCCAGCGACGGCCTGCCCGGCCAGGTCAAGGCCCGCGTCACCGTCGGCGCCCGCCGCGCCGGCGTCGAGCCGGTGCGGCTGGAGGCCGTGCCGGGCGAGGACCTCGTGGTGCTGCACGTGGCCGGCGGGCCGGCCCTGGTGCTGCACCCGGAAACCGCGCGCGACATGCTGCTCGGCCAGGGCACGCAGACCACGCGCAGCGCCGGGGTCGCCACCGGCGACGTGGTCGTGCCCACGCAGCTGCGCTGGCGCAGCCTGGAGCAGACGGCACCGGCGCGGTCGCGCGGCTTCCTCGGCGACGTGCTGCTGCAGGCGGTGGAGGTGCTCACCGGGCTGGCCAAGGACAAGGCGGTGGACTTCGCCGCCTCGGCCGTCGTCGCCAAGGTCGACGGGCAGGTGGTGCCCGGCGTCTACCGGCTGGACCCGACGGGGCTGAAGCCGCTGAAGGACCGAGCCCGCCCGCTGACGGCCGTGGAACCGGCCGACGGCCCACTGCTGGTGCTGCTGCACGGCACCTTCGTCGACACCGCCAGCACCTTCGGCAAGCTCTGGGACCTGCACCCGGCCCAGGTGCAGGCGCTGTTCGGCCACTACCGGCAGCAGGTCTACGCGCTGGACCACCCCACGCTGGGCGCCAGCCCGATCGAGAACGCGCTGACGCTGGCCCAGGCCCTGCCCAAGGGTGCGCGGCTGCACCTGGCCACGCACTCGCGCGGCGGCCTGGTGGCCGAGGTGCTGGCCCGCGTGTGCGGCCGCGGCGGCGAGCTCTCGGCCGACGACCTGAAGCCCTTTGCCGGCGCCGCGTATGCCCCGCAGCGCGCCGCGCTGCAGCAGCTGGCCGCGCGCGTGAAGCAGCAGGGCATCACGGTGGAGCGCATCGTGCGCGTGGCCTGCCCGACGCGCGGCACGCTGCTGGCGTCGCGGCGGCTGGACGCGTATCTCTCGGTGCTGCGCTGGGGCCTGCAGCTGGCGGGCATCCCGGTCGCACCGGCGCTGCTGGACTTCCTGTCCGAGGTGGCACGCCGCCGCGAGGACCCGGGCAAGCTGCCCGGCCTGGCGGCCATGATGCCCGACAGCCCGCTGGTGCGCTGGCTCAACGGCGGCGAGCCGGTGCCCGGCGACCTGCGCGTGGTGGCCGGAGACCTGGAGGGCGACACCCTGGGCAGTTGGGTCAAGACGCTGCTCGCCGACGCTTTCTACTGGACCGACAACGACATCGTCGTGCAGACGCGTTCGATGTACGGCGGCACGCCGCGGCTGAATGGCGGCGCGCAGTTCCTGCTCGACCAGGGCGGCAAGGTCACGCACTTCAACTACTTCATCAATGCACGCACGGTGGGTGCGGTGGTGGAGGGGCTGACGCAGGAGCGCCCCTCCGGTTACCGCCCCATCGGCCCGCTGTCCTGGGCCGGCGAGGACGCCGGCGGCGTGCGCGCCGCCCGCGCGCGGCCCACGGGCCTGCCGGCGCCGGCCGATCGGCCGGCCGTGTTCCTGCTGCCCGGCATCCTGGGCAGCCACCTCAAGCTCGGCGACAAGCGCATCTGGCTGAGCCTGCGCCTGCTGGGCGGGCTGGAGCGCCTGGCCTGGCCCGACGCCGGCGCCAGCGTGCACCCGGACGGCCCGATCGGCCTGTTCTACGACGACCTGGCCGAGTATCTGGAACGCACGCACGAGGTCATCCCGTTTGCCTTCGACTGGCGGCGCCCGATCGAGGAAGAGGCCCGGCGCCTGGCCGACGCCATCGACCGCGAACTCGCGCTGCGCGAGGCCTCGCGCCAGCCGGTGCGGCTGATCGCGCACTCGATGGGCGGGCTGGTGGCGCGCACCGTGCAGCTGGAGCGCCCCGAGACCTGGAACCGCATGCTGGAGCGCAGCGGTGCGCGCCTGCTGATGCTGGGCACACCCAACGGCGGTTCGTGGGCACCGATGCAGGTGCTCTCCGGCGACGACCGCTTCGGCAACCTGCTGGCCGCCGTGGGCGGCATGTTCGACGACGAGCGTGCCCGCGAGGTGATGGCCGGCATGCCCGGCTTCCTGCAGCTGCAGGCCGGCCTGCTGGACGACGACGGCCGCCTGGCGCGCCACGAGACCTGGGCCGACATGGCCCGGCGCGACCTGCAGAAGGTGCGCGACGCGAACTGGTGGCACCGCAACTGGATCGCACCCGACGATCCCACCCAGCTGTCGCCCTACACCTGGGGCGTGCCGGAACAGCCGGTGCTCAACCGCGCGCTGGCGCTGCGCCGGCGCCTGGACGAACAGCGCACGCAGGCGCTGCCGGCCTTCGCCGACCGCCTGCTGCTGGTGGTGGGCCACGCGCGCTACACGCCCGACGGCTGGCAGTGGGGCGACGAAGGCCTGGAGTACCTGAACGCCGTCGATGGCGGCGACGGCCGCGTGCCGCTGCACAGCGCGCTGCTGCCCGGCGTGCGCACCTGGACGCTGAAGGTGGAGCACGGCAGCCTGCCCGACCACGCCGAGGCCTTCGAGGCCTACCGCGAACTGCTGGAGCATGGCGACACCGAGCGCCTGCCGCGCCTGGCGGCCGCGGCCGTGCGCAGCGCCGCCGGCGGCACCCAGGACGGCGCGGCCACGGTGGAGCACGTGACCTCGCGCCCGTCCCGCGGCCGCCAGCTCGGCGCCGCACGGCCGATGGACAGCATGAAGGCACTGCTGTCGGCGCCCGGCCTGGAGGCCGACGGCACGCCAGCCCAGACCGCCGAGCGCGGCGCGGCACTGCAGGTGGAGGTGTGCAACGGCGACCTCACCTTCATCGGTCAGCCCCTGATGCTCGGCCACTACCACGCCACCAAGGTCACCGGCACCGAGGGCGTGATCGACCGCCGGCTCGGCGGCGCGCTCACCGCGTCGCTGGAGGCCGGGCTCTACCCGCAGGGCATCGGCGAACACCAGATCTTCGTCAACGGCGGAGCGCCCGACGACCCCTGGCGTGCGCCGCGGCCGCGTGCGGCCATCGTCATCGGGCTGGGCGACGAGGGGGCACTCACGCAGAAGGACCTGGCCTTCGCCGTGCGCCAGGCGGCGCTGGCCTGGCTGCAGCGGCTGGCCGAGCAGGGCGAGGCCGCCTCGGCGGTGGAGCTGGCCGCCACGCTGATGGGCAGCGGCGGCGCCGGCATGGGCCCGGGCGAATCGGCCGCCGCCATCGCCACCGGCGTGCGCGACGCGGCCGAGATCGTGCGCCGCGGCAATGCCACGCGCCAGGCCACGGCCGACGCCGCGGGCCGGCCCGACACCGCACAGCTGTGGCCGCTGCCCACGCGGCTGACCCTGGTGGAGCTGTACCTGGAACGGGCATCGGACGCCTGGCGCGCGTTGCAGGTGCAGGCCACCGCGGCGCCGGGCCACTTCGTCATCGGCCCGGTCATCGTCAGCGGCACCGGGCCGCTGCGCCGCCAGATCGACACCGCCTACCGCGGCGCCGACTACGACCTGATCACCGCGCTGTCGCCGGCCGGCGCGCCGGACCAGATCGCCTTCCGGCTCGACACCCGGCGCGCGCGCAGCGAGCTGCGCAGCGTGGCCACCCAGGCCACGCTGGTGGAACAGATCGTGCGCCGCGCCGCCGACGACACCAACGACGACACCCAGCTCGGCCGCACGCTGTTCCAGCTGCTGATCCCGCGGGACATGGAGGCCTACCTCGGCGGCACCGAGCGCATGGTGCTGGAACTCGACACGCGCACCGCCCGCGTGCCCTGGGAACTGCTCGATTCCCCGCCGGAGCGCCGCAGCGGCGGCGACCCACGGCCCTGGGCCGTGCGCACGCGGCTGCTGCGCAAGCTGCAGACGGCACGCTTCCGCAGCCAGGTGCGAGACGCCGGCGCCGACGAGCAGGTGCTGGTGGTCGGCGAACCCAAGTTGAACGACGCGCGGTACGCGCCGCTGCCCGGCGCGCTGCAGGAAGCGCGCGCCGTGGCCACGGCGCTCGGCGGCCTGCAGGGCGTGGGCGCCGAGCGCGTGAAGCTGGTGGCGGAGGCGGAGGCCGTGGCCATCCTCAACGCGCTGTTCGAACGGCCCTGGCGCATCGTGCACATCGCCGGCCACGGCGAGACCACCGATGGCGAGGGTGGCCCGGGCGGGCTCGTGATGTCCGACAAGAGCTTCCTCGGCCCGCGCGAGATCGAGCAGATGCGCGACGTGCCGGAGCTGGTGTTCGTCAACTGCTGCCACCTGGCGAAGATCGCGCCCGAGGAACCCGGGCGCCAATCGCTGGACCGGCCGAACTTTGCCGCCAGCGTGGCCGAGGCGCTGATCGAGGCCGGTGTGCGCTGCGTGGTGGCCGCCGGCTGGGCGGTGGACGACGATGCCGCGGCGGCCTTCGCCGGGCGCTTCTACCGCACACTGCTGTCGGGCCGGACCTTCATCGACGCCGTGGCCGAGGCGCGCGAGGCCGCCTGGCGCCAGGCCGACCCGACACAGGGCGGGAATGGCAACAACACCTGGGCCGCCTACCAGTGCTACGGCGACCCGGACTGGGTCTTCCGCCGCGGCGTGGGCGACGCGCAGGCCCGCGACCCGGTCGTCGACGAGTACGCCAGCCTGTCGTCGCCGCTGGGCCTGGCACTGGCGCTGGAGAAGCTGGCGGTGGAGTCGGAGTTCCAGGGCCGGCCGCTGAAGCGCCAGCTCGAGCACATCCGCCACTTGGAGGCGCGCTTCGGCACCCTGTGGGGTGGCATGGGCGCCATCGCCGAGGCCTTCGGTGTGGCCTACGCCAAGGCCGGCGCGATGGCGCCCGCGGTGGACTGGTACGGGCGCGCCACCGCCGCGGCGGATGCCAGCGCGTCGATGAAGGCGCACGAGCAGTGGCTGAACCTGCGCGCGCGCCTGGCCGAGACGCAGGCGCGCGAACACGCGCCGAAGAGCCACGCCTGGGCGAGTTGCCGGCGCGAGGTGCAGACGGCCGTGCAGCAGTTGGAGGCGCTGACCGCGCTGCAGCCCACGGTGGAGCGGCACAACCTGGTGGGCTCGGCCTGGAAACGCCTGAGCATGCTGCTGCTGGGCAGCGACGCCCGCGGTGCGGCCGATGCGCGGGCGCGGTCCGACGCCGCCTACGGCCGTGCCGAGGCCATGGCGCTGGCGCAGGACGCGCCCGAGCTCTTCTACCCGGTGATCAACCGCATGGCCTATGCGCTGGCGATGCACCCCGAGCCCAGCTTCCCCGGCTTCGAGCCGGGCCTGGTGGCGCGCGCCCGCGACAGCGCGCAGGCCAAGGTGCTGGCCGAACCGGACTTCTGGAGCGTGGTGACGCTGATCGAGCTCGACGCCTTCGAGGCCGCGGGCGCCGGCACGCTGCACGCGCTGATCGGCGGCCTGCTGGCGCGGGCGGAAGACCTGCACAGCCGTGCCGCCGCGCCGAAGAACTGGGCCTCGGTGCGCGACAACGCCGAGTACGCGCTGCGCGGCCGGGTGGCGAAGGCGGCGGGCGCGGAACGGCAGGCGCTGGCCGACTGGCTGGACCGGCTGGCGCTCTATGCCGGGCAGAAGGCCGGTGGCTGACGAGACGGCCGTCGCATGCTCCCCCGGCCCGGCTGGCAGGACGGGCCGCTTCGCCCGGCGAGTATCAGTCCGCAGGGACCGTGTTTCGTCTGGGTTCAGCGGCCGCCGGTCACGTCCAGCAGGGCCCCTGTGGTGTAGCTGGCCGCGTCGGACAGCAGCCAGACGATGGACGCGGCCACCTCGTCGGCCGTGCCCGCGCGCTGCATCGGGATCGTGGGCGCCAGGTCGCGCGCGCGATCCGGCTGGCCGCCGGAGGCGTGGATCTCGGTGTCGATGATGCCGGGCCGCACGGCGTTGACACGCACACCCTCGGCCGCCAGTTCACGCGACAGGCCGACGGTGAGGGTGTCGATGGCGCCCTTGCTGGCCGCGTAGTCGACGTACCAGCCGGGGGCGCCCAGGCGCGCCGCCACCGAGGACAGGTTGACGATGCTGCCCCCGTGGCCGCCGTGGCGGCTGGACATCCGCCGCACCGCCGCCCGTGTGCACAGCAGCGTGCCGATGACGTTGATGCCGAAGATGCGCTGCCAGCGCGCCAGGTCCATCTCGTCCAGGCGCTGCGCACGGTCCACGACGCCGGCGTTGTTCACCAGGCCGGCCAGTGGCGGCGCCTCGGCGTCCAGGCGGGCGAACATCGCGGCCACCTGGCCCTCGTCGGCCACGTCGGCCTGCACCGCCCAGGCCTGGCGGCCGGCGGCGCGCACGTCGGCACACACGGCCTCGGCGGCCGCGGCGTCGCGCGTGTAGTTCACGGCCAGGTGCCAGCCCGCCGCAGCGGCCTGGCGTGCCACGGCGGCGCCGATGCCCCGGCTGCCGCCGGTGACGAGCAGGAGTCGGTCGGAAGGTGCAGCGTCCATGTTGGCCATCGTAGCCGCGCTACGATCCCGGCTCCCCCAAAACCGGATGGAGACAAACACATGCAACGTCGGGAACTCATGCTGGGCGGCTTGGCCGCCGCGGGTGCGCTGGCCGCGCCGGCCCTGGTGCGCGCGCAGGCGCTGGAGAAGGCCAAGGTCACGATCGCGGT
The DNA here is from genome assembly GCF_004016515.1 of Rubrivivax albus. GTDB lineage: Bacteria > Pseudomonadota > Gammaproteobacteria > Burkholderiales > Burkholderiaceae_C > Rubrivivax > Rubrivivax albus. Next base: position 480,898 of record NZ_SACT01000003.1, read on the forward strand.
GGGCGGCAAGAACCTGCTGTACTACCTGCCGCTGACCATCGCCGAGCAGAAGGGCTTCTTCAAGGACGAAGGCCTGGACCTGAGCGTGGTCGACTTCGCCGGCGGCTCGCGCGCGCTGGCTGCGGTGGTGGGCGGCAGCGCCGACGTGGTCTCGGGGGCCTTCGAGCACACGGTGAACATGCAGTTCAAGGGCCAGGCCATGCGCGCCTTCGTGCTCCAGGGCCGCGCGCCGCAGATCGTGCTCGGCGTCAGCACCAAGACCATGGCGGGCTACAAGACGGTGGCCGACCTGAAGGGCAAGAAGATCGGTGTCACCGCGCCGGGCAGCTCCACCAACGTGATGGCCAACTTCGTGCTGGCCAAGGCCGGGCTGAAGCCCAGCGATGTATCCATCGTCGGCGTCGGCGCCAGCAACGGCGCCGTGGCCGCCATGCGCGCTGGCAACATCGACGCCATCAGCAACCTCGACCCGGTGATCACGCTGCTCTCGCGCGCCGGCGACATCAAGATCGTGGCCGACACGCGCAAGGTGGCCGAGGCCGACCGCATCTTCGGCGGCCCGATGCCTGCCGGCTGCCTGTACTGCCCGCAGACCTTCATCGACAAGCACCCGAACACGGTGCAGGCGATGGCCAACGCCATGGTGCGCGCCAACCACTGGATCCAGCAGGCCGGCCCCAGCGACATCATCAACGCCGTGCCCGAGGCCTTCCTGCTCGGCGACCGCGCGGTCTACATCGACGCCTTCCTCGCCGCCAAGGGCGCACTGTCGCCCGACGGGATGATCCCGGAGGCCGGCTCGACCACCGCGTTCCGCGCGCTGGCCAGCGTCGACGCCAAGATCGCCGAAGCCAAGCTGGACCTCCAGGCCGTCTACACGAACGACTTCGTGAAGAAGGCCAACGCCAAGCACAAGCGCTCGTGAGCACACCGGCCCTGCAGCTGACGGGGGTGTCCTGCACCTTCGTCAGCAAGGACGACCCCGGGCAGCGATACACCGCCGTGCGCGACGTGGACCTCACCGTCGGCGCCGGCGAGTTCGTCAGCGTCGTCGGGCCCACGGGCTGCGGCAAGAGCACGCTGCTCAACGTCGGTGCCGGACTGCTGCAGCCCAGCACCGGCCGTGTGCAGGTGTTCGGGCAGGACCTGCAGGGCATCAACACGCGTGCCGGCTACATGTTCCAGGCCGAGAGCCTGATGCCCTGGCGCACCGCGCTGGGCAACGTGATGGCCGGGCTGGAGTTTCGTGGCATGCCAATGGCCGAGGCCAGGGCGCAGGCCGAGCATTGGCTCAAGCGCGTGGGCCTGGGCGGCTTCGGCGACCGCTACCCGCACCAGCTCTCCGGCGGCATGCGCAAGCGCACCAGCCTGGCCCAGACGCTGGCGCTGGACCCGGACATCATCCTGATGGACGAGCCCTTCAGCGCCCTGGACATCCAGACCCGGCAGCTGATGGAGAACGAGGTGCTGGACCTCTGGGCGCAGAAGAAGAAGGCCGTCCTGTTCATCACCCACGATCTGGACGAGGCGATCGCGATGAGCGACCGCGTGGTGGTGCTCTCCGCCGGCCCGGCCAGCCACCCGATGGGCGAGTTCGCCGTGGACCTGGAACGCCCGCGCGACGTGGCCGAGGTGCGCACGACACCGCGCTTCATCGCGCTGCACAACGCGATCTGGGACGTGCTGCGCGAAGAGGTGCTCAAGGGCTACGCGCAACAGCTCAAGGCGGCGTAGGCCATGAAACACGTGAGACTCTGGCAGGGCGGCCTGCTGCTGGCGCTGATCGGGTTCTGGTACGTGATGACCGAACCCGGCCTGATCCCGCCGATGATGTTCGACAACGACCGCCAGGCCGCGTTCTTCTTCGGCCAGCCGCTGCACGTGGGCGAACGCATCTGGAACTGGTTCGTGGTGGATGCCGACATCTACCGCCACTTGGGCGTCACCCTGGTCGAGACGCTGCTGGCCTTCGGCATCGGCGCGGTGCTGGGCCTGGGCGGCGGGCTGTGGCTGGCGCTGGCCCCGCTGGCCTCGGCGGTGCTGGACCCGTACATCAAGGCCATGAACTCGATGCCGCGCATCATCCTGGCGCCGATCTTCAGCGTCTGGTTCGGGCTGGGCATCGCGTCGAAGGTGGCGCTGGGCGTGACGCTGGTGTTCTTCATCGTCTTCTTCAACGTCTACCAGGGCGTCAAGGAGGTGAGCCCGGTGGTGCTGGCCAATGCCCGCATGCTGGGCGCCAACCAGCGCCAGCTGCTGCGCCACGTCTACCTGCCCAGCGCCACCAGCTGGGTGTTCAGCAGCCTGCACACCAGCGTGGGCCTGGCCTTCGTCGGTGCGGTGGTGGGCGAGTACCTGGGCTCGAGCCAGGGCGTGGGCTACCTGATCCTGCAGGCCGAGGGCACCTTCGACATCAACACCGTGATGGCCGGCATCATCGTGCTGACCGCCTTCGCGCTGGTGCTGGACGCGCTGGTCGGCCGCATCGAGAAACGGCTGATGAAGTGGCAGCCCAAGGTGGGCGAAACCGAAAAGCTCTGACGGAGGTGGCATGGACCTGGGCGCTCCCGAGGACAGCAACCGCAGCAGCAACCGAAGCATCCACGAGGTGTCCGACCCGGCGCGGCGCACGCTGCTGCGGCTGGGCACGGGTGCAGCCGCGGCCGCGCTCTACGGGCCCTGGCTGGCCGGCTGCGCCGCCGGCGCCGCACCGCCCCGGCTGGGCTTCATCGGCGTGCCGACGTCCAGCGCCGACACGGTGGTGGTGCCGACAGGCTACGTGGCGCAGGTGATCGCGCCCTGGGGCGAGCCGGTAGGCGTGGCGGGTGCGATGCCGCCGTGGCGCCCCGACGCGTCCGACACCGCCGCCGAGCAGGCGCTGCAGTTGGGCATGCACCACGACGGCATCCACTACTTCCCGCTGGACGGCGCGCGCCGCGGCCTGCTGGTGATGAACCACGAGTACGTGGACGAAGGCCTGCTGTTCCCCGATGGCACCGCCGGCTGGAACGCGGTCAAGGTGGCCAAGGCGCAGGCGGCACACGGCATCTCCGTGGTCGAGGTGGAGCGCACCGCCGACGGCTGGCGCCTGGTGCGGCCGTCGCGCTTCGCGCGGCGATTCACGGCAGCCACGCCGTTCGCCGTCGGCGGGCCAGCCGCCGGCCATGCGCTGATGCGCACCGCGGTCGACCCCACGGGCACGCGCATCCTCGGCACACTGAACAACTGCGCCGCCGGCATGACGCCCTGGGGCACCTACCTGTCGGGCGAGGAGAACTGGGCCGGCTACTTCGACGGCGGCCCGGTCGTCACGGCCGATCAGCGCCGCTGGGGCCTGCGCGCCACCGGCTGGGCGCGCTGGGGCGACCACGACGCCCGCTTCGACGCGACGCAGCACCCGAACGAATTCCACCGCTTCGGCTGGGTCGTCGAAGTGGACCCGATGGACCCGACGAGCACGCCGGTCAAGCGCACCGCACTGGGCCGCGCGGCCCACGAAGGCGCCTGGGTGGCAGTGACCAAGGACAACCGCGCAGTGGTCTATTCCGGCGAGGACGCGGCCTTCGAGTACATCTACAAGTTCGTCAGCCGCGACCGCATCGCGCCCGGCGGGGCCCGGGCCAACGCCACGCTGCTGGACCACGGCACGCTGCATGTGGCGCGCTTCGATGCCGACGGCACCGGCCGCTGGCTGCCGTTGGTGCACGGGCAGGGCCCGCTGGTGCCCGCCAATGGTTTTGCCGATCAGGGCGAGGTGGTCATCAAGGCGCGCCAGGCCGCCGACCTCCTGGGCGCCACGAAGATGGACCGCCCGGAGTGGCTGGCCATCGAGCCCGGCGGCACCACCGTCTACTGCACGCTGACCAACAACACCGCCCGAGGCGCCCCGGGCCGGCCCGGCGTGGACGCCGCCAACCCGCGCGCCCAGAACACCATGGGCCACATCATCCGCTGGACGGAACAGGACGACTTCGACGCCACCACCTTCCGCTGGAACCACCTGCTGCTGGCCGGCGACCCGGCCAACGCGCGCGCCGAAGCGAAGGGCACGATCCGCGGCGACGCCTTCGGCTGCCCCGACGGCCTGGCGTTCGACCCGCGCGGGCTGCTGTGGATCCAGACCGACGCCAGCAGTTCGACCCTGGGCCGAGGCGAGTACGCGGGCCTGGGCAACAACCAGATGCTGGCCTGCGACGTGACCAGCGGCGAGGTGCGGCGCTTCCTCACCGGCCCGGTGGGCTGCGAGATCGCCGGTGCAGCCTTCACGCCCGACGCGACGACGATGTTCGTCAACGTGCAGCACCCTGGAGAGACCCCGCGCGACAAGAGCGACCCGGCCGACCCCATGCGCTTCTCGCGCTGGCCCGACGGCGCCAAGGCCACGCGCCCGCGGTCGGCCACGCTGGCCATCCGCCGGAGCGACGGCGGGCCCGTCGGCGGCTGATCCGGCAGCTGATCAGCCGGTCTCGACGCGGTCCCGCCCGGCCGCCTTGGCGCGGTAGAGCGCCTGGTCGGCGCGGGTGGCCAGCGCCGTCTCGTCGTAGGGCGGCGTGCTGGCCAGGCCGGCACTGAGCGTCACGGTCAGGTCCGGCGCCAGCGCCGCCCAGTCGTGGCCGGCGATGCGCTGGCGGATGCGTTCGCAGATCTCCCGCGCCCGTGCCGCGTCGGCGTCGGGCAGCACGGCCAGGAACTCCTCGCCGCCGATGCGGGCCACCAGGTCGCCATGGCGCACGCACTCGCGCAGCAGTTGCGCCGTGGCCACCAGCACGCGGTCGCCGACCAGGTGGCCGTGGCGGTCGTTGATCTGCTTGAAGCGGTCCAGGTCCAGCATGGCCATCGTCACCGGCTGGCCGGCGGCTGCGGCGTCGCGCAGCAGCGTGGACAGCTGGTGCTCCACCGCGCGGCGGTTGCCCAGACCAGTGAGCGGGTCGCGGCGGGCGTCGGCCTCCAGGCTCTGTGCACGGGCGCGCTGACGGTCGGCCTCCCGGCGCGACTGCTCGGCCTCCACCCGAGTGATGAACTGCTCCGACTGCGCGCGCAGTTGCTGAACGATGCGCTCGCGCAGCAGTTCCGACTGCGTCTCCAGGTGGCGCAGCGCAGCGGACGTGTCGCCCAGCGCCTTGTGCGCCTGGTACAGCGCATGGTGCGCACGCAACCCGGTCATCGGCGTGAGCGGGCGGCCACCGGCTTCGGCCAGCATGGCCTCCAGCAGCACCCGGGCCTGATCGGGCGTGCCGTGCCGCAACGCCCACTCGGCGCGCGAGCAGGTCAGCCGCTGCGCCTGCTGCACGAACCCCAGGCGCCTGGCCTCGGCATGGTTGCGCTCCAGCAGCGCGTGGGAGCGGTCGCGCTCGCCCAGGTGCACCAGGATCTCGCCCAGGTTGCCCTCGGCGATGGTGCACATGTAGGGGTCGCCGGGCACACCCGGCAGGCCCACCAGTTCCTCGGCCAGCGGCAGCGCCCGCTCCAGCGCCGCCAGCGAGGCTGCGCTCACTTCGCTGCCGCGCTGCAGGTAGTAGGCGCCGATCAGCACTGCGCTCAGGTTGTTCAGGGCGGTGAACAGGTCGCGCGGCGGTGCGCCCTCGCGGGCCACGGCCAGGGCCTCGCGCAGCAGCCGTTCGCCCTGCCAGGGGTCGCCCATGCGCTCGAAGCAGATGCCGAAGGCGTTCAGCGCCTGCGAGCGCGGGCCCGGCTGGCCCGTGGCCTCAGCCAGCGCGTGCAACTCGTAGGCCGCGGGCAGGGCGAGGTCGAAGCGGCCGATCTCCGCACCCGCGAAGACCACGCTGCGCAGGAACTCGCGCAGCATGTCGCCACCTTCTGCGCGCAGCAAAGGCGCCAGGGTGTCCGCCAGTGCCAGCACGCCCGCGTAGTCGCCGCGGCGGTAGGTGCACTGGGCCTGCAGCCAGCCGGCGCGTGCGCGGCTGGCGTCGTCGGTGGCCAGCCCGGCCACCCGCGTGGCGGCCGCCAGGCCGGCGTCGAGCGCGCCACGGTCCAGGCAGGCCTGGGCGTCGGCCAGGGCCTGCTCAGCGCTGTCGTGCGGGCCGTCCTCCGTCATGGTGCGTCGATCAGCACAGTCGGTAGACGTCCAGCAACACCGCGCGCGCCTCGCGCCGGCCGCGGGCGATAGCCATCACCTTGTTCAGGTGCAGCCAGTCGGGGTGACCGGTGGTGAAGCGCATCAGCGTGCGGAAGAAGTACTCGGACGGGTCCACCGCCTCGCCGCGCGCCAGGCGTGCCATCACCTCGGGCGGACCGTGGCGCAGGCCGTTGCTCTGCACCTCCACCAGGGCGCCGTCATGGGTGCGGATCACGTAGTGGGCGGCGATCTCCAGCGCACCGTCGGCACGCGCCACCTGCCAGTCCACGCCGCCGGGCACCAGGCTGCCCTGCAGCTCGGGCCCGTCGACCGTGCCGACGCCCAGCGGCACGAAGCGGCGCTCGCCCTGCGGTGCCGGGCCCAGGGTGACGAGGGCCTCGACCTCGCAGCGGATGTGGCACATCGGCACGAGGGCCGGGGGTTCGGGCAGGGGTGCGTTCATGGCCTCGTTCTTCTACAGCGAGGGTGGTCCGAAGGCCACCGGGGATTGCGCCGCCAGCCAGGTGCAGGCGGCCCAGCAGGCCACGTTCTGGCGCAGCGCAGCCGGGTCGACCTGGTCGACGGTGTCGCGCTCGGTGTGGTGCACGTCGAAGTAGCGGCTGCCGTCCTGGTGCAGCTGCAGCGCCGGCCAGCGGTGGCGGCGCATCAGCACGGCCGCATCGGGGCCGGGCGTGCCGGTGTTGGCGCCGAGTTCCACGCCCAGCGGCGCCAGCACCTGCGCCATGGCCTGCACCTGCGGCCAGGCCTCGGCCTGCACGCGGGCCGACAGGCGGTAGACAGCGCCAGCGCCGAAATCACTCTCAGCCACGAGCTGGTGCACGACGCCTACGTGGCGGTCGCCGTAGGCGCGTGCACCGTCGAAGCCGTTCTCCTCGTTGCCGAACAGCACCACGCGCACGGTGCGCCGTGGCCGGCGGCCCGCCGCGGCGATCAGACCCGCGGCGGCGCTGACGATGCCCACGCCGGCCGCGTCGTCGAGCGCGCCCTGGCCCAGGTCCCAGCTGTCCAGGTGGGCGCCGATCAGCACCACCTCGTGCGCCAGGTCGCTGCCCGGCAGCTCGGCGATCACGTTGTGAGTGACGGCCTCCACGTCCGACCGCGCCTGCAGCGTGAAGGCCAGGCGCATCGGCGTGCCGGCAGCCTGCAGCGCGGCGATGTGCTCGGCGTCGGGCACCGACACGGCAAACGCCGGGATGCGCGGCACGCGGATGTCGTACCGCGTGGCGCCGGTGTGGGCGATGGCGGCACGGTCGGTGCCGATGGAGCGGATGGCCAGCGCCACCGCCCCGCGCTTCGCGGCCTCCACCGGGCCGGCGAAGCGGGCGCCGACGGCGCGCCCGTAGCCGCTGCCGTCGCGTGTGCGCTCGGTGCGCTGGTCGATGAAGACGATGCGGCCGCGGGCACGGTCGCTGGTGTCGGCCATCAGGGCCGCCAGGTCGGGGTACCAGGCGATCTCGGCCTCCAGACCGTCCGGTGGCGCTGGCACGCTGTTGCCCAGCGCCGCCATCACCAGCGGGCGCTCCGCGGGTACGGTCAGGCGCGCCGCGGCCGGGCCGCGCTGCCAAACGCGCACCGGCACCGGTTCGGCCCGCACGGCCTCCAGACCCAGGCCACGCAGCGCGTCCTGCGCCCAGGCCACGGCACGCGCATCGCCGGCGCTGCCGGCCGGGCGCGGCCCGACGCCGGCGGCCAGTTCTCGCAACAGGCGCCAGGCGTGCCCGTCGCGCAAGCCGGCATCACGCAGCGCCGCGGCGTGGTGCAGGTCGGCATCGCTGAACGCGGTCGACGGCATGGTCACGGCAGGCACCCGGCTGGCGCAGCCCGGCAGCCACGGCAGCGCCGCCGGCAGGGCCAGGCAGGCCCGGCGTCTCACTTCGACACAGGCATCGTGAACTCGGCGCCCTTGCCGATGCTGTCGGGCCAGCGCTGCATCACGCTCTTCTGCTTGGTGTAGAAGCGCACGCCCTCCTCGCCGTAGGCGTGCATGTCGCCGAACAGGCTCTTCTTCCAGCCGCCGAAGCCATGCCAGGCCATCGGCACCGGGATGGGCACGTTGATGCCCACCATGCCCACCTGCACGCGGCGCGCAAACTCGCGCGCCACGCCGCCGTCGCTGGTGAAGCAGGCCACACCGTTGCCGTACTCGTGGTCGTTGATCAGCTGCAGCGCGGCGGCCATGTCGGGCACGCGAACGCACACTAGCACGGGGCCGAAGATCTCCTCGCGGTAGATGCGCATGGCCGGCGTGGCATGGTCGAACAGCGTGCCGCCGGTGAAGAAACCGGCCTCGTGGCCAGGGACCTTCAGGCCGCGGCCGTCCACCACCAGCGTGGCACCTTCCTCGACACCCAGCGCCACGTAGCCCTCGATGCGGTCGCGCGCTTCCTTCGTGACGATGGGGCCCATCTCCGCGGCCAGCTCCATGCCGTTCATGACCTTCAGCGCCTTCGCGCGCTCGGCCAGGCGCGGCACGATGCGGTCGCCCACGTCGCCCACCAGCACCGCCACGCTGATGGCCATGCAGCGCTCGCCGGCGCTGCCGTAGGCGCTGCCGATCAGCGCGTCCACCGCCTGGTCGAGGTCGGCATCGGGCATCACCACCATGTGGTTCTTGGCCCCGCCCAGGGCCTGCACGCGCTTGCCATGGCGGGCCCCGGTCTCGTAGATGTACTGCGCGATCGGCGTGCTGCCGACGAAGCTCAGCGCCTTCACGTCCGGGTGGGTCAGCAGAGCGTCCACGGCCACCTTGTCACCCTGCACGACGTTGAAGACGCCGTCGGGCAGGCCGGCCTGCTTGAGCAGGTCGGCCATGAACAGCGACGGCGACGGGTCGCGTTCGCTCGGCTTGAGGATGAACGCGTTGCCGCAGGCCAGTGCCACCGGGAACATCCACATCGGGACCATGCACGGGAAGTTGAACGGCGTGATGCCGGCCACCACGCCCAGCGGCTGGCGCAGCGTCCAGTTGTCGATGCCGGTGGAGACCTGGTCGGTGTAGTCGCCCTTGAGCAGCTGCGGGATGCCGCAGGCGAACTCGACGATGTCGATGCCGCGCGTGACCTCGCCCTGGGCATCGGTGAAGACCTTGCCGTGCTCGGCGGTGATCATGGCCGCCAGCGTGTCGCGGTGCTGGTTCAGCAACGCCAGGAAGGCGATCATGACCCGCGCGCGGCGCAGCGGCGGCGTGTCGCCCCAGGCCGGCTGGGCCGCCTTGGCAGCGGCCACCGCGGCCTCCACGTCGGCCACCTCGGCCAGCCGCACCTGGCGCGCCACCTGGCCGGTGGCCGGGTTCCACACCGCCTGCTGGCGGCCGCCGCTGCCGGGCACGGCGCGGCCGCCGATCCAGTGGCCGACGTCGGTGGTCTGGGTGAAGGGATCGGGCGCGCCCATGGCAAGTCTCCTGCGGTCGTCGAGCCTGCCACTATGCCGCAAAAAAGAGCCCGGCCGCCGTGAGGCGCCGGGCCTGGACAAGCCCTCTCGCGAGGGCGTCGTTGGGAGCGAAGCGCCGGCCGGAGACCGACGCTGGGCGCATGCTAGGGCCCTGGCCGGCGCCCACCATCCTGCAAGGTGGGGGGCGGCGGCAAAGGACGACAATCCGCGCATGGCCCATCCCCCTCGCACTTCCGGCGCCCCTGCGCACGCGTCCGTCGCCCCCCTGAACGACGCCGATCTCGACCGCCTGCAGGACCTGCTGGCCGCGCTGCCGGCGCCGCTGGAGCCGATGGACGTGATGGCGCTCGACGGCTACCTGTGCGGTGTGATCCTGCAACCTCAGGTGGTGCCGCCAGCACGCTGGCAGCCGGGTGTGCTGGACGTGGAAGGCCGGCCGCTGCCACCGGGGCACGATGCCGCCGAATTGATGGCGCTGGTGGGCCGGCGCCACGCCGAACTGCAGCGCGCCATCGACGCGCGCGACTGGTTCGACCCCTGGATCTACCCTGACGACGAAGCCGCGGTCTCCGACAGCGTGCTGCCCTGGGTGGCCGGCTTCGCCGCGGCGCTGGACAGCTTCCCGGCGCTGCAGGCCATGGAGGACCCGGAGCTGGTGGAGCCGCTGGCCCTGATCTACCTGCATTTCGACGCCGAGGACCTGGAGGACGCCGAGCCGCTGCAGGCGGTGATCGAGACCATCGAGCCGCCGGCCGACCTGGCCGAGGCGGTGCAGGACCTGGTGCGCGCGGTGATGCTGATCGCGGACGTGACGCGGCCGCGCACCAAGGCGCCACCGCGCCGTCCGGCGGCCCGGCCGGGCGGGCGGGCCGTCAGGACGCCGGCGAAGCCCCGCCGCTGAACACCCGCCGGGCGTGCAGCCCGAGCCCGGTGGCGACGCTGGCGAAGCGGTCGCCGCGCACCGGCGTGGCCGCCGGGAAGACCGCGGCAATGCCGTCCACGAGTGAAGCGAGACCGGTGGAGCCGCCGGTGAAGAAGACCGCCTGCACCGCCGTGGCCGCCACGCCGGCCTGGCGCAGCGTCTCCTGGGCTGCGTCGACGATGCGCGCCTGGTCGGCCTGCAGCACGCGCGCGGCGGTGGGCGCATCCAGTGTGGTGCCGAGGCCGGGCTCGACGGCGTCCAGTGCGATCGTGGCCGCGCCGTGCAGGGCGACGTCTATCTTGGCCTGCTCGGCCGCGGCCGCCAGCGCGTGGCCCAGGCGCTCCTGCAGCACCGTCATCAGGCGGGTGTGCTGCCGCACGTCGGCGAACCAGCCGCGCATGGCCTTCCACTCGGCCACGCGGGCCGGGGCGTAGACGGTGTTGATCAGGTGCCAGGTGGCCAGGTCGTGGTACAGGCCGACCGGGATCTCGCGCGGCGGCTGACCCGGGCGCGCCGGACCGTGGCCACCATGACCCATCAGCGGCAGGATGGCGGCCAGTTCCACCCGGCGGTCGAAGTCGGTGCCGGCCACGTGCACGCCGTGGTTGGCCAGGATGTCGTCCTGCCGATCGAGCCGCGCGCGCCGGGCCGGGCCCACGCGCACCAGGGAGAAGTCAGAGGTGCCACCGCCGATGTCGGCCACCAGCACCAGGTGTTCGGCCGTGGCCGCGGCCTCGTGGGCGAAGGCGGCGGCGATGGGCTCGTACTGGAACTGGACCTCGGCAAAACCGACGTCGCGCGCCGCCTGCGCCAGCGCCGTGGCGGCGGCGCGGTCGCGCGCCGGGTCGTCGTCGACGAAGAACACCGGGCGGCCAAGCACCACACGGGGCAGCAGCTGGCCCGCCGCCGCCTCGCCCAGGCGGCGCAGCTGGCGCAGGTAGCCCGTGATCACGTCACCGTAGCGCACGGCCCGGCCGGCGCCGACGTCGGTGCGCTGGTCGAGCAGGGCCGACCCCAGCAGGCTCTTCATCGAGCGCATCAGGCGGCCGTCGAGCCCGTCCACGTACGCAGCGATGGCGGCGCGGCCGTACAGGCGGTCTGGCTCGGCGGCATGGGCCGGGCCATCGGCCAGGTAGAAGACCGCGGTGGGCATCGTCGGCTGGCCGGCCTCCAGCGGCACGAGGGCCACACCACCGGCGCGCAACGGCAGCGCCACCGCGGAATTGGAGGTGCCGAAGTCGATGGCACACACGCCGGCCAGCGTGTCGGCGTCGTTGGTGTGTGCAGGCGGCGACATGGGGGCGCGGATTCTAGGGGGCCGAGGGAACTGCATCACGTTGTCCCCCCTCTTCAGGATTCCAGAGTCCTGTCACACCGCCGAAACTGCACCCATGCACAGTCACGTGCAACCAGGGAGACACCGATGAACCTGACCCGCCCCTCGATGCGCAGTTTCTGGCGTCGGCGCACCCAGCCGGCGCAGGCGGTGTCCGCCGTGGTCGACCCGGCCGACATGGGCACCTGCTTCGGCCTGGAGCTCAGCCTGGTGCCAGCACCTTCGGTGCGCACTGCGGAACCGGCCCGGAGCGAAGCCCCCTGGTGGGACCGCTCCGAGGTCCGCAAGTCCTGCGGCGCCTGAGGTTGTCCGCAGGCGCCTAGAATCTGGGCCCCATGGCCCGAGGATCATTCCGAGAGCAAGTCCTGAAGGTCCGCGAGGACGCGATCGTCTCGGCCGTCAACCGGCTGCTGGCGGAGAAGGGCTTCGACCTGATGACGGTGGACGAGGTGGCCGCCGACGTCGGCATCGCCAAGGCCAGCCTGTACAAGCACTTCCCGTCCAAGGAAGCGCTGGCCGCTGCGGCCATGGTGCGCGTGCTGCAGCACACCGCCGCCGTGATCGACCAGCAGCCCGCCAGCCTCGCCGCGATCGACAAGCTCGAGGCGGTGACGCGCTGGGCGCTGGAGGTGCAGCTGGCCGGCGAGATGCCCACGCTGCCATCGCAGAACTCCACCCTGCGTGCGGAACTGCTGGGCAGCAAGGCCTACATCGACCTGCTGATGCAGGTCAGCGACCAGCTCGGCGCCTGGATCCAGCAGGCCCAGGCCGACGGCGCCATCGACCCCGGCCTGCCACCCGAGGTGGTGCTCTACACCATCTTCGCCCGCGCCTGCGACCCGGTGCCCGGTTTCCTGAAGGCGGCCGGACAGATGGAAGACGCGCAGATCGTCGACCTGGTCCTGCGCACCTGCTTCGGCGGGCTCAGGACGCGCTGACCCGGCGGGCGCCGGGCCTGCCCTTGGCTGCCGGGGTCAGCGGACCAGCAGCACCGGCACGCTGCACTTGGCGAGCACCTTGGTCGCCACCGAACCCATGACCAGGTTGGTCAGCGAGCCGTGGCCGTGCGAGCCCATGACCATCAGGTCGTACTTCCCCTTCTCGGCGAAGGCTGCGATGGTCTCGGCCGCGTGGCCCACCTTGTACGTGAACTTGGCCTCCAGCCCCTGCTTGCCCAGGAAGCTGCGGATGGGCTTGAAGACCTTTTCCGCCTCGTCCTGGTAGTAGCCGTCGAGCGTGGCCTTGTCGAGCACCGCCGCGGCGCGCGGCGGCACCGGTGGTACGGTGTGCAGCACGGTGTAGTCGTGGCCACGCCCGGGGAACTCGTCGTGCGCCGTCAGGTAGGCCAGCATGCGCTTGGTGAAGGAACTGCCGTCGACGGCGATGAGGATCTTCATGGGGGTCTCCTGCGTCGGGTGGTGATCGTGATGCGGTCAGTGTCCCACAGGGGTCATGCCCCGGCTTGACCGGGCTCAAGCCTCGACCGCGCGCAACGGATCCCAGCCGGCATCCTCGCCCTTGGCCGTCAGCCCTCGGGCGTTGCACAGCACGCGGGTGCCGCTGGCGTCGCGGTAGTCGTGCCGGCAGTGCAGGTGGCCGTGCAGCCACAGTGCGGCACGCGGCAGCAGGTCGTCGTCGGCGTTGCAGAAGCTGGCCGTGCCGGGCTGACGGCCGTAGCGCGGGTCGGCGCTGCGCAGGCTGGGGGCGAAATGGGTCACCGCGACAGTGGCGTCCCAGCGGCCCGCCGCCGGTTCCGCCAGCGCTTCGGCCAGCCAGGCACGGTCGGCCAGCCCGAGGGCACGCACTGCCTCCGCATCGAACGGCAGGCCGTGACGCGTCGCTTGCATCACGCGCTGGAAGTAGCCGGCGGCGCGCATCGCACGTTCGCGGCCATTGGCGCCGAACAGGTCGAAGTCGCTCCAGCGCGTGACGCCGATGAAGCGCACGCGCCGACCATCGGCCGCGTCGATCACCACCGCCCGGCGCTGCAGCCAGACGTAACCCAGGGTCTCGACGTGATCGCGCAGTCGCGCGTCGGCCTCGTCGACTTCGCGCCGGTCGTACTCGTGGTTGCCCGGCGTGAACAGCACCGGCACCGGCCAGCCGCGGAACCGGTCCAGGCCGACCCAGGTGCTGTCGATGTCGCCGGCGAGCACCAGCACCTCGGCCCCGGGCGCAGGCTCGGGGTCGAAGGCTTCGGTCTCCAGGTGCAGGTCCGACAGGACCTGCAGGCGCATCATTGCGCGGTCAGCTTTCCAGCTTCTGCACGATGCGCTGGCGCGTGGCTTCCAGCGCCGGCGGCAGGTGGTAGGCCAGCTGCTGGAACAGGTCAGCGTGCAGCTTCATCTCCTCCACCCAGGCCGGGCGGTCCACCGAGATCACGCTGTCGTACTGCGCCCGCGTGAAATCCAGGCCGTCCCAGCGCAGGTCGTCGTAGCGCGGGCTGGTGCCGAAGATGTTCTCCGCACCTTCGGCCTTGCCGTCCACGCGGCCGAGGATCCAGTGCAGCACACGCATGTTCTCGCCGTAGCCGGGCCAGACGAACTTGCCGTCGGCGCCCTTGCGGAACCAGTTGACGCAGTAGATCTTCGGCAGCTTGGCGCCCGCGGCTTCCAGCTTGGCGCCCAGGTCCAGCCAGTGCTGGAAGTAGTCCGACATGTTGTAGCCGGCGAAGGGGAGCATCGCGAACGGGTCGCGGCGCACCACGCCCTGCTGGCCGGCGGCAGCGGCGGTGGTCTCGCTGCCCATGGTGGCGGCCATGTAGACGCCATCGGTCCAGTCGCGGGCTTCGGTGACCAGCGGCACCGTGGTGCTGCGGCGGCCGCCGAAGATGAAGGCGTCGATGGCCACGCCGGCGGGGTTGTCCCACTCGGTGTCGAGCACCGGGTTGTGGATCGCGCTGACGGTGAACCGGGCGTTCGGGTGCGCCGCCGGGCGCGGCTTGCCGTTCACCGGGTTGGCCTTGGCGATTTCCGGCGTCCAGTCGCGGCCCTGCCAGTCGATCAGGTGCGCCGGCGGCTCGTCGGTCATACCTTCCCACCACACGTCGCCGTCGTCGGTGAGCGCCACGTTGGTGAACACCACGTCGCGCTTGAGCGAATCCATGCAGTTCGGATTCGTGTGGTAGTTCGTGCCCGGGGCAACGCCGAAGTAGCCGGCCTCGGGGTTGATGGCGTAGAGCTTGCCGTCGCTGTGCGGCTTGATCCAGGCGATATCGTCGCCGATGGTGGTCACGCTCCAGCCCTCGAAGCCCTGGGGCGGCACCAGCATCGAGAAGTTGGTCTTGCCGCAGGCGCTGGGGAAGGCGGCCGCCACGTGGTACTTCCTGCCTTCCGGCGACGTCACGCCCAGGACCAGCATGTGCTCGGCCAGCCAGCCGCTGTCGCGGCCCATGGTGCTGGCGATGCGCAGTGCGAAGCACTTCTTGCCCAGCAGCGCATTGCCGCCGTAGCCGGAGCCGTAGGACCAGATCTCGCGCGTCTCGGGGTAGTGCACGATGTACTTGGTCTGGTTGCAGGGCCAGGGTACGTCGGCTTGACCTTCGGCGAGCGGCGCGCCCACGGTGTGCACGCAGGGCACGAAGTCGCCGTCTTCCTTGAGCACGTCGAACACCGCCGCGCCCATGCGCGTCATCGTGCGCATGCTCACGGCCACGTAGGGGCTGTCGGTGAGCTCGATGCCGATGTGCGCGATGTGCGAGCCCAGCGGGCCCATCGAGAACGGCACCACGTACATCGTGCGGCCGCGCATGCAGCCCTTGAACAGCGCGTTGTCACCGGTCTGCAGCAGCGCGCGCATCTCGGCCGGGGCCATCCAGTTGTTGGTTGGGCCGGCGGCTTCCTTGGTGGCACTGCAGATGTAGGTGCGGTCCTCGACGCGGGCGACGTCGCTCGGATCGCTGCGGGCCAGGAAGCTGTTCGGGCGCTTGGCCGCGTTCAGCTTCATCAGCGTGCCGGCGGCCACCAGCTGCTCGGTCAGGCGCTGGTATTCGGCCTCGGAACCGTCGCACCAGTAGACTTCGGACGCCTCGGCCAGGGCTGCGATCTCGGCCACCCAGGCCACCAGGCGGGCATGCTTGACGTAGGCGGGCACGTTCAGCCGCAGCCCTTCCATCACGGGACGGTTCATCGGTTCTCCAATCGGCAAAGTGACAAAGCGGGATTCGGTCAGCACCGCCACACGCCACCGCTTCAGCGTGGCCTCCGGCGCTCACCGAATACCGCCCAGGGAACCGGGGGACCGGCATTCTCGCCCCAATGTAATCACCCCGTAACTGCCCCCGCTGCGGGGGTCATGCAGAAACGGTATGAGCTGATGCGTGTGCTGAGTGTGAACGTCGGGCGCTGTGCGCCGCTGGATGTCGGTGGGCGGCAGGTGGCCAGCGCCATCGGCAAGCAACCTGTGGACAGCTCTGTCAGCGTGTACTCACTTGGCATGGAAGGCGATGAACAGGCCGACCCCACGGTGCACGGCGGCCTGGCCAAGGCCGTGTACGCCTACCCGTCGGAGCATTTCGGCTTCTGGCGCACCGTTCGCGCGCAGGCGCGGGTGGCGGCCTGGGACGCCCCCGTGCCGCCCGGCCTGCTGGGCGAGAACCTCACCATCGAAGGTCTGACCGAGGACCGCCTGTGGGTGGGCGACCGCCTCGTGCTGCCCGGTTGCGTGCTGGCGGTGAGCGAGCCGCGCTTCCCCTGTGCCAAGTTCGCGGCGGTGATGGGTTTTGCGCAGGCCGGCAAGCTGATGGCGCAGTCGGGCTTCTGCGGCAGCTACCTCGGCGTGGTCACGCCCGGCCGGGTGCAGGCCGGCGACCGGATCCGGCTCGAGCCCGGGCCGCGCGAGGTCAACCTGCGCGAGCTGTTCAGGGCGAAGCTCGGCCGGCGGCCCTGAACAGCGGCCCGGTCAGCAGCAGCACCGCCACGTAGCGCACGACGTGGAAGGCGGTGACGGTGGGCACGCCCAGCTGCAGCACCTTGGCCGTGATGGCCATCTCGGCGATGCCGCCCGGCGAGGTGGCCAGCACCGCCGTGGCCGGGTGCAGGCCGATGGCGGCAGCCAGCGCCCAGGCAAAGCCGGCGGACAGCAGCAGCATGCCCACCGTGCCGGCGGCCACCGCCGCCAGCCAGCGCGGGGCGGCGCGCGCGAAGTCCGGCGTGAAGCGGGCCCCCAGCGAGACGCCGATGAACAGCTGTGCGGCGTTCGTGGCCCAGCGGGGCAGGGCTGAGAGCTCCACGCCGGCGAGGGTCAAGGTTGCGGTCACGGCCAGCGCCCCGAGCACGAAGGGGTTGGGCAGGCCGAGCCGATGCATCAGCGCCACACCGGCCAGGGTCAGCACGACGATCAAGGCCAGACCCTGCACGGCCACGGCCTGCGCCGCGGGTTGGGTCGGGTCCGCCCCGTGGGCGCCGGTCCACAGCATCGCGAACGGCACGCTGACCACGACGATGAGCACACGCAGCGAATGCGCCGCCGCCACGCGATCCACGCGTGCACCCGCGCGCTCGGCCATCACCGCCATCTCGGAGGCGCCACCGATGGCCGCCGCGAACCAGGTGGTGGCTCGCCGCTCGTCGGGGTGTGTCCAGGCCAGCCAGCGGTGGAAGCCCCAGCCCAGCGCCAGCGCCCAGAGCACGCCGACACAGATGGCCGGGGCCAGCGCCAGCACCATCGCGCCCACCACGGGGGTGAAATACAGGCCCAGCGCTACGCCGATGGCCCATTGGCCGGCATTGCGCAGCCGTGAGGACGCGGCCACCGGCACCCCGAGGACGCCGCCCAGCGCGCTGAACAGCAGCGGCCCGATCATCCACGGCAGCGGCACCTGCGCCGCCGCGGCCGCCCATCCGGCCAGCGCGGCCCCCGCCAGCGTGCCCGCGATGCGCGCCGCCCGGCCGGCGGCGGGGCTCAGCGCACGACCTCGAGACGCATCACCGCCGCGCCGAAGGCATCGCTGCAGTCGGCGCCTGCGGTGCACACCGGTTGACCGGCCAGCAGCGGCAGACGGCCGGCGTTCGCGCCTTCCAGCGCCGCGGCCACGCTGCCGGTGGGGAAGCTGGTGAAGCCCCCCTCCACCTTCGGCGCGAAGGCCGTCATGTCACGCGGCCAGCGCGACACCATCACCAGCAGCCGGCCGATGCCCTCGGGCCCGGCCACGTCCAGCTGCAGCCCGCGCTGCGGCAGCGTCAGCGGCTGGCCGGCGCGGATGCGCAGGTCCGGCGTCTGCGCGTTCGGGTAGAGCTGCAGCAGGCTGCCGTCGGTGCCATGGTTGAAGACGTAGACATGGCCGTCGGCCGGCGACGTGACGGTGAAGACCAGCTTGTCGCGGTCGATGCGCCACTGGGTCTGTGCTGCGGCCAGCGTCGGCGTCAACGATGCCGAGCCTGCCGTCACCACGCGCTCGAAGGCCGCGGGGGCGTCGAAGCCGGCCGGCGCAGCGGCCGAGGGAGGCACCGGGGACGGCGCCGGCGCCGTGGCCTGGGCAGGTGATGGGGATGGGGCCGCCGCAGGGGAGGCCGGCGGCGCCGGCAAGACGCCCCCGTCCACGGCAGGCGCCGGGGCCCGCCCCCACCACAGGGCACCGCCGGCCACCACCGCAGCGGCCACGACACCACCGACGAGCAGGCCTCGACGTCCGCCGGCAGCGGCAGGAGGCGTACCCGCTGGCGATGGCGCAGGCACCGGCACGGCCGGACGCGGCACGGCGCGGGTGCGTTCGACCGCCGTCGCCGGCGGCGGCACCACCATCGTGGGCACATCGGGCGACGCCGGTGATACAGGTACGGGCGCAGACGGGGCCGGCCGCGGACTGGGCACGGTGACGTCCAGCGCCAGGTCCGCCGTTTCGGTGGCGGGCTGGCTGGCCGGGAACAGCGCCTGCGGGTCGGCCGGTGGCGGTGCCAGGCCGAGGTCGACCTTGAATGCCGTGATCGACGGCGTGCGCTGCTCCGGCCGAACGGCCAGCGCGCGGTCGATGGCCTTCAGCACCCGCTCGCTGTAGCGGCCGGTGGCCACTTTCGTCAGCGGTTCGTAGCTGTCGTTGACCACCCGGCCCACCGACGGCGGCGGTGTGCGCCCGCGGATGGCGTAGTAGGCCAGCGCGGCAAGCGCATAGACGTCGGTCCACGGCCCCTGCTTCATGCCCGGTATCTCGGCGTACTGCTCCAGCGGCGCGTAGCCGGGCTTGAGGATCACCGTCAGGTCCTGCGTCATGTCGCCGATCACGCGGCGGGCGGCGCCGAAGTCCAGCAGCACCGGGCGGCGCGAGCCGGCCAGCAGCAGCACGTTGTCGGGCGCGATGTCGCGGTGGTAGTAGTACTCGGCGTGAATGACTGCCAGTGCGTCGGCGATCGGGCCCAGCCAGCCCAGCAGCGTGGCCTCGTCGGGCGCGGCCTTGCGCTCGCGCAGCTCCTGGCGCAACGTGATGCCCTCGTAGAACGGCATCACCATGTAGGCTGAGCCGTTGGCCTCCCAGAAGCGGAACACCTTCACCAGCGCCGGGTGGTCGAACTGCGCCAGCATGCGCGCTTCCTTGACGAAGCTTGCCTTCCCGGCGTGGAAGGTCTCCTTGTACTTGTCGGAGCGCACCGACACCATCAGCCCGGCGGTTCGCTGCGCCAGCGACGAGGGCATGTACTCCTTCAGCGCCACCTGGCGCTTGAGGGAATGGTCCCAGGCCCGGTAGACGATGCCGAAACCGCCTTCGCCGACGACGCCCAGCACCTCGAATTCTGCCAGCCGGGTGCCAGCAGGCAGCGCGTTGCCCGCGTCCAGCGTCGGCTGTGGCGGCGGGGGTGGTGGCGGCGGCGTGAAGGCCCGCGTGGGTTCGAAGCCAGTGGCCTCGTCGTCGTCGAAGGGTGAGCTCATCGGGCGGCTGGCCTGCGGGCCTTCGTATTTCGGCGCGGCTGCGCGTGCACGCGATGGTACGCCGTGATCCCCGTCACGAACCCCCCTCCGCCGAGCGAGGGAGTGACGCAGGCATGCCCGGCGTCGACAATGTCTCGGCCATTCCAACGGAGTCCGCCATGCGTCGTCACCGCTTCACCCCGTTCGTCGCCCTGCTGGTCGTCGGCCTGGCCGCCATGACCGTCCATGCCGCCGAGCCGTTGCTCAAGCCGGGGCAGATCACCGAGTCGGCCCTGGTCGACGCGCTGACGCCGGCCGACGAAGCCAAGTCGCGCTCGATCCGGCCGACGCTCACCGGCGCCGCACCGTCGGCCCAGGCGGCGGGACGCGCCGGGCTGCTGATCACGTTCCAGACCGGCTCCGCCGATCTGACGCCAGAGACCCGGTCGGCACTGGACGAGGTGGGCAAGGCGCTCAAGTCCGACCGGCTGGCCGGGTTCTCCTTCCGCATCGAAGGCCACGCCGACCCGCGCGGCGGTGTCGACTACAACCTGCGTCTGTCCGAAGAACGCGCGCAGTCGGTGGTGGCCTACCTGATGGACCGCTATGGCCTGCCGGCCGATCGCCTGCAGCCGGTGGGCAAGGGTGCGAGCGAACTGCTCAACGCGCAGCAGCCCACCGCGCCGGAGAACCGGCGCGTTACCATCGTCACCACCCGCTGAACCCCCGGTGCGGCATCGGCCGCACCCGCGGGCAGCGCGGCGGGCATGGCACCATCGCGCATGCTCGCCTACCGCCACGCCTTCCACGCCGGCAACCACGCCGACGTGCTCAAGCACCTCGTGCTCGTCCAGGTGCTGCGGCACTTCAACCTGAAGGAGAAGGGCTGGCGCCTGGTGGACACCCACGCCGGCGCCGGCGGCTATTCCCTCGAAGGCGGCCCGGCGCACAAGCGGGACGAGTTCGTGCAGGGCATCGGTCGGCTGTGGGGCCGCGACGACCTGCCCCCCGCGGTGGCCGACTACGTGGGCCTGGTGCGGGCGTTCAACGCCGACGGGCGCCTGGCGCAGTACCCAGGCTCGCCGGCGTTCGCCCACATGCTGAAGCGGCCACAGGACGAGCTGAAGCTGTTCGAACTGCACCCCACCGACCACAAGATCCTGGCCAGCTACCTGGGTGGCGAGCCCGGCGTGCAGGTGCGCATGGTCGACGGGTTCACGGCGCTGAAAGGCCAGCTGCCGCCACCCACGCGGCGCGGTCTGGTGCTGATCGACCCGCCCTACGAAATCAAGACCGACTATGCGCGCGTGCTCGCCGCGGTTCGAGAAGCGCTCGAGCGCTTTGCCGACGGCACGGTGATCGTCTGGCTGCCGCAACTTCAGCTGCTGGAGGCGGCGCAGCTGCCGCAACGGCTGAAGTCCGCCGCGTCACCGGCGAAGAAGGGCTGGATGCACGCGCGCCTGACGGTGGGTGCGCCGGACGCCAAGGGCTTTGGCATGTTCGGCAGCAGCGTGTTCGTGATCAATCCGCCGCACACGCTGACCAGCGCGCTGCCAGACACGCTAGCCTGGCTGGCGCCGGCCCTGGGCACGGGGCCGAACGCGCGCCCGCTGGTCGAGATCGGGCATTGACGACCGTCAAACGCCGTCCCGAGTTCTAGGGACCAGCTCGCTACTCCCCCTGAAACACGGGGTCTGGATTCAGGAAAACTTGACACCCCCGCGTTGCCGGCAGGGTCTCTTCGCGCGAGCATGAACTCGTCCGATCAGCGTCGTGCTGACGGCCCGTTGTTCAACGTCGAGGAGAAACACACATGTCGCAGACACGCGCCTCTCGCCCAGCCGCCGCCCGGCTTGGCGCAGGTCTGGTCACAGTCCTGCTGGCCACGGCCGCCTGGGCTGCACCGCAGTTTGCCGGCCCGTCGATGGTGCGCACCAACGAGGCCGCCAGCTTCGATGGTCGCGGCTTCGGCGCCAACAGTGCGCTCACCGTCGTCGTCGTGTCGCCTTCCGGGGCCGAGGCGCACTTCAGCGCCGTCACCGATGCGAAGGGGCGACTGAGCTACACGGCCACCGGGACCGAGCGAGGCCTGCACAAGGTCAAGGTCGTCAACGCGAAGGGCAAGGCCGTGGCCACGGCTGCCTTCAACGTCATCGACTGAGCGCCGCGATGCGCACGCCCGCGTTGCACACGGCCTGCCTGCTCGGCGCTGCTGCGCTGCTGTCCGGCTCCCCTGCCGCCCTGGCTGCCGCGGCGGCCAAGGCCGACGTGGCCTTCGTTTCCCTGCGCGCCGGTGACGCGCACATCTTCGTGCGCGACGCCAACGGCAAGGAGCACCAGCTGACGCAGGGCCGCACGGTCAACCTGCAGCCCACGTTGTCGTCGGCAGGCAAGGTGGCCTTCGTTCGCCTGCACGATGGTCGTTCATCGGTGTATGTCGCCGACGATCCCGCATCACCGGCCCGCAAGCTCACACCTTCCGATAGCGGCACGGTCGAGACGGCCCCTTCCTGGGCTCCCGACGGTAGCGCGATTGCCTTTTTCTCGCTCGAACCGTCGACCGGGGCCAAGCGGGTGATGGTCCAGGATCTGCGAGCGAACACGCTGCTTTCGGTTCCTGCACCAGGCGATTCGCTCGGCCCTGCGCGCCCCGACTGGTCTGCCGATGGGCAAACCATCGCGTTCATCGGTACCGACGGGGATCGCCGCCATCAGGTCTGGATCTTGTCGCGCAACGGCCAAAACCTGCGCGAAGTGTCCAGCAAGACCAGTCGTCGCGGTGCAGCGTTTTTCAGCCTGTCGCCCGATGGTCGCTCGGTGGCTTGGATCGCTCGTGAACGCGGCCGCCTTCCGCTGATGGTGACCGACCTCGCCAGCGGCGAGACGCGCGACGTGCTGGCCCCGCACGGCGGCTTGTCAGCCGAGGCGCCGCGCTGGTCGCCCGACGGCCAGTGGATCGCGTTCGCTGGCAGCGGCCTCAACCCCAGTGACCCGCGCACCGAGGTCTTCGTCGTGAAGGCCGACGGCAGCGGGCTGACAAACGTGTCGGCGCATGCCGGCGACGACTTCGATCCACGCTGGACGCCCGAAGGCCGGCACATCGTGTTCGCGAGCTTGCGATCAGGCACATCGCTGCTATACGAGGTGCCCATCGCGGGCGGCGAGACCAGATCTCTGGCGCAGCATGCCTCGCACGACATGGATCACATCACCCGGCCGGCGTTGCCACGCTGAGCCGTTCTTCGTCCCCAGCATTCGCCAAGGACTTTCCATGAAGAGAACACCGAACTCCTACAGCGGCGCACGCAGCGCCCTTCGGCTCGTCGCCCTCGCCACCGGGCTGGGTATGGTCGGGCTCGCGGCTGCGGCGTCCAAGACCTACACGGTCGATGCCGACTTCGCGCTCGGCGTGCTGTCCGGCGTCAACTACGACGCCCCGAACAGCAACCAGTTGCAGCTCAATGCGGTGGGAACGACCTTTCCCGTCATGTGGGTCGCCAACGCCGGCGAGGACACGGTGTCGAAGTTCGACACCATCAACAACGTCGAGCTGGCGCGTTATCGCACGTGGTTCGGACCGGCCGGCCAGCCAGGGCATGTCAACCACCTGAACAACGCCTACTCCGGCCCGGCGCCGTCGCGCACGGCGGTAGACCTGGAAGGCAATGCCTACGTCCTGAACCGGTGCTTCAACAGTTGCGGGCCAGGCAACCGACCGCAACTGATGAAGATCCTGGCCGAGGGCTTCATCGACCGCAATGGCAACGGCGTGGTCGACACCTCGACCGGCCCTCTGCCGCTGGCCATGGGCGACACCAACGGCAACGGTCTGATCGACCAGGCGGAGATCACCGACGAACGCATCGCCTGGGTGGTGCCAGTGGGTGACAACAGCGGGCTCGGCCGGTCGATGTGCATCGGCACCGACGGCAACCTGTGGATGGGCAACTACAACACGCGCACGTACTACAAGTACAACGCGGCGGACGGATCGCAGCTGGCAGGGCCGGTGTCCACCACACCGACGGCCGGCCAGCCCAATGCCGGTGCGCTGACGCCTTATGGCTGCCTGATCGACCAGAACGGCACCCTCTGGAGTGCAGGGCTGAGCAGCCTGCTGGGCAAGATCGAGAACACGGCCAGCAACACCGGGCCGTACACCGTCTCGTCGTTCAACGCCGGCGGCGGCTGCTACGGGATCGGTCTGGGCAACGGCATCGTCGTCCAGGGGCAATGCAACCGCAAGTTCGACCCGTCCACCAACACCTTCAGCAACATCGGTTTCGGTGTAGGGACGTACGGCATCGTGGTCGATGGCGCGGGAGACATCATTGGTGGCCAGACCACCGTGCAGAAGGTCTCCCCGGCAGGCGTCGTCCAGTGGACGGCACCACTGCAAGGCGGTGGGACCTTTGCCGTCGGCATCCAGGTGGACTCGAACAACGACGTCTGGCAGATGGAATTCGCCACGTCGGGGCGCGTCAAGAAGTATCGCGGCACCGACGGCGCGCCGCTGGGTGTCTTCCCGGTCGGTAACCTGCCGTACACCTACAGCGACGCCGCCGGGTTCGCCGCCCGCAACGTGACCACACCGACCGGCACCTGGACGGTGGTCTACGACGGCGGTGCGGCCGGCACCCCGTGGAGCACGATCGACTGGAACGACCTGGTGCCCAACGGTGCCGGCGTCATCGTGCAGGCCCGCGCGGCCGACACCGAAGCCAACCTGCCGCTGCAGGCCTACCAGCCGGTGGCCAAGAACGCAGCGCTCGCGGTGGCCGGGCGGTACATCCAGATCCAGACGCGCCTGAATGCCAACACGGCCGGGGATTCGCCGATCCTGTACGACCTGACGGTGTCGTCGCAGTCCGGGCTGGAGTGTGATGTCAACGAGGATGACAAGGTCGACAACGCCGACCTGTTGCTGATCCGCGGCCGCAACGGTCAGACACCCACCGGCCCGGACGACCCGTACGACGCCAACAAGGACGGCAAGATCAATGTGGCTGATTACAGGTACTGCCAACTGCGCAAGACGCCCTGAGTTTTCCGAATCCAGATAGGAGCGAAACATGTACGACAGCAAGACCCTCTTTGCCAGCGTCAGGGCCGTGACGGCAGCCTGCCTGCTGGTGGCCGGTGCCGCACAGGCAGCGCCCGTGGTGAGCATCAGCCCGGTGAGCCAGGACTTGCCGGTGGGCAGCACCACGACCGTGGATATCGTCGTCAGTGGCCTGACCCAGCCGGACGAGGCGGTTGGTGGCTTCAGCCTGACGCTGGGGTACAACGACAGTCTGCTGGCCGGCGTCGACTTCAGCGTTGTGCCGGGTGGTGCCTTTGGAGCCGCCCCCGATGACGTGAGTTTCGGCTTCAGCGTTCCTGGCGAGCTTGATCTGTTCGTTGCGGCCGACGAGAACGCAGATCAGGCGACCCTGGCTGGTCTGCAAGGCGCTTCGTTTGTCCTTGCCACCGTGACGTTTGAAGGCATCTCTGCTGGACTGAGTCCCTTGCTGCTGTCAAACGTCGTGCTGTCGAACTGGGACGGAAGCGCGGACTTCGACGTTTCGTCTCGCAACGGCCAGATCTGCGTCGGCAGCAATTGCACCGTGCCCGAGCCTGCGAGCTATGCGCTGGCGCTTGCAGCCCTGGGGGCAGCCGGCCTGGCACGCCGCCGGCCGAAGGTCGTCAAGGCTGTCTGACCGCATCGGGTCACGGTGCCGATGGGGCCGCATCTGCGGCCCCTTCTCATTTGCGCCATGCAGCGACGCGGCATGGGCGGCCCGCACGACGCCAGCCGGCCGGCCGCGCCGAGGCACATGCATGAGCGAACCCCGTGAACGTGGGGGTGCGCGTCGAGCGACATATCGCACGGTGTCGATCCGGCACTGAGAGCGTCGATCCCAGCCCGGCACAGACCCGGGCGCCTTCGCTTTCTCAAGGAGCATCCATGCGACTTCTGTCCCGCGTGGCCGCCATTTCGGCGGCCCTTCTCGTCGTGCCTGCGTGGGCCGACAGCAGCACCACCGCCAGCGCCTCGTTGACGGGCCTGGGCTTCACCCTCGTCGATCTGGCGCCCGCCGACGGCGTCGCGCCGACGATCACGTTCTCGATGTACGCCGGCAGCAATGCCGGCAACGCCAGCACGAGCTACACCACGGCCACCCGGTCGGGCTCGGCGTCGGAGTCGTTCAGCAGCCCGGGCAGCCCATGGGCTGCCAACGAGGCGGCAGCCCAGGTGAGCTACGGCAATGCCGCATCATCGATCGGCGGCAGTCCCTTGGCGGGTACGTTTGCGCTGAGCGCCAGCGGTTCGGCCATGGCACCGCCGGACCAGGCGGGTGACTTCTGGTGGACGTTGCCCTCCACCACGTTCTCCGCCGGTGCCCGCGTGTACGACTACGGCGTGTCGTTCAGCCTGAGCGCCAACACGCTCGTGCTGTTTACGGCCCAGGCCAGCGTCGACGTGGCGGCGGTCGGTGGTGGCAGCTTCACCGACCCCTACGGCTGGCTGTACCTCAATGGCATCAACGGCTACGCGTCGGCGTCGCTGACCGCCGAAGGCCCGGCCGCAGGCGGCGGGTATGGCTATCAGACGTCGTTCGACCAACGCGACGTGAACGCCGGGTCGTACTACGACTACTGGTTGGAAGGGTGGGTGTCGCAGCAGGCCAGCGATGCCGGCCCGCTGGCGGTCTCGTTCGTCAACGCCACCGGCGATTGGATGGACGGCCAGTTCCGCGCCAATGTGTATGTCAGTGGCAGCGCCTATGGCGACCTGGTCAACATGCCGGCGGTCCCCGAGCCGGGCACGGCCGCGCTGTGGCTGGCCGGCCTGGCCTTCACGGCTTTCACGGCGCGCAGGCGTTCACGCTGACACCGTCGTGCGCGGGATCGGCCGTCAGTCGATCCCGCGCTGCCGGTCCGCGTGGAACTGGGCGCGGAACGCTTCGAAACGGCCCTCCTCGAGGGCCGCTCTTACTTCCTTCATCAGGTTCAGGTAGTAGTGCAGGTTGTGGATGCTGGCCAGCATCGGCGCCAGCATCTCGCCGCAGCGCTCCAGATGGTGCAGGTAGGCGCGGCTGAAGTGGCTGCAGGCGTGGCAGGCGCAGGTGGGATCCAGTGGCCGCTCGTCGGCCTTGTGGCGGGCGTTGCGGATCTTCAATTCGCCGAAGCGCGTGAACAGGTGCCCGTTGCGCGCGTTGCGCGTGGGCATCACGCAGTCGAACAGGTCCACGCCATGGTGCACACCCTCCACCAGGTCCTCCGGCGTGCCCACGCCCATCAGGTAGCGCGGCTTGTGCGCCGGCAGCCGGTGCGGCGTGTGCGCCATGATGCGGCGCATGTCCTCCTTGGGCTCGCCGACGCTGACGCCGCCGATGGCGTAACCCGGCAGGTCCAGGTCCACCAGCGCCGCGAGTGAGGCCTCGCGCAGCGGCTCGAACATGCCGCCCTGCACGATGCCGAACAGCGCGTTCGGATTCTCCAGCCGCGCGAACTCGTCCTTCGAGCGCCTGGCCCAGCGCAGGCTGAGCTCCATCGATGCCCGCGCCGCCTTTTCGGTGGTGATCTGGCCGTCGGTCTCGTAGGGCGTGCACTCGTCGAACTGCATGACGATGTCGCTGTTGAGCACCGTCTGCACCTGCATGCTGACCTCGGGCGTCAGGAACAGCTTGTCGCCGTTGACGGGCGAGGCGAAGCGCACGCCTTCCTCGCTGATCTTGCGCATCTTGCCCAGGCTCCAGACCTGGAAGCCGCCGCTGTCGGTCAGGATTGGCCGCTGCCACCCCTCGAAGCGGTGCAGGCCGCCGAAGGTGCCCAGCACGTCCAGCCCGGGCCGCATCCACAGGTGGAAGGTGTTGCCCAGGATGATCTGCGCGCCCATGGTTTCCAGGTCCCGGGGCAGCACGCCCTTGACCGTGCCGTAAGTGCCCACGGGCATGAAGATGGGTGTCTCGACCACCCCGTGGTTCAGGCGCAGGCGGCCGCGGCGGGCATGGCCTTCGGTGGACAGCAGGTCGAAGTGCAGCATCGGCGGATTGTCGCCGGGGCCCGGGGCGCATGCCGACAGGCCAGATTGGCGAGGGCCGGTGGCCAGCCTGCACGACGAGCGAAACACATGAACGTTATCAGAGTGCGAATCATTCGTGTTATGCTTGAGTCCAACAACCAAACACCTTTTGCAGTGAGCGCATGCATGCCGGATCGAGCCGGATTTTCGCGCCCATCATGCGTCTCGCCGTCGTGCCCCGCCTCGTCCACCGACCCGACCCCGACCTGCCCGCTGGGCAGCGGCGCGCCGCCATCGCGCTGATCGTCGCGCTGCATGGCGCGGCCGCCTGGGGGCTGCTGCAGGTGCAGGCGGTGCGCGAGTCGCTGGTGGCCGCCGCACCGATGTTCGTCGACCTGCTGGCTCCGCCAGCGCCCGAAGCGCCGCCGGCCCCGCCACCGCCGCCACCCCCGAAACCACTGCCCAAGCGCCCGCCGCCGCCCAAGCCCGTGGTGACCGTGGCACCGCAGCCCGAGCCGGCGCCCGCGCCCTTCGTCGCGCCCGCACCCGAGCCGGCGCCGCCCGAGCCAGTGCTGGTGGCGCCAGCGCCGCCTGCACCGCCCGCGCCACCGGCACCGCCCGCGCCTCCCCCGCCGCCGCGCATGATCCCGCCGTCGGCCATCCAGTACGCGGTGCTGCCCGACATCGTCTACCCCAGCGCCTCGCGCCGCCTCAACGAACAGGGTCTGGTGGTGGTGGCCGTCTACATGGACACCGCCGGCGTGCCGCAGCAGGTGCAGGTGGTGCAGTCCAGCGGCTTCGACCGACTGGACCGCGCCGCCGTAGCCGGCGTGCGCACGGCCCGCTTCAGGCCCTACACCGAGAACGGCCAGCCGGTGGCGGGCTGGGCGCGCATCCCGATTCCCTTCGAACTGGAGAACTGACCGTGGACACCTCGCTGGGCTTCGCTCACTTCCTTGCGCAGAGCGACGGCGTCGGCAAGACGCTGCTGGTGCTGCTGCTGGCGATGTCGGTGCTGTCGTGGATCATCATCGCGCTCAAGGGCCTGGCGCAGTGGTCGCGCCAGCACCGCAGCGCGCGCTTCCTGGACTTCTTCTGGAACGCCAGCTCGCTCGACGCCGTTCAGCACGAGATCAGCACCCACGGCGCGCACGACCCGTTTTCGCACCTGACCGCGCACGCCATGCACGCGCGCCAGCACCACGCCCGCTATGGCGCCGCCAAGCTGGAAGAAGCCGGCTCGGCCAGCGACTTCGTCACCCGCACGATCAAGAAGGTGCTCGACGAGGAGACCACGCGGCTGGAGAACGGCCTGACGGTGCTGGCCACCGTGGGTGCCACCGCACCCTTCGTCGGTCTGTTCGGCACCGTCTGGGGCGTCTACCACGCGCTGGTGGCCATCGGCATGAGCGGCGCCGGCACGCTGGACAAGGTGGCCGGCCCGGTGGGCGAGGCGCTGATCATGACCGGCCTGGGCCTGGCCGTGGCCATCCCCGCGGTGGTGGGCTACAACGTGCTGGTCCGCGCCAACCGCGTGACGCTGTCGCGCCTGGACGCCTTCGCCTACGAGCTGCACACCTTTGTGGCCATGGGCCAGCCGCTGGCTGCAGCCGACGAGCCTGCCAAGGTGCAACCGCTGCGGCCCGCGGCGGCCTGAGCGCCGGAGTCCACCATGGCCTTCGCCAGCTTCGACTCGAAGAACGCCTCGGCGCCGATGGCCGAGATCAACATGGTGCCGCTGATCGACGTGATGCTGGTGCTGCTGGTGATCTTCATCGTCACCGCGCCGCTGCTCACGCATGCCGTGAAACTGGAACTGCCGCAGGCCAGTTCGCAGGTCAACCCACCCGTGCCCGACAAGGTGGAGTTCGCGATCGACGCCACCGGCACGCTGTACTGGAACGGCGAAGCCGTCGCGCGCGAGGTGGTCGCAGCGCGGTTCACGGAAGCCGGCCAGCGCCAGCCGCAGCCGGAAATCCACCTGCGCGCCGACCAGGCCGTGCCCTACCGCTTCGTGGCGCAGACGCTGGCCGACGCCGCCCGCGCCGGCCTGACCAAGGTCGGCTTCGTCAGCGAGCCCGACAGCCCCTGATTCCTTTCCGAAACCAA
This sequence comes from Rubrivivax albus, assembly GCF_004016515.1. GTDB lineage: Bacteria > Pseudomonadota > Gammaproteobacteria > Burkholderiales > Burkholderiaceae_C > Rubrivivax > Rubrivivax albus. Next base: position 510,599 of record NZ_SACT01000003.1, read on the forward strand.
GACCAGCGCACTCGCGAGCCGCCGCCAGCCCGTGCCGACGACGACCCCCGAGGAGCCTTCTCATGCATCGATTGATCCCCTTCGCCCTGCTGCCGGCCGCGCTGGCCGCGCACACGGCCTTCGCGCAGACCGCCCCGGCCCCCGACGCCGCCGCGTCTGCGCCCACGCTGGCCCCGGTGCCCGTACGTGCCAAAGCCGAGACCGACAAGGACACCGTGCGCGCCACCACCACGCGCATCGGCAAGGGCCAGCAGGAACTGCGCGACATCCCGCAGTCGGTCACCGTCGTCACAGAGCGCCTGCTCGACGACCGCAACCTCGACACCCTGAAGGACACGCTGCGCAGCACCGCCGGCATCACCTTCCAGGCCGCCGAAGGCCAGGAGGAGGACATCCGTCTGCGCGGCTTTGCGCTGCAGTCCACCGGCGACATCTTCCTCGACGGCATGCGCGACCCCGGCTTCTACGACCGCGACAGCTTCAACTGGGACCGCCTGGAGGTGCTCAAGGGCTCGGCCTCGATGCTGTTCGGCCGCGGCTCCACCGGCGGCGCGGTCAACCAGGTCAACAAGCAGCCCTTCGGTTTCGACCAGAACGAGATGGCGATCACGCTGGGCAGCGGCAACTACCTGCGCGGCACGCTCGATCTCAACAAGCGCACCGGCGACGACGCGGCCTTCCGCGTGAACGCCGTGCTCAACACCGGCGACAACCAGGGCAACAAGATCGACAAGTGGGGCATCGCGCCCACCTACCGATTCGGGATCGGCACCGCCGACGAGATCAGTGTCGGCCTGTACCACCTCGAGTACAAGAACGGCATCCACTACGGCTTCCCGTGGCTGGACAGCAAGATGTGGAGCGGCTGGAAGCCCGACAGCTACTACGGCGCCGAAAGCGACTACATGGCCGGCGGCACCACCTACGCCACGGCGACGCACACGCACCGCTTCACCAACCGCGACGAGCTGCGCACCGTGCTGCGCGTGGGCCGCTACAACCGCGACCAGCGCGCCAGCGCGATCCGCTTCTGCCAGCCCGGCAACAACGGCAGCCCGAACGCCAACTGCCCGCAGGTGACCGAGCGCATCACGTTCGACAACATTGGCGCAGACACCGTGCTCAACCGCGGCGCCAACGCCAAGATCCAGGACATGGAGGCGGTGTACCTGCAGAGCGACTACAGCGGCCGCTTCGGATGGTTCGGCCTGCAACATGAGGTGTTGGCCGGCATGGACCTGGCCATCGAGGACTTCACGCGCTACAGCGCCGTCGCCCCCGCCGGCTTCCCGGGCAAGGGCACCACCACGATCGGCAGTCCAGGCGCCACGGGCTCGGTCGACGAGAGCCTGCGCAACGTCTACCGCAGCCAGCAGTTCGACGCCAACGGCCTGGGCCTCTACGCGCAGGACCTGGTGCAGGTGGCGCCTGCCTGGAAGGTGCTGGCCGGCCTTCGCTGGGACCGCTTCAAGGGCGACTACACCACCTACGCCACCAACACCAACAACGGTGCGACGATCGGTGACGTGACCGCCGAGCGCGGGCGCAGCGACAGCCTGCTGAGCAAGCGCCTGGGCGTGCTCTACCAGCCGAGCGAGAAGATGTCCTTCCACTTCTCGTACGGCACTTCGTTCAACACCTCGGGGGACACCTACTCCTTCGACGTCCTGGGCGAGAACACGCCGCCGGAGAAGAGCCGCAACCTCGAACTGGGCGGCAGCCTGGATTGGGCGCAGGGCCGCTTCACCACGCGCTTCGCGCTTTTCCACGCCACCAAGTACAACGAGCGCAACCGCGACGAGGAGTCGGTGAATCCCACCAACTACATCCTCAGCGGCCAGCGCCATGCGGCCGGCCTGGACCTGGACTTCGCCGGCCGCATCACGCCGGAGTGGGAGCTGTTCGCCGCCTACACCTGGATCCCCGACGCCGAGGTCGACAAGGCCGCCAGCGTCAGCGGCACCACGCTGGTGGGTGGCGAGACGGTGGGCGCGCGCCCGGCGATGACCGCGGTGCACAGCGGCACGGTGTGGACCACCTACCGCCTGACGCCGAAGTGGCGCGTCGGCGGGGGCCTCAACGCGCGCGGCGGCGTCAAGCCGCTGCTGACCGACTTCTACGCCGAGAAGTACGTCACCGCCGACCTGATGGCGGAGTACGACGCCGGGCCGGCGATCTTCAAGCTCAACCTCACGAACGTGACCGACAAGCTCTACGCCGACCAGCTCTACCGCGGCCACTTCATCCCGGGCAAGGGCCGCACGCTGCAGCTGACGGTGACGAGCCGGTTCTGATCGTGCAGCGGCGTCATCTGCTTGCGCTGCTGGCTGGCAGCGCCGTGCTGCCGGCCCACGCCGACGCACCACCTCTGCGCCTGGGCGTGGCCTGGCGCGGCGCGGCGGAAGGCAGCGACCACCACGTCGGCATCCTGGCCGTGGACTGGGCGGCGCGCACGCTGCGCATCGCCGGCCAACTGCGCGTGCCGACGCGGCCTCACGGCCTGTTCGGCGAGCCCGACGGTGGCCTGCTGGCCGTGGCGCTGCGCCCCGGCCGCTGGCTGCTGCGCCTGGCACCCGACGGCAGCGTGCGCCAGCGCATCGACATCGCCGACGAGCCCCTGCCGCGCCGCTTTGGCGGCCACGTCGTCGCCAGCGCCGACGGCACCCGGCTCTACACCACCGAGACCGACACCCACAGCGGCGGCGGCCGCATCGGCGTGCGCGATGCCAGCACGCTGAAGAAGCTCGACGACTGGGACAGCCACGGCGTGGAGCCGCACCAGCTGCTGGTCGACCGCGAAGGTCACGTGGTGCTGGCCAACGGCGGCATCTGGCGCGACCGCGACGACCGCAAGATCCAGCTCGACCGCATGGACGCCTCACTGGTGCGGGTGCACGGTGGCAGCGGCGAACCGCTGGGCCAATGGCGGCCCGCCGACCCGCGCCTGTCGGTGCGCCATCTGGCCTGGGACGACAGCGGGCTGCTCGGCGTGGCCCTGCAGGCCGAACACGACCGCGCCGCCGACAAGGCCGCGGCGCCGGCGCTGGCCGTGTGGGATGGCCGCACGCTGCAGACCGTGCCCGGCGGCAACGGCTACGCCGGCGACATCACCGGTGTGCCCGCTGCTGGTGGGGGTGGCTTCGTGATCAGCAACGCCTTCCGCGACACCGCCTGGTGGTGGCAGCCCTCTGCGGCCGACCGCCTGACCGAGGTGGCGCAGCTGCAGCGCGCCTACGCGCTGGCCACTGGCAGCGGCGTGCTCGTCGCCGCGGGGCGCGGCCTGGCGCGCTGGCACCCGCGGGAAGCGCCGGCGATGCTGCCCTGGCCGGAGCCGATGGCGCTGGACAACCACATGGTGGTGCTGCGCAGTTGAGCGCTGGCCTCAGCTGTCCGTGCGCGCGAGCAGCATCGCGTCGCCATAGCTGAAGAACCGGTAGCGGCTCTCGATGGCGTGCCGGTACAGCGCCATCACGTGCGCGTGGCCGGCAAAGGCCGAGACCAGCATCATCAGCGTGCTCTTGGGCAGGTGGAAGTTGGTCACCAGGCGGTCGACCACGCGGAAGTCGAAGCCCGGGGTGATGAAGAGATCGGTCTCGCCCTGGCGCGCACGCAGGCCACCGTCGCGCGCGGCCGACTCCAGCGCGCGCAGCGCGGTCGTGCCCGCGGCCACCACACGCCCGCCAGCGGCGCGTGTGGCCTCGATGGCGTGCACCGTGGCTGCGGGCACCTCGTACCACTCGCTGTGCATGCGGTGCTCGGCGATGTTCTCGGCGCGCACCGGCTGGAAGGTGCCGGCGCCCACGTGCAGCGTCACCGTGGCGCGCTGTACGCCACGCGCAGCCAGCGCCGCGAGCACGGCGTCGTCGAAGTGCAGCGAGGCGGTCGGTGCCGCCACTGCACCCGGCTTGTCGGCGAACACGGTCTGGTAGCGCGCCTCGTCCTCGGCGCTGTCGTCGTGCGTGATGTACGGCGGCAGTGGCACATGGCCATGGCGCCACAGCAGCACGAAGGGGTCGTCGGGGAAGCGCAGGTGGAACAGCGCGTCCTCCGGGCCGGCGCGGCCCAGCACCAGCGCGTCGAAGGCGTCGGCGAAGCGCACCACCGTGCCTGGCCGCGGCGACTTGCTGGCGCGCAGATGGGCCCAGACCTCCTGGGTGCCCGGGAACACGCGTTCCACCAGTGCCTCCACGGCGCCGCCGGTGGGCTTTTCGCCCAGCAGCCGCGCCTTGATGACCCGCGTGTCGTTGACCACCAGCAGATCGCCCGGCGACAGCAGCGCCGGCAGGTCGCGGAAGACCCGGTCCACCGGCACCGGCCCGGTGCCGTCGAGCAGGCGCGAGCCGCTGCGCTCGGGCGCCGGGTGCTGCGCCACCAGCTCGGGCGGCAGGTCGAAGTCGAAGTCGGACAGGCTGAAGTGAGGCATGGCACGACCAGGGACTGCCCTGGGCCCAGAATTGTTCCATGCCCGACGCGCCGAAGTCCGGATCTGCGAAGTCCGGCCCCGCCAAGGCCCTGGAGAAGCTGGGGCTGGTGCGCGACGTCGACCTCGCCTTGCACCTGCCGCTGCGCTGGGAGGACGAGACGCGCCTGGTGCCGCTGGCGCAGGCCCGCGCCGGCGAGACGGTGCAGGTGCAGGGCATCGTGCGCGAGTGCCGCATCGAGACGCGCAGCCGCCGGCAGCTGGTGGTGCACTTGCAGGACGGGCGCGACACCCTGGTGCTGCGCTTCCTGCACTTCTACGCCACCCAGCAGAAGGCCTGGGCGGCCGGCGTGCTGCTGCGCGTGCGCGGCGAGCTGCGCGAGGGCTTCTTCGGCCGCGAGATGGTGCACCCCAGCGTGCGTGTGGTGGCCGAGGACACGCCGCTGCCGCAGGCGCTGACGCCGGTGTACCCCGCCAGTGCACAGCTGCCCCAGGCCTACCTGCGCAAGGCCGTGGCCTCTGGCCTGAAGCGTGCCGATCTGACCGAGCTGCTGCCGCCAGCCGACCTGCCGCCAGGCCTGCCGTCGCTGCGCGAGGCCCTGGCCTATCTGCACCAGCCGCCGGTCGGTGCCCCCGTGGCGGCGCTGGAGCAGCGCCGCCACCCGGCCTGGGAGCGCATCAAGTTCGACGAGCTGCTGGCGCAGCAGCTCTCGCAGGCGATGGCACGTGCCGAACGCGCCCACCTGCGCGCGCCGGTGATGCAGGCGCGCGACGACGGTCTGCCCCAGCGGCTGCGGACCGCACTGCCCTGGGCACTGACCCCGGCCCAGGACCGCGTGGTGGCCGAGATCGTGGCCGACCTGGGCCGCGAGCAGCCGATGCACCGCCTGCTGCAGGGCGACGTGGGCGCCGGCAAGACCGTGGTCGCCGCGCTGGCCGCCGCCACTGCCATCGACGCCGGCTGGCAGTGCGCATTGATGGCCCCCACCGAACTGCTGGCCGAGCAGCACTTCCGCAAGCTGGTGCAGTGGCTGGAGCCGCTGGGCATCGTCACCGCCTGGCTCACCGGCAGCCGGCGCGGCAAGGCCCGGCGCGAGCAGCTGGCCGCGGTGGCCGATGGTCGCGCCACCCTGGTCGTGGGTACCCAGGCGATGATCCAGGAGGGCGTGGACTTCGCGCGGCTGGGCCTGGCCATCGTCGACGAGCAGCACCGCTTCGGCGTCGCGCAGCGGCTGGCGCTGCGGCAGGCCCGCGATGGCCTGGAGCCGCACCTGCTGATGATGACGGCCACGCCGATCCCGCGCACGCTGGCGATGACCTACTACGCCGACCTCGACGTCAGCACCATCGACGCCCTGCCACCCGGGCGCACGCCCATCGTCACCAAGGTCTTCGCCGACAACCGCCGGCCCGAGGTGCTGGCGCGCATCCGCGACGAAGTCGCCGCGGGCAAGCAGGTCTACTGGGTCTGCCCGCTGGTGGCCGAAAGCGAGACGCTGGACCTGAAGAACGCCACCGAAGCCCACGCCGAGCTCTCGGCAGCAGTGCCGGGTGCCCAGGTCGGCCTGCTGCACGGCCGCATGGCTGCGGCCGACAAGGCCACCACCATGGCCGCGTTCTCCGCCGGCCACACGGCCGTGCTGGTGGCCACCACGGTCATCGAGGTGGGGGTGGACGTGCCCAACGCCAGCCTGATGGTGATCGAGCACGCCGAACGTTTCGGCCTGGCGCAGCTGCACCAGCTGCGCGGCCGTGTCGGTCGCGGCGCCGTGGCCAGCGCCTGCGTGCTGCTGTACACGCCCCCGCTGGCCGACGCCGGCAAGGCCCGGCTGCGCGCGATGGCCGAGACCACCGACGGCTTCGAGATCGCCCGCCGCGACCTGGACATCCGCGGCCCGGGCGAATTCCTCGGCGCCCGCCAGAGCGGCGACGCGCTGCTGCGCTTTGCCGACCTGGCCGAGGACGACGCCCTGCTGCAGGCCGCCCGCGCCCTGGCGCCGCGCCTGCTGCGCGAACAACCCGACGCTGCGCGCGCGCACGTGGCCCGCTGGCTGGGCACCCGCAGCGAGTTCTTGAAGGCGTGAGTGGGACGTAGAACCCTGCCTGCGCAGGGTTCCACGCCCACGAACGGGCGAGCGCATGCTTGCGCGAGCGCGGCCCGCAGGGCTGAGCTGGACGAAGAATCCTTCGACTCAGGCCGTCGCCGCCTCCCGCTCCAGCAACAGCACGCGTGCCACGAACAGCGCCACGTCGGCATCCTTGGCCACGACATGGTCGGCGCCGGGCAGCTGCGGCGCACCGGCGTCGAGCTCGGCGCTCATCAAGATGCGACACCCGCCCGGGCGGGTGTCTGCGGCGAGCACCGCCGCGGCATCGCCATCGGGCAGGTGTAGGTCGGTCAGCAGCAGCGCATACGGCTGCGCGGTCAGGCGATCACGCGCATCGGCCACGCTGGCGACCGTCTCCACCTGCCAACCCGCCTCCTCGAACGCGCGCCGCAGCAGGAGGGCATAGACCTCCGCGTCCTCGACGATCAGCACGTTGCGGCCCGCCTTCGCCGCGGCTGCCGGCGTCGCTTCGAGGCACTGCGCCTGCCAGACGAACTCCGCACACAGCCCGCCGACCTCGGCGGGGGCGAGCGTGAGGTCGCCACCCAGGGCCCGGGCCAGGTCCCGGCTCAGCGACAGGCCCAGGCCGGCGCTGTCTGGCCGGCCCGGCGAGGCGGAGGTGAAGGGCTCGAACACCCGGGCCAGCGCCTGCGCATCCAGGCCCGGCCCATGGTCGCGCACCGTCAGGCAGACCCGGCAGCCGTCGTCGACGGCTTCGACCGCATGCGTCACCGCCACGGCCCCGGGTCCGCCGTACTTGATGGCATTGCTCAACAGGTTGCGCAGCACCTGCTGCACCCGCAACGCGTCCACCCTCAGCAGGCGGTCGGGCAGCGGGTCGAGCTCCAGCGTGGCCCCGGCGGCGCGCGCGAGCGGCATCATTTCGTCGACCACCCCGGCCACCAGCGCCGGCAGGCGCACCGGCGCCGGGTTCAACGTCAGCCCGCCGGCGGCCAGCCGTTCGCGGTCGAGCAGGCCGTTGAGCAGCGCCAGCGTGCCGCGCGCCGACCGGCCCAACGGCTCGGCCAGCGCCGCGTCGACCCCGGGCTGGCCGCGCAGCAGCGTCACGGCGGCGATCACCGAGTGCAGCGAGTTGCGCACCTCGTGCGCCAGGAAGACGATGAAGCGCTGCGCACTGGCCGCGGCCTGCTCGGCCTTGCGCCGCGCCGCCTGCGTGCGCGCGACCTCGGCGCGCAGGCCCCGCTGGTGCCACCACCACAGCCCACCCAGGGCTAGCAGCGCCGCCACGGCCCACGGCGCTGCGCGGCGCAGGACGGTCCATGCAACGTGCTGCGGCGGTGGGCGCTCAAGCCATCGCCGCTTGATGGCAGGCAGGTCTTCGGCCATCACGCCGTCCAGCGCCCGCTGCAGCAGCGGCACCAGCGGGCGCTGCGCCGGTGACACCGCCATCCCGCGCATGGCGAAGGTCACCCGCCGTGCCCACGAACTGCAGGTCGTCGAAACCGCCGCCGCCGAGCACCACGGCCAGGCTGACGACGTCGGCCACCATGGCCTCGGCCTCGCCGCGCTGCACCTGGGCCAGGCAGTCGGTCACCATCGCGCACTCGCCGGGCCGGACCTGCGGGTAGCGCGCCAGCAGCAGCGTCTGCGGCGCCTGCAGTGCCGGCAGCGCCAGGCGGCGCCCGGCCATCTGCTCCATGCTCCACAAGCCGCTGCGGCGCGCGGCCACCAGCATCAGCGGGTGTTCGATGAACGGGCCGACATAGCCGATGCCCCAGCCGCGTGCGGCGAGCTCTGGCAGGCCGAGCGCGAGGTCCACCTGGCCCGCGCGCAGTGCGGCCAGCGCGTCGCGCGCGTCCATCACGCGCCAGCTCGGCGGCGGCAAGGCCAGCCGGGCCAGGGTGGCCTGGAGCACGTCCACCGACAGGCCAGCCGGCGCGCCGTCGTCCCCGACCAACGAGAACGGGGCCTGCCCGGCCAGCACCGCCACCCGCAACGGCGGCAGGGCCGCCAGACGCGCGCGCTCGTCGCCGCTGAGGGCGAACGGCCGCTGCAGGGGCACCGGTTCGGCCGCCGACCAGCGCACGATGCGCGCCTGGCGCTCGGATTCGCCCAGTGCATCGAGCGCCGCCGCCAGCGGCGCCAGGCGCCCCGCGGCGCCGGGGCTGCTGGCCAGGTGCAGGTCGCCACTGTCGAGCACCACCGTGCGCGCGATGCGCAGGTCGGGCAGCTTCAGCCGGTCCAGCGTCTCGGCCACCACACGCGCCGACTCGATGAACAGGTCGGCCCGGCCCTCGCCCAGCGCCCGCAGGCCATCGGCGACGTCGGTCACCGCCACGCGTGGGGCCAGCGGGAACAGGCGCGCCACGGCGCTGGCACTGGCGTAGCCGTCGATCACCGCCACGCGGCGGCCGGCGAGGTCGGGGCTGAGCGGCACGTCGCCGTCGCGGCTGCGCGCCACCAGCACCTGTTCCACACGGGCATAGGGCGGGCCGAAGGCCAGATGCTGAACACGCTCCGGCGTACGCGCCATCGCGCTGGCCACGTCGATGCGGCCGGCGGTCAAGTCGCCGAGCAGCTGCGTGAAGTCGGTGTAGCGCACCGGCTCGATGCGCCCGCCGGCGCGGGCTGCCGCAGCGTTGAGCAGTTCCAGATCGGCACCGCCGGGCCAGCCGCCGGCAGGCCAGACCTGGAATGGCGGGTAGTCGGCCAGCATGCCGTAGCGCCACACCGGACCATCGCCGCCGTTGGGCACCGGGACAGCGGTCGGCGCCGCCGACGCCGGCCTGGCAAGCCAGGGCGCCCAGACGGCGGCCAAGACCACGAAGGCGGCCACGACCCATGCCGACCTGCGTGGTCCCGCCCACCGAGCGTGCCCCAGCACCTTCATCGCCGCGCCTCCCTGATCGGGGTCGATTTTGGCCACAATCCCGCCATGACCCTGACCGAGCTGCGTTACATCGTGGCGGTTGCACGCGAGCGCCACTTCGGCCGTGCCGCCGAGGCCTGCTTCGTGTCCCAGCCGACGCTCTCAGTGGCGATCAAGAAGCTGGAGGAGGAGCTCGACTGCAAGATCTTCGAGCGCGGCGGCAGCGAGGTCTCGGTGACGCCGATCGGCGAGGAGATCGTGCGCCAGGCGCAGCAGGTCATCGAACAGGCCCAAGGCATCAAGGAGATCGCCAAGCGCGGCAAGGATCCACTGTCCGGTCCGTTGCGTCTGGGCGTCATCTACACCATCGGCCCCTACCTGCTGCCCGATCTCGTGAAGCAGGCGATCGAGAAGACGCCGCAGATGCCGCTGGTGCTGCAGGAGAACTTCACCGCCAAGCTGCTGGACATGCTGCGCACCGGCGAGCTCGACGCCGCCATCATGGCCGAGCCGTTCCCGGACACCGGGCTGGCCGTCGCGCCGCTGTACGACGAGCCCTTCATGATCGCCGTGCCCAGGTCGCACCCGCTGGCCACGCGCAGCGCGATCCCGGCCGAGGAGCTCAAGCGCGAGACCATGCTGCTGTTGGGCACCGGCCACTGCTTCCGCGACCACGTGCTCGAGGTCTGCCCGGAGTACGCGCGATTCTCCAGCGACGCCGAGGGCATCCGGAAGAGCTTCGAGGGCTCGTCGCTGGAGACCATCAAGTACATGGTCAGCTCCGGCATGGGCATCACGGTGATGCCGCAGCTCTCGGTGCCGGCGGAGGAGCAGCCCCACCTGGCCTTCGTGCCTTTTGCCGACCCCGTACCCACGCGCCGCGTGGTGCTGGCGTGGCGGCGCAGCTTCACGCGCTACGAGGCCATCGCGGCGCTGCGCAATGCCATCTACGCGTGCCCGCTGCCGGGGGTGACCCGGCTCACGGCTTGAGCCAGCCGCCGCAGTCCGGCAGGTTCAGCCGAGGAATCGGCGCAGCATGGTGTCGAACACCGACAGGTCGATCGGCTTGGACAGGTACTCGGCAAAACCGGCCTCGATGGCCCGCCGCGCGTCGCTGGGCATGGCCTGGGCCGTCAGCGCCACCACCGGCACCTCGCGGGTCAGCGGGTCGGCGCGCAGGCGGGCCAGCACCTCGTAGCCGTCCATGCCCGGCAGGTGGATGTCCAGCAGGATCAGCGCCGGCCGCTGGGCACGCGCGGCGACCAGGCCCGCCGGCCCGTCGGCGGCGCTGGTGAGCTGCAGGCCCGGGTGGCGCGCCACGATCTGCTCCACCAGCGCCAGGTTGGCCGGGTTGTCCTCGATGTAGAGCACGCGCGCCGGGGCCAGGCCGGGTTCGGCCGGCGCGGGTTCGGTCACCGGGGGCGGTGCGGGGGCGAGGGTGGCCGACGGCAGCTCGACCCAGAAGGCCGCACCCCCGCCGGGTGCGTCGTCGACACCGATGCGGCCGCCCATCAGCTCGACCAGGCGGCGGCTGAGCGCGAGGCCGATGCCGGTGCCCTCGACGCTGCCCAGCTCCGCCCCCAGGCGGCTGAACGGCTGGAACAGCTGGCTGCGCCGGCTGGCCGGGATGCCGGCACCGTCGTCCTCCACCACCAGACGCAGGCGGTCGGGCGTCATCGGCCGCGCCGAGATGCGCACGTCGCCGCCTTCGCGGTTGTACTTGACAGCGTTGCCCAGCAGGTTCACCAGCACCTGCTTCAGGCGCAGCCGGTCGGCACGCACGGCCAAGGCCAGCGGCACGGCGGTGTGCAGCCGCACCTGGCGCGGCGCGGCCAGCGGTTCGGTCAGCGCCGCCACCTCGTCGACCAGCTCGGCCAGGGCCAGCGCCTCGGGCGACAGCACCAGGCGGCCGGACTCCACCTGGGCCAGGTCCAGCACCTCGTTGATCAACCGCAGCAGGTGGCGCCCGGCGCGCATGACCTCGCGCAGGTGGCCGCGCGACCGCGCGCCGAGGTCGCGGTCCATCTCCAGCAGCTGGCCGAAGCCGAGGATGGCGTTGAGCGGCGTGCGCAGCTCGTGGCTCATGCTGGAGAGGAACTCGGACTTCGCGCGGCTGGCCTGCTCGGCGGCATCGCGTGCCTTCTCCAGGTCGCGGGTGCGCGCGGCCACCTGCTGCTCCAGCGCGTCGCGCTGCGCCTGCAGCTCGCGCTCGGCACGCCGCCAGTCGGAGATGTCCTCGACCATGGCGAAGACGCGGGCCAGCGTGCCGTCTTCGGCGCGTTCGCAGCGCACGGCCAGGCGGCATTCCAGCAGGCTGCCGTCCTTGCGCCGGTAGCGCTTGTCCATCACGTAGCCGTCGATCTCGCCGGCCGCCATGCGCGCGTAGTTGGCCTCGTCGCCCGGCAGGTCATCGGGGTGGGTGAAGTCGCCCCAGCTGAGGCGGCGCAGTTCCTCGGGCGTGTAGCCCAACATCTCGGCCATGCGCGCGTTGACGCCGAGCCAGCGCAGATCGGGCTCGGCGATGGTCATGCCCACGAGGCCGGCCTCGAAGAACTGGCGGAACGCGTGCTCGCTGCGCTGCAGGGCCGTTTCGACCTGCTTGCGTTCGTCGATCGGGGCGATGTGACCGTGCCAGACCGTGCTGCCGTCCGGCTGCCGTTCCGGCGTGGCGCGGCCGTGGTGCCACTCCACCCGGCCGTCGGCGCGTACCACCCGGTACTCGAACTCCCAGGGCGTGAGTGTCGAGGTCGACGCCTCATAGCTCTGCACGAAACGCTCCCGGTCGTCCGGGTGCACGCGCTCGAACAGCGCGCGGGCGTCGTCGACGACCTCGGCCGGCGCCACGTCGTACATCGCCCGCAGGCCGTCGGTGGCGAACGGCATCGCGGTGCGGCCGTCGGGCCAGCGCTGGAACTGGAACAGCACCCCGGGCATCAGGGCGGCCAGGCGCTGCAGTCGGCGGTCGGCGGGGTGGTCCATCGTCGGGCCAGCATAACCCGGCCAGGCATCGGCGCACTTCGGCGCGCGCCGGTCCTGTCGCCCGGGATAATCGCCGGCTTCACCCGGGTTCCCGCATGTCCGCCATCCAAGACCAGGTGCGCCGCCGCCGCACCTTCGCCATCATCTCCCACCCCGACGCGGGCAAGACCACGCTGACCGAGAAGCTGCTGCTGTTCTCCGGCGCGATCCAGATCGCCGGCAGCGTGAAGGCGCGCAAGGCGTCGCGGCACGCCACGTCCGACTGGATGGAGATCGAGAAGCAGCGCGGCATCTCGGTGGCCAGCTCGGTCATGCAGATGGAGTACCGCGACTGCGTGATCAACCTGCTGGACACCCCCGGCCACCAGGACTTCAGCGAGGACACCTACCGCGTGCTGACCGCGGTGGACGCGGCGCTGATGGTCATCGACGCGGCCAACGGCGTGGAGCCGCAGACGCGGCGGCTGCTGCAGGTCTGCCGGGCGCGCAACACACCCATCCTCACCTTCGTCAACAAGATGGACCGCGAGGTGCAGGAGCCGCTGGCGCTGATGGACGAGATCGAGCGCGAGCTGGGCATGGGCGTGGTGCCCTTCACCTGGCCGGTGGGCATGGCCAAGTTCTTCGGCGGCGTGCTCGACCTGCGCAAGGCGCAGATGCGCGTGTTCTCGCCCGGCGAGGACAAGCGCCACGACGACGACGAGATCATCGACGGCCTGGCCAACCCGCTGCTGGCGCAGCGCTTCGGCGCCGCCTACGAGCAGGCCGCCGGCGAGATCGAGCTGGTGCAGGAGGCGGCCCCCGCCTTCGACGAGGCCGCGTTCCTGGCCGGCCGCCAGACGCCGATGTTCTTCGGCTCGGCGATCAACAACTTCGGCGTCAAGGAGGTGCTGGACGCGCTGGTGGACCTGGCGCCGCCGCCGGGCGACAAGCCCGCGATCCAACGCACGGTGGGCGCCACCGAGCCCAAGTTCAGCGGCGTGGTCTTCAAGATCCAGGCCAACATGGACCCGGCGCACCGTGACCGCATCGCCTTCGTGCGCGTGGCCAGCGGCCACTTCACGCGCGGCATGCGGCTGAAGGTCACGCGCAGCGGCAAGGAGATGCGGCCCAACACCGTGGTCACCTTCCTCAGCCAGCGGCGCGAACTGCTGGAGGAAGCCTATGCCGGCGACATCATCGGTCTGCCCAACCACGGCGTGCTGCAGCTCGGCGACACGCTGACCGAGGGCGAGCCGCTGCAGTTCACCGGGCTGCCGTTCTTCGCGCCGGAGATGTTCCGCAGCGTGGAGGTGGCCGACCCGCTGAAGACCAAGCAGCTGCGCGCCGGCCTGACGCAGCTGGGCGAGGAGGGTGCGATCCAGGTCTTCCGCCCGGTGGCCGGCAGCGTGCTGCTGCTCGGCGCCGTGGGCCAGCTGCAGTTCGAGGTGGTGGCGCACCGGCTGGAGCACGAGTACGGCTGCAAGGCGCGCATCACGTCGGCACGCTACAACGTGGCGCGCTGGGTGACGTGTGACGATGCGAAAGAGCTGCAGCGCTTCATCGACGGCAACGCCCACCGCGTGGCCATGGACGCCGTGGACGCGCCCTGCGTGCTGCTGGAGTACGCCGGCGAGCTGCGTGCGATGCAGGACAACTGGCCGAAGATCCAGTTCCACGCGCTGCGCGAGCACGCGGGGCTGGTATTCCAGAAGCAGTTGGACGGGTGACTAATCAGGCTTCCCCTGATAGCGTTCCGGCGGGCCGGCGTGAACACTGCCCCGGTCTTTCCGCCAACCCCGGCGTCTACCAGGAGGATCCGTGAGCGACTACACCGCCGACATCGCCAAGTACAGCCCCAACCCCAACGAGGCCGTCGTCAAGGCCATCGTCAAGTACTGCGGCATCGCACTGAAGAGTGCCGACTCCGCCATCGTGGCCCTGTCCGACAAGGACGAGGTGGCCACCGTGTGCAAGGGGTTCGCCGCCAAGAAGCTGGGGCTAGATCAGGCCGCCGCAGAAGCCGGCCTGAAGACGGTGGCCGCCAAGATGAAGGGCAACAACCGCAAGAGCCGCGTGACCGTGTACTACCTGCTGGCCGAGGCCACGGGCACGCTGGGCAAGCTGGGCTGAACCCGGCGGCCGGGGCCCGGCCCCGGCCCCATCAGCGGCATACCGGCGGCAGCAGGCAGTCCGGGCAGGCGACGGCATCCCAGGTGCTGCCGCCGTCGTGGTCCAGCATGCCGCCGAGCCACGCCGCCACGCTGGACTGCGTGCCCATCGGCGCATAGAACGCGTTGTCGGCGATGATGGTGTGGCTGCTGCCCGGCGCCACGTAGCTGCGGAAGTTCGGCAGTGCGGCGGTGTCTTCCGCCAGGTGCGCCAGCATCTGGCGGTTCCAGTCCTTGCTGGCGGTGCGGCAGGCCGGGTCGTCGCTCGGCCCGTAGCGCAGCCGCATCACGCCGTAGAAGCCGATCTGCACGCTGTCGGCCGTTGTCGTGTACTGGGCGAAGCGGCCTTCAGGGTACGCCAGCGCACCGCGCTGCACCAGCTCGTACGAACGCACCGCCAGCGCGTCGTCGCCGAAGGCCCACGGCGCGAGCTGCGGGTTCCAGGACCCGCGCCCCGGCGTGGCCGCGTCGAAGGCGGCCGTGCTCACACCCTGGCTGGCGTCGGCCAGCACCGACAGGCGCGCCTGCGGGTAGGCCTGGGCCACCCAGGGGAACAGGCCGGCCGCGCCATAGCCGCCGGCGCTGGCGCCGGTGACCAGCAGGTCGGTCACGCCCTGCGGCACGTTCTTCGTGATCCAGTCCAGCACGACCATGAAGTTGTCGTAGCCGCGGTGGTGGATCGTGAACCGGCGCGGCAGGTCGCGATGGCCGACCATGCGGTAGGCGCGGTCCGTCGACCCCAGGTGCACGTCACCCGTGCAGTAGGGGATGGCCACCACCGTCCAGTCGCCCACCGGGTTGGCCGGGTTCGCGAAGTCCAGCAGACCACCGTAGCGGGACGGGTCGACACCCGCCGGCACGTCAGGCGAGTAGAAGGTGAGCACCCCGTCGCCGCCGAAGGGGTTGCTGCAGGTCAGGTTGTCCCAGCAGGCGCCGCCACCGTCGAAGACCACGGCCAGCTTCTTCGGGTCGCCCGGGCGCACCCAGAAGCGGTAGGACGGGTCGGTGCCAGGGTAGCCGCTGCAGGTGGCGGTGTGTTGCCGGCCATCGGCACCGACCACCGGCGGCGGGTTGGCGATGGTCTGCCAGGCGCCCGCACTGGCACCCCATGCCGGGGCCGCCAGCGCCGTGGCCGCGGCCAGGCAAAACCAGATCGGATGTCTCATCGTCGTCTCCTCGAAGGCCCGCCGCATGCTAAGCCGGACCGGGCCGGCGGCGCACCCCTCGTTGCGGGGCGCACCGCGCACACCGGCGGACCTTGGCGCTGCACCCTCCGGATTTCGCCCTTGGGGCGGCCCGGTGGGCTCAAGGCTTCAGGTGCCGACCCAGAAAGGCGGCCAGCCGGTTCCAGAAGTCGGTTTCGGACTCGGGCCGGGAAAATCCATGGCCTTCGTCGTAGTCGATGCGCTCGACCTCGACACCGGCCTGCCGTGCGGCGCTGACGAAGCGGTTGGCATGCTCTGGCGTGACCCGCTCGTCGAGCCGGCCCGAGGCCACGAGCACCGGCACCTTGATCTCCGAGACGCGCGTCACCGGAGATTGCCGCTTGAGCTTGTCGGCGTCCCGCTCGGGGTCCCCGATGAGCAGCTTCAGGTCGTGGCCACGCGCCGCAGCCGGGATGTCGGACCAGTTCCAGCTGAACAGCAGCGACAGGTCGGTGACGCCGACATGCGAGACCGCGCAGCGGTACCGCTCGGGGTGACGCACCGGGCCCATGAGCGCCGCGTAGCCGCCATAGCTGGCGCCGTAGATGCAGACGCGCCCGGGGTCGGTCAGGCCCTGCTTGACAGCCCAGAGCAGCGCGTCCTCCAGGTCGTCCTGCATGCTCAGCCCGTACTCGCCCCAGCTGGCGCGGAAGTGCTTCCAGCCCAGGCCGGTGGTGCCGCGGAAGCTCACCTGCAGCACCCGGTAGCCCAGGCCGGCCAGGAACTGCGGCTCCGGCTCCCAGTCCAGGCCCGCGCCGGGCGCCCACGGCCCCCCATGCACCAGCAGCACCGTCGGCGCCGCCTGGCCCGCCGGCACCGACGCCGGGTGGGTGACGACCACCGGCAGTGGCAACCCGTCGCGCGCCGGCACGCGGTGGTAGCTGCGCCGGCCCTGGGTGGTCTCGTCGATCCACGGCCGGCTGACCGCCAGCACCCGCAGACTGCGCGCGGCGACGTCGTAGACGTGGTACTCCCCGGGCTGGCGGTCACTGGTGGAATGCACCACGTAGCGCGTCGCGCCGACGCAGTCGCCGCACAGCAGCGTGTTGCTGCGGCCCGGGGGCAGCGCCTTGTCCACCGTGGCCTGGGCCTTGGCCAGGCCCTCGTCGAACCACACCGTCGTGCGCCGCTCGGCGTCGAACGCGACGCCGACGGCCTGCTGTGCCTTGTGGTCGAAGCGCACGTCGTCCACGTCGTAGCCGTTGACGCCGACCAGCGGCTCCTTGTCCAGCACGCCCTTGCGCAGGTCGAAGGTATAGATGGCGGTGGTGTCGCGCTCGGCACGTGCGGAGACGATCAGCGTCCCGTCACGCTCCAGGACCTCGGGCCACAGGCCGCCCTCGCCATAGCTCTCCCACTCTCGAACGACCTTCCAGGGCTCGCCGGCGGCCGGCTGCCACCACAGGCGGCGGCGCGGCCGCTCGTCGGTGGTCACCACGGCCAGCCGGCCGCTGGCGTCGAAGAGCCAGCTGTCGGCGTTGTCGGGCTGGCCGTCACTGACCGTGCGGGCGCGGCCGGTGCGCGTGTCCAGGCGCGACACCGCCACGGGCACGTAGCCGCGGTTGACGGTCTCCGAGTAGCGCACGGCATAGATGTCGTCGCTGCCGTCGCGCACCGGGCGCAGCAGGCGCCAGACCCGCGTGAGCAGGCGGTACTTGATGCTGCTGCCGGTCTCCGCGTCGGTGTCGGAGCGGCCGGTGATGATCATGCGGCCGTCTTCGCCGTCGTGGTCGATGGCGAACGTGCCCCACTTGTCGCTGAAGATGCGCGGCCCCGGCTCATGGGCGACGTAGACCAGGCGCTTGTTGTTGATCCAGTGCACGCGCACCACGTCGACGTCGCTGTAGGCGGCGATGATCTTCGGCGCCGCCTGCTTCGTGAGGTCCACGGTGGCCAGCGCGGCACGGCCCTCCTTGGACTGCACCAGCATCGCCGCATGCGTGTTGTCGGGCGAGACGACCAGCGAGCGGACCTCGGGCCAGCGCGCATAGTCGGCGGCCGTGGGAGGCGCGGCCGCCGCTGCCCAGGTCATCGCGCCGAAAAGGGCGGCGGCCATGCGGCGCAGCCTCCCTGCCATCGTGGTCCTCGTCATCCCTTGCCGTGCCTGAAGTCTTGATCTGGCCGCAATCCTAAAGGCTGGCCCGGCGGCGCCGACCTCGGGCTAGCCCCGGATAATCGGCGCCATGACCTCGGTGGCTTCGCCCCCGCCCATGCCGTCGCGCGCGGCGCTCTACCTGGACCTGATCCGCTGGAACCGGCCGGCCGGCTGGCTGCTGCTGCTGTGGCCCGGGCTGTCGGCCCTCTGGATCGCGGCCGACGGCTTTCCCGGCTGGCACCTGCTGGCGGTGTTCGTGCTCGGCACGGTGCTGATGCGCAGCGCCGGCTGCTGCGTCAACGACGTGGCCGACCGCGACTTCGACCGCCACGTCAAGCGCACCGCGCAGCGGCCGGTCACGCGCGGCGCCGTCACACCGCGCGAGGCGCTGGCCGTGGGGGCGGTGCTGGCGCTGCTGGCCTTCGGCCTGGTGCTGACGACCAACCCACCGACCATCCTGCTGAGCGTCGCTGCCCTGGCCGTGACCCTGGTCTACCCCTACGCCAAGCGGCTGGTGTCGATGCCGCAGGCGGTGCTGGGCATCGCCTTCAGCTTCGGCATCCCGATGGCCTTCTCGGCGGTGCTGGGTGCGTCGCAATGGTCACTGCGGGCCGTGGCCGACGCCGTGCCGACGCAGGCCTGGGCGCTGCTGATGGGCAACCTGTTCTGGGTGCTGGCCTACGACACCGAGTACGCGATGGTCGACCGCGACGACGACCTGAGGATCGGCATGAAGACCTCCGCCATCACGCTGGGCCGCTGGGACGTGGCGGCGGTGATGGGCTTCTACGCCGCCTACCTGCTGAGCTGGTGGTGGATCGGCCGCAGCCTGGGCCTGGGCGCCTGGTTCACCGCCGGCATAGCGCTGGCTGCGCTGCAGGCGCTGTGGCACTGGGCCCTGATCCGGGACCGCACCCGCGAGGGCTGCTTCACCGCCTTCCGGCACAACCACTGGGTGGGCGCGGCGGTGTTCGCCGGCGTCGCGCTGGACCTCGCGCTGCACTGAGCGGCACGCGGCTCAGAACGCGTCGCCCAGTTCCTTCGCCCGCTGCTGCGCCGCCAGGATGGCCGTCACGATGGCCGGGCCGACACCGGCCGCGTCCAGGGCCGAGACCGCCGCATGCGTGGTCCCGCCCTTGGACGTGACCTGTGCGCGCAGCGTGGCCGGCGGCTCGGCCGACTGCCCGGCCAGCGCTGCAGCGCCGGCCACCGTGGCCTGGGCCAGCGCGCGGCCCTGTGCCGGCGGCAGGCCCATCCGGGCAGCGGCCGCTTCCATCGCCTCCAGCAGGTAGAACACGTAGGCCGGCCCGGAGCCGGACAGTGCGGTCACCGCGTCGAGGTCAGCCTCCTGGGCGACCCACAAGGTGCGGCCGGTGGGCGCCAGCAGCGCCTCCACCTGCGCGCGTTCATCGGCCGTCACGCTGTCGCGCGCAAACAGCCCGGCAATGCCCTGGCCGATCAGCGCCGGCGTGTTGGGCATGGCGCGCACGACGCGATCGCTGCCGGTGGCCTGGGCGATGCGCTCGCTGCGGATGCCGGCCATCACCGACAGCTGCAGCGCCCCGCCCACATGGGCGCGGCAGGGGGCAGCGGCCTCGGCAAAGCTCTGCGGCTTGATCGCCCAGACCACGGTGCCGGCGCGCGCCAGCGCCGGGCCGGCCTCGGCCAGGGCCTGCAGGCCGAACTTCGCCGCGAGCCTGTCGCGCTGCGGCGCCCAGGGTTCGACGACGACCAGGTCCGCCGGCGTCAGGCCGCGTTGCAGCAGGCCGCCGATGAGGGCGCCGGCCATGTTGCCGCCGCCGATGAAGGCAATCGTCTGGTCATCCATGGGGCCAGGGCCGGTGCAGGCCCGCGCTGAGGGTGCCGCAGCATACGACGGATGACCGCGCCCGCCGGCACGGCGAGCATCGCCACCCCATAGCGGCGTCCATGCGCAAGTCGCATGGATCGGCTGCGCCGGGCCAGCCTGGCGCCACTACAGTGCCGCCACCCGCGGAACCGGCTCACGAGGCCACCTCCCGCTCTTGTCACGGAAACCCCGTCCATGAACGAACCCCTGTCCTTCGTCCACCCCACCCCCGACAGCCCTTGGGGCACCTTCCAGGCCCAGATCGACCGCGTGCTGCCCTACCTGGGCCCGCTGGGCCGCTGGGTGGAAACGGTGCGCCGCCCCAAGCGCTGCCTGATCGTCGACATCCCGATCGAGATGGACAACGGCACCATCGGCCACTTCGAGGGCTACCGCGTGCAGCACTCGCTCACGCGCGGCCCGGGCAAGGGCGGCGTGCGCTACCACCCGGACGTCACGCTGGAGGAGGTGATGGCGCTGTCGGGCTGGATGAGCATCAAGAACGCGGCCGTGAACCTGCCCTATGGCGGCGCCAAGGGTGGCATCCGCGTCGACCCGTCGAAGCTCTCGCGCAACGAGCTGGAGAAGCTCACGCGCCGCTACACCAGCGAGATCGGCATCATCATCGGCCCGCAGCAGGACATCCCCGCGCCCGACGTCAACACCAACGCGCAGGTGATGGCCTGGATGATGGACACCTACTCGGTGAACATCGGCGCCACCGCCACCGGTGTCGTCACCGGCAAGCCGATCCACCTCGGCGGCAGCCTGGGGCGTGTGAAGGCCACCGGCCGCGGCGTGTTCGTCACCGGTCGCGAGGCGGCGCGGCGCGGCGGGCTGGACCTGAACGGCGCGCGGGTGGCGGTGCAGGGCTTCGGCAACGTGGGCTCGGCCGCGACCGAACTGTTCTTCCAGGCCGGCGCGAAGATCGTCGCCATCCAGGATCACACCGGCACCATCGCCAACCCGAACGGCTTCGAACTCGCCGACCTGATGCCGCACGTGCAGCAACGCGGCGGCGTGGGTGGCTTCGCCGAGGCGGAGACGATCGACGACGAGGCCTTCTGGGACGTGGACTGCGACATCCTCGTGCTCGCCGCGCTGGAAGGCCAGGTCGGCGCCGACCGTGCCCGGCGGGTGAAGGCGCGCCTGGTGCTCGAAGGCGCCAACGGCCCCACCACCACCGCCGGCGACGACGTGCTGGCCGACCGCGGCATCCTCGTGGTGCCGGACGTGATCTGCAACGCCGGCGGCGTGACCGTGTCCTACTTCGAGTGGGTGCAGGACTTCAGCTCGTTCTTCTGGACCGAGGACGAGATCAACCTGCGGCTGGACAAGATCATGGTCGGCGCGCTCAAGCACATCTGGGACACGGCCGACCACCACCGCATCAGCCTGCGCACAGCCACCTTCGCGGTGGCCTGCGAACGCATCCTGATGGCGCGCGAGGAACGCGGGCTGTACCCCTGAGCCGGCCGGCGGCAGCGCGCACCTACGCGGCAGGCTCGCGCAGGAAGATCTCCACCCGGCGGTTCTTCGCGCGGCCGGCGTCGGTGGCGTTGTCGGCCACCGGTTGGCGCGAGCCGCGGCCCTCGATCATCAGGCGCGAGGCGGGCACGCCGCGGTCCTCGAGGTAGTCGCGCACGGTGCGCGCCCGTGCCAGCGACAGCGGGTCGTTGATCGCATCGCTGCCGGTGCTGTCGGTGTGGCCGACGACGCGCACCAGCACCGTGGCGTCCAGCCCCTGGGCGAACTGGTCGAGCACCGGGCGCAGCGAGGGGTTCAGGTCGGCGCGGCCGGTGGCGAAGCTCAGGTCGCTGGGCACGTTGACCCGGAGCTGGTTGTCCGCCGTCTTCGCCACCTCGATGCCCGTGCCGGCGGTGGCACGTTCCATCGCGCGCTGCTTCTCCTCCATGCGCTTGGACCAGAGGTTGCCGGCGATGGCGCCCACGGCTGCGCCGGCAGCTGCACCGGTGCCGGCCTTGCCGCCGGTGGCGCTGGAGAGCACCGCACCGGCCACCGCACCGATGGCGGCGCCGCGCGCCGTGTCCTGCTCGCGCTTGTCCATGTTCTGGCAGCCGGCCAGGGCCAGCGCGCCAGAGATGAGCACGGGAAGGGTGGCGTGTCGCATCGGGTTCTCCTGCAGGGTCGCAACGGAGGCCCAGCGTAGCACCGCCCGGCTACGATCCCGGCCGTGCGCGTTGTGCGCACGTTGCCGTTTGTCAATCCATGCAACGACGTGCCCTGCTCCTGTCCACCTCGCTCGCGCTGATCGGCGCGGCGGCGGTCCCCGCCCAGGCCCAGACCTGGCCCACGCAGACGGTGAAGATCGTCGTGCCCACCGGCGCCGGCAGCTCGCTGGACCTGATCGTGCGCCTGATGAGCGACAAGCTCGCCGCGCGCTGGGGGCAGACCGTGCTGGTGGACAACAAGCCGGGCGCCGGTGGCATGCTGGGCGTGGACCTGGCGGCCAAGGCGACCGACAACCACACCATCGCCATCGGCTTCAACGGGCCGCTGGCCTATGCGCCCTTCCTGTACAGCAAGACGCCCTACGACCCGGCCAAGGATCTGCGGCCGATCGTGATGACCAGCTCGCAGGCCAACGTGCTGGCGGTCAACGCCGAGAAGGTGCCCGCGAAGACCGTGCCCGAGTTCGTGGCCTGGGCCCAGGCGCAGGCCGGCGGCATGAACTTCAGCTCGCTGGGGCAGGGCAGCTCGGCCCACATGACGATGGAGCTGTTCCTGGCCGAGGCCGGCATCAAGGCGACGCACGTGCCCTATAACGGCAGCCCGCCGGCGGCGCTGGCGGTGGCCCAGGGCGACGTGCACGCCACCTGGATGGTGGCGCCGGCCCTGCTGCCGCACGTGCAGAGCGGCAAGGTGCGCCTGCTGGCCGTGAGCGCCGACACCAAGCCCGCCGGCCTGCAGGACCTGCCGGCCATGGGCGCGGTGGGCTACCCCAAGGTGGTGGCGCTGGCCTGGAACGGGTTGGTGGGCCCGGCGTCGATGAGCGACGCCGCCGTGGCGCGAATCAACGCCGACGTCAACGCCCTGCTGCAGGACGCGGCGGTGCGCGATGCCATGGCCAGCAAGGGCCTCACCATCGTCGGCGGCAGCGCCGAGGACTTCCGTCGCTTCATCGCCGACGACGTGGCCCGCTGGGGCCCGGTGATCACGAAGCTTGGCGTGAAGCTGAACTGAGTCAGTAGAGCCCGACCGGCCCATGGTCGCCCAGCGCGACCACGTGGCTGACCAGCGCGCCGTCCAGCCAGGCGTGCACGGCATAGCCTGGCGGCTCCAGTCGCCAGGCAGGGGGCGCGTCGGGCGCCAGGTCGAGCACGATCTGGTGGGCGGTGGACGGCACCGTCATCGCCAGCGTGCCGCCGAAGCGCCGCGTGATGGGCCGGTGCAGGTGGCCGCAGATCACCCGTTCGACCTGCGGGTGGCGCTGCAGCAGCGCCGCCAGTTCGGGCACCCCTGCGCGCAGGCCGATGGCGTCCATGTGACCGATGCCGGTGGTGAACGGCGGGTGGTGCATCGCGAGCACGGTCGGCGTGTCGGGTTCGTCGGCCAGCGTGCGCGCCAGCCAGCCCAGGCGCGCGGGGCACAACTGGCCGTGCGAGGCACGGGGCACCACGGTGTCCAGCGCCACCACCCGCAGCCCGGCGGTCTGGCGCACCCACAGCACGTGGCCGGCCAGGGCCGGGTCGCCGCCCACCGGCTGCAGTTCGTCGTGGTCGGCGAAGACCTCGCGCATCACGGCCGCATCGTCGTGGTTGCCGGGCATCAGCCACACCGGGCCGGGCAGCGGCGCCAGCAGCGATCGCAGGTGGTCGTACTCCTCGGCCGTGCCACGGTCGACCAGGTCGCCGGTGAGCACCACGGCCGCCGGCTGCGGCTGTAGCGCGGCCACCGATGTCACCGCCTGGGCGAGCAGGGAGGGCGTGTCCACGCGGTCGAGCAGGCGCCGGCCGGGGGCGACGATGTGCGGATCGGACAGCTGGACGAGCATGGGTGGCGGGCCTCCGTGACGTTGCATCGTACGTCCGGCGCACGGCCACCGTCGGCCGGCACCCCCGGGTTCACCTGACATCACAGCGTCATCGAACCCGCCTATGCTTTTCGTATGAACAGGCTAATGCCTTTCATTCGAACATGACCCCGCCCGACACCGACACCCGCGAACGCCGCATCCTCGACCTCGTGCGCGACCACGGGCTGGTGGACATCGGTGCGCTGGCGCAGCAGTTCGGCGTCACGCCGCAGACCGTGCGGCGCAGTGTCAACCGGCTCAGCGAACGTGGGCTGCTGCGCCGCGTGCACGGCGGCGTCACCCTGCCAGCGGCTGGCACCAACCTGCCCTGGGAGACCCGGCAGGTGCAGCATCTGGACGGCAAACGGCGCATCGCAGCCGCAGTGGCCGCTCACATTGGTGATGGTGCCTCGGTCGCCATCGGCCTGGGCACCACGCCGCACCAGGTGGCGCTGGCGCTGCGCGGGCGGCGCGGCCTGCGGGTGGTGACCAACAGCCTGCGCGTGGTGTTCGCGCTCGCCGGCGCCGAGGGGCTGGAGATCGCCGTGGCGGGCGGCTTCCTGCGCCCCGCCGACCTGGACGTGGTGGGCGACGCGGCGGTGCGCTGCTTCGCCGGCTTCAAGACCGACTACGCCGTCTTCGGCGTCGGCGGCATCGACGAGGACGGTGCCCTGCTCGACTTCGACCCGGCCGAGGTGGCCGCCCGCGAGGCCATGCGGCAGAACTGCCGGCAATCGCTGCTGGTGGCCGACGCCAGCAAGTTCGGCCGCGCGGCGCTGGCGCGCGGGGCCCATCTGGCCGACATCGACCACCTGTTCATCGACGCCCTGCCCGGCCCCGCCTTCCGCCCGCTGCTGGACGGGGGGCGTCCGCGCCTGCACCTGGCCGAGGAGACCGCCGGATGAGCCGCGTCGCGCTGGAAGGCATCGTCAAGCGCTTCGGCGAGCACGCCGCGGTGGATGGCGTCAGCCTGGTCGCCGAGCCGGGCCAGTTCGTGGCCCTGCTCGGGCCGTCGGGCTGCGGCAAGAGCACCACGCTGCGCCTGATCGCCGCGCTGGAGCGGCCCGACGAAGGCCGCATCCAGATCGCCGGCCAGGACGTCACTCACGCCCCGCCGGCCGAGCGCGGTGTGGCCATGGTGTTCCAGAACTACGCCCTGTTCCCGCACCTGACGGTGGGCGAGAACATCGTCTTCGGCCTCACCGTGCGCCGGGTCGACAAGGCTGAACGTGCGCGCCGGCTGGCCCGCGCCGCCGAGCTGCTGGGACTGCAGGCGCTGCTGGGCCGCAAGCCGGCGCAGCTCTCGGGCGGCCAGCGCCAGCGCGTGGCGCTGGGCCGGGCCATCGTGGCCGAGGCGCCGGTGTGCCTGATGGACGAGCCGCTGTCCAACCTGGACGCCCAGCTGCGCCAGCAGATGCGCGGCGAGATCCGCGAGCTGCAGCAGCGCCTGGGCATCACGATGATCTACGTCACCCACGACCAGACCGAGGCGATGACGATGGCCGACCGCGTGGTGCTGATGCGCGCCGGCCGCATCGAGCAGCAAGGCGCGCCGCAGGACCTGTACGAGCGGCCGGCCTCGACCTTCGTGGCCGGCTTCATCGGCGCGCCGGCGATGAACCTCTTCCCGTCGGACGACGCCCGCACGCTGCGCGGCGTGCGGCCGGAACAGCTGCGCCTGCTGCCCGCCGGTCAGGGCCTGCCGGCGCGCGTGGCCGCCATCGAGTACCTGGGCGCCGAGAGCCTGCTGGTCTGCGAGGCGGCCGGCACGCGCCTGGTCGTTCGGGCCGGGGCCGACGCCGCCCACCCCCTGCCGCCGCGCGGCGCCGAGGTCGGCCTGGATTGGCCGGCGCATGCGCTGCACCACTTCGACCGCGACACCGGTCTTCGCCTGAGCTGAGAGGAGCCTACCCATGAGCCGCTGGATCCCTACCCTGGCCGCCGCCGCACTGGCCGCCGCCTGCGCCCTGCCTGCCGCCGCGCAGGAACTGAGCCTGTACTACCCGGTCGCCGTCGGCGGCCCGGTGACCAAGATCATCGACGGCCTGGCCGCCGACTTCGAAAAGGAAAACCCCGGCATCAAGATCAAGCCGGTCTACGCCGGCAGCTATCAGGACACCATCACCAAGGTGCTGACCGCGGCCAAGGGCGGCGACGCGCCGCACATGGCGGTGATCCTGTCCACCGACATGTACACGCTGATCGACGAGGGCGTGGTCGTGCCCTTCGACGATCTGGTGAAGACGGCGGAGCAGAAGGCCTGGATGGGCGGCTTCTACCCCGGCTTCATGAAGAACAGCCAGACCGGCGGCAAGACCTGGGGCATCCCGTTCCAGCGCTCCACGGTGGTGATGTACTGGAACAAGCAGCTGTTCAAGGACGCCGGGCTGGACCCCGAGCGCCCGCCACAGAACTGGGCCGAGCTGGTGGACCACGGGAAGAAGCTGACGAAGAAGGACGCCGCAGGCAACGTCACCACCTGGGGGGTGCAGGTGCCCTCGTCGGGCTTCCCGTACTGGCTGTTCCAGGGCTTCACGACGCAGAACGGCGCCGTGCTGATGAACGACGCAGGCACCCAGACCTACTACGACAAGCCCGAGGTGGTGCAGGCGCTGCAGTACTGGGTGGACCTGTCGCGCAAGCACGGCGTGCACCCGCCGGGCGTGGTGGAGTGGGGCACGACGCCGAAGGACTTCTTCGAGCGCAAGGCCGCGATCATCTGGACGACCACCGGCAACCTGACCAACATCCGCAAGAACGCCGGCTTCGACTTCGGCGTGGCCATGCTGCCCGCGGGCAAGCAGCGCGGGACGCCCACCGGCGGCGGCAACTTCTACGTCTTCAAGAAGGCCACCGCGGCCGAACGCGAGGCGGCGCTGAAGTTCATCCAGTGGGTCACCTCGCCCAAGCGTGCGGCGGAGTGGGCGATCGCCACCGGCTACGTCGCCGTCAGCCCGGCGGCCTGGGAAACGCCGGAGATGAAGGCCTACCTGGCCGACTTCGCCGCCCCCACCGTGGCCCGCGACCAGCTGCAGTACGCCACCGCGGAGCTTTCGACGCACGAGAACCAGCGCGTGACCAAGGCGCTGAACGACGGCCTGCAGGCGGCACTGACCGGCACCAAGACGCCGGAGCAGGCGATGAAGGACGCCCAGCGCGAGGCGGACCGGATCCTGCGCAGCTACCGCTGACGTCGGGAACGAAGGGGTGTTCGAGTGACAGTTTGCGACCCGGAGCGGACGTTGGATACCGCGTTCGACGGCCGAGGCGGCAAGGCGGCGGCGGGTTGGCCTGTGGCGCTTAGGTCGAGCGGTCTCCGCTGCGCTCCGACTCCCCTGCGCTTCTCGGTCCCGAGGCCCGCGGCCGAACTCACTTCGCTCAC
>NZ_SACT01000040.1 GCF_004016515.1 Rubrivivax albus
AGCCAGGTAGCTTTTTCCTGTTCCGGTACTGCCGGTAATAAAAACATCCTGCGCTTTTTTAATAAACTCACAGGTAAACAATCGGTCGATTTGATTTTTATCCAGTTCACGTTTTTCACTAAAGTCTATTCCGTTTACATCGGCCACGTAACGGAACTTTGCTGTTTTAATGTTGCGTTGCAGTGATCGGTGTTTACGGTCGTCCCATTCGCTTTGTACTAAATACTGCGCCATTTCATCGTTGGTGAAGCTGACCGATGGCGGCTGCTCAACAAATGCTTTAAATGCAGTTTACATACCATACAGGCGCATGTCGCCCATTTTCTTGACTGTTTCGTTGTTCATGTACTTTGATTGTTGTGATTAAAAAATTATTGGTAGTAATGTTGCCCACGTATGTTTTCATGCGAAGGCATGTCGGTGCCAGCTACCTCATCTTCAAAAGGGATTGCATCGGCTTTTGAACGCAGTATCTGATCAATGATCGCATAGTTGTAAATACCAAAACTGTCAGCTCGTTTACAGGCATTGATCAATCGTGCATGGCCTACACGTTTGGCAAAACTCAATACACCGGAACAGGATTTATAACTTTGTTCAGGATACAGTTCTCTTGCCAGTATTTTGGCAACATACTGTGCTACTTCTTCACCAATAGAGGCAGCGGTGGCCATAAATTTCTGCGGATTCCATTCGGCTAAATATTTATGTTGTGTTGCAAGATGATCCTG
>NZ_SACT01000041.1 GCF_004016515.1 Rubrivivax albus
CAGCGCGCAGGTCTCGCAGACCTCGCAGAGCCTGGCGCACTCGGCCAGCCAGCAGGCTGCCAGCGTGGAGGAGACCACCGCCTCGCTGCAGGAGATGAACGCCTCGGTCAAGGGCAACGCCGACAACGCCACCCTCACCGACGGCATGGCCACCCAGGCCGCCGGCCAGGCCCGCCAGGGCGGCGACGCCGTGGCGCAGACGGTGCAGGCCATGAAGTCCATCGCCACCAAGATCTCCATCATCGACGACATCGCCTACCAGACCAACCTGCTGGCGCTCAACGCCGCCATCGAGGCCGCGCGTGCCGGCGAGCACGGCAAGGGCTTCGCCGTCGTGGCCGCCGAGGTGCGCAAGCTCGCCGAGCGCAGCCAGGTCGCCGCGCAGGAGATCGGCGCCCTGGCCGGCAACTCCGTGGGCACGGCCGAGCAGGCCGGTGCGCTGCTGGGCCAGATGGTCCCGGCCATCCAGAAGACCAGCGAACTCGTCCAGGAGATCGCCGCAGCCAGCGGCGAGCAGGCCGACGGCGTGCAGCAGATCACCGGCGCCATGAACCACCTCAGCTCCGCCACCCAGCAGACCGCCAGCGCCAGCGAGGAACT
>NZ_SACT01000042.1 GCF_004016515.1 Rubrivivax albus
TTACGTTCGCAAACGCAGCTGGTCCGGTGGGGCAGGCAGTAGCTGTACGCATTACTGCCGATAAAGCACGTTTCTTTCATTGCCGCTTTCTTGGTTTCCAGGATACACTCTACACACATGGCAACGAAAGCCGCCAGTATTATTTTGATTGTTACATTGAAGGAACCGTTGATTTTATTTTCGGTTCATCAACAGCCTTGTTCGACAGTTGTGTGATCTATGGAAAGAAAGGCGGCTATTTTACGGCAGCATCAACTCCGCAACAAAAAACATTCGGTTATGTATTCCGCAACTGTAAGTTTACCGGCAATGCAGCTGATGGTTCGTTTTATCTCGGCCGTCCGTGGCGACCTTATGCAAAAGTGCTCATCGTAAACAGTTATCTCTCTGCTATTGTAAACAAAAAAGGCTGGGATAACTGGGGCAATGCTGCCAACGAAAGCACAACAACGTTTGCAGAATTTGGTAATACCGGCGAAGGCGCTGCAACAACGGAAAGAGTAAGCTGGAGTAAAAGCATTACTGCCGATGAAGCAAAGCAACTGAATACAATTACGATAC
>NZ_SACT01000043.1 GCF_004016515.1 Rubrivivax albus
GCTTGAATCCAAATGCGAGTGATTACGACTGTTCAGGAGGATCAGGGAATGGTCCGTACTACACAGGGACAGTACAAGTGCTTGGGTATGATGAGTATGACCTTGATAGAGATGGTGATGGATGGGGGTGTGAGTAGATCGAGCAAATTCAGGGTCAGAAGATTATTGAATCGACTATTAACAGCAGCGCTCGTTTAGTAGATACTAACAAGTATGAAAAGAACAGTTTTTTACTCATGGCAGTCAGACTTACCTAATGCTACTAATCGTAGTTTCATTGAAAATGCCTTAAAAGATGCTGCTAAACAGATAGCTCAAGATGAAAGTATTGGTGTTGATCCTGTAATTGATAGAGATACACAAGGTATGGCAGGCGCTCCTGATATTAGCCTTGCTATTTTCAGTAAGATATCTGCTGCCGATCTGTTTGTTGCTGATATTTCATTTGTCGCCAATAATGAAAATCGTTTTATTCCAAATCCTAACGTTATGGTTGAGCTTGGTTATGCATTGAAAGCTAAGGGGCATGAAGCGTTGGTTTTGGTATT
>NZ_SACT01000044.1 GCF_004016515.1 Rubrivivax albus
TTAAAGCGCACACTACTTCGCCTATTTCGTTGTATTTAATAAAGAATTTTTTAGGGTATGATATGGATGTAACGAAAGCGCTGCCTGCATTTTCATTGCTTAGTGATTCTTTGCTAAAAACTGAAAGTGGGAAAAAAATACAAGAGATGATCGAAGTAGGTAAGAGGTCAATGGTTGGTGCAACTGCACCTGATTTTTCACAACCTGATGCAGATGGAAAAATGATCAGTCTTTCTTCGTTTAAAGGAAAATATGTGTTGATCGATTTTTGGGCAAGCTGGTGTGTTCCCTGCCGTGCAGAAAGTCCAAACCTGGTGAAAGCTTATGAGCGTTTCAAGAACAGTAATTTTGAAATCATAGGAGTAACGCTTGATGAAAAAAAAGATAAGTGGCTCAAGGCAGTAAAAGAAGATAACTATACCTGGCCACAGGTAGGAGATATGAAAGGTTGGGAAAATGCTGCAGCTCTGCAGTTTGGGGTACTAGCTGTTCCATTCAACATGATCGTTGATCCCAACGGTGTTGTTGTTGCAAGAAATTTAAGAG
>NZ_SACT01000045.1 GCF_004016515.1 Rubrivivax albus
TAACCGGTGCGATCTTATAATGAAAATATTCGTCCGGCACATTCATATTTATCTGCAACCCTTTTTTAAATCTTGTTTGCTGCATGTTAATATAGAGTTGCACAAACTCAATTTCATCTTTCAGAAACACGGTTTAGGTATCACCATTCTTTAAAATATACCTGTATATGCCCGACATCTGCTCAAGAAAATCGCCTGCCACCTGCTGATTAGTTTCAATAAGACCCGATAAAGAAGTAAGCGAATTAAAGAGGAAGTGCGGATTCAATTGCTGTTTCAGGCTTTCATACATCACCATTGTTTTTTCTTTCTCCAGCAACTGGGCTTTGCTTTTCAGCTGGTACAATTGGCGCTGCTGCTTTGTACGATATTTATACAGCGCATAGAAAAAAGAGGCGATCAATAATAACAATGCTATCCTGAAGAGATTTGTTTTATAAAAAACAGTTGCCAGTTTAATGGAAACTGTTTTGGCAACTACTTCATCCCAGTTACCATTGCCAACCATGGCCTTATATAAAAAAGTGTAT
>NZ_SACT01000046.1 GCF_004016515.1 Rubrivivax albus
AAGTGGCCAAGGCCCACAGCCAGGCCCGGCTCGAGGCCCGACGACGACGATCACGGCCCGTGGCCGACGCGCTGCACCAGTGGATGGGCCAGCAGCGGCAGAAGATCCCGGACGGCTCGGCCACCGCCCGGGCGATCGACTACAGCCTCAAGCGCTGGGTGGCGCTGACGCGCTACCTCGACGACGGCAACCTGCCGATCGACAACAACTGGGTGGAGAACCGCATCCGGCCGATTGCGCTGGGGCGGCAGAACTGGCTGTTCGCCGGCAGCCTGCGCGCCGGCAAGCGCGCCGCTGCGGTCATGAGCCTGATCCACTCGGCCAAGCTCAATGGGCACGATCCATACGCCTACATCCGCGACGTGCTCGAGAGGCTGCCTACGCAGCCCGCCAGCAGGATCGGCGAGCTGCTGCCGCACCGCTGGCAGGCGATCGACTCGGCCTGACCACCGCCCCCGTCGTCATGACGGGATCGCCGGACGCTTAC
>NZ_SACT01000047.1 GCF_004016515.1 Rubrivivax albus
TCCGCAACAGAATTTATATTGCTTGTGGCATAGTTATACTTGTGAGCATTGCAGGCATTGCAGTTATTGGCGTAATACCATCGTGGTACAAAGCTTTAAAACATTTAAAACCGATCTACGCTTTAGAAACAGTTGCGTTACTTGCATTCGGTTATTCCTGGCTCATAAAAGGCGAAACATTTTTTAAGGACGAGACGAAATAAAATTATGAATCAAAAGCAGTTTGCTGTTGCTGCTGCTTTAAAGCATTCCCTTTGGGTTTCAGGAAAGCCGTAGATGCATTGCAACTGTTTCCATTTCACCTTTTACCAATTGTTCAATATTTCCGTTGTAATAAGATACACGGTTGCTGATGCTGTTTTGCACAGTTGCTTTCTGTTGCTGCAGAAAACGAAACTGCAGATCGTTCTGCGATAAACGAATTGTAATTTTTCCCGGCTTATACAGGATCTCTGCCTTTATGGTTACAGCTGCGGAAT
>NZ_SACT01000048.1 GCF_004016515.1 Rubrivivax albus
TGCATTGAAGTTTGGATAGCGGTTACGATCAGTTGCATTCCTGTACTTTTCAATTTCCGCCACATCATATTTAAATGCAACACCACTTCTTGTAGCGGCTGCATTGTACATTTCCATATACTCAGGAGAGTTCGTGATAAAGTCAGGCAATTCTGTTGGCGAGTGACGGGAGAAGTTTGCGGAGTAAGTAATGACCGGTGCACCTTTCTTACCTTTTCTTGTTGTAACAAGCACAACACCATTTGCTGCTCTTGAACCATAAATAGCAGTTGCGGCCGCATCTTTTAAGATGTCTACTTTCAATATCCTGTTCATATCAACATCGTTGATACGTTGCAGCGATACTTCAAAACCATCTAAGATGAAGAGCTGTGTGTTAACACCTGTTGTATAACTGAAAGGTGTATTGTTTGGCTGACTCAGATCAACCAAACTGTTACCACTACGCAATACCACTTCCGGTAATGCATTAGGGTTT
>NZ_SACT01000049.1 GCF_004016515.1 Rubrivivax albus
TGCAAATGTTGATGGGTACGATAGCGTAAGTGTAAAAGAACTGAAATGAAAGAATGAGCTGTAAAGAGGAGCTTGTGATCCCCAGAAAAAAAGAGTTAAAATAAGAAGCAATAAAAAAGCCTTTGCATGATCTTTCTTTTCAGAAATAAACATGGTTGCCAATAAGTAAACTGCTGAGAAAAACAACAACAGGTTAGCGATCATGGCTAAGTTGAGTAACGTAGAAACCTGGATGCCGGTTAGTGAAATAATTGCACCGAGAAAAACAGAATAGGGCGAAAAAAAAGCATGTGGTACATCAACATTTAAAATTGGATGCCCAGGTTGTTGAAGATGTAATGATAATTCTTTTATTACAGCGTTATGTTCCCAGTAATCGCCTGTCCATTGCGACCGTTCAATGAAGAATAATTGCAACAGGAATAATAACCCACAAACAATGATCGAAGCGATTGCCCATGGATTAAAATGTT
>NZ_SACT01000004.1 GCF_004016515.1 Rubrivivax albus
CGCTGCTCGGCCGCTTCGGGCTACGCCCTGCGCGTCCGAGCAGCGCGATCCATCGTGCCTGGGTGGGTCAGATTTACTTCGGCGACAACCCGGCAAAGTGGGTCAGATTTACTTCGGCGTTGACAACCATACGTCGAGGCGGCGGCGACCACCGACCGCAACCGCTGCGAAGAGGCCGTTGCGCCGCCGGAATTCGTCATGGGCACGGCAGATGTGTCCACGCTAAGCTTGAACTCAGGCAGTGCCCAAGCCGGCTATCGTTCGCGGGCGCGGTCAAGAGCAGCGGAGGAACTCTATGGCGTTCAGTGACTATCTAAATGGCCCGTCCTACAAACGTGACGCCGAAGATCTGAAGTGCCAACGAGAGGAACTGAAGCGTCAGCTGAACGAACTTCAGGACCGCTATGGGCAGATGCAGGCGCTGGCAAAGAAGTATGGAGCCATGGAGGTCCAGGATGTCAGGCGTCTGGTCGAGCAGGAACAGGCAGGCCTGGAGGCCGTACGCGAGCAGGTCAAAGCCACCACACAAGAGCTTGCTAGCCTGCGAAACCAGTTGGCCGAGCTGCGCAACCAGGTACTCGTGGTCGAGGAGACGTTGCTGCTGGAGAGCTTCGCCCTCTACGAGCCAAAGTTCAAGCTTACAGCGAGCCACGAGTACAAGACTCGCCTCGACACCTGCAGGGAGCGCCAGAAGGCCATGGTCAAAGGTGGCACGGCGGCGACCGGAAACCTGGCGTGGGAGGTCAATGGCAGCAAGGCGGAAGGCCGCAAGCTGGTCAACGACATGATGAAGCTTGTCCTGCGCTCGTTCAACAACGAGTGCGACGTCTGCGTGGACAACGTCAAGTTTGACAACATCGAGCTCGGGGAAAAGCGCATCCGTAAGTCGTTTGAGGCGTGCAACAAGCTCGGACGGGTCATGACTGTGCGCTTGGCCGACGAATACCTTGACCTCAAACTCGATGAGCTCCGTCTGGCGCACGAGTACCAAGTAAAGAAGCAAGAGGAGAAGGAAGAGGCCAAGCGTGTTCGGGAGGAACTCCGGGAACAGGCGAAGTTGGAACAAGAAATTCGGGCGGCGCGAGAGAAGATTGCCAAGGAGCGGAAGCACTTCACTACGGCCTTGCGCGACCTGAACGTCCGGCTCGAGAGGGCAACAAGCGAGGAGGAGCGTGCAGCCCTGCTGCTCAAGATCGCCGAGGTCGAGACTGGCAAGGCCGAACTCGACAACGAGGAGAAGCTCATTGACTACCGTGAGCAGAATGCCAAGGCCGGGTACGTCTACGTCATCTCCAACATCGGGGCGTTCGGCGAGGGTGTCTACAAGATTGGTATGACCCGGCGCTTGGACCCCATGGAACGCATTGACGAGCTGGGCGATGCTTCGGTGCCGTTCTGGTTCGACGTGCACGCGCTGGTCTTCTCGGAGAATGCACCTGCACTCGAGGCCAAGCTGCACGAGCGCTTTGCGTCCGGGCGACTGAACAAGGTCAACGGCCGCAAGGAGTTTTTCCGGGCCGACATCGCGGAGATTGAAGAGGTCATCCGCGCGAACTACGACGCGGTCGTTGAGGTGACCCACGAGGCCGCAGCGGAGCAGTACCGCGAGAGCCTCCGCATGGCCATGCCCAAGCCCGAGATTCAGCAGGCTGAGCGCTCAGCCGCGCACACTTAGCGTCCCTTACCGCTCGAGGCCGTCACTCGTCACGGCTGCTGCAATGTGCCTTGTAGCTTTGCCTCTCCTGGTGGTGCTGGGGCCAGCCGGGCGCGGTGAGCATGGGGCGTTGCGCGAGGGAGGCACGGTACGGGCGTTGCCGCAGCCCGCCAGACCCACTCGATTTGCTTGCCACCCCCCCGACCGTCGGCAGTCTCGACCTGGACATCGGACCGATCGCGGGCGATGTGCAATGTCGGCGCATTGACACCGCAGTCGGTGAGTGTCGCCGAGGCAGTGAAGAGCTCGTGGCCGAGACCATAGGGAAGAACCTTGATGAAACTTCGACCCTGCTCAACAAGGTGCGCGACCAGCTGACCATCGAAGCTGTCCGCCACGGGCAACCACTGCCAGGTCACCGGCATCAGGCACAGCTCACTGATGGCAGGTGCACCTGCGGCGTTGAGCCCAAACGTCGCAGCCATCATCATGTGGACTTCGTCATCAGTCGCCCACAGCTCGAGCTGGGCGCTGAAGCGACGCCCCAGTTGCCGGTACAGCGCGTCGTCGAGCATGAACGCCTGGTCGGGCAGGTGCTTGACGATGGCCTTGTAGCCGTACCGTGCGCGCGAGATCTCCTTCACCTCGCCAATCAGCAGCATCAGCCTCTGCGGTCGGCCCGGCATGGGCAGCGCACGCTGCCACTGCGCCAGGCGACGCGCGTTGATGGCGTCGCGGCCTTCGACGTTGAACGGCTCGGGCACGTAGACCTGCGGCGCCAGCGCATGCCCGCTCACGACCATCTGTTGTGCGGCCTGCAGAAGGTGCCGCCGCACGATGGCCCAGTTGCGCTTGCCGGCGAAGCCCGGGTGCCAGCGCGTCAGTTCCGCCTGGTCCCACAGATAGTGCAGCAGCCCGCGCAGCGACAGCCTGGGGCCGCGCGTGCGAGCGCTGTCACCGCCTTCGCCGGTGGCCGGGGCAGCTGACCGACCGGCCAATTGCGTCAGCGCGAAGTCCAGCTTCAGGGTGGTGCAGCCGGTGGCGGGATCCTCGCTGATGGCACTGCCCAGCAATGGGGCCAGTCCAGAGCCGTCGTCCGGCGGCGCGTAGTGGGGGCAGGCGGGCGCATGTTGGTGGCCGGTGCCGGGCATGCGCTTGACGATGTGGCCGGTTCCCAGGCGAGCCACGTACGTGGGGGCGCCGTGGGCCTGGCACAGGCAGCGAGGGCGATGGCCGTTCGCCTGGCATTCGGCGATCGCCTGGCCGAATCCCGGCGCATCCGCGTGAAGTTGTCGCCCGTCGACCTCGTAGGCCAGTGGCACGAGCGCCTGGTCCGACATCCTGTCGTCCGGGTCCGCCCGCTATCGTGCGAGCGCTGGTGCCGGACGCTCGCGCGAACGCAACGGTTCCAGGCTGGGCGTGACGGCGGGTCGCCGTGACGGCGCTGCCGGGTCGTAGACCTTGACCTTGGGCACCTGGCCAGTACGGATGCGCTGCGCGAGCTGTTCCGTGGCAGCGGCCAGGACCGCCTGCCGCTGCTTTTCGGGCACGCGGCGCGCCAACAGCACCGCCTCGATGGCGGCCAGCACGGCCTTGCGCCCGCCGCTGCCGCGGCCGGTGGGCTTGTCTGTGGTGGCGGTGGCCGCCGCAGCGGCCTCGCGCGCCGGTTCGATGCGGTTGACCTGGCGTGCGTCGCGCTCCCGCTGCAGCAGCGCCTGGTCGGCAACCGTGGGTTCGTAGCCAAGGAGGCGCACGCCGCGCACCGAGGCTTCCAGCCACACCAGGCGGCGAAAGTCCTCGTGGCCGGACACGCGCAGCGCGGTCCATCGCCGGGCTTCGGCCACGTCCACCATGGACCGGGCCACTGACGGGCTGTTGGTGTCGGTGGCCAGCCGGAACGACGACTCGGTGAACGCGATGCGCGTGCTGTCGCCGCGGAAGCGGTACTCGGTCTGGCCGACGGTGACGTCGGCCACGGTCACTGGCGCGTGCCGGATCAGGTAGCGGTCACGCAGTGCGTCCTCGAGCCGGGCCAGGTGCGTGGCCTGCTCGACGCTGATTGCGCTGGTCTTGCGGGGCCTGGTGGCTGCCGACTTGACGAGTGTCGATGCCGCAGTTGCTTCCGGCGCCCCGGTGCTTGCCGGGCCAGGCAGCTCCATGCCAACTGCGTCTCGGGCGGCTCGTCGAGCAGGCGCGGTGCCTGGTGGCTTGGTGGGCTCGACAGTGCCGCCCTGCGTGCGGACGGCTTCCCCTGCGCTACGTCTGCTGCTGCTGCGATCGTCGTCCATGGTGTCCTCCGGGTTCGTTCAGTCCGCCAGCTGCCGGGTAGGCTGGGCGGATACTGGCGCTGCCCGATAGATCTCTACCTCCACCCGCCGGTTGAGTGCGCGGCCACCCGCCGTGGTGTTGTCGGCCGTGTGGTCGCCGCTCGGCTGGTGCGTGGTGCGGATGCGCCGTGGGTCCACGCCGGCGCCCACCAGCAGGTCGCGCACGGCGGCGGCGCGCTCGCGGGCGATGCGGCTCTCGCCAGGCGTGTCGGCCGTGCCATCGGTGCGGCCGCGCAGCACGACCAGCGGTGCCTGCCGTGCGTCAGGCAGCAAGGCCGAGGCTTGTTCGCGCGTCAGCGAGACCTGAGTGCTGCCGTAGGCGAACTGCAGCGTGTGCATTGTGTTGGCAGCGGCTTGCGGGCGGTCGGCCTCGGCGGCCAGTGCCGCGGCCTGCCGTGCCAGGTCTGCCTGCTGCAGGGCCAGGATCTGCTGTCCGCGCCGTTCGGCGGTCTGGCGCCACTCGGCGGTTTCGTCACGCTGGCTTTGCAGCTGCGCCTGGCATTGATGCAGTGCCAGGGTGTCGGCGTGGTTGGCCGGGCGCCGCAGGCTCTCGTCCACCTGGGGCGGCCTGGGCGGCGGGCTGCTGCAGGAGGCCAGCCACAGCAGCCAGGGCAACGTGGCCGCGGCGGTGTGGGGCAGGTAGGGGCGCGTGCGCATAGCATGTCCTCCAGGGTCGTCAGGCCATGGCCGGCTCTGCGCTGAGCACGCCGTCGCCGTCCGGCACGGGTTCCAGGGCGCCGCCGGGCGCGGGGCCGTCGTCGAAGAAGCGCAGCAGTGCGTCGGCCAGGGCGGCGGGGCTGCCGGTCAGGTCGGCCGGCAAGGCGGAGAGGTCGTGCGCCAAGGCATCCATCCCCAGCGCGCGGTCATCCGGCAGGTCTTCCACCGAGCGCCAGCGCTGGTCGACGCGGGCGCGGTGCAACGCCAGGTCCATGGCCGGCACGGCCGGCGCGGGCAGCAGACGGGGCTGGAACGCGGGGTCGTCGTGGTAGCGGATCTTTTCGCCCAGGATGGGCTTGCAGTTCTCGGCGATCACCACCAGCCGGTCGCGCCCCAGTTCCTTGAACTCCTGTGGCAGCAGCAGGGCGCGGCGCTGGTCGCTTTCGTTGTGGCTGACAGTGCTTTGGCCGTGCACGCTGAACGACCGGCTGCGCCCACGCGACGCGGCGCGTTGCGTGAAGTGCCCCAGCATCGCGCTGTATTCGTCGGCGTCGCGCTGCTCGCGCGGCGCAAAGAGGATCTGCAGGCCGTGGTTGGTGGCAAAGCTGCGCGCTTCCTTCTCGCCGTACACGGCGTCCAGCTGCGACATGGCCTGCACCACCGTCAGCAGCCGCAGGTTGTAGCCGGCCAGGAAGGCGGCGGCGTGGGTGATGGCGCTCACGCGGCCCAGGGCCGCGAACTCGTCCTGCACCAGCAGGCACTGGTGCTTCAGGCCGGCGTCCTGCTGCGGCAGGTGCCGCGTGTTCAGGTTCACCAGCTGTGAGAAGAACAGCGCCAGCAGCGGCCGCGCGCTGGCCAGCCGGTGCGGTGGCACGCGTACGTAGACCGACATGCGGCGGCGGCGCACGTCGTCCAGGCGGAAGTCGTCGGCGCTGGTGGCGGCGTCCACCACCGTGTCGGCAAAGATCGTCAACGGCGCGTGGAAGGTGGCCACCACGCTGGCCAGGGTGTTCTCGGAGTTGGACAGCAGGCGCTGCAGGGCGTCGGTGCACTCGTTGGACAGGGGCTGGCCCGCATCGCGCCGCTGCTGAAGCGTGCCGGCCAGGTGGTCCTTCAACGCCTGGCCCTGGCCGGACGACTGGCGCAGCATCTCGCCGATGGTGCGTGGCAGGGCCGGCGTCTCCAGCAGCAGCAGGCCCAGGCCCAGGAACAGGTTGCGTGCCTGGTCGTTGAAGAAGGCCTCCGACGCGGTGCCGCCGCCGTCGTTGGGGAACAGCACCTGGCCGATGGCCAGCAGGTCGCCCACGCGGTGCAGGGTGTCTGGGCGCACCGACGACAGCGGGTTCCAGCGGTGGCTGCGGCCCTCGTCGTCGAACGGCGAGAAGGCATACACCGCCTGGCCGTGCGCGGCCCGGTAGCCGGCGGTGATGGCGTGGTTCTCACCCTTGATGTCGAGCACCACCACCGAGTCCGGCCAGTTGAGCAGGTTGGGGATGACCACGCCCACGCCCTTGCCGCTGCGCGTGGGTGCCGACAGCAGCACCGACAGCTGCCCTGGTTGGGCCAACCAGCGGCCTTGGAAGCGGCCCACCAAAATGGCCGGCCCTGGTGCGCCGCCCAGCAGACCGGCACGTTGCACCTCGGCGGTGTTGGCAAACCGGGCATCGCCATGCAGTGGCCGGCGCGGCCGGGCGGCGATGACCAGCGCCGCGGGCAGCACCACCAGCAAGCCACCGCCGGCCAGCCCCGAGGCCGCGAGCAGCCGTTTGCGCTGCAGCGGGTGCGTGCCGTAGCGCTGCCAGTAGTGCAGCACGCTGGTCAGTTCCACATGGCGCGGGCTGGCCTTGTTGATCACCAGGAACAGCACGCCGGCCAGGTACAGGGCCGCGGCGCCCAGTGCGGTGGCGCAGAAGACCAGGAACGCGAAGGCGGCCGCGCGCCGGCCCAGTGGCCAGGCGCGCCAGGAGGTGCCGCCAACGGCCATGCTCACGCGGCCTCCGCGGTCTGCTCGTCCCAGCGGCCCAGGCGCAGCTGCCGGGGTTCGTACTGCAGTTCGCTGACGAAGCGGCCACGCTCGTCGCGGTCGAACTGCACCACCACGTCGACCACCACCCCCAGCAGCCACTTGATCTCGCCCAGCCGCAGGCCACCGCCGGCGCCGCTCTCGCGGATCATCAACGCCATCTGCTCGAAGGCGAGCGCACAGGTGCCTGCGTGCACGCTGGTGATGCTGCCCGGGTGGCCCGACGCGGCCAGGCGCACGAAGGAGAAGCACTCCTCGCCGCGCACCTCGGCCAGGAAGATGCGGTCGGGCTTCATGCGCAGGCAGGCTTCCAGCAGCGTGCGCGCGCTCACGGCGGCCTTGCCCTGGCCGTCCTTGCTGTAGAACAGGTGCACCACGTTCGGGTGGTTGGGCAGCGTGAGCTCGGCCGTGTCCTGAATCGTGATCAGCCGCTCGTGGCGCGGCACCTCCTCGATCAGGCCCTTCATGAAGGTGGTCTTGCCGGAGCCGGTCTTGCCGCTGACGACGATGGTCTGCTGGTGACGCACGGCCAGGCGCAGGAACTCGGCGTAGCGGTGCGCGTCCTTCAGGGCCACCAGCTGGTGCTCGAACGGGAGCAGCGGCGCGGTGGCGGTGTGGCCGACGGTGGCCGTGCGCGCGAACAGGCCATCGCGCTCGAAGTCCGCCAGCCGCTTGATGGCGTGCGACGGCTTGCGCACGGTGATGGAGACCGTTCCGCGCTGTGCCGCGGGCGGCACGACCACCTGCACGCGCTCGCCACCCGGCAGCGTGGCCGAAAGCAGTGGCTGTTCGGCGGAGATGGCCTGGTCGGTGTAGGTGGCCAGGGCCGTGGCCAGCGACAGGCAGCGTGGCAGGGTCAAGGCGGGTGCGGCGTGGGCCTGCCAGCCGGCCAGGGTCTCGGTCAGGATCTCGCCGGGCCGGTTCACGCAGACCTCGATGACAGCCGGGTCGGCGAGTGCCGCCTGCAGCGGCTGCAGCAGCGCGAGCACCGAGGTGGCCTCGCCGCGCCAGGTGCAGACCGGCTCGCTCATGGTGCCGTGGCCTCCAGCGCGTACACGGGTGAGAAGTCCAGGTCGCGGGCGACCAGCACGCCGACGATGGCGCCCTGGTTCTGGTAGATCAGCGGCGGGATGTTGATCGTGCTCTCCAGCACCTTCTCGGCCAGGCGGCTGGTGTTGGCGGTGGTGGACGGCAGGATCACGGTGTCGCCGTCGCTCGAGGCCGATTGCTGCTGGATCACCAGCTTCACCGAGTCGTCGATCACCGACAGCAGCATCGCGGCGCCGATGCGTTCGCCCCAGCGCCGGTCCACATGGCCGTCGATGCCGGCTTCGCCCAGCGGGCCGGTGCCGGGCGAGTCGAGCGCCACGGTCACGCCCTCGGGCGTCCGTAGCCGTGTCCACAGCACGGGGATGCGCACCATGCCGGGCCGCACACTGCCGATACGGTACTCACCGTCCAGATGGCTGCCGCGCTCGGCCAGCAGCACGCGGCCGTCGTCGCCGTAGAGGTTGCGCTGCGTCTGGCAGCTCACCAGGCCCGACGCGGCGCTGATGATCCGGGTCTTGAGCACGCAGGTGAAGGCCGTGCCCTTGGGCAGCAGCAGGCTGCGGCGGTGCAGCTGGGCGGCCTGGGCGCGCGGTGTGCTGCTGGCCGAAAGTTGGCCACCGAACAGTACGGTTGGCAGCGCGGGGCCGGCGTGAGGGTCTGCGGGGTTGGGCTCCGGATCGGGTGATGCCGCACGCGGGGCAAGCAGCTTGTCGAGCGTGCCTTGCAGCTGCTGCTGATAGCGCTGCAGGTTCTGGCGCGTGCCTTCCAGCATGTCCGGGCTGGTTGGCGCACTGGTGCGGTCCGCTGGCACCGTGCCCCCGGCCAGCGGCACTATCGGCGGCGCGTCGACGGGGGACACGGCCTTGGATCGGCGCTTGGCAGCATTGCCGCGCTCGCCATCCATGTGAACGTCGATGGGCGCAGGCAGCGCCGCGTCGTCCGGCAACGGTTCGATGGCCGGCACGCGATAGGCGGGCGCCGAAGCGGTGGTGGCGTGCGCAGCGCTCAGGTCGAGCCGGCGCGGTTCCGTCCCGGACGATGTGGGCCGCTGGGCCTGGCGCGGCGTGTTCTCTTCGCTCGCGTCGGGGCGCAGGGACTTTTGCAGCGACAGCACGGCCACTGTCGCCAGCGAGCCGGCGGCCATCACGACGGCCAGGATGCCTTTCCAAGCGATGCCGTGACGGCGCGGCTGCGTCAGATCCGGCAGGCCGGTCTCGCCGTCCAGGGCCAGGGGCGCTTCGCCAAGGGTGTGCGGTTCGTTCATGGCGTGTCCTCCTCGCGGCGCTGCCGGAGCACGCGCGCCAGGCCGGCGGCCGTGGTGCCGGCCTCCGGCGGCCTGCCGTCGGCGTCGAAGGCGTCGTTCCAAACCGCCACGGCCGCCGGACCGGCGCGCAGCATCAGGCGGCGGCTGACCCGGTCCACCACCAGCAGGTCACCCTGCATGCGGCTGTTCACCAGCGTCTCGCTGCCATCGTCGAGCACGTGGAAGACCGCGGGCACCTCGCGGTTGGCCGCGAAGCGCAGGTAGGTGAATCGACCGTCGTCGAACACCAGGGACGGCACGATGTCGGTGCCGTGTTCGCCTTCGGCCAGGCTGTAGGCGCTGTTCACCACGTCCGGTGCCGTCGGCATGTACGCTCGCATGGCACGCACCGGGTCCGGCTGGATGGTGGCCGCGGGCAATGGCGTCGCATTGGGACGGTCCGCGGGCGGGGCTTCCGACTCGACCCACAGGCTCAGGCGGTAGACCGGAACGGCGCGCTCACCAGCCGGCAACGGCAGCAGCCGGAAAGTATGCACGCGCCGGTCGGTCACCACCGTGAGGTTGGTGGGCTCCCGCGTCGTCGACAGCGGTTTCACGAAGAGCCGGCGGTCGTCGCGCTGAACGGTCACGCACCAGGCGGCGGTGCCACGCTCACAACCCGCGCCCTGGCCCGTGGCCACCTGCTGCACACGCTCGTCGGCCGGCAGTTCGATCAGGGTGACGACGCCAGCTCGTACGCGCACGTCGATGACGGCGGCGTCGCGGAACGGAAGGAAGACGATCCGGTCATCGGCAGGGACGCCGGCTGTGCCTACCATGGCGTGGACCCCGACCAGGGCTGCGAGCAGACACGGGATGCCGCGCATGTCATGGCCTCCCCGCGGTGGCGACCGCGTCGCCGCCGATCTCTGGGTCGCTGCGGTAGGCCACCACGACGAAGCCGAAGGGGTTCTCGAGCCGGTCCTTCTCGCGTGTGAGCACGCGGGGCTGGTAGTCGTAGACCACGCTGGCCACGTGCCGGCTGCTCTGGTCCGGCAGGCTGCGATCGGGCCGGGAGATGCGCTTGTCGTAGGTGACGATCGCCTCGCCGCGGTTGCCCTGCCGGCCGCCCGGCGCCAGGCGTACGCTCACGATCTCGATGCGCCACTCCTCGTGGCTGGCTAGGCGCTTGTGCAGGCCCGCATCGCCATCGAACAGGCGCTGGTAAGGCGCAAAGACGGCCGGCACGGCCATGCGCGCCACCTGGTCGTAGTCGCGCTGCAGCCACCACCAGCTGTAGCCCTCGCGTGCGCGCACGAACTGCGCCAGGTGGTGCTTGTCCAGCGCATCGTGCATCGGCACCGTCTCTTCCGACAAGCGCTGCTGGATGGTGGTCTCGCCGGTCTGGCGGTCCACCACGATAGGAATGCCCACCACCTGCCGCAGCGGGCCCTGCACGGCCACGGCTGCCAACCCCAACAGGGCCAGCACGACGGCGCCAGCGGCCACGTGCCAGGCCCGCCGCTCGGAGCGCGCGAGCATTTCGGCGCGGTCGAGTTCCCAGTCGGTGTTGCGTTGGAAGAGGTTGGCGGTATCCATGGCGGCCTCCACCTCAGTCCAGATGATCGGAGATGCGGCCGGTGCGGCGCAGCATCTCCTGCTGGCGTTCGCGATCCCTTGCCCGGGCGATGCGCTCCTCGGCGTCGGCCATCGCCTGCAGCATCTGGATCTGCGAGGCCTCGTGCATCAGCAGTGCACGCTCGGCGCCGATGCGGGCCTGGATCTCGAGGATGGCCTTCTGGTCCGTGGTGGTGTCGATGCGCTCCATCAGCCCGTCGATCTGCGCCAGGCGCCCGGCCGCGGCGGCCATGGCGTCCTGCAGCAGGCCTTTGTGCTGGTAGGGCTGGGCCAGCTCGGCCTGACAGCGCGCGCGTGCGGCGCCGGCGGGCCGGTCGGCGCAGTTGTAGACCATGGCTACATCGCGCAAGGCCTTGGCCGTGGCCGACAGGCTGCCGTAGCCGGCGGCATCCACGGCGTTGAGTACGGTGAACGCTTCGGCTGGCACGTAGTTGCGCAGCAGCGGGCTGTTCAGGATCCGCCCCAGGCTTCGCGTGCCGCTGAGGCCGTCGATCTGCTGCTGCAGCTGGGAGATCTGGCGCACCTGGTTGTCGATATGACTGATGGCGTGCACCACCTGCTGGATCGTCTGCGCCAGATTGGCCGCGTCGATGACCGGGATGCCCTGGGCCTGGGTGCCCAGGCTGACGAGCAGACAGGGCAGGGCGAGCCAGCGTGACAACATGGTGGATCCTCCTGATCAGCGCCGCCCGCGCAGGGCAGCAAGCCGGTAGGCCGCCGGGCGTGCGGCCGCCGCGCCGACGGCCGCGACCGCGGCAGGTACGGTCGGGCGAACCACACCGCCGCCGCCCGGACCAGCCAGTGCGCCGGATGCCGCACGTTGCGTGCTGACCGCGCGCAGCCCGGCCAGCATCAGCACGTTGTGGATCATCTGCATGCCCTGTTGCACGGCCGCACCGCCGGTGAGCGCCGAGGCCAGCGTGGGCGCCTGGAAGCAGATGATGGCCATCACCAGCATCAGCACGCAGTAGCGCAGGGACTCCGACAGTGCGTTCAGCGCACCACCCAGGAAGCCGCCCGCGGCCTGGATGGCCAGGAACATCTCGCGGCCGACGTAGGTGCTCAGGCCCAGCGCGAAGAAGGCAAACCAGGTCAGCACCACGGCGTTCAGCAGCATCGACAGCCAGCTGTCGAAGAAGCGCTGCGTGGGCCGCCAGGCCAGGCAGAGCAGGAAGATCGGGCCGACGCCGATGACGAAGCTCAGGAACACCGTGGCCAGCACCACCACGAAGACGGCGATGCACAGGAAGGCGACGGAGCCGATCGAAAACGCGGTGGCCGCCAGCATCAGGTCCAGCCGCGTGATGCCGGCCTCGGCCATCAGGTCGGCCACCTGCTGGCCCGCGTTGTCGTTGAACTCGTCGAGCAGGGCGAAGGGGCTGTCGATGGTGTCGTCTGGCACACCGTCAGGCAGGAAGGTGGCGGCCACGCCGCTGGCCAGGGCATTGGCGCTGTCGGCCACGGTGGCGACATACAGGCCCGACTGCAGGGCCACGGCCAGCACGAGGCCGATCTTGGTGGTGTTCCACAGGAAGTTGGGCACTGTGTCGCGTACCTCGCCGCGCAGCACTGCCCAGCCGTAGAGCAGGACCCACAGGCTCATCGCAGCCAATGCCACCGGCGCGAGCGCCTCGGCCAGCGCCGTGACGACGCCCA
Source organism: Rubrivivax albus (assembly GCF_004016515.1). GTDB lineage: Bacteria > Pseudomonadota > Gammaproteobacteria > Burkholderiales > Burkholderiaceae_C > Rubrivivax > Rubrivivax albus. Next base: position 12,249 of record NZ_SACT01000004.1, read on the forward strand.
GCACGTAGTCGTCGAGCACGCTGTGCAGCTGGGTGCCAAGCCAGGTGAACATGGCTACTGCACCGCGTCGGTCGGCAGGTTGGCGGGCGGCCGTGCAGCCATGTCGACACAGCGGCTGCCCAGAACCGGGAACTGGCACTGCAGCCACCTGCCCTGGTGTTGCGCCACCCAGACGCGCCGCAGGCGCTCGGTGCCGTAGGTGGAGGCGCGGCAGGTGCCGGGGCGCGCCCAGGGCTCGGTGCATTCACGCAGGCCGTCGGCACCCTCGACCATGCGCCAGGCGCCGGCATGGCATCGCGCGTCGGCGCGGCACAGCGGTGGGCTGCGTTTCGGGAGGGGCGGTGTGGATACCTTCCGCACGCCATCGACGAAGCGAACCGCCTCGTTGCCCTGGACCACCTGGGCCGGGCCCGTGACCGGGAGCGTATAGAGGGCCAGGGCGACGTACAGCAACTTCATGGACGGACTCCGGATGGGCGGCGGGCACGGGCGGCGCGCTGCAGGCGGGGCAGCCAGGCGGCCGGGTCGTCCCCGACCTCGGTGCGAATGGCATCGAGCAGCGCCACGTTGTCTGTGGTGCCCGACAGCACGGGCAGGTACTCGTCCAGACCGTGCAGGTCGAGTTCGCAGATGGCGCTCGTGGCACCCTGCTTGACGAGCATGGGGTGGCCGCCGCGGGCGCCGAGCGTGCGGACGATCTCGAACTCGGCGGAGCTGAGCCCGAAGCCTTCGACGTACTCGTCGCGCAGGGCGGCTGCGTTGGGCAGGAAGACCTGCGTCACGCTCTGCTCGACCATCGTGCGGCCGATGGCGTGGCGCAGCACGTCCGACGGGCTCTGGGTGTCGAATATGCCCAGGCCGTCGTGCTTGCGGATGGTCTTCTGCCGGACCTTGGCGAACTCGGCAAAGGCTGGGTGGTCCAGCACCTTCCAGAACTCCGAGATCGTGTAGATCAGCCGCCGGCCGTCGATCAGCTCGCCCATGCGCTGCAGCAGGAACAGCATCACCGGTGTGCGCACCTCGGGCAGGTCCAGGAAGGCGGTGGTGTCGAAGCCGATCACGGGGCAGGCGTCGAGGGCGCCGAGCCAGTCGTCGCACTCGTCGAACACCCAGCCCAGCGCACCGCCGGCGCACCAGCGCCCCAGCCGGTCGTGCAGGCTGTTGCTGCCGGTGACGGGCAGGTTCTGCCGGATCGCCGACATCCGGCGCAGGGCCGTCGGCAGGGCGGCGACGGTCTGTACTGCCGCCGCGATGGCGCGTTCGTCGGCGGGCAGCAGCGGCAGCGCCGGCGTATCGAGGCAGGTGCGCACCAGCGTGATCCAGAACTGGATGCGCGCGGGGGTGGCGTCCTGCTGCAGTGGGTTGCAGCCCGTGGGCACGCCGGCCTCGAGTGCGAAGTAGCGGCCACCGAGTGCGCGCACCAGGATCTCGCTGCCACGGTCCAGGTCGAACAGCACCAGCCGTGGCGCCGGTGTCCACTTGCGCGTCATCGCCAGCAGGAAACTCACCAGCGTGGTCTTGCCGCTGCCCGTGGAGCCGACGATGAGCGTGTTGCCGGGCAGCTTCTGGCCAAGGCTGTCCTCGTCCGGCGGGCTGGCGTGCAGGTTCAAGTAGAAGGGCTGACCGCCGGGCGTGCGCAGCAGTGCCAGGGCCTGGCCCCAGGGGTTGCCGTCGCGCTTGCCCTGCGCAAAGCCATGCGGTGCCGCCAGGGCCGCAAAGGCGCGGGACGTGAGGCGGGCGCGGCGTGGCCGCCAAGCCCAGTTGCCCGGCATCTGCGCGAACCACGCAGCATCGGCCACCAGGTCCACCGGGCGCAGCTGCAAGCCGCTGGACTCGCCGACCGCGCCCGCCGCCTGCGCGGCGCGGCGACCAGCGTCAGGAGCGCTGCTGCCGAAGACCATCAGGCTGTGGTGGTATTCGCCCATGCAGAACTGGCCATCGCCCAGGTCGTTGAGCGCCTGGTCCATGGCGTCGATCTGGCCCACCACCACGTCATCACTGGCGATCAGCTGGTTGCGCTGCAGGGTCAGCGCATTCATGGCCTCGCGGCGCGGCAGGATGGAGAAGCTCTGAGTCTCGATGAACTCGCTGTCCTCATAGAGGAGCGCGTCCAGCACGCCGGGCTCGACGGCGTCGGTGTACTCCTGCAGGTCGACGAAGGCCGCGAAGCGGCGCTCGTCGCCATGCCGGATCTCGAGCTTGTCGGCACCGAAGTTGAGGCGAACAGCGGGCAACTGGCGGAAGAGCGCGCCCGATCGGGCGGGCATGGGTTGCCACACGCCGTTGACCAGGAATCCCAGAAACTCCGCCACTTCGCTGCAGGGCAGGCCATTGCGCTGCACCAGTCCCAGAGCCTTCGGTCCCAACGGCTGAAGCTGCCGCTCGAGCATCGCGGCCTGTTCGGCCATGATCCGCCGGGCTTCGTCGACCGATGCGCCGATCTCGTCGCGCGTACGTTGTCGCTGGCGCAGCGCCGTGCCGCCGCTGGCGGTGGAGTGGCGATACAGCAGCGTGAGGTAGAGCGCGGTGCTCATCTGGCCGGCACGGTGATGCTTCTCGCCGTGGGCCTGCGACAGGTCGCGGGCGAAGCCAGGGGCCGGTGGGTCGTCGAGCCGATCCTGCACCCGCCGGCGGATGCGGTGCGTCCAGATGGCAAACACGCCGCCGGCCAGGTTGCGCAGCAGGTTGCACAGGGCTTCGTGCCGGTCCGCCACCAACGCCTCGTCGGCGCATTCGAACGGCAGGCCCTGCAGCCGCCAGCAGCGAAGCAGATCTCCGCCTCGCGTCATCACCTCGTGTTCTCCCAGCAGAGACGAATACGGCACGAAGCGCTCCAGCGGGTTCTCATGCAGTGCCCGCTGCCAATGACGTGGGCGCGGTGCCAGCCGTGTGGGGCTCAGGATCGCGTTCATGGTGCCCGCCGATATGGGTAGGCGGCATAGCTGCGTGCGCGCCAGAAGCCGTGGTTCCGGTCGCGCAGGCGAAGGCGCAACGTCAGTACCCACTGATGAAGCCGCTGGTCATCCCGGCGCGTGATGTGGCGCAGGGCCAGCAGCACGGGCAGGACACCGGCCATGACCCCGGGCAGCACCCACCAGGAGACCAGCGTGCCGACCCACAGCACCACCAAGGCAGTACCGCCGAGCAGCGCTACCAGTGCTGTCAATGGCACCCCGGCTTTCATCGCCGGCCGCGTGGCACCTTTGTAGATGACTTCGGCTTGCATCCGGCCACCTCAGGTGGGCGTGACGATGTAGCTGGCGAACGCCGCGGCGCCACCGATGAGCGTGCCGCCGATCAGGACGTTGGCCACGTCCACCAGGCGGGCACCCTGGAAGATCATCTTGAAGCCGGCCCAGATGATCGCGATCGTGACCACGGCGATGGACACCGTGATCAGGATCTCCTGGATGTTCAGCACGGTGGTCTCGATCTGGTCGAAACCCTGTGCCAGGGCCAGGCGGCTGCCGGCCGATGCCACGAGGAGGATCAGAGGGTTGATGAGTCGCTTCATGGTTGCTGCTCCGAGGGGGTGGACAAGGTCGCGGGACGCTTCGCGGTGGCCAGCACGCGGACCACGTAGCCGTGCACGAAACCGGTTCGGAAGTTGCCGCTGTAGTAGCAGGACAGCCCTTGCCGCAGACCCCGCTGCGTTGTGGAACCGTCAGGTGCACGCGACAGGCACTCCAGCAACACCGTCTGCATGGCACCGAGGTTGCGGCAAGGCTCGAACGCGGACGCGACGTCGAGCGACAGGCGTTCGAAGTTGTCGCGACTGATCTGCGCCAGTCCGGCGCTGAAGTGGATCCCCGCGTCGGTCAGGTGTCTCGCCGTGGTCACCGCCTCGGCCAGGCTGGCCGGCTGGCGGTCGAGCCGGCCGCCGACGACGCCGACAGCCCAGGGGTTCGCGCTGCTCTCCGCCCGGACCAGTGCGAGGGCCGTTGCTGGGTGCACCAGCGGTGCGCACACCGAGATCAGGTTCAAAAGGGTGATCGTGTCCATGGCGCTACGCCCCACAGCCTTGGCAATCGTCGGGCGGCGGCGGTGGCGCCGGCGGCTGCGCGGCCAGCCACGCGGCGTAGTCATCATCGAAGCGCGTGTCCCAGCTGCCTAGCGTGGCCTTGGCGGCTGCGGTGAACTCGGTCACCGTGCCGCCGCGCAGGCTCCACCAGGTGCGGGCCCAAAGCTGGCCGTCGATCTGGACCGACACGGCGCCGTCATAGGCGCAGAGGTAGGTTGGGGCGCTCTCGCCCTCGATCACCGTGACGTACTGGGGCGGACAGAAGCCCGGCGCAGACGCCCAGTGGTTGCCAGCGCCGTTGGCGCCACCGGCCATCGCGCAACTTGGGAACGGGCGTCCACGCGCGAGGTCACGGAAGAGCTGCTTGACCGGTGATACGCACTGCGGGATCGCAGACCAGCTTGGGGCGGCCAGGCAGAGCAGAACCAGGCACCCGTCAAGCGCATGGGCCGGAGACACGACCAGCAGCGCAAGGAGAGTGATTGCCGCCGCGACAGTTCGGCGTGGCTTCCTCGATGCAGTGTTTGCATCGACTCGGCGGTTTCCGGTTGGGATCATCGAACCTCCCTTCGGTGCCCTGCGCGCCGGCGCCGCTTGGCCTACGCGTTGAACACCCTGGGCCTGAATCTAGGCGTGCCGCCTGCTGCGAACCGCGCTGATTTACTGCGGTGATTCAGCAGCAGTCGGTTGGCGCAGTTCCGTCGTGGCCCCCTGGCCTTCGTGTGAGGCCGGAGACGCGCCAGTGCCAGCCTGATGCACCACGAAGTCCGCGACGGCCTGCCAGCCCGCCCGAAGCTGATCGTCGCTGCGACCGATGTAGTGGTTCAGCGTGACGTCGCCCGCGACGGAGTGATTGAGCATCCGCTTGAGCACACTGGCCGGAACCAGTGGTTCGGCAATGGAGGCAAAGGTAGACCGCAAGCCATGCGGCAGCACATGCACCTTCGCCTGGGTATTGATCGATTGCAGGGTCTTGCGCAGGTCGCAGACTGGAAACAGCGGGTCGTCTGCCTTCAGGCCCACCATGCGGCGCTTGACGATGGCGAACGCTTGGCGTGACAGCAGCAGGCGGTGGTCGGTCCGGTTCTTCGTGTCCAGCAGCGTGATCGATGCGCTGCCCATGTCGACATCGGCGACGCGGATGGGTGGATAGCCGTGCTTCTTGCTGCCATGGATCTCCACGCCACGACAGCCGGTGAGCAACTGGAACATCAGCGCATCGGCTGCGACCTTCGAATGTGCGTTCGAGGCGGCACGCCACCAGGCCGCCAAGCGGTCCGGAGGGATCGGTGCCGGCCTACCTCGGGCAGGCGGCAGGACGATGCGGTCTCTGCCCGGCGTGTCCACGCCCAGCGGGTTGCCCGGCACCTGCGCGCCGTGCCACCTGAGGACGGCGCGCAGGACCTGCATCGCGTAGGCCGCCTGGCGTGGCGACGTGGCCGATGCCTGGTCGTAGAGGCTTCGGATCTCCTGGGCCGTGATCGAAGCGAGTGGCTTGTCCGCCAGGCCGTGGAGCAGCCCAGGCGCGATCTTCCGGTTCTTGGCGGAGACGGATGGCCCGGCGACCATGGCCAGGTACTCGGCACGGGTGCGCGCCTTGAGGGCAAGACCGTCCTTGGCGCGGCGCTTGCGGGAAACGTATTCACGTAGTGCCTCGGCAAGCGTGGTGCACGCCAATTCTGGTGTCGGGCTGGACACGCTTCCTGCCTTGGCAACGGCCGCGGCAGCTTCCTGTTCTGCCCGCCAGTCGATGCCTTCGTAGGCCAGGGCGCGGATGCGCGCCGCCTCGGCACGTGCCTCGGCCAGGCGCATCTGGTGCGGCGCGTCACCGTACGTCCTCGGGAGCCTCACCTGCCGCTCGACGCCACTGCCCTTGACGGAATAGCGCACGAGCAGGGTCCGCTGGCCGTCGGGCGCGATGCGCATCTGCAGACCACGCTCAATGGTGACCTTGTACGGCTTGTCCCTGGGTTTGCAGGCGTCCAGCGCCTTGACCGTCAGCACAGGCATGCGACCTCCGTGTCCGATCCGTGTCCGAATCGGCGTGAGATCGCAGGGTGCGGCGGTGGACAACCTGGGACAATCCGGCCAGTCCAGCCATTGCTGGCCCCGGCGGGGATGGCGTCCTGGGACGTCCCAGTCATGCCCGCGTAGTCCCGCTGGGCCCGACTCTTAATCCGTTGGTCGTAGGTTCGAATCCTACAGGGCCCACCAAATTCGACAGGGACCTGGCGCGCAAGTGCTAGGTCCCTGTTCGATGGGCGTCGCATTCTGGTGCCAACACTCAGGCGGCGCTGACGTGCGGTTCGCTCAGGCCATGCCGAAGGAAATCCGCCGTGGCGCGCCCGAGCGGGCGGTCCCGTCGCATCACCACGGACAGTGGCCTGCGCGCACGCGACAGCGTGGTGCGCAGGGCCACCAGCGTGCCTGCCCCCAGTTCGGCGGCGACCGCGTGGCGCGACATGCAGGCCAGCCCGGTGCCGGTGGCCGCCAGCCGCTTGATGGCCTCCGTGCTGCCCAGTTCGAACGCCACGCGCAGCGTGCCCAGGCGAGGCAGCAACCAGGCGTCGGCTGCCTGCCGCGTGCCGGAGTCTGGCTCGCGCAGGATCCAGTCCGCCGCCGCCAGCTGGCGCAGTGTGGCCGTACGAGCCGCCAGGGCGTGCGTCGGTGCGGCCACGATCACGAGCTCGTCCTCCAGCCATCGGCGCAGCAGCAGGTCGGGATGGGTCTGCGGGCCTTCGACGAAACCCAGGTCCACATCACGGTCCACCACGGCGCGGATCACCTTGGCCGTGTTGCCCACCGTCATCTGTACCGGGCTGTCGGGGTGGGCGGCCCGCCACCGCGCGATGTGGGCCGGCAGGAGGTACTCGCCGATCGTCAGGCTCGCGGCCAGGCGCAGCGGCGGCGCCAGGCCGCCGTCGAGCAGGCCTTGCAGGTCGGCCGCGTGCTCCAGCAACGAGAGCGCTCCAGGCAGGAGCGCACGGCCGGCGTCGTTGAGCGCCAGGCGGCGCCCGATGCGGTCGAACAGCGGTGCGCCCAGCACCGCTTCGAGTTCTGCCAGTGCCGCGCTTGCGGCTGACTGCGAGCGCGCCACGCGCTGCGCCCCGCCCCGCGTGCTGCCGGCACGCGCGGTGGCCACGAAGACCTCCAACTGGCGCAACGTCAACCGCAGACGTTGCGCGCCGTCGTCTCGCTCTTGACCTGATTTTTCGTTCACGGTGAACGAGATTATCCGCTTCTGTGGATCACTGACCGGGCGTAGGATGGGGCGAGCCCGGCGCTCGACCGCGGCCGACCCAGGAGACCAGGCCGTGACCACGACCGCCCGCCCGCTGCACGACCCCTTGGCTCCGCCGCTGCCCGGCGCCACCACCGAGGTCAAGACCACCACCTGCTACATGTGTGCCTGCCGCTGCGGCATCCGCGTGCACCTGCGCGACGCCGGTGATGGCAACGGCCCGCAGGTGCGCTACATCGAGGGCAACCCGGAGCACCCGCTGAACAAGGGCATCCTGTGTGCCAAGGGCTCGTCGGGCATCATGAAGCAGTACTCGCCGGCGCGGCTGACGCATCCGCTGCGCCGCAAGCCGGGCACCGAACGCGGCGCCGGCCAGTACGAGCCCATCAGCTGGGACGAGACCTTCGAGCTGCTCGCCCAGCGCCTGGGCCACCTGCGCGCCACCGACCCCAAGAAGTTCGCGCTGTTCACCGGGCGCGACCAGATGCAGGCGCTCACTGGCCTCTTCGCGCGCCAGTTCGGCACGCCCAACTACGCGGCGCACGGCGGCTTCTGCTCGGTGAACATGGCCGCGGGCATGATCTACACCATCGGCGGCAGCTTCTGGGAGTTCGGCGGGCCGGACCTGGACCGCGCCAAGCTGTTCGTGATGATCGGCACCGCCGAGGACCACCACAGCAACCCGATGAAGGCGTCGCTGTCGAAGTTCAAGCGCGACGGCGGGCGCTTCATCGCCATCAACCCCATCCGCACCGGCTACGCCGCCATCGCCGACGAGTGGATCCCCATCCGCCCGGGCACCGACGGCGCGCTGTTCATGGCCATCATCCACGAACTGATCGCGCAGGGCCTGTACGACCGGCCCTTCGTCAGCCGCTACACCAACGGTGGGCAACTGGTGAACCAGGACGAGGCCAGCGACGAGTTCGGCCTGATGCTGCGCAACCCCGACGGCGAGATCCACAACCCGCTGCGGCCCCACAACTTCTTCTGGTGGGACCGTCACACCGATGCGCCCGTGGCCGACCACGCCGACGGCACCGACCCGCGGCTGTTCGGCAGCTTCACGATGCCCGACGGCCCGCTGAAGGGCACGCCCGTGAAACCCGCCTTCCAGTTGCTGGAAGAGCGCGTGCGCGACTGCACGCCGGAATGGGCCGAAGGCATCACCGGCATCCCGGCCGCGCGCATCCGCGCGCTGGCGCACGAGATGGGCATCACGGCGCGCGACCAGAAGGTCGAACTGCCCATCCCCTGGACCGACTGGTGGGGCCAGGAACACAAGAGCGTCACCGGCAACCCGGTGGCCTTCCACGCCATGCGCGGGCTGGCGGCGCACAGCAACGGCTTCCAGACCATCCGCGCGCTGGCCATCGTGATGAGCCTGCTGGGCACCATCGACCGCCCCGGCGGCTTCCGCCACAAGGCGCCGTACCCGCGTGCGGTGCCACCCAACGCCCGGCCGCCCAAGGGCCCGCAGTCGGTCAAGCCGAACACGCCGCTGGATGCGCCGCCGCTGGGCTGGCCGGAGACCCCGGAGGACCTGTTCGTCGACGACGCCGGCGAGGCGGTGCGCATCGACAAGGGCTTCTCGTGGGAGTACCCGCTGTCGGCCCACGGGCTGATGCACAACGTGATCACCAACGCCTGGCGCGGGGATCCGTACCCCATCGACACGCTGATGCTGTTCATGGCCAACATGGCCTGGAACTCCAGCATGAACACGTCGGAAGTGCGCAAGATGCTGGCCGACAAGGGGCCGGACGGCGGGTACAAGATCCCCTTCGTGGTCGTCTGCGATACCTTCCAGTCGGAGACCACGGGCTTCGCCGACCTGATCCTGCCGGACACCACCTACCTCGAGCGGCACGACGTGATGTCGATGCTCGACCGGCCGATCAGCGAGTTCGACGGCCCCTGTGATTCGGTGCGCGTGCCGGTGCTGCCGCCGCTGGGCCAGTGCAAGCCCTTCCAGGAGGTGCTGGTGGAGCTGGCCTCGCGGCTGAAGCTGCCGGCCTTCACCACCGCCGAGGGCGGCCGCAAGTACGCCGACTACCCGGACTTCATCGTGCGCTACGAGACGGCGCCGGGGTCGGGCATCGGCTTCCTGACCGGCTGGCGCGGCGAGGACGGTTCGAAGTCGCTGCGCGGCGAACCCAACCCGAAGCAGTGGGAGATGTACGCGGCCAACAACTGCGTGCACCACCACACGATGCCGCCGGAGATCCGCTACATGCGGAACTGGAACAAGGGCTACATGCAGTGGGCGCAGGCCAACGGCCTGCGGCGCGACAACGATCCCATCACCATCCACCTGTACTCCGAGTTCGTGCAGCGCTTCCGGCTGGCGGCGCAGGGCAAGGGCGAAGGACGCAAGCCGCCCGAGCGCCTACGGGAGCGCATCGCGCAGTACTTCGACCCGCTGCCCTTCTGGTACCCGGCGCTGGAGGTGCAGTCCAGCGACCGCGCCGCCTTCCCGCTGGCCGCCGTCACGCAGCGGCCGATGGCGATGTACCACGCCTGGGACTCGCAGAATGCCTGGCTGCGCCAGATCCACGCGCACAACTTCCTCGTCGTCAACACGAAGACGGCGTTGGCCGCCGGCATCGCCGACGGCGCGTGGATGTGGGTGGAGTCGCAGTGGGGCAAGGTGCGCTGCCTGTGCCGCCACAGCGAGGCCGTCGAGCCGGGCACGGTGTGGACCTGGAACGCCATCGGCAAGGCCAAGGGCGCCTGGGCGCTCAGCGGCGACGCCAACGAATCGGAAAAGGGCTTCCTGCTCAACCACCTGATCAGCGAGGAACTGCCGCCGGGTGCCGATGGCCGGCGCATGTCGAACTCCGATCCCATCACCGGCCAGGCCGGCTGGTACGACGTCCGCGTGCGCATCCGCCCGGCCGCGGCCGACGAGCCGGCGCACAGCTTCCCGCAGTTCGACGCCATGCCGGCGCTGCCCGGCACATCACCACCACCGCGCTGGCGGGCCTGGTTTGCCGGTGCGCCGAAGCAGGGGGATGCGTCATGACGCAACTCGCCCTGGTCATCGACCTCAACGTCTGTGTCGGCTGCCACGCCTGCGTCACCAGCTGCAAGCAGTGGAACACCTCCGGCAGCGCCGGCCCGCTGGTCGACGAGAACCCCTACGGCGCCGACCCCACCGGCACCTTCTTCAACCGGGTGATGAGCTTCGAGGTGGGCGAGTACCCGGCCACGCAGACGGTGCACTTCCCCAAGAGCTGCCTGCATTGCGAAGAGCCGCCCTGCGTGCCCGTGTGCCCCACTGGCGCCAGCTACAAGCGGCCCGAGGACGGCATCGTGCTGGTGGACCACGACAAGTGCATCGGCTGCAACTACTGCAGCTGGGCGTGCCCGTACGGCGTGCGCGAGCTCGACGAGCAGCGCAAGGTGATGACCAAGTGCACGCTGTGCGTGGACCGCATCCACGACGCCGCGCTACCGCCCGCCGAGCGTCGGCCGGCCTGCGTGATTTCGTGCCCCACCAGTGCGCGCCTGTTCGGTGACGTGCACGATCCCGACAGCGAGGTCTCGGTGGCCATCCGCGAGCGCGGCGGCTACCCGCTGATGCCGGAGGCCGGCACCAAGCCGGCCAACCACTACCTGCCGCGCCGCCTGCACGGCGACACCACGCGGCCCGAGCAGCTGCGCCGCGAACAGAACCCGCTGCACGTGGACGGGCGGCAGCCGGCCTACGACGGCGCGCCGCTGGACGCCGACTGGGAGCATTGAGATGAAACGACCCCCACGCTCACTTCGTTCGCTGCCCCCCAAGGGGGCTGTCAACACCTTCGGACCGGCCGGGCGGTGCTGACATGAGACCCGCCTGGTCCATGATCTTCTTCACCACCCTGGCCGGCGCGGCGCAGGGCCTGATGCTGGGGCTGGTGGCGCTCGACGCTGCGGTGGCCTTGGGCCTGCTGCCGGCACCCAAGGGGCCGTTGTTCGTCACCGGCGCAGTCGTGGTGCTCGTGCTGGGCGCTGCCGGGCTCGTCGCGGCCACGTTCCACCTCGGCCGCCCCAAGCGTGCGTGGCGTGCGGCGTCGCAGTGGCGCACGTCCTGGCTGTCGCGCGAGGTCATCGTGCTGCCGGCCTTCCTGGCCACGACGCTGGCCTGGGGCGTGGCGCAGTGGCAGGGCGGGACCACTTTCTGGCTCGGCCTGCTGGCCGCACTGCTGGCGCTGGCGCTGTACCTGTGCACCGGCATGATCTACGCGGCCGTCGGCGTCATCCGCGAATGGGCCAGCCCGCTGACGCCGTTGAACTTCACCTTGCTCGGCCTGGCCTCGGGGCTGACGCTGGGCGCTGCGTTGGTCGCTTTCCACGCGCCGGCGCTGCTGCCTTGGGCCGCTGGAGCCGCCGCCGTGGCCACGGTGCTCGGCGCCATCACGCGCGGCGCCAGCACTTGGCGCAACGCGACGCTGGCACCGCGCAGCACGGTGCAGTCGGCCTTGGGCATCCGCCACCCGCGCATCGTGCAAAGCTCGCAGGGCACGCTGGGCGGTTCCTTCGGCACGCGCGAGTTCTCCCATGGCGCGGCACCGGATCTGCTGCCCCGGCTCCGCTGGGGTGTGGCGGTGGCCGCCTTCGTGCTGCCGGTCATCGTGCTGGCCACCCAGGGCGGCCGCCTGCCCGGCGTCCTGCTGGCCGCGCTGGCGTTGCTGCAGTGGGCCGGGCTGCTGGGTGAGCGCTGGCTGTTCTTTGCCGAAGGCCGCCACCCGCAAAACCTCTACTACCAGCGCATGGGCTGAGGCTGGACACGAAACAGTCCCTGCGGACTGTTTCGTGCCTGCCGAAGCGGTCGAGCTCTGCGAGACGGTGGGAGGCCCGGACGTGGAACAGTCCCTGCGGACTGTTCCACGCCTGACGAAGCGGTCGAGCTCTGCGAGACCGTGGGAGATCTGGACACGAAACAGTCCCTGCGGACTGTTTCGTGCCTGCCGAAGCGGTCGAGCGCTGCGAGACCGTGGCCGGATCCGTGCCCACACCGGACTGCATCGCACCAGCTGTCAACGCCGATTGACGCCGTACCTGTCGCGGTGCGCATAATGGCCCGGACGGGTTCGCCCGCACGGAGCATGGGCATGGCGATCAGTTTTCCCTTCTCGGCCATCGTCGGGCAGGACGAGATGACGAGGGCGATCCTCGTCGCGGCGGTGGACCCGGGGCTGGGCGGTGTGCTCGTCTTCGGCGACCGCGGCACCGGCAAGTCCACCGCCGTGCGCGCGCTGGCCGCGCTGCTGCCGCCAATGACCGCCGTGCAGGGCTGCCGCTACGCCTGCGCACCCGAATCGAGCGGTGGCGCCTGTCCCGACTGCGCCACGCTGAAGGCCCCGGGCGCCCGCGTGCGCACGCACCGCGTGCCGGTGCCGGTGGTCGACCTGCCGCTGGGCGCCACCGAGGACCGCGTCGTCGGCGCACTCGACCTGGAACGCGCGCTGGCGCAGGGCGAGCGGGCCTTCGAGCCCGGCCTGCTGGCGCGCGCCAACCGCGGCTTCCTCTACATCGACGAGGTCAACCTGCTCGAGGACCACCTGGTGGACCTGCTGATCGACGTCGCCGCCTCCGGCGAGAACGTCGTCGAGCGCGAGGGTCTGTCGGTGCGCCACCCGGCGCGCTTCGTGCTGGTGGGCAGCGGCAACCCGGAGGAGGGTGAACTGCGGCCGCAGCTGCTGGACCGCTTCGGCCTGTCGGTGGAGGTCAAGACGCCCACCGACCTGGCGCTGCGGGTGGAAGTGGTCAAGCGTCGCGACGCCTTCGAGCGCGACCCGGCCGGCTTCGTCGAGCGCTGGCGCAAGGACGACGAGCGCCTGCGCCGGCGCATCGTGGCCGCACGCCGTCGCGTGGCCGACGTGCAGGTGCCCGACGGGGTGCTCGAGCGCTCGGCCCGCCTGTGCATGGCCCTGGGCACCGACGGCCTGCGCGGTGAACTCACGCTGATGCGCGCGGCGCGCGCGCTGGCGGCGCTGGACGGTGACGACACCGTGGACGACCGGCACCTGCGGCAGGTGGCGGCGCCGGCGCTGCGCCACCGCCTGCGCCGCAACCCGCTGGACGATGCCGGCTCCAGCGTGCGCGTGCAGCGTGCGGTGGACGAACTCTTCGCTGCGCCCGCATGAATCCTGAGCAGGCCGCGCTGCTGCTGGCGGTGGACCCGCTGGGGCTGGGTGGCGCCCGTCTGCGCGGGGCGCCCGGGCCGGCACGCGAGGCCTGGCTCTCCACCCTGCGCGCCCTGTTGCCCGATCACGCCCCCTGGCGGCGGCTGCCGCTGCATGCCGACGATCACCGCCTCTACGGCGGCCTGGACCTTGCCGCCACGCTGCAGCACGGGCGGCCCGTGCTGCAGCCCGGCCTGCTGGCACAGGCCGATGGCGGCTGTCTGCTGGTGCCCTCGGCCGAACGGCTGGCGCCGGGTCGCGTGGCCGCGCTGGCCTCGGTGCTGGACCGCCACATCGTGCCGCTGGCGCGCGATGGCCTGGTGGCGGACCTGCCGGCGCGGCTGGCCCTGATCGCCTTCGACGAGGCGGCGGCCGACGACCCGCCGCTGGCCGACGCCCTGGTCGATCGCCTGGCCTTCAGCCTCACGCTGGACGATGCTGAGCAGGGTGCCGGCGACGACCTGCCCACCCTGGCTGCGAGGGTGGTCGCGGCGCGCCGGCGTCTGCCGGCCGTGGGGCACGACGAGGCCCTGCCCGAAGCGCTGGTGGCGGCCGCCGACGCCCTGGGCATCGTGTCGCTGCGGGCCGCCAGCCTGGCCCTGCGCGCCGCGCGGGCGCTGGCCGCCCTGGCCGGGCGCGACCGTGTGACGGCCGACGATGCGGCGGCCGCGGCGGCGCTGGTGCTGGCGCCACGCGCGACGCGGCTGCCGGCTGCCGCCGATGAGGACGGTGTGGTGGACGACGCCGGTGACGACGTCGATCAGACGCCGCCACCGGCGGTGTCGCCGCCCGCCGAAGCCGAGGTCGCATCGGACCCGAGCCCGGCGCCGCCCCTGGACGACGGCAGCCCGCCGGTCGAGCGCCTGCTCGAAGCGGCCCTGGCCGCGCTGCCGCCGGGCCTGCTGGCGCTGCTGGCGGCCGGCGACACCACGCGCCGGGCTGGTGGTGCCGGCCGCGCCGGTGCGCAGCACGACGGCGCCGGCCGTGGCCGGCCCTGCGGCGCCCGCCGCGGCGACCCGCGCGGCGGCGCCCGCCTGCACCTGGTGGCCACGCTGCGGGCCGCGGCGCCGTGGCAGCCGCTGCGCCGGCGCGAGGCCGAGGCCCGCAGCGTACCGGCTGGGTCGGCGGCCTTGCCGCGCGTGCACATCCGCCGCGACGACTTCCACACCGTGCGCCGCCGCCCGCGCCGGCAGACGACCACGGTCTTCGTCGTCGACGCCTCGGGCTCGGCGGCGCTGCACCGGCTGGCCGAGGCCAAGGGTGCGGTGGAACTGCTGCTGGCCGAGTGCTACGTGCGCCGCGACCGCGTGGCCCTGGTCAGCTTCCGCGGCCGACCCGAAGGCCCGGGTGCGGAGGTGCTGCTGCCACCCACCCGATCGCTCGCGCGGGCGCGCCGCTGCCTGGCCGGGCTGGCTGGCGGGGGCGGCACGCCGCTGGCCGCGGGGCTGGACCTGGCGCGCCAGGTGGTGGACGAGGAGATGCGCCGCGGCGCCACGCCGGTGGTCGTGGTGCTGTCCGACGGCCGCGCCAACCTGTCGCGCGACGGCTCACCGGGCCGCGAGGCCGCGGGCGCCGACGCGCTGGCCGCAGCCCGCCCCTGGCGCGAGGCCGGTGCCGGCGTGCTGTGGCTGGACACCGCACCGCAGCCGCAGCCGGCGGCCCAGCGCGTGGCCCAGGCCATGGGGGCGCGCTACCTGCCGCTGCCGCACGCGGATGCGCGGCAGGTGTCCCAGGTGGTGCAGGCCACGGCAGCGCGATGAGGGCGCGGCGCCTTCAACCGTCGCCGGCGAGCAGGGGCCCTGCGATGGCCAGCACCCGGTCGGGGTCCTCCTCGTGGGCCAGGTGGCCGAGGTCGCCGACTTCGTGCAGGTGCACGTGGGCGTGGCGGCGGGCCAGGCGCTGGGCCTGGGTCGGCGGCACGGCCGCGTCACGCTGGCCCACCAGCAGGTGCAGCGGCCGGTCCAGTCCCGCCAGGTCCCGCGCCAGGCCGGCCAGGTCCCAGTCGGCCATCATCGCCAGCACGCCGGCCATGTGGGTCGGGCGGCGTAGCAGTTGCGCATACAGCGCGATGCCGTCGTCGTCGAGCACCGAACCGCACGAGGCCACCAGCCGGCGCACGCCCTCGATGTCGCGCGCGCGCCAGGCACCAAGCTGCGCGATGCCCGGGCTGGCGGCCAGCAGCCGTGCCGCGGCGGGGTACACGCGGCCGGCCAGCCCGTCGAAGGGCAGCAGGGCGGCATTCAGCCCCACCAGGCGCGCACGCGGCAGGCTGCCGTCCAGCGCCATGCGCAGCATCAGCGCCGCGCCGGCGGAGTGGCCGAGCACGGCGTCGGGCTGCAGCGCCAGCGCATTCAGCCACGCGGCGGTGGCGGCCGCCATGCCGGGCAGCGTGCGCTGCCTGCGCGGCAGCATGCCGCTGAAGGCGTGGCCGGGCAGGTCGGGCGCCACCACCTGCCAGCCGAGGGCAGCGAGCATCGGCGCCAGGGCGCGCCAGCTGTGCGTGCTGGCGGCCGTGCCGTGCAGCAGCAACAGCGTGCGCCGCGCGCCGGGGCCGGCGTTGTCGTCACCCCAGGCCTGCCAGTGCCAGCGCAGGCCACCGGCGTCGGTGGCTCGGCTGTGCTCGGCATGGGGCCAGTCGGGCGCGGGCAGGGCCGGCAGGGTCATGGGGCATTGTCGTGCAGCGGTCCGGGGCCGGCTGTGCGACCCGTGAGGGCGTGACCACGATGGGTTCGGAACGTGCCCCCAGCCTGTCGCTGCGCCTGCGCGAGGCCACGCGCCAACTGCATGGCGAGGTCGAGCGCAGTGCACTGATGCAGCAGTTGCTGCGTGGTCGACTGGCGCGCGCGGACTACTGCCGCCTGTTGAGCAGCCTGCACACGATCTATGCGGCGCTGGAATCCGGGTTGGCCGAACGTGCCCTGCACCCGGGCCTGGCTGACCTGCCGCTGGCTGGCCTGGCGCGCTGCGCGGCCCTGTCGATCGACCTCGAGCATCTGCATGGCGGCCGTTGGGCGCAGGACCTGCCGGCGGCACCGGCGGCGCGTGCCTATGCCCTGCGGCTGCAGACGCTGGCCGCGACCGACCCCAGCCTGCTGGCGGCACACGCCTATGTGCGCTACCTGGGCGATCTCAATGGCGGCCAGGCGCTGGCGCGCATCGTGGCGCGGGCCTACCAGCTCGCCCCGGGCCAGGCCGTGGCCTTCTACGACTTTGGCCCGCCCGCCACGGTGGCCAGCGCCATCACGGGCTTGCGCGCCGGGCTCGACCGCTGCGCGCCCGACGAGGCTGCCGCGCAGTCACTGGTGGCCGAGGCCGTGAGCGGCTTCGAGCGCCACGGCCAGCTGTTTGCGGAGCTGCTGCAGGCGCCGGCATGAGGCCTGCATCCGGCGGCGCAGCGACGTTCAGACGTCGTCGTCGTCGCGCGGTGTCGTGAAGCCGCGGATGCGGCCGTAGAGCAGCGTGGCCCGCTGCGTGGAGCGTTCCAGCTGCTCCAGCATCGGGGCCACGGGCCCGGCGGTGCTGTGGTCGGCGAAGTCCATCGCCGCCAGGCTGGCGTGGGTGAGGATGGAGGTCAGCAGCGGATCGGTGCTGCGTGCCATGCCGGCCAGGCCGGTGGCAGGATCCGCCTGCATGGCATGCAGGTTGGCTGCCGCGCTCATCGCGTTCTGCAGCGACGCCTCCAGGTGCCGGCGGGCCTCCGCCGCGCGCTTGGTGTCGCGCAGGTCGACGAGCGTGAACACCAGGCCCAGCGGCTGGCCATGTCGACCCGGCACGCCTTCGGCCCGCACCGCCACCGGCAGCGCGCCGCCGTCCGATCGTGCCAGGGCCAGTTCGCCGCGCCAATGCGGCTGGCCGCGGCCCAGCAGGGCGAGCACCTCGCGCATCGGGGCCGGCGGGTCGAACAGGCTGTCGACACCACCGCCTGGCGGCAACTCGGTCTCCGCGCGGCCGACCAGGGCCAGCAGCGCTGCGTTGGCGAAGATCAGGCCGCCGTCGGCACGGGTGATCAGCACCGGCTCGCCGGCGTTGCGCACCGCGTTGCGGATGCCCGCGAGCTGGTGCTCGGCCACCAGCAGGCGCACCGCGTGCACCTGCACGATGATGTCCACCAGCGCCTGGCCGAAGGCGCGGCCGAGCGCGAGATCGGCCGGCGTCCAGGGTACCGCGGTGCCGCGCACGAGTTCCGACCAGGCGGCGAACGAGCGCCGCGGCGACAGGTGCATCGGGTCGTCGCCGACCATGGGCTTGTTCGGGTCGCCAGCCCAGGTGACGGTGTGCAGCTGTTCCTTGCGGAACCACATCAGCCACTCCGACGCCGTGGCCGACAGGCGCACCGCGAGCACGCCGCTGGCCATGGGCGTCAGGCTGGCCAGCGCCGGGTTGGCCTTGCCGACGGCGGCATGGGCGAACACGCGGTCCTGCGCCTGCGTGTCCACCCAGGCCTGCAGCGCGCGCAACTCCGGCGTGGACGGCACCTCGCCGGCCGTCAGCACCTCGCCTTCGGCGAACAGCGCGCCACCGGTGGCCTCCAGCGGCTGCAGCAGGTGACGGGGGTGGCGGAACAGCGCGAGCCGCCAGTCGCCTTCGGTGGACGTGGCTTCCACGAGACGCTGTTCGAGCCGGCGCACGAGCACGGCCACCTGGGCGTGCGCGTAGTTCTCGATGGCGGCGATGCGCGTGGACACGACCTCGCCGATGAGGTCGCAGGCCGCACGCAGTGCGTGGCGCACGTTGCGCGGCGCGTAGTGGTGGGCGGCGATCAGACCCCAGAGCTGGCCGTCGCGCACCAGCGAGACCACCAGCGTGGCGGTGACGCCCATGTTCTGCAGGTACTGCAGGTGCAGCGGCGACATGCTGCGCAGGTAGCTCATCGACAGGTCCAGCGCGTCGCCCACGAGCCGGCCGGCGGCATCGCGCAGCAGCGACGGCGTGTAGTGCACGTCCACCAGCACGCGCACGCGGTTGCGCATGTACAGCGCGCGGGCGCGCTGCGGGATGTCGGAGGCCGGGTAGTGGTGCCCGAGCAGAGACTCCAGCCGCGGGTCGCGCGCCTCGGCGATGATCTCGCCGTGCCCGTCGGCGTCGAACTTGTAGACCATCACGCGGTCGTGGCCAATGAGGTCGCGCACCGCCCTCACCGTGGCGTCGGCGAGCACGCCCAGGCTGGCGGCCTGCCCCAGCCGTTCGACGGCGCCGCCGACCATCTGCATCAGGGCGTCGCGGTCATGCTCGACCGTCAACGCGCCGCGCGCCGGCACCGGCTCGAGTTCGAGCACCAGCCGCCCATCGTCCACCGCATGGAGGGCGCCTTCCCAGTGCTGCCGCGCGTCGGTGGCGCCCTGCAGCGGGACCGGTTCACCGGCTTCCAGGTCGGCACGTGCCTGCACCACGGCCTCGGCCAGCTGCGGGGCCCACGTCGGCAGGGCGCGGCCGAACAGGTGCTCCGGGTGCAGGCCCAGCAGCGCAGCGGCGTTGTCGGAGGCCGCGGTGACCCGCAGGTCGTCGGGTGACAGCACCAGCAGCAGGCCGTGCGGCTGCACCGAGCCCGCCAGATGGATGAGCTCCTGCTCGCAGTTGGTCAGGTCTGCCTGACCGAAGGCGGGGCTGTCGGGCGTCACGGCCGGTCGTGGCTGGGCATGGTGCGGGCGTGCGGCAGTTCGCGCGCGACGCGCCGCTTCAGTTCAATGCACCCGGCGGCAAACTGCCGCCATGGCCGGCGATCGACAGGCGGTGGTGGCGCATGCGCAGCCACAGGCTCTCGGCGCTGATGCCCAGCAGCTGTGCCGCCTGCATCGCGTTGCCCTGGGCACGGTTCATGGCCGCTTCCAGCAGGTGGCGCTCGGCCAGGTCGGTAGCTTCCTGCAGCAGTTCCGGCAGCGGCACGATGCCCACCTGCACCGCGAGCCGGTCCAGCGCGCCGGCGAGTTCGCCGATCTGCGGCGGCAGCGCGGCCAGCCGGCCGTCGATGCGGCGCAGGGTCAGCCCGATGCACTCCTGATCGCCCTCGGCCAGCAGGGCCGCCGACAGTTCCACATCCAGTTGGCGTCCGACGTGCACGCCGGCCACGGCCGGGCGCAGTTCGGCGATGCCACGGCTGCGCGCCTCGGCCAGCGCCGCCGCCACGCGGCCATCGGTGTCGCCCAGCAACGTCACCAGCGTCTGACCGACCGGGGTGGCGATGTCCGACGGCAGGCCGCCACTGTCGCGGCACAGCTGGGCGAACGCCGGGTTGTTCATCAGTACGCGGCCGGCCGAATCGGCGATGACGATGGCGTCGGGCGAACGCTCGACGAACTCGGTGAGCCGGTGGTCGGCCCCGCCGTCACCGAACGGGGACTCGGCGCTGCGCAGGCGCACCAGCAGCAGCATGGCGTCGTCGGCCCGGAACGGCGTGGCCGAGAGGTCGATCGCCACCGGTGCCGAGGCCGCGCCTCCGGTCGGTGAGACGAGGGCGCGAAGTTCGCCGGGCCGGCCGGTGGTGCGCGCGGCCACCAGGAGTTCGTCCACCGTCGCGCGCAGCGGCGCGGCGATGCCGTCGCTCACCAGGCGGCCGGTCATGTCGGCCGGCTGCGCGTCGAAGAGGGCGGCGGCGGCTCGGTTGGCCTCGACAATGCGCAGGTTGGCGGCATCCACCACCATCACGCCGTCGTGCGCCACCTGGAACAGCATGCGGTAGCGGCTCTCGGCCTGGCGCTGGCGCCAGTAATCCCGCTCCATCGACTGCTGGGCGTCGATGAACTGCTGCTGGATGGCCGACACCGCGCGCAGGTCGCGGCCGACGGCCAGCACCGGGCCGTTGCGCCCCAATCGCACGGCGGCGTAGGCCACCGGCACGTCCGCACCCCCGGACACGGGGTGGTTGACCTCGCGCCGTCGGCTGACACCGGCGGCCTGCACTTCCTGCAGCAGGGCCTCGATCTTCTGGCGCGTCTCGCCGGTGACGGTGTCGACCCAGGGCCGGCCCACCCAGTCTCCGGGCTGCGAGGTGATGGGCTCGGCGCCCAGGGCCACGTTGGTGATCACGCCGCCCGGGTCGATGACCAGGGCCACGTCGCTGGCCACCGAGACGAAGGTGGCCGCCAGTTGGGGCGCCAGCGCCGACAGGGCGCCGAGATCCACTGGATCCGGGGCCTGTTCAGTCATGGGGTGCACTCCACCCGCGCGCCAGGAACACGTCGTCACTCCGTCGGGTCGAGTCGGCGACCCTGGGCCGAGGTGTCGCGGCGTGTCGACACCTACCGGTGACGGTACCACGGAACCCAGAGGGTCCCGGGTGCGGCTGCCGCAGCCGCGGGTTCATTCTGCGCCCGTTCGCCGCGTGTCAACAAGACTTTCTTCGAGCGGTGTCAATCCGGACGAGCAGGTCGTCCGATCAACGCGCTGGTGCACATGTCAATTGACGATGTCGATGACAGTGTCTATTCTGCCTGACACAACGACCGTACAAGACGTCTGACAACCGTGCCCGCGAACCGGCCCCGACCGTCGAGCGCCGCGGCAACCGAGGAATTGCATGGACCCGACGGACCCGATCGAACGCATCCACGCAGCGCTGGAGGCCGCCGTGGCCGGGGTGGAGGGGGGCGGGTGCCCACCGCGCCTGGTCGCGGCCGTGCGCCACGCGGTGTTTCCCGGCGGCGCCCGGATCCGGCCCCAGTTGTGCCTGGCGGTGGCCGCCGCCCATGGTGACGACGACCCGGCCCTGACCGACGCGGCGGCGGTGGCGCTCGAGCTGCTGCACTGCGCGTCCCTGGTGCACGACGATCTGCCGTGTTTCGACGCGGCGGCCACGCGGCGCGGTCGGCCGTCGGTCCACCGCGCGCACGGCGAACGGCTGGCCGTGCTGGCCGGGGATGCGCTGATCGTGCTGGCCTTCCAGGCCCTGGCGCAGGCCCCTGCGCGCCATCCGGCGAGGCTGGCGCCGTTGCTGAGCACGATCGCCGGCGGCGTGGGCATGCCGCGCGGCATCGCCGCCGGCCAGGCCTGGGAGTGCGAGAGCCAGGTGCCGCTGCGCGAGTACCAGGCGGCCAAGACCGGCTCGCTGTTTGCTGCCGCCACGATGGCCGGCGCGATGGCCGCCGGCGGTGACGCCGGCGCCTGGCGTGAGCTCGGCGAGCGTCTGGGCGAGGCCTACCAGGTGGCCGACGACATCCGCGACGTGGCCGCCGACCCGGAGTGGCTGGGCAAGCCCATCGGGCGCGACCTGGCGCTGGGCCGCCCGAGCGTGGCGCGCGAGCGCGGGTTGGTGGGCGCATTGGGGCACTTCCAGCAGCTCGTCGAAACGGCCGCGGACGCCGTGCCGCCCTGCCGCGGTGCCTCGCGCCTGCGCGCGCTGGTGCACAGCGAAGCGGCCCGGCTGGTGCCGCCGGCGTGGAGCGCACGCGTGTGCCAGGGCCTGCCGGCGGCGGCATGAGCTTGAAGACGCCGCCGTGATGGCCAGCCCCCGAGCCAGGTTCGATCGTCGGGTGATGTCGCGCGCTGTGGGCATCGGGACTCCCCATGGCGCTTGAGGGCGGCCCGGCGATCGTCGACACGCTGTCCGCGTCGCCCACGCGCCGGCCGGACCGCGGCGCCAGTGCGTCCGGCTGGCTCCAGGTCTGGCGCGAGCGTTGGCGAGACTGGCGCAACCGGATGGTGGCCGATCCCGCGTTCCAGCGCCGGGCGGCCGCCTTCGGCCCGACCCGGCGTTTCGTGCGCCGGGACGCGGCAGCGCTGTTCGACCTGATGGCGGGCTTCGTCTATTCGCAGGTGCTGCTGTCCTGCGTGCGGTTGCGCCTGTTCGAACGCCTGGCAGACGGGCCATGCCCGGTGCCGCGGCTGGTGCAGGCAACAGGGCTGGACGAGGATGCACTTCGCCGCCTGCTGGCCGCGGCCGTGGCGGTGCAGTTGCTGGACTGGCGCCAGGGCGACCGCGTCGCCCTGGGGCGGCTGGGGGCGCCGTTGCCGGCGCAGCCGGGGCTGCTGGCGATGGTTGAGCACCATGCCACGCTCTACGCCGACCTCGCCGACCCATTGGCCCTGCTGCGCCGCGACCGACCAGCAGCGATGGCGGCCTACTGGCCCTACGCCGACCATGGCGCCGCCACCGCGCAGTTGGCCGCGACCGACGTGGCGGCCTATTCCGAACTGATGACGGCATCCCAGGCCCTGGTCACGCAGGAGGTGCTGGCCGCCTACGACCTTCGGGCCCATCGGGTGCTGCTGGACGTCGGAGGGGGCGAAGGCGCTTTCCTGGTGGCCGCGGCGCAGACGGCGCCGCAGCTGTCGGTGCGGCTCTTCGACCTGCCAGCCGTGGCGCAGCGAGCCCAGGCGCGTTTCGACGCCGCCGGACTCCAGGGCCGCAGCCGCACCCACGGTGGCGACTTCTTCAACGACCCGTTGCCCACCGGGGCCGACGTGGTGTCGCTGGTCCGCGTGGCCTTCGACCACCCGGACCACCGGGTGCTGCAGCTGCTGCGCAACGTGCGCCGGGCACTGCCGCCGGGCGGGTGCCTGCTGCTGGCCGAGCCGATGGCCGGCGAGCGCGGCGCCGAAGCGATGGGGGACGCCTACTTCGGCCTCTACCTGCTGGCCATGGGGCGAGGGCGCCCGCGCACGGCCGATGAACTGTCGGCCTTGATGCGCGAGGCCGGGTTCACCGATGTGCGACGCGTGCGCACCCGGATGCCGCTGCAGACCGGCCTGCTCGTGGCGCGATGACGCGCCCGGCGCGGCGCGCCGAGCCGGACGGGCACGATGTAAGCATCACTTGACAGTCAGATACGTCAGCGTATCCTGACAAACAGATGCCCCAAACCGATGCAGCCATGACCACCTCTCCCGGCAGCGTTCGCACCGCCCGTGCGGTCGTCCTCGAGCGGCCGGAGTCGCTCAGCGTCCGGGAGTTGGCGCTCGATCCGGTCGGCGAGCACGACCTGGTGATCGACATCGACTACAGCGGCATCAGCACCGGCACCGAGAAGCTGCTGTGGAACGGCCGCATGCCGGTGTTCCCGGGCATGGGCTACCCGCTGGTGCCGGGCTACGAATCGGTCGGGCGCGTGGTGGACGCCGGCGGTGGGGCGCAGCACCTGATCGGGCAGCGCGTCTTCGTGCCCGGTGCACGCTGCTATGGCGACGTGCGCGGTCTGTTCGGCGGTGCGTCGTCGCGCCTGGTGTCGGCCGAGTCACGCGTGGTCACGGTGGACGACGCCCTGGGCGAACGCGCCGTGCTGCTGGCCCTGGCCGCCACCGCCTACCACGCGGTGGCCGGCGGCGGTGAGCGCGCCGACATCGTGCCGCCGGACCTCATCGTCGGCCACGGCGTGCTGGGCCGCTTGCTGGCACGCATGACCGTGGTGGCGGGCTTCGCGCCGCCCACCGTGTGGGAGACCAACCCCGCGCGCCAGGGTGGCGCCACCGGCTACGCGGTGACCACGCCCGACGACGACCCGCGCCGCGACTACCGCGCCATCTTCGACTGCAGCGGCGACAGCGCCATCCTCGACACGCTGGTGGCGCGCCTGGCGCCCGGTGGCGAGGTCGTGCTGGCCGGCTTCTACACCGAGCCGCTGCACTTCAATTTCGCGCCCGCCTTCATGCGCGAGGCGCGCATCCGCTGCGCCGCGGAATGGAAGCGCCCGGACCTGCTGGCCGTGCGCGAACTGGCCGAGAACGGCCGCCTGTCGCTCGATGGCCTGGTGACCCACCACGCCTCACCCGGCGACGCCGACGCCGCCTACCGCACCGCGTTCGGCGATGCCGACTGCCTGAAGATGGTGCTCGACTGGAGAACGCTGCAGTGACACAAGCCACACCGGTCATCTTCATGCACCAGCGGCTGCGCGCCGAGGCCGCGGTCGAACCCGAGCCGCCGGTCACGTCGCCCGCGGCCAAGACCACGCAGATCATCGCCATCTACGGCAAGGGCGGCATCGGCAAGAGCTTCACGCTGGCCAACCTGAGCTACATGATGGCGCAGCAGGGCAAGAAGGTGCTGCTCATCGGCTGCGACCCGAAGAGCGACACCACCAGCCTGCTCTTCGGCGGCAAGGCCACGCCCACCATCATCGAGACCAGCAGCCGCAAGAAGCTGGCTGGCGAGCCGGTGGCCATCGGCGACGTGTGCTTCAAGCGCGACGGCGTCTACGCGATGGAACTCGGTGGCCCCGAGGTCGGCCGCGGCTGCGGCGGCCGCGGGATCATCCACGGCTTCGAGACGCTGGAGAAGCTGGGCTTCCACGACTGGGGCTTCGACTACGTGCTGCTCGACTTCCTGGGCGACGTGGTCTGCGGCGGCTTCGGCCTGCCGATCGCCCGCGACATGTGCCAGAAGGTCATCGTCGTCGCCAGCAACGACCTGCAGAGCCTCTACGTGGCCAACAACGTCTGCAGTGCGGTGGAGTACTTCCGCAAGCTCGGCGGCAACGTCGGCGTGGCCGGCATGGTCATCAACAAGGACGACGGCACCGGTGAGGCGCAGGCCTTCGCGGGCAGGGCGGGCATCCCGGTGCTGGCTGCCATCCCGGCGCACGAGGACATCCGCCGCAAGAGCGCCAGCTACGAGATCATCGGCAAGCCCGATGGTGAATGGGGCCCGCTGTTCGCCGAACTGGCGCAGAACGTCGCCGAGGCGCCGCCGGTGCGGCCCAAGCCGCAGACGCAGGACGAACTGCTCGGCCTGTTCAGCGCCGAGGTCACCGGCCGCGACTTCAAGATGGAGCCGGCCACGGTGTTCGACATGGTGGGCCGGCACGAGGCCATCCGCCCGTCGCTCGAAGTCGTCTACGACGACGCCTGAGGCACGGCCATCGCATGAGTTGCCACGCCGCATCCGAACAGGCCACCGCCCGCGCACAGGGCGGCGACGAGACGCTTCAGGCCACGCTGCAGCGCTACGGCACCGACTACCCCACCGGCCCGCACGACCAGCCGCAGAGCATGTGCCCGGCCTTCGGTTCGCTGCGCGTGGGCCTGCGCATGCGGCGAACGGCCACCATCCTCAGCGGCTCGGCCTGCTGCGTCTACGGCCTGACCTTCACCAGCCACTTCTACGGGGCCCGCCGCAGCGTGGGTTACGTGCCCTTCAACAGCGAGACGCTGGTCACCGGCAAGCTGTTCGAGGACATCCGCGACGCCGTGCACGCCCAGGCCGACCCGGCCGCGCTGGACGCCATCGTCGTCATCAACCTGTGCGTGCCCACCGCCAGCGGCGTGCCGCTGCGCCTGCTGCCGAAGTCCATCGACGGCGTGCGCATCATCGGCATCGACGTGCCCGGCTTCGGTGTGCCCACGCATGCCGAGGCCAAGGACGTGCTGACCGGGGCCATGCTGGCCTATGCGCGTGCCGAGGCCGAGGCCGGCCCGGTGACCGCACCGCGCGACGGCCGCAGCGAGCGGCCCACGGTGGCGCTGCTGGGCGAGATGTTCCCCGCCGACCCGGTGGGCATCGGCATGATGCTCGAGTCCATGGGCCTGGCTGCCGGGCCGGTGGTGCCCACGCGCGAGTGGCGCGAGTTGTATGCGGCGCTGGACAGCGTGGCCGCCGCCGCCATCCACCCCTTCTACACCGCCAGCGTGCGCGAGTTCCAGGCTGCCGGCCGGCCGGTGCTGGCCTCGGCCCCCGTGGGGCTGGAAGGCACCGAGGCCTGGCTGCAGGCCGTGGGCGAGGCCTGCGGCGTGCCGGCGGCACGCATCGGCGCGGCCAAGGACCAGTGGCTGCCGGCCATCCGCGGTGCGCTGGCGCGCATGCCGGTCAAGGGCCGCATCACCGTCAGCGGCTACGAGGGCTCCGAACTGC
Organism: Rubrivivax albus; assembly: GCF_004016515.1. Taxonomy (GTDB): domain Bacteria; phylum Pseudomonadota; class Gammaproteobacteria; order Burkholderiales; family Burkholderiaceae_C; genus Rubrivivax; species Rubrivivax albus. Next base: position 38,462 of record NZ_SACT01000004.1, read on the forward strand.
TGGTGGCGCGGCTGCTGATCGAAAGCGGGGCCGACGTGCCCTACGTGGGCACCGCCTGCCCGCGCACCCCCTGGTCGGCGCCCGACCTCGAATGGCTGCAGGCGCGCGGTGTGCAGGTGCAGTTCCGCGCCTCGCTGGAACAGGACCTGGCCGCGGTGAAGGCGCTGCAGCCGGATCTGGCCATCGGCACCACGCCGGTGGTGCAGGCCGCCAAGCAGATGCGCATCTCGGCGCTGTACTTCACCAACCTGATCTCCGCGCGGCCGCTGATGGGGCCGGCGGGTGCCGGGTCGCTGGCGCAGGTGGTCAATGCCGCCATGGCCAACAAGGCCCGCTTCGACGCCATGGCCGACTTCTTCGGCGACACCGGCCAGGGCGACCGTGCCGGTGTCTGGGCCGAGATGCCGATGGAGCGCCCCGAGTTCCGCGCCGAGACGCGGCGGCAGGTGATCAAGCTGCACAAGCGGCTTCAGGCGGAGCGCATGGTATGAGCGCCGCACGCCCGTTCCGAAGGCGCTCGAGCCCCCTTGGGGGGCCGGCCCGCAGGGCCTGGGGGGTTGCATGAGCTTCGTCCTCGACCACGACCGTGCCGGCGGCTACTGGGGCGCCGTCTACGTGTTCACCGCCATCAAGGGCCTGCAGGTCGTGATCGATGGCCCGGTGGGCTGCGAGAACCTGCCGGTGACCAGCGTGCTGCACTACACCGACGCGCTGCCGCCGCACGAGCTGCCCATCGTCGTCACCGGCCTGGCCGAGGAGCAGCTGGGCCGCGACGGCACCGAGGGCGCGATGAAGCGCGCACACGCGGCCCTGGACCCGGACCTGCCCAGCGTCGTCGTCACCGGCTCCATCGCCGAGATGATCGGCGGTGGCGTCACGCCCGAGGGCACGACGATCCAGCGCTTCCTGCCGCGCACCATCGACGAGGACCAGTGGCAGTGCGCCAACCGCGCCATGCTGTGGCTGTGGCAGGAACACGGCCTGCGCCACGTGCCGCCGCGCCCGACGCCGGCCGAGCGTGCGCCGGGCGTCAAGCCGCGCGTGAACCTCATCGGCCCGAGCTACGGCGTGTTCAACAGCCCGAGTGACGTGGCCGAGATCCGGCGCCTGGTCGAAGGCCTCGGCGCCGAGGTGAACATGGTGTTCCCGCTCGGCAGCCACCTGGCCGACGTGCAGAAACTGGCCGACGCGGACGCCAACATCTGCCTGTACCGCGAGTTCGGCAGCGCGCTGTGCGAGGCGCTGGAGCGGCCCTGGCTGCAGGCCCCCATCGGCCTGCACAGCACCACCAAGTTCCTGCGCAGCCTGGGCGAACTGCTGGGGCTCGACGCGGAGCCCTTCATCGAGCGCGAGAAGCACACCACCATCAAGCCGCTGTGGGACCTCTGGCGCTCGGTGACGCAGGACTTCTTCGCCACCGCCAGCTTTGCCGTCGTCGCCGGCGAGACCTACGCGCGCGGCCTGCGCCACTTCCTGGAAGACGAACTCGGCCTGCCCTGCCAGTTCGCCGTGTCGCGCCAGCCCGGCGCCAAGACCGACAACGCCGCGGTGCGCCGCATGGTGCGCGAGAAGCCGCCGCTGGTGATGTTCGGCAGCATCAACGAGCGCATGTACCTGGCCGAGGCGGGCAGCCGTGGGCCGATGCGCCCGGCCTTCATCCCGGCCAGTTTTCCCGGCGCCATCATCCGCCGCCACACCGGCACGCCCTTCATGGGCTACGCCGGCGCCACCTACGTGGTGCAGGAGCTGTGCAACGGCCTGTTCGACGCGCTGTTCCACATCCTGCCGCTGGGCACCGAGATGGATGCCGTGGCGCCGACGCCGGCCCGCCGCATCGCGGAACTGCCCTGGGACGCCGACGCGCGCGCCCGGCTCGACGCCGTCGTCGAGTCGCAGCCGGTGCTGGTGCGCATTTCGGCGGCCAAGCGGCTGCGCGACCAGGCCGAGGCGCAGGCGCGCACGGCCGGTGAGTCGCGCGTGACCGCTGCCCGTGTCGACGCCGCCTGCGACCTGACGGTCGCGGAGGTGCCGGCGTGAGCGGGCCGCACATGACGTCGTGGCGTGCCGCCACGGCTGCCCCCGCCGCGCGGGCTTCGCGCGCGGCTGGCCGCAAGGCCAAGCTGAAGGAGTTGTCCTATGGCTGAAAGAAAGGGCTCGATCTCGGGCCTCTCGGATGACGAGGCCCAGGAGTTCCACAAGTTCTACATCCAGGGCTTCGTGGGCTTCACGGCCATCGCCGTCGTGGCCCACATCCTGGTCTGGGCCTGGCGCCCATGGCTGTGAGCACCTGACCTGCTGAATCGACCACACCGAGGAGGGCTGACCATGGCCTCGACCCGAGCCGCACCGGTGCACGCGCCCAAGGGCGTGCGTGCCGACCTGCCGATCTACCTGCTGAGCTTCGTCGTGTTCCTGCTGATCGCCTTCGCCGGCGCGTTGCTGGGGCAACCGTGGCGCAGCTGGCTGCCCGGCGCCGAAGGCGTGAAGTCCCTGTTCGGCGGCGTCAATGCAGCGGTCTACACGTTCATGTCCAACATTCAATAGGAGCTGGGAACCATGTGGAGAATCTGGCGTTTGTTCGATCCCCTGCGCACGATGGTGGCGCAGGCGGTGTTCCTGTTCGGCATTGCGGTGATGATCCATCTCATCCTGCTGAGCACGAACAAGTTCAACTGGCTCGATGGCCCGAAGAAGGCCACCGTGGCATCGGCCCAGTCGCCGACGCCCACGGCGGTCGCTTCGCTGACCACGGGCAAGTAGCGCCTCACCGCGCCCTGGGCGGCAGTGGGTGTTCCGGGCTTCGGCCTGGCACCCCTGCAGCCGCCCCGGCCAGCGCCTGGAGGCCCTGCCTCCGCGCGCCGGCCCCCGACAAGAAATGGCCTGAGGCCGCAGGAGCATTGCCATGGCGATGTTGAGTTTCGAACGCAAGTACCGCGTGCGCGGCGGGACCCTGATCGGCGGGGACCTGTTCGACTTCTGGATGGGGCCGTTCTACGTCGGCTTCTTCGGCATCACGACGGCGTTCTTCGCCTTCGTCGGCATCGCACTGATCCTGTGGGGCGCGGCCAACGGGCCGACCTGGAACCTCTGGCAGATCAGCATCGCGCCGCCCGACCTGTCGTACGGCCTGGGCCTGGCACCGCTGCTCGAAGGCGGGCTGTGGCAGCTGATCACGGTCTGCGCCCTCGGGGCCTTCGTGTCCTGGGCGCTGCGCGAGGTGGAGATCTGCCGCAAGCTGGGCATGGGCTATCACGTGCCGGTGGCCTTCGGCTTCGCGATCTTCGCCTACTTCACGCTGGTGGTGATCCGCCCGGTGCTGATGGGCGCCTGGGGCCACGGCTTCCCGTACGGCATCTACAGCCACCTGGACTGGGTCAGCAACGTCGGCTACCAGTACCTGCACTTCCACTACAACCCGGCGCACATGCTGGCGATCAGCTTCTTCTTCACGACGGCGCTGGCGCTGTCGATGCACGGGGGCCTGATCCTGTCGATGACCAACCCGGCCAAGGGCGAGACGGTCAAGACGCCGGACCACGAGAACACCTTCTTCCGTGACGCCGTCGGCTACTCGATCGGCTCGCTGGGCATCCACCGCCTGGGCCTGTACCTGGCGCTGGCGGCCGTCTTCTTCAGCGCCGTGTGCATCGTCATCAGCGGCCCGTTCTGGACCCGCGGCTGGCCCGAGTGGTGGAGCTGGTGGCTGAACATGCCCATCTGGTCGCAGTGGCCCCTGGGTCGCTGACCGTCGGTGCAGCAGGAGACCGAGATGTTCAAAGACTTCGACTACCAGAACCTCTTCACCGCGGTGCAGCCGCACGGCCCTTCGCACATGGGCGTGCCGCTGCCGCCGAAGAACTCGCCGCGCAGCGGCAAGCCCGTGCACTGGCACCTGGCCGGGTGGCTGGGGGATGCGCAGATCGGGCCCATCTACCTCGGGCCGCTGGGCATCGCGTCGCTGTTCTTCGGCATCCTGTCGTTCAACATCATCGGCTTCAACATGCTGGCGCAGGTGAACTGGAACCCGGTGGAGTTCATCCGCCAGCTGTTCTGGCTGTCGCTGGACCCGCCGGGGCCGCAGTATGGGCTGTCGCTGCCACCGCTGAACGATGGTGGCTGGTGGCTGATGGCCGGCGGCTTCCTGACCACGTCCATCCTTCTGTGGTGGGCCCGCATGTACACCCGGGCCCGCGCCCTGGGGCTGGGCACGCACGTGGCCTGGGCCTTCGCGGCGGCGATCTGGCTGTTCCTGGTGCTGGGCTTCATCCGCCCGGTGCTGATGGGCAGCTGGGCCGAGGCCGTGCCCTTCGGCATCTTCCCCCACCTGGACTGGACGGCGGCCTTCTCGCTGCGCTACGGCAACCTCTTCTACAACCCGTTCCACGCGCTGTCGATCGCCTTCCTGTATGGCTCGGCCCTGCTGTTCGCGATGCACGGCGCCACCATCCTGGCCACCACCCGCTACGGCGCCGAGCGCGAGATCGAGCAGACGGTGGACCGCGGCACCGGCATGGAACGCGGCGCGCTGTTCTGGCGCTGGACGATGGGCTTCAACGCCACCGCCGAATCGATCCATCGCTGGGCCTGGTGGTTCGCGGTGCTGTGCCCGCTGACCGGCGGCATCGGCATCCTGCTGTCGGGCACGGTGGTCGACAACTGGTACCTGTGGTCGGTGCAGCACGGTGTGGTGCCGCCGCAGCCGCAGGTCTTCCCGGGGGTGATGGACCCGGCGCTGACGCAAGGGGTCAAGCCATGAGACGCGTGTTCACCGCCTTCGCAGCGCTGCTCGGTGCTGCCGTGCTGGCCGGTTGCGAGCGCCCACCGCCGGTGAGCGTGCAGCATGGCTACCGCGGCACCGGCATGGTCCAGGTCTACAACCCGCGCGCGCTGGAACAGCAGGTGCCGCTGAACCAGCCGCCGGCGGCCACACCTGCGCTGCCGGCGGCCGGGCCGGCCGCGAAGACGATCTACCAGAACGTCCAGGTGCTGGGCGACGTGGACATCGGCAACTTCACGCGGCTGATGACGTCGATGACGCAGTGGATCGCGCCCAACGAGGGCTGCGCCTACTGCCACAACCTGGAGAACCTGGCCGACGACGGCAAGTACACCAAGGTGGTGGCGCGCGCCATGCTGCGCATGACGCAGCAGATCAACGCCGACTGGAAGCCGCACGTCGCCGAGACCGGCGTGACCTGCTGGACGTGCCACCGCGGCCAGCACGTCCCGCAGCAGGTGTGGTTCACCACGCCGCCGCAGGACAAGCGTGCCGACTTCATCGGCAACCGCAACGGGCAGAACCTGGCCGATGCCGACGTGGGGCTGTCGTCGCTGCCGGGCGACCCGTTCGCGATGTACCTCTCGGCCCAGCCGAAGAAGATCGCCGTCGGTGCGCCGACGGCTCTGCCCACCGGCCACGTGGCGTCGATCCAGGCGACCGAGGACACCTATGCACTGATGATGCATATGTCCGGCGCCCTGGGTGTCAACTGCACCTACTGCCACAGCACGCGCAACTTCGCGGTCTGGAGCGAAAGCACCACGCAGCGCGTCACTGCGTGGCACGGCCTGCGCATGGTGGCCGACCTCAACGTGAACCACCTGGTGCCGCTGACCGACGTGTTCCCGGCCGAGCGCAAGGGCCCGCTGGGCGACGTGGCCAAGCTGTCGTGCGCCACCTGCCACCAGGGCGCCTACAAGCCGGTCTATGGCGCGCCGATGGCCAAGGACTTCCCCGAGCTCCAGCGCGTGGCGCCGCCAGCCGAGGCGGCGTCTGCGGCGATGAACACCGCCGAGCCGCTGCGGTTGTCGCAACGCTGAACTGGCGCGGCGCCACCACGAGGACCAGGGCGAACGGGGATGGGCAGCGTGCACGATCCCCGCGGACACCCGGGCGCCACCGCCGATGACGCTGCGGCGCCACAGGTGCTGCTGGCCCAGCCGCGCGGCTTCTGCGCCGGCGTGGTGCGGGCGGTCGAGATCGTCGAGCGTGCGCTCGAACTGCACGGCGCGCCGGTCTACGTGTTCCACGAGATCGTGCACAACGGCCACGTGGTGGCCGACCTCCGCGCGCGCGGTGCCGTCTTCGTCGACACGCTGGGCGAGGTGCCTTCAGGGGCGGTGACCGTGTTCAGCGCCCACGGCGTGGCGCTGGCCGTGGAGCGCGACGCCATGGCGCGCGGCCTGCGCGTAATCGACGCCACCTGCCCACTCGTGGGCAAGGTGCACCTGCAGGCGCAGCGCTACGTGCGGCAGGGGCACGCGCTGGTGGTCATCGGCCACGCCGGGCACGAGGAGGTGGTCGGCACGATGGGGCGGGTGGACGCGGAGGTCCACCTCGTCAGCCGCCCCGAGGACGTGGCGGCGCTGCGCTTCGTGTCCGGCCCCCCGGTGGCCTACGTGACCCAGACCACGCTGAGCGTGGACGACACGCGGGACATCATCCAGGCGCTGAAGGCGCGCTTCCCGCAGATCGTTGGGCCGGACCTGGACGACATCTGTTACGCCACCCAGAACCGCCAGAACGCCGTGCGCGCGCTGGCACGCCAGGTGGACCTGCTGCTGATCGTCGGGTCGGCCAACAGTTCGAACGCGCAGCGCCTGCGCGAAGTGGCCGAGCAGCAGGGGGTGGCGGCGTATCTCGTGCCCGACGAAACCGGTGTCGACCCGTCCTGGCTGGACGGCGTGCAGCAGGTCGGCGTGAGCGCCGGAGCGTCCACGCCGGAGGTGCTGGTGCAACGCGTGGCCCGGCGTTTGAGCGCCCTGGGCGCCGGCGATGTGCGCCAGCTGCCCGGCGTCGAGGAATCGGTGGCCTTTCGCCTGCCGCTGGCCGTGCTGCGGCCGGCGGCCTGAACGCCGTGGTGCCGAACTTGACCGCCCCGCTGCACGCACCGACCCCTGGGGCATCGGATCGACTGCACGCGCGGCACTGCCTGTCCGAGGGCGACCGCGAGATGGCGTCAGGCCGCAGTGTGCAGGCGGTGGGCACGGACAGCCGGCCGGCGAAGGCCGTGGGCGACGTCGCCGTGCTGGTGCTCGTGCGCTGGCGCGCCGATGCCGGCGCCTGGGGGCTGGCGCGGCTGCCGCTGCAGGGCTGGCCGTTGCGTGCCGTGCCCGGCCTGGTCATGGCCAAGGTGCTGGGCAGCGGGCGCGATGGCGGCTTCGGGCTCATGCCGGGCCTGCTGCACCAGGGCCTGTTCCTGGTCTTCGACGGCGAGGCTGCGGCCATGGACTTCGTGGACGGTTCGCCGCTGATGACGGCGTACCGTGCGCACGCTGCCGAGTGTGCCACCGCGGTGCTGCGCGCGGCCTCCAGCCGCGGCAGCTGGTCCGGTGCGGCCATGACGGTCAGCACCGATCTCCCGGTTCACGGCCCGGTGGCCGCGCTCACGCGGGCGTCCATCCGCCCCGCGCGTGCGGGGGCCTTCTGGCGCCACACGCCGGCGGCACAGTCGGCGCTGGCCGGGGCCGAAGGCTGTCACCTCGCGGCCGGCCTGGGTGAGGCGCCGGTGCTGCGCCAGGCCACGTTCAGCCTCTGGTCGAGCGTGGCGGCGATGAACGCCTATGCCCGACAGGGTGCCCACGGGCAGGCGGCACGCGCCTCGATGGGCGGGGGATGGTTCAGCGAATCGATGTTCGTGCGCTTCGCGCCGCTGGCCCTGGCCGGGCATTGGAAGGGGTGTGACCTTGGCGCGCTCTGAACCCCGCGTGGTGGTCGTGGGCGCCGGCATCGGCGGTCTGGTCAGTGCGCTGCTGCTGGCGCACCAGGGCGTGGCGGTGACGCTGGTCGAGTCGGCCTCTGGCCCCGGGGGCAAGATGCACCGGCTGCGCGTCGATGGTGCCGACGTCGACGCCGGGCCCACGGTGCTGACGATGCGCTGGGTCTTCGAGGAGATCCTCGCCGCGGTCGGGGCCACCCTGGCCGACCTGCCCGCGCTGACCCGCCTGGACGTGCTGGCGCGCCATGCGTGGCGCGGGCATGCGCAGACGCTGGACCTGTACGCCGACGCGGCACGCTCGGTGGAGGCGGTGGGCGACTTCGCCGGCGCGGCCGAGGCGCGCCGCTTCGAGGCCTTCTGCCGCGAGGTGCGGACGGTCTACCGCACGCTGGAGACGCCGTACCTGCGTTCGGCGCGGCCCGACTTCTTCGGCATGGTGCGCAGCCTCGGGCCGTCGGGCCTGGGCACCTTGTCCGGCCTGGGCCCGTTCGCCACGCTGTGGCAGACGCTGGGCCGGCACTTCCGCGACCCCCGTCTGCGCCAGCTGTTCGCCCGCTACGCCACCTACTGCGGTGCCTCGCCCTGGCAGGCGCCGGCCACGCTGGAACTGGTGGCACAGGTCGAGATGGATGGCGTGTGGACGGTGGACGGCGGCATGCATGCGCTGGCGCGTCGCATGGCCGACCTGGCGGCCGCCCGTGGCGCGGTGCTGCGCTGGCACAGCCCCGTGCAGCGCATCCTGCTCGACGGTGGCCGCGCCTGCGGCGTGCAACTGGCCAGCGGCGAGACCCTGGCCGCCGATGCCGTGCTGTTCAACGGCGACCCGCAGGCCCTGGTGCAGGGGCTGCTGGGCGATGCCGTGCGCCGCGCCGTGCCGGCGGTGCCGGCCGCACAGCGTTCACTGTCGGCCGTGACCTGGGCGGTGCATGCGCCGACCAGCGGCTTCGAGCTCGCACACCACAACGTCTTCTTCGACGACGACTACGCCAGCGAGTTCGACGACATCTTCCGCCATCGGCGCCTGCCTCGGCAGGGCACCGTCTATGTCTGCGCCCAGGACCGCGGCCAAGGCGCCGGGCCGGACCGTGGCGCCGCCGAGCGGCTGCTGTGCCTGGTCAATGCCCCGGCCGATGGCGACCACCGATCCTTCGACGACGTGGAGGTCGATCCATGCGAATTCCGCAGCCTCGGGCTGATGCGGGCCTGTGGCCTGCGCATCGGCGCGACCCATCGCCAGGTGCGGCGCACGACGCCGCAGGACTTCGCGCGCCGCTTTCCGGCCACGGGCGGGGCGCTGTATGGCCAGGCCACGCACGGGTGGATGACGCTGTTCCGTCGCCCGGGCGCAGCCTCCGCGGTGCCGGGGCTGTTCCTGGCGGGCGGTGGGGTGCACCCGGGGCCGGGGGTGCCGATGGCCGCCTTGTCGGGGCAACGGGCGGCGTCGGCGCTGATGGCGCACCTCGCTTCGACGCGCCGGTGGCACCCGGTGGCTACCTCTGGTGGTACGTCGACGCCGTCAGCGACGACGGTCGCCACGCCCTGACCGTGATCGCCTTCGTCGGCAGTGTCTTCTCACCCTACTACCGCCGTGCCTTCCACCGCGACCCGATGACCGACCCGCTGCAGCACTGCGCCATCAACGTCGCCCTCTACGGCGATGCGCGGCGCTGGACGATGACCGAGCGTGCCGCCCGCCACGTGCAGCGCAGCGCGACGGCGTTCGTCGTCGGGCCCAGCCGTGTGCGCTGGGACGGTGGCGCGCTGTGCCTGGACATTGACGAGGTCGGCATGCCCTGGCCGCGCCGGGTGCGCGGCCGCGTGCGCATCTGGCCGCATGGCCTGGCGCGCTGGCGCACGACGCTGGACACCGGCGGTGCGCACCGCTGGGGCCCGATCGCCCCCTGCGCCCGCGCCGAGGTCGAACTCGACGCGCCGGCCCTGCGCTGGCAGGGCGAGGCCTACGTGGACAGCAACGACGGCGACGAGCCCATCGAACGCCCCTTTGCCGACTGGGACTGGTCGCGCGCCACGCTGGCCGACGGCAGCACAGCCGTGATCTACGACGTGCGCGAACGCGGCGGCGCCGGGCGCGTGATCGCGCAGCGCTTCGCCACCCACGGCCAGACCGAGGCCTTCGCGGCGCCGCCCCGCCAGCGCCTGCCGCGCACCGGCTGGCGTGTGGCACGCCAGATCCGCAGCGACGCACCGGCTCGCGTGCACCGCACGCTGGAGGACACGCCGTTCTATGCCCGCTCGCTGCTGGACTGCGGCGTGCTGGGCCAGCGCGTGCAGGCCGTGCACGAATCGCTCAGCCTGCCGCGGCTGCAGTCGCCGATGGTGCAGTGGATGTTGCCCTGGCGCATGCCCCGGCGGCGCTGAGGACCTCACATGTCGTTCTGGGTGTCAATAACAATAGACACATCAAGGTGTATCACTAGAATGACATTGCCCCCGTGCGGGCTTTCGCACGACAACCCAGAGCCCAAGAAAAGGAGCTTGCAACCATGTCCGATTCCGACAAGGTTTGGCCAACCGGTTTGACCGAGGCCGAGTCCGAGGAGGTCCATCGCCACATCATCCAGGGGACTCAGATCTTCGGGATGATCGCGGCGCTGGCGCACCTGCTCGCCTACATCTATTCGCCCTGGCTGAAGTGAAGGAGGGCACACCATGATCTACGGAAAAATCTGGTGCGTCGTGAAGCCGTCGGTGGGCATCCCTCTGATGCTCGGCGCCGTGGCGGTGAGTTCGTTCGCGGTGCACTACGCGCTGCTGACCCACACCACCTGGCTGCCCAAGTACTACGAAGGTGGTGCCAAGCAGACGGCGCAGGCCGAGTCGACGACGAAGCTGGCGCTCGCGCCAGCCGAAGCGCCGAAGTAGCCCACAGCGCTGGCCGCCGTCCCCAGGACGGCGGGCCATGCCGGTGCCGCGCGCTGCGCGGTGGCCGGCATGGCCCGCTGCCGCTCGACGCATGACATCCCTCAGTCGCCACCTGCTGACCAACTGGGTCCGTCTCGGCCCCCGGTTCCTGCCGTTCGCCGACGCGGCCTCGCCGGGCCTGCCGTTGTCGCGCCTGCTGCGTTTGTCGCTGTTCCAGGTCTCGGTGGGCATGGCCCTGGTGCTGATGCTGGGCACGCTCAACCGGGTGATGATCGTCGAGCTCGGCGTGCCGGCGTCGCTGGTGGCGGTGGTCATCGCGCTGCCGGTGATCTACGCGCCGATGCGTGCGCTGATCGGCTTCAAGTCCGACCATCACCGCTCCGCGCTGGGTTGGCGTCGTGTGCCCTACATGTGGATGGGCACGATGATCCAGTTCGGCGGCCTGGCGATCATGCCGTTTGCGTTGCTGGTGCTCTCCGGCGGTGGCGATGCCGGCCGCTGGCCGGCGTGGATCGGCCAGGCCTCGGCGGCGCTGGCCTTCCTGCTCGTGGGCGCAGGCCTGCACACCACGCAGACCGCCGGCCTGGCCCTGGCCAACGACCAGGCCGCGCCGGACAAGCAACCGCGCGTGGTCGGTCTGATGTACGTGATGCTGCTGCTGGGCACCATGGGCAGCGCGCTGCTGTTCGGCTGGCTGCTGAGGGATTTCAGCCCCGGCCGCCTGGTGCAGGTGATCCAGGGCGCCGCGGTGGCCACGCTGGTGCTCAACGCCGTGGCCCTGTGGCAGCAGGAGACGCGCGACCCGCAGCGCGTGGCACGCTGGCGCGAGCGCCCGGCCCGTGAGCCCGACTTCCGCGAGGCCTGGCGTGCCTTCGTGGCCCACGACGGCTCGGCGCGGCGGCTGGCCGCCATCGGTCTGGGCACGCTGGCCTTCGGCATGCAGGACGTCCTGATCGAGCCCTACGGCGGTCAGGTCCTGCAGATGGGCGTGGGCCAGACCACCTGGCTCACCGCCACGCTGGCCGCCGGCGGCCTGTGCGGCTTCGGCCTCGCGTCGCGGGTGCTGGGCCGGGGCGGCGAGCCCGTTCGCCTGGCCCTGCAGGCGGCGCTGCTGGGCGTGCCGGCGTTTGCCGCCATCACCGTGGCCGCACCTGCGCAGTGGCTGGCGCTGTTCGTCGCCGGTGTGGCCGCCATCGGCTTCGCGGCCGGGCTGTTCGGCCATGCGACGCTGACGCTCACCATGAACCGCGCCCCGAAGGACCAAGTCGGCCTGGCGCTGGGCGCCTGGGGGGCGGTGCAAGCCACCGCCGCCGGCGTGGGCGTGGCCCTGGGCGGTATATTGCGCGACGCCTTTGGCGCGCTGGCCGCGCAGGGCAGCCTGGGCCCCGCCCTGGCCGTGCCGGCCACGGGCTTTGCCGCCGTGTACCTGATGGAGATCGTGCTGCTGGGGGCCACCGCAGTGGTGCTGTGGCCCTTGCTGACATCACCGCCGGCGCCGCCGGCCCCCTGAACGCACCGCCTGGAGACGTCGATGAAGCTCTATCACCTGCTGCTGTTGGTCTGGATCCTGTGGGTCACGCTGTGGACGCTCAAGGAAGTCCAGGCCGCCGACCGGCGGCGCAAGGCCAAGAAGAAGTGAGTCTCGCTGGCGCGGCACCATGCCGCGCCGGTGGACGAGTCAACGCCGGCGCCAGCGGGCCAGCCAGCCGCCCAGGCTGGCGACCGCCACGGCCGCCATCACGCCCATGTTGAGCGCCGCCAGCGTGCCCAGCCAGGGGCCGGCCACCGGGCCGGCGATGCGGGCGCCGAAGCCATAACCCTGCCACGCGCCCGCGGCGAACACCGCGGCCAGCGCCAGCCACCGCAAGGTGGGGGCGAGCTTCGGCAGCGCCACAGGCGAACTGGGTTCAGCGCGCACGGTCATCGTTCACGTCCTCGGTCGTTGGGGGTGTCTGCGCGGGGGAGCCGCCTTGCCCGCTCGTGCGGGCTGCGGCGGCCGCGTCGGCCTCGCGCTGGCGCTGGGTCTCCCGCCGGTCGCGTTCCACCGAGCGCAGCTGCCACCAGGCGAACACCAGCACACTGCCGAACACGAGCACCAGCTCGATCAGGATCAACGGGGCATGCTCGCTGCCCATGGTCGTCCTGTGGCGCGCGGCGGCTCAGTACGGCCCGTGCGGCGGCACGAGCTGGCGCTGTGCGAGGGCCGGCCGGGCCAGGGGGCGTTGCAGGGCCTGGCGCTGTGCCAGCTGGCGCTCGAACAGCTGCAGCACCCAGCCCACCCGCTGCGGGAAGTTTCGGGCAGGGATGAACGCCGGGTGCGGGCCGGCGGCGACGGCGTCGACCAGGTAGCGCGTGGCCGGCAGCGGCGGCAGGCTGGCCGCGTCGTGGGCCGGTGCGCGCACCGCCGCGCTGCTGGCCTGCGCCACCAGGGCCAGCTTGCGCCGGCCTGGCACCACGGTGCGCCGGCTCACGGCGTCCAGCCCCTCGCGCGCCAGCTGGTGGCCGATCTCGGCATAGGCCAGGCGTGCGGCCAGGATGGCGGCGCGGCAGTCGCGCGGCAGCGCGGCGATGCCGTGTTCCGCCCGCGCGTAGAGCGCCTCGGCGGCCTGCAGCAGCCGCTGCACGACCGTGGCCAGCGCCGCGTCGTGGCGTGGCTGGGCCAGCCAGGCGTCGGGGTCGATGCCGGCCTCGCGCAGCCAGGCCAGCGGCAGGTAGATGCGGCCGCGGCGGGCATCCTCGCCCACGTCGCGCGCGATGTTGGTCAGCTGCATGGCCACGCCCAGGTCGCAGGCCCGGGCCACGGCGTGGGCATCGCGGGTGTCCATCACCAGGGCCATCATCGCGCCCACGGTGCCGGCCACCCGGGCGGCGTAGGCCTGCAGGTCGTCCAGCGTCTCGTAGCGGCGGCCTTCGAGGTCCCACACGAAACCCTCGAGCAGCGCGTCCAGCAGCGTACGCGGGATGGCGAACCGGTGCACCACGCCGGCCAGGGCCAGGTCGGCCTCGATGGCGCGCGGGCGGCCGGCGTAGAGCGCGTCCAGCCGTTCGTTGAGCTGCGCCAGCGCCTGCAGGGGATTGGCGCCGTCGTCCACGGCGTCGTCGGCCAGCCGGCAGTAGGCGTACAGCGCACAGGCGGGGGCGCGCACGCGCGCCGGCAGCAGCAGCGAGGCGGCGAAGAAGGTGCGCGAGCCACCGCGCATCAGCGCACGGCAGGCGGCGGGGTCGTAGACCGGGGGCGCATGGCGGGTGTCGGGGTCAGGATGCACGGCGGGTCTCCTTCACGGACGGCAGCACGCTCTCCAGCGCCTTGGCCGACATCAGCACACCCGGCACGCCGGCACCCGGGTGCGTGCCCGCGCCCACGAGGTACAGGCCGGGCAGGTCCTCGCTGCGGTTGTGCGGGCGGAACCAGGCGCTCTGCAGCAGCAGCGGCTCCATGCCGAAGGCCGCACCCTTGAACGACAGCAGGCGGTCGTGGAAGTCCTGCGGCGTGGTGATGCGGGAGCTGACGATCTCGGCGCCCAGGCCCGGCAGCACGGTCTCCTCCAGCCGGCGCTGGATGGCCTGCCGGTAGGGCTCGGCCTGGGTGGCCCAGTCGGTGCCGCTGTCCAGGTGGGGCACCGGCGAGAGCACGTAGAAGGCGTCGTGCCCGGGTGGCGCCACCGAGGGATCGGTGGCGCTGGGGCGGTGCAGGTAGAGGCTGAAGTCCTCGGCCAGGTGGTGGCGGCGGAAGATGTCGTCCAGCAGGCCCTTGTAGCGCGGGCCGAGCAGCATCATGTGGTGCGGCACGTCGTCGAAGCGGCGCCGGGTGCCGAAGTACCAGACGAACAGGCTCATCGAGTAGCGGGCCTTGTCCACGCGCTGGTCGGTCCAGTGGCGGCGATGGGTCGGGGCGACCAGGTGCCGGTAGGTCCAGGCGGTGTCGGCATTGCTGACCACGATCTCGGCGTGCCGCCGTTCGCCGCTGGCCAGGCGCACGCCGCTGGCGCGGCCCCCATCGACCGTGATCTCCTGCACCTCGGCGTTGCAGCGCACTGGCACGCCCCGCGAGGCCAGCAGGTTGACCAGGCCGCGCACCAGCGCGCCGGTGCCGCCCATGGCCCAGTGCACGCCGTAGCGGCGCTCCAGCGTGTTGATCAGGCTGTAGATGCAGGTCACGGCAAAGGGGTTGCCGCCGATGAGCAGCGGGTGGAAGCTCAGCGCGATGCGCAGCCGCGGGTCGCGCAGGTGGCCGGCCACCATCTGGTGGATGCTGCGCCAGCCGCGCATGCGGAACAGCTGCGGCGAGGCGCGCAGCAGGTCGCCCAGCGTGTCGTAGGCAATGCTGCCCAGCTTCTCGAAGCCCAGCCGATAGCAGAGGTCCGACTCCTTCACGAAGGCGTCGTAGCCTGGCAGGTCGCCGGGGCTCAGGCGGGCGATCTCGGCGCGCATGCGCGCGGGGTCGCCGCTGTAGTCGAGGTGGCTGCCGTCGTCGAAGCGGATGCGGTAGAACGGCTCCATCGGCCGCAGCTCGACGTCGTCGGCCAGGCGGCGGCCGGCCATCGCCCACAGCTCCTCGAGCATGAAGGGCGCGGTGATGATGGTGGGGCCGGCATCGAACGTGAAGCCGTCCTGCCGCCAGACGCCGGCGCGGCCGCCGGGCTGGTCGAGTTTCTCCAGCACCTCCACGCGCCAGCCCAGGCAGCTCAGGCGCAGGGCGGCGGCCAGGCCGCCGAAACCGCTGCCGATGACGATGGCGCGTGGCGCGTCGTCGGGCACCGGCTGCGGGGGCAGGGCGGTGCCGGTGCTCAGGTCGATCGGCATGGGGTCGCGGCGCATGGTGGCCTTTCAGGTGGCCGGCAGGTCCGTGGCGCTGGCGCGCCGACCGCGCATGGCCCAGGCCCACAGTGCCTGGGCCTGGATGGGCAGCACCATCAACCCGTGCTCCAGGATCGCCAGGGCCAGCAGTGTCGCCACCAGCAGGCCGCCGGTGGCCTGGGCACTGCCGGGGCCGCCTTCCAGCGCGTTCAGCACCACCAGCACCGCCACCACGGTGGCGACCGTCACCGACCAGGGGAACAGCACGTTCATCGGCCGTGCGCGGAAGTAGCTGGCCAGGTAGGCCAGGTGCGCCGGCAGGAATTCGACGCTGAGGTTGCGCACGCCCAGGAAGACGTTGAGCTTGGCGCTCAGCCGCATCACCCACAGCACGCCGAAGGTGGCGATGCCGACCTGGTTGGGCGCGCCCCAGGTCAGCGCCGCGATCACGACGCCCGACGCCAGGATGGCGAGTTCGTGCCACAGCACGGCCAGCGTGGCCTGGCGGAAGCGGGGCCAGCCCTGAAGGCCGGCGTCGGCCGCACGCTGGCGCGGGCCGGTGACCCAGCCGGTGAGGAAGCTCAGCTCGTGCCAGCCCCAGACCAGCAGCGCACTGGTGAAGGCACAGAAGGCGCCGGTGGCCGTGGCCTGGCCGGCGGTGTGCGACAGGCCGGCGAAGGCTGCCAGCGCGAGGCCTGTGGACAGCGCGTGGCTCCAGCGGAAGCTGGTGCGCGGCAGGCCATCCAGCAGCAGCACCAGCCCGGTGGAGAACCACCACACGAACACCGCGAACAGCACCGGTGCCGTGTAGCCGAACAGCGGATCGGTCATCGGCCGGTGCCTGGTTGGCGGTTCATGCGGTGGTGGCTCACCAGGCTGGTGCCACACGCACCTGCGTCGGCAGCGCATGGCGCTTCACCGGCATCAGGTACAGCCGCGCGAAGGTGGCCGCACCGGCCACCGCCAGCCCGGCCTGCTGCAGGCGGCCGACGAGGCCGCCGCGGGCCTTGGCCGCCTCCATGCGCTCGGACAGGCGGAACAGGCGGTCCAGGCCGGCGCGGAAGGCGGGGTGGTCGGTGTCCAGCGAGATCGGAAAGACCTGCCTGGAGATCTCGGTGGTGATGTCGAAGACCTGGTAGTCGTAGCTCGTCGGGTCCAGGCCCATGGCCTGCTTGAGCATCGGCCGCGTGTGGTCGCGCACGTACATCGTGGCGTAGACCGCCAGCAGGAAGAAGCGGATCCACAGCAGGTTGCCGCCGCGCAGCAGGTGCGGGTGCGCACGCATGATCAGCGCGAACGACTCCCCATGGCGGAATTCGTCGTTGCACCAGCGCTCGAACCAGCGAAAGATCGGGTGGAAGCGCAGTTCCGGGTGACGCTCGAGCTGGCGGAAGATGGTGATGTAGCGCGCGTAGCCGATCTTCTCGCTCAGGTAGGTGGCGTAGAAGATGTATTTGGGCTTGAAGTAGGTGTACTTCTTGGTGCGCTTGAGGTCGCCCAGGTCCAGGCCGAGCCCGAAGTCCCTGAGCGACTGGTTGATGAAGCCGGCATGGCGCGACTCGTCGCGCGCCATGAAGCGCATCAGCGCCTTCACGTCGGGGTTCTGCACGTGCTTGGCGATCTCGTTGTAGAGCACGCAGCCGGAGAACTCCGAGGTCACCGAGCTGACCAGGAAGTCCAGGAACTCCTGCTTGAGTTCCGGCGTCCAGCGCGCCATCTGGGTGCGAGCCTCCTCGCCGAAGGCGGCGTCGCGCTGGAAGTGGTCGTGGTTGTTGTCGCCCTCGTACTCCGACATCATCGCGTCCCACTCGGCGCGGATGGCGCTCACGTCGATGCGGTCCATCGCGGCGAAGTCGGTGGTGTAGAAGCGCGGCGTCAGCAGCGTTTCCTGCTTGGCCTTGGCCGCGGCGGCGGCACTGCTGTCGATGGCGTGGGTGGCTTGGACGGCGGACATGGGGGTCTCCTTGAGGTCGCGCCCGGCGTCAGAGGCCGAGCAGGCGCGCAAAGGCGCCGGCGTTCGTCGGCCCGAAGGCCAGCAGGTCGAGGGTCAGGCCGGTGGCCGGGTCGCGCAGCGTCAGCCGGCCGTCGGCGCCGACGGCGAGCTCGAAGGCCGCGCTGCTGGTGGCGACACCGCGGATGCGCCGCTCGCGCGTCATCGCGCGCAGCACGCCACGCACGAAGCCCTGTTCGCCGTGCAGCGTGTCGAGCAGCGTGCCGGTGGCGGCGTCGTGGATGGCGATGCCGTGGTCGGCGGTGTCGCTGAAGTGCAGGGTGCGCCATTGCAGGGCTGCGGCCTCGCGCTGGGTGGCGGCCGGCTCGGCGGCTGGGGCCGGCGATGTCCAGCGCACGACGGCCGTCCCGGCCACCGACAGCACGGCCACTGCCGCCAGCGCGAGCAGTGGCGTACGGGACATCGGGGTGGTCAGCGTGGCCATCGTCGGCTCCGGTTCAACGAGATGCCAGCGCCGGCTGCGCGCCCTGCGGCACGGTCGTGGCGGGCGCGGCGGCGGCCACACCGAGGCCGCCGTGGTGCTGTGCCCAGGCGCGCGTCAGGCGTGCAGCCACCTGCTCGCCCTGCGGCAGGCAGCGCAGCATGGGTTCGGCGCGGCCCAGGCGCCAGGGCCGTGCGTGCGGCCACAGCGTCAGCCAGGCGATGCCGGGGCCGGTGGACTCCAGGCGCAGCGCGACGTCGGCCGTGCCGCGCGGGCCGGGCCGCAGGTCGGCCGCCACGATGCGCTTCAGCGGCAGGTTGAAGGTGATGGTCAGCACGATGCCGATGCGCATCACCACCCGGCGGTCGGTCAGCGTGTATAGCGTCGCCCGGGCCGACAGCCAGGCCAGGCCGCTGACCAGGCCCAGGCCCAGCGCCGACAGGGCGATGGCAGGCGCCATCGCGCGCAGCGTGTCCGCCGCGCTGTGGCCGCCTTCGGTCCAGACCACGGCCTGCATGGCCAGCAGGGCGGTGAAGTACAGCGTCAGCTTGCGCACGTGGAAGGCGCGCACGGCCAGGGCACGCCAGTCGGGTGCGCCCTGCCAGAGCAGGGTCTCGTCGCGCGGGAGCGGCTCCGGCAGCCCGGGCTGGGGCTCGAAGTCGTGCTCGGGCACGTGGGCGGATCCGTGGGACATGGCGGGGCTCTCGCGTGCGAATCAGGGGTCAGAAGAACGGCTCGGCGCGGTCCGGGTCGGCATACAGCGTGCCGGCGCCGTAGTAGGCGGCGATGCGGTCCTCCTCTCGCAGCGTCACCTGGTCGGGGTGCCGTGTGGCAGGCACGCCGGCGAACTGCGCGCCCATCAGCGCCTTGACGTGCACGCCAGTGCGCACGACGCGGGCGAAGTTCATCGGCAGCAGCACGCGCCGCGTGCCGTCGGCGGTGGCGACCTCCACCTCCAGGAAGCGGAAGATCATCTCCATGCGGTCCAGCCAGGCGTCGGTGCAGGTGCCGGCCACGACCCCGTCGGCGCCGATCACCGGCAGACCGCGCGGGTCCACGCTGCCGTGGGCGACGCCGAAGTCCTCGCCCCAGTCGCGCAGCGGGCGGATCTTGGGCTGACCCTCGAGGTCGGGGTCGGGCACGTCGGCGCGCAGCGCCCAGGCGCCCGGGCCCACGCCGGCCGTCAGCGGGTCGCCCACCGGCACCAGCGGCGCGGCGGCGTAGCCATGGGCGGCCTCGGCCGAAATCTCGGGTTGCGGGTCCATCGCGCGCGGTACGGTCACCGTGCTGCCGTCGGGCAGCGTGTAGGTCTTGGGCCGCGGCACCGGCCAGCCGGTGATGGTGGTGTCGCGTTCATGGTCCACCTGCATCGGGTAGCCCTCGCGGTGGTTTTCGCGCACGAGGTAGTAGATGAGGCCCGCAAAGAAGATCCAGAACAGGTACAGCACGAGCTGCGCGACGTCCACGGACTGGGTGATGGCTCCGGTTCCCATAGGTCTCTCTCCAGGCGAATCCGATCAGCCCGGCAGGTCGGCCAGGCCGATCTGCGGGGTGGCGGGGGGGCGGCGGCGGCCGAAGGGCCGCACCAGCGGTCCGATGGCCACCAGCGCGGCGAACAACAGCAGGATCTCGAGGTGGTAGACGACGCCGTAGCCGGTGATCGGGCTGGCCAGGACCGGGCCGAAGGCGCCGTCCAGGGCAACGGACGAGACCACGTCTCGCAGGGCGCCGCCGACCGCGACGGCTAGGCCGGCTGCGGTGGCCTGCACCGCGCCCCAGGCGCCGAGCGCCAAGCCGGCCTGGCCCGGGCGTTCCAGCGCCATGGCCGCGGTGAGCGTGCCGACGGCGAACAGCCCGCTGCCGAAGCCGACCAGCACGGTGCCGGCGCGGAACAATGCGGGCAGGCCCATTGGCGCGGACAGGATCACCAGCGCGAAGGCCGGCAGCCCGATCAGCGCGCCGGTGGCGGCCACGCGGCCGGCGTCGCTGCCGCGGCCCAGCCAGCGCGCGGCCAGCGCGAAGGCGACGAGCGCACCGCCGGCCATCATCGCGGTGAGCGAACTGGTGGCGCCCACGCCCATGTGCAGGATCTCGCCGCCATAGGGCTCCAGCACCACGTCCTGCATGCTGAAGGCCGCGGTGCCCAGGCCCACGGCCCACAGGAAGCGGCGGGCGCCCGGCTGGGCGATGAAGGCCCGCCAGCGCGGCGCGAAGGCCGGGGCGGGTTCGCTGGCCCGGCGCCGACGTGTCGGGTCGCGTGCCTCCTGCCGCCAGACGGCCACCACGTTCAGGGCCAGCGTGCACACGGCCGCACCCTGCACGACCTGGATCAGCCGCGTCGGCGAGAAGTCGGCCAGCAGCAGCCCTGCCAGCGTGCCGCCTCCGGCCAGGCCGACGAGCAGCATCACGTACATCAGCGCCACCACGCGCGCCCGGGTGGACTCGGGGGCCAGATCGGTGGCCAGGGCCAGGCCGGCGGTCTGCGTGATCTGCGCGCCGGCGCCCACCAGCAGAAAGGCCAGCGCCGCGGCGACGGGGCCGAGACCCGGGATCCCCGCCTCGCCGCGGCCGGTGAGCAGCAGCAGCGCAAAGGGCATGATGGCCAGGCCGCCGAACTGCAGCCCGGTGCCGATGAACAGGTAGGGCACGCGCCGCCAGCCGATGGCCGAGGCGTGGGTGTCGGAGCGGTGGCCGATCAGCGCCCGCAGCGGCGCGGCGACGATGGGCAAGGCCACCATCAGTGCCACCAGGCTGGCGGCCAGGCCCAGCTCGACGATCATCACCCGGTTGAGCGTGCCCACCAGCAGCGCCAGCGCCATGCCCACCGAGACCTGGAACAGCGACAGCCGCAGCAGCCGCGGCAGCGGCAGCTCGGCGCTGGCCGCGTCGGCGAACGGCAGCCATTGCGCCGGCAGCTTCTTGGCCAGGCGGGCGGCGAAGGGCAGGCGGCGCGGGGTGTTCATGGCGGTCAGGCGGCCGTGCCCGCCGGGCGCAGTTCCAGCGCCTGCGACGTGTAGAAGCCGCTGGCCACGCGCTGCGTGCGCACCGGGTGCCACAGCGGCGTGTGCGTGGCCAGCATGGTGCGCAGCCGGGTCTCGGCCATGGGCTGCAGTGCCGGCGAACGGTCGCCGCGCGGGAACATGCGGCCCACCGCGTGCATGGCCGCCAGCGCCGGCGTGCGCGGTGCGAAGGTGAACAGCAGGCTGCCGCGCGTGCGTGCCGTCAGCGCCTGCAGCACGCGCACGGCGTCGGGCAGTTCGTAGTGGATCAGCGAGTCCATCGCCACCACGTGGTCGAAGTGGCCCAGGCCCGGGTCCAGCAGGTCGCCGGCGCGGAACTCGATGCGGCCTTCGCCCAGGTCGTGCGGCAGGCGCTCGCGGGCCAGGTCCACCAGCGTGGGCGACAGGTCCACCGCCAGCACGTCGGCGCCACGCCGCGCGGCCTCCACGGCCAATGCGCCGGTGCCGCAACCGGCGTCCAGCAGGCGCAGACCGCGCAGGTCGGCCGGCAGCCAGGACAGCAGCGTGGTGCGCATGCGGTCGCGCCCGGCGCGCACGGTGGCGCGGATGCGGCCCACCGGGGCGTCGGACGTCAGCCGCGCCCAGGCCTGCGCCGCGGTGCGGTCAAAGTAGTGCGCGATCTCGCCGCGGCGCTGGTCGTAGCCGCCGACGGGGCTGCGGGTGCGCATGTCCATCAGTCGAATCCCAGCAGGTCGAAGAGGTCGCGGTCCTTCATCGGCACCGCGGCATAGGGGTCGCCGCCGGCCCACAGCGAGGCGGCCAGGCGCAGGTACTCCTCCTGCACGGCACGCACCTCGGGCGAGTCGTCCATCTCGAACAGCGTGGCCTTCTTCAGGCGGCTGCGGCGGATGGCGTCCAGGTCCGGGAAGCGCGCCATGGTCTTCAGCCCGACCATGTGGTTGAACTTGTCGATCTGGTCGGTGCCGGCCGAGCGGTTGGCGATGACGCCGCCCAGGCGGACCTTGTAGTTCTTCGCCTTGGCGCCGATGGCCTGCACGATGCGGTTCATCGCGAAGATGGAGTCGAAGTCGTTGGCGGTGACGATCAGCGCGCGGTCGGCGTGCTGCAGCGGCGCGGCGAAACCGCCGCAGACCACGTCGCCCAGCACGTCGAAGATCACCACGTCGGTGTCGTCGAGCAGGTGATGTTCCTTCAGCAGCTTGACGGTCTGGCCGACCACGTAGCCGCCGCAGCCGGTGCCCGCCGGCGGGCCGCCGGCTTCGACGCACATCACGCCGTTGTAGCCTTCCCAGACGAAGTCCTCGGGTCGCAGCTCTTCGGCGTGGAAGTCCACGCCCTCGAGCACGTCGATGACCGTGGGCATCAGCTTCTTGGTCAGCGTGAAGGTGGAGTCGTGCTTGGGGTCGCAGCCGATCTGCAGCACGCGCTTGCCCAGCTTGCTGAAGGCCACGCTGAGGTTGGAGCTGGTGGTGCTCTTGCCGATGCCGCCCTTGCCGTAGACGGCGAAGACCTTGGCGGTGCCGATGCGCAGGTTGGGGTCGAGCTGCACCTGCACGCTGCCCTCGCCGTCGCCGCAGCCGGTGCCGGCGCGCTTGAGGGCCAGGCCATCGGCCCGCCTGAGTTCGGTGAGCGGGACTGAAGCGACGTTCATGCGGCCATCCTTGGGGTGTAGACGCCTTCGAGGCGGTCCTCAAGCTCGTCGCCGGCGCGTTGCAGCGCGTCCAGCATGTCGGCATCGGGGGTCCAGTACTGCCGGGCGCTGGCCTCGAGCAGACGCTGCGCGACCTTGGCCGACGCGTGCGGGTTGAGCTGGGCGAGGCGATCGCGCATCGCCGGGTCCAGCATGAAGGTCTGGGTGAGCTGCTGGTAGACCCAGGGCGCGACCTGGCCCGTGGTGGCCGACCAGCCCATGGTGTTGGTGATCGCGCTCTCGATCTGGCGCACGCCCTCGTAGCCGTGGGCCAGCATGCCTTCGTACCACTTGGGGTTGAGCATGCGCGTGCGCGTTTCCAGCGCCACCTGCTCGTCGAGCGTGCGCACCGTGCCTTCGCCGTGGGTCTGGTCGCCGATGTAGACCGGTGCCACGGCGTCGCCGGAGCCGGCCGCGCCCGCGGTGCCTGCCGTACGCTTGGCACGCGCGATGGCGCGGCTGATGCCGCCCAGCGTGTCGAAGTAGGTGTCGATGGTGGTCACGCCCAGCTCCACCGACTCCAGGTTCTGGTAGGCCAGCGCCACGCCGGCGAGCACGCTGTCCAGCAGCGCCGGCTGCTTGCTGGGCCGGCCGTCGCGGCCATAGGCGAAGCCCTTGCGCCGGGTGTAGGTCTCGGCGAGCTCGTCCTCGCCGTCCCAGCGGCTGTTGTCGATGAGCATGTTGACGTTGGCGCCGTAGGCGCCCTCGGCATTGCCGAACACGCGCAGCGCCGCGGTTTCCAGTGCGCCGCCGTGCGCCGCCTGGTGGGCCAGCGCGTGCTTGCGCACGAAGTTCATCTCCGGTGGCTCGTCGGCCGACGCGGCCAGCCAGGCGGCTTCGGCCAGCAGCTTGATCTGCAGCGGCAGCAGGTCGCGGAAGATGCCCGAGAGCGTGATCACCACGTCCACGCGCGGCCGGCCCAGGCTGGCCAGCGGCAGCAGTTCTGCACCGGCCAGGCGGCCGTAGCCGTCGAAGCGGGGCTTTGCCCCCAGCAGGGCCAGCGCCTGGCCGATGGGCGCGCCCTCGGTCTTGAGCGTGTCGGTGCCCCAGAGCACCAGGGCCACGGTCTCCGGGAAGGCGTGGCCGTCGGCCCGGTGGCGCGCCAGCAGGCGCTCGGCCTGGCGGGCGCCGTCCTGCACCGCGAAGGCGCTGGGCAGGCGGAAGGGGTCGAAGCCGTGCAGGTTGCGCCCGGTGGGCAGCACGTCGGGGTTGTGCAGCAGGTCGCCGCCCGGGGCCGGGCGCAGCCAGCGGCCGTCCAGCGCATGCAGGATGGCGGCGATCTCGTGGTCGTCGGCCAGCTGTGCGCCGGCGGTGCCCAGTTCCGCGAGCCGGGCCAGCAGTGCGTCGTCGGCCGGCAGGCCGGCGGCCGCCATCGCCTGCTTCGGGCTGCGGCCCTCCACCAGCGCCTGCAACGCGGCATCGGGAAGCGCCTTGCCGCCGTCGGCCGAGGCCGCGTTCATGGCGCGAAGGAAGTCCAGCCGCTCGGTCGGCGTCAGTGGCCGGCCCACCACGTGCAGGCCATGCGGGATCAGCGTGGTCTCGGTCTCCAGCACGGCGCGCCAGAGGCAGTCCACCTGGTTGGCCAGGCCGCCGGCCGGCAGTTCGGTCCAGGCCGGCTCGGCCGCGGTGAATTCCAGCTGCGCGGCCTGCGCTTGCAGCAGTGGTGTCAGCGCCTCGCGTTCGGCGTGGGCCTCGGGCGGCAGCGCGCGCCAGCGCTCGATGCTGGCCTTCAGGTCCACCAGGCCCTTGTACAGGCCGGCCCGGCCCACCGGCGGCGTCAGGTAGCTGATCAGCGTGGCCGCGGCGCGGCGCTTGGCGATCGTGCCTTCCGACGGGTTGTTCGACGCGTAGAGATAGAAGTTGGGCAGGTCGCCGATCAGGCGGTCGGGCCAGCAGGTGCCCGACAGCCCGGCCTGCTTGCCGGGCATGAACTCCAGCGCACCGTGGGTGCCGAAGTGCAGCACGGCGTCGGCGGCGAAGTCCTCGCGCAGCCAGCGGTAGAAGGCCGTGAAGGCATGCGTGGGCGAGAAGCCGCGCTCGAAGAGCAGCCGCATCGGGTCGCCTTCGTAGCCCATCCCCGGCTGGATGCCGACGAAGACGTTGCCGAAGCGTTCGCCCAGCACGTGGATCGAACTGCCGTCGCTCTGGATGCGGCCCGGCGCCGGCCCCCACTGGGCCTCGATCTCGGCCAGGTGCGGTTCGCGCCGCACGTGGTCGTCGGTGGCGATGCGGGCGTGCACGTTGGCCGCTGCACCCAGGCGCTCGGCATTGCCCTGCACGATGCGTTCGCGCAACGCGTCGGGCGTGGCGGGCACGTCCACCGTGTAGCCCTCGTGGCGCAGCGCCAGCAGCAGGTTGTGCAGGCTCTCGAACACCGACAGGAAGGCGGCGGTGCCGGTGTTGCCGGCATTGGGCGGGAAGTTGAAGAGCACGCAGGCCACGCGCCGCTGTGCGCGCTCGCTGCGGCGCAGCGCCACCAGCCGCGCCACCCGGGCGGCCAGCACTTCGGCGCGCTCGGGGCAGCTGTGCATGTCGTGGGCATCGGCCGCGGCCTCGAAGTGGCAGTGGCGGGCGCAGCCGTGGCAGGCGGCGCCGGCGGCGTCGCTGCGGCCACCGTAGACCATCGGCCCGGTGGAGCCGTCGAGTTCCGGGATGGCGACCATCATCGTCGCCTCCACCGGCATCAGGCCGCGCTCGGAGCCGCCCCACTGCTCCAGGGTCTGGAACTCCACCGGCATCACCGACAGGTAGGGCACGTCCAGCGCCGCCAGCGTGGCCTCGGCGGCGCGGGCGTCGTTGTAGGCGGGGCCGCCGACCAGCGAGAAGCCGGTCAGCGACACCACGGCGTCCACCGTCGGCCGGCCCTGGCGTAGGAAGAAGGCCTCCACCGCGGGTCGGGCGTCGAGCCCGGTGGCGAAGGCGGGCAGCACGCGCAGGCCGCTCGCCTCGAGCGCCGCGATGACGCCGTCGTAGTGCGCGGTGTTGCCGGCCAGCAGGTAGCTGCGCATCAGCAGCAGGCCCACGGTGCCGGCGGGCTGCTTCGGGCCCGGCAGTGCGGCGGCGTCCTCGGTCAGCCGGTTGGGCAGGCGTGGGTGGTAGACGCCGACCTCGGGGTAGGCGCGCGGCGCGTCGGGCCGAGCCCGTGCACGCAGCGGCTCACGCGGCCCGGCGGCGTAGCGCTGCACCAGCAGGTGCACGAGGCTGGCCACGTTGTCCTGCGAGCCGGCCAGCCAGTACTGCAGCACGAGAAAGTAGATGCGCAGGTCCTGCGCCGTGCCGGGGATGAAGCGCAGGATCTGCGGCAGCCGGCGCAGCAGCGCCATCTGCTGCGCGCCAGCACTGGGCTTGGCCGCGCCTTCGGTCTCGCCCTTGCCGGACATGCGCTGGCGCAACTTCTTCAGCAGCGCCGTCATGCCGGTGGCCTGGCCGTCCATGCTGAAGCGGCCCATGCGGGTGAGCTTCATGACCTCGCCGGCCGACATGGCGCAGACCATCGCGTCGCAGTGGTCGC
Source organism: Rubrivivax albus (assembly GCF_004016515.1). Lineage (GTDB taxonomy): Bacteria > Pseudomonadota > Gammaproteobacteria > Burkholderiales > Burkholderiaceae_C > Rubrivivax > Rubrivivax albus. Next base: position 64,474 of record NZ_SACT01000004.1, read on the forward strand.
GGCGCGCCCGCAGCGCGTCGATCACCGGCAGGAAGTGGTCCTCCATGAACAGCATCGTCGCGATGACGATGTCTGCAGCGGCGATGTCGGCGTGGCAGCGGGCCAGCGCCGCAGGCTTGTCGTTCCACTCCGCCGCGGCGTGCACGGTGAAAACGAGGCCGGGCAGGTCGGCGGCCAGCGTGCGCGCAGCGCGTTCGGCGGCGCTGGCGAGGTGGCTGTCCATCGTCACCAGCGTCACCCGCATCGGGATGCCGGCGGCGCGGGTGGACTCACGCGCTGAAATGAGCCTTGGCATCGTAGAGGGTCTCGACGGTGATCAGCGCCACGCCGCGGTCGCGGGCGAAGCGTTCGGTGTTGCGCCGGGCCTTGCCGCGCACGAAGAAGGGAATGCGGTGCAGCTCGCGTTCCGCGTCGGCGGCCCACTGAGGGTCGACGGCGGCTGCGCCCGCGGTGGCGGGCACGACGATGGGGGCGGCGGCCGGGGCATTCACCTCGGGCGCGGCAGCAGGTACGGGCTCAGCCGCGACCGGCGTGCCGCTGCGGCCCAGGTGCGACGGCGTGGCCTGGCTGTGGAACTCGAAGTCGTCGCGGAACATGTGGAGCAGGTGCTCCTCCAGGCCCATCATCAGCGGCTGCACCCAGGTGTCGAACATCACCGCGCTGCCTTCCACACCCATCTGCGGCGCGTAGCGGGCGGGGAAGTCCTGCACGTGCACCGGGGCGGAGATCACCGCGCAGGGCAGGCCCAGGCGCTTGGCCACGTGGCGTTCCATCTGTGTGCCCAGCACCAGTTCGGGCTGCAGTTCGGCGATGCGCGCTTCGACTTCGAGGTAGTCGTCGGTGATCAACGGCTCGAGGCCGAATTCGGCGGCCGCGGCACGCACGTCGCGTGCGAATTCGCGGCTGTAGCTGCCCAGGCCGACGACGGTGAAGCCCAGCTCGTGCGCCGCCACGCGGGCCGCGGCCACCGCATGCGTGGCGTCGCCGAAGACGAAGACGCGCTTGCCGGTGAGGTAGTTGGAGTCGACCGAGCGTGCGTACCAGTCGGCGCGCCAGTCCAGCGCCTCGCGCGCGGCAAAGGCGTCCAGGCCTGCCAGCGCCGCCACTTCGTCGACGAAGGCGAGCGTGGCGCGACGGCCAATGGGCACGGTGCGCGTGCGCGGCATGCGGTGCGTGCGCTCCAGCCAGGCGGCGGCGGTGTCGGCGATCTCGGGGTAGAGCACGACGTTGAAGTCGGCCTCGGTCAAGCGTTGCAGGTCGGCCGGGGTGGCGCCCATCGGCGCGGCCACGTGAACGTCCACGCCCAGCCTGTCGAGAAGGGCACGCACCTCGCGCAAGTCGTCGCGGTGGCGGAAGCCGAGTGCGGTGGCGCCCAGCAGGTTGCAGCGGGCACGGCGGCCGCCGCGCTCGGACCGCGGCGCCGGCGCCGGGGCCATGGCCCGCACCAGGCGATAGAAGGTCTCGGCGGCGCCCCAGTTCTCCTTGCGCTGGTAGCTCGGCAGCTCCAGCGGGATCACCGGAATGTCCAGTCCGAGGGCCTCGGCCAGACCGCCGGGATCGTCCTGGATCAGTTCTGCGGTGCAGGATGCGCCGACCAGCAGCGCCTGCGGCTGGAAGCGTGCCACGGCGTCGCGCGCGGCGGTCTGGAAGAGCGCGGCGGTGTCGCCGCCCAGGTCGCGCGCCTGGAAGGTGCTGTAGGTGACGGGCGGCCGCCGGTCGCGGCGCTCGATCATCGTGAACAGCAGGTCGGCGTAGGTGTCGCCCTGGGGCGCGTGCAGCACGTAGTGCACGCCCTGCATCGCGGTGACCACGCGCATTGCGCCGACGTGCGGCGGGCCTTCGTAGGTCCAGAGCGTGAGCTGCATGGTCTTGGCCTAGGCGGCCAGCCGCTGGCGGCGATCCAGCGGGCGGGCGAAGAGGGCGGCGAGGTCGGCCGCCTGCTCGTAGCCGTGCACCGGGGAGAAGACGAGTTCGATCGACCACTTGGTGGCCAGGCCCTCGGCCTCCAGCGGGTTGGCCAGGCCCAGGCCGCAGACCGTGAGGTCCGGCTGCGCGGCGAGGCAGCGGTCGAGCTGGCGGTCGACGTCCTGGCCTTCGCTGAGGGCGGTGCCACGCGGCAGCAGGGCCAGTTCCTCGGCCAGGTGCGTGCGGTGCAGGTAGGGGGTGCCGACTTCGACCAGCTGCATGCCCAGCTCGCGGCTGAGGAAGCGTGCGAGCGGGATCTCGAGCTGGGAATCGGGGAAGAAAAAGATGCGGCGCCCCTCGAGCAACCGACGCTGCCGTGCCAGCGCCGTGGTGGCACGTTCGCGCGCCGTGGCTGTGACGCGTTCGACCGTGTCGTGGCCGATGCCGAACGCGCCGGCCGCGGCGCGCAGCCAGGCCGTGGTGCCTTCGACGCCGAACGGGAAGGGCGCCGCGATCCGTTGCGCCCCGCGGGCCTCCAGGGCCCTGGCCGTGTCGCCCAGGAAGGGCTGGGCCAGCAGGTAGCGTGTGCCTGCACCAACGGCCGGCATGGCGCCGGAACGGCGGGCCGGCAGGAAGCGCGGCGCCTCGATGCCGATGGCTTGCAGCAGACGGGTGAACTGGTCCTCGACGATGTCCGGCAGGGCGCCGACGACGAGCAGCGAAGGCGCCTCGTCTGCCGGTGCGGCGGGCAACTGCGGGACCAGGGCGGCCAGGCAGGCGTCCTCGCCCTGGGTGAAGGTGGTCTCGATCCCGCTGCCGCTGTAATTCAGCACGCGCACGGCCGGGTGATGGCGGGCGTTGAGCCGCTCGGCGGCACGCGACAGGTCGAGCTTGATGACCTCCGACGGACAGGAGCCGACGAGGAACAGCATGCGGATCTCGGGCCGCCGCGCCAGCAGGCGTTCGACCACCGCGTCGAGTTCCGCGTTGGCGTCCGCCAGCCCGGCAAGGTCACGCTCGTCGATGATGGCCGTGCCGAAGCGCGGCTCGGCGAAGATCATCACGCCGGCGGCCGACTGCAGCAGGTGGGCGCAGGTGCGTGAGCCGACGACGAGGAAGAAGGCGTCCTGGATCTTGCGATGCAGCCAGACGATGCCGGTGAGGCCGCAGAAGACCTCGCGCTGGCCGCGTTCGCGCAGCACCCCGTCGGCCACGGCGATGGGGATGTCCTGGCGGGCGTTCATGCCATCACCTCTGCGCCCGGCGCCCGCGCGGGCGCCTGCAGCCGCGCCATTCGGAGTTTCAGCACGAACTGTGCGGCGTTGACCAGGTAGGCGGCATAGGCCGCCAAGGCCAGCCACAACAGGGCCACGGTGCCCAGGGTTCCGGTGGCCAGGGCCACCAGGTAGGCCGTGTGCAGGGCCAGCACGAGCATGCTGAAGACGTCTTCCCAGAAGAACGGGCGGGCGAACAGCCAGACGCCGAAGACACGCTTCTCCCAGGCGGCGCCGGTGACCATGATCGTGTAGAGCAGCGCCGTCTTCAGCACCACCGAGACCGTGGCGGCGGCCTCGCCGCGCCCGGTGGTGAGGCAGTGCAGCACGAGGCCGAGACTGACCAGGAACACCAGGAACTGGATCGGTGCCAGCACGCCCTGGACCAGCGTCCAGCGTGTGGCATCCCGGCGCGCACGTTCGGCCGGCGTGTACAGCTGAAGGGGCGGGCGGGGTGAAGGCTTCGTGGGCACTTGGCGGATCCAGGAGTGAGGCCAATCTATGCCGGGGCCGCCAGAGTGTCAATACAGGTTGACGTTATTTGAAGTTGACGCTTAGGTGTTTTCATACCTCCCGGCGTGTTCGGTCGCCGCGTGTCCAGAAACGCTTTGACAGTGCCCAGCGCCCAGCGTAAAAGGTTGACACGTCCAACGGACGACATGATTGACACGACGGCAATGGTGTGCACTGGGCCTGTCCGGATCCCCCGGGCGGCCAGCGGAAGTCCGATGCACTGTGGTCGCTGTGCCGCGCACAGAGGAGACGCGCATGAGGGCATGGACTCCGGGCCGGCGGGCAACCGCAGACCAATGGCGAAGTCGAGCCGAGGAGCCTTGCCAGCCCTTCGCCGCCCCCACATCCGAAGCAGCCCGTGCACAGGCGTTGCTGCGCACCGTGGAGGCCGAGATCATCCCGCGGCTGATGCTGCTGCATCGCGGGCAGCGGCAGGACGCGGAGCACGCGCTGCAGGCGGCGGCGTCTGCCGCACCGCTGGACGATGCCGATGTTGAGCGCCTCGCCGCGGCCCTGCTGGCCGGTTCTGAACAGGCCTGGAGCTGTCTGCAGGCCGTGCAGCAGCGCGGCGTGACGCCCGTGCCTCTGTGCCTGGACCTGCTCTCGCCGGCTGCCCGGCGGCTCGGGGAATGGTGGTCCGACGACCGCTGCGACTTCACCCAGGTCACGATCGGCCTGGGGCGGCTGCAGGCGCTGCTGCACCGGATCACCGCCGGGCTGCAGACCGTGCCCGCTTCCGTGGCGCGGCCGCTGAGCGCGGTCTTCGCGCCGGCCCCGGGTGAACAGCACACGCTGGGCCTGTCGATGGTGCGCGACTTCTTTCGCGCGGCCGGCTGGCAGGTGCACGGCGAGCCGATCGACCAGCCCCATGCGCTGCTGACGCTGTTGCGCCGCACGCGCTTCGACCTCGTCGGCTTCACGCTGGGGGCCGAACGGCATGTGGACGCCCTGGCCACCCTGATCGGTGACGCGCGGTCGGCCTCGATCAATCGCGACCTGCGCGTGATGGTCGGCGGCCCGCTGCTGCTGGCGCAGCCCGATCTGTGCGAACGGCTGGGCGCCGATGCGACGGCCACGGACGCGAGTCGGGCTATCCTTGCGGCCCACGATCTGGTGGTCAAACAGGGCTGAAGCAAGGTGGCAACCAAGCGATTGCAGGGAGGCGTGCGCAGGACCAACGGCGTCGCGGGGCAGTCGCTCCGCGCTTCGTTTCTGGCCGGTGCCGGGTCGATCGAGGCCCTGCAGAGCAAGGACGTGGCCCCCCTGATCGCGGCGGCGTCGGACATCGCCCTCGTGCTCGACGCGCACGGCGTGATCGAGGACCTGTCCACCAGTGTGAACGACCTGCCGGTGCACGACGTGGAAGGCTGGGTCGGCCGTGCCTGGGCCGACGTCGTGACACCCGAAAGCCGCCCAAAGGTGCAGTCGCTGTTGCTGGACGCCGGGCGTGCCGACGGCCACCGCTGGCGGCACGTCAACCATCCCGGCGAGGCCGGCCACGACTTCCCCGTGATGTACGCGGCGGTGCCGATGGGCCACGACGGCCGCGTGCTGGCCGTGGGCCGAGACGTCCGACATCTGGGTGAACTTCAGCAGAAGCTGGTCGATGCGCAGCAGGCCCTGGAGCGCGACTACTGGCGGCTGCGCCATGCCGAGACGCGGTACCAGCTGATGTTCGACACCGCCTCCGAGGCGGTCCTGATCGTCGACGGCGTCGGCGGCAGGGTGCTGGAAGCCAACGCCGCCGCGCGGCAGACCCTCGGTGTGCCGGTCAAGCGGCTGGTGGGCCAGCCGCTCGGTGCCGGCTTGCCGGACCGCACCCAGCGCGACCTGACGGCGCTTCTGGGTCGGGTGCGCGCCAGCGGTCGCAGCGAGGAGGTGGCCCTGCGGCTGGGCACCGCCGCGCGGCGGTCCGATCTGCTGGCCAGCGCCAGCCTCTTCATGGAGGACGACGCGCCGCTGTACCTGCTGCGCCTGCGCCAGGTCCAGGGCGACCGGTCCGACCTGGCCGCCTCGCACCGGGCCCTGGTGCAGGTCATCGACCGCGCGCCGGACGGCGTTGTCGTCACCGATGTCGACGGTCGTGTGCTGACCGCCAACGCGGCCTTCGTCGCCTTGACGCAGCTGACCGCCGAGGACCAGCTGGTCGGCGAATCGATCGACCGCTGGCTGGGCCGCCCGGGGGTCGACCTCCAGGTCATGCTGGCCACGTTGCGCCAGCAGGGCGTGCTGCGCTTGTTCGGCACCGTCGTGCATGGCGAGCATGGTGTCGACGCCGACGTCGAGGTCTCGGCAGCGGCCGTGCCCGATGGCGACCCTCCTTGCCTGGGCTTTGCCGTGCGGCACGTCGGTCGCCGGCTGGGGCCGGCGCTTCAGGCGGGCAAGGCGACGCCACGGTCGGTGGAGCAGCTGACACAGCTCGTCGGCCGCATGCCGCTGAAGGACCTGGTGCGCGAGTCCACCGACCTCATCGAGCAGCTCTGCATCGAGGCGGCGCTGCAGCTCACGCAGGGCAACCGTGCGTCGGCGGCGGAGATGCTCGGGCTGTCGCGCCAGAGCCTGTACGTCAAGCTGCACCGCTACGGCATGACCGAGCCGGCGGCGACCGACGGACGCTGAGCGCGTGGTCGCCGCCGATGTCATCGGCAGCTGACGATCCTGGTGTAAATACAGCTTGACACCTGCGGGTGTCAATCAAAGAATGCCTGCATGCAGGTGTCAGGCCGTTCCCCGCGTGTGGAACCCTTGCTGCGCGGTGTCGGCGGCAATGGCCGGCCGTCGTTGTCCGCCGTGGCGGAACTGCTCAAGCCGGTCACCTGGTTCCCGCCGATGTGGGCCTTCGCCTGCGGCGTGGTCGCCTCCGGCGTGCCGCTGTCGGGCCACTGGGGCCTGCTGCTGCTGGGCATCCTGCTGGCCGGGCCGATGGTGTGCGCCACCAGCCAGGCCATCAACGACTGGTTCGACCGCCACGTCGACGCCATCAACGAACCGCATCGCCCGATCCCGTCGGGGCGCATGCCGGGCCGCTGGGGGCTGGCCATCGCGTGGCTGTGGACCGGGCTCTCGCTGGCGGTGGCCACCGCGCTGGGGCCCTGGGGCTTCGGCGCGGCGGTGCTGGGCCTGCTGCTGGCCTGGGCCTACAGCGCGCCGCCGCTGCGCCTGAAGCGCAACGGCTGGTGGGGCAACGCGGCCTGCGGCCTGTCGTACGAAGGCCTGGCTTGGCTGACCGGCGCGGCGGTGATGGCCGGCGGCGTGATGCCCGACCTGCGGTCCATCGCGCTGGCACTGCTCTACAGCCTCGGTGCACACGGGATCATGACGCTCAACGACTTCAAGGCCATCGAGGGCGACCGCCGCATGGGCATCGGCTCGCTGCCGGTGCGGCTGGGGGTGCAGGGTGCGGCGCGCATGGCCGCGGCCACGATGCTGCTGCCGCAGGCGGTGGTCATAGGCCTGCTGCTGCGCTGGCAGACACCCTGGCACGCCGCCGGCGTGGGCGCCCTGCTGGTCGGGCAGATGCTGATGATGCGGCGCTTCCTGGCCGACCCGCGCGCCCAGGCGCTCTGGTACAGCGGCTTCGGCGTGCCGCTGTTTGTCAGCGGCATGATGGTCAGCGCCTTCGCGCTGCGTGGCCTGGCCGCCGGAGGTGCAGGATGAGCGTGCAGGGGTTCGGCTGGGCGCAGGTGGTGCGCCTGGGCTTGGTGCAGGCGGCGCTGGGCGCCATCGTGGTGTTGACCACCTCCACGCTCAACCGCGTGATGGTGGTGGAACTGGCGCTGCCTGCATTGCTGCCGGGCCTGCTGGTGGGGCTGCACTACGCGGTGCAGGTCACGCGGCCGCGCATGGGCCATGGCAGTGATGTCGGCGGGCGCCGCAGCCCGTGGATCCTCGGTGGCATGCTCGTGCTGGCCCTCGGAGCCGTGCTGGCGGCGGCGGCCACGGCCTGGATGGCCACGCAGGCCGCCGCCGGCATCGCGCTGGCGGTGGTGGGTTTCCTGCTCATCGGTCTGGGCGTCAGCGCGGCGGGCACCTCGCTGCTGGCGCTGCTGGCCAAGCGCGTGGCGCCGCAGCGCCGCGCTGGCGCGGCCACCGTGGTGTGGCTGATGATGATCGTCGGCTTTGCCGTCACCGCCGGCGTGGCCGGGCAACTGCTGGACCCGTATTCGCCGGCACGGCTGGTGGCCGTGACCAGCGGCGTGGCACTGGCGGCCTGCCTCGTGACGGCGCTGGCGCTGTGGCGGCTGGAGGACGGCACGCCGCTGCCGCCGCCGACGACCCAGGACACCGCCACGTTGCAGCCTGGCTTCCGCGCCGTGCTGGCCGAGGTCTGGGCCGATCCGGCGGCGCGCCGCTTCGCCGTCTTCGTGTTCCTGTCGATGCTGGCCTACAGCGCGCAGGACCTGATCCTCGAGCCCTTTGCCGGCGCGGTGCTGGGCTACACGCCGGGCGAGTCGACGTCTTTGTCGGGCCTGCAGCACGGCGGTGTACTGATGGGCATGCTGATGGCGGCGATGGCCGGCCGCGAGTGGCGCGGTCTGTCGCTCGGCAGCCTGCGCGCGTGGACGGTGGGCGGCTGCGTGGCCTCGGCGCTGGCGATGGGTGGCCTGGTGGCCGCGGGCCTCTTTGGCACCGCCTGGCCCTTCCGCGCCAACGTCTTCCTGCTTGGCGTGGCCAATGGCGCCTTCTCCATTGCCGCCATCGGCGCCATGATGCAACTGGCTGGCGCCGACGGGCGCGGCCGCGAGGGCGTGCGCATGGGCCTGTGGGGCGCGGCGCAGGGCGTGGCCTTCGGGCTGGGCGGCCTGCTGGGCACCGCGGCCAGCGATCTGGCGCAGTGGCTGCTGCACGACGCCGCCACCGCCTACGCCGGCGTCTTCGCCTTCGAGATGGCCATGTTCCTGTTTGCTGCCGGCATCGCCGCGCGCGGTCACCGTCCGCCGGTGGGCGGCCCATCCCCGCGCGGCCTGCCGTTAGGCACGCCGCAACAACCGGAGCCGATGCCATGAATCACGTACCCACTGCCGAATCGGTCTGGGACCTCGTCGTCGTCGGTGGCGGCCCGGCGGGCGCCACCGCAGCGCACGACGCGGCTCGCCAGGGCCTGAGCGTGCTGCTGCTGGACCGCGACGGCCGCATCAAGCCCTGTGGCGGCGCCATCCCACCGCGGCTGATCCGCGACTTCGACATCCCGGAATCGCTGCTGGTGGCGCATGCGCGCTGCGCCCGCATGATCTCCCCAGCGGACCAGAAGGTGGACATCCCGATCGAGAACGGCTTCGTCGGCCTGGTGGACCGCGAGGTCTTCGACGAGTGGCTGCGCGTGCGCGCGGCCGATGCGGGCGCGGTGCGCCGACGCGGCCTGTTCCGACAGATCGACAGCCCCGAGAACGGCCCCTGCACGCTGCAGGCCGAGGACCCGGAAAGCGGCGCGCCCTTCACGCTGCGCGCGCGCAGCGTCATTGGCGCCGATGGCGCCCGCTCGGCGGTGGCGCAGCAGACGGTGCGCGGGGCCGACCGCGGCAAGTTCGTCTTCGCCTACCACGAGATCATCCAGACCCCTGCGCCCGATAGCGCCGGCGCCGACGTCGATCCGTCGCGCTGCGACGTCTACTACCGTGGCAGCCTCTCGCCCGACTTCTACGGCTGGGTGTTCCCGCACGGGCCGACGATGAGCGTGGGCACTGGCAGCGCCGACAAGGGCTTTTCGCTGCGCTCGGCCGTCGGCCGCCTGCGCGATGCCGCCGGCCTGGCCGACGCGCGCACGATCCGGCGCGAAGGCGCGCCCATCCCGCTCAAGCCGCTGCCGCGATGGGACGATGGCCGGCACGTCGTGCTGGCCGGTGACGCCGCCGGCGTCGTGGCGCCGGCCTCCGGCGAAGGCATCTACTACGCCATGCTCGGCGGCCGGCTGGCGGCCGAGGCGGCGGTGGCCTACGTGCGCAGCGGCGATGCGCGCGCCCTCAAGCAGGCGCGCAAGCGCTTCATGCGCGAGCATGGCCGCGTGTTCTGGGTGCTGGGCGTGATGCAGTGGTTCTGGTACCGCAGCGACCGTCTGCGCGAACGCTTCGTCAGCATCTGCCGCGACAAGGATGTGCAGCAGCTCACCTTCGACGCCTACATGAACAAGCGCCTGGTGCGGCGCAAGCCGATGGCCCACCTGCGCATCTTCGCCAAGGACGTGGCGCACCTGCTGGGGCTGGCGCGCGTCTGATCGGCCGGGCCGGACGCGCGGCGCTCAGCTGCGCCGCGGGCGGATCATCGTCTGCGCGTAGCCGAAGCGTTCGCCGAGCGCCTGCAGCAGGTGCATCAGCCGCGCCTGCAGCTTGGCGAAGCCGTCGTGCTTCTCCAGCGTCTGCGTGTCCATGTACAGACGCTGGTTGATCTCCAGCTGCAGGCTGTGGCGGCCGGCCGGCGGGTCGCTGTAGGCGGCCACCAGTTCCACGCCCTTGAACGGGTGGTTCAGCGCCACCTCGTAACCCTCCCCTCGCAGGAACTCGGCGACGAAATTCGTGAACGCCGGTTCGCAGGTGCTGCCGTCGCGGTCGCCGAGCACGAAGTCCGGCCGCGGCTTGCCATCGACGCCATCGAACTCGACCGAGGTCATCGGTCCCATCGAATGGCAGTTCAGGTGGTAGACCACGCCGAAACGCGTGTGCGCGTTGGCCAGCAGTTCCCACAGCGTGTCGTGGTAGGGCCGGTGGTAACGCTCGATGCGCGCGAGCACTTCCTTGACGCTGAGTGCGCGGTCGTAGATCGGCCGGCCGTCCTTCAGCGTGCGCCAGACCAGGGCCTTGCCCAGCGCGGCCTTGCCGCTGTCCACCGTGGGGTGCGGCCAGGGCTCGGCCATCAGCCGCGGGTCGATGTCGGCCACGTGGCGGTTGACGTCGATGTAGGTGCGCGCGAACTGCGCCGCCAGCAGCGGGATGCCCATCTTCGACGCCGGCAGGAAGAGCTCGTCGACGAAGCAGTCCTCGCCGTCGCGCAGCGCGCGCGGCTCGACGGCCGGGCGGAAGTCGGCGGGCACCCGGAAACCGCTGTGCGGTGAATCGAGCACGATCGGGAAGGCCGGCGCCTCGGGCGGGCGCGGGCCGTGCAGGGCAAGCACGTGGGGGTCCAAGGCGGTGCTCCGGTGGTCGGCAGTCTCCAGTGCATTATCGTGGCCGCACCTCCGCCTCGGACCCCCCGATGACCCTGCCGGCCCACGCCCCCTCGTACTACGCGCACAGTGCCAACCCAGCGCCGGCGCGCCTGCCGTTGCAGGGCAGCACGCAGGCCGATGTCTGCATCGTCGGTGCCGGCTACACGGGCCTGTCCACCGGCCTGGCACTGGCCGAGGCGGGGTTGAGCGTGGTGGTGCTGGAGGCCGCGCAGGTGGGCTGGGGGGCGTCCGGCCGCAACGGCGGGCAGATCGTGCACAGCTTTTCGCGTGACCTCGACGTCATCGAGGCGGCCTACGGCCGGGAGACCGCCGAACCGCTGGGGCGCATGATGTTCGAGGGCGCGGCCATCATCCGCGAGCGGGTGGCGAAGTACGGCATCGCCTGCGACCTGAAGGACGGCGGCGCCTACACGGCGATCGGCGGCCACAAGATCCGGCAACTCGCCGAGCACCAGGCACTGTGGCAACGCTGGGGCCATCCGGGCCTGCAGCTCTACGACACCCAGGCCGACGTGCGCCGCTTCGTCGCCACCGACCGCTACAGCGCGCTGCTGTTCGACCCCACCGGCGGCCACATCCACCCGCTGAACCTGGCGCTGGGCGAAGCGGCTGCGCTGGAGTCGCTGGGCGGGCGCATCCACGAAGGCTCGGCCGTCGTGCGCATCGAGCGCGGCGACCCGGCCGTGGTGCACACGGCACAGGGCCAGGTGAAGGCGCGCTGGGTGGTGCTGGCAGGCAACGCCTACCTGGGCGGGCTGGAGCCGGCGCTGGCCGCCAAGAGCATGCCCTGCGGCACGCAGGTGGTCGCCACCGAACCGCTCGGCGCGCGGGCGGCCGAGCTGATCCCGTCGGACTGCTGCGTGGAGGACAACAACTTCCTGCTCGACTACTTCCGCCTGTCGGCCGACGGCCGGCTGCTCTACGGCGGGGGCGTGATCTACGGCGCGCGCGATCCGGCGCGCGTGGAGGCCCTGGTGCGGCCCAAGCTGCTGAAGACCTTTCCGCAGCTGGCCGACGTGAGCATCGACTTCGGCTGGACGGGCAACTTCCTGCTCACGCTCTCGCGCCTGCCGCAGGTGGGGCGGCTGGCCGACAACCTCTACTACGCCCAGGGCTGTTCGGGTCACGGCGTGACCTACACGCACCTGATCGGGCGCGTGCTGGGCGAGGCCATCCGCGGCCAGGCGGAGCGTTTCGACGCCTTCGCGCGGCTGCCGCACCACCCGTTTCCGGGCGGCCGGCTGCTGCGCGTGCCGCTGACGGCACTGGGCGCGCTCTGGTACGACCTGCGCGACCGGCTCGGCGTCTGACGACGCGTTCGACGGCGTGACGCGTCGGCTTGCCCCTGCCGGGAATGGGCGGCTGGCCGCGCGCGTATGCTGAAAACCATGACGCGCTCACTCTCGATGTTGCCGGTGCTGCTGACCGCCCTGCTGTCGGCCTGCGCCGGCCCCGGGCTGACGCCGCTGCAAGGCGGGATCAGCGAAGCCGACCTCACCCAACGCTGGGGCGCGCCCACCGGGCGCTACGCGCTGGACGCGGGCACGCGGCTGGAGTACGCCCTCGGCCCGGCCGGCCGCGAGACCTGGATGGTGGACCTCGACGCCCAGGGCCGGGTGGCCGTGTGGCGCCAGGTGCTGGACTGGCGGAATCTGGAGCGCGTGCAGGGCAGCCTGCCGGGCATGACCACCGACGAACTGCTGCGCACCCTGGGCCGCGCCAGCCACGTACGAAGTGGCGGACGGCAGGGCGGGCAAGTGTGGTCCTGGCGCCATGACTCGCCGTTCTGCCTGTGGTTCCAGGCCTCGATCGGCGACGATGGGCGGGTGAATGATGCGTCCTTCGCACCCGACCCGGAGTGCGACGCGAAGGACGACTACGATCAGTGAATGACCCGCGTCACCCTCTACGGCATCCCCAACTGCGACACCGTCAAGCGTGCCCGCGCCTGGCTGGCGGACCACGGCATCGACGCCGCCTTCCATGACTTCAAGAAGGCCGGCGTGCCGGCCGATCCGCTCGACGCCTGGCTCGACACCCTGGGCTGGGAGGCGCTGCTCAACCGCAAGGGCACCACGTGGCGCAGGCTCGACGACGCCACGCGGGACGCGGTGGTGGACCGTGCCTCGGCGCGCGCGCTGATGCTGGCCCAGCCCAGCGTGATCAAGCGGCCGGTCGTGGCCTGGGGGTCGGTGACGACGGTGGGCTTCGATCCGGCGTCGTGGCCGCCGGCGGCGACGCTTCGGCGCTGAGTTCCTCGTCCGCCCTGACCACCTCCACCCGGTTGCGGCCACGCGCCTTGGCCAGGTAGAGCGCGCGGTCGGCACGGCGCAGCAGGGCGCTGATGTCGTCACCCGCTTGGCCCAGCGTCAGGCCCACGCTGGTGGTGACGTGGCCTTCAGGCACCACGGCGCCCAGGTCCAGCGCGGCCACCGCAGCGCGGATGCGCTCGGCCACGGCGCAGGCGCCGGCTTCGTCCACGCCGGGCAGCACGAGCACGAACTCCTCGCCGCCCAGGCGGCCGGCGGCGGCCGGGGGCGCACCTTCGGCGCGCAGCACCTCGGCGGCGGCCCGCAGCACCGCGTCGCCCGCCGGGTGGCCGTGGCTGTCGTTGATGCGCTTGAAGTGGTCGAGGTCGATGATCAGCAGCGCGCTGCGGGTGCCGCGGGCGAGCATCGCGTCCAGCCGCGCCAGCACGTCGCGCCGGTTCGGCAGGCCGGTCAGCTCGTCGGTGTGGGCCAGCCGCTGCATGGCCCGGCCCACGCGCCGCAGCCGCCAGGCCAGCCCGGCCAGCAGCGCGGCCGCGATGACGCCGACGACGATGGCGCCGTTGCGCAGCTGCCCGGCCAGGCGCTCCTGCGCCAGCGCATGCGCCGTGGCGTCCTGTTCGCGCTGCAGCAGGCGCAGGTGCTGTGCCTCGCTGCTGCGGTCCACCTGCAGCTTCAGCGCGGCGAACCGCTCGTCCACCTGGCGCTGCAGCAGGCCGTCCGACAGGCGCTTGAAGGCCTCCAGCTGCGCATAGGCCTCGCGCCACTGGCCCTGTGCCGCGTGCAGCGCCGCCAGCGCATCGTGCGCCTGGGCCCGCTCGCGCGCCGACTCGGCCTGTTCGAAGATGCGCAGGGCCTCCAGCAGAGCCTGCCTGGCGTCGGCCGTCCGTCCCAGGCTGCGCAGCGCCACGCCGCGCTGCAGCAGGATCTGACCGCGCAGCCTTTCGTCGGCCACGCCGCGCTGCAGGGTTTCGGCCGCGTCCAGGTGTTGCAAGGCCGACGCGGGGTTGCCGCGCGCGTTGGCCAGCGCCGCCAGGCCGCGCAGGCCATAGGCCTCACCACGCGCGTAGCGCAGTTCGCGCGCCAGCGCCAGGGTCTGGTGGAAGGCCTCGTCGGCCGCCGGCCAGTCGGCCAGCTGCTCGTTCACGCGCCCCAGGTTGTGCCAGGTCACCACCAGCTCGCGCTTGAGGCCGGTGCGCTGCTGTTCCTGCAGCGTCATGCGGTAGTAGCGGCGCGCCTGCTCGGCGTCGCCCATGCGGTTGTAGACGGTGGCGATGCTGTTCTGCGTGGTCGTGCGCATCTCCACCTTCCCAAGGCGGTCGAACAGCGTGGCGGCGCGGTCGAGGTCGGTCAGTCCGCCGGAGAACTCCCCGCGCACCCCTCGCAGGTAGCCCCGCTGGTACAGCGCCTCGGCCAGTGCGGCGTCGTCCTGCGCCCGCTCGGCGGCGGCCACCGCCAGTTCGAACAGCCTCAGCGCGGCAGCACCCTGGCCGGCCAGGTTTTCCAGTTCACCTTCGCAGTTGTAGGCCCGAGCGGAGAGGGCTCGCTGGCGCACCTGCGGCAGCAGCGCCCGCGCCTGGGCCAGCCGGTCCCGCGCTGCGGCGCTGTCGCGTTCCGACAGGTGTTCGCACAGCAGCAGCAGGGCGCGAACGCGCAGGTCCGCATCGCCCTGGTCGCCCAGGCTCGCCAGCGCCTGCTGCGCCAGCCGGGCCGACAGCGCCGGGTCCATCCGCACCTGCGTCTCGGCGCGATCGAGCGTGGCCGCCGCGTCGTTGGCCGATGCGGGCAGCCATGGCCACGCCACGCCCAGGCCGAGCCCGGCCAGGCGCAGCACGACGATGCTCAGGGCCGCGAACCGGCGCGCCCCGCGGGTGATGGAGGATCGATGCATTCGATCTCGAGTTCGAACTCGGCATGCGCCACCACCTGGCCGTTGAGGCGCAGATCCAGGGCGTGCCGGCCCCGATGGTAGCGCCGTGTCGTCACCACCTTCAGCGGGTGCCGGCGCTCGAGCACGCGGGTCTCTCCCGGAGCCAGGGTCAGCGTCCAGCCCTTGAAGACCTTGGGCCGACGTGACCCGTCGGCCTTCACGTGGTGCACGGCGTAGTCCACCACCAGGGCCTGTGGCCGCTTTGCGGTGGACGCCAAGGTCAGGCTGAACGGCAGGTGTTCACCCAGCCGGCAGTGCGTGGCGCCCAGGCGCAGCGCGGCCCGGCCCTTGAACGCATGGCCTAGGCCCCAGGCGGCCAGCATGCCGGGGTGTCCTGCCTTGACCAGGCTGCGGCTGGCGTGGCGCAGCAGCGCCAGCCGCGCCGCCGATGCGCCTGGCCGGTGCCGCGTCACCCAGTCGACCACCACGTCCGGGTGGTCCTTGGCAATGTCGTTGAGGTGGTTGGCCACGCTGCGGCGCACGTACTCGCTGGGGTCGTCCTGCAGCGCGGCCAGCAGCGGCAGCGTCGGCGCGGGGTCCTCCACCAGCGCCTGCAGACGAATGCCCCAGGGCAGGCGCGGGCGGCTGCCTTCGCTGACCAGGCGGCGCACGTGGGCGCTGGGGTCGCTGGTCCAGCGCTGCAGGGTGGCGAACACGGTGTCGGGCGCCTGCACGATGAAGGGCCGGATCGCGAACTCGGCGCTGAAGCGCTGCGTGACGGCGTGCAGCGCCTGCAGCGCCCTGGGCACGTCGTGCCCGCCGCGGCGGGCCACGAACTCGCCCACCGGCCACAGCGCCCAGCCTTCCAGGCCGTCGCGGCAGGGGTCGTCGCTGCCCAGGCGGTCGCCCGGCCAGGGCGGAGCCAAGGCGGCCTCCAGCACGCCGCAGGCGCGGTCGAAGTCGGCCGGCAGCGTGGTTTCCAGCGCGCTGGCGATCTGCATCGCACGCGCCTTCATCTCCAGGTCTTCCAGACCGGCGATGGCGAGGGCCGTGAAACCCGGCGCGTCGAAACGACGGTGCGCCCGCTGCAGGTGCTGCGCCATGCGCATCACCAGGGCCGGGTTGAGCAGGTTCTTGAACGGTTCCACGGCGCTCACCCCAGGCGGACCGGGAGCCGCGAGAAGCCGCGGAAGCGCAGCCGCCGGTCGCGCACCGGCTCGCCATCCGGCGCCAGCCGCGGGAAGCGCTGGAACAGCCGGCCGAGTGCGATGCGTGCCTCCATGCGCGCCACGTTCATGCCCGAGCAGGCGTGCGCACCCTGGCCGAAGGCGAGGTGGTGGTTGGGGCTGCGGGTGATGTCCAGCCGGTCCGGGTCGGCGAACACGGCCGGGTCGCGGTTGGCCGCGCCGATGGCCAGGTGCACGAAGGTACCCGCTGGCAGCGTGGTGCCCGACGGCAGCGGCACGGCCTCCGTGGTCAGCCGGTTGTTGATCTGGATCGGGCTTTCCAGCCGCAACAGTTCCTCCACCGCCGGGTTGATCAGCGCCGGCTCGGCCAGCAGACGTGCGAGCTGGTCGCGGTGCGTCATCAGCAGCAAGGCGCCGTTGCCGATCAGGTTGGTCGTCGTCTCGTGGCCGGCGTTGAGCAGGAAGATGCAGTTGTGCATCAGCTCGGCTTCGTCGAGTGCACCCTCGGCGTCGCCGAGCATCAGCCGGGTGAGCACGTCCACCTCCGGGTCCCCGGGTTGGGCGCGGCGTTCGGCCACCAGCATGCGCAGGTAGTCCAGGAACTCGGTGACCGCCGCATTGCCCGCGGCCTGCACGGCGGCCGACGGCGCCGGCTCCAGCGCCGACAGGATGGCCAGTGACCAGCCACGCAGCGGGCCGCGGTCGCCGCGCGGAATGGCCAGCAGGTTGCCGATCACCTCCACCGGGATCTGCGCGGCGAAGTGCGCGATCAGGTCGGGCGCGGGCTCGCCGGCCAGCACGTCGAGCAGGTCGTCCACCAGCGCCTTCACGCCGGCCTCCATGCGCGCTATGGCGCGCTGGTTCAGCGCCCCCATCAGGATGCGCCGCACCCGCGTGTGGCGCGGCGGATCGTTGAACACCAGGCTGGTGGTGTGGTGCGCGTACAGCGGCGCGCCGGTGCCGAACACCGGTGCGAAGGCCTGCTGCTTGTCGCTGCTGACGGCGGCGCTGCGATAGACCGCCAGCACGTCGTCGTAGGCCGTCAGGTAGACGCTGCGCTCGTCCAGCCGGTGCACCGGGGCGTGGCGTCGCAGGGCGGCCCAGAACGGCGCCGGGTGGTCGATGAACCCAGGCGGCGGGTTGGCCAGGCTGAAGTCGCGGGCCAGTGCCGCGCCCCTGTCGTCGGTGTCGTGCATGCGGCAGTCTAGGCGCGGCCGGGCGCCTATCATCTCCGCATGTTCACCGGCATCGTCCAGGGCGTGGCCAACGCCGCCCGCATCACCGCGCAGCCGGGTCTGCGCCAGATCGTGCTGCAGTGCCCGGCGGGCTTCACCGCTGGCCTGCAGGTGGGCGCCAGCGTGGCGGTGGACGGCTGCTGCCTGACCGTGACCCAGGTGGCGGGCGATGCGGCGCACTTCGACGTCATGCAGCAGACGCTGTCGCTGACCACGCTGGGCGCGCTGCAGGAAGGCGGCCGCGTCAACGTCGAGCGCAGCTTCGTCACCGGCGCCGAGGTGGGCGGCCACATCTTGTCGGGCCACGTGGACACCACGGCCACGCTGGCGGCGCTGCGCACGCCGGAGAACAACCGCGTGCTGCGCTTCGCGGTGCCGGCGCCGTGGATGCGCTACGTCTTCCCCAAGGGATTCATCGCCGTCAACGGTGCCAGCCTGACGGTGGCCGAGTGCGCCCGCGAGGCCGACGGCAGCGGCTGGTTCGAGGTCTGGCTGATCCCCGAGACGCTGCGCATGACGACCTTCGGCGACAAGGCCGTCGGCGATGCCGTGCACCTGGAGATCGACCGCCAGACGCAGGTGATCGTGGACACGGTGGAGCGGGTGCTGGCGGAGCGGTTGGGGCACGGCCAGGCAGCCTGAACGGTCTTGCCCGGGCCGTTGCGGCGCGACGACGGGCACGCACAGGCCCGCAACACCGCGCCGGTGCTGCTTGGTGGCGTGAACAGGACGCTCGAACCCGGCCCGCTCCAGGCTGCCCGGCCCGCCGCCGGCACGATGCTTCAAACCAGGTGGGCCGCCGCGATCAGTTCACGCGTGTAGCTCGCCTGTGGCGTCTCGAACAGGGCCAGCGTCTCGCCGGACTCCACCACCGCGCCGTCCTTCATGACCATCACCCGGTGTGCCATCGCGCGGATGACGGCCAGGTCGTGGCTGATGAAGAGATAGCTCAGCCCATGGCGTTGCTGGAGGTCGGACAACAGGGCCAGGACCTGCTGCTGCACCGACACGTCCAGTGCCGACGTGGGTTCGTCCAGCACCAGGAGTTCCGGCTGCAGGACGACGGCACGCGCGATCGCGATGCGCTGTCGCTGACCGCCGGAGAACTCGTGCGGGTAGCGGTTCAGCACGCCGGTGACGCCATGGCGTTCGCCGAGGCCGACTTCGTCGAGCATCGCCAGCACACGTTCGCGCCGCTCGTCGGCGGACCAGTCGGGACGGTGCAGGGCCAGACCTTCGCCGACGATCTGACCGACGGTCATGCGCGGCGACAGCGACGCGAAGGGGTCCTGCAGCACGACCTGCATGCGCCGGCGCATGCGGCGCAGCGTGGCCCGGTCGGCGGTATCGATGCGTTGGCCGCCGAGCTCGATCTGGCCGGAGGCAATGGGCTGCAGCGCCAGCAGGGCCATGCCCAGGGTGGTCTTGCCGGAGCCGGACTCGCCGACAATGCCCAATGTCTCGCCACGCCGCAGCTGCAGCGTCGTGTCGCGCACCGCATGGAAGTCCCGGTGCCGGAACCAGCCGATGGGGATCCTGAAACGGACCGCGGTGCGATCCATGCGCAGCAGCACCGGCGCGTCGGCCGGCAGCGGCAGCACGTTTCGCTGCGGCTTCGCGGCCAGCAGCCGGCGCGTGTACGCATGCCGTGGTTGGGCGAAGACCTCTGCCGTGAGTCCGGTTTCCACCAGGACGCCGCGCTCCATCACGCCCACCCGGTGCGTGAAACGGCGCACCAGGTTCAGGTCGTGGGTGATGAACAGCAGCGCCATGCCCATGTCGCGTTGCAGTTCGTCCAGCAGGTCCAGGATCTGTGCCTGAATGGTCACGTCCAGAGCCGTGGTCGGCTCGTCGCAGATCAGCAGGCGCGGCTTGCAGGCCAGCGCCATCGCGATCATGGCGCGCTGGCGCTGCCCGCCTGAGAGCTCGTGCGGGTAGGCGTTCACCCGGCGCTCGGGCTCCGGGATGCCGGTGCGCCGCAGCAGCTCGACGGCGCGTTCGTGGGCTGCCGCCGGCGACAGCCCCTCGTGCAGGCGCACGACCTCGCTGATCTGGTTGCCGACCCGGTACAGCGGGTTCAGCGCGGTCATCGGCTCCTGGAAGATCATGCCGATGTCGCTGCCGCGCAGGGCCTGCATCTTCGGCTCGGGCCGCAGCATCAGGTCCTCGCCGTCGAAGACGATGCGGCCCGTGGTGGTGGCGGCGTCCACGAGACGCAGGACGGACAGGGCGGTTACCGACTTGCCTGAGCCGGACTCGCCCACCAGCGCGAACTTCTCGCCCGGCGCGATCTGGAAAGACACGTCGCGCACCACCTCGCTGTCGCCGAAGCGCACGCACAGGTGTTCGATCGACAGCAGGGGGCGGTCGGGCACGTCGCTCATGACTTGCGGGTGTCGAATGCGTCACGCAGCGCGTCGCCGACGAAGGTCAGCAGCAGCATCGTCACGGTCAGCAGCAGGAAGGTCGGCACGATGATCCACCAGGCGTCCAGCGCCGACTTGCCTTGCTGCAGCAGTTCGCCCAGCGACGGCACTTCCGCCGGCACGCCCAGGCCGAGGAAGTCCAGCGAGGTCAGCGCCAGGATGGCCGCGCTCATGCGGAACGGGATGAAGGTGATCACCGGCGTCATCGAATTGGGCAGCACGTGGCGCCAGATGATCTGCCACGGGCCCAGGCCCAGCGCGCGTGCGGCCTTCACGTACTCGAGGCCACGGTTGCGCAGGAACTCGGCGCGCACGTAGTCAGACAGCCCCATCCAGCCCCACAGGCTCAGCAGGATCAGCAGCAGCGCGATCGATGGCTGGAAGATCGATGCGAAGATGATCAGCAGCAGCAGTTCGGGAATCGCCCCCCAGACCTCGATCAGCCGCTGCAGCGTCAGGTCGATGCGGCCGCCGAAGTAGCCCATGATCGAACCCATCACGATGCCCAGCAGGGTGCCGGCCAGCGTCAGTGCGATCGCGAACCAGATGCTCACACGAAAGCCGTAGATCAGCCGGGCCAGCATGTCGCGGCCCTGGTTGTCCGTGCCCAGCCAGTTCTTTGCGTTCGGTGCGGCCGGTGGCGGGTCCTTCGCGAAGTAGTCGATGCTGTCGGCCGAATGCGGGATCGGCGCGGCGATGGAGAAGTTGCCCGGCCTGGCCAACAGGTCGACCACGAACGGGTCCTTCCAGTCGGTGGGGGTCTGGAAGTCGCCGCCGATGGCCGTCTCGGGCGGGTTGTCGAACACCGGGAACCAGGTCTGGCCGTCGATGCGGGCGACGAAGGGCTTGTCGTTGGCAAACAGCTCCGCGGCGGTGGCCAGCACCAGCAGCAGCCCGAACAGCCACAGCGAGATGTAGCCCAGCCGGTGGCGCCTGAAGCGCGCCCAGGCCCGCCGGCCCGGCGATTGCGGCGTGAAGCCGCGCACGGCCGGCGAAGGCGCGGCGGGTGCCATGGTCGGGCCGCCAGCGTCAACGGCGGCGGTGGACGACTCCGCGCTCATCGCCCCGCGCTCCCGAACTGCACCCGCGGGTCGACCACCACGTACAGCAGGTCGGCCACCAGCTTGACGACCAGGCCCATCAGCGTGAACAGGTAGAGCGAGCCCAGCACCACCGGGTAGTCCCGCCGCAGCACCGATTCGTAGGCCAACAGGCCCAGGCCATCGAGAGAGAACAGCGTCTCGATCAGCACCGAGCCGGCGAAGAACGCGCCGATGAAGGCTGCCGGGAAGCCGGTGACCAGCGGGATCAGCGCGTTGCGGAAGATGTGCTTGTAGAGCACCTTTCGTGCGCTCAGGCCCTTGGCGCGCGCCACCAGCACGTACTGCTTGCGCATCTCCTCGACGAAGGTGTTCTTGGTCAACATCGTCAGCACCGCGAAGCTGCCGATGACCAGGCACGTCAGCGGCAGCGTCAGGTGCCAGAAGTAGTCGGCAATGCGCGCCGGCCAGCTCAGCTCCGACCAGTTGTCCGACACCAGGCCGCGCAGCGGGAACCAGTCGAGAAACGTGCCGCCGGCGAACACGACGATCAGGAGCACGCCCAGCACGAAACCCGGCACCGCGTAGCCCACCAGCACCAGCAGCGTGGTCACGGTATCGAAGCGCGTGCCTTCGCGAACCGCCTTCGAAATGCCCAGCGGGATCGAGATCAGGTAGGAGATGAAGAAGGTCCACAACCCCAGGCTGATCGACACCGGCAGCTTCTCCCTGAGCAGCGTCCACACGTCCTTGTTCTGCAGGAAGCTGCGGCCGAAGTCGAAGCGCAGGAAGTTGCCGACCATCTCGACGTAACGCACGTGCGCGGGCTTGTCGAAGCCATAGAGCCGCTTCAGTTCTGCAATCTGTTCGGCCTCCACCTCGCGGCTGGCGCGGTAGCCGCCGCCCCCACCATCGGCATTGGCACCCGCCGAGGCCTCGGCCATCAGCGTCTCGACGGGGCCGCCGGGCACGAACTGGATGACGACGAAGGTCATCGTCAGCGCGCCCAACAAGGTGGGCACCATCAACAGGATGCGTTTGACGATGTAGGCGAACATGAGTGTTCAGACCTTGGCGGCTGGTGCTGAGCCTCGCAGGTGCCGGGCGTCGGAGGCCAGGTCCCACCAGCACCACAGCGGCCAGGGGTTGCTGTGCGAATCCGGGATGCTGTCGATCTGGAAGTAGCGCGCCTGCGTGGCCGGGATGCCGAACCGGTTCCAGTACGAGGTTCGCTCGGTCGGGCTGTAAAGCTGAGGGATCTGCCAGTGGTTCCACATGATCACGCGGTCCAGCGCGCGCGAGGCCGCGGTCAGCTCGTCCATCGTCCTGGCACGCGCGATGCGGTCGATCAGGTCGTCGACCGCGCGGCTCCTGACGCCGCGGAAGTTGTAGCTGCCGGACGCGTCGGCACCGCTGGAGTGGTGGATCTGGTGCAGGTCGGCTGCGTTGGGCAGCGTGAAGTTGCCCTCGACGATGACGATCAGGTCGTAGTCGCGCGTCTCCAGCAGGCGCCGACGGTAGATCGCGAAGTCGACCTGGCGCTCCGTGTACTTCACGCCCAGCTTGCGCAGGTTCACGCTGAACGGCGATGAGCCCGATGGCTTGGACGGCAGCAGGTACTCCAGCGTCAGTTCCTCGCCCTGGGCATTGCGCCGGAATCCGTCGGCCCCCACCACCCAGCCGGCGTCGGTGAGCAGTTGCGCGGCGATCTTCAGGTTCTCGCGCAGCTTCGGCGGCGGGTCGTTCACCGGCGCGCGGAAGGCGGGGCCGAAGACGGCGGCCGGCAGTTCGCTGCGGAAGGGCTCGAGCAGGGCCAGTTCGGCTGGTGAGGGCAGGCCCTCCGCGGCGAACGGCGAGTTGTTGAACTGGTTGTTGCAGCGCACGAAGGCGCGCCGCTTGTCCATGGCCTCATAGTCCCAGGCGCGCATCAGCGCCTCGCGCACGCGGATGTCCTGGAGCTTGCGGCGCCGCAGGTTGAAGTTCATCGACTGCTGCATGCTGCCGTGGTCGGTGGGCCAGACGCGCTTGACGATGCGGCCGTCGCGCCACTTGGCACCCGCATGCAGTCGCTCGAAGGCCGATGACGACATCTCGCGCAGGATGTGGAAGTCGCCGGCCTTGAAAGCCTCGCGCCGCACCGCGGTGTCGTTGTACAGGTTGTAGGCGATGCGGTCGAAGTTGAAGAAGCCGCGCCGCACCGGCAGGTCGCGTGCCCAGTAGTCCGGGTTGCGGCGGAACTCGATGCGGCTGGGCATCTCGACCTTGTCGACCAGGTAGGGGCCGCTGACGATCGGGGCCTCGTCGACGATGTCCTTCAGCGGCTTGCCCTCGCCCCACTTGCGCGAGAACACCCAGGTCATGCCGACGTTGAACACGGCGTCCAGGGTGCGCTCCTTCAGGTGGAAGCGCACCGTGCGGGCATCCAGTGCCTCGACCCCACTCAGCACGGCCAACGGCGAGGCATACGTGGGCTGGACCTGCGGGCCCTGCTGGCGCTTCACGCTGTCGACCACGTCGGCAGCGAGCACCGGGTCACCGTTGGAGAAACGGGCCTCGGGCCGCAGCCGCAGCGTGAAGGTCGACAGGTCGGGTGAGACCATCATCGACTCGGCCAGCAGCCCGTACAGGCAGGCCGGCTCGTCCATCGAGAACTCGCACAGGGTCTCGACCATGAACATGGCCACGCCGATGGGCGCATTGCCCTTGAGCGTGAACATGTTCAGCTTGTCGAAGCTGGAGCGGCGGTCGCCGTTGGACAGCCGCAGCGTGCCGCCCTTGGGCGCAGCCGGGTCGACGTAGCCGCGGTGCGGATAGTCGGCAGGGTAGCGGGGCTCACCGAAGGCGCACAGTGCATGCACCCAGCGCCCGGTGACGATGGGCGCCTGCGTCACCCCATCGTCAGAACTGGTGTCCCCGGCGGACCACGCGTGGCCAAACGGCCAGATCGCCAGCGCTGGCAACGACGCGGCCCGCAGCGCGTCGCGGCGCCTCAGGCCATTCGGCAGAGTCTGGGGGCGGGGCACGTCGGGCAAGTCCGGTTCCAGGTGGTTGGGCAGCGAGCGCGGAGTGTCGCCCGGAATCGGCCACGAAAACGCGCGCCTCAGTGAAACCTCTGGTGCCAGCACCGCAGCCGGCCGCGGGCGCCCGGACTCAGCTTCACACCGTGGTCCCGTCGGCAGCCAGGTCACGAGCGTTGCCGCTGCCGGGCATCGACCGCACCCGCACCCGGTGGTTCGCCACGTTGTCCCCGTCGATCCGCGTGCGTTTGGTGCCGCGCACCTCGTCGACCTTGCGGTCGAGTTCGCTGCCGCCGAGCGTCAGCACTTCGACTGCCGTCTCGCGCTCGAAGGCGTGTGACTTGTCGGTGTTGCGGTAGTGCCGGTAGATGGCCCAGTAGAAGCCTGCGGCGCTGGCCGGCCCCAGGGCCAGCAGGAAGAGGATGCCGTCGTTGTTGTCCATGCCTGGCCTCCCGCCGATCAGCCCGCGTTCGCGATGAACCACAGCGCCAGCGCTTCCACCACCGTGCCGATGCTCAGCGCCGCCAGCAGCAGCTTCCACTGCTGCACCGGCACGCTGCCCATGGTCTCGCCAGTGCGGCCGTTGACGGCGATGTAGTGCAGCAGGCCGCCGCCCTTTCCGGGTTCCTGGTAGGCGTACAGCCACACCGGCAGGTACATCGCCACCCAGCGTGTGCCCTGCAGGTTCAGCCGCTCCTGCTCCCAGCGCACGCCGCGGTTGTAGCGCGCCACCGACGGCTCCATCTGCGCGCGCGCGATGGACAGCATCTGGTCCTGCAGCCGCGGCATCAGGTGCGCCACGTCGCGGTCGCGCTTCTCCGACGTGTAGCCCACCAGGTACGAGGCATTCCACTTCACCGCGTTCTTCGTGTCGAAGGGCAGGATGGTGTTGATGACGTTGTGCGTGTTGCGGCGCGTGTCCAGGTTGCCGCGCTCGGCGCTGGATTCCAGCGTCAGGTCGTCCACCGTGAAATCCACGTGGCGCTGCACGCGCCAGACGTCGGCGTCGTAGAAGGTCTGGTTGCTCTTGCCCACCTTGCGCGTGTAGCGCCGGGTCTGGATCTCGCCGGCACCGGCGGCGTCGGCGCTGCCGCGCGCATCCACCACCATGTAGGGCAGGTAGACGCCCACCACGTTCTCCGGCGTGAACTCGTCCTTGAAGGCCTTCAGCGCGAACAGGCGCCGCTTGTTGACGAACTGGCGGATGCGCGCCACCGCGTCGTCCTTCGTGATGTGGAACGGCAGCACTGCGTCGGGCACGGCGCCGTTGTCGATCTGCTCGTTGACGCCCAGCACGTGGCGGCACCAGTGGCAGCGTGCGGTCATGGCGGTGGCGGTGTTGATCACCACCTCGGCGCCGCAGCCGGCACACTTGTAGCTGCGCAGGGCCTCGGCGTCGGCGTCGATGTCGCGCGCGCCCGAGGCCATCTGCGTGCCGCGCAGTTCGGCAATGCCCTCGCCCAGCCCGAAGGCCTCCTCCACCCGCGTGGCGGCCCACTCGTGGCGACAGTAAAGGCACACCAGCCGGTCGCTGCCGGTGCGGTGGCGTACTTCGGTCGAGCCGCACTTGGGGCAGCGGTTGACGCCGTCGCGCAGTTCTTTCGACGCGGTGTCGATCACGGCCGGGTCGGGCGCGAGCAGTTCGTCGCGCACCGGCTCGGGCAGGCGCCCCAGGTCCTCCGCGCTCAGCGGCGGCTGGCCCGGGGCCGGCGGCATGTCCTGCGGCGAGCCCGGCCCGGTCGGGCGGGGCGGCGAGTCGTGCGCCATGCTGCGGGTGGGCGCTACAGCCCCAGCGCCTTGGCCTTGACCGCGTCGTAGTCGGCCTGGGTGATCAGGCCGGCGTCCAGCATCTGCTTGGCGCGTGTCAGGCGGGCGATGGGGTCGTCGGCCGCGGGCGTGGCGGCGGCCGCGGGTGCCACCGCGGGTGCCGGCGCCACTGGCTGCTGCAGCCCGGCCAGGCCACCCATGCTGCCCGCCGCGATGCCCATGCCCATGATGCCGCCCGGGCCGGCGTTCTCGCCGGCAG
Source organism: Rubrivivax albus (assembly GCF_004016515.1). Taxonomy (GTDB): domain Bacteria; phylum Pseudomonadota; class Gammaproteobacteria; order Burkholderiales; family Burkholderiaceae_C; genus Rubrivivax; species Rubrivivax albus. The sequence goes on from NZ_SACT01000004.1 coordinate 90,393, forward strand.
CCTGCATGCCCGCGGCCACCGAGGCCTGCAGGTTCGAATTGCCGCGCGCGCCGGCCAGCGCGTCGGCGCGCTGCACGGTCTTGAGCAGTTCGCGCGTGTTGGCGTCGTACTCGATGGAGACGATGGCGGTCTTGACGATGACCAGGCCGCGGTCGCTCTGCCAGCGGTAGGCGCGCTCCACGGCGTCCGACAGGCTCTGGGCGAAGCCGATCGAATCCTGTTGGATGCGTGTGATGCGGTTGCCCTTGCCCGGGTCGTTGGTGTAGAGGCTGAAGGCCGGGGCCAGCGAACTCACGACCTCGTTGAACAGCTGGCTGGCCGCGGCGTTGTCCATGTCCGTGAAGTCGAACACCTGGCCGGGCTGCAGGTAGCTGGCGGGCACGAAGCTCTTGACGAAGCGGATCGGGTCGACGATCTGCAGCGTGTAGCTGCCGCGGGTCAGGGCGCCCACCTGCGCGTTGAGGTAGCCGTCGTCCCAGTAGATCTCCGACTGCGTGCCGAAACGGTTGTCCGGCAGTTCCTTCATCGACACGAAGAACGCGGCCTGCTGCGCGCCGGGCTGGCCGCCGAACTTGAAGCGCTCCCAGCTCTGGCGGATCAGCGCGTCGAACAGCCCGCCGCCGCTGAAGATGGACTGCGACTGCAGGTCGTCCGACCGCCATTCGTAGGCGCCGGCCTCGGCCACGAAGGCGGTGATGGCGCCGTCCTGCATCAGCAGCAGGCCATAACCTTCGGGCACGACGATGCGCGAGCCGTTGGTGATGATGTTCGACGACCCCTTGGTGTTGGACCCGCGCCCGGCATTCGTGCCCTGCGGCACCGCGGCGAACAGCGCGGCCGTGGGCGGCAGGCCGCCGGGCACGGTGAAGAAGTCCAGCCACTGGTCGGCCAGCATGCCGCCGATGGCGCCTTTGGCTGCCTGGATGAGGCCCATGGTGCGTGTCCTTTCGCTGCGGTGGCGCGGGTGCGCGCCGGGTCACATGAGGTGGGCGGAGGATAGCCCAGCGGGTGAGGCGGTCGGGTGCGGGCTGCGGGGGGGCTATGCGGCGCCGCCGTGCCGCCCGGCGCCGGCGGCAAACCGCGCCGCGCCGCCCAGGCCTTCGGCGAACACCACCGCCTGCCCGCCGCGGCCCTCTCGGCGCAGTGCCTCGTCCAGCGGCCAGTCCCACTGCGCCAGCGCCGACGCGCGGTCGGCGTTCATGCAGCGCTGCGGAAAGGCCGCGATCTGCGCCGCCAGGTCCAGCGCCGCGGCCAGCGCCTGGCCGTCGGGCACCACGCGGTTGGCCAGGCCCATGGCCAGTGCCTCGTCGGCCGGCACCGCGCGACCGGTGAGGATCAGGTCCAGCGCCCGGCCCTGGCCGACGATGCGCGGCAGGCGCACCGTGCCGCCGTCGATCAGCGGCACGCCCCAGCGGCGGCAGAAGACGCCGAACACCGCGCCCTGCGCCGCCACGCGCAGGTCGGCCATCAGCGCCAGCTCCAGCCCGCCGGCCACGGCGTAGCCCTCCACGGCGGCGATCACCGGTTTGCTGAAGACCATGCGCGTCGGCCCCATCGGACCATGGCCGTCCGGGTCCAGCGCGTTGCGCGTGGCCGGGTCGCCCAGGGCCTTCAGGTCGGCGCCGCCGCAGAAGTGCCCGCCGGCGCCAGTGAGCACGGCCACGCGGGCGTCGCCGTCGGCCTCGAAGGCCTCGAACGCGGCGCGCAGCGCGGCGGCGGTGGGGCCGTCCACCGCGTTGCGCCGCTCCGGGCGGTCGAGCGTGATCACACGGACGTGATCCTTCGTCAGGGTCTGGACAGTCATGCGCGTATCATGCCCCTCGCTCCAGGTGCCTGCGGCCATGGCTGGCCAAAGGTTGAACGGGAAGCAGGTGACGGCCCGCGGTTCGAACCCGTGGGAGCACTCCTGCGCTGCCCCCGCACCGGTGAGCAGGCGCAAGGCCGCCAGCACGCCACTGGGTTGTTCGCAACCTGGGAAGGCGGCGGCCCCCGGGGGGGATGCCTCCCCGGCCTGCGAGCCCGGATACCGGCCTGCGGAGCGCAGGGCTTCGTCGCACCCCGGTGCGGCGGTGCTGTTCGCCACCCATGCCGCTGCGGGGACGCTGTCGGCCGGAGTCATCGTGAAGCTTCCTGTTCGCCTTTCGCTGGCGGCCGCGGCCTGCGGCAGCCTGATCTCGTCGTTCCCCCTGCATGCCCAGACGACCCCGCCGGTGGTGGTGGTCACGGCCGCGCGCGTGCCGCAGGCCGAGGACCAGTCGCCGCTGGAGCTGCGCGTGATCCCGCGCGAGCGCATCGCCGCCGCCGGTGCCGACGGCCTGGCACAGCTGCTGCAGCGCGAAGCCGGCCTGGAACTGGCCGCCAACGGTGGCCCCGGCCAGCCGGTGGGCTTGTTCCTGCGCGGCAGCAACGCCAACCACGTGGTGCTGCTGATCGACGGTGTGCGCGTCCATTCCGCCACCACCGGCACCAACGCCTTCGAGCACCTGGCGCCGGACCAGATCGAGCGCATCGAGGTGCTGCTCGGCCCGGCCAGCGGGCTCTACGGGGCCGACGCCATCGGCGGCGTGGTGCAGGTCTTCACGCGCCAGGCCGACGGGCTGGCGGTGGATCTGGGCGTGGGCAGCGAGGCCACGCGCCGCGCCGCCGTGCGCTGGGGCCGGGCCAGCGGCGCCACACGGATGTCGCTGGGCGCCTCGTGGCACGCCACCGATGCCGGCTCTGCCACCAACCCCGACAACCCCTTCTCCTACAACGCCGACCGCGACCCCTACCGCAATACCAGCGGCTTCGCGGTGCTGGAGCACGACCGCGCGCCCGGCCACACCCTGGCCGCGCGACTGACGCTGGCCGACACCCGTGCGCACTTCGACGCCGGCCCGGGCGTGGACGACCTCAACCGCCAGCGCCTGGCCACCCTCGCGCTGGAAAGCCGCGACCAGCTGGCCCCTGGCTGGACGAGCACGCTGCGGCTGGCGCGCGGGCAGGACAGCCTGCGCACCGACGGCAGCTTCCCCGGCAGTTTCCGCACCGAACAGGACCAGGCCAGCTGGCAGCACGCCGTCGCGCTGGCCGGCGGCGACGCCGTGGCCGGCGTGGAATGGCGGCGCGAGCAGGTGGACAGCGACACCGCCTTCACGCAGACCACGCGCCGCGTGGCCAGCCTGTTCGCCGGCTGGAGCGGGGACCTGGCCACCGGCCACCGCCTGCAGCTGGCGCTGCGCCATGACGACGATTCGCAGTTCGGCGGCCACGGTACCGGCAACCTGGGCTGGGCCTGGACGCTGGCGCCCGGTTGGCGCCTCACCGCCGCGGCCGGCACGGCCTTCAAGGCGCCGAGCTTCAACGACCTGTACTACCCGCTGCAGTTCGGCTACCAGGGCAACCCGGGCCTGGCGCCGGAGCGCTCGCGCAGCGGCGAGCTCGGCCTGCACCACCAGGCCGGCGCGTGGCGGCTGGACGCCACCGCCTTCGACAGCCGCATCCGCGACCTCATCGCCATCAACGACAGCTTCACCTCGGTGGACAACGTGGGCCGCGCGCGCATCCGCGGGCTGACGCTGCGCACGCGCTGGGCTGCCGGGCCCTGGGCCGCGCGTGCGGAGGCCACCTGGCAGACGCCGGAGAACGCCGACACCGGCGGCCGCCTGGTGCGCCGGGCCGGGCGCTTCGGCAGCGCCGGGCTGGAGTGGCGGGGTGGGGCCTGGCAGGCGGGCATCGAGGCGGTCGCCGTGGGCGCCCGCTTCAACGACGCGGCCAACACCGACACCCTGGCCGGCTACGGTCTGCTGAACCTGCAGGCACGCTGGGCGGTGGCGCCGCAATGGGCGCTCACGGCGCGCATCGACAACCTGGCCGACCGCGCCTATACCCTGGTGCGCGGCTACGACGCGCCAGGACGCAAGGCCGTGCTGGCGCTGCACTGGCAGATGGACTGACCGAGGGTCGGGCATGGGCCGCGCACTGCGCATCTGGACCGGACTGCTCGCCTTCGCGGCGGCGGCCTGGGCCGTGGCGCTGGCCAGCGGCTCGGTGGTCATCGACCCGCTGGCCCTGCCGGGCCTGCTGTTCACCCCCGACGCCTCGCCCGAGGCGGAAGTACTGCATGCGCTGCGCCTGCCGCGTACCGGCGCAGCCTTTGCCACCGGCGGCCTTCTAGCGCTGGCCGGTGCGCTGATGCAGGTGCTGCTGCGCAACCCGCTGGCCGACCCCTACGTGCTGGGCATCTCCGGCGGCGCCGCGGCGGGTGCACTGGCGGTGATGTGGCTCGGCCTGGGCCTGGGTGTGGGCGCCTGGGCGGTGCAGGCAGGCGCCTTTGGTGGTGCGCTGCTGACCATCGTGCTCGTGTTCGCGATCGCCCACCGCGACTTGGCGCGGCTGGCCGCGCCAGGCGCGCACGACACCGCGCCGCGCCTGCTGCTCACCGGCGTGATGCTGGCCGCCGGCTGGACGGCGGTGGTGACGCTGATGCTGTCGCTGGCGCCGGAGGCGCAGTTGCGCGGCATGCTGTTCTGGCTGGCGGGCGACCTGTCCGGTGCCGGGTCGCCGGGGTGGCCGCTGGCGGCGCTGGCGGTGCTGCTGGCGCTGGCCTGGCCGTTGGCCCGCCAGCTCAACGTGCTGTTGCGCGGGCCGCTGGCGGCGGCGTCGCTGGGGGTGAGGGTGATCGGGCTGCGGCGGTGGCTGTACCTGCTGGCCTCGGCCGCCGCGGCGGTGGCCGTCACCACCGCCGGCAGCGTGGGCTTCATCGGCCTGGTGGTGCCGCATGCGCTGCGCCTGCTGTTCGGCAACGACCAGCGTGTGCTGCTGCCGGGCTGTGTGCTCGCCGGTGGCAGCCTGCTGCTGCTGGCCGACACGCTGGCGCGCACGGTGGTGGCGCCCACGCAGCTGCCGGTGGGTGTGATCACCGCGCTGCTGGGCGTGCCCAGCTTCCTGGTGCTGCTGCTGCGGCACGGAGGGCGGCCATGATCGAGGTCGAACGGCTCGGTCTGATCGCTGGCGCGCGCACGCTGGTCGACACGCTGGACCTCACGTTGCTTCGCGGCCAGCTCTGGGCCGTCGTCGGCCCCAACGGCAGCGGCAAGACCACGCTGCTGCACACGCTGGCCGGGCTGCGCGCGCCCGACGCCGGCGCGCTGCGCCTGGGCGGGCGGCCCTACGCTGGCTGGCCACCCGGCGAGGCCGCCTGCCTGCGCGGCCTGCTGCCGCAGGCCCAGGTCGACAGCTTCGCCGCCAGCGTGCTGGACCTTGTGCTCATCGGCCGACACCCGCACCTGGCACGCTGGGCCTGGGAGGGCGAGGACGACCGCCGCATCGCCCGTGCCGCACTGGCGGCGGCGGACCTCGCCGGCTTCGACGACCGGGACGTGCTGACACTCTCCGGCGGCGAACGCCAGCGCGTGGCCATCGCCGCCCTGCTGGCGCAGGACCCGCTGGCGTTGCTGATGGACGAACCGCTGGCCCACCTGGACCTGCACCACCAGCTGCTGCTGCTGCGCCACCTGCAGGCGCTGGTCCAGGCGCAGGGGCGGCTGGTGGTGCTGTCGGTGCACGACCTGAACCTGGCGGCGCGTTTCGCGACCCATGCGCTGGTGCTCGGCCCGCGCGGCCACCACGCGGGGGCGGTGGCCGAGGTGATGACCGAACCCGTGCTGTCGGCCGCCTTCGGCCATGCGCTGCAGCGGGTGAACCTGGGGGGGCAATGGCTGTTCGTGCCGGCCTGACGCTGTGCGTCGCCGTCCTGCTGGCGCTGGCCACGGCGGCGCGCGCAGAGATCCGCCTTGTCGACGACGAAGGTGCCGCGCTGGTGCTGCCGGCGCCGGCGCAGCGCATCGTCAGCATCGCACCGCACCTGACCGAGCTGCTGTTCGCCGCCGGCGCCGGCAGCCGCGTGGTGGCGGTGTCGGACTGGAGCGACTACCCCGAGGCGGCACAACGCCTGCCGCGCATCGGCGACGCGGTGCGGCTGGATCTGGAGCGCATCGTCGCGCTGAAGCCCGACCTCGTGGTGGTCTGGGCCAACGGCAGCGCGCCGCAGCAGCTGGCGCGTCTGCGTGCCGCCGGTCTGCCGGTGTTCAGCAGCGCCGGGCGCGACCTAGCGCACATCGCGACGACGCTGCGCGCCTTTGGCCGCCTGGCCGGTACCGAGGCGGCGGCCGAGGCGCGCGCGGCCGCTTTCGAAGGTGAACTTGCGGCGCTGCGCACCACCTACGCCCAGCGCCCGCCGCTGCGTGTGGTCTACCAGATCTGGGCCGAGCCGCTGATGACCGTCAACGGCGCCCACCCCATCAGCGAGGCACTGGCCCTGTGCGGCGCGCGCAACGTCTTCGCCGACCTGCCGCAGCTGGTGCCGCAGGTGGCGGCCGAGGCGGTGCTGGCCGCACAGCCCGACGCCATCATCACCGGCCGCCTGGCCGCCGGCAAGCCCGATGGCCTGGACCGCTGGCGCCGCCTGCGCAGCCTGCAGGACACGGCGCTGCTGACGGTGAACCCCGACACCCTGCACCGCGCCACCGACCGCATGGCCGACGGCGTGCGCGAGCTCTGCGTCAGCCTGGAGGCGGTGCGAACGCGGCGTGCCGCTGGCGCACCGCGCTGAGGTCCAGGTCGGGCCAGCGCGCGGCCACCAGTGCCGTCACCTCCGCCTCCAGTGTGTGCAGGGCGGCAAATCCGATGTCCGGCGGCGTCATCAACGCGGCTTCGAGCCGGGCCGTGAAGGCCGGTGGCTTGCAGGCCATGCCGTCGACGAAGCGGCCCATGCGCTTGAACTGGAAGGTCGTGAAGTAGCAGCCGTTCAGGCCCGCCAGCGCCCCGAGCAGGCGGTGGGCGACCTGCACCTGCAGTTCGCGGCTCCAGACCAGGGCGTCGCGGTGCACGATCTGCGCGATGGCCCGCCAAGGGGTGAGCTGGCCCAGCCAGTGGGCGGCCATCGCGCGGCCCAGGGCCTCGGGAAAGTCGCGCACGCGCACTTGTGCCGCCGCAAGTGCGGCATGGCCCGCCAGCGGCTCGGCCTTGGCCACGCCTTCGCAGAGTTTGTGCAGCGGCGTGTCGGGGTCGTGCCGGAGCAGCACCTGGTCCAGTTCGGCCTCGAAGTTGGCGCGGCTGCCGTAGGCGATCTGCGTCTCGATGCCTTCGAGCCGGAAGGCCACCACGGCGCCGCTGCCGTCGAAGGCGCCGACCTGCCAGTGCCAGGGTTCGCCGCCGGCGCCGGCGCACGCGCGGCGCAGCGCTTCTTCCGGCGGCAGGGTCTCGAAGAGCAGGCTCATGTCGACGTCTGAGCGCGCGTCGGCCGCGTCCTCCACCGTGGAGCCCGAGACCAGGCCCAGCCAGGGCGACAGCGGCGCGTGGGCCTCGGCCACGCGGCGGGCCAGGCGGCGGCGGAGGTCGGAAGGGTCGTTCATCCCGCCAGTCTGAAGGCCGGACCCGCAGCCCGTGGGCCACATACGATGAAGCGCACTCTACGACGACGAACGACGGTGGCGGGCCGCCCAGCGCCAATGCGCGGGCGTGCACACGGACCTGTGCGGAGGGCGTGCCGGTGCCGTCAGTCCTCGTCCGCCCACCGGCGCAGCGGCCGCTGGAAGAACAGGTTGTTCGGCAGTTGCAGGCGGGTCAACGTCCCGTCCGGCCCGGTCTCCACCAGGGTGGTGTAGACGAGGTTGATGTCGTGCACTCGGCCCTTGAAGCCCGGCTTGTCGCCGGTCTCCAGCAGTTCCACCACATCGCCGGGGCGGAAGGCCCGGGTGATGAAGATCAGCAGCGTGCAGAACAGGTTGGACAGCACGCTCCAGGCGGCGAAGAAGGCCACTGCACCCACGGTGGCAAAGCCGGTGAAGGCCGTCCACAGCACGTGGCTGGACACCCCCATGCGTTCCAGCGACCACAGCAGCGCACCGAGATAGACCACCAGCGCGATCACGCGCCGTGCCACCACCACCAGCATGGCCGGCAGGGCGTACGCGCGGGCCAGCCTGGCCAGCAGGCCACGCACCAGGCGCATCAGCAGCCAGGCGGCCAGGAGGATGGCGATCACCTGCGTGCCGACCACCAGGGTCTCGACGCCGTCGCCAGCCCAGGCGGGCAGGCGGGCCACGATCAGGTCCAGGTACTTGTCCATGGGGCCGGATGATGCCGCGGCCGGCGCGTCGGCGCAGGCCGTCACGGTGATGCAGGGCGGCGAGAAGGTCTTGCTCAGTCCGCCAGCAGCTGCCGCAGCACGAACGGCAGGATGCCGCCGTGGCGCAGGTAGTCGGCCTCCACCGGCGTGTCCACGCGCAGCGTCACGGTCCGCTCGCGCCGGCTGCCGTCGGCGGTGGTGACCACCAGCGTGGCGTCGGACTGCGGCGTCAGCGCCGGGTCGACCAGGATGGCGATGGTCTCCTCGCCGGTCAGGCCCAGCGCCTGCCAGCTGTCGCCGGCCTTGAACTGCAGCGGCAGCACGCCCATGCCCACCAGGTTGCTGCGGTGGATGCGCTCGAAGCTTCGGGCCACCACGGCCTTGATGCCCAGCAGCATCGTGCCCTTGGCCGCCCAGTCGCGGCTGGAGCCGGTGCCGTACTCCTCGCCGGCGAAGACCACGGTGGGTACACCGGCGGCCTGGTAGCGCATCGCGGCGTCGAAGATCGTGGTCGTGCTGCCCTGGTCCGGCCCGTCGAGCATCCAGCGGGTGAAGCCGCCTTCCACCGGCTGGCCGTCCGGCCCGGGCGGCAGCATCAGGTTCTTCACGCGCACGTTGGCGAAGGTGCCGCGCATCATCACGTCGTGGTTGCCGCGGCGCGCGCCATAGCTGTTGAAGTCCGGCGGCTGCACGCCCCTGGACACCAGGTACTGCCCGGCCGGCGTGGCCGACTTGAAGCTGCCCGCGGGGCTGATGTGGTCGGTGGTGATGCTGTCGCCGAACAGCGCCATGATGCGCGCGCCGTGCACGCTGGGCACCACCGGCGGCGGCGTCAGCGCAAAGCCGTCGAAGAACGGTGGCTCGGCGATGTAGGTGCTGTCGGGCCAGGTGTAGACCTCGCCGGTGACGCCCTTGATCTTCTGCCACAGCGCGCCCGGCTCGGTGGCCACGCGGGCGTAGTTGCTGCGGAAGGCCTTGGGGTCCATGGCCTGCTTCATCAGCGCGTGGACCTCGTCGCTCGTCGGCCAGATGTCGCCCAGGTACACCGGCTTGCCGCGCTTGCCCGTGCCCACCGGCTCGGTCATCAGGTCCGTCGTCATGCGCCCTGCGATGGCGTAGGCCACCACCAGCGGCGGGCTGGCGAGGAAGTTGGCGCGCAGGTTGGGGTGGATGCGCGCCTCGAAGTTGCGGTTGCCCGACAGCACCGCCGCACCCACCACGTCGTGCGCGGTGATCGCGGCGTTGTACTCGGGCGCGATGTCGCCGGCATTGCCGATGCAGGTGGTGCAGCCGTAGGCCGCGACGTTGAAGCCCAGCTTTTCCAGGTAGGGCAGCAGGCCGCTGCGCTGCAGGTACTCGGTGACGATGCGCGAGCCCGGCGCCAGCGAGGTCTTCACCTGCGGCGCCACCTTCAGCCCGGCTTCCACGGCCTTCTTCGCCAGCAGGCCGGCGGCCAGCATCACGCCCGGGTTGCTGGTGTTGGTGCAGCTGGTGATGGCGGCGATCATCACGTCGCCATGCTGCACCGGGGACGCCGGCACCTGCGCGCGTTCGCCGAAGTTCGTGGCGAAGGCGGACTTGACGTCCCCGATCTCGATGCGGTCCTGCGGCCGCTTCGGCCCGGCCAGGCTGGGCGCCACGCTGCCCAGGTCCAGGCGGATCACGCGCGTGTAGTCCACGTCGGCCGCGTCCGGCACGCCGAACAGGCCCTGGGCGCGGAAGTAGGCCTCGAAGGCTTCCACCTCCGGGGTGCTGCGGCCGGTGCCGCGGAAGTAGTCCACCGTTTTGTCGTCGACGGGGAAGAAGCCCATCGTGGCGCCGTACTCAGGCGCCATGTTGGCGATGGTGGCGCGGTCGGGCACGGCCAGCGAGCGCGTGCCCTCGCCGCAGAACTCCACGAAGGCGCCCACCACCTTCTCGCGGCGCAGGATCTCGGTGACGGTGAGCACCAGGTCGGTGGCGGTGACGCCTTCACGCAGGCGGCCTGTGAGTTCGAACCCCACCACGTCGGGCGTCAGGAAGTACACCGGCTGGCCCAGCATCGCGGCCTCGGCCTCGATGCCGCCCACGCCCCAGCCCACCACGCCGATGCCGTTGATCATCGTCGTGTGGCTGTCGGTGCCCACCAGGGTGTCCGGGTAGGCCACGCCGTCCTTCGTGCGGTGCACGCCGCGCGCCAGGTACTCCAGGTTCACCTGGTGCACGATGCCGAAGCCCGGCGGCACGACCTTGAAGGTGTCGAAGGCCTGCATGCCCCACTTCATGAACTGGTAGCGCTCGCGGTTGCGCTGGAACTCCAGCTTCATGTTCAGGTCCAGCGCGCGCTTGCTGGCGAAGTGGTCGATCATCACGCTGTGGTCCACCACCAGGTCCACAGGCACCAGCGGTTCGATGCGCCGGGGCGCCTTGCCCAGCCGCTGCGCCGCGCTGCGCATGGCGGCCAGGTCGGCCAACAGCGGCACGCCGGTGAAGTCCTGCAGCACCACGCGAGAGACCACGAACGGGATCTCCTCGGTGCGCGGCGCGTTGGCTTGCCAGTTGGCCACCTGCTCGACGTGGGCGGCGGTGATGCGCTGCCCGTCGCAGTGGCGCAGCACGCTCTCCAGCACGATGCGCATCGCGTGCGGCAGCCGCCTGATGTTGGGGTGCCGGCGCGCCAGCGCGGGCAGCGACCAGGCCTTCAGCGTGCGGCCGGAGGCGGTGGAGAACGGCTTCAGGGTCTTGAGGTAGGGGTGCATGGCGGGTTCCTTTGGCGGTGAGAATGACACATGCCCGAGACCCTGCTCAAGACCCTGCACCTGTTGTCGTTGTTCGTCTGGATCGGCGGCATGGTGTTTGCCCACTTCTTCCTGCGCCCGTCGCTGGCGGTGCTGGAGCCGCCGCAGCGGCTGGCGCTGATGACGGCGGTGCTGGGCCGCTTCTTCCGTGCCGTGACCGTGGCCGCGCCGCTGGCCTGGCTCAGCGGCGCGCTGCTGATCGGCCGGGCGGCGCAGGCGGTGGCCGCCAGCGGGGGCAGCCTGCAGCTGCCGCTGTACTGGCACCTGATGGCCGGCGGCGGCACACTGATGCTGGCGGTGTACGCATGGATCCGGCTGGTGCCGTACCGGGCGCTGGTGGCCGCGGTGGGTCAGGGCAACGGGCCTGCCGGCGCCGCTGCGCTGGCCCGTGTGCGCACAGCGGTGGCGTTCAACCTGGGGCTGGGCACGGCGATCCTGCTGACCGCGCTGATGCGCTGGCCCGCGTAGCTCCACTGCGATGGACCAGCGCCTGGCGATCCTGGTGAATCCTGCCCGGCGTGCCGCACAGCGAAGCCGAGGACGTGAGAGGGTGAGAGGCCATCCCGCATGCCCCCTCATCCCCGCCAAGCGGACCGACTCGTCGTTGAAAATGCTCACCATAGCGCGAGCCATGGCTGTGCTTTGCGCCTGGATTCGGACCACCTGGCGCGTCTGCTCGGGCACGCCGGATGGCCTTTCACCCTCTGAGTCGTATACCCCATACGGTCCTTCGGGACGTCGCTGGTGGCAGAGGGTAGGCTGGTGCGCGGTGAGTCACTGGCTGATCGCCGGAGGATTCCGATGACCTACAGCCCGGACGGGCGCCGTGGCGCGTCCTCGCCATGCAACGGGCCAGGGTCGTGGCCGCACTTCGCCGGCCGGTGCGCGCGAGCCTGCGCCAGGCTTCACAGGCGCTCAGTGCGTGCTCTGGCCCTGGACGGCGAACAACCAGCCCTCGGCCATGGCCGCGGCCACCACTGCCATGCCGCCGAAGCGCTCGACCAGGTCCGCCGCACTGGCCAGGTCGCCGGTGTCCAGGTGCTCGGCCAGGCTTAGCCAGTCGGCCCACGGACCACCACGAGACTCGAGTGCGAGGCGGGCCTGCGGGTGCAGCGGCATCGCTGTGAGCACGTCGGCCATCGGGGCGCGGAGCAGCGCTGGCAACATGGATGCCAGCCCCAGTGTGAACAGGGCCCCAGGGACGGGTTCGCCCCGCTGCTGGGCCAGGCGCTCGAAGAGCCTGGCACGTGCGAGGGTCATCGACTGCAGTGCCTGCATGGCGAGTGACGGCGGCGCCGTCAGCACCAGCAACTGACTGACCGACCCGTAGAGGGCGTTGCGCCCGAGCAGCGCCACGGCCTGTTCGATGGACCCCAAGGTCTGCGTCGACGCCATCGCTGCCGCGTTGATGCGTGCCAGCAGTCGTGTGCTGAGTGCGACATCCGACTTGACGGTGGCCACGACCTCCGCCGTGTCTGCATCGGCGGCCAGCCTTGCCAGCAGCTGCAGCAAGGGCCGGGCCTGTGGCGGCAGCGCGCCGCCGGGTTGCGGTGTCCTGTCACCTTCGAGCCGGCCGGCCGCGTAGGCGATGCCGGCCGCGAGCACGGCTTCCATGGCCCCCAGGTCCGGCACGTCGAGCGCGACCAGTGGCACCTTCGGATGGCGCGTGCGCGCCAGGCGCAGTGCCTTCAGGAGTTCGACCGGGTCGTGGGCCTCAGGCAGCACCAGGAAGTCCGGGCGGGTGCCGGCCAGGGCGGGGGGCGGGCTGTCGTCACGCCATCCAATGGCTACACCCCGGGCCTTCCAGGCAGCCCGCAGCGCAGCGGGGTCGGCGTCTGCCGGCAGGTCGCCGACCAGCGCGAACAGCATGCGTGGAGCCAGTGCGTCCAGCGGCGCCGTGGCCAACCTCGCCGCAGGCAGCTCGCACAGTGCGACGCGGCCGTCCTGGGTGCTCAGGCGCATGGCGGCCAGCAGGCCGGAAATGGGTGCAAGGCGGGCACGGGCGCTGGCCTGGGTGCGTGCAGGCCGGGTGGGCAGGCGGAACTCGAACCCGGCGATGCGGCCGTTCGCCGACACCAGCGGTCGCTGCGCACCCGTGAGCCCGGTCGCGTCGCCAGCCGGCGCCGCCGCAGCCCTTGTGGACGGGGGTGCCGTCGCAGGCACCCGGCGCGTGGCCGGAGCATCACCGGGCGCCGCCGACCCCCGGCCGAACAGTCGCGACCACAGGCCCGTCATGTTGCGTCGACCCTCATCGCTGCCGCTTCCAGGCCTCGTAGCGCGTGCGGTGGGCCTCGTTGGGCGGGTACAGGCCCGGCAGCTCGGCGCCGGCCTGCACCTCCTGCATGATCCAGGCCTCCAGTCGCTCCTGCTCCACGGCCTCGTCCACCACGGTCTCCAGCAACGCCGCCGGGATCAGCACGGCGCCGTCGTCGTCGGCCACCACCACGTCGTTGGGGAAGACGGCCACGCCACCGCAGCCCACCGGCTCCTGCCAGCCGACGAAGGTCAGACCGGCCACCGACGGTGGCGCGGCCGTGCCCTGGCACCACACCGGCAGGCGCGAGGCCAGCACGCCGGGGATGTCGCGCACCACGCCGTCGGTGACGAGGCCGGCGACCTCGCGCCGCGCCATGCGTGCGCACAGGATGTCGCCGAAGATGCCGGCATCGGTGACGCCCATGGCGCCGACCACGGCGATCACGCCCGGTGGCATGGCCTCGATGGCCGCGCGGGTGGAGATGGGGCTGCCCCAGGACGCCGGCGTGGCCAGGTCCTCGCGCGCCGGCACGAAGCGCAGCGTGAACGCGCGCCCGATCCGCCGGCCCTGGCCGGGCGCCAGCGGCCGCGTGCCGCGCATCCACACGTTGCGCAGGCCCTTCTTCAGCAGCACGGTGGTGAGCGTGGCGGTGCAGACGTGCTGCAGCGCGCCGACGATGGTGGGCGACAGGGGTTGCACGTCGACAGTGTTCATGCGCAGACCTTTCATCCGAACCAGAGTCGCCACAGGGCCACCAGCACGTGGCCCCAGATCAGGATGTTCGTGCCCAGCATGGCGAACACGCCGGTGAGGTTCCACAGCAGTTTCGCCCGCCGCGCGCAGGCTTCCTCGCCGGTGGCGGCGTAGAGCACGATGTAGAGCACCGACGGCGCGAAGCTGCCGACCACCAGCACGCCCATGACCCAGTAGAAGACGACCATGGGGCCTGATTCTGGCAGGGCCGCAAACCGCTGCGCCGGCGCGGCTGTCCCACGGCCTCGCAGAGCTCGGCCGCTTCGCCAGGCGCAGACCAGTCCGCAGGGACTGTTCTGCGTCCGGGCTCAGCCGAAGCTGTCGGACATCAGGGCGCGGAACCAGGTGTCCATGTCCTCGAAGTTCCCGCGCGACCAGCCGTTCGACGCGGCCGACGACGCCGGCACCGCCGCCATCGCCCGGGTGGCGGCGTCGTACTGGAACACCGCGGTCAGCCACGAGGCCTGGGTCATCGTGATGGTGGAGAAGCAGGCCGAGTTGGTCACCGGCGCCGGGTCGGGCGCCGTGCCGCCGAAGGCACGCAGCAAGGCATCGGCGCAGACCTTGGCCTCCTGGTTGCCGATGTGGCCGGCCTTGGGCTGCGTGGTGGCGCTGCTGTCGCCGATCACGTGCACGGCCGGTGCCGCGGTGCTGGCGTAGCTGAGCACGTCCACCGGCGCGAAACGCCCGCCATTCGCGGTGGCCAGGCCGGCGTCGGTGACGATGCGGCCGGCGCGCTGGCGCGGAATCAGGTTGACCACATCGGCCGTCACCTGCCCCTGGTTCGTGTGCAGCGTCATGCCGGCCGCATCCACGCTGTCGATGCTGACGCCGGGCCGGTACTCCAGCACGTCCGCGTGCAGGCCGTAGAAGGCGGCGGAGAAGTTGTCCTGCTCGACGATGATGTCCGGGTTGGCGTCCAGCACCAGCAGCCGCGCGCCGGGCTTGTTGGCGCGCAGCCAGTCGGCCAGCAAGCAGGCGCGTTCGTAGGGGCCGGGCGGGCAGCGGTACGGCGTGGGTGGAATCGTCAGCACCACCGTGCCGCTGGCCGGAAGCGCGGCCAGATGCTGCGCCAGCAGCGTGGTCTGCGGCCCGGCCTGCCAGGCGTGCGGCATGCGGTTGTCGTCGTAGCCCGGGGGCGGCTCGAAGGCGATGCCCGGGGCCAGCACCACGCGGTCGGCCTGCAGCGTGCCGCCGCCGGCCAGCGTGACGCTGGGCGCGGCCGCGTCCACCGCCACCACCTCGTCGACCACCAGGTTCACGCCCAGCGCGGCCAGCGCACTGCGCGAGTAGGTCAGGCTCGACAGGCTGCGCTGGCCGGTGAGCACCAGGCTGCTCATGATGTTGGAGACGTAGGTCGGCGCACGGTCCACCAGGGTCACGTCGACGCGGCGGCGGCCCCACAGCTTGAGGTAGCGGGCCAGCGTGTTGCCGGCCATGCCGCCGCCGACGACGACCACGCGGCCGTTGGCGGTGGCGGTGGCGGCGCGGCCCACGCCCAGGCTGGCGGCCAGCAGCGCGCCACCGGTGGCGCGCAGGAGTTGTCTGCGATGCATGGTCGTCCTCCTTCAGCGCTGGCGCGCCAGGTAGCGCGCAATGGCCATCAGCTGCGCGTCGGTGTAGCCGCGCGCGTGCGCAGCCATCAGGCCGTCGCCTTCCTCGCCCGACTGGAACTCCTTCAGGTCCTTGTAGAGCTCGCGCGCGGACTTGCCGGCGATGTCGTCGAAGCCCGGGCCGCGGCCGTTGGTGCCGTGGCACTGGTAGCAGTTGGACGCCAGCAGCCGGCCGGCGGGGGGCTTGGCCGCCAGAGCCGTGGCCGGCAGCATGGCCGCGGCCACGCACAGCGCGGCCAGGGCAGTGGGTGGGGAGGTTCTGCAGATCGACATGGCGTTCTCCTGGCGGGACGACCCGGCGGGTCGGCGACAGCGCCACACTTGGGCGGAGATCTGAAGCTCGGCTGAAGACGGCGCGTGCGACGGTGGCCAGCCTTGCGTTGGCGCAAGGTCTGGTGGTGCCGGCGTACCATCGACCCGCCACCGATCGACTACCCATGGCCACCCCCTTCCTCAACATCAACGACGTGCCCCAGGCCATCCAGCTGGCACTGGGCCCGGCCTTCCTGCTCACCGGCATTGCCGGCATGCTCAACGTGATGGCCGGGCGGCTGGCCCGCATCATCGACCGCGGCCGCCGACTCACCGAATCCGGCGCCGTGAGCCCCGAGCTGCTGGCAGCGCTGCAGGTGGAGATCCAGGGGCTGGACCGCCGGCGCTACCTGGCCAGCGCCGCCATCACCGGCTGCACGCTGGCGGCGCTGCTGGTGTGCATGGTGATCGCGGCGCTGTTCCTCGAGACCTTCCTCGACGCACCGCTGCACGGGCTGGTGGGTCTGTTGTTCACCAGCGCCACGGTGGCGCTGGTGGTGGGCCTGGCCTACTTCCTGCGCGAGGTGCACCTGGCGACGACGATCCGCATCGTCGGCGCGCGCCCGGAAGGCTGACGGTCAGGGTCCGTCGTCGCCCAACGCTTCCATCGCCCGCGTCTCCCAGTTCAGCACCGCGCGCCGCAGCGTCATGCGCGGGGCCAGATCGGGGTCGTGTCGGCGGATGGCGTCGGCCGCGAAGCGGGCCAGGAAGCGGCACTTCAGCACCGCACGGGCGCGGTCGACGCCGATCTGCTCGTACGGCACCGAGGTGAGCAGCAGGAAGCCGTCGTCGGGGATGCGGCCGGCCTCCATGTTGGCGCGCACGATGCCCGCGGCCTGCAGGATGGGGCCTTCGAGGTTGGGGCTGTACGGGCCGACGATGAGCGCCAGGTTGGGCGTGTGCAGCCAGTCGAAGCCGCGGCCCACGCAGAGCATCCATTCGCGGTGCTCGATGTCCAGCGCGCGGGCGCCGGCGGCGCGCTGCTGCCGCGTCTCGGCGATGTGCGCCAGGTTGCCGCGCAGCAGCGGCAGCAGGTCGCCGCGCATGGCCGCGGGCATGCCGGGCAGCAGGGCGGCCAGGCGCTGCGGCAGGCCGGCAGCGTCGTCTGGCGTCAGTTCGGCCAGCGCCAGCGAGGCGCCGTCCTCGCCGTGCAGCACCAGCGCGTCCTCGTCGGTCTCGAAGCCGCAGACCAGCGGGAAGATGGTCGGCACGTTGCCGCCGCCGAACAGTGCACGCACCTGCTCGCGGATCTGGAAGGTGTGGGCGCGCGCGTCGTCGGTGCGGTAGTGGAAGCCGGCGCAGCCGCGTGCCGGGTCACCCTTCGAGAAGTGGTAGGTGATCATCACCAGCCCGGCGCGGCCGGCGGCGACCACCTTGTCCACGTGCGCCACGAGCGTCTCGCCCAGGTGCGGCCAGCCGAGGTCGAAGATGCCGCCCAGGTTGCGGAAGGGCTGGATGATGCCCGGCGGCGTCTGCGTGGCCACGGGGATGTTGATGCGCCCGTCCATGCACTTGAGCACCATGATCGCCGTGGGGTGCTGCGCCAGGTGGCGCTGGCGGGCCAGCCAGGCGCCTGGGCTGGCGAAGGTTTCGGCGTGGCGGCGGGCGAGGTCGAAGACCCAGTCGATGCGCTCGCCGATCGGCGCCAGCGCGATGTGGTCGGGGATCGTGCGTTGCGGCATGCGGCGCGAGCATGCCGGCCCGCGCCGCTGCCTTCAAGCGGGGATCAGCCGATGTCCACCGGCACGAAGATCTGCTGCCCGTCGCGCGAGACCAGCAACGCCACGTGCTTCGGATGCTTCGCGAGCACCTCGCGCACCTGTTCCACGCCCTTGACCGGTTGGCCGTTGATGGCCAGCAGCACGTCGCCCGGCTGGATGCCGGCGAGTTGCGCCGGGCCGCCCACGCCCTCGACCACCAGGCCGTGGTCCACACCGGCCTCGCGCCGTTCCTGGCGGTCCAGCGGGCGCACCTGCAGGCCCAGGCGTTCGCCGTCGGCGGCGGCGGTCTGCGTCGCCCGGTCGACGTCGGCACGGCCCAGGCGCACCGTGACGTCGTGGGCGGCCTTGTCGCGCCACACGGTCAGCGCGACCTGGTCGCCCGGCTTGGCCAGGCCGATGCGCGAGGACAGGTCACCGGCCACGCGCACCGGCTGGCCGTCGATGGCGGTGATCACGTCGCCCGCCTTCAGCTCGGCCTTCGCCGCCGCCGTGTCGGGGGCCACGCGGGAGACCAGCGCGCCGTCGGGCGCCTTCAGGCCGAAGGACTCGGCCAGCGGGGCCGACAGGTCCTGAAGCATCACGCCCAGGCGGGCGTGCTCGACCTTGCCGGTGGACACGATCTGGTCGCGCACCTTCAGCGCCACGTCGATCGGGATCGCGAAGGCGAGGCCGGCGAAGCCGCCGCTCGGCGAGTAGATCTGCGCGTTGATGCCCACGACGCGGCCGGCGGCGTCGAACAGCGGGCCGCCGGAGTTGCCCGGGTTCACCGCCGCGTCGGTCTGAAGGAAGGGCACGAAGCTGTCGCCAGGCAGCGAACGGCCCTTGGCGCTGACGATGCCCTGGGTGGCCGTCTGCTCGAAGCCGTAGGGCGCGCCGATGGCGAGCACGCGGTCGCCCACCTGCACGTCCTGCGCCTCGCCCAGGGCCACCACCGGCAGGCCGGCGGCGTCGATCTTCAGCACCGCGATGTCGGTGGCCGGGTCGCTGCCCAGCACCTTGGCGTCGAACTCGCGCCGGTCCTGCAGCTTGACGGTGACGCGCTGCGCGTCGCGCACCACGTGGGCGTTGGTCAGCACCAGGCCGTCGGCGCTGACGATGAAGCCCGAGCCCTGGCCGCGGAACGGCTGTTCGGACCGGGGCCCCATGTCGGGCATGCGCCAGCCGGGGATGCCCTGGAAGAAGCGGAAGAACGGGTCGTCGGGGCGCATGGCCGGGCCGTCGCGCATCGACGCGTCGCGCAGGCCGCTCACCGTGATGCCCACCACCGCCGGCCCGGCGCGCTGCACGATGGCGCGCCAGTCGGGCGCGGCGGTGCCGGCGACGGCGGGCAGGGCGGACGCGGTGTGGGACGGGGTGGCCGTGGCCACCGCCACCGTGGACGTGGTGGCCGAGCCTCGGCCCATCCAGCTGGGCAGGGACCAGGCCTGCGCCGCGCTGGCGCCCAGGCCGGCGATGACGAGGGCGGCCGCGGCAGCGATACCGTTGCGTTGGAGGGTGTTCATGCGGGACTCCTTGCGTGTGACGTGGCCGGATCGGCCATGGCGCCACTCTGGGCCGCGCACATGAGCGCTGCGTGAGGCGAAGATGAAGCGGAAATTAGGCGGCCGAGGCGGCGACTGGCGGGCGCGGCGGCGTCAGCGGCAGCCGCAGTTCGGCGCGCAGCCCGCTGCCTGGTGCGTCGTCCAGCCGCACCTGCCCGCCATGGTGCAGCGCCACCGCGCGCACGATGGCCAGGCCCAGCCCGCTGCCGTCGGCGCCGCCGGGCTGCAGGCGGTGGAAGCGCTCGAACACGGCGTTACGCTGGTCGGCCGGCAGGCCCGGGCCGTGGTCGTCCACGCGCAGCACGGCCACGTCGCCGTCGACCGTGGCGCCGAGCGTCACCTGCGGGGCAGTGCCGGGCGTGGCGCCGTACTTCAGCGCGTTCTCCAGCAGGTTGCGCACGGCGCTGCGCAGGCCCTCGGCATCGCCGGTCATCGGCAGCGTGGGCGGCAGGTGCAGCGTCAGCATGGCCCCGGTGGCGCGCACGCGGGGGGCGGCATCGTCGGCGGCGCCGCGGGCCACCGCGGCCAGGTCCAGCGGCGCCATCGCGCCGGCCGCGCCGGGTTCGCTGCGCGCCAGCGCCAGCAGCTGCTGCACCAGGCGCGTGGCACGGTCCACGCCGGCGCCCAGGCGCTGCAGCGCCTGTTCGCGCTCGGCCGGGTCGTCCACCGCGGCGCGCAGCACGTCCACCTGCAGCTTCAGCGCCGTCAGCGGCGTGCGCAGTTCATGGGCGGCGTCGGCCACGAAGGCCTGCTGGGCGGCAAAGGCCTCGCCCAGCCGCGCCAGCAGGGCGTTGAAGGCCTGCACCATCGGCCGCAGTTCGGCCGGCAGGCCGGCTTCGGGCAGCGGCGCCAGCGCGTCGGCCCGGCGCGCCCCGGCGGCTTGCACCACCGCGTTCAGCGGCGCCAGCGACACGCCCAGCAGCCACCACAGCGCCGCCGCCACCAGCGGCGTGGCCGCGGCCACCGGCCACACGCTGCGCCAGGCGGCGGCCTCGGCCAGGCGGCGGCGCACCGCCAGCGGCTGCGCCACCTGGATCACGCGCAGCGGCGTGGCCGCGCCGTAGGCTCGCCAGGGTGCGCCGGCCACCTGCACGTCGGCATGGCCCAGCACGGTGCGCGGCGGCAGGGTCACGCGCGGCCCGCTGCTGTAGACGGCCACCCCATCGAGCGACCAGATCTGCACCACCACCTCCAGCGCCGGGTCGGCCAGCGCCGCCTGCGCGTCCGGGTCGATGCGGCCCTGGTCGCGCAGGCTCAGCGCCATCTGGCGCAGCTGGTAGTCGAACAGCGCGTCGGCCTCCGCACGCACGTTGCGGTAGGTGGCGCCGGCCAGCGCCAGTGCCGCGGCCAGCAGCAGCAGGGCCACGAAGGCGAACAGGCGGGTGCGCAGCGAGGCCAGGGGCAGCGTCAAGGTTCCGTCCTCGGCCCGCGCAGCCCGGTCAGCTCTGCTTGGCCGGCCCGGCGTAGTAACCCAGGCCGCGCACGGTGTGTAGCAGGTCGTCGCCGATCTTGCGCCGCAGCTGGTGCACGTAGACGCTCACCGCGTTGCTCTCCACCTCCTCGCCCCAGCCGTAGAGCCGGTCCTCGAGCTGGGCGCGCGAGAGGATGGCGCCCGGCCGCTCCAGCAGCGCCTGCAGCAGCGCGAACTCGCGCGCCGACAGCAGGATGGGGCGGCCGTCGCGGCTGACCTCGCGCGTGGCTGGGTCCAGGCGCAGGCCGGCCACGACCAGCACCGGCGTGGCGCGGCCGCCGGCGCGGCGCTGCGCGGCGCGCAGGCGGGCGAGCAGCTCGTCGAGCTCGAAGGGCTTGACCAGGTAGTCGTCGGCGCCGGCGTCGAGGCCGGCCACCTTGTCGGCCAGCGCGTCGCGGGCGGTGAGCACGATCACCGGCGTGGCGTCGCCGCGGCCGCGCAGCGTGCGCAGCACCGTCAGGCCGTCGCGCTGCGGCAGGCCCAGGTCCAGCAGCACGGCGTCGAAGCGCTCGCTGGCCAGGGCGGCGTCGGCGGCGCGGCCGTCGCGCACCCAGTCGGCGGCAAAGCCCTGCTGGCGCAGCGCGGCCCGCAGGCTCTCGCCGACCATGGCGTCGTCTTCCACCAGCAGGATGCGCATGGCGGCATCGTAGCCGCCGGCGAAGGCGCGGCGGTCAGCGCGGTGCCGGGGATTCGTCCACGCGCCGGGCCGTGAAGGTCACCGGCCGCGGGCTGCCGAAGCCGCCATCGATCTCCAGCCGGAAGTCCAGCGTGCGGCCGTCGGCGCCGAGTTCGGCGGCGTAACGCTGCGTGGGCCGCCGCGTCTCGCTGCCCATCGACGACTCGCTGCGCGTCTCGAAGTGCAGGTTGCTGCCGTCGAAGCGCAGCTGCTCGATCGCACGCGGGTGGCGCAGGAAGCTGGCGGTGCCGGCCCACTGGCCGGCATGGCGGCGGAACTCGAAGCGTTCCGGGTGGCGATCGCCCCAGTCGTAGGTGACCTCGGCCTGCCAGACGCCGGCCAGGCGCGCCGCCAGGGCTGCGTCGTCGGGGGCGCCCGAGCCCGTGCCCCAGCGGCACCAGAGCCCCACCGCCAGGGCCGCCGCCACGGCCCCACCCAGCGCCCACGGCCAGACGGCCCGCCGTGCCGGGGCCAGGCCCAGCGCGGCGACGAGGCGGTCGACGTCGGCGTCCCAGTGCACGTCGCCCAGCGTCATCGCGTTGCGGCGCGCCAGCGCAGCCAGTGGTGCGGGCAGCGCGTCGGCCGTCGGCATCGTGGCGCTGGGCAGCAGCACGGGCACCACCGGCACGCCGCTGGCCAGGGCCTCGAGTACCTCGATGTGCACGAAGTCGGCCGGGTCGTCGATGCGCCGCGCCCCATGGGCGCCCGCGCCGTCGCCGGCCCAGCGCGGGCCGATCAGCACCACCACCGCGCGCGCTTGCGCCAGCTGGGCGCGGATCTCGCTCACGAAGTCGGCCCCGGGGGCGATGTCGTCGAGGTCGCGGAAGGCTGTGCCGCGGCCCAGGCGCTGTTCCAGTGCGTCTTCCAGGCGGCCTGCGTAGCCGGCCACGTCATCGCGACGGTAGGACAGGAAGACGCGCGCAGGTCGGCTCATCGGGGGTTCCCTAGGGCAACGGGCAGTGCATCCACCACTGGTGCAGCGGCTGGCGCATGAAGCCGGCACGCTGCAACGCCTGGCCGCCCAGAGCGTCGGGCAGCAGTGGCGGTATGGAAACGGCCTGTGCCGGATGCGCGGCACGCAGCATGCGGGCCAGAGCCTCGGCGTCGGTCTGCTCCGGGGAGTTGTCGACCAGGCAGCGGATGAGGCGCCGGCCGTCCGGCCCGTCGCCGTGCACCAGCAACGCGTGGCCCCGCTGCCATGCCGACCAGCCGGCGGCGGCGGCCAGCATCCTGGCGCTGAGCTGCAGCGGAAGGTCGAGCCCCTTGCCCTCGGCCGCGTCGAGCCAGGCCAGCGCCTCGGCGCGGCCCATGGCCGGCGGCGCTGCTGCCGGCGGGCCATCCAGGGGTGGCGCGTCGTGGCCATGCAGGTCGGTCACATGCACGAAGCCCAGCCGTTCGTACAGGCGCACCGCGCGCGGGTTCTGCGCGAAGACCTCCAGTTCCAGGCCACGCTGCCCGGCAGCGCTGGCTCGGGCGGCGAGGTCGTGCAACAGCGCCGGCGCGTCGCCCTGGCCGCGTGCCGCGGGTACGGCGCCCATGGTGGCCAGGCGCCAGCGGCGGCGCCGCGGACGCTCGGCCACGAGGGCAAAGGCCCTCGGCTGGCCGTCTGCGCCGAGGGTGACACGGCTCAGGGACAGCGCCACCCCCTGGCGGGCCAGGAAGGAAGGCCAATGCGACGCGGCGAGCTTGAACGGGCCGGCCACGTAGTCGGCGAAGGCCGCGGTGAAGGCCGCGTGCAGGGCCGCGGGCTGGACGGTGTCGGCGGGGACCAGGTAGGGCCCGGGGTGGCGTGACGGCATCAGTCGTCGGTGTCGCCCGGGCGGGGCCGGTACCTGGCCAGCCACGCGGGCGTGAAGTCGAAGCGGTCGGCGGCGAAGGTGGCCGCCAGGCACAGGCCGTTGGCGCCGTCGGCCCACAGCGTGAGGTACTGCCACTGGCCACCGCGGTGCAGCAGCACCACCTGGGCCGGCACGCCACCGCCTCGCCGGTACAGCGGGTAGCGCGACTGGGCCGCGGTGTCGAAGAGGCGGCTGTCGGCGGCATCCAGCACGGCGCGGGCGGTGGTGGCCGGCACCCGCAGCGGCGGGCTGCCCGCCACGCAACTGGGCAGTTCGAGGTCCGGCGGCGCGGCTCCCGACGGCAACGAGGCCAGGCCCGTGGCCACGCCGAACACCAGGCCGGCCAGGGGCAGGCGCATGGCGGTCTCCTTCAGCGGTTCTTGTGGGTCCATCGTAGGCCGACACCGCGCGGCCGGCATGGCGGATTGCCCGGTGTCGGGCGGGGTCAGGTGGTTCCTCCTCCTCCGGCTCCGCCGCTCTCGAGGACCCGTGCCATGGACGACGCACCGGCCTCCGCAGCGGCCCAACAGGGCGTGCACCGCGTGGCCTGCGCGCCGCACGGGTCGGCCCCCGCTGCAGCCGGTCGGCCCCTGGACACGGTTCGTCGTGCGTCGTCGTCGCCGGCCGGTGTGCCCGCCTAGCATGCGGGGATGCGTGGTCCCATCGCGGCGTCACTCGGCACGGTGCTGGCCTTGGCGGTCTGGCCGCTGTCGGCCGCACGCGGCCCCGCCGAGCCCCCCGTGGTGTCCCTGCCGGCCCTGGAGCAGGCCGTGACCGAGGGCCTGCGCCGCACCGGTGTGCCCGGGGCGAGCGTGGTCGTCATCGAAGGCGGGCAGGTGGTGCTGGCCCTGGACCTGGGGCAGGCGGACATCGCCAGCGGCCGCGCCGTGACGGCGGAGACGGTGTTCCGCGCCGGCTCGATCAGCAAGACCTTCACCGCGGTGGCCGTCATGCAGCTGGTGGAGGGTGGCCAGCTGGCCCTGGACAGCCCGATGTCCGGGCTGCTGCCGGAGTGGGCGGTCGAGCGCATCGCCGATCCGGCCCGCCCCATCCGGCTGGCGCACCTGCTGGAGCACACGGCGGGCCTGGACGACATCCGTTTCCACCACTACCTGATCGAAGGGGCCGACATCCCGCTGGCGCGCGCGGTCGACCTGTTCGGTCCCTACCGCGCGCGCTGGCGCCCGGGCGACGGCACGGCCTACAGCAACGCCGGCCCCATCGTCGCCGGTCGGGTGATCGAGCGGCGAGGCGGCCAGCCGTTCGAGGCCTACATGGCACAGCGCGTCACCGGCCCGCTGCGCATGGACTCGGCGCGCTGGGTGCGCGACCCGGCGCAGGCACGCCGTCTGGCCACCAGCTACCAGGCCGACGGGCGCACGCCGGAGCCCTATGTCGAGACGCCGGGGCGGCCCAGCGGCTCGATCAGCCTCACGGCGCGCGACCTGGCGCGGCTGCCGCTGATGTTCCTCGGCCGCGGTGAGTTGAACGGGCAGCGGCTGCTGTCGCCGGCCTCGGTCGAACGCATGGAGCGCCCAGACACCTCGGCCGCGGCGCGCCGGGGCGTGCCCATTGGCTGGGGCCTGGCGCTGCGCGCCGATCCGAACGGCCGCGCCGTCTTCCTCGGCCACGACGGCAGCATTGACGGCTTCGTGGCCCGCTTCGCCTACGCCCCGGCGCTGGGTGCGGGCTACGTGATCATGGCCAACCAGGTGTCCGAGGCGGTGCTGGACCTCGGCCGGCTGGTCCGCGGCTACCTCGAGCGCGACCTGCCGCCGCCCGCACCGCAGGCCGTGCCGTTGGACCCGTCCCAGCGCGAGCGCTGGGCCGGCCAGTACCAGAGCGCCACGCCGCGCCAGGAACTGCTGCGTGCCGTGATCGGCCTGACCCAGTGGGACGGGGCGCGTTTCGACGGCGACGAGCTGATGTACCAGGGCGAGCGCTGGCTTCACGTCGGGCAAGGGCGCTTCCAGCGACCGGGCGCGGCGGCGCCGGCGCTGCTGTTCATCGAGAGCCCGAACGGCGTGGAACTGCACGGCCACGACGGCGCGAAGCGGCGCGTCGGCGATGCTGAGCGGTGGACCAAGGTCGCCGGCATCGTCCTGACGCTGGCGGTGCTGCTGGCTGGCCTGCTGGCGCTGCCCTTCTGGGCGTGGGCGGCCTGGCGGGGCCACCTGTCGCGGGTTGGCGGCGCCGCTCCACGCCTGTGGCCGATGGCGGCCCTGGCGGGGGCCGTGGCGGTGCCGCTCGGGGTGCTGACCCTGCTGTCCACCGGTGACTTCATGCTCCTGGGGCGGCCCAACCCCTGGAGTCGGGCGATCCAGGCGGCCTCCTGTGCCGCGCCGGTGGTGCTGGGCGTGGCCGCCAGCGCGCTGTGGCGCCACCGCGCCGCGCCCCTGGGCCGTGCGGCACGCACACTGGCCCTGTTGCACCTGGCGATGGCCGGCGTGGTGCTGGCCTGGCTGGCGGTGCATGGCTGGATCGGCATCCGCCTGTGGGATGCGTGAGCGGACCCCGCGAACAGAACGCAAATCGGCCCGCCGAAGCGGGCCGTCTCGTTCAGGGCTCCAGGATCAGACCGTCACGCCCTTGGCCACCTCCGCGTACTCCTCGATCTGATCGAAGTTCATGTAGCGGTAGGTGTCGGCGGCATCCTTGTTGATGATGCCCATGGCTTCCTGGTACTCGGCCACGGTGGGCAGCTTGCCCAGCTTGCTCGCGATGGCCGCCAGTTCCGCGGAGGCCAGGAACACGTTGGTGTTCTTGCCCAGGCGGTTGGGGAAGTTGCGCGTGCTGGTCGACACGACGGTAGCGCCTTCGCGCACCTGGGCCTGGTTGCCCATGCACAGGCTGCAGCCGGGCATCTCGGTGCGCGCACCGGCGGTGCCGAAGGCCGCGTAGTGGCCTTCCTTGATCAGCTCGCTCTGGTCCATCTTGGTCGGCGGGGCCACCCACAGCTTGACCGGGATGTCGCGCTGGCCGCCCAGCAGCTTGGCCGCGGCGCGGAAGTGGCCGATGTTGGTCATGCAGCTGCCGATGAAGGCCTCGTCGATCTTGGTGCCGGCCACGTCACTCAGCAGCTTGGCGTCGTCCGGGTCGTTGGGGCAGCAGAGCACCGGCTCCTTGAGCTCGTTCAGGTCGATCTCGATGACAGCGGCGTACTCGGCGTCCTTGTCGGCCTCCAGCAGCTCGGGCTTGGCCAGCCAGGCCTCGACCTTCTCGATGCGGCGGGCCAGCGTCTTCGCGTCCTCGTAGCCGTCGGCGATCATGTTCTTCATCAGCACGACGTTGCTCTTCAGGTACTCGATGATCGGTTCCTGGTTGAGCTTGATCGTGCAGCCGGCGGCGCTGCGCTCGGCACTCGCGTCACTGAGCTCGAAGGCCTGTTCCACCTTCAGGTCCGGCAGGCCCTCGATCTCGAGGATGCGGCCACTGAAGATGTTCTTCTTGCCGGCCTTGGCCACCGTGAGAAGCCCCGCCTTGATGGCGGCGTACGGGATGGCGTGCACCAGGTCGCGCAGCGTCACGCCCGGCTGCATCGTGCCCTTGAAGCGCACGAGCACGCTCTCGGGCATGTCCAGCGGCATCACGCCGGTGGCCGCACCGAAGGCCACCAGGCCGGAACCGGCCGGGAAGCTGATGCCGATGGGGAAGCGCGTGTGGCTGTCGCCTCCAGTTCCGACGGTGTCGGGCAGCAGCAGGCGGTTCAGCCAGCTGTGGATGACGCCGTCACCCGGGCGCAGCGCCACGCCGCCGCGGTTGCTGATGAAGGCCGGCAGCTCGCGGTGCGTCTTCACGTCCACCGGCTTCGGGTAGGCCGCGGTGTGGCAGAAGCTCTGCATCACCAGGTCGGCGCTGAAGCCCAGGCAGGCCAGGTCCTTCAGCTCGTCGCGCGTCATCGGGCCGGTGGTGTCCTGGCTGCCCACGGTGGTCATGCGCGGCTCGCAGTAGGTGCCCGGGCGCACGCCCTGGCCCTCGGGCAGGCCGCAGGCGCGGCCCACCATCTTCTGCGCCAGCGTGAAGCCGGCGGTCGTGGCCGCGGGGGGCTGCGGCAGACGGAACAGCGTGCTCGCCGGCAGGCCCAGGGCCTCGCGCGCCTTGGCCGTCAGGCTGCGGCCGATGATCAGGTTGATGCGGCCGCCGGCGCGCACCTCGTCGAGGATCACGTCGCTCTTCAGGCTGAACTCGGCGACGGTGGCGCCATTCTTCGTGATCTTGCCGTCGTACGGCAGCACCTCGATCACGTCACCCATCTCGAGCTTGGAGACGTCCACCTCGATGGGCAGCGCGCCGGAGTCTTCCTGCGTGTTGAAGAAGATCGGCGCGATCTTGCCGCCCAGCGTGACGCCGCCGAAGCGCTTGTTGGGCACGAAGGGGATGTCCTGGCCGGTGGCCCAGATGACGCTGTTGGTGGCGCTCTTGCGGCTGGAGCCGGTGCCCACCACGTCGCCCACGTAGGCCACCAGGTGGCCCTTCTGCTTCAGGTCCTCGATGAACTGCATCGGGCCGCGCTTGCCGTCCTCCTCGGGCTTGAACGCCGCGTCGGGCCGCGTGTTCTTCAGCATCGCCAGGTAGTGCAGCGGGATGTCCGGGCGGCTCCAGGCGTCGGGCGCGGGGCTGAGGTCGTCGGTGTTGGTCTCGCCGGGCACCTTGAAGACGGTGACGGTGATCGACTTCGGCACCTCCGGGCGGCTGGTGAACCACTCGGCGTCGGCCCAGCTCTGCATCACTTCCTTGGCCTTGGCGTTGCCGGCCTTGGCCTTGGCGGCGACGTCGTTGAAGAAGTCGAACATCAGCAGGGTCTTCTTCAGGCCCTCGGCGGCGAGGGGTGCGACGTCCGCATCGTCGAGCAGTTCGATCAGCGGGTGCACGTTGTAGCCGCCCACCATGGTGCCCAGCAGTTCGGTGGCCTTGGCCTTGCTGACCAGGCCGACGCTCAGGTCGCCATGCGCCACGGCGGCCAGGAAGCTGGCCTTGACCTTGGCCGCGTCGTCCACGCCCGGCGGCACGCGGTGGGTCAGCAGGTCCATCAGGAAGGCCTCTTCACCGGCCGGCGGGGCCTTGATGAGCTCAATCAGTTCGGCGACCTGCTTGGCGTCGAGCGGCAGCGGCGGGATGCCGAGCGCGGCGCGTTCGGCGGCATGTTGGCGGTAGGCTTGCAGCATGGTGGGCTCCAGGGAAATCTTCGGCAGATGCGGGGGAGAGGGGGTTGGACAGTGTGCAGGCTCAGGCTTTCATCACGCTTGGGGCACGATGACCTTCAGGCCCTTGAAATAGTCGCGGTAGAAGCCGGCGTCGCGCGTGATCAGCGCGTGGCATTGCATCATGGCGTGGGCGCCGATCAGGAAGTCGGCCACGGTGCGGCTGCGGTTGCCACCGCGCTGCCGGTAGCGGCGCTGCATCTCGCCGGCCCGCAGCGCCGCCTTGGGTTCCATGGCGCTGTAGACGATGCCCACGTCCTCCAAGTGTTCGAGCACCTGGGAGCCGCCCTGCAGCGACGTGCAGAGCTCGGCCAATGCCACCTCGCACAGCACCACCGGCCCGGCGCGCAGCGCAGCCCGGATCGCGTCGGTGGCGGCGTCGCTGTGCGGGCCGCCGGCGATCAGGTCGACCAGCACGGAGGAGTCGGTGGCGATCATTCCTCGGGCGGCAGGTAGGGGTCGCCCGGCGCATGGCCACGGATCTCGCGCATCAACTCGTCGGTGCTGCTGAAGCCTTCGGCCAGCTTGAAGCGGCCGCGCAGCCGCGACAGCGCATCGTCCACGTCCTTGCGCAGCACGATGCGCCCGCCTTCGAGCTCGACCTTGAGCTTGGTGCCCTTGGTGAGGCCCAGGGCGTCCCGCACGGCCTTGGGCAGCGTGATCTGCCCACGTTCGGCGACAGTGGCTTCCATCGGCGGCTCCTGTGGCGACAGCCGTCCGGCAGGGTGTCGGTACGGCTTGGTATGCATGAATTCTACATACCGAAGTCGTCTGATTCAAGGGTTGACCCTAGGGTTGGGTCGGTCAGCGGGTGCGACGGACGGCAGCGATGCCGCGAAAGTCACGCTACCGTCGCGGCTGTGACGACACCCGCAGACACCCCCTCCGCCCTGCAGGACTGGGCCCATTGGCTGGGCCGCCGCGAGACCCGGCACGACACGGTCACCGCCGCGCCGCTGGCCGGCCTGGCCGCGACGCTGGACCGCGACGACCCGCCGCCCGGCCCGGGCACCGAGGTGCCGCCGCTGGGCCACTGGCTGTACACGCTGCCGGTGGCGCCTCAGCACGACCTCGGCGACGACGGCCACCCGCGCCGCGGTGGCTTCCTGCCGCCGGTGCCGTTGCCGCGCCGCATGTGGGCCGGCGGGCGGCTGCGCCTCGAGCGGCCGCTGCGCGTGGGCGATGCGATCACACGGCACTCGTGCATCACGCGGGTGGACGCCAAGACCGGCCGCAGCGGCCCGCTGGTGTTCGTGACCGTGCGCCACGAGTTCAGCACCGCCGCCGGGCTGGCACTGACCGAGGAGCACGACATCGTCTACCGCGAGGCGCCGCGCGCCGACGCGCCCGCGCCGGCGCCGCAGCCGGCGCCGGCCGGCGCCGGCTTCTCGCGCCGCATCGTGCCCGACCCGGTGCTGCTGTTCCGCTACAGCGCGCTCACCTTCAACGGTCACCGCATCCACTACGACCGCCCCTACTGCCAGCAGCAGGAGGGCTACCCGGGGCTGGTGGTCCACGGCCCGCTGATCGCCACGCTGCTGGTGGACCTGCTGCGGCGCGAACGGCCGGGCCTGCAGCTGCGGCGATTCGACTTCACCGCCGTGCGCCCCACCTTCGACATCCACCCGTTCTCCGTCCACGGCCGTGACGACGGCGACGGGCGTTTCGAGCTCTGGGCGCAGGACCACGAGGGCTGGCTGACGATGCGCGCCGAGGCGGAGACGGCATGAACATCCCGCGCGCCGGTGACGAACGCCACCCCGAGATCCGCGAGGCGGTGCGTGCGTTGTGCGCCCGCTTCCCGCCCGACTACCACCGTGACGTGGACGCCCGGCGCGTCTATCCCGAGGCCTTCGTCGACGCGCTCACGCGTGCCGGCTGGCTGGCGGCGCTGATCCCGCAAGAGTACGGCGGCAGCGGCCTGGGCCTGGGCGAGGCCAGCGTGATCCTGGAGGAGATCAACCGCAGCGGCGGCAATGCCGGTGCCTGCCACGGCCAGATGTACAACATGGGCACGCTGCTGCGCCATGGCAGCGCCGCACAGAAACAGCGCTGGCTGCCGGCCATCGCACGCGGCGAGTTACGCCTGCAGAGCATGGCGGTGACCGAGCCGACGACCGGCACCGACACCACGAAGATCCGGACCACCGCCGTCCGGCAGGGCGACCGCTGGATGGTCAACGGGCAGAAGGTCTGGACCAGCCGCGTGCAGCACTCCGACCTGATGATCCTGCTGGCGCGCACCACGCCGCTGGCCGAGGTGAAGCGCAAGAGCGAAGGCCTGTCGATCTTCGTCGTCGACCTGCGCGAGGCCATCGGGCGCGGGCTGACGGTGCGGCCGATCCCGAACATGGTCAACCACGAGACGAACGAGCTGTTCTTCGAGGATCTGGAGATCCCGCACGAGCACCTGATCGGCGAGGAGGGGCAGGGCTTCCGCTACATCCTCGATGGCCTGAACGCCGAGCGCACGCTGATCGCGGCCGAGTGCATCGGCGACGGCTTCTGGTTCGTCGACAAGGTCACCGCGTATGCGAAGGAGCGCGTGGTCTTCGGCCGCCCCATCGGCCAGAACCAGGGCGTGCAGTTCCCGATCGCCGAGGCGCACATCGAGCTCGAGGCGGCCAACGGGATGCGCTGGGAAGCCTGCCGCCTGTTCGACGCCCACGCCCCCTGCGGCGCGCAGGCCAACATGGCCAAGTACCTGGCGGCCAAGGCCAGCTGGGAGGCGGCCAATGCCGCGATCCAGTTCCACGGCGGCTTCGGCTTCGCCAGCGAATACGACGTGGAGCGCAAGTTCCGCGAGACGCGGCTCTACCAGGTGGCGCCGATCTCCACCAACCTGATCCTCAGCCACGTGGCCGAGCACCTGCTGGGCCTGCCGCGCAGCTTCTGACGGCGCGGCGCGGCCGGCGGGTGAGTGCAGGCTACGGCAGCGGGCCCACGGTTTTGTCCAGGAACATCACCAGCGCGGCCAGCGCGTAGTCGGCGTTGGCGCGTTTGGTGAAGCCGTGCCCTTCGTCGTCGGCCAGCAGGTACCACACCGGCGCGCCTCGGGCCTGCAGGCGGCGCACCACCTGCTCGCTCTCGGTCCAGGGCACGCGCGGGTCGTTGCGGCCCTGGGCCACGAGCAGCGGTTTCTTCACCGCGTCGGTGTGGCTCAGCGGCGAGATGTCGATCAGGAACTGCCGCATCGCCGGGTCGCGCTCGTCGCCGTATTCGCTGCGCCGCAGGTCGCGCCGGTAGCTCTCGGTGTTCTCCAGGAAGGTCACGAAGTTGCTGATGCCCACCATCGAGTACGCACCGGCGATGCGGTCGGCCAACCGCGTGGCCGCGGCCAGGGCCATGTAGCCGCCGTAGCTGCCGCCCATCACCACCACCTTGGCCGGGTCCAGCCGCGGGTGCGTGGCCGTCCAGTCGATGGCGCTGGCCATGTCCTTGACCGAATCCTCGCGCAGGCGGCCGTTGTCCAGGTCCAGGAAGGTCTTGCCGTAGCCGCTGGAGCCGCGCACGTTGGGCTCGAGGATGGCGACGCCGCGTTCGAGCAGGAAGTAGTTCAGCCGCCCGTTCCAGCCCTGCTTGCTCTGCGCGGCCGGGCCGCCGTGCATGACCATCAGCACCGGCCGGCGGCCCGTGAAGCGCGACGGTGGCAGGCTGAGCACGCCGCTGATCGTGCGGCCGTCGAAACCGGTCCAGCGCACGATCTGCTGGTCGGGCACCTGGGCCAGGTCCAGGCCGGCGGGCACGGCCGGGGTCGTCCACGGCACGTGACGGCCGCTGGTCGGGTCGAGCACGTGCACCTGGCCCGGCCCCTGCGGGCTGTTGACCACGACGGCCAGCTGCCCGGTGCCGCGGTGGAAGCGCAGCGCCGTCACGCTGCCCCCGGGTACGGCCGGCTGCGGCCGTTCGGCCCCGGTGGTGCGGTCGAACAGGCGCAGCTCCTGGCGGCCGTCCACGTTCATCGCCAGGGCGATCGGCGAGCCGGCGGCATCGGTGTCGCTGGCCGCCACGTCCCAGGGGATGTGGCCGGTCAGCCGCGACAGGCGACCACTGGCGAGGTCGAAGGCCATCAGCTCGCGGAACTCGCTGGCGCGGTCGCTGACGAGGTAGAGGCTGCGGCCATCGGGGGCCCACGCGTTGACGAAGTGCGCGGCCCGTGTCGTGTCGCTGTCGGCCGGCAGCAGGCGCCGGCGTTCACCCGCCCGGGGCCCGGCCAGGTCGATCAGCCAGACCTCGCTGTCCGTGGGCGAGCGGTAGCGCGTGACGGCCGCCTGGGTCTCGTCGGGCGACGGTGTGAAGCCGAACCAGCCCGGCCCCGGCAGTTCGGCCAGCACGCGCTGGGCGTCGGCGTGGCCGGCCGGTGCCAGCGGGTCGATGGCGGTGAAGCGTGTGCTCACCGTGTCGCGGCGCCCCGATGCCGCCGTGCGGTCCAGGGGCACGGACGACACGATCAGCCGCCCGCTGCGCTCGAGCCAGCCGGCGATGGCATGGCGTTCGCCGGGCGCGGTGAGCCGGGTTTCGGCCAGGGTGTCGGGGTCCAGGCGGTAGACCTGTGCCGCCTCGTCGCCGCCGGTGTCGCGCTCGAACACGATGTAGCGGCCGTGCACCGGTTCCCAGGCGGCGTCGACCACCCGCTCGCGGCTTCGGGTCAGCGGCTCCAGCGGCGCGCCAGGGCCGCGCAGGCGGAAGATCTGCGTCGTGCTGGCACCCGGCGGCCGGTGGCTGACGATCATCTCCGGCCGCACCGGGTGCCAGGCCACGAAGGCGTGGCCGGCGACGTCGGCATAACGCTGGAACGACGCCACGATGCGGGCCGGCACCGGCGGCACGCCTTCGACCCGAAGCGCTGCCGGTGGCTGCAGGATCTCGGCGGGCGGCGGTGGCGACTGGCAGGCGGCCAGCAGGGCCAGCCCCGTCATGGCCAGGGTGGCGCGCATCGCGCGGGTCACGTCATGTGCGTTCATGCCGGCATGCTACGGGCGACACATCGCCGTCCCGAGGCGCCGGGCCTTTCGGTCGCTCAGGGTGCCAGCTGCCGCCAGGCGAGCTCCTTCATGATCTCGGTGGCCCCGCCGCCGATCTGCATCACCTTGACCTCGCGGTAGATGCGTTCGCTCTTCGCGCCCCGCATGTAGCCCATGCCGCCGAGCACGTGCACCGCGTGGTCGGCGCAGGCCTGCATCGTGGCCGTGGCGTGGTTCTTCAGCAGGCACAGGTCGGCGATCACGGCCGGGTCCGTGGGCGCGGCCTCGAAGCGCGCCGTCACGTCGTGCAGCAGCGCGCGCGACGCGATGAGCTGCGTGCGCATGTCCATCAGACGGTGGCGGATGGCCTGGTGGGCCGCCAGCGGCTGGCCGAAGGTCTGCCGCTGCAGGGCCCAGTCGGTGGCCTCGTCCAGGCAGACCTGCGCAAAGGCCACCGCACCGGCGGCCAGCAGCAGGCGCTCGCCGTTGAAGTTGGCCATGATCATGCGAAAGCCCGCGTTCTCGTCGCCCACCAGGTGGTCTGCCGGCACGCGCACACCCTGGAAGTGCAGCGTGGCCGTGTCGCTGCACCACCAGCCCATCTTGGCCAGTGGCGCGCGCGTGAGGCCGGGCGCATCACCCGGCACCACGATCAGCGAGATCCCGGCGGCCCCGGGCCCGCCGGTGCGCACGGCGGTGGTGATCCAGTCGGCGCGCAGGCCGCTGGTGATGAAGGTCTTTTCGCCGTCGATCACCCAGTGCGCACCGTCGCGCCGGGCCGTGGTGCGCAGCCGCGCCACGTCGCTGCCGCCGCCGGGTTCGGTGATGGCCAGCGCGGCGATGGCCTCGCCGGCCAGCACCGGCGGCACCACGCGCTGCTGCAACGCCGGGTGGCCGTGCGCCACCACCGGCGGCAGGCCGATGTTGTGCGAGAACAGGCTGGCCAGCAGGCCGCCGGCGCCGCTGCGCGCCAGTTCCTCGGCCGCGATCAGCCGCCACGACAGTGCACAGGGCGTGCCGCCCAGGGGCTCGGGGTAGCCCAGCTGCAGCAGGCCGAGTTCGGCCGCGCGCCGGTACAGCGCGCGGGGGAAGGTGCCGGCCTCGTCCCAGGCGGCCACGTTGGGCGCAATCTCGGTGTCGACCCAGCGGCGGACGCTGGTGCGGAAGTCGGCCTGGTCAGGGGTGTCCATGGCGCGAGCGTAGGCGGGCCGCTCAGCGACTCGGATCGGTAGTGTCCCGGTGCCCTCGGGTCAGGGCGTGGGCCAGCCCGGCCCCTGGGTGCCGTCGGCACGTGCCGACAGGTAGGCGTACAGGTCCAGGATGTGCGCTTCCACGCGCGGTTCGCCCTGCCACGCCGGCATCTCCACCGCGCCAGCACGGCGCTGCACGATGTCGTCGACCAGGGCCTCGAACGCGGCCTCGTCGCGCACCCCCGCGGTGCCGGGCAACACCCAGTCGTAGCGCCGCAGCACGAGGTTGACGAAGCGGCGCTGGCCAACCTCCCCGACGCGCAGCACCAGGTCCGGCCCCTCGCCGCCGGTGGCGTCGCGGCCGTGGCAGCCGGCGCACTTCTCCTGTAACACCCGCCAGCCGGTGTACACCGAGCCCGGGGGCTGCAGGCTGGCCTCGTAGGCCCGGCGCGGCTGCGGATTCTGCAGTTCGACAGCGCAGCCCGCCAGTGTCAGCACCAGCAGGACGAGCGGCAAGGCGCCGAGGCGCCGTGGGCGGATCTGCATGTGGGTCTCCGTGGTCGTCATGGCTTCAGTCTGACGCCGACGCGCGCAGGACGCCCTGCGCAGGCGCAAGGTCGGCTCACACGCCCAGCGACAGCACCAGTTCCCGCACCCCGTCCCAGACGATCTGCACGCCCAGGCACAGCAGGATGAAGGCGCTCAGGCGCAGGAAGACCAGGGTGCCGGTCTCGCCCAGCGGGCGCAGCAGCAGCGTGGCGTAGCGGAACACCAGGGCCATGATCACGCCCACGGCGGCCAGCCCCAGCCAGCCGCCGCCGAAACGCGCCAGCGCGACGGCCGGCGACGGGTCCACCAGCGTCACGCCCAGCGTGATGGCCGCGGCGATCGAGCCCGGGCCGCAGCTGATCGGGAAGGTCAGCGGGTAGAAGGCCTGGCGCCGTGCGTGCTCGGGCGTGAAGCCTTCGGCCAGGGCCTGTCGGCTGTCGCTGGTGGCGTGCTCGGCGTTGAGCAGCCGCCAGGCGTTGGCCGCCACGATCAGCCCGCCACCCACGCGCACGATGGGCAGCGAGATGCCGAACACGTCCAGCACGTACGACCCCACGAGCATGGCGCCCGTCATCAGGAGCACCATGTTGCGCGCGATGCGCAGTGCCAGCGTCGCGCGGGTCTGCGCGCTGGCGCCTTCGGTCAGACCCAGGAAGATGGGCGCCGTGGCGGCCGGGTTCAGGATCGGCAGCAGCACAGCGAAGACGACGCCGAAGCTCTTGCCGAAGGCCAGCGCCAGTGCGCTGGCCGCTGGGAGGTCCAGAGGCATCAGGACACGCAGCGCCTGGTCACTCAGAGCAACGGCCGCAGCGCACGCAGCCAGTCGAGCACGCGCGCCTGCTGCGCCGGGCCCAGGCGCAGCAGCAGGCGCTGGCCCGCGGAGAGCTGCTGCAGCGCCGGGTCCACGTATTCGTAGCGCACCCAGGGGCGCTGCGACGGCACGTCGCCCTTGACCTCCACCAGCTGCACCTGCGGCGGCCGCGACACCGCGGGCGTTTCGAGCAGGTGGTCGATCACCGCGCGCAGCCGGTCGTGGAACGACTGGCCCGGGTAGCCCAGCGCGCCGTAGGCCGCCTGCAGCTGCGGGTAGAGCCGGCGATAGAACGCAGCCGCCTCGGCCGGCGGCAGGGCGTCGAGCAGGCGCAGCGCCGCGGCGTAGCGCTGGCCATTGGCCGCGGCGATGCGGCCATCGTCGTCGACGCTGAAGCGGCCGGCCGTGGGATTGATCGGCCACAGCCGCGGTGCCACGTGGCCCCGCGGCAGGTTGTCCACCGTGGCGACCACACGGGCGGCGAAGCCGTCGGTCTGCATCAGCTGCAGCACCACGGCACGGCCGAACTGTGCGATCAGCGCTGCGGTGACGGCCTCGTCACCGTCGGCGATGGGTGCTGCGTCGGCGGCGGGTGCCGACGGCGCGGCGTCGGCCACCGGCGCGCTGGCCGGCGGTTCGGGCACGGCCACCGGCACCGGGGCCGGCGCGATGGCCGGCAGCGGGGCGGGAGACTCGGGTTGCGACCACCACCAGACGGCGGCGGCCAGCAGCGCCAGGACGGCGACAGCGGCCCACAGGGCAAGGGTTCGGCGTGACATCGACAAAGCGCAGGCCCAGGTGGGCATGCATTTGTACAAAGACTCAGTTTAGCCCGCGCCGTTGGTTGCCGGACCGGGCGACCGGCCGGGGCTTGCGCTGGACCGCCACGGGCCGCGCCGGTCCTGGCGGGCGATCAGTGCCCGTGCGCGTCGTGCGTCAGGTCCTTCTTCGTGAAGAGGTAGTCCTTCAGTTCCTTGGAGAAGCGCTTGTCCTTGCGCCGGATCCATTCCAGCACCATCGCGGCGTGTTCCTTCTCCTCGTCGCGGTTGTGCTCGAGGATCTTCTTGAGCACCGGGTCCTTGCAGGCGGCGGCGCGCTGGTTGTACCAGTCCACCGCCTCCAGTTCCTCCATCAGCGACACGATGGCGCGGTGCATGTCGCGCACCTCGTCGTTCAGTTCCTCGATCGGCTCGTGGTAACCCTCGTTGGACATCGGTTCTCCTTGGCGTGGGGTTGAAAAGGTCAGCGCCCGCTGAAGCGCGGCGCCCGGCGTTCGGCAAAGGCACGCAGGCCCTCGCGCAGGTCGTCGCTGGCGGCGCATTGCGCCTCGCGTGCGCGCAGCGTGGCCAGGTCGTCGCGGCTGCCGGCGATCTCGTCCAATGATGCCTTCATGCCACGCACCGCCAGCGGCGCGCCGGCCGCCAGCGCGTCGGCCACGTGGCGCACGGCGTCGTCCAGCGTGGCGGCGTCGACGCAACGGTCCAGGTAGCCGATGGCCAGCAGGTCTTCGGCCGGCACCGTCTCGGCCAGCAGGAACAGCCGCTTGGCCGCGCCCAGGCCCAGGCGCGTGACATAGCGGCGCAGGCCGCTGGGGTAGTAGTGCAGGCCCAGGTGGGCGGCGGGCATGCGCAGTTCCATGCCGTCGATGCCGATGCGGAAGTCGCAGGCCAGCGCCAGGTCGGTGGCGCCGCCGTAGACGCTGCCGTTCAGCCGCGCCACGGTGGGCAGGGGCAGGGCCTCGAGTGCGTCCACCGTGCGTTCGAACAGCTGCGGGTCGCTGCCGGCGGCGTCACCCGGTTCACCGAGCTGGCCCAGATGGAAGCCGGCGCAGAACACGCGCCCTTCGCCGGTGAGCACCAGCACGCGGGCGTTGACGTCGGCATGCAGGCGGGCGAAGTGGTCCTGCAGCGTCAGCAGGTCCTCGCGGTGCAGCCGGTTCAGGTGCGCCGGGCGGGCGAGCGTGATCGTCGCCACGCCGTCGGCGTCGATCGCCAGGCGCGGCAGCGCACCGCTCATCGGTGTTCCCGCTCGAACGCCTGCATCCAGTCCACCAGCGCGTGCACGCCTTCGATGGGCATGGCGTTGTAGATCGACGCGCGCATGCCGCCAACGACGCGGTGGCCCTTCAACTGCACCAGGCCTCGGGCCTCGGCGCCCTTCAGGAAGGCGGCGTCGAGCGCCTTGTCCTTCAGGTGGAAGGGCACGTTCATCAGCGAGCGGCAGTCGCGCTGCACCGGGCTGCGGTAAAAGTCGGTGGCGTCCAGGTAGTCGTACAGCACCGCCGCCTTGGCGCGGTTGTGCGCCTCCATGGCCTGCAGGCCGCCGCGGTCCTTGATCCAGCGGAACACCAGCCCGGCCACGTAGATGGCCCAGGTGGGCGGCGTGTTGTACATGCTCTCGGCGTCGGCCACGGTCTTGTAGTCGAAGGCCGACGGCGTGCACGGCAGGGCCTGGCCGATGAGGTCGTCGCGCACGATCACGATGGTCAGGCCCGACGGGCCGATGTTCTTCTGCGCACCGCCGTAGATCAGGCCGTACTTCGACACGTCCACCGGCCGCGACAGCAGGTTGCTGGACATGTCGGCCACCAGCGGCACGGCGCCGACGTCGGGGTCGAAGAAGTACTCCACGCCGCCAATGGTCTCGTTGGCGCAGATGTGCACGTAGGCGGCGTCGGGGTCGAGCTGCCAGTCGGCGCGCGGCGGCACGCGGTCGTACCCGGTGGCGGCGCTGCTGGCCGCCACGTGCGCCTCGCCGTACTTGCCGGCTTCCTGGAGGCTCTTCTGCGACCAGGCCCCGGTGTCGACGAAGTCGATGCGCGTCTTCCCGCGCAGCAGGTTCATCGGCACGATGGCGTTCTCGCCGATCGCGCCGCCCTGCATGAACAGCACCTTGTAGTTCGCCGGCACCGCCAGCAGTTCGCGCAGCAGCGCCTCGGCCTCCTGCGCGATGGCGATGAACTGCGGCCCGCGGTGGCTCATCTCCATCACCGACATGCCGCTGCCGTGCCAGTCCAGCATCTCGGCGGCGCACTGGCGCAGCACCGGTTCGGGCAAGGCGGCGGGGCCGGCGCTGAAATTGAAGACGCGGGACATCGACAGGGCTCCGTAAGTACTGCGCGGGATTATGCGGGGGCACGTCCCAGCACCTTCCAGCCCGTTCAGGCTTGGTCGGCTGGATTTCCGGCGCCGACCCTCCTAGCATCGGCGCGACCCTTCCACCGGAGCCCCGCCATGGCCACCAAGCCCGCCTTCGACGCCGACGCCCTGATCACCCAGTTCGAGACCGCTTCGGCCGCCGGCAGCGCCAAGCTGCGCCAGGCCGTCACCGACGCCACCTTGCAGGCGCTGCAGGGCCGCGAACTGAGCCTGAAGAACATCCGCGCCGTGCTCGGCACCGTCACCCAGGCGGCCAACACCGGGTTGGCGAAGAACCCGGCGATGTCCGAGGCGATGATCGACCAGGCCGTCGCCGGCATGGACGAGGCCTTGCTGAAGGCCGTGGACGCGCACCGCGTGGCGCTCGAGAAGCTGGCCGCGCAAGGCGCGGACCTGCGCGAGAAGCACCTGAAGAAGGCGCTTTCCGACCTCGAGAAGATGGAGGACACGCTGCTCGAGACGGTCAAGAAGGGGGCCAGCGGCGCCATGGCCGCGGGCAACCCGATGGCCGACGCCTGGAACCAGGTGCTGGAGAAGATGAACGCCGGCGGCACCCTGTCGGGCGCCAAGGCGGCCAGCACCGTGGAGGACATGATGGCGCAGATGCAGACCGCGATGCGCGACAGCCGCGCTGCCAGCCTGCGGGCCGCCACCGCGCTGGCCGAGAGCTACACGGCCATGGTCAGCGGCGTGCTGATCGGCATGGCTGATGCCATGCGCGCGCCGGCGGCGAAGAAGGCGGCGAAGAAGTAGGGTCCGGCGCCTGGCGCGGCTGTCCTGCGCATGCGCGTCTTCGTCTCGTATCAGCGCCGCGAT
The DNA here is from genome assembly GCF_004016515.1 of Rubrivivax albus. Lineage (GTDB taxonomy): Bacteria > Pseudomonadota > Gammaproteobacteria > Burkholderiales > Burkholderiaceae_C > Rubrivivax > Rubrivivax albus. The sequence continues at coordinate 130,151 of NZ_SACT01000004.1, forward strand.
GCCCTGTGGCCGGCGCACCTGCTGGGCTACGCGCTGCGCGCCGCCGGCCACGAGGCCTTCGTGGACACCGGCGACATCGACGGTGGCGCGCCGTTCCGCGAGGTGATCGCGCAGTCCATCGCGCAGGCCAATGTCGTCGTGGCGCTGGTGGGCGAGGGCTTTGACGCGGCGCGCTTGCATGAACCGGCCAACGTCATCGCCTTCGAGTGGCTGCGCGCGCGATTCCACGGGCTGCCGGTGGTGCCGGCGCTGGTGGACCGGCCGGGCATGCCCGCCGATGCCGATCTCCCGGCGCCGCTGCGCTGGTTCACGCGCGCCAATGCCTGGCCGCTGCGCAGCGCCACGTTGGGGCCGGACGTGGATGCATTGGTGGCCGGCCTGCCGCGGCTGGCCGTGTCGCCGCGGCAGGCGGCACGCGTGCTGTGGGTGGACGACAAGCCGGCCAACAACGAGCACGAGCGCGCCGCACTGCGGCCGCACGGCCTGGTGTTCGACAACGTCGTCTCGACCCAGGAGGCGCTGGCGCAGATGGCCTTTGCCCCGTACGACCTGGTGATCACCGACCTCGGGCGCAGCGGCTCGTCGGACCGGTCGTCGCAGGCCGGCCATCACTTCCTGGCGCATCCGGCGCTGCGCGACGGCGGGCCGCCGGTGGTCGTCTACGGCAACCTGGCCGCGCGCATCCGCGCCAGGGCGCTGCGCGAGCAAGGCGCTGCCGCCGTGTGCACCACGCCCGACGAACTGATCCGTGAGGTGCTGGCGTTGCTGGGGCGTGACGCCGACGACGGTGAGACGACGCTCAGGGCACCACCGGCGTCGCCGCCGGCAGCGCCAGCCCGCGCCCCGCCATCTCGGCGCGCACGAGGTCCGGCCGGTCGCTGATGATCCCGTCCACGCCCAGGTCCATGATGCGCGCGATGTCGGCCGGAGCGTTGACCGTCCAGGCCAGCACGGTCAGGCCCAGGGCCTTGGCCGCCTGCACCTGGGCCGCGTCCAGGTCGCCGAAGTAGCTGCTCCAGATGCGCCCGCCGGCCGCGTGCACCATCTTCGGCACGCTGCCATGCTCGGCCAGCCGAAAGCCCGCTGTCCACGGCGACGGGTCGCCGGCCACGTTGTCCAGCCAGCGCTGACGGGCCGTGAGGTAGACGGTGCCGATCTCCGGCGCCTCGCGCTGCACCACCTGCAGCGTGCGCCAGTCGAAGCTCTGGATGGTGCTGCGGCCGGCCATGCCGGCGGCACGGATCTCGGCGATCAAGCGCCGCGCGAAATCCTCGGGCGGCAGCGTGCGCTCCGGGTCGCGCGGGTCGACCTTGGTCTCGATGGACAGGCGTACCGTGGTGTTGCCGGACTTTCTCACCAGGGCAAACACGTCGGCCAGCCTGGGGATGCGGGCGCCGTCCATGGCCTGCTGGTCGGGGTAGGTGTTGGCGTAGCGTGTGTCGGGCTGCAGGCGGCCGACGTCGTAGCGCTGCAGTTCGTCGAAGCTCAGGTCACGCAGGCGGGGGCCGCGCTCGCGCAGGAACTGGCCGTCCGGGCCGCGCGTGATCATCGGGTTGAGCGCCGGGTCGTGCGACACCACCACGACGCCGTCGCGGGTGATGCCGGTGTCCAGTTCCAGCGTCGTCACGCCGAGGCCCAGCGTGGTGGCGAAGCCGACCAGGGTGTTCTCCGGTGCCAGGCCGCGCGCGCCGCGGTGGCCTTGCAGGTCGAAGGCCATCCCGGGCAGCGTCAGCAGGCCCAGGACGACGAACCACGCTGGAACCGTGTGCAGTCTCATGGTGGCGATTGTGGCGCTGGCAAGGCACGCGCTCACATTGCCGGCCCTTCGCGCCTCGGCGGGCAGCAGTGGAAGATGCGCCGCGTGCAGCCGGCGCAGATGGTTGGGTCCAGCCGCGGCACGATGGCGCCGAGCGGGTCGCTGCCCATCGGGAAGAAGTGGTCGACGCCCAGTTCCGCCTCCACGCCCGACTGTCGCAATTCCTCGCGCCCCTGGGCCTTGAGGTTGAAGACGTACAGGTCGCCGTCCATCGTGCGCCGTCGTCGGGCTTCCTGCGCCAGCATGCGGCCGCCGCTGAGGTCCACGAAGTTGACGCCGGGGCACACCAGCAGCAGGTGCTTCTGCAGCGGTTCGCGCTCGTCCACCTCGTGCAGCGTCTGCTGCACGTGGTCCACCGCGCCGAAGAACAGCGAGCCGTTGACGCGCAGGATCTTGAGCTGCGGGCAGTCCGGCAGATCGGTGTCGTTGGTGAAGTGGTAGTGCCCCGGTTCCGTCGACCGCTTGACGTCCTCGATCTGCGGCCGCGAGGTGCGGTTCAGGTACAGCAGCAGCGACAGCAGCACACCGACGTAGATCGCGAATTCCAGCGGCATCAGCAGCGTGGCGGCGAAGGTCGTCACCAGCACCGTGGCCTCGGCACGCTGGCTGCGCAGGATCTCGCGGATCTCGTGCACGTCGATCAGGCCCCAGGCCACCAGGAACAGCACGCCGGCCATCGCCGGCAGCGGCAGGAAGGCCACCAGTGGCGCTACGAACTGCAGGATCAGCAGCAGGCCGATGGCCGAGAACACCGCCGCCATCGGCGTGCGCCCACCCGAGGCCAGGTTCAGCCCGCTGCGGTTGAACGAGCCGCTGGACGGGTAGCCGCTGAAGAAGGCGCCGGCGATGTTGGACAGGCCCTGGCCGATGAATTCCTGGTTGGCGTCCAGCCGCTGTTCGGTACGCGCGGCCAGCGCGCGGGCGATCGACATCGCCTCGGTCAGCGACAGCACGGCCACCGCGATCGCGATCGGCAGCACCTCGCGCACAGTCTGGATCGACAGGTCGGGCGCCGACAGCGGCGGCAGCCCGCGGGGCAGCGCGCCGATGCTGTCGATGCCGGTGCGCTCGACGCCGAAGATCCAGTTCAGCAGCGCCGCCAGCAGGCTGCCGGCCACCATCGCCGTGATCATGTGCGGCACCCGCGGCAGGCGTTTGCGGGCGACGACGCTGATGACCAGCGTGAACACCGCCACCGCCGTCACCCACGGGTTGATCGACGCGGCCTGCGCGACCAGGATCTCCAGCGCCTCGAAGAGATTGGCGCCGCGCGGGATCGGCAGGCCGAAGAAGTTTTTCAACTGACTGGCGGCGATCAGCACCGCCGCCCCGGTGGTGAAGCCGACGATCACCGTGTGCGAGACGAAGTTCATCAGCGCGCCCAGCCGCATCAGGCCGAGCGCGAGGTTGATCAGCCCCATCAGGAAGGCCAGCGTCAGTGCCAGTTGCACGAAGCGTTCGCTGCCGGGCTCGGCCAGCGGGCTCAGCGTGGCAAAGACGACGATGGAGATGGCCGTGGTCGGCCCCGAGACCAGGTGCCAGGAAGACCCCCACAGCGCGGCGATGATCACCGGCACCATCGCCGCGTACATGCCGTACTGCGGCGGCATCCCGGCAATGGTGGCGAAGGCCACGCCCTGCGGCACCAGGATCAGCGCGCCGGTCAGGCCGGCGCCGAGGTCGGCCTTCAGGTTCTCGCGCGTGAGCCTCTGGCGCCAGGCCAGGAAGGGCAGCAACCGGCGCGCCAACGGGTGATTCAACGGCTGGAACAAGGGGCGCATTGTGGCACCCGCGTGGCTGGGCTCAGCGCTGCGGCATGTCCTTCGGGCCGTAGCCAAGGCTGACGCTGGCGTCGTCCGGGATCGTCGGCATGGTCTCATCCCAGGCCAGCCAGGCCTCGCGCATCACGGCCAGCCGATCGGGGTCGCGCGGCGCCAGGTTGGCGCGCTCGCGCGCATCGCTGCGGATGTCGAACAGGTACTCGTGGTCGTCGACCTTCAGGTACTTCCAGTCACCGTCACGGTAGGCCCGCTGCTGGCGGTGGTTCATGCGCCAGTGCATCGGCCGTGCGAAGGTGTCGGCCGGGTCGGCCAGCACGCGCGCGAGCGACACGCCGTCCAGCGGGTAGTCCGGGTGCGGTGAGCCGCCGCCGAGTTCGAGCATGGTGGCCGACCAGTCCATGGTCAGGCAGTGCTGCGCGGTCACGCCGCCGGCCGGGATGCCCTTGGGCCAATGCGCGATCCACGGCACGCGGATGCCGCCTTCGGTGAGGTCCATCTTGCCGCCCACCAGCGGCCAGTTGTCGCTGAAGCGCTCGCCGCCGTTGTCGCTGGTGAAGACGATGAGGGTGTTCTCCAGCTGGCCGGTCTGGCGCAGCGCGTCCACCAGCCAGCCGATGCCCTCGTCCATGTGGTGGATCATGCGGCGGTAGCTGTGCACGTTGCCACCGTGCAGGTGGAACAGGTTGGCCGCCACCTCCGGCGCGACATGCGCGTCGTCGCGCGTCTCCCAGGGCCAGTGTGGCGCGGTGTAGTGCAGGCTCAGGAAGAAGGGCGTGCCGGCCCTGGCCCTTTCGGCATGCCGTTGCACGAAGTCCACTGCGCGGCGGCTGAACACGTCGGTCAGGTAGCCGACCTCGCGGTGTTCCTGCTCGCCGATGAACAGGTCGTGGTCGCCCTTGCTGGAGCAGTGGGTGAAGTAGTCGACGCCACCGGCCATGATGCCGAAGAACTCGTCGTAGCCCGAGCGCAGCGGGCCGAAGTGCGGCGGGTAGCCCAGGTGCCACTTGCCGACCAGGCCGGTGGCGTAGCCGGCCTCGCGCAGGCGCGATGGCAGGGTGGGGATCTCCGGCGGTAGGCCCAGCCGCGGGTCGCCCTTGCTTCGGCTGTTGATCGGCTCCTCCAGCGCGCCGCGCAGGCGGTACTGGTAGCGCATCGTGATCATCGCGAAGCGCGTGGGCGAGCACACCGGGGAGTTGGCGTAGCCCTCCTCGAAGCGCAGCCCGCCGGCGGCCAGTGCGTCGATGTGCGGCGAGACGGCGCCGAAGGGCGCCTGCCGGCCGCCGTAGCAGCCCAGGTCGGCATAACCGAGGTCGTCGGAGACGATGAAGATGATGTTGGGCTTCATGAGGCGCGCTCGGAGTCTCGGTGGCTTCAGTGATCCCGGGCAGGCGTGGCCGCCGACACGGATTGCCCGGCACCCCGACCGAGGTGGTGCGTACCCAGCAGCAGCGCGGCCAGCACGCCACCGGCCAGGTCGGAGTAGTGGCCGGGCGCGAACAGCAGCACCGCGGCCGCTGTTCGCCCCAGCGTCGCCGGCCAGCCCAGCGCTCGCCGGTCGAAGCGCACCAGCGCGCTGCCCAGCAGGGTGATGCCCAGCAGCAGCTTGGCCACCAGCCACAGGTAAGGCCCCCACGCGAAGACGGCGCCGGCGGCCGGCACGGTCAGGATCAGCGGGTTGTAGGCGAAGGCGAACGGGATCACGAAGATCATGATGCCGATGCGCGATGCCTCTACCGCGGTGCCGATCGGCCGGCCGCCCGAGATGGCCGCGGCCGCATAGGCGGCAATGGCCACCGGCGGTGTGATGGCCGAGGCCACGGCGATGAAGAACACGAACATGTGGGCCGTCAGCGGCTCCAGCCCGAAGGCCTTCATCGACGGCAGCGCGATGGCCGCCACCGTCACGTAGGCCGGCAGCGTGGGCATGCCCATGCCCAGCACGATGCAGCCGCCGGCCACCACCAGCAGTGCGATGAGCATCGAGTGGTCCAGCGCCTGGCTCAGCAGCACGCCGAACTTCACCGGCACGCCGGTGGCGGCCAGCGTCGAGATCACGATGCCCACCGCGGCAATGGCCATCAGCAGCCCGGCAAAGGTGGCACCGCCGTTGGCCAGGCTCTTGACCAGCAGCAGCGGGCGGCGCCGCACCGTCGGGTTGATGAAGCTCAGCGGCAGCAGCAGGCCGATGGCCGCCATCGACGCGCCCGCGGCCGACAGGCCGATGACCAGCAGCACCACGATGAGCGCCAGCGGGCCGAAGACGAGCAGCAGGTTCAGGTAGTCCTGCGGGGTCGGCGGCGGCACGGTCGCGGTGGAGGCGTCGGGCCGGATGCCGAGCCGGCGCGATTCGAACACGATCACCGCGAACAGGCTGACGTAGTAGGCCAGCACCGGCAGCAGCACCGCGACGACGACGGTGAGGTAGCTCACACCCACGTAGTCGGCCATCACCAGGGCCGCGGCGCCCATGATGGGCGGCATGATCTGCCCGCCGGACGAGGCCGCGGCCTCCACGCCACCGGCGAAGTTGGCCGAGAAGCCGCGCTTGCGGATCATCGGGATCGTGACCACCCCCGTGCCGACCACGTTGGCCACCGCGCTGCCCGAGACCGAGCCGAACAGCGCCGACGACAGCACTGCGGCGTGCGCCGGGCCGCCGGCGGTGCGGCGCATCATCGAGAACGCGATGCGGATCATCGACTCGCCCGCCCCCGCGCCTTCGAGCAGGGCGCCCAGGATGATGAACGGGAACACCGTGGTGATGACGATGGCGAAGGTGCCGCCCAGGATGCCGGTGTCCAGGCTGAACCACAGGTTCTGCGCCAGCAGTTCGTTCAGGTCGCCACCGGCGGTCTGCAGGAAGCCGGGCCACCACGGGCCGGTGACCAGGTAGCCGATGCCCAGCGCACCCAGCAGCGCCACCGGCGCGCCCCAGATGCGCCAGCAGAAGAAAAGGGAGGCCGCGGCCGCGGCCACCGCGATGGCGGCTTCCCTGGGGCCGAACAGGATCATCGCGTCGTCCATCGCGATGGCCACGCCGTAGTACGACCAGGCCGCCGCGCTGAGCACGGCGGCGCCGACGAGGCCGGCGACCCACAGCCATCCGCGTGCCGGCCGCTGCGCAGGGTCCTTGAGCGAGATCGCCACCACCCACGCGCACAGCGTGATGAAGCTGGCTCGGAACATCTCCATCGGGAACGGCCCGAGACGGAAGCTGCCGATGGCCGGCATCACGTTGGCCATGCCGTAGACGGTGACGGCCAGCGCCAGCGCGGTCGACAGGCGGTCACGCCACGAGGCGGGCGTCGCGGGGGCACTCATCCATTGGTCTCCTCAAGGGGCCAGGACGCAGGACGCGCCCGGCTGCACGCGCAGCCCGGCGCATGGCCGCCAGGGGTGCGGTGTGGCCTAGCGGGCGACCAGAGCGGCGGGCACCGCGCGGCCCACCTCCTGGTAGTACTTCAGTGCGCCCGGGTGCAACGGCGCCACCAGGCCGCTGAGCGCGTCGTCGGCGCTCAGCACCGCCAGCGACGCGTTGCCGGCCTTGAGTGCGGTCAGGCTCTCGAAGTAGGTCTTGGTCAGCTTGTACGCCAGGTCGTCCGACAGGTCCTTGCGCACCGCCATCATCATCAGCGTCTGCCAGGTGGTGACGGGCTCGGTGTTGACCATGCCGGGGTAGGTGCCGGGCGGAATGGTGTTGACCTGCATGCCCAGCGCCGCCGGCGGCGCCTCCTTGTTCGCCAGGCCCAGCAGGCGGATCTTGCGCGACAGCGACAGTTCCACCAGCGCCTGCGAACCGAGCGAGAACGCGCCCACGTAGACGTCGTACTGGCCGTCCTGGAAGCCGGCCGTGGCCACGCCCCAGGGCGCCTTGATGCCCTCGTAGTCCTTGCCTTCCTCGAGGCCCGACGCGGCCTTGATCAGGCCGCGGATCTGCGCGTTGGCCGCCCCCGCCGGCGGGCCGATGTAGACGCGCTTGCCCTTCAGGTCCGACCAGTTCTGCACCTTGCCGTCGGCCCAGGTGATGACGTGCCAGGTGCTGGCCGAGAAGGCCCACAGCGAACGCACGTTGTCGGCCAGCGCCTTGGCCTTGTCACCCATCTGCGCGTACGGGCCGGTGCCGGCCACAAGGCTGACGTAGGCCGGCAGCGGGATCACCGACGCGTCGAGCGTGCCCTGGCCGATCTTGAGCTGCGACTTGGTCAGCGTCTGCCCCATGGCGAGTTCGACGTCGACGCCGGCCTTGGCCCACAGCGGGGCCATGCTCTGCGGCATCAGGCCGACGACGCTGTTGGCCGCGGTGGTCTCCATCGACACCTTCTGCGCCTGCGCGCCCAGGGCGCTGCAGGCCACGAGCGCCAGTGCCAGGTGGCGCCATGCGCGGCGCGGTGAACGGGGGGAATCGGTCATCGGTTGTCTCCTGTCGGTGGGCAGTCCGCCGGATCGAGCCGACGGTGACCCGAGCGTAGGGCCCCGAGTGCCATCCGTAAAATTGATTCGATCGGTCGACGACAAAGGTTTTTCGATGGATCCTCGCCACCTGGTGCAGCTCGCCACCATCCTCGAGCGGGGCTCGATCACGCGCGCCAGCCAGGTGCTGCACCTGACGCAGCCCACGCTCACGCACAACATGCGCACGCTGGAGATGCAGGCCGGCGGCCGCCTGTTCGAGCGCAGCCGGCTCGGGGTGCGCAGCACGCCGCTAGGTGAACTGCTGGCGCGCGAGGGTCGCGACATCCAGCGCCGCATCGCCGACGCGCGTGCCGCCAGCGCGCGACACCGGCTGGGCATGCGCAACCACGTTCGCATCGGCTCGGGGCCGATCATCGGCGCGGCGCTGCTGGACGGCCTGGCCGAACGCCTGCTGCAGCAGCAGCCGGACCTGGGGCTGACCCTGCAGTGTGACCGGACACACCTGCTGGTGGAACAGCTGGTGGACGGCCTGCACGACCTGGCGATCGCCCCGACCTGGCTGGACCGTCCACCGCAGGGCATCGCGCGCGAACGGCTGGTCGCCGACCGCCTGGGGGTCTTCTGCGGGCCAGGTCATCCGCTGGCCCAGCGAGGCCGGCTCACGGCAGCGGACGACGATGGGCTGCGCTGGCTGACCCTGGGCGAGGCTTCGCCTTTCGACAAGGGCGTGTTCTCCATGTTGAACGAGGTCGGCCTGAGCGCGGCCCGTGCCGAGATCAGCGCGCGGGGCGATGCGATGGTGCTGTTGCGGCTGCTGATGCAGGGCCGCCACCTGGCGGTGCTGCCACGCGCCCCGGTGCTGCTGATGCGCGGCTTCTTCCCCGTGGTCGAACTGCAGACCGATGCCGCACCGCGCTCACGCGACATCTACCTCTGGACACGCGAGGCGCAGCACGACGACCCGGTGCTCGCCGCCGTGCGCCGCACCGTGCTGGACCTTGCGGCCGAACGCGTCGCCGAGTTGCAGGGCATCGGCTATCGTGGCGAGGATGAGCGCTGACTTCAGCTTCTACTGGCACGACTACGAGACCTTCGGCCGCGACCCGCGGCGCGACCGGCCGGCGCAGTTCGCCGGCGTGCGTACCGACGCCGACCTGAACGAGGTCGGCGAGCCGCTGCTGCAGTACTGCGCCCCGGCCCCGGACTTCCTGCCCGACCCGGAGGCCTGCCTGCTCACCGGCATCACGCCGCAGACCTGCCTGGAGCGTGGCGTGCCGGAACAGGCCTTCGCCGCCGCCATAGAGGCCGAACTGGCCCGCCCTGGCACCTGCGGCGTGGGCTACAACAGCATCCGCTTCGACGACGAGGTCACGCGCTTCATGCTGTGGCGCAACCTGGCCGACCCGTATGCACGCGAGTGGCAGAACGGCTGCAGCCGCTGGGATCTGCTGGACGTGGTGCGCGCGGCCTGGTCGCTGCGGCCCGACGGCCTGCGGTGGCCGACCCACGACGACGGCCGGGCGTCCTTCAAGCTGGAGCACCTGACCGCCGCCAACGGCCTGGCGCACGAGGCGGCGCACGATGCGTTGTCCGACGTGCGCGCCACCATCGCCGTGGCACGCGCCGTCAAGACCGCGCAGCCGCGGCTGTGGGACTTCTGCCTGAAGCTGCGCGACAAGCACGCCGTGTGGGCCGAGATCGGCCAGGCGCGGCCCTTCGTGCACCTGTCGGGCATGTACCCGGTGGAGCGCGGCTGCCTGGCCGTGGTGTGGCCGTTGGCCCCGCACCCGACGAACAAGAACGAGCTCATCGTGTGGGACCTGGCCGAGGACCCGCAGGCCCTGGCGTCGCTGACGCTGGAGGAAGCGCGACTGCGGATGTTCACGCGCAGCGCTGACCTGCCCGAGGGTGTGACGCGGCTGTCCATCAAAACCATCCACGTCAACAAGAGCCCGGTTGTCTTCGGCAACCTGAAGGCATTGGGCACGGCGGTGCAGCGCTGGCAGATCGACGTCGACCAGGCGCTGCGCCACGCCGAGCGTGCCGCCGCGCTGGGCGGCCTGATGGACGGCATGTGGGCCGAACTGTTCCAGCGGCCCGACGACGGGGCCGTGCGCGACGTCGACGAGGACCTCTACGGCGGCTTCGTCGGCAACGCCGACCGCGCGCTGCTGCAGCGCCTGCGTCGGCTGTCGCCCCGCGAACTGGCCGAACGCCAGCCGGCCTTCGACGACCCGCGGCTGGACGAGTTGTTCTTCCGCTATCGCGCACGCAACTTCCCCGACACGCTGGGCGACGCGGGCCGTGAACGCTGGGCGGCCCACTGCGCTGACCGCTTCGGCGAGGTGATCGGCCCCTGGCAGGAGAAGCTCGATACCCTGGCCGAGACGGCCGACGACGACGGCCAGGCGCTGCTGGGCGAACTGATGGACTACGCGGAGTCGATCGCGCCCTGATCGGCCTCAGGCGCTGGCAGTCAGAAACGGCAGCGCGGCGTCGAGCAGTGGCTGCGGGGCTTCTTCCGGGATGTAGTGGCCGCAGGGCAGGGTGCCGCCGCGCACGTCGTCGGCCACACGCCGCCACTCGGCCAGCGCGTCGAAGCAGCGCGCGATGATGCCGCGCTCGCCCCACAGCACCTGCAGCGGCATGGGCAGCCGCCGGCCGGCGTCGCGGTCGGCGCGGTCGTGTTCCAGGTCGATCGTGGCGGCGGCGCGGTAGTCCTCGCAGATGGCGTGGGCCGCGCCGGGCTGGGACAGGCAGCGCTCGTACTCGGCCAATGCACGTGGGTCGAAGGCGGCGAGGTCGCCGCGCACGCCCATCGTGGCCTGCATCCAGCCGCGCGGACTGGCCTCGATCAGCCGCTCCGGCGTCGGTGCACGCTGGATCAGGAAGAACCAGTGCCAGTAGGCGCGGGCGAAGGTCTCGTCGGTCTGCTCGTACATCGCCAGCGTGGGCGCGATGTCCAGCAGCGTCATGCGGTTGACGGCCTGCGGGTGGTCCATGGCCAGCCGATGCGCCACCCGCGCGCCGCGGTCGTGCGCCAGCACGGCGAAGCGCGTGTGGCCGAGCGACTGCATCAGCGCCAGCAGGTCGGCGGCCATCGCTCGCTTGCCGTAGTTGGCGTGATCCGGTTCGCCGGGCGGCTTGCTGCTGTCGCCGTAGCCGCGCAGGTCGGGCAGCACGAGGGTGAAGTGCTTCGCCAGGGCGGGCGCCACGCGGTGCCAGATCGCGTGTGTCTGCGGGTGGCCGTGCAGCACCAGCAGCGGCGGGCCATCGCCGCCGCTGCGGGCGGACAGCTGGACGCCCGGAGCGGTGTCGATGCGATGGCTGTCGAAGGCGGGGAAGAGGGCGTTCATCTCAGGGCGTGCTGCTGCAGTCGTTCGTAGGCAGGGCGGCAGGCGTCGGCCACGCGCTGGCCGGCAGCGTCCAGCGCTGCTGTGCGGGGGCGCCACGGTTCGAACCCGGTGCTGCGCCACACGGCGGCGTACCAGTGCGGGGCCCAGACCCCGTCGCTGTCCCGAGGGCCGGCCGGCCACTGGAGCATGCGGTCGGTGTACGGCACCCGGGCATCGGCGCAGAGGGCCTGCAGGTGGCGCGCCGGGTCCTGCAGGAACCGTTCGCCGTCGATCACCAGCGGGGCGCGGCCCAGCCGGTCGGCCACGCGGTCGAACAGTTCGGCCTGCTGCAGCAGCCCGATGTCGGCCGGCTCGCAATGTGCGCGGCTCTTCACGTAGCTGGCCACCACCAGGGCCGGGTCACGGATCAGGAAGACGTTGTGCAGCGCGTGCACCCAGGCCGTGTCCATGCCGGGCAGCAGGTGGTGGCTCATGTGCTTCTGGTACCAGACCTGCTGGCTGCCGGGCACCGGGCCGGCCGTCAGGGCCCGGGTGACGCGGGCGATGTCGGTATCGCCGGCGGCGATGACCTCGGCCGCGGCCGGGTGGTCCAGGCCCGTGACCTGCAGGTAGTGGGCGTACAGCGGCTCGTCGCTGACCGCGCAGTCACCGCGGTTCTCCCAGGCACGCATCAGCGCGGTGGAGATGTTGCGCGGGCCGCTCCACATCGCGATGCGGACCGGCGGCGGGGTGTCTTGGGCCATGGCGGGCTCGCGTTGCACAATCGGCGTCGATCGTAATCAACCCCGGCACCGCAGCGCATGGACGACGTTCCCACCCTCGAGAACACCACCAGCTCGCAGATCCACCTCATCGGTGGCGAGAAGGGTGGTGTCGGCAAGTCGATGGTCTCGCGCCTGCTGGCGCAGTACTTCATCGACCACGAGATCCCGTTCGTCGGGTTCGACACCGATCGCTCGCACGGGTCGCTGCTGCGCTTCTACGGCGAGTACTCGTCGCCAGCGCTGACCGACAGCTACGAGGCGCTCGACCGCATCGTCGAGACGGCCATCGAGCAGCCGGGCCGCCGCGTGCTGGTGGACCTGGCGGCGCAGACGCAGGAGCCGCTGGTGAAGTGGATGGACGAGTCGGGCGTGCTGGACATGGCCGATCTGTCGGGCATCGGCATGCACTACTGGCACGTGATGGATGCCGGGCGCGACTCGGTGGACCTGCTCAAGCGCCTGCTCGACCGCTTCGGCCAGCGGGTGCGTTACGTGCTGGTGAAGAACCACCTGCGCGGCGACGACTTCGGCATCCTGGAGCGCAGCGGGGAGCTGGAGCGTGCGCTGGGTCTGGGCGCCCGCGTGGTGGAGCTGAAGAAGCTGCACGATGCCGTGGTGCAGAAGATCGACGCCCGCAACAGCAGCTTCTGGGCGGCCCGCAACGGGGGCGCCATCGACGGCCCGAGCCTGGGGCTGATGGAGCGCCAGCGTCTCAAGCTCTGGATGAACAACGTCTACGACGCGTTCGCCAAGATCGCGCCGTGAGGACGGGTCGATGAGGACGGTGATCGTCGGCGCCGGGGCCATCGGCGGCTGCATCGGCACCCGGCTGGCGCTGGATGGCGGTGTGCCGGTGGCCGCCTACGCGAGAGGCGACACGCTGCAGGCGCTGCGCGAACACGGCTGGCGCATGGACAGCGGCGGCCGGCACTGGCACGCGAAGGTCCAGATGGCGAGCGACGATGCGGCCGCGCTCGGCCCGGCCGACCTGCTGGTGGTGGCCGTCAAGGGCCAGGCGCTGGCGCCGCTGGCCCCGAAGCTGGCGCCGTTGGTGGGGCCCGACACCGTGATCCTGCCGGCGATGAACGGCGTGCCCTGGTGGTTTGGCCGCGGCCTGCCGGGCGATGCTGCCGGCATGGCGCTGGAGACCGTGGACCCGGGCGGCGTGATCGCGCCCGTGCTGCCCCCGGCGCAGGTGCTGGGCTGCGTGGTGCACATCGCCGCCGGCACCACGGCGCCGGGCCATGTGCAGCACCGCATGGGCTGGGGCCTGATCGTCGGCGAACCCGATGGTTCGAAGAGCGCGCGCCTGGGCCGTGTGGTCGAACTGCTGGCCCGTGCCGGCTTCGAGGTCACGGCCGAGCCGGCCATCCACCGTGCGCTCTGGTACAAGCTCTGGGGCAACGTCACGTTCAATCCGATCTCGGCGCTCACCGGCGCCACGGCTGACCGCATCCTCGACGACCCGCTGGTGCGTGCCTTCTGTTCCGCCGTGATGGTGGAGGTGGCGGCGGTCGGCGCACGCATCGGCTGCGCCATCGACCAGAGCCCGGAGGACCGCCACGCGGTGACGCGCAAGCTCGGTGCCTTCAAGACCTCGATGCTGCAGGACGTGGAGGCCGGGCGCAGCCTGGAGCTCGACGGCATCGTGGCCGCCGTGCGCGAGATCGCCGCGCGCGTGGGCGTGTCCACACCGAACCTGGATGCCCTGTTCGGGCTGGTGCGGCTGATGGCGCAGGGGCGCGGGCTCTACCCGGGCTGAACAGCACGAGGGCGGCAGAGGGTAGCTCTCGTCCGTCCTCAGTCCGGCGTGCCCGCGAAGCCCCGGTGTCGTGTCTGCCAGCCGACCACGGCCAGTCCCGCCAGCAACAGGGCCAACTGCCCCGGTTCCGGCACCGGTGGCACCTCGATGGCCACCAGCACCAGCCCACCATCGCCGCCGAGGTCGAAGTCGTAGCCTGGCGCCAGGCCCAGCACCTCCAGCTGGCTGAAGCTGGCCGTGACGGCGCCCGAGATCAGCTCGAAGGTGTCGCCCTGCGACGGCGCGAAACCGTCGACGAAGCGGATGCGCAGCGTGCCTTCGAACAGCGCAGTGCCGCCGTCGACGACGATCTGGTCCTGCCCGTCGGCGCCGATCTCGAAGTCCAGCACGCCGTCGGCCGCCTGGTGGTAGTTGCCAAGGATGTCGATCCGGCCGAAGGAGTTCCCGGGCGCCAGCGTGCCGTGGTCGACGAAGCTTGGCAGGCCGCGCAGGTCGAGCGTGCCATGGCCGTCGATGCGGCCGGTGGCCGTGTTGGTGAAGCTGGTGCCGCTGACGCCACTGATCGTCGCCGTCGCGCCGTTGGCCAGGTGGATCCGCCCGCTGTTCACGTGGGCCGCCTGGTAACCGTTGAGCAGCAGGTCGGCTGCCACCTCCATCACACCGGCGTTCTCCAGCGTGGTGTTGATGGTGCGCACGCCGCCGTTGCCCGCCTGCAGGTCGATCAGGCCATCGGCCGCATTGACCAGCCGCGATGTGCCAGAAACCACGGTGACTGTGGCACGGTCATCCGCCAGCTCGACCACGCCATGGTTCACCAGGCCGGACTGGGTCATCCTCAACCTGGTCGTGCCCTGGAGGCGCACCGTGCCGCCGTGCAGGTTGGTGAAGGCGCCGATCGCCACCTGGCCGTAGTTGCCCACCGGCGCCGTCACTTCGAAGGTGCCGCCGTTGAGCGTGGTGTGGCCGATGGCGGTGTAGATGCTGGCGCCCAAGGCGCCCAGCGTGACCAGGCCCTGGTTCTCCAGCGTGCCGGTGCCGTCCAGGTAGCCGCCGCCGTTCATGTCCAGCATGCCCGAGTTGGCGATGCTGCCGCCCAGCCGCGCGTTGCCCTGCGTCCTCACCAGGGCATCGACACCGAAGGTCATGCCGTTGTCGGCGTGCACGTAGGCCATCTTGTCGCCGGCGCCGCCCAGCCGCAGCGTGCCCGCGGTGACGGCCAGGGTGTCCGCGACCGCCAGTTCCGCGCCCGACACGCCGGACGTGTACTGCACGCTCAGCGTCGCATTGGGCTGCGTGATCTTCACGCTGCCGGCCGAGAACTGCACCTGGTTGTTGTAGCGGTTGACCAGCACGGTGTAGGGCGAGGCGGACGCCATGCTGATGAAGACGTCGTCGGCTGGGCCGGGCACGCCCACAGGCGACCAATTGGTGGCCAAGGCCCAGTGGCCGCCGCCGGCCTGGTCCCAGGCGACGGTGATCGCGCCGGCCGGCATGGCCCCCAGCGTGGCCAGCGCTGCGCAGACGGCCACCCTGGCCCGCCGGCAGGGATGCCTGCGGGCGGCACGCTGCGGGGATGTGGTCGAGGGCAACGGCATGCTGGATTCTCCTTGCGTGGACAGGACGGCCCGGCACCGTGGCCAACCGCAGACGCCACACCGGGTATGAATTTGTCCAAAGCTACATGTCGGATACCCCGGGGGGATTGATCCAAGGCAATCCTGATGGCGCTGCAGCACCACCCTGCCCCCGGAATGGGGGTAGTCCGCGCACCGGCGCGCTGCGTCCGTGCATGGCCAGGATCCCTCGGCCGGTCGGTGCCGCGCTGCCGCCACTGCGACGTCGCGGGGGCGCAGGATCCCGGCTTCCGGCATCGCCAGCGCCGTTGGCCTGACCGTTTCTAGCGCTGCCGACAGCGTCGCCCGGCCGACGCGGCCGTAGCCGGCCAGACTTTTGACGCCATCATCCGCGTATGACATTCACCGCGCACGCCTGGCGCTGGCACCGCTGGCTCGGGTGGCTCGTCGGCCTGCAGGTGCTGGCCTGGGTGACGGGCGGGCTGCTGTTCGCCTGGCTGCCGTTCGAGCCCTGGGTCAAGGGTGGGGACGTGCTGCAGCGCCCAGCCTTGACGCTGACCACGCTGCCGCCTGGCCTGGACGACCTGGACCCGGCCCGCGTGAGTGCCATCGCCGCGGTGGCCACGCCGCGCGGCACCGCCTGGCGGGTGCGCGTGGCCGGGCAGGCGCAGCCGGTGTACCGGCTGGTGTCCGGTGCCGCGTGGGTGGCGCCCGACGTCGGCGAGCTGCGCGCGTTCGCCCGCGCCCTGGCCCCGTCGCTCGGCGAGCCGGTGGCCGTCGAACGGGTCGAGCGTGTGCCCCGGCGCCTGGGCATCGTCGACGAACTCGGCGGCCGTGGCGACGTCTGGCGCGTGCGCTGGGGCGACGAGTTGCGCACGCGGATCTACCTGGACGGGCAGGGCGGCGAGTTCGTCGCCATCCGCAACGAAGCCTGGGTCTGGTACGACTTCTTCTGGCGCCTGCACATCATGGACTATGGCGGCGGCGAGGACTTCAACAACACGCTGCTGCGCGTGGCTTCGGTTGCGGCGTGGGCGCTGGTGGCGGCCGGCGCCTGGCTGTCGGTGATGGCCGTGCGCCGCCGGCTTCGCCGCCGCGCTTGACGTCGCTCAACTGGCGCGGGTGAGGTGCTGGCCAGAATCGCGCCCATGCCCACGACCCTGTACGACGAAGACGGCCACCGGGTGCTGATGTTCAGCGACCTGACGGACGAAGCCGGCGACGCCGTGCAGTCCAACCAGTTCCTGATCGTCGACGGCGACACCGGCGCCGTCATCGACCCCGGTGGCAACCTGGCCTACGGCGAGCTCTACCTGGGCATGACGCGGCATTTCCCGCCGAACAAGCTGACGGCCATCATCGCCTCGCACGCCGACCCCGACATCGTGGCCTCGCTCGACCGTTGGACGACCGCGACGCAGGCGAAGATCTACATCTCCCGGGTGTGGGAACGCTTCATCCCCCACTTCTGCAAGCCGGGCAAGACCAGCGGCCGCATCGTGCCCATTCCCGACCAGGGCCAGCGCATCCGCGTCGGCCGGCACGACCTGCTGGCCCTGCCGGCGCACTTCCTGCACGCCGAGGGCAACTTCCAGTTCTGGGATCCGGTGAGCCGGATCCTGTTCTCCGGCGACCTGGGCGTGTCGCTGGTGTCGGGCCAGTTGGCCCAGCAGCCGGTGACGGACCTCGCCACGCTCAAGCCGTCGATGGAAGCCTTCCACCGCCGCTACATGGTGTCGGGCAAGGTTCTGCGCTGGTGGGCCGACATGGTCGAGCCGCTGCCCATCCGCATGATCGTGCCGCAGCACGGTGCGCCGCTGGCGGGTCAGGCGATCCCGGACTTCATCGCCTGGGCGCGCCAGCTGGCGTGCGGCATCGACCTGATGGGTCCGGACAACTACCGCCTGCCGGCCTGAGTCGGCCCGCCACAATCGGCGGGTGACGTCCGCCCGCGCCTCGCTCCACGCTCCCGACAGCCGCTACGCCTGGTGGCGCCTGGCGGCCACGCTGCTGGCGATGACGCTGGGCAGCAGTGCGATGTACGTGGTCTCGGTGGTGCTGCCGGCGGCGCAGGCCGAGTTCGGTGTCGCACGTGCCGACGCGTCGCTGCCCTACACGCTGCTGATGGTGGGCTTCGGCGTCGGCGGCCTGCTGATGGGCCGGCTGGCCGACCGCTTCGGCGTGGCCACCGTGCTGGCCATCGGTGCGGCTGGCCTGGGGCTGGGTTACGCCGCCGCCGCACACACCGGCGGCATCACCACCTTCGCCCTCGTGCACGGCGTGCTGCTCGGCGCCTTCGGCAGCGCCTGCACCTTCGCGCCGCTGGTGGCCGACACGGCGCTGTGGTTCGTCAAGCGGCGCGGCATCGCGGTGGCCATCTGCGCCAGCGGCAACTACCTGGCCGGCGCCATCTGGCCGCCGCTGGTGCAATGGGGCATCGAGCACCACGGCTGGCGCGACACCTACACCGCGCTCGGCCTGGTGTGTGGCGTGGGCCTGGCGCTGCTGGTGCCGCTGATGCGCGAGCGCCCGCCGGCCCTGGCCGCGGCCGGCATCGCGTTGCCAATGGCACGGGATGGCGCGCGCCCCTTCGGCCTGGCGCCGAATGCCGCGCTCACGCTGCTGTGCATCGCCGGCGTGGCCTGCTGCGTGGCCATGGCCATGCCGCAGGTGCACATCGTGGCCTACTGTGGCGACCTGGGCTTCGGCGCCGCGCGCGGCGCCGAGATGCTGTCGCTGATGCTGGCCTGCGGCATCGCCAGCCGGCTGCTCAGCGGCGCCATCTGCGACCGTATCGGCGGCGTGCGCACGCTGCTGCTGGGCTCGGCGCTGCAGGGCCTGGCGCTGCTGATGTTCCTGCCGGCCGATTCGCTGGTGTCGCTCTACGTGGTCTCGGCGCTCTTCGGGCTGTTCCAGGGCGGCATCGTGCCCAGCTACGCGATCATCGTGCGCGAGCACTTCCCGGCCGCCGTGGCCGGCGCCAAGACCGGCGCGGTGCTGATGGCCACGCTGCTGGGCATGGCGCTGGGCGGCTGGATGTCGGGCAAGGTGTTCGACCTCACCGGCTCGTACCACGCCGCCTTCGTCAACGGCATCGTGTGGAATGCGCTGAACCTGTCCATCGCCGGCTTCCTGTGGTGGCGCGTGGCCGGGGCGCGACGCAGGGCGGTGCCGGCATGAGGCTGCTGGTCATCGGCGGCACACGCTTCGTCGGCCGCCACCTGGTGGACGCCGCGCTGGCGCGGGGCGATGCGGTCACGCTGTTCAACCGTGGGCAGTCGGGGCCGGCGCCGGCCGGTGTCGAGTCGCTGGTCGGCGACCGCCGCGTGGACCTGTCCGCCCTGGCGCACGGCCGCTGGGATGCGGTGGTCGACACCTGCGGCTACCTGCCGCGTGAAGTGGCGGCAATGGCGGCCGCGCTGCGCGACCGGGTGGGGCGCTATGTGTTCGTCTCGTCGGTGTCGGTCTATGCCTCGACCGCCACCGCCAACACCGAAGGCGACCCGCTGGCCACGATCGACGACCCGGACGCCGACGTCGTCGACGGCCGTACCTATGGCGCGCTCAAGGCCCTGTGCGAGGCGGCACTGATCGATGCCTTCGATGCCCGTGTCACCGTCGTGCGACCCGGCCTCATCGTCGGCCCGCACGACCCCACGCAGCGCTTCACCTACTGGCCGGCGCGTCTGGCGCGGGCGATCGATGGCGCGCCGGTGCTCGCGCCCGGGCACCCCGACGCGCCGGTGCAGGTGATCGACGCGCGCGACCTGGCGGCCTTCATGCTGCAGCTGATCGACGGCGACCGGCACGGCATCTACAACGCCGTCGGCCCGACGCTGACGATGGGCCAGGTGCTGCAGGCCTGCGCCGACGCCGCCGGCGTGCTGCCCGACCTGCGCTGGACCGACATGGCCACCCTGCAGGCCCGCGGCCTGCAGCCCTGGAGCGACCTGCCGCTGGCCCTGCCCGACGATGCCGACCATGCGGGGTTCATGCGCGCCGATGCCCGCCGTGCCTTGGCCGCCGGCCTGCACACGCGGCCACTGGCGCAGACGGTGGCCGACACGCTGGCCTGGTGGCGCAGCCTGCCGCCGGCCGCGCAGGCCTTCGACAAGGCCGGCCTGAGCAGCGAACGGGAGCGCGCGGCGCTGGCGGGCTGACCCACGGGCGGCCCGCCCCCGGGGTCGAGGGGGTGTCGCGTGGGTCCGGGCGGCGCCATTGAAACGGTGCGGAGACGGCCGCTGACCAGCATGCCGGTCAGGACGTTTCACCGGAACCCTGCCATGCGCCACCTCAAGCCGACCGCCGCTGCTGCCGTTCTCGCGCTTACGCTGGCCGCCGCGCCCGCCGCCGCGGACGAGGTCAGCTTCGTCTTCACGGACACGCCCTACCTGTCGGAGGCGGACATCCCGGCCGGCTTCTACGCCGGCGGTTCACCCACGGTGCTGGAGAACTTCGAGGACGGTGTGCTCGATGCCTCGCTGCGCGCCAACCCCGGCCTGAGCATCATCGCCCCGGGCGGCGTCACCGATTCCGTGGATGGCGACGATGGTGTCATCGACGGTTCCGGCGCCGGCGGTCGTTCGATCTTCGGCGGCGCGATGCGCTTCGACTTCGTCGGCACCGGCCCGCTGCCCACCGCCTTCGGCCTCGTCTGGACCGACCACGGCGGGCCGGTGAACGCGACCTTCAGTGCCTTCGACGCCGGCGGCAACAGCCTGGGGTCCATCGTGCGCCGTGTCGGCGACAACACCTTCTCTTCGACCACGGCCGAGGACCGCTTCTTCGGCGTGCAGTTCGCCGGTGGCATCTCGGCCATCGCCATCACCAGCGCCGGTGGCGCGCAGGAGGTGGACCACGTGCAATGGGGTTTCGCCACCGCGCCGGTGCCGGAGCCCCACACCTGGGCGCTGATGCTGGCGGGGCTCCCCGGGCTGGCCGCCGTGGCGCGTCGGCGCCAACGCCGTGCCTGAACCGTCGGTGCCACCGCACAGCATCCCCATGCCAACCCTTGGACCCAGGAGCGCCAGCATGCGCAAGACCCTCACCCGATCGATGACCATGGGCGCGCTCGCCCTGTTCTGCACCGCGTCCGCCTGGGCGACGACGCTGACGGTCGACGTGGTCGACCCCGACGCCGCCAGCTGGGACAGCCTGCTGCTGCTGGACGGCGGCCCGCCGAGCGCGGTGTCAGCCGCGGTGGCCGGCAGCGGCGACACCGAATGGCAGGTCCGGTGGTCGCTGGGCCGCACCACGGCGCCGGGCAGCTTCACCAACGTGCTGGCGCTGGTCTACACCGGGGCCGCCTGGGACCCTGCCGTGCAGGGTGCGGTGGACCGGATCGACGTGGCCGTCGATCTGCTCGGCCTGTCCAGCAGCTTCTCGAATGGCCTCACCGGCTTCGTGCGGCCCGCCCTGCGCCAGGACGGCGTGATCTTCACGGTGGCCGGCAGCGATGTGCCGGTGGGGCCGGTGATGGCCACGCCGACCCGCTGGTCGTTCACCGCCACGGACAACTGGGTGTCGCTGACCCCGGGGGCTGCGCTGGACCTGAGCGCCGGCGGGGCGCCCATCGAGTTCGGCGTCCGTTGGGGCCTTGCCGCGAGCTGCAGCGGCTCCAGCGGCTGCAATCCCGGCAGTTCCGTCACGGCGCTGGACAACTTCCAGTGGACGGTCACGGCTGCCGTGCCCGAGCCGGGCAGCTGGGCCTTGATGCTGGCGGGTCTGGCCGCCGTCGGTGCACTCAAGCGGCGCCGCTGACGCCGCCAGCGCCGGTCCCCGGCGCGGCTGCCGCTACAGTGCGGCGCCGTGCCCGTCCACCTTCACTGCTTCGGAACGCTGCGCCTGTCTGTCGATGGCGACGAGCGGCCACTGCCGGCCACCGCGCCGGCGGTGCTGCTGGCGGTGCTGGCGCTGGCCGATGGCTGGCTTGCCCGGGATCGGCTGGCGCTCCTGTTCTGGCCCGATGTCGGCACGGCCGACGCACAGCGCCAGCTGCGCGTGACGCTGCACCGCAGCCGGCAGCTGCTGGCTGCGGCCGGCGTGGGCGATGCCCTGGTGGCCGAACGCACCCGCGTGCGCCTGTTGCTGGACAGCGATGTGGCGCAGTTCATGGCGGCTGCCCATGCCGGCGACTGGCCAGCGGCGGTGGCACTGCAGCCTGCAGCGCTGATGGCCGGCCAGGCCCTGCGAGGCTTTTCGACACTCGAGGACTGGCTGGACACCGAACGGGACCGTCTGCGTGGCGCCTGGCGCCGCGCGGCCCGTGCGCACGCCGATGCGCTCGAGGCGGCGGGGCAACCAGTGGCTGCGTGGGCGTTGCTGCGCCGCCTGCTGGACGATGACCTGCTGGCCGAGGACACCGTGCAGGCCTTGTTGCGGGTGGCGCCGGCGGCCGGCGAGCGGGCCGAGGCGCGCGCGCTGTACCGGCGCTACGCCGAGCGCGCACAGGGCGAACTCGGCCTGCCGCCGCTGCCGCAGACCGTGGCCCTGGCCGATGCGCTGGGCGGCGCCGATGCCCCGCCGGCGCCGGCGATGCCGCGTCCGGCGCCGGCACCCGACGTGGACTGGCCCGATGCCCTGCGGACGCCGCCGATGCTCGCGCGCGACGAGGCCCTGCTGGCCCTGACGGCTGGCACTCACGGATTCTGGGTGGTGGAAGGCGAGCCGGGTCTCGGCAAGACGACCCTGGTCCACGCCGCGCTGCGCAGCGGACCGCGCGGCGTGCAGGTGCTGTGGATCGCGGGCCGCGACGTGCTGCAGCCCGCACCGCTGCAGGCCCTGGCGGCGGCGCTCGCTCCCCACGCCGCCACGGTGGCGGTCTTGGGCCTGCCCGCCGACGTGCGGCACGCGCTGGGGCAGTGGCTGCCGGCCCTGGCCCCAGGCCCACGGACGCAGGCCACCGACGGGCGGGCCCCCGGGCCGCAGGCCGCGCTGGTGGGCCTGCTGCAGCGCTGGCCCGGGCCGGTGGTCATCGACGACCTGCAGTGGCTGGATGCCGACAGCGTGGCCGTGCTGGCCCAGGCGTTCGCGGCCGGTGCCGGGCGGGCCTGGTGGGCCACGCTGCGGCCGGCGGACGCCAGCCTGGCGGTGCAGGACTGGCTGTCGGCGGTCGATGCCGAAGGCCGGCTGCACCGTCTGCCCTTGTCGCCCTTGCCCGTCACCGCACTGGCCACGCTGGCGGAGGCGGTCACGGGCCGGCCCCTGCCGAGGTTTGCCACGTGGCTGGCGGCACGCAGCGGCGGCAACCCCTTCTTTGCGCTGGAGACCCTGCGCAGCCTGCACGAGGACGGCCGGCTCGACACGGCGGCCGACGGTGGCCGCGCCCTGGAGGCGCTGGCCGATGCCCCCGCCCCCAGCGTGCCCCCGCGCGCGGCCAGCCTGGTGCGCCGCCGCCTGCAGCGCGTGGACGACGCCACCCGGCGCGTGCTGCGCGTGGCGGCGGTGGCCGGGGATGCGGAGTCGCTGGTGTCGCTGGCCGAACTGGCCGGCCTGTCGGAATGGGCGGCCGCCGAAGGCCTGGCACAGGCCCAGGCCGCAGGCCTGCTGGCCGGCCGGCGTTTTGCGCACGACCTGCTGCGCCAGGTGCTGCTGGAGGACTGCCCGGAGCCCGTGCGCGCGCTGCTGCACGCCGGCATCGCCACGCGCCTGGCTGCGGTGCTGCCACCCCACGTGCTGGCCATGCACTGGTGGGCGGCGGGCGACCTGGCGCAGGGGCTCGACGCCACCCTGGCCGCGGCCCGGCGCGATGGGGAACGTGGCCTGCTCGACAGCGGCGAACGCCTGCTGGCCGACGCGGCACGACGCCTGGGCGAGTGCCCGGCGCCGGCCCTGGACGTGGCGCGCATCGATGTCGCCCGGGCCTTCCTGGCCCGCCAGCGCCTGGACCTGGACGCCGCGCAGCGTGCGGCCGAGGCCGCATTGCAGGCCCTGCCCATGCCGGCCACGCGCCAGGCGGCGCTGGTGGAACTGTTCGAGATCGCGCTGTGGCGGGGTCGGCTGGACGAAGCTTCGGCCCATCTCACCCAGGCCCGCGACATCGACTCCGATCTGCCCACGCTGTGGCTGGATGCCGCCAAGCTGGCCCACGCCCAGGGCGATGCCGAGGCCTGTGCCGAGGCCACCGCACGCTACGTGCAGTGGCTGCGCCGCCAGCCGCCCGGGGCCGATCTGGCCGGCGCGCTGACCAGCCAGGGTGTGGCGCTTGACCTGGCCGGGCGGCATCCCGACGCGCGGCCGCTACACGAAGAGGCGCTGGCCATCGCGCGCCGCATCGGCGCCCGTTACACCGAACTGGAGGCCGCCGGCAACCTGGTCTTCTGCCTGGGGGAGATGGGGCGCGACGACGAGGCAGCACGGGTGGGCCTGCGCGCGCTGGGTGGCAGCGGCGAGGTGTTCAACGCGCCGCTGGCGTCCAACACCGCCTACAGCCTGCTGGCCGTGGGCCGGATCGACGAGGCCGAGCGCCTGTACCGGCGCGTGCTGGCCGGCGACAACGCTTCGGCTGCGTGCGCCGCCAGCGGCAAGCTGCTGGAGATCGCGGCGCGGCGGTGCGGCGACGACGCCGCGCTGGGGGCGGCGGTGGACGCGGTGTTCGCGGCGGTGGGGCGCACCGAGATGTATGCCGTCCAGGCCGGCGCACTGGTGGCGGTGCTCAACCACGGGCGGGCCGAGGACGCGGCCCGCGTGCAGCCCTGGTTGCGCGACGAACCGCTGTACCCGGGGCTGAAGCAGCGGCTCGACGAGGCGCTGGCACGGCGGGCCACGTCCGACACGTCATGAGACCTGGCGGGCTGCGGCCAACCGCACGCTGCCGCCAAGATCAACGTTGGCGCTCCAGCCGCCAGCGCAGGCGAGTCGACTGCGGGCACGCTTGGTCCTCCACCGACACCTCGTTGTCGCCGGGATTGAACACCTCGCCCACCAGGGAGCTGTCTGTGCCAGCGGCCGCCCCGCAGCTGGTGGCGTTGCCGCCGAGTACGACCTCACCCTCCCAGACCGCATCGGCTGCCGCGGCTGCGCTGCGCGTGGCGGCGATGGCGGGCGTGGCCAGATTCCCGATCACGGTGACGTTGGTGCTCACTGGCGGGTCGTTGGTGATGGATGTTCGGCAGGTCACTGCGCCTTGGAGGCGTGACGACTGCGGACCGCTGAAACGCATGCTGCCGTCGCCGGCGACCGCTAGGCGGAGGCTGTCGTCCGTGCCGCGCTGCAGGGTCAGCGTCGGCAACACGGCGTCGAGTGGGCTGGCCCCGTAGCCTTCCTCCAGGCTGCGGGATCGGGTGCAACCGTCGGCCTGCTCGAACAGCTGGGTGGCCAGAGTCTGCCCAGACCAACTGCCGCTGAGCGTGGGCTGTCCGCTGGGCACGAGAGACCTCGTGGTGCCCGCGGCCAGGTCAGCCACCATCTCGACCGGAATGACCCAGGCCGCGCTCACCGAGTGGCTTGAGACGATGCTGCCGCATGAGGTGCCGCAGACGCTTTCCTCCTCGGTCAGGAATGTCAGGCCATAGCTCGATCGCAGCTGTTCTGAGAACTGCGTCTCCAGCGTGACCGTGCCACGCCAGGACTCGGCGAGACCGAACACCAAATCCAGTTGGAACAGGCGTACGGGCGACGTCAACACCACCTTGTCCTCGTCCAGCAACGAGGTGCACGCGCCGCCTTCCTGGGTCAGGGTCAGCGACACGCCCGTGGTGCTGGCCGGGTCCTGGCCCGCGGTGGCCAGGATCTGCGGCAGGGACAGGTCGATGGGCGCGCTGTCGAGCGTGAATCGCGTGCCATCGTGCGGACGGCGCGCCAGCACGGCGCCGGTACCGTCATTCGTCGCGAGGCGCACCACCAGGTCCGCCCCGAGCGCGTTGCCATCCGGGCAGCGCGACACCTTGATCGGGCCGGACAGCACGATCCGGCCAGCCCGTGGCGGTCGCACCTCGCCGCGCTGCGTGTATTGCCCCAGCGCGCCCAGGGCCACGATGCGCGTGTCGAGGTCGGGACGGTCGTCCAGGGCGTCGTCGCTGCCGAACACGCGCACCTGGAGTTCGGGCGCCGTACACATGGCCGCGTCTAGTTCCAGATCGGCCGTCGTGTAGCGCGCGAAGTCGAGGAACTTGCCCTCGCGGCCGGTGAACACCCCCAGGTCGATCAGCTGCGACACCGGCAGCGAACTGCCGCGCTCGCGGCACTCGGCAAAGGCGTCGACGCGCATGCCGTTGAGCACCTCGGGAAAGACCTCGGTCCTGAGCACCGTGCAGGCGTCGTCCAGGCCCAGCAGCTGGCAGTCGGCGTCCACGGCGAACAGGCGGCTTAGCTCTCGTGCCCCGGCTGCTCCTTCGAGCCGGCCGGCGTCCAGGTCGGCCTTCAGCACGCGGGTGTACTGCTCGATGCTCGCGCGCAGCAGGGTGTCGACCTCGGGCACGACCGGGCACGAGGCCAGCACCTTGCGCACCGCGTCGGTGGTGCCCAGCAGGTCGCGCACGCGCTTGTCCAGTTCGGCCAGCGTGGGCGGGGCGGACTGCTGGATGGCCGCCACGGCAGCCGCCTGCTGCGTGCAGGCCTCGGCCTGGGCCTGCTGAACTTCCAGCGCCTGGCATTGCTGCACCAGATCCACCAGAGCATCCGAAAGCAGCTGCGCCTCGTCGATGGCGTCGCGCTGCAGCATGTCGGCCAGCCGGCGGGTGAGCGCGCGTGCCTTGGCCTGGCAGTCCTGCACCTGCAGCTTCAGATCGCCACCGGCCGGGCTGGCGGCGGCAAGCGCGTGGCGACGCCCCGATGGTTTGGCGGCCGCAGGGTCGAGCCGGCGTCCGTCCCCATCGACACCCAGGCTGTCCAGGCGCAGCGTGAAGCGGTCGCCGCTGCGGGTGGATGGGGCCAGGACCAGGTCGCCGCCCACGTCCCAGAAGGCCTGGGTGTCGGCAGGGGCGGCGGGCAGGTCCACCGCCAGTTCGGCGGTGGCCGCCAGACGCCGGCCGGCGGGGCTCAGGCGCAGGTGCAGCAGTTCGCCGGCGGCAGGGTCGGCCGGCAGCTGTTCCAGGGTCAGCTCGGTGTCGGCCTGCAGCGCATCGGCCGGCAGCGTCAGCGACGCGCCGTCGACCACCAACGTGCCTCCGGCGGCAGACAACACCCGGGTGTCACGCAGGACTGGCTGGGTGGGGTTGTCGTCTGCACCGCCGCCGCCACAGGCGGTCAGGGCAAGGGCGAGTGCCGCGGTGGCAAGGGTTCGACGTGGGCGCAGGAACATGGGTGCAGACGTGCGGGCCGATGACGGTCGCCATCGTGGCCCGTCCGCGTCTCTGCACCGTCTCAGCCGCGCGCCGGCGCGCACAGCGCGGCCCCGCGGTTGCGGGTCAGCGCTGCGCGATGCCGATCGACGCGGCCGGCGTGCCCGCTTCGGCGCGCTGCTCGGCGTGCAGGCAGTTGTCCACCTCGCGCCGGCCCATCTTGGCGTTGAGCAGCATCGACTTGGCCGGGATCTGCAGCCAGACGATGCCGGCCTTGCGGTCTTCCAGGCGGATGGCGCCGGTGCTGGTGGGCTCCGGCGTCAGCGTGTAGCGGGCCTTCTTGTGCTGCAGCTCGAAGTGACCGGGCCGGCCATCCAGCGCGCGCAGGTGCACGCTCTGCTTCATCTCGCATTCGGCCGTGCCGACGTAGACCTGTTGCGCGGCGGCCAGCTGTTCGGCGCTCAGACCTTCGGCGCCGGCGCCGGCGGGGGCGAGGCTGGTCAGCGACAGCGCGGCCAGGGGGATCAGGAAGCGGTGCATGCAGGTCTCCGAGGTTGATGCGGAGCCGATACTCGCGGCGGCCCGGGTGTCCGGGCGTTCGCGACTGCAACCGGTGGCAAGCTGCAACGCCGGCTAGGCGTGCGGTGCGTCGGCGAAGAAGGTCTCGCGCACGGCCGCCGGCAGCTGCGGCCCGTCGGCCGTGGAGGTGCGGTGCGCGCGTTCCAGCAGGTGCCAGAAGTAGCGGTAGCTGGCCCGGTCGTGAAGCACGTCACGGTGGCGGATGGGGGCCCACTGCGCACTCTGCGCCGCGAGCAGGATCTCCACCGCCAGGTCCACCTCCGCCGTGGTCGGCGAGAAGGCCTCGACGATGGTTTCGACCTGTGACGGGTGAATGCTCCACATGCGGGTGTAACCGAATTCGCGCGCGGCCCGCGTGGCGGCGGCCTGCAGCGCGGCGGCGTGCTTGAACTCGGTGACCACGCAGTGCGATGGCACCTTGCCGTGCGCATGGCAGGCGGCGGCGATCTCCAGCTTGGCGCGCACGACCAGCGGGTGTTCGAATTGCCCGGGCACGCCCATCGCGGACAGCGGCACCGCGCCACGGTGTGCCGAGACGAAGTCCATCAGGCCGAAGGACAGCGACTCGATGCGCGGCACGGCGGCGATGGCCATCACCTCGCGCAGCGCGCCATGCGTCTCCACCAACGCATGCAGCGGGATGCCGTGGCCGCCGGCGGCGTCGATGGCATGGATGGCGCGCTCCACGTCCTCCACGCCTCCGGGCTTGGGCAGCATCAGGTAGGCCGGTGGCTTGCCGGCGCGCAGCACGGTGCGCAGCACCTCCGCGAAGCGCGGGTGGCCCAGCGGCAGCACGCGCACGCCGACACGGCCGAAGCGGTTGTCGGCGCTCTCCAGCAGCGTGGCGATCAGGCGCGCATGCTCCACCTCGGCACCCACTGGCGCACCGTCCTCGTTGTCCAGCGTGACGTCGAACACCGGGCCGAGCCGGGCCTGCAACTGCAGGCTCTTGCGCATGCGTTCCTCGACGCCGGCGTAGTGGTCGCAGACGGGCAGGGCGGGCGCGGACGGCTCGCCAGGATCGAACAGGGCCTGACGCGGGTGCAGGGCGGGCGTGGTCATGACTCGGGGCCTCCAGAGCCCCGAGGGTAGCGCCAAAGCGCCGCCGTCCGGCGTGTCAGCGCAACGTCGTGTCGGCGCCCCGCACGGCCACCGTGACGCGGCGGTTCTCGATCACGCGCAGACTGTCCAGGCCCGGGTCGAAAGCGACCTCCAGACGGCCGTCCGGGCTGGCGAAGCGGTGCTCGCCCACCGGCTCCACGGTGCGCGCCCAGCCACCGTCGAAGGCCACCATCAGGTGCAGGCCGGGGCGCATCACGCGCAGCGTGCGGCCATCGCCGAGGGCGAAGTCGCCAGTCATCGCGCTGAACGTGGCCGAGTCCGGCAAGGCGACGCGGGGGGTGGTGATCTCCACCTGCATCGGTTCGGCGGCCTGCGCGGCCAGGGGCAGGACGGCCAGGGGCGAAACAGCCAGGGCCACCACGGTGGCGGTGAGGATGCGGAGAGCAGGGCGTGACATGGTGACCTCGTCGGCGGGTGGATGACGAGGCCAGTGGGCCGTAGCGACGGTGTTTTCGTCTGCAGGCAGGCGACGGGCCCGCGGCTGGCGTCGCTGGGCCGCCGTGCCTGCCGATGAATGGCAATGGCCTGTGCCAGCCCGCCGCAATGGCACTTCCGATGCCACAAGCGACAACGCCGGCACGAGTCCGGCGTCTCCAGCAAAACGCCGGCACGAGTCCGGCGTGGGCATCGGATGCGCAGCGCGTTACAGCAGGTGCTTCACGCCGTCCTGCTCGCCCGTCAGCTCGGCCAGGGTCTTGTCGATGCAGGCCTGGCTGAACTCGTCGATCGGCAGGCCCTCGACGATCTTGTACTGGC
The DNA here is from genome assembly GCF_004016515.1 of Rubrivivax albus. GTDB lineage: Bacteria > Pseudomonadota > Gammaproteobacteria > Burkholderiales > Burkholderiaceae_C > Rubrivivax > Rubrivivax albus. The sequence continues at coordinate 159,293 of NZ_SACT01000004.1, forward strand.
CGCCTTCGGTGGTGACCGGGAAGCCGAACATCACGTCCTTGGGGATGCCGTATTCGCCGTTGCTGGGCACGCCCATGGTGACCCATTCGCCGTTGGTGCCCAGGGCCCAGTCGCGCATGTGGTCGATGGCGGCATTGGCGGCGCTGGCCGCCGAGCTCAGGCCGCGGGCCTCGATGATGGCCGCGCCGCGCTTGCCCACGGTGGGCAGGAACACGTCCTTGTTCCAGACCTGGTCGTTGATCATGTCCTTGACCGACGCGCCGTCGATGGTAGCGAAGCGGTAGTCGGCGTACATGGTCGGGCTGTGGTTGCCCCACACGGCCAGCTTGCGGATGCTGGCCACCGGCTTGCCGGTCTTGGCAGCGATCTGGCTTGCGGCGCGGTTGTGGTCCAGGCGCAGCATGGCGGTGAAGTTCTCGCGCTTGAGGTCCGGCGCGCTCTTCATCGCGATGTAGGCGTTGGTGTTGGCCGGGTTGCCCACGACCAGCACCTTCACGTCACGGCTGGCCACGGCGTTGAGCGCCTTGCCCTGGGCGGTGAAGATCTGCGCGTTGGCGGCCAGCAGGTCGGCACGCTCCATGCCGGGGCCGCGCGGGCGGGCGCCGACGAGCAGGGCGTAGTCGGTGTCCTTGAAGCCGGTCATCGGGTCGCCATGGGCTTCCATGCCGGCCAGCAGCGGGAAGGCGCAGTCCTCCAGTTCCATCATCACGCCCTTGAGCGCCTTCTGGGCCTTCTCGTCCGGGATCTCCAGCAGCTGCAGGATCACCGGCTGGTCCTTGCCGAGCATTTCGCCGGAGGCGATGCGGAACAGCAGGGCGTAACCGATCTGGCCGGCGGCACCGGTGACGGCCACGCGGACGGGCTTCTTGCTCATGGAGAACTCCTGGATCAAAGGTCCGGCCAGCGACCGGGGTGGAGGATGGGGCAAACCCGCAATTCTACGCCGGCGGCTGACGCCACTCTTATGTCTTATGCAAGACATGCAGGCACAATAACGGCATGTCCCGTGTCCCGGCGCCCCGCCCATGACCGACCTCGCCACGCGCGTCGTCGGTGCCGAGCCGACGCCGTCGTTCAGCCCGCTGTACCAGCAGATCAAGGGCCTGCTGCTGCGCAGCCTGCAGGGCGGCGAGTGGCGGCCGGGCGAGGCCATCCCCAGCGAGATGGAGCTCGCGGCGCGCTTCAAGGTCAGCCAGGGCACGGTGCGCAAGGCCATCGACGAACTCGCGGCCGACAACCTCGTCGTGCGCCGCCAGGGCAAGGGCACCTTCGTGGCCACGCACGCCGAGGAGCGCACGCAGTACCGCTTCCTTCGCCTGCAGCCCGACGATGCCGACGCCACCGCGCTGCGTCGTCGCCTGCTGGAGTGCCGTCGCCTGCGCGCGCCGGCCGACGTGGCGCGGGCGCTGGATCTGAAGGCTGGCGAGAGCGTGGTGCTCATCCGCCGTCTGCTGCTGCAGGGCGAGCAGCCTGTGGTGCTGGACGAGATCTGGCTGCCGGCGGCCCCGTTCAAGGGCCTGAGCGCCGAACGCCTCGCCGCCAACCGCGGGCCGATGTACGCCTACTTCGAAGCCGAGTACGGCGTGCACATGTCGCGCGCCGACGAGAAGATCCGCGCCGTGCCGGCCACCGGCGACGGTGCGCAGGCACTGGCGGTGCCCGAAGGCACGCCGCTGCTGTCCGTCGAGCGCCTGTCCTACACCTATGGCGACAAGCCGGTGGAACTGCGCCGCGGGCTCTATCGCACCGAGGCCCATCACTACCGCAACGTGCTCACCTGATCGCCCGCGCCGAAGGCTCGCACGGCCTGCCAAGCACCGCGTAAGCCTGCGGCGTTGCAATAAACTCAGTTGGTTTCACATCCGGACAACCCCCAAAACAACATGGCCGAGTCCTCAACGAGAGTCGCCCCCGCCAATCGCCCGGGCCCCATGCGTCTGACCGACGCGCTGCAGTACCGCCTGCCGCTGGCGGGCGTGGTGTCCATCCTGCACCGTGCCAGCGGTGCGCTGATGCTGGTGCTGCTGCCGTTCGTGATCTGGATGTTCGACACCAGCGTCAGTTCCGAAGTGAGTTATGACGTCTTCGCCAGCGCCTTTTCGTCCGGGCTCGGCGTGTTCCCCGGCTGGTTCGTCAAGATCGTGGCCCTGGCGCTGATCTGGGCCTACCTGCACCACTTCATCGCCGGCGTGCGCCACCTGTACATGGACGCCACGCACAGCGTCACCAAGGCGTTCGGCCACCAGTCGGCGGTGACGACCCTCGCGCTGTCGATCGTGCTGACCGTGGTGCTGGGCGCCAAGCTGTTCGGCCTGTTCTGAGGATCACCACGATGGCTGTCAACTACGGATCCAAGCGCATCGTCAGCGGTGCGCACTATGGCCTGCGCGACTGGCTGGTGCAGCGCGCCACGGCGGGCCTGATGGCGCTGTTCACGCTGGTCGTGATCGTGCAGGTGCTGATGCCCGGCCCGATGGGTTACGACAAGTGGGCCGGCATCTTCTCGGCCCAGTGGATGAAGGTGCTGACCTTCACCGTGATCATTGCGCTGGCCTGGCATGCCTGGGTCGGCACGCGCGACATCTGGATGGACTACGTCAAGTCGGCTGGCCTGCGCCTGGTGATGCAGGTGGCCACCATCGTCTGGCTCGTGGGCTGCGCCGGCTGGGCGGTCCAGGTGCTCTGGAGGCTGTAAACATCATGGCACTGGCCAATCTCCCCCGTCGCAAGTTCGACGTCGTCATCGTCGGTGCCGGCGGCTCCGGCATGCGCGCGTCGCTGCAGCTGTCGCTCGCCGGCCTCAACGTGGCCGTGCTGTCCAAGGTCTTCCCGACCCGTTCGCACACCGTGGCCGCGCAGGGCGGCATCGGTGCCAGCCTGGGCAACATGTCCGAGGACAACTGGCACTACCACTTCTACGACACCATCAAGGGCTCCGACTGGCTCGGTGACCAGGACGCCATCGAGTTCATGTGCCGCGAGGCGACCAAGGTCGTCTACGAGCTCGAGCACTTCGGCATGCCGTTCGACCGCAACCCGGACGGCACCATCTACCAGCGCCCGTTCGGTGGCCACACCGCCAACTACGGCGAAAAGCCGGTGCAGCGCGCCTGCGCCGCGGCCGACCGCACCGGCCACGCGATGCTGCACACGCTGTACCAGCGCAACGTGGCCGCGCGCACCAACTTCTTCGTCGAGTGGATGGCGCTGGACCTGATCCGCGACGCCGACGGCGACGTGCTGGGCGTCACCGCGCTCGAGATGGAGACCGGCGACGTCTACATCCTCGAGGCCAAGACCACGCTGCTGGCCACCGGCGGCGCCGGCCGCATCTATGCGGCCAGCACCAACGCCTTCATCAACACCGGCGACGGCCTGGGCATGGCGGCACGTGCCGGCATCCCGCTGGAGGACATGGAGTTCTGGCAGTTCCACCCCACCGGCGTGGCCGGCGCGGGCGTGCTGCTGACCGAGGGCTGCCGCGGCGAGGGCGCGATCCTGCGCAACGTCAACGGCGAGCGCTTCATGGAGCGCTACGCGCCCACGCTGAAGGACCTGGCGCCGCGCGACTTCGTCAGCCGCTGCATGGACCAGGAGATCAAGGAAGGGCGCGGCTGCGGTCCGAACAAGGACTACATCCACCTCGACATGACCCACCTGGGCGGCGACACCATCCTCAAGCGCCTGCCCAGCGTGTTCGAGATCGGCCACAACTTCGCCAACGTCGACATCACCAAGGAGCCGATCCCGGTGGTGCCGACCATCCACTACCAGATGGGTGGCATCCCCACCAACATCAATGGCCAGGCCGTGGTGCCGAAGGACGGCGACCACAACAGCGTGGTGAACGGCCTGTACGCGGTGGGCGAATGCTCTTGCGTCAGCGTGCACGGTGCCAACCGCCTGGGCACGAACTCGCTGCTGGACCTGCTGGTCTTCGGCCGTGCCGCCGGCAACCACATCGTCGACAGCTTCAAGCGCGCCGACAAGTCGCACAAGCCGCTGCCCAAGGATGCGGCCGACCGCACGCTGGAGCGCCTGGCGCGGCTGGACAGCAGCACCAGCGGCGAGTACGCGCAGAACGTGGCCAACGACATCCGCGCCACGATGCAGCAGCACGCCGGCGTGTTCCGCACCCAGGCCAGCATGGACGAGGGCGTGGTCAAGGTGGCGGCGCTGCGCGAGCGCGTGGCCGGCATCACGCTGAAGGACAAGAGCAAGGTCTTCAACACCGCGCGCATCGAGGCGCTGGAGGTCGACAACCTGATCGAGGCCGCCCAGGCCACGATGGTGTCCGCCGCCGCGCGCCAGGAATGCCGTGGCGCCCACACCGTCAAGGACTACGAGCGCGGCGCCGACGACCCGGAGTTCCCGCTCGGCCGCAACGATGCCGTGTGGATGAAGCACACGCTGTGGGATTCGGCCAGCAACAGCCTGTCGTACAAGCCGGTGAAGATGACGCCGCTGACGGTGGAATCCGTTCCGCCCAAGGTCCGCACGTTCTGAGGTGTCCCGTCACATGACCAAGAAGACCTTCCAGATCTACCGCTTCGATCCCGACCAGGACCAGAAGCCCCGCATGCAGACCCTCGAGGTCGAACTCGATGGCACCGAACGCATGCTGCTCGACGCGCTGATGAAGCTCAAGGAGGTCGACCCGACCCTGAGCTTCCGCCGCAGCTGCCGCGAAGGCGTCTGCGGGTCGGACGCGATGAACATCAACGGCAAGAACGGCCTGGCCTGCCTGACCAACCTGCGCACCCTTCCGGGCACCATCGTGCTCAAGCCGCTGCCGGGGCTGCCGGTGATCCGCGACCTGATCGTGGACATGACGCAGTTCTTCAAGCAGTACCACTCGATCAAGCCGTACCTGGTCAACGACACGCCGCCGCCGGAGACCGAGCGCCTGCAGTCGCCCGAGGAGCGCGACGAGCTCAACGGCCTGTACGAGTGCATCCTGTGCGCCAGCTGCTCCACCAGCTGCCCGAGCTTCTGGTGGAACCCGGACAAGTTCGTCGGCCCGGCCGGCCTGCTGCAGGCCTACCGCTTCATCGCCGACAGCCGCGACCAGGCCACCGCGGAGCGCCTCGACAACCTCGAGGACCCGTACCGCCTGTTCCGCTGCCACACGATCATGAACTGCGTCGACGTCTGCCCCAAGGGCCTGAACCCCACCAAGGCGATCGGCAAGATCAAGGAGCTGATGGTCCGCCGGGCCGTCTGATCCACGCCCCCCGATGGACACGCCACTCGACGAAAGATCGCTGAGCAAGCTCAGGTGGCGTTGCCGCAGGGGGCTGCTCGAGAACGACCTGTTCGTCGAGCGCTTCTTCCGCCGAGTGGAAAGCGGGGGGGAGACGATAACCACACGACAGGCCGACGGGCTGATGGCCCTGATGGACCTGTCGGACAACGACCTGCTCGACCTGCTGCTCGCGCGCCGCGAGCCGCAGGACGAACTCGACCGGCCCGACGTGCGCGAGGTGCTGGCGCTGATGCGCCAGCCCGAGCCCCAACATCAAAGGTGAAGCCCGTATGACCCCCTCCGACGTGAAAGCCACGCTCTCGTTCTCCGACGGCAGCCCGAGCATGGACCTGCCGATCTACAAGGGCACGATCGGCCCGGACGTCATCGACATCCGCAAGCTCTACGCGCAGACCGGCAAGTTCACCTACGACCCGGGCTTCCTGAGCACCGCCGCCTGCCAGTCGACCATCACCTACATCGACGGCGACAAGGGCGAACTGCTGTACCGCGGCTACCCGATCGAGCAGCTGGCCGAGCACTGCGACTTCATGGACGTGTGCTACCTGCTGCTCAACGGTGAACTGCCCAACGCGCAGCAGCAGAAGGACTTTGACCGCATGGTGACCGTGCACACCATGGTCAACGAGCAGATGCAGTTCTTCCTGCGCGGTTTCCGGCGCGACGCGCACCCGATGGCCATCATGACCGGCCTCGTGGGCGGCATGTCGGCCTTCTATCACGACAGCACCGACGTCCATAACCCGAAGCACCGCGAGATCGCCGCGATCCGCCTGATCGCGAAGATGCCGACGCTGGTGTCGATGGCCTACAAGTACACCATCGGCCAGCCCTACATCTACCCGAAGAACGACCTCACCTACACGGCGAACTTCATGCGCATGATGTTCGGCACGCCGTGCGAGGAGTACGAGCCCAACGACGTGCTGGTGCGCGCGATGGACCGCATCTTCATCCTGCACGCCGACCACGAGCAGAACGCCAGCACGTCCACCGTGCGCCTGTGCGGCAGCTCCGGCACCAACCCGTTCGCCGCCATCGCCGCCGGCGTGGCCTGCCTGTGGGGCCCGGCGCACGGCGGCGCCAACGAGGCGGCGCTGAACATGCTCGAGGACATCCAGCGCAACGGCGGCGTCGAGAAGATCGGCGAGTTCATCAAGCAGGTCAAGGACAAGAGCAGCAACGTCAAGCTGATGGGCTTCGGCCACCGGGTCTACAAGAACTACGACCCGCGTGCCAAGCTGATGCGCGAGACCTGCCACGAGGTGCTCAGCGAACTGGGCCTGCAGAACGACCCGCTGTTCAAGCTGGCGATGGCGCTGGAGAAGATCGCGCTGGAGGACGAGTACTTCGTCGCCCGCAAGCTGTACCCGAACGTCGACTTCTACAGCGGCATCGTGCAGCGCGCCATCGGCATCCCGGTGCCGCTGTTCACCGCCATCTTCGCGCTCGCGCGCACGGTGGGCTGGATCGCCCAGCTCAACGAGATGATCGGCGACCCGGAGTACAAGATCGGCCGCCCGCGCCAGCTGTTCCACGGCTCCGAGCGTCGCGACGTCAAGCCGCTGGCCGAGCGCTGAACACGGGCGAAGCGACCCGGCAGGCGCCGGGCCCGACATGCACAGGCCGCCTTCGGGCGGCCTGTGCCGTTTCCGGCGGTCACCGGTGTAAGGCCGGGCCCCGCGCCGCGACCGAATGTGTCGGCACGGGAATCCGCCGGGGCGGGCCGTGCGTATACGGTGCTGTCCTGAGCCACAATCCATCTCACTGATGCGAAATCACGCGCCCGCCCGCCGTGCCGGCCTGCTGTTCGACTACGAGTGGGACGCGCAGGCCCATGCCGCGATGGGCAGCGCCTGGCAGTTCGACCGTGCCGGTTTCGACCTCTTCAGCTTCCCCAGCAACGCGCGGTTGATCGGCTTCGACCTCGAGCGCTTCGCCGCGCGTCAGGCGTCCCGGGCGCGGCAGCGCGGCTGGGCAGGGGTGTTGTCCCACCACGAACAGTTCGGTGCGCTGGCCGCCGCGCTGGTGGCCGAGGCTGCCGGTCTGCCGGGGCCTCGGCCCGAGGCCATCATCGCCTGCCAGCACAAGCTGCACGCCCGCCGGGTGCTCGACGCCGTGGCGCCCGAGGCCAATCTGGCTTATGCACCGTTGGACGCGGCCTATGGCGACGACATCCCGGACGGCGTGGCCTACCCGGCCTACGTGAAGCCGGTGAAGGCCGCCTTCTCGGTGCTGGCGGCGCGGGTGGACCAGCGAGCGCAACTGCAGGCGCACACGCGGTTCGGCTGGCGTGAGCTCTGGGTCATCCGCCGCCTGGTCGAGCCCTTCGAGCGCGTGGCGGGCCGGCGCCTGCCGGAAGCCGGTACGGCGCACCGCCTGATGCTCGAGGCCCCGGTGCAGGCACCGCAGTACAACCTGGACGGCTACGTGTACCGCGGGCAGTTGCACGTGATCGGGGTCGTGGATGCGGTCATGTACCCCGGCACCCAGGCCTTCATGCGCTGGGAACTGCCCAGCCGGCTGGACCCGGCCGTGCAGGCCCGAGCGGCCGACGTGGCGCGTCGTTTCCTGGCCGCCGTCGGCTTCGATGACGGCGTGTTCAACATGGAGTTCTTCCACGACCCGGTCACGGACAAGCTCACGGTGATCGAGTTCAACCCGCGGCTGGCCTCGCAGTTCGGCGACCTCTACCGCCGCGTTCTGGGCATCGACCCTCACGCCATCGCGCTGGCGCTGGCCACCGGCGGCGACCCTGCCAAGCTGCCACGCGTGGCACCGCAGGCCGGCGCGGCGGCCAGCTTCGTCTACCGCAGCTTCGACCCCGCCGTGGTGCCGACCATGCCCACCTGGAGCCAGCGCAGGCGGCTGGCGGCCGAGTTCCCCGACAGCCTGCTGCTGCAGTTTCCCAAGCGCGGCCATGCGCTGGCGCGTGACTTCAAGTGGCTGGGCAACCACCGCTACGGCATCGTGCACCTGGGCGGCCGCGACTGGGGCCATCTGCAGCGCCGTTGCCTGGAGGCGTCGGCCGTGCTGGGCTGGCCGGCGCCACTGCACCACGACCCCGAGCGGCCGCGGCGCAGCGAATCGCTGCCGCTGCGGCCGCAGCCGGCCTTCGCCGGTGCAGCCGGCACCTGAACCGCCGGCCGTCGACCGGCCCGACGCCGGGCGGCGCCTGGTGGGCTTGGCGCTGGGCAGCGCCCTGGTCGGTGCGCCGGGCCTGTTCGGTGGCTGCAGCTTCGTCGCCGGCGAGGACCACCGCGGCCCCGACGCACCCCGCGCCCTGCCGCTGGCCCGCCCGGTGCGCATGGCCTGGGTCTTGAGTTCCGGCGGGCCGCGCGGCTTCGTGCACGTGGGCGTGCTCAAGGCGCTGGGCGAGCTGGGTCTGCAGCCCGACCTGATCGTCGGGGCCTCGGTGGGCGCGCTGGTCGGCACGCTGCACGCGGCCGGCATGGCGCCGGACGTGATCGAGCAACTGGCGCTGGACCTGAACCCGGTGGCCATGGCGCGCCTGGCCATCGGTGCCGACGAGCGCTTCAGCGGCGCGCCGCTGGCCGATCTGGTGCGGGCACGGTTGCCATCGCCACCTCACCTGGACCGCCTGCCGCTGGCCATGGCCGTGGCTGCGGCGCGCCGTGATGATGGCCAGGTGGTGGCGTTCACGGCGGGTGACGCCGGCGTGGCGGTGCAGGCCTCCGCCGCGGTGGAAGGCCAGTTCGCGCCCGTGCGCATCGACGGCCAGGCCTACGTAGACGCCGACCGCCACGCGCCGCTGCCGGTGCGCCTGGCACGCGCGCTGGGCGCGCAGCGCGTGCTGGCGGTGGATGCGTCGGCGCACGAGGACCGCGCGCCGCCCGGCGCCGAACGCTACCGGGCCGGGGACCTGCGCAAGCGTGCTTTGACCGCGGTGGACGCCCGCGAGGCCGACCTGGTGCTGCACCCGGACTTCGGCTACTGGGTCAGCCTGTCGCGCGACTTCCGCGAGCGCGCCATCGCCGCCGGCCACCGCGACACGCTGGCCCAGGCCGACGCACTGCGCCGGCTCCACGCCTGACGGCGCTCACACTCCCGCCAGCCGCGCGCTGGCCAGGTAGCCCATGCCGCCCAGCACCGTCTGCTGGCGCCACTGCACGCAGCGTGGCTGCAGCAGGCTCCAGGGCCGCCACAGGTCGGCCGCCTTGGCGTTGTAGGGGCGGTTCTTCAGCCACGGCAGCAGGTTCAGCGGCCCCGTCCACCACGGGAAGAACTTCATGCCGCACACAGCGATGCGGGCACCCGGCTTCACTTGCCGCAGCAGGTTCTCCAGCGCCGCCGGCGCGCGCAGGATGTCGTGCGTGAAGTTGAAAAGCGCGGCATCGGCCGGTTCTGGCAGCCGCACCGATTCGGCCGGCGCCAGCGCATGCCACACATTGCCCCAGCCTTCGCGCTGCACGCGCTGCTGCGCCTGCTCGAACATCTCCGGGCTCTGCTCCACGCCCAGCACACGCCCGGTGGGCCCCACGCCGTCACGCAGCAGCGCGTAGCTCAGCCCGGTGCCGGCACCCGCGTCCAGCACCACGTCACCCGGCTGCAACGCCAGCAGCGCGATGGTGCGCCTGCGCAGCGCCATCGTGCGCTCGGCGCTGGCGTCGTAGTCGGCGGCGCGCTTTCGGTAGCGCAGGATCGACAGTTCGTTGTCCGGGCTCATCCCGCCGCCGCCACGCGCGTGGACGCATGCAACCCCATCACGCCGATCACGATCAAACCGATGCTGGCCAGCTTCAGCGCCGTGGCCGGCTCGCGGAACCAGAATAAGCCGATCAGCGCCGTGAGCACCGTGCCCACGCCCGACCACACGGCGTACACCACCGACAGCCCCAACGTGCGGATCACCAGCGTGTTGAGCGCGAACGACGCGGCGTAGAAGACGAAGATCAGCACCGACGGCGTCAGCCGGGTGAAGCCTTCGGACAGGCGCATGCAGGTGGTGCCGGCCACCTCGAGCACGATGGCGACCGACAGCACGGCCCAGGCCTGGGATACGGTTGGAATCCACATGGCCGCGATGATGCCCGTTTAGGATCACGACCGGATCACGCCACACCAGGAGACGCGCCATGCTCGCCATCATCGGTGGCACCGGGCTCTACCAGCTGCCGGGCCTGCAGACCGAGACCCACCACCCGGCCGCCACGCCCTTCGGCGACGCGTCGGCACCGGTGCAGCAGGGCCGGCTTGGCGGGCAGCCCGTGCTGTTCCTGCCGCGCCATGGCGCCGGCCATCGTCTGCTGCCACACGAGGTGAACTACCGCGCCAACGTGTTCGCGCTCAAGCGCGCCGGCGCGACCATGGTGCTCAGCGTTTCGGCCTGCGGCAGCCTCACCGAGGAACTGGCGCCCGGCCACTTCGCGCTGCCTCACCAGTACATCGACTGGACCCGCGGCCGCCGCGAGACCAGCTTCTTCGGCCGCGGCGTGGCCGCGCACGTGTCCACGGCCGAGCCGGTCAGCCGCGCGCTGTGCGCTGCGGTGGCCAGCGCCGCGGCGCGAGTGCCCGGCCTGATGCTGCACCAGGGCCTGACCTACGCCTGCGTGGAGGGCCCGCGCTTCGGGACCCGGGCCGAGAGCTTCCTGCTGCGTCAGTTCGGCGCCCACCTGGTGGGCATGACCAACGTGCCCGAGGTCTTCCTGGCGCGCGAGGCGCAGCTGGCCTATGCCACGTTGGCCATCGCCACCGACTACGACTGCTGGCGCGACGACCCGGAGGAGCACGCGCAGATGGACGCCATCATGGCCCGCTACGCCGCCTGCGTGGACATGGCCAAGGCGCTGGTCGGCCACCTGCTGGCGGCGCCAGTGGTCGAGCCGGAGCCCGCCGTTCGCGGGGCGCTGAACGGCGCCGTGATGACGCCGGAGCACCTGCTGGACGAGGCGCAGCGCAACTGGCTGGCGGTGCTGCGCCGCTGATCGCTTGCCGCGTGCGCGCGGGCAACGGCGGGTGGAGAATGCCGGCATCGTCGCTTCCCTGCCGCCCATGACCGACACCACCGCCGCCATCCAACGCTGGCTGGACGAACACCGCATCAGCGAGATCGAGTGCCTGACCTCCGACATGTCGGGTCAGTCGCGCGGCAAGATCGTCCCGCGCCACAAGTACGACCCGGCATTCGGCCTGCGCCTGCCGGAGGCGGTGTTCGCAATGACGGTGACCGGCGAGTACCCGGAGAAGGACTTCACCGCGGTGGCCGACCCCGACATGCGGCTGCTGCCCGACGCGAGCACGATCTGCCTGGTGCCCTGGGCCAAGGAGCCCACCGCGCAGATCATCCACGACTGCGTCACCTTCGACGGCCAGCCGGTGGACCTGTCGCCGCGCAACGTGCTCAAGCGCATCCTGGCGCTGTACGCTGCCGAGGGCTGGCAGCCGGTGATCGCGCCGGAGATGGAGTTCTACCTGGTGCAGGTGGAGGCCGACGAGGACATCCCGCTGAAGCCGCCCACCGGCCGCACCAAGCGCAGCGAGCCGGGCATGCAGAGCTTCTCCATCGAGTCGGTGGACGAGTACGGCGACGTGTTCGACGTGATGTACGACTGGTGCGAGGCCCAGGGCATCCAGCTCGACACCCTGGTGCACGAGATGGGCACCGCGCAGATGGAGATCAACCTCGACCACGGCGAGGCACTGTCGCGCGCCGACCAGGTGGTGCGTTTCAAGCGCACGGTGCGCGAGGTGGCCATCCGCAACCACATGTACGCGACCTTCATGGCCAAGCCCATGCAGGGCCAGCCGGGCAGTGCCATGCACCTGCACCAGAGCGTGATCGACCTGGCCACCGGCGGCAACCTGTTCAGTCGGCCCGACGGTGAGGCGTCCGACCACTTCCTGCACTTCATCGGCGGCCTGCAGGCCTTCCTGCCTGCGGCCACCGCCTTCTTCGCACCTTACGTCAACAGCTACCGGCGGCTGAGCCGGTTCACGTCGGCGCCCATCAACCTGAGCTGGGGCCACGACAACCGCACCTGCGGGCTGCGCGTGCCGCGCTCGGGGCCTGAAGCCCGGCGCATCGAGAACCGCCTGGCCGGCGTGGACGCCAACCCTTACCTGGTCTTCGCCGCCAGCCTGGCCTGCGGCTATCTGGGCATGAAACAGCGCATCCGGCCTGATGATCCGCTGACCGGCAGCGCCTACGAGAAGCCGCATCAGCTGCCGCGCCACCTGGACGAGGCGGTGGAGAAGCTCGAGGCCTGCGAGCCGCTGGCGGAGCTGTTCGGCAGCCACTTCATCCAGACTTACCGGGCGATCAAGGACGTGGAGTACCGGGAGTACTTCGACGTGATCAGTCCCTGGGAGCGCAGGCACCTGTTGCTGCACGTCTGAGCGCGTACCCCGGGCGGGCTCGCCTGAGCTGCACGCCGGCCACGACAAGCGCGGCCGCGGGACGACCGTTTGTGCCCCAGGAACCCCCGCGCGTCCACGCCGGTGTGTCCGGTTCAGGTCGAACTGGATTGCCAGGGCGATACCGGCCGCAGTTCAAGCGACGTGTGTTCACCCATTGGTCAATGGGATGCGCATCCGCTTCTTTGGCTGCACCAAGGGTCGCTTTCGGCCAGGAGCGGTCGTCGACATCTCGGCCGCAAAGCGTCACTAAACGGAAGACCGCTTCTGCGGGTGTCAGCTCCCTTGCTGCAGCAGCCATGCTCGAAAGCGCTGCGTCCTCGGCAATCCTGCACAGTCGGCACGATAGACAACGTAGTAGGACAGCGGCGAGACCATGCGGATCGCCGGAAACAAGCGAACCAGTCGGCCACTGGCGACATCGTCTTGCGCCATCACGCTGCGTGCAAGCGCCACGCCCTGGCCGTCGATCGCCGCTTGCAGCACCGCCGCCGAGTTGTTGATCTTCAGGCCGCGCGCCGTGGGAGACGTGCGCGCGACGCCGGCCCTCCGCAGCCAGGCGTCCCAGGTTGGAAAGCCTTCGTCAACACCCATCGAGAGATCGTGAATGAGGGTCTCGCGCAGCAGGTCCGCTGGCTTCTGTATCCGGCGCGGGGCCTGAGCCAGCAGCGGCGAGCAGACCGGAAACACCTCCTCGTCAAACAGCTTGTCGGCCTGGAGGCCAGGCCAATGGCCCGCTCCGTAGCGCACGCCGATGTCGATGCGCTGCGCAACAAAGTCCACCGGCTTCAGACTGGTGTCGAGGCGGATGTCGGTCTCGGGGCATTCAGACTGAAAGCTCTCCAGGCGCGGCAGTAGCCACTTGGCGGCAAACGCCGGGCTCACCGTCACGGTGAGCACGCCGCGGGTCGAGCCCTGCCGCAGACGTTCGAGCGCCTGGGTCAGCCGGTCGAAGCCGGCGCGCAGGTCCGGCAGCGCGCGCTCTGCGGCTTCGGTCGGCACGAGGCGCACCCGGCCACTGCTCGCCCTGTGGAACAGCGGGGTTCCCAGCCAGTCCTCCAGCGTGCGGACCAACTGCCCCACCGCCGCAGGCGTGACGTTCAGCTCCGCCGCTGCGGCAGCGAAGCTCTGGTGACGCGCGCTGGCTTCGAAGGCGCGCAGCGCATTCAGGTGACCGGGTGCCTTCATGGGTTCAAAAGATTTTCTTTGTTGCCGAGACACTTTATCCCGTTTGCGACGACGCTGCTGGCCGCCGACACTGTCCCTACGGCGATCGGCATCGCTGCCCGCGGTGACCGGTCAAGTTTTTGTGGGGGCCAGCAAGACGGCCCCGGTCCAGGAGACTGCAATGGGCAATCAGTTCAAGGGTCGCAAGCTGTTGGTCGTCGGCGGCACGAGCGGCATGGGCTTCGAGGTCGCGCGCATGGTGCTGGCCGACGGTGGCGAGGTTGTGATCGTCGGCCATCGGGCCGACAAGACGGACACAGCGCGGCAGCAGCTGTCCGCAGCCGGCCCGGTGTCCGCGCTGACGGCGGACCTCACCAGCGACGATGGCCTCCAGGCCGTCGTGCAAGCCATCGACGCGCAGCATCCCGACATCGACCTGCTGGTCAACGCTGCCGGTGTGTTCTTTCCGAAGGCTTTCCTGGAGCACGGCGTCGAGGACTACGAGCAGTACATGCGGCTGAACAAGGCGTTCTTCTTCATCACGCAGAAGGTGGCGGCCAACCTGGTGGCCCGCGGCCGCCCGGGCGCGTTCGTCAACATCGGCTCGATGTGGGCAAAGCAGGCGATCGCCGCCACTCCGTCGTCGGCTTACTCGATGGCCAAGGCCGGCCTGCATGCGCTGACGCAGCACCTGGCGATGGAGCTGGCGTCAAGGCGCATCCGCGTCAATGCGGTCTCGCCAGCGGTGGTGCAGACGCCGATCTACGAGGGCTTCATTCCGAAAGCGGAGGTTGCGAGCGCGTTGCAGGGCTTCAATGCCTTCCACCCGATCGGGCGCGTCGGCACGCCGCAGGACGTGGCGGAGGTCATCGTGTTCCTGCTGTCCGACAAGGCGGGCTGGGTGACCGGCGCCACCTGGGATGTCGACGGCGGCGTGATGGCAGGCCGCAACTGAGCGACTGAGAATGCGCCCGGGCGCCCTGTGGACGCCATCGCCATGGTTCTCTTGAGATGGACCTGCAAATGCTCGTGAACTCCGACTTCTCCCGCCGCGCCGCCGTGTGTGCGTTCGAGCACCGCTGGGTGCCCTCGCCGCAGCCCGGCGTGGAGCGGGTGATGCTGGACCGCCTGGGCGGCGAGCGGGCGCGGGCGACCAGCCTGGTGCGGTATGCCCCGCGCTCGATTTTCCCTGCACACACTCACCCGGGCGGTGAAGAGATCCTCGTGCTGTCGGGGACCTTCTCGGACGACAGCGGGCACCACAGGCCGGGGTCGTACCTGCGAAACCCGCCGGGCTCTAGGCACCAGCCGTCGAGCGCCGACGGCGCATTGATCTTCGTGAAGTTGTGGCAGATGCCGGCCGACGACACGGACACCGTGCGCATCGACACGGCCGATTCAACGGCCTGGCGCCTTGACGGTGCACACCAAGTCTGCGTGCTGCATCAAACCGACCATGAGCAGGTCCATCTGCTTCGGCTACCGTCGGGCGGTGTCCTGCGACTGGACACGCGTGGTGGCGCCGAACTGCTGGTGATCGAAGGCCAACCGATCTGCGGCGACATCGCGCTCGATCCGCTCGGCTGGTTGCGGCTTCCGCCAGGCGATGCATGCGATCTCCGCGCCGGTGACGCCGGGTTCATGCTCTACCTGAAGACAGGTCACCTGGACGAACCTACGCCATGACGATGCAACACATCCGCATCGCCATCATCGGCGGTGGCCTCGCCGGCCTGGTGGCCGCGTGGAGGCTTCAGCAGCAAGGCATGCGCGACGTCGTGCTGTTCGAGGCACGAGCCACCGTGGGTGGCCGCATCCTCTCGGTCGACGCCCACGGCTCCGCCGTCGACACGGCGCTGCCGGCGCTGGACCGCTTCGACCTCGGTCCCAGCTGGTTCTGGCCAGCCATGCAACCGCGACTGGACCAGCTGGTGACTGAGCTGGGTCTCGAGCGTCTTGCACAGTTTGAAGATGGTGACCTGATGGTCGAGCGTGCCGCCCGTCAGCCGCCGCAGCGCATGCGGGGCTATGCGAGCGACCCGCCGTCGATGCGCCTGGCGGGGGGCACGGGTGCGCTGGTGGCTGCGTTGCGCACCCGGCTTGATGACGCGGTCGTTCAGGTGGGGCAGACCGTACGCCAGCTGCGCCGTGAGGCCGACCACGTCGAGTTGACGGTCGACGATACGGCCGGCATCGCTACGGTCTGGCGAGCCGAGCAGGTGTTGCTGGCCCTGCCGCCCAGGCTGGTCGCGACCCGGGTGCAGTTCGACCCGCCGCTGCCACCCGAGCTGGCGCGCCGCTGGCAGGGCACGCCGACCTGGATGGCGCCGCACGCCAAGTACGTGGCGATCTACGACACGCCGTTCTGGCGCGAGCGAGGCCTGTCCGGCGGCGCACGCAGTGGCGCCGGCCCCATGGGCGAGATCCATGACATCTCGATGCCAGGCGGCCACGCCGCGCTGTTCGGCTTCCTGGGCGTGCCGGCGCAGGTGCGCCACCAGGTCAGCAACGAGGCGCTGCGCATGCACTGCCGGGCGCAGTTGGTCAGGCTCTTCGGTGAGCGTGCCGGTGCCCCGGTGGGCGACGCCTTGAAGGACTGGGCGAACGACCCCCTGACCGCCACCGACGAGGACCAGGACGCCGCGGGACACCACGCCGCGGCTCCACCGAGCAGCGCCGACAACGGCGCCTGGCAAGCCCGGCTGATCGGCATCGGCAGCGAATGGTCGCCCCAGTTCCCCGGCTATCTGGCCGGGGCCGTCGACGCCGCCGAGCGGGGCTTGCGCCAGATCCGCAGAGACAACGACCGGTCAGGGAAGGACGTTGCCTCATGAACCCGACCTACCGTGCGTTGCAGGTGACCCGCCCGGGCGTGCTGGAACTGGTGGAGCGGCTCACGCCAACGCCCGCGGTGGGCGAGGTGCTGATCCGTGTAGAGGCCTGCGGGCTGTGCGGCGCCGACATCGGGGACATCGAGGGCGCGAACGCCGTCCAGCAACCGCCCCGCGTGCCGGGCCACGAGGTGGTCGGCCGCTTAGTCGCTCTTGGCGAGCAGGTCCCGCCGATGTGGCGGCTCGGCCAGCGCGTGGGAGTCGGTCGGCTGGGCGGTCACTGCCAGGCCTGTCCCATGTGCCGTCGTGGGCTCTTCAATCTCTGCCAGGACCAAGCCTTCGTCGGCGCCACGCGCGACGGCGGCTATGCAGAGATGATGCTGGCACGGGCCACGGGGCTGGTGTCCATCCCCGATGAACTGGACGCGCACGAAGCCGCGCCGCTCCTGTGCGCGGGGCTGGCCACCTTCAACGCGCTCAAGAAGTGCGGCGCCGAGGCCGGCGACACGGTGGCCATCCTGGGCATCGGCGGGCTGGGCCACCTAGCGCTGCAGTACGCACGGCGGATGGGGTTCCGCGTGCTCGCGATCGGTCGCGGGGCCGACATCGCGCAGGAGGCCCTCGCATTGGGAGCACACCGGTATGTCGATGCGCTGGTCGAGGATGCCGTGGCTGCGCTCAAGCAGCTCGGAGGCGCGCAGGCGATCGTCGCGACGATCGGCCATGCGGCCACCGTGTCTGCCCTGCTCGGAGCGTTGGCACCGACCGGCCGCCTCGTCCTGCTGGGCGGCGGCAAGGAACCGCTGGCTGTCCCGATCGGGCCGTTGGTGGTGGGGGAGCGAAGCATCGCGGGGTCCATCACCGGGACACCGCACGAGAGCGAGCGGACCTTGGACTTCAGCGTGCTCGCTGGTGTGCAGCCACGGGTAGAGGTCGTGCCGTTTGAGCGGGCCCCTGACGCCTACCAGCGGCTGAAGTCGGGTCAAGCCAAGTTCCGTGTGGTCTTGTCCATGCCAGCGCTGCCCGGCTAGTTGCGGCGGGCCGAGGTGTCGCTCACCGGGCAGCAGCGGGGTATGCGATCAGACCAGGGCCCGGACAGCAACCTGAACGCACGCAGGAGTGACTGCTCTAGTGCCTTGCCAATGACAGGAACGGGTCGATAGGAGCCGCTCCGGACACAGGTCAAAACCGGTCTCCCGCGCCGCCGACACGACGCATCTCCGAGCGACCGTGCGCCCGCTCGGACCGTTGTGCGGGTCACTCACCCCGTGCAGCGTCAGTCCCTGACCCCCAGCCGACACGCCCGCTCGATCAACCGCAAAGCCGCGCGCCAGGTCGGCACCTCCACCCACAGCCCCTCGTGCAGCGCCCTGTCCTCGCCGCGCGCGCGTGCCGCCTCGAAGGCTGCCACCATCGCGCGGGCCTGACGCAGTTCGCCGGCCGATGGCGTCAGCGCGCCGTGCACGCCCGCCACGTGCTCCGCCCGCACGAGCGCCTTGCAGCGGTAGCCCAGACGCCGCGCGTGCCGGGCTTCCGCCACGGCCAGCGCAGGGTCGGCAAAGGTGCAGGGCGCGTCGATGGGCTCGATGCCGGCCGCGCGCGCGTCGAGCAGGAAGCGCTGGCGCGCGTGGGCCAGTTCGATGCCTTCGGCCGTGCGTTCGGCGCACAGGTCCGCTGCCAGGTCCTCGGCGCCCAGCAGCGCGGCGCGCACGCGTGCGCTGGCGGCGGCGAGTGACCGCACGTCGGCCACGCCGCGTGCGGTCTCGCACACGGGCAGCAACTCGGTGCTGCCCACGGCGCGGCCGCGCTGCGATTCGTGGGCGGCGATCGCGGCGCACAGTGTCTGCACGGTCTCGGCACGGTCGGCCATCGGCAGCGCGACGATGTCGGTGCCGGCGGCCATCGCGGCCGCGAGATCGGCCTCGGCATCATCGTGGCCCGGGGCATTGACGCGCACCGAGGTGATCGCGCCCCCGGCGCGCAGCCGGCCTAGCAGCGCGGCCAGGCTGGCGCGGGCTTCCGGCCGGCTCGGCGGGGGCGTGAAGTCCTCCAGGTCCACGATGACCACATCGGCCCTGCAGGCCAGCGTGGCTTCCAGGGCCGCAGCGCCAGGCACGCCGCCGATGAAGAGCCAGCTGCGGCGCAGATCCGGGTCAGCGAGGGGAGGACGCTCTGAGCGCGTGTTCACAGTCGGGATCGTCGCAGAACTCGCACGACCAGGCACGCGCCTCCGGCGCCGCATTGCGGTCCAGCAGGCGGCTGAACAGGCCGCGGCGTGGCGTCTCGCGCGTGCGCAGCAGCGGCGCCACGGCGTCCAGCGCGCTCTGCAGCCGGGCCGTCCCGGCGCCTGCCACCAGGGCCCAGGGCAGGCCGTGCTCGATCAGCAGGGCGCGCACGCGGTCGTCCACCGGGCCCCGCACATGCGGGCCGTCACGCTGGTGGCCGTCGGCCACCCAGGGCAGGTCCAGCGCGGTCAGCAGGGTGATGGCCATCGTGCGCTGCTGCGCCACGGCCAGCGTATCCAGGCTGCGGTCGGCGAACAGCAGGTCGCTGTAGACGGTGGTCATCAGCGCCGTGGTGTCGCAGACGACGATGTCGTGCGCCGCGGCGGCTGCGTCGATGCGCGCGTGGGTCTCTTCGGCGATGGCGGCCTGTTCGTCCGGCCGCGGCGTGCGGCCTTCGCGCTCGCACCACAGGCGCAGCCACTCCGGCACCGCGGCCACGCGCAGGCCGGTGGCCTCGGCCAGCGCGTCGGCCAGGGCCACGGTCAGCACCGACTTGCCGGTGCTCTCTGCGCCGACGATGGCGATCTTCATCGGGCCGCCATCCGGTGCCAGGCACGCCAGCCGATCACCGCCATCGCCGTGAACAGCGCGTACAGCAGCACCGTCAGCCACAGGCCCTTGACGGCAAAGAGGCCGACGCTGACCACGTTCACCGCCACCCAGGCTGGCCAGTTCTCCACCAGCTTGCGGCCCAGCAGCACCTGGGCCACCAGGCTGCCGGCGGTGGGCAGGGCGTCGAGCCAGGCGATGTCGCTGTCGGTGAAGCGCTGCAGCGCCAGCGCGATCAACGGCCACAGCATGGCCACCGCTGCCAGCGCGGCCCAGCGACCGCGCACCGAGAGCCGGTGCACGCGCAGTGCGGCGCCATCGTCGCCGTGCCCGCGCAGCCACTGCCACCAGCCCCAGATGGCCACGGCGATGAATACGAACTGCAGCGTGGCCTCGCCGTAGAGCCTGTACTGGGCGAACAGCAGTGCGTAACCCAGCGAGGACAGCATGGCCAGCGGCCAGGCCAGCGGGTTCACGCGCCAGTTGCACACCACCATCCACACGGCGAGCACGAAGGCCACGATCTCGACCACCGTGACCGGGCTGCCCCACAGCGTGAACACCTCGGCCAGCAGCGGGGCTGCGGCCGCGAGCATCGCGTCGCCCATCACGCGCGCGCCGGGCTCACCGCTTGGGCGGCGCGATCTGCACCAGGATCTCGTCGGGTTCCACCATGCCAAGGTCCATGCGCGCACGTTCCTCGACGATCTCCAGCCCCTCGACCAGGTCGCCCACCTCGGCCTCGATGCGCGCGTTGGTGGCGCGCAGCGCGTCGTTGGTGGCCTGCTGCGCCGTCAGGTCCTGCTCCAGCTGCCACACATGGCGCAGGTTGCCCTTGCCCAGCCAGAGGTCGGCCTGCACCGCCGCCAGCAGCAGCGCCAGCGAAAGCGTGGACAAGGGCCAGCGGCGCATGGCCAGGGCAGCGGTGTCGGTTACCGCAGGTTGTAGAACGCCTTGCGGCCGGGGTAGCTGGCCACGTCGCCCAGGTCTTCCTCGATGCGCAGCAACTGGTTGTACTTGGCGATGCGGTCGCTGCGGCTCATCGAGCCGGTCTTGATCTGGCCGGCGTTGGTGCCCACGGCGATGTCGGCGATGGTGCTGTCCTCGGTCTCGCCGCTGCGGTGGCTGATGACGGCGGTGTAGCCGGCGCGCTTGGCCATCTCGATGGCGGCGAAGGTTTCGGTCAGCGTGCCGATCTGGTTGATCTTGATGAGGATCGAGTTCGCGATGCGCTTGTCGATGCCTTCCTGCAGGATCTTGGTGTTGGTGACGAACAGGTCGTCGCCCACCAGCTGCACCTTCTGGCCGAGCTTCTCGGTCAGGTGCTTCCAGCCGTCCCAGTCGCCCTCGTGCATGCCGTCCTCGATGGAGACGATGGGGTACTTGTCGCACCAGGTGGCCAGCACGTCGGTCCACTCGGCGGCGGTGAGCTGCAGGCCTTCGCCTTCGAGGTGGTACTTGCCGTCCTTGTAGAACTCGCTGGCGGCGCAGTCCAGGCCGATGGCGATCTGGCTGCCGGCCTCGTAGCCAGCCTTGTCGATGGCTTCCAGGATGAGCTGGATGGCCGCCTCGTGGCTGGCCACGCTGGGCGCGAAGCCGCCTTCGTCGCCCACCGCGGTGCTCATGCCCTTGGCGTCGATGATCTTCTTCAGCGCGTGGAAGACCTCGGCGCCGTAGCGCACGGCCTCGCGGAAACTGGGGGCGCCCACCGGCAGGATCATGAACTCCTGCAGGTCGAGGTTGTTGTTGGCGTGCGCACCGCCGTTGATGACGTTCATCATCGGCACCGGCATCTGCATGCCGCCCATGCCGCCGAAGTAGCGGTACAGCGGCAGGCCGGACTCTTCCGCCGCCGCGCGCGCCACGGCCATGCTCACGGCCAGCATCGCGTTGGCACCCAGGCGGCTCTTGTTGTCGGTGCCGTCCAGATCGATCAGCGTCTTGTCCAGGAAGGCCTGCTCGCTGGCGTCCAGGCCCAGCACGGCCTCGGAGATCTCGGTGTTGACGTGCTCCACCGCGCGCAGCACGCCCTTGCCCAGGTAGCGGGCCTTGTCGCCGTCGCGGAGTTCGATGGCCTCGCGGCTGCCGGTGGAGGCACCGCTGGGCACGGCGGCGCGGCCCATCGTGCCGCTTTCCAGCAGCACGTCGCACTCGACGGTGGGGTTGCCGCGGCTGTCGAGGATCTCGCGGCCGACGATGTCGACGATGGCACTCATGGTTCTTCTCGGGTCAGGTGATGTGGATTCGGATCAGACGGGCTGGTCGACGCCCTCGACCAGCACCATGTCGAAGAACGACGTGGCGCCGTCGCGCAGCGGCTTCACGCGGGTGGCGTAGTCGCTGGTCTCGTAGAAGGCCTTGGCCTGCGCGAAGCTCGGGAACCTCAGCAGGGCGATGCGGTGCGGCTGCCAGTCGCCTTCCAGCGTCTCGTGGCGGCCGCCGCGCACCAGGTACTCGCCGCCGAAGGCCTTCACCACCGCCGGCGCCTCGGCCATGTACTGGCGGTAGCGCTCGGGGTCGCTGATGTCCATCTCGACGATCAGGTAGGCGGGGGCGGTCATGGGCGTGTTCCGGTGAGGCTTCAGCAGCTGAAGTCGTTCTCCAGCAGCGGCTGGGTCTTGACCACGCGGTCCAGCGCCACCAGCTGCGCCAGCAGCGCGCGCATGTGCTTCAGCGGCACGGCATTGGGGCCGTCGCTCTTGGCGTTCAGCGGGTCGGGGTGGGTTTCCATGAACAGGCCGGCCACGCCCACGGCCACAGCGGCGCGGCTGAGCACCGGCACGAACTCGCGCTGACCACCGGAACTCGTGCCCTGGCCGCCGGGCAGCTGCACGCTGTGCGTGGCATCGAAGACCACCGGCGCGCCGGTCTCGCGCATGATGGCCAGGCTGCGCATGTCGGAGACCAGGTTGTTGTAGCCGAAGCTCGCGCCGCGCTCGCAGGCCAGGAAGCGGTCGTCCGACAGGCCCGCCTCGCGCGCGGCGGCGCGGGCCTTGTCGATGACGTGCTTCATGTCGTGCGGCGCCAGGAACTGGCCCTTCTTGATGTTCACCGGCTTGCCGCTCTGCGCCACCGCGCGGATGAAGTCGGTCTGCCGGCACAGGAAGGCCGGGGTCTGCAGCACGTCCACCACCGCGGCCACGGCCGGGATCTCGGCTTCCGAATGCACGTCGGTGAGCACCGGCACGCCGAGCTCGCGCTTGACCTTGGCCAGGATCTCCAGCCCGCGTTCCATGCCGGGGCCGCGGAAGCTGGCGCCGCTGCTGCGGTTGGCCTTGTCGTAGCTGCTCTTGAAGATGAAGGGGATGCCGAACTCGGCGGTCATCTCCTTCAGCGCGCCGGCCACATCCATCTGCAGCTGTTCGCTCTCGACGACGCAGGGGCCGCTGATAAGGAAAAAGGGGCGGTCCAGGCCGACGGGGAAGCCGCAGAGTTCCATCGTGAACCTCAGGCGGCCTTGGCCTGGCTGGCCTCATGGCGCGCCAGTGCCGCCTTCACGTAGCTGGTGAACAGCGGGTGGCCGGCCCAGGGCGTGCTCTTGAACTCCGGGTGGAACTGCACGCCGACGAACCAGGGGTGCGTGTCCTGCGGCAGTTCGACGATCTCGGTGAGCTTCTCACGCTGCGTGATGGCGCTGATCACCAGGCCGGCCTGCTGCAGCCGCTCCAGGTAGTGCTCGTTGGCCTCGTAGCGGTGGCGGTGGCGCTCCGTAACCACCGGGCCGTAGATCTGGTGCGCCAGCGTGCCGGGCTTGACGTCGGCGCTCTGCGCGCCCAGGCGCATCGTGCCGCCGAGGTCGGAGCTGGCGCTGCGCTTCTGGATGCTGCCGTCGCTGTCCTGCCACTCGTCGATCAAGGCGATGATGGGGTGCGGCGTCTCGGGGTCGAACTCGGTGCTGTTGGCGCCGTCCAGGCCTGCCATGTGGCGCGCGTACTCGATGGTGGCCACCTGCATGCCCAGGCAGATGCCCAGGTAGGGGATGCGGTGCTCGCGGGCGTAGCGCGCGGCCAGGATCTTGCCCTCCACGCCGCGCTTGCCGAAGCCGCCGGGCACCAGGATGGCGTCGAACGCGGCCAGCCTGTCCACCGACGCCGGGGTCAGCGTCTCGGAGTCGACATAGTCGATCTCCACCCGCGCGTGGTTGTGGATGCCGGCGTGGCGCAGCGCCTCGTTGAGCGACTTGTAGCTGTCCGACAGGTCGGTGTACTTGCCGCACATCGCGATCTTCACGGTGGCGCGCGGGTGCGTGACCTCGTGCACCAGGGTGTCCCAGCGCTTCAGGTCGGCCGGCTTGGTCAGCAGCTGCAGCTTCATGCAGATCAGCTCGTCCAGGCCCTGCTCGTGCAGCATGCGCGGCACCTTGTAGATGGTGTCGACGTCCCACATGCTGATCACGCCGTGTCGCGGCACGTTGGTGAACAGGCTGATCTTGTCGCGCTCGTCCTCCGGCACCTCGCGGTCGGCGCGGCACAGCAGCGCGTCGGGCTGGATGCCGATCTCGCGCATCTTCTGCACCGTGTGCTGCGTGGGCTTGGTCTTGAGTTCGCCGGCCGCGGCGATCCACGGCACGTAGGTCAGGTGCACGAAGGCGGCGCTGTTGGGGCCGCCGCGCAGCGCCATCTGGCGCACCGCTTCCAGGAAGGGCAGGCTCTCGATGTCGCCCACCGTGCCGCCCACCTCGACGATGGCCACGTCCACGCCGGCCGCGCCGCGGGCCACGAACTCCTGGATCTCGTTGGTGACGTGCGGGATCACCTGCACCGTCTTGCCCAGGTAATCGCCGCGGCGCTCCTTCTCGAGCACGCTCTTGTAGATCTGGCCGGTGGTGAAGTTGTTGGCCCGCTTCATCCGGGTGCTGATGAAGCGCTCGTAGTGGCCCAGGTCGAGGTCGGTCTCGGCACCGTCGTCGGTGACGAAGACCTCGCCGTGCTGGAAGGGGCTCATCGTCCCTGGATCCACGTTCAGGTAGGGATCCAGCTTCATCAGAGTGACCTTGAGCCCGCGCGACTCGAGGATGGCCGCCAGCGACGCCGACGCGATGCCCTTGCCCAGGGAAGACACCACGCCGCCGGTGACGAAGACGTATTTGGTCATGCAAACCGGCGCCCGCCTGCCAGCCGGCCGTGCCAGCCGGTGCGAACGCCCCGTTGGTAAAGCACGAGTATACGGGCCGGACCGGGCCGGGCCGCCCCCGTGGGTGCTCAGGCGCCGGTCGTGGCCGGTCGTTTCGCCAGCCGCGCGCGGCCGGCGCGCGAGCCATTTGCGCGGCCGAGCTGGGTGCTGATCCAGGCGCCGGTATCGGCCAGCGCGTCCTCGTCCACACCGGTGGCGGCGCCCAGGCCGTGCAGCAGGTAGACCAGGTCCTCGGTGGCCACGTTGCCGGTGGCGCCCTTGGCGTAGGGGCAGCCGCCCAGGCCGGCCACCGAGCTGTCGAACACCCGCAGCCCGAAACCGTAGGACGCCGCCACGTTGGCCACCGCCATGCCGTAGGTGTCGTGGTAGTGGCCGGCCAGTGCCGCCACCGGCACCCGCGCTGCGGTGGCCTCCAGCAGGGCCAGCACGCTGGCCGGCGTGCCGGCGCCGATGGTGTCGCCCAGCGAGACCTCGTAGCAGCCCATGGCGTGCAGTTCCGCCGCCACCGCCGCGGCCTGCGCCGGTGCCACCGCGCCCTCGTAGGGGCAGGCGACGACGCAGGACACGTAGCCGCGCACGCGCACGCCGTCGCGCGCGGCCGCGGCCATCACCGGTGCGAAGCGGGTCATCGATTCGGCAATGCTGCAGTTGATGTTGCGCTGCGAGAAGCTCTCGCTGGCGGCGCCGAAGATCGCCACCTCCTTCGCGCCGGCGGCCACCGCGGCCTCGTAGCCCTTCATGTTCGGGGCCAGCACCGGGAAGGCCACGTCGGGCCGTGCGGGCAGGCCGGCCATGACCTCCGCCTGGTCGGCCATCTGCGGCACCCACTTCGGGCTCACGAAGGCGGTGGCCTCGATGCAGCGCAGCCCGGCGTCGGCCAGCCGACGGATGAGTTCCAGCTTCACCGCCGTGGGCACAGGGTCCGGTTCGTTCTGCAGCCCGTCGCGCGGGCCGACCTCCACGAGGCGCACGGTCTCGGTCATGGGGTGTTCTCCTCCAGCATCGTCTGCAGTTCGGCCTGCACCGCGTCGGCGGTGGCCTGCGGCTGCTCCATCGGGAACAGGTGCGAGCCCTCGATCCAGCGCAACTGGCCGCGGGTGACGGCGCGCGTCAGCGCCAGGCCCACCTGCCGCACCTCGGTGGACTGCGTGCCACCGATGAAGGCCACCGGGCATTGCGGCGGGTGGCGGTGCAGCACGCGGTCGAAGACATGCGGCAGCGTGTTGTAGATGTGGGTCTCCACCGCGCGGCGGAAGGCCAGCTGCACGCCGCCTTCGGGTGCGGCCTCCATGCCCGCATCGATGTAGTCGGCCAGCACGCCGGGAGCCCAGCGCGCGAACGCGGGCTTGGCGGCGAAATGCGCCAGGGCGGCGTCGCGCGACGGCCAACGCTCGCGCCGCGTCTGCGACACCTTGCCCGGCGACACGCGGCCGATCAGCCGCGTGGCCTTGACGACCTGGATGCTGTGCGCCCGCCAGCCACCGACCACGGGTGAATCCACCAGCACGACGCCGCGGGCCAGGTCCGGCCGGTGGCAGGCCGCCAGCAGCGCCAGGTAGCCGCCCAGTGAATGGCCGACCAGCCATACCGGCCGGCCGGCGGTGTGCACGCGGATGAAGTCGATCAGTTCGTCGCGCAGGTGCGGCCAGTTGCTGCTGACCGGGTAGCGCGGGTCGTGACCGAACTTCTTCGGCGCCAGCACGTGCCAGCCGGCGGCGCGCCAGTGTTCGAACAGTTGGCGGTAGGTGCTGGCCGGAAAGCCGTTGGCGTGGCAGAAGACGAGGGTGCGGGGCATCGGTGCGTGATTGTCGCCGCCCGGCCCGGCGCATGCCGACCGCCGGCAGCGCTCAGGGTCGCTGATGCAGCACCAGGGGCAGCACCTCGGCGGCGCCGGCATCGCGCAGCAGCGCCGCGGCCACTGTGATCGACCAGCCGCTGCGCAGGGTGGCGTCCACCAGCAGCAGGGGGCCATCCGCGGGCACGCGCGCCTCGTCAGCCAGCCGCAGCGATTGCCCCAGCGCGATCACGCGTGCCGCCGAAGCCAGTTCATCACTCGGCTCGGTGCCTTGGTGGGCGAGAAGCGGCAGTAGCGGCAGCCGGCCGGCGTCGGCCAGGTGTCGTGCCATCGACGCGACCAGCCGGGGGTGGCGCCGTGATGGCATGGGCACCACCGCCACCGGGCGCGCGTTCCAGTGCGTCCGCCAGCGGGCCAGCACGTCCACCAGACCCTGCAGCACCGGCGCCGGCGCTTCGGTGTCGGGGCCGTCGAGCAGTGGCTGCAGCAGGGCCGACCAGCCCGGGTCATCGGCGAAGGCCAGGGCCCGCCCGGGGCTGGCGCCCTGGATCCGGCCCTTGCGGCCTGCCACGCCGGTGGGCCAGAGCTTGCGCGGTTCCAGCACCACGTCCTGGCCGCGTGCGTGCACCAGTGCCTGTTGCACACGGGCTGGCGAAGGCCGCGCACCGGGGGGCGGCAGCGTCCCGGTGCAGACGCTGCATCGCCCGCAGTCCTGCGGGTCGGGGTCGTCCAGCGCCTGCTGCAGGAAGCGCATCAGGCACCCACGGCCAGCGGCGAAGCTGCGCATCAGGTCGGCTTCCTGCGCACGCACGCGCGCCAGCGCCTGCCAGCGTGGGGCGTCGAAGGTCCAGGGGCGGCCGGTCAGCGCCCAGGCCCGGCCCTGGCGCTGCACCACGTCCTCCACGGCCAGGATCTTCAGCAGCGCCTCGATGCGCCCGCGGCGCAACGTGGTCGCCTGCTCCAGCTCGATCACCGACAGCGGCCCATCGGCCAGTGCCGCCAGCAGGCGCTCCACCCGCGCCGGTTCCGGCACGCCGGCGGTGGCGAAGTAGGTCCAGACCGCCTCGTCGCTGTCGGCTGGCAGCAGGACCGCGACCGCATCGGGCAGTGCGCGGCCGGCGCGGCCCACCTGCTGGTAGTAGGCCACCGGCGACGCCGGCGAGCCGACGTGGAGGCAGAACGCGAGGTCGGGCTTGTCGTAGCCCATGCCCAGCGCCGACGTGGCCACCACGGCCTTGAGCGCGTTGTCGCGCAGCCGGTCCTCGATGCGCTGGCGCTGCGCCGTCTCCAGGCCGCCGTGGTAGGCCGCCACCGCGAAACCGCAGTGGGCCAGGAAACCGGCCAGCCGCTCGGCCTCGGCCACGGTGAGCGTGTAGACGATGCCCGAGCCGGGCAGCACGGCCAGGGCGTCGGCCAACCACGCCGCGCGCTCCAGCGCGCCAAGCCCCGGCACCACGGCCAGCCGCAGCGACGCGCGCGCCAGCGAACCGCGGAAGGTGCGGGTCTGGGCGCCGAGTTGGCGGGCGATGTCGGCGGTCACACGCTGGTTGGCGGTGGCCGTGGTGGCCAGCACCGGGGTGTCCGCGCCCACGCCCAGCAGCGTGCGCGACAGGCGCTGGTAGTCGGGCCGGAAGTCGAAGCCCCAGTCGGAGATGCAGTGCGCCTCGTCGATCACCACCATCCCGGCCGCCGCCAGCAAGCCGGGCAGGCGCGCTGCGAAACCGGGGTTGGCCAGGCGTTCCGGCGAGACCAGCAGCACGTCCAGCATGCCGGCGGCGATGGCATCCAGGATGTCGGGCCAGTCGTCCACGTTGGTGGAGTTGAGGGTGGCCGCCCGCAGCCCGGCGCGGGCCGCGGCCTGCACCTGGTCGCGCATCAGCGCCAGCAGCGGGCTGACCACCAGGGTGGGCCCGCGGCCCTCGGCGCGCAGCGCCGCGGTGGCGGCCCAGTACACGGCCGACTTGCCCCAGCCCGTGGCCTGCACCACCAGCACGCGGGCGCGGTCGGCCACCAGCGCGCGCACGGCGGCGAGCTGGTCGTCGCGCGGGCGGGCGTCGGGGCCGGCCATCGCGGCCAGCACGGCTTGCAGGTGGTGCAGCGCAGGGTCGGTCATCGGCCCGAGTGTCGCCGCAAGCCGGCGCCGCCGGCTGGCGGGTGCGGCGTTCGATGCAGCGACAATCGCCGCATGGACGCCCTGTACCAATCCAACCTGCATTCCCTGCCGCTGGTCGGCCGCGGCAAGGTCCGTGAGAACTACGCCGTCGGTGCCGACCGCCTGCTGATGGTGGCCAGCGACCGCATCTCCGCCTTCGACGTCGTGATGGGCGAACCGATCCCCGGCAAGGGCGCGCTGCTCACCCGCATGGCGCTGTTCTGGTTCGACAAGCTGGGTCACGTGGTGCCCAACCACCTGACGGGCGACGCGCCGGAAAGCGTGGTCGCGCCCGACGAGGTGGCCCAGGTGCGTGGCCGCGCGATGCTGGTCAAGCGCCTGCGGCCGCTGCCCATCGAGGCCGTGGTGCGTGGCTATCTGGCCGGCAGCGGCTGGAAGGAGTACCAGGACAGCGGCACCGTCTGCGGCGTGCCGCTGCCGCCGGGGCTGCAACTGGCGTCGAAGCTGCCGCAGCCCATCTTCACGCCGGCCACCAAGGCCGAGATGGGCGAGCACGACGAGAACATCAGCTTCGAACGCGCTGCCGAGATCATCGGCGCCGAGCGTGCGGCCGAGGTGCGCGACGTGGCGCTGCGCCTGTACACCGAGGCCGCCGCCTACGCGCTGACCAAGGGCATCGTCATCGCCGACACCAAGTTCGAGTTCGGCCTCGACGAGCACGGCACGCTGACGCTGATGGACGAGGTGCTGACACCGGATTCGTCGCGCTTCTGGCCGGCCGACAGCGTGCGCGAGGGCGAGAACCCGCCCAGCTTCGACAAGCAGTATCTGCGCGACTGGCTGGAGCAGGCGCAGGTGGATGGCCGGCCCTGGCCCAAGCGTGCGCCGGCGCCGCCGCTGCCCGATGCCGTGGCCGCCGCTACGGGCGAGCGCTACGCGACGGCCGCCAAGCTGCTCACCGGCACCTGAGCCGCCGTCGGATCGCCAGCCCATGGTGTCACCGGACGACGAGCCGCTGACCTTGCTGCTGGCGCAGGCCCGGCAGGGCGACGACACCGCACTGGCGCAGGCCTGGCAGCGCCTGTATCCCGAGCTGCGCCGCATCGCGCGGGCGCGGCTGCGCGCCCACCAGGCGCCCACGCTGCTCGACACCGAGTCGCTCGTGCACGAAAGCTACCTGCGGCTGGCGCGCGCCGGGCCGGAGATGCACAGCCGCAAGCACTTCTACGCCTACGCCTCGCAGGCCATGCGGCACATCCTGGTGGACTTCGTGCGCCGGCGCGAGGCCGAGCGCCGCGGCGGCGCGCTGCAGCGCGTGACGCTCGACACCGCGGCGCTGCACGCCGTGCCTAGTCTGCAGCCCGAGGTGCCGGTGCTCGACATCGAGCGTGCGCTGGCCAGGCTGGAGGTGCTGGAACCGGCGCTGGCCCAGCTCGTCGAGCTGCGCTACTACGGCGGCTACAGCGACGCCGAAGCGGCCGAGGCACTGGGCATCAGCGAACGCAGCGTGCGCCGGCAGTGGGAGAAGGCGCGCGCCTTCCTGCTCGTGCAGCTGGCCGATTGACCGGATCCGGCACGCGGCTGCGTACGTCCCCCCATGGACATCCCCGCCGCCCTGTGGCCCGAGGTCTCGGCCGCCTTCGACGCGGCGCTGGACTGGCCCACCGACGAGCGTGAGGCCCGATTGGCGGCCCTCGAATCCTCGCGGCGCGATCTTGCGGATGCGCTGCGCCGGCTGCTCGCGGCGCACGCCAGCACCGCCACGCTGGCGTCGGCCGACGGGGCCTTGATGCAGCATGCGCTTGACGATGCCGTCCAGCCGCTGGAGCCCGGGCGCGTCGTGGGCATCTACAGGCTGCAGGCGCCGCTGGGCCGCGGCGGCATGTCCAGCGTCTGGGCGGCGGACCAGCTGGAGGGCGTGCACCGTCGCGTGGCGTTGAAACTGCCGCACCCTGGCCTGGAACCGGCCGAGGCGCTTGCCGCCCGCTTCGCACGCGAACGCGACCTGCTGGCCGCGCTGGAACACCCGCACATCGCGCGCCTGTACGACGCGGGTGTGGACGGCATCCAGCCATGGCTGGCGATGGCCCTGGTCGATGGTACGAGCCTGACCGACCACGCCGCCAGGCTGCCGCTCCGCCAGCGGGTCGAACTCTTCCTGCAGGTGCTCGATGCCGTGCAGTTCGCCCACGCACGGCTCATCGTCCACCGCGACCTGAAACCGGCCAACATCCTCGTCGATCGCGCGGGTCAGGTGCAGTTGCTGGACTTCGGGGTCGCCCAGTTGCTGGGCGACCACGGCCCCGGTGCCGGCGTGCTGGCACTGACGCCCGACTGCGCCTCGCCCGAACTCCTGGCCGGCGAGCCTGCCGGGGTCGCCTGCGACGTCTATGCGCTGGGTGTGGTGCTCTACGAACTGCTCTCGGGCCAACGGCCCTATCGGCTGGACCCGCGCTCGCCGCAGCCGCTGCGGGAACAGCTGGCGCTTCAGCTGACCCCGCCGGGTCTGTCCCGGCCAAGCGCGCACGGCGCGGCGGTCCTGGCCGGCGATCTGGACGCGATCGTTCTCAAGGCCATGGCCAGCCAGACGGGGGCCCGGTTCGCCAGCGTCGAGGCCCTGGCCGCCGACCTCCAGGCCTGGCTCGACCGCCGCCCCGTGCAGGCGCGTGGCGGTGGCCGCTGGTACCGCACGGGCCTGGCGATGCGCCGGCACGCGGGCGCCGTCACGGGCGGTCTGGCCACCGTCCTGGCACTGGCGATCGGCCTCGGCTCGGCGCTGTGGCAGGCGCGCGAGGCGCAGGCCCACGCCCAGCGCGTGGAGGCCACGCAGCGCTGGCTGATCGAGCTGTTCGAGGCCGCCTCGCCTGAACGCAGCGGCGAGCACCCACCCGATGCGCGGCAGTTGATCCTCCAGGGCAGCGCGCGCCTGGAGGCCGGCCTGAGCGATCAGCCGGCACTGCGCGCCGACCTGCAGCGGCTGGCCGGCGAACTGCTGCTGAAGCTGCAGGACTGGCACCCCGCTGCCGCGCAGTTGCAGGCGGCCGCGGATGGCGACGAGCGTGCGGGTCGCCAGCATCGCCCCGAGGCGTTGCAGACGCTGGAGAGCCTGGCCGAGGCGCTGGACGGCGATGCGCGCCACGACGAGGCGCTGCAGGTGTACGACCGTCTGCAGGCCGTGGCCGAGCGGCACCTCGGCGTGCGCAACGCCTGGCGACGCCCGGCCGGCGTCGGCCGCGCGATGGTGCTGCTGAACCAGGGTGATGCGGCCGCCGCCGGCTCGGCGCTGGAAGCGACGCTGGCGCTGCCGCCGGGCACCGGCGAGGACGCCGCGCACACGAACCTGCTCGGCCTGTACGGCCAGGCGTTGGTCGCCTGGCACCAGGGCCGCATCGGCGAGTCGGCGCGGCAGTTCGCCCAGGTGGTCGAGGCGTCGCTGGATGTGCCCGCCTTTGCGCGCAGCAACGTGCTGATGGCGCGCTACCGGCTGCTCACCGCCTGGGGGCGCGAAGGCGACTTCGCGCGGGTGCTGGCCGGCACCGAGGGCCTGCTCGCCGACTGTGAGGCCCTGCTGGGCCCGCGTGCCACGCTGACGATCCACGTGCTCGAGGCGCGCGTGCAGGCCCTGGCCCGGCAGGGCCGCTACGCCGAAGCGGTGGCGCTGCAGCGTGAGACGGTGAGTCGGGTCGAACAGCGTTCGTCCCACGACGACGAACAGCGCGTGCTCAGCGGCGGCATGCTGGGCCAGATGCTGGTGCTGGCCGGCGCGCACGACGAGGGCGTGTCGCGGGTGCGTGCGACGGTGGCCTTCCTGGATCGCAAGTACCCTCAGGCGTCGGTCTTCACCGAGGTATGGCGCCTGATGCAAGGCATGGCACTCGTGCGCGCGCAGCGCTGGGACGAGGCCGTCGCGGTGCTGAACACCGTGCTGTCGCGTTCCGAAGGCGTGCCGGCGATGGATCCCACGGTGCCGGCGGAGGCGCGGCAGTTGCTGGCGCTGGCCGCGGTGGCGCAGGGGCGGCCCGGTGATGCAGGCACGCTGTTCGCGCAGGCCTGCCCCGCCCTGGCCGCGGTGTACGGTGCCGACGGCCCGCGCGTGTGGCGCTGCCAGGCCCACCAGGCGTGGGCCACGAGCCGACGCGCCCCGACCACGACCGCCGACGCCGAGTCTGCGCTGGCCGCCTTCGACGCCGTGGCGACGCGCTACCGCCAGTCGCTCCCGCCCGAGCACGTGGTCGGTGCCGAACTCGACCTGATGCGCGCCGACCTGCTGGCGCGTGTGGACCCTGCGGCGGCGGCACCCTTGCGCGCCCTTGGGCAGGCGGCCTGGCAGCGGGTGATGGGGGCCGCAGTGCCGGCGCACTTCAGCGGCCTGCACTGATCCCCTGTTCGAGGGGGGGCGGCGTTGGGCCCGCACCGCGTACGTCCCGGCATCCCCCACCCACTGGAGCCGACGATGCCCTTCCGCACCCTGTCCACCCTGTTTGCGGGCCTGAGCCTGGCCGCCACGGCCCAGGCCGTGCAGGTCATGCCCACGTTCTACGAGATGCTCAACGGCTATGGCCAGGCCAGCGGCGGCAGCTACAACTACTGGGACGGGTCCTACAACGGCGTGGGCAACCCGCGCCAGGACGGCGCCTTGCTGCTGGGCGGCACGGGTGACCTCACCGACGGTGTCGTGGCCACACAGGGCTGGTGGCTGGTGGAGAACGTCGAAGGCACCGGCCCCTACGTCGGCTGGCGCGACATGGACCCGCAGATCAGTTTCTACTTTTCGGACGACCTGAGCTTCGAGTCCGTGACGGTCTTCCACGACGATGCCGATGGCTTCGGCAACGTCTCGACCCCGACGGGCTTCGTCGTCACCGTCGCGACGCGCGACGAGTCCCGTCCTTCGCGACGCGAGACCTTCTTCATCGACGATCCCGTTGGCGATGCGCCGTTCGCCAGCACCCTGGCGCTGGGGCCGGGTTGGGTGGGTGACACGGTGTTTGTCCAGGTGCTGCGCCGCGACGGCGCGGTCATGCTCAGCGAGGTCGCCTTCCAGGCGATGCCGGTGCCCGAGCCGGCGACCTGGGCGTTGTGGCTGGCCGGCGTGGCGGCCACTGGCGGATGGGCCCGCCGGCGCGCGGCTGAGGAGCGTGCGCAATGAGCCGGCGTCCGTCCCGCACGGCCGTGCATGTGGGTGCTGTCACCGTGCTCACGGCGCTTGGCGGTCTGTTGGCAGCCGTGCCCGCGGCGGCATCGGTCACCTACTCGGCCACGACCAGCGTGCGTACGCTGGTGTATGACGGCATCGACAGCTTCGAGACCATTGACGTCTCGCCGCTGCAGTCGGGCCCGGCCGGTGTGCAGGCCAGCTCGGTCGTGACGCTGGCCGTGAACGACAGCCAAGGCCGCCCGTTGACGGGCTTTGGCCGGGTCGACGCCAGCGCCGGGCCGGCTGGCCTGGTGCTGTCCGACAGCACGAGCCAGGACACGGCCGGCACACCGGCCACCACCTATGCCTTCACCGAGACCACGGCGTCGGTCGGCCTGAGCTGGGCGTCCTTCGTGCTGGGCACGCCGGGCGCGCTGGGCTCGGTCACGGTGGAGGGCTGGTGGTCGTCGTCGATCTCGCCCGCGCCCACGGGCCCGGGCACGCTGCCGAGCACCGCCACGCAGACGCTGGGCGCGCTGGTCGAGTCGCGTCCCGCAGGCAGCTTCTGCGGCACGGCGGCCTGTCAGGAACGGACGGGCGTGAGTGCCACGCTGGTGGACGGCGGAAGCTACCGGCCGTCCGCTGCTCCGTTCACCTTGCCCGTCACCATCCAGGCCGGCGAGTGGCTGACCGTGGATGCCTGGATGTCCATCACCTCGCGCAGCGGCTATGCCGGCGAACAGTCGATGACGGCGCCACCCGGCAGTGCGCATCCCGACAGTTTTCTCGTGATGCGTTTCAGCGAAGGCTTTGCGCCAGCCGACCTGACCGGCCTCGTCGACCTGGGCGGCGGTGCCTACGCGCTGGCCCCCGCCGTGCCCGAGCCGGCGACCTGGGCGTTGTGGGCCTGCGGCCTGGCTGGCATGGGTCTCCACCGACGCCGGCGCGCCACGCGGGCGCGACCTTCGGCGTCCACCGGGGAGGCGGCATGCTGAGCCGCCGGACCCTGGTGCTGGCCGCGATCCTGCTGCCCGGCATGGCGGCAAACGCGGCGCTCGAAGCGCGGGACCTGGACGGCGAGGCGTCCACCGCCGAAGCCTGGTACGACACGCTGCTGGACATCACCTGGCTGGCCGATGCCAACCACGCCCACACCAGCGGCGCGCACCTGGCCGACGGCGGCCGCATGACCTGGGCGCAGGCCAGCGGCTGGGTCGCCGGCCTGAGCTTCACTCACCCCGACACAGGCCAGGCGATCGACGGCTGGCGGCTGCCGCAGAGCCAGCCGTTGGACGGCGTTGCCTTCAACCTGGCGTACCGGCCCGATGGCAGCAGCGATTTCGGCTGGAACATCGCCAACGCCGGCACCGTGAACGCGGGCAGCACGGCGCACGAGCTGGCGCATCTGTACTACGTGACCCTGGGCCACACGCAGGCCTACCTGTCGCCGGACGGTGCGCCCAGCGGATGCACCCACCGGCTCGGCCGGCCCGACAGCTGTCTGCAGCACACCGGTCCTTTCGTGAACGTGGGCGCCGACGGCCTGGGCGTGTACTGGCAGGCCCACGACTTCGGGCCCCTGCTCGGGGCGGCGGTCTTCGCGATGGCCGACGGCGGCGAAGGCCGTGACGTCCCGGCCAGCCTCTATGCCGCCTGGGCCGTGCACCCTGGCGACGTGGCGGCGCCGGTGCCGGAGCCCGGCACCTGGGCGCTGTGGGGCGCGGGCTTGGTCGCGCTGGCGCGGGTCAGACGACCTTCTCGCTGGCGTTCGTGATCTTGCGCAGCGGCGCGTAGCGTTCGCTGTCCACCAGCAGCGGGTGCGTGGGCTCGGTGTCGCCCAGCGGGTCGTCGATGCTCAGGAACACCTCGCGCAGCCGCTGGCCCCAGGTGCTGTGGATCATCTGGTAGTACGGGTTGTGCTCGTCGATGCACACGTGTTCCTGGCTGGCGAAGCTGCCCTCGCGATAGACCAGCAGGTCCAGCGGCAGGCCCACGGAGAGGTTGGACTTCAGCGTGCTGTCCATCGACACCAGCGCGCACTTGGCCGCCGTGTTCAGCCGTGACTTGGGCGTGATCATGCGGTCGAGCACCGGCTTGCCGTACTTGCTCTCGCCGACCTGGAAATAGCAGGTCTCCTGCGTGGCCTCGATGAAGTTGCCGGCCGAGTACACCTGGAACAGGCGCATCGCCTCGCCCTTGACCTGGCCGCCGAAGATGGCCGACATGTTGAAGTCCACGCCGGCGGCCTTCAGCGACGGCCCGTCCTGCTCGTAGACGCGGCGGATGGCGCTGCCCAGCACGCGCGTGGCGTCGAACATCGACGGCGCGTTCCAGATCGTCAGCGGCTCCTCGTGCGGGCCGCGGTCTACCTTCTCCACCTGCAGGATCTCGCGCACGCTCTGGCTGATGCTCAGGTTGCCGGCCGACAGCAGCACCATGAAGCGCTCGCCCGGCACCTCGTAGATCATCATCTTGCGGAAGGTGCTGATCTGGTCGATACCGGCGTTGGTGCGCGAGTCCGACAGGAAGACGAGCCCGGCTTCGAGCTTGATGCCGACACAGTAGGTCATTTCAGCACCGCCCGGCCGTTCCGAAGGTGCTGAGCGCCCCTTCGGGGGGCCGCGAACGAAGTGAGCTGGGGGGCAACATCACGATTCCTTCTTGAGTTTCTTGAGGCGGTACAGCGCGTCCAGCGCGTCGCGCGGGCTGAGCGTATCAGGGTCGAGCGCCTCGATGGCCTGGTCGAGCGCGGAAGGTTCCCCCGCCGGCGCCGCCGGCGGCGCCGCGAACAGATCCACCTGCGCCTGCTGCGCGCTGCTGCTGGCCTCCAGCGCCTCCAACGCCGCCCGCGCCTGCCGTATCAGCGGCGCCGGCATGCCGGCCAGCCGCGCCACCTGCACGCCGTAGCTGCGGCTGGCGGGGCCGGGTTCGATCTGGTGCAGGAAGACGATGCCGTCGCCGCCGGCCCCGGCGGCTTCGGCGGCGCTGACGTGCACGTTCATCGCTCCGGCGTGCTTCTCGGGGAAGGCCGTCAGCTCGAAGTAGTGGGTGGCGAACAGCGTGAAGGCCTTGTTGCGGTCGTGCAGGTGGCTGGCGATGGCGCCGGCCAGCGCCAGCCCGTCGAAGGTGCTGGTGCCGCGGCCGATCTCGTCCATCAGCACCAGGCTGTGCTCGGTGGCGGCGTGCACGATGGCCGCCGCCTCGGTCATCTCCAGCATGAAGGTGGACTGCGCGTTGGCCAGGTCGTCGGCGGCGCCGATGCGCGTGTGGATGGCGTCGATCGGCCCCAGCCGGCAGGCGCTGGCCGGCACGCAGCTGCCCACCGCCGCCAGCAGCACGATCAGCGCCACCTGGCGCATGTAGGTGCTCTTGCCGCCCATGTTCGGGCCGGTGATGACGAGCATGCGCGTCTTCGCGTCCAGCCGGCAGTGGTTGGCGATGAAGGCGCCACCACCGGTCTCCGCGAGGCGCGCTTCCACCACCGGGTGGCGGCCGTCCTCGATCTGCAGGCAGGGGTAGGGCACGAACTCCGGGCGACACCAGCGCAGCGTGGCAGCACGTTCGGCCAGGCAGCCCAGCGCGTCCAGGCTGGCCAGGGCACGGGCCAGCGCACCGAGTTCGGCGAGAAACGCCTGCAGTGCGTCGACCAGGTTCTCGTACAGCCACTTCTCGCGCGCGAGCGACCGTTCCTGCGCCGACAGCGCCTTGTCCTCGAAGGCCTTCAGCTCGGGCGTGATGTAGCGCTCGGCGTTCTTCATCGTCTGCCGGCGCTGGTAGTCGGCCGGCACCTTGCCGACGTTCGACGCCGTGACCTCGATGTAGAAGCCGTGCACCTTGTTGAACATCACGCGCAGGTTGGCGATGCCGGTGCGGGCCCTTTCGCGCGCTTCCAGTTCCAGCAGGAAGGCGTCGCAGTTGGCGCCGATGGCGCGCAGCTCGTCGAGTTCCGCGTCCACGCCCTCGGCGATCACGCCGCCGTCGCGCAGCAGCACCGCCGGCTCTGCGGCCAGGGCCTGCAGCAGTTCGGCGATGCCGGCGTCGGGCGTCAGCGCGCCGTGCAGCGCGTCCAGCAGCGGGGTGCCCTGGGGCGCGGCGGCGCGCAGGGCGGGCAGGGCAGCCAGCGTGTCGCGCAGGCCGGTGAGCTCACGCGGGCGCACCGAGCGCAGCGCGATGCGCGCGGTGATGCGCTCGACGTCGCTGACGCCGGCCAGCGCCTCGCGCAGTGGCGCGAAGCCGGCCGCATGCAGCGCGCCGATGGCGTCCAGCCGCTCGGTGGCGGTGCGTCGCTCGCGCAGCGGCTGGGTCAGCCACTGGCGCAGCGTGCGGCTGCCCATGCCGGTGCGGCAGGTGTCCAGCAGCGACAGCAGCGTGGGCGCGTCCTCGCCGCGCAGGGTCTGCACGATCTCGAGGTTGCGCAGCGTGGCCGGTGGCAGGTCCACCAGGTCGGTGGCGCGCTGCACCTGCAGCGTGCGCACGTGATCCAGGGCGCGGCCCTGCGTGTGTTCGGCAAAGCTCAGCAGCGCGGCGGCTGCGGCGTGCGCCGCCGGCAGGTCCTGCGCGTTGAAGCCGGCCAGGCTCTGCACCTGCAGCTGCGCACACAGCTTCTTCAGGCCCAGGGCGGACTCGAACTGCCAGGCGGGCCGGGAGGTGCGCGCCGCGGCCACACCGGGCCAGGCCGGGGCCGTGCCGTCGTGCAGGATCTCCGCCGGGGCCAGCCGCGCCAGCCAGCCGGGCAGCTCGTCGTCGCTGCACTCGCTCAGTCCCAGGCGGCCGCTGGACAGGCCCAGCCAGGCCAGGCCCCAGGTGGCCCTGACGCGGTGCACGGCCAGCAGCAGCGTGTCGGCCCGGTCGGCCAGCAGTTCGGTGTCGGTGACGGTGCCGGGCGTGACCACGCGCACCACCTTGCGCTCCACCGGCCCCTTGGCGGTGGCCACGTCGCCCACCTGTTCGGCGATGGCCACCGCCTCGCCCAGCTTGATCAGCCTGGCCAGGTAGCTCTCCAGCGCATGCACCGGCACGCCGGCCATCACCACCGGTTCCCCGGCGCTCTGGCCGCGCGTGGTCAGCGTGATGTCCAGCAGCCGGTGGGCGCGGCGGGCGTCGTCGTAGAACAGCTCGTAGAAGTCGCCCATGCGGTAGAGCACCAGGGCATCGGCGTGCTGCGCCTTGATGCGCAGGTACTGCTGCATCATGGGCGTGTGGGCCGAGAAGTCGCCCTGGAGCAGGTCGGCGGTGGAGATCGGGGCGGTCATGAAGGGCGAGATGGTAGGCGAGGACGGCCTGCAGCCGGCCGCGCGGGGCGCGTGCGGCCGTCAGCCGATCGCCGGGCCTGAGATGATGCGGACCGCCTTGCCTGCGGGTGCCGGTCAGCTGAACGGCCGCCCATGGGCCGGCGATTCGCCGCCCTGTCATGACCATCGAAGACGACCTGCCGCCTTTCCCTGACGCCTCGCCGTCGCCGCCCCGGGCCCGCATCGCCATCGTCGGTGCGGGGCTCGGCGGCCTGTACGCCGCCTGGCGGCTGCAGCAGTCGGGCGTGCACGGCGTCGTGCTGCTGGAAGCGCGCGACGCGCCGGGCGGGCGCATCCTCTGCGTCGACCCCGCGGGCCGGCCGGTGGCCCTGGGCGCGCCCGGATCCGCCGCGGCCGACCGCTTCGACCTCGGCCCGACCTGGTACTGGCCCGGCATGCAGCCCCAGCTGGACGCGCTCGTCGACACCCTCGGCCTGCAGCGCTTCCCGCAGCACGAGGACGGCGAAATGGTGGTGGAGCGGACGCCGCAGGCGCCGCCGGCGCGCGTCCGCGGTTACCGGAGTGAACCGCCATCCGTGCGGCTGGTCGGCGGCATGGGGGCGCTGGTCGAGGCGCTGCACCACCGGCTGGCCCCCGGCCGTGTCCTCACCGGGCAGGCCGTGCGCCGCCTGGGCATTGCCAGCGACGCGGTCGAGGTTCATGCCATGGACGGCAGGGGCCAGGGCACGGTCTGGCGCGTCGACCACGTGCTCTGCGCAGTGCCGCCGCGCTTGATGGTCGACAGGATCGACTTCGCTCCTGCGCTGCCGGCGGCGCTGGCCCGGCGCTGGCGGGCCACCGAC
Source organism: Rubrivivax albus (assembly GCF_004016515.1). Lineage (GTDB taxonomy): Bacteria > Pseudomonadota > Gammaproteobacteria > Burkholderiales > Burkholderiaceae_C > Rubrivivax > Rubrivivax albus. The sequence goes on from NZ_SACT01000004.1 coordinate 199,037, forward strand.
ACCTGGATGGCGCCGCACGCCAAGTACGTTGCCGTCTACCCGGCGCCGTTCTGGCGCGCGCAGGGGCTGTCCGGCGAAGCGCGCAGCGCCCGGGGCCCGATGGCCGAGGTGCACGACGCGTCGATGCCCGGCGGCCATGCTGCGCTGTTCGGCTTCCTCGGCGTGCCGGCCCGCGTGCGCCAGGGGGTGGCCGAGGACGTGCTGCGCGCGCACTGCCGTGTCCAGCTCGGCCGCCTGTTCGGCCCCGAGGCGCTGACGCCCGCAGCCGAAGTCATCAAGGACTGGGCAGCCGATCCGTACACAGCAACGGACGCCGACTTGCATGGCAGTGGCCAGCACCCCGAGCCGCCGGCCAGCGGGGCCGACGACGGGCCCTGGCACGGCCGCCTGACCGGCATCGCCAGCGAGTGGTCGCCCCAGTTTCCCGGCTACCTGGCCGGCGCCGTGGACGCGGCCGAGCGTGGCGTGCAGGCCTGGCTGAGGTCGGCCGGCACCAGACGCGACCCGCTGCCCCGGTCATGACCATGCCTTGGCGCACGAAACTGCCGGACGCGCCGCACGGCACGGGTCCGGCGCGCGCGCTGCCGCGGGCGATCTGGGTGCTGGGTTTCGTCAGCCTGCTGATGGACGTGTCCTCGGAGATGATCCACAGCCTGCTGCCGCTGTTCCTGGTGGGCTCGCTGGGCGTCAGCGTGGTCGTCGTCGGGCTGATCGAGGGCATCGCCGAGGCCACCGCGCTCATCGTCAAGGTGTTCTCCGGCGTGCTCAGCGACCACGTCCGCCGGCGCAAGCACCTGGCCGTCGTCGGCTACGCGCTCGGCGCGCTGTCCAAGCCCGCCTTCGCGCTGGCGCAGGGGGCGGGCGTGGTGGTGGCGGCGCGCTTCGTCGACCGCATCGGCAAGGGCATCCGCGGCGCGCCACGCGACGCACTGGTGGCCGACCTGGTGCCACCGGCGCAGCGCGGCGCGGCCTACGGTCTGCGGCAGTCGCTGGACACCGTGGGCGCCTTCGTCGGCCCGGTGCTGGCAACGGGGCTGATGCTGCTGTGGGCCAACGACTTCCGCGCGGTGTTCTGGGTGGCGGCTTTGCCGCGCTGGCGCTGGTCGTGGGGTGTGCGCTGCGGCCACGCGCGCGCCTGCTGACGCCCTGATCCGCCCTGCCCAGGGTGTGGCGGCCGCCGACGGCCAGGCGATCTTGCGCGAGCCGCAGGGCGGCGCCATGCCGCGCACAGACCTTCGGCGAAGGGGCGCGGCGGGTGCCTCCGGGTCGGCCCGTGCGTCAGCCCGCACCGGTGCCGAACACGTCCGTCGGGCGGTGCGGTTCGGAAAACTCGGCACGGATCGCGTCGCCCTGGGCGTCGAGCGCCGGGGCCTCGGGGTAGCTGTCGGTGTCCCAGTCCTGGCCCCAGGGCGCCGCGGGCACCGCCACCATGTGCCCGTGCACCGGCATCCGGCGCGTGCGCAGCTGCGGGTGCGCGATCAGGTCGTCCACCGAGTTCACGTTGCCGAAGGCCGTCTGCATAGCGGTCAGGCGGTCGACCACCTCGCCGCTGGGCAGCGCGTCGAAGACCTCGGCCACCGTGCCGTCGACGAAGTCGCGGTGGGCCACGCGGGCGGCGTTGTCGGCGCAGCGCGGGTCCTGCAGCAGGTCCGGTCGCTGCAGCACGCCGCGGCAGAAGTCGGCCCACTCGCGCTCGTTCTGGATGGAGATGACGATGTCGCGGCCATCGGCGCAGGTGAAGGCGCCGTAGGGCGCGATCGTCGGGTGCTTCAGGCCCACGCGCCGCGGGGCCTGGCCGCCGTAACGCGCTTGCAGGTAGGGCACGCTCATCAGCTCGGCCGCGGAGCCGAAGAGCGAGACCTTTACCGCCGATCCCTGGCCGGTGCGTGCGCGCTGCAGCAGCGCCTGCTGGATGCCGATCAGCGCGTTCATGCCGGCGTTGATGTCGCACAGCGAAACGCCGATGCGGCCCAGCGATTCGACGCCTTCACCCGCCGCCCCACTGACGGCGACCAGCCCGCTCTCGGCCTGCACCAGCAGGTCGTAGGCCTTCATGCCCATCAGCGGGCCGTCGTCGCCGTAGCCGCTGATGTCGCAGGTGATCAGGCGCGGGTGTTGCTGGCGCAGCGCGGCCGAGCCGAGGCCCAGCCGTTCGGTCGCCCCCGGCGCCAGGTTCTGGATGAAGACGTCGGCCCGGGCGATCAGGCGCTGGAGCAATGCCAGATCCTGCGCGTCCTTGACGTCGAGCGCGATCGATTCCTTGCCGCGGTTGATCCACACCCAGTACGACGACTCGCCGTGCACGGCACGGTCGTAGCCGCGGGCGAAGTCGCCCTCCCGGCGCTCGATCTTGATCACGCGGGCGCCGGCGTCGGCGAGGCGGCTGCTGCAGTAGGGCGCGGCCACGGCCTGCTCCAGCGCGACGACGAGGAGGCCGTGGAGCGGGCGCGCTGTCGAGAAGGTCGGTGGTTCGGTGCGTGACATGTCGGATCCACGGGAGGCGTCGTACGGCTGCGGCGGATCGGGATCCTGGGGCGGGGCGTCGACGGAGGAAGGCCGGCCCATTGTCCCGCCTGCCGCCTGGACATGGGATACGCTCGCGCCGCCGCGCCATCGCGGCTTCGGATGCCCATGCCCAGCCCACCGCCCCGCCACCGCGGCCTGCCAACGCCGCGGATCACGCCGTGATCGACGTCGTCGTCTTCTTCTTCCTGCTCGGGGTGCTGGCCCGCCTCGTCAAGAGCGACCTGCGCCTGCCCGAGGCCTTGTACGAGACGCTGTCGATCTATCTGCTGCTCGCCATCGGGCTGAAGGGGGGCATCGAACTGTCCAAGCAGCCCATCGCCACACTGGCACCGCAGGTGCTGGCCTGCCTGGCGCTGGGATTCACGATCCCGTTCGCGCTCTACCCACTGTTACGCGCACTGCGCTTCTCCGGGGTGGATGCGGCGTCGCTGGGGGCTCACTTCGGGTCGGTGAGCGTGGTCACCTTTGCGGTGGCGACCACGGCTCTGGCGCGGGAAGGTATCGCCTTCGAGAGCCACGCGGCGATGTGGGTGGCGGTGATGGAGGCCCCGGGCCTGATCGCCGGCATCGTGCTGGCCAGCCGGGCGCGCGCCGCCCAGGGCACCCGGGTGCGCTGGGGCCCGCTGATGCACGACGTGCTGTTCGGCAAGAGCGTGCTGCTGCTGCTGGGTGGCCTGGTCATCGGCGCCGTGGCGGGCGAGGCGGGCACTGAGCCGATCAAGGCGGTGTTCGTCGACCCCTTCAAGGGCGTGCTGGCGCTGTTCCTGCTCGAACTGGGCCTGGTGGCGGGCGGGCGCCTGGCCGACCTGCGCCGGTTCGGCCCCGCGGTGGCCGTGCTGGGCCTGGGGGTGCCGCCCGTGCTGGCCATGGCCGGCGCCCTCGTCGGGCTGGCGCTGGGCCTGTCCACCGGCGGGGTGGCGCTGATGGCCACGCTGGCGGCCAGCGCGAGCTACATCGCCGCCCCGACCGCGATGCGCATCGCGGTGCCGGAAGCGAACGCGGCGCTGTCGATCACGGTGGCGCTGGGGGTGGTGTTCCCGTTCAACATCGTGGCGGGGATCCCGCTCTACATCGAACTCGCGCGGAGGCTGACGTGACCCTCACCAAGCACCCCAAGACGCTGCTGACCATCGTCACCGAAGCGGTGCTGGAAGGCGCGCTGCTGCGCGACCTGCGGGAACGCGGCGCGCACAGCTGGGTGGTCGGCGAGGTCCACGGCGCCAACCTCGAGGGTGTGCGGGACGGCGACTGGGAAGCCGACCGCACGATCGAGATCAAGGTGCTGTGCGAGTCCGAGGTGGCCGACCGCATCGCCGACCACGTGCTGCACGCGTACGCGCGGCACTACAGCATGGCAATCTGGTTCAGCGCCGTGACCGTGCTGCGTCCCGAACGCTACTGAACACGGCCCGGGCTGACCCCGGCCGGACGACGACGGCAGGGCGTGCGCTCAGCCAGGCAGCGACTCGCCCGCGAAGACCGCCGCCGCCAGGTCCACGAAGGCCCGCACCTTGGGCGCCAGGAAGCGTGCACTGGGGAACACCGCATGCACCGGCACTGGCGGCGGTGCCCAGCGGCCGAGCACCGGCTTGAGCCGGCCGGCCTGCACCGCGTCGGCGGCCACCAGGCAGGGCAGCAGGGCCACGCCCAGGCCGGCCTCGGCCGCATCGCGCACGGCGAAGGTGTTGCCCGCGTGCAGCCGCGGCTGCAGGTCCACCCGGTGCGTCTGCGCGCCGTCGGACAGCGTCCACTGCGCGCGCCGGCTGGTGCCGGCGAAGGCCAGCGTGTCGTGCGCGGCCAGGTCGTCGGGCCGGCGTGGCGTGCCTCGGCGCCTGAGGTAGGCCGGTGCCGCGTAAAGCGCATAGTGCAGCGTGCCCAGCCGCCGCGCGGCCAGCGACGAGTCGGCCAGCGGACCCAGGCGCACCGCGAGGTCGAATCCTTCGTGCACCAGGTCCACCACGCGGGCGGTGAAGTCGGCGTCCACCTGCACCTGCGGGTGGCGCTGCAGGTAGGCACGGATCCAGCCGCTGACGGCGATGAGGCCGAACTCCACGCCGCAGGTCAGGCGCAAGGTGCCTCGCGGTTCGCCCTGCACCTGCTGCATGGCGCCGCGCGCCTCGTCCACCGCGGCCAGGATGCCCACGCTGCGCTCGAAGAACTCGCGGCCGGCCTCGGTGAGCGACAGCGCGCGCGTGCTGCGCGCCAGCAGGCGCACGCCGAGTTCGCGCTCCAGCGCGCTGACGCTGCGTGACACGCGCGCCTTGTGCGTCTGCAGCGCGTCGGCCGCCCGCGTGAAGCTGCCGGTCTGCACGACCTTGACGAAGGTGGCCAGGGTGCTCAGGTCCATCGTTGTCGATTCTGACAACAAAGTGTTCCTGGTCGATGGATTTATTCATCGGCCTTGCGTGCGCAGACTCCGGCCATCGACCTGCCCACCCTGGAGACCACCGTGAGCCTGAAGGATCCCAACGTCCGTCACCCCGATGCCCGCAAGCGCATCGCCCTCGTCATCGCCAACCCGGCGGTGTCCACCACCACCGGCTGGCCGGTGGGCTTCTGGTGGAGCGAACTGACCCACCCGTACCACGTGTTCACCGAACACGGCTACGAGGTCAGCGTGTTCAGCCCGCAGGGCGGCCGCTGCGAGGCCGACGCGATGAGCGACCCCAACGACGCCAGCGGCTACAGCCGCAGCGACCTGGTGAGCCAGGGCTTCATCCACACACCGGAACTCAAGGCCCTGGTGGACGCCACCGCGCCGGTGTCGGCCATCGATGTCGCGGCCTTCGACGCCATCGTCGTCGCCGGCGGCCAGGCGCCGATGTTCAACTTCGAGGCGGCCACCGACCTGCACGCCACCTTCGCCGCCTTCTTCGAGGCCGGCAAGGTGGCCGCCGCGCTGTGCCACGGCTGCGCCATCCTGGCCTACGCCAAGGACAGCCGTGGCGAGTACCTCGCCAAGGGGCGCACCGTCACCGGCTTCGCCAACGTGGAGGAGGACTTCGCCGACAACGCCGTGTGGTCCTACGGCCTGCTGCCGCGCGACCGGCACGTGATGCCCTGGCGCATCGAGGACCGGCTCAAGGCGCTGGGCGCCAACTACGTGCAGGCCGGCCTGTGGCGCGGTTTCGCGGTGCGCGACGGCAACCTGATCACCGGCCAGCAGAACTTCTCCGGCGAGGAGACGGCGCGGCTGGTGGTCGAGGCGCTGGGGCGCTGAAGGGCGCACGTTCTCCATCTCACCTGGAAGGAGGCCACCCGCCATGTCCGTTCTCGAAGGCCGATGCCACTGCGGCGGCGTCACCGTGCGCCTGCCGGCCGAGGCCTTTGGCCTCGTCGCCTGCCATTGCGGCGACTGCCAGCGCCTGCACGGCAACTTCTTCGCCATGCTGGCCGTGCCCACCGACCAGGTCGAGTGGGGCGGCGAACTGGCACCGCAGTGGTATGCATCGTCGGCGCAGGCGCGGCGTTCGCATTGCCCACGCTGCGGGTCGCGCCTGGCCAAGCAGCCGGCCGACGGCCAGCGCACGCTGGTCTCGGTCGGGCTGTTCGAACGCGATCTGCCGCGGCGCATCCGCAAGCAGGTGTGGACCGAGTCCCACCCCGGCTGGTACGACCCGCCGGCCGACGATCCGGGCACGGCACCATGAACGACGCGCCCGAACCGGTGACGGTGCTGATCCGCCGCCGCGTCAAGCCCGGCCGCGAGGCCGACTACGAGGCCTGGCTGCACCGCCTGCAGGCGGCGGCGCGCGGCCTGCCGGGCTACCTGGGCGTGACCACGCAGCGCCCGGCGTCCGGTGCGCCGCGCGAGTACCTCAGCGCCGTGCGCTTTGCCACCCTGGCCGACCTGCGGGCCTTCGAGGCCAGCGACCTGCGGCGCCAGGCCCTGGCCGAGGTCGCGCCCCTGGTGGACGGCGATGCCGCATGGGAGGAACTGACGGGCCTGGAGTTCTGGTTCAGTGCCCCGGCCGGCACGGTGGTGCCGCAGCCGTCGCGGCCGCGCATGGCGCTGGTGATGATCGCCGTGGTCTTCGGGCTGGTGCTGTCCATCGGCAGCGTGGTCAACGCGGCCTTTGCGCTGCTGCCGGTGGCCACACCGTACCCGCTGCGGCTCCTGGTCACGATCAGCCTGGAGGTGGTGCTGATGACCTGGTGGCTGATGCCCTGGCTGAGCCGCCGCCTGGCGCCCTGGATCTACCCGCAGCGGCGGGTGGCCTGAACCCGGAAGGAGAACCCATGTCCTTGAGCATCCTCGGTGCCGGCCAGGTCGGCATGGCGCTCGGCCGCGCCTTCACGCAACGCGGCGAGCCGGTCACCTTCGGCGTGCCGGAGCCGGCGCGCCCCCAGGCGGCGGTGGCGGCGCTCGGCCCGCTGGCCCGGCTGACCACGGTGGACGAGGCCGTGGAGGGGGCCGACACCGTGATCCTGGCCGTGCCCTACGGCGCACTGCCGGCCATCGCCCAGGCCCGGGCCGACTGGGGCGGGCGCATCCTGGTGGACGCCACCAACCCGCTGGCCCCGGGCCTGGCCGCGCTGGCGCTGGGCACCACCACGTCCGGCGCGGAGACGCTGGCCGGTCTGGCCGCCGGCGCCCGCGTGGTCAAGGCCTTCAACACCACCGGCGCGGAGAACCTGGGCGATGCCCGCTACCCTGGTGGCACACCCTTCATGCCGGTCTGCGGCGACGATGCCGACGCACGCCGCCACGTGCTGGGGCTGGCCACGCGCATCGGCTTCGAGGCGGTGGACCTGGGGCCGCTGAAGGCGGCGCGCTGGCTGGAGCCGTTCGCGATGACCTGGATCCACATGGCGCTGCGCCAGGGCCTGGGCCGGCGCTTCGCGTTCGGGCTGTTGCGGCGGGATTGAGGGCGCCGGGTCCGCGGCCTTCAGCGCCCAGGCGGGCGCGGGCCGAACAGCCCGAACACGGTCTCCCGCAGCCAGCGGTTGTCGTCCGCCCGGTGGACGCGCGCATGCCAGAAGGCGTTGATCTCCACCTCCGGCAGCTTCACCGGCAGCGGCCGGGCTACCAGGCCGAACGGTGCCGCCAGCTCGGCGGCCAGCCGCTCCGGCACCGTGGCCACGAGTTCGCTGCGGGCCAGCAGATGGCCCACGCTGACGAAGTGCGGCACCGTCAGGCGCACCCGGCGGTGGATGCCGGCGCGCTGCAGCAGCGTGTCCACCTGGCCGTGGCCGGTGCCGGGCGACACCACCACCAGGTGCTCGGCGGCGCGGTAGGCGGCCAGGGCAGGGCGGGCCACGTCCAGCGCGTGGCCGCGGCGGCACAGCAGCACGTAGCGCTGGCGGAACAGCCGCCGCTGGTGGAAACCGGCCTGCAGCTGCGGCAACAGGCCGATGGCCAGGTCCACGCGGCCCTGGGCCAGTTCGTCGGCCAGGTCCACCGCGGTGTTGCGCACCGTGCTCAGCGACACGCCCGGCGCCACCTCCGCCAGCCGCTGCACCAGGCGCGGCAGGAAGACGATCTCGCCGATGTCCGTCATGCCCACGGTGAAGGCCCGTTGCGCGGTGGCCGGGTCGAAGGCCGGGGCGGGCGCCAGCGCGCCGCGGATCAGCGCCAGGCCGGCGCCCACCGGGCCGGCCAGGCGTTCGGCCAGCGGCGTGGGCACCATGCCGGCGGGCGTGGGCACGAAGAGCTCGTCGCCGAATCGCCGGCGCAGCCGCGCCAGCGCATTGCTCACCGCCGGCTGCGTGAGGCCGAGCTTGTCGGCCACGCGGGAGACCCGGCGCTCGAGCATCAGCTCGTGCAGCAGGGCCAGCTGGTTCAGGTCGGGGCTGAGCATCGGCATCACGTTCGATGATGCCCGACATTCCCGGCATTCGATGGACTGATCCCGCCGCCCGGCCGATGATCGGCGCTCCCGCACTGCCAACCCGGGCCCGATGAGCGCCATCCCTGCACCCGAAACGCTGGCCTGGGCCGGCGACGCCACCCACCGCATCCCCTTCACCGCCTACACCGACGAGGCGGTCTACCGCCGCGAGCTGGAACGCTTCTTCTACCGCGGCCACTGGTGCTACGTGGGCCTGGCCGCCGAGGTGCCGAACCCGGGCGACTTCAAGCGCACGGTGATCGGCGAACGCTCGGTGATCCTGGTGCGCGACGCGCAGGGCGGGTTGAACGTGCTGGAGAACGTCTGCGCCCACCGCGGCATGCGCTTCTGCCGCGAGCGCCACGGCCACCGCAAGAATTTCGTCTGCCCGTACCACCAGTGGGGCTACTCGCTGAAGGGCGAACTGCAGGGCGTGCCGTTCCGGCGCGGGCTGCGCCAGCCCGACGGCACGGTGCACGGCGGCATGCCGGCCGACTTCGACACTGCCGAACACGGGCTGAACCGGCTGCAGGTGGCGGTGCGCGGCGGCGTGGTGTTCGCGTCCTTCGACCCCGACGTGGAGCCCTTCGAGGACTACCTGGGCCCGGAGATCCTGGGCTGGTACGACCGCCTGTTCAACGGCCGCGAGCTGGTGCTGCTGGGCACCAACCGCCAGCGCATCCCGGGCAACTGGAAGCTGATGCAGGAGAACATCAAGGACCCCTACCACCCCGGGCTGCTGCACACCTGGTTCGTCACCTTCGGCCTGTGGCGGGCCGACAACCAGTCGCGCCTGCGCATGGATGCGCGGCACCGGCACGCGGCCATGATCTCCACGCGCGGCAATGCGGGCAAGGCGTCGGAGGTGTCCAGCGTCTCCAGCTTCAAGGCCGGCATGCAGCTGAATGACGCCAGCTTCCTGGACATCGTGCCCGAGCCCTGGTGGGCTGGCCCGAACCTGCCCGAAGGCGCGCCGGTGCCCACGGCCGTGATGACCACCCTCTTTCCCAGCGTGATCCTGCAGCAGCAGGTCAACAGCGTGTCCACGCGCCACATCCAGCCGCGCGGGCCGGGCGCGTTCGACTTCGTCTGGACGCACTTCGGCTTCGCCGACGACGACGAGGCGATGACGCAGCGCCGGCTGCGCCAGGCCAACCTGTTCGGCCCCGCGGGTTTCGTGTCGGCCGACGACGGTGAGGTCATCGAGTTCTCGCAGCAGGCCTTCGACGCCACGCCGGGCGGCCAGGCGCTGGCGGAGCTGGGTGGGCGCGACGTGGGCGACACCGAGCACATGCTCACCGAGACGCTCATCCGCGGCATGTACCGCTACTGGCGCGAGGTGATGGAGGCGCCCGAATGAGCACGCCAAACGTCGACTTCGCGACCTGGTGGGCGGTGCAGCAGCTCTATGCCGACTATGCCGCGGCGGTGGACAGTGGCCAGTGGGACCTGTGGCCTGGCTTCTTCACCGATGACGCCGTCTACCGCCTGCAGCCGCGCGAGAACCACGAGCGCGGCTGGCCGCTGGCCACGCTGGCCTTCACCGGCCAGGGCATGCTCAAGGACCGGGTCTACGCCATCCGCGAGACGCTGTTCCACGACCCCTACTACCAGCGCCACGTGGTCGGCGCACCGGTGCTGCGCGTGGTGCAGGGCGATGCGCTGCACTGCGAGGCCAACTACGCCGTCTTCCGCACCAAGCTGTCGGAACCGAGCACGGTGTTCAACGTCGGCCGCTACCTCGACGTGATCGTGCCCACGGCCGAAGGGCTGAAGTTCGCGCGCCGCGAGTGCATCTACGACACCGAGCTGATCCCGAACTCGATCATCTACCCGATCTGAGGCCGTCGCGCCCTGGAGTCAGGCCGTAGCGGCCCGCCCGTCACGCAGCCAGCCCAGCCACTCGTCCCACAGCGGCCGGGCCGCCGGCCGGAAGTAGCCCATGTGGCCGATGGACCGTCTGCCCAGGCTGGCCGGGTGCAGGTCCAGCGCGCGCACCGGGGCGTTGCGGTAGGCGGCCAGGAACGCGTCGCGCGAGGCCGGCGGCGCCCAGCGGTCGTCCAGCGCATTGAGCGCGACGATGGGCGTGCGCACGGCGGCGAAGCGCTCGGCCAGGCCTTCGGCCCGCATGGCCGGGTCGTCGAAGAAGTAGCGCGGAAAGCGGCACCAGTAGCGCCACTGGCGGTACACGCCCAGCGGCAGGTCCTCGCCCATGCCCAGCAGGCTCCAGGGCAGGTAGCCCTTCCAGCGCGTGAGCAGGGGGCCCAGCACGCGCCACATGAAGAGCACGCGCAGGCGCTCCAGCGGCGGCATCCAGCCGTGCCAGCCGGCGCCGGTGGCCAGCGTGACGAAGCGCGCCACGCGGTGGTGGTTGGGCAGCAGGCCGAAGGCGTGGCCCCCGTAGGAATGCCCCACCATCACCAGCGGCAGGCCGTCCTCGGGCACGGCGTCCACCGCCGCGGCCAGGTCCAGGCGCGCCCAGTCCAGGTAGTCCATGCGGAAGCCGCGCAGGCTGGCCGGGCGCGACAGGCCGATGCCGCGGTAGTCCAGCGTCGTCACGTGGAAGCCCTGGCCGGCCGCGTGCTGCGCGAAGCGGCGGTAGAAGCCCTGCGGCACGCCGGTGGCGCCGGCGATGACCAGGTGGCCGGCGGGCGTGCCGGCCGCCGGGTAGTGCAGGGCGCGCAGGCGGTAGCCGTCGGCGGCGACCAGTTCGCGGGGCGTCGCGGTGATCTCGGGCACGGTGGGGTCGGTGCTCATGGCGCGGCCTTTCGGGGCGGTTGTGCCGGTGTGGGCGGCAGTTCGTGGCGCAGCAGGGTCAGCAGGGCCTCGGCAGCGGCGGTCATGGGCGCACCGCTGCGCGCCACGCGGGCCTGGATCAGCGCGCCTTCGTACGACGACACCACCAGTGCCGCCAGCGCCGCGGCGCGGTCCTCGGGCACGCCGCTGCGCCCGAACAGCCGGGCCAGGCGCACGCGGATGCCCTCGAAGGCGCGGGCCAGCGCGTCGCGCAGGGCCACGTCGGCGGCCGTGCTCTCCAGCGCCACCGTGGCCAGCGGGCAGCCGCGCTCGTAGGTGCTGCGCTCGAGCTGCGCCTGGGCCATCTGCAGCCAGCCGGCCAGCACCGGCAACGGCGGGGCCTGCTCGGCGGCCAGCCGGTCCAGCGACGCATGGATGTGGGCCGCTGTCGCATCGATGGCCGCCACCGCCAGCGCCTGCTTGCCGCCCGGAAAGTGGTGGTAGAGCACGCCCTTGGGGGCACCGGCCTCGGCCAGCAGCTCGGCCAGGCCGATGCCGTGGTAGCCCCGCTGCTGCAGGGCGCGCGACATGGCCTGCACCAGGCGCTCGCGCGTGTTCGTGGCGGCCGTGGTGTCCGGGGGGGCGGGGCTCGGCATGGCTGAAGTCTCTAGACCGGTCGGTCTATTGTCAAGCGAACGGAGGCTGCATGGACGTCAGCCGCGGCAGGCGCTCTTCCGTTCGCGACCCGTCTTGCCGGCCCGGCAGAATCGCGCCATGACGCCGATGCCCTGGCGGGCCGCGCTGGCCCTCGCGCTGGCGGCAGCCGTCTCGTTGGGGCTGTCGCGTTTCTCCTACGCGCTGCTGTTGCCGCCGATGCGGGCCGACCTGGGCTGGAGCTACCTGCTCGCCGGCGCCATGAACACGCTCAATGCGGTCGGCTACCTGGCGGGTGCGCTGGCCATGCCGATGCTGCTGCGCCGGTTCGACGCGCGTGCGGCAATGCTGGCCGGCGGTGCCGGCGCGGCGCTGCTGCTGGCCGCGCACGGCCTGGTGCGCAGCGACGCCGCGCTGGCCGGGCTGCGCATGCTCACCGGCGCCGCCAGTGCGGCCAGCTTCGTCGGCGGCGGCGTGCTGGCCGCGCGGCTGGCCGGGCAGGCCGGTGCGCGCGCCGGCCTGGTGCTGGGGCTGTACTACGGCGGCGTCGGCCTGGGCATCGTGGCGTCGGCCCTGAGCCTGCCGCCGCTGGCCTGGCCGCAGGGCTGGTGGGCGCTGGGCGGTCTGGCGGCCTTGGCCACGGCGCTCACCGCGGCCGGCACGCGCAAGCTGGTGGCGCCACCGATGCCGGGCGCGGCACGGGCGCCGGTGCCGCTGCGCGCCTTCGCCTTCGGCCTGGCGGGCTACGCGATGTTCGGCCTGGGCTACATCGGCTACATGACCTTCGTGATCACGCTGCTGAGCGAGCAGGGCTGGAGCACCGTTGCCCTGTCCGGCTTCTACGTGCTGCTGGGCCTGGGGGTCATGGCCTCACCCTGGCTGTGGGCCGGCCTGCTGCAGCGCCACCGGGGCGGTGTGCCGTTGGCGGTGCTGAACGCGCTGCTGGCCGTGGCCACGGCGGTGCCGGTGCTGGCGTCCCACCCGCTGGCGGTGCTGGGCTCGGGCCTGCTGTTCGGCTGCGTATTTCTCTCGCTGGTGGCGTCGACGACGGCGCTGGTGCGCCACAACCTGCCGGCAGACGCCTGGCCGGCGGGCATCGCGGCCTTCACAACCGTGTTCGCCGCTGGCCAGATCGTCGGCCCCAGCCTGGTGGGCCACGTGGCCGACGGTGCGGGCGGGCTGGCGCGCGGCTTCGTGCTCAGTGCCGCGCTGCTGGCTGCCGGGGCGTTGCTGGCGCTGGGGCAGCGGCCGCTGCGCTGACACCGTCGACGTCCCGCAGCTCCTGCCGCGCCTGCCGTAGCACGGCACGTGAGGCCGACAGCGCCAGCGCCGCCATCACGCCGGCCACCAACAGGTCCGGCCACGCCGAACCGGTGCCGAAGACGCCCAGGGCCGCGGCCATCACCGCCAGGTTGCCCAGCGCGTCGTTGCGGCTGCACAGCCAGACCGAGCGCATGTTGGCGTCGCCCTCGCGCCAGCGGTAGAGCATGACGGCCACGGCCACGTTGACCGCCAGTGCCAGCGCGCCGACCAGACCCATCGTCACCGGTTCCGGCACCTCGCCGTGCCACAGGCTCCAGCCGGCGCGCGCGAGCACGAAGACGCCGAAGGCGCCCATGCTCAGGCCCTTGACCGCTGCGGCACGCGCACGCCAGGCCAGACCCATGCCCAGCACCGCCAGCGACAGCCCGTAGTTGGCGGCGTCGCCGAAGAAGTCCACCGCGTCGGCCAGCAGCGACACCGAGCCGGCCGCCAGGCCGGCGGCGACCTCGACGCCGAACATCGAGGCGTTGAGCACCAGGGCCACCCACAGCACGCGGCGGTAGGCGGGTGAGGCGGCCGCCGAAGGGGCGGCGTTGCAGGCGTGGTCGTGGCAGGCGTGGCTCATCGCGGGTCGTGTTCGATGCGTTGGAAGCATTGGAAACCCTGCAGTCGCTACAGGGTCAAGGGCGGCTGCGGCACACTGTGGCCATGAAAATCGGCGAACTTTCGCGGGCCACCGGCACCCGCGTGGAGACCATCCGCTACTACGAGCGCGAGGGCCTGATCGACCCGCCGGCCCGCAGCGACGGCAACTACCGCGTCTACCGCGCCGACGATGCCGAGCGCCTGGCCTTCATCCGCCACTGCCGCGCGCTGGACATGGCGCTGCCGGAGATCCGTGGCCTGCTGCAGGTGCGCGACCACCCGGCCGACGGCTGTGCCGAGGTCAATGCGCTGCTCGACGCCCACATCGGCCACGTGGCTGCGCGCATCCGCGAACTGCGGGCCCTGGAACGCCAGCTCAGGCGCCTGCGCGAGCGCTGCCCGGCACCGACCGCGGCAGCCGACTGCGGCATCCTGCAGGGGCTGGCCGACGCCTCGAACGCGCTGCCGCGCCCGCGCGGTGGGGCCACGCGGCACCTGGGCGGCACCCACGGCGGTTGAGCGTCAGCGTGGTGCCGGTGCCCAGCTGAGGATGCCGCCGTCGGCCATCAGGCTCAGGTGCAGCTGGCCGTCGCGCAGCAGGTAGCTGCGCACGAAGGGCAGGTCGCGCATCAGGCGCGGCGCCAGCGATTCCGGCGGGCACATCGCGCGCGTGCCGGCCAGCGGGCCGAACTGCAGCGCGCCGCTGCGGCCGTCGGCGGCGGGTGTGACCTGCCAGGTGCCCATCGCACGGTTGCAGTCCACGCGCAGGGCGGCGCGGCCCTCGGGGCCGAAGTGCAGCGTGTAGGCGCCAGGGTCGGCGGGGCGGGTGGTGCCCTGGGCATCGTCCATCGACTGCAGGGCCACCAGCTGCCACTGGGTGCCCTCCAGCGTGGCGGGGGCGGCGGTGCCCGGTCCCATCGCTGCGGCACAGCCCGCCATCACGGCCGCCGCCATGGCCGACACCACGGCCGTGCCGGCGAGCACCGCCGGGCGATTCAGCGTTGCACGGTGCATGTCATCTCCGGTGAGCCGTACCCCCAGACCACACGGGCCTCGCCATGGTGTTCCCAAAGCGACTCGTTGCGGCCAACGTAGCGCGCGCCGCTGGCGGCGGGCTGCAGGAACATCATCGAGACACCGTCACCGCGTTCGACGACGGCACTGGGCGGGTCCGTGGCAAAGAACATCGCGACCACCGCGTTGGCCGGCTGACCATCGCAGATGTAGGTCACCGGGCCGCGGCCCGGCAGCAGGCGGTAGCGCGCCTGCAGCTCGGCGATGCGCAGGCGGTAGGCGCCGCGCACGCAGGTGGCCTTGTCGTCGGCCTTCCAGCAGTCGTTGCGGCCCTTGATCCAGCCGCGCTGCTCGGCCGCCAGCGTGGGCGGATGCTCGTTCTTCGCCTTCGCGCGGGCAGCGGCATAGACGTCGGCCAACTGCCGGTCCAGCGCGGAAAGGTCCGGGCTGGCACAGACCTGGGCCTCGATGCTGCCGGCCGCGGCGCGGCTGCAGTCGAACGAAGGGCCGGCGGCGGCAGCCGGCAAGGCGGTGGTCAGGAGAGCCGCAAGCAGCACGGGCAGGCGCATGCCCGCATGGTAGCCCGGGCCTGGCTCAGCCATCATCGCGCCATGCGCCTGTTCTCCTACCGCGACCGGCCGGTCCACCTGGGCCCGTACCCGCTGGAACGCCTGACCCGCAGCGACGGCCCGCCGCGGCTCGACGTGCTGCCGCCGATGACGGCCCTGCGTTACGCGGCCGACGACCCGCTGTCGATCGTGCACGCGATGGCACGCTTTGCTGCGATGTTCGACCTCGTGCGCGACGGCCCGCGCAGCCCGCTGCCGGCGGAGATCGCCGACGACCCGGCCGAGCGCGCCCGCCACCTGAAGGCAGCCGGCACCTACTTCGACGCGTCGATGATGGGCGTCTGCGCGATCCCGGCCGCGGCCAGGCTGGCGGCCCCCATCCGAAACCCCGACGTCACCGCGCTCGGTGAGGAGCTCGCCAGCAGCCAGCCCAAGAGCTTCGCCGCCGGCATGGACATGATCCTGGCCGACGTGATCGATGCGGCGCGCACGGTGCACGGGCCGATCGACGGGCACACGCACGCGCTGGTGGTGCTGGTGGAGTACCCGCGCGACCCGCGGCCAGATGAACCCGGCTGCGACTGGCTGCACGGCGCGCAAGCGCACCGCGCGGCGCTGCTGGCGTCGCAGACGGCGGTGCTGCTGTCGACCTACCTGCGCCTGCTGGGCTTCGACGCGCGAGCGCACAGCGCCAGCTGCAGCGACGTGGACCTCGGCCGCCTGGCCGTGGCGGCCGGGCTGGCGTTGCCCGACGGCACGAACCCGTACGTCGGCACCCGCTACGGCCTGGCCGCGGTCACGACGACGATGACACTCGCACCCGACCGACCGCTGGCGCCCAGGCAGGACCGCTGGCGAAGCCATGGTCCGGCCTGGTGGCTGGGCAAGGGCACGCTCAAGGGAGCCTTCCACCGCGACGCCTACGCGAAGCGCGATTTCTCCGACGGCGCCTGGCCCTTCGAGACCCTGCCGCGCCGCGACGAGCCCACCACCTTCATCGACCACGACCGCGTGCCGCGCTTCCCCAAGCGCGCCGACTTCTTCGCCCGCGCGCTGTTCGGTGACCTGGGCAAGGCGGTGCAGGCGGATGCGAAGAACGCGCACTACGTGATGAAGAGCCCCATCGGTGCCTGCGCCCGCCGCGCACTGGGTTCCCTGCTGCTGCTGCAGTTCGGCGAGGCGCGCGGGCCGGTGCACGCCTCCACCGCCGACCCGGCGCGCAACGCCGCCAACCTGAAGGCGGCGTCGTACTGGCTGGGCGCCGACGCCGTGGGCCTGTGCGCCGTGCCCGAGTGGGCGTACTACTCGCACGACGCCGGCGGCAACCCGATGGCGGCCTACCACGCCAACGCCGTCAACCTGCTGCTCGACCAGGGCCACGAGACCATGGAAGGCGCCAGCGGCGACGACTGGATCAGTGTGGCGCAGAGCATGCGCGCCTACCTGCGCTTCTCGCTGATGGGCGGCGTGATCGCCGAGCAGGTGCGCCGCCTGGGCTACGGCGCGCGTGTGCACAGCGTGCTCGACGGCGACGTGCTGCAGCCACCGCTGCTGCTGCTGTCGGGCCTGGGCGAGGTCAGCCGCATCGGCGAGGTCATCCTCAACCCGTTCCTGGGTCCACGTCTGAAGAGTGGCACCGTGACCACCGACCTGCCGATGGCGCCCGATCGGCCCATCGACTTCGGCCTGCAGCGCTTCTGCGAGGGTTGCAACAAGTGCGCGCGCGAATGCCCCTCGGGTGCCATCACCGCCGGCCCGAAGCGCATGTACAACGGCTACGAGATCTGGAAGAGCGACGCTGAGAAGTGCGCGCGCTACCGCATCACCAATGCCGCCGGCGGCATGTGCGGGCGCTGCATGAAGACCTGCCCCTGGAACCTGGAAGGCCTTCTGGCCGACAGCCTGTGGCGCCAGCTGGCGATGCGCGCACCGGGCACGGCCCCCTGGCTGGCGAAGCTGGACGACGCGCTGGACCGCGGCAGCATCAACCCGGTCAAGGCCTGGTGGTGGGACATCGAGCTCGACCGCAGCACCGGCCGCTACGTGAAGGCCGCTCAGACGCACCGCCGCGGCCTGCAGAAGGACCTGGTGCTGCGGCCCGAGGACCAGACCCTGGCCGTCTACCCGGCCGACCGCATGCCGCCGCCGTTCCCGGTGCCGTTCCCGGTCAACCGGGAGGAGGGCATCGCGCGCTACCGGGCGCTGCTGTCGCCGGTGGACTACCGCGCGCGACTGGCGGCCGGCGATACCGCGGACCTAGCGCCTGGCCCGGCACCCTTGACCGGTGAGCCGCCGGTGTTCCCCGTTCAGCTGGTGCGGCGCGAGGACATGGCCGACGGCGTGGCGAAGTACGAGTTCGCGGCGCTGGACGGCGGCGAGCTGCCGCCGTTCGATGCGGGGGCGCACATCGATGTCGTCATCGCGCCGGAGTACCAGCGGGCCTACAGCCTGGCCGGCGACCCGGCCGACCGCCGGCGCTGGGTGTTGGGCGTGCAGCGCGAGGACCCGGCCGCCGGCGGGCGCGGCGGCTCGGCGCTGATGCACCGCGCCTTCCGCGAGGGCCGTCGCGTCTTCGTCTCCCGCCCGCGCAACCTGTTCCCGCTGCACGAGGACGCGCCGATGTCGCTGCTGATGGCTGGCGGCATCGGCGTCACACCGCTGATCGCCATGGCGCACCGGCTGCACGCGCTGGGCCGTGACTTTGCCCTGCACTACAGCGTGGCCAGCCGGCGCACGGCCGGCTTCGTGGCCGACCTGCAGGGCGCCCACTGGGCGCCGCAGGTGCACTGGCACGTGAAGGACGAGGGCGCGCGCGCCGACCTGGCGGCGCTGGTGCCGCCTTACCAGGCCGGCTGGCGGCTCTACACCTGCGGGTCCCCGCGCTACATGGACGGTGTGTTCGCCGCTGCCCAGGCCGCGGGCTGGCCCGAGGCCGCGCTGCACCGCGAGTACTTCAGCGTGCCCGAGGACCCGGACCGCGTGGACCGGCCCTTCGTCGTGCAGCTGGCCGACGGCCGGCGCTTCGACGTGCCGGCGGACCAGACGGCCACCGAGGTGCTGGCCGCCGCTGGCGTGGCGGTGGACGTGAAGTGCAGCGACGGCCTGTGCGGCGTCTGCGCCACGCCCTACGACGCGGATCGCTCCGGCCCGGTGGAACACCGCGACGTGGTGCTGGCCTCGGCCGAACGCACGCACAAGGTCATCCTGTGCTGCGTGCGCATGGCGCGCGACGGGGACGTGCTCGTGCTGCGGCGCTGACACGCTGAGGCGGGTTCGGGAGCCCGCCTCGGGCCGGCCTTCAGACGCTGGCGTGGTGGCCCTGCGACAGGCGGAAGACGCTCACAGCCTGCACCAGGGCTTCGGACTGCTGGCGCAGGCTCTGCGCCGCCGCCGCGCTCTCTTCCACCAGCGCCGCGTTCTGCTGCGTGCCCTGGTCGATGCGCGTGACAGCGTTGCCGACCTGGGCCACGCCGCTGCTCTGCTCGCGGGTGGCGGCGCTGATCTCGCCGACGATGTCGCTGACACGGCGCACGCTCTCCACGATGTCCTGCATCGTGCGGCCGGCGCGGTCCACCAGCGCCGTGCCTTCGTCCACGCGTTCGACGCTGTCGGTGATCAGCGCCTTGATCTCGCGTGCCGCCTGCGCGCTGCGCTGAGCGAGCGTGCGCACTTCGCCGGCCACCACCGCGAAGCCGCGGCCCTGCTCGCCAGCACGGGCGGCTTCCACCGCGGCGTTGAGCGCCAGGATGTTGGTCTGGAAGGCGATGCCGTCGATGGTGCCGATGATGTCGGCGATCTTCTGCGCGCTGGCCTGGATGCCCTGCATCGTGTGCACCACCTGGCCCACGACTTCGCCACCCTGCACGGCCACCGCCGAGGCACCTTGCGCCAGCTGCGCCGCCTGCTGCGCGCTGTCGGCGTTGTGGCGCACGGTGGAGGACAGCTCCTCCATCGTGGAGGCGGTCTGCTGCAGCGCGCCGGCCTGCTGCTCGGTGCGGCTGGACAGGTCCTGGTTGCCCTGGGCGATCTGCGCGCTGGCGCTGGCCACGCTCTCGGCGCCCTCGCGCACGTGCTGCACGGTGCGTGCCAGCGACTGCTGCATGTCGCGCAGCGCGATGGTCAGTTCGGTGATCTCGTCGCGCCCCTTCGGCACGATGGTGGCAGAGAGGTCGCCATCGGCCACGCGGCGTGCCAGGTCCCGAGCGTCCAGCAAGGGTTGCAGTTGGCGGCGGGTGTAGGCCATGGCGAAGCCGATCGCCGTCACCAGCGCAAGCGACTCCAGCACCAGCAGCACCATGCGCGCATGCTGTGCGCCGGCATCGGCGCGCGCGGCGGCCTCCGCCCCTGCGGCATCAATGGCGGCCAGCAGCTCGCCGAGCTTCGCCGTCGGCTCGCGGTCCATGCCCTTCACGGCGGCATCGCCGGCCGCCGCGTCGGCGCCAGCGGCCCGGAAAGCCTCCACGCCACGGCGGTACCCCTCGCCCATGGCCTGGTGGGCGCTGCCGAAGGCCTGCGCCTGCTCGCGCAGGGGGCCAGGCGGCAGGGCCTGCGCCAGCGCGGCGGCGCGTGCTGCGACGTCGGCTTCCTGCTTTTGGAAGCTGGTCCAGTACTTGTCCAGCTGCGCCGGGTCACGCCCGCGCAGCAGGGTGTTCTTCCACTCCTGCACCTGGGTCTGGAAGGCCGACCGCAGGCCAGCCACGGCCTGGGCATTTTCGCCCGCGGCACGCACTTCGGTGCGGTAGGTGTTCAGCGCGCCGCTGGCCATCACCTGCGCGATGGTGGTGGCGAGCACCAGGATGCCCATGGCGCCGGCGACCATGACGGTGAGCTTGTGTTGCAGTCTCATGAGAGGCTCTCTGTGGGTTTGGATCGCTTCTCGGCAGGTTGGGGCGGGACTTGATGGGACCACGGATAAACGGTGTTTCCGGTGCCAGGCGTGCGCCAATCTGGGGCGCACAAGTGACGGGGTGGCGGTCAAGACGGCGCATTTCGCAGTCCGACAGGAATTCAGGGACGGCCCGCCGACTGCCGCCACATGGCCACTGAAGCTGGCGCCTGGACGGCGATGCGCCACGCCAGCCGACGGCCGCGCATCGGTTCAGTTCAGCACCAGGGCCGCGACCTCGTCCCACAGGTACGGTGCGATCCTGCCGACCACCCGCAGCCGCACACGGCCCTGGCGGTCCAGCAGCACGGTCACCGGGGCCTGCGTGGGCAGCGGTCCGAGATCGTCACGGTGGCCAGGCGCGCCTCGCCACAGGTCGATCCACTGCGGGTTGGGCGGCAGGAACTGCTGTCGGAGTCGGGCGTGGCGGTCGTAGTCTGCGCGTTCGGCATCGTGGTTCACGGCCACGACCACGAAGGGCTGACCCGTCCAACCGGCCAGGTTGCGACGCAGTTCCGGCAGCTTGTCGAGACAGACGGGGCAGGCGGTCGACCAGAAGAACAGCATCACGACCTGGCCGCGCAACGATGGCAGGTCAACGGCGGCACCGTCGTCCGAGCGCCCCGTCAGCGCCGTGGCTGAGGCCTGATGACCGAGCCAAAGGCACAGGGCCAGGGCGATGGCGCCGGTCCGCCGACGCCGTCGCCAGGATCGCTGCAAGGTCATGGCCATGCGGCTGGGTCTCGTGGCGCGAGTGGTTCTGACAGCAGATGCTGTCGCGACCGAGATGTCGGAGAGACGGGGCCGGGAAGCGCGCTCAGGCGGTGCTCGCGCCGCGGAACGAGTTCACCGCGGCGAACAGCCAGTGCTGCAGCTGTGCGTCGTCCTGAGACTGCAGGCGCCCGAGGCTGCCCACCAGGGCCAGCGCGTGTGTGCCGTGGCCCTCGGCGTCGAGCACGGGCACGGCAATGGCGCCCACGTCAGCCTGCAGTTCGCCGTGCGATCGGTACCAGCCCTGGCGACGGATCTCGGTCAGCGCCTGTCGGAACGACGGCCAGCCGTCGCCCATTCCGCTGGCGGCGATCTCCGCCGCGTGGTCGGCGTGCATTCGGACCAGCATCGACCTGGGCTGGTGGGCCAGCAGCACCTTGGGCGCCGCGCCAATGAAGACCGGCCGTGGCCGACCGCGGCCATAGACAAGCTCCAGGCCGGGTTCGCCGCTGGCCCGGTGCACGTCGATCACGCGCGGGCCGGGGTAGAGCACGCTGAGCACGGCGTCGAAGCCGCTGTCCCGCGCCAGGCGCTGCATCACGGGGGCAGCCGCCAGCAGCACCGGGTCGCTCTGCCGGAGCTGATAGTCCAGTTCGATGATGCGGGCGCCCAGCGCGTAATGCCCGGCCGCGACCTTGCGCAGCAGGCCTGCGTCGACCAGGTCCTTGACGTAGCGGTAGCCGGTGGGGCGCGAGTAGCCCAGGGCGGTGTTGATCTCGTCGGGCGACCAGACCGGACGTTCGCGGCTGAACAGGTCGAGGATGGCGAAGGCGCGGGCGGGGCTGGACATGGCGGGGCAGACGGAGAGCGGCCCCGCCGGTGCGCACTGCCACCACGCGGGCGGTCAGTCCACGCCCATGCGGCGGGCCATCTCGGCGCGCCATTCTGCCCGTGGGCGGAATCCCGGCAAGGTGCGCGCATGGGCTTCCAGGCGCTCCATCAGCGTGGCCTCGTCGCCAGACAGGTCCACCGGCACGCGCATCGGCTGCGACACGTACCAGGGCAGGTCCACATACAGCTCCAGCCGGTTGCCTTCCGGGTCGGGCACATAGATCGACACCGCGTTGCCGTGGGTCACCGGCATGATGTTCGGCAGGCCTTCGGCGACCAGCGTCGCGTGCATGGCCATCAGGGTGGACAAGCGATCCGCCTTCAGCGAGATCTGGTTGATGGGGTTGAAGCCCATGTCGCGCGGCCGGCCGCTGATGAGCACGATCTGGTGGTGCTCGTCGGGGTCGCGGCTCAGGAACACCAGGTCCATCGGCCCGTTCGGCCCCGGCAGCTGGCCGCGGTCGGTGACCGTGAAGTCCAGCAGGCGCACATAGAAGTCCTCGAGCAGGGCCGTGTTGGTCACGAACATGCCGAAGTGGCTGAAGCGGAAGCCGGGTCGGCTCATGGTTTCCCCTTGCATGGGTTGGGTTGACGCAGGTCAGTCGAATGTCATTAAATCTCGTTATTCGAGATTACGCAACACCAAGGACCCCCATGAAACTGATCAGCTTCGTTCGTGATGGCCGCGTCGGCTTTGGCGCCGTGGTGGGGGGTGACGCGGCTCCCGGAGTGGTGGACCTGGGCGCCGCCCTGGGTGGGCGCCACGCCGACCTGAAGGCCCTGCTGGCCGCCGATGGCCTGGGTGCTGCCGCCGATGCACTTCGCGGGCGGGCTGCCGATTTCCCGCTGGCCAGCGTCCGCCTGCTGCCGGTCATTCCCGAGCCGGGCAAGATCTGGTGTTGCGGCCTGAACTACGGCGAGCACGTGCGCGAGACCAACCGCGAAGTGACCGAACAGCCGACGTTCTTCCTGCGCGTGGCCGACTCGCAGGTCGCGCACGGGGAGCCCATGCTGCGGCCGCCGGAATCGGTGCAGTTCGACTACGAAGCCGAGATCGCCGTCATCATCGGCAAGGCGGGCCGTCGGGTGTCGGAAGCCGACGCGGGTCAGTACGTGGCCGGCTACGCCTGCTACAACGACGGCAGCGTGCGCGACTGGCAGCGCCACACCTCGCAGTGGGTGCCGGGCAAGAACTTCTGGCGCACGGGCGGCTTCGGGCCGTGGATGGTGACGGCCGACGAGATCCCGTTCGGCACGGTCATGACGCTGAGCACGCGCCTGAACGGCGTGGAGATGCAGCGGGCCACCACCGAGATGATGATCCACTCGATCGCCAGGCAGATCGCGTATGTCTCCACCATCGCGCCGCTGGCGCCGGGCGACGTGATCGTCACCGGCACGCCAGGTGGCGTGGGCGCGCGGCGCACGCCGCCGGTGTGGATGAAGGCCGGCGACGTCTGCGAGATCGAGGTCGACCGGATCGGCGTGCTGCGCAACCCGATCGCCGACGACGCGTGACGGCGTGATGCGCGCAGCCAACGCCTCTGCCGAAACCGTGGACGCGGTGACCCACGCCGGGCCCGATCCGGCCTTTGGCGACGACGTGTTGCACGACGTGGCCATCGTCGGCTTCGGCCCCACGGGTGCGGTGCTGGCCAACCTGCTGGTGAAGCGCGGGTTGCGCGTGCTCGTGGTCGAGCGCGAAGCAGAGATCTACGCGCTGCCGCGGGCCATCCACTTCGACGCCGAGAACATGCGCATCTTCCAGACCCTGGGTCTGGCCGCGGCGCTGGAGCCGCAGGTGCTGGTCTCGCCGGGCATGAAGTTCGTCGACGCCGCGGGGCGCGTGCTGATCGACTACACGCGCTCGAAGGACCTCGGCCCGCAGGGGTGGCACGCGAGCTACCGCTTCCACCAGCCGGTGCTGGAGTCGCTGCTGCGTGCCCATCTGGCACAGCACGGCGGCGCCACCGTCCGCCTGCGCCATGACCTTTTCGCGCTGGAGCCGATGCAGGACCATGTGGTGCTGAGGGTCGAGGACACGCGCCGTGGCCGCCTGCTGCAGACCCGCGCCCGCTACGTGGTGGGCTGCGACGGCGCGCGCTCGCTGGTCCGTCGCCTGATGGGCACGGAACTCGACGATCTGCAGGCCCACGAGCGCTGGCTGGTGCTGGACCTGCGGCTCAAGCGGCCGCGTCCCGACCTGGGGGACCACAGCCTGCAGTTCTGCGATCCCCAACGTCCAGCCACGTACGTGCGTGGTGTCGGTGACCGCCGGCGCTGGGAGATCATGCTGATGCCGGGCGACGACCCGCAGCAGCTCACGCGGCCGGAAGGCATCTGGCCCCTGCTCTCGAAGTGGATCGGTCCGGAAGATGCCGACATCGAACGGCCGGCGCTCTACACCTTCCACTCCGTGGTGGCCCGCGGCTGGCGCCAAGGGCGGTTGATGATCGCCGGCGATGCGGCCCACCAGACGCCGCCGTTCATGGGCCAGGGCATGTGCGCCGGCGTGCGCGATGCCGTCAACCTGGCCTGGAAGCTGGCCGACGTGGTGCAGGGCCAGGCGGCGCCTGCCTTGCTGGACACCTACGAATCGGAGCGGGCGCCGCATGCGCGCGAGTTCATCGAGACCGCGGTGCGGCTGGGCGGCGTGATCCAGGACACCGACGTCGAGCGCGCCCGTGCTCGGGATGCCCGCATGGCCGCGCAGCCCGAGGTCTTCCGCACGCCGACGCCGCCCCTCGGCCCGGGCGCGCACGATGGCGTGGTTGACGGCAGCGTGGTCGGACGCCTGGCTCCGCAGCCCGTGATGCCTGACGGCCGGCGGCTGGATGATGCCCTGGGCTACCGCTTTGCCGCGATTGCGCCGCAGGCCTGGCTGGATGCCCTGCCGGCCGACGCCCTGGGCGACGACCGTTTGCGCCGTGTGGCGACCGAAACGGCAGATGGACAGGCCTGGTTGCAAGGCTGCGGCGTGCCGGCGCTGTTGCTGCGCCCCGACCGCCACGTGGCCGGCGTGGCCGTTGACGCAGCGGGCTTGCGCATGCTGGTGTCGCGCTACGTGGGTGGGCCGGCCTCCACCGCTTCCAACGCGGGACGAACCGCGCAGGCGACACCATGACGCCGCAGACTGCCGAGGCCGCCGCGGCAGCCGCGCGCGCCGCCGAGCGGGCCCGAGCCGCCGCGATGGTGGCGCGCGATACCGAGGCGCTGGCAGCCCTGCTGCATCCGGATCTGCGCTACGTGCATGCGCCGGGTCGCCGAGACGACCGCGACGGGCTGCTGCAGTTCGTCGCCGAAGGGCCGGCGTTCATGGCCGTCGAGTTGCAGATCGATGACGTGGCCTGCGACGCCCATACGGTCCTGCTCAGCGGTCTGCTGCACCTGACCCTGCGCCGCAGTCCCGACGCCGAGCCCGTGCAGGCGCGCTCCTGGGCCAGCGCACTGTGGTGTCTCGACGAAGCCCACGGCTGGCGGCTGCGCCATTTCCAATCCACGCGCACGGACGCCCCCCATGGCTGAGACCTCCGAGGCCTGGTTCTGGCGCATGCGCCGCGGCGAGGCGCCCGAGCCGCCCGTGGCGGGCCTGCTGGGCCAGCGGTTCGACGTGGTCGACGCCGCGGCAGGCACGCTGCGCATGCGTTTTGAAGCGGCGGCCACGTTCCTGAACCCGGCGGGCCAGGTGCAGGGCGGCATGCTTGGCGCGATGCTGGACGCCGCCACCGCCAGCATCGTCGACGCCACGCTGGCGCCGCAGGAGGCGGTGGCCACGCTGAACCTGCAGCTTTCGTTTCTGCGACCGGCCATGGCCGGCGAGCTCGTGGCCGAGGCGCGCATCGTGCGGCGTGGCCGGCAGGTCGCGTTCGTGGAGGCCACGCTGCAGCAGGACGGGCGCGCGGTGGCCACGGCGCAGGCCACCTGCATGATCGTGGGGCGGTCGGCATGATCGACAAGCGGGTCGCCACGCTGGCCGAGGCGCTGGCCGACGTGCGTGACGGGGCCACCGTGATGGTGGGCGGTTTCGGCCTGGCCGGCCAGCCCATGGCGTCGCTGGAGGCACTGCTGGACCAGGGCGCGCGTGAACTCACCATCGTCTGCAACAACGCCGGCAACGGCGAGGATGGGCTGGCGGCGCTGATCGCGGCCGGGCGCGTGCGCAAGATCGTCTGCAGCTTTCCGCGCCAGGCCGACTCGTGGCACTTCGACCGCGAATACCGGGCCGGCCGCATCGCGCTGGAGCTGGTGCCGCAGGGCAACCTGGCCGAGCGCATCCGCGCCGCCGGCGCCGGCATCGGCGGCTTCTTCACGCCCACCGGTTACGGCACCGCACTGGCCGAAGGCAAGGAGACGCGCTTCCTCGACGGCCGCTGGCAGGTCTTCGAGACCCCCTTGCACGCCGATCTGGCGCTGATCCTGGCCGAGCGGGGCGACCGCTGGGGCAACCTGACCTACCGCATGACGGCGCGAAACTTCGGCCCGATCATGGCCGCAGCGGCGCGTTGCACCGTGGCGGCGGTGCATGAAATCGTCGAGCTCGGCGGGCTCGACCCCGAGGCCGTGGTCACGCCTGGTCTGTTCGTGCAGCGCGTGGTGCAGGTGCCGCGCCGGACCACCTGAGGAGAAAAGCCATGCCCTGGACTTCGGCCGAGATGGCGTGGCGCGTGGCGCAGGACCTGCGCGACGGCATGGTGGTCAACCTCGGCATCGGCCTGCCCACTGTGGTGGCCGATCACCTTCCGCCGGGCCGGGAGATCCTGCTGCACAGCGAGAACGGCGTGCTCGGCATGGGGCCGAAGCCAGCGCCGGGACAGGAGGATCACGACCTCATCAACGCCGGCAAGCAGCCGGTGACGCTGAAGACCGGCGGCTGCTTCTTCCACCACGCGGACAGCTTCGCGATGATGCGCGGGGGCCATCTCGACGTCTGCGTGCTCGGCGCGTTCCAGGTGGCCGGCAATGGCGACCTGGCCAACTGGCACACCGGCGAGCCCGGTGCGATTCCCGCGGTAGGCGGCGCCATGGACCTGGCCATCGGCGCGCGCGAGACCTGGGTGATGATGAGCCACTGCACCAAGGCCGGTGAACCCAAGATCGTCGAGCGGTGCAGCTACCCGCTGACCGGGTTGGGCTGCGTGCGCCGCATCTACACCGACCTGGCCGTGATGGCGCTGGATGCTGCGGGTGCCCGTGTGATGGCCATGGCTGCAGGTGTCGACGCTGGCAGCCTGCAGGCGCGGACCGGCATTCCCCTGCGGTTCGACTGACGGCTGCGCGGTGCGCCGCGCTCGGCGCCGGGGTCTGCGCTATTCCGCGGGCGGGATCGGCTGGTTCATGTCCAGCCCCGCCACCTCGCAGCCTCGGCGGTAGTCCTGCATGTGCTTGCGCATGGCCTCTTCCGCCGCGGCGGCGTCGCGCCGGCGCAGCGCCAGGCTCACCTGCCGGTGCACCGCCAGCAGACGCGCACCCGACTGCGGCAGAGCGGGCGCGATGGCGGCGTAACCGGCGCGCATCAGCGAGCTCACCGGCCCCCGTGCCATCAGCAACGCCGGGTTGTGCGTGGCGGCGGCCACCAGGTTCTGGAACTCCAGGTCCACCTCCACCGGTGACGCCTGAGCGGCGACCACGGCCTGGGTGCGTTCCAGGTTCTCCTCCAGCGCGTCCAGCTCGTCGAGCGTGGCCGAGTGGGCGGCCAGCGCCGCACACAGAGGCTCCAGCGCGCTGGCCACCTGCCAGACGTCGCGAAAGGTGACCTGGCGCAGCCGCAGCGCGCGCTCGGCCACATCCGACAGGTCGCGCTGGCGTGGCATCGAGACCAGCAGCTTCTTGCCGTCGCGCCGCAGCAGGCCCTCCTGCTCCAGCTGGCGCAGGCCTTCGCGCACCGTCGAACGGTGCACACCGAATCGATCGGCCAGGTCCGCCTCGGTGGGCAGGGCTGCACCCTGGGCCAGCGAGCCGTCGACGATGCGACGGCGCAGGTCGGCCGACACCACACGGTAGGCGGGCGCGATCTGGAGTCGTTCGAGGTCGAGGGGCATGGTCACTGAATTCGGCCCAGGGCGTCACGGGCAGGTGCACGGGATTGTCGCCAAGACCACGGCAGCGCTGTGGCGCGGGAAAGCGAGGATGGGCAGGTCCGCCGGGCGCGCAAACAATTGTCGGACAATCCGACCATAAGAGACCAGAGACCCGACTGATGTCCCCGTCCCCCGCCTCCGACGTGGTCACCCCCCCAGGATCTCACCTGGCCCCGCCCTTTGACCTGCCGGCCCTCCGGCGTTGGCTGATGCCGGCACTGCCGGTGCTGGCGACCGGTGAACTGACGGCCGAGCGACTGCCCGCGGGCCAGTCCAACCCGACGTGGCGGCTTCGGCATCGAGACGGCACCTGGGTGCTGCGCGCCAAGCCAGGGCCTGCGTCGGGCCTGCTGCCGTCGGCCCATGCCATCGAGCGCGAGGTGGCGGTGCTGCGCGCGCTGCAGGGCAGTGGCGTGCCGGTGCCGGCGGTGCACGCGCTGTGCGAGGACGAGTCGGTGATCGGCGCCGCGTTCTACGTCATGGACTTCGTGGACGGGCGCATCGTCCGCGACGCCACGCTGCCGCAGGTTGGCGCCGAGGAGCGCCGCGCGATGCACGACGACGCCGTGCGGGTGCTCGCCGCGCTGCACGCGGTGGACTGGCGTGCTCGCGGGTTGGCCGGCTTCGGCCGTCACGACGCGTTCTTCGAACGCATGATCGCGCGCTGGACACGCCAGTACACGGCGACGGCCAGCGCGCCCATCGACGCCATGGAGCGCTTGGCCGCATGGTTGCCGGCGCATTGCCCACCGCCGCCACCCCCGGGTCAGGACCTGTGCATCGTGCACGGCGACTTCCGCCTCGAGAACCTGGTGTTTCACGCGCAGGCACCGCGGGTGCTGGCGGTGCTGGACTGGGAACTGTCCACGCTGGGCCACCCGCTGGCCGACCTGGCCTACCACTGCATGGCCTGGCGCCTGCCGCAGGGGGTACTGCGCGGCCTGGCGGGGGTGGACCTGGGCGCGCTCGGCATCCCGTCGGAAGCCGAGATCATCACCCGGTACGCCGCACTCGCGGGCCACGCCGACGTCGACGCGATCCAGGCGCATTGGCCGTTCTACCTGGCCTGCAACCTGTTCCGCCTCGCCGCCATCCTGCAGGGCATCGCCTACCGCGCCGGGCAGGGCATCGCGTCGCACCCGCAGGCCATGGACACGGGCCGCATGGCCGCGCCGGTGGCGGAACTGGGCTGGCGCATCGCACAAGGGCGGGCGGGCTGAGCGGCGTTGCCGCAGGCTCGGGCGCCCCACTTCAGGAAGCACCGACTGATGACCACCTCCGCATCCTCCCCGGCCATCCAGGCGCCTTTCGGCGACCCACCGCGCACGGCGGCATTGCGCCAGCGGCTGGAGGCTTTCATGGCCGAGCACGTCGAACCGAACGAAGGCCAGGTGGAGGCGGAGAGCGCCGCCCAGTCCTGGCACTCGGCCGCGGGGTGGAACACGCCGCCGACCGTGCAGCGGCTCAAGGCCCTGGCCCGCGAGCAGGGGCTCTGGAATCTCTTCCTGCCGCATTCGGCACGCGCGCCGGAAGGCCTGTCGAACTACGAGTACGCGCCGCTGTGCGAGATCATGGGCCGTAACACGTGGGCCAGCGAGATCTTCAATTGCTCTGCGCCGGATACCGGCAACATGGAGACGCTGGATCGCTACGGCAGCGAGCTGCAGAAGGACCGCTGGCTGGAGCCGCTGCTGGCCGGCGAGATCCGTTCGGCCTTCCTGATGACCGAGCCCGAGGTGGCCTCTTCCGACGCCACCAACATCCGCTGCCGCATCGAGCGTGATGGCGACCACTACGTGATCAATGGCCGCAAGTGGTGGAGTTCGGGCGCCGGCCGGCGCCAGTGCCGCCTGCTCATCGTGATGGGCAAGACCGACCCCGATGCGCCGCGGCACCAGCAGCAGAGCATGGTCCTCGTGCCGGCGGACACGCCGGGCGTGAAGATGCTGCGGCCGCTGAAGGTCTTCGGCTACGACCACGCGCCGGTGGGCCACATGGAGGTGCTGCTGGAGAACGTTCGCGTCCCGGTGGACCACCTGCTTCTCGGCGAGGGCCGCGGCTTCGAAATCGCCCAGGGCCGTCTGGGGCCGGGGCGCATCCACCACTGCATGCGCTCCATCGGCGCCGCCGAGCGCGCCTTCGCACTGATGTGCCGCCGACTGGCCACGCGCGATGCCTTCGGCAAGGCGCTGGCCGAGCAGGGCGTCTGGCATGAGCGCATCGCCCAGGCGCGCTGCATGATCGAACAGGCTCGCCTGCTCACGCTCAAGGCGGCGTGGATGATGGACACCGTGGGCAACAAGGCAGCGCAGGCGGAGATCGCGATGATCAAGATCGTCGCACCCAGCATGGCCTGCCAGGTGCTGGACTGGGCCATCCAGGCCCACGGCGGCGCCGGCGTCAGCGAGGACTTTCCGCTGGCCTACACTTATGCCGATCAGCGCACGCTGCGGTTTGCCGACGGCCCGGACGAGGTGCACCGTCAGGCGCTGGCGCGGCTGGAATTGGCACGCCTGGGCCTGCGCCGCAAGCCCGCGGGCCCACCGGTGACGCGGGGCTGCTGAGGTGGGCGGCGCCGTTGCGAGGCCACACGGCCCCTGGCCAGTCGGTCTACCGAGGCATTGCAGCGTGCCGGCCACCGGTGTCGCCGACAACCTCGCCGTCAGCGCGCGCCGATACCCGCACAAGGTGGCCGTCCGCTTCTTTGGCCGGGACTTCACCTATGCCGAACTGAACCGGCGCGTCGACTGGCTGGCGGCGCATCTGGCCGGGTCGTGCGGCGTGCAGCGCGGTGACCGTGTCGTGCTCTTCCTGCAGAACAGCCCGGCATTCATCGTCGCCTGCTACGCCGTGCTGCGCCTGGGGGCCGTCGCCGTGCCGGTGAACCCGATGAACCTGGCCGGCGAGTTGCGCTGGGTCGTGCAGGACAGTGGCGCTCGGGTGGCCGTGGTGGCACAGGACCTGTGGGAGCGCCTTTCGCCATTGCAGTCCGAGGGACTTCTGACGGCGGTGATGCTGGCGCGATACGGGGCCGACCTGCCGACATCACCGGTGCCCGAGCCGCCCGACGGGCTGGCGGCACCGCGGCTGCCGCTGGACGCACCGGGTCGGGCATGGCTGGAGGACATCGTGGCCGATGCGCCTGCGCCGCAGCCGGCCTGCATGGCCGCGGCCGACGTCGGCGGCGAGGACCTGGCGGTGCTGGCCTACACGTCGGGCACCACCGGCCAGCCCAAGGGTTGCATGCTGAGCCACCGGGCGCTGCAGGCCGCCGCTGCCTGCCTGGTGGCCTGGAACCGCTGGACGCCTGACGCGGTCGCGCTGGCCACGGCACCGTTCTTCCACGTCACCGGCATGGTGGCGTCGATGCACGTGCCCTTGTACTGCGGCGCCAGCATCGTGCTGCTGCCGCGCTGGGATCGCGGAGCCGCCGCCGAACTCATCGGCCGGCACCAGGTGACGCACTGGACCAACGTGCCCACGATGGTGACGGACCTGCTGGCCCTGCCCGGCCTGCAGGCAGGCGCGCTGCAGAGTCTGGCCTACACCGGCGGTGGCGGCACGGCCATGCCTGCCGCGGTGGCGGCGCGGCTGCACACGCTGACCGGCCTGGAGTACCAGGAGGGCTGGGGCCTGACCGAAGTGGCCGGGGCCATCCACCTCAACCCGCCTGGCGCCGAGCGGCGCCAGTGCCTCGGGGTGCCAACCTTCGGCGTCGACACCCGCGTCATTGCCACCGACGGCCCTGCCGTCGAACTACCGCCGGGTGAGCACGGTGAACTGGTCACGGATTGCCCATCCTTGTTCAGCGGCTACTGGCGCAATCCCGAGGCAACGGCGCAGGCTTTCGTCGAGCTCGATGGACGGCGCTTCTTCCGCACCGGCGACATCGGCCGGGTCGATGCCGACGGCTACTTCCACCTGGCCGACCGGCTCAAGCGCATGATCAATGCGTCGGGCTACAAGGTGTGGCCGGCGGAGGTCGAGGCGATGCTGTTCCGTC
Organism: Rubrivivax albus; assembly: GCF_004016515.1. Classification (GTDB taxonomy): domain Bacteria; phylum Pseudomonadota; class Gammaproteobacteria; order Burkholderiales; family Burkholderiaceae_C; genus Rubrivivax; species Rubrivivax albus. The sequence goes on from NZ_SACT01000004.1 coordinate 230,842, forward strand.
ACCCGGCGGTGCAGGAAGCCTGTGTCGTGGGGGCGCCTGACGCGCACCGTGGCGAGACCGTGAAGGCCTTCATCGTCCTGCGCCAGGGCTTGGCCGATGCACCGGCAGCGGCCGAGATCTCGGACTGGGCGCGCGAGCACATGGCGGCGTACAAGGTGCCGCGCATCGTCGAGTTCGTGGCAGCGTTGCCCAAGTCGGGCACCGGCAAGGTCCTCTGGCGGCAGTTGCAGGACGCCGAGCGGGGCTGACGCCCCAGCGTCGAACGGGCACGTTCGCCCGTCGGGTGCCGCAGCACACGGCGCATGCCGCGCCGTGCACCACGGCTTTGCGGGGCGGGTGGCCTTCGCCGCCCGCCCGCGGACCTCATTTCATCGCAGCGTTGTAGGCCTCGAGCAGCTTGGCGCGCTTGGGGTCTGCGGCCAGCCAGCCGTCGATGGCCGGGCGGGTGGCGGCACGCCAGGCCTCCACCGTGGCCGCATCGGGCGTGGTGATCGTGATCTTGCCGGCCTTGACGGCCTCGGCGCGAGCGGCGGCGTTCTGTTCGTCGAACTGCTCACCGAAGTAGGCGGAGAACGCAGCGCCGGAGACCTTGTCGATGCCGGCCTTGGCCGCGGCGGACAGGCCGTCGTACTTGGCCTTGTTCATCACCACCATCAGCGGCGACGTGCCCATCGGCACTTCCAGCACGTGGTCCACCGTCTCCATCAGGCGGAAGGACTTGATCGCGTTCCACTCGTTGAACGAGCCGTCGATGACGCCGCGCGACACGCTCTCGGCCAGGTTGGCGGCCGTGATGCCACCAACGGCCACGGCGCCCATCTTCTCGATGGCCGTCAGCAGGTTCGGTGACGAGGCGCGGAACTTCTTGCCCTTCATGTCGGCCGGGCTGGCGATCTTGCCCTTGGAGGCCACGCCCTGCGGCGACGTGGTGAACAGGCCGATGATCTTGTACTTGGCGAAATCGCCGTCCAGCAGGCCCTGCTCGTACATCTTCCACAAGGCCACCGAGCCGGCCTTGGCGGAGGTGACGGTGTAAGGCAGTTCGCCCACCGTGACACCGGGGAACACGCCGGGGTTGTAGCCGGCGACGATGAAGGCCACGTCGGCCACGCCGTCGGCCACCAGCTGCAGCTGCTGCGCGGGCGAGCGGCCCAGGGTGCCGCCGGGGAACATCTTGACGGTCACTTCGTTGTTGGTGGCCTCGGCCACGCGGCGGCCCCACTCGGGGAAGACGTTCTTGGTCAGGAACGCCACCGGCGGCTCGAAGGACGAGAAGCGCAGTTCGGTGGCCGAGGCCACGGAACTCAGCAGGCCGAGCGTCAGGGCAAGGCCGGCAAGGCGGGTCAGACCGGAAAACGGGCGTACGGACATCGTGGGTCTCCTGGGTGTGTCTGGGTGACGTGGGGTTTGAAAACGGCGCGCGGTCGCGGCCCTGCCAAGGGCACGATCCGGCGGACGGTGGGAGAGGTCAGGGCAGGCCGTCACTTCAGCACCGAAGGCAGCCACAGGGTCAGGGTGGGGAAGGCCACGAGCACCGCCAGGCGCACGACGTCGGCCGCCAGGAAAGGCAGGATGCCCTTGTAGATCGTCTGCAGCGGGATGTCGCGGCGCATCCCGTTGAGCACCATGACGTTGATGCCGATGGGCGGCATGATCATGCCGATCTCGATGACGATCACGTTGATGATCCCCCACCAGACCAGGTCGTAGCCCAGGTGCTGGATGATGGGGATCACGAACGGCAGCGTGATGATCATGGCCGCCACTTCGTCGAAGAAGGCGCCCAGCACCACGTACAGCAGCAGCAGCAGGGCGATGATGCCGAAAGCCGGCAGGCCGGTGTCGCCGATCACCTGCACCAGCATCGCCGGAGCGTCGGTGACGGTCATGAAGTACGAGAAGATGGTCGCGCCGAAGACCATCACGTAGATCATTGCGGTGGACGTGGCCGCCGACACCAGCACCGAAGCCAGCGTCTTCCAGGCCAGGCCCTTGCGCGCCATCAGGAAGACGAACGAGATCACGACGCCGACGGCCGCGGCCTCGTTGACCGTGAACACGCCGGCGTAGATGCCGCCGAGCACCACCACCGCCAGCAGCACCACGCCCCAGCCCTTGCGGAGCGCGTGCAGCCTCTCGCGCACACCGAGGCGCTGGAAGCCGGTGGCCGCACCGGGGTTCAAGGTCACCGTGAGCCAGACGGCTGCGGCATACAGGGCCACTGCCAGCACTGCGGGCACCACCGCCGCCGTGAACAGGTCGACGACGAACTGCTCGGTCAGGATGGCGTAGAGCACCATGATGGCCGACGGCGGCACGATGATGCCCAGCGTGCCCCCGGCGGCCACGGCACCGGAGGCCAGGCTCGGCGCATAACCGCGCTCCAGCATCTCCGGCAGTGCCACGCGGCCGAACGTGGCGGTGGTGGCAATGCCGGAACCGCACACCGCCCCGAAGCCGCCGCAGCCCAGCACCGTGGCCGTGGCCAGGCCGCCGCGCCGGTGGCCGAAGAAGGCGTGCGCGATGTTGTAGATGTCGTTGGCCAACCCGGCCGAGGCCGCCAGGTTGCCCATCAGCATGAACAGCGGGATGACGGCGAGGTCCAGGTTGGTCAGCGTGGCCGCGGGTTCGGAGGCCAGCAGCGACAGCGCCGGCGCCCAGTCGGCCACCATGGCAAAGCCGCCCACGCCGACGAAGGCCATCGCGATGCCGATGGGCACGTGCAGGAAGATCAGCACCAGCATGAGGCCGAAACCGAGCGCCGCGATCGTGATCGGGTCCATGGTCAGAGCGCTCCGTCGGCTTCGTCGCCATCCACGGCCGCAGCCGGGCCGATGGGGGAACGGTCAGGCCAGATCAGCCGGGTGATGTCGGTCAGGGCCACCATCGCCTGCGTCAGCACAGCCACGCAGAACAGGGCCGTCGCAGCCCACCACCAGGGCCCGACCGGCCACTTCAGCACCCAGGTCTTCTGCCCGGACGCCGTGATCGACTCGGCATAGGGCACGAAGCGCCAGGTCAGCAGTACGAAGAACAACAGCGTGGCGGCGCTGGCGAAGCAGTCCAGGCCGATGCGCAGCCGTCCGCCCAGCGTCTCGCCCAGCACTTCGATGGCGATGTTTTGCTTGGTGAGCAGTGCATTGGGCATGCAGGCCGCGATCACGACGGCCATCAGCACGGCATAGACGTCGTTGACGCCCTGCAACGGGTAGTCCACCAGCGCCCGCAGGGCGATGTCGGCCACGACCAGCAGCGACAGGACCAGCAGGCCGGCGAGGCCGACCAGCGCCAGGGCGTGGGCGACGCGCTCGGTCGAGCGGTGGAGTGTGGCCAGCAGGGTCATGGCTTCACCGGCGAACCCGGCGCGTCACGCCCAACGCACGTCAGCGGGGCCTTGACCGCCACGACAAGCGGCTGCTGTCTCCATGGATGTGTTTTCATAATCTCGAATAACGAGATTTAAGATGATTTGACTGACCTGCGTCAACCCGGATCAACCACCGGGGCGGTTGTCCGGCGGCACAGGTTGCTGATTTCAGACGGATTGTCCGACTGAAATTCTGGATGCTGGCGTGCCGCTCGGCGACAGAGAAAACCCGTGGCGGGGCGGGTGGGGCGGCATCCCGCTCTCGACGGCCGTCGCCGCGACAATGGCGGCCTACCCCGTTTCATGGATCCAGCCCGGGAGTCCGGATGCCCGCCCTGCACGACCTGCCCACCCCCAGCCTGGTACTCGACCGACCGCGCCTGCAGCGCAACATCGACCGCATGGCCGACCGCTGCGCCGAACTCGGCATCTGGCTCCGACCCCATCTGAAGACGCCCAAGAGCATCGACGTGGCACGCCTGCTGATGGCGCGCCAGGCGCGCGGCATCACGGTGTCCACGCTGGCCGAGGCGGAGTACTTCGCCCGCCATGGCCTGCACGATCAGTTCTACGCCGTGCCGCTGGCGGCCGACAAGATCGGGCGCATCGCGGCGCTGGTGCGCGGCGGCACCACCGTCCTGTGCGTGGCGCACGATGCCGACGCGGTGCCGGCCTACGCCGCGCGCGCTGCCGCCGAAGGCATCGTGCTGCCGCTGGTGATCGACGTCGACGTGGACCACCATCGCAGCGGCATCGCCGCCGGCGACCCGGCCTTCCCGGCGATGGCGCGGGCCATCAATGCGGCGCCGTCGCTGGCACTGCGCGGGATCATGGTCTACGCCGGCGCCAGCTACGACGCGCCGGACACCGACGCCATCGCCGCGCTGGCCGAGCGCATCCGCGCCGGCGGCGTCGCCGCGCGCGACCTGTTGCATCGCGAGGGGCTGCCCTGCGACATGGTCAGCTACGGCTCCAGCCCCGGCACCTTCTTCGCGCGTTCACTCGACGGGCTCAGCGAGAGCCGGGCCGGTGTCTACCCGTTCCAGGACCTGTTCCAGGCCGGCCTCGGCGCCTGCGCGGTGGACGACATCGCGCTGAGCGTGCTCACGCAGGTCACGGGCCGCCAGCCGGCGCTGAACCGGTTCTTCGTCGATGCCGGCGGCCTGGCCCTGAGCAAGGACCGCTCGACCGCCGGGCACGCGTTCGACGCCGGCTACGGCCTGGTGTGCGACGAGGATGGCATCCCGATCGGCGACCTCATCGTCAGCGCGGCCAGCCAGGAGATCGGCACCGTGACGTCACGGCAGGGCGCCACGCTCGACATGGCCGCCTTCCCGCCCGGACGCCGGCTGCGTATCCTGCCCAACCACAGCTGCTTCACGGCGGCGGCCTACGAGCGCTACAACGTCGTCGACGGCGGCCACGAGGTGACCGCCGTCTGGGACCGCGTCAACGGCTGGTAGACGCCAGGCGCCGCCTCACGCGGTGGCGTCGATCCGGAACCGCGCCACGACGCCACCGAGCTGCTGCGCCTGGGCCCTGAGACTCTCGGCCGCGGCTGCCGACTGCTCGACGAGTGCCGCGTTCTGCTGTGTCATGCGGTCCAGGTCGCTCACGGCCGTGTTGACCTCGCCGATGCCGGTGCGCTGCTCGCTGGCCGCACCACTGATCTCGCCGATCACGCTGCTGACGCGCTGCACGCTGGCCACGATCTCCTGCATCGTGCGGCCGGCCTCGTCGACACGGCGGTGGCCGTCCTCCACCTTCTCCACGCTGGCCTGGATCAGCTGCTTGATCTCGCGGGCGGCTTCGGCACTGCGGCCGGCCAGCGACCGGACCTCGGAGGCGACCACGGCAAAACCGCGGCCCTGTTCCCCGGCGCGGGCGGCCTCGACCGCGGCGTTCAGGGCCAGGATGTTGGTCTGGAAGGCGATGCCGTCGATCACCGAGATGATGTCGGCGATGCGGCCGCTGGCGCTGCGGATCTCCTCCATCGTGGCCACGACCTCGGACACCATCTGACCACCGCGCTGCGCCACCTCGGCGGCGCTGCCGGCCAGCTGGTTGGCGGTCTGCGCGCTGTCGGCGGTGGTGCCGACGTTGCCGGTGAGCTGCTCGATGCTGGAAGCCGTCTGCTGCAGGCTGCTGGCGGTCTGCTCGGTGCGGCTGGAGAGGTCCTGGTTGCCCGCGGCGATCTCGCTGGACGCCGTGGCAATGTGGTCGGAGGCCTGGCGCACGGTCAGTAGCGACGCGCGCAGGTCCTGCACCATGCGGTCCATGGCGCGCATCAAGTCGCCGATCTCGTCCGGATCGGTCGCACCGGACTGCACGCTCAGGTTGCCCCCGGCCACGGCCTCGGTGACGGCCGCAGCGCGGCGCACCTGGCCGACGACCCGCTGGCGGGTGTGCCAGGCGAAGCCCATGGCGCCGCCCATGGCCAGCAGCAGCAGTGCCCCGAAGCCCGCTTCCATCGTCGTGCGCCGGGCCGCGGCCTCGGTGTCATGGACTGACGCGCCCGCCTGCGCCTGTTCGCTCAGGGCCGCCAGGGTGGCGACGATCTTGCCGTAGGTGTCCTCGGCGGCACGCATGGCGCCGGCACCGACGTTGGGGTCCATGCCGGACAGGTCGATGGCCTTCTTGCACTGCTGCGCATAGGTGGTCAGCAGCGCGCCCAGGGCTTCTCGCTCGGCATCGGGTGTGCCGTCGAGCGTGGCCAGCGTAGTGCCGACAGCGTCGATCGACTGGACGACAGCGTCGCGGACCTGCTGGACCTCGGCCTCTTCCATCGACGCGATCAGCGTCAGCGTGCGGAACACGTCACCGCGCGCCTGGCTCAGCGCCGTGCGTGTCTGCCCGACGGTCTCGACCGTGGCCACCGCGGCGGTGCTGGCTTCGCGTGCCGAGGCGATCGCCTGGTTGTCGATCGCCACGTAGGCGCCGGCACTCACCAGCGCCACCACGGAAGCCACCAGCGGTGGCAGGAGCAAACGGGCGCCGAGCTTCATGGCGAGCCTTCTCTGTCCGGGGCCGGGAAACGCTTACTTGTAGACGCCGCCGCAGACGGCAGTCTCGCCAAACTTCTCGCAGTACATGCTCTTCGGTTCGATCTTCTTGGACACCGGGTTGGAGAACTTGTAGTCCTGCCAGAAGCCGCCGGGGTTGGCCTTGGCCAGCGCCACGCGCTCCTTGACGAAGTACTTGCCGTCGATGTCGGTCAGGTCGATCAGGTCCTTGCCGACCTGCTTGGCGTTGGCCCCGTGCGCCAGGCACTTGCAGTCCAGGCCGTACACGACCAGGTAGAGGTCGTCCTTGCGGAACTGGCCTTCCTTGTTGCTGATCTCGGTGTAGCCCTTCTCGGTGCCATTGGCCTTGAGGAAGGCGATGCCGCTCTTGACCATGGCGATGGCCTCGTCCTTGGTGGCGGCGGCCTGGCTGAGGGGGTGGCGAGCACGGCGCACAGCGCGGCGGCCATCAGGGTGGTGGATTTCATCGGGCACTCCAGCGGTGGTGCATCCCGGCGGTGGCCCCGCCGCGGCGAGGGGCGCGATGCGCCCCACGCCCAGCGCCTTTGGCCCATTGCGGTGCTTCCTGATGCGCGGATGTGGTGCGTGTGGCCCTAACCGCCAACTCCGTCACGATGCGCCTGACCGTGGCCAACCGCGCGGCCGTGCAGCGCGGCTCAGCCTGCCATCGAGGGCCGGGCCGCCAGCGCTGCACGCCAGCGCAGCAGGTGCGGGTGGCGTGCCTCGTCGGGCTTGACCTTGACGATGCGCGCGAAGTCCACCGCCACCACCGCGGTGATGTCGGCCACGCTGAAGAAACCGCCGGCCACGTAGGCGCGATCGGCCAGGCGCGCGTCCAGCGCCGCCATGAACCGCTGCAGCCGCTGTAGGCCGCGTTCGGCCAGCGCCGGGATCTGCGCGTAGTCCACCGGGCCCGGCAGGGCACGGCCCGCCATCGCCGGCGAGGTGTTGCGCAGCGCCTCGGCCACGGCCATCAGGCCCTCGAACTCGGCGCGCCAGTGCCAGTGCGCCACCTCGGCCTTCTCCAGCGGCGTGCGGCCCAGCAGCGGCGGCTCGGGCTGGAAGGCTTCCGCCCAGGCAATGATGGCGGCGTTGTCGGTCAGCACCACGCCCTCGTCGGTGACCAGCGCCGGCACCGTGCACTGCGGGTTCACGGCGCGGAAGCTCTCGGAGAACTGCTCGCCGGCGCGCAGGTCGACGGGCACGGTGGTGTGCGCGATGCCCTTCTCGGCCAGCAGGATGCGCGCGCGGCGCGGGCTGGGTGCGGTGGCGCAGTCGTAGAGCGTGATCATGCTGGCTTGCCCCCTGCCACCGCTGCCGCGGCCATCTTGTCCTGCGTGCGCAGATCGAAGTCGCTGGCGTCGTGGCGCTCGTGCAGCTGGTGCTCCAGCGGGCCGTTCAGGCGGTTGACCATGCGCCCGCGCTGCGCCGCGGGGCGCGCCGCGATGCGGTCGGCCCAGGCCACCAGGTGCGTGTAGGTGTGCACCTGCAGGAACTCGCCGGCGCCGTAGATCAGCCCCTTGGCCAGCGCGCCGTACCAGGGCCAGATCGCGATGTCGGCGATGGTGTAGTGCTCGCCGGCGATGTAGGGCGTCTGCGCCAGGCGCTTGTCCAGCACGTCCATCTGGCGCTTGACCTCCATCGCGAAGCGGTCGATGGGGTAGCGCCACTTGGCCGGCGCGTAGGCGTAGAAGTGGCCGAAGCCGCCGCCCAGGTAGGGCGCGCTGCCCATCTGCCAGAACAGCCACGACAGGCACTCGGCGCGCGCCGCCGGCTCGCTGGGCAGCAGGGCGCCGAACTTCTCGGCGAGGTAGAGCAGGATGGCGCCCGATTCGAACACGCGGATCGGCTGCGGCCCGCTGCGGTCCAGCAGCGCGGGGATCTTGCTGTTGGGGTTGACGGCGACGAAGCCGCTGCCGAACTGGTCACCGTCGCCGATGCGGATCGGCCAGGCGTCGTATTCGGCACCGGTGTGGCCCAGGGCCAGCAGTTCCTCCAGCATCACCGTGACCTTGACGCCATTGGGCGTGGCCAGCGAGTACAGCTGCAGCGGGTGGCGGCCGACTGGCAGCTCGCGCTCGTGCGTGGCGCCGGATGTGGGCCGGTTGATGTTGGCAAACTGGCCGCCGTTGGCTTCGGGCGGGGTCCAGACGGCGGGCGGGGTGTAGTCGGAGGTGTCGCTCATCGGGCCATTGTGGGCCGAAGCCGGCTAACCTGCAGGGCATGGCTGCCGTGCCCGAAACGACGCCGCCCGCGCCCCGCCTGGGCGCGGTGCACGAACGCCGCCTGCGCGCGCTGTGGCGCTCCGCCGGCTGGCCCTGCCACGACGTGGTGGAGGCCGAGCTGCTGCTGGCCGGCGCGTTGCAGCGCAGCCGCGACGACGCGGGCCGCGAGACGCTGCGCCTCACGGACGCCGGCCTGGCCCTGATCGCCGCGGCGGTGCAGCGGAACCGCCGGGCCCGCGACCGCCACGAGGCCCTGGTGGGCCGCGTGGCGCGCGAGATGCAGCGCAGCGGCCGCGTGGTCTGGCGCGGTTTGTCGCTGCGCGCGCCGCCACAACCGGGTACGGCCGAAGAACGCGCCGGCTGGGCCATGGCCATGCCCGACGTCTTCTCGATCCGCCACACCACGGTGGAGGACTACGTGGAACCGGTGGTGCACGAGATCAAGGTGCGCCGCGCCGACCTGCTGAGCGACTTGCGCAAGGCGCCCAAGCGAGAGGCCTACCGCGCCATCGCCAGCCAGTGCTGGTACGTGCTGCAGGCCGGCATCGGCACGGCCGAGGAGATCCCGGCCGAATACGGTGTGATGCTGGCGCACGGGGAGGCCGACGCGGCGGAACTCGAGGTGCTGCGCCCGGCGCCGAAGCGGCCGATGCGCCTGCCTTTCATCACCTGGATGGCGCTGGCGCGGGCCACGGCCGAGCCGCCGCTGGACGACGACGCGCAGCCGGATCTCGGCCCGGCCGTCTGACCGGCGGGGTCGGATCGTTCGATCAGAACGGCGCCGCGTCGTCCGGCGTCACGTCCGCCTTGCGGATGCGCACGGTCTTGCGCGCAGGTGCCGGGGCTGCAGAGGCGTCGACGAAGGCCTGCGTGGCCGCATCGGCCGCCGGTGCCGCCGCCAGCGCCGCCGCCGCGGTGGCGATCGGGCCTTCCGGCTCCGACAGCACCCGCGTGTACGGGGCCAGGATCTTCACCAGCTGGCCGTAGACCTTCGGGTTGCCGGCCACCAGCTCGCGCTGGTAGAGGTAGTCGGATTCGCCGGTGAAGTTGCCCACCAGGCCGCCGGCCTCGGTGATGATCAGCGCGCCGGCGGCGGCGTCCCAGGGGCTCAGGCCCATCTCGAAGAAGCCGTCGTACCAGCCCGCGGCCACGTAGCACAGGTCCAGCGCCGCGGCGCCCGGCCGGCGCAGGCCGGCGCAGGACTGCATGACCTCCTCGAACATCTTCACGTAGCGCTTGAAGTTGTCGCCCTTGCGGAACGGGAAGCCGGTGCCCACCAGGGCGTCGCCCAGCCGCGTGCGCTTGGACACGCGCAGGCGCCGGTCGTTGAGGAAGGCGCCGCGGCCGCGGCTGGCGTAGAAGAGGTCGTTGCGCGTGGGGTCGTAGACCACCGCCTGCTGCGTCACGCCACGGTGCTGCAGCGCGATGCTCACCGCGTAGACCGGAAAGCCGTGCAGGAAGTTGGTGGTGCCATCCAGCGGATCGATGATCCAGAGGAACTCGCTGGTCTTGTTGCCGCGCTCGCGGCCGGTTTCCTCGGCCAGGATGCCGTGGCTGGGGAAGGCCTCGAGCAGGATGTCGATGATGGCCTGCTCGGCCGCGCGGTCGACGTCGGAGACGAAGTCGTTGGGGCCCTTGCGGCCCACCTTCAGCACGTCCAGGTCCAGCGCGCCCCGGTTGATGATCGCCCCGGCGGCACGCGCGGCCTTGATGGCGATGTTGAGCATGGGGTGCAGCGATTGCGACATGGGTGTCCTGTGAACCGGAGGAACGAGGTGGGCGGCGACGGGGGAAAAGAGCGCGCGCAGCGACAATGCGCTCCGCGGAAACCCTGATTCTAGCGAGCGTGCGCGACATCCAAGGCCCCCGATTCGTGCTGATGCACACGAGCCACGCCGGCAACGTGGGCGCGGCCGCGCGCGCGATCAAGGTCATGGGCTTCGGCGACCTGGTGCTGGTGGCGCCACGCTTCGTCGACGTGCTGTCGCACGAGGAGGCCGTGGCCTTCGCCAGCGGCGCGGCCGACGTGCTCACGCGCGCCCGCGTCGTGCCCACGCTGTCCGACGCGCTGGACGGCATCACCCACGCGCTGGCCACGGCGATGACGCCACGCGACTTCGGGCCGCCGACGTTCGCGCCGCGGGACCACTTTGCAGTACTTGCGCCGCGGCTGGCCGCCGAGGGCGGCCGCGTGGCCTTCGTCTTCGGCGGCGAGCGCCACGGCCTGGCCAACGCCGATGTCTGGCGCTGCCACGGCTGCCTGAGCATCCCCACCGCGCCGGACTACGGCTCGCTGAACCTGGCGCAGGCGGTGCAGCTGATCGCCTACGAGTGGCGTCAGGCGCTGGGCGCATTTGCGGTCGAGCCGCGCACGGCGCCGCCGGCCGTGGCCGACATGCGGGCCGTGGACGGCGCGCTGGCGCACTGGCAGGCGGTGCTGGAACGCATCGGCTTCCTGGACCCGGCGGCACCGAAGAAGCTGATGCCGCGCCTGCAGCAGCTGCTCAACCGCGCCGGACTGCGCGAGGAGGAACTGCACATCCTGCGCGGCATCGCGCGGGCCGTGGAGGGCGCCGTGCGCACCGACAGTGCCCACAGCGCTGATGGCGCCGTCAGCAAGGATCGCTGAGCGTCGCTACACTGGGATCGCCATGTTCCAGCACCTCCGAGACGACATCGCCTGCATCCTCGAGCGGGACCCCGCTGCGCGGTCGCGCTGGGAGGTGCTGACCTGTTATCCGGGCCTGCACGCGCTGGTCATGCACCGCTGGGCCAACGCCGCGTGGCGGCGTGGCTGGCGCTGGCTGGGCCGCTTCATCTCGCACCTGGCGCGCTTCTTCACCGGCATCGAGATCCACCCGGGCGCCACCATCGGCCGCCGCGTGTTCATCGACCACGGCATGGGGGTGGTGGTGGGCGAGACGGCCGAGATCGGCGACGAGTGCACGATCTACCAGGGTGTCACGCTCGGCGGGACGTCGCTGGAGAAGGGCGCCAAGCGCCATCCGACGCTGGGCCGCGGCGTGATCGTCGGCGCCAACGCCCAGGTGCTGGGCGGCTTCACGGTGGGCGACGGCGCCCGTGTGGGCTCCAACGCCGTGGTCGTCAAGCCGGTACCGCCGGGTGCCACGGCCGTCGGCAATCCGGCGCGCGTGATCCACGCCGAGGGCGACGCGCAGCGCGAGGCCGCGGCCGCGAAGATGGGCTTCTCGGCCTACGGTGTCACCCAGGGCGACGACCCGGTGGCGCAGGCCATGAAGGGCCTGATCGACAACGCCTCCGGCCACGAGCACCAGATCGCGCTGCTGTGGGCGGCGATCGAGAAGCTCTCGGCGCGTTCGCGCGAACTGCCGGCCGGCGACTGCGTGCCGCAGGACGCGCACACCACCGAGACCTTCGACGCCGAACGGCTGAACCGGCTCGTCAAGTAGAGGTCCGCACGGCGGCGGCGGCCTCGGCAGACTGGCCGCCGTACTCCTCGTAGGCGTCCAGCGCGTGGGCGGCGTACATCAGCGCCGGCCCGCCGCCCATGTAGACGCACATGCCGAGCATCTCCTCGAACTCGGCGCGCGTGCAGCCGGCCTTCACCAGCGCATCGGCGTGGAAGCCCAGGCAGGGGTCGCAGCGCGCGGCCACCGACAGCGCCATCGCGATCAGTTCCTTGGTCTTGGTGTCCAGCGCACCCGGTTTCGTGGCGGCCTGTGCCAGCGCCGAGAAGCCGCGGGTGGTCTCCGGAATGTCGGCGCGCAGCTTCACCAGGGAACGCGAGACGTTCGCGGTGATCTCCTTGTAGACCTTGTCCATGCCTGTGTCACACTCAACAATCAGTGATGACTGATATTTCACCCCAGGCTCGCGCCGCCCGGCTTGAGCCGCATCAATTTAAGGAGACCCTCATGCGACGCATTTCTGCCCTGACGCCCCTGCTGCTGTGTGGCCTGCTCGCGGCCCAGCCCGCCGCGGCCCAGGACGCCACCTACAGCGTGCGCATGATGACCCCCGAGGCGGCGCAGAAGGCGGCCAAGGCGGCGCTGGAGGCCTGCCGCAAGGCCGGTTACCAGGTGGCGGTGGCGGTGGTCGACCGCGCCGGCCTGCCGTTGGTGATGCTGCGCGACCGCTTTGCCGGCCCGCACGCGCCCGGTGTGGCCACCGACAAGGCCTGGACCGCGCTGACCTTCAAGACCGACACCACCGAGTTGACCAAGGTGACGGGGCCGGGCATGCCGCAGTCCGGCCTGCGCGGCGTCGACCGCGTCACCGCGTTCGGCGGCGGGATGATGATCCAGGCCGGCGGCTCGCTGTACGGTGCCATCGGCGTCTCGGGCGCGCCCGGGGGCGATGCCGACGATGCCTGTGCCAAGGCCGGCATCGAAGCGATCCAGATCGACCTGGAGATGTGACGCGGCGGCGTCAGTCGATCGGCCGCGCCAGGTAGACGCCTTCGCGGCCGACGATGGGCTCGCGCGTGGGCATCAGCACCGTGCAGTGGTCGCACATGGCCCGCACCTCGCGCGTGCCGTCGGTGGCGATGAGTTCGCCCTCGTCAAAGGTCTCGAAACCGACCAGCGGCCGCTCAAAGCGGAACGACGGGTCCTGCACCACCCAGGTCTGCAGCAGCTCGAAGCGCCGGGTCGGTGCCTGCACGGCCGACCATTCGCGCTCGATGAGGCCGAAGTGGGCCAGGAAGTCCAGGGTGACCTCGACCGCCAGTTCTCCGGTCTCGCGCCGGAAGTGCTGGCCGCATTCGGCCACCAGGGCCACGCCGTGGTGGGCGTCGGTGCCGTGGGCGCCGTGCTGGATCAGCGGTGTGCCCGAACCCAGGCCCTGCGGCATCACCAGGTGCACCGCCGGGCGGCCGATGGTGCGTGCCGCGGCACCGTTGCGGGCGTAGGCCGGATAGACCCAGAACGGCTGCACGTCCTGTGAGGTGGAGTGGAGGTCGAGGATGTGGTCGGCCGCGGCCACCACCGGGCGCAGCTCGCGCGCGCGCCGCAGCTCCGGGCTGTCCTCGTCGCCGTCGAGCCACGCGCTGGACCAGATGCGGTTCATGTTGTGCACCAGCTGCCGGCTGTCGAACGGGCGCGCGGGGTCGAAGCTCTGGTAGGCCGCGACGTTGGCGAAGCTCACCGTCAACGTGCCGATCCGCGGGCGGATGCCTTCGTCCAGCAGGTGGGTTGCCGCCACCATGCCGCAGAACTCGTTGCCGTGCGTCAGCGCATTGACCAGCACGTGCGGGCCGGGCTGGCCGCTGTCGAAGCGGTGCACCCAGTCGATGCCGGTGTTGCCGCGACGGTAGGGTTCCAGATCGCGGGGCTGGAGTTCGAGCGGGACGTCGGCAGGAGCGTTCATCGCCCGATCGTATCGGCTGGGCCGCGTGACGCGTATCGGCTCGGCGACGGCACGCGCGGTGACCAATGCCATCGTCGTTTCGCCACGCTCCACCCGCCTTGGAGGCCTCACCGCACTTCGTGGACGTCGAGCGTGGTCGCCCCGAAGGCGGTGTCGGCCAGCAGGCGCTGCAGGCGTCGGCGACCGTCGCCGTCGTCCTGCGCCTGCGTGAAAGGCCCGGCCGGGGCGCCCGCCAGCAGGGCGAGGTCGCGCGGCCGGTCGGTCACCGCCACCAGCAGGCGGTTGGTGCCCGGCGGCCCGCCGGCCACCAGCCGCCAGGCCGGGCGCGGCAGCACCAGGGTCTGCCCGGCGCCGATGCGGTGCTGGCCGTCGAGCGCGTTCGGGAACAGCAGCGTGGTGTGGCCGTCGCTGCCGGCCATGGCGATGTAGACATAACCGGCGTGGCTCGAGGTCACGGCCAGCGACAGCGCGTCGCTGCCGATCTTCAGTTGCGCGCGTTCGGCGCGCACGCTCACCTGGCGCTGGCTGTCGGCCTGGGCGGCGATCTGGGCCAGCATTGCCGGGGCCGTCATTGGCACGGGCACCGGCATGGCGACTGGCGACGGTGGCGACCCGTCTGGCGCTGCGGGTGGTGCGGGCGGTGCAGGCGGTGCAGGCGGCGCGCTGCCCCGAAAACCGGCCGGCACGAAGGCGCGGTTGCCGGAGATGGTCAGGTGGTGCGGCAGCAGCCCGGGCTGGCCGGCCAGCGCCTGTTCCACGTGGCGCTGCGCGCAGGCCACCAGTTCGTCGGCCGACACCGCGCCGCTGCCGTCGGTGTCGCGTGCATCGCCCTCGAAGCACTGGCGCAGGGCCACGGTGGCCAGGCCGCCCCGGTCGGCGTGGTCGAAGCTCACTTCGTCGGGCCGCGCGCTGGCGATGTGCACCACGTCGGCCTCGCCCAGCCCCGCCTCGACGGCGGCCGAGACCAGGCTGCGGCTGCGCAGGTTGCTCGGCAGGCTGCACTGCGCCGGCACGCCGGCGTTCCTGGCGCGCCACGGGCCGATCGAGCGCTGCGCCGTGGCGCCGCCGGAATGGCAGGCGTCGTAGACCACGAACAGCTTGCCGGCCATGTCGCCCACCGGCTTGAGCAGGCGGGCGAACTCGGTGTGCGAGAAGTCCTGCAGGTCGTGCGGGATCAGCGTCTCCACACAGGCGCCCGCCTGGGTGTCGAAGTAGCGCGAACCGTGGCCCGACCAGTAGACGAAGACGCGGTCGCCCGGCTTCACGCGGGCGCGCAAGGTCTGCAGGGCCTGCAGCACGCCTTGGCGCGTGGCAGCGTCGTCCTGCAGCACGAGCGTCTGCGAGGCCGGCACGCCCATGCGCTCGGCCATGGCGCGGGCGCTGACCATGTCGTGCACCACGCCGCCCAGTGCCGGCACCGGCCGCGCGGGGTCGGCGACGTAGTGGCCCACGCCGATGATCAGGGCGTGACGGTCGCTGCGCGGTGCGTCGGTGCTGTCCGTGGCCGCGCGTGCCGCCAGCGAGACGACGATGCCGGCGATCGCGACCAGCGGCCAGCGCCGTTTCACCGCCGTGCCTCGGCGGTGGCCGTGTCGCGCAGGCGCTCGAAGGTCCAGAGTTCGCGCCGCGTGCGCTGCTCCAGGCGGCCGTCGACACGCTCGTCGAGGTCCATGGCCACCCACATGCCGAAGGCCGGGGCCCACCACAGCGTCACGTCCCACCACAGCGTGTAGCGGGCACCGTCGTCGCGCTGCGTGTCGCCCTGGGCGCGCACCTCGATGCGGAAGGCCTCGAAGGTGCCGGCCGGCACCTCCACGTTCTCGCGCCCGGCCACCTTCAGCGTGCCGGTGAAGACGCTGCGCGAGGTGCGGCCCTGGCTGTCGCGCTGCTCGCGCACGCCGCTGACGTCGCGCTTGTAGCCCAGGTGCATGCCGGTGTCGATCAACTGGAGCGGCGGCTTCCACTCCATCCAGGTGCCGCGCGCCGGGTCGCTGGCGGCGATCGGCAGGCCCAGCGACGTCAGCCGCACGGCGCCGCCGCCGATCAGGATGTCGCCGTCGTCTGCGAAGCCGGTGATGCGCCAGAGCTGGCGTCCGCTGGTCATGCCGGTGAGGCGGTCCACGGTGCGGAAGTTGTACCAGTCGCCGACCTGGAAACCATGGATGTTTCGACGTGGCACGTCGACCGGCTCCGGGGGCTGCACTGGCAGAGCTGCGGCGGTCAGGCCACCGGTCGGGCCTGCCGCCGGGCGCGCACCCTCTGCGGCCGCCAGGGCCTGCAGGCGGGCCAGGGTGTCGCCGGTGTCGGCACCGTCGCGCCCGGGTGGTGCGGCCAGCAGCGACGCCGTTGCAGCATCCACCAATGGCAGCGGCGATGCCGCTGTGGTTGGGGCCAGCACCGCGCTGGCCGGTACGGTGGCGACCGCCGGCGCCAGCTCGGCCGTAGACAGCGCAGCCGGTGAAGGTGCTGGCACAGTGGCCGCCTGCAGCACCGTCAGCCGGGCCTGCGCATCCGCGGCATGACGGCCCTGCGGAAAGCGCGTGAGGTAGGCCTGTACCACCGCGGCCTCGTCGGCGTCGCGCACGGTGGCCCACAGGGCATCGTCCAGTGCGGCCAGTGGGTCCGGTGCAGGTGGGGCGGACTCGGCCACCGGTGCAGGCACCGCCGCGGCCACCGGCGGATGGAAGTAGAAGTCGCCCTCCAGCGAGGTGCTTTCCCACGGAATCTGCAAGCCGCTGGAGTCCCGCCGCACCTGGGTGCGCACCTGCTTGAACACCTCTTCCACCTTCCGGCCGGGTTCGGCCAGGGCCTGCAGCAGGTGGCGGGTGTACAGGCCGTTGTCGCTGGCGCCGTCGCTGGCCACAGCGCCCGGGCTGGTGGCGAAGGCCACCAGCGTGCCCACCGGTGCGTCCACCGGGGCCAGGCCCTGGGTGCTGGAGCGGAAACTGCGCGCAAAGGGGTTGTTGCGGCAGGCGTCCAGGATCACGAGGTTGGTGCCGTTGGCGGCGCTGTCCATCTTGTCCAGCACCGCCTGCACGTCCAGCGACTGGTAGGCCACCTCGTCCTCGCGCTGGATATCCGCGCCGACCGGGATCAGGTAGTTGCGGCCCTTGATCTGCATGCCGTGGCCGGCGTAGTAGAAGAGGCCGGTGCCGCCGCCGCGCAGTTGCTGGCCGAACTCGCGCAGGGCCGTCAGCATGGTGCGCTGGTCGGCGTCGGTGTGCAGCATGACCTCGAAGCCGGCACCCTGCAGTGCCTGCGCCATGGCACGGGCGTCGTTGACCGGGTTCTGCAGGGGTGCGTCACGGTAGGCGGCGTTGCCGATGACCAGGGCCAGGCGTTTGCCCTGGGTGGCCGCTGGCGCGGCCGGTTGCACGACGAGGTTGCGGCTGGTGCTGGCGGCCTGCGGCGGGGCGGGGAAGCCGGCCAGCAGCGCAGCGACGAGCAGGCTGGGCAGGGCGGGCAGAGCGGAATGGCGGCGCATCGGCCCTTCATCGGCCGTGCCCGGCGGAACTTGAGGCCAGGGAGTACCCGGCGCGTCGCCCTGTCGTCAGGCCGGCTGGTAGGCCAGCCGCACGTAGATCGGTGCGAAGGCCTCGGCCTGCGTCACCTCCAGCAGGTGCTCGCGCGAGAGTTCCAGCATCGCGATGAAGGTGACGACCAGCACCGGCACGCCGCGTGTGGGGTCGAACAGGTCCTGGAACTCGACGAAGCGCCGGCCCTGCAGCTTGCGCAGCACGATGCTCATGTGCTCGCGCACCGAGAGCTGCTCGCGGCTGATGGTGTGGTGGGCGTTGAGCCGGGCGCGCTGGAGGATGTCGGCCCAGGCAGCGCGCAGGTCGTCGGTGTTCACCTCGGGCCAGCGCGGCTGCAGGCTCTGCTCCACGTGCACCTGGGCGCGCAGGAAGTCGCGGCCCAACACCGGCACGGTGTCCAGCTTCGCGGCGGCGAGCTTGATCTGCTCGTACTCGATCAGGCGGCGCACCAGTTCGGCGCGCGGGTCCTCGGGTTCGCTGCCGTCCTCGTTCTTCTTCGGCGGCAGCAGCATGCGGCTCTTGATCTCGATGAGCATCGCCGCCATCAGCAGGTATTCGGCGGCGAGTTCGAGGTTGTGGCGCCGGATCTGGTCGACGTAGTCCAGGTACTGGCGGGTCACGTCCGCCAGCGGGATGTCGAGGATGTTGAAGTTCTGCTTGCGGATCAGGTAGAGCAGCAGGTCCAGCGGGCCTTCGAAGGCCTCGAGGAAGACCTCCAGCGCATCGGGCGGGATGTACAGGTCCTGCGGCAGCGCGAACAGCGGCTCTCCGTACAGGCGCGCCACCGCCACCTGGTCGACGACCTCGGGTTCGGCGCGCGGGCCGTCTTCCCGGTCCGGGGCAGCCACCGGGTCCATGGGCGCGGCCTGGCGCTCAGCCGCCGCGCTGGACGGGTTCGTTCTGGTAGACGTAGGCCTTCTGCGGTACGCGCGCGGCCTTGTACTCGGCCTGGGCCTGGCGGTCGATGGACTGGTCCCACAGGCGGGCACGGCCGGCGCGCTGCTCGGCCTCGAGCGTGGGCTTCTTCGCCTTCAGTTCGTCGATGAACTGGGTGACGTCGGAGGTGTAGGGCTTCCAGAACAGCGGCATGGCAGCAGGCGAGCGAAAATGGCAACCTACGATTGTAGTTCCGCAGGTCGGCAGGGGAGCAGCCCGTGGGGGTCGAGATCGAGCTGAAGTTCCAGGTGTCGCCGGGCCGGCTGGCAGCGGTGAAACGTGCCGTGGCCACCCGCAGCGCCGAGCGCATCGACCTGCACGCCAGCTACCAGGACACTGCCGACGGTCGTCTGGCCGCCGCGCGTCTGGCCTGGCGCGTCCGCCGCGAGGGCGCGCGCTGGGTGCAGACTCTCAAGGGGCCGGGTGACGGCCTGGCCCACCGGCTCGAACACGAGGTGGACTGCGCCCCGGTGCCCGATGGCCAGGTGCCGAAGGCCGACGTCGGCCTGCACGCCGGCACTCTGGCCGGGCGGCTGCTGGCGAACACGCTGGCCGGTGCCGGGCCGGTGCAGCAGGTCTACGCGACCGAGATCGTGCGCATCCGGCGCGTGCTGCGCCACGGCGGTGCGCGCATTGAGCTCGCGCTGGACATCGGCGAGGTGGTGGCCGGCAACCGCCGGGCCCCGGTCTGCGAACTGGAAATGGAACTGCTGCAGGGGCCTCTGGCGGCGCTGTGGTCGCTGGCGCGCAGCTGGGCGGGCCGCTTCGGCCTGCTGCTGGACCCGGCCACCAAGAGCGAGCGGGCACAGTGGCTGGCTGCTGGCGCCGGAACGGACATGCCAGCGCGCCCGGTGGCGCGTGCGCGCGAGCCGGCGCTGGCCCGGGGCCTGCCGCTGGGGGTGGCGCGCGCGGCGATGGTCGGTGCGGCCCTGGCCCACGGCCTGCCCAATGCAGCAGCGGTGACTGGCGGTGCCGCCACGCCGGACCACGTGCACCAGTTGCGTGTGGCGTTGCGCCGGCTGCGCAGCGTGTTGCGTGCGCTGGGCCCGGCCGATGCAACCCGCGACGACGCGCTGCGGGCGCTCTTTGCGGCGCTGGGGCGCCGGCGCGATGCCGACGTGATGCGGGACACGCTGTCGCCGGCCTGGGCTGCCGCTGATGCCGCAGGCTGGCCGAGGCCGCCGCTGCCAGACGTGGAGGACACGGCTGCCACCGCGCTGGCCAGCCCGGCCACCACCGCACTGTGGCTGGACCTGCTGGCGCAGGCGGTGCCGCCGGAAGCAGGCTTCGACGATGACCAGGCCTGGGATGGCGTGGTGCGCCACAAGCTGCAGCGCTGGCGCCGCAGCGCCCGCCGGCTGGCCGCCGATTGGGATGAGCTGGACACCGTGAACCGCCACCGCCTGCGCAAGCAGCTCAAGCGACTGCGCTACCTGCTGGAGTACGCCGCGCCGCTGCTGCCGGCACGCAGGCTGCGCGCCGAGCTCGAGCACCTGCGCCCGCTGCAGGAGGCCCTGGGCCACTGGAACGACCTGGCGGTGGCGCGCGAGCACTTGGCGGCCTGGCCGCAGCCGACGCCGGCGGTGCTGTTTGCTGCCGGCTGGCTGGCTCGCGCGTCGCAGGTGGCCGAAGCCGATTGCGGGCGCGCCATCAGGCGCTGGCGAGCGGCCGACGACGGGCTGCGCGGGTCCGACCTGAAGCGCTGATCAGCGGTTGTCCAAGCCGCCGAAGGCATCGCCCACGGTCGGCACCACGTTCTCTGGGCCCAGTTCCGCCTCGAAGCCGCTGCTGCGCACCAATGCCAGCGGCTGTTCGTTCACATGCGCCAGCACCAGGGCGATGTCGCGCTTCGTCAGCGCCCGGTGGAGCTGCTGCAGCGCGTCCAGGCCGGAGCTGTCCAGCAGCACCAGCCGGTGCATCTCCAGGACCACGGCCCGCGTGCCCTCGGCCACGCGGGGCGGCAGGGCCTCGATCTTGCCGACGGCGCCGAAGAACAGCGAGCCATAGAGCTCGAACACCACCACGCCCGGCGGCAGCGGGTGCTTCGTCGCCGGCTCCACGCGGAACAGCTGGCCCATGCGCCAGATGAAGAACACGCAGGCCAGCACCAGGCCCAGCTGCACCGCCACCGTGAGGTCGAAGATCACGGTGGTGGCGAAGGTGCCGACCAGGATGGCGCGGTAGGTCGGGTGGAAGCGCCGCAGGCGCACGAACTCGTGCCACTCGCCCATGTTCCAGGCCACGAACATCAGGATGCCGGCCAGCGACGCCAGCGGCACGTTCATCGCCAGCGGTGCGGCCACCAGCATCACGGTCAGCAGCGTCGCGGCGTGCACCATGCCGGCCACCGGCGTGCGGCCGCCGGCGCGCACGTTGGTCACCGTGCGCGCGATGGTGCCCGTGGCCGGGATGCCGCCCCACAGCGGCGCGGCCAGGTTGGCAACGCCCTGGGCCATCAGTTCCTGGTTGGGGTCGTGCTTGGGGATGTCGGCCATGGTGTCGGCCACGCGCGCGCACAGCAGCGACTCGATGGCGCCGAGCAGCGCGATGGTCACCGTGGGCACCAGCAGCTGCTGCACGGTGAGCCAGTCGAACGACGGCAGGGCGATGTCCGGCAGGCTTTGCGGGATGCCGCCGAAGCGGCTGCCGATGGTCTCCACGTCCAGCCCCAGCACCGTGACGGCCAGCGTGGCGCCTGCCAGTGCCACCACGGTGCCCGGCACATGGGCCGCCAGTCGCCGCGTCCTGGCGATCAGGCCCACCGGCGCCGTGGGCATGGCGTAGGACTTGGGCCACAGCACCACCACCGCGAGGCTCGCCCCGGCGATGGCCACCGCCAACGGGTTGATCGTGTGCAGCGCACCGGCCAACGTGCCGATCTGCAGGAAGAAGTCGGCCGGCATCTTGGCGATGTCCAGGCCAAGGAAGTCCTTCACCTGGCTGAGGCCGATGAGCACCGCGATGCCATTGGTGAAGCCGATCACGATGGACACCGGCACGTAGCGCACCAAGGCGCCGAGCTTGAGCGCGCCGAGCGCGATCAGCAGTACGCCGGCGAGCATGGTGCTGATGAGCAGGTTGGCCAGCCCGTAGCGCTCGACGATGCCGTAGACGATGACGATGAAGGCGCCGGCCGGCCCGCCGATCTGCACGCTGGAACCGCCCAGGGCGCTGATCAGGAAGCCGGCGATGATGGCGGTCACCAGCCCGGCCTCGGGCTTGACGCCGCTGGCGATGGCAAAGGCCATGGCCAGTGGCAGCGCGACGACGCCCACGGTGAGGCCGGCGCCGATGTCGGCCACGGCCTGGGCGCGGCCGTAGCCGCGCAGGTGGCTCAGCAGCCGGGGGCGGAAGGGATGGAGTTGCAGGGCCAAGCGGAAACCTCCGGAACACGTTGCGTCAGCGGTTGGGACTGACGCGGTGCCGGTGGCCCGCAGTGGTGCCGCAGCGCGACGAAGCGCCGGCGGCGGGAAGGGCCCTGGGGACTCATGGATCGACGCCGGTCAGCGCACCCGCATGCCGGGCACGGCGCCCGGCCAGGGTTCGAGCACGTACAGCCCGGGAGTGGTCTTCTCGTCGGCGTGGCTGGCAGCCAGCACCATGCCTTCGCTGAGGCCGAACTTCATCTTGCGCGGCGCCAGGTTGGCCACCATCACGGTCAGCTTGCCGGCCAGTTGTTCCGGCGCGTAGGCGCTGGCGATCCCGCTGAAGACGTTCCGGGTTCGGCCCTCGCCGACGTCCAGCGTCAGCCGCAGCAGCTTGGTGCTGCCTTCCACGCGTTCCGCAGCCACGATCTTCGCAATGCGCAGGTCGATCTTCGCGAAATCGTCGATTGAGATCGTCTCGGCGATGGCTTCGCCGCCGGGTTCCGGCGCCGGCGCGATGATCGGTTCCGGTGGCGCGAGCAGGGCGTCGATCTGCTTGACGTCCACCCGCTGCATTAGGTGCTGGTAGGCGCCGATGCGGTGTTTGCCCAGCGCACGGGCACTGTCGCCCCAGTGCAGCGGCGGCACGGCGAGGAAGGCTTCCACCTGCGTGGCCAGCGCCGGCAGCACCGGCTTGAGGTAGATCGTCAGCAGCCGGAAGGCCTCGATGCAGACGCTGCAGACGTCGTGCAGCGCGGCGTCCATGCCGTCCTGCTTGGCGAGTTCCCAGGGCTTGTGCTGGTCCACGTACTCGTTGACGCGGTCGGCCAGCGCCATGATCTCGCGCAGCGCCTTGCCGTACTCGCGCGTCTCGTAGAGCTCGGCGATGGCGTCGGCCGGCGCGCGCAGGCCATCCAGCAGCGCGCGGCCCTCGACCCCCAGGTCGCCCGACAGTTCACCGCCGAAGCGCTTGGCCAGGAAACCGGCGGCGCGGCTGGCGATGTTGACGTACTTGCCGATCAGGTCGGCGTTCACGCGGGCGATGAAGTCGTCGGGGTTGAAGTCCACGTCCTCCACGCGGCCGTTGAGCTTGGCCGCTAGGTAGTAGCGCAGCCATTCCGGGTTCATGCCCAGCTCGAGGTAGCGCAGCGGGCTCAGGCCCGTGCCGCGGCTCTTGCTCATCTTCTCGCCACTGAGCTGCAGGAAGCCGTGCACGAACACGTGGTTGGGCGTCTTGCGGCCGCTGAAGTGCAGCATCGCCGGCCAGAACAGCGTGTGGAAGTAGGTGATGTCCTTGCCGATGAAGTGGATCTGCTCCACCGCCGGGTCGGCCACGTAGGTGTCGTAGTCGAGGCCCAGCTTCGCGAAGTGCCCCTTCAGCGATGCCAGGTAGCCCACCGGCGCATCGAGCCAGACGTAGAAGTACTTGTCCTCGGTGTCGGGAATGCGGATGCCGAAGTAGGGCGCGTCGCGCGAGATGTCCCAGTCGGACAGGCTCACGTGGCCGGCCTCGTCGGGGGCGAACCACTCGCGGATCTTGTTCAGCACCTCGGGCTGCAGGCGGCCGGGGGTGGATGTCCAGTCCTGCAGGAAGTCGAGGCAGCGCTGCGAGCTCAGCAGGAAGAAGTGGTGCGCGCTGCTGCGCAACTCCGGCGTGGCGCCGGAGAGTGCCGAGTACGGGTTCTTCAGCTCGGTGGGCGCGTATACCGCGCCGCAGACCTCGCAGGAATCGCCGTACTGGTCCTTGGCGCCGCACTTGGGGCATTCGCCTTTGATGTAGCGGTCGGGCAGGAACATGCCCTTGACCGGGTCGTAGAACTGCTGGATCGTGCGCTCGCCGATCAGGCCTTCCTTGCGCAGGCCGCGGTAGATGTCCTGCGCCAGGTCGTGGTTCTCCGGCGCGTCGGTGCTGTGCCAGTGGTCGAAGCCGATGTGGAAGCCCTGCAGGTACTTCGGCCGCGTGGCGGCGATGCCGGCGACGAAGTCCTGCGGCGATTTCCCGGCCTTCTCCGCCGCGATCATGATCGGCGCGCCGTGCGCGTCGTCGGCGCAGACGAAGTTCACCTCGTGCCCGCGCATGCGCTGGAAGCGCACCCAGATGTCGGCCTGGATGTACTCCATCATGTGGCCGATGTGGAACGGCGCGTTGGCGTAGGGCAGCGCCGTGGTGACGAACAGGCGGCGCGGGGCGGCAGGGGTGGACATGGCCCGAATTCTAGGGGCCGACCCTGACACCGGACGTCGGCAGACGGGTCAGGGCTCCGACAGGTCCGGCGTCGTCTGCACCTCCGCCGGCGGGAAGTCGGCCAGTGGGCCCAGCGGTGCAGCGTCGCGCTGGAACAGCGGTGCGCTGGTCATCTGCGCGGCCAGCAGCCGCGCCAGCGACACCAGCGAGTCCTCGTGCGTGCGCTCCCAGCCGTGGCTGGCGTCGCAGGCGAAGCACACCAGCGCGGTGCGGATGTCGTTGCCAGCCTCCAGCGCCGAGGCGGCGTCGCTGCGGTAGTAGCGGTAGACGTCGCGGCTGTGCTCGATGCCGTGCGCGCGACACAGCGCCAGGAGGTGGCGCGTGAGGTGCCAGTCGAAGGGGCCGGCGCTGTCCATCATCGCGATGGTCACGCCGCGCTCGCTGCTGTTCTGACCCGGCGCGTTGGTGGCGTTGTCCACCGAGATCATCTCCGCCACGTCGTTGCCGTGCAGGATGTGCGATGCGCCGACGCCCACTTCCTCGCTGATGGTGAACAGCAGCAGCACGTCCAGCGGCAGCGGTGCCTTGGTGCGAACCACGGCTTCGGCCGCGGCCAGCAGCGACGCCACCCCGGCCTTGTCGTCGAGGTAGCGCGAGTTCACGTAGCCGTTGGGCCCGAACTCGGTGCCCGGGTCGACTGCGATGGTGTCGCCCACGCGCACGCCCAGGCGCATCAGGTCGGCCACGCTGGCGGTGTCGGCGTCCAGGCGCAGTTCCACCTGCGTCCAGTCCACCGGCAGGGTGTCGATCTCCTTGTTGTAGGTGTGGCCCGAGGCCTTGATCGGCAGCACCGTGCCGCGGTAGGTGCCGGTGTCGCCGTACACCGTGACGCGCGCGCCTTCGGCGAAGCGGCTGGACCAGAAGCCGATGGGCACGACCTCCAGCCGGCCATTGGGCTTGAGCGCCTTGACCATCGCGCCCAGCGTGTCCAGGTGGGCGGCGATGGCGCGCTTGGGCGTGTAGGCCGCGCCCGGCAGCACGGCGCGGATGGCGCCCCGGCGCGTGAGCTTGTACTCCACCCCGATCTCGTCGAGGATCTCGCAGGCCAGGCGCACCACGGCGTCGGTCATGCCCGACGGGCTGGGCGTGGCCAGCAGGCGCTCCAGCGTGCGCAGCAGGAAGGTCTTGTCGATCATGCGGTGGTCGCCTCCGCCGCCGTGGCCCGGGTCTGCGGGAACAGCAGGTCCACGAAGCGTTCCACCGTGGGCTGCGGTTCGTGGTTGGCCAGGCCGGGACGCTCGTTGGCCTCGATCACCGCATAGTCTTCACCGTCGAGGTCGGGCACGATGAAGTCGAAGCCCACCACCGGGATCTCCAGCAGCCGTGACGCCTGCTCGGCCACCGCGCGCAGTGACGGGTGCAGCCGGTCCGTCACGTCGTGGATGGTGCCGCCGGTGTGCAGGTTGGCCGTCTTGCGCACGGCCAGCGCCTCGCCTTCGGGCAGCACGCTGTCCAGCGTGAGGCCGGCGGCGGCGATGCAGCGCTCGGTCTCGGCGTCCAGCGGGATGCGGCTTTCACCCTGGGTGGCGGCCGCGCGACGCTTGCTCTGCTGCGTGATCAGCGTGCGCAGGTCGCTCCGGCCATCGCCCACCACCTGCGCCGGCCGCCGCGTGGCCGCGGCCACGACCCGGTGGTCGATGACGACGATGCGCAGGTCCTCGCCGGGCACGAACTCCTCGAGGATGACGACGTCGCCGTGCTGCTTCGCATCGGCGATGGCGGCCTGCACCGCGTCCAGGCCGCTGACGTCCACCGTGATGCCGCGCCCCTGCTCGCCGCGCGCCGGCTTGACGACCACGCGCGGATGGCGGGCCAGGAAGTCCTTCAGTGTGCTGTCGTCGCCAGCTTCGATCTGGTCGGGCGTGCGCACGCCGCCGGCGGCGAGCACCCGCCGTGTGAGCCGCTTGTCGTCGCACAGGCTCATCGCGAAGCCGCTGGTCAGCGCCGACAGCGATTCCCGGCAGGCCACGCTGCGCCCGCCCAGGCTGAGCCGGAAGCAGCCGCCATCGGCGTCCACGACCTCGGCCTGGATGCCACGACGGCGGGCCTCGTCGACGATGATCTGGGCGTAGACGTTCAGTCCTTCGTCGCGTTCGGGTCCCACGTACAGCCTTTCGTTGATCGGGTTGCGGTTCTTCACGCAGTAGACCGGCACACGGCGGAAGCCCACCTTCTCGTACAGGCGGATGGCCTCGACGTTGTCGTGCATGACCGACAGGTCCAGGTAGCGCCGGCCGCGGGTGCGGAAGCGTTGTGCCAGTTCCAGCGTCAGCGACAGGCCCACGCCATGGCGCAGGCACTGCGGGTCCACCGCCAGCGACCACAGGCTGCTGCCACCCTCTGGGTCGCCGCAGGCGGCCACGTGGTCGACGCCGGTGACGACGCCGACCACCGGGTGGCCGGCGTGCAGTTCCGGGTCCTCCGCCACCAGCACCTGCACCGGGCTGTTGGCCGACAGCGCGGCCAGGAAGCCGGCCTTGGGCGGCACCATGCCGCGGCGCTGCAGGATGCGGGCGATGGCGTCGGCATCCTCGGGGCGCGCGGCACGCACCGACCAGCCGCGCCGCGGTTTCGGGCGCGGCAGTGACGACGCGTCCGGCCCCTGCAGCGGCAGGCGGTAGGTGTGCGACGGGTCCAGGAACAGCTGCTGCGGCGCCAGGGCGACGACGACGTGCGGGTCGCGCACGTACATCGCCACGTCGCGCTGGCGCGTGCCTTCGTCGGCCAGCGCCGCCACCAGGGCAGGCGGATCGGCGAAGGTCTGGCCCAGCAGCAGCCGGCCCCAGCCGCAGTCGATGATCGCCGGTGCGCCGGTGTGGGCCACGGGCTCCCAGTGGCGCAGGCTGGCGTGCAGCGCGGGGTCCAGCGGGTCGGCAGGCATCCGGATGCCCACCTTCAGAGGCCCTGGCCCTGCAGCCACAGCTCCAGCAGCGCCACCTGCCACAGCATCGACCCGCGCAGCGGCGTCAGGTGCTGCGCCGGCTCGGCCAGCAGGCGCTGCACCTCTGCCGGCCGGAACAGGCCGCGCTCGCGGGCCCGTTGGGTGGCCAGCGTTTCCTTGATCATGTCCAGCACCGGTCCGTCGATGTACTTCAGGATAGGCACCGGGAAGTAGCCCTTGGGTCGGTCGACGATGGCCGGCGGCACCAGGCGCCGCGCGATGGCCTTGAGCACGCCCTTGCCGCCGTCGCCGAGCTTGTCGTCCTGCGGCAGGCGGCCGGCCAGTTCCACCAGTTCGTGGTCCAGGAAGGGCACGCGCGCCTCCAGGCCCCAGGCCATGGTCATCGCATCCACGCGCTTGACCGGGTCGTCGACCAGCATCACCGTGGTGTCGATGTGCAGCGCCTTCTCGGCAGGCGTGCTGCGGCTCAGCGCCGCGAAGTGGCGCTCCAGGAAGGCCTGGCTGGCGTCGCCCGCCGCCATCGCCCCGGGTTCGAGGATCTGCGCCATCTGCGCCGGCGTGCGGTCGAAGAACGCGGCGCGGTACGCGGCGACCGCATCGGCGGGTGCTGCACCGGCCAGCTTGGGGTACCAGTGGTAGCCGGCGAAGACCTCGTCGGCGCCCTGGCCGCTCTGCACCACCTTCGTGTGCTTGGCCACCTCGCGCGACAGCAGGTAGAACGCCACGTTGTCGTAGCTCACCATCGGCTCGTGCATCGCGGCGATGGTGCCGGGCAGGGCGCCCATCAGTTCCGAGGTCGGGATGTGGATGCGGTGGTGGTCGGTGCCGAAGCGCTGGACGACCATGTCGGAGTAGGTGAACTCGTCACCCGCCTCGCCGCCGGCGGCATCGAAGCCGATGGAGAAGGTCTGCAGGCCGTGCTGGCCGGCCTCGGCCAGCAGCGCGACGATGAGGCTGGAGTCCACCCCACCGGACAGCAGCACGCCCACCGGCACGTCGGCCACCTGGCGGCGGCGCACGGCCGTGCGCAGCGCCTGCTCGACGAGTTCCTCGCGCTCGCGTGCCGGCAGCGCCGCCACCTGGGCGTCGGCGGCCACGGTCAGCGACCACCAGCGGTGCGTCTCCTGCCGGCCATCGGGCGACACGCGCAGCAGGCTCGCCGGCGGCAGCTTGCGCACGCCGCGCAGCATGGTCAGTGGCGCCGGCACCACCGCGTGCCAGGACATGTAGTGGTTCAGTGCGTCGAGGTCGATCGCCGTGTCCACCCCGCCGCCGGCCAGCAGCGCCGGCAGCGTCGACGCGAAGCGCAGGCCGCCTTGCACCGGCGCCAGGTACAGCGGCTTGATGCCGAAGCGGTCGCGCGCCAGCACCAGGCGGCCGCTGTCGCGGTCGAAGGCGGCGAAGGCGAACATGCCGTGCAGGCGGTCCACGCAGGTCTCGCCCCAGGCGTGGAAGGCCTTGAGCACGACCTCGGTGTCGCCGGTGGACGCGAAGCGGTAGCCCAGCCCCTCGAGCTCCTGGCGCAGTTCACGGTAGTTGTAGACGCAGCCGTTGAAGGCCAGCGTCAGGCCCAGCGCCATGTCGACCATGGGCTGCTGGGCATGTTCGCTGAGGTCGATGATCTTCAGGCGGCGGTGCGCCAGTGCAAACGGGCCGTGCTGGATCAGGCCCTGGGCGTCGGGACCGCGGGGCGCCAGGCGTTCCGACATGCGGCCCAGGGCGGTGATGTCCGGCGCCTGGCCGTCGAACCGGATCTCGCCGGCGAATCCACACATGCGTGGGGTGTCCTTTCTGTCTGCTGCGGTGCGCCGGTGGCACACCGATGGGAACCCCGCAGTATATTTGCACAAATATAAATGGGCAAATCCGTGCAGTTCGCCGTCGTTCCGCGCAGGTTCGGTCAAGATGCGCGCATGCGTCCGCACCGCCGCCTGGCCCTCGAGGCCGCGCCCGTGGTCACGGCACCCGACGGCTCACGGGTGCGCGTGCTGCTCGACCTGCCGGGGCGCGGCAGCATGGCCTGTTTCGAACTCGACCCGGGCCAGGTGGCCGCCGCGGTCGTGCACCGCACGGTGGACGAGCTCTGGTGGGTGCAGTCCGGGCGCGGCGAACTCTGGCGCTGCGACCCGGACGGCGAGACCGTGGTGACGCTGGAGGCGGGCGTGTGCGTGGACATCCCCTGCGGCACCCGCTTCCAGTTCCGCGCGGCCGACGATGAAGCGCTGCAGGTGCTGGGTGTCACGATGCCGCCCTGGCCCGGCGCCGACGAGGCGCAGGTGGTGCCCGGCCGCTGGCCGCCGCGCCAGAATCCGGCCCATGAGTGACCACACCCCACCCGCCACCCGCGATGCCTTCGCGCACTTCACCGCCATCGACACCCGCTGGAGCGACAACGACGCCTACCGCCACGTCAACAACGTCGTCTACTACGGCTTCTTCGACACCGCGGTGAACCGGCTGCTGATCGAGGCCGGCGCGCTGGACCTCGAGCAGTCACCGGCCGTGGGCCTGGTCGTAGAGACGCAGTGCCGCTACTTCGCGCCCATCAGCTTCCCGGACCGCGTGCACGTGGGCTTGCGCGTGGCGAAGCTGGGCAGAAGCAGCATCCGTTACGAGCTGGGTGTGTTCCGCAATGACGAGCCCTCGGCCAGTGCCGAGGGCCATTTCGTGCACGTGTACGTGGACCGCGCCAGCAACCGGCCGGTCCCGGTGCCCGACGCGGTGCGGCGGGTGGTCACGCCGCTGCAGCGCGCGGCGTGAGCCCGGGCCGGCCGCGTCAGGGCGCCGTCACGGTCTGCTCGTCGGAGCAGTCCGCGCCGCTGCCGCGCTCGCAGACCTTGTAGGTCCAGTTGCCTGACGTGACGGCCTGACTCCAGGCGCCATCGTTGGCCGTGGCCCGCAGCAGCGTGCCGTTGCGGTAGATGTCCACGCGGCTTCCGTCTGCGCCGCTCCAGGCCAGGTTCACCGTGGTGCGCCGGCGCGGGCCGGGGCTGGTGCTCACGCTCAGTTCGATGGCCGGCGGCGCGCCGCCGATCTGCAGCCAGCCGGCAGTGACCGGCCCGGTGGTTCCCGAGGCATCGCGCCCGACCACGTAGACGAGGTGCCTGCCCTCAGCGAGCCCAGCCGTCGGCAGGCTGCCGGTGACCGCCTCCGTGGCGCTGTCGAAGCTGCCGTCCGTCGGCGACAGCGCCACGGGCACCGCGCCATCGGCCCACGGCGGCGTGCCGATGTAGGCCTCGGCGGCGACGATGGCCTGTGTGGCCTCGCTGCCGTTGCGGTTGCTGAAGCGGGTGTCGGTCACCTGGGCGGTCAGCGCTGCTGGCGCGCCGGCGGCCACGCTGCTGGGCAGGCTGACGTTCAGCACGTCGGGGCCGCCCGGGGTCACGTACGGTGCGCGCACCACCTTGGCGGCGTAGATCAGCGCCGGCAGGTTGTTCGGCAGGATGGTGTTGGTGTAGGCGGCGCAGCTCTGGAAGAAGCTGGTGCCGAGCTCGAAGGTGTAGGCCGGCACGCCGAGCTCGCCGTAGCTCGGCCCGTCGGTGGTGCCGTCCGTGGGGTACAGGCCGATGGACTGTGTGGGCGTGTAGCCGTTGAACCAGGCGAAGCGCCGGCCCAGCGTCTGCAGCGCGGTGCCGTTGGGCGCCGGCTGCGCGGTGTCGCCCCAGGGCCAGAGCACCAGCTCGCTGTAGCTGTGCAGGTCGATGTGCAGGCCCTGCGTGTCGGCCGGCGCAGCATCGTTCTTGCCCGGGCCACGGCGGTCGGGGAAGATGCTGCGGATGTAGGCCTCGACGGCCTGCGTTTCCGGTTCCGAGGCCGGCGCCGGGCCGCGGTAGGTGAGGTCGCAGGGGTTGCCGCTGGAGCCGGCGCCGCCGGTGCTGTTCCAGCTGAAGCCGAAGTTGCGGTTCAGGTCGGCCCCGATGGAGTTGCCGGCGCAGTAGTCGCTGTTGGTGTTCTTGCGCCAGGACAGGCCGGCCTCGGCGCGTTTGCGGCCGTCGGGGTTGGTCTGCAGCAGCAGGTGCACCTCGTGGTGATCGAGGATCCAGGTGGCGTCGGCATCGACGCCATGGCCCTCGAACAGCCAGCGTGCAAAGGCCAGGGCCAGCGGCGCCGTCGTGTACTCGCGGGCGTGAATGGCGGCGTTGACGAAGAGCTTGGGCTTGTCGCCGGCCATCGCGCTGTTGGTGAGCTTCAGCACCTTCAGGTCGTAGCCGCCCTGACCCTGCGTCTTCGCCCAGGAGTCGCCGACGTCCAGCCACTGCGCCAGCTGCGGCTTGGCGGCGGCAAAGCCCTCGGCGGCGGCGAAGGTCTCCTCCACCGTCTCGTAGCAGGGGTAGCCGGGGATGGCCTGCACGCCAGGGGCAGCGGCGTCGAAGCGGTCGAGGAAACGGTTGCGCTTCTCGACGACGTCGGGCGCCAGCTCCAGCCGGAAGCCGAACCGCCGCAGCAGCGCGATTTGCTCGGGCTGCAGTTCGAACACCAGGTAGCCCTGGGCCCAGGCGCTCTCGATCAGTTCGGCGTGCAGGCTGATCGCGGCCTTGCGGCCGGTGGCGGCGTCCGGGAAGTACGCGCGATACAGGTTGGTCTGCTGGCGCTCGGCGGCGCGCAGGGCGCGGTTCTCGGCGTCATGCGTGCCGTGCGACAGCGCCGGCGTTGCGCCGGCCAGGCACAGGGTGGCCGCCAGGGCCAGGGGAAGCTTCTGCATGGGGTGTCACCCTCGATGTGAAGCGGCCGATTCTGGCTGCCGCCACCGCTGGGGCCGCACCCGCAGGCCCCTACATTAGGGGGATGGATGACACCGAGTGCGCCGACACGCCAGATGCCCGCTGTCCGCGCTGCGGCCAGGCGTTCCATTGCGGCATGCAAGACGCCGCGCCCTGCGGCTGCACCACCGTGCAACTGCCGGCGGCCACCCTGGCCATGCTGCGCGCGCGCTACACCGGCTGCCTGTGCCTGCGCTGCCTGCAGGCGCTGGCCGCCGGGGATGCGGTCAGTGCAGCACCAGCAGCGGCACCTTCGTCAGCGAGATGACGCGCTTGGTCTGCGAGCCGAACAGCAGTTCGCCGAAGGCGCCACGGCCGTGCGTGGCCATCACGATCATGTCGCAGTGGCCGCGGTCGGCCATGCCGGCGATGGCGCCGGCGATGTCGTCGTTGCGCTCGTACTCGCCCTGGAAGGCCACGCCGGCATCGGCCGCGGCCTGCTCGAAGGCCGACAGCAGCTTCTTCGCGTGGGCCTCGGTCTGCGCCTCGTGCGCCTTGACCTCGCGCTGGTAGTTGGCCAGGTGCGTGCCCATGCCGGGCAGGGCCGGCATCGCCTCGACGACGAAGCCAGTGACGCCGGCACCGAGCTGCCGGGCCAGCGCCAGGCTCTGCGCGACGGCTTGCGACGCCAGTTCGCTGCCGTCGATGGGAACCAGAAGCTGTTTGAACATGCGGACTCTCCTGCAGTGACTGCGTGCCACTGTAGGAGCCGGCTCAGCGGCCGGGGTTGACGGCGGTCAAGCCTCGGCGCGCGGCCATCTCGGCGCCCATGGCGTGGGCGGCCTCGGCGTCGGCCAGCGCGCGGGCGGCCGGGTAGGCCAGTTGCTCCTCGGCGGTGATGTGCGGGCCGTAGAGCACGGCGAAGTCCTGCCAGGCCTGCGCCGCTGCGGGGGCAGCGTCGGTCGTCCACCGGCCGTCGGCCACCGCCTGTAGTGCCGCGCGCGCTGCCGGCCAGGCCGCGGCCATGCGGCGGTGGTCGTCCTGCAGGCGCGCCACCAGCGCGCCGTGGCGGCCGGCGTCGGCCGCCAGCAGGGCCGGGAAGACATGGCGCTCCTCGTCCTCGTGGTGCAGCGGTGCGGCGATGTCGAAGTAGCGCAGCACGTCGCGCGCCGCGTCCTGCGCCTGCGCATCGGCACCGTGGGTGGCCAGGTGCGCCTGCAGCCGGCACAGCAGGTCCAGGCTGCGCTGCACGCGGTCGTGGCAGGCGCTGAGCAGCTCGAACGGCTGGTCGAAGCCGGCACCGGGCGTGGGCATCAGCGGCGGGTTCATCGCTGCCCGAAGTGCATGCCAGCGAACAGGCCCTTGGCCTCGCGCGGCGCGCTGCGCCAGTACGGGGGCGGCGCAGTGACCTGGGCGCCCAGGGCCGCCGCGGCGTGCCAGGGCCAGCGCGGGTCGTAGAGCATGGCGCGCGCCAGGGCTACAGCGTCGGCGTCCCCGCTGGCGATGGCGGCTTCGGCCTGCGCCGGCTCGGTGATGAGGCCGACGCCGATCACCGGCAGCGGCACGGCCTCGCGCACGGCGCGTGCCAGCGGCAGCTGGTAGCCCGGGCCGAGCGGGATCTTCTGCGCCGGCGAGACACCGCCGGAGCTGACGTGCAGCGCCGCACAGCCGCGCCGGGCCAGTTCACGGCCGAAGTCGACGGTCTGTGCCAAATCCCAGCCGCCGTCCACCCAGTCGGTGGCCGACACGCGCACCCACACCGGGACGGACACCGCGGCCTTGACCGCGTCGAACACCTCCAGCGGAAAGCGCATGCGGTTGGCCGGCGAGCCGCCGTAGGCGTCTTCGCGCGCATTGGCCAGTGGCGAGAGGAACTGGTGCAGCAGGTAGCCATGGGCCGCGTGCAGCTCGATGCCCTGCAGGCCGGCGCGTTGGGCGCGCACCGCGGCGTCGACGAAACCCTGCTTCACGCGCGCCAGGCCGGCGGCGTTCAGCGCGGCCGGGGCCTCTTCGCCCGCTGCATGGGGCAGGGCCGACGGCGCTTCGGCCCGCCAGCCGCCTGGCGCGCCGGCCGGGATCTGCGTGCCGCCGTCCCAGGGCGCACGGCTGCTGCCCTTGCGGCCGGCGTGGCTGAGCTGCAGCGCCAGCGCGATGGGTGCGAAGCTGCGGATCATGCGCACGAGGTCGGCCAGCGCGGCCTCGTTGGCGTCGCTGTACAGGCCCAGGTCCTGCGGCGAAATGCGGCCCTCGGGGCTGATGGCCGTGGCCTCCAGGATCAGCAGACCGGCGCCGGACAGCGCCAGGTGGCCCAGGTGCACACGGTGCCAGTCGCCGGGTGTGCCGTCATGGGCGCTGTACTGGCACATCGGCGCGATCACGATGCGGTTGGGCAGCGAGAGTTGACCAAGCGACCAGGGTTCGAAGAGGCGTGACATGTGTGCACGATAGCGCGGTTGGCCGGTCTGCCGCGTCGGTGACGTGGCTGTCACACGGGCATCATCGCGCCCCCTCGCTGGAGACTCGGCCATGAAACTACGTGTCGCCCTGTACCTGATCGTCGCCTGGTTGCTGGCCCCGATGATCGCCGCAGCCGCCGGCTGGCGCGGCATCTGGGGCACCGGCAGCGCCGGGCTGGACTTCCTGCTGCCGCTGCCGATCAGCGGCGGCGCGTTGCACGTGCCGTCGTGGCTGCTGGGTGCCGGCCTGGTGATGGCGCGACAGTCGGCCGATGGCCACGCGGCATGGTGGGGGCGCATCGGCGCCCTGGCGATGGCCGCGTCGGGCGCCGTGCTGCTGGTCGACATGAACGACGTCGCGCTGGCCTTGGGCACGGATGCACCTTGGCCGTCGGCGCGCCGGCTGCTCTCGGCCAACCCGCTGGGGCTGTTCCTGCTGGTCGATGGTCTGCTGGCGGCGCTGTGGCCGGGCGCGCCACGCGCTGCCGTGCCGGCACGCCGCCGCATGACCGGCCTTGGGCTGGCCATGGCATTACCCGCGCTGCTGGCCGTGGCCCTGTGGCAGCAGGCACCGGTGAGCCGCCACGACCTGCTGCCGGGCGCCGCGCGCTACGGACCGAACCGGGGTGACGAGACGGTGGCCCTGTTCACCACGCTGCCGATGCAGCCGGCCGTGCTGGCGGCGGCCGTGGCCCGCCACGGCAGCCCGATGCCGCCCGACCAGGACGTCAACGTGCAGGACCAGGCGGTGATGTTCTTCGACAGCCACGACGCCGCGCAGCGGCTGGACGTGGCCCGCGCGCGCCTGACCTGGTGCCGCTACGAGGACGGCACGCCCGAGCGCTGGATCGACGGCGCCGGCGACTGCTTCAGCGAACACCAGAACTTCTCCGAGCGGCTGACCGCGGCCCATGACACCATCGCCGCCGGCCACACGCGGCCGGTGCGGCTGTTCTTGGCCCGCGCCTCGGCGTGCCGCGCCCAGCCTTCAGCGGAGGAGTGCGCCGGGCTCGACAAGGCGCGCGAGCGGCTGCTCGCGAGCCCCGACCTCAACGACCAGGACCGTGCTGCGCTGGCGCGCGCCGACTGAAGGAGACCCAAGATGCTGCAACCCGTGGCGCTCGAACACGCCAGCCGGCTCGTCAACCACGGCCCCACCGTGCTCGTGACCACCGAACACGGCGGCCGCCGCAACGTGATGGCCGCGGCGTGGTCGATGCCGGTGGAGTTCACGCCGCCGCGCATCGCGGTGGTTGTGGACAAGTCCACCTTCACGCGCGAGCTGCTGGCCGCCAGCGGCCGCTTCGCCCTGTGCCTGCCCTGCCCGCCGCTGGCGGACCTGACCTTCGCCGTCGGCAGCGAGAGTGGGCGCGACATCGACAAGTTCGCGCGCCACCGCATCGGCTTCACCCCGGGGCCGGTGCTGGGCCTGCCGTGGATCGACGGCTGCGTGGCCTGGCTGGAGTTGCGCCACATCCCGGAACCGCACACGGAGCAGGCCTACGACACGGTGTTCGGCGAAGTGGTGTCGGCCGCGGCCGACCCGCGCGTGTTCAGCGGTGGCCGCTGGTCGTTCGGCGAACACAACGCCGCGCTGCATACGCTGCACCATCTCGGGGGCGGTGCCTTCGCCGTGCCGTCGCGCGTGGTGCAGGCACAGCGCTGAGCCGCACCGCCGGCGGGCACGCGGCTTGCGAACACGGCGGGCCATGTCCGCCGCCGACCTCGCCGACCGCCACTCGCTGCTGCTGGACAGCCTGGGCGAAGGCATCTTCGGCATCGACCTCGACGGCCGCTGCACCTTCGTGAACCCGGCGGCCCTGCGCCTGCTGGGCCACCGCACCGAAACGGTGCTCGGCCTCAACATGCACGAGCTGGTGCACCACACGCATGCCGACGGGCGGCATTACCCGGAGTGCGACTGCCCGATCTTCAAGGCCTTCCGCCTGGGCGCGCCGTGTCGCATCGATGACGAGGTGCTCTGGCGCGCCGACGGCACGCCGTTCCACGCCGAGTACGCCAGCCACCCGATCCTGGACCAGGGGCGCGTGGTGGGCGCGGTGGTCAGCTTCGTGGACATCGGCGAGCGCAAGCGCGCCGAGACCCTGCTGCGCCAGACGAACGATGCGCTGGAGCAGCGCGTTGCCGAGCGTACGGCGCAGCTGAGCACGGCGCTGTCCCGTCTACGCGACCGCGCGCACCACGCCGAGACGGTGCGCGAACAGGAGCGCACCCGCATCGCACGCGAGATCCACGACGAGCTGGGCTCGCTGCTGGTTGCGCTGAAGCTGGACACCGACTGGCTGTCGCGCCGCCTGCCCGGCACGCCTGAGCAGCCCGCACTGCAGGCCAAGTGCCAGGGCATGGGCCGGCTGATCGACACCGCGGTGGACAACCTGGGCCGCATCATCACCGACCTGCGCCCCAGCATCCTCGACCACCAGGGCCTGTGGGCGGCGCTGGAGTGGCAGGCGCAGGAATTCGTCGAGAGCACGGAGCTCTCGGTGGAACTGCAGGTGCACGTGGCCGCCGGCGTGCCGCCGCCGCAGGGCGGGCTGGCGATCGCGGTGTTCCGCATTTTCCAGGAGATCCTGAGCAACGTGGCGCGCCACGCGCAGGCGCGCCAGGTGTGGATCCGCATCGCGGTGGACGACCCGCCGGGCCCGGTGCTGTACCTGGACGTGCGCGACGACGGCGTGGGCGCCAGCGCCGAGCGCCTGGGCGCGCCGCGCAGCTACGGCGTGATGGGCATGCACGAGCGCGCCGCGCCCTTCGGCGGCCGGGTCACGATCGACAGTGCGCCGGGGCAGGGCACGCGGGTGCGGCTGGTGATGCCGCTGGAGGACCTGCCGAAGTGATCCGGGTGCTCATCTGCGACGACCACATGATCGTGCGCCAGGGCATCCGGCAGTCGCTGGGCGAGGCCTGCGACATCGAAGTCGTGGCCGAGGCGGCCGACGGCCCCGCTGCGCTGCAGGCCCTGCGCCAGGGCGGCATCGACGTGCTGCTGCTGGACATCTCGCTGCCCGGCCGCGACGGCCTGGACGTGCTCCGCCAGGCGCGCGAGGAATTCCCCCGCCTGCCGGTGCTGATGCTCAGCACCTACCCCGACCGCCAGTACGCGGTGCGCAGCCTCAAGCTGGGTGCCAGCGGCTACCTCAACAAGAGTGCCGACTCCGGCGAGATCACCGCCGCGGTGCGCCGCGTCGCCGGCGGCCAGCGCTTCATCACCGCGTCGGTGGCCGAGCTGCTGGCGCACGCGCTTGGTGCGCCATCCGACGACGAGACGCCGCTGCACCAGCTGCTGTCGCACCGCGAGCACCAGGTCTTCGAACGCCTGGCGCGCGGCGAGAGCGTTGGCGAGATCGCGCAGGCGCTGAGCCTGTCGTCGAACACCGTCAGCACCTACCGCGCCCGCATCCTGGACAAGACCGGGGCGCGCAACGACGTCGAGCTGGCGCTCTACGCGGTGCGCCGGCAGCAGCTGCCGCTCTGATCCGGTGCGTCTGTAGGGCTGGCCCTACAGGAAAACGGCGGCGGCATCGATGTTGCAAGCGGCCCGTGCAGAGCAGACTGCATTCAACCGCCGAACCCTGGAAGGAAGCCCGACATGAGCGACAAGACCAGCGACTACTTCGACCCCTTCGACGCCGACCGCCCGCTCCGCCTGGGCTGCAGCTGCGGCCGCCACGGCTCCGAGGCCGAACACGCCGCCGCCACGCTGCGCGCGCGCAGCGAGACGGCCGACTTCGAGACGTACTCCAACGAGTTCGTGCAAGCCTCGCTGATGAAGGCGCTGTTCCCGCAGGACGCCATGCGCCGCAGCTTCCTGCGCGCCGTCGGCCGCAGGACGGCCATGGCCGCCATCGGCAGCGTGCTGCCCATGGCCAGCCTGCAGGCCATGGCCCAGGAGAAGGGTGCGCTGGAGAAGAAGGACCTCAAGGTCGGCTTCATCCCCATCACCTGCGCCACGCCGCTGATCATGGCCCACCCGCTGGGCTTCTACGAGAAGCAGGGCCTGAGCGTGCAGGTGGTCAAGACCGCCGGCTGGGCGCTGATCCGCGACAAGATGCTCAACAAGGAGTACGACGCCACGCACTTCCTGAGCCCGATGCCGCTGGCCATGAGCATGGGCGCCGGTTCCAACCCGGTGCCGATGAACGTGGCGACGATCCAGAACACCAACGGCCAGGCCATCACGCTGGCCAACAAGCACAAGGACAAGCGCGACCCGAAGCAGTGGAAGGGCTTCAAGTTCGCGGTGCCGTTCGAGTATTCGATGCACAACTTCCTGCTGCGCTACTACGTGGCGGAGTTCGGCCTCGACCCGGACCGCGACATCCAGATCCGCGTCGTGCCGCCGCCGGAGATGGTGGCCAACCTGCGCGCCGGCAACATCGACGGCTACCTCGGCCCCGATCCGTTCAACCAGCGCGCGGTGTTCGAGGAGGTGGGGTTCCTGCACCTGCTGACCAAGGACCTCTGGGATGGCCACCCCTGCTGCGCCTTCGGCACCAGCACCGAGTTCATCCAGAAGAACCCCAACACCTTCGCCGCGCTGTACCGCGCCGTGCTGCAGGCCGCGGCGATGGCGCGCAAGGCCGAGAACCGCGAACTCATCGCCAAGGTCATCTCGCCGGCCGCCTACCTGAACCAGCCGGAGACCGTGGTGGCGCAGGTGCTGACGGGCCGCTTCGCCGACGGCCTGGGCAAGGTGCAGAACGTGCCCAACCGCGCCGACTTCGACCCCATCCCCTGGCAGAGCATGGCGGTGTGGATGCTCACGCAGATGAAGCGCTGGGGCTACGTCAAGGGCGACGTCAACTACAAGCAGATCGCCGAGCAGGTGTTCCTGCTGACCGACGCGAAGAAGACCATGAAGGACCTGGGCATGACGCCGCCCGAGGGCGCCTACCCGAAGTTCACCATCATGGGCAAGGTCTTCGACCCGGCCAAGCCCGAGGACTACCTCAAGGGCTTCGCGGTCTCGCGCGCGGCCTGACGCACGCCGGAGCGCGCGATGAACTGGACGCAACACCCCGGGCTGCGCTCGGGCCTGCTGTCGGTGCTGCTGCTGGGCGTGCTGCTGGTGGCCTGGCAGCTGGCCACCACCGGCGGCCCGGCGGCCGCGCCGGCGGTGCAGATGACGCCCGAGGAGATCGAGTACGCCAAGCTGCTGGGCAAGGACCCCACCGGCGGCGGTGGCGGTGACGCCGCCAAGTCCGGCTTCCCGACGCCGGCGCAGATGGGCAGCGCCATCGTCACCCACCTGTCGGCACCGTTCTACGACAACGGGCCCAACGACAAGGGCATCGGCCTGCAGCTGGGCTACTCACTGGGCCGCGTGGCGCTGGGTTACCTGATCGCCGCGGCGGTGGCCATCCCGCTGGGCTTCGTCATCGGCATGAGCCCGCTGATCTACCGCGCGCTGGACCCGTTCATCCAGGTGCTCAAGCCGATCTCGCCGCTGGCCTGGATGCCGCTGGCGCTGTACACGATCAAGGACAGCAACATCTCCGGCATCTTCGTGATCTTCATCTGCTCGGTGTGGCCGATGCTGATCAACACCGCGTTTGGGGTGGCCGGCGTGCGGCGCGAGTTCCTGAACGTGGCGCGCACGCTGGAGGTGTCGCCGCTGCGCCGCGCCTTCGAGGTCATCCTGCCTGCCGCGGCGCCCACCATCCTGACGGGCATGCGCATCAGCATGAGCATCGCCTGGCTGGTGATCGTGGCCGCGGAGATGCTGGTCGGCGGCACGGGCATCGGCTACTTCGTGTGGAACGAGTGGAACAACCTCAGCCTGCCGAATGTGATCTTCGCGATCCTGGTCATCGGCGTGGTCGGCATGGCGCTGGACCTGATGTTCTCGCGGCTGCAGAAGATGGTGACCTATGTCGACTGAAAGCGCGCGCACCTTCCTCACCGTCGAAGGCCTGGCCAAGCGCTACCCCGGCGCCACCGAGCCGGTCTTCGACAGCGTGAACTTCGGCATCGAGCGGGGCGAGTTCGTCTGCATCATCGGCCACAGCGGCTGCGGCAAGACCACCATCCTCAACGTGCTGGCCGGGCTGGAAAAGGCCAGCGAGGGCTACGTGTTCATGGACGGCCGCGAGGTGGCCGGCCCCAGCCTGGAGCGCGGTGTCGTGTTCCAGGGCCATGCGCTGATGCCCTGGCTCAGCGTGCGCCGCAACATCGCCTTTGCGGTGCGCAGCAAGTGGCCCGACTGGAGTGCAGCGCAGGTCGACGCGCAGGTGCTCAAGTACGTGGAGATGGTCGGTCTGGCCTCTGCCATCGACAAGAAGCCGGCCCAGCTCTCCGGCGGCATGAAGCAGCGCGTGGGCATCGCGCGTGCCTTTGCCATTCAGCCCAAGATGCTGCTGCTCGACGAGCCCTTCGGCGCGCTGGATGCGCTCACGCGCGGCACCATCCAGGACGAGCTACTGAAGATCTGCGCCGAGACCCGGCAGACGGTGTTCATGATCACGCACGACGTGGACGAGGCCATCCTGCTGGCCGACCGCATCCTGCTGATGAGCAATGGCCCGCAGGCGCGTGTGGCCGAGATCGTGAAGAACACGATGCCACGCGACCGCACCCGCACCACGCTGCACAAGGACCCTCAGTACTACCGCATCCGCAACCACCTGGTCGACTTCCTGGTCGCGCGCTCGCAGGACCTGTCGCATGGCCGCGCGCCGGCCGTGCCGCCCGAAGTCACGCCCGGGCTCGACGAGCCCGAGCCCAACCCCACCCCCGTTCAACCCGTTCCCCTGAGGAGAATCGCATGAGCCGCATGGACGTCACCGAGAAGATCGTCGCCACCAAGGTGGCCAAGGGCCTGAAGTGGGCCGATGTCGCCAAGGCCGTCGGCCTGAGCAAGGAGTGGGTCACGGCCGGCTGCCTGGGGCAGATGCAGTTCGACGACGCTCAGGCCGCCACGCTGGCGAAGATCTTCGACCTCACGGAAGCCGAGACGCAGTGGCTGAAGGTGGTGCCGTACAAGGGCAGCCTGCCCACCAGCGTGCCTACCGATCCGCTGATCTACCGCTTCTACGAGCTGGTGAACGTGTACGGCACCACGTTCAAGGAACTGATCCACGAGGAGTTCGGCGACGGCATCATGAGCGCCATCGACTTCCGCATGGACCTGCAGCGCGAGGCCGACCCGAAGGGTGACCGCGTGTCGATCACGATGAGCGGCAAGTTCCTGCCGTACAAGACCTATTGAGCCGGACGCGCTGCGCGCGCCGTCTCAATTCGCCTCGCTCGAACGGACACGGCCTGCGGCCGTGCCGTTCATCTCGGCGGGACGGTGGCGAACCAACCGCCTGTTGCTCGCCTCGTTTGGTGTGGATCGCTGCGGCGTCGCGCAGCGGCGCTGTCGGCCCTCGTTCAACCCGGACGGGTCGCGTTGGCGCGTTGGCGCGTGCGCGGCGCCGGCTGGCAGTCGCGGCAGCGGCCGTAGAGCGTGAGCTCGTGGTCTTCCACCGTGAAGCCCGCCGGCGCCAGGCGGGACAGATCGCCCGGGCAGGCGTGCACGTCGAACACGCGATCGCAGGCGGTGCACTGGAAGTGATGGTGGTGCCCGTGGCCCACTGTCTCGTAGCGTGGGTTCTCGCCCGGCAGCGCCACCAGCTGGATCACGCCCTCGTCCAGCAGCGCCTTCAGGTTGCGGTAGACCGTGGCGATGCCCAGGCCAGGCACCTGCGCCTGCGCGGCAGACAGCACTTCCTGCGGCAGCAGCGGGCGCTGCGCGGCGTCCAGGGCGTCGCGGATGGCCGTGCGCTGACGGGTCGATCGTTCCATGCCCTGCATTGTGCCGGTCGAATGACTGATAATGCGGTCTCAAGAGCAATGCCCGCGCTGTCCGCGGGCACACCCCGACCGTGCTGCGCCTGCATGACCTGACCCTCGGCTACGACCGTCATCCGGCCGTGCACCATCTCGGCCTGGCGGTCGAAGACGGCGCGTTGCTGGCCGTCGTCGGTCCCAATGGCGCGGGCAAGAGCACCCTGCTCAAGGGCATTGCCGGCCTGCTGCGGCCGATGTCGGGCCGCATCGAGCGCACGCCGTCACTGGCGCGCCTGGCCTACCTGCCGCAGCATGCCGAGGTCGACCGCAGCTTCCCGGTACGCGTGGCCGACGTCGTGGCCATGGGCCTGTGGTCGGAACTCGGCCCCTGGCGGCGCCTGACGCGCGATCACCATGACCGCGTCGTGCACGCGCTGGAGGCCGTGGGCCTTCAGGGCTTCGGGCAGCGTACGCTGGACACGCTCTCCGGTGGCCAGTTCCAGCGCCTGCTGTTCGCCCGCCTGATGCTGCAGGACGCGCGGCTGATCCTGCTCGACGAGCCCTTCGCGGCGGTGGACGAGGCCACGGTGGACACGCTGATGGCGCTGGTGCAGGTCTGGCACGCCCAGGGGCGCACCGTGCTGGCCGTGCTGCACGACCTGGCCCTGGTGCGCCGCGCCTTCCCGCAGACCTTGCTGCTGGCGCGCGAGGCGGTGGCCTGCGGGCCCACGGCAACGGTGCTGACACCGGCGAACCTGGCGCGCACGCGCGGCATGGTCGAGGCCTTCGACGACCACGCGGCCGCCTGCGACGCGCCCGAGGCCACGACCGAGCCGCCCGTGCACGCCACGGCGCACCGGCACGACCACGGTCACGGCCATGACCATGGCCACCGCCACTGACCGGACCGCGACCACATGGACGCACCGTTGCACACGCCGCTGATGCAGTGGCTCGGCCCGTTCGCCGAGTTCGCCTTCATGCAGTACGCGCTGGCCGGGCTGCTGGCGCTGTCACTCAGCGCACCACCGGTGGGTGTGTTCCTGATGCTGCGCCGCATGAGCCTGACCGGCGACGCGATGGCGCACGCCATCCTGCCCGGCGCTGCGCTGGGCTACCTGGTGGCCGGCCTGTCGCTGGGCGCGATGACGCTGGGTGGCCTCGCTGCCGGCCTGCTGGTGGTGGCCCTGTCGGGCGTGGTCACGCGCACCACGGTGCTGCGCGAGGATACGGCGCTGGCGGCGTTCTACCTGCTGTCGCTGGCGGTGGGGGTGGTCATCATCTCGTCGCAGGGCCGCAGCGTGGACCTGCTGCACGTGCTCTTCGGCAGCGTGCTGGCGCTCGACGGCACTGCGGTGCAGTTCCTCTGGGGTGTCGCGGCCGTCACCGTGGCCGTGCTGCTGCTGCTCTACCGGCCGCTGGTGCTGGAGTGCCTGGACCCCGGCTTCCTGCGTTCGGTCAGCCGCCTCAGCCCGGTGGCCCACCACGGCTTCCTGGCCCTGATGGTGCTCAACCTCGTGGCCGGCTTCCAGGCCCTGGGCACCTTGCTGGCCGTGGGTCTGATGATCCTGCCGGCGGCGGCGGCCCGCTTCTGGGTGCGCGAACTGCGGCAGATGCTGGCGCTGTCCAGCGCCTTCGGCGCCCTCGGCAGCGTGGCCGGCCTGTGGCTGTCGTGGCGGCTGGACCTGCCCACCGGCCCGACCATCGTGCTC
This sequence comes from Rubrivivax albus, assembly GCF_004016515.1. Classification (GTDB taxonomy): domain Bacteria; phylum Pseudomonadota; class Gammaproteobacteria; order Burkholderiales; family Burkholderiaceae_C; genus Rubrivivax; species Rubrivivax albus. The sequence continues at coordinate 274,449 of NZ_SACT01000004.1, forward strand.
GCGCTGGGGGCGTTGCTGGGGGCGTCGCTGCTGGCCGCGCCGCGCGGCGTGCTGCGCGAACGTCTGCTGCCGGTGCGCCACCTGCGCGCCTGAACCACGGCCCTGTCCGAACGATGACCATACGCCTTCGTCTTCTTCTGCTGGCCCTCCTCCTGGGCCTGTGCGGTCCCTGGGCTCGTGCGGGCGACGCGCCGCTGCCCGTGGTCGCGAGCTTCAGCATCCTGGGCGACTTGGTGCAGCAGGTCGGCGGCGACCGTGTGCAGGTCAGCCTGCTGGTCGGCCCCGACAGCGACGCGCACGCCGTGCAGCCCACGCCGTCGATGGCGCGGCGCGTGGCCGGTGCCGTCGTGCTGTTCTCCAACGGCCTGGGTTTCGAAGGCTGGATGGACCGGTTCCTGCGCGCCGCCGCCTTCCGTGGAAACCACGTGGTCGTGAGCGCGGGCCTGACACCGCGCGCCGCGGCCGGCGACCACGGCCACGGCCATGCCCACGACGTGGACCCGCACGCCTGGCAGGACGTGCGCCACGCCATCCACTACGTGGCCCGCATCGCCGACGGCCTGTGTGCCGCCGATGCCGCCCACTGCGCCGGTCACCGCGCACGCGCCGAGGCCGCCACGAAGCGCCTGCAGGCGCTGCACGCGCGCATCGTCGCCGCCTGGGCCGCGGTGCCGCTGGACCGGCGTGTGGTCATCACCACGCACGAGGCGTTCGGCTACTACGGCGCCGCCTACGGCGTGCGCTTCCTGTCGGCGCAGGGTATCTCGTCGGCCACCGAGCCCACGCCGCGCGCGGTGGCCGCACTGGTGCGCCAGGTCAAGACCAGCGGCACGAGAGCGCTGTTCCTCGAACGCGCCGGCGACCCGCGCCTGATCGAGCGCATCGCACGCGAGACCGGTGCCGTCATCGGCGGCACCCTGTACGCCGATGCCCTGTCGGCCCCCGGCGGCCCGGCTGCCAGCTACGAGGCGATGATGGACCACAACACGCAGGCGCTGCTGCGCGCCGTGGAGGCCCGATGAACATGACCAGTGGAACCTTGCGGGCCGGCGTGGTCGCGCTCATGACCGTGGCGACCGTGCCTGCGATGGCGCAGGGCCATGCCCACGTGCACGGGCAGGCCCAATTGGAGGTGGTGCTCGACGGTGCCGAACTGCAGCTCACGCTGACGTCCCCTCTGGACAGCATCGTCGGGTTCGAGCACAAGCCCCGGACCGCGGCGCAGCGCCAGGCGGCCGAGCGTGCATTGCGCACCCTGGTCGACCCGCCCCAGCTGTTCCTGGTGCCGGCGGCGGCCGGCTGCACGCTGCAGGACCAGGCCATCGAGGCGCCGGTGCTCCAGCCCGAAGCGGCCAACACCAAGCCGCACGACCACGCCGGCGAGCACGCCGACCTGGAGGCCACCTGGCGCTTCCGCTGCACGGCGCCGGACCGGCTGGACCGCCTGCCGCTGAAGCTCTTCGACCGCTTCGCGACGATGAAGCGGCTGGAGGTGCGTGTGGCCGGCCCGGCCGGGCAGGGGCGACAACTGCTGCGGCGCGGCGCCCCGGCCGAGGTGCAGTTCAGGCGCTGACGACGCTGAAGGCGCCGCCGGCCGGACCCAGGGTGCGGTCAGGCATAGCGCGACAGCCGCCGCGCGATCAGGAACGCGAAACGCTGATCCTGGTAGAACAGCTCCAGCAGCTTGGCCGCCGGCACCCACATCAGCTCGCAGTCGGTGTCGCACACGGCGGTGCCGGTGCGCTGCGCTGCCTCGCGGAACACGCCCACTTCGCCGAACAGTTCGCCCTCGGCGATCGTGCGGTCGAACTCCAGGATGCGCAGGCGGCCCGAGCGCAGCACATACACCTTGTCGGCCGGCTCGCCGAGGCGGAACAGCACCTCGCCGGCGGGCACGCGCAGCGGCTGCATGTAGGGCGTCAGGAAGTCGGCGTCGGGCCCGGCCTGCTGCATCCCGCGCACGGCACGGATCGCGCGCCGCACCTCGTGCAGCCGCCACAGGTTCAGCGGCAGCAGGGCGCCGTGCAGCACCAGGATGGGCAGCACCTTGTCGAACACGCCCTGGCCCCAGCCCAGCAGCGCGTAGGCGATGAACGCCAGGTTGCTGGCGATGGCCATCGTGCGCAGCGGCACGATGGTCTTCATGAAGAACGACGCGAACACCAGCGCCGCTGCCAGCCAGGCCACCCACACCATCATGCGCCGTACTCCCTGTCCGGTCCCGGTCGAGGAGTATGGCCGAGCGTTCGCGGTGCCGGCATCCGGCCATGCGAGTGCCGCGCCCGTGTCAGTGCGCCGAAGCCTGCAGCGTCAGCCGCAATGCCCCACGTAGCCGCAGGCGGTGCAGAAGTCGCAGCCGTCCTTGTGGATCATGGTGGCATTGCCGCATTCGGGGCAGGGCTTGCCGGCCTGCGGCACCACGGTGGCACCGGGCGTGGCTGCCGCGGCGGCGTCGGGCGTGGCCAGCACGCCCATCTCGCGCAGCGGGTAGCCGGCCTCGTCCAGCACGCCCAGCATCGCGTAGCGGTGGATGATCAGGCGCGCGAGGTAGGCCACGGTGCTGGGCCAGACCTGCTGGCGGCGCTCGCCATTGGGCAGCCCGGGCACGAAGGCCATGAAGTGGCCCAGCGGCTCGGCGTAGTTCAGCAGCTTGCGCAGCTTCATGCCGATCCAGGCCGGGTCGATCACGCGCATGTCCAGCGACAGCACGCGCGCCAGGCCGTCCAGCGCCCGCGGGTAGTTGCCCGCCAGGCCCATCGCGCAGGGGCGGGTGACGGTGCTGCCGTCGGGGGCCACCAGCGCCACCTCCTTGAGCGTGAGCGTGAAGCGCTCGCCGGTGGCCGGGTTGTCCACGTCCACCGCCCAGGCCAGCGTGCCGGACGTGCCGGTGCGCGGTTCGTCGCGGCTGAACATGGCGTCGAGCACTGGCGTCGCGGCGCCTTCGACGAGGGCACCGCGCTGTTCGCAGCGCCAGCGCAGCACCGCCGCGGTGGCGGCCACCACGCCGGGGAACAGGCGCTTGGTGCCGTCGGGCGGGAACGGCATCTCGAAGGCGCGCTCCTCGGCCACCGTGGCCAGCGCGTCGAGCTTGAGCCTGAGCCAGGCGGCGTCGTTGCTGCGCAGGTCCATGGACAGCGCCTTGGCCAGCGCGCCCAGGCCGCGCGGCTGCTCGGCGCCGTTGACCCAGACCTCGAACACGCGCGATCGACCCTCGGCATCGTCCGGCAGTTCGCCCACGAAGAGCGCGAAGTCGCCGAACGGGTGCTGGATCATGTAGCTCCAGGCCGGGTTGCCGGCCGGCAGCTCGGGGCGGCCCGGCCAGCGCAGGCTGGCCAGCACCGGGGCGGGCAGCTTGTCCAGCCGCAGCCGCTGGTCTGGGTGCTGGCCATCGGGCACCTGCAGCGCCGGCGTCGGCGCCGCCGGCGTCGTGCTCAGCACCGAGCCCAGCACGCTGTTGGGCCGGTAGGTGGCCAGGCCCTTGAGGCCCGACTTCCAGGCCTGCAGGTAGAGGTCGCGGAAGTCGGCATAGGGGTAGTCTGCCGGCACGTTGACGGTCTTGCTGATCGACGTGTCCACCAGCGGTGCCACCGCGGCCACCATCGACGCGTGGGCCTGCGCGCTCATCTCCAGCGCGGTGACGAAGGCCTCGGTCAGCGGTGCCTCGTCGCCCTTCAGGTGGCGGTACAGCCGCCACGCGTGGTCTTCCACCGCGTAGGCCTTGGTGGTGCCGTCCGGCATGCGCTTCTTGCGCGTGTAGGTCCAGCTGAAGGCGGGCTCGATGCCGTTGCTGGCGTTGTCGGCAAAGGCCAGGCTGATGGTGCCGGTGGGTGCGATGGACAGCAGGTGCGAATTGCGGATCCCTTGGGTGCGGATCTTCTCCTTCAGCGCCGCCGGCAGGCGGCTGGCGAAGCGGCCGCCGCTGAGGTAGAGGTCGCGGTTGAACAGCGGGAAGGCGCCGCGTTCGGCGGCCAGGTCGCTGCTGGCAGCGTAGGCGGCGTCGCGCATCACGGTCGAGATGTGGCGCGCGGCGTCGCGCGCCGGATTGGTGTCGTAGCGCAGGCCCAGCATCACCAGCGCGTCACCCAGGCCGGTGAAGCCCAGGCCGACGCGGCGCTTGGACGCCGCCTCGGCCTGCTGTGCCGGCAGCGGCCAGACGGTCACGTCGAGCACGTTGTCCAGCATGCGCACGGCCACCGCGCAGACCTCGGCGAAGGCCGCCTCGTCTAAGCGCGCCGTGGCCTCGAACGGGTCGCGCACGAAGCGGGTGAGGTCGACGCTGCCCAGGCAGCAGCAGCCGTGGGGCGGCAGCGGTTGTTCTGCACAGTTGTGCACCAGCAGGCCGTTGGCGTCGAAGGCATGGACGTCAGCGACGGTCACGTCGTAGACCTCGGCCGCGCCGTCCGGCTCGACCGACAGCACGGTGGCCGTGAAGCGCTCGCGGTTGGGCGTGCGGCGGTAGGCCGACACGGCCTGCGCCAGGCGCGCTGCCTTGGCCTCGTCGGCAAAGCCGACGAGGTCGGCAAAGCGCGGCAGGTTCTCGCCAGCGATCACCAGCTCGCTGAGCTCGGCCTGCGGGTACAGGCGCTGGCCGCCGCGGCCATCGGGCAGGGCCTGCGGGCCGGCGGCGCGCCGGCCGCGGTAGACCTTGGCGGCGATGCCCAGGCGCAGCAGCAACCGCTGCACCGTCTGCAACAGCGCCGCGTCGGCCTGCGTCAGGCGCACGCTCACCCCCTTGGCCTGCGTGCCCTGCACCGAGCCGTCGGCGTCGAACAGCCCTCGCAGCAGGCCACGGCAGAAATCGGAGCCAGCCGACTCCATGCGGGGCGTGATGGTCTTGTGGCCCGGCGCCATACCCATCCCAAGAGCCAGGTCGCGCAACGGCGCCGAGGAGAGCCGGCACTCGCCACGCCCGGCCACCGGGCGCTGCCAGCCGCGGAAGTCCGCACGGTGCGGCAGCCGTGCGATGGCGTCGGACACGGCCCGCATCACGCCGCCCGCGCCAGACACGATGGCGTTCGTGTCGGCCCCTGCCGCGCGCAGCTCTGGTGCCCAGACCGACAGCACGGCCTTGCGTGCCCCCAGGTGACCGTCGCCGATCAGCAGGCCGAGCAGGTAGCCCTCGTCGGCACAGCCCACCCCGGGCCAGCCCAGCATCGCTCGGTGGTCGTTCAGCACCACGGCATCGCCAGGCTGCAACGCGCCGGCGGCGCACCAGTCGGCGTGCTGCAGGTAGCGGGTCTGCTTCGTCACGCGACGCACCGGGTGGTCGTGGGTCAGCCGCAGTTCGTGACCCTCCCGGGTGCGCAGTCGCAGGACTGGCTTGTGGCCGGTGGCGAAGAAGCCGGCCGACTCGGTGGCGTGCGGGCGACCGTCGACCACGGCCTCGAAGGGCCGGCCGATCAGATCGGCCACCTGGCGCGGGCCATCGGCGGTCATCACCCAGGTGTCTGCAGTGACGCAGGGGTTGGTGGCGGCGATGGTCTCGCAGTACCCCAGGTTGTTGTCGGCGTTGATGCGGTCCAGGAACAGCACGCCGGGTTCGGCGTGGTCGTAGGTGGACCGCATGATCTGGTCCCACAGGTCGCGCGCCGGCACGCGGCGGTAGACCCACAGGCCGTCGTCGCGCTGGTGGGCACCGGCGGCCTTGAGCTTGGTGCCGGGCTCGGCCCGGTGCACCAGCTCGACCTCGGTGCCGTCCACCACCGCCTGCATGAAGGCATCGGTGACGCCGACCGAGACGTTGAAGTTCCTCAGATCGCCTTCGTCCTTGGCGTGGATGAAGGCCTCGATGTCCGGGTGGTCGCAGCGCAGCACACCCATCTGCGCGCCACGCCGCGCGCCGGCGGATTCCACCGTCTCGCAGCTGCGGTCGAACACGCGCATGTAGCTCACGGGGCCGCTGGCGCTGCTGGCGGTGCTGGCCACCGCGGCGCCGGCCGGGCGGATGCGGCTGAAGTCGTAACCCACGCCGCCACCGCGGCGCATGGTCTCGGCGGCCTGGGCCAGCGCGGTGTAGATGCCGGGGAAACCGTCCTCGTCCTCGGTGATGCTGTCGCCCACCGGCTGCACGAAGCAGTTGATCAGCGTCGCGGCCAGGTCGGTGCCCGCGGCCGACGCGATGCGCCCGGCCGGCACGAAGCCGCGCTGCTGCGCGTCCAGGAATCGGGCCTCCCAGTGGGCGCGGTGCTCCGGGGCCTCGACCGCTGCGAGCGCACGCGCCACGCGGCGGCGCACGTCGTCGGCCTGGGCTTCGTCGCCCTTGGCGTATTTCTCCAGCAGCACCTCGGCGCTGATGGGCTGCGCCGGCAGCGTGCGCGAGGCGGATGGGGTGCGGGTGGTGGTCATGACGGCTCCTTCAGCCCGGCCGGCCGTCGACCCGGGGGCGGCCGTACCAAGCCAGGTGGCGCAGGCCCCAGGGCAGCAGCGCTGCAGCCCAGGTCACGGCCGCCCAGGTCAGCAGTGGCAGCTGGGCGATGTCGCTCATGATGCGCCCGATCACAGCGGCCTGCAGCACCCAGAAGAGCACCCATGCGCCGGTGTCGACCGCCAGCGCACGCCCGCTGTGGCCGGCGCTGACGCGGGTGACCATGGCCACCAGCGTGCTGCCCAGGAAACCCATGGTGTAGGCGTGCAGCGGCGCCAGGCCCAGCCCTGGCTGGCCGGCGGCCTGCAGGCCATGCGACACCGCCGCCAGCCCCATCGCCACGCCCAGCCACACGAAGCCCAGGTGCAGCATCGCCAGCAGGCGGTTCCGCAGGCTGTGCAGCAGGCCCCAGCGCAGCGCCAGCAGCGTCCAGCCCAGGCCGGCGGCGGCCTCGATGGCGGCCTGCAGCGCCAGCGGCACCGGCGCCCAGTGCACGAAGCCCTCGAAGCCGAGCACCATCACGAAGCTGGCGAGCAGCCACTGCGGCCGCCAGGCGTCCAGCGCCGGCACCGCGGCGGCGCTGAAGAACGGGATCATCCGGTGCGCCACCGCGGCGTAGACCACGCCGGCGAAGGCCCACAGCGCCACGCGCACGGTCTCGTGCACGGTGGCCAGGTCGCCGGCGGCGACGCTGCCGGCGGCCACGACCATCAGCACGGCGCCGAAGGCCCCTGCGACCGTGACGACAGAGGCGTGCAGCTTGTCCGTGGCCGCGCTGCGCAGCAGCAGGCGGGTGAAGTGCAGCACGGCGCGCCCCCAGCCGGCCGCCAGTGCCGCCAGGCCCAGGGCCGCCAGCAGCCGGGCCAGCGCCGGGTCGTGCGCAAAGCCGGCCAGGCCCAGCACCAGCGCGCCGGCGGCCTGCGCCTGCACCGGGCCGCGCAGGTGGCGCACCGCCGGTGGCGGCAGGCCCAGCCAGCGCGGGCCGGCGGTGAACAGGAAGCCGGTGAAGAACAGCGGCATGAAGCCGAAGCCCATCAGCAGGGCGTGCAGCGTGCCCGATGGCAGACCGGCCGGCACGGCCACCCCGGCCGCGCGCGCCAGCAGCGTGCCGGCCCACCACAGGGCCACCAGCAGCAGCACGGCGGTGCCGGCGGCAAAGGCCAGCCGGTGCGGGGCGGAGAGCAGCCGCCCCGGTCGCCAGGGCAGGGCAGTGCGTCGGGTGTGTGACAGGGCCGGCTGCGCGGCCGGCGCGTGGAGGTGCAGGGGCAGGGTTCGCGACATGGGCCGCGATGCTCGGGCCAGGGCGCCGGTGAGGCTTTGCGTCAGCGCAACCCGGCCGGTCAAAGCCGGCATGGTGGCGTGCGGATGTGGCTTGGCCGCCTCAACCCGCCGTGGCCAGCAGCCCGGCCGGGTGGTGGGCCACCGCCACCGACACCATGAAGCCCAGGCAGCCCAGCGCGGCCAGCGTCCAGCCGGCGCACGCGGCCGGCGTGCGCGCCCGGCGCAGCGCCATCGTGCCCAGCCCCACATAGGCCACCAGCAGCACCAGCTTCACGCCCAGCCAGGTCTGCACCAGCGGGTTGACCTGCAGGGCGGCCCACAGCAGGGCACCGGCGGTGAGCAGGCCGGTGTCGATCACCCAGCTGGCCACACGCGCCGGCAGCGACAGCGGCCAGTGCGCCCCCGCCAGCCGGCCCGAGGCCCGGAGCAGGAACCAGCCGCCACTGAGCGCCACCAGGCCGATGTGGGCCTGGCGCAGGGTGGCGTAGTGGTCGATCAATGACATGGGACAGGTGTCGCAGCGCCCGATTGTGCGCGGCGACACCCCGGGGAGCCCGCGATGCCGGCCACGGCATGGCGGCAGATCTGCGGGCCGTTGCGCTGGCTCAAGCGGCCCCGTCAGCGCCGGCCCAGGCAGCGCAGGCAGAATGTCGGGCCACGCGCCGGTGGAACCCAGGGGCCACCGGCTGGATTGCAGACCCCAACCGCGACCGCCCATGACGTCCACCACCCCGCGCCCGAGCCAGCGAGAACTGGGTCGCCACTCCTATGGCCGCGACGACCTGCTGGCCTGCGGCCATGGCGAACTGTTCGGGCCTGGCAACGCCCGCCTGCCGCTGCCGAACATGCTGATGTTCGACCGCATCGTGCAGATCGACGACACCGGCGGCGCGCACGGCAAAGGACAGATCGTGGCCGAGCTCGACATCCGGCCCGACCTCTGGTTCTTCGACTGCCACTTCGAGACCGACCCGGTGATGCCCGGCTGCCTGGGCCTGGATGCGCTGTGGCAGCTGGTGGGCTTCTGGCTGGGCTGGCGCGGCAACCCGGGCCGCGGCCGCGCGCTGGGTGCCGGCGAGATCAAGTTCTTCGGCCAGGTGCTGCCCAGCGTGTCCAAGGTCACCTACCGGCTGGACCTCAAGCGCGTCATCGAGCGCAAGCTGGTGATGGGCATCGCCGACGGCAGCGTGCTGGCCGACGACCGCGAGATCTACCAGGCCACCGACCTCAAGGTGGGCCTGTTCACGTCCACCGAGGCCTTCTGATGCGCCGCGTCGTCATCACCGGCCAGGGCATCGTCTCGAGCCTGGGCAACACCGTCGACGACGTGGCCGCCAGCCTGCGCGAGGGCCGCTCTGGCATCCGTGCCAACCCCGTCTACGCCGAGCGCGGCCTGCGCTGCCAGGTCAGCGGCCGCCCGGCGCTGGAGCTCGAGGCGGCCATCGACCGCCGCACGCTGCGCTTCATGGGCGACGCCGCGGCCTACGCCTACCTGTCGATGCAGCAGGCGATCGCGCAGTCGGGCCTGACCGAGGCGCAGATCTCGCACCCGCGCACCGGCCTGGTGGCCGGCAGCGGCGGTGCGTCCAGCTTCAACCAGGTCTGGGCTGCGGACACGCTGCGCGCCAAGGGCATCAAGCGCGTGGGCCCGTTCATGGTCACGCGCACCATGGGCAGCACCGTGTCGGCCTGCCTGGCCACCAGCTTCGGCATCAAGGGCGTCAACTACTCGATCAGCTCCGCCTGCGCCACCAGCGCGCACTGCATCGGCCACGCCGCGCAGCTGATCGCCTGGGGCCAGCAGGACGTGGTCTTCGCCGGTGGCGGCGAGGAGGAGAGCTGGGAGCTGTCGCTGCTGTTCGACGCCATGGGCGCAATGTCCAGCGGCTACAACGACCGACCGGAGCAGGCCTCGCGTGCCTTCGACAGCGCGCGCGACGGCTTCGTCATCGCCGGTGGCGGCGGCATGCTGGTGCTCGAGGCGCTTGAGCATGCGCAGGCGCGTGGCGCCACCATCCTGGCCGAGCTGGTGGGCTTCGGCGCCACGTCCGACGGCCACGACATGGTGGCCCCCTCCGGCGAAGGTGCGGTGCGCTGCATGCAGCAGGCGCTGGCCACGGTGCAGCGGCCGGTGGACTACATCAATGCCCACGGCACGTCCACGCCGGTGGGCGACGCGGCCGAACTCGGCGCGGTGCGCGAGGTCTTCGGCGCCGCGCTCGCGGGCGAGGCCACCGTGCCGGCGTTGTCCAAGGTGCCGGCCATCAGTTCCACCAAGTCCCTCTCCGGCCATTCGCTGGGGGCGGCTGGTGCGCAGGAGGCGATCTACGCGCTGCTGATGCTGCAGCAGGGCTTCGCCGCCGCCTCGGCCAACATCGACACGCCCGACCCGGCCGCCGAGGGCCTGCCCCTGCTGCGCGAACGGCTGGACGCGCCGCTGACCACGGTGATGTCCAACAGCTTCGGCTTCGGCGGCACCAACGCGTCGCTGGTGTTCACGCGCTTCGACGATTGAGGCGCTGATGCGCCGGTGGTTTGCCGGCGATGCGATGGCCGCGGCTCAGCCGGCACGCAGCAGGTCGTCGATCAGCTGGTCCTTGGCCGTCCACAGCTGCTCGGTCCAGCGGCCGAGCCTGACAACGTGGGCGCGCCCGGTGGCCTGCTCCAGGCCCACCAGCTCGGCCGGGATCGCGTGGGCCTGCACGCGCACGACCACGGTGTCGAGCCGGCCGCAGAGCAGGTCCCAGAAACTGGGGGTGCCGCGCGGGTAGACCACGGTCACGTCGAGCAGGGCCTGGAACTGCTCGCCCATGGTGGCCAGTGCCACCGACAGCCCGCCCACCTTGGGCCGCAGCAGGTGCCGGTAGGGGCTCTTGTCGGCCGCGATCTTGGCCGGCGTGGCGCGTGTGCCCTCGACGAAGTTCATCACCGAGGTGGGCACGTGGCGGAACTTCTCGCAGGCCAGGCGGGCGGTGGCCAGGTCCTTCTGCAGCGCCGCCTTGCCCTTGCCACGGCTCATGAACGGGAAGTCCAGCGCCCACCAGGCCAGGCCGATCACCGGCACCCAGATCAGCTCTCGCTTGAGGAAGAACTTCAGGAACGGGATGCGGCCGTGGAACACGCGCTGCAGCACCAGGATGTCGACCCAGGTCTGGTGGTTGCTGGTGACGAGGTACCAGCCGCGCGGGTCCAGGCCATCCAGGCCCTGCACGTCCCAGCGCGCCTGCGGGGCCACGGCCGCGATCCACGCGTTGTTGACCGCCACCCAGCCGGAGGCCAGGCCCGCCAGCACGCGGTCGGCCACGCGGCGCACCGGCGCCAGCGGCACCAGCAGCTTGACGAGCGACGGGACCACCAGGCTGAGCGCGACGATCAGGGTGTTGAGGCCGAGGATCAGGCTGGTGAGGACACCGCGCAGGGCTGGCATGGCAGGGCAGGTGGGTTGCCGCAGGGGCGGCAGGAAAGGTGCGCCATCGGCGGCGGTCGACCGGTGATTCTGCGCCATCGGCATGACCCCCCTGCGCCATGCCCGCGGTGTGCGCTTGCTCTGGATCAACGGCAACACCATCCCGAGACCTAGGGGTGTGTGCCCTGGGGCCGGCCCGGGTGCCGCGCCGGCCGCATCGGCGCATGCTGGGCAACCAACCCAAACACGAGGAGTTCCCCGATGGCGAGATCCACCGCCCCGATGCCGCCGCGTGCCGGCCTGACCCTGGCCGTGCTGGCCGCGCTGATGCTGGCAGCACCGGCCACCAGCCTGGCCGATGCGGCACGCCCCGGCGCCACGGCGCCCGCGAAGGCCCAGGCCAAGCGCGGCCTGAAGGCCCCGCCGGTGGACACACCGCTGTACCGCCGCGGCGTGGTCGCCGTGGCCAACCCCTACGGTGCCGAGGCCGGCGCGCAGATCCTGCAGCGCGGCGGCAACGCGATCGACGCCGCGGTGGCCATCGCCTATGCGCTCAACGTGGTGGAACCGCAGTCGGCCGGCATCGGCGGTGGCGGCTTCATGCTCGTGCACCTGGCCGAGACCGGCGAGACCTTCAGCATCGACACCCGCGAGACGGCGCCCGCCGGCGCCACACGCGACATGTTCGCCGGTGTCTCCAGCGCGTCGCGCAAGGGCGTGGCCGTGGGCGTGCCGGGCATGGTGCGCGGCACGGCGCAGATCGTGGCCGAACATGGCCGCCTGCCGTTGCGCCGCGTGCTGGCCCCGGCCATCGCGCTGGCGGAGGACGGCTTCGCCGCCACCCAGCGCTACTCGGACGTCAGCTGCAACGACCGCGCCTTGAACTCGCCGGAGACGCGCGAGTTCTTCTGCCCCGGCGGCGTGGCGCCGGCGCCGGGCACGCTGATCCGCAACCTGCCGCTGGCCAACACGCTCAAGCTCATCGCCCGCCACGGCCCGGACTGTTTCTACAACTACATGCCCGACAAGGGCTGCGACATCGCCGAGGGCATCGTCGCGGGCCAGGCGCGCAGCACGATCATCGTCAATGGCGTCGAACAGCCCGGCAAACCGGGCTCGATGACGCTGGCCGACCTGGCCGCCTACCAGCCGGCGCGGCGCGCGCCCATCGAGGGCAGCTACCGCGGCTACACCATCAAGGCCATGGCGCCACCGTCTTCCGGTGCGCTGACGGTGCTGCAGATCCTGGGCATGCTCGAGCGCTTCCCGCTCGGCGACGCGTCGCAGGGCTTCGGCTTCGGCTCGGTGAAGACGCTGCAGACCATGGCCGACGCGATGCGCCTGGCCTTTGCCGACCGCGCCATCTGGATGGCCGACGCCGACTTCGTGCCCGTGCCCACCGTGGGCCTGATCAACCCCGACTACCTGGCCCTGCGCAGCGGCCTGATCACGCCGGGGCAGCGCATCGATCCCAACCCCGTGGCCGACGACCCGCGGCCCTACGAGATCCCGGGCTTCAAGCGCAGCAAGCCGCTGGCGGTGGCGCTGCCGGTGACAGGCCCGGACAACGGCACCACGCACTTCTCGGTGGCCGACCGCTGGGGCAACGTGGTGTCCTACACCAACACCATCGAGTCGTCGCACGGCATCGGCACCTTTGCGGGCTACACCCTGACCGACGGCACCTTCCGCAACTTCGGCTTCCTGCTCAACAACGAGCTGACCGACTTCAACACCACGCCCAGCACCAACCCCTTCACCGGCACCGACGGCTACAACGACGTGCAGCCGCTCAAGCGCCCGCGCAGCAGCATGACGCCGACGATGCTGTTCGACCCCCAGGGCCGGCCCATCCTGGCCTACGGCTCACCGGGCGGCGCCACCATCATCAACTCGGTGGTCAACGTGACGATCAACCTCGTCGACCACGGCATGGGGTTGCAGGAGGCCATCGACGCCGGGCGCATCTCGGTGTCGTCGGCCAACCCGTCGATCACGCTCGAATCGCGTTTCCCGGCCGAGACGGCCGACGGCCTGCGCGCGCTGGGTTACAGCGTGAGCATCGGCGACGTGGGCTCCGTGCAGGCCGTGGGCCGGTTGCCGAACAGCGGGCTGGTCTACGGCGCCGCCGACGACCGTCGCGAAGGCACGGTGATCGGGTTGCCGCGGCCGCGGCCCTGAGGCGAGCGCCAGAACCGTCGCACCTGGTTCAGGCGCCTGATGAAGGCGCTCCGCAGTTGACGAGCGGCGATTCGCCAGAAGACGACGTGCGACCAGTGGCGCTGGCCGACCGGCCAGGCGTCACACCAGCCGACCCGGGCGCGCCGGCGACTCGGGGCCGTGTGCCTTCAAGATCCGGCTGATGGGTGCACCGAGCGGGCCATCATCGGCCGCGCTGGCAAGGGCGAGCCCGGACACGAGCCGTCCTGAGGACGGTTCTCGCCTGTCGAGCGGTGCGAGCGACCGAGAGCACGCGGCCTGCAAGGCCGAAGCGCAGCCATGGCCCGTGCCATGGCGAGCATTCGCAACACGGCCTGACGGCCTGCCAGCGTGGTGGAGGGCGGCGCGATCGGGTGTGCAGCGTGCTCACCCGACAGGTGAACTTGGTCGTGGCCACTTCCGTCGCCCACATCAAGCACTTGCATGCCGAGGAGAGCGGCCATCTGCCGGATCTAGGCTCAGTGGGCGGTTCGTGCAGGGCCGTCCGATGGTGACGTCGGCCGACCTGGACCTGGCAGGTGGGCGGCGGTTGATCCGCTGCGGTCGCAGCAACGGCGTGAATTCATGCCATCGGTGGTGTCGGACCAGCGGGTGAAGGAGGGGGCAACCGCGGGTTCAGTAGTGTTCTGATGAGCCGCGAAACCAGGGGGGAGACGCAGGCCTCAAGGTTCGTCCGCACGCGCCGAAGACATGGCTTTGGGCACAGGTTCTGCGCTGGCCCGGCACCCGCTGACGACTGGAGCGCCCGTGAATCTCTTCGACATCTCCATGGCGGCTCAACCGCAGGCTGCCGCGCTGGCGGACATCCTGCGGCAGGGTGTGGGCCGCTGGGTGGTGGCCATGGTCGAGCGCGCCATTCGCCGTGAAGAGTCGGCGGTCTCGGTGCACGGTCTGGCGAACTCGCCTCTCCTGGCACAGTTGCTTCAGCGGCGACGCGTGGAACTCGTGCATGCACTGTCCCGAGCGCTGGTTGCCCGGTTGGACGTTGAGCGCGACGAAGTTTCGTCCTCCCCCGGCCCGGTCATGAGCGGGTCGAAGCTGACGCTGATCTCCGAGTCGCAGATCGACGCCGAGATCGAAACCGCCCGCATCGTCCAACTCGTCGAGTCCGAGGCCGAGCTCCCCTTGCTGGAACTCGCGGCCTTGAGCAGCCGGCTGCAGGGTTGTGACCGTATCGACATCGCCACGGTGCCGCTCGGGCCGCTGGTGTGCGCGAACGCGTTGCGTGAGGCTGTCCACGAGGTGGAAGCCGACATCGCGCACCGGCAAGCGCTGCTCCGTGGACTCGGGACCGCCATGGCGAGCCAGATGCGGGAGGTCTACACGGAACTGTCGCAGTGGCTCGAACAGCAGGGTGTCGAGCCGATGGGTTATCAGGTCGGCGCGGTCGATGTCGTGGCTTCGGTCTCGTCCGCCGCGCGCGGCTCGCCGATGGCCACCGTGCGAACATCTGGTGCCGAGGCGCCCACTCCACCGGCAGACTCGATGCGCGAACTGGTGGCCTGGGCCCACCGCACGCAGATGGTGAGCGAGGATGCTTCCGCGGCGTTGCCCGAGCTGACGCTCAGAGTTCAGCCAGAGTCCTTGCCCGGTAGCGCCGGTCCCCAACTGCCGCGGGCTGCCGCCGAAGGTCTGATGCAGCGCCTGTTCGAAGAGCTGCGGCAGCAGAGTAGCCGATCGCCGTCGATGGCGAGAGCGCTGCAGCGCCTGGAACAGCTGGCCCAGCGCTTTGCGGCAGACGTTCCCCAGATCTGGAGTGACCCGGAGCACGTGTGGTGGCAGTTGCTGGACCGGCTGCTGGCTGCAACGGCGCTGCACGACGATCTCGGGACCGACGACCAGCGGGTGCTCGGCCACTCGCTCGAGGAGCTGTTGCAGCGCCTGCTGGCCAGCCCGAAGCTGGACGCGCAGGCCTGTCTGCGCGCCGCAGACAAGGTGCAGCAACTGGCAGCTCAACTGCTCGAGCGCTCGGCCTCACCGGGTGCCGAGGACGTCGCCGCGCTGCAGCGGCAGGCCGACCGCGGAGAGCTCGAGCTTGCCTTCCGCAATCAGATCGTCCAGCAGTTGCGCAGCACGCCGACGAGCGGGTTGATGCGGCGCTTCCTGCTCGAACCCTGGACGGAGGTGCTGGTGGCCAGAGCCCTGCGCCATGGTGCCACGCACGAAGCCGTGGCCGAGGCAGCACTGGTGGTCGATGACCTCATCCGCGCGACCGCGCAGCCGGGCCAGAAGGTGTCACGGGCACAACGCGCAGTTCTGCTGCGTCAGGTGGAGGAGGGCCTGGCGGACGCCGAGCTGCCAAGGCCCCGTGTCGATGCCGAACTGGTGGAACTGGCCGACCTGCTGCGCAACCCGCCGACGCATCCCGCCGACCTGACCGAGGCGTGGGTCGAGGAGTCGGTCGAGACGCTGCCCGTGCCAGCCCTGCTGGACCTGCATGCCGGCCTTCCGACCGTGCCTCTGGGAGGCGATCTGGCCGACGGCGAGCCGGTGCAGACACCGGCGCAATGGGTAGAAGCCCTTCAGCCTGGTGCCCTGTGTCGGTTGTTCCTTCAGGGGATCTGGATGTCGGCGCGGTTGAAGTGGGTTGGGCCGGGCCAACGCCTCTTCCTGTTCCAGAGCCGACATGGTGGCAGGTCGCACACGCTGACGCAACGCATGCTGTGCAGGCTCCGCGAAGCCGGACTCGCCACCACCATCGAAGACAACCTCCTGCGTGCGCAGGCCATGGAGTCGTTGGTGCGGCACACCGTGATCTGAGTCCGCCGGCGCCGCATGCGGTGCCGGCCCGCCTCCACGGTCGCATCCGACGTCCTTCCCAGTCACCACGCACCGCGGAGCGCCAGCGACACCGTGCGCGGCGCCTCGGCGTGCGTGTACCGCGCGGACTTGTCCGCCGGGCGCAGGTTGGTCAGGTTGTGCACCCGCAGCGCCAGCGTCAGACCCGGTCCCAGTTGGCGCTGAACGTAGGCGCCCCACTGCGTCAGGTCGGCTACGGCCACGTCGGGCGCGCCGCGGGTGGCCGACGGCAGCAGGGTGCCACTGGCATGGTCGACGCGCAGGCCGGCCTGCCAGGGGCCGTGGGACCAGTCCAGGCGGGCGCCCATGCTCAGCCGCGGGCGGTAGGTCAGGCGCTCGCCGTCGGCATCGGTGGCGTCCAGCCAGGTGGTGCTGGCCTGGGCGCTGAAGCCGGCACCCAGGGGCATCGCGGCGCCCAGTTCCAGCCCGCGCAGGCGCGCGCGGGCCACGTTCTGGTAGACGTAGGTGCCCACGCCCGGCACCGGGCCGGGGGCGACGAGCTCGAGTTCGATCAGGTCGTGCACGCGCTGCGAGAACAGCATCGCCTGCAGCTCCAGCCCTTGCCGCTCGAAGGCGAAGCCGGCTTCCACCGCGTCGCTGGTCTCGGGCTTCAGGTCCGGATTGCCGAGCACCGTGTTCGGCCCCTCGGGCCGGCCGCCGGGCACGATCTGCTTCAGGTTGGGCGCCTTGAAGCCGTGGCTGAAGCCACCCTTGAGCGTCCACCCCGGCGCCGTACGCCAGGTGACGTAGAGCCGTGGGCTGGTCTCCCGGCCGAACAGGTGGTGGTCGTCGTGGCGCAGGCCCAGCGTCAGGTCCAGCGGCCGGGCACCGTCGATCACACGCCACTCGTCCTGCACGAACAGCGCGCGGTGGCGCGCCAGTGACCGGCCGTCCGGCATGCCCGGGTCCTCCAGCGTCTCGTTGCGCGCCTCGAAGCCGGCGATCAGCACATGCGCGCCGGCGTCGTGGCGCACCAGCCCTTCGAGGACGCGGTCGCGCAGTGTCTGCGGCGCGTTGATGGCCACGCCCCCGGTGCGCCGGTTCTCCACGTCCAGCCGCGTGCCATAGGTGCGCAGCTGCGTGGTGGTGTCGCCGCGCTCGTCCCACTCGGCGTCCCAGGCCAGCGACGCCATCGCGCGGGCGATGAGGTTGTCGCTGACGTGGTAGCGGCGCGCGCCGCTGCGCTCGCGCGCGTCGGCGGTGCGCGTCTCCTCGCCGGCGTGGAGATCCAGCGCCACCCGGTGGGCGCGCGATGCCCGCCAGGCCAGGCCCAGCCAGCCGTCGGTCTTGTCGTGGCCTTCCAGTTCGCTGACCTGCGCGTCGGCCGGTGACGCCACGGCGTCGCGGCGGCCGGTGGCCAGGCCGGCGCGCAGGCCCAGGCCAGGGGCCAGCGGGCCGTCCACCGAAACGGCCGCGCGGTGGCCGTCACCGCCGCGGTCGCCGCTGGCCACGCTGCCTTCGGCGCGCGCCGCGACGCGCCAGCGATCGCCGGCCTGGCGGGTGATCACGTGCACCACGCCGCCCAGGGCCTCCGAACCGTAGAGCACCGACAGCGGGCCGCGCACGATCTCGATGCGTTCGATGTCGTCCACCGGGATCCAGTCGAACTGGAAGTCGGAATGGCCCACCACACCGTCGCTGGGCGCCACGCGCCGGCCGTCGACGAGGAACAGCGTGTGCTTCGGGTCCATGCCGCGCAGGCTGATCACCTTGCGCCCGCCGATCGAGCGGCCCTGCAGCGACACGCCGGTCTCGCCGCGCACGGCCTCGAGCACGTCGTCGGCCCCGCGGGCCTCGATCTCCTGGCGCGTGACCACGCTCATGGCCGCGGGCGCATCCAGCGCCAGCATCGCGTGGCGCGTGGCGGTGACGACGACCGTCTGCGGCTCGGCGGTCTGCTGCGCCAGCGCGGTGCCGGCGCAGAGCAGGGCCAGGCCTGGCACGCAGGCCAGGTGGACGAGGCGGCGGGGGAACGGGGGGCGGGGGTTCATGGTGTGCTCCGGCACGTGAATCTCGATACCCCGGAGGTTCCGCCTGCAGGCGCCGCCGGTCCTTGAACTGGTTCGCCTTTGGGCGCGGTCGACCGCTTGCGCGGCAGGGCTTTGCGGCGCGTCAAGCCGGCGTCCCTTGCCGGGCCTTCGTTGCGGCCCTTGAACCAGTTCAAGGAATGCGGCCGGCTGGCGGCTCAGCATGGCCGCCATCGATTCGGTCACCCCAAGAGGAGCTGAGATGACAAGCCTGAGAACCCCCTTGCACCGCCTGCCGGTGCTCGCCCCGCTGGCCGCCGTGGCGATCTTCGCGGCCGCCGGCGGTGCCTTCGCGCAGGACAAGAAGGACGTCGCCCCTGGTGACGTGCAGTACCACGCCGCACCGTCCGCGCTGACCGGCGTGCCGATGGTGGAAAGCCGCAACCCCAAGGCCCCGCCGATGACGCAGGCCGAGTTCGACAAGGCACGCCAGATCTACTTCGAGCGCTGTGCCGGCTGCCACGGCGTGCTGCGCAAGGGCGCCACCGGCAAGCCGCTGACGCCCGACCTCACCATCGGCAAGGGCACGGACTACCTCAAGGTCTTCATCGCCTACGGCTCGCCGGCAGGCATGCCCAACTGGCAGACCAGCGGCGAGATGACCGAGCAGGAGGTCGACATGATGGCGCGCTACATCCAGCACGACGCGCCGCTGCCGCCGGAGTTCGGCCTGGCCGACATGAAGAAGACCTGGAAGGTCATCGTGCCGCCGGAACAGCGGCCGAAGCGGAAGATGAACGCGTACAACATCGAGAACATCTTCTCGACCACGCTGCGCGACACCGGCGAGGTGGCGCTGATCGACGGCGACACCAAGCAGATCATCAACATCGTCAAGACCGGCTACGCGGTGCACATCTCGCGCCTGTCGGCCAGCGGGCGCTACCTGTTCGTGATCGGGCGCGACGCCAAGATCAACATGATCGACCTTTGGATGGAGAAGCCGGACAACGTGGCGGAGATCCGCGTGGGCCTGGAAGCGCGCAGCGTCGACACCAGCAAGTACAAGGGCAAGGCCGGCGACTTCACCGACAAGTACGCCATCGCCGGCAGCTACTGGCCGCCGCAGTACACGATCATGAACGGCGACACGCTCGAGCCGCTGAAGATCGTCTCCACGCGCGGCAACACCGTCGACACCCAGGACTACCACCCCGAGCCGCGCGTGGCCAGCATCGTGGCCAGCCACTTCAAGCCCGAGTTCGTGGTCAACGTCAAGGAGACCGGCAAGACGCTGATGGTGGACTACTCCAACATCGACGCGCTGAAGGTCACCGAGATCGGCACCGCGCGCTTCCTGCACGATGGCGGCTGGGACAGCACCAAGCGCTACTTCATGGTGGCGGCCAACCAGAGCAACAAGATCGCCGCGGTGGACGCCAAGGAAGGCAAGCTGGTCCGGCTGATCGACGTCGGCAAGATCCCGCACCCCGGGCGCGGGGCCAACTTCGTGCACCCCACGTTCGGTCCCGTGTGGGCCACGGGGCACCTGGGTGACGAGACCATCTCGCTGATCGGCACCGACCCCCTGAAGCACAAGCAGCATGCCTTCAAGGAAGTGGCCAAGCTCACCGGCCCGGGCGGTGGCGCGCTGTTCATCAAGAGCCATCCGAAGAGCACGCACCTGTACTCCGACGCGCCGCTGAACCCCGACCCCAAGATCTCGCAGGCCGTGGTGGTCTACGACATCCGCAACCTCGACAAGGGCTTCACCGTGCTGCCCATCGCCGAGTGGGCCGGTCTGCCGGACGACGGAGGAGCCAAGCGCGTGGTGCAGCCGGAGTACAACAAGGCGGGCGACGAGGTCTGGTTCGCGGTCTGGAGCGCCAAGGACAAGGCCAGTGCCCTGGTGGTGGTGGACGACAAGACGCTGAAGCTCAAGACCGTGATCAAGGACCCGCGCCTGATCACGCCGACCGGGCACTTCAACGTCTACAACACGCAGCACGACGTGTACTGAGCGGAGGGCCGACCCATGACACGAAGTCATCCCTGGGCGGCCCTGGCCGCCGGTGCGCTGGCCTGCGGGCTGGCGCTGCCGGCGGCGGCCAACCCCGAAGCCGCGCTCGGCGCCGCCGGCTGCACGGCCTGCCATGCCAAGGACAAGAAGCTCGTCGGCCCAGCCTGGAAGGACATTGCCGCGAAGTACAAGGGCCAGGCCGGCGCGCCGGCCGATCTGGCGCAGAAGGTGCGCGGCGGCGGCAAGGGTGTGTGGGGGCCGATCCCGATGCCGCCGAACCCGGCGGCGAAGATCGGCGACACCGAGCTGGCCGCCGCCATCGGCTGGATCCTGCAGCAGTAGGCGAAGCAGGGCGGTGGCAGGCGCGCGGCGATGAAGCGGCGCACGCTGCTCGGCGCCGGCCTGGCCTGGCCGGCGCTGGCCGTGGCGGCACCGTGCAGCGTCACGCTCGGCGGCCAGCGGCTGCAGGCCAGCACCGGTGGCCTGCGCCTGACGGACCTGCAAGGCCAGGTGCTGCGCGACTACCCCGGCCGCAACCTCGCCGGCACCCGGCACGGCGGCGCCAGCGCGCTGCTGGCGCTGCCGCACCGGCGCAGCCTGCTGGCCGCGTGGCCATCGCTGCAAGAGTGGTGGGAGATCCCGCTGGACCCCGACGCGCCGCCGATCTTCGACGGCTACGTGCACGACCACCGCATGGGCGAGGCCATTGCCAGTCCGGGGCACCTGGGGGTGCGCCGCATCCCCTTCGACGGCCCCGCGCCCACCCCTGCGTTCGCGCCGCCCGGGCGCGCCTGGGTGGCGGCCACGGCGGGCGACCTGCTGCTCGTCGTCCACCTGGACGTGCGGCGCACGGTGGCCCGGCTGCCGGCGCCCGGGGCGCGGCCTGCCGAGAGCCGCCTGTGCGGCGACCACTGGCGGGTGCCGGTGCACGGCGGCACGCTGACCCTCGATGCCCGGCGCTGGACGCCGTTGGCCGAGCCGGCTTCCGACGCACCGGGCGCCTGCGAGGCCGACAATCCCGCCGCAGCACCGGTGATCAGCGTCTGTGCCGATCCCCTCCGCTGAGGTCGGGCTCCTTCGTCAGCCCGGGTAGGCTGCCAGCTTCGCCGGGTCGAGCAGGCGGATGTCCCGCTTGTCGACCTCGATCAGCCCGGCCTCCTCCAGCTCGCGCAGCACGCGCGAGAAGTACTCCGGCGTCAGCGACAGGCGCGAAGCCACGGTGGCCTTGCTGACCGGCAGGCTCACGGTGACCACCTCGCCGGTGGCGCAGTCCTCCACGCCCTGTTCGCGCAGCAGGTAGCCGATGACGCGCTGCACGCCGTTCTGCAACGCGTAGGCCTGCACGTCGTGCACCAGGCCGTGCAGGCGGCGCGACAGGCCGGCGAGCATGCGCAGCGCCAGGCGCCCGTCGCGCTGGATGCCGCTGAGGATGGTCTCGCGCGCCACCGACAGCAGCATCGAATTCGCCAGCACCTGCGCGTTCACCAGACACGGCCGGCCCAGGAAGACCAGGGCCTCGGCGAAGCTCTGGCCGGGCCCCACGAGCTCGATCACCTTCTCCTGGCCGCCCGGCGAGATCACGAACAGCTTCACCTGCCCCAGCACCACCACGTGGAAGTGCTCGCAGGGCTCGCCGACGCGGAAGACCATCTCGCCGCGTTCCAGGCGGCGCAGCGCGCAGCCGGCAGCGATGTGGTCGATCTGCTCGCCGTCCAGGTCGCCGAAGAGCGGCAGGCGGGTCAGGAAGCGCGGGATGTCGAAGCGGCTGGTGTCGAGCATGGCCCCGGCATGCTGCCGCGATGGCGGCGCAGACGCTTGATGCGCATCAAGCTGGCGCCGAACATCGCCGCTTCAGCGCGCCAGCCGCGCATGCAGCGTGGCCAGGCGCGTGGCCAGTTCCTCCGGCCGGCGCACGGCGGCCCAGCCGGCGTCGCCGAACAGGCGCGGCAGCGTGTCGCCGGCCTCGGCGTCGATGCTCAGCGCAAACGGCAGCAGGCCGGCCTGGCGCGCCTCCAGCACGGCCTGGCGGGTGTCCTCCAGGCCCCAGGCGCTGTCGTAGCCGTCCAGGTCGTGCGGCTTGCCGTCGGTCAGCAGCAGCAGCAGGCGCCGGCGTTCCGGCCGCTGCTGCAGCCGCCGCGTGCCCGCACGCAGCGCTGCGCCCATGCGCGTGTAGTAGCCCGGCTTGAGCGCGCCCAGGCGCGGCAGCACCGCCGGTCCCCAGCGCTGCGGGAACGGCTTGAGCGCGTGCAGGCGCAGCTGCCGGCGCAGCGAGCTGAAGCCGTAGACGGCAAACGGGTCGCCGCTGCCGGACAGCGCCTCGCCGAAGACGTAGAGGGCCTCGCGGATGACGTCGATCACGCGCCGGCGGTCGTTGACATGGGCGTCGGTGGACATCGACAGGTCGGCCAGCAGTAGCGTGGCGAGATCGCGGTCGCGGCGCATGCGGCGCTGCCAGACCGCGGCCTCGGTGCTGCGCGTGGCGGCCGCCGCCGCTCGGTGGCGCACCCAGGCGTCCAGGTCCAGGCGCTCGCCGGCGGGGCCGGGCGCGCTCCAGCGCAGCGCATCGCGCTGGCGTTCCAGCTGGCGGCGCACGCGCGCGGCGGTGGCACGCAGCGCCGGCTCCGGCGACCAGGGCCTGGGTTCGCGTGGCAGGTAGACCTGGGCCCGGACCCGGTCGACCCGCAGTGCACGGGTGCGCGGGTCCCACTCCGGCAGGGTTTCGCCGGCACCCAGGGGCCGGTCGTCGGCCGACGCCGACGGCAGGTCGAGGTCGAAGCGCCAGCGGGCCCGGGCGCCGCCGGCCGTCTGCTGCAGCGTCAGGGTCTCCAGTTCTTCTGCCGCGGTGGCGGCGCTGCCGTCGTCCTCGTCGTCCAGCGCCCGGTCCACGCGCAGCGGGTCGCCGAAGGTCAGCAGCGACTCGGTCTTCGAGGCCAGCAGCAGCGGCGTGCGCGATGCACCTTCACAGGCGCGCTGCGTGCGGCGGCGGGGCGATGGCGGCTGGGCGGCATGGCTGGCGTCCGCGGTTCGGTCCTCCTCGCCCGGGCCGGTGCCGTCGACGGCGGCGGCTGCGGGCACGGGCACGATCCAGGTCCAGGCCGGTGTCGCGTCCGCCGGCCTCGCACCGGGTGGCGGCAGCGGCACGCCCAGCGCAGCATGCAGCCGCGCGAACCGTGACACCAGGCCGGGAAAGCGCGCCAGCACGCGCGGGATGGCCTCGGTGTTGGCGCGCACCCAGGGCAGTCCCAGGTCGATCTGGCTGGCCAGTGCGGCCCACCAGCGGTAGAGGTCGGCGTTGCGTTCGGGGTCGTCGCACAGCGCCACCTGCGCCGGCAGCGCCAGCACGGCCGCGTCGAGCTGCGGCAGCGGCAGGCGCAGGCCGGTGCCCGCCACGCGCTGCCAGAAGCGGCGTTCGCCGCCGACGCGCATCGGTGCGGCCTCGGCCACGCGCTGCGTGCCGCCGCCGGCGTGCAGCATCAGCTCGACGGTGCGGCGGTGATCCGTCAGGCAGGCGGCACCCGGACGCGCTGGTTCGGCCCGCCCGGTGACCCAGCGGTGCCATTGCAGGCCGACCCATTCCTCCATCAACGGCTCCTGTCGTCGCGCCGCTGGCGCAGCGTCTCGCGCAGCGCGTCGACGCCGATGGTCCACTGCAGGTTGGGGCTGGCGCTGCGCCCGGCGTGCGACTGTTCGCACTGCGCCAGGCACTGCCCGCATTGCACGCAGCTGAACATCAGCCGCTTGACCTGGCGCGGGCGCAGCCGCATCGGGCAGGCCACCTCGCAGGCGTCGCCCGCGGGCGCGTCGGCGGTGGCACAGCCACGGCACTCGGCGGCACGGGCGCGGTCGAAGGCCATCACCAGCGCGCGCGGGTTGCTCATCCACGCCAGGCTCTGGAACAGGCCCACGGCGCAGCCGAAGCGGCAGAACAGGTGGCGCGCGAAGGCGAACTCCAGCGTGAAGACCACGCTGCCGATGGCCAGGAAGCGCGCCTGGTTGGGCGTGAGCGTGCCGCTGAGCAATCCGCCCCAGATCTCGCGCGGCGGCAGCAGGTAGGTCAGCAGCGTGATGGCCCACAGGAAGCCGAAGATGGCGCAGGCCAGCGCGAACAGCGGCCACCAGCGGCGCTGCGGCACGCGGCCGCCACGCGGCACGGGGTGGCGGTCCCAGACGCTGAGCTTGCCGCTGGCCCGGTGCAGCAGGTCGTTGAGGCCTTCCACCAGCGAGAAGTGCGGGCACAGCCAGCCGCAGTAGACCCGGCCGAAGCGGCGGGCGACGGCGAGAAAGGCCGCGACGAGTGCCACCGCCGGCAGGATGCCGCGCAGGAAGATCGACAGGGCCACCTGCGTGGCCGTGAGCTCGCCGCGCTGGAAGGCGGCGATGCCCAGCGTCCAGCGCTGGCCCCCGAACCACAGCTGCGCCTCGTGCAGGTCGAAGCGCAGCAGGTCCAGCGCCGGGGCGGCCAGGAAGAGGGCGAAGAAGCCCATCTGCAGCGCACGGCGGCGTCGCTGCAGCGCCGCATGGTCCAGCTCGAGCGTGGGTTCAGCCACCGTCGCCAAGCACGGCACGTTGCACCTCGTGCAGGGCGGCCAGGGTGCCGCAGTCGTCGGTCAGCGCCTGCAGCACGGCGTGATGGGCGGCGTCGCTCAACGCCATGCCGCCGGCCTGCAGCCGTGCGGCCATCACCAGCAGCCGCGTGCTGGCCGTCTCTTCCAGGTCGTGGTCGGTGAGCCGCCGAAGTGCCTGCGCCAGCGCCACCAGTTGCGCCGCCACCGCGTCGCCGCAGCCGCTCTCGCTGGCCACGATGCGCGCTTCCAGCGCCGGCGCGGGGTAGTCCAGCGTCAGCGCCACGAAGCGCTGGCGCGTGCTGGGCTTCAGGCCCTTGAGCAGGTTCTGGTAGCCCGGGTTGTAGCTGACCACCAGCATGAAGCCGGGCGCCGCGTCCAGCAGTTCGCCGGTGCGTTCCAGCGGCAGCTGCCGTCGGTCGTCGGCCAGCGGGTGCAGCACGACGGTGATGTCCTTGCGCGCCTCCACCACCTCGTCGAGGTAGAAGATCGCGCCCTGGCGCACGGCCTGGGTCAGCGGGCCGTCGCACCAGCGGGTGTCGCCGCCGACGATCAGGTGGCGGCCGGTGAGGTCGGCCGCGCCCAGGTCGTCGTGGCCGCTCACCGTGACCAGCGGGCGGCCCAGCCGCTGCGCCATGTGCTCCACCAGCCGCGTCTTGCCGCAGCCGGTGGGGCCCTTGAGCAGCAGCGGCAGGCGCGCCGCGTAGGCCTGGGCGAAGAGCTCGCACTCGCCGCCCTGCGCCAGGTAGGCACACGGGTCGCGCAGCGCGTCGGGCCGGGTGCGGTCCATCACGTCACCCGCCCGTCAGGCCCGCGCCAGCGTGGCCGGCGCGGCGGGGGCCTCATCCGTCGCCGGGCCGACGAAGAAGCTCCACAGGTACATCACCAGCCCGGCCAGGAAGCCCACACCGCCGGCCACGCGCACCCAGTAGAAGAAGCGCAGCTGGTCCTGCGTCTGCATGAAGCCCAGCGCACCTTCGGTGGGCGGGATGCGCTGCAGCCAGACCTGCAGGATGCCGGCGCCGGTGAGCGCCAGCACCATCACCGCCATGCCGATGGACATGACCCAGAAGCTCCACATCTCCACGCTCTGCGCGCGCCGCGGGTTGGCCTCGCGGCCGCGCAGGATGGGCATGGCGTAGCTGATCATCGCGATCACCACCAGCACGTAGGCGCCGTAGAAGGCCAGGTGCCCGTGCGCGGCCGTGACCTGGCTGCCGTGGGTGTAGTAGTTCACCGGGCTGAGCGTGTGGATGAAGCCCCACAGCCCGGCGCCCAGGAAGCCCATCACCGCGCAACCCACCGTCCACAGCACCGCGGCCTGGTTGGGGTGCTCACGCTTGCGCCGCTGCACCATGTTGAAGGCGAACAGGGTCATCATGAAGAACGGGATCGGCTCCAGCGCGCTGAACACGCTGCCCACCCACTGCCAGTAGCCCGGCAGGCCGATGAAGTAGAAGTGGTGGCCGGTGCCCAGGATGCCGGTGACCAGGGCGAAGGTGATGATCAGGTACAGCCACTTGTCGATCACCTCGCGGTCGACGCCGGTGGTCTTGATCAGCAGGTAGGCCAGCAGGCTGCCCAGGATCAGCTCCCACACGCCTTCCACCCACAGGTGGACGACGAACCACCAGTACATCTTGTCGCGCACCAGGTTGCTCGGGTTGACGAAGCTGAACAGGAACAGCAGCGCCAGGCCCCACAGGCCGGTCAGCAGCACCAGGCTGATGGCCGTCTTGCGGCCCTTGAGCACCGTGAGGCTGATGTTGTAGAGGAAGCCCAGCGCCACCACCACGATGCCCAGCTTGGTGGGCAGCGGCTGTTCCAGGAACTCGCGGCCCATGGTGGCGAGCCAGTCGTTGCCGGTGGCCGCGGCCAGCGTGGCGTAGGGCACCAGCAGGTAGCCCAGGATGGTCAATGCGCCGGCACCCAGGAAGATCCAGAACAGCGCCTGGGCCAGGGCCGGGCTGTGCAGTTCGGTTTCGGACTCCTCCGGGATCAGGTAGTAGGCGCTGCCCATGAAGCCCATCAGCAGCCACACGATGAGCAGGTTGGTGTGCACCATGCGGGCGATGTTGAAGGGGATGGCGGGGAAGAACAGGTCGCCGATCAGGTACTGCAGCCCGAGCGTGATGCCGAAGACGATCTGGCCGACGAACAGGGCCAGGGCGCCGATGAAGTAGAGGCGGGCCACCTGCTGCGAGGCGTAGCGCGGCCCGACGCTTGTGGTCGTGGTCATGTCATGTGCTCCTTCAGCCTTCCGCGTTCGGCGGCCAGTTCTCGGTGTTGACCTTGCTCGTCCACTTCAGGAACTGCACCAGGTCGTCGAGCTGCTGCTCGCTGAGGTGGAACTGCGGCATCTGCCGCCGCCCCGGTGCGCCGGTGGGCTGCGCCTGCATCCAGGCCTTGATGAAGGCCTCGCCGCCGGCGTCACCGCCACGGCGCACGTAGACGTTGCCCAGCTCCGGTGCGAAGTACGCGCCTTCGCCCAGCAGCGTGTGGCAGCCGATGCAGTTGCGCGTTTCCCAGATGTGCTTGCCGCGCGCGACGGCGGGGGTGATCTGTGCGGCGTTGGAACGCTCGGGCACGCGGCCCTCGGTGTCGAAGATCAGGACCGCGAAGACGAACACGAAGAACAGCGTGCCGCCGTAGAAGATGTTGCGCGCGGCCTGGCTGGTGAAGCCTCGGCTCATGGTGCCTCCTGCAAGGGGTCGATGACGATGCACAGGAGGCTAGGGACCGCTGTCGCGCGCGTCCTTGAACCGGTTCAAGAATTTTCCGAGTGAGTCGCTCGGGTACTGCATCGGCACGCGCCCGATGGACGCCCACCGGTTCAGCGGCGGGCCACCTGCACCACCCACCGGTCCGGGCCGCAGCGCAGGTAATCCCAACTGGCCTGGCCCGGACGGTCCCGGTCGCAGCGGTAGTAGAGGGGGGCGGGGTCGGCGCTGGCGCTGAACGTGAACACCTCGCCCGGGTTCAGGCCATCGAGCGCGGCGAGCAGGGAGCTCACGCGCTGCGCTGGCGGCAAGGCCGCCAGGTCGATGTTCAGCAAGGGGGCGCCTTCTGGCCGCATGCCACCAGTCTGGGCACCCGACGATGGGGTGTCCTTGAACCGGTTCAAGAACGACGCGGGCGACTCAGAGGGTGAGAGGTCATCCAGCGTGCCCGAGCAGACGCGCCAAGCGATCCGAATCTAGGCGCAAAGCGCAGCCATGGCTCGGGCTATGGCGAGCATTTGCAACGACGAGTCGGGCCGTTTGGCGCGGATGAGCGGGCGTGCGGGATTGGCTCTCACCCTCTCAGGCCGGCAGGCCCACCGCGGCCGCGTACAGGGCCGCGGCGCGCTGCGTCAGTGGCCCTGGCAGGCCGCCGCCGATGGTGCGCCCGTCCACCCGCACCACCGGGGTCACGCCGCCCAGCGTGCCGGTGACGAAGGCCTCGTCGGCGGCGTAGACCTGGGCCAGCGTGAAGTCGCACTCGCGCGCCGGCAGCCCCGTGGCGCGCCAGGCCGCCAGCACGCTGGCCTGGGTGATGCCCTTGAAGTTGTAGGCACCCGTACTGGTCCACAACTCGCCGCCGCGCACGATGAAGAAGTTGGTGCTGTTGCAACTGGCCACGAAGCCGCGCGGGTCCAGCATCAGCGCCTCGTCGGCGCCGGCCTGGATGGCCTGCAGCAGGGCCTGGATCAGGTTGAGCCGGCTGTGCGAATTCAGCCGCAGGTCGAAGACGTCGGGCCCGCTGGTGCGGAAGGTGGACGTGAACAGCGCCAGGCCCTGCGCCTTGCTCTCCGGCCGCGGCGTCTTGTACTCGGCGACGATGACCACGGTGGCGCCGCCGACGATGAAGCGGGGGTCCTGGTTGACGGTGGACTTGACGCCGCGCGTGACCATCAACCGCAGGTGGGCGCCGTCGGTCATGCCGTTGGCGGCCAGCGTGGCGTGCAGGGCGGCGGTGAGTTCGGCGCGCGTGAGGCCGATGTCCAGCGCGATGCTGCGCGCGCCTTCGAAGAGCCGGTCCAGGTGCGCCTCCAGGCTGATCAGCTGGCCGCCCGCCAGCCGCAGACCTTCCCACACGCCGTCACCCAGCGCGAAACCGGCGTCGAACACCGACACCATGGCCTGGGCGCGCGGCACCAGCTGGCCGTTGAGCCAGACCAGCACGTGCTGATTGCGGGGGTCGGCCACATAGCCCTGGGCGCTGCGCGAGGTGTCCATGGGCCGGGACTGTAGCCGCGGCCCGCCCCTTATCCTGTGCACATGACGAGCGAGGCGCCGCGTCCCGGCCTGGTGATCCTGCAAGGCAACCGCCTGGAGCGGCTGGCCGAGGCCGTGTTCGCGTGGCAGGCGCGTCAGCCGCTGCCGCCGCTGCAGGCGGAAACCTTCCTGGTGCAGAGCCACGGCATGGGCGAGTGGGTGAAGATCGCGCTCGCGCAGCAGCAGGGCATCTGCGCTGCCACATGCGTGGAGCTGCCGGCGCGCTTCTTCTGGCGAGCCTGGCGCGCGGTGCTGGGGCGCGCGGCCGTGCCGGCGTCACTGCCGCTGGACGAACTGCCGCTGACCTGGCGGCTGATGCAGTCGCTGCCCGGCTGGGCGGCCGACGACCCGGTGCTTGCCCCCGTGGCCGGTTTCCTGGGTGCCAGCCACGACCCGGCGCGCCGCCTGCAGCTGGCCCAGCGCCTGGCCGACCTGTTCGACCAGTACCAGGTCTACCGGCCCGAATGGCTGGACGCCTGGGCCGCGGGCCAGGACCACCTCGGGTCCCGGCCCGTGCCCGAGGACCAGTGCTGGCAGCCGGCGCTGTGGCGGCTCCTGGTCGCCGGCCTGCCGCCCGGTGCCGTGGAGGCCACGCGCGGCCGGCTGCAGGCGCGCTTCACGGCGGCGCTGGCGCAGGGCGGCCCGTTCCCCGGCCTGCCGCCACGCGTGGTGCTCTTCGGGAGCACCCACCTGCCGCATGGCGTGCTGCAGATGCTCGAAGCCCTGGCGCAGCAGGTGCAGGTGCTGCTGGCCGTGCCCGACCCCTGCCGCTACCACTGGGCCGACATCGTCGACGGCCGCGAGCTGCAGCGTGCCGCACGCCGCCGCGCGCTGCGCGACGGGCGTGACCTCGCCACCGTGCCGCTGGCGCAGATGCACCTGCACGGCCACCCGCTGCTGGCCGCCTGGGGCCGCCAGGCGCGCGACTTCGTGCGCTCGCTCGACGCCTTCGAAGGGGCCGACCAGCGCGTCGAGCTCTACGACGACGAGCCAGCCACCACGATGCTTGCGCGTGTGCAGGCCGCCATCCGCGATCTGCAGCCGCCGGCCGAGACCGACCGCACGCCGCCGCCGGCCGACGACCGCAGCATCGTCTTCCACGTCGCGCACGGCCCGCAGCGCGAGGTGGAGATCCTGCACGACCAGCTGCTGCACCTGCTGGCGCACCCGCCGGCTGGCACGCCGCTGGCACCGCGCGACATCGTCGTCATGGTGCCCGACATCGAGACCTTCGCCCCCGCCATCCGCGCCGTCTTCGGCCAGCACGGGCGTGGCGATGCGCGGCACATCCCCTGGGGGCTCACCGACCGGCCCGACCGCGGCCACGCGCCGTTGCTGGTGGCGCTGGAGTGGGTGCTGGGCCTGCCGCAGCAGCGCGCCGGCGCCAGCGATCTGCTGGGCCTGCTGGAGGTGCCCGCGGTGGCGCGCCGCTTCGGCCTGGACGCGGCCGACCTACCCACGCTGGCGGCCTGGGTGGACGGTGCCGGCATCCGCTGGGGACTGGACGCCGCACAGCGCGACCAGCTCGGCCTGGGCGCGGCCGGCGAGGCCAATACCGCCGCCTTCGGCCTGCGCCGCATGCTGCTGGGCTACGCCGCCGGCGACGGCCCGGCCTTCGGCGACATCGAGCCCTATGCCGAGGTGGCCGGGCTGGAGGCCGGGCTGGCCGGCACGCTGGCCGCGCTGCTCGAAGTGCTCGGCACGTGGTGGCGCGAAGCCGCCCGGCCTGCCACGCCCGAGGTCTGGGCGGCGCGCTGCCGGCGCCTGTTGCCGGCCCTGTTCGAGGCTGCCGACGACGGCGACCGCGCTTTGGTCGCGGCGCTGGACCAGGCGCTGACGCACTGGCTGCAGGCCACCGAGACCGCCGGTTTCGACGCCGAGCTGCCGCTGCCCGTGCTGCGCGAGGCCTGGCTGGGCGCGCTCGACGCGCCCGGCGGCGGCCAGCGCTTCCGCGCCGGCGGCGTCACCTTCTGCACCCTGCTGCCGCTGCGCGCCATCCCGTTCGAGGTCGTGTGCCTGCTGGGCATGAACGACGGCGACTACCCGCGCCGCGCGCCGCGCAACGACTTCGACCTGATGGCGCTGCCCGGGCAGGCGCGGCCGGGCGACCGCTCGCGCCGCGACGACGACCGCCAGCTGATGCTGGACGCCCTGCTGTCGGCGCGCCGCGTGCTGTACGTGTCATGGACCGGCCGCAGCGTGCGCGACAACCAGGCCCTGCCGCCGTCGGTGCTGGTGGCGCAGCTGCGCGACCACCTTGCCGCCGTGTGGGGCGACGAAGTGGTCGAGGAACGCACCACCGAACACCCGTTGCAGCCTTTCAGCCGCCGGTACTTCGAGCCCGGTGGCGCCCTGTTCACCTACGCCCGCGAATGGCGGGCCGCGCACGAGGCACTGCCCGACGAAGCGCCGGCCGCCACGGCGCCACGCGACGAGGGCGCGGCACGGCTGACCCTGGTCGACCTCGCCGCCTTCGTCCGGAACCCGGTGCAGGCCTGGTGCCGCCACCGGCTGCAGCTGCAGTTCCCGCCGCAGGACGCCGCGGCCGAGGACGACGAACCCTTCGGCGACGACGGCCTGGAGCGCTGGGGCCTGGGCGACGCGGTGCTGCGGGCCGTGCAGGCGGGGCCCGGCCACGACGACCCGGCCGTGGCCGTGGCCGCGGCGGTGGCACGGCTGGGCCGTGCCGGTGAGCTGCCGCTGGCCGGGCCGGGCCGCTGGGCGCAGGACCAGTGGGTGCAGACCCTGGCGCCGGCGGTGCGAGCCTGGCAGGCGGCGACGGCCGACCGGCCGCTGCACGAGACCCCCTGGGCCGTGCACCTGGCGCCCACCGACGCCCCTGCGCTCGACGACGCGCTGCCCGGTCTGCGCCGCGGCGCCGACGGCAGCGACGGCACCGACGGCCCATGGACCTGGGTGGTGCTGCAGGCCACTCGCCTGGGCGACGGCAGCAAGGACCTGCGCGGCGACAAGCTCGTCCTGGCCTGGCTCCAGGCCCTGGCCTGCGCCGCCGCCGGCGTGCCGGCCACCGGCATCGTGATCGCGCCCGACGTGCAGGTGGTGCTGCAGGCCCCGCCGCAGGACGAGGCGGAGCAGGTGCTGGAGGCGCTGCTGCGCTGCTGGGGCGCGGTGATGGCGTCCGACGAACCCTGGCCCACCGCCGTGCGCACCGGCCTGGCCTGGTTGGACGACCCGGGCGACCCGGGCACCGCGGCCAAGGTCTACGACGGTGGCGAACAGCAGCGCGGCGAAGGCGAGGAACCCTGCCTCGCACGCCTGGTTCCAGACTTCGAGACACTGCAGGCGTCGCCACGCTTCGCGGCCATCACCGAGCAGCTGTACGAACCGCTGCGCCACGCGCTGGCCACGTGGGTGACCTGGGCGCCGCTCGGCGCCGAGGGGGTGGGTGATGACTGAGTCCGTCGCGGCCACCGCGCTCGACCCGCTGACCCTGCCGCTGGAAGGCAGCCGGCTGATCGAGGCCAGTGCCGGCACCGGCAAGACCTGGACCATCGCCGCCCTGGTGCTGCGCCTGGTGCTGGGCCATGGCACGCCGGCGCGCAGCGTCGACCAGATCCTGGTCATGACCTTCACGCGGGCGGCCACCCGCGAGCTGGGCGACCGCATCCGCGCCCGACTGGCGCAGGCGGCCGCCGTCTTCCGCGGCGAAGCCGGTCCGGGCGACGATGCCTTGCTGCAGGGCCTGCTGGCGGCTTTTCCCGAGGGCGACGCGCGCACGCAGGCCGCCTGGCGCCTGGCCGTGGCCGCCGACGCCATGGACGAGGCGGCGGTGCACACCATCGACGCCTGGTGCCAGCGCATGCTGCGCGAGCACGCCTTCGACAGCGGCAGCCTGTTCGACGAAGAACTGCAGGCCGACGAGGCCGCGCTGCGCGACACCGCGGTGCGCGACGTCTGGCGGCAGCAGGTCTATCCGCTGCAGGGCGATGCGCTGGGCGCGGTGCTGGGGCGCTGGCCCTCGCCGGCGGCGCTGGCGCAGGCGATCCGGCCGTTGTGGGACGGCGAGCTGCCGGCGGGCGTGGCCACCGGCGCGCTGGCCGACGCCGTGGACCGAGCGCTGGCCGGCATGCAGGCGCTCAAGGCCGGTTGGGCCGAGCGTGCCGAGGCCATGCTGGCCTGGCTGCGCGGGCAGTGGGCGCGCAAGGACTGCCCGTTCAACAAGGCCCGCCTGGGCGAGAAGCACACGCCGGGGTGGCTGATAGCCCTGAAGGACTGGGCCGGGTCACCTGGACTCGACCGGCCCGGTCTCAGCGATGCGGCCCGCCTTCGCCTCACGGATGCCGGGGCGCGCGACGCGCTCAAGGCCGGCTGCACCGTCGACCTGCCGCCCGAGTTCACCGCCTTCGCCGACCTGATGGCGGCGCTCCAGGCCTGGCCGGATCCGACCAATGCCCTGCGCGTGAACGCCGCCGCGCTGGCGCGCCAGCGCCTGGCGCAGCTCAAGGCGGCCACCGGCACCTTCGGCTTCGCCGACCTGCTGCAGCGCCTGGACGACGCGCTGGACGAGGCCCGCCACGGCGAGCGAGCCCTTCGCCTGCGCGAGCGCATCGTGGCGCAGTACCCGGTGGCGCTGATCGACGAGTTCCAGGACACCTCGCCGGTGCAGCTGTCGGTGTTCGACCGCCTCTACGACATCGCGCGCGACGACCCCGCCACGACGCTGCTGCTGATCGGCGACCCCAAGCAGGCCATCTACGCCTTCCGCGGTGCCGACATCCAGAGCTACCTGCGCGCTCGCCGGGCCACCGCCGGGCGCCACCACGTGCTGGGCACCAACCACCGCTCGGCCGCCGCGCTGGTGGACGCGGTGAACACGCTGTTCCAGCGCGCCGAGACGCGGCCCGGGGCCGGCGCTTTCGGCTTCGGCGACGCGCTGCCCTTCGAGCCGGTGCGCGCCCGGGGTCGGGCCGAGCGCCTGGTGGACGCCACCGGGCCGCTGCCTGCCGTCACCTGGGTGGCCGATGCCACGCCGCGCCTGGCGGGCGAGCACCAGCCGCTGTTCGCCGCGCTGGCGGCAGAACGCATCGTGGCCCTGCTCAACGACCCGCAGACCGGGTTCCTGCACGAAGACGATGCTTTCCGGCGCCTTCGCCCGGCCGACATCGCGGTGCTCGTGCGCACCGGCCGCGAAGCGCAGACCGTGCGCCAGGCGCTGCGCCGGCGCGGGCTGGCGTCGGTCTACCTGTCGGACCGCGACTCCGTCTTCGCCACGCCCGAGGCCGCCGATCTGCTGCGCCTGCTGCAGGCCGTGGCCGCCCCCCGCGACATCCGCCTGGCGCGCGCCGCGCTGGCCACCGCCTTGCTGGCGCGCACGCTGCCGGAGCTGCGCGCCCTGGCCGACGACGACGCGCGCTTCGACCGCGCTGCCGAGACGCTGCAGGCGCTGCAGCCCGTCTGGCGCCAGCAGGGGGTGCTGGCCATGCTGCGCCGCGCGTTGCACGCCTTCGACCTGCCGGCGCGCTGGCTGGCGGCGGAAGACGTGGCCGGTGAACGGCGCCTGACCAACGTGCTGCACCTGGCCGAGCTGCTGCAGGCCGCCGCCGGCACGCTGGAGGGCGAGCCGGCGCTGATCCGCTGGCTGGCGCAGCAGATCGACGGTGACGAGGCCGGCGGCGACGAGCGCGTGCTGCGCCTGGAGAGCGACGCCGACCTGGTGCAGGTGGTCACCATCCACAAGAGCAAGGGCCTGGAGTACCCGCTGGTCTTTCTGCCCTTCGTGGCCCAGTGCCGGCCGCGCGACGGGCGCGAGCAGCTGCTGTGGGCGCCGCTGCCCGACGGCGGCCGACGCCTGCTGACCGACCCCACGCCCGACGACTGGGCACAGGCCGACGCCGACCGCCTGCGCGAGGACCTGCGCCTGCTCTACGTGGCGCTGACGCGGGCGCGCCACGCGCTGTGGGTGGGCATGGCCGCCGCGGCCACGGGCAAGGCGCGCACGCCGCTGTGGCCCCGCAGCGCCGCCGGGCAGCTGCTGTGCGGCCCGGGCGCCGAGGCCTTCGGCCCGGCGCTGGACGCGCTGGCCGGCCCCGCGGTCGACGTCCAGTGGCTGCCGCCCGCGGAGACGCCACCGCTGCCCCCGGTGACCCGCCGCCGCGTGCAGGACGCCGATACGCCCCTGGCGCCGGCCCCGCGCTACAGCGTCCAGTTCGACCGCGACTGGGCCATCGCCAGCTACTCGGCCCTGGTGCGCGATGCTGGCCGTGGTGTCGTGGCCGGCGTGGCGCAGGAAACGCCTGCGGCACCGCTGCTGCGCGAGGACGAGCCCGTGGACGCCGCCGCGGTGCCGCGGGGCGCCGACCAGCCGTGGCACCGCTTCCCCCGCGGCGCCTTCGCCGGCAACTTCCTGCACGACCAGCTCGAATGGCTGGCGGGCGAGGGCTTTGCGCTCGACGGATCGGCCGACCTGCGCCAGACCCTGCTGCGCCGCTGCGAGCGCCAGGGCTGGGGCCACCGGGCCGACGACGTGCTCGCCTGGCTGCAGCAGGTCTGCGCCACACCGCTGCCGCCGCTGGGCGTGCCACTGTCTGGCTTGGAGGCGGTGTGGCCGGAGATGGAGTTCTGGCTGCCCAGCGATGGCCTGGACGCCGGCCGCATCGACGCCCTGTGCCGCGCGCACCTGTGGCCCGGTGCACCGCGGCCCGCGCTGCCGCCGCGCCGGCTGAGGGGCCTGCTGATGGGCTTTGCCGACCTGGTGATCGAACATGGCGGCCGCTACTGGGTGCTGGACCACAAGAGCAATGCGCTGGGCGGGCGCGACGCCGACTACACCGCCGACGCCCTGCAGGCGGCGATGTGCGACCACCGCTACGACGTGCAGGCCGCGCTGTACCTGCTGGCGCTGCACCGGCTGCTGCGCGCGCGTCTGGGCGCGGCCTATGTGCCGGCCCGGCACCTGGGCGGCGCGGTCTACCTCTTCCTGCGCGGGGTGCAGGGCCCGGCGGCCGGTTGCTGCACGGTGGCGGCGCCGGTGGCGCTGGTGCAGGCGCTGGACGCGCTGATCGCGCCGGTGGAGGCGGCCTCGTGACCGCCGCTGCCTCGCTCGCCGACCTGGCGGCCTGGCAGGCCGCCGGCTGGCTGCGCCCGCTGGACGTGGCGCTGGCGCGCTTCCTGCACGACACCGCGCCCACGGCCCCGCCCGACCTGCTGCTGGCCGCGGCGCTGCTGTCGCGCCTGGAGTCGGCGGGCCACAGCGCGCTGCCGCTGGACGACCTGCCCGGCACCGCCGCCGAACTGCTGGACTGGCCGGCCGAGGCCTTGAACGCCCTGTCGCAGGCGCTGGCCACCCGGCCGCTGCAGCCGCAGGCCTGGGCCGGCTGTGCGGCGGTCGAGGCCGACCCGCCCGACGACGAGGGCGGAACGCCCCTGGTGCTGGCCAATGACCGGCTGGCGCTGCGCCGCCACTGGCGCGACGAAGGTGACATCGCGCGGCAGTTGCGGGCCCGGGCCGCTGCGTCTCTTCCTGTGGACGAGGCGCAGGCCACCGCGTGGCTGGGCCGCCTGTTCCCGCCGCGCGCCGACGGGGATGTCGACTGGCAGCGCCGTGCCGGCGAGGTGGCACTGCGCGGCCGCTTCACGCTGGTCACCGGTGGGCCGGGCACCGGCAAGACCTGGACGGCGGCGCGGCTGCTGGTGCTGCTGCAGGCGCTGCGCGGCCGTGGTGGGCCCGATGGCCCCCCCGCGCCCTGGCTGCGGGTGGGCCTGGCGGCACCCACCGGCAAGGCGGCGGCGCGGCTGAAGCAGTCCATCCAGCAGGCGCTGCAGGGCCTGCGCCCGGCGCTCGGGCCGCTGGCCGGCGAGGCGCTGGACCCGTGGGCCGACGCGCTGCCGCCGGCGCGCACGCTGCATGCGCTGCTGGGCCCTCGG
Source organism: Rubrivivax albus (assembly GCF_004016515.1). GTDB lineage: Bacteria > Pseudomonadota > Gammaproteobacteria > Burkholderiales > Burkholderiaceae_C > Rubrivivax > Rubrivivax albus. The sequence continues at coordinate 311,208 of NZ_SACT01000004.1, forward strand.
CCGGGCACGCGGCGCTTCCGCCACGACGCGACGAACCCGCTGCCGCTGGACCTGCTGATCGTGGACGAGGCGTCGATGGTGCACCTGGCCCTGATGGCGCGGCTGCTGGACGCGCTGCCGTCCACCGCGCGCCTGGTGCTGCTGGGCGACCCCGATCAGCTGGCCTCGGTGGAAGCCGGCGCGGTGCTGGCCGACCTGTGCGCCGCCCCGGTGCTGGTGCCGCGCACGGTGGCGCTGCGCGAGAGCCGACGCTTCCAGGGCGCCATCGGCGCGCTGGCGCAGGCCATGCACGGGGGCGACGGCGCAGCCGCGCTGGCGGCCCTGCGGGGCGATGCGTCCGGCGCGCTGGCGCTGCAGTCCCCGCGCGACGCGACGGCCGTGCTGCCGCTGGCGGTGCAGGGCTACCGGCCGATGCTGCAGGCACTGCAGGGCCCGGGCACGCCGGCCGAGCGCGCCCGGGCCGCGCTGCAGGCCTTCGAGGCTTTTCGCCTGCTGTGCGCGCTGCGCGAGGGGCCGTGGGGGGTGGACGGGCTCAACGGCGCCGTCGAACGTGCGCTTGCCGATGCCGGCCTGCTGCGCCGCAGCGGCGAGTGGTACACCGGCCGACCGGTGATGCTGTCGCGCAACCAGCCGGCGCTGGGCCTGTTCAACGGCGACATCGGCCTGGTGCTGCCCGCGGACGACGGCACGCCGCGCGCCTGGTTCGCCGAGGGCGAGGCCCTGCATGCGGTGGCCGTGGGCCGTCTCGAGCAGGTGCAGACCGCGTTCGCGATGACGGTGCACAAGAGCCAGGGCTCGGAGTTCGGCCACGTGGCCCTGGTGCTGCCCCCGGAGGACGGGCCGCTGCTGACGCGCGAACTGGTCTACACCGGGCTGACGCGGGCGCGCGAGCGGTTCACGCTGGTGGCGCCGCAACCGGCGCTGCTGGCACGGGCCGTGGCGCGGCGCACGCGGCGGGAAGGTGGCCTGCGGGCACGCCTGGCGCCTTGAGCGCTGGCGCATCACCCGCCACGCTGGCCGAGTCGGCCAGTGCAGAGGGGCTCAGGCTCGCAGCGCGCCCTGCGGCTTGCGGCCGGGCTTGCGGCCGGCCTGCAGCGTGCCGCGCAGGTACCAGGTCATCGTCTCGCGCTGCAGCCGCTCGCGCAGCGTGCGATGCGCGTCGTCGTCCCAGAGGTTGCGGGTCTCGCCCGGGTCGGCGGTCAGGTCGTAGAGCTCGCCGAAATCGTCATCCAGGTACATCACCAGCTTCCACTGCGTGCAGCGGCGCATGATGATGAACTCGCTGCCGGTCTGGATGTGGTCGCGGGCGAGTTCACTGTAGACCACGTCGCGCACCGGTGCCGCCTTGTCGTCCTTCAGGCGCGGCCAGAGAGAGCGAGCCTCGAAATCCGGCGGCACTGGCAGCCCTGCGGCCTCGAGGATGGTGGGCGCCACGTCGAACAGCTGCACCAGGTCGGGCAGCTTCTGCTGGCGCACCGGCAGGTTGCGCGACCACACCACCAGCGGCACCTGCACCACCGTGTCGTACATCGTCCACTTCTGGATGTGGCCGTAGTCGCCCAGTGCGTCGGCGTGGTCGGAGGTGAAGATGACCAGTGCGTTGTCCAGGTAGCCGCGGGCGTCCAGCGCCGCCATGATGCGGCCCACCTGCTCGTCGATCATCGTGACGTTGGCGGCGTAGTGCCGCCGCAAGTTGTCGATCTCCGCCGGTGTCGCATCGGTGCGCCAGGCGATGGAGTCGATCTCCATGCGGCACATGTTCTCGCGCAGGCGCTGCTGCGCGGCGGGCAGCGATTCCGGGCCGCCCACGCTTTCCAGCGCCGGCGGCATGGCCACGCCCTCGTAGCGGGCCAGCGCCTCCGGCGTGGGGTCGTACGGCGGATGCGGGCCCGGGAAGCCGATCTGCAGGAACAGCGGGTCGGTGTTCTTGCGGTCGCCGATCCACCAGCAGGCCGTGTCGCCGATGAAGTGGTCGGGGTGCATGTCGTCGTCGAGCGCCCAGGGGAAGACGCCGAGCGCGCGCTGGAAGCCTTCAGGGTCGTCGCGGAAGCGCGTGTAGCGCGTGGGCTTCTCCAGCTTGCGGGCGCGCAGCGCCTTGTCCCATTCGTCGTAGAAGGCGCGGTCGCGCTCCTCCAGGAACAGCGGCCGGTCCTTGTTCTCCATCGGCAGCCGCTGATGGAAGCCGCCCAGCGCGTCGTACGGGTTGATGTGCATCTTGCCGATGCTCATGCAGTGGTAGCCGGCATTGGCCAGGGAAGAGACCCAGGTCGGCTGCCAGGGCTGGAAGTTGCTGAACACCTGGCAGCCGTGCGGGTACTTGCCGGTGAACAGGCCGGCTCGTGCGCCCACGCACACCGGCGAGGTGACCACACAGTGCTCGAAGGCCGTACCCTCCTGCACCAGACGGTCCAGGTGCGGGGTCTGCATCCAGTGCGCGCCCATCGCCGCGATCGTGTCGGCGCGCTGCTGGTCGGTCATGATCAGAATGATGTTGGGCAGGCCGGCGGTGGACATCGACGGGTGACTCCTGGGCGGGGCGGATCTGGCGGTGGTCGGCAGGGGTGATCAGCGGGCAGTGATGCCCGCGGCCTGGATGACCCGGCTCCACTTGCCGAGCTCGGCCGCCTGGAAGGCCGCGAACTCGCTCGGGCCGGCCACGGTGACCTGGTCGCCCAGGCTCGCGAGCTTCTCGTGGATGGCCGCCGAGCCCATGGCGCGGGCGACGGCATCGGCCAGCTTGTCGACCAGGGCCTTGGGCGTGCCGGCCGGTGCGAAGACGCCGAACCAGGGCTCGGCCACGACGTCGATGCCCCGCTCGTTCAGCGTGGGCAGGTCGGGAAACAGCGGCGAGCGCGCACCGCCGGTGGTGGCCAGCGCGCGCAGCTTGCCGGCCTTGATCTGAGAGAGCACGACCGGGATGTGGTTGAGCGAGTAGTTCACCTCGCCGGACAGCAGGGCCACCGTGGCCTGGCCGCCGCCCTTGTAGGGGACGTGGGTGGTCTTCAGGCCGGTCTGCTGCTTGAGCAGCTCGACGGCCAGGTGCGGGTAGGTGCCCACGCCGTTGGACGCGTAGTTCAGCGTGTTGCCACCTTCGGTGGCGACGCGCTTGAAGTCGTCGAAGGTCTGGATCGGCGACGACGCGTTGACCACCAGCACCAGCGGGCCCGAGGACACCTGCGACACGGCCACGAAGTCCTTCACCGGGTCGTAGCGCAGCTGGCTGAAGATCGACGGCGCGAAGGCATGCGTGGCGGCGCCGCCCATCAGCAGCGTGAGGCCGTCCGACGCGGCGCCGGCCACGTGCTGCGCGCCCACGGTGCCGCCGGCGCCGACACGGTTCTCGACGACCACGGTGCCGGGCAGTGCGGCCTGCAGGCCATCGGCCAGCATGCGGCCGATGATGTCCACGACGCCGGCCGGCGGGAAGGGCACGACCAGCTTGACGATCTGGTTGCCGGGCCAGGCCTGGGCGTGGGCCGGGCCAGCGAGACCCCAGGATCCGAGCGCGACGGCTGAGCAGGCGGCCTGGAGGACGGTTCGACGGTTCGTGGTCATGCGGGTCTCCTGGAGGTGCCGTCGCGCCGGGTCGGCAGGCGGCTGTGTGTCTATCTGTCTAAGATTGGACAGATTGGATCGGGTCATGCACGCAGGTTTTCCCTCGGTCCGGTGCGATAACCTCGTGGTCCGTCGACCGAACGGCCGCCCACCGGCCCGCACCCACGCCATGCTCAAGGCAGGATCCAGCCCGCTGTACCGGCAGGTCGCCGACGTCATCCGCCAGCGCATCGCCAAGGGCCTGTGGGACGTCGGCAGCCAGATCCCGTCGTTCGACGCGCTGGCGGCCGAGTTCAAGGTGGGGTTGATCACCGTGCGGCAGGCGGTTCTGCTGCTGTCGCAGGAGGGCCTGGTGCAGTCGCAGCGCGGGCGCGGCACGCACGTGATGGCGCGGCCGCCGGTGCATCCGCGCGTGCGCATCGAGACCTCGCTGGCCGGGCTGGCGGAGGTGTATCGCACGCGGCCGCCGAAGCTGAAGCTGCTGGAGGAAGGCAGCGCGATGCCGGTGCTCGGTGCCGGCGAGGGCCGGCCCGCGCCGGCCTACCACTACATCCGGCGTGTGCACGTGCGCCAGCAGCAGCCCAACTCGGTCATTGCGCTGTGGCTCGACGAGCGCATCTTCCGCCTGGCGCCGCAGCGTTTCCGCCGCGAGCTGATCATCCCGCCGCTGCTGGACCTGGCCGGCGGGCAGATCGCCAAGGCCACGCAGACACTGACCGTCAGCGCCGCCGGCCCGATGGCCGCGCAGGCCCTGGCCATCTCCGAAGGTGCGCCGGTGGCCGAGGTGCGCCGCGTGGTGTGCGACGCCGAGGGCACGGTGATCTACGTCTGCGACCTGGTCTACCGCAGCGACTACATCCAGTGGGAGATCGACCTGCTGGGGCCGAAGGGCTGAGCGATCGCGTCAGGTGAGGCGTCAGTCCGCGGCTCACACCACCGTGGCTGCTTTCTCCAACGCCAGATCGGCCAGCGCCCCGGTGTCGGCCAGATCCAGCCACGGACAACCCGTGTGTCCCGGGGGCGCCGGCGTGTCGCTGGCCACGGCCACGATGCCGGGCCAATGCGGCCACAGCATGGGCTGGCCCACTGCTGCACGCCAGACCTCCAGCTTCGGGAAGTCGCCGGCCTTGAAGCCCTCCACCAGCGCCAGGTCGCAGGCCTGCAGGCGGCTGAGCAGGTAGGACAGCGGCGGCTCGTCGTCGCCGCGCAGCTCGTGCATCAGCGCCCAGCGGCCCTGGCCCATCAGCAGCACCTCCTGGCAGCCGGCCTCGCGCAGGCGGTAGCTGTCCTTGCCCGGGCGGTCGATCTCGATGGCCTTGTGGCTGTGCTTGATCAGCGACACGCGGAGACCGCGCTGCACGTAGTGCGACACCAGCCGCTCCAGCAGCGTGGTCTTGCCCATGCCGGAGCGCCCGGCAATGCCGAATACCTTCATCGTCGTCTGTCCTCGCCCACCATGCGGGCATGCTCGATCTGAACCGCCGGCGCCTGTTCCGCGGCGGCGACATGCGGAACGTCTCCGACATCAGCGTCGCGGTGGCGCCAGGTGGCCACCACGCGGCCAGCGCAGCAACCCGGTCGCGATGGCCGTGCCCAGCAGGATCACCGCACCGCCGGCCGCCATGCCCCAGGTGAGCGGCTCGCCCAGCACCACCCAGCCCCAGGCCACGGCGAACAGCGGGATCAGGAAGGTCACGCTGCTTGCGCCGGCCGGGCCGATGCGGGCGATCAGGCGGAAATACAGCACGTAGGCCACGCCGCTGCAGACCACGGCCAGCAGCGCCGCGGCTGTCCATGCGCCGGCGGACGGCGTGGTCGTCGGCCACCACCACCAGGCCGGCCCGGCCACGATCAGCGCGGCCGACAACTGGCTGCCCGCGGCCAGCGCCATCGGCGGCACGCCCGTGAGGCGGCGCTTGGCGAAGTTCGCCGCCACGCCGTAGCACAGCGCCGCGCCGATGCAGGCCGCGATGGCCAGCGCCGGGCTGATGCCGTGCTCGCCCGGCTGCAGGCTGGCCTTGCCCGCGGCCAGGGCCAGCACGCCGGCAAAGCCCAGGGCCAGGCCCAGCGCACGCGCCGGCGCCGGCCGGTCGTGCAGCCAGGCCCAGGCCACCAGCGCCGTCCACAGCGGTGTCGTGGCGTTGAAGATCGCCGACAGGCCGGCGTTGATGGCCAGCGCCGCCAGCGTGAACAGGACGAACGGCAGGGCCGAGTTCAACAGCCCGACGACGGCGATCGGCCCCGCATGGCGGCGCAGCGCACCGAGCTGGCCCTGCCAGGCCAGCAGCGGCAGCAGCACCGCCGCGGCCAGCCCCACGCGCACGGCCACCAGCGCCACCGCACCGAACTCCGGCGCGGCCATGCGCATGAACAGGAACGACGCGCCCCAGATGGCGGCCAGCAGCAGCAGCTCGACGGCGTCGCGCGGCCTCACGGGAACGCCTCCGGGCTGCGCCCTCCGGAATTCGCCTTGGGGCGGCCCGGCGGCTTCACTGGGGAACCTCCGGGCTGCGCCCTCCGGCATTCGCCCTTGGGGCGGCCCGGCGGTCTCATGCCGACGCCAGCCAGTCGGCCTGCGCGGCTTCGTGGCGCAGCAGCGCCGCCTTGCGCTCGACGCCCGCGGCGTAGCCGGTGAGCGTGCCGTTGGCGCCGATGACGCGGTGGCACGGCACGATCAGACCCACCGGGTTGGCGCCGTTGGCCGCGCCCACGGCGCGCACCGCCGCGGGCCTGCCGATCTGGCGCGCAATGTCGGCGTAGCTGCAGGTGCGGCCGGGGGCGATGGTGGTCAGCGCCTGCCAGACGGCGCGCTGGAACGGCGTGCCCTGCAGGTCCAGCGGCACGCCGAAGCGCTGCCGTGGATCCTGCCAGTACGCAGCCAGTTCGCGGGCGGCCTGGCGCAGCCAGGGCTGGGCAGGGTCCTCGGGCAGGCCATCCAGCGGTGGGGCATCGAACCACAGCAGGGCCAGGCCCTTCGTCGTGGCCGCGGCGGTCAGCGGCCCCAGGGGCGAGGCCAGGGTGGTGCGGGCGATCAGGCCTTCGGGCAGTCTCATGCGGGGGTCTCCAGGGTCTGCCACAGCGCGATCACGGCGTAGCCGCGCCAGGGCTGCCAGGCCTCGGCCAGGCGGGTCGCGGCGGTGGCATCGCGGGCGCCGAGCGCGGGTTGCAGCGCGTTGAGCAGGCCGATGTCGGTGGCGGGAAAGGCATCCGGCCAGCCCAGCACCCGCAATGCGATCAGCTGGGTGGTCCACTCGCCCACCCCGGGCAGGGCACGCAGCGCGTCCATCGTCGGTTGCAGCGGGGCGCCGGGGTGCAGGTCCAGGCGGCCGGCCGCCACCTCGGCCGCCAGCGCCTGCAGAGCGCGCACGCGCTGGCGCACGATGCCCAGGCGACCGATGTCGGCCGGGTCGGCGGCGGCCAGCGTGGCGGCGTCGGGGAACAGCCGGTCCAGGCCTGCAAACGGCGTCTGCACCGGCGTGCCGAAGGCGGCCACCAGGCGTTGGGCCAGAGTGCGCGCGGCCTTCACCGTCACCTGTTGACCCAGGATGACGCGCACCGCCGTTTCGAAGCCGTCGAAGCTGCCGGGCAGGCGCAGCCCGGGCGGTGACGATTGCGGCAGCGTCGCCAGCACCGGGTCGATGCGCGCCGGGTCGGCGTCGAGGTCGAAGGCATGGCGCACGCGTTCCAGCAGCCCACCCAGCGCCGGCGCCAGCGACGGCGATGGCTCCAGCCACAACTCGTACCGCTCGGGCACCAGTCGGCAGGCCAGCCAGCCGGCCACCGGGCCGCGGGGGCTGGGCAGGCGCAGCGTGCGCCGCAGCACGAGGCCGTCCACGGCCTCCACGCCTGGCAGCGCGCGCTGGGCGTGGAAGCGCAGCAGGCCCGTCACGTCGCAGGGCGGCCGCCAGGCCAGCCGCAGCGGCTCGCCGCTGCGCGGTGCCGCACCTTCGCGCCGCAACCGCGTCGGTGGCATGCGGTAGCGCTGCGCGAAGGCGGCATTGAAGCGGCGCAGGCTGCCGAAGCCGCTGGCCAGCGCCACCTGTGCCACCGGCTCGTCGGTGTCGGTGAGCAGCCGCTTGGCCAGCAGCAGGCGCTGCGTGGTCTCGTAGTCCTGCGGGCCCACCCCATGGGCGGCCGTGAAGATGCGGCGCAGGTGGCGGTCGGTGACGCCCAGCCTGGCGGCCACGGCGGCGATGGACACCGACTCGCCCGCGTGCACGCCATGCTCGATGGCGCGGGCGGCGGCGTCGGCCAGTGCGGCCGAGGAATCCATGGCCGACAGGCCGGGCGCGATCTCCGGCCGGCACTTCAGACAGGGCCGGAAGGCCTGTGCCTCGGCCTGGGCGGCGCTGGCGAAGAAGCGGCAGTTCTCGCGCCGCGGCGTGCGCACCCGGCACACCGGGCGGCAGTAGATGCCGGTGGACGTGACGCCGACGAACAGCCGGCCGTCGAAGCGCGCATCGCGCGCCTTCAGGGCGAGGTAGGCCGCGTCGGGATCGGGGAGCATGCGGGCATCGTAGCCCGCGGTGGCGATGTCGCTCGCCGTTTCCGGACCTGTGGTCCGGCGCCGATCGAAGGCCTCAGCCCCGCGGCGGTTTGGCGCCGTCGTCGGCGATCTCGCGGACCTCGATGTCCACCACCTCGTCGCTGGGCGGGCGGCCCGAGGCCGGACGCCAGGTGCGTGCCGTGCCACGCCGCCACTCGAAGCGCACCGGCCCCGGCTTACGGCCGCGCAACACCGACCACAGCAACGCGCCGGCCGCCACGACCAACCCGAGCAGCAGGGCGCCGACCATCAGCACGATGCCGAAGAACGCGAACACGATGCCCAGCAGGGCACCCAGGAAACCCGGGCCGGAGCGGGTGAGGCCGGCAGAGGATGGCATGGTCATGTTCCGATATGGAGACGCGGCGGGCAGGATGGTTCCCTGGCCGCCGCGTCGATGATGCCTCAATCCGGGTGGGCTGGCGTCAGAAGCTCTGCCAGTCGTCGTCCCCCGAATCGGCGGTGGCCAGCGCCGGGGCAGGGGCCGGTGCTGCGGCAGGCGTCCGGGCGATCGGTGCCGCAGCAGGCTTGGCGGGTGACTTCGGGACCGGCGCGGATGCCTGGCGCTTCGCGGGCATCGCCGGCATGGCCGTGGCGGCCTTTGGCGCGGTGGCGGTCGACACGCTGCTGGCGTCGAGCTTGAACACCGCCACCGCCTGCACCAGCTGCTGGGCCTGCTGCTTCAGGCTCTCGGCCGCGGCGGCGCTCTGCTCCACCAGTGCGGCGTTCTGTTGCGTGCCCTGGTCCATGCGGGTGATGGCCGACCCCACCTGGGCCACGCCGGCGCTCTGCTCGGAGCTGGCGGCACTGATCTCGCCGATGATGTCGGTCACGCGCTGCACGGCGCCGACGATCTCCTGCATCGTGCTGCCGGCCTTGTCGACCAGCGAGGTGCCTTGCTCCACGCGTTCGACGCTGGCCGTGATCAGCGCCTTGATCTCGCGGGCGGCCTCGGCGCTGCGCTGCGCCAGGCTGCGCACCTCGCCAGCCACGACCGCGAAGCCGCGGCCCTGCTCGCCGGCCCGTGCCGCCTCCACCGCGGCGTTGAGCGCCAGGATGTTGGTCTGGAAGGCGATGCCGTCGATGGTGCCGATGATGTCGGTGATCTTCTGCGAGCTGGCCTGGATGCCCTTCATCGTCTCCACGACCTGGCCGACGACCTCGCCGCCCTGCACTGCCACGTTCGACGCACCCTGGGCCAGCTGGGCGGCCTGGCGGGCGTTGTCGGCGTTGTTGCGCACGGTGGAGCCGAGCTCCTCCATGGTCGAGGCGGTCTGCTGCAGTTCGCCGGCCTGCTGCTCGGTGCGGCCCGACAGGTCCTGGTTGCCGGCGGCGATCTCGGTGCTGGCGTGGGCCACGTGGTCCGAACCGCGGCGCACGTCGGCCACGGCCTTGGCCAGGTCCTGCTGCATGGTCTGCAGCCAGGCCAGCAGGCTGTCGCGGTCGCCGGCCTTGAGCGTGACGCGGGTGGTCAGGTCGCCCTGGGCCACGGCCCGGGCCACGGCGACGGCGGTAGACGGCTCGCCACCGAGCTGCCTGAGCAGCTGGCGCGTGATGACCACCGCCATGCCGATGCCCAGCACCAGCGCACCGCCCAGCAGGGCCACGACTGCTGTCCACGCTTGTGCATAGACCGTCTGGACGTGTTCGCTGGCGGCGTCACCGCCGTCGTAGTTGAACTGGATCAGGCCGTTGAGCGCGGCGACGACCTCCTCGAAGGCCATGCTGGACGCGCCGTCGGCGATGTCGGCGGCGTCCATCTGCTGGCCGTCCCGGCCGAGCTTGATCACGCGTTCCTGCGCGCCGCGGTACTCGCCCCAGGCCTTGGCCAGGGTGGCGTACAGCTCGCCTTCCTGCTCGCCTTGGACGCGCGCCTTGTAGCGTTCGGCCAGGGCGCTCAGGCTCTTGGCCGACTCGGCCATCTTCTCTTCGTATTCGGAGTGGTAGCTGCGGTCGTCGGTGCGGCTGTGCTTGAGCTCGAATTCGCGCGTCTCGACGACGAGGGCGCGGGCGTCCGACAGATCGCCCACGCCCTTGAGCCACTTCTCCGACAGCGCCACGGCCTCCGCATCCACGCTGCGCAGGCCCACGAGGCCGGCGGCACCGACAGCCAGCGTCAGCACCAGCACGGTGGCGAAGCCGGTGAACAACTGGCGGCCGACCGGCATGCGGTTCAGCCACCGTCCCAGGTGGAGGGAGGTCTTCATGGTGCGGCTCCCGGCTTACTGCTTGTGGCCGATGTAGCTGGCGCCGATGATCTTGCCGCTGGCGTCCTTGATCGGGTTGTAGCAACTCTCGAACTTGGTGCCGAGCACGTCGATCGGGCCGCAGTACTGCTTGCCGGCGTCCAGCGCGGCGTAGGCGGCGTTGCGGGCCAGCTTGGTGCCCAGGCCGCGCTTGCCCTCGGGCGTCAGCACGTTGGTGCTCACGCGCACGAACTCCTCGCCGTCGCGCACGAAGACGGTGGCCGTGGCCTGGTGCGTGTTGCGGATGGCGTCGACGACGTCGAAGTTGTTGTTGATGCGGCGGTCACCGAAGTAGATGGCCGGCACGTCCTGGCCGGCGACCTGCGCGGTGCCGTCCAGCTTGGGGGCACCGATCTTGGCCAGGCGGGCGTCGAGGTCGGCGATCGTGGCCTTGGGATCGGGCGCGGCAAACGACAGCGTCGACGCGGTCAGCAACGCGCCGGCAACCAGGGTGGGGACGAATTTCATGGCGTTGGTTCCTGAAGAAGTGGCTGACACCGGGCACTTCTGGTGCACCCGTGTCCGGACATTTCGGGCGCCGACGCTTGAACTTGAGAACTCCTTGATCCCGATCAGCCCCTACATGGCCTTGAACAAATGCACGTAGGCCCGGCTGACCGGCAATTCGCGTGAAAAGTCACGCAGGCGCAGGAACAGCCGGCTGGCCTCGTCCCGCCGGGTGCCGGCCAGATGGGCCAGGTTGATCACGGTCGAGCGGTGCACCTGCACGAAGACCTCCGGGTCCAGCTGGGGCAGCAGTTCGACGATGGGCGTGCGGATCAGGTGCTCCGCGGTGGCCGTCTGCACGCAGGTGTACTTGTCGTCGGCCTGGAAGAACAGCACCTGCTCCACCGGAATCTGGTGCATCACCTCGCCCGCGCTGGCGCGGATCCAGCGCAGGCGCTGGGGTGCTGTCGCCGCCGCGCCCGCCGGCAGCAGCCGTTGCAGGGCCTCGGCCAGGCGGGCGTCGGGCGCAGCCGGTGCCTGCAGCGCCTGCTGCAGGCGCTGCACGCAGCGCTGCAGGCGGTCGGCCTTGACGGGCTTGAGCAGGTAGTCCAGCGCCTGCTGTTCGAAGGCCTGCACGGCGTACTCGTCGTAGGCGGTGACAAAGACCACGCGGGTGTCGCCCTCGATGCCCTGCGCCACCTCCAGCCCGGTGAGGCCGGGCATCTGGATGTCCAGGAAGGCGACGTCGGGGCGCAGGGCGGCGATCTGCTCCGCCGCCTCCACGCCGTGGCGGGCCAGCGGGGTGAACTGCAGGTCGGGCCACAGCGAGGACAGTTCACGCTGCAAGTGGCGAGCCAGTGCGGGTTCGTCGTCGGCGATCAGGGCGAGTGTCATCGGGTGGGCGTCTCCAGCGGCAGGCGCAGGCGTGCCAGTGTGCCGGGCTCCGCGGCAGCGATCTCCAGTGTGGCGCGGTCGCCCCAGCGGCCTTCCAGGCGGCGGCGGATGTTGTCCAGCGCGACGCCGTTGCCGCGGACGCCGCCCGGGCGCTTCGGGCCATCCGGCCCCAGGCCGTCGTCACGCACCTCGATGACCAGCGCGCCGCCGTCCTCGCGGGCGGTGATGTGCACGCGGCCGCCTTCGATCTTCGGCTCCAGGCCGTGGTGGATGGCGTTTTCCACCAAGGGCTGCAGCAGCAGGGGCGGCAGGGGCCGGCCGGCCAGGACCGGGTCGACATCGATCCGGAAGTCCAGCCTGTCTTCCATGCGCTGCTGCATCAGCGCGAGGTAGCTGCGCGCCAGGTCCAGTTCGCGCCCGAGCATGCTGTCCTCGGTGCGCAGGCTGTCGATCGACGCGCGCAGGTAGTCGGTGAACGATTCCAGCTGCCGCTTCGCGCGCTCGGGCTCGATGTCGATCATCGTCTGCACGCCGGCGAGCGTGTTGAACAGGAAGTGCGGCTCCATCTGCGCCTGCAGCAGACGCAGCTGGGCCTCCACCGCGCGCCGCTCGGCCAGCACCTCGCGCTGCTTGGCGTTGAACACCTGGTAGACGATGAAGTTGAGCAGCAGGGAGATCAGCACGATGCCCACGATGGTGCCGGCGCCGATCTCGCGCATCCACTGCGGCGCACCGCCGGCCATCAGCGCCACGCCCAGCGGCCAGCCGACGATCACGCCGACGATCGGCACGGCGCCGAAGAACACGGAGCGCTGCCCGTCGCTCCAGCTGCGGATGCGGGCCTTGCCGATGGCCGGGATCAGCAGCGCGAACATCACGTGGATCAGGTAGCCGATGGTGCCCGAGACCACGTAGTTCTTGCCGAACCAGTGCAGCCACAGGTCGGGCCGGGTCCAGGCCCGACCCCCGTCGAAGGCATTCAGCGCGAAGCCCAGCACCGTGAAGCACAGCGCGATCACGGCACAGAACAGCCCCGTGATGACCCACTGCAGCCAGCCCGGGCCATGGGGTTCGAGGTCGTTGCCGATCCAGGACTTCCAGGCCAGGTCCAGCGTGTGACGGGTCAATGCAGCCATGGCGGGCAGTGTAGGCAGGTGGCCACCGCGGGCCCGGCGGGTGGCGACGAATCGACAGCCGGCGCGACGGATGGCGAGCCAGGCCCCGGTCCCTACAATCCGGCGATCTCACGCCAGCCTCCTCCAAGCATGAAAGTCCACGCCTCCGTCTTCAAGGCCTACGACATCCGCGGCATCGTCGGCCAGACCATCGACGAGCGCTTCGCGCTGCACCTGGGCCGGGCCTTCGGCAGCCAGGCCGTGGCCGAGGGCGAGAAGGCGGTGGCCGTCGGCCGCGACGGCCGGCTTTCCGGCCCGGGCCTGGTCAAGGCGCTGATCCGCGGCCTGAAGTCCACCGGCCTGGACGTGGTGGACCTGGGTGCGGTGACCACGCCGATGACCTACTACGTGGCCGCCACGCGCGGCGCCCACGGCTGCCGCAGCGCGATCCAGGTCACCGGCAGCCACAACCCGAAGGACTACAACGGCTTCAAGATGGTGCTGGCCGGGCGCGCCATCTACGGCGACGAGATCCAGGCCCTGCGCCGCCGCATCGAGACCGGCGACTACGTCAAGGGCGCCGGCCGCAGCGCGAAGATGGACATCGTGCCGGAGTACAGCGCACGCATCGTCAACGATGCCACCCTGGCGCGGCCGATGAAGATCGTGGTGGATTCCGGCAACGGCATCCCCGGTGCGTCGGCGCCGGCGATCCTGCGTACCCTGGGCTGCACCGTGACCGAGCTCTACAGCGAGGTCGACGGCGACTTCCCCAACCACCACCCCGACCCCAGCAAGCCTGAGAACCTGGCCGAGCTCATCGCTGTGGTGAAGGGCAGCGACGCCGAACTGGGCCTGGCCTTCGACGGCGACGGTGACCGGCTGGGCGTGGTCACCAAGGACGGCCGCATCATCCACCCCGACCGCCAGCTGATGCTGCTGGCGCAGGACGTGCTGAGCCGCAACCCGGGCGGCGCCGTGATCTTCGACGTCAAGTGCAGCCAGCGCCTGGCCCCGGCCATCGAGGCCGCCGGCGGCAAGGCGCTGATGTGGAAGACCGGGCACTCGCTGATCAAGGCGAAGATGAAAGAGATCGGCGCGCCGATCGCCGGCGAGATGAGCGGTCACATCTTCTTCGGCGAGCGCTGGTACGGCTTCGACGACGCCACCTACACCGCCGCGCGCATGCTGGAGATCCTGTCGCGGGCGAAGAACCCGAGCAAGGTGCTCGACGCGCTGCCGACCAGCCACAACACGCCCGAGCTCAACGTGCACTGCACCGAGGGCGAGCACCATGCGGCGGTGGCCGAACTGCAGGCGCGCGTGGCCGACGGACGGCTGGCCTTTGCCGGCGCGCAGGTGAACACCATCGACGGCGTGCGCGTGGACTGGCCCGACGGCTTCGGCCTGATCCGCGCGTCCAACACCACGCCGGTGCTGGTGCTGCGCTTCGAGGGCCACACCAAGGCGGCGCTCAAGCGCATCGAGACGGCCATGATGGCGGCGCTGCGCGGCGTCAAGCCCGACGCCGAGGTCGCCGCGGCGGCGCATTGACGACCATGTCTGCAGCGACGGCCGCACCGGTCAACGTCCTGTGCGTCAAGTGGGGCACGAAGTACGGGGCCGACTACGTCAACCGCCTGCGCTCGATGGTGGCGCGGCACCTGAACCGGCCGCACCGCTTCGTCTGCCTGACCGACGACGCGGCCGGCATCGACCCGGCGGTGGAGGTCTTCGACCTGCCACGCGTGGGCTTTGCCGACTTCGACCAGCGCCTGCCCTGGACCAAGGGCCACGGCTGGCTGAAGGTGACGAGCTTCGCCGCGCCGCTGTACGACCTCAGCGGGCCGACGCTGTTCATCGACCTGGACGTGGTCATCGTCGACGACCTCGGCCCCTTCTTCGACCACCCGGGCGAGTTTCTGGTGATCAAGGAATGGGACAAGCGTGACGACACCGGCAACACCTCGGTCTACCGCTACACCATCGGCGCCCATGCCGACCTGATCACACACCTGGCGGCCCACAAGGACGCCGTGCTGCGCGAGGTGCGCAACGAGCAGGAGTACGTGACGCAGACGCTGGCCCGCCAGGGCAGGCTGGGCTATTGGCCCGACGCCTGGTGCCGCAGCTTCAAGCGCCACTGCGTGCGCAAGGGGCCGCTGCAGTGGTTCCTGCCGCCGCGCATCCCCGCTGGCGCGCGCGTGATCGCCTTCCACGGCAAGCCCAACCCGCCCGATGCCATCGCCGGCGTCAGCGGCAAGTGGTACCGCCGCGTGCTGCCCACGGCCTGGGTTGCCGAGCACTGGCGCTGACGCACCGATGGCGCTGCGCCTGTACTCGGCGCTGATGCACCTGCTGCGCGGGGTGGCGTGGCCGGTGCTGTGGTGGCTGGGCCGGCGCGTGCCGGCCTACCGCGAACGCTGGCCGGAGCGCTGCGGCCGCGCACCGGTGCCGGCCGGTGCCCGCGGCGGCGTGCTGATCCACGCCGCGTCGATGGGCGAGGTGCAGGCGGCCCTGCCGCTGCTGAACGCCCTGCACGCGGCGCGGCCGGAACTGCCGGTGGTATTCACCTGCACCTCGCCCACCGCGTCGGCACGCATCGTCGAGGCCTGCGGTGCAACGGTGCACCACGCCTACCTGCCTTTCGACACGCCCGGGGCCGTGCGCCGTTTCCTGGACGCGGCCGACCCCCGTCTGCTGGTGGTGATGGAGACCGAGCTCTGGCCCAACCTGCTGACGCTGGCGCAGGCGCGCGGCACGGCCGTGGTGCTGGCCAACGGGCGGCTGTCGGCCGGTTCGGCACGGCGCTACGCCCGTTTCGGCCCCCTGACGCGGCCGCTGCTGTCGGCACTGGACCTGCTGCTGGTGCAGGACGAGGCGGCGCGCGGGCGCTTCGATGCCTTGGGCGCCGCGCCGGCGCGGGTGCGCGTCACCGGCAACCTGAAGGTCGACACCGCGTTGCCGTCCTCGCACACGGCGCTGGTGGACCAGTTCATCGCCTGGACCGGCGGCCGGCCGCTGTGGGTGGCCGCGAGCACGCACGATGGCGAGGAGACCGTGATCCTCGAGGCAGCGCGGCGACTGCGGGCCGAGGCACCGGACCTGCTGCTGGTGCTGGTGCCGCGCCACCCGCAGCGCTTCGACGCAGTGGCGGCTCTGCTGGAGGCCTCCGGCCTGGGCTGGCAGCGGCGCAGCGCAGCGCAGCCGGTGGCGCCGCAGACCGCCGTGCTGCTGGCCGATGCCATGGGCGAGCTGACCGCGTGGATGGCGTTGTCGAACGCGGTCTTCATGGGCGGCACGCTGGTGCCCGTGGGCGGCCACAACCCGCTGGAGGCGATGCAGTTCGGCGTGCCGCTGCTGGCCGGACCGGCACGTTTCAACTTCGGCGACGCCTTCGACGCGCTGGCGCAGGCGGACGCGGTCAAGACCGTGCAAGATCCCGCAGACTTGGCCGCCGCCGTGCTGGCCTGGCAGCGCGATCTCGACGCCGCGCGCGCCGTCGGCGAACGCGGTCGCGCGCTGTACGCACAGTCGGGCGGCGCCACCGCCCGCACCGTGGCGCCGCTGCTGGACCTGCTGGACCGCCGGCCGCGGCGGCTGGCGAGTGCAGACGAGTGCATCTGGGTCGACCCCGGGTTACTGCCGACGCCGGCGCAGGCGCCGTTCGACCCCGCCACCGGCACGCCCGCCGGCCACGGCAGCGGCCGCGGCACCGTCTGGTGGCAGCGCACCGGCGACCACGTGCTGCTGCTGCGCCACTACCGCCGCGGCGGGCTGGTGGGGCGGCTGATCCACGACCGCTTCCTGCGCGAACCACGTGCGCACTCGCGCGCGATGGCCGAGTTCGCGCTGCTGCAGCGCATGCTCGGCTGGGGCCTGCCGGTGCCGCGGCCGGCGGCGGCGCGCTGGCAGCCGGCCGGGCCGCTGCACTACCGGGCCGACATCCTGGTGCAGCGGCTGGACGGAGCGCAGGACCTGAGCGTGACGCTGCAACAGCGGCCGCTCGCCGAGGCAGAGTGGCGGGCCGTGGGCGCGGCAATCGGTGTCCTGCACGCCCACGGCGTCGACCACGCCGACCTGAACTGCCACAACCTGATGCACGCCCCCGACGCGGCGACGCCGGCCGACGACCGCGTGTGGATCATCGACTTCGACCGCGGCGCCGTGCGCGCGCCCGGCCCCTGGCAGGCGGCCAACCTGGAACGCCTGCGGCGCTCGCTGCGCAAGGAGGCGGGCCGCATCGGCAAGGTCGCCCGCTGGCACTGGGCCGAGGACGACTGGCCGGCGCTGCTGGCCGGTTACCAGTCGGCCACGGCGGCATTCACTTCGCCAGCAGGGCGTTGACGGCGTCGATGTCGCCCACGCTTAACTGGCCGGCGGCCTGGCGCAGGCGCAGGTTGCCCACCAGCACGTTGTAGCGCGCGCTCGCCAGGCTGCTCTGGGTCTGGAACAGCTGGCTCTGGGCGTTGAGCACGTCGAGGTTGACGCGCACGCCCACCTTGTAGCCCAGCTGCGTGGCCTCCAGCGCCAGCTTGGCCGAAGACTCCGCCGCTTCCAGCGCCTTGACCTGGGCGGTCCCGGACTGCACGCCGAAGTACGACACGCGCGTGCCCTGGGCCACGCCGCGGCGGGCGGCGTCGAGGTCATTGCGCGCCTTCTCTTCCAGGGCCAGGGTCTCGGAGATGCGGTTGCCGGTGGCGCCGCCGGTGTACAGCGGCAGGTTGAACTGCAGGCCGATGCTGGCGGTGGTGGTGGGCGACCCGGGCGTGCCCTGCGGGTAGCGGCCCATGTACTTGGCCGCACCCACGCTGGCCACGGCGTCCAGCGTCGGGCCTTCGGCGGCCTTGGCACGGTCGATCTCCAGGCGCGCGATCTCCAGCGCCGCCTGTGCGCGCTGGATGGTCGGATGCTGGGCGTCGGCCGTGCCGACCCAGGCTTCCGGGTCGGCCGGCAGCACCGGCGGCAGCGTGGCCGGCAGGGCCAGCGGCTTGGGCTCGACGTTCGAGCGGCCCACCAGCTGGTCCAGCGCGATGCGCTTGGCGCGCAGGTCGTTGTCGGCGGCGATCTCGCGTGCCACGTCGAGGTCGAAGCGGGACTGTGCCTCGCGCGTGTCGGTGATGGTGGCGGTGCCGACCTCGAAGGCGCGCTTGGCCGACGCCAGCTGCTCGGCGGTGGCCGCCTTGGCGGCACGCACGGTGGCCAGCGTGTCCTGGGCCGCCAGCACGTCGAAGTAGGCCTGGGCCACGCGCACGATCAGGTCCTGCTCGGCCGCGGCCAGCTCGGCGGCCGACAGCCGCAGCGCCTGCTGCGCCTGGGCGATGCTGGCGGCGTTGCTGCGGTTGAACAGCGGGTAGCGGCCCTGCAGCGTGGCGTTGAGCGTGTTGCTGTCGCCGCCGGGGCGGCCGTCGGCATTCACGTAGCCGGCGTTGGCACCGGCGCTGAGCGCGGCGCTGGGGCGGGTCAGCGCGTCGGCCTGGGCGGCGCGGAACTCCGCCGAGCGCGCCTGCGCGTGCGCGGCCAGGAAGGTGGCGTCGTAGGCCCGGGCGGCTTCGTAGAGGGCGCGCAGGTCCTGGGCAAAGGCCGCGGGGGCGGCGCCGAGGGCGAGCACGGCGGCCGTGGCCAGCAGGGTCAGACGCTTGGATCGCATGGGGGGTCCTTGGCTTGGTGTTCTCAGTAGCGCGGCACGCCGGGATCGACGTGGGTCGACCAAGCGTCGATGCCGCCGGCGAGGTTGTACACGTCGTCGAAGCCCTGGCGCAGCAGGAATGCGACGACCTGCGCGCTGCGGGCGCCGTGATGGCAGATACAGGCGACGGGCTGCGTGCGCGGCAGTTCCGCCAGGCGCAGCGGGATCAGGTGCATCGGGATGTGCACGGCGCTGGCGCCGGGGATCTCGATGCGCGCGGTCTGCACCTCCCACGGCTCGCGGACGTCCAGCAGCACGAAGCCCTCGGCGGCGGCACGTGCGGCCAGATCGGGCGGGCTGAGCTGCGGCAGCATCATCGTCGGGCGGCGCCGTTGGTCAGAACGTGAAGCGCGAGCCGGTCTCGAAGCCCAGCAGGCGCGGCGCTGCGGTGTCGAACACGTCCACCGACGACCAGGCGGCCTCGCTGGTGCGGGTGAACAGGCGGGCGCGCATGATGGGTTCGTCGCCGACGATGGCCATCAGCCGGCCACCGACCTTGAGCTGCTCGAGCAGGCCGCGCGGCACTTCGGCCACCGAACCCGACAGCAGGATGGCGTCGAAGGGCGCCTCGGCCGGCAGGCCCTTGGCGCCCTCGGCGGCGCTGACCTCGCGCACGGTGACATTGGCCACGCCGGCGCGCTGCAGGTTGGCACGCGCCATGGCCGCCAGTGCGGGCACGCACTCCAGCGTCACCACGCGCTGCGCCCGGTGGCCCAGCAGGGCGGCCATGAAGCCGCTGCCGGCGCCGATCTCGAGCACCTTCTCGTGGCGCTGCACCTGCAGTTCCTGCAGCAGCCGGGCCTCCAGGCGCGGCTCCAGCATGCACTGACCAGCGGCCACGTCGCCCAGCGGCACCTGGGTGTCGACGAAGGCCATGGCACGGTAGGCGGCGGGCACGAAGTCCTCGCGCCGGACGACGGCCAGCAGTTCGAGCACCGCCGGATCCAGCACCTCCCAGGGGCGGATCTGCTGCTCGATCATGTTGAAGCGGGCGCGTTCGATGTCCATCTTGATACCTATGGGGGTATGAGTGTACGTGAAAACCCGATTCTAGGCAGCCCCGCTGACGCTGCGCTTGAAGCCGCGCCGGGCCCAGGCGGCCAGATCGTCCAGCCAGCCGTAGACCACCGGCACCACCACCAGGGTCAGCAGCGACGAGGTGATGACGCCGCCGATCACGGCCTGGCCCATGGGCGCGCGCTGCTCCGAGCCCTCGCTGACGGCGAAGGCCAGCGGCACCATGCCGAAGACCATGGCCAGCGTGGTCATCAGGATCGGCCGCAGCCGCACCTTGGCCGCATGCAGCAGCGCGGCGTTCCGGTCCATGCCCTCGGCCCGCGAGCGGATGGCAAAGTCCACGAGCAGGATGGCGTTCTTGGTCACCAGCCCCATCAGCATCACGATGCCGATGATGCTGAACATGTTCAGCGACGACCCGAAGGCCATCAGCATGGCCACCACGCCCACCAGGGTCAGCGGCAGCGAGCTCATCAGCGCCAGTGGCTGCAGGAAGCTGCGGAACTGGCTGGCCAGGATCATGTAGATGAACACCACCGCCAGGGCCAGCGCGCCGACGGCGTAGGTGAAGGACTCGGTCATGTTCTTCGTGCTGCCGCCGAAGCTGTAGCGGTAGCCGGGCGGGAAGGCCACGCCGTCGAGCACGCGGCGGATGTCGGCCGACACGTCGCCGGTGCTGCGGCCCAGGGTGTTGGCGTCGTAGTTGATCTCGCGGTTGAGGTCGCGGCGGTTGATCTGCGTGAGCCCGGTGCTGTCCACCACCTGTGCCACCTGGCCCAGGCGCACGGTGCGCGGGCTGCCGTCGGCACCGGGGGCCAGCAGCAGCGGCAGGCCGGCAAGGTCATCGCCACGCTGGCGGGCGTCGGGGGCCAGCTGCAGCCAGACATCGTAGCTCTCGCCGTCGGGCGCCCGCCAGTTGCCCACCGCCTGGCCGGCCAGCAGCGGGCGCAGCGCGCCGGCCACGGCGTTGACGTTGAGCCCCAGGTCGGCCGCGGCTCGGCGGTCGAGGCGCACCGCGGTCACCGGCTTGTCGGGCTCCAGCGTGCTCTTCAGGTCCACCAGGCCGGGGATCCTGGCCAGCTGTGGGTCGATCTGGCGCGCCAGGCGTTCCAGCTCACCCAGGTCCGGACCCTGCACCGACCACTGCAGCGTCTTGCCGCCGCCGAGGTCGGGCACACCGATGTTGGTGATGGTGATGCCGGGGATCTGCGCCAGACGCTCGCGCATCGGCACCACCAGCTGGTCGACGCTGCGTGTGCGCTCGTGGCGGTCGGTCAGGCGCACGTAGACGCTGCCGCGGTTGCGCCCGCGCGCGAAGCCGCTGTTGACGCTGGCCACGGTGTAGCGCACCTCGGGAAGTTCGCGTAGCGCGGCGTCGATCTGCTTCGCCCGGGCCTCGGTGACGGCCAGCGACGTGCCCACCGGCGTCTCGAAGTTGACCTGGGTCTCGGAGAAGTCGGCCTTGGGCACGAACTCCGCGCCCAGCACAGGGATCAGCGCCAGGCTGCCGAAGAAGGTGCCGGCGGCCACCGCCACCGTGGCCAGCGGGTGGCGCAGCGACCAGGCCAGCACGCGCTGGTAGACCTCGCCCAGGCCGTCGGTGAAGCGCTCGAACGCGCCAGTCACGCGCCCGATGGTCCGGTTGTAGAGGTTCTGCCCGGCATGCGCATGCCCGGCCTCGGGGTCGGGCCAGACGCTGGAAAGCATGGGGTCGAGCGTGAAGCTGACGAACATCGAGATCAGCACCGCCGCGGCGATGGTGATGCCGAACTCGTGGAAGAACTTGCCGACGATGCCGCCCATGAAGCCGATGGGCAGGAACACGGCGACGATGGACAGCGTGGTGGCCAGCACCGCCAGGCCGATCTCCTGCGTGCCGTCCATGGCCGCGGTGTAGGCGTCCTTGCCCATCTGCACGTGGCGCACGATGTTCTCGCGCACCACGATGGCGTCGTCGATCAGCAGGCCCACGCACAGGCTCATGGCCATCAGCGTGATGTTGTTGATCGAGAAGCCGAAGGCATGCATGACGCCGAAGGTGCCGATGAGCGCGATCGGCAGCGTCAGCCCGGTGATCACGGTGCTGCGCCACGAGTTCAGGAACAGGAAGACGATGAGCACCGTCAGCAGCGCCCCTTCGATCAGCGTCTGGCGCACGTTGGCCACGCCCACGCGGATGGGCCGGGAGCCGTCGCGGTTGATCTCCGTGGCCATGCCCGCGGGCGTGACCGAGGCTGCCTCGGCCAGCGCGCGCTTGAGCCCGTCCACCGTGGCCACGGTGTTCTCGCCCTGGCTCTTCTGCACCGACAGCAGCACCGTGCGCTGGCCGTTGTAGAGCGCCAGGCTTTCCACCTCCTGCGGGCCGTCGACGACGGTGGCCACCTGGCCGAGCGTGACGACGACATCGCCACGCCGCGCGACGACGATGCCGGCGAAGTCCTCCGGCCGTTTCAGGCGCGCGTCGATCTGCACCACGCGCTCGCGCTCGGCGTCGCGCAGGTTGCCCAGCGGCAGTTCCTGGTTCTCGCTGCGCAGCGCGGCGCGCACCTGGTCCACCGACACGCCGTGGGCCTGCATCGCCCCCGGCAGCAGCTGCACCTGGATGCGCCGCTCGAGGCCGCCGATGACCGACACCGCGCCCACGCCGCGCACGTTCTGCAGGCGCTTGGCCAGCACCTGCTGCGCCCAGGTGGTCAGCTCCTGCGCGCTGCGGCTGCCGTCGGGCGAGATCACGGCCACGTCGAAGATCGGCGTGCTGGCCGGGTCGAAACGGGAGACGCGTGGATCCTCGACGTCGTCGTCCAGCGCCGGGCGCAGCAGGGCCAGCTTCTCGCGCACGTCCTCGGCGGCACTCTTGCCGTCGATGTCGAGGTTGAACTGCACCACCGTGACCGAGCTGCCCTCGTAGGAGCGCGAGAAGATGGTGTCGATGCCGGCGACGGTGTTGACCGCCTCCTCGACCTTCTTCGTGACCTCGGACTCCACGATCTCGGGGCTCGCCCCGGGGTAGTCCACCGTGATCACGACGGTGGGGAAGTCGATGTCGGGGAACTGGTCCACCGCCAGGCGCTGGTAGCTGAACACGCCCAGCACCACGAACGCGAGCATGACCATCGTGGCCAGCACCGGGTTGCCGATGGAGACACGGGTGAACCACATGGCGAAGGGGGGCCGCCGGGCCGGTCAGGGCAGCGTGACCGGCGTGCCGTCGGCCAGCAGGCCGACGCTGCCGCGCAGCACCACGGCGCCTTCCGGCAGGGCATCGCCCACGGCCACGGCCGGTTCCAGTGTGCCGCCGAAGGGGGCCAGGCCACGTTCGCCCGGTGTCACGTCCACACGCTTGACGCGGCCGTCGGCCACCACCAGCACTGCCGGCCGTGCGCCATCGGTGCGCATGGCCGTCAGCGGTACCACGCGGGCCGGGGCACGCGCCACTTCCACGCTGCCCTGGGCGAACAGGCCGTGGCGCAGGCCTGGCGCACCGTCCAGCGCCACGTAGACCATCACCGCCCGCGTGCCGGCCTGCGTGGACGGTGCGATGCGCGCGATGCGGCCGGCCACCGGCGCCGCGAGGCCTTCGACGGTCAGCGTGGCCGGCAGGCCGACGGACAGCGGCGCCACGTCGGCCGGTGCCAGCGGCGCGGCCAGTTCCAGCGCCGACAGGTCGACGATCTCGACGATGCGCGCGTCCACGCCGACCCGTTCGCCAGGCTGGGCCAGCCGCTGCGCCACCTGGCCGCCGATGGGGGCGGTGAGCACGGCGTCGCGCACCGACTTGCGGGCCAGCTCTGCGGCGGCCTGTGCGGCGGCCAGCGTGGCCCGGGCCGCGGCCACGTTGGACTCCGAGGTCTGCAGCGCGTTGGTGGAGATGAAACCCTGCGTCACCAGCACGCGGTTGTTGGCCAGCGTGCGCTCGGCGATGGTCAGCTGCGCCTGGGCGCTGGCGGCCTGGTCCTCGGCCTGGCGCAGCCGCCAGGCAGCCTCGGTGTCATCCAGCCGGCCGATGACCTGACCGGCGCGCACCGTGTCGCCTTCGCGCACGTCGAGCTGCCGCAGTTCGGCCGCGATGCGGGCCTTGACCATGGCCGTGCGCAGCGCCTGCACGCTGCCGCTGACGGCCACCGTGCGCGCGAGCGGCTGCATCGTCGCGCGGGTGAGGTCGCTGGCGGCCAGCCGCACGGTGGCTTCGGCCACCTGTGATGCCGGTGGCGGTGCGCTGGCCGCGGCCGGTGCCCGGGTGGCGCGCCACGCCACCGCGGCCGCCACGACCGCCAGCACGGCGCCGGCGATCAGCCAGCCGCGTCTGCGCGCGCTCATGCCCGCGTCTCCAGCCCGCGCAGCACCAGGTCGAGCTGGGTGTTCAGCACTGCCATCGGGTCCATCTCCACGCCGTGCACCGGGCAGGCGCCGAAGGAATGCCGGTGCAGGGCGAGGAAGATCATCGGCGCCATCAGTGCGGTGGCGACGTCGTGCACTGGCAGGGCGCGGAACTCGCCACGGGCGATGCCACGCTCCACGGTGCTGGAGAACAGCCGGTCGGCCGGGGTGATGACTTCGTCGGCATAGAACTGGGCCAGTTCCGGGAAGTTGCGCACCTCGGCGATGACCACCTTGTGGATGCCCGCGGCCGGTGTGTTGCCGAAGCGCTCCCACCAGATGTGCATCAGCTGGCGCAACAGGTCCGACGTGGACCCCCCGAAGCTGCCCACCATGTCCTGCCCCTCGGCGATCAGCTGGCTGAGCTTCTGCCGCACGACGGCCTTGAACAGCTCTTCCTTGCTCGGGTAGTACAGGTACAGCGTGCCCTTGGACACGCCGGCGCGGCGCGCGACTTCTTCCGAGCGCGTGGCGGCAAAGCCCTTCTCGACGAAGAGTTCGAGCGCCGCGTCCAGCAGTTCCTGCGGACGCGTCTCCTTGCGCCGCTGGCGGGGACGGGGATCGAGAGACATTGTTTTACTGACCAATGGGTCAGTAATGTACGCGCAGGCGAGGTGGCGGTCAATGTGCACGCCAGGGCGCACCCCGCCACCGCCTGCACCCGAAACCACCTGCCCCGGCACCTATCATCCCGCGCTTTGCATCAAGGGAAGGGCTTGCTGCGTGGACCCGCTGCTGTTGCTGAAGGCCGCCGTCATGGGCCTGGTCGAGGGCCTGACCGAGTTCCTGCCCATCTCCTCCACCGGGCACCTGATCCTGACCGGCGCGCTGATCGGCTTCGGTGGGCCGCGGGCCGGGGTCTTCGAGATCGCCATCCAGACCGGCGCCATGGTGGCCGTGCTGTGGGAATACCGGGCACGCCTGGCCTGGACGCTGCGGGGTGTCGGCTTCGGCGGCACGCCCGACCCGCTGGCCCGGCGCTTCGTGCGCAACGTGCTGATCGCCTTCCTGCCGGCGGTGGTGTTCGGGCTGGCCTTCGGCAGCATCATCAAGCAGCACCTGTTCTCCGCCGTGCCGGTGGCCGTGGCGCTGATCGTCGGCGGCCTGCTGATCCTGTGGATCGAGGCGCGGCACAAGCGGCTCTACGGCGCACGCGACCTCGAAGGGGCGCGTCAGGCCCGCGTGGAGACGGTGGACGACATGAGCGCGGCCGATGCGCTGAAGGTGGGCTTGCTGCAGTGTCTGGCGCTGATCCCGGGCACCAGCCGGTCGGGCGCCACGATCATGGGCGGCCTGGTGCTGGGCCTGTCGCGCAAGGCGGCGGCCGAGTTCAGCTTCTACCTGGCCATCCCCACGCTGATCGGCGCCGGCGTCTATTCGGTCTGGAAGGACCGGGCGCTGCTGTCGGCCGAGGACCTGCCGATCTTCGCCGTCGGCACCGTCGTGGCCTTCTTCAGCGCGCTGTGGTGCATCCGCTGGCTGATCCGCTTCGTCAGCACGCACGACTTCGTGCCTTTCGCCTGGTACCGCATCGTGTTCGGCACCATCGTCCTGGTCACGGCCTGGACCGGCACCGTCAACTGGGCGCCCTGACTGACGCCCCGATGACCGGTCAGGCGGCGTCGGCTGGCGGTCGCTGGAACAGCAGGTCCCACACCCCGTGGCCGAGCTTCAGGCCCCGGGTCTCGAACTTGGTCTGTGGCCGCCAGGCCGGCTTGG
This sequence comes from Rubrivivax albus, assembly GCF_004016515.1. Classification (GTDB taxonomy): domain Bacteria; phylum Pseudomonadota; class Gammaproteobacteria; order Burkholderiales; family Burkholderiaceae_C; genus Rubrivivax; species Rubrivivax albus. Next base: position 336,813 of record NZ_SACT01000004.1, read on the forward strand.
GCGCGTAGCCTTCGGCGGTGTTGCGCAACGCCGGTTCGGCTGCCAGCACCTCCAGCATCTGCTCGGCGTAGGGCTGCCAGTCGGTGGCGCAGTGCAGGTAGCCACCCGGTGCCAGGCGGCTGGCCACCAGGGCCACGAAGGCCGGCTGCACGATGCGCCGCTTGTGGTGCCGCTTCTTGTGCCAGGGATCGGGGAACCACAGGTGCACGCCGGCCAAGGTGCCGGGCACGACCATGTCGCGCAGCACCTCCACCGCATCGTGCTGCACGATGCGCAGGTTGGCGAGCCCGCCTTCGCCGATGCGCTTGAGCAGGGCGCCCACGCCGGCCTCGTGCACCTCGACGCCGATGAAGTCGTGCCCGGGCATCGCGGCAGCCACCTGCGCCGTGGCATCTCCCATGCCGAAGCCGATCTCCAGGATGCAGGGCGCCTGGCGGCCGAAGACCTGCGGCAGCGCCAGCGGCGACGGCTGGTAGGGGAGCACGAAGCGCGGGCCGAGTTCGGCCAGCGCACGCTGCTGGCCGGTGCCCATGCGGCCACCGCGCAGCACGAAGCTGCGCACCGGGCGGCGCGGCGGGGTGCCAATGTCGGCCGTGGGGGCGGGCGGGGGCGGCGAGCTGTCGGGCATGGGGGCGCGATCGTAGCGCCATTGCCCCGTGCGGCCGGGCTGGCCGGCGCGCGTCGGCCGGTCGCGTCTGGCACAATCCAACCCGCTGCGGGTGTAGTTCAATGGTAGAACGGCAGCTTCCCAAGCTTCATACGAGGGTTCGATTCCCTTCACCCGCTCCAGCCTCCCTGGCCCTGCCGGCCGGGCTTCGGGCAAACCCTCCCCGCACTCCCTAACCTGTCACGTCGGCGGCACGCTGTCTCCGTAGTTCTGCGCTTACACCCGAGGTTGCTGCGCGGCAACATGGCGGTTCCATGCCCGAACCCCTGCGCATCCTCTGCATCGGCGGCCCCTCGCCCGACCTCGGCCTGTCCCCCTGGGGGCCGTTCACCTGCGAAGACGTGTCCTCGCTCGACCAGGCGCTGGACGTGCTGAGGCAGTCCCCGCCCGACGCCATCCTGGTGCGCTCGCCCGACGCCGATGCGCTGGAGCGCCTGCTGCGCTGGCCGGCGCTGTCGCAGGCCGTGCTGGAATCGGCGCTGGTCGTGGCCGCGCCGGAGCCGGCCGTCGGCCCGGCGCTCAAGCTGCTGCAGCGCGGGGCGCAGGACGTGCTCAACGGCGCCACGCTGCGCAACGAGTCGCTGGCGCGGCGGCTGCGGCTGGCCGTCGAACGCAAGCGGCTGGACCAGGCCGCGCGCAAGGCCTACGCCACCGACCTCGCCACCGGCCTGCCCAACCACGCGCAGCTGCTGGAGCACATGACCCACCTGCTGGCGCTGCGGGAACGCGAGCCGGCACCGATGGCGCTGATCGTGCTGCGCATCGAGGGCCTGGCGGGCACCGAGGCGGCACTCGGCGCCGAAGCGGCCAACGTGCTGCGGCGCAAGGTGGCGGTGCGCATTCGCGCCGGCCTGCGCGCCAGCGACGTGGTGGCCTCGCTGGGCAGCGACAGCTTTGCCGTGCTGCTGGCCTGGATCGACGCGCCCGACGACGCGCCGCACGTGGCCGCCAAGCTGGCCCAGCAGGTGCGCCAGCCCTACAACGTGGCCGGCAGCGACCGCGCCGTGGCCGTGGCCCTGGGCCTGGCGGCGTATCCGGAGCACGGCCGGGATGCCGACGCGCTGCTGCGCCGGGCCACCAGCCAGGCGGCGTCGGTGGCCACCGTGGGCCGGGAAGGCTTCGCCAACCGCATCGAGCGCGGCTCCACGGCGGCGGCCAACGACGACTGACGCCGCCGGCCGCAGGTTGGGCGGTGGCCGCCTATTTCAGGATGTCCCCCAGGCAGAGGTACTTCAGCTCGACATAGTCGTCGATGCCCTGGCGCGCGCCTTCGCGGCCCAGGCCGCTGTGCTTGACGCCGCCGAAGGGCACCTCTGCGGTGCTGATCAGGCCGGTGTTGATGCCCACCATGCCGTACTCCAGCGCCTCGCCGACGCGGAAGATGCGGCCCACGTCGCGGCTGTAGAAGTAGCTGGCCAGGCCGAACTCGGTGGCGTTGGCCAGCGCGATGGCCTCCGCCTCGGTTTCGAAGCGGAACACCGGGGCCACCGGGCCGAAGGTCTCCTCGCGGGCGCAGAGCATGTCGCCGGTCACGCCGGAGAGCACGGTGGGCGTGTAGAAGCGCTCGCCCTGCCGGGTGCCACCGACCACGACCTTCGCGCCTTTGCCCAGCGCGTCGGCCACGTGGGCCTCCACCTTGGCGATGGCCTGGGCGTCGATCAGCGGGCCCTGGTTCACGCCGGGCTCGAAGCCGTTGCCGACCTGGATGCCCTGCGCCTTGGCCGCCAGCTTCTCGACGAAGGCGTCGTAGACCCCGGCCTGCACGTAGAAGCGGTTGGCGCAGACGCAGGTCTGGCCGGCGTTGCGGTACTTGGAGATCATCGCGCCCTCGACGGCGCTGTCCAGGTCGGCGTCGTCGAAGACGATGAAGGGCGCGTTGCCGCCCAGTTCGAGGCTCAGCTTCTTGATCGTCGGCGCGCACTGCGCGGCCAGGATGCGGCCGACCTCGGTGCTGCCGGTGAACGACAGGTGGCGCACCGTGTCGCTGGCGCACAGCACCTTGCCCACGGCAATGCTGCCGTCGGCGTTGGACGTGACCACGTTGAGCACGCCGGCCGGCATGCCGGCGCGCTGGGCCAGCTCGGCCACTGCCAGGGCTGACAGCGGCGTGGCCTCGGCCGGCTTGATGACCACCGGGCAGCCGGCCGCCAGCGCCGGCGCGACCTTGCGCGTGATCATCGCGATGGGGAAGTTCCAGGGCGTGATCGCCGCGCAGACGCCGACGGGCTGCTTGAGCACCAGGTAGCGCTTGTTGTTGTCGGTGGTCGGGATGGTCTCGCCGTAGATGCGGCGGGCTTCTTCCGCGAACCACTCGATGAAGCTGGCGCCGTACGTCACCTCGCCCCTGGCCTCCGCCAGCGGCTTGCCCTGCTCGGCGGTCATGATGCGCGCCAGGTCGTCGGCGTGCTGGTGCAGCAGGCCGAACCACTTCATCATCACCGCGGCGCGCTCCTTGGCGGTCTTGGCGCGCCACAGCGGCCAGGCGCGGTCGGCGGCGGCGATGGCGGCCTCGGTGTCGGCCGCACCCAGCAACGCCACGTCGGCCAGCTTCAGGCCGGTGGCAGGGTCGTGCACGTCGAAGCGCGCGCTGCCGGCCACCCATTCGCCGCCGATCAGCGCGTCGGTCTTCAGCAGCGTGGGGTCGTTCAGCGTGGCCAGGGGGGAGGTGGACATGTCCATCGCGGGTCTCCTTGCAGTGTTCGGGTCACTCTAGCGCGTAGGTGAAGGTGCTGACGACGCGCAGGCGCTTGACGCGCGCGCTGCCGTCGTCGTAGCCCTCGCCGCTGGCGCTGCCGATCTGGATCACGCCCTGGTTGGCCGCGCGCAGCTTGCCCAGCTGCGCGCCGGCCTCGGCGGCGAACTTGTCGGCCTGCTCGCGCGCGTTGCGCGTGGCCTCGGCCAGCAGCGGCGCCTTGACCTCGTTGAAGCCGCGCAGCTGGTACCTCGGCCCGGCCGGGCCGTCGTTGCCGCCCGAGAGCTGCACGCCGGCCTGGATCAGCGGGTCCACCGCCAGCGCGGCGGCCTCCACCGCCGTGGGCTTGGCCGACTGCACCAGCACCTGCCCCGTGCCCTGGAAGCGCAGCGGCTGGTTGTTGCCGCCGTACTCGCGCGCCCACAGGTCCTGCACCTGCAGTGGACGCACCTCGATTTCGGCGTCGCCAAAGCCCTGGGCCTTCAGGAAGGCGACGACGCGGTCGCGGTCCTCGGCCAGTTGGCGCTGCACGGCGCCGAAATCGGTGCCGGCGCGCCGGAAGCCCAGCGGCCAGACGGCGTAGTCGGCCTCGACGTCCTTCTCCGCCAGGCCCTTGACGGTGACCGAGCGGTCGGCGGCGCGGAAGCGCTCCAGCCCCTGGCCCACGCCCCAGCCGCCGGCGGCCAGGCCGGCGGCGATGACCAGGGCGGCGATGAAGCCGATTGAACGGGTGTTGTCTGCCATCGACGGAACCTCCTGCCTCCCATTCTGAACCACGCGCAAACCCTAGAATTCGCATCATGAAAGCCGCCGATATCCGCTCGACCTTCCTGAACTTCTTTGCGTCGAAGGGCCACCAGGTCGTGGCCAGCTCGCCGGTGGTGCCGGGCGACGACCCGACGCTGCTGTTCACCAACGCCGGCATGAACCAGTTCAAGGACGTGTTCCTGGGCTTCGACAAGCGCCCTTACACGCGCGCGGCCACCAGCCAGAAGTGCATCCGCGCCGGCGGCAAGCACAACGACCTCGAGAACGTGGGCTACACGGCGCGCCACCACACCTTCTTCGAGATGCTGGGCAACTTCAGCTTCGGCGACTACTTCAAGCACGACGCCATCAAGTACGCCTGGGAACTGCTGACCGAGCACTTCAAGCTGCCGCCGGAGAAGCTCTGGGCCACGGTCTATGCCGAGGACGACGAGGCCTACGACATCTGGCACAAGGTCATCGGCTTGCCCGCCGAGCGCATCGTGCGCATCGGCGACAACAAGGGCGGCCGCTACATGTCCGACAACTTCTGGATGATGGGCGACACCGGGCCCTGCGGCCCGTGCAGCGAGATCTTCTACGACCACGGCCCCGACGTGGCCGGCGGCCCGCCGGGCAGCCCGGACGAGGACGGCGACCGCTACATCGAGATCTGGAACAACGTCTTCATGCAGTTCAACCGCACCGAAGACGGCACCATGCACCGGCTGCCCAAGCCCAGCGTGGACACCGGCATGGGCCTGGAGCGTCTGGCGGCGGTGCTGCAGCACGTGCACAGCAACTACCAGATCGACCTCTTCGCCAACCTGCTGGCGGCCACGCGCGACGCCGTGGCGACCTCCGGCGGCGACCCGAAGATCGACCTGCAGACGCCCAGCCTGAAGGTCATCGCCGACCACATCCGCGCCTGCGCCTTCACCGTCACCGACGGCGTGATCCCGGGCAACGAGGGCCGCGGCTACGTGCTGCGACGCATCGCCCGCCGCGCCATCCGCCACGGCTACAAGCTCGGCGCGCGCAAGCCCTTCTTCCACACCCTGGTGGCCCCGCTGGCCGCCGAGATGGGCGACGCCTACCCCGAACTGCGCCGCGACGCCGTGCGCGTGACCGAGGTGCTGAAGGTCGAGGAGGAGCGCTTCTTCCAGACCATCGCCCATGGCATGGAGATCCTGGAAGCGGCGCTGGCCAAGGGCGCCACCGTCATCGACGGCGAGACCGCCTTCAAGCTGCACGACACCTTCGGCTTCCCGCTGGACCTGACGGCCGACGTCTGCCGCGAGCGCGGCGTGAAGGTGGACGACGCCGGCTTCCAGGCGGCGATGAACCGCCAGCGCGAGCAGGCGCGTGCCTCGGCCAAGTTCAAGATGGCCGCCGGCCTGAGCTACAGTGGCGACGACACCGCCTTCCACGGCTACGAGCACCTGGTGTGCGAGCACAGCAAGGTCACGGCGCTGTACGTGGACGGGACGCCGGTCACGAAGGCCGAGCCGGGCACCGACGTGGTCATCGTGCTCGACCACACGCCGTTCTATGCCGAGAGCGGCGGCCAGGTCGGCGACGTGGGCGAACTGCGCAACACGCGCTCGCGCGTGGTGGTGGAGGACACGGTCAAGATCCAGGCCGCGGTGCATGGCCACCAGGGCCGCATCGTCGAGGGCACGGTGGAGCTGGGTGACGTCTTCGTCGCCCGGGTCGACGCGGTGCAGCGTGCGAAGACCATGCGCAACCACAGCGTCACCCACCTGATGCACAAGGCGCTGCGCGAGGTGCTGGGTGGCCATGTGCAGCAGAAGGGCTCACTGGTGAATGCCGAGCGCACGCGCTTCGATTTCGCGCACAACGCACCGGTGACGGACGCCGAAGTTGCGCAGATCGAGGCCCTCGTCAACGCCGAGATCCTGGCCAACGTGGCCACGCAGGCCCGCGTCATGCCCATCGACGAGGCGCAGAAGAGCGGCGCGATGATGCTCTTCGGCGAGAAGTACGGCGACGAGGTGCGCGTGCTCGACATCGGCAGCAGTCGCGAGTTGTGCGGCGGCACGCACGTGGCGCGCACCGGCGACATCGGCCTGTTCAAGATCGTCGCCGAAAGCGGCGTGGCCGCGGGCATCCGGCGCGTGGAGGCCGTGACCGGCGACAACGCGCTGGCCTACATCGGCGAGACCGAGAAGCACCTGGGCCAGGTGGCGGCGCTGCTGAAGGCGGCGCCGGCCGAGGTGCCGGGCCGCGTGACCGCGGTGATGGAGCAGTTGCGTGCGCTGGAGAAGGAAGTCGCGGCGCTGAAGAGCAGGCTGGCGTCGGCCCAGGGCGACGAGCTGCTGGCGCAGGCGGTGGACGTCAAGGGGCTGAAGGTGCTCGCCGCACGCCTGGAAGGTGCCGACGCCAAGGCCCTGCGCGCGACCATGGACCAGCTGAAGAACAAGCTGAAGTCCGCCGCCATTGTGCTCGCCGCGGTGGACGGTAGCAAGGTGCAGCTGGCCGCCGGTGTCACGGCCGACCAGACCGGCAAGGTCAAGGCCGGTGAGCTGGTGAACTTCGTTGCCCAGCAGGTGGGCGGCAAGGGCGGCGGCAAGCCCGACATGGCGATGGCCGGCGGCACCGATGCGGCGGCGCTGCCCCAGGCGCTGGCCTCGGTGGCCGGCTGGGTGGGCGAACGGTTGTGAAACGCGGTCGGCCGGCAGTGACGCTGCGGCGCGCGACGCCGGACGACGCGCCGGCTTTCGTGGCACTGATGGCCGACCCGCAGGTCTACGGCGGCCTGATGCAGCTGCCGTTCCCCAGCGAAGCACAGTGGCGCCAGCGCCTGGAGGGCTGCGACAACGGCGGCGCCGAACTGTCGCTGGTGGCCGAGCGCGACGGCGACCTCGTCGGCAGCGCCGGCCTGCACCCGGTGGGCGCACACGTGCGCCGCCGCCACGTGGCGATGATCGGGATCTCGGTGCGGCCAGACGCGCAGGGGCAGGGCGTGGGCACGGCGCTGATGCAGGCGCTGTGCGATTACGCCGACCGCTGGGCACACATCCTGCGGATCGAGCTCGGCGTCTACACCGACAACGTGCGTGCCATCGCGCTGTACCGCCGCTTCGGCTTCGAGGTCGAGGGCACGCACAAGGCTTATGCCTTGCGCGACGGCGTCTTCGTCGACAGTCACACCATGGCCCGCCTGCACCCCAACCCGCCGAAGATCCGCCGATGAAGCTGCGCCGCGACAGCACCGAGACTGAGCTCGACGCGCTGCAGACGGTGGCCGACCGTCTGTCGGGCTTCGAGCCGGCCATCAACGCCGAGTGGCTGGACGGCGCCTTTGCCGCGCTGCTGTGCGGCCCGTCCGTGCCCGAAGGGCCGGGCAACGTGATGACGGCGCTGGTGGGCGACAACTGGGAGCGCGCCTTCGGCGACCCGCAGGACGTGGCGCAGGCGACGGCGGCGCTGGACGCCCGCTGGCGCGCGCTGCGCTCGCAGCTCGACCCCGACCTGCTGTGGGAGGACCCGGACCGGCTGCAGCTCTCGCCGCTGCTGCTGGCCCCGGACGACGAGGCCGACATCCCGCTGGGCATCGACTGGGCGCGCGGTTTCGTCGGCGTGGCCGAGGACCCGCAGTTCGGTTGGCCCGCTGCTGCGGACCCGGAGACGGTCGAGGCCATGCTCGGCCCGCTGGGCGCACTGCTGCTGGACGATGAAGGTCTGGCCGCCTGGACCGCCGAGCACTACAAGGAACCGCCGTCGCGCGAGCAACTCGTCGACGACGCCTGCTACGCCGCGCAGGACCTGCGTCTGTGGTGGGTCGAGAATGCACCCCGCACCGCGCCGCGGCGTGTCGACGCCCTGCCGGGGCGCAACGATCCCTGCTTCTGCGGCAGCGGCAAGAAGTTCAAGAAGTGTCACGGGGTGGTTTGACCGCCGGTTTCGCTTCGGCGCCGTCGGCTTCCGTGTCGACCCGCAGCCGCGGCAGGTAGGCCGGAAACTCGCGCTGCACGTAGTCCACCAGCCATTCGCGCACGTGGCAGCGCAGGTCCCAGGCCTTGCCGGCGTCGGCGGCCGTGACCAGCGCGCGCACCTGCATCGCGCGCTCGCCGGCCTCCACCACCTGCAGCAGGGCCAGCCGGCCGTCCCAGTGTTCGCAGGCCTCGCAGGCCAGGCGCAGATGCTCGCGCAGCGGCGCCAGCGGCATGCGGTAGTCCACCCACAGCGTCACCGAGCCGGTGAGCTGTGCGCTCTTGCGCGTCCAGTTCTGGAACGGCTTCTCCACCCAGTACTGCAGCGGCACCACCAGCCGCCGGTCGTCCCAGATGCGCACCACCACGTAGGCCGAGCCGATCTCCTCGATGACGCCCCACTCGCCCTCGACGATGACCACGTCGTCGATGCGGATCGGCTGCGTCAGGCCGATCTGCAGCCCGGCGATCATGTTGCCCAGCACCGGCCGCGCCGCGAAACCGGCGATCAGGCCGATGACGCCGGCCGAGGCCAGCAGGCTGGCGCCGACCTGGCGCACGCCGGGGATGGTCATCAGCATCAGCGCCACGCCCGCCAGCCACAGCACGCTGCCCACGGTGCGCACCAGCACGCGGGTCTGTGTGTGCACCCGGCGCGCCTGCAGGTTGTCGGCCACCGACACGGGGTGGGCGTCGATCACCGCCTGCCCATAGCCGCCCACGGCACGCACCAGCAACCAGGTCAGCGCGGCGATCCAGGCCATCGTGGTCAGCCGCAGCACCATGGTGCGGCCGGCGAGGTCGTCCGCCGTGCCATGCCAGACCACCACCACCGCCAGCAGCGGCAGCAGCAGCCGTGCCGGCGCGCGGATGGCGCGCGCCACTGCGGCAGCCGCCGGCAGCCCGGCCGTGGCGCGGCCCACCAGGCGCGCGCCGAGCGCGAAGACCAGCGATGCCAGCACGGCGGCGACGGCGGCGGAGGCCAGCGGCGGGCCCCAGGCCACGAGGGACGAGAGCAGCGGATCGAGATCGGGCATGCGGCAGGACGGCCTTTCCAAGTGTGGGAATGCGCCCGAGCTTAGGCCAGGGCCGGTGCTAGAGTGCGCCCCCATGTCGAACGCCCCCGCTGCCCCCGACCTGCATGGCAGGCGCATCTTGCTCGGCCTGTCCGGTGGCGTGGCCTGCTACAAGGCCGCGGAGCTGGTGCGGCTGCTGGTCAAGGCCGGGGCCAGCGTGCAGGTGGTGATGACCGAAGCGGCCTGCCGCTTCATCACGCCGGTGACGATGCAGGCGCTGAGCAACCATCCGGTCTACACCGACCAGTGGGATGCCCGCGCCGACAACAACATGGCGCACATCAACCTGTCGCGCCAGGCCGACGCCATCCTGATCGCGCCCGCCAGCGCCGACTTCATCGCCAAGCTGGTGCAGGGCCGGGCCGACGACTTGCTGGCGCTGCTGTGCCTGGCGCGGCCGCAGTCGCACGAGCAGCGCGTGCCGCTGCTGGTGGCCCCGGCCATGAATCGCGAGATGTGGGCCCACCCGGCCACGCAGCGCAACGTGGCGCAACTGCGCGCCGACGGCGCCATCGTGCTCGGCCCCGACGCTGGCGACCAGGCCTGCGGCGAGATCGGCGACGGCCGCATGCTCGAGCCCGAGGCGCTGTGCGACGAGCTGATCGCGCACTTCCAGCCCAAGCTGCTGGCCGGCCGGCGTGTGCTGATCACCGCCGGCCCCACCTTCGAGGCCATCGACCCGGTGCGCGGCATCACCAACCTCTCCAGCGGCAAGATGGGCTTCGCCATCGCGCGTGCCGCGCAGGAGGCCGGGGCGCAGGTCACGCTGGTGGCCGGGCCGGTTCACCTGCCCACGCCGCGGCACGTGGCGCGCATCGACGTGCAGAGTGCGCGCCAGATGTTCGACGCGGTGCTGCCCGCGGCCGATGGGCACGACGTCTTCATCGCCACCGCGGCGGTGGCCGACTGGCGCCCGGCGGCGGAGAACGCGCACAAGATCAAGAAGGACGGCAAGAAGGTGGCCCCCACCTTCGAGCTCACCGAGAACCCCGACATCCTGGCCAGCGTGGCCGCGCTGCCCGCCGGCCGGCGCCCGTGGTGCGTGGGCTTTGCCGCCGAGAGCCAGGACCTGGCCCGGCACGCGCGCGAGAAGCTGGTGCGCAAGAACGTGCCGCTGGTGGTGGGCAACCTGGGGCCCGCCACCTTCGGCCAGGACCACAACACCCTGCTGCTGGTGGATGCCCGCGGCGAGCGTGAACTGCCCCACGGCCCCAAGCTGACCCTGGCGCGCCGGCTGGTGCAGGAGATCGCCGAGCGGCTGGCGGCCACACCGGGTCCCGCATGACTACCATCGACCTGAAAATCCTCGACCCCCGGCTGGCCGACGTGCTGCCGGCCTACGCCACGCCCGGCAGCGCCGGCCTGGACCTGCGTGCCGCACTCGACGCGCCGCTGGTGCTGGCGCCGCGGGACAGCGCGCTGATCCCCACCGGCCTGTCCATCCACATCGGCGATCCCGGCCTGGCGGCGATGCTGCTGCCGCGTTCCGGCCTGGGCCACAAGCACGGCATCGTGCTGGGCAACCTGGTGGGCCTGATCGACAGCGACTACCAGGGCCCGCTGATGGTGAGCTGCTGGAACCGGGGGCGTGAGGCGTTCACGGTGCAGCCGATGGAGCGCATCGCGCAGATGGTGATCGTGCCGGTGGTGCAGGCGGCGTTCCGCGTCGTCGAGTCCTTCGGTGCGTCGCAGCGTGGCGACGGCGGCTTCGGCTCCACCGGCACCGCCTGACGCACGCCACCTGACGTGTTGGCGGGATCGCCAGACGCGCGGCGCCCTGCTACAACGCCTTCGCCGGCATGTGCCGGCCCACCGCGATGACGGAGGCGTTGCCATGCACCTGTCCGACCACTTCACGCTGGCCGAGTTGTCGCACTCCGACACTGCCAAGGCCGAGGGCATCCCCAACCAGCCCGCCGGCGCCGAGGTGGAGGCCCTGCGCGCCCTGTGCCAGAACGTGCTGGAACCGCTGCGTCAGGCGCTGGGCCAGTCGGTGAAGGTCAACTCCGGCTACCGTGGGCCAGCGCTGAACCGACGGCTGCGCGGTGCCACGAGCAGCCAGCACCTGCGCGGGGAGGCCGCCGACATCCAGTGCCCGGGGGTGCCGGTGGTCGAGGTGTTCAAGCTCGCGATCCGGCTCGGGCTGCCGTTCGACCAGATCATCTACGAGGCCAACCGCAGCGCGCGCTGGGTGCACGTGTCGTACCGTGCGGGCGGCAACCGGGGCGACATCCGCACCGCCACCTTCGACGCCACGGGCCGGCCCGTGGCCTACCCGCAGATCTCGTTGGCGCAGGCCATGGCCCTGCGGGAAGCGGTCACCCGGTCCGGCCGCAGTGCCGCGCCAGGGTACGTGGAAGGGGCGGATGAACCGCCGCACGAGGAGGCCTTGCCCACGCCGAGCCCTGCACCGGCCGCGCCTGTGGCGCCGGTCGTGGCCAAGCGTGCTGCCGCCAAGAAGGTGCCTGCCAAGAAGGTGGCTGCCAAGGCCGTACCGGGCAAGAAGACTCCGGTCAAGAAAGCGGCTGCCAAGAAGGTGGCCGCCAAGGCGGTACCGGCCAAGAAGGCCCCCGCCAAGAGCGTGGCGGCCAAGACGGTGGCCGCCAAGGCAGGGCCCGGCAAGAAGGCACCAGCCAAGAAGGGGGCGGCCAGGAAGACCGGGACCACGACGGCCACATCCAAGCGTGTCGCGGCCAAGGCCAGGCCCGGTTCACGCAGCCGGCCCAGATCGCCGGCCTGAGCGTCGGGCGGGCACGCATCGGCGCCCCGCCGCCGGGACCTCAGTGCAGCGGCGCGTCGCCGTCCCGCCCGCGCAGCACGCTCACCGCCGCTGCACCCACGGTGCCGGCCTCGGCTTCCTCGTCGGTGGCGGCGCGCACGTCCACCACCTTCAGCGCGATGCGCAGCGCCATGCCGGCCAGCGGGTGGTTGCCGTCGAGCACTACGTGCTCGGGGTAGATCTCGGTGACCACGTAGATCGCGTCGGCCGGCATGTCGGCGCTCTGGTGGCCCGGCGGCAGGCCCTCGAAGGCCAGGCCCACCTCCAGTTCGTCCGGGAACAGGCTGCGCGGCTCGAAGCAGACCAGCTCCGGGTGGTAGTCGCCGAAGGCCTGCTCGGGCTCCAGTTGAACGCGGGTCTCGAAGCCGGCTGCCTGGCCGGCCAGGGCGTCCTCGATGCCGGCGAGCAGGTCACTGCCGCCGAAGAGGAACTCGGTGGGCGTGTCGAGGGCGTCGATGGGGCGGTTCTGCGCGTCGGTCAGGGTCCAGGTCAGGGTGACGACGCAAGGGGGTGCGATCAGCATGCGCGATTTTCCCATGCCGGAGAATCCTCGGATGGACATCCAAGCCCCGACCGCGCTGCTCGGCGGCCTGAGCCCGGCGCAGTTCATGCGCCGGCACTGGCAGAAGCAGCCCCTGCTGGTGCGCCAGGCCTGGCCCGGCGTGACGCCGCCGCTGTCCCGCCCCGCGCTGTTCGCGCTGGCGGCGCAGGACGGCATCGAGTCGCGCCTGGTGCGCCGCATGGGCCAGACCTGGTCGTTGCGGCGCGGCCCCTTGCCCCGCCGAGCCCTGCCGCCACTGCAGCAGCCGGGCTGGACGCTGCTGGTGCAGGGCCTGGACCTGCACACGCCTGCCGCGCACGCCATGCTGGCACCGTTCGCCTTCGTGCCGCATGCGCGGCTGGACGACCTGATGGTCTCCTGGGCCAGCGACGGCGGCGGGGTCGGCCCGCACGTCGACGCCTACGACGTCTTCCTGATCCAGTTGCACGGCCGGCGCCGCTGGCGGGTGGCGCCGCCCGGCGACCGCACCTTCGTCGACGGCCTGCCGCTGCGCATCCTGCAGCACTTCGCACCGACGCAGGAATGGGTGCTGGAGCCCGGTGACATGCTCTACCTGCCGCCGATGTGGGGCCACGACGGCACCGCCGTGGGCGGCGATTGCATGACGGCGTCGGTGGGCTTCCGCACCCCGCACCGGCGCGAACTGGCGCGGGAACTGCTGCTGCGGCTGGCCGATGCGGTGGCCGACGCCGACGGCCCGGACCCGATCTATGCCGACCGCGGGCAAGCGGCCGTGGCCGACCCGGGCCGCATCCCGCCCGGGTACCCGGCGTTCGCATCCAACGCCCTGGCTGCGGCATTCGGCGGTGCCAACGCACTGCCGAGAGCGCTGGGGGAGGTGCTCAGCGAGCCCAAGCCGGGCGTGTGGTTCGATCCTCCGGCGCGGACACCGGCAGGGCACGGCGCGCTGCGCCTTGATGCGCGCACGCGCATGCTCTACGACGACCGCCACGTGTTCGTCAACGGCGAGTCCTGGCGCGCCGCCGGGCGCGATGCCCGGCTGCTGCGGCAACTCGCGGACGCGCGGCGTCTGTCAGCCGCCGACCGCGCCAGGCTCAGCGGTGAAGCGGCTGCCATCGTCGACGACTGGCTGGACGACGGCTGGCTGCACGAGGAAGATGGCGGTTGATGGAGACTTTCGACTTCGACAGCAGTGCGGGCTTCCAGCAGGCCGTGCTGAAGACCGTCGACGCCGCACTCGCGCGCGGCACGCGCTCGCTGCTGTGCGTGGACCGTGACTTCGCCGGCTGGCCGCTGGACGATCCGGCGTTGCTGACGGCCCTGGCCGGCTGGCTGCGCCGCCCGGGCCGGCGCCTGGTGCTGCTGGCCGAGCACTTCGACCGCATGGAGCGCCTGCACCCGCGCTTCACGCAATGGCGCCCGTCCTGGAGCCACGCGATCGAACCACGCTGCCCCGAGCAGCGTCCGCCCGATGGCCTGGAAACGCTGCTGCTGGACGACGGCCCGACGGTGCTGGAGGCCCTGGCGACCGACCCGCCCGCGGTGCCACCGAAAGGCCGGGCGCAAAAGAATGCGGCCGTGGCGGCGGCGGCGCGCGACCGGATCGATGCGTGGCTGCAACGGTCGGTGGTCAGCTGGCCCGTTCGCCCGCTGGGACTCTAGGGATTTCCCTGGGAATGCCTAGAATCTGCGCCCGTGCGACCGGGCCTGGAACCGTCCTGGTGCACCGCTGACCCGGGCAGGTGCGCCTTGCCCAGGCGTGATCCACGGTCCATCACATGACATATCCACAAGGATAGAAATGACCAAGTCGCTCCTGATCGCCTCGCTGATCGCTGCCGCCGGCCTCGTGGCCTGTGGCAAGACCGAAGAACCGGCCCCGGCCCCGGCGCCCGCGCCGGCTGCCGAGCCGGCACCGGCCCCCGCGCCGGCCCCGGCTGCCGAGCCGGCGTCTTCCGCCGAGACCTCCTCGGCGGTGGTGGCCGCCGAGCCGGCTGCCTCGGCCGCCTCGCAGTAAGCCGCAGTACGCGGTTGGCACGGCGCCCGCGCCGGGCCCAAAGTGACGAAGGCCGACCGGTCACCCGGTCGGCCTTCGTGTTTTCAGGCTTCCAGCCGGCGCGCGGTCAGCGCAGCGCGCGCAGCAGCACGTCGGCGATGCGTTGCCCGACCGGCGCCGTGATCGCCGCGCCTTCGGCGGTCTGCACCGCCACGACGGTGCGCTCGCCGGTGGCGGCCGTGCCACCGAGCAGGGCGATCCGGTAGCGCTGGGCCTCGCGGGCCTCGTCGGCCCCGAACAGGCGTCCGAAGAAGCCGCGTTCGTCGGGCGCCTGGGTGTCGACGTAGCGCACGAAGTAGACCCCGTCGCTGCGGTTGCGGTCCTCGACGGTGAAGCCGCTGCGGTCCAGCGCCAGCCCGACCCGTCGCCAGGCGCGTTCGAAACCGTCGTCGACCTCGAGCGACGGCGTCGGCGCACCGCTCAGCAGCCGCGCCCTTGCGGTCGCGGCAGGGTCCGCCGCCGGCGACTGGGTAGCGGCCTGGGCCTGCTCGGTGCTGCTGCCCAGGCGCACCATCAGCCGGCTGAGGAACTCGGCCTCGAGTTGGGGATCGCTGGGCCGCAATGACCAGCGCACCTCGTCGCGCTGCGCACCGCTGACCACCTGCTGGGCGCCGCGGTGGCTGATGTAGACCTCACTGCCGGTGGGCGTGCGCTCCAGGCGTGCGCGGAAGCGATCTCGTTCCCCGCTGTCGAACAGGCCGTCCAGCACGCCGCCGAGCAGGCGCCGCACGCCGTCCTGCGGCAGCTTGACACGGTTTTCGGCCCAGGACGTCTCCAGGATGCCGGCCGCGGCGTCGTCCACTTCCAGCGTGAACCCGCTGTCCAGCCAGAACTGGCGCAACTGGGGCCACACCTGCTCCGGCGGCATGGGAATCTGCAGCCAGCGCAGGTCGCCGTCGCGCAGCATGCGGATGCCGCCGACGGCTGCGGGCGCCACGCTGGACGTGGTGGCAGCCGCGGCAGGTGCCGTGGTGTTGCTGCCCGCGGCGCTGACCACCGCACCGGGCGCCTGGTAGCGGCCTTCGCGTGCCAGCTGCGTGAGGTCGGGCGGCACCTCCAGGCCCGTGGTCTGGCGCGCACCGGAGCGGTAGTCGACTTTCTCGCCGGAGAGGAAGCCGCTGGAGCAGCCGGCCAGTGCGGCGGCGAAGGCAAGCGTGGAGACGGTCAGGGTGCGCACGAAGGATCTCGGAAGGTGCCGGCCGGGGCCGGGGACAGCGGTCGGTTCGGACGCCCGCTGCAGGTGTGTCGGGACGAGCCGCGCCGAACGGCGGATCACAACAGCCCGGCGTCGCGCAGCGCCGCGTCCACGCGCTGCTGGCCGGCGTCGGTCAGCGGGGTGATGGGCAGGCGGACGTCGGGTCGGCAGCGGCCCAGGCGCGACAGCGCCCATTTGGCCGGGGCCGGACTGGGTTCGCAGAACAGCTCGCGGTGCAGCGACAGCAGCCGCATGTGCAGCGACGTGGCCTTGCGGGCGTCACCTTCGATGGCCGCGATGCACAGTTCGTGCATCAGGCGGGGCGCCACGTTCGCCGTCACGCTGACGTTGCCATGGCCGCCCAGCAGCATCAGCGCCACGGCCGTGCCGTCGTCGCCGGAGTAGATGGAGAAGCCCTTGGGCGCGTGCTTGATCAGCCAGGCGGCGCGCTCGATGTTGCCGGTCGCTTCCTTGATGCCGACGATGCCTGGCACCTGGGCCAGGCGGATCACGGTGTCGTGCTGCACGTCGGCCACGGTGCGGCCGGGAACGTTGTACAGCACGTGCGGCAGGTCCACCGCCTCGGCAATGGCCTTGAAGTGCCGGTAGATGCCTTCCTGCGACGGCTTGTTGTAGTAGGGCACGACCTGCAGCGTGCAGTCCGCCCCCACGGCCTTGGCGTAGCGCGACAGCTCGATGGCCTCGGCCGTGGCGTTGGCGCCGCAGCCGGCCATGATGGGCACGCGGCCAGCGGCGTGCTGCACCGCGACCTTGATGATCTCGCAGTGCTCGTCCACGGTGACCGTGGGCGATTCGCCGGTGGTGCCGACGACACCGATGCAGTCCGTGCCTTCGGCGATGTGCCAGTCGATCAGGGCGCGCAGGCCGTCGTAGTCGACGCTGCCGTCCTCGTGCATCGGCGTCACCAGGGCGACGATGCTGCCAATGATGGGGTTCATGGGCCTTCCTTGGGCCTTTCTACAGGCCGATGATTCTATCCGGGCGGGCCTGCGGCCCCAGCGCGGCGATGCGCTGCACGCAGCGCGGCGGGTTCTCGAGGCGGCCGTCCTCGTACGCCACCACGCGCAGACCGGCGCAGCGCTGCAGGAGTTCCCCACGCTGGAGCAGGAAGTCGGGCCGGGCCGGGCGCCCCAGGGCCTCGTTGCCGGCGGCGAAGGTCTCGTAGATCAGCACGCCGTCGTCCGCCAGCAGCGACAGCACGTCGGCGAAGCGCGGGCGCCACAGGTAGTTCGTCACCACCACGGCGTCGAAGCGGCGACCGGCCAATGGCCAGGGCCCTTCGGCTTCGAGGTCGGTCACCATCACCTCGGCCACCTCACGCAGCGGGGCCAGTGCCTCGGCAGCCTGGTCCACGCCGGTGACGCGAAACCCCTGCGCTGCCAGCCAGCGCACATGGCGGCCGCTGCCGCAGGCCAGATCCAGCACCGAGCCGCCGGGGGCGATCAACGGTGCCCAGCGCTGCACCCAGTCGGAGGGCGCCGGCATCAGAAGCAGGCCGCCACGTAGGCCGCGAGGTCCACCACCAAGTGCGGGCTGCGCCAGGCTAGGAACACGGCCGCCAGCGCAGCCAGCGCCAGGGCCCAGATCGACAGGCGTGCTGCGGGCTTCATGCCGGTTGCAGGGCCGGCCGCGCGATCGGTGTCTCGCGCACCGGCAGGTTGACCAGCGCCGCGAAGACGCCCAGCGCCACCGCGATCCACCAGACGATGTCGTAACTGCCGGTGGCGTCGTAGAGCAGGCCGCCGGCCCACACGCCCAGGAAGCTGCCGACCTGGTGCGACAGGAACACGAAGCCGCCCAGCATCGACATGTACTGCACGCCGAAGATCTGCGCGATGACGGCGTTGGTGGGTGGCACGGTGGACAGCCACAGCACGCCCATCGTGGCGGCGAACACGTACACCGCCATCGGGCTGTGGGGCACCGAGAGGAAGACCACGATGGCCACCGAGCGCAGGGCGTAGATCGTCGACAGCAGGTGGCGTTTGGCGAAGCGCTGGCCCAGCACACCGGCGCCGTAGGTCCCGAAGACGTTGAACAGGCCGATGAGCGCCAGCGCGGTGGTGGCCACGCCCGGGTTCATGCCCTCGTCCTTCAGGTAGCTGGGCAGGTGCACGCCGATGAACACCACCTGGAAGCCGCAGACGAAGTAACCGGCCATCAGCAACTGGAAGCTGCGGTAGCCGAAGGCCTCGCGCAGTGCGCTGCCCACGCTTTGGCGGTGCTGCGCGGCGGTCGCCGGCACGGCCGGCTCCTTCAGGCCGAAGGCCAGCGGCATGATCGCCAGCGCCACGCAGCCCAGGATGATCAGCGCCGACTGCCAGCCCCAGGCGCTGATCAGCCAGCTCTCCACCGGCACCATCAGGAACTGGCCGAAGGAGCCGGCGGCCGCGGCCACGCCCATCGCCCAGGACCGCTTCTCCGGCGCCACCTGGCGGGCGATGACGCCGTAGATGACGGCGTAGGTGGTGCCCGACTGCGCCATGCCCAGCAGCAGGCCGGCGCTGCCGGTGAAGGCCAGGCCGGAGGTGGACAGCGCCATCAGCACCAGCCCGGCGGCGTACAGCACCGAACCCACCAGCAGCACGCGGAAGGCGCCGAATCGGTCGGCCAGGCCGCCGGCCACCGGCCCGGCCAGGCCCCAGGCCAGGTTCTGCACCGCCAGCGCGAAGGCGAAGGTCTCGCGCGTCCAGCCGCGCTCCAGCGTGATCGGCTGCAGCCACAGGCCGAAGCCGTGGCGGATGCCCATGCTCAGCGTGACGATGGCGGCTCCACAGAGCAGCACCTGAGACATTGACAGCCGCGGGGCGGCTTGGGCGGGATTCATTCGGGCATTGTCTCGGAAATCGCGCGTCGGCGTCGGCGGCGCCCGGCCCAGAATGCAGCGCCAGCAACGGTGGGGGCGACATGAAGGTCCTGGTCCTGGGTGGTGGCGTGATCGGCGTCAGCGCGGCGTATTTCCTGGCCCGTGCGGGTCACGAGGTCGAGGTGGTCGACCGCCAGGCCGGCCCGGCGCTGGAGACCAGCTTCGCCAACGCGGGCGAGGTCTCGCCAGGCTACTCCGCCCCCTGGGCCGGCCCCGGCGTGCCGGTCAAGGCCATCAAGTGGATGCTGATGCAGCACAGCCCGCTGGTGATCTGGCCCCTGCTGGACCCGGCGATGTGGCGCTGGGGCGCCATGATGCTGGACAACTGCACGGCCAGGGCCTATGCGCTGAACAAGAGCCGCATGGTGCCCCTGGCCGAGTACAGCCGGGACGTGCTCAAGGCGCTGCGCGCCGAAACCGGCATCGCCTACGACGACCGTGCCCAGGGCACGCTGCAGTTGTTCCGCACGCAGAAACAGCTCGACGGCATCGGCGGTGACGTCGAGGTGCTGAAGCAGTACGGCGTGCCCTTCGAGGTGCTGGACCGCGACGGCTTCTGTGCCGTGGAACCTGCGCTGCGGCGCACGCAGCACAAGTTCGTCGGCGCATTGCGGCTGCCCAAGGACGAGACCGGCGACTGTTTCCTCTTCACCAACCGCCTGGCTGAGATGGCGCGCGGCCTCGGCGTGCGCTTCCGCTTCGACACCGCGATCACTGGCATCGACCGCGTCGGCGACCGCATCGAGCGCGTGCGCACCTCGGCCGGCGACCTGCGCGCCGACCGCTTCGTGTTGGCCCTGGGCAGCCACAGCCCGAAGCTGCTGGCGCCGCTGGGCATCCGGATCCCGGTCTATCCGGTCAAGGGCTACTCGATCACCGTGCCCATCACCGACCCGGCTGGAGCGCCGGAGTCGACCATCATGGACGAGACGCACAAGGTGGCCGTGACGCGGCTGGGCGATCGCATCCGCGTCGGCGGCACGGCCGAACTGGCCGGCTACAGCGAGGCGCTGCGCGAGCCGCGCCGGGCGACGCTGGAGCACGTGGTCAGCGATCTGTTTCCTGACGGCGGCGATGTATCCAAGGCCAGCTTCTGGTGCGGCCTGCGCCCAATGACGCCCGATGGCACGCCGGTGGTCGGCCCCACGCCCATCGGCAACCTGCTGCTGGCCACCGGCCATGGAACGCTCGGCTGGACCATGGCCTGCGGCACCGGGCGCGTGATCGCCGACCTGGTGTCCGGGCGCACGCCCGAGATCGACGTCAGCGGGTTGGGCATGGACCGGTATCGGGGCGCGTGGCAGGGTTGACTACACTGGACGGGCCAACCCCGAGGAGACCGCCATGCGCGTCCGTTTGCTGCTTCCCCTGCTGCTGGGCCTGTGCGCTGCCACGGCGCAGGCCGGCGTCATCGAGGACCTGTTCCGCAAGCTGATCGACCAGCGCAAGACGGCGCAGAGCTGGGTGCCCAAGGGCGTGCTGCCGCAGATGGCGCACGAACTGACGAAGCCGGAGATCGCTGAACGCAAGGACGGCCTGGACCTCGGCCGCGAGCAGTACGCCATCTTCGTCGCGCCGCGCTGCCGGACCTGCGACGCGGCCGTGGCACGGCTGAAGCAGCGCGGCTTCAAGGTCGAGGTGCTGGACCTGGCCAAGAGCCAGACCGCACGTGAAGCCTTCGAACTCAGCGGCGCCAAGGGGGTGCCCACGGTGCTGGCCGGTAAGCGCATGCTCGGCGGCTGGAGCGACAAGCACTTCGACCGGCTGCTCAAGGGCGACATCCAGGACAAGATCAACGCGCAGCAGGGCACTGGCGCCTGACATGTAACGACGCTTTGCGGCAATGCCGTGGCCGGGCTTCCTAGAATCCCGCCATGGCCACCAAGACCAGCAGTTACGCCGAAGCCTCGATCCGGGTGCTCAAGGGCCTCGAGCCCGTCAAGCAGCGCCCGGGCATGTACACGCGCACCGACAACCCCCTGCACATCGTGCAGGAGGTCATAGACAACGCCGCCGACGAGGCGCTGGCCGGCACCGGCCAGCGCATCGGGGTCACGCTGCACGCCGACGGCTCGGTGAGCGTGGACGACGACGGCCGGGGCATCCCCTTTGGCCTGCACCCGGAGGAGCAGGTGCCGGTGGTGGAGATCGTCTTCACCCGGTTGCACGCCGGCGGCAAGTTCGACAAGGGCGCCGGTGGCGCCTACAGCTTCAGCGGCGGGCTGCACGGGGTGGGCGTCAGCGTCACCAACGCGCTGGCGAAGCGGCTGCAGGTGGAGGTGTGGCGTGACGGCCAGTGCGCCAGCCTGGCCTTCGCCGCCGGCGACGTGATCGAGCCCCTGGCGGTGCGCAAGGCCACGTCGGGCGAGCGCAGGCACGGCACCCGGGTGAGCGTCTGGCCCGACGGCAAGTACTTCGACAGCCCCGACCTGCCGCGCGGTGAGCTGGTGCACCTGCTGCGCAGTAAGGCCGTGCTACTGCCCGGCGTCAGCGTCTCGCTCACCGTGGAGAAGGCCGGCGGCAAGGACAGCGAGACCCAGACCTGGCTCTACAAGGGCGGCCTGTCGGACTACCTGCAGCAGGGCCTTCAGGCCGACCCCCTGATCCCGCTGTTCGCCGGCGAGCAGTACGCCGACCGCGAGACGTCCGAGAACATCGCCGAAGGCGAGGGCGCGGCCTGGTGCGTGGCCTTCACCGACGAAGGCACCGTGCTGCGCGAGAGCTACGTCAACCTGATCCCCACGGTGGCCGGCGGCACCCACGAGTCGGGCCTCAAGGACGGGCTGTTCCAGGCCATCAAGGGCTTCATCGAACTGCATGCCCTGCTGCCCAAGGGCGTGAAGCTGATGCCCGAGGACGTTTTCGCACGGGCCAGCTTTGTGCTCAGCGCCAAGGTGCTGGACCCGCAGTTCCAGGGCCAGGTCAAGGAGCGGCTGAACAGCCGCGACGCACTGCGCCTGGTTTCCGGCTTCGTCCGGCCGGCCTTCGAGCTGTGGCTGAGCCAGCACGTGGAGCATGGCCGCAAGCTGGCCGAACTCGTGATCCGCCAGGCGCAGACGCGCCAGCGCGCGGCGCAGAAGGTGGAGAAGCGCAAGGGCTCCGGCGTGGCCGTGCTGCCCGGCAAGCTCACCGACTGCGAGAGCCGCGACATCGCCTACAACGAGGTCTTCCTGGTCGAGGGCGACAGCGCCGGTGGCAGCGCCAAGATGGGCCGCGACAAGGAGACACAGGCGGTGCTGCCGCTGCGCGGCAAGGTGCTCAACGCCTGGGAGGTGGAGCGCGACCGGCTGTTCGCCAACAACGAGATCCACGACATCGCCGTGGCCCTGGGCGTGGACCCGCATGGCCCGGTCGACGAGCCCGACCTGTCCGGCCTGCGTTATGGCAAGGTCTGCATCCTGTCGGACGCCGACGTGGACGGTTCGCACATCCAGGTGCTGCTGCTGACGCTGTTCTTCCGCCACTTCCCCAAGCTGATCGAGCGTGGCCATGTGTTCGTGGCCAAGCCGCCGCTGTTCCGCGTCGACGCTCCGGCACGTGGCCGCAAGCCGGCGGCCAAGATCTACGCGCTCGACGAGGGTGAACTGACCGCAGCGTTGGACAAGCTGCGCAAGGAGGGCGCGCGCGAAGGCTCGTGGAGCATCAGCCGCTTCAAGGGCCTGGGCGAGATGAGCGCCGAGCAGCTGTGGGAGACCACGCTGAACCCGGAGACCCGGCGCCTGCTGCCCGTGGCCTTCGGCGCACTGGGCTTCGAGGCCACCGTGCAGGCCATGCACAAGCTCATGGGCAAGGGCGAGGCGGCATCGCGGCGTGAGCTGATGGAACTGCATGGCGACACGGTGGAGGTCGACGTCTGAAACCTCGCCTGGCCGCTGCGCGCACGGCCCGTGAATCCTGGCGCGATCTGGGGTTGACCCCCATCCGGATCAGGGGGTTGACGGCGCACGGCGCCACGGCAACAGTCATCGCTTCGCGAATTTCCATCTGGAGCAGGAGTTGATGAACAAGTTCAAGATCCGCGTGCTGTGCGCAGCCTTCGCTGCCGGCCTGATGGGCAGCCTGGCCGCCACGCCCGCGCTGGCTGCCGAGAAGGACAGCCGTGTCATCGTCAAGTTCAAGGCAGGTGCCTTCGCCAAGGGGCGTGCCGAGGTGGCCTCCCGCGGCGGCAAGGTGCTGGTGAACCTGTCGGAGTTCAACGCCCTGTCGGTGCGCCTGTCTCCGGCGGCCGTCAAGCTGCTCAAGCGCAGCCGCCACGTTGAGTTCATCGAGCCCGACCATCCGATGTACCCGATGGCCGAGTCGGTGCCATACGGCATTCCGATGGTGCAGGCCAACCTGGTCGGTGATGGCGCCGCCGGCAACCGCACGCTCTGCATCATCGACTCCGGCATCGACGGCACGCACCCGGACCACGCCGGCAACAAGCTGGCCGGTGAGAACCTCACCACCTCCGGCACCTGGGACAGCGACGAAAGCGCCCACGGCACCCACGTGGCCGGCACGGTCGCAGCGGTCGGCGGCAACGGCATCGGCGTTGTCGGCGTGATGCCCAACAAGAACATCAACCTGTACATCGCCAAGGTGTTCGACGCCTCGGGCAGCACCAGTGCGTCCACCGTGGCCAAGGCCATGTGGGCCTGCTACAAGAATGGCGGTGCCAACGTCATCAGCATGTCGCTGGGTGGCTCGGGCGCCTCCAAGTTGCAGGGCATCGTCGCCAAGTTGCTCGACAAGCGTGGCGTGATGATGTTTGCTGCCGCGGGCAACGGCGGCACGAGCGCGGTGTCGTACCCCGCTGGCTTTCCCGAGGTGATCTCGGTGGCCGCCGTCGATGCGGCCAAGGCCCATGCCAGCTTCTCGCAGTTCAACGCCGACGTCGAGATCGCAGCGCCTGGCGTGGGCGTGGTGTCCACGGTGCCCGTGGGCACGGGCGAGACCAGCACGCTGGACGTGGCCGGCAGCGGCTTCGAGGTCATCGGTGGTGCAGGCTCCGCCACCGGCACGGTGGCTGCCGCGCTGTATGACTTTGGCTTGGGTGAGAGCGTCGATGCCGGCGCCGCCGGCAAGATCTGCCTGATCTCGCGCGGCAACATCGCCTTCGGCCTGAAGGTGGACAACTGCGTGGCCAGCGGTGGCATCGGCGCTGTGGTCTACAACAACGTGCCGGGTGCACTCGCGATGGACCTGGGCGGCGCCAAGACCATTCCGGCCGTGGGTGCCGACGGCAACGACGCAGCAGCCCTGCTGGCCAAGGTGGGCCAGACGGCCACGGTGTCGGTGGAGGTGTCCGACTACGCGTCGTTCAACGGCACGTCGATGGCCACGCCGCACGCCTCCGCGGTGGCCGCTCTGGTGTGGAGCCAGCATCCGAGCTGCACTGCTGCGCAGCTGCGTGCCTCGCTGAACAACAGTGCCGAGGACCTGGGTACCGCCGGCCGGGACGACCAGTTCGGCTTCGGCCTGATCCAGGCGAAGGCGGCGAGCGACCGCATCGCGGCGATGGGCTGCGGCAACTGACGATCGTTCCGCGATGACCGGCGCCCGCGGGCGCCGGATCTGCGACCAACGCCGCACCGGGCTCAGGCCCGGTGCGGCGTTTCTTCTGGTGGCGGCGGACAATCGCGTCATGTCTGATCCTGAAGACGGCTGGGTCCCTGCGTGTCGTCGCGCCGCGGCCTGCGTGTGCCTGGCCGCGACGGCGCTGCCCGCCGCCGCCGCGCCAGATGGCCTCTGGGCCTGGGTCGACGGTGCCGGCATCGTGCACGTCGCCTCCGAACGCGTGGACCGGCGCTACCAGCCCTTGCTCGGCGCACCGCACATCGCCACGGTACCTGGCAAGACCGACCGTGCCGCCAGCCTTCTCACCTGGCTGGACATCGCGCCGCAGGTGCGTGCCGTGCGGCCCTGGCTGCGCGAGGCGGTCGACGCACACGGCGTCGACCGTTTGCTGCTCAAAGCACTGATCGCCGTCGAGTCTCGCTTCAACGCCGAGGCCGTTTCGCCGAGGGGCGCCGTCGGCCTGATGCAGATCATGCCGGCCACGGGCGACCACTACGCCACGCCGGAGGAAAGGCGCACACCGGCGCCGCAGCGCCTGCGCGATCCGCGGATCAACCTGCACACGGGTGCACGCATGCTGGCCGACCTGCTGCGACGCTTTGGCCGGGTGGACCTGGCACTGGCGGCCTGGAATGCCGGCGAGGGCCGCGTTCGCCGTGCCGGCCGGCAGTTGCCGGCCATCGCGGAGACCGAGGCGCATGTGCAGATGGTGTTGGAGCTCTATTGGGCGCTGCTGCAGCGCGATCAGGCCCGCCGCGCCCAGGGCCTGCGGGTTATGCCGCCCACCACGCCGCCCGCCCCGCCGTCCTCCACGCTGCCCAACAGCTGATGGGTCCGCGGGATCGCGAGCATCCCGGGCCTCCGGGCCCCGGGTCATCATCGCGGGCATGACGACCCCGTACCCCCACCTGCTGGCCCCGCTGGACCTCGGCTTCACGACCCTGCCCAACCGCGTGCTGATGGGCAGCATGCACACCGGCCTGGAGGACGGCCGGCAGCACTTCCCGGCCATGGCCGCGTACTTCGCCGAACGAGCCCGTGGCGGCGTCGGCCTCATGGTGACCGGCGGCTTCGCGCCCAACATCGAAGGCTGGGCCAAGCCCTTCGCCGGCACGCTGGCCACGCCCGCCGCGGCGCGGCGGCACCGAGTGGTGACGGATGCCGTGCATGCCGAAGGCGGTCGCATCGCGCTGCAGATCCTGCACACCGGGCGTTACGGCTACCAGCCGCTGTGCGTGGCGCCGTCGCGGCTGAAGAGCCCGATCTCGCCGTTCACGCCGCGCGCGCTGTCGGCGCGCGGCATCGAGCGCCAGATCCGCGCCTTCGTGCGCTGCGCCAGGCTGGCGCGCGACGCCGGCTACGACGGCGTGGAGATCATGGGCAGCGAGGGCTACTTCATCAACCAGTTCCTCGTCACCCACACCAACCAGCGAACGGATGAATGGGGCGGCGACTACGCCAACCGCATGCGGTTGCCGGTGGAGATCGTCTCCCGTGTGCGGGAGGCGGTGGGTCCGGGCTTCATCCTGATCTACCGCCTGTCGATGCTGGACCTGATCCCCGACGGCAGCAGCTGGCCCGAGGTGGTGCAGCTCGCGAAGGCGGTCGTCGCCGCGGGCACGACGATCCTGAACACCGGCATCGGCTGGCACGAGGCGCGTGTGCCCACCATCGCCACCAGCGTGCCGCGGGCGGTGTTCGCGGGCGTCACGCAGCGCATGCGCCAGGAGTTGCGCGCCGCCGGCATCACCGTGCCGCTGGTCACCAGCAACCGCATCAACACCCCCGAGGTGGCCGAGCAGGTGCTGGCCGATGGTTGTGCCGACCTGGTCAGCCTGGCGCGCCCGCTGCTGGCCGACCCGGCCTTCGTGGCCAAGGCCGCCGCCGGGCGCGCGGCCGACATCAACACCTGCATCGCCTGCAACCAGGCCTGCCTGGACCACACCTTCAAGAACCAGCTCGCCAGCTGCCTGGTCAATCCTCGCGCGGGGCAGGAGACCACGCTCGTGATCCACCCGACGCCGCAGCGCAAGCGCTACGCCGTGGTGGGCGCCGGGCCGGGCGGGCTGGCCGCCGCCACCACGCTGGCCGAGCGCGGTCATGCGGTGGACCTTTACGAGGCGGCCGACCGCATCGGTGGCCAGTTCAACATGGCCTGCCGCATCCCGGGCAAGGAGGAGTTCGCCGAGACGCTGCGCTACTTCGACCGCCGTATCGAGAGCACCGGCGTGCGCCTGCACCTGGGCACGCGGGCCGACGCCGCCACGCTGGCCGCCCAGGGCTACGACGCCGTGATCCTGGCCACCGGCGTGCTGCCGCGCGACCCGCAGATTCCCGGGCAGGACGGCGCGAACGTGCTGCGCTACACCGATGTGCTGCTGCACGGCCGGCCCGTGGGTGCGCGAGTGGCCATCGTCGGCGCCGGCGGCATCGGCTTCGACGTGGCCGAATTCCTGGTCACGCCGCCTGGAGGCTCGACCAGCGTGGATCCGGCCGCCTGGCGAGCCGAGTGGGGCGTGGCCGACCCCACGGCCGTGCGCGGCGGCGTGGTGCCGCCCAAGCCGTCGCCGCCGGCGCGACAGGTGACGCTGCTGCAACGCAAGCCCGGCAAGCTGGGCGCCGGCCTCGGCAAGACCACGGGCTGGATCCACCGCGCCGCGCTGCACCACAAGCGTGTGGAGATGATCGCCGGGGTGAACTACGAGCGCATCGGGCCGGACGGGCTGTTCGTCACGTATGGCCCGGAGCGCAAGGACGGCCAGCTGATCGATTGCGACACCGTGGTGCTGTGCGCCGGACAGGAGCCGCTGCGCGAACTCGAAGCGCCATTGGTCGCCGCCGGCGTGACGGTGCACCGCGTGGGCGGCGCCGACGTGGCGGCGGAGCTCGACGCCAAGCGTGCCATCGACCAGGGTACGCGGCTGGCGGCACGGCTGTAGGGCGGTGTGCTCGGCGACGTGGACCCTGTCGGTGCAGGGCGGCGTTGGATCGGGTGCACGTCGAACGCGCGCTCTCGGCCAGGAGCCGACGCTCGAAGATATGGCCGGCAAGCAGACTTCGGGACGCGTGTTGGAGTGACGGATCCACTGCGCCCGGCGCAGGTCCCATCCGAACAGCCGGCACGTCTGACCAACTCGAGCCCGCAAGGGTGCGCTGACGGCAGTCGTCTGTCCGGTCGCCGGAGTCACGCCTTGAAGACGTTCGATGCTGCAAGCGTCAAGAGCGGCCCGGGTTGCACGTTCGCGAGTCGAACAGGGCCTTCGGCCAGTCGGCGGGCCTCGCGATCCTCGACACCCAGGCAGCGCAGCAATGCCGTCACCGTCTGCCTCGCCAGTCGCGTCGCATCGCCGCCGCCAGCCAGCCGCCGGGACGCCGCCACGACGTGCGCCGCGAGCAACTCCATGGCCAACGGCAGGTCCATCCTGGCGAACCGGCGTGTCCGTTGACCGCGCTCGACATCCGACCGCACCAGCTTCAGGAACGGGTGGTCTTCGTCAGGCTGTACCAGCAGCCAGCTCGAGTTGGCAAGAAGGTGTCCCAGCATCGGTGCGCGTTGCACCAGGCCCAGCACGGTCAGCATGCCCGTGGCCAGACGCTCGGCGGGATCGTCGATGGACTCGACCATCGGGTGCAGCGCCGCGATGAGCTCGCCGCTGAGGGTTGTCGCCATGGACTGCACCAGGGCCCGCACATCCGGGAAGTACTTGTAGAACGTGCCCCGCGAGACATCGGCATGTACCAGTAGGGACTCCAGCGGAACGCTCACCGACCCCTGCGCCAGCACGGCGCGCAGGGCCGATTCGATCAAGTGCGTGCGCATGCGGTCGCGCCGGGCGGCGGCCACGACAGTTCGGTGATCGCCCTCGGGCTTGACGGACGACGATGTCATCGTCTCATGATAAACACTGAGTTCATAATACACTTAGAGTTCATTATGATACGCATCGTCGATTCACATCGAGAGCAAGCCATGAGTGACCGCCTTCGAAACCCCCTGATCTGGCTGCTGATCGCGGTGTTTGCCCTGTTCAACACCCTCAAGCCGGCCATGCCCGGGACCTTCTGGA
This sequence comes from Rubrivivax albus, assembly GCF_004016515.1. Classification (GTDB taxonomy): domain Bacteria; phylum Pseudomonadota; class Gammaproteobacteria; order Burkholderiales; family Burkholderiaceae_C; genus Rubrivivax; species Rubrivivax albus. Next base: position 365,017 of record NZ_SACT01000004.1, read on the forward strand.
TGAAGCTGCTCCCGGCCGTATCCATCCTGTCGATGCTGGGGTTCGTTCTGCTGCACGGGCCGCGGCAGATCGGCTGGCGCAATGTGGCTGTCTTCTTCGTCATCGCCAGCGTGGTGAGCTGGTGCTACGAGTCGCTCTCGATCGCGACCGGATTCCCGTTCGGCCACTACCACTACACCGACAAGATGGGCCCCAAGCTGGGCACGGTGCCGCTGCTGATCATGCCGGCGTACTACGCGGTGTGCTACGTGTCATGGCACCTGGGCCTCGTCATGCTCGATCGCTTCGAGCAGCGCGGCGATGCTGTCCAGACCTGGCTGGTGCCCGTGCTCGCGGCCTTCATCATGGTCATGTGGGACATGTCGATGGACCCCGCGCGCTCGACGCTGTCCGAGTCGTGGATCTGGCGTGACGGGGGCGGTTATTTCGGCGTGCCGCTTGTCAATTTCCTCGGCTGGTTCCTGACGGTGTGGACGATCTTCCAGCTCTACGCGTTCTATGCGCGAGATACTGACCGCGCTGCCGGCGTGCTGGGCACGCCGGCCGATTGTCGACAGCACTGGATGCAGATGGCGGCACTCTATGCGGCGCTGTTCCTGGAGTTCCTGTCCTTTGCCGCCTTCCCGCCCGCGGGCACGGTGACCGACAAGTCGGGTTTCACCTGGAACATCAAGGACATGTACGAGACCCTCGGTCTGGTGGCGCTGTACAGCATGGTCTTCGTCGGCCTGCTGTCGACCATCAAGATCGCGCTGGCAGCGCGCCTGGGTGCGCGATCTTGATGCCATTGGCTGTGCTGGGTGCCACCGGCAATCTGGGCCGCCGTGTCGCCGCTCAGGCGCTGGCGCACGGGCACCCGCTGTCCGTCGCCGTGCGGTCGCGCAACAAGCTGGCGGCGGACATCGCGGCACGCGCGCATGTCCGCGAGTTGGACCTGGAAGCGGCTTCGGTGGACGCGTTGGCGCACTTCATCGGCGGCCATGAAGCGTTGATCTGCTGCGCTGGCCAGGTGGCCGATGGCGATCGATTCGTGGCATTGATCGACAAGGTGGTCTCCGCCATCGAGACCTTGCCGGCGGCGCATCGCCCGGTGAGTTGGTTCATGGCAGGCGCCGCCCTGCTGCCGCTCGATGAGCGCGGCCGGCGGGGTGTGGACCTGCCCAAGGTGCGCAATACCTACTGGCCCCATGCGCGCAACCTGGAGCGGCTGCAACGCTCCACGCTGGACTGGCGCCTGCTGTGCCCCGGCCCCATGGTTGACAAGCCCGCGCTTGTGCCAGGCCGGCTGCGCCTGGCCATCGAGGGGCTTGCCAGCCCCTTGCCATCCCTGGCCAGGCACTTGCCGGCGCCGCTGCTCCTGCCTCTGTTTGCCGCGAAAGTGCCAGAGCTGATCGTCTCGTACGATGACGCAGCCAACGTCATGCTGAGGCACCTCAGCCCCGCCGGCGAGATGTCAAGGTGCAGGGTCGGGTTGGCTCTGCCGGTAGGAATGCGAGGCCAAAAGGACCAATGGACCTCGGGTGCATGACCTTTGCGTTCGCGTCAGAGCCCGAGGTCAGCGCCAAGGGCACTTGTTGGGACGACTTGTGGCGCAGCCGGGCCGCGACAGCTGGCGCGCCGCAATCCGTCTACCGATGGCGACTGACCGCTGTCCCTGGTGTCGGCTGACCGGACCGGGTCGTGAGCAGACCTCCAACGTCGCGTTCAAGCGCGTTCCGTACTGTCCGCCCCGCCGTCTATTCCCGAGCCAGCCCGCATGCCCTCGGCGGACGTTGATCCACCCGTGTCCAGCAGGGTGGCGCACCGCGCCCTTTTCAGTCCGCCATCGTGTCCGCCGCCACCGTCGGCGGGGGCTTCTGCCCGCGCAGGTTCAGCCACGCGCTGGCCGCGCCGGCCACGGCGATGATGGCCATGCCCAGCCAGCCGAAGGCGTCCGGCAGTCGCCCGAAGACGATGAAGCCGGCCAGCGTGGCCGAGGCGATCTGCGTGTAGACGAAGGGCATCAGCGTTGACGCCGGCGCCATGCCCAGGGCCAGGATCAGCATCAGGTGCCCGGCGGTGCCGGCCAGGCCGGCGAGGATCATCACGCCCCAGGTCAGCGCGTCGGCCTGCGCCAGGGCACCCACGGCATCGACCGGGCTGGCCCACAGCACCGGCAGCACGATGGCGGTGCCCACGGCGCCGGTCCAGAAGTGCGTGACCAGCGGGTCCTCGTGACCCGCGAGGCGGCTGGTGAGCACCTGAAAGCTGGCGTAGCTGCAGGCGCAGGCCAGCGGGTACAGCACCTCCCAGCCGAAGATGCCGGCACCGGGGCGGATGACCACCAGCGCGCCGACGAAGGCCAGCGCCACCAGCGCCCAGCGCAAGCGCGACACCCGCTCCTTCAGCAGCCACGCGGCCAGCAGCGTCACCAGCACCGGCGTGAGCATGTTGATGGCCGTGAACTCGGCCACCGGCACGTGCTGCAGGCCGAAGAAGCTGAAGGCGCTGGTGGTCAGCAGCAAAGCGCCGCGCAGCAGTTGGAAGCCGACACGTTGCGGACGGAAGCCGCGCCGGCGGTCGAACGCCAGCCACGCCGCCATCACCACCGCCTGCGTGGCGTAGCGCCACGCCAGCACCACCAGCACCGGCACGAAGGCGCCGATCCAGCGCACCGCGGTGTCGAGCACGGCGAAGGACATGCCCATCGCCACGATGAGCGCAATGCCCAGCAGCGGATGCGCGGCAGCGGGCACGGTCAGGCCGCGTGGACGCGGTGGCGCAGCGCCAGCCACACCGGGTCCAGCCGGCCGGGCAGGTCGGGCAGGGCGCCGAGGTCGGTGCGGCTCTCCATCGGGTCGTGGAAGTCGCTGCCGCGCGAGGCCAGCAGGCCGAACTCCTGCGCCACGCCGGCGTAGGTGACGCGCTCGGGTTCGCTGTGCGCGCCCACCATCACCTCCACGCCGCGCCCGCCCAGGCTGCGGAAGGCGTCGAAGAGCGCGAACTCCTCGGTGGGCGTGAAGCGGTAGCGCGCCGGGTGGGCGATGACGGCGATGCCGCCGGCACCGTGGATCCAGCCCACGGCCTCGGTCAGCGTGGCCCAGCGGTGCGGCACGAAGCCGGGCTTGCCTTCCACCAGGAAGCGGCGGAACACCTCGTGCGTGTCGGCGCAGACGCCGCGTTCCACCAGCCAGCGCCCGAAGTGCGTGCGAGAGATCAGCTCCGGGTTGCCGGCGTACTGCAGCGCACCTTCGTAGGCGCCAGGGATGCCCACGCGGGCCAGGTCCTCGGCCATGCGGCGGGCGCGTTCGCCACGGCCGCCGCGCGTGCGTCTGAGCCCTGCCAGCAGGTCGGCGTCGTCAGGGTCCACACCCAGGCCAACCACGTGCACCGACTGCCCGGCGAAGCTCACCGAGATCTCCACGCCGCAGAGGTACGCCATGCCCAGGCTCAGTGCCGCATCGCGCGCCGCGTGCTGGCCACCGAGCTCATCGTGGTCGGTCAGGGCCCAGAGCTCGACGCCCGCGGCGTGTGCGCGCGCGGCCAGCGCCGCGGGCGACAGCGTACCGTCCGACACCGTCGAGTGGCTGTGCAGGTCGGCGTTGGTGAGGTGGTGGAGCGCGACCACGGTGAGCCTACAGCTGCAACCGGCGCTCGCAGCGCGCGGCCAGCGACTCGTCGTGTGTCACCAGCACGAAGGCCGTGCCGCGCTCGCGCGCCAGCGCCAGCATCATCTCGAAGACCGTGTTGGCCGTCGTGCGGTCGAGGTTGCCGGTGGGCTCGTCGGCCAGCACGCAGGCCGGCTGCGTGACCAGCGCGCGCGCGATGGCTACGCGCTGGCGCTCGCCGCCGGAGAGCTGCGACGGGTGGTGGTCCACCCGCGTGGCCAGGCCCACGCTGGCCAGGGCCTCGCGCGCGGCGGCCCGCGCAGCGGCCACCGGCTGGCGGCGGATGCGCAGCGGCATGGCCACGTTGTCCAGCGCGCTGAACTCCGGCAGCAGGTGGTGGAACTGGTAGACGAAGCCCAGGTGGCGGTTGCGCCAGACGCCCTGTTCGGCCGCCGACATGCCGGCGAAGTCGCGGCCCATCAGCGTGACGCGGCCGGCGCTCGGCGCCTCCAGGCCGCCCAGCAGGTGCAGCAGCGTGCTCTTGCCCGCCCCCGAGGCGCCCACCACCGCCAGCGTCTCGCCGGCCTGCACCTGCAGGTCCACGCCGCGCAGCACGCTCACGTCCAGGCCGCCTTCACGGTAGCGCTTGTGCAGGCCCTCGGCCACCAGCACCGGGGTCGTGGCCGCCTCACTCATAGCGCAGCGCCTCGGCCGGGTTGACGCGGCTGGCGCGCCAGCTGGGGTACAGCGTGGCCAGGAAAGCCAGCACCAGCGCGATCACCGCGATGGGCACGATGTCCGACGCCAGCGGCTCGCTCGGCAGGCGCGTGATCAGGTACAGGCTGCCGGGCAGGAAGGCCACGCCGAGTGCGCGTTCGATGGCCGGCACGATGACGTCGATGTTGAAGGCCACCAGCAGACCCAGCGCCACGCCGGTGAGGGTGCCGATGACGCCGCTGACGGCGCCCTGCACGACGAAGATGCCCATCACCGAACGCGGGCTGGCGCCCAGCGTGCGCAGGATGGCGATGTCGGCGCGCTTGTCGGTCACCGTCATCACCAGCGTGGACACCAGGTTGAAGGCCGCCACCGCGACGATCAGCGTCAGGATGATGAACATCATGCGCTTCTCCAGCTGCACGGCGTCGAACCAGACGCGGTTGGTGCGCGTCCAGTCGCGCACCAGCAGCCCGGCGGGCAGCGTGTTGGCCAGCTGTGCCGCCACCGCCGGGGCGCGGTGTACGTCGGCCAGGCGCAGCTGCACGCCGGTGGCGCCGCCGGTGCGGAAGAAGCGTGCCGCGTCCTCCAGGTGGATCAGCGCCAGGGTGCTGTCGTATTCGTAGTGGCCGGAATCGAAGGTGCCGGCCACGGTGAAGGTCTTCAGCCGCGGCGCCATGCCAGCGGGCGTGACGGTGCCGCCCGGTCCGTACAGCGTGACCGCATCGCCTTCGCGCGCACCCAGCTGCCGCGCCAGCTCGTTGCCGAGCACGATCTGCCAGGCGCCGGGCTGCAGCCGGGCCATCAGCGCCGGGCGCTGGGCCGCCAGCGGCGTCACCGCGGCTTCCTCGGCCGGGTCGATGCCGCGCACCACGGCGCCGCGGATGGCGTCGCCGCGCGACAGCAGCCCCTGCGCGGCCACGAAGGGCGCCGCGCCCTGGACCTCGGGCACCTGGCGTGCCAGCTGGGCGGTGGCGCGCCAGTCCTCCAGCCCTTCGCCGTGGGCGTCGAAGACCTCCACGTGCGCGATCACGCTGAGCATGCGGTCGCGCACCTCCTTCTGGAAGCCGTTCATCACCGACAGCACGATGATCAGCGCCGCCACGCCCAGCGCAATGCCGAACATCGACACGCCGGAGATGAAGGAGATGAAGCCGTTGCGCCGCCCGGCGCGGCCGCTGCGCACGTACCGCCAGCCGACCTGCCATTCGTAGGGCGAATTCATTGGGCGCGATGTTATCGCCGGCGCTGGCCGGCACCGGGGCACCGGGATAATCGGTGCACCAATGCACCTTCTGATCCCCTTCGCCGCGCCGCTGTCCGACGGCGGCCGACACGCGCTGACCACCCTCGACCTGCCGCAGCTCGCTGGCCTGCTGTCCACCGCCGGTGCGCCGGCCCTGGACAGCGCCGACGAGACCAGCCTCAGCCCGCCGCACGAGCGTGCCCTGGCGCGGGCGCTGGGTCTGGCCGGAGTCGACGGCTGCCTGCCCTGGGCCGCCTGGCGGGCCGCGCAGGACGGCGTCAACGTGGCCAGCCCGCACGACCTGTGCTGGGGCCTGCTGACCCCCGGGCACTGGCACCTGGGCACCGATCATGTGACCATGCTGGACCCGGACGAACTCGGCCTCGACGAGGCGGCCTCGCACGCGCTGCTCGAGGCCGTGCACGACCTGTTCGAGAGCGAAGGTTTCCTGCTCGTCTACGGCGCCCCCACGCGCTGGTACCTGGCGCACGAGTCGCTGACGCACCTGGCGGTGGCGTCCCCCGACCGCGTGATCGGCCGCAACGTCGACCCCTGGCTGCCGCCGTCACGCGACGCCCGCCTGTGGCGACGCCTGCAGAACGAGGTGCAGATGCGCCTGCACACCCACCCGCTGAACGCCGCGCGCGAGGCGCAGGGCCGGCTGCCGGTGAACAGCCTGTGGCTCAGTGGCTGCGGCGTGCGTCAGCCGGCGACCTGGCCCGGGGACCTGGTGGTCGACGATCGCCTGCGCCGCTCGGCGCTGGCCGAGGACTGGGCCTCCTGGCTCGACGCCTGGGGCGCGCTGGATGCCGGCCCCGTGGCCGCGCTGCGCGGCCGGTCTGCCAAGCTGACCCTGTGCGGCGAGCGCACCGCCGCGACCTGGACACTCACCCCGCCGGGTGCCTTGCAGCGGCTGGCGGCACGCTGGCGGCGCACTGACATGCGGGCCCTTCTGGAGGGCCTGTGATGCAGATCCAGACCCGCGACGTGCCGCCCCGCGTGGCCTGGGCCCTGGAGCAGGCCGGTGTGCACCCGCTGCTGGCCCGGCTGCTGGCGGCGCGCGGTGTGCGTGAGGCGCACGAACTGGACGATGGCCTGGCCCGGCTGCTGCCGCCCGACACCCTGCACGGCAGTGCCGCCGCCGCGCGCCTGCTGGCCGACGCCGTTCAGGCCGGCCGCCGCGTCTGTGTCGTGGCCGACTACGACTGCGACGGCGCCACCGCCTGCGCCGTGGCCCTGCGTGGCCTGCGCCTGCTGGGCGCCGACCCGCAGAACCTGGGTTACGTCGTGCCCGACCGCGCCGTGCACGGCTACGGCCTGACGCCGGCCATCGTGGACCTGGCGCTCGCGCAGCGGCCCGACCTGCTGGTCACGGTGGACAACGGCATCGCCAGCCTGGCCGGCGTGGCGCACGCGCGCGCCGCGGGCCTGCAGGTGCTGGTCACCGACCACCACCTGCCCGCGCGCGAGGGCGATGCCGTCGTGCTGCCGGCGGCCGACGTCATCGTCAATCCCAACCAGCCGGACTGCGGCTTCGAGAGCAAGGCGCTGGCCGGCGTGGGCGTAATGTTCTACGTGCTGCTGGCCACGCGTGCCGAACTGCGCGCGCGCGGCGTCTTCGATGCCGCCAGCCAGCCGCGCATCGATGCGCTGCTGGACCTCGTCGCCCTGGGCACCGTGGCCGACGTGGTGAAGCTCGACGCCAACAACCGGCGCCTGGTGGCCCAGGGGCTCAGGCGCATCCGCCAGGGGCGCATGCAGCCCGGCGTGGCGGCGCTGTTCGCCGCCGCGGGCCGTGACCCGGCGCGCGCCTCGGCCTTCGACTTCGGCTTCGCACTCGGCCCGCGCATCAACGCGGCAGGGCGGCTGTCGGACATGACGCTGGGCATCGAGTGCCTGACGACCGACGACGCCGCGCGTGCCGGCGAACTGGCCACGCTGCTGGACCGCATCAACCGCGAGCGGCGCGAGGTCGAGGCCGGCATGCGCGAGCAGGCCGAGGCGCAGCTCGAACAGTGGGCCTCAGTCGAGGACGACCCGCGCCCGGCGCTGGCGCTGTTCGACCCCGGCTTCCACGAAGGCGTGGTGGGCATCGTCGCCGGCCGCCTGAAGGACCGCCTGCACCGCCCGACCTTCGTCTTCGCCCGTGGCGCCGATGGCCACCTCAAGGGCTCTGGCCGGTCCATCCCGGGCTTTCACCTGCGCGATGCGCTGGACCTGGTGGCCAAGCGCCACCCCGGCGTGCTGCTGCGCTTCGGCGGCCACGCCATGGCCGCGGGCTGCACGATCGAGGAGGCGGCCTTCGACACCTTCGATGCCGCCTTCCAGGCCGTGGCCGCCGAGTGGCTGGACGCCGCCGCGCTGACGCGCACGCTGCGCACCGACGGCCCGCTGGCCGTGCAATGGTTCAACCCGGAGACGGCGCAGTTGCTCGACGCGCAGGTCTGGGGCCAGGGCTTCGAGGCGCCGGTGTTCTGCGACGAGGTGGAGGTGCTTCAGCAGCGCCTGGTCGGTGAGAAGCACCTGAAGCTGCGCGTGCGCCACCAGGGCGCGCTGCGCGACGCCATCTGGTTCGGCCACGCCGACCCGGTGCCCGAGCGTGTGCGCCTGGCGTGGCGCCTGACCCTCGACGAATGGCAGGGCCGGCAGCGCGTGCAGATGGTGGTCGAGACAGCGCAGCCGGCGTGACGCCCGGAGGCGTCAGCGCCGCTGACGCACGGCCCGGCGAAGTCGCCAGCCGAGCAGCGGCGCACCGGCCAGCAGCAGCGCCCAGGAGCCGGGCTCCGGGATCGGCGGCGGCACCACGTCCTGCGTGAACCCGGCGTAGGCCACGCCCTGCTGGGAGTTGTTGAAGAAGGCGAACTGGCCGCTCGTGAAGGTACTGTCGGCGACGGTCTGGTCCCACAGCACCGTGTTGCCGTCGGCGACCACGACGCGGAAGCTGCCGGGCGTCAGGTTGAAGTCCAGGCTGAAGGTGTAGCTGCGGTTCTCGAGCCACCCGGCGGTGCTGCCGTGGTTCGTGGCCAGCACCGCCATGTCACCCAGGTCGCTGCGGTTCTCCCAGAGCTCGCCGATCGAGAGGTCCACGAGGCCATCCCCGGTGGCACCGGAGAAGCGCTTGATCGTCATGCCTTCGTTGGCACGCTGGCCTTGGTAGTCCTGCTGCGTCTGCTTCCAGTCGAACAGGTAGAAGTTGCTGCTGTTCTGCCAGCCGAAGGCGAAGCCGATGTAGTCGTCGTCGAACGACGTGGTCACGCGGAAGCTGCCGCTGAGCGTGTACGCGCCCTGGACCTCCCCGTTGAGAAAGAACGACGGGTCGGCGTTCAGGGTCTGCGCCACCCCCCGGTTGTCGGCGTCCAGGACCCAGTTGGCCGGCCCCTGCCCGCCGGGGAACGACAAGGTGACCTCCTGCCAGCCCGACAGGTCCAGCTCCTCGGCCCAGGCCAGTGGACTGGTCAGCCACAGGCACGCAGCGCCGGCAGCGAGGATCAGGCGGGACGGTTGGAGAGGTTTCATGGCGTGCGGGCTCATCGGGGCAACACCCGGACGATCAAACAGGCGTCGCGGCCAGGCTACCCCGCACTTGAGGGGCGAATCCCTGCGGCAGCACGGTTGATGCTCCGCCGGCAACATCCCGCCCATGACACGACAGTTCATCCTGATGCTCGCCGCCCTCGCGTTCCTGAGGGTTCAGCCCGCGGCCGCCCAGACCCTGGAAACCGTGGCCCGTGGCCTCGTCGAACCCTGGGCCCTCGCCTTCGCGCCCGATGGCCGCATGCTCGTCACCGAACGTGCCGGCCGCCTGCGCGCCATCGGCCCCGACGGCCGCCCGGGCGAGCCCATCGAGGGCCTGCCGGCCGTCGACGTCACCGGCCAGTGCGGCCTGCTGGACCTGGTCACCGGCCCCGACGGCTGGCTGTACTTCACCTATGCCGAAGCGGGTGACGGCGGCAACGGCACGGTGGCGGCACGCGCGCGGCTGGACGGCAACCGGCTGGCCGACGTGCAGGTGATCTTCCGCCAGATGCCCAAGATGGCCAGCCGGCTGCACTGCGGCTCGCGCATCGTCTTCGACCGCGACGGCCATCTCTTCATCGGCCTGGGCGACCGTTTCACCGGCATGCCGGAGGCGCAGAACCCGGCCAACCACATCGGCAAGGTGGTGCGCGTCGCGCGCGACGGCAAGGCACCGGCCGACAACCCATTCGTACGCCGCCCCGGTGCGGCGCCCGAAGTGTGGAGCCTGGGCCACCGCAACATCCAGGGCGCCGCACTGCACCCGCAGACCGGCGCCCTGTGGGCCGTGGAGCACGGCCCACAGGGTGGCGACGAGGTCAACTTGGTGCGAGCCGGCCTCAACTACGGCTGGCCGTTGATCACCTACGGCCGCAACTACGGCAGCGGCACGCGCATCGGTGAGGAAGGTCCGAAGGCCGGCTTCGAGCAGCCGCTCAGGCACTGGGTGCCGACGTCGATCGCGCCCAGCGGCCTGGCCTTCCTGACCAGTGACCGCTATCCCGCGTGGAAGGGCAGCCTGTTCATGGGCGCACTGCGCGGCCAGGCGCTGGTGCGCCTGACGCTGGATGGCGAGCGTGTCGTGGGCGAGGAACGCCTGTTCGAGCGCGAGTCCATGCGTGTGCGCGACGTGCGCCAGGGGCCCGACGGCTGGCTGTACCTGGTGACCGGCGGCAACGACGGGCGGGTGCTGCGCGTGAAGCCCTGACGCGGGTCAAGCCGTGGATGGCGCCATGGCCCGAACATGGGCCATGTCCTGCTACCAGCGCCGTGCAGTCCCGTCCTGGCTTGGCCTGCTCGGCTGTGGCCTGATCGTTGCCGCGCTGGCGCTGCCCGCCCGGGCGCAGCTGCCGTTCGCGGTACCGCCGCCGGCCGGCGTGTTGGTGGCGCCGCTGTTGCTGCTGCTCCCCCTCGCCCATGAATGGACGCGTTCGGACCGCGAACGGGCGCGCGAACTCGAACGCCGGCACGACTGGCGCGGCCTGGAATCGCTGGCCGATCGCCGGCTGGCGGTGGCACCTGGAGATGCGCGCTGGCTGGCTCTGCGCGGGCGGGCGCGGCTGTTCCTGGGCCGGTGGGATGGCGCGGCAGCGGACCTGCAGGCATCGTTCGAGACCACCGACGACCGGCCCGCCGCCCAGCGCTTCGACGTCGGGCTCGGATGGGCCCTGGCGGAGGCGCTGCGCCCCGGCGGCGGGAATGTCGCGCCGATCCTCGACGTGCTGGAGGCCCTGGTCCCGGGGCGGCCGGAGCCGGGCCCGTTGCGCCAGTCACTGTCCGGCGCCGCCGCGGTCATGCCGTCCCAGCGCGGGCTGGCGTTGCCGGTCGGCATGCATGCGATGCGCCTCGACGCAGCGGACTGGCAGTCCACGCCCGTGGGCGACCCGCCGGCGCTGCAGGGCGGGCCGACCTTCCAGTTGGTGCGGACACAGCTGGTCCGCCTGCGTGCCGCGAGCGCCGAGGCGCGCCAGGACGGCGTGCTGCGCGGCCGGTTGTGGATGGCCGCGCCCACTGCACGCGCCTGGGGCGTGTCGGTCTGGGACGTGGACGACCCCTGCCGCCACGCGGCACCGGGAGCGGTGCTGGTGGAGTCCGTGGCCATCAGCATCCAGCAACCGGACTGCCTGAGCGTGCGCGCCGTCGCCGCCGGTGCACCGGTGCCCGGCTGGACCGACGGGTGGGTGCCTGACGAGGCCGGCTGGCTGTTTGCCTACGAGCGCTACGGCATGGACGGTGCCGTCCAGGCCCGGCTGTGGCTGCCGCAGGCGCGCGTGCCGGGTGCGATGCTGGCGGCGCTGTGGGGCCGCGCGTGGGCGGCGGGCCTGCGCCCCTGGGGCGATGCGACCGGGCCGGCGACCGCAGCGCTGCCGCCGCTACGACCCTGAGCTGCACCGGCGCGCACGGGTGCGCCAGAGCCAGAGGCCGGCGACCGCCAGTGCCGCGTAGTTGGCGGCCTGGAACCACGGCGTGTTCCACGCCAGCCCGTCGAATCCCCGCATCGTCAGCGGGTAGAGCACGGGCACCGGGTAGAAGTCGGCCGAGTGCGTGAAGACGTCGATCACGATGTGCAGCCACCACCCGGCGAGTACCCAGGCATGCCGCCAGCGGGCGGCCACCGCGGCGGCGGTGACGACACCGGCGACGACGGCACTGTGCCCGGTGCAGTGCAGGTGGTGCGACACCGTGTGCACCAGGGCCGGCAGCAACGGTTCGTCCGCCGGCGAGGCGGTGGCGAAGTGCCAGAGCAGGCCAGGAAACTGGCCGTCGGCCAGCGACCACGCCAGCACCGGCAGGCCCTGAACCAAGTCGGGCAGCACGGACAGGGCCACGACGGCGCCGGCGCCCTGCGGCCCCAGCCGGCCGCGCCGGCGCAGCGACTCACTGGCCACACTGGCCCAGAGCGCGTGCGCCAGCAGGTCCACGGCGGCCGGTCAGCGCACGGCGCGCCAGACCTTGGTCACCGCAGCGTCGCCGCGGCCGCTGACCAGCAGCACGTCGTAGGGGTCGCGCCGGCCGCCGTAGGCCGGGCCGTCCATGCCGGGCGAACCCACGGGCATGCCGGGCACCGTCAGCCCCAGGGCCGTGGGCTTCTCCTTCAGCAGGCGCTTGACATCCTCGGCCGGCACGTGGCCCTCGACCACGTAGCCGCCCACCAGCGCCGTGTGGCACGACCCCAGGTGCTGCGGCAGGCCCAGGCGCTGGCGCATGGTGGTGTTGCCGGTGTCGTGCACGCGCACGGTGAAGCCATGCGACTCCATGTGCGTCACCCAGTCCTTGCAGCAGCCGCAGGTGGGCGATTTCCAGACCTCGACGGTGGGCTTGTCGGCGGCACGGGTCAGCCCGGCGGTGCCGAGCAGGCCCAGGGCAGCGACGATGGCGCTGCGGCGGTTCAGAACATTCATGTCATGGCTCCACGGTGATCAGGCCCTTCATGCCGGCCTGGTAGTGCCCTGCGATCAGGCAGGCGAATTCGAAGGTGCCCGGGCGGTTGAAGGTCCACACGATCTCTCGCATCTGGCCGGGCGGCACATGCGCCATGTAGGGTTCGTCGTGTTCCATGTTCGGGTACTTGACCATCAGTTCGGCGTGCTTCGCGTTCTCGGCTGGCGTGCCGATCACGACCTCGTGCATCACCTTGCCGTCGTTGTGCACCTGCAGGCGCAACGTGTCGCCACGCCTGACGGTCAGTTGCCCCGGCTGGAAGCGCATGTCGTCCCCCATGCGGACCACGACCGTGCGCCGCGCCTGTCGAGCGTCGCCGGCGATGCCCCAGTCCTTCTGTTCCTTGACCACCTGGGTCGCGGCGTGGTGCTTCTCGCCGTGGGCCTGCGCGTGGGTGACGCCGGCACACACCCAGGCCAGCGCGAGGATCATTCGAAAACTGCTCATGGCTCGGGCTCCGGGTTCAATGGTTGTGGTGGCCGCCGGCGGGCTTGCGCACGCGCACGTCCACGGCAGCAGGTGACGCAGCTTCGGCCCGCGCCGGTGCCATGGCAGGCGTCTCCACCTCGTGCGCCACCGTTCCTGGCGGGTGCTTGAACCAGCCCGGGTCGCTGTAGTCGCCCGGCTTCTGGTCGGGGCGCACCTTGAGCACCGAGAACATGCCGCCCATCTCCACCGAGCCGAAGGGGCCCTCGCCGGTCATCATCGGCGCGGTGTTGTCGGGCAGGGGCATTTCCATCTCGGCCATGTCGGCCATGCCGCGTTCGCCCATCACCATGTAGTCGGGGATCAGCTTCGTGATCTGGCGCACCACCTGGCGGTGGTCGACGCCGATCATCGTGGGCACGCCGTGGCCCATCGCGTTCATCGTGTGGTGGCTCTTGTGGCAATGGAAGGCCCAGTCGCCGGGTTCGTCGGCGATGAACTCCATCTGCCGCATCTGGCCCACGGCGATGTCCACCGTCACCTCCGGCCAGCGCGAGCCCTTGGGCGTGGGACCGCCGTCGGTGCCCGTGACCTCGAACTCGTGGCCATGGATGTGGATCGGGTGGTTGGTCATCGTCAGGTTGCCGAAGCGCAGGCGCACGCGGTCGCCCTGGCGCACGTTGAAGCTGTCGATGCCAGGGAAGATGCGGCTGTTCCAGCTCCAGAGGTTGAAGTCCAGCATCGTCATGATCTTCGGCGTCGCGCTGCCGGGCTCGATGTCGTAGGCATTGAGCAGCACGCAGAAGTCGCGGTCGACGTTCTCGATCAGCGGATGCTTCGCCTTCGGGTGCGTGACCCAGAAGCCCATCATGCCCATGGCCATCTGCGTCATCTCGTCGGCGTGCGGGTGGTACATGAACGTGCCGGGCCGGCGCGCCACGAACTCGTAGACGAAGGTCTTGCCCGAGGGGATGCCTGGCTGGTTGAGGCCGGTGACCCCGTCCATGCCGTTGGGCAGCCGCTGGCCGTGCCAGTGGATGCTGGTGTGCTCCGGCAGGCGGTTGGTGACGAAGATGCGCACGCGGTCGCCCTCCACCACCTCGATGGTCGGCCCCGGGCTCTGGCCGTTGTAGCCCCAGAGGTGGGCGGTGACGCCGGGTGTCATCTCGCGCACCACCGGCTCGGCCACGAGGTGGAACTCCTTGACGCCGCCCTTCATGCGCCAGGGGCAGGTCCAGCCGTTGGGGGTGACCACCGGGTTGTAGGGCCGGCCGTTGGGGGGCACCAGCGGCGGCGCGGTCGCCGCACTGGTCTGGATCACGGGTTCGGGCAGGGCGGCCATCGCCACCTTGCTCACCGCGGCCGATGCCACGGCGGCGCCGCCCATGAACAGTCGTCGGTTCATCATGGGAGGGATTCCTTTCAGTGGCCGCCGGCGTCACCGCCGCCAGCCGGGGACATCGGGCCGGCCATCGCCGACGGCGTGGGGCTGCCCAACGTGGCCATGCGCAGGTCGGCGTCGGCCAGCCAGAAGTCGCGTTCGGCCAGGATCGCGTCGTGCACGCTGGCGATCTGCGCCCGCGCGTCGGCCAGCAGCTCGAAGACGCCAATGAGCATGCCGTTGTAGCGCAGCACGTTCTGCTCGGCGATCTGCGCGCGCAACGGCACGATCTCATCGCGGTGGTGGCGCGCGATGAGCCAGGCGCTGCGGCGCTGGCCCTCGGCCTCGCGGATCTGCGAGCGGGCGTCGATGGCCAGCTGCGCCGCGTGGTCGATGGCCTGGCGCCAGACCGCCTCCGCGCGCGCGGCCTTGGCGTCACCCCAGTCGAAGAGGGGCAGTTCCAGGTCGACCTCCCAGCCGCGCTGGGTCGGACCGTCGTTGCTGCTGTTGTGGCTCAGGCCCAGCTCGACCACGCTGATCAGACGGGTGGATCGCGTCAGACCCAGCGCGCGAGCCGTCTCGTCGACGGCGATCTGCGCGGCCTGCAGGTCCAGCCGCGTGGCCAGCGCTTCGCGCTCGATCTGCGGGCGCTCGGGCAGGTCTGCGGGCAGGTCGGGCAGGCGGTCGGGCAGGGTGAACGCGGTCTGCGCGCCCCACAGGCCCATCAGGCGCGTCAGCCGCTCGCGGGTGGCGCGCTGCTGTTGCTCGGCACGGGCGACGTTCAGCGCCGCGTCGGCGTAGAAAGCCTGCTCGCGCGCCCGCTGCAGGGCGCTGAAGTTGCCCACCTGCTGCATGCGCCGCGCCAGTTCCGCCGCGGCCTCGGCGGCCTGCATGACCTGGCCCATGTAGTGCACCGACTGCTGCGCCGCCACGGCCTCGACCCAGGCCTTGCGCGTCATCGCCGCGTGGTCCAGCACCGCCAGCAGCAGCGCATGGCGCTCGCGGTCCAGCCGGCGCTGGGCCAGGTCGCCGGTCCAGGGCGTGAGCAGCCAGCGCAGCAGCGGCAGGTGCAGGCTGCGCTCGATCTCGCGTTCGTCGCCGGCGCGTGTCCGGCCGAAGGCGAAACCCGGGTTGGGCAGGCGCATGGCCTGCACCATCTCGGCCTCGGCGATGCCCAGCGCGGCGAAGCGCGCCTGCAGCCCACGGTGGTTCAGCAGCGCCACCTGCACGGCGGCTTCGCTGTCGAGGGGCGTCTTCAGCAGTTCGGCCACGCGGCGGTCGATGTCGGCACGCTCGGCATCGCTGCGGGCCCAGCGCAGGTCCGCGCCCGTGTGTTGCCGCACGGCCTGCTGCACCGGTGTGAACTGGCGCTCCGGGTCGACGCTGGCGCAGCCGGCCAGCACCAGTGCGGCCGCCGCCAGCGCGGCGCTGCGGGCGGATCTCGGCCACCTCATCGCCGGCCTCCCGGGGCGTGATGTCCGTGGCCGTGGGGCGGCATCGGTGTGGCGCGTGTCGATGCCGCAGGTGCTGCAGGCGTCATGGGCGAGGCCGGTGCAGAGGCCGCCGGTTCAGGCGCATGGGCTTCGCGGAGGTAGGCCCGCCAGCCGCCGATGCGGGCGACCTCCGCATTGGCGTCACGCCAGTCGCGGCGCGGTTCGTCGGTCAGCGGGCGGTACCGCTGGAGCGCGCTGCGGTGGGCCAGCGGCGGCACCGCGGCGTCGATCCGGGTCGGGTCGGGCCGCGGCGGCGGCGGTTCGGCCGCCACCGCGGCAAACGAGGCCGCGGCAGCGGCCGTGCAGAGGGTCGTGGCCCATGCGCCACGCAGGAATCGGGAGGACATGCGCACCTCGTCGAGACACTCGATGGACGGCGCCGTCCACAGGGGCAGGCGCCGGACGGCGGGTCAGACGAAGGCGTGTCGAGGGGGGCGGTCGAGGCCGTCGGGGTCGACGGCGCTGAGGATGGGCGCCCGCCAGGCGGGCGGGGCCTCGGCCTGCGGGGCTGCGCCCGGCGCCGCAGCCGCCGGCGGCACGGGGGCGGCGCCGGCATGGCAGACGGCGCACTCGCTGCAGCCGGCGTGCGCGGTGGCGTCGTCTGCCACCGCCGGGGCCTCGAACCCGTGGCAGGGAGCGGGCCAGCCATCGTGCAGGGCCGCTGAGCCGTCGTGCATGCTGCCAAAGCTCATCATGGGCGCAGCCACAGCCAAGCCCTGCAGCGGCAGGGCCAGCGTCAACAGCCAGACCACGGTGACGAGCCAGCGCTTCACGGCACCGATTGTCGCGCATCCCCGCATCCGGCGCAGCGTGTCGACGCTGGCACACTCCGCGGCGGAGACCACACCACGATGACGGACACATCCCGGGGGCCCGGCCCCCTGCACGGCCTGCGGGTGATCGAACTCGCCGGCATCGGCCCCGGCCCGATGGCCTGCATGCTGCTGGCCGACCTGGGCGCCGACGTGGTGCGCATCGACCGCCTGGAAGCCAGCGGTCTGGGCGTGCCGATGGCGCCACGCTTCGACGTCAACGCGCGAGGGCGGCGCTCGGTGGCGCTGGACCTGAAGCAGCCCGCCGGCGTCGAGACGGCGCTTAGGCTGATCGACCGCGCCGACGTGCTGATCGAGGGCTTCCGACCCGGCGTGGCCGAGCGGCTGGGCCTCGGCCCGGAGGTCTGCAGCGCCCGCAACCCGGGCCTGGTGTACGGCCGCATGACCGGTTTCGGCCAGACGGGTCCGATGGCGCCGATGGCCGGCCACGACCTGAACTACATCGCGCTGACCGGCGTGCTCGACGCCATCGGCCCGGCCGGCGGCGACCCGGTGCCGCCGCTGAACCTGGTGGGCGACTATGGCGGGGGTGCGCTGTACCTGGCCTTCGGCGTGACGGCAGCGCTCTACGAGCGCCAG
The DNA here is from genome assembly GCF_004016515.1 of Rubrivivax albus. GTDB lineage: Bacteria > Pseudomonadota > Gammaproteobacteria > Burkholderiales > Burkholderiaceae_C > Rubrivivax > Rubrivivax albus. Next base: position 382,236 of record NZ_SACT01000004.1, read on the forward strand.
CACTCCGGGCGTGGCCAGGTCGTGGATGCCGCGATGGTGGACGGCGCGGCCTCGCTGGCGTCGATCTTCCACGGCCTGCGCGCCGCCGGCCAGTGGGGCGACACGCGCGGCGCCAACCTGCTCGACGGCGGCGCACCGTTCTACGCCACCTACCGCTGTGCCGACGACCGCTGGCTCGCGGTGGGGGCCCTGGAGCCCAAGTTCTTCGCCGCCTTCGCCGAGGGCATCGGCCTGGACCGCCGCTTCGTCGCCACGCAGTACGACCGCCGCACCTGGCCGGAACTGCGCGAGGTCATCGCCACACGCCTGGCCAGCCGGCCGTGTGAACACTGGGCATCGCTGTTCGATGGCAGCGACGCCTGCGTGACGCCAGTGCTGAGCCTGGCCGAGGCGCCGCAGCACCCGCATGCCCAGGCGCGCGGGGCCTACGTCACCGTCGACGGCGTCGTGCAGCCCGGTCCAGCGCCGCGGTTCTCGCGCAGCGTGCCGGGCCAGCCGCGCCCGTCGCCCGCGGTCGGCGAGCAGGGCGCCGAGGTGCTGGGAGAGGCCGGCTTCGCTGCCGACGAGATCGCGGCCCTGAAGACCGCCGGGGTGCTGAAATGAGCGCCCACCAGACCCCCGCCGACGCGCGCCTGGCGGCGTCGCTGATGCTGCTGCGCGACGCGCCATCCGAATCGGGCGGCGGCGTCGAGGTGCTGATGCTGCGCCGAGCCGAGCGCGACGGCGACCTGCGCAGCGGCGCCTGCGTCTTTCCCGGCGGCGTGCTCGAGGCCGCCGACCGCGCTGCGTATGCCTGGTGCCTGGGCCCCACCGATGCCGAGGCAAGTGCCCGACTGGGTCTCGCTGAAGGAGGCCTGGGCTACCTGGTGGCGGCGGTGCGCGAGAGCTTCGAGGAGGTGGGCGTGCTGCTGGCCTGCCGGCCCGACGGCAGCGCGCTGGTGCCGGCCGAATGGGCGGCGCTGCGGCCGGCGCTGGCGCCGTGGCGGCTGCACCTGCACCGGGGCGAGCACGACATCGGCGCGCTGTGCCGCGCGTTCGACCTGCGGCTGGACCTGCGCAACCTGCACTACTTCAGCCACTGGCTCACACCGCCGGGCGTGCCCAAGCGCTTCGACACGCGCTTTTTCACGGTGCCGATGCCGGCCGGCCAGACACCGGAGGCGGACCGCGCCGAGGCGGTCGAGATGATGTGGACGCGCCCCGCCGCGGCGCTGGCCCGGGACAGCGGCTACGTGCTGCTGCCGGTGACGCGCTGCACGCTGCAGGAACTGCAGGCCCACCCCGATGCCGCCGCGGCCCATGCCGACGCCGGTGCGCGGCGCGACATCCGCGTGACCATGCCGCGCCGCGGCCGCACGCGCAAGGGCCCGCGCATCGTGCTGCCCTGGGAGCCGGGCTGGGCCGAACTGGGCCGGCTGGACCCCGAAGGCCACCACCAGGCGCTGGCCGAGATCGTGCCCGGCGAGCCGGTGCGCCTGTCGCCCCGCATCCTGCGCCTGACGGCGCCGAACGCCGGCACGATGACCGGCCCGGGCACCAACACCTACCTGGTCGGCGACGACGACCCCGGCGCGCCGCTGGCCGTGATCGACCCCGGGCCCGATCTGCCGGCGCACCGCGAGGCCATCCTGGCCGCGGCCCCGCGGCGCATCACGCACGTGCTGACCACGCACACGCACGTCGACCACTCGCCCGGCGCCGCGGCGCTGGCGCAGGCCACCGGCGCCCGGGTGATCGGCCGCCGGGCGCCACCGCACCCGGGGCAGGATGCAGCCTTCACGCCGGACGAAGAACCGGTCGAAGGCGACGTGCTGCAGCTGGGCGCCGGCACCACGCTGCAGGCCTTGCAGACCCCGGGCCATGCGTCCAACCACGTCTGCTGGCGGCTGGCCGAGGAGAAGCTGCTCTTCACCGGCGACCACCTGATGCAGGGCAGCACGGTGGTGATCAACCCGCCCGACGGTGACATGCAGGCCTACCTGGCGCAGCTGGAGCGCCTGCTGCACATGGACCTGGACTGGCTGGCGCCGGGCCACGGCTTCCTGGTGGCCGAGCCGCACGCGGTGATCCGCGCGCTGGTGGCGCACCGGCTCAAGCGCGAGGCCAAGGTGCTGGCGTCGCTGCAGCAGCACGGCCCGGCCACGGTGCCGGCGCTGGTGCCGGCGGCCTACGACGACACGCCGGTGCCGCTGCACGGGGTGGCGGCGCGCTCGCTGCTGGCCCACCTGCTGAAGCTGCAGGCCGAGGGCCGCGCCAGCGAATCAGACGGCGTCTGGCGCGCGGCCTGAACGCGTGGCCGTCGCCACTTCTTCGGCGTCCTGCCAGCGCCCGTCGCGCAGCAGCTGGTGTGGCCGGAACTGCGCCTTGTAGGCCATCTTCGGGCTCTCGGCGATCCAGTAGCCCAGGTACAGGTGCGGCAGGCCAAGCTGACGCACCTGTTCCAGCTGCCACAGCACGCCGTAGGTGCCGTAGCTGGTGCCGGGCTCGGGCTCGTAGTAGGTGTAGACGGCGGAGATGCCGTCGGCCAGCACGTCCACGATGGACACCATCTTCAGCGTGCCGGCACTGCCGTCGGCGGTGGGCGTACGGAACTCCACCAGGCGCGAATTGACGCGGCTCTGCAGCAGGAACTGGGTGTACTGGTCCACGCTGTCGTGGTCCATGCCGCCGCCGGCATGGCGGCCGCTCTGGTAGCGCAGGTAGAGCTGGTAGTGCTCCGGCGAGAAGCACAGGCGCAGCACGCGGGCCTTCAGGTCGGCGTGCTGCTTCCAGGCGCGGCGCTGGCTGCGTGTGGGCTGGAAGCCCGCCACCGGCACGCGCATGGGCACACAGGCGCGGCAGCCGTCGCAGTAGGGCCGGTAGGTGAACATCCCGCTGCGCCGGAAGCCGTTGGCCACGAGGCCGGAATAGGCGTCGGCGTGGATCAGGTGGCTGGGCGTGGCCACCTGCGAACGCGCCAGCCGGCCCGGCAGGTAGCTGCAGGGGTAGGGGGCCGTCGCATAGAACTGCAGCGACGAGAGCGGAAGCTCCTGGGGGTGCGTCACGGAGGCGTCGGGGGGTCTTGCACCAGGCGCGCATCGAGCTGCGCCCAGTGCGCCGGATCATAGGTCCAGTCCCCGATGTCCGGCGCCCCCAGGGCGTGGGCCAGGTGGGCCTGGAAGTCGGTCCGCGGGACTTCGTGCGCGCCCATCGACGCCAGATGGCCCGTGTGCTGCTGGCAGTCCACCCAGGCCACGCCGCGTGCGCGGCAGGCCGCCACCAGCGCCGCCAGGGCCAGCTTGGATGCGTCGGTGGCGTGGGAGAACATCGACTCGCCGAACACCATGCGGCCGATGCTGACGAAGTACAGGCCGCCGACGAGCTGGCCATCGACCCAGGTTTCCACGCTGTGGGTCCGCCCTTCGGCATGCCAGGCCACGTAGGCGCGCACCATGTCGGGCACGATCCAGGTGCCGTCCTGGCCCTCGCGCGGGGTGGCGGCGCAGTGGCGCATCACGCGCGCGAAGTCGCTGTCGAAGCGGATGGCACAGCCGGGCGTGGCCAGGAAGCGCTGCAGGGTCTTGCGCAGCGAGCGGTGCAGCTTGAATTCGGCCACCGGCAGCACCATGCGCGGGTCGGGGCTCCACCACAGCACCGGCTGCCCGGGGCCGAACCAGGGGAACAGGCCGAGCCGGTAGGCCTCCTCCAGCCGCGCCGGCGTCAGTGCGCCGCCGGCGGCGACGAGGCCGGGGATGTCCTCCGGCACCGTGCCCGGGCGGGGCAGTGGAAGGGCGTCATCGATCCAGTGGACCATGGCCGTCTGTCTGCTTACGACCCGGAGCGGATGTTCGGTGTTTGTCGATTGACATTGGCTCGGGCCACGGAGGGCGGGCCTGGCCTGGCGCTCCTGTCCCCCGGCTCGCGCAGGGCGCTCGCCTCCTCCTTAACCTCGCGCCAGGCCAGACCCGCCCTCCGCGGCCGGACACAGCGAAGCGGTCGGCCGGCAGGTCGACTCGTCAATCTGGCTGGAGTCCCCCTCCCGGAGGGGGGCTGGCGGGGAGCCGTCGCACATGCTGGAGCCCCTTCCTGGAGGGGGCTCGGGGGAGCCCACGGAAATCGGGTCCCCGGACCCAAAGCAGCCGAAGGCTGCTTTGGGTCGCGAGCCGCCTCACGCATCCCGCCCGAGGGTGCGCCACAGGAAGGCATATTCCAGTGCCGCCATGTCGGCCCGCTGCGCGTTGTCCGCGGCACCGCCATGACCGCCTTCGATGTTCTCGTAGTACATCGGCGCGTACCCCATCTCGCGCATGCGCGCAGCCATCTTCCGCGCATGTCCCGGGTGCACGCGGTCGTCGCGGGTGCTGGTGATGAACAGCACGGCGGGCATCTTCACCCCGGGCCTGACGTTCTGGTAGGGGCTGTAGGTCTTCAGCACGGCCCAGTCGCCGGCATCGTCGGGGTTGCCGTATTCGGCCATCCACGACGCGCCGGCCAGCAGCAGGTGGTAGCGCCGCATGTCCAGCAGTGGCACCTGGCAGACGACGGCGCCGAAGAGCTCGGGGCGCTGCACCATCACCGCGCCCACCAGCAGGCCGCCGTTGCTGCCGCCCTCGATGCCCAGGTGCGTCGGGCTGGTGATCTTCGCGGCGATCAGGTCCTCGGCCACGGCGGCGAAGTCGTCGTAGCTCTTCTGCTTGTGGCGCTTCACCGCGGCCTGGTGCCAGGCCGGACCGAATTCGCCGCCGCCGCGGATGTTGGCCAGCACGAAGATGCCGCCGCGCGCCAGCCAGCTGCTGCCGATGCTGCCGGAGTAGAAGGGCTGCATCGACACCTCGAAGCCGCCGTAGCCATAGAGCAGCGTCGGGTTGCGACCGTTGGCGGTGGCGCCCTTGGGCCAGACCACGAAGTACGGCACGCGGGTGCCGTCGCGGCTGGTGGCAAAGCGCTGTTCCACGCGCATGCCCTCGCCGTCGAAGTAGCGCGGCCGCGATTTCAGCGTCGCCATCTCGCCGCCCGCGGCGTCGGCCAGCATCAGCGAGTCGGGCGTGAGGAAGTCGGTGTAGCTCACCAGCAGATGTTCGGCCAGCGTGTCGGCCTTCAGCAGCGGGTCGTGCAGCGCCTGCACGCTCAGCGTGCCGGGGTGGGGCGCGGGCAGGTCGCGCTGCGTCCAGGCATCGGCCACCGCCGCGCCCGGCTGCCACGTCTCGAGCCGGCTGGCCACGTTGTCCAGCACGTTGAGCACCAGGCGAGAGGCCGTGCTGGTGAAGCCGGCCAGCGAGCGCGTGGCCGTGGGCGTGAACAGGGCCTGCCAGCGGGCGTCACCCCCGGCGACGAAGGCCTCCGCGTCGCCCACGATCAGGCTGCCGCGCGGCCAACTGCGGCCGCCCGTGGCCCAGTCGCTGCGCAGTTCCACCAGCACGTGGCGGCGCCAGAAACTCACGCTGGCATCCTCCGGCTTGGCCAGCGGCACCCAGCGCCCGCTCTGCCAGAGGAACTGCAGCGAGCGGTAGAAGTCCAGCGCCCGCGTGAGCACGGTGCGCTCGAAGCCCGGCTCGCGGTCGACGCTGATCCACACGCCTACGTCGGCCGTCTCGCCCTCGAACACCGTCTCGGCCTGGGCCAGCGGCTGGCCGCGGCGCCAGCGCTTGACAATGCGCGGGTAGCCGGCATCGGTCATGCTGCCGGGCCCGAAGTCGGTGCCGACGTAGACGGTGTCGGCGTCGAGCCAGTCGACGCTGCTCTTGGCCTCCGGCAGCGCGAAGCCGCCGTCGACGAAGCGCTTGTCGACGAGGTCGAACTCGCGCACCACGCTGGCGTCCGCACCGCCGCGCGACAGCGACACCAGCGCGCGCCGGTAGTCCGGCCCGAAGGCGGTGGCGCCAGCCCAGACCCAGTTCTCGCCCTCGGCCCGGCCCAGGGCGTCGAGGTCGAGCACCGTCTCCCAGGCCGGTTCGGACTTGCGGAACTCGTCCAGCGTGGTGCGCCGCCACAGGCCGCGCGGTTGGCGCTCGTCCTGCCACAGGTTGTACAGCCAGTCACCGCGGCGGTTGACCGCCGGGATCTTCTCCTTCGAATCGAGGATCGCACGGATGCGGTCGCGGTTGGCAGCGAAGCCGGGTTCGGCCTCCAGGACCTTGCGGGTCTCGGCGTTGCGCTCGCGCACCCAGGCCAGGGCGCGCTCGCCGGTCACGTCCTCCAGCCAGAGGTAGGGGTCTTGGTCGGCAGTGGCGTTCATCGTGGCGAATACGGTCAGGGGCAATGCAGGACAGGTGGCCGCCAGCGAGGCGGCCAGCAGGCGTCGTCGGAAGATCATGGGGCGGGATGCAGGCGCTGGGGGTGGAGCTCGACCATGCGCTCGCCGTGCACGACGAGCACCTGGCCTTCCTGCACGTTGACCTGCAATTGCATCGAGCGTTCCGCCAACGCACCCAGCGCCTGAGACTGCGCGGCCGGCAGCTGCCACACGGTCAGGTTGCGCTGGCGCGCCATCCGCGTGGCCAGGCCCTGCCACCAGATCAGGGTGGACGCGGCGTAGGCCCAGATGCCCACCTGCCCGGCCCGGCCGCAGGCGCGCAGCAGCCGGCGCTCGTCGGGCTGGCCGACCTCGATCCACTGGCGCAGCGTGCCGTCCAGCGCATGGCGCCAGACGTCGGGCTCGTCGGTGTCCGACAGGCCGCGGGCGAAGACCAGGGCGCCGTCGTGGTCGTCCTCGGGAACGCTCAGCGCAAAGGCCAGCAGGCGCACCATCAGGCGCTCCTCGGTCTCCGACGGGTGCAGGGCCAGGGTCAGCGTGTGGTCGGCATAGAGGCCGCGGTCCATGTCTGCGATCTGCAGCGTGGCCTTGTAGATGGTGGACTTGAGGGCCAAGGTGGTCGTGGCGGCAACGGCGCCAGGGGGCAGGCGAGGGTGGCACTGTGCCATAGGCCTGGTGTCGTCCGGGTGGCCCGGTCGTCCGCAGGCCGGCCGGCTGCGTTGAGGGCGTCCATGCGCCTGCCGGCAGGTGCCGGTGGCCGGTGGCATGATGCAGGGTTTGCCGGCCACGAGCCGGCAGCCGCATGGCACGGGGCCGCACGGGCCCCTGCCCGAACGATCTGGCGCCCGGGCCTGCGACGGCGCGCCGCACCCGAGAGGACCCACTGTCATGACCGTACGAACCGCCCACCCCGCATCGATCCCGGCCCTGCTGCTGATGGCGGTGCTGGCCGCGCCCCTGCCGGCGCTCGCCCAGAAGTCGCTGGGCGGCGGCGGCGGCAGCGGCCCCGTCATGACCCGCGACGAACTGCGGGCCTGCCTGAAGCAGCAGGCGACGCTGGCCACCATGGTGCAGAACTACGAGCAGGAACGGGCCGACCTCGAGCGCGAGAAGGGCGAGATCCTGCAGAACAAGCAGACCCTGGATGCCGAGGCCGGCGGCGTCAAGGCCGACGTGTCCAAGATCAACGAGTTGAACGCGCGCACCGAGGCGCTGTCCAAGCGGGTCAGCGAATGGAACGAGAACTGGCAGGCCTTCGAGAAGGCCAACCGCAGCGGCCCGATGGCCGAGCGTGAGCGCCGCCGCCTGCTGAGCGAGAAGCGCAGCATGGAGAAGGAAGAGAAGGACCTGGCCGACGAGCGCGCGGCGCTGGGTGACGCCAGTGGCGGTGCCTCGCAGGTCAACAGCAAGGTCGATGCGCTCAACGCCCGCACGGTGGCCTGGAACGAGCGCAACAAGCGGGTCGTCAAGATGGGCGAGGACCTGACCCAGGAGCGTGACCTCTGGGCCTCGGAGTGCGGCAACCGCCGCTACCGCGAGGACGACGAGATCGCCATCCGCAACGGCCAGTGAACCGCGGGCACCCCGAGATGACCACGATCCCGCACGCCGACAACCCGCTGCTGCAACCCTGGACGTCAGCGTTCGGGTTGCCCGACTTCGCTGCCATCCGGCCCGAGCACTTCGAGCCGGCCTTCCGCGCCGCCATGGACGTGCACCGGCAGGAACTGGCGGCCATCGTTGCCGATCCGGCCGCGCCCGACTTCGACAACACACTGGTGCCGTTCGACCGCAGCGGGCGTGCGCTCGGGCGCATCGCCTCGGTCTTCTACAACCTGACCGCATCGCACACCAACCCGGCGCTGCAGGCCGTGCAGCGGGCCATGGCCGGGCCGCTGGCGGCGCATGACAACGCGATCTACCTCGATGCCGGCCTGTTCGCGCGCATCGAGGCGGTGCACGAACAGCGTGCCGCGCTGGGCCTGACCCCGGAGCAGCTTCGGCTGCTCGAGCGCGTGCACCTGGACTTCGTGCGCGCCGGTGCCCGCCTGCAGGGCGAGGCGCGTGGCCGCTACGCCAGCGTGATGGAGCAACTCGCCGCGCTGACCACGCGGTTCGCGCAGAACGTGCTGCACGACGAGTCGAGCTGGCACCTGATGCTGGCCGACGAGTCTGACATGGCCGGCCTGCCCGGCTTCGTGCGGGCCGCTGCCCGCCAGGCGGCCGAGGACCGCGGTCTCGCGGGCCAGGCCGTGATCACGCTGTCGCGTTCGCTGATCGTGCCGTTCCTGACCTTCTCCGAGCGGCGTGACCTGCGCGAGCAGGCCTGGCGCGCGTGGACCAGCCGCGGCGAACACGCCGGCGAGCACGACAACCGTGAGGCGGCGCGCGACATCCTGCGCCTGCGCGGCGAGCAGGCTCGTCTGCACGGGCACGCCAGCTACGCCGACTACGCGCTGGCCGACACCATGGCGGGCACGCGCACCAACGTGCAGCAGCTGCTCGACCAGGTCTGGCCGCGCGCCCTGGCCGCGGTGCAGCGCGAGCGCGCCGCGCTGCGCGAAGCCATGGACGCGGCGGGTGTTGACCCGGCCCAGGCCATCGAGGCCTGGGACTGGCGCTACTGGGCGGAGAAGGTGCGCCAGGACAGGTACGCGATCGACGACGCCGAGATCAAGCCCTACTTCCCGCTGCCGGCCATGGTGCAGGCCGCGTTCGACTGCGCCGGCCGCCTGTTCGGCCTGCAGTTCGTCGAGCGGGCCGACCTGCCGGTCTACCACCCCGACGTGAAGGCCTACGAGGTGCGCAATGCCGACGGCAGCGCCGTCGGCGTGTTCCTGCAGGACAACTTCGCGCGGCCCAGCAAGCGCAGCGGCGCCTGGATGAGCAGCCTGCGCTGGCAGAGCCGAAATGGCGTGGGCGGCGCGGCCGAGCTGCCGGTGATCCTGAACAACAACAACTTTGCCAAGGGCTCGCCCGGGGAGCCGACGCTGCTGTCGGCCGACGATGCACGCACGCTGTTCCACGAGTTCGGGCATGGCCTGCACGGTCTGCTGTCGAACGTGCACTTCGAGCGCCTGTCGGGCACCCAGGTGCTGCGCGACTTCGTCGAACTGCCGTCGCAGATCTTCGAGCACTGGATCACCGAGCCGGAGGTGCTCAAGCGCCATGCGCGCCACTGGCAGACCGGCGAGCCCATCCCCGACGAACTGATCGAACGCCTGCAGGCGGCGCGCCGCTTCAACCAGGGCTACGAGACCGTGCGCTACACCGGCAGCGCCATCGTCGACATGGCCGTGCACGCGCGCACCGAGGCCGAACCGCCGGCCGACCTGTGCGCCTTCGAGGCTGAGTTGCTGGCCAGCCTAGGGCACCCGCCGCCGGTGGGCATCAACCACCGGCTGGTGCACTTCCAGCACCTGTTCTCCGGCTCGGGGTACGCGGCCGGCTACTACGTCTACCTGTGGGCCGAGGTGCTGGACGCCGACGGCTACGACGCCTTCGTCGAGGCCGGCAGCCCGTTCGACCCGGGCGTGGCGGCGGCGCTGCGGCAGCACATCTATGCCGCCGGCAACAGCGTCGAACCGGGCGCGGCCTACGCCGCCTTCCGCGGTCGCGGACCGTCGGTCCGGCCGCTGCTGGAAAAGCGCGGCCTGCTGGAGGCGGGCGAGCCGGTCTGAGTCAGGCCGGCCCGCCTGGCGGCGCCGACGCTTCGTTCGCGGTCATCGCGGGCGCTGCGCTTGCCAGCGACAGCGGCAGCCGCAGCGTGAAGGTCGTGCCTTCGCCCGGCGTGCTGTGCACCTGGATGCTGCCGCCCAGGCGGCCAACCAGCGCCTTGACGATCGTCAATCCGATGCCGGTGCCCTTGATGCCCTCGCGCTCCACGCCCAGGCGGTTGAAGGGCTCGTAGAGGTGGCGCAACTGGGCGTCGCTCATGCCGCGCCCGGTGTCGGCCACCGTCAGCACCGCCAGCCCGCCATCGGCATGGGCCCGCACGACCACCCGGCCCTGCGGCCGGTTGTACTTGATCGCATTGCCGATCAGGTTGATCAGCACCTGCCGAAGGCGTGTGGCATCGCTCCACAGGCGCAGCGGCGGCGTGTCGCAGTCGATCGCGACGCCGTGTTCCACGCGCAGCGGCTCCAGCAGCGGCAGTGTCTCCGCCAGCAGCGCGCGCAGATCGACGTCGGCCACCGCCACGCGCAGGTCGCCGGCCTCCAGGCCCGCGAGGTCGAGCACATCGTTGATGAGCGACAGCAGGTGCTGGCCCGCCGCCTCCACGTGCTGCAGCCATTCGCGCGCGGTGGCGTCGGGGCCCCGTGCCAGCAGCAGTTGCGTGAAGCCGAGCACCGCGTTCAGCGGCGTGCGCAACTCGTGGCTCATGCGGGCCAGGAAGCGGCTCTTCTCGGCATTGGCCTGTTCGGCGGCCTCGCGATCGCGCCGTTCGGCCTCGGCGCGACGGTCGGCGGTGACATCCCAGTTGACGCCGATGCGGCGTGCCGGGGCACCCGTGCCGTCCTCGACCGTGGACGACCGAGAGGCCAGCCAGTGCACGCTGCCGTCGGGCCAGACGACCCGGAAGGCGTGCTCGATGATGGTCCCGGGCGCACTGGCAGCGGCAATCTGGCGGCGTGTCGACGCCCGGTCGTCCGGGTGAACGATGTCCAGCATCTCCTGGGCGTCGGGCACACCCGGGCGCGGATCGCGCCCCCGCAGCCGCCACATCTGTACGTCCCACTGCGCCTGGCCGGTGCGCAGGTCGAGCTCCCAGGTGCCGATGCCCGCGCCCCGCGCCGCCAGCGCCGCGCGTTCGTGCGCATGGCGCAGGGCCTCGTCGGCCTGGCGGCGGTCGGTGACGTCGATCGCGATGCCGAACATCGTCGGCGGCTCGGTGTCCGCTTCCAGCATCGAGTGCGTCAGCAGGTGCCGCACCTGCCCGTCGCGCCGGACGATGCGCAGTTCGGACTGCACGTTGGGCGTGCGGCCGCTCAGCCAGTCGTGGAAGCGCTGGCGGATCGTCGCCCGCTCGTCCGGGTGCACGAAGGTCTCGCGCCATTCCTTCAGCGTGGGCACCTCGTCTTCCGCGCCCAGGCCGTGCAGGGCGCGCATCTGGTCGCTCCAGAACGCCCGCTCGGCGTGGCCTTCGCGTGCCCAGTAGCCGATGCCCGCGGTGCGGGCGGCAAGGTCGAAGCGCGCCCGCAGGCCGCGCGCACGGGCGTCCTGCGCCCGCTGTGCCGTGATGTCCAGCGCCACCGACAGGATGGCCACCGGCTGGTCGCCATCGCCCAGTTCGGCCACGCCGCGCATCAGCAGTTGCCGGTAGCGGCCCTGGGCGTCGGCCACGCGAAGTTCGACGTCCACCGGTTGCCCCGTCTGCAGCACGCGGTCGCTGGCCTCGCGCGCCACGGCAAGGTCCTCCGGGTGCATGTGCGCCGCCACCTGCTCGGCCGGGATGCCGTCCGGGTGTGCCGGCAGACCCAGGAAGTGCAGGCCGGCAGGGTTGAAGTGGTAGCGGCCTTGCCGAAGGTCATGGCGGACGAGGATCAGGCCGGCCAGGTCGGCCGCCAGGGTGATCTGCGACCGTGCCTCGGCGTTTTCGCGGGCCAGCGCCACCGCGTCGGTGTCGTCGACGATGATGCCGGTGATCTGGCCGTCCTCGGGGCTCTTGGGTACGTGCCAGTACGAATGCAGGTGCGCCAGGCTGCCATCCGGCCGGCGCACGCGATAGCGGTGGTCGTGCATGCCGGGCTGTGCATTCGACGACTCGTAGCGCTGCACCAGCCCGGCCCGGTCCTCGTCGACGATGCGGGCTGTGGCCTCGCCCAGGTCCAGCGCGCCGGCCGACTGGGGGACGCCCCAGAAGCCGAATACCTGCGGGTCCCACGCCCCACGTTGGCTGCTCGTGTCGCGCGACCAGATGCCGATGCGGCCGACGTGGCGGATCAGGTCCAGCGCCACCGCGTCGTGGGTCCGCGCCTGCCGCGCTTGCACTTCCGCCGTGGCGTCCTCGAGCACCAGGCGCCGCCCGGGGCCGCCACCTTCGGCGGCGCGCACGCGCACCCATCGTCGCGCATCCAGCGCCACGGGCGCGTCGGCATCGGTCGCGGGCAGCAGGTGTCCCGGCCAGGCCGCACCAAGCTCGCCCAGCGCGCCGAGCCAGGATCGGGCGGTGGCGTTGGCCCAGGTCACCGCCGGCTGGCCGTCGAGCACCACCACCGCCAAGGGCAGTGCGTCGAGCCAGGCCGCCGCCTCGGGCGTGGGCTCGGCAGGCGATGAGGGCGACGTCGCGGGCACGATGACCGCAGTATGGGGCACGGTGAAGGCACCCTCACAATCGTCGCCTCCGTACCACGCACCTGCAGCCGATGAACCCGCCCGAGACCGACAGTGAGCCTGGCCGCGAGGCGCTCATCCCGCTGCTCAGCCCGGTGGCCGGTGCCGTCGTGCAGATGATCGTCGCCCCGAGCCAGGCGGTCGGGCCTGGTCAGACCCTGCTGGTGCTGGAGTCGATGAAGATGGAGGTGCCGGTGCCGGCTCCCGGGCCGGGCCGGGTCCGGACCTGGACGGTGCAGGTCGGCGACGCGGTGTCCGAAGGCGAGCCGCTCGGCACCTGGTCACCCGCAGCGGCCGCGCAGGCCGACCCGGCGGGACTGGCCGCGCCGGTGCCCCAGCCGCCAGCCCACCCCGGCCTGGCGCGATGGCGGGCACGTCGCGCGCTGCTGGACGACGCCGCCCGACCCGACGCCGTGGCGCGCCGGCATGGCGCCGGGCGACGCACCGCGCGTGAGAACGTCGCCGCCCTGCTGGACGACGGCAGCTTCACCGAGTACGGCGGCTTTGCCGTCGCCGCGCAGCGCAGCCGGCGCGCCGAGGCCGAGCTGCAGCGCCAGACCCCGGCCGACGGCCTGGTGGCCGGTACGGGCACGGTGGCCGGCCGGCCGGTGACAGTGCTGGCCTACGACTACACCGTGCTGGCCGGCACCCAGGGCGTGTTCAACCACCGCAAGGCCGACCGCCTGCTGGCGCTGGCCCGCCGGCACCGCTGGCCGGTGGTGCTGTTGGCCGAGGGCGGTGGCGGCAGGCCGGGTGACGTCGACTGGCTGGGCGTGGCCGGGCTGGACTGCACCACCTTCGCGCAGTTTGCGGCGTTGCGCGGCGTGGTCCCGACGATCGGCATCGCCGCGGGCTACTGCTTTGCCGGCAACGCTGCGCTGCTGGGCTGCTGTGACCTGGTGCTGGCCACCGAGGGCAGCAGCATCGGCATGGGAGGGCCGGCGATGATCGAAGGCGGGGGCCTGGGCCGGGTGGCGCCGCAGGACGTGGGCCCGGTGGCGGTGCTCGCCGCCGCGGGTGCGGTGGACCTCGTGCTGCCCGACGAGGCCGCGGCCACCGCCATGGCGCGAACGCTGCTGGGCCTGCTCACCGGCACGCCGGCACCGGCCGCCCCGGCCGGCGGCCCGGCCGACGCGCTGCGTGCGCTCGTGCCCGAGCGTCGCAACGCGGCCTACGACATCCATACCGTGCTGCGCACCGTGTTCGATGCCGGGACCCTGGTGGAACTGCGGGCCGAGGACGGGCGCGCACTCGTCACGGCGCTGGCGCGGCTGGACGGCCGGCCGGTGGCCGTGGCGGCCAGCCAGGTGCAGCATGGCGCCGGCGCGCTGGACGCCGCCGCCTGCCGCAAGTGGGTGGCGCTGATGGCGCTGGCCGACCGCCGTGGCCTGCCCCTGGTGACCCTGGTGGACACGCCGGGCTTCATGGTCGGCCCGGCCTCGGAGGCCACCGGCATGCTGCGCCACGCCGGCGAGGTCTTCACCACCGCGGCGGCGCTGCGCGTGCCGATGGCCAGCGTCGTGCTGCGGCGGGGCTTCGGCCTCGGGGCGATGGCGCTCACGGGCGGGCACTTCCACGCCCCGGTGGCCACCTGCGCCTGGCCCAGCGGCGAGTTCGGCCCCATGGGCCTGGAAGGCGGTGTGCGCCTGGGCTTCCGCAAGGAACTGGACGCCGCCCAGGCCAGCGGCGGCGACGCAGCCCGCGAGGCGCTCTACCAGCGCCTGCTGGACGAGGCGGTGGCGCGCGGCGACGCGCTGAACATGGCGGCGCACCTGGAGATCGACGACGTCATCGACCCGGCCGACACGCGCGCATGGCTGTGCCGCGTGCTCGCGTCCGCCGGCTCGCGGTGAGCCACAATCCGGCGCCATGGACAGCTTCGACGTCGACCAGTTCAGCCCCGAGCAGCGTGCGCTGCTGGAGATCTCGCTGCCCAGCGCGCTGGAGATCGCGCGGCTGCGCCTGGGCACGCTGGTGGACATCCGCCAGGGCTTCGAGATCCAGATGAAGGGCGCCATCCCCGAGGCGGTGCACATCCCGATGTTCGAGGTCAAGCGCCTGCTGGGCGACAAGCTGACCGAGGACGAGCAGGAGATCCTGGACACCGGCAAGCCCAGCGACATCGACATCAAGGGGCTGCTGACCACGATCAACCGCCTGCATCACGCGCACGACCACCTGCTGCTGCTGACCTGCAACAGCGGCCGGCGCAGCCTGTACCTGGCCGACATGCTGCGCTCGCTGGGCTACCCGAAGGCGCTGTCGGTGGCCGGCGGCTTCATCGCCTGGAAGAAGCTCCAGGCCGGCGCCTGACCGGCGGCCACGCTAGCGTGCGGCCTTGACGGCTGCGCCCAGGTCCAGCACGGCCCGCGCGTAGTAGCTCGAGCGGTTGTAGCGCGTCAGCACGAAGAAGTTCACCGTGCCGGCGACGAAGCTCGGCGGCGCGCCGCCGTTGTCCACGCTGACAAGCGCCATCAGGCCGTCGTGCGCCTGGCCCGCGGGCGACAGCACGGCGCCGGCGGCGGTGAACGCGGCGGCATCGAAGCTGGGCACGATGTCGGGCGCCAGCAGCTTCGCGCGCTGCGCCGCGTCGTCCGGCGGTGTCACGTCGAAGGTCGCCGGCATGCCCGACCGCCAGCCATGCTGGGCCAGGAAGTGGGCGATGCTGCCGATCGCGTCTTCGGCGCTGGCCGTGAGGTCGATGTGGCCGTCGCCATCGAAGTCCACCGCGTAGCGGTTGATGCTGCCGGGCATGAACTGCGGCAGGCCGATGGCGCCGGCGAAGCTGCCGGTCAGCGAAGCCGGGCCGACGTCCTCGTGCCGGGCCAGCAGCAGCAGCTGCTCCAGCTCGTCGCGGAAGTAGGCGCTGCGGTCGCTGCGGCCGGTGGGAAAGTCGAAGGCCAGCGTGGCCAGCACGTCCAGCGCGCGGTAGCGGCCCATCACGCGGCCGTAGAAGGTCTCCACGCCGACGATGCCGACAATCACCTCGGCCGGCACGCCGTAGCGCGCCTCGGCGCGCGCCAGCGCCTCGGCGTGGGCCTGCCAGAAGGCCGCGCCGGCAGCGATGCGCTGGGGCTCGACGAAGCGGTCGCGGTAGGCAGCCCAGTTCTTCGGCTGGCCGGGCGGCGCTGGCATCATCAGCCGCTGCGCCATGGGCTGCAACTTCGCGCCGCGCAGCTGCAGCAGCACCCAGCGCGCATCCCAGCCGTGGCGGGCGGCCATCTCATCGGCGAATGCACGCACCTCGGGGCGGGTGTCGTAGGCGGGGGCGGGCGGCGGCTTCTTGGCGGTGGCCGGGGTGGTGCAGGCCGCCAGCAGCAGGCCCAGGGCGACGGAAACGATCAGGGCGATGCGCATCGGCATCGCCCGATCATAGGAGCGCCGGCGCGCGGTTCGGGTTCAGCGCGCGTCCATCAGCATCACGCCCGAGGCCGTGTTGGAGATCGGGATGTGGTAGTTCTGGTGCGCCAGCGTCGCGCCGTCGCCGAGCGCCGCGCGCGCGGCCAGCCACATGATCAGCTCCACGCCCTGGGTGCCGGCCTTCTCCACCAGCTGGTGGGTGTTGAACTGCGTGGCCCACTGCGGGTCATGGATCAGGCTCTCCATGAAGGCGAGGTCGAAGTCCTTGTTCATGAAGCCGGCCCGCTCGCCGTCGAGCTGGTGCGACAGGCCGCCGGTGCCCAGGAACATCACCTTCGCATCGCTCTGCCAGGACCGCACTGCACGTCCCACGGCGTCGCCCAGCGCCCAGCAGCGGCGCGCCGACGGCAGCGGGAACTGCACCGTGTTGATCGCGATCGGCACGATGCGCACGGCCCAGCGCTCGTCCGGGTACATCAGGTGCATCGGGTTGGTCATCGCGTGGTCGACCAGCATCTCCTGGCAGGTGGTGAGGTCGAAATCCTCGGCCACGAGCTGGTTGATCAGATGCCACGACAGGTCCTCGTCACCGCGGAACGGCGCCACCTGCGGGATGCCCCAGCCCTCGTCGGCGCTGGTGTACTGCGGCGCCGCGCCGATCGCGAAGGTGGGCAGCTTGTCGAGGAAGAAGTTCAGCCCGTGGTCGTTGTAGAAGACCACGGCCACGTCGGGCCGCTTGTCGGCCAGCCAGCGGTGCACTGGCGGCCAGCCGTCGAAGAAGGGCTTCCAGTAGGGGTCCTGTTGCAGGTTCTTCGCCATCGCGCGGCCGATGGCCGGCACGTGGGAGCTGCAGAGTGCGCCGAGGATCTGGGCCATGGTCGTGCTCCTCTTATTTCGCGTGGGCGGCCAGCATGGCCTTGAAGGCGTCCTTGCTCATGCCGGTCTGCTGCGCGCCGATGTCCTGCACGTCCAGCCCGAAGATGCCGGCGAACTTGGCCAGGTAGTAGACGTTGCCGCCGGCGGCGATGAGGTCCAGCACGTTGCGCGCCTGGATCGCGGCGCGCTGCCGGTCGTTCAGGCCGTAGGCCGCGCAGTAGGCGTCCTCGTCGGCCAGGAAGGCGGCGCGGTTGGCCGCCTCGTTGAAGCTGAAGCACATCTTGTTCAGCGCGTAGCCCTTGCGGGCCTGGGCGCCGTCGAACAGCGTGGTGCCGGGGATGTCGAAGCTCATGCGCGTCTCCTGCGGTCGGGCCGGTCTTGATGCAGGTCAGTGTCGGAAAAACCATTCATGCAATAAAGCCGATCTGATTCATTCAACACATGAACCGCATCGATCATTTGAGCCTCGACGGGCACGCGCTGCGCCTGCTGGTCACGGTGGCCGAGGCCGGCTCGGTGACTGCCGCCGCCGCGCGGCTGGACCTGACCCAGAGCGCCGTCAGCCACGCGCTGGACCGCCTGCGTGCGATCACCGGCGACCGCCTCTTCGTGCGCAGCGGCCGCGGCATCGTGCCCACCGCGCAGGCCGGCGTGCTGGTGGCGCGGGCGCGCGTGCTGCTGGACGAACTGCGCGCCTTCAGCGAGGCCGCGGGCTTCGACCCGGCGCGGCTGGCCGGCCCGTTCACCGTGGCGGCCAACGACCTGCAACGCGACCTGCTGCTGCCGCCACTGCTGCGCCGCCTGCGTGTGCAGGCGCCGGGCCTGAGCCTGCGCGTGATCCCCTCCGGCGCACCGAATGCGGACCTGCTGCGCGGCAGCGGCTGCGACCTGCTGCTCACGCCCCGGCCGCCGGACGCCAGCGACATCGTGCACCGGCGGCTGTTCGAGGACCGCTACGTCGTGTTCCACGACCCGGCCGCCGGCGCCGCGCCGGCCACGCGGGCGGCCTGGCTGGCCGCCGAGCACGTCAGCGTGCGCTACGAGGACGGGCGCACGCTGGCCATCGACGAGGTGCTGGCGGCACGCGGGCTGCAGCGGCGCATCGTGGCCACGGTGCCGGGCTTTGGCGGGTTGGCCGCGATGCTGCGTGGCGGGTCCTGGCTGGCCACCGTGCCCTCGAAACTGGCCGACGGCGCCCTGCGCGGGCTGGCGTCGGCGCCGCTGCCGGTGCCGGCCCCCCGACTGCCCATGTATGCCGTGTGGCACGTGCGCCGGCAGGACGACCCGGCGCACCGCTGGGTGCGCGCGGCGCTGGACGACGTCGTGCACACGCTGGGCTGAACGAACGCCGTTCCCCCCGGACCTGGGGATGGGCCTGCGCGCGTCGGGCCGGGTAGGGTCGGCCCAGGAGGAAATCTCGCCATGTCCCTTGCCTGCTTCGCCCCGCGTTGGCGCACCCTGGCCCTGGCGGCCGGCCTCGGCATCGCCGCCGGTGCGGCCGCTGCCGTCGACGTGCGCGTGTCCATCGACACCCGCAACAGCACCACCAACCCCGGGCCGTTCTCGAACGGGGTCAACGCAACGTTCGCGATGGACTTCCGCATCGACGGCAGCGTCCCGCCCGTGGGGGCCACGCCCACGTGGCAGGGGGCGCTGGACGACCTCGTGCTGGAGATCCACGACGCCACGCTGGGCCACTTCACCATCACCGGGCAGGACGGGCGCTGGCAGCAGATGAGCACCAGCAGCGATTTCCTCTTCGGCGGCTGGGGCGGCGTGAACGGTGGCAGCCTGGCGCCGTTCTCGGTGGTCAATCCGTCGCTGAGCGCCACGCCCTTCGTGCTCACCGACATCAGCTTCGACCTGCGCGGCCCGGCCCTGCTGGCCGACGCGTCGACCCTGCCCGGCCCGCTGGACATCACCGATTTCAACTACCTGAGCCTGGTCCTGCGCTTCAGCAACGACGACCCGGCCGTGGGCGTGGTGCCCAAGGCGGCCATCATCCGCGGCGCGGCGTTCGACGCCGTGAACGTGACGCCGGTGCCGGAGCCCGCGCCGGCGGCGCTGCTGCTGGCGGGCCTGGGCGTGCTGGCCTGGCGCCGGCGCCAGGCGGCGCGCCAAGGCGTGCCGTCGCCCGCTTGAGATTCAGACCTCTGCCGCTGCCCGCTGCCGGTAATCGCGCGGCCCGCAGCCGGCGTGCCGCTTGAAGAAGCGGCAGAAGTAGGCCGGGTCCTCGAAACCCAGTTCGAAGCCGATGCGCGAGACCGGTGCCGCCACGTGCACCAGGCGGCGGCAGGCTTCGCGGAACAGGCGCGCGTGCAGCAGCGCCTGCGCGTTGAACCCCGTCTCGGCGCGCACCAGGCGGTTCAGCCGTTCGGTGCTCAGGCCCAGGCGCTCGGCGTAGCGGGCCACCGGCCAGTGGTCGCGGTAGTGGGCCTCCATGAGCACCACCCAGCGGGTGTAGAGCGCGTCCCGGGCCCGGTGTTCGACGCCGCCCGCCAGACCGCCGGCGCTGCCGCGCTGCGCCAGCTGGGCCAGCCGCCAGACCACGCTTCGCGCCAGCCAGGTGGGCACGGGTGAGTCCTCGCCGGCCAGCGTCTCGGCCTGCAGCGCCGTCATCAGTGCCTGCAGCCGTTCGGCCTCGTGCGCCGGCACGCGCACCAGCCGAGGCTGCGCGAACAGCGCCTGCAGCGCCAAGCCGAAGGCTCCGGGCTCGCCCTCGGCCAGCCGGCGGGCGTCCAGCGTCAGCACCATGCCGTCGGTCTGCGGCGTGAAACGGAACGCATGCGCCACAGCCGGCGGAATCGCGATGGCCAGCGGCCCTTCGGCTTCCGTGCGCGATTCGTCCAACCTGGCCTGCACCGGCCCGGCGCGCAGCCAGAGCAGCTGGTGCAGGCCGTGGTGCACATGCGAGTCGATCTCCCAGTCGTACAGCCGGCTGCGCGAGGCGATGGATTCCACGTGCAGCATGGCCGGCGCCGCGGCGCGCTGTTCGCCGTAGAGCGCAAACGCCGGAAGTTCGGCGCGCTGTGTCCGGCGCGGCGCGCGGTGGGTGACCATGCCGGCATCCTACGTCAAAAGTGCAAGTATCGATGGCCGTGGGTGCAGCCGCGCCGGCCTGTCCCCGGTCAAGATGACCGCGCTATCGCCATGGTCAACACAGGAGACAAGCCGTGTTCAGCTTCGACCCCTATTCGCCCGTCATCGACGCCGACCCCTTTCCCGCCTACAAGGTGCTGCGTGACGAGCACCCCTGCTTCTGGAGCCCGGAGGCGCAGATGTGGATCCTGTCGCGCTACGCCGACATCGTGAGCGCCGGGCAGGACTGGCAGACCTACTCGTCGGCCAAGGGCAACCTGATGACGGAACTGCCCGGCCGGGCCGGCGCCACGCTGGGCACCACCGACCCCCCGCGCCACGACCGCCTGCGCGGTCTGATCCAGCATGCCTTCATGAAGCGCAACCTCGAGGCGCTGGCCGAGCCGATTCGCGAGATCGCGCGCGCCACCGCCTTGCCGCTGGCCGGCCTGCAGCGCTTCGACTTCATCGATCACTTCTCGTCGAAGTTCACCGTGCGGGTGCTCTTCGCCGCACTGGGACTCCCG
The DNA here is from genome assembly GCF_004016515.1 of Rubrivivax albus. Taxonomy (GTDB): domain Bacteria; phylum Pseudomonadota; class Gammaproteobacteria; order Burkholderiales; family Burkholderiaceae_C; genus Rubrivivax; species Rubrivivax albus. The sequence continues at coordinate 402,642 of NZ_SACT01000004.1, forward strand.
ATGGGGGACGAGGCCCGGGTGCGCGAAAAGGCGGTGCTGATGGTGCAGAGCGACCCGGTGACGCGGGCCAAGGCGCCGCAGCACATCGCCGCCTACCAGTGGATGCAGGACTACGCGGCCACCGTGATCGCCGAGCGGCGCCAGAACCCGGTCAACGACCTGATCTCCCACTTCAGCACCGCCGAGATCGACGGCGACCGCCTCGACGAGCGCGAGGTGCTGCTGACCACCACCACGCTGATCATGGCCGGCATCGAGAGCCTGGGCGGCTTCATGAGCATGTTCGCGCTGAACCTGGCCGACCATGCCGATGCGCGCGCCGAGGTGGTGGCCGACCCGTCGCTTCTGAAGGAGGCGATCGAGGAATCGCTGCGCTACAACACGTCGGCCCAGCGTTTTAAGCGCTGCCTGCAGAAGGACGTGACGCTGCACGGGCAGACGATGAAGGCCGGCGACTTCGTCTGCCTGGCCTACGGCTCGGGCAACCGCGACGAGCGCCAGTTCCCCGACCCCGACCGTTACGATATCCGCCGCAAGCCGCGCGGCCACCTGGGCTTCGGCGGCGGCGTGCACGCCTGCCTGGGCACGGCGATCGCGCGGCTGGCGGTGAACATCGCCTTCGACGAGTTCCACAAGGTGGTGCCGGCCTACCGGCGCGTGCAGGAACACCTGGCGTGGATGCCGTCGTCGACCTTCCGCAGCCCGATCCGGCTGGAACTGGAGCGCGCGGCATGACGGCGATCACCTTCATCGAGGACAACGGCACCACCACCGAACTCGACGTGCCCGACGGCTGGAGCCTGATGCAGGCGGCCACCGCCAACGGCATCGACGGCATCCTGGGCGAGTGCGGCGGGTCCTGCGCCTGTGCCACCTGCCACTGCTACGTGGACGAGCTGCTGATGCGCATGCTGCCGCCGCCGCAGCCTGGCGAGCTGGACATGCTGGCCAACGTGGCTGCCGAACGACGACCCAACAGCCGCCTGGCCTGCCAGCTCAAGGCCGGCCCGGCGCTGGCTGGCGGCACGGTGACGCTGCCGCCGAACCAGGAGTAGGGCGGCCATGGACCGGGTGCTGATCGTCGGTGCCGGCCAGGCGGCCGTGGCCACGGCCGAGGCGCTGCGGGCCGGCGGCCACGCCGGCACGATCACGCTGCTGGGCGACGAGCCGCACGGCCCCTACCACCGGCCGCCGCTGTCCAAGGGCTGGCTGGCCGGCGAGATGCAGGCGGCGCAGCTGGTGATGCGCGCGCCGGAAATGCTGGCGAAGAAGGGCATCGTGCTGCGCACCGGCGTCTCGGTGAGCGCCATCGACCGGGCGGCCCGCTGCGTCCACCTGGCCGATGGCACGTGCGAACCCTACGATGCGCTGGTGCTGGCCACCGGCGCCACGCCGCGCCGCCTGCCGGGCTTCGAGCAGGCCGCCGTGCTGCGCGGGCGCGACGACGCCGAGGCCCTGGCCGAACGGCTGCGGGCACTGCACGCCGCAGGCCGGCCGCTGACCGTGGTCGGCGGCGGCTTCATCGGCCTGGAGGTGGCGGCCACGGCGCGCAAGCTCGGGCTGGCGGTGACCGTGATCGAGGCGCAGCCGCGGCTGCTGGCACGTGCGCTGCCGCCGTTGCTGTCGGACTGGTTCGCCAACCTGCACCGCAGCCACGGCGTGGACCTGCGCCTGGGTGCGTCGGCCGACGGTGTCGACCCGGGCGAGGTGCTGCTGGGCATCGGCGTGGTGGCCAACGATGCGCTGGCGCGTGCGGCCGGGCTGGCCTGCGATGGTGGCATCGTGATCGATGCCCACGGCCGCACGTCGGCCCCGGCCATCGTGGCCGCCGGCGACTGCACCGTGCGCCGCCTGCCCGACGGCCGCCTGCTGCGGCTGGAGTCGGTGCAGGGCGCCACCGAAGGTGGCAAGGCGGCGGCGGCCACGCTGCTGGGGCAGGACAGGCCGTTCACCGCCACCCCGTGGTTCTGGTCGGACCAGCACGGTCGCAAGCTGCAGATGGCGGGGCTGTCGGCAGGTGCGGACCGCAGCGTGTTGCGCGGTGTGCTCGACGCGCCATCGTTCTCGGTCTGGCACTTCGCCGGCGGGCGGCTGATCGCGGTGGACAGCGTCGACGATGCCAAGGCCCACCTGCTGGCGCGCAAGCTGCTGGATGCCGGGCGCAGCCCGACGCCGGCGCAGGCGGCGGACCCGGCGTTCGACCTGGCGACGTTGCTGGCCTAGACCTCGGCCACCGGCCGCGGTTTCCCGGTCAGGTAGCCCTGGATCAGCTGGAAGCCCATGTCGCGGCAGATGGCCGCTTCGCCCTCGGTCTCCACGCCTTCGGCCAGTGGCACCGAACCCAGGTCGACCACCGCCCGCACGAGGTCGCGCACCAGCCGCTGGGTCACGCGTGGCGCGGCGTCGAGGCCGCGGATCAGGCCCATGTCGAACTTCACGAAATGCGGCGGCACCTGCGTGAGCTCGCGGATGCGCGACTCGCCGGCGCCGAAGTCGTCATAGGCGAACGGTACCCCGATTTCGCCCAGCCGGGCGGCGAAGGCGCGCATGCGCGGGATGTCCACCACGGCGGTCTCGTGCACCTCCACCACCAGCGCCGGTGCGTCGGGCAGTGCCACCAGGCCCTGCAGCGCGGTGAAGAAAGCTTCGGCGAAGGTCTCGCTCGGGTGCGTGTTGACGAACAGACGGCGGCCGTTGAGCCGCGGGGCCAGCGCGCGCACGCCGTGGTTGCGGAAGGCCTCGCTGAGCTCCGCCTCGCGCTGCAGCACCTTGGCCAGGTGGAACAGCTGCATCGGCGAGCCGGGCAGGTCGGGGTGGGCCGCGCGACCGAGCAGCTCGTAGGCGAAGACGTCGCCGCCCTCGGCCGCCACGATGGGCTGTGCTGCCGCCGTCAGCCCGCGACCGCCCAGGAACTCCATGAAGGGCCGCTCCTGGCGCACGAAGTGCTCCGGCAGCGTGCGCCCGGGCGACACCAGTTGCGTGCGTTCGTTGTCCGTCTGCGCGGTGACGATCCGGGTGGCCGTGTCGGCCCCCAGCCGGTACTCGGCATGCCCGAAGTGCAGCACGTCACCCTCGTCCACCGCCACGCGGCCGACGATGCGCTCGCGGTTGACGAAGCTGCCGTTGGTGCTGTCCAGGTCGGTCAGCCACAGGCGGCCGTCCGGGCCGACGTCGAGCTCGGCATGTCGGCGCGACAGGCCGCGCCCGTCCACCACCAGCGCGTTGGACGGGTCGCGGCCGATGCTGAACGGCCAGGCCTGCAGCACGTGGGTCACGTGCGAGCCGTCGGCCGCCACGCTTTCGAGGAACCAGGTCTTGTGCTGCACGCGCGGCCTCCGTCCACCGCCCAGGCACCGGTGGTGCCCCAACTGTGTCGCAATGTAAGCGAGCGGGGCGGCGGTGGCATGCGGGCCGACCCCCGGACACCGGTGGCGGGCCGCCGCCGCGTCAGTGCGGGTGTTGAGAAAGTCGCGCCGCCTCGGCCCGGAACTGCCGCCACCAGCGCCGGTCCACTGCTGCGCGGCCCGCCGCGGCATAGCGTGCATGGTCCAGCCGTTCCAGCGCGCGGGCCAGGGTCTCGCCGTTGGTGCCGAGCCGGGCGCGCACGGCTGCGGCGCGGGTGCGCGGCGGGTCGTGCGCGGCCACCGCCACGCCCAGCTGCGCCAGGCGCTCGGCCACCCGCCGCTGCAGGCGCAGCCAGGGGTCCTGGCGGTGGCGGTCCCACAGCGCCCAGGCGGCGCCGGCCAGGCTGACGGCGCCCAGCAGGCCGGCCAGCACGAAGGCCAGGTCACGCCAGCTCGGCGCCTCCACGCCCAGGGTTTCGAGCAGGTCGAACTGCCGGGTGCGCGAGTAGTTCAGCACCCACTCGCTCCACCGCTGGTCGAAACGTTCCCACAGTGCACGCAGCTGCGCGGCCAGGGCCGGGTTGACGTTGTTCAGCGTGCCGGCGACGAAGCCGGGCGAGGGCACCAGGCTGCGGCCCAGGCGCACGCGCTCGGGTGCCACCGCAGCGGTGGGGTCGACGCGGATCCAGCCTTCGCCCGCCTGCCAGATCTCGGCCCAGGCGTGGGCATTGCTCTGGCGCACGATGAACCAGCCGTCCACCGTGGCCGGGTCGGCACCCTGGTAGCCGGTGACCACGCGCGCCGGCACGTCCAGCGCACGCATCACGACGACGAAGGCGGTGGCGAAGTGCTCGCAGAAGCCCTGCCGGCGGTCGAGCCAGAAGTCGTCGATCGCGTCGGCCGATTCATAGACCCCGGGCGTGAGCGTGTAGGTGTAGTCGTTCTCGCGGATGTGGCGCAGCACGGCGGCGGCCAGGGTGCGCGCGTCGGCCTCGCGGTAGGCCGCCTGGCGCCGCAGCTCCGCCGCCCACTGCAGCGTGCGCGGGTTGCGCGCCGGTGGCAGGGCCACGTCGTCGCGCAGGGCCACGGTGGCCTGCAGCGGGCCATGGCGGTGGCGCGTCCAGGCGGTGGCCTCCAGCCGGATGCGCGCGTCCAATGGCCGGTCGGCCACCCATTGCTGGTCGGGGCGCAGCGAGAGGTCGAAGCCGCGCGCCTGCGGCGCCACCGACGGGTCGCCGTCGGTCAGCTCCAGCAGCGGCACGGCCGCCAGGCGGCTGGGCTCGAGCATCACCTCGTAGCGCAGCGGACGCCCCAGCAGTTCGGGCGCGGGCACGGCGTCCGGTCGCGGGTCGCGGGTCCAGGTGCGGCCGTCGAAGACCGACAGCACCGGCCCGCGGAAGTACAGCGCGTCGCTCGGCGGCGCGCGGTCGACGAAGCGCACGCGCATCGCGATCGCGTCGTCGTTGGCCAGTTCGGCCACGCCGCCCAGCGACAGCGAGCCCGACAGCCCGGTGCGCCCGCCGGCATCGCCCGGCAGGCCCCACAGCGGCCCGATGCGCGGGAACAGCAGGAACAGCGCCAGCATCACCGGCAGCCCCCACAGCGTGGTGCGCGCCGCCACGCCGCCGGCGGTGGCGATGCCGGGCAGGCCCACCGGCATGTGGGCCAGCGCCAGCGCCGTCAGCAGGCCCCACACCGCCACCAGCATGGCCGCGGCCACCAGCGGCGACTGCGAGTACAGGAAGTTCGTCAGCACCAGGAAGAAGCCGAGCAGGAAGACCACCATCGCGTCGCGCCGCGCGCGCAGTTCCAGCGTCTTCAGCGCCATCAGCACCACCAGCATGGTGACGCCGGCCTCCTTGCCCAGCAGCGTGCGCTCGGTGAACAGGGTCAGGCCCATGGCCAGGCCCAGCACCGCCACCAGGGTCCAGCGGCTGGGCAGGTTGCCGCCGCTGAAGGCCAGGCGTGCGCGCACGAGCAGGATCACCGCCGCCAGCGCAATGCACCAGGGCGCCAGGTGGGCCGTGTGCGGCGCGATGGTCCAGCCGATCACGGCCAGCTGGAACAGCGTGTCGCGCGCGTCCCGCGGCAGGTGCCGCCAGCGTTCGACGAGGCTCAGCCCCATGTCGCCAGCCTCTCCAGCGCCTGGCGCCGGTGGGCGTCGCCCTGGGCGCCGGGCAGCTCCACACCCGGCAGGCGCAGGCCCCAGACCAGGCCGCGCTGCTCCGCGCCTTCCACCCAGGCAGCCAGGCGCGACAGCCGCGCCTCGGGGTCGCCCTGGGTGGCGGTCCAGTCCAGCCACAGCTCCTGGCTGCCGCTGGCCGCGGTCTCGCGGCTGACCAGCTCGCCGCTGCGCGCCACCTTCTTCCACACCACCTGGCGCAGCGAATCACCGCGCCGCCAGGGCCGCACGCCGTCCAGTTCCCCGCCGGCGGCACGCTGCAGCGTCGTCTGTTCTCCGGGCACGGCCTGCGCCATCGGCAGGCCGGGCGCCGGATGCTCCGGCCTGGGCCAGGCCAGCACGCGCGTGGCCGGCCGCCAGACCGTCCAGGCGCGGAAGAAGCCGAACGGGAAGCCGGTCTCGACGACGATGGGCGGCACCGCGTGCCAGCCGCGGCGGTCGGGCACGAAGCTCAGCGTGGCGCTGGCCTGGCCGCCGGCGGGCACGTCCACGGCGGTCCAGGTCTGGCCCACGCGGCCGCGCTCGCGCCAGCGCACGGCCAGGGCATGGCGACTGCGGTCGGGGCTGTCGATCACCACGTCCAGCAGCGCCGGTTCGCCGGCCCAGCCAGGCGGGCCGGGCCTGATGCGCAGCGTCAGCCCGCGCAGCGTGCCGTGGGTAACGTGCATCGACACCGCCGCCGCACCGGCGAGCAGGAAGGCCAGCACGTAGCCCAGGTTGAGCTGGTAGTTGATGGCCGTCAGCAGCATCAGCACCAGCAGGGCGGCGAAGGACCAGCCGCCGCGCGTGGGCACGATGTAGATGTTGCGCTGGCCCAGCGTCCAGGTGTCGGCCACCGGCATGCGGGCAACGAACCAGTCGTCCAGGCGCGACATCAGGCCCATGGCGGCGGGGCAGGGCGGCTCAGGACAGCGGCGTGGCCTCGACCATCGCGCGCACCTGCTCGATGGCGCCCCGGCCCGCCCCGGCCACCGGCACCAGCCGGTGCGCCACCGCCTGCGGCAGGATGGCCTGGATGTCGTCCGGCGCCACGTAGCCGCGCCCGGCCATCAGCGCCCGCGCCTTGGCGGCGCGCAGCACGGCGATGCCGGCGCGCGGGGAGAGGCCCTCGACGAACCAGCGGCCGTCGCGCGTGGCGGCGATCAGCGCCTGCAGGTAGTCCAGCAGCGGCTCCGACGCCGTGACCTTGAGCACCGCGGCCTGCGCCACCACCAGCTCGTCGGGCTGCATCACCGCCGGCAGCCGGGCCACCAGGCCGCGTCGGTCCTCGCCGGCGAGCAGTTCACGCTCGCTGGCGCGGTCGGGGTAGCCGAGCGTCACGCGCAGCAGGAAGCGGTCGAGCTGGCTCTCCGGCAAAGGGTAGGTGCCGAGCTGGTCGCTGGGGTTCTGGGTGGCGATGACGAAGAAGGGCTGCGGCAGCTTGCGGGTGACGTTCTCCACCGAGACCTGCTGCTCCTCCATGGCTTCGAGCAGCGCGCTCTGGGTCTTGGGGCCGGCGCGGTTGATCTCGTCGGCCAGCAGCACCTGCGCGAACACCGGGCCGGGATGGAAGACGAAGGCGTCCTTCGCACGTTCGAAGACCGAGACGCCGATCAGGTCGCTGGGCATCAGGTCGGCGGTGAACTGCACGCGGCGGAAGTCCAGGCCGAGGGACACCGCCAGCGCGTGCGCCAGCGTGGTCTTGCCGACGCCGGGCACGTCCTCGATCAGCAGGTGGCCGCCGGCCAGCAGGCAGGCCACGGCGTCTTCGATCTGGGTGCGCTTGCCGACGATAATGCGGCTGATCTGGTCGACCAGCCGGGCCAGTTGGCGAGGGAGATTCGGATCCATCCGCATGATGTTGCCCGAAAGGCCCCGACCCCGCGCATGAGCACCGCATTCTTCTCCCACGCCGAGTGCCGTTTGCACGACATGGGCGCCGGCCACCCGGAATGCCCGCAGCGGCTGGACGCCATCGGCGACCAGCTGCGCGCCAGCGGCATCGACATGGCGCTGGACTTCCACGACGCGCCCGAGGCCACGCTGGAGCAGCTGGAGCGCGCCCACACCGCCGGCTACGTGATGCAGCTGCAGGAGACCATGCGCCAGGTGCGCGAGGCCGGTGAACCGAAGGCGCTGGACCCCGACACCGTGGTGGGCCCCGGTACCTGGGGCGCCGCGCTGCGCGCCGCCGGCGCGGCCGTGGCCGCCACCGACCGCGTGCTATCGGGCCAGGCGGAGAACGCCTTCTGCGCCGTGCGCCCGCCGGGCCACCACGCCACGCGCGACGAGACCATGGGCTTCTGCTTCTTCAACAACGTGGCGGTGGCGGCGCGGCATGCGCTGGACGTGCACGGCCTGCAGCGCGTGGCCATCATCGACTTCGATGTGCACCACGGCAACGGCACGGAAGACATCATCGCCGGCGACGAGCGGGTGCTGATGTGCAGCTACTTCCAGCATCCGCTCTACCCCTACAGCGGCGCCGTGCCCAAGGGCACGAACATGGTCAACGTGCCGGTGGCGCCGTACACGCGCGGGCCGGAGATCCGCCAGACCATCGAGCAGAGCTGGCTGCCGGCGCTGGAGGCCTTCAGGCCGCAGATGATCTTCATCTCCGCCGGCTTCGACGCCCACCGCGAGGACGACCTCGGCCAGCTCGGCCTGGTGGAGGACGACTACGCCTGGATCACCACCCAGCTCAAGGCCGTCGCCGACCGCCACGCGCAGGGTCGCATCGTCTCCTGCCTGGAGGGCGGCTACGCGCTGTCGGCGCTGGCGCGCAGCGTGGTGGCGCACGTGCGGGTGCTGGCCGGGGTCTGACCGGCGGCCCCAGGCGGGCGGCCCTGGGCACCGGCCTGGGCAATCGTTCACGTTTCCACGTCTGACGGGTCGCACGTTCCGGCCGGGCTGGCCAGCCACCCACGATCCGGCTCAAGCCGGGATCGCAAGTGCCGAAAGTCTCACGATGAGACATTCGGCGATGTGCAATCAGAAGTTCTTGCGCTCCCGTGCCAGGGCACGCGGCCTCACGCTCGTGGAGCTGCTGCTTGTCGTGTCCCTGGTCGCGGTGCTGGCCAGCCTGGCGGCCAGCGCTTGGGGCGGCTACCAGGACCGCATCCGCACCAAGCAGGCTGTGGACGACATCACCGGTCTGTCGGCCCTGCTCGACCAGACCTTCACCGACACCGGCGAACTGCCCGACAGCCTGGCCGACATCGGCCGCGGCGGCATGGCCGACCCCTGGGGCAACCCCTACCAGTACACGAACCTCACGACGGCCCACGGCAAGGGCAAGGCGCGCAAGGACCATTCGCTGGTGCCGCTGAACAGCGACTACGACCTGTACAGCAAGGGGTCGGACGGCGAGTCGGTCTCGCCGCTGACGGCCAAGGCCAGCAAGGACGACATCCTGCGCGCCAACAACGGCCGCTTCATCGGCCCGGCGTCGAGCTACTGACGGGGCGCCGATGCGCATCAGCGGCCTGTTCCTGCACAGCCGCGTCGCCCGGCGCACCTTCCGCGTGCTGCTCGCGGCGGCGCTGCTGCCGCTGGCTGTGTTCGTCCTGCTGGCCACCCAGGTCTACCTGAACGACCGCGCCGACCGCGCGCAGCGCAACGAGTCGGAGTATCTCAAGCACATCGGCATGCGCACCTTCGACCGCCTGACGGCGGCGCGTGCCACGCTGGCGGCCAAGGCGATCGATGCGCAGTTCGAGGCGCCGAGGTTGCACGACGAGGCCGTCAAGGCGGTGCTGGCCGGCCTGGCCAGCGTGGGTGTCGACGGGCGTGTCCACGGCGACCCTGTACTGGTGGCGCGCTGGCAGCAGGCCCGGGGTGAGGCCCCACGCTCCTCGCGCGACCTGTGGTGGCTGCCGGCTGCGGACGATGCGCCGGCGCACGTGATGCTGACCTGGCCGGACGCCGCCGGCCGTGGCACCTGGGTGGCCGAGGTCAGCCCCGGCTTCCTCTGGCAGGACTTCAGCGCCGACGGCCCGGCGTCCACCGTGTGCCTGAGTGACGCCCAGCGCCGGCCGCTGCGCTGCCCCCACGTCGCGAACGCCGGCGACCCGGCCTGGCACCTGTTCCTGAAGGCCAGGTTCGGCAGCGGCGACTGGGTGCTGCAGGGCCGGCAGCACGAGCCGGAGACGGCGCTGCAGGACGATGTGCTGCGCCTGGCGGCCACCGGTGGCGTGGCCACGCTGCTGCTGATCGCGATGCTGGGCCTGGTGCTGGTGCGGCGCACCATGGTGCCGCTGGAGCAGATCATCGCCGGCACGAAGCGGCTGGCGGCCGGGGACTGGTCGACCCGCGTGGCCGAAGGCCGAAATGATGAATTCGGCCAGCTCGCGCAGCTGTTCAACGGCATGGTCGACCGCCACGGGCGGCAGATGCAGGCCTTCGAGGCGCAGGCCGGCATCGACCGCGAACTGCTGGGGTCGCTGGACCTCGATCGGCTGATGCAGCAGATCCTGCGGCGGCTCCAGGTGCTGGCGCCCGGTGCCCGGCTGGCGGTGCTGGCACGCACCTGGTCGGGCCCCGACTGGCGTGTGCACCGGCCCGATGCCGAGACTGGCCTGCAGCCCGTGCCCGAGCTGGCGCTGCGCCAGGCCGTGGCCGATGGCCTGGCCGTGCACTGCGACGCGCGCCGCAACCCGCCGGACTGGATCCGCCAGGCCCTCGCGCTGCCAGCCAGCGAACCGGCGGCCGCCTGCTGGGTGCCGGCCGCCTGGCAGGACGAGCCCGTGGCCCTGATCGTGCTGTGCGCGGCCCGGCCGCTGGCCATGGACGACGACGCACGGCGCGAGCTGGAGGCCTTGCGCGACCGCTGTGCGCTGGCGATCGCCGCCGCCGAACGCGAACACCGGCTGGTGGAACGGGCCGTGCGAGACGACCTGACCGGCCTGCTGAACCGCCATGGCCTGCACGACACCTGCGACGACCTGCTGGCCGACAGCTCGGCACCGCAGCCCTTCACGCTGCTGTTCATGGACCTGGACGGCTTCAAGGAAGTCAACGACGCCATGGGCCACACGGTGGGCGACATCCTGCTGCGCGCGGTGGCCGACCGCATGCGTGCGCTGGTGCCCGAGGGCACGGTGCTCGCGCGCCCGGGCGGCGACGAGTTCGTCGCCGTGCTGCCGGCCACCGCCGACGCCGAGGCCCTGGCCGCCGCGCTGTGCGACCGCCTGGCCCACCCCTTCGTGCTGCGTGGGCAACTCCAGCACATCGGCGCCAGCATCGGGCTGGCCAGCTGCCCGGCCGACGGCACCGAACGCGACGAACTGCTGCGCCGGGCCGACCTGGCCATGTATGCCGCCAAGGCCGACGGCCGCGGCCGCTGGCGCCGCTACGCCGCCACGCTGGACCAGGAAGCGAGCGAGCGGGCCTGGATCGGGCGCGACCTGCGCACCGCGCTGGCCAGCGGCCAGCTCGAGGTGCACTACCAGCCGAGGCTGGACCTGCGCACCGGCCGCACCGAAGGTGCCGAGGCGCTGGTGCGCTGGCGGCACCCGGAGCGTGGCTGGATCCCGCCGGTGCGCTTCGTGCCGGTGGCCGAGGAGTCGGACCTGATCGTCGCCCTGGGCGAGCAGGTGATGAACATGGCCATGGCCCAGCGCCGACGCTGGCGCGACCTGGGCGTGCCCATCGGCCGCGTGGCCGTCAACGTGTCGGCCCGCCAGCTGCAGGACGCCGGTTTCGCCGACACCGTGCTGGCGATGCTGGCGCGGCATGGCCTGCGGCCGCAGGAGCTGGAGTTGGAGATCACCGAGAGCCTGTTCGCCGGTGAGGCGGCGCTGGTCGAGCGGGCGCTGGCGCCGCTGCGCGCCGCCGGTGTGCAGGTGGCGCTGGACGACTTCGGCACCGGGTTCTCGTCGTTGTCGGCGCTGCGCCACCTGCCGGTGGACGTGATGAAGATCGACCGCAGCTTCGTCATCGACCTGGGACAGGACCCGGATTCCGATGCCGTCGTGCGCGCGGTCATCGCGCTGGCGCGCGACCTCGGCAAGCGTGTGGTGGCCGAGGGCGTGGAGACCGAACTGCAGCAGCAGCGCCTGCGTGCGCTGGGCTGCGACGAGGTGCAGGGCTACCGTTACGCCAAGCCCCTGGCGCCCGAGGCCTTCCTCGAAGGGGTGCGTGCCGGCTTCGATGCACCGTTGCGCGCGGCCGAGACCCAGACCGTCGACGCCTGAGCGGCGGGCCACCAGGCGCCCTGCGTCGCCTTTGCGACACCGACCACCGGGATTACGCCGGGTGTGCGGGGTGCGCACCTGTCGCTAGATTGCGGGCGGCGGCCCACCCGGCCGCCTTGCATGCACAGCCACAGGAGACACCGATGAAGCTCGACCGCACCCTGATGCGCCTGGCCGCCCTTGCGCTGGCCGGCGGCGCGGCCCTGGCCGCCACCGCCCAGACCAACCCCGGCCTGCCGGCCACGCTGGCCTGGAGCGCCTACGACGTGGGCTCCGGCGGCTACAACCAGGCCGTGGCCATCGGCAACGCGCTCAAGCAGCGCTACGGCGTCAACCTGCGCGTGCTGCCAGGCAAGAACGACGTCTCGCGCACCCTGCCCGTGCGCGAGGGCCAGGTGCAGTTCTCGGCCAACGGCGTCGGCGGCAGCTACCTGGCGCAGGAAGGGGTGTTCGAGTTCGGTGCCAAGACCTGGGGCCCGCAGCCCATCCGCGGCCTGCTGCTGAACAACTCCGACCAGGTGCTCACCGTGGTGGCCGCCAAGGACAGCGGCATCAAGACCGTGGCCGACCTCAAGGGCAAGCGCGTGGCCTGGGTGATCGGCGCGCCGTCGCTGAACCAGAACATCACCGCCATCCTGGCCTTTGCCAACCTCACGTGGAACGACGTGCAGCGGGTGGACTTCGGCGGCTTCGGTGCCGCGATGGACGGCGTGATCAACGGCCAGGCCGACGCCGCCTTCACCTCGTCGATCTCCGGCAAGGCCTACCAGCTGGCCAAGTCGCCGCGCGGCATCGTCTACCCGACCATCCCGCACGCCGACAAGGCCGGCTGGGCGCGCATGAACAAGACCGCGCCGTTCTTCTTCCCGTTCATGGGCGCCGAGGGTGCCGACCTGAGCAAGGACAACCGCGTCGAGTCGGCCACCTACCCGTACCCGATCCTGATGACCTACGCGAAGCAGGACAACGACACCGTCTACGCGATGACGAAGGCGATGGTCGAGACCTATGCGGACTACAAGGACGCCGCGCCGGGCAACGTGGGCTGGGCCGTGGACCGGCAGAACTTTGCCTGGGTGATCCCCTTCCACGATGGCGCCATCCGCTACTGGAAGGAGAAGGGCCTGTGGAAGCCGGAGCACCAGGCGCACAACGACAAGCTGGTGCAGCGCCAGCAGGTGCTGGCCGACGCCTGGAAGGCGGTGAACGCCGGCAGCCACGCCGACGACAAGGCCTTCGCGCAGGCGTGGATGAAGGCCCGCGCCGACGCGCTGACGAAGGCCGGCATGGACGCCGTGGTCACCGAGTGGTGAGCCGCGCGTGACCGCTGCCCCTGAGCCGCCACCGCCCGCCGAACCGGCGCAGGCGGCGGGTGGCGAGCGGCGGCACCGCACGCTGTCGGCCCCATGGCGCGCCTGGATCGCGTTGTCGGGGCTGGCGGCCATTGCGCTGGCGCTGAACAAGCTGCTCAACCTCGGCTTCTTCGCCGGGGTGACGCTGCTGGACAACGCCTACCTCTACCTGCTGTGTGCGCTGCTGGTGGGCACGGTGTTCCTGTTCCTGCCGGCGTCGCCGCGCGCGCGGCAGGTGGGCGTGCCGGGGTACGACCTGCTGCTGTACCTGGCCAGTTGGGGCGTGTTCGCCTACTTCGCGTTCAACGCCGGCCGCATCCTGGAGGAAGCCTGGGAGTTCATGGCGCCCACCGCCGCGGTGTGGGTGGCCGGCCTGGGCTGGCTGCTGCTGCTGGAGGCCACGCGCCGCGCCGGCGGCACGGCGGTGTTCGTGGTGGTGGCGGTGATCTCGCTGTACCCGGTGTTCGCCGGCCACATGCCAGGGCCCATCGCCGGCCTGCCGCAGCCGCTGAACACCGCGGCGGCCTACCACTTCACCAGCAGCGAGAGCGTGCTGGGCATCCCCACGCGCGCCTTCGGCGAGCTGGTCATCGGCTTCGTGATGTTCGGCGCCGTGCTGCAGTACACCGGCGCGGCCGCCTTCTTCAACAACCTGGCCTTTGCGCTCTTCGGCGTCGTGCGCGGCGGGCCGGCCAAGGTGTCGATCTTCGCCAGCGGGCTGATGGGCTCGGTCTCGGGCAGCGTGGTCTCCAACGTGCTGACCACCGGCGTGGTGACCATTCCCGCGATGAAGCGCACCGGCTTCCCGCCCGCCTACGCCGCCGGGGTGGAGGCCTGCGCCAGCACCGGCGGCGTGCTGATGCCGCCCATCATGGGCGCCACCGCCTTCGTGATGGCCAGCTTCCTGGGCATCCCGTACAGCGCGGTGGTGCTGGCGGCGCTGGTGCCGTCGCTGCTGTTCTATTTTGGCCTGTTCGTGCAGATCGACGGCTTCGCCGCGCGGCGCGGCCTGCGCGGCCTGCCGCGTGCGGAACTGCCATCGGTGGCGCGCACCTTCGCCGAAGGCTGGCAGTACGTGGCCGTGTTCGTGCTGCTGGTGTGGCTGCTGCTGGTGCTGCAGCAGGAGGCCATCGCGCCCTTCTACGCCACCGCGCTGCTGCTGGTCATCAACCAGGCCTGGCGGCGCCACCGCCTGGGCTGGAAGCAGCTGATGGCGCTGGCCGAGGGCGTGAGCAAGTCGCTGGCCGAACTGGCGGCGCTGCTGGCCGGGGTGGGGCTGATCATCGGCGCGCTGTCGGTCACCGGGCTGGCGGGCACGCTGGCCAACGACCTCGTCTTCCTGGCCGGCAACAACGTCTACGTGCTGCTGGTGATGGGCGCGCTGACCAGCTTCGTGTTCGGCATGGGCATGACGATCACGGCCTGCTACATCTTCCTGGCCATCGTGCTCGCACCGCCGCTGGTCAAGGCCGGCTTCGACCCGGTGGCGGTGCACCTGTTCATGATGTACTGGGGCATGGTGTCATTCATCACGCCGCCGGTGTCGCTGGCCTCCTTCGTGGCCGCGGGCGTGGCCGGCGCGCGGCCGGTGGAGGTGGGCCTGCGCTCGATGCGCCTGGGCAGCACCATGTACTTCGTGCCCTTCTTCTTCGTGCTCAACCCGGCACTGATCCTGCGCGGCTCGCCGCTGGACATCGTGGTCGTCGTGGCCACTGCGGTGCTGGGCATCTGGCTGATCGGCTCGGCGCTCGAGGGCTGGCTCACCGGGTTCGGGCGCCTGGGGGAGGGCGCCGCCGGTGTCGCGGCGCGCGTGCTGCTGTTCGCCGCCGGGCTGGGCATGGCGCTGCCCGGCGGCGGCGACCTGGGGCTGTCGCACCTGCAGCTGTCGCTGGCCAGCGTGCTGCTGGCCGCCGGGGCCCTGGGCCTCGCGGCGTTCACCCGCCCGCGATCTGCGGGACACACGCATGCCTGACCCCACCCCGATGGTCACCCCGATGAACGGCGCCGAGTCGCTGGTGCAGACGCTGGCCCACAGCGGCGTGGACCTGTGCTTCACCAACCCCGGCACCTCGGAGATGCATTTCGTGGCGGCGCTGGACCGCCTGCCCGGCGTGCGCTGCGTGCTCGGCCTCTTCGAGGGTGTGTGCACCGGCGCCGCCGACGGCTACTGGCGCATGGCGCGCCAACCCGCGGCCACCCTGCTGCACCTGGGACCGGGACTGGGCAACGGCTGGGCCAACCTGCACAACGCGCGCAAGGCACGGTCCGGCATCCTCAACATCGTCGGCGACCACGCGCTCGAGCACCTGCGCTTCGAGTCGCCACTGAAGTCGGACCTAGACGGCGTGGCCGGCTCGGTGTCGCACTGGGTCCGCCATGCACGCAGTGCGGCGGAGGTCGGCGCCGATGCTGCTGCCGCCGTGGCCGCCACGCGCGATGGTGCGCTGGGCTGCATCGCCACGCTGGCGCTGCCGGCCGACACCGCCTGGGGCGCCGGCGGCGTGCCGCAACGCGCACCTGCCGCACCGCCAGCCGCGCCCGTGGCGGGCGAGGCCGTGGACGCCGCGGCGCGCACGCTGCGTGCCCTCGGGTCGCGCGCGGTGCTGCTGCTGGGGGCCGGCGGCAGCGCCAGCGAAGCGGCGTTGCATGCTGCCGCCGCCATCGCCGCCGCCACCGGGTGCCGGGTGCTGGCCGAGTTCTACAACCCGCGCATGCCCGGCGGCCGGGGTCGGCCGCGCATCGAGCGCCTGCCGTATGCCGGCGACGCGGCGCGCCAGAAGCTCTCGGGCGCGGAAGTGCTGGTGCTGGCCGGCAGCGTCGAGCCCATCGGCTTCTTCGCCTACCCGGGCAAGGCGTCCCAGCTCAAGCCCGAGGGCTGCGCGCTGCAGACCCTGGCCACGCCGCAGCAGGACGTGCCGGCGGCGCTGCAGGCCCTGGCCGAGGCGCTTCAGGCGCCGTCCGCGCCGCATGCGGATCCGGCGCCTCTGGGGGTACCCTCGGGGCCGCTGACGCCGGAATCGATCGCCGCGGCCATCGCCGCGGCCCTGCCGGCGCAGGCGGTGGTGGTGGACGAGGCGGTGACCACCGGGCGCGGCTTCGGTCCGGCGATGGCGGCGGCCGCGCCGCACGACTGGCTGCAGGGCATGGGCGGGGCCATCGGCTACGGCCTGCCGTGTGCCGTGGGTGCTGCGCTCGGGGCGCCCGGCCGGCCGGTGCTGACGCTGGAGGGCGACGGCAGCGCCATGTACACGCTGCAGGCGCTGTGGACGATGGCACGCGAGTCGCTGCCCATCGGGGTGGTGGTCTTCGCCAACCGCGCCTACCGCATCCTGCAGGGTGAACTGCAAGGCGTCGGCGCCCGCATGAGCGGCCCCAAGGCGGCGGCGATGCTGAGCCTGGACCACCCGGCCCTGGACTGGGTGGCGCTGGCCAAGGGGCAGGGCGTGCCGGGTTGCCGGGTCGACGACGCGGCGGCGCTGTGCGACGCCCTGAAGCGCGGCTATGCGGCCGGTGGGCCGTTCCTCATCGAAGTGCCGTGTTGAGGGTGGTGTGACGGCGCGAAATGCCGCCGCAGGCCGTCAGGCCACGCGCCCGAACCACAGCACCGACAGCCCGGCCGACACCAGCGCCAGCAGTGCGCCCAGCGCGGCGAACAGCGCGGTGACCTCGGTCTCCTTGCGCTCCACCACCAGCTTGGCCGACAGCGATTCGTAGACCTTCATCAGGTCTTCCGCGGTGCCGGCGTAGAAGTACTCGCCCAGGGTGCGCGATGACACTTCCTTCAGCGTCGCCTCGTCCAGCCGCACGCGCATGCTCCAGCCCTCGAAGCCGATGACCTCGCCCTGCGTGGTGCCCACGCCCACGGTGTAGACGCGCACGCCGCGCTCGGCCGCCATCTTGGCCGCGTCCAGCGGGTCGGGCCCGGTGGTGCGCTGGCCGTCGGTGAGCATGATGATGGCGGCGGAGTTGTACGAGCCCGGTTCCACCGGCGTGAACTTGGGCTTGGCCGGGTCGTCGCCGATGGGGTTGCTGCCCGGGAACTTGCGCTGGCCGGTGATGTGCTGGATCTCGATGTCGTGCTCGGGGAACAGCGTGGCCAGCGACAGGATGATGCCGCTGCCGGTGGCGGTGGCGCGCTGCAGCTGGAAACGGTCGATCGCGGCGACGATGTCCTCGCGGCTGGTGGTGGGTGCCTGCACCACCGCGGCCGTGCCGGCAAAAGAGACGATGCCCACTTTCACGTCACGCGGCAGGGCGTTGACGAAGGCCTTGGCCGCCTCCTGTGACGCCACCAGGCGGTTGGGCTTGACGTCCTCGGCGCGCATGCTGCCCGACACGTCCATGGCCAGCATGATGGTGCGCTGCGACAGCGGCAGCGTGATCACCGCCATCGGCCGCGCACTGGCCAGCAGCAGCACACCCAGGGCGCCCAGCATCAGCAGCGGCGGCACGTGGCGGCGCCAGCCGGGGCCGGCGCCCAGCGCGGCCTTGGCGATGGCCACGCTGGCCAGGCGCACCGTGGTGCGCTTGCGCCGCCGCAGCAGCCAGACGTAGAGCAGGACGAGCAGCGGCAGCAGCAGCAGCGTCCAGAGCAGGGTGGGCCATTGGAAACTCATGCCGCTTCTCCTTGCATCGCGGCCGAAGACGACAGGGGCGCGAGGTGCGCGCCAGGGCCGAACGCGCGGCGCCGCCGCAGGTCGGCAAAGCGCAGCAGCGCGTCGAGTAGGTCGTCGTCGGTGGCCAGTTCCAGCAGGTCGACGCCGGCGCGCCCCAGCGCGTCGGCCAGTTCGGCTTCGGCCGCTTCGGCCAGCGCGGCGTAGCGCGCGCGGAAGGCCGGGTCGGTGGCGTCGACGAACAGCTGTTCGCCGGTCTCGGCGTCCTCCAGCGTGACCAGGCCGACGTCCGGCAGGGCCATCTCCGCCGGGTCGAACAGGCGCACGGCCACCACGTCGTGCCGGCGCGCTAGGCGGCCCAGGGCCTCGTCCCAGCCCGGGGCGCTGATGAAATCCGAGACCACGAAGACCAGCGATCGCCGCTGCAGCACGCCTTCGGCGGTGCGCAGCAGATCGAACAAGGCGGTGCCGGCGCCGCCGGCCTTGGTGGAGGCCTTGGCCGCCGGTCGCTGCATGCGCGCCAGCAGTTCCAGCACGTGGGTGCGTGACGCGCCCGGGCGCAGCAGGCCGTCCACGCCGGGCTCGCCGCCGCCGTAGAAGAGGGCGCCGACGCGGTTGCCGTGGCGCGTGACCACGCGCGCCAGTGCGGTCACGAAGCCGGCCGAGACCGCCAGCTTGCTCACGTCGCCGCTGCCGAAGTGCACGCTGCCGGAGAGGTCCAGCAGGAACCATGCGGTGAGGTCGCGGTCCTCGTGGAACTGGCGCACGTGCGGCTGCTGCAGGCGGGCGGTGACGTTCCAGTCGATGTGGCGCACGTCGTCACCGTACTGGTACTCGCGCAGGTCGGCCAGGTCCACGCCGGTGCCGCGCAGCAGGGTGCGGTAGTCGCCCTGCAGCAGGCCGTCCAGGCGCTTGAGCACGGTCCACTCCAGGCGCCGCAGCAGCGCCTCTGCACCGGCAGGCGCGGCCGGTCGGGACTCGCCTGGACGTCGGCCCTGCATCATGCGGTGGCCGTCGCCTGAGGGTGCGCCAGCGGCTTGTCGGGCACCGCGATCTTCTTCATCACGCGCTGCACCAGGTCGTCGGACGACAGGCCCTCGGCCAGCGCCTCGTAGGAGGGCACCAGGCGGTGGCGCAGCACGTCGGGCACCAGGTCCACCATGTCCTCGGGCAGGGCGTAGGGCCGGCCGCGCAGCAGGGCCAGGGCCTTGGCGCCTTCGATCAGGCCGATGGTGGCGCGAGGGCTGGCGCCGTAGGTCAGGTACTTCTCCAGCTCCGGCAGGCCGTACTTGCCCGGCCGCCGCGTGGCGCTGACCAGCTTGACGGCGTACTGCATCAGCGACGGGTCCACGTACACCGCGCGGCACTGCGTCTGCAGCGCCTGCAGCTGCGCCGTGTCGGCCACGGTGGCCACGCTCACCGGCGCACCGGTGACGCGCTCGGCGATCACGAACTCCTCTTCCTCGCTGGGGTAGTCCACCAGCACCTTCATCATGAAGCGGTCCACCTGCGCCTCGGGCAGGGGGTAGGTGCCTTCGGTCTCGATCGGGTTCTGCGTGGCCATCACGACGAAGGGCGCCGGCACGCGGTGTGTCTCGCCGGCGATCGTGACCTGGTGCTCCTGCATCACCTCCAGCAGGGCGCTCTGCACCTTGGCCGGCGCGCGGTTGATCTCGTCGGCCAGCAGCAGGTTGGCAAACACCGGGCCCAGGCTGGTGCCGAACTCGCCGCTCTTCTGGTTGAAGATGCGGGTGCCCACCAGGTCCGCCGGCACCAGGTCGGGCGTGAACTGGATGCGCTTGAAGCTGCCGCCGACGGTGCGCGCCAGCGTCTTGACCGTCAGCGTCTTGGCCAGGCCGGGCACGCCCTCGACGAGCAGGTGGCCTTCGGCCAGCAGCGCCACCAGCACGCGCTCGAGGAAGCGGTCCTGGCCCACCACCACGCGCTTGACCTCGTAGAGGATGGATTCCATCAGCTCGGCGGTCTTCTCGGTCATCGGCGATTCCTTGTGAGGGTCAGAACGGCGGCATCCCCGCCGCCTGGGCGGCGTTCTCGATCGGCACGGCGAAGCCGATGCCGATGAAGGTGCGCTGTTCGCTGGGGTTGAGGATGGCGGTGACGACGCCGACCACGTGGCCGTCCATGGTCACCAGCGGGCCGCCGGAGTTGCCGGGGTTGGCGGCGGCATCGAACTGGATCAGGTTGCTCAGCTCGCGCTGGCCCTCGGGCGAGCGGAACTCGCGCTTGAGGCCCGACACCACGCCGGCGCTGACGGAAGGCCCGATGCCGAACGGGTGGCCCACCGCGATGACCTCGTCGCCCGGGCGCAGGTCGCCAGTGGAGCGCATGGTGGCGGGCTGCAGGTCGTCGGGCAGCTGGCGGGCGCGCAGCACGGCGAGGTCGTTCTCCGGCTGCGTGCCGACCAGGTCGGCCTCGGTCTCGGTGCCGTCCCAGAAGCGCACCTTGATGCGCTTGCTACCCCAGACCACGTGCAGGTTGGTCAGGATGGTGCCGTTGTCCTGGATCACCGTGCCGGTGCCCAGGCTGCGGTCCATGGCGCGCTCCTCGGCCTTGTCCTCGCCGTCGTCCTTCTCGCTCATCAGGCCGGTGACGCGCACCACCGACGGCAGGATGGCCTCGTACGCCTTGGCGGCGGCCGAAGGCAGCGGTTCCTTCTCCAGCGACTCGCGCACCGCGGCGTCGATGTGCTCCTGCGTGATGACGCGGCCGCGGGGCTGTGCGCTCCACAGCGCCACGGCCACCGCCGAAGCCAGGGCCGCGCCCAGCAGTGCCCAGACCGGCCCCGGGTGTCGGCGCAGCCAGCGCGTCAGGCGGTTGCCCTCGGGGGCCGCCGGCGACGCCGTGGCGGGCGCCACGCCATCCGGGGCCACCGGTGCCGGCGCGGCCACCACCGGCGCCGCCGGGACTGGGCGGCGCGGTGAACGGCTGGTCAGGGGCGTGCGGCGCATCGGGGAAGCTCGTGTCCCGGCAACAGTAGCACGATGGCGCCACGCCGGCACGACGCGGGGGCGCCAATTCCCTTCACCGCGCTGTGGTGCAATGCCGGCTCGCATGTGGATCGACACGCACTGCCACCTCGACGCCCCGGAGTTCGACGCCGACCGCGACGCCGTGGTGGCCGCGGCACGCGCCGCCGGGGTGCGCATGCTGGTGCTGCCGGCCGTGCAGGCGGCCGACTTCGGGCAGGTGAAAGCCCTGGCCGCGGCACACGGCCTGGCCTACGCCCTGGGCATCCATCCGCTGTACGTCGACCGCGCGTCGGACCACGACCTCGACAGGCTGCGCGACGCGCTCGAGGCGGCCCGCGACGACCCCCGCCTGGTGGCGGTGGGCGAGATCGGCCTGGACCATTTCGTGCCCGGCCTCGACCCCGAGCGGCAGGCGCATTTCTATCGGGCGCAGTTGAAGATCGCCCGCGATGCCGGGCTGCCCGTGATCCTGCACGTGCGCCGCTCGGCCGACGCACTGCTGGCCGGGCTGCGCCGCATCGCCGTGCCCGGCGGCATCGCCCACGCCTTCAACGGCAGCCTGGCGCAGGCGCAGGCCTTTGCCACACTGGGCTTCAGGCTGGGCTTCGGCGGCGCGATGACGCACGAGCGGGCCCTTCGCATCCGCGCGCTGGCGGCCGAGCTGCCGGCCGAGGTGCCGGTGCTGGAGACCGACGCGCCCGACATCCCGCCGCAGTGGCTGTACCGCACGGCGGCCGAACGTGCCGCGGGCGCGACGCATCGCAACACGCCGGCCGAACTGCCGCGCATCGGCGCCGTGCTGGCGGCGCTGCGCGGGTGGACGCCCGCGCAGACGGCGGCGCAGACGGCGCGCAATGCCTTCGCCGCGCTGCCGCGCCTGCAGGGCCTGTGCACCGCCATGGACCTGAACGCCGCATGACGGCGGCCGCCCCGCCCCGCCTGGTCGGCCTGCCGCCGGTGATCGCCCGCCACACGCGGCTGGTCGTGCTGGGCAGCTTCCCCGGCGTGGCGTCGCTGCAGGCGCAGCAGTACTACGCCCACCCGCGCAACCACTTCTGGCCGATCCTGTCATCGCTGTGGGGGCTGGATCTACGGGTGCTGCCCTACCGCGCGCGCATCGCGGCGATGCGCGAACGCGGCCTGGGCCTGTGGGATGTCTACGCCGCCTGCCGGCGCGAAGGCAGCCTGGACAGCGCCATCGAGGCCGCCGAACCCAACGACCTGGCCAGCCTGAAGCGCCGTGCGCCGGCACTGCAGGGCGTGGCGCACAACGGCGGCGAGTCGGCGCGCGCCATGCGCGTGACGCGGGCGCTGGGCCTGCCGGTGTGGCGGCTGCCGTCCACCAGCCCGGCCAACGCCAGCTGGTCCTTCGAGCGCAAGCGTGATGTCTGGGCGGTGGTGTTTCGCGAGGCGGGCCTCGATGTCGTCTGAACTGCCCTTCACCCCGGTGACGCTGTCGGAGTTCGACGGCGTGCGCTACCTGCACCTGGACAGCATCTGGGTCCAGGGCGCGATGCGCGTGCGCCGGCCGCAGGAGGTGGTGCTGGTCTACATCCAGCGCATGCTGGCCTCGCTGCTGTGGCGGCCCACCGCAGCGCTGTCCCAGGGCCGCGCCGTGCAATTGGGGCTGGGCGCGGGGGCGCTGACCCGCTTCACCCTCAAGGCGCTGAAGCTGCCGACCACCGTGGTCGAGATCAACCCGATGGTGGTGGACGTGAACCGGCTGCGCTTCCACCTGCCGGTGGGCGACCCGAAGCTCGACGTGGTGGTGGCCGACGCCGGCGACTGGCTGGCCGCTGCCGAGCCGGGCAGCGCGAGCCTGCTGCACGTGGACCTCTACGACCACGAGGCGGCGGCGCCGGTGCTCGACGACGCCGGCTTCTATGCCGGCTGCCATCGCCTGCTGGACGAAGGCGGCGTGTTCGCGGTCAACCTCTTCGGCCGCGATGCGTCGTTCACCGACAGCGCCGCGCGCATCGCCCAGGCCTTCGGCGCTGCCAACACCTGGGTGCTGCGCGCTACGCGGGAGGGCAACACCGTGGTCGTGGCCACGCGCGGCGCCCCGTGGCCCGACCGCGACGAGCGCCTGCGCCGGGCCGATGCGATCGAAGCGTGCTTCGGCACGCTCGGCCTGCCGGCGCGCAAGTGGCTGCGCCTGATCCGGCCGTACGATCCGACGCCATGAGCAGCAGCACGCGCCGCAAGCCCGACCCCACAGCGACGTCGCCGACGCCGGCACCCCGTGGCCGGCTGGACTGGCGCCAGCTGCTGGACTGGCTGCAGGCCGACGGCTGGATCACCGCCGACGACGTGCGGCGCGTGGCCCAGCGCCTGGGCGCCGGCAGCTCCAGCCTGCACGCGCTGGTGCGCCTGGGCGGCGCGGGCCTGCAGCGCGACGGCCGTGCGCTGGACACCGAAGCCCTGACCGAGTGGCTGGCCACCCGTGCCCGGCTGCCCTACCTGCGCATCGACCCGCTGAAGGCCGACGTCGGCAAGGTGGCCGACGTGATGGCCGTGCGCTATGCCGAGACCCGGCTGGCGCTGCCGGTGACGGTGGGGGCACAGGTGGTGACGGTGGCCACGGCGGAGCCCTTCGACGTCGGCTGGGTGCCGGAGATCGAGGCCCACACGCGCCGCCGCGTGCAGCTGGTGGTGGCCAACCCGCTGGACGTGCGGCGCTATACCACCGAGTTCTATGCGCTGGCGAAGTCGGTGCGCCACGCCAGCAAGAGCGGCGAGGTCTCGCCGGCGGCCAGCTTCGAGCAGCTGGTCGAACTGGGTCGCAGCAACAAGCCGCTGGACGCCAACGACCAGGGCGTGGTGCAGGTGGTGGACTGGCTGTGGCAGTACGCGTTCGACCAGCGGGCCAGCGACATCCACCTCGAACCGCGACGCGAGATGGGCGTGATCCGCTTCCGCATCGACGGCGTGCTGCACAGCGTCTACCAGGTGCCGCTGGGCGTGATGAGCGCGATGACCGCGCGCATCAAGCTGCTGGGCCGCATGGACGTGGTCGAGCGCCGGCGCCCGCTGGACGGCCGCATCAAGACGCGCAAGCCCGACGGCGGCGAGGTGGAGATGCGCCTGTCCACCCTGCCCACCGCCTTCGGCGAGAAGATGGTGATGCGCATCTTCGACCCCGAGGCGGCGGTCAAGGACCTGGAGGCGCTGGGCTTCGGCGCCCACGACGCGGCGCGCTGGCAGGAGCTGATCGCGCGCCCGCACGGCATCGTGCTCGTCACCGGCCCCACCGGCAGCGGCAAGACGACCACGCTGTACTCCACGCTCAAGCGCCTGGCCACCGACGAGGTCAACGTCTGCACCATCGAGGACCCGATCGAAATGATCGAGCCGGCGTTCAACCAGACGCAGGTGCAGGCGGCGCTGGACCTGGACTTCGCCGCCGGCCTGCGCGCGCTGATGCGGCAGGACCCGGACATCATCATGGTCGGCGAGATCCGCGACCTGGCCACCGCCGAGATGGCCATCCAGGCCGCGCTGACCGGCCACCTCGTCTTCAGCACCCTGCACACCAACGACGCCGCCGGCGCCATCACGCGGCTGGCGGACCTGGGCGTGCCGCCGTACCTGATTTCGGCCACCGTGATCGGCGTGCTGGCGCAGCGCCTGGTGCGGGCCCTGTGCCCGGCCTGCAAGGCGCGCGACGACAGCACGCAGCGCGAGACGCTGGACGAGATCGCCCGGCCCTGGCGCTTGTCCGGCGGCGTGCGGCCCTACCGGCCGGTGGGCTGCCTGGAGTGCCGGCACACCGGCTACCGCGGCCGCGTGGGCCTGTACGAACTGCTGGTGAACACCGACGCGGCGCACGCCCACATGCATCCGTCCGTGGATGCCGCCGCGCTGCGCCGGCAGGCGGTGAAGGACGGCATGCGCCCGCTGCGCCTGGCCGGCGCGATGAAGGTCGCCGAGGGCGTGACCACGGTCGACGAGGTGCTGCGCAACACGCCCACGCTGGACGCCCGCTGAGGCTTACGTGGTTCCCACACCGGGCCCGCGAAAGCCCCCTGCCTAGAATGCGCCGCGAACGGGTCCGCACCCGGAGGAGACAGCATGAAGATCAAGAGCCAGCGCGACTTCTGGTCGGGGCTGATGTTCCTGGCCATCGGCATCGGTTTCGCCTGGGGCGCCACCAACTACAACTTCGGCAGTTCGGCGCGGCCGGGCCCGGGCTACTTTCCCTTCGGCCTGGGCATCCTCCTGGCGCTGATCGGCGCCCTGGTGCTGTTCAAGGCGCTGACCATCGAGACAGAAGGCGGCGACAAGATCGGCCCGGTCGCCTGGAAGCCGCTGAGCATCGTGCTCGGCTCGGTGGCCATCTTCGGCTTCCTGCTGCCCTGGCTGGGCATGATCCTCACGCTGCCGGTGCTCATCGTCATCTCGGCGCTGGCGGGCGACGAGTTCCACCTCGGCGAGGCGCTGGTCAACGCGGCCGTGCTCACCGTGGGCAGCTGGCTGGTCTTCATCAAGGGCCTGGGACTCGTGATCCCGCTGTGGCCGTCGTTCATCGGCTGAAGGCGGGCACACCATGGATCTGTTGAACAACCTCGCGCTGGGTTTCGGCGTCGCCTTCACGCTGCAGAACCTGGCCTACGCCTTCTTCGGCGCCGTGCTCGGCACCCTCATCGGCGTGCTGCCGGGCCTGGGTCCGGTGGCCACCATCGCCATGCTGCTGCCCAGCATCTACGCGCTGGACCCGACGCCGGCGCTGATCATGCTGGCCGGCATCTACTACGGCTCGCAGTACGGCGGCTCCACCACCGCCATCCTGATCAACGTCCCGGGCGAGTCGGCCTCGGTGGTCACGGCCATCGACGGCTACAAGATGGCACGCCAGGGCCGCGCCGGCGCAGCGCTGGCGGCTGCCGGCCTGGGCAGCTTCTTCGCCGGCAGCGTGGCCACGTTGATCCTGGCGGCGTTTGCGCCGCCGCTGACCGAGATCGCCTTCAAGTTCGGCCCCGCCGAGTACTTCAGCCTGATGGTGCTGGGCCTGATCGGCGCCGTGGTGCTGGCCTCGGGCTCGCTGATCAAGGCCATCGGCATGATCATCCTGGGCCTCCTGCTGGGGCAGATCAACACCGACGTCATCAGCGGCGTGCCACGCTACAGCTTCGACATCCCGGAGCTCACCGACGGCATCGGCTTCATCGCCATCGCGATGGGCGTGTTCGGCTTCGGCGAGATCATCGCCAACCTGGGCCAGCCGCCGGAGCACCGCGAGGTGTTCACCAAGGACGTCAAGGGCCTGTGGCCGACGAAGAAGGATTTCCAGCAGGCCTGGCCTGCGGTGCTGCGCGGCACGGCGCTGGGCTCGATCCTGGGCGTGCTGCCGGGCGGCGGCGCGCTGCTGTCGAGCTTCGCTGCCTACACGGTGGAGAAGAAGCTGGCCAAGGACGGCCAGTTCGGCAATGGCGACATCCGCGGCGTGGCCGGCCCGGAGAGCGCCAACAACGCCGGCGCGCAGACCAGCTTCATCCCGATGCTCACGCTGGGTATCCCGCCCAATGCGGTGATGGCGCTGATGGTGGGCGCGATGACGATCAAGGGCATCCAGCCCGGCCCGCAGGTGATGACGAGCAACCCGGAGCTGTTCTGGGGCCTGATCGCCAGCATGTGGATCGGCAACCTGATGCTGATCATCCTGAACCTGCCGCTGATCGGCATCTGGATCAAGCTGCTGACGGTGCCCTACCGCTTCCTGTTCCCAGCCATCCTGACCTTCTGCTGCATCGGCCTGTACACCACCAACAACAACAACTGGGACGTGTACATGGCGGTGCTGTTCGGCATCGCGGGCTACGTCTTCTACAAGCTCAGCTGCGAGCCGGCGCCGCTGCTGCTGGGTTTCATCCTCGGGCCGATGATGGAGGAGAACCTGCGCCGCGCGCTGCTGCTGTCGCGCGGCGACTGGACCACCTTCGCTACCCGGCCGCTGTCGGCCGGCCTGCTGATCGCGGCGCTGCTGATGGTCATCGTGGTCACGCTGCCGTCCATCAGCAGCCGGCGGCAGGAAGCCTTCAAGGACGCGGACTGAGCACCGGCACCCGGCCAGGCACGGGCTCCGCATGGCGGGGCCCGTTTGCTTTCCACCTTACGATCGTGTGATGAAAGCCGCCGACGTCCTGGAGTTGCCCGCGCTGCGGCCGCTGAAGGACCGGGTCTACCGCGGCCTGTGGCTGGCCTGGCTGACGGCCAACCTGACGATGTGGACGCACGACGTCGCGGCGGCCTGGCTGATGACCCAGCTGACCGACAGTGCCGTGATGGTGGCCCTGGTGCAGACGGCGTCCACGCTGCCGGTGTTCCTGCTGGGCATCGCCAGCGGCGCGATGGCCGACATCGTCGACCGCCGCCTCTGGTTCGCCGGCACCCAGGCCTGGGTCTGCGTGACGGCGCTGCTGCTGGCGCTGCTGGCGCTGGCCGACGGGCTCAATGCCCAGCTGCTGCTGGTGCTGACCTTCGTCAACGGCATCGGCCTGGCCGCGCGCTGGCCGGTCTTCAGCGCCATCGTGCCCGACGTGGTGCCCAAGCCCCACCTGCCGGCGGCGCTGGCGCTGGGCGGCATCTCGATGAACCTGTCGCGCGTGATTGGCCCGGTCATCGCCGGTGCGCTGCTGGCCAGCGCCGGCCCCGCGGTGGTGTTCGTGCTCAACGCCATGATGGCCGCGGTGGCCTTCGGGCTGATCTGGCGCTGGAAGTCCGAACCCCGGCCCAGCGCGCTGCCCGGCGAGCGCTTCGTGGGCGCCATGCGCGTGGGCCTGCAGCACGTGCGGCAGTCGCCGCGCATGCGGGTGGTGATCGCCCGCGTGTTCCTGTTCTTCCTGCAGGCCAGCGCCCTGCTGGCGCTGCTGCCGCTGATCGCGCGGTCCACCGGGCACGGTGCGGCCATGTACACGGCGATGATGTCCTGCCTGGGTGCCGGCGCCATCGCCGCGGCGCTGCAGTTCCCGCGCTGGCGCGAACGCCTCGACCGCGACCAGTTCGTGCGCTACGGCACCATGGCGCATGCCGTGCTCTCGACGCTGATCGTCTCGCTGCCCACGCCCTGGATCGTGCTGCCTGCGGTGGCGCTGCTCGGCGCGGCCTGGATCTCCACCGCCAATTCCCTGGTGCTGTCGGCGCAGCAGGCACTGCCGAACTGGGTGCGCGCGCGTGGCATGTCGATCTACCAGATGGCGCTGATGGGCGGCACCGCCATCGGCGCTGGCCTCTGGGGGCAGGTGGCGGGCTGGACAACTGTGCCCGCCGCCGTGACGGCGGCCGCACTGGCCGGCGTGATGGCGCTGTACGCCACGCGCCGATGGTCGGTGGAAGGTGGTGGCGACCCGGACCTGAGCCCGCAGCCGCCACGCGCGGTCACCGGCGTGGCGCTGGACATCGCGCCCGACGAGGGGCCGGTGATGGTGGTGATCGAGTACCTGATTGATCCCACGCGGGCCACCGAGTTCGCCCGCGTGATGCAGAGCACGCGCCGCGCGCGGCTGCGCCAGGGCGCGCTGAGCTGGGGCCTGTTCAAGGATGCCGGCGTGCCGGGGCGCTACGTGGAGTACTTCGTCGACGAGTGCTGGGTCGAACACCTGCGCCGCCACGAGCGCTTCACGGCGGCCGACGATGAACTGCGTGCGCAACGGCTGGCCTTCCACTTGGGCAGCCAGCCGCCGGCGGTGAAGCGCTACGTGGCCGAGACCCTGGCGGCCGAGCCGTCGATGCCGTTGTAGGGGAGCGCTGGATGACGGGAATCGACCCGGAGCGGAAGTTCATGTTCGAGCGCTCGTGGTCCTCGCGCGCCACCGCCGCTGCAGCAGGGCGGCGGCGTCGCCCGCGTTCTCCGGCCCACGCTCGCGGGGCGCTGCCATGGTTCATCCGCGGCCGAGGCTTCAACACCGCCAGTGGGGAGTCAGCGTCCAGGCGACCGCGAATGGGGCCTGCGCCCGCAGGCGCCACCGCCACCCTGCGACACCCGCTCGCTGTTCCCGGGGACCTACGCCGCGGCGCCGAAGAGGGCCGGGGGTTCGGGTGGGCGGGCGCAGGCCCCATTCGCGGTCGCCTCGTCGGCGACACACTGACGCCGGTGTTGAAGCCTCGTCGGCGGCACACAGCGGGCAGCGCCCCGCGAGCGTGGGCCGGAGAACGCCCGCCCGGACCCCCGGCCGCGCTGAACGGCGGCGGTGGTGGACAACCGAACCGCCGTTTTGGGACGTGATCGGACATGGAAACACTGGACACCCTCGTCATCGGCGCCGGCGTCGTCGGCCTGGCCTGCGCGCGTGCGCTCGCGCGGCAGGGCCATGAGGTGGTGGTGCTCGAGGCTGCTGATGCCATCGGCACCGGCACCAGTGCGCGCAACAGCGAGGTCATCCATGCCGGGCTGTACTACGACCCCGGGTCGTGGAAGGCGCGGCTGTGCGTGCACGGTCGCCGCCAGCTGTATGCCTACGCCGCCGAGCGTGGCATCCCGCACCGACGTTGCGGCAAGCTGATCGTGGCCACCGCGGCAGGGCAGGAATCAGGGCTGGAGGCCATCCGCAGCCGTGGTTCAGCCTGCGGTGTGGATGACCTCGCGTGGCTGACCGGCGCCCAGGCCCGGGCGTTGGAGCCTGAGTTGCAGTGCGTGGCGGCGCTGCATTCGCCCTCCACCGGCATCGTCGACAGCCATGCGCTGATGCTGGCGCTGCAGGGCGAGGCGGAGGACCACGGCGCCATGCTGGCGTTCAAGAGCCCGGTCGAGCGCATCGTCTGCGCGCCGGCCGGCGGCTTCACCGTGCACGTGGGGGGCGACGAGCCCAGCGTGGTGCAGGCGCACCGCGTCGTCAACGCCGCTGGGCTGCATGCGCAGACCGTGGCACGGCGCATCGAGGGGCTGGATGCGGCCCACGTGCCCGCGCAGCACTGGGCACGTGGCCACTATTTCGCGCTGGCTGGTCGGCCGGCGTTCCAGCGCCTGATCTACCCGCTGCCCGAACCCGGTGGTCTGGGCGTGCACCTGACGCTGGACCTGGCCGGCCAGATGCGTTTCGGCCCGGACGTGCAGTGGGTGCCGGTGACCGAGCCCGGTGCCGAGGACTACGCCGTGGACCCCGCGCGGGCGGCAGGCTTCGACGATGCGATCCGACGGTTCTGGCCAGCGCTGCCGACCGGCCGGCTGCAGCCAGCCTACGCCGGCCTGCGGCCGAAGGTCAGCGGCCCGGGCGAGCCGGCGGCGGACTTCGTGCTCAGCGGTGTGGCCGACCACGGCTGGCCGGGCCTGGTGAACCTGTTCGGCATCGAATCCCCCGGGCTCACGGCCGCCCTCGCCATCGGCGAGCAGGTGGCGCAGATGCTCCAGGACACGGACGCATGAGCCTGCCCTGGCAAGGCCTGGCGCTGGCCGCGGCCGGTTCCATCGCGTTCTCCGGCAAGGCCATCATCGTCAAGCTGGCCTACCGCTACGGCGTGGACGCGGTGACGCTGATCATGCTGCGCATGCTGTTCGCGCTGCCGCTGTTCGCGCTGCTGGCCTGGTGGGCCGGCCGCGGCAAGGCGCCGCTGACGCGCCAGGACCTGGGCGTCGTCGCCGGCCTGGGCTTCAGCGGCTACTACCTGGCCAGCTTTCTGGACTTTGCCGGGCTGGCCTACATCACCGCCAGCCTGGAGCGGCTGATCCTGTACCTCAACCCGACCATCGTGCTGGCGCTGAGCGTGCTGCTGCACCAGGCACGCGTGAAGCCGGCACAGCTGGCCGCGCTGGCCGTCAGCTACGCCGGCGTGCTGCTGGTCTTCGGCCACGAGGTCACGCTGGAGGGCGCCGACGTGGCCCTGGGCACCGGCCTGGTGTTCGCCAGCGCCGTGAGCTACGCCGTCTACCTGGTCTACAGCGGCGCCCACGTCCGGCGCCTGGGCGCGCTGCGCCTCACCGGCTGGGCCACCAGCGTGGCCTGCGTGCTGTGCATCGGGCAGTTCCTGCTGCTGCGGCCGGTGTCCACCCTGGCCACGCTGGCGCCCGAGGTGCTGTGGCTGTCGGCGCTGAACGCCGTGGCCTGCACGCTGGCGCCTGTCCTGATGGTGATGATGGCCATCGAGCGCGTCGGCCCGACGGTGACCGCGCAGACGGGCATGATCGGCCCCCTGGCGACGATCGCGCTGGGCGTGCTGGTGCTCGGCGAGCCCTTCACCGGCTGGCTGATCGCCGGCACGGTGCTGGTGCTGGCCGGCGTGTGGCTGCTGGCGCGCGCGCGCTGAACCTTCTCACGACGAACAAGGAGAACACGATGGATCTGGGCATCAAGGGCAAGTGGGCGCTGGTCTGCGCGGCGAGCAAGGGCCTCGGCCGCGGCTGTGCCGAGGCGCTGGCCGACGAGGGCGTGAACCTCGTCATCACGGCGCGTGGCGCGGAGGCGCTTGAGGCCACGGCCGCTGCGCTGCGTGCGCGCCCGGGCGCCGGCGAGGTGCGCACCGTGGCCGGCGACATCACCACCGCCGAGGGCCGCGCCGCCGCGCTGGCCGCCTGCCCGCAGGTGGACATTCTGGTCAACAACGCCGGCGGCCCGCCGCCGGGTGACTTCCGCCAGTGGGACCGCGAGACCTGGCTGAAGGCGGTGGACGCCAACATGCTCACGCCGATCGAGCTCATCAAGGCGACGGTGGACGCGATGGCCGAGCGCGGCTTCGGGCGCATCGTCAACATCACCTCGGGCGCGGTGAAGGCGCCGATCGACGTGCTGGGGTTGTCCAACGGCGCGCGCAGCGGGCTGACGGGCTTCATCGCCGGGCTGTCACGGCAGCCAGCGCTGGCCAGCCGCAACGTGACGATCAACAACCTGCTGCCCGGCGCCTTCGACACCGACCGCCTGCGCGTGACGATGCAGGGCACGGCGCAGAAGACCGGTCAGAGCCTGGACCAGGTGGCCGAGGCGCGCCGCATGCTTGCACCCGCCCGCCGCTTCGGCACCGCCGAGGAGTTCGGTGCGCTGTGCGCCTTCGTCTGCAGCGCGCAGGCCGGTTTCCTGACCGGGCAGAACCTGCTGATCGACGGCGGCGCCTACCCCGGCACCTACTGACCGGGTTCGCCGGCATCCGGCGGCACCGCCGCAAGCGCGCGGCGAACCGATTCCGCACGCGGGATCGGTTCGACTGCGCCGAAGCCTTCGGTGGACAGCGCCGCGGCCACAGCCGCGTAGCGCCCGGCGGTGGGCAGGTCGTCACCGGCCAGCCAGCGGGTGGCGAAGGCGCCGCCGAACGTGTCGCCGGCGCCGGTGGCGTCGACCGCCTGGCAGGGGTGGGGGGCGATGCGATGTCGCTGCTTGGCATCGGCCACCAGCGCGCCGTCGGCGCCGAGTTTCAACGCCACCACGCGGGCGCCCAGGCTCAGGCAGTGGTCGACGATGGCGTCGGGGTCCGTCAGCCCGGTCAATGCCGTCACGTCGTCCAGGCTGGGCAGGCACAGGTCGGCCGCGCGCATGGCTTCGGTGATGACGGCGCGCGCACGGGCCAGCGGCCAGAGCTTGCGCCGCAGGTTGGTGTCGAAGGACACCGTCACGCCGGCCTCGCGCGCGGCGGCGATGGCGGCCAGGCCGGCGTCGCAGGCGGTGGTGGAGATGCCCAGGCTGATGCCCGACAGGTGCAGCAGCCGGCAGCCCTGCAGGGCCGCCAGCGGCAGCTGTGCCGGCCCCAGCCGCGCCGCGGCCGAGCCCTGGCGGAAGAAGTGGAAGTGGTGACCCTGCGCGTCGTGGGTGACGAAGTAGACGGCCGTGTAGGCCTCGGGGTCTGTGCGCACGAAACGGTCGTCGACGCCTTCTTCGGTCCACAGTCCCCGCAGCAGCCGCCCGTACGGGTCGTCGCCCACGGCGCTGACCAGGCCGACCCGGGCGCCCTGGCGCGCCGCGGCGATGGCGAAGTTCGACACGTCGCCGCCGAAGCCTTGGCGGTAGAGCCGGCCCGAGGGGTCGCCGGCCTGGTTGAACTCGACCATGGGCTCACCCAGGGCCAGGATGTCGGGCAGCGGCCGGTCGTGCATGGCCGGGGGCGGCGTCAGCGCCGTGACGACAGCCAGATGCCGCCGACGATGCAGGCAAAGGCGATGCCGTGGTACGGGCGCGGCGGCTCACCGAGCCACAGGGCCGACAGCAGCGCCGCGAACAGCGGCGTGAGGTTGGCGAAGAATCCCGCCAGGGCCGGGCCCACGGCGGCCACGCCGATGCCCCAGCAGCGGTACGCGAGCAGCGACGGGCCGACGCCGAGGAACAGCAGCGCGGCGGCCAGTGCCCAGCCGGTGACCGGTGGCACTGCGCTGGTGGGCACGACGCCGAGCGCGGCTTCCAGCCCGGCGGCGCCGCCGGCCCACACGAGGCCGAAGATCACCTGCAGCAGCAGGAAGCCGGCCCAGTCCCAGGCCGGCCGCTGGTCGCCGGCCAGCGCGGCCGGCGGGCGCGCCAGCCGCCAGCTGTAAAGCGCCCACGACAGCGCCGCCAGCAGCATCCACAGGTCGCCCGGCACCAGCTGCAGCTGGCGCAGCGCGCCGAGGTCGCCGCGCAGCAGCACCGTGAGCACACCGAGTGCCGACAGGCCCGCGCCCAGCCACTGCGCGGGCTTGGGGTGCTCGCGGTAGAAGACCACGCCGATGGTCATCATCCACAGCGGCACGCTGGACGCGATCAGCGTCACGTTGATGGGCGAGGAGGTCTGCAGCGCCAGGTACTGCAGCGCGTTGTAGGCGCCCACGCCCAGGCCGCCCAGGAGCGCCAGCGGCTGCCAGCGGGCCAGGATCTCGCGCCGCCGCTCGCGGGTGGCGAGCACGGCCGCACCCAGCGGCAGCAGCAGCACCAGGGCCACGCTCCAGCGCAGGGCGTTGAGCGCCAGCGGCGGCAGGGTGCCGGCGAGCAGGCGGCCCATCAGCGCGTTGCCGGCCCACATCAGCGGCGGCACCAGCAGCAGGGCCGCCACGCGCAGGGTCAGCGCCGGGTGGCGGCGCGTCATCGGGCGCCGCCGGCGGCCGGCATGGGGGCGCCGCAGTTCCAGCACTGCTCGAAGGGGCCGTCGACCGACTCGCCGCAGGTGTGGCAGAGCCAGTGCCGGTCGGGCAGGCGGCGCACGGCGTCCAGCCAGTCCCGCGCCTCGTCGGCGCGTGCATCGTCCTGCACCCAGACCTCGGGCAGCGCCTGGTCGGGCGGGATCTCGCCGGCGATGCCGCTGGCATAGGCGCGCTGCACCGTGGCGGCGAAACCGCCTTCGTGCTGGAGCATGTCGGCCCACAGCGTGGCGATGGCGAGGTTGGGAGCCTGGGCGATGCGTTTCATCGGGGCCGCGATGGTGCCACGGATGACCCTGGCGCGCCGTGGCCTGCAGCTTTGCGCCGAGTGGCGTAATCTCCCGCCTCGCCGCGTGGCGGCGTGGCCTGCCCAGGCCGCCGCGCGCTGACGTCCATCACCACTGCACCAGGAGACTTCCCCCATGCCCAAGGCCATCCGCATCGACGCCTATGGCGGCCCCGAGAACATGCAGCTCGTCGACGTGGCGGTCGGCGACCCCGGCCCCGGCGAGATCCGCATCCGCCACCAGGCCGCGGGCCTGAACTTCATCGACGTCTACCAGCGCACCGGCCTGTACCCGCTGCCGCTGCCGCTGAACCTGGGCATGGAAGGCGCCGGCATCGTCGAGGCGGTGGGCGAGGGCGTGACCCACCTGAAGCCCGGCGACCGTGCCGCGTATGCCAGCAACCCGCCGGGCAGCTACAGCGAGGCGCGGGTGATGCCGGCCAAGAACGTGGTGCGCCTGCCCGACGGCATCGACTTCGAGACCGGCGCGGCGATGATGCTCAAGGGCCTGACCGCGCAGTACCTGCTGCGCCGCGTGAAGCCGGTGGAAGGCCTGGAGCCCGGCGACCATGTGCTGTTCCACGCCGCCGCCGGTGGCGTGGGCCTGATCGCCTGCCAGTGGGCCAAGGCGCTGGGGCTGCAGCTGATCGGCACCGCGGGCAGCGCGGCCAAATGCGAGCTGGCGAAGGCGCATGGCGCGGCGCACGTGATCGACTACTCGAAGGAGGACTTCGCGGCCCGCGTGAAGGAGATCACCGGCGGCAAGGGCGTGAAGGTGGTCTACGACTCGGTGGGCAAGGACACCTTCGACAAGGGTCTGGAGTGCCTGCGGCCCTTCGGCCTGATGGTGTGCTTCGGCAACGCCAGCGGCCCGGTGCCGCCGGTGAACCCGGGGATGCTGGCGGCCAAGGGTTCGCTGTACCTGACGCGGCAGACGCTGTTCACGCACATCGCCACGCGGGAGGCCACGCAGCAGATGGCCGACGAGCTGTTCGCCGTGGTGGGCGACGGGCGGGTGAAGATCCGCATCGACCAGCGCTACCCGCTGGCCGAGGCGGCACAGGCGCACCGCGATCTGGAAGCGCGCAAGACCACCGGCTGCACGGTGTTCACGATGCCGGGCTGACGCGCCGGCGGCCGCCCGCGCAGGCTCAGGCCGGGGCGCGGGCAAGCCACTCCGTGGTGGTGGTGTACGGGGGCGATGGTTCCCGCGCACGCGGGGGCGGCGTGCCGTCCTGCACGCGCCGCCATGGCGCGCGGGGCGGCGCTTCCCCGGCCGGCACAGCGGCGCCTGGCGCCGCTGGCTGCCCTGCCAGGCCCATGGCGCCGCCTGCTGCGCCCAGGTGGTCGAGCGGGCTGCGCACCGCGCCACCACCGAGCTTCGTAAGCGTCCGGCGATCCCGTCATGACGACGGGGGCGGTGGTCAGGCCGAGTCGATCGCCTGCCAGCGGTGCGGCAGCAGCTCGCCGATCCTGCTGGCGGGCTGCGTAGGCAGCCTCTCGAGCACGT
>NZ_SACT01000050.1 GCF_004016515.1 Rubrivivax albus
GAAAGAAGAAGAAGCAGATCAGATTTCTGAATAATCACATTATTAAATATCGATTTCCATTAGAAAAAAAAGGTACAGCATAATAATCTGCTGTTGACGCAACAGATGTGCTGTACCCTTATTAACACTTAAAATCAATTACAATGTTACGAAAATTCTTCGCATCGGGGTCTTTCCTGTGTGTTACCTTATTGTCTTTCGCTCAACAAAATTCATCGCTCGAAAAAGTAACTCCGCCAACTGATTCAACAGCGGCAGCAGCAGATGAACCAGAAAAAAAACCGGCTTTAACCATTAGTGGTTCTGCAGATACATATTTCAAATACGACTTCGCTAAACAAGGTTCTAACAACAGAACAAGCTTTACAAATGCAAACAACACATTTGCTATTGGTATGGCATCTGTTAAATTTGAACATGCAGGCGATAAAGTAAGTGCTGTTGCAGATTTAGGTTTCGGCC
>NZ_SACT01000051.1 GCF_004016515.1 Rubrivivax albus
TCTTCAGTCTCGGTTATATGAAAGGCGAAGAACGATTTGCCACTTACTATTCCTTTCTTGGTTTATTTACGTTTTCGATGCTGGGTCTGGTGGTATCATCCAATCTTTTCCAGATCTACATGTTCTGGGAGTTGGTTGGTGCTTCCTCTTATTTACTCATCGGTTACTACTTCCAGAAACCATCGGCAGTTGCTGCATCAAAAAAAGCATTCATTGTAACACGCTTTGCCGATCTTGGTTTTCTCATCGGTATATTGATCCTTGCATTTTATGGTGAAAGCTTAGACTTCAATACCATTATTCAAAATTTAACTACACAACAATCTTCACAATTCTTAGCTATCACCTCTGCTTCATTCATTGGCATCTCTGCATTAACATGGGGATTGGTGATGGTGTTCATGGGTGGTGCAGGTAAGAGTGCCATGTTTCCGTTACACATCTGGTTACCCGATGCC
>NZ_SACT01000052.1 GCF_004016515.1 Rubrivivax albus
ATCAGTTTTCTCATAATTTAATAAATTAAAATAAAATATATTTGATTGAAATCATGAAATTCTTTCTAAAATTAGAAAAAACTGACTAATTTCATGACAAAAATCATTCAAAAGATGTTTTTAAAAGTGTGAAAATATTTTAAACATCATATGTAATGAATTTTAATACGATTGCTTGCTACCATTATTGTCTACACTTAAAACAGTAACGATATGAAAGTGGTAGTAATAGGAAATGGCATGGTGGGTTACAAGTTTTGCGAAAAGCTTGTAAAAAAGAACACAGCCGGTAATATCTCCATCGTGGTTTTTGGAGAAGAAGTAAGACCTGCTTACGACAGGGTTCATCTGAGTGAGTATTTCGCCGGCAAGTCGGCCGACGACCTTTCCCTCGCCCCCAAAGAATGGTATAGTGAAAATGGCATAGTGTTGCATCTTTCCGATCCTGTTGTTT
>NZ_SACT01000053.1 GCF_004016515.1 Rubrivivax albus
TCGACGGCCGAGGCGGCAAGGCGGCGGCGGGTTGGCCTGTGGCGCTTAGGTCGAGCGGTCTCCGCTGCGCTCCGACTCCCCTGCGCTTCTCGGTCCCGAGGCCCGCGGCCGAACTCACTTCGCTCACTGCGTTCGCTGCGTTCGGACGGCGTCCGCGAGTCAGACTAGGAAGCGCGCTGGCGCGCGCGGCCTCGGGCCCTGCGATGCTCGGCGCTCTCATGCGCGCCACAGGCCAACCCGCCACCGCCTTGCAGAACCGCACAGGCGCCACGCGAAAGGACCGCCACTGTGTCCGGCCGCGGTGGACGGGTCTGGCCTGGCGCGAGGTAAAGGAGGAGGCAAGCGCCCTGCGCGAGCCGGGGGACAGGAGCGCCAGGCCAGACCCGCCCTCCGTGGCCCGCGCCAATGCAAACGGACAAAGGTCCAACGTCCGCTCCGGGTCGATAGC
>NZ_SACT01000054.1 GCF_004016515.1 Rubrivivax albus
TCTTGCGTGTAAACT
This sequence comes from Rubrivivax albus, assembly GCF_004016515.1. GTDB lineage: Bacteria > Pseudomonadota > Gammaproteobacteria > Burkholderiales > Burkholderiaceae_C > Rubrivivax > Rubrivivax albus. The sequence continues at coordinate 16 of NZ_SACT01000054.1, forward strand.
ACGATTTCAAAGAAAAGATCCTGTTCCAGGCTTCTGTTAGAAGAGATGGCAGCTCCGTATTTGGTAAAAACAAAGAGTGGGGTTATTTCCCTGCAGCAAGCGTGGCATGGCGTCTTTCCGAAGAAGAGTTCATCAAAAACATTGCTTTCATTAATGATTTAAAATTAAGGGTGAGATATGGTGAAACAGTTAATGCGTTTGGTTTAGGTGCATACACTGCTCTACGTTTATATAACAAATCCGGTACCTATTACAGCGGTGGAACATTTGAATCGGCTTTCAGATCAACACAAGGTGCAAACCCCGATCTGCAATGGGAAGTTACAGCCACTAAAAACATTTGTGTGGATTATGGCTTCCTCAAAGGAAAGATCAGCGGTTCAATTGATCTGTATGAAAAGATTACAACCGACATGATTTTTGGTTACAA
>NZ_SACT01000055.1 GCF_004016515.1 Rubrivivax albus
ATAGATAGCTGTAGCCGATGCATCTTTCAATACTTCCATCGACTCAATATCTTCCTGGTTTACTTCAAAGAAACCAGCACGCACCAAACCATCAACAAGAATCAATGGCGAGCCCGTACCATTATAGTTGGTACCGCCACGCAATACAATGCTCGGCACAGCACCGGGACGACCCGATGTTTGTTGCACACGCAAACCCGGAATAGTTCCTGCCAATGCAGAAGCCGGGTTTGAACGCACACCGGTTTGCAACACTTTTGGATCAAGCTTGCTAACCGACCCCGTGATCTTCGATTTCTTTTGCGTACCAAAACCCACCACTACCACTTCATCCATTTTTGTTGCAGATGGAGCAAGCGTAACAGTGAGATCGTTCGCAGTTTCAATTTTTACTTCCTGCGCAATAAAACTTACGCCTGAAAAAACAAGCACATCGCCGAT
>NZ_SACT01000056.1 GCF_004016515.1 Rubrivivax albus
TGGCCCGATAATCCAATGGGCGCAGGTGCAGATGTGTTGAAGTATCGTTTTCAATGGAACTTCCCAATTTTCTTTTCACCACACAATCCAAAGCAATTATATACCGCAGGTAATGTATTGTTTGCAACAGAAAACGAAGGTCAAAGCTGGACTGCCTTGTCACCTGATCTTACAACAAATGATAAGAGCAAACAAAAATCATGCGGCGGCCATATTACGTAAGACAATACAAGTGTTGAATATTATTGCACCATTTTCACCGCATCAGAAAGTTTTGTTGAGAAAGATCTGTTGTGGACAGGTAGTGATGATGGTTTGATTCATGTAAGTAAGGATGGCGGTAAGAATTGGGAGAATGTTACACCCAAAGATGCACCGAAATTGATGATGTGGAATTGTGTTGATGTTGATCCGGTAAAAAAAGGTGCCGCTTATTTTGTT
>NZ_SACT01000057.1 GCF_004016515.1 Rubrivivax albus
CGGTCTTCGGCAATATCCATACTGTCGAACGAAGAACCGATGATGCGGATTCCTTTTTCGTGCAGACGTTTTGCCAGTTTAAGGGCTGTTTGTCCACCCAACTGAACGATAACACCATAAGGTTGTTCCAGTTCAATAATTTCCCAGAGATGTTCCCAGTTAACCGGCTCGAAATACAGCTTATCGGCCATATCGAAGTCGGTACTTACGGTTTCGGGGTTACAGTTCACCATGATCGCCTCGTAGCCACATTCTTTGATGGCGAGCAGACCATGTACGCAGCAGTAATCAAATTCAATACCCTGACCGATTCGGTTGGGACCACTACCGAGAACAATAATTTTTTTACGTTGAGATGGAATGGATTCGTTGTGAAGGTTCGTATTTGCCATTGCGGTGCAAAGGTAGGGGTGTGGCAAAAATTTTCAGGG
>NZ_SACT01000058.1 GCF_004016515.1 Rubrivivax albus
TTTGTTTGCTGTTACTCACAGTAGCGGTAACAGCCTGCAGAAAAAAGTACGCATACGATTTTGAAGATGGTACTCCCGGCGATGGTGCAAGTGTTGCAAGTATTACCATTGATACCAGTATTAAAAATGTTGATGCAAGTAAATATGCACAGGCAAGAGTATTTCCCGGATTGGTGTGTGCTTCGGAGCCAAGGGTAAAAGTTGATCTTGCAATGAATTTGAATTATAACAATGTACAGGATGAATTGCGTATTTCTGTTCCACCAAGTCCACAGTTTAGTACAGGACTTTATGCTGCACCGGGCGAGTTGGTGATTATTGATGTGCCGCAGAATGAATATTCATTGTCTGTACAAATTGGTGCATGGACCGATAATCTTTCTGTAATTCAAAACGCACCACGTGATCCTGTTATTTACACACGCAGCCA
>NZ_SACT01000059.1 GCF_004016515.1 Rubrivivax albus
AGTACATTGGTCCAGTTCCATCTTCTGAATGTTTGAAGGTTATTAAAGGCAGAACCACCGTTTGAAACACCATCACCATGTAATGCATTCTGGAATGTTTTGTTTACAACATTCAGATTGTCGATGCCAAATGTTGTACGGAAGCTTAAACCATCTATGATTTTTACATTACCGTACACGTTTGAAATAATGCGATCGCTTGTTGAAGAGAACCGGTTAAGATCCAATAAAACCTGAGGGTTTGTAAACTGTAAAGCTGTAAGATTACCGCCTTGTCCGATTGTATTACTTACAGTGTTGATGTTATATGCGCCGTTGTTCAAATAAACAGGAACGTTTGGCATCAGGTTAAAACCTAAACGGGCAATACCGGATGTTGCAAATGCGCCACCTGGAACCGATCCTGAGTTAACGCCTGTATTATTTGT
>NZ_SACT01000005.1 GCF_004016515.1 Rubrivivax albus
GGCCATCGCGGACACCTGAGATACGATGAACCCAGTCACCCGCATGCCCTGTGCGCTGTCCGCCATCGGCGTGAAACGGTGTCCGCGATCAGCGTGAAACGGGTGTCCGCGATCGCTGAAATGCGCATCCGACGAAGGCTGGCACGCAGGATCGAAGGAAGCCGAGGGCGTGATGAAGGGCCTCATCACGGAGCCGACGCTGGTCATCGAAGGCAAGCACAAGGACGCTCGGGGCGGTGTACCGAACCGGCTCAAGCTCATGGTCTTGTCGAACTACGACTGGGTGGTGCCAGCCGGCGCGGACGAGCGCCGCTACTGCGTCATCGACGTGCCCGGCGACCGTGCACAGGACCAAGGCTACTTCGGCAAGCTGAACGCCTGGCTTGACGCCGACGGTGCGCGCATCTTCCTGCACTACCTACTGAACCGCGACCTGTCAGGGTTCAACCCACGTGTCGCGCCCCGCACTGCGGCACTGGACGCCCAGAAGATCGCCGCGATGTCGGCGGTGGATCGGTGGCTGCTCGAAGCGCTGGACACCGGCATCCTCCCGCGCTATCACCTGCCAGCCGCTGAGTGGAGCGAAGCCGGAGTCGAGCTTCGCTGCGATGAAGCCGTCGGCTCCCTCGCGGAGCGCGGGGTGCGACTGAGAAGCCGGGCAGCCGGCAAGGACGCCAGAGAAATCGGAAAGCGCCTGCAGCAGGTCTTCGGCTGCGGCCCCGCCGCCGCCAGGGCAGGTCAACAGCCCGCTGAACGGGACACCCCGCGGCCGACGTGGCGAGCGTGGTCATTGCCAGGTCTGACGGAGGCCAGGGCGCGGGCCGCCAAGGCGTTCGGCCTGACGTACTACGCGTGGGGGCAAGCGTGACGGCGGGCACACGTCCCCACCCACGCACTGGCGGCAGGGCCAGGGCGGAGCCCCTGCTGCATACGCTGAATACGAGGGCCGTCCCGGAGCGTGTGCACGGATGGCCAGCATTCATGCGGCTTGTAGCGATGAATACGATGAATACGATCTTTCTCAAAAGTTTAGAGAAAGCACACAGAGCCAGTGCCAGTCAAAAGCACGCACTGACATTGGCAACAAGTTGCTGGACTGCACATTCATCGTATACATCGTATTTCTTCAATGAATTCAAAGACTTAGCGTGTAGCGCAACTCCGCGTGTTCGTATTCATCGTATACAGGCGGCCTAGATGCGGACGCCGACTGACGACGTTCGGCCTGGTGCCAAGGGCACTGCCCGTGCCCGCCGCCGACTAGCCAAACTAGCCCGGCTCGTCGAGCGATGGTGGCACGCCGTGCCCGATGCCGAGCGCCACGCCTACTACAGCCCCGCCGAACTAGCCGCGCACGTCGGCGCCCCGATCAGCGCCCTGGCTGCCGCCCTGGAATTGCTGGGCTGGCAACGCGGCGCCGTGACGCTCAAGGGCAAACGCATCGCCTACTGGGCCGCGCCCGGCCATCCACCTATCCAACTGCAGCGGGGCCGCCCTGCAGAAGTTGCACGTGACGACAGGGGGAGATACGCATGAGCCACCAATACACCAACGAGATGGAAGACACCAACGACATCGCGTCCGAACTCGCAGCAGTCGCTGCCGCGATGCTCAGGTACACCGACGGCGGGCATCCGTATCGCGTTGCCCAGACTCTGACCGGATCGCCACGGCGCTTTGAGCGCCGAGAGACTGTTGCAGCGTATGCGACGCTGATTCATCAGGCATCCGAAGCCTGGGCCGGCTTGCGGTCGCTGCGGGATGCCTTGCCCGACCCAGATCTCGCGGCGTGGATCTCCGAGCGCCATGCGCGGCTGCAACCTGCGGACGCCTTCGAGCAGCGTGGCGAACTGCTGGCCGATGCTGGTGATGCGTTCGCTGCGCTTGTGCATGCGGTAGTCACCGCCCGTGACGACCTCGAATGCCCCCGCCGCGATACGGGCAGCCGCGCCCGCCGTGTTCGGGCATTGGCCAGCCTGCGCAGCGCGCCGGCCACGCTAGCCGCGCTGATGGTCGAGCAGCTCGTGCCAGCCGCCCAGCAGGTCGGGCACGCCCTCACGTTCATGGAGGTGCCCGGGTACGAGCACAAGCACCGCGCCGTCGAGCACTTGCAGCGGCACCTGAACAGCACGCTTGACCTGCTGGTGCGCGCGTCCACCACAGTGCGCCAGATGGATCGCGCAGCGCTGCAGGCGGAACTGCGAAAGTTCGGCAGGTTCTGGGCGCCGTTCTTCATGGTTGCATCTGTCGTGGAACTGCTGGCGCTGCTGATCCATGAGAACGCCGACGAACTGATTCTGCGTCTTCCCGCCAGGGGCTGGGCCGCTGACTTCCCGGAGGCAGCGAGTCATGCAAACGGCGCCGTGCGTAATGGTCTGCAGTTGGCCCTGGCGAATGGCGGCGGCGGTGCGCACTTGCTTTCCTTCATGGAGGGGCGCTATCGGACACGAGGCGATGCGCTCGACCTGGCTGCGCGGGCCGGGCTAGTGCCGATGCGCGTCGCGTCGTGGTTCATGCCCAAACGCTGGTAAGGCACCTCGTCCAAATCCGTAGCCAAAGCCCCTGGGTAGGCCGCCATCACGGAGGGAGCGCAGGCGGGGGGCCAGGCTATCGAGGCCCGTTGTCCCATGGCACCCCCACCCCTCCGGTGGGGGTGCCCGGAGACGGCGGGCGGTTGCAGTTTTCAATTGGCATGCAACCCAATTGAGTTGCCGCTAGCGTCTCTCTAACGCATTAGCGCAAAGACTAGTCGGGATTGCTTTGCGGCGGTTTCGTGTGAATTGCTATCGTTTAGTTGCGCATTCGAGATGCACGAATCATTGAACTAACTGGAGCAATTCATGAACGCCTGCCGATTCCAGCGAATCACCGCTGAAGAACTCGACGCAGCACTCGGCACCCCGGCCACGTCCCGCCCGACTAGCCGCACCAGCCTGGCCGACTACCTGGAGCGTGCCGCGTCGTGCGACGCCGACCTGTCAGACCTGGACGACCTGGACGACCTGCTGACCAAAGCGGCGGACGGCGCCGCCACCGCCGCACAGATGGCCGAGCTAGAAGCGTGGACACGCTTCTTGCAGCAGGAAGCCAACACCCTTGCCGCCATTGTCGCCTGCCCGGACGAGCGGGCCAGCATCAACCCGATGCCCTGACCAACTCGCCATGCCCGCCCGGAGAGCCGGGCGGGTGAATCCCCGCGCACACCACGAGGCCCACGCAATGAGACGCAAGGCAGCGCCCGCCCCTGCGTCTGCACAGGCCCGCCTAGCCGCGCTGGAACAGTCGCCGATACAGACGCACAGCCATTTGGCCGCTCCGCTGGCCGAGGTGTGCGACAGCCACTTCGGCATGACCTACCGCGAAGCCTGCATGGTAGCAGCGCGCCACTTGTTACCGGTGCCGACCTTCGAGCTGCGCGCCGGCCGGAAGTCGCCATGGAGCCATGGAAACTGAGCGTCGCACACCTGGCCGAGCACATCGAAGCTGCGGCACAGGCTAGCACTAACGAGAGGGAACGCATGCGCATCTAGACCTTGAACAATCACCCAATGCCCGAAGCACCATTCGGGAACTTCCCAGGCCGCTGCATTGCCACTCACTATGCGAACAGCGGCTTGCCTACATTGGCATCCGTGAATCGCATGGCTTTGGCGCTCAGCTAGTAGGGCTGCTCAGACAAAAGCCAGGTAGTTTAAAAGCGCAGATACTTGCTTTCTGTCGGTCACTTCATGACCAAGGTCTGGCAGGCGGCCATGGATTCGCTGCGATCCTCAATGCTGGTTGGGTCGGACCAGCACCGTGAGCGATTCGACACGCTCCAAGATGTCGATACCTTCGGCCCGTCGCGGTGCGTGAGCAAACCGCCGGGCTTTCAACCTAGACAGCATGCTCCGACGCAAGCTGAGCGGCCACCGACGGGTCTGCGTAGGATTGCGGCGCCGACGAGGCTTAAGATTGGTGCCCAAGCTAGGCGCGGGGAAGCACCGGCGACGCATGCGCGACCGCGCAGTGGGACAACTGCTGCAGAAGGTGCGTCACACCGGATTGCCATGACACAGAACTATTGACAAGGGGAATGCACTTGGAAGATCTCGATCTGGATCAGATTGCGACGCTGCTGTCGGAACTATCGCAACCCAGTGTGCTGCCAAAGGTCGATGGACGCCACCACGTGCGGGCGTTCGACGCGGCTGATGTCGATTTCTGCACGAGCAACTGGCTGTACCGAGTTCTGGACGTCATGCCTTGGCTCAACTTGGACGCCAGCTTTGACTCGCAAGAACTTCCCAAGGCAGTGGCGTTTCGCCTGTTTGACGAATTATCTCCCGGGAAGTCCGAGGCGAGCTTTCAGATCAATGACACGTATGTTGTGATTACGGCCTTGGGTGCGCAGACGCTTGAGGATCGGCTAAGCCGGGCCGTTGGCCACCGCAGTGTCTTCTTGCAGATGCTTGAGGACGAACTGTCGATTGCGGCCGCGACAGAAGCTTGGATCGAAGCGTGGAACGAGGCGCCGGCGACAGAGCCGCTGTCTATCAACGCAACGGTCGACAAATGGCGGATTCAAGATTTTGCCGGCCGCGCGAGATCGATGCAACTTGATCTGAACCCAACCTACCAGCGGGACTTTGTCTGGTCAAACGCGGATTCGCAGACGCTGATCGAGTCGATCCTTCGAGGCATTCCACTGCCTTCGATTATTCTTGCGCGCGGTTCGGGCAATCAAAGATATCAGATTGTGGATGGCAAGCAACGCTTGACTGCAATATTGCGCTTCATGGGTGCGCACCCGGAAGGGTTGCAAAATGCCAAAGCAATGGTGGACTTTAATATATTTGATACAAACTTTGCACAGTTCGCGAGGCGCAACAACCTTAGGGCAACAGACATCAGAGAAAAGTACCTGCCGTTTAAGACCAAGAAATACGCTGACGAGAACGATCCGCTGACGTCTCTTGGTGGCCGTTACTACTGCGAGATCAGGGACAAGTCAGTTCGGATTGCGGGCGAAAACATAACCGTCGCTGACTTGTTCGAGCGTACGTGCGATTATTTTATCCCAGTGTTAATCTATCGTGACACCCAAGTTCGGGATATCCACAAGGTCTTCAGAATCTACAACCAACAGGGCACAAAGCTGAATGCGGAGGAGATCCGCAATGCAGTTTTCAACCATCTAGTGATTTCGAGGATGATGCTCTTCGTCAGCGGCGACAGACCTGAGCCGGAGATCGCTCCCGAACTCGTGAGCGCCGGAATCGATCCGACGTCAACGCATGAGATCATTGATGCCCTAGGATTTCGCGTCAATCGGTTTCGCCGAACGAAGGTCCTCTTGTGGACCGTGGCTACCCTCATCCTCAAACCAACCCAGGCGCCGGACGGCGTGTACAGAACGCCGTCAACTGCCAGCCATATTGACGAGTTTTTGCGCGCCATTGAGGATGGGACGCTACGTCAGTTCCGTTCGCGGTCAACCCTTGAGAATCTGGCCCGGGATCTCGTCGGCGCGCTCGCGCTCCACCAAAGCAGCGAGGCCGCCTGGCATCCAAAGTTTCGCCGTAAGGGCAAGAGCGAAATGGCCTCCAAGTGGGAGGAACTCCCCGTCGTCGGAAGCTTGATCGCCTGCTTGGTGCTGACGATCACGGGTCAAGAACAAAGGCTAGAAGAGGGAATTGATGCCGTGCGAGAGTTAACCTCCAAGATGTTGGGACCGCAGAGCACACAGAACAAGACGCAGTGGGCACACATCGCTAGTTCTGCAACCAGGATACTTGAGGAGTTGGGCATCGGCTTGGAGGACGCTCACTCCGCGGTACTCGAGAGGTACGGCGAGAGCGCCATCGAAGCGTTGGCCAACATCCGCAAGCTCTCGACAAACTGATGCGTGGCGTAGAACCGGGCTTCGGCCCAGCCACGGTTGTGCCCGCTGATGACCCCCCGACGACGGGTGATACCACTGCGCCCGGCGACGGCGGCGGGGTATGGTGGACACGCTACCGTGATGCAATATCGGGGCGGCTGTCGAAAGCGGCACTGACGGTACTCGAGGCTGACGCGCGGTACATCGCTGGCAAGGCACTTCCTCGAATCGGCAGCGCGCTTGACGTAGGCGCATGGCCCGAATCCAGAGTCCGTACCGGCATGGTCGTCGGCTCTGTGCAGTCCGGCAAGACTGCCAGCATGCTGGCAGTAGCGGCGATGGCGTTAGACGCGGGGGTCGATTTGCTCATCCTCCTTGCAGGCACGCGGGTGGGCTTGTGGCTCCAAACCTATGAGCGTCTACTGGCGCAACTCGATGGATCCACCGTAGACAATGCCTACAGGCGGCGACACACGCGTCTCATCCTGCCACAGCCGTCTGACGTCTTGAATGATCAGCGCGCCGAGCCGGCGCGCTACCTGCAGCGCCCGCTTGCGCGTCAGGCGCTGCGGTCCGGCATTCCAATCATCTGCGTCGTGCCCAAGGAGGACGACCATCTCTTGATGGTGCGCCGATTCCTGTCCGATGTCGTCACCGGTGAATTTCTAGGCAAGCGCGAAAGGCTGTACTCCATTCTGTTGCTAGACGATGAGGCGGACGACGCAAGCATCCTCGACAGCCAGCGCTCCCAAAAGGTGACGCCGCGGTTCATCACAGCGCTTTGGAGCGGTGACCAGGAGGCGTCCACCACGCGCCATGAAAGGATGTATGCGACGTATGTGGCGTACACAGCAACCCCACAGGCGAACATTCTTCAAGCCACACACAATCCTCTCAGTCCGAGAGACTTCGCTGCAGCCTTGCGGACACCAGGGGTTGCGGGAAACGTGCTCCCTCGATCACTAACGTACGCTGAACCGGCCGGCATAGCCTCCTACTACTGCGGGGGAGAGATGTTCTACGAGCGGCTCCGGCACGCGGGGGATGGCTCGCTTTGCGTTTCGGTGCCCTTCCCCGAGTTACGTCCTGTAGAGACGCAGGCCGACTTGTTGGCTAGAAGGGAAGCCCAGCGTTGGGCGATGCTGTCCGATGCTCTGCGGTGCTTCCTCGTCGGGGCTGCGATCCGTAGCCTTGCGCCGGGCTGGGAGCACGCCTTCGATCGTCAACATTTGTTTGGCACGGAGCCAGAGGCGCGGCGCACTTCGGCCCTTGCGCACACGATGTTGATTCATCCGTCGGCGCGCAAAGAGGACCACTTCACCACTGCGGTCGACATCATCCGCTGGGCGCATGCGGAGCCAGGTCTCGAAGGGGAGACCGAAGTCAGTACCGAGATTGATGAAGCGCCGGGTCTCTTCGCTGCAGCTCTTGCGACGCGAATGGCGAAAGAGGAGTCAGCATGGTCCGTTTGGTTGCAGCGGTTTGAAGCGTCGCGCATAGCGCTGTCGACGCAGCCGCGGGCCCCCTTTACCCCAATCACAGCGACCGATTGGCCAAAGGTAAAGGCTGCGCTTCTCGAGCGCGTCTTCCCTAACGTGAGGCTGCGCGTCCTCAACAGCGATCCAGCTTCGGATGACCGCCCCTGCTTTGAGCCGATCGGCGAAGACAGCGGCTTTCGTGTAGCGCCAGATTGCTTGTCGATCTTCGTTGCGGGCAACGTTCTTTCGCGAGGTCTAACCCTCGAGGGATTGGCCACGAGCCTCTTTCTGCGCGCTGCCACGGAACCCGCAGCAGACACTCAGATGCAAATGCAGCGATGGTTTGGCTATCGCGGTGGGCATCTCCCGTTTTGTCGAGTGTTTCTCTACGAGGACCAACTGGACCTGTTCAGGCGCTACCACGTCAACGACAACACGCTGAAGACCGAGGTGATGGCGTCGATGGACGGCGCGTCGCAGCCAAGCCGCTCGGGACTAGTCTTGGAGGGAGCAGCATTTGTAGCAACTAGCAAAGTGGACGCCCGCAAGGTCCCGCTGTCCCCGGGTCCGCGGCCTTCAGTTCGGCTAATCAACAGTTCAGACAACAAGTCGGCCAACCACAACTTGGGCGTCGCGGCGGACTTGCTTGACGATGGCGAATGGCGACCTCTTGTAGACGACCGGGGACTAGAGCGTGGTGTCATCCGTTCCGAACCGGTAACTCTCGTGCGCCTCGCGGAAATTCTGGAGTCCCTACGCTACTCGCACCACGACCCTGACCTCAGGGCCGAACTAAGCCAGCGCTGGATCCACTATGCGCGGTTGCTCAGCATCCGCGAGCCGCTGTTTAAGCCGCCGATGCGCACGCCGGGCACCTACGACATAGAACCGCAGTCGTGTCCGTACTCGATCGCAGCTTACTTCAGACTCTGGTCCAGCCTTACTGACAACCGCACTGCCCCGGGCTTTTATCCGACAGATTGGCCCGATATCCCTTGGAACTACGCGGAAGCCCCTCGCACGAGCCCGCCGGAGTTCTATGTCGCCTTTCGGTATGGGGAGCACCGAGCGCGTGATCCGCGTCTGGCGATTAGAGGCGTTCGGGCCGTCGCGCGACAAGCACATTCGAATGGGCGCTCGCTCCAGACGCTATGGGGAACTCGAGGGTACGGGGGGAGCTACTACGGTGACGAGTTCGTCGACTACTATCACCATCAAACTAGGCCCGTTCCAAGTATCCAAGGCGGAGCCACCTGGCGTCCGAGAGGCCATCCGGGCCTTGCCTTGTTTCACGTCGTTAACATTCCAGATGTGCCAATCGATCAACTAGCGATCGGACTAGGAATACCGCATGGCGGACCGGATCACATCGCTGCCTTGAGACCATGAGCGAGATTCAGTATGAATCCTTGCGCTCGGAACTCGAGGCGCTTTCTGTTCCTCGCTCGCAGGCGCGGCACCTCAGATGGCTCGCGGCGCCACTCGCCGTCGCGCGCACAGCTTCTGGTGATTTCGAGGTCTTCATCCGCGGGCCGGAACTGCGGGCGGCTTCGCCGCTCGTTCGACGGCAACTGCAGCATGGTTCCTGGCGCCCTGAGGAGGGCGGCGCGGCATTCTCTGCAAGCCGGGTCGCGCTGCCCTCTGCGCCACACTTCGCGTCGATTGCCGCCCTGATCGCCATTGAGTTGATCCGCGCTGGAGTCGCAGGGCCTCGCGGCGTTCAAGCCGCATTTTCAGACGTCGAGCCGATCATCGAGATGGCCATGCGGCGTGGCGCATTGGCCGACAGCGCGATCATTGGTCTCATAGGGGAACTCACGGTCCTGCGCCAGTTGATCCTGCCGCGCGCCCAGCAGCCTGAGTCGCTGATGCGCTGCCTTGAGTTTTGGCAGGGCTGGCAAGACGGCGGCCGGGACTTTCGAATTGGCGTTCACGCGATAGAGGTGAAGGCAACGCAAGCCGAATCCTCCATCCATGAGTACAGCGGCCTGCATCAACTCGAGCCGCAAGTGCTCCCCTCCGGCCAGTTGGAGCAACTGCACTTACTTAGCATCGGGCTGGCTCCCTCGACCTCTGCAGGCGAGTCGCTGCCGGCGATGGTGGAAAGTATTGCCTCGACCCTGCGATTGGCCACGGGCAGCGAAGAACTAGCGACTGAGTTTGTCAGGCGGGTGGCACTCTATGGACAGCGCTCGGGGGTCGGATATTTGCATGACAGCATGGCCGATTGGAGCGTCTACGCGACGCGCTATGCGCACACCTTTGTGCCCAGGCTCTACCGCCTTGATGACCCGGGGATGCTGCTCCTGACTCGCGCCATGCTTGCCCAGACATTCGTCCAGCCGCACGACTTGGCGTTCACGATGCATGTGCCCGAGTCGGTCTCTGCATTCAACCCAGCGCAGGATTGGGCGTCCGAACTTCAAGCGATGAGCAGTGACTGAGACGCGCCGGCTGCGCTGTACGCACATACAGTCCTGGGTTTACACTAGCGTGGATGTTGCTCGCGGCCCCGGGGTCGCGATTGGGGATGACGTGCACAGAAAGTTCAAGTTTGTTGACCTGTTTGCGGGTTTGGGAGGCTTCCATGTGGCGCTTGAAAGGCTCGGCGGCACCTGCGTATTTGCTGCCGAATGGCAGCCGCACCTTCAGGATCTTTATCTTCAGAACTTCGGCCTCGCACCACACGGTGACATTCGCAGAGTGAAGCTGGCAGCAGTGCCGGACCACGACATGCTGTGCGCAGGCTTCCCATGCCAGCCCTTTTCTAAGGCCGGAGAGCAGCGAGGCTTTGAGTGCACGCGGCAGGGCGACCTGTTCTTCAATGTGGCCGACATCCTAGAGGAGAAGCGGCCGCGCTACTTCATCCTTGAGAACGTCCCGAACCTGCTCCAGCATGATGGCGGTCGAACCTTTGAGCGCATCAAGGGCGTTCTCGAAGAGCTCGAATACAAGGTCGATGCCAAGCGACTCTCCCCACACCAGTTTGGCATTCCGCAGATTCGAGAGCGCGTCTACATCGTCGGCTCCTTAGTTGGCCTCGATGGCTTCAAGTGGCCAATGCCCACGAACTTAGACACTAGCATCACCTCGGTACTCGAGGATCATCCTTCAGACGCGAAGCCGTTGTCGAGGCAAGTAGAGAGTTGCCTTGAGGTGTGGGACGACTTTCTAAGGCGAAGCCCCCCTTCAGTTGACTTGCCCTCCTATCCGCTGTGGTCCATGGAGTTCGGCGCAGACTATCCGTACGACGACGAGACGCCCTTTGCAGTGCTATCGGCTAAGGGGACGCGGGGACTAGCGAAATTCAAGGGGGCGCACGGAGTCTCGCTGCGGCAACTCAGGCCCGATGTCCGATGGGAAGCCCTACCGAGCCACGCGCGCACCGAGCAGTTAGAGTTTCCAAAGTGGAAGCGAGATTTCATTCGTCAGAATCGAGAGTTCTACGCGCAGAACCGCAAATGGATCGATCCGTGGCGGTCCAAGATACTGCGCTTTCCTTCCAGCCTGCAGAAATTTGAATGGAACGTCAAAGGTGGCGAGCGCGACATCTGGCGCTATGTCATTCAGTTTCGGGCATCGGGCGTTCGCGTGAAGAGGCCGACGACTGCGCCTAGTCTGATTGCGATGACAGATACGCAGGTGCCCATCATCGGCTGGGAAAGGCGCTACATGACGCCACGGGAGTGTGCAAGGCTCCAGAGTCTCGAGGACCTTGCGCTCCCGGAAAGCCGCCCTCGCGCATTTGCTGCGCTGGGTAACGCAGTCAATGCGAAGGTCGTGGGCAGCATTGCCTCTTACCTGATCGCTGGTTTCAACGAGTTCATCCCAGCCACCGGACCGGCGCACCGAATGCTCGCGGGTGCGTGACGGATCTTTACTGGACCGACCGAACTTGGACGCACAGTTCGGAGACCGCATCGTCATCGACGGCAAGCCGTGTCGGCTGGGCTGCGAGCCTGGCCTGGCCGCTCATCTCCGCATCGTTGAACGAACGCCAGAGGAAGCCGACGCATCGAACCCTCGAACTACAGCAACGTCATGCTGGCGCGGTGACGTCGTTGAGTGGTGCATCGAGGGCGGGCGGCTGTACCTGACGGGCATAACTGGGCGCTACCGGCTGACAGACGGCCCGCCGCTGTTTGCCGACTGGGTCAGCGGGACGCTGGCCGTTCCGACCGGCAAGATCGTCGAGTACCTGCACCGGGGATATCAGACGCGGACAGAGGGACGGCTGGAACGGCGCATATCCGAGGGTGTAGTGCTTGGTCTGCGTGAGACCGCTATCGAGACTGAGCCCGCAAGGCGGCCACGGGCAGAGGACTCGGAGCGTTCAATCTTCGAGATCCTGCCCATCCAACGGCAGGGAGCTGCCGACATATGACGCGCTTCCGTGCGCGGGTCTTGGTATTGTTCCTGGCCCCGGTCGGAATGGCAGTCGCAGAGGACGCCAGCTACAACCCGTTCGGGATTCCCTTCGGATGGCTGCTGTTGCCTGCGGTATTGTTGCTCGTGGGCGGGTGGCGCCTCCTCGGCCATTTCTTCGCATCGCAGGTGGCGGTTGTCTTTGCCATCGTCGGCGGTGCGCTGGTTGCAGGGTTTGTCGCTCGGCACATGCTTGGTGCCGGCGATTTCTTGACGATCGTCGCAGGCATCGGCGGTGCAGTGCTTGGCTTCCGGGCGCTAACTCGGGCGATCGACAAGTCTGGGTCGGACACTAATGCAGCGCCAGAACCATCAGCAACGGTAGCGCGGCCGCCTTTGCCTGGAGATGCGAATCGTCAGGAAGACAGACCTGTAGACGTCGATCCAGTCCTTCTTCGGGAGGTCGAGGCGGGCAACTTCGCGCGCGTCAAGGTCCTGTTAGACCTGGGCAGGCGCCCTGAGGGTCAGGACAGCGCGGGACGCAGCCTCGTACAGATCGCTGAAGCCCGCCGCGACATTCCGATGATTAGCCTCTTGCGCAGCTACCAACTGTCGCAGGCTGGCCAGACAGGCCACCCGCTTGGCCGGTGCCCGAACTGCGACGAGCTTGCCCTGCTGAGTGCCGTCCACTGCCCGAAGTGTTCGAAGCGCTTAGGCAACACATGGGCGTGCCGGCTCGAACGGACTGACTAACGCGCCAGAGTACGAGCCCCAAGTGCGGCGCTTTGAGGCACCGGATAGGCACCGAGGAGCCCCCAAAGCCGATATGGCGCCCTGCTGTTAGCAGGCACTACCGCTGGACGCCGCGTGAAATATGGTCGGGGTGACACGATTCGAACGTGCGACCCTCTGGTCCCAAACCAGATGCGCTACCAGGCTGCGCTACACCCCGAGACGATTCATTCTACCGGTGCCGGCAGCGCCAGCTGCCGCGCCACGGCAGCACACTGCTGGATGTGCTGCTCGCACACGTAACGCAGCGCCGTGTAGGTGAGCGCCGCAGACACGGCCTGGCCTGCCAGCGGCACGTACTTGGCGGCCTGCTGCGTGGTCAGCCGCACGCCGACGATCTTCAGCAGCTTGAGCACCACGTCGCGCGTGATCACCTTGCCGATCACCATCGCACCGCCGGTGCTGATGGCCTTGTAGACCACCATGCGGCGTTCCGGCGAGAGGCGCTCCACCTGGTCAGGCGACAGGCCAAAGGCCTCGTTGATCTTCGGCAGCAGCTTGATCAGGATGCCGACGTCGGTCACCCAGTCCAGCCCCGGCACCGGCACCGTGGCCACGCCGGCAGCCAGCAGCGCACGCTGCGACACCATGCGCCGGCAACGGCGCACGATGGCCTCGACCTCAGGCGGGAGCGGGGGTGACGACGACACCGTCTTCGTCGGCATACAGCCAGTCTCCCGGGCGCACCCACACGCCCTCGATCTGCAAGGCCACGTCCACCTGACCCGGCGCCTTGCGGTCGCTGGGCATGGGGATCAGAGCGCGGGCAAACAGGCCCACGTCGGCCGCGGCCAGTTCGGCCTTGTCGCGCACGGCGGCATTCACCACCACGCCGGCCCAGCCATTGGCGGCAGCGGCGGCGGCGATGTTGCCGCCCACCAGGGCGCGCCGCACCGAGCCACCGCCGTCGACCACCAGCACCGCACCCGCGCCAGGTGACTCCAGCAGCGCCTTCACGGAAGTGTTGTCCTCGAAGCAGCGCACGGTGCGCACGGGGCCGCAGAACTTCGCCCGCCCACCGTAGCTGGCAAACACCGGCGGCAGCACACGGAATGCACCGTCCGTGTCGCCCTTGCGCGGATCGCAGAGGTCGCAGGTGGAGAAGTCGGCGGCGGTCATGGTCGATGGATCACAGCGGCGGGATGCGCAGCATCTGGCCCGGGTAGATCTTGTCCGGGTGCTTGAGCATGGGCTTGTTGGCCTCGAAGATCACCGGGTACTTGTTGGCGTCGCCGTAGAACTTCTTGGCGATCTTCGACAGGTTGTCGCCGCTGACCACGGTGTGGTACTGCGCCTCGGGCGCCGGCGTGACGACAACGATCAGATCGTTGACCTTGGCCACGCCGGCCACGTTGCCGCAGCACAGGAGGATCTTCTCCTTCGTGGCCTGGTCGGCCACCTGGCCGTCGACGGTCACCGTCTCCGTGGCGGGATCGAAGGCCACGTTCAAGCCGTCGGTGGCGATGCCCTGCTGCTGGATGTAGTCGACGATGGACTTTGCCGCGACCTCGGGCTTCGGCGGCTCGGCGGCCTTGGCGCTGCCGATGCCGAACAGCTTCTCACCGGCTTCCTTGATGAAACTCAGCAGACCCATGGTTCCTCCTGTTGGTTGGGTTCGGTCGGTTGGATTTGGACAAACCGACTTTACCGCCCCCGCTGCCGGGCACTGTCGCGGATGGCCGTGAGCGTCGTGCGGCTGGTGATCACGTCGGTGTCGAGCTTGAGGTGCAGCAGCGCCGGGCGGCCGGCAGCCAGGGCTTCGGTGAAGGCCGGCTCGAAGTCCGCGGTGCTTTCCACCCGCGCCGCGTGCCAGCCGAAGGCGCGGGCAAAGGCGGCGAAATCGGGGTTGAACAGGTCGCTGCCGCTCACCCGCCCGGGGTACTCGCGCTCCTGGTGCATGCGGATGGTGCCGTAGCTGCCGTTGTCGACCACGATGCTGATCAACCGCTTCGCGCCATAGCCGGTGGCGGTGGCCAGTTCCTGGCCGGTCATCAGGAAGTCGCCGTCGCCGGCCACGTTGACCACCGTGCGCTCGGGGTACAGCAGCGCCGCACCCACGGCGGCCGGCAGGCCGTAGCCCATGGCGCCAGAGGTCGGCGCCAGCTGCGTGCGGCCGTGGTGCTGCAGGCCGAAATAGCGTACGTAGCGGTGCAGCCAGCCGCTGTAGTTGCCGGCGCCGTTGGTGTAGACGGTGTCGGCCGGGGCCAGTAGCTGCACGGTCTTCATCACCACCGCCAGGTCCAGCGGCGCCACCGGCGGGGCCTCGTGGTTGGCCACGTAGTCGGCCGCGGCGGCATCGGTCCAGGCGCGCCAGGGCAGTTCCGGCGGCGCCGTCAGCGATTCCAGTGCTTTGGCGGCCGCACTGGGCGCGGCCTGCAGCAGCAGGTCGGCGGCATAGACGCGGCCCAGTTCTTCCGGGCCGGCATGCACGTGCACCAGCTTCTGCGCCGGCTTCGGCGGCGTCAGCAGCGTGTAGCCGCCGGTGGTCATCTCGCCCAGGCGGATGCCCAGGGCGATGATCAGATCCGCCTCGCGCACGCGGGCCGCCAGCTTCGGATTGATGCCGATGCCCACGTCGCCGGCGTACTGCGGGTGGCGGTTGTCGAAGGTGTCCTGGAAGCGGAAGCCGCAGGCCACCGGCAGTTGCCAGTTCTCGGCGAAGCGCTGCAGCGCGGCGCAGCCTTCGGCATCCCAGCCGTTGCCGCCGGCAATGACCAGCGGGCGCTGCGCCTCCAGCAGCATCCGCCGCAGGTCCCGCAGCCCCCCGGGTGCGGGCCAGGCCACGGCCGGCTTCGCCACGGGCAGCACGGGCGCGGCCGTGGGCTGGGTCAGCATGTCTTCGGGCAGGGCCAGCACCACCGGGCCGGGGCGGCCCTGCAGCGCGGTGTGGAAGGCGCGCGCCACGTACTCCGGCACGCGGTCGGGGTCCTGGATCTCGGCCACCCACTTGGCCATGCCCAGGGTGCCGGGTGAGAAGAACTGGCGGTAGTCCAGTTCCTGGAAGGCCTCGCGGTCACGCTGGTCGCTGGCCACCTGGCCGACGAAGATCACCATCGGCGTGGAGTCCTGGAACGCCGTGTGGATGCCGATGCTGGCGTTGGTGGCCCCAGGGCCGCGGGTGACGAAGCAGATGCCCGGCCTGCCGCTGAGCTTGCCCTGCGCTTCGGCCATGAAGGCGGCGCCGCCTTCCTGCCGGCAGGCGATGAAGCGGATCCGCTCGCGGTGTTCGTGGAAGCCGTCCAGCACGGCCAGGAAGCTCTCGCCGGGCACGCCGAAGGCGGTTTCCACGCCCTGGGCGACCAGGGCCTCGACCAGCGCATGGCCGGCGGGACGGGTCGGGTTCGTCGTCATGCCGGCGACTGTACCGCCGGCCGCCGGATGCGCAGCCCCACCAGGCCGGCCGACGCGACGCCGAGCCCCAGCGCAACCGCCGCGCCGACGAAGACGCTGGCCGGCTGGCCATGGTCCATCAGCCAGCCGAACACCGGTGCGGCCAGCGCAAAGCCCACGTCCAGGCCCGAGTACACGGTGCCATACACGCGCCCGGTGGCGCCGGGCGGCGCGGCACGCTTGATCAGCATGTCGCGCGACGGCCCGGCCAGCCCGGTGCCGAAGCCGGCCATGGCCGCCAGGGCCATCGCCAGCGTGCCGGGCAGCGCGCCGCTGGCCACCACCAGCAGCGCCACGGCCGAAGCGCTCATGGCCAGCCCGATGACCCGCTCCAGCCGTTCGGCGCGCGCCACCAGGAAGCCGCCCACCACCATGCCGGCCGCGCCGCAGAGCATGTAGCCGGTGACGACGAAGGCGGTGGCCGCCAGCGGCAGGCCATGCATCGCACCCAGCGCCGGGCCGGCGAAGCTCTGCATCGCCGACAGCGCCGCCGTGCTCCAGAAAAAGAAGCTGAAGCACAGCCACACCGACGGCAGACGCAGAAAGGCCAGCGGATGCTCCGGCGCCAGCGCGGCGGCGCCAGCCGGTTTTTGCCAGGCGCCCTGGCTGTCGTCGATGGCGCCGCGGCCGATCCACAGCGCCACGATCACCAACGCCGCCCAGGCCGCCGCGCCCAGGCAGGCGAGGCGCCAGCTCCCGGTGGCCGACTGCAGGCCGATCAGGAACACCGGCGCAGCCGCCCACCCCAGGTTGCCGGAGATGCCATGCACCGAGAAGGCATGGCCCAGCCGCGGCTGCGAGACGCGCTTGTTCAGCACCGTGAAGTCCGCCGGGTGGAACGGGCAGTTGCCCACGCCGGCCAGCGCCGCGGCCAGCATCAGCGTCCAGAACCCCTGCGCCATCGACGCCGCCACACCGGCACCGACGAAACACGCCAGTGCCGCGAACAGGATGGGGCGCGCGCCCACGCGGTCGACGACGAAGCCCGCCAGCGCCTGGCCGATGCCCGAGATGACGAAGAAGCTGCTGACCAGCAGCCCGAGTTCGGCGTAGCTCAGCCCGAAGTCCCGGATGAACACCGGGAACAGCGGCGGCAGCAGCATGTGGAAGAAGTGCGAAGTGCCATGGGCGACGCCGATCAGCGAGATCGTGGTCAGGTCCTGGCGGCGGCGTTGGGGCGTCATGACCGCACTGTAGAAGGGCGTTCGCCGGCCGCGTTACGATAGAAAGCCAAGTTCTGTCGTAAATCGGCCATGCCTGCCACTGCGCGTTCCGCGGGGTCGCTGCGACGCCGCATGCCGTCGCCCGACGCCCTGCTGCCGCTGGACCCGTTGCGCTATGCACCGACGCCGTTGCGCCCGGTACGCGCCAAGGTGCGGGTGCTGGACACCCAGGCCCGTGTGGTGCCGCACAGCCACCCCTGGGCGCAGGTGGTGTTCTCCACCGCCGGCGTGTGCCGCGTGGAGGCCGAGCAGCACAGCTTCATCGTGCCGCCATCGCGCGCCGTGTGGGTGCCGCCCGGCGTGGAGCATGCGGTGACCGTGGTGGAACGCGCCGAGCTGCGCACCCTGTACCTGCTGGAAGCCGGCGTCGGCCAGGGTCCGGCCCCTCTGGACGGCCACCCGTCCGGAGACTGGACCCGCTGCCGCGTGCTCGAGGTCTCGCCCTTGCTGCGCGAGCTGGTGCCGCAGCTGGCCTCCGACCCGGGCGACGCCCTGCCGCCCGCACGCGAGGCCCTGCTCGCCTGCCTGGTGGCCGACGAACTGGCCCGCGCCCGGCCGGTGCCGCTGGGTGTCGAACTGCCCACCGACAAGCGGCTGCGTGCGCTGTGCGAGGCCGTCATCGACGACCCGCTGCGCCACGACCGCCTGGACGCCTGGGCCGCAGAGGCCGGCGCCAGCGTGCGCACCGTGGCGCGCCTGTTCCGCAGCGAGCTGGGCACGAACTTCGGCGCCTGGCGCCAGCAGGTGCTGTTGGCGCGCGCGCTGGCCATGGCCGCTCAGCGGCGGCCGATGGCGCACATCGCCGCCGAACTGGGCTACGCCAGCGCCAGTGCCTTCAGCGCGATGGTGCGGCGGTCGGTGGGCCTGCCGCCCACGCAGCTGCTGGCCGGCGCCGCGGTGCATCCCCCTGTAGCATCCCCCTCCCCCGCCGCGAACCGTGCGCGCTGAGCGCACGCGGAGACTGCCCCACCATGGAACAAGTGCTCTACGACTACACCCGCCAGGACCACGACGGCGCCAGCTGCACCGCGCACGCCTGGGCCAAGGTGCCCGAGGCCCTGATGCCGCCCGAGCGCGACGCCGCCAAGGCGCGCATCAAGGCGCTGCTGAAGGCGCACGACGCCGTGCTGGTGGCGCACTACTACGTGGACGGCGACATCCAGGACCTGGCGCTGGAGACCGGCGGTTGCGTGGCCGACTCGCTGGAGATGGCACGCTTCGGCCGCGACCACGCCGCGAAGACGCTGGTGGTCGCCGGCGTGCGCTTCATGGGCGAGTCGGCCAAGATCCTCAGCCCGGACAAGCGCGTGCTGATGCCCGACCTGGACGCCACCTGCAGCCTGGACCTGGGCTGCCCGGCCGACGAGTTTGCGGCCTTCTGCGACGCCCACCCCGACCGCACCGTGGTGGTCTACGCCAACACCAGCGCCGCGGTGAAGGCGCGCGCCGACTGGATGGTGACCAGCTCCTGCGCGCTGGGCATCGTCAACCACCTGAAGGACCAGGGCAGGAAGATCCTCTGGGCGCCCGACCGCCACCTCGGCCGCTACATCCAGGAGCAGACCGGCGCCGACATGCTGCTGTGGAACGGCGCCTGCATCGTGCACGACGAGTTCAAGGGCCTGGAACTGGACCTGCTCAAGCGCGATCACCCCGAGGCCAAGGTGCTGGTGCACCCGGAGTCACCGGCCAGCGTGGTGGCCCAGGCCGACGTGGTCGGCTCGACCACGCAGATCCTCAACGCCGTGCTCAAGGGCGACGCGCCGGCCTACATCATCGCCACCGACAACGGCCTGATGCACCGCATCCGCCAGCTGGCACCCGACAAGACGCTGATCGAGGCGCCCACCGCCGGCCGCAGCGCCACCTGCAAGAGCTGTGCGCACTGCCCCTGGATGGCGATGAATGCGCTGCAAGGCATCGTCGCCTGCCTGGAACAGGGCAGCGGCGAGATCCACGTGCCCGAGCCCACCCGCGCCCAGGCCCTGGGCTGCATCGAGCGCATGCTGGACTTCACCGCGGCGCACCCGGCGGTGCTGCAGACACCGGGCCTGGTGCGCAACATCGGTGCGGCCTGAAGCGGAACGAACATGTTCGAACACAACGAGACCCTCGAGGACGCCCGCCAGCGCAACATCATGGAGGCGCTGGCCGAGGACATCGGCCGCGGTGACTGGACCGGCATGCTGGTGCCCGCCGGCCGTCGCGTGCGCGCCCGCGTGATCGCGCGCGAACGCGCCGTGCTCTGCGGCCGCGACTGGTTCGACGGCGTGTTCAAGCGCCTGGACACCAGCGCCCACCTGGACTGGGCCTTCGAGGACGGCGCCTGGACCGTGCCCGACCAGCCGGTCGTCACCATCGAGGCCGACGGCCGCGCCCTGCTGGCCGCGGAGCGCCCGGCGCTGAACTTCCTGCAGCTGCTCAGCGGCACGGCCACGATCACCCGCCGCCATGTGGACGCCGTGGCCGGCGCCAGCCCGCGCGCGCATGGCTGCGCCATCCTGGACACCCGCAAGACCATCCCCGGCCTTCGCCTGGCGCAGAAGTACGCGGTACGCATGGGCGGCGGCCAGAACCAGCGCCTGGCGCTGTACGCCGGCATCCTGATCAAGGAGAACCACATCGCCGCCGCCGGCGGCATCCCGCAGGTGCTGGCCGCGGCCCGCGCGCTGGACGCCGGCGTGGAGATCCAGATCGAGGTCGAGACCCTGGACCAGCTGGCCGAGGCGCTGGAACACGGCGCGAAAAGCGTGCTGCTGGACAACTTCGACCTGCCGCGCATGCGTGCGGCGGTGGCCATGGCCGGCGAACGCGCCGAGCTGGAGGTCTCCGGCGGCGTCGGCATCGAGCAGCTGCGAGACATCGCCGCCACCGGCGTGCACCGCATCTCGATCGGCCGGCTGACCAAGGACGTCACCGCAGTCGACTTTTCGATGCGGGTGGTCTGACGCTCAAGTCGATGCGGAAGCGGCCGACAACCGACGGATGAGCGCCGACTTCACCTCCATCCGCAACCACAACGAGCAGGCGGTGTTTGCCGCCGTGCAGGACGCCACGGACCGCTACCCCGGTCTGGCCGACCGCGAGGACCTGCTGGCCGACGTGGCCTGCGTGGCGCTCAACCGGCTGCAGCCACGCTACATCCGGCACAAGGTGGACCTGGCCTTCTACCAGACCGAGCGCGAGCGGGCCGAGCACGACAAGGCCGTGGCCGACGCGGTGGACTACGCCTTCGGCTTCGTGCAGGCGCGCACCGCAATGCGCGCCAGAGCGTAACGCTCCGACCTTCCCTCCGGTCGCTTCTTCACCGAGGGGGCGCCTTGCGACGAGGCCGGAACCTCACCAGTACGTGAAAGATTCAGCGGCTGCTCTTGGCCGCGCGCGTCAGCACGGTCGGGAAGCTCACCGGCAGCGCCCGCGGGAAATCGCGGCTGAAGTGCAGCCCGCGGCTTTCGTGCCGGCGCAGCGCCGAACGCACGATCAGTTCCGCGTTGACCACCAGGTTGCGCAGTTCCAGCAGGTCGCGGTTGACGCGGAAGCTCGCGTAGTAGTCCTGGATCTCGTCACGCAGCAGCTTGATGCGGTGCAGCGCACGCTCAAGCCGCTTGGTGGTGCGGACGATACCCACGTAGTTCCACATCACGAGTCGCAGCTCGTCCCAGTTGTGCGCAATGACCACCTGCTCGTCGGCGTCCTCGACCTGGCTGTCGTCCCAGCCAGGCAGGCGCGCGGGCGGTTCCACCGCGTCGGTCAGCAAGGCACCAGCGCAGCCGCGGCCGAGCACCACACACTCCAGCAGCGAGTTGCTGGCAAGCCGGTTGGCGCCGTGCAGGCCTGTGTACGTGGTCTCGCCGACGGCGAACAGGCCTGGCAGGTCGCTGCGGCCGTCCAGGTCCGTGACGACGCCGCCGCAGGTGTAGTGCGCCGCCGGCACCACCGGGATCGGCTGGTGCGTGATGTCGATCCCCAGCGCCAGGCAGCGGGCATGGATGGTCGGGAAGTGCTCGCGCAGGAAGGCCTCGCCCTTCTCCGCCACGATGGGCCGGGCATCCAGCCAGACGTGGTCGACGCCGTGCTTCTTCATCTCGAAGTCGATGGCGCGGGCCACGATGTCACGCGGCGCCAGTTCGGCCCTGTCGTCGTGCCCAGGCATGAATCGTTCGCCCACGCCGTCGGCCGCGGGCAGGTGCAGCGTGGCACCTTCGCCGCGAAGCGCCTCGGTGATGAGAAAACTGCGCTCCTGCGGGTGGTAGAGGCAGGTCGGGTGGAACTGGATGAACTCCATGTTCGCCACCCGACAGCCGGCGCGCCAGGCCATGGCGATGCCGTCGCCGGTGGCCGTGTCGGGGTTGCTGGTGTAGCGGTAGACCTTGCCCACGCCGCCGGTGGCCAGCACCACGCCGGCGCAGCGCAGGGTCTCCACGTGGCCGCGGTCGATGTCCAGCGCGTAGACGCCGTGGCAGCGCGGCTCGCCGCCCACGTGATGCTGCGTGATCAGGTCCACCGCCATCCAGCGCTCACGCAGCTCGATGTTGGGGTGAACGCGGGCGCGCGCCAGCAATGCGTCGTGGATGGCCTTGCCGGTGGCGTCGGCCGCGTGCGCGATGCGCCGCACCGCATGGCCGCCCTCGCGTGTGAGGTGCAGGCCCAGCGGGCCGGCCGGGTCGTGCGTGAAGGGCACGCCCGCCTCCACCAGCCAGGCCACCGCCTCGGCGCTGTGGCGCGCCACATGGCGGGCCGTGTCCTCGTCGACCAATCCGGCGCCCGCTTCTTGCGTATCCCGGACATGCGACTCGATGCTGTCGTCCTCACCCAGCACGCCGACGATGCCACCCTGGGCCCAGGCCGTGGCGCCTTCGTCCAGCCGCCGCTTGGCCAGCACGATCACCCGGCGGTGTGCCGCCACGTCCAGCGCCACCGTCAGGCCCGCCAGGCCGGCGCCCACCACCACCACCGGCGCGTGCGCGCAGGTTTCGTCTCTTGTTGTCATGAGTGGGCAGGAGTCCGCAGAAATGAAGGGGTCGGGGTATGCCTGAAGTTCATTCTAGAAGTGGCGTCGACCAACCGAAGGGGGATGCCATTTGGCAGCGGCCTGCCTATCATCCCCCCCAAACAAGGGGGGTCAGCATGAACGATGTTTCCAATGCCGCGCGGGGTCAGGCCAACCGCGATGACCTGCTCTCGCCGGCCACGCAGATCGTGCGCAACCGCGCCGACTACCTGGGCGAAGGCCAGGACGACGTCGGCCAGCGCATTGCGGACGACAAGCTCGAGCTGTTCGTCGCCGTCGATCCGGCACAGGCCATGCTGCAGCAGTTCGCCGCGCTGCAGCCGGAGTTCATCGCGCTGCACGACGTGGGCAGCAGCCAATCCCTGCGCCTGCTGGGTGCCATTGCTGGCGCCTTGAACACGCGCGTGCAGACCCTGTCCATCCGCCGCCAGGGCCACGGCGTGGCGCTGGCGGTGTTGCCGTTCGTCGAACTGCCCGGCCGCGGCAACCAGCATCTGCGCGTATACAGCACCGACATCGACACCGATTCGCAGTCCCGCAAGCAGCTGGCCTCCGTGCTGCTGGGGCACGCACGCCTGGGCGTGCTGCTCGTCGGCGAGATGCCCGGGCATCTGCTGACGGGTGCCCTGCAGCCGGTGCGCGAGGCCGTGGTCCGCGGGCCGTGGCCAAACCGCGACCTTCTGATGGTGCCGTTGGGTTCGCCCGGTGCGCTGGCAGCCCAGGCCGCCGCCATCAACGGCCCTCGGGGCCTGAACGTCCGTGTGACGCCGCAGGCTGCGTCGTCGAACGACGCCTGGGGCTACGTCACCGGTGCCTGGAACCGCTTGCGCGAGTCGTCGGCGCCTGCCGCCAAGGCCCCGCTGGCGCAACGGCCGATGCCGTCCAGCACGTCGGAAGCCCCGACCGAGGCCATGCCGCTTCCGGGCGCCGAACCCGACCCGCAGGACCTCAGGGCGGGCCGCTGGGCCGACTACCTGCGGGCATGCCAGGCCATCAAGGGCCTGGTCAGCGCCTGCGTCTTCGAGGCCCGTAGCGGCCACCCCCTGGCCCACTGCGGTGCCCGCCCGGACGCCCGTCATCTGGTGACCGAAGGACTGAAGCTCTTCAATGCGATGGCCGAGTGTGGCCGCGGCCTGGGCCTCGGGCCGTCGCAGCCCGATGCGGCGATCACGCTGACGGGCCACCACCTGCTGATGCACCCGCTGCCAGGCCATCCGGGCATCGTGATGCACGCCGTGCTCGACGCCAGCGTGGCCAACCTGACGCTGGCGCGCATGCAACTGCAGCGCGTCGACACGGCGGTACTGGGCGAGCACTGACCCGTCGGCGACCGGCAGGCGAGGCGGGCGCCGGGCCGGTGGTCAGGCCAGGTGCTGCGCCAGAACGCGCGCCACGTGCAGCGCTTGGCGCTGCGCGCCGTCGGCGATCTGGTGCCGGCAGCTGGTGCCGTCGGCCACGATGATCGCCTCGGGCGCCGCACGCACGGCCGGCAGCAGGGCCGACTCGGCCATCTGCATCGACACCTCATGGTGCACCGCCTCGTAGCCGAAGGCACCGGCCATGCCGCAGCAGGAGCTCTCGATGGCCTGCACGTCGGCTCCGGGGATCAGCTTCAGCACCTCGAGCACGGGTGGCATGGCGCCGAAGGCCTTCTGGTGGCAGTGGCCGTGCACGCGGATCGGCTGGGTGGCCGCTTTCAACGTCGGCGCAAAGCGGCCAGCACGGTGCTCCAGCGCCAGGAACTCCTCCAGCAGCAGCGCCCGGTCGGCCTGCCGCTGCGCCGCCGGGCCCAGGCCCATGACGAGGAACTCGTCGCGCAGGCTCAGCAGGCAGGACGGCTCCAGGCCAACGATGACGATGCCGGCGTCGACAAAGGGCGCGAAGGTGTCCAGCAGCGCGCGGGCGCGCACCTTGGCCTCGTCGGCCAGGCCGGCGGCCAGCAGCGTGCGGCCGCAGCAGGGCGACCGCCCGTCGGCCTGCCGCGCCACGTGCACCGCATAACCCCCGGCCTGCAGCACGCGCACCGCATCCACGGCGTTCTCGGTCTCGAAGGCACCGTTGAAGGTGTCGACGAACAGCACCACGCCCTTGCCGTGCTTCGCGGCGGCCAGCACCTCGTCGCGGCTGGCGAGCTTCAGCGTGGGCGCGGCAGCCTCGAAATCGTCGGCGCGGAAGCGCGGCAGCGAGCGTTTGGCCGACAGCCCCAGCCAGCGCTCCGACAAGGCCGCGGCGCCCGGCACCACATCACGCAGGTTGAACAGCCACGGCAGCCGCCGGCCCCAGCGCGCGATCTCCGGCAGCCGGGCCACCAGGCGGTCCTTCATCGGCACGCCGTGGGTGCGGGCCCGCTGGGCGGCGACCTCCAGCTTCATCTTGGCCATGTCCACGCCGGTGGGGCAGTCGCGCCTGCAGCCCTTGCAGCCCACGCAGAGGTCCAGCGCCTCGGCCACGGCGTCTGACGTCACGCCGCCCTCGATCTGCCCCGACAGCGCCAGCCGCAGCGTGTTGGCGCGGCCGCGCGTGAGGTGCTGCTCGTCACGGGTGACGCGGTAGCTCGGGCACATGGTGCCGGCGTCGAACTTGCGGCAGTGCCCGTTGTTGTTGCACATCTCCACTGCCTTGGCCAGGCCGCCGGTGGTGTCGCCACCGGTGCCGGGTGCCGTGGTCCGCTCGGTGACGGGGTCGTTCTGCACGTCCCAGGCCGACCAGTCGAACACCGGCGTCAGCGGGATGGTGCGGTAGCTGGGCGGGAAGCGGAACAGCGCCGCATCGTCCATCTTCGGCGGGTCGACGATCTTGCCCGGGTTCAGCAGGCCGGCCGGGTCCAGGTGCTGCTTGATGGCGCGGAAGGCCTCGTCCAGCTTCGGGCCGAACTGCCAGCGGATCCACTCGCCGCGGCACAGGCCGTCCCCGTGCTCGCCGCTGTAGGCGCCCTTGAACTTGCGCACCAGGGCCGCTGCTTCCTCGGCGATGGCGCGCATCTTCACGGCGCCGTCGCGGCGCATGTCCAGGATGGGCCGCACGTGCAGCGTGCCCACCGACGCATGCGCGTACCAGGTGCCCCGCGAGCCGTGGCGTGCGAAGACCTCGGTCAGCGCGTCGGTGTACTCGGCCAGGTGCACCAGCGGCACGGCGCAGTCCTCGATGAAGCTCACCGGCTTGCCGTCGCCCTTGAGGCTCATCATGATGTTCAGGCCGGCCTTGCGCACCTCCCACAGCGCCTTCTGTGCTGCCTCGTAGGGCATCTCGACCACACTGCCAGGGAGACCCAGGTCGCCCATCAGGGTCACCAGCGCGGCCAGCTGCTTCAGCAGCACGGCGCCGTCGTCGCCGCTGAACTCGACGAGCAGGATGGCCTCGGGCTGGCCGATCAACGCGGTCTCGATCACCGGCCGGAACGCGGGGTTGGCGCGCGCCAGCTCGATCATCGTGCGGTCCACCAGCTCCACCGCGCTCGGGCCCAGCGTGACGATGTGCTGGGCCGAGTCCATGGCCGCGTGGAAGCGGGTGTAGTTCACCACGCCCAGCACCTTGTGCTTCGGCAGCCGCGCCAGCTGCAGGTGCAGCCGCCGCGTGACGGCCAGCGTGCCCTCGCTGCCCACCAGCAGGTGCGCCAGGTTGACGCTGCCGTCGCCGGTGTAGGGGCGTTCGCTGCGCGGGTGGAAGATGTCCAGGTTGTAGCCGGCCACGCGGCGCAGCACCTGCGGCCAGTGGGCTTCGATCTCGGCGCGGTGGGTGTCGGCCAGGCCGCGCACGAAGTCGGCGATCGCGACGGCATCGCCACTGAGCCGGTCCACCGGCCCGAAGTGCAGGCGGCGGCCGTCGGCCAGCCAGGCGTCGATGCCGCGCACGTTGTGCACCATGTTGCCGTAGGCGATGCTGCGCGAGCCGCAGGAGTTGTTGCCCGCCATGCCGCCCAGCGTGGCCTGCGCGCTGGTGGAGACGTCCACCGGATACCAGAGGCCGTGCCGCTTCAGCTGCGCGTTCAGATGATCCAGCACCAGGCCGCCGTCCACCTCGGCTGTCATGCCGTCCACGTCTACCGCGTGCACCTGGCGCAGGTGCTTGGTGAAGTCGATCACCAGCGCGTCGCCCGTGGTCTGGCCGCACTGCGAGGTGCCAGCACCCCGCGGCAGCACCGGCGTGCCGGTCTCGCGTGCGATGGCCAGCGCGGTGGCCACGTCGTCCTCGGTGCGCGGCACGAAGACGCCGCGCGGCACGATCTGGTAGATCGACGCGTCGGTGGCGTAGCGGCCGCGCGAGGCGGCGTCGAACAACACCTCGCCCGCGGTCTCCCGCTGCAGACGCGCCGCGAGTTCGCCGTTCATGCCACCCCCTGCTGCAGCAACTCCAGCACCGCGTCGCGCTTATGGTTCAGGTGCTGCACCATCAACGCGCGCAGGCCCGCGGCGTCGCGCGTGGCCAGCATGTCGATCATGGCCTCGTGTTCCTTGACCGCGCGCTGCCACTTGCGGTCGTCGAAGTTGGAGCGGAAGCGCAGCGCCTGCAGGCGGGCGTTGACGGTGCGGTAGGTCTGCTGCAGCACCGGGTTGCGCGCCGCGGCGTTGATGGCGTCGTGGATCTGCGCGTTCAGCCGGTAGTAGCCCGACAGGTCGCGCCGCGTGAACGCGGCCAGCATCTCGTAGTGCAGCGCGCGCACCTCGGCCAGTTCGGCGTCGGTGATGCGCTGCGCCGCCAGTTCGCCGGACTGCGCCTCCAGCCCCGCGATGACCTCGAAGGTGTGCGCCACGTCCTGTGCCGAGAGCTGCACCGCCACCGCGCCGCGGTTGGGCAGCAGTTCCACCAGGCCCTCGGCCGCCAGCGTGCGGATGGCCTCGCGCAGCGGCGTGCGCGAGACCTGCAGCCGCTCCGACAGCTCGCGCTCGTTGAGCTTGGCGCCGGGCGCAATCACGCCCTCGACGATCAGCCGGCGCAGGCGCCCGGCCGCGGCCTCGTGCAGCACCTGGCGCGGGATCGTGATCGCGTCGTCGAGGTCGCTCGCAGGGTTTTCCCTTGTTTGCATGCAAATCCGAATCGAGTTCAGCCGTAGTCTACGACGCAACCCGATTGACAAAGGCATTTTGTATGCAAAACTGAATCGCATTGGAGCCTTGCATGCTGACCCTCGACCACCACCCCAGCGGCCGCCACTTCCTGCAGATCCCGGGTCCCAGCCCGGTGCCGGACCGCATCCTGCGGGCGATGAGCCTGCCGACCATCGACCACCGCGGCCCCGAGTTCGGTGCACTCGGCCTGAAGGTGCTGGCCGGGCTGAAGCAGGTGTTCCAGACCGAACATCCGGTGGTCGTCTACCCGGCATCGGGCACCGGCGCCTGGGAAGCGGCACTGGCCAACGTGTGTTCGCCGGGTGATCAACTGCTGATGGTGGAGACCGGCCACTTCGCCACGCTGTGGAAGAAGCTGGCCGAGCGCCTGGGCCTGCAGCCCGAATTCATCACCCTGCCCGGCACCTGCGCGCAGACCGGCCTGCCCAACGCCTGGCGCCACGGCGTGCCGGCCGAGCGCATCGCCGAGCGCCTGAAGGCCGACACCGGCCACGCCATCAAGGCCGTGTGCGTGGTGCACAACGAGACCTCCACCGGCGTCACCAGCGACATCGCCGCCGTGCGCCGCGCCATCGACGCCGCCGGCCACCCGGCGCTGCTGATGGTGGACAGCATCTCCGGCCTGGCCAGCGCCGAGTTCCGGCACGACGCCTGGGGCGTGGACGTCACCGTCAGCGGCTCGCAGAAGGGCCTGATGCTGCCGCCGGGCATCAGCTTCAACGCCCTGTCGCCCAAGGCGCTGGCGGCGGCCCGGACGGCCACGCTGCCCAAGGCCTTCTGGGCCTGGGACGAGATCGTGGAGATGAACCAGAGCGGCTACTGGCCCTACACGCCCAACACCAACCTGCTCTACGGCCTGCACGAGGCGCTGGACATGATCCTCGGCCA
The DNA here is from genome assembly GCF_004016515.1 of Rubrivivax albus. Classification (GTDB taxonomy): domain Bacteria; phylum Pseudomonadota; class Gammaproteobacteria; order Burkholderiales; family Burkholderiaceae_C; genus Rubrivivax; species Rubrivivax albus. The sequence goes on from NZ_SACT01000005.1 coordinate 28,077, forward strand.
GGGCCTGGACGTGATCTTCGCGCGCCACCAGCGCTGGGCCGCCGGCGTGCGCGCCGCGGTGCAGGCCTGGGGCCTGCCCATCCAGTGCGCCGACCCGGCGGTGTACTCGCCGGTGCTCACCGGCGTGGTGACTCCCGAAGGCGTGGACGCCGACGCGCTGCGCAAGCTCATCCACACGCGCTTCGACCTCTCGCTGGGCACCGGCCTGGGCAAGGTCAAGGGCCGCATGTTCCGCATCGGCCACCTCGGCGACTGCAACGACCTCACGCTGATGGCCGCGCTCTCGGGCTGCGAGATGGGCCTGAAGCTGGCCGGCGTCCCGCTGGCCGGCAGCGGCGTGGCCGCTGCGATTGCGCATTTCGCCGCACACCCGGCGCCGACCGCAGGCTGAACGCCTTTCCTTCTTCCACGACGACACAGGAGACACCACCATGCCGATCCGCCGCACCCTGCTGGCCGCCGCCGCCCTCGGCGCCCTGGCCGCCGCCCTGCCCGCCCACGCGCAGATGGAGCTCAAGCTCGGCCACGTCGGCGGCCCGGGCTCGTTGTTCGAGCTTTCGGCCAACGAGTTCGCGCGCATCGCCAACGAGAAGCTGGCCGGCAAGGCCAAGGTGGTCACCTTCGGTTCCAGCCAGTTGGGCGGCGACCGTGAGCTGATGCAGAAGCTGCGCCTGGGCACGGTGGACTTCGCGATCCCCTCCAGCGTGATGTCCAGCGAGGTCGACGCCTTCGGCATGTTCGAGATGCCCTACCTGGTGAAGAACCGCCAGCACATGCAGAAGATCGAGGCCGAGGTGGTCTGGCCGTCGCTGGCGCCGCTGGCCGAGGCCAAGGGCTACAAGATCCTGGCGGTGTGGGAGAACGGCTTCCGCAACATCACCACCAACACCAAGCCCATCGTCAAGCCGGCCGACCTGGCCGGCATGAAGCTGCGCGTGCCGCAGGGCAAGTGGCGCGTGAAGATGTTCCAGGCCTACGGCGCCAACCCCAGCCCGATGGCGCTGTCGGAAGTCTTCGTGGCGCTGCAGACCGGCGTCATGGACGGCCAGGAGAACCCGCTGACGCAGATCTACTCCAGCAAGTTCCAGGAGGTGCAGAAGTTCCTGTCGATGACCGGCCACGTCTACACCCCGGCCTACCTGGTCAGCGGCGCACGCCGCTTCGGCAGCCTGCCGGCCGACGTGCAGGCCGCCCTGGCCGCCGCGGCCAAGGAGACGCAGGCCTACGTCTACGCGCAGGCCGCCAAGCTCGACGACGAACTGCTGGCCAAGATCAAGGCCGCCGGCGTGCAGGTCAACGAGGCCGACAAGGACGCCTTCATCGCCGCCAGCAAGGCGGTGTACGAGGAGTACGCCAAGGAGGTGCCGGCCGGCGGCGCCCTGGTGGACAAGGCCATCGCGCTCGGCAAGGGGATGTGATTCCGTGACCCTGCTGCGCACCGCCTTCGAGCGGGCGCTGACGGCCTTCGTGATCTTCCTGCTGGCGCTGCTGGCGGTGGTGATCCTGGTCGGCGTCGCCTGCCGCAAGCTCGAGATCCCGCTCGTCTGGTACGACGAGGGCGCGTCCATCATGCTCGCCTGGCTCACCTACTACGGTGCGGCGCTGGCGGCGCTCAAGCGCGCCCACATCGGCTTCCCGGGCCTGGTCAACGCCATGCCGCCGCGGCTGCGCGTGGCGGCGGTGCTGTTCGGCGAGGCCTGCGTGATCGGCTTCTTCGGCCTGCTGACCTGGTTCGGCGTGCAGGTGCTGCAGATCCTGGAAGGCGACACCATGGTCAGCCTGACCTGGGTGCCCACGCAGTTCACGCAGTCGGTGATCCCGATCGGCGGCGCGCTGTTCATCGTGGCGCAGCTGCTCAGCCTGCCCGAGGTGCTGCGCCAGGCCCGCGGCGCCGGCATCGTCGACCACGAGCAGGCCCCCGTGGCCGAGGTCATGCAGCAGGGCGAGACCGCCGTCGAAGGGCGTGCGCGGTGATCGTCGCCTTCATGTTCCTGGGCCTGGTGGGCCTGATCCTGCTGAACGTGCCCATCGCGGTGTCCCTGGGCATCGTGGCCATGGGCGCGATGAGCTGGTCCGGCGGCTTCGACAGCCTGCTGAACTCGGCCATCGTGATGTTCAGCGGCGCCACCAGCTTCCCGCTGCTGGCCATTCCGCTGTTCATCTTGGCCGGCGCCATCATGAACTCGTCCAGCCTGTCGCGGCGGCTGATCGCCTTTGCGTCGGCGCTGTTCGGCTTCGTCAAGGGCGGGCTGGCGATGATCAACATCGGCACCTCGATGTTCTTCGCCGAGATCTCCGGCTCGGCGGTGGCCGACGTGGCCGCGATGGGATCGATCCTGATCCCGGCGATGAAGAAGAAGGGCTACCCCAAGGAGTTCGCCGCCGCCATCACGTCCAGCTCGGCCACGCTGGCGGTGATCATTCCGCCGTCGATCCCGATGATCCTGTACGCGGTGATGGCCGATGCCTCGGTGGTGCAGATCTTCGTCGCCGGCATCATCCCCGGCATCCTGGGCGGCGGCGGCATGATGGCCCTGGCCTGGTGGTACGCGAAGAAATACAACTACCCGGTGGAGGAGGTCTTCAACTGGAAGCGGGTGAAGTCCACCTTCAAGGACGCGGCCTGGGCCTTCCTGCTGCCGCTGATCATCCTGGGCGGCATCTTCGGCGGCGTGGTCACCGCCACCGAAGGTGCAGCGCTGGCGGTGCTGGCGGCACTGTTCATCGGCGGCGTGATCTACCGCGAGCTGGACTGGAAGCACCTGTACGCCGCCATGATGGACGGCGCCATGCAGACCGCCACCGTGATGCTGCTGGTGGCCGCGTCGGCCCTGCTGGGCGTGTACCTGACGGAGCAGCAGATGCCGCAGCAGCTGGCGGCCTGGATCTCCGGGCTGACCAGCGACCGCACCGCGGTGCTGATGATCCTGAACGTGTTCTTCCTGATCATCGGCCTGTTCCTGCACTCGGCGGCGGCCATCATCCTGGTGGTGCCCATCGTCATGCCGCTGGTGCACAAGGTGGGCATCGACCCGGTGCACTTCGGCCTCATCGTCACGCTGAACCTGGGCATCGGCCAGCAGACGCCGCCGGTGGCCAGCGTGCTGATGGCCAGCTGCTCCATCGCCAAGGCCGACATGTGGGCCGTCACGCGCGTGAACCTGCCCTTCATCGGCGTGCTGCTGGCGGTGCTGATGCTGGTGACCTACGTGCCGGCGGTGCCGATGTCGCTGGTGCAGCTGTTCTACCGATGAGTGACGAGTTGATCCTGTGCGCGCGAGACGAAGGCGGCATCGCCACCGTCACGCTGAACCGGCCGGACAAGCTCAACGCGATGACCCGGCCGATGTGGCAGCGGCTGGGGGCGCTGATGCGCGAGCTGTCCGCCGACGGGTCGCTGCGCTGCGTGGTCATCCGCGGCGCGGGCGGCAAGGCGTTTTCGCCGGGCAACGACATCGGCGAGTTCGCCACCACCCGCAGCAACTTCGAGCAGGGCAAGGCGTATGGCGCCATCCTGCACGGCGCCCTGGGCGCGATCGCCGAGTGCCCGCACCCCGTCGTGGCGCTCATCGAGGGCATCTGCGTGGGCGGCGGGCTGGAGATCGCGGCGCTGTGCGACCTGCGCATCTGCGGTGAGAGCAGCCGCTTCGGCGTGCCGATCAACAAGCTGGGCCTGGTGATGGCGCACGCCGAGCTGGCGGCGCTGGTGCAGCTGGCCGGCCGCGCCACGGCGCTGGAGCTGCTGCTGGAAGGCCGCATCGTCGGCGCCCGCGAAGCGCTGGACAAGCAGCTGGTGCACCGCGTGGTGGCCGACGATCAGGTCGAGACCGAGGCCTACGCCACGGCCCGCCGCATCGCCGCCGGCGCGCCCCTGGTGGCACGCTGGCACAAGCAGTTCCTGCGGCGGCTGGCGGTGGATGCGCCCTTGTCGGAGGCGGAGCGCGATGAAGGCTTCCGCTGCTACGACACCGAGGACTTCCGCATCGGCTACCGCGCGTTCCTGGACAAGACGACGCCGGAGTTCATCGGCCGATGACCGGCCCGCTGGACGGCGTCGTCGTGCTGGAGCTGGCCCAGATCATGGCCGGCCCCACCTGTGGCAGCCTGCTGGCCGACCTGGGCGCCGACGTCGTCAAGGTCGAGAAGATGCCCGGCGGCGACGACACGCGCCGCTACGCCGAGCCCAGCGTGAACGGCGAATCGGCGGCCTTCATGATGATGAACCGCAACAAGCGGGGCATCGCGCTGGACCTCAAGACCGAAGGCGGGCGCATGGTGCTCAAGCGCCTGGTGCAGCGTGCCGACGTGCTGACCGAGAACTACCGCCGCGGCGCGCTCGACCGCCTGGGCCTGGGCGTGGCCGACCTGCGGGCCCTCAACCCGGCGTTGATCTACTGCTCGATCTCCGGCTACGGCCGCACCGGCCCATCGGCCGACAAGGGCGGCTTCGACCTCATCGCCCAGGGCGTCTCCGGCCTGATGAGCATCACCGGCGAGCCTGGCCGGCCGCCGGTGAAGGTGGGCAGCCCGGTGACCGACCTCAACGCCGGCATCCTGGCCGCGCTGGGCATCGTCAGTGCCTACGTGCACCGGCTGAAGACCGGCCAGGGCCAGTTCGTCGACACCTCGCTGCTCGAGGCCGGCATCCACCAGACGGCCTGGCAGGCGGCCATCTTCTTCGCCACCGGCGAGCCGCCCGGCCCCGGCGGCTCGGCGCACGTGATGGCCGCGCCCTACCAGGCCTTCCCCACTGCCGACGGGTACATCACCATCGGCGGCGCCAACCAGGCGAACTGGGAGCGCATCGCGAAGCTGGTGGACGCGCCGGAGCTGATCGCCGACCCGCGTTTCGTCGACAACACGGCGCGCATGGCCAACCGGGACCAACTCGCTTGGCTGCTGGGCGAACACCTGAAGCAGCGGCCCACGGCCGAGTGGCTGACCCGGCTGGACGAGGCCGGCATCCCGGCCGGGTCGATCCACGACATCGAGGCGATGGCGAACGACCCGCAGACGCTGGCCCGCGAGATGGTGGTGGACCTGCAGCACCCGGTGGCCGGCGCGACGAAGGCGCTGGGGCTGCCGATCAAGCTGGGCGCGACGCCCGGTGGCGTGCGGCGGCCGGCGCCGACCTTCGGGCAGCACACACGCGAGGTACTGCGCGAAGCCGGGCTGGATGACGCCACCATCGATGACCTGCACGCGCAAGGAGCCGTCCACGCGCCAGCCTGAGGTGCACGCGGCGTCGTCCGGGCCCACAGCGCAGGACGCTGCCAGCTCGGACAAGCCACGCTTGCGCCCTGCGCCCGGCCAGATGCCGGCGTCCTCAGGGTGGTAAAAGCGCAGCATGCAGGACTTCGAGCGTCAGGTCACCACGGCCGCGCTGTTCGTGCTGGCCGCCCTGGGCCTTTGGTTGGTCACCGCACTGTGGCGCCTGAAGCGTCTGCACCGACGTGGCCGTCTGGACGCACCGACGGACACCCGCCCCCACCCAGGCCTGCGCCTGCTGCGTGCGCTCGGTTCGCTCGGGCTCGTCGGGCTTGCGATCGGTCTCGCCGATGCCTGGCTCAGCAGCCTTCGGGGCGCACTCTTCCTGTCGATGTCGCTCAAGATCGCGCTGACGGCGACCCTGGTCGTCTGCGTGGCCCTGGAAGTCACCCTTCGCGCGCGGGCCCATGCCCGCCCCGGGGCCTGGCCGTGGATCCGCTCGGGCGTGGCGGCGCTGGTCTTCCTGGCGGCCACGGTGGTGCTGGCCCTGCGGCACCAGGCCTTGCACGCACATCCCCCGGCGTCGGCAGACACGCTGCTGGCCGCCCCGTTCGCCGGCCGGTGGGTGTCCACCGGCGCAGGCCCCACGGCCGCCAGCAACCACCACCATCGCATCGCCTCGCAACGGCATGCGGCCGACATCGTGCGCTTGTGCGACGACGGTCGGCTCTACCACGGGAACGGCACGGCCCCGGCCGACTCATGTACCTGGGGTGCCGAAGTGCTGGCGCCGATCGACGGCAGGGTCGTGCAGGCCGTCGACGGCCTGCCGGACCAGGGCAGCCGAAGCACGCTGGCGGGCAACCATGTGGTGATCCGGCTGGACGACCAGCGCTACGTGGCCCTGGCCCACCTGAAGCAGGGCAGCGTGCGCGTGGCCGTGGGAGACACGGTCCGCTGCGGTCAGTTCATCGCCCTGGCGGGGGCTTCGGGCAACACCGACTTCCCGCACCTGCACGTGCATGTCCAGGATTCGGCGTCGTACGACCTGCACACCAGCCGGTCGATCCCGTTCCGGTTTCGTGACGTAGAACTCCGGCGCCACCTGTGGTGGCAGCGTGTGGATTCGATCGACCTGATCGCCAACGACACGGTGCGTGCCGACGGCACGTGCCCGGGAGTACGTTGATGCGCATCCTGGGCCTCGGCGCCGGAAGCATCGGCGGATGCCTCGGCGGTCGCCTGATCCAGGCGGACGCTGCCCTCATCTTTGCCGTCCGCCCTCTCCGCGCGGCTTAGCTCGCCGCCGACGGCCTGGTGGTCCAGAACCCGCACGCCGACTTCCAACTCGCGCCACCGGCGTTCCACTGTGTCGAAAACAGCGCGCGCATGGCCCACCGCGAGCAGTTGGCGGGGCTGCCGATCAAGCTGGGCGCCACGCCGGGCGGCGTGCGTCGGATTGAAGCGGTGCTGACGCTGCGGCCCGCGCGCCTGCTCCACGCCAAAGGCAGCGGCGGCCTGACGCAGGTCAACGACAGAACGCCGCGGCGTCCTATCGTGCCCCTACCGTCGACATGACGGGGCATCACAAGGCGGAACGTGTCATGAAGTGCCCACAACAGCGTACCCAGTGGCTCGGCATCGGCCTGGCTCTGGTACTGGGCGGGGCGGCCCTGTGGCCGACGCATGCCTCCGCGGATGAGCTTCGACTCAGGCATGCCCACACCTTCGACCGTTATGAGGACGGCGGTTACCGGCGTGTCGGCGTCGCCATGCTGGCGTTGCCCGGAGGACAGCGTGAACCTGCCACGCTCGACCTGCGCGGCTCGCTGACCGGGGCACAGGGGGATGGCTGGTTCGGCATGCGGGTCACGCTGCGCTACCGCTTCGACGATGGCTCCACCATCGAAGGGCGCATGGAAGGCCGGTTTCGGCGCAGCGATATGGGCGAGGTGTCGGGGCCGCAGGAGGCCACCGGCGAGCTCACGGGCGGCAGCGGTCGCTTCCAAGGCATCCAGGGCCGCTTCACCATGGCCGGTGCGGCGGGCCTGTCGGTCCTGTCGCCCGGGGTGATGGCCGAGGTGTATGGCGACCTGATCGGCGAGTACCGCCTGCCGACGCGACCGTAGTCGGGGCCCAGCGTCCCGCGGCGCCCGCCTGGCGGGCTAGCATCGTTGTCCTCAGGAGGTCCACGATGCGCATCCTCGTTCTCGGTGCCGGCGGCATTGGCGGCTACTTCGGCGGGCGGTTGATCCAGGCAGGCGCCGACGTGAGCTTTGCCGTGCGTCCCCGGCGCATGGCGCAACTCATGGCCCAGGGTCTGGTGGTGCAGAGTCCGCACGGCGACTTCCAGCTCGCGCCCACCACCTTCCGCTGCGTGGATTCGAGCACCGTCCGAGGCACCTGGGACCTGATCGTGCTGGCGCCCAAGGCCTACGACCTGGACAGCGCGCTGGACGCCATCTCGCCTGCGGTCGGCTCGGGCACCGCCATCGTGCCGCTGCTCAACGGCCTGCGCCACATCGACGCGCTGCAGGCGCGCTTCGGCGCCGCCCACGTGGCCGGCGGCACCTGCGGGATCCCGGCCACGCTGCGGCCCGACGGCACGGTGGTCCAGCTCGGGCCGCTGCACCGCATCGTCTTCGGCGCCCTGCCCGGCACGTCTGCATCGGCCGCAGCGTTGCTGGCCGCGCTGCGCGACGCGTTCGCACGCACGCCGGTCGAAGCCATCCTCGAACCCGACATGGTGCGCGCACTGTGGGAGAAGTTCGTCGGCCTGACCACGCTGGCGGCGATGACTTGCCTGATGCGCGGCAGCGTGGGCGACATCTTGGCCACCGACGAGGGCGAGGCCTTGTTCGCTGAGACGATGGCGGCCTGCGTCGCGACCGCCACAGCCGCCGGCCAAGCACCGCGCGAGGCGGCCCTGCTACCCTTCCGGAAGATGATGGCGGCACGCGGGTCGAACGTCACCGCGTCGATGCTGCGCGACCTGGAAGCCGGCCACGCCACCGAGGGTGCACACATCGTCGGCGACATGCTGGCCCGGGCACGGTCCTTCGGCATCGACCCCGGCCCCCTGCGGCTGGCGTGGTGCCACTTGCAGGCGGCGGACCACCGCCGGCGGCGCGAGGCCGACGGCGGCTGACTCAGCTCAGTGCACGGTGCGCTCGAAGACGAACTGCCCGCCTTCCACGTCCACCGGGATCACGTCCTTCGGCCCGAAGCGCCCCTGCAGGATCAGCTTGGACACCGGGTTCTCGATCCGGTGCTGGATGGCGCGCTTGAGCGGCCGGGCACCGAACACCGGGTCGAAGCCAGCCTTGGCCAGTTCGGCCAGCGCCTCGGGCGAGACCTCGAGCTTCATCTCCATCTTGGCCAGCCGCTGCTCCAGGTGCTTGAGCTGGATCTTCGCGATGTTCTCGATGTGCGCCTGGTCCAGCGCGTGGAAGACCACCGTCTCGTCGATGCGGTTCAGGAACTCCGGGCGGAAGTGCTGTTTCACCTCGGCCCACACGGCTTCCTTGATGTCCTCGCTCGGTTGCCCGGCCATCTGCATGATGACGTGGCTGCCCAGGTTGCTGGTCATCACGATCACGGTGTTCTTGAAGTCCACGGTGCGGCCCTGGCCGTCGGTCAGGCGGCCATCGTCCAGCACCTGCAGCAGCACGTTGAACACGTCCGGGTGGGCCTTCTCCACCTCGTCGAGCAGCAGCACGCTGTAGGGCTTGCGGCGCACGGCTTCCGTCAGATAGCCGCCCTCGTCGTAGCCCACGTAGCCCGGCGGCGCGCCGATCAGGCGGCTCACGGAGTGCTTCTCCATGAACTCGCTCATGTCGATGCGCACCATGTGGTCCTCGCTGTCGAACAGGAAGCCCGCCAGCGCCTTGCACAACTCGGTCTTGCCCACGCCGGTGGGGCCTAGGAAGAGGAAGCTGCCCAGCGGCCGGTTGGGGTCGCTCAGGCCGGCGCGGCTGCGGCGGATCGCGTCGGCCACCGCGACGATGGCCTCGTCCTGGCCCACCACGCGCTCGTGCAGCTTGCTCTCCATCTGCAGCAGCTTGTCGCGCTCGCCCTGCATCAGCTTGCTCACCGGGATGCCGGTGGCGCGGCTGACGACCTCGGCGATCTCCTCGGCGCCGACCATGGTGCGCAGCAACTGCGGGCCGGCCTTGCCGTCCTTGCCGGCTTCCTTCTTGCCGGTTTCCTTGGCCTGGGCCTCGTGCAGGCGCTTCTCCAGCTCCGGCAGCTTGCCGTACTGGAGTTCGGCCACGGCGTTGAAGTCGCCCTTGCGCTTGAGTTCCTCGATCTGCTGGCGCGCGCGGTCGATCTCCTCCTTCACCTGGGCCGAGCCCTGGGCCTGCGCCTTCTCGCTCTTCCAGATCTCTTCCAGGTCGGCGGCCTCGCGCTCGAGCTTGGCGATCTCCTCCTCGATCAGGCCCATGCGCTTGATCGAGGCCTCGTCCTTTTCCTTGCGCACCGCCTCGCGCTCGATCTTCAGCTGGATCAGCCGGCGGTCGAGCTTGTCCATCGCCTCGGGCTTGGAGTCGATCTCGATCTTGATCTTGGCCGCGGCCTCGTCGATGAGGTCGATGGCCTTGTCGGGCAGGAAGCGGTCGGTGATGTAGCGGTGGCTCAGTTCCGCCGCGGCCACGATGGCCGGGTCGGTGATCTCCACGCCGTGGTGCACCTCGTACTTCTCCTGCAGGCCGCGCAGGATGGCCACCGTGGCCTCCACCGTGGGCTCGTCCACCAACACCTTCTGGAAGCGGCGCTCCAGCGCGGCGTCCTTCTCCACGTACTTGCGGTACTCGTTGAGCGTGGTGGCGCCGATGCAGTGCAGTTCTCCGCGTGCCAGCGCCGGCTTGAGCATGTTGCCGGCGTCGATGGCGCCTTCGGCCTTGCCTGCGCCCACCATCGTGTGGATCTCGTCGATGAACAGGATGATGCGGCCTTCGTCGGCGGCCACTTCCTTGAGCACGGCCTTGAGCCGCTCCTCGAACTCGCCGCGGTACTTGGCACCGGCCAGCAGGCCGGCCATGTCCAGCACCAGCACACGCTTCTCGCGCAGGCTGTCGGGCACCTCGCCGTTGACGATGCGCTGCGCCAGGCCCTCGACGATGGCGGTCTTGCCGACGCCGGGTTCGCCGATGAGCACCGGGTTGTTCTTGCTGCGCCGCTGCAGCACCTGGATGGCGCGGCGGATCTCGTCGTCACGGCCGATCACCGGGTCGAGCTTGCCGTGGCGGGCGCGTTCGGTGAGGTCCAGCGTGTACTTCTTCAGCGCCTCGCGCTGGCCCTCGGCCTCAGCCGAATCCACCGTCTGGCCGCCGCGCACCGCGTCGATGGCGGCTTCCAGCGCCTTGCGCGTCAGGCCATGACCGCGCAAGATGCCGCCGAAGTCGCTCTTGGCGTCGGCCGCCGCCAGCAGGAACATCTCGCTGGCGATGAACTGGTCACCGCGCTTGCTGGCCTCTTTGTCGGCCGCCTGCAGCAGCGTGACCAGATCGCGCGACGGCTGCACCGGCTGGCCGCCGCTGACCTGCACGCTGGGGAAGCCGCCGATGGCGGTCTCCATCGCGGTCTTCAGCGCGGCGGTGTTGGCGCCGGCACGGTCCAGCAGTGCCTTCGGGCCGTCGGGCTGCTGCAGCATGGCCGCCAGCAGGTGCGCCGGCTCGATGTAGGGGTTGTCTCGCGCCACGGCCAGGCTCTGGGCATCACCCAGGGCCTGCTGGAACGCGGTGGTCAGCTTGTCGAAACGCATGGATGAATCCTCCGATTGCGATCAGACATGGGGCCGGGTGCGGGGCTTTCAAGCGAAACGGCATTGCGCCAGCGCAAGGTGCGGCGCCCCTGCCGCTACAGTGTGCAGCGAATCCATGCCCTCGCCCCCCCTGCTCCCACCCCTGCCCCCGGCCCTGTCCGCCAGCCTGCCGGCCAACCTGCCCGATGCGCCCGACGCACTGCGCGCCCTGGCCCGCGAACTCGACCGCACCGACCGCCACGACGACGCCGTGGCCGTGTACCAGCGCCTGCTGGCCCTGCAGCCGGGCTGGCTGGACGGCTGGTACAACCTGGGCCAGGCCCTGTGGCGCGCGCGCCGGTTCGACGATGCGCTGGCGGCCTATCAGCGGGCCCTGGACGGCGGCATCACCCGCCCCGAGGAAGTGCACCTGAACCGCTCGGTGCTGTATGCGCAGCACCTGGCCGATCCTGGCGCCGCACGGCACGAACTCGACCGCGCGCTGGCGCTCAACCCGCACTACCTGCCGGCGTGGCTCAACCTGGGCAACCTGCATGAGCAGGCCGGTGACCGCGTGGCCGCCGCCGACGCCTACGAGCGCGTGCTGGTCATCGACCCCCGGCACGCCCTGGCGCTGTCGCGCCTGCCCAACCTGCGCCGGCTGCACGACCCGCAGGACCCGCTGATCGCGCGCCTGCATCAGGCCCTGGCCGACCCACGACGCCACCCGGCCGAGCGTGCCGACCTGGGTTTCGGCCTCGGCAAGGCGCTGGACGACGTGGGCCGGCACGACGATGCCTTCGCGGCGTATGGCGCGGCCAACGCGGCCAGCCGCCAGGCGGCGGGGCCTGCGGCCCGGTACGACCGGGCCGCACACGAACGCCATGTGGACCGCCTGATCGCCACCTTCACCGCTCCCGCGCCGGCGCGCAAGGGAGATCCCAGCCAGGCGCCGATCTTCATCTGTGGCCTGTTCCGCTCGGGCTCCACCCTGGTGGAACGCATGTTGGCGGCGCACCCGCGCGTGACCGCCGGCGGCGAGCTGGACCTGCTGCCCGCGGTCGCGCGCAAGCACTTGGCTCCCGGCGCCGACTGGACGCTGCTGCAGGACCCGACCTTGCTGCAGGCGATCGCCGACGGCTACTGCGCCGACCTGGCCCGCCGCTTCCCACAAGCGGACCTGCTGACCGACAAGCGCCCCGACAACGTGCTGCACGTCGGCCTTATCAAGACGCTATTCCCGTCGGCGCGCATCGTGATCACGCGCCGGCACCCGCTGGACAACGGGCTGTCGATGTACTTCCTGCACCTCGGCTGGTCCATGGCCTACGCGCTCGACCTGGGTGACCTCGGACACTGGATCGCGCAGCACGAGCGCCTGGTGGCGCACTGGTGCCGCGTCTACGGCGACGACGTGCACGTGGTGGACTACGACGCGCTCGTCGCCGATCCCGAGCCGCCGCTGCGCGCCCTGCTGGCGTTCTGCGGGCTGGGCTGGGACCCGGCCTGCCTGGCCTTCCACACCACGGCCGGCGCCGTGCAGACGGCCAGCCTGTGGCAGGTGCGGCAGCCGCTGTACCGCCATGCCTCCGGGCGCTGGCGCCATTACGCCCGCCACCTCGGCCCGCTGCGCGACGCGCTGGGCTGGCCGGCGGGCCGCGAGGTCTAGGCGCCGCCATGGGCATCCACCAGCTCCAGCTGCGCTACGACCCGGTGGCCGACCGTCTGCTGCTGTCGGTGCGAACGCACCAGGCCGAGCTGTACCGCGTCTGGCTCACGCGACGCATGGTGGCGCGGCTGGCCGCGCCGCTGCGCCAGGCCGTCATGCGCCTGGCGCTGCCACGCCGGCCGGACGCGCCGATGCCGGTGCCCGAGGCCCAGCCACTGCTCGAGCAGGTGGCCCGCGAACGGCCGCTGAAGGACGCGGTCTTCGGCCAGCCCTTTGCGGCCGGCGACCAGGACAGCCACCCGCTGGGCACCGAGCCGCTGCTGCCGGACGAGATCGACGTGCGCACGCCGGCGACCGGCGGCCTGCACATCGCGCTGCGCGAAACGCGTGGCCGCCGCCTGGAAATGGCGCTGGGCGACGACCTGGCCACCGGTCTGACGCGGCTGCTCGACCAGGCCCTGGCCCAGGCCGAATGGGCCCTCCCGCAGCCCGTCGCCGCGACCGATACCGGCGACTCGCCGAAGTTCAGTTGAGCGGATGGACCGCCTGCCCAGCCGCCGCCGTTTCATCGTCCAGGCCATCGGTCGGTCGGCGGCCGTGGCCGCATGCACCGCCTGGCAGGCAATGGGCCGGGCCGCTCCGGCGGCATCGGCCTCGGCGCAGGTCGAGACGCTGCTCGCCCGCGCCGACACGATCGACCGCACCGGTCCCACGATCAACGCCATCGTGGAGCGCAACCCGCTGGCGCTCGCCATCGCCCGCGCGATGGACCACGAGCGCGCGCAGGGCCGTGTGCGCGGCCCGTTGCATGGCGTGCCGGTGCTGCTGAAGGACAACATCGACACCGGCGACGACATGCTCACCACCGCCGGCTCGCTGGCCCTGGCCGAGCGGCCGGCGCCGGCCGATGCGGCGTTGGTCGAACGCCTGCGCGCCGCCGGCGCCGTGATCCTGGGCAAGACCAACCTCTCCGAATGGGCCAACTTCCGCGGCGCACGTTCGGTCAGCGGCTGGAGCGCCCGCGGCGGCCAGACGCGCAACCCGCACGTGCTCGACCGCAGCCCCAGCGGATCGAGCTCCGGCTCGGCCGCGGCCGTGGCCGCCGGCCTGGTGCCGCTGGCCGTGGGCACCGAGACCGACGGCTCGCTGGTCACGCCGGCCTCGATGTGCGGCGTGGTGGCAGTCAAGCCGACGCTGGGCACGGTCAGCCGCCGCGGCGTGGTGCCCATCGCCCACAGCCAGGACACGGCCGGGCCGATGGCCACCAGCGTGGCAGACGCTGCGCTGCTGCTGCAGGTGATGGCCGGCGCTGATGCCGCTGATCCCGCGACGGCGTCACCGGCAGCGGTGCTCGCACGCCGGGGCCTGGCGGACCTGCAGTGGAACCCTGGCGCGCTGGCCGGTGTCCGCCTAGGCGTGGCGCGCGAACACTTCGGCGTCCACCCGGCAGCGGACACGCTGGCCGAGGCCGCGCTGCGCACGTTGCGCAACGCCGGCGCTGTGCTGGTGGACCCGGTGCGCGTGATCGCCGACCCGGCCGCCCTCGGCGCCGCGGAATTCGAGCGCCTGCTGCACGAGTTCAAGGCCGACCTGAACGCCTACCTGGCCTACCGCGGGCCGACGAGCCGGGTGCGCGATCTGGCGGCGCTGATCGCCTTCAACCGCGCCCACGCCGACCAGGAGATGCCCTGGTTCGGCCAGGAGACCTTCGAGGCCGCACAGCGGCGCGGCGGCCTGGACAGCCCGGTGTACCGGAAGGCGCAGGCCACCTGCCACCGGCTGGCCTGGCAGCAGGGGTTGGGGGCGGCGCTGCGGCGTCACCGGCTGGATGCCATCGTTGCGCCGACCACCGGCCCGGCCTACCCGATCGACCCGGTCGGCGGCGACCACTGGGCCGGTGGCTGCTCTCAGCCCGCGGCGGTGACCGGCGCGCCACACGTGACGGTGCCGATGGGCACGGCCTTCGGTTTGCCGGTGGGCCTGTCGTTCTACGGCGCACCGGGGCGGGACGCGCGGCTGCTGCAACTGGCCTGGGCCTACGAACAGCAGGCCCCGGCGCGGCCCGTGCCGGCCTTCCGCCCCTCAGTGTCGGTGCGTCGCTGACGAGCCGCTGCTCGCCACCACCGTGGCGAAGGCTGGCGGTCGCGACGGGCCGAACGCTAGGCCCGCCGCGTGCGGCGCGTCAGGCCGAACAGGGCCAAGGTGCCGGCCAGCCACATGGCCGATGTGCCGGGCTCCGGCACCGCGCTGACACTGACCACCTGGCCAGGCACCAGCGGCGCCGGATCAGCATTGGGGCCGAAAACGGCCAGCCCATACTGCACGACGCCGTCGCCCGACGTGTTCATCAGGGCCTCGAAGGGCAGGCCCGCCACCAGGGGGACGATCACCTGATCGCGCTGAACCGTGTAGCCCGGCGCGAAGTCGCGGATCCAGGCGTAGGCGGTGTAGCCCGCCGGCAGGGACTGGGACAGGGTCTGGCCGCTGAACCGCACCGTCTGGCCGGACAGGTCTACCCCGCTGAAACCCTCGTCGACGTAGACGTTGGACTCCAGCACCTTGTTCGGCTGGTAGCCGCCCTGGCCGTCGGGCTGCCACCAGTACGGGTCGCCGGGTGGCGCGCCGCCGACGCGGTCGTTCGGGCCTACGACCAGCGCCCCGGCGCTGAACACGGCCGGCACCTGGGCGATGTCGGTGCCGAGGAACAGGCCCTCCACGTAGTCACCCCGATCGGTGCCGGGTGCCGTGGGAACGGCGAAGACATTGACGAAGCCGATCCACGGCAACCGGGCGTCGACCACCACGTCGATCACGTCGGACCGCGCCGGTCCGGCGCTCAGCATCAGCATCGCAGCGGCCGAAACGGTCGCCAGCACGCGCAAGCCATCGGACATGACACCTCCTGACGATCGACCTTCATCGACGCCGGATGCCCATCGCGATCCGGCGTCGTGACGCTATCAGAAGCAAGAGGTCTCCGCGAGCGCGCCGTGGCCCGGCCTCCTCAAACGGGTGGAGGCAGGCCCGGCCTACGGCGCTTCAAGCGGCACCCTTCCCGCCCGGAGTCTGCAGGCTGGCCGCGAGCACCGGCCGCTGCACCTTGCCCAACGCCGTCTTCGGCAGCGATGCCGCCACGACCATGCGCCGGGGGTGCTTGAAGCGCGCAAGGCGCGCGTCGAACAGCACACGCAGCACCGCCTCGTCCACCATACGGCCCGCGTGCGGCACCACCACCAGCACCGGCACCTCTCCCCAGCGCGCGTCGGGCAGGCCCACCACGCAGCACTCGGCCACGTCGGGATGCTGCGCGAGCAGGTTCTCGATCTCGGCGGGGTGGATGTTCTCGCCGCCGGAGATGATGAGCTCCTTGCTGCGGCCGACGATGCGGTAGCGGCCATCGGCGTCCTGTTCTGCCAGGTCGCCGGTGTGGAACCAGCCTTCGGCGTCGGAGGCCGGCGTGTCGCTGCGGTGGTAGGCCCGCAGCAGGTTGGGTGCCTTCAGCAGCACCTCGCCATCGGGCGCCAGCTTCACCTGCACGCCCAGCGCCGGACGGCCGCAGGCCCCGACGGCGGACATCGCCTCCCCCGGCCGCAGCACGATGGACACCGGCCCGGTCTCGGTGCTGCCGTACACCTGCGCCACCGGCACGCCGCGCGCGTGGAAGGCCTGGATGAGCGATGGCGGCACCACCTGCGAGCCGCTGTTGACGAAACGCAGCGACGACAGGTCGGTTCGCGCCCAGTCCGGATGCTCGACGATGGCCTTCATCACCGCCGGCACCAGCAGGCTGGTGGTGGGCCGCCACGAGGCCACGTCATGCAGCCAGGCGCCGGGGTCGAAACGTGCATGCAGGCGCACCGTGCCGCCGGCGGCCAGCGTGGGCAGCACCTGTATGCACAGCCCGCCCACGTGAAACAGCGGCAGCACGGCCAGCGTGCGCGTGTTTGCATCAAGGCCTTGGGCGTCGATGGCGGCAGCGATGTTGGCCGCCATGCCGGCGGCCGTGTGCACCGCGCCCTTGGGCGTGCCGGTGGTGCCCGAGGTGTAGACGAGCAGCCGGTCGCCCGGCAGGTGGCCTTCAGCGCGTTCGCGTGGCAGGGCCGCGATGGATGCCACGGCAGCGGCCAGGTCGGCATGCGCCTCGTCGTGCAGCAGGCACTGCACGTCGGCATGCTGGACGATCAGGCCCAGTTCCATGCCGGCCAGGCGCCAGTTCAACGGCAGATAGCGTGCGCCGATGCGCCCGCAGGCCTCCAGCAGCGCCAGCGGGCGCAGGCCGTTGAGACCCAGCCAGGCGACGGTGTCGCCCGCGCCCAGGCCGGCGGCGCGCAGCGCGGCCACTTCGGCATCCGCGGCCCGCGCGACGTCGTCGGCCTGCAGGTCCACGGCCCCGGTGTTCACGCGTCGATCGCTTCGTCGCGCTCGCCCGGCTCGTACAGGCACTCGCGGCCCAGGCGGTCCACGCAGAGCTCGGCCGTCCAGGGCAGCATCAGGCTGCCGCAGCGGCTGTCGCGGTAGATGCGCTCCAGGTGCAGGCTCTTGAGCATGCTCTGCCCGCCGCAGGTGCGGATCGCCAGGCGCGCGATGTCGTTGGCGTTCTCCATGATGGTGTAGTGCGCCGCGTACAGCCGCATGCGGGTGTCGCGGTCGGGGTCCACCTGGGCGTCGCGGGCGTTCTGCAGGAACAGCGCACGCGTCTGTTCCAGCTTGATGCGCATCTCGGCCGTGGCCACCTGCTTGGTGGGGTACATGCGGCGCTTGACCGGCGGCGTGCCCGGCATCTCGCCGCGCAGGTACTGCACCGTGAAGTCGTAGGCCGCCTGCGCCAGGCCCATGTAGGTGGGCGACAGCGTGGCGAACATGTGCGGGAAGCGGCTGGCGGCCTGGAAGTACAGGCCTTCGGGCATCATGCGCGCGTCGTCGGCCACGAAGACGTCCTTGAACTCGAGGTTGCGCGAGACGGTGCCGCGCATGCCCAGCGGGTCCCAGGGGCCGCTGACGCTGACGCCTTCGGCATCGGCCGGCACCGCGAGGTACATGGAGTCGCGCATGCCAGCGCCCGGCTTGTCCAGCGTGCACAGCACGCCGTAGTAGTCGGCGGCACCCGACAGCGACGCGAAGATCTTGCGGCCGGTGACGAGGTAGCCGCCGTCCACCTTCTTTGCCAGCGTGCCCCAGGGCGCCTTGCCGGCGGCGGCGCTGCCGCCTTCGCTGAAGGGCTGGGCGTAGACCTTGCCCTCCTCCACCACGCGCTTGAAGTGCACGGCGCGGCAGCGCTCGTGGTCGGCGCGCTGCTCGGGCGTCATGTCCAGCGCGTCGGCGATGAAGCCGGCCCACATGGCGCTGCAGACGTGCATGTTCCAGGTCAGCGCGGTGGCGCCGCAGTGACGGCCGATCTCGGCGGCCACCATCACGTAGGTCGGGAAGTCGGCGCCCAGGCCGCCGTAGGCCTGCGGCACGCAGATCTTCAGCAGGCCGGCGTCGCGCATGTCGGCATAGTTCTCGAACGGGAACACGGCGTCGCGGTCGATCTGCGCGGCGCGCGAGGCGAACTTCTCGCGGCCCAGCGTCGCAGCGATCTCGATGAGTTCGCGCTGCTGCGCGGTGAGCTTGGCGGGGTTGCCGGCGATGTGGCTGGGGGTCATGGCAGCACCTCGTTCAGGAAGGCAGTGACGGCGGCGTCGAAGGCGGCCGGCGTCTCGACGTTGGCGATGTGGCCGGCACCGGCCAGTTCGGCGTAGCGGGCGCCGGGGATGCGTTCGGCCATGCCGCGCAGCACCTTGGGCGGCGCGGTGCGGTCGTGTTCGCCGGCCAGGCACAGCGTGGGCACGGCGATGGCGGGCAACGCGGCACGGCGATCGAAGGAGACGATGGCCGCCAGCACGGCGCGGTAGGTGGCCTCGGGCACGGCAGCCATCACGCGCGCGGCCAGCGCAGCGCCGGCAGGGTCGGCCGCCGGGCCGAGCATCGGCGGCACCAGGGCGGCGGCCAGGCCGGGCATGCCTTGGCCGGCGTCCAGCGGCTGCAGGCGGCTGGCCACGAACCGGGCCTGCCAGTCGCCGTCGGGCTTGCCGAAGGCCGGCGAGGTGCAGGCCAGCACCAGCGCGCTCACGCGACGCGGTGCGACGGCAGCGACTTCCTGCGCCACCATGCCGCCCATGCTGTGGCCGACCAGCGCGGCGCGGTCCAGGCCCAGTGCATCCATCGTGGCCAGCACGGCCTGCGCCATCACCGGCATGCCACCGGGCGCGACACCCTGCGAGTCACCGTAGCCCGACAGATCGACCGAGATCGCATCGAAGCCCGCGGCAGCCAGCGCGGCCACGCTGCCGGCCCAGATGGCCTTGCCGCCGCCGATGCCGTGCAGCAGGATGACCGGGCGACCAGTCGGGCTGGAAGGGCCGGAACGGGTGAACGCCAGGCTCACGGCAACCGCCCTGAATCGACTTCCACCCGCTCGTCCAGCGTCACCGTGCAGCCGCGCAGCGGCAGGTCGAAGTGCCCCAGCGTGTGGCGCCCGGCCACCTCGTTGGCGCCGGTGCTGTAGAGGAAGTTGCCGCCGAAGGCACGCAGTTCTGTGCCGTTGAAGTCGGCCTTGTCGTAGAAGGTCATCGCGTCCCAGCGCGCGCGGCGGTTGAGGCCCCAGCCGACATGGGACACCGCGTAGGCGCTGCGGTCCCCCCAGGCCTCGAAATAGCCGCGCATCAGGTCGGCGTCCACGCTGGCGCCTTCGATGGCCACCACGTGGTCGTGCTCGATGCGCAGCGTCACCGCGTCCTGCAGGTAGCGCTTGAAGGTCAGGTTGACGTCGCCGCGGTCCATCACCAGCGTGCCCTGCACGGTACCCGCCGCCGGGAAGGCCAGCACCAGGCCACCGGGCCAGTGGGACAGGCTGCCCGGCCGGGCGCTGAAGCCCCAGACGCCGCCCACGCGCGCGTCGGCCAGCGACACCGTCAGGTCGGTGCCGGCGGCGGAAGTCACGCGCATCTGCTTCGCCGCCTTCAGGCGCCGCATGGCGTCGCGCACCGGGGCTTCGTCCTCGGCGCGCGGTGCGGTGCGCTCCAGGATCTCCGGGTGTTCGTTGCTGATGGCCAGCACGCGGGCACCGCCCTTCAGGATGGCCGGCAGCTCCGGCGCGTGCTGCAGGCCCTCCACCGTGCAGTCGGCGATGAAGACGCTGCCCGCCAGCGCCTGCACCACCGGGCCGAGGCCACCGATGGCATCCGACGCGCCCGTGCTGCGCACCGGCACCGGCGCCGTCTGCCGGGGCGTGGGCACGGTGATGTGGAACCAGCGCGCGCCCAGTTTCGCCAGCGCCAGTTCGCTCAGTTGCACGATGGCCGGGCGGGACTGCGTCTCCGACAGGATGGCGCAGGCGTCACCCGCCTGCACGCCGCAGAGGGTGAACACCTCGGCAAAGGTGTCGATCCACTTCGGGTCGAGTCTCATCGGGGCCTCACAGGATCTCGCCGAGCAGGTGGTAGTGCCCGCCGTGGAACAACAGCGGCGGTGTGGCGATGTCGGACAGGGCTACGACGCGGCCGATGAAGAGCACGTGGTCGCCCGCGTCCTGCGCCTGCACGCTGGCGCACTCGAACACGGCCGCGGCGCCCGTGAGCACCGGCGCACCACCCTGCCCGGCGCTCCAGACGCCTTCGGCGAACTTGTCGGCCACCGGTGACGCGAAGCGGCGCGACAGTTCCACCTGCGACTCCGCCAGCACGTTGATCGCGAAGTGGCCGGCCTCGCGAAAGGCCGCGACGCTGGGGCTCGCCTGGCGCAGCGACCACAGCACCAGCGGCGGGTCCAGCGACAGCGCGTTGAAGGAATTGGCGGTCAGCCCGATGCGCTGGCCCGCTTCGTCCACGCAGGTGACGATGGTCACGCCGGTGGCAAAGCGCCCCAGCGTCTGGCGCAGCTGGCGCGCATCGAAGGTGGGTGCCAGGGCCGGGGGCGTGAGAGGGCTGGTCATCACGGCTCCAATATATGAAAATTCATTGACTTTGCGCAAGCCCCGGGCAGACCCGAAGTCATGGCCCCGGACCACAGGACTCGAATGCACCCCGACCGATGACCCACCGTTTCGTCCACCGCCACCTGCCATACCTGCTGGCGCGCGCCAGCCATGCGCTGTGGCGCGGCTTCGAACCGCAGGTGAAGGCGGCGGGCCTGAACTCGCTGGAATGGCGGGTGATGGCCACGCTGTCCGACGCGGAGCCGATGCCGGTAGGCCAGCTGGCATTGGAAGTGCTGGCGCAGCAGCCCACGTTGACCAAGTCGCTGGACCGGCTGCAGGCTCAGGGCTGGGTGGAACGGCGCGCCGACGCCGGCGATGCCCGCCGGTCGCGCGTGGCACTGACGGCGGCGGGCCTGCGCAAGGTGGCGCCGCTGATCGCCGCGGCCGACGCCCACCAGCGGGCGCGCCTGCAGGCTTTGGGCGTGGCCGACGAGGAGACGCTGCGCGACGCCCTGGCGTCACTG
Organism: Rubrivivax albus; assembly: GCF_004016515.1. Taxonomy (GTDB): domain Bacteria; phylum Pseudomonadota; class Gammaproteobacteria; order Burkholderiales; family Burkholderiaceae_C; genus Rubrivivax; species Rubrivivax albus. Next base: position 49,178 of record NZ_SACT01000005.1, read on the forward strand.
GTGCGTCACTTCGACGCCGTGCCCTGATCGGTCGGCCCGGCGTTGTCCGAGGCGATGCCCCAGCGCGCCAGTGCCGCGTCGTCGGCCACGCGGGCGTCCACCCAGCGTGCGCCCTCGGGCGTGGTCTCCTTCTTCCAGAACGGCGCCTGTGTCTTCAGGTAGTCCATCAGGAACTCGCAGGCCTGGAAGGCCTGGCCGCGGTGGGCGGAGGTGACCACCACGAGCACGATCTGGTCGCGCGGCAGCAGCGGTCCCACGCGGTGCACCACGCGTGCGCCGCGGATGTCGAAGCGGCGGTGCGCCTCGTCGATCATGGCCTCGATGGAGGCCTCGGTCATGCCCGGGTAGTGCTCGAGCTCCATCGCGCTGACCTCGCCGGGCGTGCCGCCGTTGCGGTCGCGCACGGTGCCGACGAAGCTGGCCACGGCGCCGACACCGGCGTCTTCCGCGCGCAAGGCCGCCACCTCGGCGGAGAGGTCGAAGTCGGCGGTCTGGATGCGGACGCGGGGCTGGGTCATGTTCAGCCTCCCGTCACCGGCGGGAAGAACGCCACCTCGGCGCCATCCGTCACCGGCGTGGTCTCCGGCACCATGGCCTGATTCAGCGCGCAGCGCACGGGGCGGTTGCCGGCCAGCAGTTCGGCGTGGCGGCCGCCGCGGGCCACCAGGGCCGCGCGCACGTCGGCCACGGTGGCGCCGTCGGTGATCTCCAGCGCTTCGCTGGCGCCGAGCGCCTCGCGCAGCGCGGCGAAATAGCGGATCGTCAGCTTCATCGGTTCACCAGCGCGTCCAGCGGCAGGAAGCGCACGAGGTCGCCGCGCGCGATCGACTGCCCGGCCGGCGTGTCCACCAGGCCGTCGGCCCACACCGTGCTGGTCAGCACGCCGGAGCTCTGGTTGGGGAACAGGTCCAGCCCGCCATCGGCATTGAGCTTCACGCGCAGGAACTCGCGCCGGCGGTCGGGCTTGGGCCAGTCGAAATCGGCGCGCAGCAGTTGTGCCGACGGGCCGGCCGCATCCATGCCCTGGAGTGTGCGCAGCACCGGTGCCACGGCCAGCAGGAAGGTCACGAAGCTGGACACCGGGTTGCCGGGCAGGCCCATGAAGATCGCCTGACCCTGCCCCGATCGCACCGTGCCGAAGGCCAGCGGCTTGCCCGGCTTCATCGCGATCTGCCACAGGTCCAGCGTGCCTTCGGCCATCACGGCCGGACGCAGGTGGTCTTCCTCGCCCACCGACACGCCGCCGCTGGTGAGGATCAGGTCGTTGCCATCGGCCGCGCGCTTGAGCGCATCGCGCGTGGCCTCCAGCTTGTCCGGCACGATACCCAGGTCGGTCACCTCGCAGCCCGCGGCCTGCAGCAGGCCGCGCAGCGTGAAGCGGTTGGAGTTGTAGATGGCGCCCGGCTTCAGCGGCTGGCCGGGCATCACCAGTTCGTCGCCAGTCGAGAACACGGCCACGCGCGGGCGGCGCCAGACGGTCAGCTCCGCCGCGCCGACCGAGGCGGCCAGGCCCAGGGCCTGCGGCGTCAGGCGCGTGCCGGCGGTCAGCACCACGGCGTCGTGCATCACGTCCTCGCCGCGGCGGCGGATCCACTGGCCGCTCTGCGGCACGGTGTTCACGCGCACGGCGCCGTCCAGCGCCTCGCACTGCTCCTGCATCACCACGGCATCGGCGCCCGGCGGCACCTGTGCGCCGGTGAAGATGCGCGCCGCGGTGCCCGGCTGCAGCGGCTGGCCCACCACACCGGCGGGAATGCGCTGGCTCACGGGCAGCACCGTGCCCTCGGCCGGCACGTCGGCCGCGCGCATCGCATAGCCGTCCATCGAGGTGTTGTCGGCCGGCGGCACGTCCAGGCCGCTGCGCACCTCGGCGGCCAGCACGCGGCCCAGCGCGTCGAAGGTGCCGACGGTCTCGGTGCGGTCGATCCGGTGCGCGGCGGCGCCGGCCACGAGGCGTTGCAGCGCCTCGTCCAGGCTCATCAAGGGGGGACGCTTGGGCTCAGTCACAGTGCGATTCGATGTACGCCTTCACACGGTCAGTATCGGCCGGCAGCACCGTGAAGCGCTTGGGCAGCGCCTCGATGCCCTCCAGGCCGGCGGGGCGTTCCGGCTCGCGGCCCAGGGCCTCGCGGATGGTCTCGGCGAACTTGGCCGGCAGCGCGGTCTCGAGCACGAGCATCGGCACGCCGGCATCCAGGTGTTCGCGCGCCACCTTCAAGCCGTCGGCGGTGTGGGTGTCGATCATCGTGCCGCAGCGCTGCCAGGCGTCGCGGATGGTGGCCAGGCGGTCAGCGTGCGTGCTGCGGCCGGAGACGAAGCCGAAGCCGGCCACGCGGGCGAACTCGTCGGCCGTCAGCGTGAAGCCGCCCTCCTTGGCGATCGCATCGGCGAACAGCGCCTTCGTGCGGCCACCGTCGCGCCCGAGCAGGTCGAACACGAAGCGCTCGAAGTTGCTGGCCTTGCTGATGTCCATCGACGGGCTGGAGGTCTCGTGCGTCTCGGCCGTGCCGCGCACGCGGTAGGTGCCAGTGCGGAAGAACTCGTCGAGCACGTCGTTCTCGTTGGTGGCCACCACCAGGCGGTGGATGGGCACCCCCATCATGCGCGCCACGTGGCCAGCGCAGACGTTGCCGAAGTTGCCGGACGGCACCGCGAAGCTCACCCGCTCTGGCGTGGCCTGGACGCGACCGGAGGTCGCTTGGAAATACCCGGCGAAGTAATACACCACCTGCGCCAGCAGCCGCGCCCAGTTGATGGAGTTGACGGTGCCGATCTTCCAGCGGCGCTTGAAATCCAGGTGATTGCTGACGGCCTTGACGATGTCCTGGCAGTCGTCGAACACGCCCTCGATGCTGAGGTTGTGGATGTTGGCGTCCTGGAGGCTGAACATCTGCGCCTGCTGGAACGCGCTCATGCGGCCCTTGGGGCTGAGCATGAAGACGCGCACGCCGCGCTTGCCGCGCATGGCGTACTCGGCCGCGCTGCCGGTGTCGCCGCTGGTGGCGCCCAGGATGTTGAGCTCCTCGCCGCGGCGCGCCAGTTCGTACTCGAACAGGTTCCCGAGCAGTTGCATGGCCATGTCCTTGAAGGCCAGCGTGGGGCCGTTGGACAGGGCCTCGATGTGGATGCCGTCCTCCACCCGGCGCAGCGGCACGATGGCGTCGGTGCCGAAGACCTCGCGGGTGTAGGTCCTGTGCACCAGCGCCTTCAGGTCGGCCGCGGGGATGTCGTCGATGTACAGGCTCAGGATCTCGAACGCCAGGTCGGCATACGACAGGCGACGCCAGCGCGTGAGCGTGGTCTCGTCCACCTGCGGGTAGTGCGTGGGCAGGTACAGGCCGCCGTCGGGCGCCAGGCCCTCGAGCAGGATGTCGGAGAAGCCGCGCGGCGTCGTGTCGCCTCGTGTGCTGAGGTACTTCACATCGACCTCCGCCGGGCCGCCCCAAGGAGGTCGATCGCCCCCACGGGGGGCAGCGAGCGCGAGCGAGCGTGGGGGCTCATTTCAGTTCTTCTTTCCGGAGCTTGACGATCGGCGCCAGCACCGTCGGCAGCGCCTGCATCTGCGCCAGCGCCGCGTCCATGCGGCCTTCCACCGTGTCGTGCGTCAGGATGATGAGGTCGGTCTGGCGCTCGCCCTCGCCGGATTCGCGCTGCAGCACGGCGTCGATGCTGATGTCGTGTTCCGCCAGGATGCCGGTGATGCGCGCCAGGACGCCGGCCTGGTCGGCCACGACCAGGCGCAGGTAGAAGGAGGTCACCACCTCGCTCATCGGCAGGATGGGCGTGTCGGCCATCGCTCCGGGCTGGAAGGCCAGGTGCGGCACGCGGTGGTCGGGGTCGGCGGTGTGCAGGCGGGTCACGTCCACCAGGTCGGCGATCACGGCACTGGCGGTGGGCTCGGCGCCAGCGCCCTTGCCGTAGTACAGCGTCGTGCCCACGGCGTCGCCGTGCACGACGACGGCGTTCATCGCGCCTTCGACGTTGGCGATCAGGCGCGTCGCGGGGATCAGCGTCGGGTGCACGCGCAGCTCGATGCCATGCTGCCGCCGTCGCGTCACGCCCAGCAGCTTGATGCGGTAGCCCAGCTGCTCGGCGTAGCGGATGTCGGCCGCCTGCAGGCTGCTGATGCCCTCCACGTGGCAGCGGCTGAACTGCACCGGCACGCCGAAGGCGATCGCGCTCATGATGGTGGCCTTGTGCGCCGCGTCCACGCCCTCGATGTCGAAGGTGGGGTCGGCCTCGGCATAACCCAGGCGCTGGGCCTCGGCCAGCACGCTGCCGAAGTCCAGGCCCTTGGACCGCATCTCCGACAGGATGAAGTTCGTGGTGCCGTTGATGATGCCGGCCAGCCACTCGATGCGGTTGGCCGTGAGGCCTTCGCGAAGCGCCTTGATGATGGGGATGCCACCGGCTACCGCCGCCTCGAAGGCCACGACCACGCCCTTGGCACGGGCGGCCTCGAAGATCTCGGTGCCGTGCACGGCCAGCAGCGCCTTGTTGGCCGTGACCACGTGCTTGCCCGCGCCGATGGCCGCCAGCACCAGCTCTCGCGCGCGCTCGACACCGCCGATGAGCTCGACGACGATGTCGATCTCCGGGTGCGTGGCCACCGTCATCGGGTCGGCCACCACCTCGGCCGCGTCGCCGACGATCTCGCGCGCCTTGGCCACGTCGCGCCGCGACACCATGCGCACCGCGATGCCGCGCCCGGCGCGGCGGCGGATCTCGTCCTGGTTGCGGCGCAGCACCTCGAAAGTGCCGGTGCCGACGACGCCGAGGCCGATCAGGCCGACTTGAAGGTCTCTCATGCGGAGTGCCGTTTGCGGTAGTGGCCCAGGAAACGCTCGATGCGGTTGAGCGCATCGTCGAGGTCGTCCATGTTGGGCAGGAAGACGAGGCGGAAGTGGTCCGGCGTGGGCCAGTTGAAGCCGGTGCCCTGCACGATCAGCACCTTCTCGTCGGCCAGCAGCTCGTAGGCGAAGTCCTGGTCGTCGGCGATCGGGTAGAGCTTCGGGTCCAACCGGGGGAACATGTACAGCGCCGCCTTGGGCTTGACGACGCTGACGCCGGGCATCGCACTCAGGCGTTCATAGGCCAGGTCGCGCTGCTTGCACAGGCGTCCGGTGGGCGCGACCAGGTCGTTGATGCTCTGGTAGCCGCCCAGCGCCGTCTGGATGGCCAGCTGCCCCGGTGTGTTGGCGCACAGGCGCATCGAGGCCAGCATGTTCAGGCCCTCGATGTAGTCGCCGGCATGGCGCTTGTCGCCCGAGACCACCATCCAGCCCGCGCGGTAGCCGCAGGAGCGGTAGTTCTTGCTCAGGCCGTTGAAGGTGACCGTGAGCACGTCGTCCGACAGTGCGGCCAGGCTGGTGTGGCGATTCCCGTCGAACAGCGTCTTGTCGTAGATCTCGTCGGCGAAGACGATGAGCTGGTGCTGGCGCGCCAGTTCGACGATGTCGCGCAGCAGATCATCCGGATACAGCGCCCCGGTGGGGTTGTTCGGGTTGATGACGACGATGCCCTTCGTGCGCTCGGTGATCTTCGAGCGGATGTCGTCCAGGTCCGGCACCCAGCCGGCGCCCTCGTCGCACAGGTAGTGGCGCGGCGTGCCGCCGGAGAGCGACACGGCGGCCGTCCACAGCGGGTAGTCGGGCGCCGGCACCAGGATCTCGTCGCCGTCGTCGAGCAGCGCGTTGAGCGCCATCACGATCAGCTCCGACGCGCCGTTGCCCAGGTAGACATCGTCCACCGTGACGCCGGCGATGCCCTTTTCCTGCGTGTAGTGCACCACCGACTTGCGCGGCGCGAACAGGCCCTTGCTGTCGGTGTAGCCGGCCGCCGCCGGCAGGTTGCGGATGATGTCCTGGACGATCTCTTCCGGCGGCTCGAGCCCGAACACGGCCAGGTTGCCGATGTTGAGCTTGATGATCTTGTGGCCTTCTTCCTCCATCTGCCGGGCCTTGTCGAGCACCGGGCCGCGGATGTCGTAGCAGACGTTGGCCAGCTTGCTGGACTTGGCAATGGGCTTCATGAAGCGGGGAAGACGCGACGAAACTAGAATTATCGCCGCATGAAGTTCCAGCCCGACACACTGCCCGGCGTCAACGTGTTGACCCGCCATGAACCTGGGCAGGTGTGGGTCGGCGCCACACCGTACACGCACAGCGTGCTGGTGCCCCACCGCGGCGATGTGCTGCACTGGGACGCTGCGCGGTTCGAGGACCTGGGGCCCGCGAGTTTCGACGCGCTGATTGCGCTGGCCCCGGAGGTCGTGCTGTTCGGCAGCGGCGCACGACTGCGTTTCCCGCAGCCGGCGTGGCTGCGCGGTCTGATCGAGCGCCGCATCGGCGTCGAGACCATGGACACCGCGGCAGCGTGCCGCACCTACAACGTGCTCGCGGCCGAGGGCCGTGCCGTGGCCGCGGCGCTGCTGCTGGCCCCGGAGCCGCGGGCGTGATGGGGAGGGTAGTGCCTGAACCGGGCCGCCCTGACACTGGATTTATAATCACCTGTTAGGCCGCAGCCGGCGAAGCACACCATGACCATGACACCCGTCGTCAACAAAGCCCTCCCCGATTTCGAAGCGCAGGCCACCAATGGTGTGACGTTCACGCCGCACGCCTACATCGGCAAGTCCGTGGTGCTGTACTTCTACCCCAAGGATGCCACGCCCGGTTGCACCACCGAAGCCATGCAGTTCCGCGACAAGCACAAGGAATTCGTCAAGGCCGGCGCGGTGATCTTCGGCGTCTCGCGCGACAACATGGCCAGCCACGACAAGTTCAAGGCCAACCTCGAACTGCCGTTCGAGCTGATCGCCGACACCGAGGAAAAGCTGTGCCACATGTTCGGCGTGGTCAAGAACAAGATCATGTACGGCAAGAAGGTCAAGGGCATTGAGCGCTCCACCTTCCTGATCGACGCCGAGGGCGTGATGCGTGCCGAATGGCGCGGCATCAAGGTGGCTGGCCACGTGGACGAGGTGCTGGCCGCCGTGAAGGCGCTGAAGGCCGGCTGACCCCGACCGCGGGCCCAAGCGCCTGTGTATGATGGCCGCATGCCGCTGAGCACGCGCGCTGCACGCCCCCGACGAACAAGCCGCACGGTCTCCCGTGCGGCTTTTTTGTTCACACCCACCTGAACCCCCTGGCCTCGCCGGAGATCCTCGCCCCCATGCCGCTTCCCAAGCCGCCGACCCGCAAGGCCGCCCTGCTGTCCGCCACCGATTTCGAGAAGCAGGCCGCACCACGGGCCAAGGCCCGCAGCAGTGCCCGTAGCGTCTCACCCGCCGAGCCGGCATCGGCGCCGACGGAACTGCGTGCGGCCGTCACCGCGGCGCCGCCTGTCCTGGATCGCCCCGCACCGACCGCGGTGCGCGCTGCCCCTGCGCCGGCAACGGTAGCCAAGGCGACGCCGAAGCGGCAGCGCGGCACCGGGCCGGCCAAGCTGTTCGTGCTCGACACCAACGTGCTGATGCACGACCCGACCTGCCTGTTCCGCTTCGAGGAGCACGACGTCTTCCTGCCGATGATCACGCTGGAGGAACTCGACGGCCACAAGAAGGGCATGAGCGAGGTGGCGCGCAATGCACGCCAGGTCAGCCGTGAACTGGATGCCCTGGCCACCGAGGGCAGCCTGGATCCGAAGGCCGGCATCCCGCTGGCCAAGACCGGGCAGAAGCAGGCCGGCGGCAAGCTGTTCTTCCAGACCACGCTGCTGGACGTGAAGCTGCCCGAGGGCCTGCCGCAGGGCAAGGCCGACAACCAGATCCTGGGCGTGGTCCAGAGCCTGCGCGAGCAGCAGCCGCAGCGCGAGGTGGTGCTGGTGTCCAAGGACATCAACATGCGCGTGAAGGCGCGTGCGCTGGGCTTGGCCGCCGAGGACTACTACAACGACAAGACGCTGGAGGACGGCGACCTGCTGTACACCGGCGTGCTGCCGCTGCCGGCGGACTTCTGGGAGCGCCACGGCAAGACGATGGAGAGCTGGCAGCAGGGCGGCCACACCTTCTACCGCATCAGCGGCCCGCTGGTGCCGGCACTGCTGGTCAACCAGTTCGTCTACCTCGAGACCCCGGGGGCGGCGCCGCTGTACGCCCGCGTGGCCGAGATCACCGGCAAGACCGCGGTGCTGAAGACGCTGCGCGACCACACGCACGCCAAGAACGCCGTCTGGGGCGTGACGGCCCGCAACCGCGAACAGAACTTCGCCCTCAACCTGCTGATGGACCCGGAGTGCGACTTCGTCACGCTCGCCGGCACCGCCGGCACCGGCAAGACCCTGATGACGCTGGCCGCCGGGCTGGCGCAGGTGCTCGACGAGCGCCGCTACAGCGAGATCATCGTCACCCGCGTGACGGTGCCGGTGGGCGAGGACATCGGCTTCCTGCCCGGCGACGAACAGGAGAAGATGGGCCCCTGGATGGGCGCGCTGGACGACAACCTCGAGGTCCTGGCACGCACCGACGGCAGCGCCGGCGAATGGGGCCGTGCCGCCACCAACGACCTGGTCCGCGCCAAGATCAAGATCAAGAGCATGAACTTCATGCGCGGGCGCACCTTCCTGAACAAGTACGTGATCATCGACGAGGCGCAGAACCTGACGCCCAAGCAGATGAAGACGCTGATCACGCGCGCCGGCCCCGGCACCAAGATCATCTGCATGGGCAACCTGGCGCAGATCGACACGCCGTACCTCACCGAGGGCTCGAGCGGCATGACCTATGCCGTGGACCGCTTCAAGGGCTGGCCCCACGGTGGGCACGTCACGCTGGCGCGCGGTGAACGCTCGCGGTTGGCGGACTACGCCAGCGACGTCCTCTAGTGCCGTAGCGTCCAAACCGCTGAAGAAGAAAAGATCGCGGCCGCCGAACGGCCGCAGGGAGTCCGCATGAACGAGTCTGCATGGCGCCGCCTCGGCGCGATGGTCGCCTGCGCGTGGCTGGTGGCAGGCTGCGGTGGTGGTGGCGGTGGCGACACGCCACCGGCGGCCGACACGCGCCCGCCTCCGGCGGCGTCCCGCACCGAGAGCTTCCCGACTGGTGACCTGCTGCCCACCGGCGGCCGCGAGTACCTGCCCTTCGCCCAGGTCGGCCGCTGGGTGTACGAACGACAGGCGGACTCCGGCACGCGCCTGGGCGACGCCGTGATCACGTCGACGCCAGGTGCAGCCGGGCGGTCGACGGTGACGGAGGTCGCCGACGGCACGACCACCACGACCGATTACCGCTGGACGACCCGAGGCTGGGAGTTCGATGGCCAGCAGGCGCTGGACCTGCCACCGGCCACCGCCGAGGTGCTGAGCAGCCTGCTGCTGTACCCGGTGCGTTTCACGGCCACGTCCATGCCGGCCGTCCAGTCCCGCCGCGGCAGCCTCGGCGAGGACCTCGACGGTGACGGCGTCGACGACGGCGTCGATGTCTCGGTCGTGCAGTACGTCTTCGGCCAGGAGATGGTGGCCAGCCCGGGCGGTCCCGTGCTGGCCCTTCGCGTGCGCACGACGGTGACGCTGACCCTGCTGCCGTCCGACTACACGCGCTACGTCGATCTGACGATCGACTTCCAGCAGACCGAGTGGCTCGTCGAAGGCGTGGGCCCCGTGCGCATCGAGTCCACCTACAGCGCCAATGATGGCAGCGCCAGCGAGAGCGAGGTCTGGACACTGAGGTCCGTCACGGTCGATGGGGTCGACCCGTTCACGAGTGGGCGTTTCCCGGTCACCCGCGTGGTGCCGCTGCCGAACGAGGACGTCGTGGCCGACCGCGCCCGCGGTGTGTACTACGCGAGCGTGCCGGCCACCGATCCCACTCGCGGCAACCGGATCGCGACGATCGCCCCCGACACCGGTGAGGTGACGCTGTCGGCACCCGTGGGCTCCTCGCCCGGCGCGATGGCGCTTTCGGCGGACGGGCAATCGCTCTTCGTCGCGCTCGACGGCAGCGGCGAACTCCTGCAACTGCGCCTGCCGGGCATGACCGAGGTGGCACGCCACCGCCTGCCCGTGGTGCCGTTCTACGGCCAGTTGCTGGCCGAGTCGATCGCGCCGTCACCGATCGAGGCGGACACCGTGGCGATCTCGCTCATGCGACCGGGCATCTCGCCCAAACACGCGGGTGTGGTGCTGTTGCGCCAAGGTGAGCTCCAGCCACGGATGACGCAGGACCACACGGGCTCGAATCTGGTCGCCTTCGACGCCACCGGCACGCGCGTCTTCGGCTTCAACAACGAGACCACGGAGTTCGGGCTGCGGCAGCTGGCCGTGCAGTCGGATGGCCTGGTGGAAGAGACCGTCGTGAACGCCGGCGGTGGCTTCTACATCAGCGCCCTGGACCGCATCGGCAACCTTCTGGTCTTCGGCAACCGTGCCCATGGCACGGACCTGTCGGCGCGAGGCACGCTCGCGGGGGCACGCTACTGCCGCGGGCTCTCCGCCACGCGCATCGCCTGCCTGAACGACGACTTCGGAACCACCCGTGCCGTGCTGGTCTTCGAGGCGGCCACGTTCACGCAGGTGGCAGCCCTGCCCTGGGCGGGCACGGAGCCGCTCGACCACGCGGTGCTCGAGCCCGGCACCACCGGCCAGGTGGCCCTGCGCGACGGGATCCAGCACCCGGCCCACCGCACGGCCCAGCGGCTGGTTCTGCTGAGCCAGGACGCCCTACCCTGACCGGGCCTCAGGGCACGCGGCGCACGCGCAGGAAACTGGCGAAGCGCGGCAGGCCAGCCTCGGTGAGGCCGCGATAGGTGTAGGTGACGACGGCGCCCACCGGGGGTGGCGCATCCCGCTCGGCGTCGCTGAGGCCAGTGCCCAGCCGAAACCGTCGGCCATCGGGCGCCTGCACGGCCAGGGCGCCCAGGCGCCCCGCATGCCGCCCCCGCCCGGGCTCGTACCCCAGCACGACGGCCTCGGCATCGGCCAGCGGCTTGAGCTTGAGCAGATCCCCACTGCGACCCGGGCGCCAGTGCGCGGTGGCTCGGTGCAGCATCAGACCCTCACCGCCTTGGGCCACCACGCGCCCCAGCTGCCGTTGCAGCGCGGCCGGGCTTTCCAGCGTCATCTGCGCCACCGCCTGCAGGTGCGACACGCCGGCCTGCGACACGAGGTCGCGGAGCTGCGCGGCGCGCGCGGCGAACGGGTCGGGCGCACCGGGCCGGTCGAACAGCTGGTAGCGCACGTCGTCCCACGCCGCGTCGTCGGGCGTTTGCCGGCGCACCGTGCTCACGAGGGTTTCGAACCGGCCGCGGCCGGCCCAGAGTTCGCCGTCGAGCGGAGTGGCCGGCAGCGCAGCGGTGAACCACCCAGGCGCCACGATGGGAGCGCCGCTTCGAAACCGCAGCGCCTGCCCGTCCCAGACCGCGCGCACGCCATCGAGCTTTTCGCTGACCAGCCAGCCTCGCGGGTCGACGTCGTCAGGCGCGTCCCGCGCCTCCATCAACGACGCGCGCGGTGCGCCGCCGGCCACAACGAGTCCGTGCATGCCCAGGCCCAGTCCGGCCAGGCACTGCAGACAACGGCGACGATCCAACGACATGGTCGGCTCCTGCAAAACGATGCAGGCAGTCTCCCTCCGCCGCCGCCACGCGACCATCGCCAGCACGGGGCCCCACCGGCGGGGGCCCCCGATGGCACGAGGTTCAGCCGCCGACCAGGTCCTTGATCTGCTGGAGTGCCGTCGGGTCCTCGATGGTCGTCAGGTCGCCGGGGTCACGGCTTTCGCAGACCGCCTGGATCGCCCGCCGCAGCAGCTTGCCGCTGCGCGTCTTGGGCAGCACGGTCACGAAGCGCACACGCGCCGGCCGCGCCACCGCCCCGAGCTGGCCATCGACCACCTTCATGATCTCGCCTTCGAGCTTCAGCGCCGCGTTGGCGTCGGTCAGCGCCGTGGTGTCCTTCAGCACCGCAAAGGCCATCGCCACCTGGCCCTTGAGGTTGTCGGCCACGCCCACCACGGCCACCTCGGCGACGTTGGGATGGCTGGCGATGCTTTCCTCGATTTCGCGCGTGCCCAGGCGGTGGCCGGCCACGTTGATCACGTCGTCGGTGCGGCCGAGGATGAAGTAGTAGCCGTCGTCGTCGCGGATCGCCCAGTCGAAGGTGCTGTAGACCTGCCGGCCGGGGATGCTGCTCCAGTAGGTCTTCACGAAGCGGTCGTCGTCGCGCCAGACGGTCTGCAGGCAGCCCGGGGGCAGCGGGCCCTCGATGGCCAGCACACCCTTCTGGTGGGCGCCGGTGAGTTCCTCGCCGGTGTTCTCGTCGAAGAGCTTGACGTCGTAGCCGTAGACCGCCTTGCCCGGGCTGCCGAACTTGCTGGGCGCCCTCTCCACGCCGTTGCAGATGGTCAGGATGGGCCAGCCGGTCTCGGTCTGCCAGTAGTTGTCGATGATGGGCCGGCCCAGGGCCTCGGCGATCCACTGCGCCGTGGGCTCGTCCAGCGGCTCGCCGGCCAGGAACAGCGCCCGCAGGCTGGACAGGTCGTGCTGCTTCAGCGCCGCCGGGTCCTGCTTCTTCAGCACGCGCACGGCGGTGGGCGCGCTGAACATCGAGGTGACCTTGTACTTCTCGACCAGGCTCCACCAGACGGCGGCGTCGGGCCGCGTCGGCAGGCCCTCGTACATGATGGTGGCCATGCCGGCGATCAGCGGGCCGTAGACGATGTAGCTGTGGCCCACGACCCAGCCGATGTCGCTGGTGCTGAAGTAGGTCTCGCCCGGGTTGCCCAGGAAGATGTGCTTCATGCTCGCGGCCAGCGCCACCGCGTAGCCGCCGGTGTCGCGCTGCACGCCCTTGGGCTTGCCCGTGGTGCCGCTGGTGTAGAGCGTGTAGCTCGGGTGGTCAGCCGCGACCCAGGTGCAGGGCACGCGGGCGTCCAGGTGCTGTTCACGCAAGGCGGCGTAGTCCTCGTCGCGACCGACGGTCATCGGCATCTCCGCCAGGCCGCGGTTGACCATCAGCACCTTCGCCGGCTTGTGCGTGGCCAGGCGAATGGCTTCGTCCAGCAGGCCCTTGTAGGGCACGACCTTGCCACCGCGGCTGCCGGCGTCGGCACTGACGATGACGGCGGGTTCGGCATCGTCGATGCGGCTGGCCAGGCTGTGGCTGGCGAAGCCGCCGAAGACCACCGAGTGCAACGCGCCGATGCGCGTGCAGGCCAGCATCGCGAACGCGGCCTCCGGGATCATCGGCATGTAGACCAGCACGCGGTCGCCTTGCTTGACGCCCAGGCCCTGCAGCATGGCGGCCATGCGCTCGACCTCGGCCTGCAGTTCGGCGAAGCTGTAGATGCGCTCCTGGTTCGTTTCGGTGGAGACGAAGATCAGCGCGTTGCGCTCCGGGTGCGTGGCGGCGTGCCGGTCTACCGCGTTGTGGCACAGGTTGGTGGTGCCGCCCACGAACCAGCGCGCGAACGGCGGCTGGCTGTGGTCGCAGACCTGGGTGAACGGGGTCTGCCAGTCGATGAGGGCGGCCTGTTCGGCCCAGAAGGCGTCCCGGTCCTCGATGGAACGGCGATAGAAGTCGGCGTAGGACATGCAGGTCTCCTCCAGTGCAACCCACCACCCGTGCCCAAGGGCGGGCACGACTGGCAGACGATTCTGAATTAATAATTATGGATGGCCCGCTTGCAGGGCGCTGACGCTGGACACCGGCGCCGCGCGTGAGTCGGTCTGTCCTTGATCGAACGCAAGGCTCGTCACCGCACCCTCCGCCGGCCATAGTCGACCCGCAGTGGCGGGTTTCAGCCCACGCGCACCACGCAGCGGCCACGCACCTGGCCGGCCATCAGGCGCTCGGCCCAGGCCGGCGCGTCGGCCAGTCCGATTTCGGTGGTCATGGCCTCCAGCCGCGCCGGATCGAGGTCCTGGGCCAGCCGGTCCCAGGCCTGCTGGCGCAGCGCACGGGGTGCCATCACGCTGTCGATGCCGGCCAGCGTGACACCACGCAGGATGAAGGACGCCACCGAGGCCGGCAGGTCCATGCCCTGCGCAAGCCCGCACGCGGCCACCACACCGCCATAGCGGGTCTGCGCCAGCGCGTTGGCCAGCGTGTGGCTGCCCAACGCGTCGACCACACCGGCCCAGCGTTCCTTCTGCAGCGGTTTGCCGGCGGCGGCGAACTCGGCGCGGTCGACCACGGTAGCGGCGCCCAGACCAATCAGGTAGTCGGCCTCCTGTGGTTTGCCGCTGGCGGCCACCACGCGAAAGCCCAGCTTCGCCAGCAAAGCGATGGCCACGCTGCCGACGCCGCCGGTGGCGCCGGTGACCAGCACCTCGCCGTCGCCGGGCTGCAGGCCGTGGCGCTCCAGCGCCATCACGCACAGCATCGCGGTGTAGCCGGCAGTGCCGATGGCCATGGCCTGGCGGGGGCTGAAGGCCGAGGGCAGCTTCACCAGCCAGTCGCCCTTCAGGCGCGCGCGCTGGGCCAGGCAGCCCCAGTGCGTCTCCCCCACGCCCCAGCCGTTGTGCACGAAACGGTCGCCGGGCTGCCAGTCCGGGTGCGTACTCTCCAGCACCGTCCCCGCGCCATCGATGCCCGGCACCATCGGCCAGGCGCGCACCACGGGCGACTTGTTGGTCAGCGCCAGCGCGTCCTTGAAATTGATGGTCGAGTACGCGGGCTGCACCAGCACGTCGGCACGGTCGGGGCCGGGCAGGCGCGATTCATCGACGTCGGTCAGCGTGCAGGCGAAGCCCGCATCGCCCTTCTCCAGCAGCAAGGCCTGGAACATGGGGAACCTCTCTTGTCTCGGAAACCAGGGAACCGGCATGGCGTCGATTGACAGCCCGCCGTCGGCGCAACTATTGTGCGCGCCGTGTCGATGCCCCGACTGCTCCCCCTGCTGCTGGCCGCCGGCCTGGCCCTGCCCTGCGTCGCCCAGGAGGCCGACGATGCGCTGGGTGCGCTGCTGGCGGAGCGCGGCGTGTGGCCGGCGGCGGCCGAGGCGCCTGCCCCATTTGCTGCCCCTTCACCTGCCGATCACGCAGGAGATCTGGTGATCGCGGCACTGAACTTCCTGGACGTGCGCTACCACCGCGGCGGCGACAGCGCCAGCGAAGGCTTCGACTGCAGCGGCTTCACACGGCACGTGGTCTCGTCGGTGCTGGGCATCACGCTGCCACGCCGCTCGGCCGAGCAGGCGCAGCAGGCCGGCCTGCCGCCGGTGTCCCGCCAGGCCCTGAAACCCGGCGACCTGGTGTTCTTCAACACCCTCAAGCGCGCCTTCTCGCACGTGGGCATCTACATCGGCGACGGCCGCTTCGTCCACGCGCCGCGCAGCGGGCAGCAGGTGCGCGTGGAGCGCATGGACACGCCCTACTGGTCCAGGCGCTTCGACGGTGCCCGCCGGGTCACCCCCACGTCAGGGTCTTGAGCCGCCCGGGCACAATCCGGGCATGGGCGAGAACATCATTCCCCTGGTCGACACCCGCGTGGCGGCGCAGGTGCCGCGCATCCCCGACCGCATCGCGGCACCGCAGGGTCTGCTGTCCGACACGCTGGGCCGGCCGCTGCGCGACCTGCGCATCTCGGTCACCGACCGCTGCAACTTCCGCTGCAGCTACTGCATGCCCAAGGAGGTCTTCGACAAGACCTACCGCTTCCTGCCGCAGACCTCGCTGCTGAGCTTCGAGGAGATCACGCGGCTGGCCCGCCTGTTCGTGGCCCACGGCGTGCAGAAGCTGCGCCTGACCGGCGGCGAGCCGTTGCTGCGCAAGGGCCTGGAGACCCTGATCGGCATGCTGGCCGAACTGCGCACGCCCGACGGTGCACCGCTGGACATCACGCTCACCACCAACGGCTCGCTGCTGGCGCGCAAGGCGCAGGCGCTCAAGGACGCCGGCCTGCAGCGCGTGACGGTGAGCCTGGATGCGCTGGACGATGCCATCTTCCGGCAGATGAACGACGTCGACTTCCCGGTGGCCGACGTACTGGCCGGCATCGACGCCGCGCAGAGCGTGGGCCTGGCACCGATCAAGGTCAACATGGTGGTGCGCAAGGGCACGAACGACCACGAGATCGTGCCGCTGGCGCGCCTGGTGCGTGACCGCTACGGCCCGGGCGTGGTGCTGCGCTTCATCGAGTTCATGGACGTCGGTGCCACCAACGGCTGGCGCATGGACGAGGTGCTGCCGTCGGCCGACGTGGTGCAGCGCCTGGGCGAGGCCTTCCCGCTCGAGCCGCTGGACCCCAACGCGCCGGGCGAGACGGCCGAGCGCTGGCGCTACACCGACGGCGGTGGCGAGATCGGCGTGATCTCCAGCGTCACCCAGGCTTTCTGCCGCGACTGCAACCGCGCCCGCCTGTCCACCGAGGGCAAGCTGTTCCTGTGCCTGTTTGCCAGCCGCGGCCACGATCTCCGTGCCCTGCTGCGCGGCGGCGCAGGAGAGGATCAGATCGCCGCCGTCATCGGCGACATCTGGGGCCGGCGCGATGACCGCTACTCGGAATTGCGCGGCAGCATGGCGGCCGACACGGGCTCGGGCGAGCGCCGTGTGGAGATGCACTACATCGGTGGGTGAGTGTGGACGTGAAACGGTCCCTGCGGACCGTTTCACGCCTCACGAACCGGCTGAGCTCTGCGAAGCCGTGGATGAGCCAGGACGAGGAACGGTCCCTGCGGACCGTTCCTCGCCTTGTGAACCGGGTGAGCTCTGCGAGCCCATGGAGAGAGGGTCAACAGCGGTCAGGCCGCCTGCCCCACGCCCTCCTCCGGCGTGGTGATCTCCCCCGGGATGCCCTTGCGTGCGAGCAGCGTGTAGACCGCCGGCACGACGAAGATCGTCAGCAGCGTGCCCACGCTCATGCCACCGACAATCACCCAGCCGATCTGCTGCCGGCTCTCGGCGCCGGCGCCGGTGGACAGCGCCAGCGGCAGCGCGCCGAGCACCATGGCGCCGGTGGTCATCAGGATCGGCCGCAGCCGCATGCCCGAGGCCTTGACCACGGCATCGGTCAGCGCCAGACCCTGCTGGCGCAGTTGGTTGCTGAACTCCACGATCAGGATGCCGTGCTTGGCGATCAGGCCGATCAGCGTGATCAGGCCGATCTGCGAGTACACGTTCAGCGTGCCTTCGGTGAGGTGCATGGCCCCCAGCGCGCCGACCATCGACAGCGGCACCGCCAGCAGGATGGTGAACGGGTCGATGAAGCTCTCGAACTGCGCCGCCAGCACCAGGTAGATGAACAGCAGTGCCAGCACGAACACCAGGCCCAGCGAACCGGACGAATCCCGGTACTCGCGGCTGACGCCGTTGAGCTCGGTGGCATACCCGGGCGGCAGCACGCGCGCGGCCAGTTCGTCCATGTAGGCCAGCGCATCGCTGAGCGCATAGGTCGGCGTCAGGTTGGCCGTGATCGTGACCGAACGCCGCTGGTTGAAGTGATTCAGCTCGCGCGGGCTCACCGCCTCGCGCACCTTCACCAACTGAGACAGCGGCACCATCACGTCGCCGCGCCCGCGCACGAACAGGCGCTCGATGTCCTCCGGCCGGGTGCGCTCGCGCGCATCGGTCTGCACCAGCACGTCGAACTGGTCGGCGTCGCGCTTGTAGCGCGTGACCACGCGGCCGCCCAGCATGGTCTCCACCGTGCGCGCCACGGCGTCGACCGACACGCCCAGGTCGGCCGCGCGGGCGCGGTCGACGTCCATGAAGATCTCGGGCTTGTTGAGCTGCAGGTCGATGTCCGGCTGCACCAGGCCGGGATTGGTGCGCATCTCGGCGAGCATGCGCTGGGCGTTGGCGGCCATGTTCTCGTAGCTGTCGTTGGCCACCAGCACCACGTTGACCGGCACCGAGCGGAAGCTCTGGCCCAGGCTGGGCGGCGTGGACGGGAACACGCTGACCCCGGGCAGCGCCAGCAGCTTGGGCAGCAGCTGCTGCGCCAGTTCGCGCGTGGTGCGGTCGCGTTCGGCCCAGTCCACGGTGCGCAGCACGCCGAAGGCGCTGGAGACGCCGCCGCCGCCGACGAAGGTGAAGCGGCGGTCGAACTCGGCGTACTGGCTGGTGATGTCCTCGATCGCGTCGAGGTAGCGCGCGGTGTATTCCAGCGTCGCCCCATCGGGCGCGCGCACCGGCATCGCGATCACGCCGCGGTCCTCGTAGGGCGCCAGTTCGCTCTTGGCGGTGCTGAACAGCCACCAGCTGCCGCCAGCCGCCGCCACCATGATGCCCAGCGCGATCCAGCGCGCCCGCAGCGACAGGCGCAGCACGCGTTCGTAGGCACCACCCAGGCCGTCGAGCAGGCGTTCCATGCCGCGGTCGAACGCGCCGGGCTTGGGGTTGTGGCGCAGCAGCTTGCTGCACATCATCGGCGTCAGCGTCAGGGCCACGAAGCCCGAGACCAGCACCGCGCCGGCCAGCGTCAGCGCGAACTCGCTGAACAGGCGCCCTGTGCGCCCCGGGGTGAAGGCCAGCGGCGCGAACACCGCAGCCAGCGTCAGCGTCATCGCCACCACGGCGAAGCTGATCTCGCGGATGCCCTTGAGCGCCGCCTGGAACGGCGTGAGCCCGTCCTCGATGTGGCGGTAGATGTTCTCCAGCACGACGATGGCGTCGTCCACCACCAGGCCGATGGCCAGCACCAGGGCCAGCAGCGTCAGCGTGTTGATCGTGAAGCCGAAGGCGGCGATAAGCGCGAAGGCACCTACCAGGCTCACGGGAATCGTCACCAGCGGGATCACCGACGCCCGCATCGTGCGCAGGAAGACGAAGACCACCAGCGCCACCAGCACCACGGCCTCGGCCACCGTGGTGTAGACAGCCTTGATCGAGCGGTCAATGAACACCGACAGGTCGGTGGCCTGCACCACGGTGACCGACGGCGGCAGGTCGCGCTGGATCTGCGGCAGCACCTTGCGCACGCCGTCGGCCACGTCCAGCGGGTTGGCGGTGGCGTTGCGGATGATGCCGGTGCTCATCGACGGCACGCCGTTCAGGCGCACGCGCGAGCGTTCGTTGGCCGCCGCCTCGGCCACGCGGGCCACGTCGCGCAGGCGAACGGTGTAGCCATTGATGGTGCGCAGCGCCACCTGCTCGAACTGCGCCACCGTGTTGAGGTCGGTACGGGCGGTGACGCTGAACTCGCGCTGCTGGCTCTCGATGCGGCCGGCCGGCACCTCCAGGTTCTGGCGGCGCAGCGCGTCCTCGACGTCCTGCACCGTCAGCCGGTAGGCGGCGAGCTTGTCGGGATCGACCCAGATGCGCATCGCGCGCTGGCGCGCGCCACCGATCTGCACGTCGGCCACGCCGGGCACCGTCTGCAGGCGCGGCTTGACGACGCGGTTGATGATGTCGGTGAGTTCCAGCGGGTCGATGGTCTCGCTGACGTAGGCCAGCCACAGCACCGGCGTCGCGTCGGCCTCCACCTTGGCGATCACGGGCTCGTCGGCCGCATCGGGCAGCCGGCCGCGCACGCGCGAGACGCGGTCGCGCACCTCGGCGGCGGCGGTGTCCGGGTCCTTGCTGAGCTTGAAGCGCACCGTGATCTGGCTCTGCTCGGTGCGGGAGATCGAGGTCAGGATGTCCACGCCGTCGATGCCGGCGATGGAATCCTCAAGCGGCTTGGTCACCTGCGACTCGATGACCTCCGACGAGGCCCCCTGCAGCCGCGTGGAGACGTTGACCAGCGGCTCGTCGATGCGCGGGTACTCGCGCACGCTGAGCTGCTGGAACGACACCAGACCGACCAGCAGCACCAGCAGCGACATCACGCTGGCCAGCACCGGCCGGCGCACCGAGGTTTCCGACAGTTTCATGGTCCGACTCCCGGGGTCTGCCGGATCACGGCGCCGGGCGGGCTGCGCTGCCGGCCCGCGCGGGTGCGGGCGCACCGCCCGCGCCACCCGCGCCACCACCACCGGCCTTGGCCGGGGCCGCGCCGAGCTCGATGATGCGCACCGGCTGGCGATCGCCCTTGCCCCGCATCAGTCGCGCCTGGCCGGCCGTGACCACCCGGTCGCCCGCGGCGAGGCCCTGGAGCACCTCGACCTTGCCCGGCACGCGCATGCCCAGCTGGGCTTCCAGGCGCTCGGCCATCGGCCCCTGGTCGGTGTCGACCACGCGCAGGATGTACTGCTTGCCACCTTCGGGCACCAGGGCCTCCTCGGGCACCACCAGCGCCTGCTCGCGCACGCCGAACTCGGTGCGCGTGCGGGCGAACATGCCCGGGGTCAGCAGGCCGTCGCGGTTGTCCAGCCGCGCACGCACCAGCAACGCACGGCCGTCGGCCTCGACCCGCGCCTCGACGGCTTCCACGCGGCCGGCGAAGCGCCGGTCGGGCAGCGCGTCGAGCGCCACGTCGACGGTCTGGCCCGGTCGCACGCGCGCGGCGTAGCGTTCCGGCAGCCGGTAATCCACCCAGACCTGGCTGGCATCGACCAGGGTGACGATGTCGGCGCCGTCCTTGACGTAGTCGCCCACGTTGACCTGCCGGATCCCGGCCTGGCCGTCGAAGGGCGCGAGCACCCGCAGCCGGGCCAGCTGGGCCTGCGCCAGCGCCACCTGGGCCATGGCCACCTCCAGACCCGCCTCGCTCTGGTCCACGGCACTCTGGCTGACGAAGCCCTGCGCCACGAGTTCGCGGTTGCGGGCCAGCTGCGTGCGGGCGATGGCCGCCTGCGCCTGCGCCTGCTGCAGCTGCGCGCGCTGCAGCGTGTCGTCCAGCTGCACCAGCAGCTGGCCTCGGCGCACGCGGGCGCCGTCGGTGAAGCCCAGCGCCGCCACCCGGCCGCTGACCTCCGGCCGCAGCGTGACCGCCTGGCGCGACTGCAGCGAACCCACGGCCTCGGCCGCGTCGACGATGCGCAGGGCCTCGACCCGGCCGACCTCGACACCCGCCGGCCCGCCACGCCCCCCGGGCACACCCCCGCCCGGCGCCTTGGCGGCGGGCGGGCCGCCAGCGGCCACGTTGCGGGCATCACCGCCGGCCAGCGGTGCCGGGCGCTGCACCCACCACGCCAGCACACCGGCGCCGGCCAGCGCGATCACGGCGATCCCGGTCTTCAAGCTCTTGTTCATGGGCGCTTCCTGGGCAATCCGCCACTGTAGCCGGTCGGCGGCCTGCGTGCCGGTACCGGGGCTTGCGGCGACGGCGTCAGCGCGCGCCAGCGGAGGCCACGCCGCGGTTGGCCAGCGCGTCGGCGCGCTCGTTGCCCGGGTCCCCGGCGTGCCCCTTGACCCAGCGCCAGTCCACCTTGTGCTGCAGCCGCAGCGCGTCCAGGCGCTGCCACAGGTCCTGGTTCTTCACCGGCTTGCGGTCGGCCGTCAGCCATCCCTTGGCCTTCCAGCCGTGGATCCAGGTGGTGATGCCGTTCTTCACGTAGGCACTGTCCGTGTGCAGCGTCACCCGGCTGGGCTGCTTCAGCGCCGACAGTGCCTCGATGACGGCGATCAGCTCCATGCGGTTGTTCGTGGTCAGCGGCTCGCCGCCCCAGAGCTCGCGCTCGTGCGGGCCGGACTTCAGCCACGCCCCCCAGCCACCAGGCCCCGGATTGCCCTTGCAGGCGCCGTCGGTCCAGATTTCGATCTCGCTCATCCTTCGTCGTTCTTTCGTTCAGACATCGGTCTTCTGCGTGGCCGCCGCCGGGCGCCGCTGTGCCACGGCCCGCTGCGCCTGGCGGCTGGTGCGCAGGTCGCGCTTGGCCAGTCCCACCAGCCGCATGCCGCGCACGCGCTTGACAGCGTGCAGGTAGTACACCGCCCCCAGCACCGGCCACCAGCGGTCGCCGATGGGGTCCATCCACGCATAGCGCTGCAGCCAGCGCTCGGTTTCGCAGGGCGGCCGCCAGCAGCCGAAGCGTCCGACCTCGACCTCGAAACCCAGCAGACGCAGCCAGTCGCGCAACCGCCAGTAGCCGATGAAGTCGCCGGCGCGCGGCATGAACAGGTCGTGGGCGCCACGCAGCCGGGCGACGCGCTGGCGCAGGCCCCACAGGCTGGCCGGGTTGAAGCCGGTGATCAGCAGCCGGCCTTCGGGCATCAGCACGCGCTCGACTTCGCGCAGCGTCAGGTGCGGGTCGCGCGCCAGTTCCAGGCTGTGCGGCAGCACCACCAGATCGAGGCTCCCGGCCGGGAACGGCAGCGCGTCGAACTCGCTGCGCAGGTGCACGCGGTCGCCGTCGAGCTGGGTCGTCGAGATGCCGTCTGCCGGCGGCGGCGCCGGCAGCGGCTCGGGTGTGGAGAGCACGTCGCTGGCCACCCAGCGGTGCGGCATGCGGTTGGCACGCAGGCCGTCGAGCTCCGGCATGCCCAGCTGCAGCGCGTGGAAGCCGAACGCGTCGGCCACGTCGTGGTCCAGGCGGTCCTGCTCCCAGGCCAGCAGATAGCGGCCGGGCGGGCTCTGCAGCCACGCGCCCAACTCTACAATCTGCGCTTCGCGCGTCATCAACTGCGACATGACCCTGCTTCCGCTGCCGGCGTTCGACGACAACTACATCTGGATGCTGCACGACGGCCGCGAGGCCGTGGTGGTCGATCCGGGCGACGAAGGCCCGGTGCTCGCGGCGCTGCAGGCCCACGGGCTCACGCTCGTCGGCATTCTAGTGACCCACCACCATGCCGATCACGTGGGCGGCGTAGATGCCCTGCGCCCGCATTTGAAGGGCCCGGTCTGGGCGCCTGCGGGTGAACGTACCCCGGAGCCCCACGTGCCGTTGGCCGACGGCGACACCCTGGAGGTGCTGGGCCGCACGTTCGAAGTGATCGAGGTGCCCGGCCACACCGCCGGCCACATCGCCTACGCCGAGCGCGGCGCCACCCAGGCGCCGCTGCTGTTCTGTGGCGACACGCTGTTCTCCGCCGGCTGCGGCCGCATGTTCGAGGGCACGCCGGCCCAGTTCCACCATTCGCTGCAGCGGCTGGCCGCCCTGCCCGGCGACACCCGGGTGTGCTGCACGCACGAGTACACGCTGTCGAACCTGCGTTTCGCCGCCGCGGTCGAACCCGGCAACGCGGCACGCCAGACCCACCAGGCTTGGTGCGAGGCCGAACGGGCGGCCGGCCGCCCCACCCTGCCGTCGCAGTTGTCGACCGAACGCGCCATCAACCCCTTCCTGCGCTGCGCCGAGCCGGGCGTGATCGCCGCCGCACGTGCGCATGGCGCCGTCGACGACAGCGGCCCGGCCGTCTTCGGTGCGCTGCGGCGCTGGAAGGACGGCTTCCGATGAGCCGCACGCGCCTGCTTGCCACGCTGTCGTTGCTGGCCGCGTTCACCGTGCTGGCTGGCTGTGCCGGCCTGCCCGCCGCCGCGCCGCCCCCGTCGCCCGCGGTCGCCGCGGCGGACGACATGCCGCCGGTGCTGGTGGCGCCGCCCGCGGCGTCGCCCGCTCCCGCGGTGGTGCACCCGAAACCCGTGGACGTCGCCGCTGCACCGCTGCAGGAACCGCTGAGCATCCCCACCGACCTGTGGTTGCGCGTGCGCCAGGGCATGGCCATGCCCGACCTGGACGACCCGCGCGTGGCCAAGTGGGAGGCCTACTACGCGGCCCGGCCCGCCTATGTGGCGCGAATGATGGAGCGCGGCGGGCGCTACCTGTTCCACATCGTCGACGAGGTCGAGGCCCGCGGGCTGCCGATGGAACTGGCGCTGCTGCCCTTCATCGAGAGCGCCTTCAATCCGCAGGCGCGCTCCAGCGCCGCCGCCGAAGGCATGTGGCAGTTCGTGCCCGCCACCGGGCGCGCCTTCGACCTGCGGCAGAACCTGCTGCGCGACGACCGGCGCGACGTGATCGCCTCCACCCGGGCGGCGCTGGACTACCTGACGTCCCTGCACCAGCGCTTCGACGACTGGCACCTGGCGCTGGCCGCCTACAACTGGGGCCAGGGCAGCGTGTCGCGCGCCATGAAACGCAACGCCGCCCGCAGCAAGCCGACCGACTACGCGGCGCTGCGCATGCCCGAGGAAACACGCAACTACGTGCCTAAGCTGCTCGCGATGAAGCACATCGTGATGCGGCCCGAGGCCTTCGGCCTGACCCTGCCGCCACTGGAGGACCACCCGGCGTTCCTGGCCGTGCCGATCGAGCGCGACATCGACGTCGAACTGGCCGCACGCCTGGCCGGCCTGGACGAGGACGATTTCCGCGCCTTCAACCCGCAGCACGCCAAGCCGGTGATCCTGGCCGCGGGCACGTCGGAGGTGCTGCTGCCCTACGACGTGGCGCAGCGCTTCCAGGCCGCGCTGAAGGCCCACCCCGGGCCACTGGCCAGCTGGACGGTGTGGGTGGCGCCGCGCACGATGACACCGGCCCAGGCCGCAGCCATCGTCGGCGCCAGCGAGACGGAACTGCGCAGCATCAACCGCATCCCGCCGCGCATGAAGCTGCGCGCCGGCTCCGCCATCGTCGTGCCGCGGCAACCGGCCCAGAAGGCCGACGTGGCCGAGCATCTGGCGGAGAACGCCAGCATCGCGCTGGTGCCGGAGGCCGGCAACCTGCGCCGCGTGGTGCTCAAGGTCGGCAAGAAGGGAGACTCGGTGGCCGGCGTGGCACGCCGGTATCGCCTCAAGGCTACGGACGTGGCGCGCTGGAACGACGTCGGCGTGAAGGCCAGGTTCCGTGCGGGCACGAAGGTCGTCGTGATGCTGCCGCCGAAGAAGCGCAGCACGCGCAGCGCCGGTGGTGGCAGCAGCCAGGCGAACAAGCCCGTGACCCGCACGGCGAAGTCCAAACGCTGACCGCGCGCGATTCAAGCCCCGCGCACGGGCTGGTCCAGGGACGGCTCAGCCGCTCGCGTCGACGATGGCGTAGGTCTTGGTCAGCGGCTCCAGCACTTCGAACGAGCCTTCGAAACCGGCCGGTAGCACGATGGCCTCGCCCGGCCCGGCCTCGACCACGTGGCCATCGATGCCATGGATGCGGCAGCGGCCCGCCAGCACGGTGAACAGCTCGTGCTCGTGCGGCCCCATCGCGATGCGCCAGCGGCCCGGTTCGCAGCGCCAGACGCCAGCGTAAAGCCGCCCAGGCGGCAACGCTGCATCCACCAGGTTCCAGGTCTCGCGCTTCGGGTTGCCGCGCTCCAGCCGCTCGGGGCGGGGGTGATCCACCTCCGGCGTGCCAGGCATGGTGGCGGTGAGCCTGAAGGCGCGTGGGGTGCTTGTCGTCATCGTCGATCCACCAGCGCGTAGGCGATGGTGCCCAGGTCCACGTACTCCAGTTCGCTGCCCGCCGGCACGCCACGCGCCAGCCGCGTGACGCGCAGGCCGCGCGCGCGCAGGGCCTCCGACAAGGCATGCGCCGTGGCCTCGCCTTCGGCGGTGAAGCTGGTGGCGAGGATGACCTCCTGCACGTCACCATCGGTGGCGCGCGCCAGCAGCCCGCGCGCCTGCAGCGCCTCCACGCCGATGCCGTCCAGCGGCGACAGGCGACCCATCAGCACGTAGTAGTGCCCGCGGTAGCTGCCGCTGCGCTCCAGCGCCGCCTGGTCGGCCGGCGTCTCCACCACGCACAGCAGCCGCGGGTCGCGCTCCGGGTCGCCGCAGGTGGCGCAGACCTCGGCCTCGGTGAAGGTGTGGCAGCGCGCGCAGTGGTGCATGGCGTCCACCGCATGCTGCAGCGCGCCGGCCAGGGCCTGGGCGCCGGGGCGGTCGTGCTGCAGCAGGTGGAAGGCCATGCGCTGCGCCGACTTGCGGCCCACGCCGGGCAGACGCTGCAACGCGTCGATCAGACCCTCCAGGGCCGGCTCGGCCACCGTCGGCGCCCGTGGTTCAGAACGGGAATTTCATGCCGCCGGGCATCGGCAGGCCGGCGGTGAGCTTGCCCATCTTCTCGGCGCTGGTCTCCTCGGCACGGCGCAAGGCGTCGTTGAAGGCGGCAGCCACCAGGTCCTCCAGCATGTCGCGGTCCTCGTCGAACAGGCTGGGGTCGATGGTGACGCGCTTGACGTCGTGCTTGCACGTCATCAGCACCTTCACCAGGCCGGCCCCCGACTGGCCCTCGACCTCGATGGTGGCCAGTTCCTCCTGGGCCTTCTTCAGGTTCTCCTGCATGGCCTGGGCCTGCTTCATCAGGCCGGCGAGCTGGTTCTTCATCATGGCGGCAACCTCTTTCTCGAAGGGGGTCAGACGGGTTTGATCGAACCGGGCACGAGCTGGGCGCCCGGGAACTGGGCCAGCAGGTCCTGCACCAGCGGGTCGTTGCGGATCACGGCCTCGGCCTCGCGCTGGCGGCGTTCGCGTTCGGCCGCTTCGCGCCGCGCCGGCGTGTCGGCCGGCGCGCCGGGCTGCACGGTCAGCGAAATGGTGCCGCCGCTCAGGTCGGTCAGCGCGGCGGCCAGGCGCTCGGCCAGCGCCGGGGCACGCAGGGTCTCGCGCTCCACCTGCAGGGTCCAGCGCGTGCCGTCCACGCGCACCAGGCCGGCCTGCCAGGCGAGCTCGCGCGTCAGCGTGGTGATGGCACCGGCATCGATGAGCTGTGTCACCAGCGCCTGCCACCGGTCGCCCAGCGCCGGGTCGGCCGGCGCTTCTGGCGGCGCAACCGCCACGGCCGGCGCGGCGGGCGGCGTCGCGCGGGGCTGTGGCTCGGCCACGCGAGCCGGCGATGGGGGTGCCGGATCGACGGCCCGAGGCGGCGACGGGTCCGCAGCCAGGGGCGCGGGTGGCCGCACCGCCATCGCCGGCGGCGGCGGCGCTCGCAGCGGCTGTTCGCGGGCCGGCCGCGCGGCCGGCGGCGCCGAACCTGCCGCCGGGAAGGCGAACAGGCGCAGCAGCACCATCGTCAGCGCGCCATATTCGTCGCTCATCAGCGCCAGCTCGGGCCGCCCATGCACGACGATGCTGTAGAGCAGCTGCAGCTCGTCGGCCGGCATCTGCACCGCCAGCGCACGCGCGGCCGGGGTTTCGGGGTCGGTGTCGTCCAGTGCGCCGGGCACGGCCTGCTCCACTGCCGCCTGCTGCAGCAGCGTCGCCATGGCCTCCAGCGTGGCCGCGGCCGACAGGCCGGCTGCGCGCAACGCGTCCACGCCCTGCAAGAGGGCTGGGGCATCGCGCTCGGCCAGGGCCTGCAGCAGGGCCGCGGCCTGGCTGCGGTCCACGCTGCCGAGCATGCCGCGCACCACGGCCTCGTCGACCCGGCCGCCGCCGTAGGCGATGGCCTGGTCGGTGAGCGACAGCGCATCGCGCATCGACCCGCGTGCGGCCTTGCCCAGCACGCGCAGCGCCGCCGGCTCGAAGGGCACGCCCTCGGCGTTCAGCACGGTCTCCAGGTGGCCCTGCACCGTCTCCGGCGCCATTGGCCGCAGGTTGAACTGCAGGCAGCGGCTGAGCACCGTCGGCAGCATCTTCTCCGGGTCGGTGGTGGCCAGCACGAACTTCAGGTATTCGGGCGGCTCCTCCAGCGTCTTCAGCAGGGCGTTGAAGGCGTCCTTGGTGAGCTGGTGCGCTTCGTCGATCATGAAGACCTTGAAGCGGCCGACACTGGGCTTGTAGGCGGCACGCTCGATGAGATCGCGGATCTCGTCGATGCTGCGGTTGCTGGCAGCGTCGAGCTCGATGTAGTCCACGTAGCGGTCGGCATCGATGGCCGTGCACGCCGGGCACACGCCGCAGGGTTCGGCGGTGATGCCGCCCTGCCCGTCGGCCCCGGTGCAGTTCAGGCTCTTGGCCAGGATGCGGCTGATGGTGGTCTTGCCGATGCCCCGCGTGCCGGTGAACAGGTAGGCGTGGTGCAGCCGGCCGCGTTCCAGCGCGTTGCCCAGCGCCTGCACGACATGCGGCTGCCCCACCATCTCGGCAAAGCTGCGCGGCCGGTACTTGCGGGCCAGGACGACGTACGACATCGCGGTCATTCTACGGGTGGGCCCCCGGCGATAATCCCGGCCCATGAGCGCTGAGACCCCTGCCGAGACCCCGGCATCGCCCCCTGCCCCCAGCACCCCGCTGACCTACGAACAGTCCGGCGTCGTCTACGACCTGATCGACCCGTTGAAGGTGGCCGCGCAGCGTGCGGCCGCGTCGACGGCGCCGCTGCTGGGCGCCCATGGCTTCGGCGAAGTGGCCGCGTCGCGCGGCGAGTCAGCCTACGTGGTCGATGTCGGCCCGTTCTACCTGGCCAGCATCGTCGAGTGCCTGGGCAGCAAGGCCCTGGTGGCCGACGAGATGCAGCGCCTCACGGGCCGCAGCTTCTATGCCGGCATCGCGCAGGACACGATCGCGATGGCGGTCAACGACCTCATCACCGTGGGCGCCACACCGCTGGTGGTGCAGGCCTACTGGGCGGCCGGCGGCAGTGACTGGTTCGGCGACGCCGCGCGCGCGCAGGCCCTGGTGGACGGCTGGAAGCGTGCCTGCGAGGTCTGCGGCGTGGCCTGGGGCGGCGGCGAGACGCCGGCGCTAGCCGGCATCGTGGAAGCTGGCCGCATCGACCTGGCCGCGTCCTGCACAGGCCTCGTGAACCCCAAGACACGGCTGACGCTGGGCGACCGGCTCGCGGAGGGCGACGCCATCGTGCTGCTGGCCTCCAGCGGCATCCACGCCAACGGCCTGAGCCTGGCGCGCAAGCTGGTGGAGCGGCTTCCGCAGGGCTACCTGACGCCGCTGGCGGACGGCAGCACCTACGGCGAGGCCCTGCTGGCGCCCACGGTGCTGTACTCGCCGGTGACCGAGGCGCTGGCGAAGGACGGCATCGTGCCGCACTACGCGGCCAACATCACCGGTCACGGCTGGCGCAAGCTGCTGCGCCACCCGGGCACGTTCACGTACCGGATCACCGATGTGCCCCCGGTACCCCAGGTGCTGCGCTTCATCCAGCAGCAGGCACAGCAGGACGACGAGGAAGCCTACGGCACGCTCAACATGGGCGCCGGATTTGCGCTCTACGTGTCGGCCGAAGACGCGGAACGCACCGTGAAGTTGGCACGCGATTGCGGTGTGCCGGCCTGGGTGGCTGGCAGCGTGGAAGTCGGCCCGAAGCGCCTGATCGTGGAACCGCTGAACCTGACCTGGGACGCGGACGCGCTGCAACTGCGCTGAAGGCCCACACACGCCGGTCGATCCGGCGCTGTGGCTAGAATGCGTCCCGCCGGGCCTCCCCGCATGGAAGCGCGCCCAACCGGGTCAGGTGGGGAACCAAGCAGCCCTCAGCGTTGCAACCAGTGCCGGGGTCAGGCTCGGCACCCTTCACCCCACGCCGCGGCGCAAGGCCGTGCTCGCCGAGCAGGCGTCAGGACCCCAGCTGCCTGAAGGCCATCACCGCCTGGTTGCGCAGCGTGCGCAGCAGCGACAGCTCCTTCTCGTCGACCTCGATGCCGCCCGGTCTGCCCTTGTCGGCGTAGATCAGCGCGAAGGTCTTGCCCTTCATCGCCATCGGCAGCAGCAGGAAGGTCGGGGCATTCACGCTGCTTCGGTACCAGGCCGGCAGGCGCTGCGCCACGTTGGCCGCGGTGGCATCGGCGATCAGCGTGTCCATGCCCTTGGTGCAGATGGCGGTGAACAGGTCGGGCGCCCCGGCGGGTTTCAGCGGCACCTTGAACGCGGCCTTGACCGCGTCGACATCGTCGCCGAGGCCGAAGCGGCCGGTCAGCGTCTCGGTCTTCGGGTCGCGCAGGCAGAAGATCACGCGACGGAAGCCCAGGGCCCGGTACATGGTCTCCAGCACCATGCGCAGCACCTCGTTGAGCTTGAAGCCGTCGGCCACCATGCTGTTGGTGATGTCCTGGATGCCCGAGGCCAGCAGTTCCGACGCCGGTGGGCCGGCGGGCTCGTCCGCGGGCCGGTCGTCGAGCACGATGGTCAGGCCGTCGTCCAGCGGCGAATGCGCCGTGGCGGTGAGTTGGTGCGGGGCCAGCGTGTCGGTGGGCGCCTCGTGCGGCGGCACCATCAGCCGGCTGGCCGGCGCGTCGGGCGTCACGTGCAGGCCGAGCGCGTCGGCCAGTTGGGTCAGGCGTTCCCGGGCGGCTTCGGCGGCCCCGAGCACGGTGCGCCGCGGCAGGCCGAGCGCCGGGGCGAACTCGTCGGCCAGGCGGCCGATGCGCGCATCGACACCGGCCACGTCGTCGCCGAGCATCGTGTCGGTGATCTCGTTGGCGATGCGGCCGATCCAGCGCTGGCGCTCGGTGCCCTTGTCCACGCCCTTGGCCGGCGGCTCCCCGTCGGGCATGGCCATCATGCGCTGCAGCGTGTCGGGCAGGTCCCAGGACTTGGCCACGCCCACGCCCAGTTCCCCATAGCTCAGGCCCAGCACCTTCACGGCGGCCTTGTCCTCGGCCGCCATGCCCGACCCCTTGGTGCTCTGCCGGATCTGCTGCGCCTCCTCCGGGAAGTAGTACTGCGTCAGCATGCGCCCGAGGTTCTGGAACATGGCGCCGATGAAGGTCTCCTCGGCCTCGCGCGGGTTGGGCGTGAGTTCGGCAGCCAGCGTGCCGGCCATCAGGCCGCGCAGGAACTCCTCGCGGATCTGTGCTGCGTGCTCTTGGTCCTGCATGTGGTCCAGCAGCACCACGGACAGCGCCATGTTGCGGATGCCGGCAAAGCCGACCAGGGCCACCGCCCGCGAGATGGTGCTGATGTTGCCAGCCCCTGCGTTGGCGAAGTGCACGGTGTTGACCATGCGCAGCAGCTTGTTGGTCAGTGCCACGTCCTTCAGGATCTCGGCCGACAGGCTGGCCAGGCTCTCGGT
This sequence comes from Rubrivivax albus, assembly GCF_004016515.1. GTDB lineage: Bacteria > Pseudomonadota > Gammaproteobacteria > Burkholderiales > Burkholderiaceae_C > Rubrivivax > Rubrivivax albus. The sequence goes on from NZ_SACT01000005.1 coordinate 79,776, forward strand.
CTCGGAACTGGCGATACGCTGGATGCGAACGATGGACTCGCCCAGCGCCGGGAAGTCCCGCTTGTGCTTCATGCGCCGGAGCAGGAACTCCAGCGTGCCGTGCCCGCCGCCGGCCGCGGCATCGCCCTGCTCTGTGGGGTTGGCCCAGGCGACAAGGGCATCCCGGAACGAGGCCGCACCGTCGTAGCGCTGGCGCGGGTCGCGGGCCACGGCACGGGCCACGATGGCGCGCAGCGTGTCGTCGATGCGCACATGCGCTGGCACGGCGAAGTCCTCGTGCTGCACGCGGTGGATGGCGCGGTAGGGGTCACGCTCGCGCATCAGGGGCATGCCCGCCAGCAATTCGCCCAGCAGCATGCCGGCGGCAAAGACGTCCATCTGCGGCGCTGGCGGCTCGCCACGCGCCGCCTCGGGCGACATGTAGCCCGGCGTGCCGGCGATGCGGCCGTCGCCGCCACCGGCCACGCGTGCCGCGATGCCGAAGTCCATCACGCGTGCGCGGCCATCGGTGGAGAGCAGCAGGTTGGACGGCTTCAGGTCGCGGTGCACGATGCCCTGCGCATGCGCCGCGGCCAGCGCGGCCAGCACGCCGGTCATCAGCGCCACCGCCTCACGCGGCGGCATCGGTCCCTTGCCACGGCGCGCATCGGCCAGGGTGCCACCGTCGACGTACTCGAACACCAGCATGGGCTGGCCATCGGCGGTGTCGGCCTCGAACACCGGCACGATGTTCGGGTGGGTCAGCCGGCTGACGGCTCGGGCCTCGTGCAGCCATTCCTGCAGTTCGGCGGCCTGGGGATCGAGCAGCTTGATCGCGACCTCACGGTCCAGCCGCGCGTCGTAGCCCAGCCAGACCGTGGCCTGCGCGCCGCGGCCCAGCTGGCGTAGCAGCTCGAACCGGCCTACGCGACGCCCTGCCACGTGCGCCGCGTTCACGCTGCCCTCCGGGCGACGTCGTCGGCGCCGGCGGGCAGGAGCTCGAGTGCCATCTGCAGATCCTTCAAGGTCAGGCCCAGCGGGCGGGCGTATCGCTGCAGCAAACGCTGCAGGGCCTGTTGCACATGCGCCGCAGGCTGCGCCAGCGCGTCGACGGCTTCGATGCCGCAGCTGGCGGTCAGGCGCAGGGTGTCGTCATCGGTGTCGGGTTGGCGTACGGGCGCCGACAGTGGCAGGCGCCTGACCATGTGCTGCACGGCGGTGTCCAGGCCCCAATGGCGCGCGACGGCCACGCCCAGGTCGTCGATGCCAGTGCCCAGCACCGCCCAGGATGCCGCCTCCTCGGTCATGCCCGGGTCGTCCGGCTCGCCGTCCTTCGGGTTCGGCGCCGGCTGCATCAGGCGCGCGATCTGCTGCGCCTCGTCGGGGAAGTGGTAATGCACCGCCAGCCGCCCGAGGTTCTGCAGCAGCGTGACCAGGTAGACGACCTCGGGGTCGTAGCCGGCGGGCCGCAGACTCTGAGCAACGCGGGCGGCACGCTTGACGCGGTCGAACTGTTGCTGAAGCCGCGTGGCGTTGGCCTCGTCCAGCGGCCCGGGCCAGGCACGCAGGGACAGGGCGGCACGGCGAACGCCGTCCAGCCCCAGCATCGCGATGGCACGGCGGATCGTGAGCACCGGGCCGGCACCGGCGACCTGTCCGCCACGCACCTGGGCGGTGTTGACCGCACGCAGCATCTCGAAGGTCAGTGCCAGGTCCTGCAGCACGATGCCGGCGAGTTCGATGGTGCGCTCACGCTCCATCAGTGCCAGCCGCGCGGCCCGATCGGCCACGCCCGGGGACGCTGGCAGCAGGCCCACGGCGTGCAGGCGGTCCAGCAGCAGCGCCAGCGGGCCGGCACCGCCGTCGGCATCGGTCTTCAGCCAGCCCTGCAGGGCCCGCAGCAGCGTGCGTGCGTTGCGGTAACGCTGGCGCTCCTGTCGGTCGGTCGCGCGGTTGACGATGGCCCGCAGCGCGTCGGGCACGGGCTGGCCGGTGGTGAAAGGCAGCCGGATGATCTCGCGGCCCCAGGGCGGCAGTTCGCGCAGGGCCAGTCCGACGTCGGGCTGGTCGAGTGCCGGAGCACCGGCCAGCGCGTGATGGACGATCAGGCCAAAGGCCAGCACGTCACGCTGGGCGGCATCACGCTGGGCCGCCAGGCTGGCCGCGTCCGTCGCGCCCGATGCTGCGTCAGGTGGCATGGCGACGGCCGCGCCCATCAGGCGCACCTGGCCCTGCGGCGACACCAGCACCAAGTACGGCTGCAGGTCGGTGTGCGCGACGCCGGCATCGTGGGCGAAGGCCAGGCCCTCCAGGCCCTGGACCGCCCAGGCAGCGACGTCCGGGGCCGGCTCTCCCTTGCGGCTGATGCGTTCGGACAACGTGGCATCGTCCCGCGGGTCGTGCGCCACGAAGGGCCAGTGGTCGACCACACCACTGTCGACCACCGCCGCAAGGTTGGGGTGGCTCAGCCTCCCGGCACGCCGAACGGCGGCGATCCAGGCGTCCAGCGCGGCGGCGGTCTGGGGCTGGTGCCGCGGCATCACGAGCACGAGGTCCTGCCCGCTGCGGGGATCGTTCACGCGCCAGGCCATGGTCTGCTCGCTCTTGCCCAGCAACTGCAACAGCTGATAGCGACCGAACGTGCGCACGGCTTGCGCACGCGCGGACGTGGCCTGGGGCGACGGCGGGGCAGCGGCAGTCATCGGATCCGATTGGACGCCCATCCGTGAGCGGCGAACCCATGAACAGCCCGGCTATCCGCGTGTTGTTCACGTGCGCCGGCGCATCGGTGACGTTCGGGCGGTCCGGGTGCCTTGGACGCGACGGCATCGGCCGCCGGGCCTTTATGTCAGAATTCCCGGGCAGCCTAGCGTCCGACCGTCACTGGTCGTGCCGTGTGCCCGTTGCACCGCGAGTGGTCGCCCATTGCGCCAGCCGGGGCGGGCCGCTGTTTCCTCAGGAGAACCCCCATGAGCAGTGAGTTGATCAAGCACGTCACCGACGCGACCTTCGGCACCGATGTGCTGAAGTCTGACAAGCCGGTCCTGGTCGATTACTGGGCCGAGTGGTGCGGCCCGTGCAAGATGATCGCCCCGGTGCTCGACGAGTTGTCGAAGACCTACGAGGGCCGGCTGCAGATCGCCAAGCTCAACGTCGACGAGAACCGCGAGATGCCGGCGCAGTACGGCATCCGCGGCATCCCGACGCTGCAGCTGTGGAAGAACGGCGAGCTGGTGCGTTCGCTGGTCGGCGCCAAGCCCAAGGCCGAACTGGCCGCCTTCCTCGACGCGCATCTATAATCCGGCCCGAGCCGGCGGCGCCTGACCAGGCGCGGCAGCCGGCCGCGGCAACACCAGCGCGCACAGGGCCACGACATCGACCTGTCGGCCCCGCCTCCCGAGCGCGCTGGGCTCCTCCCACCGAAGTCCCACCGGGTCGACCCCGGCCGCCTGAACCGCGATGACGCGTCTGGCAGGCCGGCGTCCGGACACCGGCGCCCCACCTGAGGGCCCATCCCCATGCACCTGTCAGAACTGAAGTCCCAGCATGTCTCCGAGCTCATCAAGATGGGCGAGGAACTGGAGATCGAGAACGTCGCCCGCCTGCGCAAGCAGGAGCTGATGTTCGCGATCATGAAGAAGCGCGCCAAGGCCGGCGAGCAGGTCTTCGGCGACGGCGTGCTGGAAGTGCTGCCCGACGGTTTCGGCTTCCTGCGCAGCATCGAAGCCAGCTACATGGCCAGCACCGACGACATCTACCTGTCGCCGAGCCAGATCCGCCGCTTCAACCTGCACACCGGCGACATGGTCGAGGGCGAGGTGCGCGTGCCCAAGGACGGCGAGCGCTACTTCGCGCTGGTGAAGGTGGACCGCGTCAACGGCCTGTCGCCCGAGCAGTCCAAGCACAAGATCATGTTCGAGAACCTGACCCCGCTGTTCCCGAAGGAACAGTTCAGGCTCGAGCGCGACATCAAGGCCAGTGCCGAGAACGTCACCTGCCGCATCATCGACCTCATCGCGCCCATCGGCAAAGGCCAGCGTGCACTGCTGGTCTCGCAGCCCAAGAGCGGCAAGACGATGATGATGCAGCACCTGGCGCACGCGCTGATGGCCAACTACCCGGACGCTCACCTGATCGTGCTGCTGGTCGACGAGCGCCCCGAGGAAGTGACGGAGATGCAGCGCACCGTGCGCGGCGAGGTCATCAGTTCGACCTTCGACGAACCGGCGGCGCGCCACGTGCAGGTGGCCGAGATGGTCATCGAGCGCGCCAAGCGCCTGGTGGAACTGAAGAAGGACGTGGTGATCCTGCTCGACAGCATCACCCGCCTGGCCCGCGCCTACAACAACGTGCTGCCGTCGTCGGGCAAGGTGCTGACCGGCGGCGTGGACGCCAACGCGCTGCAGCGCCCCAAGCGCTTCTTCGGCGCCGCGCGCAACGTCGAGGAAGGCGGCAGCCTGACCATCATCGGCACCGCGCTGATCGACACCGGCTCGAAGATGGACGAGGTCATCTACGAGGAGTTCAAGGGCACCGGCAACTGCGAGATCCACCTCGACCGCCGCATGTCCGAGAAGCGGGTCTACCCGTCGATCCTGATCAACAAGTCGGGCACACGCCGTGAGGAACTGCTGCTCAAGCCCGAGATCATGCAGAAGACCTGGATCCTGCGGAAGCTGCTCTACAACATGGACGAGATCGAGGCGATGGAGTTCGTGCTCGACAAGATGAAGGCGTCGAAGAACAACATCGACTTCTTCGACATGATGCGCCGCGGGGGGTGAGTCAGGACATGAAACGGTCCCTGCGGACCGTTTTGTGCCTGACGAACCGGCTGAGCTCTGCGAAGCCGTGGAGGAGCGTGGACGTGGAACAGTCCTTGAGGACTGTTCCACGCCTCGCGAGCCGGTCGAGCTCTGCGAGACCGTGGACGAGTCAGGACGGGAAGTGGTCCCTGCGGACTGTTTCGTGCATGACGAACCGGCCGGGTTCTGAGAAGCCGTGCAGACGCCCCGCACCCCTTGGCCTCGTCACCCGCTCCGTTCCCCCTATAATCCGCTGTTTCCCTCTTCGGCAAGTGCGCTGCATGGTGCGGCGTGGCTCCCGGCAACATCCGAGGCTCCCATGAAAGAAGGCATCCACCCCAACTACCGCGACGTCTGCTTCGTGGACCTGTCCAACGGCTTCCAGTTCGTCACCCGGTCCTGCCTGCAGACCAAGGAGACGATCAAGCTCGACGACGGCCGCGAACTCCCGCTGATGAAGCTGGAAACGACCAGCGAGACCCACCCGTTCTACACGGGCACGCAGAAGAGCGTGGACAGCCTGGGTGGCCGCGTCGAGAAGTTCCGCAACAAGTTTGCGCACCTCAGCGGCAAGAAGTGAGCCTGCGGGCCACCTCCTGGAACAAGGCAGCTGCGGCTGCCTTTTTTGCGCCTGCCGGAACCGTTCGTACTGCATGACATCATCCGCCGCGTGAACACGCCGACCCCTGCCCTGGTCACACGGCGCGGTGCGGTGCCGCTGCCGCGTCTCGCATTGCTGCTGCTGTGCGCGGCCTATGTGCTGCCGGGCCTGTTCGGGCGCGATCCCTGGCGCAATGCCGACCTGACGGCCTACGCGCTGATGGAGGCCATGGCCAGCGGTCGCACCGGCTGGCTGAACCCCACCCTGGGCGGGATGCCGCTGGACACGCCGCTGCTGCCGCATTGGCTCGGCGCCGCCAGCGTGACCCTGCTGGGGCCGTTGCTGGGCGGCCCGCTGGCTGCACGCCTGCCGTTCGCGCTGCTGCTGGCGGCGACGCTGGTGCTCCTCTGGTACGCCGCCTACCACTTGGCGCGCACCGAGGCCGCCCAGCCGGTGGCCTTTGCCTTCGGTGGCGAAGCGGCACCGGTCGACTATGCGCGCGCCATGGCCGACGCTGCGCTACTCGCCTTCATCGCCACGCTGGGCCTGCTGCAGATGGGCCACGAGACCACCCCGGAACTGGCCCAGCTGGCCGCCATGGCCGGCGTGCTGTGGGCGCTGGCCGCCGCACCGTTCCGGCCGCGACTGGCGCGCGTGGCCGCCTTGATCGCCTGGCCGACGCTGGCCGTGTGTGGCGCCCCGGCCGTGGCCTTGATCACCGGCATCGGCGGCACCGTGGTCTGTCGGCAATCCGGGTATGCCGAGGTGCGCGTGATGGCGCGCTGGGTCGCTGGCGCCACGCTGCTCGCGGTGACGCTGGCAACACTCGGCGGCACCTGGGCCTGGCGCGTCGGCAGTGGCTGGAGCCCGGGCGATGCATGGTCCATCGGCCGACAGTGGCTCTGGTTCCTGTGGCCCGCCTGGCCGGCTGTCCTGTGGACGCTCTGGCGCTGGCGGCGGCACCTGGGTCATCGGCACGTCGCGGTGCCACTGGTGCTGCTGGTGGCCGCGCTGGCCGCCAACCTGGCCATGCGCGGCTCCGACCGCGCACTGCTGCTGGCGCTGCCCGGTGCCGCCGTGCTGGCCGCCTTCGCCCTGCCCACGCTTCGCCGCAGCGCCACCGCCGCGATCGACTGGCTGTCGATGTGCTTCTTCACCACCTGCGCCATTGCCGTGTGGGTGATCTACGTGGCCATGATGACCGGGGTGCCCGCCAAGCCCGCCGCCAACGTCGCCAAGCTGGCACCGGACTTCGCACCGGCGTTCCTGTGGGCCGACCTGCTGCCGGCCCTGCTGGCCAGCGGGGTCTGGCTGTGGCTGGTGCACTGGCGCACCGGGCGTCACCGCGAGGCGGTGTGGAAGAGCATGGTCCTGCCCGCCGGTGGCGTGGCCCTGGTGTGGCTGCTGCTGATGAGCCTGTGGCGCCCGCTGCTCGACCACGCACGCAGCGCATCACCCTGGGTCGAGACCCTGCGCCCACACCTGTCGGCATCGCCCGACTGCCTGGCCGCGCCCGATCTGCCGATGGCCCTGGTGGCCGCGCTGGAAGTGCACGGGCCCTGGCGCGTACAGGCCCGGGCCGATGCCGACTGCGGATGGCAGCTGAAGGTGCTGCGCGACCAGCCGCGCGGCGCGCAGCCACCGCCCGCGCCCGCGGGCTGGGTGTTGCAGGCTGCAGTCCGTCGGCCGACGGACCGCGAGGAACTCACCGTGCTGTGGCGTCGCCTGCCACGTTGAGCATCGGGCCGCCCTGCACCGGCGGCAGGCCAGGCGCATCGCGGCGCACGCGTGCCGGCGGAAACACCAGCCGGAAGGTGGAGCCGGCCCCCGGCGCGCTGTCCACCTCGATGGCGCCGCCATGGCGCTGCATCACGTGCTTGACGATCGACAGCCCCAGGCCGGTGCCACCGGTTTCCCGCGACCGGCTGCCGTCGACGCGGTAGAAGCGCTCCGTCAGCCGCGGCAGGTGTTCACGCGCGATGCCGGGCCCGGTGTCGACGACCTCGACGGCCCCACCGCCATCGGCACGGGGCAGCCAGTTCAGGCGGATACGCCCGCCGTCGGGCGTGTAGCGCACGGCGTTGCTCAGCAGGTTGCCCACGGCACTGAGCAGTTCCGATTCGCTGCCGGCCAACGCCCAGCCATCGACCACCGTGGCGCTGACATGGTGGTGTCCGCCCGACAAGGCGCGCGCATCGGCCAGCGCCTGTTCGAACAGCGCAGGCAGCGCAACCCAGCGGTCCGGCGCCGGCCGAGGGCTGCCTTCCAGCTGCGCCAGCGTCAACAGGTCGGCCACCAGCGTCTTCATGCGTTCGGTCTGCTGGCCCATCAGGGCCAGCACCCGCTGGCGCTCGGCCGCATCCAGCGGCAGCGTGGCCATCGACTCCACGAAGCCCGACAGCACGGTCAGTGGGGATCGGATCTCGTGCGAGACGTTGGCAACGAAGTCGCGCCGCATCGCCTCGTGCCGCTCGCGTTCGGTGATGTCCTGCGACAGCACGAGTTTGAGCCCGTCACCGTACTGGCGCACCACCACCGACAGCGTCGTGTGGCCATCCGGCGCCACGAAGACCACCGGTTCCTGCCACCGCCCGGCGTCCAGGTGCGCCTTGAACGCCGGCGAGCGCACCAGGTTGGTCACGCGCTGGCGGCGGTCGCGGTCGGGCTGGAGGTCGAAATGCAGCGCGGCCACAGAGTTGCACCAGTCGATCTGCTCGTCGGCGTCGATCAGCAGCACGCCGTTGGGCGAGGCTTCCATCGCGGACAGGAACTGCGCCAGGCGCTCGCGCTCGGCCTCCGCGCGGCGCTCGCGGGCCTTCAGGCCCTTCTCGACGCGGTAGCCCACCTCACCCCAGAAGCCGGCGTCCCGTGGCGCGCTGCCGTCGAGCGACCCACGCAGCCACTTCAGCAGGCGGCGCCCACGCCACGCGTCGCGGCCGACAACCGCCCCGATGGCCAGCACTGCCCCTGCCACGGCGCCAACCCGGGGCAGATCATTCAGGCCACCGACCAGCAGACCGGCCAGCGCACCGGCACCACCCGCGCCCAGCACGGCCAGCACGCGAGTGGCCACCCAGCTCACCGGGCAACGCTCCGCGCTGCCATCGTCGGCACACGCGCCTGGCCGCTGCGTGCGCTGCGTGCGCTGCTCATGCGGTCGTCTCCGATGGTGGCTGCACGAACCGGTAGCCAGCGCCACGCACGGTTTCCACCCGCGCCGCCAGGCCGGCAGGCTGCAGAGCCTCGCGCAGCCGCTTGACATGCACGTCGACGGTGCGGTCCTCGATGAAAACGTGGTCGCCCCAGACGCGGTCCAGCAGCTGGGCGCGGCTGTGCACGCGCTCCGGATGGGCCATCAGCACGTGCAGCAGGCGGAACTCCGTCGGCCCCAGGCGCAGTTCCGTGGTCGTGCCGCCGAGCGTGTAGGTCACGCGGCGCGTCGCCGGGTCCAGCTTCAGGCCTGCGCTCTCCAGCGCCGCCTCCAGCGCCTCGGGCAAGCGCCGCCGCAGCACGGCGCGAATGCGCGCCAGCAGCTCCTGCGGCGAGAAGGGTTTGGTCAGGTAGTCGTCTGCACCCGCGTCGAGGCCGGCCACCTTGTCGGCCTCTGCGTGGCGCGCCGTGAGCATGATCACCGGCAGGTCCCGCGTGCGCGGCTGCGCCCGCCAGCGCTGTGCCAGCTGCAGCCCGGACGAGCCCGGCAGCATCCAGTCCAGCAGCACCAGATCGGGAAGCTGGCGGTCGAGGTCGGCCTGCGCCTGCTCGGCCGTGCCGGCGAGCGCCACCTCGTAGCCGGCATGGCGCAGGTTCAGCGCCACCAGCTCGGCGATCGCCGGCTCGTCCTCGACGACCAGGACCCGTGTCACCACCCTGCCCGGCCCGTCACTTGACGGCGTCCTCGACCGCCTGCACGGTGTGGTGCCGCACGTCCGTGCCCTTGACGACGTAGATCACGGCCTCCGCCAGGTTCTTGGCGTGGTCGCCGACGCGCTCGATGGCCTTGGCCACGAAGACGAGGTCGATGCTCGACGAGATCGTGCGCGGGTCCTCCATCATGTAGGTCACCAGCTTGCGCAGCAGGCCGTCGAACTCGGCATCGATCTGGTCGTCGTGCTTGAGCACCTCCAGCGCCTGCTGGGTGTCCAGCCGCGCGAAGGCATCCAGCGCACGGCGCAGCGACGCGATGGCCAGTTCCGACTCGAAGCGCAAGTCGCCCACCGGAAGGCGCAGCCTGGACGGCAGACCCGACGCGATCAGCTTGTCCACCGCGCGCGCGATGCGCGCCGCCTCGTCACCCACGCGCTCGAGGTTCGCGATGGCCTTGCTCACCGCGATCAGCAGGCGCAGGTCGCGCGCCGTCGGCTGGCGGCGCGCGATGATGGTGGACAGGTCGCGGTCGATCTCGACCTCCATCTGGTTGACCCGTTCCTCCTCGCGCAGCACCTGGGCGGCGAGTTCGCCGTCGAAGGCCGCCAGCGCCTGGACCGCCTGGGCCACCTGGGCCTCGACGAGGCCGCCCATCTCGAGCACACGGCTGGAAATGCCGCTGAGCTCGTTGTCGAACTGGGTGGAGAGGTGCTTGTCGCTCATCGTATGGCTCCTGCAGGCCGCCGGCGCTTCAGCCGAACCGCCCGGTGATGTAGTCCTCGGTCTCGCGCTTCTTCGGCTTCATGAACAGGTCGGTGGTGGCGCCGAACTCCACCATCTCGCCCAGGTACATGTAGGCGGTGTAGTCGGAGCAGCGCGCGGCCTGCTGCATGTTGTGGGTGACGATGAGCACGGTGTAGTCGTTCTTGAGCTCGGTGATCAGCTCCTCGATCTTGCCGGTGGAGATCGGGTCCAGCGCCGAGCAGGGTTCGTCGAGCAACAGCACCTCGGGCTTGATCGCGATGCCGCGCGCGATACACAGCCGCTGCTGCTGGCCGCCGGAGAGGCCGGCACCGCTCTGGCCGAGCTTGTCCTTGACCTCGTTCCACAGGGCCGCCTTCTTCAGCGCCCATTCCACGCGCTCGTCCATCTCCACCCGCGGCAGCCGCTCGAACAGGCGCACACCGAAGGCGATGTTGTCGTAGATGGACATCGGGAACGGCGTGGGCTTCTGGAAGACCATGCCGATGCGCGCGCGCAGCAGCGAGACGTCCACGCCGCGGTCGAGCACGTTGCCGCCGTCGACGACGATCCGGCCTTCGGCCCGCTGTTCGGGGTAGAGCTCGAACATGCGGTTGAAGCTGCGCAGCAGCGTCGACTTGCCGCAGCCCGACGGCCCGATGAACGCGGTGACCTTGCGCTCCGGGATGTCGAGGTTGATGTTCTTCAGCGCGTGGAACTTGCCGTAGTAGAAGTTCAGGTCGCGCACGGCGATCTTCGCGGTCTCGCCGGGGGCCAGGGTATGCAGGGCTTCCATGGGGGAACTCGTTCGAATCCGGTCAGTGCTTCTTCTTGAACAGCACGCGCGCTGCGATGTTGAGCAGCAACACGCCGGCGGTGATGAGGAACACGCCGGTCCAGGCGAGCTGCTGCCAGTTCTCGTAGGGGCTCATCGCGAACTTGAAGATCGTGACCGGCAGGCTGGCCATCGGCTCGCCGAGGTCGCTGGTCCAGAACTGGTTGGACAGCGCCGTGAACAGCAGCGGCGCCGTCTCGCCGGCGATGCGCGCCACCGCCAGCAGCACGCCGGTGATGACGCCGGCACGCGCCGCCTTGAGCGTGATGGTCAGGATCACCCGCCACTTCGGCGTGCCCAGCGCGTAGGCCGCTTCGCGCAGCGAGTTCGGGATCAGCAGCAGCATGTTCTCGGTGGTGCGGATGACCACCGGGATCACGATCAGCGCCAGCGCCAGCACCCCGGCCCAGGCCGAGAAGCCACGCATCGGCGCCACCACCACGGCGTAGATGAACAGGCCGATGACGATGGAAGGGGCCGACAGCAGGATGTCGTTGATGAAGCGCGTGAGGCTGGCCAGCCGACGACCCTGCCCGTACTCGGCCAGGTAGACACCGGACATCACGCCCACCGGCGTGCCCACGGCGGTGGCCAGCGCCACCATCACGAGCGAGCCGAAGATGGCATTGGCCAGACCACCGCCTTCGGCCTGCGGCGGCGGGGTCATCTCGGTGAACACACTCACCGCCAACCCGCCGATGCCCAGTCGTACGGTCTCGAAGAGGATCCAGATCAGCCAGAACACGCCAAAGGCCATCGCCGCCAGCGACAGCGTCAGGGCGACGGCGTTCACGCGCCGGCGCCGGGCGTACATCGCGCGGCGGGCCGAATCCATTGCGGCTGCAGTGGTGGGACTCATGCCTTGCTCCCCTCGCTCTTCTGCAGCTGCATCAGCAGCACCTTGGACAGGGCCAGCACGACGAAGGTGATGAAGAACAGCACCAGGCCCAGGTAGATCAGCGACGCCTGGTGCAGGCCCTCGGTGGCCTCGGCGAACTCGTTGGCCAGCGCGGAGGTGATGCTGTTGGCCGCCTCGAACAGCGACAGCGACTCCAGCTGGTTGAAGTTGCCGATGACGAAGGTGACGGCCATGGTTTCGCCCAGCGCGCGGCCGAGACCGAGCATGATGCCGCCAATGACGCCGGTCTTCGTGTACGGCAGCACCACCTGCCAGACGACCTCCCAGGTCGTGGAGCCCAGGCCGTAGGCCGACTCCTTCAGCAGCGGCGGCGTGACCTCGAACACATCGCGCATCACCGACGCGATGAAGGGGATGATCATGATGGCCAGGATGATGCCGGCCGACAGGATGCCGATGCCCACCGGTGGGCCGGACACCAGGGCCTCGAGCAGCGGCACGCCGTCGAAGGCCTGCTGCAGCGGCTGCTGCACGTACTCGGCCAGGATGGGCCCGAAGACCAGCAGGCCCCACATGCCGTAGACGATGGACGGCACGGCCGCCAGCAGTTCCACCGCGATGCCCAGCGGCCGCTTCAGCCAGCCGGGGGCGAGTTCGGTCAGGAACAGCGCGATGCCGAAGCTCACCGGCACGGCGATCAGCAGCGCGATCAGCGAGCTGGCCACCGTGCCGTAGATCATCACCAGGCCGCCGAAGCGTTCCTGCACCGGGTCCCACTCCGCCGACCACAGGAAGGCGATGCCGAATTCCTGGATCGCCGGCCAAGCGCCGATGACCAGCGAGCCAATGATGCCCGCCAGCAGGGCCAGCGTCAGCCAGACCGCGCCATGGGCCAGAGCGGCGAAGAGCGCGTCGCCCCAGGGCGCGCGCGGCCGGCGAACGGGCACAGGGCCCTCGGGAGACACGCGGGACATGCGCTCGACGCTCTCGGATGACGGATGGGCGGGCAGTGTAGCGGCCATGGTGACGGGTTCTGCAGGACGGCTGGGCTTCACGTGCGACAGCGCCGGGAGTGACCCTCCCGGCGCCGTCGGACAACGAAATCAGACGCCGGTCACTGCCAGGCGATCGCCTTGCCGGAAGCGTCCTTGAGCGCCTGGCTCCACTGCTGGCGGGTCAGGTTCTTCACCGAATCCGGCAGCGGCACGTAATCCAGGTCGGCGGCCATCTTGTCGCCATTGGCGAAGGCCCACTGGAAGAACTTCAGCGCGTTGGCCGCCTGCTCGGGCTTCTCCTGCTGCTTGTGCATGAGGATGAAGGTGGCGCCGGAGATCGGCCAGCTGTCCTTGCCGGGCTGCTCGGTCAGCACCTGGTAGAAGCTGCGGGCCCAATCCGCACCGGCGGCGGCAGCCTTGAACGTGGCGTCGTCCGGCGCCACGAACTGGCCATCCTTGTTCTGCAACAGCACGTAGGACATCTTGTTCTGCTTGGCGTAGGCGTACTCCACGTAGCCGATGGCGTTGGGCAGGCGCTGCACGAAGGCCGAGACACCCTCGTTGCCCTTGCCGCCGGCGCCGGTGGGCCACTTGACCGCCGTGCCCTCCCCCACCGACGCCTTCCACTCGGCGTTCACCTTCGACAGGTAGTTCGTGAAGATGAAGCTGGTGCCGGAACCGTCGGCCCGGCGCACGGGGGCGATGCTGCTGTCGGGCAGAGGCAGGCCGGGGTTCAGCGCCGCGATCGCCGGGTCGTTCCAGCGCTTGATCTTGCCCAGGTAGATGTCGCCCAGCACCTGGCCGGTGAGCTTCATCTGGCCGGGGCCGATGCCCTTGATGTTGACCACCGGCACCACGCCGCCGATGACCATCGGGAACTGGATCAGGCCATCGGCGGCGAGCTGCTCGTCGGTCAGCGGCGCGTCCGACGCGCCGAAGTCCACGGTCTTCGCCTTGATCTGCCGGATGCCGGCACCGGAGCCCACCGACTGGTAGTTGATGCGCGCACCGGTGGCCTTGTTGTAGGCGTCGGCCCACTTGGCATAGACCGGCGCCGGGAAGGAGGCACCGGCACCGGTGACGTCCTGGGCCTGGGCCGACAGGGCCGCCAGGGCGACGGTGGCCGCCAGGGCGGCGGAGCGGAACAGGGCGTGCGACATGCGGGACCTCACGACGGGTGTTGTTTCGACGTGAGGAGATGCTAGGGACTGTCTGTGACAGTCCTATGACAGTCGTCACATGGCACCTGGGGCCACAATGGGCCGGAGGTCAGCGACCGCTGACGGCGCCGAGGCGGTGCTCAGGCCGTCAGGGCGGCCGCCAGCCGTTCAGCGCAGCGGCGCGCCAGCGCCGGATCCTGCGCTTCCACCATCACCCGCAGCACCGGCTCGGTGCCCGACGCGCGGATCAGCACGCGGCCCCGCGAGGCCAGTTCCCGTTCGACGGCTTCGCGCTCGCGGGCGAGGCCCGCGTGCTGCTGCCAGCCGTCCAGCCGCGGCAGGCGCACGTTGATCAGGGTCTGCGGAAACAGCGTGACCTCGTCCAGCCACTGCGCCAGGGAACGTCCGCCGCGCTGCACCGCGTGCAGCACCTGCAGCGCACTGACGATGCCATCACCGGTGGTGTGACGGTCCAGCGCCAGCAGGTGGCCGGAACCCTCGCCCCCCAATTGCCACCCTCTGGCCGTGAGTTCCTCCAGCACGTAGCGGTCGCCCACCTTGGCGCGTACCAGCGGCACGTCGCGCGCCTGAAGGGCCAGCTCGACGGCCATGTTCGTCATCAGCGTGCCGACGACACCGGGCACCGGGCGCTGCTGGTTCAGGCGGTCGGCCGCCATCACGTAGAGCAGTTCGTCGCCGTTGTAGAGGCGGCCGTCGCCGTCCACCAGCTGCAGCCGGTCGGCGTCGCCGTCGAGCGCGATGCCGTAGTCTGCACCGTGCTTCTTCACCATGTCCACCAGCGCCTCGGGCGCTGTGGCGCCAACCCCTTCGTTGATGTTGGTGCCGTCGGGCTCGCAGCCCAGGCGGATCACTTCGGCGCCCAGCTCGTGGAAGACATCGGGCGCCACATGGTAGGCCGCTCCATGGGCCGCGTCCACCACCACCGTCATGCCGCGCAGCGACATCGAGTGCGGAATGGTGCTCTTGCAGAACTCGATGTAGCGGCCGGAGGCGTCCTCCAACCGGCGCGCCTTGCCCAGCGCCGACGAGTGCACCCAGGACGGCTCTTCGTCCATCGCTGCCTCGACCTCGAGCTCCCAGCCGTCGGGCAGTTTGGTGCCGTCGGCAGAGAAGAACTTGATGCCGTTGTCGTCGAACGGGTTGTGTGAGGCGCTGATCACGACGCCCAGGTCCAGGCGCAGGGCGCGCACGAGGTAGGCCACGCCTGGCGTCGGCAGCGGGCCGCTGAGCAGCACATCGACGCCGGCAGAAGCGAAGCCGGCCTCCAGCGCCGACTCGATCATGTAGCCCGACAGCCGCGTGTCCTTGCCGATGAGCACGGTCGGCCGCTCATGGGAGCGGCGCAGCACGCGGCCCACCGCATGCCCCAGCCGGAGCATGAAGTCGGGCGTGATCGGTGCCGTGCCGACGGTACCGCGGATGCCGTCGGTGCCAAAGTAGCGTCTGCTCATTCTTCTTCCTCCTCAGCCTGTCCTGCCGGCGGCCCGAAGGCCGCCGCCCATACCTTCAGTGCGTCCACGGTCTCGGCCACGTCGTGCACGCGCACGATGCGGGCCCCCTCATGGACCGCGAGCACCGCGGCCGCCACGCTGGCCGCCACCCGCTGCGCGGCCGGCCGGCCTGTCAGCGCACCCAGCGTCGACTTGCGTGACCAGCCCAGCAGCATCGGCCGCTGCAAAGCCAGCAGTTCCCGCTGCCGCCGCAGCAGTGCCAGGTTGTGTGCCGGCGTCTTGGCGAAGCCGATGCCGGGATCCAGCACGATACGCTCGGGGGCAATGCCCGAGGCCACCGCGGCGGCCATCCGCTTGCGCAGGAAGTCACGCACGTCGGCCACGACATCGGGGTAGTCGGGCACCTCGGCCTGCATCGTGGCCGGCTCGCCGTGCATGTGCATGAGGCACAGACCTGCCGCCGGATGGGACGCCACGGCCTGCAGCGCGCCGGGCCGGGCCAGCGACCGCACGTCGTTGACGATGTCGACGCCCGCGTCCAGCACGGCGCGGATCACCTCGGGGTTGCTGGTGTCCACCGACACCGGCACGCCCAGGCTCACCACCTCACGCAGCACCGGCATCAGCCGGGCCAGTTCCTCCGTGGTGTCGGGGCTTCGCGCACCGGGCCGCGTCGACTCCGCGCCCAGGTCCAGGATGTGTGCACCGTCACGCACCAGTCGCTCGGCGTGCGCGATGGCTTCGCCGGGCGCCAGGAAGCGGCCGCCGTCTGAGAACGAGTCGGGCGTGATGTTGACGATGCCCATCACGCGCGGGCGCGTGAGGTCGATGCGGTAGCGGGTGGTCTGCCAGTGCATGCGGTTTGGCTCGCAGAAACAGAAACGGGGCCCGGCGTTGGCCAGGCCCCGTAGGGAACGGTCTGCGGTCGACTCAGGCCGCAGCCGGCGCGCCGTCGGGATTCACCGGCGGCGTGCTGCCACCACCCGGCTTGGACGACGAAGGCGTCCAGTCCTTCGGTGGCCGCGGTGGCTTGCCGCCCATGATGTCGTCGATCTGCTCGCTGTCGATGGTTTCCCACTCCAGCAGGGCCTGGGCCATCGCGTGCATCTTGTCCTGGTTGGACTCGATGAGCTGGCGCGCCATGGCGTACTGCTCGTCGATGATCCGGCGCACCTCGCGGTCCACCTTCTGCATCGTGGCCTCGGACATGTTGGTCGTCTTGGTCACGCTGCGGCCAAGGAAGACCTCGCCCTCGTTCTCGGCATAGACCATGGGGCCCAGCTCGTCGGTCATGCCGTAGCGCATGACCATGTCGCGGGCGATGGAGGTGGCGCGCTCGAAGTCGTTGCTGGCGCCGGTGGTCATCTGGTTCATGAAGACCTCCTCGGCGATGCGGCCGCCGAACAGCACGCTGATCGTGCTGAGCATGCGCTCCTTGTCCATGCTGTAGCGGTCGGTCTCCGGCAACTGCATGGTGACCCCCAGCGCGCGACCGCGCGGGATCACGGTCACCTTGTGCACCGGATCGGTCTTGGGCATCAGGCGCGCCACCAGAGCGTGGCCGGCCTCGTGGTAGGCGGTGTTCTTCCGCTCCTCCTCGGGCATGACCATGGACTTGCGCTCGGGGCCCATCATGATCTTGTCCTTGGCCTTCTCGAAGTCGACCATCTCCACCACGCGGGCGTTGCGCCGCGCGGCGAACAGGGCCGCCTCGTTGACCAGGTTGGCCAGGTCGGCACCGCTGAAACCGGGCGTGCCGCGGGCCAGGATGTCGGCCTTGATGTCGCTGCCGACCGGCACCTTGCGCATGTGCACGCCCAGGATCTGCTCGCGGCCGCGCACGTCAGGAAGGGTCACGTAGACCTGGCGGTCGAAGCGGCCCGGGCGCAGCAGCGCCGGGTCCAGGATGTCGGGCCGGTTGGTGGCCGCCATCACGATGACGCCGAGGTTGGTCTCGAAGCCGTCCATCTCGACGAGCATCTGGTTGAGCGTCTGCTCGCGCTCGTCGTTGCCGCCGCCCAGGCCGGCACCACGGTGGCGACCGACGGCGTCGATCTCGTCGACGAAGATGATGCAGGGCGCGCTCTTCTTGGCCTGCTCGAACATGTCGCGCACGCGCGCCGCGCCGACGCCGACGAACATCTCGACGAAGTCCGACCCGCTGATGCTGAAGAACGGCACCTTGGCCTCGCCGGCGATGGCCTTGGCCAGCAGCGTCTTGCCGGTGCCCGGAGGGCCGACGAGCAGCACGCCGCGCGGGATGCGGCCACCGAGCTTCTGGAACTTCTGCGGGTCCTTGAGGAAGTCGACGAGTTCCTTGACCTCCTCCTTGGCCTCGTCGCAGCCCGCGACGTCGGCGAAGGTGGTGGTGTTGTTGCTCTCGTCGAGCATGCGCGCCTTGCTCTTGCCGAAGCTGAAGGCACCGCCCTTGCCGCCGCCCTGCATCTGGCGCATGAAGTAGATCCACACGCCGATCAGCAGCAGCATGGGGCCCCAGCTGACGAGGATGCTCATCAGCAGCGAGGGCTCCTCGCGCGGGCGCACGTCGAACTTGACGTTGTTGTTGATCAGGTCACCGACCAACCCGCGGTCAAGGTAGGTCGCGGTGCTGCGCACGCGGCGGTCGTCGCTCGTGAGCGCCACGATCTCGGTGCCGCCGTTGCCTTCCTGCAGCGTCACCGACTTGATGCGCCCGGCGCGCACCTCATCGAGGAAGTCCGAATACGCGATCTGGTTGCCGGCGGTCGTCGTGCGGTCGAACTGCTTGAACACGGTGAACAGCACGAGCGCGATCACCAGCCAGACTGCGACCTTCGAAAACCATTGATTGTTCACCGGGGCTCCTTGAAGACGATGGCGGCCAGCACGCTGCCGAAGGCAATGCACGCCGGACCATCGGCATATATGGCCAATTCTAGTTCAGGCAAGGGTTTGCGCCCTTGATCGGGGACTATCGGAAACATAGTGAAAACCGGCGCTATTCGGACCGCCGCGCCTTCAGACCCATGCCGACGACAAAGGTTTCCGCCGATCGGTCGCGCGACGCCTTGGGCTTGATCGGCTTGACGACCCGGAAGTGCTGCTTGAAGAGGGCCACCAGCTGACTGTAGCCGCTGCCGTGAAAGACCTTGCACACCAGCGCGCCTTCCGGGCGCAGGTGGCGGGTGGCGAACTCCACAGCCAGCTCGACCAGGTGAGAAATGCGTGCTGCATCCGACGCCGGGATGCCCGACAGGTTGGGCGCCATGTCGGACACCACCAGGTCCACCGGGCGGCCGGCCAGCTCGGCCTCCAGCGAGGCCGTGACCTCGTCCTCGCGGAAATCGCCCTGCAGGAAGGTGACCCCGTCCACCGGCTCGAAGTCCAGCAGGTCCAGCGCGATGATGGTGCCCGTGGTGCCCAGCTTGCGTCGCAGGTACTGGCTCCAGGCGCCTGGCGCCGCACCCAGGTCCACCACGACCTGGCCGGGCTTGACCAGCTTGAGCGTCTCGTCGATTTCCTTGAGCTTGTACGCCGCGCGCGCGCGGTAGCCCTCCTTCTGCGCCAGTTTGACGTAGGGATCGGTCAGGTGGTCGTGCAGCCAGGCGCGGTTGACCTTCTTGGACTTGGACGACTTCATCGATTCACCGCAGTTCTCGCCGTGGGGCCGGGATTCCGACCGGATAATAGGCAGATGCCCGCCATCGTTCTCTCCCCGGCGCAGCGCAAGGAACACCGCGCCGCCGCCCACCACCTCGACCCGGTCGTCATGATCGGTGCCGAGGGCCTGACCGATGCGGTCGCCAAGGAAGCCGACGCGGCGCTCAAGGCCCACGGCCTGATCAAGGTGCGGGTGTTCTCAGACGACCGGGCCACCCGTGAAGCGTTGCTGGCCACGCTGGCCGACCGGCTGAACGCCGCGCCCATCCAGCACATCGGCAAGCTGCTGGTGCTGTGGCGGCCGATCCCCCTGAAGGCCGCGCCGGAAGCGGTCGACCGTGGCGCCGGCCCGCGCGTGGTCAAGCTGGTCAAGTTCTCCAAGAGCGGCAACCATCGGGCCACGGTCAAGAAGGTCAAGGTGCTGGGCAACGAGCGCGTGACCGCCGGCGGCCTGATCAAGCGCGCCAAGCCGCGCGCGGCTGGCGGCGTCAAGAAGAAGACGCTGGGCTGACCGGGGGGCGGGCCGCGCGCCAGGCCAGCGCCAGCACCAGGAGCAGCTTGACGCCGTAGAAGGCGCTGCTGATGGCGTGCAGCTGGCCGAAACTCAGGCTGCCCTGCCCGGCCCGTGCCGCATCCATCATCGGCTGCACGCCAAAGTACCCGGCCACGGTGCAGAACAGCGCGCCGGCGGCCAGGCCCATGCCCACGCTGAACTGGCTGCCGCGGCCGGCCTCTGCGTCATCACGGGCCGCGATCCGTTCCAGCATCAGCAGCAGCAGGGCCAGCGCCAGGCTCACGTAGGCCTCCTGGCCCAGGATGCGCGCCACCATGCGCCCGGCATCGGGCCGCTGCAGCAGCGCAAAGGCCGCTGGCGTGGCCACCGCTGCCACGCACAGCAGGAAGCCGGCCCAGAGGCCGGGCAGCAGTCTTCGCAGGCGCTCGGCCATAGCGCTCTGTTGGCTCAGACGTAGCGGACGGCGATGATCTCCCAGTGCTTCAGGCCACCGGGCGCCTG
Source organism: Rubrivivax albus (assembly GCF_004016515.1). Lineage (GTDB taxonomy): Bacteria > Pseudomonadota > Gammaproteobacteria > Burkholderiales > Burkholderiaceae_C > Rubrivivax > Rubrivivax albus. The sequence continues at coordinate 99,741 of NZ_SACT01000005.1, forward strand.
TACCTCGGCCACGTCGCCGGCTTCCTTGCCGATGAGCGCACGCGCGATCGGGCTGCTGATGGAGATCAGACCGAGCTTCAGGTCGGCCTCGTCGTCGCCGACGATCTGGTAGGTGGCCTTGGCGCCGCTGTCCTCGTCCTCGAGGTCGACGGTGGCGCCGAACACCACCTTGCCACCCGCGTCCAGCGACGACGGGTCGATGACCTGGGCCGCGGCCAGCTTGCCTTCGAGTTCCTGGATGCGGCCTTCGATGAAGCCCTGCTTGTCCTTGGCCGCGTCGTACTCGGCGTTCTCCGACAGGTCACCCTGGGCACGGGCCTCGGCGATGGCCTGGATCACGGCATGGCGCTCCACGGTCTTCAGCCGGTGCAGCTCTTCCTTCAGCTTCTCGGCGCCGCGTTGGGTCAGAGGGATGGTGGGCATGGGAATTCCTGATCAGCCAAAAGCAAGACCGCCGCAAGCGGCTGGACGGTCACCCGTGAAGCCTGCCCTGCGGCGGAATGTGCGCGTAGTTTAAGTCAGTTCGGCGTGCAGTTCCTGCAGCGACAGCACGCTGAGGTCGTCGTCGTGCTTGAGCGCCTCGGTCACGGCCTCGCAGCCGGCCATCGTGGTGTAGTAGCTCACGCGGTTGGCGATGGCGGCGGTGCGGATGTAGCGGGAGTCCGCAATTGCGGTGCGCGTTTCATCGACGGTGGTGAACACCAGCTGGATCTCGCCGGCCTTGACCATGTCGGCGATGTGCGGCCGGCCGTCCTTGACCTTGTTGACCAACGTCACCGGCACGCCGGTCTCGGCGATGGCCGCGGCCGTGCCCTTGGTGGCCACGATGCGGAAGCCCAGGTTCACGAGGTCGGACGCCACCTTGACGGCGCGGTCCTTGTCGGCATCCTTGACGGTGATGACCACCGTGCCCTCGTCCGGCAGCTTGGAGCCGGCGCCGAGCTGGCTCTTGAGCATGGCCTCGCCGAAGGTCGTGCCCACACCCATGACCTCGCCGGTGGAGCGCATCTCCGGGCCGAGCACCGGGTCCACGCCCGGGAACTTGTTGAACGGGAACACCGCCTCCTTGACGCTGAAGTACGGCGGGATCACCTCGCGCGGTGCGCGGCCGTCCGTGCCGCGCTGGTCGCGCAGCCGGGTGCCGGCCATGCAGCGCGCGGCGATCTTGGCCAGCGGCTGGCCGGTGGCCTTGCTGACGTAGGGCACGGTGCGGCTGGCGCGCGGGTTGACCTCGAGCACGTAGACCTGCGCCTCGTCGCCTTCGCCCTGGATGGCGAACTGGGTGTTCATCAGGCCCACCACGCCCAGCGCCTTGGCCATCAGCGCGGTCTGGCGGCGCAGTTCGTCCTGCAGCGCGGGGCTCAGCGAGTACGGCGGCAGCGAACAGGCCGAGTCGCCGCTGTGCACGCCGGCTTGCTCGATGTGCTCCATGATGCCGCCGATCATGACCTCGTCGCCGTCGGCGATGCAGTCGACGTCGACCTCCACCGCGTCGTCGAGGAAGCGGTCCAGCAGCACCGGGCTCTTCTCGGACACGCGCACGGCCTCGCGCATGTAGCGTTCGAGATCCTTGTCGCCGTGCACGATCTCCATCGCGCGGCCGCCGAGCACGTAGCTCGGGCGCACCACCAGCGGGTAGCCGATCTCCTGCGCCATCAGCAGCGCGGCCTCTTCGGTGCGCGCGGTGCGGTTGGGCGGCTGCTTCAGGCCGAGTTCGTGCAGCAGCTTCTGGAAGCGCTCGCGGTCCTCGGCGATGTCGATGCTGTCGGGGCTGGTGCCGATGATGGGCACGCCGGCACGTTCCAGGTCCAGCGCAAGCTTCAGCGGGGTCTGGCCGCCGTACTGCACGATGACGCCGGTCGGCTTTTCCTTGTCGACGATCTCGAGCACGTCCTCCAGCGTCACCGGCTCGAAGTACAGGCGGTCACTGGTGTCGTAGTCGGTGGACACGGTCTCCGGGTTGCAGTTGACCATGATGGTCTCGTACCCGTCCTCGCGCATCGCGAAGGCCGCGTGCACGCAGCAGTAGTCGAACTCGATGCCCTGGCCGATGCGGTTGGGGCCGCCGCCCAGCACCATGATCTTCTTCTTCGTCGACGGCTCGGCCTCGCACTCCTCGTCGTAGGTGGAGTACATGTAGGCCGTCTCGGTGGCGAACTCCGCCGCGCAGGTGTCCACGCGCTTGTAGACCGGGCGCACGCCCATCGCATGACGGGCCGCGCGCACCGCGTGCTGGTGAGTGGACATCAGCGTGGCCAGGCGCTTGTCGGAGAAGCCCATGCGCTTGAGGTGCCGCAGTTCGGCCGCGCTCAGGCTGGCCAGCGTGCGGCTCTTCACCTGCGCCTCGGTGGCGACGATCTCCTCGATCTGCGCCAGGAACCACGGGTCGATGGCCGTTTCCTCGTGGATCTCGTCCAGCGTCATGCCGATGCGGAAGGCGTCGCCGACGAACAGGATGCGCTCCGGTCCCGGCTCGCCGATCTCCTGAACGATGTCCTCGCGGTCGGTGCTGCGCTCGTCCAGGCCGGAAATGCCCGTCTCCAGGCCACGCAGCGCCTTCTGGAAGCTCTCCTGGAAGGTGCGGCCGATGGCCATCACTTCGCCCACCGACTTCATCTGCGTGGTCAGGTGCGGGTCGGCCTCGCGGAACTTCTCGAAGGCGAAACGCGGGATCTTGGTGACCACGTAGTCGATGCTGGGCTCGAACGACGCCGGCGTGGCGCCGCCAGTGATGTCGTTCTTCAACTCGTCCAGCGTGTAGCCCACCGCCAGCTTGGCCGCGATCTTGGCGATCGGGAAGCCGGTGGCCTTGGACGCCAGCGCCGAGCTTCGGCTCACGCGCGGGTTCATCTCGATGACGATCATGCGCCCGGTCTTCGGGTCGATCGAGAACTGCACGTTGGAACCACCAGTGTCGACGCCGATCTCGCGCAGGATCGCGATCGAGGCGTCGCGCATCAGCTGGTATTCCTTGTCGGTCAGCGTCTGCGCCGGGGCCACGGTGATGGAATCCCCGGTGTGGATGCCCATCGGGTCCAGGTTCTCGATCGAGCAGACGATGATGCAGTTGTCCGCACGGTCGCGGACCACCTCCATCTCGTACTCCTTCCAGCCGATCAGGCTCTCCTCGATCAGCAGTTCATTGGTCGGCGAGAGGTCGATGCCGCGCTTGCAGATCTCCTCGAACTCCTCCGGGTTGTAGGCGATGCCGCCGCCGGTGCCGCCCATCGTGAAGCTCGGGCGGATGACCATCGGGAAGCCGGTGCTGCCGGTCTCGGCCTGGATGCGCTTCTGCACCGCCCAGGCTTCCTCCATGCTGTGCGCGATGCCGCTCTTGGCCGAGCCGAGACCGATCTTGGTCATCGCGTCCTTGAACTTCAGGCGGTCCTCGGCCTTCTCGATCGCGTGTTCGTTGGCGCCGATCATCTCGACGCCATACTTCGCCAGCACGCCATTGCGGTGCAGGTCCAGCGCGCAGTTCAGCGCCGTTTGGCCGCCCATCGTCGGCAGGATGGCGTCCGGCCGCTCCTTGGCGATGATGCGTTCCAGCACCGGCCAGGTGATGGGCTCGATGTAGGTGGCGTCGGCCATGCCGGGGTCGGTCATGATCGTCGCCGGGTTGCTGTTGACGAGGATGACGCGGTAGCCCTCCTCGCGCAGCGCCTTGCAGGCCTGGGCGCCGGAGTAGTCGAACTCGCAGGCCTGGCCGATGACGATCGGGCCGGCGCCGATGATGAGGATGCTCTGGATATCGGTGCGCTTCGGCATCTCAGTCCTCCCGCCGGGCCGCCCCAAGGGAGGACGCTGCCCCCTCGGGGGGCCGCGAACGCAGTGAGCTTGGGGGCTCCATCTTCTTCTCCATCAGATTCACGAAGCGATCGAACAGGTAGCCGATGTCGTGCGGGCCCGGGCTGGCCTCGGGGTGGCCCTGGAAGCAGAAGGCCGGCTTGTCGGTTCTCGCCAGGCCCTGCAGCGTGCCGTCGAACAGGCTCACATGCGTGGGGCGCAGGTTCGATGGCAGCGATTGCGCATCCACCGCGAAGCCGTGGTTCTGGCTGGTGATGCTGACGCGGCCGTTGTCCAGGTCCTTCACCGGGTGGTTGGCCCCGTGGTGGCCGAACTTCATCTTGAAGGTCTTCGCACCCGAGGCCAGCGCCATGATCTGGTGACCCAGGCAGATGCCGAAGGTGGGCAGGCCGGATTCGATCAGGTCGCGTGCCGCGGCGATGGCGTAGTCGCAGGGCTCCGGGTCGCCCGGGCCGTTGGACAGGAAGATGCCGTCCGGCTTCATCGCCAGCACGTCGGCCGCCGGCGTCTGCGCCGGCACCACCGTCAGCCGGCAGCCGCGGCTGGCCAGCATGCGCAGGATGTTGTGCTTGACGCCGAAGTCGTAGGCCACGACGTGGAAGCGCGGCGCGTCCTGCGTGCCGTAGCCCTGGCCCAGCGCCCACTCCGTGGTCCGCCAGTCGTACGCGGTGTCGGTGGTGACGACCTGGGCCAGATCCTGGCCCGCCATCGACGGTGCAGCGCGGGCCGCAGCCACGGCCTCGGCGATGCGCGTCTCGTCGATCGCCATGCCCGGTTCGAAGGCCATGATGCAGCCGTTCTGCGCACCGGTGGTGCGCAGCCGGCGCGTCAGGCGCCGGGTGTCGATGTCGGCGATGGCCACCGTGCCCTCGGCGCGCAGGTACTCCGGCAGCGTGCGGCTGGCGCGGAAGCTGGACGCGCGCCGCGGCAGGTCGCGGATCACGAGGCCGGCGGCATGCACGCGGCGGGCTTCGACGTCCTCGTCGCTGACCCCGTAGTTGCCGATGTGCGGATACGTCAACGTGACGATCTGCCGGCAGTACGACGGGTCGGTGAGGATCTCCTGGTAGCCGGTGAGCGCGGTGTTGAACACCACCTCGCCCACCGTGCGACCGGCCGCGCCGATCGAGGTGCCCAGGAAGGTCGAGCCGTCTGCAAGTGCCAGGAGGGCGGGGGGCAGGACAGGCAGCAAGACAATGGCTCCGGTGTGTGCAGCCCAGCCCGGCCGCCGCGCCGGCCGGATGGGCTGGGCGGCAGGCCGTCCTGAGGAAACCGAAGGCGGATTTCGCTAGGCTGCGCTGTTGGCAGGTAAACCGCCGAAGTATAGCCTGTCCAGCACTCTTCCCCGGGACAACCCTCAGCCGCCGGCGGTGCCGGGAGACCTCAGCTGGCCGTCAACGCCGCGATGCCGGCGCGCGCGATCTGGGCATCCTGTTGGCTCTGGACCCCGCTGACCCCCACTGCACCAAGGTGGTGCCCATCGACGATGATCGGCACGCCGCCCTCGAGCATGCCGCGCAGAGCCGGCGCGCTGAGGAACGAGGTGCGCCCCTGGTTGATCGTCTCTTCGTAGACACGGCTCTCGCGCCGGCCCAGCGCCGCGGTGTTGGCCTTGGCCGGGGCGATCTGCGCCGAGATCGGCGCGGCGCCGTCCAGGCGCTGCAGCCACAGCAGGTGGCCGCCGTCATCGACGATGGCGATGCTCACCGCCCAGCCGTTGGCCAGGGCCTCGGCCTCCGCGGCGGCAGCGATGCGCTTGATGTCGGCCAGTTCCAGGGTGGGTTTGGATTTCATGGTCAGATTCCTCGTCGTGAATACGGACAACGATAGCGCCCGGATTGATGACGGGAACTAAAATGACTTTCGACAAGTCCACCGCTGGACCTGTATCCACAACCCCCACCCCTGGAGGCTCTTCGATGATCGACAACGTGCAAACCTACCCCGGCCACGCGGGCGCAGGCGCACTCTCGTCGCAACGCAACCGCGTCCTGCGCAACACCTACTGGCTGCTGGCCCTGTCGATGGTGCCCACGGTGCTGGGTGCCTGGATCGGGGTGAGCACCGGGCTGGCGGCGGCCATGTCGCCGGGTATCGGCCTCGTCGTGTTCCTGGTCGGCGCCTTCGGCTTCATGTTCGCCATCGAGAAGACCAAGAACTCCGCCGCCGGCGTGCCGGTGCTGCTGGCGTTCACGTTCTTCATGGGCATCATGCTGGCGCGCCTGATCGGCGTCGTGCTGGGCCTGGCCAACGGCATGAGCCTGATCATGACCGCCTTCGCCGGCACGGCCGCCATCTTCTTCACGATGGCGTCGCTGAGCACGGTGATCAAGCGCGACCTGAGCGCGATGGGCAAGTGGCTGATGATCGGTGCCGTGATGGTGCTGGTGGCCGGCATCGCCAACTTCTTCATCCAGTCCAGCGCGCTGATGATCACACTGTCGGTGTTGGTGATCGGCATTTTCTCGGCCTTCATCCTGCACGACCTCAAGCGTGTGCAGGACGGCCTTGAGACGAACTACATCACCGCCACGCTGGGCGTGTACCTGAGCATCTACAACGTGTTCCAGGCCCTGCTCTCGCTGCTGGGCATCTTCGGCGGCGAAGACTGATCCAGGCGCTGAAGGATCGAAAGGGGCCCGCGGGCCCCTTTTTTTCGTTCATTCAGGGCCGCTCGAACACCGCCATGCTCTCCACGTGGGCGGTGTGGGGGAACATGTTCACCACACCCGCCTGCGTACAGCGGTAGCCCGCCTGATGCACCAGCAACCCGGCATCCCGCGCCAGCGTGGCCGGGTTGCAGCTGACGTAGACGATGCGCTTAGGCGGTGCCCATGACGCGCCAGCCTGCACCAGATCCGCGGCCGCCTTGGCGAGTGCGAACGCCCCCTCGCGGGGTGGATCGACCAGCCAGCGATCGACCGGGCCCAGCGCCTGCAGGTCGTCCGCCGTCAGCTCGAACAGGTTGCGCACCTCGAAGTCGGCCCGCAGCCCGTTTCGCCCAGCATTCTCTCCGGCCCGCTGCACCAGCGCCTGGCTGCCCTCGATGCCCAGCACGGTGGCACCGCGCCGTGCGATCGGGAGTGTGAAGTTGCCCAGACCGCAGAACCAGTCGATCACGCGCTCGCCCGGCAGCGGGTCCAGCCGCGTGAGGGCACGCTGCACCAGCACGCGGTTGATGTGCGGATTGACCTGGGTGAAGTCCGTCGGCTTGAACGGCATGTGCACGCCGAACTCCGGCAGGTCATAGGCCAGTTCAGGACCGTCGTCGTCAAGGCGATGCACGGTGTCCGGGCCCTTGGGCTGCAACCACCACTGCACGCCGTGTTCCGCGGCGAAGGCCCGCAGGCGGGCCAGGTCGCCATCGGGCAACGGGGCCAGGTGGCGCAGCACCAGCGCCACCACCGCGTCACCCATCGCGAGCTCGATCTGCGGCAGGCGGTCGCGTTCGGCCATCCCCGCCACCAGCGCACGCAGCCTGGGCAGCAGTGCGCTCACCGCCGGCGGCAGCACCTCACAGCGGCCCATGTCGGCCACGTAGCGCGACTTGCGCTCGTGGAAGCCCACCAGCACCACGTCCTTGCGGGCCACGTAGCGCACCGACAACCGGGCCCGGTAACGGTAGCCCCAGGCCGGGCCTTCGATGGGCCGCAGCAGGCGCTCGGGCTTGACCTTGCCCAGGTGCCAGAGGTTGTCCTCCAGCACGCGCTGCTTCACCGCCACCTGCGCCGCCGGGTGAAGGTGCTGCATCTTGCAGCCGCCGCAGGCCTCGCGGTGCAGGCCGAAGTGCGGGCAGCCCGGCGCCACACGCTGCGCACTTTCGCGCGCGATGGCCGTCACCTGGCCCTGCTCCCACTGGTTCTTGCGCCGGCCCACGTTGACCTGCACCCGCTCACCCGGCAGGGCGCCCTCGATGAAGACCACCTTGCCATCGGCGCGGTGTGCCACGCCCTGCCCGTCGAGGTCGAGCGACTCGACCTCCAGCCATTCGTCATTCAGTGCCGACATGCCCGGGATTATCCGGTCGCCATGAAGAAGGGCCGCCCGAAGGCGGCCCATGCTTGCCAAGAACCGATCGTGCTCAGGGCTTCATGTAGTCCGACACCACCTTCCAGCGCTGGCCCTGCAGCTGCGACAGCCGCGAGGTGTCGTTGCCCAGGCGCTTGGTGGCGGTGAACGTGGCCGGCGGGCTGCCGAAGATGTCGGCCGGGATGGTCATCGAGTCCATCGCCTTGATGAAGCTGTCCACCGTCAGGTTCGGACCAGCCTTCTGCGCCGCCTTGGCAAAGGCATCGATGGCGTTGTAGCCATAGACGGAGAAGACGGTGGGGTCCTCGTTGAACTTGGTCTTGTACTTCTTGGCCCAGAAGCTGATGGCCGGCGAGGCGTCGTCCAGGTAGGGATGCTGCGACGTGTGGGTGGCATACAGGCCGTCCATGGCGGCGCCGCCGAGCTTGTGGATCAGGTCGGTATACGACGCGCTCGAACCCAGGAACGTCGGGCTGAAGCCCAGCTTGCGTGCGGTGGCGATGCCCCCGATGGTCTCGCGGATGATGGTGCCCATCACCACCATGTCGCAGCCGGCCGACTGCAGCTTGGCCATCTGCGACGAGAAGTCGGTGGCGCCGCGCTTGTACGAGGTCTTCTCGGTCATCTCCATGCCGGCGGCCTTGAGACCATCCTCGGCGCCGCGCAGCACCTCCAGGCCGAACTCGTCGTCCTGGTACATCGAGCAGACCTTCTTGGCGCCCTTCTCCTTGGCCAGCTTCGGTGCGGCGATGCGCATCTGGTCGTAGTACGTCGCGGCGAACGCGTACTTGAGCTTGTGGAAGGGGTCGTACATCTGCCGCGCCGCAGTCACCGGAAAGAAGTTGAAGACGTTCTTCTGGAACTGCACCGGCATCGCGGCCATGTTCTGCGCGGTGCCAATGTGGCCGATCATCGCGAAGATCTTGTCGCTGTTGACCAGCTTCTGCGCCGCCAGCACGGCCTTCTTGGGGTCGTAGGCCGAATCCTCGACCTGCAGCTTGAGCTGGCGGCCGTTCACGCCCCCGAGCTCGTTGATCTCGTCGACGGCCAGCAGCATGCCCAGGCGCACCTGCTTGCCGAAACCGGCGATGGGGCCGGAGAGATCCTGGATCGAGCCCAGCATGATCTCGTTCTTGCTGACACCCTGGGTCTGTGCCCAGGTGCTGCCCACGGCCATCGCGGCGGCGATGGCAACCAGGTGGCGGATCTTCATCTCAGGTCTCCTTCGAAGGGTCGAACGGCACGATGGTCGCACCGGGCGGGACGGCTTCCCATTGGCGTTAGTGCTGAATCGGGCCCCGGTCAGCCGGCGTACATGGCCTCGATCTGCGGGGCGTACTTCTTCTGCACCAGCTTGCGCTTGAGCTTCATCGTCGGCGTGAGTTCCTCGTCCTCGGCCGTGAGCTGGGCGTCGATGAGGTGGAACTTCTTGATCTGCTCGACGCGGGCGAACTTCTTGTTCACGCGGTCGATCTCGGCCTGGATCAGCGCCCGCACCTCCGGCGCGCGCGTCAGGCTGGCGTAGTTGCTGAAGGGCACGTCGTTGTCCTGCGCGTACTTCTCGACGTTCTCCTGGTCGATCATGATCAGGACCACGAGGTACGGTCGTGCGTCGCCGATCACCACGGCGTCGGTCACGTAGGGCGAGAACTTCAGCTCGTTCTCGATCTCGGTGGGCGTGACGTTCTTGCCGCCGGCCGTGATGATGATGTCCTTCATCCGGTCGGTGATGCGGAAGGTGCCTTCGGCATCAACCTGACCCACGTCGCCGGTGTGCAGCCAGCCGTCCTTGTCGATGGTCTCGGCCGTCTTCTCCGGCTGGTTCAGGTAGCCCGTGAAGACGTTGGGGCCGCGCACCAGGATCTCGCCGGTGACCTCGTCGATGCGCACCTCGTTGTACGGCGCCGCGATGCCGATGCGGCCGGGGCGGATGCGGTCAACCGGCGTGTAGGTGCTGATGCCGCCGGTCTCGGTCATGCCCCAGACCTCGGCCATCGGCACGCCCAGGGCCATGTACCAGCGCACCAGGTCGGGCGAGATCGGCGCGGCGCCGGTGATGCAGGCGCGCGCGCGGTGGATGCCGATGAGCTTGCGCACGTTGTCCAGCACCAGCAGCCGCGCCAGGCGGAACTTCAGCTTCAGGCTACCCGGCACCGGCTGGCCGGCCATCACCTTGTCCACCACCTGCATGCCGGTGGCCACGCCCCAGGCGTAGGCCAGCTGCTGCAGGCGGCCGGATTCCTTGATAGCGATCGTCACCGCCGAATAGAACTTCTCCCACACCCGCGGCACGGCCACGGCCACCGTGGGGGCGATCTCGCGCACGTTCTCCGGCACGGTCTCCGGGTTCTCGACGAAGTTCAGCTTCGAGCCGGTGTACATGCAGAAGTACTCGCCGCCCATGCGCTCGGCGATGTGGCACAGCGGCAGGAAGCACATGCGCTCGTCCTGCTCGTCCTGGCCGCCGGTCAGGTTGTAGCCGCGCATCGACGTGACGAGCGTGCGATGGCTGTGCATCGCGCCCTTGGGCTTGCCGGTGGTGCCCGAGGTGTAGACCAGGATGGCCAGGTCGTCAGGCTGCACGGCAGACACCCGCTGCGCGATCGCGTCGGGATGCTGCTGCCGGTGCGCGCGGCCGAGTTCGCGCAGCGCCTCGAGCGAGATCACGCCGTCGTCCTGGAGATCGTGCAGGCCTTCCATGTCGAAGACCACGATCTTGCGCAGCAGCGGCAGCTGCGCGCGCACCTCCAGCGCCTTGTCGAGCTGCTCGTCGTTCTCGACGAACAGCACCACGGTGCGCGAGTCCTCGCAGAGGTAGTGCACCTGCGACGCGGCGTCGGTGGGGTAGATGCCGGAACTGACGCCGCCGCAGCTGAGCACGCCCAGGTCGGCCAGCACCCATTCGACGACCGTGTTCGACAGGATGGAGACCGTCTCACCGCGCTCGAAGCCCAGCGCCATCAGGCCGTGGGCGATCTCGGTCACCGCATCGGCCACCCGCTGCCAGGTCCAGGCGCGCCAGATGCCCAGGTCCTTCTCGCGCAGCCAGGTCTGGTCGGCGCGCTGCTTCGCCGCGTTCCAGAAGATCGCCGGCACCGTCTCGCCGGGCACGACGATGGTCTCGATCCGCCGAGGCTGCACATCCCAGAGGTTGGACATCGTGGTTCTCCTCAGCGCCAGGTCTTCTTCTTCTTCCAGCGCCGCTCGCCGCGCACGCCCTCTTCCTTCATGCCGAGGTAGAACTCCTTGACATCCTCCTTCTCGCGCAGCACGGCGCAGCGGTCCTCCATCACGATGCGGCCGTTCTCCAGCACATAGCCGTAGTCGGCCACGTTGAGCGCCATGTTCGCGTTCTGCTCCACCAGCAGGATGGTGGTGCCACGCTCGCGGTTGATGCGCACGACGATCTCGAAGATCTCCTTGGTGAGCTTGGGGCTCAGGCCCAGGCTGGGCTCGTCGAGCAGGATCATCTGCGGCGAGGCCACCAGCGCGCGGGCGATGGCCAGCATCTGCTGCTGGCCACCGGACAGCAGGCCCGCGTCCTGGCGCTCGCGCTCGCGCAGGATCGGGAAGTAGGTCATCGCCGCCTCGATGTCGCGCGCCACGGCGTCGCGATCGCTGCGCGTGTAGGCGCCCATCAGCAGGTTGTCGTGCACCGAGAGCAGCGGGAACACCTCGCGGCCCTCGGGGACGTGGCTCAGGCCACGGCGCACCACGTCGGCCGGGTCCTTCGCGGTGATGTTCTCGCCGCGGAAGTGGATGCTGCCGCGGTTGGGGTCGATGATGCCGGAGATGGTCTTGAGGATGGTGGACTTGCCCGCGCCGTTACTGCCGAGCACGGTGGCGATCTCGCCCTGGCGCACCTTCAGGCTCACGCCCCGGATGGCCTTGATGGGGCCGTAGGCGCTCTCGACGTTGGAGAGGACCAGGATCTCCTCGGCACCCTGGCTCATGCCGGCCTCCGCAACGACGCCACGTCCTCGGCCGTGCCCAGGTAGGCCTCGATCACGCCCGGATGCGCCTGCACCTCGGCCGGCGTGCCCATCGCCAGCACCTGACCCTGGTTCATCGCCAGCACGCGGTCGGACACGCTGGAGACCAGCGACATGTCGTGCTCCACCATCAGCACCGTGATGCCGAACTCGCGCCGGATGTCGTCGATCCAGAACGCCATGTCCTGGGTCTCCTCGACGTTCAGGCCCGACGAGGGCTCGTCCAGCAGCAGCAGCTTCGGCTCCGCGCACAGCGCGCGGGCCAGTTCCACCACCTTGCGCACGCCATAGGGCAGACCGGCGATGAGCGATTCGCGGTGGTGCTGCAGGTCCAGGAAGTCGATCACGCGCTCGACCTTCTCACGGTCGTCGAGGGCCGCTCGGCGTGCCTTCGGCGTGAACAGCAGGTCGTCCAGCAGGTTCGTGCGACGGTGCGTGTGGCGGCCGATCAGCAGGTTCTGCAGCACGCTGGCGTGCTCGAACAGCTCGATGTTCTGGAACGTGCGCGCGATGCCCAGGCTGGCAACGGCATGCGGCGGCTGCGCCGTGAGGTCCATCCCGTCGTACTGGATGCGCCCGCTGGTGGGCGTGTAGATGCGGCTGATGAGGTTGAAGACCGTGGTCTTGCCGGCACCGTTGGGGCCGATCAGCGTGAACACCTCGCCGCGCTTCACGTCGAAGCTGACACGGTCGACCGCCAGCACGCCGCCGAAGCGCACGCTGATGTCCTGGGCCGACAGAAGAAAATCGCCGCTCATTTCAATCGATCCGACTTCTGGAACGATTTCTGCCGCTTGAACATGCCCTTGCGGTAGAACGGGAACACTTGGAAGAAGGTGCGGACCTTCAGCCAGCGGCCATACAGGCCCATGGGTTCGAAGAGCACGAAGGCCACGAGCACGATGCCATAGACCGTGCTCTGAAGACCTGGCGCCTCACCGATGGCAGGAGGGAGCCAGTCCTTGCCCAGCGCGATCAGCTGCGGCATGGTGATCAGGAAGATCGCGCCCAGGAAGGCGCCATGCACCGACCCGAGCCCGCCGATGACCACCATCAGAAGCAGGTCGATCGACTGGATGATGCTGAACTGCTCTGGCGACAGGAATTGGATCTTGTGCGCGTACAGGGCGCCGCCCAGCCCGGCCAGTGCAGCCGAGAGCGCAAAGGACAGCGTCTTGTAGCGCGCCAGATGGATGCCCATGCTCTGCGCAGAGATCTCGGAATCCCGGATGGCCACGAAGGCACGCCCGGTGGGCGAACGCAACAGGTTCAGGATCGCCAGCGTAGACAGCACCGCGATCACCAGGCACAGGAAGTAGAAGCCGGTGCCGGAGTCGATCTGCCAACTGCCGATGGCGGGCGGGTTGACGAACAGGCCGGCATTGCCACCCGTCACGTGCTCCCAGCGCGCGAAGACCTCCTCGACGACGAAGCCGAAGGCCAGCGTGGCAATGCCCAGGTAGATGCCCTTCACACGCAGCGCCGGCATGCCGACGACCACGCCCACCAGCGCCGACAGCAGCCCCGCCGCCGCGAGCGCGATCGGGAACGGCACGCCCATGTTGTTGAGCACCGCCTGCGTGTACGCACCGACGCCGAGGAAGGCAGCGTGTCCGATGGAGAACAGCCCGGTGAAACCGGCCAGCAGCATCAGGCCCAGACCCACCACCGCATAGATCAGCACGAAGGTCAGCTGCGCCAGCCAGTACTCCGGCAGAAGCCACGGCGACAGCGCCAGGAACACGCCGAGCGCGGAGTACCAGAACACATGGCCGCCGTGCTTGGCCAGGCGCACGTCCTGCTCGTAGCTGGTCTTGAAGATGAACCGCATGCGACCCTCAGACCTTCTTGCGCAGCGATTCGCCGAACAGCCCGTTGGGCCTGACCATCAGCATCACGAGCACGACCACGTAGGCGGCGATGTCCTTCACGCCCTCGGGCAGGTAGAAGCCGGCCAGCGACTCGACGATCCCGATGATCAGCCCGCCGACGATGGCGCCCGGCAGGCTGCCGAATCCACCCACCACCGCGGCCGGGAAGGCCTTCAGGCCGATGAAGCCCATGTTGGCGTGCACGAAGGTGATGGGCGCCAGCAGCAGGCCGGCGATGGCCGCCACCGCCGCCGCCAGGCCCCACACCATGCCGTTGAGCCGCTTGACCGGGATGCCCATGTAATACGCCGCCAGCTGGTTCTGCGACGCGGCCTGCATCGCGATACCGATGCGGCTGTAGCGGAACAGCGCGAACAGCGCCCCGCAGAGGATGGCAGTGACCACGATCACCACCACCTGCTCGACGTTGAACACCAGTCCGCCCAGGCGCCAGATCTGGTCCTTGTAGGGCACCGGCAGCACGTGCGTCTCGGTGCCGATGCCGGGGATCATGGTGATGAGGCCACGCGCGATATAGCCGATGCCGATGGTCAGCATCACGATGGAGAACGCCGGCTGGCCCAGGATGGGCCGGATCACGGCGCGCTCGGCCAGCATGCCGAAGGCAGCCATCGCGGCGATGGCGGACAGCACGGCCAACCAGAAGGGCCAGCCGAGGAAGGTCATCAGCGCCAAGCCGCAGAAGGCGCCCAGCATCATCAGGTCGCCCTGGGCGAAGCTGACGGTCTCGGTGGCCTTGTAGATGAGCACGAAGCCCAGTGCGATCAGGCCGTAGATGCAGCCTTGCGCGATGCCGCTGATGATCAGCTGGACCAGTTGCAACCCATCCCCCTGCGCTGCCGAACGGCCCATTGCCGTCCGTGTCGAAGCCAACGCATGCTAGCGGCCGAGGCCCGCTGCATCACTTCAGGGAAACGCTGACGCCTGCGTGACACCGCGGCTCCGGCGTGGAACGCCTCGGCGCGCGATGACCGCGCCGATGGGGCGCGTCAACGCGGCGGCAGAAAGCGTGTGGGGTCCACCGGCTTGCCGAGGCGCCGGATCTCGAAGTGCAGCTGCACGCGCTCCGCATCGCTGGAGCCCATCTCGGCGATCTTCTGGCCACGACGCACCACCTGGTCCTCCTTCACCAGCAAGGCCTGGTTGTGCGCGTAGGCGCTCAGGTAGGTGGCGTTGTGCTTGACGATGACCAGATTGCCGTAGCCACGCAGGCCCGAACCGGCGTAGACAACGCGGCCGTCGGCGGCCGCCAGCACGGGATCTCCGGCTTGGCCGCCGATGGCCACGCCCTTGGTCCGGGCCTCGTCGAAGCCGCGCAGGACCGCACCGGTCGCCGGCCACTGCCAGGCCAGTCCATCCTCGGCGTCCCGGGTGGCCGCCGTCGACGCGGCTGCGGGCGGAGGCGTCGTCGGTGCGGCTGCGGTTGCCGTGCCACCTGCCGCACCGGCTGCGGACGGCAGCGGCTTGGCATCGGCACGTGCCGGTGGTGCCACGGCCTGGGTCACGGCCGCGCCGGGCGCAGGCTCGGGCGGCGCCACCCGCAACACCTGACCCACCTCCAGTGCGTTCGGATTCTCCAGCCCGCTCCAGCGCGCGATGTCGCGCCAGTTCTGTCCGGTCTCCAGGCCGATGCGGATCAGCGTGTCGCCAGGCCTGACCACGTAGGACCCCGCCGCCACGCGCGCGGTCTCGTCCGGCTGCGTGGCCGGTTTCATCGGTTCGGCGACGGCCGGCAAGGACGCCGCAGGCGCAGGCGCCGTGGCCACGACAGGCGGCCGCGAGACGGTGCCCCGCTCCTCGACCGGGGCCCGGTGCCTGGGCGACGTGCAGGCGGCCAGCGTGATCGCTGCGCCCGCCAGGGCGATAGTCAGAGGTCTCATTCCACGCCGGATTTTAAAGGGACGAACAGCACCGTCTCGCAGCGTTGCCGCAGGTAACGTTCACCGTCACGGTCGATCACGACCAGCGCCTGCTGTGCACCCTGGTGCACCGGCGCCACCAGGCGCCCACCGTCGGCCAGTTGCGCCAGCCAGGCCGGCGGCACGTCCTCGCCACCGGCGGCAGCAACGATGGTGTCGTACGGTGCCTGCGGCGCGTGACCGATGCGGCCGTCGCCCCAGACCAGGCGCACGCGAGGGCGCCCTGCATCGTCGGCCAGGTTGGCACGAGCCTTCTCGTGCAAGGGCTGCAGCCGCTCGATCGACACCACGCTGCGCCCCAGCCGGGCGAGCAGCGCGGACTGGTAGCCGCAGCCGGTGCCGATCTCCAGCACCCGGCCCAGCGACCCGCGCTGCCGCGCAGCGGCAGAGGCCAGCGCGAGGGCCAGCATGCGCGCCACGACCGAGGGCTTGGAAATCGTCTGCCCGAGGCCGATGGGCAGGCTCGTGTCCTCGTAGGCCTGGGTGGCCAGGGCGCTGTCGACGTACCGGTGCCGCAGGACATCGCCGAAGGCCGCCAGCACCTGCTCGTCACTGATGCCATCGGCCCGCAAGCGCTGCACCATGCGGGCCCGCACGGCGGCCGAGTCCAGGCCCAGCCCGGTGGGCGTACTGCGCCTCGCGGCTTCGCGCGCCGCATCGGCCAACGGGCGTTGGGGCCGACTCAGTGGCGGCGCCGCCCCAGGGCGGGCAGTCGGCGCCGCCAGCACGGCCGGGAATCGACGTTTCGGCGGCGGGGTCAATCCGCGTCCCCATGCAAGGTCGGCGGTGCAGCCGTGAGCCCTGCGCGGCGGCAGGCCCTCAAGCCCGGCTCCGCGCCAGGCGTGTGGCCCAGACCCCCAGCCGGGCGTGGTCGGTCAGGTCCACCTGCAGCGGCGTGATCGACACCTGCCCCTTCGCCGCGGCATGGAAGTCCGTGCCCTCGCCGGCCTCCCGCGCATCGCCCGCAGGGCCGATCCAGTAGAGCGGGTCGCCACGCGGGCTGTCCTGGCGGATGACCGGCTCGCTAGCGTGACGGCGCCCCAGCCGCGTGACGTGCCGCGGCAGCGCGTCGGCGTCGGGTCGGTTGGGGACGTTGACGTTGAGCAGCCACGGGCCGTCTGGCATGCCGCCACCGAGCAGTTCGTCGATCACCGCACGCGCCGTGCGTGCCGCGGCGTCCAGGTGCTGCCAGCCCTTGTCCACCAGCGAGAACGCGATGGCCGGGATGCCGAACAGGTAGCCCTCCATCGCAGCGGCCACGGTGCCCGAATACAGCGTGTCGTCGCCCATGTTGGCACCGTTGTTGATGCCCGAGAGCACCAGGTCCGGGCGGCGCGGCAGCAGCCCCGTGAGCGCCACGTGCACGCAGTCCGACGGCGTGCCGTTGACCACCCGCCAGCCGGCCGGGTTCTCGAACACCGACAGCGGCCGGGTCAGCGTCAGCGCGTTCGACGTACCGCTGGCGTTCTGCTCCGGCGCCACGACGTCGATCGTGCCCAGGCCTTCACACGCCGCCACCAGGGCGGCAATGCCGGGCGCGAGGTAGCCATCGTCGTTGGCGATCAGGATGTGCATGGCCTCATTGTAGGGATCGCGAATGATCGGCACGCCGAGCCACCCCCAAGGGTGCGAGTCGCGCAGGGCACTGCCTGCGCTAGGATCAATGGCTTTCCAGCCATGGCTCGAGAAGGGCCGGGAATCCGTGCTGCCGCAGCCGTTCGAGGTCGCTGGACGACCCTCGAACAGCCCCGAGAAGTCCGCACGGCAGATTCCTGAGGAGAACACGATGCCGGTGAAAGTGCTGATCCTGGAGGACAACCCCGTCGCGCGCAGCTTCCTGTGCCGCGTCGTGCGCGAGAGCTTCAGCGACGCAAACGCCATCACCGAGGCTGGCGACCTGGAAACCGCGCGCAAACACATCGCGCTGGCCGGTGGCGCCACCGGGCTACATGGTGTGGACCCGTTCAAGCTGATCCTCGTCGACCTGGAACTGCCCGACGGCAACGGCATGGAACTGCTGGCCGAACTGGCGCACTATCCGGCGACCAAGATCGTCACCACGCTCTACTCCGACGACGACCACCTGTTCCCGGCGCTGCAGCGCGGGGCGGACGGCTACCTGCTCAAGGAAGATCGCTTCGAGGTGCTGGTGGAGGAACTGCAGAAGATCGTGCGCGGCCAGCCGCCGCTGTCGCCGGCCATCGCGCGGCGCCTGCTCACCCACTTCCGCGACAGCAGCCTGGGCGATGCCCAGGCGCCCGATTCCGGCCTCATGCGGGCCACCGGCTTCACCACCAGCCGCCCGGTGCCGATGGAGAAGCTGCCCGACCACGAGCGGCTGACCCCGCGCGAGAGCGAGGTGCTCACGTACCTGAGCAAGGGCTTCACGATCAAGGAGATCGCCAGCCTGATGGGCATCAAGTGGTTCACCGTGAACGACCACATCAAGTCCATCTACAAGAAGCTCAACGTGTCCAGCCGGGCCGAGGCGGCCGTGCTGGCCAGCAAGCAGGGCCTGGTGTAGCGGCACAGCGCCGCGTCTCGTGATGGCCGCTGTCGCGCCCGGCGCAGACGACTCGCTGTTCGAGGCCAGCGCCTTCGAGCGCGTCATCGCGCGGCGGCCGTCGCGCTGGATCGGCTGGCGCCGGCGGATCATGATGGGCGTGGCCCTGGCAGCGTGCCTGGGCCTGTTCGTCGTGATCCGACTGCTGGTCCAGGCACCGGCGCTGGACGCCCAGTGGCAGCCGGACCCGCGTGGCAAACCCATGCTGCTGGCCACCGGCGAGCCATTGTTGCAACCCTTCGTAGGCCGCCGTCTCGAGCGCCTGACGGCCAACGGCGCCAGCCTGGTGCCACGGCACATCAACGCACTGGGTGCCCCACGCTGGACCGTGGACGACCAGGAGCGCGCGGCGCTGGTGCAGGCACGGACGGCCCTGAACCGCGTGCTTGCCAGCGGCATCGTCACGCTGCACTTCGACGACGGCAGCCAAGCCAAGGTGCGCACGGTCCCGCGTGGCCATGCCGGGCTGGGGGTGGCCTTCTGGCTGCTGGCCATCCCGGCGCTGGCGCTGCTGCTCATCGGCGCCGTCGTGCTGGTGGCCAAGCCCATGCTGCCCAACGTCCTGTTCGCCCTGATGACCCTGTGCCAGTCGGTGAGCCTGCTGTGGATCGGCGTCGAGTCCGGCAGCACGCTGACGCCGGTGCCGGGCTGGCTCGTCGACGATCTGCCGTGGCGCCTGGGGCTGGATCTGGCCACCGGCGCCGCAGCCGTGCATGCCTTCGCCCTCTACCCGCGCCGCATCGCCGGGCACCACGCCGCTGCCGCGGTGGCCTGGCTGATCGCGGCCGGCACCACGCTGGCCGTCGCCCTGCCCAACCTGACGCACGCGTGGTGGTGGGGCCAGGGGGCGATCCTGGCCCTGGGCCTCGCGGCGCTGGTGGTGCTGACGCGCTCGTACGCCGAGGAGCCCAACCCGTTCGCGATGGTGATGCGCCGCTTCGGCTTCGCCGCGCTGGGCACGATGGTGGTCGTCAATGCGGCCCTGGTCGCTGCCGACTGGCAACCCGGCCTGGCCAGCAGCGTGGCGGCCTCGGCGGTCATCGTCTGGTCGCTGTTCTTCGCGTCGCTGATGGCGCTGGTGCCGTTCCTGTCGCGCGCGCGCCGCCTGCTGCGCGAGTTCGCCATGCTCGCGGGGCTGTCCACCGTGGCCACCTCGCTGGACCTGCTGTTCATCACGCTGTTCTCGCTCGAGCCCTTCGCGTCGCTGACGCTGGCGGTGTTCATCGCGCTGGCAGGCTACGCCGCCGCGCGGCAGTGGATGCTCGACCAGATGGTCGGCAGCCGCGTGATGACCACCGAGCGCACCTTCGAGCAGCTCTACCGCATCGCCCGCGAGGTGCAAAAGGCGCCCGAACGGCGCCCTGCCCTGCTGTCCCAGCTGCTGCGCAGCCTGTTCGATCCGCTGGAGGTGCTGCACGTGCCGCGCGCCGCGCCGCGCTCGCGCGTGCTGGCCGATGGCTCGGCGCTGGTCGTGCCGGTACGCGGCCAGGGCGAACGCGAGCCGCTGTCGCTGGTGCTGCGCTTCTCGCGCCACGGCCGGCGCATCTTCACGCGCGAGGACGCACGCCTGACCGACCGCATCGTCGACCAGTTGCGGCGTGCGGTAGCCTACGATCAGGCGGTCGAACGCGGCCGTACCGAGGAGCGCCAGCGCATCGCCCAGGACCTGCACGACGACATCGGCGCCCGGCTGCTGACGCTGATGTACAAGGCCCAGGACCCGGAGATCGAAGACTACCTGCGTCACACGCTGCAGGACCTGAAGACGCTGACCCGTGGCCTCGCCGCCAGCGACCACCGGCTGTCGCATTCGGTGGCCGAGTGGAAGGCCGACATTCAGCAGCGGCTCACGGCGGCGCACATCGACCTCGACTGGTCGTTCGCCTTCAACGACGACCCGGAACTGGGCGTCGTGCAATGGTCGGCGCTGACACGGGTGCTGCGCGAACTGGTGAGCAACGCCATCTACCACGCGCGCGCCACCCGCATCCAGATCGACGCCGGTCTGACCGCCGGCGTGCTCAGCCTGCGCGTGGCCGACGACGGCATCGGACGCAACCCGCAGGCCTGGTCCCACGGCCTGGGCCTGGGTGGCGTGCGCAAGCGCGTGAAGCTGCTCGGCGGCGAGGTGGCCTGGCGCGAGAACGGCGCCCAGGGCATCGTCTGCGAGGTCCGTATCCCCGACCTGTTCAAGCGCGGGTGACCCCGCGCGCCGTGCACCGCCGGCCGGCGGCGCACTGGCGCGAAGCGATCACTGCAGCGGCACGCCGGTCTTGCTCTGCAGTTCGTCGCGGGTCACGCCCGGCGCCATCTCCACCACCTTCAAGCCGTGTGGCGTCACGTCCAGCACGGCCAGGTCGGTGATGATGCGGTCGACCACGCCCACGCCGGTCAGCGGCAGCGTGCAGGCCGGCAGGATCTTCAGGTCGATCGTGCCGTCCTTCTTCCTGGCCACGTGCTCCATCAGCACGACCACGCTGCGCACGCCGGCCACGAGGTCCATCGCGCCGCCCATGCCCTTGACCATCTTGCCCGGGATCATCCAGTTGGCCAGGTCGCCCTTCTCGCTGACCTGCATCGCGCCGAGGATGCTCAGGTTGATCTTGCCGCCGCGGATCATCGCGAAGCTGTCGTGGCTGCCGAAGATGCTGCTGCCGGGCAGCGTGGTCACCGTCTGCTTGCCGGCGTTGATGAGGTCGGCGTCGACTTCGGCCTCGTCGGGGAACGGGCCGATGCCCATCATGCCGTTCTCGCTCTGCAGCCAGACCTCGATGTCCGCCGGCACGTGGTTGGCCACCAGGGTCGGCAGGCCGATGCCCAGGTTCACGTAGAAGCCGTCCTGCAGTTCCTTGGCCGCGCGCGCGGCCATCTCGTCGTGGGTCCAGGGCATGTCAGACTCCCTTGGGGTTCTGTTTGGTCGTGCGCTTCTCGATGCGCTTCTCGGGCGAGGCATTGAGCACCAGGCGGTGCACGTAGATGCCGGGCAGGTGCACCGCATCCGGGTCGAAGCTGCCGGTCTCGACGATCTCCTCGACCTCCACCACCGCGATCCGCCCGGCCATGATGCAGGCCGGGTTGAAGTTGCGCGCCGTGCGGCGGAAGATCAGGTTGCCGCTCTTGTCGGCCTTCCAGGCCTTGGCCAGCGCCACCTCGGGGTTCAGTGCACGCTCCATCACGTAGGTGTGGCCGTCGAACTCGCGCAGCTCCTTGCCCTCGGCCACCATGGTGCCGACGCCGGTGCGCGTGAAGAAGGCCGGGATGCCGGCGCCGCCCGCGCGCAGCTTCTCGGCGAGCGTGCCCTGGGGCGTGAACTCCAGCTGCAGTTCGCCGGCCAGGAACTGGCGTTCGAACTCCTTGTTCTCGCCGACGTAGCTGCTGATCATCTTGCTGATCTGGCGCGTCTCCAGCAGCTTGCCCAGGCCGAAGCCGTCGACACCCGCGTTGTTGGAGATCACCGTCAGGTCGCGCTTGCCGCTGTCGCGCAGGGCGTCGATGAGCGCTTCGGGGATGCCGCACAGGCCGAAACCGCCGACGGCGATCAACTGGCCGTCGCGCACGATGCCGTCCAGGGCCGCCGCGGCGCTGGGATACAGCTTGTTCATGGGAGGGACCTCCTTCGGGGGTCGGACAAGGGTTGAGCGAGAATGCGAGCGTACTGCGTAACCCCTTACGCAGTCTGTACGTCGAATCGCTTAAATCGAATCACCGAGGAGAGGAGCAGGGATGACGGCTGCGGAACTTGACGTGGCGGCGCTGAACGCCATCCTGGCCGACGTCACGGCCCCGTTCGTCAAGGTGCTGGACCTCAGCGTCACGGCGGCCACGCCGCAGCAGGTGACGCTGCGCATGCCGGTCACCCCCACGGTGGTTCACGCCGGTGGCGTGGTCTGCGGCCAAGCCCTGATGGCGGCGGCCGACACCGCCATGATCCTGGCCGTGGCGGCCAGCCTGGGCGAATTCCGGCCGATGACCACCGTGCAGCTGCAGACCAGCTTCCTCAAGCCGGTGCCGAAGGACTGCCCAGAGGTGCAGGTGGTGTGCACGCTGCTGCGCCGGGGCAGGAGCCTGGCCTTCGGCGAGGTCGCGCTGCGCACACCCGACGGCACGCTGGCAGCGCACGCCACCACCACCTACGCCCTGCTCTGATCCGTACCCGCGTGGCCGAGGACCTCGACTACCGCACCGCCTTCGAGCAGGCGCCCATCGGCCTGGCCCTGTCGCGGGCGCGCCAGATGGTCGACGTCAACCACGAGGCCCTGGCCATGTTCCGCGCGCGGCCCGACCAGCTCGTCGGCCGTTCGTTCGAGGTGCTCTACCCCACCCTCGAGGAGTTTGAGCGCACCGGCGCGCGCATCACCGCCAGCCTCGATGCCAGCGGGCGATACGCCGACGAGCGGGTGATGAAACGCATGGACGGCGAGCTCTTCTGGTGCCACGTCACCGGTCGCGCGCTGAACCCCGCTGATCCGCACGCGGCCGGCATCTGGACCTTCGAGGACCTGTCGGCCCGGCGCGTGCTGAAGGTCGATTTCACGCCGCGCGAGCGCGAGATCGCCGCGCTGCTGGTCGACGGCCTCACCAGCAAGGGCATCGGCAAGCGGCTGGCCATCAGCCCGCGCACCGTGGACGTGTACCGCGCCCGGCTGATGCGCAAGCTCGGCGCCTCCACGACGCCGGAACTCGTCAACAAGCTGCTCAGCGGATGACGCACGACGACGCCCTGCGCACCGAATGCGCCAACTGCGGCGCCGCGCTGGCCATCGACCCGCACCCCCACTTCTGCCCGCTGTGTGGCCAGGAAACGCGCGTGCACCCGCCGAGCTTCGCCGAGTTCGTCCACGAGTTCGTCGGCCACTACGTGGCGCTGGAAGGCGCCCTGTGGCGCACGCTGGGCCTGCTGCTGCTCAAGCCCGGGCGTCTCACGCGCGAGTACCTCGACGGCCGGCGCCGGCGCTACGTGCTTCCGCTGCGGGTGTACCTGAGCGCGAGCTTCCTGTTCTTCCTCGTCGCCAAGTTCCTGGCGGCCACGCCCGCCGGCATGCCAGCGGTGCAGGTGGACGCCGCGCCCGAAGGTCCTGTCGCCTCGGCCCAGGTGGAAGGTGACGGGGGTGCGTTCCAGGCCTGGCTCGAGCGTTGCGCGAGGCCCGACGCCTGCGGCTGGCTGGAGGCGCGTGCGGCCCGCGGACTGCAGCGCATCTCCACCACCGACGGCACACACGCGGTCAGCGCGCGCATGGCCGGCGCCGCCCCCTATGCCGTGTTTCTGATGGTGCCTGTCTTCGCCGGCCTGCTGCGCCTGGCATGGCGCGGCACCGGCCTGACCTACGGGGCCCACTTCGTGATGGCGCTGCACCTGCATGCCTTCGCGTTTCTGGTCCTGCTGGCGGCCGACCTGCTGCCGGCCAGCCTGGACGGCGTGGCCATGCTGCTGATCGGCGCCCACGCCGTCCTGGCGGCACGGTGTGTCTATGGCACCGGTTGGCTCGGCACGCTGGCCCGGGCGCTGATGGTCGGCACCGTGTACGGCCTGCTGCTCGCACTGGGCACGGCAGCGCTGCTGCTGCTCAGCATCTTCCTGGCCTCTGGAGCCTGAACCATGATCACCGTCCACCACCTCGAACATTCCCGCTCGCAGCGCGTGCTCTGGCTGCTGGAGGAACTGGGCCTGGACTACGAGGTCAAGCGCTACGCGCGCGACCCGAAGACCATGCTCGCGCCGCCGGAGCTGGCCGCGGTGCATCCGCTGGGCAAGTCGCCCGTGATCACGGACGGCGACGTGGTGGTGGCCGAGTCCGGCGCCATCGTCGAGTACCTGGTGGACACGCACGGCGGTGGCCGGCTCAAACCACCGGCGGGCACGCCGGCGCACCGCCAGTACGTCTACTGGCTGCATTTCGCGGAAGGCACGGCCATGCCGCCGCTGCTGATGAAGCTGGTGTTCGACAAGGTGCGCAGCGCCAAGATGCCCTTCTTCGCCAGGCCCATCGCGCGCGGCATCGCCGACCAGGTGGAGAAGTCCTTCCTGCGGCCCAACCTGGAGCGCCAGTTCGCCTTCATGGAAGCCGAGCTGAAGGAGCGCGACTGGTTCGCCGGCGGCGACTTCAGCGCCGCCGACGTGCAGATGAGCTTCCCGCTCGAGGCGGCCAGCGCCCGCGGCGGCCTGGACCAGCGCTTCCCGCGGCTGAGGGACTGGCTGGCCCGCATCCACGCCCTCCCAGCCTACCAGCGTGCCCTGGCGCGCGGCGGCCCCTACAAGATCCTGGATTGACGCCGACCCGCGGCGTCAGCTGACCAGCGCCCGCAGCCAGTCGGGCATCGGCGCCGACTTCTGCGCCGCGAAGTCGGTCCACACCGTCGTCGCGCCGCCTTCGGCATCGATGCGGCCCGGGCAGTCGGTGCGCTCCATCGTGATGAAGGTGTCGAAGCTGCTGCGCCCCGGGTTGGCCACGTAGTGCTTCGCCAGGATCTCGCCGGGGAACTCGAACTGGCGGATGAAGCTGCAGAAGGCGTTGACGATCACCGGCCCGCACCCCTTGGGGTCCGGCGGGCCGCCGACCTGGTACAGCCACTCCAGGCGCACGATTTCCATGTAGCGGAAGTAGATCGTGTTGTTGACGTGGCCCATCGCGTCCATGTCGCCCCAGCGGATGGGGATCACGGTCTCGTGGACCAGCTTCTTCTCGGCGGGGATGAGGAAACGCATCGGTGGATTCCGGGGTTCAGTCGGTCGACGACAGGTCGACGCGGCAGCAGTGTTCGCGCACCGGCGTGCCGTGCGCGTCGAAGACGTTGTGCCCGACGGGCAGGGCTCCCATCGCCGCGTAGAAGCGCTCGGCCGGGTTGCCGGCGATGACCCACAGCCGCAGCGCCGGGTAGCCGATCTCGCGCGCGGCCTGCAGCACCGCTTGCCACAGCGCACGGCCGATGCCGCGCCGGAAGTGGCCCGGGCGCAGGTACAGCGCCGTGAGTTCACCCTCCCCGGCCCCTGCCTCCGCAGCTTCATGCGGCTGCCTGCGGTAGGGGCCCAGGCAGGCAAAGCCCAGCACCGGTGCGTCGCTGGCCGGCAGGTCGGCCACGGCCACCAGCAGGCGCCGCCCGGGCGCCGTGTTCGCCGCCTCGCGCTGCCAGACCTCGCGCCGCGCCGCCAGCGGAAAGGCGTCGAAGCTGGCTTGAGGGAACACACCAGTGTAGGTGGCCACCCAGCTGTCCCAGTGCACCTGCGCGATCGCCTCGGCATCGGCCGGCGTCGCCACGCGCACCCGCCAGCTCACTGGATGCCCAGCTCCGCGGCCATGCGCTGGACCAGCGCGCGCAGCTCGGCCAGTTCCGCGCCCTGGCGCGTGACCTCCGCCTTCAGTGCCGCCAATTCGCCTGCGGCCACGCTGGCGCCGGCCGCGACGGCCAGCGCGGCGGCCGACGCAACGTCAGGCAGCGCCACCTCGCCGCACAGCAGGTGCGCCCAGCGCGCCTCCCGCTCGCCCGGGCCACGCGGCAGCTTGACCACGCGCGGTGGGTCCTTCGCGGCCAGTTCCTCGAGAAAACCTTCCACCGACGAGATGTCGGCAAAGCGGTGCAGCCGCTCGCAGTTCAGCCGCAGCTCGGCCGCGGTCTGCGGCCCGCGCAGCATCAGCACCGCCAGCAGCGCCACTGCCGCCCCCGGCACACCCAGCACACGCGCCGTGTTGTGCTCGAACTTGACCACCCGGCTGCCGCTGCCCTCGAAGACCAAGCTCAGGGCCTTGAGCCCGTCCACCGCCGTCAGCACTTCCGCGTCCGTGGCCTCGATGACCGGCTGGCGCGCCGTCTTCTGGTTGCAGCCGGCCACCAGCGCGTTCAGGCTCAGCGGGTAGGTGTCGGGCACGGTGGCCTGCTTTTCCACCAGCACGCCCAGCACCCGGGCTTCCAAGGGCGTCAGTGCGCGCATCGGCCTTCCGTGATCGGGTCACTACTGAGGCGTGCAGATTCCGTCGCGAGCGGGCCGAGGTCACGCCGAGCAGCGCAGCCGTACTCCTGTACGGCGAGCAGCACAGGCGTGAGATCGGATCGCGCAGCAGGAAGATGCATGCCTCAGACGCCGAAGCCGTCGTCGGCCGAGATGATGGCGCCATTGACGAAGTGGCTCTCGTTGGCGCACAGCATCATCAGCACCGCGTCCAGGTCCTTGGGCTGGCCCACGCGCTTGCGCGGCAGCATCGCCACCAGTTTCTGCCCGGCCTCGGTCTGCCAGTGGTGATGGTTGATCTCGGTGTCGATGTAGCCCGGGCAGATGGCGTTGACGTTGATGCCGTAGCGCCCCCACTCCAGCGCCATCGCGCGCGTCATGTGGACCACCGCCGCCTTGCTCATGCAGTAGACGCCGATCTGGCCCAGCACGCGCAGCCCGGCCATCGACGCGATGTTGACGATGCGCCCGCCGGTGAAGGTGCCCGGCGCCGCGCCGCGGCTGCGCGCGATCATGCGCTTGCCCACCTCCTGCGCGACGAAGAAGGCGCCGCGCGCATTGGTGTTCATCACGTAGTCGAAATCCTCCGGCTGCACGTCCACCAGCTTCTGCGTGGTGCTGACGCCGGAGTTGTTGACCAGGATGTCGATCGTGCCCATCTCCGTCTCGGCATGGGCCACCGCGGCCTTGATGCTGTCGTGATCGGTGACGTCCAGCGTGACCACATGTGCATCGCCACCGGCAGCCTCGATCTCGGCACGCAGCGTCTTCAGGCGCTCCACGCGTCGTGCGGCCAGCACCACGCCGGCGCCGGCCGCGGCCAGCGTGCGCGCGAACTGCGCGCCCAGACCCCCGGACGCCCCTGTCACCAGCGCGACACGGCCGGAAAGATCGATGTCGTAACCCATGCTCGCTCCCGAGAACTGCCTCTAACGGATGCGGGAAACGATAGCACGCGCACTTCTAGAATCGCCGGCCATGACCTCCGCAGAACTGCTCGCGCAACACGGCCCTCGCGAAGCCATGGAATACGACGTCGTGGTCGTCGGTGCCGGCCCGGCGGGGCTGTCCACGGCGATCCGCCTCAAGCAGCTCAATGCCGACCTGTCGGTGGTGGTGCTCGAGAAGGGCTCGGAGCCCGGCGCGCACATCCTCTCCGGCGCCGTGATGGACCCGCGCGCGATCACCGAGCTCTTTCCCGACTGGAAGGACCGCGGTGCACCGCTGAACCAGCCGGTGACAGAGGACGAGGTACTGTTCCTCGACGCCGGCGGCGCCAAGCGAACGCCGCAGTGGCTGATCCCCGGCGTGTTGCACAACGCCGGCAACTACGTCATCAGCCTGGGCGCGCTGTCCAAGTGGCTGGGCGAACAGGCCGAGGCCCTGGGCGTGGAGATCTTCCCCGGCTTCGCAGCGGCCGAGGTGCTCTACGGCGATGATGGTGCGGTGCGGGGCGTGGCCACGGGCAACATGGGCGTGGGCAAGGACGGCCAGCCGCACGGCGGGTTCCAGCTCGGCATGGAGCTGGTGGGCAAGTACACCGTGTTCGCCGAAGGCGCGCGCGGCCACCTGGGCAAGCAGCTGATCGCGCACTACAAGCTCGACGAGGGCCGCGACCCGCAGAGCTACGCGCTGGGCATCAAGGAGCTCTGGGAGATCGACCCCGCCAAGGCCAAGCCCGGCCTGGTGGTGCACACGGCTGGCTGGCCGATGGACGGCCAGACCTACGGCGGCGGCTTCCTCTACCACCTGGAGGGCAACAAGGTCACGCTGGGTTTCGTCACCGGGCTGGACTACCAGAACCCCTGGCTCAGCCCCTTCGAGGAGATGCAGCGCTGGAAGACGCACCCGTCCATCCGCGCGCACCTGGAAGGCGGCAAGCGCATCGGCTACGGCGCACGCGCCATCACCGCCGGCGGCCTGCTGAGCCTGCCCAAGCTGGTCTTCCCGGGCGGCTGCCTGGTGGGCTGCGACGCCGGCACGCTCAACGCCGCCCGCATCAAGGGCAGCCATGCCGCCATCAAGACCGGCATGCTGGCCGCCGAGGCCATTGCCCCGGCGCTGGCCGCCGGCCGCAGCGGCGACGAACTCGCCGCCTACCCCGAGGCGTTCGCCAAGAGCTGGCTCCATGAAGAGCTGCACGCCAGCCGCAACTTCAAGCAGTGGTTCAAGAAGGGCAACCTGGTCGGCACCGCGATGACCGGCATCGAGCAGTGGCTGCTGCCCAAGCTGGGCCTCAAGAGCCCGCCGTGGACGATCCACCGCCACGGCCCCGACCACGCGCGCCTCAGCGGCGCCGCCGCCTGCGAGCCCATCCGCTACCCCAAGCCCGACGGCGTGCTCACCTTCGACCGCCTGAGTTCGGTGTTCATCAGCAACACCAACCACGAGGAGAACCAGCCGGCCCACCTGACGCTGAAGGACGCAGCGGTGCCGGTGGCGGTGAACCTGAGCCAGTACGCCGGCCCCGAGAGCCGCTACTGCCCGGCCGGCGTGTACGAGTTCGTGAACACCGACGGCGAGGACCGCCTGGTGATCAACGCCCAGAACTGCGTGCACTGCAAGACCTGCGACATCAAGGACCCGACGCAGAACATCGTCTGGGTCACCCCCGAGGGCGGCGGCGGGCCCAACTACGCCGGCATGTGATGCCTCACGCAGCGCCGGCCTGATGTGAACCTGCCCCGGCCGTCGTACCGCCAGTGGCTGGTGCTGGCCTTCGTCGGCGTGGCGGCGCTGCTGTCGGCCGCCACGCTGCGTGGGCTGGGCACGCTGGAACAGCTGCTGACCCAGAGCCGCGACGGTGCGGCACGCGCGCTGCAGCTGTCCACCGCCGCCGAGCGGCTGGGCGAGCAGGTCACGGCGATGGAACGTGCCGCGCGTCAGTACCTGGTGCTGGCCGACCCGGCACTGGAACGCAACTTTGTCGCCCATGCGGCCGAAGCGCAGCGCGAGGTCGGCCTGCTGTCCCCCGTGCTGCCCACGGCACTGAAGACGCAGTGGCAGGACAGCCTGGCCGCGTTGCGCGAGCAGGTGCGGGAGGGTGCCGACGACACCACGCTGGTCGACGGATTCCGTGCGCTGGCCGCGCTTCAGCAACGCATGAGCGAAGCGGCCCGGCGCCACACCGAGGCGCGCAACGCCGCGCTGCAGCAGGAGCTCGAGGCCGGCCGGCTGGCGCTGGGCCAGCAGCTGCTGGGCACCGTGGCCCTGGCGCTGACGCTGGCGCTGGGCTTCGCCTGGTGGCTGGCGCGGCCGCTGCAGCGCGTGGAGCAGGCCATCCGCGGCCTCGGTGAAGACGGTCTGGAGACGCCGGTGCACATCCGCGGGCCGTCGGACGTGCAGCGCATCGCGCGCCGGCTGGACTGGCTGCGCCAGCGCCTGGCCGAGACCGAGGCCGACAAGGCGCGCTTCCTGCGCCACGTCTCGCACGACCTGAAGACCCCGCTGGCCGCGCTGAAGGAAGGCGTCTCGCTGCTCGAGGACGGCACCGCCGGCCCGCTGACCGACAACCAGCGCGAGATCGTGCGCATCCTGCACGACCACGGCGCGCTGCTGCAGCAGCGCATCGAGGACCTGCTGCGCTGGAACGCCAGCGCCTTTGCCGCGCAGCACGTCGTGCGCAGGCCCGTGGAGCTTGGTGCGCTGATCCAGGGCTTGGTCGACGCCCAGCAACTGGTCTGGCGGGCGAAGTCGCTGCGCATCGTTGTGCAGGGCGTGCCGTTGACGGCCGAGGTCGACGGTGACCTGCTGGGCAGCGCGCTGGGCAACCTGCTGTCCAACGCCATCCGCTTCAGCCCGCCGGGCGCGCGCGTGCTCATCGACGTGCAGCGCATCGGCAGCGGGCTGCGCATCGAGGTCACGGACGCCGGGCCTGGCGTGCCCGCCGACGAGCAGGCGCGCGTGTTCGAACCTTTCTTCCGCGGTCGCGTGCAGCCCGTGGACGGCCTGCCGGGCACCGGCATCGGCCTGTCCATCGTGGCCGAGACGGTGCGCGCCCATGGCGGCCAGGTCAGCGTGCTGGCCCCAGAATCCACCACGGCGGGTGCCACCCCGGGCAGCCGCTTTCGCATCGACATCCCCCATGCCCTGTCGGACTGATCCCTGGCGCCCCTGGCGGTGGCCCGCCGCCCTGCTGGCCGGCGCCCTGCTGGCGGCCGGCTGCGGCACCGCCCCGCCAGTGGCCGATCCGCCGGCACCACCACCCATGGACCCACCCGTGGCGGCCCAGGCGCCGGCGGCCAGCGCGCCCACGGTGGCGGCTGCGCCCGCGGCAGCGCCGTCGACACCGTCGCATGCCCCGGCAGCGGACGCCCTGCTCGGCCGTCTGCTGGCGTTCCACGAGCGCTTCCGCACCCTGCCCGCTGCCGACGCCGCCCGCGAGCAGGCAAGGCTGGCCGCCGACGGCAGCGCCGAGGCCACGCTGCAGCTGGCCTGGGCGCTGGGTCTGCCCCAGGCGCCGGGCCGTGCGCCGGGCGACCTCACGCGCGCACTGGCCCTGCTCGACCCGCTGGCGCGCGGGGACAGCCCGGAAGCGCCCCTGGCCCGCCTGCTGCTGGCCCGGCTGACCGAGCAGCGCCGGCTGGAAGAGCAGCTGGACCGCCAGGCCCAGCAGCAGCGCGACCTGCAGCGTCGCAACGACCAGCTGCGCGAACAGCTCGACGCGCTGCGGGCCATCGAACGCAGCCTGGGGCCGCGCCAGTCCGCGCCGGCGTCGGCGCCACGCACACCCTGACGGCCCGATGAGCACCGCCGGCGCCCACATCCTCGTCGTCGACGACGACCCCGACCTGCTGCGCCTGCTGGGCATGCGGCTTAACGCGGCCGGCTACCGCGTCGAGGGTGTGCCCTCGGCCGAGGCGGCCCTGGATGCCCTGGCCCTTCAGCGGCCGCGGCTCGTGATCAGCGACGTGCAGCTGCCCGGCGCCGACGGGCTGGCCCTGTTCGACGCCATCCGCGCGCGCCACCCGTCGCTGCCGGTGATCCTGCTCACCGCCCACGGCACCATCCCCGACGCCGTGGAAGCCACGGCCCGCGGCGTCTACACCTACCTGACCAAGCCCTTCGACGGCAAGGCCCTGCTGGACACCGTGGCCCAGGCCCTGGCGCTGTCGGCGCCCGAGCCAGCCGCCGGCCAGGCGCCGGAGGCCTGGCGCGCCGACATCGTCAGCCACAGCCCGCGCATGCAGGACCTGCTGGAGGAGGCGCGCCTGGTCGCCGCCAGCGATGCCAGCGTGCTGATCCGCGGCGAAAGCGGCACCGGCAAGGAACTGCTGGCCCAGGCCATCCACCGCGCCAGCCGGCGTGCCAGCCGGCCCTTCGTCGCCGTCAACTGCGGCGCGATCCCGGAGGCACTGCTGGAGTCGGAGCTGTTCGGCCACGTCAAGGGCGCCTTCACCGGCGCCACCAAGGACCGTGACGGCCTCTTCCGGGCCGCCGATGGTGGCACGCTGTTCCTCGACGAGATCGGCGACATGCCGCCGGCCCTGCAGGTCAAGCTGCTGCGCGTGCTGCAGGAGCGGGCCGTGCGGCCGTTGGGCGCCAACCGCAACGTGCCCATCGACGTGCGCGTGCTCTCGGCCACCCACCGTGACCTGGAAGCGCTGCTGGCCGACGGCAGTTTCCGCGAGGACCTGTTCTACCGCCTCAACGTGGTCACCCTGCGCCTGCCGCCGCTGGCCGAGCGGCGCGAGGACATCCCGCTGCTGGCCCAGCACTTTCTGACCACGCTGGCCGCCCGCCATGGCCGCACGCTGCACGGCTTCGCGCCCGATGCGCTGCGCGCGCTGGCCACCGCGGCTTGGCCGGGCAACGTGCGCCAGCTGCACAACGTGGTCGAGCAGGTCTGCGCGCTGAGCACCAGCCCGCTGGTGCCGCTGGCCCTGGTGCAGCGCGCGCTGCGCACGCCGGACGTGGCCGTGCTGCCCTACGCCGAGGCGCGCCGCCGATTCGAGCGCGAGTACCTGGTCGGCCTGCTCAAGCTCACCGACGGCCAGGTGGCCGACGCCGCCCGCCTGGCCGAGCGCAACCGCACCGAGTTCTACCGCCTGCTGCAGAAGCACGACCTGGCGCCGGAGCGTTTCCGTGACGCTGTCGCCGAAGAGCGACAGGACAAAGACGAGGCCTGACAGGCACTTGCGCGCACAGGCCGGGAAAGCTGTCGCCGATCGGCGACAGGACCACCGTGGACAACGACCCGGAATCGCGCCTAAGCCCTTGATTTGACTGGACCCGGAGGGGTGGCACGCCGCTTGCGCTGTGAACGTGCATGTGGCGAACCCTGTGGCTGTCCCTGTGCCTGGCCTGGCCTCTGGCGGGCTGGGCCTTCGGCTTCGACGATGTGGCGGCGCTGGCGCAGCGCCAGGCGGCCGCCCCGTGGCAGGGCACCGCCACGCCGATGCCGGGGGCGCTGGCCCGCCTGACCTACGACGAGGCGCGTGAGATCCGCTACCGCCCCGACCACGCCGTCTGGCGCGGTGGGGACTTCGAACTGCAGTTCTTCCACCGCGGCTACGTGCAGCGCGATCTGGTGGCCGTGCATCTGGTGGAAGGCGACCAGGTGCGCCGCATGGGTTACGACCCGGCGGCCTGGGACTTCGGTACCTTGGGCCCCAAGCGCGGACTGAACCCCGATCAACTCGACGAGCCTGGCCCGGCGGGCTTTCGCATCCACCACGCGCTCAACGGCCCGGCCTACAAGGACGAGCTGGTGGTGTTCCTGGGCGCCAGCTACTTCCGTGCACTCGGCCGCGGCCAGCGCTACGGGCTGTCGGCACGCGCCCTGGCCATCGACACGGTCGGTGGCGGGCCGGAGGAGTTTCCGCGCTTCACCGCCTTCTGGATCGAGCGGCCCGCCCCCGGCGCCGATGGCGTGACCGTTTACGCGCTGCTGGACAGCCCGCGCGCCAGCGGCGCCTGGCAGTTCGTGATCCGCCCCGGCGAGGACACCGTGATGGACGTGCGCGCCCGTCTGTTCCTGCGCGCGCCGGTGGCCATGCTGGGCCTGGCGCCGCTGACCAGCATGTACCAGCACGGCGAGAACCAGCCGCGGCCGGGCGACTTCCGCCCCGAGGTGCACGACTCCGACGGCCTGTCCGTCGCCGCCGACGGCGAATGGCTGTGGCGCCCGCTGGTCAACCCCGGCACGCCGCTGGCCAGCAGCTTCCAGGTTCGCCGGCTCCAGGGCTTCGGCCTCATGCAGCGCGACCGCCGCTTCGCGGCCTACGAGGACGACGAAGCGCACTACGAACGCCGCCCGTCGGCCTGGGTCGAGCCGGTGGGCGACTGGGGCCCGGGCCGCGTGGTGCTGCTGCAGCTGCCCACACCCGACGAGACGCACGACAACATCGTCGCCGCCTGGCAGCCCGACAGGCCGCCCGCGCCAGGTGAAGCCCTGGACCTGGCCTACCGGCTGCACTGGCAGGGCGAGCAGGCCGCGCGCCCGGCCACCGGCTGGACGGTGCAATCCCGCCGCGGCCGCGGCTGGGCGGCGCCGACACCGGGCGAGCTGCAGTTCATCGTCGACTTCGACGGCCCCGCGCTGCAGGCGCTGCCGGCCGACGGCAGCGCCGATGCCGCCGTCGCCCCCGTGATCACCCCGTTGGCCAACGCCCGCGTGCTGCAGGCCCACGCCTGGCGGCACCCGGCCGGGGGCTGGCGCATGGCGCTGCGCGTGCAGCGACCCGACCCCGCGCAGCCGATGGAGCTGCGCGCCTTTCTCCAACGCGGCGCGCAGGCGCTGACCGAGACATGGACCGCACTGATTCCACAGGACTGACCGGCGTGACGGGCCTGAGCACCGGGCTGCGGGCCCTGCGCCGCTACACCCACCACGCCGCGCCACCGCTGCAGCGGGGCTCGATGCCGGCCCGCCCGTGGGGCCAGGCCTGGCAGGGCGGAGATGCGCCGGACGCCGGCCAGCCCGCCGGCCGCCGGCGGCTGCTGGTGGCCGTGGTGCTGAGCGTGGCCGCGCTGGCCGCCGTGGCCCTGCTGCGCACGCAGCCGCTGGGCGTGGCCCTGGACGCGCTGCGGCTGCTGCAGGTGGCGCTGTTCGCGCTGCTCTTCGGCTGGGTGGCCGCCGGCTTCGCCACCGCGCTGATGGGCTTCGTCGTGCTGCGCCGCGGCGACCGCCAGATGCTGTCCTACGCCGACGTGGCCCGCCAGCCACTGGCCGCGGACGCCAGCACCGCCGTCATCATGCCCATCTGCAACGAGCACGTGGACACCGTGTTCGCCGGTCTGACCGCCACCGCCGAGTCCGTGGTGGCCAGCGGCGGCGCCCGGCTGCTGGCGTTCTACGTGCTGTCGGACACGTCCAACCCGGCGGTGCGCGAGGCCGAATTCGCCGCCTGGCAGGCCCTGCGCCAGCGCATGGCGCCGCACGGTCTGCAGGTGCACTACCGCTGGCGTGCCCGGCGCACGCACCGCAAGGCCGGCAACGTGGCCGACTTCTGCCGCCGCTGGGGCGCGCGCCACCGCTACATGGTGGTGCTGGACGCCGACAGCGTGATGAGCGGCGAGGCCATCCTGGGCCTGATGCGGCTGATGGAGGCCCACCCGCAGGCCGGCATCATCCAGTCGGCCCCGATCTCCTGCGGGCTGGACACGCTGCACGCACGCGCCCAGCAGTTCGCCAGCCGCGTCACCGGCCGCCTGTTCGCCGCCGGCATGCAGTTCTGGCAGCTGGGCGAGTCGCACTACTGGGGCCACAACGCCATCATCCGCATCGCACCCTTCATGGCCCACTGCGGCCTGGCACCGCTGCCCGGGCGCGGCGGCCTGTCGGGTTCCATCCTGTCGCACGACTTCGTCGAGGCGGCACTGATGCGCCGCGCCGGCTGGCAGGTCTGGCTGGTGCCCGACCTGCCCGGCAGCTGGGAACAGCAGCCGCCGCACCTGCTGGCGGAACTGCAGCGTGACCGCCGCTGGTGCCAGGGCAACCTGATGAACGCGCGCCTGATCGCCGAACCCGGCCTGCACCGCGTGCACCGCGCCATGCTGGCCACCGGCGCCATGGCCTACCTCTCGGCGCCGCTGTGGCTGGGTTTCGTGGCCCTGGGCATGGTGCTGTGGCTGGACGGCCGCCACCTGCTGCAGGTGCCGGCCGGCGCGGCCATGGTGCTGTGGGCGCTGACCGGCACCATGCTGCTGCTGCCGCGCGTGCTGGGCGCGCTGACCGTGTGGCTGGAGGGCCAACAGCGCGCCTTCGGCGGCACGCCGGCCCTGATGGCCAGCGCCGTGGCCGAGGCCCTCTGGTCGGCCCTGACGGCCCCGATCCGCATGGCGGCGCACACGCTGTTCGTCGCCACCGCGCTCAGCGGCCTGAAGCTGGACTGGCGCAGCCCGCCGCGCGAGGCCGAGGCCCTGCCCTGGCGTGACGCGGCAAGGCTGCTGCTGCCGCTGTCGGCGGTGGCCGCGGCAGTGCTGGCCGCCGTGGCCTGGCGCGACCCATCGGCCGCGCTGTGGCTGGCGCCGGTGGCGCTGCCGCTGCTGGCGGCCACGCCGCTGGCGGTCTGGGGGGCACGCCCGGTCATCGGCCAGGCCTTGCGCCGCGCCGGGCTGCTGCTGATCCCGGAAGAGACCCAGACCGCGACGGAACTGCGCCGCGCCTGGGGCGCACCGCGCCTGGCCATGGCCTGAGACGGACCACCACGGGCCACGCCTGCGGGCGTGGCGTCGCCGCCGTGTGAAATCTGGCGTGATCGCACCCCGGCCAGCGGCGTCCGCCGCTGGGGCCGGGGTGACGCACCCCTAGAATTTGGGGGTCATTGCCCCTGCCATGGTCGCTGCGCCCCTACGCCCTCACGCTCCGTTCGCGGCCGACCGTTCTCATCGACAGCACCGACCGTGTACCGCCGCCGCGTGGCACTGGGTGCGATGCAGCCTGGCGTGGCTGCAGTTGATCTGGCTGCTGCTGGGGGCGACGGCCGTGCTGGCGGCGGCACCCGCCCCTGCCGGTGCGCCACTGGCACTGGACGACCGCGTGGCGCGTGTCGACGCCTGGCCGGCGCTGAGGGTGCTGGCCGATCCTGACGGCCACTGGACCTTCGACGACGCGCTGGCCCGACGCACCGACTTCGGCCCG
This sequence comes from Rubrivivax albus, assembly GCF_004016515.1. Lineage (GTDB taxonomy): Bacteria > Pseudomonadota > Gammaproteobacteria > Burkholderiales > Burkholderiaceae_C > Rubrivivax > Rubrivivax albus. Next base: position 135,969 of record NZ_SACT01000005.1, read on the forward strand.
CCGGAAGGCGCCCCGGGCACGCTGGGCCTTCAGCGCGGTGCCGCGTGGCTGCACGTGCCGCTGCAGGCGTCGCCCGACTCCGAAGGCCGCTGGGTGCTGGACCTCGGTTACGCCGTGCTCAACCGCGTGGACGTCTGGCTGCTGCTGCCCGGCCGGCCGCCCCAGCACTGGGCAACAGGCAACGAGGTGCCACGCGCCGAGCGGCCACTGGACAGCCGCACCCCGGCGGTGGTGCTGGATCTCCCGCCGGGCACGACGGCCGAACTGCTGCTGCGCGTGCGCAGCGCCGGCGCGCTGATCCTGCCAGTGACCCTGTCCACCCCGACGGCCTTCCACCGCCAGGCGCTGGACGAACAGGTGCTGCAGGGCCTGCTGTCCGGGCTCGGCCTGTTCCTGGTGCTCTACAGCCTGTCGCAGTGGTGGAGTGTGCGCGAGTCGATGTTCCTGCGCTATGCGCTGCTGACCTTCGCCAGCGTCATGTTCTCGGTGGCGCAGTTCGGCCACGGCGCGATGTACCTCTGGGGCGACAGCCAATGGTTCGAGCGCCATGTGCCCGGGCTGGCCGCGCTGATCGCCTCCACCGGCAGCTGCCTGTTCGTGCAGGCGGTGCTGGCCGACGACCGGCCCCAGGGCTGGATCAGCCGCGCCCTCTACGGCTGCGCCGCGTTGCTGGTGGCCACCGCGCTGGCGTTCGCGACCGGCCTGATCGACGTGCACGCGGTCAGCGCCGTGGTCGGATCACTGGGCCTGGCACCGGCGCTGCTGGGGCTGCCCGGCGCGCTGCGCCGCCTGCGGCGGGGCGATGCCGTCGGCGGCTACTTCCTGGTCGCCTGGATCGGCTATTTCTTCAGCACCTGGGTCATGGTGCAGGTCATCTACGGTCGGCTGCCCGCCACCTGGAGCACGCTGCACGCCTTCCAGTTCGGGGCCACGCTGGACATGCTGATCTTCCTGCGCGTGATCTCGCTGCGGCTGGCGGCGGTGCACGCCGCCGCCCTGGAGCGGGATGCCCTGCGCTCGATGGCGCACACCGACCCGCTCACCGGGCTGCCCAACCGGCGCGGCCTGCCGGAGCAGATCGAGCAGCGCCTGCTGGCCGTGCGGCCAGACCGCCTGCTGGCCCTGGTGGTGCTGGACCTGGACGGCTTCAAGGCCGTCAACGACCGACTCGGCCACGCGGTGGGTGACGCGCTGCTGGTGGACGTGGCCCGGCGGCTGCGCACCAGCGTGCGCGAGCACGACCTGGTGGCACGCATGGGTGGCGACGAGTTCCTCGTTGTGGCCGATGGGCTGCGCAACGAGGCGCAGGCGCAGGCCATGGCCCAGCATCTGCTGCAGGCCTTTGCCGAACCGTTCGAGGTGGCGGGCCACCGCTGCGAGGTCGGGCTCACCGCCGGCTACGTGCTGGCCCCGACCGACGGCCGCAACGCCCACGAACTGCTGCGCGCGGCCGACAGTGCGATGTTCGACGGCAAGCGCAGCGGCAAGGGTCGGGTGATCCGGGCGACCGCGCCGCAAGCCCTCTGACGCGCCAGGCCAGGGTGGTCAGCCGACGTCGGTCTCCAGCCGCCCCTGCTGCGCCAGCACCTGCAGCGCGTGCTCGTAGCCGATCTGCACGATGCGGTCGAAGCGCTTCCACTGCAGCAGACCCACACGCTCCAGCGGCGGGTGGAAGTACAGGTCGGCCAGTGCCCTGGCCTGGCGGCCGCGCGCCATGCTGTTGAGCACCATCACCGTCATCAGGTAGGCCGGCAGCGACGGCAGGCGGTATTTGCGCTTGCGCAGCGGGCGCAGCCAGTCCAGGAACAGGTCCCAGCCGCCCGGCACCTCGTCCAGGTCCACGCGCAGCGGCTGGCGCACGTCCAGGTCGACGCCGATCACATGACCCACGCCGCGCTGGCGCCGCATCACGTCGACCGGGAAGTTGTTGAAGCTGCCACCGTCGCAATGCAGCTCGCCATCGATCAGCACCGGCGGCAGCGCGCCCGGGATCGAGGTGCTGGCCAGCAGCAGCCGCGCCAGCGGGCCGCGCTGCAGCACCTGCTCGCGCGCCTGGCTGTAGTTCGTGGCCACGCAGAAGAAGCCCTTCCACAGGTCCTCGGCATCGGCCTCGTGCCCTGTGAGTCCACGCACGCCATCGTCGAGCACGCGCCGCAGGCGCCGGCCGCGGAACACCGACAGCCAGGGCCAGGGGCTGTAGTCGCCGGTGGGCTTGGCCTCGAAGGCGCGGCGGGCATTGAGCATGACGTCGTCCCAGCTGCGGTCGGACGCCACGTAGGTGGCCATCACCGCACCGATGCTGGTGCCGCCGACGAAGTCCACGGTCACGCCCTGTTCGCGCAGCGCACGCACCACGCCCAGGTGCGCCAGGCCGCGCGCGCCGCCGCCGGCCAGCACCAGGCCCGTGGCGCTGCGGTTGAGGAAGCGCGCCAGGCGGCCGACGTCGTCGTCGTGATCCGTGCGCAGGTGCAGGTGGCCGGCCACCGGGCGGCGGTCCAGCCACGCGCGGGTGCCGCGTGGCATGGCCGTGCCCGGCGGATGCAGCAGCAGCAGGATCTCGGCCGCATCGGTCGTCTCGGCGCGGCCCATCAGGCACAGCCGCTCGGTCGGATGGATGTCGGGCGCGGCCGTGGCGTCGGCCAGCAGCAGCAGCTCGTCGGCACCGCGGCAGCAGCGGGCCGTCCAGGCCGTGGGCTCGTCGTCGGCCACCAGCAGCACGAACTCGGCACGCGACTCGATGCGGTCGAGCAGCATGGCCACGCGGCGCTCCTCGGCCAGCATCGACGCCGGGCCCAGCGTCGCGTCGCCCGCTTCGGCATGACCGTGCACACGGGCTGCGTCGACCACTTCCACGCGGCCGAAGACGGCCAGCGCCGCCGCCAGCCGATCCGCGAACGCGCGCACCGGCAGCCCGCGCGAGATCGGCACCAGCGTGACCGTGCCGGGCCGCGGGTGCAGGCCGTCGCTGGCCGGGCTTTGCAGCCGGCGCACCATCTGCCGTGTCAGCGCCAGGTGGCGCGTGAGCGCCATCGACAGCGCGGCGTGGCTGGCCAGCAGATCGTTGAAGGCGGTGCGGTCCAGGCGCGCGAGCAGCGAGTCGCGCACCGCGATGACGGTGGCATTGCGCGCGTCGCCGGTGATCAGCGCGAGCTCGCCGACGATCTGGCCGCGGCTGATCTCGCCGACGATGCGCTGCCCGCCCGGGACGCTGGCATCCACGATGGTGGCGCGCAGGCGGCCGCTGACCAGCAGGTACAGTGCATCGCCCGGTTCGCCCTGGCGCATCAGCACCTGGCCGCCGGCGAGCTCGGTCCACGTCATCGCCTGCTGCAGGCGTTCCAGCGCCGCGGCGTCGACGTCGCCGAAGTCCTCCTGCAGCAGCCGCGACAGCAGCTCGTCGTGGTACGGCTGGCGGCCCGCGCTGCCGCCGGGCCGGCGCGCGCCCGGGGCGCTCAAGACCAGGCCGGCGGACGCTTGTCGATGAAGGCCTGCACGCCCTCCAGCGCCGACGCGTCCATCATGTTGCAGGCCATGGTCTCGGCCGCGAGGTCGTAGGCGGCGGCGATGCCGGTCTCCAGCTGGCGGTAGAACAGGCCCTTGCCGGCCGCGATGGCCACGCGCGGCTTGGCCACCACGGCGGCGACCAGACGCTCGACCTCGGCGTCGAGCTCGGCCGCGTCCACCACACGGTTGACCAGGCCCTTCTCGCGCGCCTCGTCGGCGGAGATGAAGGCCCCGGTGACCAGCATCTCGAAGGCGGCCTTGCGCGGCAGGTTGCGGCTGAGCGCCACGCTGGGCGTGCTGCAGAACAGCCCCAGGTTGACGCCACTGACCGCAAAACGTGCGTCTCGCGCTGCCACCGCCAGGTCGCACATGGCCACCAGCTGGCAGCCGGCGGCGGTGGCGATGCCCTGCACCTGGGCCAGCACCGGCACCGGCAGGCGCTGGATCGTCATCATCATGCGGCCGCACTGCGCGAACAGCCGCCGGTAGTAGTCCAGCGACGGCTCGGCGCGCATCTCCTTGAGGTCGTGGCCGGCGCAGAAGGCCTTGCCGGCGGCCCGGATCACGACGATGCGCGCCGTCTCGTCGGCGGCGATGGCATCGAGCTGCGCCTGCAGCGCGTCGAGCACGCCTTCGGACAGCGCGTTAAAGGCCTGCGGCCGGTTCAGCGTCAGCGTCACCACGCCGCGCGCATCCTTGGCGCAGAGAACCGGTGCGTCGTCGTTCATCGCTCCCTCGTTCGTTCGGTCGGTCATGTCACTCGATGGCCGAGGCGCTCTTCGCGCGCTCGCGCAGCTGGAACTTCTGAATCTTGCCGGTGCTCGTCTTCGGGATCGGCTCGAAGCGGATGTCCCTGGGCACCTTGTAGCCGGCCAGCAGCTGCCGGCAGTGTGCCACCAGCGCCTCGGCCGTCACCTCGGCCCCGGGCTTCAGTTCGACGAAGGCCAGCGGCGTCTCGCCCCACTTCGGGTCGGGCCGGGCGACCACCGCGCAGGCCAGCACGGCCGGGTGGCGGTAGAGGGCGTCCTCCACCTCGATGGAGCTGATGTTCTCGCCGCCGCTGATGATGATGTCCTTGCTGCGGTCCTTGATCTTCACGTAGCGGTCGGGCTCCAGCACCGCCAGGTCGCCGGTGTGGAACCAGCCGCCTTCGAAGGCCTTCGCGGTCGCCGTGGGGTTCTTCAGGTAGCCCTTCATCACGATGTTGCCGCGGAACATGATCTCGCCCATGGTCTGGCCATCGGCCGGCACCTCGGTCATGGTCTCCGGGTCCATCACGGTCATGCCTTCCTGCAGCGGGTAGCGCACGCCCTGGCGGCCGTTCAGGCGCGTCTGCTCCGACAGGTCGGCCTGGGCCCAGCTGGCGCGCTTGGACGCCACCGCTGCCGGGCCATAGACCTCGGTCAGGCCGTAGACGTGCGTGATGTCGAAGCCCAGCTGCGCCATGCCTTCGATCATCGCCGCCGGCGGCGCGGCGCCGGCGACCATGCCGCGCACGGCGCCGATGCCCTCGCGCAGCGCCGGGTCGGCCGCCACGGCACCGAGGATGCCGTTGTGCACGATGGGTGCGGCGCAGTAGTGGTCCACGCCGTGCGCGCGCATGGCCGCCAGGATGCTGGCCCCGTCCACCCGGCGCAGGCACACGTGCACGCCGGCCTGCATGGCCACCGTCCACGGGAAGCACCAGCCGTTGCAGTGGAACATCGGCAGCGTCCACAGGTAGCGCGGGAACTGCGGCATCGTCCAGGTGACGGCATTGCTGACCGCGTTCAGGTAGGCGCCGCGGTGGTGGGTGACCACGCCCTTGGGGTCGCCGGTGGTGCCGCTGGTGTAGCTGACGGCGATGGCATCCCACTCGTCGGCCGCGCCGTCCAGACGCGGCAACGGGTCATGCGCCGCCAGCAGGGCCTCGTAGTCGTGGGAGCCCAGCCGATCGCCGGGACCGGTGTACTCGCTGTCGCAGACGTCGATGACGACGATCTCGCGCCCCATGTCCTTCAACTGGGCCAGGGCGGCCGACACCGTGGGCGAGAACTCGCGGTCGGTGATCAGCACCTTGGCGGCGCAGTGGTTCATCTGCCAGGCCAGCAGCGCCGCATCCAGCCGCGTGTTGAGCGTGTTGATCACCGCACCCAGGGCGGGCACGGCGTAGTGCGCCTCCACCATCTCCGGCGTGTTGGGCAGCAGCGTGCTGACCGTGTCGCCGCGGTCGATGCCCAGGGCCTGCAGCGCCGCCGCCAGGCGCGCGGATCGGTCGCGCAGCGTGGCCCAGTCGCAGCGCCGCGCGCCGTGGATGATGGCCGGCAGGTCGCCAAAGACCTCGGCCGTGCGCTCGACGAAGCTCATCGGCGTCAGGGCCACGAAGTTCGCCGGCGTGCGGGGCAGGTCTTGGTCGTAGATGTTCATGCCGGCATCGTAGCCATTCGGCCGCCCCGCCGACCCGGGGACAGCCCTGGGAACGGCCAGGAACAGACCCGGCTGGTGCCGGGGCTGTGGTATCACCGCGCCCCATGTTCCGGGTGCAGATCATCGGCGGCAGCGGCGCCGGCAAGACCACGCTGGGCCGGCGGCTGGCCCAGCGCCACGGCCTGCCCTTCATCGACCTGGACGATCTGTTCTGGGAACCCGGCTGGGTGGACGTGGGCCACGCCGAGCTCGCCCGCCGGCTGGCGCCACGCGTGGCCGGCGACGGCTGGGTGGTGGCCGGCAACTACGGCCCGACCACCGAACCGCTGCTGTGGCCGCGCCTGACCCACCTGCTGGTGCTGGACCTGCCCTACCCTCTGATGATGCGGCGCACGGTGTGGCGCACCGTGTGGCGGGGACTGACCGGCGCACCCTGCTGCAACGGCAACCGCGAGTCGCTGCGGCGGATGTTCGACGAGGGCGGCGTCATCCGCTACCTGCACCGCACCTGGGACAAGCGGCACGCCCGCTTCGCCGGCATCGCCGACGAGCCGAAGCTGGCCCACGCGCAGGTGGAGCGGCTGCGCCACCCGCGCGAGGTGGCCGCATTCGAGGCGCAGGGCCTCGGATGACGCCGATCACATGACGCCGAACGTGCGGAACGCCTCCATCGTGCTCATGCCGGCCTGGATGGCGTCGCGCACCTTGTTCTCCGTTTCCGACTTCTCCAGCGCGCGGCGGATGGCCTCCTGCTCCACCGCACGCGGGATCACCAGCACGCCGTCGAGGTCGCCGAAGACAATGTCGCCCGGCGCCACTCGCACGCCGGCGATCTCCACCGGCACGCGCCAGTCGACCACCTTGCCGCGCGGCCCCTGGTCCTGCGCGTAGCCACCGAAGCCGAACACCGGCAGGCCACTGGCGGCCACCTCCGGCGTGTCGCGCCAGTAGCCGTCCAGCACCGCACCGGCAGCCTTCAGGTGCATCGCGCGGGTGGTCATCAGCCCGCCCCAGAGCGCGAAGCGCGGCGCGCAGCCGGTGGCCACGTAGACCTCACCCGCCTTCAGGTCGTCCAGCGCCTCGAACAGCAGGCCAAAGGGACGCTCGCTGAGCGGGCCACGGCCGTCGGGCTCCCTGCTGCCGAAGGCGTTGGCCTCCAGCACCGGCATCGCGCGGCCGACGATCACGTGCTCCGGCTTCAGCGGCCGGATCTCCGGCTTCAGGAACTGATGCAGGTGGCCCATCGTGTCGAGGATGTCGCCCACCAGGGCCGGGAAGAGCTTCGCGCGCATCAGCGCGAAGAGTTCGGTGTCGTCGGTCCAGGGTCGGGTCACGTCGTCTCCTTGTCGTTTTGGGGGGTGGCGACGCCGTGGCTATGCGGTGGCCTTGGCGAGCGCCTGGTCCACGTCCCACAGGATGTCGTCCACGTGCTCCAGCCCCACCGACATGCGCACCATGTCCGGCAGCACGCCGGCGGCCAGCTGCTGCGCTTCGTCGAGCTGGCGGTGCGTGGTGCTGGCCGGGTGGCTGATCAGCGTGCGCGTGTCGCCGATGTTGACCAGGTGGCTCATGAACTGGGCCGACTCGATGAAGCGCACGCCGGCGTCCAGCCCACCCTTGACCCCGAAGGCCAGCAGGCCGGAACCAGCGCGCATCTGCCGCTGCATCAACGCATGCTGCGGGTGATCCGGCAGGCCCGGGTAGCTGACCCAGGACACGCGCGGGTCGGCCTGCAGCGCCCGCGCCACGGCCAGCGCGTTGGCGCTGTGGCGCTCCATGCGCAGCGGCAGCGTCTCCACGCCCTGCAGGATCTGCCAGGCACTCATCGGGCTCAGCGCGGCGCCGTAGACACGCAGCGCCTCCATGCGGCAGCGCATCGTGAAGCCGAAGTCGCCGAAGGTCTCGTAGAACTTCACGCCGTGGTAGCCCGGAGACGGCTCGGTCATGCCCGGGAACTTGCCGTTGTCCCAGGGGAACTTGCCGCCCTCGACGATGACGCCGCCCAGCGTGGTGCCATGGCCGGCCAGGTACTTGGTCGCCGAGTGCACGACGATGTCGGCGCCGAAGGCCAGCGGGTTGCACAGCGCCGGGGTGGGCACGGTGTTGTCGATGACCAGCGGCACGCCGTGCGCATGCGCCACGTCGGCCACCGCGGCGATGTCCAGCACCACCAGGCTGGGGTTGCCCAGGCTCTCGGCGAAGACGGCACGCGTGTTCGGCCTCATCGCGGCCGCGAAGGCCTCGGGCTGCGTGGCGTCGACGAAAGTGGTCTCGATGCCGAACTTGGCCAGGTTCACCGCCAGCATCGTCACGCTGCCACCATACAGCGCCCCGGCGGCCACCACATGGTCGCCAGCCTGCAGCAGCGTCATCAGCGCCATCGCCTCGGCCGCCATGCCGGACGCGGCGGCCACCGCGGCCCGGCCGCCTTCGAGCGCGGCCACGCGTTCCTCCAGCGCGGCCACGGTGGGGTTGCTCAGCCGGGAGTAGACGTTGCCGAAGGTCTGCAGGTTGAACAGGCTGGCCGCGTGGTCGGCGCTGTCGAAGACGAAGCTGGTGGTCTGGTAGATCGGCAGCGCACGCGCGCCGGTGGCCCCGTCGGGGATCTGGCCGGCGTGGATGGCCAGGGTCTCGGGGCGGAAGACGTGGTCGGACATCGTCGGTTCAAGGTTCAGACCGGCCGCCGCGCGGAGATCACCTTGGTGTCCACGCCGGCCCAGTTCAGCCCGCCGAACAGGCGCGCGTGCTCGATCTTCGTGCAGCGGTCCATCACGCTGTCCAGCCCGGCGGCGCGGGCCGCGGCGTCGGCCTCGGTGCTGGTCACGCCGATCTGCTGCCACAGGCACTTCGCCCCGATGCGGATGGCCTGTTCGGCGATCGGCGGCACGTCGGCGCTGCGGCGGAACACATCCACCATGTCCACCGGCACCGGGATGTCGTCCAGGCTGGCGTAGACCATCTCGCCCAGGATCTCGCCGCCGGCATAGCGCGGGTTCACCGGGATGACGCGGTAGCCGTGCTGCTGCAGGTACTTGGCGACGAAGAAACTCGGGCGGTGCCACTCGGACGAGAGCCCGACAACCGCCACCGTGCGGCAGGACTTCAGGATGCGGCGCAGCGTCGCGATGTCGTCGTGCATGGCGGCACTGTAGCGCCGGCGGTGATGATGCAACATCTGTTTCACTGATGCGTCTTTGCTACACTTGGCGCATGCTTCCCGACATGGCCTTCGTCGAGCAACGGCTGGACGAGCAGTTCGACAGCCTGAGCCCCGAGCTGCAGCGTGCCGCCCGCTGGCTGCGCCAAAACGGGCCGGCGGTGGCGGTGCATTCCATGCGCCAGTCGGCGCGGCTGGCCGGCGTGGCGCCGGTGACGATGACACGGCTGGCGCGCCGCCTGGGCTTCGCCGATTTCGACAGCCTGCGTGCCCCGTACGCCCGGCGGCTGGTCAGCGGCCATGCATCCCCTCCGCGCCGACAGGCAACGGCGCGCGGCGGCAGCCTGCCGGCGCAGCTGGGCGCGCTCAACGCGGCGCAGATCGCGCACGTGGGTGCCGTCACGGCGCACAACCCGGCACCGGCGCTGCAGGCGGCCGCGAAGACCCTGCTGCGCGCCCAGCGCGTGGGTTTCCTGGGCCAGCGCATCTCGCATGGCGTGGCCTTCCAGCTGCACTACGGCTACGGCCTGCTGGCGCCCAACGGCGTGCTGCTGGGCGATGCCGGCGGCACGCTGGCGGACCAGCTGGCCACCTTCGGCCCCGGCACCGTGCTGGTGGCCATCAGCCAGTCGCCCTACACACGCAGCGTGGTGGAGGCGGTGGCGCGTGCGCACCAGCAGGGCGCGGCCGTGGTGGCGCTCACCGACAGCCCGCTCTCCCCCATTGCGCGCGGCGCCGCCCATACCCTGCTCTACGGCGGGGGCGCGCCCGCGCTGCTGCACTCCACCTGCGGCGCGCTGGCCCTGGCCGAAGCGCTGCTGGCGGCCGTGGCCCACGCCGGCGGCACCGCGGTGCAGACGCACTGGGCGCAGCGGCAGCGCCAGCTGGCCCTGGACCGCGCGTACCACGAATCCCCCAAGGACACCCCATGAACGCCCCCGACACCCGCATCCTGCACCGCCAGATCCACCACCGCCTGCCGGTGGCCGCCCACGCCAGTGGCGTGACCATCACGGACACCGCCGGCCGCGACTACATCGACGCCAGCGGCGGCGCGGCCGTCTCCTGCCTGGGCCACGGCCACCCGGAGGTGATCGCGGCCATGCACGCGCAGATCGACCGCGTGGCCTACGCCCACACCAGCTTCTTCACCACCGACGTGGCCGAGGAACTGGCGGCCGAACTGGTGCGCACGGCGCCCGAGGGCATGACGCATGCCTACTTCGTCTCCGGCGGGTCGGAGGCCGTGGAGGCAGCGCTGAAGATGGCGCGCCAGTTTTTCGTGGAGATCGGCCAGCCGCAGCGCCGGCACTTCATCGCCCGCCAGCAGAGCTACCACGGCAACACGCTGGGCGCGCTGGCCGTGGGCGGCAACGAGTGGCGGCGGCGGCAATTCGCGCCGCTGCTGATCCCGGTGACGCACGTGTCGGCCTGCTACGAATACCGCGGCCGCGCCGACGGCGAAACGGCCGAAGCCTACGGCCAGCGCCTGGTGCAGGAACTGGCCGGCGCCATCGACCGCCTGGGCGGCGAGAACGTGATCGCGTTCGTTGCCGAGACCGTGGGCGGCGCCACCTCGGGGGCGCTGACGCCGGTGCCCGGCTACCTGAAGGGCGTGCGCGACCTGTGCAGCCGGCACGGCATCCTGCTGATCCTCGACGAGGTGATGTGCGGCATGGGCCGCACCGGCACCCTGCACGCCTGCGAGCAGGAAGGCGTCGTGCCCGACCTGATCACCATCGCCAAGGGCCTGGGCGGCGGCTACCAGCCCATCGGTGCGGTGCTGGCGCAGGGCCGGATCGTCGACGCCTTCGCCAAGGGCTCGGGCCTTTTCCAGCACGGCCACACCTACCTGGGCCACCCGGTGGCCTGTGCAGCGGCGCTGGCGGTGCAGCGCATCATCCACCGCGACGGCCTGCTGACCGAGGTGCAGCGCCTGGGGTACGGCCTGCGCGAACGCCTGCAGGCGGCCTTCGGGGCCCATGACCACGTGGGCGACATCCGCGGCCGTGGCCTGTTCCAGGCCATCGAACTGGTGCAGGACCGGGCCAGCAAGAACCCCTTCGACCCCGCACTGAAGCTGCATGCCAGAATCAAGGCGCAATGCATGGAGCGGGGCCTGATGGTCTACCCGATGGGCGGCACCATCGACGGCGCGCGGGGCGACCACGTGCTGCTGGCACCGCCCTTCATCGCCACCGATGCCGACCTGGACGCCATCGTCGGCCGCCTGGCCGACGCGGTGCAGGCAGCACTGGCGTCGGTGCGTTGAACCCGGGCAACCCCCCGTGCATCCCAACCCCGCCGGCGCGTATCGTGCCGGCAGTCCTTCGAAGTAACCCGCACAAGGAGTGAGAAGCCCATGAAGCTGAAGTCCACCCTGGCCCTGGCCGCCACCGCCGCCATCCTCGGCCTGCCCGCCTCCAGCGCCTTCGCGCAGCAGAAGTTCGTCACCATCGGCACCGGTGGCGTGACCGGCGTGTACTACGCCGCCGGCGGCGCCATCTGCCGCCTGATGAACAAGGACCGAGCGCGCCACGGCATCCGCTGCTCGGTGGAGTCCACCGGCGGTTCGGTGTTCAACATCAACACCATCAAGGCCGGCGAGCTGGACTTCGGCGTCGCCCAGTCCGACTGGCAGTTCCACGCCACCAACGGCTCCAAGGTCTTCGAGAAGGACGGCAAGCACACCGACCTGCGCGCGGTGTTCTCGGTGCACCCGGAGCCCTTCACCGTGCTGTCGCGCAAGGAAGCCGCGATCGGCAAGTTCGAGGACCTCAAGGGCAAGCGCTTCAACGTCGGCAACCCCGGCTCGGGCACGCGCGCCTCGGCCGAGGAACTGCTGAACGCCATGGGCTGGAAGATGGGCGACTTCTCGCTCGCGTCCGAGCTGAAGGCCGACGAGCACGGCGCCGCGCTGTGCGACAACAAGATCGACGCCTTCTTCTACGGCGTGGGCCACCCCAGCGCCAACATCCAGGACCCGATCACCACCTGCGGCGCCAAGCTGGTGCCGCTGACCGGTGCGGCCATCGACAAGCTGGTCTCCGGTGCGCCTTACTACGCCAAGGTCAACATCCCCGGCGGCCTGTATGCCGGCCACCCGAACCCCACGCCCACCTACGGCGTGCTGGCCACCTTCGTGACCAGCGCCAAGGTGCCGGACGCCACGGTGTACGAGCTGGTCAAGGCGGTGTTCGACAACTTCGAGGAGTTCAAGAAGCTGCACCCGGCCTTCGGCGCGCTGCAGCCGCAGGACATGGTGAAGAACGGCAACTCCGCCCCGATGCACCCGGGCGCGGTCAAGTACTACAAGGAAAAGGGCTGGATGTAAGCCCGGGCATGACAGCTGCTTGACCGAGGGGCCCCGCCAGCGGGGCCCCTTGTCGTTTGCGATCGGTAGAAGAGGACCCCATGGCCCAGAACAAGAAGGACACGAAGGACGTCGACGTCGCCCAACTGGCCGCCGACAGCGACACCGGTGGCCGCAAGCCCGGCCCGCTGGTCACGAAGCTGCTGCTCGGCGTGACGCTCGCCTGGAGCCTGTTCCAGCTGTGGATCGCCTCCCCGCTGCCGTTTGCCGTGGGCTTCGGTGTCTTCAACGACACGCAGTCGCGCGCCATCCACCTGGCGTTTGCGGTCTTCCTGGCGTACATGGCCTACCCGGCCTTCAGCATGTCGCGGCGCGACCGCGTGCCGGTGCTCGACTGGGTCTTCGCGCTGGTGGGCGCCTTCTGCGCCAGCTACCTGTTCTTCTTCTACCGCGAGCTGGCCGACCGCCCCGGCCAGCCCAACACGCAGGACCTGGTGGTCGCCGTCACCGGCCTGGTGCTGCTGCTCGAGGCCACACGCCGTGCGCTGGGCCTGCCGATGGTGATCGTGGCGCTGGTGTTCCTGGGCTACACCTTCGGCGGCCCCTACATGCCGGACCTGATCGCGCACAAGGGCGCGTCGCTGAGCCGGGCCATGTCGCACCAGTGGCTCACCACCGAGGGCGTCTTCGGCGTGGCGCTGGGCGTGTCCAGCGGCTTCATCTTCCTGTTCGTGCTCTTCGGCAGCCTGCTCGACCGCGCCGGCGCCGGCAACTACTTCATCAAGAGCGCCTTTGCGCTGCTGGGCCACATGCGCGGCGGGCCGGCCAAGGCGGCGGTGGTGTCCAGTGCCGCCACCGGCATCATCAGCGGCAGCAGCATCGCCAACGTGGTGACCACCGGCACCTTCACCATCCCGCTGATGAAGCGCGTGGGCTACCGCGGCGACCAGGCCGGCGCGGTGGAGGTGTCGAGTTCCGTCAACGGCCAGATCATGCCGCCGGTGATGGGCGCGGCGGCCTTCCTGATGGTGGAGTACGTGGGCATCCCGTACTCGCAGGTGATCAAGCATGCCTTCCTGCCGGCGCTGATCAGCTACATCGCGCTGTTCTACATCGTGCACCTGGAAGCGCTGAAGGCCGGCCTGACCGGCCTGCCACGCCGCAGCCAGGCCACGGCCGCGCAGCGGCTACTGTCCTTCGGCCTCACGGTGGCCGGCTTCGTGGTGCTGGCCGGCATCACCTACGCCGCCATCGGCTGGGTCAAGGGCGTGGCCGGCGCCGCGGCCACGCCGATCATCGGCATCGGCCTGCTGGCGGCCTACATCGGCCTGGTCTGGGTGGGCACGCGCCAGCCCGAGCTGACGATGGACGACCCCAACGCACCGGTCTACGAACTGCCGGAAACCGCACCCACGCTCAAGAGCGGCCTGCACTACCTGCTCAGCGTGGTGGTGCTGATCTGGTGCCTGATGGTCGAGCAGCTGTCGCCGGCGCTGTCGGCCTTCTGGGCCACGGTGTTCATGATCTTCGTGATGCTCACGCAGCGCCCGCTGGTGGCGCTGATGCGCGGCCAGGGTGCGCTGGGCAACGCCTTCATGACCGGCGTGAAGGACCTCGTGGCCGGCCTGGAGGCCGGCGCGCGCAACATGATCGGCATTGGCGTGGCCACGGCCGCGGCCGGCATCATCGTCGGCACCGTTTCACTCACCGGCGTGGGCCTGGTGATGACGGAGGTGGTGGAACTGCTCTCCGGCGGCAACCTGATGCTGATGCTGGTGCTGGTGGCGCTGATCAGCCTGATCCTGGGCATGGGCCTGCCCACCACGGCCAACTACATCGTGGTGTCCACGCTGATGGCGCCGGTGGTGGTGGAACTGGGCGCGCAGAGCGGCCTGCTGGTGCCGCTGATCGCGGTGCACCTGTTCGTCTTCTATTTCGGCCTGATGGCCGACGTGACACCGCCCGTGGGCCTGGCCAGCTTCGCGGCGGCCGCCATCGCACGCGCCGACCCGCTGAAGACCGGCGTCACCGCCTTCTACTATTCGATGCGCACGGCCATCCTGCCGTTCCTTTTCATCTTCAACACGCAGTTGCTGATGATCGGCATCGACAGCCCCTGGCACCTGGCGCTCACGGTGGCCAGCGCCATCGTCGCGATGCTGGTCTTCGCCGCGGCCACGCAGGGCTTCTTCCTCGTCAAGACGCGCTGGTACGAGACCATCGCCCTGCTGCTGGTGACCTTCACCCTCTTCCGCCCCGGCTTCTGGTGGGACATGCTCTTCCCGCCCTACGACGAGCGCCCGGCCAGCGAGCTGATGACCCTGGTGGAACAGGCCCCGGCGGGCGAACGCAAGCGGATCTGGGTCGAGGGCCTGAACCTCAACGGCGACGAGGTGCGCAAGGGCGTGCTGCTCCCGCTGGGCGACCCCGGCCCGGCGCGCGAGCGCCTGCGCAAGATCGGCCTGACGGTGATGACGCTGGGCCCCGACGTGCAGGTGGCGGCGGTGCAGTTCGGCTCGCAGGCCGAGAAGCTGGGCTTGGAGCAGGGCTTCAAGGTCACGGCCATCGAGATGCCGGCCGACCGGCCGGCCAAGGAATGGGCCTTCATCCCGGCGCTGGCACTGCTGGGCGTGGTGGTGATGCTGCAACGGCGCCGCCGCGGCGCCGCGGCATGACGGTGCGCATCGCGCTGATCCACGCGCTGGTGCACTCGCCAGCGCCGATCAACGCCGCGCTGGCGCGCGACTGGCCGCACGCCGTGCGCATGAACCTGCTGGACGACAGCCTGTCGGCCGACCTGGCGCGCTCCGGTGCGCTGGACGAGCGCATGACGCAGCGCTTCCTGGCCCTGGCCGACTACGCCGTGGGCACCGGCGCCGACGCCATCCTGTTCACCTGCAGCGCCTTCGGCCCCTGCATCGACGCCGTGAAGGCGCGCCACGCCGGCATCCCGGTGCTCAAGCCCAACGAGGCCATGGTGGACGAGGCCGTGGCCCTGGCCGCCGGCACGCCCATCGGCCTGCTGGCCACCTTCGGCCCCACGCTGCAGACCATGCCGCCGGAGTTCCCGGCCACGGCCGTGCTGCGCACCGCGCTGGCCGAGGGCGCCATGGCGGCGCTGGATGCCGGCGACGTCGACACCCACGACCGCCTGGCCGTGCAGGCGGCCCTTCGCCTGGCCGACCAGGGCTGCCGCGTGATCGCGCTGGCGCAGTTCAGCCTGGCCCGCGCGCGGGATGCCGTGGCCGCGGCCACCGGGCTGCCGGTGCTGACAACGCCGGATTCGGCGGTGGCGCGATTGAAGGCGCTGCTGGGCACGGGCTGAAGCGCCGCCACGCCCAGGCCCCGGGCCCTGGCCGGCGGGTGCGGTGTCAGCGCGGCGCGGAAGCCGCCGCCGAAGGCACCGGCGCATGGTCCGGGAACCGGGCCACGCATTCGGGGATCGGCTGCACGTCCTTGAGCACCACCTGCCAGGGCCGCAGCCCGGTCATCGTCTCGTGCCGCGCCACGAAGCTGTAGCGCAGGCAGGCCTTGGCGTTCAGCGGCACCAGCACCGCGGGGTCCACCGCGCGGCGGTTGCGGGCCGTGTCCAGCAGCAGCACGTGAGCACCGGGTTCGATGGTCACTTCGCGCAGGCCGTCGAAGTCGAGTTTGCCGTCCACGCCGCGGATGATGATCTCCTCCTCGTGGCCGTCGGCGCGCGCGGTCTTGTAGCCGCTGACTTCGACGTACGGGGCGTTGGTGGCGCAGGCGGTCACGCCAAGAGCAATGGCCAACGGCAGCAAGCCGATGCCGGCACCGCTGGATCGACGCGGCGATTCGACCCGCACACCAGAGGCATCGGCAGACACCCGCGGGCTCAAATGGTTGCGGCGCCTGTTCACGGCAAGAACCCCCGCTCCTCGAACAACACCCGCAGCTTCTCCGAATCCTCCCGGAACCGCTTCGGCGCGTATTTCAGGTCGCAGGTGTAGAACTTGGCCAGCGAGTCCACGCCCAGTTCGGCCATGCGGGCCAGGAAGCCTTCGTGCAGGCTCTGGTAGCGCGCCCAGCCCTTGACCTCGCGGTCGTGGAACTGGGCGTCGATCTGCTCGCCGCTGGGCCGCTGGTAGGTCTCGTCGTGGCACCACGCAGCCATCGGCAGGCGGTCGCGCTGCGCCGGCGCCTCGTCGGGCCAGCCGACGACCAGGCTGGTGGCCGGCAGGCAGTTGGGCGGCAGTTCCAGGAAGTCGGCAATCTCGCGCATCGCGTGCAGCGTGGTGCCCATGTAGCAGATGCCCAGGCCCTCGGCCTCCAGCGCCAGCGCCGTGGTCTGCGCCACGATGATCGCGTCGAACGATGCCACGTGCCAGGCCAGCAGGTTGTCGAAGTTCAGCCGCGCATCACGCCGCTGCAGCCACTGGCGGGTGCGCCAGGTGTCGGCGCAGAAGGTCAGCACCAGCGGCGCCTGCAGCACCATGTCCTGCTCGAAGTGCAGTTCGTAGAGGCGCCGCTTGCGCTCGGCGTCGCGCGTGCGCACCACCGAGACCATGTTCAGGTTGCCCGACGACGAGGCGCCGGCGAAGGCGTACTGCAGGACGGCGTCGAGCAGCGCGGGGTCGATGGGTTCGGACTTGTAGCGGCGGATCGAGCGGTGGCGCTGGAGCAATGGCGAGAGTGCGGTCGGGGTGGTCATCAGGCGATGGCTGGCGTGTCGTGAGGCCCCCGATCCTGTCATCCCGCCCCACGCTCGCGGAAGCCCGGGGCGCGCTGATACACTGGCACTGCCAGGAGAGAGTCTCCGCCCCGATCGGGGAGCGAGGCCGCCGAAGGCGCAGGGGACGCCCCCGAACGCTCAGGCCAAAGGACTGGCTGGTTGACCTCACTGGAGAGAGGCGCCGGCATCAACGCCGTCGCCCACCGAAGGGGCAAGGGCCGTCACCGGGCGGACCCGAATCTCTCAGGTAAAGCGGACAGCGAGGGCCCCCGGACACCGGTACGCGCGGTGGCCGAGGCAGCGCCCTCGAAAGGTTCCGCGATGTCCGACCTGCTCACCACCCCCCTGCATGCGCTGCACGTCAAGCTCGGCGCGCGCATGGTGCCCTTTGCCGGCTACAGCATGCCGGTGCAGTACCCCGCAGGCATCATCGCCGAGCACCGGCAGTGCCGTTCCGCGGCAGCGCTGTTCGACGTGTCGCACATGGGGCAGCTGCGCCTGGTGGGCGACGATGCCGCCGCGGCGCTGGAGACCCTGGTGCCAGTGGACGTGGTGGACCTGGGGCTGCACAAGCAGCGCTACGCACTCTTCACGAACAGCACCGGCGGCATCCTCGACGACCTGATGGTCACGCGCCGCGACGACGACCTGTTCCTCGTCGTCAACGCCGCCTGCAAGGCCGCAGACACGAAACACCTGATCACGAACATCGGCCACCGCTGCACCGTGGTGCCGCTGCCCGACCGCGCGTTGCTGGCCCTGCAGGGCCCGCAGGCGGTGGCCGCGCTGTCGCGGCTGAACCCGGATGTCGCACGGCTGGTCTTCATGACCGGCGGCCATTTCACGCTGGCCGGCGCCGACTGCTACGTCACGCGCAGCGGCTACACCGGCGAGGACGGCTTCGAGATCTCGGTGCCCGCAGACGCCGCCGAGGCCCTGGCCGAGGCCCTGCTGGCGCAGCCCGAGGTGGCGCCCGCCGGCCTGGGCGCGCGCGACACGCTGCGCCTGGAGGCCGGCCTGTGCCTCTACGGCCACGACATCACCGACACCACCAGCCCCATCGAAGCCGGCCTGACCTGGGCGATCCAGAAGGTGCGCCGCCCGGGTGGGGCGCGCCATGGCGGTTACCCCGGTGCCGCGGTCATCGACAAGCACCTGGGTGGCGGCGCACCGAGCAAGCGCGTCGGCCTCGTCGGCCTGGAGCGGGCGCCGGTGCGCGAAGGCGCCCCCATCGTCGACGCCCATGGCCACCGCCTTGGCACCGTGACCAGCGGCACGCTGGCGCCGACGGTGGACAAGCCCATCGCCATGGCCTACCTGCCCATCGACCACACGCAGGCGCAGCACGAGGTCTACGCCGAGGTGCGCGGCAAGCGCCTGCCGATGCGCGTGACGCCGATGCCCTTCAACCCCCACCGCTACCACCGCGGCTGATTCCCCGCCCGGACAACCCCAAGGAGAGACTCCGATGACGACCATGTTCACCCCCGACCACGAGTGGATCAACATCGAGGACCACGAGGCCGCCGTCGTCGGCATCACGCTGCACGCACAGGAAGCGCTGGGCGACGTGGTCTTCGTCGACCTGCCGGAGGTGGGCCGCAGCTACGCCAAGGGCGAGGTGGCCGGCGTGGTGGAGAGCGTCAAGGCCGCGGCCGACATCTACATGCCCGTGACGGGCGAGGTGGTGGAAGTGAACGAGGCGCTGCGCGCCGACCCGGCGCTGGCCAACACCGACCCGATGGGCGCCGGCTGGTTCTTCAAGGTCCACGTCACCAAGATGGAAGAGTTCGACGCGCTGATGGACCCGCCGGGCTACGACGCGCTGCTCAAGACCCTGTGACCTTCCGCTTCGCCTGACCGCCCCGCCGCCATGCTGATGTCCGCCTTGCCCCCGCTTGCCGAGCTCGAAGACGCCGGCGAATTCCTGCCCCGCCACATCGGGCCCGACGACGCCGACCAGGCGCACATGCTGTCGGTGATCGGCGCGGCGTCGCGCCGGGCGCTGATCAGCGCGGTGATGCCGGGCGACATCGCGCGCAAGCAGCCGATGGACCTGCCTCCGGCGGTCACGGAGGCTCAGGCGCTGGCCGAACTGAAGGCCATCGCCGCGAAGAACAAGCTGCTGCGCAGCTTCATCGGCCAGGGCTACCACGGCACGCACACGCCGGGCGTCATCCTGCGCAACATCCTCGAGAACCCGGCCTGGTACACCGCCTACACGCCCTACCAGGCCGAGATCTCGCAGGGCCGGCTGGAGGCGCTGATCAACTTCCAGACCCTGGTGACCGACCTCACCGGGCTGGACGTGGCCGGCAGTTCGATGCTCGACGAGGCCACGGCCGCCGCGGAGGCGGTGACTCTGGCCAAGCGCAGCGTGAAGTCGAAGAGCGACACCCTGCTGGTGGCCAGCGACTGCCACCCGCAGACCATCGAGGTCATCCGCACGCGCTGCGAGCCGCTGGGGCTGAACGTGCTCGTCGGCCCGGTGCCGGCGCTGCTGGCCGAGCACGACTGCTTCGCCGTGGTGGCGCAGTACCCGGCCACCACCGGGCTGGTGCAC
The DNA here is from genome assembly GCF_004016515.1 of Rubrivivax albus. Classification (GTDB taxonomy): domain Bacteria; phylum Pseudomonadota; class Gammaproteobacteria; order Burkholderiales; family Burkholderiaceae_C; genus Rubrivivax; species Rubrivivax albus. The sequence continues at coordinate 155,608 of NZ_SACT01000005.1, forward strand.
GACATGGCGCCGTTCGTCGAGCAGGCGCACGCGAAGAACGCCGCCTTCATCGTCTGCGCCGACCTGCTGGCGCTGACGCTGCTGAAGCCCCCGGGCGAATTCGGCGCCGACATCGCCGTGGGCAACACGCAGCGCTTCGGCGTGCCGATGGGCGCCGGCGGCCCGCACGCGGCCTACCTGGCCTGCCGCGACGCCTTCAAGCGCCAGATGCCGGGCCGGCTGGTGGGTGCCAGCATCGACGCCCATGGCAACCCCGGCTACCGCCTGGCGCTGCAGACGCGCGAACAGCACATCCGGCGCGAGAAGGCCACGTCCAACATCTGCACGGCGCAGGTGCTGCTGGCGGTGATCGCCAGCATGTACGCGGTCTACCACGGCCCGGTCGGCCTGACGCGCATCGCGCGCCGCGTGGCCAGCTACACCGCCATCCTGGCCGAGGGACTGAAGACGCTGGGTCACAAGATCCTCACCGTGCACGCCTTCGACACGCTGACGGTGGAGACGGGCGACCGCACCGACGCCGTCATCGCCCGCGCACTGGCCGCCGGTGCCAACCTGCGCCGCGTGTCGCCGACGCACGTGGGCGTGGCGCTGGACGAGACCACCACGCGCGCCGACATCAGCGCGTTGTGGTCCTGGTTCTCCGAGCCCGGCCAGGCGCTGCCCGACGTGGCCCGCTGGGAACGCGGCATCGACACGCTGATTCCGGACAACCTGCGCCGCAGCACGCCGTTCCTGACGCACCCGGTCTTCAACACCCACCACAGCGAGACCGAGATGCTGCGCTACATCCGCAGCCTGTCGGACAAGGACCTGGCGCTGGACCGCAGCATGATCCCGCTGGGCTCGTGCACGATGAAGCTCAACGCCACGGCAGAGATGATCCCCATCACGTGGCCGGAGTTCGCCCACCTGCACCCCTTCGCACCGGCCGACCAGCTGGCCGGCTACGCCGAACTGAACGCGCAGCTCACCGGCTGGCTCAGCCAGGCCACGGGTTATGCCGGCGTCAGCCTGCAGCCCAACGCCGGCAGCCAGGGTGAATACGCCGGCCTGCTGGCCATCCGCGGCTGGCACCGGTCGCGCGGCGAGGGCCACCGCGACGTCTGCCTGATCCCGGAATCGGCGCACGGCACCAACCCGGCCAGCGCGCAGATGGTGGGCATGAAGGTGGTGGTCGTGAAATGCGACGCCGCCGGCGCCATCGACATGACCGACCTGCAGGCCAAGTGCGCGGCGCACGCCAGCGACCTGGCCGCGATCATGATCACCTACCCCAGCACCTACGGCGTGTTCGACCGCAACGTCAAGGCGCTGTGCGATCTGGTGCACGCCCATGGCGGGCGCGTCTACGTGGACGGCGCCAACATGAACGCGCTGGTGGGCCTGGCCGCGCCCGGCGAGTTCGGCGGCGACGTGAGCCACCTGAACCTGCACAAGACCTTCTGCATCCCGCACGGCGGCGGCGGTCCGGGCGTGGGGCCGGTGTGCGTGGTGGAAGACCTGGTGCCCTTCCTGCCCGGCCACGCCACGGCCACCGGCGTGGAAACGCCGGTGGGCGCGGTGTCGGCCGCGCCGCTGGGCAATGCGGCGGTGCTGCCCATCCCGTGGATGTACATCCGCATGATGGGCGCCGAGGGCCTGCAGGCCGCCACCGAGACCGCCATCCTGTCGGCCAACTACGTGGCCGCGCGCCTGGCGGACCACTACGACATCCATTTCAGCAGCGACGTCCCCGGCCTCAAGGGCGGCGGCGTGGCCCACGAGTGCATCCTGGACCTGCGCCCGCTTCAGAAGACCAGCGGCGTCACCGCCGAGGACGTCGCCAAGCGGCTGATCGACTATGGCTTCCACGCCCCCACGCTGAGCTTCCCGGTGGCGGGCACGCTGATGGTGGAGCCCACCGAAAGCGAGCCGCGCGTGGAACTGGACCGCTTCTGCGACGCCATGATCGCCATCCGCGGCGAAATCGCGAAGGTGGAAAAAGGCATCTGGCCGCAGGACGACAACCCGCTGAAGCACGCGCCGCACACGGCGGCCTCGCTGGCGGTGGCCGACTGGCCGCACGGGTATTCGCGCGAGGAAGCGGCCTACCCCGTGGCCTCGTTGCGAAAGGCCAAGTACTGGAGCCCGGTGGGCCGCATCGACAACGTGCACGGCGACCGCAACCTGTTCTGCAGTTGCCTGCCGGTGAGCGACTACCAGTAACACGAGCAGGCGCTGCGCCGTGGCCGTCTCGGTCTTCGACCTGTTCAAGATCGGCATCGGCCCGAGCAGTAGCCACACCGTGGGGCCGATGCGCGCAGCGCGGCTGTTCGCGCTGCGCCTGCAGCACGACGGCGCGCTGCCGCGCACGGCGCGTGTGCTCGCGCAGCTCTACGGCAGCCTGGGTGCCACCGGCAAGGGCCACGGCAGCGACAAGGCGGTGCTGCTGGGGCTGATGGGGCACGAGCCGGACACGGTGGACGTGGACGCGATCCCCGACCTGCTGCAGGCCGTGCGCACCCAGCGCCATCTGGCGTTGCTGGGCGAGCAGGGCATCGCCTTCCAGGAACGCGACGACCTGAAGTTCCACCGCCGCGAGACCCTGCCCTTCCACACCAACGGCCTGCGTTTCACGGCCTTCGACGCCGAGGGCCGCGAACTGCTGCAGCGCGTGTACTACTCGGTGGGCGGCGGTTTCGTCGTCAGCGACGAGGTGGCGGCCGACGGCTCGAAGCAGAAGGTCATCGCGCCCGACGCCACGGTGCTGCCGCACCCCTTCCGCAGCGGTGCGGAACTGCTGGCACTGACGCAGCAACACGGGTGCAGCATCGCCGCGCTGATGCGCCGCAACGAACGCCACTGGCGCACCGATGCCGAGATCGACGCCGGCCTGCTGCGCATCTGGCAGGTGATGCAGGACTGCGTGACCCGCGGCTGTGCCGCCGATGGCACGCTGCCCGGTGGCTTTCACGTCCGCCGGCGGGCCAGGGCGCTGCGCGAGGCGCTGGTCGCCCAGCCCGAGGCCGCGCTGCGCGACCCGCTGCAGGTGCTGGACTGGGTGAATCTGTACGCGCTGGCGGTCAACGAGGAGAACGCCGCCGGCGGCCGCGTGGTCACCGCGCCCACCAACGGCGCGGCGGGCATCGTGCCCGCGGTGCTGCACTACTACCGGCGCTTCGTGCACGGCGCCACCGACACCGGCGTGGTGGACTTTCTGCTCACCGCCGCGGCCATCGGCATCCTCTACAAGGAGAACGCCAGCATCAGCGGCGCCGAGGTGGGCTGCCAGGGCGAGGTGGGCGTGGCCTGCAGCATGGCCGCCGGCGCGCTGTGCGCGGTGCTCGGCGGCACGCCGGAACAGGTGGAGAACGCCGCGGAGATCGGCATGGAACACCACCTGGGGCTGACCTGCGACCCGGTGGGCGGCCTGGTGCAGATCCCCTGCATCGAGCGCAACGCCATCGCGTCGGTCAAGGCCATCAACGCCGCGCGCATGGCGCTGCGCGGCGACGGCACGCACCACGTCAGCCTGGACAAGGTCATCAAGACGATGCGCGAGACCGGCGCCGACATGATGACGAAGTACAAGGAAACGGCCCGCGGCGGGCTGGCGGTCAACATCGTGGAGTGCTGAAGACCCTGGGCGTCGGGGGGTCGGGGTGATCCCGGTTTCAGCAGTTGCGCCTTTCGGCCGATAGTGACAGGACAACCCGCTGTCTTCCACCACGCCGCCGACATGCCCGTACCGTCCCGCGTGCAACACCGCACCACTGGGACCGAGCGCACACCAGAGACGTCATCTATCGTCGCCGGTGACAGTTCTGCGTCCAGCACGTCACTGCCTCGACCCGACGAGGCGCAGCGTCTGGCAGCGCTCCAGGCCACCGAACTGCTGGACACGGCGGAAGAACAGAGCTTCGACGATCTGACTGCGCTGGCCGCCGAGATCCTCGACGTGCCGATCGCGCTGGTGTCGCTGGTCGACGAGCAGCGCCAGTGGTTCAAGAGCCACCATGGCCTCCCTGCGCGCGAGACACCGCGCGAGTGGGCCTTCTGTGCGCACGCCATCCAAGGCGACGGCATCTTCGAGGTGCCCGACGCGGCCGCCGATCCCCGCTTCCGGAACAACCCGCTGGTCGTGCAGGATCCGCGCATCCGGTTCTACGCCGGCATGCCGCTGCGGCTGCCCACCGGCGAGGCCCTGGGCACGCTGTGCGTGATCGACCGCACGCCACGCCGGCTCGAGGCACGCCAGCGCGACGCCCTCGTGCGACTGGCACGACAGGCCTCGCACCTGATCGAACTGCACCGCAGCCGGCTCGAGCAGCACCGCACCTCGCGCGAGTTGCGGCGCCTGGCGCTGGTGGCCCAGCGCACCGACAACGTGGTCATCCTGGGCGACACCGAGGGTCGCACCACCTGGGTCAATGCCGCCTTCGAGCGGGTTACCGGCTACAGCGCCGACGAGGTCATCGGCCGCACGCCAGGCTCTGTGCTGCAGTTCGAGGGCAGCGCGCCGGCGGCGCGCGAGGCGCTCGGTCACGCGGTGCGCGCGCGCAAGGCCTGCCGCGTGCAGATCCTCAACCGGTCCAAGGGTGGCAGACCCTACTGGATGGACGTGGACCTGCAGCCGCTGCACGGCGAAGACGGCACGTTCGAAGGCTTCGTGGCCGTCGAGACCGACGTCACCGAAGTCGTCCGCCAGCGCGAGCATGCGCAGGCACTGCTCGACGCCCTGCCGGCCGGCGTGCTGCTGCAGTCGCGCAGCGCGGCCATCCTGCGCGCCAACCCGGCGGCGCACGACATCCTGGGCATGCCCCCTGGCGGCCTGGTCGGACGCGACACGCGGGCAGCCCGCTGGCTGACGGTGGACGCCGAAGGTCAGCCGCTGCGCGACGAGGACCGCCCCCTGACCCAGGTGCTGGCCACGGGTCGGCCCACCGAACCCCGCCGGATCGGCGTGCACAACGGCCAGGGCCAGCGGCGCTGGCTGGACCTGCGCTGCGTGCCTTTGCGCGGCCCCGATGGCGAACTGGAGGCGGCGCTCACCTGCTTCACCGACATCACCGACGCGGTGCGCACCGACGGCATGCTGCAGACCGCGCTCGGTGCGGCCGACCTGGGTTCCTGGACCTGGGACCCGGACGACGACCAGTGGACGCTGTCGCCGAACTGGGTGGAGCGTTTCGGCCCGTTGACCAACGAAGGCCGCTGGCTGGAACGGGTGCACCCCGACGACCTCCCGATGTCACAGGACACGATGCTGGCGTTGCTGCGTGGCACCGAACAGCGCTATCGCGCCGAGTTCCGCTTGCGCATGCGCAGCGGGGCCTGGCATTGGCTGCTGGCCTACGCCGCCGTCGCCGAACGGGCACCGAACGGGCGCGTGCTGCGGGTCAGCGGCGTGCTGATGGACATCAACGAACGCAAGCGGGCCGAGGAGCGGCTGCGCGCCGCGGCCACCACCGACGCACTGACCGGCCTGCCCAACCGCAGCCTGCTGGCCGACCGCGTGGGGCAAGCTCTGGCCAGCTGCCGCCGTCGGCGCCGGCTGGGTGCGCTGATCTTCCTCGACCTCGACCATTTCAAGCGGGTGAACGACAGCCATGGGCACGCCGCGGGCGACGCACTGCTGTGCGAGGTCACGCGCCGCCTGCGCGACACGCTGCGCGTGGACGACACCCTGGCGCGCATGGGCGGCGACGAGCTGATGGTGCTGCTGCCCGATGCCGGCGCCGACCCCGACGAGGCAGAGCGGGCAGCACGCGAGGTGGTGCGCAAGCTGCGCGTGGCGCTGGACGTGCCGGTGCAGGTCGGGCTGATGGAGTACCGCGTCGGCGCGAGCATTGGCATCACGGTGTTCCCGCGCGACGACACGCCGACGGTGGACGATCTCGTCCGCGAGGCCGATACGGCGATGTACGCGGCCAAACAGGCCGAGCGCGGCAGCACGCGGCTCTACGAGCCGGCCATGCACGAGCACGTGGCGTCGCGGGTGGCGATGGAACGTGCGCTGCGGCAGGCCATCGACGACGACGCCATCACCCTGCACCTGCAAGGCCAGTGGACATCCGACGGCACGATCGCCGGCCTGGAAGCCCTGGCACGCTGGCACGACCCGGACCAGGGCATGGTGCCGCCAGCGCAGTTCATCTCGGTGGCCGAGGACTCCGGCCTGATCCTGCCCCTGGGGCGGCGGATGATCGAGCAGGCCTGCGCCCTGGCCTGCCGGCTGCGGGACGCCGGCGTGGACGTTCCGCTGGCGGTCAACGTCAGCCCGCGCCAGTTCGCCGACCCGGGGTTCACAGCGCATCTGGTCCGGACCGTCGGCGCCTACGGCATCTCTCCGCGGGCGCTGCAGCTCGAGCTCACCGAAAGCATGCTGGCGGACGATGCCTCCGAACAGGTGATGAAGCACCTGGCCGCCGAAGGCTTCCGTTTCTCGATCGACGATTTCGGCACCGGATGGTCGAACCTGCTGTACCTCAAGCGCCTGCCGGTGCACGAGCTGAAGATCGACCGCGCCTTCGTGCGCGACCTGGTGGAGGACGCCGACGACGCCGCCCTGGTGCTGGCCATCATCGGCATCGCGCGGCGCTTCGGCATCCAGACCGTGGCTGAAGGTGTGGAAACCGCCGCCCAGGCCCGCTTCCTGGTGGAAGCGGGCTGCGACCGCCTGCAGGGCTGGCTGTTCGACCGCGCGCGCCCCATCGACGAGGTGCTCGCGTCGCCGCTGCGCCGGCCGGCCGTCGCCGACGCCTGGTCGGCCTGAGTCGGCGGCCCGGCTGGCCTACGGGCGCGCCCGCAGGCCGGGGGCGTGGTCAGTCCCGGTCCGCCGGCATGGCCGCCGGCATGCCCGCCCCGCCGGCGGGCAGTGCCTCCGGAGCGACGCCAACCCGCTTCTCGCGCACCACGTAGCTGTAGAGCACCGGCACGACCACCAGCGTCAGCAGCGTGCTGGTCAGCAGGCCGCCGATGATGGCGCGGCCCATCGGCGCCTGGATCTCGCCGCCGTCGTTGAGCGCCAGCGCCAGCGGCAGCATGCCGAAGACCATGGCCGCGGTGGTCATGATGATGGGGCGCATGCGGATCTGGCCCGCCTCCAGCAGCGCGTCGCGCACCGACGCCCCTGCCTTGCGCGCCTGGTTGGCGAAGTCCACCAATAGGATGGCGTTCTTCGTCACCAGGCCCATCAGCATCACCAGGCCGATCATCGAGAACACGTTGAGCGTGCTGCGGGTGACCAGCAGCGCCAGCATCACGCCGATCAGCGCCAGCGGCAGGCTGGCCATGATGGCGATGGGCTGCACGAAGCTGCCGAACTGGCTGGCCAGCACGATGTAGATGAAGATCGCGGCCAGCGCCATCGCGCCGAGCAGGCCGCTGAAGGCCTCGGCCTGCTCCTGCATCTGGCCGCCGATGTCGAAGCTGTAGCCCGGCGGCAGCTGCGTCTCCTTGATCAGCTTCTGGACGTCGGCGCTGACGTCGCCCGGGCTGCGGTCCTTGACGCCGGCGAACACCGCCTCGCGCCGCTGCAGGTTCTGGCGGCGGATGTTCTGTGGGTTGAACACCGGCTCGATGTCGGCCACGCTGGCCAGGGTCACCGGCACGCCGTTCGCGGCAAAGGCCACCGGCAGGTCGCGCAGCTGCGCCACGCGCTCGCGGTCGGCCTCGTTCAGGCGCAGCACCACGTCGACCTGGTCGCCGTCGGGCGTGGTCCAGGTGGTCGCCGGGTCGCCGTTGACGAAGGCCCGCAGGCTGCTGCCCAGCTGCGATGGCGTCAGGCCCAGCTCACGCACCGCGTCGGGCTTCAGGCGCACGGCATAGGCGGGCACGCCGGCCTGCACCGAGGTCTCGACGTCCACCGCACCGGGGATCTTGCGCACCTTGTCGGCAAACTCGGTGGCCACCTGGGCCAGGCCCTCGCTGTCGTTGCCGAGGATGGCCACGTAGATGGGCCGGTTGAAGCCCAGCGCCGCGTCCACGCCCGGGATGCCGGCCACGGCATCGCGGATCACGCCCTCGACCTCCTTCTGCGTGCGGTTGCGCTCGCGGCGGTCGGTCAGGCGGATGTTCAGCCACGCCTGGTGGCGCTGGCCGGGGCCGCCGATCCAGGTGGCCACGTGCTTGACCTCGGGCACCGCGAGCACGCGGGCCTCGATCTGGCGCACTTTCTCGTCGGTGCGCTCCAGGCTGCTGCCCACCGGCAGCTTGACGGCCAGCTGCGTGAAGCCCTGGTCCACCTGCGGCACGAACTCGCTGCCCACCAGCGGCGCCAGGCCGAGCGCGGCGACGAAGCTCAGCGCCCCGCCGGCCACCACCAGGCCGCGCGGCGTGATCGTGGCGCTGCGCCAGCGGCGACGGGTGCCGCGGTCGCGCCGGCCATCGGCGTCGAAGCCGCGGCCGTAGGCCGGGATCCACACCCGCCAGCGGCGGGCGCTGAAGATCCAGTGGATGGCGCTGGCGTACACGCGGTGCAGCACGTCCATCATCGCGTCGGTGCCGCGGATGGCGTGGCCGATCACCGGCACGCGCGCCAGCTTGGCCGCCGGCGGGTCGTGCCAGACCGAACTGAGCATCGGGTCGAGCGTGAAGCTGACGAACAGGCTGATCAGCACCGCCACCACCACGGTGACGCCGAAGGGGTGGAAGAACTTGCCGATGATGCCGCCCATGAAGGCCACCGGCGCGAACACCGCGACGATGGCGAAGGTGGTGGCCATCACCGCCAGGCCGATCTCGTCCGTGCCCTCGCGCGCTGCGGTCATGTGGTCCTTGCCCATGTGCACGTGGCGCACGATGTTCTCGCGCACGACGATGGCGTCGTCGATCAGCAACCCGATGCACAGGCTCAGCGCCATCATCGTCATGAAGTTCAGCGTGAAGCCGAACAGGTAGACGGCGATGAAGCTGGAGATCACCGCGATCGGTAGCGTCAGCCCGGTGATGATGGTGCTGCGCCAGCTGTGCAGGAACAGGAAGACGATGGCCACGGTCAGCAGCGCACCTTCGATCAGGGTGCTGCGCAGGCCGTCCAGGCTGCCCTTGATCCAGTCGCTGCCGGCGTTGACGAGCTTGAGCTCCACGTCGGCAGGCAGCGTCTTCTGCAGTTCGGCCAGCGCCGCCTTCACCGCCTCGCCGGTGGCCACCACGTTGGCGTCCTGCTGGCGGAAGACGTTGAAGTTGATCGCCGGCTGGCCGCTCAGGCGCGCCAGCGATTCCGGCTCGCGCTCGCGCTCCACCAGCGTGCCCAGGTCGGCCAGGCGCAGCGGCAGGCCGTTGCGGTGGGCGACGATGATGTTGCCGAAGTCGCGCGGATCACGGATGCGGCCCTCCACGCGCAGCAGCGTGTCCTGCCGGCTGTCGGACAGGCGCCCCACCGGCTGGTCGTTGTTGGCCGCACGCAGCGCGTCGGCGATCTGCGCCGGCGTGACGCCGTAGGCGCGCAGGCGCATCGGGTCGAGGTCGATGCGCACCTCGCGCTCGGTCAGGCCCTGGATCTCCACCCGGGCCACGCCAGGCACGCGCTGCAGCCGCTTGCCCACGGTGTTCTCGCCGATCACCGACAGCTCGCGCATGTTGCGCGTGGCACTGACCAGCGCCATCGTCACCACCGGCTCGGCGTTGTCGTTGTTCCAGCGCGCCAGCATCGGCGGCTTCACGTCGCGCGGGAAGCGGCTCTGCACGGCCGCGACACGGTCGCGCACCTCGGTCATGGCGCGGTCCATGTCGGTGTCGAGGCCGAACTCGACGCTGATGTCGCCCCGGCCCTCGAAGGCACGCGACATGATCTTGCGCACGCCCGCGATGCTGTTGATGGACTCTTCCACCGGCTTGAGCACCTCGCGCTCCACCGCCTCGGGCGTGGCGCCGGGGTATTCGATGTTCATCCAGGCGCCGGGCGGCTGGATGTCGGGCAGCTGTTCGACGCCCAGCTTGTTGTAGCTGAACAGGCCGAGCACGCACAGCGCCACCATCACCATGGTCGCGAAGACCGGGTGCTGGATCGAGACGCGGGTCATCCACATGGCGCGGCTCCTTACTGCAGGCGCGCCGGCGCCGACGCCGACGTCGACGCCACCGCGGCCGCCTGCTCGGCACTCACCGACGCCAGCCGGCCTTCGCTGAGCCCGTCGAAGCGCGCCGCGACGACGACACTGTCGACGGTCACGCCGTCGAGCACCTCGACGCGGCCGGTGGCCTCGTCGAGCCGCCCCAGCCGCACCGCACGGCGGGCCAGCTTGCCGCCGTCGATGAGCCAGACCTGGTCCTGCCCGGCCGACTGGCTGACCGCCGTGGCCGGCACCGACAGGCGGTCGCGGTCATCGGGCAGCACGGCGGTGGCCGCGGCGTACTGGCCGGCGCGCAGGCGCTCGTCGGCGTTGGGCAGTTCGATGGTGACGCCGATGGCCCGCGTGCCCGGCTCGGCGGCTGGCGCAATGCGCGCGATGCGGCCCGACACGGGGCTGTCCACCCCCTCCACCTGCACCTGCACCGGCATGCCGGCCGACAGGCGGGCCACCTCATGGGTGCCGACGCTGCCGGCCAGTTCAAGCCGGCGCAGGTCGACGATGGTGAGCACCGGCTGGTCGGGCGTCACCTTCTCGCCCGGCAGCACTTGGCGTTTGGCCACGATGCCGTCGATGGGGGCCAGCAGGGTGGCGTCGCGCAGCGCCACCCGGGTGGCCGCGGCCGACGCCTGGGCCGCGTCGAGCTGCGCGCGCGCCGTCTCCAGCGCCGCGCGCGAGCCGTCGAGTGCCGCGCCGGAGATGAACTGCTGGCCGGCGAGCCGCTCGTTCTGCGCATGCGTGCGCTGGGCCTGGGCCAGCGTGGCGCGGGCGGCGGCCACGTTGGCCTCGCGCTCGGCGACACGGCTGCTCACGTCGGCGAGGTCGATGCGGCCCACGGCCTGGCCGGCACGGACGCGGTCGCCCTCGGCCACCGCCAGCGTGGTGAGCGTACCGGCGGCACGCGCACGCAGCGTGGCCGTGCCCGGCGCCACCAGCGGGCCGGAGAAGGCCACGCGGCCGGGCATCGGTGCCGATTGCGGGCGCACCACCTCGCGGGCGGTGAAGGTCAATGGCGGCGGCGCCTTCTCGGCATTGCCGTCCGGCCCGGCTCCGCCGCGCGCAGGGATGGCGCCACTGACGAAGGCCACGCCCGCACCGACGACCAGCACTGCGGCCAGCCCTCCACCGATGAGCCACTTCTTCTGCATGTGTCGTCCTCTTCGGGCCCTGGCGCGCCTGAGGCAGGCTCACGTGGGCCACGTGTGTTCTGAAGTGGGGGCAGTGTAGGAGCCCCCTTCCGGCGGCAACAGAGGGGCTGCGACGAACTGCAGATGGCAGGGGTCGGGCTGCGCCGCGGTGCGACCGGGCCTGTACAGGTGCATCCGGCGTGAACGCCGGAAGACCGCCTCAGGCGGCGCGGACCGTCGACGACGTCGACCAGCCGCTGGCCGCGTCGGACGCTTCCCGCCAGGGGCCGCAGACCTCGCCGACGCCGAGGTCGCAGCCCAGGACCGCGAGCGCGAGCACCTGGCTGTCCTGCGTGATGCCTTCGGCCAGTGTCGACATGCCCATCGACGCGGCCAGCTTCGCCGTCGACTCCACCACCCAGCGTTGCGGGGTGGTGGGGCCGGCACGCTCGACGAAGGACGGTGCGAGGCAGACGGTGCGCACCGGGAGACGGTCCAGGTGCGTGAGCGATGCGCTGCCGGCGCCGAAGGCATCGACCGCCAGCGTGACGCCCTGCGCCTGCAGGTCCAGCACCGCCTGCGGCAGCCTGGCCTGGCGCCCCTGCGCCTGCAACGGCACGCGCAGCACCAGGCACGATGGGTCCAGCCCGGCGTCGGCCAGGGCCTGCGTCAGGCGCGACCCGAACGTCGGCAGCGCGCCCCAGGCGGCCGGCAGGCGCAGCCACATGGTGGCGCCACCACGTTCGCGGAGGTCGGGCAGCCAGCGTGCGAACTGAGGCAGCGCGGTGCCCAGCCAGGCGTCCAGCAGGGCCGCTGCCGTGTCGGGGGCCAGGGTCTGTGGCCAGGCCAGCGGCGGCAGGAGTTCACCCCCTGGCAGGCGCCAGCGCAGTTCGGCCTCGATGCCACGCAGGTGCAGCTCCGGCAGGCTGCGCAACGGGCGGAAGAACAGCGTCGTGTCCACCACGGACGCCAGGGGCGACGTGGGGACGTCCATCCCCGGCACCGGCGGCGCGCCGGCGGCAGGCTCGCCGTCGGGTACTGCAGGCGACATCCGCGCCCGCCAGGCCAGCCCGGCCACGGCAAAGGCCGCGGTCAGCGCGGCTGCCGTCGGGCCGATCCACACGGCGGCCGCGGCCACGCCGGTGACCGCCAACGCAGCGGCGACCCAGGGCACCTGCCCGTTCGCGGCCGCCCGCTGCGCGGGCGCCTGCGGAGCAGCCGTCGAGCGGGAACCTGGCGCGTGCATGTCCATGCTCGGCGTATCGGCCGGCAGCGCGGAATCTGTAGGTCAGGAGGCTGTCGGCTCCTGGGCCAGCGCCCGCTCGGCCCGGCGCAGAGCCGCCCAGGCCAGCATCGCCACGCCGGCCGCGGCCCAGAACACGGCGGTGAACCCGAACCGTTCACCGATCCAGCCCCCTGCCACGCCGCCCAGCACGCCCGGCAGGCCATAGCCCAGCACCGAGTACAGCGCCTGCCCGCGCCCGCGCAGCCGGCCGGGGAAGAAGCGGTGGACCATGGCGATGCAGGCGGCGTGCTGGGCGGCGAAACTGACGGCGTGCAGCGTCTGCGCCAGCAGCAGCAGCGCCAGCGACCCGCCGAAGGCCGCCGTCAGCGCGAAACGCAGGGCCGCCACGACGGCGGCCAGCTGCAGCCAGCCGATCGGGCTCAGGCGGTCGAAGATCCGACCCTGGGCCCAGAAGAACACGATCTCCACGCCCACCGCCACACCCCAGGCCAGGCCGACGACACCGCTGCCATGCCCCTGCTCGTTGAGGTAGAGGGAGAAGAAGGCGTACAGCGCGGTGTGCGCCAGCACGGTGAGCGACACCCCGCCGAAGAACCAGGCCACCGCCGGCCGCCGCAGCACGCTGCGCACCGGCGGCGCAGGCGTGTCGTCGGCATTGACGGCGGCGGCCTCGGGCAGACGCAGCGTGGCCCACCACAGCAGCACGAAGGCGGCCAGCACCAGCATCGCGAAGTGGCGGATGCCCCAGCGTTCGAAGACCGCGCCAGCGGCTGCCACCGACACCACGAAGCCCAGCGACCCCCACAGGCGCACGCGCCCGTAGCGCGCGTAGTCCAGCAGACCACCACGCTGCAATTGCTGCGACAGCGCCGCCTCCGACAGCGGCACCACGCCGCCGTTGGCCAGGAACAGCAGCACCGCAAAGACCGGCAGCGCCGCTGGATCGGGCCACAGCCACAGGCCGCCGGCCGCCGCCACCGACAGCCCTGCCGCCCAGCGCACGCCGCGGCTGCGCTGCCCGCTGCGGTCGCCGAACCAGCCCCAGCCGTAGGGCGCGACCACGCGCGTCCAGCTGATGGCCGACGCGATGGCGCCGATGGCGAGCGTGGAGTAGCCCAGCTCCTTGAACCACAGCGGCGCGTAGGGGTTGTAGAGCCCGATCGCCGCGAAGTAGCAGAACCAGACCGCGGAGAAGGCGCCGAGCGATGCCGGCGCGGCGCTCACGATCCGGGCGCCTGCGCCGGGATGGGCGGCAGCGGCAGCGCCACGTCGCCGCACTGCGCACGGTGGCGCAGCACGTGGTCCATCACCACCAGCGCCAGCATGGCCTCGGCGATGGGCGTGGCGCGGATGCCGACGCAGGGGTCGTGGCGGCCCAGGGTCTCGATGACGGTGGGGTGGCCGGCGCGGTCGATCGACGGCTTGGGCACGCGGATCGAACTGGTGGGCTTGATCGCCAGGCGAACGACCAGGTCCTGCCCGGTGCTGATGCCACCCAGCACGCCGCCGGCGTGGTTGCTGGCGAAGCCCTGCGGGGTGAGCCCGTCGCCGTGTTCGCTGCCGCGCTGGGCGACGACGCCGAAGCCGTCGCCGATCTCCACGCCCTTGACGGCGTTGATGCCCATCATCGCGTAGGCGATGTCGGCGTCGAGCTTGTCGAACAGCGGCTCGCCCAGGCCCACCGGCACGCCGGCGGCACGCACCTCGATGCGGGCGCCGCAGCTGTCGCCGGCGCGGCGCAGCTGGTCCATGTACGCCTCGAGCTGCGGCACGATGCCGGCGTTGGGCGCGTAGAACGGGTTCAGCGGGATCTGGGCCGCGTCGTCGAACGGGATCTCGATGGGGCCCAGGGCACTCATCCAGCCGGTGAACGTGGTGCCATGGCCTTCGCGCAGCCACTTCTTCGCCACCGCGCCGGCGGCCACCATGGGCGCCGTCAGCCGGGCGCTGCTGCGGCCGCCGCCGCGCGGGTCGCGGTGACCGTACTTGCGCCAGTAGGTGTAGTCGGCATGCCCGGGACGGAAGGTGTCGAGCAGGTTGCCGTAGTCCTTGCTGCGCTGGTCGGTGTTGCGGATCAGCAGCGCGATCGGCGTGCCGGTGGTCAGGCCCTCGTGCACGCCGGAGAGGATCTCCACCGCGTCGGGTTCGTTGCGCTGGGTGACGTGGCGGCTGGTGCCGGGGCGGCGGCGGTCGAGCTCCGGCTGGATGTCGGACTCGGACAGCGCCAGCCCGGGCGGGCAGCCGTCGATCACGCAGCCGATGGCCGGGCCGTGGCTCTCGCCGAAGTTGGTGACACGGAACAGATCGCCGAAGGTGGAGCCAGCCATCGTCCGGATTGTAGGAGCGCGCCTGTCGGCCGCTGCATCGGCCGCGGCAGCTGCCGCTGCGTCAGCGCCCGCCCTGCATCACCTTGAGTTCCGGTCGCGCCAGGCGCACGCGGCCCCGTCCCTGGCGTTTGGCCTCGTAGCAGGCGGCGTCGGCCTGGGCCATCCACTGCGCGGCGCTCTCGTGGTGCTCGCCCAGTTCGGCCACGCCCAGGCTGGCACCGACGCGCAGCGTGTGGGCCTCCCAGGTGAGCGCGAGGTCGGCGATGGCCTCGCGCACCTTCTCGGCCACGCCCAGCGCCCGCTCGTGGGGGCAGTGCGGCAGCAGCAGCGCGAACTCGTCGCCGCCCAGGCGCACGACGATGTCGGTGGCGCGCACGCGCGAGCCGATGGCCTGCGCCACCGCCACCAGCATCGCGTCGCCCGCGGCGTGGCCGGCGGTGTCGTTGATCGGCTTGAAGTGGTCGAGGTCGATCATCACCAGTGACGCCGGCCGCGAGCCGGGCTGGGCATCGAACAGCGCCTGCAGCGCGCCTTCGAAGCCCTGGCGATTGACCACCCCGGTCAGCGCATCGTGGTGGGCGGCATGCTCGAGCTGGCGCCGTGCGGCCACCTGCTCACTGACGTCGTTGAGGCTCCAGATCGTGCCGGCGGCCGGGTCTTCGGGCGCCACCGGCCGCGCGCGCAGCAGGCCCCAGAAGCGGGAGCCGTCCGCGCGCAGCATGGGCCACTCCCCGCTGTAGGGCTGGCCGCTGGCGAAAGCGGCCGCTACCATCGGCCCCAGCGCGGCGTAGTCCTCGTTGGAGGCGAAGATCGTCTGTGTGCGCTGGCCGAGGATGTCGTCCTGGTGGCGCCCAAGCAGGCGGCACAGCTCCTCGCTGACCAGTTCGAAGCTCTGGTTGCGGGTGAAGGCCAGGCCCACCGGTGCCGCGGCCATCACCGACCCCAGCTTCTGCAGCACCTGGGCGTTGAAGGACTCCATCTGCGTGCGCTCGGCCCACAGGTGGTGCAGGGTGCGGGCCAGGCGGCCGATCTCGCCGTCGGCCTGCGGCCAGTCGCCGCGGGTCTCGCCGGCCAGCATGGCACGGGCGTGGCGCTCCAGGCGATGCAGCGGCCTCAGCTGCCAGCGCAGGAAGGCGCCCAGCACCAGCGTGAAGCCGCAGGCCACCATGGCCGCCTCGAGCAGCACCCAGTGCCGAGCCTGATGCAACGGCGCCAGCAGCTCGGCACGCGTCGTGTTGGTCCAGACCAGCCAGCCATGGCCAGGCACCGTGGCCACGGCATGCAGGGTTGCCCCGTCGCCCCAGGCCACGGGCGCACGGGACGACCCGGTCTGCTGCAGGTGCTGCCACGCCGCCGACAGGCCGGCGTCGTCGACCATGCTGCCCGCCACGCGTTCGCGGGTGGCGTGTGCCAGCAGGCGGCCGGCGCCGTCGGTGAGGAACCAGCCCTCGCCCTGCAATGACGAAGGCAGTGCCTGCAGCGACGCCCAAATGTCCCGGCTGGCCAGACGCAGCGTGCCACCGATCACGCCGACGACCTGACCTTCCCGGTGAACCGGATGCACCAGCACCACCACGGGCTCGCCGGAGATGCGCCCCCGCAGCGGCGGGCTGAGCATCGGACGTCCGGTGTCCACGGCCTGCTGCACCACCGCCAGGTCGTCGGCTTGCGTCTCCAGACGGCGCGTGCCGGCTGTATCCGCGTACGCCCAGTTGCCCCGCCCCGGCACACCGGCAAAGACGCTGGACATCGGGGACTGCGGCAGGACCTCACGAGCCAGCGTGGCGGCCAGCCGGTCCTGGTCGTTCCAGGCGGACGCCGGCACGCTGCCGGCGAAGCGAGACAACTGATCGAACATGCGGTCCAGGCCCTGTCCGACCTGCTCCGCGGCGTGCGACACCTCGGCGGCGCTGCGCGCCTGCGCCTGCGCCAGGATCCCCTGCTCCACGTGGTACGCCATCAGCGCGGTCACGCCCAGCAGGGACAGCAGCAGCGCCGCCAGGCTCCCGACCATCAGGCGCAGCTTCAGCGACCCGAGCCACGGCGGCATCTGCCAGCCGGTCAGCGCCAGACGCAGCCGCTGCCATCGTGTCGATGCGGGCGCGGGTGCGCTGTCGTCGAAGAAGAGATCGGCGTCCATGTCCGACGGTTTTCGCCGTCTGACTGGGAGACTTTAGGTTTGCCGTGTTGCGAATCACCCGTGTGCGCACTTGTTCGCAGCAATGGCGACCGTGCCGACCGGTGGCGGAGCCCATCCCGAGCAGCCGCCGCGCCCGTGGGGCGCAGAAGGAAGCAAGAGGTTGCCGGAGTCTGGGTGGTCGGCGTTGTTCGCGGCCCCGCCTTGGCGCCATCCGGCGCCTCAGGCAGGAGCATGGCCGAGGGCGATGGCCCAAGTTCTCCCCATTTGCCATCGTGCCCCGCCCTGACAAGGGCCACGGCCCACCCGGCCGCCCGACATGGCGAAGGAGGCCTCGGGTGCGCCGGGAGGCCCGCCGAAGGAAATCTGCGAACCGCTCGTTGCCGAGCCTCGATAGGCGGCACGACAGTCCCGCCAATCGCCGTGGATCTCAGCGCAGCCAGGCCACGCCCGCCGCGGTGGCGGCGCCCCGCATCCGGATGCCGCTCCGGACGGGCGTCGGCAGTGCGGACGGAGAGGCCACGGCGGGCACCGACCGCTGATCGGTCGCGAGATCCAGCCCCTCGCCAGACGACGCGGCCCGTCCAGCCGTCTCCAGCGCCCAGCCCTCGGTGGCCTGGTCGAGCGGCAGGCACCGCCAGCCCGACGGCGCCAGCCGATGGGCCACCAGCCTCTCGACGATGCGCTCGCACTGTGCCGAGGTGAGCGCCGCGGCCACCGCCTGCCAGCGGCGCAGGATGGCCGGCTCGGCCCAGGCGGCCTCCATCGCGCGCTGCACGGCCGCCGGCCGGGCGCCCGTGCCCGCCGAGATGCGCCGCGACAGCAGGCTGACCATCAGCATCAGCACCGGCGTGCGCAGGGCGGGCGGGAACAGCGCGGCCAAGCGGTCGGCACGCGCCGGCTGGCCGGGCTGCATGAAGCGCAGCGTCAGCAGGATCTGCAGCACCTGGGCCGGGTTGAGCACGCGCAGCCGTGCCGGCGGCAGCACCAGCAGCGGCAATGCCGCGGCCTGGGCGTGCGGCAGCGGGGTGCAGAAGCTCATCAGCACCGCCAGTCGCGACCACTGGTGCGCGGTGAGGCCGTCGATCTCGCCCAGGCCACCGCGCTCGATCTGGCGGGCGAAGCCGACGGCGTCCTCCCAGTCGTACTCGGACTTGGCTCTGTTCGCGTGCGTACTCATGACCGCCAGGTTGCCCACGGCGTAACCGGCCCGGTTGTTGACGCGGTCCACCGACGCATCGCTGCCGGTGCCGGTGCCCTGCGTCAGCAACCCGCCGGTGATCGGGCACACTGGCACGGCAATGCGCTTGAGGAAGGCCGGCGTCACGCCGACCGGCTCGAAGGCCTTGCCGCGCAGCCAGGCGCCCAGGCGCAGCTGCAGCCACTTGCGCACCTGGGGCGTGGCCTGGAGGGTGCGGGTGCCGAAGACGGCCTGACCGGCTTCCCAGCCCTGGCGCACCGGGTTGCCGGCGTGCAGGTGGTCGGCCGGTGGCACCAGGCGGTGGTGGGCGTGGTCCCAGCCGATCTCGAAGCCGGTGCGGTCGGCATCGGATCCGGGTCGGTCCAGCATCGGCTGGGCGACGACGGCGGGGCGGCGGGCGAGGACTGCGGTGGCGCACAAGGCTGGACTCCGGTGGTTGTCGGCGGGCACCGTGCCCACCGTCGAGATCAGCATGAGGGCTCACTGGCTCATAGCGTGAGCCAGTGGTGCGCGATGATCGGGGCATCGACACGATCGAGAGCCACACCATGGACTGGTTCGAGCGGCTGACAGGCTTCCGGGAAGCCGGGTACGAGGACACGCGCCGCCGTCTGGTCGTCGACGGCACGTGCCTGGTCTCGACGGTCAACGGCCGACGCATGGGCATCGGCACGCTCACGCTGCCGTCGCTGGCCGAGCTGCGAGACCAGGTACGGCGCACCAGGCCCTCGCCCGGGCGCCTCGCCGTGCGATCCGTCGTCGGCGATGTCCGGCAGCTGCACCGCGACCCGGCGCTGCGCGGTGCGCTGTTCCAGGTGGCCAGCCAGTTCAACCTGCTGGAGATGGTCGGGCCGGACGTCACGCCGGAGCACGGGGTGACGATCTACGAGCACGACCGGACGCAAGGCCCGGCCTGCGCCATCGCCGCCGGCGCTGCGACGATCTACCGGAACCACTTCGTGCCGGTGCCCGCGGCCGGCGGCCACCCGCCCAGGACGGGTCAGACCGCCGAGCACCAGCTGGACGGCCTGGCCGACCTGGGCGCGGCGCTGGCCGGGATCACCGGGCTGGCGGCCGAAGCCCTGTGGACCATGCGCAATGGCTACGCGATGTGCACGCTGCAGGGCCTGCAGGCGATCGGCGACGCGCTGGCGACGTGCGGTGAGCCGAAGCGCGACGAACTCAGAGCCCGGTTGCGGATCGGCTTGCACCGCGACGTGGAGGTCACCGACGCCCCTCTGGGCGACACCCCGGGCGACCCGATGCAGGTGTCGCAGGTCTTCTGCTCGGCGTTGCCGGTGGCCTACGGGCGCCTGCCCCGTCCCGTGTGGCAGCCACTGGCCCAGCTGGTGCTGGAGGCGGCGTACGAGGCGACGCTGCAGGCCGCGGTGCTCGGCGCGTCGCAGGGCGGCAGCCGCGTGGTGCTGCTCACGCGGCTGGGTGGCGGGGCCTTCGGCAATCACGACGCGTGGATCGACGCGGCGCTGCGGCGGGCCCTGGATCTCCACCGCCACCATGACCTGGACGTGCGGCTGGTGAGTTACGACCGGGCCGATGCCTCGTCCTTGGCCATCGAGAGGGACTACGCATGACGCGCACCGCACGGCTGTACCGCATCGAGCGCCTGATCAAGGCCAAGGGCGAGATGAGTTTCCGGGGGCTGATCGACGAGCTGGAGATCTCGCCGGCGACGCTCAAGCGCGATCTGGCCTACCTGCGCGACCAGCTCGGCGCGCCGATCGAATACGACCGCCACGCCAATGCCTACCGGTTCGTCACCGAGACACGCGGGCCGCGGCACGAGCTGCCGGGCCTGTGGTTCGACGAGAAGGAGCTCTACAGCCTGCTGATGGCGCACCAGTTGCTCAGCGAGCTGGACGGTGAAGGTGTGCTGAGCCGGCATCTCCAGCCGCTGCTGGAGCGCATCCACGGCATGCTGGGGAACACGGAGGCCGAGGCGAAGACGATCGTGCAGCGTGTGAGGATCATCAGCGCCGGGCGCCGGCCGGTGTCGTCACGGTGCTTCGAACTGGTGGGCGAGGCGCTGGTCAAGCGCAGGCGGCTGCAGCTGCGCTACCTGACGCGAGGCCGGGGCGAAGTCACCGAGCGGGAGGTCTCACCCCAGCGCCTGGTGCACTACCGCAACACCTGGTACCTGGACGCCTGGTGCCATCGCTCGGACGGGCTGCGGCGCTTTGCACTGGACGCGGTGGAAGGTGCCACGCTGCTGGAGACGACCTCACGGGATGTCGCGAAGAAGCAGTTGGAGGCCGAGATGGACGGCGGCTACGGCATCTATGCCGGCAGCCAGCTGAAGTGGGCGACGATCCGGTTCGCGCCGCAGGCCGCTGCCTGGGTCAGCTGCGAGCAGTGGCACGCGGCCCAGGCGGGCCGCTGGTTGCCCGATGGCAGCTACGAACTGCGCGTGCCGTTCGCCACGGACACCGAGATCGCCATGGACATCATGCGGCACGGCAGCCAGGTGCTGGCCATCGAGCCCGCATCGCTCCGGGAAGCCGTGCTGCAGGCGCACGACGCCGCATCGAGGCAGCTGCGCGGCAGCGCGCTCGGCAAGGGGGTGGCCTGAGGCAATGGTGGCGACCATGCCGCAGCTTCGGCATGGCGCCGGCGTGGTGCGCCACTGAAGGCCAACGGGCCCTTGCGGGTCCGCGAAACGTCGACGAAACGCAAACAGCGGCGGTCTCGCATGCCCGGGTCACCTGAAGGTGCGCACCGCGCCGCATCGGGTTCTGCTGATCAGACCCGCACCCCCAGGATGGCCCCGAACACGACACCGAACCGAAGGCCATCGACCGGACAAGCTGCGACGCAGCAAGCAAAGAACCCCAGTCGAATCAACGAACCGGGGTTCTGATCGGGACCGCGCGGGACGCTGTGGAGCGTCCCTGGCAGGTGTCACATGTGGTCGATCATCACATGGAAATCGCGCCTAAGTCCGCGTCGCATAACGTTCCGGCCCCGCTGGCACCCTCCATCTCCCGTCAAAGGACCCTCCATCGGAAATCCTCCAACTTTCATGGGTGGGGCCAGATGCACGCTTGTCACTTGGCCGAACACTGAGCAGGATCGCCTCCAATGTAGCAGCAAGGACCCTGCGGTGAAACCTCTCGCGGGCTGCCGTCGCAACGGTCATCGCCCACCTGGCAATCGAAGCTCAAGCGCCGGTCTCTTGAGCGGTTGACTGTTCTTTTATACAGTCTTGAGGCTACCAGCTTCAGATTGGATTACGCGATGAGCAAACCTCAGGACCGCACTGTCTCTCGACGGGACGATGGCACTTGGCAGAACAAGAGGCAGGACGCGGAACGCGCTTCCTCGGTCCACACCACCCAAGCGGAGGCCCAGGAGGCGGCCCGGCGCATGCTGGGCAACCAGGGCGGTGGCGAACTGACGACGATGGGCGTCAAGGGCAAGATCGTCAGCAAGGACACGATCAAGCCCGGCAACGACCCCAATCCGCCGCGCGACACCGAACACTGATCCGTCGTCGTCGATGGCGCTTGGCGGTTCGGGCGGAAGCCCACGCCGACCTCCGCTACACGACGGCCTTTGGATTGCTGGGCGACACCAAGCAGGATCCAGACGACGCGGCGTCGTTTCGTTTGTTGCGATTTTCGTTTGTTTCGATTAAGATCCTGGCACCGACCTTGATCCGGAACACGCCATGACCCGCGCCCAAGCCCTGGAAACCGCACTGCCTGTCGAGCGCGAAGTTGCCGCGGCAGTGGAGAGCCAGCGTGCCCTGGCCGCCTTCCTGAGCACGCAGTTCGAGACCCAGCGCATCCAGATCTTCGACGCGAAGAACCAGGCCCACCAGGTCGAACTGCCCACGTCCGCCCTCCGCTTGCTGGTCGACGTCCTGTCGGAGTTGGCCGAAGGCAATGCGGTCAAGGTCGTGCCGATCCATGCCGAGCTGACGACACAGGAGGCCGCTGACATGTTGAACGTGTCCCGCCCCCATCTCGTCAAGCTGTTGGAGAGCGGTGCTTTGGCCTTTCACAAAGCCGGCAAGCATCGGCGCATCCGCTTCGTGGACCTGATGGCCTTCAAGACCGAACAGGATCGTGCGAGTGCGCAGGCGATGGAGGCGCTCGCGAAGCAGGCACAGGAACTTCAACTGGGCTACGAGTGAGGAGTTCGCCGTTCACCGCGGTCTACGACGCCTGCGTGCTGTATCCGGCGCCGCTGCGCGATTTCCTCATGTGGCTGGCCCTGTCCGGGCGCTTTCGTGCGCGCTGGAGCGCCCAGATCCACGATGAGTGGAAGCGGAACCTGATCAAGAACCGGCCCGACATCACGGCCGAGCAACTTGATCGCACTGCTGACCTGATGGACTTGGCGATCCCTGACGGGCGGGTGACCGGGCACGAGGTCTTGATTGAAGGTCTGACCCTTCCCGACTCTGGGGACCGGCATGTCCTCGCTGCAGCCATCCGCTGTCACGCCAGCGTGATCGTGACCTTCAACGAGCGCGACTTCCCGGCCGACGTACTGGGTGCTTTCGGTCTGGAGGCCCAACACCCGGATCTGTTCGTAGAGAACCTCTTCGATCTCGACCCGGCCGCGGTGGTCGCCGCTGCACAGCGGCAGCGACAGCAGTTGAAGAACCCGCCGATCGACGTCGATCGCTACCTCGACATCCTGCTTCGGCAGGGCCTCACGCAGACGGTGAAGGGCCTCGCCGGGTTTCGAGGCGTGCTGTGATCAGCGGCTGAAGCGCCTTCACGCACTCAGATCACAGAGCCTCGCACCCCCTCAGGAGTCGCTGGCCGGCCTGTCCAGCCTCCAACGCTGCAACCAAGTCAACGTCCGCCTCGCTCACGGCTCGCAGGGCCTCGAGCAGCGCAGCGCCGCGCGAGGCCTGCAAGGCATGGATCACCAGATCGCCCGACTTGTTACGCGAGATGCTGACATGGTCAGCGTCGAGTCGGAACTCTGCAGGAATGCGCACGGCCTGGCCGTCGTCGCTGTTGAAGACTGTGGTCGTGAGCCTTTCCATGCTGCTCTCCATTCGAGTACGTCGACATGCGCATCTTCGTTCAGGCATCGCCGGCGAGCAACGGCATCGGGCATGTTCCGCCTCTACCGCACTCGCCGCTGGTGCCGCGCGTCGTACACCGGCGGCTACTGCTTGTCGTCCCATGAGGCGACCCGTCGGATCAGCGAACACTGAACCCTTCGCCTGAAGTGTCGTGGCGCCACCTACGGTGCCAGCCCACATCGATCGCGAAACCCGCAGGCACGGCAAGTCCGCTGGCTTGCGGGCCAACGAGGCTCGACCAGTCCGCGCTGCAACGCTTCCCGTCGGCGCATCAGGTCCTCGACCTCCTCCCGGGCCATGAGGTTGACAGGCAGAGGAATCAGCGAGGTGCCCCGATGCCCCCGAGGAATCAGCACGTAGGCTTCATCGGCGACGGTGACGTGCAGTTCGTCCTCCATCGCCATTCGCTGCGCCGACAGCTGGATGACATCCGAACGCGTCACCATTGGGCTCGCACGGGTCTTCAACTCCACGAGCACCAGGATCCCCGATGGATTCCGATAGACCCTGTCGACGCGTGCGACGACCGGCCAGCGACCCGACGACCTGAACTGCCTCTCGACGAAGACCAGCTCGGCATCCCGGAGGCGCGCCGGTCTCTGCCTCCGCTCCTCGGCCGCAGCGCGCCTGCCAGCGATGACCCATCCGACGAAGCCGATCACGACGGCAAGAATCATCATCGCCAGTACGACTTCGATCATGTTCATCGTCCAGCCTCTCGTGACCACCACCTCCACAGCCAAGCGGCCTGCCCGAGCAGCCATCGCATGCATCCGAGAAGTGCCGGAGACGCTTCAAGCACCGCGCAGATGCGGGGACCGGCGCGGTAGTAGTGGTACACGATCGACCGTCCCCAGCCTCGGCGTCGCAGCACGGCATCCCGGAAGTGGCGGAGTGTCTGTGTCTGCCATCCCTCGCCGAAGGCCAGGGTGGCGACGAAGCAGCGCCCCTTCGGCCCAGGTGGCGGCACACGGCCAACACCCATGGCCAGCCTCGCCTGACGTTCGAATCGCGCATGGCAGACCAATCCGCGCTCCCGGGCCACTTGCAGCGGTCTGGAACGGGGGCGGCCATGCCGCTGCTCAAGGACGACCCACCGCTCGCAAAATCCCATCTCGGCCAGCCGGGAGGCGCTGAGCGCCCGTTCGGTCGGGTTCCCGTCCACGATCGACCTGCGTCCAGCCCGGCGTCGACGCTTGTCGACCTTCATTCCGGAATGGCAGGCTGAAACAGCCCGTTCGTCACCGCAGCGGCCTGTTGCACGTCAGGCTCCTTCGGGACCTTGACGGTGTCGGGCGTCTGCAGGCTAGCCATCGCAAACACGCCGTGCTGCGCCAGCAGGCCGTCGTAGGCCAGCAGACGCAGACGGTTGACCCGCTTGCGCCCCTGCCGAAACTGGCTCAGTTCATCGAACAGGCGCGGGTTCTCCTCGCGCGAGAGCTCGAACACCAGCCGGATCGGTCGAAGGGCTCCGCGTTCCTGCGCGCTCATGCACCACCCCCTGGTGCACGATCCGAAGGCGCCGGCGTCGCGAGCGACGTCATAGCGTAGTTCTGCCCGGCCAGCTGGAAGCCCCTCACGTTCGCGTAAAGGGGCTCCTTCACCTCGTGGATCCTGTGCTTGGGGAAGGCGGCCTTCACGGCCTTCTTGAAGAGGAACGCGCCGCCGCCGACGAGGATGATGTTCTGCAGGCTCTCGGGTGTCTCGATCCACTGGCGCATCGTCGACACGGCCTGCTGTGCCACGCTTTCGGCGATGGGAAGGTGCCGTTTCATGTCGTAGGGCTTCTGGAAGATGACCGGCGCCTTGCCGGTCCGCAGGGCGAGGTCGATGGCGTCGTAGTCGCGGTAGGGTGTCCCGATGTCCTTCGAGATCTCGGCCGCCATCAGGCGAAGCACGTCGGACATTCCCCGGTTGATCGAGTGCGACTGCTTCTGCACCAGCCGCATGCCGCGGCAGACCAGCCAGTCGAAGGTCCTCGATCCCGGGTCGATGACCAGGCTCTGCTCCGTGCCGATCGAGGCCAACTTCTCGTGCTCGGCCGCGTAGTGGACGAGCGCACCCTGCGGCTGCGCCACCGCCAGTGCCTTGCGGACCGTGATGGTCCGTCCCGCCGCAATCTCGTGGCTGCCCGTCATCGCCTTCTCGAGTGCCGCCTTCTTCAGTGCCAGCAGCGCGACGGGCAGCCCGACGACGAGCAGGTCGATGTGCGGCACCTTCATCATCGACAGCGCCCCGCGCAGCAGCGCCATGTACTCCGGCGACTCGGTGTACTCGTCGTGCAACTGCTTCGCGCGGAACGTGTCCGCGGCCAGGTGGATGTCCGGACCCACCTCATAGAACAAGGAGCCGACAGGGATGCAGACCGTCTTGCGCTTCTCCGCGGCAGGCATCGCCGACGTGTCGGCGCTCGACGGATAAGCGACCGATGGGAAGCTGGCACATCGGATGTCGGCTCCCGAGATGCCGGTGACGAATTTCGTGTTGCCTGACCCGACATCCACGGCTCTGACGATGAGTTCCATGCGTTGCTCCCTGGCGCAGTTGCCTGCCTTTGAAAGGCTGATCAGCGTCGCCGCACCGGGCCGCGTTCTCCACGCTCAATGGCCTCGAATCGGCGCGTCTTTCGACTTCAGTGCCAATGCAGGATCAGCGGAACTGCATCGCAGCGACAGAAGGCGCCCCGCGGCTCGCCATGAGCCTGTTCGCAGGGCGCACTTCTGTCACCACGGTCTCACCTCGCGCGGGCCTTTCAACCCCTGTCCAGTTCGGCGCGCGCGGACAGGCTGCGGACACGCCACCCAGACCGACGGCCGCGCGAGGTACCTGAGGCGGCAGCCTTGTCTGTCAACCCCGCGCCGTTGCTGGCGATCCGGGCCATTGCGACGCTAGATGGGCCCTGCCGCCGAATCTCGCGCCGTCAACTGCCTGCCCCAAGGGCCGCCCGATCAGGGGTCTTGCGGCGGGCGCTTCCCACGCGGCCTTGACCGTGGATGGCGTCGCGGTTTCCACTGTGGGCTCCCGAGGGCTCCTGGCCCGCTCCGTCCTCTCGAAGAAGACGAGCATTGCAGGCGTCGCAGTCGTTACCTGCCTCGTGCCTTCAACCGAAGTTCCCGTCCTGAGCGGGTGGCGCGACCGGCCTCGACCTCCAGAAGGATCGACGCTGCGAGCGTGCCGAGTCATCCACCCCAGCAGTGACCTGCCCGGTCCTTGCCAGCCGCATCCCCGCGATGACGGCTGGGCGCTCCTGCAAGCGCACCGGCGCAGCAGAACCCCGTGCCGGCACCTGATGCCGCGCACCGTTCCCGCCAGCCCTTGAGCACGCGCGCATGACGCGCATCGCGCGGCGTGATGGCCTCCATGAGGCTCCCCGCACGACCCTCGCTCATCAACTCGACACCGCCCTGGACTCTCGGTCAGGGGTGGACCCATGCGAGCGGCCGGCGCTGCACACCAGGCCTGATCCACCGAATGACCCAGGGCTCAACCCTGGCGTCGATGTCGCACCCAGCCCCGAGCGGGGTGGACATCACCCTTGTCGTCGCGTCGCAGAAATGCGCAGACGGCCTGGATCAACGTGTTCCATTTTTAAGTCTGACCGAGCTGACCAGGCCCCTCGCCGAAGACCATGAGGAGCCCGGACAGCAAAGCCATGGGTGGGTGTGGCGCTGCAGAGATCGACCGCCGCACCGACGTTGCACACGATCTCCATCGCCGTGGGCTTGCCAGGAATCGGCCCCGGGGATGTCCAGATGGATTCCTCCAATTCCGGTCCCCCGGAGTGTTCATCCACCGGCGTGCTGTTCGGGCAGTCCGCCACCTTGCAGAAAGTCCACCATGTCCCGTATCCGCCGTGAAGAACCCTCACGCCGCCGCCGGCAGGCACCGCTCTCCCTCAACGACCGCCGCAACGACCCGCGCAATGGCTCCACCCTGCCCCCCTCATCCACGCGCCCTCCCAGGAACACCTCGATGACCTCGGCCAGCCCAGGCCGCTTGCATGGCCAGGACTCGCCACGCCGCCAGAACTGGGCCGGCAAGTCGCCCCAGCAGGTGCTGGACATGTACCCGCCGGGCAGGACGCCCGTGAACCGGGTGGTGGACGTGCTGATCGAGCTGTTCAACCCGCTGCACACCGCGCTGGAGAAGACCGTGTCGCACAAGACGCGCTACGAGCGCGCCCACTTCCTGCGACGCTTCTTCCGCGAGCTGCACACCGACGCCGGCTTCAAGCTGGCGCCCGATCCCCGCAACCTGGGCCAGCGGCATGTCCAGGCGATGGTGAAGGTCTGGCAGCGCCGGAAGCTTTCGCCGGGGACGATCCAGACCTACCTGAGCTTTCTGCGTGGCCTGGCGATGTGGCTCAACAAGCCGGGCTTCATCCGCAGGCCCGAACACTACGGCCTGACGCCTGACGAGTACGAGCGCCACGAGAACGCGCAGCGCGACAAGAGCTGGAGCGGCAACGGCATCGACGTGGAGGCCTTGCTGGCCCAGGTCTCTGCCTACGATGCCCGCATCGGTGCGTCGATGCGCCTGATGGTGAAGGTCGGCCTGCGGCGCAAGGAGTCCGTGATGTGCCGCCCCTACGCCCATGTCCACGCCTTCGAGGAGACAGGCCTGCCCGACGAACAACGGGAGGCGGATCGGTATCTGTGGACAAAGGGCAAGGGAGGCCGTGCGCGCTGGCTGCCGCTGGCCACCGAGGAGCAGCAGTCGGCCATCGCGCATGCCCGCAGCGTGGTCAGCGGCCATGACGCACACATGGGGGCGCCGGATCGGGACCTGAAGTCCAACCTCCGTCGCCTGGACTATGCGCTGCGCAAGTTCGGCCTCACGAAGCGCGAGAGCGGCACCACCGGGCACGGGGCGCGGCACGACCACCTTCAAGGCCAGTACCAGGACACGACGGGCACGCCCGCGCCGGTGCGTGGTGGTGGGCCTGTCGATCAGGACCTTGACCGCCAGGCGCGGCTGCGTGTGGCCCGTATCGCGGGCCATGCCCGCCTGCGCTCGGCCGGCGCCTACATCGGTGCGGTCCGGCGCTCGCCTGCAGGGAGCCGCGACCCGGCCCAGGGCGAGACCGGTAAGCCCGGGCCGCGGAGCATCGGGGACGACGGTGACACGCCTGTCCCGATCGCCTGAGCCTGCCCGGTCCGGGCCGGCCCTGCGTTCAGGCGCAGGCGGGCGCCTCGGTCCGGGCACGATCGTTGGCGTCGACCTCCTCGCCACCCGACGCCGGGGCATCGGCGTGCGGCTGCACGCGCAGGCAGTCGGGCAGCCAGCCACGCCCGGCGAGCAGTTGTTCGGCCTGCGCCACCGCGGCATCCTTCTTCAGCGCCGCGAGCGGACCTGCCGCCTTGGCGCCGGCCACGGTGTGCACCACTTCGACCACCCTCGCCTTGGACACGTGCTGAAGGTAGGCCTCCCCCGTCGCCGACCACCATCGCGTCATGTCCAGGCCGAGGGCGCGGGCCAGACCGTCATTGACCGGTCGGCCGGCGTCGGTGACGGCAATGCCGTTCACGGTGGACGCGACCAGGAAGGTCAGCAGCCGCTGCACCGTCTGCGGCGGCTGCCGCAGCATCCAGTCGAACACCTCGTCGGGTTCCTTGGGCAGGTTCTCGATCCAGGCGATGCGGTCGGCTTCGATGCGCCGGGCCGCCGGGCTCGCCTCGATGTCCTCGGCCGCGCCCCGCAGCTCGTGCTGGTTGCCGGTCGCGCTGATCGCCAGCAGGTTTGGCAGTCGGTAGGCGCCATGGAGCGGGTCGGCCAGCAGCTTCAGCGTCAGGTGGGTCGCCAGTGCCGCCAGCGAAACCTCGGGGCGGTCCAGCAGCTCGGCCTGGATCGCGGCGACACGGTGGGCCGTGAGGCGGCGCATGAGCTTCTCGGAGTGCACGGGCCGTGCCGTGGCGCCGGCTGCCGATGGAAGCGACTGCAGGGCCGGGAGCCCCGAGCCGCGCGCAGAGTCCGCGCCGTCTTCCGAGCCGCCGCCACCGGCCGACTTCTGTCCGGCAGCCTCGGTGATGGCCTGCGCCAGGTCGGCCCGATCCTCGGGACGGATGAGCCCTGCCTTGACCGCGGCACGGCCGTCCGTGCCCACATGCAGCACGCATCCGGCGAGCGCCATCCAGGCCACGGGCCATTCGGTCAATGCCTCGAGCCTGGCCTTGCGCTCTTCCTCCAGCCCATCGGCCTCGGACTCCAGGGCGAGGAAGGCACGGTCGCGCGACGCGTCGTCCTCGTCGGCGCCGTCGTTCGCCTCGCCGCCATCGCTGACGCCCTCGCCGGCATCACCATCGCCGTCGCGGTCCACCAACGCGTCCATCTGCTCATGCAGGGCAGCGATGCGCGTGTCCAGCGCCTTCAGCGCCTGGGCTTCCTCGGGCGTCGGTGCGCGGCGGGGCTTGCGCAGCTCGCCGTGCTTGACGTACTCGTCGTAGGCGAAGCGCGGACGGATGTCGACCCACTTCCAGCCTTCAGACAGCAGTTGCTTCGCGCGCTTGCCCAGTTTGTCGGCGGCGAGGCGCTCCAGCAGGGCCGGGTCCAGCAGGTAGGCCTTGCGGTCGTCGTCGCTGAACAGGTCGCGGCGCAGGGGGCCGCCGGCCTTCTCGTAGGCCTTGACGGTGACGAACCGGGCCAGCGGGTCCGCGTCCGATTCGATCTCGCCCCGGGTCAGCAACTGGCGCAGATGCTCCGGGCGCTGGTTCCAGCTCGGCAGACCGGCCCAGGCCTGCTCCTGGCGCTGATGATCGTCGACCGAGGCCAGCACCATGAGGCAGTCCAGGCCGATGCCGCCTTCGCGGTACAGGGCCATCAGCTGGGGCGAGACGGTGGCGAGCTTCATGCGCCGCTTGACGATGAGCGGCGTCACGCCGAAGGCTGCGGCCACGTCCTCGACGGACTTGCCCTGCGCAAGCAGTCTGGCGAAGGCGGCGAACTCGTCGGCCGGGTGCATCGGCACGTGGAAGCAGTTCTCGGCAAGGCTTGCGACGAGCGCCTTGTCAGCCGGCACGACGAGCACCGGCACGGGGTAGTTGTCGGCGATGTCGCCCTGCTGCACGAGCAGCGTGAGCGCGGCGAGCCGCCGTCCGCCGGCGCAGACCTCGTAGCGCCCGCGCGCCGCCTGGACGACGACGAGGTTCTGCAGCACGCCGCTGTCCTTGATCGACGCGGCCAGTTCCGGCAGCGACATCGCGGGCGTCGTGGCGCTGCGGGCCTGGTGGTCCTCGGACAGCACCAGCTTGTTGAAGGGAACGAAGGTGCGAGGGGACGCCTCGATGATGGCGTCGACCTCGGCTTTGGAGAATTTCATGAGGGACTCCTGATTGGTTGCATGGCAGGCCCGCGGCCCACCATGCAGTCAGGATCCCATTGAGCCCGTGCACTTCAAGGGTGGCGAGGAGCGCTCGCCGGTGGTTCGGTCAGGACGCCGGACCGCGCGTCGGCTCGCCTACGACTGCTCGCCCGACTTCAGGGCTGCCAAGCGCTCCACCACCTCGCGCTTGCCAACCCCGCGCAAGGCAGCGATGGCCGCGAGGTTCCTGCCCCTGGGGCGCGCCTTGCCCTGTTCCCAGGCGTACACGCTTTGTCCCGATGCGCCGACCAGCAGCCCGAAATCCGCAGCCGACAGGCCCAGGCGCTTGCGATTGCTGGCCATGCCGGAGGCGCGGAACCGGAAATTGTCGGCCCCGTCCCCTTCCTCGACCGCAGGTGGCGATGGCAGCCGAGCGGGGGCGGCGCGCGCGGACTGCCGCACGGACCGCTCCAGTTCGCTGACCCTGCGCTTCAACGCGGCGCTTTCCGCGCGCGAAGCCGCGAGCGCCTTCCTGATCGAATCGACCTCGCTGCGCAACTCCTTGCGAGCCAGACGAACGATCTCGGCCTTGAGCACGGATGCAATGTTGGGCATACAAGGATTGTGCCAAGAGCTCGAGGAAGGGCGGGGGTCGTGTCTACGGGTGGAAGCCGTCAGGAGCAATGTCGCACTTCAAGAAGCGACCGCTTTCCGGCGTTCAAATCAGCGACGCCGCTGTCCCTGGACGACCCATAGCCGCCAGTCGGGCTTCTCCATGGCTGCCGACGCTCGGCCGTCACCTAGTCGAGTTTCGCATCCGCAAAGCAGGCGTTGGCGGCCACCGGCGGCCGACCACAACCGGACTGTTGCAACGGCCAAGCGAATGTTCCTTCAAGACTGGACACCGTCATCCCGTGTTGGTGTCTCCACGAGAGTTCGCATGAGCGGCACCCACTCGCTGTTCGCCCAAGCGAATCCCCGCTTTCACGAGAGACCCTATCCTTGTAAAGGCTGTGGCCATGGTCATTCAGTGAGAGCTTGATCAGCCGCAGCACCGTGTCGGGCGCCGCCGCCTCATCTCATAGAGCGCCCGTAAGCTCCGGCACGGCCTCGAACAGATCGGCCTCCAGGCCGTAGTCGGCGACGCTGAAGATCGGGGCCTCGGGGTCCTTGTTGATCGCGACGATGACCTTGGAGTCCTTCATGCCGGCCAGGTGCTGGATCGCGCCGCTGATGCCGGCGGCGATGTAGAGCTGGGGCGCGACGATCTTGCCCGTCTGGCCGACCTGCCAGTCGTTCGGCGCATAGCCCGCATCGACCGCGGCGCGGCTGGCGCCGAGCGCGGCGCCGAGCTTGTCGGCCAGCGGCTCCAGCACCTCGTGGAACTTCTCGCTCGAGCCGAGCGCACGGCCGCCGGAGACGATGATCTTGGCCGAGGTCAGTTCCGGCCGGTCGAGCTTGGCGATCTCGCTGCCGACGAAGCTGGACCCGCCGGCCGCGGCCATGGCGGGCACGCTCTCGACCGCGGCGCTGCCGCCGGTCGCGGCCGCCGCATCGAAGCCGGTACTGCGCACGGTGATGACCTTGACGGCGTCGGTGCTCTGCACCGTGGCAATCGCATTGCCGGCGTAGATCGGGCGCTCGAAGGTGTCGGCGCTGACCACCTTGCTGATGTCGCTGACCTGCGCCACGTCCAGCAGCGCGGCCACGCGCGGGCCGATGTTCTTGCCGCTGGCGGTGGCGGGCAGCAGCACGTGGCTGTAGTCCTTGGTGTCATTCACCAGGGCGACGATCTGGGCGGCGACGTTCTCGGCCAGGCCGTGTGCGAAGCCTTCAGCGTCGGCGTGCAGGACCTTGGCCACACCGGCGATCTGGCTGGCGGCCTGGGCGGCGCCGCCAGCGTCGTGGCCAGCGACCAGGACATGGACATCGCCGCCGCAGGCGGCCGCGGCGGTGACGGTGTTCAGCGTCGCGGGCTTGACCTGCGCGTTGTCGTGTTCGGCAATGACGAGGATCGACATTCAGATCACCTTCGCTTCGTTCTTGAGCTTGTCGACCAGCGTAGCGACGTCCGGCACCTTGACGCCGGCACCGCGCTTGGGCGGCTCACTGACCTTGAGGGTCTTGATGCGCGGGGTGACGTCGACGCCCAGGTCCTCGGGCTTGACGACGTCCAGCGTCTTCTTCTTGGCCTTCATGATGTTGGGCAGCGTGACGTAGCGCGGCTCGTTCAGGCGCAGGTCGGTCGTGACGACCGCCGGCAGCGTCAGGCTGACCGTTTCCAGACCGCCGTCGACCTCGCGCGTGACGGCCACCTTGCCGTCGGCCACCTCGACCTTGCTGGCAAACGTGCCCTGCGGCCAGCCGGCCAGCGCGGCCAGCATCTGGCCGGTCTGGTTGCAGTCGTCGTCGATCGCCTGCTTGCCCAGGATGACGAGCTGCGGCTGCTCCTTGTCGGCCAGCGCCTTCAGCAGCTTGGCCACGGCCAGGGGCTGGAGCTCTTCCGCGGTCTCGACCAGGATGGCTCGGTCGGCGCCGATCGCCATCGCGGTGCGCAGCGTCTCCTGGCACTGGGTGACGCCGCAGGACACGGCGATCACCTCGGTGGCCACGCCCTTCTCCTTCAGGCGCACCGCCTCCTCGACGGCGATCTCGTCGAAGGGGTTCATGCTCATCTTGACGCCCGAGAGGTCGACGTCCGAACCGTCCGCCTTGACGCGCGCCTTGACGTTGTAGTCCAGCACGCGCTTCGTGCACACCATGACCTTCATGCGATCGTCTCCTCGTGTTCGGGGGGGCTTAGGCGGTCACGCCCGCAGCCGTCGCCTGGGCCACCTGGGCCATCTGGGCGGCCTTCGCCTCCCGCCGCGCGCGCGAGGTCGTCATGACCTGCGCCTCGCCCTCGATGACCACGGTGTCGCGCACGCTGCACACGGTGGACAGCACGGCGCGCGCCTTGGCGGTGTCGACAGACACCACGGTGACGCAGGCGTGCACCGTGTCGCCCGGACGCACCGGTGCCTTGAAGCGCATCTGCTGGCCGAGGTAGATCGTGCCCGGGCCGGGCAGCCGGTTGGCGACGGCGGCGGAGATCACGCTGGCGGTCAGGAAGCCGTGCGCGATGCGGCCGCCGAAGGCGGTGCCGGCGGCGAACTCCTCGTTCACGTGGACGGCGTTGTTGTCGCCCGAGACGCCGGCGAACAGCACGATGTCCGCCTCGGTGATCGTCTTGGAGAAGGTTGCGCTCATGCCGGGCTGCAGGTCCTCGATGTCGTGGCCGTTCATCTCGTTCATGGGGAGTTCCTCGCGGTCGGGTTCGGGTGTCAGAGCTGGTCGGCGGTCAGTCCGAGAGTGGACGCCGCGCCGCGCAGGACGCCGTCGCGCCAGGCCGCGGCGTGCGGCATCACGTGCAGGGCGAAGTGCAGCGCCGTCACCCGCTTGGCCGCGAGGAAGTCTTCGCCGTCGCTGCCACTGTCCAGCTGTGCGGTGGCGGCGACGGCCGCGCGCGTCAGCAGCCAGCCGCCGATGACCGTGCCGGCCAGCCAGAGGTAGGGCACGGCGGCGGCCGCGGCCTCGCGCGGCGCCTGGCCGAGCAGGCCGTCGGTGGCCTCGTCCAGGGCCTGCACGCCTCGTTGCAGCGAAGCATGCAGGTCGACCAGCAGGGCGTCGGACTCGTGCCCGACGGCGTTCGCGTCGGCACGCATCTGCGCCAGCAGGCCCTTCATCGCCGTGCCGCCGTCGCGCGCGAGCTTGCGGCCGATCAGGTCGTTGGCCTGGATGCCCGTCGTGCCTTCGTAGATCGTCGTGATGCGCGCGTCGCGCTGGTGCTGCGCGGCGCCGGTCTCCTCGATGAAGCCCATGCCGCCGTGGACCTGCACGCCGGTGGCGGTGACCAGCTGCGCACCCTCGGTGCACCAGCCCTTCACGACCGGGATCAGCAGGTCGACCAGGGACTGCGCCTGGCGCCTCGGCCCGGCCTCGGGATGGCCGTGCGCGCGGTCCATCCAGCCGGCGGCGAAATAGGCCAGCGCACGCTGGGCCTCGGTGCGCGCCTTCATGTCCATCAGCATGCGTCGCACGTCCGGATGGCCGGCGATGGTGGCGTCGCCGACCAGGGTCCTGCCCTGCACGCGCTCCAGCGCGTAGCCGCGGGCCTGCTGGTAGGCGCGCTCGGAGATCGCCACGCCCTCCAGCCCGACGTTCAGACGAGCATGGTTCATCATCGTGAACATGCAGGCCAGGCCCTGGTTCTCCTCGCCGAGCAGGTAGCCGATCGCGCCCGGTCCCTCGCCGAAGCTCATGACGGCCGTGGCGCTGGCGCGGATGCCCATCTTGTGCTCGATGGAGGCGCAGGTCAGGTCGTTGCGGTCGCCCAGGCGGCCGTCGTCCCCGACGAGGTACTTCGGCACCAGGAACAGCGAGATGCCCTTGACGCCCGGCGGCGCGTCGGGCAGGCGGGCCAGCACGAGATGGACGATGTTCTCGGCCATGTCGTGCTCGCCCCAGGTGATGAAGATCTTCGTGCCGCTGATGCGGTAGTGGTCGCCCTCGCGCACGGCCTTCGCGCGCAGCGCGGCCAGGTCGGAGCCCGCCTGAGGCTCGGTCAGGTTCATCGTGCCCGTCCAGCGGCCTTCGACCATCGGCGGCAGGTAGCGCGCCTTGAGCGCCTCGCTGCCGTGGTGCACGATCGCCTCGACCGCGCCGAGCGTGAGCATCTGGCACAGGCTGAAGGCCATGTTGGCCGACTTCCACATCTCCAGCACCGCGGTGGACAGCAGCGTGGGCATCCCCTGGCCGCCGAAGTCGACGCTGGCCGGCATGCCGTTCCAGCCGGTCTCGCAGAAGCTGGCGTAGGCTTCCTTGAAGCCGTCGGCCGTGTGCACCGCGCCAGCGTCCCAGCGGTTGCCCTGGCGGTCGCCGGGCTGGTTCAGCGGTGCGAGGACCTCGGCCGCGAACTTGCCGGCCTCCTCCAGGATGGTCTCCACCAGGTCGGGGGTGACCTCCTCGTGGCCGGGCTGGGCCAGCACGGCGTCCAGGCCGCCGATCTCCTTCATCGTGAACAGCATCTCGCGCACGGGGGCGACGTAGCTCATGGTGGGGTGCTCCGGGTCGATGGGTGGGGCGGAAGAAGGGCCGGGTGCGTGGAGGGGTTCACTCGTCGGGGGCGCGCCGACCGCGCAGGGCCAGCAGCTCGCCGACGACGCCGCGGCGGAAGGCCAGGACGCAGGCCACGAAGATCGCGCCCATGATCACCATGACCCAGGAGCCGACCTTGTCGGCCAGTTCGTTCTCCAGCGTCACGATGACGAGCGCGCCGACGGCCGGCCCGAACAGCGTGCCCACGCCGCCGATCAGCGACATCAGCACCACCTGGCCGCTCATGTGCCAGTGCACGTCGGTCAGCGTCGCCAGCTGGAACACCAGCGCCTTGAGCGCGCCGGCCGTGCCGGAAAGACCGGCGGACAGCACGAAGGCGAGCAGCTTGTGCCGGTTGACGTCGTAGCCCAGCGAGATGGCGCGCGGCTCGTTCTCGCGAATGGCCTTCAGCACCTGGCCGTACGGCGAGTGCACGGTGCGCTGGATGAGCCAGTAGCCCAGGACGAACACGGCAAAGACGAAGTAGTACATCGCCGTGTTGTCGTTGAGGTCGATCAGCCCGAACAGCCGGCCGCGGGGCACGCCCTGCAGGCCGTTCTCGCCGCCGGTGAACGGCATCTGCAGCGCCAGGAAGAACACGAGCTGTGCCAGGGCCAGCGTGATCATCGTCAGGTAGATGCCGCTGCGGCGGATGGCCAGCCATCCGAACAACGCCCCGAGCGCGGCCGCGAAGGCCGTGGCCCCGAGGATCGCGAGCTCGGGCGACAGCCCGTGGTCCTTGGCCAGCGACGCGCCGATGTACGCGGCGCCGCCGAAGAAGGCTGCGTGGCCGAACGACAGCAGGCCGGCATAGCCCAGCAGCAGGTTGAAGGCGCAGGCGAACAGCGCGAAGCACAGGACCTTCATCAGGAAGGTCGGGTAGATCAGCCAGGGCGCGGCGAGGCCGAGCAGCAGGGCGATGCCCCAGGCCATGAGGTGGCGGTTGCCCGAGGCCGGTGCGGTGGCGGGCGGGGTCGACGTGACGGTGGACATCGGGGTCTCCTTCGCAGGCGTCAGGCCTGCTTGCCGAACAGCCCGGCCGGGCGGAAAAGCAGCACGAAGATCATGATCACGAAGATCACGACGGCGGAGGCTTCGGGGTAGACGACCTTGGTCAGGCCCTCAACGAGGCCGAGGCCGAGACCGGTGAGGATGGCGCCGGCGATCGACCCCATGCCCCCGATCACGACGACGGCGAACACCACGATGATCAGGTTGGACCCCATCACCGGGTTCACCTGCACCACCGGCGCGGCGAGCACGCCGGCGAAGGCGGCCAACGCGGTGCCGGCCGCGTAGGTGGCGGTGACCAGCACCGGCACGTTGATGCCCAGCGCCTGCACCAGGTCCGGCCGCTGCGTCGCGGCGCGCAGCGTCGCGCCCAGGGAGGTCCGCTCGATCACGTACCAGGCGGCCAGGCACACCACCAGCGAGGCGACGATCACCCAGCCGCGGTAGATCGGCAGGAACATGAAGCCCAGGTTCACGCCGCCAGCGAGCTGCTCGGGCACCGGGTAGCTCTCGCCCGAGACGCCGAAGTAGTTCTTGAACAGCCCCTCCAGGATGAGCGACAGCCCGAAGGTCAGCAGCAGGCCGTAGAGGTGGTCGAGCTGGTACAGGCGGCGCAGCATCGTGCGCTCGATCACGACCCCCAGGGCCCCCACCACCAGTGGCGCGACGATCAGCGCCACCCAGTAGTTCATGCCCAGGCGGTTGAAGGCGAGCAGGGCGACGAACGCGCCCAGCATGTACTGCGCGCCGTGCGCGAAGTTGATGATGTTGAGCAGGCCGAAGATGATGGCCAGGCCGAGGCTGAGCACGGCGTAGAACGACCCGTTGATCAGGCCCAGCATGAGCTGGCCCATCAGGACCTGGATCGGGATGTCGAAGAGCGGCATGGCGGCGTGTCCTTCCAGAGCGCACCGGCCCGGCCCGCACGGGACAGGTGCGGGGCGGCGGCCGGGTGGAGCGCATGGGCGGGGCGCCCCGGCGGCGCCCCGCATCCGGCGGCGGTTACTTCTTGACCAGCGGGCAGCGCGACTGCGACAGCGGCTGGAAGGCGTCGGCCGCGGGGATCGTGGCCTTCACGCTGTAGTAGTCCCAGGCGTACTTCGAGTCGGCCGGCTTCTTGACCTGCACCAGGTACATGTCGTGCACCATGCGGCCGTCGTCGCGGATGCTGCCGTTCTTGGCGAAGAAGTCGTTGATCGGCAGCTTCTTCATGTTGGCCATCACCGTGGCCGCGTCGTCCGAGTCGCCCGCCTTGACCGCCGACAGGTAGTGGTACACGGAGCTGTACTGCCCGGCCTGCACCATCGTGGGCATCTTCTTCTGCTTCTCGAAGAAGCGCTTGGACCAGGCGCGCGTCTCGTCGTTGCGGTCCCAGTAGAAGCCCGTCGTCAGGTACATGCTCTGCGTCGGCTTCAGGCCGAGCGCGTGCACGTCGGTGATGAACATCAGCAGGCCGGCCAGCGACTGCGTGGGCGTGACGCCGAACTCGGCCGCCTGCTTGATCGCGTTGGTGGTGTCCGCGCCCGCGTTGGCCAGGCCGATGATCTGCGCGCCCGAGGCCTGGGCCTGCAGCAGGAAGGACGAGAAGTCGGAGCCCGGGAACGGGTGGCGCACCGAGCCCACGACCTGGCCGCCGTTGGCCTTGATGACGGCACTGGAGTCCTTCTCCAGGGCCTGCCCGAAGGCGTAGTCGGCGGTCAGGAAGAACCACTTCTTGCCGCCCTGCTGCGTCACCGCCTTGGCAGTGCCGTTGGCCAGCGCGTAGGTGTCGTAGGTGTAGTGCACCGTGACGTCGTTGCACTGCTCGTTGGTGATGGGGGTGGAGGCGGCGCCGCTGATCAAGGCGATGCGGTTCTTCTCCTTGGCGACCTTCATCACGCCCAGCGCCACCGACGTCGTGACCAGCTCGGTGGCCGTGTCCACGCCCTCGCGCTCGAACCACTCGCGCGCCTTGTTCGACGCGATGTCGGCCTTGTTCTGGTGGTCGGCGGTGAGCATCTCGACCTTGAACGACGGCTTCTCCTTGGCGATGAAGTCGTCGATCGCCATCTGCGTGGCCAGCACGGCGCCGCTGCCGGCCAGGTCGGCGTAGGTTCCGGACAGGTCGGTCAGCACGCCGATCTTGACGACGCCGCCGGACACGGCGGCTTGGGCGCCGGCGGCGGCGAGGGCGAGGGTGACGGCCAGGGCGATGGGGCGCAGTTGCATCGGATGTCTCCTTGTGGATGCGGTGGGGAGGGATGGGGTAGGACGCGGACGCGGCGCGTTGTCACACGCCGAGCAGCGCATGCAGCTCGTCGGTCTTGGATGCCAGCTCAGCCTGGTCGATGGTCATGACAACGCGGCCGTGCTCGAGCACGTAGTGGCGGTCCGCCAGCGGGGCCGCGAAACGGAAGTTCTGCTCGACCAGCACGATCGTGAAGCCGCGCGACTTGAGCAGCCGAATGACCTCGCCGAGCTTCTTGACGATCACCGGCGCCAGGCCCTCGGTGATCTCGTCGAGCAGCAGCAGCCGTGCGCCGGAGCGCAGGATGCGCGCCATGGCCAGCATCTGCTGCTCGCCGCCGGACAGCCGGGTGCCGGGGCTGTGGCGGCGCTCGTACAGGTTGGGGAAGATCTCGTAGATCTCCTGCACCGTCAGGCCGCCGGAGCGCACGATGGGGGGCAGGCGCAGGTTCTCCTCGGTCGTCAGGCCGGCGAAGATGCCGCGCTCCTCCGGGCAGTAGCCCACGGCCAGCCGCGCGACGCGGTGCGGCGCCATGCCGACCAGCTCGTTGCCATTGAACATGATCGAGCCGCTGCGCCGCCCGACCAGGCCCATCACGGCCTTGAGCGTCGTCGAGCGCCCCGAGCCGTTGCGGCCCAGCAGCGTGATCAGCTCGCCCTCGTCGACGTGCAGGTCGATGCCATGCAGCACGTGCGACTCGCCGTAGAAGGCGTGCAGGTCGGCGACGCGCAGCATCTCGTTGCCCCAGGCCTTGTGTGCCGCGGGCCCATGCGACCGTGCGTGGCGGGGGGTGGCGACCGTGCTCATGCTTCGACTCCGACATAGGCCTCGAGCACGCGCGGGTCGTTCGAGACCTCCGCGTACGTCCCTTCGGCCAGGATCTCCCCGCGCTGCAGCACCGTGATGCGGTCGCACAGCTTCTCGACCACCGACAGGTTGTGCTCCACCATCGCGACGGTGCGCTTGGCGGCCACGCGCTTGATGAGCTCGGCGACGCGGTCCACGTCCTCGTGGCCCATGCCCTGGGTGGGT
This sequence comes from Rubrivivax albus, assembly GCF_004016515.1. Taxonomy (GTDB): domain Bacteria; phylum Pseudomonadota; class Gammaproteobacteria; order Burkholderiales; family Burkholderiaceae_C; genus Rubrivivax; species Rubrivivax albus. The sequence continues at coordinate 195,466 of NZ_SACT01000005.1, forward strand.
TCGTCCAGCAGCATCAGCGCCGGGTCGAGCGCCAGCGTCGTCGCGATCTCCAGCGCGCGCTTGCGCCCGTAGGGCATCTCGACGGCCAGGGTGCGCGCAAAGCTGCCCAGATCCACCTGCTCGAGCAGGTCCATCGCCTGGTCGTCGAGGACGCGCAGCGAGCGCTCGGCACGCCAGAAGTGGTAGGACGTGCCGAGCCGGCGCTGCAGCGCCACGCGCACGTTCTCCAGCGCCGTCATGTGGCCGAAGGTGGCCGAGATCTGGAAGGAGCGCACGACGCCACGGCGGGCGATCTGGGCCGGCTCGTCGCGCGTGATGTCCACGCCGTCGTAGAAGATGGTCCCGCGCGTGGGCTGCAGGAACTTGGTCAGCAGGTTGAAGACCGTGGTCTTGCCCGCGCCGTTCGGTCCGATCAGCGCGTGGATGGTGCCGCGCTGGATCTTCAGGTCCACGTTCTGGACCGCGGCGAAGCCCTTGAACTCCTTGGTCAGGCCCCGCGTCTCGAGGAGGTAGTCGCTCATCGGGGTGCCTCAGTCGATCGCGCTGGCGGACTGGACCCGCGCGCGCAGCTGAAACTTCTGGATCTTGCCGGTCGAGGTCTTGGGCAGCTCGCCGAAGACCACCCGCTTGGGCACCTTGAAGCGCGCGAGCTGGCTGCGGCAGAACTCGAGGACGCCGGCCTCGTCGGCCTGGGCGCCGGCCTTGAGCTCGATGAAGGCGCAGGGCACCTCGCCCCACTTGGCGTCGGGCAGCGCGACCACGGCGGCCAGCATCACCGCCGGGTGGCGGTGCAGGACGTCCTCGACCTCGATCGACGAGATGTTCTCGCCGCCGGAGATGATGATGTCCTTGCTGCGGTCCTTGATCTTGACGTAGCCGTCCGGGTGCATGACCGCCAGGTCGCCGGTGTGGAACCAGCCGCCGGCGAAGGCCTCCTCGGTGGCGCTCGGGTTCTTCAGGTAGCCCTTCATCACCACGTTGCCGCGGAAGAAGATCTCGCCGATGGTCTCGCCGTCGGCCGGCACCGGCTGCATCGTCTCGGGATCGAGCACGGTGACGGCCTGCTGCAGCGGGTAGGTCACGCCCTGGCGCCCGTTCAGACGTGCGCGCTCGTCGGCCGGCAGGTCGTCCCAGGCGGCCTGCTTGGCACACACGGCGGCCGGGCCGTAGACCTCGGTCAGCCCGTAGACGTGGGTCAGCGAGATGCCGGCGGCCTCGCAGCCCTCGATCACGGCGGCCGGCGGCGCGGCGCCGGCGATCAGGCCCTTCACCTCGTGCGCGATGCCCTCGCGCAGGCCGGCCGGGGCGTTGATCAGCATGCTGTAGACGATCGGGGCGCCGCACATGTGCGTGACGCCGTGCTCGCGGACGAGCGGGAAGATCACCGCCGGGTCGACCCGGCGCAGGCACACGCTGGTGCCGGCCACCAGCGCCATCGTCCAGGGGAAGCACCAGCCGTTGCAGTGGAACATCGGCAGCGTCCACAGGTACACGGGGTGGTGCGGCAGGCTCCACGCGATGACGTTGTTGGCCGCGTTGAGGTAGGCGCCGCGGTGGTGCGTGACCACGCCCTTGGGGTTGCCGGTGGTGCCCGAGGTGTAGTTCAGCGCGATCGCGTCCCACTCGTCGGCTGGCAGCTGCCAGGCGAAGGCCGGGTCGCCCTCGTCCAGCAACGCCTCGTAGGTGATCTCGCCGAGGCGTTCGCCCGGCGGGGCGAGCAGGTCCTCGACCTCCACCACCAGCGGGCGGCGCGCGCCCAGCATCGCCAGCGCCTTGCCGACGACGGGCGCGAACTCGCGGTCCGTCAGCAGCACGCTGGCCTCGCCGTGCTGCAGCATGAAGGCGATGGCCTCGGGGTCGAGCCGGGTGTTCAGCGTGTTCAGCACGGCGCCGCTCATCGGCACGCCGAAGTGCGCCTCGAACATGGCCGGCGTGTTGGGCAGCATCGCGGCCACGGTGTGGCCGACGCCGACGCCACGCCGGCTCAGGGCACTGGCCAGGCGGCGGCTACGGGCGTAGGTGGTGCGCCAGTCCTGGCGCAGGTCGCCGTGGACGATGGCGATGCGGTCCGGGTAGACGTGCGCGGCGCGTTCGAGGAAGCTCAGGGGCGACAAGGCCACGTGGTTGGCCGCGTTCCTGTCCAGCCCGATCGCGTACGGATTGGCGAGTGCCATGGTGTCTCCTGTGGCGTGCGCAGCGATCAGGGGTCGCCGCTGCGGACGCAAGGATGAGAGACGACCTTTGCATCACCTCCGATGCAATGTGACGAATGTTTGCGTGGCCCCTCGGGGCGTCGCCCGGCTTCCTAGAATTCCCGACATCACGCCGAACCTGGCCGCCATGTCCACGCCCTCTTCGCCCATCGAGGACCCGCTGAAGCGCTACCGGTCGCTGCAGGCGGCGCTGGACCTGATCGACCAGGGCTTCACCTTGATCGACAACGACCTCGGGCTGCTGGCGTGGAACCGGTCGTTCCTCCGACTGCTGGACTTCCCGGACACGTTGGCCTTCCCGGGGGCGCCGTTCGAGGGTTTCATACGCTACAACGCCGACCGCGGCGAGTACGGGCCTGGCGACGCCGCCGCGCAGGTGGCCGAGCGGGTGGAGGCGGCGCGGCGCTTCGAGTCGCACGAGTTCGAGCGCGTGCGCCCGGACGGCACGGTGCTGAAGGTGCGTGGCGTCCCGGTGCCCGGGATCGGCTTCATCACGCTGTACTCGGACATCACGGCACAGAAGCGCGCCGAGCGGCAGATTCTGGAGCATGCCGCCGAGCTCGAGCGCCGCGTGGCCGAACGCACGAGCGAGCTGAGGCTGAGCGAGGCGCAGATGCGCCTGATCACGGACAGCATCCCGGCGCTGATCGCCTATTTCGACCACCGCAAGGCCTACCGCTACATCAACCGTGGCTACCAGGACTGGTTCGGCCTGGACCCGCGGCGGCTGGACCGTGTCAGCGCGCGCGAGTTCCTGGGGGACACCACCTACGAGGCGATCCGGCCCAACGTGACGCGTGCCTTTGCCGGCGAGGCCGTGACCTACGAGTACGAGGCCCGCTGCGTCGACGGCCGCGTCCGCACGGCGCGCACGACGCTCATCCCGGAGAAGTCGGCCGACGGCGCCGTGGTCGGCTGCTTCGAGCTGACCTTCGACGTGTCCGAGCTGCGCCGCACGCAGCAGCAGCTGGCGCAGGCCGAGAAGATGGAGGCGCTCGGCCAGCTCACCGGCGGCATCGCGCACGACTTCAACAACATGCTGACGGTCATCATCGGCAACTTGGGCGCGCTGCGCGAGCGCATGGGCGACGGCGAGCAGGCCGCCGACTTCGTCGACCCGACCTTGGCCGCCGCGCGGCGTGGCGTGGACCTGATCCGCGCGCTGCTCGGCTTCGCCCGCAGGCAGCCGCTCAACGCGGGGGCGGCCGACATCGCGCCGCTCGCGGGCACGGTGGTTAAGCTGCTCCGCCGGTCGATGCCCGAAGGGCTGAAGCTGGAGGTCGACGCCGGCGAGAAGCCGCTGCGCGCCTGGGTGGACGCCAGCCAGTTGCAGGACGCGCTGGTCAACATGATCCTGAACGCGCGCGACGCCAAGGCCAGCCGGGTCACGGTGCGCACCGCGCCGGCCGTGCTGACGCCCGAACGCGCGGAGGAACTGCAGGCCACGCCCGGCCCCTGCGTGCGCATCGACGTGGCCGACGACGGCCAGGGCATGGACGCCGCCACCCGGGCGCGCGTCTTCGAGCCCTTCTTCACCACCAAGCGCCACGGCGCCGGCACCGGCCTGGGCATGTCGATGGTCTACGGATTCGTGCGCCAGTCCGGCGGCGCGATCGACATCGACAGCGCGCTCGGGCGCGGGACCGTGGTGTCGCTGTGGCTGCCCGTGGCCGCCGGCGCGGAACGGGCCGACATCGAGGTCGAGGCCGCCGGGGCCGAGCGCGTGGCCGGGCGCTCGCTGGCGCTGCTGGTGGAAGACGACCCCGACGTGCGCAAGGTGGTGCGGCGATCGCTCATCGACCTCGGGTTCGCCGTGGTCGAGGCCGAGAACGGCACCGAGGCGATGACCATCCTCGACCACACGCCCCAGATCGACCTGCTGCTTTCCGACGTCGTGATGCCGGGCCCGGTGGACGGTCGCGAGGTGGCACGCCACGCGCTGGCACGGCGCGTGCCCCGTGTGGCGCTGATGAGCGGCTACGCGCCCGGCGAGATCGGGAACGGGCCGGAAGGCGTGCCCATGCTGGCCAAGCCCTTCACCCAGCGGCAGCTGGCCGACCTGGTGCGGCACCCGGCCCGTGACTGAGCCCCACCGCGCGCTCGTCTTCGTCGTCGACGACGACCCCGAGGTGGTGCGCCTGGTCACGCGCACGCTGGGCGAGTTCGACTTCGCGACCCAGGCCTTCCGAGACGGGGCCTCGGTGCTGCGGCGCTTGATGACCGAGCGGCCGGACCTGTGCATCGTGGACCTGGGCCTGCCGGACATGGACGGCATCGAGCTGGTCCGCGAGATCGCCCGCCGCTGCGACTGCGGCATGCTGATCCTCACCGGCCGCGGCTACACCGCCGACCGCGTGATGGGGTTGGAGGGCGGCGGCGACGACTACGTGGTCAAGCCCTTCGAGCCGCGCGAGCTGGTGGCACGGGTGCGCAGCATCCTGCGCCGCCGCGGCGGCGGCGCGTCGGTGGCGGGCGCCCTGCAGCGCCGCTATGCCCGCTTCGGCGACTGGACGCTGGACTGTGCCGCCAACACCCTGCGCGGCCAGGACGACGGCGAGCAGGTGCTGGGCACGGCCGAGGCGCAGGTGCTGCGCACCTTTCTCGAACGCCCCAACCAGATCCTCACGCGCGAGCAGCTGATGGGCACGCGCGACCTGTCTCCCATGGACCGCAGCATCGATGTGCGCATCTCGCGCCTGCGTCGGCGTCTGGAGTCCGATCCGCACAACCCCAGGATGATCAAGACCGTCTACGGCGCCGGCTACATGTTCTGCGCCGTCGTCAGCTGGTCGTAGCGCGCGCCGGCCTCGGGATCGGCGCCACAGGTGAACCATGAACACTGAACAGATCGTTGCGCAGCACGGCCCGCGCGAATCGATGGAGTACGACGTGGTGGTCGTCGGCGCCGGCCCGGCCGGCCTGGCCACGGCGATCCGTCTCAAGCAGCTGAGCGCTGACCTGTCGGTCGTGGTGCTGGAGAAGGGCTCGGAGCCGGGCGCGCACATCCTGTCCGGCGCGGTGATGGATCCGCGTGCACTGACGGAGCTGCTGCCCGACTGGCAGGCGCAGGGGGCCCCACTGCTGCAGCCGGTGACCGGTGACGAAGTGCTGTTCCTGAACGCCCGCGGCGCCATGCGCACCCCCGACTGGCTGGTGCCGGCCTGCCTGCACAACGACGGCAATTTCGTCATCAGCCTGGGCGCGGTGACGAAGTGGCTGGCCGAACAGGCCGAGGCGCTGGGCGTGGAGATCTTCCCCGGCTTCGCGGCGGCCGAGGTGCTCTACGACGATGCGGGCGCCGTGCGCGGCGTGGCCACGGGCAACCTCGGCGTCGGCAAGGACGGCCAGCCGCACGGCGGCTTCCAGCTCGGCATGGAACTGCTCGGCAAGTTCACCGTCTTCGCCGAGGGGGCGCGCGGCCAGCTGGGCAAGCAGCTGATCGCCCGCTTCCAGCTTGACGAAGGGCGCGACCCGCAGACCTATGCCATCGGCGTCAAGGAGCTGTGGGAGGTGCCCGAGGCGCAGGCCCGGCCCGGCCACGTCGTGCACACCGCCGGCTGGCCGATGGACGAGCACACCTACGGCGGCGGCTTCCTGTACCACATGGCCGGCCGCCAGGTAACGCTCGGCTTCGTCACCGGGCTGGACTACATCAACCCCTGGATCAGCCCCTTCGAGGAGATGCAGCGCTGGAAGACGCATCCGTCGATCCGGGCCCACATCGAAGGCGGCAAGCGCATCGGCTACGGCGCGCGCGTCATCACCGCCGGCGGGCTGCTGAGCCTGCCCAAGCTGGTCTTCCCCGGCGGCTGCCTGGTGGGCTGCGACGCCGGCACGCTGAACGCCGCGCGCATCAAGGGCAGCCACGCCGCGATCAAGACCGGCATGCTGGCCGCCGAGGCCATCGCCCCGGCGCTGGCCGCCGGGCGCAGCGCCGACGAGTTGAGCGCCTACCCGGACGCGTTTGCCAAGAGCTGGCTGCACGCCGAGCTGGACGCCAGCCGCAACTTCAAGCAGTGGTTCAAGAAGGGCAACACCGTCGGCGCCGTGATGACTGGCGTGGAGCAGTGGCTGCTGCCCAAGCTGGGCTTCCAGAGCCCGCCCTGGACGGTGCGCCGCCACACGCCCGACCACGCCCGCCTGTGGCCGGCGTCGGCGTGCGAGAAGATCGACTACCCCAAGCCCGATGGCCGGTTGACCTTCGACCGCCTGAGCTCGGTCTTCATCAGCAACACCAACCACGAGGAGAACCAGCCGGCCCACCTGACGCTGAAGGATGCGTCGGTGCCGGTGGCGGTCAACCTCGCGCAATACGCGGGTCCCGAGAGCCGCTATTGCCCGGCCGGCGTGTACGAGTTCGTCGACGACGAGGCCTCGGCAGGTCAGCGCCTGCAGATCAACGCGCAGAACTGCGTGCACTGCAAGACCTGCGACATCAAGGACCCGACGCAGAACATCGTCTGGGTCGCGCCGGAAGGCGGCGGCGGGCCGAACTACGCCGGGATGTGAAGGCGTCGATGGCCATCGCCCAGTGTTCGGGGCTGCGGTCCCAGGCGCGTGTGGATCGGCGGGTGCTTGGCGGGGCCAAATGCAATCGCGATCGTGCCTCTTGTTGCACTGAAGTGGTCAACCTACCTGTGACCACCCTTCTGGGCGTCGCCTGACAATGGGCTTCCCGGGGGCAGTCATGGCCGGATTCCGGCGCTGCGCGGCAACCCAATCGCGCGGTTGATGGGCAACCCGGTCGAGTTCGGTGTCGCGCGAAGTGCCGAGCCGGTGACCGACTTGGTCGCGAACAGTGTCCTTCGGCGTGAGCCACCAAACGCATCATTGGTCAGTGAACTTCCCGCGCAGTTGATCAGCACGCGTTCGAGCTCTGTGCGGAGGTTCTTCAATCGGCGAAACCCAGTGTCAGCAGATGTCCTGGTCGAGCCGAAGCGGCACTCAGATTCGTCGCCGGAAAGTGGACCTTCGCCGGCGCTCCGGACGAAGAAGCTCGAGCACCACGGCTAGGACCGCTTGTGGCCGAGTCCGGGTACTTGTGTAGGGCCGCTGTGTAGACACTCATCGCCACGTCGCTGGCCAACTCGAGCAGCGCAACTGCCGTAGTCGCCGGGGTCCGACCAGCGCTCTCGCATAGACGTTCCAGTCTGCCTTCGCCACCTCGCGTGTTTCACCCAGGATGGGTTTCGCCGGTCCCCGGTGGATCAGCGGCGGCGACAACCGGCCCGACACAGCCCGCATCCAGCAGGCGCTCCCAATCGGCCAGGGTCAGATCGAGCTCGCGGCCACCCAGGCGCACGCGGAACACCAGCGATCGCCGCTCGACATGGTGAACGCCAGCGTGAATGCGCAGCGGCACGCCTGCCGCCGTGGAGGCTTCGCAGTCATGGAAGGCATAGCGCTCGACGGTCATGGACAGGGCGGAACCGGTCTGCAGGAGATGTTGATCCGCCCACTATACGAACCGTCAGCCTACCCGCACGCCCAGCAACTGGGCAGCGCCGCGTTCCGGGCCCCCGACGTGGAGGACTCGGAATCGATTGCCCGCCCAAGCGTCGGCCGAGCCGGTCGCTTGGGCGGGCATTGCCGCGATGAGACCTCGGGTCCGTTGCCGACCTAGGGACCCCGTCCGATACTGACGTGGCTACCTGCGGACATCGCGTCTGCTCAGCCTTCATCGGTGGCTCCGGTCGCCCTGAAGTCCAGCCCAGCTGGCGTCGCAGTCGTTACCTGCCTTGTGTCCCGTCCGGCACCTCCGTGTGCCGGGCCGATTCAGATCCATCCGGATCCGAAACCAGGAGCCGGCCATGACCCTGTGTCGTGGCCCCTCCTCGCATGCGCTGACCACGACCTCTGCGTCGTGACGCGCCCTGCGCTCACCAGCCCGGCCTGATCTCGATCAGAAGCCTGGCCTGACGCACGCATCTGCCCTGGCCCCGCCCTCTCGGACGCGGACCTCTGCAACTCGCGCACGCACCTGTGCGCGACGACGCGCCTTGCCTTCCCGGCAAGGCATCCCAGACGGGGAACCCCAGTTCCCCGCCAGGGATGGGCGTTCCCCTTCACCCCTGAAGGAGAACCCCCATGAGTCCCGTTCCGTGGAACCGCGCCCTTCCACCGAGGAATGCGCCGGTGTGTGCACTGCTGGGTGGTACCGGGCATGCCCGTGTGCCCGCCCGGCGGCCTGTCACCCTTCCGGCGCTGCTCCGGCCCCGGCCCTGCACGCCCCATGCGTCCATGCGCGTGGTGTGCGAGGCCGCGGACCCGCTGGCGTCCGAGCGCTGCACGACGGTGTGCTGACCATGACGGTCGACACCTACCGCAGGCGCATCGCCTCGACGGCCATCGTGCTGGCCCGGGAGGATCCCCTCCTCGTCAAGGAAGTCATCGCCCGGCTCCGCGCCTCGGGCGAGATCGCGGCCGACGACCTGGTCTATCTGGACCGGATCGCCGACCGCTGGATCGGCATTGCCGAGGGCCTGCACCGAGGCGCCGCTCGCGTGCTCACGACCTGATGGTCGCGGGCTCGAGTCGTCCGTCGCGGCACCGCCGTCGGCTCAAACTCTTGCCGACCGAGTCCTCGGGTCTCGGGGATGGTGAACCGACCGCCAGCGATGGCATCGGGACGCCATCACCCGACACCCCGTTTCCTGCGGCTTTCTGCCGTCCTCGCCATCCACCCTCCGGGAGTCACCGTCTCCCGTCGGGGTCGGGGTTCCCTCGCCTTCTTGGAGAACCCCATGAGTCATGCTTTCCCAGACAGATCCTTCCACAGCCCGTCACCGCGACGCAGCACCATCGACATCGAGGAGCAGCGCGCCTGGGTCGGCTTCTACAGACGCGTCGGCCGTGACGTCGCCCTCGCCGCCGAGGTGATGGCGCAGCTCGACGGCGACGCCGAGATGAAGCGTCGCCACCTGGCGCTGTACCTGTCCTGCAAGCAGTCGCTGCGCGTCCACAAGGCGCGCCAGGCCCGCGACAAGCGCATCGGGCAGTGGCTGCGCCTGCTGGTCCAGTGGACGCTGCAGCGACCCGCAGCCTTCGTCGGCGGCGTCACGCAGAAGGCGTACCACCGCACTGCGGACGTCCTGGACGAGGCCATTGCCGCTGCACCGCCAGCCTCGCCAGCAACATCGAAGCGGGGCGCGCGCCCAGCCGCGGCCAGTGACGCCGACAGCAGGCCCGAACCGGCCGCCGCGCAGGTTCGTCAGCTGCTGGGCGATGCCGAGTTCGCCGACGCGCACGCCCGCTTCCAGCACCAGGCCGGCATGTCCCCGGCGTCGCCGGTCAGTGGCTCCGAAGGCGGCTCCGAGCGTGCCCCGGAACCTCCCGTCGACGGCCCCGCACCCGCCGTCCAGATCAGCCGGCGCTGATCCGAAGAACGAGCCCCGGCGCAGCCCCATCGGCTGCACCGGGTTCGATCGCTGACGTGCCTCGGCCATGGACTGACGTCCAGCGGCCTGGCGCGACCAGCACCCCATCCAACCGCCCGCGGGCCCGTCCCGCCAGGGCCGGTGTCCGCCCTCCCAACTTCGAGAGTTCCCCATGCGAGACATCACCCTGAATCCCGAGCAACGCCTGTATGTGATCGCCACCGAAGGTGGCGTGACCTGCTTCGGCTTCGACAACGCACGTGACCATGCCCGGCAGATCGCGCAGCGCCTCGATCGTCCCGACCTGATGCCCACCGCCGATGACGCGGCCAGCCTCACCGGCTACGAGAAGTACCTCGCTTCGGTGCGTGCCTGGGGCGAGTCCGCCCAGGGCCACCGCACCTACTTCGATCCCGGCACGGACCCTCGCCTGGCGAGGGTGCTGGAGACCTGCCGCCGGGACGGCCGCAAGGTGCGGCTGGTGCTGGGCGACACCCGCACCGGCGCGAGCTGGCTCGACGAGTTCGACGTGGTCGGCACGGTCGGCCGCTCGACCGGCCTGCTGAAGATGCCCCTGCTCGTCGAGCCGGGCGAGGCAGCCGGCACGGCCATCCTCTGTGCGCATGTGCTGGCACTGATGGACTGGGACACCGGCCTGCCCCTGTACCGCCACCCGCGCTGGCAGCCACCGGAACTGCGCATCCGCGCCAGTGATGACGATAACCGTCCCTGGGCCGTGGTGCTGCACGAGCAGCCCGTGGCGACCTTCGACGACATCGGCAAGGCCGGTGCGTACCTCGCGTTCATGCGCGGGGCAAGCGTCGAGCCGCGCGTGTTCCGCTGAGCCATTCGGTCGACCGTTCGAGACTGTCCAGACGGCGCGATCCAGATCCACTCCAGGCCGTCACCCTGCACGCCCCCGGTCCAGCACCGGGGGCGTTCCTGTTTCCAAGACTGCGAACGGGGCGACGGGCGCTCAGCGTCCGATCAGGAACTGCACCTCACGCTCGATCAGCCAGTGCAGGAAGCGGGTGTCATCGGAGTGGCCCCAGTAGTGGGCCTTGCAGCGGCGGACGTAGGCCTGCAGGTCCGCGACGCTGCGGATGGACCCCGGCTCGATGGCGGTGATGCGGGCCAGCCGCGCCCGTTCGGGTCGCGTCAGTCGAAGCTGGTTTCCGGATCGCAGCATGTCGGGTCGGCCTTGTCGGGAAGCCGCGCATCTTCGCGTGCCGGCGCAGGTCTGTGCACATCCGCTGCTGCCCGCGGCGAAGAAATTTCTGCAGTGACAGCCGAGTGCCTCTGCGGTGTCACTTTTGCGGTCTGCCCGCCAGGACATCCGGGCAGGCCGTGGCCCAGCGACAACGGCGCGGCCACGCGCAGTGCGGTCATGCGAATGGCGGCACCTACCCGCGCCCCGATGACCGACCAAGGCCCGGACCCTGGCGCCTGTTGCGCGGGCAAGCACGGCAAAGGCGCGGTGGCTGGCACCACCCCGGTTGAATCCCCGGCGCCGATGGCGCAGACTTGACGGGCTCACACCCACTCCCGACAGGAGTGTTTCCGATGCCGACCGAACCGGCGGCAGCGGCGTCGCAGTCGTTACCTGCCTCGGATGACCATCTGAGCCACCGTGCTGGCCACGATTCGTCGTGTGCCTGCACATCCTTCCCTTGCGGGGACACCAGTCCCTTGCCTGTGAAGGAAGGGAACGGCGTTCCCGTCTTCCTTTTCGCCACGAGAGGAGAACGCCATGAACTTCCACCCTTTCCAGGGTCATCAACATCTGCCGGACCTGCCCGATGCCGCCCATGCGTCGCGCGAGGACCTCGTGGCAGAGATGCTGGGCCTGCCGGCCCACCCATTGCCAGGCCCCACGCCGGCTGCGCTGCGCGTCAGCGACCGGGAGACGCCCCACGAGGACCCGGCCACGCAGCAGCTCCTGACGCGCCGCCTCGATGTCGCCCGCGAGCTGCTGATGCGCGAGCTGCGTGACCGGATTGCGCAGGGGCCGGTGATGTCCTCGCCCCAGGTCCTGCGCGACTGGCTGCGGCTGCGCTGCGCCGGCCTGCAGCACGAGGTCTTCCTCGCGCTGTACCTGGATGCCAACCACCGGCTGATCACCCACGAGGAGGTATTCCGGGGCACGCTCACCCAGACCTCGGTGTACCCGCGGGAACTGGTCAAGAGCGCCCTGGCCCGCAACGCCGCCGCGATCGCGGTGGCCCACAACCACCCGAGCGGCCAGGCCGAGCCGAGCCGCGCGGACGAGTTCCTGACGCAGACGCTGAAGTCGGCGCTGGCGCTGGTGGACATCCGCCTGATCGACCACTTCGTCGTCGCCGGCGACCAGTGCGTCAGCTTCGCGGAGCGCGGACTGCTCTGACGCCATGTGCGGCAGTCACGCCCTGCACGACCCAGTTGCGAGAAGGGCGCCGCCGAGGCGGTGCCCCTCCCGCCGATCCCACCCCAACCAAGGATGCCCATGTCGGAGAGAAGACCCCCGACCTGCCCCTGCTGTGCCGGCCACGGCGTGCCTCTGGGCGCGCTCGGTCGCCTGCACTGGTTCCGCTGCCGCGACTGCGGCATGACGTTCGCCCGAGCCGGACGATCGAAGCGCTCCACCCAAGCGCCCACGACCGCAAGGCGGGTGACCGAGCCCCCCACTTCTCCCAGTTCATCCCGAGGAGGAAGCCACGATGCATACCCTGCCCGCCACCGGCCTGCGACAGCAGGCCGAGATGCTGGCCAGCCTGTCCCTGAAGCATCTGAGTTCGGCGACGCGCAACAAGCTCGCCGATGACGATCTGTCCGTGAACGCCTACCCGACCGACTGCGGCGGGTTCGTCTATGTCGGGGCACCGAAGTACCGGGTGCCGTCGGAACCCGATCTGGCCATGCTGTTCGAGGTGGCCGAATCCGCCGGCGTGGCCTGGCTGATGTTCGATCGCGAGGCGGCGGTCATCGACGGGCTGCCCGTGTTCGACAGCGCGGAGCCGGGACCATGAGCCAGCACCTCGCGACGGCGACGCTCGACGGACACCCCGTCGAGATCGTGGCCGGCTTCGATCGACGCCTGGGGGACTACTTTCTCCAGGTCGTCGACGAGCGCAACGACATGCTCTACACCAGCCTGCAGGAGCCCCTGCTGGACTGGACCGACATCGCGACCTTGCGCGTCAAGGTCGCCGATCTCGGCCTTCAACTGCCGACGCAGTTGCTCGACGAAGTCGAAGCCGACGGTCTGCGGCGCGCGGGAAACCGCATCGTGCGCCACACCGCCAATGGCCAACCCATGACGCTGGTGGCCGGCTGAAGCAGTTCACTGCCCAATCACGGCGCCGTGCTCCCATCCCGTCAGGGAAGGGGCCGGCGCCGCTTCCTTTCATGGACTGAGCCTAGGTTCGCTAAGGCCGCCCAGGCTGGCGATGCCCGTGCACTGGTGTCGTCGGAGGAGGCGGGCCAGGCGTCCAACTCTGGCGACCATTCGGCGCCAAGCCGCAAAGCACAGTCGCGGTCACGAACGGCGTTCGCGACTTTCGACCACATCCTCGTCATTTAAGCTCCTGGCGTACGTCCGCTCGCGTGCCCAAGCTTCCGCCAGTGCGTTCACCCTGGCCGTCGGTGTTCCAGCCTTCAATGCCAAAGCCACGCTCCTGCCTCCAAGGGCCCCGTGATCGCGCAGCCAAAACATCACCCTCTCGGTGTCGTGGAGGTTCCGGAGATCGCGGCAGATCGCGCCTGCGGTCAAGCGATCGATGCTCAGCAATGCCGCGGGGTAGTACTGGCAGTTGTCGATGTGGATGCTGACCACCTCGCCGCTTGCCGAGGTCGTCGCCAATGCCTCCTGGGGAATCCCCCACGCTTGCGCCAGTTGCGGACCGAGGACTACCAGCCCTTCCCTGATCCACTGAGCTCGCGCCGATGCACCGCGAACCTCAGCAGCCGCCAAGCCGCCTCGTGCCGAAGTCGGATGCTTGTTTCCTCCACGAATCATGGCGCGCAAACCTCCTGCAGGAAACCTCACCAAGCGAACAACTTCCCGTCATTCATCGCTGTCGCGGAGCGCTGGAAGGGACATGACGTCCCGCGCGAGAGCGATCGGCGGCGCGCTCGCGCTCGGCCGCGCCGATCTCGGCGTCCAGGGCGACCATGACCTCGTCGAACGAGAGACCCGGACGCGGATCGTCCAGCGCGTCCTGGATCGCGGCTGCGAGCCAGCGGTTGTGAGCTGCGGTCTGATGGTCGGTTCGCATCAGTTCGGCTTGGCTGGCGTCGCGGGGGTCCATGTCGTTCACGGTGGTGGTCAAGTCTTGGCGACGGTTCCATCGCACTCAAGATGGAAGCATCATGCGCATTTGACTGACCCGGCGCAACGGCCGTGTCCGGCGGGGGCGCGATTCAGTAAGATTGTCGGCTCGGATCGCCAGTCGTCCAAGACGGCCACGGAACTCGTGGCCCTACGGTTCGACGCCTCCGCCAGAGAGGCGGCGCGGCCCACGACAGCGGTGGCGTTGACGTCTTTGGCCAGAGAGAGCCGAGGACGCAACCGCCACTTTGCGTCACCTCGGCGCAACGGTCGCAAGCAGGCTGATCGCAAGCAGGCTGAATGAGCGACTTTAATGTTTATGTCAATTCTTGAGGATTGCGGGTACTACGTACCCCGCACGGCGGCGTAAAAACTCGTACGAAGGCAATTGGCGGCGGCAACTCCACCTTCCGAGAGACAGGCCGTCGACGTGAGTGTTGGCGTTACCGCAAAACACAGCCCTCGCCGTAGCACGTTGGCCGTGCCTTGCCAGTTCCGACGCGATCTGGGAGCACCGCCGCCGCGACCGCCGGTCTTTCCGCCAGCAACTGCCCGATCGCTGCGCCCAGCACCAGGTCGTCGACAACCCCAAAGCGGTGCAGTCTCGCGCGGCCCTGCCGATCGAGCAGCACGACACTCGGCGTGCCACGCAGACCCCACTGCGACATGGTCACAGGCAGCGGTCCAGTCTCGTCTGCCTGGTCGATGCCAATCGGGAATGGCAATCGGTACTCGTGGATGAAGGCCTGCAAGGCCGGTGACCCCATCACCTCGTGATGCTCGAACACCGTGTGCAGCCCAATGACCGTCACGGCCTCGCCCTGAAACACCTCATGCACACGCAGCGCCTGGGGCAGGCCGTGCGCCACGCACGCCGGGCACAGCATCTGGAACGCATGGATCAGCACAACGCGCCCCCGAAGGTCGTCCAGATCGATGCGCGTCGTGGTGTTGAACCAGTGCGAGATCTGCCAGCCGGGCAGCTCAGTGGACTGCCCGGCTGGCGACTCGGTGCCCGCACGCCGCGGCGTCGCAGGCGACGGCATCAGAACTCCCCATCCTTGATGTACGGGTGGCTCCACAGGATGGCCTGCATCAGCACGGCCTTCACCCAAGCTGCGTGCATCCTCTCGACGTCCGCAACCGAAGCGCCCTTCTTGGCCAGAAAGGGCTTGAGCGTCGTGGTGATGGGGATGGTCAGCGCCGGCAGGTAGCGGAAGTCCACCTGGGCCGGGCCATGCGCGCCGTCGGTCTTGTTCTTCTTCAACCGATTGTGGCGCAGGCCGATCTCGTACTGCCAGTCGAGCCAAGCCTGGTCGTAGGTGGCATCGGCAGTGTCCAGGATCCACAGCGCAAATCGCTTGCGCACGGCGCCCAGGTAGTTGGCGTCCGGCTGGCCGCTGCGGGTGTCGCCGAAGAACACCACCAGTTCGGGAGTCGAGGCCACAAAGCCGTACCAGACATCGAGGATGGCCTCGGTCTGGTCGGCCAGGATGGCCTTGCTCTGGCGCAACGCGGCCACGTCGTCGGCACCGAACAGCATCGACTTCTGCAGTGCCGTGAGGTCGGCCATCGAATAGGGTGCCCGGGCCAGCGTTGCCTGGCCCAGCGCATAGCCGGGCACGTCAGGGCGCGGCGGAGCCGCTCCGGCATCCGCGACCACACCGAGCGAGGTGGCCGCAAGCAGCAGTTTCAGCATCTTCATGAACAACTCCTGGTGTCTTGTATTGGGACGGGTCAAGGACCCGGATGTCGTTGCGCAACGCCGCCAGTGTGCCCACCTGGTCTGTACCATGGGTGCTGTGACGTACACAAAACACTACCCATCATTCAAAGCCGGGGCGACCACCCTGCCACCGGCCATCGATCGGCTATCCGGTCTGCTGGATCGCTTCCGCGTCCGGGCCCACCTGTTCCACGCCGGCGCGCTGTGCGGCACAACGGCCTTCGAGGCGAAGCCGGGTCGCGCCTTCCTGCACGTGCTTCGCCGGGGCGAACTGGTGGTGACGCACGACAAGGTCAAGGGTCTGAAGCGTCGCGTCGTCGTGAGCGAGCCGACGCTGATGCTTTATCCCCGACCGGTGGCACACACCTTCCACAACCCGCCGCGCGACGGATCGGACTTCACCTGTGCCACGCTCGACTTCGATGGTGCCGAGCACAACCCGTTGGTGGCAGCGCTGCCGGCGCTCGTTCTCGTTCCGCTGGCGCAGGTCGATGGCCTGCAGCCCGCGCTGGACCTGCTGTTTGCCGAGACCGACCGTGTGCGCTGCGGCTCGCGGCTGCTGGCCGACCGCCTGTTCGAGGTCGTGCTGATCCAGTTACTGCGCTGGCTGATCGATCACCCCGGCGCCGGCGGCATCGGCACCGGGCTCATCTCAGGGCTGGCGGATCCGCGGCTGGCCAGGCTGCTCGTCGCGCTGCACGCGGCACCGGCCGCGGCCTGGTCGCTCGAGCGCATGGCGGCGCAGGCAGGCATGTCGCGCACGGCGTTTGCCGTTGCCTTCAAGCAGACCACCGGCGCCACGCCGGCGGGCTACCTCGCCGACTGGCGACTGACCCTGGCCATGTCCGAGCTGCGCGCGGGCGGTTTGCTCAAGGCCGTGGCCGACTCGGTCGGGTACGGCAGCGCCACGGCGCTGTCCAAGGCCTTCAAGCAGCGCTATGGTGTGTCGCCGCGAGATTGGCGCAAGGCTGACCAGGAGCGGTACGAGACCTGAACAGTACTCGGGGCTGCGCCGGCATTGACGCCCCTACAGCGCCCGCCCCACCCCGATGCAGGCCAGACCGGCACAGACCACGCCGGCCGCCATAGCCCTCCGCTTCCACTGTGTGCGCTCGTGGAACACGAGCAGCGACGTCATGGTCGCCAGGACGATGCCCGCGTTGGTGTAGGCGACCACCTCGGCTGCAGGCAGGATCCGCATGGCGTGGATGACCAGGGCGTAGGCCAGCCCGACGCACAGGCTGCCCACCAGCAACACCACGGCACCCGGTCGGGCCTTGGGCGCCCACCGCCCGGTGCTGCGCCACACTCGCGCCGTCATGGCCAGCCAGGCGGCCAGGTAGCCGACGCTGAGGTAGCCCATGATGCCGCCGAAGCCGGCAATGCGCCGTGGCGGCCTTGTCGGACAGCGAGCAGACGCAGGTGGCCAGCATGGCCAGCAGCGTCCAGGGCAATGCCTTGCTCTCGTCGTTGCCGCGCGCCATGAGGGCCATCGCCACCAGTCCCAGGACGCTGATGGCGATGCCGGTCCAGGCCAATGCTCCCAGCGACTCGCCGAAGAACAGCAGGCTCCACCCGGCGACCAACAAGGGCGAACTGCCTACCAATGGATAGAAAAAGGCGAGCCTCCTCGCGGACGATCACATTGCACGGCAGCAGCAGACCGACGTCCGGCTCGGCCTGCAGGGTCTGATGCGCCAGCGGCGGATTTCAGGCGCCCAAGATGCGGTAGGGCAGTATGTCGGTGCCGAGCCCCTCCTTGATCGCGCGCTGGACATCGATGTCGCTCAGCACGCCGAACCCCAGGCCTTGAGTGCCACCGTGGTCTTGGCCAAGGCGTCGTCGAAGGACAGTCCCGCGAGTGTGGTGGCGAATCTGTACATGTCAGACCTCTCGAGGCGTTGTGGCCGGGAGCAAGGGGCAACCTGCCGTACCGACAGGTGCATATACCCGCTGTCGCGCAGTGGCGGTTGACGCGCATTTGCTGATACATCGCAGCGTATTTCGTAGTCAGAGTATAGTGGTAAGTAGTTGATGACTTACCAAACGCCGCGACCATCATGCACATTCGCCTCTCCACCGAAGAACGCCAGGTCGAGATCGTCGAGGCCGCCTTGCGTCTGGCGTGCGAAAGCAGCCCGGCGCTGATCACCACTGCCGATATCGCCACGGCAATCGGCGTCACGCAGGGTGCGGTCTTCAAGCACTTCCCCACCAAGGACGCCATCTGGCTGGCTGCCATGCGCTGGGTCCGCGAAACCCTGCTGCACAAGGTTCGGGCCGCTGCGGAAGAGGCCGCCACGCCGGTGGACGCGCTGGCCGGCATGTTCCGCGCGCACGTCGAGTTCGTCATCGCGCATCCGGGCGTGCCTCGGTTCATCTTCCACGAGCTCCAGCAACCTGCTGACTCAGCGGCAAAGCTCGAGGTGCGTGGCGTGCTCCAGGGCTACCGCAAGCTGCTGCTCGGCCAACTGGCCGAATCCATCGAACAGCGACAGGTCAGCACGGACCTGGACCCCGAGGCTGCCGCCACCAGCTTCATCGGCCTGATCCAGGGTCTTGTCATGCAATCGATGCTGACGGGCAAACCCGCGGCCATGCGCCAGCAGGCCAACGCCATCTTCGCCCTCTACCGGCGCGGTCTCGGGGAGGCGCGATGAAAGCCTCATCGATCGGAACGCGCCGGCTCGCGCTGATCGGGCTCGGCATCCTGCTGGTTGCAGCGATGAGCTACGTGGTCATGCGCTCCGGGCCGTTGGCGCCGACCCGCGTCACGGTCGTGCAGGCGGCCGAGGGCCAGATCACCCCACAACTGTTCGGCATCGGCACGGTCGAGGCCCGGCGCAGCTACCTGATCGGGCCGACCACGGCCGGCCGGGTGCGTTCGGTGACTGTCGATGTGGGCGACACGGTCAAAACCGGCCAGCCGGTGGCCGAAATGGACCCGGTGGACCTGGACGAACGCACCGCCGCACTCGACGCCTCGGTCGCTCGCGCCGGCAGCGCCATGGCGGCCGCCGAGGCACAGCGACGAGACGCCCAGGCCCGCAGGGAACTCGCGGCCGTCAATGCGCGCCGCTACGTTGAGCTGGGCCGTCAGAATTTCATCAGCACCGGTGCCGTCGAGGCAAGGCTGCAGGAGGAGGCGTCGGCCGACGCCCTCGTCAACACCGCTGACGCCAACCTGGCCGCGGCCCGGCAAGACCAGCAGCGCCTGGCGGCCGAACGAGCCGGCCTGCGCCAGCAGCGAGCGAATGTGCGCCTGCTGGCGCCGGCCGACGGCGTGGTCACCAGTCGCGATGCCGAGCCGGGCTCGACGGTCGTGGCCGGGCAGGCCGTGCTGCGCGTGATCGAGCCTTCGTCGCTGTGGGTCAAGGTGCGCTTGGACCAGGCGCGCTCGGGCGGCTTGGCGGTGGGCCTGCCTGCCCAGATCGTGCTGCGCTCGAGTCAGGGCCGCCCCTTCCCGGGCAAGGTCGCTCGCGTCGAGGCCCTCAGCGACAGCGTGACTGAAGAGCGCGTGGCGCAGATCGGCTTCGACCAGGTGCCCGCCGGCCTGTCGGTGGGTGAACTGGCGGAGGTGACCTTGTCGCTGCCGGCGACCGCGAAGACGGTGCTGCTGCCAAATGCGGCCATCAAGCGCCGGCAGGCGCAGACCGGTGTCTGGGTGATTGACGCAGGCACCTTGCGCTTCACGCCCGTGCGAATTGGCCAGGCAGGCCTGGACGGTCAGATCCAGGTGCTCGACGGCGTGAATCCCGGCATGACCGTCGTTGTCCACAGCGAAAAGGAAATCGGCGAGCGCAGCCGAATCACCGTCGTCGATGCGCTCACGGGGCGGCAACCGTGATCAGTCTGGCCGGCCGGGACATCCTGCATTCCTGGAGCAAGTTCGTGCTGACCGGCATCGGCCTGGGCCTGCTGATCGGCGTCACCCTGACCATGGCGGGGGTGTACCGCGGCATGGTGGACGACGCGCGGGCGCTGCTCAACAACAGCGGCGCCGACCTCTGGGTGGTACAGCAGGATACGCAGGGGCCCTACGCCGAATCGTCGAGCCTTCGCGACGATGCAGTGCGCAGTGTGCTCGGACTGCCCGGCGTGGCGCGCGCCGCCAACGTGACCTACCTGACGATGCAGGTGCGGCGGGCCTGGGCCAGCGGCGCGGCGCCGGCCGGCAGCGGCGATGACGACGTGCGCGCGATGGTGGTTGGCTTCGAGCCCGGCCAGCCGGGCGAACCGGGCTATTTGGTGGCCGGCCGGCACATCACACGCAGCCACTACGAGGCTGTCGCCGACGTGCGTACGGGCTTCACCCTGGGCGAACGCATCCGCATCCGCCGCCACGACTACACGGTGGTCGGGCTGACGCGGCGCATGGTGTCGTCGGGTGGCGACCCGATGGTCTTCATCCCGCTGAAAGACGCTCAGGAAGCGCAATTCCTGAAGGACAACGACGCCATCGTCAACGAGCGCGCCCGCACCGCGGCCAACCCGAGCCTCAACCGCCCGGGCGTGCCGGGGCTGCTGGAGGCGATCCAGGCGTCGCAGGCCAACAACCGCAATGTGAACGCCATCCTCGTGCAGGTGCAGCCTGGCACCGACGCCGAGGTGGTGGCCGAACCGGTGCGCCGGTGGAAGCACCTGGAAGCCTTCACGCGCGAGCAAATGGAAGAGATTCTCGTGGCCAAGCTGATCGCCACGTCGGCCAAGCAGATCGGCATGTTCCTGGTGATCCTGGCGATCGTCAGCGCGGCCATCGTGGCCTTCATCATCTACACGATGACGCTGGGCAAGATCCGCGAGATCGCGGTGCTCAAGCTGATCGGCACGCGCAACCGCACCATCGCCGGCATGATCCTCCAGCAGGCGCTGGGCCTGGGCCTGATCGGCTTCGTCGTCGGCAAGGTGGCGGCGACCTTCTGGGCGCCGATCTTCCCGAAATACGTGCTGCTGGAGCCGGGCGACGCGGTGCGCGGGCTGGTGGCGGTGGTGGTGATCTGCGCGCTGGCCAGCACGCTGGCGATCCGCGTCGCGCTGAAGGTCGACCCGGCCGCGGCGATCGGAGGCTGAGGTGGGTGAACTCGGCATCCGCATCGAACACCTGCGCAAGCGCTACGGTGAGGGCGACACGGCCGTCGACGCGCTGAAGGACGTGAACATGACCGTGGCCCCGGGCGAGGTGGTGGGCCTGATCGGCCCATCCGGCTCGGGCAAGAGCACGCTGCTGAAGTGCCTGGGCGCGGTCATCGAGCCAAGTGGTGGCCGGATGGTGCTCGGCGGCGAAGCCATCTACGACGACGGCTGGAAGATCCCCGACCTGCGCGCTCTGCGGCGCGACAGCATCGGCTTCGTGTTCCAGGCGCCCTACTTGATCCCCTTCCTCGATGTCACCGACAACGTCGCCTTGCTACCGATGCTGGCCGGACGCCCCAATGGCGAGGCGCGCGCGCGTGCGCTCGAACTGCTGGCCGCACTGGACGTGGGGCACCGCGCTGCGGCGCAGCCGTCCGAGCTGTCGGGCGGTGAACAGCAGCGCGTGTCTATCGCGCGCGCCCTGGCGAACCGGCCACCGGTCATCCTGGCCGACGAGCCCACGGCGCCGCTGGACAGCGAACGGGCCTTGGCCGTCGTGCGCATCCTCAACCAGATGGCCACGCAGTACCACACGGCCATCATCGTAGTAACCCATGACGAGAAGATCATCCCGACCTTCAGGCGGATCTATCACATCCGCGACGGCCGGACCGAAGAAGAGGCGGGGCTAGGCTTGAGCCTCTGACCCGATCCAGCCCGGTTGCAGCAGCCGTCAACCAGGAGCAGGTGTGTGAGCACATCCAAGGCGGATTGGCTGGCGAAGTCACTGGCAGGGGTCGCTGTGCTCTTCGGGCTGCTGACGGTCCTGTCCGGCGGTCGCCCACTGTTCGGTGGCGAAGCGGCGCGCCTGGCCGCCGGGGCCATAGTGCCCTTCGTGCTCTGGTTCAACTTCGTCGCCGGGTTCGCCTACGTGGCCTGCGGTCTGGGGCTTTGGCAGCGGCGGCGCTGGTCGGTACCGCTGGCCGTCTTCATCGCCGCCGCAACCGGCCTGGTGTTCGCCGCCTTCGGCGTCCATGCATGGAGTGGTGGTGCGTACGAGACGCGAACCGTCGGCGCGATGGCGCTGCGCACGTTGCTGTGGGCGGGGATCGCAGCAACCGCCCACCGCGTGCTCCGGAAACGCATCTGACTGAACGGCCGGCACGAGGTGGCGATCGGAGGTGACCAAGCCGGGCCCGTCGGCTGGTCTATCGGCACTGAGCGAACCCAGTCCTGGCAATCCTCGGCGAACGAATCGCCTACTACCGCATCCGCGCTGTTGCGCCGCGTCTTCGCGCAACAGTTTGGGGCCCCGCAGTTCAGCGGGGGATGAAGAACGTCGACTTCTCGAACTGGATGGCCGCTCGGTCTGCGCTGGTGCCGGAGGTGGGCTCCACGCCCGTGACCTCAAACATCACGGGCACCGACCGGCCTGCGAGCCCTTGCGCCACGACGAAAGGTAGGCGCAAGCTCACGGACGTCGACGTCACGGCAGCCGGGCCGGCGCTGGCCGGCGTTGCCACGACCTCCAACCCGTCGATCCCGGAGGCGGCAACCCGGTAGGTCTGCGGAGCCCCCGTGCGATTCATGATCTGGATGCGGTAGACGTTCTCAACCGCGCCCTCCTCCACCACACGGGCCAACGCGCCACGGTCCTTGACCACATCGAACTTGAACGGGCTGCGCATGGCCACGCTGGCCGCGAAGGCGACGCTGGCCGCCGAAAGCACTGCGCCGTAGATCAGCACACGCGGGCGCAGCGCGCGCTTGAACATCTGCAGCCGCGTCCAGCCGTTCACCACGCCGTTCTCCGTGGAGTAGCGGATGAGACCCTGGGCATAGCCCATCTTGTCCATCACGTCGTTGCAGACGTCGATGCAGGCCGCGCAGCCGATGCATTCGTTCTGCAGCCCGTTGCGGATGTCGATGCCAGTAGGACACACCTGCACACACAGCGTGCAGTCGATGCAATCACCAAGTCCGTGGGCGGCCGAGTCCGCCTTGCGCGAGCGCGATCCGCGCGGGTCGCCTCGCTTCGCATCGTAGGTGATGATCAGCGAGTCCTTGTCGATCAAGGCGCTCTGAAAGCGTGCGTAAGGGCACATGTACTTGCACATCTGCTCGCGCAGGAAGCCCGCGTTACCGTAGGTGGCAGCGCCGTAGAACAGGACCCAGAACGCGTTCCATCCCGACAGGTTCCAACTCGCCAGGTCCATTGCGAGCTCGCGGATCGGCGTGAAGTAGCCGACGAAGCTGAACCCCGTGAACAAGGCGATCGACAGCCACGCCGAGTGCTTGGCGCCCTTGCGCCAAATCTTGTGCCACCGCCACGGTTGCTGGTCCAGGCGCATGCGGGCGACCCGATCGCCCTCGATCTTCCGTTCGGCCCACATGAAGATCTCGGTGTAGACCGTCTGCGGACAGGTGTAGCCGCACCACAGGCGACCCGCCACGGCGGTGAAGAAAAATAGCGCCAATGCAGACAGCACCAGGAGCGCCGCCAAAAAGATCAGGTCCTGCGGATAGAGCAGCAGACCGAAGATGTAGAAGCGCTGGGCCTCGAGGTCGAACAGCACGGCTTGCCGGCCACTCCACTGCAGCCAAGGCAACCCATAGAACAGCAGTTGCGTCAGCCACACGAATACCCAGCGCCAGTTCGCGAACCAACCCTTGACCGCCCGCGGGTAGATCGTCGGCTGCTTCTGGTACATCGAGACGAACTGAGCGCTGTCCTCCACCTTGGCGCTCGCCGCGACGATGGGGATGACCTTTGCCGGCTTGGACATGCTCAGCGCCCGTGGGGAAGCCGGAAGATGAGGGTCGTGCGTCGAGTCATCGCTTCAGCTGGTCGAGCTTGCGCTCGATCCGGCTCCACTCCTCAGCGTCCGGTAGCGCCAGCTTGGTCTTCGTGATGGGCTTCCACTCCCTGGAAAGCTCGGCGTTCAGCGCCGTGAAGTGCTGTTGATCCGCGGGTACGTCTTCCTCGCCGTAGATCGCATTCACGGGGCACTCGGGCACGCATACCGCGCAGTCGATGCACTCGTCCGGGTCGATGACCAGGAAGTTCGGCCCCTCCCGAAACGCATCGACTGGACAGACGTCGACGCAGTCGGTGTACTTGCACCGGATGCAGGCCTCGGTGACGACGAAGGTCATCGTGCACGGCGCCCGAGGTCAGCCGCAGCAGGCGCCGCCCGAGCAGCAGGAATCGCCGCGCGCAGCGGGTTGCGCGGTGGCGGCGTTCGCAGTGCGGGCGATCTGGATGCGCCAGACCGACGGGCCGGCCTCCAGCACCGTCCACTCAAACTGCCCGTACGAACGGTCATCGAACTGGTAGTGCAAGGGTTGCGGGTTGTGGTCGTTGACCAACTGCAGCGCCTGCCCGACGGCCAGGCCGTCGAAGCGGCCGAAGATCAGCGGGTGGCGCTCGCGGGGCGGGATGGTCCGCAGATCGAGCACGTGGGTCGGTTGGATCGGGGTGGCAGTCATGGGGACCTTTCAGGGGGCGTTGGGCATCACCGCGAGCGCAGCCGCGCCTTGGTGATGCTTTGAAGAACTTCAGACTGGGATCGGCTTGTAGAAGAGCCCGAGCGCTGCGTCGCGTCACCCATCCTTGCCGTCCAGCCGGCTGGACACGAGCCAGGGGCCGAAGCGCCAAAGGTAGAGGGTGAACGCCAGCGCCCAAGCGACTGCCGCCGCGATCAGCGCGTCGGCGGTGAGTGCCGGTGCGAGCAGCGGCAGGGCCACGCGGACCACTGCCGCGGCCAGGACCAGCACATAGGCCGTCACCTCAAGCCGTGACGCCTTGAGCGGGCGGCCGGTATGGCCGCGCGCGGTACGGGTGATCATGCCGACGATGAGTCCAGCCGTGGCGCCGACGGCAAGGGCATGGATGCCGACAGATGTCGACACGAAACGCATTTGAGCGGCTGCGAGCAACGCGAAGCCCAGGGGCAGCCAGGCGTAGGCCATATGCAGCACCCACAGGATGGGCCGCGCCTTCGTGCGCCAGGGCTGCCAGTGCCACAGCCGCGATGTGTGCAGCAGCGCAGCCAAGCTGAAGCCTGCAGCCGTGATCGGGTTCACGGGCAACAGCACCCAGGCCGCCAACGACAACGCGGTCGTGGCCAGCGCGGCACGCTCAAGCCACGGCGGCGTCTGGAGTTTCAGACCCGGCAATGCCGACATCGTGAAGGCCGGGATGACGCGCCCGGCGATCACGCACTCGATCATCACGATCAAAGCGAGGCCAGCGTACAGCGCACGCAGGGGGTCGATGCTCAACCATCCCAGCGCCGCCGCATGAAACGCGAGGTTGGAGGACGCCAGCAGCACGACCACGGCACCCAGCGGGAGATTGCGGCGGTTCCCCGACTTCCAGAGCACCCGCAGCAACACCCCGGCCACCCAAGGCAGCAACAGGGCATCGAGCAACGCGTACATGGCGTACGGCGCACCAAGCGCTGCCAGCCGCGCCGCCAGCCAGATTGTCGCCATCACGGCCAGGGTGGCGCCGCGCGGCGTGGACAAGCCGGTCCAGGCCTTTCCGGCCGTCAGCAGGAAACCCACGATCACCGCGACCGCAAAGCCGAACAGCATCTCGTGGGCGTGCCACAACAGCGGGGGCATCGTCGCCGGCAGCGCCGCCACGCCCAGAAGGGCTGCGACCCAGTACGGCACCGCGAGCGCCGCGAAGGCCGCCGCGCCGAGGTAGAACGGACGGAAGCCCAGCCGGAACAGCGGCCAGCCAGGCAGCGGGAACTCCATGCTCGGCGCCCTGGCGTCAGCGCTCGGCACGCCGGCCTGCGGGACGAGAGGAATGGCGCTTGACGGGCTTTTCATGATGGAGACCTGGCTTCGGGGAAGCGACGAAGCCGAATCTAAAGCTGTACGGTGTGTGCATGTTAATGACAACCGATCCTTAAAGCAATACACTGCATGCATCTTTAAGAGGTCCCATGCGCCTTTCTGAATACACGGACTACACATTGCGGGTGCTGATGTACTGCGCCGCACATCGGGACCGCCTAGTCACGATCGGTGAACTGGCCGAGCAGCACGGGCTGTCCCGGAATCACCTGATGAAAGTGGTCAACGACCTGGCGCACCGTGGCCTGCTCGAGACCACGCGCGGACGCGGCGGCGGGCTGCGGCTGCGGGCCGAGCCCGATCAGATCCGCATCGGCGATGTGGTGCGGGCCACCGAGACCGACTTTCGCCTGGTGGAGTGCTTCGACGCCACGACCAACGCGTGCTCGCTATCACCGGCCTGCCGACTGAAGCACCTTTTCGACGATGCCCTGGCCGGCTACTTCAAGGCCCTGGACGGCGCCACGCTGGCGGATATGACACAGGGCCCCACCCTACCCCGAAGCCGGACGATCGCGCCACCGGCCAGCCGCCGGCGCGCACTGGGGGCAGGACCGACCGAGGCCCGACGCGTCGCCCGACCCCGAAGCGGCGCGTGAAGACCGAACACCGATCGGAGACCCCAATCGATGACCAACGCCATCCCAGGCCACAGCGCACCCGCTGTTGGCTTCGAAGTGCCGCTGGAGATGCTGGCAGCCTGTCACGGTCGCGTCCAGCACCAGTGCGCCACCCTGCAGCGCCTGTTGCCCCACCTTCAGCATCACGGCGCCGACCGGGACGCGCAGGAAGCAGCCAGAGCCATCATGCGCTACTTCGATTCAGCGGCACGCCACCACCATGAAGACGAGGAACACGATCTGTTCCCGGCGCTGTTGGAATCGATGGCAGGGTCGGACGCAGTGTGTCTTCGGGAACTCACCGCGTCACTTTGCGGCGACCACCGCAAGCTCGAGCAACTCTGGGGCGCACTGCGCCCTCAACTCTTGAGCGTCAGCGAGACGACGGGCCACATCGTCGACGCCGCTCTGGTCTCTTCCTTCGTTGAGCGCTACGAGGCGCACATCCGACGTGAAGAAGGCGAACTGCTGCCCATGGCCGCACGCCTGCTGGGCGAGACCGAACTGGACCGCATCGGCGTGGCGATGCGGCGCCGACGTACTCGCGTGGCTGAGCGTTGAACCGGCTTCTCATTCGTACCCAAGGGACGAGCGCGACGACCGGCAACTGAAAGCGCACCTCTTTTCCAGCAGGAGATCATGATGCCCCGGCAAGACGAAGAAGGCTATCTCGTGGAGCCAACCGACTGGACTTCAGCGTGGTCTGGCCAGATCGCCGCTGAGCAGGGAATCGCATTGACAGATGATCACTGGTTCGTGATCAGCTTCATGCGCGAACAGCAGCAAGAGCACCAGGTCACGCCGGACGCCCGGCATGTCATGCGTCACCTCGAACAGCGATACCCCGGCCAAGGTCGAAAGCGGCTCTTTGAACTGTTTCCCTACGGCTACGTCGCTCAGGCCTGCAAGATAGCCGGCATGAAGCGTCCGCGCGCTTGGAGCACGGGCTAGAAGTGTCCGAGAGATGCCAACCGCGCCGTCTCTGCAGTGCACCGCGTCGACCCGAACGGCCCGTGAGGTAAATCGCGGCCTGAACGCGCGAGCGGAGAATCGGCTGTCGTAGGATGTTCTTGACATGGGTCTCCACGATCGCCTCGGCAATGCAGACCTCGCGCGTCACTTCGTTGCTGCTGGCGCGACCACATGGCCAACGAGGCAAGTCACCCCGCCGGGCAACGCCTGCAGCATCTAGGTTCGACTGTCCACGGAAACGAAGAGCTTTGCCAATGACCTGCAGGAACGCATCCGGCTGGCGAACACGCAATGGCACGCCGGCCGGTGCAAATGGACGGCGAGATAGTGCAGGGGTTCAACGGCGTTCACCACTGGTGGGCGAACCACGGTAGCGAACCAGAGGTCCCCATTTCGGTTGGTGTCACGAAGACGTGATCCGAATGCGGAGTGGACCTGACGCACATCCGACGTGAAGTAGCCGAACTGCCGCCATTGGCCGCACTGCTGCTAAGCGAGACCGAACTGGCCCGCATAGGCGTGGCGATGCGGGCTCGGCGCGGCATCGCGCCCACGGAAGCCGATCAGGCCTGAGTCGGACGCCAAGTCTCCAGGAGAGGGGCGACGGGCTCTGGCTGCCGGGGGTGCGCTGGCTGCCGCGGTCGCCCGGCAACGATCCAGCAGGCCAGACTCTCATCCGCGCCGCAGAAGGCGGCCTTGATCGCTTCATCCGACACCGAGAGGCCACTGAGGGACTTCGCCGCGAAGCCCATTCCATGGAGGGCGTTCAAGAAGTTCATCAGTCCAGCGCCCACGCACATCCATTGTTCGTGCACCGGCACGTCGGGAACATCGGGGCAGATGCGGCCCACAAGAGCGGCCAGCCCAGGGCCGTTGAAGGCCCGTGCCCTGGCCCTATCGACGTCGTCGGGCGGCTGGCCACGTTCCAGGGCACCTTGCGCGAACAACTCCGATAGCGCAGGCCGCTGGTCGTCGCCGACGATGACGAACCGGAACGGCCGAAGCGCGCCGTGGTCCGGCGCCCGCTCCGCGAGCCGGGCCGCGCGCGTCCATTCCTCGATGGTCGGTCCCGGCGCTGCGAGGTACTTCGGGCTAGTCGAGTAGCGCTGACCGAGCAGGTGCAGCAGATCCTGCCCAGCAGACGCGGGCAGCGGATTCGAGCCCGGAGGCACAGTCTCCACCGTCATCCGGACCGCCCGGCCAAGTACACCGCAGCCTGAACGCGCGAGCTGAGATTCAGCTTGCGCAAGATGTGCTGGACATGGATCTTCACGGTCGCCTCGGCGATGCTCAGTTCGCGCGCCACTTCCTTGTTGCTGGCCCCCTTGGCGATGAGTGCCAGGATCTCGCGTTCGCGTGGCGACAGGCTGTGGATCGGATCCTGATCGATCGCAGGCGGCGGCATCGCCTCGCCCAGCCCGGCCTGGAAAGCGCTGACCAGCTTGCTGGTCATCTCGGGGCTCACCACCGATTCCCCGGCCATCGTGCGTTGGATGACCGACGCCAGCATCTCGCTGTCCATCGTCTTGAGCAGGTAGCCTCGGGCGCCGCCTCGGAGTGCCGCGGCCAGGTCGCGCTCGTCTTCGCTGACCGTCAGCATCAGCACCCGCGCCTGCGGCGCCGCGGCCTTGAACCCCGGCAGCGCATCCACACCGTTGACGCCAGGCATGTGGTTGTCCAGCAGGATCACGTCAGGCTGGGTCGCGAGGGCCCTTTGGTGCGCCTCGTTGGCGTCACCGGCTTCACCGACCACCTCGAAGCGCACGTCTCCTGACAACAACGAGATCAAACCTCGACGGAACAGCGTGTGATCGTCGACGACCAGCACCCGGATGGCTGCAGGCTGCGTCACGCCGCCATCCCCAGCCGCTCCGGCAGCTTCAGGACCACGCAGGTGCCCGAACCCGGCACCGAGGCCACTTCCACTGAGGCGCCAATGTTCTGCGCGCGTTCACGCATGATCCGCAGTCCGACGTGCGTCTCGTCGAGCCCGGTGCCGTCGGCCTCGAAACCGCAGCCGTCGTCGCGAACCTCGACGCGCCACTGCGGCGACTGCTGCACTTCCACCCACACTTCACGTGCGCGGGCATGCTTGCGCACGTTCGACAAGGCCTCTTGCACCACGTGCAGGACCTGCACCTGAACGTCCGCCGGCAGCGGCATGCCCTCGCCTTCGATGTCGAGGTGGGTGGTCAGCCCTGTCTGGTGCTCGAACTTCTGCAGCGTGGTCTTCAGCGCGGGTGCAATGTCTTCCGCGTTGGTGCGGGTGCGGAAGTGAACCAGCAGCTCGCGCACGTCGCCCAGGCTCTCGTGCACGCCCGCATCGAGCTCGGCCAGCGTCTTCTCGATGCGGGCCGGATCGGCGCTGCGGATGTCGCTGCGCAGCAGGCCCAGCTGGATCTTCAGGAACGCCAGGCTCTGGGCGATGGAATCGTGCAGTTCTCGTGCGATGAAGCTGCGTTCCTCGGCTACGGCGGTCTCCCGCTGCAGGGCCGCTGCCCGAAGACTCTCGATGGCGCCGGCTAGGTGGCTGGCGATCGTCTCCAGCAAGACGCGGTCTTCGTCGGCCAGCGGTCGGGTATCGCGGTAGAAGAGGTTGATCTCGCCGACCAGGCGCTCGTGCAGGCGGACGGGCACGCTGACAACGGACTCGAAGCCCTCGCGCGCGCAATGCGCCAGACGCGAAGGGGTGCCTTCCGGATGGATCGGGATCACCCGTGTCATCGCACCCGACTGGGGTTGGCCGCACAGGCAGTCACCGGTCGGGATGCAGTGCTCCTCATCGATGACCGACTGAGGCAGGCAGTCGGACGCGAGCAGCAGGTACTTGCGATTGGCTTCGTCCGACCAGCGCACGGCTGAGGCGTCGGCCCGCGCCACCCGCCGGACCTGCCGGGCGATCCCCTTCGCCAGCGCCTCCAGCGTGTCGGCACGGGCAACAAACGCTGCCGACTCGTACAGCGCCTCGAGCCGCGCGCGCTGGGCTTCGAGGCGCTCGGTCTTTTCCTGGACCTTCCCCTCTAGATTCTGGTACAGCCCCTGAAGCGTCTCGGCCATGCGATTGAAGCCTCTGGCCAACGATCCGAACTCGTCGTCCGCACCGGGTGCGACGCGCGCCGCAAGATCCCCCTTTTCCACGCTTGAGAGCCCGGCCTGCAGCCGGGACAGTGGATTGAAGATGAACAGGTAGGCGGAGTACAGCAAGGCGATTGCGCTACCGATGGTGAGCGCCACCATCACGAACTGCACGGCGTTGAGGATCGTCGTCAGGCCGGACAGGTGCTTCTCGATCGCGGAGACGAAGGCATCGATACGGCTCACGAAAGCGTCGGCCTGCTCCGCGACGCGCTCCGCACCCGGGGCCGGTGACGTGCGCCAGGCCGCCTTGAGCACATCCCACTCGCGCTGCACCACGGCGAAGGCCTCCTGGGACGCGTGATCGTGGGGAACGAACAGTGGTCGGGCCGGGTCGCCCGTGCGAAGCACGCCGATGCTGCGGTCGAACTGTTCGAACAGCGCACTCCTCTGCCGCTCGTCGACGCGTTCCAGTGTCTGGGCCAGGCGCCAGGTCTGCATGCGCATCCGGCCGGCTTCGTTGACCGCGGCCGCACCGCCTTCGAGCTGCCAGGTCACCCACAGCGTGAGGCCGATCGAAGCGAAGGCCATCAGCAGCAACGCGGCGCCGATCGCCCCGAGCTTGGCGGAAAGACTCCATGACCTTGGCATGGCATCACTGTAATGGAGACCCGACTCGGCGCTGACGCCTCCAGACCATGTCAGGGTCTCAGCCGCCATGCGACACCCAGGGCAAGAGCAGACCCAGCGGATCGTGCATGTAGGCAACGGATGCCATGAATCCATAGACTGCCAGGGCGGCCACGAGGCAAGTCTGCTGGACGACGCGCGTCCGCACGCGCTTGAGCGCCATCGAGCCGAGCACCACGTAAACAAGCAAGAGGCAGAGCTTGGCTCCCAGCCAGAGATGCATCAATGGATTCAGTGAGAGTGTGGCCCACAGCGTGGCACCCGCGGCCAGCAAACCCGTGTCGATGACATAGCTGAACATCCGCCAGTGCCGACCCATGACCCAGGTGCGCCCCGCCAGGACCATCGCGCCACGCCAGGCGAACAACATGCCGCTGGCCACGACCAGCGAGATGTGGGCCATCTTGATCTGTGGGTACCAAGGCAGCAGTTCAGGCACGGTCCGGGAAGGGAATAAGCTCGCGACCATGGACATCAGCCATTTCAACGACTTGCTGGCCGCAGCGCGGCATCAGCCCGACACACAGCGATTGCTGCTGGTGTTTGCCGGGGCCAGCCTTCCGGCGGACGCCACCCCAGACCAACGCCGGAGCTTCGAGGCCGGCGAGTCCGGGGAACTGTCGCCGTTGATGTGCGTGGACAAGGATCCCGCCGCATTGGCGGACTTCGCCGCCCTTTGCGACGAGGCCGCCGCGATGGGTCAACCGTGGGTGCTGGTCTTCGCGGCAGCGCTGTCCGGCGCAGGACAGCATCCGCTTGCCAGCAGCCAGATCGACAGCGCCCTGCAGCGCATGGTCGAATCCGTGAAGGCCGGTAGCCTGGGCGGGATGATCCCCTTCGATCGCCAGGGCCGCGCGGTGCAGCTGGGGTGAAGGCACTGCCGGACTGCCCCTTACGGCGCCACCAGGCAGATCGTCAGCAGCGCGGACGCATTCGTCACCGCGCACACGGCGTGCGGCTCGCCGGCGCCCAGGTGAATGAGCTGGCCTGCGGCCAGCCGCAGGGCGCTGCCCTGGACCAGGATGTCGATCACCCCTTCCACGCAGAGCACGGTGATCTCCCCTGCAACACGGTGCTCGCGAAGGGCCTTGCCGGCGGGGAGCACGAGCCTGACCAGCTCCAGCTGAGCGGACTTGATCAGCGCGTGGGTGACGTGCTGCGCCAGCGCATCGCCCAGCGCCTTCAGCTCGACGATCTCTCCCGAGGATGCATGCCGGTGCGCCATGCTCGGTCCTCTGGCTACTGCACCAGCGGCGACGTGGCGGCGTCCAGGTCGACACCCACGAGCGCCGCCCCGGCCGCGAGCAGTTGCAGGTACTGGCGAAGCGCGGTCGCGAAGGCCTGCTGACGCAAGGTCTGAGCCACTGCGGACTTCACCACCTCGAACGGGGGCTCGACGCCGGGTTCGCGCGCCAGCACCTCGACGACATGCAACCCGAAGCGGCTGTGCACCAGCCGCGGCAGCACACCGATCTCGGGCTTGCCGAAGATCTCGCCGGCCAGCTCGGGCGCGCAGTCGGGGCTGGTCAGCCAGCCCAGGTTGCCGCCTTCGGCCCCACTGGGGCAGTTGGAGGTGGCCCTCGCGGCCGTCGCAAAGCGATCCTGGCCGTCGGGCGTCGCGCAGCGCACGTCCAGCAGGCAAGCCTCGGCGCGCTGCCGCAGGGCATTCACATCCACGCCCGGCGTGACAGCGAACAGGATGTGGCGCATCAGCACTCGCTCCCCGACCGCGTAGCGCCCCCGCTGCGCCGCGTGGTGGCGGCGCAGGGCTTCTTCCGTCGGGTCGGGCAGCTGAAGCTCACGCTCCAGCAACTGCTCGATGGCCGCGCTGGCCGTTTCAGTCATCGCACCGCCCAGCGGCAGCGGATCGTCCTCGGCCAGCAACCCGGCGCGAATGGCGGCCTGCCGCAGCAGTTCGGCGCATGCGCGCTGACGCAGCGCCTCGGTGCCCAACTGCTCGCTGGGATACGCGAGTACGACGCCATTGACCTGCGCGAGGCTGGAAACCGGTGCATCCATGACGAACTCCTGGTTAGGTGGGCCGGGGACTCAACTGGCGCGGCGCGGAAGGTTCTGGCGCGCCGGGACATTGAGCCGGCGCGAACGCACCATCTGGTACGGGCGGAACAGATAGGCGACGGTGCCAAAGCCGCTCCACACGTGCACCAGCCGGCTGAAGGGGAACAGCAGGAAGATCGTCATGCCCAGCAGTATGTGGAGCTGGAAGTGCCACTCGATCCCGGCCACCAGCGCCGCGTTGGGCTGCAGCAGTACGATGCCCTGCAGGTACTCGGCCAGGCGCAGCATGGTGGTGGGTTCGCCCACGTGGCGCAGCGAGGATGGCAGCGTCGACAGGCCGATGGCCAGTTGCACCCACAGGATCACCAGGATCGCGATGTCGGTGCGGTGGCTGGTGAGCCGGATGCGCGGGTCGAACAGCCGGCGGTGCAACAGCATCGTCAGCCCGATGAAGCACAGGCCGCCGGCCACGCCGCCGGCGATCACGGCCAGCAACTGCTTCTGCGAGGACGTCATGACCAGGCCGTACACCGCGTGCGGGGTCAGCTGGCCGAACAGGTGGCCGAAGAACAGGAAAAGGATGCCGCCGTGGAACAGGTTGCTGCCCCAGCGCAGCTGTCCCGCGCGAAGCAGCTGCGAGCTGTCGCTCTTCCACGTGTACTGGTCGCGGTCGAAGCGGGCCAGGCTGCCCATCAGGAAGAACGCCAGACAGACGTAGGGGTAGACGGTGAAGGCGATGGTGTGGAGGGTGTTCATGCCGATGCTCCCGGCTGGTTGGACGCCTGGCGCGCGGCGGCGCGCACGAGCTGGATCGGTTGCGGCTGGCCCGGACTGGCCTGGCCCTGGGTGGAGCAGCCACCGAAGGCCGCAGGCTCCTCCCAGGATTCATCGAGGGTGGGCTCGTCGGGGATCTTCACCGCCTGGGCCTTCTCCCCGGCCAGTTCGAGCACCGCTGCCAGCACGCTGGCATAGGGGCTCTCGCGGCGCAGCAGCGCGCTGAAGATTGCCTGCAGGATATGCGTCAGCTCGCGCAGGAAGGCCCGGGCCTGTGCGGGCGGCTGCGTGGACGCGTACTCCAGCACCACCGCCAGGTGATCGGGCAGTTCGCCCGGCGCGAGGTACAGCCCGGCCTGCTCGTATGTCTTCAGCAGGTCGATCATGGCCGGCCCGCGGTCGCGACTGTCGCCGTGCACATGCTCGAACAGGTGCAGCGCCGTGCCACGGCCACGGTCGAAGGTCTCGACGTAGTGCGCCTCGACGTCCATCGCGCGCGCGCCACGCAGGTGCTGCATCAAGGCCGACAGTTCTTCCAGGCGATCAGCGCCGAGCGCCCGTTCGCGTTGCAGCGCTGCCGTCATCTCGGCCATGTGATCGCGCAGCGAAGCGGCCGGATAGCTCAGCAGGTGCGCCAGCACCCGCAGCGTCAAGGGAAAGGGCTTGCTCATACGGTGGCCTTGATGGGAATGGTGCGCTTCTTCTCGCTGCCGAACAGGCTGGTCTCGGTGACCCCTTCGCTGCAGCCATTGCCGAAGCTGAAGCCGCAGCCGCCGCGCACGTTGAAGGCGTTCTCGGCGTACTCGCGATGCGTCGTGGGGATGACGAAACGGTCCTCGTAGTTGGCGATGGCCATCACGCGGTACATCTCCTCGACCTGGTTCACGCTGAGCTTCACCTGTTCGATGGCGGCCCGGTTGGCGCTGCCGTCGACATGTTTGGCCCGCTGGTAGGCGCGCATCGCCAGCATCCGCTCGAGCGCCCGCACCACCGGCGCGGTGTCGCCCGCGGTCAGCAGGTTGGCGAGGTACTTGACCGGGATGCGAAGCTGATTGACGTCGGGGATCTCCCCATTGGTGCCGACCTGGCCGGCGTTGGCCGCGGCGGTGATGGGACTGAGCGGCGGCACGTACCACACCATCGGCAGCGTGCGGTATTCGGGGTGCAGCGGCAGCGCCACCTTCCAGTCCACCGCCATCTTGTAGACCGGGCTGTTCTTCGCCGCTTCCAGCCAGTTGTCGGGGATGCCGTCGGCCCGCGCCTGCGCGATGACTTTCGGGTCGTTCGGGTCCAGGAAGATGTCGAGCTGTGCCTGGTACAGGTCCTTGTCGTGCTCGACGCTGGCCGCCTCCTGGATGCGGTCGGCGTCATAGAGCAGCACACCCAGGTAGCGGATGCGGCCGACGCAGGTCTCGCTGCACACCGTGGGCTGGCCGGCCTCGATGCGCGGGTAGCAGAAGATGCACTTCTCGGCCTTGCCGCTCTTCCAGTTGTAGTAGATCTTCTTGTACGGGCAGCCGCTCACGCACATGCGCCAGCCGCGGCACTTGTCCTGGTCGATCAGGACGATGCCGTCTTCCTCGCGCTTGTAGATCGAGCCAGAAGGACATGAAGCCACACACGCCGGGTTCAGGCAGTGCTCGCACAGCCTGGGCAGGTACATCATGAAGGTGTTCTCGAACTGGCCGTAGATGTCCTTCTGGATCGCGTCGAAGTTCTTGTCCTTCGAACGCTTGGCGAACTCGCCGCCCAGGATCTCTTCCCAGTTCGGACCCCACTCGATCTTCTCCATGCGCTTGCCGGTGATGAGGCTGCGCGGCCGGGCGGTCGGCGCGTGCTGCATCTCGGGTGCCGACTGCAGGTGGTCGTAGTCGAAGGTGAAGGGCTCGTAGTAGTCGTCGATCTGCGGCAGGTTCGGGTTCGCGAAGATCTTCATCAGCAACTGCCACTTGCCGCCCTGGCGCGGCACGATGGAACCATCGGCCTTGCGCACCCAGCCACCGTTCCAGCGGTCCTGGTTCTCCCACTCCTTCGGGTACCCGATGCCCGGCTTGGTCTCCACGTTGTTGAACCAGGCGTACTCGACGCCGGGGCGGCTGGTCCAGACGTTCTTGCAGGTCACGCTGCAGGTGTGGCAGCCAATGCACTTGTCCAGGTTCAGCACCATGCCGATCTGTGCGCGTACTTTCATTGCGATGCTCCTTGTCTGATCGGCCGGTTCAGGGGTTCTCGCCCTGGCCCTGGTAGGCGGCGGCGAGGTGGTCGTCGGCGGGTGTGTCCAGCCAGTCGACCTTGGCCATCTTGCGCACCACGACGAACTCGTCGCGGTTGGTACCGATGGTCCCGTAGTAGTTGAAGCCGTAGCTGAACTGCGCGTAGCCACCGATCATGTGCGTGGGCTTGAGCACGATGCGCGTCACGCTGTTGTGGATGCCGCCGCGCACGCCGGTGATCTGCGATCCCGGGGTGTTCACGATCTTCTCCTGCGCGTGATACATCAGCAGCATCCCGGGATTGACGCGCTGGCTGACCACCGCACGCGCCGCGATGGCGCCATTGATGTTGAAGACCTCGACCCAGTCGTTGTCCTCGATGCCCGAGCGCTTGGCGTCGTCCTCGCTCAGCCACACCACCGGGCCGCCACGGTTGAGGGTCAGCATCAGCAGGTTGTCGCTGTAGG
The DNA here is from genome assembly GCF_004016515.1 of Rubrivivax albus. Taxonomy (GTDB): domain Bacteria; phylum Pseudomonadota; class Gammaproteobacteria; order Burkholderiales; family Burkholderiaceae_C; genus Rubrivivax; species Rubrivivax albus. Next base: position 231,859 of record NZ_SACT01000005.1, read on the forward strand.
TGCTGTGGATGCCCCACTTCTGGTGCGGCGTGATGAAGTTGAGCAGGATCTCCTGGTTGCCGTTCGGCTTGATGTTGTGGATGCCGGACGTCGTCTTCAGGTCCACCGGCGGGCGGTAGCTGCTCAAGGCCTCGCCGAACGCGATCACCCACGGGTGATCGAGGTAGAACTGCTGGCGCCCGGTGAGCGTGCGCCAGGGGATCAGTTCATGCACGTTGGTGTAGCCGGCGTTGTAGCTGACGGTCTCGCTTTCGATGCCGCTCCAGGTGGGGCTGCTGATGATCTTGCGCGGCTGCGCCTGCACGTCGCGGTAGCGGATCTTCTCGTCCTCGCGGTACAGCGCCAGGTGGGTATGGTCGCGACCCGTCTGCTTGCCCAGGGCTTCCCAGGCCTTCACCGCGACATGGCCGTTGGTCTCTGGCGCGAGCTGCAGGATGACCTCGCAGGCGTCGATGTCGGTCACGATCTTCGGCATGCCCTGTGTCACGCCCTCGGTCAGCGTCGTGCCGTTGAGTTGCCCGAGTTGCTCCACCTCGGTACCGGTCTTCCAGCCGATGCCCTTGCCGCCGTTGCCCAGCTTGTCCATCAAGGGGCCGAGCGCGATGAAGCGCTTGTAGACGTTCGGGTAGTCGCGCTCGACCACGCCGATCTGCGGCGCGGTCTTGCCGGGGATCAGATCGCACTGGCCCTTCTTCCACTCCTTCACGTCGAACGGCTGGGCCAGTTCGGCGGCGCTGTCATGCATCAGCGGCGTCAGCACCACCTCGCGTTCGACACCCAGGTGGCCGACGCAGACTTCGCTGAAGGCCTTCGCAAAGCCCTTGTAGATCTCCCAGTCGCTGCGGCTTTGCCACACCGGGTCCACCGCGGCACTCAGCGGGTGGATGAAGGGGTGCATGTCGCTGGTGTTGAGGTCGTTCTTCTCGTACCAACTGGCGGTGGGCAGCACGATGTCGCTGTAAAGGCAGGTGGTGCTCATGCGGAAGTCCAGCGTCACCACCAAGTCGAGCTTGCCGACCGGGGCCTCGGCGTGCCACTTCACTTCAGATGGCTTGGCGTCGTCGGCGCCCAGGTCCTTGCCCTGGATGCCGTTCTCCGTGCCCAGCAGGTGCTTGCAGAAGTACTCGTGACCCTTGCCCGACGAGCCCAGCAGGTTGCTGCGCCAGACGAACATCACGCGCGGCCAGTTCTGCGGCGCATCCGGGTCCTCGCAGCTCATCTCGACAGTGCCGTCCTTCAGCGCCCGCACGACGTAGTCCTTCGGGTCCAGGCCGGCGGCGGTTGCATCCTTGACCACCTGCATCGGGTTGGTCTTGAGCTGCGGCGCACTGGGCAACCAGCCCATGCGCTCGGCGCGCACGTTGTAGTCGATCATGCTGCCGCCGAAGGCCTTGCGGTCGGCTAGCGGCGACACGATCTCCTCCATCCCGAGCTTCTCGTAGCGCCACTGGTCGGTGTGCGCGTAGAAGAAGCTGGTGCTGTTCATCTGGCGCGGCGGTCGGATCCAGTCCAGTGCGAAGGCCAGCGCCGTCCAGCCGGTCTGCGGGCGCAGCTTCTCCTGGCCCACGTAGTGCGACCAGCCGCCGCCGCTTTGGCCGATGCAGCCGCACATCATCAACAGGTTGATGACACCGCGATAGTTCATGTCGCAGTGGTACCAGTGGTTCATCGCCGCGCCGATGATCACCATGCTCTTGCCATGCGTCTTGTGCGCGTTCTCGGCGAATTGCCGCGCCACGGTGATGATCTGGTCGCGCGGCGTACCGGTCACGCTCTCGGCCCAGGCCGGCGTGTAGGCCGCGTCGTCGTCGTAGCTCTTGGCTCCGCTGCCCAGCCCACGGTCGATGCCGTACTGCGCGGCCTGCAGGTCGAACACCGTGGCCACCAGCGCTTCGCGGTGATCGCCTTCCTTGCCCAGGCGCAGCCGCACCGCCGGCACCTTGACGAAGTTGACCTCGCCGTTCTGCACATTGGTCGTGAAGTGCGGATTGCTGACGCCGCCGAAGTAAGGCAGGCCGATGTCCACCACCTCGTGCGCCTGATCGCCGTCTTCAAGGACCGACAGCTTCAGCTTGACCTCGGTGCCGTGGCGCGCCTCCTTGTTCTCGAGGTTCCACTTGCCTTGGTCGGGGCCGCCCTCGGGCGTCCAGCGGAAGCCGATGCTGCCGTTGGGCAGCACCGCCCGGCCGCCGGTGTCGAAGGCCACGGTCTTCCACTCGGGGTTGTTCTGCTGGCCGAGCTTGCCGTTGAAGTCCGAGGCGCGCAGGTAGCGGTCAGGCACCAGCGTCTTGCGGCCGTCGGGCAGCGTGTGCTCTTTCAGCATCACCAGCAGCGGCAGGTCGGTGTAGCGGCGCGCGTAGTCGTCGAAATACGGGCTACGCTGCTTGAAGTAGAACTCGTTGAGTGCAACGTGGCCCATGGCCATCGCCAGCGCAGCATCGGTGCCCTGCTTGGGGTGGAGCCAGATGTCGGCGAGCTTGGCGACCTCGCTGTAGTCGGGCGTGACGGCCACCGTCTTCGCTCCCTTGTAGCGCACCTCGGTGAAGAAGTGCGCATCGGGCGTGCGCGTCTGCGGCACATTGCTGCCCCAGGCGATGATGTAGGTGCTGTTGTACCAGTCGGCCGATTCAGGCACATCGGTCTGCTCACCCCACACCTGCGGGCTGCTGGGCGGCAGGTCGCAGTACCAGTCGTAGAAGCTCATGCACACGCCGCCGATCAGGCTGAGGTAGCGGCTGCCGGCGGCGTAGCTGACCATGCTCATCGCCGGAATCGGGGAGAAGCCGATCACCCGATCGGGGCCGTGCTTCTTGATCGTGTAGACATTGCTGGCTGCGATGATCTGGTTCACCTCGTCCCAGCTGCTGCGCACGAAGCCGCCCATGCCGCGCACCTTCTGGTAGTCGCGCCGTGCCTCGGGGTTCTCGACGATGGTGGCCCAGGCGTCCACCGGCGTCTTGGCGGTCTTCATCGCCGCGCGCCAGCGTTCGAGCAGGCGGCCGCGCACCATCGGGTACTTCACGCGGTTGGCGCTGTACAGGTACCAGCTGTAGCTGGCGCCGCGTGCACAGCCACGCGGCTCGTGGTTGGGCATGTCCCAGCGCGTGCGCGGGTAGTCGGTCTGCTGGGTCTCCCAGGTGACGATGCCGCCCTTGACGTAGATCTTCCACGAGCACGAGCCGGTGCAGTTCACGCCGTGCGTGCTGCGCACGATCTTGTCGTGGGCCCAGCGATTGCGGTAGGCGTCCTCCCAGGTGCGGTCCTCACCGGTGGTCAGGCCATGGTCGCCGGCGAACGTCTCCTTGGGCAGTGAGAAGTGGGTGAGGCGGTCCAGAAAGTGGCTCATGTCGTCGTCCTTGAAGGCTTGGAAAGGGTCTTCCGCGTGCGGGATCCAGCAGATGAACTAGCAGGGGTAAGGCGCGTTGCGGCGGCTGTACGCCCACCAGGTCAACGCGATGCAGGAAAGGTAGAAGCCGATGAACATCACCAGCGCCGCCGAGGCGCTTCCGGTGATCGCCAGCGACGAGCCCACGCTCTTGGGGATGAAGAAGCCGCCGTAGGCGCCGATGGCGCTGGCAAAGCCGAGCGCCGCTGCGGCCTCCACAGCACCTTCGCGCGCAGCCTGCGCACGCGCCGAGGGCAGTTCATCGGCCTTCTTCAGGCGCTCGGCGACGAACAGGCTGGAGATCATCCGGAAGGTGCTGCCGTTGCCTATGCCCGACGCCGCGAACAGGAGACCGAAGGCCGCGAGGAAACCGGTGTAGCCGTTGCTCGACACTTCCGAGCCCGAGCCGCTCACCGTCGGCAGACACAGCAGAGCGACCAAGGCGGCCAGCGCCATCAGCACGAAGACCCAGAAGGTGACGCGCGCGCCGCCCCAGCGATCGGCCATCCAGCCGCCCAACGGGCGCAGCACGGCGCCAATCAGCGGCCCCAGCCAGACCAGGTGCATCGCATCGGCGCGCTGGTACTGGCTCTGGGCCAGCATCGGCAGGCTCGCCGAGAAGCCGATGAAGCTGCCGAAGGTGCCGAGGTAGAGCCAGCACATCAGCCAGTTGTGCCGGCGGGTGAAGACCACCGCCTGCTCGGCCATGCCGGCGTGCCGGTCGGCGAGGTCGTCCATGCCGAACCAGGCCGCAGCCGTGCTGGCCAGGATGAGCGGCACCCAGATGAAGCCCGCGTTCTGCAGCCACATCGGTCCCTGCGCCGTCGACTGAGGCGGACCGTCGAAGATCCCGAAGACACTCGCGCTGATGGCCAGCGGCACCAGCAGCTGCATACCGGCCACGCCGAGGTGACCGAGCCCCGCGTTCAGGCCGAGCGCATAGCCCTGGCGTGCGCTGGGAAAGAAGTAGCTGATGTTCGCCATGGAACTGGCGAAATTGCCCCCACCCAGCCCACACAGCAGCGCCAGCACCACCATCCATTCGAATGGCGTGGACGGATCCTGCACGGCCAGGCCTATGCCCACGGCCGGCAGCAGCAGGCTCGCGGTGGCCAGCGTAGTGAAGCGGCGGCCGCCAATCACCGGCACGGCAAAGGCATAGAAGATGCGCAGCGTGGCACCGCAGAGGGCGGGCAGCGCCGTCAGCCAGAACAGCTGGTTGGTGCTGTATCGGAAGCCAGCCGCGGGCAGATGAACCACCACCACCGACCAAAGCATCCACACCGCGAACGACAGCGCCAGCGCCGGGATCGACAGCCAGAGGTTGCGACGCGCAACGGCCTCGCCCTGGCGCTCCCAGAAGACCGGGTCTTCAGGATTCCAGTGGTGGATGATCGCGGCGGACATGGCGAATCGAGGTGAGCGCTGACCGGGGTACGCTCAGGGGTTCTTCACGTAGGCGTTGCCGCGCAGGTAGAACCACCAGTTCAGCACCAGGCACAGGGCATAGAACACCGCGAAGCCGTAGAACGCCAGTTGCGGTGCGCCCGCCTTGATGTACTGGCCGATCAGCACCGGCGCGATGAAGGCGCCGTAAGCCGCGACCGCCGACGTCCAGCCCAGCACCGGGCCCGCCTGGGTACGGTCGAAAATGACGCCGATGGTGCGGAAGGTGGAACCGTTGCCGATGCCGCTGGCAAAGAACAGCACCAGGAAGAGCCCGAGGAACATCGGGAAGTACTGCTCCGGCGTGGCCGAGCCGTAGGCCAGCATCATCACGTAGCCGACCGCGACGGCGGCCAGGGCCATCACCGCGGTGATCACCTGCGTGACGATCGAGCCGCCCACCTTGTCGGAGATCCAGCCGCCGATGGGCCGAGTGGCCGCGCCGACGAAGGGGCCGATCCAGGCATAGGCCAGGATGGTCGGCGCGTTCGGGTTGTTCAGGGTGTGCTGCATCACACCGTTGGCATCGGGCACGTGGCTGACACCGAAGATGACCTTCATCGACAGCGGCAGCGCCATCGAGAAGCCGATGAACGAGCCGAAGGTGACGATGTACAGGGCGGTTAGCGACCAGGTGTGCTTGTCCTTGAAGATCGCGAACTGCTTCTTCACGCCCTCCTTCATCTCGCCGAAGGCCGCCAGTCGCATCACGGCGAGCGCCATCAGGATGTCCAGGGGAATCGCCACCCACATGTTCAGCAGCCCCAGGCCGGTGGGCTTGGGCAGGTACAGCCAGAGCATGAAGATGGTCGGGACAAAGGCCAGCGTGTACAGGTAAGTGATCTTGGCGAAGGCCACGATCGGCGAGCCGGATTTCGGCGACACCGTCTTCAGGTTGTTCATGCCGAACCAGCACAGCGCGCCCAGCGGCACCAGCGAGAACACCCAGGCGAAGCCGGCGTTCTGCACCCAGGTGGGCGTGCCGGCGGCGATCTTCCCGAAGATCCAGCCGCTGTCCTTCAGCAGCGTCATCGGCTCTCCGCCGAAGGCGCCCAGCAGCGGAACGGTCATCACCAGCGGGATGACGATCTGCATCGTGGTGACGCCAAAGTTGCCCAGGCCCGCATTCAGGCCCAGCGCCGTGCCCTGCAGCCGCTTCGGGAAGAAGCCGCTGATGTTGGACATCGAACTGGCGAAGTTGCCGCCGCCCACGCCCGACCACAGCGCCATCAGCTGGAAGGCCCACAGCGGCCAGTCCTTGTGCTGCAGCACGATGCCGGTGCCGATGGCCGGCGCCAGCAGCATCGAGGTGGTCAGGAAGATCGTGTTGCGCCCGCCGGCCAGGCGAATCAGGAACGAGGCCGGGATGCGCATCGTCGCGCCGGCGATGCCGGCGATGGCGGTCAGCGTGAAGAGCTCGTCCTGGGTGAACGGAAAGCCCAGGTTGAGCATCTGCACGGCGATGATGCCCCACATGCCCCAGACCGCGAAGCCGCACAGCAGCGCGGGGATCGAGATCCACAGGTTGCGGTAGGCCACCTTCTTCCCGGTGCCCTCCCAGAAGGCGTTGTCCTCGGGGCGCCAGTCGGCGATGTCGGCCGCTGAGCCGCCATGCTTGGCCGTCCCTTGTGTTGCCGTGGTGGTGGCATTCATGAAGGTTCTCCTTGCCCTCAGCGCGCGAAACTGCGCGACAGGGGCGATGCGGGCGCGTTGCGGCCCATCATTTCGGTCTTGCGCACCTCGGTCCAGTACATCCAGATCAACGAGACCCAAACCACGCCGTACAGCAGCATGAAGGCGCTCGAGCGGATGCCGGTCAGATCCATCAATGCACCGAACAGGATCGGCAACACGAAGCCCCCAAGGCCACCTGCCAGGCCCACGATGCCGCTGACGGTTCCGATGTTTCCGGCGTAGTCGTCGCCGATGTACTTGAAGACGCTGGCCTTGCCGAAGGCCCAGGCGATGCCCAGGATGAACATCAGCGCTGTGAATACGTAGACGTTCAGGCCCACTTGGAAGGTGCGGGGGCCGTTGACGGTGAGCACCGTGAACTCGGTCTGCGGGTAGCTCAGCAGGAACAGGCACACCCAGCTGACCCAAAGCACCCACCAAGTGACCTGATGGGCGCCGAACTTGTCAGAGAGAATCCCGCCGACAGCGCGCAGCACGCCACCAGGCAGACTGAAACAGGCGGCGAGCAGGGCGGCGGCCTGGATCGACAGGCCGAACTCGCCCACGTAGTACTGCACCATCCACAGGGCCAGCGCAACATAGCCACCGAAGACGATGCTGTAGTACTGGCAGTACTTCAGCACCTTGGGGTCCTTCAGCATCTTCAGTTGGTCGGTGAACTTCACGCTCGACGGCACCCTGTGCTTGGGATCGCTGGCGCTGCCCAGCCAGAACAGGATGACGGTGCCGAGCATCACCGCGGCGTAGACCTGCGGCACCAGCGTCCAGCCGCCGATGGCCAGCAGCACCGGCGCAGCGAACTTGTTGACGGCCGAACCGGAGTTGCCGGCACCGTACACACCCATCGCCATGCCCTGGCGGGACTTCGGAAACCAGCGCGCCACATAGGGCGTGCCCACCGAGAAGGAGCCGCCCGCCAGACCCACGAACAGGCCGATGACCAGGAAGTGCCAGTAGGCGGTGGCATAGCTCATCAGCCAGATCGCCGGCACCGTGGCAGCCATCAGCAGCGCCATCACGATGCGGCCGCCGTAGCGGTCGGTCCAGATGCCCAGAGGCACGCGGATCAGCGAGCCCGTGAGCACCGGGGTGGCGGTCAGCAGGCCGAACTCGGTGGCCGACAGGCCAAGGCTCTTCTTCAGCGGGATCCCGATGACGCCAAACATCATCCAGACCATGAAGCAGACGGTGAACGCCAGCGTGCTCACGACGAGCACGGACCACGCCTGGCGTGGGATGGCGGTAGGGAGGGCGGTGGGGTTGGTATGGGAAGCCATGATGCTGACTCGACCGGGGTTGGCGAGACTGTCCGCCCGGCCTATGTCCGTGACCATCCGACCGGTGGCTAGGCGCGGCACGGCAGAAGAACGATGGGGCCACGCCGGTACATAGTTCTGAAGAACTACTCCGGGCGGGTTTGCCCGGGCCGTTGACTTGCGTCAACGTCGCAACGTCGCCGGCTCGCCCAGACTGGTCCGGCCATGCCCGCTGAACACGCTTCTCGCATCGATCCTGCCGCCCAGGCGGCGACACTGATCGAGCACATCCAGACCCGCTACCACGACACCCATCGGCGATCGCTTGCGCAGTTGCTGCCCCTGGCCAGCCAGGCCGTCGCGCTCGGTCTCCATGTCGGCGTGGTCGAGCAACTGGCCTCGATCGGCAATGCGCTCGAGCAGCACATGTTCAAGGAGGAGATGCGGCTCTTCCCGATGATGGAACAGGGCGGCAACACGCTCATTGGGCGCCTGATCGAGGATCTGCATCGAGAGCACGGCGAGCATCTGCCGGCCGTGCAGGAGTTGCAGAGCCAACTACGCGCGAGCGATGCGACGGGCGCGGCGCAACCGATCCTGGCCCAGCTCGTCCGGGGCGTCGACGACTTCGCCCGCGAGCTGGCCGAACACATCCGCCTCGAGGACGAGGTGTTGTTCCCCCTGTTCTGCCACTCCGCTGCTGCGGGCGCGCGGACGGCCCTCATCCCCTAGACAGCGAGGTTCAGAAGTCATGGATCCACATTCACCGCAGGAGAATCGGCCCTCGCTCGATGAGACCGCTCGCGCCGAGTTGCTGGCCGCGCTCAATGAGCTGCTCGAAGCCGAGCGCGCAGGAGCGCGCGTGGCCATGGAGACAGGCCGCGAGATCCACTCACAGGAGCTGGCCGCCCTGGTGGCCGACATTCACAAGGACGAAGTGCACTGGTGCGGCATGCTGATGCGGACGATCAAGTCCCTCGGCGCCACGCCTTCGAGCGCAACGGGCGCCTTCCATGGCAAGGCGATGGCGATCCCTGACGTCGACGATCGGCTGAAGTTCCTCAATCGGGGTCAAGCCTGGGTCGTGCGAAAGCTCGAAGCCTTGCTCCCCCGGCTGGATGTCCCGCAAGCACGCGCAGACCTGGAGGCGATGCTGCAGGCCCATCGTCAGAACATCGAGCGAGTCGAGTCGCGCTTCTCTGAAGGCGGCACACCCGAACCCGGCGGCGCGGCCGGCAAGACAGAACCCACCGAGCCTTCGGCGCTGATCGAGTACATCCTGCAGCGCTTCCACGAGGTCCACCGTCAGCAGCTGCCCGAACTGATCGAGCTGGCAACCAAGGTGGAATCCGTCCATGCGGATCATCCGGACGTGCCGCGGGGTCTGACAGTGCTTCTGCAGCAGATGCACTCGGAATTGCTGGATCACATGGCCAAGGAAGAAGGCGTGCTCTTTCCGATGCTGGCGCGAGGCGGAAGCTCCTTCGTGACCCACCCCATCTGCGTGATGATGTCGGAGCATGAGGAACACGCCCACCGGCTGACGCAGCTGATGGCACTGACGCGGCAAGCCACGCCGCCGGCGGGCGCCTGCAGAACATGGGTTCGGCTCTGCACGGCAACGAAGACTTTTGCCGAAGACCTGCAGAAGCATATTCAACTGGAGAACACAGTGCTGTTCCCGCAGTTCGACAGTTCGCTTGCACGGCAAGGGTAGCGGCCGCGCGATGAGCAAGCGGTTCCCGGTGAAGCCTGCGCATCCTGAGCGAATCTGCTGGGGATGCGACCGGTACTGTGCGGCCGATTCGATGATGTGCGGGAACGGGAGCGTGGCCACTCTTCATCCGTCCGAACTCTTCGGGGCGGACTGGGAGAGTTGGGGAACCCACCCGCAGCCGCCAGCAGGCGCTGGCGCCGAGACTGTCCCTGTGCAGGGTGCTGTGGCAAGGATCGAGCCCCCCCTCGAGCAATGAGCCGCCGCACAGACGAGCGCCTCGCGTCGGACCTGCCCCAGCATGCGTACGCACAGTCGGCCCATGCGGGCTGCGTTTTCGAGGTCAGGGCCAGAACCTTTGCCGATGGTTCTGGAAGCTACGTGCTTGTGGTGGTCCATGCACCCGCCAACGCCCCTCATGAGCAGTCGGCGGAGTACGTGACCGACGACGCGACGGCTGCGGGCGGGTTGAGATCCGGCATCGCCATCGCGAAGTCAATGATCATGGATCGGGTCCAATGGGGGCCCGGACAACTTTCGCGGGATGGTCACGCGTCTGGACCATCCTGACTCCCTGCGCGACGATGAAGAATCTGCTGGAAAACAGCCGAGGGCTGCTATGGCTGGGCTTCCAGCGGCAGACCGTCGATGCACGCGAACGAACGCGTGACGTCACCGGCGCCGCGCTTGGGCTGCTGCTCACAGGCGGCCTGAGCTGGTGGGCGTGGGGTGCCGACTCGGTCTGGCTCGGCGCGCCGATGGGCGCCTCGGCCGTGCTGCTGTTCGCCGTTCCCAGCAGCCCGCTGGCGCAGCCCTGGCCGGTGGTGGTGGGCAACCTCATGGCCGCGCTGGTGGGTGTGTTCATCTTTCGCACCTTGGGTGCCTCGCCCCTGTCCGCAGCGCTGGCCGGAGGCCTGGCACTGGCGCTGATGTTTCCCTTGCGCTGCGTGCATCCCCCCGCAGGCGCGGTGGCCATCACGGCGGTAGTCGGTGGCGCGACGGTGCACAACCTGGGTTACGGCTTTGCGCTGACGCCGATTGCGGTGAACTCGGTGGTGCTCGTCGCCTGTGCGCTGCTGTGGCGGCGTCTGACCCACAACCACGTGGCGCCGCATCCGGTGGTCCACGCCAACCGCCATCGCACGACAGACGCAGCGCCGCAGGACCGCATCGGCATGACCATCGAAGACCTGGACGCCGCGTTGCGCAGCTTCAACGAACTCTTCGACATCGACAGCCAGTCGCTGGAGCAGGTGTTGCGGCACGCCCAGGGGCTGGCCTGGGAGCGGCAGTTCGGCAAGGTGCGCTGCGCCGACATCATGTCGCGCGATCTGGTCACGGTGGAATTCGCCACTCCGCTTCAGGAGGCCTGGACCTTGCTCCACCGCCACCGCATCCGGGCGCTGCCCGTGGTGGACCGTGCCCGCCGGGTGATCGGCGTCGTCACACTGGTGGACTTCCTCAAGCACGCCCGGCTGGACCCGCGCGATCACCTGAGCCTGGGGCAGCGTATCCGCAAGCTGCTGGCGCCCACGCCGGGGGACTACTCCGACAAGGCCGAGGTCGTCGGGCAGATCATGACCAGCCCCGTGCACACCGTGACAGAAGAAGACGCGGTGGTCGAGCTGGTGCCCAGGCTGTCCGACGAGGGCATGCACCACTTGCCCGTCGTCGACGCGGAGCGCCGGCTTTCTGGCATGGTGACCCAGTCGGACCTGATGGCCGCCTTGTACCGCTCGCAGTCCTCACTTCAGACGGTCAAGTCGACCTGAGCCGGCGTCGTTGAAACATGGCGAGTCACTCCCACGACACTTCACCACGGGCACGGGGCAGTGGTGCCATGCCTACCGACGCCTTCCGCTGCGCTGTGCACGCTCTACTGGGGCGTGGTGTTCCCGCTCAGCATGTACGCTGCGAGGACGAAGCGCATGATCGAGGTGATGGGGATCGGGTTTCTCGATGCCGTTCCGCGCATGTTCTTCGCGATCGCGGTAGCGGCCTGGTGAGCGGCGTTTTTTGGGCTGGTTTCGGAGTTTCTGGGCCGGACGCGGCGGGCGGCGGGGCCATGACGTTCTCAGCCCCCAGGCCTCAGGAGCCGGTTTCATCGTGACAAGCAGCCTCGCCATCCAGCACGTCGCATTCGAGGACCTCGGCACCCTCGCGCCCGTCTTGGACCACGCCGGCATGGCACCCCGCTATCTGGACGGCTGGAGCCCGGAGCTGGCCCACGTCGATCCCGCCGCGGGCCTGGTCGTGGTGCTGGGCGGCCCCATCGGTGTCTACGAGGTCGCCGCCTACCCCTGGCTCGCGCACGAGATCGCGTGGCTGCGAACGCGCCTGCTGGCCGGTCGGCCCACGCTCGGCATCTGCCTGGGGGCCCAGCTGATCGCCGCCGCGCTGGGCGCTCGCGTGTACCCCCGCCCGTCGAAGGAACTCGGCTGGACGCCGCTGCAGCTGAGCGCCGCAGGGCGCGCTTCGGCCCTGGCTCCGCTGGACGGCGAGTTGACCTCGATGCTGCACTGGCACGGCGACACCTTCGACCTGCCCGAAGGCGCTCAGCTGCTGGCCAGCACGGGCTCGTACCGCCATCAGGCCTACCGGTGGCAGCAGCATGTGCTGGGCCTGCAATGCCATCCCGAACTGGACGGTGCCACGTTCGAGCGCTGGCTGGTCGGCCACGCGCTGGAACTTGCCCAGACCGGCGTCGACGTGCCCGCGTTGCGCGCCGAGACGGCGGCCCGGTCCGGCACACTGGCTCGGCAGGCGGCTCTGGCCTGGCGGCGCTGGCTGGCCGAGGTGGGTCTGGCGTCTGCTGAATGAGTCTTCCGCCCCCTGAGGCCGCTGCAGCCGAGTCGACACGCGCGTCAAGCTGGCGTGCCCAACGGCTGCTCAGCTCGCCCCATCGGCTGTGCTTCTTCTGGGCCGGCGTGCAATGGGCGGTCAGCGCCGGCTGGTGGGCCGCCGAGTTGCTCGCTGGACCACGCGCCGGCGATTCTCAGCACATGGTGCCCTCGGTGGCGTGGCACGGACTCTGGTTCAGCCTGGGCACCATGCCCTTGTTCGTGGCCGGCTTCGTGTTCACCGCAGGTCCGCGGTGGCTACATACCATCCCCATCGACACGCGCCAGCTTCGCGTGGGAGTGGGATTGTTTTCGGCAGGCTGGCTGCTGGCGCTGCCACTTGCCGGGGTGAACGCTCGAGCCGTTGCGGCCATGTTGCTCGCGGCTGCGATTGGCCAGTCGCTCCTGGTCGAACGGGTGCTGGCCCTGCTGCGAACGGGTCGCCCCGGAGAGCGCGTGCACGTCGCTCTGATCACCATTGCCATGGCAGCCATGACGCTGACACTCCTGGCCGCAGCGCTGGCCTTGGCCACCGGTTGCGTGGAGTGGCTGCAGCCTCTGGCACACGCCGGGTTGTGGTGCGGACCCGTCCTGGTCTTCGTGGCAGCCTCGCATCGCATGCTTCCCTTCCTCGGCGACGGCCTGTGGCCGGCGCTGGATCGAGGTTGGCCCCATTGGCCGCTGTGGCTGCTGGTATCGCTCGTCCCTGTCCAGGCGGTCTGCGCGTTGTTGCCCATCATGGCCCCGCTGCCCCCGTGGCTGCGGTTCGTTGGCTTCGGCCATCTGGCCGTCGTGTGCGTCGCCAGTGCTGGCCTCACACTTCGCTGGGTGGGACACCCCGCGATGCGCACGCCCATGCTGAGGATGCTTTTCGGCGCGGCCTTGTGGTGGCTGCTGGCGTTGCTTCTGTTGACGGCTGCGGCGGTCCCTGCGTTGTCCGATGAGAGTGCCAGGCGGCTCGAACTCGCCGGCCTGCACGCCTTGGGCATGGGTTACCTAGGTGGCACATTGCTGACCATGGCGACACGCGTGAGCGCCGCGCACCAGGGAATCGCCCGCGCGATCGACGGTGTCGCCCGCGTGCTCTATGTGGTGCTTCAGACCGCCGTGCTCGCCCGACTTTGCGCCTTGCTCTGGCCGCAGGCCGCTTCGGTTTGGCTGCCTGCTGCCGCCGTGGCCTGGAGCTTCGTGACCGCGGTCTGGCTGCTGCGGCATGGCCGCTGGCTGGGCCAACCGCCCAGAGTCCGCTCGCGTTTGTCCCAATCACCGATCATTGCCGCAATCGAGAAGCGTTGACGGCCGAGAAGTGTCGGTCGACGTCGCAGGCCGTGTGCGGCCCGACGATCAACGGAGGCTGAGTTGCGGGACACGTGCCTTCAGCGCCTCGCGCCATGACGCGGCGAGCGCCGCGGCCGGGCCGCCGCCGGGCGGGCGTCCCGCCTGCAACACCCAGCGCTGCACGCCGTGCGACGATAGCCAATCGGCCAGCATCAGCAGCGCAGGCTCGGGCAGCCACCGCGGATGCCATGTGGTGCGCAGTTCGTACGCCACGCCTGACTGCTGCACCAGCTGCAGCGCCCGCGCGGTTTCCCGCACGCTGCCCGGCGCGCCCGTCAGCCCCGGCAGTTGGGGTGGCGCGGCCTTGATGTCCAGCGCCACCCAGTCCAGCAGCGGCAGCACGCGGCTCAAGTGCGCGGCCGACACGCCAGCCGTGTGCAGTGCCGTGGCCAAGCCTACCTCACGCACTTCGGCCAGGGCCGAGGGCAGCGCCGGGTCGAGCGTAGGTTCACCGCCGCTGAACACCAGTCCGTCGAGCAGGCCGATGCGGTCCTGCCAGCGCGCACGCAAGTCAGCCCAGCGAAGCCCGGCCTGGGGCGCGCACTGAGACTGCAAACCCGGGTTGTGACAGTAGCTGCAGCGCCAGGGACAGCCTTGCACGAAGACGACGGCCGCCAAACGGCCCGGCCAGTCCTGCGTAGAGAAAGGCTCGAAGCCGCCCACCGACAAGGCATCGGCGACCACCATGGATGACACTCAGGCGCAGGCCGGAAGCTGCTGCGAGGCCTCGGCAAGATCCTCGGTCACCATGGCGCAGTCCGTGGCCACGAAGCTCAGGCGCTCGGCATGCTCGCCTTGCTTGCCGATGTTGAACGAGGCCACCGGCCGGTGGTAGCCCATCACGCGGGTCCAGACCTCGCAGGGCTGGCGCTCGTGGATGGCGAGTTCCGGATGGTGGATGGGGGTCTGGCTGTGGCTCATGAAGTTCCTTTCAAGGGCTGGTTTGATGCATGGAGCGGGCCCCCGGCGCACCCTGCGCCGGGGGCCTGGACTCAGGTGACGGCCGCATCGGCTTGCGCGCTGCGCTTGCGCTGCAACGCCAGCTCGTCGCACTGCGGACAGAATTGGTGTTCGCCCGACAGGTAGCCGTGAACCGGGCAGATGGAGAACGTGGGCGTGACGGTGATGTAGGGCAGGCGGAAGTTCTCCAGCGCACGCCGCACCAGGCTGCGGCAGGCCTGGGCATCCGGCAAGCGCTCACCCAGGTAGAGGTGCAGCACCGTGCCGCCGGTGTACAGGCGCTGTAGCGGCTCCTGGCGAGCCAGTGCCTCGAACGGATCGCTGGTGAAGCCCACCGGCAGCTGGGTGGAGTTGGTGTAGTAGGGCTGCTGCTCGCTTCCGGCCTGCAGGATGCCAGGGTAGCGCCGCCGGTCCTCCTTGGCGAAGCGATAGGTCGTGCCCTCGGCCGGCGTGGCCTCCAGGTTGAAGAGGTGGCCGGTGCCCTCCTGGAACTCCGTCATACGCACGCGGATGTGCTGCAGCCAGCGCAGCGCGAACGCTTCGCCCCACGGCGTTGTGATGTTCTCGGTGCCGCCGCTGAAGTTGCGGATCATCTCGTTGACGCCGTTCACGCCGATGGTCGAGAAGTGATTGCGCAGCGTGCCGAGGTAGCGCTTGGTGTAGGGGTACAGGCCACCGTCGATGTAGCCCTGGATCACCTTGCGCTTGGTCTCGAGGCTGTCGCGCGCCAGGTCCAGCAGCTCGTCGGTACGCGCCAGCAGCGCGGCCTCGTCGCCGGCATACAGGTAGCCCAGGCGGGCCCCGTTGAGCGTGACGACACCGACCGAGCCGGTCTGCTCGGCCGAGCCGAACAGGCCGTTGCCACGCTTGAGCAGTTCGCGCAGGTCGAGCTGCAGCCGGCAGCACATGCTGC
Organism: Rubrivivax albus; assembly: GCF_004016515.1. Lineage (GTDB taxonomy): Bacteria > Pseudomonadota > Gammaproteobacteria > Burkholderiales > Burkholderiaceae_C > Rubrivivax > Rubrivivax albus. Next base: position 247,406 of record NZ_SACT01000005.1, read on the forward strand.
GCACCATGTGCGGCTGCAGGTCGCTGTTGAGGAAGTTCTGGAAGTACGGCAGGCCGTAGCGCGCCGTCATCTCGAACAGCGCGTCGCAGTTGGGATGCTCCCAGTCGAAGTCGCGTGTGATGTTGTAGGTGGGGATGGGAAAGGTGAAGGCTCGGCCCTTGGCATCGCCGGCGCACATCACGTCGATGTAGGCGCGGTTGATCAGGTCCATCTCGGCCTGCAGGTCGCCATAGGAAAAGGGCATCTCGCGCCCGGCGATCACAGGCACCTGCTCGCGCAGGTCTTCCGGGCACGTCCAGTCAAAGGTGAGATTGGTGAAGGGCGTCTGGGTCCCCCATCGCGAGGGCACGTTGAGGTTGTGCACCAGCTCCTGCAGGCACTGGCGCACCTGTTCGTAGCCCAGCGCGTCGACGCGTACGTAGGGCGCCAGGTAGGTGTCGAAGGAGCTGAAGGCCTGGGCGCCGGCCCATTCGTTCTGCAGCGTGCCCAGGAAGTTGACGATCTGCCCGATCGCGCTCGACAGGTGTTTGGGCTGCGCCGAGTCCACTTTGCCCGGGATCCCATTCAAGCCCTCGTGCAGCAGCGTTCGCAACGACCAGCCGGCGCAATAGCCCGAAAGCATGTCGAGGTCGTGGAGGTGAAGGTCGGCCTCGCGGTGGGCCTGCCCCACGGCCGGCGGGTACACATGCTCCAGCCAGTAGTTAGCCGTCACCTTGCCGGCCACGTTCAAGATCAGCCCGCCCAGCGAATAGCCCTGATTGGCGTTGGCGTTGACGCGCCAGTCCTCGCGGGCCAGATATTCGTTGACCGATCGACCCACATCGACCATGCAGCCGCGGTCGGCACGCAACAGGCGGTGCTGCTCGCGGTAGGCGATGTAGGCACGCGCCGTTTCGAGATGGCCGGACTCGATCAGCACGGCCTCGGCTTCGTCCTGGATGCGCTCGATGTGCGCCACGCGGCCGGCCAGCCGCGCGGTGACCTGTTGTGCCAGGTCCTGCGCACGCGCGGCGCCGAACTCGCCAGTGGCGACACCCGCGCGCGCCAGCGCGTCGGCGATCTTGCTGACTTGGAACGGCGCGCTCTGGCCTTCGCGCTTGATGACCGCCACAGGCGCGAACGGGTTCACCTGGAGTTGATGCTGCATGCGCTACCTATAGTGTTTGGTACTGGACAAAAACGCTATATGTAGTGTCCTTGGCGATCAGTCGAAGTGGATTTGATCCAGCACATGCTCTTGGGCGATCTCAGCCTGTGGACTCTGGATATCTCTTTGCGTTAGCGCAAGACCATACTTGCCGCGCGTTTCCAGACTCCTCCGTTTTGCCTGCCATTCCGAGGCCAGCGTCGCGCACCGGCCCCTTCTCCCATGCTGGCCACGCACACCAACCTGCCCTCAAGCCCCCAACTTGTCTGCCCAGCCGGCAGCCTGCGTGCCCTCACCGTGGCCGTGGATGCCGGCGCCAATGCCGTCTATCTGGGCCTGAAGGACGCGACCAACGCCCGCAACTTCGCCGGCCTGAACTTCGACGAGACACAGATCCGCGAAGGCATCGCCTACGCACATCGGCGTGGCGCGCAGGTGCTGATGGCGCTGAACACCTTTGCCGACGCGCGCAGCCCCGAGCCCTGGTTCGCCGCGGCCGACAAGGCCGCCGAGCTGGGTGCCGACGCGCTGATCGTGGCCGACACCGCGGTGATGGGCCACTGCGTGCGTCATCTGCCGAGCCTGCGCCTGCACCTATCGGTGCAGGCCTCGGCCACCAGCCATGCGGCCATTGAGTTCTACCGCCAGCGCTACGGTGTGCAGCGGGCCGTGCTGCCACGTGTTGTGGCAGCGGATCAGATCGCCAAGATCATCGAACGAACCTCAGTGGAAATCGAGGTCTTCGCCTTCGGCAGCCTGTGCGTGATGGTCGAGGGCCGCTGCGCGCTGTCGTCCTATGCCACCGGACAGTCACCCAACACGGCCGGAGTTTGCTCGCCGGCGGCCGCCGTGCGATGGCAAGAGGGGGCCGACGGCGTGCGCGCCAGGCTGGGCGGTGTGCTGATCGACCACTACTCCCCGGATGAGCCGCGCGGCTACCCCACGTTGTGCAAGGGTCGATTCGATGTGGATGGCCAACGCTCGCATGCGCTGGAAGAACCCACGAGCCTCAACACCATGGCGATCCTGCCGCAGCTCATCGCCATGGGCGTGCGCGCTTTCAAGATCGAGGGCCGTCAGCGCAGCGCCGCCTATGTGGGCGATGTCACACGTACCTGGCGCGCGGCGATCGACGCTGCCTGCGCTGCCGCCGCGCAAAGCCAGACTTTCCAGCCCCAGCCGGCATGGACCCAGGCGCTGTCGCGCCATGCGGAAGGGGCGCAGACCACGCTGGGTGCGTTCGAGCGCCCCTGGCGATAAAGGAACCGCCCATGGATGCCCCTCACCACGCTACTCGCGACACGTCCGTCGCTCAGGCCCCGGCGCTGCCCCTTCTATCCGAATCGAAGTCCAGACGCTTCGGCCTGACCGTAGGCCCCGTGCTGTACCTCTGGTCGCGTGCACGCCTGTTGGACTTCTACGCCGAGATCGCCGAATCGCCCGCCGACTGCGTGGTCCTGGGCGAAGTGGTGTGCGCGCGCCGCCGCGAGTTGCGCCTGGACGACTGGCTGGCGCTGGCGCGCGAGCTCACCCAGGCCGGCAAGCAGGTCATCCTGGCCACGCAGGCGCTGGTGGAAACCGAGGCCGATCTGCGCCTGATCGAGCGCCACGCCCATCTTGCCTGCCATGCCGTGGAGGCCGGCGATGCGTCGGCACTGGCCTTGCTGCACGGCCGCGTGCCGCTGGTGCTGGGTCCGCACGTCAACGTCTACAGCCAGGCCGCGCTGCGCGAACATGCCGATCTGGGCGTGCTGCGCTGGGTGCCGCCACTGGAGCTGTCGCTCGCTGCGGTCGCTCATATCAACCCGGCGGGACGGCCCGTGCGTGGACCCGACGGCGGTGCCATAGTCACCGAGGTGTGGGCATTTGGCCGATTGCCGCTGTCGTTCTCGGCGCGTTGCTTCACTGCGCGCCATGCCAGCGTTCCCAAGGATCAGTGCGGCTACCCCTGCATGGACGATCCTGATGGCCGCCTGGTCCGCAGTACCGAAGGCCAGTCATTCCTGGTGCTCAACGGCACCCAGATTCAATCGGCCGGCGTGCACAACCTGCTGGAGCATGACGCGGCGCTGGCATCCTGCGGGGCTACCCGCGTGCGGCTGTCGCCGCAGTCATCCGGCTTCACGAAAGTGATCGAGGACTTCGACGCTGTCTTGAACGGCGACCAGCCGGCCGAGGGACGACTGGCCGGCTGGGCCGAAGCCGGCGTCCCTCATCCACTCGTGACCGGGTACGCCTTCGGCGGCGCGGGCATGAACGCGGTCCAGGCGGAAGTGGCGGGAGTCGACGCATGATCTCCATTCGCCGACCACCGCGGTGGTTGTCCGCCCGGGTCGCTGCGGTCGCTGCCCACTTGGACCGCTTGGCACCACCGCCACCCTTGCTGGCGCGCGCGATCGCCAAGCTGGCCGGGGGCATCACCCAATTGCCCAGCGCGCCGCCATCGGCACTGGTGGCCGCGGCCATCAACGGGGCGTTGTGGCCGCGCTTCCCGCCCGAGTTGCGTGACGGGTTGGCGGGTCGCGTCGTGGCACTGGAAATCACCGACCTGGGCGTGCGCGTGAGGCTTTGCGCGGGCCCGTGGGGCTTCTCAGCAGCCGGCGAGCAGGCGGTGGCGGCGCTGCGCATCGCCTCCCGGACCTCAGGCTGGTGGCGGCTGGCTCGCGGCCTGGACGATCCTGATCGCTTGTTCTTCGATCGCGTGCTGATGATGGAGGGTGACACGGAGCTTGGCCTTCTGCTCAAGAACTCGCTGGACGCCCTCGGTCCGCTGTGGCCGGTGACCAGGGCCCAAGAGCAACGCTGATCGCCGCAGACCATTCACCCGGCGTTCAGTCGATCGGCGATTCCCGGCGTGAACTGGATCCAGATCCAGCGCCGCTGCAAGCGTCGTCTGCCTCGGGCGCTGCCGTTGTCCACCTCGCTGCAGACGGTGCGCGGCGATTTGGGCTGGCGTTCGGCCATCCAACACCTAGCAGTCGCCTTCACGCCGGTCGATGGGCAGCGCCAAGGATCCGAACGCCGTGCGACAGCCCTCCCCGAGTGACCTCGAAGTCCCGCGTCACAATTTTCGATTCACCAAATAGCGTCCTGATAAGAACACTTCTCAGGACATCCCCCACCGCGATGCGTTGACTGTCGATCACGTAGAACATCCTTCCACGGACATCGCCTCCAGGTCGATCAACGCATCCGCCATCCCCGTCAGCTCCGGCGTCTGCGACACAAAGAACTCTCGCGCGTAGCCACCCAGTTCCAGCACCCGCCGCTTCATCGCCATGAACATGCGCTTGCGTTCCGGGTCCAGCGGTCCATCGGTCTCGTCGGAGAACAGGGTGTCGTAGCGCCGGCCGGCGTTCTGCGCCAGGTACAGCGCCACGGCCCGCACCAGGCACTCGTTGATCCAGACCCGTTCGCCTCCGCTCATCGCCGTGACGCTCTTGTCCTCGCCCGACTCTGCGTCGTAGACCCGGATGTCGAAGCCCTCGCGCTGCTCGCCCTTGGCCGTCTCCTGCAAGGTTTCGATGGCCACCGTGAAGCGCTGGCCATAGCAGGCCAGCAGCAGGTCGTTCACCAGACCGGACAAGGTCGGCCCCGCATCGTCGATGGCCAGCGCGATCAGGCCATCGTTGCCCATGCAGCGGGCGAACAGCAGCCACTTGGCGAGTTCCTGCTCCACCCGTGCCGTGCGGGCCGCGGCTGCGTCGCGCCGCCGGCCATGCTCCTCCATCTGGGCCGACAGGGCGGCAAGCGCCTGCGCGTCGCGGACGGCAGCCAGATGCAAGCGCTCCGCCTCATCCAGCACACCATGCCAGCGCTCCACCTGGGCTCGAGCATGTGCGAGCCCCGCAGCATCCGGCGGCGACGGCAGTGCATCGATCGCGGTCTGGAGTCGCTGGATGGCCGCCTGTGTCTGAGCCTCCAGCAGCGAGACACGCTCGGCAACGCGCATCCGGCTGGCGATGATCTGCCGGCGCTCGGCCGCTTCGGAGTCGGTGTCGATCGCGATGCCCGCCCCGGCCGAGGAGTCTGGAGCGGGAAGAAGAGCGGCCAGTTCGTCCTCCGCTTCGACAAGACCCGCGCGCGCCTGGAGCATCTCCGCCCCGCGCGCAGCCAAGGCGGCATAGGCCGTCTGACGGGCCAGGGCTCGCCTCGACTGGCACTCGGCCCGGCTCAGGCTCTGCGGTGCGCCGACGTTGAGGCTGACCACCTCTTGCAGGGCTTGCAGTTCAAGCCGAAGACTGTCCCGCTCCGCAGCGAGTTGACGGATGCGCTGCTGGGCGCTCGGCGCCAGCGCGGCCGCTTCGCGTGCGTCCGACAGCAGGGTGCATTGGCCCTGCATGGGCATGCCGCTGCACGGCACGCGGTTACTCAGGGCCAGTCGGCGACTCAGGTCCTCCGTCTGGAGCGCGGCCTGGCCCACCTCGCGCTCGAGCGATGCCAGCCGCTGCCCGAGCCCTGCGACGGCATCGCGACGACGCGCAAGGTCCTGGACGGCATCGCGAAGCGCCAGCACGCGGTCCTCGCGGCGACGCACCACCTCTGTCGCCAGCGGCAGACGGCGGCCGGCTCGAGCCACCGCGCCCTCGTCCGCCAGCACCCGATGCAGGGACCGGATGCGGGCCTCCAGTCGTTCGCGCTGCGCCCTGGCCTGCGCGACACGCTGCGCCACACGACCGTCGAGCCGTGCGAGTTGCTCCGTTGCCTCCCGGTCCTGCGTGCGCAGGTCCTGCAGGGTGCGATCACCCTCGGCACGGGCGCCCGCCAGTTCCTCCACCAACTGCGCTCGCCGGCTCTCGATGGCCTTCGCCTGCTCCTGCAGGGCCATCAATGACGCCTCGTGCGTTCGCGCAGCTTCCAGTTCTTCATGGGCTGCCTGCCGGCTGGCGTGCGCCGCCTTGACCCTCTCGTCCGCGCCGTGCCATCGACGGGCGTCATCCTCCAATCGCTGGCGCTCGGCATCGAACGCGGCTCCCTCGGCGCGCAACGCCGCCAGCGCCGCCTTCAGCTGCCGCGCCGTCTCGCCGGCCTTCTGACCGAGCGCGCGGATGTCCTCCTGCCCCAGCAGATCGGCCAGCAGGGCCTTGATCTCGCCGTTGCGGTAGGTGCTGAGCTGCCGCTTCCCTTGCGCCGAGAAGACCGAGGTGAAGAAGGTGTCCGCCGGCCCGCAAATGGCCTCGACGCATCGCGCATAGGTCTCGACCTTGCCGTCGGAGACGGTGCCGTCTGGCAGCGCGGCGGGAGACCACGTGCCGGCGTCATCCAGCGTCAGCAGGTAGGCCTCGGTCCTGCGGCGGCTCCCGGTGCGGCCGTTCATGCGGATGACCACCTGCGAGCGGTAGCAGCGCCCGGCGTGCGCCCAGTGCAGGTCCTTCTCGTTCTCGGGCAGACAGACCTGGTCGTAGTACGAGAATCCGCCCGGTCCGGCCTGCGCCGCCCGCGACGGCATGGTCAGGTAGGGATGTTAGGTTGCATTCGCGAGTGTCAACAGAGTTGGCTCGCTCGACGCCACGACCTACAGTTGTTCATGCCCGAGGAGCCCAAGCCTCTTTCAGAGGCGAGTAGCCCGGTGCGTCCCGCGTTTTCAGCAGCTTCAGCGGGGGTTCGACATGATGGTTGCGCGCCGATCTCGCAGGTCGTTCAGTGCCTCGACGTTGACACGGCTTCGTCAGATGCCGGCCAGCGACGCGCTCGCGCTGCTAGCCACCCACGTCAAGCCCGATTCGACCTATCAGCCCCTCAAGGATGAGCACAGCCGCCGCTGGCACGCCAGCACGGCACGCGGCGAGTTCGAGATCCTGACCACGGGCGTCAAGTGGTACGACACACGCGCGCACGCCGGTGGCGGCGGAGCCATCGACCTGGCGATGCACTTGCTCGGCGTGTCGTTCGTCGACGCTGTGAAGCGCTTTACCGCGAGGTAAGAGCGCCGTGGTCCAGATAGTCCGCAAGGCTTCGCTGCCGAGTCCGGCAGACCTGCCGGAACCCTTGGCGCAGCTTGCAGCACAGGCTTTGGCGACTTCGCTTCGCGAGCCGCGTCCTGCCGGTTTCCCGCTTCTTTTCACGAAGCAGTGGCAGTTGATCGAGCCCGCGGTCGCCTTCCTGCATGAGCACGCGATCCAGCGCGCGCACACCGCCGACACGCTCAGAACCTATACCGAGATCCTCTACGACTGGTTCGACACGCTCGAGCAGAACGACATCCCTTGGCACAAGGCGGATGCTGTCGACCTGGTTGCCTATCGCAACCGCATGATGTCGCAGCCCAGTCCGCACACCGGACGTGCGTACCGGACGACGACCATCAACCACCGGGTTCGCGGCGTGCTGCGGTTCTATGCTTGGGCGGTCCGCGCGCATTGGCTGAGCGAATCGGCGCTCGCGGACAAGACCCGCGACTTCGCTGTGTCGAGGCGGTACTCGCCGATCCGGACGCGCTACGCTGCGGACACCGAGCGCAGCATCTTCGTACTGCGGCAATACGAACCGCTGCCCCGCCCGCTGGTCTCCGGGCAGGCTCGCGAACTGCTCGCCTATCTCGCCCCGCCGTACGATCTGATGGCCCGCTGGCAGCTGTACACCGGGCTGCGGATCAGCGAACTCCTGCGGCTCGGCGTCGACGACATCAACGGCCGCCCCACCCCGCTCACGGCGCATCACACCATCGAGATCACGCGCAAGGGCCGCAAGCCGGGCTACGTGATTGCACCGGCCAGCCTGCTCGACGAGACCGATGGCTACATCTCGGGGCTTCGCTTCGCGTGGCTCAAGCGCGCGCGACGCAGGGGACGCGCCGCCCACCACCCGGCGTTGTTCGTCAACGCCCGCGGCGCACCGGTGAGCAAGAACGCCTACCAGCGCGCCGTCAGCCGGGCCGGCCTGGCCTGCGGCTTCAAGGCGACGACGCATCTGCTTCGCGCGACCTTCGCATGCATGCTGCTGGCCCGGCTCGAGTACTTGGCCAGCGAGGGCGCCAAGGTCAATCCACTGCTCGTGGTGAAGATCCTGCTCGGGCACGAGCACATCGAGACCACCGACCGGTACCTGCGTGCCGTCGCCGTCGACGCCTGCGTCCTCAAGGACGTGCTGGACACGCTGCTCGCGGGCAGCGCAGAGCCGTGAGTTCACGGCGCCCGCCGATTCCGCGGACCCTGGCCACCAGACCGCAGGCCGGAACGGGGCACGCGCCACAGCCGGCGCGCCACGACGCGGCTCGCCTGGTTCGCCACACGCTCATCGACTTCTCGTCGTTGCCGCTGCCAGCCGACGTGCGCCTGGCGCTCGCCCAGGCCTTCTGGGGCCATATCGGGGGCCATTCGGATCGCAGCATCGCCTCGTACTGGAAGTCGATACTGCCCTTCGCCCGGTTCGCCGCCGAATCGCAGTCCCTCAGATCGGTCGCCGACCTGGACCGCGCGATGCTGGTTCGCTACATCGAGTGGCTCAACGCGCAACGCTGTGCCGACGGCAGGATCTGGGCCCTCACCACGCAGGCCGCCGTCTATGGGGCATTGCGCCAGCTGCTGCGATGGCTTGAGCGGTGTCGGCCCGACTTGATCACCAGCATCGATTACCCCTTCTCGCCGTTCCCCAACAAGGCCGCCGCGCGGGCATCGCGCTCGACGCTTTCCGGTCGGCAGCTGCGCGCCATCCTCCAGGCCTGTGAGGATGAGATCGCCCAGATGCGCACGGCCCGCGAATCGGCTGCCCGTCAACGCGCCGCCGACGCAGACAAGCCCGGCACTCTCGGCTGGATCCTCGAACAGATCGATCAACGCCACGGAGGAATCATTCCGGACTGGCGCACGACCCAGGCCAGCGGCAATTTCTGGCTGCAGAAGGCCGTTCGCCGCTACGGCGGCGCCAAGCAACTGGCTCCCCTCCTGTACCCGCGCGCGGTTTCGCTGCTGCCGTACTACCTGGCGATCCTGATCCACACGGCCGGCAACCCCGAAGCCATCGCCGACCTCACTCGCGACTGCCTGCAGCCCCTGCCCTTGCTCGATGACCGCGAGTTGCTGGTGTGGTTCAAGGCTCGCGCGTCGCGCATCCAGCGCCGGACCTTTGACCGCGCCGACGCATTCGGGCCGCCGGCCCTGGTACGGGACATCCTGGCCTGGAACGAACGGCTGATCCCGCTGACCCCTCCCCCGCAGCGCAACCGGCTCTTCGTGTTCAAGGGGCAATTCACGGTCAACGCGATGTCGATCATCACGGTCCACCATCAGCTCGGCGCGTTCTGCGATCGCCATGGCTTGCCGCACTTCGCTCCGGCGAGCATCCGGCCGAGCGTGCTGAGCTGCTTCTACCGCGCCAGCGGTGACCTGCTGCGCACCAAGGCCGTTGCGAACCACGCCAGCGTCGCCACGACGGTTCGTTACGTGCAAACGCCCCTGGTCGAAGCACAGAACCGCTCGCGCATCGCGGATCTTCAGGGTGCATTCATCGAGCACATCGAAGGGCGGTCGGGTCCGAGCCAGACGCGGTGCGACGCTGCGCCTGAACCATCGCCTCCCCCACGCGGCCGCGGTGTCACGCTGTTCGGCTTCGACTGCAAGGATCCATTCGCGGGCATCGCACCCGGTACTCGGCAGGGCGACCTCTGCGTGAACTTCATGGGCTGCTTCACCTGCCCGAACGCCGTCATCACGCCCGACCCGATGTCGCTGGCGCGCTTGCTTCAGGCGCGCGATCACCTGCGCGCCGCTGCGGCGACCCTGTACCCGGCTCGTTGGGAAGTACTCTATGCCCCGCAGCTGAGGATCCTGGAGGAAGACATCCTCCCGCGCTTCGGCTCCCGCGAGCTCGACGCCGGCCAGAGGCTGCAGGCGCAGCTTCCCCCGCTGCCTGACCTGCGGTGAGGTCGCGCCATGCAACCACGGCGATCCAGCGCGCTGAGAACTTCGGCCGGCACTACGCTCGGCACCTCTGACGATCGCCCATGGTTCCTGAAGAACTCGCGCTGGGAGGATTCGACCTGGATCCTTGCGCCCACCAATGCGCTCGAAGAGAGGCTGCCCGTGCGCCTGCACTGGGACTTTTCGGTCGAGGATGGCTGCAGTTTCACCGACGCGCGCCATGCCCCGCTGCTGCAAACCAGCAAGCGGCTGATCGCCCTCATACGCGGCCGCTCGCTGTACACGGGACTGCCGCTGCGGCCGAGTTCCGTCCTGAACTTCTTCCACACGCTGCGCCTGCTGGTGCGCTGGATGGACCTGGAAGGCCTCAGGCGCTTTGCCGACCTCGATCGGCCGGCGCTGCTGCAGTTCCAGCACCGGCTGTCGGTGTCTCCGACGTCCAGGCACTCGACACGCGCCGCCTCAACGGTGCAGCGGCACCTCGCCTTGTTCAACTACCTCTACCGCTGTCGCGCCGAACTCGGCGACGGTCTTTCGTTCGACCCGTTCCCGGGGAGCAACCATCACGAAGCCGCTGGCGCCCGGGAAGGACTGCGCCGGCCGTGGCCGTACACGCCGGACACTGTCTCGGTGGTGTTGCTGCAGGCCGCCGTCAAGATCGTGACGCACGACGCGGCGCATGTCCTGCAAGCCCGAGAGACCTATCGGCGCGTGATGGCGAGCGCAGCCGCGCCGCCCCACAGCTCAGCACCTGTCGGCCGGGCAACGAGGGCGCTGCGTCGGGCACGCGAGGGTACGTCGGGCGTCGAGCGGCCGGTGACGTCGGTGTCCGAACTCGTGCGGCGCATCGACATGCTCTACGCGGCGTGCTTCGTGGTCCTCTCCTACATGGTCGGTCCGCGTGTCAGCGAGATCCTCCACCTTCATGCCGGCTGCGTGCGGCGGCTGGTCGGCGATGCGGCCGGCGCACCGTGAGCGTGATCGTCGGCAGCATCTTCAAGCGCCAGCCCGGCTACGATGGCTGTCCCCATGAATGGGTCGCACCGCCCGTGGCCGTCCAGGCGATCTCGGTGCTCGAGGCGCTGTCCGAGCCGCATCGCGCCCTCACGGCTCGCCCGGAACTGTGGCTGCGCCTGCGCCGTGGCAACGGCGCGTGGGAGTGGCACGAGGTGCAGCCCGAACTGCTGGAGATCGCGTCGGCCCCGCGCGTCAGCCATCTGCTGCGGCGCTTCGGCGCCGCGCTCGGCCTGTCGCACCTCGACAAGCCCTGGAGGCTGACGACGCATCAGGGGCGCAAGACCTTCGCCAGGTTTGCCGCGCTGCGCGACCGCAGCTGCCTCTTCGCGCTGGCTCAGCATCTTGGCCACCGCGAGCGCGCGCAGACCGACCACGGTTACGTCGGCAGCGACTATCGGCTCAACCAGGAGATCGACGCCGAGATCCTCAACCAGTCCGTCGCCGCGTGGGAGCACATGCTGGCGGCGCCCGGGCTCGGCGGGCGCGCGGGCGCCGAGATCGTCGCCAAGCGCCCGCGCTTTCGGGGCAGCCGCATGAAGCAGGACCTCAGGAGCTACGCCCGCTTGCTCGTCGACGCCGGCTTGGTGCTCGGCGTGTGCGACTGGGGCTACTGCGTCTACCGCGAGGAACACAGCGCCTGCCTCGGCAACGCGACCGGGCCCAATCCAGCCCGGCGCGAGCCCTCGACCTGCGCGCGCTGCCAGAACTTCGTCGTCTCGGCGCAGCACCGGCCGTACTGGCTCGAACAGGTGCGACGCAGCGAGAGGCTTCTCAACGAACCCGCCCTGCCGCTGCAGACGTTGCGCATCGTCCGCGCGCGCATGAACGAGGCCCGTGGCCTGCTGCGCGCGCTCGGCTCGGACACAGCCGAGGAGACTGATCATGCCTAGGAAGACGCCCGTCAGCTCCGCAGAACCGCCTGCTGCCCAGCGCCTGCATGACGCCCTGGCGGAGATGGTTCGCCAGCACGGCGCCGGCCTGTCGCCGCGCGAGCTGACCGCCAAGGCGCTTTGTGAGTCGGCCGGCATCTCGCGCAACGCGCTTTACCGGTACCACCGCGACGTGCTGCTGGCGCTGCACGACGCCCAGAGCCGCCACCGCGATCGGCCCGAGGCTGCGAAGCGCGTCGCCGCCCAGTTGCGCCGGGAGAATCGCGAACTGCGCGAACACCTCGCCAAGCTGGCCGCGCTGGTCGACCACTACTTCGCGGCTTGGCAAGAGACGCGGCTGCAGCTCGAGCGGCGCGATCGGGAGTTGGCCGACCTGCGCCGGATCCACAGGCCCCAGGTGATCCCATTGCAGCGCTCACCCGGGAACCGGAGTTGACCTTGACACGGGGACAAGGTCTACGCTGCAAGCAATGGGGCAGTGGTGTCCCGTATGGAGGTCTGCGATGAACTGCGACCTCGGATCGAACCTCGTGCTCGCGCGAGGACTGTTGCGGCTCTTCAAGCTGGCCGTGATCGATGGGCACCGTGGCGTAGCCGACCAACTGCTGTGTGCCCTGGAACGACTCGCCCGAAGCGATCCGGGATGCGAACCGATTCTCGATCATGCCTACCTGTGGAGCGTCGGTGGGCACGCCGGCGCAGCGCGTCTGCGCACGCCAGGGCCCGGGCCGCAGTGATCGATGCCGCTGCGACGCCATCGGCTACGCCAGCGACACGCACCGATCCGCATCGCACCCGTCCGCCCTCAGCGCGTCGATGTCGATCACGGCGTCCGCCATCGCCGTCAGCTCGGGGGTCTGCGAGATGAAGAACTCGCGCTCGTAGCCGCCCAGGCGCAGCACTTCCCGCTTCATCGCCATGAACATGCGTTTGCGCTGCGGATCCAGTGCGCCGTCTGCTTCGTCGGTGAACAGCGTCGTGTAGCGGCGCCCGGTGTTGCGGGCAAGGTACAACGCGATCGCCCGGGTCAGGCACAGCTCCACCAAGGTCCGCTCGCCGCCGCTCATCATGCTGACGCTCTTGCTGTCGCCGGTGTCGCCGTCGTGCACGACGATGTCGAAGCCCTCCTTCTGCTCGCCCTTGGACGTTTCCAGCAAGGTGTGGATGGACACCGTGAAGCGCGGTCCGTAGCAGGCCAGCAGCAGGTCGTTCCCCAGTGCCGACAGCGCAGGCCCCGCGTCGTCGATCGCCAGCGCGATCAGCCCGTCGTTGCTCATGCAGCGCGCGAAGAGGCTCCAGTTGCCCAGTTCATCCTCGACGCGGGCGCAATGCGCGCGCAGGCGTTCGCGACGTTCATCCAGCACGCCCTCTTGCTTGGCGACCTCGTCGAGCGTCTGCGCCTCGCGCACCGCCGTGAGCATCGACTGCTCGGCTGCGGCGAGCGCTTCCCGCGCGGCGCCCAGTGCCCGCGCAGCCTGCGCGACCTGCTGCTCGTCGAAGGCGGGAGGCAGCGACCCGAGCGCTTGATCCAGGCGCGCCAGCGCCGCGCCGGAGTGCGTGGTCTGAAGATCCCGTTGTTGCCCGATCGCCGCCCGCGCTGCGGCGATCTGTTGGCGCTCCGCGCGCTCGTCGGCGGTCTCGGCGGCGGCACCGTCACCCACCTCGGGCCCCAGCGCCTGCAGCTCCCGCTCGACCTCGACCAAGGTCGCCTGCGCCTGCGCGCACGCCTGGGCCTTCGAGCACATCACGGACAAGCGGTTCACCCGCTCGCGTGCGACGGTCTCGTGGAACTCGGCCTGCGCCAGGGCCTGCGGCGCGCCGGCCAGTGCCTCGTAGCGCTGGCGTGCGTCGGTGAGCTCCCGTTTCGCCTCGGACTTCTCGCCGGCCAGCCGAGCGACCTGCGCCTGGGCGTTCGGGATCAGCGCCTGCGCCTCGCGCGCATCACCCAGCAGCTTGCAACGCCCCTGCAGGTCCGTGCCGGCGCAAGGCACCTCGCCGGTCAATCCGAACCGGCGCGCCAGTTCCTCGGCCTTCAGCACGGCCCGACCCGCGTCCCGTTCGATGCCGGCGACGCGCTGCTCTGCAAGACGTACCGCCCCCTGGCACTGCGTCAGCTGATGAACCTGCTCGCGGCACGCCTGCGTGCGTGCACTGCGCTGCGTCTGCACGCGTTGCGCCAGCGGCAGGCGCCTTTCGGCGTGCCGCACCGCGCCGGCCTCGGCAAGCACCACCAGGCATCGCTGCCGGGACTGGCCCAAGGCCCGCCGCCGCTGTCGTTCCTGCTGCAATCGGCTGGCGACCCGCTGATCGAGGCGTTCCAGCCGCTGCTGCTCGGCCTGTTCCTGAGCATCGAGCGCGCGCAGCGCCTGAGTCGCGCTTGCCAGCGCGGCTTGCCGTTCGGCCACGAGCTGTGCCCGCCGGGCATCGGTAGCCTGCGACTGCTCGCGTTCGACCACCACGCGGGCGTGCCGCGCCTGGGCGGCCTCCAGGGCGGCCTGTGCCGCCGTCTTCGCGCGCTCGGCCGCCGACACACGATCGTCGGCGCCGTCGAGTTTTCGGCGCACCGCGTCGAGGCGCTGATCCTCCGCGTCGAGCCCGGCCAGTTCCTGACGCTGGGTTGCCAGTCCCGCTTTCAGCAGGCGGACGATTTCTGCGGCCTTCTGGCCCAGTTCCTGGATCTCCTCCTGCCCGAGCAGGTCGGCCAGCAGCGTCTTGATTTCAGCGTTGCGATAGGTGCTGAGCTGCCGTTTGCCTTGTGCGGCGAACACCGAGGTGAAGAACGTCTCGGCACTGCCGCAGAGGCTCTCGACGCAGCGCGTGTACGTCTCCACCCGGCCGTCGGACTGCATACCGTCATCGAGTTGCACCGGCCGCCAGCATCCGGCATCGTCGAGCGTGTGCAGGAACGCCTCGGTGCGGCGGCGGCCGTTGAGGCGGATGACGATCTGCGACCGATAGCATCGGCCCTCGTGCGCCCAGGTCAGGTCCTTCACGCTCTCGGGCAGGTAGACGTGGTCGTAGTAGGAGAAGCCGCCCGCACCGGCCAACGCGACCCGGCTTGGCAGTCCCATGAAGGGCGTGAGGCAGTCCATGATCGTCGACTTGCCGCTGCCGTTGGCGCCGACGATGGCGATCAGGTTGGCGCCGTCCGCCAGGCGCTCGAGGTCGAGGGTGATTTCGTCGCGGCCCAGGCCGTCGCGGATGCCGCGGAAGCCTTTGAGGGTGAGTCGGAGCGGCTGCATGGGATGCCTCGGAGTTGATCTCCGATCAGGCTCTCATGGCCGACGGCGCCTTCAACGGTTGTCAGGGACGACCGTTCACGAGCTTTGCCGCAGGTGGCGATGCTCCGCGACGTTCCTTGTTCAAGTCCCGCTGAGCTCAGCCGGCGCAGCACGACAGTTGCTTCACGTCCTTGGTGAAGGTCTGCGCCGCGAGCTTCAGGGCTTCGACCATCGTCAGGTACGGGAACAACTGGTTGGCGAGGTCGTGCACGCTCATGCCGGCACGGATGGCAATGGCGGCGGTCTGGATGACCTCGCCGGCTTCGGCGGCGACCGCCTGCACGCCCAGCAGCCGGCCGGTGCCCGCTTCGGCCACGAGCTTGATGAAGCCGCGCGTGTCGAAGTTGACCAGCGCGCGCGGCACGTTGTCGAGCGTCAACGTGCGGCTGTCGGTCTCGATCCGCCCCTGGTGCGCTTCGGCCTCGCTGAGACCAACCGTCGCGATCTGCGGATCGGTGAACACGACAGCCGGCATCGCGCGCAGGTCCAGTGCTGCATTGCCGCCAGCCATGTTGATCGCCGCCCGCGTGCCTGCGGCGGCCGCGACGTACACGAACTGGGGCTGATCGGTGCAGTCGCCTGCGGCATAGATGTTCGGTGCGCTGGTGCGCATGTGGCCGTCGACCACGATGGCGCCCCGACCGTCCACCTTCACGCCGGCGCCTTCGAGGTTGAGCGCGCCCGTGTTCGGCGTGCGTCCCGTGGCCACCAGCAGCCGGTCGGCGCGCAGTACCCCGTGGTTCGTCATCACCACGAATTCGCCGCCAGCATGAGCGACGCGGCTGGCTTGCGTCTGCTCGAGCACCTCGATGCCTTCCTCGCGGAACGCGGCGGTGAGTACCTCGCCGATGGCTGGGTCCTCGCGGAAGAACAGCTTGTTGCGCGCGAGGATCGTGACCTGGCTGCCCAGGCGCGCGAAGGCCTGAGCGAGTTCCACTGCGACGACGGACGAACCGATCACAACCAGCCGCGGCGACGTCTCGCTGCTGGCCAGCGCCTCGGTCGAGGTCCAGAACGGCGTGTCTGCGAGGCCAGGGATCGCCGGCACCGCCGCGCTGGCACCGGTAGCCACCAGACAGCGGTCGAACGGCACGACCCGCTCGCCGCCGTCGCGTAGGGTCACCGTCAACGAGTGGGCATCCGTGAAGCGCGCCGTGCCGTGCACGACCGTGATGGCCGGTGTGCCCTGCAGGATGCTCTCGTACTTACCGTGGCGCAGTTCGTCCACCCGCGCCTGCTGCTGCGCGAGCAGCCGGTCGCGCAGGATGATCGGCTCGGCAGCGGAGACGCCAGCGTCGAACGGGCTGCGTCGCCGCAGGTGCGCGACGTGCGCGGCGCGGATCAAGATCTTGGACGGCACGCAGCCGACGTTGACGCAGGTGCCGCCGATCGTGCCGCGTTCGATGAGCGTGACCCGCGCACCGCGTTCGACCGCCTTGAGCGCCGCGGCCATTGCGGCGCCGCCGCTGCCGATGACGGCAACGTGCGACGCATCGCCGCCGCTGCGCTCCTTCTGGCCACTGCCAAGCCAACTGCGTGCCCTATCGAGGAATCCGTCGCGCGACGGACCGGAGGCAGCCTCGGGCACGCGAGCGCGATATCCGGCGGCGGCCACGGCCGACACGAGCTCCGCCACGGGTGTGTCAGTCGCAAGGGTGAGGCGCGCCGTTCCGTTGGGGTAGGACACTTGCGCCGAACGCACACCAGGCACCTTCTCCAGGGCCTGGCGAACGTGCGCGGCGCACGACTCGCAGGTCATGCCGCTGATCGCGAGTTCGGTCATCGGAATGCCTTTCTGGTGGAGTCGCAGCGTGAAGGCTTCAGGCGTGCTTGGGCGGGACTGCGCAGCCATCCGGACCGCAGCGCCGGTTCGCCGGCGAGACGAAGTCCCACACCGACACCGCGACCATCGTCGCGAGGCCCACGTAGAGAAGCTTCTCGGCCACGGTGAAGCTGGCGACCAGCACGATGGCGGGGCCGACCATGCCCAGCACGCTGCGGTGCCACTGGCGGTGGTTGAACCAGCCCAGCGCGTTGGCCAGCAGCGCCAGCGCCGCGAACAGCGGCAGCAGCACGGTGACGAACACGGCCTCGAACTGGCTCAAGAAGCCGAGCCCGAGTGCTGCGCCAAGGCTGGCCAGGGCCGGGAAGCAAGCCCCGCAACCCATCGCCGAGACGATGCTGCCCAGCGCTCCGGCCTTGTCCGCGACCCGCGTCATGACGCTCATATTGTCCTCCTCGATCGCTGCGGCTTCAGCGCTTGACGGTGGACGGATAGCCCGCGTTCTCGGTCGCCGCGGTCAGCTTCTGCACGTTGGCCTTGGCATCGTCGAAGGTCACGATGGCCTGGCGCTTCTCGTAGCTCACGTCGACCTTGCTCACGCCGTCGACCTTCGAGATCGCCTTCTTCACCGTGATCGGACACGCCGCGCAGGTCATGCCCGGCACGTCCAGCGTCACGGTCTGCGGCGCTGCCTGGACACCGGCCGCGCCGGACATGGCGAGGGCCGCGATCAAGATCAGCTTCTTCATGGAGCACTCCTGGTCAGTAGAACAGCGGAAGGACATAGGGGAAGGCCAGCGCGATCAGCACCAGCACGGCCACGAACCAGAAGACGGCCTTGTAGGTGGACCGCACCTGGGGGATCGCGCACACCTCGCCCGGCTTGCACTGCTGCACCGGTCGATAGATGCGACGCCACGCGAAATACATGGCGACAAGCGCAGCGCCGATGAAGAACGGGCGATAGGGCTCCAGCGCCGTTAGGTTGCCGATCCACGCGCCGCTGAAGCCCAGGGCCACCAGCACGAGCGGGCCCAGGCAGCAGGTTGACGCGAGGAACGCGGCCAGTCCGCCGGCGAAGAGCGCACCACGCCCGGTCTGCGATTCCGTCATGCACTTTCCTCGGTGTGTCGGGGACACGATGGCGTAAGCTTATTTCCGTACTCATGTACGGAGTCAAGCGGGATGGACAGCGATCAGCAGGGACTGACGATCGGGGCCGTCGCCAAGGCGGCCGGGGTCAACGTGGAGACCGTGCGCTTCTACCAGCGCCGCGCGCTGCTACCCGAGCCGGACAAGCCCTACGGCCGCATTCGGCGCTATGAGGCGAAGGACGTGGCGCGGGTGCGGTTCGTGAAGGCCGCACAGCGCCTTGGCTTCAGCCTCGACGAGGTTGCGGGCTTGCTGAAACTGGACGACGGCACGCACTGTGACGAGGCGAGACAGCTCGCCGAAGCAAAGCTCGGCGATGTGCGCAAGAAGCTGAAAGACCTGCGCCGGATCGAGTCGGCGCTGGCCGTCCTCGTCCGCGACTGCTGCTCGATGCGGGGCAAGTTGTCGTGCCCGTTGATAACCACCCTGCAGAGGCAGTGAAACAAGTGAAACGCCGCGTGTTGGACGATTGTTGACGCAGCGAATTCAACATAAGGGGTGCAGGTTGTCCATCACCGTGGACTTTCCGCGGCCGTTGGCGCCGGCGATGGCGACCAGCCCAGCACCATCGGCCAGCCGCTCCAGATCGAGGGTCAGCTCTTCCAGCCCGAGGCCGTCGCGGATGCCCCGGAAGCCCCGGAGCCTGAGTGAGAGAGGTTGCATGATGCGTCCTGTTCTGGATTGGGAATCCGAGCAGATTGCCCCTCAGACTCCCGGAATCAAGGTCTATGCGCCGAGTGATCGCTGACGATCCGGGCCCGCGCAATCGAATCGGGCGAACTGACTCACACAGACGACCAGGAGCAGACACTTGCGCCAGCGCAGGACAGCAGTCATCCGTCGAGCCTTGGCGATTCGCTTCTTGACTCAACCTTCCACGGCGGTCATGGCCGTCTTGAGGCGTCGCACGCCCCCCTCTATCGCTTCAGTGCTGAGCAGCGCATAGCCCATGACAAGTCCCGCGGGACGCGGGATCGTTGGTCGTGACCGGGCACACGTGGGCAGGTACAGCGGTCCGACGGGATACACCCGCACCCCACGCTCACGTGCCGCCTGCACCAGCGCCGACTCGGCGCTCGCCGGCAGCCCGGGAATCCACGCCAGGAGATGCAGGCCGCTGGCCGCGCCCTGGATCCGAACGCGATCCCCCATGTGCCATTCGAGCGCGTCGGTCAGTGCGCGCTGCCGGGCCTGTTGCAGCCGCCGCATGCGACGGACATGGCGGTCGTAGCTGCCGTCTTCCAGCAGCAGCGCCAACGCCCGTTGCGCGGCCGTGGCGGCGTGTCGATCGACCACGCGCTTGGCGGCCACGAAGATCTCCACCAGGCTCGGCGGCAGCACCATGTAGCCGAGCCGAAGTTGCGGCGACAGCGTCTTGGAGAAGGTGCCGACGTGGATCACGCAGCCGCGATGGTCCAGCGACAGCAGGGTCTCCTCCGGCCGCACCGAGTAGCGGTACTCGCTGTCGTAGTCGTCTTCGATGATCCACGCATGCCTCGCGGCAGCCCAGGCCAGCAAGGCGCGTCGCCGGGCCACCGTCAGGAAGGACCCAAGCGGAAACTGATGGGTGGGAG
Organism: Rubrivivax albus; assembly: GCF_004016515.1. Taxonomy (GTDB): domain Bacteria; phylum Pseudomonadota; class Gammaproteobacteria; order Burkholderiales; family Burkholderiaceae_C; genus Rubrivivax; species Rubrivivax albus. Next base: position 267,108 of record NZ_SACT01000005.1, read on the forward strand.
TGACGTAGGCCACGCACGCAGGACCGAGCGCAGCGAGCGCGTCGGTTTGCAGTCCATGGTCGTCGACGTCGACACCGAGCAGCTTGGCTCCGCAGGCTTCGAACGCGTGGTGCGCCATCCGGTAGCCGGGGTTCTCCACGACCACACCATCTCCGGGATCGACCAGCAGCTTGGCGCACAGGTCCAGCGCCTGCTGCGAGCCGCTGACGATCATGAGCTGGTCGGCGCTGCAGGCCACGCCCTTGGTCCGGCTCAGATGCGTCTGCAGGGCGCGGCGCAGTCCGAGGTTGCCGCGTGGGTCCTCGTACTCCAGCCGATGCACGCGTTGCCGCTCGACCGTCCGAAGCGCCTTGAGCCAGGTCTGGGTCGGGAAGTCGCCACCGGCCAGCGGGCCGTAGACGAAGTCGATTTCTGCGGGCGCCGTCGGACCGGCATCACGGATGTGCATGGCCGCGATACGGCGGCCGACCGCTGACAGCCTCCCCGCCGGCCGACCCGCGTCGCTGCGCTGCTTACGTCTGCCGGCCGTGCGATGAAGCGCGGCCGATGCGCCTGCGGCCACCCGGCTCGTGGCGCCGGGCCGCGTGTCGATAAAGCCATCGGCCGCCAGTTGCTCGTAGACCAGCGTCACAGTGCCGCGCGACAGGCCCCGCTCGGCCGCCATGGCGCGCGAAGACGGCAACGGCACGCCGGGCGCGTAGGTGCCGTCCGCGATGCGGGCTCGGATCTCCTCGTACAGCGCGCGGCTGAGTCCGCGTCGACGGTCAAGATCGGGGGGCATCAGAAAACTGGTCCAGCGAGATTGACGAGAACTGGCTATTTTCGCAAGGCCGGCTTCGGTGCACAGTGCGGGCGTCACGATGCAACAACCCAGTCGCTGAACCTGTCGGACCCGCCATGTACCTTCCCAGCCAATTTGTCGAGCCTCGTATCGAAGAACTGCACCGCATCGTTCGCGAGAACTCGCTGGGCATGATGGTGCGCAACACGGGTACCGGCATGGAAGCCGACCACCTGCCGTTCCTGCTCGACGCTGATCAAGGCGAGCACGGCACGTTGATTGCGCACGTCGCGCGCAACAACCCGGTCTGGCGCGAGATCGAGGACGGCGCCAAGGTCCTCGTCGTCTTCCGCGGCGTTCAAGGCTACATCTCGCCGAACTGGTACCCGGGCAAGCAGGAGACGCATCGCTTCGTGCCGACCTGGAACTACGAGGTGGTGCACGCGCACGGCACGATCCACATCCGCGACGACGAGAAGTTCGTCAGAGGCGTCGTCGCCCGGCTGACCCGCAAGCACGAGGCCGATCAGACCGTGCCGTGGAAGATGGGTGACGCACCCGCCGACTATCTCGCCATGCAACTTGGCAACATCGTCGGACTCGAGATCCGCCTCACCCGCCTGGAGGGCAAGCGCAAGCTGAACCAGCACCATCGGACAGAGGATCGTGAAGGCGCCATCCGGGGCCTGGAGTCGGTCGGCAAAACCGGCCTCGCGCAAGCCATGCGGGACACTGCCAAGCCGGACGCTTGAAAGGACCCACCGGTGTACAGCGCGACCTTCACCTTCGCCAAGGGCGACTACGACGACGAGTTCCATCGCCGCGACCAGGCGATCGCCGAGATCGCCAAGGCGATTCCCGGATATCTGGGCGAGGAAGCCTGGGAGAACCCGGCAACCGGACTGATCTCGACCGTGTACTACTGGCAGACGCTGGAGGCCCTGCAGCAGCTCGTCGAGCATCCACAGCACCGCGCCGCCAAGAACCTGCAGAGCCGCTGGATCCGGGGTTATCACATCACCATCGCGCAGGTGCTGCGAAGCTATGGCGATGGTGGCATTGCCCACCCTCTCGCCCACGCTTCAGGCCCGGCGTCGACCGCCGGGCAGGACTGAACGAGAAGGAAGGAGATGCGCCCATGGCGTGGCTGTTGCTCATCATCGCGGGCCTGCTCGAAGTGGGCTGGGCCATCGGCTTGAAGTACACCGAGGGCTTCACGCGACTGTGGCCGAGCGTGTTCACGATCGGGGCCATGGTGCTCAGCGTCGCGCTGCTCGGCGTGGCGATGAAGACGCTGCCGGTCGGGACGTCGTACGCGGTGTGGGTCGGTGTAGGTGCCGTCGGCACGGCGATCCTCGGCATGGTGCTGTTCGCAGAGCCGGCCACGGCCGGGCGGCTGGCGAGCCTGGGCCTCATCGTCGCCGGCATCGTCGGACTGAAGTTGGCCAGCGCCTGATGCATCCGTAAGTTTCAAGTCGCCGCCGAGAGAACAGAGCATGAACCCACACCCCACCCATCTTCACCCCAACTCCTGGCTCGTCACGGCCGGCCGCTCCTCGGAGCCTGGCGCGTCCCTGAACGTGCCGCTCGTGCCCGCGTCGAACTTCATCATCGGCGGCAAGCGAGAGTATTCGCGCGACGATGGAACGCCGACCTGGGAAGCACTGGAAGAACTCGTCGGCGGCCTGGAGTCGGGGCGGGCGGTGGCCTTCGCCTCAGGCATGGCGGCCATTGCCGCCGTCTTCGACCAACTCCACGCCGGCGCGGCGGTGGTGCTGCCCGACGACTGCTACCAGGGTGTCGCCGGTCTGGTGGCGGCCGGCGCTGAACGCGGCCGCTGGTCGGTGCGGCGCGTCGCCCTTCACGACACGCCGGGATGGGTCGACGCTTGCCGCTCGGCCGACCTCGTCTGGCTGGAGTCGCCGTCGAACCCGCTGCTGGGTGTGGCGGATCTGGAGGCGATCTGCGCCGCGCCTCGCAAGCCGGGCGCTGTGGTGGCCGTCGACAACACGTTCGCCACGCCGCTGAATCAGCGACCGCTTGACTTTGGCGCGACGGTGTCGCTGCAGTCGGCGACCAAGTTCATCGGCGGACACTCCGACCTGCTCGCCGGCGTGGCGACGACAAGCGACGAAGCGTTCTGGCACGCACTGAAGAAGTCGCGCGAACTGAGAGGCGCGACGCCAGGCACGCTGGAGTCCTTCCTGGCGGTGCGCGGCGCACGGACGATGGCGCTGCGGCTGGAGCGGTCCCAGCAGTCGGCGATGGCGTTGGCCGAGCGACTGGCTGTGCACCCGGCGGTCGAGTTGGTCCGCTATCCGGGGCTGGAGTCACACCCAACCCATGCGACGGCGAGGCGTGTGCTCAAGGGCTACGGGACGATCATTTCGTTCGATGTCCGCGGGGGCGCTGCGGCAGCCGACGCCGTATGCCGACGCACGGGTCTGATTCGGCACGCGACCAGCTTGGGAGCTGTCGAGTCGACGATGGAACGACGAGCGGCGATCCCGGGTCAGGGTCATCTGCCGCCTTCGCTGCTGCGCCTCAGTGTCGGCATCGAGGATGCGGAGGATCTGTGGCGAGATCTCGATAGTGCCTTGGCCGCGTCGATGCCATGACAGCGCTGTTCATGGCTCGCAAATGCGACTCGCCAGCGGCAACGATCGGGGCGATGGGTCACTTGACGAAGGTCTGGTTCTCCAGACACCAAGTGACTGCCTAGGGTCGTCAGCGGGTCAGGTTGGGCGCAGGCAAAGCGCCCACTTTCTGCAAACCAGCGGCCGCTTGCGCTAAGCAGCAGCTCCCGAACCTTCGTCGGGACGCGGCGCCAGGGCCTCCGCGACGATGTCCTCGGGTTCGGTCGTCGTCACCCGCTCCAGGCACTCCAGCAGCGGCGCCGCGTGGACGTCCGTCGCCGTGGCCCAGGCCCTGACCTTGTCGGTCAGGCTGACGAGCTGCGAGATGCCGGGCGCGCGGGTGCGCACCACGGGCACGATCCGCCCTTCGAGCCGGACATCGGCGGCGCCGGACAGGGCATGCTCGATGGCACCGCGGTCCACCTCGTGCCGGTCCTCGTCGGCCACGGTCCATCGGACCCGCACGCTGACGCCGGCCAGTTCCTGCGCCCGAACCGCCTCTCGCAACTGGTCCAGGTCGGGCCGGCCTTCGAACACGATGTCCAGCGTCCGTCTCGCAGGAGTCGGTTCGAGGCGACAGTCCACTCCATCCGGTCCGAGTTCCCACAGCAGGAACCCCTTGTCGCCCTGCTCACCGTGGTGGAAGCGACCGATCGACCCGGCGTAGGCGATGCACTGGCGCCGGTCGCCCTCCCCTTGCATCCAGGCCTGGTGCCGATGGATGTGGCCGAGCAAGGTGGCCTGCGCGCCGGTGCTGAACAGCGCCCCGGTGGTGAACTCGTGGTCGAACCCGGCCATCGGCACGCCGTGCTCGGTCACGCAGCCGAAGACCGTGCCATGCGACACCGCGAGCGTCGGCACGCCGGCAGCACGGGCTACGCCGTGGATGCCGGCGTAGCCCTGCAGCAGCCGGGCCAGGCGCTCGCCCTGGGCCTCAGCGGCAGCGGTGGCGCCGACCGCTGCCGCGACGGCCGCCTTGTTGATCGACGGGATGCAGGTGAACAGTGCCCTGGCGCCAGGCGGCACCTCCGCGAATCGTGGGCCTTCGGATGCGGTCCAAAGGTCGGCAGCAGACGCATCGGTCGCCGACAGGTCCCGAGACGATGCGCAGCCCATCAACGCCACCTGACCGATCCGGTCCGCGACGAAGACCCGATGGCGGCTTCCCAGCATCCTGAACACGGACAGCGTGCCGGGCGGCTCGTGCGACCACGTGCCCTGGAGCATCAGCACCGGGCAATGATCGGCCAGCCGCCGCACCTGCGCCAGCAGCCGCAACGCTGCGGGCGCATGCAGGTCCAGGGCGTGATCGGTGGCATCCCCGGAGATCACGGCAACGTCGACGGCGAGTTCGATGGCGCGGTCCACGGCCGCCGAGAAGCAGCGATCGGCCTCCTCCAGGTGGCGCGGCCCGTAGTGCAGGTCGGACAGATGCGCCACCCCCACGCGATGCGCCTGACGGGGCGAACCGTGCGCTCGCAGATGCCCATCCGGGATGCACGGCACCTCCGCACGGTGTGCACCGGTTCCGCCTGGCAGTCGTCCCGGCGCGCTCACGATGCCACCTGCTGCAGTTCGGCGTTGACCTTGTCCGCGTAGCCCTTCGGATCGTTCCGGAAGCGCTCCAGCTCGCCGAAGGCCCGCTGCCGCCCCTGCGGATTGAGCTTCCACCCGGGACCCCAGCGCGTGGCCGCATAGCTCATCCAGGTCTGCGCAGGCACGCCCATCGCGGCCAGCCGCCCGAGCACATGCTCCAGCGTGGGCGGCATGCCGTCTGCCGTGGAGTCGCTCGTAGCCACAGGTTCGTCGACGGACTCCGGCCCCTCCCCAGGCGTCGAGGAAGCGTCCTCCCGGTGCCCCTGGAGCACGCGGGCCGCAACATCGGCCTGCAGGAGCACGGTGTCCTGATCGTCCTGCTCCCGCATCAGCGTCGCCACGTCGACCGGCGCTTCCAGTTCGATGATCCACTGCGGCACCCGGACAGGCCGCCCATGGTCATCGATGTGCGCCACCTCCATCAGCCGCTTGGTCAGGTAGAACGGCGTGCCCTGGCGGTCCAGGAATCCGGCGAGCCGGCCGCCCCGCAGGAACGCCACGGTCTCGAAGGTGCGGATCGCCGCATTCATCGCGTAGAAGCTGCGCGTGTGCAGCTCGAAGGCGCTGATCGAGCGGATGCCGGGGATGAAGAACAGGAAGCGTCCGGTGAGGTTGCACTGCCGCTGCTGGTACTCCGGGCAGGACTCCGGCTGGCACAGCCCGCCGTTGTCCTCGCGCGGAATCGCCTTGCGGCCGCCGAACAGCCGCACCGTGCGGCGCCCGGTCGCGTCCACCGGCACCGGCGCGTGCGTCATGCAGTGGCGCCATCGTCCGTCGGTCGAATACTCCGACCAGAAGCGCTTGTCCTGCGCACCCCAGGTGGCCAGTTCATGCGGCATCACGCTCTGCCAGCGATCGGTCGGGAACACCACCGGGAAGCGGTAGAGGCGCCGGCCCTCGCCGCGGTCCTCGCCATGGAGGCCGAGGATCTGTGTCGCCAGTTCGGGGTTCGGGAAGTCCTGGGTCCGCACGGTGAACCACGGCACGTTGCGCGGAACGAGCGGGCTCTTGAGCTCAGGGCAGGCCTCGGCCAGCGCACGCTCGATCTGGTCGAACGACTGGCCCTGGTTCAGGCCCTGTTCGTAGATCGCCTGCGCACGCGGCACCTCGGCAGCCCGCCGCGTCAGGACCTTGATGCCCGCGCGGATCTTGCCGCCCGTGGGCAGGCGGGGCGTTCCGTTTGTACCGTTACCCAGCAGGGTCGGCAGAGCGGTGGGCCCGCCGTGCAGCACGACGGCGGGCCGGGGATCGGGGGATGGTGAAGAGGCCATCGGCGTTCCTCGGTGGGCGTCGGGGGATTCCGACGAACCATCGTCCCGCCTCGGTCTCGGATTTCAACCTCGATTGCCGCTCCGACTGACACGACCCGCAGTCCTTCGCGCGGCAGCGATATGCACCTGCTTGCGCCCCGCGAGCGGCCCTTCTCGCTCGTCGGAGCGGTCATCGGATCGGTGGCTCGTGCCGTTCCGGCCCGGGTCCTTCACTCGGGTCGTTGGCGCAGCAGCCGCAGCCCGTTGACGACGACCAGCAGGCTCGCCCCCATGTCGGCAAACACCGCCATCCACATGGTCGCGCTGCCGAACACGGCCAGCACGAGGAACACCGCCTTGATGCCCAGCGCCAACGCGATGTTCTGCCAGAGCACCGCGTGGGTCGACCGGGAGAGTCGGACCGTCTCCGCGATGCGCCGCAGGTCGTCGTTCATCACCACGACGTCGGCCGCTTCCATCGCCGTGTCGGTGCCGGCGGCGCCCATCGCAACCCCGATGTCGGCCTGCGCCAGCGCCGGCGCGTCGTTGATGCCGTCGCCGGTCATCGCCGTCGGGCCCATCTCGCGCTGCAGCGCCTTGATCGCCTCGAGCTTGTGCTCCGGCAGCAGGTTGCCGCGCGCCTGCTCGATGCCGGCTTCGTGGGCGACGGCGCTGGCGGTGGCCTGGTTGTCACCGGTCAGCATCACCGGCGTGATGCCCAGCGCCCGCAGCGACGCCACGGCTTCGCGCGACGAGGGCTTGATGGTGTCGGCGACGGCGAACAGCGCGATGACCTGCTCGGGCGTGGCAAGCAGCGTGACCGTGCGGCCCGCCTCTTCGTGCCGCTTCAGCTGCGCCTCCAGCGCCGGGGAACACTGGCCGCGCTCCTCGATCAGCCGGTGGTTGCCCAGGACGTAGGTCACACCATCGACCTCCGCCTGTACCCCGCGACCTGACTGTGCCGTGAAGTTCCAAGCCTCGACGCTGTTGGGCTTGAGCCCCGCCGCGATGGCCTTGGAGACCGGGTGGTCGGAGTGGCTGGCGAGCACGACCGCGATGTGCTCGGCCACTGCCGGATCCGTGCCGGCGTCCACCACGCTCCAGTCCACCAGCCGCGGCTTGCCCTCGGTGATGGTGCCGGTCTTGTCCAAGGCGATGGCCTTGAGCTTGCGGGCTTCCTCGAGGTAGATGCCGCCCTTGATGAGGATGCCGCGCCGCGCGGCGGCCGCGAGGCCGCTGACGATGGTCACCGGCGTGGAGATCACCAGCGCACACGGGCAGGCGATGACGAGCAGCACGAGCGTCTTGTAGACCGCCTGCAGCCAGGTCCAGCCAAGCATCCACGGGCCGAGCAGCGCCACCGCCAGCGCGATGACGAAGACGGCCGGCGTGTAGACGGCCGCGAATCGGTCGACGAAGCCCTGCGTCGGCGCGCGCGTGGCCTGGGCTTCCTCGACGGCATGGATGATCCGGGCGAGGGTCGAACTGGAGGCGGCTGCGGTGACCTCGAACTCGAAGGTGCCCGACTCGTTGATGGTCCCCGCGAAGACGGGATCGCCTGCGCCCTTGTCGACCGGGATGCTCTCGCCCGTCACCGGCGCCTGGTTGATGCTGGTCTGGCCGGAACGGACAACGCCGTCCATCGGCACGCGCTCGCCCGGCTTCACCCGCAGCAGCGCACCCACGGCCACCTCGCCCACCGGCTGCGTGGCCCAGCTGCCGTCGGGCTGCCGGACCGAAGCCTCTTCGGGCGCCAGCGCGAGCAGACCCTTGATCGCGTTGCGCGCCCGGTCGACCGCACGCGCCTCGATGGCCTCGGCGATGGCGTACAGCGCCATCACCATCGCGGCTTCGGGCCACTGGCCGATGACGAAGGCGCCCGTCACCGCCACCGTCATCAGCGCGTTGATGTTGAGCCGGCCGCGGCGCAGCGCCGCCAGACCCTTCTTGTAGACGTCGAAGCCGGCCAGCCAGATGGCGACGGCGGCCACGGCCAGGCCGGCGCCCCGCCACACCAGCGTCTCCGGCGCGAAGTAGCCGACGAGCTCGGCACCGATGGCCAGCAGCAGCGCGCCGGCGAGCCTGGGCCACGCACCTTGCTGATCGTCGTGGTCGTGGCCGCGGTGGTGGTCATGGCCCGGCGCATGCGCTTGCACTTCCGAAGCGCCTTGGACCGCCTGCGGGTCGAACCCGGCCCGTCGGATCGCTTCGAGCGCCTGCGGCATCACCGCCTCGTCGGCATCGATCGTCAGCTGACGCCGGCCCAGCTGGAACCGCAGGCCACGGATGCCTTGGATGGGTTCGAGCGCCCGTCGGATCTCGGATTCCTCGGCCGCGCAGTCCATGCTGGCGATGCGAAAGCTGCGCCCGCGCGGGGGCGAAGCGTCTCCCGGCACAGCAGGGGCTGATGTACAACAGGCGCCGCAACCGGCTTCGTTGCTGGCCACGGCAACGCCGTGCCCAGGGGATGTGTGGCTCATGACAGGTGTGGCCCTTGAACGATGCCTGCATTTCAAACCCTGAAGCCGGTATAGAGTCAAGCTCCTGCGCTTGCGGAATCGGACGAGGGCTTGCCATGAAGATCGGCGAACTGGCGGAGGCCACCGGCACACCGGTGGAGACCATCCGCTTCTACGAGCGCGAAGGCCTGCTGCCGCCGCCCGCGAGGGCCGACAACAACTACCGGGTCTACCTGCCGGCACACGTCGAGCGGCTGGCGTTCATCCGCCAGTGCCGCAACCTCGACATGGCACTGGACGAGGTCCGCGCCCTGATAGTGCTGCGCGAGTCGCCTTCCCGGGACTGCGGGGAGGTCAACGCGCTGCTGGATGCGCATATCGGCCATGTCACCCAGCGCATCCGCGAACTGCGCGCGCTCGAGAAGGATCTGAAGGCACTGCGTGCACGCTGCAGCGCGCCGCACACCGTGTCGGAGTGCGGCATCCTGGGCGGCCTCGATCGCGCCGCCACGGCCAGGCCGGCGCCGCCGGGGAAGCGGCGCCACGTGCACGGGGCGCACTGAGCGGCGCGGACGCCGCGCGCTGCGCCCCCGCTTCCGGGCAGCCACCCGGCTGCTTGACTCTGAACTGGCTTCAGGGTCTTCAATGGCGGCACGCCAACCGAACTGCCCCGCTGCCATGTCCGACGCCCTCTCCCCGCTCCTGCGGCCCACGCGCCTCCTCGACCACCAGGCCCCTGCGCTCGAAGCCCTCGTGGCTGCACGCGGCTGGCGCGAGCTGCCGCTGCACGATCGGATCGGCGCGATCTACGACTTCGTGCGCAACGAGATCGCCTTCGGCTACAACGAGGGCGACGAGATGCCCGCCTCGCGCGTGCTGGCCGACGGCATCGGCCAGTGCAACACCAAGAGCGCGCTGCTGATGGCGCTGCTCCGTGCCGCCGGAGTGCCGTGCCGCTTCCACGGCTTCACGATCGACAAGGCGCTGCAGCGCGGCGCGATCACGGGCCTGGCGTATCGCCTGGCGCCCCGACGCATCATCCACAGCTGGGTCGAGGTGTGGTTCGAGGGTCGGTGGGTGAACCTCGAAGGCTTCATCCTCGATGCCGACTACCTGGGCAGCCTGCAGCGCCGCTTCCCCGGCGCCAAGCGCTTCTGCGGCTACGGGGCCGCCACGCCGGACCTCTCGGCCCCGCCCGTGGAGTGGCGCGGGCAAGACACCTTCATCCAGAAGGATGGCATCGTCGACGACTTCGGCACCTTCGACGATCCCGACGCCTTCTACGCGCGACACGGCTCCAACCTCGGCGGCCTGAAGCGCTGGCTGTTCGTGCATGCCGTGCGGCACTGGATGAACGACACCGTGGCACGCGTGCGCGCTGGCCGCTGGTGACCTGCGTCACGACAGACCACGGCCCTGTCCCGTTACCGTCAACCCTGTAGCCGCTACACTCCGCCCCCATGCGTCGTTGGCTCGCGATCGTGCTGCTGGTCCTGCTGCCGCTCCAGTTCTCCTGGGCGGCGGTGGCCGACTACTGCATGCACGAGTCGGGCGCTTCGGCAGACCATGTCGGCCATCACGACCATGCCGATCACCAGCATGGGGCCAGCGCCAGCGACAAGGCCAAGTCCGACGGCTCGGCGTCGACCGCGGCCGACTTCGACTGCGGCCATTGCCATGGCCATTGCGCCGGCATGCTGGACGTTCCCGCCGGCCTGAAGACGTACGCCGTGGGCAGTGCGCCGCCGGGGCTGGCCGAGGCACCCAGTGCCGAGCACCTGCCGGCCCAGCCCGAACGCCCCCAGTGGGCGTGCCTCGCCTGATCGGCGAGGCGGGCTTCTCCCCTTTCTGAACCCCGTCCGCGCCTGAGCGCGCTGCCCCGACGCACCGGGCGCAGTTCCGCTCGGGTCGGCGCGACCGCCTGGTCGCCGCTCGCCGGTCTCCCGTGTCCTTCCCACAGCACTGGAGCATCGGATGCATCCGAGAACACGAACACATCGACAGACCCGCCAGGCCTCCCGGCTTGGCGGCTTGGCAGCGGCGCTCGTCGCCGCTTGGCTGCAGTTCGCGCCCGGCGCTGCCGCGGCGCAGACGACGGCCGCGCAGAGCCTCAAGGACCTCTTCGAAGCCGCCTGGGCGCGCCAGCCCGAATCGATCGCCCTCCAGGCGCGCCGCGACGCCGTGCAAGCCCAACGGCGGGCCGCCGAGGCCTGGACGCCGGAGCCACCGGCACTCGAAGCCAGCCACAAGACCGACCGCCTCACGCGCAACGACGGCGCGCGGGAGCTCGAGGTCGGCGTCGCGGTACCGCTGTGGCTGCCCGGCGAGCGACGCCACACCAGCGCACTCGCCGATGCCGAGGCCGCCGCCCTCGACAGCCGGGCCGAGGCCGCGCGTCTGCGCCTGGCCGCCTCGGTGCGCGAGGCCTGGTGGCACTGGCAGCGCGCCGGCGTCGAAGCCGAGATCGCCCGCGCGCAACTCGACAGCGCCCGCCGCCTCGCGGCCGACGTGGCGCGCCGCGCGAAGGCCGGTGAACTGGCACGGGCCGACCAGCACCAGGCCGACGGCGCCGTGGCCGCGGCCGAAGCCGCCGTGGCGCAGGCCGAGGCCGGGACGACGGTGGCCCTGCAGCAGCTCAAGTCGCTGGCGGGTGGCACCTGGGCGCCCGTGGCCACCGCGAGCGCCGTGGCCGAGCCCGAGCCCCCGGCCGCCGCCGAGCCACCGCCGCATCCTGCGCTGGCCGAACTGAGGGACCGGGCGACCGTCGCGGAGCGCGCCGCGGCCTTGGCCTCGACGCAATCGCGCGCCAATCCGGAGCTGACGCTCGCGACGACACGCGACCGCGGCGCGAGCGGCGAACGCTACGGCCAGACGGTCACGCTGGCCGTGCGCATCCCGTTCGGCGCCGGGCCCCGGCACGACGCCCGCGTGGCCAGCGCCCGCGCCGATGCGGCCGAAGCGCAGGCGCAGCTGGCGCTGGACCGCGCGCGGCTGGAGTCGGAACGCGAGGCTGCCACGGCGCGCGTGCAGGCGGCACGCAGCCAACTCGCCGCTGCGGAGCGCCGCGCCACCCTGGCGCGCGAGACGCGCGGCTTCTTCGAGAAGTCCTTCCGCCTCGGCGAGACCGACCTGCCGACCCGCCTGCGCATCGACGCGGAGGCCACCGAGGCCGAGCGCCAGGCTGCGCGCGGCCGCATCGAACTGGCCGCCGCGATCTCGGCCTGGCGCCAGGCGCTGGGGCTGCTGCCGCAGTGAGCCCCACCGACACCCTCTTCATTCAGATCCCCACCATGACAACTTCTTCCCTCCTTGCCGCGCTCGCTACAGTCGCGGCCCTTCTGATGCCCCCGCTGGTTCACGCCGGCGAGGGCCACGATCACGGCGACGCTGCCCCGACGTCCACCGGCCCCGCGCTGCCCCGCTTCACGGCGGTCTCCGAGACCTTCGAGCTGGTCGGCGTGCTGAACGGCAAGCAAATCACGCTGTACCTGGACCGCACGGCCGACAACGCGCCCGTCACCGACGCACAGATCGAGATCGAGATCGCCGGCACCAAGCTCAACGCCGAGAAGCACGAGGACGTCTTCGAGGTCGTGCTCGCTGCCCAGCCCAAGCCGGGCGTGCTGCCGATCACGGCCACCGTCACCGCCGGCCAGGAGATCGACCTCCTGGCCGGCGAGCTCGACCTGCACGAGGAGGCGCACGCCGACGAGGCCGCGCATGTGCACTCGTGGAAGGAGTACGCCGGCTGGGGCGCCGGCGCCCTGGCCGCCCTGATCGCCCTGATCCTCATCGGCCGCCGCATCGCCGCAGGCCGCCAGCGCACCACCGGAGCCGTCGCATGACTTCGAACATCCTCTCGACGCGCCGCTGGGCGCGCCCGGCCGCCGGGGCACTGACTCTCGCGCTGACCCTGGCACTGTCAAGCCCGGCTCTCGCCGGTCCGGGCCATGACCATGGCGATGCCCCCGCCACACCGAACGCCAACGGCCCACAGCGCCAGCCCGACGGCAGCGTCTTCCTGCCCAAGCCAGCGCAGCGCCAGCTCGGCGTGCGCACGCTGCTCACCGAGGCCGCCGAGCTGCCGCGCTCGTTCGAGCTGAACGGCAAGGTGGTCATCGACCCCAACGCCGGCGGCAAGGTGCAGCCGCTGAACGCCGGCCGCATCGAACCCGGCCCGCGCGGCCTGCCCAACGCCGGCCAGGCGGTGCGCAAGGGCGAGGTGCTGGCCTACGTGGTGCCGTCGGCCGCGCCGATCGAACGCTCGAACCAGGCCGCGCAGCTGGCCGAACTGCGGGCCGCGAAGTCCTTGGCGGACAAGCGCGTCGCGCGCCTGAAGGAACTGGCCGACACCGTCCCCCGCAAGGACATCGAGGCCGCCGAGAGCGAGGCGCAGAGCCTCGCCGAGCGCATCGCCGCCGTCGGCACCGGCCTCGCGTCGCGCGAGGCGCTGGTGGCGCCGGTCTCGGGCGTGATCGCCTCGGCGCATGTCGTCGCCGGCCAGGTGGTGGATGCGCGCGAGCTGTTGTTCGAGATCGTCGATCCGGCGCGGCTGCGCATCGAGGCGCTGGCCTTCGATGCGGCGCTGGCCGGCAACGTCGGCAGCGCCAGCCTTGCGGTGGGCAACCAGCGCGTGCCGCTCGCCTTCATCGGCGCCGCGCGCAGCCTGCGCGAGCAGGCCTTGCCGCTGGGCTTCCGTGCCGAGGGCAAGGTGCTGTCGTCGCTGGCCGTCGGCCAGCCAGTGCGCGTCTTCGTGCAGGGCAAGGAAAAGGTGCAAGGCGTTGCCGTGCCGGTGTCCTCGCTGATGAAGAACCCGGCCAACCAGACCATCGTGTGGGTGAAGACGGCGCCTGAGCGTTTCGAGCCGCGCACCGTGACGGTCGAGCCGCTGGACGGCGTCAACGTCGCCGTGACCTCGGGCCTGAAGGCCGGTGATCGCGTGGCCACCCAGGGCGCCACCTTGATCAATCAGGTGCGCTGATGTTCAAGTGGCTCCTCGACAACAGCCTGACGAACCGGCTGCTGGTGATCATCGCCAGCGTCGTGCTGATGGCCTATGGCGCGTTCACCCTGTCCCGGACACCGGTGGACGTCTTCCCCGATCTCAACAAGCCCACGGTCACGATCATGACCGAGGCCGGCGGCATGGCCGCCGAGGAGGTGGAACAGCTCATCACCTTCCCGCTCGAGACGACGATGAACGGGCTGCCCGGCGTGGAGTCGGTGCGCTCCACGTCGTCGGCGGGTCTCTCGTTCCTCTACGTGACCTTCGACTGGAACACCGACATCTTCCGCGCCCGGCAGCTCGTGGCCGAGCGCCTGGCGTCGATGGAGGAAGGCATCGCCGAGGGCGTGGTGCCGCGCATGGGTCCGATCAGCTCGATCATGGGCGAGATCATGCAGATCGCGATCCCCGTCGATCCGCAGAAGATCAGCCCGATGGCGGTGCGCGAGTACGCCGACTGGGTGCTGCGGCCGCGGCTGCTGTCGGTGCCGGGCGTCGCACAGGTCATCCCGATCGGGGGCGAGGTGCGCCAGTTCCAGGTGCAGCCGAACACGGCCCGCATGGCCGAGCTCGGCATCACGCACGACCAGCTGGAGGCGGCGCTCAAGGGCTTCTCGGCCAACACGTCCGGCGGCTTCCTGGAGCTGAACGGGCGCGAGTACCTGATCCGCAACCTCGGCCGCACCTCGCGCCTGGACGACCTGAAGAACCTCGCGCTCGGCGCGAGCAACGGCCAGCCGATCCTGCTGCGGCAGATCGCCGAGGTCACGTTCGCGGCAGCCATCAAGCGCGGTGATGCCGGCTACGAGGGCAAGCCGGCGGTCATCCTGGGCATCCAGAAGCAGCCGACCGCCGACACGATCGCACTCACGAAGTCGATCGAGGAGGCACTGACGGGCCTGAAGGCGTCGCTGCCCGCGGGCATGGAGGCACCGCGCGTCACCTTCCGCCAGGCCAGCTTCATCGAGGCCTCGATCACCACGCTGCAGGGCAAGTTGATCGGCGCGTCGGTGTTCGTCGCGGTGATCCTGTTCTTCTTCCTCGGCACGCTGAGGCCGACCATCATCGCGTTGACCGCGATTCCGGTGTCGATCTTCATCACCGCGCTGGTCTTCCGCTACTTCGGGCTGTCGATCAACACGATGACGCTGGGCGGCCTGGCGATCGCGATCGGCGGCCTGGTCGACGACGCGGTCGTCGGCGTCGAGAACGTGCTGCGGCGCCTGAAGGAGGACCGCGCCAAGCACCCGAACAGCCGGCTGCACCCGATCGAGGTGGTGGCCCACGCCACGATGGAGGTGCGCTCGGCGATCCTGTACGCGACCGTGATCATCGTGCTCGTCTTCATCCCGCTGTTCGCGCTGCCGGGGCTGGAGGGCAAGCTGTTCGTGCCGCTGGGCATCGCCTTCATCGTCTCGACGCTGGCCTCGCTGGTGGTATCGGTGACGATCACCCCGGTGCTGAGCTTCTACCTGTTGCCGCGGATGAAGAACCTGGACCACGGAGACACCAAGGTGCTCGCCTGGCTCAAGGCCCGCTACCGCAGCAGCCTGGAGGGCGTGCTGAACCGGCCGAAGGCGGCGCTGGCCGCGGCCGGCGCGGCCGTCGTCGCGGCGGCCGTGGCGGTGCCGTTCTTCCCGACCACCTTCCTGCCGCCCTTCAACGAAGGCACGCTGCTCGTCGGCCTGCGCCTGAACCCCGGGGTGACCTTGACCGAAACCTCCGCGCTCGCGCGTCAGGCCGAGATCCTGGTCAGCCAGGTGCCCGAGGTCACGCACGTCGGCCGGCGCAGCGGGCGGGCGGAGCTCGACGAGCATGCCGAGGGCGTGCACGTCAGCGAGCTGGATGTCGGGTTGAAGCCGGCTTCCGAGCTGACGCGCCCGATGGACGAGATCCGCGCCGACATCCGCGCGAAGCTGGCCAACCTGCCGGCGGCCATCGAGATCGGCCAGCCGATCTCGCACCGCATCGACCACATGCTCTCGGGCGTGCGCTCGCAGATCGCCATCAAGATCTACGGCGAGGACCTCGATGCGCTGCGCGGCCAGGCCGACGCGCTGCGCGCGAAGCTGGCGTCGATTCCCGGCATCGCCGACCTGCAGATCGAGAAGCAGGTGCTGGCGCCGCAGATCAAGGTGCGGGTGGACTATGCTGCCGCGGCGCAGTACGGCTTGCCCGCGCCGCAGGTGCTGGCGACGCTGCAGGCGCTGGTCGAGGGCGAGAAGGTCACGCAGATCGTCGAGGGCGGCCGGCGCTTCGCGCTGGTGGTCAAGCTGCCGGAGTCGGCGCGTTCGATCGAGGGCCTCAGCCAGATCCTGATCGAGACGCCGACGGGCCGCATTCCGCTGTCGAAGGTAGCGACGATCGAAGACGGCGACGGCCCCAACCAGATCAGCCGCGACGACGGCAAGCGGCGCATCGTGCTGTCGGCCAACGCCTCGGGCCGTGCGCTGTCGGAGATCGTCGCCGACATCCGCAAGGTGGTGGCCGAGACGAAGCTGCCCGAGGGCTACTTCATCACCCTGGGCGGCCAGTTCCAGGCGCAGGAGGAGGCGTCACGCCTGGTCGGGCTGCTGTCCATCGTGTCGCTGGTGCTGATGTTCGTGGTGCTGTACAGCCGCTACAAGTCCACGACGCTCTCGGCGCTGATCATGGTGAACATCCCGCTCGCGCTGGTCGGCGCGGTGATCGGGCTTTGGCTGTCGGGCCAGCCGCTGAGCGTGGCCGCGCTGGTGGGCTTCATCACGCTGGCCGGCATCTCGGTGCGCAACGGCATCCTGAAGGTCAGCCACTACATCAACCTGATGCGCTTCGAGGGCGAGGCCTTCGACACGAAGATGATCCTGCGCGGCTCGCTCGAGCGGCTGAGCCCCGTGCTGATGACCGCGCTGGTGACGGCCTTCGCGCTGGCACCGCTGCTCTTCGAGGCCGAGCGCCCCGGCACCGAGGTGCTGCACCCGGTGGCCGTGGTGATCTTCTCCGGCCTGATCAGCTCGACCCTGCTCGATACCTTCCTCACGCCCGCGATGTTCTGGCTCTTCGGTCGGAGGAGCGCCGAAGCGCTGATGGACGACAAGGACGCCGAGGCGCTCTGACACCCGTTCCCCCACCCAACCCGCCACCCAACCCTTGAAGGGACTCCCATGAAGCTGCTCACCCTCATCGCCTCCATCGCCCTGGCTGCTGCCGGCACCGTCCATGCGGCCGGCGAGAAGCACGACCATGCCCACGAACACAAGCCGATGCACGGCGGCGTGGTCGTCGAGGTCAAGGACATGGACTACGAACTCGTCGCCAAGCCCACGGCGATCCAGCTGTACCTGCGCGACAACGGCAAGTCGGCCGACGTCTCCAAGGCCAGCGCCAAGGTGACGCTGCTGACCGGCGCCGAGAAGCAGGAGGTCGACCTGAAACCGGCCGGCGACAAGCTGGAGGCCACCGGCAGCTTCAAGGTCGGCCCGGGCACCAAGGCGGTCGCCGTGGTGACGGTGGGCGGCAAGCCGGCCACCGCGCGGTTCACCTTGAAGTGAAATCCATGAGAACCCACCGACTCCTGGTGGCTTCCGCGCTCGTCGCGGCTGGCCTGGTGGCCGGCTGCGCGACGCCACCGCCACCCAACCCGACGGCCGAAGTGCCGTACTGCCACCAGACCAACAAGGGACGGATCATCGCCTGCACCAAGGCGCCAGTTCCGAGCCTCGACGCTGACGCGGCAGCCAAGCGGTTCACGCCGGATCCCGACGCGCTGACCGTCTACGTGGTGCGGCGCAACTGGGCGGACGGTCGCAACTTCGTGACCGTTCAAGGCGACAGCGCCGCGGGTGTCGAGACGCTCCCGAACACGATGGTGCGGTTCCGGTTCAAGCCAGGGCGGCACACCGTCGCATTCGAGTTCGACAGCCAGCGCCAGACGACCACCGTCGACGGTCGGGCCGGCGAGGTGCGCTTCGTCAGGTTCGAAGGCGTGGTGTGGTCCTGGAAGAGCAGCTACAGCTGGGTGACCGAGCCCGAGAGCGCCACGCGCGAGCGGGCGCTGAAGTCGCGACTCGTGGCCGACCTGGCCGTGCGTTGACGGCGCGAGTCTGGTCGCGTGAACACACGCAACGCCGCGAAACTCCTTGCTGCGCGGCTGGTCTGGTTCGCGTTCAAGACCATGGTCGACTGGACCGTTGCTCTCGGCATGCGGCGGACGCAGCTGGTTCGGTGGTGACCAGCTGGCGCCGCGGGCGCCACACGCGGAGCGTCTGGCCCGTGCTCTCGGTTCTGGCGCGCGCACGGTCTGGTGCGTGGACCGCAGACTGAGGCGCGTACGATGCGATGGAGCATGAACCTGCGCGCCCGCGAGGCCTGGAACATGAACATCATGTGCCGGTCGCGTTGATGTCCCCGCACCCTACCTACCGCCACCGCCACCGCCGCGAGCCGATGACCCAGACACGCCCGCATCCCCTGCGAGCATCGCCTTCACTCGCATGGAGACAGGGCAGGACACCGATTCCATGAAGACGTTGGCGCTGTTCCTGGCCACCGCGCTGGCCGAGATCGTCGGCTGCTACCTGCCGTACCTGTGGCTCAAGCAGGGCCGCAGCATCTGGCTGCTGGTGCCGGCGGCCGCCAGCCTTGCGCTCTTCGCGTGGCTGCTGACGCTGCACGAGACTGCCGCCGGCCGCGTCTATGCCGCGTACGGCGGCGTCTACATCGCGGTGGCTCTTGGGTGGCTGTGGGCGGTGGACGGGATCCGGCCGACCGCGTGGGACGTCGCCGGTGTGGCGGTGGCACTGACGGGCATGGGCATCATCATGTTCCAGCCGCGCTGACGGCCTACCCTCGCCATGGAGTCGGGAACGGGGTCAGCAGGTCGTCGCGGTTGAGCCTCTGCGAGCTGGCTTGCGAATGGCCCATGTCCGCTGCCGTGATCGGCGATGAAGAACGGATCCGTGCCGTCAGGTCAGGAGGCCACTATGAAGTCGTCGATCAAGGCTTGCTGGGCGCCGGATCAGATCCTGGACTCCAGTCGCGCAGTGACCTCAGGCAGGTCTGGCATCGGAGCATCGGTTGACCACAGCCACAAACGACCCTCGGCCTGTGCGACAGCCCTGCTGCTTGCCCCGGATTCAGGCGTTGATCGGCAGCCGCCGCGTTGCCGTTCAAATCGATCCGAAAGTCTTCAATCGCTGCGGGATCACGAGGGATCCAACCTTCGTCCTGGTCATGGAAGGCACCGGGACTGCGGCTCTCCGACGCAGCTCGCGAAGGTCGCTGTAAATGTGACCTTGGACTATGCGGTGCAGCACCGAGATCGCGGCTCGCAGGGCCCAGCCTCGGTCAACTTGTCAGGACCGGCCCGATGATCAATGCGCGCCAAAAGTCGGCACCACATTGACTGCGGGCGTTCGGGCCGTGTGGGGCAGGACATGCACTCGGCTCCATGGCGACATACGTCTCGCCGGTCTCGACTCCCGGAATGAGTCGTTCGCTCTGGACTGTCAGCGCGACTGCGCATTGATCTGGTCATGCTTGGCCCGCACGTCCGATGGCCATCGCGACTTGATCCAAGACAACACGGCGACGATGTCCTCGTCGCTCATCAGACCACGGTAGACAGGCATCGCGGTACGGTAGTTGGGATCGCCGGCGACTGCCGCCACGCCGTCGCGGGTGATCCGGATCAGCACCGAATCTGGGTGGTGCCAAGTGTGGCCGCTGGCGTCGTGCGGCGGCGCGGGCAGCAGGCCGTCGGGCCCGCGCTCGCGCCAGTTCGGCTGGCCTTGAAGATTCGCACCGTGGCAGGACGCGCACTGCGCTGCGTAGATCGAAGCCCCGCGGGCGGTCAGTTGCGAATCCGCGGGTCTAAGCGTCATGCGCTCTTCGCTGCTCGCGGCCACGTTGTCGTTCTGCGCCCACCAGGCCGCGCTGCCCAGGGCCGCCAGTGCGACGGCCACCAAGACGAGCATCGTTGTCGTCTTCATCTCATGCCTCCAAGTCATGTGGGTCGGTCTTGTGCGCACCTCCGCGCGCAGCCTGTGCAGCCAACATGAACGACAACGGAGCCGGCCGCGCCACCGGCAACTGCAGCCAGAACCGGTTCATGCCGTCCGACGACGAAACTCCAACCGCGCCGCCATGCGCCTCTGCAATGGCCTTGACGATGGCCAGGCCGAGGCCGGCGCCTTCGCCCTCGCGGTGGCGGGCCGGATCGACGCGGTAGAAGCGGTCGAACAGATGCGGCAGGTGGGTTGAATCGATGGCCGCTCCCGGGTTCTCCACCTCGACCCGAACCGAACCGGCTTCGGCCAGCAGCCGGACGACCACGGTCTGGCCGCGTTCGGTGTGGCGAAGCGCGTTGCCGACCAGATTGCTGATCGCGCGCTGCAGCATGCCGCGGTCGCCGGCCGCGGCCGGCACGCCACCCTGCGTCGAGTCCAGCCGAAGGCCCACGCCGGCCTCCTCGCTCAAGGCCTCGAAATAGTCGAACACGGCCTGAACCTCGGCTTCGAGCCGGACTTCCGCCGTCTGCAGCCGCCGTCGCGGGTTCTCGGTCTGTGCCAGGAACAGCATGTCGCCGATCATCTTTCGCATGCGGTCCAGCTCGTCCAGCCCGGTGTAGAGCACCTCCCGATACGCCACCGGGGAACGTTCCTTCGACAGCGCGACCTGGGTCTGCGTCATCAGGTTGGTCACCGGTGTGCGCAACTCGTGGGCGATGTCGGCCGAGAAGTGCGACAGGCGCTCGAAGCTCGCCTGCAGCTGGTCCAGCATGGCGTTGAACGACGTCACCAGGGTAGTCAGTTCGGCGGGAACGGACTGGGGTTCCAGCCGCAGGTCGAGGTTGTCGGACGTCACGCCGCGCATGCTGGCCCCGATGCGCCGGATCGGCGCGTGGCCCCAGCGCACGGCGATGCACACGGCGAGCACCGCCAGCGCGGTGGCGGCCAGCGCCCCCCGCCACAGGCCCTGCCGCAGCCGGGCCAGGTAGTGCTCGTGTGCATCGGTCGACACCGCCACCAGCACCCGATGGCCGCTGACCGTGAGCACGCCGCCGCGATAGGTGTCGGCGCCTACCGACCAGGCGGCCAGGCGCTCAGGCGCAAGGCGCCGCACAGGCTCCGCACGCCGGGCAGCGTCCAGCAGCGCATCCGGCGCCCGCGCATAGATCGGCTGATCGCGGCCGTCGAGGACCGCGAAGTACACCCCGTGGTGACCGGCCACCGCCTGGGCCACCCGTTCGCGCAGCGCCAACGCGCTGCCATTCGGCTCCACAGCCAGCGCCTGACCGAGCGAGTCCGTCACGGCCTGCAGTTCCCCGAAATCGAGTTCCTCGAAGTGTCCCTCGATCGATCGGGACACCAGCCATGCGCTGGCGGCGAACACGACCGACATCGTCAGGCTGACCACCAGCGTGATGCGCAATGCCAGCGACCACGGCCGCAAGCGCGCCGACTCATTCGGCATCGGGCAGGTCCAGCATGTAGCCCATGCCGCGCACGGTCTGGATCAGCTTGGGCTCGAAGTCGTCGTCGACCTTGGCGCGCAGGCGCCGGATCGCGACGTCGATGGCGTTGGAGTCGCTGTCGAAGTTCATGTCCCAGACCTGCGACGCGATCAGCGAGCGTGGCAGCACCTCGCCGCGGCGGCGCATCAGCAGTTCCAGCAGCGCGAATTCCTTGGCCGTCAGCACCAGGCGCTTGCCCGCGCGGGTGGCTCGGCGCCGCGGCACGTCCAGCACCAGATCCGCCGCCTCCATGCGCTCGGCGACGGGGGCCGCGTTGCCGCGCCGCAGCAGCGTGCGCACGCGGGCCAGCAGTTCGGAGAAGGCGAAGGGCTTGACCAGGTAGTCGTCGGCCCCGGCCTCCAGACCCCGGACACGGTCCTCGACACCATCGCGCGCGGTCAGGAAGAGAACCGGCGTCTCGCGGCCGGCGTCGCGCAAGGATTTCAGGATCCGCCATCCGTCGACGTCCGGCAGCATCACGTCCAGGATCAGCAGGTCGTGGTCGCCGGTCATGGCCTGGTGGTGGCCGTCCAGACCGTTGCGGGCCAGGTCGACGACGAATCCTGCCTCGCCGAGCCCCTGGCGCAGGTAATCCGCGGTGATGGCTTCGTCCTCGATGACCAGCAGCTTCATGGTCGTTCGTCCTCCTCGTGCAGACCGAGGCTAGTCGGGCGCGGCTTTCCAGCACATGACAAACACATGACGTGATCGTAATGAAGGCGTCATGGCTTCGTTCGTTGCGGATTTGCAGACTCCGGCCCGTTGATGACCACCCGCAGAAGAACCGCATGACCACTCGATCGTCCCTCGCTGCACTGCCGCGCCGCCGTTTCGTCCAGGGTCTGGCCGCCGGCGGCGTGCTGGCCGGGCTGTCGCCGCTGCTGACGCCGGCCCGTGCCGCCGCCGACGCCGCCGCGCGCCGTGCCACCCCCGTGCTGTCCGGCACCGAATTCAATCTGGAAATCGCCGAACTGCCGGTGAATTTCACTGGCACTCCGCGCCTGGCCACCGCCATCAACGGCTCGATCCCGGCGCCGACCTTGCGCTGGCGCGAGGGCGACGAGGTCACGATCCGCGTCACCAACCGCCTGCGCGAGGCGACTTCGATCCACTGGCACGGGATCATCCTGCCCTACCAGATGGACGGCGTGCCCGGCATCAGCTTCGCCGGCATCCCGCCGGGGGCGACCTTCACCTACCGCTTCAAGGTCGAGCAGAGCGGCACCTACTGGTACCACTCGCACTCCGGCATGCAGGAGCAGACCGGCATGTACGGCGCGATCGTCATCGACCCGCGCGACGGTGGCGCGGCGCGGGCGCAGCGTGACCACGTCGTGCTGCTGTCGGACTGGACCGACGAGCCGCTGGGCGTGCTGCACAAGCTCAAGGCCCAGGGCGACTACTACAACCTCAACGAGCCGACGGCGATGGATTTCTTCCGCGACGTCTCGGCCAACGGCCTGGGTGCCGCGCTCGACAAGCGCCGCATGTGGAACCAGATGCGCATGAGCCCGACCGACCTGGGCGACCTGTCGGCACGCACGCTCACCTACCTGACCAACGGCACCACGCCGGCTGGCAACTGGACCGGCCTTTTCAAGCCCGGCGAGCGCGTGCGGCTGCGCTTCATCAACGGCGCGGCCAACACCTTCTACGACGTGCGCATCCCGGGCCTGAAGCTCAGCGTCGTGCAGGCCGACGGCGTCGACGTCGAGCCGGTGACGGTGGACGAGTTCCGCTTCGGTCCCGGCGAGACCTACGACGTGATCGTGCAGCCGAAGGACGAGGCGTACACGATCTTCGCGCAGTCGATGGAGCGCACCGGCTATGCGCGCGGCACGCTGGCCGTGCGCGACGGTCTGCAGGCCCCCGTGCCCCAGCCGGATCCGGTGACCTGGCTGACCATGGGCGACATGATGGGATCCATGGACCACGGTGCCATGGCTGGCATGGGCCACGGCGCGATGTCCGGGATGAACCATGGCGGCATGGCCGGCATGGATCACTCGAAGATGCCAGGCATGTCGGGCATGAACCACGGTGGCATGGCCGGGATGGACCACTCGAAGATGTCCGGCATGGACCATGCCGCCATGGGGCACGGCGCCGCACCGGCCAACCCGCTGGCGCGCCCGAGCACCACCGCGCGCCACGCGCGCACCGAGTACGGCCCCAGTGTCGACATGCGCGTGGACATGGCGCGTACCAACCTCGACGACCCGGGCATCGGCCTGCGCGACAACGGCCGGCGCGTGCTGACGCTGGCGGACCTGCACACCGTCGGCGGGCCGCTGGACCCGCGCGGCGCCGAGCGCGAGATCGAACTGCACCTCACCGGCAACATGGAGCGCTACACCTGGTCCATCGACGGGCTGGCCTTCGGTTCGTCGACGCCGGTGAGCATGAGCTACGGCGAGCGCGTGCGGATCATCCTGCACAACGACACGATGATGACCCACCCGATGCACCTGCACGGCGTGTGGAGCGAGCTGGAGACGCCGGATGGTGCCTTCCAGGCCCGCCGGCACACGATCCCGGTGCAACCGGCGCAGCGCGTGAGCTTCCTCGTCACCGCCGACGCGATGGGCCGCTGGGCCTGGCACTGCCACCTGATGCTGCACATGCACGAGGGTATGTTCCGCGAGGTGGTCATCTCGTGAACCAGGCCATGTACCGCCCCCTCACCGGCTCCCAACGAACACCAGGACGAACCTTGACCCTTCCCACGACACTGAAGATCGCCGCGCTGACCGCGGCGCTGACCGCCGGACCCGTGCTGGCGCAATCGGCGGGTCACGCCGGTCACGGCAGCAGCGCGCCGCCCGCCGCATCGGCGAGCGCGGACAACGCCGCCAAGCCCAAGCCGCCTGCGCCGATGGCGGCCATGGACCATGGGGACATGCAGATGCAGGGCGGCTCGGCGCCGCCCGATGCGCGCGACCCGCATGCCTACGCCGGCGGCCACACCCTCACCACCGGGCCCTACCTGATCTCGAAGGAACGGCTGCTGCGCCTGGGCGACGAGCAGAGCACGGGCTTCTTCCTGGCCGACAAGTTCGAGGCGCAGCGCAGCGATGGCCAGACGACCGGCGCCTACGACCTGATGGCCCGCTACGGGCGCGACTACAACCGCCTGGTCATCAAGGCCGAGGGCGAGATCGCCGGCGGGAAGCTCGAGGAGTCCCGCACCGAAGCGCTCTGGAGCCGCGCGATCGCCGGCTACTGGGACGGCCAGCTCGGCCTGCGCCACGACACCGGCCCCGGCCCGGCACGCAACTGGCTGGCGTTCGGCATCGAGGGCCTGGCGCCCTACTGGTTCGAGGTCGACGCCACCGCCTACGTCGGTGACGGTGGCCGGACCGCGCTGCGTCTGAGCGCCGAGTACGAGCTCCTGCTGACCCAGAAGCTGATCCTGCAGCCGAGCGTGGAACTGGCCGCCTACGGCAAGAGCGACCCGGCCAACGAGATCGGCAAGGGCCTGTCCAGCGTCAGCGCCGGCCTGCGCCTGCGCTACGAGTTCACGCGCCAGTTCGCGCCCTACGTGGGCGTCGAATGGGCCGGCCGCTTCGGCGAGACCGCCGACATCGCACGGGCCGACGGCCGCCCCACGCGCGACACCCGCGTCGTGGCCGGCGTTCGCTTTTGGTTCTGACACGTTTCGACCCCCCTCACCCCACCCAACCCCATCGACCAGGACACGAACATGAAGACACGCACGATCAAACGCCTGCTGACCGCCACCCTGGCCGCGCCGCTGGTGGCGCTGGCCGCCGGTGAACATGGCGGCGGCCATGGCAAGGACATGGCCGACATGCACAAGGGCATGCAGGGCATGCACGGCGGCGGCGCCATGGGCGGCCACGACTCGGCCGCCGGCAAGCCCGGCGACCCGGCCCAGGTGACCCGCACGGTGCCGGTGGAGATGGACGACAACATGCGCTTCACGCCGTCGGAGATCAGCGTCAAGGCCGGCGAGACGATCCGCTTCTTCGTCGTCAACAAGGGCAAGGTCCCGCACGAGATGGTCATCGGCAGCCAGGCCGAGCTCGACGAGCACGCCGAGATGATGAAGAAGATGCCCGGCATGAAGCACGCCGAGCCGAACCAGATCAACCTGGAACCCGGCAAGCGCGGCGGCATCGTCTGGACCTTCGACAAGGCCGGCACCTTCGCCTTCGCCTGCCTGGTGCCCGGCCACAAGGAAGCCGGCATGGTCGGCAAGATCGCCGTCAACTGACCGCCCATCGCCGTCGCCGGTCACGGGCCTGAGAACGCGCTGCCGTGCGCATCCTGGTCGTCGAGGACGAGCGCCGCCTGGGCGCCTACCTGCGGAAGGGCCTCACCGAGAGCGGGTACACCGTCGACGTCGCCGACAACGGCGTCGATGGCGCCCACCTGGCCAGCGAAGGCACGTACGACCTCGTCGTGCTGGACGTGATGCTCCCCGGCAAGGATGGCTTCGAGGTCCTGGCGGACCTGCGTGCGCAGCGGTCGGTGCCGGTCCTGATGTTGACCGCGCGCGACGCTGTCGAGGACCGGATCCGCGGCCTGACGGCGGGCGCCGACGACTACCTCGGCAAGCCCTTCTCCTTCGGGGAGTTGCTGGCCCGGGTCCAGGCCCTGCTGCGCCGCGGGACCAAGCGGCGCGACATCGAGCCGACCGTCCTGCGCATGGCCGACCTGGAGCTCGACCTGCCGCGCAGGCGCGCCACGCGCAGCGGTCGGACCCTGCCACTGACGGCCAAGGAGTTCAATCTGCTGGTCCTTTTCCTGCGCCGCCGCGGCGAGGTGCTGTCGCGCACGGAACTGGCCGAGCAGGTGTGGGACATCAACTTCGACAGCGACACCAATGTCGTAGACGTCGCCGTGAGGCGCCTGCGGATCAAGCTCGACGACCCGTTCCAGCGGCGGCTGCTGCACACCGTGCGCGGCATGGGCTACGTGCTGGAGGAGCGAACGGAGTGAGCGCCGCTGCACCCCGGCCAAGGGCCCCGCCGTCACCTTCGCTCGGGGGGACGCTCTCGCTTTGGCTGGGGCTGCAGGGGCTGGTGGGCGCCCTCGCAGTGGCGGCCGCTGTCGTGGCCGTCAACGCATGGACGCTGGAGGCGCGCCAGGCAGACCTGCTGCAGGTCAAGAGTGCGATCGTCCGCCAGGAGCTCGCGCGGCCCGCGCCGGCCGGCGCGGCCCACGACCTGCAACAGCACCTCGCCGCCTTCCTGGCCGGACACGAGGCGATGTCGCTTTCCGTGCGAACGGTGGCGGGTGATCTGTTGTTCGACTCCATCACCGCCGCGGCAGCATCGTCCAATGCACGTCCCGTGCGGACCATCGCGTGGCGCGACCGCTGGCCGGGCGCCGGCGGTCAGCCGGTCGACGTCGTGCTCGGGCTGGACATCGGAGCCGACATCGCCCTGCTGCAGCGGGTGGCCTGGATCGTCATCGCGGCCTCGGTCGCCGCGGCGATGCTGTCGAGCCTCACCGGCTATGCGCTCGTTCGCCGAGGGCTGCGGCCGATCCGCGCGCTGTCCGCGGCACTCGACGAGATGACGCCCTCCCAGCCCGGTGCGCGCCTGCCTGACAGGGGGCAACCGGCAGAACTGGTGCCGCTGATCCAGCACTTCAACGCGCTGCTGGCGCGCACCGAAGAGGCCTACCGCCAGCTGGAGAGCTTCAACGCCGACGTCGCGCACGAGTTGCGCACGCCGCTGACGACGCTGATCGGCAGCAGCGAAGTGGCGCTGCGCCGCAGCCGGAGCCTGGACGAGCTGCGCGACGTGATCGCGGGCAACCTCGAGGACCTGCGCCGGCTCGCCTTCGTCGTCAAGGACATGCTGTTCCTGTCGCGCGCAGACCGCGGCGCCCGTGCGCGACGAACGCCTGTGCCCAGCCTCGCGGCGGCGCTCTCCGACATCGTGCAGTTCCACGAACCTGGCCTGGACGAACGGCAGGTCGCGCTCGTGGTCGAGGGCGATGCACGCGGCGACTTCGACGTGGCCCTGCTGCAGCGCGCCGTCGCCAACCTGCTGGGCAACGCATCGCGTCATGCGCTGCCGGGGACGACGGTTCGCGTCTGCATCGAGCCGACGACGGACCGCGTGCGGCTGTCCGTCGTCAATCGGGGCGCGCCGATCGACGAAGCCTGCCTCCCCAGGCTGTTCACGCGCTTCTATCGCGATGACCCGGCGCGCGAGCGCGCCGATGCTGCGCATCACGGCCTGGGTCTGGCCATCGTCGCGGCCATCGCGCGCATGCATGGCGGCACCGCATTTGCCAGGTCACGCGACGGCCACAATGCGTTCGGCATCGAGTTGCCGACCAGCGAACACGTCGCAAGCGCCGCGGCGGTCGGCACGCGCCGGTGACCCGAGCGCACCGATACGCGCACCACCTTCAACCACCTGGGAGAGATCGTTGTTCGAGCGTCCACATCGTCTGATCCTGCTGGCCCTGGCCATGGGTGCCGGAACCGCGAGCGCCCACGACTTCCTCCTGCTGCCGTCGGCGTTCCGTGTCGATGGCACGCAGCCGATCACGCTGCAGGCCACGGTCGCGTCGAGCTTCCCCACACCGGAGATCGTCGTGCCCGCCGATCGGACCGAGCGCCTGGCGGCCTTCGGACCTGGCCAGCCGCAGCTGCGCATCACCGGGCCTGTCGACAAGGGGCTGCAGCTGGAGGTGCGCGGCGCCCAGGCCGGCATCCTGGTGGCCACCGCGGCCATCAAGCCGCGCGACGTCGACTATGCCGAGGACCGCATTCCGCTGATTCTGGGCGAGTACCGCGTCGCACCTGCGGCCGCTGCCGCGGTCGAGGCTCTGCCGAGGCCCCGCACATGGCAGGTGGTGTCGCGCCGCTTTGCCAAGGCCACGGTATGCGTGGCCGACTGCCGCGACCGGTCTGCAGCCGAGCGCCCGACGGGTGTTGCACTGGAATTCGTCGCGGCCGCCGGTGTCAGCGCGACCTACATCCTGCTGGCCGATGGCCTGCCGCTGGTGAACCACCCCGTGGACCTGGTGGACCGGCAAGGCCATCGCGCGCATCTCGCCACCGACGAGAAGGGCAAGGTGGATCTGGGTGAGGCCCCGCGCGGCCCGTCGATGCTGTTTGCGGCCCGTCTGCAGCCGCCGGCCGGGTCCGGGCGGTTTCTGCTAGACCTCTCCACCTTCGTGCTGGATCGTTGACGAGCGCCTGAGGCCCGCAGCAATGGACCGGACCGGTCCTGCGCGTTCGCAGGACACTCGGTCCCCGACCGAGTTTCCGTGCGTCGCATCAAGCAGGTATCCGGCACCTCGCAGCGTTCTCACGAGCTTTCTGGTGTAGGGCCGGTCGACCTTGGCCCTGAGACGGCAGATTGCGACTTCGACCACGCGAGGATCCACGTCGTCCACGTCGCCCCAGACGGCGTCGACGAGGTCCGCGCGCGACAGGACGTATCCCGGATTGCGCATCAGGGCGGCCAGCAGCTTGAACTCGAGCGCACTCAGATGCAGACGTACACCGCCTCGCGAAGCCGTTCGCCTTGTCGTGTCGACGACCAGATCATCCAACACGACACGATCGCCTGTCACCGTTCCGGCGGCAAGCCCACGGCGAAGGACGACTCGCATGCGCGCGACCAGTTCTTCACAGGCGACCGACCCGGCCACGCAATCGTCGGCACCAGCTCGAAGGGCTGCCAGCCGTTCGTCGAGCGCGCACGTGCCCGTCATCGCCAACACCGGCACCGTGAACCGGCGCTTCAGTCGTTCAAGGGCTCGAACGCCGTCACGACCGATTGGGGTCAGGTTGAGCAGCACAAGGGCAGCCCCCCGCCCAGCCAGCCGTTGTTCGGCACGATGAACGTCGCCTTCGATGTCCACTTGAAATCCCCTCGCCTCCAGACGTCGAGCAAGTCCCGAGGCCGAACGCGTGTCGGCGTCGACGATCAAGATGCGCTGCGCCTCGTCGTCCACGATGCCATCGACAGGAGAACGGGGGAGCGTCATGCCGCCAGCGCTTGTCGTAGCGTGTCGCGTTCGTGAAAAGCCCACTTCGCGCCGCCCCGCAGGCGATCCAGCGTGCTCGCGCTGCCCTGTGCAAAGAAGAGGTCGTCGGCGCCCGCATGGTGTGCGAGCCTTCGCCGCAGTCGCACCGACCGTTGTCGCAGATCGCCCTCGAACGCGCCACCGATCGGTCGCGTCTGGCGCAACACGTGCGCAGCCTCATGAAGTCGCGACAACGCACGGACCGTCAACGCCGGGATCGCCCGCGGCGCAGCCAGCTTCGGCTGAACTACAAACGGATTCGGTCCGACCAGCAGTCCCCATCCGCGCACGCCCGAAGCAATGTCGGCGCTCAGCGCCTCCAGACGCGTCAGGCCGAATTCGCGCGCGACTCGAAGCCTCCACGCCAGCCACGGATCGTCCCGATGGATGGCGTCGATCACCTCCTCGGCCAACGATTCGGGTCCTGACACTGGCAGAACCAGCGAGCACAGGATGCTGCGTGCATGCCCGTCACCCTCGCCCGCGGCCTCGTGCAGCCAGTGAATGGCCCTTTCGGTGTCTTCAATCGTCGAAGCCGAGCGCAGCAGGAGGGCCCCCAGAAGGCGTTGGGCCGTCGGATCGCCGATGGCCGCCGATTTCTCCAGGCAGAACCGAGCCATCTGAGGATTCGCGACTGAAGCGCTGGAGTCGGAGTGCACTCGATACAACAGCATCCAGGCCTCCCCGTAGCCTGCATCGGCCGCGCGCAGCAAGAGCGCAGCCCCCTTGCGCATGTTGGCGTGTTCGGTCAGCGACGAAGGCCGATCGGCAACGACCTCCAGGCCGCATAGTGCGCGTCCCAGAAGTAATGCAGCGCGGGGATTGCCGCGGTGGGCGCAGGTGTCGAGAACGCGCTCGATGTCGGTTGGACCGCTGGTCAGGTCGAATCCAGCGAGCGCTTGCGCCCGCCACAGTGCATCGCACATAGTTGCCAACAGCGGTGAGGTGGCCGGCAGCGGCAGTTGCGCTGCAGCGCCCAGCAGCTGCCCGACCAGCGGACCCTGCCCGTTCTCCAGCGCCAAACCGATGGCCTGCTGCAGCAAGGCCTCGAGATCGAAGGCGGTGTTTCCCCGGAGACATGCCAAGAAGACGCCGAAACCGGCCCGGGGTCCGCGATCTGCAGCCCGGAGAAGGAGCCGCGCCAGTGGATCGCCCAACTCGTCGGCTTTCGTGAGCCAAGATATCGCCGGCGCGGAGCAGGTATCGGTCAGCCAGCTCCAGACCCCGAGCTTGATCCAAGCTGGCACGCTGCCGACGGCCGCCGCCCGCTTCAGAGTTGTCACGTGTCCCAAGCGCACGATCTCGTGCAATGGCAAGTGCTCGGCGACGATCGATGCAGCCAGCGGCGAATCCGCCAAGGCCGGGCGCTCGAGATGTTCGAGTCCTTGTGCCAGATGCAAGGGGAATCCGTCGGTGCCCGTCAGGTATCTGCGGCCGACTTCGCAACGGGCCGCGATGTCCCCCTGCCTTGCTGCAGCAAGCAGCTGGATGTCTTTCTTGCGCATGCGGTCAGTCCTTTGGTGATGCGCGACCGCAACGAACCGTCCAAACTCTCAGCGGTCGAAGTTCGCGATGGCCTCACGTTCTTGTCCCCCGGCAAGGTATTGACCTGATACCAACGGAACCCTTGCTCGCAAATGACGAGTTCGTCATCTCGATCGAGATCGCCGTCAAGGCGCATCTGAGGGCTGTCGACCCATTCGTGGTGCTGCCTTGTCGAAGCCGCCCGGTCGCGCACCTGCCGCACGTCAGCACCGACGTCGTGTCGGTCGCGGACCACGCGATGCGCACAGGTTTGGGAGGCCACCGCTAGCACTGGCGCCCTGATCTGGCGCCTTGTTCTCGCCTCTGCGGGCTCGGTCGTCCAATCTGATTCCAGCGCATTCCAGGTAACGTCTCGAACCACAGCGGCTGCATCGTGGACACTCGGCTCGAGAGGTCGTCGCTGAGGTGTCGGCACGAAAATCACCCGGCACTACCAGGGCCGGGAACTGCTGCCTGTACCCGCCTCGACGGAGGGAAGTAGACACTTCGCCGCAGGTCGAGTCGATCGCATTGGGTTCATCAAGCGGGCACCGGGATTGGGCTACGCCCCGAATCAGATTGCGACGCTGGTGGACACCGCCGACGGTCGCATTCGTCGTGCCGAGTGCGCGGTGTCGCCCGCGCGGTTCGAACTGACTCGCGCCAAGCTGAGCGATCTACCGCGCATGCAGTGAACGCTGGACGAACTGCTGGCCCACAGCATCGCCAGCGGAGGAGTTCATCGTTGCCCGATCACCGAGGTGCTGATGGGCGATGGCGGCAAGGCCCGACGGGGCGCAGCCTGGCTGATGATGCCGCTTATGGCCCACCCACCCGACGTTTCGGGCGTGGCTGGTCGCGCGAGATGGCGGGTTGCGGCCCCTGACCACTCCCGCAGACTACTGGCCGTGCAACTCGACCGCACCAACCTCGCTGCCGCCATTGAGCCAGCCGCTCGCTGAGACCGTATCGCGCCGGCCCTGCATCATCTCTTCGAAGCCCGCTGCGCGCGTCTTGTCGGCGCTGTCAGTGCCGACGAACACACTGCCGGCTGCACCGCCGACTTCGCGCCAACCGTCCGCAGTGACCGGATTGCGCCGCTACGCTGCATTCTCCTGGAGTGCGCCGAAACGCGCCTTCGCTGCCGGCATGGCATGGGTGCTGAACCCGGAAGCGCCGCGAAGCTGCGTGAAACCGGATGTGGCTGCGGCAGGCAGCGCGACGGCACCGGCGAGCGCGAGCAGCCGTACGAGATGGATACGGGTCTTCGTGGTGGACGCCTTGGTGCTAGGGAGTCCACTGAGTAGTCCGCCCGTTTCGGTGCCAATGTGCACCGTGCACGCACTGAAGAAGTCGCCGCCCGACAACAACGTTGCCGCTCGACGAAAGGGTTGTCATCGGCGCAATGTCGACGGACCTGAAGGCGTGGAGGACGAGAGCAGGCGCGGGCACTCGCGGGCCCGCGCCTGCAATGCGATCGACGTCGGGGGGTCGGGGCGGGCCAGCTGGAAGCACTGGATCTGCGCCCGACCCGATCAGGGTCTGTCAGAACACATGACGGACGCCGAGCTCCAGGCCCGACGATGTTTCGCCGCCGAGCATGCCGGCGGGTGCGGAATACAGCACCGAACTGCGAGCAGCCCCCTTGTTGGTGACCCGGCCGTAGGTCGTGTACATCGAAGTCCGCTTCGACAGGTTGTGCACGTAGCCGATACCCAGTCGCGTGCTGTCGTCCGCGTCGCCGAAGCCGGAACCGACGGCGCCACCGGAACGGTCAGCACGCGTGTAGCCCAGTTTCACGGCGCCGGCCCCCATCGGGATCGTCGCACCGATCGACAGATCCTTTGTCTCGCGCGGGCTCCACTGTTTCACGTCGTAGAGCGTGTGCAGCGTCACGTCGCCCAGCATGTAGTTGAACTGGATGTTGTAGTTCTTGAAGTCGGGCGTGGCAGCGCCCGTCTCCGTCTTGCCATAAGCCACGGCAATGTCGACCGGCCCGCCCTTGTAGCCCAGCCGCCCGCCGATGTACTTGTTGCCAACGACGCCTTCGCCGGCGGCGACCTGGAAGTGCCCGTAGACGCCCCCCATGGCAGGCAGGAAATAGCCCACCGTATTGTCGGCGCGCAGAACTGTCGTGGCCGTGCTCCCGAGGTTGGAGCCGCCGCCGTAGCTGAAGATGCCGCGCGAGCCCACGCCGACGACGCCGAACTCGTCGGCGAAGGTGTTGTAGGCGGTTGGCGTGTAGTCCCGTCCGAGGCGCACCTCGCCAAAACCTCCCAACAGGCTGACGGTGGAGCGGCGCTGCCAGAACTTGGCATCGGCGGTGCCGGTGTCCACGCCAATCCCGGCCTCCAGATGGAAGCCAGCCTTAAGGCCGCCCCCGAGATCTTCGACGCCGCGCAGGCCCCAACGGCTCGTGGATGCGGATCCAGAAGCCACGCGCTTCACGGAGCCGGCGCTCCCGTTCTTCACCTGGCCCACGGCGACGTCCATGATGCCGAACATCGTGACCGATGATTGCGCCAGGGCGCCCGTGGATAGTGTGGCCAGCGCCGTCGATGCGGCCAGTGCGAGCAGTGTCTTCTTCATGTGTTGAATCTCCGATAAGTGACAAGGGAACACCTTTCTGCTTCGATGGGCCTCCGACTCCGCCCTCCGTCGGCGGCATCCGGCAACCTCTGTCAGGAGAAGGCGCTGGATGCAGACTAGGTGGCGCAAGCGCTACTGGCGAGAAGCTCGTTCAGGAGTGCTGGGGTTGCGCCAAGGCTCCCCCCTGCGTTCGAACGCAACCTGTCGCAGCAGCCCGACATGGGTGGCCAGTTCTGTTCGCCGACCTCTTGTGCTGGGCGCGGTCCTGCGACTGCTTGCGGCCCATCGAGGTGACCAGATGAGATTGCGTCTGTCAGAGAAGCACGATCAAGCCTCTTTGGCGCCTTGATCGTGAGATGACGCAGATGTCATGAACGGGCCATCTTTCTGTGGGTGAGCGGTTTCTACATTGGCCGCACGGTGCACCGAGACACCGCGACACATGGGGGACGAGATGTCGCCCCGCCACTCAGCAAGGAGTTCGTCATGAAGACCCGTTTCAACCTGATCGCCATCGCGCTGCTTGCCGCCGCGACCACCACGTCCGCCTTCGCCACCACCGGCACCACGTTCGTCGGTGGCGAGGCAGGCTTCAAGTCCCACCCCATGCCAACGGTCAAGACCCGCGCCCAGGTGCAGCAGGAACTGGCCGCTTGGCGCGCGAACCCGGTCGCCGCCGACGGCTGGCGCGATGTGGGCGGCGAGGCTGGCGCGGTCTACGTCGGAACCGGCGCCAGCGGCAGGTCACGTGCCGAGGTGGTGAGTGAAATGCTGCAGGCCAAGCGCAATCCAGTCGGCAGCGACGGGTGGATGAATGTCGGCGGCGAGGCCGGCGCGGTGTTCGTCGGCACCCGCGCGCCAGAATCGAGCACGCTGCGCATGGCGCACCCGAGTGGCCAAGCCTGCCACCGCATCGTCGGTGGATTGAGCCGCAGCGGTCACATGGCCGCGGCTGCAGGCCGCAACTGCTGATCCCTGGTGGGCCTCACGGCCGCGGCGCCTCGTCCGCATCCGTGAGCGCGTCGATGATCGGGCAAGGGTGGACCTCGCCCGTGGTCAGGCACTGGTGAAGGAGGTGGGCCAGTGCCGCCTGCATCCGCGCCAGATCGGCCAGTTTGCCGTTGATCTGCGCCAGCCTTGCGGCGGTCACCGCCTGTACCCGGCGCCGGTTGCGGCCGTCGGCGAGGTCGAGCAGCGTGCCGATCTCCTCCAGCGTGAACCCAACCGACTGCGCCTTCTTGATGAAACGGATGCGCTGTACCAGCGCGGTCGGATAGAGGCGCACCGCCCCACTCGACGGCGGCACGGGCAAGAAACCACGGCGCTGGTAGTAGCGGATGGTCTCGACCCCGACGTCCGACATCCGGGCCAGTTGCCCGATCGTGAGCGGGGGCGCACCCGTGTCGGTTCGACGTGGCTGGCGTCCCCTTCGAGGCGGCACGGCGTCATGGTTCATGGCGTCATGGTCCGTAGTCGGATACGCCGTAGTGTTGACTTGCGTCAAATGCCCTGCGGAACCCGCGCCTACGATCGGAGTCACTCCCTGTGCCCACCATGACACCGATCCGCCGACCCAGAACCCTGCGCCGCATCGCCACCGCGATGCTGCTGTTCTGGCTGTTTGCCATCGGCGCGTCATGGGCCAACGCCTGTGTCCTGCAGAACCAGCAGACCCATGCTCACGCCGATGCGGTCGAGGGTGATCACGCCTTCAGCACCGTGACGGCCGGGCATGGTGGCGCCGTGCCATCGCACGCTGACGATGGGGATGCCGGCGACCTGGTCTGCCTGGACCTCTGCGACGCAGCGTCGCAGTCCTGTGTGCAGCCTGACGGCGCACCAGGGGCGGTCGATCTCACCGACGGGCCTCCGCTGCTGCTGGCAGCGGCCTGGGCCCCAGTCGCCGCGCGCGTGGCCGACGTCCCCGTCGTCGCCACGGCGCCGCTTCCTGACGCGGTTCCGCCGCGCACCCGGCTTTCCCGCCTGGCGCTCTAGCGCCTCATCCTCGCGCCCGGCCCGGACTAAGGGCGGCGTGCGCACGCGTTCGCACGTCCCGTCGCCATGAGCACCCGGCCGGCGCCATCCGTCGTTCGGCCGCTTGACTCCGTACCCAGGTACGGCCATCAGACTGAGGCCGGTCAGCGGTCCTCGCCCTTCACGATCCACTCGCAATTCGCAGGAGCTTGATATGACATCCGTTCGCACGATCTCGATCCTCACCACGACCACGCTGGCCTTGCTGGCCGCCCCGGCCTTCGCCGCCGGCAACGACGAGCACGACGCCCATCACCCGGCCGCAGCGGCCGAACAGCGCGTGGCCCAGGCGCCGCAGGCCGCTCAAGGCATGGGCATGGGCAACACCATCGCAGCGCCCTCCGGTTCGGCCGCGGCGCCGGCTGGCTACGCCGAGCAGATGAAGGCCATGCAGGCGATGCACGACAAGATGCTCGCGGCCAAGACGCCGGAGGAGCGCAACGCGCTGATGGCCGAGCAGATGAAGCTCATGCAGGACGGCATGACCATGATGGGCCGCATGGGCGGCGGCATGGGCATGGGTGGCGGCGCGATGATGGGTGGCAACCGCCCCGGTGCCGCGCCCGCCCAGCCCGGCGACATGGCGTCGCGCCAGCAGATGATGGAGCAGCGCATGGACATGATGCAGTCCATGATGCAGATGATGATGGACCGCATGGCGCCAGCCCCGGCCAGGAAGTGAGGGGCGGCGCATGAGCTACGGATTCCACTGCGATCTGCCCGGCCGCGACTTCGGCGCTGCCGTGGCGCACGTCACCGACGCGCTCAAGGCCGAGGGCTTCGGCGTGCTGACCGAGATCGACGTCCAGGCGACGATGAAGGCCAAGCTCGGCGTCGATGGCCGGCCCTACCGCATCCTCGGCGCCTGCAACCCGCCGCTGGCGCACCGCGTGCTGAGCGCCGAGCCCGACATCGGCCTGCTGCTGCCCTGCAACGTGGTCGTGCGCGAGGAGGCCGACGGTCGCCTCGTCGCCGCCTTCATGGACCCGGTGGCGGTGCTGCAGCTCACCGACGACGGCGAGGTGGCCACGGTGGCCCAAGAGGTGCGCACGCGGCTGCAGCGCGTGCGTGACGCGATCGCGGCGCCGGCGCGGGGCTGAAGGAGATGCACATGTTCTACGACGGTGGATGGTTCATGGGCGGCATGCACTTCCTGTGGTGGATCTTCTGGGTCGCGATCGTCGTTGGCTTCGCCTGGGCGCTCTGGGGCCGACCCGGCGATGCACGCGGCGGAACGGCAGCGCGAGAGACGCCGCTCGAACTGCTCCGGCGACGCCTGGCCAGCGGCGAGTGCACGCCCGAGGAGTACGAGAAGCGCAAGGCACTGCTGGAACGCGACCGCACGGCAGGCCCTTGACCTTGACACGGGGTCAGGGTCGAAGCTGACCTCGTGCGCTCGACGTCGACGCCGCATCACGAAAGGAGGACACCATGAGCACCCACGACCACACGCACGATCACCTGCAGGGCCCGGCTTCAAGGCCGCAGGACACGACCAGGCCCTCTGCGCTGCTGGGCAGGCCGCTGAAGACCGCGCTGCTGATGGTGGCGCTGGTGGGCGGCTTCTACCTGCTGCGCGAGCACTGGAATCACGTTGCCGGCAACTGGATCTACCTGCTGCTGCTGGCCTGCCCGCTGATGCACCTGTTCCACGGCCATGGGGGCCATGGCGGGCACGGCGGGCACGGGGGCCAGGGCTCCGGACCTCGCAACGACAACGACAAGGTTTGAAACCATGGACATGCCCCAACAACGCCACCGTGACCACGACAAGCGCTCCACCGGAAATGGCGCGACCGATGCCGTGACGATCTACACCTGCCCGATGCACCCGGAGGTCGAGCAGGATGCCCCTGGCAAGTGTCCGAAGTGCGGCATGTTCCTCGTGCCGAAGGATCAGGCCTCGGCCGACGCCCACGCCGGTCATGGACATGCCGGCCATGCGCACCATGACCACGCAGGTCATGCGCACCATGACCACGCAGCTCATGGGCACCCTGGCCACGCGGGACACGAGCACCACGCACCGGCGGCGTCCATGCCTGCGAAGGCTGCCAAGGCCGGCGCCTACGACCAGGTGCCGGCCGACTGGCGCGGCGGCGTCTACACCTGCCCGATGCACCCCGAGGTGCGCCAGACCGGGCCCGGGGCCTGCCCGCTGTGCGGCATGGGGCTGCAGCTCGAAGCGGGCTCGGTCGCGGGCGACGAAGGCCCGAACCCGGAGCTGGTCGACTTCACGCGCCGCCTGTGGGCGGCCACCGCGCTGACGGTGCCGCTGCTGGTACTGACGATGGCGCCGTTCCTGGGCATCACCGCCGTGCGCGACTTCTTCGGCGAGCACGCCTCGATGTGGATCGAGCTCGCGCTCGCCACGCCGGTCATCCTGTGGTCCGGCTGGCCGTTCTTCGATCGCGGCTGGACCTCGTTCCGCACCTGGAACCTGAACATGTTCAGCCTGATCGGCATGGGGGTGGCGGCGGCCTTCGTCTACTCGGTGGTGGCGCTGGTCGCGCCGGGCATCTTCCCGGCCGGCTTCCGTGATCCGACCACCGGCGTCGTCGGCGTCTATTTCGAGGCGGCAGCCGTCATCGTGACGCTGGTGTTGCTGGGCCAAGTGATGGAACTGCGCGCCCGCGAAGGCACCGGCAAGGCGATCCGCGCCCTGCTCGACCTCGCGGCCAAGACCGCGCGCGTGATCCGGCCCGACGGCACGGAAGAAGAGATCCCGCTCGAGCAGGTGCAGGTCGGTGACCGGTTGCGCGTGCGCCCGGGCGACAAGGTGCCGGTGGACGGCACGGTCGTCGACGGCCGCTCCTCGATCGACGAGAGCATGATCACCGGCGAGCCGGTGCCGGTCGAGAAGGTGGCCGGCGACAAGCTCACCGGCGCCACGATCAACGGCACGGGCAGCCTGGTGATGGAAGCCACGCGCGTCGGTGCCGATACCCTGCTGGCGCAGATCGTCGACATGGTGGCCAGCGCGCAGAAGAGCCGCGCGCCGATCCAGAAGTGGGCCGACATGGTGGCCGGGCGCTTCGTGCCGGCCGTGATCGGCATCGCGGTGGCCTCGTTCATCGCCTGGGCGATCTGGGGCCCGGCGCCGGCGCTGGCCTACGCGCTGGTGTCGGCGGTGGCGGTGCTGATCATCGCCTGCCCCTGCGCGCTGGGCCTGGCGACGCCGATGTCGATCATGACCGCCACCGGCCGTGGCGCGCAGATGGGCGTGCTGATCAAGAACGCCGAGGCCCTTGAACGCTTCGAGAAGGTCGACACGCTGATCGTCGACAAGACCGGCACGCTCACCGAGGGCAAGCCGAAGCTGGTGGCCGTGATGCCCGAGCCCGGGCACGACGAGGCCGAGGTGCTGCGCCTGGCCGCAACGCTGGAGAAGGGTTCGGAGCACCCGCTGGCGGAAGCCATCGTGCGTGGCGCCGAGGAACGTGGCGTCAAGCTGGCCGAGGCGCAGGACTTCGAGGCCGTCACCGGCAAGGGCGTCAAGGGCCGTGTCGACGGCAAGGCCGTCGCGCTGGGCAACCTCAAGCTCGTCAAGGATCTCGGCCTGGACGGCGCCGGGCTGTCTGCGAAGGCCGACGCCGCACGCGACGAAGGCCAGACGGTCATGTTCGTGATGCTCGACGGCACGGTGGCCGGCCTGGTGGCGGTGGCCGACCCGGTCAAGGCCAGCACGCCCGAGGCCATCAAGTCGCTGCACGAACTGGGCTTCCGCGTCGTGATGGCCACCGGCGACAACGAGCGCACGGCCAAGGCCGTCGCCGCGCGCCTGGGCATCGACGAGATCCGCGCCGACGTGCTGCCGGCCGACAAGGCGCGCATCATCCAGGAGCTGCAGTCCCAGGGCCGCAAGGTGGCGATGGCCGGCGACGGCGTCAACGACGCACCGGCGCTGGCGCAGGCCGATGTCGGCATCGCGATGGGCACCGGCGCCGACGTCGCGATCGAGAGCGCCGGCTTCACGCTCGTCAAGGGTGACCTGACCGGCATCGTGCGTGCGCGGCGCCTGGCCACCGCGACGATGCGCAACATCCGCCAGAACCTGTTCTTCGCGCTGATCTACAACGCGGCCGGCGTGCCGGTGGCCGCCGGCGTGCTCTACCCTTTCATCGGCCTGCTGATCGGACCGATCTTCGCCGCCTTCGCGATGAGTGCGTCATCGCTGTCGGTGGTGCTGAACGCGCTGCGGCTGCGCACGGCGCGGGTCTGAGGCGGGGCGCGCCGATGGACATCCTCGCGCACACGCTCTGGGCCGGGCTCGGCACCGCCTGGCTGGCGCGCCGGCGACGGGACGTCACACGCAGGACCGTGGCGGCCACGATGGCCCTCGCAGCGCTGCCCGACGTGATCCAGATGCTGCCGGTGCTCGCGTGGTGGGCGGTCGGCGGCGGCACCTGGGCCGCAGTGCAGGCCTTCGCCATCGCGATGCCGGGCCAGGAACCGGTCATGCCCGTTTGGGTGACAGCCTGGTCGCACACCATCCATTGCATCGCCCACAGCGCCGTGATCGCGGCGGGCGTGACGCTGCTGCGCTGGGCCTGGCGGCGCGCGCTGTGGCTGCCGCTGCTGGGCTGGTGGTCGCACATCGTGATCGACGTCTTCACGCATTCGGCGGACTACTACGCCTCGCCGGTGCTCTACCCCTTCACGCAGCGCGGCTTCGACGGCATTGCCTGGATCACGCCGTGGTTCATGGCGCTGAACTACCTGGCGCTGGCGACGGCAGGCATCGCGCTGCTCGTGAGCGCGCGCAGACGGTCCCGATCCGGCGCTTTGCGTCCACCCATCGATCCGACGGGGAACTCGACATGAGCCCGACCGCGTTGAACTGGACGATCTTCGCGCTGTCGTTCGCCGTCTTCGGCATCTGGCTTGCCGCGTGGCTGCGCAGACGCAACGGTGGTGGCCAT
Source organism: Rubrivivax albus (assembly GCF_004016515.1). Taxonomy (GTDB): domain Bacteria; phylum Pseudomonadota; class Gammaproteobacteria; order Burkholderiales; family Burkholderiaceae_C; genus Rubrivivax; species Rubrivivax albus. The sequence goes on from NZ_SACT01000005.1 coordinate 307,418, forward strand.
GACGATGATCGTGCGCGCCCACGCCGTGCAGGCTCGCCCGGCGGGCATCCGCGATCGACACCTCCCGCCCCCACGCCGGGCGTCGAGCCGGTGTCGGGCGTGCCGCTGGACATGACCACCGCGCTGCCCTGGTTCCATCGCGGAACGGTGTACTTCTTCGCGACCGAGGCATCGCGCGCGCGCTTCACGGCGCGGACGTCGGCCTCTCCTTCTTCGAGTCAACTCGAAGACTGTCCATGACGCACACCGCTGCCACGAGCCACCGCTCGTCCACCGCAAGACTCGCTCTGGCCTTGCTGGCGATGGCCGCTGCGTGGCCCAGCTGGGGCCAGCGCATCCGCGACCTGCCGCCCTCGGCGCTGGGCATTTCGGTACCCGGCCTGTCGGCGCAGGCGGCCGCGGGCGAGAAGGCCTTCGACGCCAATTGCGCGTCGTGCCATGGGCGTTTTGGCACCGGTTCCGACAAGGGGCCGCCGCTGATGCACGACATCTACAACCCGGGCCATCACGCCGACGAGGCCTTCCTGCGCGCCGCGCGCAACGGGGTGCAGCAGCACCACTGGCGCTTCGGCGACATGCCGCCGCAGCCCCAGGTCAGCGACGAGCAGCTGGTGCAGATCGTGCGCTACGTGCGCGAGCTGCAGCAGGCCAACGGCATCCGGTTCAAGCCGCACCGGATGTAGCCTTGTCGACGGGCTTCGTCGCCTTCTCAAGCGGCTTCCAGGCCTGTGGGTCGACGCTGGTATCCCTCGGCGGCCTGACATTGCCGGTGGCTGACGGCTCGCCCGCCGCTTGCCCGGATCTTCAGGCCACCATAGGACAGGGTAGTCACACCGCGGAGCAATCCTCCTTCGGCGCATGCGCTCGCGTCACTCCGGCGTCAAACTACATCTGGCGGTGCAGGGCTATCGTCAGCTCGCTTGCCATCCAGATCTATTGACCCCATACCATTGGCACGGACTTTGGACTGCCCGACATCGAAGAGGTCTATCGAGCAGATGGCTGTGTTCAGAGGCAGGGGGTCATTGGTCGTCGGCGCGCTGGCGGCCATCGGTGCGTCGGTGTGCTGCGTCGGGCCACTGGTGCTGCTGATGATGGGCATCAGCGGCGCCTGGATCGCCAACCTGACCGCGCCGGAGCCGCTCAGGCCGTGGTTCATCGCCGTGACGCTGCTGTTCCTCGGCCTGGCGTTCTGGCGCCTGTACCTGCAGCCGCAGGTCTGCGAGCCTGGCGCTGCGTGTGCCGAGCCGAACGTCCTCAAGCGGCAGCGGCTGATCTTCTGGGTCGTCGCGCTGGCGATCCTCGCGCTCCTGTCGGTGCCCTGGCTGGCGCCCTACGTCCTGTGAAGGATTTCTCCATGCGCAAGCTCGTTGCCACCGCGCTCGTCGCACTGATGCCGTGGGCCGCATGGGCTGCCCCACCACAGACCGCGGTGCTCGACGTCCAGAACATGACTTGCGCGCTCTGCCCGATCACGGTCAAGAAGTCCCTGGAGAAAGTGCCGGGCGTCAGCCGGGTCCACGTCGACTACGACAAGAAGACGGCCACCGTGATCTTCGATGCCGACAAGACCACGGCCATGGCGCTCGTCAAGGCCACGACGGACGCCGGTTTCCCCTCGACGGTTCACCAGTGAGCGGGACCGCTGTTCCCGAGTTGGAGTCGGTGCTGACCTGCCCCTCGTGTGGCCACGCCAAGCGCGAGCCCATGCCGACCGACGCCTGCCAGTTCTTCTACGAGTGCGGGCGATGCCACGCCGTGCTGAGGCCCAAGCCCGGCGACTGCTGCGTGTTCTGCTCGTACGGCTCGGTCAAGTGTCCTCCGGTCCAGCAAGGCCAACGGTGTGGCGACTGCGGGCGATGACAGCGGGTCTCGCCCGTAGACGTAGCACCTGCGTGTGGCCAGGCGCGCCACGACCCTGCCTTCGACGGGGCGGGGCCTTCAGCGACACGCGTCAGGTCACCGCGAAGACGCCGCCCATGCCGCCCGCATGGTGCTCCAGCACATGGCAGTGGATCAGCCAGCGACCGGGGTTGTCTGCCACGAACGCCAGCTCGACGCGGTCCCGCGGCGCCAGCAGCACGGAGTCGCGCCAGGGCTGGACCGGTAGCGGCTCGCCGTTGCGCGACACGATGCGCACATGGTGGCCGTGCAGGTGGATGGGATGCCACCACGCGGTGCGGTTGTCCAGCGTCAGCCGCACGCCGCGACCCGTGGGCACCGAGAACAGCGGCGCATGGCCGTCGTGGCGACCCATGTGGGCCCGGCCGTTGACGGACCACACCGGGTCGGCCTCCCTGCTGCCTCCCATCCGGCGCAGCCGGCGTGCCACGCGCTCGGTCCACGGGTCGTCGGGCCATCCGCCCATGCTCATCATGCCGCCGCCAAACACCAGCGTGTGCGACTCGGCCGCCGCCAGGTCCGGCATCGGCAACGGGGCCGCCTCGGCGGGACGCGGCGGGGGGCGGCGTATCGTGCCGACGCCGTCGCGACCGCTGACGGCCACCGTGCCGATCAGGCGTTCCCCTCGACCGAACCGGTCGACGATTGCGTGCTGCCCGGCCACGTCGGCGTCGATCACCACGTCGGCGCGCATCCCGGGGCCAAGCAGAAGGGGGCCGTCCCATTCAACCGACGCGTCAGCCGGCACGCCGTCGCGGGCAATCAGCCAGCCGCGCAGGCCGCGCAGTTCCAGCGCGAAGATGCGCGCGTTCGCGGCGTTGATCAGCCGAAGCCGCAGACGCTGGCCGGCCTGCAGCGGCAGCACCGGCTCCAGCTGCCCATTGACGGTGAGCCGCTGGCCCATCCGGCCGGCATGCGACACGTCCATGTAGTCGTAGAAGTCACCGGCGATGCGGCCGCCGGCATCGAGCCGCCAGTCGTCGAGCAGCCAGACGTGGTCGACATCGACCGGTGGCGGCGCATCGTCCTCGACCACCAGCGCGCCGGCCAGTCCGCGCTCGACCTGCTCAGGCGTGCCCAGGTGCGGGTGATACCAGAAGGTCCCCGCATCGGGCAGCGCGAAGCGGTAGCGGAAGCGCTCGCCGGGTGCGACCGGCGGCTGCGTCAGGTGCGGCACGCCGTCCATCGCGTTGGGCAGGCGGATACCGTGCCAGTGGATGGTGGTGGGGTCCGGCAGGTCGTTGACCAGTTCGACGTCGAGCACGTCACCGCGCCGGTATCGCAGCGTGGGTCCCGGCACCTGCCCGTCGTAGGCCCACACCGGGAGCGCCGGCTGCCCGGCCGCCGAGACGGCGCCCTCGGCCGCGCGGATCGGCCGAGGAGCGGACTCGGCGCGGGCGCCGCCCCAGGCGGCCAGCGGGGCGAGCGCGGCAGCTCGCATCAGGTCACGTCGTTGCATGAGCAGGGTCTCCCGAAGAAAGGGCAACGGCGGGTGCACGCCGGCGCCGCATCAGCACATAGGCCGCAGGAATCACGAACATCGACAGCAGCGGCGCGCTGACCATGCCGCCGACCATCGGCGCGGCGATGCGCTGCATCACCTCGCTGCCGGTGCCCGAACCCCAGAACAGCGGCAGCAGCCCCGCGACGATGGTGGCCACGGTCATCGCCTTCGGGCGCACCCGCAGCACGGCACCCTCACGCACGGCCTCCAGCAGGTCCGCTTCGCCAGTGCGACCCGTGGCTACCCGTTCGGCCCAGGCCTGCTTCAGGTACAGCAGCATGATGACGCCGAACTCCGCGGCCACCCCGGCCAGCGCGATGAACCCCACGGCTCCGGCCACCGAGAGGTTGTGCCCCAGCGCCCACAGCAGCCACACGCCGCCCACCAGGGCCAGCGGCAGGGTGGCCATGATCAGCAGGGCTTCACCGACGCTGCGGAAAGTCATGGCCAGCAGCACGAAGATGATCAGCAGCGTGAACGGCAACACCAGCTTGAGCTTGGCAACCGCACGCTGCAGGTGCTCGAACTGGCCCGACCAGCTGACCGAGTACCCCGGCGGCAGCGCCACCTTCTCGGCCACGGCGCTCTGCATGTCTCGCACCGTGCCGCGCAGGTCGCGGCCGCGGATGTCGACGTAGACGTAGCCCGCCAGCCGCGCGTTCTCACTGCGCAGCATCGGCGGGCCGTCGGTGATGCGGATCTCGGCGACGTCGGCCAGCACCAGACGCTGCCCGCTCGGCGTGACGATCGGCAGCGTGCGCAGCGCCGCCAGCGAGTCGCGCCACTCGCGCGGGTAGCGCAGGTTGATCGGGAAGCGCTGCAGCCCCTCGACCGTCTCGCCGATGTTCATGCCGCCCACCGCCCCGGCCACGATCTCCTGCACGTCGACGATGTTCAGCCCGAAGCGCGCCGCGGCGTCGCGTCGGATGTCGACGTCGATGTAGCGCCCGCCGGTCAGCCGCTCGGCCAGCGCACTGCTGATGCCGGGCACCGGCTTCACCGCGCCCTCGATCTGTGCCGTCAGGCGGTCGATCGTCGCGAGATCGGGGCCGGCCACCTTGACGCCCACCGGACTCTTGATGCCGGTGGCCAGCATGTCGATTCGGTTGCGTATCGGCGGCACCCAGATGTTGGCCAGGCCCGGCACGCGCACGATGCGGTCCAACTCCTCGACGAGGGCGTCCGGCGTCATGCCGGGCCGCCATTGGTCGCGGGGCTTGAACTGGATCGTGGTTTCGAACATTTCCAGTGGCGCCGGATCAGTGGCGGTCTCGGCACGGCCGGCCTTGCCGTAGACGCTCTGCACCTCGGGCACGGTCTTGATCAGGCGGTCGGTCTGCTGCAGCAGCTCGGCCGCCTTGGCCACCGACAGGCCGGGCAGCGCGGTCGGCATGTACAGCAGGTCGCCCTCGTCGAGCGGCGGCATGAATTCGCTGCCGATGTGCTGCAGCGGCCACAGGCTGGCCACCAGCACTGCCGCGGCCGCCGCCAGCGTGAGCTTCGGGAAGCGGATCACGCCCTCGAGCAGCGGCCGGTAAACGGCGATCAGGCCGCGGTTGAGCGGGTTGGCCGTCTCCGGCGGGATGCGGCCACGGATCAGGTAGCCCATCAGTACCGGAACCAGAGTCACCGCCAGGCCAGCGGCAGCGGCCATCGCGTAGGTCTTGGTGTAGGCCAGCGGCGCGAACAGCCGGCCTTCCTGCGCCTCGAGCGCGAACACCGGCACGAAGCTGAGCGTGATGACGAGCAACGAGAAGAACAGCGCCGGGCCGACCTCCTCGGCGGCGCGGCCGATGACGCGCCAGCGCTCGTCGTCGGCCAGCGTCTGCCCTGGGTGCCGGTGCTGCCAGCGTTCAAGGTGCTTGTGCGCGTTCTCGATCATCACGATCGCAGCGTCGACCATCGCGCCGATCGCGATCGCGATGCCGCCGAGCGACATCACGTTGGCGTTGATGCCCTGTTGCTGCATCACGACGAAGGCGGCCAGGACCCCCAGCGGCAGCGAGACCACGGCAACGAAGGCGCTGCGCAGGTGGAACAGGAAGGCCAGGCACACCAGCGCGACGACGACGAACTCCTCGACCAGCTTGCCGGCCAGGTTGTCCACCGCCCGCTCGATCAGGCCGGAGCGGTCGTAGACCGGCACGATCTCGACGCCTTCGGGCAGTCCGCGCTGCAACTCGGCCAGCCTCGCCTTGACGGCGGAGATCGTCGACAGCGCGTTCTTGCCAGAGCGCATGACGATGACGCCGCCGACGGCCTCGCCCTCGCCGTCGAGTTCGCCGATGCCGCGCCGCATCTCGGGCCCGAGCCGGATGCGCGCCACGTCGCCCAGGCGCACGGAGATGCCGGCGTCGGAGGTGCGCAGCGGGATGGCCCGGAAGTCGTCGAGCGACCTCAGGTAGCCGCGGGCGCGCACCGCGTACTCGGCCTCGCCGATCTCGATCACCGAGCCGCCGGCCTCCTGGTTGGCGCGCGCCACCGCGTCGGCGACCATGGCCTGCGTGATGCGGTGAGCGGCGAGCCGGCCGGGGTCGAGCACGATCTGGTACTGGCGCACCATGCCGCCCACGGTGGCGACCTCCGCCACGTCCGGCACGGTCTTCAACTCGAAGCGCAGAAACCAGTCCTGCAACGCGCGCAGGTCGGCCAGGTCGTGCCGGCCGCTGCGGTCCACCAGGGCGTACTGGTAGACCCAGCCGACGCCGGTGGCGTCCGGCCCGATCGACGAGCGCGCCGTCGCCGGCAGCCGTGACTGCGCCTGGTTCAGGTACTCCAGCACCCGCGAGCGGGCCCAGTACAGGTCGACGCCGTCGTCGAAGATCACGTAGACGAAGCTGTCGCCGAACATCGAGAAGCCGCGCACCGCCTTGGCACCCGGCACCGACAGCATGGTCGTCGTCAGCGGGTAGGTGACCTGGTTCTCGACCAGCTGCGGCGCCTGGCCGGGCCAGGTCGTGCGGATGATGACCTGGGTGTCCGACAGGTCGGGCAGCGCGTCCAGCGGCGTGCGCGACAGCGCGACCAGGCCCCAGGCGGTGAGCAGCACGCTGGCGACCAGCACCAGGAAGCGGTTGGCCAGGCTCCAGCGGATCAGCGCGGCGATCATCGCGTGCCCCCGGTTCTGCCGGACGGCGTGTTCAACCGCTCGATCGCCGTGATCTGCGGCACGTCGCCTTCCTGCATGCGGAACTCGACCCGCACGCGGTCGCCGGGCGACAGCCCGGCGGGCGGCTGTGGCGGAAGCCGGAAGTCCATCACCATCTGCGGCCACTTCAGCGACGCGATCGGCGGGTGGTCCAGCGTCACGGTGTCGCCGTCGACGGCCTGGACGCGGGCATCGGTGTAGTGGGTCGGCATGGACCCGGACGCTGACTCAGCCGCAGGCGACGGCGCCGCACCCGGCTCTGCCGCGTTCAGGCGAACCTCCAGCCCTCTCAGGCTGGCCTCCGAGTCGACCAGGAACTGCCCCGACAGCACCACCTGCTGACCGGCCTGCAGGCCCGCGAGGATCTCGACCTGGTCGGCGGTCTCGCGGCCGGTGCGCACCTCCACCGGCCGGAACCGCCCGCCGTCCTCGGCCAGCATCACCACGCTGCGGCGCCCGGTGTGGATCACGGCATCGACGGGAACGACCAGGGCCTTCGAGCGGGCGTGCGCGGCAAAGCGCATCTCGACGAACATGCCGGGCACCAGTTGTCCGCCGGCGTTGGCGATTTCGAGCCTTGTGCGGCGGGTGCGCGTGGCCGGGTCGACCTGGGGCAGCAGTGACTGCACGCGGCCTTCGAAGGTCCGCCCCGGAAGCGCCGGGCTCGTCGCCGTCACCGCCATGCCCGGCGCCAGCGCCGCCGCCTGGCTCTCCGGCACCTCGCCCTCGGCCCACACGGTGGCGGTGCCCTGCAGCCTCAGCAGCGGCATGCCCGCCATCACCGTCGTGCCCTCACGCACCGGCAGCTCCGTCACGACGCCGTCGATCGGCGCCTGTATCGTCACCTGCGCCAACACCCGGCGCTCGAGCGCCACGCGCCCGATCAGTGCTTCGCTCATGCCCGCCTGCCGCATGCGGGCCAGCGCTGCATCGCGCAAGGGATCGAGGCCATCGCCGCGCATGGCGGTCAAGGCCAGGTACTCCTCCTGCGCCGCGACCCAGTCGGGCACGTACAGCTCGACCAGCGGCGCGCCGGCGCGGACCTTGTCGAAGAGCGCCCGGACATGCAGCTTCTCGACGAAGCCCATCGCGCGTGCGGCCACGACCTGCTGCAGGCGTTCGTTCCAAGCCACGTTGCCGACCGCGGCCACCTCGGGTGCGAGCGTGCCCTCGACCACCGGCGCGGCGCGCAGCCCGAGGTTGCGCTGCATGCGCGGGCTGACGCTGACGGTCGACGCATCGGCCTGGTCGCCACCGGCGTAGCGCGGCACCAGCATCATGTCCATGAACGGCGACTTGCCCGGCGCCCCGAAGTTGCGGCCAGGCACCATCGGGTCGTGATAGTTCAGGATCCGCAACCCGGTGACCGGGTCTGTGTCGCCGGCCTTCAGTCCGTCGCGGACGTGGCGCCGCGTGGCCTCCTCGCCTTGTGGGATGGTCCACTGCGAAGGGTCGGCCGGCGCCGCAGCGATCGCCGCCGGCGACGCCATCATCGCCATGCCCTGGTGCATGCCCAGCCACCAGGCGGCCACGGCGAGACCGGCCGCGGCGGCCAGCGCCGCGGCGGCAACGACGAGGGTTCTGTGCTTCATCGTGCGTCTCCGGCCGCGGGGATCAAGGTGTCCAGACCGGCCCAGAGTCGGGCCGCGTCGAGCTCGACGTCGATGCGCTCCATGCGCAGCGCCAGCGCGGCGCGGCGCGCGTCGAGCACGGCGCCGAGCGGGGCCGCGCCACCGCGGTAGGCGGCCAGCGCTGCCTCCACGCGCTGCTGCGCCAACGGCTCGCGCTCGCGGTCGATCAGGGCCCGTCGCGCCAGCGCGGCACGCCAGCCGTCGATCCAGCCTTCGACCATCGCCAGGACCTCGCGCTCGAGTTCCACGCGCTCCTCGCGCAGGGCGTCGGCCTGCGCCAGGCGGGCGCCGAGCTCGCGATCCTGGCGCTGCGGCCGGTCCCACGGCAGCGGCACTGACACACCGATCGACACCATGTTCGAGTAGCGGCTGCCGCGCTGGCTGAACATCAGCTCGGCGCTCCAGTCGGGCTCGCGCTCGGCTCGGGCAACCGCGACGGCGGAAACCGCCACGGCCTCGCGGGCCGCCAGTTGCGCCAGGCCGGGATGTTGCGCCAGCTGCTCCGCCAAGGGTCGATCGACGAGCCCGTGCCGGTCCATGGTGGGCGGGTCGCCCAGCGGCCGTTCGACCGGTTCATCCGTCCACCGGGCCAGGTCTCTCCGTGCCGTGGCAACTGCCGCCTCGGCCGCGAGCAACGCCTGATCGATCTGCGCGACCGCGTCGCGCGCCATCAGCACGTCGGTGCTGCCACCTCGGCCCGCGCGCTGCGCCGCCACCGCGGCATCGACCTGGAGCCGCGCTTCGGTGCGTTGGGCCTGCAGCAGCGCCAGGCGCTGCTCGGCCGCCCGCCGCTGGAACCAGGCCAGCGACACCTCGCGCCGCACGTCTGTCGACCGCAAGGTGTACTCGGCCTGCTCGGCCTCGGCCTCGCGCAGGTAGCGGTCGGCCCGGGCCTGACGCTTGTCATCGCGCGTGAAGGTCTGCATCAGCGACACCGAGCGCATGGTCATGAAGTCGCGTGTCGTGCTGAAGCGGTCGGGGCCGTCTGCGGGCAGGTTGACGAGCGAAAGGCCCAGCACAGGGTCGGGACGCTGAGCGGCAGCCACGGCCATCTCGCGGGCTGCGCGTGCACGCAGGTCCGCGGCGGTCGGCGCCGCCGCCCGGGCGACGGCGCGCTGCTGGGCTTCGGCCAGCGAGAGCGGAGACAAGGAAGCGCTCGACGCGGGCCAGGCGACGAGAAGCAGGACCAGCGCCGAGAGAGGCGCGCGGGCATCGCCTGACAAGCGAAACAACCAGGACATGAAAGAACTCCAGGGCGCGTGGCCGCAGGCAGGTGCGGGCCGGGGCGCATGGGCAGACCGACCCGCTGCCGTGGGCAGCGGGTCACCATTGCACGGCAAGGCGTGCGAACGGGGGTCAGCGTTGGGCTGGAGGTCGCCAGGGCCCGCCAACGGGCGCAGGGCGGAGCGAAGGCCCCGACGCAAGCAGTGGAGCCGACGCGCCGGGCGTTCCGGCGCCGACCGGCTCGGCACCGAGGATCGCTACCGTGAACCCGCAGTCCAGTTGTGCCTTGCAGGCCTTGCCGGTCGTTGCGTAGCTCTGGAGATCCTGACAGCAGTCAGGCAGTTCGCCGGTCAGGGCATCGCCCGCCGCCAGCGCCGCCTGCATCTGCTCTTCCATCGGGCACGGCGCCGGCTGAAAGGTCGGCGCCGCCACGGCCTGCAGCCCGAGGCCGAGGCACAGGAGGATGGCGAGCAGCCTTGTCAGCATGAACCGAAGTCTATGCGGTACGGCATTTCGTTGCTCGAGCTCTGCGGCGTGTCTGCCAAAGGTTGAACGATCGTCGAGGTCTGACAGAGCATCAACCACGCTGAATTCCTGCAAGGTCTGGTCCTCGCAGATTGGAGTGCAGTATCGGATGCCTGACGCGTAGCTGTCGCTTGAACCGACACCGGCTACGAAGCCGGACGACTTCTGGCTGACGACGAGCGGGAATACGTCTGGCGAGAGCCAGCGGCAGCTCACGTTGCAAAGCCGATGTGGGATTCCATCGATCCAACGGCCGAGATGGGTCGGGATCGACCTGACGCCAGCGGCGTGACGAGTCGCTCAAGCCCCTCAAGCGTTCAGCCAGGCTCGAAAGGCTGGTGACAATGGTGCAGTGGTCATCCGACACACGGGCCCGCCAAGGGCCGGTTCCGTTCGCGCCTGCCGCTCGACTTCGAAGCCTGGCAGGCGGCAACCAGTCTCGAACGGTCGCTGGCTTGCCCGCACTCGCCCCAAGGAGGGATCCCCACCCACCACTACCGGGTGATCCCGCGCATGACGAATGGACTTCACACTTCAAACGAGGGCCACGACAGTGGGAGCCAGCGGGCGAGCCGGACGCACGCAGTGCACATGCGGAGCGATCGTCGCGGCCCCTCATCGACGGGTCGAGCACGGCTTCGAACACCGCTGCGGTCAATCGAGTTCCAGAAGGTCACTGGCGAGTCCTCAGCGGCATCTCGGGCATGGCCCCATCCGTCACCCACCCTCCTCCACCGGCTACTCGAACCGCTTTCAGTTTGGTCTCCCTGTCGGCCGGCGTCATGAACGGGCTCAGGACATGCATCGGAGCCGGGTCAGCCCCCACGTCCAGCAGGATCGCGTTCGCGAACCCCGCCGCCGTTCTTGCGTCATAGCGCAGCGGCTTCACGAATCTCCGCCCCTGCGCCACCAGCGCCCGGATCAGCGGCGCCTCGTGCACCCCCTCCAGCGGAATCCACTCCTCGCTGGTCAGCATCAGGCTGGCGAGGTCGATCTCGTAGGTGTCCTCCCGGCGGGCCCGGATCAGCGCCGCCAGCATGAGGCGCAGCCCTCGCCCTCCATCCGAGTCGAGCGCCTCGAAGAGCTGCGCGAAGCCGCGCTGCACGCGCGCCCAGGTCCGCGCGTCGGCCAGCAAAGGGGCGTCCGGCATGTGGCGGATCCAGATGCGCGCGCCCGCGGGTGCCGACTCCCAGCCCTTGAACTCGCCCAGAACCACCGCGAGCGGCTGCCGCCCGTCATGCGGCTGCAGCACCGACAACCGGGCACGGCGCCGTTCGGCCTGCTCGGCCTTCGCGGTCTCGCTGAAGGCTTCCGGCACGTACAGCCGGTTCGACAGCGGCTCGCCCTTCACCTGGATCGCCTCGGCGGCCTGCATCAGGTACTTGTGAAGTACCGCCTGGTTGCGCTTCCCGGCCATGGCCGGCGACCAGAGGTTGAAGCCGGCCCGCTCGAACAGGAAGTGCATCAGCGCCCTCAGGCTCATCCGGCGACGGGTGCGGCCGACCTCCGCCGGCTCGGCAGGCTCGCGGCTCACCGCCGCCCGCCCGGGCACCCGCGCCCACGGGAAGTCCACGTGCAGTTCCACCCGTGCCGGATCCAGCTGGACGACGGCCTCTCCGACCAGTTCGCCCAGGCCCGACATCGCAGGCCCCGGCTCGTAGCTCGGGCAGGCGGGGTGGTGCCGGTCCCCGGTCTCGGGCATGCGCTTGATCTGGAAGTGGCGATGAAAGGCGACGTACATCTCGACGCCGCCGGCCACGCACAGGCAGCGCGGCCGGCCCGGCGCCTCGTAGGCCCGAGCCAGCAGGTCCTGCAGCTGCGGGTCGTCGGCGTCGACCACGCGCCCACCGATCGCAAAGCGCTGCCCGTCCACCCCCAACTCCATCCCCGACTCCATCGCCGTCGCAGCCGTTCAGCGGGCGCGCCGTGTCATGCCAGCTCCTCGAGCACCTTGGCCAGCTCGGGTCGCGGCCTCGGCAACTGCTCGCGCACGGCGCTTCGATCGGCGATGCCCAGCACCAGCCCGACCTGATCCTCGTCGGCGCCACGCTCGTACATCCGCGACATCAGGGTCAGCCGCGCCGACTGCGTGCTCAGTCCCGGGATGTCCGCCAGCCGGAAGATCCGCCGGTAGCTGTCGAGGATCGGACGGCACACATGCCGCTGCCCCACGCCTGGGCTGGCCGTGATCGGGTAGGGCAGTCCCCGGGCATCCAGCATCAGCCTGCTGCGCGGGTCCAGGCCTCTCCACGCGCCAGATCGGCCGACACCGTGACCGCCGTGCAGTCGCTCATCGAGATAGGCCGCCAGCGCACGATCCAGCGCCCGGTGTCTGAAGTGCAGCGGCCGGCTTCGGCCGTTGATGGCCACATCGTCCCGTACGATGGATGCCTGCCTGACATCGCCCGCCTCGTCCAGGTAGTCGCGCACCTCGAGCCGCGCCACCTCCAGGGGCCGCAGCCCGGTCGCGAACGAGAGGTGGTACAGGGCCAGGTCGTGCCGAGGCCTGGGCGCGCGTGCCTGTACGCGCATGGCGCCGAGCGTCACCTCCTCCCGGGTCAGCACGCGCGCTGCGCGCGTCGATGGCCGAGGCGCCGGTTCGAAGCGCTCGAGCGCCTCGAGTACCGCCACGCGGCGCTGGCGAAGCCGCTCCACGAACGCGGTGCCTTCCTGCATCAGCCCGTCGACGCCGACCGAACGGGTCAGTTGCAGGGCCAGATGCTTGACGCGCCTGTCCACGGTGGACCGCGAGACGCCCAGCTTCGCGGACACGACGCCCAGGGGCTCGCCTTCCAGCACCCGTTCGAGCATGTGGACCGACTGGCGGAACCGGTCGTCGCGCGCTGTTTCATCGCTCATGGGTTCTCCTTGTCCAGCTTGCCGCGACGTCCAGGCACGCCACCCGAGCGGCGGGCCGCGGTCCCGACACCGGGAGCATCCAGGCCCGACGTCAGCAGGCGCTCCAGCGGCATCTCCAGGATCGCCCGGTCCTCGGCCCGGGAACGGCAGGCCGCCATCTGTTCGCACAGCGTCGCCTTGGCCTTGCCGTAGTGCCGGGCCACCGCGGCTGCCGCACACACGCCATGTCGAACCGCGAGGCAGGCGACGAGCGCCCTCGCGCGCGAACGCAGGGCGTCCGAACCCTCGTAGCTGGACAGCAGCGTCGGCTTCCCGAGACAGAGCGCCACCCACTTCTCCAGCAGCCCCAGCACAGCGTCGAGTCCGCCAGCGCCTGCGGCGGCAAACAGATCCGCTGCCGCATGATCCACCGCACCCCGTCCCGGCAGGCCTCCAGTGCGGGTGCGGCCGTGCGGAACGCCATGGACCAGGGCCCAGCGCATCAGATCCCGGTCACCTGGCCGGCGGGCGATCCACGATCGCAACGACGCCCGCGCGCCGATGACAGACTCGCCGAAGTGATTCAGCAGCGGCCGCGCGTTGAAGCCGGACGCGGGTGACAGCCCGAGGGTGATGCGCAATGCACCCTGCGCATGGTGCGTCGGCGTGACACAAGCGCCCTGAGCCACGGGACGCCATGCCAGGATGCGCACGAGCACTCGCAGGTCGGCATCGGATTCGACAGGGAACGCCCGATAAGGCTCGGCGAACACCGGGCCCCGCACCCTCTGGACCTGGCGGACCCAGCGCGCGACCACGTGGCCGAAGGCTCTCGCCACCCGCTCTGGCGCATCGCCGGCCTCCAGGCGACACACCACATGAATCTCGCCCGGCAGAACGAGGTAGTCGAGCAGCTGCCGGCCCCTGCTCCGGTGTGCGTCGATCAGTCGGTCGCGGATGCGTGCGAACAGCGCGGGGTGCGTGAAGCAGTCGCGGCCGAACGCCGCCTGCCAGAGCAGGTGCCATGTGGCCGCCTCATCTTCGCCGGAGTCGTCGTCAGCGTCTTGCTCTCCCATGAGGACTATGACGATCTGGCGGCGCAGATCCTCACCAGAACTCAGGCAACAACACCCGCAGTGTTCGGTCCTGGACCGGCGCACCAGGCGGGCCGAACCGGTGTTGCGGCCATCGCGGATCGGTCGACGGTTGGCTCGGGCCGTCACGCGGCTGAATTCCCAGTATGAAACCCTGATCCGCTGGTGGAGAGTTGGACCGAACGGTTCAGGCCATCCCGCCACGACGCTGGTTCTCGGGCCAAGCCATCCCTATGGTGCAGATGCCCGCGGCGATTGCCCACGGCGATTCGCCACCGGGCCAACGTGTCAGCAACCCAACCGCAAAGGAGTTCGTCATGAACGAGACGCTGGAACTGGAGTTCACCGACCTGGGTGACGCGAAGGAGGTGACCAAGGGCACCATCGATCCGCAGAACTCGGAAGAGCACCCGGTGCTCAGCCGCCGCCTGGAGAACTGAAGGCGCGGCGTGGCTAGGTCGGACGCCATCGCCCGTCCTGAGCCACCGGATCCGTCGCTGATGCCGCCGTTGCGGTGACGGATCCAGGACCGGGTGCGGCACCCGGTCCATTCCCGCCGGGCTTTGCCCGCATGGCCAGGCTTTCGCGGCCAGGCACTGCCTGATTTCAGACAAGCACCCCACCTCGCTGGACCCCACATGCCAGGGCCTGCCGTTCACGCGCTTGCCGACCAACGCATCTGGCTGGCCCCGCACATGCGTGTGTGCAGACTGGATGCCTTGTCGGTCCTGCTCGACCTTAGCCGCGGTCGGTACCTCGGCCTGGGGGCCGAGCAGTCCCGCCACCTGTCCGATTGGGTCCAGGACTGGCCGTCCGACGAACAAGCCAGCCCTTCAGAGCCGCCGTGCGACGTGCCTCCCGCCTTCGTGACCCGGCTGCTGGATCGCGGCATGCTGACGACGGAAGCCCCATCGCAGACGTACCGCGTCAGGCTTCCCGCCGCTTGCCGATCACTGGATACGCGCGACCTGTCGATGGAACTCCAGGTCGGCCCCAGCCGCGTTGCCCGCTTCGTCCGAGCCACGGCATCGGCCACGCTGTGGCTGCGCTGCAGATCGCTGCAGGCCATCGCGACACATCTCGAGCGGGTACGCGGCAGCAGGTCCAGGACCCGTGCCGAGGGTGCCTCTCCGTCGCTGAACGGGCAGACCGCCATGGCCGTCTCGGTCGCCACCTTCGACATGCTGCGGCCACTGGCCTTCACCTCGCGGGATCGCTGCCTGTTCGACTCGCTGGCGCTGGTGAACCTGCTGCATCTGGACGGCCTCGATGCGCGGTGGGTGATCGGCGTGAAGGATCGCCCGTTTGCCGCGCATGCCTGGGTGCAGCAGGATGACCTCGTGCTCAACGACCTGCATGAGCACGTGCGGCGCTTCACGCCCATCCTGATCGTCTGACTCGCCATACGTACCCGCCGTGTTCCGCTATCTCGTCCTGGCCTGGGACCCCCTGCGGCCCGACTGCAGCGAAAGGGTTGTCCGGCTGCGGCAGCGCCTGCTGCGGAACGGCGCGTGGTCACCATCGATCGACGCCCCCGGCCTGTTCGTCGCCACAACCGGCAGCGACCGCCGCAACAACGGCGCATGGCCGTTGACAAGCGGTCGAGGCGTGATCCTGGGCCGTCTGTTCGATGCCCGCGGCGCTGCCCACCCGTCCGGCTCACGCGCGACGCCGAACGGCACATCGCTGGAAGCCGTCGCGAGGACCTCGGGTGCCTCGCTCATCGAATCGCACTGGGGACGATACGTCGCGGTGCTGCAGGACGACGCCGGCATCACCGTCGTGCGCGATCCTGGTGGTGCGCTGCCCTGCTTCGTCCGCCACCTCCGCGGGATCTGGCTGGTGTTCTCGTGGCTGGAGGACAGCATCGACCTGCTCGGCCCGGAGGGCGTCCCGCCTCTCGACTGGCAGGCGATCCGCGCCCTGCTCCTCCTGGGTGCGCTCGGCGGCCACGCAACGGCACTGGACGGCGTGACCGCCGTGCTCCCCGGTCAGCGCGTGCGACTCGGCGCACATGCCGCACACGGGGAGATGCTCTGGGCGCCGGCGGCCATCGCACGGGATCCCCTGGACCTGCCGGCGTCCCAGGCGGCGGACCTGCTCGTGCAGACGACGGAACGCTGCGTCGGTGCGTGGGCGGGTGATGTTGGCCGCATCCTGATGCGGCTGTCAGGCGGAGTCGACTCCGCCATCGTGCTGGCGTGCCTGACGAAGACGCGCGACCCCGAGTCGATCATCTGTCTGAACTACCACTCCCCGGGGGCCGACGGCGACGAGCGCGTGTACGCGCGGGAGGCGGCGTCGATGGCCGGATGCCGGCTGATCGAGGCCCCACGCGACACCGGGTATCGACTCGAGCGCGTGCTGGCAATGGCACTCACCCCATGTCCGACCAGCATCGCGGGCCGGCTGACGGCCGACACGGATGCGGCACATGCGAGGTCGGTCGAGGCGCCGGCCATGTTCACCGGCGGCGGTGGCGACCAGTTGTACTTCGAATTCCGCCGTTGGTGGCCGGCAGCCGACTACCTCCGACTCCGGGGCTTCGGCCCAGGTTTCCTGCGCGCGGCCATGTCGGCAGCGCGTCTTGGCGGCCAGTCGGTCTGGCAGACGGTGCGCCTCGCCTTGTCCGATCGACTCCGACGCGGCGCGCCGAGCATCGCCGCGGGCGGATCGCTGTCACTGGCAGGCCCAGGCCTCATGGACGGAGCACCGGACCTGGCCCGATTCGTCCATCCGCTCGGCGGCAGCGCACACGACCTGCCCATCGGCAAGTCCGTCCAGCTGAGCCAGCTGCTGTTCCCCATGGAGTACTACGACCCGCTCGCGCGCCAGGCAGCACCGGAGCTGGTCAATCCCTTGCTGTCCCGGCCCCTGGTCGAGCTCTGCCTGCGGTTGCCGACCTACCTGCTCACCGAAGGTGGCCAGCCGCGTGGCCTGGCACGGCTGGCGTTTGCCCATCGCATTCCTCGCGCGATCGCCCTGCGCCGCTCCAAGGGCGGCATGGAGGAGCACCTCTCGACGGTCGTGGCGCAGAACCGGGATGTCGTCCGCGCGCTGCTGCTGGACGGACAGCTCGTGCGACGCGGCCTCATCGACCGGAGGCGCATCGAGGACGCGCTCTCCGATGCGCGCCAAGCACCCACAGCTTCGACCGCTGAGATCCTGACCTGCGTCGGCATCGAGGCGTGGTTGGCACGACATGAGGCACTTCGGAGCTCCGCAGCCTCACGACCCGAAAGCTGATCCGACACATGACGCGCCAGGTGACCCGATCCCTGCGCCAGCACGACATGCCGGGCGACCTGCGCCGCATGGCCACGTTGCTGATGTCGGCGACGACCGCATCGATCCGCTGGCGCGTTGCGCTGGCGTTGGCTCTGGTGATCGCCGGTGCCACCCTCAGCGCGCTGGCGCCACTGGCGCTCCAACTGACCATCGATACGCTGACACAGCCGACCCTCGGTGCCGCCGGGTCGATGCCGGAGTCCGACCCGGCCCTGGCGATTGGGCTTGCCCTGGCCTACGTGCTGTCCATCGGCGCCGCTCGATGGATCCATGACATCCGTCCCTGGATCGCAGGGGCCGCCGAGCACCAGCTCCTGGCCCGGGTGCAGCAGCGCATCTACGCCCACCTGATGGCCCTCCCGCTACGCGACCATCTCGACCGGTCATCCGGCGGGCTGAGCCAGAGTCTGCAGCAGGCTGTCACCGGTCTGCAGCTCCTGCTGATGAACACCGTGCATGGCGTCGTACCCGTCGCGGTCGAACTCTCCGTGGTCCTGGCCGTCCTGACCACCCAGGCCCCCACGGCGCTCGGCTTGACCTTCATCGTCACGGCCGCGTGCTACCTGGTGATCTTCACGTCAGGCACGTCGCACACCGGCCGGCGCGCTGCCGACGTGACCTCGGCCAGCCAGGACCTGCAGGCCGCTGTGACCGACGGTCTGCTGAACATCGAGGCCATCAAGCTGTTCGGCGCCGAGTCCCAGATGGGGCAGCGACACGGCGACCGGGTCTGGCGGCTCGGCGCCGCATGGACCGCCTTGCACCGCCAGCGGGCAGTGGTCGGTTCGGCCATCACGGCGGTCTTTGCGGTGTCGCTGGCCATCACCCTGGTCCTCGCTGCCAACGCCGTCGTCCGGGGCGACATGAGCATCGGCGCCTTTGTGCTGACCCAGGTCTACATGCTGCAGATGGTGCGGCCGCTGGACATGCTCGGTGCCGCAGCCCGTGACATCGCGCAGGCACAGGCCTTCGTGCGGCCGGTGCTGGCGCTGCTGGCACGCCCGCGCGAGCCGGTCTCGCACGGGTCGACGGCGGGCCCGCTCGGTGTCGTGCCCGATTCAACATCGACGCAGCGACGTGCGCCGACACACATGCCTGCCGTCGGGACGCCGGCAGCGCCGTCAGCGCCGTCAGCGCCGTCAGCGCCGTCAACGGAGCACGTCCGAGGCAAACGATGCCATGGGCCACACGAAGGACTGCGCCTGGAACTGCGCCAGGTCCATGTGCGCCACGGACCACACCGGTCGGTCTTTCAAGATCTTGATCTCGCGCTCGATGCGGGCCAGACCCTCGCGGTCGTCGGCGCCAGTGGCACGGGAAAAACGACGCTGATCCGCCTGCTCACCGGCCTCATCCCACCGGACAGTGGCGAGGTGCTCATCGACGGGCAACCGCTGCACCCAGGTCAGCCCGCAGCGTGGCGAGACTGCATCGGCGTAGTGCCGCAGGACCCGCTGCTGATGGACGACACGCTGGCGGCGAACATCGCGCTGGGCCGTCCCGACGCCTTGCGGCAAGACATCATCCGTGCAGCCGTCGCCGCACAACTGCACGCCGCCATTGAGCGCATGCCCGATGGCTACGACACGCAGGTGGGTCAACGAGGCCAGCGCCTGTCGGGCGGTGAACGCCAGCGTGTCGCCATTGCCCGTGCGCTGCTGCGGCAGCCCAGGTTGCTGGTGCTCGACGAAGCCACGTCGATGCTCGACACGGAAACCGAGCGCCGCGTCCTTGAGCAGATCACGAAGGCCGGCCAGGGCCGGTCGACGCTCATCATCGCCCACAGACTGTCGACGGTGCGGCACGCCGACGAGATCGCCGTGCTCGCGGGAAGCCGGGTGGCAGAGCGCGGCACGCATGAGCAGTTGCTCATGCGCAGCGGTCGTTACGCCGGCATGTGGGGCGCGGACACCGCGCGCCCGACGCGGCAATGAGCACGGGCGGACGTCAACCGCCCGACTTCTTGACCTTGTTGCGGAACGCCTCGGACAAGGCCGCTGCAGTCGTGGAGAGGCGTGCAAGTGCAGACGTGTAGACGGCGCCATGCTCCCGCCTGTCCACCGCGATCACCGTGACCAGCAGATGGTCATCTTCGACGGCGTAGATGAGCCGGACACCCTGCTTGCGCAGCTTGATCTTGTAGCAGCCGGCCAGCGGACCTCCCAGTTCGCCGCCAGGAACATGAGGTGTATCCAGACGCTTCTCGAGGAGCTTCTTGAGAACGGTCTTGACCGAGCCATCGAGCGCTCGCCACTCCTCCAGCGCCTCAGGCATGAAGCGCAGCTTGTACCTGTGCTTCGACCTGACGCCCTCAGAGCTCGTCAATGTCGACCTCGATGGCCCGGGCCTTGTCTGCCAGGCGACTCGCCGCCTTGCGGTACAGCTCCTGGTCGGCCAACTCTTCCATCATCGCCTCGAACAGACGCGGCTCGACCATGTAGAAGGCAGCGCGGTTGTGGTTGAGGACCGCGACGGGGCGGTGATTTGCTTCCCTGAGCACCGCGGCCGGGTTCTTCTTGAACTCGGACATGCTCACCGCGACATCGGCAAGAATTGCTTCCATGTTGGCTCCAACTTTGGAGCCAAATATAGCTACAAACGTCCAAGCTGACAATTCACTTGATGTCGGACAACCTGTGGCGTGGTCGGCGCCTCCCTTGGGCGCCAACGGCGCGCCATGACCGCACGCGCCGCAATGCCCAGGCTCTGCAGCCACCTGCGACCCGACACCGGCGCTGACCGTCCGACGTGACTGTTGGTCGGGGTCGAGGCGGCCGACCCATGGCAGCCTTGCTCTCCGAAGAACCGGCTCACCGCGACCACAACCCACTCGCCATGAGGCGAGCGCGTCAACTTCCAGCATCGCGCCTGGCCGCGCACGGCGGCTTCGCATCGTCGGCACGTTTCAGGTCCACCATCTGCCGCCACCGCAGGTACTGCTGACGGAGGTCCTCCGCCGTCTCGCCCGGCACCACCACCTCCGAACGCTCCTCGCCCTTGAGCCAGAAGCGATGCCAGTCCACGTTCCCCTGCAGCGACACCATGCGTTCCGCCGGGCGCGACAGGGCATGTGATCCCCCGGGGATGACCACCATCTCCACCGGCTTGTACTGCCGACGCATCAGGGCGTAGATGTCCCAGTTGTTCAGCACCCAGGGACCGTAGGTCTCGATGCGCAGGGCGGTGCGGATGCAGTCGGTGTGCAGGGACGGGTCGTTGCTCACCCACTTCGCCAACGTCGCCCCGAAAGGGGAACCTTCATTGGTGCGTTCCTTGCGCGCCAGGACGTTGTCGCTGGCCGCATAGGTGATAGCCGCGGAGAACAGCGTGTTCGCATCCCCGTCCAGGATGGAGGCCGCCTTCATCGGCACATCCCCGAAGGTCACCAGGTTCAGGACACGCTCCCCGGTCGCGCTCCAGCCCAGGATGCCGACCCGATCCCGGTCGACGAGGCCGTCCGCCACCAGGGTATCGACTGCGCCACGCACGGCGTCGATGAAAGCCAGGATGGCCTCCCGCTCGCCCTTCGGCGCGCCCGTCGCGGCCCGGATCGGCAGCGCCAGCACCAGAATGCCCTCGCGCAGGAAGGCCCGGCCTGCAAACCCGCTGCTGTGACCGTCGCCCCGGTTCGAGCCATCGAGGTAGAAGCGATCCGGCGCGAAACCGTAGGTCTGGATCACCAGCGCATGGCGCGCTGTCCGGTCCACCCGATGCGGCGTCATGAGACCACCGTCCCAACGCCTGCCCCTGTCGTCGGACCAGGTGAACGGCTGCATGCGACCCCACCGATCCGGGTCGAACTGAGGGTTCAGCGTCGTGAGCTTCACTGACCGTCCCTCCGGGCCGTCGGCGACGACGTCCGGCGGCACGTCCAGCCCTTCCGCCACCCTCAGGCGCCATTCAGGACCGATGGCCGACGGTCCGGTGGATGTCGCCGCGGTCCCCTGGGTTGCGCGAACCTGCACCCAGCCTCCGTTCGGCAGACGCTCGAACAGGCGACGCCCGGCGGCATCGGTCACGGCGAACCGGTCGGGCCGTCCTCGGACGGGCAGCAATTCGCCCAGGCGACCGGACAGTGCCGTGACAACCTGGCTGCGGTTCTCGTCCGGCCAGTACTCGACGACATGGCTTCGCCTGACGCCCTCCGGTCCGTCGGACGTGTCCGACACCGGCAGATGCGTTCCGCCGATGAGCACCGACTGCCCGCCACCCATCCAGAGGCGATCTCCTCGCCGCTGCAGGTCGCCGGGCAGCGCGTCGTCCGCGGCGTCGATGACGTCCTGCGGACTGGCGTCGTCCAGCCGCCAGGCCACCAGGCGGCGCGGCACGTAGTGCGACGGGCGCGAGAAGTAGCCGAGCGGGTCCACGCTCACGGAAGGACCGTAGCGGTGCGTGGCCACGGCCACCAGTGGATAGTCCCTGCCCCAGGCCAGCTGCCGTTCCGGCTCCCAACGATGCAGCAGCGCCCAGCGGCCGTCCGGCGAGATGTCCACGCCAGGCAGGGCGTTGCCGGCCTCAGGGAACACCTCGCCCAACGACCGCGCCGGCCGGTCGGCGCCCGCCTCGGCCACGAAGTACTGGTAGTACCGGCGCTGGGCGCGCCAGTCGTCCTGGCCGTGCTTGACGCTCCAGAAAGACTGGTTGCCGACGACCACCGCGTGCCGGCCCGGCAGCATCGGCGGCTGCGGCACCTGCGCCGCATAGACGACACGGTCGAGCGACTGCGACACCGCAAACGAGACCAGCCGTCGGCTCTCGAAGGTCAGCTGCCTGAGACGACGCGTCGCCACGTCCAGGCTGTAGACCTGAAAGCCGGCATCGTCCATCCGGGCGCGCATCAGCAGCGTCCGGTCACCGGCCCAGCGCACGTCCTGCACGGACGGGTCCATGTAGTTCTCGTCGGTCCGGGCCTCGACGGTGATCAGCGTCTGCACCGGCTCGGGGTTTCCGTCCGCCAGACGCTCGGGACGCACGTCCAGCAGCAGGATCTCGTACCGGTTGGTGTCGGTGGCGACATCGGCGCGACGGGTCACGATGAACGCGCGCCTGCCGTCCGGCGACACCTGCGCCGCCAGCTGGTCCGGATCCCCATTGCGCGGCTGGACGATGCGGGTGAACTCGACGACGTCACGCACGGTCGGGCCCTCGCCGTTGGCCGCCGCATGTCCCAACGAGGTGATCGCCGCCAGGCACAGGGCAGGCGCTACGCGCCCGGACACAGTGAAGAATCTGAACCGCAGGCGGACATGGCCAGGTTCACGCGCTTGCGACATGGACAGGAACCTCGTGGGCAACGCCTGTCCGCCAGCAGATGGCTGCCGGTCGGACCAGGCCAGGGGACAGGGGGAACGGCTCAGGGCGCAGCCAGGTCAGGCCGGCGGCGCGGGCGCGCCGACTACCAGTCGACGGAGAACCTGACGCTGGCGTAGCGGCCGCGCCAGTCGGCCTGCGTCACGTCGTAGTACGGCGAGGAGTTGGCGAACTCGGGCAGCCGGTCCGTGAGGTTCACGATGGCCAGCGACACCGTGGCCGACTTCGCCGCGCCGATGTCGAACCCGAGCTTGCGCAGGTCGAAGCCGCCGGCAAGGTCGTGCAGCCAGAACCCGCCCAGGCGACGTGTGCTGGTGCCGGCATCCTCGTAGGCGCCGACATACCGGCCCGTCCAGCCCAGCCGCCAGGCCCCGGCATCGAAACCTGCCGACAGTCGCCCCTTCCACTCCGGCGCCCAGTAGTCGGCGAAGCGCTTGCCCAGGCGGGACACCATCGGCGCGCCCGGGGCGATGACCACGTCGTAGCGACTGGTACGCGTGGCGCTGGCGCCCACGTTCCAGCGACCGCCGTGGGCCTGCCAGCCATAGGCAGCCTCGAGATCAAGGCCGGCCGTCTCGACCCGCCCGAAGTTCACTTCCGTGTAGAGCACCCGAGACACCGAGCCATCCGCGGCCCGCGTCACTAGGCCGGGGAACTGGGCCTCGTTGTCGAGCGTCACCTGAGGCCACAGCAGCGCGATCAGGCCGTCTATGCGGACCCGCCATGCCGTGGCCCCGAATCTCATCCCGGGCTGCGACACCGGCTCCCAGATGGCACCGAGCGACACGGCGCGGCCCTCTTCCGGCTCCAGGGCCGCATTGGTGGTGCGCAGCACCTCCCCGCCCACGATCGGTGCGCCGCCCAGCGCCGGATCGACCAAGCCGAAGTCGTCCGTGGTCAGCCGGATCTCGTCGACGCTCGTCTGCAGCAGCGTGGGCGGCTTGAACGACGTGGCCGCCGACGCACGCAGCAGCGTGGAACGCGAAGGGCGCCACTCCAGGCCCGACTGGTAGGTGCTGGCGGATCCGAAGTCGCTGTAGCGGTCACCACGCGCAGCCACCGTCAGCGCAGCCAGCTCACGTCCACGATCGGTCCCCTCGCCCGCGCGCATCAGCGGAAGCCGGAGCTCACCGAAGATGGCACGCGCTCGCCGGCTGTCGACGACGCTCACGTCGCCCGGGATGGACGTCTCGTAGCGGTCGCGTGCCAGTTCCGCACCGGCCACGGCCTCCACCTCGCCGGCAGGCAGCGCGCCCAGCGACCCGCGTGCCAGTACCGTCACGAGGTCCTTGCGCCCGCGGTTGGCCCGCACGGAGTCCGTCCAGATCGCATCCAGGACGTCCTGCGAGGCCGCCGGACCCACGGTGAAGGGGTTGAGCGCCGTCGCCAGACTTGCGGACGCCAGCGCGGCGTTCCGCGCGGCCACGCTGGTGTTGCCGTTGCCGAGCACGCGCTCGCCCGCATCGCGAGAAGTCGAGGCCGTCAGCTCGAGATCCCAGCCCGCGGGCAGTTCACCGCGCAGTCCGGCCAGCACGCGGGTGAAGCGCGTCGTACGGGCGAAGAACTGCGTGCCGTTGGCATCGCCCAGGCGGGCGCTTACGCGCACCGGCACGCCGAAGGGGTTGTACGGATTGGTCTCCGGGACCAGCACGTTGCTCAGCACCAGGCCACCCTGCTCCGCCCGCAGCCGGTCGTCGGCCAGGGTGAGCTCGGAGAACAGCGACCAGCGGTCCGACAAGCGCAGGTCGCCGACCGCATGCAGGCCGAGCGCCTCGCTGCCATGCACGAGTGCAGAGCCGCGGCCACTGGCCAGGCTGTTGCACAGGTTCGGCTGCCCGGCCGTGGCCGCGAAGTCGGCAGGCACGAGCGTGGTCCCTGGGGACCGCAGCGGGATGCCCGCCACAGGCGCCGTCAGACCGGGCAGGTTGCTGCCATCGGCGGTGGTGACGGTCCCCGGGACACAGTTGCGCGACCGTGCGTCGGGCCCGCCCAGCGGCCGGTAGTCGGCGTCGTCGAAGAACGAACGTTCGGCCATGGTCAGCGGCGTCGACCTGCTGTAGGTCCCGACCACCGTGAACCCACCCGTCGGGGAGCGCGTGCCTGCCGCCAGGGACACGCTGCCGTCGCCGGTGCCGCTGGCCGATGCCAGACGCATGTCGAGCGCCACGCCGTCCATCGACTGGCGCAGGATCACGTTCACGACGCCGGCCAGCGCATCGCCGCCGTACACGGCGGACGAACCCACGGGGACGATCTCCACGCGCTCCACGGCCGCCATCGGGATCAGGTTCAGGTTGAAGAAGTTGGCCGACGAGGAGCCCACCGCCTGCACGCGCCGTCCGTTGACGAGGATCAGCGTGGAGCCCAGAGGCAGACCACGCAGCTGCACGGAGCCCTGTCCCGCGGTGGCACCAAAGGCGCCTTCGCCCGGCGACACCGAGGCTTCGTTGAGGCTGCCCAGAAAGCGCTCGAGCGTGGCCTGTCCGCTGCGTTCGATGTCCTCGCGACGGAAGACGCGCACCGGCACGGCGCCCTCGCTCTCCACGAGCCGCAAGCGGGTGCCTGTGACCTCCACCTTCTGCGACGCCGAACCCGCGCTCGGTTGGCCAGACCCCGATGCGCCGGGACGATCCTGGTCAGGCGTGACCGTCCGCGCAACGAGCTGAACCTGGCGCAGCGAGGTCTTGGTTCCTGCCGCCGGCGCAGCCGGAGCGACCGCGGGCTTGACCACCACGGCGCCATCGCCCATCACCTCGACCATCAGGCCCGAGCCTTCAAGCGCCTGCGAGATTGCCTCCGCCGCCGACAGCCGGCCCGAGACCCGCGGCGCGACGAGCCCCCGGACCGCTACGGCGTCGAAGAGCACGGAAGCACCGGTCTGGCGGGCGATCGCACGCAGGGTCTCGGCCATCGCCTGAGACGGCTGCTCGACGACATGGCGGGCGGCCTCGCGGACGTCGGCTGCCAGCGCCGGCAGGGCACACGCCATGCAGGCGGCCAGCGCCGGAATCGTCAGGACATGGTGGGAGGATCGGCGGCGGACCCTGGTCGATCGATGCATCTCGTGGCCTTCTGGTGTTGTCGTTGGGGTGACAACGAGATGACGAGTCTGTCGAGCCGGGACCCGACAGTGTTTTCACGGGTGTGGACGGGTCAGCTCCAAACGTCCATCGTGATGGCGGACCTGCAGCCCATGCAAGTTCGCGACCGCATTGGCGAATCCTTCGGCGTCACCGGTGCCATACAGCCCGCTGACCCGCAGACCCTCGAGCCCGGAACCGTCCAACAGCACGATGGGCGTTCGGCTGTACCGGTTCATCTCGGCCACCGCCTGCGGCAGCAGGTCGTCGTCGAACACCACCTGCCGCCGCCGCCAGGCCGTGACCTGCTCGACATCCGGCCTGTCGACGCGGATCGCAGCTGGTGCGTCACGCACGACCTCTGCACCACCGACCCGAACCCGGTCGCCCGCCTCCATCGTCACCACCCCGACCGGCTTCGCGTCGCCGCCCGGCTCGGCCGGGCGCACCGCGACCCTGCCCTCGATCAGCGTCACCGCCAGGCGGTCCGCGGTCGGCTCGGGCATGGCGGCGTATCGCACGGTGAACACCGTACCCAGTGCCTCCACCTCGCTCTCGCCGGCGCGCACGACGAAGGGTCGATCCGGATCCTTCGCCACCTCGAACAGGGCCTCACCCCGCTCGACCGTCACCGAGCGCCGGGCGGCGTCGAGGTCGACACTCAGCGCAGTACCCGTGTTCAGCGTCAGCCTGGAGCCATCGTCCAGCACCACCAGACGCTGTTCGCCGACACCGGTGACGTAGAGGTCACGATCGCGCCATTCCAGATAGCCGAGACCGCCGGACAGCACGACGAGCACGGCGGCGATGCCGGGCGCCCATCGGGCGGCCTGTCGTCGCCAAGCGCCGACCGCACCTAGGGGAGCCCCGCCTGACTGCGCGGCCGCGAAGGCATTGGCCAGGGTCAGCCGCGGCACGCTCTCCCAGGTTTCGGTGCAGCGCTCGAAGGCTTCACGGTGCGCCGCCGAGCGCTGCTGCCAGGCCAGGCACTCCAGCTCCATCTGGCGCGTGCGGCCAGGCCCGTGCAGCCGCGTCACCCACACGGCCGCCTCGGCCGCAATCTCCCGCGTGACCTTTGGCGGGTCATCCGGTGCGGGACGGCCCGAACCCGCCGCCTGCGGCTGACCCATGGCTACCAGCCCTGCATCCAGCCGGTGACGAGCAGCATGGCCTTGGCGATGTGCTTCTCCACCGCGCTGACGCTGAGGCCGTGCCGGCGCGCGATCTCCTCCCGGCTCAGGCCCTCGACCCGGTGCGCCAGGAAGATGTCGCGCGTCTTGCCGTTCAGCCGCGAGAAGCACACGCTCAGCCGCTCCAGACGCTCGCGCGCCAGCAGCGTGGTCTCCGCGCTGGGTGTCGTGTCGATGAGCACCACGTCTTCGAGCATGACTTCCTCGCCGCGTGTCAGGCGCGCCCGATGGGCGTCGATCGAGAGGTTGAGCGCGGTCCGCATCAGGAACGCCTCCGGTTCGTCGACCGGATGTTCGCGCCGGTAGCACTCGAGCCGGATCCAGGCCTCCTGCACCAGGTCGTCGGCATCCTGCTCCGACCGGCCGCGGCGCACCAGGGCGGCTTTGACCCGAGAGAATACGCCTTGCCAGTACTTGACCATCGCAATACCCGCGCGCGAAGAAGACTGATGGTTCAGAGGCTGGCCGACATCGTAGTGGCAAGCGCGGTGCGCGTGCGGCTACGAGCGGTAACGGCCCCCTTGTCCGAACCCCCGATCGCACGGAGCCGCCGTTCCAGCGCCGCGCGGACGAATTCGACCGCATCGTCGGCACTTGTGAACGGCCGCCGCCGCGCAATCGCCCGGCCCAAGCTTCGGTTCATGTCCACCGACAGACCATCGCCCGAATGGACCACCCTCCGAAGGGAGGGCGCCGCATCGAACAGCGGCCTCCCCTGTTCGAGGGTGAGGCGCCAGGCAGCCACAACGTCCGGGTAGCGTTGACCCAGTCGACTCGACTCCAGATGGTCAAGCGCCTGACCAGCCTCGTGCGGTGACCCGGCGTCGATGATGTCCTGCAGCAGAAGAGCCATCGATGCCCGATGGTCCTGTGCGGCACGCGAAACGCTCACCTCGAACTGCAGTGCGAACGAGGGCAGTGCCGTGGCGCCCGGGAAACAATCGCGCAGCTCGCTGGCAAAGCTCGGCGAATCGGGACAAACCACAAGGCGAACACGCGCGAGTCCGCGAGCACGCATGTCGGCGAAATGGGCATGCCACGCAGGCGGCGGTGCAACAGGCCGCGCCGGGTTGCCCGCCTCAGCCAGCGCGCCTGTGGCGGGCCGTAGGCCCACAACGCGGGGCCCCCAAACCCCGAGCAACTCGCTATCACCGTTCGCGGCGATGCCCACCGCCCAGCGAACCTCGCTGCAACCCACCGTCGAGATCTCGGACATCCTGACCGGCGACGAAAGAAGGGTTGCCAAGATGTATCGATGACAGAGCAGAGAGCCGCTGGAACCGTCATCGCTGCAGTAGCCGTCGTTCAAAGCTGACACTCGAGTCGTCTCCTCTTCACGCACTCCACGCTGCGCACATCACGGCTAAGCGGCAGGCGAGTGCTACTTTAAGTCTGTAGACCTAAAGTCATCAACCCGAGACGCTCGATGCATGGCGTTGGAGACGGCAGGGGACGAAAGCGCGCGAGCACGATTGGCGCGCAATCTGCGGGCCATGCGCGCGGAACGGGGACTCTCCCAGGAGACACTGGGAGAACTGTCCGAACTGCATCGCACGTATGTCGGTTCGGTAGAGCGTCAAGAACGGAACGTCTCCCTGGACAACGTCGAACGACTGGCGGAGGCGCTGCAGGTGGACATCTGCGATTTGCTTGCTCGAGAGCCACGCTGACGCTTTCGGCGGCCTGGGTGCGGTGCCCCATCGTCGAGGCTCCGCCCCCCCTGGACGTGCCACCGCCGATGTCAGTGCCAATCACCGAGAACGCCTGATGCTACTTTAAGTCTGTAGACCCAAAGTCATCTGAACGCGAACCTCCGGCGCGATGCGAAGCCAAGGAGGAGCCGTTCAATCTGCGCGTGAGCGTCTTGCTCGCAGACTGCGTGCGCTCAGGGCGGAGCGTGGCCTGTCGCAGGAGGCACTTGCGGATCTGGCCGACCTGCATCGCACCTACGTTGGCTCCATCGAACGCAGAGAGCGAAACGTCTCGCTCGACAATGTCGAGCGGTTGGCTGCGGCCCTCGACGTCGACATTGTCGAACTGCTGGCGCCGACCTGAGACTTGGGTGTCGTTGGCCGCACCTTCGGTCGCCAACGAGTTCCTGGATTGCTCACGAGTTCAACACCAGGGTTCGAGTTGCCTCGCCCATCTCCGCGCTACGCCCAAGCACCGGCGCTGGTGGCATTCGGCTCCGCTGTTCGCGAGCGACGCCTTGCTCTCGGGCTCTCGCGGGAGGCGCTCGCACATGAGGCGGGCATCTATCGCTCCTACATGAGCAGCGTCAAACGGGGCTGTCAGAGCGTTGGCCTGGTGCTCGCAGCGCAGATTGCACAGGCGCTCGATGTGACACCGGCCGAACTGGTCGCCAAGGCACGCCTGTAGCGTAGCCCGCAAGGCACCCAGATCCCAGCAGCGCCGGGCAACGGCACGGCAGTCTCAGGAGTGATCGGCGCGGCCGGCGGTGCGCCTGCGACGTTCATCCGGTGCCGCCGCGACATCTCTTGCCTTGAGCGACATCCGCCGAGTGCGTAGTATGCGAATGGGCGGTTCGCCCCCTGCTTTTCCTCCCTGAGCAGGCGCCGCGCCGCAGGAACGCGGTAAGGCTTCCAGCTCCGACCGGATGAAACCGGTCGGGGCTGCCTTTTGGGGCATGGAGCATGGCAACCACGGCGTCCAGCACGGCCTGCGCCACGGCGTGGAGCGAACCCGTCGGCGACTACCGCGATGAGGCCCCCTGCTGCGCCATCCACTGCCGGACGTCCTCCACGCGCCAGACGGTCACCCGCTCGGAAAGCTTCAGCGGCGCGGGAAACGTGCGCGCATGCACGCGCCGCCAGAGGGTGGACTTGGAGATGGGGACGAAGGACAGCACCTGCGGCTGGCGCAGGAAGCCGGTGTCCGGCAAGGCAGGGCAAGGCGGTGCAGCCGGGGAATCCGCCGACGGGGCGGCAGGGACAGTAACGCGGGACATGATCGGCCTCTCATCGGCACTCAGCCGGCAAAGGTCATGACCTGCTCTGCGACGACGGCGCTCGGTCAGGAAACGCGCCAGCCGCTCGGGAACGCTCAACCCCTGGACCACCGCGGGCGTTCCGTTCGCGCGGTGGATGCAGATGCCAGCCGAAGAGACCCGGCCGAGGGCCCTCTTCCGGGTCATCGAGTCGCCCCCCCCCCCAACGGGCGCCCCCAGCCCTCCGCAATGCTGGGCCTGGCGCCTGAAGCGATGGTCAGGGGACTGGCCTGTATGCCATCGGTCGAGATGGGGTTCCCGTCGACACTGGTCGACCGCGCCAAGAGGCTCGGGCCATGAAGACATTGCCCAGCCAGCGGATGAGGCAGGTATCGACTGCGACGCCACCCGGGACGGGTGGAAGCACGACACGGCCAGATCAACAGACTGCGTATTTCACGTCATCGCGGACACCCATTTCACGGGATCGCGGACAGCATTTCACGGGAAGGCGGACACCGTTTCACGCTGATCGCGGACAGCGTTTCAGCGTGATGGCGGACAGCAGCAGCGCG
>NZ_SACT01000060.1 GCF_004016515.1 Rubrivivax albus
ATGCTTTGTAATTGCTCCGTTGCATAACGCAGCAACTCGTCTTCGTATTTACGAATGGTTGATTTACCAATACCACTTACAAAATCAAGCGCTGCTTTTAAAGCAACCGTATCAGCAATATTGGGTGTACCTGCTTCAAACTTGTAAGGCAGATCGTTCCAGGTTGTTTTTTCGAATGTTACATCTTTGATCATTTCACCACCACCCATGAACGGCGGCATTGCTTCGAGCAACGCACGCTTGCCATACAATACACCAATGCCTGTCGGGCCATATACTTTGTGTGAACTGATGGCGAAGAAATCGCAATCGAGTTGCTGCACATCAATATCCAAATGCACGGTTGATTGTGCTCCATCGAGCATAACAATTGCTCCAACCTTATGTGCTGCGTCAATAATTTCTTTTACAGGATTGATCGT
>NZ_SACT01000061.1 GCF_004016515.1 Rubrivivax albus
ACGAAAGGGATTTATTCAATACGAATCTCGACTCCGATCAGGACTAACTTCTTTGTATTTCTTTGCGCCTTTGTGTCTTTGTGGCCAACAATCTGTGCAAATCCGTGTAATCTGTGAGCAACTAAATCAATCTCTCTCCTGCGCTCTCAACCAACGTTCAGGTATTTCGCTGTGTATGGCTAACTGGTAATCGGTAGCACTGCAGGCAATGAATTTTTTATTCGGCAACTGCATCCACCAACGTCCTGTTTTATGACTGCGTAAGAACAATACATCGGCTTCGTTAATTGTGGTGTGATATTCACTGAACTGATGGCGATCGTCCAATACTGCTTCTGTTTTTCCTTTGCTCAACCCATCAATAAAATACCAGATCATTTGCGCTATCTGAATGGCTGTTAATTCATCCACATCAAGCTT
>NZ_SACT01000062.1 GCF_004016515.1 Rubrivivax albus
ATCGCCGGCCTGGGTGCGCTGCGCGGCGTGGAGCTGCGCGAGCTGCCCAACGTCGACCGCCCCATCGTCGCCGTGCGCGCCGACTTCCCCGGGGCGGCGCCGGAGACGCTGGACGCCGAGGTCACGCGCGTGCTCGAAGCCGACGCCGAGCCGGTCATCCAGCTGGCCGTGGCCAGCCGCGTGCTGTCGGTGGACCAGCTCACGCGGGCGGTGGAGGAACAACTCGAACCGGAACTGGTGGCCGTGCCCGGCGTGGCCGACGTGACCCTGTTCGGCGGCCGCGAGACGGTGATGCGCGGGCGCCTGGACCCGGCCCGCCTGGCGGCGCGCAACGTGGCCGTGGACGAGGGCGTGGCCGCGCTGCGCAGAGCGCGCGCCGATGTGCCGGCCGGCAGCCTGCAGGGCGGCGAGTTGCAGG
>NZ_SACT01000063.1 GCF_004016515.1 Rubrivivax albus
GGCCCGGGCCGGCCGCGCCCTCCCGCACCTGGGCGGGCACTCTGCGCTCGGCCCCAGCGGCGCCGGCCGTCTGTGCGCCGTGCGCGTGGCCGGCCGGCTGGCGTCGGCCGGCCCCCCCCGCGGGGCGGCCGGGGCCGAGGCGCTGCGGGCCGGCGGCCACGCCGGCACGAGCACGCGGCTGGGCGACGCGCCGCACGGCCCCTCCCACCGGCCGCCGCTGGCCCAGGGCTGGCGGGCCGGCGAGATGCAGGCGGCGCAGCTGGGGATGCGCGCGCCGGAAATGCTGGCGAAGAAGGGCATCGTGCTGCGCACCGGCGTCTCGGTGAGCGCCATCGACCGGGCGGCCCGCTGCGTCCACCTGGCCGATTGCACGTGCGAACCCTACGATGCGCTGGTGCTGGCCACCGGCGCCACGCC
>NZ_SACT01000064.1 GCF_004016515.1 Rubrivivax albus
TTTCCTATTACCACGGCACCAACCATTGCACTCAAGAACAACACACTGCTTATTTCAAAAGGCAATACGTAATCGGTAAATAATGTTTTGCCCAATGTTTTAATCAGTCCTGCTTCTCCCCCCATACTCACCTGTGTTTTTATCAATTCGTTGCTATGACGCAATGCTGCAATAAACACCAGCATTAAACTTCCGCCTGCAATTACACCTGCTATTTTGAGCCATTTGTTTTTCTGCGGCTCCGTTTCTGCATTCAAGTTCATCAACATGATCACAAACAGGAACAATACCATAATGGCACCGGCATACACAATAATGTTTACCACTGCAAGAAACTGTGCATTCAATAAAATATAATGACCGGAAATAGCAAAGAACACCACAATTAACCACAGCACACTGTACACCGGGTTCTT
>NZ_SACT01000065.1 GCF_004016515.1 Rubrivivax albus
TCAAATAGTTGTTGTTGAAGGGCTGAAAGTATGCAAGAAATTGCTTTGCGAAAAATTATTTATTCATTTTTGGTAACAGTCAAAGTCCTTCCTATATTCAGGTCATCAAACAGTTACAAATTCTTGCCAAATGGAAATACTTCATGTTAGTGCCGAATGTTACCCCGTGGCAAAAGCCGGTGGTTTAGGCGATGTGGTGGGAGCTTTACCCAAATATCAGCAGGATGCAGGTCATCAGGCCAAAGTGGTAATGCCGATGTACCGTACTAAATTTCTTTACAACAACGATTTTGATGTAGTGCATAAAGGCTA
This sequence comes from Rubrivivax albus, assembly GCF_004016515.1. Classification (GTDB taxonomy): domain Bacteria; phylum Pseudomonadota; class Gammaproteobacteria; order Burkholderiales; family Burkholderiaceae_C; genus Rubrivivax; species Rubrivivax albus. Next base: position 313 of record NZ_SACT01000065.1, read on the forward strand.
CACCAATATTGGCGACTATTTCTTTGACTATACCATCATCAAAGAAAAAACAAACAAGCTGGGCTTTGGTCTTTACCTCGTTGATATAAATGGCTTACTCGAT
>NZ_SACT01000066.1 GCF_004016515.1 Rubrivivax albus
CGCACCCAGACCCAGCGGCTGAGCGCCCAGCAGTTCGTGCGCCGGCTGCTATGGCATGCACCCGCATCGCGGCAACACACCACACGCCACGCCGGGCTGTACAACAGCAACCACCGCGAGCACCATGTTCAGGCCTGCGCGCAGTTGCGCCAGGACGGTCACCCATGGCCCAGGCCCCAGACTTCACCGACGCCGGCACCGGCCACGCCGTGCCCGCACTGCGGCAAGAGCCTGCTGCGCACGCGGCGGCTGGCTGGACTGAAGCGGCAGGTGCAAGGGGCGCAC
>NZ_SACT01000067.1 GCF_004016515.1 Rubrivivax albus
GGGTTGCAACCATGTCGTATAACCATCTCACCCTCGAAGAACGGTATCTGATCAGCCAGGACAAGTCCATGGGGAAGTCCTTGCGATCCATTGCCAGGCGGTTGCAGCGCAGTGTGGCCACCGTCAGTCGCGAACTCCGCCGCAACGCCGATCGCTCATCTGGCCACTACCGCTACTCCAAGGCACACAGCTACGCCCGGGCGCGGCTGCGCCAGTGCCGCCGTGGTCCCAACTTCGCTGATGATGAGGTAGCGC
>NZ_SACT01000068.1 GCF_004016515.1 Rubrivivax albus
GCGGTGGCCGAGCCGTCCGGGATCTTCTGCCGCTGCTGGCCCATCCACTGGTGCAGCGCGTCGGCCACGGGCCGTGATCGTCGTCGTCGGGCCTCGAGCCGGGCCTGGCTGTGGGCCTTGGCCACTTCTCGCTCGACGTCGTAGAGCTCGCCGAAGAACTTCAGCGCCTGCTCGCCCACCTGGCTGCCGTGGTTGGCCCACAGCTCGTGGAACTTGCGCCGCGCGTGCGCCATGCAGCCCACCTCGGTCACGCCG
>NZ_SACT01000069.1 GCF_004016515.1 Rubrivivax albus
GGGGGGGGGGGGGGGGGGGGGGGGGGGGGGGGGGGGGGGGGGGGGGGGGGGGGGGGGGGGGGGGGGGGGGGGGGGGGGGGGGGGGGGGGGGGGGGGGGGGGGGGGGGGGGGGGGGGGGGGGGGGGGGCGGGGGGGGGGGGGGGGGGGGGGGGGGGGGGGGGGGGGGGGGGGGGGGGGGGGGGGGGGGGGGGGGGGGGGGGGGGGGGGGGGGGGGGGGGGGGGGGGGGGGGGGGGGGGGGGGGGGGGGGGGGGGGG
>NZ_SACT01000006.1 GCF_004016515.1 Rubrivivax albus
GCGAGGTAAAGGAGGAGGCAAGCGCCCTGCGCGAGCCGGGGGACAGGAGCGCCAGGCCAGACCCGCCCTCCGTGGCCCGCGCCAATGCAAACGGACAAAGGTCCAACGTCCGCTCCGGGTCGATAGCGGACACCACCACTGGCCCAATCGAAGTCACACGATGACCTCCCCCACCATCCGCATCCACCCAACCGACAACGTCGTCATCGCCCGCCGGCAACTACTCCCCGGCACGGTGCTGGAGAGCGAAGGGATCACGGTGTCGGCCCTGGTCCCGCCAGGCCACAAGGTGTCCACGCGGGCCATCGCCGTGGGCGAACCCGTGCTGCGCTACGGCCAGGTCATCGGCGCAGCCACTGCAACCATTGCCCCTGGCCAGCACGTGCACGTGCACAACCTGGCCTTCAGCGCCTTCGAGCGCAGCCACGAACCCGGCGTGGACGCGCGGCCCACGGCCTACGTGGACAGCCCCGCCACCTTCGACGGCATCGTCCGCGATGAACCTTGGCGCAAGGGCCGCATTGCCACCCGCAACTACATCGGCATCCTCACCAGCGTGAACTGCTCGGCCACGGTGGCGCGTGGCATCGCCGACCACTTCCGCGGCGATGCGCTCGCGGACGTCCCCAACGTGGACGGCGTCGTCGCGCTCACGCACGGCATGGGCTGCGCCACCGCGGCCGACGGCGAGGAACTGCAGGTGCTGCGGCGCACGCTGGGCGGCTATGCGCGCCACCCCAACTTCGCCGCCGTGCTCATCGTCGGCCTGGGTTGCGAGACCAACCAGATCCAGGGGCTGGTGGCGCAGGAAGGCTTGGCCGAAGGCGCCAACCTCGCCACCTTCAGCATCCAGGACAGCGGCGGCACGGCGAAGACCGTGGCCCGCGGCGTGGATCTCGTGAAGTCGATGCTGCCGGCGGCCAACCGCGTCACGCGCCAGCCTGTGCCTGCCAGCCACCTCACCGTGGGCCTGCAGTGCGGCGGCAGCGACGGCTACTCCGGCATCAGCGCCAACCCCGCCTTGGGCGCCGCGGTGGATCGCCTGGTGCGTCACGGCGGCACCGCCATCCTGTCGGAGACGCCGGAGATCTACGGCGGCGAACACCTGCTGACGCGGCGCGCCGTGTCGCCGGCCGTGGCCGACAAGCTCATCGCCCGCATCCGCTGGTGGGAGGCCTACACCGCGCGCAACGGCATGCAGATGGACAACAACCCCTCGGCCGGCAACAAGGCCGGCGGGCTGACCACCATCCTGGAAAAGAGCCTGGGCGCCATCGCCAAGGGCGGCACCACCGCGCTGGTGGACGTGCTGGAGTTCGCCATGCCGGCCACCGCGCGCGGCTTCGTCTTCATGGACACGCCCGGTTACGACCCGGTATCGGCCACCGGCCAGGTGGCCGGCGGCGCGAACCTGATCTGCTTCACCACCGGCCGCGGATCGGCCTACGGCTGCGCGCCCTCGCCATCGCTCAAGCTCAGCACCAACACCGCGCTGTGGCAGCGCCAGCAGGACGACATCGACATCGACTGCGGCGGCATCGTCGACGGGCTGGAGACGGTGGACGAAGCCGGCGAGCGCATCTTCCGGCTGATGCTGGACACCGCCTCTGGCCGGCGCACGAAGAGCGAGACGCACGGCTACGGGCAGAACGAGTTCGTGCCCTGGCAGCTCGGCGCCGTGATGTGAGCCGCCGGGCGGGGCATACTCGCCGCCGATGACGCCGCCGCCCGACGAGTGGTCCCAGCGCAGCCAGGCCCTGGCCGAGGCGCTCGCACGCACGGCGCTGGGCGACCGCGCCGCGTTCCGCCGCCTGTACGACGCCTCGCGTGCGCATCTGTTCGCTGTCATCCTGCGTATCCAGCCCGACCGCAGCCGGGCTGAGGACGTGCTGCAGGAGGTGTACGTCAACGTCTGGCGCGCGGCGTCCAGCTTCGATGCCGCCAAGGCACAGCCGCTGACGTGGCTGACCGCCATCGCCCGCAACCGCGCCATCGACAGCCTGCGGCGGGCGCAGACGGCCCCTGCCACCGTGAGCCTGAGCCCGGACGACGACGAAGACCAGCCCATGCGCGACATCGCCAGCACCGACGACGAGCCCCTGCAGCTGCTGCAGCGCGCCGGGCAGGCGCGTGCCGTGACCGGCTGCATCGGTGAGCTCACGGCGCCGCAGCAGCAGAGCCTGGCGCTGGCTTTTTATCAAGGCCTGTCGCATGCCGAGGTGGCCGAGCAGATGGCGCAGCCGCTGGGCACGGTCAAGAGCTGGGTGCGGCGGGCGCTGATCGCGCTCAAGGATTGCCTGGACCGCGCAGGCGTGGCGTCCTCGGAGGAAGGCTGACATGGACTACAGCCGCCCCGCCCTCGCCGACCGCCTGGCCGCCGCCTACGTGCTGGGCACGCTGCGTGGCCCGGCACGTCGGCGCTTCGAGGCCCTGCTGCCGGCGCACCCGGCGCTGCGTACCGCGGTGACCGCCTGGCAGGGTCGGCTGGTGCCGCTGAGCACGTCGGTCGCGCCGGTGGAGCCGCCGGCCGCCGCCTGGGCCGGCATCGAGGCCACGCTGTTCGGCACCGGCACCGGCAACGCCACCGCCACCGCAACCCCACCGACGCCCTGGTGGCAGCGGCTGGCGCTCTGGCGCGGCATTGCCGGGCTGAGCACCGCCGCGGCGGTGGCACTGACCGTGGTGTCGGTGCAGACGCCGCCGCCTCAGGCGCCGGTGCTGATCGTCATGGGCGCCAGCGACGACGCCGCCCGGGCCATGAACGCCAGCTTCGTGGCCAGCGTCAGCGCCGACGGCCGTGCCCTGGTGCTGCGGCCGGTGGGCGCCGTGCAGGTCGCTCCCGACCGGGCGCTGGAGCTCTGGGCCGTGCCGCCCGACGGTGCCCCACGCTCGCTGGGGTTGGTGCGCGCCGATGCCTCGACCACGCTGATCCGCACCCAGTTGCTGCGCGACACGGCGGCGTTCGCCGTCAGTGTCGAACCGCCGGGTGGCTCGCCCACCGGCGCGCCCACCGGGCCCATCGTCTCGGTCGGCAAGCTCGAAATCTGAGCGGCACCGCATCCGCGCGCATCCGGTCAGGCTCAGGCTGCGTAAAGGTCTCCCGATGCCCGATGCATCCCCGCCGGCTGTTGGCCGCGCGGGCACTGCCAGGAGACCACCATGCCTTCCCTCTACCGTCTGGCCCCGCTGGCGCTGGCCGCCGCAGCCACACTCGCCGCCGCGTCCAGCCACCGCGAGGCGCCGTTCATCACCACGGCGCCCAAGGTCGACGCCAGCGACTTCTACGTGTTCCGCAGCTACGAGAGCGGCCGCGACGGCTACGTGACGCTGATCGCCAACTACCTGCCGCTGCAGGACGCCTATGGTGGCCCCAACTACTTCTCGCTCGACCCGAACGCGCTCTACGAGATCCACGTCGACCACGACGGCGACGCGAAGGAGGACCTGAGCTTCCAGTTCCGCGTGAAGAACCGCCTGGCCAACGACGGGGCCGGCGTCAGCCTGAACATCGGCGGCAAGCCGGTGGCCATCCCGCTGATCCAGGCCGGCAAGGTGAGCCAGCCGCGCGACCCCAACCTGCAGCTCGGCGAGAGCTTCAGCGTCACCCTGGTCAAGGGTGGCCGGCGCCAGGCCACTGGCCAGCCGCTGACGGCGGTCGACGGCGGCAGCACCGAGTTCGCCAAGCCGGTGGACAACATCGGCACCAAGACCATCCCCGACTACGCCGCCTACGCGGCCCGCCACGTGCACGAGGTGAAGATCCCGGGCTGCAGCCGGAACGCCCGCGTCTTCGTGGGCCAGCGGCAGGACCCGTTCGCGGTCAACCTCGGCGCCATCTTCGACCTCGTCAACGCACCGCTGGAGGTGATCACCAACCCGGCGCTGATCAACGTCGCGCCCAACACCATCGACGGCAAGAGCGTGACCACGCTGGCCCTGGAGGTGCACACCGACTGCCTGCTCAAGCCCGGCAGCGGCGACCCGGTGATCGGTGGCTGGACCACCGCCAGCCTGCGCCAGGCGCGCCTGCTCGACGGCAAGCCCGCATCGGGCCACCAGACGAGCGAAAAGGTCGGTGGCGCCTGGGTGCAGGTCTCGCGCCTGGGCATGCCCCTGGTCAACGAGTTGGTCATCGGCCTGAAGGACAAGGACCGCTTCAACGCCGCCAAACCGGCCGACGATGGCCAGTTCGCCGACTACGTGACCAACCCGACGCTGCCCGCCCTGCTGGAGATCGCGCTGAACATCCCCGGCACCGCGCCGACGAACTTCCCGCGCACCGACCTCGTCACCACCTTCCTCACCGGCCTCCCGGGCGTGAACCAGCCGATGAACGTCGTCGCCTCGGAGATGCTGCGGCTGAACGCGTCGATCGCACCGGTGCCCTTTGCCAGCCAGAACCGGCTGGGCATCGTCGGCAGCCTGCTGGCGGGCCAGAACGACTTCGCCGGCTTCCCCAACGGCCGGCGGCCCAAGGACGACGTGGTCGACATCTCGCTGGTGGCGGTGATGGGTGGCCTGTGCGTGGCCAACGGCGACACCAACGCGCTGGGCCTGGGGGCCGACTGCAAGCCGTCCGCCGCACCGCTGGGGGCCACCGCCTTCAGCCTGCACGATGCCGTGGACCAGGCCGTGGTACCGCTGCTGCCGGGCTTCCCGTACCTGAACACGCCGCGGCCGGGCGCGCAGTGAGGAGGACCCCAGACATGCGCATCCTTGCCTTTGCCCTGCTGAGCGCGGTGCTGACCGTCGTGGCCGGCTGCGGCGGCCACGACGATGGCCCGGCGACGCCGCCTGCCGCAGGCACGGTGCCGCCGAGCGCGCTCGCCTCGCCCGCGGCCTACACCGCCTTCGTGGGCCAGTTGCCGGCCGACGACATGGCCGAGCCACTGGACCTGGAAGGCGTCACGCCGCCGGTGTCGGACACCGACGAGCCCGAGGACGTCTGAGGACGCCGCGCTGGCAGCGGGTGGTCGCGCATTGGCGCGGCCGCCTGCGCCGGCGCGCGCGGCCGCTATGCTGCGCTCCCGCCAAACAACACCCACAGGAGCGCCCATGGATCTCGATCCCCCAGGCCTGGCCACCCGCCGAACCGTGCTCGGCGATGCCTATGTCGACCAGGCCCTGGCCAAGGCCACGCCATTCACCGAACCGCTGCAGGAACTGGTGACGCGCCACGCCTGGGGCAACACCTGGCAGCGCGACGGCATCGACCTGCGCACGCGCAGCATCGTCACCGTGAGCATGCTGGTGGCGCTGGGCCGCATGCACGAGTTGAAGATCCACGTGCGCGGTGCGCTGAACAACGGCGTCACGCCGGCGGAACTGCAGGAGATCTTCCTGCATGCCAGCGTCTACTGCGGCTTCCCGGCGGCGGTGGACGCGTTCCGCAATGCGGCCGAGGTGATCGAATCCGCCTGAGCGCCGCGGGCCAACCCTCAGGAAGCCGGCCGCACGGCCGTGACCTCGATCTCGACCTTGGCCCGGTCCTCGATCAGGTCGGCCACCTGCACCGCCGTCATCGCCACGCCGTACTCGCGGCCCAGCACCTCGCGGTAGACGGCGCCGATCTCGCGGCCGCGGGCCAGGTACTCCCGCTTGTCCACCAGGTACCAGGTCATGCGCACCATGTGTTCCGGCCCGCAGCCAGCCTCGGCCAGCAGCGCGCGAACGTTCAGCAGCGCCTGGCGCACCTGGTCCACCAGGTCGTCGCTGTCGAACTGCGCCTGCGCGTTCCAGCCGATCTGCCCGGCCAGCACCACCCACTGGCCACTGGCGGCCACGCCGTTGGCATAGCCCTTGGGCATGGCCCAGCCTTCGGGTTGCAGCACCTGCTTCATCATGCCTCCGTGCGCAGCCGAAAGCGCTGCAGCTTGCCGGTTTCGGTGCGCGGCAGCGTGGTGCGGAACTCCACGGCACGCGGGTACTTGTAGGGCGCGATGGTCTGCTTGACGAAGTCCTGCAGTGCCTTGGCCAGGACCTCGTCACCCGTGTGGCCAGGCTTGAGCACCACGAAGGCTTTCACGATCTGCCCGCGCTCCGGGTCGGCCACGCCGACCACGCCGCACTCGGCCACCGCCGGGTGCAGCAGCAGCGCACCCTCCACCTCCGGCCCGGCAATGTTGTAGCCGCCGGAGATGATCATGTCGTCGGTGCGCGCCTGGTAGACGTAGTGCCCCGCCTCGTCGACGAGGTAGGCATCGCCGGTGAGGTTCCAGCCGTGCTGCACGTAGGTGGCCTGGCGCTCGTCGGCCAGGTACTTGCAGCCGGTGGGACCCTTCACCGCCAGCCGGCCCACCCGGCCCGGCGGCAGTTCGCGCCCGTCGTCGTCCAGGATGGCCGCGCGGTAGCCCGGCACCGGCACACCGGTGGCGCCGGGGCGCGCTTGGGCCTCATCGGCACTGATGAAGATGTGCAGCATCTCGGTGCTGCCGATGCCGTCGATGATCTCGATGCCCGTGGTCTGCTTCCACAGCGCCCGCGTGGCCGCCGGCAGCGCCTCGCCGGCCGAGACGCACTTGCGCAGCGACGACAGGTCGTGCTGCGCCGCCGTGGCGGCCATGGCACGGTAGCTGGTGGGTGCGGTGAAACAGACGGTGGCGCGCCACTGCGCGATGGCGGCGGGCAGCACGTCGGGCGTGGCCTTTTCCAGCAGCACCGTGCTCGCGCCGACCGACAGCGGGAACAGCAGCAGGCCCCCCAGGCCGAAGGTGAAGGCCAGCGGCGGGCTGCCGATGAACACGTCGTCGGCTACCGGCCGCAGCACGTGCGGCGGCCAGCAGGCGCAGGCGGCCAGGATGTCGCGGTGCGTGTGCATCGTGCCCTTGGGCACGCCGGTGGTGCCGGACGTGAAGGCCATCAGCGCGATGTCCTCGGCTTCGGTGGGCACGGCGTCGAAACTCGCCGGCTTGCCGGCCATGGCGGCTTCCAGCGCGCCGCCCATGTAGTCCAGGCGCTGCGTCAGCGTCGGGCAGTTCGCCTTTGCGGTGTCCAGCTCCGCCGCCAGCCGGCTGTCGCACAGGGCGTGGCTGATCTGCGCCTTGTCGACGATGGCCTGCAGTTCGCGTGCGCGCAGCAGCGGCATCGTGCCCACCGCGATGCCGCCAGCCTTGAACACGGCAAGGAAGCAGGCCGCCAGCATCGGCGTGTTGGCGCCACGCAGCAGCACGCGGTTGCCAGGCACCAGGCCCATGTCGTCCACCAGCACGCGCGCGATGCGGTTGGCCTGGGCCTGCATCTCGGCGTAGGTCCAGCGCACGCCGGTGCCCAGCACGGCTGGGCGGTCGCCGTCGCCCTCGGCCACGCGACGGTCCAGCAGCGCGGCCGTGGTGTTGAGCAGCGGCGGGAACTGCAGTTCCGGCAGCTCGAAGATCAGCTCCGGCATCAGCGCCGGCGGCGGCAGCCGGTCGCGGGCGAAGGTGTCGACGTGGGCGGTCATGCGGCCAGGCTCCTCGTTGAGCGGCGTTCCGATGCAGGTCATTCTTGGCCTGAATACTTTAGTTGTCAACTAATTCGGCGCTCGCTACCATGCACGCCATGGCCACGCTCTGGGACATCTCGCCGCCGGTGCATGCAGGTTCGCCGGTGTTCCCCGGCGATGCCGCGTTCCAGCTGCGCTGGTCGTGGACGATGGGCGCCGACTGCCCCGTCAACGTCAGCACGCTGACCTTGTCGCCCCACACCGGCGCGCATGCCGACGCCCCGCTGCACTACGACCCGGCGGGGGCGGCCATCGGCACGCTGCCGCTGGAACCTTTCCTGGGCCGCTGCCGCGTGATCCACGCCATCGACTGCGGCCCGCTGGTGCGCTGGGAACACCTGGCCCATGCGCTGGACGACCTGCCGCCGCGTGTGCTCGTGCGCACCTACCGGCAGGCCCCGGTCGACCGCTGGGACCCGGCGCTGGCCGGCTACGCGCCCGACACCGTCGAGCGCCTGGCCGACCTGGGCGTGACGCTGGTGGGCATCGACACCGCCAGCATCGACCCGGCCGACAGCAAGACGCTGGACAGCCACCAGGTCATCCGCCGCCGCGGCCTGCGCGTGCTGGAGAACCTGGTGCTCGACGGCGTGCCCGAGGGCGACTACGAACTCATTGCCCTGCCGCTGAAGCTGGCCACCGCCGATGCCAGCCCGGTGCGTGCGGTGCTCAGGGAGCTTTGATGCAGACGAGAGAAGACGCGCAGGCGCTCGACGCCGCCGATCCGCTGGCCCCGCTGCGCGCGCAGTTCACCCTGCCGGACGGGGTGATCTACCTCGACGGCAACTCGCTGGGCGTGCTGCCCAGCGCCACGCCGGTGCGCGTGCAGCAGGTGGTGGCCGAGGAATGGGGCCAGGGCCTGATCCGCAGCTGGAACAGCGCCGGCTGGATCACGCTGGCGCAGCGCGTGGGCGACAAGGTCGCGCGCCTGGTGGGCGCGGGTCCGGGCGAACTGGTGGCGGCCGATTCCACTTCGGTGAACCTGTTCAAGGTGCTCAGCGCCGCACTGTCGATCGCGAAGGAAGATGCACCGTCACGTCGCGTGATCCTGTCGGAGCGCAGCAACTTCCCCACCGACCTCTACATCTCCGAATCTCTGGCGGCGCAGCACGGCTGCACGTTGGAACTGATCGACGATCCGGACGCCATCGCCGAACGGCTGAACCGGCAGGACGTGTCGGTGCTGATGCTCACGCACGTGAACTACCGCACCGGCCGCATGCACGACATGGCCGCGCTCACCGCCGCGGCGCACGCGGCGGGTGCGCTGACGGTGTGGGACCTGGCGCACAGCGCCGGCGCCGTGCCGGTGGACCTGCACGGCGCACAGGCCGACTTTGCCGTCGGCTGCGGCTACAAGTACCTCAACGGCGGCCCCGGCGCCCCGGCCTTCGTCTGGGCCCACCCACGCCATGCCGACCGCTTTTGGCAGCCGCTGTCCGGCTGGATGGGCCATGCCGCGCCGTTCGAGTTCACACCCGACTACCGCCCTGCCCCGGGCATCGCGCGCTACCTGTGCGGTACCCCGGCCGTGCTGGCCATGTCGGCCCTGGAGTGCGGCGTGGACACGGTGCTGGCCGCCGAGCCGATGGGCGGCATGGCGGCGCTGCGCGCCAAGTCACTGGCGCTCACGCGGGCCTTCGCAGAGCTGGTCCAAAGTCGATGCGCCGGCCACGGCCTGGTGCGCGTGTCGCCGGACGAAGATGCACAGCGGGGCAGCCAGGTCTGCCTGGCCCACCCGGAGATCGCCTACCCGGTGGTGCAGGCGCTGATCGCACGCGGCGTGATCGGCGACTTCCGTGCCCCGGACATCCTGCGCTTCGGCTTCACGCCGCTGTACACGCGCTTCGTCGACGTCTGGGACGCCGTCGAGCACCTGGTGCAGGTGCTGGACCGCGGCGCGTGGCACGAGGCGCGCTTCCACCAGAAGGCGGCGGTGACATGAGCGGATGCCCCATCGACCACGGCCAGGGCGGCAACGCCGCGCCGGGCCACCACGACGCCCAGCTCGACTTCAGCGCCGACATGAGCTACGGCGACTACCTGCACCTCGACGAGGTGCTGGGCGCCCAGCATCCGCTGTCGCCCGGGCACGACGAGATGCTGTTCATCGTGCAGCACCAGACCAGCGAGCTGTGGATGAAGCTGATGCTGCACGAGCTGCACGCAGCCATCGCCCTGATCGCCGGCGACCAGCTGCAGGCCGCGTTCAAGATGCTGGCGCGCGTCTCCAAGATCATGGAGCAGCTGGTGCACGCCTGGGACGTGCTGGGCACGATGACGCCGCCTGAATACAGCGCCATCCGCCCCTACCTGGCCAAGAGCAGCGGCTTCCAGAGCTGGCAGTACCGCTGCATCGAGTTCAGCCTGGGCAACAAGAACGCGGCGATGCTCAAGCCGCACGCGCATGCCCCGGAACGACTGGCCCAGGTGGACGCCGCCTACCGCGCGCCCTCGCTGTACGACGAGGCACTGCGCCTGCTGGCCCGGCGCGGCCTGCCGGTGCCGGCCGACGCGATCGAACGCGACTGGACCCAGCCCTACGCCGCCAGCGCCGGCGTCGAGGCGGCCTGGCTGCAGGTCTACCGCGACCCCGCCACGCACTGGGACCTGTACCAGCTGGGCGAGGAGCTCACCGACCTGGAGGACGCCTTCCGCCTCTGGCGCTTCCGCCACCTGACCACGGTGGAGCGCGTCATCGGCTTCAAGCGCGGCACCGGTGGCACCAATGGCGTAGGCTACCTGCGCAAGATGCTCGACGTGGTGCTGTTCCCGGAGATCTGGGCGCTGCGCACCGACCTCTGAGCTTTTCGTCAACGGGAGACCCGATGAACGCGCCCCTGCCCCCGCCTGCGCTGGACGAGATCCGCGCCCACGACGACGAGATGGTGGCGCTTCGGCGCCAGATCCACGCCAACCCGGAGCTGGCCTACCAGGAGCACGCCACCAGCGACCTGGTCGCCGAGCGGCTGGCACGCTGGGGCTACGAGGTGCACCGCGGCCTGGGTGGCACCGGCGTGGTGGGCACGCTGCGCGCCGGCACGTCGGACCGGCACCTCGGCCTGCGCGCCGACATGGACGCGCTGCCCATCGCCGAGACCAGCGGCCGCCCCTGGGCGAGCAAGGTCTTCGGCAAGATGCACGCCTGCGGCCACGATGGCCACACGGCCATGCTGCTGTCGGCAGCCCGCCACCTGGCGGCCACGCGCCGCTTCGACGGCTGGCTGCACCTGGTGTTCCAGCCGGCCGAGGAAGGCCGGGGCGGCGCCAAGCGCATGCTGGACGACGGCTTCCTGGACCTCTTTCCCTGCGAGGCGATGTTCGGCATGCACAACATGCCGGGCCAGCCGGCGGGCCGCTTCGGTGTCGTGCCCGGCCATGCGATGGCCAGCGCCGACACCGTCTACATCAAGGTCATCGGCAAGGGCAGCCACGCCGCGATGCCGCAGCACGCGGGCGACCCGGTGGTGGCCGGCGCGGCCATCGTGATGGCGCTGCAGAGCATCGTGGCCCGCAACGTGCCTCCGCTGGAGACCGGCATCGTCACCGTTGGCGCCTTCCTGGCGGGCGATGCGCCGAACGTCATCCCCGGCGAGGCGGAACTGCGGCTGTCGGTGCGCGCCTTCAAGCCCGAGGTGCGCGACCTGCTGGAGCGGCGCATCGTCGAGGTCGCCCAGGCCCAGGCCGCGAGCTTCGGCGTTCGCGCCGAGGTGGACTACCAGCGCCAGTACCCGGTGCTGTTCAACCACCCCAAGGAAACGGCGTTCGCGCGCCAGGTGGTGCAGGACTGGCTGGGCGACGAAGGCCTGCTGCCCGATCTGCCGCCGGTCACCGGCAGCGAGGACTTCGCCTTCTTCCTGGAAAAGGTGCCCGGACACTACATCTTCATCGGCAACGGCGAGGGCGAAGAAGGTGGCTGCATGGTGCACAACCCCGGCTACGACTTCAACGACCGGGTGCTGCCCACGGGCGCGAGCTACTGGGTGAAGCTCGCGGAGGCCTGGCTGGCACAGCCCGCAGGCATATGAACGCCTTCGCATGTCGGACTGCCCAGGCTGACCGGTGTCGAGCCTACCGACGTCGCCGCGACGCCATCGACGTGCACTGAAGGTCCGTCGAGCACCGGCGCCACGGCGCCATGGACGGCCTTCGACAGCCTGCCTACAAGGTCCTCCACCGGCATCGGCCGACCCAGCAGATAGCCCTGCATCTGGTCGCAGCCCATGGCAGCCAGCGCGCTGCGCTGTGCCTCGGTTTCCACGCCCTCGGCCACCACCTTCATGCCCAGGCTGTGTGCCATGGCGATCACCGCTTGCGTGATCGCCAGGTCGTCCGGATCCTCGGGCAGACCGTCGACAAACGAACGATCGATCTTCACCTCGTCGGCCGGAAAACGTTTCAGGTACGACAACGAGGAATAGCCGGTGCCGAAGTCGTCGATGGCGATGCGCACCCCGAGTCGGCGCAGGGCTTCAAGCACTCCCGTTGCCCGTTCCGGGTCGGCCATCAGCGCCGTCTCGGTCAACTCGACGACCAGTTCGCCGCCGCCCACGCTACTCTCCGTCATCGCTGCCGTCAGGTCAGCGAGCAGAACGTCGTCTGCAAACTGCTTGGCCGACACGTTGATCGCCACACATGGTGGTTCGATACCCTGGCGCCGCCAGGCTGCGATCTGTCGGCAAGCCATCTTGATCACCAGCCGACCGATCGCCACGATCAGGCCGCGGTCCTCGGCCAGGGCGATGAACTCGCCCGGCATCACCAGACCGCGATTCGGATGCCGCCAGCGCACGAGTGCCTCGACCGCCGTGACCGCGCGGTCATCCACGCCAAGCTTTGGCTGATAGTGCAACTCGAATTCCTCGCGCGCGATGGCCAGGCGCAGTTGCGCTTCCAGTTCGAACTGGCGGGCGGCTTCGCGGGCCGCCACCTCGGTGTGGAAGTGGAACCGGTTCTTTCCCGCTGCCTTGGCCTCGTACATCGCGGAGTCGGCGTGGCTGAGCAGTGTCGTCGCGTCGATGCCGTCATCCGGGTAGCGAGCGATGCCGATCGAGGCCGACACCTGCATGTCCCGGCCCGCCACGTGCAGGACCTGGTTGACCGTGCCCAGCAGCACGCCGGCAAGCCGGGACACATCGGCAGGATCCGTCGTGCCCTCGAGCAGCACGACGAACTCGTCGCCGCCCATCCGGGCCACCAAGTCGGTGGCACGCAGGTCGGCACGAAGCCGCTTGCCCAACGTGGCCAGCAGTTGATCGCCGGCGAGGTGCCCCAGGGTGTCGTTGACGTGCTTGAATCGGTCGAGATCGACGAAGCACACGGAGAAGCCACTGCCGTCACGGTGCGCGCGGGCGATGGCGCGATCGAGCTCGATCAGGAAGAGCCGACGGTTGGGCAGTCCAGTCAGGTGATCCAATTGCGCCATCTGCTTGACGACCTGATGCGCCGCGATGATCTCGGTCACGTCGCGCCCAACGCCGCGGTACCCGCGGAACACGGCATCAGCGTCAAAGACCGGCTCACCGCTGGCCCGGATCCAGCGCTTGACCCCGTCTGGACGCACGATGGCGTAGGTGAAGTCTCGATAGGGCCGGCGCTCGGCGACACTGCGCTCGTACTCGGCTTGAGCTTCGCCGTCGGCCTCGATCGTGGCACCGAATTCGTGGCGCTTGCCGATCAGCCGAGGCGCAAAGCCGACCGCCGTGCTGAACTCCTCGGAGACATAAGTAAACCGCAGTTCGGCGTCCTGCTCCCAGATCCAGTCCGCCGACAGCGACAACAGGCTGCTCAGGCGCGACTGGCTGACCTCCAGCGCTGCCGTGCGGTCGAGCACACGCTGTTCGAGCGCATCACGCTCCGCCCGAAGCGCGTCGTTGAGCGCCACCATCTCCTGCGAGGCAAGATCCTGCGAGCGTTCGAGCAGGGTGCGCTCCTGGTCGTGCTCCGCGTACGCGCGGCTGACATGCTTCAGCAGTTCGCCGAAGGCCACGGCATCGTCGACGTCTGCGCTCAGCCCCGCGCGACGCAGTTGCCTAAGCAACAGTGGATGCAGCACTTGCCCTCGCATGTCGTTCTGGCATCAGGCTTCCGCCAGCGCCGTGACCGTCATCGTCTGGTTGTGCAGGTCGCTGAACCGGCAGCCACCCGACGGTGCGATTTCGCCATAGGAGTAGAAGCCGACATGCACACTGTGCTCGGGTGCGTGTCCGAGCACGGTCTCGACCTCCTCGTCCGTCCGCTCGCCCAGCACCAGCCGCCGCCCGACGCAGCTGACGGAAATCACGAGCATCGGCGAGCCGCCCGGCATCGACGCCATCGCCTCGCCTGCAGCAGTGCCGGCACTGTCGATGAGCCTGTCTGTATTGGCACGCATCAAGCGCGCCGACGCACCCAGCGGGATATCGCCGGCGAACGTCATCGACTGCGCATCATCGTCCACACCGACGACCGTTCGGATCAGGTGATTGGCTTGGGAACCATCGCGCCGCAACGCAAGCGGGAACAGCAAGGCCGTGCCAGGCAGCCCGCTGGCCAGATCGCCCAGATAGGTCTTGTACAACGCCAGAGCCGGCTGGCCGTCGAGTTCGTAGAGCACGTTGCCCTCGGCACGGGTGATCCTGCGTTCCGGACCGAAGTCCGACCAACCGGCGCTGCAGCCGTGGCCGACGCGAATCCGGTCGCCGTAGAAGCCGACAGCACTGACGATGTTCGGTTGCTGCCGGCCGGCCTGCGCAAGCCAGGTTCTCCTGAAGCGTGAACCGTCCGCGGCCAGGCCGCCGGTGATCACGACGCCATCGGGCAAGGCTGCAGCCAGGCCGCTGGTGAGCAGCGTGCCGTTGACCGAAAGCCCGTCGGCGAGCAAGAACACTGCGCGCAATGGTTCCCCGGCGCAGTCTGGTGCGAGTTTCTCAGCCAAGATCTGACCAGCCGTCCGAGACGTCTCGGCGTCTCGAACCGTGGCTTCGGCATGGCGAAGGTGAGTGTGCTCGAAGCGGGCAATGGCCACGCTGAGCGTGCCGTCGGACACCTGGTCGCCGGCGATTTCGCCCGCGGTGGAACAGCCGACGACGACCGACCTCGGAAACGCGTCATCGAGCGCTGCCAACGGCATCACGGACTCGTCGCCGGGTGCACCGAAGGCGAGCACCAGCGTGTCGGGGCCATCGAGTTCAACCGGAAGCGGCGCAGACCAAGAGCGGCCAATGCCGCCCGTGACCGAGGCAAGCAACATGGGTGCTCCTTGTTCAAATGGCCTGGATCAATGGAATCCCGTATCGGCCGGCACACCTGCGCATTTGAACCTACCAGCCATGAGTTGTGAGCGCTATCGGCCAAGACGTGAACAAATCAACGTCGGCCGGGCTCGGCCCAGGCGCAAGAACGCGCCCGCGCTCAGCTCAGGGCGTCCAGCGCAGACCTCAGCCGCGCCACCGCGGCATCCACGTCGCGCCACTTGTCGATGCCAAACAGGCCGATGCGGAAGGTCTTGAAGTCCGGGCCTTCGTCGCAGGCCAGCGGCACACCGCCGGCGATCTGCAGGCCCTGGGCGGCCCAGGCCTTGGTGTTCTGCCAGTCGTCACGGGCCGTATAGCTGACGACCACACCGGGTGCCTCGAAGCCCGGCGCCGCCACGCTGGCGATGCCGCGCTCGGCGAACATCGCGCGCACGCGGCGACCCAGTTCGGCCTGTGCCGCCTTGGCGTTGCCGAAGCCAAAGGCCCGCAGTTCAGCCATCGCGTCGCGCAACTGCACCAGGCCATCGGTGGGATAGGTGGCGTGGTAGGCGTGCGCACCGCCTTCATAGGTCTCGATGATGCCCAGCCACTTCTTCAGGTCCAGCGAGAAGCTGCTGCTGGTGGTGGCGTCGATGCGCTCGCGGGCGCGGTCGGACAGCATCACCAGGCCGGCGCAGGGCGTGCTGCTCCAGCCCTTCTGCGGCGCGCTCAGCAACACGTCGACACCCGTGGCCTTCATGTCCACCCAGGCCGCGCCGCTGGCGATGCAGTCCAGCACCATCAGCCCGCCTTCAGCGTGCACCGCCTCGGCCACGGCGGCGATGTAGCCGTCGGGCAGCATCAGGCCGGCCGAGGTCTCCACGTGCGGCGCAAAGACCACGGCAGGTTTGTTTTCGCGGATCGCGGCCACCACCTCGTCCACCGGGGCCGGTGCGAACGGCGCCGTCGCACCGGGGCCGGTTCGCCGCGCCTTCAGCACCACCGGGTCGGGTGCGATGCCGCTCATCTCCAGGATCTGCGTCCAGCGGTAGCTGAACCAGCCGTTCCGCACGATCAGGCAGCGCTGGCCGCCGGCGAACTGGCGCGCCGTGGCCTCCATGCCGGTGCTGCCGCTGCCCGGGACCACGATGGCCGAGCGCGCGCCGTAGACCTCCTTGAGCGTGGCCGACACGTCGCGCAGCGCCTGGCCGAAGCGCTGCGACATGTGGTTCAGCGAGCGGTCGGTGTAGACGACGGAGTATTCGAGCAGTCCGTCGGGGTCGACGTCTTGGCGCAGGCCGGGCATTCAGCGGTCTCCTCGGTTCATGTCATTGCGCCGCATCGTACGCGGTCCGCAGCCAGCCCATCAGCGTGGTGTCGATCTCGTCCACGGCAGCAATCCGCACCGTCGCCTGGCACATGCCCCCCGGCGGCAGCTTCTTCAAACGCGGGTGGTCGGGCAGGTCCTTGGCGTTGAGGCCGAGCTCGACCTGGTCCTTGGTGGCCGGGCCCAGCATGGCGAACTGCCTCTTCGCGCCGCGCAGGCTGACGTACTTCTGCTTCGGGGCCACCTCGAACGGCCCAAGCTTGCCGATCTTCGCCATCAGTGCCTCGTGCAGCGGCCGCAGGCTGGCCTTGGGGCCGGTGTAGATCGCGTCCAGCGGGTCGGCCGACGCCGGCGGCGGCGCCGCGGCCTGCCTGGCCAGCATCACTACCGTGTTGGCGTCGCCGTAGCCCAGGCCCAGGGCCTGCATCAACCAGCTGCGCTGGCCGGCCACCTTGTCCTGCCCGCAGCCGGCCACCAGGGCCTTCAACTCGGCCAGCGACTTGCCGGTGCGGGTCTCGATGTTCTTCAGCTGGGTGGCCAGCGCGGCGGCAGGGTCGGCCATGTCGTGAACTCCGGAGTGACGGACCCCTGCACGTTCCCACCCCGGCGTGTGTGCGTCAATCGGGCCACTCCTAGAATCCTTTGCTTCGTTCCCCGACCCCGCAGGACCCGCCATGGACACCCGCGTTTCCGAACACCGCCTGCGCATCCAGCGCGTGCAGGACGCCCTGGCCACCGCCGGTGCCGACGCACTGCTCGTGCCCTCCAGCGACCCCCACCTCAGCGAGTACGTGCCCGAGCGCTTCCAGGGCCGGCAGTGGCTCAGCGGCTTCACCGGCTCCATGGGCACCCTGGTGGTCACGCGCGACCAGGCCGCCGTGTTCGCCGACAGCCGCTACTGGACGCAGGCCGAGGCGGAACTCGCCGGCACCGGCATCGCGCTGGTGAAGATCGCCTCCGGCGCGTCGGCGGAGCACGTGGACTGGCTGGCGCGCGAGGTTCCGCGGGGCGGCACTGTGATGGTGGACGGCCAGGTGCTGGGCTTGGCCGCGGCGCAGCAGCTGCGCGATGCGCTGCAGAAGGCGGGCGTGGCGCTGCGCACCGACACCGACCTGCTGGACCAGGCCTGGCCTGGCCGCCCCGTGCTGCCCGCCGCGCCGGTGTACGAACACTGCGCGCCTTTCGCCCCGGTGTCGCGCGCCAGCAAGCTGCAGGCCGTGCGCGCCGCGATGCAGGACCGGGGCGCCACGCACCACCTGGTGTCCACGGTGGACGACATCGCCTGGATCACCAACCTGCGCGGCAGCGACGTGACCTACAACCCGGTGTTCCTGGCCCACCTGCTGATCGGCCCTGCCCAGGCCACGCTGTTCGTCGGCGGTGGCAAGGTGGACGCCGCACTGGCGCAGACCCTGGCGGTCGACGGCATCACGCTGGCGCCCTACGACATCGCGGCCTCGACACTGGCGGCCCTGCCGGCCGAGGCCACCGTCCTGCTGGACCCCAAGCGCGTGACGCTGGGCCTGCGGCAGGCCGTCACCGCCGCGCGCGTGGTCGAGGCCACCAACCCCAGCACCCTGGCCAAGAGCCGCAAGACGGCCGACGAGGCGGCGCACATCCGCGAAGCCATGGCCGAGGACGGCGCCGCGATGTGCGAGTTCTACGCGTGGTTCGAGGCCGCGCTGGCCCGCGGCGAGCCGATGACGGAGCTGACGGTGGATGAACGCCTGTCTGCCGCCCGTGCCCGCCGCAGCGGTTTCGTCGGCCTGAGCTTCCCGGTCATCGCCGGCTTCAATGCCAACGGCGCGATGCCGCACTACCGCGCCACACCCGCCTCGCACGCCCGCATCGAGGGCGACGGCCTGCTGCTCATCGACAGCGGCGGCCAGTACCTGGGCGGCACCACCGACATCACCCGCGTCTGGCCCATCGGCACCGTCAGCGCCGAGATGAAGCGCGACTACACCCTGGTGCTCAAGGGCACGCTGAACCTGTCGCGCGCCCATTTCCCGCGCGGCACGCCCAGCCCGATGCTCGACGCGCTGGCGCGCGCCCCGCTCTGGGCCGAGCTCCTGGAGTTCGGCCATGGCACCGGCCATGGCGTGGGCTACTTTCTGAACGTGCACGAAGGCCCGCAGAGCATCAGCAAGGCCGTGCCCACGCCCGACATGGCGATGCAGCCGGGCATGATCACCTCGATCGAACCCGGCCTCTACCGCCCGGGCCGCTGGGGCGTGCGCATCGAGAACCTGGTGCTCAACGTGCCCGCGGGCGAGAGCGAGTTCGGCGAGTTCCTCGGCTTCGAGACGCTCACTTTGTGTCCGATCGACACCCGCTGCATCGAGCGTTCGCTGCTGCGCGCCGACGAGATCGACTGGCTCAATGCCTACCACGCCACCGTGCGCGAGCGGCTGTCACCCCGCGTGAGTGGTGACGCCCTGGCCTGGCTGCTGCAGCGTACCGAGCCGATCTGACGGCGGCGCGCATGGGCCTGGCGCTGGGCATCGACCTCGGCGGCACGAAGACCGAAGCCGCCTTGCTCGACGCCGACGGCCAGGCCGTCTGGCGCGAACGGGTGCCCACCCCGGCCGGCGACTACGCGGCCACGCTGCACGCGGTGGCAGGCCTGGTGCAGCGGGCCGAAGCCGCCCGCGGCCCGGTGGCCCATGTCGGCGTCGGCCACCCCGGCAGCCTGGCCGCCGACGGCCGGGTCAAGAACGCCAACTCCACCTGCCTCAACGGCCAGCCGCTTCAGGCCGATCTCGAACGGCTGCTCGCCCGGCCCTTGCGCCTGGCCAACGATGCCAACTGCCTGGCGCTGTCGGAGGCCACCGACGGTGCCGCGGCCGGCGCCGACGTGGTCTTCGCCGTCATCCTGGGCACCGGCGTGGGCGGTGGCATCGCCGTGCACGGCCGGGTGCTCGCCGGGGCCAACGGCCTGGCGGGCGAATGGGGCCACAACCCCCTGCCCTGGCCCGATGACACCGAAATCCGTGGCGCACCCGCCTGCTACTGCGGGCATCGGGGCTGCGTGGAAACCTGGCTCAGCGGCCCGGGCATCGCCCGTGACCATGGCACCCCGAGTCTCGCCGTCGAACGCATCGCCGAAGCCGCCGCAGCCGGGGACGCGGCAGCCCGGGCCACGCTGGACCGTCACGCAAGCCGCCTGGCCCGCGCGCTGGCAGGGGTCATCAACCTGCTGGACCCCGACGTCATCGTGCTCGCCGGCGGGGTCTCGCGGCTGCCTGGCCTGACCCAGGCGGTGCGTGCACGCTGGGCGCGGTGGATCTTCGCCGCAGGCAGCAGCGCGCCCCCCCGCACGCGGCTGGTGACCGCGGCGCACGGCGATGCCTCCGGCGTGCGCGGCGCCGCCTGGCTCTGGCGCTGACCCGGGGTTCGCTCCTGGCCGTCGGGGCTTCGTCGCCCGCACGACCGTGTCCGTCGCACGGCGCCTCGTCGTGCCGCCCCGCGGCTAAGCTGACCGCCATGCCCACCTCCGACCTGGCCCTGGACCAGCCCCTGCCGCCGGCCCTCAGCGGCAGCGGCCAGGGCTGGCTGACGCGCTACCGCCGCTGGCCGGTGTTCAGCCGGGGCTGGCGACGCGGCCGGCTGCTGGTGGCCCTGCTGCCCACGGCCGGGTTGCTGCTGACGCTGTCGGTGATTTTCTGGAACAACGCGCCCGCGGAACGACCCTATGCCGGGTCGGCCCAGTTGCTGGTCAACGCGTTCTGGCCGCTGCTGGCCGGGCCGTGGCTGGCCGGGTGGGTGCGCGCCCGCGGCTGGCCGCTGCGCCGGGAGACCTGGGCGCTGTGGGGCGTGATGGGCGCTGTGGTGGCCACCCAGCTCGCGTTCAACCAGTGGCTGGCCGAGCCGCTGAAACAGGCCGTGGCCGAAGCCACCGGGCAGGTCGACGAGCAGGGGCGCCGCATCCGCACCGTGCTGGCCTTTGGCCTGACCGTGACACGGGCCGACCGTGTCCCGGCGCCGGCGCCCGCAGCGTCGCCGGAGGCCGGGGCCGGGGCCGAAAGCGACGACGATCCGGCGCACCTGATGAACGGCCTGAGCGGCGCGGTGGTCACCTTCCTGCTGGCCGGCGGCCTGGGCATCGGTGCGCTGCGCCGCGAGCGCGAGGCCCTGGCGGCGCTGGCCCGCCAGCGCGAACTGGAGGAGGCGCAGACCCGACGGCGCGACGCCGAGGTCCGGCTGTCGGTGCTGGCGGCGCAGGTGGAGCCACATTTCCTGTTCAACACCCTGGCCGGTGTGCGCAGCGCCATCGCCACCGACCCGGCACGTGCCAGCGACATGGTCGACCGGCTGGTGGCCTACCTGCGCGCGGCCATCCCCCGCCTGCGCAGCGATGGCGGCGTGGCAGCCACGCTGGACGGGCAGATGGCCCTGGTGCGCGCCTACCTGGCGCTGATGCAGTCGCGCATGCCCAGGCTGGCGGTCGAGATCGACGTGCCACCCGATCTGGGCGCACGCCCGTTCCCGCCGCTGATGCTGATCTCGCTGGCGGAGAACGCCGTCAAGCACGGCGTGGAGCCCAAGGTCGGCGCGGCGTGCATTGCCGTGCAGGCCTGCATCGACGAGCAGGGACGCCTGGCCGTCACGGTGGCCGACGACGGCGTCGGCTTCGGTGGTGCCGCCGGCGCCGATGCCGGCAGCGGGCTGGGGCTGGCGAACCTGCGCGAACGGCTGCAGCAGCTCTACGCCGGCCGCGCCGAACTGGTGCTGCGTGCGAGGCCCGAAGGTGGCGTGGCGGCAACGATCGCCGTCCCGCAGGACCCACCGACAACCAAGGAGGCCCCATGACCACCGCCATCGTCGCCGACGACGAGGACCTGCCCCGCGCCGAGCTCGTGCGCATGCTCGGCCAGGCTTGGCCCGCGCTGCAGATCGTGGCCGAGTGCGAGCACGGGCCGGCGGCGATCGAGGCGCTCGACACGCATCGGCCGGACATCGCCTTCCTGGACATCCGCATGCCGGGCCGCAGCGGCCTGGACGTGGCCCGCGCCGCGAGCGGCCGCTGTCACGTGGTCTTCACCACCGCCTACGACAGCCACGCCGTCGAGGCCTTCGAGGCCGGCGCGGTGGACTACCTGCTCAAGCCCATCGACGCCGCGCGCCTGGCGCAGGCCGTGCAGCGCCTGCAGGCGCGCCTTGGCGGTGCCGCGCCGGTGCCCGATCTCGACGCCGTGGTCGACCAGCTGGCCCTGCGCCTGCAGGGCCGGGCCGCCGCCGAGGCACCCCCGCTGCGCTGGATCAGCGCCAGCGCCGGCGACATCGTCAAGCTGTTCGCCATCGACGAGGTGCTGTTCTTCCAGAGCGACGAGAAGTACACGCGCGTCGTCACCGCCGGCGACGAGGCCCACGTGCGCAAGCCGCTGCGCGAGCTCATGACCGGCCTGGACGCGGAGCGCTGGTGGCAGGTGCACCGCGGTGTGGTCGTGCGCGCCGATCGCATCGCGGGAGCCGTGCGCGACGACATGGGCCGCATCACGCTGCACCTGAAGGACCACGCCGAGACGCTGCCGGTCAGCCAGGCCTACGCCTGGCGCTTCAAGCCGATGTGACGCGGTTCGCCGGCGCGGCCTTCAGCCCAGGTGGGCGCCGAAGAAGCGCAGCGTGCGGTCCCAGGCCACCTGGGCCCAGGCGGCGTCGTACTGCGTCATCGCAATCCGCCCCGGCCCCTGCGCGGTCTCGTTGGCAAAACCATGGTGTGCCAGGTAGCGGTGGCCGGTGTAGCGCACGCCGGCGGCCGTGAGCCTGGCTTCCAGCGCGTCGACGCCGTCGATCGCGAAGGCGCCGTCCTGAGTGGCCCAGTGCGCCATCATCGGTGCCTGGATCCTGCTGGCGTCGACGAACTCCAGTGGCGGGTAGCCGTACCAGACCACGCCGGCATCGGCCTCGGGCGCCATCGTCAGCGCCAGCACCGTCAGCGCACCGCCCATGCAGTAGCCGGTGACACCCACCTTGGGGCAGCCGCGGGCCTTCAGCGCCTGCACCGCACCGCGCACGTCCTGCGACGCGGCGTCACCGAAGTTCAGGTTCGACATCAGGTGGTGCGCCTCTTCGGCCTCCACGGTGCTCTGGCCGCGGTACAGGTCCGGCACCAGGGCCCGGTAGCCGGCCAGCCCGAGGCGATCGGCCACGCCCCGGATCTGGTCGTTCAGGCCCCACCACTCCTGGATCACGACCACGCCGGACGCGCCGTCGATGCCCGGGTCGGCCAGGTAGCCGGAGACGGACTGCCCATCCGGGCGGTCGAAGCTGATGGTCTGGGCCATGGTCGATCCTTTCCTGCATGCTGTCACGGCATGGCAGGCACGCGCGCCCGCCTTGAGCACCAAGCGTACGCCAAGGCTTCGTCGAGGTGCATGGTGGACGGACACGAGCGCTCGGTGGAAGCCCGCCCCCCGGAACACGGGGGGCCAGGCATCGTTAGGTTCTGAACGATGCAGTCACCATGCTACCGTGACGTTTTCAACGCCCTGTGGGCCTCGAGGCGTCGTTGAACGCCGCGAGGCACGCCTTCCTGGAGAGCCAAGAGATGTCACGCTTGAACCGACTGCCCGTTGCGCTGGCCGCAGCCGTCCTGCTGGCCGGCGCCGCCACCCAGGCCTTCGCCCTGACCCCAAAGGTGGCCTCGGGTTCCACCAGCGGCCTGAACTGGACGGCTCAGAGCCTGCTCACCGGCGCCGCGCCCGGCGGTACCGGTACCGGGTTCGACGACCTGCTGGGCAGCTTCCTGTACCACCCGTCCTTCCCCGGCTACAGCGGCGTCGTCGGCATGCTGATGGACTACGGCCCGGGCGGCGCCTTCATCTGCTCGGGCACCCTGCTGCCCGACCGCATGTCCGTCCTGACCGCGGCGCACTGCGTGTCCGACGGCGCCGGCACGGCCAACCCGCTGACGACCACCATCCTGTTCCAGCCGCCGGGTGGCATGGCGCCCGACCAGCGCATCTACACCTTCCCGAACCCGGCCACGCAGGTGACGGTGTCGCAGTACTTCGTCAACCCGAACTACACCGGCGAGGTCATCGACCAGAACGACATCGCCGTGCTGCGTCTGTCGGAAATGGCGCCGGAGTGGGCCTCGTCGTACGGCATCTACACCGGCGGCGACCTGACCGGCAAGGACTTCAACGTCGCCGGCTATGGCCGTATCGGCACCGGTGACGCCGGCAGCGTCGGCTTCACCGGCCGCCTGCGCCAGGGCGACAACATGTACGACTACGCCTGGGGCAACGCCGCCTTCGACGGGTTCTTCACCGACGGCTTCTTCGGCTCGGCCGACGTCGAGTTCAGCTTCGTGTCCGACTTCGACAACGGCCTGGCGGCCAACGACCAGGCCGGGCTGATCGCCCAGGCCTTCGGATCGAACGCGTTCAATGACCTCGGTGTCGGCGCCCGCGAAGTGGGCGTGGCCGGCGGTGACAGCGGCGGCCCGAACTTCATCGACGGCATGATCGCCGCGGTGAACAGCTACGGCCTGACCTTCGGCACCGACTTCGGCGACCTCGGCGGCGGCCTGAACAACGGCTTCGGCGAGTTCAGCGGCTATGTGCCCACCTACATCCACGCCGACTGGATCGCCGCGCAGATGGTGCCGGAACCCGGCACCTACGGCCTGATGGCGCTGGGCCTGCTGGCCGTGGGCGGGATCGCCCGCCGCCGTCGCGCTGTCTGACCCGCATCGCGCCGACACCCGAAGGCCACGCCACCCGGCGTGGCCTTCGGCCTTTCCGGACCTACATCTGCCGGAACAGGTGCAGGTAGCTGCGGCTGACGGGCAGCACCTCGGGCCGACCCTTGAGGTGCACGTCGGCGGTCTCGTTGGCGCCGCGCACCACCTGCGCCACCTGGTGCAGGTTGACGATGACCGAGCGGTGCACCTGCACGAAGCGGTCCGGGTCCAGTTCGTCGGCCAGTTCGCGGATGGTCTTGCGGATCAGCGCCTCGCCGCCCGGCCAGACCACCAGCGTGTACTTCTCGTCGCTCTTGAGGTAGACCACCTCCTGCACCGGGATCAGGCGCACGCTGTTGCCCACCGATGCCCGGATCCACTGCAGCCAGCCGCCGGGCGCGCCCTGCCGCCGGCGCAGTTCGTCGGCCAGACGCTCGAGCACCGGCTCCAGGGTCTCCGGCGCGACCGCCTGGCCGCCCAGGCGCTGCTGCAGCCGGCGCACCGTCTCGCCCAGGCGCGCCGGCTCGAACGGCTTGACCAGGTAGTCCAGCGCGCCCTGTTCGAAGGCCTGCACGGCGTACTGTTCGTAGGCCGTGACGAAGACGATCTCGGCGCGCCGCCCGATGCCGCGCGCGGTCTCGATGCCATTGAGCCCGGGCATGTGCACGTCCAGGAAGGCGATGCGCGGCTGCAGTTCGTCGAACAGTTCCAGCGCCTCGCGGCCATTGCGTGCCTGCGCCACCACCTGCAGTCCGGGCCAGGCCTGGGCCAGGTGCTGGGCCAGGCGTTCGCGCAGCAACGGCTCGTCGTCGGCGATCAGCGCGGTGACAGGCGTGGCCGGGGTCATGCCGCCGACTCCTGCGGGATCACCAGTTCGGCACGCAGGCCGTGTGGCGCCGATTCCGACAACTGCAGTATGGCACCCGGCCCGAAGAACGCCGCCAGGCGATCACGCAGGTTGTTCAGACCCGTGCCCGGGGCCGCCTGATCGGCCATGCCCACGCCGGTGTCGGCCACCCACACGCGCAGGGTGCCGTCGTCCGCGACGGCCCCGCCGACGTCGATGGCCCCGCCGTCCTCGGCCGGGTCGATGCCGTGGCGCACGGCGTTCTCCACCAGCGTCAGCAGCGCCATCGCCGGGAACCGGCGGTCCGCCAGCGGTGCCGGCACATCGACGCTGAAGCGCAGGCGATCGGGCATGCGCATCTGCATCAGCGCCAGGTAGGCGCGCACGAGTTCGAGTTCGCGGCCCAGCGTCGGTACGCCATCGTGCAGGCGCGGCACGGCGGCGCGCAGGTAGGCGATCAGGCTCGCAAGCACCGGCGCCGCGCGTGGCGAGCCGGCCTCCACCAGGGCCTGCACGTTGGCCAGCGTGTTGAACAGGAAGTGCGGCTCGATCTGCGCCTGCAGCAGGTTCATGCGTGCATCGAGCGCCTGCTTCTCGAGCCGGCTGCGTTCCAGCGCGAACTGCAGCGCCTGCTCGGCCTCGCGGTGCTCACGTTCGCGCAGCAGCGCCGCGGCGGTGATGACCAGGCCCAGGATCAGTGCCACCGCCGCGATCCACAGGAAGCCCAGCATGCGTGCCGGTGTGTCCAGCACCGTGCCGACGCTGCCGCCGGCCGACACGGTGGCACCGATGAAGGCGGCGATGGGCGCGGCCACCGCCACCGCCACCACCTGCAGGGTCTGCCGTCCCCAGGCGGGCACCCGCGACGGCAGCAGCCGCTGCAGGACGGCGCCGGTGGCCACGTAGGTCAGCAGCAGCGCCATCGCCAGGAAGACGGTGCGCCCCAGCAGAATGGGGAACGGCGTGATGAAGATCGGGTTCAGCGCCGCTGCCGCCGCCAGGCCCAGGCCCAGCGCGACCAGCACGCTGCGCAGGCTCAGCGCGGCCCAGGGCGACGGACTCGGTTCGGTGGCGATGTGCATGGTCGCGCAGCGTAGCGCCGCTGCAGTCGCGCACAAGGCCCGAAGGGTGTCGCTGCGACGAACGACGGCCGGCGGGGCGTGAGTGGCGGCGCCCCGCGGCTGCGGGCGCAAGACCTGCGCAGGCCGTTCGGTGGGCTTGCGGCCTCGGAGGCCGCGCGCGCGAGACGCGCGCAGGCCGTTCGGCAGGCGAGAAACCGTGCGCAGGCACGGTTCGTCGTCCCGCCTCGGAGGTTGCACGCGCAAGACGCGTGCAGACTGTTCGCCAGGCGTACGACAGTGCGTAGGCACTGTCGTACGTCCTGGCTCACCTGATCGGCTTGAAGCGCAGGCGGTGGGGCTTGGCGCCCTCCTCGCCCAGGCGCTTGCGCTTGTCTTCCTCGTACTCGCGGTAGTTGCCGTTGAAGAAGACCCACTGGCTGTCGCCTTCGGCGGCCAGGATGTGGGTGCAGATGCGGTCGAGGAACCAGCGGTCGTGGCTGATCACCATCGCGCTGCCGGCGAACTCCAGCAAGGCTTCCTCCAACGCGCGCAGAGTTTCCACGTCCAGGTCGTTCGACGGCTCGTCGAGCATCAGCACGTTGCCGCCCTGGGCCAGGGTCTTGGCCAGGTGCAGCCGGCCGCGCTCGCCGCCGGAGAGCTGGCCCACCAGCTTCTGCTGGTCGTTGCCCTTGAAGTTGAAGCGGCCCAGGTAGGCGCGGCTGGGCATCGTGAACGGACCGACGACGATGTTGTCCAGGCCGCCGGAGATGTCCTCCCACACGGTCTTGTCGTTGGCCAGGCTGGCGCGGCTCTGGTCGACGAAGGCCAGGTGCGCGGTCTTGCCGATGACCACCTCGCCGCTGTCGGGCTGCTCCACGCCCTGGATCAGGCGGAACAGCGTGGACTTGCCGGCACCGTTGGGGCCGATGATGCCGACGATGGCGCCTGGCGGCACCTTGAAGCTCAGGTTGTCGATCAGGCAGCGGTCGCCGAAGCTCTTGGTGACGTTCTTGAACTCGATGACCTCGTTGCCCAGGCGCTCGGCCACCGGGATGAAGATCTCGTTGGTCTCGTTGCGGCGCTGGTAGTCGACGTCGCTCAGTTCCTCGAAGCGGGCCAGGCGCGCCTTGCTCTTGGCCTGCCGGCCCTTGGCGTTGGACCGCACCCACTTGAGCTCCTCCTTCATCGCCTTGATGCGCGCGTCTTCCTTCTTCTGTTCCAGCTCCAGGCGCTTCTCCTTCTGGTCCAGCCAGTCGGAGTAGTTGCCCTTGTACGGGTGGCCGTAGCCGCGGTCGAGTTCCAGGATCCACTCGGCGGCGTTGTCCAGGAAGTAGCGGTCGTGGGTGATGGCCACCACGGTGCCCGGGAAGCGCTGCAGGAACTGTTCCAGCCACTCCACGCTCTCGGCGTCCAGGTGGTTGGTGGGCTCGTCGAGCAGCAGCATGTCGGGCTTGCTCAGCAGCAGCCGGCACAGCGCCACGCGGCGCTTCTCGCCGCCGGAGAGCACGCCGATCTTGGCGTCCCAGGGCGGCAGGCGCAGCGCGTCGGCGGCCAGTTCCAGCTGCAGGTCGGTGTTCTCGCTGCCGGCCGCGGCGATGATGGCCTCCAGCTCGGCCTGCTCGGCGGCCAGCTTGTCGAAGTCGGCATCCGGCTCGGCGTACTCGGCATAGACCTCGTCGAGCCGCTTCTTGGCCGCCAGCACACCGCCGATGCCCTGCTCCACCGACTCGCGCACGGTCTGCTCCGGGTCGATCTGCGGTTCCTGCGGCAGGTAGCCGATCTTCAGGTCGGGCATCGGCACGGCCTCGCCCTCGATGTCCTTGTCGATGCCGGCCATGATCTTCAGCAGCGTCGACTTGCCGGCGCCGTTGAGGCCCAGCACGCCGATCTTCGCGCCGGGGAAGAACGACAGGCTGATGTCCTTCAAGATCTGCCGCTTGGGCGGCACGATCTTGCTGACGCGGTTCATCGTGTAGACGTACTGGGCCATGGGGTGCGTTCTCTTGGTGTGCTGGCGTGGTGCCGCGCCTCGCAGGCCTGGCAGGCCTGCGCGCGGCTTGCGCAGCGGGCACATGTGCATGCGCCCGCGCGGCGAACAAACGCGGATTATCCCGCACAGTGGCAGCACATGCGGCCTAAGCCTGCTACGGTCCCGTCCCGTGCCCCCGCTGCTCCACCTGATCGCCCTTGGCAACCTCGTCATCGGATCGTCGGCCTTCGTCGTCTCGGGCATCGTCGACCTGATCGCCTCTGGCTTGGACGTGAGCATGGCCGCGGCCGGACAGGCCATGT
This sequence comes from Rubrivivax albus, assembly GCF_004016515.1. GTDB lineage: Bacteria > Pseudomonadota > Gammaproteobacteria > Burkholderiales > Burkholderiaceae_C > Rubrivivax > Rubrivivax albus. Next base: position 27,912 of record NZ_SACT01000006.1, read on the forward strand.
CGGCCTACGCCCTGGCCACCGCCGTGTTGGCGCCGATGATGCTGGTGGCCACCGGCCACTGGCCGCGGCGACGGGCATTGCTGTTCGCGCTGGCGCTGTTCACGGCCGGCAATGCGCTGGCCGCGGTGGCGACCAACCTCGGCCTGCTGTATGCCGGGCGCATGCTGATGGGGCTGGGCTCGATGTTTACGCCCATCGGCGCCGGCATCGTGCTCGCGGCCGTGGCCCCGGCGCGCCGCGGCCAGGCCTTGTCGCTGGCCTTCCTGGGCGTCAGCCTGAGCTACGTGGTCGGCGTGCCGCTGGGCGCCTGGGTCGGCCGCCAGCACGGCTGGCAGGCCGCGCTGTGGCTGATGACCGTCGCCAGCACAGCGATGACCTTGCTGGCTGCCTGGAGGGTACCCGCTGACATCACGGCGCCCGGCGCCAGCTTCCAGGGCATGGGGGCCGTCCTGCGGCAGCCGCATGTGCGCGCGGCGTTGGCCGTCACGCTGCTGTACTTCACGGCGATCTTCACAGCCTTCTCGTACATCGCGCCGCTGATCCGGGCCCTGGTGCCCGAGGGCGGCCTGGGCGTGTCTTGGACCTTGACCGCCTTCGGCCTGTCCGGGGTGGCCGGCACGCTGCTGGGCGGTGTCGCCGCCGACCGCCTGGGGCCGTGGCGCACGATGTTGGTGCTGTTGGCCGTCCTGGTGCTCATGCAGGCGCTGCTGCCGCTGACCGCGGGGCACCCGGGCTGGATGCTGACGGTGCTGGTGACCTGGGGCTGCGCCGGTTTCGGCCTCATGGCGCCGCAGCAGGCCCGCCTGGCCCAGATGGCACCACAACACGCACCCCTGCTGCTGTCACTGAACGCGTCGATGCTCTACGTCGGCACGGCGCTGGGCGCCGCCATCGGTGGCGTGGCCGTGATGCAGGTCGGCCTGGTGCACCTGACGTGGATCGCGGTACCGTTCGGCATCGCGGCATGGCTGTTGCTGCGCTTCGAGCCCACCCCTTGAAACCCGGGGCCATCGACCCGATCTCATCAACGTAGGAGGAATCGAACCCATGAACCAGGTGATGACCGTCGAAGCCCCGGAAGGCCTCGTGACGACGATGCACATCGTCTATGCGCTGCACGCGCTGGGTCTGGTGCTGGGCGCCTTCGGTGCCGCCAGCGTCATCGGCTCCTTCCTGTTCGGCTGGCCGTCGATCATCGCGGTCATCATCAGCTACGTGAAGCGCGGTGACGCGCGCGGCACCTGGCTGGAATCACATTTCACCTGGGCGATCCGCACCTTCTGGTACGCACTGGCCTGGGCGCTGCTGGTGGCCCTGGTGTCGTTCCCGCTGACGCTGGTCATCATCGGCATCGCCACCTGGGCGCTGGGCCTGTTCCTGCTGGGCATCTGGGCGATCTACCGAATTGCCCGCGGCTGGCTGCGCTTGAAGGACCATCAGCCCATGCCCATGCCAGGGTAAACTCGCGGTCAATGCGGTGGCCCCCAGTCGCCACCGCGCCGTCGATCTCGACCTCTCCTCAGCTTCGCGCCTGACGACTGGAGCGCCCGCCACGGGCGTCAGCAGGCCGCGACCACGCCCGCCACGCGGGCCCCTCAGCATGCAATTCACCGACCTCGGCCTGGCCGAGCCGATCCTGCGCGCCGTTCGCGAGCAGGGCTACGACACTCCCACGCCCATCCAGGCCCAGGCCATCCCGGCCGTGCTGGGCGGCGGCGACCTCATGGCCGGCGCCCAGACCGGTACCGGCAAGACCGCCGGCTTCACGCTGCCGATGCTGCACCGCCTGGCGGCGCAGAAGCCGGCGCGCGACGCGCGCGGCCGCATCGCCATCCGCGCACTGATCCTCACCCCCACCCGCGAACTCGCCGCGCAGGTGGAGGAAAGCGTGCGCACCTACGGCAAGTTCCTGCCGCTGACCAGCATGGTGATGTTCGGCGGCGTAGGCATGCAGCCGCAGATCGACCGTCTGCGCAAGGGCGTGGACATCCTCGTGGCCACGCCGGGCCGCCTGCTGGACCACCACCAGCAGGGCACGCTGGACCTCAGCCACGTGCAGATCTTCGTGCTCGACGAAGCCGACCGCATGCTGGACATGGGCTTCATCCACGACATCAAGAAGGTGCTGGCCATCGTGCCGGCCAAGAAGCAGAGCCTGCTCTTCAGCGCCACCTTCAGCGACGAGATCAAGGCCCTGGCCGACCGCCTGCTGAACCAGCCGGCGCTGATCGAGGTGGCGCGCCGCAACGCCACCGCCGAGACCATCGCGCAGAAGATCCACCCCGTGGGCCGCGACCGCAAGAAGGCCCTGCTGGCGCACTTGATCAAGCAGGGCGACTGGCACCAGGTGCTGGTGTTCACGCGCATGAAGCACGGCGCCAACCGGCTGGCAGAGTTTCTGAACGAGCAGGACATCACCGCGATGGCCATCCACGGCAACAAGAGCCAGGGCGCGCGCACCAAGGCGCTGTCGGAGTTCAAGGCCGGCACGCTGCAGGTGCTGGTGGCCACGGACATCGCCGCCCGCGGCATCGACATCGACCAGCTGCCGCACGTGGTGAACTTCGAGCTGCCCAACGTGCCCGAGGACTACGTGCACCGCATCGGCCGCACCGGCCGCGCCGGCGCCCAGGGCGAGGCGATCTCGCTGGTGTGCCTGGACGAGGAACTGTTCCTCAAGGACATCGAGAAGCTGATCAAGCGCAGCATTCCGCGCGAGACCATCCCCGGCTTCGAACCGCCGGCCGGCGAGAAGGCCGAACCCATCGTGCTGGGCCGCATGACCATCGGTGTCGGCGGCACGCGCCGCAATGCTGGCGGTGGTGGCGGTGGCCGTGGCGGCCGCCCGGGTGGCGGTGGCGGTGGTGGCGGCGGTCGCCCGTCCGGCGGTGGTGGTGGCCGTCCGGGCGGCGGCGGCCCGCGCCGTGACGGCGGGCGCCCCGCTTCCGGCGGCGCCAGCCGCGGCGGCCCGCGCCGCTGAGCGGCATGGCCGATGCGCTGCTGGCCGGCGCGACTGGCCTGATCGGCCAGGCACTGGCCCGTACTTGGGCCGGGCCTGGCACGATGCACATGCTGGTGCGGCGTCCGGTGCCCGCGCCCTCCCCCGCGTGTCTTGTGCAGGTCGTGGACTTCGGCCAACTGCCGGCGCTGCCGGCGGCGCAGTCGGCCTACTGCTGCCTGGGCACGACGATCAAGGTGGCGGGCTCGCAGGCGGCGTTCCGCGCCGTCGACCACGACGCCGTGCTCGCCTTCGCGCGCGCCGCCCAGGCGGCCGGCGTGACGCGCTTTGCCCTGGTGTCGGCACTGGGCGCGGATGCACGCTCGAAGAACTTCTACAGCCGCGTCAAGGGCGAGACCGAGGCCGCGCTGGCGAGCGTCGGCTTCGCGTCCCTGGTGATCGCCCGCCCATCCCTGCTGCTGGGTGACCGCAGCGCACTCGGCCAGCCCGAGCGCCACGGCGAACGGATCGGGCAGGCCTTGTCGCGTGCGATCGGCGGGCTGATCCCGTCGGCCTGGCGGCCGATCGCCGCCGACGTCGTCGCACGCGCCCTGTTGCGCAGTCTCGCGTCACCCGCCGCCGGTGTGACGGTGCTGGATTCAGCAGCGCTGCAGCGCCTGGGCCGTTGAACGACCCGAAGGCACTGCCGCGCCAGCGGATCGCCGTCAGAAGCTGAACACGACCGTGGCCGAGCAGGTGCTGGTGCCGGCGGCGCAGACCTGGTAGCCGTAGCTGCCACTGCCGAGCGGCCCGTCGTCGGTGCTGCCGTCGTTGGCGGTGGTCTGCACCACGACGCCGTCCCGCCGCACATCGACCTGGGCACTGCTGCCGCCCGCCCAGCTCAGGCGCGCGTAGGTCCTGCCCTTCTTGCGCACGCTGGTCACGCCGTTCAGGGTGGGCGCCGTCACCACCACGGGCGTCTGCAGCAGTTCGTGCGCCGCCTTCGCCTGGATGATGCCGAAGCCGTAGGCGTTGTCGCGGCCGGCCGCGCCCTTGTCGATGGCGGTCAGTTGCAGCGCCTCGCGGATGTCGGCGGCGCTGCGCGTCGGGTTCAGGCTCCACACCAGCGCCGCCACCCCGGCCACGTGCGGCGTGGCCATCGAGGTGCCGTCATAGGCCTCGTAGCCGTTGCCCACACCGGCGGTGTTGTCCAGGGTGGCGATATTGCCCAGCCGGCCCAGCGCCGCGGCGCCATCGGCATCGCTGATGCTGATCGCCGGGATCGTGCTGCTGCCGTTGAGCGTGCCGGCAAAGCCGCCGGCTTCGTTATTGTAGATGGCTGCGCCGACACCGCCGCCGGACACCACGTTGGCCACCTTGTCGGCGAAGCTGATGGTGCCCCGCCGGCAGAGCACCACACGGCCGGTCCAGGCGCCAGCGGCAGTGCACTCGCCGCCATCGACCAGCGCACCGTTCACGCTGGTGCGCGCCGAGCCGTCGATGTCGGTGCCGATCCAGTACGCGCCACCGGCACTCAGCGTCGACGCCTTGAACGGCGTCGTCGACACCACACCGACCCCGGGGGCGGCCAGTTCCACGTCGCTGTTCTGCTGGGAGAAATCGGCCACCACGCCAGCGGCGTCCACCGCCGCCACCGACACCACGCCGGCATAGCCCGCCGGGTAGCTGGTGCGCGTGTTGCCGTCGTTGCCGGCCGCCGCGATCGGCAGCACGCCGTTGGCATAGGCGTTGTCGAAGGCGTTGCGTTCGGTGCGGCTGGACGTGCTGCCGCCCAGGCTCATGTTGATCACCAGCCGGTTGCTGCCGGCGGCCGCCACGCAGCGGTTCAGCGCCGTGACCAGCGACGACGAGTAGGCCCAGCCGCAGTCGGCCCCGCTGAACACCTTCTCGATGTGCAGGTGCAGGTTGCCGTTGCCCACCACCCCCAGCACGCCCAGGCTGTTGTTGCTGGCGGCGATGGTGCCGGCCACGTGCGAACCGTGGCCGCAGGTGTCCTCGGCCCAGTTGCCGCTGCCGTTGTCGTTGGTGCCGGTGACGTTGGTGTCGGGCAGATCCTCGTGCGCGCGCTGGTAGCCCGAGTCGATGATGCACACCGTGGTGTTGCTGCCGCTGGCGGCGTTGCCCGTGAACACCGGGTCGTTGGCCTGCACCATCGGGATGCCGTAGGGCACGCTCTGCGCCAGCGGATAGCGGCGGGCGTCCACTTCCACGTATTCCACCAGCGGATGGCGGCGCAAGGCCTCCACCGCGGCGGCCGGCAGCTGGGCCGCCAGCGCACGCTGGGGCCGAAGTTCGAGCGCCACGCGCCCGCCGGCGGCCTGCACTGCCGACGCTGCGCCTTGCAGGTCACGGAACTTGACGATGTAGCGGCCGTCGGCCGCCGAGGCGGAAGCAGCCGTCACCAGCGCCACGCCTGCGATGGCGCACGCGCGCGCCAGGATTCCTGTCGAAGTCATCCACCCTCCACCAAAAACGGGCCGCGATGGCGGCCCTTCTGTTCTTGCTTTGTCTCGCCCGCGCTCAGGCGTGCTTGGCGATCAGTTCCTTGGCTCGCGCCAGCAGCTTCTTGCCGTCGTAGCCACGCCCGTCCATGTCCTTGACCCAGAGGTCGTCGATCGGCGAGGACAGCTTGATGAACTGCTCGCGCACATCGGCCGGCACCTTGTAGATGGTGTTGCCGCGGTCCTCGGCCGCCTTGCGGCCCAGCGGGTCGTTGCCCTGCTGCGTCTTGCCCAGCCAGGCCGACGTGGCGAGGCCCGAATTGGCGTCGATGACCTTCTTCAGGTCGGGCGCCAGGCCGTCGTACTTCGCCTTGTTCATGGCCATCACGAAGGTGGTGGTGTAGAGCGCCGGGCCGGAGTTGTCGAACTCGGTGTGGAACTTGGTGAGCTCGTGCACCTTGACCGCCGGCACCACCTCCCAGGGGATGACGCAGGCGTCGATGGTGCCCTTGCTCAGCGCGTCCGGGATGCCCGGCAGCGGCATGCCCACCGGCGTGGCGCCCACACTGGCCAGCATCTTGGTGACCTGGCGCGTGGGCCCGCGCACCTTCATGCCGCGCAGGTCCGCCGGCGACTTGATGAGCTTCTTCGCGCTGTGGAACATGCCCGGGCCGTGCACGTGCAGCGCCAGCACCTGGGTCTCCTTGAACTCGTCGGGGCACTCGGTCTGGAAGTACTCCCAGTAGGCCTTGGACGTGGCCTCGGCGTGGTTCATCATGAACGGCAGTTCGAAGACCTCGATGCGCGGGAAGCGCCCCGCCGTGGTGCCGGGCAAGGTCCAGACGATGTCCACGACGCCGTCGCGCGCCTGGTCGTACAGCTGCGCCGGCGTGCCGCCCAGTTGCATGGCCGGGTAGCCTTCGAACTTGATGCGGCCGCCGGACTCCTTCTCCACCTTCTCCATCCACGGCTTGTGCATCAGCAGCCAGACGTTGGACAGCGGCGCCATGAAGGTGTGGAACTTCAGCGTCACGGTCTGCTGTGCCAGTGCGGCCAGCGGCGTACCGAGGCTGGCAGCGGCAGCAGCGCCGGTGACGAAGGTGCGGCGTTTCATCGGGAATCCTCCTGAGTCGAATGCCCGGCAAGGTACCGGCCAGCGGACGCGCTGGCGACGCGGTTTTCCCTATCGGGGTTGATCCGGGATGGTCAGCCCACGAAGCCCACCAGCCACAGGGACAATGGCGGCACGAAGAACAGCAGCAGCGTGCGCAGCACATCGCTGGCCAGGAAGGGGATCACGCAGCGGTAGCTCTCGGCGATGGGCACACCCGGCGCCATGCCGTTGACCACGTAGACGTTCAGCCCCACCGGCGGCGTCAGCAGGCCGAAGCCCACCGTCATCAGCACCATGATGCCGAACCAGATGGCCACGCTCTCTTGCGGCATGCCGAAGTCCAGCGCCATCACCATCGGAAAGAAGATCGGGATGGTCAGCAGGATCACCGACAGCTCGTCCATCACCGCGCCGCTGACCACGTAGAACAGCAGGATGGCGCCCACCACAGCCCAGGGCGACAGGCCCCAGCCGGCCACCATCTCGGCCAGCTGATTGGGCACCTGGGTCAGCGCCAGCGCGCCGTTCATCAGGTCGGCGCCGAGGAAGATCAGGAAGATCATCGCGGAGGCCGATGCCGTGGCGTAGAAGCACTGCCCCAGCTTGGCGAACGTCAGCTCGCGCCGCGCCAGTGCGGCGACGAAGGTGGCCGCCGCGCCGACCGCGGCGCCCTCGGTGGGCGTGAACCAGCCGCCGTAGATGCCACCGAACACGAGCAGGAAGATCAACGCGATTGGCCCCACACCCCAGAGCGCGCGCGCGGTGAGGCGGGGCATCTCACCCTCGTCGTGGTCCGGCGCATGGCCCGGCACCCAGCGCACGTACAGCGCAATGGCCACCATGTAGCCCAGCATGGCGATCAGGCCGGGGATCATCGCCGCGGCAAACAGCTTGGCGATGTTCTGCTCGGTGAGGATGGCGTAGATGACGAGCGGCACCGACGGCGGGATCAGGATGCCCAGCGTGCCGCCCGCGGCCAGCGTGCCGGTGGACAGGCGACCGGAGTAGCCGTGCCGCTTCATCTCCGGCAACGCCACCTGGGTGATCGTGGCCGCCGTAGCGATGGACGAGCCGCAGATGGCACCGAAGGCCGCGCTGGCCACCACCGCGGCCATCGCCAGCCCGCCGCGGGCGCGCGCCATCAGCGCCGCCGCCACCTCGAACAGCGCCCGCGACAGCCCGCCCTGGGTGGCGAAGTTGCCCATCAGGATGAACAGCGGGATCACGCTGAGGTCGTAGCTGGCAAAGCGCGCGAAGGCCTGGGTGTTCAGGAAGGCCGCCAGCGGCCCCCAGCCGGCCTGCTCCACGTAGCCCACGGCGCCGGCGATGAACATGGCGATCGCGATCGGCACGCGCACCGCCATCAGCGCCAGCATCAGCGCGAACAGCAGGCCGGCCTGCATCAGCGGCGTCATGCCGCGACCTCTTCGCTGCCGAAGCCCCGCACCGCCTGCACCGCGGCGATCACGCCGGTCAGCGCCAGCGCCGGCACGATGGCCGCATAGACGGGCCATTCCGGGAAGCCCAGCATCATGGTCTCGGCCTTGGTCTCCCAGGCGGACAGGCCACCCACCGCACTGCGCCAGGTCAGCAGCGCCATCGCCGCGGCCAGCAGCGCGGCGCCTACACGGTCCAGCGTCTCGCGCGTGGCTGGCGCGGTGCGCTGGGTGAAGAAGTCCACGATGATGTTGGCGCGCCGCAGCTGGCCCAGCGGCAGGAACAGCGCGATGGCCGCACCGGCGGCCACGCCGGTGAGCTCGAAGTCGCCGATGATCGTCCAGCCCGTGGTGTTGCGGCCGATCAGGCTGGCGCAGGTCATCAGCGTGACGGTGGTCAGCAGCAGGCCGGCCAGCAGCGCGCAGGCCTTGGCCAGGAACTCGAGCGCGCGCATCAGTACTGGGTCTCCGGCAGGTGCACGACGAGACCGTCGAGCGATTCGGTCAGCGTGATCTCGCAGCTCAGGCGGCTTTCCGGCCGGCGCTCTGCGGCGGTCATCTCCAGCATCGACGCCTCGTCCTCCGACACCGGCGGCAGCCGCTCCGCCCAGCCCGGGTCCACGTAGACGTGGCAGGTGGCGCAGCTCAGGCAACCGCCGCAGTCGGCGGCGATGCCGTCGATGCCGGCCTTGGTGGCAGCACGCATCAGGCTCTGGCCAGGGCCGGCGTCCAGCACGTGGCGCGTGCCGTCGGCGGCGATCAGGGTGATCTGCATGGAATCGGTCTACAAGCGGCTGAAGTACTCGCGGCGGTCGAACTCGGCCTTGTCTTCGGCGGCGTCGCAGCGCGCCTGCTCCTGGCGCTTGACGGCGACGAAGGTCTCGACGAAGGCGCGGCCCATCGCGTCGCACAGCGTGGCGTCGGCCTGCAGCGCGTCCAGCGCGTTGCCCAGCCGGGTGGGCAGTGGCGCGCCGCCCTCGGCATAGGGCGACTCGGTGGGTGGCGGCGGCTCCAGGCCGCGCGCCAGCCCATCGAGCCCCGCGTGGATCTGCGCCGCGATGTAGGCATAGGGGTTGGCCGCGGGCTCGCCGATGCGGTTCTCGATCCGCGTGGCCGGGTCGCCGACACCCCCGACCAGGCGCAGCATGGCCCCGCGGTTGTCTCGCCCCCAGGCCACCTGCATCGGCGCCAGCGCATGTGGCCGGAAGCGGCCGAAGCCGTTGGTGGTGCTGGTGCCGAACACCGCGGCGCCGGCCGCATGGGCCAGCAACCCGGCCAGCCAGTGGCGGCCCTTGGCCGACAGCGGCGCGTCGGCGGCGGCGAAGGCGTTGCGATCGTCGGCATCGACCAACGAATGGTGCAGGTGCCAGCCGCTGGCCATAACCTGGGGAAACGGCGGCCGGCAGACGAAGCTGGCGTGGTACCCGGCGCGCCGCAGCGCCTGCTGCACGCCGTTGCGGAAGCGCAGCATGCCATCGGCGGCGTCGAGCGCATCCATCGCGTCGAACACCGCCTCCACCTGGCTGGGGCCGAGCTCGATCTCCAGCGAGCGCAGCGGCAGACCCAGGCCCAGGGCGGTGTCACGCACGATGTCGAACACCGGCGCCACGCGGTCGGCATGCGCGTCGCTCAGTAACTGCCAGCCCGGGTGGATCAGCTCGACCGCCGGCGGCTCGGGCGGCCAGGTGCTGGTGGCCGGGTCCAGACGCTCGTCCACGATGCGATAGACGTGGAACTCGACCTCCAGACCGCAGCGCAGACGCCAGCCGGCGTCGGCCAGCCGCGCCACCGCGCGCTGCAGCACGCGCCGAGGGTCCTGCAGCACCGGCGTGCCGTCGGCGAACCAGGGCTGGCCCAGCACCCAGGCCGTGCCCGGCGCCCAGGGCAGCAGCGTGAAGCTGGCCGGGTCGGGCAGCAGCCACAGGTTGGCCGCACCGCCGAAGCCATCGGGTGCCCCGCCGGGCTCGAAGACCTTGAACGCGGTGCGGTCCGACGTGTCTTTCAGCAGCAGCGTGCCCACGAGGCCGACACCGTCCATCAGCGCGGCATCCAGCGCGTGCGGCATCAGCGTCTTGCCGCGGAGCCATCCGTGCAGGTCACCCCAGGCCACCCGCACCTGGCGCACGTCGGCCTCACGCACACGGGCGCGCAAGGCGTCGCACGCCGCGGCACGCGCGGCATCGTGCAGGCCGCAGCGTTGTGCCAGCGACGTCACGCGGGCGTGGCTTTCTCGGCCAGCCAGGGCGTGCCCGCCGCGCGGGCGGCCACACGCGCGCGCCACCAGGCCTCCCAGCCCTGCGCCGGCGCGATGCCGTCGATCGTGTCCGGGCCGGCCGGGCCGGCGCCTTCCGGCAGGCGTGGCATCGGCGGCGTGCCGCCGGCAGCCACGGTGTCGATGGCCTTCAGCAGCTCACGGCGGTTGGCCATGATGACCTTGTCGCTGGTGCCCAGGTGCTCGCGCGTGCGGTCCTGGATGGCGCCCATGCTCTCCACGGCCCACTGGTCGTGGCGGTTGATGTCGTCCTCGCCCATGCCCAGGAAGGTGGTGCTGCGCTGCTCGGCCGGGTCGAAGCACCAGGCGTCATGGCGGCCGTGCTTGGGGATGTAGTCCGGCAGCGTCATGTGCGCCAGGCGCTGGCTGCGCATGGTGTCGCGGTCCACCGGCGCATCGAAGCTGGTGAAGAAGCTGTACCAGTAGGTGTGCGTGTCGTCCACCGGCACGTGCATCTGCGTGATCGTCATCGTCTCCGACAGCGGGATCACGAAGGTGTACGGGAAGGCGGCGTGGGTGATGCGCACGTGCGTGAGGCGCTCGTTCATCGCCCGCAGCGTGGTGATGCGCCGCAGCCCCGGCGCCGGCTCCTCGTGGCGGATCTCGGGGCTGCCGAACTCGCGCATCACGCGGGTCATCGGCCAGCGCTCGCCATCCACGTCACCGCTGCTGGCATTGCGGAACTGGCGGCCGTAGGCGTCGTCCAGGCCGGCGTCCTGCTCGAAGCGGTGCAGGTAGCTGGTGTGGCTGGGGTCGATGCCCACCTCGAAGGCCTGCAGCCAGTTGCACTGCCACAGGCCCTTGAAGGCGAAGACATGGCTGTCGGGCGCGTTGAAGCAGTGGAAGTCCGGCAGCGGCGGCGGCGTGCTGCCCTCCGGGCCCAGCCAGGCGAACAGCACGCCGGCACGCAGCTGCACCGGGTAGCTGCGCTGGCGCACGCGGTTGCACAAGGTGCTGCCCATCGGCTCGGCCGGCGTCTGCAGGCAGCGGCCGTCGGCGGCGAACTTCCAGCCGTGGAACGGGCAGCGGATGCCATCACCCTCGTGGCGGGCGAAGGCGAGGTCGGCACCCCGGTGCGGGCAGTCGCGGTCCAGCAGCGCCCACTCGCCGGCGGCATCGCGGAACAGCACGAAGTCCTGGCCCAGCAGCCGCACGGCCTTCAGCGGGCGCTCGGCCATGCGCGGGTCCAACGCCGGGTCGAACTCGTCGAGCAGCGCTGCCGGCTGCCAGTAGTGGCGCATCAGCGCGCCGCAGGGCGTGCCGGGACCGACGCGGGTGATGCGCTCGTTCTGTTCGGCGTTCATGCGGGCACTCTACAAGTCGGCCTGGGCGGTGGCTATCAGGGCCGCCACGCGGTCGGCATCGCCCAGGTCCTGCGCCAGCAGCAGCACCAGCTTGACCAGCATCTTCTCGCTGTGCGCCTCGCCGGCGGCGTCGATGGCCTCGGCCAGGCTGTCGTAGGTGGCTTCCAGGCCGGGCAGGGTCAGCATGGGGCGGGTCCTCCGAGCAGGGTGGCAATGGCGGTGTCGAGGGTGGCGGCATCCACGGTCTGCCAGCGCGCAGCGACGTGCTGATCCGGGCGCAGCAGCCAGGCGTGGCCGTCGGCCATGCCCAGGCGCTCGAGCGCCGGCAGGGCCAGCGCCGAGCAGCGCAGGCCGCGGGCCTGCCATCGCTGCAGCACGTCGTCCAGGTCGGCACGGGGGGCCGTGGTCATCAGCACCACGGCACCGTCGGCGACGCGGTCCAGCAGGTGGTCGCCCTCACCGAGCTTCAGGTTGGGCAGCGGGTCACCGGCCGGGCCTGCGCCACTGTTCAGCGGCGAGTCGAGGTAGTCGTGCGGGCGTGACGTGCGCCAGTGGTACAGCGGCCGCACGAAGGCCTGCGTCAGGCTCAGCGACAGCACGGCGTCGCGCAGCAGGCGGAAGCCGCGTGTGGGCGGCGTCATGAAGCGCGTGCTCTTGCCGGCTTCGTCGACGATTTCGCGCGCGGCGGCCACGCGCTCGTGGTTGTAGCTGGCCAGCAGTGCGGGACCGGCCAGGCCGCGCACCACCAGACCCAGTTTCCAGGCCATGTTCTGCGCGTCCTGGAAGCCGGTGTTGGCGCCGCGCACGCCGAAGATGGGCAGCAGGTGCGCCGCGTCGCCGACGAAGCAGACGCGGTGGTGCACGTAGTCGGGCAGGGTCAGCGCGCGGGCCGAATAGACCGAGCTCCAGTCCATCTCCCACGGCACGCCGGCATGGCCGATCATCGCCAGCTGGGCGTCGATGCGCGCCTTCAGCGCTTCGGGCCGCAGTGCGTCGGCCGGGTCCTCGCCCGGCGGCAGCTGGTAGTCGATGCGCCAGATGCCCTGCGGCTCACGGTGCATCAGCACGGTGTTGCCGCGGTTCCAGTCCGGGTCGAAGAAGGCCAGGCGCTCGGTGGGCAGCGGCAGGTCGACGCGGATGTCGGCAATGACGAAGCGCCCCTCGTAGGCCGCACCTTCCAGCTTCAGGGCGCAGAGCTGGCGCAAGGTGGAGCGTGCGCCGTCGGCGGCCACGACCCAGGCGGCTGGCTGGCGATAGGGACCCGCCGGCGTGTCGACCTCGATCTCGGCGCCCCCGGCATCGTTGCGGTGCAGCGCCACCAGCTTGTGCCCCCAGCACAGCTCGACCCGCGGCTCGGCGGCGATGCGCGCGATCAGCAGTTCCTCCAGCACCTGCTGCTGCAGGTTGGTCATCGGCGCGAAGCGGTCGTCCTCGGGGAACGGCGCTTCCATGCGGAACACGCGTTGCCCGCGGTAGAAGGAGTTGCCGAAACGCCAGGCGAGGCCCTGCGCGGCCACGGCGTCGGCCACGCCGGCCTGCTGCAGAATCTCCATCGAGCGCCGCGTGAAGACGATGGCGCGGCTGCCCTCGCTGACCTGCAGGTCGGCCATCAGCAGCCGGCAGCGCACGCCCTGCTGCGCCAACAAGAGCGCCGTGGTCAGGCCGATGGGGCCGCCGCCCACGATGAGCACCGGCGCGTCGGTAGGCACCGCCGGAGACGGCGCGCGCACGCGGTAATCAAAATATATTGACCGGCGGGGAGTGGCGTCGGGGTGATGCATGTCAGAGCAATTGGGCGCTGGACACGTCCGGTCTCGACCCGGAGCGGAAGTTCATGTTCGAGCGCTCGTGGTCCTCGCGCTCCACCGCCGCTGCAGCAGGGCGACGGCGTCGCCCGCGTTCTCCGGCCCACGCTCGCGGGGCGCTGCCATGGTTGATCCGCGGCCGAGGCTTCAACGCCGCCAGGGGTGAGTCAGCGTCCAGGCAACCGCGAATGGGTCCTGCGCCCGCAGGCGCCACCGCCACCCTGCGACACCCGCTCGCTGCCCCTCGGTCCAGACGCCACGACGCTGAAGAGGGCCGGGGGTTCGGGTGGGCGGGCGCAGGCCCCATTCGCGGTCGCCTCGTCGGTGACAGACCGACGCCGGCGTTGAAGCCTCGTCGGTGGCTCACCACGGGCAGTGCCCCGCGAGCGTGGGCCGGAGAACGCCTGCCCGGACCCCCGGCCACGCTGAACGGCGGCACTGATCCCTGCGCAAGTGTCCGCATCGAGTCGGAACCGGACTTTGATGTGCCGCCGTTCACCCTCGGGCCTCCCGCCACAAGCCCAGCTTCTCCTGCGCCACGCGGTCGGAATACGAGAACAGCGCCCAGTCGTCCCGGGCATGCAAGGTATACGGCATCCAACCCGGCACCACGGCGATGTCGCGCGGGCCCATCGCGAACACCTGGTCCGCCACGCGCAGTTCACCGCGGCCCTCCACGGTGGTGAACACCATGCTGTCGCTGCTCCGATAGGGCAGCGTCGCGAAGCCGGCCGGCAGCAGGCGGACCATCGTGGCCATCGTGGGCATGGCCCAGCCGCCGTCCACCGGGTTCACGTAGCGCATCAGGTGGCCAGTGTGGGCATCGGGCACGCCGGCTTTCGTCAGCGCGTGCAGCGCCTCTCGGGTGCGTGCCCAGGGGTAGTTGAAGACCGGCGAATTGAGGTTCCTCGCCACATACCCCACCGGCAGCAGGCCGCTGCCGTAGCGCGCCAGCGCGTCGCCCACCGGGCGCGCCACCGGTGCCTCGGCCTGGTCGTGGTCCTCGCGGAAGGTGCTGCCGAAGAAGGTGCACATCGGGATGTCCAGGCCGTCCAGCCAGACCATCGGTCCGTCACCGTCGTGGCCGTGGTGGTGCCAGGTCCAGCTGGGCGTGATGACGAAGTCGCCCGGCTGCATGATCGTCTTCTCGCCGTCCACCGCCGTGTAGGCGCCCGAGCCTTCGACGATGAAGCGCAGCGCGCTCTGCGTGTGGCGGTGCGCCGGCGCCACCTCGCCGGGCATGATCAGCTGCAGGCCGGCATACAGCGTGTTCGTGATCTGCGAGCTGCCGCGCAGCGCCGGGTTCTCCAGGATCATCACCCGGCGCTCGGCCTCGGCGGCCGAGATCTGCCGCGCCGACTCCATCACGTGGGGCCGCAGGTCATCGTAGTGCCACACATGGGGCACAAGCTGGTGCGCCGGCAGCTTGGGCACCAGGGCCTTCAGCCGCGTCCACAACGGGGCCAGGTGCTGGGTGTCGGCACGGGCGTAGAAGGCCTCGCGCCGGGCGGCGACGTCGTCGGGGCTCACGTCAGGCTCGGCCTTGGCATGCACGGCAGGCTCCGGGAGTTCATCAGTATGCTGACGATCAGTGTAGGAATAGACTGCCGGCCACCGAACCGGGTTAACCCCCGCATGCCCGCCGCCCCCCCTGCCCTGCCGCCCCTGGACTCCCTGCCCGGCTACCAGATCCGCCGGCTGCAGCAGATCGCCGTGGGCCTGTTCATGGACGAGACCGCGGCGCACGACCTGACGCCGGTGCAGTTCGCCGCCCTGGCCAGCGTGGTCCGCCAGCCGGGCATGGACCAGCGCACACTGGCCGGCGGCATCGGCCTGGACACGTCCACCACCGCCGGCGTGGTCGACCGGCTCGAGAAGCGCGGCCTGGTCCGTCGAGAGGCCGCACCGGACGACCGCCGCGTGCGCCGGCTGGTGGCCACCGATGCCGGCCGTGCCCTGCTGACGGCCGTGTGGCCCGGCATGCAGCGTGCGCAGCAGCGCATCCTGGCGCCGCTGTCGGCCGCCGAACGGCGGCAGTTCATGGCCCTGCTGGGCCGGCTGGTGGCGGCCAACAACGAGGCCAGCCGGGCACCGAGCCGGCCCAGTGCCGATGGCTGAGGCCACGACCGGCAGGCGCACCGGCTCGCCGCTGGAGGTGCTTCTGGCCTTCCTGAAACTGGGCCTGACCTCCTTCGGTGGCCCGGTCGCGCACCTGGGCTACTTCCGCACCGAGTTCGTCGAGCGCCGCCGCTGGCTGGCCGACGCCGACTACGCCGACCTGGTGGCGCTGTGCCAGTTCCTGCCCGGCCCGGCCAGCAGCCAGGTCGGCATGGCGCTGGGCCTGCGGCGCGCGGGCTGGTGGGGCCTGGTGGCGGCCTTCGTCGGCTTCACGCTGCCGTCGGCGCTGCTGCTGATCGCCTTTGCCTACGGCGTGGCGCAGTGGCCCGCGCTGGCCGGGTCCGGCGCCGTGCATGGCTTGAAGGTGGTGGCGGTGGCGGTCGTGGCGCAGGCCGTCTGGGGCATGGCGCGCGCGCTCTGCCCCGACCGCCCGCGCGCCGGCATCGCCTTCGGTGCCGCGCTGCTGGTCGTGGCGCTGCCGACCGCCCACGCCCAGCTGGGCGCCATCGTCGCCGGGGGTCTGCTGGGCCGCTGGGTCCTGACCCTGCCGCCGCTGCCGCCGCAGGACCACGCGGCGGCCGGCGTGTCGCGCCGCACCGGTGCCGCGCTGCTGGTGCTGTGCGCGGCACTGCTGCTGGCCTTGCCGCTGGCCGCGGCGGCCTGGCCGGAACCCTGGCTGCAGGCGGCGGCGGTGTTCTACCAGGCCGGGGCGCTGGTGTTCGGCGGCGGGCACGTGGTGTTACCGCTGCTGCAGGCCGGCGTGGTACCGCCGGGCTGGGTGGACAACGCCGGCTTCCTGGCCGGCTACGGTGCAGCGCAAGCCGTGCCCGGACCGCTGTTCACGTTCGCCGCCTACCTGGGCGCGGTGATGCCCGCACCCTCGGGCGGAGGGGCCGGCGGCTGGGTCGGTGGGCTGGCCATGCTCGCGGCCATCTTCCTGCCAGCCTTCCTGCTCGTTGCGGGCGCACTGCCCTTCTGGGAGGCGCTGCGCCGCCGCGCCGGCATGCAGCGCACGATGGCCGGCCTGAACGCGGCCGTGGTCGGCGTGCTGGCCGCGGCGCTGTACGACCCGGTGTGGACCAGTGCCATCGGCTCGCGCGCCGACTTCGCGCTGGCCCTGTCCGCCTTCGGGCTGCTGGTGGTCGGCAAGGTCTCGCCGTTGTGGGTGGTGGCACTGGCGGCGCTGGCCGGTGCCCTGCTCGGCGGCTGACCGGCGACTACACCTGCGCCAGCGACCGCAGCGCCGCCACCTGGTCCAGCAGCGGTTGCGGCACCGGCACCTGGCCATCGCGCATCGCGCGGATCAGCGCCGCGTTCTCGTTGACGGCGCAACCGGCGCCGCTGTCGGCCTCGTCGCCCGGCGCCTGGTCGAACATCACCTCGGCCACGCCATCCCGGAACCCCAGCAGCCGCGGCCGCCGACGCGGCGCCGCGTAGGCCTCGCCCTCAGTGCCGCGCATCAGCAGCGCGGTGGCGCCGGCCTGTTCCAGCAGCGCCTGCATGCTGTCCAGGTACGGCGGGTGCGTCACCGCCACCACGCGCACG
Organism: Rubrivivax albus; assembly: GCF_004016515.1. GTDB lineage: Bacteria > Pseudomonadota > Gammaproteobacteria > Burkholderiales > Burkholderiaceae_C > Rubrivivax > Rubrivivax albus. The sequence continues at coordinate 44,906 of NZ_SACT01000006.1, forward strand.
CTGCGGCCCGGGCATGGGTCCAGCAGCTTGGCCAGCGCATGGCCGCTGTTGCGCACGCCCAGGCGCGGGCGCAGCGCCAGCAGCGCGTCCAGCCCCGGGTTCAGCGCCGCCAGGGGCAGCACCGCCAGACGGCGTGCGGCGAGGTCAGCGGCCGCGGCCTCGGTGTCTGCGGCGGCGTGCAGGTCCAGCGCCGCCAGCAGCTCGAACGGGCTGGTGCGGCTGTCGAAGTCGTGCCGGCCGTGGATCAGCACCGGCACGCCGTCTCGCGCCAGCAGCAGCGCCACCAGCGGCATCAGGTTGGGCTGCTTGCGCGCGCCGTTGTAGGTGGGCAGCAGCACGCAGCGCGGGCCGCCGTCAGGCACCGCCACGACAGCCGTGCGCGCCTGCATGGCCGCCATGAAGGCGGCCATCTCGTCCGGGCTTTCGCCCTTGATGCGGTAGGCCAGCAGCAGCGCGCCGAGTTCCATTTCCGGCACGGCGCCGTCGAGCATGGCGCCGAACAGCGCCTGCGCGCGTTCGGGGTCGAGGTCGCGCGCGCCGCGGGCGCCGCGGCCGACTTCCTTGATCAGGGCCGGGAACTGCATGGCGGCATTGTGGGGCCGTGCCGCACACCCTGCCCCGCTGCCAGCGGCGCTCAGGCCCCGGATGCCACAGGCATTCGCACCGGCCGCGCGGCCTGGCCGGCTGGCTGGCCCGCTGGATCGACGACCGCGTGTCCGGCACCGCGCGCTGAACCGGTCGCGGTCCCGCTCGAACACCTTCGACGAAGGCAGCTTCAGCGCGGTACCGCGCGGCCTGGGCGTGGCCCGACGTATCGGGCCTGGACCCACATCCGGCGCCCGTGGGCCCGCTGTTCCAGGGCCTGGGCCATGGTGCCAGCCGCACGGGGAAGGTGTGCCAGCATCAGCGCAGCCTGGCGCGGTGCCTTCAACGCACGGCGCAGCGCCACCAGGCCGAAGTCCAGCGTTGGGTGCATCGGGCTCCCATCCGCTTCAGGCGCCAGCCACGAGGCTGCCTCCGACCCGAGCGCGGTGGCCGCCTGCACCAGGGCCGCCGCCCGCGGGTCACCGCGCACGAAAAGATGGTGGTGGATCCCAGGCAGGGCATCGCCCCGCGCCCGGTGAGCTGCGGCCACCGACGCCAGCGAACCCGTGGCTTCCACCTCGTCGAACATCGCCTCCACAGCCTCGAACTCGCCGCCACTGAGGCGGGCGAAGCCGTAGGTCAGGCTGGCCAGCAGACAGGCGGCCAGGCTGCCCTGCACCGACGCCACCATGCGGCTGGACAAACCCATCAGGTTCGTCATCACGTCGGCGCACAGCACCAGGGCCAAACGCAAGGCGTCGTGCCCGGGCTCGGGGACACGCCAGGCCTGGGCCACCTGCAGGTGCAAGGGAGTGTCCGCCGGTGCCTTCGCCAACCAGCAGGCCACAAAAACCCGCAGGTGCCGGCCAAGCGCGGCGGCCAGGTCGTCACCCTGCAGGTGCACGCCGCCGTTCAAGTGGGGCATGGCGACACCCCACAGCGCGACGGCCCGCGACGCCGGGTCGGCGTCCTGCAGCTGGTCGGCCATGGTGTGCCACACCGCGGGCAACAACGGCGCCGGGCCGCTGAACGCCGCCTCGGGCCGCACCCCCCACAGCACGGCGGCGGCTTCCTCCAGGCTCACCTGCCGGGCCCACGGCACCAGCGACCGTCCACGCACGACGATGTCGCCATCCACCACGCCGGTCAGTTGGGTGTCCAGCAATGGCAGCCCGTCGAACAGCGTGCCCTGCAGTTCCGGTGTGGCGCACGGCCGATCGCGACGGCCCTGGCGCAGGCGATCGACCTCCCAGGCCGGGTAACGGCTCTGCCGCGTCTGCGCCGGATCGGCCACAGCGGTCAGCAGCCCGCGGCTGACATAGGCGTACAGCGTAGCCTTGCGCACACCCAGCCGCGCCGCCGCTTGGTCGGCACTGAGAAGTTCACCGCTGTAGCGGGGCGTGGACAGGGTCATGGCATGCTTGACTTGATTACATTGATCAACATTGACGATAGCGCAGGCGACCGGCTGCAATGCAGGCGACGTGCAGCCCCCGCACTCGATGCCCGTGCTGTTGCCGACTCGACCTTGCCCACCCGTGCTGCCATGCCAAGCTCGTCGCCATACCGCCGTCGCCCCTCCGGGTGCTACCTCCTGGCCGTGCCGGCAGCCGTCTGGCATGCGCTCGTCGCCGCGCAGAGCCCAGCCCCGGCACCGCCGGCCCAGCGGGTGGAGATCCGCGCCGACCCCGGCAGCGAACGACGGGCAGACGTCGCGGGGCGGCAGGTGGTCGGGCGCGCCGATCTGCTGCGCCACGGCGACACGCAACTGGCCGACGCCCTGCAGCGGGTGCCGGGCATCACGGTCGAGCGCCGCGGACAGGCCGTCGAACTGAAGCTCTCGGCCCTGGGCGACGGCCGCACGCTGGTGCTGCTCAACGGGGAGCCGCTGCCCCGGGGGGTGCCGCTGGACAGCATCGCGCTAGACAGCCTGGAACGCGTGGAGATCATCAACGGCGCCTCGGTGGAGACGGCCCAGGCCATTGCCGGCACGATCAACCTGGTCACGCGCAGACCCACGGCGCTGGCCACGCGCGACTTCCGGCTGAGCCTGGCCAGCGAGTGGGGCCTGCCGCAGGCGTCGGCCACGCTGAACCTGGGCGACGCGGTGGGGGCTGCCACCTGGGGTCTGGGCCTGACGCTCAGCAGCGACCGGCGGCGCTGGCCCGCCACCGACGTGCTGGCGCGGCGTGACGTGGGCACCGGCAGCGAAACGCAGCGCACGCGCACCGACAAGCGTGAGTACGACCACAGCGACGCCATCAGCCTCAACCCGCGCCTGTCGTGGAAGCGTGGCGACGAGACGGGCGGCCAGTGGCAGCTCAGCACCGACCACAGCCTGCGCCTTGCCCAGGCCAACGGCGGCGTGGCCGACCGGCGCACCCCGTTGCGCGGGCCGCCGCCAGCCCAGCAGACCAGTGACATGGCACTGAACTACCAGCGCCTGTTCTGGCGCTGGCGCGTCCAGGCCCAGCACCAGGCCACCGACAGCGCGAAGACCGAGGCCCGGGCGAATATCACCTATGCCCGCCGCGACCAGCAGGCACGCGCCCTGGGCTATGACTTCGATCAGCGCCTGGTGCAGGACACGGCCGTGGACGGGCTGGCGGTGGACGAATCGCTGGTGCTGAACCTGAACCACCAGCGACCGCTGGGCGAGACGCACCGCCTGAGCCTGGGCGCCGAGTGGGAGCAGGCACGCCGCAAGGAGGACCGCGTGCAGACCGAACAGGACCTGCCCGGCGGCCTGCCGCCGGACAACCTGGACGAGCGCTTCGACGCGCGCGTTCAACGCCATGCGTTCTACCTGCAGGACGAGTGGGCACCGGACGACCGCACCGCGATGCAGCTCGGCGTGCGCATGGAGCGCCTGGAGACCGACAGCCGCGGCAACGTGTTCGACACCGTCCGGCAGACGCACAGCCTGGTGGGCCCGGTGCTGCGGGCCTCGTGGCGGCCTGGCAGCGGGCGAGGCACGGTGAAGCTCGGCCTGTCGCGCGGATTCAAGTTGCCGGCGCCGCGCGACGTGATGCCGCGCCGCTACGTGCCGATCGCGGTCTCCCCCACGTCACCCGCGCAGTCGGGCAACCCCGACCTGCAGCCGGAACGCGCCTGGAGCCTGGACGCCAGCTGGCAGGACAAGGTGGCTGCGTTCGGTGGCGACATGGTGCTGTCGGCATCGCTGCGGCGCATCGACGACGTGATGCTCGACCGCCTGATTGCCCAGCCTGCGGTGCTGAACGCGCCCTGGCTGCTGCAGCGGGTCAACGCCGGCCGCGCCTGGTCCACCGGCCTGACACTGGAACTGCGCGGGCAGCTCGAACACACCGCGCTGGCGGGCGCACCGCTGCGCTGGACCGCGAGCGGCTCACTGGCACGCTCACGGCTGTCGGACGTCACGGGCCCGGACCCGGCCTTGCCCGGTCAGGCACCATGGCAGCTGAAGATCGGTCTGACGCAGGCCCTTCCACGAGGCTGGACGGCCCAGCTCGGGCTCGAGGCCCGCGGCGCGTCGAAGGCCGACCTGCCCACCGACAGGCGCATCGAGAACCTCTCGCGCCATGGCCTGGATGCCAGCCTCGGCTGGCAGCCCAGGCGCGGACAGACGTGGCGCCTCTCGGTCGCCCAGCTGGCCGCGTCGGACGACGTGACCTTGCGGACGGTGGGTGTCACCGAGGCCGGCGGGGCCGCCGTCTACACCGCCCGCGAAGCCTGGCACCGCGACACGGTGTGGCGCTTCGGCCTGGACAGCACGTTCTGACGCCCGGGCCCGCCGCAGGTCACGGCGGCAGCACCTGCCCCGCCAGCACCGCGATCGACCGTTTCAGCGCCACCCAGTCGGCATCGTCGTGCAGATCCAGCCCGCCGAAGAGGCGGATCCGCCGGCTGCGCAGCAGCAGGTGCTGCACGCCGGCCACCAGCAGCAGCGTCACGTGGCGCAGATGCGGCCGGGCCGCCATCTCCCGCCCGCCCAGCACGGCGAAAGCCTGCTCGCCCCACTGCTCGCGCTCCTCTTCCAGGATCGCCGTGAGTGCGTTGCGCTCCACGATCTCGGCGGCCATGACCTCCAGCGTCAGTGGCCGTGCACGCAGGGCGTCGATGAAGTGCTCGAAGAACGTGGCCCAGCGTTGGGCGGCCGGCCGGTCCAGCAGGCCCGGCTGCATGGCCAGCAGCTCGTCCACGCTCGGCCAGAAGCGCCCGCTGCGGCCCCAGGCGCGCAGCAGGCCCGGCAGGCCGTCGAAATAGCGGTAGATCAGCACTTTGTCCGTGCCGGCCTCGCGCGCCACGGCGTTGACGCCGAGGGCGCCGAAGCCATCGCGCGCCAGCACCGTGCCCACGGCGGCGAGCAGGCGCTCCTCGGTAGCGGCGCGGTCGCGCCCGGCCGGGCCGGCCATGCGTCAGGCCTTGAGCACATGGGCGTCCACGCCGCGCCGCGGGGCCGGGCCGACCGGCGGCGCGTAGCCCACCCGGGCCCACATCTGGATCGTCTGCCCGTCGCGCACGTCCAGCGCCTGGCGCAGGGCACGGTACGGCCGGGCCACCTCCGGGTACTCCTGCAGCGCCTGCTGCAGCGGCTGCATCGCCAGGCCGTGCGCCGTGGCGGCCAGCTGCACCCGTGCATAGGCGCGGCCGGCGGCCACCTGCGCTTCGCGGCTGTTGTCCGGGGTGACCATCCACAGGAAGCCCGGCGTGGTGGCGATCTTGGCGTTGAAGTCGTCGATCTGGCTGCGGGTGGCGAAGTCGTCGGGGCCGGGCGCCACGCTGCGGTCGAAGAGGCCAAGGCGCGTCATCCAGACCACCATCGGGTCCATCAGCGTCAGGCCGTCGCGGTGCGCCGCGACCTCCTTTGCGCCCACGCGCAGCACCTTGAAGGTCTCGAGCATCGCCGCCGGCGTGGTCAGTTCGGCCTTCCATGCATCGGCGGCGATGCGGCGGTGCACGGCCAGCGCGTCGGCGCCGCCTGCGCCGCCTGCGCCGCCGGCGCCGGCATAGGCCAGCGGCACGCCCAGCGTCGCCGCCGCATCGGCCATCGCCTGCCAGGCCTCGGCCGGCACCGGCCGCGCGGCGTCGTAGGCCTCGCGATTGGTGTGGCGTTGCGGGATCTGCGCGAACAGCGGGTCGCGGGCCACGCCGGCGTCGGGTACCAGGCGGATGCGGGCCACCGGCCGCTCGTCCACCCCGTCCGGCCCGAAGGCGCCGTCGGGAAAGAGCTGGATGTGCGCGCGCAGGCCGCGTTCTCGCGCGGCGATGTCCAGCAACTCGATGAAGGTGCCCTGACTCATCATGATCTGGCGCGAGAACGGGTCCGTCACCGGCAGCAGCCGCGTGCGGTCGCAGTACAGCGTGATCACCTCCGGCTCGCGCAGGTCCACCAGCCAGGCCTGCAGGTTGTGCGAATGCGGCGCCAGGATGGCCCAGCCCAGCACCCAGCGGCGCGGGTCGGCGTCCACAGCCAGTTCACCCGGGCCACGCCAGGCGGCGATGGCCTCGTCGGGCACGGTCTCGGCGCAGCCGGTGGCTGCCACGCCGGCGGCGCCGATGCCGCCGGCCCCCAGCGTGCGAAGAAAGGTCCGTCGCTGCATCGCGCATCTCCTGATGTCACCATAAGGTGACATGACGATACGCCGCCACCCTGCAGCCTGTCAACGCACGCTGCGCCGGATGCGCACCGCAGGGACTTGATGCGCATCAAGCGTTGCCGTGCCGCCCCGCCCGACGCCGAGGGTTGCCGTTACGCTGGATGCCGTACCCGCACAGATCCACCCGAAGAGGCCCCGTATGCAGATCCACTTCCATGGCGCCACCGACTGCGTCACCGGCTCCCGCCACCTCGTCGACATCGGCGGCACCCGCATCGGCCTGGACTGCGGGCTGTTCCAGGGTTTCAAGGTGCTGCGCGAGCGCAACTGGGCCGAGCCGCCGTCCGACCTGCTGGCCGCCGATGCCTTCGTGCTCAGCCACGCCCACCTGGACCACAGCGGCTGGTTGCCGGTGCTCGTCAAGCACGGCTGGAAGGGGCCGGTGTACGCATCGCCGGCCACCATCGACCTGGCCCAGGTGCTGCTGCTGGATGCCGCCCACCTGAACGAGGAGGATGCGCGCCGCGCCAACCGCTACGGCTACAGCAAGCACGAGAAGGCGCTGCCGCTGTACACGCGCAAGGAGGCGCACCGCGCGCTGGCGCTGCTCAAGCCCCTGCGCCCCGGCCAGCTGCAGCGCGTGGGCGGGGCCACGTTGACGCTGTCCCCGGTGGGCCACCTGCTCGGCGCCTGCGCCGTGCGCGTGGAAGGCGGCGGCGAATCGCTGCTGTTCTCCGGCGACGTCGGCCGCAGCGACGACCTGCTGATGCCACCACCGGCCGCGGCTCCGGGCGCCGACGTGCTGCTGGTCGAATCCACCTACGGCAACCGCCGTCACCCCCAGACCGACGTGGCGGCGGAACTCGGCGCCATCGTGCGCGACACCATCGGCCGCGGCGGCAGCGTGCTGCTGCCGTCCTTCGCGGTCGGCCGGGCGCAGGCGCTGCTGCTGGCCATCCAGCGGCTCAAGGCCGCCGGCGAGATCCCGCACAAGCTGCCGGTGTTCCTGGACAGCCCGATGGCCATCGCCGCCACCGAGCTCTACCGGCGCCATGCCCGCCTGCTGCGCATCCCGGCGCGCGAGTCCCGCACGCTGATGGACACCGTGCACGCGGTGGAGACGGCCCAGCAGTCGATGCGGCTGACGCGCATGCGCTACCCGGCCATCGTCATCAGCGCCAGCGGCATGGCCACCGGCGGGCGCGTGCTCCACCACCTCAAGCACCTGGCGCCCGACCCGCGCAACCACCTGGTGTTCGCCGGTTTCCAGGTCGGCGGCAGCCGCGGTGCGCGCATCGTCGCCGGCGAGCCGGAGGTCAAGATCCACGGCGAGTACGTGCCTGTACGTGCCCAGGTCAGCCAGCTCGAGGGCTTCAGCGGCCATGCCGACGCCGACGGCCTGCTGGCCTGGCTGCGCACGATGCCGGCCGCACCGAAGCAGACCTTCGTCGTGCACGGCGAACCCGATGCCGCCGACACCCTGCGCCACCGCATCCAGGACGAACTGCGCTGGCGGGTGCGTGTGCCGCAGCACGGCGAGACGGTCCGCGCCTGATGCCGCCGGACCTGCCACCGGACGTGCTGGGTGGCTCGGTGGCACTGGGCGCGGGGCTGCTGATCGGCCTGGAGCGTGAGCGCCGCAAGGGCCGCGGCGCCGGGCGGCAGGCCGCCGGCATCCGCAGCTTCACGCTGGCGGCGCTGGCCGGCGCGCTGGCGCAGGGCCTGCAGCAGCCGACCCTGGTGGCGCTGGCCGGCGCCGTGATCGTGGTGCTGTCGGCCCTGGCCTACTGGCGCAGCCCGCGCAACGACCCCGGCCTGACCACCGAACTGGCGCTGTTCGTCACCTTCCTGATCGGCGTGCTGGCCATGCGCCAGCCGGCCTGGGGCGCGGGGGCGGCCGCCATCGTGGCCGGCCTGCTGGCCGCGCGCGAGCGTCTGCACCGCTTCGCGACCCGCGCGATGAGCGAAGGCGAACTGCACGACGCGCTGCTGCTGGCGGCACTGGTGCTGGTGGTGCTGCCGCTGACGCCCGCCGAGCCCATCGCGGGGCTGGGCGGGCTGGTGCCGCGCACGCTGGTGCTGCTGGCGGTGCTGATCCTGGCCTTGCAGGGTGCCGGCCATGTGGCCGGGCGCTGGCTGGGCCCGCGGGCCGGGCCGCTGCTGGCCGGACTGCTGTCGGGCTTCGTCTCGAGCACCGCCACGGTGGCCTCGATGGGCACGCGCGTGCGAGCCGAGCCGGCCAGGCGCGCGGCCTGGGAGGGCGGTGCCATGATGTCCACCGCCGCCACCTGGGTGCAGGTCGTGGTGATGCTGCTGGCGGTGGCGCCGACGCTGGCCCTTCGCGTGGCGCCGGCCGCGGCGGCCGGCGCGGGAGTGGCGGCCCTCACGGGCCTCTGGCGTGGTCGGCAATCGCCACCTGACGCCCCGTCGCCCGCCGGTCCGCGACCCCGCGTCCCCGCGCCTGACCGGGCAGGACCGTTGCGCGTGCGCGCCGCGCTGATCGTGGCCTTGCTGCTCGTGGGTGTGGCCCTGCTGGTGCGTGGCGCGCAGGCGCTGATGGGTGACACCGGTGTGCTGGCCGGCGCGGCACTGGGTGCCCTGGCCGACGCCCATGCGGCGGTCGCGTCGCTGGGCACGCTCCAGACCTCGGGCCGCATCGACAGCGCACTGGCCCTTGGCGGTGTGCTGATGGCCGTGGCCACCAACAGCGTGACGCGGGTGGTCGCCGCAGGGGTGGCCGGCGGTGCGGCCTATGCGCGCCGCGTGGGTCTGTCGCTGCTGGCCTCGGGTGCAGCGGCCGGCGCGGTCATGGCGCTGCTGCCAGGTGCCGCGCCATGAGTCTCGACCTGTTCCTGCGGGTGCTGGCCCTGTGCGTCGCCCTGGCGGGCGTGGAGACCCTGCACGGCATCGCCCGTACCGTGCTGCTGGCACCGCGCATCGGAAAGGCGCGCGCCGTGCAGCTCAGCGTGGTGTCCGGCACGCTGCTCGCCTTCGGCGTGTGCGCCCTGCTCGTGCCCGGGATCGGGCTTCAGGGGGCCCGTCAGCACCTCATCCTGGGGCTGGCGCTCGCCGCCTTCATGGCCACCTTCGACATGGCCTTCGGCCGCCTGGTGCTGCGCCTGAAGTGGCGCCGCATCCTGCAGGACTTCAACCCGGCCAGCGGCAACTACCTGACCCTTGGCCTGGTGGCGCTGATCGGCCTGCCGTGGCTGGTCTGGGCGATGACCCACCACACCGCGTGACGGGACCGGCGCATCGCCACCCTGCAGACGCGCAGCGTCTGCCGAGGCGGTCGAGCCCGAGGGTCTGGTCTGAGCGACGCCTGACCAGGCACGCGGGTGCCGAGGGGTGGGCTGCGGTCTAATACGCCCATCGCCCTTCGAAGCCCCTGCGGCACACCGACCATGCTCTCCGGCAAGCGCGTCCTCGTCACGCAGTGCGCGGACTTCATGGGCCCCGCGCTTTGCGAGGTCCTGGCCGAACAGGGCGCCGAGGTCGTGTGCAGCGAGCGTGCCCTGTCCGAGCCCGGCGATGCCGAGGCGGTCGTGCGGGACGCCGGCGGCATCGACGTGCTCGTGGCCAACCTGGCGTTGAAGGCACCGTCCACACCGGTCGATGCCGTGGACGACGCCGAGTGGCGCGAGGTGTTCGCGGCCCTGGTCGACCCGCTGCCGCGGCTGGTGCGCGCCGCCGTGCCTGGCATGCGCCAGCGTGGCGGGGGCAGGATCCTCGTCATCGGCAGCGCGTCGGCATTGCGCGGCATGAAGCGGGCGTCGACCTACAGCGCCGCGCGGGGCGCGCAGCTGGCCTACGTGCAGGCGACGGGCGTGGAACTGGCGCCGCTGAAGATCCAGGTCAACGCCATCGCGCAGAACTTCGTCGACAACCCCACCTACTTCCCGCCCGCGGTGCAGGCCAACCCACGCTTCCAGGAACGGCTGGCCCGCGAGGTGCCGCTGGGCCGGCTGGTCACGGCACACGAGGACGCGATGTTCGCCGCCTACCTGTGCAGCGATGCCGCCGGCTGCTTCGTCGGCCAGGTCTTCCCCGTCTGTGGGGGGTGGGCCGTACGGTGAGCGCGCGGTCCCGTATGCTCCGCTCGCCACGACCTTGGCGCCCACCCGATGTCGACATGCCGCGGACGACACCTTCCCTTACCGGTCTCCTGCTGACCCTGGCCGCCGCAGCCGCGCTCGGTGCCTGCACGTCGCGCCAGCTCTACGCCGCCGGCCAGCAATGGCAGGCCAACGAGTGCCGCAAGCTGCCACAGCCCGAACAGCCGCGCTGCCGGGCCAGCAACGCCCTGAGCTTCGAGGACTACCAGCGCGAAGCCGCAGCGGCGCGCGCCGCGCAGTGAAGGCCTGGCCCGCCGTGCCGGATTGCCCGGGCTGACGCGCGGACGGAGACCCCCGGATGTCCTCTGGCGGCAACTGGAAGGAGCTGTTCAATGCCGCCGTGGCGGGCGACCTGGACGTGGTGCGCTACCACGTGCAGCACGGCGTTGACATCGACTACGCGCACCCCGAGTTCCTGTCCACGCCGCTGGTGGCCTGCATCCTGGCCGGGCAGGAAGCGGCAGCGCACCTGCTGCTGGACAGCGGCGCGCAGGTCGACCTGGCCTCGGAATTCGACGGCATGAACCCGCTGCAGGCCGCGCGCCATGCCGGCCTGGCGGGGCTGGAGGCACGGCTGCTGGCGATGGGGGCCACGGCGCCGAAAGCGCCAGCGGCGACAGCGGTGCAACGGCCGCCATGGTGGCGCCGACTGTGGACGCCGCAGCGTTCGGCTTGACGATGGCGGCGCCCGACCCTGCCCCGGACGATGAACGGACACGGAGGCCATCCATGCGTTCCACCGCGCTCGCTGCGCTGCTGAGTGCCACCCTCCTGCTGCCAGCGGCGGCATCAGCGGCGCCGCCCTCCTACGCCGAGTCAGGGCAGGCCACACGCGCGGTGGCCGAGCCCTACTTCGACGCCTACATGGCCCGCCAATGGGACCGTCTGGCGCCCTTGCTGGCCGAGAACGGAGGCTTCGAGGACCCCACGGCGGCCCTTGTTTTCGGGCCCGTGAAACAGCAAGGTAAGGCGGCCACGCTGAAGAACTTTCGCGAAGGCTATGCCGCCATCCGGCACATGGCCTTCCAGCCTTCACGCGTGTTCTATGCCGGCGAACATGCCGTCTTCGAAGGCACGCTGGACTGGACGCTCGCGCTGGCCGATGGCCAGCAGGCGGTGACCACAGGCATGCCCTTCATCACCGTGCTGCGCGTCGTCGACGGCCTGGTGGTGGAGCACCGGGACTATGCCGACTACGCGCCTTTCCTGGAGGCCGTGAAGGCGGCCAAAGCGCCAACGGCGCCGTCGCGTTAGTGCGGTGGCCAGCTGATGTTGGTCTGATCGTCAGAGCACGTGCCAGCCGACCCGCGCATGGCAAGGTCTGCTGACAGTCGACGTCGCGCGTGGCTGTTACCGACGCACCCTCGTCGTCCCGGCACCAGTCCGCATTGACGGCATGGCTGCGGTCACTGCCGCTTCGTGCGAGGGTCTCTTCGGACTGCTCGCGGCAAGGAGCTGACTTCGCGATCGACCGCTTGCCGGGAAGCTCTTATTTAGCGGCACTACTGCTCCCGGCCGCTTGCCTTCCTGAAGTCTCGCGGCGATACCCCGTAGCGGCGCCTGAACTGTTCCCCGAAGTTCGACAGCGCCGCGAAGCCGCATTCCTGCGCGATCTGCGAGACAGGGGCCCTGCTCTCCATCAGGCATAGCGCGGCCCAGCTGCATCGGGCGTCGTTGAGGTACTCGATGAATCCCTTGCCCACCTCGCGGCGGAAGAAGCGCGCGAAGGCCGCCGGCGTCACGTGCGCCAGCGCGGCCGCCTGCTCGACACGAAGTTCCTCACCAAGATGGTTCTCGACCCAGGCCAACACCGGGTCGATGCGCCGCGCCGCGCGATCCGTGCCGCCCTCACCGGGCCCGGTGTCGCAGGCCAAGGGACGGAGGTCGGCCTGGCCCTCCAGCAACACACCGAGCAATTCGACGAACGCACCCACGCGCCGCGCTCCAACGGCCGCCCTTATCCGCAGCAGCAGCGAGACAGCGGCATCGCGGGTCGCCCCCTGTAAATGCAGTCCGCGGCGCGCCTGCAACATGAGCGGCGCAACGCCCGAAAGCTCTGGCAGGCCGGTACGCCGGGCCCATTCGGCCGGAAACTGCAAGACGGTGGCGTGGCAACCGCCAGGACGGTCCTCGCCCCGCGATGCCCAGGTGTGCACCACGTCGCGGCCCAGCAGAACCAGGTCACCGTCGAAGAAGGGCTCGACACTGTCACCCACCCAGCGCAAGCCCTGTCCACGCTCGATCCAGGTCAGCTCGGCATGGCCATGCCGGTGCAGTCCGGCCCGAAAGGCGTTCAGTTCCAGGTGCAGGCAGCGAAGCGACTCTTGAGGATGGACGACCCTCTCGCGGCTGATGCGCATCGAGTAGCTCGGGTCTTCCCGAGTCGTGGCGGTTGAAAAACCGTCAGTATGCGCCCGGCAGACGGCTGCGACCTCCGACCGGCGCCGGCAGACTGCCCGGCTTCAACGATGCCTTCGCCGCGGATGGAGAAGGCCCTGGAGATCGTCCGCACGATGAACACCGACTGGTGGCGCGGCGCCACTCTCTATCAGATCTACCCACGCAGCTTCGCGGACGCCAACGGCGACGGCATTGGAGACCTCGCGGGCATCACACGGCGGCTGCCGTACGTGGCCTCGCTGGGGGTCGACGGGATATGGATCTCGCCGTTCTTCACGAGCCCCATGCGCGACTTCGGCTACGACGTGTCCGACCACCGTGGCGTGGACGCGCGCTTCGGCACCTTGGCCGACTTCGATGCGCTGATCGCCGAGGCCCACCGGCTGGGCATGAAGGTGTTGATCGACCAGGTCTGGAGCCACACGGCGGCCGAGCACCCCTGGTTCCAGGAAAGCCGCGCCAGCCGTGACAACGCCAAGGCCGACTGGTACGTGTGGGCCGACGCCCGCGAGGACGGCACGCCGCCCAACAACTGGCTCAGCTGGATGGGCGGGCCCGCCTGGCGCTGGGAGCCTCGCCGCCGTCAGTACCACCTGCACCACTTCCTGCCGCAGATGCCGGATCTGAACTTCCACTGCCCGGCGGTGCAGGAGGCGGTGCTGGACGTCGCGCGCTTCTGGCTCGACCGAGGCGTGGACGGCTTCCGGCTGGACACGGCCAACCTCTACGCCCACGACCCACTCCTGCGCGACAACCCACCGGCGCGCCCGGGCCATCGTGGCGACAGCCCCGTGCTGATGCAAGACCACGTACACACCATGGACCAGCCGGCGTCGCTGGCCTTCCTGCAGCGCCTGCGCAAGGTGATGAACACCTACCCAGGGCGCATGACGGTGGGCGAGATCGGCGGTGCCGACGCGCTGGCCACGATGCGGGCCTACACGCGGGGCCACTCCGCGTTGCACACCGCCTACTCTTTCGCCTTCCTCGGGGTTCGACCCGATGCCGCTGCCGTGGCTCGGCAGCTCGCACCTTGGGCCGACGGCGAAGGCTGGCCGTCCTGGGCCTTCTCCAACCACGACGCACCGCGCGTCGCCACGCGCTGGCGCGACGGCGCGGCGGCCAGCTTCGGTTTCGGCGGCGGTGTGGACGGCGCAACCTCCGCCGGCGTTGACGCGGGCCCGGGCCCGCTGACCTGGATGGCCCTGCTGATGGCCCTGCGCGGCACGGTCTTCGTGTACCAGGGCGAGGAACTCGGCCTGCCGCAGAGCGAGGTGCCCTTCGAGCGCCTGCAGGACCCCTACGGCATCGCCAACTGGCCGGCCAGCCCCGGCCGCGACGGTTGCCGAACGCCCATGCCGTGGGTGCTCGACGCACCGCACGCCGGATTCGGCGCGGCCGAGCCCTGGCTGCCGGTCGATCCGGCGCATGTCTCGCGGGCGGTGGACCGGCAGGAGCCCGATCCGGACTCGATGCTGAACCGGACCCGCGCCCTGATCCGCCTGCGACAGCAGCAGCCGGCTCTGCGCCACGGCGCCTGCGAAGTGCTGCGCGCACAGGGCCCGGTGCTGGTGCTGCGCCGCGGTCATGGCCTTGACGGCGTGATCGCCCTGTTCAACCTGGGGGCTGATGCCGTCCCCGCGCCGCCAGGGCTGCCTGCCACGGTGTTCGATGCCACACACACCCTTTGGGCCAGCGAAGCCAGCCTTTCGGCCGACCGCCTGCTGCCCGCCGGCGCGGCGGCCTTCTACCGCGCCGAAGCCTGAGCCCGACCCGCCTGAACAAGCCCGCAACCCATGACCGACCTCGACACCCCCTATTCGCTCGCCTCCGCGCAGATCGCGCAGTTCCGGCGCGACGGCTTCATCAAGCTCAAGCACGTGCTGTCGCCCGAGACGCTGGTCCACTTCGGCAACGAGATCACGCGCCTCACGATCGAGCTCAACACCGAGCAGCGTCCACTGGAGGAGCGCAGCACCTACAACCGAGCCTTCCTGCAGGTGATGAATCTGTGGGAGCAGAGCCCGCTGGTGGCGCGCTTCGTGATGGGCCAGAGGCTTGGCCGGCTGGCCGCCGATCTGCTGGAGGTGGAGGGCGTGCGGCTGTACCACGACCAGTCGCTCTACAAGGAGCCCGGCGGCGGCATCACACCGGCCCATGCCGACCAGTACTACTGGCCGCTGGCGAGTGATCGCACCATCACCGCCTGGATCCCGCTGCAGCCGGTGCCGGCCGACATGGGGCCACTGGGCTTCTACGTCGGCAGCCAGGGCGTGGCCTTCGGGCGCGACTTGGGCATCTCCGACGAGAGCGAGGCGAAGATCAGCGAGAACATGGCACGGCACGGCTTCGTCTTCGAGGCGGGCCCCTTCGATCTCGGCGAGGTCAGCTTCCACCTCGGCTGGACCTTCCACAAGGCCGGCGCCAACCGCAGCGACCGCCCGCGCTCGGTGATGACCGTGATCTACATGGACGCCGCGATGCGGCTGGTGTCGGCGCTCAACGTCGTGCAGGCCAACGACCGCGACCAGTGGTGCCCTGGCGCGCGCGAAGGCGAGGTCATCGCCACACGCAAGAACCCGGTGGTGTGGCACAGGGGATGAGCCTGGCCACGCTCGCAGCCCGGGGCGCCATCGCGCTGGGCGATGGTCGCTTCGTCGTCGACACGATCGAGGTCGACCCGCCCGGGCCAGGCGAGGTGCGGGTGCGCCTCGCCGCCGCGGGGTTGTGCCACACCGACCACCAGTCGCTGGGCTGGCCGGGGCCTCTGGTGATGGGCCACGAAGGCGCGGGCGTGATCGAGGCGCTGGGCGAGGGGGTCGAGCACCTGGCCCTAGGCCAGCGCGTGCTGCTGAACTGGGCCATCCCATGTGGCCGTTGCGTGCGTTGCGCTGCGGGCGAAGGCCACCTGTGCGATCGCACGCACGGCGTCGATCCCAGCCTGGGCCGATCCGACGCCGCCGAAGGTGGCACCCGCTGGCTCGGTCGCCCGATCGGCCGCGCGTTCCGCCTGGGTACCCTCAGCGAACTGACGGTGGTTCGTGCGGAGGCCCTCACGCGGATTCCCGCGGCGCTGCCGTTGCACCACGCCTGCATCCTGGGCTGCGGCGTGATGACCGGCGTCGGCTCGGTGATCCACAGCGCCAAGGTGCAGCCTGGCGACAGCGTGGCCGTGATCGGCTGCGGCGGCGTCGGGCTGTCGGTGATCCAGGGTGCGCGCATCGCCGGGGTCGGTCGCATCGTGGCAGTGGACCGCCGTGCCGAAGGCCTGGAACGGGCGCGGGCCTTCGGCGCCACCGACACCGTGGGCGTGCACGAAGACGACGTCGAACTGCGACAGGCTGCGGCCGCGGTGCGACTGCTCACCGGCGGGCGCGGCGTGGACCACGCCTTCGAGGCCACCGGCGTCGACCGGCTGGCCTTTGCCCCGCTGCGCTTCGTGCGCCACGGCGGCACCGCGCTGCAGGTGTCGGGTACGCGCGGGGCAGCCAGCGTCGACCCGGTCGACTTCTGGTGGGACAAGCGCTACCTCGTGCCGTTGTATGGCGGCTGCCAGCCGGACCGTGACTTCCCGCAGCTTGCGCGCTGGGCGCTGGACGGCCGGCTCGACCTTCAACGCATGGTCACGCGCCGCTACGGCCTGGACGCATTGCCGCAAGCCATGGACGACCTGCTCTCGGGGCGCAACATTAAGGGCGTGATCGAGTTCGGGGATGTGGCATGAGCCAGGACACGGCACATCCGTTCCGCACGATCGAGGTCTCGGACCCCACACTCGCACCCGAGGGGCTGGTGTTCGTCACCGTCAAGAGCGCGGCCCTCGGACAGCGCGCGGACCTCACGCTGTTCGTGCCCCGCCAGGCCGGTGGCCTCGGCGGCGTGCCGATCGTCATCCTGCTGCACGGCGTCTACGGCTCGCACTGGGCCTGGGCGTTCAAGGGCGGCGCCCACCGCACGGCGCAGCGCCTCATCGATGCCGGTGACATCCCACCGTTGGTGCTGGCCATGCCCAGCGACGGCCTGTGGGGCGACGGCTCGGGCTACGTTCGTCACGCGGCGCAGGACTTCGAGCGCTGGATCGTCGACGAGGTGCCTGCTGCCGCGTCTGCGGCGCTGGGCGTTTGCGACCGGCACTCCCCGCTGGCCATCGCCGGCCTGAGCATGGGCGGCTTCGCGGCGCTGCGACTGGTCGGCCGCCACCCGGGGCGCTTCGTGGCTGCGTCCGGACTGTCGTCGGTCACCGAAGTCGAACAGCTCGACGCCCTGATCGAAGAGCGCCGCGACGGGTGGGCGGGCGAGGCGTTCGACCGGCGGGTGCTGGATGCATTGCAGCAGGCTGGCGCGCCGCTGCCGGCCCTGCGCCTGCTGTGCGGTACCGAAGACCGCCTGCTCGATGCGAACCGTGCGCTGCACGGGGGGTTGCAAGCAGCCGGCATTGCGCATCAGTACGCCGAAATCCCCGGGGGCCATGACTGGGCGTTCTGGAGCCGGCATCTCGAAGACACGCTGCGCTTCCTGGCGCGGGAGATCGCACGATGAACCTCAAGCTGCCAAGCCCGCGTGACGGCACGCCGAACATCACATGGCACCACTTCGCCCGTGCGGCAGTGCTGGCGTTGCTGACCCTGCTGCTGGGCACCGCCGTTCGAGCGGCCGCGCCGCCCGTGGACGCCTTGGAGCCGCCGCACTGGTGGGTGGGCATGGCGGAACCACGGCTGCAGCTGCTGGCCTACGGGCCCGATATTGCCCGCGCCCGGGTCACCGTGCGCGGTGCCGGTCTGGTGCTGGAGCGCGTGCAGCGCACCGACAGTCCGCATCACCTCTTCCTGCACCTGCGCGTGGCCGACGGCGCATGGGCCGGCGAGCGCCTCATCGTATTCGAGCGCGACGGCCAGCGCCACACCGTGGCCTACGTCCTGAAGAACCGCGAGCCCGGCTCGGCCCAGAGGCGCGGCTTCGACGGGCGCGACGTGCTGCTCAACCTGATGCCCGACCGATTCGCCAACGGCAACCCGGCCAACGACATCGTGCCGGGCCTGGGCGACCCCGTCGACCGCAGCGCGCCGGGCGGCCGCCACGGTGGCGACCTTCAGGGCGTGATCGACCGGCTGGACTACATCGCCGGCATGGGCTTCACCGCGATCTGGATGACCCCGGTGCTCGAGAACCGCCAGCCAGCCTACTCGTACCATGGCTACGCCGCAACCGACCTGTACCGCGTCGACCCGCGCCTGGGCACGGTGGACGACTACCGCCGCCTCGCGCAGGAGGCGCGCCGCCGCGGCATCGGTATCGTGCACGACGCGGTGCCCAACCACATCGGTAGCGGCCACCGCTGGTACGCGCAGCCGCCCGCCGCCGACTGGCTCAACTCCGCGCCACCGGGCGCGCCCTTGACCAACCACGCGCGCACCACCGTGCGGGACCCCTACGCCGCGCCGGCCGACCGCGAGCGCTTCAACCGCGGCTGGTTCGCGCCCACGATGCCCGACCTGAACACCACCCATGCGCTGCTGGCGCAGTACCTGGTGCAGAACACGCTCTGGTGGATCGAGGAAATCGGCCTCATGGGCCTGCGCGTGGACACCTGGGGCTATTCCGACCCCGCCTTCCTGTCGCAGTGGGCGGCACGCCTGCGGCAGGAGTACCCACGCCTGGGCATCGTGGGCGAGGAGTGGAGCCTGAACCCGCTGGTCGTGAGCGCCTGGCAGGCTGGCAACCCGCTGTTCGGTACGCCGGGGGCAGGTGCGCCGCGGCGCCTGCCGGCCGACGACGTGCGGCCCACCTTGCCCAGCCTGATGGACTTCCCGCTGCACGACACGCTGCGCCGCGCGCTGGTCGAGGGCGAGTCGTTCGGCACCGGCTGGGTGCGGCTGTACGACTTCATGGTCAATGACCGCCTGTATGCCGATCCGGCGAGCCTGGTGCTGTTCGACGGCAATCACGATGTGCCACGGCTCGCGGCGGCGCTGGCCGGCGACCCGGCGCTGCAGCGCATGGCGCTGGCCTTCGTGCTGACCACGCGGCGCATACCGCAGCTGTACTACGGCGTCGAGGTCATGCTGGACAGCCCGAAGACGCACGACGCCTTCGACCGTTTCCGGGTGGACTTCCCCGGCGGCTGGCCCGACGACACCGCCGATGCGGTGAGGGGCCGCGGCCTGAGCCCCGAGCAGGCCGCGCTGCAGGCGTGGCTGCGCCGCCTGATGCTGTGGCGGCAGAGCCAGCCGGCCTTGCACCGCGGGGAGCTCACGCACTTCACGCCCGAGGACGGCACCTACGTGTTCGCGCGCCACCTGGCGGGCAGCCCCACAGTGCTGGTGGCCTTCAACAAGGCCAACGAGTCGCGCCGGCTGCCGACCGCGCGTTTCGCGCCGGTGCTGCCGCCGGGTGCCAGCGCCACCGACATCCACACCGGCGAGCGGCTCGAGCTGGCCGAGGCGCTGACGCTGCCGCCGCGTTCGGTGCGCGTGCTGGCGGTGCAGACTCGACCCTGAGCGGGTGCAAAACCGAAGTGCCCGATGTGTTCGCACGATTCGACGCCATGACATTCACCCGCCGCCACGCCCTTGCCCTGCCGCTGACCGCGCCGCTGTGGCTTTCCGCCTGCGCGCAGCCCAGCCCCGGTGCTGCCCCAGCCATGCCCACCGTGCGCCACGGCCGGCTTGAGCGGCTGCCGACCCCCGCCTCGCGCCACGTGGACCCGCGGCCGGTGGACGTGTGGCTGCCGCCCGGCTACGACGGCTCCCGCCCGCACGCGGTGCTCTACATGCACGACGGCCAGATGCTGTTCGATCCCACCACCACCTGGAACCGGAAGGCTTGGGAGGTGGACCGCATGGCGGCGCCACTGCTAGCGGCCGGGCAGCTGCGCGACTTCATCGTGGTGGGGCCCTGGAACAACGGCAAGCAGCGCTTCGCCGAGTACTTTCCGCAGGCCTGGCTGGCGCACCTCGACGGGCCCTGGCGGCAGACGCTGGCCGAGCGCGCGCTGCAGGGCCCGCCGCGCAGCGACGCCTACCTGCGCTTCCTGGTCGAGGAGCTCAAGCCGGCCATCGACGCCCGCTACGCCACGCGCTGCGAGCGCGAACACACTTTCCTGGCGGGTTCCAGCATGGGCGGCCTCATCAGCCTGTATGGCGTGTGCGAATACCCGCAAGTGTTCGGCGGCGCGGCCTGCTTGAGCACGCACTGGATCGGCGGCTACGAGCGCAACGACGTGGTGCCCGCCGCCGCACGGCGCTACCTGAGAGAGAAGCTGCCTGTGCCCGAGACCGTGCGCCTGTGGATGGACCGCGGCGACCAGACGCTGGACGCGCTGTACGACCAGGCCCAGGCACGGGTGGACGCGCTGATGGCCGAGAAGGGCTTCGCGCCGCCGCGTTTCGTGAGCCGGGTTTACGCAGGCACAGGCCACGAAGAGCCGGCTTGGCGCGACCGCTTGCCCGATGTCCTCACCTTCCTGTTGCAGCCATGGCACACCCCCTGATTTCAAGCCAGCTGGCCGCTGGCCTGCTCTGGTCGTGCGGCCTGGCCTTCGCGGCAGGACCGGACCCGTCGAGCCTGACCCTCCACGTGGACCCCTTCATCGGTACCGACGGCACCGGCCATGTCACGCCCGGCGCCACCGTGCCCTTCGGCATGGTGTTCCCGGCGCCCGACAACGCCGACCGCGGCTGGAGCTACAGCGCTGGCTACCAGTTCCGCAACTTGCGCATCCTGGGCTTCTCGAATACCCACCACAGCGGCGCCGGCATTCCCGAGCTGGGCGACGTGCTGCTGCAGCCGCGCAGCGGCTGGCACTGGACAGCCGACACCACCGACTTCAGCGCCGCCAAGTCGGCCGAGCGCGCACACCCCGGCTTCTACGCCGTGAGGCTGGCCGCGCATGGCGTGGACGTGGCGCTGACCGCCACGCCCAAGGTGGCGCTGCACCGCTACCGCTTCGACCGTCCCGGCCGCGTGCAGGTGCTGGTGGACCTGCAGCACGGCCTGCACTACGTGGAGGGCTCGGCCGCGCTGGCCGCCGAGGTGACGCCCCGCGACGACGGCCTGCAGGGCACGGTGTGGCGGCGCAACTGGGTGGAGCGCCAGCTCTCGTTCGTCGTGCAGTTCGACCACCCGGTGCTGCGCCGGCATACGCTGCCGGCCCGCGCCGGCGAGAAGGCGCCGCGCGTCCTGTTGGACTTCGACCTCGGTGAGGCGCGCGTGCTCGAAGCCCGCATCGCGCTGTCCACCGTGGACGAGGCCGGTGCACTGGGCAACCTGAAGACGGCCGCCGGTCAACGCTTCGACACCGTGCGCGACGCCGCCGACGCGGACTGGGAGCGCCTGCTCGCGCGTATCCGCATCGAGGGCGACGCGCGCACGAAGCGCCTCTTCTACTCGGCGCTGTACCGCACGCTGCAGCACCCGAGCGACATCGCCGACGCCGACGGCCGCGTGCGCGGCCCGCGCGGCGAGGTGATGGCGGCGCCCGGCGGCGTCTACTACTCGACGCTGAGCCTGTGGGACACCTTCCGTGCTTCGCACCCGCTGTTCACGCTGGTCGTGCCCGAGCGCGTGCCCGGCTTCGTGAACACGATGTTGGCGCACCACCGGCAGATGGGCTGGCTGCCGCTGTGGACGAGCTGGGGCCGCGAGACCTACTGCATGATCGGCAATCCCGCGCTGCCGGTCATCGCCGATGCGTTGGCCAAGGGCTTCGATGCCGGCGGCGCCATCGACGCTGAAGCCGCACTGCAGGCCATGGTCGAGACCAGCACCCGCGAGCGTCCCGATGCCCCCGAGTGGGCGCAGCGCAGCTGGCAGGTGCTGGAGCGCTATGGCTACCTGCCGTTCGACATCCAGACCGGCGAGTCGGCCAGCAAGACGGCCGAATGGGGCTACGGCGACGCCGCCGTGGCGGCGGTGGCCGAGCGGCTCGGGCGCACCGAGCTGTCCGGGCGCTTCCGCGAACGATCGCGCAGCTGGCGCCAGCTGTTCGACGACGACACCCGCACGCTGCGCGGCAAGGACAGCCAGGGCCGCTGGCGCACGCCATTCGACCCGGTGATGGCGACCTCGCCGCTGCGCAACCCCGGCGATTACACCGAGGCCAACGCCTGGCAGTACACCGCGACACCCGCCCTGCACGACATTGAGGGCTTCCGCGATCGCCTGGGCGGCAAGCAGGCACTGGAGGCCTGGCTGGACCACTTCTTCAGCCTGCCGGTGCCCAACCCCGACAAGCACCTGGGGCAGGAGGCGCTGATCGGCCAGTACGCCCACGGCAACGAGCCCAGCCACCACATCACCTGGCTGTACGCATACACCGACGCGCCGGAGAAGGGCCAGCGTCTGCGGGAGCAGATCGTGCAGCGCTTCTACGGTATCGGACCCGCGGGCCTCACGGGCAACGACGACGTCGGACAGATGAGCGCCTGGCTCGTGTTCGCGATGCTGGGCTTCTACCCGGCCGAGCCATTCAGCGGCGAATACGTGCTGGGCCGCCCCATGGTGACGGCGGCCGAGCTGCACCTGGGGCCTGATCGCGTGCTGCGCATCGGCGGACGTGGCATGCGCCCTCCAGGGCCGGGCGCCGAGAGGCCTTCCAACAGGGTCTCGCACCGTGAACTGACTGCGGGTGGAATCTTGCGCTTTCGCTGAGCAGGTGCGCAGCGGGCTGGCGGCTGTCGCCGACGTCAGCATCGACGTCGACGGCCGGTACGGGGCCGCCGGCGCCTAAGCCACCGGTCAAATTCAGGGGAGCCAGGCACCTCGCGCGGCTGCGCACGCCGTGCCAAGCCCAGCCGCCAGCGGTCCCGGCACGTGATCACTCCACCTGCAATCCCAGCAACTCGGCGCTGCGGCGGGGGTTCACCAGGTTGACCCGGCCACGACGCTCGGCACCTTGCAGCAGCGCGTCGCGCACCTGCGCCACCGTGAGCTGCGGGTTCAGGGCGAAGTACTTGGCCGCGGCGTTCGCCACCTGCGGGCTGGCCATGCTGGTGCCACTGAACTTCACCCGGGCACCGCCGGGCAACACGCTGTCGACCTCGAATCCGTTGGCGTGCAGCACCACGGTCTTGCCGAAGGTGGAGAAGCTGGTCTCGTCGCCCGCCTGGTCAACCGCGCCCACCGTCAGCAGGTTGGGCAGTTGCAGGCCGGCCGGGATGTACTCGTCGAAGTCGGCGTTGTTGTCCTCGTTGCCCGAACCGGCGATGAACAGGATCTCGGGCGCAGAGGCGATGGCCTCGCGCAGCGCCGTGCGCTCGATGTCGAACAGGCGCCGCGCGAGCACCTTGCGTTCCTCTGGCGTGGCGCCCACGTTGTGCCAAGCCAGCATGGCCTCGAAGGCGCCGACGCCGTAGCGCCAGCTCATGTTCACCACACGCAGCTTCTGGTCCTTGAACGCCTGCACCGTGGCGCGGTAGCCGTCGGCGGCGCGCCGCGACATCTCCTCGCTCGGACGCACGGGCTCGCTGCGGTGCTCCCACAGCTGCGTGGCGGCGAACACCCGCGCGAAGGGGTTGCCGGCCACCGCGATACCGGCGACGTGCGTGCCGTGGGCATAGAGGCTGGCCAGGCCCACGTCCTCCTGGAAGGCCTTGACCTGGTCGGGCTGGAGCGTGGCCACCACCTGCTTGAGCCGACCGGCGTCCTCGGTGTCGAGCGCCGAGCGCAGGTCCATCGCGCCCTTGAGCAACTGCTGAAGCTGCGGCCAGCGCGCCTGGGCATCGCCCAGCGGGCGCAGCAGCGCCGTGCTGGGGCGCGACTCGCGGTCGAAGGCGATGCCGCGGCCCGGCGTGGGCTTGAACAGCGCGAGGTCGACGCCGCTGTCCCAGATGCCGATGCCGACCTCGGCCGCGCGCGCCGTGGCCGGGATGGCGAAGGTGCGGGGCGTCCACAGGTCCGGCTTGGCGGCCACCGGGGCCTGGCGGTCGATCACGGCCTGCAGGCCGGCGACGATCTCGGCGCGCACGGGGGCGAGGTGGTCGAGCATCAGCCGTGCGTCGATGATGGCCACGGCCAGGTTCTCGGGCACGGCGCGGTTCATGTTGGTGGCCATCACGTCCACCTGCTGCTTGAACGCACCGAGGGTGACCGCCGGGTTCAGCAGTTCGAACTGGCCCTTGGTGGCCTTGATCTGGTCACCGGCGACCGCCCAGTCCAGCGCGCCGTAGCGCCGTTCCACCTCGGCGCGCACCCAGGCGGCGTCGCGGCGGCCCGACTGCTGATCGGCGACGAGCGTGGCCAGCACCCCGGTGGTGGCGCGCGGGCCGGGCTTGTCCTGCAGCGACTTCAGCCGCTCGACGAAGGCCGGCACGGCCGACCATTCACCCCGGAACTGCGCCAGTGAGAGCAAGCCTCCGTGGTACGCGCGCAGCGTGGTCGCATCTTGGATATCGAAGCGCTCGAGATCGCCGCGCAGGTTGGCCTCGATCTGCGCAGCCAGAGGCGCCAGGTCCTCGCGTGGGCCGGAAAGGTATTCGCTGGGCAGCTTCGCCAGCGTGATCGTGCGGCGTGGAAGCTGCTCGCTCGAGGTGACGATGGTGCGGGTGGCGCCGGACGGGGCCGGCGCTTCGGCCAGTGCCACCGATGCGCACAAGGTGAGCAGCGAGGCCAGGGCGATGACGTGGAACTTCGGGAGCATGGATCGTCCTCCAGGACTGCGGGGGTTGAGCAACCCGTGCAGTGTCGTGAGGCCGGACTGCGCCGGATCATCGGCGAGACGAATGGGCCGGCCAATGGCATGAACCTGCGGCGAACGTGGACGAACGGGCCGCCGGCCATCGAACCGGCGGCCCGGCTCGTCGCTCTTCCCGGCAACCGCGCTCACAGGCAAAGGCAACACTTGGTGGCCAGCGCCTTCGCGAGCAGATCGTGCGGCGCTTCCACGGCACGCGTCCGTTGGGACTGGCGGGAAACGACGACGTCGCGCAGGTCAGCGGCTGGATCCTGTTCGCGATCCTGGGCTTCGATCCGGCCGTGCCCTCCAGCGGCGATGACGTGCTGGGGCGCCAGATGGCGGACGCGGCAGTCCTGCGAGTGATCGACCGCGGCACGATGGGACGGCCCTGTCCTCACCGGGCCTGCGATTCAGCACGCCCTGCTGGCCGCCGGCGGAACCCTGTCCTCCCGTTGACTTCGCATGAGGCCAAAGGACAGATTCCGAGGCCCTACGGTGCCTCAAGTGAGCCCGTTCCAGCCGCCGTGCTAACGACGCCCTCGCGACTCTGTCCATTCCGCTCCACCATCTCAGTGTCTGCTTTGCGGCGGTCAGGCCGGGGCCTTGAACGTCGACTCAGGGTCGACAACCGCCATTCGTTCCAGCTGAACCGAAAACAGCGATCAGGCTGAAGCAGTCCCCGGATCGGCAGGCCCAGACTTTGGCAACCGTACCGCCACCCGCTGGGGCAACGACTCCGCAGGTGCGGCGGCGTTCTCCCGCCCCAAGGCTCAGGTGAACTCCCGCTCCCGCAGCCACTTCGTCGCCACCCACTTCTCGCCTGCCACCACCGGCCCGCCGCCGTGCAGCGTGCGCGTGCTGGCGTGCGCCCGGTCGTAGCTGAAGAAAACGGCGTTGCCCTTGATGGCGGCCACTTCCAGCGCCACGTCGGGGAAGGTGGTGGCACCGCCGCGTTCGGGCGTGTTCAGGTACATCACCAGCGTGCCCACGCGCTGGCCGCCGCGGGCGAGCACCGCCGCCGTGCCCGAGTGCTTGGGGTCGAAGTAGTCGTGGTGTGGCCGGTATTCCGCCCCCGGCCGATAGTGCAGCACCTGCAGGCCCTCGCCCCAGGCCACGGGCCAGTTCAGCAGCGTGGCGATGCGCTGTTCGATGCGCTGGATCAGCGGCGACTCGCCGCGGCCGAAGAACATGCCGTCGCTGGTGCGCGCGGCGTTCACTTCACTGCCGCCGGTGGTGTTGACCACGGTCTCCGACCGCGCCAGGCGCGGGCGTGACTCCTCGATCAACGCATCGCACTCGGCATCGCTGAGCAGGCCGCCGAACAGCACCACACGCGGCAGCTTCATGGCCAGCAGCACGCGCACCGGATGGCCGGCGACGTCGATCACCGTCACGCCGTCGCCGATGGCCGGCTCCGGCACCGGGCCGCTGGGTGGCAGCAGCACCGGCTGGCCGGTTTCCTGCTGGATCTGCTGCAGCGCCTGCAGCGCGGCGGCATCGGCCCAGCCGCTGCTACGCATGGCGGCCAGCACGTCCTCGGCGCGGCAGCCGGCGGCCAATTGGGCGCGCAGCCACTGGCGCAGGTCGTCGGTGATGTGCTGGGCGTGGGCGGTGGCGCTCATGGTCTCGCTCCGGGCTTGCTGCGGGATCAGGCGGGTTCAGACGGGCTCAGGTCGGGCTCTGGCGGCGGAACACCAGCCGGTCGGGCGTGGACACGGCCGACGCGTAAGCGTAGCCCTCGGCATCGAAGCTGCACAGGTCTTCCGGCCGCTGCAGGCGGTGCACGATGGCGTGTCGGGCCATCAGCCCGCGCGCCCGCTTGGCAAAGAAGCTCACGACCTTCCAGCCGCCGGCCTTGCCTTCCTCGAACACGCACTCCACCACACGCGCCTTCAGGGCCTTGCGGTCCGCGGCGCGGAAGTACTCCTGCGACGCGAGGTTGACCACCACAGGCGCCTTGTCGCCGCGCTGGCAGCGGTTGAGGTGCTCGGCGATCCGGTCGCCCCAGTAGCCATAGAGGTCCCTGGCGCCGGGCGTGGCCAGCTTCGTGCCCATTTCCAGCCTGTAGGGCTGCAGCCGGTCCAGCGGGCGCAGCGCGCCGTAGAGGCCGGAGAGGATGACCACGTGGTCCTGCGCCCAGGCCAGGTCGTCGACGCCAAGCGTCTTCGCGTCCAGCCCGCCGTAGACGTCGCCGTCGAAGGCCAGCGCGGCGGGCTTGCTGTTGCGCGTGGTGAAGGTCCGCCGCCAGGTGCAGTAGCGGGCCACGTTCAGCTGCGCCAGCGGGTCGGACAGCGACATCAGCGACGCCACGTCGGCGGGTGACTTGGCCTTCAGCACGTCGATCAGCGCGGCGGCCTCGTCGACGAAGGCCGGCCGCGTGGCCAGGGCCTCGACGGCCGGCGACGTGGGGGTCTCGTAATCCAGGCTCTTGGCAGGGGACAGCAGGAACAGCATCGGCGGTCGGAGGGTGGTCGGTCGGGGATGATCAGGGGGCGTCGTGCAACCGCGGTGTCACGTCCACGGCGTCCGTGTGGCCCAGCGCCGCGCGCCAGGTCCGGTAGGGGATGTGGTGGGTCAGGCGGTGCAGCGCGCTGTCGATCAGCGACGGGTGCAGCACGTGGCCGACGTCGGCCGCCACGTCCAGCGTTGCGTCGCCGTGCAGCACACCCAGGTGCTGCAGGGCCTGGCGGGCGTGGGCGGCCGGGATGATCTCGTCGGCGGCACCATGGAAGAAGTGCAGCGTGGTCTGTCTCGGTGCCACGTCGGGCAGGCGTGCATAGCGCCCGGCAAAGGCCAGCACGCGGCCAGCCAGGCCGTCGGCCCGGCTGGCCAGTTCCAGCGCAAGGATGGCCCCCTGCGAAAAACCGCCGATGGCGGTCGGCTGCGGGCCCACACCCAGACGCTGCTGGGTGAACTGCACCCAGTCCTGCAGCGGGCCAAGCGCGTCCTCGACCCGCGCGATGCGTCGTTCATCGTCGAGATCCCGGGCGGAGAACCACTGTCGGCCCGCCCCACCGCCATCCACCGGATGCGGTGCATCCGGCGCCAGGATGGCCGCCTTTGGAAACTGCGCACGCAGCGCCTCGGCCAGCGGGCGCATCAACGCACCGCGGCCGCCGTAGCCATGCAGCAGGATCAGCAACTGCGGCGGCGGGGCCGCATCGTCATCGGGCAACCATTCCAGGGCCAGGCGCATCCGGCGATTGTCGCAGCGCGCATCGCATCACCCACGCCTGATGGGAAGAGGTCTCGGCGGGCGGTCGTGCCTTGACCACGACCGTTGTTACAACTCGGCGTGATGTTCCGTCGAGGACAGACCGCCCGTCCCATACCCCACCGGGCTAGGACTCGACGTCGGTCGTGAACCACGCCACGTGGCGGACGGTCATCACCGCCTTGACGCGCCGGCCATCCTGTGCGGTGTGTCGGTTCGTCGCACTACATCTGAAGCAACTGCTCGCAGCTTGCGACCACATCTCACTGCATTCGCAGTGAGTCCCCGTCAGCATCGCGTCCCTAGGGTCCGGGATGGACCGTGGAGGACGAGGACATGCAGTTGCAACTGCCGCTTTGGCGGCCGCAAGCGGCCAGGGACGCCGCACATGCGGTGCGCGCCGGCCTGCTGCCGCGGCGTGCGCCTGGCGGCTGGCACAGCCGCGACGCCGCCGTCATGGGCACGGCCATCCACGTCGAACTCTGGGCCGACCGGCGCGCCGACGCCGAGGCTGCCATCGACGCCGTGATGGCCGAGATGCACCGCATCGACCTCACTTACAGCCCGCACAAGCCCGACTCCGAACTCAGCCGCATCAACCGCGACGCCGGCCGCTCCGCCGTGCCGGTGAGCGAGGAGACCTACGCCCTGCTGGCGCGGGCGCAGGCCTTCGCCGAACTCAGCGGCGGCGCCTTCGACATCAGCTATGCGGCCGTGGGCCGGCTCTACGACTACCGCCGCGGCATCGCGCCCGACGACGCCACGCTGGCGGCCGCGCGGTCTCTTGTGGGCTGGCGCGGCATCGAACTCGACCCCGCCACGCGCAGCGTGCGCTTCGCCCGCGACGGCATGTGCATCGACCTCGGCGGCTTCGCCAAGGGCCATGCGGTGGACGGTGCCGCAGCGCGGCTGAAGGCGCTGGGCATCGGCCACGCCTACGTCAGCGCCGGCGGCGACAGCCGCGTCATCGGCGACCGCCGCGGCCGCCCCTGGAGCGTGGCCGTGCGCGACCCCCGGCGCGCCGACGGCGTGGCCGCCCTGCTGCCGCTGGAGGACTGCGCCGTCTCCACCTCGGGCGACTACGAGCGCTTCTTCGAGCGTGCCGGCGTGCGCCACCACCACCTGATCGACCCCGCCACCGGGCGCAGCCCTCGGGCGGTGCACAGCGTCACCGTGATCGCCGACGACGGCCTCACCGCCGAGGCCCTGAGCAAGACGCTGTTCGTACTCGGCCTGGAGCGCGGCATGGCCGCACTGGCGCAGGTGCCCGGTGCCGACGCCGTGGTCATCGACGCCCAGGGCCGGCTGCACTTCAGCCCCGGACTGCAGGCCCGCTGATTCACTCCATCCAGGCAGGAGGACGACCCATGACACCGCAGACAGACGCCACACGAACACCTTCGGCGGCCCGCCCGAGAGTCCACGCCGGCCGGGGCCTGCGCCCGCGCGCCGCCGGCGTGGGGCTGGCCGCCGTGATCGTCAGTGCCCTCGCGCTCGTGGCCTGCCAGGGCAGCACCGAGGGTGAAGGCAGCGCCACCGCGCAGGGCGACGTGCCCCTGGTCTACGCCAAGCGCGTCAACACCGTGAACCTGGCCGCGCTGCACGGCACGCCCTTCGTGGCCGGCGGCGACCTGATGCTGCGCGAGAAGTCCAGCCCCAGCGCGCCGGAGCACAACCTCACCGCCCATATCACGCAGGGCAACGGCGACGCGTCCGACCCCGAGGTCTCGTACGACGGGAAGAAGGTCGCCTTCGCGTTGCGCTGCCCCACCAGCAACACGGCCACCATCGACGGCCAGCCCGCCTGCACGGGCCGCTGGAACATCTGGGAATACGACATGTCGGGCGGCAGCCTGACCGGCGGCACGCTGCGCCGCATCACCGCCAGCACCGCCCACGACGACGTCGACCCCGCCTACCTGCCCGCCGGCCGCGGCTTCGTGTTCGCATCGAACCGGCAGGTCAAGTCGTCGCTCAACCAGGCCCTGGGCCGTGCCTACCACGCGCTGGACGAGTACGAACGCGAGCGCGTGCTGAACCTGCACACGATGGCCGCCGACGGCAGCAACATCCAGCAGATCACCTTCAACCAGAGCCACGACCGCAACCCGGTGGTGCGCGCCAACGGCGACATCATGTTCTCGCGCTGGGAGCACGTGGCCGACCGCAACCGCTTCGCGATCTTCCGCACCAAGCCCGACGGCACCGACCTCTTCGTGCTCTACGGCGCCCAGAGCCCGGGCAACAGCTTCCTGCACCCGCGCGAGATGGACCCGAGCGGCCCCTACGCCGGCTACGTGGCCTCGTCGCTGGTGCCGCTGAGCCGCGAGCAGGAAGGCGGCGCGCTGATGTTCATCGACGCGGCCAACTACTCCGAGCAGAACACGCCGGCCAACCGCACCGTGCCGGCCCAGGGCGGCCAGCGCCAGGCGACGGCCGAGACGCTGGACAACGACCGCGGCCTGTCGCTCAACGGCCGAGCCACCAGCCCCTACCCGCTGTGGGACGGCACGAACCGCGTGCTGGTCTCGTGGCGGCCCTGCGAGGTGCTGCGCGGCACCGACCTCGTGCCCTGCGCCACGCTGACCCCCGACGAACTCGCCCGCCTTTCGGACGACAACCGCAGCGACGCCGAGGTGGCCGCCGACGAACTCAGCGCCGACGTGCCCGCCTCGTATGCCGTCTACATGTTCGACCCGGTGCCGCAGACCTGGCTGATCGTGGCCGCGCCGCCGCCGGGCTTCATGCTCGTGGACCCGGTGCCACTGCAGCCGCGCACCGAGCCGGCCGCCCCCGAGCCCACCAACGTGGACCCGGCACTGGCCGCACAGGACCTGGCCCTGATCGAGGTGCGCAGCGTCTACGACACCGACGGCCTGCGCCGCATGGGCGAGCCCATGCTCACCGCGGCCGACCTGACCCCTGGCTGCAGCGCCGGCATCGCCACCACGGCACCGGAGGAACCGGGCGACACACGGGCCTTCGTGGCCGACCTGCGCCGCATCAAGGACCCGGCCGACCCGGCCTACCACTGCGCGCCCGTGCGCTTCATCCGCGCCGTACGCGCCGTCTCGCCGCCGGCCGGCGGCATGGGCACGCGCCAGGCCATCGGCGAGACCAACTTCGAGCCGCAGCAGATCCTGGGCTACAGCGTGGTCGAGCCCGACGGCAGCTTCAAGCTGCAGGTGCCGGCCGACGTGCCGCTGGGCCTGCAGGTGGTGGACGCCGAGGGCCGCGCCTTCCAGACCCACACCAACTGGATCCAGGTGCGTCCGGGCGAGCGCCGCACCTGCGACGGCTGCCACAGCCCGCGCCGCGGCGCGGCGCTGAACTCCGGCGCGGTGGCCAACGCCCTGCCCGCGGCGCTGAAGACCACGCTGTCGGCCCAGCACGTGCAGGGCGAGACCATGGCCAGCCTGCGCACACGGCTGGACGCCACGCTGCTGACCCTGCAGACCGACCCGGTGTTCAGCGACGTCTGGGCCGACACCGCGCAAAGCGGCGTGCAGGCCCGGGCCGCGCTCTCGCTGCGCTACACCGGCAACCCCGAGCCGGCAGACGACCTCGTCACCGCGGTGCCGGCCAACGGCGTCATCAACTACCCCGACCACATCCAGCCGCTGTGGACCCGTGCCCGGGGACCGGAAGGCACGCTCACCTGCACCAACTGCCACGCCGACCCGGCGAAGCTGGACCTGCGCGGCACGATCGGTGGCGGCGGCCGGCTGACCAGCTACGAGGAACTGCTGATCGGCGACCCGCGGATCGACCCCGTCACCGGCCAGCCGGTGGTGGTGGTGCGCCAGGGCGTGCCGGAACTGCAGCGCCTGGCGCCGCTGGTGGAGACCAGCTCCGGCGCGGCCAACACCGCCGGCCTGGCGCGCAAGAGCCGGCTCACCGAGATCCTGTGGGGCCAGACCCTGCTGGCCGGCGGCGGCGCGCGCACGGCGCACCCCAACCCGCCGGACACGGCGCCCGACCACGCCACCCTGCTCAATCGCGCCGAGAAACGCCTGCTGGCCGAGTGGATGGACCTGGGCGGCCAGTACTACAACGACCTCTTCGCCCCCGGCGGCGGCGTGCGCAGCGTGGCCACGCTCAGCGAAGCCGTGTTCAACACCGAGGTGATGCCGGTGCTGCGCCAGAGCTGCATGGGCGCCTGCCACCAGGCCGGCGGCAGCGACGGGGGCAACGACTTCCGGTCCAACCGCCTGGTGCTCACCGGCGACCCGGAAGGCGACTTCAACGTCGTGCTCACCATGGTCAACGACACCTGCAACCCGGCGGCCAACCGCCTGCTGCAGCGCCCGTCCACCGTGCCGCACCCGGCCGGTGCCGTCACCCAGACCACCCCGGTGCTGGCCCCGGACAGCCTGGGCTACGCCACGCTCGTCAACTGGATCGCGCGAGGTTGTCCGTCTTCATGAGTCTTCACCGTCGCGCCTTCTCCCCGGCCGCCCCGCTGGTGGCCACCCTCGTCCTGACGATGGTGGCCGCCTGCGGTGGCGGCAATCCGCTGGGCAACCCCGACGAGGTGGCCAACCCACCGGCCAGCGGCACCCGCAAGCTCAGCTTCGCGTACTTCCAGCGCTGCGTGCAGCCGATCCTGGAAGCGCAACTGCCGATCACGCTCAACGGCGTCACCACTGTCAACAGCTGTGCCAGCAGCGGCTGCCACGACGACACCAACGGCACCGGCGGCGCGCTGCGCCTGCGAGCTGGCGCAGCGCTGGTGGACCTGGCGAGTAGCGGGCTCGGGCCCGAGCAGATCCGCGCCACCGAGATGTACCGCAACTTCTACTCGTCGCAGGGCGAGGTGGTGTTCGGCGACACGCTGGCCAGCCGGCTGATCGCCAAGCCGCTGGTGCGGGGCGTGCTGCACGGCGGTGGCCTGGTCTTCGACAGCGAGGACGACCCCAACGTGCGCATCCTGCGCTACTGGATCGAACACCCCATGCCGGCCGGCCAGGACGAATTCAGTGCCGCCGGCGATGCCCTGTTCACGCCGCCGGATGCGGCCACCGGCGCGTGCAACGTCGAATGAAGACCCTTCCCTCGCTGCTGGCCGCGTTGGCCCTGCTGGCACCCCTGCTGGTCGCCCAGCCTGCCCGGGCCGCCGATGACGCGCCGGAGACGGAGCGCGTGCAGGTGGCCACGCCCTACATCGAGCTGCGCACCGGCCCCGGGCGCGGCTACCCGGTGTTCCACGTGGCCGAGCGCCGCCAATGGGTGGTGATCGAGCTGCGCCGCACCGACTGGTACCGCGTGCGCGTGGAAGGCGCGCGCAGCGCGGCCGGCGAGGCCGTGGTCGGCTGGGTACCGCGCGAACAGCTCGCCACCACGCTGACCGAAGCCGGCACCGGCAAGAGCTTCCGCGACCTCGTCGTCGACGACTACCTCAGCCGCCGCATGGAGATGGGCGCCAGCTGGGGCCGCTTCGAGAAGGAGCCCACGCTCAAGGTCTGGGGTGCCTGGCGCCTGTCGGACACGCTGGCCGCCGAGGTCAGCTTCGGCCAGGTGCAGGGCCTGTACGCCGGCAGCTCCTGGTGGAGCATGGGCCTGACCAGCGAGCCCTGGTCCCACCAGCGGCTGTCGCCGCACTTCGGCATCGGCGTGGGCCGCTTCCGCAACGCGCCCAACCTCAGCCTCGTCAACGCCGAGGCCACCGACGCCAACCAGGCGCAGATGCAGCTGGGCCTGCGCTGGTACTTCACGCGCCGTTTCGTCGGCCGGCTGGACTACACGCGCACCACCGCCTTCATCGCCGACGAGCGCAACACCGAGTACCGCGCCTTCACCGCCGGCCTGTCCTTCTTCTTCTGACCGCCACCCCATGCGCCGCACCCTCACCGCCCTGCTGCTCAGTACCACTGCCCTCACCGCCTTGCCGGTGCTGGCACAGACACGCCCGGCCGACGAACCGCCCATCGTGCCCGAGGTGGAACGGCGCGAACTGCGGCTGCCACGCTTCCCGTCGCGCGACTTCGAGGTCGGCGCCTTCGTGGGCACCTACGCCACCGAGAACTTCGGCGCCAGCGCCGTCTACGGCCTGCGCCTGGGCTACCACCTGACCGAGGACTGGTTCTTCGAGGGCACGTTCGGCAGTACCCAGGTCAGCGACGCCTCGTTCCGCCAGATCCTGCCCGGCGGCATCTTCACCAGCGAGAAGGAGCGGCTGAGCTACTACAGCGTCTCCGCCGGCTACAACCTGCTGCCCGGCGAGGTGTTCCTGGGCTCGCGGCAGGCGCGCGCCACCGCCATCTACCTCGTCGGCGGCGTCGGCAGCACCGACTTCGCCGGCCAGAAGCGGCAGACCTTCCACGTCGGTTTCGGCTGGCGCATCCTGCTCGGCGACCGCGGTGCGCTGCGCGTGGACCTTCGGGACCACATCTTCTCGCTGGACCTGCTGGGGCAGAACCAGAGCACGCAGAACCTCGAGGCCAGCGTCGGCTTCGGCTTCCATTTCTGAAGGGGCCGACGATGAAGACCCTGTTCGCCGCCGTGCTGCTGGCCGCTGCCGCGTCCGTGCACGCCACGCCCGCCCCCGACTTCACGCTCAAGACTCTGGACGGCCCCGCCCTGCGCCTGGCCGAGCAGCGCGGCCAGGTCGTGCTGGTCAACTTCTGGGCCAGTTGGTGCGCGCCTTGCAAGGTGGAGATGCCGCACCTCAACCGCCTGGCCGACAAGTACCGCGACACCGGCGTGGTACTGCTGGCCGTCAACGTCGACGACGACCCGAAGAAGGCGGCGGCCGAGGCCAGGAAGCTCGGCATCAACTTCCCGGTGCTGCTGGACACGGCCAAGACCGCCAGCAAGGCCTACCAGCTGCAAGCCATGCCCACCACCGTTCTCGTCGACCGCGACGGCAAGGTGCGCCACGTGCATCAGGGCTACCGCGCCGGCTACGAGCAGACTTACGACGAGCAGCTGCGCGCGCTGGTGAAGGAATGAGAGCTGCCACCGTCCTGACGCTGCTGGCTGCGGCCGCCCTGTGCGGCGGCTGCGCCGCCCCCGAGCCCTGGGTCAAGCCCTACGAGCGCGGCCGCCTGGCCGAGCCGGAGATGCTGTGGACGCGCCAGGCGCTGATCGACAAGCACCGCGAGCACGTGCACGTGGTGCGCGAGGCGGCGCGCGGCGCCACCGGTGTGCAGGGAGGTGGCTGTGGCTGCAACTAGCCTGTGGCGCCGTGCGCTGGCCTGGCTCGGTGGCCTGCTGGCCGTGGCACCGGCCGCCGCGGTCGACGTGCCCGCCGACCGCGCCGAGGCCATGTTCCACGTCTACGACGGTGGCGGCATGACCGCCAGCGGCCCGGCCTTCCTGGTGCGCAAGAAGCTGGCCGACCGCGTGTCGGCCTCGGCGTCGTACTACGTGGACGCGGTCAGCAATGCGTCCATCGACGTCGTCACCACCGCCAGCCCGTTCAAGGAGACGCGCAACGAGGTCGGCCTGGGGCTGGACTGGGCGGTGCGCGACGCGCTGGTCACCGCGTCCTTCAGCCGCAGCGACGAGCCCGACTACACCGCCAGCACCGTGGGCCTGGACGTGGCGCAGGACATCTTCGGCGGCATGACCACGGTGAACCTGGGGTTCAGCCGCGGCAGCGACACCGTGCTCAGCGTCACCGACCGCGAGTTCTCGGACTTCGCGCGCCACTGGCAGTACCGCGTGGGCGTCACGCAGATCCTCACGCCGCGCTGGCTGATGAGCGCCAACCTCGAGGCCGTGGCCGACGAGGGCTTCCTCGGCAGCCCCTACCGCGCCGCGCGCGTCTTCGGCGCCGCGGTGCCGGAGCGCCTGCCGCGCACGCGCTCCGGGCGCGCCGTGAAGCTGCGCGCGCTGGGCGCCGTGGGCGATACCGGTTCCATGCGCGGCGAACTGCGCTACTACTGGGACACCTGGGGCCTGAAGGCCACCACGGTGGAGCTCGGCGGCGCCAAGCGGCTGGGCGGCGACCTGGACCGCTGGACCGGCGGCTGGCTGGTCGATGCCGCCGTGCGCCTGCACAGCCAGAACTCGGCGCTCTTCTATGCCGACAACGCCGAGACCGAGACCACCTACCTCACGCGCAACCGCCAGCTCAGCGCCTTCCGCAGCACCGGCATCTTCCTGCGCGGCCAGCGCCCGCTGAAGCTGGACTGGGGCGGCGCCGACTGGCAGTTCGCCGCCGCCTACGAGTTCAAGCGCTTCAGCTTCAGCGATTTCACCGACCTCCGCACCGGGGGCGCCTATGCCCACAACGCCCATGTCCTGCAGATCCTGCTTTCGGCGAACTACTGACGCACTCGCCGCCGCGCTGATGCTGGCCGCGCTGCCGGCGCTGGCGCAGCAGCCGACCCCGCCGACCACGCCCGTTGCACCCGTCACGGCGCCGGCCACCACCGCACCGGCCACGGCCACGGCACCTGCAGCGCCGGCTCCGGCAGCCACGCTCGATGCCCGCCTGCAGGCGCTGAAGGCCGACGTCATCGCGCTCAACCGCGACCTGCTGGTGCTGGAGGAGGAACTGCTGTTCCCCGCCAGCACGCAACTGGCCGTGTTCGTGTCGATGGACGTCGGCCGGCTGTTCGAACTGGAATCGGTGCAGCTGAAGATCGGCGACGAGGTCGTGGCCTCGCACCTCTACACCCCGCTGGAGGTGCAGGCGCTGCACCGCGGCGGCATGCAGCGGCTGCACCTGGGCAACCTCAAGAGCGGCGAGCACGAGCTGGTCGCGGTCTTCACCGGCCGCGGCCCGGCGCATGGCGACGACCGGCGCGACTACAAGCGCGGCACCACGCTGACCTTCGAGAAAGGCACCGGCGCCAAGGCCATCGAGCTGCGCATCACCGATGCGCAGGCCAAGCTGCAGCCCGAGTTCGAGGTCAAGGTCTGGCCGTGAAGCACTGGGCGGTCCTGATCGGGATGGCGGCCACGGCCCTGTCGGCGGCGGCCGCGGAGCCGGTGCGGGCGCAGCCCTCGAAGCCCGGCCCGGTCCAGGCGCCCTTCTGGGGCGACGCGCTGTTCCACGTCTACCAGGGCAAGACCTTCTCGGCGCTGACCACGCTGATGGCCTCGCAGCAGTTCGGCCGCGTGGCGCCGCACGCCGACGAGGCCGAGGCCACGCGCGGAGGCCTGCTGCTGGCCTACGGCCTGCACCGCGAGGCCGAGGCCGTGTTCACCGCGCTGGCCGAACGCGGCACCACGGCGGCGCTGCGCGACAAGGCCTGGTTCCACCTGGCGAAGATCCGCTGGCAGCGCGGCCTGCCGGCCGAGGCAGATGCGGCCCTGGCCCGCGTGGCCGGCCCGCTGGACGCGGAGCTCGAAACCGACCGTCAGCTGCTGGCCGCCCAGGTGCGGCTCGCGCTGGGGGACCCGGCCGGCGCCGCCGCGCGCCTGCAGGCCCTGGCCGAGGACGCCGAGGGCACGCCCTATGCCCGCTACAACCTGGGCGTGGCGCTGCTCGAAGGCCAGCGCCGCGCCGACGGCCGCGCCTGGCTCGACCGCCTGGGCCAGATGCCGGTGACCACCCGGCCACCCGAGGAGCGCCGCGCGCTGCGCGACAAGGCCAACCTGACCTTGGGCTTCGACGCCCTGCGCCATGGCGAACCGGCCCCCGCGCGGCAGGCGCTCGAACGTGTGCGCCTGAACGGCCCCTTCGCCAACCCGGCGCTGCTGGCCTTCGGCTGGGCAGCACTGGAGGACAAGGCGCCGCGCCAGGCCCTGGTGCCCTGGCAGGAGCTGCTGCAGCGCAACCCCAGCGACCCGGCGGTGCTGGAAGCGCGCCTGGCCGTGCCGCACGCGCTGGTGGAACTGAAGGCCGACGCCGCTGCGGTGCAGGGCTACACCGAGGCCCTGGCCGCCTACGCCGCCGAGGCCCAGGCGCTGACCGACACCATCACGGCGCTGCAAGGTGGTGCCCTGGTGGACACGCTGATCGCCGGCAACCCCGGCGCCGACCTGGGCTGGGGCTGGACCGCCGAGGCCCTGCCGGCCGACCTGCCCCATCGCGCCCAGCTGGCGCCGGTGCTGGCCACCCACGCCTGGCAGTCGGCGCTGAAGGACCAGCGCGACCTGCGCTTCTTCCTGCAGCACCTGGGCCGCTGGCAGCGCGACCTGCTGAGCTTCGACACCATGCTGGCCACGCGTGAGCAGCGCTTTGCCGCCATGCTGCCCGCCACCCGCGACACGCGGCTGGCCGACACCCAGGCGCGCCTGGCCGCCGAGCAGCGCACGCTGGCCGGTGCGCTGGCCGCCGCCGACGCCCGCGCCCTGGCCGACGAACGCGAGCGCGCCCTGATCGAGCGCCTGGACCGCGCCCAGCGCACGCTGGCCAGCCTGCCGGACGACGACGCCAGCCGGACACTGCGCGACCGCGTGCAACGCGTGGCGGGCGCGCTGGAGTGGCAGCTGTCCGTGGCCGTGCCCGAGCGCCGCTGGGCCGCGCGCAAGGCGCTGCGCGAGATCGAGACCGAACTGGCCAGCAGCGCCGAGCGCATGGCCACGCTGCAGGCCGCGCAACGCGACGAACCGCAGCGCTTCGCCGGCTTCGCCGGGCGCATCGCCGCCCTGCGCACGCGCATCGCCACCCTGTTGCCGCAGGTGGCGGCGCTGCAGGCCGAGCAGCAGACCGAGCTGCAGGCCGTGGCCATCCGCCACCTGAAGGACCAGCAGGCGCGGCTGGCCGAATACACCACTCAGGCGCGCTTCGCGCTG
This sequence comes from Rubrivivax albus, assembly GCF_004016515.1. GTDB lineage: Bacteria > Pseudomonadota > Gammaproteobacteria > Burkholderiales > Burkholderiaceae_C > Rubrivivax > Rubrivivax albus. The sequence goes on from NZ_SACT01000006.1 coordinate 83,162, forward strand.
GCCCGGTTGCAGGACCCGGCCACGCTGGCACAGCGCGGCGACGCTTCGGAGGCACCCGATGCGCCGCGTTGAGATCCGCGCGCTCTCGGTGCTGGCCGCCGCGGCGCTGCTGACCGGCTGCGCATCGCGCGGCCCCGAGGTGCCCGACGACGAACCCACGCTGGCCAGCCTGAAGGCCCGCGACGCCGCCATCGACACCCGCGCACGCGCCGCCGCGCCTCCGGCCCAGGCCGTGGCCCAGGCGCTGGCCGCCTACCAGGCCTTCCTGGCCAGCCCGGCATTGCCGCCGCGCGCGCCCGAACGCGTGGAGGCCGAGCGCCGCATCGCGGACCTGGAGATGGACCGCGCCGAGACACTCAGCGCCGACACCGGCAGTGCGCCCGACTTCCGTGCCGCCATCGCCGGCTACACCGCCTTCCTGAAGGACCATCCGGCCGCCCCGGACCGCGACCGCGTGCTCTACCAGCTGGCCCGCGCGCAGGACCAGGGCGGCGACCCGGCCGCGGCCCTGGCCACGCTGGACCGCCTGGTGCGCGAGCACCCGGCCACCGCCGCGCGCGCCGAAGCCGAGTTCCGACGTGGCGAGCTGCTGTTCACGGCCAGCCGCTGGGCCGATGCCGAGGCGGCCTACGCGGTGGTGCTGCAGGCGCCTGACGAGACCCCGTTCCACGAGCGGGCGCTCTACATGCAGGGCTGGTCGCGCTTCAAGCTCGGCCGGCTGGACGACGCGCTGGCGGCCTTCTTCGCCGTGCTCGACCGCCGGCTCGGCGGCGAGCCCGGCAGCCGCCCGGCGCTCACCCGCGCCGACCGCGAACTGCTGGAGGACAGCTTCCGCGTCATCGGCCTGTCGCTGCAGTCGCTGGACGGCGCACGAAGCATCCCGCAGCTGATCACCACCCCGGGACGCGAAGGCTACGAACCCCTTGTCTACCGCGAGCTGGCCGAGCTCTACCTGAAGCAGGAACGCGTGAAGGACGCCGCCGACACGCTGGCCGCCTTCGCCGAACGGCGCCCGCTGCACGCCCAGGCGCCGCAGATGCTGTCGCGCGTGATCGAGATCCACGAGAAGGCCGGCTTCACCACGCTGGCGCTGCAGGCCAAGCGCGACTTCGTCACCCGCTACGGCGCCGACAGCGCCTTCCGCCAGGCGAACCCCGACGGCTGGACCGCGGCGCAGCCGCTGGTGCAGGCGCAGCTTCAGACCTACTTGGCCGAACTGGCCCGCCACCACCATGCCCTGGCGCAGAAGACCGGCGACCCGGCCGAGGTGGAGCAGGCGATCCGCTGGTACCGCGCCGGCCTGACCGCCTTCCCGGACGCCGCCGAGAGCACCGAGAACCGCTTCCTGCTGGCCGAACTGCTGTTCGAGCGCCAGCGCTGGGCCGAAGCCGGCGCCGAGTACGCGCAGGTGGCCTACGGTGACCGCACCTCCGCCACGCGCGGTGCCGAAGCCGGGTATGCCGTGCTGCTGGCGCACGCGAAGCAGCAGCCGCCGGCCGGCGATGCAACCGAAGCAGACTGGCAGCGCCGCGGCGTCGTGCTCGCCCTGCAGTTCGTCGACGCCTACCCCGCCGATGCCCGCGCCACGGCGGTGCTGAACGACGCGGCGCTCAAGCGCCTGGCCTTCGGCGACACCCCCGGCGCCGACGCGCTGGCCCAGCGCGTGCTGGCCGCGGCCGACGCCACGCCGGCGCAGCGCCGCAGCGCCTGGAGCGTGCGCGCCGACACCGCCTTCGACGCCGGCCGCTGGGCCGATGCCGAGGCCGCCTACCGTGAACTGCAGGCGATGGCCCCGGGCGAGACCGCCGTCACCGAGCGCCTGGCCGCGGCCATCTACAAGCAGGGCGAGGCCGAACGCGCCGCCGGCCGGCCGCAGGCGGCCCTGGGGCACTTCGACCGCGTGGCCGCACTCGCACCGCAGAGCGCTGCGCGCGCCACGGCCGAGATCGACGCCGCGGCCACCCGCGTCGCGCTGGGCGACTGGTCCGGCGCCGCGGCGGCGCTGGAGGACTTCCGCCGCCGCAACCCGCAGCACCCGATGACCGCGGAGATCCCGGCCCGGCTGGCCGCCGCGTACCTGGAACTGCAGCGCTGGGGCGACGCGGCCGTGGAACTCGAGCGTGTGGCACCGACGTTGACCGACCCCGAGGCGGCACGCGACGCCCGCTGGCAGGTGGCCGCCCTGCAGCGTAAGGCAGGCAACCGGGCGGCCGAGCAGCAGGCGCTGGAACGCTACGTGGCGCAGCACCCGGCGCCGCTGCCGGTGGCCATCGAAGCGCGCCAGCGCCTCATCGACCTGGCCGACGGCGACGCCAGGCGCGTCGCGGTCCTGCAGCAGGCCCTGATCGATGCCGAGCGCAACGGTGGCGATGCCCGCACCGCGCGCACGCAGACCCTGGCCGCGATGGCCACGCTGGCCCTGGCCGAGCCCAAGCTGGCCGCCTACCGAGCCGTGGCGCTGAAGGAGCCGCTGCAGCGCAACCTCAAGCTCAAGCAGGCACGGCTGAACGTGGCCCAGGCGGCGCTGCAGCAGGTGGCCGACTACGGCGTGCCCGAGGCGGTGACGGCCGCCACCTTCCACAGCGCCGAACTCTTCCGCGCCTTCGGCCGTGCGCTGATGGACTCTGAGCGCCCGAAGACGCTGAAGAAGAAGGCCGAGCGCGAGCAGTACGACGTGCTGCTGGAGGAGCAGGCCTTCCCGTTCGAGGAAAAGGCCATCGCGCTGCACGAGACCAACGCCAGGCGCACCACCGAACTGCCCGCCGACCCCTGGGTACGGCGCAGCCTGGTGGCGCTGGGTGAACTGGTGCCGGCACGCTGGGCGGCGGCGGCGCAGGCCGCCTCTAACACGGCGACCAGCCCCGCGCCGACGGGGGCCAAACCATGACACCACGCCTCACCCTGCCCGCCATGCTGCTGCTGGCCGGCGGTGCCGCCATTGGCGCGACACCGGCACCGAGCGCCCCACCGACACCGCCGGACACAACCCCGGCTGAAGAACGCGTGGACCGCGCCGACATCGATCGCACGACCATCACCGGGCACAAGGAACTGCCCAAGGTGCTCTACATCGTGCCCTGGAAGAAGCCGCTGCCCGGGAACGTCACCTCGCGTGCGCGCACCAGCGTGCTCGACGAGGCGCTGGCGCCGGTGGACCGCGACGTCTTCCGCCGCCAGCTGCGCTACCGCGCCCAGATCGAATCCCCCCTCACCCCCGCCCCGCAGGAGAAAACGCCATGAGCGCCTTCGACATCGTCGTGAAGTTCATCCAGGACTCCGGCATGTTCATCTACATCAGCATGACGATCATGGCCATCGGCCTGTCGATCGCCATCGAGCGCTGGATCGTGCTCAGCCGCACGCGCAGCGAGAACCGCCGGCTGTGGGACCAGATGCAGCCCATGCTGGCGCACGGCAAGTTCAAGGACGTGGCGCAGGTGGCCTCCTCGTCCGATGCGGCGGTGGGCAAGATCGTGCACAACGGCCTGGCGCGCATGCAGAGCGCACGCCGCCGCGAGGACATCGACGCGGCGATGGAGGAAGGCATGATGGAGATCGTGCCGCGGCTGGAGAAGCGCACGCACTACATCGCCACCTTCGCCAACGTGATCACGCTGGTGGGTCTGCTGGGCACCATCATCGGCCTGATCAAGGGCTTCACCGCGGTGGCCGCCGTGGACCCTGCGCAGAAGGCCGAGATGCTGTCGGCCTCGATCTCGATTGCGATGAACAACACCGCGTTCGCGCTGATGGTGGCCATCCCCTTCCTGCTGATCCACGCCTTCCTGCAGGCGCGCACAGGCGAGATCGTCGATTCGCTGGAGGCGGCCAAGATCAGCTTCCTGAACACGGTGCAGCGCATCGCCGCTGAAACGTCGCCGGCGGCACGCTGAGGCTGCCATGAAACGCCGCCGCCTGAAGAAGCACCCGGCGGAGCTGGAGGTCACGGCCTTCATCAACCTGATCGTCGTGCTCGTGCCCTTCCTGCTGTCCACCGCGGTGTTCAGCAAGCTCTCGGTGATGGAGCTGAGCCTGCCCGCGGCCGCCGCGCCGGGGCTGGAGCAGCTCAAGGCCGAGGACCTGCAGCTCGAGCTGGTGCTGCGTGCCGACGCCATCGAGGTTGGCGACCGCATCGGCGGGCTCATCCAGCGCATTCCGGCGACCGCGGACAAGGCGCCCGACGGCCCCGCGCTGCTGGCCCTGATGCAAGGCATCAAGACCAAGTTTCCGGAGGAGGTGCAGGCCAGCATCCTGGCCGAGGCCGACACGCCCTACGAGCACATCGTGAAGGTGATGGATGTCTCGCGCGAGGCGCAGTTCCCGGAGGTGGCGGTAGGCGACGCGCCGGTGAGGAGGCCGAAATGAACGCCGCACGGCCGTTCCGAACGCGTTCGCGCCCCCTTGGGGGGCTGGCCCGCAGGGCCTGGGGGGTCCAATGAGTTCGCTGGCCAAACGCGCCGAGCGCAAGGAGCGCAACAAGCAGTCGCTGGACATGAACCTGGTGGCGCTGATCGACATCTTCACCATCCTGCTGTTCTTCCTGCTGTCCAGCGCCACCGAACTGGAAACCCTGGTGATCCCGCGCGCCGTGGCGTTGCCGGAGTCCACCGCGGACGTGACGCCCAAACCGACGGTGGTGGTGCTCGTCAACGCACAGGAGATCGTGGTCGACGGCCAGACCGTGGCGCGCACGCCCGACGTCATGGCCAACGACGCCGACCTGATCGAGCCGCTGCAGGCGCAGCTGGTGGCGCTCAAGGCCAAGCCCGAGGCTGGCAGCACCGTGACCATCATGGGTGACAAGGACATCCCCTACCGCCTGCTGCGCAAGGTGATGAGCACCTGCGCGCAGGCCGAGTTCACCGACGTGGCTTTCGCCGTGCGCACGCGGCTGGAGCAGAAGTCATGAGCGCCGCCCGGCCGTTCCAAGGGCACTCGCTCCCCCTCGGGGGGACGGCGCGCAGCGCCTGGAGGGCAGCATGACCGCCGCAGTGATGCCGCTCTCGTTCCGCGACGGCACCTTGCCCTGGGCCGGCGGCACGTCGGACGACCGGCGGTTCCGGCGCATCCAGCAGTGGGTCATCGGCATCGCGCTGGTGGTCTGCGCCATCGTGCCCTGGCTGCCGGTGCACGTGCCGCCGCCACCACCACCGGCCGAGCCGGTGCGCACGGCCAAGCTGCTGCTGCCACCGCCAGCGGCCACACCACTGGCGAAGCCGGTGCCACCAAAGCCTGCACCGAAGGCCGAGGCACCCAAGCCCGCGCCGACGCGCGTGGCCGAGAAGCCCCATCCCGCGCCGGCGTCGGTGGCCGAGGCACGAAACCCCGTGAAGGGCAAGCCACCCGGCGAGGACCTGCAGACGGCCCGCCAGCGTGCGCAGGGCGTGGGCCTGCTGGCGATGAAGGACCAGCTGCAGCAGGTGGCCGGCGCGCCGGTGGCGGTGCAGCTGCAGGCCGACATCAAGCCTGGGCCGGGCATCGGCAGCAGCAGCGGGCCTGGCGTGGGTGCCGGCACCGAGGCCGGCATCCCCACGCGTTCGATGATCACCGCCGCGGCAGCCCGCGGCAGCGGTGGCCTGGCCGTGGCCAGTGGCGGCGTCAGCCGCGACAGCGGCGGCGGTGGCCTGGCGGGCCGGTCCACCACGCTGGTCGAAGGCCGCATCGGCGGTGGTGGCGGTGGTGGCCCAGGCGGTGGCGCCGGCGGCGGCCGCGCGGCCAGCGGCGACGGCACGGGCAGCGGTGCCGCCGCGGCCGGTGGCAGCGTCAAGCGCAGCGGCAGCGGCAAGGCGTCGCGCTCGATCGAGGAGATCCGCCTGGTGTTCGAGCGCCACAAGGGTGCGATCTACGCGCTCTACAACCGCGCGCTGCGCGAGGACCCCAGCCTGCAGGGCAAGGTGGTGCTGGAGCTGCGCATCGCGCCCGACGGCGCCGTCACCGGCATCCGCATGGTCTCCAGCGAACTGAAGTCCGACACGCTGGAGAGCAAGCTGCTGGCCCGTGTGCGCCAGTTCGACTTCGGTGCCAAGGATGTGGAGGTGATGGTGGTGAACTGGCCGGTGGACTTCCTGCCGTCGTGAAGGCCGGCAGGCTCAGCGCACGTTGAGCACGAGGTCGCCGGCAGGCAGCCACAGTTCGAAGTGGCGCTGACGGATGGACTTGCTGGCCGCATAGCGTTCGCTGAGATCCTCCAGCTGGATCTGGGGCGCGCGCACCAGGCGGCCCAGCAACGCCATCAGTTCGCGAGCGTCGGTTTTGCACTCCCTGGCGTCGAAGCAGCGCAGCGCGCCCTGCCGCACGGCCACCTTGACGAGTTCGATGCCGGGCACGATCAACGGCTGCCCACCCAGGCGGGCGCGTGCCAGCGCGTCGGCCAGCTTCTGCGCCGCCGCCCGCTGGCTCGGGTCGGTGATCTGGATGTATAGCCGGGCGCCACCCGAGGCCGTCTTGTCCGTCGGGGCGGCCTGCACCGGCGCCGTGGCGGCAGCCGCCACGTTGTTCAGCCGCCCGGCCTCGCTGCCCACCTGGGCCGCGGCCTCCTGGAGCCGCTGGCTGACGTTGGGCTCGTTGGTCCTCGCCTGCTTCGCGACCTGCAGCAGTTCGAGCTGCAGCATCTGCAGTTCGTGGCGGGCGCGATCCAGGTCCTCGGTGAGGCGGACCCCGCGCGCCCGCTCGGCCTCGAGGTCGGCGCGCAGGTCGGTGTTGCTGTCGCGTGTGGCCTGCAGCAGGGCCAGATCCTGCTGCAGCCGTTCGCTGTCCTTCTGCGCGGCAATCTTGGCCTGCCGCTCCTGTTCCGCGTCGAGCCGCGAGACCACCAGCAGCGTCGCCGCCACGACCACGATGGCGCCGGTCAAGGCGAACCACTGGCGCTGCCGGCGCTTGCGCCGCTCGACGTCGCGCACGCGCTCGCGTTCCTCGTCGCGCGCCGCGGCGCTGGCCGCCAGCAGCTTCTGCACGCGCGCCCAGCCGCCGCCGTAGCGTTTCGCCCAGGCCGGGTTGCGCCGCTTCATCCAGCGCTCGCGCTCGTCGGTGGTGGTGGCGCCGAGCACGTTTGTCGGGTCGCGTTCGAAGCTGTCGGCCTGCACCAGCAGCGAACGCCACACCAGGCCGTTGCGGAACTCGCGCGCCAGCCAGCCCTGCTGCTCGTCGGCCAGCGCGCGCCAGCATCGGATCAGCGCCTCGTGGCCCACGTCCACCAGCGTGTCGGGGCGGAGGGGCCAGGCCAGCGGCGGGGTCAGGAAGTTGACGCCGTCGGCACGAAACGCATTGACCACCTCGGTCAGCTGCGGCAGCGTGCAGCCGGTGATGTCGGCCAGTTCGTCCAGCCGCATCGGCCGGCGGATGGCATGGCCATCGGGGTTGGGTTCGGTCAGCGCGCGGAACAGGTCCTCGACCACGCGCGATGGCCCGCCGGCCGGTGCTTCCGGCAGCGCCTCGACGACACGGGCCGCAACCTCGTCGGCATGAGCCGACAGCAGCCCGGCGCAGCCCAGTTCGGCCGGAAAGTGCGACAGTTCCAGGCGCCAGGGCTGGCCGCCGGCGGCCGATGCCGCGCCGTGCTCCTCGTAAAGCCGCATCAGCGTGTGCTGCATCAGCGGCAGTTGGTCCTGGCTGGCGCCGGCGTCGGCGATCAGGCGCTCGGCCAGCGGCCGCATCACCTCGCCGCCGTACAGCCGTGCCGGCTCGCGCACGGCGCGCAGCAAGTCGGCGTGCTCCATCGGCGGCAGCAGGTACTGGCAGGCGTTGACGGTTTCGGCCAGACGCCCGAACCGCGCGCAGGCGCCCAGGTACTCCGAGCGCATCGTGGTCACCAGGTAGAGCCCGTCTGGTGGCGTAGCTTGCCAAGCCATCAGCAGCTCCGCCAGCAGCTGTGCCTCGGCCGGGCCGTCGCGGCGGGCATGCTGGAACAGCTCCTCGAACTGATCGATCAGCAGGCAGCCCGGCCCGCTGTCGCCGCAGGCGCGGTCCCGCCACAGCGCGGCCAGCGCCGACGGTGCCTCGCGGCCCTGGTTGAGTGCGCGCCGCCACGGCAGCACCGCATCAGTATCGTCGGCGGACTGGCCAGCCAGCCGCGCCAGCGCACGCGCCAGGTTCCACAGCGGCGAGCGACGCGGCAGCGCGATGGACGTGCGCCAGCCCGGCCCCATGCTGCCCTGCTCCAGTTGCGCGAACAGGCCGGCGCGCACGATGGAACTCTTGCCGCAGCCGGAATCGCCGTGCACGAAGACCAGGCGGCGTTCGACGAGCTGCTCGAGCAGTTCGTCGACCATGCGTTCACGGCCGAAGTAGATCGGCCACTCCTGCGGATCGAAGGGGCGCAGGCCGGGATAGGGCCGGGGCGGCAGCGTCAGCTGCAGGCCGCCGCTGTCGTCGTCGCCGGTGTCGGGCAGCCCGCTCATTCGCTGGCCGCCGCCGCAGCGCCCTGCGCGGCCAGCCAGTGCTGGACGGCCGGTGTCCACGGCGGCTGGGTGCCGTCCAGCCAGTCGGTCTGCAGGTTGCGCGCGGTGGCCCGGCGCACCGGCGTGGCCACTGGCGGGCCCACCGTGTCGAGCACGCCGCAGGGCAGCAGGCGGTGGCTGCGCGCGCGGGCGGACTGCCGGTCGTAACGGCCGATGGCCAGCAGGTCGGCGTCCAGCGCACGGCCGTCCTCGGTGCCCAGCAGCAGGAGCGCGTCGCAGTCGGCCAGGGTCTCCACGCGAGCACGGCGCAACTGCATCAGCTTGCGCGGGTCGTCCTCCACGGGGTCGGGATCGCCCGGCACGACGGAATAGCCATCCGACAGCAGCGCGTTGGCCGCGTCCTCCCACGCCTTGCGGTGGTCGACGCGGCCGTGCAGGTAGATCGACTGGCCTTGCGGCCCCTGCAGGCGCTGCGCGTCCTCCTGCGCCTTGCGGCGTTCGCCGAGCTGCGTACGCAGCGCGTCCAGGTGGTGGCCCAGGCGGCCGACCACCGACAGCAGCGCGCGGCGGAAATCGCTGCCGAAGCCCTGCCCCAGGTCGGCCCAGCCCAGCGGGCGGTCCGCGCCGAGGCTGTCGTCATGGAACAGGAAGCCGACCAACGGCACACCCTGCGGGTCGCACAGGGGCGTGGGCCAAGGCTCTGGCGTGGGCCAGATGCGCACCACGGCCACGCGGCCGTCTGTGGGCAGGCCCAGGGCTTCCTGCGCAGCAACCCAGGCGTCGCGCTCACGGCGGCACCATTCGGACGCCACGTAGTCTGGCGACATCAGCACCAGCAGCAACGCGCTGGCGGCGATCTGCTGGGTCAACTGCGGCGTCAGCCCTTCCATCGGGTCCACGCCCTGCCCTGGCCGCAGCTTGGCGTCGAGGAACAGGCTCAGCGACTGGCGGAAGCGCGGGTCGACGCGCAGCTCCTTTTCCAGCTCAGTGGCGAACGCCGTGGACCAGGGGCGCAGCAGGCCCTCGCCTTCGGCATCGCTGCCGTGGCTGTAGCTGACGAAGAGGTCGTGCGCGAAGGGCTCGCCGACGTAGGACATCCGGGCTCCTGCCGCGATGCGGCCATCGCCGACTGTCCCACCCGGGTCGGCCAGCGTCAACCGCGATGCGGCCGGTGAGGCCCCCGCATCCCGAGTTCGAGGCCCGGGCGGTCAGACGCCCAGGTAGCCCGCGAGCTCCGGCGCCCCGGCCAGTTGCTCCGACGCCCCTGCCATCACCACTTCGCCCTTCTGCAGCACCACGGCGCGGTCGGTGTTGGCCAGCACCTTGCGATAGTCGCGGTCGACGATCAGGCAGGAGATGCCACTGCGGCGGATCGTCTGCAGCACGCGCCAGATCTCCACGACGATCAGAGGCGCCAGGCCCTCGGTGGCCTCGTCCAGGATGATCAGCTGCGGCTGCGTCATCAATGCGCGGCCGATGGACAGCATCTGCTGCTCGCCGCCGGAGAGCTGGCTGCCCAGGTTGCCGATGCGCTCCTGCAGCCGCGGAAAGGTCTCGAGCACGCGTTCCAGCGTCCAGCCGCTCGCATCAGTCGGTGGCTGTGCGGCCATGACGAGGTTCTCGCGCACGCTCAGGTTCGGGAACACGCCACGACCCTCGGGCACGTAGGCCACGCCGAGGCGCGCCACCTGATGCGGCCGCGCACCGCTGCAGTCCTGCCCGGCCACCGTGATCTTCCCCTGGCGCTGGCGCACGTGGCCCAGCAGCGTCCGGATCAGCGTGCTCTTGCCCATGCCGTTGCGGCCCAGCAGGCCGACGGTCTGGCCACGCGGGATGCTCAGGTCCACGCCGTGCAGCACGTGGCTGGACCCGTACCACGCGTGGATGCCGCTGGCCTGCAGGATCGGGGTGGTGCCGTTCGCGTCCATCAATGCCCCCCCAGGTAGGCCGCCTGCACCTGCGGGTCGTTGCGCACGGCGTCGGGCGTGCCCGACGCGATGACCGCGCCGTTGACCATCACGGTGATGCGGTCGGCCACGCGGAAGACGGCGTCCATGTCGTGCTCCACCAGCAGGATGGCGTGGCCGGGTTTCAGGGCGTCCAGCAGCGCGAGCATGCGGTCGGTCTCCTCGGCCCCCATGCCGGCCAGCGGTTCGTCCAGCAGCAGCACCTGCGGGTCCGTGGCCAGGCACATCGCGATCTCCAGCTGCCGCTTGCCGCCGTGGCTCAGCAGGCCGGCGGGGCGCTGCGCCTCGGCACCCAGGCCCACACGGGCCAGCGCCGCGTCGGCCGCGGCGGTGGCATCGGGGCAACGGGCCGCCGGCTCCCACAGCCGCCAGGGCCGCGGCCAGCGCGCCTGCGCGGCCAGACGGGCGTTCTCGTGCACGGTGAAGGTGGGGTAGATGGTCGTACGCTGGTAGCTGCGCCCCAGGCCGGCCTGCGCGCGCCGGGGCTGTGACCAGGACGTCACGTCCTGCCCCAGCAGTTCGACACGGCCGTCCGACGGCTCGATCTCGCCCGAGAGCAGGTTGATCAGCGTGGACTTGCCGGCGCCGTTGGTGCCGATGACGGCGTGCACCTGCCCGCGCTGCAGGTCCAGCGACACGGTGTCGACCGCCGTCAGCCCGCCCCAGCGGCGGGTGAGGCCCAGGCCCCTCAGCAGCACCTCGCTCATGCGGGCCTCCGGCGCCACAGTTCACCCAGCCCGATCAGCCCCTTGGGCAGCAGCGCCACGCTGACGATGATGGTCAGGCCCAGCCCCAGGTGCCAGTGCTTGGCGAAGCTGCCGAAGATGGCCTCGGATTTGAAGAACTCCTGCAGCAGCGTGTAGGCGAAGGCGCCGAGCACCGCGCCGCGCAGGTGGCCCAGGCCACCGAGGATGATCATGATCAGCAGCGAGCCCGACAGGTGCCAGCTCAGCAGTTCCGGGTTCACGAAGCCGTCCTTGGCCGCGAACAGGAATCCGGCGTAGCCGGCGATGGCGCCGGACAGCGTGAAGGCCGCCAGCTTGTACGGGTAGGTGGCAAAGCCGGTGGCGCGCATGCGCTGCTCGTTGGCCTTGATGCCGGCCAGCGCACGGCCGAAGCGCGAGCGCAGCACCAGGGCCAGGAAGGCGTAGACGGCCACCAGGCTGCCGAGCGTCAGTGCATAGAACACACCAGGCTTCTCCAGGTCGACGATCGGTGCGTCCTCGGGGCCCAGCAGGGGCTTGAAGTACAGGTAGATCCCGTCGGTGCCACCGCCCAGTGGTGTGTCGTGGATGACGAAGTACGCCATCTGCGCGAAGGCCAGCGTCACCATGATGAAGTACACGCCCTGTGTGCGCAGCGACAGCGCACCCATGCCCAGCGCGTACAGCGCCGTCGCGCCCACCGCGGCCGGCACGATCCACCACAGCGCCGCGGGGCCGGATTCCGGCGACAGCAGCACGGTGGCGTAGGCGCCGATGCCGAACAGCGCCGCATGCCCGAAGCACACCAGCCCGGTGGCGCCCACCAGCAGTTCCAGGCTCAGCGCCGCGATGGCGTAGATCATGATCTTGATGACGAGGTCGGTGCCATAGGCGCCGCCGACGAACGGGTAGGCGGCCAGCAGGGCGAACGCGACCAGGGGTACGGCAAGCTGCTTCACGGTCGGCCCCTCATCCGGCCTTGAACAAACCGGCCGGCCGCACCAGCAGGATGGCGGCCATCAGCACGTAGACCAGCACACCGGCCGCCTCGGGCCACAGCACCTTGCCGAAGGTGTCGACCACGCCGATCAGCAGCGCCGCCACCAGCGCGCCCCGGATGGAACCGATGCCGCCGATGACCACCACCACGAAGCAGATGATGAGCACCGAGTTGCCCATGCCTGGGTACACGCTGCTCACCGGCGAGGCGATCATGCCCGCCAGCACCGCCAGCGCCACGCCGGCGGCGAACACGATGCGGTAGAGGAACTGGATGTCGATGCCCAGGCTCTGCACCATCTCGCGGTTCACCGAGCCAGCGCGGATCTTCATGCCCAGCCGCGTGCGCGTGAACACCAGGTACATGCCGAAGGCCAGCGCCAGGCAGACGCCGGAGATGAACAGCCGGTAGACCGGGTAGGTCATCACGTCGCCCAGCGGGATGCTGCCGGCCAGGATCTCCGGCGCCTGCACGCCGTGCACGTCGTCGCCCACGAGCAGGCTGCGCACCTCCTCGAAGACCAGGATCAGGCCGTAGGTCATCAGCACCTGCTGCAGGTGTTCACGGTCGTAGAGGTAGCTGAAGAACACCCACTCCAGCACGTAGCCCAGCACCACCGCCAGCACCAGTCCCACGGCCAGGGTGACGAAGAAGTTGCCACCCAGCAGCGGCGACAAGGCATAGGCCATGTAGGCCCCGACCATGTAGAAGCTGCCGTGCGCCAGGTTGATGACGCCCATGATCCCGAAGATCAGCGTCAGCCCGGACGCCACCAGGAACAGCAGCAGCCCGTACTGCAGCGCGTTCAGGCACTGGATGAGGAAGGTGGCGGCGTCCATGGGTCAGGTGGCGGTGGTGCGGGGCCGATGGCTCACATGCGGCAGCCGCGCGCCGGGTCGGCCAGCGCCTTCACGGCGATGCCGGTGACGACGTTGTACTCGCCCTTGACCTCGCGGATGTAGAAGTCCTGCACCGGGTTGTGTGCCTTGCTCAGCGTGAAGGTGCCGCGCGGGCTGTCGATCTTCGCCCCGGCGATGGCCTTGTACAGGTCGTCCTTGCGGCTGATGTCGCCCTTGATGGCGTTGACCCCGGCAATGAGCATCTGTGCGGCGTCGAATCCCTGCATGGCGTACACGTCGGGGTTGGCCTTGTAGGCCACGGCAAACTTGTTGCGGAAGGCCTCGTTGCGCGGGTTCCTGATCTCGTCGCCGTAGTGCAGCGCCGTGATCAGCCCCTGCGCCGCTTCGCCCTGCGCGGCCAGCGTGCCGTCGGTCAGGAAGCCCGAGCCCATCAGCGGCACGGTGTTCTTCAGCCCCGCGGCAGCCCAGTCCTTGACGAACTTGACCGCGCCACCGCCAGCGAAGAAGGCGTAGACCACGTCGGGCTTCTCCGAGGCGATCTGCGTCAGCAGGGCCTGGAACTCGACGTTCGGGAACGGCAGGTTCAGGTCCTTGGTGACCTTGCCGCCGCCTTTCTCGAAGGCTTCGCGGAAGCCCTTGACGGTGTCCGCACCCGCACCGTAGTTCCAGGTGATGGTCATCGCGGTCTTGTAGCCCTTCTTCGCGGCCACCACACCCGTGGCGTAGCCGGGCTGCCAGTTGCTGAAACTGGAGCGGAAGATGTTCTTCGCGCACAGCGGGCCGGTGATGGCGTCGGCCCCGGCGTTGGGGATGATCAGCAGGGTGCCGCTTTCCTTGGCCGCACGCGCCATGCCCACGGCCACGCCGGAGTGCACGGTGCCGACGAGCACGTCGACGTTGTCGCGCTTGATGAGCTTGTTGACGTTGTCGGTGGCCTTGCTGGGGTCGCTCTCGTCGTCGACGGTGTAGTACTGCACCTCGCGCCCGGCGAGCTTGCCGCCCTGCTCGTCGATGGCGAGCTTGAAGCCCTTGGTGATCATGTCGCCCAGCGCGGCGAAGGTGCCGGTGGACGGCAGCATCAGGCCGACCTTGATCGGCTCGGCGGCGCCGGCGGCCAGGTGGGTGGCCAGCGCCACGGCGCCGAGGGTGAAGGTGATCGTCTTCTTCATGGCATGTCTCCGTCGGATCGGGGTGGCAATTACTTGAGTTCTAAAGTATTTACGGCGCAGCTGCAATCGGCATCGACAGCAGGTCGCGCACGGCGGCGATCACCGCGTCGGGCTGGTCGCGGTGCGGCGAATGCCGGCAGTCCGGCAGTTCCAGCAGCCGGGTGCCAGGCACGCGCGCGGCGATGCCGCGGATCTGCGCCAGCGTGCCGTACTCGTCATCCAGCCCCTGCACCGCCAGCAGCGGGCAGCGGATGGCGCCGAGGTGATCCTCGATGGACCAGCCGCGGAACGCCGGATCCAGCCAGATGTCGTTCCAGCGGCGGAACGCGCGGTCGACGTCGGCATGGTGTTTCGCGAGTCGCTGGCGCAGATCCGTGGTCTCGAAGGCCACGCGCGCCTGTCCGATGCTGGCCACGGAGAGGTCCTCGACCAGGATGTGCGGCGCCAGCACCACGGCGCCGGCAATGCGGCCCGGCAACCGCGCCGCGTACAGCAGCGCGATCGAGCCGCCGTCGCTGTGGCCGAACAGCCAGGGGCGGTCGTCCGTGGTGTCGATGTCCAGCGCCCCGAACAGCGCCGGCAGCACCGCATGCGCCTGTTCGTGCATGAAGGCCGGTGTCCAGGCCGGCTCCGGCACCAGGGTGCCGCTGCGGCCATAGCCGGGCCGCGAATAGACCAGCCCCCGCGCGCCCACGGCCTCGCACAGCCGCGCCGGGAAGTCGCGCCACATCGACACCGACCCCAGCCCCTCGTGCAGGAACACGATCAGCGGTGCCGCACGCTCGGCGCGCGGCCGGCCGACCCAGGCGTGCTCGATGGGCACGCGCTGGCCCTGCCAGGCGATGTCGACGAATGCGTGGGTCATGCGCCTGCCGCGCGTTCCTGGTCGCGCAGCTTGAAGCGCTGGATCTTGCCGGTGGCCGTCTTCGGCAGCTCGGCCACGAAGGCGATCTGGCGCGGGTACTTGTAGGGCGCCAGCCGCTCCTTGACGAAGGCCTTGAGGTCGGCCTCGTTGGCCTCGGCGCCGGGCTTGAGCACGACGAAGGCCTTGGTCTTGGTCAGGCCCTCGGCATCCTCGACGCCGATCACCGCCGCCTCCAGCACCGCCGGGTGCTGCACCAGCGTGGCCTCGACCTCGAAGGGGCTGACCCAGATGCCGCTGACCTTGAGCATGTCGTCGCTGCGGCCGCTGTAGGTATAGGTGCCGTCGGCGTTACGCACGTACTTGTCGCCGCTCTTGGTCCAGCCGCCCTGGAAGGTATCGCGCGTCTTCTCGCGGTTGCCCCAGTACATCATGGCCGCCGACGGGCCCTGGATGTAAAGGTCGCCGGGTTCGCCGTCGGGCGGCGGACCACCGTCCTCGCCGCGCAGCTCGATGGTGTAGCCCGGCACCGGCCAGCCGCTGGTGCCGTAGCGCACGTCGCCCGGCCGGTTGGAGATGAAGATGTGCAGCATCTCGGTGCTGCCGATGCCGTCGACGATGTCGACGCCGAAGTGCGCCTTGAAACGCTCGCCGATCTCCCCCGGCAGCGCCTCGCCGGCCGACGAGGCCATGCGCAGCGCCACGTCGCCACGCGCCGGCAGCGCGGGCGAGGCCAGCATGCCGGCATAGCCGGTGGGGGCACCATAGAACACCGTCGGCCTGACACCGCCGACCTCGCCGCGCCAGCGCCTGAACACGGCATCGGGCGTTGGCCGCTCGGCCATCAGGATGGTCGTCGCGCCCACGCTCAGCGGGAAGGTCAGCGCGTTGCCCAGGCCATAGGCGAAGAACAGCTTGGCCGCCGAGAAGCAGACATCGTCCTCGCGCAGCTGCAGCACGCCCTTGCCGTAGAGCTCGGCCGTCCAGTACGGGTTGGCGTGCGAGTGCACAGTGCCCTTGGGCCGGCCGGTGGAGCCGGAGGAGTACAGCCAGAACGCCGGGTCGTCGCCGTGCGTGGCGGCAGGCTTCTTCAGCGGCGCCTGGGCGGCCACGAAGGCCTCGAAGTCGATTTCCGACGGGTGCAGCGGCGCCACCGGGTGCGAAACGATGACGCGCTGCACCTCGTGGTCGGACTTGACCATGGCGGCCGTCAGCGTGGGCAGCAGTGCGCCGGAGACCAGCGCCGCCTGCGCACGCGAGTGCTCCAGCATGTAGGCGTAGTCGTCGGCCGTCAGCAGCGTGTTCACCGCCACCGGCACCACGCCGGCGTAGATGGCGCCCAGGAAGGCCACGGGCCAGTGCGCGTTGTCCTGCATCAGCAGCAGCACGCGTTCCTCGCGCTTGACACCGGCGGCGCGCAGCCCGGCGGCGACGGCGCGCACGCGCTGGTCCAGGTCGCCGTAGCTCAGCGCACCGTGGTCGTCGACGAAGGCGGTGCGGCCGGCGCGGCCGGCGTTGGCCTGCAGCAGGTGGTGGGCGAAGTTGAAGCGTTCGCCGGGCGGGGTGACGTCGGCCGGGATGTTCATGGGGTGTCTCCTGTGTGCCGGGGCGGTCGCCGCTCAGCGGGTGAACTCGATGCGGCCTTCCGGCAGCAGGTACAGCACCAGCGCGCGACCGCCGGACACCGTGGGCCGGTGGGCGCTGCCAGGGGGGCAGACCAGCCAGCCAGCCGGGCGGCCGTCGAAACGCGCGTCGGGGTCGACGGGCATGATCAGGTCGATCTCGCCGTTCGGGTGCACGTGGTGGGGGCCGGCGATGTCGTGCATGTCGACCACGTCCACCGAAAAGCCGGCCAGGTCGTCCGCCGGCTTGAAGATGCGGCCGTAGCGGATGCCGCCGCCTTCGCGGTCGCACAGCCAGCCGGCGGCCACGCCGGCCTCGCAGGAGGCGCGCAGGGCGCGGTAGGTCTCGCTCTGCGGGCCGTGTTCGGCGTTGAGCCAGGCGTCGAGCCCGGCATCGGGCGCGCGACCGGCCAGATGCGCCGCGATCTGGGCCGTCAGGCCGGCGATCTGGACGCGGAACTCGGCGGGTGTGCTCACTGGAAGTACCTTTGGGCTGCGCCCTCCGGAACTCGCCCTTGGGGCGGCCCGGCGGACTCATGGCGGGATCCTCTGCGGCTTGCGCTGCGGCAAACCGCTGCGCTTGCCCTGCACCCGAAAGATGCAGTATCGTGCCTGCAGCACTTTAGGGACCATCGACCCACCATGTCAAGCACTATATTGCCTGTCCTCGGGTATGCCCTAGGCGATGCCTCGGGAGAGATGGCCGCAGGCGAGGCCAAGAACCCCTTCCTGGTGGCGCTGGGCGAGCGGGTGCGCGCCCTGCGCGCGCGCCGCGGCATGACACGCAAGGCGCTGTCGGCGGCGGCCGACGTGTCCGAGCGCCACCTGGCCAACCTGGAATACGGCGTCGGCAACGCCTCCATCCTGATCCTGCTGCAGGTGGCCGCGGCACTGCAGTGCTCGCTGGCCGAACTGATCGGCGACGTCACCACCTCCAGCCCCGAGTGGCTGCTGCTGCGCGAGCTGCTGGAAAAACGCGACGAGGAAACGCTGCGCCGCGTGCGCATCGCCGTTGGCGACCTGCTCGGCATGGGCAACCAGGGCAACCCGGGACCGGCCACCAAGCGCACCCGCATCGCCCTGATCGGCCTGCGCGGCGCCGGCAAGTCCACGCTGGGCCAGATGCTGGCCGACGACCTGGGCTACCCGTTCGTGGAACTCAGCCGCGAGATCGAGCAGTTCGCCGGCTGCTCGGTGGGCGAGATCCAGGGCCTCTACGGCCAGAGCGCCTACCGCCGCTACGAGCGCCGCGCACTGGAAGAGGCGATCCAGATCTACCCGGAGGCCGTGATCGCCACGCCCGGCGGCATCGTCTCCGACGCGGCCACCTTCAACCAGCTGCTGACCCACTGCACCACCATCTGGCTGCAGGCCCAGGCCGAGGACCACCTGCAGCGCGTGGCCGCGCAGGGTGACATGCGCCCGATGGCGGCCAGCAAGGAGGCACTCGAGGACCTGAAGGGCATCCTCGCCGGCCGCGCCGCCTTCTATTCGAAGGCGGAGTACCGGCTGGACACGAGCGCGCAGCCGCTGGCCGAAACCTTCGAGCGGCTGAGGGCCATCGCCCGCGAGATCATGGCGCATGCATGAAAGTGCATTTTCTTGCTTGACACGATCAAGAAGCGAGCACTATCATGCGTCACACCTGATCCCGATCAACGCACCAGCGTGCATGCCAGGAGACTGCGATGAGCCAGCCGTCCCGTGTCGACTACCAGACCACCCCCAGCCAGTACAAGCACTGGAAGCTGAAGTTCGAAGGCCCGGTGGCCACGCTGGTCGCCGACTTCGACGAGAACGCCGGCCTGCGCCCGGGCTACAAGCTCAAGCTCAACAGCTACGACCTGGGCGTGGACATCGAGCTCAACGATGCCGTCAACCGCATCCGCTTCGAGCATCCCGAGGTGCGCACGGTGGTCGTCACCAGCGGCAAGGAGAAGGTGTTCTGCTCCGGCGCCAACATCTTCATGCTGGGCGTCAGCAGCCACGCCTGGAAGGTGAACTTCTGCAAGTTCACCAACGAGACGCGCAACGGCATCGAGGACAGCAGCACGCACAGCGGCCTGAAGTTCCTGGCCGCGGTCAACGGTTCCTGCGCCGGTGGCGGCTATGAACTGGCCCTGGCCTGCGACGAGATCCTGCTCATCGACGACCGCAGCAGCGCCGTCAGCCTGCCCGAGGTGCCGCTGCTGGGCGTGCTGCCGGGCACCGGCGGCCTGACCCGCGTGACCGACAAGCGCAAGGTGCGCCACGACCTGGCCGACATCTTCTGCACCACCACCGAAGGCGTGCGCGGCCAGAAGGCCAAGGACTGGCGCCTGGTGGACGACATCGCCAAGCCGGCGCAGTTTGCCGCCCGCGTGCAGGAGCGCGCACTGGAACTGGCCCAGGGCAGCGCCCGGCCCGGCCCCGGCGCTGGCGCCAAGGGTGTCGCCCTGCCCCCGCTGAGCAAGACCGTGGAGGCCGACGCGCTACGCTACAGCCATGTCACGGTCGAGATCGACCGCGCCAAGCGCACCGCCACCTGGACGGTGAAGGCACCGCAGGGCACCGTGGCGGCCGACGTGGCCGGCATCGAGGCCGCCGGCAGCGCCTGGCAGCCGCTGGTGATTGCCCGCGAACTGGACGACGCCATCCTCGAGATGCGCACCAACGAGCTCGAGATCGGCACCTGGCTGATCCGCACCGAAGGCGACGCCGCCGCGGTGCTGGCGATGGATGCCGCGCTGGAAGCCAACGCCGGCCACTGGTTCGTGCGCGAGACGCGCGGCCTGCTGCGGCGCACGCTCAGCCGCCTGGACGTGTCCAGCCGCAGCCTGTTCGCGCTGATCGACGAAGGCAGCTGCTTCGCCGGCACCTACCTGGAACTGGCCCTGGCCTGCGACCGCAGCTACCAGCTGGCCCTGCCCGACGACGCCGCCAAAGCGCCGAAGATCACCGTCGGCGCGCTGAACTGGGGCACCTACCCGATGGCCACAGGCCAGAGCCGCCTGCAGCGCCGCTTCTACGAGGAAGAAGCGCCGCTGGCCGCCGTCAAGGCGCAGCAGGGCCAGCCGCTGGACGCCGATGCCGCCTTCGCACTGGGCCTGGTCACCAGCAACCCGGACGACATCGACTGGGCCGACGAGACCCGCATCGCCATCGAGGAACGCGTGGCGATGAGCCCCGACGCCCTGACCGGCATGGAGGCCAACCTGCGCTTCAACGGCCCGGAGAACATGGTCACGCGCGTCTTCGGCCGCCTGACCGCCTGGCAGAACTGGATCTTCCAGCGCCCCAACGCCGTCGGCGAGAAGGGTGCGCTGAAGGTCTACGGCAGCGGCCAGAAGAGCCTGTTCGACTGGCACCGCGTCTGACGCCCGACTGATCTCGTTGTGCGGCGCGGTTTCCGGGTGGCGCGCCGCAACCGAACCTCTTCCTCCCCCGACTGGTTTGCTTGGAGACGGTGATGTCCACGATCAACTACAGCGAGAAGATCCCCAACAACGTCAACCTCAGCGAGGACCGCACGCTGCAGCGCGCGCTGGAGCACTGGCAGCCCAGCTACCTGAACTGGTGGCAGGACATGGGCCCCGACGGCAGCCACGGCTTCGACGTCTACCTGCGCACCGCCGTCAGCGTGGACCCACAGGGCTGGGCGCAGTTCGGCCACGTGAAGATGCCCGACTACCGATGGGGCATCTTCCTGAACCCGGCCGAACAGGACCGCAAGATCCACTTCGGCGACCACCTGGGCGAAGCCGCCTGGCAGGAGGTGCCGGGCGAGCACCGCGCCAACCTGCGCCGCATCATCGTCACGCAAGGCGACACCGAGCCGGCCAGCGTGGAGCAGCAGCGCCACCTGGGCCTGACGGCGCCCAGCCAATACGACCTGCGCAACCTGTTCCAGGTGAACGTCGAGGAAGGCCGCCACCTCTGGGCCATGGTCTACCTGCTGCACAAGTACTTCGGCCGCGACGGCCGCGAGGAAGGCGAGGCCCTGCTGGAGCGCCGCAGCGGTGACGAGGACAACCCGCGCATCCTCGGCGCCTTCAACGAGAAGACGCCCGACTGGCTGAGCTTCTTCATGTTCACCTACTTCACCGACCGCGACGGCAAGTTCCAGCTCTGCGCGCTGGCCGAGAGCGCCTTCGACCCGCTGGCCCGCACGACCAAGTTCATGCTGACCGAGGAGGCCCACCACATGTTCGTGGGCGAGTCGGGCGTGAGCCGCGTCATCCAGCGCACCTGCCAGGCGATGAACGAGCTCAAGACCGACGATCCGGCCAAGCTGCGCGCCGCCGGCGTGATCGACCTGCCCACCATCCAGCGCTACCTGAACTTCCACTTCAGCGTCACGATCGACCTCTTCGGCGCCGACCAGAGCAGCAACGCCGCCATCTTCTACAGCTCGGGCCTGAAGGGCCGCTTCGAGGAAGGCAAGCGCAGCGACGACCACGTGCTCAAGGGCCACAGCTACAAGGTGCTGGACGTGCAGAACGGCATGCTGGTGGAGAAGGAAGTGCCGATGCTCAATGCCCTGAACGAGGTGCTGCGCGACGACTACATCAAGGACAGCGTGGGCGGCGTGGAGCGCTGGAACAAGGTCATCGAGAAGGCCGGCATCCCGTTCCGCCTGAAGGTGCCGCACAAGGCCTTCCACCGCCAGATCGGCACGCTCGCCGGCGTCAAGGTGTCGCCGGATGGCCGCCACGTGAGCGACCACGAGTGGAACGCCAAGGTCGAGGAATGGCTGCCGACGGACGTCGACCGCGCCTACGTGGCCAGCCTGATGGGCCGGGTGGTGGAGCCGGGCAAGTTCGCCAACTGGATCGCGCCGCCGGTGATGGGCATCAATCGCCAGCCGGTGGACTTCGAGTACGTGCGCTTCAACTGACGGCACCACCTGCCCGCGGTACAACCGAGGGGGCTGCGGCCCCCTTTTGCTTGACGAGGCGAGAGGGTGAGAGGCCATCCCGCATGCCCGCTCATCCTCGCCAGATGGGCCGACTCGTCGTTGCAAATGCTCGCCATGGCCCTGCCATGGCTGTGCTTTGCGCCTAGATTCGGTCCGCCTGGCGCGTCTGCTCAGGCACGCCGGATGGCCTCTCACCCTCAGAGGAGACAACCATGGACCTGGCCGATTCGAAGCTGCTCAAGCAGCATGTCATCGACCCCGAGATCTGCATCCGCTGCAACACCTGCGAAGCCACCTGTCCGGTGGGCGCGATCACGCACGACTCGCGCAACTACGTGGTCGACGCCGAGAAGTGCAACTTCTGCATGGCCTGCGTGCCGCCCTGCCCCACCGGCAGCATCGACAGCTGGCGGGTCGTGCCGAAGGCCCGCGCCTACAGCCTGGACGAACAGCTGGGCTGGGACGAACTGCCGGCCGAGCTGAGCGCCGATCAGCTCTCGGACGCCGGCGCCGATGCCGCCGATGTGGCCGACGCCCAGGCCGAGGCGGCACCGGCGCCGTCCACCGCCGAGCCCGAGGCCTTCCGCGCTGCCGCCTATGGCGCCACGGTGCCGCCGTGGTCCGCTGCCCACCCCTACGTGAACCTGTACGGCCCGAAGGCGGCGAAGAAGTCCGTCACCGCCACCGTGGTAGGCAACGTGCGCGTCACCGAGGTCGGCAAGGAGTACGACACCCACCACGTGGTGCTGGACTTCGGCGCCATGCCGTTCCCGGTGCTCGAGGGCCAGTCCATCGGCGTGCTGCCGCCGGGCGTGGACGCCAATGGCAAGCCGCACCATGCGCGCCAGTACAGCATCGCCAGCCCGCGCAACGGCGAGCGCCCGGGCTACAACAACGTCAGCCTGACCATCAAGCGCGTGCTGGAGGACCACCAGGGCAACCCGGTGCGTGGCGTGGCCAGCAACTTCATGTGCGACCTGAAGGTGGGCGACACGGTGGAGGTCATCGGCCCCTTCGGCCAGAGCTTCCTGATGCCCAACCACCCGAAGAGCCACGTCGTGATGATCTGCACCGGCACCGGCAGCGCACCGATGCGGGCGATGACCGAATGGCGTCGGCGGCTGCGCCAGTCGGGCAAGTTCGAGGGCGGCAAGCTGATGCTCTTCTTCGGCGCCCGCACCAAGGCCGAGCTGCCCTACTTCGGCCCGCTGCAGAACCTGCCCAAGGACTTCATCGACATCAACTTCGCCTTCTCGCGCGAGGGCGGCAAGCCCAAGCGCTACGTGCAGGACGCCATGCGCGAGCGCGCCGCCGACCTGGTGCCGCTGCTGAAGGACCCCAACGCCTACTTCTACGTCTGCGGCCTGAAGGCGATGGAGGAAGGCGTGGTGCTGGCGCTGCGCGATGTGGCCGCCGAGGCCGGGCTGGACTGGGACAATGTGGGCGCCGCCCTGAAAGCCGAGGGGCGGCTGCACCTGGAGACGTATTGATGACCCTGAGTTCCGAGACGCGTGTGCTGGTGGTGGGCGCCGGCATCATGGGCGCCGGCATTGCCCAGGTGGCGGCGCAGGCCGGTCACCGCGTGGCCCTGTTCGACCTTCGCGAGGGGGCCGCTGCAGCGGCGCGCGACAAACTCGGCCAGACGCTCGATGGGCTGGCCGCCAAGGGAAAGCTGACGCCGGCGACGGTGCAGGCCACGCTGGGTCGCATCGAAGCGATCGGCGCGCTGGACGACGCCAAGGGCTGCGGCCTGGTGGTCGAGGCCATCGTCGAGAACCTGGACGCCAAGCGCGCGCTGTTCCAGCAGCTCGAGGGCCTGCTGGGCACTGAGGCCATCCTGGCCACCAACACCTCGTCGATCAGCGTCACCGCCATCGCCAACGGCCTGCAGCGGCCAGAGCGCCTGGTCGGCATGCACTTCTTCAATCCGGTGCCGCTGATGAAGCTGGTGGAGGTGGTCAGCGGTCTGCGCACCGACGCCGCCGTGGCCGCGGCCATCTTCGAGCTGTCGAAGGCCTGGGGCAAGGTGCCGGTGCACGCCAAGAGCACGCCTGGCTTCATCGTCAACCGCATCGCCCGCCCCTACTACGCCGAGACCCTGGCCCTGCTGCAGGAACAGGCCGCCGCACCCGAGGTGCTGGACGCCTGCCTGCGCGCCGCCGGCTTCCGCATGGGGCCGTGCGAGCTGATGGACCTGATCGGCCACGACACGAACTTCGCGGTCACCAACTCCGTCTATGCCGCCAACTTCTTCGACAAGCGCTACGTGCCGTCGCTCGTGCAGCAGGAGATGGTCGATGGCGGCCTGATGGGCCGCAAGAGCGGGCGTGGCTTCTACGTCTACCCCGCTGGCGCACCGGCGCTCGCGCCGGTGGACCTGCCGCCGCTGCCGACCGGCGTACAGCCTGTGGTGCACGGACTCGGACCGCTGGCCGACACCCTGGCCGCACGGCTGCCGATGCCGCACACGCGCCAGCCCGACAGCGGCTGGATCGGCCTGGAAGTGGGCGGCGCACAGCTGCGCCTGACCGACGGCCAGACCGCGGGCGAGATCGCCGCGGGCGAGGGCCTGGTCGACGTGGCGGTGTTCGACCGCCTGCCCGGCACGGCCTGGTCCGGCGCGCTGGCGCTGGCCTTCGCCGACGTGGCCAGCGACGCCTGGCGCGCCGAGGCGCCGGCGTGGCTGGCCCTGTTGGGCGTGGAGCCGCGCACCGTGGCCGACACCCCGGGCCTGGTGGTGGCGCGCACGCTGGCCATGCTGGTCAACGAGGCCGCCGACGCCGTGCACCAGGGCGTGTGCAGTCCCGACGGCGCCGATGCGGCGATGAAGCTCGGCGTCAACTACCCCGCCGGTCCCTTCGAGTGGCTGGCCGGCTGGAGCGCCCGCGGCGTGCTGGGCATCCTGGCCGCGCTGGACGACACCTACCGCGGCGAGCGCTACCGTGCCAGCCCGTGGCTGCTGCGCCGTGCGCAGCGCGACACCCTCACCGGAGCCTGACCATGAACGACGCCTTCATCTGCGACGCCGTGCGCACCCCCTTCGGCCGCTACGGCGGCGCGCTGTCTTCGGTGCGCACCGACGACCTGGGGGCCATCCCCATCAAGGCGCTGATGGCCCGCCACGCCGGCGTGGACTGGGCAGCCCTGGACGACGTGCTCTACGGCTGCGCCAACCAGGCCGGCGAGGACAACCGCAACGTCGCGCGCATGGCGGCGCTGCTGGCCGGCCTGCCGGTGGGCGTGCCCGGCGGCACCATCAACCGCCTGTGCGGCTCGGGCCTGGACGCCCTGGGCACCGCCGCGCGCGCCATCAAGGCTGGCGAGGCAAAGCTGCTGATCGCCGGCGGCGTCGAGAGCATGAGCCGCGCGCCCTTCGTGATGCCCAAGGCCGAGACGGCCTTCAGCCGCAGCAACGCGGTGTACGACACCACCATCGGCTGGCGCTTCGTCAACAAGCTGATGAAGGAGATGTACGGCGTCGATTCGATGCCCGAGACGGCCGAGAACGTCGCCACCGACTATGGGATCGAGCGCGAGGCCCAGGACCGCATGGCCCTGGCCAGCCAGAAGAAGGCGGTGGCGGCGCAGCAGGCCGGCTTCTTCGACGCCGAGATCGTGCCGGTGACCATTCCGCAGAAGAAGGGTGACCCGCTGACCGTGGCGAAGGACGAGCACCCGCGCGACACCAGCCTGGAAGCACTGGCCAATCTCAAGGGCGTGGTCAGGCCCGACGGCACCGTGACCGCCGGCAACGCCAGCGGCGTCAACGACGGGTCCTGCGCCCTCCTGCTGGCCGACGAGAAGACCGCCGCACGCCACGGCCTGACGCCGCGCGCCCGCGTGGTGGGCATGGCCACCGCCGGCGTGCCGCCGCGCATCATGGGCATCGGCCCGGCACCGGCCACGCGCAAGGTGCTGGAACTCACCGGCCTGAGCCTGGCGCAGATGGACGTCATCGAGCTCAACGAGGCCTTCGCCGCGCAAGGCCTGGCGGTGCTGCGTGACCTGGGCCTGGCCGACGACGATGCCCGCGTCAACCCCAACGGCGGCGCCATTGCCCTGGGTCACCCGCTGGGCGCCAGCGGCGCGCGCCTGGCCACCACGGCGGTGAACCAGCTGCACCGGATCCAGGGCCGCTACGCACTGTGCACCATGTGCATCGGCGTGGGCCAGGGCATCGCGGTGGTGCTGGAGCGCGTGTAGACGGCACCCGCAGCACGGGTATCGGCACCAGCCGGCGCCGCTCGGCCAAGTCAGTGGCGCAGCGGGGCGTTCAGGCGATCCAGCTTGGCGGCGTAGAGCGCCTGGATCGTCGGCGACGGTCCGGTCTCCCGGGCGCGTTCGAGGTGTCGCCGGGCGGTCGCCGTCTGGCCCAGTTGCTCGGCCGCACGCGCCGCCCAGGCGTGCACCTCGTGCTGGTCCGGGTCCCGGTCCAGTTCGCGCTGGAACGCGGCGTAGGCCGCCTGCCAGTTGCCCGCCGCAGCGGCCTCGCGCCCCCGATCGAACCACGCGAACGGCACCTGGGGCTCGAGGGCACGCAGCCGCTCACGCCAGGCCGCCGCTTCGTCGTCCCGTCCCGTGGCCGTCAGCACCGCGGCCAGGTTGGCCAGCACGCGGGTGTTGCCGGGCTCGGTGGCCGCCGCGTGGGCCAGCACGCGCTGGGCCAGGTCGGCACGGCCGCGGTGTTCCAGCAGCAGCGCCAGGGTGTTCCAGGCGGGCACGAACCCGGGGGCCGTGCCCAGGGCGCTGCGCACCCAGGCGTGCGCCTCGTCGATGCGGCCGGCCGCCAACGCCTCGGCAGCGCGGTTGTTCAGGAACATGCCCAGCACGGTGGCTTCGCTGATCGGCGTCGTCCGGTGGCCGGCGACGTCTTCCGCGGGCAGGAAGTCCACCACCAGACGTTGCGCCCAACGCGCACCGGTGCCGAAGAGCGAGGCGTCGCCGATCACCACGTTGACATGGCCGCTGTAGGCCAGCAGGCCGCCGCTGCGGCTCCAGGCGGAACCGCCGTCGACCTGCTGGTAGGTGACGCTCAGGCCCATCGCCCGCGCCAGCGCACCCGTCATCAGCGTCAACGAGAGGCAGTTGCCGGCGCGCGCGTCGAACGCCTCGGCGGCCGTGCGCGTGAAGCTCGCGTCGTACTCGAGCCGCATGGCCGGCAGGCGGCTCAGCGCCAGGGCCATCGCCCGGCTGGGGCCGTGCACGCGGATCAGCGGCTGCATCTCCCGCTCGAGGAAGCTGCGCATCGCCGGGCTGGGCGCGATGGCCTGGGCCGGGTCGGTGTCGACGTCCACCGGCGCGAAGAGCGGCGCGGCGATCAGGTCGGGCGATGGTGGCGGCAATGGCACGCTGCCGCAGCCCACGAGCCCAGCACAGGCCACGGCGGCAAGGGGGACAGTTCGAAGACGAAGCATGGTCTGGCAGGCAGGGCGGTGCGACGGGCGCCGGCCCCACACTACCGCGATGACGGACGGTCACGCAATGGGGGCCACGCCAACAGGCCCGCGGCCCGCAGGCCCGCCGCCGTCAGGTGGGCGCAGGGTCTCGTCAGCCCCCGGCCATCGGCCGCCTCAGGCGCCGAACCAGCCCTGGTCCTTGGCCTGGTCGAGCTTCGGCTTCATGTAGGCCCACAGCGCTGGGCATCCGGCCTCGATCGGGGGGCCGATGCGCTCGACCACCCGCTGGTGGCTGATGCCGTTCTCGCGCCAGCTCTGGCCTTCGTTGGCCAGGTTCAGCAGGGCCGGCATGGCCCGGTCCAGCGCATGGGCGAAGCGGGCCTCGGGGGTTTCGGCCGCCTCGAACTCCTGCCATAACGCGCGCAGTGCGTCGCCGCGCCCGGCGGGCAGGCGGCCGAAGATGCGTTCGATGGCGGCTTCCTCGGCCGCCTTTCGCTCGGTCCAGCCCTCGGTGGCGTAGACGATGGTGTCACCGGTGTCGATCTCGCCCAGGTCGTGCACGAGCAGCATGCCGACCACCCGCGCCGCATCGACGTCCGGTGCCAGCTGGGGCGCCAGTGCCAAGGCCAGCAGCGCGATCTGCCAGCTGTGCTCGGCGGCGTTCTCGTAGCGGTCCAGGCCCGGGGGCTTGGACTTGCGTTCCACGCCCTTGAGCGCATCGATCTCGAGCGCGAAATCGACCCAGGCCTGCATCGTGTCGCTCATGAAGCGCTGCCGGCGACCGGCGCGAAGCGGAGCACCTGTACGCCACCCACATCCACGGTGCCAAAGAACATCGCATGCGGACGCACCCAGAGGCCGCTGGCGCCGTACAACGAGCGATAGACCACCAGCGGCTCCAGCGTTTCCGAGTGGCGCGCGACGCCGATCACCTCGTACTCGCCGCCCTTGTAGTGCCGAAAGCGCCCCGTGGGGGTGTCGGGCAGCGGGGGCAGGTCATCGCTGGCGGGCACTCAGCGCTTCTCCACGCGGCGCATCGCGGCGCGTCCACATCGGGATCGATGGCACAGGTTCGGCATGGCCGGGTTGTACCGCAGGCCGCCACCCGCCTGTTCCGGGCGGCCTCCGGTGGTCCTGACCACCGCGGCGACAATGCGGACTTTGCGCGAGATCATGGTCCCTGTACAGCCCTTCGCCCTGCGCGGCGACCACATCACGCTCGACGCGCTGCTCAAGGCCTGCGGCCTGGCCGGCAGCGGCGGCGAAGCCAAGGCGCGCGTGGCGGCCGGGGACGTCACCGTCAACGGCGAGACCGAACGGCGCCGCGGGCGCAAGCTGCGCGCCGGTGACGTGGTCGAGATCGACGGCCAGCGGATCCAGCTGCAGGCCGGCTGAGCGCCCGCCGCAGCCCGCGCCTGCACGAAAGCCGCGGGCGCACCACAATCGGGTCCGCGCCCGGCACCAGCCGGCCGCCCACGACCCTGGCTGCCCATGACCCCCGATCCCCGACGATTCCGCGATCGCATCGCCCGCTGGCCCGACAGCCGCCTGGCCGGCATCCGACGCGGCATCGAACGCGAAGGGCTGCGTGCACGGCCCGACGGCACGCTGTCACTGACGCCGCACCCGGCCGCGCTGGGTGCGGCGCTGACGCACCCGCACATCACCACCGATTTCAGCGAATCGCAGTTGGAGCTGATCACCGGGGTGCATGCAGGCATCGACAGCTGCCTGGCCGAACTGACGCAGGTGCACCAGTACGTGGTGCGCAGTCTGGGCGACGAGTTGCTGTGGGCCACCAGCATGCCGTGCACGCTGCCGGCCGACGAGACGATTCCAGTGGCCCGCTTCGGCACCAGCAACGTCGGCCGGGCCAAGAGCGTCTACCGCATCGGCCTGGGTCACCGCTACGGCAAGCGCATGCAGACGATCTCCGGCGTGCACTACAACTGGTCGATGCCGGGGCTGAGCAACGAGGACCACTTCGCGCTCATCCGCAACTTCCGCCGCCGCGCCTTCCTGCTGCTGACGCTGTTCGGCGCGTCACCGGCGGTGTCGGCCAGCTTCGTCGCCGGGCGGCCCCACGCACTGCAGCCGCTGGCGCCACAGACGCTGGGCCTGCCGCATGCCACCACGCTGCGCATGGGGCGCCTGGGCTACCAGAGCGATGCCCAGGGCGCGCTGGCCGTCAGCTACAACAGCCTGGAGCGCTATGCCGATTCGCTGCACACGGCGCTGACGCTGCCGCACCCGCCCTACGAGGCCATGGGCGTGCGCAGCCCGGGCGGCGAGTACGCCCAGCTGGCCACCAGCCTGCTGCAGATCGAGAACGAGTTCTACGGCACGATCCGGCCCAAGCGCTCCATCCGCCCTGGCGAGCGGCCGCTGCACGCGCTGCGCGAGCGGGGCGTCGAGTATGTCGAGGTGCGCTGCCTCGACCTGGATCCCTACGCCCCCATCGGCGTGGCAGCGCCCACCCTGGCATTCATCGACGTCTTCCTGCTGCACTGCCTGCTGGCCGACAGCCCGCCGGACCACCCGCTGGAGATCGCGGCGATGGCGCGCAACCAGGAACGCACGGCGATGCAAGGGCGTGAGCCGGGCCTGATGCTGGAGTGCTGCGAGGGCGGCGTGATCGGCCTTCAGGAATGGGCCCTGGCCCTGGTGGCCGAATGCGAGCCGATCGCGCAGGCGCTGGATGCCGCCATCGGCGGCACCCAGCACGGCGCCGCCGTGCGGCAGGCGCGGGAGGCGCTCGAGTCGCCGTCGCAGCTGCCGTCGGCGCGCATGCTGGCGGACATGGCGCGCGACCACGAGCATGCCTTCAACCCCTTCGCACGCGCACGGTCGTCGGCCGCCTGCGCCGAACTGGCCGCCCTGCCCTGGCCGGCCGAGGCGCAGGCGCGTTTCGAGGCTCTGGCCGAGGCCTCGCTGCGCGACCAGGCGGCGCTGGAAGCTCGCGACAGCGTGGACTTCGAAACCTACCGGCAGGACTACATCAGCGCCGAGCGGCTCACGCCTGCTGCGGCCTGAGCACCTGCGCGTGTCGCCGCGGGCGGCCGCTGCGGTGCGCTCAGCGGCGGGTGTAGCGGCCGTCGAACACCGTCTTCCAGGTGTCGCCGTCGGCCAACGATTCCCAGTGCTGACGCACGGCGCCGTCGGCCAGCGGACGCCAGCTGACCCGGTGCCGCGTGCTGCGCCCATCGGCGCCCGTGGTCGTGCCCTCCAGCACCATCTGCCCGTCACGCCAGCCCCCTTGCAGCAGCAGGACGAGGCCCTGCGTGTCCACCCAGGTCTGGTGCCAGATGCCGCGGCCGGCATCGTAGGCGCTGAGGCTCTCGCCCTCGTACGGGCGCCCGGTGGTGGCGTAGCGCTCGCGCAGCGCACAGCCGCCGTGTTCGCGCGTGATCGTGTTGCGGGCCACGGCGGTGCCGTCGGGCTTGTGCACGTCCCAGACGCCGACCCAGAAGTCGAACTGGCGATGCGCCGGGGTGTCGCAGGGTGCGGCCAGGGCGGGCGCGGCCGCCAGGGCCAGCGCGGCCAGCAGCAGTTTCATCGGGTTGCCTCCATGGTTGTCGGACCTGGGCGATGCTGCCTGTGTGACATGGCGTCACGCAGCGGGCCCGCCAGGGGCCGTCACCGCACCGCCTTCGGGTCGAAATGCGGGTTCTGGATCAGGCCCAGGCGGTTGCCGAAGGGATCGCGCACGTCGGCCACCAGGATGCCGTCGCCCACGTCCTTCGGCGGCTCCAGTTCGGTGGCGCCCAGTTCGAGCATTCGCGCATGCGCGGCATGGATGTCGGCCACGCCCCACAGCGGCTGCGGGCCGTCGACCGACGGCGTGGCGCCCGGCAGCAGGCCGAGCTCGAAGCCGCCGACGTTGAAACCGACGTAGAACGGCTGGTCGAAGTACGGCGCCGTGCCGGTGGCCGTGGTGTACCAGGCCTTGGCGGCGTCGAGCTGGTCGGGGGCGACCGGGTAGATGGCGGTTCTCAGGCCCAGGATCATGGCGTGCTCCTCGTGGTGGTGTGTGTGGGGGTGGCTGGACTATCTGAAATTCCGGCTGCGGGCGTCCAGCCCCTGCAGCAGCGCAGTGTGGTCGACGAGCTGACGCGCCACGAGGTGGCGCACCGCGCCCTCGCGCTGCCAGACGCCGTAGACGGTGAGCAGCGTGGCCGCCAGCAGCGGCCGGCGCTGCTTTTCCACCAGGTCGGGCCACACGATGACGTTGACGGCGCCGGTCTCGTCCTCCAGCGTCACGAAGACCACGCCCTTGGCGGTTTCCGGGCGCTGGCGGTGGGTGACCAGACCACTGGCGCGCGCCAGCCGGCCGGCCGGGAAATCGGCCAGCACCGCCGCCGGCAGCACCTTGAAGGCCGCGAGCTGCCGGCGCAGCAGCGCCACCGGGTGCGTGCCCAGCGTGAGGCCGGTGGCGCGGTAGTCGGCCAGGGTCTCGGCCACCTCACCGGGCGCGGCGAGTTCGGCCGCCACCTCGTGCGTGCGCGTGGCCGCCAGCATCGTGGTGGCGCGCGTGTCCACGCCGGCCACGGCCCAGGCCGCGGCATGGCGGTGGCCGGCCAGGCCCTGCAGCGCGTTGGCGCCGGCCAGCAGCTGCAACGCGTGCGCATCGAGCTTGGCGCGGCGGGCCAGGTCCTCCACGCTGGCGAAGTCACCCTCGCGGCGGGCGGCCACGATGCGTTCGGCCGCGTCCTCGGGCAGCCCGCTCACGCGGCTCAGCCCCAGCCGCACCGGGCGCAGCCCTGCACCCTCGCCTTCCAGGGTCGAATCCCAGACGCTGTGGCGGATGTCCACCGGCCGTACCTCGACCCCATGCTCGCGCGCGTCGCGCACCAGCTGCGCCGGCGCGTAGAAGCCCATCGGCTGGCTGTTGAGCAGCGCGGCCAGAAAGGCGTCCGGGTGGTGGCGCTTGAGCCAGGCGCTGACGTAGACCAGCAGCGCGAAGCTGGCGGCATGGCTTTCCGGGAAACCGTATTCGCCGAAGCCCTCGATCTGCTTGAAGATCCGCTCGGCGAATTCGCGCGGGTAGCCCTTGGCCACCATGCGGCCCACCAGGCGTTCGTGGAAGGGGCCGAGGCCGCCCTTGCGCTTCCAGGCCGCCATCGCGCGGCGCAATTGATCCGCCTCGCCGGGCGTGAAGTCGGCCGCCAGGATGGCCAGCTGCATCACCTGTTCCTGGAAGATGGGCACACCCAGCGTGCGCTCCAGCGCCTGCTTGACCTCGTCGCTCGGGTAGTCCACCGACTCCTCGCCGTTGCGGCGCTTGAGGTAGGGGTGGACCATGCCGCCCTGGATCGGCCCCGGGCGCACGATGGCGACCTCGATCACCAGGTCGTAGAAGTTCTTCGGCTTGAGCCGCGGCAGCATGCTCATCTGCGCCCGGCTTTCCACCTGGAAGGTGCCGATGCTGTCACCCTGCTGCAGCATGGCGTAGGTGGCGTCGTCGCCGTCGGGGATGTCCTGCATCGTGAAGGACAGGCCCGTCACCCCGCCCGGCCCCGGCGGCGGCGGCATCCGGCCAAGCTTGTCGCCCACCATCTGCAGGGCGCGGCGGATGGCGCTGAGCATGCCCAGGGCCAGCAGGTCCACCTTCAGCAGGCCCAGGGCGTCGAGGTCGTCCTTGTCCCACTGGATCACGCTGCGGCCGTCCATCGCGGCGTTCTCCACCGGCACCAGGCGCGCGAGCTGGTCGCGTGCGATGACGAAGCCGCCCGGGTGCTGGCTGAGGTGGCGCGGGAAACCGATCAGCGTGCTGGTGAGCTCCACCCACAGCTTCGAGATCGGCGCCTCGGGGTCGAAGCCGTTCTCGCGCAGGCGTTCGGGGTCGATGCGGCGGCCGTCGAACCAGTGCTGGGATTTGCTGACGGCGTCGATACGTTCCAGGTCGATGCCCAGCGCCCGCCCCACGTCGCGCAGCGCGCTGCGGGGGCGGTAGCTGATGACCACGCCGGTCAGCGCTGCTCGGTGGCGGCCGTACTTGCGGTAGACGTACTGGATGACCTCCTCGCGCCGCTGGTGCTCGAAGTCGATGTCGATGTCCGGCGGCTCGTTGCGTTCGGCGCTGATGAAGCGCTCGAACAGCAGCGTCATGCGCGCCGGGTCGACTTCCGTCACGCCCAGGCAGTAGCAGACGGCCGAGTTGGCCGCGCTGCCGCGGCCCTGGCACAGGATGCCCTGGCCGCGCGCCCAGTGCACCAGATCGGCCACGGTGAGGAAGTAGGGCTCGTACTTCAGCTGTGCGATCAGTGCGAGTTCGTGTTCGATGACGGTGCGCACCGAAGCCGGCATCCCCTGCGGAAAGCGGCGCTGCGCGCCCTGCTCCGTCAGCGCGCGCAGCCAGCTGGTGGGCGTGTGGCCATCGGGCACGATCTCGCGCGGGTACTCGTAGCGCAGTTCGTCCAGCGAGAAGGCGCAGCGCCCGGCCAGCGCCAGCGTGGCCTCCAGCCATTCCGGCCGGTACAGCGCCGCCAGCCGCGCGCGCGGGCGCAGGTGGGCCTCGGCATTGGGTTCCAGCGCGAAGCCGCAGTCGGCCACGGGGCGCTTCAGGCGCGTGGCGGTGAGCATGTCCTGCAGCGGCTTGCGCGAGCGCGCATGCATCAGCACGCTGCCCACCGCCACCACCGGCAGCCCGGTGAGCGCGGCCACGCGCGGCACGATCTCCAGCAGCACCGCATCGTGCGCGCGGTGCAGCAGCGGCAGCGCGATCGCGGCCCGGTCACCGAACCAGGTGCGCAGCCACACGGCCTGGGCGAACAGGGTCTCGAACGGCTGTTCGGCGCCCAGCACCGCCGGCGCCAGCAGCAGGGCCAGGCAGTCCGGCAGGCCGGCCAGCGTGGGCGTGTTGGGCACCTTGCCCTCCACGTCGCCCATCAGCGCGCGGTACTGGCCCTTGGGCGCCCGCCGGCGCGCCACGGTGATCCACTGCGCCAGGTTGCCGTAGCCGCGGCGGGACAGGGCCAGCAGCACCAGGTGGGGCCCTGCGGGTTCGGCTTCGCTGCGCTGCAGCGCCATCTCGGCACCGACGATCAGCGGCAGGCCCAGGCGCTTGGCTTCGGCGTGCGCGCGCACCACGCCCGAGAGCGAACACTCATCGGTCACCGCCAGCCCGGCATACCCCAGCGCGTGCGCCCGCCCCACCAGTTCCTCGGGGTGCGAGGCACCGCGGCCGAAGCTGTAGTTGCTGCGGCAGTGCAGTTCGGCGTAGCCGGGGAGCATGGGGATGCGCAGGACAAGACTGTTCTTTTATACAGTATTCTGCCCTGCCGCGATCAACCCATCGGCGTCACCCCTCCCGCGCCGCAGCAGCCGACGCCGGCAGGCCGAACACGCGGTCGAAGGCCCAGGTGAAACCCACCGCGTAGAAGAAGAAGAACAGCAGCAGCCCCAGGTTGGCCAGGAAGGCCTGCCAGGCCGTGGTGTCCAGCCACCCCGCCATCACCGGCACCAGCAGCAGCGTCAGCCCGCCCTCGAAGCCGGCCCCATGCGCCAGCCGGCGCTGCCAGCTGCGCCCGCGCACCGGCTGGCGCGCCTCCCAGCGCTCGAACAGCGCGTTGAACACGTAGTTCCAGCTCAGCGCGATGGTGGACAGCACCACCGCCAGCGCCAGCGACGAGCCCATGGGCTCGTCGAACAGCCAGCCCAGCACCGGGCCGACGAAGAGGATGGCGAACAACTCGTAGAGCACCGCCTGGAGCACGCGGCGCTGTTTCGGTTTCATGCCCGGCACGATACCGCGGCGCCGCGGTGCACTGGCATGATGCCGGCACCCGATGCAGCTTGCCGCCTTCGCCACTGCCAGCCTGGTGCTGGCCCTCACGCCCGGCCCGGGCGTGCTGTTCATCGTCGCCCGCACGCTGGCCGCGGGCCGGCGGGCTGGGCTGGCGGCCGTGGCCGGCGTGGCGGCCGGCAATCTGGCCAACGCCGTGGCGGCATCGCTGGGGCTGGCGGCGGTGTTCGCACTCTGGCCGCCGGCCTACAACGGGGTGCGCTGGGCCGGCGGCGGCGTGCTGCTGTGGATGGCGGTGCAGAGCTGGCGGCGCGCCGGCCTCGAAGCTGCCGCGCAGGCGCCCGGCGGCGAGCGCCAG
This sequence comes from Rubrivivax albus, assembly GCF_004016515.1. GTDB lineage: Bacteria > Pseudomonadota > Gammaproteobacteria > Burkholderiales > Burkholderiaceae_C > Rubrivivax > Rubrivivax albus. The sequence goes on from NZ_SACT01000006.1 coordinate 118,137, forward strand.
GATGCCCACCAGGCCTTCTGGGTGGCCTTGCTGAACCCGAAGACCACGCTGTTCTTCGCCGCTCTGCTGCCGCCTTTCCTGGACCCGGCCGCGCCGGCGGCGCCGCAGAGCCTCGCCCTGGGTGCGCTGTTCGTGACCATCGCCGCAGCCACCGATTGCGGCTATGCGCTGGCCGCAGGTGCCTTGGCCCCGCGGCTGACACGCTGGCCGACGGCCGGCGCGCGCGTGGCGGCCATCGTCTTCGGGCTGCTGGGGCTGTACGCTCTGGCCGGATGACGATGCGCCGCCGTTCCCTGCTTGCCATGTCACTGACGCTCCCTGTGGCCGCCCGGGCGGTCTCCGACACCCCGCTGCCGTTGCCGCAGGTGGTCACCGGCCGCATCGAGCGCCTGGCGATCGACAGCGGGTCCCTGCCGCCGCGCCCGGTGGACGTCTGGCTGCCGGCCGACTACGACCCGGCCCGGCGCTACCAGGTGCTCTACGCCCACGACGGGCAGATGCTGTTCGACGCGTCCACCACCTGGAACCGGCAGGCCTGGCAGCTGCATGAGGCGGTGGCCGGCGCGGTGCGCGCCGGCCGCATGGCCGACACGATCATCGTCGGCGTCTGGAACGGCGGCCCGCGGCGCTACGCCGAGTACTACCCGCGCAAGATGCTCGACCGCCTGCCCGACGCGCTGCGCGCCGAGTACCTGGCCCGCGCGATGGATGGCCGCAGCGACGCCGACGCCTACCTGCGCTTTCTGGTCGAGACGCTCAAGCCGGAGATCGACCACCGCTACAGCACGCACCGCGATGCCGCCCGCACGGCGGTGATGGGCTCCAGCATGGGCGGGCTGATCTCGCTGTACGCGCTGGCGGAGCACCCGCAGGTCTTCGGCGCGGCCGCCGCGCTGTCCACGCACTGGGTGGGCCTGCCCACGGCCTGGGGGCCGGATCGGCTGCGCAACGCGGCGGCGCCGCTGGCGGCCTTCGGCTACCTGCAGGCCGCGTTGCCGGCGCCTGGTCGGCACCGGGTCTACATGGACCGCGGCACGACCGACCTGGAGGCCTTCTATGCCCCGCACCAGGCCTTCGTCGACGAGCTGATGCACGACCTGGGCTGGCGCGCGCCGAACTTTGTCTCGCGCGTGGTCGAGGGCACGGGCCACAACGAGCGCGACTGGGCGGCGCGCGCCGGCGAGGTGGTGGCCTTCCTGCTCGGGCCGCGCTGAATCGGCCGCAGGGAGCCGCGGCGGCGCTTCAGGCGTCGCGCACCAGAAACACCTGCGCCACCGCCTGGCCTTGCACGATCAGCGGGCCGGCCCATTGCGGCACTTCGCCGCCGGCCAGCGTGGTGGTCAGGCGCGGTGTGCCCAGCGGTGGGTCGGGCTCGGTGTCCACCTCCTCGAACTCCGCCAGGTTGGTCATCTGGTTGTCCGCGTTGACCCACAGGCGCAGGCCCACCAGGCGCGCCAGCAGGGTCTCCTCGCCGGCGATGGCCTGCGACTGTTCGGCCAGGCTCAGTCGGCCCGGCAGTTCGACGTGGTAGCGGCCCATGGGGTCTCCGGTGGTGGTCACTTCAGCAGCCCGGCGCCACGCAGCGCCTGCTCGACGGTGGCGATGCGCTCGGGCGTGCGGGGCCGCAGCGCCGCCACCAGCGCGGTGCGCGTGGCCTGGGGCGTGGCCGCCGGCGGCAGGCCCAGCGTGGCCAGGGCCTGGTTGCCCTGCGCCATGCCGGCGGCGTCGGTGATGCCCAGGATGGCCTGCCGGATCTGCTGGTTGCGGTCCAGCACCGCGGCGGTGGGCACGCTCAGCGCACGCACCTTCTGCATCGTGGTGGCGGTATCGGCCTCGGCCCGCTGCGTGACCTCGGCCACGGCGGCCAGGATGGTGCCGGCGGTGTAGTAGGCCTCCAGGTCCTGCAGGGCGGCCACGCCGTCGTAGGTGTCCAGCGCGCCCGTCTGCCCCTGGCGGATGCGCAGCAGCACCTGGGCCCGCGCCGCACGCATGGCCGCCACCATGGCCGGCACCGTCTTCTCGTAGAAGTAGCTGCGGTCGACGATGCCGAAGGCGCCGACGACGCCGGCGGCGAACAGCGCGTAGTTCGTCTTGGCCTTGACGCTGTCGACGAAGGCGCCGGCGGTGCTGGCGCCCAGCGTGGTGCCGGCCACCGCAGCGTCGGCATCGGCGCGGTCGGCGGCGAGGTCGCGCACGAACTCATGGAAGCGCAGGTCGATCACGGCCAGCGCGCGGTTCTGGATGCGGTTGCGCTCCACCGGGTCGGCCGTCTGCGCCAGCGTGGCCAGTTCGTCGGCGCCGAGGTCGATCTGCGCCACCACGGCCTCGGCCGACTGGTAGCGCACCGGTGTCCCACGCAGCGTGGAACAGCCGCCGAGGACGAACACCGCCACGAGGCCGGCGGCCAGCACGCGTATGAGGGACATCGCGATCTCCTGGTGTGGGCCGAGCATAGGCCGACGTGGCGGCCATGGACACTGCCGTCCTGGGGAGGCGCTACGGGATCAGGCCGTTGCGGCCCGGGGCGGATCAACCGAACCGACCCTGCAGGAACCAGCCCCCCGGCTCGGCCAGCCGCGTGCGGTAGATCCACACCAGCGCACCGCCGTCGTCGCGGGCGATGAAGTAGTCGCGGGCGGCCAGGTCGGCATCCCACCAGCCGGCCTCGATGCGTTCCGGGCCGCTGAGGATCTGCAGCGGCCGGCCGTCCAGCAGCGGCAGCGCGCTGCGCTCGTGCAGCGGCTGCGACGCCGGCAGCAGCCAGGCCGGGCGGTGCAGCGGCAGTGCGCCGCCGGCGGGCGCAGGGGTGCTGCCCACCCCCTGCACCGGCGCGGCCTGCAGGCGCTGCGCGTGTTCCGGCCGGTGGTCGGCCAGCGGCTGCAGGCGCAGCACGCCGTCGTCGCCCAGGCGCGCGCGCAGGCGCTCCAGCAGCCGCAGCAGGCCTTCGCGCTGGCCCTGGCGGCTGGGGAAGAGTTCGCCGCTGGGCGCCTCGGCCTGCACCCAGCGCCGGCAGTGCAGCGCGAGTTCCAGCGTCGGCGCCGGCAGCGGGCAGCGGGCCAGGCGTTCGCGCAGCAGCAACTGCAACTGCGCGGCGTCGGCGCCGGGTTCGGCCAGCTCCACCGTCAGCGTGGTGTGTGCGGGAACGCCTTCGTCGGCATCGTGACGGCGTGAACGCTCGTGGCGCATGCGCAGCGTGAAGGCGGCGATGCGCGCGCGCCGCGCCTGCGCCCAGGCGATCAGCCGCGCCAGCAGCACGCCGGCGCCGTGCAGCACCTGGTCGGTGGTGTCGGCGCGGGCGTAGAGCTCGAGGTGGCTGTCAAACACCGCCGGCGGCTGCAGCGGCTGGCGCGGGTCGGGCGCGTCGCCGCGGGCGCGGTCCAGCTCGTGCAGCAGCGATTCGCCGAACCGCCGCGCCAGCCCGGCACGCGGCAGCGCGCGCAGGTCGGCCAGCGTGTGCAGGCCCATGCCCTGCAGCGCTTCCCAGTGTTCGCGCCCGGGGCCGAGCAGCCACACCGGCGCGGCGTCGAGCCGTGCGCGCAGGGCGTCGAGATCTTCGGCGTGCGCGCCATGCGCCAGGCCACCGTGTGCATTGCCGGCGCGGTCACCCTCCACCGCCTGGCCCCAGCGCGCCAGCAAGGCTGCCCCTGCCGCCGTCGGCGCGGCGGCGGTCTGCAGCCGGTGGCCCAGCGGCGCGAGCGCGTCGTGCAGACGGGTGCGCAGCCGGGCCGGGCCGCCGTGGTAGCGCAGCACGCTGGCCAGTTCCATCAGCACGGTGGCCGGGCCGTCGTCCAGCACCACCATCGGCGAGAAGGCCAGCGCCACGTGCGCCACCGCCTGCAGCGCCGCCGCGTCGCGTGCCGGCTCGGCCTGGGCCAGGCGCAGGGCCGGCGCCAGCGCCAGCGCAGTGGCGCGCTTGAGGCCGGTGCGCACGCCGGCCTCGGCCGCCGCGCCATTGACGGCGACGATGCGGTGCTGCACCACCAGCGCCAGCGGCGCGTGGCGCTCGGCCTCGCTCAGCGTGGCGGCAAAGGCCTCCAGCGACAGCTGCGGCAGGTGCAGGGCCAGCCAGTGCATGACCGGGTGGCCCTCATGCGGACAGCGGCCGCGCCGAAGCAGCCGATGGGGCGCCCTGCGCCACGGAGGCCAGCGCGCCGGGCTGCGCCGTCGGCCGCGGCACGACCGCGTCGCGCACCCGCTCGCGGGCTGCACTGCCCAGCACCGGCGGCAGCGCCAGCAGCAGCGGCTCGCCCGGCAGCGGGCCGCGGCGCTTGAGGATGTGCACGCGCAGGCCGTCGGGACAGCTGGACGGGCCGGGTGTCAGCAGCAGGCGCAGCGGTGCCGCGCTGGGCCGGCTGCGCGCCTCGGCCTCGCGGAACAGGAACACCGGCCCCGGGTGCGCCTGCGCCGCCAGCTGCAGCCGGCGCAGCGCGTCGGCCGGCAACCGCGGCGGCAGCCAGGCCAGCGCCGCGCCCAGGTGGCCGCTGGCCAGTGCCTGTTCCAGTGCCCACAGCGTGTCGGCGGCGGGCAGCGGCAGGCGGGCCCGCGGCGCCCCCTGCCCCGAACGACCCGTGCGCCCCGTGCGCCGCGGCTGGCCGCGGCCCTGCACGACGAACAACTGCATCGCATCGAGCCCCAACGCCGCCAGCGTCCACGGGCAGGGGCGCGCCGGCGGGTCGAACAGCATCACGCTGCGGGGCAGTTCGGAACCGGCACCGTGTTCCCCCTGGCCGCGCTGCAGCGCCGCCAGGGTCGGTGCCAGCAGGCGCCATTCGCCCACGCCGGGCTGCGGCAGCAGCAGTTCGGTGAGCAGCCCGCCCGGCCAGCCACCGCCGGGCAGTTCGGCATCCAGCGCCGCGAAGCCGGTGGCCAGCCCCGGCGCCCGGCTGCGGCCGAAGCCGGCCGCGCGCCACAGCGCGGGGTGGATGGCCTCGGGCGGCGGGCCGCCTCGGGCAGGCCGGGTGGGATGCACAGGGGAAACTGCCACCAGAATACTGTACTTTCATACAGTTTTTCAGGCAAGCCCTGTGCCCCAGCCCGGCAGGGTCGCACGCCGCCCCACCAGCCCCGCAACGGCCAGGGCCGGAGGCAGGCAGTGCCCGCATCCGGCCCTCGTCCCAGCGGCAGCGGCGGTCGGCCGCCGCGCCCGGCGCCCAGGTCAGTCGTCGAGTTCGATGCGGGTGGCGTTGACGGTCACGCCGTCGGCGGCCAGTACGCCGTGCACCTCCACCTTGCGGCCGGGCACCAGGTCGGCGGCGGTGCCGTCCTCGTACTGCACGTCGCCGGCGAAGCTGACCGTCACGCCGCGCACCACCAGGGTCTGCGCCGTGGCGTCGACGCTGTCGATGCGGCCCTTGATCTCGACGTCGCCGTCATCGTCGTCGTCACGGCCACCCCGGCGGCCGTCCTTGATCTCGACCTTGGTGGCCACGAGCACCCCGTCGACGATGGCACCCTCGACCTCGACGCGGACGCCCAGGCCCAGCCCCGCCGTGCCGTCGTCGAAACGCGCCTGGCTGGCGTCCACCGGCAGGCCCTCGACGCTGAAGGCCGTCGGCGAGGTGAAGGCGGTGATGCTGCCCTCGACCTCGGCATGGTCGTGGCGGCTGTCGTCCGGGCGGATCTCGCCGCTGCGCACCTGGGTGGCCACCCACAGGCCGCCCACCTGCACGCGCTGGAGCTTCACGCGCACCAGGCTGCCGGCCTGCAGCCCGGCCGGCAGGCCCTGGCCGGCGACGTCGATCACCGCGCCGCCGATGGTCAGCGTTGCGGCCGCCGCGTCGTAGGCGGCCACCACGCCGCGCAGGCGGAAGGGATCGTCGCCACTGTCGTGGCGCTCGATGCGGGTGGCGGTGTAGGTGCCGGTGGCCACGTCCAGCAGGCCGTAGACCTTGACGATGTCGCCGGCCTGCACGGCCGCCAGGCCGCCGGCCAGGCGGTCGTCGAAGAAGGTCGTCGGAGACACCGTCACCGTCTGCCCCAGCACCACCAGGCTGTCGGCGCCCACGGCCTCCACCGGCCCGCGCATCAGGCTGTGGGTGACGATGGACTGCGCCGCCACGCCGTCGTCCGAACCGCGGCCGCGTACCTCCACGACCATGCCGAGCTTGAGCGCGCTGCGGTCGCGCGAGACCCCGTCGTCGTCGGAGACACGGGCGAGGTCGTCGTCGTAGTGCACGCCGTTGACGATGATCGAACCGAAGCCGGTGATCGGGCCCACGGCGTAGGCCGAAGCCGCGGCCTGCGGCCCGGTACTGCCGCCACCGCCACCGCAGGCGGTGAGGGCCAGCACGCCGGCGGCCAGCAGGGTGGTGCCGGTCCACCAGGTGCGACGGGCGATTCGGGGGGATTTCAGGGGTGTCATCGGGCGGCTCCTTGGATGCCGGGTCGGTCAGACGCCGACTCGGGGGTTCTGCTTAATTGGGATTTTCTTCCCAATGTCTGCAGTCTACACGACCGCGCCGAACCTGCCTGCGCAAGGTGTACCGAACCGTGACAAGCCGTCGGGCCGGGCCGGCATCCGGTCGTGCGCGGCACACCGACGCCACGACGAGGTCGCCCCAGGGCACCGAGCCCACCCGCCCTTGCCGGACTGCCGGCCGGCGGCCGACACTCCGGCCGTCGTCCGCCCGGGGTCAGGCCGGGCCACGGCACCCACACCACGCACGAGGACACGCACGAGGAGGAAGCCCCATGTTCATCGTCACCAACCGCGAAGTCGACGAGACTCAGACCAGCCCCGACAAGGCCTTCGGCTCACGCCCCAACCCGCTGGGCCCCAACGAGCTGCGCATGGCCTGGGCCGAGCGCCGCGGCAGGCGCTGGCACGTGCAGGTGCTGCCCGACCAGATCACCGACGCCATGGCCGCCGAGGTCGGCCTGCCGCTGCCCAGTGCAAGCGGCGAGGTCATCTACGCCAGCCGCTACCTGTCGCGCAAGATCCAGCGCATGGTCAACCCGGCGACGCAGGGCGCCAAGGGCGCGGGGCGCAACGTGCTGTTCTTCGTGCACGGCTTCAACAACGACGTGCCCGCGGTGCTCGACCGCGCCGAGCAGCTGGCGCAGACCTACGGCGTGGAGGTCGTGCCCTTCTCGTGGCCGGCCAACGGCGGCGGCGTCAAGGGCGTGGCCAGCTACAAGAGCGACAAGCGCGACGCCATGGCCTCCGTCGGCGCGCTCGACCGCGCCGTGGCGAAACTCAGCGAGCTGCTGCAGGCCCTGCACAAGGACCACGTCGCGCACATCGAGGCCGAGGCCAGCCGGCGATTCGGCAACGACGCCGAGAAATGGGACCGCTTCTTCTCGGCCCAGGCGCAGAAGTGGTGCCCGTTCACCGTGAACATGATGCTGCACAGCATGGGCAACTACGTCTTCAAGCACCTGTTGCAGTCCACCTCCTACCGCGGCGACGCTCTGGTGTTCGACAACGTGGTCATGGTGGCGGCCGACACCAACAATGCCGGCCACGCCGAATGGGTGGACCGCATCCAATGCCGCGGCCGCATCTTCGTCACCATCAACGAGCGCGACAGTGCGCTGGCCGCCTCACGCCTGAAGCTCGGCGAGCAGCAGCTGGCGCGCCTGGGCCACTGCCCCTACAGCCTGGACGCCCGCAAGGCGGTGTACGTGGACTTCACCGACCAGCCGCACGTGAGCGACTCGCACGCGTACTTCGAGGGCCGGCCGCTGCGCAACGCCAAGGTCAAGGCCTTCTTCCACAAGGCGCTCAACGGCGAGTTCGCCGACGCCGGGCTGCCGTTCGACAGCGGGCGCAACATGTACAAGCTGGGGTAGGCAGCGGGTGCCCGGCCGCGCCTAGGCGGCCAGCAACGCCGCCACCCGCGCCTGCAGCGCCGCCGGCGTGACCCCCGCCGCCGGCAGCGCCGGCCCGGCCACCAGCCCCACCGGCGAGAACAGCCCGCGGCGGAAGGGCCGGCGCATCGCCGCGCCGCCTTCGACGCGCGAGAAGAACGAGCCCCAGAGGTTCTGCAGCGCCAGCGGCACGACGGGCACCGGGTGGGTCTGCAGGATCTTCATGATGCCGCCCTTGAACGGGCCCAGCGTACCGTCCCGCGTGATGCCGCCTTCCGGGAAGATGGCCAGCAGCTCGCCCTCGTCCAGCACGCGGCACGCGGCGTCGAAAGCGGCCTCGTAGGCCTGCGGATCTTCATCGCGCGGCGCGATCGGGATCGCCTTGACCCAGCGGAACAGCGTGCCCAGCACCGGCGTGGCGAAGATGCGGTGGTCCATCACGAAGCGGATCGGGCGCGGGCTGGCGGCCATCATCAGCACCGCGTCGACGTAGCTCACGTGGTTGCAGACCAGGATCGCCGCGCCTTCGGCCGGAATGTGCCCGCCATCCTGCACGCGGAAGCGGTAGACCAGCCGCGTCAGCACGAAGGCCAGGAAGCGCAGCAGGTATTCCGGCACGAGCAGGAAGATGTACACGGCCACCAGCGCGTTGAGCAGCGCCACCACGCCGAAGACCTGCGGGATGCTCAGCCCCGCGGCCAGCAGGCTGCCGGCGATCAGCGCGCTGGCGATGATGAACAAGGCATTGAGGATGTTGTTCGCCGCGATGATGCGGCTGCGGTGCGTGGGCGGGCAGCGCAACTGGATCAGCGCGTACATCGGCACGCTGAACAGGCCGGCGCACAGCGACATCAGCGCCAGGTCGACCATCACGCGCCAGTGCGCCGGCACGGCGACGAACTGGGCCAGCGTCTGCACCGGCACCGCCGGCAATGCCCGCGAGGCGAAGTAGAGGTCGAGCGCGAACACGCTCATGCCGATCGCGCCCAGCGGCACGAGGCCGATCTCCACCTGATGGCGCGACAGCCGCTCGCACCACAGCGAGCCGGCCCCGATGCCCAGCGAGAACACCACCAGCAGCAGCGAGGCCACCTGGGCGTCGCCATGCAGCACGTCGCGCGCGAAGGCCGGGAACTGCGAGAGGAACACCGCGCCGAAGAACCACATCCACGAGATGCCCAGCAGCGAGCGGAACACCGCCACCTGCCCGTAGGCCAAGCGCAGGTTGCGCCAGGTTTCGGTGAACGGGTTCCAGTTCACGCGCAGGCCCGGGTCGGTGGCCGGCGTGGGCGGCACGGCCCAGGACAGCGCCCAGCCGGCCACCGCCAGCGCCACGCAGGCCATGGCCGTCCACGCGCCGCCGCTGCCGGGCATCGCGATCAGCAGCCCGCCGGCCAGGTTGCCCAGCAGGATGGCGACGAAGGTGCCCATCTCCACCAGGCCGTTGCCGCCGGTGAGCTCCTGCGGCTGCAGGTGCTGCGGCAGGTAGGCGTACTTCACCGGACCGAAGAGCGTGGAGTGCAGGCCCATCAGGAACACGCAGGCCAGCAGCAGCGCCGCGTTCCCGGCCACGAAGCCGCCCGCGGCCAGGCCCATGATGCCGATCTCGGCGGCCTTGATCCAGCGCATCAGCCGCGCCTTGTCCAGCTTGTCGGCCAGCTGGCCGCTGGTGGCGGAGAACAGCAGGAAGGGCAGGATGAACAGCGCGCCGATCACCAGCCCGGCCTGCGACGGCGGCAGCCACTGCAGCTGCAACTGGTAGGTGACGAGCACGGTGAAGGCGAACTTGAACAGGTTGTCGTTGGCGGCGCCAAGGAACTGCACGCCGAAGAACGGCAGGAAGCGGCGTTGGCGCAGCAGCGCGTACTGGCTGGATTCGGTGGAGGGGCTCATCGGGGCAGTCTCAGCAGGTCGAGGGCACGCGCTTCGAACACGGCGGCCGGCAGCCGGGCCGCGCCGTCGCGCAACCGGCGCTGGAGCACCAGATCGAAGAGCAGCGGATTGTGGTGGCGCAGCCGGTCGAGCACCGGCGCGTCGTCGTCGGCCAGCAGGCCGGCGCGCTGCAGTGCCGGCAGCGAGAACAAGGGCACGACGCCGGGCAGCGGATGGTCCGAGCCGTGCAGCAGCCGGCTGTGCCAGGCCTCCCGCCGCAGCAGGGTGCGCCAGACCTCGGCGCCGCGGTTGCGCTGGAAGACCGCGGAGATGTCGCCGAAGAGCCGGTCGTGGCCTTCGTCCATCAGCCGCGCGAAGAGCTCGAAGGCCGGGCGCTGCGGCGCCGACCGGCGGTCGGTATCGGGCATGCGGCCCAGCGAGGCGCAGTGCGCCACGATCACCGGCGTGCCCCGGGCCAACGGGTGGCGCACCGCGAGCGGGTTGCCCAGGCCCTGGCGGCCGGCGCCGGGCACGGCGTGTTCGGCACCGCAGTGCACGATCAGCGGCCGGCCGGCGCGCGCCAGCCGGTCGTACAGCGGGCGGCAGCGCGCGTCGGCGAGGTCGATGTTCATCGCGCTGGGCAGCCACTTCAGCGCCACCGCGCCGGCGGCCAGGGCGGCGTCCAGCCGCTCGGCAGCGTCGGCGCGGTACGGGTGCACCGAGGCCACCCAGTCGAAGTGCGCCGGGTGGCGCGCCGCCACCGTGGCCGCCCAGCGGTCGGGCACGTGGAAGGTGGTCCAGGCGTGGCGCATGCGACCGTCGTCGTCGTGCGCCTCGTCGAAGGCGAACAGCCACCAGCGCGCGCCGGCCGGGAACTCGGCGGCCAGCGCCACCAGGCGGTCGACGTAGGCGGTGTCGATCGACAGCGCATCCTCCGCCACGCAGGCGCCGTTGAGGATGGCGCGCCGTCGCAGATGTTCCACCGGATGCCAGGCCTGGGTGAGGTGCGGGTGGATGCGGCAGCCGCTGCCGGCGTCGCCGGTGCCCAGCAGGTGGGCGTGCGTGTCCACCAGGCGCGCCGGGTCCAGCCCGTCGAGCGCGGCGGCCACGAGCTCGTCAGCGGCCAGGTCGGCCGGCAACGGCCCGCGGCACGCATTGCGCCAGGACCGTGCGCCCAGGCTGGTGAACAGCCCGGCACCGAGTGCCGCACCGCCACAGCAGGCCAACCAGTGGCGCCGCTTCATCGCGCAATCTCCTGCACCGGGCCTGCCAGGTGGCGTTGCTCCAGCCAGCCGAAGATCGAGTCGACGGTCACGGTGGCGATGCGGCCCGTGAAGCGCTGCGCCGGCGGATGGTCGTCGAAGCTGATGTGCACCTGGCTCACGCTGGCGCCCAGCCGTTCGAAGCTGCCCAGGTGAATCACCGTGGGCGTGTAGCCCTGCAGCTTAAGCCAGGCCTGCGCGCGGTCGCGCCGGTCGGCCTGCGGTTCGGCCGCCAGCGCCAGGGTCTCGATGGCCCATTGGTTGGACTGCTGGAACCGCGTGGCCCAAGGGTAGGCCACCATGCTGTAGCGCGGCTGGTGCAGGACGGCGATGTGCTGGTCGTCCATGAGCAGGGGCCGCAACTTCGCCTGCAGGGCCGGCGTGGGCACCACCCAGCCGGCGCGGTACCGGTGCAGGTCGTCCATGAAGAACGGCGCCAGGCCCTGGCGGTAGAGATCGCCACGCGCGCTGCCGCAGGCATTGAGCTTGTGCAGCACGCGCCAATGGCCGGCGGCGTCGCGGTAGGCCCAGCCGGCGTGCGACCAGCGCAGGCCGTAGCGCGACAGGTCCTGCCCGGCGCGCGCGAGCAGCACGACCTGGGCACCGCTGGCGTCCAGCGCCTGCGCGGTGGCCAGTGCCAGGTCCAGCGAGCGCTGCACCGCCGCGGTGGTGGGCCGCCGGGTCTCGCAGCCCTGCCCTGCATGGGCGCCCGCGCAGGTCAGCGCCAGCGCCAACCCCAGCGCGCGAATGACGCGGCTCACCATGTCAGCCGCTCGTCGTGCAGCAGCGCACGGCCGAGTTCGTTGGGGATGAAGCACAGCGCCTCGCCCGCGGCCGAGAGCACCCATCCCGCGGCCACCGCGCTGACGACCACCGTGCCGCCCACGACGGCCGACGCACCCGCCGACAGGTGCAGGCTGAAGCGCGCGCCGTCCGACGCCCGTTCCAGGACCCAGACGCTCGCGTCCGAGGCCCCCTGCACGGCGATCACGGTGAAGGCGGCACCCGACACCAGCAGGCCGGCAGGCACGGCCACCGACAGCGCCACCGGCAGCGCCGACAGCGTGCTCAGCTCTGAGCCGCCGTGGGCCCAGGCACCCGTCGGCTGAACCAGGACCAGGGCCAACCCCAGCGCCACCAGATGTCGTGATGCGGGGCGTCTCATTGCGCATCCTCCTGGCGGTGGCCATGGCTCATCGCCAGGCGCGCCTCCTGCGCATCGCGCAGCGTCTTGGCCAGCGTGAACGCGCTGGACACCATGAACAGCCAGCTCACGGCCAGGAAGGCCTTGTAGGTGGGGCTCAGGTCCATGCGCCACAGGCCCCAGGCGGTCAGCGCCATCGCCGCGGAAAAACCGCCCCAGACCAGCGCGCCCCATTGCGGCGTGTCCTGCCGCCGGCCTTCGTTGTCGCGCACGAACTTGGCCAGCGTGAAGGCGCTGGTCAGCGTGAACAGGTAGCCCATGACCATGAAGGCGCGGTCCAGGTCGGCCCCCGGCAGCCAGGCCAGGCCGGTGGCGCACAGGGTCAGTGCGACGCCGAAGCTGATCCAGACCTGGGCACGCCAGGCGCGGGTGTCGGTGCGGACGGGTTGGGCGGGGAAGCGGTGCATGAGGCGGGCCTCGGTGTTGAACATGGCCTCATGCTGCGGGATCGGCGAAAAGGTATCCATCGCCCCCTGGAGCGTGGATTCAGGTCGGCCGTTTGGTATCGTAAGGCGATACTTCTGGAGCCCAATGATGAGTGGCACCCACACCCTGGTGACGGCCCTGAAGGCCGAACTGCGCCGCGCCGGCATCACCTACGCCCGGCTGGCGCGCGAACTGGGGCTGGCCGAGTCCAGCGTCAAGCGCATCTTCTCGCGCGGCGATCTTTCGCTGGCGCGCATCGACCAGGTGCTGGCGCTGCTGAAGATGGATTTCGGCGACCTGGCGCGTCAGGTGGCCAACCTGCAGCCCGAGCGCCACGAGCTCACGCTGGAACAGGAGCGCGCGGTGGTGGCCGACCCACGGCTGCTGCTGGTGGCGATCTGCGCGCTCAGCCAGTGGCGCTTCGAAGAGATCGTGGCCACCTACACGCTGCACAAGGCCGAGGTGGTGGCGGCCCTGGTGGCGCTGGACCGGCTGGGCATCCTGGAGCTGCGCGCGAACAACCGCTACCGGCTGAAGATCGACAAGACCTTCCGCTGGCGGCCGCACGGGCCGGTGATGCAGTACTTCCGCGAGCATGCCGTCGGCGACTACTTCAGCGGCGGCTTCGACGGCGACGGCGAGATGCTGGTGCTGGTGCACGGCCAGATCCAGCCGGCGCAGGCCCAGGCCTTCAACGAACGGCTGCAGCGCCTGGCGCAGGACTTCGCACACCAGCACCTGGCCGACCGCGCACTGCCAGCGGAACAGCGGCAGGCCTACACCATCGTGATCGGCATGCGCTCGTGGCTGTTCGCGCTCTTCCGCGACCGGCTTCGCCAGCCGGAGGGCTGATCGTCAGCGCACGAAGGTGCGCCGCCACGGATTCAGCGCGCGAAGGCCCGCGTCAGCGCCGAAACACAGAGGTCGACCGCCGTGTTCGCCTCGTCGATCACGCGGCCCATCGGTGCGAAGCCGTGGATCTGCCGCTCGAAGCACACGTACTGCGTCGGCACGCCGGCGGCGGACAGCACGTCGGCGTACTGCCGCCCTTCGTCGCGCAGCGGGTCGAAGCCGGCGGTGAGCACCAGGGCCGGCGGCAGACCGTCGTGACGCGCCGCCAGCAGCGGGCTGGCACGCCAGTCGTCGCGCGGCGCGTCCGCCATGTAGTGGCCGGTGAACCAGCCGATCAGATCGGCGGTCAGCAGCAGGCCCTCGCCGTTGGCGGCGTGGGACGGCGCGATGCAGCGCATGTCGGTGGCCGGGTAGATCAGCAGCTGGAACGCCGGCATCGCCCCGCCGGCGTCGCGCTGCGCCAGGCAGACCACGGCGGCCAGATTGCCGCCGGCACTGTCGCCGCCGACCGCGATGCGCGCCGGGTCCACGCCCAGCGCGGCGGCCTCGCGCTGCGCGAAGCGGAAGGCGGCGACGGCATCATCCACCGCGGCCGGGAAGCGGTGCTCCGGGCTGAGCCGGTAGTCCACCGCCAGCACGGCGCAGCCGGCGCCGGCGGCCAGGCTGCGGCACAGCACGTCATGCGTGTCCAGGTCACCGATCACCCAGCCACCGCCGTGGTAGTACACCAGCAGCGGCGGCGGCGTGGTGGACGGCTGCAGCGGCATGACCAGGCGCATCGGGATGCCGTCGCCCGTGAGGTCGCGCACGCTGGCCACCGGCGGCGGCTCGGGCTGCGAGTAACCCCGGCGGTCGCGGTAAGCGGCGCGGCCCTCGGCCGGCGACTGCGTGTGCATCGGCGGCACGCCGTTGGCGATCATCAGGTCGAGCAGCGCGCGGGCCTGCGGGTCGAGCATCGGGGCGTCTCCGTTGTGTTCGCGTCGCCGCAGTGTAGCGCCGCAACTCCTTGCCAAAGGCAAGCTTCATGCGGCATGCTGCGGTCATGCCGGAATCCACCGTCGCGCCGCCCGAGCGCATTGCCACGCTGCGCGCGTTCAACCGCTTCTGGACACGGCGCCTGGGCGTGCTGCGGCCCCAGCTGCTGGGCAGCCGCTTCACGCTGCCGGAATCGCGCGTGCTGTGGGAGCTGGCGCATGGGGGCGAGCAGAGTGCCAGCGCGCTGGCCCGCACGCTGGCGCTCGACGCCGGCTACCTGAGCCGACTGCTGGCGCGGCTGCGCGAGCAGGCGCTGGTGAAGGCCCGCCGTGCGCCGCACGACGGGCGGCAGACGCTGCTGTCGCTCAGTGCCGCTGGCCGGCGGGCCTTCGCGCCGCTGGACCGCGCGTCGCAACGTCAGATGGCCGAACTGCTGGCGCCGCTGGACGATGAGGCACAGCAGGCCGTGGCGGATGCCGTCGACACGCTGATGCGGCAGCTGGCCTCGATGGACGACACGCCGGTGACGCTGCGGCCGCACCGGCCGGGCGACATCGGCTGGATCGTGATGCGCCATGGCGCGCTGTACGCGCAGGAGTACGGCTGGGACAGCGGCTTCGAGGCCCTGGTGGCGCGCATCGGCGCTGACTTCATCGAGCGCTTCGACCCTGCACGCGAAGCCTGCTGGATCGCCGAGCGCGCCGGGCGGCCGCTGGGCTGTGTGTGTCTGGTGCAGGGCCGCGATGAAACCACTCGGGCCGTGCTGCCCAGCGTGGCGCAGTTGCGGCTGCTGCTGGTGGAGCCGGCCGCGCGTGGCGCCGGCATCGGCACGCGGCTGACGTCCGCGTGCGAGGACTTTGCCCGCCAGGCCGGTTACGCGCGCATCCGTCTGTGGACCAACGCCAACCTGCTGGCCGCACGCGCCATCTACCGTCGCGCCGGCTATGCGCTGGTGGCGAGCGAACCACACCACAGCTTCGGCCACGACCTGGTCGGCGAAACCTGGGAGCTCGATCTGTGAACGCAACGCCGTGCCCCTGCGGCAGTGGTCACGCCTATGCCGCCTGCTGCGGCCGCTGGCACGCCGGACCGAATCACCTTCAGGCGCCCGATGCCGAAGTCCTGATGCGCAGCCGCTACTGCGCCTACGTGCGCGACGACCTGGCCTACCTGCGCGCCACCTGGGCGCCGGAGACCTGCCCGGCCGACCTGGCACCCAACCCGCCGGGGCTGAAATGGCTGGGGCTGGAGGTCCGGCAGCATGCGCAGCAGGATGCCGACCATGCCACGGTGCGCTTCGTCGCCCGCAGCAAGCTCGGCGGCCGCGCCCACCGGCTGCAGGAGACGAGCCGTTTCGAGCGGCGAAACGGGCGCTGGCTGTACGTCGGCGGCGACCTGAACTGACGGCGTCTTCCGGCGGCGGGGCATCGGGGGGGACCGGCGTCATTGGCGTGGCTCCAGGGCCGGCGCGCGGGCCGTGCGGCCTCAGCGTCGCCTGTCCTTCGACCGGGGCCGCCACACCGCCAACACCACGTTGACGACGCAGATGACGACCAGCAGCCAGAGCGTGATGCGCTCGGACCGCAGCAGCGACGCGATCAGGTCCGCGTTGGCGGTCTGCACGGCAGCGGCCATTTCGGCCTGCCTCGTGCTGGCGCCGACGACCAGCAGCGTGGCTTCGAACACGCTCAGCCCGAGCAGCGCCTTGAGCCAGACCCACCCGGCGTTCGCGTAGGCCTGGGTGGCCGCCATCGCGACCAGGCCACTCACGACGACGAGTCCCATCGACGGGATCAAGACGTACTGCGCGATGGCCGCAAAGACCTGCCGCGCCGCGAGGAACTCGGCGGCCGACGCGCGATCGGCCGTCTGGTTGATGAGCAGGCAGGCCAGCAGCGCGCCGCCGAAGCCGATGGCCCCGACCTCGTGCATCACCTTGATGCCGACCCGAAACCAGCGCCGGCGGTTCATGCGTTCGCCCGGCCGCCGCACCGAGGCGCTAGATCCACCGCTTGCGCCGGAAGATCACCAGCAGCGCGGTCGCCAGCGTGGCCATGACGCCCAGCAGGATGAAGTAGCCGTAGCGCGTTTTCAGCTCCGGCATCTGCTCGAAGTTCATGCCGTAGATGCCGGCCAGGAAGCTCAGCGGCACGAAGATCGCGGTGACGATGGTCAGCACCTTCATGATGTTGTTCAGCCGGTGCGAGGCCAGCGAGATCGTGCCGTCGATCAGGTCCGTCGCCACCTCGTAGTACAGCGTGGCCAGGCTGGCGGCGCGCTCCTGGTGCTCGTAGACGTCGTTGATCTCGTGCCGGCGCGCAGCCGTGATCTGCGGCGGGCGCTCGTCGTCGTCCAGCAGGTCCTCGAAGATCTGCACGTGGTAGCGCAGCACGCGGCGGAAGCGGCGCAGGTCGGTGCGGGTGCGCGTCAGCTCGGCCAGCATCTCGTCGCGCGGGTGCTCGACGATCTGTTCCTCCAGGTCCTCCAGCCAGGGCTCCAGCACCAGCAGGCGACGGGTGTAGTGGTCGATGGAGATGCGCGCCAGGCGCAGCGCCGCCGCATCGGGCCCGTGCACCAGCGCGGCCGGGTCGGCCTGCAGTTCCTGCCACAGGCGGTCGACGCTGGTCGACGGCGCCGAATGGCGGGTCACGAGGAAGTCCGTGCCGATGAAGATCGCGATCTGGATGGTCGCGAAGTCGAAGCGCTCCTGCGTCGGCCCGATGCCCTTGAGCAGCAGGAAGGCGTGGTCGGCGAAGCCCTCGAGCTTGGGCGGGTGGCGCGGGTGCTGCGCGTCGGACACGGCCAGCGGGTGCAGGCCGAAACGGCCGGTCAGCAGGTGCCGCTCTGGCTCGGGCTCGACGTCCGCCAGGTCCAGCCACAGCCGGGTGCCCGGCGCGGCACGCCAGGCGTCGATCAGGGACTCGTCGCCGACCTGGACGCGGCCGCTGTCCGGGTGGCACCACAGCGCACGGATCATCCAGGCTCCCGTCAGCCGAAGCGCACGGCGTGCACCATCGGCAGGTTCAGCGACACGGTCTGCCAGTGGTCGCCGCCATCGTCGCTGGCCCACAGGCCGCCGGTGGTGCTGCCCATCATCAGGCGTTGCCCGTCGTCCGACACGTCCAGCGCGTGGCGGTACACCAGGTCGTAGGCGTGGCGCTGCGGCAGGCCCTCGCGCAGCGTCTGCCAGCTGCGGCCGCCGTCGCGCGTGCGGTTGACCACCAGGGCGCCGTCCACCGGCACGCGGCACTGGTCGGCGATGGCGGGCACGAACCAGGCGGTGTCCGGATCCCGCGGGTGCACGGCCACCGGAAAGCCGAAACTCGACACCGGCGCCTGCAGCGAATGCCACGACCCGCCGTTGTCGGAGCTGCGCCAGATACCGCCATGGTGCTGGCACCACAGCACGTCGGGCGCGGCGGCGCAGCGCACGACGCAGTGCGCGTCCTGGATGTTCGGGTCCTCGGCGCGCTCGGGCGGCATGAAATCGGCGCGCATGCCCTGGGCCCGGCTGGCCCAGGTCTCGCCCCCGTCGGTGCTGCGCCAGGCTCCGCCGCAGCTGACGGCCACCAGCAGTTCACCGGCCTTGCTGGGGTGCGGGCAGATCGAATGGATCCCGGGAACGTCGTAGCCGCCGCCCATCCACTCCAGGCGCTCGGGCCGGTCCCACAGGCCGCGCACCAGCTGCCAGCTGGTGCCGTCGTCGTCGCTGCGGAACAGGCCGCCGGGCAGCGTGCCGGCCCAGGCGGCACCGCCGGCCCGCGCCAGCGTCCAGATCAGCACCAGCTTCCAGGCCGGGCCGGTGGCGTCGGCCGGCTGCGCCGGGTAGGTGGGCGTGGCCACCTCGGCCCAGGTGGCGCCAGCGTCTTCGGAGCGGTGCACCTTGCAGCCGAAGTGGCCCAGGTTCAACGCCGCCAGCATGCGCCCACGGCCGTCCGGCGGCAGCACGGCGCTCACCGGCTCGCCCAGGAACTGGTGGCCCTGGACCTGCCAGCCGCCCCCATGATGACGCAGTTCGATCAGGCCCTTGCGGGTGGCCACCCAGGCACGGTCTGCGGACATTCTCAGCCTCCGGAAAGCGCCTGCATCACGTAGATGCGGCTGTCGGGTTGAAGCACATCGGTCTGCGCGACGGCATCGGCGCAGCGCCGCCCGTCGACGAAGATCGCCACGTTGGGCCGCACGTGGCCCTGGTCGTCGAGCACGTAGCCGCGCAGCCGCGGATTGGCCGCGAAGGCCGCCTCCAGCGCCTGGCGCAGCGTGGCGGCCTCGCACGCCACCTCCGGCGTGACGGTGAACCTGCGCAGCTGCGGCGTGAAGCGGACCTCGACCATGTCCGCCGATGATGGCCGCCCGGCATTGGCTTGACAATGCGCGGTTCGCCTGCCGTCGCCCCCATGCCCCAAGGTCTGATCGCCGCCGCCCTCGCCTACATCCTGTGGGGGCTGTTCCCGCTGTACATCAAGCAGGTGGCCCACGTCAGCGCGGCCGAGGTGGTGGCGCACCGGTCGGCCTGGTCACTGGTGTTCGTGTTCGCGCTGCTGGCCTGGTGGCGGCGCACGGCATGGCTGAAGGCGGCGCTGACCGATCGCCACGTGCTCAAGGTCTTCGCCCTCTCCGCCTTTCTGCTGGCGATGAACTGGGGCCTCTACGTCTGGGCGGTCAGCGCCGGGCGCATCCTGGACGCCAGCCTGGGCTACTTCATCAACCCGCTGGTCAACGTGCTGCTGGGCGTGCTGGTGCTGCACGAACGCCCGCGGCCGCGCCAGTGGGCCGCGGTGGCCATCGCCGCCGCCGGGGTGCTGTGGCTGATCGTGGGTGCGGGCGAGTGGCCCTGGGTGGCGCTGGTGCTGGCGGGCACCTTCGGCCTCTACGGGCTGATGCGCAAGACCGCGCCGCTGGGCGCGGCCGAGGGCCTGGCGCTGGAAACGCTGATGCAGGGCCCGCTGGCGCTGGGCCTGATCGCCTGGTGGACCTGGCAGGGCAGCGGCGGTCTGGCGGGGCACGACACGCCCACCCTGGCCTGGCTGCTGCTGGCCGGGCCGTTCACCG
Source organism: Rubrivivax albus (assembly GCF_004016515.1). Taxonomy (GTDB): domain Bacteria; phylum Pseudomonadota; class Gammaproteobacteria; order Burkholderiales; family Burkholderiaceae_C; genus Rubrivivax; species Rubrivivax albus. Next base: position 137,589 of record NZ_SACT01000006.1, read on the forward strand.
CGATCCCGCTGCTGCTGTTCGCCGCCGGGGCCCGCCAGCTGAAACTGGCCACGCTGGGCCTGCTGCAGTACCTGGGGCCGACGCTGCAGTTCCTGATCGGCGTCTTCGTCTATGGCGAGCCCTTCAGCGCCGAACGCGCCACCGGCTTCGTCCTGATCTGGCTGGCACTGGCGCTGTACAGCGCCGAGTCCATCCGCGCCTGGCGGCAGCAGCAGGGCTGATGTACCGTCACGGGTATTGAAGGAGTTCCCTCATGACCGCTTTGCTGGCCCGACTCTGCGGCGCCGCCGTGCTGGCGCTGTCCCTCTCCACCGCCCAGGCCGCCGATGCCTTCACCGACGCGATGCAGCAGGCCTATGCGCCCTACCGCGCCGCCCTGTTCCGCACCAACAGTGGCGACCAGGCCGCGTCGGCCCAGGCCGTGGCCCAGGCGCGCCAGGCCTGGACCGCGGTGCGCGAGCGCTTTGCCGCGGCCGCGCCGGCACCCTACGACCGGGACCCCGGCTTCGCCGCCACGCTGGCCGAGGTGGACGCGGTGTACGTGCGTGCCGTCCGGCAGGTGGCCGGCGGCGGGCTGGCAGAGGCGCACGACACGCTGGAGGCCATCCGCGACCTGCTGGCCGACCTGCGCAGGCGCAACAACATCGTCGTGTTCAGCGACGCGATGAACGCCTACCACGCGCAGATGGAGCTGGTGCTGCAGCGTGCACCGGCCTGGCTGGCCCGGCCCGGCGATCTGCCCGACCTGACCGCCGCCACCGGCGCCCTGGCCTACCTGGCGCGCCGGCTGGCCGACGAGGCTCCGCCCACCTGGCGTGAGGATCCGGCATTCCAGTCCGGCCTGCAGGCCGTGCAGGCGTCTGTGCACGCGCTGCTGACGGCGGTAACGGCCGGCGACGCGGCGGCGGCACGGGTCGCACTGGGTCAGCTGAAGAAGCCGTACAGCCAGCTGTTCCTCAAGTTCGGCTGAGCGGCAGGCCGATCATTGATCATCTCGATGAAGGGTATTGGCTCAATCAATTCCACAAATGCTGCGGCGCACCTAAAGTAACGGTCATTCGAGTTTTCCCTGATCCCTCAACCTCACCAGGAGCTAGCGAATGTCCATCATCAACACCACCGTCCAGCCGTTCAAGACCCAGGCTTTCCACAACGGCAAGTTCGTGGAAGTCAGCGACGAGAGCCTGAAGGGCCAATGGTCGGTGCTGGTCTTCATGCCCGCCGCCTTCACCTTCAACTGCCCGACGGAAGTCGAGGACGCGGCCGACAGCTACGCCGAGTTCCAGAAGCTGGGCGCCGAGGTCTACATCGTCACCACCGACACGCACTTCTCGCACAAGGTGTGGCACGAGACCTCGCCGGCCGTCGGCAAGGCCAAGTTCCCGCTGGTGGGCGACCCGACGCACACGCTGACCCGCATGTTCGGCGTGCACATCGAGGAAGAAGGCCTGGCGCTGCGCGGCACCTTCGTGATCAACCCCGAAGGCGTGGTCAAGACCGCCGAAGTGCACGACAACAGCATCGCCCGCGACATGAAGGAAACCCTGCGCAAGCTCAAGGCCGCGCAGTACGTCGCCAAGAACCCCGGCCAGGTCTGCCCGGCCAAGTGGAACGACGGTGCCAAGACGCTGACCCCGTCGCTGGACCTCGTGGGCAAGATCTAAGCCCTCACCCTGCGAGGAGGGCGCCGCCCTCCTCCCCCCTCTCGACTGAACCGCCAGGTCCAGTCGCCAGCGCACCCCGCCATCGGGCGCTGGCGACCGGGTCGGGCCTTGCTCGTCCCTCAACTTCCAGGAGAACGCCATGCTCGACGACGCCATCAAGGGCCAGCTCGCCGCCTACCTCGAACGCATCACCCAGCCGATCGAACTGGTCGCCACGCTGGACGACCGCGAAGAGGCGCAGCAGATGCGCGAGCTGCTGTCCGAAATCGCCGCGCTGTCGGACAAGGTCACCGCGCGCTTCGACGGCAACGCCGCACGCCGCCCGTCGTTCCGCATCAGCCGCGTCGGCGCGGACATGGGCGTGGAGTTCGCCGCGATTCCGATGGGCCACGAGTTCACCTCGCTGGTGCTGGCGCTGCTGCAGGCCGGCGGCCACCCGCCGAAGGTGGAGCAGGCCGTGATCGAGCAGATCCAGGCCCTGGAAGGCGAGTTCGTCTTCGAGACCTGGATGAGCCTGACCTGCCACAACTGCCCGGACGTGGTGCAGGCGCTGAACCTGATGGCGGTGCTGAACCCGCGCGTGCGCCACGTGGCCATCGATGGCGGCCTGTTCCAGGACGAGGTGGAGCAGCGCCAGATCATGGCCGTGCCCGCCATCTTCCTCAACGGCCAGCCCTTCGGCTCCGGCCGCATGGAGCTGCCGGAGATCCTGGCCAAGGTGGACACCGGCGCCGCCGCCCGCGAGGCCAAGGCACTAGACGCCAAGGACGCCTTCGACGTGCTGGTCGTCGGCGGCGGTCCGGCCGGCGCCGCGGCAGCGGTGTATGCCGCGCGCAAGGGCATCCGCACCGGCCTCCTGGCCGAGCGCCTGGGCGGGCAGACCATGGACACCATGGGCATCGAGAACTACCCCTCGGTGCTGGAGACGCAGGGGCCGAAGTTCGCCGCTGCGCTCGAAGCCCAGGTGCGCTCGGTGGACGTGGACGTGATGCCGCACCAGCGCGTGGCTGCGGTGGAGCCCGGCAACACGATCGCGGTGAAGCTGGAGAACGGCGCCACGCTGCGTGCGAAGAGCCTGATCGTGGCCACCGGCGCGCGCTGGCGCAAGGTGAACGTGCCCGGCGAGGCCGAGTACGCCAACAAGGGCGTGGCCTACTGCCCGCACTGCGACGGCCCGTTGTTCAAGGGCAAGGACGTGGCGGTGATCGGCGGCGGCAACTCCGGCGTCGAGGCGGCCATCGACCTGGCCGGCGTGGTGCATCACGTGACCCTGATCGAATTCGCCGACCAGCTCAAGGCGGACGCCGTGCTGGTCAAGAAGCTGCAGAGCCTGCCCAACGTGACCATCCACGTGAACGCCCAGACCACCGAGATCACCGGCGACGGGCAGAAGGTGAACGGCCTGGTCTACACCGACCGCGCCAGCGGCGAGAGCCACCGCGTGGCGCTGTCGGGCGTGTTCGTGCAGATCGGCCTCGTGCCCAACACCGAGTTCCTGAAGGGCACGGTGGAGCTGAGCCGCTACGGCGAAATCATGATCGACGAGCGCTGCGCCACCAGCGTGCCGGGCATCTTTGCCGCCGGCGATGCGACGACGGTGCCGTACAAGCAGATCGTGATCGCCGCCGGTGAAGGGGCGAAGGCCGCGCTCAGCGCGTTCGACCACCTGATCCGGCACTGACCGGACGCGTACACCGACAGGCCTGCAGGCCCGCCGGCGTGATGTTCCGAACAAGCCCCCGCCGTGCTCAGCGCGTCGGGGGCTTCTTGCCGTAGAGCCGCTGCCACTCCTCTGGCGGCAGTGCCACCTCGCTGACCTCCGGCCCGCGCGGCTCGATGCTGCGCCGGCGCTCGGCGCCCTTGGGATTGGCACCGTCGCGGCGGCGGCGGTCCTCGCCGGACCGACGTTCTGCGGTGGCGATGGCAGGACGAGGAGGCTGCTTGCTCATGCTGCAGTGCATTGTGGCGAAGCGGGCTGACGCCTGTCTTGGCAGGCCGGATCACCCGACATCGCCGCCGGGCATGCGGGCACCGGCTCGCCATCGGCGACGCCGGTGCCGCTGTTCTCAGCGCAGGTCGCCCGCCAGGCTGGCCAGCGTCTCCGGCGCAATGACGACGTGCGCCGGATAGTTGGTGTGGTCGCAGCCCAGCTTCACCACCGCCCCGGCGCGGATGGCCTGCTTCATCGGCGCGGTGAACTCGAAGCGCACGAAGTGCACCGACGAGGTCTTCTCGTCGTTCTCGCGGTCCAGGTCCTCGTCGGCGATGGCGTAGACGCGGCCATGACCCTCGACCTCGACGAACATGCGGTCCTCGACGCCGATCAGCCGCGCCAGCTCGCGCTTGCGCTCGTGCGGGTCGGGGTACTCGATGAGCATCGTGGCCTTCCAGTTGCTGCCGTCGGGCACCAGCGGGGCGTAGGCCTCGATCTCCGACTGGATGCCCTCCTCGTCGAAGATCTTCTCGATGTGCAGCATCTCCTGGATCTGCCGGCGGATGGTCTGCTCGTCCTCGAACTGCAGCGTCATGTGCTCGCCCAGCGCCACGCTGCGCCGCTTGCGGTGCGCGATGGCCTCGGGCTTGCTGCTCTTGCGGATCTTCGAGTAGGCCTCCAGCGTCAGGAGGCTGTCGCGGGTGATGGTCATGTCGATGGGTCCTGGGGTCGAAATCACAGGCCGTAGGCCTGCCGCACGAGGGTCAACGGGTGGGCCAGTGCCTTGGCCGGCGTGCCGGCCTGGGCCATGCCCTGGGCGATGTGGTGGCCGGCCAGCGCGCAGTCGCTGCTGATGACGTCCGGCTCGTCCTTGGCCATGGCGCGGAAGACCGGCTTGCCGATCTTCATCGCCACCGGGTGCGTGGGGGTCTTCACGCCGTAGGTGCCGGCGTGGCCGGAGCAGCGCTCCACGGTGTTGAGCTGCACCTGCACCGTCTGGCCGATGAGCTTGAACATGTCCTCGGTCTTGCGGCCGATGTTCTGCACCCGGCCGTGGCAGGGGATGTGGTAGCTGACCTTGCCCAGCGCGCTCTTGAAGTCGGTCTTGAGCAGGCCGTCCTTGTGGCGCGCCACCAGGTACTCGAAGGGGTCGAACATCGCCGCCTTCACCGCCTGCGTCTCGGCGCAGTCGGGGAACATGAGCGGCAGCTCCTGCTTGAACATCAGCGTGCAGCTGGGCACGGCGCTGAGGATGGCGTAGCCCTCCTTCGCGTACTTCGCCAGCACCGGCATGTTGGCCGCCTTGTGTTCGGCCACCGCGTCCAGGTCGCCCAGCTCGAGCTTGGGCATGCCGCAGCAGCTCTCCTTGTCGACGATGACGTAGGGGATGTCGTTGTGCGCCAGGATCTTCAGCAGATCATGGCCGATGCCGGGCTCGTTGTAGTTGACGTAGCAGGTGGAGAAGATGGCCACCTTGCCCGGCGTGCGCTCGCCGTTGGTGACCACGTTGGACGGCGACTTCTGCGCGCCCCAGCGGAAACGCTGCGTGGCCAGTTCGGGCATCCAGGCGTCCGGGTGCACGCCCAGGTGCTTGTCCATCTGCTTGCGGGCGAACGTGGTCTTGTTGATGGCGTTGACCACCTGCACGACGATGGGGATGCCGGCGAAGCTGCCGTGCGTGTCCGTGCTGGCCAGGAACTTCTCGCCGGCCTTCACTTCGCCGCGTTTGAACTTCTGCGCCTTGGCGCGCAGCATCAGGTGCGGGAAGTCCAGGTTCCACGCATGCGGCGGCGTGTACGGGCACTTGGTCATGTAGCACAGGTCGCACAGGTAGCACTGGTCGACGACCTTCCAGTAGTCCTGCTTCTTGACGCCGTGCACCTCGCCGTCGTCGGTCTCGTCGACCAGGTCGAACAGGTTGGGGAAGCTCTGGCACAGGCTCACGCAACGGCGGCAGCCGTGGCAGATGTCGAAGACGCGCTCCATCTCCGTCATCAGGGAGGCTTCGTGCCAGAAGTCGGCGCTCTTCCAGTCCAGCGGGTGCCGGGTCGGGGCTTCGAGGTTGCCTTCACGCATGCTTGTTCGCCTTGTGGTGTGCTTGCCGGTGAGCGGAAACGAACAAGGGGCACGAAGCCCCTTGCACGTCATCGCGGACGATGGTCAGTCGACCAGCGCGTCCAGTGCTTTCTGGTAGCGGTTGGCGTGCGAACGCTCGGCCTTGGCCAGCGTCTCGAACCAGTCGGCGATCTCGTCGAAACCTTCGTCGCGCGCCGTCTTGGCCATGCCCGGGTACATGTCGGTGTACTCGTGCGTTTCGCCGGCCACGGCGGCCATCAGGTTCTGGCGGCTGTTGCCGATGGGCAGGCCGGTGGCCGGGTCGCCGGAACCGTTCTCCAGGAACTCCAGGTGGCCGTGGGCGTGGCCGGTCTCGCCTTCAGCGGTCGAACGGAACAGCGCCGCGACGTCGTTCTGGCCTTCCACGTCGGCCTTGTTCGCGAAGTAAAGGTAACGGCGGTTGGCCTGGGACTCGCCCGCGAAGGCGTCCTTCAGGTTCTGCTCGGTCTTCGAACCCTTGAGTTGCATGTGATGCTCCTTGAGTCATTCGTTCAACCGGTGCGGTGCTGCACCGATCACCACGGACCTTACCAACCCGGCGGCCCAAGCTCCAATGCAATGCATCAATGCGGGCGATAGATCAGACCAATCTCCTCGATCAGATCAATTGATGAAAAGGATTCTCAATCCGTGCTGGGGTTAACCCTGGAAATCGACCCGCCATTGCCTGGCTCAGCGCAGATCGAGCAGCCGCAGCGCCAGGTCGTGCAGGCGCCCGGCCGGGTCCACCAGGTTGTGCAGGACGCTGAAGTGGTTGGTGCGCGGCAGCGTCTCGCACACCGGCACGCTGGTCGGGCCCCAGACATCGCGGATGAGGCCGTTCTGGCGCAGGAACTCGTCGCTCTCGTCGCCGCCGACGACGGCGTATAGCCGGCCCTTGGGCCGTGGGAAGAAGGCGGGGCTGAGCCGGGCCACCGAGGCGCGGGTGAGCTGCAGGTCGGGCTGCAGGATCGAGGTGTGGCGCAGCGGCTCGAGGTCGAACAGGCCGGAGATGGCCATCGCCCGTGTGCACAGGCTGGCTGGCAGGTCGGGCGCCAGCTGGGGCCAGCGGCAACTGAGCATCATGGCCGCCGCGTGCCCGCCGGCCGAGTGGCCGACCACCGCGATGCGCCGCGGGTCGCCGCCGTGTTCGCCGATGTGCCGCCAGACCCAGGCCAGCGCGCGCGCCATCTGCAGCGTGATGTGCTCCACCGACACGGCCGGTGCCAGGGCGTAGTCCGGCACCACCACCAGTGCGCCAGCGGCGTTGAAGGCGGGCGCCACGAAGCTGTGGTCCGCCTTCGACAGCGACCGCCAGTAGCCGCCGTGGATGAACACCAGCACCGGTGCCGGGCCGTCCACCGGCACGGAAGGTGGAAACAGGTCCAACGTCTCGCCCTCGCCATCCCCGTAGCACAGGTCCAGCGTCGTGCCCTGCGCCTGGCGGGCCAACGCGGAGGCCGCCCGCCAGCGCTCGAAATAGCTGGCGAAGTCGGGCACACGGGCCCGGTTGTCATACTGGGCGTCGAGCCAGGCGCTGTCCGGCGCGGCTGACGGGGATACTGAGGGCATCGGCGCTCCATTTGTCGTGTGGCGCCTTCATGCTACACTCACGGGCTCTGTGGGGGGGTAGCTCAGCTGGGAGAGCGTCGCGTTCGCAATGCGAAGGTCGGGAGTTCGATCCTCCTCCTCTCCACCACAGGTTTTCAAGGGGTCGCGCCGAAGGGTTGCGACCCCTTTTCGTTTCTGGGCCCGGCCGATGCCGCCAGGGCCTCCGGAGATCCATCTGTAGCGGGCATGCTGATGGCAGGCGAATACCTGCCTGCAACCGCCAGAAACACGAAGGGCTTGCGCCAGAAGCACAAAGGGCTTGCGATCACTCGCAAGCCCTTGATTTGATGTGCATTTCTGGTGGGCGGTGCAGGGTTCGAACCTGCGACCCCTGCCGTGTGAAGGCAGTGCTCTACCACTGAGCTAACCGCCCGGAATCTGGCGCCTTTCGGCGAACCGGAGCTCCGGTAAGCCCAAGATTATGCCACGGTTTCCGCGTCCTGCCTTGGCTCGATGCGACGCCACAGCGTCTTGTCGCCGGTGGCCTTGTCCAGATCGGCCAGCACGGCCTCGTGCGCCTGGCACTCGGCATCGCTGGCTCGCAGCACCGGCAGGTCGAACTGGGTCAGGTCGATAGCTGCCACCGCCAGTGTGCCCGGCGCGTCGTCGCCGGCGTCGATGACCAGCGAGTCCTGCCCGCGCGTCATGCGGATGTAGACCTCGGCCAGCAGCCCGGCGTCCAGCAGCGCACCGTGCAGCGTGCGTGAACTGTTGTCGACCTCCAGCCGCTTGCACAGCGCGTCCAGGCTGGCGCGCTGGCCGGGGTAGAGCTCGCGCGCCATCTGCAGGGAGTCCACCACGCCGGCGCAGCGGCTGGCCAGCGGCGGATGGTCCAGGCGGGCCAGTTCCGCGTCCAGGAACCCCAGGTCGAAGCTGGCGTTGTGGATCACGAGTTCGGCGTCGGCCACGTAGTCCAGCAGTTCCTGCACGATGTCGGCGAACTTCGGCTTGTCGGCCAGGAACTCGTCGGTCAGGCCGTGCACACGCAACGCGTCCGGGTGGCTGCTGCGCTCGGGGTTCAGGTACCAGTGGCGGTTGTCACCGGTCAGGCGCCGGTCCACCATCTCGATGAGGCCGATCTCGACCAGGCGGTCGCCGTTGTCGGCGGAAAGGCCCGTGGTTTCCGTGTCGAGGAAGATCTGTCGCATGGGCCTATTGTGTCGCCGGCAGGCTGCCGCGCCGCCCGCTCCACCACCACAGCGCGGCGCCGGCCGCGATCATCGGCAGGCACAGCCACTGGCCCATGCTCATGCCCAGCGCCAGCAGGCCCAGGAAGCTGTCGGGCTCGCGGAACCATTCCGCGATGAAGCGGAACACGCCGTAGCCCATCAGGAAGGCACCGGACACCTGCCCCGTGGCGCGCGGCTTCGCGCCGTACCACCACAGCAGCGCAAACAGCAGCAGGCCCTCGAGCGCAAACTGGTAGAGCTGCGACGGGTGCCGCGCGATGCCGTCGTTCGCCTGCGGGAAGACCATGGCCCAGGGCAGCGACGGGTCGGCGGCGCGGCCCCAGAGCTCGCCGTTGATGAAGTTGCCGATGCGCCCGCTGGCCAGGCCGGTTGGCACGCAGGGCGCCACCAGGTCGGCCACCTGCAGGAAGGGCCGGTCGAGCTTGCGCGCGAACAGGGCCAGCGCCACGATGACGCCCAGCAACCCGCCATGGAAGGACATGCCGCCCTTCCAGACCATCAGGATCTCCAGCGGGTGGCTCAGGTAGTGGCCCGGCTTGTAGAACAGCGCGTAACCCAGGCGCCCGCCGACGATGACACCGACCACACCCCAGAACAGCAGGTCCTCCACGTCGCGCCGCGTCCAGCCGGCCTGCGCGAACCAGGGTTTCTGGGCACGCTTGACGGCCAGGAACAGGAACAGGCCGAAGGCCACCAGGTAGGTCAGGCCGTACCAGTGGATCTGGACCGGGCCGAGCGCGATGGCCACGGGGTCGAACTGCGGATGCACGAGCATCAGGCGAGCTTTCTGGGGCGCGACGCGGGTCGCGGCTTGGACAGGGGTTGCGGGGTGACGGCTGCGGATTGTCGCCGCTGGGGCGTGGCGGCCGGCGCCATGCTCATGGTGTCCGACACCGCCGCCACGTGGTCGACGAATCTGCGCACCGCCGGCTGCGCCGGCTCGCGCCACACGAGGCTGGTCTCGCACGACAGCACCGCACCCGCGGGTGCCCGGTACACCACCCCTGGCCGTTGCAGTTGCGTCAGCGACGCCGGCACCCAGGCGATGCCCATACCGGCCGAGACCAGGTTGACGATGGTCTGCATCTGGATCGCCTCCTGGCCGATCACGGGCGTGGCGCCACGCGCCCGGTAGTGCCCGAGGATGGCGTCGTACAGCGACGGCGCGATGCGCCGCGGAAAGATCACCAGCGGCTCGGCCGACAGCGCCGCCCACGACGGCCGCGCCTGGCGCGCCAGCGCATGCGTCTCGGGCAGTGCCAGCATCAGCGGCTCGCGCAGCACGCGGCGCGCGGCCAGGCCCGGCGGGGCGGCGCCTTCGGCGTGCAGCACGAAGCCGGCGTCGATCTGGTCGGCGGCGAAGGCATCGAGCTGCACGTCCAGCGTCGCCTCCCTCAGTGCCAGTTGCACGCCGGGCCGGGCCTCGCGGAAGCTGCGAAGCCAGCCGGGCAGCGGGCCGTAGGCGATGCTGGAGACGAAGGCCAGCCGCAGCCGGCCCGCCTGCCCTGCCGCAGCGGCCTGCGCCTGGGCAGGCAGCGCGTCAGCGGCGGCGATGAGCCGGCGCAACTCGGGCAGGAGCGCCGCCCCGGCGGGGCTGAGCGACACGCGACGCTGGCTGCGCTCGAGCAGTGGAGCGCCCATCCGCAGCTCGAGCTGCTGGATGGCCTGCGTCAACGCCGGCTGACTGATGTGCAGGCGCTCGGCGGCGCGGCCGAAGTGAAGTTCCTCGGCCACGGCGATGAACTGGCGCAGGGGGCGGAGTTCGATCATCCGTGCAGCTTATCAATGGGCTTATGTCAATCGATTGGACCACAGGCCCGGCCGCGGACCATACTGCCGGCCCGACGCCCGCAACGCGAACGCTAGACAGGAGACCCGCCATGGCCGGATTCAACCGCCGCTCGAAGAACATCACCGAAGGCGTCGCCCGCGCGCCCAACCGGTCCATGTACTACGGCATGGGCTACACCGAGAACGACTTCGGCAAGCCGATGATCGGCGTGGCCAACGGCCACAGCACCATCACGCCCTGCAACTCCGGCCTGCAGAAGCTGGCCGATGCGGCCGTGGATGGCCTCAAGGCCGCCGGTGCCAACCCGCAGGTCTTCGGCGTGCCGACCATCAGCGACGGCATGTCCATGGGCACCGAGGGCATGAAGTACAGCCTGGTGAGCCGCGAGGTCATCGCCGACTGCGTGGAGACCTGCGTCGGCGGCCAGTGGATGGACGGCGTGCTCGTCATCGGCGGCTGCGACAAGAACATGCCCGGCGGCATGATGGGCATGCTGCGCGCCAACGTGCCGGCCATCTACGTCTACGGCGGCACCATCCTGCCGGGCCACTACAAGGGCCAGGACCTCAACATCGTCAGCGTCTTCGAGGCCGTGGGCCAGTTCAGCGCCGGCAAGATGAGCGAGGAGGACTTCTGCCAGATCGAGCGCCGCGCCATCCCCGGCAGCGGCAGCTGCGGCGGCATGTACACCGCCAACACCATGAGTTCGGCCTTCGAGGCCCTGGGCATGAGCCTGCCCTTCAGCTCGACGATGGCCAACGTGGAGGACCCCATCGTCGGCTACACGCAGGAAGCGGCACGCGTGCTGGTGGAGGCGGTGAAGGCCGACCTGAAGCCGCGCGACATCGTCACCAAGCAGGCCATCGAGAACGCGGTGGCCGTGATCATGGCCACCGGCGGCAGCACGAACGCGGTGCTGCACTTCCTGGCCATCGCCCACGCGGCCGAGGTGGACTGGACCATCGACGACTTCGAGCGCGTGCGCCGAAAGGTGCCGGTGATCTGCGACCTCAAGCCCAGCGGCAGGTACCTGGCCATCGACCTGCACCGCGCCGGCGGCATCCCGGCGGTGATGAAGGTGCTGCTGGACGCCGGTTTGATGCACGGCGACTGCATGACGATCACCGGCAAGACCGTGGCGGAGAACCTCAAGGACGTGCCCGCGCTGCGTGCCGACCAGGACGTGATCCGCCCGGTCACCAACCCGATGTACGCCCAGGGCCACCTGGCGATCCTGAAGGGCAACCTGGCCACCGAGGGCTGCGTGGCCAAGATCACCGGGCTGAAGAACCCGGTCATCACCGGCCCGGCACGCGTGTTCGACGACGAGCAGAGCGCGCTCGCCGCCATCATGGCCGGCAAGATCAGCGCCGGCGACGTGATGGTGCTGCGCTATCTGGGCCCCAAGGGCGGCCCGGGCATGCCGGAGATGCTGGCGCCCACCGGCGCGCTGATCGGCCAGGGCCTGGGCGAGAGCGTGGGCCTGATCACCGACGGCCGCTTCAGCGGCGGCACCTGGGGCATGGTCGTGGGCCACGTGGCGCCCGAGGCCTACGAAGGCGGCCTGATCGCGCTGGTGCAGGAAGGTGATTCGATCACCATCGACGCGCACCAGCTGATGCTGCAGCTGAACGTGGCCGACGAGGAGATCGCCCGCCGGCGGTCCGCCTGGCAGCGCCCGACCCCGCGCTACACGCGTGGCGTGCTGGGCAAGTTCGCGCGCAATGCCGCCAGCGCCAGCGTGGGCGCGGTGCTCGACCGCTACGAACCGACGGACTTCTGACTGCCACCGGGGGCGGGCAATGCCGGCCCGCCGGCGTGGCACGCTTCAGAGCTCAGGGTCGCGGCGGGTGGCCACGGGTTCGTCCTCGAAACGGGACGGTGGCGCCGGTGCGGGTGACGGCGCCGCTGCTGGGCGTGGCGTTGCCGGCCGCGTAGACGCAGCCGAGGCCGCCGGCGCCCGACGCGTACGTTTGTCGCGCTGGATGCCGAGGCCGAGCGCTTCCATGTCACGTTGACGGCGCTCGGCCTTGCGCTTGTCCATCTTGGCGATGGCACGGCGCTGGGTGAGGCCCGTGCTGTCGGCGTAGGCCCACCACGCCACGGCCAGACCGAATGGCGCAAGCACCACCCACCACGACCACTGGGCCACCGGGCCGATCTCGGCAAACTTCAGGGCCAGCAGGGCGAGCCCGAGCAGCAGGAATGCCATGCGTGTCCTCCTGCTGCACACTCTACGCGATGCGGGCCGGCGCGGGGCGGGCTCGATCGACGGAAACGAAGGGGAAGCACACCGATGATCGTGACCACCACACCGCAGATCGAGGGCCGCCGCATCAGCCGCTACTGCGGCGTCGTCGCCGGCGAGGCCATCCTCGGCGCCAACCTGTTCAAGGACCTGTTCGCCGGCATCCGCGACCTGGTCGGCGGGCGTTCGGCCACCTATGAGAAGGAACTGCAACGGGCGCGCGACATCGCGCTGACCGAACTGCAGGAGCGCGCCCAGGCCCTGGGCGCCAACGCCGTGGTCGGCGTGGACCTGGACTACGAGGTGCTGGGCCAGGGCAACGGCATGCTGATGGTGTCGGCCAGCGGCACGGCGGTGGTGCTGGAGTAGGCCCGGCGCACCGCCACGCCGGCGTTCAAGCCGGCGGCAGGTGGCGCGCCCGGTGCTCGCGGGGCGAACAGCCGAAGCGCAAGCGGAAGGCACGGCTCAGGTGGGCCGCGTCGTTGAACCCGAGGGCGAAGCCCAGCGCGCTGACGCTGCGCTGGCGCAACGCCGGGTCGCACAGGTCGCGGGCCAGCCGGTCGAGCCGTTGCCCCCAGATCCACTCGCTGACGCTGCAGGGCTCGCCGGCGAAGACCCGGTGCACGCTGCTGGGGGACAGGCGCAGCGCCGAAGCGATGCGCTGGACATCGAGCCCGGGCTCGCCCAGGTGGTCGCGCACGAAGGCCTTGATCTGCGCCCGGTGTAAGGCCGTGAGCGACGACACCGGTGCCGGCTGCGCCTGCGGCAGCGTGCGCAAGCCCGCCACCAGGATCTGCGTGACGCTGTGCGCCACGGCGGCGGCCGAGGCCGGCTCGAGGGTGTCGATGTCCTGCGCCAGCGTCCGGATCATCTCGATCATCAGGTGCCCGGCGCCGCGCCGGCCCGACACCGCCTGCGCCGTCAGGCGCTCGGTGCCGCGCAGTTCGGCACGCAACGCAGGCCCCGGCAGCCGCAGCACGATCTGCTGGAAGTCGGCACCGAAGACCAGGTCGTAGGGACGCGTGCTGTCGTAGAGCGCGAAGTCCCCCGGGGCCAGCCCGGCCCGGCGCCCGTCCTGGTGCACCTCGCCCCGGCCCTGGGTCTGGATGCTGACGAGGAAGAAGTCCTCGCTGGCGCGAGCGATCTGGCCCCGGGTCCGTCGCACGTGCTGCGCACTGGCGGTCACCTGGGAGAGCTGCAGCGTCGACAGGTGACCCAGGCGGATCTCGCCGTCGATGCCGTGGTGGCCACCGAGCGGCTCGCATTCCAGCTGCACGTAGGCGTCGCACACGGCGTCGATCCAGTAGGCCGTACGGTCGGCCTCGGGCACGCTGGCGGTGGTGAGCAGTTGCTGCGCCATGCGTCGCAGCATACGGGTCCCGGCTAATGCACACCAGTGCCAGCCTGGCCGGCTGGGCCCGTGGATCAAGCCCGGCGCGACCCTCAGTCAAGCCACGCCGGCCACCGCGCGCCAGCATCGGGCCTCGTTCAACGGAGAACCCCATGCCCCCCACCCATCCCCGATTCCGCGCGGCTGCCGTGCAGGCCGCCCCCGCCTTCCTGGACCTGGACGCCGGCATCGACAAGGCCATCGGCCTGATCGCCGAAGCGGCCGGCCAGGGCGCGCAGCTGATCGCCTTCCCGGAAACCTGGCTGCCTGGCTACCCGTGGCACATCTGGCTGGATTCGCCGGCCTGGGGCATGCAGTTCGTGCAGCGCTACCACGACAACAGCCTGGTCTATGGCAGCCCGGCGGCACAGCGCCTGGCCGACGCCGCGCGGCAGCACCGCATCATGGTGGTCATGGGCCACAGCGAGAAGGCCGGCGGCAGCCTCTACATGGGCCAGTGGATCATCGGCGCCGACGGCCAGACCATTGCGCAGCGCCGCAAGCTCAAGCCCACGCACGTGGAGCGCACGGTCTTCGGCGAAGGCGATGGCAGCGACCTGGCGGTGTGCGACACGCCGCTGGGCCGCGTCGGTGCGCTGTGCTGCTGGGAGCACCTGCAGCCCTTGTCCAAGTACGCGATGTACGCGCAGGACGAGCAGGTCCACATCGCCGCCTGGCCCAGCTTCTCGCTCTACCGGGGCGGCGCCTACGCGCTCGGGCCTGAGGTGAACAACGCCGCGAGCCGCGTCTACGCCGTCGAGGGCGGCTGCTTCGTGATCGCACCCTGCGCCACGGTCAGTGCCGAGATGGTGGAGCAGCTGTGCGGCGACGACGCCACCAAGCGCCAGTTGCTTCTGGCCGGCGGTGGCTTCAGCGCCATCTACGCACCCGACGGCCAGCTGATGCACGAGCCGCTACCCGAGAACACCGAGGGCATCGTCTACGCCGACATCGACCTGGGCATGATCGCGCTGGCCAAGGCCGCCGCCGACCCGGCCGGCCACTATGCCCGGCCGGACGTGACGCGGCTGTGGCTGAACAAGGCGCGCGGCGACCGCGTGGTGTCGCCTGCGGCCGCCGCCGCGCTGGACGACGCCGGCGAGGTTCAACCATGAGTGCGATCTACTCCGACCACCACCGCGCGCTGCAGGACGAGTTCGACAGCCGGCGCATGGCCGACCTGATGGAAGGCGGCATCGTGCACGGCGCCCTCGAGCCGCACGAGAAGGCCTTCATCGAAGGTCTGGACATGTTCTTCCTGGCCACGGTGGACCACCTGGGCCGGCCGACCGTGTCCTACAAGGGTGGGCTGCCGGGCTTCTGCCGCGCGCTGGACGACCGCACGCTTCTGTTTCCGTCCTACGACGGCAACGGCATGTTCTTCTCGATGGGCAACCTCGCGGCCACGGCCGAGGTCGGCTTCCTGTTCATCGACTTCGACACACCCAACCGCCTGCGCGTGCAGGGCAAGGCCCGGATCGAGCGCGACCCCGGGTTGATGGCCGGCTACCCCGAGGCCCAGTTCCTGGTCCGCACCGACATCGAACGCATCTGGCTCAACTGTCCGCGATACGTGCACCGACGGGTGAAGGTGGAGGGCTCGAAGTACGTGCCGCAGGCGCACTGCGAAACACCGGTGCCGGCCTGGAAGCGGATCGACCTCGTGCAGGACGCCCTGCCAGCCAAGGACCAGGGCAAGGCAACGGCCCTGGGCGGGCTGATCACGATGGACGACTACGCGGCCAAGGTGGCACAGGGCGACGCCTGACACCACGCCACGCCGGGTGTGTGGCACCCGGGTGGTTCGGCCTCGGCCTATCACGCTCTGCGCATCGCCCCCTGCAGCCGGCGCGACAGACCATCACGTCTGCGGGTGCGGCATGACCCTGGAACGCCATCGGCCACCGTTTCCGTCGGTTCGTCTGGGCAAGCGGGTCGAGGATGGCCGCATTCCGGTGTTCACCCACATCGCTTTGCGATGCGAGTGAACCCCGTCCCCGCCGATCTGCGGCGCCTTGCGGCGCACCGCGCTCGCGCGCGGCGTGGATCAGTTGGTCTGGGCCAACTGATCCAGGATCGCCGGGTTCTCAAGCGTGGACGTGTCCTGAGTGATCGCCTCGCCCTTGGCCAGCGAGCGCAGCAGGCGGCGCATGATCTTGCCGCTGCGGGTCTTGGGCAGGTTGTCGCCGAAGCGGATGTCCTTGGGCTTGGCGATCGGGCCGATCTCCTTGCCGACCCAGTCGCGCAGCTGCTTGGCGATCGCCTTGGCCTCGTCGCCCGTGGGGCGCGGGCGCTTGAGCACGACGAAAGCGCAGATGGCCTCGCCGGTGGTCTCGTCGGGGCGACCCACCACGGCGGCCTCGGCCACCAGGTCGGTGCAGCTGACCAGCGCCGATTCGATCTCCATCGTGCCCATGCGGTGGCCCGACACGTTGAGCACGTCGTCGATGCGGCCGGTGATCGTGAAGTAGCCGGTCTTCTCGTCGCGAATGGCACCGTCGCCGGCCAGGTAGTAGCCCTTGAGCTCCGGCGGGTAGTAGCTCTTCTTGAAGCGCTCCGGATCGCCGTAGATCGTGCGGATCATGCTCGGCCAGGGCTTCTTGACGACCAGGATGCCGCCCTGCCCGTTGGGCACGTCGTTGCCGGTCTCGTCGACGATGGCAGCGGTGATGCCGGGGAACGGCAGCGTGCACGACCCCGGCACCAGCGTCGTGGCGCCCGGCAGCGGCGTGATCATGTGGCCGCCAGTCTCGGTCTGCCAGAAGGTGTCGACGATGGGGCAGCGGCCACCGCCCACGTGCAGGTGGTACCACTCCCAGGCCGCCGGGTTGATGGGCTCGCCCACCGAGCCCAGGATGCGCAGGCTGCTCAGGTCGAAGCTCTTCGGGTGCACGGCGTCGTTGGCCTCGGCGGCCTTGATCAGGCTGCGGATGGCGGTGGGCGCGGTGTAGAAGATGGTGACCTTGTGCCGCTCGATCATCTTCCAGAAGCGGCCGGCGTCAGGATACGTGGGCACACCCTCGAAGACGATCTCGGTGCCGCCCAGGGCCAGCGGGCCGTAGGTGATGTAGGTGTGGCCGGTGACCCAGCCGATGTCGGCGGTGCACCAGAACACATCGTCGGGCTTGAGGTCGAAGGTCCACTTGGTGGTCAGCGCCGCATGCAGCAGGTAGCCGCCGGTGCTGTGCTGCACGCCCTTGGGCTTGCCGGTGGAGCCGCTGGTGTAGAGCAGGAACAGGGGGTGCTCGGCACCCACCCACTCCGGCTCGCAGTGCTCTGGGGCGGCGGCCGACAGCTCGTGCAGCCAGAGGTCGCGGCCGTCCTTCCAGGCGATGTTGCCGCCGGTGCGCTTGTAGACGATGACGTCCTTGATGCTGCCGGTGCCGGGCATGGCCAGCGCCTCGTCGACGATGGACTTCAGCGGCAGGTGCTTGCCGCCGCGGGCCTGCTCGTCGGCGGTGATGACCATCACCGCGCCGGCGTCCTCGATGCGGTCGCGCAGGCTCTGCGCGGAAAAGCCGCCGAAGACCACGGAGTGCGTGGCCCCGATGCGCGCGCAGGCCTGCATCGCCACCACGCCCTCGATGCTCATGGGCATGTAGATGACGACGCGGTCGCCCTTCTTCACGCCACGCGCCTTCAGCGCGTTGGCCAGCTTGCCCACGCGGGCCAGCAGTTCGCTGTAGGTGACCTTGGTGACGGCACCGTCGTCGGCCTCGAAGACAATGGCGGTCTTGTCGCCCAGGCCGCGCTCGATGTTGCGGTCCAGGCAGTTGTAGGACACGTTGAGCGTGCCGTCGGCGAACCACTTGAAGAACGGCGCATCGCTCTGGTCCAGCACCTGCGTGAACGGCGTCTTCCAGGTGACCAGCTCGCGGGCCAGGCGGGCCCAGTAGCCTTCGTAGTCGGCCTCGGCCTCGGCGACGAGCTTGTCGTAGGCGGCCCTGCCGGACACATGGGCCTGGCCGGCCAGGGCCGCGGGCGGTTCGTAGAGCTTGGTCTCGGCGGTGTCGGACATCGTGTCTCCTGCTCAGGTTCGCTGCCGCGGTCGGTGCCCCGCGGCGGCGAACCCGCACGAGACCCCGAACTGGGCCGATGGGCGGGACTGTCGGTCCACGGCCTGACGAAGCCCTTACTCCCCCTGAACCGGGGCCTGGCCAGCGCCCCCCCCGCGGGCCGTCCAGACCCTGCCCAAGCCCTGATCCGACACCGGCCATCCCGCCGTTGGCAGAATCCCCGGCTGCCCGAATCCGGCCTGCGCCGACCATGCCCAACCCACCGCCGACCACCCCCGACCTGCCCCCGCCCACCCGCCTGCAGGCGTGGCTGAGCCAACCCTGGGTGCAGCACAGCGTGCTCGCGCTGATCATCGTCAACGCCGTCATCCTCGGGCTCGAGACCTCGGCGGCAGCCATGCAGGCCTGGGGCCCGGTGCTGCTGGCGCTGGACAAGGCCATCCTCGGCGTCTTCGTGGTCGAGATCGCGCTGCGGCTCGTCGCCCACCGTGGTGCCTTCTTCCGCGACCCGTGGAGCCTGTTCGACCTCGCCGTGGTGGCCATCGCGCTGGTGCCGGCCAGCGGCCCGTTCGCCGTGCTGCGGGCGCTGCGCGTGCTGCGGGTGCTGCGCATCCTCACCATCGTGCCGTCGATGCGGCGCGTGGTCGGCGGGCTGCTGGCGGCCATCCCGGGCCTGTCGTCCATCGCCGCAGTGCTCGGGCTGCTGTTCTACGTCTTCGCGGTCATCGCCACCAAGCTCTTCGGCGCCGACTTCCCGGACTGGTTCGGCACCCTGGGCCGTTCGCTGTACACGCTGTTCCAGGTGATGACGCTGGAGAGCTGGTCGATGGGCATCGTGCGGCCGGTCATGGAGCTCTACCCCTATGCCTGGACCTTCTTCGTGCCCTTCATCCTGATGGCCACGTTCACGATGCTGAACCTGTTCATCGGCGTTATCGTCAGCGCCATGCAGAGCTTTGCCGAGGCCGACAAGACCGAGACCCTCGCCGCCGTGGACGACGCCCGCCAGCACATCGAGGCCGACCTGCACAGCGAAGTGCGGGCGCTGCGCAGCGAGATCGCCGCGCTGCGCGCGCAGTTGCCGCTGGCCGGCGCACCGCGCGACGGCGCCGCCTGATGCTCACCAACGCCCTGCTCTTCATCGGCGGCCTCGTGGCCCTGGTGGCCGGTGCCGAACTGCTGGTGCGCGGGGCCTCGCGGCTCGCCCTGTCCTTCGGCATCTCGCCGCTGGTGGTGGGCCTGACCATCGTCGCCTTCGGCACCAGTGCGCCGGAGATGACGGTGTCGGTCGGCGCGGTGCTCAATGGCCAGACCGGCCTCGCCCTGGGCAACGCCGTGGGCAGCAACGTCTTCAACGTGCTGTTCATCCTCGGGCTGGCCGCGCTGATCGCGCCGCTGGCCGTGCACCTGCAGGTCATCCGCCAGGAGGTGCCGATCATGATCGGCGCAGCATTGCTGGTCATGGTGGTGGCCCTGGACGGCAACATCGGCACCTTCGATGCGGCGCTGCTGTTCGGCCTGCTGCTGGCCTACACGGTGTTTCTGGTGCGCCAGTCGCGGGCCCAGGGCGTGGAGGCCGGCGACTATGCGGCCCACGATGCGGAGCGTGCCGGCGGTGGTTCCCGCCTGCTCAACGTGGCGCTGCTGCTGGCCGGCCTGGCGCTGCTGGCCGGGGGGTCGGAGGCCATGGTGCGCGCCGCGGTCAGCTTCGCGCGCGCCTTCGGCGTCAGCGAGGTGATGATCGGCCTGACGATCGTCGCCATCGGCACCTCGCTACCCGAGGTCGCGGCCTCGGTGGCCGCGGCGCTGAAGGGCGAGCGCGACATCGCGGTGGGCAACGTCGTCGGCAGCTGCGTGTTCAACCTGCTGGGGGTCATCGGCCTGGGCGGGCTGGCCGCGGCCTTTGCCGGTGCCGGCGGGCTGCCGGTGCCGGCGTCGGTGATGCACTTCGACCTCTGGGTCATGCTGGCCGCGCTGGTGGCCTGCCTGCCTATCTTCCTCACCGGGCGCGAGGTGGCGCGCTGGGAAGGCGGGCTGTTCCTGGCCTACTACGCCGCCTACATGGCCTACCAGGTGCTGCAGGCGCGCCAGTCGCCCGACCTGCTGCAGGCCTTCAACGGCGCCATGCTCGGCTTCGTGCTGCCGCTGACGGTGGTCACCGTGGTGGTCACGACGCTGCGGGGGCAGGCGCGGCGCTGAGCCGGGCCGCCTTGGCCGCCTGGTCCAGGGCCCGCCGCAGCGCGCTGGCGCGGGCCAGCGCCGCTTCCATCGCATCGATCGGCATCGCGCCGGTGGCGCCGGCGTCCAGCAGGGCCGCCTTGAAGGCCTGGTATGAGACCTCGGCCCGTTCGACAGCCGTGGCGATCCGGTCGGCCACGGCCCCGTCGCTGGCGCCGCAGGCCGCGAGCAGTGCATGGGCCTGGCCGACAAACGCCGCCGCCGCTGCGCGCGGCGCCTCGGGCAGCGCCGCATCTGCGCCGGCACCCGCCTGCGCCGCCAGCACCGCCTGCTCGGCCGCGGTCTCGTGGTAGCGCAGCACGCGCAGCCAGCGCGCCAGGTCGCGCGCGGCAGCCGGGGGCAGCGCGGCGCGGGACAGGCGCTCGATGAAGCGCTCCACCACTGCATCGAGCTGCTGCACGGTGTCGCGCTCGCGCGCCACGGCCGACCCAGGCGCACCCGCCAGCGCTGACGCCGCCGTCCGCCGGGCCAGGCCACCGACACGGGCGATCTCCTGCGCCAGCGCCTGCAGCGCCAGCTCGGGCACCGGCAGCACGTTTTCGTCCAGGAACCGTGGGCGTGACTCGTCCTCCTCGGCGCTGCGGAAGCGCCGCTGCAGCCAGTGCGTCAGCGGCGTGGCCAGGGGCCACATCAGCAGCACCCCGAAGACATTGAACGCCGTGTGGAACAGGGCCAGCCGCGCCGCGGGATCCGGCGGCAACCCCAACCAGGCCCGCAGCACGGCGATCGCGTCGACCATCCACGGCAGCATCGCCAGCGCCACCGCCGCCGTGACCACGTTGAAGGCCACGTGCGCCAGCGCCGCGCGGCGCGCATTCGGCGTCGCGCCCACGGTGGCCATCAGCGCCGTCACCGTGGTGCCCACGTTGGCGCCGATGATCACCGCCGCAGCCGACTGCGCGCTCAGCAGCCCGCCCTGGGCCGCCGTCAGCGTGATCGCCATCGCCGCGCTGGAGGACTGCGTCAGCACCGTCATCAGCAGTCCCGCGCCCACCTGCAGCAGCACCGCGCCCACACCGTCGCCGGCCGGCAGCAGAGTGTCGCCCGACAGCGCGCCGAAGGCCTGCTGCAGCAGCGCGATGCCCAGGAACAGCAGCCCGAACCCGGCCACTGCATCACCCACGGGCGCCCGCCGCGTGCCCGCGCCGGTCATGCGCAGCAGCACGCCGACGCCGATCAGCGGCAGCGCCAGCGCCTCGATCTTGAAGCGCAGCCCCACCAGGGCGACGATCCAGCCGGTCATCGTGGTGCCCACGTTGGCACCGAACAGCACCCACAGCGACGGCCCCAGCGCCAGCAGCCCGGCATTGACGAAGCCGATGGTGGCCACCGTGACCGCGGTGGACGACTGCACCATCGCGGTCACCAGCACGCCGGAGCCCAGGCCGTGCCAGCGCGTGCGCGTGGCCGCGGCCAGGATGCGCTCCAGCGCCGCACCGGCGGCCAGCTTCAGGCCGTCGGACATCATGGTCATGCCCAGCAGGAACAGGCCCAGCCCGCCCAGCGCGGTGGCCGCCCCGGTCAGCGTCAGGTCCACAGCCACCCCGCCATCGCCGTGATCAACCCGATGGCCAGCCCATTGAGCCACAAGCCCTGGCGCAGCATCTGCGCCGCCGGCACCTGGTCGGTGGCGTAGACCAGCGCGTTGGGCGGCGTGGCCACGGGCAGCATGAAGGCACAGGACGCCGCCAGCGCCACCGCCGCGGCCGTGCCGGCGGCCGGCAGGCCGAGTTCCGCCGCCAGCGGCAGCAGCACCGGCAGCAGCAGGGCCGCGCTGGCGGTGTTGCTGACGATTTCAGTCAGGAAGACGACGAAGGCGATCACCGCCGTCAGCAGCAGCCACGCCGGCCAGCCCGCCACGGCGTCGAACAGCAGCGCGGCCAGGTGGGCACTCGCGCCGCTGGCCTGCATCAGCGCCGACAGCGACAACCCGCCGCCGAACAGCAGCAGCACGCCCCAGGGCGCGCTGCGCTCCAGCGCGCGCCAGTCCAGCGCACCGCTGGCCACCAGCGCCACCAGGGCCGCCAGCGCCACCAGGGCATCGGTGTCGGCGTTCAGGCCGAGCGCCCCGGCCAGCGGCGCACCAAGCAGCCATCCGGCCACGGTGAGCAGGAACACGGCCACGGTGGCCCGCCGCCCGGGTGTCCAGACCCAAGTCACGCGATCCTCTGGCGGCGCCGGCGACACGGCCAACCGGCCGCGCAGCTGCGGCTTCAACCGCCAGGCCAGCAGCGCCAGCATCAGCGGCCAGGCCAGCAGTGCCGCTGGCAGACCGTAGGCCAGCCACTGCGCGAAGCCGATGCCGGCCTGCGCCGAGGCGATGGCGTTCGGCGGGCTGCCCACCAGCGTGGCCATGCCGCCGATGCTGGCGCTGTAGGCGACCGCCAGCAGCACGAAGACGCGCTCGCGCTCACCGATCGTCCCACCGCCACCGTCACGGCCCTGATCGGCCAGCAGGCCCAGCGCCAGCGGCAGCACCATCGCCGTGGTGGCGGTGTTGCTCATCCACATCGACAGCAGCGCGGTCAGCCCGGCCAGCAGCAGCACGCTGCCCAGACGGCGGCCGCCGGCCAGGCGCTTCACGCGGGCGGCCAGGGCCACGTCCAGACCCTGCTGCTGCAGCGCGGCGGCGAGGGCGAAGCCGCCCAGGAACAGAAAGATCACCGGGTTGGCGAACGGCGCCAGCGCCTGCGCGGGAGTAGCCAGTCCGCCGGCGATGGCCGCCACCGGCACCACCAGCGCCGTCACCGGCAGCGGCAGCGCGCGCGTCAGCCACAGCCCGGCCACGCCGGCCAGCAGGGCCATGGCGCCGCGCAGGCCATCGGGCGCCAGGGCCGCGGCGGCCCCGGCCGCCACCGCGCTGGCCAGGGCCCCGGCCAGGCGGCGGGCGTTGGAAATCTGATCTGCCGGATCACTCATCCGGTCATCCGACGATCGGGGTCATCACAGGCTGGCATCATGCCTGCTTATGCGCGACTGGATCCGGGCCAAGCTCCCCACCGAAGAGACGCTCAAAGCCCACCCCGGCCTGCGCTGGATGGGGCCGCTGCTGCGCCGCCCCTGGTTGTGGCACCTGAACCGCCGCCGCGTGGCCATGGGCGCCGGCATCGGCGTGTTTTTCGGCTTCCTGATCCCGGTGCTGCAGATCGCCGGCGCGGCGGTGTTCGCGCTGATCCTGCGGGCCAACCTGCCGGTGGCGGCCTTCTCCACGCTGGTGTCCAACCCGCTGACCTACGCGCCCATCGGCGTGGCCGCCTACCAGACCGGCAGCTGGATCCTCGGCCAGGAAGCCCAGCCGGAAGCCGCTGAAACGCTGGCCACCGCGGCCAGCACCGACTCCGTCGACGGCCCCGGCCACGGCTGGCTGGACAAGGCCAAGGCCATCGGCAAGCCGCTGTTCCTGGGCCTGCTGGTGTTCGCGGTGGTCGGCGGCATCGCCGCCTGGGCGCTGGTGCACCTGGCCTGGACGATCGGCGTCTGGCTCAAGCGCCGGCGGCGCCGGCGGCGCGCCCCCGCCTGATCGCCCCGCGGCACCGCGGGTCGCGCCGTCGGCCCCGATACTCGGGGCATGGATTTCGTCAACGTGCCGCTGCTGGCCGCCGCCGCGCTGGTCTTCACCAGCGTGCTGGCGGGGCTGTTCTCGGCACGCATCGGGTTCTCTTTCCTGCTCGTGTTCCTGCTCGCCGGCATCGTCGCCGGCGAGGACGGCCCTGGCGGCCTGCGCTTCGACAACTACGTGCTGGTGTTCTGGGTCGGCAACGTGGCGCTGGCGGTGATCCTGCTCGACGGTGGCCTGCGCACCACCTTCGCCACCTTCCGCACCGGCCTGAAGCCGGCAGCGCTGCTGGCCACGCTGGGGGTGGTGATCAGCGCCCTGCTCACCGGGCTGGCGGCGATGCTGCTGCTGGGCCTGGACTGGGCCACCGCGCTGCTGCTGGGCGCGATTGTCGGCTCCACCGACGCCGCGGCGGTGTTCTCTCTGCTCACGCGCTCGGGCGTCACGCTCAACGAACGCGTGGCCACCACGCTGGAGATCGAATCCGGCGTCAACGACCCGATGGCCATCTACCTCACGGTGGCCTGCATCGGCCTGATCACCGCGCTGGCCCAGGGGCAGGCACCGGGCGCCGAGGTGCTGACGACCTTCGTGGCGCAGTTCGGCTGGGGTGCGCTGATGGGCCTGGCCGGCGGCTGGCTGATGGCGGCGCTGCTGCGCCGCATCGCCGCACGGGATGCCGGTGGCGGCATCCTGGCGCTGCTGCTGATGGCCGGCGGCCTGAGCGTGTTCGCCGCCACCGGCACGCTGGACGGCTCGGGCTTCCTGGCGGCCTACCTGTTCGGCATGATCGTGGCCAACCGCGCGGCCGACGAGACGGCGCCGACGCTGGCCGCGATGGATGGCTACGCCTGGCTGGCGCAGGCGGGCATGTTCCTGCTGCTGGGCCTGCTGGTCACACCGACCGACCTGCTGCCGGCGCTCGGGCCCAGCCTGGCATTGGCCGCGGTGCTGATCTTCGTCGCCCGGCCGGCGGCGGTGTGGCTCTGCCTGTGGCCGTTCCGCTTCACGCGGGCCGAGACCGCCTTCATCGCCTGGGTCGGCCTGCGTGGCGCCGTGCCCATCGTGCTGGCGCTGTTCCCGCTGCTGGCCGGCGTGCCGCAGGCGCAGCTGCTGTTCAACACCGCCTTCGTCGTCGTGCTGGTGTCGCTGCTGCTGCAGGGTTCGACCATCGGCTGGGTCGCGCGCCGGCTGGGCGTGGCCCTGCCCGACCGCGACGACACGGCCCGTGCACGCCTGGCCTTCGGCGACTTTGCGCTCGACCCACGGCTGCCGGTAGACGCCATCTGCCAGTTCTATGGCCTGACCGCACCCGAACCTGCCGACGCACGCCTGGACGACTGGATGGCCACCGCCATCGGCCGCCCGCCGGTGGTCGGCGACCGCGTGGCCCTGGGCACGGCTACGCTGTTCGTGCGCGAACTGGACCGGAGCCGCATCACCGGCATCGGCCTGGCCTTGGCACCCGAGGCCTGATCAGCCGCTGTCCCCGGCCAACGCCAGCAGCAGCGCGTTGACCAGCACACCGGCCAGCAGGCCGACGCTGACCCAGCTCAGCACCCGCAGCACGCGGCCCTGGGGCCGCATCACCAGGCCCACGAGCACGCCGCCGGCCATCGTCATCGCCGTCACCGCGGTGCCCACGTGCACCGGCGCCACGGCCGCCAGCAGCGGGCCACCGGGGTGGAACAGATCGTCCACCGCCAGGATGGTGACGTTGAACAGGTTGCTGCCCAGCAGGTTGCCGATGGCCAGGTCCAGCGCGCCCAGGCGCAGCGCGCCCAGCGTGACCGCCATTTCCGGCAGCGTGGTGGCCACGGCCATGAACACGGTGCCGACAAAGCTGCGCGACCAGCCGGCGGCCTCGGCCACGCGGTCGGCCGCGTAAGGCAAGGCACTGCCGGCGGCCAGCACCACGGCGGCGGCGATGGCAAAGCGCTGCCATTCCCGGCGGATCTCGCGCTGGCGCTCGGGGTCGTCGGCTGCACCCGCCGCGGCGTCCGCGTCCGCGTCCGTCGCCGCGCCCTGCGCCTGCACGCTGCGCAGCGCCAGCAGGTAGCCACCTAGCAGCAGCGGGCTGGCCAGGCCCAGGTTCATCACCGTCGGCGCGCTGGTCCCGGCCAGCATCGCCAGTGCCGCGAGGCCCAGCAGCACCACGCCGAAGGCTGCCGACAGCACATGGGTGGCCGCGGCGGCGCGGTACATCGGCTGGTCGCGCTGCAAGGCATCCACCACCACCAGGAAGCCGAGGTTGACCACGCAGGCGCCCAGCGCGTTGCCCACCGCCAGGTTGGG
Organism: Rubrivivax albus; assembly: GCF_004016515.1. GTDB lineage: Bacteria > Pseudomonadota > Gammaproteobacteria > Burkholderiales > Burkholderiaceae_C > Rubrivivax > Rubrivivax albus. The sequence goes on from NZ_SACT01000006.1 coordinate 163,616, forward strand.
TGCACCGACCACCGCCACCGCGCTGATGCCCGAGGCCAGCTCCGGCAGAGAGGTCACCGTGCCCAGCAGTGCCAGCCCCACCCAGCCGCGGCCCCAGCCTTGGATGGCCGCCAGCCGGTCGGCGCTATGGCTCAGCGTCCAGCCGGCACGCGCGATCAACAGCGCGCACAGGCCGAACTGCAGCAGCGCACCGGTCATGACCGGGCTCCGACCGCGCGCGCCAGCAGCTTGCGCGCTTCCTCGGCCCAGAGCACCATGCTGGCCAGGCCCACCAGCGGCAGCAGCGCCGACGGCGCCAGCGGCACGGTGTGGAACAGATCGTTCATGAACGGCGCGTAGACCACAAGGGCCTGCAGCGCGATCGAGAGCGTCAGCCCGCCGAGCAGCCAGGGGTTCTGCAGCAGGCCCAGCCGAAGTGCCGAGCGCGTGGCCGACTGGCAGCTCAGCACGTTGAACCACTGGCACATGGCCAGCACCGTGAAGGTCTCGGTGCGCACCACCTCCAGCGGCAGGCCCTGGCCCTGGCGCCAGGCGAACCAGCCCAGGGTCACGGCGGCGATCATCGGCGTCATCAGCGCCACGCGGCGCAGCATGCCGGCATCCAGCAGGCGGTCATCCCGGTCCACCGGGCGTCGCTTCATCTCGTCGCCGTCGGGCGGGTCCATCACCAGGTTCACCGTCACCGTGCCCTCGGTGACGATGTTGATCCACAGGATCTGCACCGCCACCAGCGGCAGCGGCAGGCCCACGATCAGCGCCCCCAGCAGCACCACCACCTCCGCCAGCGAGGTGGCGAACAGGTACAGGATGACCTTCTTCAGGTTGGCATAGACCACCCTGCCCTGCTCCACCGCATCGACGATGGTGCCGAAGTCGTCGTCGGTGATGACGATCTTGGCCGCGCTCTTGGCCACCTCGGTGCCGGTGATGCCCATGGCCACGCCAACGTCGGCACGCGCCAGTGCCGGCGCGTCGTTGACGCCGTCGCCGGTCATCGCCACCACCTCGCCGCCGGCCTGCAGCGCCTCGACGATGCGCAGCTTCTGCGCGGGCTGCACGCGGGCAAAGACGGCCACGCGCGGCAGGGCCTCGCGCAGTTCCGCCTCCCCCAGGCGCTCGAGCTCGCTGCCATCCAGCGCCGTGTCGCCCTCGCGCGCGATGCCCAGTTCGCGCGCGATGGCCAGGCCGGTGAGCTTGTGGTCGCCGGTGACCATGATCACGCGCATGCCGGCGCCATGACACTCGGCCACGGCGTCGCGCACCTCGTCGCGCGGCGGATCGATCTGGCCCACCAGGCCGAGCAGCTGCGCCCGACCAGCCAGCGCGTCGAAGCCGGCCACGGGTTCCAAGGGGTCGTCGTCGATCTCCGCCACCGCCAGTACGCGCAGCGCGCGCTGCGCCATCGCTTCGGCAGCCGCCTTCGCAGCCTGCACGGCTGCGGCCCCGTCGCGCGGCAGGGTCAGTCGCAGCACGGCCTCGGGCGCGCCCTTGATCCAGACCCGGCGCGGTGCCACGGCCCGTGCGTCGGTGAGCCGGTGGCGGGTGGCCATGAGCTTGCTGTCGGCGTCGAACGGCAGTTCCGCCTCGCGCGGGGCGGCCGCGGCCAGCGCCGCGAGGTCCAGCCCGGCCTTGGCGGCCAGCACGCGCAGCGCGCCTTCGGTGGGGTCGCCGAGCACGGTCCAGTCGGTGCGCTCGCCATCGGGCGGCAGCAGTTCGGCGTCGTTGCACAGTGCGGCCGCGCGCAGCAGCGCGTGCAGCGCCGGGTCGTCGGCCGCCGCGCCGTGCAGGGCCCCGGAAGGCGCGTAGCCGATGCCATCCACCGTCACCTCGCGTCCGGGCCCACACTGGCCCGGCAGCCACAGCGCGACGGCCGTCATCTGGTTGCGCGTCAGCGTGCCGGTCTTGTCGCTGCAGATCACGGTGGTGGAACCCAGCGTCTCCACCGCCGACAGGCGACGGATGATGGCGCCGCGCGCGGCCATGCGCTGCATGCCCACGGCCAGCGCGATCGTCATCGCCACCGGCAGGCCCTCGGGCACCATCGACACCATCTGGCTGATCGCGACCATCAGCACGTCGGCCAGCGGCAGCCCACGCCACAGGCCCAGGGCCATCACCCCGGCAAAGAGCACCAGTGCCGCGCCGACCAGCCAGCGGCCGAACTGCGCGATGCGCTGCTCCAGCGGGGTCGGCGGTTCCTGGGCGCGGGTGGTCAGCCCGGCGATCTGCCCGACCTCGGTGTGCACGCCGGTGGCCACGACCACCGCCTCGGCGCGCCCGGCGGCCACGTGTGTGCCGGCATAGACCATGCCGTGGCGGTCGGCCAGGCCGGTGGCCTCGGGCTGGGCCGCCACGGCCTTGGTCACGGGCACGGACTCGCCGGTCAGCGCCGCTTCGGCGGTCTGCAGCTGCGCCACGGTCAGCAGCCGCGCGTCGGCACCCACGGCGTCACCGGCGGCCAGCAGCAGGACGTCGCCGGGCACCAGGTCGCGCGCCGGCAGGTCCAGCTCGCGCCCGTCGCGGCGCACACGGGCGTGCAGTTCGGCCAGCCGCCGCAGCGCGCCCATGGACTTCTCGGCGCGCCCTTCCTGCACCGTGCCGATCAGCGCGTTGACCAACACCACGGCCAGGATCACCGCGGCATCCCCCACGTGGCCCAGCATCACCGCCAGGCCGGCGGCCACGAACAGGATGACGATCAGCGGGCTGGCGAACTGGCGCAGCAGCGTGCGCCACCAGGGCTTGGGCGGTGCTTCGGGCAGGGCGTTCGGCCCGTGGTCCGCCAGGCGGCGTCGAGCCTGCGCGGCCGCGAGCCCCGTCGCGGCATCCGTCTGCAGGCTTTCCAGGGTTTCGGTCGGGGACAGCGCGTGCCAGGGGCGGGACATGGCCTGATGTTCCGGTCAGACTGGCCCGATTGGCTTGACCTTGCTCAAGTGGCCGCCCGCGGACCGACCCGCCATCCCGTCACAGCCGCCCCAGGCCCGCGCGCCGAGCCGCCTCGGGCGGCAGCGCCGACAGCTCACGCCGCATCGCGTTCAAGGAGTGACCGGCCGGCAGAGCCGACGGCCGCAGGGCATCGGCCGCGGCCAGCGCGGCGCCGGCACCCGCGTCGCCGCGGGCATGCAGCACCACGGCCAGGTCCAGCTGCGCCGTCCAGCGCGCCAACGGTGGCGGGTCCGGTGCGCGCGCCAGGTGGTCCACGCGCGCCTGCACCAGGCTCAGGGCCGCATCCAGCTGCCCACGCGCACGCTGGAGCTGCCCTTCCAGCTGGTCGACCTGGCTGTGCAGCGCATCGGCCGTGCGGAGCACCGGGTCGGCCCGTGCCAAGCCGAGGGCGCGGGCGGCACGCGCATCGTCGCCCGCGACCAGCGCAGCGCGCATCAAGGCCATCGCCGCCTGCACCCTCGCCGGGCCGCTGACCACATCGCTGCCCTGCAGCGTGTCCAGCAGGGCGTCGAATTCCGGCGCAGGCAGAGGCTCTCCAGCCAGCACCTGCGCCGACAGCCGGCGCGCCGCCACCGGCACGCGCTGCGCGGCGTGCACGACGCCGGCCGCGGCGAGTTCAGCCTCGTTGCGTCGCAGCGCCTCGGCCGCATCGGCGTCGCGCCCCAGGTCCGACAGCAGGCTCGCGAGCATCAGGCGCAGGCCGGCGGTCATGTCGTTGCCACGGCCCAGCAGTGCGTCCATGTCGGCCATCAGCGCCTGCGCCCTGGCCTCCACGCCGTCGTAGTGCGCCCGCATCGCCTGCACCGCCAGCAGATTGCGGCGCAGCACCAGCACGAAGCGGGCGTAGGTCGGACCGGCCGTCGCCCAGCGCGGTTCGTTGGAGCGCAGCACGGCCTCGGCATCGCCCAGCCGCTCCTGGGCGACGCGCAGACCGTGCACGTAGTTGGCGAAGAACAGGTGCTCGAACTCGTCCGGCCGGTACAGCCGGTCGACGAGCCGCTGCGCTTCGGCCAGCGTGGCCTCGGCGTCCACCAGCCGGCCCACGCGCGACTGCCCGATGCCCAGCAGGTACAGCAGGTTGGCCTGCTCGAAGGATTCGGCGCCATGCAGCGCGGCCCAGCGCGCACGCAGCGGCTCGGCGATGGCCAGCACCTTGTCCGGCGAGCCCTGCGACACGTAGATGCGGGCCAACCGCATGCGCGCCTCCAGGCTGCGAGGATCGTCGGGGCCCCAGGCGCCGTCGGCCACCGCGATCAGCCGCTCGGCCAACGGGATCGCGATGTCGTAGCGGTTGAGGTCGCGGTAGGTGTCCACCAGCACCTCGAGCAGCCGGGCGTGGGTGCCGGGGTCGTCGCCGAAACGCTGCTCGACCTCGGTGCGGCTACGGTCCAGCAGCTGCAGCACGGTCGGCGGGCGGCCGCCGTGCCGATCCGGGTTCCCCGCGGCCAGCAGTTCGCCCAGGTAGCGCGTGACGCGATCGGATTGCCGAGCGGCGTCCTGTGCCCGACCGGCCTGCCACAGCGCCACGGCCAGGCCGCCGACCAGGCTGGCCACCACCAGCGCGCCGGCGCTGGCGAACACCGCGTTGCGGCGCAGCCAGAGCCGGCCGCGGTGGCGCCAGTCGTCCCGGCGCACGCTCACCGGCCGGTGCGCCAGCCAGGCCTCGAGGTCGTCGATCAGCGCCTCCACGCTGGCGTAGCGTTCGGCCGGGCGCTTGCGCATCGCCTTGGCCGCCACCGCCTCGAGGTCGCCACGGGCGCGCTCGACGTCGGGCGGCACGCCGGGTCCGTCGTCGGGCACCACCTGAGGGTCCACGCGCGTGGGCCGCACCGGTTCGGTGTGCAGCAGTGCGTGTTCGATGGCCACACGGTCGTCGCCGGGCCGCGCGTAGGGCAACGCGCCGCTGAGCAGTTCGTAGAGCATCACGCCCAGTGCGTGCACGTCCACCGCGGTGCCCATCGGCCCGCCGAGCACCTGCTCCGGGGCGGCGTAGCCGACGGTCACGCGGCGCCCCACCTGCCGGGTGAGCGCCTGGTCGGCCTGTCCGGCATCGTCGAGCAGCGTTGCCACGCCGAAATCCAGCAGCTTGGGCTCCGCTTCGGGGGTGACGATCACGTTGGCCGGCTTCAGGTCGCGGTGCAGCACCAGCTGCGCATGCGCGTAGGCCACGGCCCGCGCCACGGCCAGCAGCAGGCGCACCCGTGCGGCCACCGGGAGCGCGGCCGCGCGCACATGCCGGGAAAGCGTGCGGCCCGGCACGTGCTCGATCACGAGGAAGGGCCAACCCTGGTCAACACCCGCATCCAGCAGGCGGGCGATGCCGGGGTGGGTCAGACGGGCCAGCAGCGCACGTTCGCGCTCGAACCGGGCGACCAGCCCGGAGCCGGCGACGTCACCCCGCAGCAGCTTGATGGCGGCCTGCGCCGCGTACAGCCCGTCGTCGCGCTCGGCCAGCCACACCTCGCCCATGCCACCCGCGCCCAGGCGGTGCAGCAGGCGCCAGGCACCGATGCGGTCGCCCGTTGCGGCGGCCGGCGGCCCGGGATCGTCGGCAGCTTCCTGCCCGGGCCCCGTGCCGAAGAGCGTGTCGCCCTGGGCCGGCCGCGACGGCGGGAAAGGCGCCTGCGTGGCGGGACCCAGCGTGTCGTCGACCTCGTCGGCCAGATCGCCGATGGCGTCGAGCTGCGACTGCAGGGCGTCGGCCAGAGCGGGATCTTCGCGCCGCCAGCGGGCCAGAAGTTCGCGCCGGGCGGAGATGCTCAGCGACAGCGCCTCGCGCAGGGCCTCGGCCAGGCGCTGGCGCCAGGCCGGGTCGGGTTGGGTGTCGTCGATCACGGCGCGGAGGCGTTCGCCGTCGACGCCCGACGAGTTTGGGTCAGGAGGTCGCCGAGGAGGACCCCGACGGGCCGGTTCCGTCCCGCGCCTCGGCCACCGGCACGTCCGCGGGCACCGGCGCCTTCGACGGCACCCGGCCATGCAGCGCCGCCTGCGACAGCAGGTTGGCCGACACCGGCGCAGTGACGAACAGGAACAGCGTGATCAGCAGCTCGTGCAGGCCGACCTCGCCGCGCGTCCAGCTCAGCACCATGCTGGCCACCAGCACGCCGCCCACGCCCAGCGTGGTGGCCTTGGTCGGCGCGTGCAGGCGCATGTAGAAGTCGGGGAATCGCAGCAGACCCACGGCGCCGACGAGCGCGAACACGCCGCCCACCACCAACAGCACGGCGGCGACGATCTGGATCCAAACGGGCAGGTCCGTCATCGCGCTCACTCCATCACGTCGCCGCGGCTGAGGTAGCGCCCCAGCCCGACGGTGGACACGAAGCCCAGCATCGCGATGATCAGCGCCGCCTCGAACAGCAGCGGCGTGCCCCAGCGCATGCCCAGCAGGATCACCAGGGCCACGGCGTTGACGGCCATGGTGTCCAGCGCGAGCACACGATCCACGGTTTCGGGGCCACGCAGCAGTCGCCAGGCGCACAGGCCCAGCGCCAGGGCCACGCAGACGGTGGCGAAATCCAGGGCGAGCTGCAGGATCATTCGAAGATCTCCTTCAGCGGCGCTTCGTAGCGCGTCTTGATGTCGGCGGCGATGGCGTCCACGCCGGGGCTGCCGTCCAGCGCATGCACCAGGATGCGGTGGGCCGCCTCGTCGACCACGCAGGACACGGTGCCCGGCGTGGTGGTGATGATGGTGGCCAGCAGCGTGACGGCGCGCGGGTCGCGGATGTCCAGGTCCACCGGCACCCAGGCCGGTTCCGGCCGCGCCCAGGGCAGCAGCACCAGCTTGGCCACGGTGACGTTGGCCACGACGATGTCGCGCAGCACCACGAAGAACAGGCGCACGGCCGTGCCCCAGGCCTTGGGCGGCACCGGTGTGCCGGTGAAGCCGTGCAGCAGCCGTGGCAGCACCAGGCCCAGCACCGCGGCGGTGATCAGCTGCGGCACCGCCGCGCTCTGCTGCAGCAACAGCCAGGTGCCGGCGATCAGGCCCGACTGCACCGGGTGCGCGAACCAGCCGGGCTTCATGGCCGCACCTCCGGTGTCGTCTGCGGCACGCGGTAGGGCCGCACGGTGTTCGGCGCCGGATCACCCAGCACGGCCTGCGCGTAGGCGGCGCGGTCGAGGATCTGTGCGGCGGCCGCCGCCGTGTAGCGCTGCACCGGCGCGGCGAAGACCGACAGCGCCACGCTCATCGCCAGCAGCGCCAGCGTGGGCGCCAGCAGGCCGGGCGCGGCGCCGGCCGAGCCGCCGGGCACCTCCGGCCGCACCGACCAGAACAGCACACTGCCGGCGCGCGCCAGGCCCACCAGCGTCAGGAAGCCCACGGCCAGCACCACCGTCCACACCGTGCCCGCCATCGGGTGCGCCAGCGACGACTCCAGCAGCATCAGCTTGCCGATGAAGCCCGGCAGCGGTGGCAGCCCGGCGGTGGAGGCCGCGGCCAGCAGCAGCATCAGGCCCAGCAGCGCCGGCTGCGCCACCGGGCTGCAGGGCTCCAGGCGGTCGGCCATCGGGCCGCGCTGCGCCGCCACCAGTTCACCCAGCAGGAACAGCCCGGCAATCACCAGGGTGGAGTTCAGCAGGTAGTACAGGCCCGCCGACCACGCGGCCGGGTCGTGCAGCGCCACCGCCACCAGGATGGTGCCCACCGAGGCCACCGTGAGCCAGGCCGTCAACCGCGGCAGCGTGTGCGCGGCCAGCGCGCCGAGCACGCCGACCACGCTGGTGGCCAGCGCCAGCGGCAGCAGCACCGCGGGCAGGTGTTCCGGCCCGAAGACCACGCCGTGCACGCGCAGGATGGCGTAGACGCCGACCTTGGTCATGATGGCGAAGAGTGCGGCCACCGGCGCGCTGGCCGCGGCGTAGGTGGCCGGCAGCCACATGGCCAGCGGCACCATCGCCGCCTTGAAGCCGAAGACCACCAGCAGGATCAGCCCGCCGGCCTTGAGCACCGTGCCCTCGCCGCCGCCCGCGGCAATGATCTGCGGCACGCGCACCGCCAGGTCGGCGAAGTTCAGCGTGCCGGCAAAGGCGTAGAGCAGCGCCACACCGATCAGGAAGAAGGCCGAGGCGGTGAGGTTCAGCACCACGTACTGCAGGCCGATGCGCAGCCGCTCGCGGCCCAGGCCGTGCGTCATCAGCACGTAGCTGGCGATCAGCAGCACCTCGAAGAACACGAAGAGGTTGAAGATGTCGCCAGTGGCAAAGGCCCCGGCCAGGCCCATCAGCTGGAACTGGAACAGCGCGTGGAAGTGCCGGCCGTGGCTGTCCCAGCCGCCACGCGCGTACCACAGCACCGGCACGGCGACCGCGCTGGTCAGCAGCAGCATCAGCGCCGACAGGCGGTCGATCACGAGCACGATGCCGAAGGGCGCCGGCCAGTCGCCCATGCGGTAGACCGTCAATGTGCCGGTGGCCGCCTGCTCCACCAGGCGGAAGGCGAACACGGCCCCCAGCGCCACCGAGGCCAGCGCGATGCGGCGCACCCAGGGGCGGCGGGCGTCGCTGTCGCCGATCAGCAGCAGCAGGACGGCCGTGAGCGCCGGCAGCAGCACCGGCAGGGCCGGCAGGTGGTCCGCCAGGTGGAACGAGAACAGGCCGCTCATCGGCGCGGCTCCTGCCCGTCGACGTGGTCGCTGCCGTTGTCATGCCGGCTGCGCAGCGCCAGTTCGATCACGAAGCCGGTGGTGGCGAAGCCGATCACGATGGCCGTCAGCACCAGGGCCTGCGGCAGCGGGTCGGCCACGTCCGGCCCGCGGTCGACGATGGGCGCGGCGCCGGTCCACAGCCGGCCCATCGCGAAGATGAACACGTTGACCGCGTAGCCCAGCAGCGACAGCCCCAGCACCACCGGGAAGCTGCGCCCCCGCAGCAGCAGCCAGATCCCGGCGGCGGTGACGATGCCGATGCCGGTGGCGAGCAGGAATTCCATCGAGATCATCATGCGCGGGCGCCTTCCTTGCTCGCGGCCCCCAGCACCGACAGCGTCAGCAGCGTGGCGCCGACGACGGTGATGTACACGCCCAGGTCGAACAGCGCGGCGGTGGCCAGCGGCAGTTCACCCAGCACCGGCACGATCGGGTGGCCGAAGGCGCTGCTGAGGAACGGGTGGCCGAACACGAACGAGCCGATGCCGGTGAGCAGCGCGATGCCCAGCCCCGTGCCCACCCACTTGACGTAGCGGCGCCCGCCGGCGGCGTGCAGCAGCGCGTCGGCCTGCGACTGGCCCAGCGCCAGGTACTGCAGCACCAGCGCCACCGCCGTCACCAGGCCGGCGATGAAGCCGCCGCCCGGCAGGTTGTGGCCGCGCCAGAAGATGTAGACCGACACCACCAGGGCCAGCGGCAACACTACCTTGGCCGCCTGGCGCAGCATCAGCGGCACGGCCGGGAAGGTCCAGGCGCGGCCGTCGGGGTCGGTGGTGGGCCGGCGCACGCGGAAGCGGTCCATCAGCGCCAGCACGCCCACGCCGGCGATGCCCAGCACCGTGATCTCACCAAAGGTGTCGTAGCCCCGGAAGTCGACCAGGATCACGTTGACGGCGTTGGTGCCGCCGCCCTGCGGCAGCGAGTTGGCCAGGAAGTACCAGGCGATGGAATCGTGGTCGCGCGTCATCACCACCCAGGCCAGCCACGCGATGCCGGCACCGCCACCCAGGGCCAGCACGGCGTCGCGCGCCTTGCGGCCGGCGCTGGACTCGCGCGGCGTGGTCTGCGGCAGCAGCGCCAGGCCCATCAGCAGCAGCACGGTGGAGACCACCTCCACCGACAGCTGGGTCAACGCCAGGTCGGGCGCCGAGAAACCCAGGAAGGTCAGCGCCGTGACCAGGCCCACCACGCCGGTAAGCACTACGGCGCGGAAGCGCAGGTGGTGGCCCAGCACCAGGGCCACGCAGACGATGCCCAGCAGCACCCACAGCACCAGGGCCAGCGGCGTGGCCGGCAGCAGCGCGCGTTCGCCGGTGCCGGGCACTGGGCCGCCGAAGAAGGGCCAGGCACCCAGCACCAGGGCCAGTGCCACCATCCAGCCGGCGTAGCGCTGCAGCGAGCCGTTCTCCAGCCGCACGGTGAAGCGGCCGGCGGCGCCGAACAGGCCATCGGTCAGCGCCGTGAAGATGCCCTTGCCGCTGACCGGGCCGGGCTCGTGCCGGTGCAGCTTGCGGCCGGCGGCCAGCGTGAAGTACAGCGCCGCGCCGCCGGCCACGGCGATGCCGCTCATCGCCAGCGGCAGGTTGATGCCGTGCCACAGCGCCAGCGAGAAGCCCGGCGCCGGCGCGCCCAGCACGGCCGACGCGGCCAGGTTCACCAGCGGCCCGGCGATCGTCATCGGCATCAGGCCCACGGCGATGCACACGATCACCAGCAGCAGCACCGGCGCCTTCATGCCCCAGGGCGGCTCGTGCGGGTGGGCCACCGGCAGGTCGCGCGGCGGGCCGTTGAAGAAGACGTCGTGCACCAGGCGCAGCGAATACGCCATCGATGCCAGGCCGCCCAGCGTGGCCAGCACCGGCACCGCCCAGCCGAAGCCGCCCCACATGCGTTCACCGGCCTTCAGCGCCTCGTCCAGCATCATCTCCTTGCTGATGAAGCCGTTGAACGGCGGCACCCCGGCCATCGCCGCCGCGGCGATGGTGGCCAGCGTGCCGACGATGGGCAGCATGGCCATCAGGCCGCCAAGCTTGCGCATGTCACGCGTGCCGGTCTCGTGGTCGACGATGCCGGCGCTCATGAACAGCGCCGCCTTGAAGGCCGCGTGGTTGAGGATGTGGAACACCGCCACGACCATCGACATCGGCGTGGCCAGCCCGATCAGGAAGGTCACCAGCCCCAGGTGGCTGACGGTGGAATAGGCCAGCAGGCCCTTGAGGTCGTGCTTGAAGATCGCCACGCTCGCGGCGAACACCATGGTCAGCAGGCCGATGGTGGCGACGATGCCCTCGAACAGTCCGCTGCCACCCAGCACCGGGTACAGCCGCATCATCAGGAACAAGCCGGCCTTGACCATGGTGGCCGAGTGCAGGTAGGCCGACACCGGCGTCGGCGCGGCCATGGCCTCGGGCAGCCAGAAGTGGAACGGCAGCTGCGCGCTCTTGGTGAAGCAGCCGATCAGCACCAGCACCAGCACCAGCGGGTAGCGCGGGTCGGCCTGGATCTGCGGGCCCATCGTCAGCAGTTCGCTGATGCTGTAGGTGCCGGCGATCTGGCCCAGCAGCACCATGCCGGCCAGCATCACCAGGCCGCCGCCGCCGGTGACGGCCAGCGCCATACGCGCGCCGGCCCTGGCGTCGGCGCCCTTCTTCGGGTGCGAGCCCCAGTAGCCCACAAGCAGGAAGGACGAGATGCTGGTCAGTTCCCAGAACACCACCAGCAGCAGCACGTTGTCCGACAGCGCGATGCCCAGCATCGCGGCCATGAACAGCATCAGCTGGCTGAAGAACTTGCCCGCCGGGTCGTCCTTGTGCAGGTAAAAGGCCGCGTAGGTGACGATGAGCACGCCGATGCCGCTGATCAGCATCGCGAACATCAGGCCCAGGCCGTCGAGCCGGAAGTCGGCGTCCAGGCCGATGGCCGGCACCCACTCGGCCTGGGTGCGGATCACCTCGCCGGCGAACACCGCCGGCGCCTGCGACAGCAGCAGGCCCAGGGCACCCAGCGCCATCGCGCCGGCGATCAGCGCCGCCCCGGCCCGGCGCCCGGGCGTGTTCGCGCGTCCGCACCACAGGCTCAGCGTGGTGCCCAGCACGAGCGGCAGCAGGACGATGGCGGCGAGCAGGCTCATCCGGGGGCGGTGGTTGGCATGAAAGTCAGCGCGGGAGTGTATGCAACAAGCGGACACGGACCTTTCAAGCCCGGCGCGGGCCCTGTCCTTGACGGACATTCGCTTGACGGAGGGCCGCGCTGCCGCTAGCCCGGCGCGTCAGCTGCGCGACGGCGCCGATCGCTAAACTCGAAGGTTCCGCTCACGCCGTCGTCCCGCCATGACCACCACGATCCGCTACGCCGACCTCGTCGACACCGTCGCCGGTGCGCTGCAGTACATCAGCTACTACCACCCGGCCGACTACATCGCCCACCTGGCGCGTGCCTATGAGCGCGAGCAAAGCCCGGCGGCGAAGGACGCCATCGCGCAGATCCTGACCAACAGCCGCATGAGCGCCGAGGGCCGGCGGCCCATCTGCCAGGACACCGGCATCGTCAACGTGTTCCTGAAGGTGGGCATGGACGTGCGCTTCGACGGCCTGCCCGGCAGCCTGGAGGACGCCATCAACGAGGGCGTGCGCCAGGGCTACCTGAACCCGGACAACGTGCTGCGCGCCTCGGTGCTGGACGACCCGATCTTCGCGCGCAAGAACACCAAGGACAACACGCCGGCCGTGATCCACATGAGCCTGGTGCCGGGCGACAAGCTGGACATCACGGTGGCGGCCAAGGGCGGCGGCAGCGAGAACAAGAGCAAGTTCGTGATGATGAACCCCAGCGACAACCTGGTCGACTGGGTGCTCAAGACCGTGCCCACCATGGGCGCCGGCTGGTGCCCGCCGGGCATGCTGGGCATCGGCGTGGGCGGCACGGCCGAGAAGGCCATGCTGCTGGCCAAGGAGTCCCTGATGGACCCCATCGACATGTACGAACTGCTGCAGCGCGGCCCGCAGAACAAGCTCGAGGAACTGCGCATCGAGCTCTACGAGAAGGTCAACGCGCTGGGCATCGGCGCTCAGGGCCTGGGCGGCCTGACCACGGTGCTGGACGTCAAGATCGCCACCTTCCCCACCCACGCCGCGAGCAAGCCGGTGGCGATGATCCCCAACTGCGCCGCCACCCGCCACGCGCACGTGACGATGGACGGCAGCGGCCCCGCCCTGCTGGACCCGCCGAGCCTGGACCTGTGGCCCGACGTGCACTGGGCGCCGGACTACAACAAGAGCACCAAGGTCGACCTCGACACGCTGACGCCCGAGATGGTGGCCAGCTGGAAGCCGGGCCAGACGCTGCTGCTCAGCGGCAGGATGCTCACCGGCCGCGATGCCGCGCACAAGCGCATCCAGGACATGCTGGCCAAGGGCGAGCCGCTGCCGGTGGACTTCACCAACCGCGTCATCTACTACGTCGGCCCGGTGGACCCGGTGCGCGACGAGGTCGTCGGCCCGGCCGGCCCGACCACCGCCACGCGCATGGACAAGTTCACCGAGATGATGCTGGCGCAGACCGGCCTGATCGCGATGGTGGGCAAGGCCGAGCGCGGCCCGGTGGCCATCGAGGCGATCCAGAAGCACAAGAGCGCCTACCTGATGGCCGTAGGCGGCGCCGCCTACCTGGTGGCCAAGGCCATCAAGGCCTCGCGCGTGGCTGGCTTTGGCGACCTGGGCATGGAAGCCATCTACGAGTTCACGGTGCAGGACATGCCGGTGACGGTGGCGGTGGACGCCAGCGGGACCAGCGTGCACAAGACCGGTCCTGCGGAGTGGCAGGCGAAGATCGGCAAGATTCCGGTGGTCACCGCCTGAGCGGGCAAGGCGGCGGTCGAGCCCACCGCGCTCGCCGGTTCATCTGAGTCTGCGCCCGCAGGCCGGCGAGTGCCGCAGACGCTCAGACCACCAGCCGCAACCAGATCTCGTTGCGACGCATGAACCAGGGCACCCAGGGCGGGTCGTAGCGGGCGTAGACCGGGCTGCCGGCGGTGACCAGCCCCGCCGCCTGCACCCCCTGCTGCAGCCGGGCCAGGTGAGCCTCGTAGTTCTCGTCGGTCCAGCGGCCGCTGTAGCGGATGACGGCGTAGCGCTCGCCGGGCACCTCGCGCAGGCGCACCCGCGGGTCCACCGGCTCGGGCAGGCTGTCCAGGTCGTAGGCGCGCGGCATGACGAAGCGTACGGCGTGGCCCGAACCCTCGGGCGCCTGCGTCACCGGCGCGGTCATCGCGATCTTCACCGGCTCGGCCGCCTGGGTCACCGGGGCCGTCATCTCGATCTTCCGCGCGCCCCGGTTGTTGCCGAAGATGTAGTCGGCCAGCAGCCGGAAGCCCTGGTTGCCGGCTTCTTCCGCCGGCCCGGCCACCACCACCTCGGCCACGACCGTGGGCGCGTACTGGCGCACCTCGAATGTGTCGTGGCGCTGCAGTACCTCGTACGCGGGTTCTTCGATCGCATGGGCCACGGCGTGCAGGGCAAAGAGGGTGATGGCGGCCAGTGCAGCGTACAGGGTCTTCATGGTTCGAGCCTCAGCCGGCGAAGGCAGACGGTGCCGGCAAGACGGCGTTCAGCAAAGACTAGCGTGGCTGTGTCCCGGGCGCTGCCGCCCGACTGAACAACCCCCATGGCGGCTGGGCGCGACTGACCGGCGACCGAGCCCTCCCGCAGCATCGACGGTTGCGTCTAGGATGGCGCCGTGGGCAACCCGCCGTGGCACCGACCGAAGGACACACCGTGCGCAGACGACAAAGCGCCGGGGCGCATCCATGCATGAGATGAGCCTGGCCGGCGGCATCCTGAAGCTGGTGGACGACGCCGCCGCGCGCGACCCGTTCACGCGCGTCAAGTGCCTGGTCCTGGACTGCGGTGCGCTGGCCGGTGTGGAGGTGCACGCGCTGCGCTTCGCGCTGGAGGCCATCGCCCCCGGCACGCGGTTGGACGGCGCTGAGATCGTCGTTCACGAACCGCCGGGTCAGGCCTTCTGCATGAGCTGCGGCCAGCGGGTCGAGATCATGTCGCGGGTCGACCCCTGCCCCGCCTGCGGCAGTTTCAAGCTCCAGCCCACCGGTGGGCTGGACCTCACCGTGCGCGAGCTGATCGTGCACGAGGAAGCGGAGAACTGACATGTGCGTCGTTTGCGGGTGTTCGAATTCGGGGGCTACGGCCGAACCGTCGTCGAAGGGCGACCTGCACTTCGGACTTGGCGCCGCACGCGTGTCGGTGCCTGGCATGGGCGCCGAGCGCGCCATCAAGCTCGAGGCCGACGTGCTGGGCGCCAACAACGCCATCGCCACGCACAACCGCGCGCATTTCGCGGCCCATGGCGTGACGGCCTACAACCTGGTCTCCAGCCCCGGCTCGGGCAAGACCACGCTGCTGTGCGCGACGATCGAGGCGCTCAAGCAGCGCGCCGACGCCCCGGCGCTGGCGGTGATCGAAGGCGACCAGCAGACCACGCACGACGCCGACCGCATCCGCGCCACCGGCGCGCCGGCCGTCCAGGTCAACACCGGCAAGGGCTGCCACCTCGACGCCGAGATGGTGGCCGCCGCCTTCGCGCGCCTGCCGCTGCACGACGCCCCGGGCGGCGGCCTGCTCTTCATCGAGAACGTGGGCAATCTGGTCTGCCCCGCGATGTGGGACCTGGGCGAACGCGCCAAGGTGGCCATCCTCTCCGTCACCGAGGGCGAGGACAAGCCGCTGAAGTACCCCGACATGTTCGCTGCCGCCACGCTGATGGTGCTCAACAAGGTGGACCTGCTGCCGCACCTGGACTTCGACGTGGCACGCTGCATCGCCTACGCGCAGCGCGTGAACCCGGGCATCGAGGTGCTGCTGGTCTCGGCACGCAGCGGCCAGGGCATGGACGCCTGGATCGACTGGCTGCTGGAGGACCGGGCCGCGGCAACGGCGCACGACCACGACCAACCGCATGGGCATGGGCATGGGCATCCGCACGGTCATGGCCACCCCCACGACCACGTCCACGGATGACCACCACCCTACCCCGCCCTGCGCCGGCGCGCGTGCTCGCCGCCGGCGCCTGGCTGAAGAACGCGGCCTGCCGGGTCGATGGCCACGCGGTGCGCTGGTCGCCGCTGCACGGCGACCTGGGCACGCCCGAGGCCTGCCGGGCCCTGCAGGCCTCGCTGCGCGCCCTGGCCGCCGATGGCCCGCTGGACGCCATCGCGCACGACCTGCACCCGGACTTCGAGAGCACCCGCCTGGCCCAGGCCCTGGCCGCCGAACTCGGCGTGCCCGCGGTGCCGGTGCAGCACCACCACGCGCACCTGGCGGTGGTGCAGGCCGAGGTGGCGCCGGACGAACCGCTGATCGGCCTGGCGCTGGACGGCGTGGGCCTGGGCACCGACGGCACCGCCTGGGGTGGAGAACTGCTGTGGGTGCACGGCGCACGGTGGCAGCGGCTCGGGCACCTGGGCACGCTGGTGCTGCCGGGCGGCGATCTGGCCGCGCGTGAACCCTGGCGCATGGCCGCGGCGCTGCTGCACGCGCTGGGCCGCTCCGACGAGATCGTGCCGCGCCTGGCCCCGCGCGTGGGCGCGCCGCTGGCGCACGGCGTGCAGGCGATGCTGGCGCGCGGCCTGAATTGCCCGGCCACCACCGGCGCCGGGCGCTGGTTCGACGCCGCCGCAGGGCTGCTGGGCTTCAGCGACCGGCAGGCCCAGGAGGCGGAGGCCGCGATCACGCTCGAACGCGCGGCCACCGAGTGGCTGGCCGAACATGCCGACCCCGCGCTGCCCGACACCGGCCTGGACCTGACGGCGCTGGGCCACGCGCTGGCCGACGTGCGCCACCCGGCCGAAGGGGCCGCGATCTTCCACCTGACCTTGGCGCGCACGCTGGCCCGCGCCACGGTGGTGGCCGCACGCGCGCATGGCGTGAGCGTGGTCGCGCTGGGCGGCGGCTGCTTCTTCAACCGGCTGCTGACACAGCGGCTCACGGACGCGCTGCGGGCAGCGGAGCTGGCGGTGCACCTGCCGCAGGCCGACCGCGGCGATGCCGGCCTGGCCCTGGGCCAGGCCTGGGTGGCCGCCCACGCCATGGCCACCGGCCACGACACCGAACCGATGGAGACCACCGCATGTGCCTAGCCTTGCCCGCGCGCATCGTCGCGCTCGACGGCGATGACGCCACCGTGGACCTGGGCGGCGTGCGCAAGGGCGTCAGCATCGCCCTCACGCCTGGCGTGGCGGTGGGCGACTACGTGATCGTGCACGTGGGCCACGCCATCGGCGTGGTCGATCCCGAGGAAGCACAGCGCACGCTGGCCCTGTTCGCCGAGCTGGCCGCGATGGAGGACAAGCCAGCATGAAATACGTCGACGAGTTCCGTGACGGCGACCTGGCGCGCGGCCTGGCCGCGCGCATCGCCGCCGAGGTTCGGCCCGACCGCCGCTACGCCTTCATGGAGTTCTGCGGGGGCCACACGCACGCCATCTCGCGCTACGGCATCGCCGAACTGCTGCCGCCGGCCATCCGCATGATCCACGGCCCAGGCTGCCCGGTGTGCGTGCTGCCCATCGGCCGCATCGACCAGGCCATTGGCATGGCCCTGGAGCGCAACGCCATCGTCTGCACCTACGGCGACACGATGCGCGTGCCGGCCTCCAGCCAGTTGAGCCTGATGAAGGCCAAGGCACGCGGCGGCGACATCCGCATGGTGTATTCCGGCGCCGACGCGCTGAAGATCGCGCGCGCGAACCCGCAGCGCGAGGTGGTCTTCTTCGCCATCGGCTTCGAGACCACCACACCGCCCACCGCGCTGGTGATCCTGCAGGCCGAGAAGGAAGAGCTCGCCAACTTCAGCGTGCTGTGCTGCCACGTGCTGACGCCCAGCGCCATCACGCACATCCTGGAGTCCGAGGAGGTGCGCAAGTTCGGCACCGTGCCCATCGACGGCTTCGTCGGCCCGGCGCACGTGAGCATCGTCATCGGCAGCGGCCCCTACGAGCACTTTGCCGACGAATACCGCAAGCCGGTGGTGATCGCCGGCTTCGAGCCGCTGGACGTGATGCAGGCCATCCTGATGCTGGTGCGCCAGGTCAACGACGGCCGCGCCGAGGTGGAAAACCAGTTCGCCCGTGCCGTCACGCGCGAGGGCAACCGCGCCGCGCAGGCCGCGGTGCAGCAGGTGTTCGAACTGCGCGAGCGCTTCGAGTGGCGTGGCCTGGGCGAGGTGCCGTACTCGGCGCTGAAGATCCGCAGCGCGTTCGCCACCTTCGACGCCGAGCGCCGTTTCGGCCTGCACTACACGCCGGTGCCCGACCACAAGGCCTGCGAATGCGGCGCCATCCTGCGCGGCGTGAAGCACCCGCGCGACTGCAAGCTCTTCGGCAACGTCTGCACGCCGGAGAACCCGGTGGGCTCGTGCATGGTGTCCAGCGAAGGTGCCTGCGCGGCGCACTACGCGTACGGCCGGTTCCGGGACGTGGCCATCGTCGCGGAGGCCACGTGATCAAGAAGGACTACGTCCGCCCGCTGGACCTGAAGCACGGCCGCATCGACATGAACCACGGCGCCGGCGGCCGCGCGTCGGCGCAGCTGGTCGACGAGGTCTTCGCCCGCGCCTTCGACAACCCGCTGCTGCGCCCCGGCAACGACGGCGCGGTGATGGCGCCGCCGCCGGATCTGCTGGAAGGCGGCCGGCTGGTGATGGCCTGCGACGGGCACGTGGTCTCGCCGCTGTTCTTCGCCGGCGGCGACCTGGGCTGCCTGGCGGTGCACGGCACGGTCAACGACGTGGCGATGATGGGCGCGCGCCCGCTGTGGCTGTCGGCCAGCTTCATCCTCGAGGAAGGCTTCCCGCTGGCCGACCTGAAGCGCCTGGTGGATTCGATGGCTGCCGCCGCGCGCGAGGCCGGCGTGGCCATCGTCACCGGCGACACCAAGGTCGTCGAGCAGGGCAAGGGCGACGGCTGCTTCGTGGCCACCACCGGCGTCGGCGTGGTGCCGCGCGGCGTGGACGTCGGCGGCGCCAACGCACGGCCAGGCGACGTGCTGCTGCTCTCGGGCTCCATCGGCGAGCACGGCGTGGCGGTGCTGTCCACGCGCGAATCGCTGGCGTTCGACGCGCCGGTGGCGTCGGACACCGCCGCACTGCACGGCCTGGTGGCGGCGATGCTTGCCGCCGCGCCGCCGGGCACCGTGCGCGTGATGCGCGATCCCACGCGCGGCGGCCTGGGCACCACGCTCAACGAGATCGCGCGGCAGTCCGGCGTGGGCATCGTGCTGGACGAGGCGTCGATCCCGGTGCAGCCGGCCGTGGAGGCCGCCTGCGAACTGCTGGGCCTGGACGTGCTGTACCTCGCCAACGAAGGCAAGCTGGTCGCCGTGGTGGCGCCGGAAGCTGCCGACGCGGTGCTGGCGGCCATGCGCGCGCATCCCCTGGGTGGCCAGGCCGTGAAGATCGGCACCGTGCAGGCCGACGAACACCGTTTCGTGCAGATGCACACCCGCTTCGGCGGCAAGCGCATCGTCGACTGGCTCAGCGGCGAGCCGCTGCCGCGGATCTGCTGACATGAGGCCCCCAGCTCGCTCACGCTCGCGGCCCCCCAGGGTGCGCTCAGCGCCTTCGGGCGGCCGGGCGCCGCTGAGTTGCGAGTGCTCCTGCGGTGCCACGCCTTCAACGGCCTCGCACGGCGCCTGTTCGTCGAGCTGCGTGCCGCCGGCCACGCGGTCTCGGTGGAGCTGGACATCGCCGACGCCGTCGCCGAAGAAGTGATGGCGCGCTGGCCGCCTGATGTGGTGCTGGCGCCCCTCCTGAAGCGGCGCATCACGGAGTCGGCATGGTCGAGCGTGCTGTGCGGGTTGGTGCACCCCGGGTCACCGGGCGACCCCGGCCAGCTGATGCAGGTGACGATGAACTTGGTGCAGAACGCCGCCGATGCCACCGCCGAACGTGGCGGCCGGCTCACCGTGACCCTGCGCGACGACCCGGCCGCAGGCCAGGTGAGCGCCGAGTTCGCGGACGACGGCCCCGGCATCGTCGAGCAGCATAGTGGCACGCTGCCGGCCGCCAACCCGCCCGAGGGCGGCGCGGTGTTCACGCCGACGCTGCCGCGAGCAGCGGACCCAGCCAGCGACCGAGCCCCGGATCGGCCGCCACCGCGCGCAGGCAGCGCGCCGGGTGACCGCTGACACCGGCGCTGCCCAGCAGGCTGGCGGCCATGCGCTGCCGCAGGCGGGTGCGGGCCTGCAGCAGCCAGTCCGGCACCGCATCGTCGTCGCCGGCATCGGCCAGCAGGGGGCCGCGCCACAGGTCCAGCGCGGCGTTCCATTGCACGGCCACGGGCGGCCCGTTGGCCGACGAGCCCGCGCACACCGCAGCGTCGATGAGCGACAGCCGTCGCTCCAGCGCCGCCCGGTCCAGCCAGACGTGCTGCGGGTCCAGCCGCAGCCGCCGTTCGGCCAGGCGAAGCGCGGCCGCATCGCCGATCAGCCGCCGCAGGCGCGCGAGTGTGGTCTCCAGGGCCTTGTCGCGGCCTTCACGACCTTCGCCGGGCCACAGGGCCTGCGCCAGCGTTTCGGCGGGCATTGGCGCCAGCCCGGCCTCGGCGGCCAGGCGGCTCAGCAGTTCGATCGGCTTGAGGGCCGCCCGGCCGCCTTGGGTTGCAGCGTCGCCGTCGCCCGCCCGCTGCCAGGTGAAGCCCCCGAGCACCTGCAGCCGCAATGGCCAGGGCCAGGCGTCGGGCCAGCAAGGCTCGGGCGGCGGCAGCGCGCGCGAGGTGATGGCCGCGTGCACCCAGTCGGGTTCGATGCCGGCTTCCAGCGCACGCGCCCACAGTCGGGCCACGACGGCGGGCAGCAGGGCCAGCACGCCGGTCCAGTCGAGTGCACGCAGGCGCTGCACCGTGGTCTCCAGCGCGGCATCCTGGTCGGCGTCCCAGCGGCCGGCGCGATCGTCCCGGGCCAGCGTGAACAGGCGCGCCAGCAGGGCAACGCGCTGCTGCAGGCGCGGCGGCATCGGCACCGCGGCCAGCTCACACACCAGCGCCACGGCGTCGTCGACGGCGCCCTGCCCCAGCAGCGCATAGGCCTCGTTGACGCGATAGGTGACGGTGTAGGCCGGTGTCGCCCCGGCCTGCCGGGCCAGCCCGTCGCACAGGCGGGCCTGGTGCAGCGCAGAGACCGGATCGCCCTGGGCCAGCGCGGCGCGGGCACGGATGTCGGCCAGATCCGCCCACCACAGCGGGGCGCCACCCGGCACCAGGCGCGCGGCGACGGCCTCCGCCTGCAGCAGCGCCTCGGCGGGCCGCGCCCGTGACAGTGCCAACCGCGCCTGCTTGAGCGAGACGACGATGACTAGGCCCGGATCGCCCGCCGTCGCCGCCAGTGCGGCGGCCTCGTCGAGCAGTTCGCCGACCTGGACGAAGCGACCGAAGGCCTCGTGGTGCCATGCCGACGCGATGCGCCAGTGCACGCGGGCCCAGGCGGGTGCCTGTGCGTCGGCGGCGGCGGCACGTGCACTCAGGCGCGCGAACGGCGCGTCCAGTCCGTGGCGCTCGCACCATTCACCGGCGGCCGTGCACCACGCCAGCACGGCCTCGGGCGACGCGCGGTCGAGCGCCGTGTCGGCCTCGCCGGCCAGCAGTACGCCGATCCAGGACACGATGCCCGCGGCCCCAGAGGGCAGAGGCAGTCCGAAGCCCTCCGCGATGGCCCATGCCGCGGCCAGCCAGAGGCCATCGTCGTCGTCGATGCGGGTGGGCCACCGCAGCCGCAGGGCGGCGTCCGTGCAGGCGCCGTAGTCGGTGGCCTGAAGGTGCGCACGCACCAGACGACGGGCGGCTGCGGCGCCGGGATCGTCGGGCGGTCGTGCGGGCGGTGGCATCACAGGGCGCGGAACGGCGTCATTGTGGGTCATCCGTGGGTGGCCGGCCGCCACGTGCTCAGGCAACCTCGAGGCCGAACTACCCAACGAACGAGGAACTTCACCATGGCCCGCACCTGCGCTGCCCCTGCCCGACGCACAGCGATGCGCCTCCTGGGCGCTGCCCTGTTCGCCTGCGGCCTGCTGGCCGGCAACGGTGTGGCCCACGCTGCCGGCTTTTCGGCCCGCACCGGCACGCTCAGCGGCTTTGGTGACGTCGACAACACGCTCTGGCCCGACGAGGCCGTGGCCCACAGCGAAGGCTTCAATGGCTCGGGCCACGGCTACATCGCCGACGCGCTGGCAGCACCGGACCGGCTGCAGGTGCGGTCCTACAGCCTCTTCGGCGGCACGGTCGCCATCGGCGAAACCTCGCTGCTCGCCGGCGACATCGTGATCGCATCGACCGGCGGCGCCGCGTCCACCGTCGAACTGGGCTTCAGCCCCTGGCTCCGAGGCCTCGTCGACTACCGCGGCTCCGGCAACGCCAACGGCACGCTGCTGGCCGGGTGGACGCTGACGCAGGGTGCGCAGAGCGCGGGCGTCCACGTCAACCAGCCGGTGCAGAAGGACCGCACCGCCGATGGCCAGCCGCTGCCGACGCCGGCCGACGTATTCAACCTGCCGATGGCCGGCAGCCTGACCGTCGAGGTCGGCGTGCCCTTCAGGCTGGCGGCCTACCTCGAACTGCGTGGGGTCGGCGACTCGGCCTTCGGCTTCTACGGCGGTGGCGGGTTCGACGGCGACTTTCTCACCGGCGAGCACGGTCTGCGCTTCGACCCCAATGCGTTTTTCGCACTGCCGGTGGGCTACACCGCCCACAGCGCGGCCCTGGGCTTGGAGGACAACCGGCTGCTGGGCTACGCCGCGCCGATCCCGGAGCCCGGGCGCTGGGCGCTGATGGCCCTGGGCCTGGGCGTGCTGTTGAACGCCAGGCGTCGCCAGCGGGCACACCAGGCGGCATCGGCTTCGGCGTGAACAAGGCGCATGCCGCGGTTCAGCCGGCCGGCACCGGATTGAGCACGAAGTCGAACTCGACGAGGTAGCTGCCGTCGGGCTGTGGCCGCCAGTCGGCGATCAGCGACTGGCGCACGCCGAAGACGGCGTCGCTGTCCAGGTAGGGGTCGTCGCGGCGGAAGACGTGGGTGGTCAGCGTCTCATAGCCCGGCGCCTCGATCAGGAAGTGCAGGTGCGCCGGGCGCCAGGGGTGGCGGCCGAGGGCCTGCAGCAGCCGGCCCACCGGGCCGTCGTGCGGGATCGCGTAGGGCATGGCCAGGATGGAGCGGAAGTGGAAGCGGCCTTCGCCATCGGCCGTGAAGATGCCGCGGGCCTGCGCGTGGTCCAGCCCCGGGTGCTGCACGTCGTAGAGGCCATCGGCGTCGGACTGCCAGACGTCCAACTGCGCCCCAGGCACCGGCTCGCCGCCCACGCCGCGCACGGTGCCCCGCACCAGACACGGCACGCCCCGCGCCCCGTTGGCGATGTCGGCGCCGAGCGGGTACCGCGGGGCGCCGTCGACGTGGAAGGGGCCGAATACCGTGGCCTCCGTGCAGCCCGCGGGCTTGCGGTGGTTCAGTGCCACCGTCAGCATCGACAGGCCCAGCACGTCCGACAGCAGGATGAATTCCTGCCGCTGGTCGCTGGTGATGTGGCCGCACTCCGTGAGGAAGGCGATGGCCTGTTCCCACTCCGCCTCGGTCAGCGACACCTCGCGCGCGAAGTCGTGCAGGTGGTGGACCAGGCTGTCCATGATCTGCCGCAGCCGGGCATCGGGCGCCTGCGCGTGGCGCGCCAGCACGGCGGTGGTGAGGGTGTCGGCGTCCAGGTTTCGCATCGTCGTCTCCGTGTGCGGCCCGAAGCGGCCGGTTCAGGGGGCGGTGTGGCCGTCGCCGGTGACCCGCGCCAGCACGGCGCCGGCATCGTCGCACGCGGTGCCGCGCCAGGCGACGACCTGGTCCGGCCGGATCAGGGCCAGTGGGGCTTCGTACAGCGCCGCCAGCGACGGTGCGGCATGCCGCACCACGCGCAGGTCGAGGCTGCGCTGCCGTGCGGCGTCTTCGAAAGCCGACGTCTGCGCCGCATCCGGCGCGTCGGGGCCCAGCGCCAGCAGCGTCCACTCGGCGTGGAAGCTGTCGTACAGCGAGCGCCCGTCGTCCAGCCACGCATGCGGTGGCCGGCCGCCGGGGCTGGCGGTGGGCGTGTAGGTGTTCGGCTCGTCGGGCGGCAGCACGGCGCCGTCGTGCACGATGACGGGCGAGGTGTCGTAGCGCCCACCGAAGGTGACGCCGGGGATGTTGAACTCCAGCCGGGCGTGGCGGTCCAGGTGCTCTGACGCGAGGGCGCGTGCCTGAACGCCGCGTTCGCTGTCCTCGTCCAGCTCGGGTTGGGCCACGAACAGGCCCACGGAGTCGGCGAAGTGCCGCGCGTGGCGCGTGTTGCGCTCGGCCAGCGGCAGGCGTTCGGCCTCGTAGCTGTCCAGCAGCGCCGGCCCGGCCGCGCCGCGCACGGCAGCGGCCAGCTTCCAGGCCAGGTTCACCGCGTCCTCCACCGCCGTGTTGTAGCCCAGCCCGCCGGTGGGCGTGAACAGGTGGGCGGCATCCCCCGCGAGGAACACCCGACCCTGCCGGAAGCGCTGCGCCACCAGCGCGTGGCCCGCCAGCCAGGTGCCCATCGACAGGATCTCGATGGGCACCTCGGCGCCCACCGCCTCGGCGAACACACGGCGCGCGTCGGCCTCCGCCCAGTTGTCGGCGTCCTCGCCCGGCCGCAGCGCGGCATGGAAGGCGTACTCCGAGACACCGTCCACCGACGCCATGAAGGCCCGCCGCGTGGCATTGACCGCCACGACCATCCACGCCGGGGGATGGCGCATGACCGATCCGAAGGCGTGCGCGCGCAGGTACACGGCAAACATCTTGCCGCCCATGAACTCGCGCTGGATGCCCGTCTCGCCGCCCCAGGTGATGCCCAACTGCCGCCGTACCCCGCTGCGTGCGCCGTCGGCGCCCACCAGGAAGGCAGCGCGCACGTGCTGCGCCGGCCCGCCGGCGGTGGGCCGGATCGTGGCCTGCACCGCCGCGCCGGTGTCGTCGAACGACTCCAGCGTCCAGCCGTAGCGCACGTCGACCGAGGCCTGCCGCTGCGCGTGGCGGCGCAGTACCGGCTCGACGAACTTCTGCGACACGCGGTGCGGCAGTTCGGCCGCGCTCCAGGACCCGGTCATCGACTTGATCCGGACCACCGCCTCCGCCGCCGTGGGCAGGCGGATGCGGGCCAGTTCGTGCCGGGCGTAGTGGGTGAAGTAGGCGATGTCGGTGGGATGGTCCGGCGGCAGGCCCAGCGCACGCACCTCGTGCGCGAAACCCAGGCGGCGGAAGTGCTCCATCGTGCGCGCCTGCGTGGCGTTGGCCTGCGGGTTGAAGGCCGTGTCCGGCTTGGCGTCGACCAGCAGGCAACGGATGCCGCGCCGGCCGAGCTCGATGGCCAGCATCAGGCCGCAGGGTCCGCCGCCCACGATCAGGACGTCCGTCTCCGCGGCGGGCGGAAGCGCGCCGGATACGGGGGCACCTGGGTCGGGCATCGCTGGACTGTGCCGCAGATCGCGGGATACTTAGGTTACCTAAGCATAGCCGGCCCTCCGTTGCCCAGGCCGCCGTGGATAACCCGAACGATCCTGCCCGCTACGCCTGGCGCCGTGCCAACGCGGGCCGCGTGCTCAGCCGTGCGCTGCACCGCTTCGAGGCGCGCGTGCTGGACCTGATGCGCGAGGCCGGGCATGCCGAGCTCCGGCGGTCGCAGGTGAACCTGACGCGCCACCTGGACACCGACGGCACCCGCATCACCGAACTGGCCCGCCGCGCCGCGATGACCAACGCCGCGATGACGGAACTGATCGACCAGTGCACCGCCTGCGGCCTGGTGGAGCGCCTGGCAGATCCTCGCGATCGACGGGCTCGGATCGTGCGTTTCACCCCGGCCGGCCTGGCCTGGCTGGACGCCTTCGGCGTGGCGGTGGCGCAGGCGCAGCAGGAAATGGCCGACGAGGTGGGGCCGGAGGCACTGCGCCGGATGCTACGGGCGCTTGGGCGCTATGCGGGTGGGGATGAGGGGGCGTGACTGCGCCGACCGGTTGACGGCTGGATCCGCGATGGGCTGGGTGTCTGCGGTGCAGGGTTTCCGGTCGCCCGACGAAGACAGCCGGGCTCACGCTGACCGCCGCATCGCGACCCATGAGGTGGCTGGCCTCACGCCGAGCGGCCGTCGTCGAGCGCTGCGCACCCCTGAGGCTGTCCATCCGAAGGCGCGGTGCCAGCGGCCCATCCGATTTGTCGTGCCTCACCGCCCAAGGCGGCAGGCACCATAACGACAGCCTGCCGCGGTTCACGGATGACGCTTCCACCGCCCCGACCGTCTATCACCTTCGCTTTCGCGCAGCAAGCAATGCCCACTGCCCGTGACTCGGCCATGCCGTTGACTGAAGCGGGGAGCCTCCACATCGTAGCGATCCCTCCATGCCGCGACCGTGCCACCCATGACCGTCACACAGTTGATCGACCAGGTCCGCCGCCAGGTGCCTGACGGTGCAGCGTTGGGGACGCGCTTCAAGGCCAGTGCGATCGTCCGCTGGTCTGGCCGTGCGCACGAGGTCGCCGTCGCGGCACGCATGGATGCGCACGGCCTACGGCGCGAGCAGTTCTGGTGCGATGGCGTTCGCGTGGAGCACGCCGTGCTGCTTCGACTGACCTGTCCGGAAGGCGAGTGCCCGCACGTCCTCCAGGTGCGCGCCCAATGGGAGGCGTTCAGGCGCAAGGGGAAGGCGACCGCCGCACGGACGCCACCGACACCTCGCCCCCTGATCTCGGAAGCCACCATCTGCGTCGGCGGACAGCACTTTGTCGTAAGGCCGGCGCGCTTCCCCTGCTTCACGCCGTGCCCGAACGGTGCGCATCCCGCGATGACCCTCGAGAAGGCCGGCTTCGATCTCTTCGACGCCGACGGATGCGTCGGTGGCGGCATCGCGGAGTCCAGTGGCTACCGACGCCCGAGGCTGCCTGACACCGGCGCCGTCGAAGCCTACGTGCTCGGCCGCCACCTCGAGGCCCTGGCCGTGGTGAACCAGGCTCGGGACTCGTCGCGCGCCAGACCGGGTCCGACACCGGGACAGGCCTGAGTCGTGGCGCCTCCGAGGCCCGGGGCCTTTAGTGCGCCAGGCGTCCGGTGGGCGGCCATCCACTGACCCGGGTTCCCAGCAGCAGGCCGTGGCTGGCCAGGGCCGCCTTGATCTCGTTGAGGCACTTGCGGCCGAGGTTGGGAGTCCTCAGCAGTTCGATTTCGGTGCGCTGGATGAGATCGCCGACCCGATGGATGTGCTCCGCCCTCAGGCAGTTGGACGCACGGACACTCAGCCCGAGCTCGTCGATGCCGCGGAGCAACCCGTCAAGCTGGTGTGTGGGGGCGCGTCCAGCGCCGTCATCGCCCGCCGCAGCCGCTGGCGTGCACGCACCCGGATCCATGAACGGATCGAGTTGGTGCCGAAGAACCCTCGCGGCCTGCTGGAGGGCCTCGAACGGGGTCAAGGCGCCTGTCGTCTCGATCTCCAGGACGAGACGGTCCAGGCCCGCCTGTGCCCCGACGCGTACCGGCTCGACGTGGTAGGTGACCCGGCGCACCGGAGAGAACGAGGCATCCAGCCGGATGACGGAGCCTGGCAACGCCGGGCCTGTGCGGCCGGGCGTGGACACCGCGCGATAGCCGCGTCCCGACTCGACCGTGATCGTCATGTCCAGCGCAGCGCCCGCGGACAGCTCGGCGATCACCAGGGTCGGGTTGACCACCGTCACACCCGACGGGGCGAGCAAGTCGCCCGCGCGCAGGCGTGCCGGGCCCTTGGCGTGCAATGACAGCACGCCCTCCTGACGACCGTCCATCCGAACGACCACGCCCTTGAGGCCGAGCACCAGACGCGCCACATCCTCGCCAAGACCACTCGGCGTGGTCATCTCGTGAGCCGTCCGGGCGATGGTCACCTGGGTGGGCGCACAGCCTGGCAGCGACGACAGCAGGACCCGCCGCAGGGCGGCCCCCAAGGTGGCCCCTTGGCCACCGTCGAGTGGCGCGAGCGCGATTCGGGTGCAGTGGGCACCGAGTTCCGCCACCTGCGCGACCGTGGGCGCTGGCAGTAGCGGGAGAACATTCAAGGCATTGGCGATCATGCGGACCTCCGAGGTTCGACCGAACAAGCGACGATCGCACCGCCCTGTGCCGGACAGTTCCGGAACAGGCACGGTGCGATCGACCGCTTGCACGATCGCCCGGTGCCCGGAGTGGCGTCAATGGCCAGCGTCGTGGGCACGCAACTGGAGGCCTTGACATCTGGTTGCGAAGTGCCCGGCCTCATCTGGTGCGGACGTTCGCTTCAAGTACACGGACGATTGAGTTCAGACCGAAGCCGAAGGCCCCGTCGACATCATCGCCCACGCGATGCACCCGCCCCCAGCACCCCCGCCTCCACCCCCGTGAGCCACAGGCGCACATCGAATTCGAGCTGATGGTAGTCCGGCTCCATGTGCGTGCACAGTGCGTAGAACGCCTTGTCGTGCCATCGCTCCTTCAGATGCGCCAGCTCGTGCACGGCGATCATCCGCAGGAACGCGGCGGGCGCCTGGCGGAAGAGGCTTGCGATGCGGATCTCGCGCTTGGCCTTGAGATTGGCACCCTGCTGCCGCGAGACGGCCGTGTGGGTGCCCAGGGCCTGGTGTGTCAGGTGCAGCCGGCTGTCGTAGAGCACCTTGGCCAGCGGCCCGGCGCTGCGCATGTGGCGGCTCTTGAGCCCACTCACGTAGTCGTAAAGCGCGCCATCGCTGGCGATGTCGTGGCGCTCGGGATAACGCCGTTCCAGGCTGCTGCCCAGCCGACCGTCGGCGATGAGGGCCCGCACCTGCGCCCGCAGCTCGAGCGGGTAGGCCGCCAGGTACTTCGTTGTCGGATCAGCGTTCATCCCGGGGCACGGGGCGCGCCGGCGCGCCGCAGGTCGCGCAGCATGAACAGGTACAGGCTCTCCAGCTTCTCCCGTGCCCACGGCGTCTTGCGCAGCACTTTCAGGCTGGACGCGATGCTCGGTTCGCTGCTGAAGCAACGCAGGGCAACGCGCTGCGCGAGTCCATCCCAGCCGTAGTGCGCCACCAGCTCGGTCAGGATGGCCTCGAGCGTCTTTCCGTGCAACGGGTTGCGGGGCTGGGCGGGCGGTGGCGTCAACATCACGGCGGATTCTCGCGCGGCGCGCGACCGCTGGCGCTTTTGCTGACGTCCTTCAGCGCCACGGCGGTCGCCGATCACCTCGAGCGTCACGCGCTTCGCCAGGTTCCTGGGCTCATGGCTACGCTTCATCGCCCCCGGTGATGAGGCCTGGGGCTGCTTGGCAGCGGTTGGAGCCTCTGGCGGTCAGCATGCGAACTCACGGTCACGGCCACCAAGCTGACCTTCACTGCCACGACCAGGTCTGCCGTGAGCGTCGGCAAGACGCAGGACAGCAGGCGGCCGCGGCTTCACCTCAGCGGCCGTGGCCGTGAACAACCGGTCCCGCTTCCTGTGGCGGGCTCCAGTCGACCCTGACCTGAGATTCGCGGCCCTGAATTCGTCGCCGCAAAGCGGTCGTCGGCCCTGTTCGTGGGTCCCGAGAGAGGTCCCGCAGTGGCGGGCACACATCTGCAGGTGGCTCTTTGGGCGACTGCGGCTTGGCTCAAGGTTCTGACGGCGCGCGCACCGGGGCAGGTCGTGACGACGAGATGCCTGGCGTTGCCCGCGGCTGAAGTTCAGAACCGCGGGAACCCAAGCGTCGGCCGCACTGAAGCGCGAAGAGGTACGGATCCGTTGGAGGCTATGCGCCGACGCAGCCACCCCGATCGTCTGGCGATCAGGCACGCCACCTTCACCTCAAGCCGACGTCCACCCACTCCAGAGTGAAGTGTCCGCTGCCGTCGTTGCGGTAGACCAGGCCGGTGGCTTCAGCGCTGGTACCGCTGGCCAGGTTGTCGGGGAACAGGTCCAGGTCGCCATCGGCGTCGATGTCCTGCACGCGCAGCCACGGGAACCAGTCGGTGCCGCCGAAACCGGGTTCTCCGGTGGGCTTGTCGACATGGGTCGCGGTGACGTCGCTGAACTGCCGGTTACCCGAGTTCAGCAGAACCTGCACCGTGCGGCCCATGTAGAAGCCCAGACCCGGGCCGTCGTCGCCGTCGCGGGTGCGGTTGAGTACCAGGTCGCGGTCGCCGTCGCCGTCGAGGTCTTCGGCGTCGAAGTCCAGCACCGCGCCGTAGGGTGCGGCGGCCGGGATCAACGTGCGACTGGCCACGCTGTAGGCCCCGGTCGAACTGCCCCAGTAGATGGCGGTGCGGTCGCCGTCTCGCTCATGCGCGCCCAGCAGCAGGTCGACGAAGCCGTCCTGGTCGACGTCGATCAGCTCGGCGCTGAACACCTTGCCCATGCTGCCGTCGAATCGGTTGGTGGCTTTGGTGAAGCCCGCGGCGCCGTCGTTCACGTAGAAGAACGGGTCGGAGCCACCGACGAAGATGTCGATGTCGCCGTCGTGGTCGATGTCGGCAGCCGCGCCGCCATGATGGAAGCCCACGTCGGGCATGCGTGTCCAGCTGAATGTGCCGGGGGCAGTCTGTAGGATCAGCTTGGGCGCGGCGCCAGGGAACGGGGGAGCGTCGAAGCCGTGGTCGAAAACGAAGATGTCGGCGAGTCCGTCGCTGTTGAAGTCGGCTGTGATCGACTTGCGCGCATGCTCGGCCGGTGGCAGCGCGCCGCCAAAGGCCTGCGGCGTGGCGGTCTGCCACGCGAAGATGTCGGCTCCGGTGTTGAAGGTCAGGAAACTGCCGGTCTCGCCGATCAGCAGGTAGTCGCCGGTGGCCATGAAGACATCGGTGTCGCCGTCGCCGTCGGCATCCAGGTAGGCCACCGCGTCGCGCAGGCTGCCCACGCCCGCCGGCGGATGTGGCAGGAAGTAGTACGAGATGCGGATGTCGGGCGCAGCGTTCGTGTACGAGCTCCCGGCGTCGGCGTTCGCCTGCGGCGACAGGCCCAGGTCGACGAGTGCGGAGCCGCCGCCCGACACACCGCTGGACCCACCGCTGGACCCACCGCCGGAAGACGCTGTTTCGTTGCCGCCGCCGCCACAGGCAGCCAGGGCCAGCACGGTGGCCACGGCAGTGGCCTTCGTGAATCGCTCGATCCTCATACACGCCCCTACGGTGATTGGCGGACAGCGCGACCGCCCCAATGACGCCGTGTGATCCGCAGTGGGCAATCGGCGATTCGTTGGGGCAAATGAACCCGAGGCCCGCCATCGATGGCAGACGGCGTGAACGTGGTCACGCGCGTGCCGGTGCTCTGGACGAGGCACTGCGCTCGAAAGGTAAGCGCCACGTCAGCTCTACGCGACCAGCACGACCCGAGCGGCGCTGCCGAGGTGACGGCCAGTGGATCAGGCTGCGCTGACGGCGGCCCTGCGGTTGCTCCTGCCACCAAACCTACAGGACGACAAGCCCGAAACCCGCCAGCCGACACCGCCAGCTCATGGCCGCGTAGAGCCACCGTCGGGCTCAGATTGCCCGACTGAAACCTGTCATCCGTTGGCGCTGCTCGACTGATACTGGGCGCGCGTCATGAAGGACCGGTTGTGGCCGAGACCGCCACTTCGCCGCCGCCTCAGGACGCTGTCGATCGGCGCAAGGGTCTCGGCCTTCCAAGGCCAGCTTCCAGCGACGATGCCGAACTTACGTTGACGGCCAAGACCAGTCATCCGTTATCGGCCCGCAAGGCAGCCGTGCCAACGAAGCTTCATCGCGACTCCATCCCGATGACGTCGAAGAACGCGCGCACCATTCGCGTGTCGCGACGCTCCGCGAGACACACCACGTGGGCATAGGTGCGGACCTGCGCGTCGCTGATGCGCACGGCGTGAAGACCTGGCCCCGGCACGTACTCCACCTCGGACACTGCTGCCACACCAACGCCTTGTGCGACCGCCTCGCGGATGATCTCACGGCTGGCGACCTCCATGACGACCTCTGGCTCCACCCGGGCCGCCTTGAGGGCCGACTCGATTGCCTTGCGCGTGGTAGACCCAGACTCGCGCAGGATCAGCCGCTCGCCCTGAAGCTCCGACGTGCGGATGCTGCGGCGATGCGCGAACCGGTGTGTGCTGGAGCAGAAGACAACGACCGGGTGTTCGCTGTAAGGCACCGAAACGAAGCGCTTGTCACGGAACACCTGGGCCAGCACGCCCACGTCGGCTGTGTAGTCGAGCAAGCGGTCGAGCACGTCCTGCGAGTTGCCAGTGTTGACGGACACTTTGACTCCCGGATAGCGCTGGTTGAAAGCGACCAACATCTTCGTCACGTGCGAGGGCCCCACCGCTGCGACGCGCAACCGGCCCGAGCGCAGCCCGCCGGCGTCCCGCAGCAGTTGCACCGCCTCAGATTCCAGCCCGAAGATCTGGCGTGACAACTGGAGTAGGCATTCGCCTATTTCCGTGGGGCGCACACGCCGGCCAGTGCGATGGAAGAGCTCCACCTTGTAGAGATCCTCGAGCTGGCGCACCTGCGTGGTCACCGTAGGCTGGCTCACGTGCAGGCTTGCTGCAGCCCGGGTGAAGCTGCCCGCCGTGGCGACGGCATGGAAGGATCGCAACTGTGTCAGACGCATGACTGGCGGCTCCGTGTTATCCCTACGCAACTATAGGTTCGATCAATACCTTGGTGCGGAAACTTGGATTGGTCAAATGGATTGAGTAGGAGGAAAGTGAGGTCAAGCTTGCAGCGGGCGACGACTAAGCAAGCTCGTTCGACAACCAACAGGAGACAAACCCCATGAAGCTCACACGGCGTTCTCTACTGGCGTCCACCCCGGCCCTGCTGGGCACTGCGTGGCTTGCCACCACGACCACCGCGCATGCAGCCGACGTGCTGACGGTGGGGCTGATTCCGTCCGAGGACTCGCGCGCCATGATTGCCAACAGCCAGGCAATGATCGACATGCTGTCCAAGTCGCTCGGAATGCCGGTCAAGCCGTTCGTCGCGGCCGACTACAACGGCGTGATCGAGGCGCTGCGTTCTAAGCGTCTGGACGTGGCTTACCTCGGCCCCTTCTCATACGTGCTGGGCGCCACGGTCGCTCCGATCGAAGCCTTTGCTGTCGCCGAAACCAAGAAGGCCGGCAGAACCTTCTACCACTCGCTCGTTGTCGCGCACAAGGACAGCGGCATCAAGACGGTGGCTGACCTGAGGGGCAAGACCTTCGCTTTCGTCGACCCGAGTTCCACGTCCGGCCACCTGTTCCCGAAGGCCGGCCTGATGAAAGCTGGCTTCAACACCGAAACAGACTTCGGTCGCGTCATCTTCTCGGGTTCGCACGACTCGAACGCAGTCGCCGTCCAGAACAAGAAGGTCGAGGCGGTGGCGATCGCCGATCGCATCCTCGACGCGGCCATTGCCAAGGGCTTGGCCAAGCGCGAGGACCTGGTCGTGGTGTGGAAGTCGGACCCGATACCCGAGTCGCCCACGGTCTGGCGCAAGGATCTCGACCCGGCGCTGAAGAAGCGGATTCAGGCTGCCTTCCTCGACGTCAAGAACATCCCATGGTCCGACCAGGGCGAGCTCAACGGCTTCCACCCGACCAGCGACGCGGCATACGACGTGATCCGCGAAACCGCCAAGTCGCTCAATCTTGATCTGAGGAAGATGAAGTGATCAAGATCCGCGGCCTGACCAAACGTTATGGCGAGTTCGAAGCCCTTAAGGGCATCGACCTCGACGTAGCCCCCGGCGAGTTCCTAGTCGTGCTCGGCCCCTCGGGAGCCGGCAAGTCGACGCTGCTGCGCTGCATCAACCGGCTCTGCGAGCCGACGCGCGGCGACATCCATGTCGACGGCCAACTCGTCACCGACGACTCGGCCAGCCTGCGCAAGCTGCGCCGGCAGGTCGCGATGATCTTCCAGCACTACAACGTGGTGCCGCGCCTGTCCGTGCAGAAGAACGTGCTGACCGGCCGCCTCGGCGCGATGCCGTCTCTGCTGTCGTGGCTGCAGGTCTTCCCGCGCAAGGACATCGCAATAGCCCACGAGTGCCTCAAGCGCGTCGAACTCGACGAGAAGGCCGAGTTGCGGACCGATACCCTGTCGGGCGGACAGAAGCAGCGGGTGGGCATCGCCCGTGCGCTTGCACAGCAGCCCAAGATCATCCTCGCCGACGAGCCAGTTGCGAGCCTGGACCCGAAGACCTCGCGCACCGTGCTGACCTACCTTCAGCAGGCCAGCCGCGAACTGGGCATCTCGGTGGTCTGCAACCTGCACCAGATCGAGTACGCGCGAGAGTTCGGCGAGCGCATCGTCGGCGTGTCGGCAGGTCGCGTGGTATTCGAGGGCGGACCGGACGCCCTGACCGACGACGTGCTGCATCGCATCTACCCCGGCCTGGACCATGGCGAGTCGAGTAGCAGCCCCATGGCTGCCGCAACAGCCGAGCCGGCACTGCGCCAGTTCGCGCTCGAGGAGGCGTGAACATCATGAACATTGGTTCCTATACCTTGTTGGTCGCGCGGCCGAAGGGCAGCCTCGGATGGTGGCCTCGCCTCGCGCTCGGCGGCGCGATCCTCGGCGCGCTGTGGTGGGCAGCCATGGGCAGCCAGGTCAGCCTTGGCGAACTGCGCAAGGGCTTGCCGTGGATCGGTGACTTCCTCGGTCGGATGTTCCCGCCCAACTGGGCGTTCCTCGACAAGCTGGTCGTCCCGGCGATCGAGACCATCCAGATCGCGATCTGGGGCACCCTGCTGGCGATCTTCCTGGCTGTGCCGGTATGTTTCCTTGCGGCGCGCAACCTGACGCCGAACATGGCGGTGTTCCACGTCACGCGCCAAGTGTTCAACGTCACGCGCGGCATCAACGAAATCATCCTCGCGCTGATCTTCGTCGCCGCGGTCGGCCTCGGCCCGTTCCCAGGTGTACTGGCGCTCGCGGTGCACGGTGCGGGCATGCTCGGCAAGTTCTTCTCCGAGTCGATAGAGGAGATCGACCACGGCCCGATCGAGGCGCTGCGTTCGACGGGCGCCGGGCCGATCCAAATCATCATCTTCGGCGTGCTGCCGCAGGTGATCACGGCCTGGATCGCAGTCGTCCTCTACCGCTTCGAGACCAACCTGCGCCAGGCCACGGTACTCGGCATGGTAGGTGCCGGCGGCATCGGCTTCGAGCTGGTCGGCAGCATGAAGCTGTTCCAGTACCAGGACACCGCGACCTGCATTCTCGTGATCATTGCGATGGTGATGGTGGCCGACTACGTCTCCACCCGACTGCGCGCCTGGATCCAGAAGGGAGCCCGCTGATGGACGCCGCTCGCGAATCGGTAGAGGTCAACGGCCGCCGCTACCTGAGGCCGGGTGCGCCGGTCGTGGTGGTCTGCGTCGATGGCTGCGAGCCGGACTACATCACGCAGGCTATCCAGGCCGGCGCGGCCCCCTATCTGCAACGGATGTTGTCGGCCGGCGGCAGCTCGCTGATTGGCGACTGCGTGGTGCCCAGCTTCACCAACCCGAACAACGTCTCCATCGTCACTGGCGTGCCTCCGTCGGTGCACGGCATCTGCGGCAACTTCTTCTACGACGTCGAGGCGGACCGAGAAGTGATGATGAACGACCCGGCCTATCTGCGTGCGCCGACGCTGCTGGCAGCGTTCGCGCAGGCTGGCGTGTCGGTGGCGGCGGTGACGGCCAAGGACAAGCTGCGCACGATGCTGGGTCACGGGATGAAAGGGATCTGCTTCTCGGCCGAGAAGGCGGATAAAGCAACGATCGCGGAGTGCGGTATCGACAGGCTGCTCGAGTTGGTCGGCATGCCCGTGCCCTCGGTCTACAGCGCCGATTTGAGCGAGTTCGTGTTCGCTGCCGGCGTAAGGCTGCTCGAGACGCGCCGGCCCGACCTCACCTACCTCTCGACCACCGACTACGTGCAGCACAAGGCCGCTCCAGGCACGCAAGAGGCCAACGACTTCTACGCGATGATGGACGGCTATCTCGAGCAGCTTGATGCGCTGGGCGCCGTGATCGGCCTGACGGCTGACCACGGCATGAGCCCGAAGACCGACGCCGCAGGCCGGCCGCGCGTGATCTACCTGCAGGAAGTGCTGGACCAGCACCTCGGCGAGCGCGCGGCACGGGTGATCTTGCCCATCACCGACCCCTATGTCGTACACCACGGTGCGCTCGGCTCGTTTGCGACGGTCTATCTGCCCGCGGCAGCCTGCGCACATGCGACGCGAGTGCTGCAAGATCTGCCCGGCGTGGACGTTGTGCTGACGCGCGAGCAGGCGGTCGAGCGCTTCGAGTTGGCCGGCGACCGCATCGGCGACCTGGTGGTCGTCTCCGACCATCTCACCGTGCTCGGAACCAGCGCCAGCCGCCACGACCTGACCGGCTTGACGGTGCCGCTTCGCTCGCACGGGGGCATCTCCGAACAGAAGGTGCCCCTGCTCTTCAACCGGCCTCTGCAGGGCGTGGATCCGACCCGTCGGCTGCGCAACTTCGATGTGTTCGACCTTGCGTTGAACCACGTCGCCTCGCCTCGCCAGGGACTCCGAAATGCCGCATGAGTACTTCAACCCCATTCGCAGCGTCTTCGGAGCCGGGGCCCTGTCATCCCTGCCGAATCTGCTCGCGGGCCGACGCGCGTTCCTGGTGACCTTTCCGGAAGCGCGCGGTCTGGGCCTGGTGGACCGGGTCGAGAAGCTGCTCAAGGGTCAGCTGGCCGGTCTGATCGACAACGTCAAGCCGAACCCCGATGTCGCCGAGCTGCGCGCGCAGTACGAGACATTCTGGTCCAGTCCGGACGACGCCGATGTGATCGTCGCGCTCGGTGGCGGCAGTGCGATCGACACCGCCAAAGCGCTGATGGTTGGCAGCGGCAGCCGCCGTTTCGACGACTTGGTGGCGGGTCTTGCAAGCGGCAATGGCTTCATTCCCGCCATGACGAAAGCGCTCATCGCAGTGCCCACCACCGCCGGAACCGGGAGCGAGGTCACGCCCTGGGCGACGATTTGGGACCGTGGTGCGCAGAAGAAGTACTCACTGCACCTGGAACAGACCTGGCCCGCCGTTGCGCTGATCGACCCCGAGCTGATGCTCTCGCTGCCGGCCGGCGTCACCTTGCAGAGCGGCCTGGATGCTCTCTCGCATGCGCTCGAATCGATCTGGAACGTCAACGCCAACCCGCTGTCGGACACCTATGCCGTGGCCGCGGTGCACGACATCTTCGAGACGCTCCCAAAGCTGATGAAGCATCTCGATGACTTGGACCTGCGAAGCCGAATGGCGCTCGCCGCGCTGAGAGCCGGTATGGCGTTCTCGAATACGCGCACGGCATTGGCCCACTCGATCTCGTACGAGATGACCCTGCGACACGGGCTGCCGCACGGGATCGCGTGCTCATTCCCGCTGCCGATGGTGCTGGAGCGTGCGATTGGTCAGCGGTACGACCGCGACGCCGTACTCGAAGGCGCACTCGGCCCTCTGGACGATGCACCGCGCCGTCTTGCTGCCTTTATCGAAGGCCTGGGCGTGAAGACGCGTTTTGTCGACTACGGTGTCGGGGAAGCGGAGGCCGAGGCGATGGTTGCCCACGCGCTGACCGGCACACGCGGGAAGAACTTCATAGGTGCGCCCAGCGAGGTCACGGCATGAACGCAAGAGACGGAACGACGAATGCCCGGAAGGACAGCGCGGGCTTCCGTGCCGAAGCGCTGCGGATCGACGGCGAAAGGATTCGCACCGAGAGGCACCTGGATGTGGTCAACCCCTACACCGGCGAACGTGTCGGCACGGTCGGCTTGGCCACGATTGAGCACGTCCGCCGCGCCTACGAGGTCGCGCAGGCCTGTGTTCCCACGCTGTCGCGCTACGAGCGTGCCGCGATCCTCAACCGCGCTGCGGCCCTGCTGCGCGAACGCACCGAGGAAGCCTCGAACCTCATCACCGCCGAGTCGGGGTTGTCAAAGAGGGACAGCGTCTACGAGATTGGCCGTGTCGCCGATGTGCTCGGCTTCGGCGCCACCGAGGCGCTGCGCGACGATGGCCAGGTGTTCTCGTGCGACCTGACGCCGCATGGAAAGCGCCGCAAGGTGATCACTATGCGCGAGCCGCTTCTCGGGGTGATCACAGCGATCACGCCGTTCAACCACCCGATGAACCAAGTCGCGCACAAGGTCGTGCCTTCGGTGGCGACGAACAACCGCATGGTGCTCAAGCCTTCGGAGAAGGTGCCGTTGTCGGCGCTGTACTTCGCCGACCTGCTCTATGAGGCGGGGCTGCCATCTGGAATGCTGCAGGTGCTCACCGGCGACCCGCGTGAGATCGCCGACGAACTGCTGACAAACCCAAGCGTCGACCTGATCACCTTCACCGGTGGCGTATCGATCGGCAAGTACATTGCGCACAAGGCGGGCTATCGACGCATTGTTCTCGAGCTCGGCGGCAACGACCCGCTGATCGTGATGGATGATGCCGACCTCGACAAGGCGAGCGATCTCGCAGTGCAGGGTTCGTACAAGAATTCGGGGCAGCGCTGTACCGCAGTCAAACGCATGCTGGTGCACGAGAAGGTGGCGCACGAGTTCACCGAGCGCGTTGTCGCGAAGACTCGGGCCTGGCGCTATGGCGACCCGATGGATGCGACCAACGAGATGGGCACGGTGATCGACGCGGCGGCCGCCAAACTGTTCGAGGCGCGTGTCGAGGAAGCTGTAGCGCAGGGTGCACGCCTGCTTGCTGGCAACAAGCGCGAGGGAGCGATGTACTCGCCGACCGTGCTCGACCGAGTGCGCCCGGAGATGACCGTGGTGCGCGAGGAGACCTTCGGGCCCGTCTCGCCGATCATCACCTTCAAGAACATAGACGAGGCCATAGCCATCTCCAACGGTACGGCCTTCGGCCTGTCGTCCGGCATTTGCACGAACCGCATGGACGACGCGACGCGCTTCGCAAAGGAACTGAACGTCGGCACCGTCAACCTGTGGCAGGTTCCAGGCTACCGGATCGAGCTAACGCCCTTCGGCGGCATCAAGGATTCGGGGTTGGGCTACAAGGAGGGCGTGCAGGAGGCGATGAAGTCGTTCTGCAACGGCAAGACCTTCACGATGCCGTGGTGAGCTTGTTTGAAGGGAAGGAGAGCGTCTGGCGTCTGCTTTGGAGACCGTTAGCTGACTGCTCTGGGTCGGAGTCTGCCGGCCGCTGACGGCGGAAGGAGTCATTCGCGAGCCACCATCCGGCCCGTCATGCTCAAGTGGCCGTTGAAGAAGGTGCAGCGGTCATCCGCCAGGCGAGTGCTTGAACGACGGGGCCGCTCAGGGCTGCCGCTCATCCGTCGAACCTGACCGGCAGGACCCAGTCTGGAACCGACACCCACCCGCCAGCTACAGATCCGCGCAGCTCATCACCCCTGAGCGCAGACCATATCCCTTCGCTTGACCGACGCCCTTTGCAGGTCGACCCATTGCCGCGCCGCCCGCAACGCGCCCGGCAACCGCGCGCTGGCTGTCGCGCTCAGGCCCTCGCCCAACGCGAACGACTCGCCTTCGATCGCCAGCTGCCACGCCTCGGGCAGCCACTGCCCCAGCCGCTGCGCCACGTGCAGCACGCCCGAAGGCGTCAGCGCATGGCTCAGCGCCGGCAGCGCCTCGGCGGGCGCCACACGGCGCAGTGCAGCGCCCACGGCCACCCGCGACGCATCGACGAACAGCACGGCGTCGCGCCCCACCAGGTCCAGCGCATGCTCCACCTGCAGCTGAAAGTCCACCAGGGTCTCGACACCGGCCAGGCCCTCGGCCTCCAGCCGTTCCACCAGCGCCGGCCCAAGCCCGTCGTCGCCACGCGCCGGGTTGCCCACGGCGATCACCAGCAGCGGTGCCGTCACGGCGCCTCGCTCGACTCGCGCCGCATGCGCCCATCGCCGTCGCGCACCACGCGGTCGATCAGCGCGCCGTCCGGCGTCTCCAGCGCCACCACCAGCGGCATCTGCCCCAGCGCGTGCGTGGCGCAGCTCAGGCAGGGGTCGTAGGCGCGCACGGCAGTCTCGATGCGCGCCAGCAGCGGCTCGGTGATCTCGTGGCCGCTGAGCTCGTCGCGCGCCACGGTGCGCACGGCCTCGTTCATGGCCTCGTTGTTGTGCGTGGTGCTGACAATGAGGTTGCAGTCGGTGATGAGGTCGTCGTCGCCGATGCGGTAGTGGTGGATCAGCGTGCCGCGCGGGGCTTCGATGATGCCCACACCTTCACGGGGACCACCGTGTTTCGGCAGCGGTACGGCCAGATCGCCGGCCACCACGGCCTCGTCGTCCAGCAGCGCGCCGATGACTTCGGCCGCATGCAGCATCTCGATCATGCGCGCCGCGTGGTAGGCCAGCGAGCCATGCACGGGACCACCCGCCATTAAGGCCTGGCGTCGCGCCTCGGACCGCGGAGTGGACAGGCGGTCGCACACCTGCAGCCGCGCCAGCGGCCCCACGCGGTACCAGCCGGACTGCCGGCCCAGGCGTTTCAGGTAGGGGAACTTCAGGTAGGTCCAGGGTTCCGTGGTTTCCTCGATGTGGTCGGCATAGGCCTGCACGTCCACGTCCGGGCCCATCGGCACACCGTCGGCCGTGCGCCAGCGCAGCGCGCCGTCGTACAAGTCCAGCGCGCCGTCGGGCCCGACCAGGCCCAACCAGCTGGACCGCATCGTCGCAAAGCCGTCGAATCCGGCCGGGTCCTGCGCGCGGATCTGCTCGACGAGATCGATGGCGGATTCGCACCAGCCGAGGATCTGCGGCAGATCGGCGCGCAGCGCCTCGCGTTCCTCGACGGTCAGCCGCCGGTTCACCCCGCCGGGGATGGATCCGGTGCCATGCACGCGCTTGCCGGCCGTCAGGCGGATCACCTCCTGCCCGAACTTGCGCAGCAGCACGCCCTGGCGGGCGATATCGGGGTACGCCTGCGCCACCGCGGCGATGCTGCGTTGGGCGGGCGCCGTGTCCCAGCCCAGCAGCAGTTCCGGCGACGAGAGGTGGAAAAAATGTAGCGCGTGCGACTGCAGGATCTGCCCGTGGTGCATCAGCCGGCGCAACGCCTGCGCTGACGGCGGCACGGCAGCGGCCACGCCCAGCGCCACGTCGATGGCCTTGCTGGCCGCCAGGTGGTGCGACACGGGGCAGATGCCGCACAGGCGCTGCACCATCACCGGCACCTCCCAGTACGGCCGGCCGACGATGAAGCGCTCGAAGCCGCGGAACTCCACGATGTGCAGCCGCGCCTGCACCACCTGTCCGGCATCGTCCACCAGCAGCGTGACCTTGCCGTGGCCTTCGACGCGCGAAAGCGGGTCGATGGCGACACGCCTCAGGCCCTCGGGAGCGGTCGGTGTGTTCATCAGTCGTAGCGCAGCGGTGGCAGTGAGGGTTCGCGGCCGACCAGCAAGGCCGTGAGCAGCGCACCGATGGTCTCGGCACTGGGCGGGCAGCCGGGCAGGAAGTGGTCCACGTGCACCACCTCGTGGATGGGGTGCACCTGGGCCAGCGGCAGCGGCAGTTCGGGGTCGTTGGGCACGTCGCTGCCCGGCGCCAGGCCGGGGCGGCTGCGGTAGACGTCCACCAGCATCTGCCCCACGTCCAGCGCGTTGCGCTGGGCCGGCAGGCCGCCGTTGATGGCGCAGGCGCCCACGGCCACGAGCACCTTGCAGCGGGCGCGGAACTCGCGCAACACGGCCACGTTCTCTGCATTGCACAGGCCGCCTTCGACGAGGCCGACGTCGCAGGGCCCCAGTTCCTTCACGTCGTTGAGCGGGGTGCGGTCGAGCTCGATGCGCTCGAACAGCGGCAGCATCGCTTCGTCGAGGTCCAGGAACGACATGTGGCAGCCGAAGCAGCCGGCCAGCGACACGGTGGCGATGCGGGGTTTGGCGGTCACGGGCCCTCCCCCGACCTTTCACGGTCGGCTGGCTCGCGCCGATCCACCGCACGCTGGCCGATGGGCACGGCATACCCGCGTCGCTTGGGCCCGATGGCGCCCACCGGGCAGATGCCGGCCGCCATGTCGTTGGCGGCCAGGGCACTGTCGGCGAGCAGGCCGCTGCCGCTGTTGACCACCACGTGCGTGCCGGTGCCGTGGCCGCCGATCTGGAACACGCCCTTGCCGTCCACCTCCCACGACGCGCGCACGCACAGCTTGCACAGGATGCAGCGGTTGAAGTCCAGCCACACGTCCGGGTGGCTGGCGTCCACGGCGTGGCGCGGAAAGAACTCCTCGAAGCCCGGGCCGGTGACGCCCAGCGCATAGCCGGCGTCCTGCAGTCGGCAGTCGCCGCTTTTCTCGCAGCCCGGGCAGAAGTGGTTGCCTTCGGTGAACAGCAGTTGCACCAGCAGGCGGCGGCGTTCGTGCAGATCGTCGGTCTCGCTCTCCACCACCTGCCCGGCCGCCACGCGGGTGGTGCAGGCCGACGCCAGCCGGCCGTCCACGCGCACGGTGCACAGACGGCAGGCGCCGCTGGGGCCGAGCGCAGAGTGCCAGCACAGGTGCGGGATGTCGCGGCCGGCCCGGGCCGCGGCGGCCATCACGGTGTCGCCCTCTTCGAACGGCAGCGCGGTGCCGTCGAGCATGAAGCGGGAAGGCTCGTCCATGGCTCAGCCCTCCTGCGGCAGGTGCGCGCCGGCGTCGTCGCGCCCGGTCACGCGGCGGGCAGGTGCGAGTTCGGCGTCGAGGTCGAAACCCGGCACGAAGCGCGGGCCCTGCAGCCTGCGCGCATACGCCGTCGGAAAGCGCTGCAGCGTGTCGCGCAGCGGGTTGGTGGCGGTGGCGCCCAGGCCGCAGTGCGTGGTGCCGTGCAGCAGCGATTCCAGCGCACGCAGTTCACGCTCGTCGAAAACCGAGCCATGGCCGCGGGCCAGCTTGTCGAAGCGGCGCTTCACGAGTTCGGTGCCCACGCGGCACGGCGTGCAGAAGCCGCAACTCTCGTGGGCGAAGAACTCGGCAAAACCGTGTGCGACCTCGAACGGGTCGCGGGTGGCGTCGAAGACCATGAAAGCGCCGGCGCTGGGCACGTCGTCGAAGGCGATGCGGCGGTCGAACTCGCCCACGCCCAGGGCCAGACCGGACGGGCCGCCCACCTGCACCATCTGCGTGTCGCGCGCGCCCGCGGCGGCCAGGATCTCTGCCACCGTGACGCCGAACGGGAATTCGTAGACGCCGGGTCGGGCACAGTCGCCGCTGACCGAATGGATCTTGGTGCCCGCGCTGCCCGGCACGCCCAGGCCGGCCCACCAGACCCCGCCCTGGCGCGCGATGTGCGCTGCCGCGGCAAAGGTCTCCACGTTGTTGACCACCGTGGGCTGCCCCTGGTAGCCCTGCTCCACCGGGAACGGCGGGCGGATGCGCGGCACGCCGCGCTTGCCTTCCAGCGACTCGATCAGCGCACTTTCCTCGCCACACACGTAGGCACCGGCACCGAGGTGGATGGCGATGTCGAAGTCGAAGCCTTCCACGCCGAGGATGCCCGGCCCCAGCAGCCCGGCGGCCCGGCGCCGCGCCAGCACCGATTCCAGGTGCTCCAGCAGGAAGCGGTACTCCCCCCGGAGGTAGACGAAGCCATGGCGGGCGCCCAGCACGTGCGCCGCCACGGTCATGCCCTCGACCACGGCGTCGGCCTGTTCGCTGAGCAGTACACGGTCCTTGAAGGTGCCGGGTTCACCTTCGTCGGCGTTGCACACCACCACGCGCGTGCCGCCCTCGGGCACCGGCGCTGCACGGCACAGGGCCCACTTGCGCGCGGTGTCGAAGCCGGCCCCACCGCGGCCGCGCAGGCCGGAGGTGGCCAGTTCGGCCAGCGTGGCGTCCGCGCCGCGCGCCAGCAAGGCGTGCAGCGATTCACCGAGCAACGGCGGCGCGGCGAGCAGCGGCCCGGCCTGCCGGATCTGAGGCATCACCTGATGCCACGCCGAGGGCCAGGCCGTGGGCAACTCTCCCGCGAGCAGGCGCATCGCCAGGTCGTCGATGCGGGCATCGTCCAGCCGCGTCAGCACCTGGTGCTGGTTCACCAGCGCCGCCGGCCCCTGGTCGCCCAGGCCGGTGCAGGAGGTTAACCCGACCGACACCGCGCCATCGGCCGACACCTGGTCGGGCACCACACCCAGCCTTTCGCACAGCCGCGCCACCAAGTGCCGGCTGCCAGCGTGGCGGTCGGTGACGTTGTCGCTGAAGAGCAGGTGCACGCGGCCCACCGGCTGCAGGTGGAAGAAGCGGTAGAAGCCGGCCACGCCCTCGACGATGGCCGGCGTCAGACCCACGCCATCGGCCACGGCGGCCAGCACCTCGCGCGGCAGCCAGTGCGTGAGCGCCTGCACCTCGCGCAGGATCTGCACCAGCGCCGCGCGCTGCCCGCCATGCCGCCGCAGCACGGCGTCGATGGCAGCGGCGGTGGCGGTGTTCACGCGGCCACGGGCACCAGGAAGTCGCGCCCGATGCCGGCACCCAGGTCGTTGACGCGGTCGAGGAACTGCGTCAGGTAGGCGTGCAGGCCGGTGGCCAGGATCTCGTCGATGCGGCCGAACTGCAGGTCCGCGCTCAGCCGGCCGGCCTTGCGCAGCGTTTCGCCGCTCTGGTCGTTGGCCACCTGGCGCAGGTTGGCCTGCACCTCG
This sequence comes from Rubrivivax albus, assembly GCF_004016515.1. Taxonomy (GTDB): domain Bacteria; phylum Pseudomonadota; class Gammaproteobacteria; order Burkholderiales; family Burkholderiaceae_C; genus Rubrivivax; species Rubrivivax albus. The sequence goes on from NZ_SACT01000006.1 coordinate 207,843, forward strand.
TTGATGCAGGCCGCCAGCGAGCGCGGCATGTCCGGGCGCAGGATCAGCAGTTCCGCCACGCGCTCGGGCCGGATCACGTTGCGGTAGACCTTGCGGTAGATCTCGAAGCCGGAGACCGAGCGCAGCACCGCCGCCCAGTGGTAGAAGTCCAGCTCCAGCGGCGTGGCCGGGCCGTGCAGCGGCTGCTGGCCGGTGGATTCCGGCCCGAAGAAGTCCGCCTGCGCCGTCAGCGCATGGAACTTCACGTCCAGCAGCCGTGCGGTGTTGTCGGCGCGTTCCAGGAAGGTGCCGATGCGCAGGAAGTGCAGCGACTCGTCCATCAGCATCGTGCCCACGGTGACACCGCGGCTGAGGTGGGAACGGAACTTGACCCACTCGAACAGTTCGGCCGGATCGCGCTCGAAGTCACCGCTCTTGAGCAGGCGGTTGAACTCCAGCCAGGTCTGGTTCTGCGTTTCCCAGACCTCGGTGGTCAGCGCGCCGCGCACGGCACGCGCGTTCTCGCGCGCCGCGCGCAGGCAGTTCCAGATGCTGCTGAGGTTGGCCTCGTCGCGGACCATGAAGTCCATGACGTTGCGCGCATTGACCTCGTCGTGCTTCTCGTGGAAGTACGGTGTGAGCTCGCTGATCGACAGCAGGCCGCGCCAGCCGGACTCGGCCATGTCGGCCGATTGCGGCAGCAGCGAGGTCTCGTAACTGACGTTGAGCATGCGGGCGGTGTTTTCGGCCCGCTCCATGTAGCGCGCCATCCAGAAGAGATGGTCTGCGGTCCTAGACAGCATGGCGGTCCTCCATCAGGCCGAAAACACCGCTGCGCGCTGGCGCGCGCGCCGGTGTTGTGACTTCGCCTCTGGCGCTGCGCGCCAGACCGGCCCGCTTCATGTAGCGCGCCATCCAGAAGAGATGGTCGGCAGTGCGTGACAGCATGGGTTCAGTCCTCCTTCACGCTTCCAGGACCCAGGTGTCCTTGGTCCCCCCGCCCTGCGACGAGTTGACGACCAACGAGCCTTCCTTCAGCGCCACCCGCGTGAGCCCGCCCGGCACCATGCGCACACTGGTGCCCGACAGCACGAAGGGCCGCAGATCGATGTGGCGCGGCGCGATGCCCGCCTCCACGTAGGTGGGGCAGGTGGACAGCGACAGCGTGGGCTGGGCGATGTAGTTCGCCGGGTTGGCCTCCAGCACGGCGCGGAACTCGGCGATCTCGGCCTTGGTGGCCGCCGGGCCCACCAGCATGCCGTAGCCACCGGCGCCATGCACCTCCTTGATGACGAGCTCCGACATGTGGGCCAGCACGTAGGCCAGGTCCTCGGTCTTGCGGCACATCCAGGTGGGCACGTTGTTGAGGATGGGCTTCTCGCCGAGGTAGAACTCGATCATCGCCGGCACGTACGGATAGATGCTCTTGTCGTCGGCGATGCCGGTGCCGATGGCGTTGCTCAGCGTGATGTTGCCGCGGCGGTAGACGTCCAGCAGACCGGCGCAGCCGAGCGTGCTGTCGGGGCGGAAGGCCATCGGGTCGAGGAAGTCGTCGTCGACCCGCCGGTAGATCACGTCCACGCGGCGCGGGCCCTGGGTGGTGCGCATGTAGACGAAGCCGTCGCGCACGAACAGGTCCTGCCCCTCGACCAGTTCCACGCCCATCTGCTGGGCCAGGAAGGCGTGCTCGAAGTAGGCGCTGTTGTACATGCCGGGCGTGAGCACCACCACGTTGGGCTCGGCCACGCCGGGCGGCGCCACGCTGCGCAGCGTGTCCAGCAGCAGGTCGGGGTAGCGCGCCACCGGCGCGATTCGGTGCAGGCTGAACAGCTCGGGGAACAGCCGCATCGTCATCTTGCGGTTCTCGAGCATGTAGCTCACGCCGCTGGGCACGCGCAGGTTGTCTTCCAGCACGTAGTACAGGCCCTTGCCGCTGTCGTCGGCGGCGCGCACGATGTCGATGCCGGCGATGTGCGAATACACGCCACCCGGCACGTCCACGCCGGCCATCTCGCGCCGGTACTGGCTGTTGCCCAGCACCTGCTCGGCGGGCACGATGCCGGCCTTCAGGATCTCCTGGTCGTGGTAGATGTCGTGCAGGAAGCGGTTGAGCGCCGTCACGCGCTGGCGCAGGCCGGCCTGCATCTCGTTCCACTCGTGTCGAGGGATCACGCGCGGGATCAGGTCGAACGGGATCAGGCGTTCCGTACCCGAGCCGTCCTCGTCCTTGGCGCCGTAGACGGCGAAGGTGATGCCCACGCGGCGGAAGATCAGTTCCGCCTCGGCCCGTTGCGCCTGCATCACCTCGGGCGGCTGCTGGGCCAGCCAGCGGGCGTAGGTTTCGTAGTGTTCTCGCACCTGGCCGTCGGCCGTGTGCATCTCGTCGAAAGGTTTCATCTGCTTGGCTCCTGCCCTGCCAGGGCGACAGCAACTCCCGTGCCGTCGGTCGGGTCATTCTGCGTGACGAGCGCGGGCGCGGCCGGATCAGCGATGCGGCGCGTGTGCACGCCCACGGCCAGCGCGTGCGCGCCGCCGCCGCGGATCACGCCACGCAGCGGCGCCACGTCGGCGTAGTCGCGGCCCACGGCCAGGCGCACGTGGTCGGTGGCCGGCACCAGGTCGTTGGTGGGGTCCAGGTCGAGCCAGCCGTCGGCCGGCACGCCGGCGGTGTCCGGCGCCCACACCTGCACCCAGGCGTGCGACGCGTCGGCGCCCACCAGCGCGGGCTGGCCGGCGGCCGGCGTGGTGAGCAGGTAGCCGCTGACGTAGCGTGCCGGCAGCCCGAGCATGCGCAGCGCGCCGGCCAGCAGGTGGGCGAAATCCTGGCACACGCCGCGTCGCCGGGCGAAGGACTCGGCCAGCGGCGTGTCCACCAGCGTGGCGTTGCCGTCGTAGCGGAACTCGGCGTGCAGGCGGTGCATGAGGTCCAACGCGCCGGCGGCCACGGGGCGGCCAGGCGGGAAGCTAGGCTGGGCCCAGGCTCGCAGCACCTCCAACCGCGGCACCCGCGGCGACGGCAGCGTGAACTCCACCGCCGGCTCGAACGGCGCCCGCGCCACGTAGCGCAGGCGAGGCACCACCGAGTCCCACGCCGGGCCGGCGTCGGCCTGCAGGCGCGCGAAACGCGGCGCCACACCGACCACGCTGGTGGCCCGCACCGTGAGCCGTCGGTGCGGCACGATGACGGCGAAGCTGCTGCGCCGGTTGCCGAAGACATCGGTCTCGTCGTGGCGCTCGTCGGGCGCGGGGTCGACCGTCAGCACGCTAGAGACCACCTGCTGCGCCGCATCGGCCAGCGGCATCAGGTGCGCCAGGTGAAGCGCCGGCGAGACCAGCGCGGCGTAGTCGTACCGGGTCTCGTGGGTGACCTCCAGCCAGGACCACGTCATCGTCACACCGCCTGCATGCGCTGGTCCTCGGTGGCCAGCGCGAAGTAGCGTTCGCCGATGGCGTCGGCCAGCCGTTCGCCGGCACGCGCCAGGTCGCGCGACAGGGTCAGCAGCCGTGCGGCGATGGCGGCATCGTCCAGGCCACGCAGCTCGTCCGGCGTCAGCCCTGCACCGGCTGTCGGCAGCAGGGCCAGCAGCGGCTCGGCCCCCGCCTCCCCGCCCGGCAGCTTGCGCAGCTCGGTGCGCAGGCGGCGCAGCACGCCGGCATAGGCGCGCGGGTTGGTGTCGTCCATGACCAGCAGGTCGGCCACGGCCAGCAGGTCCTCGTGGCGCTGATAGCGGGCGCGAAAGGTGATGGCGCTGTCGAAGAGCTCCAGCAGCAGGTCGATGCCGGCCACGCTGGCCAGCGCGCCGCCGGCCAGGAAGGCCTCGAAGCGCACCGCCACGCCGATCAGGCGGTCGAGCAGGCGGCCGATGGTCAGAAAGCGCCAGCCGTGGTCGCGCGTCATGCGGTCGGTCTGCGCGCCGGTGACGGCGCCGAGCTGCAGCGCCAGCCGCTCCAGGGCCTCGCCGGCCTGCGTGCGGTCAGGCACGGTGCTGCCAGGCAACTCCAGGGCCGCGGCGAAGTCCTCGCCCATGCGCCGGATCAGCGACCACTGCTCGGCCGACAACCGTTCGCGCAGCGCCTGCGAGGCCTGTGCCAGCGCCTGCAGGTTGAAGGCCACGCTCCAGGCACCGCCCCCCTGCGGCTGGCCGATGGCCGACAGCAGTGCGCGCTCGAACACCGCCGGCGACTGCAGCAGCGACGGCACGCCCTCCGGCACCAGGCCCTTGCGCACCGCCAGCGCGGTCAGCGTGGCCAGCACCGGCTCGCCGGCGTCGCTGTCGGCGTCGATCAGGTCCAGCACCACACGCGCCAGGCGCACCAGCTGCTCGGTGCGCTCGGTGTAGCGGCCCAGCCAGAACAGGTTCTCGGCGGTGCGGCTGGTGACGGGCCGGCGGCGGCCGAGGATGTCCTCCACCTGCAGGCGGCTGGGCAGCATCGAGAACTCGTCGACGCGGCCGCTGGTCATGACCCAGGTGTCCAGGCTCGAGCCGCCGCGCTGCATCGACACGCTGCCGTCGGCCCGCTGTGCCACACGCGTCATGCCACCGGGCAGCACGTGCCAGCGGCCCAGGGCGTCGGCGATGGCGTAGACGCGCAGCAGCGCCGGTCGCGGCAGGGCCCGGCCTGCCGCCCAGATCGGCGTGCGCGAGAACGGCAGCCGGCCCTGCACCGTCCAGGCGTCCGGGTCGGCGTCGATGATCTCCGGTGGTGCATCGTGCACCTGCGAGGTGCGCCCGCTGCGCGGAAAGGTGCTGCGCACCAGCTTGTCGGGCGTGCGGGCCACCACGTCGGGGCGCACGCCGGCCCAGGCGGCGGCTTCGCCGCACCACCAGGTGGGCAGCGCCGGCATCAGCAGGTTCTGGCCGAGCAGGCGCTGCGCGATCCCGGGCAGGAAACCCTGCAGCGCCGGCGTCTCCAGGAAGCCGCTGCCCAGCGCGTTGGCCATCACGACGTTGCCCGCACGCGCCGCCTGCAGCAGGCCGGGCACGCCCAGCGCGGATTCGGGGCGCAGCTCCAGCGGGTCGCACCAGGCGTCGTCCACGCGGCGCAGCACACCGTGCACCGGCTCCAGGCCATCCACGGTCTTCAGGAACAGGCGCTCGGCGCGCACCGTCAGGTCGCTGCCCTCCACCAGCGGCAGGCCGAGGTAGCGCGCCAGGTAGGCCTGCTCGAACCAGGTCTCGCTGTACGGCCCGGGGGTCAGCAGCACGATGCGCGGCGCGTGCCCGCCAGCCACGTCCTGCGCCCGCTGGTCCAGCGCGTCGATCAGGCGCCGGTAGCTCGACGCGATGTGCTGCACGCGCAGTTCGCGGAAGGCGTCGGGGAACTGGCGCGAGATCGTGAGCCGGTTGTGCATCACGTAACCCAGGCCCGACGGGCCCTGCGTGCGCTGCGCCACCAGCCACCACTGGCCGTCGGCCCCGCGCGCGATGTCGAAGGCCACGATGTGCAGCCGCTGGCCGCCGGCCGGCACCACGCCGTGCAGCGGCCGCAGGTAGCCCGGGTGGCGCAGCAGCAGCGACGGCGGCAGCAGGCCGTCGTGCAGCAGCCGGCGCGGGCCGTAGCAGTCGGCCAGCACGGCTTCCAGCAGCGCGGCACGCTGCAGCACGCCGGCCTCGATGGTGGCCCAGTCCACCGGGTCGATCAGCAGCGGCAGCAGCTCCAGGCTCCAGGGCCGCACCGCGGCGCCGGCGTCGGAGAACACGTTGTGCGTGACCCCGTCCTGTCGCAGCTGGCGCGCCACCTGCATGACGCGCCGGTCCAGCGCCTCGGCGTCGTCGGGCACGCAGCGGGCGAAGCGTTCCCAGGCGGGTCGCGACCGGCCGTCGGCGCCGCGCAGTTCATCCCAGACCCCGGCTTCCACCGGCGGCGCGTGGCGCAGCAGCGCGTCCAGCGCCGCGCTGCCTTCGCCGGCAGGGTCGAACGGGAGCGAGGTCTGCTGGCTCAAGGTGCGTGTGTTCGGTCGGTGGCCGGATCAGCGGCGGCGCAGGTCCAGCGTGAACGGGAACTCCAGGCTGGCCTGCGCTGGCGTCACCTGCAGTTGCCCCGGTGTGTGGCCCATCCGGAAGAAGCGCGCCAGGCGCCGGCTCTCGGCTTCGTAGGCGTTGACCGGGAAGGTGTCGTAGTTGCGACCGCCCGGGTGCGCCACGTGGTAGCGGCAGCCGCCCAGGCTGCGCTGCATCCAGGTGTCGACGATGTCGAAGGTCAGCGGCGCATGGCTGGCGATGGTGGGGTGCAGCGCCGACGGCGGCTGCCAGGCGCGGTAGCGCAGGCCGCAGACGAACTCGCCCACGCGCCCGGTGGGCTGCAGCGGCAGTGCCTGGCCGTTGACGCTGACGACGTGGCGGTTGCCGTTGAGACCCGTGACCTTGACCTCCAGCCGCTCCAGCGACGAGTCGACATAGCGCACGGTGCCGCCGGGTGCACCCTCCTCGCCCATCACGTGCCAGGGCTCGAGCGCACTGCGCAGCGTCAGGTCGATGCCGGCCGCGGCCACCTCGCCGATGAGCGGGAAGCGGAATTCGAAGTGCGGTGCGAACCACGCCGGGTCGAAGGCGTAGCCGGCCTCGCGCAGCTCGGCCAGCACGTCGTCGAAGTCCTGCTGCACGAAGGTGGGCAGCAGGAATCGGTCATGCAGGCCGGTGCCCCAGCGCGTGAGCCGCGTGGTGCCACGGCCGGCGTAGGGCTCGCGCCAGAACCAGGCCACGAGGGCGCGCAGCAGCAGCTGCTGCGCCAGGCTCATGCGCGCATGCGGCGGCATCTCGAAGGCACGCAGCTCCAGCAGGCCCAGGCGGCCGGTGGGCCCGTCGGGCGAGTACAGCTTGTCGATGCAGAACTCGCTGCGGTGGGTGTTGCCGGTGACGTCGATCAGCAGGTTGCGCAGCGCGCGGTCCACGAGCCACGGCGGGACAGCACCCTCCGGCGGGGGCCCTTCCCCGCCGTGACCATGCTGGGCGAGCTGCCGCTCGATCTCGCGCAGCGCGATCTCCACCTCGTAGGGCTGGTCGTCGCGCGCCTCGTCGATGCGCGGGGCCTGGCTGGTGGGGCCGATGAACAGGCCGCTGAACAGGTAGCTCAGGCTCGGGTGGTTGTGCCACCAGGTCAGCAGGCTGGACAGCAGGTCGGGCCGGCGCAGGAAGGGGCTGTCCGACGGGGTGGCGCCACCCAGCACGAAGTGGTTGCCGCCCCCGGTGCCGGTGTGGCGGCCATCGAGCATGAACTTCTCGGTGGACATGCGCGACTGGTGTGCCGCCTCGTACAGGAACTCGGTGTGGTCGACGAGTTGATCCCAGTTCGAGGCCGGGTGGATGTTGACCTCCACCACGCCGGGGTCGGGCGTGACGGCCAGGGTCTTCAGCCGGGGATCGCGCGGTGGCGGGTAGCCCTCCATCACGATCTTCACGCCCAACTCGGCCGCCGTGGCCTCGATGGCGGCCACCAGTTCCAGGTAGTCCTCCAGGTGTTCCAGCGGCGGCATGAAGATGTAGAGCACGCCGCTCTTGCCGCCCTGCTGCGCTTCGGCCTTGGGACCGTTGGCGCGCTGCGGGTCGCGAACCTCCACGCACAGCGCGGTGCGCGTGAGCCAACCCGCGGACTGGCCGCGCGCCGGGTAGGCGTCCGGCGCCTCGGCCGCCGCGTGGCGCGGCGCATGCGGGCCGGTCCAGCTCGTCGGGACGTCGCCCGGCAGCGGACCGACAGTGCCTGCGCCCGCCACCTCACCCGGCTGGCCCTGCACGGCCACCCGGCCGCCCTCGGCGAAGCCCAGGCCGACGGCATGCGCGTCGTAGCCGGGGCCGCCGATCTGCGGCCGAACGGTGGCCGGCAACGGGCCGCGCTCGGCGAAGGGGTCGGCCTCGAACAGGGCCTGGCGGTCGGCCGACTTGGCCCAGGGCAGCGAGTCCAGCGGCAGCCGGTAGCCCATCGGCGAATCTCCGGGGATCAGATACAGGCGCTCGTCGCGCACGAACCAGGGGCCGGTGATCCACTGCGGTCCGGTCATGCCGGTCAGCCATTCGCGCCGCAGCGGCAGCAGGTAGCCCACGGTCTTGTCCAGGCCCTGCATGAAGACGCGGCGCAGGCGGGCCCGCTCGAGCTCGTCGTCGAGCTTGGCGTCGAACGGGTCCACGTTCACCGGCAGCCGGCGTTCGCGCCACAGGTAGTACCAGGTGTCCTCGTAGCCGGGCTGGATGTACTGCGTGGGCAGGCCGAGCTTCTCGGTAAGCCGGACGATGAAGGCCTCGGCGTCGGCCTCGGTGTAGTGGTGCGGCTGGCGCTCGTCGGCGAACAGGCTCGGGTCGTGCCAGCAGGGCTGGCCGTCGGCGCGCCAGCAGATCGTCAGCGCCCAGCGCGGCAGCTGCTCGCCCGGGTACCACTTGCCCTGGCCGAAGTGCAGGAAGCCGCCCTGGCCATATTTCTGCAGCAGGCGGTGCGTCAGTTCGGTGGCGTAGCCGCGCTTGGTGGGGCCTAGGGCGTCGGTGTTCCACTCGGCGCCGTCGCGGTCCACCGCGGAGACGAAGGTGGGCTCGCCGCCCATGGTCAGGCGCACGTCCTGCGCCTGCAGGTCGGCGTCCACCTGCGCGCCCAGGGCCACCACGCCGGCCCACTGGTCGTCGGTGTAGGGAAAGGTCACGCGCGGCGACTCGTGGATGCGGGTGACGGCCATGTGGTGCGAGAACGTCACCTCGCTCTTGTCCACCGCGCCGGTGATCGGGGCGGCACTGGAGGGTTCCGGCGTGCAGGCCACCGGGATGTGCCCCTCGCCCGCGAGCAGGCCGGACGTCGGGTCCAGCCCGATCCAGCCGGCGCCGGGCAGGTAGACCTCGCACCAGGCGTGCAGGTCGGTGAAGTCGACCTCGGTGCCGCTGGGGCCGTCGATGGCCTTGACGTCCGGCTTCAGCTGGATCAGGTAGCCGGAGACGAAGCGCGCCGCCAGCCCCAGGTGGCGCAGCAGTTGCACCAGCAGCCAGCCGGTGTCACGGCAGGAGCCGCAGGCCTTTTCCAGCGTTTCCTCCGGCGTCTGCACACCGGGCTCCATGCGGATCAGGTAGGCGATGTCGCGCTGCAGCCGCTGGTTGAGCTGGACCAGGAAGTCGATGGTGCGCACCTTCGTGCGCGGCACGCTGTCCAGCAGGGCCTGGAAGCGCGGGGTGAGCTCGCCCTTGGCCAGGTAGGGCGCCAGGTCGTGCTTGACGCCGGCCTCGTAGTCGAACGGAAAGGTCTCGGCGGCCGGCTCGAGGAAGAAGTCGAACGGGTTGTAGACCGCCATCTCGGCCACGACGTCGACCGTGACCTTGAACTCGGTGGTGCGCTCGGGAAACACCAGCCGCGCCAGATGGTTGGCGAACGGATCCTGCTGCCAGTTGATGAAGTGCAGCGCCGGTTCCACCCGCATCGAGTAGCTGAGGATGCGCGTGCGGCAGTGCGGCGCCGGCCGCAGCCGCACGATCTGGGGCGACAGCGTCACCGGGCGGTCGTAGCGGTAATGGGTGACGTGGTTCAGCGCGACATGGATGGACAAGGCAGGGCTCCCGGGGCGACTTGGCCGGCCGTGGCTTGCAAGGAGCGCGCCACGCGCCGGTCAGTCCGTCGTCCGATGATGCCAGTAACGCCGGCGCGCCTGACGCGTGCAGACCCCCGGGCCGTCACCGGTCCAGATCCAGGCGCCGCAGGTGTCGCTGCGCACGACGGGGATGCCTCGCTCGGCGTAACGCGCCAGCACGTCCGGCGCCGGGTGGCCGAAGCGGCTGCGGTAGGCCGCCTGCACGAAGGCGATGCGGGGGGCCACGCGGTCCAGAAAGACGGCGCTCGACGACGTACGGCTGCCGTGGTGCGGCACCATCAGCACGTCGGCGCGCAGGATGCCGGTGGTGTCGGCGATCGACAAGGCACCCTCCTGGCCGGATTCGAGGTCACCGGTGAGCAGCACGCGGCGGCCGGCGGCATCGTCGATGCGCAGCACGCAGGACTGCGTGTTCGGCCGCGCCGCCGGGTCCGGCTCGACCGGGTGCAGCCAGGTGAACTTGACGCCGTCCCAGGACCACGTCTGCCCGGCGCGGCAGGGCGCGTGCGGGACACTTCGGGCCGCCATGTCGGCCAGCAGCCCGTGACCCGGCTCCAGCGAGCTCCAGACCTGCGCCACCGGCAGCCCCAGCAGGCTGGCCGCACCGCCGGTGTGGTCGGTGTCGCGATGGCTGAGCACCAGCGCGTCCAGCCGCGTCTCGCCGCGGGCGCGCAGCAGCGGGCGCAGGATTCGGTCGCCGGCATCGGACTCCGGCGACCAGCGCGGGCCCGTGTCGTAGACCAGCAGGTGGCCCTGCGTGCGCAGCAGCACGGCCGTGCCCTGCCCGACATCCACCGCCACCAGCTCGAATCGTCCCGGATCGGGCCGCTCAGGCAGCGGCAGCAGCAACGGCAACAGCAGGGGCACGCCGAGCCAGCGCACGCGCCAGGGCAGCGGCAGCACCAGCAAGGCGCCGCCCAGCAGCCCGGCGACTGCCGCCCAGGCTGGCGCGGCAGCGGCCTGCCAGACGGGCAGCGCGCCCAAGGGCTGGAGAACCGCCACCAGGGCCTGCAGCACCGCGGCGGCGGCCGACCACAACGGCGCCCACAGCGCACCGAGCATGGCCAGCGGCGTGATCAGCAGCGTGACCGCGGGGATGGCCACCAGGTTGGCCACGAAGCCGACCAGGGACACCTGCTGGAAGAACAGCAGCGTCAGCGGCGCCAGGCCCACGGTGGCCACCGCCTGCGTGCGCAGGCCCGACACCAGCGCCTGGCGCAGCCGCGGCCACGCCGGGCCAGGGCGCGGTGCGTCGCCACCCCCCAGCATCAGCAGCCCGACGGCGCCGAAGGACAGCCAGAACCCGGGCTGCAGCAGCGCCCACGGGTCCATCAGCGCCACGGCCACGGCGGCGGCCAGCAGCACGAAGGGCCCCGGCCAGCGCAGCCCGATCTGCTGCACCGTGGCCACCACCGCCAGCATGCACAGCGTGCGCTGCGCCGGCACGCCCCAACCGGCCAGCAGCGCATAGGCCGAGGCCAGGGCCAGCCCGCCCCAGCGCGCGGCCACCGGCGCCGGCACCGCCAGCATCGCGCGTGGCGACCAGCGCCACGCACGGCCCACCAGTGCCGCGGCCAGCCAAGCGAACATTGTGACGTGCAGGCCGCTGATGGCCATCAGGTGGGCCACCCCGGTGTCACGGAACAGCGCCCAATCGTCGCGGTCGATGGCCCCCTGGTCGCCCACCACCAGCGCCGCCAGCACCCCGGCGGCGCGTGGATCGGCCACGCGCGCCTGGATGGCCTCGCGCAGCGCGAACCGCGCACGGTCCACCCAGGCGCCCTGCCCTTCGGCCAACAGCTGCGGCACCGCAGCGGGTGAAGCCCGCACGTAGCCACTGGCCCCCAGGCCGCGCTCGAACAGCCACAGCTCGACGTCGAAGCCGTGCGGGTTCATCGCGCCGTGCGGACGCTTCAGGCGCACGGTGAAGGTCCAGCGCTGGCCCGGCTGCAGCGTCCGCGGCGGGCCGCGCAGCAGCGCGTCGCCGTCGGGGCCGCGGAACCAGCTCAGCGACAGCCTCGGCGGCACGCCCGGCGGCGCCTGCTCCACGACGAAGACGAAGCGGGTGGCGGTCAGCGTCTCCTGCGGCAGGCCGACGATGCGGCCGGTGACGGCCAGGTCCTGCCCTTCCAGCGCCGGCGGCAGCGTGTGCGACAAGCGCGCCGTGGCCCGCAGGTCGGTGGCGGCGAAGGCGATCACGGCCACAGCCAGGGCCATCAGCGGCCAGCGGTGCCGGCAGCACCAGGCCATCGGCAGCGCGGCGGCCAGGGCCAGCACCATGGCGACGCCGGACCAGGTCGCCGCCTGCTGCAGCTGCACGCCCGTGCCGGCCAGCACCGCCCCGCCCAGGGCCGCCAGGCGCCAGCCGATGTCCAGCCCTCCCCGACCGTGCATCGGTGCAGTGTAGGCGGCGGACGATGCGGGCAAGCCCGCAATCCAGGGGGCCGACGCCACCCCATAATCCGCCGCCACCAGACCAGGGAGGTTGGAAGAGATGGGCAGTTCGATGTCGCGCCGCGGCTGGCGCGTGGGGGTGTGCGTGGCGGTGTTCGCCGCGGCGATGGCAGCAGCGCCGGCGGTGCTGGCGCAGGCCGCCTCGAAACTCATCGCGCCGGGTTTCGCCGGGCTGGCGAAGGCCGACACGGTGGTCGTGATGCCGGTGGACGTGGAACTGTTCTCCATGAGCGCTGGCGGGGTGCTGGAACCCCGCGCCGACTGGACCGAATCGGCCCGCAGCCACATGACCGCCGCCCTCGGCGACCGGGTCAAGGCCCTGGGTCTGCCGGTCAAGCAGGGCAGCGTCGACCTGGCCGACGAGTTCGCCGAGCAGGTCGGCCTGCATGCGGCCGTGGCCGCATCGATCTCGCTGCACCATTCGGTCGGCGGCGTCTGGGCCCTGCCGACCAAGGCCGAGGGCCTGAACTGGACGTTCGGCGACGCGATGCAGGGCCTGGGCAGCCAATCCGGCGCGCGCTATGGTCTGTTCGTCTGGGTGCGCGACAGCTACGCCAGCGCCGAACGCAAGGCGGCCATGGTGCTGCTGGCCTTCGCCGGCATCGGCCTGACCGGGGGCGCGCAGGTCGGCTATGCCTCGCTGGTGGACCTGCAGACCGGCCAGGTCGTCTGGTTCAACCGCCTCGCCCGCGGCACTGGCGACCTGCGCGAGGACGAACCCGCCCGCGAGACCATCGATAGCCTGCTGACCGGGCTGCCGCCGGTCCGATGAAGCGCCGCACCTGGCTGCACCAGGGCTGCGCGCACTGCCTGGCCCTGGCCGGCCTCACACAGCTTCGGCCCGCCTGGGCCCAGGCGGGCGGCAGCGCTGCGTCTGCGCCGGCTTCGGCACCGCCAGTGGCCGACGGCTACGCCCTGCCGCCCCGCTTCGACCGCCCCGACCTGGCCAGCGACGAAGGCGGCCTGTGGGCCATGATGGACCGCGAGGAACGCCGCCTGCGGCGCAGCCCGTTCCGCATGCGGGAACCTGGCCTCGAGGACTACCTGACCGACCTGGCCTGCCGCCTGGGCGGCAACCATTGCCCGGACATCCGCGTCTACGCCGTGCGCGCGCCCTTCTTCAACGCCAGCATGGCGCCCAACGGCATGATGCAGGTCTGGTCCGGGCTGATGCTGCGCGTGGACAACGAGGCGCAGCTGGCGGCCGTGATCGGCCACGAGATCGGCCACTACCTGCAGCGCCACACGCTGGAGCGCCTGCGCGACATCCGCGCGCGCAGTGCCTTCGGCCAGTTCCTGGGCCTGTTCGGCGTCGTCGGACTGATCGGCTCGATCGCCAACATGGCCGGCGCGCTGGCCTTCTCCCGCGACCACGAGCGCGAGGCCGACCGCATCGGGGTGGACCTGATGCGGCGCACCGGGCACGACCCGCGCGAGGCGGCCACCGTCTGGGGCAACCTGCTGGCCGAACTGCAGGCCACGCCCGGGGCCGACCCCACACAGGAGAGCATCCTGTTCGCCACCCACCCGCCGTCGGCCGAGCGGCGCGACACGCTCGATGCCCTGTCCATCGGGGCCAGCGGCGAAAAGGGCGAGGCCGCCTGGCGCACCCGCATCGCGCCGCTGCGCCGCGAGCTGCTGGCCGACGAGATCAAGCGTGGCCGCCCCTATGAGACGGTGGCGCTGACCACCCGGCTGCTGAGCCGCGAGCCCGGCGACGCCGAACTGCTGTACTGTCGCGGCGAAGCCTACCGCCGCCGTGGCGTGGACGGCGACGCTGCCCTGGCCCTGGCCGACCTGCAGGCGGCCTCGGCCAGCCCGCAGGCCCCGCCGATGGCCCACCGTGCGCTGGCCACCCTGCACCGCGATGCCGGCGACAAGGCCGCTGCGCGCACCGCCTTCGAACGCTACCTGGCGGCCGCGCCCGACGCGCCGGACGCCGCCATGATCCGTCAGAACCTGGAGGAACTCCGATGACCCCCCGCTCCATCCGGCGCCTGGCCGCCGCCTTCGTCGTCCTGCTCGCCGCCGGCTGCGCCCAGGTGAGCCATGTGCAGACCGGCGACGTGGTGCTGCGCGACCGCCTCACGGTCACGGTCGACAAGGCCTGGAACCAGTTCGAGAGTGCGCTGGGCGACAACGTCCCCACCTGGACCCAGGACGGCTTCACGGTCGACGCGCTGCGCTTCTACGTCGGCCTGGCAGACGGCGAGCTGATCGCGCCGACGCCGTCGGAGCCCAAGGGGCAGCAGCCGCTGGCCTTCAAGGCCGGCATGCGGCCGGCGCAGATCGTGGCCCTGTTCGAGACCTACTATTCGCGTGGCGGCTCCACCTTCACGCTGGACAACCTGAGCCCGGCGCCCTTCGCCGGCGGCGACGGCTTCCGGTTCGAATTCAGCAGCATCCGCAAGCACGACGAGGTGACGCTGCGCGGCATCGGCTGGGGCGCCGTGCGCGATGGTCGGCTCTACGTCATCACCTACGCCGCGCCGAGGCTCTCGTTCTTCGACCGCCATCGGGGCAGCGCCGAGGCCATCGCCCGGTCGGCGCGCATCACGGGCAAGGGCTGACGCCCGGCTCGTTGGGCGCCGGGCGGGCGCGCGTTAGCATGTTGCTTTGATCCCCTGACCCCGACCGCCATGTCCATCGCCTCCCGCCTGCAAACCCTCGGCATCGTGCTGCCGCCCGTGGCCGTGCCTGCCGCCGCCTACGTGCCCTTCGTGCGCACCGGCAACCTCGTCTTCCTCTCCGGCCACATCGCGAAGCGGGACGGCAAACCCTGGGTCGGCCAGCTGGGCCTCACCATGGGCACCGACGAGGGCAAGGCCGCGGCACGTGCGATCGCGATCGACCTGATGGGCACGCTGCAGGCCGCCGTCGGCGACCTGGAGAACGTGGCCCGCATCGTCAAGGTGATGAGCCTGGTCAACAGCACGCCCACCTTCACCGAGCAGCACCTGGTGACCAATGGCTGCTCCGAACTGCTCGGCGAGGTGTTCGGGCCGGAAGTCGGTGCCCATGCGCGCAGCGCCTTCGGCGTGGCGCAGATCCCCACCGGGGCCTGCGTCGAGATCGAGCTGATCGCCGAGGTCAAGTGACCCCGTCGCGCAAGCGCGGGGTGCTGGTGCTGACGGCGCTGGCGGCCCTGGCCGCGGTGGGTGCCGCCTATTTCACCCAGCATGTCTGGGGCATGCAGCCCTGCCCCTGGTGCGTGCTGCAGCGGCTGATCTTCGTGGCCGTCGCCGCCGCGGCCGTCCTGGGCCTGCTGTGGCCCACCGGCGGTGCCGTGCTCGCGGGGCTGCTGGCCGCCAGCGGCCTGGCCGCGGCGCTGTGGCAGCACTTCGTGGCCGCCAGCGCCGAGTCCTGCGACCTGACGCTGGCCGACCGCATCATGGCCGCCACCGGGCTGGACGGGCAGTTCCCCGAGGTCTTCATGGCGATGAGCAGCTGCGCCGACGCCAAGGTGGACCTCTTCGGCCTGCCCTATGAAGCCTGGAGCGGTGCCCTGTTCGCCGCCACGCTGGTGGCCATGGCGGCCATGCTGCGCCGGCGCTGACACGGGTCAAGGCCGGGCCCGGCCGCATCGGGCAGGATCGCCCGATGCCCGACACCCACCGTTTCGACGCGGACGTGCTGATCGTCGGTGCCGGCCCCGCCGGCCTGGCGCTGGCGGCGGCCCTGGCCGACGCCGGCCTGCACGCCCTGGTGCTCGAACGCCAGCCCCGCGATACGCTGGCCGCGCCGGCCGAGGACGGCCGCGAGATCGCCCTCACCCACCGGGCGCGCGGCATCCTGCAGCGCCTGGGCTGGTGGGAACGCCTGACGGCCGAAGACATCGCCCCGCTCAACGAGGCCCGCGTGGCCGATGGCGATGCACCGGCGCGGCTGCGGTTCGGCCCTGGCGTGCAGGCGCCGCTGGGCTGGCTGGTGCCCAACCACCGCCTGCGCGCCGTCGGATGGGCGGCCGCCGGCGCCCGCCCCCGGGTGACGATCGAGACCGGCGTGGCGGTCACGGCCCTGGCCCGCGACGCCACCGCTGCCACGCTGACGCTGGCCGACGGACAGACGCGCCGCGCGCCGCTGGTCGTGGCCGCCGACAGCCGCTTCTCCGCCGTCCGGCGCCTGGCCGGCATCGGCGCGTCGATGCGCGACTTCGGCCGAAGCGTGGTCGTCGGCCGGGTGGCGCACGAGGCGCCGAACCGCGGCATCGCCTGGGAGTGCTTCCGCCACGGCCACACGCTGGCGCTGCTGCCGATGAACGGCGGCTGCAGTTCGGCCGTGGTGACGCTGCCGTCGGAGCTGGCACCCGACTGGCTGGCCCTGGACGACGACAGCTTCGCCGCCCGGGTGCACGCGGCGTCCGGTGGCGTGCTCGGCGGGCTGCACGCGGCCGGCCCGCGCCACCACTACCCGCTGGTGGGCGTGTACGCGCAGCGCTTCGCCGGCCCGCGCTTCGCGCTCGTCGGCGACGCCGCGGTGGGCATGCACCCGGTGACGGCGCACGGCTTCAACTTCGGGCTCTACGGCGTGGAGGTGCTGGCGCGCGAGCTGCAGCGCCGGCGGCGCGCCCTGGACCTGAACCCGGCCCCCGCGCTGGCGGCCTACGAGGCCGAACACCGTCGCCTCACCTGGCCGATCTACCAGGGCACGAACGCGGTGGTGTCGCTGTTCACCGACGAGCGCCCGCTGGCGCGCGTGCTTCGGCCGGCCGTGCTGGCCCTGGCCGGGCAGGCGCCCGGGCTGCGCAGGTTGGTGCGCGGCGTGATCACGCGGCAGCTGACGGGCAGCGGGCTGCCCGCCTGAGTTCAGCTGCGGGTCCGGCGGCGCGCCAGGCCGGCCGCGCCCAGGGCCATCGCGGCCAGCGCCAGGCTGGCGGGTTCGGGCACCTGCTGCGCGTCCAGCCAGAACAGCTGATCCTGGCGGGTGGACGAGGTCATCACGTAGAGCTGGCGGTCGATGCCGAAGCTGCTGGCGGCGGTCAGCAGGTCGTTGGCGTAGGTCCGGTTCGCCGTGGTGTCGGAGAACAGCGCGCCCGTGGCGGCGTTCAGCGTGGCATCGCTGTCGTAGACGATGTTCCAGATGGCCAGCTGCATCGCGGTGGAACGCTGCGAGCTGTTCACCAGCGCATCGGCCGACTCGGCATAGCTCACCAGGCGCGACAGGCGGTCGGCGCGTCCGGCGCCGAAGACCTCGGCCACCGGCTTGATCGTGAAGGTGGTGCTGCCGACCTCGCCATCGAGCTTGACCGTGTAGGCGGTCCCGGCGTTGATGTTGATCGTCTGCCCCAGGTCGACGCAGTACATCTCCACCGCGTCGAGGTTGAAGCGCGCATCGGTCATGCCCGACAGCGTGCCCCGGAACCCGCCGGCCTGGCCGCTGTAGTTGGGGCTGGTGACGTTGACCGCGTGGCCGGCGCCGAACAGCCAGCCGTTCATGGTCAGCGTGCCGGCGGCCGCCGACGTGGCCAGCAGCAGCGAGCCGCCGAGCGCGGCCGTCAGGCGCACGAGTGCGGTGGTCGCCGCCGACGGAAGGGAGTAATGAATGGACATGTTTGACACATCTGGAAACGAATGTCGTCAGTCTAGGGATGGCCTCCAGGACATCGACACCCGCAATCGAAGGGTCAAGCTGCCGTGTGCAGGACGGCCGTGCCGGAGTTCACACCCGGCTGCGCAGGCTGTGCCGACATCGCCGCGGCAGCCCCAAGGCCGCCGCACCCATGGCCGGCCGGGTCAGCCCGCAGACAGCCGCTGCGGCGCCTTCAGGCCTTCCAACGGCTTACCCTTGCGTGCCCGCTTGCCCAGGTGCGCCTGCAACGACGCACCGCGCAGCAGCTCGTCCTTGGGCTTGCCGCCCCGCAGCGCCGTGCCGTGCACCACCAGTTGAGTGGTGGCGGTGGCCACGGCCTGCAGTCGATCCTTGCCCTCCAGGTCCATCAGGGTCAGGCCGCGGCCGCCCTTGGGCTGGTGCTTGAGCTCGTCCACCGGGAACAGCAGCAGACGCCCGGCCTGGCTCAGGCAGGCCAGCAGCACGCCGGCGGCCTCGCCGGCCGGCACCGGAGCCGGCGCCAGCGGCTGCTCCTCGCCTTCCAGCGTCAGGAAGGTCTTGCCGCCACGCTGCTTCGCCACCAGGTCGCCCAGCTGCGCCAGCAGCCCGAAGCCGCCGCTGCCGGCCAGCACCAGGCGGGTGGACGGCGCACTGGCCAGGTAGTGAAGGGGACGGGTGCCACTTTCCAGCTCGATGAGGGACGTGATGGGCACACCGTCACCGCGCCCGCCGGGCAGCGCCGAGACTGGCGTGCTGTAGACGCGGCCATTGCTGCCGAAGACCACCAGCGGGTCCACGCTGCGGCAGGGGAACACGCCGTGCAGCGCGTCGCCAGGCTTGAACTGCAGCGCCGCCGGGTCCACCTCGTGGCCCTTGAGCGCGCGCACCCAGCCCTTCTGGCTGACGACCACCGTCACCGGCTCGTCCACCACCTTGATCTCGGCCACCGCGCGCTTGTCCTCCTGGATCAGCGTGCGGCGGTCGTCGCCGTGGGCCTTGGCGTCGGCCTCGATCTCGCGGATCAGCACCCGCCGCAGCGCCGCCGGGCTGCCGAGGATTTCCTCGAGCTTGGTCTGCTCAGCGCGCAGGTCCGACAGTTCCTGCTCGATCCTGATCGCCTCCAGCCGCGCCAGCTGGCGCAGCCGGATCTCCAGGATGTCCTCGGCCTGGCGTTCGCTGAGCTTGAAGCGCTCGATCAGCGCCGGCTTGGGCTCGTCGGCGTTGCGGATGATGCGGATCACCTCGTCGATGTTCAGCAGCACCAGCTGCCGGCCCTCGAGCACGTGGATGCGGTCGAGCACCTTGGCCAGCCGGTGGCGCGTGCGCCGCTCCACCGTGGCCTGGCGGAAGCCGATCCATTCGGCCAGCATCTGGCGCAGCGTCTTCTGCACCGGGCGGCCGTCGGCGCCCACCATGGTCAGGTTGATGGGCGCGCTGGTCTCCAGGCTGGTGTGCGCGAGCAATGTGGTCACGAGGTCGCCCACTTCCACACTGCGGCTCTTGGGCTCGAAGACCAGGCGCACCGCCGCTTCCTTGCCCGATTCGTCGCGCACCGCGTCCAGCACCGCGAGCACGCTGGCCTTGAGCTGCTGCTGTTCCTGGGTGACGCTCTTCTTGCCGGCCTTGACCTTGGGGTTGGTGAGTTCCTCGATCTCCTCGAGCACCTTCTGTGCGCTGGTGCCCGGCGGCAGCTCGGTCACCACCAGCTGCCACTGGCCGCGGGCCAGGTCCTCGATCACCCAGCGCGCGCGCAGCTTCAGGCTGCCGCGACCGGTGGAGTACGCGGCACGGATCTCCGCGGGTGAACTGATGAGCTGACCGCCGCCAGGAAAGTCCGGCCCGGGGAGCTTCTCGAACAGCGCCTCGTCGGACAGCTTCTCGTCGCGGATCAGTGCCACAGCGGCGGCCGCCACCTCGCGCAGGTTGTGGCTGGGGATCTCAGTGGCCAGGCCCACGGCGATGCCGCTGGCGCCGTTGAGCAGCACAAAGGGCAGGCGCGCCGGCAGCAGGTGCGGCTCTTCGGTGCTGCCGTCGTAGTTGGGCTGGAAGTCGACCGTGCCTTCGTCGATCTCGTCGAGCAGCAGGCGGGCGATCGGCGCCAGGCGCGCCTCGGTGTAGCGCATCGCCGCGGCGCCGTCGCCGTCGCGGCTGCCGAAGTTGCCCTGCCCGTCGATCAGCGGGTAGCGCTGGGAGAAGTCCTGCGCCATGCGCACCAGGGCGTCGTAGGCCGCCTGGTCGCCATGCGGGTGGAAGCGGCCGAGCACGTCACCGACCACGCGCGCACTCTTGACCGGCTTGGGCGCCCCGCTGCCGCCGAAGCCCAGCCCCATGCGCTGCATCGCATACAGGATGCGGCGCTGCACCGGCTTCTGGCCGTCGCAGACGTCGGGCAGCGCACGGCCCTTGACCACCGACAGCGCGTACTCCAGGTAGGCGCGCTCGGCGTACTGGGCCAGGGAGATGGCGTCGGACGGCTCGGCAGGCGCTGCGGGTTCGGGCTCGGCGGGGTCGAAGAGGTCGGGCATGGGCGCAGCGGCGGGCACGGGACAGGGAAACCGCGCATTTTCGCCCAAGGCGTGGCGCGGCCCGGCACCACCGGCCCGCGCCGGGGCGGCAGCGCGCCGCCGGAGGGCGCCGCGAGCCTCAGCGCGGGGCCGGGTCGGGACCGGCCAGCACCTCGGCCTCACCCTGCGCCAGCAGCGACTTCAGCAGCGGCGGCATGAAGTGGCGCTTGACGGTGATGGCGTAGAACTGCTCGTGCAACCCCGGCACCACAGCCAGTTCGCGCAGCACACCGCTGCGCAGCTCATCCTGCACCACCACGGTGGGCAGCAGGGCCGGGGCCCCCGCGTCGCGTGCCAGCAGGCGCAGCATGGCCATGTCGTCCACCTCGGCGCGCACCTGCGGCCGCAGCCCGCGCTGTTCGCACCAGAGGTCGAAGCCGGCGCGGATGCCGTGCGCGCGGCTGGGCAGCAGCAGCGGCCGGGTGGCGATGTCGTCCGGAAAGGCGAAGGCCTCGCCGCGGGCCGGCCCCACCAGGCTGACCGGCTGGCGCGCGATGCGCCGGCAACGCCACGGCGCGTCGCCGGTGCCGTCCACGGCCTGGTTGGCCAGCACCAGGTCCAGCGTGTGCACCTGCAGCCGCCCCAGCAGTTCGTCCAGGCTGCCGGACTGCAGCAGCAGCTCCACATCGTCGCGGCGCACCAGCGGGCGCAGCAGGTTGTCCTGGAAGTTGCGCGACAGCGTGGCCACGGCGCCGATGCGCAGCACCTGCCGCCCTGGCCCCTGGCCCTCGCGCAGCAGCGCCAGCAGCTCGTGGCCGGCGCTGAAGATGGACTCGGCGTAACTCAGCGCCAGCTGCCCGGCCTCGGTGAGCCGCAGCTGGCGCTGGCGCCGCTCGAACAGCGGCTGGCCGAACTGGTCCTCGAGCTGGCGGATCTGGGTGGACAGCGCCGACGGCGAGACGTGCAGGCGCTCGGCCGCGCGCGTCAGGTGGCCCTCCCGCGCCACGGCCCAGAAGGCGTGCAGGTGCAGGTAGTTCAGGCGAGACATGTTCTATTCTAATTAACGATTTCTAAGACACATTGAATTTTACAGACCGAACGGCATCGCGCACGATCGCCGCCATGCTCGAATCCCTGCCCTCCCCTCTCCTGGCGCTCTTGCTCGCCCTGCCTGCCGCGCTGCACGGCGTGGCGGCCCTCACGGCCCACCGCAGCCCACGCGACACCGCCTGGTGGCGCGCCGAAGCCGCGTCGGCGGTCGGCGCCGGGCTGGGGGCGCTGCTGCTGGTGCTGGCGCTGCTTTCGGGCACCACGGTCTCTGCCGGTCTGCGCCTGGATGCCCCCGGCGCCACCGTGCTGCTGCTCGTGGGCTTCGTCGGCTGGGTCATCGTGCGCTTCTCGCACCGCTACCTGCAGGGCGAGCGCGGCGAGCGCCGCTACCTGGCGCTGATATCGGCCACGCTGGCGGCCGTGTCGCTGGTGCTGGTGGCCGACCACCTGCTGCTGCTGGCCGCGGCCTGGATCGGCACCAGCCTGACGCTGCACCGCCTGCTGCGTTTCTACGCCGAGCGCCCCGCGGCGCGCATGGCCGCGCACAAGAAGTTCCTGGCCGGCCGCATCGCCGACGCGGCGCTGCTCGGCGCCATCGCGGTGCTGGGGGCCGCCTACGGCACGCTGTCGCTGGACGCGATGCTGGCCGCCGCCGCCGCCCAGGGCGTGCCGCCGCTGGCCCAGGCGGGCCTCCTGCTGCTGGTGGTCACCGCGCTGCTGAAGTGCGCGCAGATGCCGCTGCACGGCTGGTTGATCCAGGTCATGGAGGCCCCGACACCGGTCTCCGCGCTGCTGCACGCCGGTGTCGTCAACCTCGGCGGCTTCGTGCTGATCCGCTTCGCGCCGATGCTGGCCGAAGCCATGCCGGCCCAGGTGCTGCTGGCCGTCGCGGCCACGGCCACCGTGGTGATGGCCACGCTGGTGATGGGCACGCGCATCAGCGTGAAGGTGATGCTGGCCTGGTCCACGGTGGCGCAGATGGGCTTCATGCTGCTGCAGGTCGCGCTCGGGCTGCCGGCAATGGCGCTGCTGCACCTGGTGGCGCACTCGCTGTACAAGGCGCACGCCTTCCTGTCGGCCGGCGGCGTGGCGCAGCGGCGCCAGGCGCTGCGGCTGACGGCACCGGCGGCGCCGCCGTCGGCCACGCGCTGGGCCCTGGCGGCCATGGCCAGCGTGGCCACGGTGGTCGGCACCGGGCTGGCCACCGGCACGCTGCCCACGCCCGCGGCCGCGCTGGCAGGTGCCGTGCTGGCCGCCGCGCTGTCGCCGCTGCTGGCCGCCGGCCGCGTCGCGCCGGCGCTCGGCGTGGCCGCGGGCTGGCTGGCCGGTCACGCGCTGGCCTCGGCCGTCGTCACGCCGGTGGCCGCGGCGCCCGCGGGGCTGGTGATCATCGTCGCCGTGGCCCTGGCCGCCCTGTTCGTGCTGCAGGCGCTGATCGCGCTGCGCCCTGCCGCCGCCTGGGTCCGGCGCCTGCACCCCTGGGCCTACGGCGGCTTCCACCTCGACGAGCACGTCAGTGCGTGGCTGTTCGCCCGCTGGCCCATTCCACCGGCCCCGGCCGCCTTGCCACCGTCGCCCGCCACCGAAGGAGCCCGCGCATGAACGCCCCCCTGAACCCGGATGCGCTGCACGCGCAGACCCTGGCCGACGCCGTCGCCGACGCCTGCAGCCGCATCGCGCCAAGCTGGCCGCTGGACCGCTTCATCGCCGTCAACCCGCACTGGGGCTGGACCGACCGCCCGATCGCCGAGGCGGCCGCCACGGTGGGCGTGCTGGCCGGCATGCGCCTGGTGCCCGACGCGTCCCCCGCCCGCCGGCCGCTGCTGGCCGACCTGGTCGGCCGCCGCGACGCCGTGGTGCACCAGATCAGCCAGCACTGCGCCGCCTACTTCGACGACGGCCAGGCGCGCTGGCACGCCGCCGTCGACGAGGGCCTGTACGCCGGCTGGCGCCGCCAGCTGCCGCACGACCGGGGCATGGCCTGGCCGCCGCGGCGCGCCGCAGCACTGGCGCTGCTGGCCGACTGGCCCGACGAGCCCATGGCCGCCATCGACGCGGCCCTGAAGCGCCTGCAGGTGCCGGCGGACGGCCGCGGCGCCTGCCTGACCGCCTGGCTGATGGACCTCAACGGCTGGGCCTCGGCCTGCGCCTGGCGTCACTGGCAGGCCGGCCTGGCGCAGCAGGACGCGCATGACCTGCGCATCGACCTGCGCACGGACCTGCTGGCCATGCGCGCCACCTGGGACGCCCTGCTGGCCGACGCCCTGCCCGGCCCGCAGGTGGCCGACTGGGCCAGCGCCTGGAGCACGGTGCCCGCGGCCATCGCCGCCGAGCGCGCGCGCCAGGCCGCCGGCTGGGCGCGCATGGGCGCATCCGAGGCCATCGCGCAGCGCGACGTGATGGCGGCCATCACGCAGTCGGCGCGCGTGCTCGCCGCCCCGCCGGCGCCGCGTGTGCAGGCCGTGTTCTGCATCGACGTGCGCTCCGAGCCGCTGCGGCGCGCGCTCGAGGCCGCCGACCCCACGATCCACACCCGCGGTTTCGCCGGCTTCTTCGGCCTGCCGGCCGCCCACCGGCCGCTGGGCAGCGACTGGCAGCAGCCCCAGCTGCCGGGGCTGCTGGCGCCGGCGGTCACCATCGACGACGGCCCGGCCGACCGCTCGCTCGGCGAGGCCCTGGTGGCGCGCCGCCGTGCCCGGCTGGCCGCCGACGCGTCCTGGGACGGCTGGCGCGGCACGCCGGCCCACGGCTTCGGCTTCGTCGAATCCTGCGGCCTGCTGTACGCGGCCGACCTGCTGCGCCAGAGCCTGCCGTCGACGGCCGCGCCGCAGCCCTGGCAGGTGGCCGGCCTGCGTGCCGACGAGGCCGCGGCCCTGCGCCCGGCGCTGCAGATCGACCCCGCGGCGGGGGCCCGCCTGGCCGCCGGCGTGCTGCGTGCGATGGGCATGACGGGCGGCTTCGCGCCCCTGGTGCTGCTGTGCGGCCACGGCGGCCAGAGCGCCAACAACCCGCATGCCGCCGGCCTGGACTGCGGCGCCTGCGGCGGGCAGACCGGCGAGGTCAACGCCCGCGCGCTGGCAACGCTGCTCAACGACGCCGCCGTGCGCGACGCGCTGCGTGCCGAGGGCATTGACATCCCCGCCGGCACCCACGTGCTGGCCGGCCTGCACGGCACGACGACCGACGAGGTGACGCTCTACGACACCGCGGGCGTGCCGGATGCGCTGCGTACGCACCTGGCGGCGCTGCAGCAGGCGCTGGCGGCGGCCGGCGACGCGGTGCGTGCCGAGCGCGCGCCGGGCCTGGGCCTGCCCGCGATGGGCGCCCCGGCGCTCAAGCGCGCCCTGCAGGAACGCGCCAACCACTGGGCCGAGACGCGGCCCGAATGGGCCCTGGCCGACAACGCCGCCTTCGTGGCCGCGCCGCGCGCCCGCACCCGGGGCGCCGACCTGGGCGGCCGCACCTTCCTGCACGACTACGACCACAGGCTGGACCCAGACCGCAGCGTGCTGACCCTGATCCTGACCGCGCCGGTCGTGGTGGCGCACTGGATCAACCTGCAGTACCTGGCCTCCAGCGTCGACACGCAGCGCCAGGGCAGCGGCAACAAGCTGCTGCACAACGTGGTCGGCGGTGGCGTGGGCGTGTTCGAGGGCAACGGCGGCGACCTTCGCATCGGCCTGCCCTGGCAGTCGGTGCACGACGGCGAGAGACTGCGCCACACGCCGCGGCGGCTGTCGGTCTTCGTCGAGGCGCCGCGCGACGCGATCGACGGCGTGATCGCTGCGCACGAGACGGTGCGCCGGCTGGTGGACCACGGCTGGCTGCACCTGCTGGCGGTCGAGGGCGACGACGCGACCCCCGTGTTCCACCGCCGGCGGCCCGGCGGCGGCTGGGAGGCTGTGGTGGAAGCGCCCGCATGCTGACCCACCTGCAGCGCCTGGAGGCCGAGGCCATCCACATCCTGCGCGAGGTGGTGGCCGAGTGCGAGAACCCGGTGATGCTCTACAGCATCGGCAAGGATTCGACCGTGATGCTGCACCTGGCGAAGAAGGCCTTCTGGCCCGCCCCGCCGCCGTTCCCGCTGCTGCACATCGACTCGACCTGGGAGTTCCGCGAGATGTACACGCTGCGCGACCAGGTGGCCGAACGCTACCGGGTCGAGGTGCGGGTGCACCACAACCCGGAAGCCGTGCGCCAGGGCATCAACCCCTTCGACCACGGCAGCGAGATCCACACCGACCTGTGGCGCACCCAGGGCCTGAAGCAGGCGCTGGAAGCCGGTGGCTACGACGCCGCCTTCGGCGGCGGCCGGCGCGACGAGGAGAAGAGCCGCGCCAAGGAGCGCATCTTCAGCGTGCGCAGCGCAAAGCACCGCTGGGACCCCAAGGCCCAGCGGCCCGAGCTCTGGCGGCTGTACAACGCCCGCAAGCGGCCGGGTGAGTCGCTGCGCGTGTTCCCCATCAGCAACTGGACCGAACTCGACATCTGGCAGTACATCCACCAGGAGCAGATTCCCATCGTGCCGCTGTACCTGGCCGCCGAGCGGCCGGTGGTGGAGCGCGACGGCACGCTGCTGATGGTGGACGACGAGCGCTTTCCGCTTCGCCCGGGCGAGGTGCCCGAGCAGCGCTGGGTGCGCTTCCGCACGCTGGGCTGCTACCCGCTGACCGGGGCGATGGACTCGCGCGCGACCACCTTGCCCGAGGTCATCCAGGAGATGCTGCTCACGCGCACCAGCGAACGCCAGGGCCGCGTGATCGACCGCGACGGCCAGGCGTCGATGGAACGCAAGAAGCAGGAAGGCTACTTCTGACGGCGCCCGGCAAGATTCAGCGGGTGAAGCGCTCGCGCAGCTTGAGCTTCCAGAACTTGCCGGTGCTGGTGCGCGGGATGGCGTCGATGATCTCGTAGCGGTCGGGGCACTGCCACTTCGCGAAGCCGGCGGCCATCAGGTGTTCACGCATCGCCTCCGGCTCGACGCCACCTTCGCCCGGCTTCAGCACCAGGCAGGCCAGCGGCCGTTCGCTCCAGCGTTCGTCGGGGATGGCGATCACCGCCGCCTCGGCCACGGCCGGGTGGCTCATCAGCGCGTTCTCCAGGTCCACCGAGCTGATCCATTCACCGCCGGACTTGATCAGGTCCTTGCTGCGGTCGGTGATGCGCAGGAAGCCCAGGTCGTCCAGCGTGGCCACGTCGCCGGTGCGCAGCCAGCCGTCGGGCGTGAACTTGTCGGCCGGCGATCCGACGCCGTGGTAGGCACCGGTGATGAAGGGCCCGCGCACCTGGATCTCGCCCATGCTGCGACCGTCGTGTGGCACGTCGGCACCCTCGTCGTCGCGCAGGCGCAGGTCCACCAGCGGCACCGTCACGCCGGCCATCGCGGCGCGGCGGTAGCGCTCGTCGGCACCGGCGCCCTGGAGCTCGACCCGCGGGTAGGACACGGTGGCCAACGGCGAGGTCTCGGTCATGCCCCAGCCCTGCTGCAGCCACACGCCGTGGCGGTCGAAAGCGCGGATCAGCGACTCCGGGACCGCCGCGCCGCCCACCAGCGAGCGCAGGCCCTGGGGCATCGTCCAGCGGCCGGGCTGCTCGGTGAGCGCGCGTTCGTAGGCCTGGATCATCGTCAGCCAGATCGTCGGCACCCCCAGGGCCAGCGTAGGCGGCTCGAGCTGCATCAGGTCCAGCAGGTCGTCGGCGTGCAGGTGCGGCCCGGGAAACACCAGCCTGGTGCCGGCCATGATGGCGCCATAGGGCGTGCCCCAGGCATTGGCGTGGAACATAGGCGCCACCGGCAGCAGCACGTCGGTGTTCTTCAGGCCCCAGTGGTCGCCCATGCAGCCCACCAGCGCATGCAGGACCGTGGAGCGGTGCGAATACACCACGCCCTTGGCACTGCCGGTGGTGCCGCTGGTGTGGCACATCGACACCGGCGCGTGCTCGTCGTGCGGCACGAAGGCGAAGCCGTCGGGGTCGGCGGCGTCCAGCAGCGCCTCGTAGTCGTCGCAACCCTCCGGCACCGGCGCCCCGGAGAACGGGAACACGATCACGCGCTCGAAGCGGTGGTGCGCCATCACCTGCTGCGCCAGCGGCCACAGGATGTCGTCGACGATCAGGAAACGGTCGCCGGCGTCGGCGGCGATGGCGCCGATCTCGCCCGGCGGCAGGCGCAGGTTCAGCGTGTGCATCACGCCGCCGGCGGCCGGGATGCCGAAGTAGGCCTCCAGGTGCACGTGGTGGTTCCAGCACAGCGTGGCCACCACGTCGCCGGGCTGCAGGCCCAGCCGCTGCAGCACCGAGGCCAGTGCGCGCGTGCGGCGGTGCCACTGCGCATAGGTGTGGGTGCGCAGCGACTTGTCAGGCAGGCGCGAGACGATCTGCTGCGCA
The DNA here is from genome assembly GCF_004016515.1 of Rubrivivax albus. Classification (GTDB taxonomy): domain Bacteria; phylum Pseudomonadota; class Gammaproteobacteria; order Burkholderiales; family Burkholderiaceae_C; genus Rubrivivax; species Rubrivivax albus. Next base: position 235,320 of record NZ_SACT01000006.1, read on the forward strand.
GAGAACGTCCGCCCCGCGCGTTCCAGCAGCCCGTTCAACGACAGGCCCACGTCCATCATCGTCGTCTGCATGGCGGCTCCTGGGGTTTTGTCAGCGCTCGGCCGGCAGCACGAGCTTGATCAGCGCATGGAAGCGGTCGTAGAAGGCCGGGTCGCGCACGGTCTGCACGCCCACCTTGACCAGCGAATCTTCGCTGGAGCCCATCGGCAGCGAGATCGAACCGATCGCGCTGACCCCCAGGCTCGACGACGAGGTGGACTTCTTCACCACGTACTGGTCTTCCCAGGCGGTGACGTAGGCGCTGGCGGCGCGGTCGGCCGCGTCGTCGGGCACGCAGGTGACCTGCAGCTTGAGTTCGACGTGGCGGTCCTTCTCCGGCTGGAAGAACTTGCTGCCCACGAGCACCACGCGGTCGTTGCGCGACAGCACGTAACCCTGGCTCAGCAGCGCCCGCCGCGCGCCTTCGCAGACGTCCTCGGCGCTGCGCGGGTAGCGGTGCGCGTGCGACGACGTGGCCTCGAAGCGTTCGCTCAGGTGCACCGGTGGCGGCGGGTCCGACAGCGTGGGCATCTCGGGCACGGCGCAGCCGCCGAGCACGGCCAGGCCTGCCAGCACGGGCACCCAGGGCAGGCGGTGCATCAGTGCGCCTCGTCCCAGTTGGCGCCGACGCCCACCTCGGCCACCAGCGGCACCTGCAGCTCGGCCACGCCGGCCATCAGGCGCGGCACGGCCTCGCGCGCCCAGTCCAGCTCTGCCTCGGGCACCTCGAGGACCAGTTCGTCGTGCACCTGCATGATCATCCGCGTGGCGCGGCCCTCGCGGTCCAGCGCCTCCTGCACGGCCACCATCGCCAGCTTGATCAGGTCGGCCGCCGTGCCCTGCATCGGCGCGTTGATGGCCTGTCGTTCGGCCGCGGCGCGACGCGGGCCATTGCCGCCCTTGATCTCCGGCAGCCACACGCGCCGGCCGAAGAAGGTTTCCACGTAGCCCTGCTCCGCCGCCTTGGCCTTGGTCTCGGCCATGTAGCGCTTCACGCCGGCAAAGCGCTCGAAGTAGCGCTCGATGTAGTCCTTGGCCGCCTTCTGCTCGATGCCCAGGTTGCTGGCCAGCCCGAAGGCGCCCATGCCGTAGATGAGGCCGAAGTTGATCACCTTGGCGTAGCGGCGCTGTTCGCTGCTGACGGCATCCAGCGGCACGTTGAAGACCTCGCTGGCGGTGGCGCGGTGCACGTCGATGCCTTCGGCGAAGGCGCGCAGCAGGCCGGGGTCGCTGCTGATGTGGGCCATGATGCGAAGCTCGATCTGGCTGTAGTCGGCCGAGACGATGCGGTGGCCCGCCGGTGCCACGAAGGCCTCGCGCACCCGACGGCCCTCGGCGGTGCGGATGGGGATGTTCTGCAGGTTGGGGTCGTTGCTGGCCAGCCGGCCCGTCACCGCCACCGCCTGCGCGTAGTTGGTGTGCACGCGGCCGGTGGCCGGGTTGACCATCAGCGGCAGCTTGTCGGTGTAGGTGCCCTTGAGCTTGGCCAGGCTTCGGTGCTCGAGGATGCGCGCCGGCAGCGGGTAGTCGGCGGCCAGTTCCTGCAGCACCTCCTCGTCGGTGCTGGGCGCGCCGCTGGCGGTCTTCTTCTTCACCGGCAGACCCAGCTTGCCGAACAGGATCTCGCCGATCTGCTTGGGGCTGCCCAGGTTGAAGGGCTGGCCGGCGATCTGATAGGCCTGCTGTTCCAGCGCCACCATGCGCTCGGCCAGGTCGCGGCTCTGCGCGGCCAGCACGTCGGCGTCGACCAGCACGCCGTGGCGCTCGATGCGCTGCAGCACCTGCATCGCCGGCATCTCGATGCGCTCGTACACCGTGGCCAGGCGGCCTTCGGCCTGCAGCCGTGGCCACAGCGTCTGGTGCACCTGCAGCGCCATCTCGCTGTCCTCGCCGCTGTAGGTGGTGGCGGTGGCCACGTCCACCTGCGCGAACGGGATCTGGTGCGCGCCCTTGCCGCACAGGTCCTCGTAGCTCAGGCCCTTGCGGCCCAGGTGGCGCTCGGCCAGCTTCTCCAGGCTGTGGCCCAGGTGGGCCTCGAGCACGTAGCTCTCCAGCATGGTGTCGTGCGCCACGCCACCCAACGCGATGCCGTGGTTGGCGAAGACGTGCAGGTCGTACTTCAGGTTCTGGCCGACCTTGGGCCGGTTGGCATTCTCCAGCCAGGGCTTCAGGGCCGCCAGCACGTCGGCCAGCGGCAGCTGCTCGGGCGCGTCGGGGCCGGTGTGCCCTGTCGGCACGTAGGCGGCGCGGCCCGGCTCGACCGCGAAGCTGATGCCGACGATGTGCGCCGCCATCGGGTCCAGCGAATCGGTCTCGGTGTCCACCGCAACCAGGTCGGCCGCCATCAGTCGATCGACCCAGGCCTGCAGACGGTCCATCGACGTGATGGTCTCGTATTCGCGTGCGAGTTCGACCTTTGGCGCTTCGGCGGCGGGCGCCGCCTGCGGGTCCACACCCAGATCGCTCTCGAGTTCACGCTTCCAGGTACGGAATCCGAGGCGGTCGTAGAACGCCAGCAGCGCCTCGCGCTGCACCGGCCCCAGCGCCAGTCCCTCCAGCGCCGGCCAGCCCGGCACGTGGCCGTCCAGGTCGCAATCGGTCACCACGGTGATCAGCTTGCGGCCGGTGGGCAGCCAATCGAGCGCCTTGCGCAGGTTCTCGCCAGCCACGCCCTTGATCGTGTCGGCCGCAGCCACCACGCCGTCGAGGCTGCCGTGCTCGCCGATCCACTTCACCGCGGTCTTCGGGCCGACCTTGTCGACGCCGGGCACGTTGTCCACGGTGTCACCGATCAGCGTCAGGTAGTCGACGATGCGGTCAGGCGGCACGCCGAACTTGGCCTGTACACCGGCCTCGTCCAGCAGCTCCGGTGGCTTGGCCATGGTGTTGATCAGGCTGACCTGCGGCGTGACCAGCTGCGCCAGGTCCTTGTCGCCTGTGGAGATCATCACCCGGTGGCCGCTGGCCGACGCCGTGCGGGCGAGCGTGCCGATGGCGTCGTCGGCCTCGATGCCGGGCACCACCAGCACCGGCCAGCCGAGCAGGCGCACCACCTCGTGGATGGGCTCGATCTGCGCGCGCAGGTCATCGGGCATCGGCGCGCGGTTGGCCTTGTAGGCCGGGTACCAGTCATCGCGGAAGGTCGGGCCGCTGGCGTCGAACACGCAGGCTGCGTGCTCGGCCGGGTAGCGCTCACGCAGCCACTTCATCATCGCCACCATGCCGTGGATGGCGCCGGTGGGAAAACCGTCGGGCGAGCGCAGATCCGGCATCGCGTGATAGGCGCGGTACAGGTAGCTGGAGCCGTCGACCAGCAGCATCAGGGGTGCATCCATCGGGGGATTGTGGCGCGGCTCGTAGAATCACGACCATGCTACGCGCGACGACCGCCACCTTGCTGGCGCTGCTGGCCCTGGCGCCGCTGGAGGCCCTGGCCGCCCCCGAACCCGCGGTGCAGCGCAGCGTGCAGGAAGACGACAACGTGCGCCTGGAGGAACTGCGGGTGCGCGGCGTCAACCAGCGCCTGGTGGTGCAGCCCAAGGCGGCCAGCGCGCCCGCCTACGAGATCCTGCCGGCCGACCCCGGCCGCGACGCCGCCCAGGACCGGCGCAGCGCCGGCCAGCGCGTCTGGCGGCTCTTTTCGTTCTGAGGCCACCATGGCCGTCTACACCGCCGTCCCGGAGGACGATGCCCGCGCGCTCGTGGCCCGGTTGGGGCTGGGCCGCCTGACCCGCTTCGAGGGCATCCGCGGCGGCATCGAGAACAGCAACTGGTTCGTCGACACCGACGGTGGCCCGGGGACCGGCCGCTATGTGCTGACGCTGTTCGAGCGCCTGCAGCCCGCCGAACTGCCGTACTACCTCGGCCTGATGCAGCACCTGGCCGCGCGCGGCATCCCGGTGCCCGACCCGCAGCCCGACGCGGCCGGCGCACTGCAGTTCACGCTGCAGGGCAAGCCCGCCGCACTGCTGACGCGGCTGGACGGCAGCCACCGGCTGGCGCCCGACCTGCACCACTGCACCCAGGTGGGCGCGGTGCTGGCGCGCCTGCACCTGGCCGCGCGGGACTACCACCACGAGCAGGACCACCCGCGCGGGCTGGCCTGGTGGGAAGCCACCGTGCCGACGGTCCTGCCGTATCTGGGCGCGGACCACGCCGCCCTGCTGCGCGACGAACTGGCCTTCCAGCAGGCCGTGGCCGGCTCGGCCGACTCCCTGGCCCTGCCGCGCGGCCCGATCCACGCCGACCTGTTCCGCGACAACGTGATGTTCGACGGCCTGCCGGCGCACGAGAAGCTCACCGGCCTGCTGGACTTCTTCTTTGCCGGCACCGACGCGTGGCTGTTCGACATCGCCGTGTGCCTGAACGACTGGTGCATCGACCTCGACAGCGGCCGCCTGGACGAAGCCCGCGCCACCGCCTTCGTCGCCGCCTACGCCGCCGAACGCCCGCTGACACCGGCGGAACACCGCCTGATGCCGGCCATGCTGCGTGCCGCGGCGTTCCGCTTCTGGCTGTCCCGCCTGTGGGACCTGCACCTGCCGCGGCCGGCGGCGCTGCTCAAGCCCCACGACCCCACGCATTTCGAGCGTGTGCTGCGCGAGCGCCTGGAGCGCCCGTGGCACCCGCCCAGCTGAAACCCATGCCGCTGTCCCTGAAGACCCCTCATCCTGCCCGCGGTGCGCAGTGGGTGCGCGACGCCTTCCGCCTCTTCGCCAAGCGGCCGATGGCCTTTGCCGGGCTGTTCTTCGTGTTCCTGTTCGTCGCCCTGCTGATCGGCCTGGTGCCCGTGGTCGGCCCGCTGCTGCAGATGGCGATGCTGCCGATGCTGTCGCTGGGCTTCATGGTGGCGTCGGCCTCGGCGCTGCAGGGCGGGCCGGTGCACCCGGGCCAGTTCGTCGAGCCGCTGGGCGGCGACGCACAGCGCCGTGGCCGGCTGCTGGCGCTGTGCCTGGCCTATGGCGTGGGGGCCATCGGCGTGCTGCTGCTGGCCAATGTGGTCTCCGGCGGGCAGCTCGGTGAACTGCAGCGGCTGGTGGGCACGGGCGAGGCCTCGCAGCCGGAGATCGACGCCATGGCCGCCGACCGTGGCGTCTTCGTCGGCACCGTGTTCGCGCTGCTGGCCGCCGGGCTGCTGTCGGTGCCGTTCTGGCACGCACCGGCCCTGGTGTACTGGGGTGGCCAGGGCGTGGCGCAGTCGCTGTTCTCCAGCACGCTGGCCGTCTGGCGCGCCAAGGGCGCCTTCCTGGTCTATGCGCTGGCCTGGTTCGGCATGGCCGCGGCGTCGGGCCTGATCACGGCGCTGCTGCTCGGGCTGCTGGGGGCGCCGCAGCTCGTCGGCCTGATGGCCCTGGTGTTCGGGCTGATGTTCTCCACCGCGTTCTACGTGTCGCTGGTGTTCAGCTTCCACGACTGCTTCGGGCAGGCGGGCACGCCCGCACCCGACGCCGGCTGACGGATCACTCGATCGGCGTCAGCTTCGCCACCGACAGCGCCAGCCACTTCAGGCCGTGGCGGCCGAAATTGACCTGGGCGCGAGCGTCGTCGCCTTCGCCTTCCAGCGTCAGCAGCACGCCTTCGCCGAACTTGGTGTGGAACACCGACTGCCCCACCTTCAGGCCATGGCTGCTGCGTGAGGACGCCATCGCCGCGGGCACCGGCGCCGGTTCCACGCGCCCGGCACCGACGATGCCCGACAACCCGCTGCCGCGCGCCCAGGCCTCCTGGTAACTGCGCGCGTAGCCGCTGCCGAAGCCCTGCTGGCGCGGCGTGAGCCACTTCAGCGCGCCTTCCGGCAGCTCGTCGAAGAAGCGGCTCTTGACGTTGTAGCGCGTCTGGCCGTGCAGCAGCCGCGTCTGGCTGAAGCTCAGGTACAGGCGCTGGCGGGCGCGCGTGATCGCCACGTACATCAGCCGGCGCTCTTCCTCCAGCCCGTCGGCGTCGGACAGCGCGTTCTCGTGCGGGAACAGGCCCTCCTCGACGCCGGTGATGAACACGGCGTCGAACTCCAGCCCCTTGGCGCTGTGCACCGTCATCAGCTGCACGGCGTCGCTGCCGGCCTGGGCCTGGTTGTCGCCGGCCTCCAGGCTGGCGTGCGTCAGGAAGGCCGCCAGCGGGCTCATGATCTCGCCGGTGTCGGCATCCGGCACCACGCCCGCGGCGGCGTCGGGAGCCTGTTCGTCCACCGGCAGCGCCACCGCGTCCTTGCCGAAGCCTTCCTGGGTGACGAAGGCCTCGGCGGCGTTGACCAGTTCCTCGAGGTTCTCGATCCGGTCCTGGCCCTCGCGGTCGGTGCGGTAGAACGTGATCAGGCCGGAGTCTTCCAGCATCTGGCGGATGATCTCGCGCAGCGTCTGGCCCTGGGTGCGCTCGCGCAGGCCGTCGATCAGTGCCACAAAACCGGCCAGCGCCACACCACCGCGACCGGCCACCGCACCCACGCTCTGCGCCAGGCTGCGGCCACTGGCCCGCGCCGCGTCCTGCAGCTGCTCGATGGTGCGCGCGCCGATGCCGCGCGTGGGGAAGTTCACCACGCGCAGGAAGCTGGTGTCGTCGTTGGCGTTCTCGATCAGCCGCAGGTAGGCCAGCGCATGCTTGACTTCGGCACGCTCGAAGAAGCGCAGGCCGCCGTAGACGCGGTACGGGATGCCGGCATTGAACAGCGCGCTCTCGATCACCCGGCTCTGCGCGTTGCTGCGGTAGAGCACGGCAATCTCCGCCAGCGCCGTGCCGGCGCGATGCAGCTGCTGCGCCTCGTCCAGCAGCCACTGCGCCTCGGCATAGTCGCTGGTGGCCTCGTGCACGCGCACGGGCTCGCCGGCGCCGGCGTCAGTGCGCAGGTTCTTGCCCAGGCGCTGCCGGTTGTGCGCGATCAGCGCGTTGGCCGAATCGAGGATGTTGCCGAAGCTGCGGTAGTTCTGTTCCAGCTTGACCACGCGCTCGACACGGTACTCGCGCTCGAAGTCGGCCATGTTGCCCACACGGGCGCCGCGGAAGGCGTAGATGCTCTGGTCGTCGTCGCCGACGGCGAACACCGCCTGCTCCCTGCCTGGGGGCGCGAACATCTTCAGCCACGCGTACTGCAGCCGGTTCGTGTCCTGGAACTCGTCGACCAGCAGGTGGCGGAAGCGGCGCTGGTAATGCTCGCGCAGCGCGTCGTTGTCGCGCATGAGCTCGTAGCTGCGCAGCATCAGTTCGGCGAAGTCGACCACGCCCTCGCGTTCGCACTGCGCCTCGTAGGCCTCGTACACGCGCACCAGGGTGCGGCCGTGCTCGTCGCGCACCTCCACGTCGCGCGGGCGCAGGCCCTCTTCCTTGCTGCCGGCGATGAACCACGTGACCTGCTTGGGCACGAAGCGCTCCTCGTCCAGGCCCATGGCCTTGATCACGCGCTTGACGGCCGAGAGCTGGTCGCTGCTGTCCAGGATCTGGAAGCCCTGCGGCAGGCCGGCAAGCTTCCAGTGCGCCCGCAGGAATCGGTTGCACAGGCCATGGAAGGTCCCGATCCACATGCCGCGCACGGCCACCGGCAGCATGGCGGACAGCCGGGTGAGCATCTCGCGCGCGGCCTTGTTGGTGAAGGTCACGGCCATCACGCCGCCGGGCGAGACCTGCCCTGTCTGCAGCAGCCAGGCGATGCGCGTGGTCAGCACCCGGGTCTTGCCCGACCCGGCGCCGGCCAGGATCAGCGCCGGCTCCGGGCCCAGCGTCACCGCGGCCAGCTGTTCGGGGTTCAGGCCCTGCAACAGGCGCGTTTCGGTGGCCGGGGCAATGCTCATCTGGGCATTCTAGGAGGCCCCATCCAAGCCCTCGGCCCGGGCGCCACGTTCTGCTCAGATCTCCAGGTCGTGGGTGCCCAGCGTCTCGAGCGACATCAGCGTCATCGGCTCGGTGTCGCCGTCCCACCCGTCCCGCCGGGGCCGATCACGGTCCTGGAGCCAGGCGACCAGTTCCGCCGCGGGCATCGGCCGGCCCACCAGCCAGCCCTGCGCCTCGTGGCACCCCAGCCGAGCCAGGCAACGCGCCTGGGCGGGCGTCTCCACGCCTTCGGCCACGACACGCATCTGAAGGCTGCGTCCCATGGCGACGATGGCCGAGGCGATGGCCAGGTCTTCCCGGTCATGAGGCAGTTCCGCCACGAAGGATCGGTCGATCTTCAGCGTGTCCACATCGAGCCGCTTGAGCCGGCTGAGCGACGAGTGGCCGGTGCCGAAGTCGTCGATCGCCACCCGGACGCCCATGCGCGCAAAGGCGTCCAGCACATCGGTCGTGCCCGTGCGCTCCTCGAGCAGGAGACTTTCGGTGAGTTCCAGTTCCAACCGGCCCGGGTCCAGGCCGTGCTCTCGTACCGTGTCGTCCACCATCCGCGCCAGAAAGGGCTGCGCGAGTTGGCGCGGCGACAGGTTGACGGCCATCACCAGCGGCGGCAGCCCCAGGCGGTCCCAGGACACCAAGTCGGCGCACGCGGTTCGCAGCACCCAGGCACCGACAGTCAGGATCAGCCGGGTGCTTTCGAGCACCGGGACGAACCGGTCGGGCGGTATCAGACCGCGCCCCGGGCGGCGCCAGCGCAGCAAGGCCTCCACGCCGACCACCCGGCCGGTCTCCAGTGACACCTTGGGCTGGTAGTGCAGCACGAACTCGTCGCGTTCGAGCGCACCACGCAGGCCGCTCTCGAGCTCGACGCGGGCTGCCGCCTGCGCACCCATCTCCGGGCTGAAAAAGCTGTAGGTGCCCCTGCCCCGCTGCTTGGACCGGTACATCGCCATGTCGGTCTCGCGCAGCAGGCGGTCGGGGTCGTCATGCCCGCCGTCGTAGAGCGCGATGCCGATGCTCGTGGACACCTGCAGTTCGGTGCGCCCCAGCCGGAACGTGGGCTCGAAGGCGTCGAGCACCCGCTGCGCCACCAGGGCCGCGTCCTCGGCACAGCCGATGCCCGGGACGATGACCGTGAACTCGTCGCCGCCGATGCGCGAGACATGCGCCCGCCCCTCGCCCAGCGCAAGACACAGCGTGTCGGCCACGTGGCGCAGGAGCGCATCGCCAGCCGCATGCCCCAGGCTGTCGTTGATGCGCTTGAAGTCGTCGAGGTCCAGGAACATCAGGGCCAGCGCGACACCGCTGGCGCGGGCGCCGGCCATGGCCGAGGCCAGGTCGTCCTGGAACGCGCTGCGGTCGTTCAGACCGGTGAGCGGGTCGGTGCGGCGGGCTGGTCGCGCCGTCTCGGACGATCGGCCCACGACCGGGGGTGCGCCCGGCTGGATCAGGTAGACACCGAGACCCTCGGTGCCGTTCCAGGTGCCTGCATGGACGAGCAGTGCCGACCACACCTTGCCCCGTGGTCCCCGCAGCATGCGCCAGTGGGGCCCGGTCTGCGTGGGCAACAGGATGCCATCCCCCACCAGCCAGTTGGACAACAACTGCCCCTGAAGCGCGGAGGGCGCCTCGCCCAGCAGGCGGGCCGCCACATCGGTGGCGCTGGTGATCCTGCCCGCGCTGTCGCAGACCACGACACCACAGTCGCTGCTGGCCAGGGCATCGAGCGCATCGTCACGCCGTCGGCGCGCGAACCAGCGGCGCGACCCGCCCGGGTCGTCATCGAAGGAGGCTGATCTCATCGAGGCGCAGTAGAGGTTTCACAGGCTGACCAGGCGCCGGCCCGCTCCGTCATTTGTCGGCAGACCAGGGCGTCTCTTGAGGCCGAATGACTCGTGCGGCGTAAAATGCGGCACCGGCCCGGACATGTCGTCTTGGCCGGTTTTTTTTGCCCGGAGCGTGCCGCGATGGAGATCTTCGACTACGACAACATCCTGCTGCTGCCGCGCAAGTGCCGGGTGGACAGCCGCAGCGCGTGCGACACGTCCATCGTCTTCGGCGGCCGGCGCTTCGCGCTGCCGGTGGTGCCTAGCAACATGAAGACGGTGCTCGACGAGCCGATCGCGCAGATGCTGGCGCGCAGCGGCCACTTCTACGTGATGCACCGCTTCGACCTCGACAACGTGGCCTTCGCGCGCCGCATGCGCGAGCAGGGGCTGTTCGTGTCGATCAGCTCCGGCGTCAAGCCGGCCGACTTCGACGTCATCGACCGGCTGGCGGCCGAAGGCCTGGGCGCCGACTACATCACCATCGACATCGCCCACGGCCATGCCGACAGCGTGCGCCGCACCATCGAGCACATCAAGGCCAAGCTGCCGCAGACCTTCGTCATCGCCGGAAACGTGGCCACGCCAGAGGCCGTGATCGACCTCGAGAACTGGGGCGCCGACGCCACCAAGGTGGGCGTGGGCCCGGGAAAGGTCTGCATCACCAAGCTCAAGACCGGCTTCGGCACCGGCGGCTGGCAGCTCAGTGCGCTGAAATGGTGCTCGCGCGTGGCCACCAAGCCCATCATCGCCGACGGTGGCATCCGCCACCACGGCGACATCGCCAAGAGCGTGCGCTTCGGCGCCACGATGGTGATGATCGGCAGCCTGTTTGCCGGCCACGAGGAGAGCCCGGGGCAGACGGTGGAGGTCGACGGCCAGCGCTACAAGGAGTACTACGGCTCGGCGTCGGACTTCAACAAGGGCGAGTACAAGCACGTGGAGGGCAAGCGCATCCTCGAGCCGATCAAGGGCCACCTGGCCGACACGCTGCGCGAGATGCGCGAGGACCTGCAGAGCAGCATCAGCTACGCCGGCGGCACCGTGCTGGCCGACCTGAAGAAGGTCAACTACGTGATCCTGGGCGGCGAGAACGCCGGCGAGCACCTGTTCATGTGATGGCCACTGCCGACGCGGTGCCGCCCCCGCTGCCCGAGGCGATTGCCGCGCTGCTCGCGTCCGCCACCGACCGTCTGATCGGTGACCCCAGTGCGGCACTCGCCGGCGCCGAACGCGCGCTCGGGCTGCTCGATGCCCAGGCCGATGCGCCGCCGGCCTGGCGCGCGCAGGTGCTGCGGATCCTGGGCCTGTCCCAGGGCCACGCCGGCGACGCCCGACGCGGGGTCGACACGCTGCGCACGGCGCTGGCCCTGGCAGACGCGCAGGACCATGCACTGCGGGCGAAGGTCGAACGGGCACTGTCCATCGTGCACGACCAGCTGCATGCGCTCGACGACGCGCTGGCCTGGGCCGTCCGTGCCGCGGCGTCGGCGCGCAGCGCTGGCGACGAATCACTGCTGGCCGACGCCCTGCACTCCTGCGGCGTGGCCCGGTCCAAGGCCGGCGATACCGACGGCGGCCTGGCCAACTACCGCGAGGTGCTGCAGCTGCACGAAGCCGGTGGTCGCATCGGCGCGAGCATCAGCATCCTCAACAACATCGGCATCAACCTGAAGAACCTGGGGCGGCTGGAGGAGGCGGTGGTCTCGCTGCGGCGCGCCCAGGCCCTGATGGCCGGCCGGCCTGAGGCCGTGTCGCTGCCGCTGGTGCAGACCAACCTGGCCGAGCCGCTGTGGCGCCTGGGTCGGCTGGACGAGGCCCAGGCCGAGGTCGACGCCGCACTCGGCGCGCTGGACCCGAAGGCTCGCAACGCCCACGAGGCCAACGCCCGCTGGATGCGCGCCGAGGTGCTGCGCGGCCGAGGCCGGCTCGACGAGGCCAACGCCGAACTGCAGCGCGCGCTGGACGCCGCCCAGCGGCTGCAGCGCATCGACACCGAAGCCAACGTGCGGCTGTCGCTGTCCACCCTGGCGGCCGAGCGCGGCGACTTTGCTGCCGCCCTGGCGCACCACCAGGCCTTCCATGCGCTGGACCGCCGCCGGCTGGACGACGAGGCCGCACGCCGCATCCAGGCGCTGACGGTGCAGGCCGATCTGGCCCAGGCGCGCCACGAGGCCGAGGTCTACCGCCTGCGCCACGGCGAGCTGGCGCAGGCGCACGACCGCCTGCAGGCGCTGCACGACGCGCTGCTGGCGGCCGACGTCGAGAAGTCACGCCTGCTCGAGCGGCTGGCGGCGCAGTCGCGCACCGATCCGCTGTCCGGGCTGGCCAACCGCCGCGCGCTGGACGAGCACCTTGCCGCGGAGTTCGCCCGCAGCCAGCGCCTGGGCCACCCACTGGCGCTGGCGATGTGTGATCTGGACAACTTCAAGCAGATCAACGATCGCCTGGGCCACGCCACCGGCGACCTCGTGCTGCAGCGCACCGCCGCGCTGCTGCGCGCCACCTGCCGTGACATCGACCTCGTGGCCCGCTACGGCGGCGAGGAGTTCTGCCTCGTGTTCCTGGAGGCCGACCTCGACGCCGCTCGGCGCGCCTGCGAAACCGCGCGCGCGGCGGTGGCGGCGCACGACTGGGCGGCCGAGCATCCCGCCCTGCGGGTGAGCCTGTCGATCGGCGTGGCCGCAGCCGAGGGCTGCGCCGACCCGGCCGCGCTGCTGGCGCTGGCCGACCGGCGGCTGTACGAGGCCAAGCGGGCCGGCAAGGACCGCGTGGTCGCGGCCGGCTGACGTCAGCGCGTGAACATGCCCTGGAACTCGCCCGGCTCGATCTTCAGGCGCCGCGGCGTGCCGTCGGGTCGCGTGGCCGACAACGGCTGCGCACGCCGGGCACCCGCCGGGCAGGCACCGAAATCGGCGTGCGTCAGCGCGGCCGAGAGCATGCCCTCGGCCGTCGACCCCAGCGGGTTGTCGAGGTCGTCGGCCACGTCGCACTGCGGCGCCAGGCCGTCGAAGTAGCGGCCCTCGTTGCGCGCGTTCACCGATTCGAAGGTGACCACGCTGTAGGTCTGGCCGCAGCCCCCGTTCTGCGGGTTGAAGCCCACCGGTTTGCCGCAGGTGACGTCGCCGATCTGCACCACCTCGATGCCCGCGCCGCGCAGGCCGTTGATGACCTGCTCGCTGGCCGAGCAGGTGCGCGGGCCGCTGAGCACGTAGACGCGGCTCAGGCCCACGGCGTTGGCCGGGGCGGTGAAGCGTACCGTCTGGTTGGACGATGAACGCTGGTCGCTGTAGAGCAGGCTGACGTAGGTCTGGTTGCTGGTGCGGGCACCGCCCACGTAGGAGGCCACCGTGGCCCCGGTCCGCACGAAGCCGCCGCCGTTGTAGCGCAGGTCCAGGACCACCTCGGACACGCCCTGGGCGCGGAACTGCGCGAAGGCGCTGTCCAGCGGTGCGTCGACCTGGTTGATCATGTCCTTGATCACCACGTAGCCCACCTTGCGGCCCAGCGGCGAATCCACGACCCGCGCGCCGGTCACCGGCGTCAGCGCATAGTCCCGCGCCAGCAGGGTCACGCTGCGGTCGCCGCCAGCGCCGCGCACCACCAGCTGCAGCTGGTCGCCCACGTTGTCGGGCACCAGCACGTCGTAGTCGTCGGCAGCGATGATCTCCGACGCCGGCCGGCCATTGATCGACAGGATCTGCTCACCACGCACCAGGCCCTTCGTGGCAGCGTCGGACTGCGGCTCGATGTAGCGGATGCGCAGCGGCAGGTCGGGCCGGCCCTCGACCTCGACACCGGCCACGAACAGGCCGTAACCGCGGGTGATGCCGTCGCCGAAGAAGCGCTCGAAGTCCGCCGTGGGGCCGAAGGAGCTGTAGCGGTCGGACGGGAAGTCGGCGTTGCCGCCGAACAGCGAGGCGTCGAAGTAGGCCTGCACGGTGTCGAAGCCGGTGGGCGCAGGCCGCGGTGCCAGCGCGTACCAGAGGTACCAGGTGTCGAAGTAGTCGCGCAGCCAGGCGTTCTGGTCGGGCACGCTGCAGGTCAGCGGGGGCGGCGTGCCGTCGCTGTCGCCACCGCAGGCGGCGAGCAACACGGCCGAGGCACACAGGGCAGCCAGGTGGCGGATCTTCATCGGGCAGGTCTCCGAGCAGAGGTTCCATAGGCCGGCCCGGCAAGGGGCGGCCTCCTACAATGATGCCTGCAACCCCCGGCCTGCCGTTCCCGTTGACAGGGTGCCCACGAGGTGCCCCGTCACGACCCTCCTGTGCCCCAGCCATGAAAATGCCCCAAGCTCACTTCGTTCGCTGCCCCCGAGGGGCGCGTCAGTCCCTTCGGACGGCCGGGCGGTACTGACATGACCGAACTCGCCAAGTCCTTCGAACCCGCCGCCATCGAGGCCCGCTGGGCCCCGCTGTGGGAGGCCAGCGGCATCTACGCGCCGACGCTGGACCCGGCCAGGCCGTCTTTCTGTATCCAGCTGCCGCCGCCCAACGTCACCGGCACGCTGCACATGGGCCATGCCTTCAACCAGACGGTGATGGACGCGCTGACGCGCTACCACCGCATGAAGGGCTGCAACACGCTGTGGGTGCCTGGCACTGACCATGCGGGCATCGCCACCCAGATCGTGGTCGAACGCCAGCTGCAGGAGCAGGGCCTGAGCCGGCACGACCTGGGGCGCAAGAACTTCGTCGCCCAGGTCTGGGACTGGAAGGAAAGCTCCGGCGCCACCATCACCAGCCAGATGCGCCGCATGGGCGACTCGGTGAGCTGGGCGCACGAGTACTTCACGATGGACGACAAGCTCTCGACCGTGGTCGTCGAGACCTTCGTGCGGCTGTACGAGGAGGGCCTGATCTACCGCGGCAAGCGGCTGGTGAGCTGGGACCCGGCGCTGAAGTCGGCCGTCTCCGACCTGGAGGTCGAGAGCGAGGAGGAGGACGGTTTCCTCTGGCACATCCGCTACCCGCTGACCGATGGCAGCGGCAGTGTCGTGGTGGCCACCACCCGGCCGGAGACCATGCTCGGCGACGTCGCGGTGATGGTGCACCCGGAGGACGAGCGTTACACCGCCCTGGTGGGCAAGACGGTGACGCTGCCCCTGGTGGGCCGCGAGATCCCGGTGATCGCCGACGACTACGTGGACCGTGAATTCGGCACCGGCGTGGTCAAGGTGACGCCGGCGCACGACGCCAACGACTATGCCGTGGGCCAGCGCCACGGCCTGCCGGCCATCGGCGTGCTGGCACTGGACGCCACCATCAACGACCACGCGCCCGAGGCCTACCGCGGCCTGGACCGCTTTGTCGCGCGCAAGCAGGTGGTGGCCGATCTCGAGGCCCTGGGCCTGCTGGTGGAGACGAAGAAGCACAGGCTGATGGTGCCGCGTTGCGCGCGCACCGGCCAGGTGGTGGAGCCCATGCTCACCGACCAGTGGTTCGTGGCGATGAGCAAGCCGGGCGCCAACGGCAAGTCGATCGCGCAGGAAGCCATCGAGGCGGTGGACTCGGGCGACGTGACCTTCGTGCCCGAGAACTGGATCAACACCTACCACCAGTGGATGAAGAACATCCAGGACTGGTGCATCAGCCGCCAGCTCTGGTGGGGTCACCAGATCCCGGCCTGGTACGGCACGGGCGGTGAACTCTTCGTGGCACGCAGCGAGGCCGAGGCCCGCGCCAAGGCCACGGCCGCCGGCTACACCCGCGCGCTGACGCGCGACGAGGACGTGCTCGACACCTGGTACTCGTCGGCCCTGGTCCCCTTCTCCACCCTGGGCTGGCCCGCCAAGACGCTGGAGCAGGACCTGTTCCTGCCGAGTTCCGTGCTCGTCACCGGCTACGACATCATCTTCTTCTGGGTCGCCCGGATGATCATGATGACCAAGCACTTCACCGGGCAGGTGCCGTTCCGCCACGTCTACATCCACGGCCTGGTGCTGGACGCGCACGGCCACAAGATGAGCAAGTCCGAGGGCAACGTGCTCGACCCGGTGGACCTGATCGACGGCATCGCGCTCAAGCCCCTGCTGGACAAGCGCGTGGTGGGCCTGCGCAAGCCGGAGACTGCACCCAAGGTACGCGCCGCGACGGAGAAGGAGTTCCCGAACGGCATCCCTGGCTACGGCGCCGACGCGCTGCGCTTCACCTTCGCGGCCATGGCGTCGCTTGGCCGCAGCCTGAACTTCGACAGCAAGCGCTGCGAGGGCTACCGCAACTTCTGCAACAAGCTCTGGAACGCCACGCGCTTCGTGCTTATGAACTGCCAGGGGCAGGACTGCGGACTGAAGGACCACACCAAGGCCGAGTGCGAGCCCGGCGGCCCGATGGCCGGCTACCTGCACTTCTCCCCTGCCGACCGCTGGATCACCGGCGAGCTGCAGCGCGTGGAAGCCGCGGTGGCGCAGGGCTTTGCCGACTACCGGCTGGACAACGTGGCCAACGCCATCTACGGCTTCGTCTGGGACGAGTACTGCGACTGGTACCTGGAGATCGCCAAGGTGCAGATCGCGAATGGTTCCGAGGCCGAGCAGCGCGCCACCCGCCGCACGCTGATCCGCACGCTGGAGACGGTGCTGCGCCTGCTGCACCCGGTGGCGCCCTTCATCACCGCCGAGCTGTGGGACACGGTGGCTGTGGTCGCCGGCCGCAAGGCGGCGGACGATGACCGGACGGTGGCGACCGCGCCCTACCCTGAGGCGCAGCTGGCCAAGGTGGACCCGGTGGCCGACGCCTGGATGGCGCGGCTGAAGGCCGTCACCGGCGCCTGCCGCAACCTGCGCAGCGAGATGAACCTCTCACCCGGCGAACGCGTGCCAATGCTGGTGGCCGGGGATGCCGGGTTCGTCGCGTCGGCCACGCCGGTGCTCAAGGCGCTGGCGCGCCTGTCGGAAGTGCGCCACTTCACCGACGACGCCGCGTTCGCCACGGCCACGGCCGCCGCGCCGGTCACGGTGGCCGGCGACCTGCGCATGGCCCTGCACGTGGAGATCGACGTGGCCGCCGAACGCGAGCGCCTGGGCAAGGAGATCGCCCGCCTGCAGGCCGAGATCGCCAAGGCCGAGGCCAAGCTGGCCAACGCCAGCTTCGTGCAGCGCGCGCCGGCGGCGGTGGTGGAGCAGGAGCGGCAGCGCGCCGCGGAGTTCGGGCAGACGCTCAGTCGTCTGCAAGATCAGCGACGTCGCCTTCCCACGTCGGCCTGAACACCGGCGCCGGGTTGGTGTCGGCCAGGATCTCGTCGATCCGCCGCGCCACCGACCAGGCGCTGCGTCGGCGCGACTCACGCGTGGTGCTGGCCACGCGCGGCGTGACCTGCAGGGTCTCGGCACCGTGCAGCGGGCGCCCGGGGTCCAGCGCGCCAGGCTCCAGGCTGTCCAGCCAGGCCGCAGCCATGCGGCCGCTGTCCAGCGCCTCGGCCAGCGCGGCTTCCTCGAAGATGCTGGAGTGCGTCAGGCTCACCAGCACCTGGTTGGGCTTGCAGTCCGCCAGGTAGCGCTCGCCCACCAGGCCGCGGTAGCGCGTGAAGAAGGCCAGCAGCATGCACACGCCGTCGCTCTGCTCCATCAGCGTGCGCAGCGGCACCGGCCGCACGCCCCACTGGCCCCACAACGGGTCGGAGGCGTGCAGCCCCGGGTCGTAGCCGATCACGTCGGCGCCGAAAGCCTTGAGCAGCGTCGCCAGCGGCTTGGCCGCCGGCGTCATGCCCACCAGGCCGATGCGGGCACCGCCCAGTTCGCGTCCGACCAGCAGGCCTTCGGCATTGACCACAGGCACCCGGCGCAGCATCTGCAACAACGCGCCGATGGCGAACTCGGCCTCGGCGGTGGCCGCCGCGTGCGTCGGGCGCACCACCTCCACGTTGGCCCGTGCACAGGCGTCCAGGTCGATGTTCTCCACCCCTGCCGACAGGCGGCCGATGGCGCGCAGATGGGGGGCGGCCTTCAGCGCCGCCTCGTCGACCGCGACCGACGGCGGAATGATCATGGCGCGCACCTGGAACAGCGCGCGGCGCAGCCCCAGGGGTTCGCGCGCCAGCTCCGGGGCCAGTCGCACCGGGTAGCGCGCCTCGAGCCACTGAACCACGTCCGGTTCCAAAGGCTCGACGATGAGCAGGTCCATGAAGGCGGTGATGGGGAGTTTCTAACGCACTCCTGGCAGACCCGCGTGCCAGAATCGGCCGCAAGTTCTTGTGCCACCATTCTATGTAAGAAGATGTACGTCAAGAAGGCAATATTCCCCGTCGCCGGCCTCGGCACCCGCTTCCTGCCGGCCACCAAGGCGCAGCCCAAGGAGATGCTGCCGGTGGTCGACAAGCCCCTGATCCAGTACGCGGTGGAGGAGGCCTACGCCGCCGGCGTGCGCGAGATGATCTTCGTCACCGGCCGCCACAAGCGCCCGATCGAGGACCACTTCGACATGACGTTCGAGCTCGAGGTGGCGCTGGAGCAGTCGGGCAAGCACGACCTGCTGGAGGTGGTGCGCAGCGTCAAGCCCGACGACATGGAATGCATCTACGTGCGCCAGGCGCAGGCCCTGGGCCTGGGCCACGCGGTGCTGTGCGGCCAGCGCCTGGTGGGTGACGAGCCGTTTGCCGTGCTGCTGGCCGACGACCTGATGGTCGGGCAGCCCCCTGTGCTGCAGCAGATGGTGGAGCAGTACGGCGAATGGCGCGCCAGCATCTTGGCGGTTCAGGAGGTGCCCGCGGAGCACACGCGTCGCTACGGCATCGTCGCCGGCACCGAGGTCAACGACCGCCTGGTGGATGTCTCGCGCATCGTCGAGAAGCCGACGCCTGAAGCCACACCGTCGCGGCTGGGCGTGGCCGGGCGCTACATCCTGACGCCTGGCGTGTTCCACGAGATCGCCACCCAACCGCGGGGGGTGGGCGGCGAGATCCAGCTCACCGACGGCATCGCGTCGCTGCTGCGCCGGGAGAAGGTCTTCGCCTACCGCTACGAGGGCCGCCGCTACGACTGCGGCAGCAAGGAAGGTTTCCTGGAGGCCAACGTGGAACTCGCACTGGCCCACCCGCAACTGGGCCCGGGCTTCCGCGATTTCCTGAAGGGCCTGGCGCTCTGACGCCGTGCCCCGCCTGAAGCGTCGCTCAGCGGCGCTTCAGGACATGGATGAAGTCGCTGCCCTGGGCCTGCTGGTCGAGCAGTTCGTTGCCGGTCTGGCGCGCAAAGGCCTTGAAGTCACGCATCGAGCCGGGGTCGGTGGACACGACCTTCAGCGTTTCGCCACTGCCCATCTCCGCCAGAGCCTTCTTGGCCTTCAGGATGGGCAGCGGGCAGTTCAGACCGCGGGTGTCGAGCTCTTTGTCGGCTTGCATGATGGGTCGATTCTAGGTTCCTAGGCCCGCGGCGGCAGGTCGATGAACTGCGGCTCATGGCCGCGCGACCGCAGCCACTGTGCCAGCGCCAGCCCGGTGCCGGCGCGCCAGCAGCGGATGTCCTCCGGGGCAAACAGCTTGTACTCCGCCAGTTCCGGCGACAAGCGGACTTCCCCGCGGGCGCGCACGTGGAAGGTGATGATCACTTGGTTCATGCGCAGGAACTCGTGCACGGCCACCAGCGTGGTGTCCAGCGCCTCCAGCGCCGTCTCCTCGGCCACCTCGCGGCGGATGCCGTCCTCCGGCGATTCGCCCGCCTCCATGAAGCCGGTGATCAGCGCGAACATGCGGTGCGTCCAGGCGGCATTGCGCGCCAGCAGCACGCGGCCGCCCTGGTCCACGCATTCCACGATCGCCGCCAGCACCGGCACCGGGTTGTTCCAGTGCGTCCAGCCACAGGCCGGGCAGCGCAGGCGGACCTTGTCGCCGCCGTCCTCGGCCTGCGAGATCTCGGCCAGCGGCGTCGCGCAGGCCGGGCAGAACCTGAAGGCCGTCATGCCGGGAACACGCCGGTGGACAGGTAGCGGTCGCCGCGGTCGCAGACGATGAAGACGATGGTGGCGTTCTCCACCCGCTGCGCGATCTGCAGTGCCACCCAGCAGGCCCCGGCGGCGGAGATGCCGCAGAACAGGCCCTCCTCGGCCGCCAGCCGGCGCGCCATGGTCTCGGCGTCGGCCTGGCTGACGTAGACCAGTTCGTCCACCGCCTTCGGGTCGTGGATCTTCGGCAGGTAGGCCTCCGGCCACTTGCGGATGCCGGGGATGCGCGAGCCCTCGCTGGGCTGGGCGCCGACGATGCGCACCGCCGGGTTCTGCGCCTTCAGGTGGTGCGACACGCCGGTGATGGTGCCGGTGGTGCCCATGGCGCTGACGAAGTGCGTCACCTGCCCGGCCGTGTCCTGCCAGATCTCGGGGCCGGTGGTCTCCTCGTGCACGCGCGGGTTGTCGCCGTTGGCGAACTGGTCCAGCACGCGGCCCTTGCCGTCCTTCTGCATCTGCTCGGCGAGGTCGCGCGCGTACTCCATGCCGCCGCTGCGCGGGGTGAGGATGAGCTCGGCCCCGAAGGCCTTCATGGTCTGCGCGCGTTCGATGGACAGGTCCTCCGGCATCACCAGCAGCATGCGGTAGCCGCGGATGGCCGCGGCCATGGCCAGCGCTATGCCGGTGTTGCCGCTGGTGGCCTCGATCAGCGTGTCGCCGGGCTTGATCTCGCCGCGCTCCTCGGCGCGCTTGATCATGCTGATGGCCGGCCGATCCTTCACCGAGCCGGCCGGGTTGTTGCCTTCGAGCTTGCCCAGGATCACGTTGCCGCGTGCGGCGTTGGCCTCGCCGGGCACACGCTGCAGGCGCACCAGCGGCGTGCGGCCGATCACCTCCTCGAGCGTCGGGTAGGCGGGGCGTGAGGCGGACATCGGGGCGGTTCTCCTGCAGTTATCATCGGCGCCTTCGCGTGTTGCCGTCGGCAGCAACCCACGGCCCGGGTGGCGAAATCGGTAGACGCAGGGGATTCAAAATCCCCCGCCGCAAGGCGTAACGGTTCGAGTCCGTTCCCGGGCACCAGCACCGCCATTCTGACCCAATGCCGCCGATCCCACCGGTCACCCGCAACCTCATGCTGATCTGCACGGCGGTGTTCTGCCTGCAGCTCTTCACGCCCCTGCTCGACGCCTTCTTCGCCCTGTGGCCGGTGGCCAGCGGGCGCTTCCTGCCCTGGCAGGTGGTGAGCTACGGCTTTCTGCACGGCGGCATGGGCCACCTGTTCTTCAACATGCTGGGCCTGTGGATGTTCGGCTCCGAGCTCGAACGCCTGTGGGGGCCCAAGCGCTACCTGCAGTTCCTGCTGGCGGGCGTGCTGGCTGCCGCGGTGGCGCAACTGCTGATCACGTACCTGGCCGGCTCGCGCTACCCCACGGTGGGTGCCTCGGGCGGCCTGTTCGCGCTGCTGCTGGCCTTCGGCATGCTGTTCCCCAACCGGGTGATCATGCCGCTGTTCCCGCCGATCCCGATGAAGGCACGCACCTTCGTGATGGTGTTCGGCGCGCTGGAACTGGGCCTGGGCCTGATGGGCAGCAGCGGCGTCGCGCACTTCGCCCACCTGGGCGGCATGGTCGGCGGCTGGCTGATGATCCGCTACTGGCGGCGACAGCCGCCGTTCGGCTCACGCCGTCGCTAAGCGGTCGCCAGGCCGTCGTCCAGCGTCGGGTAGCGCAGCCGCAGGCGCAGTTCCTCCGTCAGCCGGCGGTTGCCGATGCGGCGGGACTCCGACATGAACGACAGCGTCATCGGCGACAGCGTCGCCTGCGCCTCCGCCCGCGACAGCCGCGGCGGCCGGGGCAGGCCGAAGCGGTCGGCCACGGTGTCGAAGTAGTCGCCCATCTTCAGGCTGGTGTGGTCGCAGGCGTTGAACACGCGCTGCGGGCCGCCCCGGTACAACGCCGCCATGCAGGCCCGTGCCAGGTCGTCGGCATGGATGTGGTTGGTGTAGACGTCGTCCTTGGCGTTCAGCACCGGTGCGCCACGGCGGACGCGTTCCCGCGGGTCGCCACCATCCCGGTCGAGGGCATAGATGCCGGGCGCCCGCAGGATGCTCACCCGCGCGCCACTGCAACGGCCGAACCAGCGCCAGTAGGCTTCCGCATCGACCCGCCGCTGGGCGCGGGCCGTGGCCGGCGCGACGGGAGATGTCTCGTCAATCCAGGCACCACCCGCATCGCCGTAGACACCGGTGGTGCTGACGTAGACGAGCCGCCGCACGCGCCCGCCGCGCAGCAGCGCACGGCCCAGATGCCGCGAGCGGACGTCCCGCACGCCCTGCCCCGGCGGCGGCGCCAGGTGCACCACGGCATCGGCCAGGCCACCCAGGCGCCCCAGCGTCGCCGCGTCGTCCAGGTTGCCCACCAGCGGCACGACACCGGCGGCCCGCAGGGCCGGCACGCGCGCCGGCGACGAGGTGAGCACCCTCACCCGCCAGCGCCCCGCCACCCAGGGCAGCAGGCGCAGGCCGACGTCGCCGCAGCCGACGACCAGCAACATCGGAGGGGACTTCATCGCGGAGGGCACAATTCAGGCTGAGTTTACGAGCGCCGCCCCGATGAGTTTCCAGGTCAACATCCAGCCCGCCGACGTGTCGTTCGCCGTCGAGCGCGACGAACCCATGCTCGCCGCCGCCATCCGCCAGGGCGTGGGCCTGCCCTACGGCTGCCGCGACGGCGCCTGCGGCTCCTGCAAGAGCCGGCTGCTCGAGGGCCGCGTGATCCACGGGGCCCACCAGCTCAAGGCGCTGTCGCTGCAGGAGGAAGAGCAAGGCTTCATCCTGACCTGTTGCGCCACGCCGCAGACCGACTGCGTGGTCGAGGCGCGCAGCGTGCCGGGTGCGGGCCAGTTCCCGGTGCTCAAGCTGCCCAGCCGCGTGCTCGAACTGACGCAGGCGGCGCCCGACGTGATGGTGCTCAAGCTGCAGCTGCCGGCCAACCAGAACCTGCAGTACCACGCCGGGCAGTACGTGGAGTTCATCCTGCAGGGCGGCGCACGGCGCAGCTACAGCATGGCCAATGCCCCGCACGCGCTGGGCAACCCGCCGGCCATCGAACTGCACATCCGCCACATGCCCGGCGGCAAGTTCACCGACCACGTGTTCGGCGCGATGAAGGTGCGCGACATCCTGCGCATGGAAGGCCCGTTCGGCAGCTTCTTCCTGCGCGAGGACAGCGCACGGCCGATGGTCTTCCTGGCCAGCGGCACCGGCTTCGCGCCGATCAAGGCGCTGGTCGAGCACCTGCAGATGAAGGGCAATGCCCGGCCGGTGGCCCTGTACTGGGGCGGCCGGCGCCCGCAGGACCTGTACATGGACGCCTGGTGCCGCGACAAGGCCGCCGAGCTGCCCTGGCTCACCTACGAACCGGTGGTCAGCGACGCGCTGCCCGAAGACGCCTGGGCCGGCCGCACCGGCTTCGTGCACCGAGCGGTGATGGCCGACTTCCCCGACCTGTCCGGCCACCAGGTCTACGCCTGCGGCGCGCCGGTGGTCGTGGACTCGGCCCAGCGCGACTTCATCGCGGCCTGCGGCCTGCCCGAAGACCAGTTCTTCGCCGACGCCTTCACCTCAGAACTCGACAAACAAGGAGACCCTGCATGACGCTGTCCCGCCGCCACCTCATCGGCGCTGCCGCCACCACCGCCGCCACGCTCGCCCTGCCCGCCTGGGCCCAGGGCAGCGGGACGCTGAAACTCGTCGTGCCGTACGCGCCCGGTGGACCGCTGGACCGCATCGCCCGCATGCTGGCCGACGCGGTGAAGGACAGCCTGGGCACGGTGATCGTCGAGAACAAGCCGGGCGCCGGCGGCAACCTGGGCGTGGGCCAGGTGGCGCGTGCCGCGGCCGACGGCCAGACCATCGTGATGGGCGCTGTCGCCACGCATGCCATCAACCCCTGGCTGTACGCCAAGATCCCCTTCGACCCGATCCAGGACTTCACGCCCATCACCCGCGTGGCCCAGGTGCCCAACGTGCTGGTGATGAACGCCGAGGCCGCCGGCCGGCTGAACATCGCCAGCGTGGCCGACCTCGTGGCCTACGCCAAGGCCAACCCGGCGCGTCTGAACTATGGTTCCGGTGGCAACGGCAGCGCCGGCCACCTGGCGGGCGAACTCTTCAAGTCCAGCGCCGGCGTCTTTGCCGTGCACATTCCCTACGCCGGCGCTGCACCGATGCAGCTGGCGCTGCTGGCTGGACAGATCGACTTCAGCTTCGACAACCTCGCCTCCGCTGCCGGCAACATCCGCGCCGGCAAGCTCAAGGCGCTGGCGGTGACCACCGCGCGGCGGGCCGGCGCCATGCCGGACCTGCCGACCATGGCCGAGGCCGGCCTGCCCGCGGTGGCCGTGGACACGTGGTTCGGCCTCTTCGGCCCCGCCGGCGTGCCGGCCGCGCGCGTGCAGGCGCTCAACGCGGCCTTCACCG
Source organism: Rubrivivax albus (assembly GCF_004016515.1). GTDB lineage: Bacteria > Pseudomonadota > Gammaproteobacteria > Burkholderiales > Burkholderiaceae_C > Rubrivivax > Rubrivivax albus. The sequence goes on from NZ_SACT01000006.1 coordinate 259,352, forward strand.
CCGCGCTGCGCAGCGACGACGTCAAGGCCAAGCTGGCGCCGATGATGGCCGAGCCTGCGCCGACCACGCCCGACGAGTTCGCCGCCTTCGTGAAGGCGGAGCTGGCGAAGTACGAGGGCATCGTCAAGGCCACTGGCGCGCGGGTGGGCTGACCGCGCAGCCTGCAGCGCTCGGCAGCTCCCTAGGCTGCCGGCGCGGGGACCTTCTGCCGGGGGATTCGCGGCGCAGGGACAAGGCATCCAATGGCGGCGCGCCACGAACGGCGCCCACCAGAGGATTCCGTATGAACCTGCTTCTGTCCTGGAACGAGATCGCGCTTGAAGCGATCCGCGAGCTCGGCCATCTGCCGGAGAGCAACCCCCACCGCTCGCGCGGCGGGCCGCCCCAGGTGGCCCGCTCGCTCGGTGTCATCTACACGGGCATCTACGAGGCCTGGGCCGCGTACGACGGCACGGCCAAGTTCGCGCACAACCCGGCCTCGCTGCGCCGCCCGCCGGCGCAGCGCACCGAAGCCAACCGCCGCAAGGCCGTCAGCCAGGCCGCCTACCGCGGCCTGGTCGACCAGTTCCCGCCGGCTGCGTTCGAGGCACCCTTCCAGGCGCGCTACGTGGCTCGGCTCACCGACCTGCTGGCCGCCGAGGGCATCGCCTACGGCGACACCAGCCACACGCTGGCGCAACCGGTGGGCCTGGCCAACGTGGCGGTGGACGCCGTGCTGGCCTTCCGCCACACCGACGGCGCCAACCAGACGGGCCTGTACGCCGACACCACGGGTTACGCACCGGTCAATCCGCCGATGGCGGTGATGATCCCGGCGCGCGCCGACGTGATCGCCGAGCCGGGCCGCTGGCAGCCGCTGTCGTACCTGAACGCCGCCGACGAGATGCGCACACCCGGCTTCATCGCACCGCACTGGGGGCAGGTGAAGCCGTTCTCGCTGTCCAGCGGCAGCGCGCTTCGGCCCGGGGCGCCACAGTCGGTGCTGTCGCAGGGCTTCCTGGACCAGGCGCGGCACGTGCTGGACGTGCAGGCCAACCTGACGCCCACGCAGAAGGTGATCGCCGAGTACTGGGCAGACGGCCCGCGCTCCGAACTGCCGCCCGGGCACTGGACCACGTTCGCCGACTTCGTCGTGCAGCGCGACGGCCTGGACCTGTCGGCCGCGGTGAAGCTGTACTTCGCGCTGGCCAACGCGATCATGGACGCCAGCATCGCCACCTGGGACTGCAAGCGGCACTACGACTACGTGCGTCCCGTCACGGCCATCCGGCACCTGTTCCGCGGCCAGCGCGTGCAGGCCTGGGGCGGGCCGGGGCTGGGCACGCAGTCCATCCTCGGCGAGTCGTGGCGGCCCTTCCAGGCCGACAACTTCCCGACGCCGCCGTTCGCCGAGTTCACCTCCGGCCACAGCGCCTTCTCGATGGCCGCCGCCGTGGTGCTCAGGCGCTTCACCGGCAGCGACGTCTTCGGCGCCAGCTACACGCAGCCCGGACCGTTGCGTGCCGAGCCGGGCGAACAGGTCGGCGGCATCGTGATGTCGTGGCCCACCTTCACCGCCGCGGCCCAGGAGGCCGGTGAATCACGCCTGTACGGCGGCATCCACTTCTACGAGGGCAACGTCGTCGGCCTGGACCTGGGCCGCCGGTGCGGCGATGCGGCCTATGCGCGCGCGCAGGACCTCTGGTCGGGGGCCTGACGACGACAGGGCGGCGCCGCGCGGTCAGGCCGTTGCCGGCGCCTGCGCCAGGGCCCGCTGCGCGCGCCGCCAGTGCATCTCGGCCTCGGGGGCGCTGTGCAGCAGGCCCGCGTGCACCACCAGGTGGCGCGCGGCATCATCCGGCGCGGCCTGCAGGATCGCCGTCCATGCCCAGGCCAGCAGCAGGTGGCCCACGCCGGCCAGCACGTCGTCGGCAGCACGCAGTGGCGCCTCGGCGTCGCCGCCGGCGGCACTGCGGACGGCGGCCAGGGTTTCGCGTGCCATCGTCGCCTGCGCACGCAGAGCCCTGCCGGCCTCACCGTCGTCGGCGCCGGCGAGCAGCCCGTCGAGCAGACGCTCGAACGCCGGCGCCGCCCCGCCCAGCAGCTTGCGCTGCACGAGGTCGATGGCCTGGATCTCGTTGGTGCCCTCGTAGATCATCGCGATGCGCGCGTCGCGCACCGTCTGCTCGATGCCGTACTCGGCCACGTAACCGTAGCCACCCCAGACCTGCAGCGCGTCGCTGGCGCCCTGGAAGCCCTGCTGGGTGCCGAAGGCCTTGAGCACCGGCGTGAGGATCGAGGCCTCGGCCGCAGCGGCTTCGCGCACCGCGGCGTCAGGATGGTGTTCCGCCTCGTCCAGCCGCATCGCGGCCCGGTACATCACCACGCGCAGGCCGTCGGACACGGCGCGCAGCCGGCCCAGCGTGCGCTGCATCGCCGGCTGCCGCGCGATCGGGCCCTTGAACTGCACGCGCTCGGCGGCGTAGCGCTCGGCGTTCTGCGTGGCCATGTCCAGGTGGCCCAGGCCCTGCAGCGCCACGTGCAGTCGCGCCGCGTTCATCATCAGGAACATCGCCGGCAGGCCGCGGTGCGGCTCGCCAACCAGCCAGCCGGTGGCGCCCTCGTAGCGCATCACGCAGGTGGCGCTGCCGTGGATGCCCATCTTGTGCTCGAGGCCGTCGGCCGCCATCGTGTTGCGCGTGCCGTCGGGCAGCACGGTGGGCACCAGGGCCAGCGACAGGCCCTTGGTGCCCGGTGGCGCCGGGTTCGACGGGTCCTGCAGGCGGCACAGCACCAGATGCACGATGTTGTCGGTGAGGTCGTGGTCGCCACCGGAGATGAAGATCTTGCCGCCGGTGACGGCCACGCTGCCGTCGCCGCGTGGTTCGGCCTTGGTGCGCACCAGCCCCAGGTCGCTGCCGGCCTGCGGTTCGGTGAGGCCCATCGCGGCCAGCCATTCACCGCTGACCAGCTTGGGCAGGTAACGCTGCTTGAGCGCATCGCTGCCATGCGCCTTGATCGTCTCGTAGGCACCGTGCAGCAGCCCGGGGTACATGGTCCAGCCGTGGTTGGCCGCCACCAGCATCTCGAACAGCGCGGCGTTGAGCAGTTGCGGCAGCCCCTGACCGCCCCAGTCGGGGTCGCAGGCCAGGGCCGGCCAGCCGCCTTCGACGAACTGCTGCCAGGCGCCGGGAAAGCCATCGGGCGTCTTCACGCGCCCGTCGACGATGCGGCATCCCTGGCGGTCACCCGGGCCGTTGAGCGGCTGCAGCACCTCGCTGGTGAAGCGTGCCGCCTGGGCCAGCACTTCGGCGGCCGTGTCGGCGTCCAGGTCGGTGAAGGCGGGGATGGCGGCCCACTGCGCCGGTGCCTTGAGCACACGCTCGATGACGAAGCGCATCTCGTCCAGCGGGGCGGCGTAGGAAAAGAGACTCATGACTTCTGACTGCCGAGATAGGTGTCGATGACGCGCGTGTCGGCGGCCAGCTGCTGCGCCGGGCCATCGAGCACGATGGCACCGGTCTCCAGCACGTAGCCGTGGTCCGACACCGCCAGCGCGGCGCGTGCGTTCTGCTCGATGAGCAGGATGCTGGTGCCTTCGGCCCGCAGGCGCTCGATGGTGGCGAAGATGTCGCGCACGATCAGCGGTGCCAGGCCCAGGCTGGGTTCGTCGAGCATCAGCAGCCGCGGGGCCGACATCAGCGCCCGGCCCACGGCCAGCATCTGGCGCTCACCGCCCGACAGCGTGCCGGCCAGCTGCACGCGGCGCTCCTTCAGGCGCGGAAAGAGCGTGTAGACGCGCTCGATCTCGCGTTTCCAGTGCGGCACCTTCTGCTTCATCGCGCGGTAGCCGCCGAGCACCAGGTTGTCCTCCACCGGCATGGTGCCGAAGAGCTCGCGCTTCTCGGGCACCAGGGCCATGCCCAGCATCACGCGGTCCTCCAGCGTGCTGCCGGCCAGGTCCTGGCCGTCGAACACGATGCGCCCTCGGGACGGCAGGATGCCCATCAGCGCCGCCAGCGTGGTGGACTTGCCGGCGCCATTGGGGCCGATGACGCTGATCACCTGGCGCTCGTCGAGGTGGAAGTTCAGGCCGGTGAGCACCTCGGCACGGCCGTAGCCGGCGTGCAGGTCGCTGACGTCGAGGAGCCGTGCCATCAGTGTTCCGTCCCCAGGTAGGCGGCGCGGACCTCGGGGCTGGCCTGCACCTCGGCCGGCGTGCCCTCGATCAGCCGGGTGCCGAACTCCATCACCACCACGCGGTCGGCCAGGCCCATCACGAAGTCCATGTCGTGCTCCACCAGCAGCAGGCTCATGCCCTCGGCCTTGAGCTGGCGCAGCACCTCGGCCAGCGCGTGTTTCTCGTGGTGGCGCAGGCCGGCGGCCGGCTCGTCCAGCAGTAGCAGCGCCGGGTCGGTGGCCAGCGCCCGGGCGATCTCCATCAGCCGCTGCGGGCCCAGTGCCAGGTTGCCGGCCAGTTCGTGCATCTGCGCGGCCATGCCGATGCGCGCCAGCTGGCGCTCGGCCTCGGCGAACAGACGACGCTCCTCGGCACGGTCCAGCCGCAGCATGGCCTGCAGCACGCCGGCCTTCGTGCGACCGTAGCCACCCAGGGCCACGTTCTCCAGCACCGTCATCTCCGGGATCATCTTCACGTGCTGGAAGGTGCGCGAGATGCCCAGCCGCGCGATGGCGCGCGACGGCATCCCGCCGATGGCCTGGCCGCGCCAGCGCACCGCGCCGGCGGTCAGCGGCAGCACGCCGGTGACGAGGTTGAAGGTGGTGGACTTGCCGGCGCCGTTGGGGCCGATCAGCGCGACGATCTGCCCGGCGTCGACGGCGAAGCTCACGTCATTGACCGCCACCAGCCCGCCGAACTGCTTGCGCACGGCGTCCACTTCCAGCAGCCGTTCGCCGGCCGCCGGCCGCTGACGTTGCGGCAGCGGGGCTGCATCGGCCCAGTCACGCGGCCGGGTGACCGTGGGGGCCCAGCGCGCGAAGAAGCTCCACAGCCCATCGGGCGCGAACTTCAGCACCACCACCAGCACGATGCCGAAGACGATGATCTCGAAGCTGCCGCTGGTGCCCAGCAGCTGCGGCAGCAGCACCTGCAGTTCGTCCTCCACCAGGCGGACGATGGCCGAGCCCAGGAAGGCGCCCCAGACATGGCCGACGCCACCGAGCACGGCCATGAACAGATACTCGATGCCCTTGTTGATGCCGAAGGGGGACGGGCTCACGCTGCGCTGGAAGTGCGCGAACAGCCAGCCCGACACAGCCGCCAGCACCGCCGCCAGCACGAAGGCGGTGAGCTTGTAGCGGAAGGTGGAGATGCCCATGGCCTCGGCCATCGTCGAACCGTGCTTGAGCGCGCGGATGGCCCGCCCGGGCCGCGAATCCAGCAGGCGGATCACGCCCAGTGCCGCGAGCAGCGCGATGGCCCACACCAGCGGGTGCAGGCCGCGCCCGGTGCCCAGGTCCACGCCGAAGAAGCTCATCGCCGGAATGCCGAGCAGCCCGTCGTACTTGCCCAGCGCCTCGGTGTTGGCCATGGCGTAGTTCAGTGCCAGGCCCCAGGCGATGGTGGCCAGCGGCAGGTAGTGGCCGGACATGCGCAGCGTCAGCGCGCCCAGCAGCAGCGCCGTCAGCACGGCCAGCCCCACGCCGACGGCCAGCGTCACCAGCGGCGGCAGCCCGGTCTGCGTGGCGAGGTACGCCGCGGCGTAACCGCCGATGCCGACGAAGGCCGCCTGCCCGAAGGACGTGAGCCCGGCCACACCGGTGAGCAGCACCAGGCCCAGCGCCACCAGCGCATACAGGCCGATGTAGATGCTCTGCGTGATCCAGAAGTCCGGCACCGGGGCCAGCGGCAACAGCATCATGACCGCCGCGAAGGCGGGGAAGGTCCAGCGCTGCATGATCAGTATTCCTCGCCGTGCGGGTCGCGCAGGCTGCGCCACAGCAGGATCGGCAGGATGGCCGAGAACACGATGACTTCCTTGTACGGGCTGGACCAGAAGCTGCCGAAGGCCTCCAGCAGCCCCACGCCCAGCGCACCGACCATCGCCAGCGGGTAGCTGGCCAGGCCGGCGAACACGGCGGCGACGAAGCCCTTCAGGCCGATGAGGAAGCCGCTGTCGTAGAACACCGTGGTGGTGGGCCCGATCAGCAGGCCCGACAGCGCGCCGATGAAGGCCGCCATCGTGAACGACAGGCGCCCGGCGCTGCTGCTGGAGATGCCCATCAGCCGTGCGCCGAGCCGGTTGACCGCGGTGGCCCTCAGGGCCTTGCCCGTCAGGCTCTTCTCGAAGAACAGCCACAGGCTGCCGATGAGCGCCAGCGACGCGGCGAAGATGATCACCGTCTGCCCCGACAGCGTGAGCGCGCCCAGCGAGAAACGCGCGTCCCAGAAGCTGGGGTTGCGGAAGCCCTCGGCACCGAAGAAGAACAGGCCCAGCCCCAGCAGCGCGAAGTGCACGCCGACGGAGACGATCAGCAGCACGAGCACGGTGGCGTCGGCCAGCGACTCGTAGGCCAGGCGGTACAGCAGCGCGCCGAAGGGCGTGACCAGCGCCACCGTCAGCGCGGCCTGCGCCAGCAGCGGCAACTGCATCGGAGCCACCCACCAGGTCAGCGCGCTCACGGCCACCGGGTAGGCCAGCGTGCGCCCAGCCTGCACGGCCAGCCGGCCCAGGGGCTGGCGGTGGCGCAGGCCGGTGGCCAGGTCCTGCAGCACCACGGCCGCCGCCAGCACCAGCAGGAACCACACGGTGCCCGGCACCTGCCCGGTCTGCAGCAGCGCCAGGGTCAGCGCCCCGAAGGCGACGAACTCGCCCTGCGGGATGAAGATCACCCGCGTGACGGCGAACACCAGCACCGTGGCCAGGGCCAGCAGCGCGTAGATGGCGCCGTTGGTCAGGCCGTCCAGGGCCAGGATGCTGGCGATCGTCGCGTCCATCGTGCGCTGCCCGTGGCCTTACTGCACGACGACGAACTTGCCGCCCTTGACCTGCAGCAGCACACCCGTCTCGTTGGTGTAGCCCCAGTGGTCGGTGGCCGTCCAGTTCATCACGCCGTGCGAGAAGATCGTGCGGCCCATGGTCTCGATGGCATCACGCAGCGCAGCACGGAACTCAGGCGTGCCCGGCTTGGCCTTCTTCAGCGCCACCGGCAGCACCTTCTCCATCACGATCTGCGCGTCGTAGGCGTGTCCCGCGAACTGGTTGCGCGAACCCGCGCCGTAGGCGGCCTCGAACTTGGTCACGAAGTCCACCGCCACCGCCTTGGACGGGTGGTTAGCCGGCAGCTGCTCGGCCACCACGGCCGGGCCGCTGACCACGTAGCCGCCTTCGACGTCCTTGCCGCCGATGCGCACCAGGTCGGGCGTCGCCGCGGCGTGGGTCTGGTAGATCTTGCCCTTGTAGCCGCGCTCGATCAGGCCCTTGTGCGGCATCGCCGCGCCGGAGCCGGAGGCCACGACGAGGATGGCGTCCGGGTTGGCCGAGACCAGCTTCAGCGCCTGCGGCGTGACGCTGGTGTCGGTGCGGGCGAAGCGCTCGGTGGTCACCAGGGTGATGCCGGCGGCGCCCAGGTCGGCGTTCATCTGCTTGAGCCAGAGCTCGCCGTAGCCGTCGTTGTAGCCCAGGAAGCCCAGCGTCTTCACGCCGTTCTTCTTCATGTGCTCGATGATGGGGAAAGCCATCACGTTGGCGCCCTGTGGCAGGCGGTAGACCCAGCGCTCCTGGTCGGGCGGCACGCCCACCGGCGCGATCGACAGCTGCGGCGTCTTGCTCTCCAGCGCCACCGGCGCCACCGCGGCCGACACCACGGTGATCGAGCCGCCGAACAGGATGTCGACCTTGTCGTCGGTGACGAAGCGGCGCGCGTTGGTCACGCCCTTGCCCGGGTCGGACGCGTCGTCGAGCACGATCAGGTTGATCTTCTCGCCGGCGATCTCCTTCGGGAACAGCTTGAACTGGTTGCCCACCGGGATGCCCAGGCCCGAGGCCGGACCGGTGAGCGACAGGGTCACGCCGATGTTCACGTCGGCGAAGGCGGAGGTCGCCAGCAGCGCCGCCGCAGCAGCCAGGGTCTTCTTCAGCAGTTTCACGGGGTCGTCTCCTCGGGGGTGGATGAGGCTCACTGGCACAGCGCCTTGATGTCCTCGGGAATCGGGATCGAGCGCAGGCGGTCGCGGTTCTCGGCGTCGCGCTGCACGAAGACACGCAGTTCGGTGCCTTCGCAGATCAGGTCGTCGCCGCGCTTGACCACGTGGCGGTGCTTGAAGGTCTTGGCGTTCCACTCCTCCACCGTGGTGTGTACCTCGATGGTCTCGCCGTAGGTGGCGCTCTTGACGAAGGTGGTCTGGATCTCCAGCAGCGGCGTGCCGACGATGCCGCGCGTCTTCTCCAGCACGCGCCAGGGTTCGACGCCATGGGCCATGAAGAAGGCCAGCGAGGCCTCGTCCATCCACTTCAGGAAATTGGGGAAGAAGACGATGCCGGCCGGGTCGCAGTCGCCGAAGCGGATGGTGACGCGGTGGATGTGGGACTTGCTCATCGCGACGTGCTCAGCGGGGCGCCATGCGCAGCGCGCCGTCCAGGCGGATCACCTCGCCGTTCAGGTGCGTGTTGGTCACGATGTGCGCCGCCAGCGCCGCGAACTCCTCCGGATGCCCCAGGCGCTTCGGGAACGGGATCGAGTTCGCCAGCGAGGCCTGCACCTCCTCCGGCAGCTCCTTCATCAGCGGCGTCGAGAACAGCCCCGGCGCGATGGTGGCCACGCGGATGCCGAACTGCGCCAGGTCGCGCGCCAGCGGCAGCGTCATGCCGACGATGCCGCCCTTGCTGGCGGAATAGGCCTGCTGGCCGACCTGGCCGTCGTAGGCGGCCACCGAGGCCGTCATCAGCATCACGCCGCGCTCGCCGTCCTCCAGCGGGTCCAGCTTCGCGATGCGCGCCGCCGCCAGCCGCAGCACGTTGTAGGTGCCCAGCAGGTTGACGCGGATCACGCGCTCGAAGCCGTCCAGCGGGCTGGGCGTGCCGTCGCGGTTCAACACGCGCTTGGCGGTGCCGATGCCGGCGATGTTCATCACGATGCGCGGCGTGCCCCAGGCCTTCTCCACCGCGTCCAGCGCCGCCTCGACGCTGGCGGTGTCGGTGATGTCGCCGGTCAGCGCCAGGCCGCCGATCTGCTGCGCCACCGCCTGCGCCTTGTCGGCACCGACGTCCAGCACCGCCACCTTGGCACCCGCCTGCGCCAGCGCCACGGCCGTCGCGGCGCCCAGACCACTGCCGCCGCCGGTGACCAGGGCCACCTGTCCTTCGATCTTCATGCTCTGGTTCTCCTGAATGTCAGCGCGCGTCGGGGTTCTCGATCAGCAGCGCAATGCCCTGGCCGCCGCCGACGCAGGCGGACGATACGCCCCAGCGGGCACCGATTTCCTTGAGTTGGCGCGCGACGGTAATCGTCAGGCGCACGCCGGTGGCGGCCAGCGGATGGCCCAGCGCGATGGCACCGCCGTGCACGTTGAGCTTGTCCAGGTCCAGGCCCAGTTCACGCTGCACGGCCAGCGTCTGCGCGCCCTGCGCCTCGTTGATCTCGAAGCGGGCGATGTCGGACAGCTGCAGGCCAGCGCCTTCCAGCAGCCGCCTGATCGCCGGCGCCGGGCCGATGCCCATGATCTCCGGCGGCACGCCGACAGCGGCCGCAGCGGCGATGCGGCCCAGCGGCCTGGCGCCCCAGGCGCGCATGGCGTCGCCGGAGGCCACGACGGCCGCCGCCGCCGCATCGGTCAGCGCCGAGCTGTTGCCGCCGGTCTGAACGCCACCGTCGAACACCGCACGCAGTTTGGCCAGCACCTCCGGAGGCGACAGGCGCGGATGGGTATCCCGATCGGCCACGGGCGCCTTGCCGGCCAACTTCAGCCGCCGCGGCTTGTAGCCCTCGAGCGCGAAGGTCTCGTTCTCCACCGGCACGATCTCGCCAGCCAGGAAGCCGCTCTCCTGCGCCGCCACCGCGCGGGCGAAGGACATCGACGCGAAGGCGTCCACGTCGGCTCGCGTGATGCCGTACTTCTGCGCCAGGTTCTCGGCGGTCTGGATCATCGAGATCGCCGCGGCAGGGTCGGTCAGCGCCTCCCACATGTAGTCCCTGAACTGCGGCAACTGGCCGAGCTTGAAGCCCTGGCGGTGCTCGAAGGCCGCGATGGGGTTGCGCGTCATCGACTCGGTGCCCACCACCAGCGCGCGCTGCACGGCGCCGCTGCCGATCTGCTCGGCCGCCTGGCGGAACAGCTCGAAGCCGGTGCCGCAGATGCGCTGCACCATGATGGCCGGCACGTCCACGGGCACCCCGGCATAGAGGCCGATGTGGCGCGGCACGTAGAACTGGTCGAAGCCGCCGGGTGCCATGTTGCCGGCGATCACCGAGTCGATGTCGCTGGCGGCCACGCCGCTGCGCGCGAGCACCGCCTTCGCGGCCTTGATGCCCAGGTCGATCGGGTTCGCGTCGGCGAAGGCGCCGCAGTAGTCGACCATCGGCGTGCGCACGCCGTCGAGCATCCAGACGTCGTCGAAGGATTGGTACAGGCCTCGGCTCATGACGATTTCCCCACCTTGCCGGCGCGCTTTTCCAGGAAGTCGCGCACGCGTTGCTTGGCCGCGTCGTCGCCCTGCGCGATGGCCGACATCAGGCTCTCGACGAACAGGCCCTCGGCCGGCGCCATCTCGGCGATGCGCGGCAGCGCCTGCACGATGGCGTAGTTGGACAGTGGCGCGTTGCTGGCGATGCGTGCCGCCAGCGCCATGGCCTTGGCCAGGCCTTCACCCTCGCCCACCAGGTAGTTCGACAGGCCGGCGGCCTGACCCTCGGCCGCGTCGAACACGCGGCCGGTGAGCATCATGTCGGTCATGCGCGCCACGCCCATCAGGCGCGGGATGCGCACCGAACCGCTGCCGCCGACGAAGATGCCGCGCTGGCCTTCCGGCAACCCGTAGAAGGTGCTGGGTTCGGCCACGCGCAGATGGGCGGTGGCGGCCAGTTCCAGCCCGCCTCCGACCACCGCGCCGTGCAGCACGGCGATCACCGGCACGCGGCCGTACTGGATCTGGTCGAAGGCCGCGTGCCAGCCGCGCGAGTGGTGGATGCCCTCGGCCACGCTCTGCTCGGTGACCTCCGACAGGTCCAGCCCGGCGCAGAAGTGCTCGCCCTCGCCGCTGATCACGGCCACGCGGGCGTCGTCCGGCAGGTTGACGAACGCGGTCTGCAGCTCGCGGACCAGGGTGTTGTTGATGGCGTTGCGCTTGCTCGGCCGGTTCAACCGCAGGTGGGCGATGCCGGCGTCGATGCTGACACTCAGCAGGTCGTACGAAACGTTCATGGTCGGATGACGCCGGGGCCGCCGGCGTAGAGCTGCTGCACCTGTTCGGCACGCCGTGCCAGCACGGCACGCTGGTTGATGTATCCCTTGTCGGTGATCTCGCCGGCGTCGGTACTCGGCGGCTCGGCCAGGATCAGCGCGCGCGTGGGCACCTGCGACGAGCCACCGCCGGCGGCCTTCATGCCGCGCAGTGCGGTGGCGACCGTGTCGGCCAGTGCCTCTGGCGACAGCTGGGCCGCGGCGGGCGACGGGAACACCAGCACGCCGACCTCGTCGCGGTCGTGCCCGGTGATCACCACGTCCTGCGCGTACGGCGCCAGCGCCGAGACCACGCGCACGCGCAGCGTGCCCACGCTGACCCAGGTGCCGGTGGTGAGCTTGAAGTCCTCGGCCACGCGGCCGTCGAAGACCACGCCCTGCTCCGGGTGCGCCCCGTCGGCCAGCAGGCCGGCGTCGCCGATGCAGTAGTAGCCCTCGGCGTCGAAGGCCTTGGCGGTGAGTTCCGGCGCGTCACGGTAGCCGGGGAAGATGTTGACGCCGCGCACGCGCATCTCGAGCTTGCCCCCGTTCGGAATGAACTTCAGCTCGGTGCCCGGCAGCGGCAAGCCGATGACGCCGGCCTTCTCCAGCCGCCAGTGCGCGCTGGTGATGGCCGGCGAGGTTTCGGTCGAGCCCCAGGAGGTCGTCAGCCAGATCTCCGAACCACGCACCTTGCGGGCCAGGGCCTGCAGCCGGTCCCACGTGGCCTGGGGCAGCGCGGCGCCCGCGTAGAACACCACCCGCAACCGCTCGAAGAAGCGGCGGGCCATCGCGTCGTCTGCCTCCAGGATCGGCAGCAGCAGGTCCAGGCCGCGCGGCACGTTGAAGTAGATCGTGGGCTGGATCTCGGCCAGGTTGCGTGCCGACTTGTCGATCAGGCCCGGTGCCGGGCGCCCCTCGTCGATCACCAGGTGGCCGCCGTTGCGCAGCACCATGTTCAGGTTGTGGTTGCCGCCGAAGGTGTGGCTCCAGGGCAGCCAGTCCACCAGCACCGGCTTCTCGGTGTCCAGGAAACGCCAGGCCTGGGCGATCATCTGCTGGTTGGCACACAGCATGCGGTGGGTGTTGATCACCACCTTGGGGTGCCCGGTGGAGCCGGACGTCAGCAGGTACTTGGCGTGCGTGTCGGGCGTGATGGTCTCGAACGCGGCCTGCACGGCCGGCCCTTCGGCGGTCCGCAGCAGGCTGTCGAAGCTCAGCGCGCCGGGAAAGTCCTCCGCGCCCTGGCTGAAGACGGTGACGGCGTGCAGGCCGGCGCTAGCAATGGCCGGGCCGTAGACCTTGGCGTCGGACGCGTACACCAGCGCCGGGCCCAGCGTGTTCAGGATGCCGTGGATCTTGCTGTGGTCCTTGGTCAGGCGGCAGTAGGCACTGGAGACGGTGCAGACCGCGCGGCCCACGTGCATGGCTGCCAGCATCAGCAGCAGGTGGTCGATGGCGTTGTCCGACAGCACCACCACCGGCGCCTGCGGCAGCAGCTTCAGGCCCAGCAGGCTCTGCGCGACCCGGCCCACCTGCTCGCGCGCCTGGCGCCACGTCAGGCGGCGCCAGGGTGCGTCGTGCGGGCCGTCCACGGCGCGCTCACTGAAGGCCGGTGCGTCGGGCGTCACGGCGGCCCAGTGGTCCAGCCACTCGCCGATGCAACGGGCATAGGGCTTCAACGGCTCGGGCGAACGCAGCACGAAGCTGCCGTCGTCGAACGGGATGCGCACCGTGCGCGGCGGCGCGATGAGCGCCGGATCGTCGAGGAAGCTGCCGGTCATGCGGGTCTCCACCACCAGTCCATACACATGTGTATGTGTTTGGAGCGGCATCGTAGACGCACTTTTCTGCATGAAAATTCGGGTTTCCCCTGGCTCCATACATCACTGCATGGCGACATGCTCCATTCAATGCCCACCGACATCGACCGCGCCCGCACCGCCCTGACTCCCGAACGCTGGACGGAGGCCGCCACCGAGGTGCTGGTGGACCAGGGCATCGACCATGTGCGGGTGGACGTGCTGGCCAAGCAGCTGAACGTCACGCGCGGCAGCTTCTACTGGCACTTCAAGGACCGGGAGGACCTGCTGCGCGCGGTGCTGCAGGCCTGGCGGGCGCGCGCCACCGAACAGCTGACGGCGCGCCTGGAGCGCGCCCACGACGACCCGCGCGAACAGCTGCGCGACCTGCTCTCCCTGCCCTTCCGTGGCCGCAGTGCCGTGCGTGCGGCGCGCATCGAGCTGGCCATCCGCGCCTGGGCCCGCCGGGACGCCATGGCGCGGGCTTTCGTCGACGAGGCCGACGCCGCGCGCATCGGCTACATCGCGCAGGTGTTCTCGGCGTTGGGCTTCGGCATCGCGGAAGCCCGTGCGCGTGCCCAGCTGCTCTACAGCTACGAGGTGGCGGCCTCGCTGCTGGCGCCGCAGGGCGGCGAGGCGCAGCGCCAGGAACGGGCGTCGTTCATCGAACGGCTGCTGCTGCAGCCGCTGTCGGCGTAGGCGCCGCGGCTTCGGCGAAGTCGTTCACCCAGTCGAGCAGGCGAAGGCCGGCCTGCTGCTCGATCGACGCGATGGGATGGTCGGCCCCGGGGACCACGGTGTAGCGCAGCGCGCCACCGCAGACCGACCACAGGGTGCCCTTGGGCGTGGCCTGGGCCGCGCCCAGCGTGCTCATGTCGCCACAGACGACTTCGCCACGGTCGGCGTGCCGTGTCCACTCCGAGACCAGGATGGTGTCGGTCAGGCCGGCGGCCAGTTGCTCGGGCGACGGCTCCGTCACCCCGGCAGCGAAGAGGCCGAGCTTGCTGTCCCGGTCACCGATGACGACGGCGTAGGGCGCCGGTGCCAGCGGCGTGCAGGTGGCCCCATACAAGGGGTAATCCGGCGACGGCATCGGCCCGGCGATCGAGAAGAAGGCGTCGTAGGCCGGCGTGCCTTCGCACCACATCCGCGCCGTCATCGTGCCGCCGGCGGAGTGGCCGGCGACTGCCACCGAACGGGCGCCCCAGGCGCTGCGCGCATGCATCGACAGCGCGGCCAGGAAGGCCACGTCGTCCTGGCCCGAATCGAAGACCTGGTTGCTCCAGGTCGGCAGCGTGCTGCCGGAGGGCACCTGGCCCTGCGGAAAGATCGCGATCACGCCCAGACGCTCCAGCGTCGCCCAGTCGACGTTGCGGTCGCTGGCAGGGCGGTACTTGCGGTTGATGCCCAGATCGTAGGCGAGCTGCCAGCTGCGCCCGCCATGCGCGTGCAGGAAAACGATGGCGCGTGTGGCGCCGGCAGGGCGGTAGATGTCGACCGTGTGCGGGTGACCAGGCAGCTTCAGACCGACGGTCAGGATGTTGGCGCTGGCGGTGGTCGCGGCGGACACGGCGATGACCTGCCGGCCTGCAGTCGCTGCCGTGGCGGTGGCCGGCAGGCCGGACGTGACCAGGAGGGCGGCCGCGCAGCACAGGCGCGGCCAGAGGCGGAGAGAAGACTGGAACATGGACGCGGCGATCCGGGCAGGCGCCGGCCCGGGATGGGCCGATCACGCCAGGAGATCGGCCACCGGGCGGCGCACTGCTGACCTCAAGCGTGAGCGGTGTGTGCCAGATGAAAGCAGTCGCAAGCCGGCATCAACCGGCGCCGCCGGGCACAGCCCGGCGCACCACGTGGCAACGGCCGGCGTACGCGAGCTGCCCCGGCGCGGGCACGCCTCGCCGCCGGCAGACGACGGGCTACTCGCCCAGGTAGGCGGCGCGCACCTTCGGGTCGTTCAGCAGCGCCTTCGCGTCGCCGCTCATCGTGACCTCGCCCGAGTCCATCACGTAGCCGCGGTTGGCCAGGGCCAGCGCGCGGCTGGCGTTCTGCTCCACCAGCATCACGGTGGTGCCGCGCTGGTGGATGTCGTTGACGACCTCGAAGATCTTGTCGACCATGATCGGCGACAGGCCCATCGACGGCTCGTCCAGCAGCAGCACCTTAGGCCGCGCCATCAGCGCCCGGCCCATGGCCAGCATCTGCTGCTCGCCGCCGGACATCGTGCCGGCCAGCTGCTTGGCCCGCTCCTTCAGGCGCGGGAAGATCGCGAAGACCTTGTCGATGTCGGCGTCGAGCTCGCTGGTGTCGGTGCGCGTGTAGGCGCCCATCTGCAGGTTCTCGACGATGGTCATGCGCGCGAACACGCCACGGCCTTCCGGCACCATCACCAGGCCCTGCTTGACCAGGTCCCAGGCGCCGCGGCCCCCGATGGCCTGGCCCAGGTACTCAATCTCGCCGGCGGCCACCGGCTGCACGCCGGTGATGGCCTTGAGCGTCGTCGTCTTGCCGGCGCCGTTGGCGCCGATCAGGCTGACGAGCTCGCCCTCGCGGACCTCGAAGTCCACGCCCTTGACGGCCTGGATGCCGCCGTAGGCGACCTTCAGGCCGGTGACCTTGAGCAGCGTTGTCGTCATGCCGTTGCCTTGTGTCCGGCGCCGAGGTAGGCCTCGATCACCTGTTCGTTGCGCTGCACCTCCGCCGGCGTGCCCTCGGCGATCGCCTTGCCGTAGTCGAGCACGGTCACGCGGTCGCACAGGCCCATCACCAGCTTCACGTCGTGCTCGATGAGCAGGATGGTGCGGCCGTCGTTGCGGATGCGGTCGATCAGTTCGCGCAGCACCACCTTCTCGGTGGCGTTCATGCCCGCGGCGGGTTCGTCCAGCGCGATCAGCTTGGGGTCGGTGGCCAGCGCGCGGGCGATCTCCAGGCGGCGCTGGTCACCGTAGCTCAGCGTGCGCGCCTTGTACTCGGCGTAGTGGCCGATGCCCACGTAGTCCAGCAGTTCCTGCGCCCGCTGCGTGATCGCGGCCTCCTCGGCCTTGAACGACGCAGTGCGGAAGATCGCGCCCACCAAGCCGGAATGCGTGCGCACGTGGCGGCCGACCATCACGTTCTCCAGCGCCGTCATCTCGGCGAACAGGCGGATGTTCTGGAAGGTTCGCGCGATGCCCTGCTTGGCCACCTGGTGCACCGCCTCGGGCCGGTACGGCGTGCCGCCCAGTTCGAAGCTGCCGCTGTCGGGCGTGTAGAGGCCGGTGATGACGTTGAAGAACGTGGTCTTGCCGGCGCCGTTGGGGCCGATCAGGCCGTAGACCTGGCCCTTGTGGATGGTGATGCCGACGTCGGACAGGGCCTGCAGGCCGCCGAAGCGCTTGCTGACGCCCTGGACGCGAAGCACGGTGTCGCTCATGGTCGGTCTCCGTCTTCAGCGGGTGGGCGTGGGCGCGGCCTTGCCGTGCTCGGGGCTCGGCCACAGGCCGCGCGGGCGCAGCAGCATGATGGTGATCATCGCGGTGGCGATCAGCAACTGCCGCAGGATGGCGGCATCCAGGCGGCCGTCGGTCATCTGCTGCAGCGGGCCGGCCACGTAGCGCAGGATCTCCGGCAACGCGGCCAGCAGCACCGCGCCGAGGATGACGCCGGGCAGGTGGCCGATGCCGCCGAGCACCACCATGGCCACGATCATGATGCTCTCCATCAGGCTGAACGACTCCGGCGAAACGAACCCCTGGAAGGCCGCGAACATCGCGCCCGACACGCCGCCGAAGGTGGCCCCCATGCCGAAGGCCAGCAGCTTCATGTTGCGGGTGTTGATGCCCATGGCCTTGGCCGCGATCTCGTCCTCGCGGATGGCCATCCAGGCGCGGCCGATGCGCGAGACCTCCAGCCGGTGGCAGACGACCACGCTGACCACCACCAGCACCAGGAACAGGTAGTAGTACAGCGTCACCGACGGGATCGCGAAGCCGCCGATCTCGATGCCCTTGCCGAAGTCGAAGCCGAAGATGCGCATCGAGTCGATGCGGTCCAGGCCGCGCGGACCGTTGGTGATGTTGACCGGGTGCTCCAGGTTGTTCATGAACACGCGGATGATCTCGCCGAAGCCCAACGTGACGATGGCCAGGTAGTCGCCGCGCAGCTTGAGCACCGGCGTGCCCAGCAGCACGCCGGCGATGGCGGCGAGGAAGGCCGCCAACGGCACGATGATCCAGATCGGCGTGTGCAGACCGTTGGGCAGCATCTGCGCGATCCACGGGAAGGTCTCGAACAGGTGCGGGCTGGCCATCAGCGCGAACATGTAGGCGCCCACGGCGTAGAAGGCCACGTAACCCAGGTCCAGCAGGCCGGCGTAGCCGACCACGATGTTCAGGCCCAGCGCCAGCAGCACGTACAGCAGCGCCAGCGCCATGATGCGCACCGGGCCGGCGCCGAGCTGCTGCACGAACAGCGGCAGCGCGATCAGCGCGATGGCGGCCAGGAAGAAGACGACGAGCTTGTTGTTCTTCACCATGGTGCTCTCCCCATCAGGCGCGGTCGGCCACACGCTCGCCCAGCAGGCCCGAGGGCCGCAGCGTGAGCACCAGGATCAGCGCCACGAAGGCGAAGATGTCGGCGTAGTGGCTGCCCAGCACGCCGCCGGTCAGCGGCCCCAGGTAGCCGGCGCCGAAGACCTCCACCAGGCCCAGCAGCAGCGCACCAACCACGGCGCCCGGCAGGTTGCCGATGCCGCCCAGCACCGCCGCCGTGAAGGCCTTCAGGCCGGGCAGGAAGCCCATGCTGTGCTGCACGGTGCCGTAGTTGGCGGCCCACATCACGCCGGCCACGGCGGCCAGCGCCGCGCCGATGACGAAGGTGGCGGAGATCACCATGTCGGGGCGAACGCCCATCAGCGCGGCCACGCGCGGGTTCTCGGCGGTGGCCCGCATCGCGCGGCCCAGCTTGGTGCGACTGACCATGTAGCTCAGGCCGGCCAGCACGATGGCGGTGGTGGCCAGGATCAGCACCTGCGTCACGCTGATCACGGCGCCGGCGATCTCGATGGGCTCGGTGGGCAGCAGCAGCGGATACGGCTTGGGGTTGGGCTTCCAGGTGATCATCGCCAGCGTCTGCAGCATCAGGCTCATGCCCATGGCGGTGATCAGCGGCGCCAGGCGCGGGGCGTTGCGCAGCGGCCGGTAGGCCACCTTCTCGATGCTGAAGTTCAGCACCGAACAGACGACGATGGCGCACAGCGTGCCGATGAGGATCAGCAGCCAGCCAGGCATGCCGCTGGCGGCCAACACGGAGATCACGGTCCAGCTGGTCAGCGCGCCGACCATCATCACCTCGCCGTGGGCGAAGTTGATCAGGCCGATGATGCCGTACACCATCGTGTAGCCCAGGGCCACCAGGGCATACATGCTGCCGAGCACCAGCCCGTTGATGAGCTGCTGGATGAAGATGTCCATTCGGGGGTCTCCGGGTTGTCGCACCTTGCGCACGGAACCCGTAGCAAGAAGCCGGCCTCGCACGGGCCGGGCGCATTGTAGGTTTGCACCGCACGGGGACTTTCGGGGAGTTTCCCGCCGCGACCCGAACAATCGTCGGCGGGCGGGCCGGATCAGCCGCGGTTGTTCGCTTCGTCGTCGCGGGCGCGCAGGTCGGCCAGCTTCTCGGCGATGCGCTGCTCCAGTCCACGAGACACCGGCTGGTAGACGCGCTGCGGGGCCAGCCCCTCGGGCCAGTAGTTCTCGCCGGCGGCGTAGCCGTCGGTCTCGTCGTGGGCGTAGCGGTAGCCGGCGCCGAAGCCCAGGTCCTTCATCAGCCGCGTCGGCGCGTTGCGCAGGTGCGTCGGCACCGGGCGGGTGCCGTCCTGCTTCACGAAGGCCCGCATGGCGTTCCAGGCGGTGTAGACGGCATTCGACTTGGGGGCCACGGCCAGGTAGACCACGGCCTGCGCCAGCGCCAGCTCGCCTTCGGGCGAGCCCAGGCGTTCGTAGACCTCGGCCGCCTGCAACGCCAGTTGCAGGCCGCGCGGGTCGGCCAGGCCGATGTCCTCGCTGGCCATGCGCAGCACACGGCGCGCCACGTAGCGCGGATCCACGCCGCCGTCGAGCATGCGCGCCAGCCAGTACAGCGCGGCGTCGGGGTCGCTGCCGCGAACGCTCTTGTGCAGGGCACTGATCGCGTCGTAGAACTGGTCGCCGCCCTTGTCGTAGCGGCGCAGCATCTCGCCGAGCGCCGATTCGAGCAGCGGCTCGTCCAGCTCGGCCCGTTCACCGGCCAGCGACACCAGGTTCTCGTAGGCGTTGAGCAGCCGGCGCGCGTCGCCATCCGCGAACGCGATCAGCCGCGTACGGGCCGCGTCCGTCAGCGGCGGCGCCTGCATCAGCGCACGCGCGCGGTCCAGCAGCAGCACCAGGTCATCGGCCTCCAGCGACTTCAGCACATGCACGGTGGCCCGCGACAGCAGCGCCGAGTTGACCTCGAAGGACGGGTTCTCGGTGGTGGCGCCGATGAACAGGAACAGGCCGCTTTCGACGTGCGGCAGGAAGGCGTCCTGCTGGGCCTTGTTGAAGCGGTGCACCTCGTCGACGAAGACCACGGTGCGGCTGCCCTGGGCCCGCGCCAGTTCGGCGCGCTGCACCGCGTCGCGGATCTCCTTCACGCCGGCCAGCACGGCGCTGAGCACGATGAATTGCGCGTCGCTGGCCTGGGCCACCAGGCGCGCCAGCGTGGTCTTGCCCACGCCCGGCGGGCCCCAGAGGATCATCGAGTGCAGCCGGCCTGCGGCCAGCGCCGCGTGCAGCGGCTTGCCGGGGGCCAGCAGGTGGCGCTGGCCGATCACGTCCGACAGCTGCGCCGGGCGCAGGCGCTCGGCCAGCGGGGCGTCGGCCGGCGCGGCGGCCGCCGGGTTGCCGGGTTCGGCCGGGTCCACGCCGAACAGGTCGTCCACGGGCGGCTACTGCTCCAGCACGTCGGCGCCAGGCGGCGGCACGAAGCGGAAGCGCTCCGGCGCCAGCACGGCGTTGGCCTTCAGACCCTGCAGCGTCAGCAGCGTGCGCTGGCCGAAGCGGTCGAGGATCTCCACCGCGGCCAGGTCGTTGCCCTTGAAGCCCACGGCCATCCACTGGAAGCCGCTGTCGGCCGCCTTCGGCGTGGCGCGCACCCAGGCCATTCCGTCGCGGTCGGGCTGCGCGGCAAGCGTGAAGTCGCGGGCCAGGTCCTCGCCGGCCAGCAGGGCGGCGGGCGTGGCGCCCAGGGCCTTGTCGACGTGGCGCACCGTGACCTGGTTCAGGTCCGGGTCGTGCATCCACAGCGTGCGTCCGTCGGAGACGATGGCCTGCGGATAGGGCTTCACGTAGTCGAAGCGGAAGCGGTCGGGCCGGGCGAACTCGAAGCGGCCGCTGGAGGTCTTGGCGCGCGTGCCGTCGGCGGGCGTGACCACCTGCGTGAAATCGGCGCTGCCGCTGCGTGTCTGGCGGACGAACTCGCGCAGCGCATCGACAGCGTCGGCCCGCGCCGGCAATGCGGCGCAGAGCAGGGCCGATGCGAGCAGGGCCCGGCGCACGAGCGCAGGTGGCGTCATGCCCCTTCGTCCCGCTTGGGCACGATCAGTTCCCGGCTGCCGTTGGTCTGCATCGACCCGACGAGGCCGCTCTTCTCCATCTGTTCCAGCATCCGCGCGGCGCGGTTGTAGCCGATGCGCAGGTGGCGCTGCACCAGCGAGATGCTGGCCTTGCGGTGCTGCAGCACCACGGCCACGGCCTGGTCGTACATGGCATCGCTCTCGCCATCCACCGCACCGCCGCCAATGCCCTGCAGGCCGCCGTCACCCTCGCCTTCCACGCCGCCCTCCAGGATGCCGTCGATGTAGTTCGGCTCGCCCTGGGTCTTGAGGTACTCGACGACACGGTGCACCTCGTCGTCGCTGACGAAGGCGCCGTGCACGCGCACCGGCACGCCGGTGCCCGGCGCCAGATAGAGCATGTCGCCCTGGCCCAGCAGGGCTTCGGCGCCCATCTGGTCGAGGATGGTGCGGCTGTCGATCTTGCTGCTGACCTGGAAGCTCAGGCGCGTCGGGATGTTGGCCTTGATGAGGCCGGTGATCACGTCCACGCTGGGCCGTTGCGTGGCCAGCACCAGGTGGATGCCGGCGGCGCGCGCCTTCTGCGCCAGGCGGGCGATGAGTTCCTCGATCTTCTTGCCGACGACCATCATCAGGTCGGCCAGCTCGTCGATCACGACCACGATGTGCGGCAGGCGCTCCAGCGGCTCGGGCTCCTCCGGCGTCAGGCTGAACGGGTTGCCAATGGTCTCGCCGCGTGCCGTGGCTTCCTCGATCTTGCGGTTGTAGCCGCTGAGCTGGCGCACGCCGAGCTTGCTCATCAGCTTGTAGCGCCGCTCCATCTCGCCGACGCACCAGTTCAGCGCGTTGGCGGCCTGCTTCATGTCGGTGACCACCGGCGCCAGCAGGTGCGGGATGCCCTCGTAGACGCTCATCTCCAGCATCTTGGGGTCGATGAGGATGAGCCGCACGTCGCGTGCCTCGGCCTTGTAGAGCAGGCTGAGGATCATGGCGTTGATGCCCACCGACTTGCCCGAGCCGGTGGTGCCGGCGACCAGGCAGTGCGGCATCTTGGCCAGGTCGGCCACCACCGGGTTGCCGACGATGTCCTTGCCCAGGCCCATGGTCAGCATGGACTGCGCGTCGTTGTAGACCTGCGAGCCCAGGATCTCCGCCAGGCGGATGGTCTGCCGGCGTGCGTTGGGCAGCTCCAGCGCCATGTAATTCTTGCCCGGGATGACCTCGACGACGCGGATGCTGATCAGCGACAGGCTGCGCGCCAGGTCCTTGGCCAGGTTGACCACCTGCGAGCCCTTGACGCCGGTGGCCGGCTCGATCTCGTAGCGCGTGATCACCGGGCCGGGGCTGGCCGCGACCACGCGCACCTCGACGCCGAAGTCCTTGAGCTTCTTCTCGATCAGCCGGCTGGTCATCTCCAGCGTCTCCGGCGTCACGCTCTCCTGGCGGCCGGGGGCGGCGTCCAGCAGGTCCACCTGAGGCAGCTTGGTGTCCGCCAGTTCGACGAACAGCGGCTTCTGCCGCTCCTTGGCCACGCGCTCGGACTTCGGCACCTCCAGCACCGGCGGCTCGATGACGATGGGCGGGTGCTCGGGCAGGTCCAGCCGCACCTCCTCGGCCACCTGCTCGCGTTCCTTGGTCAGTTGCTCGGCGATGCGGCGGTCCTCGGCCACCTCGGCCCGTGCCTCCCGCCGCTCACGCCAGGTGTCGATCCAGGTGCCCAGCGCATCGGCGGCATGCAGCCAGGAGAACCGCAATGCCAGCGCGCTGCCCATCACCAGGGCGGCGATCCACAGCACGCCGGAACCGGCGAAGCCCAGCCAGGTCATCGACAGCGGGCCCAGCGTGTAGCCCAGCACGCCACCGGCATGGCCGGGCAAGGCGCCTTCCCAGTGGTACATGCGCGTCCATTCCAGCGCGCAGCTGGCCGCCAGCAGCAATGCGGTACCAAACCAGACGCCAGGGTGCGGCTGCACCGCTTCGTCGCCGCGCAGGTGGCGGGCGAGCGCCGACAGCCAGCTGCGCGCGGTGATCGGCAGCCACCACCAGGCCGAGAAGCCGAACAGGAAGTAGGCGATGTCGCTGGCCCAGGCGCCCAGGCGGCCGGCCACGTTATGCAGCGGCACGGCGTCGCCGGACGTGGTGAAGGCGGCGTCGGCCGCGTCATGGGTGGCCATGGCCAGCAGCGCCAGCAGCCACAGCACGGCGCCGGCGGCCAGCCAGAGCCGGCGGCGCCAGGCCACCGGGGTGCCCGGTGCCGGCGATTCGCCGCTGAGCGAACCAAGGGGAAAACTCATGCGCGGGATTGTGGCCGAAGCCGCCCGCATGCCGCAGCCGCGGCCGTCACTCGTTCTGCAGGCGTTCCTTGATGACCACGAAGCCGTTCTCCTGCGTCTCGATGACGCCGCGCTCCTCGAGGTCCTTCATCACGCGGCTGACCATTTCGCGCGAGGCGCCCACCACCTTGGCCATGTCCTGGCGGCTGACCTTGTGGCGGATGATCTGCACGCCTTCGGCGTCGGTCTCGGCCATGTCCAGCAGCGTGCGGGCGACGCGGCCGTAGACGTCCAGCAGTGCCAGGCTCTCGATCTGGCGGTCGGCGTTGCGCAGCCGGCGCACCAGGCCGCGCAGGATGGCGTAGGACAGGCTGGAATGTTCCGGCAGGCAGCGCTGGAAGTCGGCGCGCTGCAGCACCAGCATGTCGGTCTGGATCTCGGCGCGCACGGTGGCACTGTGCGGCTCGTTGTCGATGAGGCTCATCTCGCCGACGTAGTCACCGGATTCCAGCACCGCCAGGATGACCTCGCGGCCCCGCGAATCGGAGGTCAGCACCCGCGCCCGGCCGTTGAGCAGGATGAACAGCGCATTGCTCTTGCGTCCCTGCTCCACCACCAGCTCACCGCGACGGAAGCGCCGCTTGCTGACGCTGTCGGCGATGGCCTGTGCCTGGTCGGCCGTCAGCATGGAGAACAGCGGCACGCGCCGGATCAGGTCCAGGTTGGACAACATCGACATGCAGGGAACCTCCAGTGTTGTTGTGTGAGCGGTTGTAGTCCGTCCTGCCGTGAAGCGTGGCACGGAACAGCCGGCCTAAAATCAACCTATTGTGCCCATAGCGTGGCTTGCCACCATCCGGGTGCGTCCCCAGCTAGGCTAGCGCGTCGCCGTGGCGCCACGCCCGGCCCCCTCCGAACACCAAGCCCGCCATGAGCACCACCCCCCACGCCCGCGTCCTCATCCTCGGTTCCGGCCCCGCCGGCTGGACGGCCGCCGTCTACGCCGCCCGCGCCAACCTGCAGCCCACGCTGATCACCGGCCTGGCCACCGGCGGCCAGCTGATGACGACCACCGAGGTCGACAACTGGCCGGCCGACGTGGCCGGCGTGATGGGCCCGGACCTGATGCAGCGCTTCCAGCAGCACGCCGAGCGCTTCAACACCAACGTCGTCTACGACCACATCAACGCCGTGGACCTGAGCAAGCGCCCGTTCACGCTCACCGGCGACAGCGGCAGCTACACCTGCGACACACTGGTCATCGCTACCGGCGCCAGCGCCAAGTACCTGGGCCTGCCCAGCGAAGAGGCCTTCATGGGCAAGGGCGTGAGCGGCTGTGCCACCTGTGACGGCTTCTTCTACCGCGACCAGGCCGTCTGTGTGGTCGGCGGTGGCAATACGGCGGTCGAGGAGGCGCTGTACCTGTCCAACATCGCCAGCGAGGTGCACCTGATCCACCGCCGCGACAAGTTCCGCGCCGAGGCCATCATGGTCGACAAGGTGATGGCCAAGGTCGAGGCCGGCAAGATCAAGCTGCACCTGTTCCACACGCTTGACGAGGTGCTGGGCGACGCCAGCGGCGTGACCGGCGTGCGCATCAAGTCCACCCAGGACGGCGGCACCAGTGACCTGGCCGTCAAGGGCTGCTTCATCGCCATCGGCCACCAGCCCAACACCGACATCTTCAAGGGCCAGCTGGAGATGAAGGACGGCTACATCGTCACCAAGACCGGGCTGGACGGCTTCGCCACCATGACCAGCGTGCCCGGCGTGTTCGCCGCCGGCGACGTGCAGGATCACGTCTACCGCCAGGCCATCACCAGCGCCGGCACCGGCTGCATGGCGGCGCTGGACGCCCAGCGTTTCCTCGAGCAAGGGTAAGTGCTAGAATGGCAGGCTTTGCCGCTTCAGGGCGGCACCGGGAAACCGCCACCCGCACCTGGCGAGGTCAAGCCGTCACCCACCGTGATCGCGACCGGTTCGTGAGCCGATCCGGTGCCGGCTGTCATTAGGAAAGAGTGACCACATGTCACGCGTCTGTGAAGTCACGGGCAAGCGCCCGATGGTCGGGAACAACGTTTCCCACGCCAACAACAAGACCAAGCGCCGGTTCCTGCCGAACCTGCAATACCGCCGTTTCTGGGTCGAGAGCGAGAACCGCTTCGTGCGCCTGCGTGTCACGAACGCGGCCCTGCGCCTGATCGACAAGAAGGGCATCGATGTCGTCCTGGCCGACCTGCGCAAGCGCGGCGAAGCCTGAACCGGTAGAAGGAGCGCACCATGGCCACCAAAGGCGGACGCGAGAAGATCAAGCTGGAATCCACGGCCGGTACCGGCCACTTCTACACCACCAGCAAGAACAAGAAGACCACGCCCGAGAAGCTCGAATTCCTGAAGTTCGACCCGAAGGCGCGCAAGCACGTGCTGTACAAGGAAACCAAGCTGAAGTGATCCTGCGGGATCGCTGAACGACGAAGGGGCGCCGCGGCGCCCCTTCTCAATTCTCGTGTCGACCATGATCGGAACCCGCACCATCGGTGCTGGCGCCGGAAACGAAAAGGGGCCCGCGGGCCCCTTTGACGTTCAGGCGCCCCGCCTACCGCGGGTGCGGCGCCCTCTTCAGGCGTGCGCCGCGCGCAGTTGCAGGGAGAAGCTCTGCAGTGCGGCGATGCCGCTGTCCTCGGCCCGCTTGCACCAGGCCTGCAGGTCCGCCACGAGCTGTTCGGCGCTGACGTTGGTCCGCGTCCACAGCTGACGCAGCTCCTCACGCATGGCCACCAGCTTGGCCAGCTGCGGGCTGGCGCCCAGCACCTGCTGCAGCTGCGGCTTGACCTGCTGCGGTATCTTGTCGTCGTCGCGGTGCAGCCAGGCCTTGGCGGCCAGTAGCGGCTTCCACTGCGCGCTGTTCTGTGCGCCCTGGGCCTTCAGGTGGGCCAGTTCGGCCGCCACCGCGGACTTCACACCCTTGGCGTAGTTCGCCATCACCTCGTAGCGGTTGGCGATCAGCGCCTCCAGCGTCTTGCCGTCCGGCTGTGCCTTCGGCGCGCCAATCGCCAGCTTCGGCGGGGTCTTGCGCACCTTGGCCCAGCCCACCATCTCCATCAGGCGGATGTAGCCCCAGCCGATGTCGAACTCGTAGGGCTTGACCGACAGCTTGGCCGACGTCGGGTAGGTGTGGTGGTTGTTGTGCAGTTCCTCGCCACCGATGATGAAGCCGATGGGCGAGATGTTGGTCGAGGCGTCCACCGCCTCGAAGTTGCGATAGCCCCACCAGTGGCCCAGGCCGTTGATGATGCCCGCCGCCGTGACCGGGATCCAGGCCATCTGCACCGCCCAGACCGCCGCACCCGCTGCGCCGAAGAGCACCAGGTTCAGGATCAGCATCAGGCCCACGCCCTGCCAGCTGTAGCGGCTGTAGAGGTTGCGCTCCAGCCAGTCGTCCGGCGTGTTGTGGCCGTACTTGTCCAGCGTCTCCTGGACCTTGGCCTCGGCGCGGTAGAGCTCGCTGCCACGGAGGAGCACGGTGTCGATGCCACGGGTGACCGGGCTGTGCGGGTCGTCCACCGTCTCGCACTTGGCGTGATGCTTGCGGTGGATGGCGACCCACTCCTTGGTCACCATGCCGGTGCCCAGCCACAGCCACAGGCGGAAGAAGTGCGACGGCACCGGGCCGAGTTCCAGCGCACGGTGCGCCTGGGCGCGGTGCAGGAAGATCGTCACCGCCGCGATCGTGATGTGCGTGGTGGCCAGCGCGTACAGCACCATCTGCCACCACGTCGCATCCGTGGCGCCATGCGCCAGCCACTGCACCAGCGCGTCGTGCACCGTCGTCAAGACTTCCATCCACCAAACCTTTCCGCCCGAACCGCGGGCGACGAACTCATTGTAGGTGACGGCACCACCCCCGCCTCGCGGAAAGTACGGATCGAAGACCAGTCAATCTGTTCGCATCTGAGGCCAAATTGCGGCAAGTCAACGGCGTTGCCAGGCCATCGCGAAGAAACCGTCGGTGCCGTGGCGGTGCGGCCACAGCCGCAGTGCGTCCCCTTCCACCAGGGTGTCTGCGCCTTCGACGTGGGCCTTGGCCAGCAGTTCCGCTGCCGGCAGGCGTTCGAACTCACGTCCATGTGCGGCGTCGAATCCTTCCGCCACGTCCTCGTTCTCCGCCCGAAGCAGGCTGCAGGTGGCATAGACCAGCCGACCGCCCGGGGCCACTAGGCGCGCCGCCGACGCCAGGATGGCCTGCTGGCGCTGCTGCAGCTCGGCCACGTCGGCCGGTGACTGCCGCCACTTCAGGTCCGGGTTGCGCCGGATCGTGCCGAGGCCGGAGCACGGCGCATCGACGAGCACGCGCTGGATCTTGCCCGCGAGGCGCTTGACGCGGTCGTCGCGCTCGTGGGCGATCTGCGCCGGGTAGACGTTGGACAGCCCGCTGCGCGCCAGCCGCGGCTTCAACGCGGCCAGCCGGTGGCCGGAGACGTCGAACGCGTACAAGCGCCCGGTGTTGCGCATCGCCGCGCCCAGCGCCAGCGTCTTGCCGCCAGCGCCGGCGCAGAAGTCCACCACCATCTCGCCGCGGTGGGCGTCGGTCAGCAGGGCCAGCAGCTGGCTGCCTTCGTCCTGAACCTCGATGGCGCCGTCCTGGAACAAGGGCAGCTGGGTCAGCGCAGGCTTGCCCTGCACACGCA
The DNA here is from genome assembly GCF_004016515.1 of Rubrivivax albus. Taxonomy (GTDB): domain Bacteria; phylum Pseudomonadota; class Gammaproteobacteria; order Burkholderiales; family Burkholderiaceae_C; genus Rubrivivax; species Rubrivivax albus. The sequence goes on from NZ_SACT01000006.1 coordinate 287,062, forward strand.
GGCCCCAGGGGGAGTACGGCGTGGGCTCGGCCACGATGCCGGCCTCGGCCAGCAGGCGCTGGGCCTCTTCGCGCTTCATCTTCAGGGCGTTGACTCGCAGGTCCATCGGCGCCGGCTGGTCCAGCGCCGCGGCCAGCGGCCAGAAGTCCTTGTCCAGCGCCGCCTGCAGGGCCTCGGCCAGCCAGGTGGGCAGCAGGTGGCGCAGGGCCGCGGGCAGGTTGTCCGGCTTGACCGCCTGCGCCCGGGCCAGCCAGGCCAGCTCGTCGGGCGTCAGCGCCGCACGCAGGAAGGCCTCGTTGCCCTGCCAGCCCAGGATGGCCAGGCGGCGCATCAGCGGCACCTTCAGCGCGTTGGGCTTCTTGTCACCGCCCAGGGCAGCCAGGTGTTCGAACAGCGGCTTGCGGCGCAGTACCGCGTAGGTCGTCTCCGCCAGTGTGTGGCGCTCGCGCGGCCCCAGCTTGCGATGCTGGCGGAAGAAGGCCGACACCACCGCGTCGGCGGGCTGGTCGAGCCGCATCACCGCCCGCAGCAGGTCGGTGGTCAGGTCCAGCAGCGCGTTCGGGTGCATCAGGCCTCCTCGCAGAACAGGTGCCGCGGCGCGCCATCGAGCTGCAGCACGCGCTGGCCATCGATGCGCAGCCGGCCCTGCACCGCCCAGCGCAACGCCAGCGGGTACAGCCGGTGCTCGGCGGCCAGCACCCGCGCCGCCAGGGACTCGGGCGTGTCGCCGGCGCGCACCGGCACCACGGCCTGCGCCACGATGGGGCCGTGGTCCAGCGTCGGCGTCACGAAGTGCACCGTGGCACCGGCCACGGCACAGCCGGCCTCCAACGCGCGCCGGTGCGTGTGCAGCCCCGGGAACGCCGGCAGCAGCGACGGGTGGATGTTCAGCAGCCGCCCCGCATACCGCTGCACGAAGCCATCGCCCAGGATGCGCATGAAACCGGCCAGCACCACCCAGTCGGGCCGGTGGGCGTCGATGGCCTCGGCCAGCGCCTCGTCGAACTGCTCGCGCGAGGCATGTGCCCGGTGGTCCACCACCGCCGTGCAGATGCCCTGCCCCGCCGCCCAGGCCAGACCGCTGGCATCGGCCTTGTGGCTGATCACGGCCACGACGCGGCCCGGCCAGTCTTCCGCCACCGACTGGCGCACGATGGCCTCGAGGTTGGACCCTCGGCCGCTGATGAGGACGACGATGCGCTGCATGGCTAGGAGGCTGAAGGGCCGCGAGTGTACGTCTGCGAGAATCCGCGCTTCCCAGAAAACGCCCTGCCGCCAGCACCATGCGATCCCGCGTCCTCTCCGGCATGCGCCCCACCGGCGCCCTGCACCTCGGCCACTACCACGGCGCCCTGAAGAACTGGGTCAAGCTGCAGCAGGACTACGACTGCTTCTACTTCGTCGCCGACTGGCATGCGCTGACCACGCACTACGAAGAGCGCGACGTGATGGAGCGCTACGTCTACGACATGGTGATCGACTGGATCGCCGCCGGGCTGGACCCGGACCAGTCCACCATCTTCATCCAGAGCCGCCTGCCGGAGCACGCCGAACTGTTCACGCTGCTGGCCATGGGCACGCCGCTGGGCTGGCTCGAGCGCGTGCCGACCTACAAGGACCAGATCGAGAAGCTCAAGGACCGCGACCTCGCCACCTACGGCTTCCTGGGTTACCCGCTGCTGCAGGCGGCCGACATCCTGATCTATAAGGCCGCCTACGTGCCGGTGGGCGAGGACCAGGCCTCGCACGTGGAGCTCACGCGCGAGGTGGCGCGCCGCTTCAACCACCTCTACGGCCGCCACAAGGACTTCGACGCCCGCGTGGCCGCGGCGCTGGCCCGCCTGCCCAAGGACGACCAGCGCTACCTGGAGAAGCAGCGCAAGGCCTTCGGCGAGACCGGCAGCGCCGAGGCCCTGGCCAAGGGCGAGGGCGTGCTGAAGAAGGCCGCCGCCGGCATCGAAGGCTGGTCGGAGGCCGACACCGAGACCGTGCTGGGCCACCTGCGCGGCACCGGCCAGACCGTGCTGACCGAGCCGCAGGCGCTGCACACCGAGGTCACGAAGCTGCCCGGTCTCGACGGCTCGAAGATGAGCAAGAGCTACGGCAACGCCATCGCCATGCGCGAGGAGCCGGCCGTGGTGAAGCAGAAGGTGCAGAAGATGCCCACCGATCCGCAGCGCGTGCGCCGCACCGACCCCGGTGATCCGGCGCGCTGCCCGGTCTGGCAGTTCCATCAGGTCTACAGCGACGCCGAGACCAAGGACTGGGTGGTCAAGGGCTGCACCACGGCCGGCATCGGCTGCCTGGACTGCAAGCAGCCGGTGATCGACGGCATCCTGAAGCAGCAGCAGCCCTGGCGCGACCGCGCCGAGCAGTACCTGGCCAACCCCAAGCAGGTGCACTGGATCGTCGAGATGGGCACCGAGCGAGCCCGCACCGTGGCCCGCCAGACCATGCGCGACGTGCGCGAGGCCATGGGCCTGAACTACGCCTGAGCCGCGCCCGATGACTCCGCTGCAGACGATCGAGCTCCACACCGGCGACAACCCGCGCGCCAGCATCGTGATGCTGCATGGCCTGGGCGCCGACGGCACCGACTTCCTGTCGCTGGCCGACGAGCTGGACCTGTCGGCCATCGGCCCGTTGCGCTGGATCTTTCCCCGTGCACCGGTGATGCCGGTGACGATCAACGGTGGCTACGCGATGCGGGCCTGGTACGACATCCTGGGCACCGACCTCGTGCGGCGCGAGGACGAGGCGGGGCTGCGCGCCTCCATCGCTGCCGTGCACACCCTGCTGGACCGCGAGATCGCCCGCGGCGTGCCGTCCCGGCGCATCGTGCTGGCCGGGTTCTCGCAGGGCTGCGCGATCACGCTCGGCGCAGGCCTGCGTTACCCGCAGCGCCTGGCCGGTCTGGCCGGCCTTTCGGGCTACCTGCCGCTGGCCGACAGCACCGCCGCCGAGCGCCACGTCGCCAACCGCGACACGCCGGTGTTCCTGGCACATGGTCAGCGCGACCCCGTGGTGCCGCTGGCGCGGGGCGAGGCCAGCCGGGATGCCCTGACCGCACAGGCCCAGCCGCTGCAATGGCAGACCTATCCCATGGAGCACGCCGTGTGCCTGGAGGAACTGCAGGACCTGCAGCAGTGGCTTCGTCAGGTGCTGGCCTGACGCAGCGCGCCTGGCCGTCTTGCGCTCAGGCGGCGACCTGAACGCGGTTGCGCCCGGCGTGCTTGGCGGCATAGAGCGCACGGTCGGCGCGCTCGATCCAGGCTTCGGCCGGTTCGTTGGGCCGACGTGCCGCCACGCCCAGCGACACCGTGATCTGCCCCACCTGGCCGCCGTCACGCCGGCGAATGCGGCTGCCGGCCACCGTCACACGGATGCGTTCGGCCAACTGGGCGGCCTGGGCCAGCGGTGCCGGCACCATGATGGCGAATTCCTCGCCACCAACCCGGGCCACCAACTGAGTCTCATCCAGGCAGGCTTGAAGGCCACGCGCCACGCTGCGCAGTACCTGGTCGCCAAAGAGATGACCGTAGCTGTCGTTGACCTTCTTGAAGTGGTCGATGTCGGTCAGCAACAGGCAGTGGGCGCCGGCGTGGTCCTGCAGGCAGGCGGCCATTCGCCTTTCGAAGCAGCGCCGGTTGGGCAAGCCGGTCAGCGCGTCGGATTCGGCCATGTCGTGCACCTGGGCCAGTTCGGCCCGCAGGCGATCGGCCTCACGCCCGGCCTCGTCCAGCCGCACCTGCAGCGCCGCGATCGCAGCCTGCATGGCCCGTGTGTCGTCCTGCATGGCCAGGCGGTGCGACGGGTCCACCGCTTGGCCCGCGTCCACGGCATCGGCCCAGCGTCCCAACGCAGCACCAAAGCTCTGCGTACGGCTGGCGGTGGCGGCAACGGCCCCACCCACCTGATCGAGCAGGTTCTGCATGCCGTTGGACACCTCCCGTGCAGCCCGCTCTTCTCGGGCCAGCACGTGGTCGTGGAAGAGTCGGGCCGTGGCGGTGTCGTCGATGCTGCCTTCGGCCACCCTGCGCGCAAGTTCCGCGCTCAGGGCAGGATTGCGACCGGACACATGCTCATACCACACCGTGTACGTCACAGGGTCGGGCCGGGCAGGCTGTCGGTTCATGCCCTGGACAGCCAGCCGAAGGTACTCCGCAGCTCGCTCGGGCGTGTCGGCATAACGGCTGGACAGACGGGCCAGGACTTCAGGGGTGCTCATGCCTCGCATTTTCGGACTTCGACGGCCATTTATGAGCCAATGCGGAGTGAATTCGGGGACGGCCTGGCATTCCGTCACGCGCACCGGATCGGTGCATTGCGAATCGCCACCGCGTGATGCGGTCATCGGCCCGTGACGTCCCCTGGCAGGGCTCGGACGGCCACTCGCGGCTATGCTCTGCCCCCCCATGGCCGGCATCCACATCACCGACATCGAGAGCGCCATCAACCACTGGCGTGCGCGCACGCCCTCGCCTGACGGCATCACCGCCTGTCAAGAAGTGCTGGCGCTGGCGGAGGTCTACGCCCTTCTCGTGTACTACCGCGAGACCGAGGCCGACGAGGCCAGCCTCCCCGACGCGGCACGACAGGCCTGGCTGGCGTGGTACACCACCACGCCCGACGCCCCGTGCATCGCCATCTGCTCCACCAGCCAGGGTGACGCCCTGTGCAAGGGCTGCGGCCGCAGCTTCGAGGAGGTGCAGCACTGGCCGGCGATGACGCCGGCGGAGAAGCGGCGCGTCTGGCGCCGCATCACGGCCGAGGGCACGGCCTGGCGCTTCAACCGCTACGCCGAACGGGCGCGCCGCGCCGACGGGCAGGACCACCCGGACCCCGCAGGCCTGGAACCGCCCGCGCGATGAGCGCCCGACGCGCACAGAACCTGCGCCGCATCCTGGCGCTGGCGTGGCCGGTCTTCGTCGGCCAGCTGGCCGTGGTGGGTTTCTCCACGGTGGACACCCTGCTCGTGGCCCGGTCGTCACCGCAGGACCTGGCCGCGATGTCGGTCGGTGCGTCCATCTACGTCACCGTGTTCATCGGCATGATGGGCGTGGTGCTGGCGATCGGGCCCATCGTCGGCCAGCTCTTCGGCGCCGGCGACCGCGTCCAGGCCGGCCGCCAGCTGCACCAGGCGGCCTGGATCGCGCTGGGCCTGTCGGCGCTGGGGTCGCTGGTGCTGCTGTTTCCACAGCCCTTCCTGGCGCTGGCCCAGGCGCCGACCGAGGTGGAGATGCGCATGCGCGGCTACCTCCAGGCCCTGGCGGTGGCCCTGCCCGCGGCCCTGCTGATGCAGGCCTACCGCGGCTTCAACACCGCCATCTCGCGGCCGAAGGCCGTGATGGTGCTGCAGGTGTCCGCCCTGCTGGTCAAGGCGCCGCTGTCGGCCCTCCTGGTGTTCGGCTGGCCGGCCGCGGGTGTGCCGGCGCTGGGCGTGGTCGGCTGCGGCATCGCCACGGCGATCGTGATGTGGCTGCAGGCCGGCGTGGCGCTGGCGGTCCTCTGCCTGGACCGCTTCTACACGCCGTTCCAGCTCGTCGCACGCGGCCTGGACGCGCCGGACTGGCGCGCCATCGGCCAGCAGCTGCGGCTGGGCGTGCCGATGGGCCTGTCGATCATGGTGGAGGTCACCGGCTTCAGCTTCATGGCCGTGTTCATCGCCCGCCTGGGCGTCACCGCGGCCGCTGGGCACCAGATCGCGGCCAACCTGGCCGCCCTGCTCTTCATGATGCCGCTGGCGCTGTCCAGCGCCACGATGACGTTGGTGGCGCAGCGCGTGGGCGCGCGTGACCCGGACGACGCCAGACGCCTCGGCCGCCATGGCCTGCAGTTCGCGCTGGTGCTGGCGCTGGGCATGGCGGGGCTGCTGTGGTTAGGCCGCGCCCCGGTCGCCGGGCTCTACACGAGCGACGCCGCCGTGCTGGCCGTGGCGGTGCCGCTGCTGGCCTGGGTGGCGGCCTTCCACGTGGCCGACGCGGCGCAGGCCATGGCAGCGTTCGTGCTGCGGGCCTACCGCATCGCCACGCTGCCGATGCTGATCTACGCCGGCGCGCTGTGGGGCATCGGCCTGGGCGGCGGCTGGTGGCTGGTCTTCGTCGGCTGGGACAGCGCGCCGGGCACCTGGCGCGGCCCGCAGGGCTACTGGGTGGCCGCCACCGCCGGCTTGGTGGTGGCGGGGGTCGGCCTGCTGGCGCTGATGGCGCGCACGCAGCGGCGCAGCCGCGCGGCCCCGGTCAGCCCAGCGGCAGCCGCAGGCTGAAGACGCTGCCGCCGCCAGGACGCTCCGTGCAGGCCACCTGGCCGCTGTGGCGTTCGACGATCTGGCGCACCAGGGCCAGCCCCAGGCCGACGCCGCCTTCGCGCTCGGCGTGGCCGGGCAGGCGGAAGAAGGGTTCGAAGATGCGCTCGCGGTGGGCCGCCGGCACGCCGGGGCCGCGGTCCAGCACCGCCAGCACCCCCTGCGCCCCGTCACGATGCACCTGCACCTCGACGGCGTCACCGCCATAGCGGCGCGCGTTCTCCAGCAGGTTGCGCACCGCACGGCGCAGCAGGCGTTCGTCACCGCGCACGATGACGGGGTCGCCTTCGGCGTCCGCGCCCAGGTGCGCCGCCTCCTCCACCGCCAGGCCCAGCAGGTCCACCGGCTCCTGCACCAGGCTGGGGCCCGGGGTGGCCGCATCGAGCCGGCTCGCCAGCAGCACCTCCTCGACCAGCGCGTCGAGCTCGCCGATGTTGGTGCGGATCTCGGCCTGCAGCGCCTCGCGCTCGGCGGCCGGCGCGTCGTCCAGCATGGCCAGCGCCATCTTCAGGCGCGCCAGCGGCGAGCGCAGTTCGTGGCTGGCGTTGGCCAGCAGGTTCTGGTGGGCGCGCAGCAGCGCCTCGATGCGCGCGGCGGAGCGGTTGAAGCTGGCGCCCAACGCCGCCACCTCGTCGCGCCCGTCCTCGGCCACGCGCTGGTCCAGCGCCCCGGCGCCGAAGGCCTCCACGCCCTGCTTGAGCGCCTCGAGCCGGCGCGTGAGCCGGCGCACGACCGGGAACGCCCCGGCGGCGACGGCGGCGAACAGCACCGCCAGCAGGGCCAGCATCGTCACGCCCTCGGGCAGGCCCGGCAGCACCGGCAGGCCGCGCATCTCCAGCGACGGCCACGGTGGACCCAACGGCCGCGGGCCGGCGCGCGGGGGCAGCTCGCCTTCGGGGCCGAAGGTCGCCTCACCCAGGCGGCGCGGGTTGCGTGGCTGCATGACCCACAGCGTGCGCCCGTCGTCGAAGGCGATCGGCAGCATGCGGCGGAACGGCAGCGAGAGGTCGTTCTCGCGCCGCGCGTAGCTGGCCGAGGTGGCGATGCGGCTGCCGTCGGCCGCCTCGAGTGCGATCGCCAGGCGCAGCTTCTCCGACCAGGCGTGCACGGCCGCGGCCTGCTCGTCCCGCGGCGCGTCGGCCGGTGGCAGCGAGCGCTGCATCAGCTCGCCCCAGGCGCTGACCCGTTCGCGCACCGAGGCCTCGATGCGTTCGCGCTCCTGCTCCAGGTGGCGCTGCACCAGCCAGCCCGAGACGGCGGCGAACAGCGCCAGTGCGGCGACGACCGTCAGCCAGATGCGCAGGTACAGCGAACGCACGGTGCGGCCGGTCCCGAGGCGGTCAGTCGGCGTCCTGCTTGCGCGCGAACACGTAGCCGGTGCCGCGCACGGTCAGCACCCGCTTGGGATTCTTGGGGTCGTCCTCGATCACGGCACGGATGCGCGAGACGTGCACGTCGATGCTGCGGTCGAAGGCCTCCAGCGGGTGTCCCTTGAGCGCGTCCATGATCTGGTCTCGTGACAGCACCCGGCCCGGCGCGCGCGCCAGCACCACGAGCAGGTCGAACTGGTGCCCGGTGAGGTCGCAGGGCTGCCCGTCCAGCCGCGCCTGGCGCGCGCCGAGGTCGATCTCCAGGCGGCCGAAGCGCAGCACGTCGTCGGCTGCCGGCTCCGGTGAGGCGCGGCGCAGCAGGGCCTTCACGCGCGCCAGCAGTTCGCGCGGCTCGAAGGGCTTGGGCAGGTAGTCGTCGGCGCCGATCTCCAGGCCGACGATGCGGTCGGTGGGTTCGCCACGCGCCGTGAGCATCAGCAGCGGCATGCGCCGCGTGCGTGCACTGGCGCGCAGTTCGCGCGTGAGGTCCAGGCCGTCGCCGTCGGGCAGCATCAGGTCCAGGAGCAGCGCGTCGTAGTTGTCCTGGGCCAGGCGCTCGCGGCCGGACGCCAGCGAGCCGGCGGTCTCCACCTCGAAGCCGTTGCGGCGCAGGTAGTCGCCCAGCATCGTCGTCAGCCGGGCATCGTCGTCGATCAGCAGCAGTCGGTTCGTCATCGCGGGCCGGTGCCGGTGGCGGGCCAACCGCCCCCTGCACGCAAAAGACCCCGGCGCCACGGCCGCCAAGGCCGGTTCACCGGGGTGAAGGCCTGGCGTCCAGGCCGGAGGAGTGTTCAGGATAACGCTCAACCGCCGTGGCGGCGACCGTCGGCATCATGGCGCCCACGGTGACCGTCGGCACGGCGCTCGGACCGCTCGGCCATCAGGGCGGCGATCTGCTGGCGCTGCTCCACGGTGAGCACCCGGCTGGCCTCGACCATGGCCTGGGTCATGCGCTGGCTGGCGGCGTCATGGCGGGCCAGCATCTGCTGGCGCAGCGACTCCACCGCGGCTTCGTCGATGCTGGGCTGCGTGAACAGCTCGCGCATCTGCATGTGCAGGTTGCGGCCTTCCTCGCGCTGGGCGCGCAGGTCGGTGCGGGCGGCGTCCATGATCTGCGTGATCTGAGCCCGCTGCTCGGCGCTGGCGCCGACCTTCTCGAGCATGCGCTGGTTCAGTGCCGGGGCCCCGAAGCCCTCGCCGCGCATCCCGCGGTCACCCGGCCCGGCCCAGGCGGCCGTGGCCGACACGGTGCCGGCTGCGGCCAGGGTGGCCAGCGCCAGCAGGCGGCGCATTGCAAGCGATCGAGACGTGGTGATGAGGCTGGTGTGCATGGCGGTCTCCCGAGGGTTGAAGCGGATGTGTGCATCCTCGTCCCAGGGTTTGTCGCCGCCATGCGCGCGCAGTAAAGATGCGTGAATGCAGCTGCCGCTGGTTCAGCCGGCTGACTCCACGCGCACCAGGCGGCGCTGAAGCTGGTACAGCGGCTGCGCGCTGCGCAGATCCAGCCGCAGGACCAGGCCACTGCCGCGGTCGACGACCATCGCGCCGTCGAGCCGGGTCGATCCCTCACCTTGCGGGGCGTCGCCATAGAGTTCGATCACCGCGACGTCGAAGGCGCGCCCGGCGATGGACTGCGGCCCCACCGCCACCACCTGGCCACGCACGCGGGCACGGGTCTGGCCATCGCCACTGATCTGCAGGTGACCAGCCAGCACGTCGCCCAGCGCCATGCCAGGGCGCAGCAGGCGCTCCCAGATCACCACGCCGGGCGGCGCCTCGAGCACGTTGCCGGCCAGATCCTGGCGCCAGCGCGTGGGCACGCCAACGGCATCGGTGACGAACTCGATCTCGTCGCGCCGCAGGGTGGTCATGGTCATGTTGAGCGCCCGCAGCGGGTCGCGCGCCGTGGCGCGCTCCTCATAGACCATGCGCTCGCCGGGCAGCACCGGCATCGCCGCGGCGCGCGCGGGCGCCATCTCGGCCGGCGGCGGCGGGCAGGCGTTGCGGCGGGCGGCCTCGTGCAGGGCCTCGAACCTGCCCTTCAGGGCCGCCAGTTCGTCCGACTCGGCGCCGTCCGGGCGCATGGCCAGCAGCGCCGGCCAGAACACCATCAGGCCCACGCCCAGCGCCACCACGTGCTGACCGGCGCGCTCGTCGACGATCCAGGACAACTCCACCGCACGTTGCTGAACGCGGTCCATCTCCGCCTGCAGCCGGTCACAACTCCAGGGCTGGAACTCGGCCGGGTCGACGATCGCCGGCCGCACGTCGACCGCACGTGTGGCGCAGCCGGAGGTCAGCGAGACCGCGCAGGCCAGCGCGAGTGACGCATGTCGGAAGGAAGCTGTGCCAGACACGCGGCTATTGTGCCCCGGCAGGCCTGCCATTTCGGCGTGTGCCGGCAGCTCAGCTCGGCTCGCTGGCAATCGGTCCCGGGCTGGGTGCCTTGACGGACGGACGTTCGGACAGGCGCTTGGCCGCGTCGGGGCGGCGCTCGGCCATGCGCTGCCGGGCAGCCTCGCGATCCTCGGGCGTCATCGACGCCCACTTCTCGCGCAGCTTCTCCTTCATGGCCGCCTTTTGCTCGGGCGTCATGTTCTGCATGCGCTCACGCAGCGCCTCGCGGTCGGGCTGGGCTTGCGCCAGGCCGCTGGCAGCGGCAGCCGACAGCAGCAGGGCGGCGAACAGGGCAATCGTCGATCGGGTCATGGGCGTCTCCTGGCGACATGGGACATCGCGCCCTAACGCGGGGGCGTGTCGCGGCGCCGACGTCCGTCTGCAAGACTTTGTTGTCCGCCCGTTAAGCTGTGTGCCGTTCGATGCCCTGGCCAGCGCCCACCATGACCGATCGCGCACACGATACCGAGACCGACGAGCCGCCACCGCCAGCGGCACTGCACTACCCACTGGGCGACCCGCCAGCGCCCGGCGAAGCGCGCGAGGTGCGTCCCGGCGTGCTGTGGCTGCGCATGCCGCTGCCGTTTGCGCTCAACCACATCAACCTGTGGGCGCTGGCAGATGGCGACGGCTGGGCCGTCGTGGACACCGGGACCCAGACGCCCGAGGTCCTGGCCGCGTGGCGCGCGCTGCTGGCGCCCGCCGGCGCGCTGCGAGGGCGCCCGGTGACGCGCGTGATCGCCACCCACATGCACCCGGACCACATGGGCATGGCCGGCTGGCTGACGCGCAAGCACGACGCGCGGCTGTGGATGACGCGCGAGGAGTACCTGATGTGCCGCACGTTGGCCGCCGACACCGGCCGCGAGGCGCCGGACGACGCGATCCGCTTCTACCGGCGCTGCGGCTGGCCGGAGGAGGCGCTGGACACCTACCGCGCGCGTTTCGGCGGGTTCGGCAAGTACATGCATGCCCTGCCCGACAGCTACCGGCGCATCGTGCACGGCGAAACGCTGGCCATCGGCGACCACGCCTGGCGCGTGACCGTCGGGCGCGGCCATTCGCCGGAGCATGCATGCCTGGTCTGCGACGATCTCGGCCTGATGATCTCCGGCGACCAGGTGCTGCCACGCATCTCGTCAAACGTCTCGGTGTTCCCGACCGAGCCCGACGCCGACCCGCTGCGCGAGTGGCTGACCTCCATCGAAACCCTGCGTGGCACCCTGCCAGATTCGCTGCTGGTGCTGCCAGCCCACGGAGAGCCGTTCACCGGCCTGCACGCACGGCTGGATCGCCTGGCTGCCGGGCATGCCAAGGCCCTGCAACGGCTCCGCCGCAGCCTGAGCGAACCCCGGCGGGTGATGGACCTCTTCGGCGCGCTCTTCGCCCGCCCCATCGACGCCGCCAGCGAGGTGCTGGGGCTGGCCACCGGCGAAACCGTGGCGCACCTGAACCACCTGCGCGAGCGTGGCGAGCTGTCGGTGACCGTCGGTTCGGACGGCGCCTGGCGGTTCCAGCTGGACCACTGAGCGGCGTCGGTCGCGGCACCCGGCGATCACGCCCGACACCATAAACGACAACGCGCCCGGCGGGCGCGTTGTCGTAGCTCTTCTGGCGGAGCAGTAATTCTAGCCCCACTAACCTGCTCAGGTCCGGATGCATCGTTTTTTGGTGGGGCCGGGGATTCGAACCTCGACTCGGCTAACGTTTACGTGTTTTTCTTCTGACTTGGGCAAACAAGGTGCTCAGGATCCCACCATAGAAGCTTCACAACGTTCATGTCGCGAATACCGATAATCCTTGGCTTACCGGCGAAATGAAAAGAAAACACTTCATCAATGTCGTCTTGCTTGATTTCAGTCAGCCTTGCCTGAGCCTCTTTAGACAACCGATCTACTCCGATCGCATGGTGATCTGGCCCCTCAATATCGCGCCAGTTCATTGAGTCAAACTGCTGCAATTTTCGAAGGATCTGCACCTCAACAGCCGCACCCACTGGCCAAGCAAAAGGGCCATTCAAATCTACGGTTGAAAATCTCCAAGATGGACGCTGAGAATGACGAACCTCATGGGTTCTAACAGTCTTGGTATCCTTCCGACTCGTAGCTGAAGCTGGAGTTTTTTTGGACTTAGGCATTTACTGGATGGAAGAGTAGTACTCCGCCATCGAGGCTAGGGTTATTTCGTGTTCACCACGATCTCCATCGGCCAAACCATTTCGAGCCTGCTTCCAGGGATCTTCCGAGTGAGTTTGATCACTCAACCACTGGGGTGACTTGCTGCCATACGAATTGAGAACCGCATCGATAGTCTCGATCTGGTCTCGAGTCAGTTCACCTTTGGCGAGGTCTGCAAAGGTATTTGAGTCAACCAGAAATTTCCCACGGTGAACTTCGTACAGATCACGGACAACTGGGCCGTTAGCCCAAGCCTCAATACGATTATCAAAAATTGGGGCGTCATCCCAGACTAGAGACCAAGCTTGGGAGTAAAAAACCAGTTTCTGCAGCTTCATAGCAGACATCTGTCCGTTCTTGGACAAAATGTAATGTGCTACGTCGAATGCGGATGCCATGGTTTTCTCCTTGTTGATGCTCGCTCCAAGTCTGCGCTAGGTCTAACCTAACATTGTATTCTTCTGGCGCCGTGATGAGCAAGCAGCGTACTCAGTGTTGGCCAAGTTGTGCAATCTCTGCACTCCTTCGAAGCACCAGCCCAGGCAAGACCCTGCCCTCCCGCACGATGATCGTGCCGTGATCGAAATCCAGATCCTTGACCCGCAGTTGCAAACCCTCACTGATCCGCATGCCCGTTCCATACAGAAGCTGGGCGAACAAACGATGCTCGCCTTCCAGAAAACCGAGGATGCGAACCACTTCATCCGGGGTCAGCACCACCGGCAAGCGCCGCGACGGCCGAGGTCTTCCGATCTCCTGAAGCCAGGGCAGATCCGTGCACAGCACCTTGCCGTAGAAGAACAGCAAGGCCGCCAATGCCTGACGATGCGTGGAGACCGAAACCTTGCGCTCGTTCGCCAGCCAGGACAGAAATGCCTCGACTTCGCTGCTGCCCAAGGTTGCCGGGTGACGCACACCGTGGAAACGGATGAAGGCACGAACCCAGTGGACATAAGCCTGTTCGGTTCGTAAGCTGTAATGCAAGTAGCGTATGCGCTCACGCAACTGGTCCAGAACCTTGACCGAACGCAGCGGTGGTAACGGCGCAGTGGCGGTTTTCATGGCTTGTTATGACTGTTTTTTTGTACAGTCTATGCCTCGGGCATCCAAGCAGCAAGCGCGTTACGCCGTGGGTCGATGTTTGATGTTATGGAGCAGCAACGATGTTACGCAGCAGGGCAGTCGCCCTAAAACAAAGCTAGATGCCAGATTTGGCGTTGCGTATGCTCACAGAAAATCGATAGCCGCAAGACTGTTTTTGGCAACTCATAGCCACTACAATTTCTCCTTCATACCGTAGAGGAGATTGCGCGTGAAGAACTGGATATTTCTGGCTGTTTCAATCTTTGGCGAGGTCATCGCAACTTCCGCACTGAAGTCTAGCCATGGATTCACTAGGTTAGTTCCTTCCGTTGTAGTTGTGGCTGGCTACGGGCTTGCGTTCTATTTCTTGTCTCTCGCGCTCAAGTCCATTCCGGTCGGTATTGCTTACGCTGTATGGGCTGGGCTTGGCATCGTGCTTGTGGCAGCTATTGCTTGGATTTTCCATGGCCAAAAACTAGACTTCTGGGCGTTCATTGGCATGGGACTTATCGTCAGTGGCGTCGCCGTTCTAAACCTGCTATCCAAGGTCAGCGCACATTGACCGGGTTGGCATCTAACAATTCATTCAAGCCGACGCCGCTTCGCGGCGCGGCTTAATTCAGGCGTTAGATGCACTAACAGGCTGCTGAAATACTCCCCAGCGTCCGAACCTGTTCAGCGGCTGTAGCCGCATTTTTCCGTATCCTGAAAGTCAACCCCTCAAAATCGCCTGCTTTCAGTCGCAAAGCACGGTTTTTTTGCCCCT
>NZ_SACT01000070.1 GCF_004016515.1 Rubrivivax albus
CGGCGTGACCGAGGTGGGCTGCATGGCGCACGCGCGGCGCAAGTTCCACGAGCTGTGGGCCAACCACGGCAGCCAGGTGGGCGAGCAGGCGCTGAAGTTCTTCGGCGAGCTCTACGACGTCGAGCGAAAAGTGGCCAAGGCCCACAGCCAGGCCCGGCTCGAGGCCCGACGACGACGATCACGGCCCGTGGCCGACGCGCTGCACCAGTGGATGGGCCAGCAGCGGCAGAAGATCCCGGACGGCTCGGCCACCGC
>NZ_SACT01000071.1 GCF_004016515.1 Rubrivivax albus
GGCGCGTGGCCCGTGAAGGGCATGATAGACAACGGGCGCTTCGCGGGCCAGGTGCCGTGCCGTTGCGCGTCGGCGCTTGAGCGAGGGGTTAGGCCGCGCTGACATTCGCGCCCATATTCTCGCTATGACATGCCTGCACCAATGGCCTGCCTGTAGGGCATGCTGCTCGGATCAAAGTTCTCCAGGCAGTGCACGTTGATGCCAAAGTTGTCTGGCGTGACCCTCTTCCGGTGAAAGGGATAGATCCCACAGGTC
>NZ_SACT01000072.1 GCF_004016515.1 Rubrivivax albus
AATGGACATCCGCAAGCTGCAGCGCGCCATCGTAGACGGGCTCGAAGACGTCAAGGCCAAGGACATCGTCGTCTTCAACACCGAGCACCTGTCGCCGCTGTTCGAGCGCGTGATCGTGGCCACCGGCCCCAGCAACCGCCAGACGAAGGCGCTGGCCGCCAGCGTGCGCGACAGCGTCAAGCAACGTGGCATGCAGGTGCTGCGCACCGAGGGCGAGGCCAGCGGCGAATGGATCATCGTCGACTGCGGTGCCGC
>NZ_SACT01000073.1 GCF_004016515.1 Rubrivivax albus
TCCCGGTCGTGACGTCGCCGCACCTGCCGCTTGGCGTCTTCGTTGGTGTCCACCTCGCCTCCTTGGTGGACACCATCGTGGCCGTCGCCGACGCGTTACTCAAGATGGGTTCGCCGGACGCTTACGATCCAGCGGTAGACCGTGGAAGTGGAGATCAAGAGCAGTTGATCCAGAGCCAGGCGCCCGCTGATCTGCTCAGGGCTCCACCGATCGAGCAGCTTGGCGTGCACGAGCGCTACCTCATCATCAGC
>NZ_SACT01000074.1 GCF_004016515.1 Rubrivivax albus
CGCGCGGCAGCCTTGACGGCATCTTCAGGGGGCGCGACCGGTAGGTCATAGCTGATTAGGAAGGGGCGCACTTCCTGACGCCTAACGTTCGAGCTAAGCCGCGCGCAGCGGCGCGGCGCCTGGCCCGTGAAGGGCATGATAGACAACGGGCGCTTCGCGGGCCAGGTGCCGTGCCGTTGCGCGTCGGCGCTTGAGCGAGGGGTTAG
>NZ_SACT01000007.1 GCF_004016515.1 Rubrivivax albus
CGGGCCATCACTCGTATCTCCACTGCTTGCTCCTGGGTCAACATCGACGGCCAAAAGGCCGTCAGCTTCGCCCAGGTGGGTCAGATTTACTTCGGCGCAGTGGGTCAGTTTTGCATCGGCGGCGACATATGGTGACTGCCAGGTAGCAGTCGTCGGCGCGGCGCCGATCGCGCCTCGGGAGTGACCGCTCTAGGAAGTGCAGCCGACGTCGGGTGCGGCCGAGACCCGCCACTTTGGACCGAACGACAGCTGCGTCCAAGGGCGAACTGGTACTACCGACCCTGACCCGACATCCGAGGCCCTGGCCGTAATACGGTCGTCGGCCCTGTTCGCGGGTCCGGAGAGAGGTCCCGTAGTGGCGGGCACACATCTGCAGGTGGCTCTCTGGGCGACTGCGGCTTTGCTCAAGGATCTGTCGGCGCGCGCACCGGGGCAGGTCGTGACGACGAAATGGCTGGCGTTGCCCGCGGCTGAAGTTCAGGACCGCGGGCATCCAATCGTCTGCCGCACTGCAGCGCGAAGAGGTACGGATCCGTTGGAGGCTATGCGCCGATGCAGCCACCCAGATCGTCTGGCGATCAGGTACGCCGCCTTCACCTCAAGCCGACGTCCACCCACTCCAGCGTGAAGTGTCCGCTGCCGTCGTTGCGGTAGACCAGGCCGGTCGAGTCGATGCTGGTTCCGCTGGCCAGGTTGTCGGGGAACAGGTCCAGGTCGCCATCGGCGTCGATGTCCTGCACGCGCAGCCACGGGAACCAGTCGGTGCCGCCGAAACCGGGCTCGCCGGTGGGCTTGTCGACATGGGTCGCGGTGACGTCACTGAACTGCCGGTTACCCGAGTTCAGCAGAACCTGCACCGTGCGGCCCATGTAGAAGCCCAGACCCGGGCCGTCGTCGCCGTCACGGGTGCGGTTGAGTACCAGGTCGCGGTCGCCGTCGCCGTCGAGGTCTTCAGCGTCGAAGTCCAGCACCGCGCCGTAGGGTGCGGCGACCGGGATCAACGTGCGCCTGGCCGCGCTGTAGGCCCCGGTCGAACTGCCCCAGTAGATGGCGGTGCGGTCGCCGTCTCGCTCATGCGCGCCCAGCAGCAGGTCGACGAAGCCGTCCTGGTCGACGTCGATCAGTTCGGCGCTGAACACCTTGCCCATGCTGTCGTCGAATCGGTTGGTGACTTTGGTGAAGCCCGCGGCGCCGTCGTTGACGTAGAAGAACGGGTCGGAGCCACCGACGAAGATGTCGATGTCGCCGTCGTGGTCGATGTCGGCAGCCGCGCCGCCATGGTGGAAGCCCACGTCAGGCATGCGTGTCCAGCTGAACGTGCCGGGGGCGGTCTGCAGGATCAGCTTGGGTGCGGCGCCAGGGAACGGGGGAGCGTCGAAGCCGTGGTCGAACACGAAGATGTCGGCAAGTCCGTCGCCGTTGAAGTCGGCCGTGATCGACTTGCGCGCATGCTCGGCCGGGGGCAGTGCGCCGCCAAAGGCCTGCGGCGTGGCGGTCTGCCACGCGAAGATGTCGGCTCCGGTGTTGAAGGTCAGGAAACTGCCGGTCTCGCCGATCAGCAGGTAGTCGCCGGTGGCCATGAAGACATCGGTGTCGCCGTCGCCGTCGGCATCCAGGTAGGCCACCGCGTCGCGCAGGCTGCCCACGCCGGCCGGCGGATGTGGCAGGAAGTAGTACGAGATGCGGATGTCGGGCGCAGCGTTCGTGTACGAGCTGCCGGCGTCGGCGTTCGCCTGCGGCGACAGGCCCAGGTCGACGAGTGCGGAGCCGCCGCCCGACCCACCGCCGGAAGAAGCCGTTTCGTTGCCGCCGCCACCACAGGCAGCCAGGGCCAGCACGGTGGCCACGGCCGTAGCCTTTGTGAATCGCTCGATCCTCATACACGCCCCTACGGTGATTGCCGGTCAGCGCGACCGCCCCAATGGCGCCGTGTGATCCGCAGTGGGCAATCGGCGATTCGTTGGGACAAATGAACCCATGGCCCGCCATCGGTGGCAGACGGCGTGAACGTGGTCACGCGCGTGCCGGTGCTCTGGACGAGGCACTGCGCCCGAACGGCAAGCGCCACGTCAGCTCGACGCAGGAAGTACGGCCCGAGCGGCGCTGCCGAAGTGACGGCCAGTGGATCAGGCTGCGCTGACGGCGGCCCTGCGGTTGCTCCTGCCGCCAAACGTAAAGGACGGCAAGCCAGAAACCCGCCAGCCGACTCCGCCAGCTCTTGGCCGGGAGCGCCAGTTGACTCGCTCGTCAGGTAGCCGCCATTAGGCAAGGCAGCCGCACCAACACAACGGTTGGTGCGGCTGCTGATAGCGACCTCAGATCTCCGTCTGCTCGGAGATCTCCAGCGCGTCATCGACCTCGATGCCGAGGTACCTCACCGTGGACTCGAGCTTGGAATGGCCGAGCAGCAACTGCACGGCGCGCAGGTTCTTGGTGCGCCGGTAGATGAGCGTCGCCTTGGTCCTGCGCATTGAGTGCGTGCCGTAGTCGGCCCGGTCCAGGCCCTGCTCGTCGACCCAGTGGCCGAGGATCCTGGCGTACTGCCGGGTCCCGAGATGTGGCGAGTCGTGCAGACGGCTGGGAAACAGGTAGTCGTCGGGCTCCAGCGCGGCCTGCCTGATCCAGGCCCTTAGCGCCGCCCGTGCCGGCTCGGTGATCTCGAACTGCACCGGGCGTTGCGTCTTGTGTTGCATGACGACCGCCCGAGACGCGACCTGGTCGCCGTGGCACACGTCGCGCACCTTCAGCGCGACCAAATCGCAGCCCCGAAGCTTGCTGTCGATGCCCAGGTTGAGCAGCGCGAGTTCGCGCACGCGGCCCTCCATCTGCAGGCGCACTCTCAGCGCCCAGATGTCCTTGAGCTTGAACGGCGCCTTCTGTCCGACGAGCTTGCCCTTGTTCCAAGGCTCGCGGTGGATGCGGGTTTCGGTTGTGGTGTCCATGGTGGACTCCTCGTTGGCGGCTCGGCGCCGCCGCCCTGACGCCGACGCCAGTAGGCGTCGGATGTCCATCTTTGACATTCCTTGATAAACTGAGAAGCCCCAACCCTAGAGGCCACGCCGTGGGCATGAACGTCAACCTCACCCCGCAACTCGAGGAACTGGTCCGCGCCAAGGTGGCGTCGGGCATGTACACCTCGGCCAGCGAGGTTGTTCGCGAGGCGCTGCGGCTGATGGACGAGCAGGACCGCCTGCGCGCCGCAAAGCTCGAACAGCTTCGGGAGGACGTCCGCCAAGGCTTGGCCAGCGGGGCGTCACAGCCCTGGAGTGCGTCAACGATGAAGTCCGAAGCCCGTGCGCGGCGAGTGCGCAAGACCGCGTAGCCGAGCTGCAGTGGCAAACGTCGTTCGGCGCCCGCTGGCGGCGCTCGACATCCTGGACGTCTGGGATCACATCGCCGATGACGACATGATGGCGGCGGACCGTTGGGTCGACGATCTCGACGCCGCGTTCGGCCGGCTGGCGACGCAACCGTTGATGGGCTCGGGCACGGCCCGAGCTTGCTACGGACCTCAGGAGCTTCCCGTTCCAGCGCTACGTGATCTTCTACGTCCCTCTACCGGACGGGATTGACGTGGTGCGGGTGCTGCATAGCGCCCGGGACATTGATGGCGACCTTCTCGCTGGCAACCCCTGAGAGCTGGCAAGACTCGGAACTGCGCGCACTGCTGTCGTTCGAGGGCCGAGTTCGGCCATGAGCGGTCGCACACGATTGACAGCTATGTGCCCCGGCCCTCGGCCCGGACTTCGTTGTCGACCTTCAGCTTCTTCATCTTCTCCCAGAGGGTCTTTCGACTGATGCCCAGCAGCTCCGAGGTCTTGATGACGCTGCCCCCAGTGCGCTCCAGGGCGCTGCGGATGTGCCGGCGTTCTGCCTCCTCGACCATTGCGTGCAGCGGTGCGAACGCGCCGGACGTGCCTTCGACCGGCGACGCACCGCGCTGCGTCACAGCGGCGTCGGGCACGTCCAGGATGCCTGCTTCGCTGAGCACCACGGCTTCTTCCAGGAACGAGCGCAGCTCCCTGGCGTTGCCCTTCCAGGTCCGGGCCATCACATCGCGCATGAACGCTTCGGACATGGCCATGGGCCGGCCCTGCTCGACGGCGATCTGCTGCAGCATGCGCTCGGTCAGCCAGCGGATGTCTTCCGGGCGCTCGCGCAGCGGCGGCAGCCCTATGCGGATGACGGCGAGCCGGTAGAACAGGTCTTCGCGGAAGGTGCCGGCCGCCATGTCGGCGTGCAGGTCGCGGTTCGTGGCGGCAATGATTCGGAAGTCGCTGCGCGTCACTTTCTCAGAACCCAGGCGGAAGAAACTGCGCTCCTGCAGCGCGCGCAGGAGCTTGGCCTGCATGCTGGCTGTCAGTTCGCCGACCTCGTCGAGGAAGAGCGTGCCGCCGTCAGCGCGCTCGAGGTAGCCTCGGTGCATGCGGGCCGCGCCGGTGAAGGCGTTCTTCTCGTAGCCGAAGAACTCAGCCTCCATCATCGTCTCGGGCACTGCCGCGCAGTTCACCGCGATGAACTCGCCCTGGCCAGCCCGCTCGCCCAGCCGGTGGATCAGCTGGGCCGCCACCTCCTTGCCGACCCCGGACTCGCCAGTCAGCAGCACCGGCACGCGCTGCTTCGCGACCTTGCGCACCAGCGCCTCGGCATGCCGCATCGCAGGCGAGATGCCGAGCACGCTGTCCTCCGGGACGGTCGTGGCCGGCGAGCTGGCCTCCTGGACCATGGCGACCAGGCGCTCGATGTCGAAGGGCTTGGTCAGGTACTCGCGCGCGCCGGCGCGCACCGTGGCCACGGCGTCGTTGACGCTGCCATAGCCGGTGAGGAAAAACCAGGGCAGCTCCCGCTGCGCCGTGGGCAGTTCCATGAACCACTGCGTCGCCAGGCCATCGGTCAGGCGCACGTCGCTGATCACGGCGCTGAAGCCGGCGGGCAGCGCCTCGGCGGCTTCTGCCAGCCTGCGACACCACTGCACCGTGAAGCCTTCGAGCTCGAAGCGCTGCACCAGCGACTCGCCCATGATCGGGTCGTCCTCAATCAACAACAGGCTCTTCATGGGTCTCTCGATTGGGTATCCAGAACACAAGGCGCGTACCCTGCCGGTGCGAGTCGTCGACGTCGAAGCCGCCGCCGTACTGGGTGGCGATCTCCCGGCAGACCCACAGGCCGAAGCCCCGGGGGTCGTCGCCGCTCTCAGCCGCCACCGTGCTTTGCAGGCCCTCCGCGGTGAGCGTCTTGCCGCCGTGGGCGACGCTGAAGCTGACGCGGTCGGCGTCGGCGCGCAGCTCGGCATGCACAGCGCCGGGCTCGCCCGCCGCCGAGACGCCATTGAGCAGCATGTTCAGCATCACCTGACGCAGCGCCGCCGAGGGCACGCGGATGGCGGACTCGACTTCGACGGCGGTCGTGAGCTTCACGTCGCGATGCGACACGTCGGGGTGGGCGAGGGTGACCACGTCGGCGAAGTCGTCGATCTCCAGCGCACGGTCCTCTACGCGCGCCTGTGGTAGCAGGGCCGCCACGGTGGTCTGGATCTGGTTGAGACCGCGCTGCAGCAGGTTGAGCGTGCGCCTGCGGGTCTCCTCTGAGGCGCCATGCACGCTCAGCGTCTGGGTGGCCGTGAGCAGGCCCGCCAGCGGGTTGTTGATCTCGTGCGCTACCGCGGCGGTGATGCGGCCCACGGCGGCCATGCGCTCGGCCGACAGCGCGCGCCGCTCCGCCTGCTGGCGCACCTGCATCTCGGAGATCAGCTGCTCCACCGCCGCGCTGATACGTCCGAGTTCGGGGTCCTTGGTGTGCGGCAGTTGTTCCTTGAGTCGGGCCGGCTCGTCCCGTCCCAGTCGCTCGATCACGCTCGCCATGCTTAGGACAGGGGCTGTCATGCGTCGGCCGATCCACCACCCGGCCGGCAGCAGGATGAAGGCGGCGAGCCCGACGCCGATCAGCGCGGGCTCGGTGAGCGCAGCCCAATCGGCCGCGAACACCGGGGCATCGACCTCGATGTAGGTGAAGCCGAGCACCTGTCCGTCCTCGCTGCGGATGGGTTCGACGAGTGCGATCGATCCGTCTGGCCGGTCGATGCGCAGGCGCTTCGTGACGGCAGCCGGTGAGGGCAGGGTGAAGCCATTGACTGGCTGGCCCATCAGGGCGCTCGCGGTCCGCAGCAGTTGCGGGGCCGAGCTGGCGAAGACCCGGCCTTCGCTGTCGAGCACCGCCGCGCGGGCCTGCCCGGTCGCAGCGCCGGGCAGGAAGGCCGCGGTGTTGCGCAGCAGCGCGAAGACACGCCAGATGTCGTCGGCGGCCAGCAGCGGCAGCGACTGCGCCGACAGCAACTGTGCGGCACGGTCCACCGTGGCCAGCGTGTCGGTGCGCGCGGTGCGGGCGAAGATCTGCGCCGCAACAGCGGTGACCAGCAGCGCCGCCAGCACGACCGCCAGCGACAGCCCCAAGGGGATCTGGACGCGATAGGGCAGCCGCGACAGCACTAGGTTGTCACCCCGGAGCCCGGCACGCTGCGCGCGAGCTGCCGGATGGAATCGAACAGTCCCACCTGGCCGGCGATGAAGCCGTCGAGGTTGAGCGATTTCAGGAGGGCTCGCCCGGCATCGTCCTTCTGCATGTCGAGCAGGCTGCGCCGCAAGGCCTCCATGCGGGCCGACGCCGCACCCGTGGCGGCCACCAGCGGCGGGAAGCCGTGCAGGCTCGACTTCCAAATCACCTCGGTTTGGCTCGCCCCGGCCATGCCTTGCAGCTTCATCGTCTCCCAGACGTACCCGTCGATCGAACCCGCATCCGCCAGGTGCGATGCCACCGCATCGGCCACGTTGCGATGCCCGTGCGCGAAGAACGTGCGCTTGAGGTCCCGCTGGCCGATGCCCGCCTTCGCGAACTCACCCTGGGCCACCAGCCAGCCCGAGTTCGACAGTGGGTCCGAATAGGCGAAGACCTTGCCGGCCAGCGACGACCACCCGGTCACCGTCGAATCGCCCAGCGGTCGGATCAGGTAGGACTGGTAGCTCGGTTGGCCTTGGTAGAGCGGCACGGCCACCAGTTGCAGTTGCGACTGGAAGCGCACGAACGGATAGCCGCAGGTCCAGGCCGCATCGATCTGGCCGTTGAAGAGCAGGTCGTGCACCGTCTGGTATTGGTCGCGCGACACGAAGGTGACGCGGGTGTCGAGGCGCTGCGAGAGGTAGTCGGCCCAGCGCGCCAGGAAGGCAGCCTGGTCCGCCAGGATCACCGCCGTCAGGCCGATGCGCAGCCGCTCCTGGGCCAGCGCCAAGCCCGGCGCAGCCGCCATCACGGCGGCCCCCCTCAGCAGTCTCCTTCTGTGCATGCCACGCTCCGGCGGTTTCGTTTCCGTAACGTACACCCGGCGACTCTCGTTACGCCATCCGGACTAAGCCCTAAGCGCCTGCAGCCAAGTGCTTGATTTCATTGAGTTGGCTTCTTGGCATGTGGCTTGCTGTGCATGAGCCGTTCGGATCACAACACCCCAGGAGACAAGCCATGCAAGAGCACAAGCTCAACCGCCGCATATTCCTCAAGTCCAGTGGCGGCGCTGCGGCCGTCGTCGGCACGGCCGGCGCAGCGCTGGTGCCGGGCGCGGCCCAGGCGGCATCGCCGGCCGGCAGCACCTCGACGAACCTCAACTATCCCAAGCGCAGCGTCGGCAAGGCAGGCGGCATGCCCGTCAACCAGGCCGTCGGCTTCAGTTACCCCGACGCCAGTTCGCCCTGTGTCGCACTCCGCATGGGCTCTGCCGTTCCGGGCGGTGTAGGCCCGAACAAGGACATCGTGGCCTTCAGCTCGCTGTGCACGCACATGGGCTGCCCGGTGGCCTACGACGGCGGCACCAAGACCTTCAAGTGCAGCTGCCACTTCTCCATCTTCGACCCCGAGAACGGCGGCCAGATGGTGTGCGGGCAGGCCACCGAAGACCTGCCGAAGGTGCTGCTGGAGTACGACGCGAAGACCGACACGGTCGCCGCCGTCGGCATCGAAGGCCTGATCTACGGCCGCCAGGCCAACATCCTGTAAGGAGCGCGGCATGAGCACCCAGATCAAGGACCGCATCGCGCTGCCCCCGAAAGACGCGCAGAAGACCAACATGACCTGCCACTTCTGCATCGTGGGCTGCGGCTACCACGTGTACAAGTGGGACGCCAACCGCGAGGGTGGCCGCGCTGCCAGCCAGAACGCGCTGGGGGTCGACTTCACGCGGCAGGTGCCGCCGCTGCAGATCACGATGACCAAGGCGATGACCAACACGGTCACCGACCACAGCGGCAAGCGCTGGAACATCATGATCGTGCCCGACAAAGCGTGCGTGGTGAACAGCGGCCTGTCGTCCACGCGCGGCGGCAAGATGGCCTCGTACATGTACGCGCACGACGGCATCGGCCGCGACCGCCTGAAGAGCCCGCGCATCAATCGCGGCGACCAGTGGCTCGACACCAGCTGGGACAACGCGCTGGCGATCTACGCCGGCCTGACCAAGAAGATCCTCGACAACGACGGCCCGAGCGGCCTGCTCTACGACTGCTTCGACCACGGTGGCGCCGGCGGCGGCTTCGAGAACACCTGGGGCACTGGCAAGCTGATGTTCAGTGCGCTGCAGACGTCGATGGTGCGCATCCACAACCGGCCGGCCTACAACAGCGAGTGCCACGCCACGCGCGAGATGGGCGTGGGCGAGCTGAACAACAGCTACGAGGACGCCCAGTTGTCCGACTGCATCGTCGCCGTCGGCTGCAACTCCTACGAGACGCAGACCAACTACTTCCTCAACCACTGGCTGCCCAATCTCAACGGCGGCACGGTGGACAAGAAGAAGGCCCGCTTCGCGGGCGAGACTGCGGCGGCGGCGAAGATCGTCATCGTCGACCCGCGCCGCTCGGCCACAGTGGCCATCTGCGAGCAGATCGCCGGCAAGGACAACGTGCTGCACCTGGACATCGAGCCGGGTTCGGACACGGCGCTGTTCAACACGCTGCTGACCTACGTGGTCGACCAGGGGTGGCACGACAAGGCCTTCATCGCCAAGTTCACGCGCGGCTTCGACGATGCGATGAAGGTCAACCGCATGTCGCTGGAGGATGGTTCGAAGGCGACCGGCATCCCGGCGGCGAAGATCCGCCAGGCCGCGGAGTGGGCCTACAAGCCCAAGGCCTCGGGACACCGCCCGCGCACCTTCCATGCCTACGAGAAGGGCATCATCTGGGGCAACGACAACTACGTCATCCAGAGCGCACTCGTGAGCCTGGTGCTGGCCACGCAGAACGTCGGCAGGCGGGGCACCGGTGTGTGCCGCATGGGCGGCCACCAGGAGGGCTACACCCGGCCGCCGTACCCCGGCGACAAGAAGATCTACATCGACCAAGAGGTCATCCAGGGCCGCGGGCTGATGTACACGATCTGGGGCACCAACCCGTTCCAGACGACGCTGAACGCCGAGGAGCACCGCCGCGTGCTCGGGCGGCGTGCACAGATCGTCAACGAGGCCATGGCGCGGGCCAAGGGCGCGAGCGTCGAGCAGATGGTGGACATCATCTACGACGCCTGCAAGAACAAGGGCGGCATGTACGTGGTGGGCATCAATCTCTACCCGACCACTCTGGCGGAGGAGGCGCACATGCTGCTGCCGGCCGCGCACCCGGGCGAGATGAACCTGACCTCGATGAACGGCGAGCGGCGACTGCGGCTGTCCGAAAAGTTCATGGACCCGCCCGGCTCGGCCAAGCCCGACTGCCTGATCGCCGCCGACATCGCCAACACGCTGAAGGCGATGTACTTGAAGGACGGCAAGGCCGACATGGCCACGCGCTTCGACGGTTTCGACTGGAAGACGGAAGAGGATGCCTTCAACGACGGCTTCCGCCGCGCCGGCCGTCCCGGCGCGCCACCCATCGACAGCCAGGGCGG
This sequence comes from Rubrivivax albus, assembly GCF_004016515.1. Classification (GTDB taxonomy): domain Bacteria; phylum Pseudomonadota; class Gammaproteobacteria; order Burkholderiales; family Burkholderiaceae_C; genus Rubrivivax; species Rubrivivax albus. The sequence continues at coordinate 9,925 of NZ_SACT01000007.1, forward strand.
CGACACCGGCCACCTGGCCACTTACGCGCTGCTGCGCAAGGCGGGCAACAACGGTGTTCAGTTGCCGATCCAGCGTGTGGAAGGCGACAAACTGATCGGCACCGAGATCCAGTATGCCGACGGCAAGTTCGATACCAAGGACGGCAAGGCCGAGTTCAAGCCGGCACCTTGGAACGGCTTGCCGAAGATCGTGGCTGACCAGAAGGCCAAGCACCGGTACTGGATCAACAACGGACGCGCCAACGAGGTCTGGCAGACGGCGTACCACGACCAGTACAACAGCTTCGTGCGCGACCGCTACCCGATGGCTTACCTCGAGATGAATCCCGAGGACGCGCGCACGCTGGGGGTGGCCGCCGGCGACGTGGTCGAGGTCTTCAACGACTTCGGCAGCACCTACGCGATGGCCTACCCGATGAAGGCCATCAAGGCGGGCCAGACCTTCATGCTGTTCGGCTATATCAAGGGCGTGGCGGGCGACGTGACCAGCCCCTGGGTCGACCGCAACGTGGTGCCGTACTACAAGGGCACCTGGGGCAGCATCAAGCGGGTGGGCAGCGTCGACGACTGGAAGCAGAGCATCAGCTACAAGGAACGGCGCTTCGCCTGAGTGCTGCGTGCTCCGGGGTGCCGGCGGGCACCCCCTTTCGACGAGGACTCTTCCGATGAACATGGACCACGCAGACCCCGGTGAGCGCGAAGGCCGGGGCCGATCGCAGCACACCAGTCCGCCCGCGATCGGCCACGAAGGTGATGCCGTCGGCTTTGCGCAGGCCCTGATCGGGTCGCGCCAGAACGTCTCGCCCAAGCGCCTGGTGGAGCCGGGCCCGACCGCCGAGCAGTTGCACGAGCTGTTGTCCCTGGCGGCTGCGGCGCCCGACCATGGCTTGCTGACGCCCTGGCGCTTCATCATCGTGCCGGCCGGCCAACGCCATCGGCTGGCCGAGGTGTTCGCGCTGACCCTGATCGACCGCGACCCCAGTGCGACGCTCGAACAGATCGAATCGGCCCGCGAGAAGGCCCACCGTGCGCCCCTGCTGATGGTGGCCATTGCGTGCCTCGGGCCTCGCGAGCCGGACACACCGGCGCTGGAGCGCATGGTGTCCATGGGGGCCGCGATCCAGAACCTGCTGCTCGGCGCCCATGCGATGGGCTTCGGCGCCGGCCTGACCAGCGGTCAGGCGATGGCCTCGAAGCGATTGAGCGAGCTGTGCGGACTGGCGGCCGACGAGGTGCCGGTGTGCTGCGTCAACATCGGCACCGTCAGCAAGCGCAAGCCGGGAACCAGGGTTCGCCCCTTGCCATCGTCGTTCGTCAGCGAACTGGGCGGTGGCCAGGCGGCCGGGCGCGTGCAGTAGCCCGTCAGGTGGGCACGAGGGCGCCTGCAGGCAGCGGGGCGCGGACCAGCTTCGACAACTCACCGAGGCCGATCGGTGGCACCGGCAGCCAGGGCAGCGCATACAGCCGCTGCGCGAGGCCTGAGGACATGCGCTCGATCTGCTTGCGTTCACCCGCGAGCCGGGCCTGCAGCAGCGGATCGTGCGTTCCCGCCGCCAGCACGCTCTTGTTGAGCACCCAGGCATAGGGTTCGATGCGGGCGCGGCGCAGGTCGTCCTGCAGCGCGGCGGCCTGGGACACCGGCGTCACCTCGGGCAGGGTCACCAGGATGATCCTCGTGTAAGCGGCATCCTGCAGCCGCATCAGCGGCGTCACGATGCGGGCTCCGCCATGGCCTTCGAACTCGCGCGTCATCTGACGGTGGTAGGCGCCGGTCGCGTCCATCAGCAGCATCGAGTGGCCGGTGGGGGCGGTGTCCAGCACCACGAAGGCGCTGCGGCCTTCGCTGACGATGCGCGAGAAGGCATGGAACACCGCCACCTCTTCCGTGCACGGCGACTGCAGGTCTTCCAGCAGCAGGGCCTGTTCCTGCGCGTCGAGCTGCGGCGACCTGGCGGCCATGATCTTGTCGATGTAGCGCTGCGTCTCGACCTTCGGGTCGATGCGGCTCACCTTCAGGCCCGGCAGGTCGCCATCCAGCGTGCCGGACAGGTGCGCGGCGGGGTCGGTGGTGCTCAGGTGCACGGTCTTGCCACGCTGGACCAGGCCGATGGCCAGCGCCGCGGCGATGGTGGTCTTGCCGACGCCGCCCTTGCCCATGACCATGACCAGGCCGTGACCGGCCGCGGCCAGTTGATCGGCCAGCGCCGCGAGGTCGGGAAGCGGATCAGTCTCTCCGGCGGGTGCCACCGCGCGCAGGGCGACCGGGGCAACGCCGGGGACCAGCAGTGCGCGCAGGGCCGGCAGGCCGACGGTATCGAAGGGGCGCAGAGGCACTCGGTCCTGCGGCAGTGCCCGCAGCGTGGCCGGCAGGGCCTCCACCGCCCGCTGCCCTAGGTCTTCGAGCGCGCAGGCCACCGCGTCACTGCGGTCACTGGCATGGAACACGCCGTTGATCGCCAGGCGCTGGTTGTCCAGCCCCAGCTCGCGCAGTTCGACTGAAGTGCGCGCCGCCTCTTCGATCGCGCCACGGTCGGGCCGGGTCACCACGACGACCGTGGTCTTCGCGGGGTCGCCCAGCGCATCGAGCGCGGCCTGGAAGCGCGCCTCCTGCATCTTCAGTCCCGAATGCGGGCCCAGGCAAGATGCGCCGCGGTCGTTGCCGTCCAGGAATCCGGTCCAGGCCTTGGGCAGGCTGAGCAGGCGCAGGGTGTGACCCGTGGGCGCGGTGTCGAAGACGACGTGGTCCCAGTCTTGCGCGCCGTCGGCCAGCAGGGAGGAGAACTCGTCGAACGAGGCGATCTCGGTCGTGCAGGCCCCCGACAGTTGCTCGCGAACGGTCGACAGTTCCTCGGCCGTCGCGCTCGCACCCATCTGCGCCAGCACGCGCTGGCGGTACGACTCGGCGGCGGTGTCGGGGTCGATGTTCAGGACCGACAGGCCGGGCGCGCCGGGCACCGGCACGGGCGTGTTGTGCAGTTCGATGCCGAGCATCTCGTCGAGGTTCGACGCGGCATCGGTGCTGACGAGCAGCACCTTCTTGCCGGCATCGGCCAGCGTCAGCGCGGTGGCGGTGGAGAGCGAGGTCTTGCCGACGCCGCCCTTGCCGGTGAAGAAGAGGTGCCGGGTCGCGTGCTCGATGAACCCGACGCCGGCCGGCTTGAACCACGCCTGCACCGCTTCGTGCGATGGGATGCCTCCGCTGTGCACCACCCGGCCTTCGATGACGACCGCCGGCGTGACGTGCACGCCGAAGGCCATGATCCTGTCGTGATCCTCGACCTTGACGATCTCGACCTCGACGCCCGCGTCGCGGGCCGTGCGTTCGATGATGCCGATCGTGCTGCGGCACTTGCTGCAGCCTGACCCTAGAACCTTGATCTGCATGACGCGTCCTTTGTGACCACTATGCGCCTTCGCAACTGCGAAACCTTGACGTCAATCATGCGTCCGGCGATGACCTCATCGGTGCGATCGATCGGCCCGGCGGCGTGGCTCAGCCTCTCGCGCCGGCCTCGTACCAGGCCTTGCTCTGGTTCACGAACCGCACCACGAGCAACATCACCGGCACCTCGATCAGCACGCCGACCACGGTGGCCAGCGCGGCACCCGACTCGAAGCCGAACAGGCTGATCGCCGCGGCCACGGCCAGCTCGAAGAAGTTGCTGGCGCCGATCAGCGCCGACGGGCAGGCCACGCTGTGCGATTCGCCGAGCCTGCGGTTGAGCCAGTAGGCCAGTCCGGAGTTGAACAGCACCTGGATCAGGATCGGCACCGCGAGCATCGCAATGACCAGCGGCTGCTTCAGGATGGCCTCGCCCTGGAAGCCGAACAGCAGCACCAGCGTGGCCAGCAGCGCGGTGATGGACCACGGCCCGATTTTCGCGAGCGTGGCGTCGAAAGCCGCCTGTCCTCTGGCCAGCAGCGCCTTGCGCCAGAGCTGCGCGATCACCACCGGGATCACGATGTACAGCACCACCGAGGTGATCAGCGTGTCCCAGGGCACGATGATCGACGACAGGCCGAGCAGCAGCGCGACGATGGGCGCGAAGGCGAACACCATGATGGTGTCGTTCAGCGCCACCTGGCTGAGCGTGAAGAGCGGGTGGCCGTGGGTGAGCCGGCTCCAGACGAAGACCATCGCCGTGCAGGGCGCCGCGGCCAGCAGGATCAAGCCTGCGATGTAGCTGTCCGCCTGGCCCGCCGGCAGGTAGGGCGCGAACACATGGCGGATGAAGATCCAGCCCAGCAGCGCCATCGAGAAGGGCTTGACGGCCCAATTGACGAACAGCGTCACGCCGATCCCTCGCCAGTGCTGCTTCACCTGGCTCAGTGCGCCGAAGTCGACCTTCAGCAGCATCGGGATGATCATCACCCAGATCAGCAGCCCGACCGGCAGGTTGACCTTCGCGATCTCCATCCGGCCGATGGCCTGGACCGGGCCGGGCAGCAGTTGGCCCAGGGCAATGCCCACGACGATGCACAGGAAGACCCAGACGGTCAGGTAGCGCTCGAAGACGCTCATCGGTGCCGGTGCGGCCGGCCGGGCGGGCAGGGCGGCGCTCGACATGGTTCAGCGCGTCCCGATGTCCTTGATCTCTCGCTGGATGGCCATCTTGTCCAGCGACGCCAGCGGCAGCGCCAGCATCAGCTCGATGCGGCGCTTGAGCACGATCGCGGTATCCCAGAAGACCTTGGCCTTCTGCTCGTCAGTGCCCGCGAAGGCGGCCGGATCGGCCACGCCCCAGTGCGCCGTCATCAGCTGGCCAGGCCAGACCGGGCAGACCTCGCCGGCCGCCTTGTCGCAGACCGTGAACACGAAGTCGAGTTCGGGCGCGCCCGGCCGCGCGAACTCGTCCCAGTCCTTGCTGCGAAAGCCATCGGTCGGGATGCGCAGCGCCGACAGGGTCTTCAGCGCGAACGGGTTGACCGACGTGCCCGGGTGGCTGCCCGCCGAGAAGGCCTGGAAGCGACCGCGGCCCAGGCTGTTGAGGATGCCCTCGGCCATGATGGATCGCGCCGAGTTGTGCGTGCAGACGAAGAGCACGTTGTAGACCTTGTCGCTCATGAGGCGTCTCCGTAGGTGGCGGTGGTTCGGTTCAGCAGGTGGTGCATGGGTTGTCGGACGCCACGGGCGCCCCATCGCGGGTGACGCATGAGACGGCCTGGCAGCAGTGCGCCGACAAGTAGGCGAGCAACTCGTTCATGGTGTCGATGCTCGGCCGGTAGATCAGGTGCCGGCCGTCACGCTCCTGCGTGATCAGGCCGGCATACAGCAGTTCCTTGACGTGGAAGGACACGGTCGAGGGTGGGACGGTCAGTTCGCTCGCAATGGCGCCCGGTGTCATGCCGGCGGGGCCAACGCCGACGACGGCGCGATAGATGCGCAGGCGCACGTCCTGCGCCAGCGCTCCCAATGCACGAACGGCGGCCTTCTCGTCCATCACGGTCAGGTCCCCTGGTGTGTCGCGGCTGCGGCGGGCGCCTGGACCTTCCGGTCCAGATCCACGCCCTGGGCCTCGGCGCCATCGAGCGCGGGTCGTTTGGAGACCTGCAAGCGTGTCGGAAGCGCCAGCGTGACCAGCCAGCAGGTCACGAGCAGCACGGCCGACCCGGCCAGCGACCAGGCCAGCCCGCCCCACTGGTACAGCAGGCCCGACAGCAGGGTGCCGAAGAAGCGGCCCAGGGCATTGGCAGCGTAGTAGAAGCCCACGTCCTCGGCAGCCTTCTCTGAACCGGCATAGGCGAGGACCAGGTAGGAGTGGACCGAGGAGTTCACCGCGAAGGCGAAGCCGAACACGGCGAGCCCGGCGACGACGACCCACTCGAGGTTCGGGACCTTTGCGAGCACCAGACCGGCCAGGACGATGGGCACGAGCGCGAGCAGAGTCGACCACAGGCGTGCTGCAGGCACCTCGGCGCTCAGGCCATCGTCGCTGCGCCGGACGATGGCCGGGGCGGCCGCCTGCACCACGCCGTAGCTGATGGTCCACAGCGCCACGAATCCGCTGACCATCGTGAAGGTCCAGCCCGAGGCGTACAGGAACACCGGCACGCCGACCACGAACCACACGTCGCGCGCGCCGAAGAGTGCCACCCGTGCCGCTGCGAGCAGGTTGATGCCGCGGTTCTTGGCGAACAGCTCCTTGGCCGACTTTGAAGCCTTGCTCTTGCCCATCAGCGGCGGCACGAAGCTGACGACGCCGACGAAGACGATCGCCAGCAGCCCGGCCATGATCCACAGCGCGGCCTGGAAGCCGACGGCCTGCAGCAGCAACCCGCCGAGGAAGAAGCCCACGCCCTTCATCGCGTTCTTGCTGCCGGTGAAGAAGGCGACCCACTTGAACAGCTGGCCCGAGGCATCGCCGGCCGTGGCCTTGATGGCGGACTTGCTGGCTGTCTTGGTCAGGTCCTTGGCGACGCCGCAGATGCCTTGCGCCGCGACGACCCAGGCGACCGACAGCGCCACCGACCAGCTCGGCGACAGCGCGGACATGAGCAGGAAGCCGGTGATCTCGGTGAAGAGGCCCACCGTCAGCATGCGCTTGATGCCGTAGCGCGTGGCCAGCCAGCCGCCAATCAGGTTGGCCACCACGCCCATGGCCTCATAGAGCAGGAACAGGAAGGCCAGCGTGAAGGGTGAGTAGCCGAGCCGGTAGAAGTGCAGCAGCACCAGCATGCGCAGCGCGCCGTCGCTGAGGGTGAAGCCCCAGTACGCGGCGGTGACGATGGCGTAGTTGCGGGTGCCCTGGTTCATGGCTGCCTCAGATGCCCTGGCGTTGCATGTGGCAGGCGAGATCGACCATGCGGCACGCGTAGCCCATCTCGTTGTCGTACCAGGCGTAGACCTTCAGCAGCGTGCCATCGGTCACCATCGTCGAAGGCGCGTCGACGATCGAGCTGCGCGTGTCGCGTGCGTAGTCCGCGCTGACGAGCGGGCGCTCCTCGTAGCCGAGGATGCCGGCCAGCGGCCCCTGGGCGGCATGCGCGAACAGGGCATTCACCTCGGAAGGTGTGGTCTCGCGCTTGAGCTCGAACACGCAGTCGGTCAGCGAGGCGTTGAGCACCGGCGCGCGCACGGCGTGGCCGTTGAGCTTGCCCTTGAGCTCGGGATAGATCAGTGCGATGGCGGTGGCACTGCCTGTCGTCGTCGGTGCCAGGCTGAGCATCGCGCTGCGGGCGCGTCGCAGGTCCTTGTGCGGCGCATCGACCATCAGGTTGGTGTTGGTCGGATCGTGGATGGTGGTGATCTGGCCGTGGCGGATGCCGATGGCCTCGTGCACGACCTTGACCACTGGCGCCAGGCAATTGGTGGTGCAGGAGGCGGCGGTCACGATGCGGTGCCGGCCGGGTTCGTAGAGATGCTCGTTGACGCCGACGACGATATTCAGCACGTCGCCGACCTTGACGGGCGCAGCGACGATGACACGCTTGGCACCGCGGTCCAGGTGGCCCTGGATCGTCTCCGGCGTGAGGAACTTGCCGGTGCACTCCAGGACCACGTCGACGCCAGCGTCGCCCCACGGAATCTCCGCAGCGGTGGCATGCGACGAAAAGCCCAGCTGTCGATCGCCGATCCGGATGGCCGACTCGCCTTCCGCGGCGATGCGTTTGCGCCAGCGGCCCTGCACGCTGTCGAACTCCAGCAGGTGCGCGGTGGCGGCGGCGCCGCCCTTCAATTCGTTGAGGTGCACCACCTCCAGGCGGTTGCCTACGCGGGGATCATCCGCGGGGCGTTCGGCCGCGCCCATCGCGGCGCGCAGGGCCAACCGTCCAATGCGTCCCATGCCATTAATGCCAACTCTCACGATCGCTTCTCCCTCGGGAAATCAAACGGTACTTCCATCAGTGTAGAAATGATGGATGACAGTTCGGTGACACGCGCCGACGCTGCCGGCGCTTGCCCGGCGTGCCCGAGCGTTCAGCAGCAGGACGACTGCGACTTCACCGGGATGCTGATCGGCTTGCCTCGGGGGTTCGGCGTGCAACAGGCGGCGGACTCGGCCACGGCCAAGGCAGGGGCAGCCGTTTCGGTCGCGGCCGGCGCGGGCGTGCAACAGGCCGTCGCAGTGGCTCGCGCTTCCGCGGCTTCGTTGAAGACTGGGATGTTGCCCAGCGTGTGGAAATGCTCCCAGGCGATGCCCTGGGGATCGGTGACCCAGTGTTTCTCGCTGCGGGCGTAGCAGCAGGTGGTCTCGCCTTCATCGAGCAACGCAATGTCGGCGGCCTCGGCCCGCGCCTTCAGGGCCGCGAGTTCCTCGGCGTCGTCGGTCTGGAAGCCGAGGTGGTCGATGCCAGCCTTGCTGCCGCGCGTGGAGATGGCGAAGTTGATGCGCGGGTCCTCAAGCATCCACTTGGCGTAGTCGCCCTCGATGCGCGTGGGCTCGGCCGCGAACAGCTTCGAGTAGAAGCCGATGCTCTTGGAGAGGTCGTCGACATGGACGTGGACATGGAATCGCTTCATGAGGTTCTCCGGGTCAGCAGGTGGTGCGGCGCTTGGCGCCGGTGGGTGCGCAGGCCTGGCCCTGGCAGCAGTGCGCCGTGAGGTAGGCCAGCAGATCGTTCATTTGCTTCAGCGCCGGTCGGTAGTGCAGATTGCGGCCGTCGCGCTCGGCGCTCACGAGGTCGGCGTGCATCAGCTCCTTCAGGTGAAAGGACAGCGTGGAGGCCGGGATGTCGAGCATTGCCGAGAGCGCACTGGGCGTCATGCCCTCGGGGCCCGCGCCGACGAGGGCGCGGAACACGCGAAGGCGTGCCTCCTGGGCTAGGGCGGCGAGCGCGGAGACGGCGGCTTTTTCGTTCATAGTTCTAAGGTTATAGAAACATAGTGGAAAGTCAAGGGGCCAGCGACGGCCAGATGTTGCGACAGAGGCGCCAGGCCCATAGGACTGGCTATGAGGGGAATGAGCTCGCGCGGCCCTGAATGCCTGCTATCTGGCATTCGGATTTGCCTTAGCTAGGTCTGCTTTGGGTCGGTAGGTCCAGTTCGCCGCTGGTGACAGCGGTCGTTCGACCGCCGCCACCCACGCGGCGCCGGTAGGCTGTCCGGTCACGAACACGGAGCGGTCATCGGTGTTGCCGCCCCGCGTAGGGCGGCTTGTGGCCAAAGCCGTAGCTCAACCGTCGAGCGCGAGTGGCTGCACCCAGTCTGTAGCTGATGCTCGACGAGGGGTGGCAGCCAACCCACTGCTTCTGGCTTCCCGAAGTCTTGGTCTGCGCCAAAAGCTCCGCCACCAACTCGTTGGCAACTCAGGTCACCGTTCTTCGCTCTCCCCAACCACATCACCACCACCCAGCTCGCGCTCGATCTGCTCGATGCTGGGCAGGCTGGTCTGCAGTTCCGGCGGCAACGATTCCAGCAGCTTGTACTCGGCCACGCCCATGGGCTGTGATTTGTCGCCCAGCGCGTACTCGGCCACGATCTTGTTCTTGCTCTTGCACAGCAGCAGGCCGATGGTGGGGTTGTCGTGTTCGCTCTTCACCTGGCGGTCCACCGCCGTGAGGTAGAAGCCCAGCTGGCCCAGGTGCTCGGGCTTGAACTTGCCTCCCTTGAGCTCGATCACCACGTAGCAGCGCAGCTTCAGGTGATAGAAGAGCAGGTCGATGAAGAACTCGTCGCCGCCCACGTCCAGCAGAACCTGCCTGCCGACGAAGGCGAAACCGGCGCCAAGCTCCAGCAGGAACTCGGTCACGTGGCGCACAAGCGCATGTTCGATGTCGCGCTCCTGCGCTTCGTCGCCCAGGCCCAGGAAGTCGAAGCGGTACGGGTCCTTGATGGATTCCCGCGCCAGGTCCGATTGCGGCGCCGGCAGCGTGGCCGGAAAGTTGGTGACGGCCTGACCGCTGCGCTCCAGCAGCCGGGTCTCGATCTGCATCACCAGCACGTTGCGCGACCAGCCGTGCGCGATGGCCTTGGCGGCGTACCAGCGGCGTGCCTCCGGGCCTGGCAGCTTGTCCAGCAGCGCCAGCTGGTGGTACCAGGGCAATTGTGCAAGCACCGCTTGCACAAACTCGCCGTCGGGCCAGGCCTCGGCAAAGGCGCGCATGTACTTCAGGTTGCGCGGCGAGAAGCCCTTCATGTCGGGGAAGGCGGCCCGCAGGTCCTTGGCCAGCCGGTCGATCACCTTGGTGCCCCAGCCCTGCGCGGCCTGGCGCACCAGGATGTCGCGCCCGATCTGCCAGTACAGCAGCACCAGCTCCCGGTTCACCGCCAGCGTAGCGCGCTGCTGCGCCGTATGGATGCGCTGCTTCAGCGCCACTAGCCAATCGGCATAGCCTGCGGGCGCCGTGCCCAGCCCGGGCGACTTGGTCGGCGCGGGTGGGGTGGGTGCCGGCGCCTTGCCGGTTCGTGGCTTGCTCATGCCGTGGCCCTTCCGATGCTCGCGCCACCGTCGTTGCAGCGTGCTGACTGCTTGGCGAGCGTGAAGTCAGCGACGGCGAAAGGCCGCTGAATCGGGTCCAAGTGGGCTAGGTCGACGGCTTCTGCGTTCATGGGCATCCGCGCGCCCCATGGGCGCTGCGGGATGGTAGCAACCATGGCGTGGCGCTTGGTGGCGGCCATCAGCGGGCCCGGTCCGGGTTTCGTGGGGCGGGGCCAAGCATCGCGTCTTGACGATCACGCGTGGGCTGCGGGGCACGGGCCAGGCTTTGCGCATGATCTCGGATCGCAGCGCCCAGGCGCTGATCCGAAGCTTGTGCTGACCCGGCCAACGCAGCCGCAAGCGCCTGCCACGCGTCCCGCGCCGCGGCGCGGTTGGCGTTGGCCGCGGCACCGGTGCGCTGCCCTGGGCGGGGGAAGGCCAGCCTTTGGGCTTCCGCGGCCTTGATCTGCCACAGCGCGGCGGGCTGACGTCGCGCGCCCCGAGTGGCCTGCCGCGTGGCCTCGGCATCGATGCCCTGCTCGTGCAGCTGCTCGGCGAAGGTCTCGCGCCAGCGGTGCAGGTCGGTCTTGCGCGGGTTGAGCCGCCGGCCCTGGGCCGATTCGGCGCGCACGCTGAGGTGCACATGCGGGTTGGCCTGGTGGTCGTGCAGCACCATCACGTACTTGTGCCCGGCCAGTTCGGCCCGGGCAAAGGCGCGCGCGGCACGCTGCACAGCCAGCGGGTCGGTGCCGCGGGGCATGGACAGCATGATGTTGAAGGCTTCGCGCCGGTGGCCATACTCGGCATCCTCGGGGATCAATGAGCCGCCGAACCGCCACTCGTCTGCCAGGCCGCGCAGGCCCTCACGGCCGTGGATGGCCTCGCCGCGCTGGTCCTCGATCTCCAGACGGCCGTTCTTGCTGATGTAGCGAAAGTGCGCCGCAATGGCCTTCATGCCGCGCCCGCCGCCGGTGACCTTGACCATCACCTGCGGCGCGCGGCGCACCACGGTGGCCCGGATGCGGCCGCGGATGTGGTCAGCGCGTTGCTGCAGGCCCTTGCCCATCAGGCGCGGCGCGGGCCGCGACTTGACGATGCGGTTGCCCGGATAGAAGAGCCGATCACCCCAGGTGACCAGGGCCTGGTCGATGGCGGGATCTGATGGCATCGGTTCTCTCCCGGTTGTCAGCGTGCCCACACGTCGGCGGGCTGTGCCGTGCCGCGGCGTGGCTGCAGATCGGCCAGCACCGTCGATGCCAGGGCCAAGTGGCGCCGAACGTCGGCGTTCAGCGAGGCCAGCATGGCGCGGTAGGGGCGAGCGGCTTCGACGTTCCCTGAAGCCAGCAGCGTGGCCAGCCGGTGGAGGTGCCGGCTTAGGGTGGCCAACTCGGCGGTGGAGGCCATCAGCGCGCCGACATGCGCTTGCCGCGTGCCGCCGTCGGTGAACACCGGCACGCCGGCGGCCAGGCCGGACAGGTAGTCGCCCACGGAAACGCCCGATCGCCTGGCACCTTCGTGGATCCGCCGCGCCTCGGCCGCGCCCATGCGCAGGCTGAGCCTGACCCGGCTGGCGCGGACACGAGTCGGGCTGGTCGATGTCGGATGCGAAGCGGCGTCCTGTGGTGGACCCAGCTGCGCGGCCAGCATGCCGCGGATGAACGCCGACGGGGTGAGGCGCTGCGCCTGCGCACGAGCCAGCAGCGGGGCCTTCAGGCCACGGAGATCGACGCTGAGGCGGTCCCTCGACGAGCGTTCCATGCGAGTCCTCCTGACATGCCGGGCGTGTCAGACATCGGCGCCGCTGCGCCTATCCTGCACTCACCCTTGGATGCAGTCTGGGCTTGGGCACATGCCTGGACGGCGATGATTTCCGCCTGGAAATCAGCGATCCAGGCCGAGTGCCTGCCTTTCTGCTGGAGGGTCGTGGCCCGGTTCCGGCCCACACGCGCAGCGCTGGCGTGCCGAATGCGGTCCGCAGGCGAACCGTCAGCGGGCCGAGAGCGAGCCAACCTCGCTGCAGCGACAGTCCAGGCAGGTCCCGGATCGTCCCGGCGATGAAACTGCGTGCCGATTCATCGCCGCAAGTGTTATGGGCCAAGCCCAGACTAAGCGCACTGCCGAATCACCCTGACGCCGTGGAACTCGCCCCCAAGCTCCCGCCCGGCCGGGCCACCCGCAAGGCGCTGGCCTTCGCGGCCGAGATTCACCGGCTGCGTGCGGCAGGCTATAGCTTCGAAGCCATCCGCCAGGCGCTGCGCGATGCCGGGGTGATCGTCAGCAGCAGCACCGTCAAGCGCGAGGCGGCAAAGCCGCTCGCGTCTGCGCCCTCTGCGCCGTCCATACAGACGGCGCCGCGACCGACAGCCTGTGCGCCGGCGCTGCACCAGGCCAGGCAGACAGTCACTGCACCGTCACCCTCCCCCTACACCGGCGACCCGCGCAGCGGCCGGCAGATTGCCGACAGCTTCATGCAGGGCCGAGTCACCAACCCGCTGATGCAGGAGACCCCCGCCCATGAAAATCGCCGTGATTAGCTTCTCCGGCAACGTCGGCAAGACCACGATCGCGCGCCACCTGCTGGCGCCCCGTCTGCCAGGCGCGCGCATCGTCGCCATCGAAAGCATCAACGCCGGGGACGACGAAGACCACGTGATCCGTGGCCGGCAGTTCGCTGAACTGCAGGAGTACCTGCAGGTGGTGGACAGCGTGGTGGTGGACATCGGCGCCAGCAACATCGAGGACCTGCTGGCGCTGATGCGCCGCTACCGCGGCAGTCACGAGGACTTCGACGCCTTCGTCGTGCCCACGGTGCCCGCGGGCAAGCAGCAGCGCGACACGATCGCCACCCTGGCGGAGCTGTCGCGCCTGGGCATTCCGGCCAGCCGGGTGCACGTGCTGTTCAACATGGTCGACGACGGCACGGAGCTCGAGCGTGTGTTCGAGCCGGTGATCGCGTTCCTGCAGCAATCTTCGGTGGCCACGGCATCGTTGGACTGCCGGCTCGGCGTCAACGAGATCTACGGGCGCGTTCAGGGGTCGGCCGTGAACCTGGCGGACCTGGCTGCCGACCGGACCGACTACAAGGCCTTGATCGCCGCGGCCACCGACAGCGGCGTGCGGCTGGCGCTGGCCCAGCGCCTGGCGACACGGCGGCTGGCCATCGGCGTGGTGCCGGAGCTCGATGCCTGCTTTGCGGCGCTGCAGCTCGGTGCATTTGCCGACCAACATGCCGACGCTGCGTCGGCAGCTGGCGTGAACCCTTGAAGCCAGCCACCACGGCACGGGAGGCCTTGATCGCCGAGGCGCTGGGCGAACTGGCCCGGTTGCTGGACCGTGTGGAGGCGCTGCAAGCCAGGTCGGAAGCATCGCGGCAGGCGCTGGACGACGCGCAGCAGCAGCTGGCCGAGCAGCTCGCCGGATTCGAGGCGCGGATCCAGGCCCTGACCGAGCAGGCGCGGTTGCAAGCCGTGCAGCACATTGTGGCGCGCACGGACGAAGCGGCGCGGCAGGCCATCGATCGGCAAAGCCGCGCGATGGACGACGCGGCGCGCGTGGCCTTTGGCGCCGAACTCGGCGCGACGCTGCAGCGCCTGCAGTCAGCGCTGGCGCGACAGCCCGTCGGCGTGCCGGCCTGGCTCAGCCATGCGGCGACTGCCGCGGTAGCCTCGGCCGCCACCTGGGCGCTCGTCGACCTGCTACGGTTGTTGTAAGGGCCGGCGTCAGCCGGCCTGCGCGCGGGTGTGCCCCATGAGATGGCCCACCGCCAAGCGGTGGGCCACATTGGAGCTTGCGGTTTCAGGCCTTGAGCTTGCGCATCTCCTCGGCCAGCATCCACAAGGCGCGGTTGAGGCTGACACCGCGGTCGATGCTGCCCACCGGCCTTGTCTGCGTCCGGCGGCCCTGCGCGCTGCGGCCCGGCTGGCCGCCGCGGATCACGTTCTCCTGCACGCGCTGGAAGGTGTGCCACAGGCTGTGGCCGATGTCCTCGGGCCGCCGTGCCTCGATCAGCTGCTCGGCCGTCACCGGCGCCGGCTGGTGGCCGCAGGTGTCGGCCACGGCGCGCTCGCCGAAGCGCAGCGCCAGCGCGGCGGTGGCAAAGGCCACCTCCTCCGGCGAGTCGAGCTGTAGGGCCTTCATCGCCTCGGTGTGTTCGCCCACGGCCTCGAACTCGTCCAGCACGCGGAAGGCGCCTTCGATCACCTCGCCCTGGATGTTGCCCTTGTGCGGGATTCGGATGTCCTCCACCACGTCGCCCACCACCAGGCCGTTGCAGCAGACGAAGCGGAACATCCCGGCCAGCATCTGGTAGCTGCTGGCGCCGTCGTGGCTGTTGATGAGGATGATCTCGTTGGCCTCGGCGCGGGCCTGCAGCGCGCCGGCGTGGCCGCCGCGGTGGCGCATGCGGATCATGTGCTTGGTGTAGGCGGCCTTGCCCTCCACCCGGCTGCCGCCCTGGGCCACCATGAAGGGCTCGAAGCCTTCGCGGCGCAGGCCGCGCAGGACCTCGATGGTGGGGATGTAGGTGTAGCGCTCGGAACGGCTGGCGTGCTTGCCGGCGGCGAAGATGGACGGCGCCGCACAGCGCATCTGGTCCTCGGTCAGCGGCTCGTCGGCGCGCAGGACGCGGGTGTTGCGGGCAAAGCGGGTGGCCAGGGTCGGCATCGTGTGCATGGTGTGATCTCCTTCGATCGGATGGGGTGGCAGCGGATGGCGCGGCCGGTCAGGCCTTGGCGCTGCGGCGCGCGGGTCGGGCGTCACGGGCTGGGGCCTGGCCGCTGGTCTCGTGCGCCTGCATGTCGGCCACGAAAGCCTGGCGCCCTTCCCGGGCCTCGCGTTCGGCGCGGGTGTCCAGGTAATCGACCTCGTCGGCCGTGAAGTCCAGGCCGTAGACCGTGGCACCGTCCTTCTCGTAGCGGTGGTTGCGCACCCAGCCGACCACGTTGACGTGCGAGCCCGTGCCCAGGTAGCGGGCGGCGTTCTCCGCCTGCCGGTCCCACAGCGTCCACTGGATGGAGGTGGGTTCGTCCTCACGGGCATCGCCGGCACCGCGGCGCGTATTGCTGATGGCGATGAAGATGGCGCGCGCGATCTTGCCTTCGCGCCCTTCGACCATGTCGTAGCGCACCGGCCCGGCGAGGTGGGCATTGCGCTGGATCACCTGGATGGCAGCCATGGGGCTTCTCCTTGCGATGAGCGGTCAGCCGGGTCCGGATCTGGTGCCCTGAAAACTGATCCTCTCGCTCGGCTCTCCTCGCTCCCGCCCACGGGCGGGCGGGGGGTGGGCATGGCCCCTTCCCTCACGGGAAGGGGTGGGGGATGGGTGAGGGGTCCTTGGCAGCTGTTGCGGTGCGCCGGCTTCCCGGCCCACCGCTTGAAAATCCCCCCACAAGTCCCCCTCGCCCGAAGACGGGGGCTTGTGGGGGGAGCGCGGTGGGACGCCCGGCGCACGGCGGCCTCCCCTTGTCGGGCGGCGCAGCAACGCGAAGCTGCACGCCCGTTCCCGTGCCGCGGCGGCCCTGCGGCCACCGTGCCATCAAGCGGCTGCCAGGCCGCGACTGGCGCGGCGGGCGAGCCGCGGCACGCCAGCTGGGGTGTTGGGTTTCAGCGGCCCGGCATCGGGCGTGGCGGGTGCACGGGGTGGCGATCTGGCCGGCGGGCCGCGAACGGAGCGCAGCGGAGTGATCGTCGCGCCGGCCAGTTCGCCAAGCGGGCCTCGTTCACGCGCAGCGTGAAGGAATCAGGGCCCGCGGTCCCCGGGCACGGGACGGGCCGCGTTGTGTTGCTGCCGGCAGCGCCGGCCTGGCCGTGTTGCGTGAGGGATGGCAGCCCGACAGGGGCGAGACGCCGGCCCTGGCCGGTGGCTCGACGCGCAGCGCAACAGCCCGGCCCCGCGGAGCGGGGACACGCCCTTGCAGTTCGAGGTTTGACGCTGCAGAGCCCCGGCGGCTCGCTACGATGGATGCATCACAAGGGAGGCCCGCAAGTTGAACGCCAATGACAACGACGAATCGAGATCCGTTGCGCTGTACTGGGACTTCGAGAACCTGCACGCGGGCCTCTTCGAGGCCAAGTACAGCGACGGCGCGTACACGAAGCCCGACAACCGCTTCTAGGTTCAGGAGCCCTTGAGCGATGTTCAGGCCCTGGTCGAGCTTGGTGCCTCGTTCGGGCCGGTGGCCATCAATCGCGCCTACGGGAACTGGCAGTACTTAGGCCGCTACCGCGACAGCCTGCTGCAAAGCGCCGTCGAGCTGATCCAGCTCTTCCCGCCTGGCGCGTCAGCCAAGAACAGTGCCGACACCAAGCTGTGCCTGGACGCCACGGAGGACATCGCCCGCTTTCCACACATCGGCACCGTGATCATCGTCGGCGGTGACAGCGACTTCATGCCCGTGGTCAAGAAGATCAAGGCCGCAGTCCGAACGCCGATCGGCGTCGGCAATCGAAGGAACACCAACAAGCACTGGGCGAGGAGTTGACACGAGTTCAGGTACTACGACAGCTTGGTCGAATCGCCCGAGGTCACGGAGCAGTCGGCAACGCAAGCGACGCCGGATGCCTCGGTGCCGCCGCCCTACTACCCGACCGCTGAACTCCTTCGGCGCGCTGTCGGCCTGCTGGCCGAGACCAAGGGCGCGGCCTGGGTGAACACGGGTTCGGTATGGCAAATTGTCGGACCGCAATTCGATGGGTGTCGCCCCGCCATTCTGGCGCTTTGCGGACAACGCCGTCTAGCGCGGGTGTTCGTGTGGTCAGTCTGGATCGCCCCCATTGCGGCAATGAGGTGCCCTCACCTGTTGACGGTTGATCCTCCTGCCCTCCGCCCTCGGCGCCCAGTCCGAGCAGATCGGCCAGGTCGATACCGTGTTCAAGCTCATCGGGTTCGATCACAGGATCAGTGTCGACGCCCATGACGACACCGAGGTTCAAAGCGTCACATCCCACGCTTCGCGTGCCAAGACCGGTGGCATCAAGGGTGGACGGGGCTGGCGGCAGACGAAGCATGGGCTGCCATCACCCGCAGGCAGACGGGGGCGATGTCCTGCCCGAAGCTGGTCAATGTGAAGCACAGCGGTCGGACGACCCGACACGGGGCGTGGAGTGCAGATCTCGTGACGGCGGGTCGCCCGCCAAGAAAACTTGCGCGATCGACTCAACCGGGTGCGCGAACCCCACCACGGACAGAACGCCGCCATTCGCGCATCCACTCGTGGTGGTTGGGTTCAGGGAAGGCATGCAGGCAACTCCGCCTGGTGGCGCGAGGCTTGACCATGTACAAACACCTGCGTGTCCGCATGGCCGTTGGCGATCGCCTCGAGCTATCGAAGGATCAGCACCGGGACATCGCTGAGCCGCAGCAGGCTGGCGGTCGTGCTGCCGAACAGCAGTTGTCGCAGCCGGGAGTGCCCGAAGGCGCCCATCACCAGCAGCGCGGGCGCCTGACGCTTGACGAGTTCAGGCAGTACATGATGTGGCTCGCCAGCAGCCAGTTCCGCCTCCGCATGGGCCCCGGCACTCTGAAGCACGGTCCGCGCCTCCTTGATCTGTTGCCGTGCGGCCGGGGTATCGGGCGCGGCCATGGCCACCAGCACCGGCAGGCCTGCCACCAGCGGGTGCGTCGCCAGCCGGGCCAATGCCTTGCGGGCACCCGGGCTACCGTCAAAAGCCACGACCACCCGCTGCGGCGCCTCGAACGCTTCGGCCGTGGCCACGAGCACCGACGACGACACGCTCCGGATGACGCGCTCGAGGTGGTGTTCGGCGCGCGTGCGGGCTTGGGCGGCAGCATGGTAGTGCTCCCCCAGCACGAACAGGTCGACCTCGCCCTGCAGCTCAATGGCCGTGTCGATGAAGTCACCATGACGCAGCCGCGCATCGAGGCGCCGCGCACCGGCGGCGGCTGCCCGGTTGCGCGCATGGCTGAGCAGTCCGCGCCCGGCGTTGCGCATCGCCACACTTTGCTGCTCGTCCTGGTCGCTCAGTTCCTTCAGCAGAGACTCCTGCGCATCCACCCCGATGGCCCCGCTGAAATCGGTCACGGCGGCCACCTCGGGGTGACGCTCCAACACATGCAGGAACTCCAGGGGGCCATCCAGCCGGACCGCGGCCCAAGCCGCCCAGTCGATCACCGCGTCGGTGTTGCCGCGGGTGTCGATGCAGGCCAGTATCTTGTTCATGGAAGTGTCCTTCAATGCATCAGCTGTTCGACGGCGCCGGGCTTGTCGTGCACTGCGAAGCGATCGACCATCGTGGCACTGGCCTCGTTCAGGCCGATCACCTCGACCTCGGCGCCTTCGCGCTTGAACTTCAGCACCACCTTGTCGAGCGCGCTGACAGCGGTGATGTCCCAGAAATGGGCCCTGCTGACGTCGATGACCACGCGGTCGATGACCTCCTTGAAGTCGAAAGCGTTTATCAGCGTCTCGGCCGAGGCGAAGAACACCTGGCCCACGACGCGGTAGGTGCGCGAGTGGCCGTCGTCGCTGAGGCTGCGGTCCACGCGCAGCACACGTCCGACCTTGTGCGCGAAGAATATTCCCGACAGCAGCACGCCGACGAAGACACCCTTGGCCAGATCGTGCGTGGCCACGGTGACCACCACGGTAGTGACCATCACGACCGACGAACTGGGCGGGTGCTCGCGCAGCTTGCGCACCGAGTCCCAGCTGAAGGTGCCGATGCTGACCATGATCATCACGGCCACCAGCGCGGCCATCGGGATCCTGGCCACCCAGTCGCCGAGGAAGACCACCATCACGAGCAGGAAGGTGCCGGCTGCGAGCGCGGACAGACGCCCGCGTCCGCCGGATTTCACGTTGATCACGCTCTGGCCGATCATCGCGCAGCCCGCCATGCCGCCGATGAAGCCGGTGGCGATGTTGGCCACCCCCTGGCCAACGCACTCGCGGTTCTTGTTGCTGGGGGTGTCCGTCAGCTCGTCAACGATGGAAGCGGTCATCATCGATTCCAGCAGACCGACGACCGCGAGCGTCACCGCGTAAGGCAGGATGATCGTCAGCGTCTCCAGGCTCAACGGCACATCGGGCAGCAGGAACATCGGCAGACTGTCCGGAAGCTGGCCCATGTCGCCCACCGTTCGGATGTCCAGTTCCAGCACCAGGCTCACCGCGGTCAACACGACGATGGTGATCAGCGGAGAGGGCACGGCCTTCGTGACGTAGGGGAAACCATAGATGATGGCCAGCCCGGCCGCCGTCATCGCATAGACCACCCAGCTCACGTTCGTGAGTTCAGGCAGCTGCGCCATGAAGATGAGGATGGCGAGCGCGTTGACGAAACCGGTGATCACCGAGCGCGAGACGAAGCGCATCAGCGAACCCAGGCGCAGCATGCCGGCAACGATCTGCAGCACGCCGGTCAGAACGGTGGCGGCCAGCAGGTACTGCAGGCCATGCTCCTTGACCAGCACCACCATGACCAGCGCCATCGCGCCGGTGGCGGCCGAAATCATGCCCGGCCGGCCGCCGGTGAAGGCGATGATGACGGCGATGCTGAACGAGGCATACAGACCGACCTTGGGGTCCACGCCGGCAATGATCGAGAAGGCAATGGCCTCGGGGATGAGGGCCAGCGCGACGACGAGGCCGGCGAGCAGATCACCGCGGACATTGGACAGCCAGTCCCGGCGCATGGTGGATGACAACATGGATATCACGCGGTCGCCCGCGCCGGCGGCCGTCATTCAAGGGTTTGGAGGGCTCGCGCCCTGGATCGGGCGCAGATGGGGAGGCGGGAGAAGTCTCGACCGCGTGCGCCTAGGGCGGCGTCAGGGTGCAGAAGTAACCGCGCGCGAGTTTCTTGCCGACGCCAAGCGTGGTGAGCCAGGGGCGGTTGCTTGTTTGCTGCACTGCGACAGTCTACCGCACGCGCCCTGAGGAATCCGATTCGAACGTCGCGAGAACCTCCCCGCTGGCGCGACATTCGGCATCCCGTCCCACGAGCCCGTCGGGCTGTGGGTGATGGCCCCGTTGTGGTCGGTACCTATCGGGACGCTACTGGCCGAGTCCGTGAGTGTTCGGGTGATGCCGGGAACATGCCGTCGACAGTGGGCGGCGCCTCGTCAGTTGACCCCAGACGCCGTCAGGAAGCACGACCTCGGATAGCGGTTTGCTCCAAGGCCTCGAGTTCACCACCCAGCTCGATGCTCATGTAGGGCGCGGTCGCTTCAGGCCTGGAGTGGTTACACAACAACCGAACGGCCCACAGGTTCTGGGTACGCCAGGAGATCGGCATTGCGGTTGTCATGGGGATAGCGTCCAAACACGTGGTGGAAGTTGACAGCCAGGTAGGGCAGGATTCGCGCGACTCGGTGGATCACGGCCAGCAGGCACTTCGATGCAGTCTCGCTGACAGTCTGCGGGCCATCAAGCTACATGTAGCACCGGTTAAGGCGGCACTCGTCGTTGAGCTCGAGCTTCATGGCGCCGACCTAGCGCACTATGGCCACTTCGTTCGGGAATGTGCCTCGACGTTAGTCCGCTGCTTGACCTTCGCATCGAGCCCCTCCGGTGGATTCGTCCAACGAATCGCGCCCAGCGCGCTCAAGGAAAGGTCAAGAACGCCAACACGTCGTGCCGGGCCTCATCCAACAGCGCACCGAGCTTTGAGAACCTCCCTCGCAGCCGGTCGGAGCCCGAGCGCAACTGCGCTCGGGCGTTGTCGACCGAGTCCTGCCCATAAACCATGCCGCCGACGCCGGGGTGGTCCTCGCGAGCCTCACCAGTGCTCGCCGCAGCTGCAGTGAACGCATATGCAACGTCGGATTCATTCGTTCCCAGTTGACTTCGGGCTGCCTAGGATGCGTTGCATTCCCCGCTGACCGGAGCCCTGGCATGACCCGTCCATCCCTTTCGACCCCAGCTTCTCATCACGTCGCCGCATCCCTCCTCTCTCGCCTGCCGCGCCTGCTCGCCATCACGGCGCTCGCGCTGGGCACGGCCTGGGCCGCGGCCAAGGACATCACCCTGCTCAACGTCAGCTACGACCCCACGCGCGAGCTGTACAAGGAGTTCAACGCCGCCTTCGCCGCCCACTGGAAGCAGAAGACCGGCGACAACGTCGCCATCCGTCAGTCGCACGGCGGTGCTGGAAAGCAGGCCCGCTCGGTGATCGACGGCCTGGAGGCCGACGTCGTCACGCTGGCGCTGGCCTACGACATCGACGCCATCGCCGAGCGCGCCAAGCTGTTCCCGGCCGACTGGCAGAAGCGGCTGCCCCACAACAGCAGCCCCTACACCAGCACCATCGTGCTGCTGGTGCACAAGGGCAACCCCAAGGGCATCAAGGACTGGGACGACCTGGCCAAGCCTGGCGTCTCGGTGATCACGCCCAACCCCAAGACCTCCGGCGGCGCGCGCTGGAACTTCCTGGCCGCCTGGGGCTACGCGCTGAAGAAGACCGGCAGCGAGGACAAGGCGCGTGACTTCGTGCGCGACGTCTACCGCAACGTGCCGGTGCTCGATTCCGGCGCCCGCGGCTCGACGGTGACCTTCGTCGAACGCGGCATCGGCGACGTCTTCATCTCGTGGGAGAACGAGGCCTTCCTCGCGCTCAACGAACTGGGCAAGGACAAGTTCGAGATCGTCGTGCCGTCGATCAGCATCCTGGCCGAGCCGCCGGTGACGGTGGTGGACAAGGTGGTGGACAAGCGCGGCACGCGCGAGGTGGCCACGGCCTACCTCGAGTACCTGTACTCGCCGGTGGGCCAGGACCTCGCCGGCAAGCACTACTACCGCCCCACGGCACCTGCGGCGCAGGCCAAGTACGCGGCGCAGTTCCCGAAGGTCAACCTGTTCGGCATCGACGAGGTCTTCGGCGGCTGGCAGGCGGCGCAGAAGCGCTTCTTTGCCGACGGCGGCGTCTTCGACCAGATCTACACCGCCAAGTGACGGAGCTCGGGCCGCTGGCGCCCGCGCCTTCCTCGTTTTGCGCATGAACATGCGCGAAACGCTTCTGATGCGAGGACCGCATCGTTCTTACGATGCGGTCCTCGCTTTTTGCAGATCCCATGCCACTCTCACGCGCCCTGCTCCGCCGCCACAGCGTGCTGCCCGGCTTCAACCTGGCCCTGGGCTTCGCGTTGCTGTATGTCAGCCTGCTGGTGCTGATCCCGCTGTCGGCGGCCTTCCTGAAGACCTTCACGCTGACCTGGCCCGAGTTCGTGGACGCCGCCTTCAGCCCGCGCGTGATGGCCTCCTACCGGCTGAGCTTCGGCGCGGCACTCGCCGCCGCCGCACTCAACGCCGTGGCCGGTCTGGTGGTGGCGTGGGTGCTGGTGCGCTACCGCTTCCCCTCCCAGCGCGTGGTCGATGCGCTGGTGGACCTGCCGTTTGCGCTGCCCACCGCCGTGGCCGGCATCGCGCTGACGGCGCTGTACGCCGAGAACGGCTGGATCGGGCAGCACCTGCCGTTCAAGGTCAGCTACACGCCGCTGGGCGTGTTCGTGGCGCTGGTCTTCATCGGCCTGCCCTTCGTGGTGCGCACGGTGCAGCCGGTGCTCGAGGACGTGAGCCGTGAACTCGAGGAGGCCGCCGCCACGCTGGGTGCCAGCCGCTGGCAGACCTTCCGCCGCGTGCTGCTGCCCATCGTGCTGCCGGCGCTTCTGACCGGCTTCGCACTCGCCTTCGCGCGTGCGCTGGGCGAATACGGCTCGGTGATCTTCATTGCCGGCAACATGCCGATGGTCAGCGAGATTGCGCCCCTGCTGATCGTGACCAAGCTCGAGCAGTATGACTACGCCGGCGCGACCGCGATCGCGGTGGTGATGCTGGTGGCCGCCTTCATCCTGCTGGCGGCGATCAACGGCCTGCAGGCCTGGGCGCGCCAGCGCCAGGGGCGGATCTGAACATGTCGACCACCATGAGCCCGCCGGTCCAGCCGCTGGCCGTGGCCGCGCACCGCCGCGGTGCCGCCGAAGAACCCGCCTGGGTGCGCCGCCTGCTGATCGCGCTGGCGCTGGCCTTCCTGGGCCTGTTCCTGTTCGTGCCGCTGACAGCGGTCTTCGTCGAGGCGCTGCGCAAGGGCTGGGAGGTCTACGTCGCCGCACTGATCGAGCCCGACGCGCTGGCCGCCGTGCGGCTGACCCTGCTGGTCGCGGCCATCTCGGTGCCGCTGAACCTGGTGTTCGGTGTCGCGGCAGCCTGGGCCATCGCCAAGTTCGACTTCCGTGGCAAGAACCTGCTGCTGACGCTGATCGACCTGCCGTTCTCCGTCAGCCCGGTCATCGCCGGCCTGATCTACGTGCTCGTCTTCGGGCTGCAGGGCTGGTTCGGCGAGTGGCTGCAGGCCAACGACATGAAGGTCATCTTCGCGGTGCCGGGCATCGTGCTGGCCACGATCTTCGTGACCTTCCCCTTCGTCGCGCGCGAGCTGATCCCGCTGATGCAGGCCCAGGGCATCGAGCAGGAGGAGGCCGCGCGGGTGCTCGGCGCCAGCGGCTGGCAGATCCTGCGCCGCGTGACGCTGCCCAACGTGAAGTGGGCGCTGCTCTATGGCGTGATCCTGTGCAACGCGCGCGCGATGGGCGAGTTCGGCGCCGTCAGCGTCGTCAGCGGTCACATCCGCGGGCTGACGAACACGATGCCGCTGCACATCGAGATCCTCTACAACGAGTACCAGTTCGCGGCCGCCTTCGCGGTGGCCTCGCTGCTGGCGCTGCTGGCACTGGTGACGCTGGTGCTGAAGTACCTGGTGGAACAGCGCGTGAAGGCGCAGATGAGAAGCACGGCGGAAGGAGTCGGCGATGAGCATTGAGGTGCGTGGCCTGCAGAAGGCCTTCGGCCCGGTGGTGGTCTGCGACCATCTGGACCTGGACATCGCCAGCGGCGAGCTGGTGGCGCTGCTGGGCCCGTCGGGTTCGGGCAAGACCACGCTGCTGCGCATCATCGCGGGGCTGGAGGTGCCCGATGCCGGACAGGTGCTGTTCAATGGCGAGGACACCACGCACACCGACGTGCGGCAGCGCCATGTGGGTTTCGTGTTCCAGCACTACGCGCTGTTCGCGCACATGACGATCTTCGAGAACGTGGCCTTCGGGCTGCGCGTGCGGCCCAAGGCCACACGGCCTTCGGATGCCGACATCCGGCGCAAGGTACAGGAGCTGCTGCAGCTGGTGCAGCTGGACAGCGTGGGCCACCGCTACCCGCACCAGCTCTCCGGCGGCCAACGCCAGCGCATCGCATTGGCCCGCGCGCTGGCCGTGGAGCCGCGGGTGCTGCTGCTTGACGAGCCCTTCGGCGCGCTCGACGCGAAGGTGCGCAAGGAGCTCCGCCGCTGGCTGCGCCGCCTGCACGACGAGGTTCACCTGACCAGCGTCTTCGTCACCCACGACCAGGAGGAGGCGATGGAAGTGGCCGACCGCGTGGTGGTGATGAACCAGGGCCGTATCGAGCAGGTGGGCACGCCCGAGGCGCTGTACGACACGCCGGCCACGCCCTTCGTGCTGCGCTTTCTGTCCGACGTGGCGCCCTGGGGCGAAGGCTTCGTGCGCCCGCAGGACCTGACGGTGCAGCCCCATGCCGGCGAAGGCACCGTGCCTGCGGTGCTCGCCCAGGTGCTCACCGCCGGCCCGCGCACGCGGCTGGAGTTCCGCCGCGCCGACGGCGGCGGCGACATCGACGTGGAGCTGCCGCGGGAGCAGGTGCAGGCCCTGCGCGCGACCACGAGCCTTCGGCTCGGGCACACGCTTCACCTGCGGGCCGAGCGCGTCACCCGGTTCCAGGGCTGACGCGCACCCGCCGGCCTGCCACGCCGGCGCTCAGCGATCCTGCGCCTGCGCCGCGCGCACCACCTCGCGCGTCAGCGCCGGCGCGAAGGTCTGGATGAAGCGGTAGGCGTACTCGCGCAGGTAGGCGCCGCGGCGCACCGCGATGTGCGTGGTGTTAGGTGCGAACAGCGTCGACGCGTCCAGCGCCAGCAGCGCACCGTCGCGCGCCGGCTCGTACGCCATCTCGGCGACGATGCCCACGCCCACGCCCAGTTCCACGTAGGTCTTGATGACGTCGGCGTTCATGGCGAGGATGGTGAACTGGGGAGTCAAGTCTGCAGCCGCGAAGGCCTGGTCGATGTGCGCACGACCGGCGTACACACCGTCATAGGTCACCAGCGGGTATTCGGCCAGGCGCTGCAGCGTCAGCGGCGCACCATCGGCCAGCGGGTGGCCCGGCCGCACCAGCACGCGGTAGCTCCACTCGTAGCACGGCAGCACCACCAGGTCCTCGTAGGCGGGCAGCACGTCGGTGGCGATGCCGATGTCGGCCTCGCCCTGCAGCAGGCGCTGCGCCACGCTGGCCGGCGAGCCCTGCAGCAGCTGCACCACGACACGCGGAAAGGCCTCGCGGAAGGCCTGCACCGCCGCCGGCAGCCGGTAGCGTGCCTGCACATGGGTGGTCACGATGGTCAAGGCGCCGGAATCCTCCCGCGCGTACTCTGCGCCAGCGCGCTTGAGGTTCTCGGCCTCCAGCAGAAGACGCTCGATGATGGGCAGGACGCCGCGCCCGGGCGGCGTGAGGCCGGTCACCCGCTTGCCGGCGCGCACGAAGATCTCGACGCCGAGTTCGTCCTCCAGCTCGCGGATCTGGCGGCTGACGCCGGGCTGCGAGGTGTGCAGCGCCTCGGCTGCCTCGGTCAAGTTGAAGCCGCGCCGTACGGCCTCGCGCATGGCGCGCAGCTGCTGGAAATTCATGGTGCGCATGAGCATATCGGCTCACGCCTTGACGCCCAAGGACGCGATGCGCAGATCCATATTCGGAAATCTTCGATCGGCGGCATTGGAAGTCCAATGACCACGGAGAGCGCCAACCGCTGGGCTGGCGCATGCAGGGTCTATCGATCAACCTCGGGTCGTGCCCGACACCCTCGTCCTGTTCATGCGCGCCGAACCGGTCGGCGGTGTCCGGCAACAGTACCAGCGGCAGCTCGCTACGCGCTACGAACACTTCCTGGGACATCATCCGGGACGACACCGGGTCACGCGCATGCATCAGGACTCGATACCAGACATCCTGGTCGCTAAGGATGGCTGCGCGACGGAGTCGTCAACGCAGCGGCAAGTCTGCGTCACCTTCATCCGATGAACATTGCTGACGCGACAGCGCCCACCCATCTCTCCAGTGGCCGCAGCCACCCTGGGGTCGGGGCACTCACGAGCAGGCCAGCGAGCACGGGCGATGTCGACCGCCTGGAGGTGGTCGGATAGCGGCCGCTCCGCCTGCCGCCGACGGACGAATGAGTCGCCGTCGTCGTGGCTGGCTGCCATCCTGTGCGCCGGCCGGCAGGCCACGACCCGAGACGATCGATCAATCGGACAAGACGATCGAACACAAGGTGAACGGCCGAAACCCGCAAGCTGATCGGAGCTGTGAACCCTGCGAGGAAAGGCGACCAGCGATGAACCTGACCTGCAAGGCCGTGCTCTTCGACACTGGCGGTACCGTGCTGGACTGGCACGGTTCTCTCGTTCAGGCCCTGGGCGCCCTGACGCCCTGGCCTGCGGGCACCGTGGACGCGCATGCCTTCGTCAACGAATGGCGGCGTCGCAGCATGGGCGGGATCGTCGGGCAGGTCCGACCACCCTTCGACATGGACGATGTCCATCGAAGCGCGTTGAAGGCCACGGTCGAGCACTTCGGCCTGACGCCGATGCCAGAGCCAGCCGCCACAGGACTCTGGCAGGCCTGGCGCCGGGTCTCGGCCTGGCCGGACTTCGCCCCCGCGTTGCAGCGCCTGCGCGGCACGTTGCCCGCGGTGTCGTTCACCATGCTGCCCACGTCGCTGGTGGTCGATGTGTCCCGACACAACGGGCTGACCTGGGACGCCATCGTCTCGTGCCAGATGATCGGCATCTACAAGCCCCACGCCGAGGCCTACCAGACGGCGGTCCGCTGGCTGGGCCTCGGGCCGGCCGACGTGCTGATGGTGGCTTGCCACAACTTCGATCTCAACGCAGCCCAGGACCAGGGCATGCGGACGGCCTTCGTGCGTCGCCCCGCCGAGTGGGGCCCGGCCGGACCGCCGGACCCTTGGCCAAACCGGGTCTATGACCTCGTCGTCGACGACTTCGACACCCTGGTCGACGGCATCCTGGGGCGTGAGACCGGCTGAGCCCGTCAACCCGACGCTTCGGGCAACCAGGCCAGCAACGGCGCGTAGCCGTCCTCCGCCAGCGCCTTGCCGCGGCTGGCGTAGAGCTCGTCGCTGCCCTTGATGCCATGCCCCTCGAGCAGCCGGTTCATCAGGTTGAACAGGCCGATCGTCAGCACTGCGTCGTGCAGGTCGCGTTCGCTCCAGCCGGCATCGAACGCGGCCTGCGCGTCGGCCGCGGCCATTCGCGACGGCGTCAGCGTCAGCTTGCGTGCGAATGCCAGCAGCGGCCGCAGCCTGGGCTCGACCGGCGCCTGCTCGAGGTCGCTCAGCAGGGCATCGAGCAGCCCCGCGTCGACCCCGAAGGCGATGGCCGTCTCGCGGTGCACGCCGTGGCAGTACTGGCAGGCGTTCAGCCCCGACACGTAGGCGGCCAGCAGTTCCTTGTCGCGCGCCGTCAACGCCGTGTCGTGGCGCAGCACGGCGCAATGGAAGGCCACCAGCGCGCGGCCGGCCTCCGGGTTCAGCGCCAGGAGGTGACGCGCGCCAGCGTCGGCCGGCAGGCTGGGGAAGAAGCTCATCGGGTCTGCTCCTGCGATGGGTGGGAGATCAAGGATGGCGTGGCGCGTCGCCCTGGGCTCAGCGACGCAACACCGCCAACCAGTCGCGCTGCGCGGCGTCGAGGGCAACCTCAGGCGTCAGGACGGCCCCGACGAGGGCCTGGCGTGCCGCCGGTTCTGGCGTCGGCAGGGGCGCCGCCAACAGGGAAGCCAGCAGGCGCCTGGCCGCCGCCAGTGTGTGCCCGTAGCGCTCGAAGATCGTCTGCACCTGCGCATGCTGCGCCGGGTCGTCCATCCAGCTGTCGTAATCGGTGACCAGGCCGACGGTGGCGTAGCCCAGCTGCGCTTCGCGCGCCAGGAAGACCTCGGGCACGTTCGTCATGCCCACCAGATGCGCTCCGAAACTGCGCAGCAGGTGGCTTTCGGCGCGGGTGCCCAGGCGCGGGCCTTCCACGCAGGCGTAGGTGAGGCCGGAAGCGACCGTCAGCCCGATGCGCTCACCGGCCGCCACCACCGCCTCCGCCAGCCGCGCACTCACGGGCTCGGCGGTGGACACGTGGGCCGCGACACCCTTGCCGAAGAAGGTCTGCGTCCGGCGACCTCGGGTCCAGTCGATGTACTGCGCCGGCATGGCCAGCGCGCCGGGCGCCAGTACTTCGTCCAGGCTGCCCACGGCGGAGAAGCCCAGCAGTTGCGTGGCGCCAGCCCGCTTGAGGGCAAACACGTTGGCCCGGTAGTTGACTTCGTGGGGCAGCCATCGGTGCCCGGCGCCATGACGGGCCAGGAACAACAGGGGCTGGCCCTGGACGCGACCGAGGTGCACCTCGCCGGAGGCCTCGCCAAACGGCGTGGCAGCCGACAGCCGCGCCTCGATCTCCAGGCCCGGCAGCTCGTAGAAGCCGGTACCGCCGACGATGGCGAGCATGGGTCAGTCCTCCGAGCGCACGGCGTCGGCCACACGGTAGGCCGGCCCGTGCGCGATCCGATCGAAGTAGGACAGGTGCGCGTCACTGCCTTCCGGCCAGGTGGCCTGAAACCGTGCACGCCACGTCGCCGCATCGACGTCGATGGCGATCGCCTCGGCGTGCACGTGGTCCAGCCCTGCGCGTACACCAAAGCGGCGCTCCGGCCCACGGTATGGGCGCAGTGCGATGCGTGTCAGCAGCCCGGCACCATCGCCCTGGAAGTTGGGCATGCCGGCCGCGCCGTTGTTCAGGATCCAGTGCCGGGGCGCAGCGTCGGCCTCGAGCCGCAAGCGCTGGAACACCGGCAGGCAGGTGTGCGAACAGGCGAAGGCATCGACCCCGCTCGCGGCGAACCACGGCCTGGCCAGGTCGCGGCCCGCCGGCTCACGCAGGTGTTCCTGGGCGAAACCCCAGCCGGCCAGCGACTGCGCGTCGCCATGCACGATGCCCACCCGGCAGCCACCCACATCCGCGCGCAGCCACATCGGCAGTTTGGCCAGCGTGCGCCGCTGTGCTGCGGAGGTCACGCTTCGCAGGCGGGCATGGATCCGATTGGAACGGTCCACCACGGCGTTGTCCACCCAGTCGGGGTAGGCGCAGCCACAGCCGGCATCGCCGGCCGCGGCCTCGTCGGCCAGTTCGGTCTCGACATTGCCGCGTATCGCCCAGTGCGCCAGCACCCCCTGCTGTACTGCGTCGAACCACGCCGGCTCGGCGTCGAACCAGTGGAAGTCGCCGTTGAAGACCAACGCCTTGCGGCCCGACTCCTGCGAAAACAGCTGCAGGACCCGGTGCAGCGCGACCAGGTTGCCGTACAGGCCGCCGACGACGTACAGGACCTCGAGGTCCTGCAGCCCTGCCGGCGGCGGCACCGCCAAATCCTCCGGGCGATACCGGTAATGCAGCGGACAACTGCGCCCCGGCGCCGGCGGTGTCGGGGCCACGTCGGCAGCACCGAGGGCCTGCACAGCCGGGCTCATGGCGCGACGACGGCTGCGGCCAGACCTGCCAGCGCCTGCCCCAGCCGCACGGCGGCCGGGCAATCTCTGGCGCCATGGCGGTGCGCGATCCAGGCGGGTTCGTTCCAGCCCAGCCAGACCTGCCCGCCAGCGTCGGTCCAGACCAGCGCCTTCATCGGCAGGTCGATGCCCGCGGTCTGCGCGCACTGCATCAACGGCGTGCCGGCCTGCGGGTTGCCGAAGATCACCACCACGGTCGGCGCCAGTGCCTGCCCGACACGTTGTGCCGCGGCCGCGTGATCCACCCGCGCCGCCACGGTCAGCTGGCGCTGCGTCAGCTGCGCCTCCAGCCTGGCCAGGGTCTGCGCCTGGGTGTGTGGGCTGCGCAGAGTCTGCAGGCCGTGCGCGCCGGCGGAGGCCGTGTCGGCCCGATGGCCATGCGGCCCGGCACAGCCGGCCAGCACCACGGCCGAGACGCCGGCGGCCAGCAGCGTGGCGGCGCTTCCACGCGCGCGGCCGACGATGGCGCGTGGGGATGGGGTCAGGGCGTCAGGCGTGTTCATTTCAGCTCGAGTGGGGGTCATCGACGGTCTCCTTCAGTGTGTTGAGGGTCGGCAGGGATCGCGGGGCGCATGGTGAGCGGGCTGCAGCATGCGCGGTGATGGGCAAGGTGTTGTCGCACCGATGTTCAGCCCGTGCCTGCCTGCGACAGCAGGCCGGCGTGGACCGACCCGGGGGCACGCGCGGCCGGCACCGAGGCCGATGCCGACGCCGAAACCGAGGGCGAAGCCGGCATCGGCCCGGTGACGACGGCGTCGGCCGACGCCGGGTCGTAGAGCGCCGCCAGGTGTTCGTGCCCCAGCGCCGCGCGGGGCAGGTCCCAGCGGATCCGCCCCCCGGACATGCCCACCACGCGGTCGGCCAGCAGCGGCAGCAGCGCGAGGTCATGGACCACCGTGAGCAGGGAGCGCCCGCCACCGGCCAGCGACCGCAGCGCGGCACACACGTGGCGCGTGGCGGCCGGGTCCAGGGCCGAGGTGGGCTCGTCGGCCAGCACCAGCTGCGGCTGCTGCAGTTGCAGCCGCGCCAGGGCCACCTTCTGCCGCTCTCCACCGGACAGGCGGTCGCTGCGCACGCCGGCCTGCTCCGCCAGGCCGACCGCAGCCAGCGCCTGGTCGGCTTCGGTGACCAGCGCTGGCGGGTAGCGGCGCCACCAGCTGCGCCAGGCATCCAGGCCCTGCAGCCTGGCCAGCGCACCAATGAGCACGTTCTCGCGCGCCGTGAGCCGCGGCACCGGGTGCAGGCCCTGCGACAGCAGACCCACCTCGCGCCGGTGCTGCCGGCGCACCTGCAGCGGCGCAGCGTCGGCCACATCGCGGCCGAGCACCGTCACACGGCCGCTCGCAGCGGCGACCTGCCCGCCGATCAGGCGCAGCAGTGTGCTCTTGCCAGCCCCGTTGGGGCCCACCAGGGCCACGTGCTCGCCAGCCGTCAGCCGAAAATCCGCCACCTGCAGCAACGTTCGCCCGCCAGCCTCCACCGTCACGCCGTGCAGGCTGACCGCCGCGCTCATCGCACCGCCAGCGCCCCGCGTGGCTTGCGCACCACTCACAGCAGGGCCTCCCTGATGCGTCGCGACAGGGCGTCGAAGCCGACGACCAGCGCGATCACCACGAGCAGCAGCGTTGCCAGCCGGCTCCACTGGAACAGACTCACGGCCTCGCTGATCAGCAGCCCCAGGCCACCGGCTCCGATCAACCCGAGGATCGTCGAGTCGCGGATGTTGAATTCCCACACGTACAGGTGATGGCTGACGAACTGCGGCAGCACCGACGGCCAGACCCCGTGAAAGAACACTTGCATCGGCGAGGCGCCGGTGGCGCGCACCGCTTCGACCGCGGCCATGTCCAAGGACTCGATGCTCTCGGCAAACAGCTTGCCGTACGTGCCCATCGAATGCAGGGCGATCGCCAGCACACCTGCGGTCGGCCCGAGGCCCACGATGCCCACGAGGACCAGCCCGAACACCAGGGTGTGCACTGCGCGCGTGACGTCCAGCACCGCCTTGGCCCCCCACGCCAACGGTCGCGGCGCACGCAGGTTGCGCGCCACCAGCAGCGCCAGGGGCAACGCGAGCAGCGCGGCCAGCAGCGACCCGAGGGTGGCGATCTGGAAGGTGACCCAGGTCGCACGCGCGAGCCCGGCCAGGTACGCGGCTTCCACCGCCCGTCGGTTTTCCACCCGCAGCACCGTGCCGTCGTCGCTGCGGTACTCGAGTCGCTCCGGCCCGAACCACGCGTCCAGCAGGCTGGGCCGCGCGAACTCCGACAAAGTCTTGAGCAGGTTGTCCCAGGGGCTGCGACCGAAACTCAGGTCGCCGGTGGCCACCAGGGTGGCCAGGCACAGCACGACCAGCGCTGCGTAGCACGCCATCAGCAGCGCGAATCCGGCTCGGCCCGCCGGCCACCACCAGCGGTTCACCGCGTGGGTGTGGGTCACGGCATTCATCGCACCAGGCACCGTGCCGACCAGAGGCGGTGGGTCAACGAGGCTCCAGCTTGCCGGTGGCCAGGCCGGCGTCGCGAATGGGCTTGTAGAAGGCGTTGTCACGGGCCACGAAGCCGGTGTAGTTGGCCGGCAGCAGTTGGGCCTGCGTCGCCAGCAGCGGGCCCACCTCGGCCAGGGCCTCCTGCAGGCGGCGCACGAAGGCGGCGTCCCTGGCCAGCGTGGCGCTCACGGCCACGGCATCGTTGGGCAGGGGCGCCGACTGCCAGATCACCTTGCTGCGTGCCGCGGAGATCAGCCCCTGGGCGATCATCGCGTCGCGGTTGCGGTTGTAGTCGGCACCGGCGTCCAGTTGACCGGCCGTGACCTGCGTCTGGATCGCCTGGTGCTTGGTGTAGAGCACCCGCGAGAAGTGCTTCTCCGGGTCGATGCCGCGCTTCTGGAATTCGAAGTACGGGATGAGGTAGCCGGAGGTGGAACCCTTGTCGCCAAAGGCGAAACTGCGGCCGCGGCCCTTCGCCCCCAGCAGGTCGTCCAGGGTCTCCAGGCCCGAATCCGGGTGGGTGACGATCATGCCGAAATACTCCGGCTTGCCTTGGTAGAGGATCGTGGAGACCACCTGCGCACCGGCGTAGTGGTTGGCCAGCACGTAACCCCAGGGGCCCATCAGCGCCAGGTCGGTCTCACCATTGGCCAGACTCTTGGCCAGGCCTTCCCAGCTGTCGACCGTGCGCAGGTTGACCGGCCGTCCGAGGCGTGCCGCCAGGTGTGCGGCCAGCGGACGGTAGGTGGCGTCGTTCTTCTCGCGGTCCGGCTGGAACATGCCCACGCCGAAGTTCAGCGGTGTGCCTTGGGCGCGCAGCGCCGCGGGCAGCGCCAGGGCGGTTCCGGTGGCCAGGACGTTGAAGTGTCGGCGGGTCAGGTTCATGTCGTCTCTCCGGTTCGGGTAGCCACGGGATCGGCCACGAGGGGGGCGTTGTCGGCCGGTGCGTCGACCCCGGGCGACGCACGCAGGCGGGCGAGAAATCGGCGATCGATGCGGTCCTTCCAGGCCCAGGCCCACGCACCTTCGGCGCCGAATCGGCCTCGGGCGGCGATGGCGCGCCGGTCGCCGGTGGCCAGCAGGGTCAGAAAGTGCCGCTGCGGGCGATGTCGCTGAAACGTGCCACCGGCGCTGCAGGCCGTCAGCAGGTTGTGCGTCAGGACCGGCCCCATCCGCACGGCGTGCACACCGGCCTTCGGCAGCGGTCTGCCGGGCCAGCTGGCACAGTCACCGGTGGCGAAGATCTGCGGATGCGAGACCGAGCGCAGATGGATGTCGATGGCCACGAAGCCATCGTCATCGACCGCCAGTGCACCGCGCCGCGACGGATCCAGCTGCCAGTCGTGGGCCTGGGCGCCGGTGGCCCACAGCACCACGTCGCTGCTGCGGTCCACGGCGTCGCACCAGCTGCTGCCCAGCTGCACGGTGACCCCGGCGCGGTCCAGCGCACGCAACGCGGCCCGGCGAGCAGCCGGCGCCAGGCCTGGCAGCACCGATGTCCCACGCACCAGCCAGCCGCCCTGCACCACCCGATCCGGACGCAGCTGGCGCAAGCGCTGCAGCAGGGCCAGCAGCGCTTCGAAGCCGGCGGCGCCGCCACCGACGGCCGTGACGACGAACGGCTGCTCGCCGCGGTCCGCCTGCCATGCGGCCAGCAAGGCCTGCACGCGCGTGTGCAACGCCGACAGCGGTCTCAGCGGCAGCATCTGCGCGTGCCGCGCCGCGGGCGGGCGCAGCGTCGAGCCCAGGTTCAATGACAACAGGTCGTAGTCGAGCGCGTCGCCGTCCTGCAGGAACACACGCCGGCGCGCCGGGTCCAGCGCCTGCACCTCGCCCTGACGCCAATGCGCGCCCGCGGCCCTGGCCAGGGGTGGGAAGTCGACGGCAATGTCGCCGTAGGTGTACAGCCCCGCCAGCCAACCGGGCACCATGCCGGAGTACGGCGCCAGAGGCTCCGGCGACACCACCACGACCTCGACAGCGGTCGGTCGGCGCTGCGCCATCGCTCGCAGCACCAGGGCATGGGCGTGTCCGGCGCCGGCCAGCACCAGGCGCTTCACGACGTGGGCTCCGGTGCCGCCCCGGGCACGCCCCAGTGCGGGGGGAGGTGCTCCAGGTCGGCCGGCTCGTCGACGTCGGCCACTGGTGGCAGTTCGATCCAGCGCGCCCCGGCAGCCTGCAGCCGGCGCCGCGTATCGGCCATGACCTGGTCGTGGCTCCAGCGCATGCCGTCGAACCAGCGCGGGTCGGCCCGCCGCAGGCCCACGAGCGCGTAGCCGCCGTCCTGCGCCGGCACGAAGACCGCGTCGGTCTCGCGCAGCGCCTGCGCCGCCGTGCGCAGCATCCGGGCGTCCAGCGCCGGCGCATCGGTGCCGATGACGATGGCGCGGCCGTGGCGGGACAGGACGCGCATGAAGCAGCGGTGCATGCGCAAGCCCAGGTCCCCGTCGCCCTGTGCCGTGAGCGCGGCGCCGGCGGCTCGCGCCGCCTCCATCAGCGCGGGGTGGGCAGTGTCCGGTGCGGCGCACAGTTCGACCGGGCCCACGTCGGCGGCCACCGCCTGCGCCAGCGTGTGCTCGAGCATGCGCGCAGCCAGCTTCGCAGCGCCGTCGGCACCCAGGGCCGGAATCAGGCGCGTCTTGGCCAGACCAGCCACGGGCGCCTTGGCGAAGACAACCACGATCGCACTCAACGGTAGGCCTCCGCCAGGGCCGTCGCCGAGTCGCCACGCCAGTAGCGCCAGCGCAGGCGCCACATCAGGAAGATCGTCGACCAGACGCCACGCTGCTCCCAGCGTCGGCCGGACGTGACGACCCGCGCCGTCAGGCATGCGGGTGCCGCCCGGCGCTTGAGCCGGCGGCAGATCTCAACGTCCTCCATCAGCGGCTGACGCGGGAACCCGCCGACCTGCTCGAAGGCCTCGCGCGTGACGAAGATCGCCTGGTCCCCGGTGGCAATGCCGGTCCACCGCGAACGCCGGTTCATTGCCGCGGCGACGATGCGCAGCATCCAGGGCCGGCCAGCGATCCGGACGTCGAACCGGCCCCAGCACGCGCCGGACGACACGGCCTGCAACACCTGCGCAAGCGCATCCACGGGCAGCCGGGTGTCGGCATGCAGGAACAGCAGCACCGGCCCGCGGGCGCTGGCTGCGCCGGCGTTCATCTGCGCAGCGCGGCCACGCGGCGCCATCACCAGCTGGTCGACCCAGGGCACCGCCCGGGCAGGCGTGCCGTCCAGGCTGCCGCCGTCGACCACGACGAGCTCGACGCCGCGCTGGCGCAGCGGCTGCAAGGCCCGCAACGCGGCGTCGATGCCGGCGGCTTCGTCCAGGGTCGGGATCACGATCGACAGTGCGGGCGTCATCGGCTGTCGTTGAGTGCCCAGTCGTAGTCGTCGAAGACGATCTCCACCTGGCCGGCGGCGATGCGTGCGCGGTCGGCCGGGTCATCGGCCAGAAGCTGCGCGTGGCGGCCCGCAAAGGCCGCCAGCGAACCGATGCCCCGGTGGCCAAGGCGGAAGTCCTCCCCGTACCATTCGAAGATCTTCGACAGCACCAGCCGCTGGCGCCGGGCATCGAAACGGTTGCGCGACCGGTCGCTCATGAAGCGCACGGTCTGCTCGTCGAGCTGCTTGTCCAGCCGCGCGCCGACGAATGCCTCCTCGCGCAGCGCCGGGCAGCCGATGCTCGCGCAGTTGACCGCGAAATGCACGCGCGGGTCGTCGTAGTCGCCGCGCCTGCGCAGCATGGCGTGTTCGATGTCGTCGAGCGATACCGTCTTGCCAAGCAGCGGAATCCAGCGTGGCGCCCAGGGGCTGCTGAACAGGCTGCCCAGGTCCTTGATCGACTTCAGCGCCGGATAGCGCGTGAGGATGAGTTCCACCGTCCACGCGTTGTAGGCGTTGATGAGGAAGGCCTGCCGTTGCGCCTTTGGCCAAGCCGCGAATTCCGCGGGCGAGACGGCACTCAGGCTGTCCAGGTAGGCCTTCAGCGCCTGTCGATCCGCCGCGAAGCCGGCATAGTCGACCTGGGTGGCCTGCCCGTTGCGCAGCAGGTGCACGTGGCGGCGCAGCAGCGCGGTCCAGGCGGCGTGTTCGGCGTCGAAGGACGCTGCACGTGCCCATGGCTGCGCCCAAGGGCCGATCGATACCCCCACGGCCAGCAGCCAGTCGCGGCGGCTGGGGCCGCGGACCTGTCGGCGCCCGTTCATGCACGCTCCCACGCGTGGTAACGCCCGACCCATTCCAGCAACCGGGCCGGCGCGTGCGCCCGCTTCCATTCGCCAGCCACGTACTTGTTGGCCTCCGCCAACGTGGGGTAGGTGTGGATCGTGCCGAGGATCTTGTTCAAGCCGAGACCATGTTTCATCGCCAGCACGTATTCCGCCAGCAGGTCACCGGCATGCTCACCGACGATGGTGACGCCCAGAATGCGGTCCTTGCCCGGCACCGTGAGCACCTTGACGAAGCCATGGGCCGTGCCGTCGGCGATCGCGCGATCGAGGTCATCGAGGCCGTAGCGTGTCACTTCGAATGCGATGCCGCGTTCCCGGGCCTCCGTCTCGCTTAGGCCCACACGCGCCACCTCGGGATCGGTGAACGTCGCCCAGGGGATCACCCGGTAGTCCGCCTTGAACTTCCGGAAGCGCCCGAAAAGGGCGTTGACTGCGGCATACCAGGCCTGGTGAGCCGCCGTGTGCGTGAACTGGTACGGGCCGGCGACATCACCGACGGCATAGATGTTGGGGTACAGCGTCTGCAGATGGTCGTTGGTCTCGATGGTCCTGCGGCTCGTCAGCGGCAGCCCCAGTTCCTCGAGCCCGTAGCCCGTGACCCGGGGGCTGCGACCGACAGCGCACAACAACTCGTCGAACGGAATCACGACCTCGTGACCGTCGTGTGTTGCGATCAGCCGCTTCTCGCCGCCCTGACGTTCAACCCGGGTGGCCTGATGACCGGTGAGCACCTGCACGCCGTCGGCACGCAGCGAGGCGGCCACCAGATCCGACACCTCCGGATCCTCGCGCACCATGATGCGCGGCGCCATCTCCACCTGCGTGACTTCACTGCCCAGGCGCGCGAAGCTTTGCGCCAGTTCCGAGCCAATGGGCCCGCCGCCCAGCACCACGAGGCGCCGGGGCAGTTCGGTGAGCCCCCAGACCGTGTCGCTGGTCAGGCAACCGACCTCTGCCAGCCCCGGGATCGGCGGCACGAACGGGCTCGCGCCCGCTGCGATGACGATGGCACGCGTGCTCAGGGCCTGCACCTTGCCGTCCGCTCCCGTCACCTCCACCGTCCACGGGCTGGTGATGCGCGCATGCCCTTGCAGCACCTCCACGCCGAGACTCGTGTATCGCTCGACCGAGTCGTGCGGCGCGATGTCCTTGACCACTTGCTGCACGCGCTGCATGACGGCCGCAAAGTCCACCCGCCCACCGGCGTCGGCCACGCCGAGCTCGTGCGCCTTGCCGAGCTGCTTCGCCAGTTTGGCCGACCGGATCAGGGCCTTGCTGGGCACGCATCCGAAGTTCAGGCAGTCGCCGCCCATCCGGTGGCCCTCGACCAGGGTGACCTTGGCCTTGACTGCTGCGGCGATGTAGGCCGAGACCAGCCCGCCGGCACCGGCGCCAATGACCACCAGGTTCCGGTCGAATCTGCGCGGTCGGGGCCAACGGGCGTACAACTTGCGCTGGCGGACCCAGGCCACCACCGCCTTGGCGACCAGCGGAAACAGACCCAGCAGGATGAAGCTGACCAACAATCCGGGCGACAGGATGTCCGACGGCGACTGGATCGCGCCCAGCTGGGTGCCGGCGTTCACGTAAACCACCGTGCCCGCGAGCATGCCGACCTGGCTGACCGCATAGAAGCGGGCTGCGCCGATTGGCGTCAGCCCCATCACCAGATTGACCAGCCAGAACGGGAATACCGGCACCAGGCGGAGCGTGAGCAGGTAGAACACGCCGTCCCTGCGCATGCCATCGTTGACCGGTGCCAGGGCCTGGGCGAAGCGCGACTGGACGACGTCGCGCAGCAGGTAACGGGCCACCAGAAACGCCAGCAGGGCGCCGACACTGGATGCAAAGCTGACCAGCAGCAGCCCCCAACCCAGACCGAACATGGCACCGGCCGCCAGGGTGAGGACCACCGCACCCGGGATCGAGAGCGCCGCCGCAGCCACGTAGACCACGAAGAACGCGGCGGCCGTGCGCAGGGGTTCGGCCGCCACTAGGGCCTGCAGCGCATCGCGGCTGCCCTTGAGTTGTTCCAGCGTGAGGAGGTGGCCGAGGTCGTAGTGGCGCCACGCCCAGGCCAGGACCATGGCCAGCAGTGCGACACCCGCCCACAGCGGGGTCTTGGAGCGCCGCGCCATCAGCGGGCCCCGCCAGCGGCAAGCGTCGTCGTCTCGGCCGCCACGGCGTCATCCAGTGCGCCGCCGCAACTGCTGCCCTGCCCCGCCGTGCACCCGTAGCAGTGATCGGCCACGCGGATGGCGTGCCCCGCCGGGTCGTGCCGCAGCAGGTCCCGCAGGTGCGGCCGAGGCACGCTGCCCAGACGCGTGCGTAGCCCCAGCATCTGGTTGAAGTCGCAGTCGTAGAGGTCGCCCTGCCAGTCGACGCTGACCATCGACCGACACATCACGGTGGCCAGGTTGTCGTCGCGTGAAGCGTCTCGCAGCAGCTTCATGTAGGCCTGAAACCCGCCCTTGCTGATCAAGGTGCTGCCGAAGCGCTGGATGGGCATGTTGGCCAGCGCGAAGAGCCGGTCGAACCGGATGCCGAAGTGCTGCAGCAACTCGCGCTTGTAGTCGGCCTCCAGGGCCGCCTGAGGCGGCGGCAGCACGGGCCCTTGCGGGTTGTAGACGAGGTTGAGCACCAGACCGCGTGCGGGATCCCCGTATCCCAGCGCATTGAGCTGTCGAAGCCCGGCGATGCTGCGGTCGAAGGCGCCGTCGCCA
Organism: Rubrivivax albus; assembly: GCF_004016515.1. Taxonomy (GTDB): domain Bacteria; phylum Pseudomonadota; class Gammaproteobacteria; order Burkholderiales; family Burkholderiaceae_C; genus Rubrivivax; species Rubrivivax albus. The sequence continues at coordinate 49,373 of NZ_SACT01000007.1, forward strand.
CGCTGTCGGTCGACATTGGCCGGCGAGTAGCAGGGCAGCGACGCCGTCACCTCCACCCCATGTGCCGCGAGAAAGGCCGCCAGATCCTCCTGCCCGGGTTCGGACAGGATGGTCAGGTTGCAGCGGTCGATCACTCGCACCCCGATGTCTCGGGCGGCGTGCACAAGGCGACGAAAGTGGGGGTTGAGCTCGGGCGCACCGCCCGTGAGGTCCAGGGTGCCGACGCGACGGGCACGCAACACCTCGAGCACGAGATCGACGGTCTCGGCGGCCATGACCTCGGTACGCTGCGGGCTCGCAGCCACATGGCAATGCAGGCAACTCTGGTTGCAGCGATAGCCGAGGTTCACCTGCAAGGTTTCCAGCACGCGCCGGCGCAGGGGGGGGAAGTCGGTGGCAGCCAGCAGCGGCAGCGTGTCGTGCATGATCAGCGGAGGGGAAAACCCCGGGGGCGGAGCGTCTCGGACGCGAACCCAGGCTTGGTCGCAGGGCCCCCTGCAATCCTTACAGCGATGGTCGACGCCGCCTCGGGCCGTCGCCGGAGACGCGGTCTCCCGCCTGCTGTTGGTCAGCCGCCACCGCGCTGGGTGGCGAGATCGAACCGGCGTTGCACCGCATGCCGGCCGGCTGCGTCGAAACCGACGTAGCGGAAGTGCACCACCAGCACGGGGATCTGCAGCAGCGCGATGCGCCGTGGCGGGCGCGACTGCCAGGACAGTTCGAGCACGGCGCCGCCAAAGTTCGCCACGGCCTTGGACGCCTGCGCGTCCACACGCAGATCGGCCCCGGACAGCGCCTTCGGCAGCACGGCCAGCAGGTCGGCCGTGGTGCACCCCATCTCGCGCGAGAAATCCGGCGGCACGCTGTCCGGCGTCACCGCGGGGCCACCTTGAACCACTTGAAGAAGAGGAAGTTGTCGGCCCGTTGCACGGCGGTGACGGTGTCGCGGACGCCCCAGCTCAGGAATTGCTGGTGCAGCGGCAGATGGCCGAATTCGTCCCGGTGCTGCGCCAGCGCCCGGCCGAGCAACGCCGTGCGCCGCTGGACATCGGTCTCGGCCTGCGCGGCGTCGATCAGTGCGTCGGTCTCAGGGTGGCTGTAGGCGCCCAGGTTCCACTGACCGCGCGGCGGTGCGGGTGTGCCCACCAGCGCAAAGAGCGCGTTGTGCGCGTCGTAGCCGGCGGGTGACCATCCCGCCATGAAGAAGCTGGTGTCGCGCCGCAGCACCTTGGGAAAGTACGTGGCCTTGGGCTGGGCCTGCACACGCACCCGCACGCCGACCCGAGCCAGCTGCGCGGCCACGGCCTGGCAGATCTCGCTGTCGTTCACGTAGCGGTCGTTGGGGCAGTCGAGCGTGATGTCGAAGCCGTCGCCATAACCGGCCTCGGCCAGCAGACGGCGCGCCGCCGCCGGGTCGTGCGGCACCCGCCTGTCGAGCGTCGCGTCCCAGCCGCGAATGCCCGGCGCAACCATCAGCCCGGCCGGTCGCGCAGCACCGCGCATCAGCTTGTCGACGATGGTGTCCACGTCGACCGCCTGCGCAAACGCCTGCCGCACACGCTTGTCCTTGAACGGGTTGCGCCCCTTCACGCTGGCATACAGCAGTTCGTCGCGCCGCTGGTCGAAGCCCAGGAACACCACGCGCGACTCCGGCCCCTGCAGCACCTTGGCACCGGGCTGTCGGCTCACGCGGGGCACGTCCTGTAAGGGCAGCGGGTCGATCAGGTCGACCTCGCCGGAGACCAGCGCCGCCACACGGGTGGCGTCGTTGGCCACCGGGGTGAACACCACTTCCTCGACGTTGCCCTCGACGGCCCCCCAGTAGCCTCGGTGACGGACCAGGGTCGTGCGCACGCCGGGCTGGCGTTCGCGCAGCCGGTAGGGGCCGGTGCCGTTGGCGCGGAAGGACGCGGCGTTCTCCACACCCTTGCGGCGATCCACCGGGCGCTGCGCGCCCTGCTGCTCGGCCCAGCGAGCACTCATCATGTACAGCGACGTGATCAGGTCCGGCAGGATGGGGTTGGGCACCCGCGTCTCCACGTCCACGGTGAAGGCGTCGACCTTGCGCACGGCCGTCACCGTGGCCACCTGGCTGCGCATGTCGGAACCGTCGCCACGCGCACGCTCGATGGAGAAGACGACGTCGTCGGCATCGAAAGCTGCGCCGTCGTGAAAGCGCACCCCGCGCCGGAGCTCGAATCGCCAGACGTTGGGCGATATGAGGGACCAGCGCGTGGCAAGCGCGGGCTGCAGCTCGAGCTGCTTGCCGCGCGTGACCAGCGGTTCGTAGACGTTACCCAGGAACGACAGCTGAACCGCCTCGGCCAGCGAGTGCGGGTCCATCGACAGCGCATCGCCCTGGGTGGCCACCCGCAGCGTCGCCGACTGCGCCCCGGCGGCGACCAGCACCAGCGCCGACACCAGCAAAGCCTGCATGGCCTGCACGAGCCGCGGCGCGCGCCCGCCGGGCGCTTGATGCACGCTGGAAATGCGGTCGAGTTTCATGCCCTGATCTTCCATGGCGGCAAATCACGAAGGATCGCACAGGAACCGCAACACATGGCCCGCAGCCCGAGGTGCCCGAGGGCCGGTCGGCACGCCACCTGGCCCCCGGTCGGCCAGACCAGGGCAGCACCGCCCGGCCGTCCGACCGTGCCGCCACGCCCCTCGGAAGCAGCGAACAGCGTGAAGCCAGGTCTTCACTTCAGGCCACGCGATAGGCCGCGAAGGCCGGGTCGACCTCTGTCGCGAAGGCGTGGTTGCTGAAGTTGCTCAGCGTCTTCACGGCCATTGCCAGAATGATGTAGAGCACATCGCGCTCCTGGTAGCCGGCATCGAGGAAGGCCTGCAGGATGGCTGGCGCAGGCCGGCCCTGGCTGCGGACCATCTCGGTGGTCAGCGCGTGCAGCGCGGCCAGGCGCGCATCGGGGATCGGCTGTCCACCGCGGATGGCCTGCAGCACATCGGCCGACACGCCGGACTTCTTGTCGGCAATCATGCTGTGGGCCGCCGTGCAGTAGCTGCAGCCATTGGCTGCGCTGATGGCCAGAAACACCACCTCCTGCTCGGCGGGCGTCAGGCCCGACTCGCTGCGGAATCGCGCATAGCCGAACAGGTAGGTGGACAACACCGCCGGCGCATTCACCATGTTGGCGTACATGTTGGGAATGAACCCGACCTGGGCCAGGGCCTGGTCGAGGACCTCCTTTTGCGCACCCTCGGCCTGGTCGTGCTTCACGGCGTCGAGCGCGTGGAGGTAGCGGGTGGTGGTCATCGCAAATCCTTGGCTGTCGTGGAAGAAGCCCCGATGCTGGGGCCGAGCCTCAGGACCCCGTGTGTGCGTGCGTCGCGTCGATTTGATCGAGCGTCTCGCGCAGCCAGGCGGTCGGCGCCCGGCCCGTGTGCCGCTGGAACGCCCGCGTCAAGGCGGCAGAACTGCCGTAGCCCACCTCGGGTGCGATGGCCTTGAGCGGCCGACCCGCACGGAGCAACCCCTGTGCCAGGCCCACCCGCCAGCGCGCCAGGTACTCCGCCGGCGTCTGCCCGACCTGGGCGTGGAAGCGCAGCGCGAATCGGGCCCTCGATAGGCCCGCGATGTCGGCCATGGCGTCGAGTGTCCACATGCGCGCCGGCGCGGCGTGCACTGCCGCCAGCGCGCGCCCCAGACGGGGATCGGCCAGCCCGGCCAGCGTGCCGGGCTGCAGCTGACCCGCTGCCATGCAGTGGCGCAGCAGGCGGATCAGGACCAGTTCGCACAGCCGATCGAGTGCCGCCTGCCGGCCCAGCGCCGACGCCTGCGTCGGCGACGACGCGCCTGGCGACTGCGGTCCACCAAAGGCTTCGGCCTGCATCGACGACAGGAGCGGCTCGATGCCGCCCAGTTCGGCCAGTGGCACCTGGACGAGGGCCGGGAGCGCATCGGTCACGGGGTTCACGCCACCGCCGGCCACGCTGACCTCGGCACACACGACGTCGGCGCCGTGTCGCCTGTTGGCCACCAGCCTGTGGAATTCCGGGCGCGGCATGAACAGCAGCGTCGGCTCGTCGATGCGCACACGGCGACCGTCCGCATCGGCAAGTGTGACGGGGCCCTGCCGGATCAGATGAAAGTGGCCGCGGCGGTCGTCACGGTCGAAGTCGTGGATGCCGCAGATCTCGCCGACATGGAACACCGCCGCATGAAGCGGAAAGCGCTGCAACAGCAATGACAGAGGATCGGGCAACACGGCGGGGCGTCTCGGAGCGGAGTGCAGCCTAGCACGCCGTGCCGCTCGCCCCGCCGGCCCGACACGATCAACGCGGCACCTGGGCGCCGGCCTTCGCCAGGCGATGGTCGCGCTGCACATCGATCCGGTGCGGGTTCGGGTTGGCCTCGCCCCAGGACAGCCGCTCGCCGGCCGCGATGGCGGCGAGCACTTCCGCGCGCACGGCGGCGCGGGTGCGTGTCGAGCCGCCCATGGCCTGCAGGGCCCGGGGATCGGCCTCGCCCCAGGACAGCCGTTCACCGCGCGCCAGCGCCGCCATCACCTCCTGGCGGACTTCGGCGCGCGACTTGAGCGACACCGGCTCGTCCTCGAACAGCGTGGCCTCCTGGGCCAACACACCGAGGGACAGTGACATGGCGCCGCTCAGCGCGACGGCGTGGACGAGGGTGCGAAGGGTGCGGTTCATGGTGGACTCCTTGAAGGACGGGGCGGTGGAGTCGGCCCACCCCGGGGCCGGGCGATGCAGCCCTGCGCTGCACCGATACGGCATTGGTCGCAGCAAGGTTCAATAACGTGACGCCGCCTTCGCGCCATCGCGCCATCGCGCTCTCGAGCCTTTGCGCCGGCGCGCCTGCGACGAGCCAGCGGCTTCGGGCCCATGTTCCACGCCGAATCCAGCAGATCGCCGCACGCCACCGTCTGCAGGTTCGCGACGGCGTCGACCTCAACGGCCACGCACCCGGTCGCCTGCCGGGTCGGCACGCGGCCCACCGAATCGAATCACCATCGTCCACACCGGCCGCGCCGCAGCGCTTTGGCCAGGGCCTTGGTGCCCTTCGGCCTCGCCGGCCGTGTGCGCAGGTTGCCCCCACCGCTCGCCTGGCGGGAACCGCCCCACGGACGGCTCTCGCCCGGACGTGCCCTGGACATCGTGGCCGAGAACTGCCCGCGCCGACGCGCCGGTCGGCCAGCCCCAGGTTCATCCAGCCGGGGTGCGCAGCGACTGCGCGGCCATTGCCACGGCTATGCCCGCGCACATGGCCGGCCACGCCAGCAACGCCGCGGGCGCGCCCATGGGCAGCTGGTTCAACAGCACGCTGTCGTTGCCGCCGCCGACCAGCGCAGCGCCAACGCCCATCAACATCCCGGCCAGCAGATGCTGCAACGTCGCGGTCCGGGACGGCATACGCCAGGCCACGGTGCCCGATCGCCAGGCGGAGCCCACCACGCCGGCAAGCAGTGCCGCCGCCAGGGAAAACCGCCAGGCCATCGGGGTGTCGACGGCATTGCCGGTCTGGCCAGCCAGATCGCGCAGCGTCCCGGTATACGCCCACGGGCCCTGGACGGCGTACAGAAGACCGGCCAGCACCCCCAGTGGCGCCATCCCGCGCGGGTGCAGATGCGCAGCAACCTCGCGCCAGGTGAGCGCGGCCCCGCGCAGCCTCGTCGACACCAGGGCTGACCCCAGCCAGAGGATGGCAAAGGTCGCGAACAGGCGCCAGGGGGCCGCGTCGCTGGTCAGCCACGCCGGGTCGTACCGCGTTGGCACGGGCCACAGGCCCGCCATGTCCGTCCATTGCAGCGACGCGGCCGGCACCACCCCGAGCACGAAACCGGCCAGAGTGGCGACCATGGCACCCTCACCTTGGGCCAGGCGATTCAGGGTCGACACCGAACAGCCCCCGTTGGCAGCGGCCCCCACGCCGAAGAGCAGGCCGCCGATCAGTGCGGGAACGGCGCCCGCGGCCACGGGCACCGGTGCGTGCTGCACGCCGGCCACGCCCGCCGACGCCAGTGCGGCTGCCAGCATGGCAAAGGCCACCGCCATCGTCTGACCCTGCAACGGACGCAAGTCCCGCCGGCGCCACAGCGCCTCGATCGCACGCACGTGGCACACGCTGTGGCGCTGCGCAAGCGCACCCACGCTCGCCGCCGCGAGCAAGGACAGCGCGTCCATCCAGATCGCGAGGGACGGCGTCATCGCGGTGGGCGTCGGCGCTGTCGAGCGCCGCACGACGGGTGATGGCGACGGGGGGTCAGGCGAGGAACGCCTGGCGTGGCCAGCGCGGCGCGTGCTCCGCGGTCCCTGACACGCCCCGTCATGATCGTGGTGAGGTCACACGTTGATCAGGCACAGATGGCCGATTCGCTGCCGGGTGTCAACGCCGCCTGCACCAGCGTGCCGGCGCGTACCGCCCAGCGAGACCCGCGGCGCAAGCTGTCGAGAACCTGGCCGGTGGCCGGCGCGAAGAACAGCGACTCGGCGATCCCGTGGCGGTCGAGCAGGGTGCGCAGGCTTCGGGTGCGGGTGCGCACCGCGCCTTCGCCGTCCAGTCGCTCTCTGGGTTCGCGCATGAACAGCTCGGCGCTCTCCCGCAGGCAGCGCAGCGCATGCGCATCGGCGGCGGGCACGGCGCGCGGCGCGGCCAGCCGAGGCTGACGCAGGTGAGCGATCGGACCGACCACCAGCCCCCACGGACGCTCACCGCCAGCCGGATCGACCACCAGGGCCTCGGTGCGTGTGAGCCCGAAGTGCCTGGCCAACGAGAGCCGCGCCGCCAGCGCAGGATCGACGGCGCGAAGGGCGCGCAAGGCGAGCACCGCGTCGGCGTCGGCCCCCGGCACCGGCAACACCAGCGAGGCCAGAACCCGGGCGGCCAGCGCGTCACCCTGCTCACGCGCCAGGTGCAGCCATGCGATGGCGGTCTCGCTGTCCTCCAGCGAGCGCGCCTCGCGCAGCAGCAGCACACCCAGGCGCCGCTGGGCTTCGGCGATCCCACCCTGCGCGGCCTTTTCCAGGAAGAACCTGGCCATCTGCGGGTTGGCCACCGAACAACGGTGGTCAGCGGCCAGGGCGTGCAGCAGCATCCAGGCCTGGACCCGGCCGGCATCCGCGGCGCGCAACAGCAGCGCGGTGCCGCGGCGGAGATTGCGCTCGCGCGACAGGCTCTCAGGCGACATGGCGCCGCAAGGCAGACCGGCAAGTGCCCGTCCGAGCCGGAAGCAGGCGCGCGCATCGGCGCGCTCGGCGGCCGCGGTCAGCAGCCTTTCGGCGATGGCCACCGGCAGCCCGTGCAGGTGCACGCCCAGGTCCTCCAGCCACTCCAGTGATGCCACCACCTCGCTGGCGAGGCCGTCCTGGGTCTTCGCATCGGCGGACGACAGCAGTGCCAGGCACCAGCACAGCGCACACTCGACACGATCGGCATCCACACCGGCGGTGCCGCTCTCGCCCAAAGCCGCACGCCAGGCCAGCCGCAGCGTCGCAGCGCCGTCGAACCGGCCGGCGCGCGACATCGACCAGAAGATGGCGCGGGCGCGTTCCGCTTCGTCGCCAACCCCCTGGGGGCCCGCCAACATGCCCGAACCGGTGCGCGCGGCCAACACACGCAGCATCTGCAGACCACCCCGCCGCTGCGCGGGTTGCGTCAGCCACCACAGCGCGAGCTTCTCGGTGGCGATGTCGATGCCCTGCGCCGCGGCCTTCTGCAGAAGCGGCAACAACCCGGACTCGAGCAGTTCCACCACCGACAGGTGCGCGCAAAGCGACGCCAGTGCGTCGGTTCGTCCTGCCACCGACGGGTGGGTCAGGTGCTCGATGCCGCTGCGCAGGTGGCGCGGAAAGCTGCCGCTGCCCAGCAGGTAGGCCGTGCCGGCCCGCACGTGTGCGTCGGCATCGCCGGCGCGGGCGGCGGCCAGCAGTTGAATGTCCTGTCGATTCATGGGCTTGCTCCGGGTGGCGTGCGTCCGGACGGACGCAGCGCGCGGTCGTGTGTCCTGACATGAGTCGCACAAGGACCGTCGCGCGTGACGTCGCGACCCACAGCACCGCACAGGGGTTTTCCCGCCCGTGGCGGGCCGGACACATCGCCGTCCGTCAACACCCCCGCCGCGCTTGCGCGGCAGGGCTGCTTTCGGCCCGCAGGCTGACGCGGTGGCACGGTCCGCCGCAACCTGCCGCCAGGCCCCGTGACGCGGGGCCAGCTTCACCCCCCAAGGAGTTCACCATGCAACACATCACACGCTCACCCCGGCCTGCTGCCCGCGTAGCGCTGGCCGCGGCCCTGCTCTTCGGCGCGGCAGGCGTCTGGGCCCAGAGTTCGGTCACCATCTATGGCCTCATCGACATCGGTGTCGTCAAGGGCAACGGGGGCACCGCGGCCAACCCCTTTGCGCTGGGCACGTCCAAGGCTTGGACGCTGCAGGAGCGCTCGGGCTCGCGCCTGGGCTTTCGCGGCAACGAGGACCTCGGCGGCGGCCTCAGCGCCCAGTTCCAGATCGAGCACCGGTTCCGGCCCGACACCGGCGCGGTGACCAACCCGACCTTCTGGCACGGGCGGACGTACGTGCAGCTCCAGCACAAGTCCCTGGGCGCCGTCTACGGTGGTCGGGAGTACTCACCCGCCTATTGGCCCGCCTACTTCACCGACCCCGCCGGTTGGGACGGCGTGGGCACACTGGGCACGCACCAGTACGCGGGCTTCCGGTCCACCGGTGGCATCCGTACCAACAACACGGTGGGGTGGCGTTCACCGACCTGGGGGGGCCTCAGCGTGGCGGGTGCCGTCAGCCTGGGTGAAGGTGCGGCCGGCCGCGACTCGGCCTTCAATGTCCAGTATCGCAGCGGGCCGTTGTATGTCGGTGCTGCCTACGAGCGCATCAGTGGCGGCCCGGCCGCCAACGACGGCGACACGCTGGCCAACCTGGGCGCGAGCTGGGACTTCGGTGGGTACAAGGTGATGGCCTACCTGGCCCGCGCCGAGACCGGCGGCGGGACCCAGGACAACGACGCCTATTCCCTGGCGGCCACCGCAAAGCTGGGGCCGGGCGAGGCCTACCTGGCCTGGGGCGTCTTCGATCCCGATGGCGACGCAAACAGCCAGCGCAAGATCGGCGCCGGCTACAAGCTGCCGCTGAGCAAGCGCACCAATCTGTACGCCGATGTGGGCCAGGGACGCGAAGACGGCAAGACCGACAACACCGCGTACGCGTTCGGCATCAAGCACAGCTTCTGATGGGCATCACCCGGGCGGGCCCCTCGCGGCCCGCCCCGGGACACCATCGGGGCGGCGCCGACGTCATTCGCCCGACGCGGCGTCGCCCCAAGTCAGACCGTGGTGGTCGAAATCCGCCCGCAGCGTCGGCTTGACGATCGCGAAGTACGGTGACACGTCGAAGTCGCGTGGCACGAAGAGGCTGTGGTGGCGCACGTGCAGGATCTCGTCCATGCAGCCGGGGCACATCGGGTCCGTCGAGGGCACGCTGCGCACGTCCGGCAGGATCGGATAGCGCACCGACTGGAAGGCCTGCGCGATCAGCGTCGAGCAGATCGCCCGTGTCGGGTCGCCACTGCCCAGCGCCAGCATGCGGCGGCGCCAGCGCGTGGGCACCGGCGGCGTGGGCAGCAGGTAGCGCGCGAGATCGAACACGTTCTTTAGGTCGTAACGCATGCCGATGCGCTCGATCACGTAACCCGTCACGGCCGCAGTTTCGTGCTCGCGCAGGCTGGCTGGCCGGCAGATGCGGCAGTGCAGTCCCGCGAACTCGTCGATCGGCACGGCGCGCACACCGTCACGGATGTCGGCTTCGACGAACAGGCAGCGGCGCCCTTGCGCGTCCTGCCGGTCCAGCGCCGGGCCGACGTACAGGGCCGCGTGCGACCAGGTGCTTTGCGTGAGGTACTTGATGGCCGTGCTGACGCGGGTCTGCCCCTCCACCAGCAGCACGTCGCATGGCCGCAGGCTGGCCAGCAGCGCCGCCGGATCGGCCGGCGTGGCCGTGCCGTGGACATGGCGAACGGCACTCAGGTAGCGGCCGAGCTGCGCTCCGATCCAGGCCGCCAGCCGCCCACCGATCGACCTCATGGCCCCGGCCTCCAGCGGAAGAAGTACTCGCCGTCGCCGAACGGCCTGGCCGCGAGCACGTGGTCGAAGCAGCCCCAGGCCATCAGCCGCTGCAGCACGATCCAGGCGTCGATCCGGTCCACCGACCAACGTTCGACCACCCGGTCTACCGCGTCACGGCCGACCCAGCTTTCGGCGTAGTCGTGCCCCAGGTGCGAACGGGTTCGGGCCGGCAGCACATCGGGGTCGCGCAGATGGGCGTACACCGCCTCTAGTGGCACCGCATCGGCGCCCGGCGACCAGGCCAGGCGATAGAACAGATCCGCGTCCTGGAACGGATGCTCCTGCGTCACATGGCTCAGCAGACCCAAGGCACCCATGGCCTGGCCCAGGGCGGTCGCGTCGCCACGCCCCAGGTCGTGCAGGCGGGTGATGTGCCCGACCGCCTCGCTGCCCAGCAGGCAGCGCGGCCACGTCCGCAGGTGGTATCGACGGTCGGCCACGGGCAGATCGTTCAGCCACAGCGCGGCCACCGCCTCCGGGTTCTGGCCGGTCAGCGCATGCACCAGCCCACGCGCGTCGGTGGCGGCCGATGCGGGCCGCATCACCTGCACGAATCGCGTCAGGGTCGCGGCCGTGGGCGGCGCCACGGCGCAATGCCCGGCCACTGCCGCCACCCAGGCCTGCAGGTCCGCGCCCGCCGCACCGTGGCCCAGGTCCGCCAGCAGCCCCGCGAAACCCAGGGCCTGAACCCAATCGCGGTCGGCAGCCGACACGTGCCCGCCCCCGAATCGCGTCAGCCACGTCCGGCGCCGCACCGACTCCGGGATCGTCCGAACCGCGCGCTCCAACGGACGGCCAGGGACCATCGGGTCGGCAGTCACGTCGAAGACCACGGCGCCTGGCGCGCCCTGCGCCAGGGGTTCGAGTTGTCGCTGCCAGGCCCCGGTGTCGGCGTGCAGCACCTGCGGCAGGATGTCGGCGGCCATCAATGCGGCGCGAAGCCGGCCCGCCATCGGCGTGTCCGGCAGGTGGAGCCAGGCGAAGGCCTGAGGCATGGGTACGGTCTCCTTGCTCTGGCCCCCAGCGTGGGTCATGCGGGGGCTCAGTGCTTGGTCGCTCCGCCCGGCCCCGGCCTTACGCCTGCCCCGGCGCAGCGCCGGCTGTAATGAATGTCGGGGTGTTCGCGTCCAAATCGCGGGCGGGCCCGCATGTCGCGGCAACCCTGCCCGGGACTTTCGAGGAGACCCGGACCATGAGACATTCGCTTTCCGCCAGCCTGAGCCGCACCGTGGCGTCGGCCGTCGTCACCGCAGCCGCCCTGGGCGGCTGCGCCATGATGGGCTGCGCCGGCCGCAAGTGCGGCACCCATGCCGCCATGCACAAGTGCGGTGCCTGCAAGGCCAAGTGCGGTGCCTGCAAGGCCAAGTGCGGTGCCTGCAAGGCCAAGTGCGGCGCCTGCAAGGCCAAGCAGTGACCACGCCCCTCGGTCGCCATCGGGGATGCCCGTGCGCTCGGACAGGCGCCTGAGGCTGCCGTCGCTTCGCGGCTGCGGGCACACCGGATGAACCCGGCAGACACGCCCAACACCAGCGCCACGCGGCCCGGCGGCCGCGCGGGGAACGCGTCGACAGCCCTGCAAGCGCATTGGCGCACCTTGGACGCTGGCCAGCTGCAGCAGGTCTGGCAAGAAGCACGCGCCGGCGTGGCCGCCTTCCGCGTGGTCACCCGTCGCTTCGGGTCTCCCATCCAGGCCTGGGTGCGCGGGCAGGCCATGCACCGCGACGCCCACTATCCGGCCACGGATGTGGTGGACACCGACTCGGGGTCGCAGTACTTCTATCACGCCCATCGGCATGGCGACCGCGAGCACGGGCACCTGCACCTGTTTTGGCACGCACGCGCCGATGGCAGGCGATGGCGTCACCGTGCGCGCCGCGCGCCGGCGGGCGGCGCCAGTCATTTGCTGGCCATCGGCCTGGACGACCGTGGGGTGCCGCTGAGCCTGTTCACTGTCAATCGCTGGGTGACCGACGGTGGCTGGTTCAACGCCGCGCAGACGCTGCGCATGGTTGACCGTTTCCAGCCCGGACCTGTATCGGGCTACACCGACGTCAACCGCTGGCTGGTGTCGTTCCTGCGCCTGTATCGCCCGGCCGTGGCCACCCTGCTGGCACGGCGGGACGGCCGACTGAGCCGCTGCCATGCCGACGATCCCTTGTCCGACACGAAGCTGGAAGTGCTCAGCCGACTGGAGGTCGACTGGCTTGCCGACCTGGCCCATCTGGAGCACCTGTGCGCACCCTGACCACCCTCCGGCTGCCACTGCCACGGGCCGACACGGCCGTTCGACGGCGGGTGGACCACCCGCCGCGGTACAGTCCGGCGCGACGCCTCGCCCGCTCGACCGCTACCGTGACCCGATCATCGCCTCCCCGCGCCGCGCCTGCACCCACACCGTCCGCCCCGACTTTCGATGGTGCGGCGCTGTCGGCGCTGCGCGGAGACATGCTCCGATTCGCGCGCCTGCAGCTGCGCGATGCCGCTGCAGCCGAAGATGTGGTCCAGGAAGCGATCGAAGCGGCATGGCGGCAGTCGACATCCTTCGCCGGCCAGTCGTCGCTGAAGACCTGGGTCTTCGCGATCCTGCGTCATCGCATCGTCGACCACATCCGCCGTGACCAGCGCACGGTGAGCTTCTCTGCCTTGCTGGATGCGGAGGACGAGGCCGACTGGCAGCAAGGCCTCGACCAGCTCTTCCAGCGCTCAGGTCAGTGGCAACCGATGCACCGACCCGCGGAGTGGCCGGACCCGGAGGCGGCGATGGCCCATCGCCAGTTCTGGCAGGCCCTCGAACAGTGCCTGCAATTGCTGCCTGCAGCGACAGGCAAGGTGTTCATGATGCGTGAGTTGCTCGGCTTCGAAGTCGCGGAGATCTGCGCGCGCCTGGACATCAGCAGCGGCAACTGCCATGTCATCCTGCACCGTGCGCGCATGAAGCTGCGAAGCTGTATCCAGCCGGTGGCAGCGCACGCGGGAGACGCCGCATGCTGAGCTGCCGCGAAGTCACCGCGCTGTGTTCACAGGAACTGGATCGACCACTGGGCCTGCGAGAGCGGCTGGCCCTTCGCACCCACTTGATGATGTGCAGGGGCTGCTCCCGTTTCCGCGCCCAGATGGGCACCATGCACAACATGTTCCGGCGGTACGCCGCGGGCGAGATGCCGGGTGACGAGCACTTGCCGGGTGACACCCGGAACTGACCCCGCGCCGGCCTGCCGCCGGCATCGCTCCCACTTCCGCCGGCCTCAAGTCCAACGCGAACCCGCCGATATCCAAGGAGGGCCGATGGGTCTGAGGCGGCCGGCTCGCCGCCCGCCCCCCGACCTTCATATGGAGACCTGTCCCCATGTCCCAACGCATCCTGCTCGCCCGTCCGCATGCCTTCATCGTCAACGAGATGAGGCCGTTCCTCCTCGAGGCCGGCTTCAGCCCCGTGAAGCCCGAGTCCAAGGTGCAGCTGCTGGAGGAGCTGGGCCGGCCGGCGCAGGGCATCGTGATCTCCACCGCCGTCAGCTCGAACGTCGAGGGTGACGCCGAGGCCGTGTTCCGCTGGGTGCGGGAAAAGCAGCCGAACGTGCCGGTGGCCTTTGCCGGCATGACCGATGCGCGCTTCATGCGGCTGGCGGTGGAGCAGGCGGTCAAGGCCCTGGTGCACCAGCCGGTGATCACCGGCGCCGCCGACTACCTGGCCGCCGCCCGTGGTCACACGCGCTCCGGTGTCTTCCTGTTCCTGCGCAAGGATGACCTGTCGCCGGGGGCGGGACGTCAGGTGGCGATGGCCGCGCTGCGGGCCCATTTCGCCTGATCTGCCCACGCGGAACATGGCGTCAGGCGGCAGGAACATGGCTTCTTCCGTGCGCCCCCCCGGTCTGTGGGCGCTGATGCTGCGCCCGCCGGCATTGAAGGCGGCCCTGCGCATTGCGGCCGTCGTGGGCACCGTGCTCAATGCCGTGAACAACGGTCCGCCGTGGTGGGCCGGCGAGCCTGTCAGCGCCTGGAAAGTGGTGATGAATTATGTGGTCCCGCTGTGCGTGGCCAGCTACAGCGCAGCGCGCCAGGAGCAGCGACGCCTGGCCGCGTCCATGACGCCGGCCCCGGGTTTGCACGAGGACCGCAGCCTGTAAGCCTTGCGGGGTCAGGGACGACTGAACCGGTGTCGTCGCAGCCGCCTCCGGCGCGGCGACGGATCCGATTCACACCGCATGTTTCCAGGAGCTGTCCCATGTCCCAGACCCTCTCGACCCAAGCTACCGCCGCCGCGCTCGCGCTCGCACTCGGCACCGCACTGACCCTGGCCCACGCGCCGGCCCAGGCCCAGGGCGCCGACAAGGAGAAGTGCTACGGCGTGGCCCTCAAGGGCAAGAACGACTGCGCCGCGGGCCCCGGCACCACCTGCGCCGGCACCTCGGTGCGCGACTACCAGGGCAACGCCTGGTCGTTCGTGGCCAAGGGCACCTGCGAGAAGACGGCTTCGAAGACGTCCTCCACGGGCTTTGGCCAGCTGGCGGCCTTCAAGGAGGAGAAGAAGGGCTGATCGCTCCTGAGCGGTCGCGCCGATCATGACGACCACCGCCGTCCTGGCCGGCGTCGGCCTGAAGCCGCAGCACCTCGGGGCGCTGCGCCAAGGCCCTGCGGCGGTGGATTTCTTCGAAGTGCACGCCGAGAACTACATGGTCGCCGGCGGCCCGTTCCCCGCGCACCTGCAATGGGTGCGCGAGCGCTGGCCGCTGTCGATCCACGGTGTGGGCCTGTCCATTGGCGGCGATGCACCGCTGGACGCGACGCACCTTGATCGCCTCGCGGCCTTGCTGCGACGCTTCGAGCCGCGCTGGTTCTCCGAGCACCTCGCCTGGTCCAGCCACGGCGGCCACTTCTTCAACGATCTGCTGCCACTGCCTTACGACCTGCCGACGCTGTTGCGTGTCTGCGACCACATCGACCAGGTGCAGCATCGCCTGCAGCGACGCCTGCTGCTGGAGAACCCGAGCACCTACCTCGCGTTCAGCGCGTCCACGATGGACGAGGGCGGATTTCTGCATGAAGTCGTCCGCCGCACCGGTTGCGGCCTGCTTCTGGACGTCAACAACGCCTATGTCAGCGCCGTGAACCACGGCCAGGACCCTCTGGCCTGGGTCGCCAGCCTGCCTCTGCAGGCCGTCGGCGAGATTCATCTTGCGGGCCACGCCCAGGACCGCGACGCCGCAGGCGACCCGTTGCTGATCGACGACCACGGTTCGCCGGTGCGCGACGAAGTCTGGCAGCTCTTTGCCGACACCGTGTCCCGCATCAGGCCCGTGCCCACGCTGATCGAACGGGACAACAACGTGCCACCGCTGGCCGCCCTGCTGCGCGAGGCCGAACAGGCCCGCAAGCTGCTGCGTGCAGCAGGCCAAGTCGGTGATCCGGCGCCCCAACCGGTGCGGAGCCTGGCATGACGACCACCCCCGCCCGCCCGACGCAGCGCGCGTTCGCCCGTGCGCTCCTGGATCCCGCCTGCCCGCCGCCGTCCGGGCTGTGCACGTGGAACGGCAGCGACCCGGGACCGCGGCTGGATGTCTACCGCAACAACGTCGTCGTCTCCCTGGTCGCGGCACTGGCCGACACCTTCCCGGTGGTGCAACAGTTGGTGGGCGGTGAATTCTTCGAGGCCATGGTCCGCCTGTACATCTGCGAGTCGCCGCCAACCTCGCCCGTGCTGACCGACTACGGGGACGGCTTCGCCGACTGGGTCCATCACTTCGAGCCCGCAACCACCCTGCCCTACCTAGCGGACATGGCCCGCCTCGAACGGGCCCGCGTGCGTGCCTTCCACGCCGCTGACATCGAGCCGGTACCCCCGCAGGCGTGGCAAGCGGTGTTGTCGGATCCGTCGCGGCTGGTGGGCTGCAGCCTGTCACTGCACCCGTCGCTGGCCATCGTGCACAGCGCGTACGCCCTGGTGTCGCTCTGGCAGGCCCACCAGCACGACAACCCGGACACCATTGACGCCGCGGTCGCTGCCGTCACGCTCGATCACGCCGAACAGGCCCTGGTGTGGCGGGACGGCGATGCCGTGCTGGTCCAGCCCGTGGCACCGACCACGGCCGCCTTCGTCCTGGCGCTGCGCGCGGGCCAGCCGCTGGGCACCGCCATCGAACAGCTGGCCGGCGCCGAACTGGCGGCGCCGCTGGGCCTGCTCGTCGGCCATCGCCTGGTCACCCACATCCAATCCAACGGAGAACAACCATGAGCACCACACCGTCACCGATCACCGACCTGATCACCCGCGCGCACGCTCTCATGGCGCGCATCCCCGAGTCGGCGGTGGCACTGCTGGGCAGGTTCTCGGTGGCAGCCGTGTTCTGGAAGTCGGGGCAGACCAAGATCGAGGGGCTTCAGATCGACATCGTCGACGGCAGCTTCGAACTGGGCTGGCCACGCCTGTCGTCCTCGGCGGTGGACCTGTTCCGCGACGAGTATCAGCTGCCCCTGCTGCCCCCCGAGCTCGGTGCCGTCATGGCCGCGGCCGGAGAGCATCTGCTGCCGCTGCTGCTGCTGGCTGGCCTGGGCACAAGGTTTGCCGCGCTGGGCCTGCTCGGCATGACCGCGGTCATCCAGTTTCTCGTCTATCCAGGTGCCTACCCGACGCATGGCGTCTGGGCCGCCGTGCTGTTGTGGCTCATGGTGCGCGGCCCTGGTCGCCTGTCCATCGACCACTGGCTCGCCCGCAGGTGACACCGTGACGTCGAGCGCAGCGACATCCACGCGCACGTCGGAAGGCGAACTCTCGAACGCCGTGCTTCAACCGCTTCGCCAGCGGCTGTTGCGCCACGCCAGGCACGCCCTGGCCAGCACATCGGTGGCCGAGGACCTCGTCCAGGACACCTTGATGGTGGTCGTGGTGGCTGCCGCCGCGCGCCGCGGTGAGTCATCGTTGCAGACCTGGGCCATGGGCATCCTCAAGCACAAGATCGCCGACTGGTACCGATCGCCCGCGCGCCGCGTGACGGTGAGCCTGGACGCCGACGACGAGGCGCTGGAGCGCGACGTCGACGCGCTGTTCGACGCTGCCGGTCGCTGGGCCGAACCGGTAGTGGCCTGGTCACGACCCGATCACGACGAAGAGCGGCGCCAGCTGGTCCGCACGCTCGACGAGTGCCTGAACCACTTGCCCGCGCAAACCGGGCGCGTGTTCGTGATGCGCGAGTGGCTGGGGTTCGAGAACCCGGAGATCGCCGAACGGCTGGGCCTGAGCCCGGACAACATCCGCCAGATCCTGCACCGGGCGCGCATGGGGCTGCGCCAGTGCATGCAGGCCCACTGGACACCGATGGGGAAACCGGCATGAAGCTGATGCACTCGTGCGAAGAGGCCTCGCGCCTGCTGTCGCGCGCGCTGGACGAAACACTGGGCCTGCTGGACCGCTCCCTGCTGCAGATGCACCTGTCGTTGTGCGGCCACTGTTCGGAGGTCGACCGCCAGTTCAAGGCGATGCGCAGCCTGGGTGCCGAGGTCTTTGGCGACGTGGGTGAGCAGCCGGCGGGAGGTGACGTCTGAATGGCGTCATGACCGGGCCTATGTTCCCGGCGTCGATGCGCACACGGCACTCAAGTCCGCCACCCCTCGGCCGAAGTTGACGGCAGGGCCGGCCGACTTGCTGGTGGGCCGATGCTTCCAAGAGATGTCGCAGCCGCCTCCCGCCCCGAGATCACGTCGCCCGATGGCACTGGGTCTGCGCCTGGGCCTGGGGTTCGTCCTCGTCCTCGTGCCGCTGCTTTTCGTCGTGTTGCTGGCCGGCGCCCGCCTGCGCGAGATGCAGCAAGTCTCGGCAGATCTGGTCACGCATGGCATGCCGCGCCTGCTGGCCATGCAGGAACTGGTGGAACATGCCCAGGGACACGGCGCGGCGATGGCCGCACTGCTCACGGCACCACGGAGCGAACGAGAGCACCTCTACCCCGCGCTGGATGCCGAGTCGGCTGCCATGGATCGCCTGATGGCCGCACTGGCCGCCCCGCCTGCCGCGTCGCCGACCGCGTCGCCGGCCAGGTCGCCGGGTGCTGCGCTGGCTGCGGTGGACGAGGCGCGCCATCGGTATCGGGCCGTCTTTGCGGAGGTGGGCGAGCGCCTCGAGGCCGGCGATGCCAGCGGCGCAGCTGCGCTGTTCACCGCCAGCGGGCGGCCGTCGCTGGAGGCCCTCATGCAGCAGGCACGCGCGCTGCGCGCGCAGGAGCAACGGCTGCTGACGGCACGCCAGGCCGAGATGGCCGAGCGCATTTCCCAGGCGGAGTGGCAGCTGGCCGTGCTGTCGCTGGCGGCGCTCGGGCTGGCAGGCCTGCTGGCCTGGCGCTCGACCACCGGTATCACTCGGCCCATGCTGCGCCTGGCCGACATGGCCCGCCGCCTGGCGGCCGGCGACTACAACGCCCGCACGGACCTGCGCGCGACGCGCGAGATCGAACGCGTTGCCACGGCCTTGAACGGCATGGCCGATGCCGTCGCCGCCAGGGACGCCGAGGTCGGCCGCATCGCCTTCGTCGACGCCACCACGGGGTTGCCCAACCGCGCCGCCATCCGCCGCCACCTGGGTGCGCAGGCCGACAGCGGCAGGGCCGTGATCGTGCTCGACCTGGCCCGGCTGAGCGCGGTCAACGACGTGATGGGCTACGAGTCTGGCAACCGGCTGCTGCGCGCCGCAGCGGATCATCTGCTCCAGGTCGCCGACGGCGCGCATCGAGGATCCGACAGCGGGCATGACGGCGAACATTGGCAGCTGGGTTGCCTGGGTGGCGGCGTCTTCGTGCTGGCCGGTCGTGGCGTGGACAGCGAAGCCGTGCAGACCAAGGCCGAGACATTGACACGGGCTTCCAGCCTGGTGCTGGGTCCCGACACCGGCAGCGTGGACCTGCAGTTCGTCGCCGGGCTGGCCTTGTCGACCCCGATCGACACAACTGGGTCAGCTGCAGACGCTGACCGGCTGCTGCGCGACGCCGAGCAGGCGGTTGGCGCCGCGAAGGCGAGTCATCGCACCTGGTCCTGGCACCGGGCGGACGACCCGGCGCAGCGCCAGCGGCAGCTGAACCTGCTCGGCGGCCTGCGCCGCGCCGCCGCCAAGGGCGAACTTCAGATGTGGCTGCAGCCCAAGTGGCCATGTGTGTCGCAGCTCCATGGTGCCTCGCAGATCGAGGGTTTCGAGGCCTTGGTGCGCTGGCGGCACCCTCAGTGGGGCTGGATATCGCCCGCGGAGTTCGTGCCATTCGCCGAGCGGGCCGGCCATGTAGGCCTGATCACCGACGCCATGCTGTCCATGGCGCTGGCGCAGCTGGCGGTCTGGCGACCGACCCATCCGGCATGGCACATTGCCGTCAACGTCAGCACGGCCGATCTGCTGGACCCGGGCTTCGACCAGCGGGTGCGGCGCATCGCGACGCAAGCGGGGGCCCCGCTGCACCGACTGCGCCTGGAGATCACCGAGAGTCGCCTGATGCAGGACGCCGACCGTGTTCTGGAGGTCATGTGCCGCATGCGCGAGGCCGGTGTGCGCTGGTCGATCGACGACTTCGGCACCGGCTATTCGTCATTGGCCTACCTCCAACGCCTGCCGGTGGACGAGTTGAAGATCGACCGCAGCTTCGTGACCGAAGTCGACCTCGACGACACCCGGGCGCGCCTGCTTCGCACCATCGTCGACCTCGCCCGCAGCCTGCAGCTGAAGGTCACGGCCGAGGGCGTGGAGCGCCCCGAGGAACTGAGCCTCCTGGCCGATGCGGGGTGTGACTGCGTCCAAGGCTACCTGCTGGGCCGGCCCATGCCAGCCGCCGACGCCGCAACGTTCACCGCTCCCGCGACGGCAGCATCGCCCGCCGTCGGGGCGACCGCCCTGCGGTCTGCCTCAGCGCTGCCCTGACGTCGGCGGCGCGATCGGCGCTGCCATCGTCGGGCTCTCCATCAGCTCGGTGCGCGGGTGGAAAGCCACCCACGCGAACCAGTACGCCGACATCGACGGCAGCAGCCGCCCCTGGACGTCGCGCACCTCGGCACTGCGCGCGGTGCGGTCGAAGTGCAGCACCACATCCAGCCCGCCCAGGTGGTCGTGCAAGCGACCCTTGCCATCGGCCTGCCGCTCCAGCCAGTCGAACGGGTAGGCCCGGGTCACGCCACCCAGGCGCAGGCCCAGCACCCAGGCGTTGGAGGGGAGCCGGTCGTCCTGGTGCTGCACGGAGAACATGGGCCGCGCCTCGTGCTCGTAGCCGACATAGGGGTCGCGCGCGTAGTTCCGCCGGTGGCCGGTGTCGGTGGACAACACCTGGGTGGCGGGATGCCGCCGGCGCCAGGCGCCCCAGGTCGTGTGCGCCAGCGGCAACGGACGCAGCGTCTCGCCGCGCATCGGCCCTGTGATGGCCTGCATCAGTATCTGCGACCACAGCGACTGCGTCGTGCGGTCATAGAGCAGCACGTCGCTGTTGTAGAGCAGGCCGGAGACACCGAAGTCCAAGGTCCGGCCACCGACCGTGGCATCGAAGGCGACGCCAGTGCCGCACAGCGGGCAGTAGGTGATGGCGACCTGGCGCGTGCCGATGCGATCGTTGACGATCTCGTGCCAGTTCAGGATGCGCACCGGATAGGCCCGCACCTGGCCGTCCAGCGCCAGCCCGAGCACGCGGTCCCGGTCCTGGAGACCGGCGTCTCGCGCCGGCACGAAGCGGGGTGCATCGATCGCCGGGATGCCGTCGCGTGGTGGACCACCGCGCTCGATCGCTTCGGCGGGAACCAGCGCGTTGCGCAGATCGAAGCCGTTTGGGCCGTAGGCCTCGTTCGACGCGGCCTGGGCCGTCGCGCGGCTGGCCCTGCCCCCCAACCAGCCGGCAAAGACCAGCCGTGCCGTCATCGTCCGCCTTCGCATGCTGATCACCTCTTGATGGTTGCAGTGATCCGGGCACGCTGACCCCAAGGTCCGGCTCGGCGCCACCCGGTACGCTGTCGGCCGCCCCTCGACACCTCATGCCGAACCGGCGCCCTGGCCGCATCCAAGATCGGTCGGCGCAATGCGCCATCCCTTACAGGACGCTGGCACGGTCGGGCATCGCCGCCGCGTTGCGCGGCGCGCAGGGTCATGGGCGACACTGCATCCATGACCGACCCCAGAGTGACCGTGCTGGTGGCCTGCCTCTGCGCGGCCTGGTGCCGAACCTGCGACGCCTATGTCGAGACCTTCCAACACCTGCGCACCGAGTTTCCGACGGCACGTTTCGTCTGGGTCGATGTCGAGGACCACGCCGCGCTGCTGGACGACCTGGACGTCGTGGACTTTCCGACGTTGGTGATCGCATCCGGTGACCGGCCGCTCTTCGCCGGCCCGGTGCTGCCCCAGCCCGCTGTCGCATCGCAGTTGATCCGTACGGCCCTGGCGGGTGGGCTCAGCGGCACGGCAAGCATGCCGCCATCCGTCCTGCACGGGTTGCAGCAACTGGCCGCTGTCGATGCCGCATGACACGACCGGTCGTCGGCGGCAGGGTGGTCCTGTAATGAATGCGGACCACTGCACGACCAAGTCACTGGCGTCGCCGCAAGGGCTGGTGAGCGCAGGTCGTCCTGTCACCGCCGGCACGGGTCGATACGGCGAAGCTGGCGGCCGGACGTGTGCCGTTGGCACGTTGCACCAGCATCCGGCGCGACACGAAACGCCTGACACCTCACCCACGGAACCGCTGCATGGGACATGAATTTGATCTGATCGTCGTTGGCGCGGGGTCCGGCGGTGTCGCCGCGGCACGCCGTGCCGCGGCCCACGGCGCCCGCGTGGTGATCGTCGAGGCCGGGCGTGTCGGCGGCACCTGCGTCATCCGCGGCTGCGTGCCCAAGAAGCTGATGATGTACGCCGCCGCCCACGGCCGCGGCATCGCCGAGGCCCGGGCCTACGGCTGGACGGTGGACCTTCCCCGCTTCGACATGGGGCACTGGGCTCGGGCCAAGGCAGCCGAAACCGAACGGCTCGAGACCTTGTACGGGCGCATGCTGGCCGAGGCTGGCGTCACTCTGGTGCGCGGGCACGCCGAACTGCAGTCGGAAGCTGCGGTCCGCGTCGGCGCAAAGGTTCTCCAGGCGCCCCGTATTCTGGTGGCGACGGGCGGCGCGCCGTCACGCGATGCGATACCGGGGCTCGCCGAGGCCATGACCTCGAACGACGTGCTGGACCTCAGCGCGTTGCCGTCCGATCTGCTGGTGATCGGCGGTGGCTACATCGCCGTGGAGTTCGCCAGCATCCTGCAAGGCCTGGGCTGCCCGGTGACGCTGGCCTTCCGCGACGCGCTGCCCTTGCGCGGGTTCGACACCGGCCTGCGCGAGCGGCTGGCCCTGGCCCTGCAGCAGCGTGGCATCACGCTCGCTGGCGGCGTGGCGCTCGCGTCGTTGACGCGCGACGCCGACGGCTTCCGCCTGTTGCGAAGCGACGGTACCGTGCTTCGTGCCGGCGCTGCGCTGAACGCCACGGGCCGCCACCCGGCCACCGATGGCCTGGGGCTTGCCGCGGCTGGCGTGCGCACCGACGAACGCGGTGCCATCGCCGTCGACGCCGACAGCCGCACGAGCACGCCAGGCATCTGGGCGGTCGGTGACGTCACCCAGCGCATGAACCTGACGCCGGTGGCGATCGCCGAAGGGCGCGCCTTCGCCGACACCGAGTTCGGTGCCCGACCCACGCGCGTGGACCACCGCACGATCGCCAGCGCCGTGTTCACGGACCCCTCGCTGGCCACCGTCGGCCTGACCGAGGAAGCCGCCCGCCAGCGCGGCCCGGTCGACGTCTACGAAGCCGACTTCCGCCCCATGAAGACCGCGTTCGCCGGCAGCGAGGAACGGACGTACATGAAGCTGGTGGTCGACGGCCTCGACGACCGCGTGCTCGGTGTCCACATGCTGGGCGCTGACGCGCCGGAGATCGTGCAGAGCCTGGCGGTGGCCATGGTCGCCGGCGCCACCAAGCGCGACTTCGACCGAACCATGGCCATCCACCCGACAGCCGCCGAGGAGTTCGTCCTCATGCGCAGTCCGGTTCGCCGCTGGCCCATGCATGATCGGATGCCGGCCTGAATGTCGACGACCAACGGCGAAGATGTCCGAGGCCATAGGGCCGACCCACCGGCGAGGAAATCCATGTCCCACGTCATTGAACCCGACAGCACCCAGCAGGCACGCGAACTGCTCGGTGCCACCGGCACGCCGGTCCTGGTCGACTTCGCGGCCACCTGGTGTGGTCCCTGCCAGGCTTTCGCCCCCGTGCTGGAGGGATTTGCGGCGGAACGTGCCGCCAACCTTAAAGTGCTCAAGATCGACGTCGGCCACTTCGCCGAACTGGCACGGGAAGTCGGCATTCGAAGTGTGCCGACGCTCATGGTGATCCGCGACGGTGAAGTGCTGGCGGCCAAGGCCGGTGCCTTACCACGACAGGCGCTTGCCGCCTTCGTCGACGGCGCGTTGCGCTGACGAGGCGCGGGTATGCTCAGCAGCGGCGCCTTCAGTGCCGTTGCTCGCACCCTCAGCCGGCCCGGACGTCATGCCCAGCGCGTAACAGGCCACGTCCTGACGGTTGGCCCCCTACGGTTGCCCGGTGTGACCTTTGGCCGTGCGCGTCATCGGGCCGCTGCGAACCACACGTGGTCGCCCCTTGCGCTTGAACACCCGTACCGTACCGGCCGCCGACGCAACGAACAGGCTGGTCAGCGCCAGGACCGCAATCCGCCAGTGCTCGCCGAGGAACTCGCGGGGCGAAGTGCGGCAAGCACGGCGATCCAGATCGACAAGTGGCAAGGACAGGTCGCAGCGGCCAACGCCGCGAGCGGGCAGGCGGCCATGCGTTGCCGCGCGGTGTGCCCGCTCGCAGCCTTCGGACTCGCGTCGGCGCGCACCATACGCCCGTCAGCCGGAGCAGCACGAGAGTTGCTTGACGTCCTTGGTGAAGGTCTGTGCGCAAAGCTTGAGCCCTTCGACCATCGTCAGGTACGGGAACAGCTGATCGGCCAGGTCGTGCACGGTCATGCGCGCGTGCAGCGCAAGTGCAGCGCTCTGGATCAGTTCGCCCGCCTCGGGCGCGACCGTCTGCACACCCAGCAGCCGACCGCTGCCCGCCTCGGCCACCAGCTTGATGAAACCGCGGTTATCGAAGTTGGCCAGCGCGCGCGGCACGTTGTCCAGAGTCAGCGTTCGCGAGTCGACGTCCATGCCCTTGGCGCGCGCCTCGAATTCGGTCAACCCGACGGTGGCCACCTGCGGGTCCGTGAAGACCACGGCCGGCACTGTGTTGAGATCGAGTGCAGCCGCTCCCCCGGTCATATTGATCGCCGCGCGAGTGCCGGCAGCGGCGGCCACGTAGACGAACTGCGGCTTGCCCGTGCAGTCACCGGCGGCGTAGATGTTCGCCACGGTCGTGCGCAACGCCGCATCGACGACGATCGCACCCTGCGCGTCGACAGCCACGCCTGCCGCATCGAGCCCTAGACCATGCGTGGCAGGCGTGCGGCCGGTGGCCACCAGCACACTGTCGGCTCGCAGTTCACCGCCATCGGTC
The DNA here is from genome assembly GCF_004016515.1 of Rubrivivax albus. Taxonomy (GTDB): domain Bacteria; phylum Pseudomonadota; class Gammaproteobacteria; order Burkholderiales; family Burkholderiaceae_C; genus Rubrivivax; species Rubrivivax albus. The sequence continues at coordinate 74,026 of NZ_SACT01000007.1, forward strand.
GCGAGAACGAACTCGCCGTCGCTGTGGTTCACCCGGCTGACTTGTGTGTGTTCGAGCACCGTGATGCCCTCGGAGTGGAAGGCCGCCGTCAGGGCCTCGCCGATCGCGGCGTCGTCGCGGAAGAACAGCGTATGGCGCGCGAGCACCGTGACCCTGCTGCCCAGCCGCGCAAAGGCCTGCGCGAGTTCCATGGCCACCGCCGACGAACCGATCACCGCCAGGCGCGGCGGGACAACGTCGCTGGCCAGCGCTTCCGTGGAGGTCCAGAACGGGGTGTCGTTCAAGCCGGCAATCGGTGGGACCGTCGACTGCGCACCGGTGGCGATCAGGCAGCGGTCGAAAGCCAGTTCGCACTCGCCGCCTTCGGCAAGCTTGACGACGAGATGGCCGCCGTCCTTGAAGCGCGCCTCACCGCGCAGCACGGCGATCGCCGGCGTGCGCTCGAGGATGCCCTCGTACTTCGAATGCCGCAGTTCGTCGACGCGGGCCTGCTGCTGCGCGAGCAGGCGAGCCCGGTCGATGACGGGCCTGTCCGCGGCGATCCCCGCGTCGAACGGACTCGCGCGCCGCAGATGCGCCACGTGCGCCGCGCGGATCATGATCTTCGACGGCACGCAACCCACGTTGACACAGGTGCCGCCGATCATGGCGCGCTCGATGAGCGTCACGCGTGCGCCGCGTTCGGCTGCCTTCAGCGCCGCGGCCATCGCGGCGCCGCCGCTGCCGATGACCGCGACGTGCAGCGCCTGGTCCCCGCCGTGCACCTTTCGGCCATCGTCGAGACTGTGGCGCGCCTGGTCAAGCTGGCTGTCACGCGGACGGACGGCCTTCCCGTCTGCGACACGGGCCCTGTAGCCCAGCGCGGTGACGGACGACACGAGTGCCGTCAACGGTGTGTCCGGGGCAAGCACGAGCTTGGCTGTGCCCATGGGGTAGGACACTTTCGCGGATCGCACGCCGAGGACACTCTCTAAGGCCTGAAGGACCCGTGTGGCGCACGCGTCGCAGGTCATGCCGCTAATCACGAGTTCAGTCATGGGATCGCTTTCACCATGAACTGGCACTGCGCTTTCAGGATCGCCTGGCTGGGACGTCGCAGCCCTCGACGCCGCGGCGCCGGATTGACGGTGCGAGCAAGTCACACTGGGAGACCGCGACCATCGCTGCCCGACCGACATGATGGCCTCCTCACCGCTGCTGCGGTTCAGCGCCTGACGGTGGACGGGTAGCCGGCGTTCCCTGTGGCCTCGGTCAGCTTATGCACGCTGGCCTTGGCGTCGTCGAAGCTCACCACGGCCTGGCGCCTCTCGTAGCTCACCTCGACCTTGCTCACACCGTCGATCTTCGAGATCGCTTTCTTGACCGTGATCGGACAGGCCGCGCAGGTCATGCCGGGCACGTCGAGCGTCACGATCTGCGGTACCGCCTGCGCAGCGGCGGCGATGGCGAGCATGGCGGTCAGGAACAGCTTCTTCATCGAGAACTCCGGATCAGTAGAACAACGGAAGGACGTAGGGAAAGGCCAGCGCAATCAGCACCAACGCGCCGACGATCCAGAAGAGGACCTTGTAGGCGGACCGCACCTGCGCAACGGCGCAGACCTCGCCGGGCCTGCAGGCCAACGCTGGCCGATAGATGCGTCGCCATGCGAAGAACATCGCGACGAGCGCGGCACCGACGAAGATCGGCCGATAGGGCTCGAGCACCGCGAGGTTTCCGATCCAGGCGCCGCTGAAGCCCAGGGTGACCAGCACCAGGGGGCCCAGGCAGCAGGTGGACGCCAGTATCGCGGCCAACCCGCCGGTGAAGAGGGCGCCACGCCCGGTCGTCGGTGTTTCAGTCATGCACTTCGCTAGGCAAGTCTCGAGACGTTGGCGTAAGCTTATTTCCGTACTCACGTACGGAGTCAAGCGGCATGGAACGCGATCAGAACCACCCGATGAACGGCCTGACGATCGGGGCTGTGGCCAAGGCAGCCGGGGTGAACGTGGAGACCGTGCGCTTCTACCAGCGCAGGGCCTTGCTGCCCGAGCCCGACCGGCCCTACGGCAGCATTCGGCGCTACGAGGCGGAGGACGTCGCCCGCGTGAAGTTCGTGAAGGCTGCACAGCGCCTGGGATTCAGCCTCGACGAAGTAGCAAGCCTGCTCAAGCTTGACGACGGCACGCATTGCGATGAAGCGCGCCAACTTGCCGAGGGCAAGCTCGCTGACGTCCGCAAAAAGCTGAAGGACTTGCGCCGGATCGAGTCGGCGCTGGCTGGCCTCGTCAGTGGCTGCGGCACGAGGCGGGGCAAGCTGTCGTGCCCCTTGATCGCGACCCTGCACAAGCAGTGATCGCGGCCTGATTCAGCGGTCCATCGCCGGCCGCTCCGGGCCTGGAGGTCGGGCGGCAGCTCGGGCGCGCCCGACTGTCGGAACCGGACTCAGTGGCGCCCCGGAAGCGCGACCTGCACCACCTTGCCGCCGTAGCCGAAGCGGCTGTCGCGGGCCTGGACCACGACGGTGCGCGTTCCGGCTGGAATGGTGACGCCGTGCAGGTCGCGGGTGAAGGGTTGCTCCCCGGCGTGGTCATGCAGCAGCCTGCGCTCGCCGTAGACAGCGCCACGGGTGGAGGTCACGCGGAACGCATCGGCATAGCGCGAAGGCGTGTCGTAGGACGAGGATACGGTAACGTCGAAGTCGAAGCGGCCCGACCCGCTCGCGCGGACCTGGACAGCGACGACATCGGGATACCTCTGCGCCGCTGCGTCCGACGTTTGAGCTTTCACGATCGGGCCGGCCAATCCGAGAGCCGCCAACACAAGCGCCGATGCTTGAAGACATCGACGGCGAGCGGATGCCGTGACCGTCGGCGTCACAGCCAGTACTCCCCGTGCCAGCTGCCACGCCGATGGTCGATCCATACGCGCCTGGGCGCCAGCTTGCTCACGATCGGGCCAGCAAGATCCACCTCGGGCTGCCGCCCGAGGCGATCGGCCAGGTCCATCGAGCAGGCCGAGGAGGTGACCGGGCGGAACACCAGCCTAAGCTGTTCGGTCACTGTGATGGAATCGCCCGCGGGCGCTGACTCGTGGAAATGCACGAACTTCTTGACGAGGCAGGAGAAGTAGAGCTCGAGTTCCACGGTGAGGGGGAGCTCGCGGCGGTCCAGCGCAGCCTGGGCGGCGGCCGACCATTCAACGTACACCGGCTTGCCGTTCACCCGGACGTGCGCTCCATGGCGTCGGCGCCAGCCCCCGAAGAAATGGAACCCTTGCCCCTTGCCGCTGGCGGCGCTGGATCGCTGCATACCAATTCCTCGCGCGGTCGATGACCGCATAGACGAAGCGACACGCCGGATTCTTACGCAGCCTGCCCCGGCCGCAGGACGCTCAGGCGGCGATGAGCGGCTGCGGCGCGTTCTCGGACGTGTTCGAAAATCGCCGCATCTCCTTGGGAGCCATGGGCTTGGCAAACAGATCGCCGCGCTCCCGTCATGGAGACGCGCCGTCCGTAGTCGCCCGCTGCGATGCGGTGGGCTGCTGCCTCGACGTGCCCCATCGGCCGTATCGCGACGACGGTGGTCCGCCAGGCGAGCGTTACCGTCAGGCTCACGGCGACAGCGGCCAACATGGCGCCCCGTTTTAGCCTGCTGACCTGCCTCGAGTGCGGCCACGCCAAGCTCGAGGTCATGCGCGCGTCGGTGATGCCTTGGCAGGCGTAGAGTCTCGGCATGCAGCCGAACACCAGCGTGGCCTTCTTTGACGCCCAGTTCCGGCGTCAGATCGAGGCGGCGGATCGTTGCTCAATCCGTTCGAGCAGATGGCGCTGCCCCATTTGTGCGGCAGCATGCTCGACTACGGTTGCGGGATGGGCAACCTGTCGCTGGCCGCTGCACGCCAGGGCTGCCGCGTCCGAGCGTTGGACGCCAGCGCGGCGGCGATCAACCAACTCCGCCGGATCGCACGTGCCGAATCACTGCCGATCAACGCCACGCAAGCAGACCTCAGGACGCACGTCATTCGCGGCAAGTTCGACGCCGTGGTCTGTATCGGCCTGCTGATGTTCTTCGACTGCCCGACTGCATTTGCCCAGTTGGGACAACTCAAGGCAGCGTTGCGGCCTGGTGGCGTCGCTGTCGTCAACGTGCTGATCGAGGGCACGAGCTACATGGACATGTTCGATCCCTCCGAACACTGCCTGTTCGCGCACGACCAGTTGGTCGACCACTTCGCCGGCTGGCCTATCGAATCCGAGGTCTACCAGGACTTCTCTGCTGAATCGGGGACGAACAAGCGCTTCGCCACGATCATCGCTCGCCGACGTCGTCTGGAGGAACCGAACTGAGGCCGGAGTTCGACGGTACCGCAGCCGCACCGAATGAGACCGCGTGCCGATGGGTCTGGGCAACGCGGCGCCGTACCGCATAGACTTCCGCCCATGCTGAAGAGGCTGCTTGCCATCTTTCTGTGCCTCGGCCTCGTGCTGCAGGCCGGGGCAGTGCCGCCCCTCCATCAGGCACCGTGCCCGATGGAGGAGCACATGCAGGCGGCGCTGGAGGCAGGCGAGGCTCTGCTCGGCGAACTGCCCGATTGCTGTCAGGATCTCCTGACCTTCGCCACGACCGGCAAGGCCTGCAAGGCCCAATTCGACTGCGGCTTCACCGCGGCGATGCCCGGTTCTGTCTCGATCGATGCCAGACCGCCCGGCACATCGGTGCTGCCGCGCGCGTACAAGGCCTGGCTTCCGCCCGTGCCCATCGCTGGGTCCTGGCGACCTCCGGCACTGGGCTGACCCTAGCACGCACGTTGCGTGCGTACGTCGGTGACCCAGTGCCTTGGGCAGTGGGTCAGTCAGTTCATGCGTGCGGTCCGCACCATTCTGCGGCCGCGCCCTCCGGAGGTTTTCCATGCTGAGGTTGCCCCGCTTGTCCAGCGGTGCCAGCGGAGTTTCCGCGCTTGCCCTGCTTCTCATCGCCTGGCCCGCGTCAGGCGCGTCCTTGACTCCGCTCTCGCTGGCCGAAGCCCAGCAGCGTGCCGTCGCCCGGGCGGCGGCGCCGGCCGCCGCGGACCTGCGTGCACGCGCAGCCCGCGAGAAGGCCGTGGCTGCTGCCCAGCGTCCCGACCCCGTGCTGAGCCTTTCGCTCGTCAACCTGCCCGCAGACGGCCCCGACCGCTTCAGCACCACACGCGACTTCATGACCATGCGCTCGGTGTCGCTGATGCAGACCTTCACGCGCGAGGACAAGCGTCAGGCCCGGGCCGACCGCTACCTGCGCGAGGCCGACGCCGAGCAGGCCGAGCAGACCCTGCGGGCGAACGATGTGCGGCGCGAGGTGTCGCTGGCCTGGTTCCAGCGGCGGGCGGCCGAGCAGCGCCTGGCGCTGCTGCAGGCCCAACGCAGCGAAGCGCTGCTTCAGGTCGATGCCGCGGCGGCAGCGCAGCGCGCGGGCCGAGGCAGCAGTGCCGACGTGCTCGTGGCGCGTGACGCGGTCGTGCAGATCGATCAGGCGCTGCTCGCGGCCGAGGCGGCAGTTGCCACGGCACGGAGAAACCTGGCCCGGTGGACGGATGAACCGGTCGAACGGCCGCTTGCCGACGCGCCCACCATGGACCGGCACGGGCTCGTCGATCGACCCTTGGCGGCGCAGTTGGCGCAACATCCCGGTCTGGCGCAGTTGGCGGCCCGCGAGGCCGTGGCGGTTTCCGCCGCCGCGGTTGCCCGAGCCGAGCGCGAGCCCGACTGGAGCGCCGAGCTGATGTTCAGCCAGCGCGGCAGCCGCTACTCGAACATGGTGTCGATCGGCGTGTCGGTACCGCTGCCGTGGGACCGGCCGCAGCGCCAGGACCGCGAGCTCGCCGCCAGTCTGGCGCAGGCCGACGCGCTGCGGGCAGAACGCGTGGAACTCGAACGTCAGGTCCTGGCGATGGTCGAAGGCTGGATCGACGGCTGGCGTGCCGCGCTGGCGCGACTGGCCCTGATTGACCGCGAGCGCGAGCCGTTGGCGCAGCAGCGCGTGGAGGCGGTGCTGGCCGCCTACCGCGGCGGCACGGTCCCGCTCGGCGCCGTGCTCGACGCGCGCCGCTCCGCGCTGGCGCTGCGCATGGAGCGCATCGACATCGAACTCGACGCGGCCCGAGTCTGGGCCGCGCTGGACACCTTGATCCCCGCGGCAGGAGACGCACGATGAAGCGCAGCACTCTCGTCTACGCAGCCGCGGCATTGGCCGCTGCGGCGGGACTCGTCGTGGCCGCCTGGTGGCTGGGCATGCATCAGGGCATGGCGATGATGGCGTCGCCGGCGGCGATCGCTGCGGCGCCGGCCGACCCTTCGCAGTGGACCATCCCACAAGGCGAGGAGGCCACGCGGCGCCACGTCCGCGACGGACTGAAGGCCGGCGACACAGACCCGGTCACCGGGTTGCGGATCCTGAACTATCACGACCCGATGGTGCCTGGCCGCAACTTCGAGGCGCCGGGCAAGTCGCCGTTCATGGACATGATGTTGGTGCCGCGCTACGCCGGTGGCGACCAGGCCGATGCGTCGACCGTCAGCGTCAGCCCGCGCATGCAGCGCAACCTCGGGCTGCGCGCCGCGCCGGTGGTCGAGGGCACGCTCGCACCCGAGGTGGCCGCGGTCGGCAACGTGGCTTGGAACGAACGCCTGCAGCAGGTCGTGGCCGCACGCGCGATGGGCTTCGTCGAGAAGCTGCATGTCCGGGCGCTCTTCGACAAGGTCCGCGCCGGCGCGCCGCTGGTCGAGCTGTACGTGCCCGACTGGGTCGCGGCGCAGGAGGAGTACCTGGCCTTGATCGCCATGCGCGGCGATGGCCTCGATACCTTGCGCGATGCAGCGCTGGCCCGCATGCGGCAGGTGGGCATGAGCGAAGCACTGATCGGGCGCGTGGCGCTCGAGCGCAGGGTGTTGGCGCAGGTGACGATCCAGGCGCCGATCGACGGCGTCGTGACGGAGCTGCCGGTGCGTGAGGGCACGACGGTGATGGCGGGCATGCCGCTGCTGAGGCTGCAGGGCACCGCCAGTGTGTGGGCCGAGGGCGAGGTGCCGGAGAGCCAGGCGGCGGCGCTGGCGCCGGGCATGGCGGTGACGGCGACGAGCCCGGCGCTGCCAGGGCGGACCTTCGAAGGCCGCGTGCAGTCACTGCTGCCCCAGGTCGACCCGGCTACGCGCACCCGCCGCGCGCGGCTCGAACTCGTGAACGCCGGTGGACCGCTGGTGCCGGGGATGTTCGTCGAGATGCGCTTCGCCACGCCTGCGCGTTCACCGACCCTGCTCGTCCCCATCGACGCCGTGATCCACACCGGGCGCCGCAGCGTGGTGATGCTGGCCGAGGACGGCGGGCGCTTCCGGCCGGTGGAGGTGCGCACAGGCCGAGAGACCACCGACCAGGTCGAGATCCTCGCCGGCCTGCAGGCCGGCCAGCAGGTCGTGCTGTCGGGGCAGTTCCTGGTCGACTCCGAAGCCAGCCTAAGGGGCCTGGAGGTTCGCCTGAACGCCGGGGAGCCCGGTGCGGCGGTGCCGCCTTCGGCCGCGCCGTCGCCCGCCGCCCTGCCGACCCACCGCACCGATGCCCGCGTCGAGGCCGTCGATGGCGACACCGTGACGCTGGACCACCCACCGATCGCGTCGCTGCAATGGCCGCAGATGGTGATGGACTTCAGGCTGCCTCCGCACTCGCCCGCCGGGCTGTCGCCCGGCGACCGCGTGCGCGTCGAGTTCCGCATGCAGGAAGGCGACGTGCCGCAGATCACGGCGATCGAGCGGCTGACCGCGCCGATGGGTGGCACTGGGGGAACGCGATGATCGCCGCGCTGATCCGCTGGAGCCTGGCCAACCGCTTCCTGGTGCTGGTCGCCAGCGTGCTGCTCACCGCGTGGGGGCTAGTCGCGCTCTCGCGCACGCCGCTGGATGCGCTGCCCGACCTGTCGGATACCCAGGTCATCATCCGCACGACCTGGCCGGGCCAGGCGCCGCAGTTGGTTGAAAGCCAGGTCACCTACCCGCTCACGACGACCATGCTGTCGGTGCCCGGCGCCAAGGCGGTGCGCGGTTTCTCGATGTTCGGCGACAGCTTCGTCTACGTCATCTTCGACGACGGTGTCGACCTGTACTGGGCCCGGTCGCGGGTGCTGGAGTACCTGAACCAGGCGCAGTCACGGCTGCCGTCGACGGCGCGCTCGTCGATCGGGCCGGACGCCACCGGCGTCGGCTGGATCTACCAGTACGCCCTGGTGGACCGCAGTGGGCGGCACGACCTGGCCGACCTGCGCGCGTTGCAGGACTGGTTTCTGCGCTTCGAGTTGAAGACCGTGCCGGACGTCGCGGAGGTCGCCACCGTGGGCGGCATGGTGCGCCAGTACCAGATCGTGCTCGACCCCGACCGGCTCGCCGCTCACCGCATCACGCAGGCCATGGTCGCCGACGCGGTGGCGCGCGCCAACCAGGAGGCCGGCGGCTCGGTGATCGAGCTCGGCGAGGCCGAGTACGCGGTGCGCGCCCGCGGCTACCTGACGTCGCTCGACGACTTCCGGGCCATCCCGCTGCGGACCACCGAGGCCGGCGTCTCCGTGCGCCTGGGCGACGTGGCGCGCATCCGGCTCGGCCCCGAGATGCGGCGCGGGATCGGCGAACTCGACGGCGAGGGAGAGGCCGTCGGCGGCGTGATCGTCATGCGTTCCGGCAAGAACGCGCTGTCGACGATCTCCGCCGTCAAGGCGAGGCTGGCCGAGTTGCAGCGCGGACTGCCCGAAGGCGTCGAGATCGTGCCGGTCTACGACCGCTCCGGCCTGATCGAGCGGGCGGTGAACAACCTGGCCGGCAAGCTGGTCGAGGAGTTCGTCGTCGTCGCGCTGGTGTGCCTGGCGTTCCTGTTCCACCTGCGCAGCGCCTTCGTTGCAGTGGTCTCGCTGCCGCTGGGGGTCCTGGCCGCCTTCGTCGTGATGCAGCAACAGGGCATCAACGCGAACGTGATGTCGCTCGGCGGCATCGCGATCGCGATCGGCGCGATGGTCGACGCCGCGATCGTGATGATCGAAAACGCGCACAAGCATCTGGAACGCTGGCAACACCAGCACCCTGGGCAAACGCTGCCCGACGAGCAGCGCTGGCACGTCATTGGCCGCGCCGCTGAGGAGGTGGGCCCGGCGCTGTTCTTCTCGCTGCTCGTCATCACACTCAGCTTCGTCCCGGTGTTCGCGCTCGAGGCCCAGGAAGGCCGGCTGTTCGCGCCACTGGCCTACACCAAGACCTACGCGATGGCCGCGGCGGCCGGCCTGGCGGTGACGCTGGTGCCGGTACTGATGGGCTACCTGATCCGCGGCCGCATCCCGCCGGAGACGGCCAACCCGTTGAACCGAGGCCTGATCGCCGTCTACCGGCCGCTGCTGGAAGGAGTCATCCGATTTCCCCGGATCACGCTGGCAGCGGCGGCTCTGGTCCTGATCGGCAGCCTGTGGCCTCTGCAGCACATCGGCAGCGAGTTCATGCCGCCGCTGGACGAGGGCGACCTGCTGTACATGCCAACCGCGCTGCCGGGTCTGTCGGTGGCCAAGGCGGCGGAACTTCTGCAGCAGACCGATCGCCTGATCAAGACCGTGCCCGAGGTGCAAAGCGTCTACGGCAAGGCCGGCCGTGCCGAGACCGCCACTGATCCGGCGCCGCTGGAAATGTTCGAAACCACGATCCAGTTCAAGCCCCGCGACCAATGGCGGCCTGGCATGACGCCGGACGCCCTCGTCGAGGAGCTGGACCGCATCGTGCGTGTGCCGGGCCTGGCCAACATCTGGGTGCCGCCGATACGCAACCGCATCGACATGCTGGCCACCGGCATCAAGAGTCCGGTGGGCGTCAAGGTGGCCGGCCCCGACCTCGCGACGATCGACCGCCTGACGGCACAGATCGAGGGCGCGGTGAAGCCGGTGCCCGGCGTCAGCAGTGCGCTGGCCGAGCGGCTGACCGGCGGGCGCTACATCGACGTCGACATCCGGCGCGACGCCGCGGCGCGCTTCGGGCTGAACATCGTCGACGTGCAGGAGATCGTGGCCGGGGCGGTGGGCGGCATGAACATCGGCGAGACGGTCGAGGGGCTGCAGCGCTTCCCGATCAACCTGCGCTACCCGCGCGAGTGGCGCGACTCGCTTGCGGCGCTGCGCACGCTGCCAATCGTCACGCCGAGCGGGCAGCGCCTGGTGCTGGCCGACGTCGCCGAGATCCGCATCACCGACGGCCCGCCGATGCTGCGCAGTGAGAACGCGCGGCTGGCGGGCTACGTCTACGTCGACATCCGCGGCCGCGACCTGCGCGGCACGGTGCGCGACATGCAGAGCGCCGTGGCCGAGAAGGTGGCGCTGCCGCCGGGGTACTCGGTCAGCTGGTCGGGCCAGTTCGAGCACCTGCAGCGTGCGGTTGCCAAGCTCAAGCTGGTGTTGCCGTTCACGCTGCTGATCATCCTCGTGCTGCTGGTCATGACCTTCCGCAGCGTCGGTGAAGCCCTGCTGATCATGGCCACCCTGCCGCTGGCCCTGGTGGGCGGCGTGTGGCTGCTGTGGGCGCTGGGGCACAACCTCTCGGTGGCCGGAGCCGTGGGGTTCATCGCGCTGGCCGGTGTGGCCGCGGAGTTCGGCGTCATCATGCTGCTGTACCTGAAGCAGGCCTGGGCCGAACGGGTAGCCACGGGTCGCACTGGCGAAGCGGACCTGCTGGATGCCGTGCGTGAGGGTGCCGTGCTGCGGGTACGCCCGAAGGCGATGACCGTGGCCACCATCGTGGCTGGTCTGCTGCCGCTGTTCTGGGGTTCGGGCACCGGCAGCGAGGTGATGCAGCGCATCGCCGCGCCGATGGTCGGCGGCATGGTCAGCGCGCCGCTGCTGTCGATGTTCGTGATTCCTGCGGCCTATGTGCTGATGCGGCGCCGGCGTGCACCCGCCGTTGCCCTTTCTTCGGGAGACCCTGCTCATGCAACGACGTGACCTGATGAGAGCTGCCGCGCTAGCCCTGTTGACCGCCTGAAGCGAGGCCCGCGTTGAGCCCGCGCCACGGCCGATCCGCGCGGCCGACGTCACCGTCGCGACGGCAGGGGAGCCGACGATTCCGGTAAGGGTCTATGGCGGGCAACTAAAGGGCCCTTCGCTGTGCTGACGGCGCGGCGACGTGCTCGAATTCAAACTGGTGATTGGCCCGTCCAACACAGCCTGTCCGCGCCAACGGAACTTTGATCGGTTAGATGTCGGTTGGCGACAAGCCACTGAGATCGATGCAGACTCGCTGATCATCACCTTTGTCGTCGGGCGCGACGGGAGACGAGCCACTGTCTCGGTCAACGAGCGACCAGGATGTCTAGCCGACGAAGCAGGTCACCCGCCGCCCCGCGGAGCGGTGTTTCGTCGGATCGTCGCGCCAACGGGCCAGTGCGGGCCTCATGAGCCGGAACCAGATCGAGGGTACCAGGCTCGTGAACATCAACACGACGTACCCAGCCGGAAGGCGGGGCGACCCCGGCACTAGGGACAAGCGGTAGTACGGTAGCCGAGATTCCCTGTGGTGAATGTCGTGCAAGCTGATGTTTAACGTGATCCACGCCTGGAACCGGCAGTCGTCCTCCCATCCACGCCCATAGGAGACCGCGCTACCGAGGGAGTCCTCGCCCAGGCCCCAGTGCTGGATGTAGGTGATGATCTGCACGCCAACGGCGACGCCCAGCGCCGTTGCGGCGAACGTGATGCCGCCAGGCCATCCAGCGATCGTGACGAAGCCCATGGCTGCGACCGCAGTGGCCCCCAGGGCCCATCGGATGCGCTTGGTCGTAGCGCCGGTATGAAGCGGAGCCCAGACCTGAGAACGCCGTCCGAGGAACTCGGCTGCTATCCGCAAAAGCCGACGCGTTGCGAAGGACCAGACGCTCTCGTCCAGGGCGGGAACCTCGGCCACGTGCACCTGGCCGGGTCGCGCATGGTGGGCAAGGTGCTCTGCACCAAGCACCGGGTACCCGCACATACCCGCAAGCAAATGCCCAAGCATGGCCTCGGCAGGATGGCGTCGATGGATGAGTTCATGCACAACACAGGTCGCGAAGAGCCCCGTCATCCACAGGCTCAGTGCGAAGCCGACCCAGTCGAGCGCGCTGGCGTTGCCAGCCATCACCGACAGCGAACCGACCACGCTCGACAAGTAGACGGGCACGTACGCCAGAGGCAGTTTGTCGAGGAACGTTGCCAGCCACTCGCTCCACGTATACGCGTTTGGCCTCATCGCACCGAACAGCACGCGCAGGAGCGAGAACACGACGACGACGGCACCGAAGGCGAGCCATGGCAGGCCCGCCACCACACCTGCCCACAACAGCAGTGGCATCAAGAACATCGCCAGATACCCGGCGGCGCTGCAGCACTGTCGCAACATGCCGTTCTCCTGTTGGGGTCAGATCAGTCCGTACTCCGCAGCCAACTGAGCAGCAGCCTTCCGATTGGGCACCCCCAGCCGGGCGTTCATACGCTGGAAGCGCGAGTTGATGGCATTGGCCGACAGGTCGACCATGCTGGCAATGGCCTTGGTGCACAGGCCACTGCGCTCATGACGAAGCAGAAGCAGGTCCTCGTCGGTCAAGCGCGCCATGGACAGCAACTCGGTCTTGAGGCGTTCGATCCACCAGCCATGGAGTTCCATGGCCAGTGCACGCGACAACGCTCGCAGCAACGGGAACGTGTCGGCGTCGAAGAACGACGCCTGCGCTGAACCTAGGCACAAGACACCCAGTCTGGACAGGTGACCGCTGGCAGGTGCCGGCACGATCAAGGCGTCCTGGAATCCAAAGGCGCCTGCCAGCGCCACGATCTCGCGCTGCTGCTGGGACTTGACCTCGATGTCACGCGCTAGCGCGGGTTCGGTATGCTCCCGCGCGTAGGCCAGCCAAGGATCGCTGGCGTACCAGGCACGTTGCTCGTACTCGGCGCACCAGACCGGGTCGCAGGCAAGCAGGAATCGGAAGGCATCGTGCGTGTCATCGTCCTTGACGAAGCTGACGAAGGCCGCAGCATCCGCGCCGACAGCGGCGACACAGCCGCGCAAGAGTCCCAGGGCTTCGGCCTCGTCCCGCGCGGCGGCAATCCTTGCCGTGATCGCTGCCATCGCCGTCGCGAACGCGGGAAGCGCGATGGTGTCATCTGGCGGCAGCATCGGTCTCCGTGGCGCGGAATGCCAGCTCGGCTGCACGCGCCAGGGAAGCGTGCAGCACCGGACTGTCGAACCGGAGGGGATCTGCGTCGCGCCAGCGTCGGAATGACTCCGGCGACTCGAATATCACGGCCTGGGTGAGATGCCCTGTCCGAGGGCACTGGACATCACGCTGCAGATACACACCCCCTCGAATCGCACGAACAACGAACCGTATCCGGCCGTCCTGGCTGGCGACCGTGGTCGCCCGATCATTCGAGCAGTTGGTCCTCGAGCCTGCCATCGTCGTCATCGCATCCAAACCTCGTGTCGCAGACGGAACAACGGGCAGCGGCAACCTGCTCGGCTGTCGGCCGGCCCGGCCAGGTGATGACGTTTTCTTCTGTGCAGTGAGAGCACTCGAACACCAGCCGGTGAAAGGGCATGCGGCAAGCATCGCACCGCAGCGTTACAACGGTCTCGTTGTCGAGCGCTTCGAAGCTGTCGTCGTCCTGCGCGCCGCAGTGCGGGCACTGCGTGCTGAGGGTATCGACATCAACGATCGGGTCGTGAAGATCGGAACCGGACATCGTTGGCCTCCGTGTCTTCCACAGCTTCTGCACAACCCTATCAACAGATGCTGTGGATACCAACGTTCGCCGGCCCCAGGAGTGCATCGAGACGTTACGAGCGTGCGCCTGGGTCACGAAACGACACCGTGTCGGTTCTGCCCCCATCGCTCACCGAGTAGCGTCGGCACGTGTTCTCGGAGCACACCGCATGTGGCCATTCATTCCCGCCCCTCCGCTGCCGGCCAGATCACTCTGGCCTGGTCGCAGGGTTGCTGGCGTGATCGACGCGCTTGCGTGGCCCGGCGCCGTCACTTTGGCCGCCTCAACCATGGTCCCGGCGCCGGGGGTGATCCTGCCGGCATTCCTGGTGCTCTGTTGCTCCGTCGCATGGGCATGCGCAAGGCGGGCATGGCGCCGGAACAGCAACTATCGATTCACCACGTGGCGCATTGCCATCGCAATTGCATGGGTGATCGTGCTGGCCCAGACCTTTGGGATGGCAACCAGCCTGAACTGAGGCGTACGGTCAGTGGTCGACCGAGGCGAGGGACTCGCTCCATCGATCCAGATCCTCGCGGCGCCATCCAACCGCACGACCTGTCAAGCGAACCGGCGGTGGAAACTGCCTGGCAGCAATCATGCGGTAGATCGTCGACCGGCCAAGTCCGGTTCGGGCCAGAACGGCCGACATGCGAAGGATCTGGTGCCGAGGGGTGCCACCGCCGGTTCGCTCGGAACCGTGGCGGTCCAGTTCATCGACGATGTTCGGCCAAGGTTGCCCCATGGCATCGACTGTAGGATCGAGCGAGAGGACTCAGACCGATGAATTCACGCCCAGAACATGCGCGCAACGCACACGGCATAAAAGGGGCTAACGCCGATTCGGACACAGATCGGACAGCGCTGATTGCTGCCGTCCTGCGGTCAGTGGCCACTTCGCCGCCAGACCGCATGAAATATGGTGGGCCCTGTAGGATTCGAACCTACGACCAACGGATTAAGAGTCCGCTGCTCTACCAACTGAGCTAAGAGCCCTTTTAGTTCAGCCCGCGAGTATAGCGCACCGTGCCTGCGCCGGAGAAGCCGATGCGCTCATCGACGGCTTGCGCCTGGCCCATCACGTTGGCCCGCCAGCAACTGCCCGTCCGCCCTTGACCGTGAAATCGGCAACCGGGCGGTATCCCGTGGAACATGGACGGGGGCCCCATCCCGGCCGTCACAATCGACCACCTGCACCGTGGCCGTTGGCCTCCGCTGTCGGCACTGTCCGGCATTCGTCCCCATGCATCGCCCGCCGTCATCCGCCGCCCCACCCGCCAGCCAGTTGCTGCCGGAGGAAGCCGCCGTGTTCCACCGCAACCGTTGGTTCGGCCGCCTGCCCGAGGTGGTGCGCCACCAGGTGCTGGCGCTGTGTCGCGTGCAGCGCCTGCCGGCTGGTCACGTGCTGGCCCGCCGCGGCGACCCTGCCGGCGCGTGGTACGGGGTGGCCGCCGGTGCGCTGAGCCTATGCTCGGTGCTGCCGGACGGCCGGTCGTTCCGGCTCAACGTGATCGGGCCCGGCCGCTGGTGGGGCGACATCGCCGTCATCGACGGCAAGGTCCAGGACCTGGACATCCAGACGCAGATGGCCACCACGCTGCTGTCCTTGCCCCGTGCCGACATGCTGGACCTGATGCAGGCCCGGCCCGACCTGCGCGACGCCTTGCTGCAACTGCAGTGCGAACGCCTGCGTCACCTGTTCCGGCGCACCGAGGAGTTGCAGGCCCTGCCGCTGCACCAGAGCGTCGCCCGCCTGGTGCGGCGACTGGGGCGGGAGTTCGGCCAGGCGGGCGAGCATGGCCTGTGCATCGACCTGAACCTGACGCAGAGCGATCTGGCGGCCATGATCGGCGCCAGCCGCCAGCGTGTGAACGCCAGTCTGCGCCAGTTGCACAAGCAGCAGGTGATCGAGCTGCAGAGCACCCGCCTGTGGATCCGCGACGAGGTCGCGCTGCGCGCGATTGCCGACGCCTGAAAGCGCAACGCCACCGGATCCGGTGGCGCTGTGGCTCGATGCTGGGTGTGGTGGGTCGTGCAGGATTCGAACCTGCGACCAACGGATTAAAAGTCCGAAGAGCCATCCCAGGCACTTGAACTAAGCTGTTGTTTTCATTGCGCTTTCGTTTGTACGCGTTCGCCTCTAGTTTTCCTGTTTGACCGTCAATCCGCCTACACTGGCGCCTACACGGGAGAACAGCGGATGAATGCAGCGGACAACCCCACTCAAAACCCGGCGCCTACACGGACCCTGCCTACACGGGCCGCAGCGGCGCGCCTGACCGAGCGCAAGGCCTTGGCCTACCCGGCACCGGCGACGGGCTACACGCTGCACTGGTGCCCCCACACGCGCGGGTTTGGCGTGCGTGTGACTGCCAACGGCGCGCGAGCCTGGGTGTCCGAGCGCAGGGTCAACGGCAAGACAGTTCGGCGCACGTTGGGCAAGGTCTCCGGCTGGGGTGCAATCAGTGCCGACGCCGCGCGCCGCCTCATGGTCGAGATCAGCAGCGAACTGCAGCGCGGGATCGACCGGTTGGAGGAACAACGCACCGAGCGCGAAGAGCGGAAGAACTCGACCGAGGCCGAGGCCCTGACCCTTGAGAAAGCCGTCGCACAGTACGTGAAGGAGAAGAAGCGAGGCAAGGACTCCAAGCACCTCAAGGAACGCACGAAGGCCGACTATCTGTCGATGGTGGCCGCCCCAGGCGAGACAAAGACCGGCGCGCCGACCCTGGCCGGCGAACTGCACGCGCTGGCCGCCAAGCCACTGACCAAGATCACCGCCGACGAAGTGCGCAGCGTGTACCGGGCAGCATCGGCGCGCGGCGCGCGGCGCGCCACGTACGCCATGCAAGTGCTGCGCGCCGTGCTGAACTGGCACGGCGTGAAGGTACCCGGCAGCCCGTTGAACCGCGACGTTGCCGGGAAGGATCGCATCATGCTGGCGCCGACCGCAGGCGACCCGCGACCGATCCCGCCCGAACGACTCGCCGCCTGGTGGCAGGCCGCGACAGTGCAGAGCCGCGAGGCCGCCGACTTCTATCGCGTCATGCTGCTGACCGGCGCGCGAGGCGGAGAGCTCAAGGCCGTGACCGTTCGCGACGTTGACGCCGAGGGCGGCCGCGTGGTGCTGCGCGACACGAAGAACCGCACCGATCACACGCTGCTACTGGCCACACAGACGGCCGCCATCATCGCGCCCTACCTCAAGGGCAAGCGGGCCGGGTCGAAGCTGTTCACGATCGGCGACCCGCGCAAGACGCTGGCCACGATTAACACCGCGGCCGGCGTGAAGATCACACCACACGACCTGCGCGCTACCTTCGCCAGCGTGGCCGAAGAACTGGTCTCGGCGTACACGCTCAAACGCATGCTGAACCATGCCGAGTCAGGCGACGTGACCGGCGCCTACTACGTCGGCAAGAGCGAGGCGCAGCTGCGGGCCGGGTGGCAAGCCGTGGCCGACTTCATCGCGGGGGGCAAGCAATGAGACGCGCACCGCGCAAGGTGGCCGCCGAACGGTGGGCACAGATCGCTGCAGGGGATTTCTCCCTGGAGAACCGGCAGTGGTTGCAGCAGGTAGCGCGCGACCTACTGAAGGCTGAAGCGATCGGCTACCAGAACGACAAACGCATGGAGATTTGCGCCGCTGTGGGGTTCGCTCACCGAGGCGAAGAATCGGTCATCCCCGACATCGTCGAGATCGTCCGCAACATGCCGCCGGACTACTACGACGAACCGAGCCACCGACGCGAACTTGAAGTTACCGTGCGCAAGATGCGTGGCGACCCACCGGGCTTGAGCATCGAAGCAATCCGCGCTCAGATTAAGCGCGCCCGAGACCACGTCAAGCGCTGGCCCTAGTGTGGCATCTTGGGTGTACCCCCATGAGCACCCCAGACGTCAAAAAATGCGCCTCATACGAATGGAGGCGCAGCAATGCAAACCGCTACCGACCGACTGGCAGTCGACGAACACGAAGCCGCCGAGCTACTCGGCATAAGCGTTCACACGCTGCGGAAAGACCGCACCAAGGCACGTCGGATCCCGTTCTTCAAGATCGGAGGATCCGTGCGCTACAGCGTCGACAGGATCCGCGCCGCGCTGGCCGAGTATGAACACGGTGGGCCCCAGACGGTAAGCCGTAGGGTCGGACGCTGACCGTGGGTCCAGTCATGACGCCGAAATGGCGCCACGTGGTGTGCATCCACGAGTCTGCCCACGCGGTTGTCCACGCGCTTTGCGGGACGTCCGTTGTCCGACTCTCCGTCGCCCCTGAGGGGGCAAGCACGTGGTCCTTCATCGATCGGGGCGGCAAGGTCCGAAACGACCTCTGGGGAGTGTGTGAGCCCAGCGTGTTCACCGCCGGCTTCCTCTTGCGATGGGACAACGAAGAGTGCCGCATGGTGTCCGATCGCCCGGCATTTCGAAGGGGCCGCGAGTTCTTCGGCAGCAGTGCAGCGCCCAGAATCGTACGTGGTCGAATCTGCGCCACGCTGGCCGGGCCCATCGCTGAAGCCATGATCTCCGACCCGCACAGTCTGCCCCTCTTTGAGGAAGATGCGTCCCTGGAGGGGCCAGACGATGTCGGCGTAGCGTCTGCACTAGCGAGGCTTCTCCACCGCCGCTGTGAGTTTGACCACTGCGCGGACGCCACGGAGCAAGCGCTTCGCAGGCCCGCCGTTTGGGCCGCGCTTGAGCGAGTCGCGGCCGAGCTCGCCCGGTGCGGAACCCTGGACGAAGAAGCGCTAGAGGCCCTGCTTCCGCCACCCATGAAGGACTGGCCGCCCGCGCCACCGCGCCGGCGTAGTTAACCGACCCCGCATCAAGAAAAAGGCCCGCGCGGGGCGGGCCGAATACCTTGCAAACGGACATGAGCCTACATGAATTGCGCACCTCGGCGCAAGGGTCACCCCTGCCCGACCATCCCCTCGGACCGCTGGCGCCGCTGGCCGAGTGGCACCAGTTCATAGTGGCCACGATCGAGCCCGGGACGAACGGGAAGACCGACAAGATCCCGCGCCACTGGATCACCGGCGAGGTCTGCAACGCGCACGAACCGGCGAACTGGACGACCTACGACGCCGCCGCGACCATGGCCGCCACGCGCGGCGCGCGTTGGGCCGTCGGGTTCGTGATCACTGCCGCCGACCCCTGGATGTGCATTGACCTCGACCACGTGCTGCAGGCTGATGGCACCTGGCACCCAGCCGCCGTGGAGCTGGTCCAGTCGCTGCCCGGCGCAGTGACTGAACGATCACAGTCCGGGCAAGGCATGCACGTCTGGTGCCGGTATCCCGACCCGCCTACGCACCGCAAGCGCCGCCGCGATCTCGCGATCGACCTGGAGTGCTACAGCGCCGCCCGGTTCATCATGCTGGGCACCGGGCAGGTCGGCACGCTTGCGCCGCGCTGCGACGCGTTGCCGGCCGTCCTGGCACGCTACTTCGAGCCCGCGGCCGCCCCTGACGCCCAGGCGCACGGCGACGGCCCGCGCGCCGACTGGTCAGGCCCGACCGACGACGACGAACTGATCCGCCGCGCGCTGCAGTCCCGATCGGCCGGTGCCGCGTTCGGCGGGAAGGCCTCATTCGCCGACCTGTGGAATCGCAACGTCGACGCGCTGTCGCGTACGTACAAGGGCACCGACGAGGGCGGGGTCGACTGGTCCAGTGCCGACGCGGGACTCGCGCAGCACCTCGCCTGGTGGACTGGGGCCAATCAGGCCCGGATGATTGCCCTGATGCAGCGTTCGGCGCTGGTGCGCGACAAGTGGGACAACCGCGAGGACTACCTGCCGCGGACCGTGGCCAACGCCTGCGCCAAACAGCGCGACGTGCTGCAGGATCGGCCGCCCGAACGGCCGCCGGCACTCACGATCGAGGACGCCACCCGGCAAATGATCGGCGTCAAGCGAGACGAGGCGCTGATCGTGTGGCGGACCGCCGCGCCGCAGTTGTCGCCGACGGATCGAGAGGCGTTTCTCACGACCGCCGAGGCAGTCACGGGTATGGGCCGACGCGCATTGAACGCCGAGTTGCGCGAGGTGATGCGGGCCGACTCACTACAGCGTGAGCATGCCGCGTTCGAGGCCGGCCTGGGCGGCCGTGTGGCCATCGAGCACGAGAAGGGCAACGCCACGTCGCAGGCCGACCTGATCGAGCGCGCGATCGTGCAGCACTGCGCGCCCGGGGCGTACGTGCGGTTCGGCGGCAAGCTGTCGCAGGTCACCGCGGCAGAACTGCCCTATACCCACGCGATCGACAAGCCGGACGGCACGCCGCCTGATGTCCCGGTGATCAAGGCACTGACCCGGGCCGAGTTGCGCGCCCACGTGGAGGCCCGCGTGCGGTTCTACGAGACCACGCGGGGCGGTCACCGGAAGTTTCTGGACGTGCCGCCGGTCATCCTTGACGCGCTGGCAGACCGCCACACGTCGGCCTGTCCCCGCGTCTCGGGTCTGCTGGCGCATCCGTTGGTTCTACCCAGTGGAGAGATCCTTTCGGGCGCCGGCCTGCACGCGACCGGTCTGTTCCTGGCTGGCGCCCAGGTGCCGGGCCTACGGGCATTCAATCAAGCGGAGGCCGGCGCCGCGCTGGCCTGGCTGCGCGAGGTGCACCTCGAGGGCTTCGAGTTCGCGTCCGACCTTGATCGCGATATCGCGCTGGCTGCGCTGTTGACCGGCGTTCAGCGTCGAGTGCTGCCAATGGCGCCCGGCGTGGCGATCCTGGCGAACACGCAGAGCAGCGGCAAGACAACGCTGGCGCGCCGTCTGCACGTGACCTTGACCGGTCGCGACATGCCCGTTTCGACGTTCGCGCTGGGCAACGAGGATGAGGTGCAAAAGGCGCTGCTGGCGATGCTGATGCGTTCGCCGGCCATGGTCTGCTTCGACAACGTGCCCGACGGCTACACCTTTCAATCCGGGTCGCTGGCGGCCGCACTCACGGCGTCGGAGGTCAATCAACGCCTACTCGGCGGCAACGAGACTGTGGCCGTACCGACGAACGTCCTGTTCGCCCTCACGGGGAACAACCTGTCGTTGGGCAATGATGAGGTGACCCGATGGCTAGTCGTTCGTCTCGCCCCAAAGCATGCGCGGCCGGAAGAGCGGAGGTTCAAGCACGCCGACGTGGTGGGCCATGCGATCCAGCTGCGGGCCGAAGTACTGCGACACGTGGTCGGCATCGTGGCTGGCTACCTGACCAGCGACGCCCGGCTGCAACTGGCGGACGGCACACGGTACGCGCGCTGGGACGAGATGGTGCGGCAGCCGCTGCTATGGGCAGGCGCGCACGACGTCGCCCAGGTGTTCCGGGCGAACGCCGAACAGTCGGAGCCGGTCCGCGCGCACCGGGCATTGGTCGCCAGACTGTGCGAGGCGTTCCCCGATGGCGCCGAGTTCAGCGCCGCGCAGATCGCCGACCTTGCGTCCCGGGCGTTTCCCGCGCCGGACCCGGACCTGCGCGAGGCGATCGAGGCACTCGGTGCGAGGGATCATCGAAGCCCCAGATCGGTCGGCCGAGTGCTGAAGGCGAAGGTCGGCAAGGCCGTCGATCTCGGCGGTCACCACATGCGGATCGTCGCGGCGCCGGAAGACCGAAATGGTGTCGGGCGCTACCGCCTGGACCGGGTCGGTTGACCACATGGTGGGGGTGCGGGGTTTGCGGGGTTTAAAGGCCGATTCTCTATCTCGCAGCTCGTGGAACTTGATTTTCGAATTACGTGTTTCATGGTCCGTCAGGCTGGAGATCGACAGTTAAACCCCGCAAACCCCGCAGCGATCCTTGTGCACCATCATGTGGGTTTAGAAATTTCCCTTCCCCCATAATTTCGCCCGCACGAAATAGGTTTCTGGAAGGATCACCACACCGCAATTCGCGGCACAACTGGAGATTCCGACCATGACCCGATCGACCGCTGAAATCGTCCGCGACCTTGTCTCCCTGCACGCGATCCTGCCCGGGCCGATGAACCAAGCCCGCGCCGCCCTGTGGGCGATGCATGAGCTACTCGACCGCCCTGATCCGCTGATGTCCGCAGCTGTCGAGATGGCCGTCGACGCACTCGACCGACCGGACGATGACGACGCCGAAGAACGCGCCATCCTCGAGGCCGCGCTGGCGTTAATGCTGCCGCAGGTGTGGGCAATCCATGCGAGCGACACGTGCCCTGTGGCCGGCGATGCTGTCGTGCTGGCCGACCTGGGCGACGGCGCGGAACTGGTCGAGCGTGCCGCGCTGCTGGACTGGTCTGCAGGCGCTGGGCCTGCTGGTGAGGGGCGAGTGCACCGGTTCAAAGTCCTGGGCCCGTACGCCTGAGCGTGCCCCGGATCCTGGCCGCTGGCCGCCGCGATGGTGGCCGGCCGCCTGGCCGTCAATCGTGGGCTAGTGCAACATCATGGTGAAGTAGGGGGCCCCTGGAAATAGCTATTTTCGACGCGGGGACTTCGAAGCGCACCAATCCGGAGCTTGTGGCACGAAAATTGTTGATTGAGTGTCTCAAGATGAACGACTCTCGCAATTGGCGAGCAATTAGCACTCAGACCGACCCGCACGCCGCCGCCTGACTCACTCGGAGTTAGCGAAATTCCAGCAGTGGACCCGCCGCGCAATCGCGCCTGAGACTCGCGGCATGAACACCCCGCAAAACACAGGCGATCCGCGCGGCACGCCTGCCCTCGTTAAAGCCGCGCAAGTCGCACGCCGCGCAGGCCTGCCGAAACGGACCCTGCTGTCCGAGATCGAGGCCGGCCGGATCCCCATCGGGATCGTCCGGATCGGCATGAACGGCGTGGCCTACCTGAACCGTGCCGATTCCGCGCGGTTCCTCGAGACCGTGGGGGCCACACTATGACCGCCTGGACCCACATCGGCCGTGCAGGCCTGTCGCGCGGCGAACCCTTCGAATTCCAAAAGCAGCTGGCCGCCCGGTTGGTCGCTGTCGGTCTGCCCAGACCCACCGCCCACCGTGTGGCCGACTGGGTCGAGACCGGCGCCGAGTGCCGACGCGTTCACGCGATGATCGACGTGGCCGTGGAAGCCGGCGCCGTGCACCTCGTGCCCCTGGCCGTGCAACACGGTATCGAGCCGCCCCGGTTCGCGTCACTGTTGCGCGCTGCTGGCGCCACCGATGGCCGCAAGCTGAACCCCGCCGCGATCGATGCGGTCCGCCGCGAGTTGTACGTGCGGCCGAAGCCCCGGGGCCCGTGGCCGAGTCCGTATCTGGAGGGTCGCAGCAATGACTGACCGCTACGACCTTGCCAAGCTGCGCCGCCTGCAGCGACAGCGCGACTCGCTGGCCGCCCGCGGAAACGCGATCTCCGACCTGTTGCAGGCTGAGACCGAAGCCGCCCGGTTCTACCGGCAGAGCCTGGAGTCTCAGTTCCGGCAGGCTCAAGCACTCGGCCGATGCGTGGCCGCCGAGTTCGATGAGGTCCCGGACTGGTCTGACGACCAGATGAAGGCCGAGGGCATCAGCCCGAAGACCCGCACCCAGTGGCGCGACGCCACCGAAGCCGCCGACGCGTACCGGCGCGAGCTCGCCGCACTCAGTCAGGCCGCCGCCCCCCTGCGCCGCCTGGTCGCCGCCTGCGAGCGACTGGTGCCCTCGGATGCCGTGATCCTGCCCGGCGTGGCCAAGAAGGAGACCTGACCCATGGCCACGAAACGAACCGCCACCGGCGCGTCATTGCCCGAACGCCTGGACGCTGCGCGCGCCGCCGTCGAAGCTGCCCGCACCGCACGCGACGAGATCGCCGAGCTACCCGAGCGCAGCCGCGCCGAGACCCGCGAACGCATGCGCCTGATGCTGCAGGCCGCCGCCGAGGATCCCGCTCGCACGCTTCGTGCCCATGTGCTGACCGCCCAGGCCGGGCACCGCGCAGACGGCCCGATGCTTGGTGCCACCGTGGCCGGCGACATGACCGGCGCCCTGGCCGCGCTGCTGGGTGTCGACCACATGCTCGAGATGCTGGCGCCGATCCTGGCCCGCATCCCCGACGGCCCGCCCAGTGCCGAACGTGCCCGCCTGCTGGCCGACGCTGACGCCGCGCTGTTCGCCGCCGAACTGGCTGAAGAAAAAATCGTCGTACAGCTGGAGGCGCAAGGCCTGCCCGTCGTGCGCCGCGCCGACGCCGATCCGCGCGCCGTGCTCTGGATGGATGACGACGCCGAGGCTGCAGCGTGAGTGACGCGCAGATCAGCGACAAGCAGGGCCGCGGGCTGACCGTTGGGTGGCGTGATCCCGCCGACCCCGGCGCCGCGGATCGCACGATGGCCGAATTGATCGAGCCGGCCGGCGACGACCCGCCGCCACCGGAGGCCGAGACCCCGCGCACGTACCGCACCCGGGCCGTGTGGGAACTCTACGGCCCCCCAGGCGCTGGAATCGACCGCCTGCTGATGCTGGCCGTCGAAGTGGGCCTGCAAGCCGAGGCCATCACCGCCGGCACTCGATACCGCGTGTGGGGGTCCATGGACGCCCTGCAGTCGCTGGCCGGGTTCGTGAGCGAGTGGGCCGTGCCCGGCACCGGCTTGCAGCCTGAGGCCGCGCCGCCTGGCCTACGATTGGCGTTCAAGCTGGCACCGGCGAGGCCGCCTGTCCGGTCCGCCATCGTGCACGGCACGACCGAACCGGAGCGCGCTGTCGCCCGTGCGATCGACGCAGGCCTGCAGGCGCGTGTCGTCGGGCTGTCTAGGTTCGTCATCACGGGGCCGAGCCGGCTGCACCTCGCGTGGCTGCAGATGCTGTTCCAAGTCCCCCAGGCCCGGGCCCTGGAGATCATGCAGACCACGCTCGAGGCCCTGCAGGCTGAAGACACGGCCGCCCCGATGCCTGAGATCGTGGTGAACCTGCCGACCCGGCAGACCACCTCAGAAATCGAGCGCGACATGCGCGGCGACATCACCCGCGTGACCCAGACCGAACGGAGCGTCGACGATGGCAACCCGTAACCGCGACGTCCGACTCGGCGTCGCCATCGAGACCACCGGCGAGGAGTCACTCGACAAGCTGGCCGACGACCTGCGCGACCTGGGCAAGGCCGGCGACCTGACCGCCGAGGAACTGCAGAGCCTGACGACCGAGGTTCAGCAGCTGGCCGCCGCCACGAAGGCCCGCCGCGACGCCGAGGCCACCGCCCGGGCCGACGAACGCGCCGCACGCGACGCCCTGGCCGCCCGACGCGAGGAACTCGCACGTCTGCGAGCCGAGACCGACCGCGCAGGCCGCCAGACCGTCGAGTTCCAGACCGCCGAACGCGCGCTGAAGGTCGCCATCGTCGACGCGACCACGGCCGTACGGCAGGCCACCGCCACGCGCCAGACCGCGAACAACGCGACCCGGGCCGCGATCACCGCGGAGTCCGAGCTCGCCGCCACCATCCGGCGCAGTGCCGAAGCATCACGCGCCGGCATCGCGACCCAGACGGCCGCCGGCGCCACGTTCCGGGGCGAGCTCGACAAGATCGGCGTCGCGCTGCGCAACGTGCAGGCCCTGGCCGGCGTGGCCATCGGCGGAACGCTGCTGACCAGTGCAGCGCGCGACGTGGGCGAGACTGCCGACGCGTACGCGAACCTCGCCGCCCGCGTGAAGCTGGCCACCGGCGAGGGCGCGGACTTCCAAGCCACGTTCGCCGAACTGTTCCAGATCGCGCAGCGCACCGGCGTGGCGATCGATGATGTCGGCGCGCTGTTCACGAAGCTGTCCCAGGCCGGCCGGGAACTGAAGCTGTCGACCGCCGACGCGCTGGGCCTGACCGAGACCATCACGCAGGCGCTGCAGCTGTCGGGGGCGAGTGCCCAGGAAGCCGCATCCGGCGTGCAGCAGTTCGCCCAGGCGCTGGCATCCGGCCGCCTGCAAGGCGATGAACTCCGGTCGATCCTCGAGAACGCGCCGCGCCTGGCGCGCGCCCTGTCCGAGGGCCTGGGCGTGACCGTCGGCCAGCTGCGCGAACTGGGCGCCCAGGGCACGCTGACCGCGGACCGTGTGATCGCCGCCCTGCAAGGCCAGTCTGCCGCGCTGCAGTCCGAATTCGATCGGCTGCCGCCGACCGTCGGCCGCGCGCTGGCGAACCTGTCGACCGCCTGGACCCAGTACATCGGCGAGTCCGACGCCGCCACCGGCGCGAGCGCTGCAGCGGCCGCAGCGATCAACGCCCTGGCCGCGAACCTCGACACACTGGGAACGCTGCTGTACAGCGCGGGCAAGGCCGCGGCCGCGTATCAGGCCCTGAAGCTGGCGCAGACGTTCCTCGGCATCGCCACCGCCACGAAGGCCGCCACCGTCGAGACCGTGGCCTACACGGCCGCCCAGACGGCCGCAACGACCGCCACCGCCGGCACGGCCGCCGCCGCGTCGCGGTTCGCCGCCATCGTCGGCGGGCTGAAGCTGGCCGCGCTGGTGGGCGTGGTGACGAACCTGCGCGAGATCGGGACGTGGATCGGCGAGAGCGTGGCGCAGCTGGTGGGCTACCGTGACCGGACGGCCGAGATCGAAGAGGAACAGCGCGCCGCCGAACGGAGCGCGGCCGCCTGGGCCCAGCAGACCGCCGCCCTGGCCGCCGAGCAGCGACGCGCGAGCGAGGCCGCCGCAGGCCTGACCGTCGAGAGCCGGCGACTGGTGGGCGAGTTCGAACAGGCCCGCACGAAGGGCGACAGCGTGGCCGCCGCCCTGGACAAGGTCCGCAAGGCCCTGGACCTGTCCGACGCGCGCGGGATCTCCGATGCGATCACGGCCCTGGACGTGCTGCGCGAGCGTGGCGAGATCACCGGCGAGGCCCTCACGCAGGCGCTGGCCGGCGCCCTGAACGGCCGCGACCTGGGCGTGTTCGCAGCGACGGCCCGCGCCGTGTTCGACGACACCGAACAGGGGGCCCGGCGACTGGGTGCCGCCCTCGAGGCCGTGGTCGGCGAGTCGCTGCGCCGTGCCGGCACCAGTGCCCGCGAACTGCAGACCGGGTTCAGCGAGGCGGCCGCGTCAGCGATCAACGACGTCGACAGCCTGGCCGACGCCCTGGACACGCTGGGGGCCGATGCGGGCACCGCCGGCCGTCTGCTGGCCGACGCACTGGACCGGGCGACCGACGCCGCCGGCACCGAGCGCGCCGTGCAGGCCGTGATCGACCGGGTCGAAGCGCTGGGCGAGGCCGGGAAGCTGACCGGGGAAGCACTGGCTGACGCACTGACGACCGCCCGGGCCAAGCTGGACGAACTGCGCCCAGGTGTGGACAGCCTGGCCGAAGCGCTGGCCGCGTTCGGGATCAAGACCCGGACCGAACTGCAGGCCACCGCCGACAAGCTGGGCGCCGCGTACCGGCAGATCGCACAGGCCGTCGACGTGTCGCTGACCGACAAGATCCGGGCCTTCAACGCGTACCGGGATGCCGCGATCGCCGCGAATGGTGGCGTGGAGTCGTCCGATGTGGCGCTGCAGCGGAAGATCCTCGAGACGCAGGCCGCGGCCGCGGGTCTGGGCGACGTGATCGAGTCCAGCATGCGGCGAGCCCGCAAGGCCACCGACGAAGCCACCGCGGCCGTGAACCGGTACGGGGAACGGCTGAACCAGACCGCCGGCAGCCTGGGCGGGTCGGTCGACGGTCTGCGGGGTCCGGGCGACCCGCTGACGACGCCCAGCATCCGCGACACGCCCGCGAGCGCTGGCGGTTCGTTCCAGCCCGCGAAACCACCGGGCGACGGTTGGACGTTCGTTCCCGATCAGCGCGCGTTCGGTGGCGTGAGCCCTGCCGATGCCGTGGCCGGCCGGTACCCGATCGCACCGACGACCACACGGGTCGCGGTCAATGGCGTGGGCTACTGGGTGCGGTCGCAGGCCGACGCGAACGCCAGCAGCACGAAGGCCGGCGCGACCACGTATGACAGCCCGTTCGGTGGGTACGCGGGCAGCAGTCAGCAGCGCGCCGATCAGGCCGCCGCCCGGACGATCCGCCTGGAGCTCGCCATGCCCTCGGGGCGAACCGTACCGGCGACCGTGGCCGAGTCCGACGCCGCGGGCCTGATGCGTGAGCTTGAACTCGCACGGGGCACAGGGGGCTGATGATGAACTGCGCGCCACAGGTGCACGTCGCCATCCCGGCGAACGAATACATCGCGATCATGACCACGCTGCGCGAGCTCACGGCGTCGCTGGGCGCGCTGAACGCGCAGGCCGACGCGCAGACCCTGCCCGCGCTGGCGTCATCCGCCTATGGTCTGTGCGCCATGGTCGGCCGCCGCCTGCAGACGGCCCCGGCGTTCCATGCCTGGATCGATGGCGGTCGTGTGGTCGAACTGCGGCCGCCGCGCCCCCCGATGCCATGATCACGACGACACGCTTGGACCAACTGCGGGCCGAACGGTCGCGCCTGCGCGATGTCAGCGGCGACCCGCTGGCGCTGTTCTGGGAGGGCGGTTACCGGCAGGCCGCCGCAGGCATGCCCTGGCTGACCATGGATCGGCTGATGGAACTGCACGCCCGCTGGGATGAACCCGGCGTGGCCGCCGAGGCCCGTCTGCTGATCGAACAACAGTGCGGGCTGTCGTTGACCGGTGATCAGGCCCGCGCGTTCCTGGCAGGCGTGGCGGCCGTGTGGCGACTGGTGTAGGTGGGCTGCTACTGCTTTTGCATCCAGCGGTTGCTCCGAGCGCTCGTCACTGGAGTAGCAGTTACGCCTCATGTAGATGCAAAGTTGCGCAATCGCGTTTGCGTTCCGCACGCGGATCGGCATAGACTCGGATGACGCCCGGACCTCTTGCACAGGTCCGGGCGTCGTTGCGCGGAGTGGGCGACGTACGCCTTACTTGCTGATCGGGACGATGAGCGGGAATGCCCGCTTACCGACCTGAGCTGCAAAAAGCTTCTTGCCGTTCTTGAGGGTGATCCACGGTCGGAACACCAGCTTGAACCCCTCAGGGATCGGCAGCGGTAGCTTCAGTTGCTTCACTCATGCTCACCTCCTTTCTGCCGTCAAAACGGCGGTTTGGTTGGTTGGGGTGCCGCCCACGCGGCGCTTGCTTTGGCCCGTGGTGCATGTCCGATCAAGCACTCGCACCACGGGCCCTCTCTCTCTTCACTCGTCGTCTTGCGTTCCGTGCACCATGCCGCGGATATCCCTTGATCGAGGGATGACTCTAGCAAGGCGCTATGGACACGCATGCACATTGTATATACAGTGCATAGCTCAGGCAAGAACAAGCAGGGAGCAACATGCCGCTGTTCATTTCGCCCCGTGTTCGCGAGAAGCTCAAGACGAAGCACAACGTGACCGAGGCCCAAGTAGTCCAATGCTTCGCCAACCGTTGCGGCGGCGATCTATTGGACCGGCGACCGCAGCACCAGACGAATCCGCCGACCCGTTGGTTCATAAGTGAGACCGACTACGGGATCAAACTGAAGGTCTGTTTCGTCTATGACCCAACCACAAAGTTGGTTGAGATCAAGAGTGCTTTTCCGCCAAACGAAGACGAAATCGCAATCTACAAGAAGCGATTCGGATAGCCCCTCAGCGCACAACGCGCTCAATCAAGGAGAACGATGATGAATGCGAAGACGAAGACCCCCCAGGTTGAGGACGTTTGGGAGGATCGGACCGTCGGAGCAGAAGAAGAGCACGTAGAAGTCGCCCCCGACATCAGTGCCGAACTCGACGCGGCTCTCGACCTGCACCCGATTTCGATCCGCCTACAGCGGAACCTGGTTGAGAACCTCAAGGCCCTTGCCCAACTGCACGGGCTTGGCTATCAGCCCTTGATCCGTCAGATCCTTACCCGCTGGGTAGACGGCGAGGTCAAGCAAATGATTGCCCATCGCGCAAACGAGCGGGCGGACAAAGACCCCCTACCGACTGCGATGCCGCGGGCCAATAAGGAGAAGTTGAAGAAGGCCGCGTGAGTAGGAGCCGACAAGACGAGTCGGCTCAATCCGACCTAAAGTGATGAGGGGCCCGTGCATGCGGGCCCCTTGTCTTTTGAGCGCTGCAACGTCATGCGTCGGAGCCTTCACAGGCGCCTACACGGGTCGCCAGATGGACGAAGGGGTTAGCAGTCACTCACCGCCAACCCCTTATAAACACTTGGTGGGTCGTGCAGGATTCGAACCTGCGACCAACGGATTAAAAGTCCGCTGCTCTACCGACTGAGCTAACGACCCGTTTGCCGTGCAGCAAAGCCCATCATTATAGACGCTTGATCAGGACACCCTCGATCGCCGCGGCCGCGGCGGCGAGGCCGAAGGCCGCGGTGACCATCACGCTGGAGCCGTATCCGTGGCAGTTGAGGCTGCCGTCCATGCCCGCGGTGCCGCCGTCGTCGGCGGATGCCTCGGCGGCGCACACCGCCTCCGGCCGCTGCACCGCCTCGCGCGAGAACACGCAGGTCACCCCGACTCGCCCCTGGCGCGGGGCGCCATGGTCGCGCCTCAGGCGCTGGCGCAGGCTGGCCAGCAGCGGGTCGTGCGTGACCTCGGCCAGGTCGCCCACCTCCACGCGCTGCGGCTGGCGCTTGCCGCCGGCCGCACCCACGCACACGGCGGGCACGCCGGCGTCGCGCGCCCACGCGGCGAGCGCGGCCTTGGCACGCACCTGGTCGCAGGCGTCCACCAGGGCATCCACGGAACGCGGCAGCAGCGCCGGCCAGTTGCCGGGCTCGACGAAGTCCTCGACCATGTCGACGTGGCAGCCGGGATGGATGTCGGCGATGCGCTCGCGCAGCGCCAGCACCTTGGCCTGACCCAGCGTGCGGCCCAGGGCCTGCACCTGGCGGTTGATGTTGGATTCGGCCACGTGGTCCAGGTCGATCAGCACCAGCCCGGCCACGCCGCTGCGCGCCAGGGCCTCGGCCACCCAGGAACCGACGCCGCCCACACCCACCACCGCCACGGTCAACGTGCGCAGGCGCGCATAGGCCGCATCGCCATACAGGCGCCGCAGGCCACCGAATCGGCGCTCGGTGTCGAACTCATCCGGTGTCGCCAGCGCAGTGGGCGGCATCACAACAGCCGTTCCAGCCGCCAGGCCTGGTAGCGGATGCCGGCCACGGCGCCACCGGCGATGCCGGCCACGGCGATGAAACTGCCCAGCGACAGGGTCGACAGGCCCGACAGGCCCTGTCCCACGGTACAGCCGAAGGCCGTGACGCCGCCGATGCCCATCAGCACGGCACCGACCACGTGGTTGGCCGTGTCTTCGGTGCCCGCAAAACCTTCCCAGCGGAAGCTGCGCGTGGCCACCGCCACCACGGCCGAACCGACGATGACGCCGAGCACGCTCATGATGCCGAAGGTGAGCAGCTTGTTGGCGTCGCTGTAGAGGATGAACCAGTCCAGCGTGTAGGCGATGGGCGCGACGAAGGTGAACGACTCCATGCTGCGCGTGTTGGTGGCCAGGAAGGTCTCCTCCAGCGTCAGCGGGTGCTCGGTCAGGTGCCCGTGCACGCCCGACAGCCACCAGGCGGCCACGATCACCGCGCCGATGCCCAGCCCACCGAGCAGGTTGTCGGCGCTGCGCCCCTCGGGCCGCGCCAGCGCCCAGCCGGTGAGGGCGAGCCCGAAGCTGCCGCCCAGCAGGGCCACGGCCAGCGGCCGGGACAGACCGGTGACGTGCTGCAGCAGCGACGGCAGGTCCTGGCCCACTGGCAGTTCCACCATGGCCCGGTCCAGCGTCTCGACGCGCCACACTGCGGTGAGCCCGCGCAGCGTGGCATACGACGCCAGCCCCAGCACGCAGAACACCACCAGCGCCTTCAGGTTGCCCCCGCCGATGCGCACCAGCGTCTTGCTGCCGCAGCCCGAGGCCAGCACCATGCCGAAGCCGAACAGTGCACCGCCGGCCAGGTTGGACAGCCAGATCAGCTGCGGCCGGGCGTAGACGCTGTCGGTGGCGTCGATCCAACCCGCCGCGGCCATCGCGCTGAAACCCAGCGTGGCCACACCGACGGCCAGCGCCCACATGCGCAGCCGCGTCCAGTCGCCCATCGTGACGATGTCGGCCAGCGCACCCATGGTGCAGAAGTGCGCGCGCTGCGCGACGGCGCCAAACAGGGCGCCGAGCACGAAGGCGCCCCACAGCACCTGCTGGACCAGGCCAGGGAGTTGATCTGCCGACATCGGGCGCGGATTCTAGGCGGGGCCCCTGGGCCGGCGGCTACAAGGGTGGGACGCGCCACAGGCGCGCGCGGCCCTTCAACGCTACTTCAGCGAGGCCAGGCGTTCCTTGCCCGCGGTGGCGGCTTCGGAGTCTGGGTAGGACTTCAGCAGTTCGTCGAGCGTGCGACGGGCGCTGCGGGTGTCTTTCATCTCGGCCTGGCTGTTGGCCAGCGCCAGCAGGGCTTCCGGCGCCTTCGGGTGGTCGGGATTGGCCTTCACCAGGTCGCGGAAGGTGCCCACCGCACCCTTGTAGTCCCGCTTGCCGTACTGCGCATTGCCGAGCCAGAAGCGCGCCGAGGCGCCGTAGCCGGTGGTCGGCCACCGCTCCAGCAGGTCGCCCAGGCCCTTGGCGGCGCTGTCGAAGTCGCCGTTTCGGATGGCGGCGATCGACGCGTCGTAGAGCTGGCGCTCGTCGGAAGAGGCGACGAACTCGCGACCATCCAGCGCCACCTTCTGCGGCTCCAGCTTGCGCAGCCGGTCGTCGAAGTTCTGGTTGGCGTCCTTCTGGCCCTGCTGCAGCGTGGCCACGTCGCGCAGCAGCTGCTCGCCGTCGCCGCGCAGCTTGGCCACCTCGCCACGCAGCACCTCGAGCTGATTGTTCAGCTCGAGCAGGCTGCGCTGCAGCGTGGCCACCTGCTGCACCAACTGGGTGTTGGTGGCCACCAGCTCGGCGATCGCCTTGCTCGCCGTCTCGTCGTTGGCCTGGATGCGGGCGCGCAGGTCGAGGATGGCTTTGCGCGCCTCCTCGTCGTCGAACAGGCCGGCGTGGGCCGCCGGCAGGCTCAGCGCCAGGGCCGCGGCAGCAGCCAGGGAGCGCCATGACGCGAAAGGCATGTCAGCGGTCCTTGATCTCGACACGGCGGTTCTTGGCCCAGGCAGCCTCGTTGGAGGCCGGGTCGGCCGGGCGCTCCTCGCCGAAGCTCACAGCCTCGACCTGGCCGGCCTGCACGCCCAGCAGTTCCATGGCGCGGGCCACGGCCTCGGCACGCTTCTGGCCCAGGGCCAGGTTGTATTCACGACCACCGCGCTCGTCGGCATGGCCCTGCAGGCTGAGCTTGCGGTCGCGCTGCGCCACCAGGGCCTTGGCATAGCCTTCGAGCACCGGCTTGTCCTCGGCGCGCAGCAGGAAGCTGTCGAAGTCGAAGTACAGCACGCGCGGCAGGTTGGCCATGGCGGCGGCGGCCTGTGCGGCGGCCGCGGCTTCGGCCTCGCGGCGTTGGCGCTCCAGGTCCACCGTGGCCACGCGCGACTGCGGCGTCGCCTGCGACTGCGCCGGGGTCTGCGTGCTGCCGCCGGTGCCGCCCTGGGTCACCGGCGCCGGGGTGGTCGCCTTGGGTTCGTCCAGCTTGACCGGCGACGAGCAGGCGGCCAGCAGGGCCGCCGTGGCGATGAGGGTCGGCAGGGCAAGAGGGCGAAGGGTCATCGGGTTCTCCTTGGTCGGGGGCGTGAAGGGCAGATAGAGGTTGGAGCGATCAGCGGCCGAACGGGCCCCAGGCGGGTTCGCGCACGTCGGCACCGCTGGTCAGCAGGCGGGTCTTGATCCTGCCATCCAGCGTGGTGGTCATCAACACGTCACGGCCTTCCAGCCGTGTCGCATACACGATCAGGCGGCCGTTGGGCGCAAAGCTGGGGCTCTCGTCGTCGCGGGTGGCGGTCACGCCGCGCACGGTACCCGTGCTCAGGTCCAGGGTCATCAGCTTGAAGGCCGACCCGCCCACGCGCGACACATAAGCCAGCAGGCGCCCGTCGGGGCTCAGCGTGGGGCTGATGTTGTAGTCGCCGTCGAAGGTCACGCGCTCGGCGCTGCCACCTTCGGCGGGCATGCGGTAGACCTGCGGGCCGCCGCCGCGGTCGCTGACGAAGTAGATCTGCTTGCCGTCGGCGGTGTAGACCGGTTCGGTGTCGATGGATCGGCTCTCGGTCAGGCGCAGCGGCGTGCCGCCCGCCGCAGGCATGCGCCAGAGCTGCGTGAGCCCGCCGCGCGACAGCGCCACCGCGACGAACTGGCCATCCGGCGACCACGCCGGGGCGCTGTTGGAGCCGGGAAAGTCGGCCAGCTTGCGCCGCGTGCCACTGGCGGTGTCCTGCACCCAGACCACGGCCTTCTGGCTCTCGAAGGACACATACGCCAGCTGGCGGCCGTCCGGTGCCCAGGCTGGGGAGATGATGGGGTCCAGGCTGTTGAGCGCCACCTGCGCGTTCTCGCCGTCGGCGTCGGTCACCAGCAGTGCATAACGTGGACCCTGCTGCACCACGTAGGCGATGCGGGTGGAGAACACCCCCGCCTCGCCGATCAGGTTCTGGTGGATCTCGTCGGCGATGCGGTGGGCCGCCAGGCGCAGGTCGCCGGCCACCACCGTCTGGCTCTGGCCGATGAGTTCCTCGCCGCGCACCACGTCCCAGAGCTTGTAGCGTACGTCGAAGCGGCCGTCGGTCAGCCGCGTGACCGAGCCGGCCACCAGCGCGTCGCTGCCACGGGCCTTCCAGTCGCCCAGCTGCGGCAGGCTGCGCTCGTCCATCGGCACCGGCATGGCGCCGGGGTCGACCAGCCGGAACAGGCCGCTGCGTTGCAGGTCCGCGCGCACGATGCCGGCAATGCCGGTGCCGGCGGCGCCCTCGTCGCGGAAGTCCACCACCGTCACCGGCACCTGCGTCGCGCCGACGCCGGTGATCTCGATGCGGAACTGCGCCCATGCCGGGCCCGCGGCGGCGGCCAGGGCCGCGCTGCCGAAGGTGGTGAGCAGGGCTTTGCGTCGGGAAACCATGGGCATGGAAGCCATGGATCCTTGGGGATGCCGTTGGTTCACCCGACCGATTGTAGGCAGCCCCGATAATCCGCCCGATTCCTGCCATGCCCAGCCTAGCCCAGCGACTCGCCCGCCTGCGGCCCTACCTGCGCCCCGGCCGCCGCGGACTGATCGGCGCCGGGCTCGGCGCGCTGGTCGGCGCCGCCACCGAACCGGCCATCCCGGCGCTGCTCAAGCCGCTGCTGGACGAAGGCTTCGGCGCCGAGCGCAGCTGGCCGCTGTGGTGGGTGCCGGTGCTCATCGTGGGCCTGTTCACGCTGCGCGGGCTGGCCGGCTTCGTCGCCCAGTACGGCCTGGCCTGGGCGGCGCAGCGCGCCGTGCTGGCCCTGCGGCAGGACCTGTTCGCCCACCTGCTGGCGTCGCCGTCGGGCCTGTTCACACGCCAGTCGGCCAGCCAGCTGACCAACACCGTGGTCTACGAGGTGCAGCAGGGCGCGACGCTGCTGATCAACGCCCTGCTCACGCTGGCCAAGGACTCGCTGACGCTGGTGGCGCTGCTGGTCTACCTGCTGTGGCTGAACTGGCAGCTCACGCTGCTGGTGGGCCTGCTGTTCCCGGCCCTGGCCGTGGTGATGCGCCACCTGGGCCGCCGGCTTCGGCGGCTGACGGTGGCCGGCCAGCAGGCCACCGACGAGCTGGCCTACGTGGTGGAGGAGAACGTGCTGGCCTGGCGCATCGTGCGCCTGCACGGGGCCGAACCGGCGCAGGCCAGCCGCTTCGGTGCCCAGGGCGAGCGCCTGCGCCGGCTGATGATGAAGGTGGTGGCCTCGTCGGCCGCGATCACGCCGCTGACCCAGGTGCTGGCGGCCTGTGCGCTGAGCACGGTGATCGTGCTGGCGCTGTGGCAGAGCCAGGGCGCCGGCGGCACCGTGGGCGGTTTCGTGGCCTTCATCACCGCGATGCTGATGATCGTCTCGCCACTGCGCCACCTGGCCGACGTGGTGGCCCCCATCACGCGCGGGCTGGCGGCCATCGAGCGTGGCCTGGACCTGATGGCCGACATGCCGCGCGAGGCCGGCGGCACCCACGATGGCGGCCGCGCCCGCGGCGAGATCGTGCTGCAGGACGTGACCCTGCGCTACCGCGACGACGGCCTGCCGGCACTCGACCGGCTGACCCTGACCGTGCGCGCCGGCGAGACGGTGGCCCTGGTGGGCCCGTCGGGTGCGGGCAAGAGCACGGTGGTGAACCTGCTGCCGCGCTTCGTGGAGGCCGGCGAGGGGCGCGTGCTGCTGGATGGCGTGCCGGTGGGCGACTGGGACGCCGGCGCGCTGCGCCGCCAGTTCGCGCTGGTGAGCCAGGACGTGGTGCTGTTCAACGACACCGTGGCCGCCAACGTGGCCCTGGGTGCCGATGTGCCGCACGAGCGCATCCGCGAGGCGCTGGCCGGCGCGCAGCTGCTGGACTTCGTGGACGGCCTGCCGCAGGGGCTGGACACGGTGATCGGCCACAACGGCAGCCAGCTCAGCGGCGGCCAGCGGCAGCGGCTGGCCATTGCACGTGCCATCTGCAAGGACGCGCCGGTGCTGATCCTCGACGAGGCCACCTCGGCGCTGGACACCGAGAGCGAGCGCGGCGTGCAGGCGGCGCTGGAGGTACTGATGCGTGGCCGCACGACGCTGATCGTGGCCCACCGGCTGTCGACCATCGAGCACGCCGACCGCGTGGTGGTGATCGAGGGCGGCCGTGTGGCCGAACAGGGCCCGCACGCCGCGCTGATCGCGCAGGGCGGGCTCTACGCCCGCCTGCACGCGATGCAGTTCAAGACCTGACCTTCAGATCCACGCTGGTCAGAGGAGGTTGCTGGCCGCACCTTCGAAGGCCGCGATGCTGTTGGTGCAGGTGCCCGGCAGCTCGTGCTCGCTGTTGCCCTTGAACGTGCCCTGGCCCTGGGTAAGCACGTTGCCCCCGGCCAGTTCGAGCAGGTTGCCCTCGAAGAAGCCCTCGACCGACGCGGTGACCGACCCGCCGTCGTACTCCTCGATGCCGCCCTTGAACGACTGCCCCGCCGCCACGGTGACGCTGACGCTGCCGTTGCCGGTCTCGATCACCGAGCCCTCGAAGCTGCCGCTCGACGCGACGACCGTGACGCCGCCATTGCCGCTCTCCAGGATGTCGGCGTTGACGACGCCCGGGCGGTCCACGGTGACGTTGACACCGCCGTCGCCGGACTCCTCGATGGACCCGCCGATGGTGCTGCCGCCGCGTACGCTGACGCCACCGAGGTCGGCCTCAGACACGTTGCCGCCGGTGCGGCCGCCGGCAATCGTGATCGAGCCGTCTCCGGACTCCTCGACCGCCCCGTTGACCGCGCCGCGGATCACCAGGTTGCCAGGCCCGGTCTGGATCAGGTTGCCATTGACCGACGCACTGGCGGCGATGGTGCATGAGTAGCCTGCAGCCACCACGTCGTCGTTGACGCTGCCGGTGACGGTGTTGTTGGGGAAGCTGCTGCACTGGACCGCGGCCTGGGCGCCGGTCATGGTACCGAGGGACAGCAGGATGAAGAGGATGCGCTGGGTCATGTCGAGCTCCGGGAGTCAGGGTTGCGGCGGTTCGCCCCTGACACCCTGTCAGGGGCGCCGCCAGCACACGGAGCAGGCCCGCGGCCCGCTGATACATCGCGCCGGAACCAACCCGAACCGAGGGGGCCTGCCCCGTTCCGTCGTCGCCACGGCAGGTACGATCCGTGCATCACCTCGACCCGCGCCTCGGGCGCGCCCAGCCTGCCATGTCGCCGATCTCACGCTTTCCCGTCCCTGAGCTGACCGACCTGCCGGAGGACATGCGCGCACGCATCCTGGAGGTGCAGGAGAAGGCCGGCTTCGTGCCCAACGTCTTCTTGGCGCTGGCCCACCGGCCGGCGGAATGGCGTGCTTTCATGGCCTGGCACGACGCGCTGCTGCTCAAGGAAACGGGCGGCCTGAGCAAGGGCGACCGCGAGATGATCATCGTGGCCACGTCGGCGGTGAACCACTGCCTGTACTGCGTGGTGGCGCACGGCGCCATCCTGCGCATCTACGAGAAGAAGCCGCTGGTGGCTGACCAGGTGGCCATCAACCACCGCAAGGCCGACATCACGCCGCGCCAACGCGCCATGCTGGATTTCGCGCTGAAGGTCTGCAGCGCTTCGCACACCGTGGACGACACAGATTTCGAGGCCCTGCACGCGCACGGCTTCAGCGACGACGACATCTGGGACATCGGCGCGATCACCGCCTTCTTCGGCCTGAGCAACCGGCTGGCCAACCTGAGCGCGATGCGACCCAACGACGAGTTCTACCTGATGGGCCGCGTGCCCCGCAGCAAGGGCTGATACGGCGCGGACGCTTCCGTCATGGCCCGCCCACCGTCCAGCGCCAGCGCCAGCGAATGGACCACGGCCGTGGAGGCCGCGGTGCATACCGAACTGCTGCGCCGCAGCCGGTTGCTGAAGTGGGCCGTGGCGTTGTCGCTGCTGGTGGGCGCGCTGGCCGTGTGGCTGGCGATCGCGATGCGCGGGATGACCTGGGAGGAGATCGCGCCCCGGGTGGTGCAGACCGCCGAACCACTGGTGCAGCAGCGGCTGGCGCCGGTGATCGACACGCAGGTGCTCCAGGGGCAGACGCAAGTCGACATGGCTCAGGCGCTTGAGCAGCTTGAGGCCGACATCGAGGCGCTGCGTACCGAGGTTGCACGGCACCAACACCGGCGCGACCCGGAGATCGCTGCACTGCGCCAGCGCGTGGTGCTGCTGGAAAGGGCGCTTGCGGCATTCGCGACTGCCGAGGTTCCACCGGCCGCGCCATTGCCCCGAAATTGACGAAAGCAGCGCCGAGGCCAAGGCTGCGAGTGCCAGGCCCGCGGTCAGCGCGCCGCAACGGGATCCTGCACCACCTTGCTGCGCAACAGGCGCCGTCTTTCGATGGCGGCCGCCATGGCGGCTTGGAGTGCAGAGAAGTCAATGGGCTTCGCAACATGCTCGTCCATGCCCGCATCAAGACAGGTCTGCCGATCCTCGGGACGCGCATTCGCCGTCATCGCGATGATGGGCACGTTGGCCGCTTCCTCAGGCAACCGACGGATCCAACGCGTGGCCTCGCACCCGTCGACTTCAGGCATCTGCATGTCCATCAGCACCAGGTCGAAGCCACCGCTGGCCAGTCTGTCCACGGCGTCACGCCCGTTGCCCACCACCTCCACCTCGTGACCGAGGTGGTGCATCAGCGCCTGGATCAGCACCTGGTTGACGGTGTTGTCTTCGGCCACCAGCACCCTCAACGGAGCGGTGCTGCCAGGCGCTGCCGCCATTGCTTGCACCGTTGACGACGTCTGCGCGGCCGCGAAGCTGCAGGGCAGCGTGACCGTGAAGGTACTCCCGGCACCGAGCACACTCTGCACCTCGATGTGCCCGCCCAGCCGCGTCACCACCTCCCGCGTGATGGCCAGACCCAGGCCACTGCCGCCATGGCGTCGGGTAGCGCTGCCATCGGCCTGCACGAAACGTTCGAACAGTCGGGGCAGCAGCTCGGGCTCGATGCCCACACCCGTATCCTCCACGGCCACACGCAGCATGCACCCCGGTGAGTCGCTGCCGCCGCGCAGGATTGCAAGTCTGACGCTCACCCGGCCATGCTCTGTGAACTTCAGCGCATTGCCCACGAGATTGAACAGCACCTGGCGCAGACGCAGGGCATCGCCGAGCAGGCGTGTCTCCGGCGGCGTGTGGTCCTCCAGGGTCAGCATCAGGCGCTGTGACTCGGCGCGGTCCGCCAGGACAGCAAGCACCTCCTGAGCCACCTGCCGAGGGACGAACGGCTCCTCATGGACCTCGAAGAGCCCGGCCTCGATGCGGGAGAGGTCAAGCACGTCGTTGATCAGCGACAGCAGCAACTGCCCGGAAGTGCGCATCAGCTCGGCATACCGTCGCTGGGACTCGTCCAGCCGCCCCTGCAGCAGGAGTTCGTTCAACCCCAGCACGGCGTTCAGCGGCGTGCGGATCTCATGGCTCATGTTGGCCACGAACTGGGACTTCGCCTCGTTGGCAGCCTCGGCCTCGGCCTTGGCCTGCGCCAGTTGGCGCTCCTTGGCGGACATGTCGTGGTAGACGCTGACGATGCCACCGTCGGGCATCCGCCGCTCGACGATGCTGACGATCACCCCGCTGTGCAGTGCCTGTTGGACAACTCGACCGTCGGCAACCTGCCTGCGTTCCTCCACGCGCGCCTTGGCCCATGCAACTGCTTCCTGAGTCGCGTCGGGGCCGAAGCGCTTCTTCGCTGCCGCCAGTGCAAGCTCGCGATAGGTCACACCGGGCCGCAGCACAGGCTGCAGCCACGGGAAGATCTCTTCATAGCGCGCGTTCCACCGCAGCACGCGATCGTCCACGTCGCACAACAGGAAAGCGTCACCCATCGCATCGAGCGCCTGCTCCAGCAGTTCCGCGGATGCGGCCGTCTCCTGCCGGGCCCGCGCCAACCGTGCCACCTGGGCCCGGGCAGCGGCCGCCGCGGCCACAATGAGCAAGACAAAGAAGGTCGCAACGGCGCCGATCCAGACGGCCTGTTGACGCCAGTCGGCGAACACATCGCCGAGGTCTCGACGCGCCACCACGTACACGCCGTCGTACAGGGTCGGCCGGGTCGCGACGCGCTCGTTGATCCCGTCTTCGGCCCGCGAGGTCACGGGTTGACCTGACAGTGGACGCAAGGTGGGCATCTCCCTGCGGACAGTCATGGCGCGGTCATCTGCCGGCTGGGTGGCCAGGACCCGCCCGTCGGACCTCTCGACCGACAACGACAGGCCGGGAACGCCCATCACGGTGGCCGCACTGGTGGGCAGCAGCAGATCCAGCGGCACCTCGGCCACCGCAACGGCCGACGGCAGACCGGGCAGCGAGACCGCACGCCCGATGATCAGGCTCCGTTCGCCCGTCGCGCGGCTGACGATGGGGTCGCTGAGCACGACCGTCGCGGACGGCCGGCGCCGGATGCTCTCGATGAATCCGTGAGGCAGGGCCGGACCGGTCAGCCTCGTGGCACGCAAGGCCGTGCCAACGACGCGCCCATCGGCATCCAGCACGGCCAGGTCGCTGATCAGCAACTGCCGTTCCTGCAGACCAGCCAGCACAGGCCCCAGCGCATCGGCGTCGGATGTGTCCCCGAGGATCAAGCCTGGCAGGCTGGCGAGTTTCATGTCGACGTTCAACACGGCGCGGTTGAATTCGATCTCCGCGGCAGCCACGGCGCGCTCGATCTGCTCGTCGGAACGCGCGATGGCCTGAGAACGGATCTCCACGAGCACGGTCGAGGCCACGGCCACGACGGCCAGCAGGAAGCCGGCAGCCACCTGGAGTATCCGGCTCGACAGCGGATGGTTCGGCATCGTGGGCGGACTCCAGGATTCCGAGCGTGCCGTCATCGGCCGGTGGCCATCACGCCGGACACGGGCGCCAACCACTGGTTCCACGCCGCTGCGCAGGGTTCGCCACAGCGGCCGACCCACTGCGGCAGGACCTCGCGTGCGAACAAGGTCCGACGCAGTCCATCATCGCTGGTGGCAGGCGGCTGCAGCTTCATGCGGCCCGGCGGGCCGGCCGTGCACGGGCCGGATCCGGTGCTGCAACGCACCCCCTCGTCCGTCTCGCGCTCTGCCTCGTCCCAGATGGCGCGCTCCAGCAACGGCAGTTCACGGAGCAGGACCGCGCGCAGATCCTGCGGGAGGCTCTGCCAGTGCGCCCGGTTCGCGACGAACACCGACAGGCCCCACGTCACCGGCAGCGGCAGCAGGTGGCTCGTGATCTCATGAAGCCCGATGGTGTATCCGGACATCGTGCCCGTGATCGCGCACTCCATGTTCCCGGACTGCATGTTGCCTACGAGTTGCGCGAACGGCACGGTCAGCGGCAGCCCGCCCAGTGCCCGGATGAAGTCCGACTGCGTCGGGCTCGACGTGCGCACGCGAAGACCTTGCAGGCCGGCCAGACTGGCCACCGGACGATTGCAGAACAGCACCTGCGCCGGATACGCATACACGGCCAGAAGTTCCGCGCCGTGGCGCTCTCGCAGCAGTGTGGTCAGGTGAGGCCGCCATGCCGTCACCACGCGACGCAACGTGGCAATGTCCGGACTCAGACCTGCCAGGTCCGGTGCGGCCAGTTCAGCGTCGCGCGGGGACGCCTGGCTGAGCAGCAGCGTCCCGAATGGCAGCGACCCGAGACGGACCATCGTCAGCAACTCGGCACCGCGAATGCCTGCGCGATCGAAAGGCACGATCTCCGCGGTGTACCGCCCAGCCGTCAATGCCGAGAGGCGTTCACGCCAGAACGGCGATTCGTGTCGGGTGTACTGATTGACACCCGCCAGACCGCCCACGATGCGCAGGGCCTGTGTCGGCGCCGTGCCGCCGGTGTCAGGTGGCACCTGGGCCATCGTCAGCGACGCCGCCCCCGCACAGACCAACCCCAGCAGCACGGTGCCCAAGGCGCCGCGCAACCCGCCCGTCGATGGCTGGCTTCTGCGCATCTAGCTGCTCCCCGACTGGACACGGCGCAGAACCACCCTGTTCTGCTGCGCACAAGTGTCACGGTCGGGAATCTACGCGCGATCGGGCCGTCATGCCAGGCGAAACCAGGGCGTGGCCTGGGATCACGCACCGATGCGTGCCAAATTGCTGGTCAATTGGCAGGCCGGCACGGTGTCATCCCTGCCCGTACCTCGGCTCACGACCAACAGGTGGCCCGGACGCGGGCCTGTCGGGCTCACGTAACCCGGTTTGCTTCGAACGCCAGCGCGGCCTTGGTCTGGCGAAGGTCGATGACCGCCCCGGGGAGGCCGGGCGTCAGGCTTGCCGGATGGCCAGCCGACGTCGAGCGATCCACCCCATGAAACCCAGCCCGGCCAGCAGCAAGGTGGGTGCCGCGGGCTCGGGCACCGGGGTGGTGAACACCAGCGCGTAGCCTTCCAACCGAAGCGCATGGCTCACCGGCGCACCGGTCAGGTTGCTGAACGTGTAGGACATGCCTGCCAAGGTCTGGCCGATCTGCACGTCCACCGACGCCGAACGGGCCGCGTTGGCCTGTGTATCGAGGCTGATGAACTCGTTG
Organism: Rubrivivax albus; assembly: GCF_004016515.1. Lineage (GTDB taxonomy): Bacteria > Pseudomonadota > Gammaproteobacteria > Burkholderiales > Burkholderiaceae_C > Rubrivivax > Rubrivivax albus. The sequence continues at coordinate 116,806 of NZ_SACT01000007.1, forward strand.
AAGTAAGCCTGGTTCGCCCCACCCGGCGCGTCGAGGTCCAGGTCCCAGGCGTAGAGCTTCAAGCCGGCAAACGCCACGCCGTCATCGCCCGGCGCCGCGGCCAGGGATACCAATGCCGCATCGTCCGCATAGGTCAGCGTAGCCTCCGAGAAGGGTGCCAGCGTGAACACGAAGTCATAGGCGAACATGCCGCCCGCCGACACGTTGCCCAACGCCCCGGTGACGAACGCGTCGGCGTAGTCGGCGATGACGCTGCTCGTGTCTCCGCGGTCGAGGTAGGCCACCGCGCTGCCGCCGGCGGGCACCAGGGTCTCGTTGTAGAAGTAGGCTTGATTCCAAGCGGTGCCGTCCCAGGCCTGGAACTGGAAGTCGACGGGGATGCCGTTGCCTTCGCCATACGTGGTGCTCACGCCTTCACGGTCGGCGTCCCAGGTCCAGTGGCCGGACCAGTCGCTGACGCCGAAGTCCACGCCCAGGCTGGGCAAGGTGATCGAGGCGTCCCACGCCAGCACAGGAGGCGCCGCCGCCAGACTGGACAGTGCGGCGGCCAGAGCCAGGGCGCGGCGTGGAACGAAGGGCATACGGAAAGCGCTCATGAACTGCTCCTGGGTAGGCGTTGAGCGCCGCCCGCCAGCTGGGCTCATACCCGCTCGGGCGGCGGCACGGCTGATGCCGTACGCGCAGCAGTCTGCAGTGGCAGCGTTCCGCGATCGTTCCGACGCCGGCCCGCGACGGCCGGGGACGCACCCCCTGTTCAGGTGGTCCGAGGTGGGCACCGCGGGCAGCGTGCGTGCCGGGGCGTTGCCCTGGCGGCGGCTACATCAGCACGATGTCGTACTGCTCCGGGTTCATCGTCGGCTCCGCGCTCAGGCTGATCGGCTTGCCGATGAACTCGCTCAGCCCCGCCAGGTGCGTGCTCTCCTCGTCCAGCAGCATCTCCACCACAGCAGCGCTGGCGATGACGCGGAACTCCCTGGGCGCGAACTGCCGCGCCTCGCGCAGGATCTCGCGCAGGATGTCGTAGCAGACGCTGCGCACGGTCTTGATCTGGCCGCGGCCGCTGCAGGTGGGGCAGGGCTCGCACAGCATGTGGGCCAGGCTCTCGCGCGTGCGCTTGCGCGTCATCTCCACCAGGCCCAGCTGCGTGAAGCCGCTGACCGTGGTGCGCACGCGGTCGCGCGCCAGCTGCTTGCGCAGTTCGCCCAGCACCGCCTGCTGGTGTTCTTCCCTCACCATGTCGATGAAGTCGACGATGATGATGCCGCCCAGGTTGCGCAGCCGCAGCTGGCGCGCGATGGTGCCGGCGGCCTCGAGGTTGGTCTTGAAGATGGTGTCGTCGAAGTTGCGCGCACCGACGAAACCGCCGGTGTTCACGTCCACCGTGGTCAGCGCCTCGGTCTGGTCGATGATCAGGTAGCCGCCGCTCTTGAGGTCGACGCGGCGACCCAGAGCCCGAGCGATCTCCTCCTCGATGCCGAAGAGGTCGAAGATCGGCCGCTCGCCCTTGTAGTGCTCCAGCTTGGGCAGCGTGCCCGGCATGTAGGTGGCGCCGAAGGCCTGCAGCGCGTCGAACTGCAGCTTGGAGTCGATGCGGATGGTCTGCGTGCTGTCGGTGGTCAGGTCGCGCAGCACGCGCTCGGCCAGGCTCAGGTCCTGGTGCAGCAGGGTGCCGGGCGGCTGCTTCAGGCCCTGGCTGCGGATGTGCTCCCAGGTCTTGCGCAGGTAGGCGATGTCGTCGGCCAGTTCCTCGTCGGTGGCTTCCTCGGCGTTGGTGCGCAGGATGAAGCCGCCCCCACCGTTGGGGTCGGCGCCGGCCAGGCGCTGCATGCGCTCGCGCAGCGCCTCGCGGGTTTCGGGGCTGCCGATCTTCTGGCTGATGCCGATGTGGCGATCCTGCGGCAGGAACACCAGCATCCGCCCGGCGATGCTGACCTGCGTGGACAGCCGCGCGCCCTTGGTGCCGATGGCGTCCTTGATCACCTGCACCATCAGCGTCTGGCCTTCGTAGACCCGCTTTTCGATGGGCACCAGCGGCACGTCGCCGTTGTTGCGCGGCCCATGGCCCTGGCCGGCGGCGTGCAGGTCGGCCACGTGCAGGAAGGCGGCACGCTCGCTGCCGATGTCGATGAACGCGCTCTGCATGCCGGGCAGCACGCGAGCCACCTTGCCCAGGTAGACGTTGCCCACCTGCCCGCGCTCCAGCGTGCGCTCGAGGTAGAGCTCCTGCAGCGCGCCGTTCTCGACGACGGCCACGCGCGTTTCCTGCGGGGCCCAGTTGATCAGGATGTCCTGGCTGGCCATGTGCTTGTCTGTCTCCGCCCGGTCTACAGGCCGGTTGCCACGCCGGCTTGGCGCAGCAGCTGTGCCGTCTCGAACAACGGCAGCCCCATGATGCCCGAATGGCTGCCGGCGATGTGCGCCACCCAGCCGGCCAGCGCACCCTGGATGGCGTAGCTGCCGGCCTTGCCGAACGGTTCGCCACTGGCCACGTAGGCGCGGATGACCTTGGGCGGCAGCACAGCGAAGCGCACCAGCGACACCTGCACCCCCTGCCAGCGTCGGCGGCCGGCCTGCACCGCCACCGCCGTGAGCACGCGATGCGTGCGCCCGGAGAGTCGCGCCAGCGTGGCGGCGGCCTCGGCGGCATCCGCCGGCTTGCCCAGGATGCGCCGGCCCAGGGCCACGGTGGTGTCGGCGCACAGGATGGCGCCGGGTGCCAGCCCACGCTGCCGGTGGCGCGCCACGGCGGCCTGCAGCTTGGCGGCGGTGACCCGCTGCACGTAGGCCGCCGGCAACTCGCCAGGCTGCACGGCCTCCAGTGCCTCGGCGTCCTCGTTGGCACCGGGCAGCAGCAGCATCGGCACGACACCGATCTGCGCCAGCAACTGCAGGCGACGCGGGCTCTGCGACGCGAGGTACAGCGGCAGGGTCATCGGCGAAGCCTCACTCGCGGTGGTAGGGGTGGCCGGCATTGACCGACCACGCGCGGTACAGCGCCTCGGCCAGCAGCACGCGCACGAAGGCGTGCGGCAGCGTCAGGTCCGACAGGCGCAGCGTGTCATCGGCGGTCTGCTTGAGCGCCGGGTCCAGGCCGTCCGGCCCGCCGATCAGCAGCGCCACGTCGCGGCCGTCGGCCTGCCAGCTGGCCAGGCTCTCGGCCAGCTGCACGGTGGTCTGTCGCTGACCCCGTTCGTCCAGCACCACGCGGCGCCAGCCCTTGCCCAGCGCCGCCAGGGTGGACTCGAAACGCGCCGCCTCGGCGGCCATGCACTGCGCCGCGGTCTTGCCGGCATCGCGCGGCTCGGCCTTCAGCGCCTTGAGCTCGAAGCGCCATTCAGGCGGGAAGCGCTTGGCAAAGTCGGCCCAGGCAGCGTCGGCCCACGCAGGCTGGCGCTGGCCCACGGCGAGCACGGCCACGCGCACGGGTCAGGCCCGGGGCTTGGCGGGGTGCTTGCGGGCCGGGGCAGCCGTCTTCTTCGCAGCCGTGGCCTTCGAGGCAGACGAGACCTTCTTCGCCGGTGCGGCCTTCTTCGCCGGTGCGGCCTTCTTCGCCGGTGCGGCCTTCTTCGCCGGTGCGGCCTTCTTTGCTGGTGTGGCCGGCCTGGCGGGAGCAGGCCGCTTCGCCGGGGCCGCCTTCTTCGCAGGCCCGGCCTTGGTGGCGGTTGACGCCTTCCTGGCCGATGCCGGGGCCTTGGCGGGCGCGGCCTGCTTCGTCGGCGACTTCTTCGCCGGCGCTTTCTTCACCGCCGCTGCGGTCGGCTCCGACGCCTTGACCAGGCCGGTCTTCACCGCACCGAGCTTCATCGACACCGGCTTCTCGCCCCAGATCTCCTCGAGGTGGTAGTACTCGCGGATGGCCGGCTGCATGATGTGGGCCACCGCGGCACCGCAGTCGACGATGATCCATTCGCCGCTGGCCTCGCCCTCGGTGCGCAGCACCTGCATGCCACGTTGCTTGACGCTGTCGCGCACGCTGGCGGCCAGCGCCTTCGTCTGGCGGTTGCTGGAGCCGGTGGCCACGATCACGCGCTCGAACAGCGGCGACAGGTGCTCGGTGTTGAAGACGACGATGTCCTTGGCCTTGACGTCTTCGAGCCCGTCGACGATGGCGCGCTGCAGCTTGCGGATGTCCATTCAATCCCTGTAGAGGTGGTGCTGGTCAATATAGCGTGCGACGGCCGGCGGGACCAGATCGTCGACCCGGTCCCCCCGCGCCACGCGCGCACGGATGTCTGTGGAGGCGATGTCGAGCATCGGCAGCGGCACCACGCGGTGGGGGCGCCGCTGCACCGCGGGGTCGGGGGCGGCATGCGTGCCGGGGCGCTGCGCGACGGCCAGCACCGCGAGCTCCAGCAGCTGCTGCCAGCCGCGCCAGGTGTGCAGGTTGGCGTACTGGTCACCGCCGATCAGCAGCACCCATTCGGTGCCCGGTTCCTCGGCGCGGAAGGCGTTGACGGTGTCCAGCGTGACACTGGGGCCGCTGCGCTCGAGCTCGATGCGGCTGAGCACCTGGCCCGGCGCGTCGCCGATTGCCAGGCGCACCATGGCCTCGCGATGCTCGGCCGGTGTCATCGCGCGCGCCTTCTGCCAGGGCTGGCCGGCGGGGATCCAGCGCACCTCGTCCAGCGCCAGCGCCTCGCGGGCGGTGCGCGCCAGCGCCACGTGGGCGTTGTGCGGCGGGTCGAAGCTGCCGCCGAAGATCGCGACACGACGCAGCGTCAAGCGCCGTCCCTGGCGAGATCCGCCCAGTCGCGCGGGCGCAGGAAATCGCTGTACAGCCGGGCCTCCGGCGTGCCCGGTTCAGGCTGCCAAGCGTAACGCCACTTCACCACCGGCGGCATGCTCATCAGGATGCTCTCGGTGCGCCCGCCACTCTGCAGGCCGAACAGTGTGCCGCGGTCGAAGACGAGGTTGAACTCCACGTAGCGCCCACGCCGGTAGGCCTGGAAGTCGCGCTCGCGCTCGCCATAGGGCGTGCCGCGGCGCTTCTGCACCAGCGGCAGGTAGGCGTGCACGAAGGCGTCGCCCACCGCCCGCGTCATGGCAAAGCTCTGCTCGAAACCGAGTTCGGCGAAGTCGTCGAAGAACACGCCGCCCACGCCGCGCGGCTCGCCGCGGTGCTTGAGGAAGAAGTACTCGTCGCACCAGCGCTTGAAGCGCGGGTAGAGCTCGGCGCCGAACGGCGCCAGCGCGTCTCGGCAGGTGCGGTGGAAGTGGGCGGCGTCTTCCTCGAAGCCGTAGTAGGGCGTCAGGTCCATGCCGCCGCCGAACCAGACCACCGGTTCGCGGCCCTCGGGCAGCGCGGCGAACATGCGCACGTTCATGTGCGCCGTGGGCACGTAGGGGTTGCGCGGGTGCATCACCAGCGAGACGCCCATGGCCTCGAACGGCGCGCCGGCCAGCTCCGGCCGGTGCTGCGTGGCCGACGGCGGCATCGCCGGGCCTCGCACGTGGCTGAAGTTGCAGCCGCCGCGCTCGAACACCCCGCCCTCTTCCACCAGGCGGCTCAGGCCGTCGCCCTGCAGGCGTTCCTCGGGGCCGCGGGTCCAGCCGTCGCGCAGGAAGTCGTGGCCGTCCTCGGCCTGCAGCGCGCCGATGATGCGGTCCTGCAGGCCCAGGAAATAGGTGCGGACGTCCTGCGTGTTCATGGGTCTCCTTCAGGCCAGCTTGATCGGCGCGGCGAGTTCCGGCCGTCGGCCGCGCACGCCATCGAAGCGTCGCGCGATCTCGGCCATGTCGGTCTCGGCATTTCCCCCGAGTTGCAGCACCGAGTGCACACCCACGCGCTTGCGGCCGAAGTCCAGGTGCACCAGGGCCAGCGGCACGCCGGCCTCCACGGCCACGCGGTAGAAGCCGCTGCGCCAGCCCGTGCCGGCCGACCGCGTGCCCTCGGGCGCCAGCGCCAGCCAGAGGAAGTCGCCGCGCTCACGCGCCCCGCGCATGCGGGCCACCATGTCAGGCACGATGCCCTTGGGGTTGGCGCGGTCCACCGGCACGCCACCCAGCCAGCGCATCCAGCGGCCGAACAGCGGCGGTCGGAACAGCGTGTCCTTGCCCCAGAAGGTGACGTGCAGGCCCAGCGCCCACTTGGCCAGCAGGCCCACCGGAAAGTCCCAGTTCGACGTGTGCGGGTAGACGGCCAGCACGCCCTGACGCGTCGGCAGGCCGTCCCACAGCAGCTGCCAGCCCAGCAGCCGCAGCACCATGCGCGCCAGACGGCTGCCGCGCAGCTGCACCGGGCGTTCAGTCAGTTCGACGGGGGCGGCAGGTGGCGTCAAGCGGCAGGTCTGGCAGGCCAGCGGGCGGACGGCGGCGCCGCTCAGCGCGGCTTCACCGCGCGGTGGCCGATGTCGCTGCGCCAGACGGCGCCGTCCATCGTGATGCCGCGCACCGCGTCGTAGGCACGCTGCTGGGCCAGGCGCACGGAGTCACCCAGCGCGGTCACGCACAGCACGCGCCCGCCGCTGGTGACCAGCGTGCCGTCCTGCAGCATGGTGCCGGCGTGGAAGACCTTCAGGTCCTCGGCGTCGGCCGGCAGGCCGGTGATGGTGTCGCCACCGCGCACCGCGCCCGGGTAACCGTGCGCGGCCATCACCACGCCCAGCGCGATGCGACGGTCCCACTGCAGATCGGCCTGGTCCAGCGTGCCGTCGGTGGCGTGCATCAGCAGCTCGAAGAGATCGCTCTTCAGGCGCATCAGGATGGGCTGGGTCTCGGGGTCGCCGAGGCGGCAGTTGAACTCCACCGTGCGCGGCTTGCCGTCGGCGTCGATCATCAGCCCGGCGTAGAGGAAGCCGGTGAACGGCGTGCCGTCCTTGGCCATGCCCTGGACGGCCGGGTGGATGATCTCGCGCATCACGCGTGCGTGCACGTCGGGCGTGACCACCGGCGCAGGGCTGTAGGCGCCCATGCCGCCGGTGTTGGGGCCGGTGTCGCCGTCGCCCACGCGCTTGTGGTCCTGGCTGGTGGCCAGCGACACCACGTTCTTGCCGTCGCTGACGACGATGAAGCTGGCCTCCTCGCCGGCCATGAACTCCTCGATGACCACGCGTGCGCCACCGGCGTTGTGCTTCACGCCCAGGCGGTTGGCGCCGAGCATGTCGTCGATGGCGGCATGCGCCTCGTCGGCCGTCATGGCCACGACCACGCCCTTGCCAGCGGCCAGGCCGTCGGCCTTGATGACGATGGGGGCGCCATGCTTGTCGACGTGCGCATGCGCGTCGGCGGCGCTGGTGAAGCTGGCGTAAAGCGCGGTCGGGATGCCGTGGCGCTGCATGAAGGCCTTGGCGAAGGCCTTGGAGCTCTCCAGCTGCGCGGCCGCCTGCGTGGGGCCGAAGATGCGCAGCCCGCGGGCGCGGAACAGGTCCACCACGCCGGCGGCCAGCGGTGCCTCGGGGCCGACCACGGTGAGCGCGATCTTCTCGGCCTGGGCGAAGTCGGCCAGCGCCGCGATGTCGGTGATCGGGAGGTTGTGCAGCGCCGGGTCGGCCGCCGTGCCGCCGTTGCCGGGCGCGACGAAGACCTGCTGCACGCGCTCGCTCTGTGCGAGTTTCCAGGCGATGGCGTGTTCGCGGCCGCCGTTGCCGATCACCAGGACTTTCATCAGGCTTCGATTTCCGCGTTGTGATAGACGGCCTGCACGTCGTCCAGGTCCTCGATGACGTCGAGCAGCTTCTGCATGCGTGCGGCGTCGTCGCCCGTCAACGGGACGGTGTTCTCCGCACGCATCGTGACCTCGGCGATTTCGGCGTTCAGCCCGGCCGCGGCCAGCGCGTCGCGCACGGCTTCGAAGTCGGCGGGGGCCGTGAGCACCTCGATGGCGCCGTCGTCGTCGGTGACCACGTCTTCGGCGCCGGCCTCCAGCGCCACCTCCATGACCTTCTCCTCCGACGTGCCGGGCGCGAACACCAATTGCCCGCAGTGCTTGAACTGGAAGGCCACGGAACCGTCGGTGCCCAGGTTGCCGCCGTACTTGCTGAAGGCGTGGCGCACCTCGGCCACCGTGCGCACGCGGTTGTCGGTCATCGTGTCGACGATGATGGCCGCGCCGCCGATGCCGTAGCCCTCGTAGCGGATTTCCTCGTAGTTGACGCCTTCCAGCGCACCCGAGGCCTTGTCGATGTTGTACTTGATGCGGTCGGCGGGCATGTTGGCCGCCTTGGCCTTGTCCACCGCCAGGCGCAGGCGCGGGTTGGCCGTGATGTCGGCCCCGCCCTGGCGCGCCGCGACCGTGATCTCGCGGATGATCCGCGTCCAGATCTTGCCCCGCTTCTCGTCCTGACGGCCCTTGCGGTGCTGGATGTTGGCCCACTTGGAATGACCGGCCATGCTGCTTCTGCCCTGACGGGCGGCGTTTGGGAAAACCCTCGATTCTACCGCGGCAGGTCGGGCGTGGTGGCCGGCGCCTTACCCCCTGCCGGCGGCAGATGCGGCGCCTGCCCGGTGCGCGCCACATACACCGCGTGCGCCGCTTCGATATCCGCCTGCAACGCATCAGGCGGCACGACAGGCGCTGCCTGCACATGCGCATGCAGGTCGGCCAGCCAAGGCCCGGCCCGCGGATCGCCCAGGGCATCGAGCACCTGGAAGGCGGCCCAGCGCGCCGCCCGGGCACCACCGGCCAGCGAGTTGACGCGGTCGGCATCAAACATCGGCAGGGCAGCCTCCAGCTTGGCCCTGGCCTTGTCGGCGCGGCCCAACGTCCAGTGGCACCACGCCGCGTGCAAAGCCGCCGCCGAAGCATTGGCGGCATCACCCATGCGGTCGCCAAACACCTGTTGAGCCGTCTCGAAGGCCACCAGCGCACCGGCCCGATCGTCCAGTTCTGCGAGTGCGCGTCCGCATCGGTAGCTGGCCGCCGCCCAGTTGCGCAGGTCGCCGTTGCCCTGGGTGATGGCGATCGACTCTTGCCACGCGGCCACCGCCCCGGCGGCGTCGCCGGTGCGCCGGGCGAGTTCGGCCAGGTGCATCAGCGCATGGGCCACGCGCGGTGTGGCCCCGGCACGGCGTGCCTGCTCGAGCATGGCACCGGCCCAGCGGCGGGCGTCGTCCAGGCGGCGTCGCTCGAGCGCCACGACCGCCAGGTTGTCCAGACAGCCCAGGCGCAGGCGCACCTCGCCGATCTGGTCGGCACGGGCCAGGGCCAGCTGCAGCGTGGCATCGGCCGCGTCCAGCGCACGCTCCTCCTTCGACACCATGGCCGACAGCACGAGCAGCTTGGTCTCGGACTCCACCAGCGCCGGGTCGCGGCGCGCATGCGCGAGCCCGGCGTCGACACGTTGGCGCGCCTGCGTGACGTCGCCGGCCGTCATGGCCAGCCAGCACAGCAGCCCTTCGAGTTCAGCGGCCACCCGCCAGTGCCCGCAGTGCTCCGCCAGCACCACGGTCTCGAGCGCGATCGACCGGGCCTGGTCGTGATGGCTGAGGCGATCCTCGAAGAGCGCCCGCGCATAGCCAGCTTCGGCGCGCCGCCGGTCGTCGGGATGCCGCTGCAGCAGCGCATCGACCTCGTCCATCACCTGGCGCTGCAGGTCACGCTCGCCGACCGCGTCGGCCAGGTCGTCCAGGCGCTTGAGCAGGCCGTAGCTGCGGTGCGGGTCGCTGTCGCCCAGCAGGTCGATCGCGCGCCGCAGGTAGTGCAGCGCCGCCGCGTTGGCGTAGCGTTGCCGGGCCTGCAGCGCGGCGCGGTCAAAGCAGTCCACCGCCAGAGCCACGTCGCCGGCACGCTCGGCATGGTCGCCGGTCAGCGCCAGAAACTCCGGCCCGCGCTCGCGGGCGCGGGTCAGCAGCCAGCGCGCAGCCGCGGCATGCCCTTCCCGCCTTCGCGCCAGCGGGATGGTGTCGTAGGCCACCTGGTGGAGCAGATGATGGTCGAAGGTCCACTCGGTTGCGGTCTCGATGGCGCTGGTGTGCTGTGCGTGCACCACCGTGCGTTGGGCCAGCACGGGCAGCGCCTGGGGCGCGTCGACATCGATCTCGGCCAGTGCCGCGTCCCAGAACACGTGGCCGACGATGGCGGCATGCTGGGCGGCGTGGCGGGCGGAGGGCGGCAAGGCGTCCAGCCGCGCCTGCAACAGGCCCACCAGCGTGCTCGGCAAGGACAGGTCGTGCAATTGTGCGCCGTGCAGGGTCCACGGGAACCGGCCGGTGTCGATGACACCGTCATCGATCAGCCGGCGCACGATCTCCTCGATGTAGTAGGGGTTGCCATCGGCCTGGGCAGCGATGCGCTCGATGAGCCCGTCCGGCACGCTGTCCAGGCCACCCAACAGCGTGCGCAGCATGGCCCCGGTGTCGGCCGGCGAGAGCGGCTGCAGGGTCAGCACTTCGCCGGGGTGATCCGGCGGCAGACCCGGTCGGCTGGTCATCAGCAGCGCGACCGGCACGCTGGCATCGGAAGCCAGGCGGTGCAGCAGCACACGCGAATCGGGATCGGCCCAGTGCATGTCCTCTACCAGCAGCACCGGTGCCCGGCCTTCGCGGGCTGCCAGCGCCTGCAGCGCGCGGCCACAGGCGGCAAGGGCACGGTCGCGCAGCAACTGGGGATCCTGGCCCGCGACGTGCGGGCTGTCGGCGAAGTCCAGGCCGGCCAGATGGCCGAGTTGGTGCGCTGCGGCACGGGCCTCGGTAACCGTCATCCCGGCATCACGCAGCAACCGCCGCAGGCCGGCCGTCAGGCGGCGCCGCGCCCGCGCCGCCGGAGCGTCGTCGAGGATGCCGAATCGCTCGGTCAGCAACTGGCGCAGCAGGCCGGCGGGCCGCAAGGCGCCATCGGGAAGGGCGCGCAGACGCAGCAGGCGCCCTGCGGGCAGCGACGCCGTGAGCTCGCGCAGCAGCCGGCTCTTGCCCAGACCCGCGTCGCCCACCAGGGTCAGCACGGCTGGCGGGCCCGAGTGCCCGGCGCTGGCGACCACCGCGTGCAGCCGGTCAAGTTCAGTGGACCGGCCCACCAGCGACAGGCGCAGCCCGGGGATGCCGCGTTCGGCATCGTCGGCCCCCGGCGGACGCAGCCCGAGCACCACGTAGCTGCGCACCGGCACATCCACACCCTTGAGGCTCAAGGGCGGCCGTGGTTCGACGTCGAAGCGGCCGCGCACGTGCGACCAGGTCTCTTGGCTGATGTGCAGGCTGTTCAGCGGCGCGCTCTGCTCCATGCGCGCCGCCAGATGCACCGTGGCGCCCACTGCGGTGCGGTCGTCCTCGTAGCCGGCACCGATGGCCACCGGCCCGGTATGCACGCCGATGCGCAGCGGCATCTCGAGCATGCCATGGCGCCCACGGATCGCCTCGGCATGGGCGCGACCCTCGGCCAGCATGGCCAGGCCGGCGCGCAGCGCCCGTTCGGCATCGTCCTCGCGCGCGCCATCGCCACCGAAGACGGCCTTGAAGCCATCGCCGGCGAACTGCAGCACGCGCCCCTGGTGCGCACGCACGACGGCGGCCAGCCGCTCGACCATGCCGCCCAGGATCTCCAGCGCGTCCTCCGCGTCCAGCCGTTCCACCAGCGCGGTGGACCCGGCCACGTCGGCGAAGAGCACGGTCACGAGCCGGCGCTCGACCTCGCGTGGGCGCTGCAAGGCCTGCAACTCGGACCGCAGCGGCTGCAGCGCCACGTCGACCACGTCGCTGCCAAGAAGCGCGCGTTGCGCGTCCAGCGCGGCGATGGCCGTGCGCAGTGCCTCGACCCTGGATGCGGCGGCAGCGGGATCCACGGCGGCAAGCATGGCACGAAACGCGGCAGCCGTGAACGCGGGGCCCTCCCAAAGCCCGACAGCCTCCTAGTCATCCCCTAGACTCCCGCCGACGCGGTCCCGAGATGCCGCGCATGGAGCCGCCCGCGATGCCCGACCCCATCCTCGTCGCCCGCCATGGCGACATCGAATGCCTGCTGCTGCCCGGCATGGCCAACCGCCACGGCCTGATCACCGGCGCCACCGGCACCGGCAAGACGATCACGCTGCAGACGCTGGCCGAGAGCTTCAGCCGCATCGGCGTGCCGGTGTTCATGGCCGACGTGAAGGGCGACCTCACCGGCATCAGCCAGACCGGCGCCATCCCGCCCAAGGTGGCGAAGATCCTCGAAGAGCGCGGCCTGCCGCAGCCCGAGCCCACGCGCTGCCCGACCACGCTGTGGGACGTCTTCGGCGAGCAGGGCCACCCGGTGCGCGCCACCGTCAGCGACATGGGCCCGCTGCTGCTGGGGCGCATGCTGGCGCTCAACGAGACGCAGTCCGGCGTGCTGAACCTGGTGTTCAAGATCGCCGACGACCAGGGCCTGCTGCTGCTTGACATGAAGGACCTGCGGGCCATGCTGCAGCACGTGGGCGAGAACGCGAAGCAGTTCACCACCGAGTACGGCAACATCAGCGCCGCCAGCGTGGGCGCCATCCAGCGCGGGCTGCTGCAGATCGAGGAACAGGGCGGCGACTGCTTCTTCGGCGAACCGATGCTCGACCTGTCTGACTTCCTGCAGACCGAGAACGGCCAGGGCGTGGTCAACATCCTGGCCGCCGACCGGCTGATGAACGCGCCGCGGCTGTACGCAACCTTCCTGCTGTGGATGCTGTCGGAGCTGTTCGAGATGCTGCCCGAGGTGGGCGATCTGGAGAAGCCCAAGCTGGTGTTCTTCTTCGACGAGGCGCACCTGCTGTTCAAGGACGCGCCGACGGCGTTGGTGGAGCGCATCGAGCTCGTGGTGCGCCTGGTGCGCAGCAAGGGCGTGGGCGTGTACTTCGTGACGCAGAACCCGCTGGACGTGCCCGACACCGTGCTCGCCCAGCTGGGCAACCGCGTGCAGCACGCGCTGCGCGCCTTCACGCCGCGCGACCAGAAGGCCGTGAAAGCGGCGGGTGACACGATGCGCTCGAATCCGGCGATCAAGGACATGTCCGCGGCGATCACCGAACTCGGCGTGGGCGAGGCGCTGATCAGCTTCCTAGATGCCAAGGGCCGACCGGGCGTGACCGAGCGCGTCTTCGTGCTGCCGCCAGGCAGCCAGATCGGTCCGATCACGCCGGCACAGCGCCAGGCGCTGATCAACGGCTCGCTGGTGGCCGGCCGCTACGAGCAGACCGAGGATCGCGAGTCGGCCTACGAGAAGATCAAGGCGCGCGTGGCGGCCACGCCGACGGCAGCCGAAGCCGCGGCCGCGGCGAAGCAGGCCCCGGCCGGGGCCGCGGCGGGCGGCGGCATGATGGACGGCCTGAAGGATGTGATCTTCGGCAGCACCGGCCCGCGCGGCGGGCGTCGGCCGGGCCTGGCGGAGGCCGCCGCGTCGTCGGCCGTGCGCAGCATCGGCTCGGCCGTGGGCCGCGAGATCATCCGCGGTGTGCTCGGCTCGCTGTTCGGCGGTCGCAAGCGCTGACCTTGGGCTGATCAGGGCCGGGCCATGACCCGCCGCACCATGTCCAGGCGCGGCAGCAGCCCGTGGGTGAACCAGCCATGGGCGGTGTCCGGTTCCAGCGCGGCGGCCACGAGGTTGGCCAGCGGCTGGTCCAGCGGCACGTAGAAGCTGCCGGCCGTTGCGAGCCACTCGGTGGCGGCCAGCGTCGCGGTGATGCGCTGCAGGGTGCCGGTGTCGTCACCGGCCGCATCGCCTGCGAGACGCGCGGTCTCGACATAACGCTCGCCGTGCAGCGGCCGGTCCCCCGGCAGCGTCTGCACCTGCACGCCCCAGCGGTGAAGCCGGACCACGGCCTCGGTGGCGTCGGCGGCCAACCAGTAGCCGCAGGGCCGCGGCCGGGTCAGCACCGGCCGCAGCTGCAGCATGTCGTCCCAGTCCACCGCCACCGGGTGGTCGGCACCGGTGGCCGGGTCGATCATCAGCAGCGTGCGCTGGCGGCGCGTCGGCGCGGCGTCCAGCACCAGGGTCCCCGTGCAGGCCTGGTCCGCAACACCGGTGGCCACTGCCGCCAGCTGCCCGGGCAGGGTCATCGCCTGCGCCGCGGCGCTGCGCAGCAAGCTGTGCAGGGCCACCACGTGGCTGTGCACGCGGCGGCGTGCGTGCAGGCGGCCGAGGTCGAAGCCGCGGGACTCCAGCAGCACGCTGACCATCTGCTTAAGGCCGCCGGCATTGCGTGCCAGCCCGGGTTGCGCCCCGCCCATGGTCAGCAACCGTGCCGCCGGGTCTCGCGTGTTCGTGTAGTACCACTCGTGGGTGATGCCGGCATCGTCCAGCGCCGTCAGCAGCGGCTGGCGGAAGCCCTGCTCGGCCAGTGCGGTGAGGTCCGGCGGCAGGTTGGGCGTGGTGGCGTACTGGATCAGCAGGTCGTGGCCCTTGATACCGCCGAAGCCGGCCACGTAGCGGCCCAGTGCGATGTGTTCGTGAACGTCGACGAACAGCACCGGCTGCCAGCGCGCCACCAGGTCGGCGATGACGCCGGCCTCGCGCGTGCGCAACAGCAGGTGGTCGCGGTTGATGTCCAGGTTGGCGGCGTTTCGGCGCCGCGCCAGCGCCGCCCCGTCGGGGTTGGCGCGCGGCAGCAGCAGCACGTCCAGCTGGTCCAGCACCGCCGACAGCGGGTGCCGCGGGTTGGCCAGCTGCAAGGCCAGGGCCAGCAGCGCCTCGCCACCGGCCGGTTCGTTGCCATGCTGCTGGCCCACCACCAGCGCCAGCGGCCGGCCCGGGCCGCGACTGAAGCGCAGTGCCAGCAGTTCGGCACCGGTGTCGGTGCGGCCCAGATCCAGCATCTCGGCGGCGCCGGCGCCGGCCAGCGTGCGCAGGGCGGCAGCCAGCTCGGCGTTGTCGGTCCAGCGCTCGCGCCCGGGCTGCAGCCCGGGCGTGGGGTAAACCTCGACCGGCTCGGCAAAGCGCGCCGCCACGGCGGGCGCATAGGGCAGCGGCGCCTCGGCGGCCGCCGCGGCACCGACGACACAGGCACCCGCCAGCAGGGCTCGGACGAGGGCAGACAGGCGACGCATCCCGCCATCTTGCCAGCAGGCGAGAATGGGCCTGTTTCAACTTGGAAGAAGCCACGATGCGCTGGAGCACGATCGCAATCACCGTGGCCGCCGCATTGCCGGTGCTCGTCTTCGTCGCCGGGCAGGCGGGCCTGCTGTCGGGCCGCATGCCCGACGACCTCGGCGTGACCGACGGGCGGCTGAAGGCGCCGTCGCGCACTCCCAACAGCGTGAGCAGCCAGTTCGCGCTGTGGCCCGGCTCGCCGCATCGCGAACTGGCCGAGGTCGCCCCGCTGCCGCTGCGCGGCGACGGCCCGGCCACCATCGCCCGGCTGCGCCAGATCGTGCAGGCCATGCCCGGCGCCGAGATCGTCACCGTGCGCGACGACTACCTCTACGCCCGCTTCACCACGCGCTGGCTGAAGTTCGTCGACGACACCGAGTTCTGGGTCGACCCGCAGGCGCAGGTGGTGCAGGTGCGCTCCGCCTCGCGCGTGGGGCGGCGGGACTTCGGCGTCAACCGGGCCCGGGTGGAGGCCATCCGCGCGGCGCTGGCGGCCGGGGGCTGACACCCATCGGCGACGCCGCGCGACGCTTGGCGTCGCCGGCGCGCCGTTTCGCGACGCGACGCCACCGGTCGTCGCTGTCGGCTCGGTGCTGTCGGCCCGGGCCCGCACAATGCGCGGCATGACTTCCGCCATCGCCGCCCCGTCCTGGCGCCGCCTGGCCCGCGGGCTGCTGTCGCTGGCCGTGCTGTGCACCACCATCGCGGCCTTCCTGGCCGTGCTGGACGGGCATTTCGGCATCAAGCTGGTGTACTCGTTCGCGATCGGGCTATCGTGCTGGGGCGTGATCGACGGCGGGCGGGCACTGCTGAATCGGCTGCCACGTCGCGGGGGCAGCGCTGAAGGCGCCCGCACCGGCTGGCCCGGCCTGCTGCTGTTGATCGCCGCCGGCGCGCTCGTAGGCCCGACGTTGGGCATGTGGATCGGAGATGCACTCACCGGTGGCCAGTCCATCCCGCTGTGGCGCTGGAACTCGCGCGCCACGCAGATCACGCTGGCGGTGACGCTGCTGGCCATCGTGGTGTCGGTGCTGGTGTCGCGGGCGCAGGACATCGCCGCGGCCGAGGCCCTGCGCGCCGAGGTGGCACAGCGCGAGGCCGCCGAGGCGCAGCTGCGCCTGCTGCAGAGCCAGCTCGAGCCGCACATGCTGTTCAACACGCTGGCCAATCTGCGCGTGCTGATCGGTCTGGACCCGGCACGCGCCCAGGCCATGCTGGACCGGCTGATCGCCTTTCTGCGCAGCACGCTGGCCGCGAGCCGGGCCAATGAACACGCGCTGTCCGACGAGTTCGCGCGCCTGGACGACTACCTGGCGCTGATGCAGGTCCGCATGGGCCCGCGGCTGCAGGTGGCGCTGGACCTGCCGCCGGCGCTGGCAGCGCTGAAGGTGCCGCCGCTGCTGCTGCAGCCGCTGGTGGAGAACGCCATCAAGCACGGGCTGGAAGGCCATGTCGACGGCGGCACGCTGCGCGTGTCGGCCGTGCGCGACGGCCGCCAGCTGCAGCTGTGCGTGGACGACGACGGCCTGGGCCTGCCCCCGGGCGGCGTGCCCGCGCTGCCGGTGGCCACGGCCGCGCCGGCCGCCGGCGGCTTTGGCCTGGCCCAGGTGCGCGAGCGCCTGGCCGCCCGCTACGGCCCGCAGGCCCGGTTCACGCTCGACGCCGGCCGGGACGGCCGCGGCACCCGTGCCTGCATCCTGCTGCCCCTCGACGACACGCCATGACCACCCGCCCCACCGCCCTGATCGCCGAAGACGAACCGTTGCTGGCCGCTGCGCTGCAGGCCGAGCTGACCACCCATTGGCCCGCCTTGCAGGTCGCGGCCACCGTGGGCGACGGCGCCTCGGCGCTGGCGCAGGCCCTGGCGCTGCAACCGACCCTTTGCTTTCTGGACATCCGCATGCCCGGCATGAGCGGCCTGGAAGCGGCGCAGGCCCTGGCCGAGGACTGGCCCGACGGCGTGCCCTTCCCGCTCATCGTCTTCGTCACCGCCTACGACCAATACGCCCTGCAGGCCTTCGAGGCGCAGGCGGTGGACTACCTGCTCAAGCCGGTGGACGGCGATCGACTGGCCGCCTGCGTGGCGCGGCTGCAGGCGCGGCTGGCCGAGCGCCAGGCCGCCGCGGCCACCGTCACGCCGGCCGCCGAGCTGGCACGCAGCGTGGAGCAGTTGCGCGGCCTGCTGGCCGTTGCCGGCAGCGCCCCGGCCACCGCCGCGCCGAGGCTGGACGTGGTGACCGCCCAGGTGGGCGCCACCGTGCACCTGGTGCCGGTGGACGAGGTGATCTACTTCGAGGCCGCCGACAAGTACGTGCGCGTGGTGACGGCCGAGCGCGAGCACCTGATCCGCACGCCGCTGAAGGACCTGCTGCCACAGCTGGATCCGCAGCGTTTCTGGCAGGTGCACCGTGGCACCGTGGTGCAGGCGCGCTGCGTGCGCAGCGCGCGCCGCGAGGAGTCGGGCAAGGTAACGCTCACGCTGGCCGGCCGGCCGGAGACGCTGACCGCCTCGCGGCTGTACGCGCACCTGTTCAAGGGCATGTAGCCCATCCATTGGCGGCGCACTGGCGCCGTTTCGTCGCCAGGGTCGTCGATCCGTCCCGGCCGGGCTGACGAGCGCCGGGCGCCCCGCCACCATGGCGACCATGGACATCCTGCACCGCTTCGCCCTCCTGCTCGACCGCCACCCGGTGGTCTTCGCCCACCTGATGATGGCGCTCGGCGCGCTGCTGCTCGGCGCGGTCGTGCTCTGGGGCCGCAAGGGCACCACCGCGCATCGCAGCCTGGGCTGGACCTGGGTGGCGCTGATGGCCGGCGTGGCCATCAGCGGCGCCTTCATCCGCGACTACCACCTGCCCAACCTGTTCGGCTTCACGCCCATCCACCTGTTCGTGGTCTTTGTGGCCTGGCAGCTGCCCAGAGCGGTGCTTTACGCGCGCCGCGGGCAGCTCGAGGCGCACCGCAAGGCCATGCGCGGGCTGTACCAGGGCGGCTGCCTGGTGGCCGGGGCCTTCACGCTGCTGCCGGGTCGGTTCCTGGGCACGATGCTGTGGCGGCAGGTGGGCCTGATGAGCTGAGGGCGTCGGGGCCCGTCGATAGAATTCGACGATGTCTGCCGCTGCCAAACCAACGCCTGCACCCGCCAACTTCCTGCGCACCGTCATCGAGCAGGACCTGGCCGCAGGCACCTACGACGGCCGGCACTTCGGCGGCAGCCCTGGCGACGCGGCGCACCACGCCGCCGGTGCGGTGGACCCGGCACGCATCCGCACCCGCTTCCCGCCCGAGCCCAACGGCTACCTGCACGTGGGGCACGCCAAGAGCATCTGCCTGAACTTCGGCCTCGCGCGCGACTTCGGCGGCATCTGCCACCTGCGCTTCGACGACACCAACCCGGAGAAGGAGGAGCAGGAGTACGTCGACGCCATCGTCGAGATGGTGCGATGGCTGGGCTTCGACTGGGAGACGGGCGGCACCTCGCATCTCTACTACGCCAGCAACTACTTCGACTTCATGTACCGCGCCGCCGAAACGCTGATCGAGCGCGGCCTGGCCTACGTGGACGAGCAGACGCCCGAGCAGATGCGCGCCAACCGCGGCGACTTCTCGACGCCCGGCACCGACAGCCCGTTCCGCAGCCGCACGCCTGCGGAGAACCTGACGCGCTTCCGCGAGATGCGCGACGGCCTGCACGCTGACGGCGCCATGGTGCTGCGCGCGAAGATCGACATGGCCAGCCCCAACATCAATCTGCGGGACCCGGCCCTCTACCGCATCAAGCGCGCCCACCACCACAACACCGGCGACCGCTGGTGCATCTACCCGATGTACACCTACGCGCACCCGATCGAGGACGCGCTGGAAGGCATCACCCACAGCTTCTGCACGCTGGAGTTCGAGGACCAGCGGCCGTTCTACGACTGGCTGCTCGGCCAGCTGGCCGACGCCGGCCTGCTGGCGCGTCCGTGCCCCAAGCAGGTGGAGTTCGGCCGTCTGAACCTGACCTACGTGATCACCAGCAAGCGCAAGCTCAAGGCCCTGGTGGACGAGAAGATCGTGACCGGCTGGGACGACCCCCGCATGCCCACGCTGGCCGGCCTGCGTCGCCGCGGCTACACGCCGGCAGCCGTGCGCAGGATGGCCGACGACACCGGCGCCAGCAAGACCAACATCTGGCTGGACTACGCGGTGCTGGAGCAGTGCCTGCGCGACGACCTCGAAGGCCAGGCGCCGCGTGCGATGGCGGTGATCGACCCGGTGCCGCTGGTGCTGACGAACTGGTCCGAACTCTTCGGTGCCGAGCACCGCGAGCCCTGCCACGCACCGGCGCACCCGCAGCACCCGGCGTGGGGCCTGCGGCAGTTCAGCCTGGGGCCGGAGGTCTGGATCGAGCGCGACGACTTCGCCGAGGTGCCGCCCAAGGGCTTCTTCCGCCTGTTCCCTGGCAACAAGGTGCGCCTGAAGTACGGCATGGTGATCGAGTGCACCGGCTGTGAGAAGGACGCCGAGGGCCGCATCACCCGGGTGCTGGCCACCGTGGTGCCCGACACCAAGAGCGGCACGCCGGGGGCCGACGCGGTCAAGGTCAAGGGCAACATCACCTGGGTCGGCGTGCACGACGCCGTGGCCACCGAGCTGCGCCTGTACGACCGCCTGTTCCGTGAAGCCCAGCCCGACGCCGGCGACCGCGACTTCCGGGAGGCGCTCAACCCCGACAGCCTGCGCGTCACGCGCGGCTGGCTGGAACCGTCTCTGGCTGGGTGGCCGGCCGAGCGCCACGTGCAGTTCGAGCGCCATGGCTACTTCGTCAGCGACCGCAAGGACCACCGGGCCGACGCCCCGGTGTTCAACCGGGTCACCGGGCTGAAGGACGGCTGGGGCGGAAAGTAAGCGAAGCCCCGCGCACGCAAACTTCTGCAAAGTCGCTGGCCCGGTGGCGCGGTCGGGTTCACCATGGGGTGTCCACGGGTTTGCCCACCGAAGGAGGTCGTCATGAGCATCCTTGCACGCTCTTCCCGCTGCCTGTCCGCCGCCGGCCTTGCGGCCCTGTGTGCCGTCGGCCTGCCCGCGCACGCCACCGGTGCCGCCGAGGTGCACTACGCCCAACCCGAGCGCTTCACCGACGCCGGTTTCGGGAGCGTGGAGCGCGAGCGCACCCAGGCACGGCTGACGGCCGAGATCGAGCGCCTGGCCAGCCGCCTGCCCGATGGCCAACGTCTGAGCGTGACTTTCACCGATGTCGACCTGGCCGGTGAGATCGACCATTTCAGCCCGCACGGCCTGCGTGTGATGGGCCTGCTGCCGGATGCACCGAGGCTGTCGCTGCGCTTCGAACTGACCCAGGGCGGCGAGGTCGTCGCCCGCGGCGAGGAGCAGTTGCGTGACCTGTCCTACCTGGTGCGCCGCAGCGGGCTGGACCACCGCGCTGCGCTGCCCTACGAGAGCCGGCTGCTGACCGAATGGTTCGAACAGCGCTTCGCCGCCGCGCGTTAAGCGCCGGCTCTCCGGGACGACAGGCGGGATGCGATGATCCGGTCATGAACGCAATCCGCCTCTTTCCCACCCTGGGCGCCGCGCTGGCGATCGGCCTGCTGGCCGGCACCGCGCTGGCCGCCGACAAGGTCACCACCGCCAGCGGCCTGGTCTACGAGTCCACCCGCGACGGCCAGGGCGCATCGCCCCAGGCCACCGACACCGTGATCGTGCACTACCGCGGCACCTTCCCGGACGGCAAGGAGTTCGACAGTTCCTACTCGCGTGGCCAGCCCGCCGAGTTCCCGCTCAACCGCGTCATCCCCTGCTGGACCGAAGGCGTGCAGCGCATGAAGCCCGGCGGCAAGGCCAAGCTGACCTGCCCGCCGGCCATCGCCTATGGCAGTCGCGGTGCTGGCAAGGTGATTCCGCCCAACGCCACCCTGCACTTCGAGGTGGAGCTGGTCGGCGTGCGGGTCAGCCGCTGACGCCGTCTTCCGCCACGGCCGGCAGGCCGCTGCGACCGGCCGGATGCCCGGCCCGGTAGTCGTTCAGTCCGCACAGGTCGTCGCCGCGCAGCAGCCACAGCGGCCGCTGCGCGAAGTTCACCGGCACGCCACTCTGCCCGTTCACCGGCCGCAGCCGGCGGTCGAAGTGCGAACTGGTGGGGAAGTAGCGCAAGGCCACACCGGTGCGGCGCTGGTTGGAGCGGTTGGCGTCGGCGCCGTGGATCATGTAGACGTCGTGTAGCGACATCTGCCCAGGCTGCAGTTCCAGGTCCACCGCCTGGGTCGGGTCGAAGGCACCGTCGGCCATGCGCTGGTTCAGCGTCAGGTCGCTGCGGTCCTCGTGCAGGTGCGCGCCCAGCGTCTGCGCCCGGTGCGAGCGCGGGATCACGCGCAGGCAGCCGTTCTCGCGCGTGGACGGCTCCAGCGCCACCCACACGGTGCAGGTGGCCAGCGGGCGGATCGGCCAGTAGTGGCCGTCCTGGTGCCACGGCGTTTCGTAGCCTTCGCCGGCGGGCTTGCAGAAGACATGGCAGCCCCAGAGCGCCACATGCCCGCCGATCAGGCCGGCCACCATCTCGACGATCTCCGGGTCGCGCGCCAGGTCCAGGAAGTCGGCCACGCCACGCACGCCCTCACCGTTGTCGCCGTCGATGTGGGCCGACACCAGCTTCTCCGGGCGAACACCGGGGTTGCGGCGCAGCAGTTCATCGAGCGCGCCGCGCAGCGCTTCGGTGCGCGCTGCAGGCAGTTGCCAGCGCGGGATCAACCAGCCTTCACGCTGGTAATGGGCGATCTCGTCGGCGTGCAATCTCGGCATGGGTGCCCTCCGTTCGACGTCAGGCGCGGCGCATCCGCTGCACCCCGGTCACGCCCGCGAGCACGATGGCGCCGGCCACCACACCCGCGATCGCATTGCCCAGGGCCTCCAGCAGCCAGCCGGCGGCGGCCCCGCCGGCTGCGGCAAAGCCCAGCACCGCGTGGTGCAGCCAGGGCAACCCGTGCACCAGGATGCCGCCGCCGACCAGGAACATGGCCGCCGTGCCTGCCACCGACAGCGCCTTCATCAGCCTGGGCGCAAAGGCCAGGAGGCCGCGACCCAGCGCGGCCGCCGCACCGGCCCGGCGTGAGAGCCACAGGCCCAGGTCGTCGAGCTTGACGATGCCGGCCACCAGGCCGTAGACGCCCAGCGTCATCGCGACCGCGATCAGCGACAGCACCGCCGCCTGCGTGCCCAGGGGTGCGCCCGCCGAAGCGCCCAGCGAGATGGCGATGATCTCGGCCGAGAGGATGAAGTCGGTGCGCACCGCGCCCTTGATCTTGTCGCGCTCCATGGCCACCAGGTCCACCGCCGGATCGGCCACCGCCTGGGTCAGCGCGGCGTGGTGCTCGGCGTCCTCGGCCGCACTGTGCAGGAAGCGGTGGGCCAGCTTTTCCGCACCTTCGTAGCAGAGGAAGGCACCGCCGATCATCAGCAGCGGCGTCACCGCCCAGGGCGCGAAGGCGCTGATGGCCAGCGCCGCCGGCACCAGGATCAGCTTGTTCATCAGCGAGCCCTTGGCCACGGCCCAGACCACCGGCAGTTCGCGGTCGGCGCTGACCCCGGTGACCTGCTGCGCATTGAGCGCCAGGTCGTCACCCAGCACGCCGGCGGTCTTCTTGGCCGCCACCTTGCTCATCACCGCCACATCGTCGAGGATGGTGGCGATGTCGTCGATCAGGGCGAGCAGGCTGGAGGCGGCCATGAGGCATCCACGGGCTGGGAAGTCCCGGATGCTACCCAAGCCCTGCGACCGCGCCGCGCGGCCTACTCGCCGTCAGGCGGGATCGGCCGGCACCACCTCGGGTGTCGCGAACTCGCGCCCGACCACCGCACGTGCGTAGAGGTAGTTGGCGCGCTCGCGCTCGCAAAGGCGGTCGAGGTCGACGTGGCCCTGGGCGTCGCAGGGGAAACTCAGGCCGCGCCCGGGGTGGAACAGCGAGCCGAAGCGCAGCAGGTGGCCGTGGGTTTCACAGAGGACGGCGGGCATGGCGTGGGGTGGCAGTGCCGGCATCAGAGGTCGATGCAAAAGCCTAGGCTGCCGCCGCGGGCTTGCCCACGGCCGCATGGCGCAACCGGCTGTCGGCGCCCGTCGGAGGTGGGTGTCGGCATTCGTCCGACAGACGGCTTCAGCCAAGGTCCGAGCGGCCGATAACCCGCCAATGACCGCCGTCCTCACGCCCGCCCGCCGCGCCGACGACATCACCCGTGAACTGGATCACGCCCGTACTCGGGGGCCGCTGCAGCAGATCGTGATCCCCCCGTGCCCCGAGTTGCTGACGCGCTTGCAGCAGGTGCTGGCCGCGGCAGAGCCCGACCTTGGCGAGGTCGCGCGGATCGCTGCGGCCGACGTGGCCATGAGCGCCACGCTGATCCGTGCCGCCAGCGGTGCCGCCTTCGCCGGCTTCGCTCCGGCGCAGACGGTGGGCCAGGCGATGACGCGCCTGGGCCTGGAGCAGACGGCCGCGGTGATGACGGGCTTCCTGACTCGCAAGGCGATCCCGGCCGACAGTCGCCACCTCCAGCGCTTCTGGGAGCGTTCGACCCTTCGCGCCGTGGCGCTGGACCACCTGGCGCGGCAACTGCCGGGCCTGTCGCCGGACGTGGCCTACACCTTCGGGCTGTTCGCCCACGTGGGTCAACCGGTGATGCTGCAGAGCCTGCGCGGCTACGGCAGCACCATCGTCGAGGGGCTGGCGCGGCGCGACCGCACCTTCGTGCAGACGGAGAACGCCAACCACCGCACCGACCACGCCGTGGTCGGTGCCCTCGTGGCCCGGGTGTGGCGGCTGGCGCCCACGGTGGTGGCAGCCATCCGCCTGCACCACGACATGGACCTGCTCGGGGCTGCCGGCGTGGAGCCGGAGGTCAAGACGCTGGTGGCCGCGGGCGTGGTGGCCGAGCACCTGATGCGCCGGCTCGAGGGCCTGGACCCGGACGCCGACTGGATCGGCCACGCCGAACCGATGCTCGACTGGCTGCATGTCGGCCGCGACGACGTGGACACCTGGGAAGAGTCGCTGGAACCGCGCCTGGACGACGCCGTCAGGCCCTGATCCACCGGCCCTGCTGGCACCAGCACATCGGGCTCACGCCTTTCAGGCGTCAGCCCACCGCGGTCTCAGTGCCGACCAGACACGCGCCGACGGCGCGCCAGCAGCACCGCACCACCGGCCACGAACAGGGCCCAGGTGCCCGGCTCGGGCACCGCTGCCGCGATCATGGCGTCGGCGAGGAGGGCGTGGCCGGCCACCGTCGGGTGGATGCCGTCCCAGAAAAGCGCGGTGGCGGGGTCGCAGCCGTTGCTCAGGGCGCCGCAGGCGTCGGTGACGTTGGCCAGACCATAGGCCGCTGGATCGGCCACGACGGCACCGACCAGGCCGTAAACGTCGAAGATGCGCACCCCGGCCTCGCCTTCCAGCCGCCGTGCCAGCGCCTGGTTCATGACGTTGCCGATGACGCCCGCCAGGAAGCTGGCCTCGCTACCCAGGGAGGTCACGGCAGGCGCGAGGCCGATGTTGGGCGCGTTCCAGACGATGATGTCGGTGGCGCCGGCGGCCTGCAGTGCATCCACCATCTGGCCGACGTCGCGCGCGTAGGCCACGGCCGTGGCCAGCGCCGTGCGCAGCGGCGGCGCACCGTCGAAGCCGATGGCTTCGAGCGCCGCACGGGCGTTGTTGCCGCCGCCGGCCAGCACGTACAGGCTGTCGCTGGAGGCCACGCCGCCGGTGGTGTCGAAGTACATGCCCAGCTGCGAAATCAGGCTGGGCGACCCATTGGACTCATCGCGCGTTTGCGCGCCACCGAAGGCGTAGTTGCTGCCACCCAACAGCGACGGTGCTGCCGTGGTGCCCAGCGCCGCCGCGAAGCCATCGACCCAGGTGGCGCCGTTGGTGAAGGTGCTCGAGGCATAGGGCATGGACGGCACGTAGGTGTTGCCGTCGATCACCTGGCCCGGGTCGGTGCCGATCAGCGCCGCCACGTTGCCGCCATCGGACAGGCTGTCGCCGAACACCACGACGTCGACGTAGGCGTGGGCGGCCCCCGCCACCAGCAGGGCGGCAGCGGCGATCCAGGGGCGAAGGCGGATGAGCGACATGGTATTGACTCCGGAAGAATGGCAGAGTGTTTACGCACGGCGGCCGCACCGCCATCCGCGTCCACCCGCCCTCCCCGCGTTTGAGGGGCACTCTGCGGGTCGGCGACCTCGCGCCTACACTGCGCGCCGATGCGCGAGCTGTTCCCGCTCGACCCGAGGGTCGTCTTCCTGAACCATGGCAGCTTCGGCGCTTGCCCACACGAGGTTGTCGCGGCGCAGCGCAGGTGGCAGGACGAGCTGGAGCGCAACCCGGTCGAGTTCCTCGGCCGGCGGTCGGCCAGCCTGCTCCGCCAGGCCCGCGACGCCCTGGGCGGCTTCGTCGGCGCACGAGCAGACGACCTGGTGTTCGTGCCCAACGCCACGACGGCGGTGGATTCCGTGGTGCGCTCGCTGCCCCTGGAGCCGGGCGACGAGGTGCTCGCCACCGACCTCGAGTACGGCGCCTGCGACGCCGCCTGGCAGCGGCGCTGCGCCGACACCGGCGCCACCTACCGGCGGGTCGCCGTGCCGCTGCCGTTCGACCGCACCACCTTCGTCGATGCGCTGCTCGCCCAGGCCGGGCCGCGCACGCGGGTGGTCTTCGCAAGCCACGTCACATCCACGACGGCCCTCGTGCTGCCGGTGGCCGAACTCTGCGTCGCGGCACGCGCGCGCGGGCTGCTCACGCTCATCGACGGTGCCCACGCGCCCGGTCAGGTCGACCTGGACCTGACCGCCCTGGAGGCCGACTTCTACGCCGCCAACCTGCACAAGTGGGTCTGCGCGCCAAAGGGCGCCGGCTTCCTGCACGCCCGCACGGAACACCACGCCATGCTGCAGGCCACGGTGACCAGCTGGGGCTACGCCGAGGGCACGGGGGGCCACAGCGGCTTCGACGCCTACCTGGGCACGCAGCTGCTGGAACGCCGCCTGCAGTGGCAGGGCACACGCGACATCACGCCGTGGCTGACGGTGCCGGCGGCACTGGACTTCCACCGCCGGCACCTGGCCCCGGTGCGTGAACACCAGCACGCGATCGGCGCGGCCCTGCTGCACCGCGTCGCGGCGCGGCACGGCTTGTCGCCCATCGCCGATGCGGCCGACCACGCGCTGATGTTCCCGCTGCCGGTGCGTGCTGCGGACCCAGAAGCGCTGCGGCGACGGCTCTTCGACCACCACCGCATCGAAGTGCCGGTGACCACGCACGGCGGCCGCACCTTCGTGCGCGTGTCGGTGGCCGGCTACACCACCGAAGACGAGCTGCAGGCCCTGGAGACAGCGCTGGAGACAGCGCTGGCGGCCGAACACTGAAGAAGGACTGGATGGCCCATCCCCCCCTGAGCATCGACGACCTGCACGCGATGGATCGCGTCGGTGGCTTGGCCCTGTCGCCCGACGGCGCGCAGCTGGCCTGCACCGTGACACGCGGCGACATGGCCGCCAACCGGACCAACAGCGCCTTGTGGCTGCTGCCCGTGCAGGGCCAGGTTCGCCCGCGCCGCCTGACCACCTGCGGAGAGCGCGATGGTGCGCCCGCATGGTCGCCGCGCGGCGACCGCATCGCCTTCCTTGCCAAACGCACGCAGGACGGCGAGACCGACAAGACCGCGCAGCTCTACCTCATCGCCCCCGACGGCGGCGAGGCCCGGCGCGCCAGCCGATTCGCCCCAGGCATCACCTCCTTCCGCTGGATGCCCGACGGCCGGCGCGTGCTGTTCGCCGCCTGGACCTGGCCGGACCTGAAGGGTGCGGCCGCCCAGGCGAAGCACCACCAGGCGTTCGTCGATCGCAAGGAAACCGGCTACGCCACCGGCGAGGCGCTCTACCGCCACTGGGACCAGCACCTGCCGCAGGGCCGCGTGTTGCACCTGTGGCTGCTGGACGTGGACAGCGGCCGCGCGGTCGACCTGTTCGAGGGCACGGCGCTGGAACTGCCACGCACCGACGCCGGTTCCGCGGCCTATGCGCCGCACCCGGACGGCCGCAGCGTGGCCTTCGTGCACGACCCCGACCACCCGCCACGGCCGGCCGGGCGCTGGGCCTTGTCGGCCCTCGAACTGCGAAGCCGCCGCGTGCGCACGCTGGTGAACGACCCGGCCTGGGACCTGGGCGCCCCCGCCTGGCGGCCCGACGGCCGCGCCCTGGCCTTCACCGCCGCGCCCGTCGGCCAGCGCCACACGGCGCTGAACCGGCTGGCGCTGATCACCGACGATCACCGCTGGCGCTGCGTCAGCCCGGCCGACTGGGACCACGACGTCGACGGCCCGCTGCGCTGGTCGGCCGATGGCAGCGCCGTGCTCTTCGGCGCCGAGGAACGCGGGCGCCGCCACCTGTGGCGGTACGACTTGGCCAGCGGCGGCATCACCCGTGTGTTCGCAGGCGGCTGGCTGCAGGGCTTCGACAGCCAGCGCAACCAGATCGTGGTGGCGGCCGACAGCGCCCTGCATCCGCCGCGTGTGCTGGCGCTGGGCGCCGACACCGAGGAAGGCACCACCCCTCGCCGCCTGGAGCGGTTCAACGACGCGCTGCTGTCGCGGCGCCGGCTGGGTGTGCAGCGCGAGGTCACGG
The DNA here is from genome assembly GCF_004016515.1 of Rubrivivax albus. Lineage (GTDB taxonomy): Bacteria > Pseudomonadota > Gammaproteobacteria > Burkholderiales > Burkholderiaceae_C > Rubrivivax > Rubrivivax albus. Next base: position 144,432 of record NZ_SACT01000007.1, read on the forward strand.
TCACCGGGGCCCAGGGCGACCCGGTGCAGCTCTGGCTGACCTTCCCGCCCGGCGTCGACCCGGACCGTCCGCCGAAGAAGAAGCTGCCCGTGCTGCACGTGCTGCACGGCGGCCCGTACTCGGCCGCCGGTGACAGCTTCAGCCTGCGCTGGAACGTGCACGTGCTGGCCTCGCGCGGGCATGTGGTGGCGCAGGTCAACTTCCACGGCAGCAGTGGCTTCGGCTTCGCCTTCCGCGACAGCATCATGGGCCGGCAGGGCGAACTGGAGCTGCAGGACATCGAGGCCGCGAGCGACTGGCTGCTGCGCCAGCCCTGGGCCGACGCCACGCGGCTGGACGCCAGCGGCGGCAGCTACGGCGGCTTCCTGGTCGCGTGGATGAACGGCCACGCCACCCCCGGACGCTACCGGCGCATGGTCTGCCACGCCGGCGTGTTTGACCGCGTGGCCACTTTCAGCGCCGACAGCTTCCTGCACCGCCCGCGCGACCTGGGCGCCTTCTACTGGGACGACATGGCCAAGGTGCTGGCGCAGAGCCCGCACGCCGCCGCCGGCCGCATGGCCACGCCCACGCTGGTCATCCACGGTGCAAAGGACTACCGCGTGCCCGACTGCAACGGGCTGGCCTACTACAACACGCTCCAGGCGCGTGGCGTGGAGGCCCGGCTGCTGTGGTTCGCCGACGAGAACCACTGGATCCTCAAGCCGCGCAACGCGCGGCAGTGGACCACCGAATTCCTGGACTGGATCGCACCGCGGCAGCGGTCGGCCCGTGCCAGCGGCTGACGTCCGATTCCACCCGCCAACGGAGACTTCCGCATGTTCTCGCACATCATGATCGGCACCAATCACCTGGAGCGCGCCAAGGCGTTCTACGACGCCGTGCTGCAGCCCCTGGGCGTGCCGCCCGGCATGGTCGACCGCCACCGCGTCTTCTGGCGCACACCCACCGGCGTGTTCTCGGTGACGCTCCCGATCGACGGCCAGCCGGCCACGGTGGGCAACGGCGGCACCATCGGCTTCGCCTGCAAGTCGGCCGCCGAGGCCGATGCCTGGCACGCCGCCGGCCTGGCCCACGGCGGGGCCACCTGCGAGGACCCGCCTGGGGTGCGCGAAGGCGCCGCCGGCCGCCTGTACCTGGCCTACCTGCGCGACCCGGACGGCAACAAGATCTGTGCGCTGTACCGGATGCCCAAGGCCTGAAGGGGCCCAGGCAACCCTCAGAACGCGCCGTCGCGCCGGGTGCCCTGCACGTCGATGCGCTCGCGCACCTCGCGGCGCGTCGACGACCCTTCCTTCGTCCTGACGGCCAGCCGGTCGAGCTTGACCTCGTCGGACGTGAAGACGACCGTCAGGCTCTCCGTGCGCCAGCCCGGCTTGTAGAGGAGCTTCGGGCCCAGCGCGAACTCGGCCTTGCGCAGAGGCGCGGCGGGGTGGTAGCGGAAGTGCACGCTCAAGGTGTCGACCTGCGCCGGCAGGGTCACGCCCAGCGCCAGGCTGGCGACGTGCATCGTCCGGCCGTGGCGCTGCTCGGGGCGAGTGCAGAACTGGCGGTGCCAGGGGTTGGGCGCCCGCGTCAGCACACCGTCCAGGCGCCAGGCCAGGTCGTGCACGCACAGAGGGCGGTCGGCTTCCAGCTCGAACGCAAGCCCGAAGGGCTGCGAACCTTCGGCCACACGCGGCGAGGGCTGGGCGACCTCGCCCGGGACGGATGAGGATCGCTCCGTGGACACCGGGCCAACGACGGCCAGGCAGCCGCTCAGTGCGACCAGTGGAAGGAGGAAGAGGAGCTTGTGCATCGGCGCGGGCCTGGCGGCCACGAAGTCACGGGTTGGGCTGTCGGCCCGGCGGAGGCGCCGGCGCCGCCGTCGCGGGCCACCCGCGCGCGGTCATCGGCAGCCGCAGGGGCGTCCCCGTGTTGTCGGCAGAACGGGCCGAAGCTGAACGCCGCGATGACTGGCCAAGGCCGGCCCGCACCACGCGGGCCGTTGCACGGACTGAACCTCAGCGCCGCCGAGAGCAGCGCCGGACCGCCAGCGTGTACAGCCCGGCGCCGAGCAGCACCGGCCAGAGGAAGGCGCACTGCAGCGTCCACCACAGCCGGCTCTCGGCAAAGCCGCCTTCGCCAGGGCGCCCGGGGCGCGTGCTGCCCTCGCTGAAAAGATGCCGCTTGGGGTGGCTGACCAGGCCGAACAGCGCGCCAGCGGCCAGGAAGAGCACGATCGTCCAGTTCATCCCGGCCCCTTTCAGCGGTCACGTCCGAGATTGACAGTCTATGCCGTCAACCAGATCTGACAAGTGCAGCCGAGAGCCCGCGCCGGCGGTCAGCCCTTTCGCCGCGGCGGCAACCCGGTGTGCTGGGTCAGCACGGTGCCCTTGCGCGGCGTGCCGGTCTTCGGTGCAGTGCGCGCGGCCAGCTTGGCCGAAGGTTTGGCCGGCGTGCTGTTGGCCCGCCGCGCGCTGCTGTAGCTGCCGTCGGTGGCCGGCTGGTAGCGCGGGATCAGGTGCTGCTTGCCGTTGCCGATGAGGTCGGCACGGCCCATTTCCTGCAGCGCCTGGCGCAGCAGCGGCCAGTTGTTCGGGTCGTGCCAGCGCAGGAAGGCCTTGTGCAGGCGGCGGCGCTTCTCGCCGCGCACGATGTCCACCTTCTCGGCCCGCGCGTCGCGGTGGATGCCGCGCAGCGGGTTCAGGCCCGAGTGGTACATCGCGGTGGCGGTGGCCATGGGGCTGGGGTAGAAGGTCTGCACCTGGTCGGCCTTGAAGCCGTTGCGCTTGAGCCAGAGCGCCAAGTTCATCATGTCCTCGTCGCGCGTGCCCGGGTGCGCGGCGATGAAGTACGGGATCAGGTACTGCTTCTTGCCCGCCTCGGCGCTGTACTGCTCGAACATCTGCTTGAAGCGGTCGTAGGTGCCGATGCCGGGCTTCATCATCTTGCCCAGCGGCCCGGCCTCGGTGTGCTCAGGCGCGATCTTCAGGTAGCCGCCCACGTGGTGCTGCACCAGTTCCTTCACGTACTCCGGGCTCTGCACCGCCAGGTCGTAGCGCAGGCCGCTGCCGATGAGGATCTTCTTCACGCCGCGCAGCGCGCGGGCCCGGCGGTAGAGCTTGACCAGCGGCCCGTGGTCGGTGTTCAGGTTGGGGCAGATGCCGGGGAAGACGCAGCTCGGCTTGCGGCAGGCGGCCTCGATCTCGCGGCTCTTGCAGGCCAGGCGGTACATGTTGGCCGTGGGGCCGCCGAGGTCGCTGATGACGCCGGTGAAGCCCTTCACCCGGTCGCGGATGTCCTCGATCTCGCGGATGATGGAATCCTCGCTGCGGCTCTGGATGATGCGGCCCTCGTGCTCGGTGATCGAGCAGAAGCTGCAGCCGCCGAAGCACCCGCGCATGATGTTCACGCTGAAGCGGATCATCTCCCAGGCCGGGATCTTGGTCGGCCCGTCGTGGCCGCCCTGCTCGTCGGCGTAGGCCGGGTGCGGGCTGCGCGCATAGGGCAGGTCGAACACCACATCCATCTCGGCGGTGCTCAGCGGGATCGGCGGCGGGTTGATCCACACGTCGCGAGGGCCGTGGCGCTGCACCAGGGCGCGCGCGTTGCCGGGGTTGGTCTCGAGGTGCAGCACGCGGCTGGCGTGCGCGTAGAGCACCGGGTCGCTCTTGACCTGCTCGTAGGCCGGCAGGCGGATCACGGTGCGGTCGCGAGGCGGCAGCTTCACGGCGCCTGCCTTGCGGCTGGCCTGACCGTTCAGCGGCATCGCGACCACCGCCGTGGCCGGGGTGGCGGGCGCCGTCTCACCCTCGGCCTTGGCGCAGGTCTCGCCTCGCGACGCCGCGGCCTCCTCGGGCATCTGGTAAGGGTTGATGTGCTCGTCGATGCGGCCGGGCTGGTCGACCTCGGTGGAGTCGATCTCCTGGAAGCCCTGCGGCGCGTGGGCCGACCGCACCAAGAAAGCCGTGCCGCGCACGTCGGTGATGGCCTCCACCGGCTCGCGCCGCGCCAGGCGGTGCGCGATCTCGACGATGGCGCGCTCGGCGTTGCCGTAGAGCAGCAGGTCGGCCTTGCTGTCGGCCAGCACGCTGCGACGCACCTTGTCCTGCCAGTAGTCGTAGTGCGCGATGCGGCGCAGGCTGGCCTCGATGCCGCCGATGACCACCGGCACGTCCTTGTAGGCCTCCTGGCAGCGCTGGGTGTAGACCAGGGTGGCGCGGTCGGGCCGCTTGCCGGCTGCGCCGCCGGGCGTGTAGGCGTCGTCGCTGCGGATCTTCCGGTCGGCGGTGTAGTGGTTGATCATCGAATCCATGTTCCCGGCGGCGACGCCGAAGAACAGGTTGGGCCGCCCCAGCGCGCGAAACGGGTCGGCGGAATGCCAGTCGGGCTGGGCGATGATGCCGACGCGGAAGCCCTGCGCCTCCAGCACGCGGCCGATCACGGCCATGCCGAAGCTGGGGTGGTCCACATAGGCGTCGCCGGTGACGATGATCACGTCGCAGCTGTCCCAGCCCAGACGCTCCATCTCCACACGGCTCATGGGCAGGAACGGCGCCGGGCCGAAGCGCTTGGCCCAGAAGGGACGGTAGCTGCCCAGGGACTTGGCGGCAGGCAGGGTGACGGCGGCGGACATCCTTCGATTGTCGGCGCAGGAGCCGTCCGGTGCCGGCCGAAGGCCTTAGTCGGCGCCGGGTGTCCAGCGCATCACCACCTCCAGCCCCGGCGCGGCGTTGCGGACCACCAGCGTGCCGCCGTGTGCCTCGGCCACGCGCCGGCACAGGTGCATGCCCAGGCCCACGCCGCCGGCGGCCCGAGTGCGGGCGCTGTCGGGGCGGTAGAACGGCTCGGCCAGGTGGGCCAGCGCCTCCGGCGGCACGCCGGGGCCGAAGTCGCGCAGGCCGAGTTCCAATGCCTCGTCGGCGCGGCGCAGGAACAGCACCGGCGGCCGCGGCGCGTCGGCCGCGTGGCGGCGTGCGTTGGCCAGCAGGTTGCGCAGCAGCAGGCCCAGTCGGGCCGGGTCGGCCTGGACGGTCCCCAGGCCCGCCGCCACCGAAGGTTTCGCGCCGGCGTCGGCCGCCGCCTCGCGCACCAGCGCGCCCAGGTCCACCGTCTCGGTGGTCAGTGCCGCGGCGCCGGCGGCCAGGCGCTCGCTCTCCAGCAGGTCGGCGATCAGGTCGCGCATCTCGGCCAGGTCACGCACAACGGCGTCCTTCTCGGGACCGTCGGGCAGCAGCTCGGCATTCAGGCGGGCCCGGGTCAGGGGGCTGCGCAACTCGTGGCTGACCGCCAGCAGCTGCGTGCGCTGCGCCTGCAGCATGCCGTGCAGGCTGGCGGCCATGGCGTCGATGCGGTCGGCCAGCCGGCCCAGCTCGTCACCCCGGCGCGCGGCGATGGGGGTGTCGAAACGGCCGCGGCCGTAGCGTTCCGCGCCGGCACCGATGGCATCCAGCGGTGCCAGCCAGCGGCGCACCAGTGCATAGGCCAGCGCGGTGCAGACCAGCAGCACCGTCAGCGGCACCCAGGCGCCGCCGCGCGGGCGCCAGCCGTCCGGCGGGGCCGCCAGGCCCAGCGTGATGCGGTGGCCGTCGGCGGTGGTGCGCACCAGTGCGAACGGGGTGCTGTCGTCGTCATCGTCCCGATGCCGCCGCCGCGATTCCTCGTACGGGGCCCGCGAACCGTCGTAGCGCACCACCGGCCCCTCGATGCGCACCCGCACCGGCAACCTGGCCTCCAGCGCCGCGGCGCGCGCCGGGTCGGGCGGACTGCCCAGGTCGGCGGCCAGCCGGTCGACATAGTCGCCCAGCAGCGGCTGCGCCCAGGTCTGCCAGCCGGCCGCCACGGCACGCTGCAGGCCGCCCAGGAACACCACGGTGCTGGCCAGCGCCAGGGCCAGGAACAAGCCGACCAGGCGCCAGCGCAGGGACAGGCGGGGCAGCTTCACGGCAACCGCGGCAGCGCCAGCGCATAGCCGGCGTTGCGCAGGGTCTTGATCGGATCCAGCGGCTCGAGCTTGCGACGCAGCCGGCTGACCAGGATGTCCACGGCACGCGAATGCAGGTCGGCGTCGGTGCCGCGCAGGCGGTTGAGGATGTCGTCGCGGCTGAACACCTTCTGCGGCTCGCGCGCGAGCAGGCACAGCAGTTCGTACTCGGTGCCGGTGAGCGGCAGCACCTCGCCGTCGCGCGCCACCTCCCGGCGATCAGTGTCGATGACCAGGCGATCGAAATGCCACTGCGCACCCGCCGTGGCGCTGCGTGCGCGGCGCAGGATGGTCTGCAGCCGTGCGGCCAGTTCACGCGGCTCGAAGGGCTTGGGCAGGTAGTCGTCGGCGCCGGATTCCAGGCCGACGACGCGGTCGCTCAGCTCACCGCGCGCGGTGAGCATCAGCACCGGCACGGCACTGGTCTGGCGGATGCGCCGCAGGGTCTCGAAGCCGTCCATCTCGGGCAGCATCACGTCCAGGATCACCGCGTCGATGTCGCCGCGCGCCAGCCGTGCCAGGCCCTCGGAGGGGCGGTGCGCGGCCACCAGCGCGAAGCCGAAGCGCTGCAGGTAGGCCGCCAGGGGCGGTGCCAGCGCTTCGTCGTCGTCGATCAGCAGCAGCGTGGGCATGGCGGCGGTGGGCGCAGCGCGGGCATGCGCCCACTGTATCGCCAAGGCTTCCCTGCGCCGGGCGCGTCAGTCGCGGTCCCGGCCACGGTGCCCATGGTCGCGGCCCTGGGCCAGCCGCTCGCGCAGCCGGGCCTGCTGCTCGGGGTTCAGGCCGTCGTAGAAATCGCCGAAGGCGGCAATCACGGCCGGCGCACCGGCCCGCAGGGCGTCGGTCTTGGCCATCAGCAGGGCCTCGGCGCCGGCACGGTCGAAGCTCGGGCCGGCCACCAGGCCCTGCAGCGCCGCACGCGGCTCGGTGCCGGCGAGCAGGGCCTTGCGCTGGGTCAGCAGCGTTTCGGCCAGCGTGTCGAGCTGGGCGCGCTGGGTGGCGTCGAGGTCCATGCGGCCAGCGATGCGCTCGACGGCATGCGTCTTCGCGCGGGCGAGATCGGCGTCGCTCATCTGGTGGCCGTAGTGGCGGTGTGCCACCGCGGCGGCGCCGATGCCGAGGGCGGACACGGCGGCCAGGCCGATCAGGGTGCGCTTGATCCAGGTCTTCATGGGGAACTCCTTGCAGGGGTGGTGGAAGGTGTGTCCATGGTGGCCACCGGCACGCTCGGCGTCCTTTCAGAGGCGTCGCACTGCGTAACGTTTTTTCTCAGCGACTACAGTGGCGGCATGCAACGCAGGGCATGTCTCGTCGTCGTGTGCGGGTTTCCCGCGCTGGCCTGGTCAGAACAGCAGACGCTGTCGCTCTACGGCCTGGCCCTGAAGGACGCCACGGTGAACGCCTTCGTGGCTGCGGCGCGCGCCGTCGGCGCCACGCCGCTGCCCACACCCTTCGGCACCGCCGCTGCGCTGGACGTGCGTGCCGTCGGCGTGCCGGCGCTGCAGCGCCTGGTCGTGACCGGCCACGACGGCCGGGTGGCGCAGGTGGAGTTCACCGTCAAGGCCTACGGCGAGGACAACCTGGCCCTGCGTCAGCTGCTGCTGGAGAAGTACGGAGCGCCGCTGACCGAGTCGGCGCGGCCCCTGCCCTTCGGCGGCTTCGGCAGCCGCAGCTCGCCACGCGGAGGCTTCCAGTGGCTCTTCGACGACGGCCTGCGGCTGGTCTACACGCACCCGACGATCGGCGACGCCACGCTGCGCTACGTCGACGATGCGCGGATGGCCCAGTTCAACGCGCCGGCGGCACCGGCGGATCTGCGCAACCGGTTCTGAGCCCGGCCAGGCCGCGCCTGCGGCGCTCAGCCGGGCCCGGCCAGGGCGCCCTGCAGCAAGGCCAGCACGGCGTCGGCGGCGGTGCGGGCTTGTCGCGGCTGGTCGCCGCCGATGCCGAAGAAGTCCTGGCACTGGCCCTCGATGACCAGCATCGCGAAGCCATGCACCGCCGACCACGCCAGCAGCAGCCGCTGCGGCAGCGACGCCGGCGGCAGCGCGCGCGCGGCCATCACATCGGCCATGGCCTCCTGCAGTGCCGCGGCGCTGCGGCCGCCGCAGCGCTGGAGTTCGGCATCGTCGCGGTCCAGGCGGTCGGCGCCGAACATCAGCAGGAAGTGCGCGCGGTGGTCGAGCGCAAAGTCGATGTAGGCGCGGCCGACGGCCACCAGGCGCGCTTCCGGCGTGGCCGGCGCGGCGTCGCGGTAGCGCGCCATCAGATCGGCCATGCGGTCGAAGCCGCGCGCGGCCAGCGCGGTGAGCAGGCCGCGTGCATCGCCGAAGTGGTGCGCCGGCGCCGCATGGGACACGCCGGCCCGCCGCGCGCACTCGCGCAGCGTGAAGCCGGCGGCACCCCGCTCGGCCAGCAGGGCCTCGCCGGCCGTCAGCAGGGCCTCGCGCAAGGCGCCGTGGTGGTAGCTGTCACCGGCCGGCGCGACAGGCACGGCCGGCCGGGGTGAACGCCGCGTGGTCATCGCGTCATTCTAATCTTGACAGCGTCCAGATCAGCCCGTAGAGTCACCCACATCTTGACAGTGTCAAAACCATCTCGTCCCGCCTGATCGTCTCGACCAACCCAACCAACCCCACCCATGTCACTTGAAACCGCCTTCTCGCTGGCCAGCACCGTCGCCCTGCTGGGCTGGCTCGTGCTGCTGGCCGGCCTGTGGGCCCCGGTGCGCAGGCGCCCGGCCCTGCTGTGGGTGGCCGGCCGGCTCGTGCCCCTGCTGCTGTCGGCCGGCTATGCCGCGCTGATGGCGCTTCATTGGGGCACGGCGCCGGGCGGTGGTTTCGGTTCGCTGGCCCAGGTGACGGCCCTGTTCAGCGCGCCGGGCCTGCTGCTGGCCGGGTGGGTGCACTACCTGGCCTTCGACCTCTTCGTCGGCCGCTGGATCGTGGACGAGACGTTGGCGCACCGCCTGTCGCGCCTGGCGGCGCTGCCCTGCCTGGTGCTGACCTTCCTGGCCGGGCCGGTGGGCCTGCTGCTGCACGTCGGGGTCCGGTCCTGGCAGGGCTGGCGCGGGATCGGGAAGGGAACCGGCCATGCACGCTGACCTCTCCTCGCCAGGCGTGATCGCCACCCCGGGTCTCGCGGGACCGTGGGCCTGGGCAGCAGCCGCCAGATCCCGCACGCCGTGGCTCTGGTGGTCGGGCTGGGCCGTGCTGGCGATGACCTTGCCGCTGCTGCTGCTGATGGCGATGGACGGGCGCAGCTTCAACGGCGTCAGCGTCTGGCTCAAGCCGTGGAAGTTCCACCTCTCGGTGGGCGTGCACCTGCTGACGCTGGCGCTGGTGGCCGCGGCGCTGTCCGAGACACCCGGGCGCCGGCGGGCGCTGGGCCGGCTGAGCGCGGTGGCGGTGGTCACCGGCGTGTTCGAGCTGGCCTACATCACCTGGCGCGCGTCGCGCGGCGAGGCCTCGCACTTCAACGTGGCCGATCCCATGGCCGGCCTGCTGTACGGGTTGATGGGCGTGGGCGCGGTGCTGCTCACCGGCTGCGCGGGAGTGCTGGCGTGGTGGGTGGCGCGCGACCGCGGCTTCGCCAGCGGCCCGGTGCTGCAGCGCGGGCTGGCCCTGGGCCTGCTGGCTGGCTGGCTGCTGGGCACGCTGACCGGCGCGGTGGTCTCGGCACAGAGTGGCCACTGGGTCGGCGGCACGCCCAGCGACGCCGGCGGCCTGCCGCTGCTGGGCTGGTCGCGCGACGGCGGCGACCTGCGGGTGGCGCACTTCTTCGGCCTGCACGCCATGCACGTGCTGCCGCTGGTGGCCTGGGCGCTGGCACGGTGGCTGTCGCCGCGGCGCGCGCTGGCGGCCGTGTCCCTGTTCACCGTGATCTACACCGGCTGGACCCTGTTCACGCTGCTGACCGCTTGGCGCGGGCAGCCACTGGTCTGACGAACGGTCCCCACTCGAAGCACTGGCACCCTTGGAAGGACACGCGATGACACGCCTGCTGATCGGCGCCTTGACGGCGGCCTGCCTGGTGCCCGCTGGCGCGGCGGCCGCCCCGGCCGCTGCCGACCTGGAGATCACGATCCGCAATGTGCTGCCTGGGCAGGGCGAACTGCGCATCGCCCTGTTCGACACCGCGAACGGCTTTCCGGACGAGCCGGCCTCGACCCAGCCGACGCTGCGCCAGCGCGCCGACGGTGAGACGGTGCGCGTGCGCTTTCCCGGCCTGCCCCAGGGCCGGTGGGCGGTGATGGTGCTGCAGGACCTCAATGGCAACGGCCGCATCGACTCCAACCTGCTGGGCATGCCGCGCGAACCCTATGGCGCCAGCAACAACCGGCTGCCGGCGTTGTCGCCGCCGCGCTTCGAGGAGGCACTGGTCACGCTGGGGCCGCAAGGCGCACAGATCCAGATCGATCTCAAGCAGCCGTAGCATCCTGCCGGTCGGCGATGCCCGCCCGCCGTGACACCCAGGCTCAAGCCGGGACAAGCGGCCGTCGATAATCCTGGCTCGATTCGCGCCCACAGGAAGCGGCGGCTTGAGCGAGCAACCCGTACAGGATCCCACCGACCCGCTGGCCGAACCTGCGCCGAACGGGTGGCGCGGTGCGCTGATGCGCATGGGTCCCCGCCGGGCCGTGGTGGCGATCACGCTGCTGTCGATCGTGCTGTCGGTGTCCATCACCCTCGCCGCCGGCCTGGCACGCGACCCGGTGGAACTGGCCTGGATCGACCTGACCATTGCGGTGACCGTGCCCTCCATCGTCGCGCCGCTGGCGGCGTCGATGATCGTCACGCTGATGCACGAGGTCGAGGTGTCCCGCCGCGCACTGCGCGAACTGGCCCTGCGGGACGACCTGACCCGCCTGTACAACCGACGCTACTTCATGGCCCGGCTCCAGGCCGAGGTGGCGCGCGCGCACCGCGAGCAGACACCCCTGGCCGTGTGCATGATCGACGTCGACCACTTCAAGCGCATCAACGACGAGCGTGGCCATGCCGCGGGTGACGCCGTGCTCGCGCACCTGGCCGGCGTGTTGCTGGGCAGCCTGCGGCCCTACGACCTGGCCGCGCGCTGCGGCGGGGAGGAGTTCGCGGCCTTGCTGCCCGGCGCCACGCTGCGGGAGGCCGAGCAGGCCGCACAGCGTCTGCGCCAGGCCATCGCGGCGGCACGTGTGCCGGCCTTTGGCGCCACACCGCTGCCGCACGTCACCGCCAGCCTCGGCGTCAGCGGCCTGGGCCCGGGCGAGGACGGATCGGCACTCCTGACACGCGCCGACCGGGCGATGTACGCGGCCAAGACCGGCGGCCGCAACCGCTGCGTGAGCCTGCCCGCGGCGGTGGTGCGCGACCCGCAGATCCTGGGGGACACCCAGGCCACCTGACCCGCTCTCAACGCACCGGCGGCTCCCCGTCGCCCGCCGCGCGGGTCATCGCGTCACCCAACGCGACATGCCCGCGCACGGCCAGCGCCTGCGCCGCGCCGTGGCGATCCTCGGCCGCCTTGTTCTGGCCCAGCTTGGCCTTGCCCACCAGCGCCGTCACCACCACCTCGATGCCGACGATGCGCTGCAGCATGTCGTCGATGTAGTCGGCCGGCGCATCGCCCATCTTCCAGGGCTTCGGCTCGGCGGCTTCATGGTGGCGGGTGAGCCGCGCCACCAGGCCGCGCAGGAAGCGCACATCGTCTCGCACCACCAGCGTGCCCACGGCGTGCACCACCGTGTAGTTCCAAGTCGGCACCTGGCGGTGCGTGGCGTGCTTGCTGGGGTACCAGCTCGGCGAGATGTAGCCATCGGCGCCCTGGAAGATCACCCGCACCGGCGTGCCCGTGGGGCAGCGCTGCCACAGCGGGTTGGCCCGCGCCACGTGGGCGCGCAGCAGGCCCAGCGGGGCGCCGTCGGCCGGCGACGGGTCGTACTCGAACGGCAGGTGGTCGGCGTCGGGACCGTCCGGCCCCGGGTGCACCAGGGTGCCCAGGGGGTGCTCGCGCATCAGGCGCTGCAGGGCGGCGGGGTCGCTCTGGGCGAAGTGGTCGGGCAGGTACATGGTCGGTGCGCCTCTCACCCTCTCAGGCCAGGGCCGGCGTGGTGTCGTCGTCTTCCGTCGTCTCGTCGCCGTCGTCCTCGCCGAGGAAGCCGCCGCTCTGGTGCGCCCACAGCCGCGCGTAGAGCCCGCCCTGCGCCAGCAGCTGCGCGTGCGTGCCCATCTCGACGATGCGGCCATGGTCCATCACCACCAGCCGGTCCATCGCGGCGATGGTGGACAGGCGGTGGGCGATGGCAACCACCGTCTTGCCCTCCATCAGCCGGTACAGACTGGCCTGGATGGCCTGTTCGACCTCGCTGTCCAGCGCACTGGTGGCTTCGTCGAGCAGCAGGATGGGTGCGTCCTTGAGCATCACGCGGGCGATGGCGATGCGCTGGCGCTGGCCTCCGCTGAGCTTGACGCCGCGCTCGCCCACGTGGGCGTCGTAGCCCTTGCGGCCCTTGGGGTCGGTGAGACCCTGCACGAAATCGTGCGCCTCGGCGCGCTCGGCGGCGTGCACCATGTCGCGCTCGCTGGCGTCGGGGCGGCCGTAGACGATGTTGTCGCGCACCGAGCGGTGCAGCAGCGAGGTGTCCTGCGTGACCATGCCGATTTGCGCACGCAGGCTGTCCTGGGTGACGCCGGCGATGTCCTGGCCGTCGATCAGGATGCGGCCACCGGCCACGTCGTAGAAGCGCAGCAGCAGGTTCACCACCGTGCTCTTGCCGGCGCCGGAGCGGCCGACCAGGCCGATCTTCTCGCCCGGGCGGATGTGCAGGTCCAGCGCGTCGACGACCTTGCGCGGGCCGCCGTAGGCAAAGTCCACGCGTTCGAAGCGGATCTCGCCACGGCTGACCCTAAGCGGCACGGCCTCGGGCCGGTCGACCACGCTGCGCGGGCGCGACAGCGTGAGCATGCCGTCCTGCACGGTGCCGATGTGCTCGAACAGGCTGGCCATCTCCCACATCACCCAGTGCGAGATGCCGTTCAGGCGCAGCGCCATCGCGCTGGCCGCGGCCACAGCGCCCACACCCACCTGCCCCTGCATCCACAGCGCCAGCGCCACGCCGGCGGTGCTGGCGATCAGCAGCACCGACAGCGCCTGGTTCACCACCTCGAAGCCGCTGACCAGACGCATCTGCCGGTGCACCGTGCCCAGGAACTCCTGCATCGCGCTGCGCGCATAGCCGGCCTCGCGCTGGGCGTGCGAGAACAGCTTGACGGTGGCGATGTTGGTGTAGGCGTCGGTGATGCGGCCCGTCATCAGGCTGCGCGCGTCGGCCTGTGCCTGGGACGTGGTGGCCAGCCGGGGCACGAACCATCGCATGGCCACGACGTAGCAGCCCAGCCAGAGCAGGAAGGGCCCGAGCATCCAGGCGTCGAAGCCGCCCAGGATGGCGGCCATGGTGACGAAGTAGATGACCACGTAGACCAGGATGTCGGCCACGATCATCCACACGTCGCGCACCGCCAGCGCGGTCTGCATGACCTTGGTGGCGATGCGGCCGGCGAACTCGTCCTGGTAGAAGCCCATGCTCTGGCCGAGCATCAGGCGATGAAAGTTCCAGCGCAGCCGCATCGGGAAGTTGCCGGCCAGCGCCTGGTGCTTGAACATGGTCTGCAGCGCCGCCAGCACGATGCTGCCGGCCAGCACCGCGGCCAGCCCCATCAGCGTGCCGCCTTCGCGGGCCCACAGGTCCGCCGCCGGCACGTCGGCCAGCCAGTCGAGGATGCTGCCCAGCATGGCGAACAGCACGGCCTCGAAGGCGCCGATGGCTGCGGTCAGCAGCGTCATCAGCAGGATGTACTTCCGGGTGCCTTCGCTGGCGGCCCACAGGAACGGCCGCAGACCCTTGGGCGGGGGTGCGGGCTCGGTGGCGGGATAGGGGTCGACGAGGCGTTCGAACCAGGCGAACACGGGTGGCTTTCGATCGGGAAAGCGCGCGAGTTTGCCCGCTTTCGGTGTCAGGCTGAATCCCCCAGGACCGACCCACCCGACAGCGCCGGGCCTTTCGGTCAGGATGCGTACGTTCGGAACCTTCCGCCCCCCAATGGCCGCCCGGACCGACGGCGACAGACCAGGAGCAACATGCCCGATGAACGACAGAACTTGCGGCGTCTCACGCCGGTCCGTGGTGTGCGCACTGGGCTGCAGCGCGATTTCTCTGCCCGAGGTGACCATGGCCCAGGCTGAGCAGATCGTGGACGCGCGCTATGCCGAGCCGGTGACGCGCTACGGCCACTTCGCGCTCGGCCGGCCCCACGAATACGCACGCGTGGTGGCGCGCACCGACGCCGGCCGCGAACTGGCGCTGGTGCTGCCCGAACACGAGGTGTTCGAGGACCTGACCCCCAGACTGGTCCGCCTGACGCCGGGGGCGCCGGTCCAGCTGCTGGCCATCCTCAGTGCACGACACAGCGGCGCCCGCCTGGCCCTTCTGGGCCTCGTCGGCGGGCGGCTCGCGGTCGTGGCCGAATCGGCGCCCATCGGCACGCCCAACCGCTGGCTGAACCCGGTGGGCGTGGCCGACCTGGACGGCGACGGCATGGCCGAGATCGCCGCCGTGACCACGCCGCACATCGGTGGCGTGCTGCGGATCTACCGACGCGACGGTGCCCGACTCATGGAACTGGATGCGCAGCGCGGCTTCTCGAACCACGTGTACGGGCAGGAGCAACTGGGCCTGTCGGCGCCGGCCCGCCTGGCGGGCCGGATGCAGCTGCTGGTGCCCGACCAGCCCCGCACGACGGTACGCGTCATGGCGCTGGTCGATGGCCGGCTGACGGAGACCGCGCGCTGCACCTTGCCCATGCCCGTCGACGGCCCGGCCGAGCTGGCCGCGTGCGCCGATCGGCTTGGCGCCACGCGTTGACAGGCACGCCACGCGCCGGCACCCGACCTGTCCATAATGCGCCGCATGTCGGCAGGCCACGACCACGATCACGACAGCGATCACAGCCACCTCGGCGAGATGGACCTGCGCGTGCGCGCGCTGGAGACGCTGCTGGTCGGCAAGGGCTATGTGGACCCGGCCGCCGTCGACCGACTGATCGAAACCTACGAGACCCGCGTGGGCCCGCACAACGGCGCCCGCGTCGTCGCCCGGGCCTGGGCCGACCCGGCCTATGCACAGCGCCTGGCCGACGACGCCACCGCGGCCATCGCCGAGCTGGGCTACAGCGGCCGCCAGGGCGAACACATGGTGGCGCTGTTCAACACGCCGGACGTGCACCACATGGTGGTTTGCACGCTGTGCTCCTGCTACCCCTGGCCGGTGCTCGGGCTGCCACCGGTCTGGTACAAGTCCGCGCCCTACCGCGCTAGAGCCGTGATCGAGCCGCGTGCGGTGCTCGCGGAGTTCGGTGTGCAGATGCCGGAGACCACGCGCATCGTCGTGCGCGACTCCACCGCCGAGGTGCGCTACCTGGTGGTGCCGATGCGCCCGGCCGGCACCGACGGCTGGGACGAAGCCCGGCTCGCCACCCTGGTCACGCGCGACGCGATGATCGGCACGGGCGTCGCCCGCCAGCCCTGAAGGACCAACCGTGAACGGCGTGCACGACATGGGCGGCCTGCAGGGTTTCGGCCCGGTGCAACTGGAAACCGACGAACCGCTGTTCCACGCCGCGTGGGAACGCCGGGCGCTGGGCCTCACGCTGGCCATGGGCGCCACCGGCGCGTGGAACATCGACCAGTCGCGTGCGGCGCGCGAGAGCCTGCCGCCGGCGCAGTACTTGGGCTCGAGCTACTACGCGATCTGGATCGCCGCGCTGGAGCGGCTGATGCGGCAGCGCGGGCTGGTGACCGCCGACGAACTGGCCGCCGTGCACCAGGGCACGGTCGCCGCGGCCGCCGCCGGTCCGGCGCTGCGCGTGCTGCGTGCCGGCGAGGTCGACACCGCGCTCGCCCGAGGCACGCCGGTGAGCCGCCCGGCGGCGGGCCCAGCCCCCTTCGCCATCGGCGACCGCGTGCGCGCGCGCAACCTGCACCCGCCAGGCCACACGCGGCTGCCACGCTACGTGCGCGGCCACGTCGGCACGGTCGTCGGCGTGCATGGCGCCCACCTGTTCGCCGACGCGCATGCGGAAGGCCGCGACGAGGCGCAGTGGCTGTTCACGGTGGAGTTCAGCGCCGCCGACCTCTGGGGCCCTCAGGGCGACCCGCGCGACCGCGTCAGCGTCGACGCCTGGGCGTCCTACCTGGAGGCCGCATGACACCCGACCCCGACCTCTCGGCCCTGCCCGGCCTGCGGCTGGGCGACGACGGCCCGGTGTTCGGCGAACCCTGGCAGGCCCAGGCCTTTGCGCTGGTGCTGGCGCTGCACGAGCGTGGCGCCTTCAGCTGGCCGGAGTGGGCTGCAGCGCTGACCGCCGCCATCCGCGACGCGCAGGCACAGGGCGACCCGGACGACGGCGGCCGCTACTGGCAGCACTGGCTGAACGCGCTGGAGTCGCTGGTGCTCGCCCGCGGTCTGGGCGATGCCGCGCAACTGCAGGCGCTGGCTGGCGCCTGGGCGGAGGCAGCGGAGCGCACACCGCACGGGCAGCCGATCGTGCTGGACGAGGCCGACCGAGCGCGCCTGGTCTGACGAGCGTTCACCGAGCCCGCCACGTGGGCCGGCGCATCATGGTGTGCCAGCCGCTTGCAGCACCAGCAGGCCACCAGCGGCGGCGGCATCCGCCGCCGGCCACAGCGGCACCGTCTGCCCTTCGGACCAGGGGGTCGCAAAGTTGCGGTAGGCCGCGGCCCAGGGCAGCCCGCTCTGGCCGCTGCTGTGCATGAAGCGCGACTTCGTGCGGTCGCCCACGTCGTACAGCGCGCGCAGGCTGGGGCCGTGCGTGCTGCGGTAGCGCTGCGCGTCCGGCCCCGACAGGCTCACGCGCATCGCGTCCACGGTGTAGGTGTCGCCGGGCACCGGCACCGAGACCTCGAACCAGGGCGCCAGCGCCGCCACCTTCGAGAACGGCCGGTGCTCGGACACCGCGCGGTGCGCGTCGTCCCAGCGCCAGCGCGCCGGGTTGGCGCCGAAACGGGCCGAGAGCTCGTCCAGCGCATCGGCCAGCGCCGCGCTCACCTGGTCGGCGCAGGTCTCGGCCGCCGGCGTGCGCTTGTGGTCGCACCACCAGGCGTCGTCGCGCGCCAGCACGGCCTCCATCGCGTCCTGGAACGTGCGCCCACCGAAGTGCTTGCCGAACAGCGCCTCGCCCACCTCGTCCTCGAACAGCCGCCGTGCCAGTGCGCGCTGCCACGCCCAGTGGATCAGCGGTGCGGCACGGTCACCGGCCATCGTGCCGTCCCAGCCGGCCAGCTGCTGTTGCGCCGCACCGGCCAGCGCATGGGCCGGGCGTGCCTGCTTCAGCCAGGGCAGCAGCTTGGCGGCGGCGAGCGACTTGACGTCGGCCTGGATCGCACCCAGTTCGTCCAGCGTGTGCTTGGCCTTCTCGGCCAGGCGCTGCTCGATGCGATGCTGGCGGTAGGGCAGCGTCCAGTCGTGCGTCAGGTGATGCCGGTAGTCCGGCGGCGTGATGCGCTGGTTGGCGGTGGCGATCCAGCCGCGCGCCGGGTCGACCTCGCGTGGCGTCTCGCCCGCCGGGATCCAGCCGATCCAGTCGTAGCGCGCGTCCCAGCCCGGGACGGGCACCTGGCCGGCGAGATCGTTGTCGGGCTGGCGCAGCGGCACGCGGCCCGGCGAGATGATGCCGATGCGGCCATCGGCGTCGGCCACCACCATGTTCTGCATCGGCGCCACCCAGCCTTCGGCGGCGGCGATGAAGGCCTCGACACTGGCCGCGCGCATCATGCCCAGGCTGGGGGCGATGGGGTCGCTGTCGGCATCCAGCGCGGTCCAGCGCATCGCCAGCACGTGGCCGGCGTTGCTGACGTCGTCCATGCCGGCGGCGTCGGAGATCACCGGCCCGTGGCGGGTGCTGCGCACGGTCATCGTGACCGGGTCGCCGCCTTTCACGCGAATCGTCTCCTGCCGGGCCTCGAAGGCTGCCCATCCCTGCGGTGTGCGGTAGCGGCTGGCATCGGCCGGGTCTACCTGCTCGATGTAGAGGTCCTGCACGTCGGGCCCGGTGTTGGTGAAGCCCCAGGCGATGCGCGCGTTCTGGCCCAGCACCACGCTGGGCAGGCCGGGCATCGTGGCGCCGCCCACGTCCAGCGTGGGGGTCTTCAGTCGCGCGAAGTACCACAGCGCCGGCGTCGTCAAGCCCAGGTGCGGGTCGTTGGCGAGCAGCGGTTGGCCGGTGGCGCTGCGCGCGCCGGCGAGCACCCAGTTGTTGGATCCGGTGCCCTCGATGCCGGACTCCGGCGCCAGCGTCGGCAGTGCCGTCCAGGCCTGGCGCACCGGCGCACGCAGCAGGCCCAGGTCACGGTAGAGCTGCGGGTAGTCACGCTGCACAGCCGGCAGGTCACCCGGGTAAGGCGGCATCAGCTCGTCGATGCGTTCGCGCGGCAGCACCGCGGCCAGGCGCATGCGCAGCAGTTCGTTGCGCCAGTTGCCGCCCAGGTCCCAGGCCATCATCAGCGCCCACGCCAGGCTGTCCACCGGCGTCCAGGCCTCGGGCACCACGCCCAGCACCAGGAATTCCGGCGGCCGCGCCTTCACCTGCAACAGTGCGGCGTTGACGCCCGCGCTGTAGGCCTCCAGCACGGCGCGGCTCTCGGCGGGCAGGCGGTCCCACTGGGCCTGCGCCGCCTGGCGCACGCCCAGCGCGCGCAGGAAGCGGTCGGTGTCCAGCGCCGCGGGGCCAAAGGCCTCGGCCAGACGCCCGCTGCCGATGCGGCGGTGGGTCTCCAGCTGCCACAGGCGGTCCTGCACGTGCACCACGCCCAGCGCGAAGAAGGCATCGGCGTCGCTGGCCGCGTGGATGGTGGGGATGCCGTGCACGTCGCGCGCGATGCGCACCTCGGCCTGCAGGCCGGGCAGGGCCAGCCGGCCGTCGTGCAGCGGGTTCGCGCGCTGCACGTAGAACCAAGCGGCGGCGGCGATCAGCGCGCAGAGGAACAGCAGCGCCAGCACGGCGCGCGTCAACCAACGCATCGGGGTTTCTCCTGGTATCCGGGTCTCTAGAGGCGTGAGCCTAACGTGGGCGCACGCCGCGGGAATCGGCAGCCACCCGGTCTAGGATCATTTCATGACAGACCGCCATGACTACGTGATCGTCGGCGGCGGCTCGGCTGGTGCCGTGCTGGCCGCACGCCTGAGCGAGAACCCGGACACCCGCGTCGCGCTGCTGGAGGCCGGCCCGCCGGACCGCAGCGTGCTCATCCACTGCCCCGCCGGGCTGGCCGTGATGGCGCAGACCGGCACCGCCAACTGGGCCTTCCAGACCGTGCCGCAGCCGGGCCTGGGCGGCCGCCGCGGCTACCAGCCGCGCGGCAAGGTGCTGGGCGGCTCGAGCTCGATCAACGCGATGATCTACCTGCGCGGCCAGCCGCAGGACTACGACCACTGGGCGCAGCTGGGCAACCCGGGCTGGGCCTGGGACGACGTGCTGCCCTACTTCAAGCGCGCAGAGCACAACGAGCGCGGCGCCGATGACTGGCACGCCCAGGGCGGGCCGCTGAACGTGATGGACCTGCGCAGCCCGAACCCCTTCGGCGCGCACTTCGTGCAGGCCTGCCTGCAGGCCGGGCTGCCGGCCAACACGGACTTCAACGGCGCGTTGCAGGAAGGCGCGGGGCCCTACCAGGTCACGCACCGGAACGGCGAGCGCTTCAGCGCGGCCAAGGGCTACCTGACGCCGAACCTGGGGCGGCCGAACCTGCAGGTGATCACGAACGCGCGCGCCACGCGCATCCTGCTCGACGGCACGCGCGCCACCGGCGTCGAGCTGCGGCGCGACGATGGCAGCACGCAGACGCTGCTCGCCCAGCGCGAGGTCATCGTCTGCGCCGGCGCGCTGCAGTCGCCGCAGCTGCTGATGCTCTCTGGCATCGGCGACGGCACCGCGCTGCGTGAACACGGCATCGCCGTCGCGCACCACCTGCCCGCGGTGGGCCGCCACCTGCACGATCACCCGGACGTGGTGCAGATCGTCGACACGCCGGGTCTGCACGAGCTGTTCGGCCTGTCGCCGGCCGGCGCCTGGCGCGCGCTGAAGGGCATCCTGGAATGGCGTCGCGCGCGCAGCGGCATGCTGACCACCAACTTCGCCGAAGCGGGTGCCTTCTTCCGCAGCACGCCCGACGTGGCCACACCGGACCTGCAGCTGCACTTCGTGATCGGCAAGCTGATCGACCACGGCCGCAAGCCGGTGTTCGGCCACGGCTATTCCTGCCACGTGTGCCTGCTGCGCCCGCGCAGCCGCGGCAGCGTGGGCCTGGACAGCGCCGACCCGCTGGCCGCGCCGCGCATCGACCCCTGCTTCCTGACCGACCCCGACGACCTGCATCGCATGGTGCTGGGCTTCAAGGCCATGCGCCGCATCCTGCAGCAGCCGGCGCTGGCCCGCTTCGGTGGGCGTGAGCTCAACGCCACCGCGGTGGCGCAGACCGACGAGCAGATCGAGCAGGTGATCCGCGCCCGTGCCGACACCATCTACCACCCGGTGGGCAGCTGCCGCATGGGCCCGGACCCGGCCCACGACGTGGTGGATGCGCAGCTGCGCGTGCACGGGCTGCAGGGGCTGCGGGTGGTGGACGCGTCCATCATGCCGCGCATCGTCTCCGGCAACACCAACGCGCCGGTGATCATGGTGGCCGAGAAGGCGGCGGACCTGCTCAAGGCGGCCTGACGCGCTGGCGAGGATCACAATGGCGGGGTGAGACTCTCCATCCTCGACCAGTCGGTCTGGGTCGCCGGGCGCGGCCAGGACGACGCCATTCGCGACACGCTGGACCTCGCGGTCTTTGCCGAGGGCCTGGGCTACCACCGCTTCTGGGTCAGCGAGCACCACGCGCTGCCCACCATCGTCGGCACCGCGCCCGAGGTGCTGATGGCCGCCATCGCGTCACGCACCACGCGCATACGCATCGGCAGCGCCGGCGTGATGCTGCCGCACTATGCGGCGCTGAAGGTGGCCGAACAGTTCCGCGTGCTGGACGCGCTGGCGCCGGGCCGCATCGACCTCGGCGTGGGCCGCGCGCCCGGCAGCGACGGCCGCACCGCGCGGCTGCTGAACCCGAACGTCGCCGGCAACCCGGACGACTTTCCGCAGCAGGTGCAGGAACTCATCGCATGGACACGCGGCCTGCCGGCGCACGGCGTGCCGGCGCACCCACTGCCGCCCGAAGGCAGCGGCCTGGCGCGTGCGCCGGACGTCTGGATGCTGGGCAGCTCCGACTACGGCGCGCAGCTGGCCGCTCACCTGGGCCTGCCCTACGCCTTCGCCTACTTCTTCATGGACGGCCAGGGCGTGGAGCAGGCGCTGCACCTGTACCGCACGCTCTACCGACCCAGCGACCGCCACCCGGCGCCGCGCGCGACGATCTGCGTCTGGGCCCTGCTGGCCGACACCGACGCCGAGGCGCAGCGCCAAGCGCTGAGCCGCGACCGCTGGCGGCTGGACCGCGCACGGGGTCGGCTGGGCCCGCTGCGCTGGCCCGACGAGATCGCCGCCACCGGCTTCGACGAGATGGAACAGCAGCAGCTGGCGCCGATGCGCGCGCGGTCCTTCGTCGGCAGTGCCGCCACCGTCGGCGCAAAGCTGCGGGCGCTCGCAGCCGAACTGCAGCTCGACGAGCTGGTGGTCAACACCTGGGCCACAGACCCGGCCGTGCGGCGGCACTCCTACGCGCTGCTGGCGCGCGAGTTCAAGCTGGCCCCCTGAAAGCAGAAACCCCTCCGGGCCGTTTCGACCGGGAGGGGCGTGGCGGACGGTGCCGCCTGCGGAACTCCGGAGATTTTCGTCCGACGTTCCTGACGCACAGAAGACTGTGCCGTCTCAGGGTGCCTTCGTGGAAGGCAATTCAACCTTAGGACAAGCCAGCGGCACGCGCAAGACGGGCGGGGGCATTTCCGCGCCGTCTTTACATTCGCGCTGACACAGATCAACCGCTGCAGATCAACGGCCGGCGACCAGGCGCTCCACCAGCGGCGCCATGCGCGCCGTCACCGTCGCGTCCATGCCCAGCGCACGGCCCCACTCGCGGGCCGTCTCGCCGGGCCACTTGTTGGTCGCGTCCAACCCCATCTTGCCGCCCAGGCCGCTGACCGGTGAGGCGAAGTCCAGGTAGTCGATGGGGGTCTGGTCCACCAGCGTGGTGTCGCGCACCGGGTCCATGCGCGTGGTGATGGCCCAGACCACCTCCTTCCAGTCGCGGATGTCCACGTCGTCGTCCACCACCACGATGAACTTGGTGTACATGAACTGGCGAAGGAAGCTCCACAGGCCGAACATCACCCGCTTGGCGTGGCCCGGATAGGCCTTGCGGATGCTGATCACGGCCATGCGGTAGCTGCAGCCCTCGGGCGGCAGGTAGAAGTCGGCGATTTCGGGAAACTGCTTCTGCAGGATGGGCACGAAGACTTCGTTCAGCGCCACGCCCAGCACCGCCGGTTCGTCCGGCGGCTTGCCGGTGTAGGTGGAGTGGTAGATCGGCTCGCGGCGCATCGTCAGGCGCGAGAGCTCGAACACCGGGAACCAGTCCTGCTCGTTGTAGTAGCCGGTGTGGTCGCCGAACGGGCCTTCCAGCGCGTGCAGGTAGCCGCCCTTCTCCTTCAGCGGCACGCCGGCGGCCGAGGTGCCGGTGTAGCCCGGCGCGGCCGGCGGGATGTGGCCCTCGAGCACGATCTCGGCACTGGCCGGCACCTGCAGCCTCAGCTCACCTTCGCCCACGCTGCTGTCCACCAGCTCGGTGCGGCTGCCGCGCAGAAGACCCGAAAACTGGTATTCGCTCAACGTGTCCGGCACCGGCGTCACGGCGCCCAGGATGGTGGCCGGGTCGGCGCCCAGCGCGGTGACGATGGGGAACGGCTGGCCGGGGTTGGCCCGTGCGAAGTCGCGGAAGTCCAGGGCCCCGCCGCGGTGGGCCAGCCAGCGCATGATGGTCTGCCGCGGGCCGATGACCTGCTGGCGGTAGATGCCCAGGTTCTGCCGCCGGCGCGGCTGGGCCACACCCTGAGGGCCGCGCGTGACCACCAGGCCCCAGGTGATCAGCGGGCCGGCGTCGCCGGGCCAGCAGGTCTGCACCGGCAGTCGGCCGAGGTCGATGTCGTCGCCGGTGAGCACCACCTCCTGGCATGGGGCGCTGCCCTTGACGGCGGGTTTCATGTCCCACACCGCCTTGGCCATGTCCCAGAGCTTGCCCACCTCTTTCAGGCCCTTGGGCGGCTCCGGCTCCTTCAGCGCGGCCAGCAGACGACCGACGTCGCGAAGATCCGACAGCGACGACGCCCCCATGCCCAGGGCCACCCGTTCAGGGGTGCCGAAGAGGTTGGCCAGCACCGGCATGGTGTGCCCCGCAGGCCCTTCGAACAGCAGCGCAGGGCCCTCGGCACGCAGCACGGCGTCGGCAACGGCCGTCATCTCCAGGGCAGGCGACACCGGATCGGCCACCCGGCGCAGCTGCCCCTGGCGTTCGAGCTGGCCCATGAAGTCTCGCAGGTCGCGGTATTTCATACTCAGAAGTAATTAGAGACGCATTCCATATTCTTGACCGGGTATAGGCCGGTTCCTAGAATCCGCCGCGCTGAGACGAATCCGGGTTAACCCGAAAGCCCGAACACGCAGGCCGCGCCTCCCCCTACGCTGGGGTCTTTGCGATGAGCGCCTGCCACGTATTGTGAGACCCGACCCGCGCCGACCACGGCGCCGGGGTCTCGATGGAAGGAGAGCCATGCAGACCCTCGCCGCATTCCGCGACGTGCAGCGCGCCACTGGGCGCGGTCTGTCCGTGTTCCTGCGCGACGTGGGCCACGGGGCCCTGGAACTGGGCCACAACACGCTGGCCCTGGTGGGCCTGGCCACGGTGGCCGCGGCCATCTTCGCTGTCGGCCGGCCCGACCTGCGTCACGAGGCCGAGTCCGTGGCCCTGAACTGGCTGCAGGACCGCTTCGAGCAACGTGCCGTGGCCTCCGGCGATCTGCTGGCCGTCGTGGGCGAGCCCACCGCAGTGGCCCGCGCCACCGCCGCCGACCCCGCGGAGCTGACCCGCGAACAGGCGTCGGTGGCGCGCTGGCTGTCGCGCCGCTACCGCGTGGCGCCGGAACCGGTGGCGCGCCTGGTCAAGGAGGCCTGGGACATCGGGCAGCGTTCGCGCCTGGACCCCACGCTGCTGCTGGCCATCATCGCCATCGAGTCCAGCTTCAACCCGTTCGCGCAGAGTTCGGTCGGCGCCCAGGGCCTGATGCAGGTGATGACGCGGGTGCACGACGACAAGTACGAGGCCTTCGGCGGTGTGCACGCGGCCTTCGACCCGGTGAGCAACCTGCGCGTGGGCGCGCAGATCCTCAAGGAATACGTCCGCCGCACGGGCAGCGTCGAAGGTGGTCTGAAGCACTACGTGGGCGCCGCGCTGCTGGAGACCGACGGCGGCTACGCAGCCAAGGTGCTGTACGAGCAGAGCCACATCCAGCGCGTGGCGCAGGGGCAGTCGGTGGCGGTGAACGTGCCCAGCACCCCACCGGCGCCGCCCCCGGAGCCGGAGGCCCTGCCGGCCGACACAGCCGCCGAACGCGTCGCCATCGCGCCGCAGTCCTGAAGCACCGACGCCGGCGCGTCGCACGCTACACTGGCGAGCCGCGCGACTGGCGATGAGGGGCGTCCTGCCCCGAGGTGGGCCACCACCGGGGAGCGCGGCGGCCGAGGCAAGCCCACGGGGTACCTGGCCGCAGTGCCGTTCGCCTGGGCAGCCCTCCGCCGGTGACTCCCCTGGAGCGCCGGCCTGCGCAGGGCCAGGCCACCGTCCACGAGGAACCGTCCCCATGTTCGACCGCACCCGCTCCACCCTCGAGCTGATCGACCCCGAGGTCGCCGCTGCCATCGCCGCCGAGAACCGCAGGCAGGAAGAGCACATCGAGCTCATCGCCAGCGAGAACTACACCAGCCCTGCCGTGATGGCCGCGCAGGGCAGCCAGCTGACCAACAAGTACGCCGAGGGCTACCCCGGCAAGCGCTACTACGGTGGCTGCGAGCATGTGGACGTGGTCGAGACGCTGGCCATCGAGCGCCTGAAGCAGCTCTTCGGTGCCGGCTTCGCCAACGTGCAGGCCAACTCCGGCAGCCAGGCCAACCAGGCCGTGTTCTTCGGCCTGCTGCAGCCGGGCGACACCATCATGGGCATGAGCCTGGCCGAGGGCGGCCACCTGACGCACGGCATGCCGCTGAACATGAGCGGCAAGTGGTTCAACGTGGTCAGCTACGGCCTGGATGCCAACGAGGCCATCGACTACGACGCGATGGAGCGCCTGGCGCACGAGCACAAGCCCAAGCTGATCATCGCCGGCGCCAGTGCCTACAGCCTGCGCATCGACTTCGAGCGCTTCGCGAAAGTCGCGAAGGCCGTGGGCGCCTACTTCATGGTGGACATGGCCCACTACGCCGGCCTGATCGCCGCCGGCGTCTACCCGAACCCGGTGCCGCATGCGGACGTGGTGACCAGCACCACCCACAAGAGCCTGCGCGGCCCGCGCGGCGGCATCGTGCTGATGAACGACGAGGCGATTGCCAAGAAGATCAACAGCGCCATCTTCCCCGGCATCCAGGGCGGCCCGCTGATGCACGTGATCGCCGGCAAGGCCGTGGCCTTCCACGAGGCGCTGCAGCCGGCGTTCAAGACCTACCAGGCGCAGGTGGTGGCCAATGCGAAGGTGCTGGCCGAGACGCTGATCGAGCGCGGCCTGCGCATCGTCAGCGGCCGCACCGAGAGCCACGTGATGCTGGTGGACCTGCGGCCGAAGAACCTGACCGGCAAGGAGGCCGAGGCCATCCTGGGCAGCGCCCACATGACCTGCAACAAGAACGGCATCCCCAACGACCCGCAGAAGCCGATGGTGACCAGCGGCATCCGCCTTGGCACGCCGGCCATGACCACGCGCGGCTTCAAGGAAGAGCAGGCGCGCCAGACCGCGCACCTGATCGCCGACGTGCTGGACCACCCGCACGACGAGCAGACCATCGCCGCCGTGCGCGCCAAGGTGGCCGTGCTGACGCGCGACTTCCCGGTCTACCGCTGACCCGCCAACCGGGCGACGACAGGCCATGCACTGCCCCTTCTGCGACCATGACGACACCCAGGTCGTCGAGACGCGGGAATCCGACGAGGGCGACGTCATCCGCCGCCGGCGTCGCTGCCTGAAGTGCGACAAGCGCTTCACCACCTACGAACGGGTGGAAGTGGCGCTGCCGGCGCTCGTCAAGCGCGACGGCCGGCGCGACGAGTTCGACCCCGACAAGCTGCGGGCGTCGATGATGCTGGCGTTGCGCAAGCGCCCGGTGGGCATGGAACAGATCGACGCCGCGCAGGAGCGCATCCTGCGCAAGCTGCAGAGCAGCGGCCTGCGCGAGGTGCCCAGCACGCGCGTGGGCGAGATGGTCATGCGGGAACTGAAGAGGCTGGACAAGGTCGCCTACGTGCGCTTCGCCAGCGTCTACCGCAGCTTCGAGGACGTGGACGAGTTCCGGCAGCTGATCCAGGACATCTGAGGCCACCCCCCGGCCGGGGGACGACCGTTCCGGGGCCCCCGCCGAGCCCTCCCTGCGCGGGTTCCGGGCAATGAAGGTGCTGCCTAGAGTGCAGGCATTCCAGCCCGCCTCCAGGAACACCGTCATGACCATCCGCCGCATTTCACAGACCGGCTTCAGCCTGGTCGAAGCCCTGATCCCGCTCACCGTCGCCGGCGTGCTGCTGGGCAGCGCGTTGCCCACGTTGGTGGGTCTCAAGGAACGCCACCGGCTGGAAGGCACGGCTGCACAACTGGAGACCGACATTCAACTGGCGCGGGCAACGGCCGTCGCTCGCAACGAAGTCCTCCGCATGGACTTCCTGCAGGAGCCGGGCGGCGACGGGTGCTACGTCGTGCACGACGGCGCCCCTGGGGACTGCACCTGCACCGCTGATGGACCGGACTGTGTGCCGGAGGTCACGCCGCTGCGAACGGTGCTGCTCCCGATGGCACAGCCCCTCTCGTTGCAGACCAACGTGCGAGGCGTCAGCTTCGATCCCACCGGCGGGACAGTGACGCCAACCGCGACGCTGCGCCTCCACGGGCGGGCGGGCACGTTGCATCTGGTCGTCAATGTCATGGGGCGGACCCGTACCTGTACCCCGGACGAGGCCCTACCTGGTCAACGTCGATGCTGAGCTTCCGAAACCCGAACCGGCAAACAAGGGGGAGTGCGACCGGCGGGAGCGCTCCGGCGACGAACGGTCCGCACTCGCAGCCTCTTTCGGGTCGACCGGCGTGAGAATCTGCACATGTCCTGCCTGCCCCTGCACACGGCTCGTCCGCCGGCGCCTCAGCCTTGCCAAGACCGCCGTGGTTTCACGATGGTGGAGTTGCTGCTGGCGATCGTGGTGGTCGCCATCCTGGCGGCCATTGCGGTGCCCGCGTACAACGAGTCCGTACGCAAGAGCCGGCGATCCGAAGCCTACACGGCGCTGGCTGCCGTGCAGCAGGCGCAAGAACGCTGGCGAAACAACAACGCGTCGTACACCACCGCGCTGACGGCGGCCGGTGGCGACGACCCGCCCGGGCTGGGGCTGTCCGATGTGACGCCCGGGGGTTACTACGCGGTCAGCATCGATGCTGCCGACGCCACTGGCTACACGCTGACGGCCTTCGGGAGAGACGGCACGTCGCAAGCCAGCGACGAGTGCCGCGGCCTGCGCGTTCGTCTGGCGGGTGGCAACCTGACCTATGCAGGTTGTGGCACTGCAGACTGCGGCGGCTTTGCCGCCACGCATACATGCTGGACGCGATGACACGACATCGACGCCAACGCGGCCTGACGCTCGCGGAACTGCTCATCACCATCGCCGTGGCAGCAGCGTTGCTCACGATTGCCGCGCCCAGCTTTCGTGAGTTCATCCTGACGCAGCGCCTGAAGAGCATCAATGGTCAGTTGGTCACTGATCTGCAGTACGCACGGTCGGAAGCAGCCGCGCGTGGGCTGAATGTGACTTTTCGAGTCAGCGCAGCTACCGCCGACAGTCCGCAGACCTGCTACATCATCTACACGGACCCATCAGCCGACCCTCCCAGCCAGGCATGTGGGTGTCACCGCGTTGCAGGCGCGCGATGCGATGGAGATGCACGCGAGATCCGCACCGTCGCTGTACCCACGAGTGATGGCGTTGCACTTTCGGTGCCGATCGACCAGGCCGACCGCTTCACCTACGACCCGATCGCCGGCGGTATACGCCTGCCCATCATCGAGGTCGGCGCCGCGCCGGGTTCGCAGTTCGCGGTCGGCGCTTCTGTGGACGCTGCCCGGAGCCTGCTGACAGTGGTCGGCCTCAGCGGGCGTCCCAGTGTCTGCAGTCCTTCGGGATCCACGATGCATGAACCGTCCTGCGACGACTGAACCGCGGAGTCCAATGCCGATGCACGCCGATAGCATTCGATCCAACCAGCGCGGCCTGACGCTGGTTGAACTGATGGTCGGCTTGGCGGTGGGGCTCTTCGTGCTCGCTGGCGCCACACTGGTCGTGTCCTCGCAACTCAACGACAACCGCACGCTGCTGCTGGAAACCCAGATCCAGCAGGACCTGCGCGCCAGTGCCGACATCATTGCACGCGAAATCCGCAGGGCGGGAGCACACGGCAGCCCCAGCCAGCTGATCGTCACAGTTGGTGGCCCGGCACCAGTGCGCAACGGATTTGCCGACGTGGCCATTGCCGGCACCAGCGAGATCACCTTCAACTACCGGCGCAACCAGCAGCAGGGGCCTTACGGCTTCAGGCTCAGCGATGACGGCGTCATCCAGACACTGCTGGGCAACGGCGGCTGGCAAGCCCTGACCGATGGCAACACGATGCGCGTCACGGAACTGACGGTAACGGCGATGCCGGAAACGGTCGCCCAGATACAGTGTCCAAAGGCCTGCAGTGCCGACCCTGAAGACACGGCATGCTGGCCATCGCTGGCGGTGCGCAGCTACCAGATCGACATCGTCGCGCGTGCAGCCACTGATCCACGCATCCAGCGAAGCATTCGCAGCGTGGTACGCGTTCGCAACGACGACCTGCGCTTCAACGATCCGCTGAACCCGGCCCTGGCATGCCCGGCATGAGACCTACCCGCACCCCCTACGTCGGGCGACGGCAGCGTGGCGTCACCACGCTGATCATCGTCAGCGTGCTGTTCTTCATCCTCGCGCTGGTGGCCGCGTACACCAACCGCAACATGATCTTCGAGCAGCGGACCGCGGGGAATCAGTTCCGGTCGACACTCGCGTTCGAGGCTGTCGAGGCCGGCGTGGAGTGGACGCTGTCCATGCTCAACAACGGCCGCATCGACGACGACTGCCTTTCGAGCGACGACGCGGCTCAGCTGTCGTTTCGCCAACGCTACCTGAACATGTCCGCCGACACCGGTCTCGTTGATCCCGGTCCGGCGTTCGGCGCCGACCTGGGGGGCACGGTCTGGCCGAGTTGTGTCTTCAACGGGGCCGACTGGACATGCAGTTGCCCGGTCAACGGCGACCCCGCGCTGGTGGAGCCCGTGGGTGCAGGCGTGTTCCCCGCATTCAGGGTTCGCTTCGTACGCCACGTCCCTCAGCGGCCGGGGCTGGTCTGGTTGGAGGTCAACGGCTGCACCCGGCTGGATGACACCTGCCTCGATTTCCCGGCCGCGCCCGTGGCGGGGGAAGGCCGCATGCGGGCACGCGTGTTGGTGGCGCTCAAGAGCGCGTTGCCGGCCGTACCCTCTGCCGCGATCACGGTGCTGGGGGACGTTGACGTCCCTGGCGGCGGAACCACGCTGTGGGCCATCAATGGCAGCGCAGGCAGTGGCGGTCTCGCGGTGATGGCAGGTGGCAGTGTCGACACCGACGTATCGCTAGGCAGTTCCCCGGGCTCACCGGCCGACCGTGCACGCGTCGTGTCCGAGGCGGACCCTTCGCTGGTTGCAGCAGTCTTTCCCCCGGACGCTGCGGATGCGAGGAATCGCATGTTCTCCAACGTGTTCGCCACCACATTCGATCTCTACCGTGACCAGGCTGCGACCCTTGTGCTGGATTGCGACCCTTGCGGTGCCGCCGATGTCCGCGAAGCGGCCGAGCGCCACCCGGGCCGCATTCTCTGGTTGGCCGGTGATGCGTCGCTCGACAGCGGCGGCGGCATCGGCTCACCAGCGGCCCCGGTGATGCTCGTCGTCAACGGCGCACTCGCACTCGATGTGCCGTTGCACGGCGTGGTCTACAGCCGTGGCGAATCGTTGGCCTTGAGCGGGGCCGGTGGCAGCATCCAGGGCGCGCTGATCGGGGAAGGCGATCTCGATTTTGAAAGCGGCAGCACCCTGACCGTGACGCACGAGGCGCAGACGCTCAACCGATTGCGCTGGACACACGGCACCTTCGTTCGTGTTCCGGGCGGCTGGAGGGACTTCTGATGGGCCGCCTGCCGTCGACCGAGCGTGGCATCTCGCTGGTCGAAGCCCTGGTGGCGCTGGCCATCATGGCCTTCGGCACCCTGGCCGTGTTGGGCGTGCAGACCACGTTGCGATTCAACAGCGACATCGCCAAGCAGCGAGGCGAGGCCGTGCGCATCGCTCAGGAGACGCTGGAGGCTGTGCGCGCCAGCGTGGAAACACTCGCCGACTACGATGCCATCGTCAGCGCCGCCGCTGCCGACGTGGCCGGCTACGACGTGGCCAACACCACCTACCAGGTGGCGCAGTCCGTGGTCGATGCGGCTGAGGGCGACATCCACGCCCCGCGCCGCAAGGCCGTGGTGATTGATGTCACTTGGCAGGACCGCACCGACCAGACACAGTCCGTGCGGCTCAGCGCAGCCTTGCAGGGTACGCCACCAGCGCTTGCCGGGTCGCTTCTGGTCAACTCGGATGGCACCGGCGTACGCCGGCCCCGAGGCCGACATCCCGCGGTACCGGTGGAAGCCATCGACATCGGCGACGGCACGAACAGCCGCTTCCAGCCCCCGGGTGCTGGCGTGTCATGGGTGTTCAACAACACCACCGGCTTCATCACCCAGGTCTGTACTGGCGACGCCTGCACGGCCTTCAACGCCCGTCTTCTGGCCGGCTTCGTGCGCTTCTCGGCCAACCCGGCAGCGCCTTCGAACGCGGCTGAGGCGGAGAACCCGCTCGGTGCGAGCATGCCGGTGGAGCTGACCGTGGTGCAGTCTGCGCCCGCGGACCAGGCAGGCAGCCAAGCTTGCTTCGAGACCCAGCAGCCGCTCTATGTGGCCTACTACTGCGCCGTTCCATTGGGCACCGGCGATCGCTGGTCGGGACGGTCACTGGTGGTTCATCCGGACATCGTCGCTTTGCTTGGCGATGCCACGGCCGGCAAGTGGCGGGTGTGCCGCTACACGCCCAAGCTCGGCCACTACCTCGTGCCCAGCGAGATGAGCAACGAAGAGCACCCGCTCGACTACGTCAACGTACGCACGTCGCTGGTGAACCAGAACTTCCTGATGATTGGCGCCGGTGACGGAACCACAGCCTTCACCTGCCCGAACGAGACCGACAATACCGGTGTGCTTGAGTTCATCGACGGCGATACCTACCGCCACCAGCCTGCGTCCTGAGCGTCATGCTGACGGCGTTGGATGAGGCGCGCCTGGCACAGGCGCTGGCGGAGGCCGAGCACGCGATTGGTCTGAGTGAACCCAACCCCCGTGTCGGCTGCGTGATCGGCCGCGCAAATGGCACCGTGCTGGGCACCGGCTTCACGCAGGCGCCGGGTCAGGCACATGCCGAAGTGATGGCACTGCGTGACGCCGCGCGTCAAGGCCAAGATGTGCAAGGCGCCACCGCCTGGGTCACGCTGGAGCCCTGTGCGCATCACGGACGCACGCCCCCGTGCTGTGATGCATTGATCAGTGCCGGCATCCGGCGCGTGGTGGTCGCTGTCGAGGATCCGTTCCACCACGTGGCGGGCCAGGGGCTCGCGCGCATGCGTGCCGCTGGCATCACGGTCGACCTGGCCGAGGGCAGCCTCCGTGATGCGGCGCTCGATCTGAACGTCGGCTTCTTCTCGCGCCAGTTGCGTGGCCGGCCATGGGTCCGGCTCAAGACCGCCTCCTCACTCGACGGCCGCACGGCCCTGCCCGATGGCAGCAGCCAGTGGATCACTGGCCCAGCGGCGAGAGACGACGGTCATCGCTGGCGCCGTCGCGCCAGCATGGTGCTCACCGGCATCGGCACGGTCCTGGCCGACAACCCGCAGATGACGGTGCGGGCCGTGCCCACTGCGCGCCAACCTCTGCGTGGCGTGCTGGACAGCCATCTGCGCACGCCACCAACGGCACGCTGCCTGGCCGGTGGCGGCACGGTGCTGTTCGCCGCCGAAGGCGTCGACACGCCTGGACACGCCCTGACACGGCAGGGCGCCGAGATCGTGCGGCTGTCAGTGGCCACAGATGGCCTGGACCTGGGTGCGCTGATCGACGAGTTGTCCCGCCGGCAGGTCAACGAACTGCATGTGGAGGCCGGCGCGCGGCTGACCGGTGCGTGGCTTAGGTCGGGGTGGGTAGACGAGTGGGTGGCCTACGTGGCGCCTGCGCTGCTGGTGGCAGGCGCACCGATCGCACAGATGCCCCCACCCGCGACCCTTTCTTTGGCGCCGCGGTTCAAACTGCAGGACCTGACCCGCGTCGACGGCGACGCCCGACTGCGTCTGCAGTCGAGTACGTCGTCACCCGACACGTGGTGGCGT
Organism: Rubrivivax albus; assembly: GCF_004016515.1. Lineage (GTDB taxonomy): Bacteria > Pseudomonadota > Gammaproteobacteria > Burkholderiales > Burkholderiaceae_C > Rubrivivax > Rubrivivax albus. Next base: position 177,217 of record NZ_SACT01000007.1, read on the forward strand.
TGACAGACAAACCCGTGGGCGCCTGAAGCGCCCCTAGGGTGGCAAACACCAAACGACAAGCGGGGCCCAGAAGGGCCCCGCACATCACTAAGGCTCGCACCACCTGGTGCCGGCAGCCAGTTCGGTGGCGTCAGCGTACGCGACGACGTGCCACACCAAGGCCCGCCAGAGCCAGCCCGGCCAGCATCAACGAACCCGGCTCCGGCACCGGGTTCGAGCGGCGCGCATCGTTGTCAGTGTCCTGGCGGAAGCTGAAGTCCGTAGCCGGCCCGGTGTCGTCAAGGAAGTTCACCGTCATCACGTGGTAGATGTCCCCCACCGCGGCATTGGGCGCAATCGCGACCGGGATGCTGTACACGACGTTCGCATCGCAGTTGTCGCACCCGCCAAAGAACTGGAAGTCGCGGCCGTTGGCAGAGCCTTCCGTACCGGGCTGAGGGTCCGATGTATCGAAGACGGTGAACGCGTTCAAGGCACCGCCGTCAAGGGTGAACGACGTCAGCTGGCCCAAGCCCGCCTGCCCATCGATGGTGAATTCCCAGGCAGCACTGAAAGTGTCGCCCGAGACCGACAGTCCCCACCCGCCGAGCGTGCTGGTGACCCCACCCGAACCCGCCCCAGTGGCTGCCCAGGTCAGGGTCTCTTCGATGGGACCGTCACCGACACCACTGAACCGAGCAGTCACGGTCATGCCGGTCATGTCGTCACCCAGGGTCACGAATCCGGTCAAGCCAGGGATTGTGAAGGGGTTCGAATTGTCCTTCTGCACCGTCACAGCCGCCTGAGCACCTGCGCCCGCCATGGCCAGCATCGCCGCCAGACTGATTGCCTTGAACAGTTTCATAAAAACTCCGGTCATCTGCAGCCTGGAAGATCCTGGACATGCAATGTTGAACTTGCCATCCATTTGCAAATGGCATGCCAATACAAAATTTCTTTTTGACATCATATAGTTAGCACGAAAGCCTACTGCATCGCGCAAGATGACCCGATGCCGAGTGTCAGCTCGATCGACAGTCTCGCAACAGCATCGTCCGACCGCACGAGACTCGGTGCCGGCGCAGGCGCTTGGTCACCACGGCGACGCGGAGCGCCTTGGTCGCCCGCCTACAATCCCGCCATGCCGATTTCCCCCGTCCCCGAGCTCGTTGCCGACCTGGCCGCTGGCCGCATGGTGATCCTCGTCGACGAGGAGGACCGCGAGAACGAGGGCGACATCGTCATCGCTGCCGAGCACGTCACGCCGGAGGCGATCAACTTCATGGCCCGTCACGCCCGCGGCCTGATCTGCCTGACGCTGACGCGCGACCGCTGCGAGCGGCTGCGCCTGCCGCCCATGGCCAGCCGCAACGGCACCCAGCACGGCACGGCGTTCACCGTCTCCATCGAGGCCGCCACCGGCGTGACCACCGGCATCTCGGCGGCCGACCGCGCACGCACCGTGCAGGTGGCCGTGGCGCGCAACGCCCAGGCCAGCGATCTGGTGCAGCCGGGTCACATCTTCCCGCTTCAGGCTCAGGATGGCGGCGTGCTCATGCGCGCCGGCCACACTGAGGCCGGCTGCGACCTCGCCGGCATGGCCGGCCTGGAACCCGCCGCCGTGATCTGCGAGATCATGAAGGACGACGGCACCATGGCGCGGCTGCCGGACCTGGAGATCTTCGCGCGCGAACACGGCCTGAAGATCGGCACCATCGCCGACCTGATCGAGCACCGCAGCCGGCACGAAACCCTGGTGCACCGCGAAAGCGAGCGCCCGCTGACAACACCGCACGGCGCCTTCCGCTGCGTCAGCTACCGCGACGCGGGCGGCGGCCTGCACCTGGCGCTGGTGCACGGCCAGTGGACCGCCGAAGAGACGGTGCCGGTGCGCGTGCACGAGCCCTTCACCGCCTTCGACCTGCTCGACGCCGCCGGCGGCGGGCATTCCTGGCCGCTGCCGGCGGCGCTGGCGGCATTGCACGCCGGGCGCTGCGGTGTGGCCGTGCTGCTGAACTGCGGTGCCGGTGTGCAGGCGCTGCTGCCGCAGGTGACCCCCCCGGCCGAGCCGGCACCGCGCCGCGCGGCCGCCATGGACCTGCGCACGTACGGCGTCGGCGCGCAGATCCTGCGCGACCTGGGCGTGACCCGCATGCAGTTGCTGGGCAGCCCACGCCGCATGCCCAGCATGGCCGGCTACGGCCTCGAAGTCACCGGCTTCGTGGCCCCCGAAACCCGTTAAGGACCCCCATGCAAGGCGCCGACAAGGGCACCGCCGGCGAACTGGCCGGCGAAGGACTGCGCATCGGCATCGTGCGTGCCCGCTTCAACGATGCCATCACCAACAAGCTGGCCGAGACCTGCATCGCCGAGCTGCTCACCTTGGGCGTGGTCGCACGTGACGTCGTGCACCTCACCGTGCCCGGCGCGCTGGAGATCCCGGTGGTGCTCAAGGCCCTGGCCGAGGACGGTGACTACGACGCGCTGATCGCGCTGGGCTGCATCATCCGCGGCGAGACCTACCACTTCGAGCTGGTGGCCAACGAAAGCGGTGCCGGCGTCACCCGCGTGTCGCTGGACCACCGCCTGCCGATCGCCAACGCCATCCTCACGGTGGAGGACGAGGCCCAGGCCTGGGCGCGCGCCGAGGAGAAGGGCCGCGACGCCGCCCGCGTGGCGGTGGAGATGGCCAACCTGCTGGAGGACCTGCCGTGAGCGACGAGAACCGCTCGGCGCCGGCAACACCTCAGGCGCCTGCGAAGGCGGCCGGCAAGTCGGGTGGCAAGCCGCCCGCCAAGCGCCGGGCCCCCACCAAGTCACCGCGCCGGCGCGCGCGCGAGTTTGCGCTCCAGGGCCTGTACCAGTGGCTGCTGGCCGGCGAGGACGCCGGCGTCATCGACGCCCTGATGCGCGAGCAGGACGGCTTCGACAAGGCCGACAGCGCCCACTACGACGCCCTGCTGCACGGCTGCATCACAGACGCCGCCACGCTGGACGCGGTGCTGGCCAGGCACGTGGACCGGCGCACCAGCCAGCTCTCGCCCATCGAGCATGGCGTGCTGCTGATCGGCGCCTACGAGCTGAAGAACTGCATCGACGTGCCGTACCGCGTGGCCATCAACGAGGCGGTGGAACTGGCCAAGGAGTTCGGCGGCACCGACGGCCACAAGTACGTCAACGGCGTGCTCGACAAGGCCGCGGCCGACCTGCGGCCGGTCGAGGTGCAGGCCGCGCGGCGCGGCGCGGCGCGCTGAGCCAACCAACGCCACCGCCCATGAAGCTCGCCTCCCGGCTCGACCACATCGAGCCCTTCTACGTGATGGAGTGCGCCAAGGCGGCCGACGCCATCGCGCGCAGCCCGGCCTGCGACCCGGCGCGGGGCGGCGAGCCGATGATCTTCCTGAACATCGGCGAGCCGGACTTCACCGCGCCGCCCCTGGTGCAGGACGCTGCCGAGCGCTGCCTGCGTGGCGGCCGCACGCAGTACACCCACGCCACCGGCCTGCCGGCGCTGCGCGAACGCATCGCCGCCTGGTACGCCCAGCGCTTCGGCGTCGACGTGGACCCGGGGCGCATCGTGATCACCGCCGGCGCCTCTGCCGCGCTGCAGCTGGCCACGCTGGCCCTGTTCGAGCCCGGGGACGAGGTGCTGATGCCCGACCCCAGCTACCCCTGCAACCGGCACTTCGTCAGCGCCACCGGCGCCACGCCGCGCCTGCTGTCGGCGTCGCCGCAGGCGCGCTTCCAGCTCGACGCCGCGTCGGCGCGTGCACACTGGACGCCGGCCACGCGCGGCGTGCTGCTGGCCTCGCCGTCCAACCCCACCGGCACGTCGATCGCACCGGCCGAGATGGCGGCCATCGTGCAGGCGGTGCGCGAACGCGGCGGCGTGACGCTGGTCGACGAGATCTACCTCGGCCTGAGCTACGACGACGCCTTCGGTGCCAGCGCGCTGACGTTGGGCGACGACGTCATCTCCATCAACAGCTTCAGCAAGTACTTCAGCATGACCGGCTGGCGCCTGGGCTGGCTGGTGCTGCCACCGGCCCTGGTGCCGGCGGTGGAGAAGCTGGCGCAGAACCTCTACATCTGCGCCTCCAGCATCGCGCAGCAGGCGGCGCTGGCCTGCTTCGAGCCGGAATCCATTGCCGAATACGAACGCCGGCGTGCCGCCTTCCGCGAACGGCGCGACATGGTCGTGCCGGCGCTGAACGCGCTGGGCCTGACGGTGCCGGTGGCGCCCGACGGCGCCTTCTACGCCTGGGCCGACTGCAGCCGCTTCAATGCCAGCAGCTGGGACTTCTGCTTCGACATGATGCAGCGCGCCCACGTGGCGCTGACCCCCGGCCGCGACTTCGGGCCCGCAGCGGCCGAGCGCTACCTGCGCCTGTCGTTCGCCAGCAGCCTGCCGCAGTTGCAGGAAGCGCTGGCGCGCCTGAAGCGCGAACTGGCCTGATCCGGCGGCCACCACAGGGCCCGCCTGCAGTCGGCCGGACCGGCGTGAAACAGTGCCCGCCGCCCGGTAAGCACGGGTGACAAGCCGTTAACCGGCAGGCCAATCCCCTGCTTTTCATCGCCAGCGCCCCGGCCGGCGCGCCTAAGCTCTCGGCTTGTGGGACTGCATGCCAAACGCTCGCCGCAGGATGCCGGCGACTCCGACTTCGCCGCGACGGTGGCTTCGCTGCCGCCGTCGATGGACGGGCGCTGGCCGGAACCCGCTGAACCACTGCCGCTGAACAGCGAGCCACCGCCGGCCGACGAACTGTCCGCGGAACCCACGCTGCAGCACATCGGCCGCTACGCGCTCAAGCGCAAGCTGGGTGAAGGTGGCCTGGGCAACGTCCACGAAGCCTGGGATCCGCTGCTCTCGCGCACGGTGGCCGTCAAGACCCTGCAGTTCGACGTCGACCCGCCGGAACGCCTGGCGCTGGACCGGCTGTTCCTCAACGAGGCACGGGCCGTCGCCGGGCTGAACCACCCGCACATCGTCACGGTGCACGACGCGGGCCTCTCGGCGCACGGCGTCTACATCGCGATGGAGCGCCTGCGCGGGCGCGACCTGCGCCAGGCCATCGCCAGCGGCTGGCGCCCGCGACCGGGCCAGGCCGCCTACCTGGTGCGCCGCGTGGCCGACGCGCTGGCCTACGCGCATGCGCGGGGGGTGGTGCACTGCGACATCAAGCCGGCCAACATCTTCCTCACCGGCAAGGACAAGCCCACGGTGCTGGACTTCGGCATCGCGCGCATCGCCCACGGCGCGCAGTGCACGCTCAGCGCTGCGCAGCCGGCACTCGACGGTCTGGTGGCCGGGTCACCGCACTACCTGGCGCCCGAGCAGTTGCAGGGCGGCACCATCGACGGCCGCACGGACGTGTATTCGCTCGGCGTCGTGCTCTACGAGCTGCTGGCCGGGCGCAAGGCCTTCGAGGGCGACTCGCTGCAACAGATCACCAACGCCGTGCTGCACGTGAATCCGGCACCGGCCGATGCGCTCCAACCCGCGGTGCCCGCGGGGCTGGCCGCGGTGGCGTCCAAGGCCATGGCGCGCGACCCGGCCGAGCGTTTTGCCAGCGCGGCCGAGTTCGCGTTGGCGCTGCGCCCGTGGCAGGAGCGCACCAGTGCCGAAGAACCTCGCAAGGGCGCCGACCCGGGCCAGCGCCGCCGCCTGCTGGTGCTGCTGCCGATGCTGGGCGCGGCGATGGCGCTGGGCGCAGCCTCGACTTGGTGGTGGCATGCGCCTGCCGACGCACCTGCCTCGACGGCCATCGCCGTGGCAGCCACGCCGCCCGCCGCCGCCGCGCTGGTCCCTCCGGTGGAAGCCACGCCCGCCGAAGACGCCTTGGCCAACGATGCCGCCGCTTCCGCACCGGACGCTGTCCCTTCCGCGACGACCGTCGCCGAGGCTCCGCCCCCTCCGACGGCCGCCAAGCCACGCCCGCGGCCAGCGCGCACCAAGCCGGCCGCACCGGCCCCTACGCCAACGGCCGCCCCGCCGGCCATGGGCACCGTGCGCCTGGCCATCAGCCCCTGGGGCGAGATCGAGGTGAACGGCCAGCCCGCCGGCCTGACACCCCCGCTGGCCACGCTCACCCTGCCGGCGGGCAGCCACCGCATCACCGTGCGCAACGGCGACTTCCCGCCGTACAGTACCCAGGTCGATGTCGACGCCGACCAGCCCGTGACCCTGAGACACCGATTCGGCTCATGACCCTGCCCCCGGCCCATCCGCTTCGTCACCCGCGTCAACGTCGCCTGTGGCCAATGCTGCTGGCCAGCACGCTGGTCGCCGCCTGCGCCACGCCGGCGCCTCCCCCGCCGCCGCCGCCCCCTGCGCCGGTGGGTCTGGCCGAGCTGATGGAACGCCCCGCCGAACGCGCGCTGGTCGAGGGCATCCGCCTGTACGACAACGCGCAGTACCCGGCCGCCGAGGCTGCGCTGCAGCGCGCGCTGGCAGCCGGCCTGGTGAGCATCCGTGACCAGGCCAGTGCGCACAAGCTGATCGCCTTCATCGCCTGCACCAGCGCGCGTGAAGCCGAGTGCGAGGCCGCCTTCCGCGCTGCCCGCGTGGCCGACCCGGCGTTTGCGCTCAGCCGCGCCGAGGCCGGCCACCCGATGTGGGGGCCGGTGTACCGGCGCGTCACGGGCCCCTGATCGGGGCAAGCCCTTACGCAGTGCCGCGCAGGCGCGACTGACGCATACACCGGGGCCACCCGGGGCGGTGCGTCGGCACAATCTACCGGGGCGATCGGACCGCCCGGACCCATGGCACGCCTGCGCACCCAGATCATCGTCCTCGCCGTGCTGCCGCTGCTGGCCGCGCTGGCCGCGGTGGGCGCGTTGCTCGTCTACGAGATGGACGCGCTGGAACGCGAACAGAGCCGCGCCCAGGAGCAGGCCTTCCTGGCCGCCAAGCGCGAAGGCCTGCGCAACGTGGTGCAGCTGGCCATGGCCGCCATCGCCCGCCAGTACGCCAGCGCGCCCGACGACGAGACGGCGCGCCAGGACGCACTGGCCATCCTGCGCCGCATGGACTTCGGCGCCGACGGCTACTTCTTCGTCTACGACCAGGCCGGGCGCAACCTGATGCACCCACGGCTGCCGGAACTCGAAGGCCGGCTGCTGCTGGACCTGCAGGACAGCGACGGTGTCTACGTGATCCGCGAACTGCTGGCCCGCGCCCAGGAAGGCGGCGGCTACCAACGCTATGTGTGGCCCAAGCCGTCCTCCGGCCAGCCGACCCCCAAACTGGGCTACGCGGTGATGCTCGACCGCTGGGGCTGGATGCTCGGCACCGGCCTGTACCTGGACGACGTCGAGGCCGCGATGGCCGGCTGGCGGCGTGGCGTGGTCGCCGTCGGCCGCGAGACGCTGGTGGTTCTGGCCATGGTGGCGGCCGTGGCCATCGTCTCGGTGTTCGCCGGCGGGCTGGCGCTGAACATCGCCGAGCAGCGCCGCGCCGACCGCCGCATCCGCCACCTGGCCGACCGCGTCGTGCTGTCGCAGGAGGAGGAGCGCGCGCGCGTCTCCCGCGAACTGCACGACCACGTCTGCCAGCTGCTGGTGTCGGTGAAATACAGATTCGAGCTGGCCGCCCGCCAGGTGGACGCCGGCGACCCGGACGCCGGCGGGCGGCTGCGCGAGGCGGTGGACAGCCTGGCCGGTGCCATCGGCACCGTACGCCGCATCTCGCACGAACTGCGCCCGGCGCTGCTGGACGACCTGGGTCTCGATGCCGCACTCACCCTGCTGGCCGAGGACCTGGCACAGCGCGGCGGCCCGCAGGTGACGCTGGACCTGCGAGCGCCGGCATCACCGCCTCAGGCCCAGGCCGTGGCCCTGTACCGCATCGCGCAGGAAGCCCTGGCCAACGCCGAACGCCATGCGCGGGCGAGCACGCTGCGCCTGCTGCTGGACGGCGACGATCAGGAGACGCGGCTGGAGATCGCCGACGACGGCAAGGGGTTCCGCCTCGACGGCAGCGACGCCGGCGGTGGTATCGGGCTGTCCAACATGCGTCAGCGGGCCGAGAGCCTGGGCGGGCGGCTGCAGGTGCAGTCCACCGCTTCGGGCACCACCGTGCGCGTGGCACTGCCGCGCGCACCCGATCCCCGCCGGATGGTGGACGCATGACCGACGACCCCACCGCCCTGCACCTGCTGATCGTGGACGACCACCCACTGGTGCGTGCCGGCCTGCGGGCACGGCTGCTGGCCGAGCGCTGGATCGCCGAGGTCGTGGAGGCCGGGGACGGCGCCGAAGCGCTGGAGGCCCTGCAGGACCAGCCACCCGACCTGATGCTGGCCGACCTGAGCATGCCCGGCATGAACGGGATCGAACTGCTGCGCCGCATGCGAGAACTGCGGCTGGACACGCCGGTGATCGCTCTGAGCATGTTCAACCACCGCGAGTACGTGATCGCCGCGGTTCGCGCCGGCGCGCGTGGCTACGTGCTCAAGGACGGACCGCTGGACGAGATCGTCGACGCCGTGCGCGAGGTGATCGCCGGCCGCCAGTACTTCAGCCGCCCGGTGGCCGACCTGGCGCTGGGTGTCCCCGACGGCGAGCCACAGATCACCGACCGCGAACGCGAGGTGCTGCTGCTGGTGGCCCATGGCCGCAGCAACAAGGAAGCCGCGCGCGAACTGGGCATCAGCGTGCGCACCGTCGAGGCGCACCGCCTGAGCATCCGCCGCAAGCTCGGCGTCGAGTCGTCCAGCGAGTTCCTCAAGCTGGCCGTCGCCCAGGGATGGACGCACCTGTGAAACGCCGCATCGTCACGTTCCTGTTCGCCCTGCCCGGCCTGTGGGCGGGCGTCGCCCCGGCACAGACCAATGGCGCTGGCGCGCCGATCCGCATCGGACTGATCGCCCCACTCAGCGGCGGCTCGGCCGATTTCGGCACCAGCATGCACCATGGCGCACGGCTGGCCGTCGACGAGATCAATGCCCTCGGCGGCTACCTGGGCCGCCCGCTGGAGCTGGTGGTGCGCGACGACCGCGCCGTGCCCGACACCGGGCTGGCCGCCGCCGAGGAACTGGTGCAGCGCGAGCGCGTGGACTTCACCATCGGCTTCTGCAACACCGGCGTGGCGCTGCGCGCTCTGGAGGTCTTCGAGCGTGCACGCCACCTGCTGATGGTGCCATGCTCACAGGGCACGGCGGTGACCACGCGCACGCCGCCGGCGAAGAGCCATGTCTTTCGCATGGCACCGCGCGACGACATGAACGCCGCCGCCCTCGTGCGCGAGATCGTCGACCGGCGCGGACTGAAGCGCGTGGCCCTGCTGGCCGACCGCACCGGCTACGGCGAGGGCGGCCTGCGCGACCTGACGGCGCAGCTGGCACAGCGCGGCCTCGCGCCGGTGCACGTGGCGCGCTTCGCGCTGGGCGTCACGTCGCTGCGTGACGAGCTCGCGCAGGCTCGCGCCGCCGGTGCCGAAGCCGTCGTCAATTACACCGTGGGCCCGGAGCAGGCCGTGGCCGTGCGTTCACGGGCCGAGCTCGGCTGGCGCGTGCCCTACTTCGCGCCCTGGCCGCTGAGCTTTGCCAGCGTGCTGCAGCAGGCCGGGCCGGACGCGCTGGAAGGCACGCTTACCGTGCAGAGCATCATCCAGGACGCCGCGCACGAACGCCGCAGCACCTTCATCGCGCGTTACGCCAAGGCCTACCCGGCGGAACGACCGATCGGCAGCCTGATGGCCGCGGCTCAGTCCTACGACGCGGTGCACCTGATGCTGCGCGCGCTGTTCCAGACCCGCGGCGCCACCGACGGGCCCGCACTGAAGGCCGCACTGGAAGACCTGCGGGAACCCTACCGCGGCGTCGTCACCACCTACGACAAGCCCTTCGACGCCACAGACCACGACGCCTTCTCCGAACGCATGATCTGGCTCGGCGAGTGGAAACGCGGCCGCATCGTCTACCACGACCCCAGCGACGCCCGGCTGTCGGCGATGATCCGGCGCAAACGCGAGTAGCCGACTGTCACCGCATGTGAAGCTCCGGCGCCGCGGGCCATGCGGCTTGCATAATGCCGGCGGTCCATGAGTTCCCCCGCCCCGTTCCGTCATGCCGTGCGCGTCTACTGGGAAGACACCGACGCCGGCGGCATCGTCTTCTACGCCAATTACCTGAAGTACTTCGAGCGCGCGCGCACCGAGTGGCTGCGGTCGCTCGGCGTGCAGCAGCAGGCGCTGCGCGAGACCGTCGGCGCCATGTTCGTCGTCGGCGACACGCAGCTGCGTTTCCTGCGCCCGGCCCGGCTGGACGACCTGCTGGACGTGACCGCCGTGCTGCGCGAGGCCGGCCGCGCGTCACTGCAGCTGGCGCAGCAGGCCTGGCGCGGCACGGAACTCCTGGCCGAAGGCGAGATCCGCATCGGCTGCGTCGACGCGACCACGCTGCGGCCCCGCCGCATCCCCGATTCCATCCTCCAGGCCCTGCACGCATGAACTCCGACATGTCCATCCTCTCGCTGGTGATGCAGGCCAGCCTCGTGGTTCAGCTGGTGATGGCCGGGCTGCTGCTGGTGTCGCTGACGAGCTGGACCGTGATCTTCGGCAAGCTCTTCGGCCTCAAGCGCGTGCGCGGCGGCAACGAGGACTTCGAGCGCGAGTTCTGGTCCGGCCGCAGCCTCACCGAGATGAGCGCCGAAGTGGAGAAGCGCAGCGACTCCGCCCCGATGGCACGCCTTTTCGCCAGCGGCATGAAGGAGTTTTTGAAGCTGCGCGAGCGCCGGTTGGACGGCCCGGCGCAGCTGGACGGCGCGCGCCGCGCCATGCGCGCGAGCTTCCAGCGCGAGCTCGACACCATCGAGAGCCACCTGAGCTTCCTGGCGTCGGTGGGTTCGGTGAGCCCCTACGTGGGCCTGTTCGGCACCGTGTGGGGGATCATGCATGCCTTCGTCGGGCTGTCCAACCTGCAGCAGGTGACGCTGGCCACCGTGGCCCCGGGCATCGCCGAGGCGCTGGTGGCCACCGCCATCGGCCTGTTCGCCGCCATCCCGGCGGTGGTGGCCTACAACCGCTTCGCGCGCGAGATCGACCGCATCGCGATCCAGATGGAGACGTTCATGGAGGAGTTCCTGAACATCCTGCAGCGCAACGCCGGCACGCCGGCGGCGGCGGGGCGCTAGGCGCAGCGTCGATGCCAGGCGTCGCCACCCGCGGCCGCGGCCGCCGCACGATCAACGAGATCAACATGGTCCCGTTCATCGACGTCATGCTGGTGCTGCTGATCATCTTCATGGTCACCGCGCCCCTCATCACCACCGGCGTGGTGGACCTGCCCAGCGTGGGCAAGGCCAAGCAGGCGGAAGCCAGGGTGGTGGAGGTCAACATCAGGCTCGATGGTCAGTTGAGTGTGCGCATTCGTGGGGACGAGACCGATCAGGACGCCCAGACCACGCTTTCGGCGCTTGCTGCCTTGGTCAAGCAGCGCCAAGCTGGCAATCAGCAAGTGCCAGTCGTGATCACGGCCGATCGCAACGTCAAGTACGACGCGGTGGTCCAGGTCATGGACAGACTGCAGCGCGCCAACGTACAGCGCGTGGGCCTGTCGGTGCAGCAGGGGCGCTGAGCACGTGTCGAGCACTGCCGCCCTGCCCCACGGCACCCTGCAGCCCCGCCCGCCGGGCGGGCTGCTGCCGGGCGCCGGGCTGTCGCTGGTGGTGCACGCGGGCCTGGTGGTGGCCATTGCGCTGGGCGTGAGCTGGCAGCGCAGCACGCCGGTGGAATTCAGCGCGGAGCTGTGGTCGGCGCTGCCGGAGGTTGCCGCGCCGCGCACGGTGGCGCCCGAGCCCGCGCCACCGCCCCCACCGCAGCCGGCACCGGCCCCGGCGCCACCGCCGCCCGCTCCCACGCGCTCGGCGGCCGACATCGCGCTGGAGCGCGAGCGCGCGGCCCAGCGCGAGCAGGCCGAGCGCGAGGCCAAGCTGAGGCGGGAACGCGAGGCCGAGGCCAAGCGCGCCAAGGCCGCCGAAGAGGCCGCGCTGAAGCGCCAGCGCGACCTACAGAAGCAGCGCGAGGAAGAACTGGCGCGCAAGGCCGAGGAGGAGCGGCTGGAGAAGCAGCGGCTGGACAACCTGAAGCGCCTGCAGGCCCAGGCCGGCGGCGGCAGCGGCGGGCCGTCGAGCACCGGCACGGCGGCGCGCAACGCGGCGCCGTCACAGCAGTACGGCGGGATCCTGCGCGAGCATGTGCGTTCGAAGCTGAAGTTCGACACCGTCGGACTGCCGTCGACGCTGGAGACCGTGGTCGAGATCCGCGCCACCGCCAGTGGCAACGTGCTGTCGCGTCGCGTCGTGCGGCGCAGCGGCAACGACGCCTGGGACAACGCCGTGCTGCGCGCCATCGACGCCGCCAGCCCGCTGCCGCGCGACAAGGACGGCACCACGCCAGGCTCGATCGAGATCGTCTTCCGGCCGGTGGACTGACGCCCGAAGGCGCGCGCCTCAGGCGCTCCCGCCGTAGCGTCGGATGAATCCGCGGTCGATGCGGTCCTTCCACCACCACACCCAGCGGCCCGACGTGGCCCAGGGACCCCAGGACGCCACGGCGTGCCGCCGCCCGGTGGACAGAAGGTACAGCGTGCGCGCCTGCGGCATGTACGGCTGCAGTGCGCCGCCCGCCAGTGCACGGCGCAGGTTCAGCGCCAGCGGCGGGCCGGCCCGCACGGCGTAGACGCCGCTCTTGGGGTGTGGCGCATCCATCCGCGTGGCCACGTCGCCGGCGGCGAACACCTCCGGGTGCGACGTGCTCTGCAGCGTGGCGCCGGTGGCCACGAACCCGCATTCGTCCAGCGCCAGGCCGCTGCCCTGCAGCCACGGCGGTGCGCTGGTGCCCACGGCCAGCAGCGGCACGTCGCAGGCCAAGCGCGTGCCATTGGACAGCGTCAGGCGGCCGGCCTCGATGGCGGTGCAGGTGTGCGGCAGCAGCGTCACGCGGTGGCGCTGCAGCGCGCGCAGCACCGGCTGCCGCACCCCTTCCGCAAAGCCGGCCAGCGGCCCGTCAGCTCCGGCCACCAGGCTCACCCGCGTGGCCGCGCCTTCGCGCTGCAGCCGCCAGGCCAGCGCCAACGCGATCTCCACGCCGCCGGCGCCGGCACCCACCACGGCCAGGTCCAGGGGTTCGGCCAGGGCACGCGCCAGCAACGTCTCGAACAACCGCACGAAGTGCTCCACCGGGCGCAGGAACAGCGCGTGCTCACGCGCGCCCGGGATGGCATCGCGGTCCATCACCGGGCCGGTGTCCAGCGACAGCAGGTCGTAGTCGATCACACGCCCATCGGCCAGCGTGGCGCGGCGTGCGTTCGCGTCCAGGCCGGCGATGCGCCCATCTATCAACTGCACGCCAGCGGCCAGGGCCAGCGCCGGCAGCGGGATGACGATCTGGTCCTCGCCGTAGTGCCCCGCCACCCAGCCCGGCAGCATGCCGGAGTACATCTGGCGGGCGAACGGCGTGACCAGCAGCACCTCCACCCCGGGCAGCGGCTCGCGCGCCAACGCCGTGAGCACGTGCACGTGGGCGTGGCCACCGCCGGCCAGCAGCAGGCGCTTCATGGCTGCAGGCCCACAGCCGCCACCCAGCCCACGCTGCGGCCGCCGGTGTTGTCGGCATCGGCACCGAGCGCGATGGCCTTCAGCGGCGGCACCGTCGGCGCCTCCTCGCCGAAGGCGCGAAGGAAGTCAGCGTGCAGGTCGTGCCGCTCGGCCTGCCAGGTGCCCAAGGAGACGCCGCTGCCGCGGGCGACGATCCAGCGTAGCCGCGGCGAGTGCGCATTGGGCAGCAGCGTGCCCGCCGGCAGTGACGGGTCGAAGACGTAGCACAGCGTGGCCGCCGGCAGCCACTGGCCGGAGACGGCGCGCGCCATGCGCATCTTCGCGCGCTCGACGATGCCCAGCGCCTCCAGCGGCAGGTCGAACAGCGCGCAGACCTTCAGCGCGGCATCGTCACCGGCCTTGGTGCGCAGGTCGGCCGAAGCCAGCGGCGTGTCCAGCTTCCAGCGCCATTGCAGCCAGCGGCCACCGAGGCCCTCGGGAAGTTCGTGCACCAGGTTGCCGTAGGAGGCACTGGCCTCGATGCGCAGCACGGGCCGACCGTCCTGCGCGGTGAACCCGAAGCGCGTCATCGGCAGCGTCTGCTTCGGCAGGCCCACGACCTGCCAGCCGGCGCCGTCCTGCAGCGGCGGCAGCGCCATCGCCCCGGTGGCCAGGCTCGCGAGCAGCAACGCCAGCGCGGACCTCATGCGCCGCGCCGCCAATCGTGGAAGCGCTGCACCCAGCGCAGCAGGCCATGCGGCTGGTGCGCGCGCTTCCACTCGCCGGCGGCGTACTTGTTGGCCTCGGCCAGCGTGGGGTAGGTGTGGATGGTGCCCAGGATCTTGTTCAGCCCGAGACCGTGTTTCATGGCCAGCACGTACTCGGCCAGCAGGTCGCCGGCGTGGGTGCCGACGATGGTGACGCCCAGGATCCTGTCCTTGCCCGGCACCGTGAGCACCTTGACCCAGCCGTGCGCGCTGCTGTCGGCGATGGCGCGGTCCAGGTCGTCGATGCCGTAGCGCGTGACCTCGTAGGCCACGCCCTTCTCCTTCGCCTCCTGCTCGTTGAGGCCCACGCGCGCCACCTCGGGGTCGATGAAGGTGGCCCAGGGGATCACCGAGTAGTCGGCCTTGAAGCGCTTGAACGGCGCGAACAGCCCGTTGACCGCGGCATACCAGGCCTGATGCGCGGCCGTGTGCGTGAACTGGTAGGGCCCGGCCACGTCGCCGGCGGCCAGGATGTTGGGGTAGATCGTCTGCAGGTACTCGTCCACCTGCACCGTGCGCTGGGTGGGGATGCCCAGTTCCTCCAGCCCAAAGCCCTTCAGGCGCGCCACGCGGCCCACGGCGCACAGCAGCTCGTCGAAGGGCAGGCGCTGCTCGGCGCCGTTCGCTTCCACCACCAGCCACTTGCCCTCGCCGTCCTGCTCGCAGCGCAGCGCCTTGTGGCCGGTGAGCACGCGCACGCCGTCCGCTTCCAGCGCCTGGCGCGCGTAGGCCGACACCTCCTCGTCCTCGCGGATCATGATGCGCGGCGCCATCTCCACCTGCGTCACGGCGCTGCCCAGCCGCGCGAAGGACTGCGCCAGTTCGCAGCCGATGGGCCCGCCGCCCAGCACCACCAGGCGCTGGGGCAGCGTGCGCAGGTTCCACAGCGTGTCGCTGGTCAGGCAGCCCACCTCCTTGAGCCCCGGCAGCGGCGGCACGAAGGGCTCGGCGCCGGTGGCGATCACGATGGCGCGGGTGCTCAGCACCTGCTCGCCCCCGTTCGCCCGGGCGATCTTCACGTGCCACGGATCGACGAGGGTGGCCTTGCCCTCCACCACGTCCACGCCCAGGCCGGTGTAGCGCTCCACGCTGTCGTGCGGCGCGATGTCGGCGATCACCTGGGCCACGCGGTCCATCACCTGCGCGAAGTCCAGCTGCCATTCGGCCTTGGCGATGCCGTAGTCGGGGCTGTGGCGCATCTGGCGCACCAGGGTGGCGGTCTTGATCAGCGCCTTGCTCGGCACGCAGCCGTAGTTCAGGCAGTCGCCGCCCATCTTGTGGCCTTCCACGAGCGTGACCTTGGCCTTGACCACGGCGGCGATGTAGCTGGTGACCAGGCCGGCCGCGCCGGCGCCGATGACGACCAGGTTGCGGTCATAGGTCCTGGGCTTGCGGCCGGCCCACTTCGCGTAGACCTTGCGTGCCTTGACCACGTCCACGATCTTCTTGGCCACCAGCGGGAACAGCCCCAGCAGCACGAAGCTGCCGATCAGCCCCGGGCTCAGGATGCCCTTGAGCGAGTCGATCTGCGCCAGCTGCGTGCCGGCGTTCACATACACCAGCGTGCCGGCCAGCATGCCCAGTTGGCTGACGACGTAGAAGGTGCGCGCCTTCATCGCCGTCAGCCCCATCACCAGGTTGACGACGAAGAACGGCACCGCCGGCACCAGGCGCAGCGTGAACAGGTAGAAGGCCCCGTCGCGCTCGACGCCGCGGTCGATCTCGGCCACGCGCTGGCCGAAGCGGGCCTTGATGCTGTCGCGCAGCACGTAGCGCGCTGCCAGCATCGCCAGCGTGGCGCCGATGCTGGACGCGAACGACACCACCAGCAGGCCGACCCAGAGCCCGAAGATGGCGCCGCCGGCCAGCGTCATGATCGCCGCGCCAGGCAGCGACAGCGCCGTCACCGCCACGTAGAGCGCGAAGTAGCTGCCGATCACGGCCAGTGGCCGCTCGGCGTACAGCGCCGCGAACTCACCCTGGGCCGACTTCAGGTACTCCAGCGTCAGGAAGCGCTGGAGGTCGAAGGCGAAGAAGAGCGCGATGCCGGCCACCAGGGCCAGCAGCAGCAGCACACGTGAACGCGTCATGTCAGCATCCTCCAGCCGGCCCACAGGCGCGACACGATGGTCAGGCCGCACAGCGCGGCGAATCCACAGGCCCAGAGCGCGAACTGCGCCGGGAACAGGCACATCAGTGCAAAGCAGATCAGCGTCTCGGTGGCCTCGGTCAGCCCGCCCAGGTAGTACAGGCCCTTGTTAGGGTAGGCCGTGCTCTGCAACCCGCGTCGGCCCGCCAGCGCCGAGAAGGCCAGAAAGCTGCTGCCGGTGCCGATGAAAGCGGCCAGCAGCAGCGCCGCCGGCAGCGCATTGTCGCCGGGGTTGGCGAAGGCGAAGGCCAGCGGCACGCTGGCGTAGAACAGGAAGTCCAGCGTGATGTCGAGGAAGGCGCCACGGTCGCTGGGCGTGGTCAGGCGCGCGACGGCGCCGTCCAGCCCGTCGCACAGGCGGCTCAGCGCGATCAGCACCAGCCCGGCCGTGTAGGCCTGCAGCGCGATGGCCGCAGCCGCGGCGATGCCGATGGCGAACCCGGCCAGCGTCAGCGCATCGGCGCCGACGCCGGCACTCACCAGGACACGCGCGAGGCCACCGATGGGCGGTGCCAGCAGGCGCAGCGCCAGGCGGTCAAGCATGATCGTCCAGCCTCACGATGCGCGCGCCCGGCGGCACGTCGGCCGCATCGTGCGTCACCAGCAGCGCCGGCACGCGCGCGGCCCGCAGCGCCTGCCAGGTGTGCTCGCTCATGCGCGCGCGCAGCGCGGCGTCGAGCCGGGAGAAGGGTTCGTCCAGCAGCAGCGCCCGCGGCTGCGCCAGCAGGGCCCGCATCAGCGACACGCGGGCGCGCTGGCCGCCACTGAGCTCGTGCGGCCTGCGGGCGCCCAAGCCCGGCAGTTCGGCCGCCGCCAGTGCATGTTCCACCGCCGCCTCGCGCTCGGCACGGAGGCCCTTCGGCAGCGCGAACAGCAGGTTCTGGCGCAACGTCCAGTGCGGGTACAGCAGATCGTCCTGGAACAGCAGGCCGACGCGGCGCTGCTCGGTGGGCCAATCGCTCACGTCCTGCCCGTCCAGCCACACGGCACCGTCGGCCTGCAAAGGCGCGATCGGCAGTCCCGCCAGCCAGGCCAGCAGCGTGCTCTTGCCGCTGCCGCTGGGACCCATCACCGCCAGCACCTCGCCGGCGGCGATGTCGGCCGTCAAGGGCCGAAGCAGCGTGCGCCCGGCCAGGCGCAGCGACACGTCCTGCAGCCGCAGGCTCACCGGACGGCCCTCCGATGCACCAGCCGCGCCGCCCCGAAGGCCAGCAGCGGCAGCAGCGCCTGCAGCAGCGCAAAGGCGGCCGCGGTACGGCGGTCGCCTCCGCTGGCCAGCGTGACGGCCTCGGTGGTGACGGTGGGCAGGCGGCCCGCCCCCAGCATCTGCGTGGCCAGGAACTGCCCGGTACTGACCGCGAAGCCCACCGCAGCGGCGCCCGCGATCGGCGCGGCCAGCAGCGGCCGCTGCACCTGCCAGCGGAAGGCCCAGCGGCTGCGGCCCAGCGTGGCCGCGGTCTGCGCCAGGCGCGGGTCGAGGTCGCGCCAGGCCGGGCGCAACACGATGAAGACGTAGGGCAGGACCACCAGCACATGGGCCCACAGCACGCCGGCGGCGCGGGCGTCCAGCCGCAGGTGCAGCGCACCCTGGTACAGGCCGGTCATCAGCATCAGCGGCGGCAGCACCAGCGGCGCCAGCACCACCGGCGTGACGCGTGCGTCCCAGCGCGCCGGCGTCGATTCCAGCCACGCGGCCACCAGCACCAGCGCGATGGTGGTGCTGCCCAGCGCCAGCGCCGCGGTGAAACCCACCGTGCCCAGCGACGCCGCCACCGCCTGCCAGCCCATCGGCGTGAACGCCGACGGCCAGGCGTCGGGGAATGGCCAGGGGCCGGCCACGCCCAGCAGCAGCAGCACCACGCCCACCGCGGCGTACAGTCCCGGCAGCGTCCACCACAGGCCACCGGTGACCACACGCCAGGCCGTGCGTCGGACCACGGGCGCCCGGCGGCCACCGACGGCCGCGGACGTCCACGCGCGACGCAGCGCGGGCCACCCCATCGCCACCAGGGCCAGCAGCGCCGCCAGCAGCAGCGCCAGCGCCACCGCGCCGGCGGCGCCACGCGCATTGCGCAGCGGGTCGGCGTGCTGCAGGTCCTGCCACGCCAGCACCGCCGCGGTGGGCGGCGTGGTGGGGCCGACGATCAGCGCCAGGTCCACCACCGTCAGGCCGTAGGCCAGCACCGCCAGCAGTGGCCAGGCCAGCAGCGGCAGCAGCTGCGGCCAGCCGGCGCGCCACCACCAGGCGCGCGGCCCGTGGCCCAGCGTGCGCGCGATGCGCTGCTCCGCCGCCAGCCGCGCCGCCAGTTCCGGGCGCGCCAGCAGTGCGGCGACGCTCCAGAGCAGGAACGGCGTCTCCTTCAGCGCCAGCACCAGCGTGAGGCCGAACGCATGCGGGTCGTTCACCGTGGCCCAGGCCGGTGGTGCCGCCCAGCCGACCAGCGGCGCCAGCGCGCGCGCCAGGGCACCGGTGGGCGCGATCAGCCAGGCCAGGCCGATGGCGAAGGCCGCGTGCGGCACCGCCAGCAACGGCGCCAGGCTGGTTGACAGCCGGGCCCAGGCCGGGCTGCCGTGCAGCGCCGTCACCAGCACCATCGTCAGCGCCAGCGCCAGCAGCGTGGACACCCCGGCCGAGCCCAGCGACGACGCCAGCGCGGGCGCCCACTGCGGATCGGTCCACAGCGCCTGCCAGGCGGCGGCGGACGCCGCTTCGCGCAGCGCCAGCACCAGCGCGGCGGCCAGCGGCAGCACGAACAGCCCCACCACGGCCGTGCGCGCCAGCCAGGCGCCCGGCGACGCAGCCCGGCGCCGCGCCCGGGGCGCCCCGTGCGTGCTGGCCGGGGCAGGCCCGATCAGGCGCCGTAGCGCCGCAACCATGCGGTCTCGAGCGGTTCGACCCAGCTGCCATGCGGCTCGGGGATCACCGGCGCCGGCTGCTGCACCTGGCCGGGCATCGCGGCACCGGCGAACAGCGCACGCTCGGCCGCCGGCAGACGGTCCACCGCCAGCACGGTGGGGTCGCCCCAGACCGACAGGTCGGCCTTGCGCGCCTGCGCCAGCGGCGACAGCAGGAAGTTGGCCACCACCTGCGCGCCCGCCTGTGCAGGTGCGTTGAACGGGATGGCGACGAAGTGCGTGTTGCCGATGGTGCCGCCGTCGAGCTGGAAGGCCCGCACCGTGGCCGGGAAACGCTTCGCGGCGATGGCGTTGGCCGCGTGGTTGGGGTTGAAGCTCATGCCCATGGCCAGTTCACCGTCGGCCAGCATCTGGTCGGCCGCGGCCGGGCTGGCCGGGAAGGCCTTGCCGCCGCGCCACAGCAGCGGGTGCAGGGCATCGAGGTGGCGCCACAGCGCCGGCGTCAGCGCGGCAAAGGCCTCGGGCGCGTGCGGCCGGGCCAGCGCACTGCGGTCGCCGTTCAGCGTGGCCATCGCCTGCTTCAGGAAGGTGGTGCCGACGAACTGCGGCGGCTTGGGGTAGGTGAAGCGCCCCGGGTGGCGGCGCGCCCAGTCCAGCAGGCCGTCCAGCGTGGCCGGCGCCGGCAGCGGCGCACGCGCGGTGTCGACGAAGAAGCTCAGCTGCGCCATGCCCCAGGGCGCTTCCAGGCCCTCCACCGGCTCGGCGAAATCGATGCGCGTGGTGGGCTTGCCCTGCACGTCCACCAGCGCAAAGTTCGGCAGCTGCTCGGCCCACGGCCCGTGCAGCAGGCCTTCTCGCTTCATGGTCAGGAAGTTCTCGCCGTTGATCCACACCAGGTCGGCCGAACCGCGCGCGCGGCCAGCGGCCCTTTCGGCGCGGATGCGGCGCACGAACTCGGCGGTGTCGGCCAGCTTGACGTGTTCCAGCACGACGCCGTGGCGCGCCTTCAACTCGGCGGCCACCCACTGCAGGTAGGCGTTGGTGCGTTCGCTGCCGCCCCAGGCGTTGAAGACCACGGTCTGGCCGCGGGCGGCGCCTTCGATGGCGGCCCAGCCGCCCTGGGCCCGCAGCGGCGCCGCCGCGGCCAGGGCAGCGGCCGCGCTCAGGAGATGTCGTCGTTGCATGGCGATCTACGATAGCCGACGCGCGAGCCAGGCATCGAGCGACCAGCGGCCCGGCCCCCACAGCAGCAAGGCCAGCGCCAGGCTGCCCCAGAACTGGTGCTGCTGCAGCGCCGCCGGCGCGATCTCCGGCAGCGCCAGCACGGCCACGGCGTTGACCACGAACAGCCCTGCCGCCGCCAGCCGGCCGGCCAGGCCCAGCACCAGCAGCACCGGCAGCACCAGTTCGCCAGCGGTGCCGCTGAACGCCGCGAGCGTCGGCGACAGCAGCGGCACCTGGTACTCGTGTTCGAACAGCAGCAGGGTGCTCTCCCAGTCGCGCAGCTTGGTCAGGCCGGCGAGGAAGAACACCTGCGCCAGGTACACGCGGGCCGCCAGCTGGGCCCACGGTTGCAGGCGCTCCAGCTGGGCCACGGCCTGGCGCGCCAGGTGCCAGGTCGTCGTGATGGCGGTGCTCATCGAATCTCCACATCGGACAGCCACTGCCGGCCCAGGGCCTGCAGCAGCCAGGTTTCAAAGTCCAGCGTCGGCGCGGCGTCCAGCGCATCGGCCAGCGAGCCGCCCGCCAGCACGGCGACCGTGAAGACGGCCTGGTCCGGCGTCAGCGCGGCGACCTGCCCCCGCCAGCCCTGGCGCCAGACGAAGGCGGGCTCGCCCTGCCCTGTCGCGATGGCCGCGCGCACGGGCGCGAAGCGGTCGGTCGCCGTGCTGCGGTGGGCCTGCCAGATCGTCGCCACTGGATGGTCGGAAAACAGCAGCGCGGCGCCGGGCGCCAGCTGCAGGTGCAGGCGGGCGGCATCGGCGTCGCCCAGCCGCGCCAGGCGGGCCGGGTCGATCACGGCGTCGGGCGCCATCTCGGCCCGGTGCACGGCCAAGTCCACCCGCGCCACGTCGGCCAGGAACGGTTCGTCGGCCAGCGCGGGGTCCTGCGCCAGCCACGCCGGCAGCCCGTCGCCCCACTGCGCCAGGTCGCCGCGCGTGGGCGGTGCGGCCTGCCACAGCCGCCGCGCCACCGCGGCAAAGGTCTCTTCGCCCAGCAGCTGCTGCACGGTGGGGCAGGCCGCGGCCAGCGCACGCTCGGCCGCCGCGGCCGCGTTGGCCCGGTAGGCCGCGAGCCCGCGGATCTCGAAGCCGCCGCCCTCACCCCCCGTCTGCCCCGCCAGCGCCGTCAGCAGGCGCTGCTGGCGTGCGGCTTCGCTGTTCACGTTCATCGCACGCACAGCCGGTCGGCCTCGGCCGCCTCGTGCAGCAGCACGTCCAGCGTCGGCAGGTCGGTGTCCCATTCCACCAGCGTCGGCCGCGGGCCGAAGCGCGCCACGGCATGCGCGTAGACCGCCCACACCGGCGGCTTCACGCGGCTGCCGTGGTCGTCGATGACCAGGTCGGGCGTTTCGGCGTAGCCGGCCAGGTGGATCTCGCCCACCGGCGCATCAACGCCGAGCGCGTCGATCCATGCACACGGTGCGGCCACCGGGTCCTGCCCGGCGTTGAGCGCGTTGACGACGAGGTTGTTCACGTCCAGCAGCAGCCAGCAGCCGCTGCGCCGGGCCAGTTCGGCGAAGAACCGCGGCTCGGGCATGGCCTCGGGCGCGTCGTCGAAACGCAGGTAGGCCGACAGGTTCTCCACGCCCAGCGGGCGCTTCAACCTGTCCTGCACGCGCTGCACGTTGGCCACCAGGAGATCCAGCGACGCGGGCGTGAAGGCGATGGGCAGCAGATCGTTGGCGTGGTGGCCGAGACCACGGGCAAAACTGGCGTGGTCGCTCACGCGCAGCGGGTCGATGCGCTCGACCAGCCGCGCCAGGCGGTCCAGGTGCCACGGGTCCAGCCCGGCGGCCGAGCCCAGCGCCAGACCCACGCCGTGCAGGCTGACGTCCACCTGCTCGCGCACGTCGTTCAGCACCTGCAGCGCGGCCCCGCCGTCGCCGAAGAAGTTCTCCGAATGCACCTCCACGAACGGCAGGACCGGGCGCTGCGCCATGAAGGCCGCGTAGTGCGGCTGGCGCAGACCGATGCCGGTGACAGCGGGCACGGTGAATCCCTCGGGGACGGCGGGCCGGGTCATCACTTCTTCATCATGGCCGACTTCTTGGCCTCGTCGGCGGTCATGCCCTTCATGTCCTTGCAGGTGCCCTTGGCCACGTACTTCCACTCGCCCGGATCCATGTCCACCTTGCTCTGGCCGGCACAGGAATGGGTGCCCGACAGGTTGGCGCAGTCGTTCTGGCCCGCCTTGGCGATGCCGTAGCACTTCTCCTTGGCCTGGGCCGCCGCGGGGCCGGCCAGGCCCAGGGCCATGGCGGTGGCGAGGGCGGACGTGAGGACGATGCGACGCTGGTTCATGCGAAAGCTCCTTGAGGGGATGACGCCGCACGACGTGTGCGACGTTCGGAGCCTGCGTCGCGGCCGGCGGCCGCGAACTTACAGCGGCGCTTCAGTCGATGCGGCCGGCGGTGCCGCCCAGATCGGTGTCGTGCGCCAGCGCCGCTGCCAGCGCCACGCGGACGCCGGCGGCGATGGTGTGGGCGTCGAGGTCGCCACCCACGTGCAGGAAGCCGGCGCGCGGCACCGGCAGCGCCATCGCGGCATGGAAGACCTGGTTGCACACGTAGGTGCCGGCGCTGTACGACACGTCGGCGTCGAAGCCCTCGGCCCGCAGCGCCGCGGCCATGGCCTTGACCGGCAGCGTGGTGAAGGCCGCCGGTGGGCCGGCCGGGTCCACCGGCGCGTCCACCGGCTGGGCACCGGCGTTGTCGGCGATGCGCGCGTCGATCAGGTTGATGGCCACGCGTTCGAGGTGGAAGCCACGGCGCGACGCCGCCAGCCCCAGGCACAGCAGCAGCACGGGCCGGTGCGCGTCCACCAGCGCACGCAGGCGCAGCGGGGCCTCGGCAAAGACACAGGGCAGCACGGCGCCGCGCACGACGTGGCCGGCCATCACGTGGCCGTGCAACAGCCGCGCCGCGTCGCCACTGGGGTTGGTGGCGTCGCCGCCGAAGGGCTCGAAGCCGGTGACCAGCAGGGTGGCGCTCACGGCAGGCTCACAGCACGTTCTGGCCGGCCACCACCAGCGTCGCCTCGTAGGCCGGCAGCAGCTCGGTGCCCTTGGTGTCCACGAAACGCAGCGTCAGCGCATAGCGGCCGTCGGGCAGGTCGAGGTTGAGCTGCGTGGCGCCGTTGTCCAGCACGTGGCGGCGTGCGGCGCGGCCTTCCTGCCGCAGTTCGAGCACGAAGTGGCCGGTGCGCTCGGCCGTCTGGCCAGCGGCGCAGACGCCGAAACCGTCGACACCGAAGCGCAGGTTGAAGGGGCTGGGCACCGGCTCGCCGTCGCGCAGGTTGAGCACGGTGACGTACTCACCGGGCGGGCGCGGGCGCACCAGCTCGTCGGCCAACCACGCGGCGCAGGACTCGCGGAAGTTGCTGCGCGTGATGGGCAGCGGCTGCGCCGTGCGCGGGCCGGTGACCTCCACCTCCACCTCGGGGCTGAAGACGAAGTACGGCCGGTGCTCGTGGTCGGCGAACAGCAGGCGCAGGCGGTGGCGGCCGGGCGGCAGGTCCAGCGCAACGCCGGTCTGGCCCTTGCCGAAGTGCTTGTGGGTGTCGCTGAAGGGGATGCCGGCGCGGATGTCGGTGGGCAGCGGGGTGTTGATCAGGATATGGTGGTGGCCGGCGCCTTCCAGCGGCTTGCCGGCAGGCACCACACCCATGCCGCGGATGGCGAAGTCGACCTGGAACGGGCTGCGCACGCGCTGGCGCCGGACCAGGTTGGAGAAATCCACACCCGTCGGCTCGCGGAAGTTCACACGGGTGCGCTCGCGGGTGCTGGCGAGCCAGCACTCGCGCTGCAGCGGGTCGGTGGGCAGGGGTGCGGACTGGACATCCACCACCAGCACGGTCATCGCCACACCCAGCGCCACCCACGGGCGCCCCACGTCCAGCCGCATGTCCAGGTTCCTCCCCTGCCCGCGAGTCTACGCACCACCCGTCGCGCCGTAACCGCCCCCACCGGGGGTCTCGACGACGAAGACGTCGCCCGGCGCCATGTCCACCTGGCCGATGTGGTCCAGCGGCTCCACCGTGCCGTCGGCACGCTCGACACGGTTGATGCCCAGCGCGCCCGGCGCGCCGCCGTCCAGGCCGAAGGCCGGCACGCGCCGGCCATTGCTGAGGATGCTGGCCGTCATGGGCGCGAGGAAGCGCACGCGGCGCACACCGCCGTCGCCGCCGCGCCAGCGGCCGGCGCCGCCGGATCCGGCACGGATGGCGTAGCTCTCCAGCCGCACCGGGAAGCGGAACTCCAGCACCTCGGGGTCGGTGAGGCGGGAGTTGGTCATGTGGGTCTGCACCGCCGACGTGCCGTCGAAACCCCCGACGACGCGCCCCGCGTCGTCCTTCACGACACCGGCACCGCTGCCGCCGCTGATCGTCTCGTAGTACTGGTGCGTGACGTCGCCGAAGGTGAAGTTGTTCATCGTGCACTGGCTGGCCGCCATCACACCCAGCGCGCCGTAGAGCGCGTTGGTCACGCACATCGAGGTCTCGACATTGCCTGCCACCACCGCCGCCGGCGGGTTGGGGTTCAGCATGCAGCCCTCGGGCACGATCACGTGCAGCGGCTTCAGGCAGCCGGCATTCAGCGGGATGTCGTCGTCCACCAGGGTGCGGAAGACGTACAGCACCGCGGCCATCGTCACCGCCTTGGGGGCGTTGAAGTTGTTGGGCAGCTGGGCGCTGGTGCCGCTGAAGTCGATGGTGGCGGCGCGGGTGGCGGCATCCACCTTCACCTGGACCGCGATGCGCGCGCCGTTGTCCAGTTCCAGCGTGTACGCACCATCCTTCAGCGCCGTGATCACGCGGCGCACCGACTCCTCCGCGTTGTCCTGCACGTGCTGCATGTAGGCCGCCACGGTGGCACGGCCGAACTGCGCCACCATCGCGCGCAGCTCCTGCACGCCCTTCTCGTTGGCGGCGATCTGCGCGCGCAGGTCGGCGATGGTCTGGTCGGGGTTGCGCGCCGGGTAGCGGCCCGAGGCCAGCTGCGCGCGCAGGGCCGCCTCCTGCAGCACGCCATCGCGCACGAGCAGGAAGTTGTCGAACAGCACGCCCTCCTCGTCGATCGTGGCCGAGAACGGCGGCATCGAGCCCGGTGTGGCGCCGCCGATGTCGGCGTGGTGGCCGCGGCTGGCGACGTAGAAGCTCGGCGCGCCATCCGTCGCATCGAGGTACACGGGCGTGACCACGGTGACATCCGGCAGGTGCGTGCCACCGTGGTACGGGTCGTTGAGCACGTAGACGTCGCCCGGCCGCATCTGCGGGTTGCGCGCGATCACGGTCTTGATGCTCTCGCTCATCGAGCCCAGGTGCACCGGCATGTGCGGTGCGTTGGCGATCAGTTCGCCGTCGGCGCTGAACAGCGCGCAGCTGAAGTCCAGCCGTTCCTTGATGTTGACCGAGTAGGCGGTGTTCTGCAGTCGCAGCCCCATCTGCTCGGCGATGTTCATGAACAGGTTGTTGAAGACCTCCAGCATCACCGGGTCGGCGGCGGTGCCGATGGCCGTCTGTTTCGGGCGCGGCTGGGTGCGCTGCAATTCCAGCGCGCCGGCGGCCGTCAGCCGCGCCTGCCAGCCGGGCTCGACGACGGTGGTGGCGTTCTGCTCGGCGATCACCGCCGGGCCGTCGACGACGGCGCCGGGCTGCAGCCGTTCGCGCACGTGCAGCGCGGCGTCGAACCACTGGCCGCAGTGCATGCGCACGCGGGTGACCGGTTCGGGCACGTGCGCCGCGGGCGCGCTGCCGGCTGAGGTGGCGTCGTGCGCCTCGCCTGGCGCCACCGCCTCCACCGACACGGCCTCGATCACCAGCGGCCGGTCCGGCATCAGGAAGGCGAAGCGCTGGCGGTAGGCGGCTTCGAACGCGGCGCGCAGTGTGATGTCGTTACCGGCGTCGACCACCAGCGCCGTGTCGGTGCCGTGGTAGCGCAGGTGCACGCGCTCGCGCCGCTGCACACGTGCGGCCGGCACGCCCTGGTCCAGCAGTTCCTGCGCGGCCGCATCGCCCAGCGTGGCCAGCGCGGCACGCGCGGCGGCCAGGCCCTCGGCGCCCAGCGGCTGCTCCACGCTGGCCTCGCGCATCGCGATCTGGTCGGCCAGGCCCATGCCGTAGGCGCTCAGCACGCCGGCCAGCGGGTGCACGTAGACGCGCTGCATGCCCAGCGCATCGGCCACGCCGCAGGCGTGCTGGCCGCCGGCACCGCCGAAGCACTGCAGCGTGTACTGCGTGACGTCGTAGCCGCGCGCCACCGAGATGCGCTTGATGGCGCCCGCCATGCTCTGGATGGCGATCTGCAGGAAACCCTCGGCCAACGCCTCCGGCGTCATCGTGCGGCCGCTGGCGGCCTGCACCTCGGCGGCCAGTGCCGTGAAGCGCGCGGCCACGCCGTCGCGGTCCAGCGGCTCGTCGGCGCCGGGGCCGAACACGCGCGGGAACCAGTCGGGCTGGATGCGGCCGAGCAGCACGTTGGCGTCGGTGGTGGCCAGCGGGCCGCCGCGGCGGTAGCAGGCCGGGCCGGGGTTGGCGCCGGCGCTTTCGGGGCCCACGCGCAGGCGTGCGCCGTCGAAGGCCAGCAGGCTGCCGCCGCCTGCGGCCACGGTGTGGATGCTCATCATCGGCGCGCGCATGCGCACGCCGGCCACCTGGGTCTCGAAGGCGCGCTCGAACTCGCCGGCATAGTGACTCACGTCGGTGCTGGTGCCGCCCATGTCGAAGCCGATGACCTTCGGGTGGCCTGCCGCCACCGCGGTGCGCACCATGCCGACGATGCCGCCGGCCGGGCCGGAGAGGATGGCGTCCTTGCCCTGGAAGTGGTGCGCCTCGGTCAGGCCGCCGCTGCTCTGCATGAAGAACAGGCGCACGCCGGGCATCTGCGCAGCCACGCGGTCCACGTAGCGGCGCAGGATGGGGCTGAGGTAGGCGTCCACCACCGTGGTGTCGCCGCGCGAGACCAGCTTCATCAGCGGGCTCACCTCGTGGCTGGCGCTCACCTGCGTGAAACCCACCTCGCGCGCGATGCGCGCCGCCGCCGCCTCGTGCGCGGTATAGCGGTAGCCGTGCATGAAGACCACGGCGCAGGCGCGCAGGCCGGCGTCGAAGGCGGCCCACAGGCGTTCGCGCAGGTGGTCCTCGTCCAGCGGCAGCAGCACGTCGCCGTGCGCACCCACGCGCTCGTGCGCCTCGATCACGCGCTGGTACAGCAGTTCCGGCAGCACGATGTGGCGGTCGAACAGCCTCGGCCGGGCCTGGTAGGCGATGCGCAGTGCGTCGCGGAAGCCGCGCGTGGTGACCAGCAGCGTGGGCTCGCCCTTGCGCTCCAGCAGCGCGTTGGTGGCCACCGTGGTGCCCATCTTCACGCAGTCGACCTGTGCCGGCGAGATGGCCTCGCCCGGCTGCAGGCCCAGCAGGCGGCGGATGCCTTCGACGGCGGCGTCGGGGTACTGCTCGGGGTTTTCCGACAGCAGCTTCAGTGTGCTCAGCGTGCCGTCGGGCGCGCGGCCCACCACGTCGGTGAAGGTGCCGCCGCGGTCGATCCAGAACTGCCAGAGGGCGGCGGTGGTGGGTGCTGGGGGCATCGGGCGGGGTCCTCGCAAGCGTGTGGGTGTGCGCCGGGCACGACGGGCCCGTCAGGGGCCGGCGTGGCGCGAAACGTCGCATTCTGTCGGAGGACCGGTGGCTTGCCCTGCTGGCTGCCCCCGATCTTGGTGCACGCCAGCGCCGGTGCTACCCTGCCTGCAACCCGGCGGCCGGCGCGCACCGCACCGGCCACGCCGAAGAACCAGGAGAACCCCGTGGAGACAGCCCCGAAGCCGACCCCGCCCGCCCTCGACGGCGGCGACGGCAGCGAACGCATCGACGCCGTCGTCGCCCGCCTGCGCGAGCGCCTGCCGGCGGCGCAGCAGCCGCTGCTGGAGACCTTCGTGCGGCGCTACTACGCCGACGTCGACAGCGAGGACCTGGACGAACGATCGGCCGACGACCTCTACGGCGCGGCGCTGTCGCACTGGCACTTCGCGCGCGGCTTCGCCGGCGGGCAGCCGCGGCTGCGCGTGTTCAACCCGCGGGTGGACGAACACGGCTGGCAGTCCACGCACACGGTGATCGAGATCGTCAACGACGACATGCCCTTCCTGGTGGACTCGATCACGATGGAGGTCAACCGCCAGGGCCTGACGCTGCACCTGATCGTGCACCCGGTGCTGAAGATGAAGCGCGACGCGGCCCACCAGGTGCAGGCCCTGCTGCCGGCCGACGACCACGGCGAAGGCCGCATGGAGTCGCTGATCCACGTGGAGGTGGACCGGCGCACCGACCCCGCCCGCCTGCAGGCCCTGCACGACGGCCTGCTGCGCATCCTGGGCGACGTGCGCGCGGCGGTGGACGACTGGCAGCCGATGCGCGCGCAGTTGATCGACGCCGTGCGCGTGCTGGAACGGCAGCCCCCGCCGGTGCCGGCGGAGGACCTGGCCGAGGACCTGGCCTTCCTGCACTGGCTGGCCGAAGACAACTTCACCTTCCTGGGTCAGCGCGATTACGACCTCTTCGAGGAAGGCGGCGAGGACGTGCTGCGCGTGGTGCCCGGCTCCGGCCTGGGCATCCTGCGCGCCGGCGCCGGGGCGGAGGCGGCATCGGCCTCCTTCGCCGCGCTGCCGCCGGAAGTGCGCGCCCAGGCCCGCCAGGCCCGCGTGCTGCTGCTGACCAAGGCCAATGCCCGGTCCACCGTGCACCGGCCCGGCCACCTGGACTACGTGGGCGTCAAGCGCTTCGACGCCAGCGGCCAGGTGGTGGGCGAGCGCCGCTTCCTGGGCCTGTTCACGTCGGTGGCCTACAGCGCCAAGGCGGTGGACATCCCGCTGCTGCGGCGCAAGGTGGCGGCGGTGACGGCGCGCGCCGGCTTCGTGCCGCGCAGCCATGCCACCAAGACGCTGATGACGATCCTGGAGCAGTTCCCGCGCGACGAGTTGTTCCAGATCAGCGTGGACGACCTGCACCGCATCGCCACCGGCATCCTGCGCCTGGGCGAACGCCAGCGCACGCGGCTGTTCCTGCACCGCGACGTCTACGGCCGCTTCGCGTCGTGCCTGGTCTACGTGCCGCGCGAGAACTACAACACCGACGTGCGCGCCCGCATGCAGGCGGTGCTGACCGAGGCGCTGAACGGCGAATCCAGCGAGTTCTCGGTGCAGTTCTCCGATTCGCCGCTGGCGCGCGTGCTGATCGTGGTGCGCACGCCCGCCGGCGAGGCGCGCGACGTGGACGTGCACGCGCTGGAACAGCGCCTGGTGCGCATCACCCGCCGCTGGGAGGACGAGCTGCGCGTGGCGCTGATCGAGGCCTGCGGTGAGGAGCGCGGCAACGCGCTGCACGAACGCTACGCCCACGGCTTCTCGCCCGGCTACCGGCACGACCACGGGCCGCGCCAGGCGGTGCACGACATCGAGCTGATGGAATCGCTGCAGGCGCCCGGCAGCCTGGCCATGAGCCTGTACCGGCCGCTGGAGGCCCCGCCCGGACGTCTGCGCTTCAAGCTGCTGCGCAGCGGCGAACTGGCGCCGCTGTCTCAGAGCCTGCCGCTGCTGGAGAACATGGGCGTCAGCGTGATCGAGGAGCGGCCCTACGAGATCCACCGCCACGACGGCACGGAACTCTGGATCGACGACTTCAGCCTCGCCCTGCCCACGGAAGACGACGTGGACGTGGAGGCGCTGCGTCCGCGCTTCCAGGAAACCCTGCGCCGCACCTGGCGCGGCGACAACGAGAACGACGGTTTCAACCGCCTGGTGCTGCTGGCCGGGCTGGACTGGCGCGGCGTGGCGCTGCTGCGCGCCTGCATGCGCTACATGAAGCAGGGCGGCTTTGCGCTCAGCCGCGCCTACATCCAGCAGACGCTGACCGCCTACCCGGCCATCGCGGCCGATCTGGTGGCACTGTTCCAGGCCCGCTTCGACCCCGACCTCGCCGGCGACCGCGACGACCTGCAGGCGGCCATCGTGTCGCGCCTGACGGCCGCGCTGGACACGGTGGCCAACCTCGACGAGGACCGCATCCTGCGCCAGTTCCTGTCGCTGATGCTGGCCACGCTGCGCACCAACTTCTACCAGCGGGCCGCGGACGGCGGCTTCAAGCCGGTGATCGCGATCAAGCTCGACCCGGCCGAGGTGCCCGGCCTGCCGGAGCCGCGGCCGCTCTACGAGATCTTCGTGCATTCGCCGCGCGTGGAAGGCGTGCACCTGCGCTTCGGCCGCGTGGCGCGCGGCGGGCTGCGCTGGTCGGACCGGCTGGAGGACTTCCGCACCGAGGTGCTGGGCCTGGTGAAGGCGCAGCAGGTGAAGAACACCGTCATCGTGCCCGTGGGCAGCAAGGGCGGCTTCGTGGTGCGCAACCCGCCCCCGGGCGGCGACCGTGAAGCGCTGCTGGCCGAAGGCGTGGCCTGCTACCAGGCCTACCTGCGCGGCCTGCTGGACGTGACCGACAACCTGGACGGCAACACCGTGGTGCCGCCGCCGCGGGTGGTGCGCCACGACGGCGACGACCCCTACCTGGTGGTGGCCGCCGACAAGGGCACGGCCACCTTCTCCGACATCGCCAACCGCACGGCGGCGGAGTACGGCTTCTGGCTGGGCGACGCCTTCGCCTCCGGCGGGTCGGCCGGCTACGACCACAAGAAGATGGGCATCACCGCCCGCGGCGCCTGGGAATCGGTGAAGCACCACTTCCGCAGCCTGGGGCACGACACGCAGACGCAGGACTTCACCGTCGTCGGCGTGGGCGACATGAGCGGCGACGTGTTCGGCAACGGCATGCTGCTGTCGCGCCATATCCGGCTGGTGGCGGCCTTCGACCACCGGCACATCTTCATCGACCCCCAGCCGCAGGCCGCCAGCAGCTACGCCGAGCGCGAGCGCCTGTTCGCGCTGCCGCGCTCGTCCTGGGCCGACTACGACAAGGGCCTGATCTCCGCCGGCGGCGGCGTGTGGCCGCGCAGTGCCAAGACCATTGCGCTTTCCCCCGAGGCTCGGGCCACGCTGGGCATCGACGACGACGTGAAGCAGATGTCGCCCACCGAGCTGGTGCACGCCATCCTGTTGGCGCCGGTGGACCTGTTCTACAACGGCGGCATCGGCACCTACGTGAAGGCCAGCGACGAGAGCCATGCCGAGTGCGGCGACCGCGCCAACGACGCCACCCGCGTGAACGGGCGCGAACTGCGCTGCAAGGTGGTGGCCGAAGGCGGCAACCTGGGCTGCACGCAGCGCGGGCGCATCGAGTTCGCGCTGGCCGGCGGGCTGGTGAACACCGACGCCATCGACAACTCCGCCGGCGTGGACTGCTCGGACCACGAGGTCAACATCAAGATCCTGCTCAACGCCGTGGTGCGCGACGGCGAGCTCACGCCCAAGCAGCGCGACAAGCTGCTGGCACAGATGACCGACGACGTGGCCGCGCTGTGCCTGCGCGACAACACCTTCCAGAACCAGGTGCTGGGCGTGGCGCTGATGCGCGGCGTGGACCTGCTGGACGAACAGCAGCGCTACCTGCGCCACCTGGTGGCCAGCGGGCGGCTGAACCGTGCGCTGGAGTTCCTGCCCGACGACGACACCCTGGCCGAGCGCGCCAAGACCGGCACAGGACTGACCACGCCGGAGCAGGCCGTGCTGCTGGCCTACGGCAAGATGGAACTGTCGGACCAGGTGGTGGCGTCCGACGTGCCCGAGGACCCCTACATCGCCACCACGCTGCAGCGCTACTTTCCGGCCCAGCTGGCCGAGCGCTACCCGGACGCGCTGCAGCGCCACCCGCTGCGGCGCGAGATCATCGCCACCCACGTGGTCAACAGCATGGTCAACCGCGTGGGGCCTACCTTCGTGCACCGCCTGGGCGAGGAGACCGGCGCCGCGGCCCCGGACATCGTGCGCGCCTACTTGGGCACGCGGCAGATCTTCGACCTGGTGCCGCTGTGGCAGGCCAACGACGCGCTGGGCCACATGGTGAGCCACGCCACGCGCAACGGCATCGTGCTGGCCACGCTGCAATTGATCGAGCGCGGCACCGTGTGGCTGCTGCACGAACGCGACGCGCTGCACGACATGGACGCCACCATCCGCCGCTTCGCCCCCGGCGTGGCCGAGGTGGGCGCCGGGCTGGAGCGCTGGCTGGTGGACAGCGAACGCCAGGCCCTGGAGGCCACGGCGGCCCAGCTCACGGAGGCCCAGGTGCCGCCGGCGCTGGCCCAGCGCGTGGCGCGGCTGGACGCGCAGCTCTCGGGCCTGGACATCGTGGAGGTGGCCGGCGAGCTGGGCCTGCCGGTGGACACCGTGGCCGGCGTCTACTTCGGCGTAGGCGGGCGGCTGGCGCTGGGCTGGTTGTCGCAGCAGATCGTGGCCCTGCCCGCGCGCAGCCACTGGCAGGGCCTGGCCCGGCTGGCGATGCGCAGCGACCTGTCGTCCCTGGCGCGCGAACTGGCGCGGTCGGTGCTCAAGGACGCCGGCGCGGAGCGCGACGCGGCGGCGCTGATCGAGCATTGGTCTGGCCAGCGCGGGTTCCGGCTGGGGCGGTGCCAGCAGCTGCTGGGGGAACTGCAGCCGCTGGCAAGGCTGGATCCGTCGATGCTGGCGGTGTTGTTGAGGGAGTTGCGGGCGTTGGTGTAGGCGCGGCAGGGCCTGCAGGTCACCACGCCTTCAACCAGCGGCCAGACTTCCCCGCCTCACTGGCTGCGACTGCCTGAACAAGGCGCCCGGAGGCTATCTGTGGACAAAGATCTCCGACACGAGGGCCGGACGTCCGGCAATCGATTCGCGCACCAGCGAACTCGCGCTGGCGGTGGGCAGCCGCTGCACCAGGACAGCTCCGGCAGCATTGCGGAGCTGGAAGCGGCGATTGCTGTGCTCCTGCAGCGGCAACGGTGACAGCGAGCAGATGGCTAGCGCTGGCGTGCGATCGGCCGAGAGTACCTCCTCCGCAATGCCGAATTCGGTCATCTGGTCGAGGTCGACGACCATCGGTTGTTGAACCGCCCAGCCGCCGACCAGAACGTACTTCCAGAAGGTGACGCGGCTGTGCAGCCGCAACGCGAAGTTGCGTCGCGACTCGTCTTCATGGCCTGTCAATCGCAGCACGACCTCGAACGCCGGCAGCGCGGCCACCGGCTGGTGCTCGCCACCGGTCATCGCGGTGATCCCGGTGGCTGCGGTGCCGAGAAGCCACCTGCCGGTACCGGTGTCGAGTTCAGCTTCTCCGCTGTCGAACCGGGCCAAGCCGCCGTCGCCGGTCAATGCGGGCGTGACGTTGACGAAGAGCGGGTCTGCCGCTTGGACCGAAAAGGTCAACGCCACAGACGAGGCGTCGTCCAGGACACCGGGCGGCGCGAACAGATCCAGGCGTCCGCCTGACGCGCGGAAGAAGCTGCCCGTGCGTCTCAGCCAGGCCGAGGCGTCGGGCGAGGGGACGAACTGCAGACCTGTCCGCGAGGGCGACGCGTAGAACTCGTGGATAACCTCCAACGAGCACAGCATTCGGTAGTCGGACATGGGCGCGCTGTTCTCGAGGGTCGTAGAAAAGTGCGTGCAGTGCGACAACCGGCCAGCCGCACGGCGCAGATCAACGCTGGCTGGCCAATCCTACTGGCACGAAGCCAAGGGCGTTCATGGGCTGCCACGGCCCGTGCACCGAGGTCGCTGCCGAGTCGACGAGGTGACTGCCGTCCATCCGACGGCTGCCGGCGCGCCGCCGTACACGTCCGCAGCGAGTGGGACCATCCCCGGAGGCGCCAGCAGTCAGCAGATCACAGTCGCACGAAGGTCCGTCAGGCGCCATCCTGACGAGGTCAGCGCCGCCCGCAACGCCCGCGCATTCGCCACCGCCCCCGGCGTATCGCCATGCACGCAGATGCTGTGCATGGCAGTCTTCATCACCTTGCCGCTGACCGACACGATGCCGCCAGCGTCCAGCATGCGCATCACATGGGCCAGCACGGCGTCGTCGTCGTGCAGCACCGCGCCGGGCTGGCTGCGCGGCACCAGGGTGGCGGCGTCGGTGTAGGCGCGGTCGGCAAAGACCTCGGCCGCCACGCGCAGGCCGGCGCGTTCGCCGGCGGCCTGAAGTTCGGACAATGCCGGCGCCAGCAGGATCAGCTCGCGGTCGAACGCGCGCACGGCGCGCGCCACGGTGTCGGCCAGGGCGGCGTCTTCGCAGGCCTGGTTGTTCAGCGCGCCGTGCGGCTTCACGTGCACCAGGCGCCCGCCCTCGGCCGCGGCCAGGCCGGCCAGCGCGCCGATCTGGTAGATCAGCGCCGCCTCCAGCTCGGCCGGCGCCATCTGCATCGGCCGGCGGCCGAAACCCTGCAGATCGGGGTAGCTGGGGTGCGCACCCAGGCCCACGCCGGCGTCGAGGGCCGTGCGAACGGTGCGCCGCATCACCAGCGGATCACCGGCGTGGAAGCCGCAGGCGATGTTGGCCGCGCCCACCACCTGCAGCAGCGCGGCGTCCTCGCCCATGGTCCAGGCGCCGAAGGATTCGCCCAGGTCGGCGTTGAGGTTGATCTTCATGCGGGTGCGCTCCTCGGTTCGCCTTCTATGCGGGCCGGTACTCGGTGGACAGCGCGTGCACGACGCCGGACACCAGGTTGCCACCATACAGCGCGGCTTCGTCCACGCCGCCGGGCAGCAGCGGGTGCAGCGTGGCCAGCAGCGCCTGCGTCTGGGCTTCGGCAGCGCGGGCCAACTGCTCGCCCTGCTCGGCCGTCACCCACGCGAAGCGCAGTGTCTCGCCCGGCCGCGCGCCGGCCACGCGCGCCAGGTCGGCGCCGATGACGGTGCCGATCTTGGGGTAGCCGCCGGCGGTCTGCGCGTCGGCCAACAGCACGATGGGCTGGCCGTTGCCAGGCACCTGGATGGCGCCGGGCACGATGGCGTCGGACACGATCTCGGGTGCGCCCTGGTGCGCCAGCACCGGGCCCTGCAGGCGCACGCCCATGCGGTCGGCCTCGGCAGTGACCTGGTAGCCGGCCTCGGCGAACGCGGCACGCGTTTCGGGCGCAAAGTGGTCGGCCTGCGGGCCGGGCACCACGCGGATGGGGCGGGTGTCGGCGCGCAGCGGCTTGGGCAGCGTGAGCTCGCGGCGCGCAGTGGCCGCGGGCACGGGCAGCCGCGCGCCGGGCGCCAGCGCGCGGCCGTCCAGCCCGCCCAGGGCGGCGCGCGGGTAGGTGCTGGCACTGCCCAGCACCGGCGGCACGGCCAGCCCTTCCACCGCCACCACCACCAGCCGGCCGTGCAGCAGGCGGCGCACGCGCAGGCTGTCGCCGTCGGCCAGGGTCAGCGATCGCCAGGCGTCCAGCACGCGGCGTTCGCCGGCCACGGCGTGTTCCAGCTCCGCGGGGCCGGCCACGGCCACGCGCACGGGGCCACCGCGCGCGGCCAGGTGCAGGCCACCGTCCAGCGCCTCGATGACGGGCGTGCCGGGTTCGTTGCCGGCCAGGGCGTTGGCCAGGCGCATCCCGCGCGCGTCCAGCACGCCGGCCACGGGCACGCCGTAGCGCCGGTAGCCACGGCGGCCGGCGTCCTGCACCGACGCGTAGGCGCCGGGCGAGACCACTTCCAGCGTGACCTCAGCCGTCATCGCGCATCCGCCAGTGCCCGGGCGCCAGTTCACCGGCGCGCACGGCGGCGGCGATGCGCTGGAACTCGGCCACGTCGATCGGCTGGATGTGCACCCGGTCGCCAGCGGCCAGCAGCGCCGGCACCGGCCACGCGGGGTCGAACAGGCGCACGGGGCAGCGGCCGATCAGGTGCCAGCCGCCGGGGCTTTCCCAGGGGTAGATGGCGGTCAGGCCACCGGCGATGGACACGCTGCCCGCCGGCACGCGCACGCGCGGCTGCGTGCGGCGCGGGCTGTGCAGGCCGGCGGGCAGGTCGCCCATGAACGGGAAGCCGGGCAGGAAGCCCAGCATGTACACGCGCCAGACCGTGGCGCAGTGCTGCGCCACCAGGGTGTCGGGCGTCACGCCCAGGGCCTGCGCTGTCTCGGCCAGGTCGGGCGCCATGTCGGGCTCGTAGCAGACGGGCAGCTGCCAGTGGCGCGCGACGCGACCGTCTTCCGACGGCACCGGCGCGGGCGCGTCCAGCAACGGCTGCAGCGCGCTGATCAGCGCGGTGCGGCCGGTCACCAGCGGGTCGAAAAACACCGTCAGCGACCGGAACGTGGGCATGGTCTCCACCAGCCCCGGCAGGTGGCCTTGCACCTGCGCGCGCGCAATGGCAGCGTCCAGCGCACCCACCGCGGCGGCCAGCGCCGGGTCGATGCTGCTGCCGAACTCGATGGTGAAGGCGGCATCCCCGGCATCCAGCAGCCGGGGCCGCGGGAGCGTCGACGCCTGGTGCAGCTCGGGCGACATGGCGGGAGTATCAGGCGCTGATCGGCCGCACCCTACATGTGGCTGGGCAGCCAGAGGATCACGTCCTGGAAGTAGTAGGACAACAGCGCCGCCACCAGCATCAGCAGAAACATCGGCGTGGCGGTGCGCGCCACGTAGGTGAGGTCGTGCTTGGTCAGCCCCTGCAGCACGAACAGGTTCAGCCCCACCGGCGGCGTGATCTGCGCCAGTTCCACCAGCAGCACGGTGAAGACGCCGAACCAGATCAGGTCAAAACCGGCGGCCTGCACCGTGGGCAGCAGCACGCCGATGGTCAGCACCACCATCGAGATGCCGTCCAGGAAGCAGCCGAGCACCAGGTACAGCACCGCCAGCGCCAGCACCAGGGCCAGCGGCGACAGGTTCATCGCGCCGATGGCCTCTGCCAGGTGGCGCGGCAGTCCTACGAAGCCCATGGCCAGCGTCAGGAAGGCGGCACCGGCCAGGATGAAGCCGATCATGCAGTACACGCGGCAGGCGGCGCCCAGGCCGGCGGTGAAGGTCTTCCAGCTCAGGCTTCCCTCCACGGCGGCCAGCACCAGCGACCCCAGCACGCCGATGGCCGCCGCCTCGGTGGCGGTGGCCACGCCGGTGTAGATGGAGCCCAGCACGCCGCCGATGAGCAGCACCACCGGGATCAGGTGGCGCGACGCGTACAGCTTGGCGCGCAGCGTGGTGGCCGGATCGGGCGCCGGGATCTTCTTCGGGTTCAGCAGCGACCAGACGACGATGTAGCCCATGAACAGCGCCGCCAGCACCAGCCCGGGCACGATGCCGGCGATGAAGAGCTTGGCGATGGACACGTCGGCCGCCACGCCATAGACGATCATGATGATCGACGGCGGGATCAGCAGGCCCAGCGTGGCCGCGCCGGCCAGCGAGCCCACGGCCAGCGATTCCGGGTAGCCGCGCTGGCGCAGTTCCGGCAGCGCGATGCGGCCCACGGTGGCGCAGGTGGCGGCCGACGAACCCGACACCGCCGCGAAGATGGTGCTGCCGATGACGTTGACGTGCAGCAGCCGGCCCGGCAGCCGGTTGAGCCAGGGCGCCAGGCCGCGGAACATGTCCTCGCTGAGCCGCGTGCGCACCAGGATCTCGCCCATCCACAGGAACAGCGGCAGCGCGGTCAGCGTCCAGCTGGACGTGTGCCCCCAGATGGTGAGCACCATGCTGTCGCCCACCGGGCGCGGCGTGGAAAGCGCCATCGCCACCAGCGCCACGCCGATCAGCGACATGCCGATCCACAGCCCCGAGGCCAGGGCCACGAAGAGCAGCACGATCAGGCCGGTGGCCAGCAGGATGTCCATGGCGCGCTCCTCAGTCGACGTGGGTGGCTTCGGCCGAGGGCTCGGCGAAGAAGGCCTGGCCCGACAGGCGTGACCACAGCGCCTGGGCAAAGGCCAGCGCAAAGCCCACCGCCCCGAGCGCCATGCTCAGCTGCGGGATCCACATGGGCGTGGCGTCACCGGTGGGCGCCACGTCGTGCAGCGTGTACGACACCCACACCAGCCGCACCGAGAACCACGCCAGGTAGGCCGACAGGCCCACGCCCAGCGCCAGCGACAGCAGCTCCATCACACCGCGCAGGCCGAGCTTCACATGGTCCAGCAGCAGCGTGGCGCGGATGTGCTCGTTGTGCTGCAGCGTGGCCGGCAGGGCCAGGAACAGCGCTGCGGCGATGGCATAGCCGGCGTAGCCGTCCAGGCCCGGGATGTTCCAGCCGAACAGCCGGGCCAGGATGTTCAGGCCGATGGCGGTGAAGGCGCCCACCATGGCCACGCCGGCCAGGGCCAGCAGCAACCGGTAGAACCCGAGCATGAAGCGGTGCAGCATCGCCTGTCCTCCGGTGTGTGCGGGTGCCCGTGGCCGGCAGGCGTTCAGCGCCTGCCGCGTCGGGGCTGGCGTCAGTTCTTGCGGTAGGCGTCGATGATGGCCTTGCCTTCGGCACCGGCGGCGGCCAGCCATTCTTCGGTCATCGTGTCGCCGATCTTCTTCAGCGCCGCCTTCACGCTGTCGCTGGGCGGCGCGATGGTCACCCCGTTGGCCTTGAGCACGGCGATGGAATCGGCGTCCACCTGCTCGCTCATCTTCCAGCCGCGCGCCTCGGCATCGGCCGCGGCCTTCAGCACCGCGTCCTGCGTGGCCTTGTCCAGCGCGTCGAAGGCCTTCTGGCTGACGGCGGTGACGTTGCGCGGCAGCCAGCCGTTGACGGGGTAGAAGTACTTCACCTGCTCGTAGAGCTTGCCGTCGGCGCCGCTGGCGCTGCTGGTGAGGAAGTTGTTGGCCGCGCCGGTGGCCAGCGCCTGGCCCAGCTCGGGGAGCTGGATCGTCACCGGCGACGCGCCCAGCATCGTGGCGATCTTGGTCGTGGCCGGGTTGTAGGCGCGCATCTTGGTGCCCTTGAAATCGTCGGCACTGTTGATCGGCTTGACCGAGTACAGCGACTGGCCAGGCCAGGGCACCGAGAACAGCATCTTCACGCCCTGCTTGCCCAGCACACCGGCCTGCACCGGCTTGGCGGCGTCGTAGAGCTTCTTCGCGTCCGCATAGCTGGTGGCCAGGAAGGGGATGGAATCGGCGCCGAACAGCGGGTTCTCGTTGGCCAGGCCGGAGATGATGAACTCGCCCGCCGGCACCAGGCCGGTCTGGATGGCGCGCTTGATCTCCGGCTGCTTGAACAGCGACGCGCCCGGGTGCACCGTGATCATCAGCTTGCCGCCGGTGGCCGCCTTCACGTCGGCAGCGAACTGCTCCAGGTTCTTGGTCTGGAAGGTGTTGGCGCCGTAGCCACTGGCCAGGTCCCATTTCGTCTGGGCACTGGCGGAAGCAGCGAGGGCAAGGGCCGTCAGGCCGAAGGCGAGCGATTTCATGTCAGGGCTCCTTCTGGGTGAACTGGGTTGTGGGTCAGTGGCTGGCCAGCTGGTGGTTCAGCAGGTCGGTGATCAGCATGGCGCCCGGTGCATGCGTGATGCACAGCGGCGGCCGGGCGCGCTTGAGCGCAGCCTGAGGCGTGACGCCACAGGCCCAGAACACGGGGATCTCGCCGGCTTCCACCGGCACCGCGTCGCCGTAGTCGGGTGCCGACAGGTCGGCAATGCCCACCTGGGCCGGGTCGCCCAGGTGCACCGGCGCACCGTGCACCGCCGGAAAGCGCGAGGTGATCTGCACCGCGCGGATGGCGTGGGCCGCCGTCATCGGCCGCATCGACATCACCATCGGCCCGCCGAACGGCCCGGCCTCCTGGGTGGCGACGTTGGTGCGGTACATGGGCACGTTGCGGCCCAGGTCCACGTGCCGGATGGGGATGCCTTCGGCACGCATCGCCCACTCGAAGCTGAACGAACAGCCGATGGCGAAGCTCACCAGGTCGTCGCG
The DNA here is from genome assembly GCF_004016515.1 of Rubrivivax albus. Lineage (GTDB taxonomy): Bacteria > Pseudomonadota > Gammaproteobacteria > Burkholderiales > Burkholderiaceae_C > Rubrivivax > Rubrivivax albus. Next base: position 217,516 of record NZ_SACT01000007.1, read on the forward strand.
CCAGAGCGCGCGCACGTCGGCGCACTCCTCCACCAATTCGCCGTCGCGCCAGACGCGGTAGCGCGGCAGGTCGGTGCGCAGGTCCAGGTCGCCCGCCAGCGTCGGCAGGGCCGGGCTGCCGGCGTCGCTGACCGCCAGCACCGGGCAGGGGCGCGGGTTGCGCTGGCAGAACAGCAGGAAATCGGCGGCCCAGTCGCGCGGCAGCACCACCAGGTTGGCCTGCACCAGGTCGTCGGCCAGGCCGCTGGTGTGCGCCGCCGGCGCGCCGGCGCGGAAACGGCCGCGGGCTTCCGAACCGCGCCGGGCGGCGTCCGCGTCGAAGGTCGAGGGGGTCGGGTGGTTCGGCATGGGCGCATGCTGCGCCGAAGAACGCGCGCCGACAAACAGAAGTTTTCTCGCTCAGGTCATCGATATTTTCGATGATTGGGGTCAACCCCAAGATGGCGCAGCAGGCTGTCGACCACCGGCCGCTGGGCGGCGGAACTGGGGTCCATGCGCCAGCTCAGGTGCACCGGCAGCGGCGGCAGCGTGCTGTCGCAGGCCAGCGCCTTGAGCGGGCCACGGCCGCGCAGGCGCTCGACGACGGCCGACGGCAGGGTGGCGATGCCCAGGCCGTCCTCCACCAGCCGCGCCAGCGCGCTGATCGACGACACGGTGTGCACGCGCCGTGGCTCGATGCCGGCGCGGTGCAGCAGGTCCAGCAGCGCCACGTGCGGCTGCGAGCCGCGCTGGAAGGTCAGCAGCTCGTGGCCGGCCAGGTCGGCCAGCGTCCACTGCCGGCGGCGGTGCTGCTGGGCGTGGCCGACGAACAGCATCGGCATCGACGGCAGTGCGATGGCACGCACGCCGGTGCCGGCCGCGGGCAGTGCCGCGATGGCCAGGTCCAGCGTGCCGCGCGCGAGCTGGTCCACCAGCACCGGCGAGGTTTCCACCGTCAGCTCCAGCGCCATCTCAGGCTGCGCGGCGTGCAGCTGGCGCACCCAGTCCATCAGCCACGAGTGCAGGGCCGACTCGAACGCCCCGACGCGCAGCAGCACGGGCTGTGCGGCCGAGGCGCCCAGCTCGGCGCGGATCTCCTTCTGCATGGCCAGCAGCTTCTCCGCATGGCCCATGAAGCGCTGGCCGGCCACGGTGAGGCGGAACTGGCGGTCGCCGCGGTCGAGCAGCAGCGTGCCGAGTTCCTGCTCCAGCGCCGCGATGCGGCTGGACATGGCCGACTGCGTGAGGTGCAGCTTCTCCGCCGCGCGCGTGACACTGCGCAGCGTGACCACCCAGTAGAAGGCTTCGACGAAACGCAGGTTCATGGGGTTCGTGCTGTCGTGGGTGTCATGGCAGCGCGGCCCAGCGCGCGTGCAGCAGCGTCATCACGTCGTGCACCGGCCGCCCGCAGGCGCGCGCCACGGCGTCGCTGTAGGGCGGCATGTTGGTGCACTCCAGCACGATGGCGCCGATGGCCGGGTGGGTCGTGATCAGCGCCCGTGCAGCATCGACCACCTGCTGCTCGGCGTCCACCGGGTCCAGCGTGGGCCGGTCCTCCAGCAGCGTGCGCGCGAAGGCGCTGTCCGGCCGTATGCCCTGCACCGGCGTGTCGGGGCCGGCCCCGGCGGCGCGCAGCACGGCCGCATCCAGCGCGCTGCCGTCCACCGTCACCACACCTGGCCGGCGCTCGGCGAGTTCCGGCAGCCACAGCAGGGCCGACGTCCACACCGGCACCGGCAGCGCCGCCTGCAGCTCGGCCTGCCAGCGGGCCAGGAAGCCGCAGCTGGTGGTCAGGGCGCGCGCGCCGTCGGCCACCATCGCGCGGCCGGCCTCGATGAAGGGGGCGATCAGCGCCGGGTCGCCCTGTTGCACCACACGCACCGGCGTCGCGCCCTGCACCACGCGGTGGCGCACCGGCATGGTGAAGCTGCCGGCATAGCCGATGTCGCCCGGCAGACGGGGGAAGCGGGTCTGCAGCATCAGCACGCCGAGATGGGCCATGGTGGGGCTTCGGTGAAAGTCCCGGGCAGACGGACGTCTGGCACGCCCTATGCTCCGGCACCGTTTTCCAGACCCGGAGTGTCCATGAAAGCCAGCCACGTTCTCGTCTCCGCCGCCCTCGGTGCCCTGGTGGCCGCCGGCCCCGCCCTGGCCCAGACCAAGTGGGACCTGCCCGCCGCCTACCCGGCCACCAACTTCCACAGCGTCAACCTGCAGGCGTTCGCCGACGAGGTGAAGGCTGCCAGCGGCGGCAAGCTGGAGATCACGGTGCACGCCAACGCGTCGCTGTTCAAGGCGCCGGAGATCAAGCGCGCGGTGCAGGGCGGCCAGGCGCAGATCGGCGAGATCCTGCTGGTGAACTTCGGCAACGAGTGGCCGATCTTCTCCGCCGACGGCCTGCCCTTCCTGGCCGACAGCTACGACAGCGCGATGAAGCTCTACGCCGCGCAGAAGCCGATGCTGCAGAAGAAGCTCGGCGAGCAGGGCATGATGCTGCTGTACGCCGTGCCGTGGCCGCCGCAGGGCATCTACAGCAAGCGCGCCGTCAACGCGGCCGCCGACCTCAAGGGCCTGAAGTGGCGCGCCTACAGCCCGGCCACCGCGCGCATCGCCGAGCTGGTGGGCGCGCAGCCGGTGACGGTGCAGGCTGCCGAACTCAGCCAGGCCATGGCCACCGGCGTGGTGGAGAGCTACATGTCCAGCGGCTCCACCGGCGCCGACACCAAGACCTACGAGCACCTGAAGTTCTGGTACGACACCCAGGCCTGGCTTCCGAAGAACGCGGTCATCGTCAACAAGCGCGCCTTCGACGCGCTGGACAAGGCGACGCAGGACGCCGTGATGAAGGCCGCCGCCACGGCCGAGTCGCGCGGCCTGGAGGCCAGCAAGAAGGTCAACACCGAGAGCCTGGACAAGCTGCGCGCCGGCGGCATGCAGATCCTGCCGCCGTCGCCGCAGCTCAAGGCCGACCTGCAGAAGGTGGGCGAGACCATGCTCAAGGAGTGGCTGGACAAGGCCGGCCCCGAGGGCCAGGCGCTGGTCGACGCCTTCCGCAAGTGAGCGCAGCAAGCCGCTGACGTGCTGCGCCGCGCGCTCGACGCCCTGTACGACGGTGCCGCCTGGCTGGCGGCGCTGGCGATGATCGGCCTGCTGGCGATGGTGCTGCTGTCCATCGCCAGCCGGCAGCTGGGCTTCCACGTGCCCGGCACCGACGCCTACGCCGGCTACCTGATGGCGGCCTGCGGCTTCCTGGCGCTGGCGCACACCTTCAAGCGCGGCGAGCACATCCGCGTCACGCTGATCCTGCTGCGGCTGAAGGGCCGGGCGCGGCGCGCGCTGGAACTGTGGGCGCTGGCCGCCGGCACGCTGCTGGCGGCGCTGGCGGCGTTCTACGCGGTGCGGCTGTCCTGGCAGTCGCACCTGTTCCACGACATCTCCACCAGCAACGACGCCACGCCGCTGTGGATCCCGCAGCTGAGCATGGCAGCCGGCAGCATCATCCTGCTGGTGGCCTTCGTGGACGAGCTGGTGCTCGAGGTCCAGGGCCGGCGCTCGCACGCCACCCCCGACGAGGCGCTGCGCAATGAGTGACCTCGCCATCACCGCGCTGCTGGTCGCCAGCCTGTTCCTGATCCTCGGCAGCGGGGTGTGGATCGGGCTGACGCTGTCGGGCGTGGCCTGGATCGGCATGCAGCTGTTCAGCAGCCGGCCCGCGGGCGACGCGATGGCGGTCACCATCTGGGGCAGCGCCAGCAGCTGGACGCTGACCGCGCTGCCGCTGTTCGTGTGGATGGGCGAGATCCTGTTCCGCACCCGGCTGTCCAACGACATGTTCCGCGGCCTGGCGCCGTGGATGCAGGCGCTGCCGGGCCGGCTGCTGCACACCAACGTGGTGGGCTGCACCATCTTCGCCGCGGTGTCGGGCTCGAGTGCCGCCACCGTGGCCACCATCGGCAAGATGAGCCTGCCGGAGCTCAAGCGCCGCGGCTATCCGGATGCCATCGTCGTCGGCTCGCTGGCCGGTGCCGGCACGCTGGGCCTGCTGATCCCGCCGTCGATCATCATGATCGTCTACGGCGTCACTGCCGAGGTGTCGATCGCACAGCTGTTCGTCGCCGGCGTGCTGCCGGGGCTGATGCTGGGGGCGCTGTTCTCCGGCTACCTGGGACTGTGGTCGCTGCTGAACCCGGGCCGCATCCCGCCGGCCGACGGCGGGCTGACGCTGGCGGGCAAGCTCAAGGAGTCGCGCCACCTGATCCCGGTGCTGCTGCTGATCGCGGCGGTGCTGGGCAGCATCTACGGCGGCATCGCCACCGCCACCGAGGCCGCGGCGCTGGGCGTGGTGGGCGCGCTGCTGATCTCCGCCACGCAGGGTTCGCTGACCTGGGCCACCTTCCGAGAATCTCTGCTCGGCGGCGTGCGCCTGTACTGCATGATCGCGCTGATCCTGGCCGGCGCCGCCTTCCTGACGCTGGCCATGGGCTACATCGGCCTGCCGCGCCACCTGGCGGAGTGGATCGGCGGCCTGGGCCTGGCGCCGTGGCAGCTGCTGCTGGCGCTGGCAGGCTTCTACATCCTGCTGGGCTGCTTTCTCGACGGCATCTCGATGGTGGTGCTGACCATGGGCGTGATCCTGCCCACGGTGCAGGCCGCCGGCATCGACCTGATCTGGTTCGGCATCTTCATCGTCATCGTGGTGGAGATGGCGCAGATCACACCGCCAGTGGGCTTCAACCTCTTCGTGCTGCAGGGCATGACCGGGCGCGACATCGCCTGGATCGCGCGCGTGACCTTCCCGTTCTTCGCGCTGATGGTGCTGGGCTGCGCCCTGGTGTACTGGGTGCCGGAGATCGTGACCTGGCTGCCGGCGCAGATGCGCAGCTGAGCACAACAGGGGCCGCATCGGCCCGCTGTTCGACCGATCGCCAGACAGGCGCACGCCTACCATGGGCAGGACCTGGGCGCGCCGTCTGCGCCGCGTGGAGCCTGCCGCCATGTCCGACCTGTCGAACCCGCCGTTGAACCTCGTCCCCGTGGACGATTCGCCGGTGACGGTGTCGCTTCCGGACGCGCCCTATCTCTGGCCCACGCCGCCGCTGGCCTGCTATCCGCAGCCGATGCGCCCGATGGTGACCGACGCGTGCGTCGTCGAGGGCCTTAACGGCAAGACCATGCCCGGCCAGCTGGTGGCCTTCCACCCGGAGAAGGACGACCTTCAGCTGCAGGCATCCAACATGCGCCAGCCGCTGAAGATGCGGCTGAGCCAGTTCCGGCGACTGATCCTGGCCAAGCCGCTGTCGCCGCTGCCGGGCACGCCGTGCGTCGAGGACGGACATCCGCTGAACGAGCGCCCGCACCTACCCTACCGCATTCGGTTCACCGACGGCGACGAGGTCAGCGGCACGACGGTGGGCAGCGTCGAGGAGGCCTGGGGTCTGTACCTGTTCGAGCCGCTCGATGCGATCGGCAGCGTGCGTCGGATCTTCGTCCCGCGCAGCGCCTACACGGCGGCCGACATCGGCCCGAAGATCGGCGAAGTCCTGCTCGAGTTCGAGGTCACCACGCCGGGCGCACTGGACGACGCCCTGGAAGAGCAGAGCACCATGCGCAGCCGCCGCCTTGGCGACTTGCTGGTGATGCGCAAGGCGGTCACAGTCGACCAGCTTGCCGAGGCTCTGGAACAGCAGTGCAGCATGCCGATGGTGCGCATCGGCGACGCGCTGATGGCCATGGGTTACGTCACCGAGGCGGAGCTCGATGACGCCCTTCGCCAGCAGCACGACGAGCGCGGCGTCCCGCTGGGCGAACTGCTGGTGCGCAACGGCGTCGTCACGCCGCAGGAGCTGCAGACCGCCCTTGCGCGCAAGATGGGCTACCCGATGGTGGACCTGAAGGCGTTCCCGTTCGACCGCGACGCCGTGGACCGCCTGCCTTACCAGGTGGCGATGCGCCGCAGCGTCGTGCCGCTGATGCTGCGCGGTGGCCGGCTGGTGGTGGCCCTGGACAACCCCGGTCGCCGTGACGCGCTGGACGAGATCGAGTTCGTCACGCAGATGAAGGTCGTGCCGGTGCTGGCAGACCCACAGGAGGTGTCGCCGGCGATCGAGCGCGCCTACGAGCGACCTGACCTCAACGCCTGGATCCAGGCCGAAGAACTGCAAAGCGTCACCGCGCCGTCCGCCACCAGGCCGGACGCGCTGGATGCCCGCGAACTCCTGGCCACGCTGGAGCAACAGGACAGTCTGGACGCACCGCCGGAGACCGAGGAAGCGCAGATCGCGCAGAGCGACAACTCGCTGGTGCGGCTGATCAACAAGATGATCCTGGACGCACAGACGCAGTCGGTGTCCGACATCCACATCGAATGCCCGGGCAACCGGGAGAAGGTGCGCGTCCGCTTCCGCAAGGACGGTCACCTCAAGGCCTACCTCGAACTGCCGTACACCTACCGCTCGGCTGTGATCGCGCGCCTGAAGATCATGTGCGACCTCGACATCTCCGAGCGCCGCAAACCCCAGGACGGCAAGATCGCGTTCAGCAAGTTCTCCACCGGCTCGAAGCTCGAACTGCGCCTGGCCACGATCCCGACGCAGAACAACCTCGAGGACGCGGTGCTGCGCCTGCTCAGTTCCGCCAGGCCGCAGCCGCTGGAGCAGCTGGGTTTCAGCGCCGCCAATCTCGACGGCCTGAAGTCGGTGATGAAACGCCCCTACGGCATGGTGCTGTGCGTCGGACCCACCGGCTCGGGCAAGACCACCACGCTGCACTCGGCGCTGTCGTTCATCAACACCCCCGACCGCAAGATCTGGACGGCCGAGGATCCGGTGGAGATCACGCAGAGCGGCCTGCGCCAGGTGCAGGTGAACCCGCGCATCGACTGGACCTTCGCCAAGGCGCTGCGCGCCTTCCTGCGTGCCGACCCGGACGTGATCATGGTCGGCGAAATCCGCGACCAGGAGACTGCGCAGACCGCCATCGAGGCGTCGCTCACGGGCCACCTGGTGCTGTCCACGCTGCACACCAACAGCGCGGCCGAGACCGTGACCCGGCTGCTCGACATGGGCATGGACCCGTTCAACTTCGCCGACTCGCTGCTGGGTGTGCTGGCGCAGCGCCTGGTGCGGCGGCTGTGCCCCAAGTGCCTGCAGTCGCGCCCGGCCACCGAGGCCGAGGTGGACGAACTGGCCGAGGACTGGCTGCATGTGTGGCCCGATGCCGACCACCGGCCGGCCAAGGCCGACCTGCTGGCCGACTGGACCGCGCGCCATGCGCAGGACGGCCGGCTGCACTTCCACCATGCGCCGGGCTGCAGCGCCTGCGACCACACCGGCTTCAAGGGCCGCGCCGCGCTGCACGAACTGCTGACGGTGACGCGCACCATCAAGCGGCAGATCCAGACCGGCGCCCGCGCCGAGGAGATCCTGAACTCGGCGATGGCCGAGGGCCTACGCACGCTGCGGCAGGACGGCATCGAGAAGGTGCTCGATGGCGTGACCACCATCGAAGAGGTCCGCGCCGGCAGCAATGGCTGAGCCAGGACGTAGAACAGTCCCTGCGGACTGTTCTACGTCTGGCGAAGCGGCCGAGCTCTGCGAGGCCGTGGGTGCGGTGGAAGTTGAACAGTCCCTGCGGACTGTTTTCTGCCTGCCGAAGCGGCCGAGCTCTGCGAGGCCGTGAGTGCGACGGAAGTCAAGGAGCCCCTGCCGACCGTTCCACACCTGCCCATACGACCGAGCGCCCGTGACCGCGGGAGCCGCAGTCGACCTCCCAAGAAAAACGGCCGCCCGGAGGCGGCCGTTGGCAGGGATGCCGGTCGATCAGCTCGACGCAGCGTCCTTGAGCTTCTTCATCGGGCGGACCTTAACCTTCACGCTGGCCGGCTTGGCGGCGAACATGCGCTCTTGCTTGGTGAACGGGTCGATGCCCTTGCGCGCCTTCTTGGCCGGCACGTGGTTCACGCTGACCTTGAACAGGCCAGGCATCGTGAACGAACCCAGGCCCTTCTTGCTCAGCGAGGCGGCGATGGTGCTCTCCAGAGAGGCCAGCACCGACTTGACGTGCTTGACCTCGACGGCGGCCAGTTCGGCCAGGTGGGCGGCCAGGCTGGTCTTGTTGAACACCGTCTTGATCGCCTTCGGTGCGGCCTTGGGGGCTGCAGCCTTGGCGGCCTTCGGGGCGGCGGCCTTCTTCGCCGGAGCCGCCTTCTTCGCGGGAGCCGCCTTCGCGGCCTTCTTGGCGGGCGCAGCCGCCTTCTTCGCAGTTGCCATGAGTGTCTGTCCTTTTAGATGGAGTTCGCTCGTTTCAGCGAGCATGCGAATTCTAGGCACTTCTGCGCCGTTTTGAAGCACCGAGGGCCGCAGAAATCGCGCTTTTCGCGCTCGAAACGCGGCTTTCATGCCACGCCGTGGTCAACCGATGCGACGAAGCTGCGCGAATCAGGACACCGCCGCCTCGGCCACGCCATCGCGGCCACCGTGCTTGACCGCATAGAGCGCGCTGTCGGCGCGCGACATCAGCGCATCGAGTGCGCACGGGCCGACGACAGTGGCCAGGCCGATGCTCACCGTGCAGGCAGGCACGGCCGCGTCATCGACCGTCGCCTGCGCGCGAAGCCGGCCGAGCGCATCGCGCACACGCTGCGCCAGCGCATGCGCCTCGCGCGGGCCGCCTTCCACCAGCACGACGAACTCGTCGCCACCCAGCCGCGCCGGCGGCTCGGTGCCACGACAGCTCGCGCGCAGCACGTCGGCCAGCGCACACAGCAACTGGTCGCCTGCCGCGTGGCCCTGCGTGTCGTTGACCTGCTTGAAGTGGTCGATGTCGATCAAGAGCAGCGACACGGCCACGTCCGCGCGTGCACGCGACAGCCGCGCCAGCGCACGCTCCACGAAGCCGCGCCGGTTGGCGATGCCGGTCAGCGGGTCGAGCCGGGACTCGCGCTGTGCGCGCACCAGATCCACCTGCGCGGCCATGGTGCGTGCACTGCGCTGCGCACGCTCGAACACCAGACGCTCGCGCGCCGCGTGGAACTGCCGATGTGCCGCGAGCGCCTGCCGATGGTCGCCTGCGGCCTCGTGCGCGAGCGACAGGGTCAGCAGGATCGCGTCGGTGTGCAGTTCCGTGCCCATGGCACGCGCCTGCCGCAGCGCCGCTTCGCACACCGCCACGGCCTCCGTCAGGCGCCCGAGTTCGGTCAGTGCACGGGCCCGTGTGCGTGACAGGTGCAGTGCGTCGAGCGTGCTCACCCGCTCGGCTGCCTTGACCTCGGGCCGCTCCAGCACCTCGAGCGCACGTGCCGGCTGGCCGGCCATCAGCAGCGCCAGCGCCAGCGAATCCTGCCCCGACAGCACCTCGCCGTGCCCGGCGGCCAGCCCGTCGGCCATGCTGGACTCGGCCAGTTGCACGGCCTGCTCGGCACGCGGCATCCAGGCTGACGACGGCACGCCGGCGTCACGGTCGCGCTCGGCCCAGCAGGCCAGCGCCATCGCCAGGTTGTGGCGCACGCCGATGTGGCGCAGGTCGGAAGGGTCCGGCGGCAGCAGCGCCATGCACTCCTCGTAGGCCAGCGCTGCACCCTGCGGGTCGCCCACCGCGTTCAATGCCGTGCCCAGGCCGTTGAGCAGGCCGCACAGCACACCCGCATCGCCCTGGGGCCGTGCGAGTGCCAGCGCCTGGGTCAGCTGGTCCAGCGCGGCGGCATGGTCGCCCTGCGCGAAGCGCAGCATGGCCACCGCATTGCGCGCCGTGGCCTGCCCGCCCGCGTCGCCCAGCGCTTCGAACACCGCCAGCGCCTCCGACGCCGCGGCCTCGGCCGCCGGCACGTCGTCGGCCAGGCCGAGACTTCGCGCCAGCAGGCACAGCGCATGCCCCTGCACCCGGGCGCGACCGGCATCGCGCGCCTGCACGACCAGGTGCCGCAGCACCGGCTGGGCCTGCGCATGCGGCAAGGTCTGCAGCTGCCGCAGCGCGGCGATGGCGGCATCGTCGTCGGACGGCAATGCCGCCGGGCTCAAGGTCGGCGCGGTGGACAAGGTCGGGCCTCGGGCAGTCGTGGCCACATTCTGGCGCCAGTGAACGAGCCCGCGTCCACCTGCCCGCGGGATCGTTGCAGCGCTTGTCTCCAAAACACTTTAGATCTAAAGTATCTACCCGACCTCGGGAGACCCGGATGAACATCGTCTGCATCGGCGGCGGCCCCGCCGGCCTGTACTTTGCACTGCTGATGAAGCAGCTCGACCCGTCGCACGACATCACCGTCGTCGAGCGCAACCGGCCCTACGACACCTTCGGCTGGGGCGTGGTGTTCTCCGACGCGACGATGGACAACATGCGCCTGTGGGACGCGCCCACCGCCGCCGAGATCGAGCAGGCCTTCAACCACTGGGACGACATCGAGCTGCACTTCAAGGGCCGCACCATCCGCAGCGGCGGCCATGGCTTCGTGGGCATCGGGCGCAAGAAGCTGCTCAACATCCTGCAGGCGCGCTGCGAGGTTCTGGGCGTGAAGCTGGTCTTCGAGACCGAGGCCGACAGCGATGCCGACTACCCCGACGCCGACCTCATCGTGGCCAGCGACGGCATCAATTCGCGCATCCGCACGAAGCAAGCCGCGGTGTTCCGGCCCGACATCGTCACCCGCCCCAACCGCTACATCTGGCTGGGCACGAAGAAGCAGTACGACGCCTTCACCTTCCTGTTCGAGAAGACGGAGCACGGCTGGTTCCAGGCCCATGTCTACAAGTTCGACGAAGAGACGGCCACCTTCATCGTCGAGTGTCCTGAGCACGTGTGGCTGGCCCACGGGCTGGACAAGGCGGGCGTCGACGATTCCATCGCCTTCTGCGAGAACCTCTTCGCCGCCAACCTGCAGGGCGAGAAGCTGCTGAGCAACGCGCGCCACCTGCGCGGCAGCGCGTGGCTGAACTTCCAGCGCGTGACCTGCGAACAATGGTCGCTGCACAACGGCCGCAGCCACGTGGTGCTGATGGGCGACGCGGTGCACACCGCGCACTTCGCCATCGGCTCGGGCACCAAGCTGGCCATCGAGGACGCGATCGAGCTCACGCGGCTGTTCAAGGAGACGCCGGATGCGGCGGCGAACATGCCCGCGCTGCTGGCCGAGTACCAGGCCCACCGCCGCATCGACGTGCTGCGCCTGCAGAACGCGGCCTGGAACGCGATGGAGTGGTTCGAGGTCTGTGGCCAGCGCTACTGCGACACGCTGGAGCCCGAGCAGTTCATGTACAGCCTGCTCACGCGCAGCCAACGCATCAGCCACGAGAACCTGCGCCTGCGCGACGCCGGCTGGCTGGAGGGCTACGAACGCTGGCTGGCGCAGCGCGCCGGGCTCGACGGCCAGCTGGCCGTGCCGCCGATGTTCACGCCCTGGCACCTGCGCGGCATCACGCTGAAGAACCGCGTGGTGGTTTCGCCGATGGCGCAGTACCGCTGCAGCGATGGCCTGCCCGGCGAGTACCACCTGGTGCACCTGGGCGCCCGCGCCATGGGTGGCGCGGCGATGGTGGTGGCCGAGATGACCTGCACCAGCCCCGACGCCCGCATCACCCCCGGCTGCCCCGGCCTGTGGAACGACGCACAGCGTGACGCCTGGACGCGCATCGTCGACTACGTGCACCGCGAGACGGACGCGAAGATCGCGATCCAGATCGGGCATGCCGGACCCAAAGGCTCCACCAACGCACCGTGGGACCACACCGGTGCCGACCGGCCCTTGCCCGCGGACAACTGGCCCCTGCTGGCGGCGTCCGCCCTGCCCTACCTGCACGATGGCCAGGTGCCGAGGGCCATGACCCGTGCCGACATGGACCGCGTGCGCGACGATTTCGTGGCCGCCACGCGCCGCGCCGCCGAGGCCGGTTTCGACTGGCTGGAGCTGCACTGCGCGCACGGCTACCTGCTGTCCAGCTTCATCTCGCCGCTGACCAACCGCCGCGACGACGACTACGGCGGCACGCTGGCCAAACGGCTGCGCTTCCCGCTGGAGGTCTTCGCCGCCGTGCGCGCCGCCTGGCCCGATCAACTACCGATCTCGGTGCGCATCTCCGCGCACGACTGGGTCGAGGGCGGCATCACGCCAGCCGACGCGGTGGAGATCGCCCGCGCCTTCAAGGCCGCCGGGGCGGACCTGATCGACTGCAGCTCCGGCCAGGTGAGCGCCGAACAGAGGCCGACCTACGGCCGCATGTACCAGACACCGTTCGCCGACCGCATCCGCCAGGAGGCCGGCATCCCGACCATGGCGGTGGGCGCCATCAGCGAGGCAGACCACGTCAACAGCATCATCGCCAGCGGCCGCGCCGACCTTTGCGCCGTGGCCCGCCCGCACCTGGCCAACCCGGCCTGGACGCTGACCGAGGCGGCCAAGATCGGCTACACCGCCATCGACTGGCCCAAGCCCTACCTCAGCGGCAAGTCGCAGATGGAAGCGCTGTTCCAGCGCGCCAAGGCGGCCAGCACATGACGCGGCACGCGCTGATCACCGGGGGCGGGCGTGGCATCGGCGCGGCCATCGCGCGCCGCCTGGCTACCGAAGGGATGCGGCTGACGCTGACCGGCCGCGACGGCGCGGCGCTGCAGGCCTTTGCGGCGACCCTGCCGACCGACACCCTGGCCGTCGCCGGCGACGTGAGCGACCCGGCGCAGGTGGCCGCGGTCTTTGCAGCGGCGCGCGCCCGCTTCGGCCCGGTTCAGGTGCTGGTCAACAACGCCGGCCAGGCCGCCACCGCGCCGCTGCACAGGACCGACGACGCGCTGTGGGCGCGCATGCTCGCGGTCAACCTCACCGGCACCTTCCTGTGCACGCGCGAGGCATTGGCCGACATGCGTGCCGCCGGTGCCGGCCGCATCGTCAACGTCGCCAGCACGGCCGGCCAGCGCGGTTATGCCTACTGCAGCGCCTATGCGGCCGCCAAGCACGGCGTGGTCGGCCTCACGCGCTCGCTAGCGCTGGAGGTGGCGGCCACCGGCATCACCGTCAACGCGGTGTGCCCTGGCTTCACCGACACCGACATCGTCGCCGACAGCGTGCAGCGCATCGTCGACAAGACCGGCCGCACCGAAGCCGATGCCATGGCCGAGTTCACCCGCCACAACCCGCAGGGCCGCCTGGTGTGCCCCGAGGAAGTGGCCGACGCCGTGGCCTGGCTGTGCAGCGACGGTGCGGCGGCGGTGCACGGACAATGCGTTTCGGTCAGCGGCGGAGAAGTCATGTGAACAAGCCATTGCGCCTGGTGCAGGGCCTGGACGGCCAGCGTGACGCCGGCCACGAGGCCCGTGCGGCGGAGAACGATCACGCCAGCCTCAAGCTGTGGCTGCGCCTGCTGGCCACCGCCACACAGATCGAGACCGAGATCCGACGCCGTCTGCGCACGCAGTTCGACACCACGCTGCCGCGCTTCGACTACCTGGCGCAGTTGCATCGCCACCCCGAAGGCCTGCGCATGAACGAGCTTTCGCGGCACCTGATGGTCACCGGCGGCAGCATCACCGGCCTGACCGACCAGCTGGAGCAGGAAGGCTACGTGCAGCGCGAGCAGTCGCCGGAAGACCGGCGCGCCTTCCTGCTACGCCTGACGCCCGCCGGCCGGGCCGCCTTCGAAGGTATGGCCGCGGTGCACGAAGGCTGGGTGATCGAACTGCTCGGCGGCCTGAATACCACCGAGCGCAGCACGCTGCACGGCCTGCTTGGCCGGCTGCGCGTGACGATGCCGACGGAGACCCCATGAGCGACCATGACACCCACCTCGCCGCCCTGCAGCAGGGCAACCGCCGCCCGCTGGCCGGCTACGCCGCCACACACTTCAGCTGGCAATGCGACGCCGGCGTGGCCACCATCACGCTCAACCGCCCCGAGCGCAAGAACCCACTCACCTTCGCCAGCTACGCCGAACTGCGCGACCTTTTCGGCGCCCTGAAACACGCCGACGACGTGCACGCGGTGGTGGTCACCGGGGCCGGCGGCAACTTCTGCAGCGGCGGCGACGTGCACGAGATCATCGGCCCGCTGCTGCAGCTGCCGGCGCCGGAACTGCTGATGTTCACGCGCATGACCGGCGACCTGGTCAAGGCCATGCGCGGCTGCCCGCAGCCCATCGTGGCCGCGGTGGACGGCGTGTGCGCCGGGGCCGGCGCCATCGTCGCGATGGCGTCGGACCTGCGCCTGGGCACGGCGCGCAGCAAGACCGCCTTCCTGTTCAACCGCGTGGGCCTGGCCGGCTGCGACATGGGCGCCTGCGCCATCCTGCCGCGCCTCATCGGCCAGGGCCGCGCCAGTGAGCTGCTCTACACCGGCCGCGCGATGAAAGGCGACGAGGGAGAACGCTGGGGCTGGTTCAACCGTCTGGTGGAGCCCGACGCCCTGCTGGCCGACGCCCAGGCCATGGCCCGGGACCTGGTGGCCGGGCCGACCTTCGCCAACGGCATCACCAAGACCATGCTGCACCACGAGTGGGCCATGACGCTGGAGCAGGCCATCGAGGCCGAGGCCCAGGCCCAGGCCCTCTGCATGCTCACGAACGACTTCCGCCGCGCCTACGAGGCTTTCGCGGCGAAGCAGACGCCCGTGTTCCAGGGCAACTAGACTTGCCGCCGTATTCGACGAGGAATGACATGAAAACCCCACGCTCACTTCGTTCGCTGCCCCCCGAGGGGGCTGTCAGTACCTTCGGAACGGCCGGGCGGTACTGACATGAAATTCGATGCCGACGACGCCCTGCACCTGGACGGGCAGCTCACCGAAGACGAGCGCGCCATCCGCGACGCCGCGCAGGACTACTGCCAGGGCAAGCTGCTGCCGCGCGTGCAGCTGGCCTTCCGCAACGAGACCACCGACCCCTCCATCTTCCGCGAGATGGGCGAGATCGGCCTGCTCGGCCCCACCATCCCCGAGGCCTATGGCGGCGCCGGGCTGAACTACGTGAGCTACGGCCTGATCGCGCGCGAGGTCGAGCGCGTGGATTCGGGCTACCGCAGCATGATGAGCGTGCAGAGCTCGCTGGTGATGGTGCCGATCAACGCCTTCGGCACCGAGGCGCAGAAGCAGAAGTACCTGCCCAAGCTGGCGCGCGGCGAATGGATCGGCTGCTTCGGCCTGACCGAGCCCGACCACGGCAGCGACCCTGGCAGCATGATCACGCGCGCGAAAAGCGTGCCCGGTGGCTACAGCTTGAGCGGCGCGAAGATGTGGATCACCAACAGCCCGATCGCCGATGTCTTCGTCGTCTGGGCCAAGGACGACAGCGGCGCCATCCGCGGCTTCATCCTCGAGAAGGGCATGAAGGGGCTGAGCGCGCCGGCGGTGCACGGCAAGGTGGGCCTGCGCGCCAGCCTCACCGGCGAGATCGTGATGGACCAGGTGTTCGTGCCCGAGGAGAACGCCTTCCCCGAGGTGCGCGGCCTCAAGGGCCCGTTCACCTGCCTGAACAGCGCGCGCTACGGCATCGCCTGGGGCGCGATGGGCGCGGCCGAGGACTGCTACCGCCGCGCCCGCCAGTACGTGCTGGACCGCAAACAGTTCGGCCGCCCGCTGGCCGCCAACCAGCTGGTGCAGAAGAAGCTGGCCGACATGCTCACCGAGATCACCCTGGGCCTGCAGGGCTGCCTGCGCCTGGGCCGGATGAAGGACGAGGGCACGGCAGCGGTGGAGATCACCAGCATCATGAAGCGCAACAGCTGCGGCAAGGCGCTGGACATCGCCCGCACCGCGCGCGACATGATGGGTGGCAATGGCATCAGCGACGAGTACGGCGTCGCCCGCCACCTGGTGAACCTGGAGGTGGTGAACACCTACGAGGGCACGCACGACATCCACGCGCTGATCCTGGGCCGCGCGATCACCGGGATCCAGGCCTTCACGGCCTGATCCGCCCATCTTCGGCATCGCTGCATCCGCCGGCGCGGCGGCTGCGTAAGGGGTGGGGACGGCGCCGTCGGCGCCGCACTTCAACCCTGGAGATGCCCATGTCCCTGACGCTTCGTTCCTTCGTGCCCGCTGCGGCGGCGCTGTCCCTGGCCGCCCTGGCGGCCACCGCCTTCGCCGCCGCCCATGGCGGCATGGCCGTGCCCGAGCCGGTGCGCGTGCCCGCCGGCCACAAGGTGGCGCTGGAGACGGTGGGCGTCGGCGAGATCACCTACGAGTGCCGCACCAAGGACGGCGCCCACGCCTGGGTCTTCGCAGGCCCGGACGCCGAACTGCGCGGCCGCGACGGCCAGCGCATCGGCCGCTACTTCGGCCCGCCGGCCACCTGGCAGGCCGCCGATGGCTCGGCCATCACCGGCAAGCAGCTGGCCGTGGCGCCGGGTGGCGACGGCAACATCCCGCTGCAGCTGGTGGAAGCCAACCCGGCCACCGGCGCCGGCCGCATGCAGGGCGTGACCCACGTGCAGCGCCTGGCCACACGCGGCGGCGTGGCGCCGGCCACCACCTGCGACGCCAGCCGCATGGGGGCCAAGGAGATCGTGCGCTACCAGGCCGACTACGTGTTCTGGACGAAGGGCTGATCGGCCAAACGCGACACCGGCGACACCGGCGACACCGCGCGCGCGATACGAGATCGCGCGCGACGCGTGCCATCGGGGCGGGGGATGGGCAGGTGCCGATGCGCTGCGCAGACTGCGGCGCGACACCACAGCACGGAAGCCGCCCCATGCCCCACGCGCCTGCATCGACGAATCGTCCTGGCCTCGCCACCCTGGTGGCCGGCCTGGCCTTCTGCGGCCTGGCCCAGGCCGCGGCACCGGGCAGCATCGTCACCGGGACCCTCGGCGCCAGCGCCGGCGGTTCAGACGGCCACGGCACGGTGGATCTCGGCCTGTGGGCACAGCCCCACACCTCGGGCGAGTCCACCGGCTTCGACAACAGCGTCACCTGGCGCAGCGAAGGTGGGCTGCTCGCGGCCGATGGCAGCACGCTTCTGTACGCGGCGGTCGGGCCCGACCCCGCAACCAGCTTCAGCCAGCTGCAGAGCCAGTGGTCCGCCCAGTTCTTCAATGCCGGCACGGCGCCCGGTACGCTGTCCTTCGACGTGATCATCGACGCCGTCATCGTCGAACGCGTGGACTTCGAAGGCATCTGGGTGCCTACCGGTGGCGACCTGGACTGGCTGGCCCAAGCCCACGCCAGCGTCGCCTGGCGCCAGCACTACCCGCTGGGCGGTGCCGACAGCGGCACCCTGGACTTCACGCAGAGCGGCAGCACCACGCTGTCGTTCCGCAGTGCCGTGCTGCAGCCCGGCGAGCAGTTCGGCCTCACGCTGGACAGCACGGCCTTTGCCCAGGCCGCCAGCGGGCTGACGCTGACCTGCCTGCAGGCCGTGCCGGTGCTGGGCGGCTGCGACCTGCGCCCGGCCGACGGCCACGCGAGCGTGAACCTCATGCTGCGCATCGACGGCCTGCAGGTCAGCGCGGTGCCCGAGCCGGCAAGTGCACTGATGGTCGGCGGCGGGCTGGCGTTGCTGGTGGGTGCCGCTCGCCGCCGCCGCGCCAGCTTCAGCTGACGCAGCCGACTTCCATCACCGCCTGCGCCCGCACCGCCACCGGCGCGTCGATGCGGTAGCCGTAGCGCACCGCGGTCAGCTCAGCGAGGATGCTGATGGCAATCTCCGGCGGCGTGCGCGCGCCATTCTTCAGCCCCACCGGGCCATGCAGGCGGTCGAGCTGGGCGTCGGTCATGCCGAAGTGCTCCTTCAGCCGCTCGCGCCGCTTGGCCTGGTTGGCGCGCGAGCCGATGGCGCCCACGTAGAACGCCGACGAGGCCAGCGCCTCCATCAGCGCCAGGTCGTCGAGCTTGGGGTCGTGCGTGAGCGCGATCACCGCCGTGTGGCCGTCGATCTTCAGCGCCTGCAGCAGGTCGTCGGGCATCTCGCGGCGGAGCGTCACGCCGTCGACGGCGAAGATGTCGGCGTATTCCTCGCGCGGGTCGCAGACGACGACCTGGTAGTCCAGCGCGCGCGACATCTCCGCCAGGTACTGCGTCATCTGGCCGGCGCCGATGATCACCAGCCGCCAGTGCGGGCCCAGGTGGGTGGTCAGCGTCGTGTCGGTGAGTTGCAGCTCATCGGTGTCGCCGGCGGTTTCCAGGGTGACGGCCCCGCTGGCGATGTCCAGCACGCGGCGCACGCGTTCGCCACGCTGCAGGCGCTCCAGCAGCACGGGCATCTGCGTGTGCGCCGCCACCGGCTCCAGCACCAGCTCGATCAGGCCGCCGCAGGGCAGGCCGAAGCGGTGCGCGGCGTCGGCGTCGATGCCGTAGCGCACCACGCGCGGCCGGCCTTCGGCCAGCACGCCCTGGCGGGCCTTGTCGATCAGGTCGTCCTCGATGCAGCCGCCGGAGACCGAGCCGGTGATCAGCCCGTCGTCGCGGATGGCCACGATGCTGCCCGGCGGCCGCGGCGCCGAGCCCCAGGTGCGGGTGATCGTGGCCATGACCACGCCGTGGCCGTCGGCGTGCCATTGCGCCACCTGGCGCATGACCTGCAGGTCGATGTTGTCCATCAGCGGTCTCCGGAATCCGAACGGTGCGACGGCCTGGGCGTCTTGAAGTGCCACCAGGGCA
The DNA here is from genome assembly GCF_004016515.1 of Rubrivivax albus. Lineage (GTDB taxonomy): Bacteria > Pseudomonadota > Gammaproteobacteria > Burkholderiales > Burkholderiaceae_C > Rubrivivax > Rubrivivax albus. The sequence continues at coordinate 236,066 of NZ_SACT01000007.1, forward strand.
GCGCGCGCGTGAGCGACAGCACCTCGCCGGCCTGATGCGGCGTGTAGCCCGGCAGCGTGGCCAGCGCGTCGCGCCAGGCCGGGCTGGCCAGGGCCTGGCGCAGCAACTGCACCGCGGGGTGCTCCAGCGTGTCGGCCAGGCAGACGAGGAAGTAGTCCTCCTCGATCAGCGGCACGAAGCCCAGGCCGAAGGCACGCGCCGCCGCCTCGATGCCGATGCCGGCATCGCCCAGGCCGCTGGCCACCGCGGCGGCCACCGCCACGTGGCTGTCCTCGACGATGCCGGCGCAGCTCTGCCAGGCGGCCTCGCCGATGCCCTCGACGGCACACAGGTGGTCGGTGAGCAGCCGCGTGCCCGAGCCCGGCTGGCGCTGCACGAAGCGCGCACCGTGCGCCGGCAAGTCGGCCAGCTGGCGCAGCGCCAGCGGGTTGCCCTTGGCCACCATCAGGCCCTGGGTGCGGCGCATGGCGCCGATGAGCTTGTGGCGGCCCGGCTTGAGCAGCGGCTTGAGCCCGGCGGCGAACACCGCATGCCGGCCTTCCAGCGGCGGCACGTGGAAGCCGGCCACCAGGCAGCGGCCTTCTGCCAGCGACCGCAGCGCGTCCATGCTGCCGGCAAAGCGCAGGTCCACGTGCAGGCCATGGCTGGCGCCGGCACGCTGGCGCAGCAACGGCAGCGCCAGGTCGTGGCTGGCGTGCACCGCCAGCACCTGCTGGGACCCGTCCAGCGCCTCGGCCAGCACGTGTTCCAGTTCGGCACGCAGGGCCTCGATGTGCGGCGTCATGCGCGTGCGCGCCCGGCTCTCGGCCCACAGCAGGCGGTCGGCAAAGGGTGTCAGCCGCGCCGGCTGGCCCTGGGCCCAGGTGACGAGCTTCTCGCCCATCACGTCCTCCCAGTGTTTCAGCTGGCCCCAGGTGTGGCGGTACGACGCACCCAGCGCGTTGGCTGCGTGCTGGATTGAGCCGTGGTCGCGCACCGCGCTGAGCAGGTCGAACAGCGGGTTCTGCACGTCGGCGCCCGACTGGCCGCCGGCCTGGAAGCTGTACTGGAGGTGGATACCGCGCTGGCGCATGGTGCAGGGAAGATACCGCATGCGCTTGCGCCGGGTCAGATCGGGGTCAACCCGCAGGGCCGCCGCGGGCCCTGGCGCCGCGACAATGGGCGTATGGCCCTGCCGACGCCCACCCGCCTGCATGCCCTGCTCGACGCGCTGAGCGCCGGCCTGCTGGAACGCGAGGCCGCGGTGCGGCTGATGCTGCTGACGGCACTGACCGGTGCGCACGTGCTGCTGCTCGGCCCGCCCGGCACGGCCAAGAGCGAACTCGCGCGGCGGCTGCAGCAGGCCTTTGCCGACGCGCCCTGGTTCGAGCGCCTGCTCACGCGCTTCTCCACGCCGGAGGAGCTGTTCGGCCCGCTGTCGCTGAAGGCGCTGGAGGAAGACCGCTACGAGCGCCTGACCGCCGGCTTCCTGCCGACCGCCGGCGTGGCCTTCCTCGACGAGGTCTACAAGGCCAACTCCGCCATCCTGAACGCGCTGCTGACGCTGCTGCACGAGCGTGTGTTCGACAACGGCAGCGGCCGTTTGCCGGTGCCGCTGGTGTGTGTGGTCGGCGCCAGCAACGAGGGGCCGGCCGACGAGGCGCTGCTGGCCTTCCACGACCGGTTCCTGGTGCGCGTGCCGGTGGCCCCGGTGGCCGACGAGAGTTTCGCGGCCCTGCTGCAACTGGACGCCGGCTGTGTCAACGTGACACAGCCGCTCACCACCGCCGAGCGCGCCGCCGTGGCCCAGGCGGCGTCGGCCGTGGCCCTGGGTGAAGACCTGCTGGCCGCCTGCGCCGCCCTGCGCACGCGCCTGGCGGCCGACGGCCAGCCACTGTCGGACCGCCGCTGGCGCCAGTGGATGGACCTGCTGCGCACCGCCGCGGCCACCGAGGGCCGATCCACCACCGATGCGCTGGACCTGTGGACCGCCCCCTACGTGGCCGCCGCCGGCCCGGCGCAGGTGCCGGCGCTGCAGGCCTGGGTGGATGCCGAGATCGCCCAGGCGGTGCCGCAGGACGCCCCCTGGCTCACGCGCGCGGTCGAGGCCTTCGAGATGCAGCTGCAGGTGGAGCAGATGGCGCCGGCCGACGGCGCTGAAGGCGACGACGCGGCCGGCAAGCTGGCGCTGGCGCGGTCGATCGGTGGCGCGGAGGGGGACGGCGGCATGCTGCGCATCGTCTCCGCCACGCTGGAAGACCGGCTGCGCCGCCGCTGGAGCCCGGTGCATGTGCAGGCGCGGCTGGACCAGATCGACCAGATCGCCGCCCAGGCCAGCACCGCCCGCGGTGACGTGGCGGCGCAGGCGCAGGCGCTGGCCACCCGCCTCGCCGGCCGGGTGTGGCTGCCGCCGGGGCTGGCCGCGCGCTGGCAGGCTGCGCATGCGCACACGCTGGCCGTGTTGGACACCCTGCTGGCGCGGCTGGCCGCCACCCGCGCCGGTTTCGCCGCCCAGCCACAGGACGACACGCTGCCGGCGGTGACGCCGGCCGCGGTCGACGTCGGCGCGTGAACCTCGACGCGCCCTACGACCGCCTGCCGGCCCTGCCGCGCACGCTGTGGCTGCCGGCGCTGACCACGTCGGCCGGCGAGCGCGGCCGCCGGCTGGACGACACCCGCGCCTGGCTCACGGCGCTGCAAGCGGGCGAATTGCCGCCCGCCGCGCTGGACTTCGGCGACCCCGAGGCCACGCCACCGCTGCGCCGTGTGGTGGGCGAGCTGGGCCTGCCCGCGCTGTGCCAGGGCGTGCCCGACCTGGCCGAGCAGGTGCTGCGCACCCTGCTGTGGCACCTGGACCGCCTCGTCGACCTGCAGCCGCGGCAGACGCGCGCAGCGGCCATCGCCCAGGTGCGCGACGAGTTCCGCGCGGCATGGGACGAGCAGACCACCGGCCTGGAAGAGGATCTGGCCCTGCTCCAGGGCCTGGGTGATCTGGCCCACCTGCGCTGGGACGCGCTGCGCGGCCAGTTGCGCAGCCGCCCCTGGCAGCTGGCACGCCGCGCCGCCGAGCGCCTGGCGCAGCTGCCGGCGCTGGTGGCGCTGATCCAGGCCCTGGGCCGCGCCGAGCGCAGCGTGCAGGCGCCGCCCGCGCCCGACCTGGACCCGGCCGCGTGCCGGCCGCGCCCGCTGCGCGCGGTGGAGACGCGCCTCCCCGATGCGCCCGGCGAGGTCACCGGCGTGCACTTCTCCGGCCGCCTGGACCGCATGCTGCCGGCCGAGGCCGTGCTGCTGCGGCACCCGGTCGGCGCCCGCCTGTGGCGCGCGCGCCAGGCCGAGGCGCGGCTGCTGGCCTGGCAGACCGAGGCCATACTGACCGACTGGCGCCCCGACCCCCTGGCCCGCCCGCAAGCGGCGGCCGCGGACCGTGCGGCCGCGCCGCTGGACCGCGGCCCCATCCTGCTGTGCCTGGACACTTCCGGCTCGATGCGCGGCGCGCCGGAGAACATCGCCAAGGCCGTGGTCATCGCCGCGCTGCGCGCCGCCCACGCCGCCGGGCGCGGCTGCCGGCTGATCGCCTTCGGCGGCCCGGGCGAACTGTTCGAACGCGACCTGGGCCGTGGCGCCGCCGGCCTGGAAGCACTGCTGGACCTGATGGGCCAGGGCTTCGACGGCGGCACCGACGTGCAGGCCCCCATCGAACGCGCCGTGCAGTCGGTGCACGACGCGCGCTGGCGCAGCGCCGACCTGCTGATCGTCAGCGACGGCGAGTTCGGCTGCACGCCGCAGACGCTGGCGCAACTGGACGACGCCCGCGCGCGCTTCGGCCTGCGCGTGCAGGGCGTGCTGGTGGGCGACCGCGAGACGCTCGGCCTGCTGGAGACCTGCGACGCCATCCACTGGGTGCGCGACTGGCGCCGCCACGCCGACGCAGCCCAGGGTGCCGAGGCACAGGGATTCTCGCCGGTGCACAGCAAGAGCCTGACGGCGCTGTACTTTCCGGGCGCGCTCTCGTCGCGCGCCGCCAGACACACGCCGACATGAACGCACCGGGCTACGTCACCGAATCGCTGGCGCTGCTGCAGGCCTTCGCGGGCCGGGCGCCACTGCCGCGCGTGAAGGCGCTGCACCTGCCGCCGCCCCCGCCGCCGGGCGGCATGCGCGGCGAGTTCTGCGCGCTGGAACTCGAGGACGGCTCGCTGGGCCTGTCCTACGTGCTGCTGGGCGACACCTGGGCCCAGCTGACGGCCCATGCGGCCAGTCATCTTCAGGCCGGCGACGATCCGCTGGTCGTCGCGCAGGGCTATGCCAGCGGCAGCACGCTGGTGCGCACGATCGGCTTTGCCGCGGTCAACGCGCTCACGCGTTGCCTGTGCACGCGAGCCGGGTTCGTGCCGCCGAGCAGCCGCGACAGCCTGGGCCAGCTCGACCCGCAGCCGGGCGAGACCATCGGCATGGTCGGCCACTTCACGCCGCTGCTGCCGCGGCTCACCGCGGCGGGCGCGCAGGTGGTGGTGCTGGAACTGCGCGAAGACCTGGTGGGCGAGCGCGACGGCGTGCGGGTGACGCTGGACGCGGCGGAACTGCGCGGCTGCCGCAAGGTGCTGGCCACCGGCACCCTGCTGCTGAACCACACGCTCGAGCCGGTGCTGGCGCAGTGCGCCGCGGCCGAACGCCTGGTGCTGGTGGGCCCCAGCGTGGGTGGGCCGCCCGACCCGCTGTTCGCCCGCGGCATCACGCTGCTGGGCGGCAGCTGGGTCGAGGACCCGGCGGCCTTCATCGACACGCTCACCGCCGGCACGCCGGCCGGCGGCAGCCTGCGCAAGGCGGCGCTGGCACCGGCCGACTGGCCGGGCTGGGACGCGCTGCTACGGAGGCTCTGATCAGTCCTGGTTGCGGATCGTCGGGTCGATGCTCAGGCGCCGGCCACTGGCCTGGTGCATCACCGTCACCGTGTAGCTGTAGTCGCCCTTGCTCTCCACCGTGTCCAGCAGCGCCGCCGACTGCGGTGCCAGCGTCCACGACGCGTAGGGGAAGCTGCTGCCGGGCTGGCTGACCACGACGGCGCCGCTGTCCGGGAAGACCCAGCCGTCGGTGACGAGCCGGAAGTTGATCAGCACGTTGCTGCCGCTGACGGCGGCCGGGTCGGGCGTGCAGCGCACGACGTTCTCGCCGGACACGGTGACGAAGACGAGCTTGACGGCATCGGACATGGTGTTCTCCCTGGGTTGAGTCGGTGCGAGGCGAGGCGTGGGCCTCTGCGCACCGCGGCCATTGTCTGCGTCACCGCGCAGGGCGGCCAAGCGCAGGCCCGGGGCCGCGTGTCAGGGCCGCGGTACCGGCAGCGCCGCGAACTCGGCCTCGAGCGCCTGCCGGGCGGGATGCCGGTAGGCGCTGTCACGCAGCAGCGCCAGGGCCTCGTGCGCCGCCGGCAGGTCGCCCAGCCGCAGCGCGAGCAGGCCGTGGTCGGCCATTGCCGACGCGTTGCGCCGCTGCACCGCAGGCTGCAGCCTGCGCGCAGCCACGGTCCAGATGGCTTGGGCGCGCCCGGCATCGCCGCGGCGCCGTGCCAGGTCGCCGGCGGTCAGGCCCGCGGCAGCCGCCACCAGCGTCTGCGGTGCGTCCAGCGCCTGGCCGGCGGCCTCGCGTTCGTCCAGCAGGGCCAGGTAGGCGTCGAGGGCGGTGGCGGCCGCCGGGCCGGGCTCGAGTTCCCCCAGCAGCCGAAGCCACCGGCCCTGCAGGGTGACGATGGTGTGCCGCGTCGGCTCCGCCTCGTTGAGCAGCCGCTGCATCGCCGCGGCCACCGGGCGCAACACGCGGCGGGCTTCGTCGGGCTGACCAAGTGCCTGCAGCGCCGCCGCATGCCGGATGCCGGCCGCGGCCTGCTGCGACAGCCACAGCATGTTGTCGGGATCCTCGGCCGTCAGCACCTGGGACAGGCGATCGCTCTGGCGGGCTTCGGCCAGAGCCGCGGCCGCATCGCCGCGCGTCAGCTGCAGCGCGGACAGCTCGGCATGGGCGTTGGCCTCCAGGTAGGCCACTTCGCGGTCGCGCGCAGCGTCAGGCACATGGGCCAGCGCCGCGAGCTTCTCGCGCTGGGCCGCGGCGGCCGCATCGTAGTCCTGCAGCGCCTCCTGGGCCTTGGCCACCCAGCCCAGGGTGTTCGCCTGCTCCAGTTCCAGCGCCGGCCGCGCCGCGGCCAGGGGCTGCCAGACCGCCAGCGTGCGCTGGAAGGCCTTCAGCGCCGCGGCCGCCTGGCCACCCTCGAGCAGCAGCACACCCAGGTTCTGCCCCGCATAGGCCTGCTCGACCTGCCAGTCCAGCTGGCCCGGCTCGCGCCGCACCAGCTCGTCGGCCAGGGCCAGGTAGCGCTCGAAGGCGGCCAGCGCCTGCGCCGTCTGGCCGCGCCGGCGGGCCATGAAACCGACCCAGTAGGCGCTCTGCGAATGCTCGAACAGGTGCCGGGTGTCGTCGGGGTGCAGCGCCACCAGGGCCCCGGTGGCGGCCTCGGCCTCGTCGAAGCGGCGCGCCGCGTCGTCGAGCCGGCCGCGCTGCTCGTCGATCTCGCCCAGCAGGTGCAGGGCGCGTGCGCGGCGGCCCAGCGAAGCCGCGTCCAGCCGGTCGGGGTCCTGCGCCGCGTAGTAGGCCAGCGCACGTTCGCCCACGGCGTCCAGCGCGTCCAGCCGCCCCACGGGCTTCAGCCGTGCCGGCAGGTCGCCGAGCATGAACTCGATCAGGCCCTCGGCCTGCGCCTGCTGCTGCTGCGCTTCGCGGGCCTCGCGCCAGGCCGCCAGACCGCCGCCGGCCAGGGCCAGCAGCACCAGCGCCGTGGCGCCCACGCCGAAGCGGTGGCGGCGCAGGAAGCACGCGCTGCGGTAGGCCCAGCCATCGGGCCGGGCCTGCACCGGCTCGTGGGCCAGCCAGCGGCGCAGGTCGGCCGCGAACTCGGCGGCGTTGGCGTAGCGGGCCGCCGGGTCGGGCTTGAGCGCCTTGGCCACCACGGTGTCGAGATCGCCACGCAGGGCCGGCGCCAGGCGCCGCACGGCAGCATCGCCGCTGCGTACCGCGGCCGTGGACAGGCGGGGCAGTGCCGGCGTGTCGGCCGTGGCCGGGCCCACCAGCGTCGTGCCTTCGGTGGGCAGGCGGCCGGCCAGCAGGCGGAACAGCAGCACCCCGAGCGCATGCACGTCAGTGGCGGTGGTCACGTCGCCACCGGCGCGCTGTTCCGGTGCGGCGTAGGCGGGTGTGAACGCCTGGCCGGCACGACGCGTGAGCTCACCGGCGACGCCGCTGTCGTCGGCATCGTCGAGCAGCTTGGCGATGCCGAAATCGAGCAGCTTGACCTGGCCAGCCGCCGTGACGAGGATGTTCGACGGCTTCAGGTCGCGGTGCAGGATCAGCCGGTTGTGCGCGTGCTCCACCGCGGCCAGCACGTCCAGGAAAAGGCGGATCCGCGCCTCCAGGCCCGGCGCCTGACGGTCGCACCAGCGGTCGATGGGCTCGCCGTCGACGTATTCCAGCACCAGGTAGGGCTGCGCGGCGCCCGGGCCGTCGCCGCCCAGGTGGCCGGCGTCGAGCAGGCGGGCGATGTACGGGTGGTCCAGCCGCCCCAGGATGCGGCCCTCGCGCCCGAAGCGTTCGCCGGCCGCGTGGCCGAACAGCGCGGCCTGCAGGAACTTGATGGCGACCTGGCCGTCGTAGCGCCCATCGGTGCGGCGCGCCAGCCAGACGCTGCCCATGCCACCGCGGCCGAGCTCGCGCTGCAGCGTGTAGGCGCCCACGGGCATGCCGGCGGCACCGGTGTCGGCCGCGGCCGCTGGCGGCACGGCCGGGGCCTGCAGGAAGTCGGTGCCGTCCAGTGCCGCCATCCTGGCCAGCAGCGCGGCCAGTTCGTCGGCCAGCGCCGGGTCTTCGCCGCGCAGGATGTCGAGGTAGGGGGCGCGCTGCCCCGGCGGCAGGTCCAGCAGCGCGTCGAGCCGGGACGACAGCGCGGCCCAGCGCGCAGGGTCCACGCCGGCGCCGGACGTGCTCATCGCAGCGTCATCGACAGGAACAGCCGCGCCTTGGCCCAGTCGCGCTGCACGGTGCGTTCGGTCAGGCCCAGGTTGGCCGCGATCTCGGCTTCCGACAGGCCGCCGAAGTAGCGCAGCTCCACCACCTGGGCCAGCCGCGGCTCGGCCGCGGCCAGGGCATCCAGCGCCTCGTGCACGCGCAGGACCTCGTCGTCGTGGGCCATCAGCTGGTCGCCCAGCTGCTCGGACTGCGCCGTGTCCAGCACCAGGTGCTCGGCGCCGGCGCCGCGGCGTTCGGCCAGGCGGGCGCGCACGGTGTCCACCACGATGGTGCGCATGGCCTTGGCCGCGTAGGCCAGGAAGTGCCCCCGGTCCGGGAACACGGCGTCCCCCTGGGCCTGGATGCGCAGGTAGCTCTCGTGCACCAGGGCGGTGGTGTCGAGCAGGGTGAGTTCTCCGGACTGGCGCAGACGGCTGCGCGCCAGCTGCTTGAGTTCGGCATACAGCAGGGCGAAGGCGCGGTCGGCCGCGCTGGCATCGCCGGCGCCGGCGGCATGGAGCAAGGTCGTGATGTCGGACATCGGCGTCGTTTGGCGTCGGTGCGCACTGTAGCGGCACAGTGGATGTCGGGTTTCACCACGGCATTGCGTTGTACCCAGAGAGGGACGTCTGGCTGCGCATCAGGGAGGGTTGAAAGATCCGCACGCTGCCGGGCGGCCCCTCACCCTTGCTGCCTGCCTGTCCGATCGCCAACACCCACCCGCATCGCACGCATGTCGATCTCCAGCACCGCCGTCGTCTCCGGCCAGACCGGCTCCGTGGCGCCACCCGTGGCCCAGAACGCCTCCAACGACGCGGCCGCACGGGTGCCGCCACCGGGGCCGATCGCGCTGCTGTCGTCGTGGTCGGCGCTGGACGGCTGGCGCGAGCCCCGTGCTGGCCGCTGCCGGCGGCTGGGCCGGTCGACCCGTCTGCTGCGGGTGGCGGTGACGCCGGCCACGGTCCCGGGTCACCCGCTGGAAGCGCCCGTGCTGGCCAGGCTGGTGGCCGCCTGTGCACACCGCCTGCGCGCGTCGGTGCGTGCCACCGACCACGTGGCACGCATCGGCGAGCATGGCATGGCGGTGCTGCTCGACGACGCCGGCGCGCAGGCGGCCGCCGACCGCCTGGTGCGCGTCTGCCAGGGGCCCTACCGGATCGACGACCAGCGCCTTGTCCTGCGTGTGCTGGTGGACCTGGAGCAGACGCAGGCCGCAGGGCCGAAGCCACCGGCCGTGCAGGCGTGACGGTGGTGCTTGACCCGAAGGCGCCGCCCGGCCCGCACGCCTGAATCCACTCTTGCGCGCGAGGCGCGCTACATCAGCGAGACGCTCTTGATCTGGGCAAAGAGAACCTGGCCCGGATGGAGCTGCAGCGCCTCGGCGCTGCGCCGCGTCACGCGGGCCAGCAGCGGTGCGGCGGACGTGTCTGCGGCCGATTGGCCACAGACCAGTCGCACCGTCGCGGTCTGGCCCTGGGCATGTACATCGGTCACGACTCCGGGCAGCACGTTGAGGATGCTCGTGCGTGCCGGTCGTTCGACGACCAGGCTCACGTCGCGTGCCGGCACGCGCACGCGGACCGGCGCACCGATCTCGCGCGCCACGCGGCCCAGCCACAGCGTGCCCCCGGCAAACCGCACCTGGCTCAGGCCGTAGGCCTCGTCGTGCGCGGCCACGGTGGCGTCGATGACGACACCGGCTTCGTCCGGCCCGGCCCAGGCCAGGTCGGGCCGGGCCAGCAGCGCGTGCAGCGGCCCGGCGGCGCGCACGCGGCCGGCGTCCAGCAGCAACAGGTGGTCGGCCAGGCGGGCCACCTCGTCGATGGCGTGGGTGACGTACACCACAGGCAGCGCCAGCGTGCGCGACAGCCGCTCCAGGTAGGGCAGGATCTCGGCCTTGCGCGGGGCGTCCAGTGCCGCGAGCGGTTCGTCCATCAGCAGCAGCTGCGGCCCGGTGGCCAGCGCGCGCGCAATGGCCACGCGCTGGCGCTCGCCGCCGGACAGCGTGGCCGGACGGCGGGCCATCAGCGCGCCGATGCCCAGCAGGTCCACCAGCGCCGGCAGGTCCACGCGCGCACCGTCGGCGCCGGCGCGGCGGCGGCCGTAGGCCAGGTTGGCGGCCACGTCCAGGTGGGGGAACAGGGCCGACTCCTGGATCACGTAGCCCAGCGAGCGCTGGTGCGGCGGCACGAAGCGGCCGGCGGCATCGTCCTGCCAGACCTCATCGCCCAGCGCGACCCGCCCCGCGGCCCGCTCCAGCCCCGCCAGCGCACGCAGCAGCGTCGTCTTGCCGCAGCCGCTGGGGCCGAACAGCGCCGTCACGCCTTGCATCGGCAATGGCAGCGCGACGTCGAGCGTGAAGTCGCGGCGCGCCAGGCGCAGGCTGAGGTCGATCATGTGCCGGCGAGCGCGCGCGCCGCGCGCCGGTTGCCCAGGTACAGCGCCATCAGCACAACCAGCGCGAAGGCCACCATGCCGGCGGCCAGGCGGTGGGCGTCGGCGAACTCCAGTGCCTCCACGTGCTCGAACACCGCCACCGACAGTACGCGCGTCTCGCCCGGGATGTTGCCGCCGATCATCAGCACCACGCCGAACTCGCCCACGGTGTGCGCGAAGCCCAGCACGCTGGCCGTCAGCAGGCCCGGGCGCGCCAGCGGCAGCACCACACTGAAGAAGCGGTCCAGCGGCCCGGCGCGCAGCGTAGCGGCGGCCTCCATCAGCCGTGCCGGGATGGCCTCGAAGGCCTGCTGCAGCGGCTGCACGACGAAGGGCAGCGAATACAGCACCGACGCCACCACCAGCCCGCCAAAGGTGAACGGCAGCCGCGCAAAGCCCAGCGGCCCCTGCGGCCCCATCAGCAGCAGCAGGTAGAAGCCCAGCACCGACGGCGGCAGCACCAGCGGCAGCGCCACCAGCGACGCCACCAGCGGCTTGAAGCGCGAGCGCGTGCGCGCCAGCCACCAGGCCAGCGGGGTGCCGACGATCAGCAGCAGCAGCGTGCTCAGGCCTGCGAGCATCGCGGTCAGGCGGACGGCGCTCCAGTCGGCCGGGGTCATGCGCGTGGGCAGAGCCGGTGGGGCATCGGAGGCTCAATCGGCCAACGCGTAGCCGTAGCCGGCGATCAACGCCCGCGCGTCGGCGTCACGCAGGAACTGCAGCAGCGCATGGGCCGCCGGGTTGGCCTGGCCGCGGCGCAGCAGCACCACGTCCTGGCGGATCTCGGGGTAGTACGCCTGCGGCACGCGCCACAGCGAGCCCGACGCCGGCTGCCCCGGCGCCTGAACCTGGGACAACGCCACGAAGCCGAGCTCGGCATTGCCGGTGGCCACGAACTGGAAGGCCTGGCCGATGCTGTCGCCGGTGACGAGCTTCGGCGCAACCTGCGCGACGAGGCCGCGCTTGTGCAGCACTGCCATCGCCGCGGCGCCGTAGGGCGCCAGCTTGGGGTTGGCAATGGCCAGGCGCTGCCAGCCCGTGCCCGACAGCACGCGGCCGTCGGCGTCCACGCGGCCCGGGTCGGGGCTCCACAGGACCAGCTGACCGATGGCGTAGGTGAAGCGGTGGGCGGCCTGGGCATGACCTTCGGCCACCAGGCGCTCGGGCGTCTTGGCATCGGCCGCCAGCAGCAGCTCGAACGGTGCACCGGCCACGATCTGGCTGTACAGCCGGCCGGTGGAGCCCACCGACAGCGCCACCGTGTGCCCGGTCGCGGCGGTGAAGCGCTCGACGATCTGCGCCATCGGCCGCGCGAAGTTGGCGGCCACGGCCACGCGCACGTCGGCTGCCCGTGCCGAGACAGCCGCCACCAGCAGCAGACAGGACATGACGAGCAGGGCACGGCGCGACGGCATGGCCGGGATGCTAATGGTCTAGCGTCGACCCGGACGCCAGTGCCGCAGCGGCTTGGGCGCATGGGCGCTGATGGCGGACACCACCAGCAGCGTCCAGAACAGCCCCGGCGCCGCTGCCGGCCAGGCCAGCATCGACGCCACCGCCACCAGCTTGGCGAGCACCACCGCGCCGGCCAGTTCGGTCGGCGAGATCCGGCGGTCCACCAGTTCGCTGGCGAACAGCCCCAGTCCGCTGAGCAGGGTCAGCCAACCACCCCCGGCGCCCACGGGCGCACCGAGCAGCGCCGCGCCAAGCCAGACCACGCCCGCCAGGTGGGCGGTGCGCAGCACGATGCCGACCCAGCGACGCCATTCCGCCGGCTTCGGGGGCCTGGGCGGCCTCGAGATGGGCGCCGACGTCACAGCGCGCGCACCTCGTCACCCGGCTCCGGCACGCAGTCCTCCGGCAGCGGCGTGCCGTCGCGCCGCATCACCACGCGATCCTCGGCGAAACACAAGGTCACGCGCCGAGCGCCGGGCCAGCGCGCCAGCGCGAAGGCCTCCAGCGAACGCGGCAAGCTGAGCTCGAAGACCAGCGAGTACCGGTCTTCTTCCGGCCGGTCGTCCAGCCGCACCCAGGGCACGAAGCCGGCGGCGAACATCACCGCGTGCGAACCGGCGTCCACGGACGCGGGCACGTAGCCCGCCTCTCGCAGCCAGTCCTGGGCGCGGGCGCGCAGGTCCTCGCCGTCGGGCAGATGGCCTTCGGCGGTGGCCATCAGCTCGGCCAGCCACTGGTTGCAGTTCTGGTACTGCAGGCTCCAGGCGTGGGCGTTGGCGCTGTAGCGGGCGGCCAGCAGGCGCAGGGCGCGCGGGCGGTCCAGCGCGGCAGCCCCCAGCCGGCGCGCGGCGTCGGGCGGCGGCAGCAGCAGCGAGATGAAGCCGCGGTCGGGCGCGTGCAGGCCGGCCACGAAGCCGGCCAAGCCCTGGTCGTAGAGGCGCGGCTGGGCGGCGTCGCAGTCGTAGTAGAGCTGGCGCACGGCCCAGCGCGAGCCGGCGCCATCGGCCAGCGCCAGCCCGGCATGCGAGTAGCGCACGCCGAAACGCGACAGGTCCAGCCCGGAGCGCGCCACCAGCGCGACGCCATGGGCCTGGGTGTCCAGCACCTGGCGCACGACGGCGGCGAAGCGCAGCAGCCGGTCGTGCTGGGCCGCGCTCAGCGGGGGGGTCTGACCACAGACCCCTGCGATCAGCGAACCTGCGGTCGCCGGTCCTGTCGCCAGCACCAGGGCGAGCATCAGGGCGAGCACCATGGCGGGCGCCAAGGCGAACGACAGCCCGACGACGCCGCGCCGGCGGGCCATCGGGTCAGAGCGTGACGCGGCGCAGGTCGAGGTCGTGCCGCCAGTCGTCGGCCAGGGCGACGAAGAACGGCTCGGCCACGTCGGCAGCGTCCGTCACGCGGGCGAACGCCAGGCCATAAGGCCGGTCCTGGACGGCCACGCGCTCGCCGGGCGCCAGCGTGACGGCGGCCACCGGCAGCGTCAGCGTGAAGCGGCGGTCGACATCGGCCACCGCCTGCAGCTGCACCGCCTGCCGCCCATCGGGCAGCGGCGCCACGGCCAGCACACGGTACTCGCCCGCGGCGGCCGTCTGCTTGCCGGAACTGGCGTCGCTGGAGCCGCCGATCGAATCCGACAGGCTGCCCACCGACGCCGACCCGGCGCTGGACGCGGACGACGCGAAGCTCTCGGCCGCAGCCGGCAGCGCCACACCGGCCGCGACGAGCGCGGCCACGACGAGGGGAAGACGGGTGTTCATGGTGTGCAGGATATCAGCCGCCGCCGCGCTGGATCGTGAGGTCGAAGCGTTTCATGAAGGCCTGCCGGTCGGCACTGTCCACACCGTCGAAGCGGTAGTGCACGGCCAGGCGTGGCAGGCGGATGAGCGCGATCTGGCGGGGCGGCATCACGGTCCAGGCCAGCTGAAGCCTGCCACTGCCGATGGCGATCTCGGCCCGGCCGTCGCCCACCGTCAGCCCATGGCCCTGCGCGGCGCGCGGCAGCAGCTGCAGCCAGTCGGCCTCGGTGATGCCCTGCTCGCGGTGGAACTCGGCGTCGTAGTGCGCCTGCACGGATCAGCCGCCAGCGATCGGAGGCCAGATCGCGAGCACGTCACCGTCCACCAAGGTGCGCGTCGCACGCTCCTCCGGAGGGACATAGACGCCATTGACCAGCACCAGGTGCACCAGCTTCATCGGCAGGTTGAAGGGTTCGATGATCTGCGCGATGGACGCCCCCGGCGCCACCTCCAGCGCCATCTGGTTGCCCTGCCGGCGGTCGGCCGGCAGGTGCTCGCCCAGGCTGGCGTAGAGCTTGAACGTGATCTGCATGGGCACGAGTGTGGCCGCGCTCAGGCAGCCTTGACGTGGGCGTGGCTTCCCTGCGCCTGCGCGCGGTCCAGGTAGGCCTCCATCAGCAGCGTCGGATCGGCCATCAGCCTGGCCTTCCACGGCCCCAGGCGCACGGCGCCTTCCACCAGCCCGCGCATCACGCCCACGTGCTCGGTCCAGCCGATGGCGTTGCAGCCCACCAGCGTGTCGTCGCCGAACTTCAGGCTCAGATGACGCCAGCCGTCGTGATCGGTGAGTTCGACACTGTCGCCGCCCGGCTCGCCTTCCCAGTTGCCGAAGCTCGCGCTGATGAGGCCCAGCGTGTCGAGCACGTTGATCTGCGTGACACCGCGCAGTTCCGCCTTCTGCCCCACCATGTTCAGCGCCGCCACGCGCGCCTGGTCGGCGGCATTGGGCTGGATGGCGCTGACGATGGCCTTGCCGCTGACCTTGTCCCAGGCCTCGGCACAGTCGCCGGCGGCATAGACATCGCAGGCGCTGGTCTGCAGGTGCTCGTCGGTCAGCACGCCCTGCAGGCACTTGACGCCACTGTCCTGCAGGAAACCGATGTTGGGCTTGACGCCCGTGGCGCTGATGACGAGGTCGGCCTCGATCACCTCGCCGGTGGACAGCTTCACCTTCATCACCGGCGTGGCATCGCGGCCGATCTCCACCACCTTGGCGCCGGTGTGCACGGACACGCCCTTCTTCTCGCACCAGGCCTTGATCATGCCGCCGGCCACCGGGCCCATCATGCGCGGCACCATGCGATCACCCATCTCGACGACGCTGAGCTTCACGCCGCGGTTGGCCAGCGCCTCCATGATGATGCAGCCGATGAAGCCGGCGCCCATCTGCAGCACGCGGGCGCCCGGCTTGGCCAGGGCGGCAATGGCGCGCGCGTCGGCCAGCGTCCAGCAGGCGTGCACGCCGGGCCCGGCGATGCCGGGGATCGGCGGCGTGGCCGGGCTGGAACCGGTGGCAATCAGCAGGCGGTCGTAGGCGTGCGTGCTGCCGTCGTCCATGTTCACCGTCTTGGCGGCCGTGTCCAGCTTCACCGCGCGGTTGCGCTTGAGCTCGATGCGCAGGCGGGCGTAGTGGTCCCCGGCATGGCGCAGGTGCGTGCCGCCTTCGGCGATGTTGCCGATCAGCAGGTAGGGGATCGCCATGCGCGAATAAGGCGCCTCCGGCTCGTCGCCGACCAGATAGATCTCGTCGTTCGGCGCGTGCTTGCGGATGGTCTCGGCAGCGATGACGCCGGCCGGGCCGGCGCCGAGGATGATGTGTCTCATGCGGTCCTCTTCAAAGAAAAAGGGCGGTCCTCGAACCGCCCTTCAGGCTCGGGCCAGGGCGGTCAGAGCCCCAGGCGCGCGCGCGTGTCGGCCTTGAGCTGGCCGTTCTCGTCCCAGCCGCGGGCGGCGTAGTACTTCGGCAGCATCTCCGGCAGCTTGTTGACCAGGCCCTTGGCCGGGCCGGTCTTGGCCGGCTCGTTGAGCAGGCGCGGCGGCAGCGTGTCGTCCTTGGCGGTGAAGCCGGCGCGGTTGTTGAAGTCGCGCTCCATGTTCCAGATCCGCTCGCCGATCTTGGCCACGTTCTCCAGCGTGAACTCCTCGCCGATGGCCGGGCGCAATTGGTCCGCCAGCTCCGGCAGGCCCCAGGCGAAGGTGGTGAAGATGCACAGGCCCGACGAGTCGTAGGCGGCGGTGGCGTCCTGGAACGCGATCACCAGTTCCGGCTTGCCTTCGGCGGTCAGCGGGTCGGTCTTCACCGGGATGCCCAGCACTTCGGAGGCCACGGTGTAGCTGCGCAGGTGGCAGGCGCCGCGGTTGCTGGTGGCGTAGGTGAGGCCCATGCCCTGGATGCCGCGGCTGTCATAGGCCGGGAACTCCTGGCCCTTGACGCTCATGCTCAGCTCGGGGTGGCCGTACTTGGTGCACAGCCGCTTGCTGCCCTGGCCGATCTCCTTGCCGAAGCCCTCGCCCTTGGCGGTGATCTCGGCGAAGTAGGCCAGCGCCTGCGCGCTGCCGAACTTGGCGTCGATGCCCAGCTGCTCCTTCGTGAGCACACCCATCTCGTAGAGCTCCATCACCGCACCGATGGTGGCGCCGAAGCTGATGGGGTCCATGCCGTGCTCGTTGCACAGCACGTTGGCGTACTGCAGCGCTTCCAGGTCGTTCACGCCGTTGGCAGCGCCCAGCGCCCAGGCGGCCTCGTATTCCAGGCCGCCGCTGGCGCCCCAGTACTGCGGCTTGTTCTCCACCGTGAAGTGGCCCTGGTCGATCTTCTGGATGCGACCGCAGGCGATGGTGCAGCCGAAGCAGGCCTGGTTGGTCACCAGCGGCTTCTTGCCGTCGGTGGGCCGGGGCGTGGCCATCGCTTCGGCCGAGATGTCCTTCGCGCCTTCGAAGGCCACGTCGCGGTGGTTGCGCGTGGGCAGCGCACCCATCTCGTTGATCACGTTCATCAGCACCTGGGTGCCGTAGGTGGGCAGGCCCTGGCCGGTGACGGCGTTGTCGTGCAGGATCTTCTTCTTCTCCATCGTGACCTGCATGAAGGCCTTCGGGTCCTTGATGTTCCCGACGCCCTTGGTGCCGCGCACGGCCACGGCCTTGAGGTTCTTGCTGCCCATCACGGCGCCGACGCCGGAGCGGCCGGCCGCGCGGTGCAGGTCGTTGACCACGGCGGCGAACAGCACCTGGTTCTCGCCGGCACCGCCGATGCTGGAGATGCGCAGCAGCGGATCCTGGTGGTCCTTCTTCAACTGCTCCTCGGTGTGCCACACCGTGGTGCCCCACAGGTGCGCCGCGTCACGCAGCTCGGCCACGTCGTCGTTGATGTACAGGTAGACCGGCTTGGCGCTCTTGCCTTCGAAGATGACCATGTCCCAGCCGGCCATCTTCAGCTCGGCGCCCCAGTAGCCGCCGGAGTTGGAGCAGGCGATGGCGCCGGTGAGCGGCCCCTTGGTGATCACGGTGTAGCGGCCGCCGGTGGAGGCCATGGTGCCGGTCAGCGGGCCGGTGGCCCAGATGATCTTGTTGTCGGGTGACAGCGGGTCGACCTTGGGATCGACCTCCTCGACCAGGTACTTGGAGCCGAGGCCGCGCGAGCCCAGATACTCCTTGGCCCAGCCCATGTTCAGCGGTTCGCTCTTGACGGTGCCGGCCGTGAGGTCGACGCGAAGGATTTTTCCAGCCCAGGACATGTGTCGTACTCCTTATGCAGCAGCCTGGTTGCCCAGCTTGTCGGCCCAGGCCTTCATCTTGTCCAGGCCCGTCCAGTTGGCGTCGATGTAGGTGATGGCGCCGGTGGGGCAGGCGGTGGCGCAGGCCGGGTCGCCGCCGCAGAGGTCGCACTTCTGGACCTTTCCGGTTTCCTGCACGTAGTTGATGGTGCCGAAGGGGCAGCTGATCGTGCAGACCTTGCAGCCCACGCAGGTGGTCTCGTTGACGACCTTGGCGCCGGTCATCTTGTCGATGGTGATGGCCTCCACCGGGCAGGCGTGCAGGCACCAGGCCTCGTCGCACTGGGTGCAGGTGTAGGGCACCTTGCGGCCGGTCTCGTGGAAGTCGAAGACCTTGATGCGCGACTTGGCCGGGGCAAAGACGCCGTAGTTCTCGAAGGAACAGGCCATCTCGCACTGCAGGCACCCCGTGCACTTCTCGGGGTTCAGGTGGAGGCTTTTCTGCATGACTGTGGTTCTCCGGTGATCAGAGGTAGCTATGCAATGGTGTGCATAGCTGGGAGGCCCGAAAACCTAGGCCTAACCCTGAGATCTGCGCCAAGGCGCGACAACGGGATGGCTTGAACGGGAATCGTTCTTGACGACGGCGATCTCAGGAGGACCCAGGCGCCTCGCGGCGCGGCCCGGGTCAGTCCAGCGAAGGCAGGAAGGCGGTGCGCCCCTGGGCGGCGTGCACGGCGTCCACCGGCACGCCGTAGAGCCGCTGCAGCGTCGCGGCGTCCAGCACCTCGGTGGCCGGCCCCGAGACCTGAACCATTCCGTCCCGCAACAGCAGCACGCGGTCGGCCACGCGCAGCGCCTGGTTCGGGTCGTGGGTGGTGAACAGCACGGCCATGCCGGCGGCGGCCAGCCGCCGCAGCTCGCGCAGCACGCGGCCCTGGTTGCCGAAGTCCAGGCTGGCGGTGGGTTCGTCGAGCACGACGATGCGTGCGTCCTGGGCCAGCGCGCGGGCGATCAGCGCCAGCTGGCGCTCGCCGCCGGAGATGGCGGTGGCGAGCCGGTCGGCCAAGGCCTGCAGGCCCAATTGCGCGATGGCGGCGGCCACCGCGGCGTGGTCGGCGGCCGAGGGCCTGGCGAACAGCCCCTGGTGGGCGCTTCGGCCCATCATCACCAGTTCGTCGACCCGGTAGGCAAAGCTGGCCGGCGCGGCCTGCGGCACGTAGGCCATGCGGCGGGCACGTTCGCGGGGCGACCAGGCCGCCAGAGGCCGGCCCTCCAGCTGCACGCTGCCGCCGTGGGGCGGCAGCAGGCCCAGCAGCGTCTTCAGCAGCGTGGTCTTGCCGCCGCCGTTGGGGCCCAGCAGCGCCAGCACCTCGCCCTGTGCGAGGGCCAGCGACACGTCACGGCCCACGGTGCGCCCGGGGTGGCCGAAGGCCAGCGCCTGTGCCTGCAGGCCGCTGCCGGCACCTGTCACGTCGGTCACGGCGGTCACGCCCACCCCCGCCGCGCGCGCCGCAGCAGCGCGATGAAGAAGGGCGTGCCCACCAGCGCCGTCAGCAGCCCCAGCGGCACCTCCACTGCCGCCATCGTGCGTGCCAGGGTGTCGATGAGCAGCAGGAAACCGCCGCCGATCAGCGCCGCCACCGGCAGCAGGCGCGGGAACGACGGGCCGACCAGGAAGCGCGCCAGGTGCGGCACTACCAGCCCCACCCAGCCGACGATGCCGGCCAACGCCACGCTGGCGGCCGTGACCAGCGTGGCCGCGGCGATGAGCGCCAGGCGCAGCGCCGTGGTCGGCAGGCCCAGCGCGCGCGCCTCCTCGTCGGGCAGCGACAGCGCGTCCAGCCGGTGACGCAGCGCCAGCAGCGTGCCGGCGCCCACCAGCACCGGCAGCAGCAGCGGCCCGAGGTCGCGCGCGGTGGCGCCCGACAGGCTGCCCAGCAGCCAGAAGGTCATCGCCGGCAGCTGGTCGTAGGGGTCGGCCAGCACCTTGACCAGGCCGATGCCCGCACCCACCAGCGCACCGAGCACGAGGCCGGTGAGCAGCAGCACCAGCACCGGGTCGCCGCGGTCGGCCGCCTGCACCGCGCTGCCCACCAGCACCACCGCCCCCACGGCCAGCATCCCGCCGGCAAAGGCCGCGGCCTGGATGCCAACCAGCGGCAACGCGAAGAAGATGCCCAGCACCGCGCCCAGCGCGGCACCGGCCGACGCGCCCAGGATGTCGGGCGAGACCAGCGGGTTTCGGAACAGGCCCTGGAAGGTGGCCCCGGCCAGCGCCAGCGCCGCGCCCACCGCGAGCGCGGCCACGATGCGCGGGCCACGGATGTGCAGCACGACGTTGCGCACGTTCTCGGGCACGGTGGCGCCCCCGAGCCCAAGCGCATCGCCCAGCACGCGCAGCACGTCGGCCGGCGCCACCGGAAACCGCCCGACCCCGAAGGCCAGCAGCACCGCGGCGCCCAGCAGCACCCCGGCCGCGGCCAGGCCGCTGCGCAGGCTGCGTCTCACCGCGGTGTCACCGGCGCCTACCCGCGGCCGGCCAGCACCTGGGCCACCTGCGCGTCCGTCGGCTCCAGGTGATAGAGCAGGCGGTACCACTGCTTCGTCAGCGCGGCGAGGTCTTCCGGGAAGCGTTCGGGGAACACCACCTTGCCCAGCCACCACAGCCCGGGCAGGCGGTTCACGCCCGGCGGAAAGTCCACCCAGCCGAAGGGCAGCTTGGGGCTCAGGTGCACTCGCCCGTCACGCACGGCGCGCACGCCGCGCCACAGCGGGTCGTCGCGCACGCCGGCGGCGAAGTCGCGGTCGATGGTGACGATGACCTCCGGGTCCCAGGCCAGCACCTGCTCCAGGCTGACGTTGGCCAGGCCGCCGGGCGTGCCGGCGGTCACCAGGTTCAGCCCCAGCACGTCCAGGATCTCGACATTGATGGAGCCGCCCAGCCCGGTCTGCAGGCCCGCCGGCCCACGGGCGTAGTAGACGCGCGGGCGCTTGTCCGCGGGCACGGCGTCGATGCGGCCGCGCACGGTGCGCAGCGCGTCGTCAGCCGCAGTGGCCAGTTCGCGCGCCCGCGCTTCGCGGCCCGTCAGCCGGCCCAGGATCTCGAAGCTGGCGGCAATGGCGGGGAAGCGGCCGTCCAGCAGCGCGTAGGGCACGCCGGTCTGCGCCTGCACGCGGTCGGCCAGTTCGACGAAGGTGGCGCGCACGGACCCGCTGTCGACGATCAGGTCGGGCTTGAGCGCCAGCACCGATTCCAGGTTGGCGCCGCCGCCGCGACCGGTCAGGCGGCCCAGGGCCGGCCGCGCGGCCACTTCGGGCAGCAGGAACTGCGCTTCCTCGGGTCGGTTGGCGCGCGGCCAGCCCAGCAGCAGGTCCGGCGCCAGCGTGTAGAGCAGGATGGCCGCCGGCGCACCGGCAGGCAGCACGCGCTCCACCCGGCGCGGCAGAGGCACCGTGCGGCCGGCGCCGTCGCGCAGGGTCGGCCCCTGCGCCCAGGCGGGCCAGGCCAGCGCCGCGGCCGACCCTGCCGCGACCTGGAGCAGGCGACGACGCGGCCGATCCAGGTTCACGGCGGGCTGAAGCCGAACCCGGCCAGCACCTGCTGGCCCGCCGGCGACAGCACGTAGGCCACGAAGGCCTGCGCCGCCGCGGACGCCGGCCGCATGACCACGATGCCGTAGCGCGCGCCGACGTTGATGGCGTCGGGCACGGGCACCGACTGCAGTGCCGGGTACTCGCGCCGCGCCTCGGCCACGTTGGTGCAGTAGGTGATGAAGATGTCGGCCTGGCCGCCGTTCACCAGCTCGCCATACTGGCTGCGGCCCGGCTGCGGCTTGGGCGAGTTCGGCCCGCCGGTGAGCTGCAGCGCCTTGGCCTTCAGCGCCGCCGTCGCACCGGGTGCCGCAGCGCCGGTGGCCTCGATGCGCTCGAACATCTGGAAGGCGTAGTCGCCCGATGGGTCGGCCTTGGGCGTGGAGGTGCCCACGCGCACGTCGGCGTCCAGCAGGCGCTGGGGCAGCGGCTTGCCCTGCAGCGAGAACCCGGGCGTGGCCAGCCCGCACAAGGTGTTGCGCGCGAAGGGCTGCACCGCCTCGGCGCGGCCGGCATCGGCCAGGGCCTGCGGGTGGGTCATGTTGGCCGAGGCGAAGACGTCGCTGGCCTCGCCGTCGGCCAGGCGCTGGCGCAGCAGGCCCGACGGCCCGAAGGCCAGCGTTACCTTCCGTCCCGCGTCTGGCCCCTGCGCCTGCTCGTAGCCGGCCGCCAGCGCCGTCATCGCCGCGCGCAGGCTGCCGGCGGCGTGCACCTTCAGCGGCTCGGCCGCCGAGGCACCACCGGCTGCCGCCACGGCCAGTGCGCCCAGCATGGCTCGAAGCGTGTTCCGCCGCATCACTTGGCGTTCGGGAAGAACAGCTGCTCGCCGTCGATCTTGTAGTCGGCAATCGCCTTCTGGCCGGCGGCCGAGACCACCCAGTCGGCGAACTGCTGCGCCAGGTCGGCCTTGACGTGCGGGTGCTTCGCCTTGTTGACCACCATCACGCCGTACTGGTTGAACAGCTTGGCATCGCCTTCCACAACGATGCCCAGGTCGCCCCGGTTCTTGAACGACAGCCAGGTGCCGCGGTCGGTGAGCACGTAGGCATTGCTCGACGCGGCGATGTTCAGCGCCGCACCCATGCCGCAGCCGCATTCCTTGTACCAGGCGGGCTTGCCCGTGATCTCGATGCCGGCGTTCTTCCACTGGCGCAGTTCGGCGGCATGGGTGCCGCTCTTGTCGCCGCGCGAGACGAAGGGCGCACCGGCGTCGAAGATCTTCTTCAGGCCGGCGGCGATGTCGCTGCCCTTGGCGCCGGCGGGGTCGCTTTTCGGGCCCACCATCACGAAGTCGTTGTACATCACGTCCTTGCGTGCGGTGGCGAAGCCTTCGGCCATGAACTTCTCCTCGGCCACCTTGTCGTGCACGAAGACGATGTCGGCGTCGCCGCGGCGGGCGCTGTCCAGCGCCTTGCCGGTGCCCTGTGCCACCACGCGCACCTCGATGCCCGTGGCCGCCTTGAAGGCCGGCAGCAGGTGCTTGAAGAGGCCCGAGTTCTCGGTGGACGTGGTGGACGACATCACGATGAACTTGTCCTGCGCCAGCGCCGGGGCGGCGATGGTGCCGGCCATGAGCGCCAGTGCGAGCAGTCTGCGGGTGATCATTGCCATGGGAGTTCTCCTTTGAGGAAGGCAGCCGCCGCGGCGGGCGGATTCACGGGGTCGAAAAACAGGTCGACGGGCAGGTCGGCCAGCACCCGGCCCTGCTCGAGGTAGGCCACGCGGGTGCACAGGCGCTTGGCCTGCCCGAGGTTGTGGGTGCTCATGACGACGGTGACGCCGTCGGCGGCGAGGTCGGCCACGAGCTGCTCCACCTCGCGCTTGGCGCTGGGGTCCAGGCTGGCCGTGGGTTCGTCGAGGAACATCACGTCGGGCTGCAGCGCCCAGGCGCGGGCCAGCGCGAGGCGCTGCTGCTGCCCGCCGGACAGCGCGCGCGCCGAGCGCTGCGCCAGGTCGGCCAGACCCACGCGTTGCAGCGCCTGCATCGCGCGTTCGGGCCGCTCGGCCGCCGGCACGCCGCGCAGCCACAGCGACAGTGTCACGTTTCGGAACACCGAGAGGTGCAGCAGGAAGGGCCGTTGGAACAGCATGGCCGCCACCAGCGGCCGACCGTCGACCGGGTGCGCCTGCCGCCCGCTGCCCGGCACCAAGCCGTGCAGCAGGCGCAGCAGCGTGGTCTTGCCGGCACCGTTGGCGCCCACCAGGGCCAGCCGCTCGCCGCGGTGCAGCGTCAGCGTGACGCCGCGGATGGCGTGCACGGACCCGAAGCGCACCTGGGCGTCGACCAGGGTCAGCAGCGGTTCGGTCAGGGGCTCTCGGCGCATGTCAGTGGCGCCCGGCCGCCCGAAGCCACTGACCGCCCCCTCGGGAGGCGGCGAGCGATGGCGAGCTCGGGGGTCTCATATCAGGCGGCGGCCTCCGCTACGGTGCCGCCCAGTTGCCCACGCTGGCCCCACCACTGCAGCGCCGAGATCAGCAGGTTCACCACCCCCACCACGCCCAGCAGCACGACGCCCAGCGACAGCGCCAGCGGCAGGTCGCCCTTGCTCGTTTCCAGCGCGATGGCCGTGGTCATCACACGCGTGACGCCATCGATGTTGCCGCCGACGATCATCACCGCGCCCACCTCTGCCACCGCACGGCCGAAGGCGGTGAGCAGCACCGTCAGCACGCCGAAGCGCGCGTGCACCAGCAGCAGCAGCGCGGTGGTCATCGGCCCGGCGCCCATCGAGCGCAGCTGTTCGCCGCCTTCGGCCAAGCCGTCGATCACCAGCCGGCGCGACAGCGCCGCGATCAACGGCAGGATCAGGATGCACTGCGCGATGACCATCGCCGTGGGCGTGAACAGGATGCCCCAGTGGCCCAGCGGGCCGGAGCGCGACAGCATCAGGTAGACCAGCAGGCCCACCACCACGGCCGGCAACGCCAGCAGCGTGTTCAGCAGCCAGACCGCCACGCTGTGGCCCGGAAAGCGCGCCACCGCCAGCCAGCCGCCCAGGGCCAGGCCGATGCAGGCGCCCAGCAGACAGGCGGTGGCGCTGACACGCAGCGACAGACCCACGATGGCCCACAGCTCGGGATCGCCGGAGGCGATGAGGTCCAGCGCAAGGCCCAGGCTCTGGGTGATGGCGTCCATGTCAGGCCCGCGCAGCCATGCCGAAGGTGCGGACGGCCCGCATGACGGGCAGAGAACGAAGTGGGCATGGGGATCGCATGTCGGGCGCGGATTGTGTCGACAGGCATGCACCGCTGACCATATGAACGGCTCTGCATAGGTGGGCGACGCACAATCGCGCCATGGCCGACCTGACCCCCTCCCCGCTGGCCACCGGCGACGAACTGCCGGTGGACGCCGCCCGCGCCGCCATCGCCGCCGCGCTCAACCCCATCACCGCCACCGAGACCCTGCCGCTCACCGCCGCCGTGGGCCGCGTGCTGGCCACCGACGTGGTCAGCCCGATCGACGTACCGGCGCACGACAACTCTGCGATGGACGGCTATGCGCTGCACGGTGCGGACCTCGTCGATGGCGGCCCGACGACGCTGCTGGCCCTGCCCGACACCGTCTACGCCGGCGCCCCCTTCACCGGCGCGGTGGGCCGCGGGCGGTGCGTGAAGATCATGACCGGCGCCGTGATGCCCGCCGGCCTGGACAGCGTGGTGCCGCGTGAACTGGTCACCATGGACGGCGACCGCGTGACGCTGCGCGCCGGCGCCATCAAGCCGGGCGAGAACCGCCGCAAGCAGGGCGAGGACCTCACACGCGGCAAGCCGGCGCTGACCGCCGGCCGCCTGCTGCGCCCGGCCGACCTGGGCCTGCTGGCCAGCCTGGGGTTTGCCGAGGTCACGGTCTTCCGTCGCCTGACGGTGGCGCTGTTCTCCACCGGCGACGAGGTGTTCGCGCCCGGCCAGCCGCTGCCGCCCGGCGGCATCTACGACAGCAACCGCTTCACGCTGACCGCGGCACTGCAGCGCCTGGGCGTGGAGGTGCTGGACCTGGGGCTGGTGAAGGACGACCCGGCCGCGCTGGAAGCCGTGCTGCAGCGCGCGGTGGCCGAGGCCGATGCGGTGGTCACCAGCGGCGGCGTCAGCATGGGCGACGCCGACTACACCAAGGACATCATGGCCCGCATGGGCGACGTCGCCTTCTGGAAGGTGGCCATGCGCCCGGGCCGGCCCTTCGCCTTCGGCCCGCTGCGCCATGGCGGGCGCGAGGCGATGCTGTTCGCCCTGCCGGGCAACCCGGTGGCGGCGCTGGTGACCTTCTACGCCTTCGCCCGCGAGGCACTGCTCGTGCTGGGCGGCGCCACGGCCGAGCCGCCGATGGTGCTGCAGGTGAAGAGCGCCGTGCCCATCCGCAAGCGCCCCGGCCGCACCGAATACCAGCGCGGGATCGTCGAATGGGGCGACGATGGCGAACTCCGCGTGCGGCCCACTGGGTCGCAGGGCGCCGGCATCCTGCGCAGCCTCAGCGAGGCCAACGTGCTGGTGGTGCTGCGCCACGAACAGGGTTCGGTGGCCGCGGGCGAGCCGGTGGACGTGTGGCTGTTCGACGGGCTGGTCTGAGCCTATGCACGTGCGTTCATAGGGGAAAGCGACCCGCTGATCCGCGCTTGACCTCTGCCTAGCATGTTCGTTGCAGCCTCCCGTCGGAGGCCCTTGTCACAGGAGACGACATGCCCCAGATCACCTTGACCGTCAACGGCCAGGCCGTGACCCGCGAGGTCGACCCGCAGACCTCGCTGGCCACCTTCCTGCGCGAAGACCTGCGCCTGACCGGCACCCACATCGGCTGCGACACCGCGCAGTGCGGCGCCTGCACGGTGCACCTGGGCGGCAAGGCGGTGAAGAGCTGCAACATGCTGGCGGTGCAAGCCGCCGGCCAGGCGGTGACCACCATCGAGGGCCTGGCCGCCGCCGACGGCACGCTGCACCCCATGCAGGCCGCCTTTCGCGCCTGCCACGGCCTGCAGTGCGGCTTCTGCACCCCGGGCATGGTGATGAGCGCGGTGGACCTGGTGCAGCACCACGACTGCAGCAGCGAAGCCGCCATCCGCGAAGGCCTGGAAGGCAACCTCTGCCGCTGCACCGGCTACCAGAACATCGTGCGCGCCGTGCAGCAGGGCGCCACCGGCATGAAGGGGGCCTGACATGACAGCACGCCAAGGATTCATCGGCCAGCGCGTCGAGCGCCGCGAGGATGCCCGTTTCCTCACCGGCAAGGGCCAGTACACCGACGACATCACGCTGCCGGGACAGACCTACGGGGTGTTCCTGCGCTCGCCACACGCGCACGCCACGATCAAGTCGCTGAACACCGCCGCCGCGGCCGCCGCGCCCGGGGTGCTGGGCATCTACACCGGCGAACACTTCAAGGACATCGGCGGCCTGCCCTGCGGCTGGCTGATCAACAGCATCGACGGCACGCCGATGGTGGAGCCCAAGCACCCGGTCCTCGCCCACGGCAAGGTGCGCTACGTGGGCGACCGCGTGGCCCTGGTGGTCGCCGAGACCAAGGCCCAGGCCCAGGCGGCGCGCGACCTGATCGAGGTCGACTACGACGTGCTGCCGCCGGTGGTGGACATCGCCGACGTGAACACCGGCAGCGCGGTGCACGCCGAGGCGCCGGACAACCAGTGCTACCAGTGGTCCATCGGCGACGGCCCCGGCGTGGAAGCGGCGCTGCAGGCGGCCCACCACGTCACCACGCTGACCTTCCGCAACAACCGCCTGGTGCCCAACGCCATCGAGCCGCGCGCCGCCAACGCCAGCTACGACCGCAACAGCGAGGAGTACACGCTGTACGTGGCCAACCAGAACCCGCACGTCGAGCGGCTGCTGATGTGCGCCTTCGTGCTCGGCATCCCCGAGCACAAGATGCGCGTGATCGCCCCGGACGTAGGCGGTGGTTTCGGCAGCAAGATCTTCCTTTACGGCGAGGAGACGGCGCTGGTGTGGGCCAGCAAGCAGATCGGGCGGCCGATCAAGTGGACGGCCGAGCGCAGCGAGGCCTTCCTCTCCGACGCCCATGGCCGCGACCACCTCACCACCGCCGACCTGGCGATGGACAAGGACGGCACCTTCCTGGCCCTGCGCGTCAACACCACGGCCAACCTGGGCGCCTACCTGAGCACGTTCAGCTCGGCCGTGCCCACCATCCTCTACGCCACGCTGCTGGCCGGCCAGTACACCACGCCCAAGATCTGCGCCACCGTGAAGGCGGTGTTCACCAACACCGCGCCGGTGGACGCCTACCGCGGCGCCGGCAGGCCCGAGGCCACCTACGTGGTCGAGCGCATGGTGGAGACGGCGGCCAAGGAGATGGGCATCGCGCCCGACGAGATCCGCCGGCGCAACTTCATCCGCAGCTTCCCGTACGCCACGCCCGTGGGCCTGACCTACGACACCGGCGACTACGACGCCACGCTCGAGCGTGCCAAGGAACTGGCCGACGTGGCCGGCTTCCCGGCGCGCAAGGCGGCCAGCGAGGCCAAGGGCCTCAAGCGCGGCCTGGGCTACAGCGCCTACATCGAGGCCTGCGGCATCGCGCCGTCCAGCGTGGCGGGGGCCCTGGGCGCCCGCGCCGGCCTGTTCGAGGCCGGCGAGGTGCGCGTGCACCCCACCGGCAAGGTCACGGTGTTCACCGGCAGCCACAGCCACGGCCAGGGCCACGAGACCACCTTTGCGCAGGTGGTGGCCGACAAGCTGGGCATCCCGCTGGAGGACGTGAGCATCGAGCACGGCGACACCGGCAAGGTGCTGTTCGGCATGGGCACCTACGGCAGCCGCTCGCTGGCCGTGGGCGGCACCGCCATCATCAAGGCGGTGGACAAGATCGTCGCCAAGGGCCGGAAGATCGCCGCCCACCTGATGGAGGCCGACGACCAGGACGTGGTCTTCGAGGACGGGCAGTTCAAGGTGGCCGGCACCGACAAGGCCGTGCCCTTCGCGCAGGTGTCGCTGACGGCCTACGTGCCGCACAACTTCCCGCACGACAAGCTCGAGCCGGGCTTGAACGAAAACGCCTTCTACGACCCAAGCAACTTCACCTACCCCGCCGGCACCTACATCTGCGAGGTGGAGATCGACCCGGCCACCGGCAAGACCCGCATCGACCGCATGACCGCCTGCGACGACTTCGGCAACGTCATCAACCCGATGATCGTCGAGGGCCAGGTGCACGGCGGCCTGGTGCAGGGCATCGGACAGGCGCTGCTGGAGCACGGCATCTACGACACCGGCTCGGGCCAGCTGCTGACCGGCAGCTACATGGACTACTGCATGCCGCGCGCCGACGACGTGCCCACATTCACGGTGGAGACCGCCAAGGGCACGCCCTGCACCCACAACCCGCTGGGCGTGAAGGGCTGCGGCGAGGCCGGCGCCATCGGCTCGCCGCCGGCCGTGATCAACGCCATCTGCGACGCCCTGGGCGTCAAGGACGTGCCGATGCCGGCCACGCCCTACACTGTGTGGCAAGCGGCGCAGGCCGCACGTTGAACCCCAAGGAGACGAATCCCATGCAAGCCTTCTCCTACCAGACCGCCACCAGCGTGGCCGCCGCCGCTGCGGCCCTGAACGACGAGTCCAAGCTGGTCGCCGGCGGGCAGTCGCTGCTGCCGTCCATGCGCCTGGGCCTCGCGGCACCCGAGGCGCTGATCGACCTCGGCGGCATCGCCGATCTCAAGGGCATCAGCGTCAGCGGCAGCACCGTGAAGATCGGCGCCATGACCACGCACGCCGACGTGGCCGCGAATGCCGACGTGAAGCGCCTGATCCCGGCCCTGGCCGACCTGGCCGGCAACATCGGTGACCGCCAGGTGCGCAACCGCGGCACCCTCGGCGGCAGCCTGGCCAACAACGACCCGGCGGCCTGCTACCCCGCCGCGGTGCTGGGCCTGGGCGCCACGGTGCACACCAACCAGCGTGACATCACGGCGGACGACTTCTTCCAGGGCCTGTACATGACGGCGCTGGAAGACGGCGAGATCATCACCGCCGTCAGCTTCCCAGTGCCGCAAGCGGCGGGGTGGCAGAAGTTCAAGCAGCCGGCCTCGCGTTTCAGCTTGGTGGGCGTGTTCGTCAGCAAGGGCGCCGGCGGCGTGCGCGTGGCCGTCACCGGCGCCGGCGGCAACGGCGTGTTCCGCGTGAAGGCCATCGAGGACGCGCTGGCCGCCAACTGGTCGGCCGCCGCCGCCCAGGCGGTGAAGGTGAGCGCCGACGGCCTGAACAGCGACCTGCACGGGTCGGCCGAGTACCGCGCGGCGCTGATCCCGGTGCTGGCGGGCCGCGCGGTTGGCGGCTGAGGCGGTGGCTGGCCTTGTCGGCTGAGATCCCCGCCAGCATCGATGACACGGCGGCGGCGCTGCTGGCAAGGGACTACGTCCCGGACCGGCAGCTCGCCACCGTCGTCTACCTGGCGCTGAAACTGCAGCGCCCGCTGTTCCTGGAAGGCGAGCCGGGCACCGGCAAGACCGAGATCGCGCGCACACTGGCCGCGATGCTGGAGCGGCCGCTGATCCGCCTGCAGTGCTACGAAGGCCTGGACCTGGCCGGTGCCGCCTACGAGTGGAACTACGGCCGGCAGATGATGGAGATCCGTCTGGCCGAGCGTGAGCAGGGCGTCTCGCGCGACGCCCTGGCCGGCGAACTGTTCAGCGAGCGCTTCCTGACCCAGCGCGCGCTGCTGCAGGCCATCGACCCGAAGCGCGACGTGCCGCCTGTGCTGCTGATCGACGAGCTCGACCGCGCCGACGAGCCCTTCGAGGCCTTCCTGCTCGAAGTGCTGGCCGACTACCAGATCACCATCCCCGAACTCGGCACGGTGCAGGCGAAGGCGCCGCCGATCGTGATCCTCACCAGCAACCGCACGCGCGAGATCCACGACGCGGTCAAGCGGCGCTGCCTCTACCACTGGGTGGGCTTCCCTGACGCGAAGCGCGAGCTGGAGATCCTGCACCGGCGCGTGCCGGGGGCCGGCGAAGAACTGGCGCGCCAGATCGTCGCCTTCGTGCAGCGGCTGCGCCAGATCGACCTCTACAAGCTGCCCGGCATCGCCGAGACCATCGAGTGGACGCGCGCGCTGATGCAGCTCGATGCGCTGGTGCTCGACCCCGAGGTGATCCAGAACACACTGGGTGTGCTGCTGAAGTACCAGGACGACATCGCGCGCCTGCAGGGCGGCGAGGCCACGCGGGTGCTGGAGGAAGTGCGGGCGGCGGCAAGAGCGGGCTGATGCGGGGATGACCGCTGTCGACACGGAGTGGACGTTCGGCGGTCCATCAACGCCGCCGTTCAGCGTGGCCGGGGGTCCGGGCGGGCGTTCTCCGGCCCACGCTCACGGGGCACTGCCCGTGGTGGTCCACCGACGAGGCTTCAACACCGGCGCCGGTCCGTCACCGACGAGGCGACCGCGAATGGGGCCTGCGCTCGCCCACCCGAACCCCCGGCCCTCTTCGGCGCCGAGGCGTCGGTCCCCGGGAACAGCGAGCGGGTGTCGCAGGGCGGTGGTTGCGCCTGCGGGCGCAGGACCCATTCGCGGTCGCCTGGACGCTGACTCCCCACTGGCGGCGTTGAAGCCTCGGCCGCGGATGAACCATGGCAGCGCCCCGCGAGCGTGGGCCGGAGAACGCGGGCGACGCCGCCGCCCTGCTGCAGCGGCGGTGGGGCGCGAGGACCACGAGCGCTCGATCATGAGCTTCCGCTCCGCGTCGACAGCGGCCGATTCATGATCCCGCTGTCAGGTTCGCCCGGCCGCCTGGCCGACAACGTCATGCACTTCGGCCGCGTGCTGCGTGCCGCGGGCATGCCGGTGGGCAGCGACCGCATCCTCACGGCGCTGCAGGCGCTGCAGGTGGCAGGCCTCGAGTCGCGGCGCGACTTCCACGCCGTGCTCGCGGCCTGCATGGTCGACCGCGCCGAACACCGCGAACTCTTCGACCAGGCCTTCCACCTCTTCTGGAAGGACCCGGACATCGAAGGCCGCATGCGCGCCCTGCTGCTGCCCAAGGTGAAGGCGCAAGGCGGCCCGCCGCCGACAACCGAGAACCGTCGGCTGGGCGCGGCGCTGTTCCCCAACCCGCCGCAGCCCGAGCCCGAGACGCCGCCCAAGGAGGAACTTGAGCTCGAAGCGACGATGAGCTGGACACAGCGCGAGGTGCTGCGCCAGGCCGACTTCGAGACCATGACGCCCGACGAATGGCGCGCGGCGCAGAAGCTGCTGGCGAAGCTGGCGCTGGTGTTCGAGCCGCTGCCCTCGCGGCGCATGCAGCGCGCTGCCCACCCCGGCCGCATCGACTGGCGCGCCACGATGGCCGGCATGGCCCGCCACGGCGGCGAGCTGTGGGACATCCGCTGGCGCGCGCGCCGCACGCGGCCGGCGCCGCTGGTGCTGCTGGCCGACATCTCCGGCTCGATGAGCCGCTATTCACGCATGCTGCTGCACTTCGCGCATGCGCTGGGTCATGCCGACGCCCGCGTGGAGAGCTTCGTCTTCGGCACCCGGCTCACGCGCACCACGCGGCTGCTGAAGAGCCGCGACCCGGACCTGGCGGTGGGCCAGGTCATGCGCACGGTGCAGGACTGGTCCGGCGGCACGCGCATCACCGATTCGCTGCGCGAATTCAACCGCCGCTGGGCGCGGCGCACCCTGCCCGGCCAGGCCACGCTGCTGCTGGTGACCGACGGGCTGGAGCATGGTGACACCAGCGCGCTGAGCTTCGAGATGGAGCGCCTGCACAAGAGCTGCCGGCGGCTCGTCTGGCTGAACCCGCTGCTGCGTTTCGACCGCTTCGAGCCGCGCGCCGGCGGCGTCAAGGCCATGCTGCCGCACGTGGACCGCTTCCTGCCGGTGCACAACCTGGCCAGCCTGGAGCAGCTGGCCGAGGTGCTGGCCGGGCCCGCGGCCGCGCGCTGACCCCAAGCGCCGCCTGGCCCCGGCGCTCAGACCGGGCGCAGGATCCCGCCGAAGAAGGCCGACAGTGCCGCAAAGCCGTCCAGCGGCAGCACGTGGGCCACGTACTGGTCGGGGCGGACCACCACCATGCAGCCGCGCTCGCGGTCGATGTCGCGCATCTTGAAGATGTCGCCGGCGCCCTTGTGGTCGACGCAGAACACCTTCTCGTGGTCCTGCAGGCCCAGCCTGCCGGTCTTGGGCTGCAGCAGCGACGGCAGCTGTTCCACGGCCAGCTGGTCGAAGGTCTGCTGGAAGACGGCCCGCACGTCGATCACCGCGTCGATGTCTTCGCCGGGGCGCGTGTGGCGCACCACTGGTGACGACGGATCGGTGACCAGCCAGTCGGCCAGGCGGTGGATCGCCGTACCGGGCGCCGTGCTGTCGGCCCGGCCGGCAAAGACGTACAGGCGCCAGCGCGCATCGGCCTCGGCCACGTGGCCCAGCTGCATGGGTTTGGCATCGGCCAGCCGCACCACCGGCGCCGAATGGAAGCGCCGGCCGATGGCCAGACCGGCGGCCAGCGCCTGGTACGTGCCCGGGCCGACCAGCGCCGACGGCGCGTAGTGCACCGCGTTGCCGCCGGTGAATTCGAGGTTGGCCTTGAACTGGCGGATGATGCGCGGCTCCTCGGTGCCGTCCCGCTCCGCGGGCGTGGTCGGTGCCGACATGATGCGCGCCCATTCGTGGTCGGTCTCCACCAGCCGCCGCGCCTCGGCCAGGCGCTCGCGGGAGTAGCTGCGCAGCAGGCTGGCATCGGCCCGGCCCTGCAGCACGTGCACCAGCTTCCAGCCCAGGTTGAAGGTGTCCTGCATCGACACGTTCATGCCCTGGCCCGCCTTGGGCGAGTGCGTGTGGCAGGCGTCGCCCGCGGTGAACACGCGCGGGTTGCGGTCGGCCCCTTCGGGCACGTCGTCGAAGCGGTCGGTGATGCTGTGGCCGATGTCGTAGATCGACCACCAGACCACCTCCTTCACGTCGATGGTGTAGGGCCGCAGGATGCGGTTGGCCGCCGCGATCATGTCCTCCTGCGTGAACTTGCGGTTCGCCGCCTTCTCGTCCGGGTTGAGCTTGTCGAGCTCGACGTACATGCGGAAGATGTAGCCGCCCTCGCGCGGCAGGATCAGCACGTTGCCTTCGCTGGCCGACGAGACCAGGCACTTCTGGCGCACGTCCGGGAAGTCGGTGTTGGCCAGGATGTCCATCACGCCCCAGGCCTGGTGCGCCGCATCGCCGTGCAGCGTGCCGCCGATGGCCTGGCGCACCTTGGAGTGCGCGCCGTCGCAGCCCACCACGTAGTTGGCCCGCACCGTGCGCGTGGCCCACCAGTTCACGCCGGTGGCATCCTTGATCGTCACCGTCACCGGGTGGTCGTCGGTGGTCGGATCCACGGTCACGTCGACGATCTCCCAGCCGTAGTCGGGCGCCAGGCGGGACGGCGCATTCGCCATCACCTCGAGGAACAGCTCGTGCAGCCGCGCCTGGTTGATCAGGATGTGCGGCATCTCGGAGCTGTCGTCGGCAACGTCCTGCACACGACCCACGCGCTTGATGTGCTGCGGGTTGGCCGGGTCGGGCATCCAGAAGGCCGTCTGGTTGACCCAGTAGGTCTCGCGCTTGACCTTGTCGGCGAAGCCGAAGGCCTGGAACATCTCCATCGTGCGTGTGTTGATGCCGTCGGCCTTGCCCTTGACGATGTTGCGCGGCATGCGCTCGATGATCATGGTCTCGATTTCGGGGAACTGCGCCAGCTGCGCCGCCAGGCACAGCCCCGCCGGCCCGGTGCCGGCAATGAGCACGTCCACCTGCTCGGGCAGCGGCTCGTGCGGGCCGCGGTTGCGGCGGTTGGGCGCCGCGGGCTTGACGTCCGGGCTGCCGCCGCGGAATCCATCCTTGTAGAACTGCATCGCCTGTCTCCTGTGGGGCCCGATGGGTCGCGTAGGTCGGGTGGGTCGCGCCTGCCGCCGCTTCGGCGTCGCATGGGCAAATAATATCTATGCTTACTATTGGCCGTCAAGACGATACGTATACTTATTGAATGGAATCGCTCGACATGGCGGGCCACCTGATCCGCCGCCTGCACCAGCAGGCCACGCAGGTCTTCGTGCAGCGCACGCAGGCCGCCGGCTTCGACCTGACGTCGGTGCAGTTCGCTGCGCTGGACGCCATCCATGCCCACCCGGGCACCGACCAGGCGCGCGTGGCCGAACTGATCGCCTACGACCGCGCCACCATCGGCGGCGTGATCGACCGGCTGGAGCAGAAGGGCTGGATCCGCCGCGTCGTCAGCGAACGCGACCGCCGCGCCCGCGAGCTGTCGCTGACCGACGAGGGCCGGCGCGTCTACCGCGCGCTGCTGCCGGTGGTCCGGGCGCTGCAGGACGACATCCTGCAGCCCCTGAACGCCAACGACCGCGCCCGCTTCCTCAAGCTGGCGCGGCAGGCGGTTCCGTCGACACGCAGCTGAGGTCGACCACCCGACCGGGTTGACGGGCCGATTTCATTTCTATATTCTTCGAATCATGGAAGAGCAAGAAGCCGTTGCCACCCTGAGCGCCCTCGCCCAACCGGCGCGGCTGCGCGTGTTCCGCGCCCTGGTCGGCGCCGCCCGCGAAGGCATGACGCCCGGGGCCCTGTCGGCCCTGCTGGACGTGCCGGCGTCCACGCTGTCCTTCCACCTGAAGGAACTGATGCACGCCGGCCTCGTGGACGTCGAGCGTGACGGCCGCAGCCTCATCTACCGCCCGGCGCTGGCGCGCATGAATGCGCTACTGGGCTACCTGACCGACCACTGCTGCCAGGGGCAGGCCTGCGTGCCTGCGGCCCGGCGCTCGAAGACCACCTGCTGAGCCCTGTTGTTGAACCCGGGAGGCCCCATGAAGCGTTTCCATGTGCACGTGCATGTCGACGACCTCGCCCAGAGCGTCGCCTTCTATTCCAGGCTGTTCGCCGCCGAGCCGGCCCGCCTGGAGGCCGACTACGCCAAGTGGATGCTCGACGACCCGCGCATCAACTTCGCCATCTCTGCGCGCGACGGCGCGCGCGGGGTCGACCACCTGGGCTTCCAGGTCGACGACGAGACGGAACTGGCCGAACTGAAGGCACGCGCCCAGTCGGCCGACCTGGCCTTGCTGGACGAAGGCGACACCACCTGCTGCTACGCGCGCAGCGAGAAGCACTGGGTCACCGACCCGCAGGGCGTGGCCTGGGAGCACTTCCACACGCTGGCGGACATCCCGGTGTTCCGCCAGGGCCGTGCGGCAGACGCCTGCTGTGCAGCCGCGCCGCAGGCCAAGCCAGCAACCGCTCGGGCCGCCGGCAGTTGCTGTGGCTGAGCTTGGCGCTGGCCGGGCGGGCGGCGCAGGTCGCCCGCGCTGTCATCCAGGCGTCATCCTTTGATTCCATCATTCTAGAAACATAGATTCGCAAAGAATCGGAAAGGTGTTCGTGCGCGTAGGCATCAACGGCATGGGGCGGATCGGGCGGCTGGCCCTGCGAGCGGCGATGGGTGCTGCCGAACGGCCAGCAGACGACCCGCGGGCCGACAACCGGCTCGAGGTGGTGCACCTCAACGAGATCAAGGGGGGTGCGGCGGCCACGGCGCACCTGCTGGCCTTCGACAGCGTGCAGGGCCGCTGGCGCGCCGACATCGCTGCCGAGGGCGACGACGCCGTCCGCATCGGCGACCGGCGGCTCGGCTTCTCGTCGCACGCCACGGCGGCCGAGATCCCCTGGGGCGACCTGGGCGTGGACCTGGTGCTGGAGTGCACCGGCAAGTTCCTGACGCCCGACACGCTGCAGGGCCACCTTGACCGCGGCGCCAGGCGTGTGATCGTCGCTGCGCCAGTGAAGGTCGGCGATGTACTGAACATCGTGGTCGGCATCAACCACCACCTGTACGACCCGGCACGACACCGCATCGTCACCGCCGCGTCCTGCACCACCAACTGCCTGGCGCCGGTGGTCAAGGTGGTGCACGAAGCCCTGGGCATCCGCCACGGTCAGATCACCACCATCCACGACCCGACCAACACCAACCTGGTGGTCGACGCGCCGCACAAGGACCTGCGCCGCGCACGCAGCGCCATGCTCAGCCTGGCGCCCACCACCACCGGCAGCGCCACCGCCATCGCACTCATCTACCCGGAGCTCAAGGGCAAGCTCAACGGGCATGCGGTGCGCGCGCCGGTGCTCAACGCCTCGCTCACCGACTGCGTGTTCGAACTTCAGCGCCCGACGTCGGCCGACGAGGTCAATGCCCTGTTCGCCGCAGCCGCGGCCGGGCCGCTGGCCGGCATCCTGGGCTACGAGACGCGGCCGCTGGTCAGCGCAGACTACGCCCGCGACACGCACAGCAGCATCGTCGATGCACTGTCGACCATGGTCACCGACGGCACGCTGCTGAAGGTCTACGCCTGGTACGACAACGAGATGGGCTATGCCTGCCGCATGGTGGACCTGGCCTGCCACCTGCAGCAGCAGGGCCTGTGAGCCGGGGTACGGCATGAACGCGGGCACGCGGCACTACCTCACCGTCACCGCGGCGTACTGGGGCTTCACGCTCAGCGACGGCGCGCTGCGCATGCTGGTGCTGCTGCACTTCTACCAGCTGGGCTATTCGCCCTTCACGCTGGCCTTCCTGTTCCTGCTCTACGAGGCGATGGGCGTGGTGGCCAACCTGGTGGGCGGCTGGCTGGCCACGCGCTATGGCATCGCACGCATGCTGGTGGTGGGCCTGGCCACGCAGATCACGGGCTTCCTGCTGCTGTCGGCGCTGTCGCCCGACTGGACGGCGGTGATGTCGGTGGCCTGGGTGGTGCTGGCGCAGGGTGTGTGCGGCGTCGCGAAGGACCTGACCAAGACCGCCAGCAAGTCGGCCATCAAGCTCACCGCCGGCAACGCGCAGGGCCAGTTGTTCAAGTGGGTCGCCTTCTTCACCGGCAGCAAAAACGCGATGAAGGGCGTGGGCTTCTTCCTCGGCGGCATCCTGCTGCAGACCGTCGGGTTCAAGGCCGCGCTGTGGCTGATGGCGGCGCTGCTGGCGGGGGTGCTGGTAGGCGTGCTCGGCTTCGTGCCGCGGCTGATGGGCAAGAGCAAGGCGTCGAAGTCCGCCAGGGAGCTGTTCGCCAAGAACCGCGGCATCAACCTGCTGGCGGCGGCGCGGGTGGCGCTGTTCGGCGCGCGCGACGTCTGGTTCGTGGTCGGCGTGCCGGTGTTTCTGTATTCGGCGGGCTGGACCTTCACGATGGTCGGCGGCTTCCTGGCGTTGTGGACCATCGGCTACGGCGCGGTGCAGGCCCTGGCGCCGGCGCTGGTGCGCCGCAGTGTGGACGGCCTGAGCACCGAGGTGCCGGCCGCCCGACTGTGGTCGGGCCTGCTGGCCGTGGTGCCGGCCGTGCTGGCGGCACTGGTCATCGGCGACGTGCCGCACCTGGAGTGGATCGTCGTCGCCGGCCTCGGGGTCTTCGGCTTTGCCTTCGCCGTCAACTCGTCGGTGCACTCCTACCTGGTGCTGGCCTATGCCGGCTCGGAGAAGGCGGCCGAGGACGTGGGCTTCTACTACGCCGCCAACGCCATGGGCCGCTTCTTCGGCACGCTGATGTCGGGCCTGCTGTACCAGTGGGGCGGCCTGGCCTGGTCGCTGGCCGGCTCGGCCGCGATGCTGGCCACCTGCTGGGCGGTGACGCTGGTGCTGCCGGTGCAGCGCAGCCTGGATCCAACGCCCTTCCCCCAAGGCCGCTGAAACGCCCCTGCAATCCACCGCCCCCCCTGGAGACGTCGCATGACCAACAAGATCTTCAACGTCCTGTTCATCTGCACACGCAACTCGGCCCGATCCATCATGGCCGAAGGCATCCTCAACGGCCTCGGCCAAGGCCGGTTCAAGGCCCATTCTGCCGGCAGCCACCCCGGCGGCACTGTGCACCCGGTGGCGCTGCAGACGTTGGCGGCGATGAATCTGCCCACCGAGGGCTACTGCAGCAAGGACTGGGCCGAATTCGCGCGTCCAGGCGCGCCGGAGCTGGACTTCGTCTTCACCGTCTGCGACCAGGCGGCCGGCGAAGCCTGCCCGGTCTGGCCCGGCCAGCCGATGACGGCGCACTGGGGCGTGGCCGATCCCGCGGCCTTCGACGGCGATGCCGAGTCCACGGCGAAGGTGTTCCGCGACGCGGCGCTGGTGCTCCGCCGGCGCATCGAGTTGATGCTGTCGCTGCCAATGGCCTCGCTGGACCGCCTGTCGCTGCAGCAGGAGCTGCGCGCCATCGGCCAGCGCTGAGCGCCGCGCGCGCGTTGGCCACCCGATGAATCTGTTCGAACGCTGGCTCACCGTCTGGGTGGCCCTCTGCATCGTCGTCGGCATCGCACTCGGCCAGGCCTTTCCCGGCCCGGTGCAGGCCCTGGGCCGCATGGAGGTGGCCCAGGTCAACCTGCCGGTGGGGCTGCTGATCTGGGTGATGATCATCCCGATGCTGCTGCGCGTGGACTTCGGCGCGCTGGGCCAGGTGGGCCGGCACTGGCGCGGCATCGGCGTCACGCTGTTCGTGAACTGGGCGGTCAAGCCGTTCTCGATGGCGCTGCTGGGCTGGCTCTTCATCCGCCAGGTGTTCGCGCCCTGGCTGCCGGCAGAGCAGTTGGACAGCTACGTGGCCGGCCTGATCCTGCTGGCCGCGGCGCCCTGCACGGCCATGGTCTTCGTCTGGAGCCGGCTCACCAACGGCGACCCGCTGTTCACGCTCAGCCAGGTGGCGCTGAACGACACCATCATGGTCTTCGCCTTCGCGCCCATCGTGGCGCTGCTGCTGGGGCTGTCGGCCATCACCGTGCCCTGGGCGACGCTGCTGGTGTCGGTGGGCCTGTACATCGTGGTGCCGGTGATCGCCGCACAGGTCATCCGCCGGGCCCTGCTGCGGCGCGGCGGCACCGCTGCGCTGGAGGCCGCGCTGGCCCGCATCGGCCCCTGGTCGGTGGCCGCGCTGCTCGCCACGCTGGTGCTGCTGTTCGCCTTCCAGGGCCGGGCCATCCTGGCCCAGCCGCTGGTCATCGCCATGCTGGCGGTGCCCATCCTCATCCAGGTGGTCTTCAACGCGGCCCTGGCCTACGGCCTGAACCGGCGGCTGGGCGAGTCGCATGCCGTGGCCTGCCCGTCGGCGCTCATCGGCGCCAGCAACTTCTTCGAGCTGGCGGTGGCGGCGGCGATCAGCCTGTTCGGCTTCGAATCCGGCGCGGCGCTGGCCACCGTGGTGGGGGTACTGATCGAGGTGCCGCTGATGCTGGCCGTGGTGCACGTGGTTAAGCGCAGCCGGCGCTGGTACGACGCCGGTGCCGCGCGGGCGCGACAGACTGTCGCGGGCGCCTCCGGGTGATCCCGTTGTCTGCGCCGGGCGGCTGCGGTAGTGTGCCGAGCCATGCAGCCCTCGCATGATGCCGACCCCGCCGACGACCTCGACGACCCCGACCGCCGCGCGCTGATGCACGGCGCCGCCTGCATGGCCGGCGCCTGGGCCGCCACCGGCGCGCTGCCGGCCGTGGCCGGCACGGCGCGGGACTTCGCCCCCGCCCTGCTGGTGGACGAGCGCGGCGACCCGTTCCGCGCCGCGGCGCTGAAGCCCGGGGAGGCCTGGCTGTTCAACTACCCGTTCGCCGCCTCGCCGGTGTTCCTGCTGCGGCTGGACAGGCCGGTCAAGCCCGCCGAACTGCAGACCGAGGACAAGACCCGCTACACCACCCCGGCCGGCGTTGGCCCGCAGTCCAGCATCGTGGCCTTCTCGGCCATCTGCAGCCACCAGCTGATGTACCCCACGGCGGCCATCAGCTTCATCGGCCTGCGCAAGGGCGTGGGCAAGGAGCCGGCGCACGTGATCCACTGCTGCGGCGACGACTCGCGCTACGACCCG
This sequence comes from Rubrivivax albus, assembly GCF_004016515.1. Lineage (GTDB taxonomy): Bacteria > Pseudomonadota > Gammaproteobacteria > Burkholderiales > Burkholderiaceae_C > Rubrivivax > Rubrivivax albus. The sequence goes on from NZ_SACT01000007.1 coordinate 275,937, forward strand.
GCCGCCGGCGCCCGCGTGCTGGCCGGCCCGGCGCCACAGCCGCTGGCGGCCGTGCCGCTGGCCTGGGATGCCACCGCCGACACCCTGCGCGCCCAAGGCGTGGTGGGCGGCGACCGTTTCGACGCCTTCTTCGAGAAGTACGCCTTCCGTCTCGAGATGGAGCGCGGCGGCCAGGCCCGTTCACGGGCGGCGGCCACCACCGTCGTGCGCCCGGCCAGCCGCTACAGCCGGCAGTGGCAGAACTGCCCGGCCTGACCCACCCTACCCTCCGGCGCGCACCTGGCGCCGTCCCGGCGGCACGCCGGGTGTCACAGTCGAACGCACCGTTCTGGTACAGGCTTCAGGGTTAGCCCCCTGGTTCCGCGTCGTCTTGTCAGGCGTACCTTTCGGCCCGTCGCGACAGGGGCGGGAAAGGTTCCCGCAGCGACGATGTTCCACAGGACTGGAGAGGACGGAATGCGAAACAAACTCTTGAGCCTGCTGGTCGGCGCTGCGCTGACCTCGCTGGGCGCGCAGGCGGCGGTGACCGACGCGATGATCGAAAACGACGCCAAGACGCCGGGCGACGTGCTCTCCTGGGGCATCGGCCAGCAGGGCCAGCGCTACTCGCCGCTGAAGCAGATCAACGCCGGCACCATCGGCAAGCTGGTGCCAGCGTGGTCGTTCTCGTTCGGCGGCGAGAAGCAGCGTGGCCAGGAAAGCCAGCCGCTGATCCACGACGGCATCATGTTCGTCACCGGCTCGTACTCGCGCATCTTCGCGCTCGACGCCAAGACCGGCCGCAAGCTCTGGAAGTACGAGCACCGCTTGCCCGACGGCATCATGCCCTGCTGCGACGTGATCAACCGCGGCGCCGCGCTGTACGACAACCTGGTCATCTTCGCCACGCTGGACGCGCAACTGGTGGCGCTGGACCAGAAGACCGGCGACGTGGTCTGGAAGGAGAAGATCGACGACTACGCCGCCGGCTACAGTGCCAGCGCCGCACCGCTGATCGCGCAGGGCCTGCTGCTGACCGGCGTGTCCGGCGGCGAGTTCGGCGTGGTGGGCCGCGTGGAGGCGCGCAACCCCAAGACCGGCCAGATGGTGTGGACGCGCCCGGTGGTCGAGGGCCACATGGGCTTCACCTACGACAAGGACGGCAACGCCAAGGAGAACGGCACCAGCGGCACCCCGGGCAAGACCTGGCCGGGCGACCTGTGGAAGACCGGCGGCGCCGCCACCTGGCTGGGCGGCACCTACAACCCGAAGACCGGCCTGGCCTACTTCGGCACCGGCAACCCGGCGCCGTGGAACAGCCACCTGCGCAAGGGCGACAACCTCTACTCCACGTCCACCGTCGCCATCGACGTGAAGACCGGGCAGATCGTCTGGCACTACCAGAACACGCCCAACGACGGCTGGGACTACGACGGCGTCAACGAGTTCATCACCTACGACGACGGCGGCAAGGTGCTGGGCGGCAAGGCCGACCGCAATGGCTTCTTCTACGTCAACGACGCCAAGACCGGCCAGTTGGTCAATGCCTTCCCCTTCGTCAAGAAGATCACCTGGGCCACCGGCATCGACCTGAAGACCGGCCGCCCGAACTTCGTGCCCGAGAACCGCCCCGGCGACCCGACCGCCGGCGCCGACGGCAAGAAGGGCAACGTGGTCTTCTCGGCCCCCAGCTTCCTGGGCGGCAAGAACCAGATGCCGATGGCCTACAGCCCGGAGACCAAGCTGTTCTACGTGCCGGCCAACGAGTGGGGCATGGAGATCTGGAACGAGCCGGTCACCTACAAGAAGGGCGCCGCCTACCTGGGCGCCGGCTTCACGATCAAGACGCTGGGCGACGGCCCCATCGGTGCCCTGCGCGCGATGGACCCGAAGACCGGCAAGATCGTCTGGGAAGTGCCCAACAACGCGCCGCTGTGGGGCGGCGTGCTGACCACCGGCGGCAACCTGGTGTTCTGGGGCACGCCGGAAGGCTACCTGCAGGCGGCGGACGCCAAGACCGGCAAGGTGGTCTGGAAGTTCCAGACCGGCTCTGGCGTGGTGGCCCCGCCGGTGACCTGGGAAGACAAGGGCGAGCAGTACGTGGCCGTGGTCTCCGGCTGGGGCGGCGCCGTGCCGCTGTGGGGCGGCGACGTGGCCAAGAAGGTCAACTACCTCGAGCAGGGTGGCTCGGTGTGGGTGTTCAAGCTGCTGAAGTGACCGCGCACCTGCGACGGACGATGAAGGGGCTGCCGCGAGGCGGCCCCTTTTTGCTGGTGGCGGCCCTGCTGGCGGGCGGCGCCCTGGCCACGCCCGACGGCAAGCGCAACGTCACGCTGCATGCGCGCGACGGCAGCACGGTGGTCATCGGCCAGGTGACGTTCACGCCGCAGCCCGACGGCAGCGCGCACTTCGCGCTGACGATGGACCACGCTCGCTTTGGCGACCACTTCCTGTCGATGCGCGAGTTCAAGTGCCTGCCCGGCGGCACCGAGATCCTGTGCCACGTGCCCTACCCCTACGCGCAGCCGGGCACGGTGCGCGACGGTGACCTGGCCTGGCTGGAGCACGCGCTGCTGTTCATGTTCAAGAAGCCCAGCGAGTTCGGCGCCAAGCTCTGGAACGGGGTCTACTGGTCCTTGAAGCCGGAAGGCCAGGGCTGGGTCGGCACGCCGCAGGCGGTCGACCTGAACCTGATCAGTGCCCCGCCCGACAAACCCGGCCCACCCTTTCGCAAGCCGCTGCGCGACGACATGCCGGCCGACGCACGCTGGTTCGTGCGCCTGACGATCGACTGAACCCGCTTCAGAACATCCAGCGCAGCCCCAGCCGCCAGCCGCGCGGTGCGATGGGTGCCACGAACAGCGCGTCGGCCTCGTCGCCGCTGTAGGCACCGTCGGCGTCGAACAGCGTCTCGGCCAGCGCGCCGAAGCTGGCGGCTCGGCGATCGAAGATGTTGTCGACGCCGACGAAGAGTTCGAGGTCCGGCGTCGGCTGCCAGCGTGCCTGCAGGTTGAGCACCGCGTAGCCGGGCACGGAGAAGTCGGCCGTGTCGTCTTCGTCGTCGTCGAAGCGGCCGTCCTCGTTGCCGGCGCTGGTGCGCCGGGACACCGCCTGCAGGTCCGCACCCAGCCACCAGCCCGGCGCCGGCGCCCAGGCAACATGCGCCTTCAGCTGGTGCCGCGGCAGCCCGGCGATCGGCATGCCCGGGCTCACCACCACGTTGCGCTCGCCCACGCGCAGCACGCCGTCGGCCTCGTAGGTGGCGCGCAGGTGGCTGTAGCCGATGCCCCCTTCCCAGAGGCCACCGCGCCAGCGCCACTCCGCGTCCAGGCCCTGGTGCCGCGTGCGTTCGAAGTTGCGGAAGTAGCCCAGCTGGCCGGTGACGCTGACACTTGAGAACAGGATGTCGTCGCGGTTGTCCAGCCGGTACAGCGTCAGTGACCCGCCATGGCCCTGGCGACCGCCGAAACGCAGGCCGGCCTCCAGGCTGGTGGTGCGCACCGGTGCCAGGTAGGGGTCGGCCTGCAGGCCCGACGGCAGGCGGCAGGGCTCTTCCGGATCGGCGCAGCCGAGCTCGATCACGGTCGGCACCCGCGTGTTGCGCGCCGCGTTGGCGAACAGCGTCACCGCGCCCAGGCGCTGCGCGATGCCCAGCGCCGGGTTGAGGTGCCGGTAGTCGAAGGACTCGCGGGGTTTGGCCTCCAACTCGCCGGTGTCGTCGTCGACGCTGGTCAGCGTGTTGGCCACACGCGCGTGGTTCCAGCGCAGCGTGGCGGTCAGGTGCGTGGTGGGCGTGATCGACCAGGTGTCGCTCGCGTGAAGGCCCAGGCTGCGTGTCGAACCGCGGACCGCGGCGCTGAGCTCGGCCTCTTCGCCGTCGATGGGGTCGACGCCGCGCGTGGGGTCGAAGCTGCCCGCCTGCTCGGTCTGTTCGTAGCGCACCTGCGCCACGTCCAGCGACAGGCCGGCCTGCCAGCGGTGGCTGCCCGCACGCCCCGACAGGCCCAGCGACAGCCCGACGGCCTCCTGGCGCGTGGCCGTGCGGTTGAAGCTGGCGTTGGCTTCGTCGTCGTCATCACCGCCATCGTCACCATCACCGTCGTCGTCCTCGTCGGCTTCGTCGCCGTTGATCGTCGTCCGGCGCGCCTGCCGGCCGTACAGCAGCGCCTCAGCCAGCATGTCGTCGCCCAGCGCCATCGACCCGCGCAGCGACAGCAGCGTGGCCTCGTTGCGTGTCTGGTCCGGGTGGGTGTAGACCGCCGCGCGGTCGACGCTGCCGATGGACGCCGCGCGCTCGTCGGGTTCCTCGAACGTGAACTGCGGCACCAGGCCGTTGCCCACCAACGTACTGCGCCCGCTCAGCAGCGTCAGGCCCAGGTCACCTGCATCGGTGCGCAGGCCCAGCTTGCCCACCAACACGCCCCGGCGGCCGGGCGAGAAGTCGCGCCAGCCGTCCTCCTCAAACAGTTGCAGCCCCAGGTAGTGCGTCCACGGCCCAGCTTGGCCGCCGTGGGACAGCGTGGCCTGCCGGCGTCCAGAGCTGCCGGCCTCCAGTTCGGTCTGCCACCCCGGCGCGCTGCGGCCGTCCACCGTGGTCAGGGCCACGGCCCCGCCCAGCGTGTTCAGCCCGAAGGCCGGGTTCGCCCCCGGCACCAGGGCAACGCTGTCGAAGGCGAAGTCGGGCAGCAGGTCCCAGCTGACCACGTCACCGAAGGCCTCGTTCACGCGTACCCCGTCGAGGTACACCGAGAGCCCCTGCGCCGCGCCAAGCAGCCCGGAAGCGCGGAAGCCCCTGAAGCTCAGGTCCCCCTGGTAGGGGCTGCCCTGGATATCGTTGACGACCACCCCGGTGGCTGCACGCGCCAGCGCCGCGCTGCCGTGCGTGGCGCTGGACCGCTGCAGGTCGTCGCGCCGCCGCACCTGGGTGGCGTAGGGCAGCAGGTCGCGGTCCACGCCCTGGCCGGGCAACGGCGCCGTGCCGATCACCTCGACCCGCTGGGTCGCCGCCTCCTGCGCCTGTGCGCCACCCCAGGCCAACCCCAGGGCCGCGGCCAGGGGTCGCAGGGCATGCTTGTGCCATGTCATCGTCTCGTCTCCTTACGCTGGATGTCTCTGGCGCCACGACCGCAAGCCCCGTGCCCGTGGCGCCGGGAGAAGCTCCCGACCTTCACCTGGAACTGCCGGGCCGGTTGCTGCGCGCTGCGGCCGGCGTGCTGGCCGCCGCGGTGGTGGCGATCGCCGCGTTCGGCGCCTGGCGCGCTGCGGGCGACACCGAGCAGGAGATGGCTGGCGCCCTGGCCCTGGCCACGCTGCTGCACCGCGTGACGGGCCTGTCGGCGCTGGACGATGCCCGCCTGCTGGCCGAACTGCAGGCGCTGCAGCGGGATCACCCGCTGCGCCACCTGCAGCTGGGCCTGCTCGACCACGACGGCGTGCTGCGCCTGGGCACGGTGCCGCAGGCGTCCACGCCCTCGGCCCCCGCCCCGCTGCGCTGGAGCCTCGACCGCCCGGCAGGCCCGGCCTGGACTCTGCTGCTCGGCCCCAGCCCAGACAGCGAACAGCGCGAGGCCCGGGCCGGGCTGCTGCCGATGCTGGCCTTGGTGGTGGCCGCCGCCCTGGCGGTTCTGGCGCTGATGCGCTGGCAGCTGCAGCGCGCGCTGATGCCGATGCGCACGCTGCTGCGGGCGATCGAGCAGCCCCGCCCCGGCCAGCCCCTGCCGGCCATGCCAGTGCGCGAACTGCAGGCCCTGAGTGATGCCCTGACGCGGGCACAGGCGGAGCGCGAGCGGCTGAGCCGGCGCCTGCAGACGGTGCAGGAGCAGACGCGGCAACGCCTGGCGCAGGAACTGCACGACGAACTGGGGCAACGGCTCACGGCCATGCGGCTGGACGCCACGGTGCTGCAACGCACCGCGGCCTCGCCTGAAGCGGCCGCGCTGGCTGCCGGGCTGGCCGCGCAGGCGCAGGCGGCGCAGGCCGAGGTGCGCGACCTGCTGGCCCGGCTGGCGCCCCGCGCCGGCGACGGCACGCCGGCCCATCTGGCCGACCTGTTGACCGACCTGGCATCGGCCCAGCGGAGCCTCGACGTCCACCTGTCGCTGGACCTGGGCGATCAACCACTGAGCGTTGACCTCGCCAACGCCGTGTTCCGCCTCAGCCAGGAGGGGCTGACCAACGTCTGCCGTCACGCGCAGGCCCGGCAGGCCTGGTTGACCGTGTCACGCCACGGCCACGTGCTGCGCTGGCACCTGGCCGACGACGGCGTCGGCGTGGAGGACATGGCCGCGGCCAGCCAGCGGGGCAGCGGCCTGGCCGGGATGCGCGAACGCATCTGGGCCTGGGGTGGTGACCTGCTGCTGCAGCGTCACCCGGCCGGTGGCCTGCAGCTCAGCGCCGAACTGCAGGTTGTCGGTGGCGACCGATGAGCGACACCGTGCTGAGGGTGGCGCTGGTCGACGACCATGCCATGGTGCGGGCGGGCCAGGCCCGGTTGCTGGCGCTGGAACCCGACCTGAGCGTGGTGGCCGAGTACGCCGACGCCGATGCCGCCTTCGACGCCCTGCGTGCCGCACCACACACCGTGGACGTGCTGGTGCTCGACATCTCGCTGCCCGGGCGCAGCGGCCTGGACCTGCTGCGCCGGGTGACGATGCACTGGCCGCGGCTGGCGGTGCTGGTGTGCTCGATGCACGACAGCCCGTCGATGCTGGCGCAGGCGCTGGCGGCCGGCGCGCGCGGGTTCGTCACCAAGGCCAGCGACCCGGGCGTGCTCGTCGATGCCATCCGGTCGGTGGCGCGCGGCGAGCAGGCACTGTCGCCGGACCTGCAGGCCTTTCACGGGCAACCGGCCAAGGGCCTGTCGCACGACACCCTGTCTCCGCGCGAGTTCGAGGTGCTGCTGCGCCTGGCCCGGGGCGAGAGCGTGGACGCCATCGCCACCAGCCTGCACCTCAGCACCAAGCGTGTGGCCAACCTGCAGAGCAGCGTACGCGCCAAGCTGGCGCTAAGCAATGCCGTGGAGCTGGTGCACTACGCGCGTCGCAACGGCCTGGTCACCGAATGAGCCCGTGCCGCGTGGGCACGGACGGCCTCACTTCTGCGGCTTCAGCGCCAGGATCCAGCCCACCAGCTCGCGCGTCTGGGCTTCGTCCAGCACCACCGCGTTGGGCGGCATGGCAATGCCCGAGACCTTGCCCTTCCAGTGGCTGGCATAGGGGTTGGAGCCGGCGCGCACGATGCGCGTGAGTTCGTCGGCGGCGCCGGCCTGGCCGCGGTAGCGGTCGGCCACGTCGCGCCAGGCGGGGCCTATGGGCTTGAGGCCGCCCGGCCCCTTGTCGGTGTGGTCCACGGTGTGGCAGGTGCCGCAGCCACCGTCGCGCGCCAGCTTCTGTGCGGCGGCATCGTCGGCAGCCTGCGCGGCCGGCAGGGCAAGCAGGAGGCAGGCCGCCAGCGCGGCGGCGTGCGTAGAGGCGAGGCACTTCATCGTCGATTCCAGTTCGCCGGACGACCCGGCGATCCGAAGCTTGGCGCCGCGCCCGGCCGCCCGCTTGCGGCAGGTCAAGCGCTGGAATCAATTTGTCAGCACGGCACAGCGCTGTCCCAGAGGCGCACGTGCGATGTGGCAGCGTGACACAGCGCAACCGGTCATTCCTTGCGCGCCAGGCCCAGACGCTGCACGGCCAGCCGCTCCGCCTCGTAGGCGGCGCGCATCGCGCGGCCATAGTCCTGCGGCCCCAGGTAGGCCAGCACCTGGTCGTACTTGGCCAGTTCGGCCACGTGGGCCGGGGCCTGCATCGCGGCACGGAAGGCGTCGTGCAGCACCTGCACCACCTCGGCCGGCATGCCCGCCGGGCCGGCCAGGCCGTAGGGCGATTCGGCCACGATGCCGTGGCCCAGCTCCTTCAGCGTGGGCACTTGGTTCCAGCGGCGCGAGCGCTGCGCACCCATGGTCGCCAGCAGGCGCAGCTGGCCGTTGTCGACGAAGGGCGCGAAGCCGTTGGAATTGACGCCCACCATCACCTGGCCCGACGCGACCGCCAGCATCTGTTCCGACGTGCCCTTGTACGGCACGTGCAGCCACTTCAGCCCGCGCGCGCCGAACAGCTGTTCGAGCACCAGGTGCGGCGTGGTGCCGAAGCCGTTGGTGGCGATGGACAGGCGCCCCGGGTTGGCGCGCGCGTGTTCGAACAGGTCGTCCAGCGTGCGGAACGGGCTGGCCTCGGGCACCACGATGCCGAAGGTCACGCCGCTGATCTGGATGATGGGCGTGGTGTCGCGGATCGGGTCCCAGGCCACGTGCTGCGTCCACGGCGCGCGGAACACCGGCTGCGGCATCTGCGCGATGGTGTAGCCGTCGGGCGCGGCCTGCTGCAGCATCGGCATCACCAGCGTGCCGCCGGCGCCGGCGCGGTTCTCCGTGTAGACCTTCTGGCCCAGGTGCTCACTGGCCAGTTCGGCCAGCAGACGCAGCGTCAGGTCGGTGGCACCGCCCGCGGGCCAGGGCACCCACAGCGCGATGGCGCGCGACGGGAAGCGCGTGGACGCTGCGCGGGCCGTGACGGCCAAGGCGGGCCAGCCGGCGGCCAGGCCGAGGGCGCCGAGCACGGCGCGGCGTTGCGGGTTGTTCAGTGCCATTGCAGCAACTCCATGGTCAGCACACCGCCGACGAGAAAGTTCGAGTTCGCGGGTTCCTCGCGCACCAGCTTCACGAGGCCGGGGCCGTGGCAGTACCACTCGGTGGTGCGCAGCGGCAGGTCGCGCCAGCCCACCACCGGGTCGGCGAAGAGCTTGAGCTGCGCCGTGCCCTGCACGCGCACGCAGCGTTCGAAGCGACCAGCCCGCACCTCCACCTGATCGTCCAGCGCCTCGATGGTGTAGGTCATCGGCACCTCGGGGTGGGTGTGGCGGATCTCCGGCGGGAAATCGGCCTTGCGGCGCAGCAGGTAGGGCGCGGTGGTGCTCTGCCAGCTGGTGCCCACGGCGATGGGCGCCTTGAGCACGTAGCGGCGCTGTGCGTCGGGTCGCGGTTCGGCGTCGAGGTCCGTCTTGGCCGCCACGCGGTAGACACCGCTGTCGTCCACGCGCAGGAACCATTCCACGCCGTCGGCGCTGCGGCGGCGCCAGGCCGTCACGCCACCGACCTCGGCCTCGCCTTCGGTGCTGAGCACGCGGGTCTCGTGCTCAATGACCAGGGTCTCCCACTCGGTGCGCACGTCGAAGGTCCAGTGGCGGCCGGGCTCCAACGGGAACAGCGACGCTGGCGGCGGCGGGTCGCCACAGCCGGCCAGCAGCGCGCACATCGACAGGAGCCAGGCCACGCGCATGTTCACTTCTCCGGCAGCTGCGGCAGCGGCAGGTCGCGGATCTTCACGTCCTGGTCCACGGCGCCCGGGCGCAGCCACGACAGCCCGCGCGTGCCCGCCTTGGGCGTGGCCGTGCCCATCTGAGTGATGCCCTGGCGCACCTTCTTCATGCCTTCGTCGAACAGCGAATGCAGGTCCTTGCTGTAGGGCAGCACGTAGGCGCGCGGCTGCTTCACCGGCTTGCCGTTTTCCAGCGCATTGACCCAGACGTAGAGCGCACCGTCGCGCTGCTTGCCCGGTTCCTCCACCACCAGCGCCAGCAGCACGAAGCGCTCGGGCAGCGCCTGCCGCGCCGGCCAGCCCCAGACGTCCGTCAGCGAACGCTCGGCGCCGAAGTACAGCGCCGTGACGGCCACCACCAGCAGCGCCTTGGACCACACGGGCCAGGCCGAGGCCACCAGCGCCAGCAGCAGCAGGAAGGCCAGCGCGACGAAAGCCCACAGCAGGGGGTCGGTGCTCGCCATCTCAGTGTCGCCCGGCAGTCCGAAGACATTGAGCGCCCGCTAGGGAAGACGCGAGCGAAGGCTCGCCAAGAAGTCTCATCAGATCCGCTCCACCAGCTTCTTGGCCAGCGTGCCGACACCGTCGACGCCGCCGTCCCGGTTGACGCTGAAGCGCACCGCCGTCGCCTCGTCGCCCTTGCGGGCCAGCGGCACGGTGCCGTAGTACACGACCTCGGCGCGCGGGTTGACCTTGACCACCGAGACCGTCACGTCCACCGGCTTGCCATTGCGCGTCTCGTAGTAGAAGACGTTGACGGTGTACTCGCCCGGCGCATAGCCGCGCACGGTGACGACCTCCTGGTTCAGCGGGTTGACCACCTGCTGGCCGTTGATGACCAGTGTGTCGTTGGCGGTGCCCCGGTCATCGCGGTCGAGATGCATCAGGCCGGCCTCGCGCGCGCGAAACCACACCAGGTTGCCCGATGGGTCCTGCACCCAGGTGTCGATGTCGTTGGGGTCGCCATCTGGCCAGGTGACGGTGACGATGAACTCGGCCTTGGCGTCGATCACCCCCGTCTTCGCCTTCGGGTTCATGGCCAGCAGCGCGATGGCGAACAGCATCACGAAGGCCAGCAAGGTGTTGAAAAGCAGGTCCGAGAACGGGTCCAGCTCGTCGACACGGCGCTTGCGCAGCAGGGCCATGCGGTCACTCCGGCTGCGCCAGGATGTCCGCCGCGATGCGGTCGGCCATGCGGTCCAGCAGCAGCAGCTGCAGGCCCAGCCACAGGTTGGCCGTCAGACCCACCAGCGTGGTGTAGAGCGCAATCGCCATGCCACCGGTCATCTGCTTGAGCAGGGTCTGCACCTGGTCGATGTCGAAGCTCGGCAGCTGGCCGATCTCGGTGGCCATGACGATGAAGCCCACCACCGTGCCCAGGAGCCCGAGCTTGATGGCAGCGGCCGCGAACCACCACGCCGTCTCGTGCGGGCCGTGGCTGCGCTCGCCCAGCAGCTGCGGCGCGAGGTCGGGCGTGGCGGCCCGGTCGGCGCTGTGCTGCTGGCGCCAGGCGGAACCGGGCCGCGCCTGCGCCTGCAGCCACCAGGCCCTCCGCCCGCACCAGAGCGTGACCACCAGCGCCAGCGCGATGATCGCCAGACTGATGCCGCTGGGGTCACCGTCGATGAGCGTGCGCCACCAGCCTCGGGTCTGCATCCACAGCACGCCGAACGCGGCCACGCCCACGGCTGCGGCCCAGGCCCAGAAGAGGCGTTGGGCGAGGCTGGCGATACCAGGGGCCGGGCGGGCGACCAATGCCTTCATCGCAGAGCACCTTGGACGTCTGCACTCGACCCGGAGCGGACGTTGGATACCGCGCTCGACGGCCGAGGCGGCAAGGCGGCGGCGGGTTGGCCTGTGGCGCTTAGGTCGAGCGGTCTCCGCTGCGCTCCGACTCCCCTGCGCTTCTCGGTCCCGAGGCCCGCGGCCGAACTCACTTCGCTCAC
>NZ_SACT01000008.1 GCF_004016515.1 Rubrivivax albus
GCGAGGTAAAGGAGGAGGCAAGCGCCCTGCGCGAGCCGGGGGACAGGAGCGCCAGGCCAGACCCGCCCTCCGTGGCCCGCGCCAATGCAAACGGACAAAGGTCCAACGTCCGCTCCGGGTCGATAGCTGACCTGTTCACGCTGGCCCTCCCCGCTTGGTCAGCGCGCCAAAGCCCCGCTGCGGGTCGTACCCCCAGCTGGCCACGGCGAAGCACAGGGCCAGCGTGCCCAGCACGATCCACGGCGACAGACCGGGGTCCTTGCCGTACATCGCGAAGCGGATCCACTCCACCGCGTGCGTGAACGGGTTGAACTGTGCGATGCGGTAGACCCACTCGGCGCCCGACTCCTCCAGCTTCCACAGCGGGTAGAGCGCGCTGGACATGAAGTACATCGGGAAGATGACGAAGTTCATCGTGCCGGCGAAGTTCTCCAACTGCTTCACGTGCACCGACAGCAGCAGGCCCAATGCACCGAGCATCAGCGCCGCACTCACCGCGGCGAGCAGCACCATCGGCGTCTGCGGCCCAAACACGGGCAAGGCGGTGCCCAGCAATGCAGCAACGATCACGAACACCGCTGCCTGCGCCAGCGACAGCACCGCGGTGGCGCACAGCTTGGCGAACAGGATCCACGGCCGCGGCAGCGGGGCCGTCAGCAGCAGCCGCATCAGGCCCATCTCACGGTCGTAGACCATGGCCAGGCTGCTCTGCATGCCGTTGAACAGCAGCACCATGCCGATCAGCCCGGGCGCGATGTAGACGTCGTAGGGGATGTAGGTGTCGTAGGGCTCGACGATGGCCACGCCGAACACGTTGCGGAAGCCCGCGGCGAACACCGCCAGCCACAGCAGCGGCCGCACGATGGCCGACAGCAGCCGGCCGTACTGGCGACCGAACTTCAACAGCTCGCGCAGCACGATGGCCCACAATGCCTGAAGGGCGTGTTTCATGGTTGCGCCTGCAGGGCGTGCGTCATCCCCGCGCCTTGCACTGCTTCTCCGGTGCGTCGGCGCCCAGCGTGTCGAGCCGGTTCTTCGGGTGCATCACGCCGTCGCCGGGCAGCATGTCCAGCACCGCACGGCCGTCGCTGAGCAGCAGCGGCTGGCGCAGTTGGCCGTCCCAGGCGCGGAAGGCCATGGCCACGCCCTTGGAGCCGTCCAGTTCCGCCGCGGCCAGCGCCTGCTGCCAGGCCGCAGCCGGCCCCTTGGGCGCGGCGATGGTTGCGGCGGCCAGCGCCTTGCCCGCCATCCAGGCGCCCCAGTCGTGCGCGCTCATGCGCCGGCCGGCGGCCTTGTCGAGGCGGCGCGACACCTGCGGTGCACCGAAGCGCTCGAAGTGCGGGCTCCAGGCCACGGCGGCCACGCCGCCGTCACCCACCACCGGCCGAGGCTGCACGGTGCGGAAGTTCAGCAGGGCCGCGAACTCGCCGTCGGCGTCGACCACCCAGACCACGTCGTAGTCGCCCTGTGTCAGCAGTCGCGGGTTGGCGAGTTCGCGTTCGCGCGGGTCGGCGGAGAGTTTGAAGGGCCGCTCGGCCACCAGCTTGAGCCCGTAGCGGCGCAGCGCGGCCTGCACGCCCGCCGCGCGCGTGCGATCGGCCGCGGTGGGCCCGGTGAGCAGCAGCACGCGGGTCCAGCGGCGCGCCACCAGGGCCTGGGCCAGGGCGTCGGCGCGCATGCGTTCACTCGGCAGCAGGTGCCAGAGGTTGCGGCGGCAGTCGGCCGCACGCAGCGCGTCGTCGGCGGCGCCGACGTTGAGCACCGGCAGCGCCGCGGCATCGGCCGCCGCCAGTAGCCACGGCGCCGGCAGGTCGGCCACCAGCGCCACGGCGCCGGCCTTGGCCGCGGCGGCAGCGGCGGCCTTGGCGGCGGCTGCATCGGTCACCTCGACCACGGTCAGCGTCAGCACCGCGCCGGCGGCCTCCAGCGGCAGCGCCGTGTCCTTGATGGCCAGGCGCAGCGCGTCCTCCGCCGGGCCCTGCGGATGGCCAGGCGCGGCACGTTCGATGCGCGAGCGCTCGAGCCGCGGGTCGTCGGCCGGCACCAGCAGCGTCACCGGCAAGGCCGCGGCCAGCGCCGGGCCGGCCAGCACCACCGTGGCCACGAACACCGCCAGGCTGCGCATCGGCACCGCACTCACTCCACAATCACCACGGTGTGCGGCACGCGGCCCACCTTGATCGTCTTCAGCGCCTTGGCACTGCCGACATCGACCAGCGTGAGGTCGTCGGACAAGCCGTTGACCACGGCCAATGTCTTCTGCGCCTTGTCCAGCGCCACGCCCCAGGCGCGCTGGCCCACCAGCACCAGGTCGGTCACCTTGCGCGTGGCCACGTCGACGAAGGCCACGTGGTTGGCCCGGCCGAGGCCGACGAAGGCCCGCCGGCCGTCGGCGCTGAAGGTCAGCCCCACCGGCGTGATGTCGGCCGCGCGCGCGCCCTTGAGCTCGAAGCGCAGCGTGTCCACCACGGCCAGCGTCTGCGTGTCGATGATCGACACGCTGGCGCCCAGTTCGTTGCTCACCCACAGCTGCCGGCCATCGGGCGTGAGCGCGAAGCGCCGCGGCCGCTTGCCCACCGGGATGTTCTTCACCACCTTGCGCGCGGCCACGTCCACCACGTGCACCAGGCTGGCAACCTCGCTGGTGACGTAGGCCGTCCTGCCGTCGGGCGTCAGCAGCACGCCCTCGGGCTCCTCGCCCACCTTGACCGCGCCCACGCGCTTGCCGCTGGCGATGTCGACGATGCCGAGCTCGGCGTCCTCCTCGTTCGTCACGAGCAGCGTCTTGCCGTCGGGCGTGACGTCGAAGATCTCCGGGTCGTCGCCCAGGCCGATGCGGCGCACGCTCTTGCGCGTGGCCAGGTCGATCAGGTCGGCCTGCTGGCTGTCGCCGCAGGCCACCATCAGCAGCTGGCCGTCGGGGCTGCGCTGCATGTGGCGCGGGCGCTTGCAGGTGGCGATGGTGCCGGTGACGGCCTGCGTCTTCAGGTCGACGATGGTGATGGCGTGGTCCTTCTCGCTGGAGACGTAGGCGGTCTGGGCCTGGACCGCCCCGCCGCATAGCGCAGCCAGGGCAAGGATCGAGAGCACACGGTTCATGCGGCGGTCTTCTCCGGTGAGGTGGTGGCGTGGATGAAGGCCTGCTCCAGCTTGGCGCCACCTAGTGCAGCGGTCACGTCGGCCGGCGTGCCGTCGGCCAGCAGGCGGCCTCGGTGCAGCACCAGCACGCGGTCGGCGGCCTCGGCCTCCTCGACGAGGTGGGTGGCCCAGAGCACGGTGCTGCCGCGTGCGGCCACGTCGGCACGGATGGCCGCCAGCAGGTCACGGCGCGACTTCGGGTCCAGGCCCACGGTGGGCTCGTCCATCAGCAGCAGCTTGGGCCGGTGCAGCAGCGCCCGCACCAGTTCCACCTTGCGCCGGTTGCCGCCTGAGAGCTCGCGCACCGGGCGCGACAGGTCGCCGGCGATGCCCAGCGCGGCGCAGCCTTCGGCGATGCGCTCGGCGGCCACGGCGCGCGGCAGGCCGTGCAGGTCGGCGTGGAACTGCAGGTTGCGGCGCACGCTGAGGTCCAGGTCCAGCGACATCTGCTGGAACACCACGCCGATGTGGCGCAGCGCCTGCGTGGCCTGGGTGCGCAGCGACAGCCGGTCGACAGTGACGTCGCCGGCATCGGCCGCGAACAGGCCGGTCAGTACCTGGAAAAGCGTGGACTTGCCGGCGCCGTTGGGCCCGAGCAGGGCCACCCACTGGCCCGTCGGCAGTTCGAGGTCGAGCGCGTCGAGCGCGGTGCGCGCGCCGTAGCGTTTGACGAGGCCATGGATCCGCAACATGGCCTGCAGTGTTCGGGCCCGGCCGCGCCAGGGCAACTCGGGGTGGACCCTGTGACGGCCGCGTCCCCGTGGCGGCGGCGTCAGGCCGCGAACAGTTCGCCGTCGCGGGGTTGTTCGATGCCGAGACGCTCCAGCCGGCCGCGCGCGGCCGGGTTGCCGCCTACCAACCACTTGCGCGGGGCCGCCTGGCCCGCCAGCCAGTCGACCAGGGCATCGTCCGGCTCGTCGCTCTCGGCCCCCACGGCAATCAGGTCGGCGCCTTCCAGCAGGGCCCCGGTGCCATAGCCGAAGCGGTGCCGGCCACGCAGCCACACCATGCGGCGGCCGCTGGCCGCGTCCTCGATGCCCAGCGTCAGCGCCGGGCCGGCCAGCACGGCGCCGGCCGCCGGGCCACGGCCGCTAGGCGCGCTGCGGCTGGCCACCGCGGTGAACCCGAGGCCGGCCTGCTGACCGATGCGGAACTCGGCGCGCGCCTGGTCACCGGCCACCGGGATCAGGCGCCAGTGCACGTCGCAATGCCGCTGCACCTCGGGCAGCACGGGCACGGTGGTGGTCAGGTCCTCGAAGATCGACGGCGTGGTGTAGAGGTCGATGGGCTGGCCGTGCCGCAGGCCGATCAGACCGGCCACCTGGTCGATGCGCGCCGCCGTCAGCACCACGGCCCGCGGCCCCTGGTCCAGCCCGGCGCGGCGGCGCAGCAGCGTGTCGGTCTCCAGCCGCGCGGCCAGGGCGCCGGTGGGGTCGAGCAGCACGCCCGGCGTGCCATCGCCGGCCTGGACGACCAGGGCCCCGCGCCAGGGGCCCTGCTGGCGCGCGTGCCCGTTCAGTGCCAGCAGTCGCATCCCCGAACCTCGACGGCTGGCCACGACCGGGTTCTTGCCCCAGCATCGCGGCCATGGTGATCAGGCTTCTTCATGCCTTGGGCCGCAGCAAGACACATGCCCGCGGTGGTCGAGACGCGCTCCGCACGTCGCTTGGTACAGGTGTGTCATCCTGGAACACTGGGGTGACACGCCGCGGCTGTCTGGCCGGGCTGCTGGCGGCCGCCTGGCCGATCGCAGGCGCGGCGTTCGACCTGGCGTTCCAGCCGCTGGCGCCCGGCCTCTGGCGGGTGCCGGCCGCCGATGGCGACGGCAACGTGGACGACCGTGGCCAGGTTAGCAACCTGCTGCTGGCCGTGGACGACGCGGGAGGCTGGCTGATCGGCAGCGGGCCGTCACCCGCCTTCGGTCGCGCGCTGCGCGTGGCGCTGGACGCCCGCTGGCCGGGCCGGCGCTGGACGGTGATCAGCCCCTGGGCCCACCCGGAGGCGGTGCTGGGCGTGGCCGGGCTGGGCGACGTGCACACCGTGGGCCACGCGGAGGTCGCCGAGCAGATGGCCGAGCGCTGCGCTGGTTGCATCGCGCGCCTGAAGCAGCGCCTGGGCGCCGCGGCGGCCGACCTGGGCGACGGCGATCCGGTGCGCCTGCCAGCCGAGCGGCTGACCGGCACGCAGGGCCGACTCGGCCCCTTCGACTGGTGGCGCGCCGCGCGCGACGCGCGCACGACGACGACGGTGTGGCTGCACCGGGCCAGCGGCGTGGCCTTTGCGCCGGGCCTGCTGTGGGGCGGCGCGCCGGATGGCCGGGACGCCGACATCGCCGAACTCGCCGGCCACACGGCCGGCCTGAAGGCCCTGCCCGGCTTGCCGCCGGCCGTGCGCTGGCTGGGAGAACAGGGCCCGCTGCAGGACGGCGACGCGGTCGCTCAGGCGGCGGCCTACTGGCAGGCGCTGCTCGCGGCAGCGCAGCGCGGCCTGGACGACGGCGACGGCGGGCTGCAACCGCCGCCGGCCTTGCCTGGCGTGCCACCGGCACTCCTGCGCGACCCGCGCCACGCGCTGAACTGGCAGCGCGCCTGGCGTCAGCTGGAGTCCCGCTGGCTCCAGCGCAGTTTGCGGTAGATGGTGTTGCGGCTGATGCCCAGCCGCTTGCTGGCCTCGGAGATGTTGCCGCCGGCCTGCTCCACCGCACGGCGGATGGCCTCGACCTCCATCGCCTCCAGCGACATCGTCGCCGGCGGCCCGTCGGCGGCCGGCGACGCGGCGACCACGGGCGCCGGGGCCGGCACCGCCGCGGCCTCGGCCGTCGCCGGTGGCCGCTGCCGCAGGTCGTCCAGGAAGTCGTCGGGCAGGTGCTCGCGCGTGATCGGCGACTCGCCGCCGGCCATCACCGCGGCCGTGCGCAGCACGTTGAACAGCTGCCGCACGTTGCCCGGCCAGGCGTAGCCGTCGAACAGGGCCTGCACCTCCGCCGACAGGCGCAGGTGGCGGGCCTGCACGTCGCCGTCGAGGATGCGGCGCACCAGCGCGGACAGGTCGCTGCGCTCGCGCAGCGCCGGCAGGCGCACGGCCAGGCCGTTGAGGCGGTAGTACAGATCCTCGCGGAAGGCGCGGGCGTCGATCATCGCGCGCAGGTCGCGGTGGGTGGCACAGATGATGGCCACGTCCACCGGCACCGCCTTCGTGCTGCCCAGCGGTGTCACGCGGCGCTCCTGGAGCACGCGCAGCAGGTGCGCCTGCAGCGGCAGCGGCATGTCGCCGATCTCGTCGAGGAACAACGTGCCACCGTCAGCCTGCAGGATCTTGCCCACCGCACCCTTGCGCCGCGCGCCGGTGAAGGCACCCTCCTCGTAGCCGAAGAGTTCGGCCTCGATCAGCGTCTCCGGGATCGAGGCGCAGTTCACCGCCACGAAGGGCTGCTTCGCACGCGCGGAATCGCGGTGGATGGCCCGTGCCAGCAGTTCCTTGCCGGTACCCGTCTCGCCGAGGATCAGCACGGGGATGTCGCGGTCGAGCACACGCCGCACCTTGCCCAGCACCGAGGCCATCTGCGCATCACCGGTGTCGAGGTGCGCCAGCCCCACGGCGGCAGGGGCCGGGGCCGTGGACTCGACCGAGGGCAAGGGTGAAGCCGCAGCCGGCGCGAGCTCGACGACGGCCTCGCCGCGGCGCCCCGCCCCCATGGCGGCGTCGGTGACGTGGCTCCACACCGGCCAGTCGAAGCGCGCGTGCAGGTGGAACCCGGCACCGCCCGGCCCCTTCACGGCCATCGGCGTGGCCAGCGGGGAGCGGAAGCGGTCCACCAGCGCGCCCACCGTGGTGCCGAACAGCGACACCAGGCTCTGCATGCGCAGCGCCGCACCCGACAGGCCCAGCTGATCCAGCGCGCTGCGGTTGGCCCCGACGATGCGGCCGTCGGGCGTGACGGCCAGGATGCCCTCCATCAGCGTGCCGATGAACTCCACGCGGCCGTGGAAGTGCAGGCGCAACGCGTTGCGGAAGTCGTCGGAGAGCCAGTGGTTCTCGATCATGCGCGCCGACATCTTCACCAGCGCCATCGTGTGCTGGTGGTAGCTGCGGTGGTCGCCGGTGACGTCCAGCACGCCCAGGATGTTGCCGCGCGGGTCGAGGATGGGCGCAGCGGAACAGGTCAGGAAGTGGTTCGCGTGCATGTAGTGCTCGTCGGCGTGCACGAGCGTGGGCACCTCGTCGACCAGCGCCGTGCCGATGGCATTCGTGCCCTTGGCCTGTTCCGACCAGTTCACCCCCGGCGTCAGCGCCACCTTCGAGGCCTTGGCCAGGAAGTCGTCGTCGCCCACCGAGTGGATGATCGTGCCGGTGGCGTCGCACAGCACCACCATGCTCTCGGTGCCGACGATCTGGTCGAACAGCATCTCCATCACCGGCGCGGCGTGGCAGTGCAGCCGGCGGTTGCGGTCGCGCGCCACGGTCAGGTCGGTGCGGCCGAGTGGTGCGTAGTCCGGGCGTTCGATGCGCGACAGGCCGATGGCCTGGCAGCGTTCGTGCGACTGGTCGATCAGCCCCACGTGCTGCTCCGGCAGCGCCAGGCTGGACGCGATGGGGCGCGCGAGTTCGTCGGCGCGGCGTGACCGGCTGGTGGCGGGCTGGGGCATGGTGTCTCCTTCTGCAATCCTCGCGCCAGGCGGCCGTGGCCCCGGCGCACTGCCCGCGCTCTGTGGCGCGGTACAGGGTTTTCCTGAATGCTAGTCGCGCAATGCGACAGCGTGCAATTCCGCAACGCTCCCCTCAGGGGCAACCCCTATGGCCGAGCCTTCTTGGGCGGGACGATGCTGTCGTCGCGGCGACGAGACGGGGTTGGCACAGGCATTGCAGTCCAGCCACGCAAGCCCGAATCGAAACCGCTGGAGACCGATGATGAACCCGCAACCCTTCACGAAGCTGGCCGCCGCCCTCACGATCCTGGCCGCGGCCGGTAGCGTCTGGGCCCATGGCGACGTGACGCCGCAGGCCGTGGACACCAAGGCGCTGCCGCAGCTCGGCGACGCCTGGAAACCCGAGAACCCGTACCGCGGCCACGCCGAGGCGATCAAGATCGGCGCGTCGGCCTACAACCAGAACTGCGCACGCTGCCATGGCCTGGAGGCCATCTCCGGCGGCATCGCGCCGGACCTGCGCAAGCTCGACAACGACTGTGCCACGATGCGCGTGGAGAAGAAGAAGGCCGCCTGCGTGGCCGAGATGGACCAGTACTACGTGGCCAGCGTGCGCAAGGGCAAGGTGCGCAACGGTGCGGTCTACATGCCGCCGTTCGACGGCATCCTGTCGCAGGAGGCCATGTGGGCGGTCAAGAGCTACCTGGAGACGCGGCGCGAGAAGCCGCTGTGAGCATCGCGCCGGAGGAGACACCCGCATGAACACCCGCCGCACCTGCCTGCGCGCCGCCGCGGCCGTGGCCGCCACCATGGCCGCACCCCACCTGCGCGCGCAGGAACCCACCGCCCTGGAACGCGTGCGCAAGCGCGGCACGCTCAGCGTGGGCCTCTACAACGCCATGCCACCGTTCCATTTGGACGGCGCCGGCATCGACGTCGACCTCGGCCAGGCGCTGGCACAGGCGATGGGGCTGAAGTTCTCGCCCTTGCCCTTCACCGCCGACGAGAACATGGACGACGACCTGCGCCACATGGTCTGGCGCGGCCACTACCTGGGCTTCGGCCCGGCCGACGTTCTGCTGCACGTGCCGGTGGACCGGCCGCTGATGGCGGGCAACCCGCAGGTGGAGATCTTCGGCCCCTACTACCGCGAGCGCGTGATGATCGCGCGCGATGTGCAGAAGGTGCCGCAGATGGCATCGCTGGAGAACTTCGGCAAGCTCCCCATCGCCGTGCCTGGCCAGAGCCTGGCCGGCTGGCTGCTGATCGGCGCCGACAGCGGCGCCTACCGCGACCAGCTGAGCACGAAGTGGAAGGACGGCACCGAGGCCGCCCGGGCCCTGCAGCGCGGCGACGTGGCCGCGGCCGCCGGGCTGTCGTCGGAACTCGAGACCGTGCTCGCCGGCGACGCGCGGTTCGTGATCGAGCCGCTGCCGCTGCCGCGCATGCGCAACGGCTGGGCCGTGGGCATGGCGGTGAAGAAGTCGTCGATGGACCTGGCGCAGGCGCTGCAGGGCGCGCTCAACGACCTGGCGAACAACGGCGCGTTGAAGACGATGTTCGCCAAGGCCAACGTGGCCTGGCGGCCGGCCTGACGGGTACCGTGCTGCGGCGCTTCAGCGCCGCAGCGCCGCGCGTTCGTAGCGCGGGAACAGGTGCGCCACGTTGCGCACGTACTCGGTGTCGAAGGCGGCCCAGGCCGTGAAGCGGCCGGGCACCGGCGCGCGCAGCAGTTCGTTCATGTCCCAGCCGCCCTCGGCCGCCTGGCGGAAGTGGTCGTCCAGCCACTGCAGGAAGGCGCGCGTGCCGGCCAGCCCGCTGCCGTCGGCATGTACTGGGCCGTGGCTGGGCACCACGGTGGCGGTCAACACGGGCTGCAGGCGGTCCAGGCTCTGCAGCCAGGCCGGCACGTCGGCGTGCGGCGTGGTGGGCACGCGCTGCGCGAACACCAGGCCGCCGGCGAAGCTGACACCGCTCTGGCGGTCGATCAGCACGAGATCCGACGCCGTGTGGCCCCGCAGTTCCAGCAGCTCGAAGCGCCGCTGCCCGAGCGTCCACACACCGGACTTCACCGGTGCGTCGAGCTCGCGGTCGGGTGCCAGCGTTTCGGTGCCCTTCATCCAGTCGCCGCAGAGCCGGTAGAGGTTGGTCTCGTAGGCCGCCGACTCGCGCCGGATGCCGGCGATGGTGGCCGCCGTGGCCCAGCGTGGCACGTCGGCGAAGGCCTGGTTGCCGAGGAAGTAGTCCGGGTGCAGGTTGAGCTGCACCACGGCCGCCACCGGTTGCGGCGTGGTGCGTGCGATCAGCGCGCGCAGCTGCTCGCCGTACAGCCGGCTGGGGCCGGTGTTGACCACCAGCACGCCGGCGTCGGTGACGATGAAGCCGGTGTTGATGATGTTGCAGCCGTTGGCCGGCGAGAAGTCGGCATTGGCGCCTTCGACCACGTAGACATCGGGCGCCAGGGGGCGCGCCTGCAGCCGGTAGTCCAGCGCCTGCGCCGACACGGGCGCCGTCACGCACGCCGACAGCGCGAGCACGAGCGTCGCGACACGCCGCTTCACGGCAGCCTCTGCGCGAAGCGGTTGCCGTTGTTGTCGGTGCCGGTGATCTGCACGCCGCCGGGTGGCGGCGCGGCGAAGTCGACGCTGAAGACCGGGTTCTCGCTCACCGGCTCGTAGGCCTGCAGCCGCGCCAGTTCGCGGCCCTGCATGTCGCGCACGGCCAGCCGGTTGACATAGAAGGCCGGCACGCCGGCCACGAGGCCGGTGTCCATCGGGTGCATGACCTGCAGGCGAAGGCGGGCGGCGCCGCTGTCCTGCCCGGCGCGCGAGAACAGCCGCGCGCTGACCTGCCCGAGCGACTGCGCCCAGCTGCCGTCCTGCCGCGTGGCGCCCGAGACCGTGCAGCCGCCACCGGCGGAGTCGACCCAGGCGCCACCCACCACCCAGCCGCCCTGACGCAGCTTGACCGCCGCTCGCACCGGCGAGGCCTGCTCGAGCTTGAATCGAAAGCCGATCGCCGGCAGCGCCTGAAGCGGCTCGTAGTCGAGCACGCGCTTGATGGGGTTGCGGTCCACCAGCACCACGATGCGCTCGACCGCGCCCAGCACCGGGTCCACGCGCACGCTGATGGGCACGTTCATCGGGTCCTCCGCGAACGCCGGCCCCAGCACCACCACGCGCGGCTCGTAGCGCATCGGCGCGCTGCCGATGAGCTCGCGCTTCATGTCCAGCCAGGGCCAGGACTGGTAGGGGTCGTCGGGGTCGGGGCGGTCGGCCGCTGCCACCGGGCCCAGGCACGCCAGCGCCAGCAGCCCCGCCATCAGCACCGGCCGCCGCCTAATCACAGCGCCCCCGACAGCCGCAGCGCCAGCAGCACGCTGCGCGGCGCGCCGGGCTCGAAGTAGCGGCCGTTGGCGTCGTTGACGATCACGCTGCCGGCGTAGTGGCGGTCGCCCAAGTTGTCCACGCGCAGCAGCCACTCGGCGCGCAGCCCGGCGCCCAGCGCATAGGCCTTGGACCAACGCAGCGCCAGCGTGCCGTAGCCGGGCGCGAAGTCGGTGTTGCGATCGTTGACGGCCACGGTGCCGGTGGCCCGCCACTCGACGGCCGGCTCGCCCCAGGCCCCGCCCTGCCAGGCCAGTTCGGCGAACAGGCTTTCGCGCGGCGTGCCGGCGATGCGGTTGCCGGCCGGCACCGTCACCGACGGCGCCGCGCAGGGGATGCCGGCGCAGGTGAGGAAGTCGTCGCGGTAGGTGGCGTCCAGCCAGCTGGCGGCCACGCGGGCGTTCCAGGCCGGGGTGGGCTGCAGGCCCAGCCCCAGTTCCACGCCACGGCGCAGCGTGCGGCCGACGTTCTGGAACGACGAGCGCCCGCCGGCGTTGGTGGCCACGCCCAGTTCGTCGTCGGTGCGCGCCTCGAACAGCGCGGCGTCGAGCGCGACGCCCGGCGCCCGCCACTTGGCGCCCAGCTCCACCTGGCGGCTGGTCTGCGCCTTCAGCGCATCGTTGAAGCCGCCGGTGCCGTCGGCGCGGTAGGCCAGTTCGTTCAGCGTGGGCGACTCGAAGCCGCGGCCCACGCTCAGGTGCACGTTGAGCCCGGGCATCGCCTGCCAGCGCAGGCCGAGCACGGGGCTGGTGTAGCGGAAGTCCAGGTCGCCGCTGTCGTCGCCGTTGGCCAGGTAGGCATCCCGCGATTCGAGCGCGACACGGCCATGCCGCAGGCCGCCGCTGAGCGTCCAGTGCGCGGCCAGCGGCCATTCGGCCTGGGCGTAGACGTCGCGCGTGCTGGCGGTGTTGGTCTCGTCGCGGCGCAGCGCGCCGGTGACGCCGAAGACCTGGTCGGGCGCGGTGCCGGTGAAGTTCTCGTAGCCGCGGCGGTCGTCGCGCTGGCGGTCGGCCGCGATGCCGAGCACCACGTCGGCGCTGCCGACGGCCCAGCGGCTGCGCAGGTCCACACCGCCGTAGCGGCGGTCGAAGTCGATCAAGCCGCCGCCGTGCCGCGGGTTGCCCTGGGCACCGGCCGGGATGGCCAGCCACTGCGTCACGCCCCGCTCGCCGGTGTAGGCGGCCAGCTTCAGCTCGCGCAGCGCGCTGTCGTCGAAGCGGTGGGTCCAGGCCACGCCGAGCTGGGTCTGCGACAGCTGCTTGCGGGTGTCGAAGTCGATGGCCTGCGGCGCCGTCTGCTCGGGGCCGAGCGCGAACTGGTCGCGGGTGAGGCCCAGCGGGTCGTCGGCCGGCTGGTCCAGGTGATTCAGCAGCACCACGACCTGGTCGCGGGTGCCCTGCCAGCCCAGCCGCGCGCCGGCCTGGGTCTTGCGCGCGCCGCTTTGCGGACGGAAGCCGTCGATCGTCATCTGCGAGGCCGAGGCCCGCAGGTCCAGCCCCTGGCCCAGCACGGCCGCGCCGGACACCCGGGCCTGGCGCAGGCCGAAGCTGCCGGCGTCCAGCCCCACCTCCCAGCCCGGCTGGCGCACCGGCGCGCCAACCAGCGCGATGACCCCGCCAGAACTGTTGCCGTAGAGCACCGAGAACGGCCCGCGCAGCACCTCGATGCGCTCGGCGCCGGCGAGGTCGAAGTGCGACACCTGGCCCTGGCCGTCGGGGCCGGCAGCCGGGATGCCGTCGGCGTACAGCCGCAGCCCGCGCACGCCGAAGCTGGCACGGGCACCGAAGCCGCGGGCGCTGATCTGCAGGTCCTGCGCGTAGTTGCCACGGTTGTTGGCCACCAGGCCGGGCACGCGCTGCAGGGCCTCGCTGGCGTTGACCATCGGCCCGGCCGTGCGCAAGGTGTCGCGGTCGACCACGGTGATCGCATAGGGCGCCTCCTCGACGGCACGTTCGACGGTCGAGCCGGTGATCACCACCTGCTGTTGGGCCAGGGCGTTGCCGACAGCCGCGGGAAGCGCCAGGGCGAGAGCGGCCAGCCGGGCCGGGGAGGGCTGTCTGCAAATCATGCAACGCATCACACCCGAGCCTTCATCACGTGCCAAGTCCGCACAAACCCCGGCGACTGTGCCACCGCGTGACGCCTCGGGGGCTCAAGGTGGCGCGGCCACGGCCGACATCGCGGGGGAAGTGACCCGATGACGCCGCCGCCCGCGCCCCCAGCCACCACCCCGCCGAAGCGCCGCACGCCTGCTGCACGGCAGCGCGTGGCCGGGTTGTGGGCGGCCGCCCTGCTCGCCCTGCTACCGCCGGCGGTGCTCGGCGGCCTGGGCTGGCGCCTGCTGGACCAGGAGCTCGACGCCTCGGCGGCGGCACTGGCGGCCGACCTGGCGCGGCTGCGCAGCGAGGTGCCGGCCGCGGACTGGCCGGCGCTGGCCCGCCAGCGGCTCGCCGGTGACGACGTGGCCGGCCGGCTGGCCAGCGTGGCCGACACGGACGGTGCGCTGGTGGCCACCTCGACGGCCTCGCCGGACTGGCCGACGCGGTCCGCTGCTGCGGCGCTGCACGGCGGCGGTGCCCTGGTCCTGACGCGATCGATGCGCGGGCCTCTGGCCCTGGGCGCGCTGCTGTGGCTGTCGGCCGCCGGCGCGCTGCTGCTCTGGCGGCGTGCGCCGCCCGCGGATCGAACCGCATCCGGCGCGGCCACCCGGGCCGACGCCGCGGTGCCGGCCCTGCGGACGCTGATCGAGTCCTTTCACGACGGCATCCTGCTCTACGGCGACGACGGCCTGGTGCGCGACTGCAATTCCGCTGCCAGCCGGCTGCTGGGCCTGCCGGCCGAGCAGATCCTGGGGCAGCCGCTGGCGCGCTGGGTCGATCTGGCGCACGGCGCGACCACCGTCGGCAAGGTCGAGTCGCAGGCCCACCGCGGGTCGCCAACGCGGCCGTTTCCGTGCGAACTGGCGATCGCGCGGGTGCCGCATCCGGGGCATGACCTGTGGTCGGCCACCCTGCGCGACCTCACCGAACGCAACCTGGCCGAACGCCAGCTGCAGCAGTTGGCCAACTTCGACCCGCTGACCGGTCTGCCCAACCGAGCGCTGTTCCGCGACCGCCTGCGTCTAGCCATCGCCCGCGCGGGCCGCAGCGGGCAGCCGATGGCGCTGATGTTCCTCGACCTCGACCGGTTCAAGAACGTCAACGACAGCCTGGGGCACGACGCCGGCGACCGGCTGCTGCAGCAGGTGGCGGCACGGCTCGGGGCCGCCCTGCGGGGCAGTGACACCGTAGGCCGTTCCGATCTGGAACAGAGCTTCACCGTGGCGCGGCTGGGGGGCGACGAGTTCACCATCGTGGCCGAGTCGCTGCGCAGCGCCGACGACGCCCTGCGCATTGCCGAGCGCATCCAGCAGGCACTGCAGCAGCCGGTGCTGGTGGGCAAGCACGAGATCGTGGTCAGCACCAGCATCGGGATCACGGTCTACCCTGACGACCCGAGCCCGCCCGACGATCTGCTGCGGCACGCCGACCAGGCCATGTACCGCGCCAAGGAACTCGGCCGCGACCAGGTGCAGTTCTACAGCGTCGAACTCAACGAACAGGCGCAGCGCCGTCTGCAGCTCGAGGGCGAACTGCGCCATGCCCTGGAACGGGGCGAGTTCGAACTCGCCTGGCAACCCAAGGCCGACATCCAGTCCGGACACATCAGCGGCGCGGAAGTCCTGCTGCGCTGGCAACGTGCCGGCCAGTCCGTGGCCACGCCCGACGTCTTCATCCGCGTGCTCGAGGAGACAGGCCTGATCATGCCGGTGGGCCGATGGGTGCTGGAGCAGGCGGCGCGGCAAATCGTGGCCTGGCGGCGGGCCGGCCTGCCCTGGCTGCGCGTCGCGGTCAACCTGTCGGCTCGGCAGCTGCGCCAGGGCGATCTGGTGCGCACCGTGAGCGAGGTGCTCGAAACCAGCGGCCTGCCATCGGCGCAGCTCGAGCTGGAACTGACCGAGAGCATGCTGATGGGCGGGGAGCAGCATCAGCGGCTGCTGCACCGGTTGTCGGCACTGGGCGTCCAGCTGGCGATCGACGACTTCGGCACCGGCTGGTCGTCGCTGAGCTACCTCAAGCGCTTCAACGTCGACACCTTGAAGATCGACCGCAGCTTCGTGCGCGACACCCCGCACGACCCCGAGGACAACGCGATCGCCACCGCCGTCATTGCGCTGGCGCGCAGCCTGAAGCTGCGTGTCGTGGCCGAAGGTGTGGAGACGCCAGAGCAGCGGCGCTTCCTGCTCGACAACGGCTGCGACGAGTTCCAGGGCTGGCTGCTGTCGCGCCCGCTGTCGGCGCGGGCCTTCGAGGCCTGGTGGCGGCAGCAGCTGCTGCTCGCCTCGGGCGCCGAAGTCGAGCACGCGACCTTGCCCTGACGGGTCCGCGCCTTCACAGGTCCATCGGCTGCGTCTCGGCGGCGCCGCGGGCCGGCAGCAGGATGTGGAAGGCGGCGCCACCGTCGGGCAGGTTCTCGGCCCAGATGCGCCCGCCGTGCGCGGCCACGATGGTGCGGCAGATCGCCAGCCCGAGCCCCGTGCCGCCGGAGCCGTCCTTCGTGCGCGACGACTGCGCAAACGCCTCGAAGATGGTCTCCACCTCGGCCTCCGGGATCCCGGGGCCGCGGTCGCGCACCACGAGGTGCGGCTCGCTCGCCGCGTTGTAGTCGGCCTGCAGCGCGATGCGGGCGCCGGCCGACGAGAACTTCATCGCGTTGGCCAGCACGTTGCGCATCACCTGCTGCAGGCGCAGCGGGTCCACCTTGGCTACCAGCGGGTACTCGGGCAGGCTCAGGTCCACGGCCTGGCTGCGTGCCTGCAGCAGCGGCTCGAGCTCGCGCAGCAGTTCGTGCACCAGGCCTCGCAGGTCGGTGCGCTCCAGGTGGATGCTGCCCACGGCGCTCTCGATGCGCGCCACGTCCAGCAGGTTGTTCACCAGCTGCAGCATGCGATGGCCGGCGGCATGGATGTCGCCGAACATCGACGCCAGCTTCTCGTGCGCGCGGCCGCGGTGCACGCCCAGTTCGGAGAAGCCGATGATGGCCTGCAGCGGCGTGCGCAGCTCGTGGCTGACGTTGGCGATGAACTCCGACTTGGCGCGCGACGCCTCCTCGGCCGCGTCGCGCGCCTCGCGCGTGGCACGTTCGGCGCGGCGCAGGTCGGTCACGTCCACCAGCACCGACAGCACACCCTGGCCGCTGCCGGTGAGCGAGGGCACGAGCACCTTGTTGACCAGCACGTCGCGCAGGCTGCCGTCGGCATGCTGCACGCTGCTCTCGTACCGCTGCGGCTCGCCGGTCTCGTGCAGCCGGCGATCATGGGCCTCGTGTTCGCGACGTTCCTCGGCCGTCAGGTGGCCGCCGACCGGACGGCCCACCACCTGGGCCCGGGTGCAACCGGTGAAGGCCTCCCAGGCCCGGTTGACCCGTGCGTAGCGGCCCTGGCCGTCGACCACCGACATCGGCACCGGGCTGTGCTCCATCAGCAGTTCGGTGAAGTCCAGCTGCGCCTTCAGCGAGGTCTCGGCGTCCACCAGGTCGGTGATCTCCGCGGCGCTGCCGACGAACCCGGCCAGACGGTCGTCCTGCCACAGCGGCTGCACCACGAGGTCGAAGTGCCGCAGGTGGCCCGCCGGGTCATTGGCCTGCGCCTGCAGGCGGCGCGCACCGCGCGGGCCGTCGGCCGCGAACAGGGCACGCGCCTTCGCGCGTTGTGCGGGCACCACCAGCGGCCACAGCGGCCGGCCGATGGCCTCGGCGCCCGGCCGGCCGGTGTACTTCTCCCAGTGCGGGTTGACGAAACGAAGGCGGCCCTCAAGGTCGGTGCGGAAGATC
This sequence comes from Rubrivivax albus, assembly GCF_004016515.1. Classification (GTDB taxonomy): domain Bacteria; phylum Pseudomonadota; class Gammaproteobacteria; order Burkholderiales; family Burkholderiaceae_C; genus Rubrivivax; species Rubrivivax albus. Next base: position 17,042 of record NZ_SACT01000008.1, read on the forward strand.
AGGGCCTGTACGCTGCGCAGCGTGAGGTCGAAGGCCCGCTCGCGGCGGGACACCTCGCGTTGCACCTGGTCGCGCTCGGCCTGCGCGCGCGCACGCGCCACCTGGCTGCGGCGGGCCACCAGGGTCAGGCCACCGATCAGGCCCGAACCCACGGCACCGGCACCCAGCAGCACCCCCAGCCATTGCCGCCAAGTGGCCAGGGCCGCACCGCGGCCGATCTCGACGACGACCAGCAGCGGCTGCGTGGCCGACGCCCGGAAGGCCACGATCTGCGGGCCGGCGCGCAGCCCGTCTCCGGCCCAGTGGCCGGATTCCTGCGCCGGCAGAAAGCGGGTGTAGGCCGGGAAGGTGGTGAGCATGGCACCGAGCGCGTGGGGGACCTGCGCGGTGGCGGCAACCAGGCGCCCCTCAAACGACAGCACCGCGGCCGCCGCCGCGGGGTCCGCCAACCGCGCCTGCTGCACGTTCGCCAGGGCCTGCGGGTTGATCTGCGCCACCACCAGCAGCGGTCGCGGCCCGGGCCCGGGTGCGGCGTGCAGCAGCGGCAGCAGCATGAGGCCGGGCGGCGCCGTGTCGCTGCCGGCGTCGAGCAGGCCGCGACCCCGCACCGCCCGGCCCAGGCGCGCCGGGCCGGCATCGGGCCAGGCGCCAAAGGCGTCCGGCTGGACACGTCGGCCGACCTCGGCAGGGTCGGTGCTTGCCAGCACCAGGCCGGCGTCGTCGATCACGGCCACACCACGCAGCCAGGGCAGGGTCTGTTGCATCTGCGCCAGGCTGCCCCGCATCTCCGGGCCGCCGGGGGGCACGCCACGGTCCAGCGCGCCGACCAGCTGGGCCGTGGCCTGGGCCGTGGCTTCGACGTCTCGCGTCAGGTCCTCGGCAAAGACCCGGGCAAACAGCACCGCATTCGACTCAGCGTCGGACAGCGACTCCCGGTACGCCACCAGCGCCAGGCCCGCGATCGCCACCCACAGGACCGCGAACAGGGCCAGCCCACCCAGGATGACGGCACCGACACGGCGCCCCTGTGCCGACAGGCCGGTCGACTCGGCGCGCGAGACTGTCATGCGTTACTGCAGGCGCACGATGGGCTTCAGGCCGTGACGCGCCGCGGTGGCGGCCAGGCGGCCGTCGTCCTGGATGCGGGCGACGAAGCCATCCACGGCCGCCCACCACGCGTCGTCGCCCGGCTTCACGGCATGGGCATAGGGCAGCACGTGGAAGGGCCTGGGCGGCGCCAGCAGGCGGGCCCAGTCGGCGTTGTCCAGCAGGCGGCGGCTGTAGGGGTAGTCGGTCATGAAGACGTCGACCCGGCCGGCCTCGAGCTCGCGCTCCCGCATGGCCGGCGGTGCCACACGCACCAGCGTGGCCTGGGTCAGCGCCTGTGCCATCACCGGTTCCATGAAGGTGCCGGCCTGCACCGCCACACGCACCCCCGGCCGATCGATGTCCTCCCAGCGCTGCACCACACGGTTGGCCAGGGTGGTCACCGCGTAGATGTCGCTGGCGAGGTAGGGTCTCGCGAAGCGCAGTTTCTCGGCGCGCGACGGCAACATGGCCACACCGAACATGGCCACGTCGCAGCGGTCCTCGAGCAGGTCGGCCACCAGCGAGGGGAACGACGAGTCCACGTAGGTCAGGCGCACGCCGAGGTCTGCCGCCAGTGCCGCCGACAGGTCGATGTCCAGCCCGCGCAGGGCCCCGGTGCGCGGGTCGCGCTGCGAAATGCCGTAGTACTGTGGCCAGATGCAGACCCGCACTTCGCCGCGGGCCTTCACCCGCTCGGCCACCTCGCCGGCACGGGCCGCGGGGGCCAACAGGAAGCACGACAGGCCCAGAAGGGCGGTTGTGACGAGCATGGCGAGACGGTTCATGGCGCAAACAGCCGGACCAGACATCAGAAGAGATCGATGGGGGTGCCGGCATCGCACAGATCGTTCAGATCCATGTGTTGCCGGTTCACCAGATCACGCAGCGAGATCATTTCCGCGGCGTGGGCGATGAAGGTGTCGACGACCCGCGGGTCGAAGGCGCGACCGCGCTCGTTGCGCAGCATGGCCAGGGCACGCTCGTTGTCGAAGGCCGGGCGGTAGCAGCGGTCCATCGTCAGCGCGTCGAAGAAGTCGACCACGGCCACGATGCGCGCGGACAGCGGGATCGCCTCGCCGGCCAGGCCGCTCGGGTAGCCGCGGCCGTCCCAGCGCTCGTGGTGCGTCAGCGCCACCTCGGCGGCCAGCTGGAACAGCGGGATGCGCGAGCGGCCGAGGATCTCGGCGCCCATCTCCGGGTGCCGGTTCATCTCCGCCCGCTCGTCGGGCGTGAAGGCGCCGGGCTTCTTGAGCACGGCGTCGCGGATGCCGATCTTGCCCACGTCGTGCATCGGCGCGGCCTGCCGAAGCAGATGAGCCCATGCCGGCGCCTGGTCCAGGCGCAGCGCCAGGGCCCCTGCCAGGAAGCCCATGCGCACGATGTGCACACCCGTGTCGTCGTCGCGGTACTCCGCCGCGCGGGACAGCCGCAGCAGCGCGTCGCGGTGCGCGCTGGCCACTTCCGCCAGCGCTTCGTTGCGCTCGCGGTACATGCGGCCGAAGTCGGCCACCAGGCGTTCCATCTGTGCCGTGGCCGCCGGCTCGAACGCATGATCGAGCAGCGCAGGCGCGCACGCGGGTTCAAGTGCGCTCGCGGGCGTGGTCGGCGGGACGGACGGGTTGACGGCGATGGCCATGCCGCGCATTCTGGTGCAAAATGATAAGTATCAGTTTGATCGTTTATAGGGCATCCTCCGGGAACCGGCAGAATCGCACGCATGAGTGCCTCCGACCGCGACGATTGTTCGACCCTGGACGTGGCGCGCCGCCTGGGCATGGCGGTGCGCTCGGTCCAGCTGATGGTGGACCGGGGTGAACTCGAGGCCTGGAAGACGCCCGGTGGTCACCGGCGCATCTCGCGGGCTTCGGTGGACCGCTGGCTAGCGGCGCGGCAGGGCGGCGGCGCCGCGCCGGCGGCCGCGCCCGCGCCGACGCGGGCGACGCGCCGGCCCCAGGTGCTGCTGATCGAGGACTCGCGCCACTACCAGAACCTGGTGGGCCTGCTGATCCGCCAGCACCGGCCGGACGTGGAACTGCACATCGCCGACGACGGCATCGCCGGCCTGGCCATGGCCGGGCGCCTGCAGCCCGACGTGCTGCTGGTGGACATCCTGTTGCCGGGCATCGACGGCGCCACGCTGATCACCAGCCTGCGCTCGCACCCGGCCTTCGAGCGCAGCCGGCTGATCGTGGTCACCTCGCTGGACGAGGACCAGCGCGGCCCCTACGCCTTTGCGCTGGCGGGCGTGCCCGTGGTGCACAAGCCGCAGCTGGTGGCGGAACTGCCGGCCCGCCTGGCCGAGGCGCTGCCGGCGCCGGTGGCGAGCGCATGACCTCGGCAGCGGCGACGCGGCCTCGCGTGCTGCTGGTCGACGACGACGCGGCCATCCGGCGGCTGGTGGATCTGGCGCTGGAGGACCTGGACGTGGACCTCGTGTGCTGTGCCGACGGCCGCGAAGCCCTGGACGCGATGCGCCAGGGCCCGGCGCGGCTGGTGATCACCGACCTGATGATGCCGGGCATCAGCGGCTACGCGCTGCTTCAGCAGCTGGCCGACGACCCGGCGCTGCGCGGTGGTGCCCGGCTGGCGGTGTTCAGCGCTGGCCTGAACGCCCAGGCCAAAGAGCGGCTGGCGGGCCTGCCGGTGTGGCGGCTGATCGACAAGCCGACGCCTGTGATCGCACTGGCCGACATCGTCGAGGCGGCCTTGCAGGGCGATGCCGTCGAGCCGGCCGATGCCGATGCACCACCGCACGACGCCGGCGCGACTGCCGTCAGCGCCGCGGCGGCGATCGACGCCCATTTCGGCGGTGATGCCGCGCTCTACCGCGCGTTCCTCGCCAGTTGCCTGCTGCAGTTCCCCGACGACCTGCGCCAGGGCGATGCCGCGGTGGCCGCCGCCGATGCACCGTCCCTGCGACGGGTGGCACACAGCCTGAAGTCGGTGCTGCTGCTGGTCGGCGAGGCCGAGGCCTCCGACACGGCGCGTCGGCTTGAACACGCCGCCGAGGCCGCGGACTGGGACGCCTGCCATGGCCCCTGGCAGGCGCTGGCTGCGACCCTGCGCCGCATGACCGGCGACACGCCGGCGACCTGACCCCGCGCCTCGCGGCGCCCGGTCAGCACTGCAGCGCCCGCCAGACGGTCTCGCCCGTCAGCGGCATCTGCATGCGCTCGGCCGCCTCGCCGCGGCCGGCGCGGCGCAGCGCGTCCACCACCGCATTGACCACCGCCGGCGTCGCACCGATGGTGCCCAGCTCGCCCACGCCCTTGGCGCCCAGCACGTTGGTGGTGCACGGGATCGAGGTGTCGAAGGCGGTCTTGAAGCCCAGGAAGCCGTCGGCCCGCGGCAGCGCGTAGTCCATGAAGCTGGCGCTGAGCTGCTGGCCGCTGTGTTCGTCGTAGACCACCGCCTCGCACAGCGCCTGGCCGATGCCCTGCACCGCGCCACCCTCGATCTGGCCCTGCACGATCTGCGGGCTGACCACGCGGCCGATGTCGTTGACCGAGGCGTAGGCCACCAGCTGCACCTCGCCGGTGGCCGGGTCGACCTCGACCTCGCAGACGTGGCAACCGTTGGGCCAGCTGGGCGCACCGGCGGTGGCGCCCTCCTCCACCGCAAAGCCGTCCGGCCCCTGGCGCGCGGCGAGCTCGAACAGGCCGATGCCCAGGTCGGTGCCGGCCACCGTGTAGCGGCCGGCGGCGTACTCGATGTCGGCCGCAGGGGCCTCCAGCGCCTCGGCGGCGAGGTCCTTGCCCCGCTCCACACTCTTCTTCGCCGCCACGTGGACCGCACCGCCGCCGGTGAACAGGCTGCGGCTGCCGGCGCTGCCGAAGCCGTTGGCGCGGTCGGTGTCGCCCATCAGGACGCGGATGCGCTCGATCGGCACACCGAAGGTGTCCACCGCCAGCTGCGCGTAGCTGGTGGCGATGCCCTGGCCCATCGGCATCGTCGCGGCGATCAGCTCGATGAAGCCGTCAGCGGTCACGCGCACCGTGGCCTGTTCCACCAGCGCATTGCCGCCGGTCCATTCCAGGAAGGTGGCGATGCCGCGGCCGCGCAGCCTGCCGGCGGCCTTGGACGCCGCGGCGCGGGCCTCGAAGCCGGCCCAGTCCGCCAGTTCGAGACCCTGGTCGAGGATCTGCTCGAACTGCCCGACGTCGTAGACCTGTGCCATCGGGTTGGTGTAGGGCATCTGCTCCGGGCGGATCATGTTGCGCCGGCGGATCTCCGCCGGATCCAGGCCAAGCTTCGCGGCGGCGGCGTCCATCAGCCGCTCCGTCGTGTAGATGGCCTCGGGGCGGCCGGCGCCGCGGTAGGCGCCGGTGGCGCCCGTGTTCGTCAGCACCGTGGTGATGTGCAGGTCGATCAGCGGGATGTCGTAGATGCTGGTCGTCACCCAGGGCCCGATCAGCAGCGCGATCAGCGCGCCGGTGGTGGTGGCGCTGGCGCCGATGTTGGCGATGGTGCGCGTGCGCAGCGCCAGCACCTTGCCCTGGGCGTCCAGCGCCAGCTCGGCGTCGGTGACGAGGTCGCGGCCGTGCACCGCGTACAGGAAGTCCTCCAGCCGCGTGGCCTGCCACTTGACGGGCCGGCCGAGCGCACGCGCGGCGAAGCCCAGCGCGATGTCCTCCGGGTAGATGCCGGTCTTCATGCCGAAGCCGCCGCCGACGTCGCCGACGACGACGTGGATGTCCTCCGGCTTCATGCCCAGCGCGTCGGCCAGGCCGCCGCGCACGGCGCTGGGCATCTGGCTGGACAGGCGCACCTGCAGCCGGCCGTCGGCCATCCAGGCCAGCACGCTGCGCGGCTCCATCGGGCTGGGCGCCAGGCGCTGGTTGACGATGTGCAGCTGCACCGTGTGCGCCGCCGCGGCGAAGGCCGCGGCCACTTCCTCGGGCTTGCCGTGGCGGGCCTCGCCGCTGATGTTGTCGGGCAGGCCGTCCCAGACGCGGGGCGCGTCGGGCTGCAGCGCCAGCACCGGGTCGGTGACGGCGGGCAGCGGGTCGTACTCGATGGCCAGGGCGTCGGCCGCGGCCTGCGCGGCGTCGCGCGTGGCGCCGATCACCAGCGCCACCGGCTCGCCCACGCAGCGCACTACCTCGTGCGCCAGCGCACGCCGCGGCGCCGCGGCCATGGGCTGGCCGTCCGGGCGCTTGAAGGCCGGCGCCAGCGCGATGGGCTTGACGCCGGCGGCTTGCAGTTCCGCACCGGTGTGCACCGCGAGCACGCCCGGCATGGCGCGCGCACCGTCGACGTCGATGGACACGATGCGCGCATGCGCGTGCGGCGAACGCACGAAGACGGCGTAGCTGCTGCCCGCGGGCGTGACGTCGTCGGTGAACTGGCCGCGGCCGCGCACCAGGGTCGGGTCCTCGATGCGGCGGACCGTGTGGCCGCTGCCGAAGCGCAGCGCGTCGGGGGCGTTCACTGTGCACCTCCTGCCATGGTGGCGGCCGCCTGCTTCACCGCGCTGACGATGTTGACGTAGCCGGTGCAGCGGCACAGGTTGCCTTCCAGCGCGTGCTGGATCTGGGCATCGGTGGGCCGCGGGTTCTCGGCCAGCAGCGCGCAGGCGCTCATCACCATGCCAGGCGTGCAGAAGCCGCACTGCAGGCCGTGGCAGGCGCTGAAGGCGTCCTGCAGCGGGTGCAGCGGGGCGTCGAGCGCCGACAGCCCCTCGATGGTGGTCACCGCGCGGCCGGCGGCCTGCACCGCCAGCACGCTGCAGCTCTTGACCGCCTGGCCGTCGAGCAGCACGGTGCAGGCGCCGCACTGGCTGGTGTCACAGCCCACGTGCGTGCCAGTCAGGCCCAGCGGCCCGCGCAGCAGTTCGACGAGCAACTGCCGCGGCTCGGCGTCCAGGGTATGCGCACGGCCGTTGACCGTGAGCGTGATCGAGGTGGTGGGGCTTGTCTCCATGGTTCCATCCTACCGCGCACAGCTGCGAAAGCCGGTGGGCAGGACATCGTCGTCCACCGCCGCGAAACGGCGCGCGCGCGGGTGCACGGCGCGCGGCGGCGTCAACGCGCAGGCGCCGCGCAGCACGCCCCAGGCCACGGGCGGGCCGGGGTCGACAGGCAGCGGGTCGATCTCGCCCGGCGGGTCGGCGTGGCCGGGGTAGGCGCGGGCCGGCCCAGCCACCCACTCGAGCACCTCACCCCAGACGAAGCCGCGCCGCGCGGCGCCGACTGCAGCGGCTTCCCATTCCGCCTCCACCGGTAGCCGGCGTCCGGCCCAGGCGCACCAAGCCTGCGCCTCGTGGCGGGTCACGTGCGCCACCGCTGCTGCCGCCGGCACCCGCTGCAGGCGGCCCCGACGCTGCACCACGATGGCCGTGCCCATCTGCTCCAGCCGCCGGGGGGCCCGGCGCTGCGCCTCCTGCGCCCAGTCCCAGCCGGTGGGCGTCCACCAGCGCGGCTCGTCGTAGCCGCCGTCGGCCACGAACTCGGCAAAGCGGGCCCAGCTGACCGGGCGGCTGTCGATCTCCGTCTCCGGCAGCGGCACCGGGTGCGCCCAGCGCTCCGGGCCGGGAACCAGGCCGCCCTCGCCCGAGCCCAACCGCCAGGTCTGCGCCGGCAGCCACAGCGGCGGGGCGTCGGCCACACGGCGGTCGTCGGGCCAAGGGGCGTCGACCACGTCCAGGTGGTCGGCCAGCACGGCCAGGGTCTCGCCGATGCGGTCCTCGTGCCGCAGGGCCTGGCGGTGCAGGTACAGCGCCGTGTCGTTGTCGGGCCCGGCCGCCAGCAGGTCGAGCTGGTGCTCCAGCGTGTCGGCCATCCATGCCCGCACCTCGTCCGGATCCGGCAGCGGGGCCGACGACCCGCGCTGCTCGGCATGGAAGCAGCGGTCGCTCTCGGCCTCGGCCGGTGCCAGCCGCGGCCGCCCGGGATCACCGGCCTCGCCCCGGCCGGCGTGCACGTGGCGCAGGATCCACCAGTCGGCGTACCAGGCCGCATGGCCGGCCAGCCACAGCGCCGGCGGCAGCCCGGCGGCGCCGTGCAGCGCCCCGGCCGGCGAGGACGCGATGGCGGCCAGCCAGCGCAGCGTGTGGTTGCGGGCGTCGATCAGCGCCAGCGACAGCCAGTCCCGGCCGGCCGAGCGGGCGGCGATCGGGTCGTCGACGGAAGGGACCATCGCGCCTGTGGTCAACGGATGCGGGTGGCGGCCAGCCGGTGCCAGGCGTTCAGGCGGCAGCCCGCTCAGTCGCCGACCAGGCCGTTGCGGATGGCGTAGACCGTCAACTCCGCATTGTTGGCAAGCGCCAACTTCTCGAGCACACGGGCGCGGTAGACCGACACCGTCTTCGGGCTCAGGCTCAGTTCGTCGGCGATGTCCGACAGCCGCTTGCCGCTGGCGATCAGCACCAGGGTCTGCAGCTCGCGGTCCGACAGCGTCTGGTGGGCGTTCTCCGGCGACGGCGCGGTGAGGCTTTCCACCAGCATCTGCGCGATCTCGGGCGTGACGTACTTGCGGCCCTGGGCCACGGTGCGCACGGCCTGCACGATGAGCTGCGGATCGCCGCCCTTGTTGACGTAGCCGAAGGCGCCGGCCCGCAGCGCGCGGATGGCGTACTGGTCTTCCGGGTACATGCTGACCACCAGCACCTTGACCGGCGAGCCTTCCTCCTTCAATGCATGCAGCACGTCCAGGCCGCTGCGGCCGGGCAGGTTGATGTCGAGCACCAGCACGTCGCAGCGGGTGCCGCGCATCAGCGTGCGAAGTTCGCCGTAGTCGCCCGCCTCGCCGACAACGCGGATGTCGGCCGCGTCGGACAGCGTGTCGCGGATGCCGCGCCGGATCAGCGCGTGGTCGTCGCAGAGGATCACATCGGTCATGGGCATCGTCCTGCGCTGCGCATGGGTGGGGCGCGTCGGGGCCGGGTCACAGTGGCGTCCACGCCGACGGGTCGTGGCGGCGCTCGTCGTCGTCCAGTTCGTCCACCTCGTCCTCGTCGTCCACGGCGCCGGCCTCGGCCAGCGCGGGCTCCAGCGGCACCGACAGGATCAGGCTGGTGCCGGAGTCCCCACTGATCACGTCGACCCAGCCGCCGACGGTGGAAGCGCGCTCGGTCAGGCCGCGCAGCCCGAAGCTGCGCGCCTTGGCGCGGTCGGCCTCGGTCAGGCCCCGCCCGTTGTCGCTGACCTCCAGCGAAAGCGCGCCGGCGCCCACCGCCAGTTCGATGCGCACCCGCGTGGCCTGGGCGTGCTTGCTCACGTTGGTCAGCGCTTCCTGCGCCATGCGGTAGGCCACCAGCGGCACGCCGGGCGGCAGGTGGACCATCTCATGGCTGCTGCGGAACCCGCACTCGATGCCGGTGCGGCGCTCGAAGTTGCCGGCCATCCACTGCAGGGCGGCCACCAGACCCTGCTCCAGGATCGCCGGGCGCAGGTTGTGCATGATGCGCTTGCTGGCGTCGATGGCGTGCGTGAGCAGTTCGATGGCCGCCGTGGCACGCTGCTGCATCGCCGGCGTGCCGGCATGGCGGCGCATCCAGTCGAGGTCGAACTTCAGCGCCGTCAGGCTGCCGCCCACGTCGTCGTGGATCTCGCGCGCGATGTGCGTGCGTTCGGCCTCGATGCTGGTCTGCAGGTGGCGGGCCAGCGCGGCGAGCTGCTCGCGGCTGGACTGCAGCGCGCGGTCGGCGGCCACGTGGGCCCGTTTGACCTCGGCCGCCTCTATGGCGTGCTCCGCCGCCACCGCCAGCCGCGCCAAGTTGGCCTTGAGCAGGTAGTCGCTGGCGCCGTTGCGCATGGCTTCCACCGCCGTGTCCTCGCCGATCTCGCCGGACACGAGGATGAACGGCAGGTCCATGCGCCGCTCGCGCAGCAGGCGCAGCGCCTCGATGCCGGAGAACCCGGGCACGTTGTAGTCGGAAAGCACCAGGTCCCAGCGGTTGGCGGCACCGCCGCGGCGGTCCAGTGCGGCCTCGAACTCGGCACGCGACTCCACCCGCCGGCACTCCACCGCCAGCCCGCCGCGGCGCAGGTGGGCCAGCGCCAGCTCGTGGTCGAGCGGCGAGTCTTCCAGGTGCAGCACACGCAATGGGCGCTTGGGGGCGCTAGATGCCATGCCCGCAGTATCGCCCACCCGTGTCGGCCGGGATAAGCAGGCGCTTTGCCGCCATCTTCCGCTAAAGCCCGCAGAGGGTGCTGCCGACAATCCCAGGACGAACGACAGGCCCCGTCCGCCAGGGCGGGACTGCCACGCCATCCGCGGAGAACCCATGCTCAGCACCGAACCCGTCGACGCACCACCCGAGCGCATGCCCCTGATGGCCGCGGCGGAGGTGCAGGACGACCTGCTCGTGGCCAGCAACGACCTGGACCGCCTGCAGCGCCTGCTGGGCGATGCCAGCGAGTCGCTGATCGGGCACTTCTATGCCGCGGCCGACCAGCTGCGCGAGGCCCTCAAGCGCACCGCCGAGCATCCGGAGCTGGACCTGCCGCAACTGCACCGCACCATGGAGCACGTGGCCGGGGCGATCACCGCCATGCAGTTCCAGGACCTGGCCTCGCAGCTGATCACGCACACCGGTCACCGCCTTCGCGGCTGTGCCGACCGGCTGGCTCGCGAGGCCATGGGTGACGACGAGGACGGCCCCGCCGTCGTCGAAGACATCCCGCTGCGCCCCAACCCGGTCACCCAGGACGAGATGGACGCAGGCTCCATCGAGCTCTTCTGACTTCTGTCTGTCCCCCGTACGAGATCCCCCGGAGAACCCACCATGCATTCCATTCTTGCAGTCGACGACAGCGCCTCGATGCGCCAGATGGTGTCCTTCACGCTCAAGAACGCCGGCTTCAACGTCGTGGAGGCGGTCGACGGCCAGGACGCCTGGGAAAAGGCCTCGTCACGGGACTTCAGCCTCGTGCTGACCGACCAGAACATGCCCCGCATGGACGGCATCAGCCTGACCAAGCGGCTGCGCGAGAACCCCAAGTTCAAGGCCACGCCGATCCTGATCCTGACCACCGAGAGCAGCGACCAGATGAAGCAGGCCGGCCGCGCCGCGGGCGCCACCGGCTGGCTGGTCAAGCCGTTCGACCCGGCCAAGCTGGTCGAGGTGATCGGCAAGGTCATCCGCTGAGGGGACGACGATGGGCGACATGAGCAAGGAAGGCGGCCACCTCGCCGCCGGGATCGACCTCAGCCAGTTCTTCCAGGTCTTCTTCGAGGAGGCCGGCGAGAACCTGGAGAACATGGAGCAGATGCTGCTGGCGCTGGACGTGGGCAATGCCGACGACGAGGCGCTGAACGCCATCTTCCGCTGCGCGCATTCGGTCAAGGGTGGCGCCGCCACCTTCGGCTTCAGCGACGTGGCCGAACTGACGCACGAGATGGAGACGCTGCTGGACAAGCTGCGCCGACACGAGCTGCAGCCCACCGTCGAGATGGTCGACGCGCTGCTGGCCTCGGGCGATGCGCTGCGTGCCCAGCTGGCCCGCCACCAGGCCGGCGGCGCCGGCGAGTCGCCGGACACGTCGGCCCTGCTGGCCACGATCCGCACGCTGGTCGACGGCGGCAGCGCGCCGTCGGCAGCCACGCCGGCCCCGACGGCGCAGGCCGCCCAGCCCGCTGCGCCCAAGGCGGCCCCGGGCACGCGCGAGCTCGAGCTCACCGTCGGCCCGCTGGACGACCCGGCGGTGGCCGAGAACCTGGTGGATCTGTTCAAGGAGATCACCGACCTCGGCCGGATCGAACCGCTGGACGCCGGGCAGTCGGTGGACGGCGTGCGCCGCTTCAAGGTCACCACCGCCAGCAGCGACAACGACCTGCTGGACCTGTTCACCTTCCACGTCGCCCGCGAGCATGTGCGCCTGGCGCCCCTCGGCCCGGGCTACGGCTTCCATGAAGGGGCCCCGGGCGCACCCAAGGCCGAACCCGCCCCGGCCGGGGATCCCGGCTACGGCTTCTTCGACGACGCCCCCGGCGCCCCCGAGGCCGCCGCCGCGGCCCGGGCCCCTGCGCCCGCACCGTCGACCACGCCGGCCTCCGCACCCGCACGCCCGGCCACGCCCGCCAAGGCCGAGGCCGGCAAGCCGTCCGCCGGGCCCGACCAGAGCACGCTGCGCGTGTCGGTGGAGAAGGTCGACCAGCTGATCAACCTGGTGGGCGAGCTCGTCATCACCCAGGCCATGCTGGCCCAGAACAGCAAGGACATCGACAGCGCGCTGCACCAGCAGCTCACCGCCGGCCTGGCCGACCTGGAGCGCAACACCCGCGACCTGCAGGAAGCGGTGATGTCGATCCGCATGATCCCGATGTCGCTGGTGTTCAACCGCTTCCCCCGCATGCTGCGCGACCTGGCCGGCAAGCTGGGCAAGAAGGTCGAGCTGGTCACCCAGGGCGAGGCCACCGAGCTCGACAAGGGCCTGGTGGAGAAGATCACCGACCCGCTGACCCACCTGGTGCGCAACAGCTGCGACCACGGCATCGAGCTGCCCAACGAACGCGTGGCCAAGGGCAAGCCGGCGCACGGCACCATCACCCTGGTGGCCAGCCACCAGGGCGGCAGCATCGTCATCGAGGTGCGCGACGACGGCAAGGGCCTGTCGCGCGAGAAGCTGCTGAAGAAGGCCCGCGAACGTGGCCTCGACGCGCCCGACAGCCTCACCGACCAGGAGGTCTACGGCCTGATCTTCGCGCCGGGCTTCAGCACCGCCGAACAGGTGACCGACGTCTCCGGCCGCGGCGTGGGCATGGACGTGGTGAAGAAGAACATCACCGCGCTCGGCGGCACGGTGGAGATCGACTCCGCCGAGGGCTACGGCATGACCGTGCGCGTGCGGCTGCCGCTGACGCTGGCCATCATGGACGGCATGAGCGTCGGCGTGGGCGACGAGGTCTATATCCTGCCGCTGGGCTCGGTGGTCGAGAGCTTCCAGGTCCAGCCGGAGACCATCCGCACCATCGGCAACCGCGGCCGGGTGGTGCAGGTGCGCGACGAATACATGCCGGTGATCGACCTGGAACGCGTGTTCGACGTGCCGCGTTTCGACTTCGAGCACGTGAGCAACATCATGGTCGTCGTCGAGGCCGAGGGCGGCCGCGTGGCCCTGCTGGTGGACGAACTGCTCGGCCAGCAGCAGGTGGTGGTGAAGAACCTCGAGGCCAACTACCGCAAGGTGGACGACGTCTCCGGCGCCACGATCATGGGTGACGGCCGCGTGGCGCTGATCCTGGACATCGGCTCGCTGGTGCGCCGCTCGCGCAGCTGACCAACTGGAGACACGGCCATGCTCAACGACTGGATGCGCGGGTTCACCATCCGCTTTCGGATGATCGGTGCCATCGGCGTCGTGGTCGCCCTGCTGTGTGCCATCGGCGGCTTCGGCCTGTGGCAGTTGGTGCGCACGCAACACCTCAGCGGCGATTTTCTCGAACACTCCTTCGCCGAAGCCGGCGGCGTGGCCGACCTGCAGCGCCTGCTGGGCGAACTGCGGCGCCACGAGAAGGACCTCATCATCTACTACGAGCAGCCCGAGGCGGTGGCCCTGTCGCGCCTGGCCTGGGATGGCGCGTTGCAGTCCACCGAACAGGCCTTCACGGCCCTGCTCGAAGGCGAGGAGGACGAGGACAACCCGCTGGCGCGCGGCGCCATCGACGACCTCAAGGCCTACCGCGCCGCCTTCGAGCCGGTGATCGCGCAGATCCAGGCCCAGGCCTACGACACGGCCACCGTGGTCGACCGCGTCAGCGCCGAGGCCAAGGCCGCCATCGGCGAGGCCGAGGCCAAGCTGGCGCAGATCGACACCATCGTCAAGGCCGAGGCCGAGGCCACGCAGGTCGAACTGGCAGCGCAGTTCCAGACCGCCATGCTCGGCTTCGGTGCCGTGCTGCTGTTCGCCGTGCTCGTGGTGGTGCCGCTGACGCTGGTGAACATGCAATCCATCGTGCGGCCGATCGCCCACGCCCGCAAGATCGCCCAGGCCATCGCCGGTGGCGACCTGACGGTGCCGGTACGGCCCGAGGGCCGCGACGAGGCCAGCGAGCTGCTGGCCAGCCTGGACACCATGCAGACGGCGCTGCGCCAGATCGTCGGCGAGGTGCGCCAGTCGGCCGACGCCATCGGTAGCGCATCACGCGAGGTGGCCACCGGCAACGCCGACCTGTCCACCCGCACCGAACACGCCGCCGGCCAGCTGCAGCAGACCGCCAGCGCGATGTCGCAGATCACGGGCACGGTGCGCCAGTCCGGCGACGCCGCTGCGCAGGCCAACCAGCTGGCCCACGGCGCGGCCGAGGTGGCCCGCCGAGGTGGCGAGGTGGTGGCTGGCGTCGTGAGCACGATGGGCGAGATCAGCACCAGCTCACAGCGCATCGGGGACATCATCGGCACCATCGACGGCATCGCCTTCCAGACCAACATCCTGGCGCTGAATGCCGCCGTGGAGGCGGCTCGGGCCGGCGAACAGGGCCGTGGCTTTGCCGTCGTGGCCAGCGAGGTGCGCAGCCTGGCCCAGCGCAGCGCAGAGGCGGCGCGCGAGATCAAGGCGCTGATCGGCGCCAGCGTCGACAAGGTCGAGGCCGGCAGCCGCCTGGTCGGCGAGGCCGGCAGCACGATGGCCGAGATCGTGGCCAGCGTGCAGCGCGTGACCGACATCATCGGCGAGATCTCCTCGGCCGCCGGCGAACAGACCGCCGGCATCGGGCAGGTCAACGGCGCGGTGGTGGAACTCGACCGCATGACACAGCAGAACGCCGCGCTGGTAGAGCAGTCCGCCGCCGCCGCGGAAAGCCTGCAGGCCCAGGCGCAGTCGCTCGAAGACATCGTCCGGCGGTTCCGCCTCGAGGCTGCCGGCGAGACGACGCAAGCCCTTTGAACCCCACGACCTGCCAGGTCCGGCAGCAACGAATGGTCCGCCATCCATGTCACTCTCGACTCAAACCCGCACCCTGCTGACGCTGGGCGCCATCGCCACCAGCCAGGCCTTGCCCGTGGCCGGCCTGCTTTCAGGCTGGAGCACGACCACCGTAATCCTGGCCGGGCTGGTGCCCGCCGGCGCCGCCTGTGCGCTCTACCTCGGGGGCCTTGCCGTGCTGGCACGGACCTTGAAGACCTTCCGCCAGCATCTGGACCGCGTGGGTGCGCTGGACCTCACGGTCGACGTGCCCTGCGACGAGCGCTCCGATGCCGGACAGCTGCTGCTCGGCCTGCAGCAGTTGCAGCTCAAGCTCCGCGACTCGGTCGGTGCCATTCGCCAAGGTGCCGACGGCGTGTCGGTGGCCGCGGCTGAGATCGCCACCGGCAACACCGACCTGTCCAGCCGCACTGAGCAGACGGCGGGCAACCTGCAGAGCGCCGCCAGTTCCGTGAGCCAGCTCACCGACACCGTACGCCAGACCGCCGACGCCGCGTCGCAGGCCAACCAGCTGGCCAGCAGTGCGGTGCAGGTCGCCACCCGCGGCGGCGAGGTGGTCGGGCAGGTCGTCTCCACGATGAACGAGATCAACGCCAGCTCAAAGCGGATCGCCGACATCATCGGCACCATCGACGGCATCGCCTTCCAGACCAACATCCTTGCGCTGAATGCCGCGGTCGAAGCCGCCCGTGCGGGTGAACAGGGCCGCGGCTTCGCCGTCGTGGCCGGCGAGGTTCGCAGCCTGGCCCAGCGCAGCGCCGAAGCCGCGCGCGAGATCAAGAGCCTGATCGGCAACAGTGTCGACCGGGTCGAGGCCGGCAGCCGCCTGGTGGGCCATGCCGGCGAGACGATGCAGGAGATCGTCGACAGCGTCCGCCGCGTCAACGACATCATCGGCGACATCTCGGCGGCCTCCAGCGAGCAGAGCGCCGGGATCGGCCAGGTCAACCAGACCGTGGTGCAGCTCGACAGCATGACCCAGCAGAACGCCGCGCTGGTCGAGCAATCGGCAGCCGCGGCCGGCAGCCTGCGCGAGCAGGCCGAGCGACTGGCCTCGGTCGTGGCCCGCTTCCAGCTGCAAGCCGGCAGCACCGCCAGGGAAGTGCCGTCGCCGCGCGCCACGCCGGCGTCGGTCTCGCCCCCCGTGGCGCAGAAGCGCGATGCGCCCGCGGCCACACCGGCCAGGCCTCACACCCGCCCGGTGTCCGCGCCGGCCCCGGCCGCAACACCCTCGGCAGCGGTGGCCACCACGGCCGACGACGACTGGGAGACGTTCTGATCCGCGTGCCCCGAACCGCGCGAGTCCCGAAAGGCAACCCCTGATGAACACCTTGATCCTCATGATGCGCCGGTTCTCCGTGCGCACACGCCTGATCGGCGCCACCGCGGGCATGCTGACGCTGCTGACCCTCGTCTCACTGGGTGGCTGGTTCGGCCTGAGCTTCACGCTCGATGCGCAGAAGCGCATGTCCTCTTACGAATTCAGGCTGATGGACCTGGCCGGCACGATGCGCCACGGCCTGGTGGCCCTGCGCCGCCACGAGAAGGACCTGATGCTGGCCTACGGCTACGACGACCGCACGGCGGCCGCCCGCACCGCCTGGCAGGCCGATCGCCAGCGCGTGGAATCGGCGCTCGACGAGATCGGCGGCATGGTCAAGACCGCCGAAGGCCAGCAGCTGATCGCCGACATCCGCACGCCGATGACCGCCTACCTCGACAACGCCTGGCGCGTGCTCGAGGAACTGCACAGCGGCAACATCATCGCTTCGCTGCAGGAGATCAACGACCGCCTGGCCAGCGAGGCCGGCAGCCACTTCGATGCCGCCGAGCAGGCCATGGAAACCGGCGTGGCCAAGGTGCGCGAGACGCTGGCCGCCAGCCAGGCCAAGGTGGACGGCTTCGTCGCCACCGTGCAGGCGGCGCTGCTTGGTGCCATCGTGCTGGCCGTGACCATCGGCGTGGCGGCGGCGGTGGTGATCGTGCGCTCGATCGCGCAGCCGCTGGCCGCAGGCCGGCGTTTCGCCGAAGTGCTGGCCGACGGCGACCTCACGGTCCGCCCCGACCTGCAGGGCCGCGACGAGGTCACCGGCCTGATGCAGGCCCTGGGGGCTATGTCCAACCGGCTGCAGGGCGTGGTGGGCGACGTGCGCAGCGGCGCAGACGCCATCCTCACCGCCAGCACCGAGGTCGCCGCCGGCAACCAGGACCTGTCTAGCCGCACCGAGCAGACCGCCAGCCATCTGCAGCAGACCGCCAGCGCGATGGAACAGCTGGCCTCGACCAGCCAGCAGGCGAGTGCCTCGGCCGCGCAGGCCGACCAGCTGGCACGGGGTGCGGCCGACGTGGCCCGCCGCGGCGGCGAGGTCGTGACCCAGGTGGTCACCACGATGGACGAGATCACGGCCAGCAGCCGCCGCATCGGCGACATCATCGGCACCATCGACGGCATCGCCTTCCAGACCAACATCCTGGCCCTGAACGCGGCCGTGGAGGCCGCCCGCGCGGGTGAACAGGGCCGCGGCTTCGCGGTCGTGGCCGGCGAGGTGCGCAACCTCGCCCAGCGCAGCGCCGAGGCCGCGCGCGAGATCAAGACCCTCATCGGCAGCAGCGTGGACCGCGTGGAAGTGGGCAGCCGGCTGGTCGGCGAGGCGGGCAGCACGATGGCCGAGATCGTGGCCAGCGTGCAGCGCGTGAGCGACATCATCGGCGAGATCTCCTCGGCGTCGGGCGAGCAGACCCAGGGCATGGGCCAGGTCGGCAGTGCCGTGACCGAGCTCGACCGCGCCACGCAGCAGAACGCCGCCCTGGTGGAACAGGGGGCGGCCGCGGCCACGAGCCTGCGCGACCAGGCCCGCCGCCTCACCGAGGTGGTGGCGGTGTTCCGCACCGGCGACCACCGTCACAACCACGCCTGACATCTGTCGGGCACCCCCTCAAGTCACCGCCCAAGGCGCCGATAACCCTTCCATCCCGACCAGGAGATCACATGGACATGATCGCCGACGCCACCCAGGTGGCCCAACACGAAGCCGCCCGCCAGGCCGTCAACGCAGCCGTCGCCGGTGGCAAGGCCGCTGCCCGCAGCGGCGAGTACCTCACCTTCCGCCTCGGCGGCGAGGAGTACGGCATCGACATCCTGCGCGTGCAGGAGATCCGATCCTACGAGCCGCCCACCCGCATCGCCAATGCCCCGCACTTCATCAAAGGCGTGGTCAACCTGCGCGGCGTCATCGTCCCCATCGTCGACCTGCGACTGAAGCTGGGTTGCGACAGCGCCGAGTACAACGACTTCACCGTCGTCATCGTGCTCAACGTGCGCGGCCGTGTCGTCGGTGCCGTGGTCGACTCCGTCTCCGACGTGCTCGAACTCTCCGCCGGACACATCAAGCCCGCCCCGGAGCTCTCCAGCGGCATCGACGCGGGCTTCATCACCGGCATCGGCAGCATCCCCCAGCCCGCCGCCAAGGAAGACGACGGCAAGGCCAAGGAACGCATGCTCATCCTCATGGACATCGAGGGCCTCATGTCCGCCGCCGACATGGGCCTCATTGACGTGCACTGAGCACCACGCGCCCGCACCGACCGACAAGGCCGCCTCCGGGCGGCCTTTTCTCGTCCGGTCGAAGGCGGTGACCGCCGATCAACGGCTTCAAGTTGACGTCGCGGCGTGCCGATAACCTCCCGGAGAACACCACCGAGGTCGATTCGATGTTCAACCTTTCCTCCTGGCCCATGCGAAGGCTGCTGAGCTTCGGCTTCGGCATCGTCATCACGGCCTTGCTGATCGTGGCCGCCACGGGCATCCTGGGGCAGCAGCGTACGCTGGGCGCGCTTGGCACGGTGTACCTTGACCGCACGGTCCCATTGGTCGACCTTGGCCAGATCCACTTCCTGGCCACGCGGAATCGCACCCTGCTCGCGGAGGCCATGCTCGACGGCGATCAGGCGAAGGCACTGCAAGCCCTGAAGGTCATCGAGGCGAACGAAGCACAGAGCGCCGCACGCTGGAAGGCGTACATGGCCGCCTACCTGACGCCCGAGGAGGAGCAGATCGCAGCGGCCCTGCACAAGGCGATGGCCGCACTTGATGCCGAGGCCATGCAACCGATCAAGGCAGCCGTGAGAGAGGGGCGCTTCGACACCGCACAAGCGGTGATGATCGAGAAGATGGACGCGTTGGACGCCCCCCGGCACAAGGCCATGGACGATCTGATTGCGTTGCAGACACGCGTAGCCGCCGAGACCTACGACGCCGAAGTCAGGCTCGGGAAGATGCTGTTGGGCTCGTCACTGGGCATTGTTGCGGCGGGCCTTCTGTTCGGCGGCCTGGCCGCAGCTGCCAGCCTGCGCGGTCTTCACCGTCGTCTGGGCGCGGATCCGGCAGCCCTTGCCCAGGCGGTCGAGCGCGTGTCGGCCGGCGACCTCGGCTCCATCGCGGGCGTTCGGCAGGCCCCGGAGGGCAGCGTCCTGGCGTTGTTGGGAACGATGCAGGTCAACCTCTCACGGCTCGTGGCCGACGTGCGCCGCGGCAGCGACAGCATTGCCACGGCCAGCAGCCAGATCGCCCAAGGCAACCAGGACTTGTCCGGCCGCACCGAGCAGCAGGCGTCGTCACTGCAGCAGACCGCCGCGTCGATGGAGCAGTTGGGCTCGACCGTCCGGCAGAACGCCGACAACGCCCGCCAGGCCAACCAGCTGGCCCAGGGCGCCAGCGCGGTCGCGGTCAAGGGCGGCGAGGTGGTCGGACAGGTCGTCGAGACGATCAAGGGCATCCAGGCCGGTTCGCGGCGGATCGCCGACATCATCGGCACCATCGATGGCATCGCCTTCCAGACCAACATCCTGGCGCTCAATGCCGCGGTGGAAGCGGCCCGCGCCGGCGAGCAGGGCCGCGGCTTCGCGGTCGTGGCCGGCGAGGTGCGCACGCTGGCCCAGCGCAGCGCGCAAGCGGCCAGGGAGATCAAGAGCCTGATCACGGACAGCGTCGAGCGCGTGGAATCCGGCTCCGTGCTGGCCGACCAGGCAGGCGCGACGATGAGCGAGGTGGTCTCGGCGATCCGCCGCGTCACCGACATCGTCGGCGAAATCAGCTCGGCCAGCGCCGAGCAAAGCCAGGGCGTGAGCCAGGTGGGCGATGCCGTCAGCCAGATGGACCAGGCCACGCAACAGAACGCCGCGCTGGTCGAAGAGAGCGCCGCCGCGGCCGAGAGCCTTCGACAGCAGGCCCAGGCCCTGGTGAACGCGGTAGCCGTGTTCAAGCTGGCGGGCGAGCCGGCACCTCAGCACACCATCGCTGCGGCAGGCGCCGTGTCCACCGTGTCGATGCCTGCCGCCCCGGCGGGGCCGGCGGCGCTGGCGGCCCGTGCGGCCACGCGCAGCGGCGCGCAGCATCGGCCGGCGGCCAAGGCCACGCCTGCGACGACATCGGCCGCGCCACGCTCCGAGACGGCCACCACGGCCGACGACGACTGGACCTCCTTCTGACCGGGCGCGGCGTGGCCGCCATGACGGGCCACGCGCTCGCAGCCGATTCCGCGGTGCCCGAAAGGGCTGCACCCGGCCCCGGCGAAGTGCACGGCCGCGAGGGCATCGCCGCGCCGCGGCGCAACCGCGAAGGTGCAGACCACCCATCCGCAGTGATGGCGGTCGTCCGCCCGTGAGCAGCGTCAACGTATCGGCACCGCACGGCAGATGTGACTCAAGTCGACCACGGCCGCGCCGAAATGGCGGGCAATGACCTGGACGCCTGCCCGTGGAGGACTGCCCGTGACCCGATTCGACCCCAACGACAAACTGCTGCTCATCGCCATCGGCGTGCTCGCCGCCGCGGCCGCTGCCTATGGCGTCGCCAATGACGGCCTGGGCCTGGCCGTGGGCGTGGGCGCCCTGCTGATGGCCGCAGCCACCGGTGTAGCCCTGGCCTCGCGTGGCGGCACCGGCAGCCGCATCGGCCTGCCGGTGCTGGGCATGGCGATGGTGGGTCTGGTGATCCACGTCGCCCGTGGCCACGCCGAGGCGCACTTCGCCGTCTTCGCCTTCCTGGCCGCGACCATCGTCTACCGGCACTGGATGCCAGTGGTGGCCGGTGCGGCCACCATCGCGGTGCACCACCTGAGCTTCAACTACTTCTAGGAATGGGGCTGGGGGCCGATCTGCTTCACCGAGCCCGGGTTGATGATCGTCATCGAGCACGCGGCCTACGTGATCGGCGAGGCGGCGATCCTGATCATGCTGGCCGCCCGTTCGCGTGCCGACTTCGCGGCCAACGAACAGCTCTCGCAGATCGCCGAGCGCCTGGTTGCCGCCGACGGCTCGATCGACTTCCGTGCCGCGCAGCTCGACCGCCCGGCGCCGGCCGCCGCGCAAATGCTCGAGGCGCTGGCCCGCATCGAATGCGCCATCGCCACCGTGCGCGCCAGCACCGAGTCGATCGCCACCGCGTCGGGCGAGATCGCCCAGGGCAGCACCGACCTGAGCCAGCGCACCGAGCAGACGGCCAGCAACCTGCAGCAGACCGCCAGCGCGATGGAGCAGCTCACCGGCACGGTGCGCCAGTCCAGCGATGCTGCGGCTCAGGCCGACCAGATGGCGCGCTCGGCGTCCGAGGTGGCACGCCGTGGTGGCGAGGTGGTGCAGCAGGTGGTGACGACGATGGAGGACATCCACGCCGCCAGCCGCAAGATCGCCGACATCATCGGCACCATCGACGGCATCGCCTTCCAGACCAACATCCTGGCGCTCAACGCGGCGGTGGAAGCCGCCCGTGCCGGCGAGCAGGGCCGCGGCTTCGCGGTCGTGGCCGGTGAGGTGCGGCAGCTTGCGCAGCGCAGCGCCGAGGCGGCCCGCGAGATCAAGGCGCTGATCGGCAACAGCGTGGAACGCGTGGAGGCCGGCAGTGCACTGGTCGGCCAGGCCGGCACCACGATGCAGGACATCGTGGGCAGCGTGCAGCGCGTGAACGACATCATCGGCGAGATCTCCGCCGCGTCGGCCGAACAGAGCTCGGGCATCGGCCAGGTCAACGGCGCGGTCGTGCAGCTCGACACGATGACGCAGCAGAACGCCGCACTGGTGGAGGAGTCTGCTGCTGCGGCAGGCAGCCTGCGCGAGCAGTCGGCGCGTCTGGCCGACGCGGTGCGCCTGTTCCACCTGCGTGACGGCGCCGCCGCACCGCGGCTTGCACCTGCAGTGCGTCATCCGGCCCCGACCGCCGCTCCAGCCTCCGCGCAGGCCAGGCCCGCCGTGCGTCCTGCTGCCGTCAAGACGGCTGCGGTGCCGACGCGCCCTGCTCAGCCGGCGACGGTGGCCACCAGCACGGCCGGCCACAACGACGACTGGGAAACCTTCTGAGCCGTCGATCCGATCCGTGCTGCCCGGCGCAACGTCGCCGGCCGACCTGACCCATCGCAGCGCGCCCCCGAGGGCGCGCTTCAGTTTTTGCAGATCTCGGCCGAAATGCCCTCAGGCCCTCCTCGTTTCACACGCCTTCCGCCCATGTTCAAGTCCCCCTCGATCACGCTGCGCCTGTGGGCGCCGACCATCGGCCTGGCCCTGATGCTGGGTATCGCCGGCTCGATCACCACCGTGCGCACCCAGGCGCTGATCCGGGACGCGGCGCAGCAGCAGTCGGGGCAGCTCGACCGCCTGCAGCAGGCGCAGCAGTGGCGCAATGCCGTCTCGCACCGCGAGGACGATGCCGCCCTGCGCGGTGCGCTGCTGGCCGGCGCCGCCGATGACGCCGAACGCCAGGCCTTGTCCAACGCCGCGTCGGCCACCGACCCGGCCGCCCGCCTGGCCGCGGCCGACGCCTTCGTGACCCTGCAGCGTGACCGCATGCGCCAGATGCAGGATGCGGCCGCCGCCAACCGGATGCGGACCGTCTGGGGCGTGCTGGCGCTGATGGCCGTGATCGTGGGCGTGTCGGCGCTGGGATCGGCCTTCCTGGTGCGCACCGTGTGCCGGCCGCTGCTGGCCCTGCGCACGCTGGCCGAACGCATCGGCCATGGCGACCTGGCAGCACCCGTGGACACCAACCGTGCCGACGAGATCGGCGACCTGCAGCGCTCCATCGCCGAGATGCGCGACGCGCTGCGGCGCGTGGTCGGCGACGTGCAGGCCGCGGCCGAGCAGATCCGCCTGGCCAGCACCGAGGTGGCCGCCGGGAACACCGACCTGTCGGCGCGCACCGAATTGACGGCGTCGCGCCTGCAGCAGACGGCCAGCGCGATGGCGCAGATCACGCAGACGGTCCACCAGTCCAGCGACGCCGCGGCGCAGGCCAGCACGCTGGCCACGGCGGCATCGGGCAGCGCACAGCGCGGCGGCAGCGTCGTCGCGCAGGTGGTCTCGACGATGGACACCATCCATGCGAGCAGCCGGCGTATCGCCGACATCATCGGCACCGTCGACGGCATCGCGTTCCAGACCAACATCCTGGCCCTGAACGCCGCGGTGGAAGCAGCGCGTGCCGGTGAGCAGGGCCGCGGCTTCGCGGTGGTGGCCGGCGAGGTGCGCACGCTGGCACAGCGCAGTGCCGCGGCGGCACGAGAGATCAAGGCGCTGATCGGCAGCAACGTCGAGAGCGTCGAGGCCGGCGCCACGCTGGTCAAGGACGCCGGGCAGTCGATGCAGGACATCGTCGACGGCGTGCAGCGCGTGACGGTCATCGTCGGCGAGATCAGCGCCACCAGTGGCGCCCAGCGCGGCGACATCGGCGCGGTGCACGACGCCGTGGGCGAGCTCGACGGCATGACGCAGCAGAACGCCGCGCTGGTCGAGCAGAGCGCCGCCGCCGCCGAGAGCCTGCGTACGCAGGCGGCGCGGCTGACGGATATCGTCTCGGCTTTCCGCCTCACCGCCCCCTGACCGGCACCGGGAGCCGTCCATGCTGCGGCGCCTGCCCCTGTTTCCCCGCCTGCTGACCGCGGTGGCCGTGCCGCTGCTGCTGATGGTCGCAGCCGCCGCGATGGCGGGCTGGCAACTGCAGCGCATCGGCGCCGCCAACCACAGCCTGGAATCGACCCGGGGGCAGCGCGACCTGGTCGGCAACTGGATCGGTCATGTGCGCGACAACCTGGACAAGGCCATCCTGGCGACCCGGTTCGACGCCGTGGTCGGTGACGATGCCGAGCTTCAGCAGCGCACGTCCGCTGCGCTCGGGGCATTGAACCAGGCCATGGCCGACACCGCGGCCGCCGCGGCCACGCAGCAGGACGCCATGCTGGCCAGCCTGCAGGACGACGCGGACATCGACCGGGCGGCGGGGATCCGCCAGCGCGTCGACCAGGTTGCAGCCGACCGTCAGCGCTTCGTGCAGGCCCGCGCGTCCGTGCGGGACGACCTGTTGCTGGGAGAGGGGGCAGAGCGCATCGACACCGACCTGGCGCCGCTGGCGCAGGCGATGAAGGCTTCGCTCGACGACTTGCAGGCGCACATCGACGCGCAGGCCATGGCAGCGTCGGCCCGTGTCGATGCCGCGGTGAAACAGGCCTCGAACGTGCTGGTGGCGGCCTGCCTGGCCGCGCTGGCGGCGGGCGGCGCGCTGGCCTGGCACCAGGCCCGCTCGATCACGCGACCGGTGCACCTGGCGGGGTCATTTGCCAGCGAGATCGCCGGCGGCAGCCTGACCGCCAGCATGGCGGTGCACGGGCAGGACGAGATGGCGACCCTGCAGCGCACGCTGCTGGGCATGCGCGATGCGCTGTCCGCCGTGGTGCACCAGGTGCGCGAAGGCGCCGGCCAGATCAAGCTGGCCAGCGGCGAGATCGCCAACGGCAACGGCGACCTCTCCGGCCGGACCGAACAGA
Organism: Rubrivivax albus; assembly: GCF_004016515.1. Classification (GTDB taxonomy): domain Bacteria; phylum Pseudomonadota; class Gammaproteobacteria; order Burkholderiales; family Burkholderiaceae_C; genus Rubrivivax; species Rubrivivax albus. The sequence goes on from NZ_SACT01000008.1 coordinate 41,805, forward strand.
CGGCCGCGGAACTCCAGCAGACCGCCAGCGCCGTGCAGCAGCTGGCCACCGGCGCCCAGCAGACCGCCGACTCGGCCCGCAGCGCGGCAACGCTGGCCGACAGCGCTGGCGACGTGGCGCGGCGCGGCGGCGCGGTCGTCACCCAGGTCGTGCAGACGATGGAGCAGATCTCGGCACGCAGCGGCCGCATCGCCGACATCGTGGGCACCATCGACGGCATCGCCTTCCAGACCAACATCCTGGCGCTCAACGCCGCGGTGGAAGCCGCGCGTGCCGGTGAGCAGGGCGGCGGCTTTGCCGTGGTGGCCACCGAGGTTCGGGCCCTGGCCCAGCGCTCGGCCGGGGCGGCCCGCGAGATCAAGGCGCTGATCGGCGACAGCGTGGCGCAGGTCGAGTCGGGCGCCAAGGTGGTCGGCCAGGCCGGCGAGACGATGCGCCAGATCGTGACCAACGCGGGCAACGTCAAGCAGCTGATCGCCGAGATCAGTCACGGCGCGCAGGAGCAGACCGCGGGTCTGACGGACATCACCCAGTCGGTGGAGCAGCTCGACGGCATGACGCAGCAGAACGCCGCGCTGGTCGAGCAGACGGCCGCCGCCGCGGCGTCGCTGAAAGACAGCGCGCTGCGCATGAACGACGCGATGGCGTTCTTCCGGACCCACTGAGGCGCGGCCTGCCTGCGCCGCGCGGGGGGAGCTCAGTCCACCGCGCGGCGCAGCGTCTCCACCACCGGCCGGCGCAGCACCTCGCGCAGGCCACACCAGCCGGCGCCCAGCGCCAGCAGCGCGCCGGCCACGCCGCCGATGGCGGGCACCCAGGGCTGCGGGTTCCAGCTGAACTGGAAGGCGTAGCGCGCCAGCAGCCAGCCCACCACCAGCGCCGCCACGGAGGCCAGCACGCCAGCCAGCGCGCCCACCCCCAGCAGTTCGGCGCGCTGCACCTGCGCCAGCAGGCGCCCGCTGGCGCCCAGCGCGCGCATCACCGCGTACTCCTTGGCCCGCGCCTCGCGCGTGGCCGTCACCGCGGCGAACAGCACCACCAGCCCCGCCAGCAGCGTGAAGCCGAACAGGAACTCCACCGCGCGGATCACCTTGTCCAGCACCTGCTGCACCTGGGCGATGGAGGCCGAGACGTCGATGTTGGTGATGTTGGGGAAGTCGTGCACCAGCCGGTTGTCGAAACCCTTGGCCGCCGGCGCGCGGAAGGCGCTGATGTAGGACAGCGGCACGTCGTCCATCTGCGCCACCGGGAACAGCACGAAGAAGTTGACGCGCATCGAGCCCCAGTCCACCTCGCGCAGGCTGGTGATCTTCGCCGTCACCGGGATGCCGGCGACGTCGAAGGTCATGCTGTCACCCAGGCCCAGGCCGAGTTCCTTGGCCAGCCCGTCCTCGACGCTGATGGCGCCGGCCTCGTCGGCCGTCCAGCGGCCGGCCACCACGCTGTTGTGCACCGGCAGCCGCGCGTCGTGGCTGAGGTTGAACTCGCGCTCGGCCAGGCGTTGCGCACGTTCGCCCTCGAAGTCCTCGGCCTTGACGGACTTCCCGTTGATGGCCGTCAGGCGGCCGCGGATCATCGGGTACCAGTCGTAGCGTGCCACGCCCTCGGCCTTCAGCGCGGCCTGGAAGGGCTCGGCCTGCTCCGGCTGCACGTTGATGACGAAGCGGTCGGGCGCGTCGGGCGGCGTGGCCTGGCGCCAGCTGGCGATGAGGTCGGTGCGCAGCAGCACCAGCAGCACCAGCGCCAGCAGGCCCACCGACAGCGCCGAGACCTGCAGCACCGCGTAGGCCGGCCGTGCCGCGATCTGCCGCGTGGCCAGAACCAGCCAGCGCGGCGCGTCGCTCTCCGGCACCGTGCGCTTGAGCAGCAGCACGGCGGCATACGACAGGCCGGCGAACAGCGCCACCGCGGCGGCGAAGCCGCCCACGGCCACGGCGCCGAGCACCGGGTCGCGCGCCACCGCCAGCAGCATGGCCACGAAGCCGGCCGCGCCAGCGCCCAGCACCACCAGCGAGCCGGCCTTGGGGCCACCGAGGTCACGCCGGATCACGCGCAGCGGCGGCACGCGCGAGAGCTGCAGCACCGGCGGCAGGCCGAAGGCCACCAGCAGCGTCAGACCCACGCCCAGGCCGAACAGCGCCGGCATGAAGCCCGCGGGCGGCAGCGCTGCGTCCAGCAGGCCGGCGAGCAGCCAGACGAAGGCGTAGTGCACCACGAAGCCCAGCAGCACGCCGCCGGCGCTGCCGATGAGTCCGACGAAGCCGAACTCCAGTGCATAGGCCCCTGCGATGCGCCGCTGGCTCAGGCCCAGCACGCGCAGCATGGCGCAGTCGTCGAGGTGGCGGTTGGCGAAGTCGCGCGCCGCGATGCCGACCGCCACCGCGGCCAGCAGGGCCGCCAGCAGCGCCACCAGGTTCAGGAACTTCTGGCCACGCTCGAGCGTCTGGCTCATCTCCGGCCGGCCGGCCTCCAGCGCCTCCACGCGCAGGCCACGCAGGTCGTCGGATTCGATGTGCTGCTCGGCCCAGCGCACCCAGTCACGCACCGGCGCGTCGCTGGCGCCGGGCGCGGCGACGGCGAAGCGGTAGCGCACGCGGCTGGCCGGCTGCACCAGGCCGGTGGCGGCCAGGTCGGCCTCGGCGAGCATCACGCGTGGCGCGAAGTTCACGAAGCCGGCGCCGCGGTCAGGCTCGATGACGAGGATCCGGGCCACCGTCAGCGTGGCGTCGCCCAGCAGCAGCGGGTCGCCCACCTGCAGCTGCAGCGCGTCCAGCACACCCGCGTCGACCCACACCGTGCCCGGCGCCGGCGCGGCGGCGACGGTTTCCACCGCGGCGTCGGGCCCGTCCTTGAGCTGCAGCCGGCCGCGCAGCGGGTAGGCCGGCCCCACGGACTTCACCGACACCAGGCGCGCGTTGCCGCCCTTGTCGTCGGGCGCCCGCGCCATGCTGGGGAACTGCACGTTGGTGTTGGTGGCCAGGCCGCGGGCCTGCGCCTCGGCGGCGAAGGCCGGCGGCAGCGGCTGGTCGCTGCTGATCACGGCGTCGCCGCCGATGAGCTGGCGCGCGTCGCGGGTGAGGCCGTTGTTGAGCCGGTCGGCGAAGAAGCCCACCGCCGTCAGCGCCGCCACCGCAAGCAGCACGGCCACGGCCAGCAGGCGCAACTCGCCGGCCCGGAAGTCGCGCAGGGTCTGGCGCCAGGCCAGGGTCGTGATCGAGGGCGGGTTCATGCCCGCACGGTAGCAAAAGCGCCGCAACGCCGTGGTGAAGGTGCTTGAACGCCCGGGCAAGGCAGCGGGTGAACAATGTCGCCATGACGACCCTGCCCGCCCTCTTCATCTCCCACGGCTCGCCGATGACGGCGCTGGAACCCGGCGCGGCCGGCGCCTTCATGCAGCGCCTGGGACCGGCCATCGACCGCGCCTTCGGTCGGCCGATCGCGGTGTTGGCCATCTCCGCGCACACGCTGGCGCGCCGGCACGTGCTGCTGGCCGGCGCCCGGCACGAGGCCGTCTACGACTTCGGCGGCTTCCCCGACGCGCTCTACCGCCTGCGCTACGACGCCCCCGGCGCCCTGGCGCTGGCGCCGCGCGTGGCCGCGCTGATGGGCGCCGCAGGCCTGCCGGTGCAGACGCTGGACGCCAGCGGCCTGGACCATGGCATCTGGACCCCGCTGCGCTACCTGTACCCGGGCGCCGACGTGCCGGTGCTGCCGCTGTCCTTCAGCCCGCACGACAGCCCGGCGGCGCTGATGGCCCTGGGCCGCGCGCTGGCGCCGCTGGCCGACGAAGGCGTGCTGATCGTCGGCAGCGGCAGCCTCACGCACAACCTGCGGCTGATCTACGGTCCCGGCGGGCAGCCCGACGTCGCAGCGCCGGAGACCGCCGAGACCGCCGCCTTCCGCCACTGGGTGGCCGAACGCACGGCCGCACGCGACTGGGCCGCGCTGCGCGACTACCGCCGCCAGGCGCCGCACGCCGCCTTCATGCACCCCACCGACGAGCACTGGCTGCCCTTCTACGTGGCCGCTGGCGCCGGCGGCGAGGCCGCCACGCCGCGGCGCCTGCATGCCAGCGTGACCTACGGGGTGCTGGCGATGGACCTCTACGCCTTCGGCGCCGGGTCCGACACCCTGGCCGAAGAAACCCGCGACGCCGTGGCGGCTTGAGCCTGTTGCGCCGGCTGCGGCGGCAGAATGGCCGCCATGCTGATCGCGATCTGGGTGTTCGTGGCCCTGGGGGTGGCCCTGTGGTCCCTGGTGGGCTGGGGCCTGTACGAACTGCTGCGGCTGGACCACCAGCAATGGCTGGGCGACCTCAAGCCCTTGCTCGACCAGGTGCCCTTCGGCGCCTGGCTGGACGCCTGGGTGCCGGGCTGGCAGGCGCTGGCGGAACTGGCCATCGACACCGTGCAGTGGACGCTGGGCTGGATGGGTGGCGCCGCGCCGGTGGTCGTGTGGGCCGTCTGGGGCGTGGGCACGATCTTCATGGCCGGCGCGGGCGCGCTGCTGTCGCTGCTGGTCGTGCTGCTGCGCGACAAGCGACCGGCCGCCGCCCCTGCGGCCTGAGTCAGGCCCCGGCCGCGCGGAACACTGCGTCCAGCTGCAGCCGCCACGCGGCCTTGGTGGCGTCGGCGACGAAGCTGGCCTCGAAGCTGTTGGCCGCCAGTTGCCAGGCTTCGCGCGCGCCCAGACCGGGTTGCGCCGCGAACAGCTCCAGGTAGTTCTGGTTGACGTAGCCGCCGAAGTAGGCCGGGTCGTCGGAGTTCACGGTGACGCACAGGCCGGCGTCCAGCAGCGCAGGCAGGTTGTGGTGCGCCAGGTTCGGGAACACGCAGAGCTTCACGTTGGACAGCGGGCACACGGTGAGCGGCACGCGCTCGCGGGCCAGCCGTTCCACCAGCGTGGGGTCTTCGGTGCAGCGCACGCCGTGGTCGATGCGGCGCACCTGCAGGTCGTCCAGCGCCGTGCGGATGTAGGCCGGCGGGCCCTCCTCTCCGGCGTGGGCCACCACCTCCAGCCCCAGTTCGCGGCAGCGCGCGAACACGCGCGAGAACTTCTCCGGCGGGTGGCCGCGCTCGCTGCTGTCCAGCCCCACGCCGATGAAGTGCCGGCGGTAAGGCAGCGCCCCCTCCAGGGTGGCGAAGGCCTCGTCCTCGCTGAGGTGGCGCAGGAAGCACAGGATCAGTCGCGACGAGATCCGCAGTTCCTGGTGCGCCCGTTCGGCCGCATGGTGGAGGCCGAGGATGACCTTCTCCATCGGCACGCCGCGCGCGGTGTGCGTCTGCGGGTCGAAGAAGATTTCGGCGTGCACCACGTTGTCGGCCGCGGCGCGCTGGAAGTAGGCCCAGGTCATCTCGAAGAAGTCGGTCTCCTCGATCAGCACGCTGGCGCCGGCGTAGTAGATGTCGAGGAAGCTCTGCAGGTCGGTGAAGGCGTACGCCGCACGCAGGGCCTCGACGCTGGCGTAGGGCAGTGCCACGCCGTTGCGCGCAGCCAGGCGGAAGATCAGCTCGGGCTCCAGCGAGCCTTCGATGTGCAGGTGCAGTTCCGCCTTGGGCATGGTGCGCAGCAGGGCCGGCAGCTGCTGGCGGGGGATGGCGTCGAAGTTCATGGGGCGGTCTCCGGGGTTGCGGGCACTGTAGCAAGCGGCAAGCCGTGCCGGCACGGTTAACCGGGATGTAACGGGGTGGCCGCTACAACAGGCACCGTCTCCACTGTCGATGCTCCGCAGGAACTCCCCATGACCCTTCGCCCCACCTTGCTGATGCTCGCCGCGCTGTCCCTGGGATCGGCGCTCCCCGCCACCGCACAGACCGTCCAGGCGACCTACGCCGGGCTGGTCGACGACGACAGCGGCCTCGGACTGGTCGGCCAGACGATGAGCGTGTCCATGGTCTACGACGCGTCGGTGGCGCCGGACTACGCCTTCGCCAACACGCGCGCCGCCGGCTTCACCGACCTTCTGCAGTCGATGACCGTGTCCGTGGGGGCCCTGCAGTGGACCTGGCAGTCGTCCTCGGGCGGGTCCTTCCTGTCGCTGGAGGACGATGCACCACGCTTCTTCACGCCGGTGGAGGACGCGGTCGTGCTCGACGCCTACGACTTCGCCGGCACCGACCTGTTCCCCGACACCGTCAACCACAGCCTGGCGGTCTATCTGTACGACCACACGAACGCCGACGGGTTGGCCGACTACGCCACGATCCCGTCGCAGCCCATCGACCCGGCGCGCTTCGAGGACGGCCAGATCATGGAATTCAGCTTCACTGTCGGCGACCCGGAGCTCGGCGACATCTACCGCATCAGCACCCACGCCTTCGGCCTGGCCGCGCCGGTGCCGGAGCCGGGCACGCTGGCGATGTGGCTGGCCGGCGTGGGCGTGCTGGGGTCGCTGTCGGCGCGGCGGCTGCGCGCGGGGCAGTGACCCGACTCACCGGGCGGCTGACGGCCCGTCAAGGCTGCGCAGGAACGCCACCAGCAACGCGTTGACATCGGCAGCGCGCTCACGCTGCACCCAGTGGCCGGCGCCGGGCAGCACGTGCTGCCCCCGCAGGCCCGGCAGTGCACGCTTCAGATCCTTCAGCCGTTCGCGCACGCCCGGGAAGGCCAGCAGGTCGTCCCGCTCGCCGACGATGAACAGCGACGGCTGCCGAATCACGGCGCCGTACCAGGGCGCCATCAGCTCGGCGTTGCGACGGATGGCCCGGTACCAGTTCAGGCCGCCGGCGAAGCCGCGGCGGCGGAAGTCCTCGGCCGTGGCGCGCAGGTCGTCGGTGTCCCACCAGGCGGGCAGGCGCGCCGGGTCGGGTTCCTCGGTCACGTCCAGGAAGCCGGCACCGGGCGGCAGCACGCCGGCCACCACGCGATCGGGGCCGTCGCCGGACATGCTCCACCACACGCGGCGCAGCGTGGCTTCCGGGTCGGCGTCGAGCTCCGCCTCGGCCACGCCCGGCGCCTGGAAGTACTGCATGTAGAAGGTGTGCACGCCCTGGCGCTCATAGGCCATCAGCAGGTCCACCGGCGACGGTGGCACGAAGGGCACGGCCAGCCCGGCGACGGCGCGGAAGACGTCCGGCCGCATCAGTGCCGCGTACCAGACCGCAGGCGCGCCCCAGTCGTGGCCCACGAGCACCGCCTGTGTCTCGCCCAGGGCCTTGACCAGGGCCACCAGGTCGCCGGCTTGGTGCAGCATGGTGGATTGCTCGGGGCCGAGGGCACCCTCCGGATGCTTCGTCGACACGGTGCCGCCGTAGCCGCGCATGTCCGGCGCCACCGCGCGGTAGCCGGCAGCAGCCAGCGCTGCGAGCTGATGACGCCAGCTGCGCCAGCCTTCCGGAAAGCCGTGGCAGAAGATGACCAGCGGGCCCTCGCCCTGCACCGCGGCGTGCAGACGCAGACCGGGCAGGTCGAAGATTCCAGTCTGGAGAGTGGTGTCTGGCATGGCTGACGCCGTCCGGCGACCTGAAGTTCAGGGCCATGCCATCATCGACTGCTCTGGACCGCATGGCCGTCACTTCGGTGACGCAGGGCCATGCCGCAACGCCATCGCCCGGGGACTTCGGCCCCTGAACCAGATCAGCTGGACAGTGCCGCCAAGTGGCGACACCGCGGACCGTCAAACCGTCGCCGGAGCAGAGATCGCCTTCTTCAGTCCAAGGATGGCCGACCCCACTGCCGAGGAAGCACCCGCATACGGTGTCCCCGCTTCCAGCATCGCGCTGGCACCGGCGTAGTCGCCGCGGTTGATGGCGGCGGCCACCTGGCCGGCGGCGCGGTGGAACTCGGCGTGCTTGCCCAGGCACTCGCGATAGGCAGGCAGTCGGTTGTACAGACCCTTGGCCTCACCATGCAGCCACTGTCCCAAGGGGCAGCAGTTGTCCATCGCAATGCTGGACGCATCCATCTTGCTCTTCTGCTGAATGGCCATGCCGAACTTGACTTTCCATTCCGCGTGGGCCTGCGAGGCGTTGCTTAGATCCATGTGCGCGCTCCGTTTGGGACCCCGACCAGGGCCATCGGACACATGATCGTCACCCGGAGAGCAAACTTGTGGCCATAACGCTACCGCGGTCCTTCAACAGACGCCAAAGGTCACACCTGAATGCTGCAGCCAGCGCCTGTAGGCGGCGCTGAGCCGGTCGGCCGCACTGTGCACCTCACCGCCTGAGACTGGGAGGCGCCGGGGCCGCTGGCTTTCCAGCACGGCCCGGTCCTGGCCGAAGATGGTGTCCTGGAACTGCTGCAGTGCCTCATCGGGCGTGGCGGTGTCGGTGGTGAACTGCATGAACCAGGCTCGGCAGCGCTCCTCGTCCACCGGGCAGGCAAAGGCGGCATACGCATCGGCCACACCGCCACCCTCGGGTTGCTTGACCAGCAGCGCCGCGTACGGCCCCAGCACCTCGTAGCGGTAGTCCACCCACGCGCCCTCCGCCGACGAGGCCGACGCACGCGGCTGCCAGGCGCGGTAGTGCGGGATCAGCGGGCGGCCGTCGGCCGTGTGCTGCACGTCGTAGGCCGGCACCTCGGGGTGCGCCGCGTCACCCAGCCAGCCTTCGTGCACGAAGGCGAAGTGCGAGGTGTCGAGGAAATTCTCGATCAGGCGCGGTGCGCTGGTCTCCACGGTGTAGGGCCCGCAGACCACACGTCGGGCCGGCACGCCGACACAGGCCGGCGGCGTCGGCTCGACGGGGTCGCGCGCCACCCACCACAGCCCATGGGCCTGCGCGACCCGCCAGGTGCCCGCCGCATGGCCATCGGGTGGCACGAAATCCGGCGCCGCCGGGATGCGCACACAGCGGCCCATCGGGTCGAAGCGCCAGCCGTGGTAGGCGCACTGCAGCTGCCCGCCGACGACGCGGCCCAGCGACAGTGCGGCGCCGCGGTGCGGGCAACGGTCGTCGAAGGCGGCCACACCGCCGGCACCGCGCCAGAGCACCAGGTCGTGCCCCAGCAGGCGCACCGGAAGCGGCGGCCCGCCCACGGTGGCCAGGTCATCGACCATGGCCACCGGCTGCCAGAAGCGCGCCTCGGCCGGCACGCCGCTGGGGGCGTCGGTGGCCATGGCCATCACCGCGGGTGGGTCAGCTGGCCATCAGTTGCCGGTCGGCACCTTGCCTTCGACGCCCTTGACGTAGAAGTCGATCTTGTCGAGCCACTCCTGCGTGGCCACCTCGCCCTTGGGCAGGCGCTCCTTGCCGGTGTTGTCCACCACCGGGCCGGTGTAGGCGGCGAACGTCCCGTCCTTCATGCCGGCCGAGAGCTTCTCGACCTGTTCCTTCACGTCGGCCGGCACGGTGTCGGAGATCTTGACCAGCGCGTTCTGGCCTTCCTTGACGCCCCAGACGGTGCGGCCGGTGGTCCAGGTGCCGTCCATCACGTCCTTGATGGCCTTCTTGTAGTACGGACCCCAGTCGACGATGCACGACGCCAGGTGTGCGTTGGGTGCGAAGGCGCTCATGTCGCTGTCCCAGCCGAAGGCGTACTTGCCGTTCTTCTCGGCCGTCTGCAGCACCGCGGTGGAGTCGGTGTTCTGCAGCAGCACGTCGGCGCCGCCGTTGATCAGGCTCTGCGCGGCGTCGCTTTCCTTCGGCGGGTCGAACCAGGTGTTGACCCAGACCACCTTGGTCTTGACCTTGGGGTTCACGCTCTGCGCACCCAGCGTGAAGGCGTTGATGTTGCGCAGCACCTCGGGGATCGGGAAGCTGGCGACGAAGCCCAGGGTGTTGGTCTTGGTCATCTTGCCGGCGATCACGCCGGCCAGGTAGGCGTCCTCGAAGAACTTGGCGTCGTACAGCCGCATGTTGTCGGCCGTCTTGTAGCCGGTGGCGTGCTCGAACTTGACGTCCGGGAACTCGGCGGCCACCTTGAGCATGGGCTCCATGAAGCCGAAGCTGGTGGCGAAGATGATCTTGTTGCCCTGCGCGGCCAGGTCGCGGATCACGCGCTCGGCGTCGGCGCCCTCGGGCACCTTCTCGACGAAGGTGGTGGCCACCTTGTCGCCGAACTCGGCCTCGACGGCCTTGCGGCCCTGGTCGTGGGCGAAGGTCCAGCCGGCGTCGCCGACGGGGCCCACGTAGACCCAGGCGGCCTTCAGCGGCTCGGGCTTGGGTGCCGGGGCGGGTGCGGCGGCCGGGGCGGGCGCCGGCGCGGGTTCTTCCTTCTTGCCGCAGGCGGCAAGACCGGCGACGGCCGCAGCGGCGGCCAGGACGAACAGGGAACGCTTGGACAGGTCGGTCATGGACAGAGGCTCCTCGGAGGAAGTCGGAATTCTAGGTGCCGGGATGGAAGGGTTTGCCCAGCGACGCGGGCATGTTGATGCGGATCCAGGTCGGGTTGCGGCTGATCAGCGCCAGCACGACGATGGTGGCGATGTAGGGCAGCATCGCCAGCAGCTGGCTGGCCACCTGCACGCCGGCCGTCTGCAGCGCGAACTGCAGCATCGTCACGCCGCCGAACAGGTAGGCACCGAGCAACACGCGTGCCGGCCGCCAGGTGGCGAAGGTGGTCAGCGCCAGCGCGATCCAGCCGCGCCCGGCCACCAGGCCTTCGACCCACAACGGTGCGTAGACCACCGACAGGTACGCACCAGCCAGGCCGCACAGCGCACCACCGGCGGTCACGGCGGCCAGGCGCAGCAGCCGCACCCGGTAGCCCAGCGCGTGCGCCGACTCCGGCGACTCGCCCACGGCGCGCAGCACCAGGCCGGCACGGCTGCGGTAGAGGAACCAGGCGATAGCGAAGGTGAGCCCGATGGCGGCGTAGGCCATCGGGTGCTGGCGGAACAGCGCCGTGCCCAGCCAGGGGATGTCGGCGAGAAGCGGCACCGCGTACTGCACCGGCTCGCCCAGCGTCTTGCCGACGAAGGCCACGCCGACGAAGGCGGAGAAGCCGCCACCGAAGATCGACAGCGCCAGCCCGGTGGCGTACTGGTTGGTGTTGAGCCAGATCACCAGCACGCCGAAGGCCACGGCCATCAACGCACCCGCGCCGGCGCCGGCGGCGAAGGCCAGCCCCTGGCTGCCGGTGAGCGACGCGGTGGCGAAGCCGGCGATCGCGGCCACCAGCATCATGCCCTCGGCACCCAGGTTCAGCACCCCGGCCTTCTCGTTGAGCAGCAGGCCCAGGCCGGCCAGCGCCAGCGGCGTGCCGGACGCGATGGTGGCGGCGATCAGCAATGCAGCTTCATTCATGCCTTGCCCCACTTCACCCGATACGCCACCAGCGTGTCGCAGGCCAGCAGCAGGAACAGCAGCAGCCCCTGGAACACGCCGCTGAGCGCATTCGGCAGGCCCAGCCGGCTCTGCCCCAGTTCGCCGCCGATCAGCATCATCGACAGCAGGATGCCGCTGAACACGATGCCCACCGGGTGCAGCCGGCCGACGAAGCACACGATGATGGCGGTGAAGCCGATGCCGGTGCTGATGTGCGGCGTGAGCTGACGCAGCGGCCCGGCCACCTCCATGGCCCCGGCCAGACCGGCCAGGCCGCCGGAGCCCAGGAGCGCCAGCCACAGCGCGCTGCGCGACGAAAAGCCGGCATAACGCGCCGCCGCCGGCGCCAGGCCACCCACCTGCAGCTGGAAGCCGCGCCACGAGCGGAACAGGAACATCCAGGCCAACAGCACCAGCACGGGCACCGCCAGCGCGCCCCAGTGCAGCCGTGTGCCGCGCCACAGCGGCGGCAACCAGGTGCTGGGGTCGAAGGTGGGCGTCTGCGGGAAGTTGAAGCCCTGCGGGTCCTTCCAGGGCCCGAAGACCAGGTAGTTCACCAGCTGCTGCGCCACGTAGACCAGCATCAGGCTGACCAGGATCTCGCTGGCGTTGAAGCGGTCGCGCAGCAGCGCGGTGATGCCGGCCCACAGCATGCCGCCGGCCAGGCCGGCCAGCAGCACCAGCGGCGACAGCGCACCGCGGCCGGCGTCCAGCCCCAGCGTGCCCAGCCACAGCGCCATGCCGCCGCCGGCCACCGCGCCGAGCAGCAGCTGGCCCTCGGCGCCGATGTTCCAGACGTTGGAGCGGTAGCACACGGCCAGGCCCAGCGCGCACAGGATCAGCGGCGTGGCCTTCAGCGCCACCTCGCTGACGGCGCGCAGGCCGTTGAGCGGCTCGACGAAGAAGATGGCCAGGCCGCGCACCGGGTCCTTGCCCAGCAGCGCGAACAGGATGGCGGCGATGACCGCGGTGAGCACCAGCGCGATCAGCGGCGACGCCAGCGAAAGCGCCTTCGACGGCTCCGGGCGCGCTTCAAGCCGCAGCATCGGCCGCCTCCGGTGTGTCTTCCCACAGCCCGGACATCCACTGCCCGATGCGCTCGACGGTGGCGTCGCGCGTGGGCAGACTCGGGCTCAGCCGCCCCTGGGCGATGACGTGCAGGCGGTCGCTGATCTCGAACAGCTCCTCCAGCTCCTCGCTGACCACCAGCAGCGCGCAGCCGGCGTCACGCAGCGCCAGCAGTTCGCCGCGGATCAGCGCCGCCGCACCCACGTCCACGCCCCAGGTGGGCTGGGCCACGATCAGCAGCTTGGGCTGCGCGTCGATCTCGCGGCCGACGATGAACTTCTGCAGATTGCCACCCGACAGGCTCTTCGCCGCCGCCCCGGGCCCGCCGGCCTTGACGCCGAAGCGCTGGATGACGTGCGCCGCGAGCGCCCGCACCTGGCCCAGCTTCAGCCAGCCGCCAGGGCCGATGCCGGCGGTGCGCGTGAGCAGCGTGTTGTGGGCCAGGCTCATCGTGGGCACGGCGCCTCGGCCCAGGCGCTCCTCGGGCACGAAGTGCAGGCCTTCGTGGCGGCGGCGGCGGGGCGAGTGCTTCGCGATGTCCTGCCCGAACAGGCGGATGCTCGCCGGCGCGGCGCGGTCGTCTTCGCCCGACAGCACCGCCATCAGTTCCTGCTGGCCGTTGCCGCTGACGCCGGCGATGCCGACGATCTCGCCGGCGCGCACCTGCAACTGCAGCCGCTTCAGTTCGACGGCGAACGGGTCGGCCTTGGGCAGGTCCAGCGCCTGCACCTGCAGCACCACCTCGCCGGCCTTCAGGTCGCGGTGCGTCAGCGCCGGCGGTTCGGCACCGATCATCAGCCGCGAGAGGCTGGCGTTGTCGTGCTCGGCCGGGTCCACCTCGCCGGTGACGCGCCCCCCGCGCAGCACGGTGCAGCGGTGGCACAACGCGCGGATCTCGTCGAGCTTGTGGCTGATGTAGAGGATGCTGCAGCCGTCGGCCGCCAGCTGGCGGAGGGTGACGAAGAGGCGTTCCACCGCCTGCGGCGTCAGCACCGAGGTGGGTTCGTCCAGGATCAGCAGCGTGGGGTCGGTGAGCAGCGCGCGGACGATCTCCACGCGCTGCCGCTCACCCACGCTGAGCGTGTGCACGGGGCGCTGCGGGTCAATGTCCAGGCCGTAGGTGCCGGCCACGTCGCGGATGCGGCGAGTGACCTCGGCCAGCGGCTGCGCCTTGTCCAGCCCCAGCCACACGTTCTCGGCGGCGGTCAGCGTGTCGAACAGGCTGAAGTGCTGGTAGACCATGCTGATGCCGAGTTGGCGCGCCTGCGCCGGGCTGGCCACCTGCACCGGCTGGCCGTTGAAGCGCACCTCGCCGGCGTCGGGCCGCACGGCGCCGTAGATGACCTTCATCAGCGTGGACTTGCCGGCGCCGTTCTCGCCGAGCACGGCGTGGATCTCGCCCGGCGCCACGCGCAGGCTCACGTCGTCGTTGGCCACGACGGCCGGGTATGCCTTGCGGATGCCGCGCAGTTCGAGTCGCGGGGTGGTCAACGGTGCTCCTCCCGGGGCGGCATTGTGGCGTCTCGGCGATGGCGTTCCCGGCCGGCGACCCAGGTCTGCACCAGATGCCGCTCGTCGGACAGCGTGATCCAGGCGAAGATCCGTTCATGCAGCGTCTGCGCCAGCGCGTCGCGGCGCCGGCCCACGGGGCCGGTGGCCCAGTCCCAGACGCAGACGTCGGCCAGGCAGCCCGGCTCGAGACTGCCGATCTCGTGGTCCAGCCGCAACGCCCGAGCCGCCCCAAGCGTGGCGGCGTGCAACAGCGCCCAGGCACCCAACTTCACGCCCTGCAGCGCCTGCACCTGGTAGGCGGCGGCCATGGTGCGGACCATGCTCAGGCTGGTACCGCCGCCGACGTCGCTGGCCAGCGAGACCGCCGCACCGGCACCCTGCAGCGCCTGCCAGTCCATCAGCCCGCTGCCCAGGAACAGGTTGCTGGTGGGGCAGTGGGCAATCTGCGAACCGGTCTCGGCCAGCAGCGCACGGTCGGCATCGTCGAGCCAGATGGCGTGCGCCAGCACCGCGCGCGGGCCCAGCAGGCCGGCACGGTGGTAGACGTCGAGGTAGCTGCGCGCGTCGGGGAACAGCTCGGCCACCCAGCGCACCTCGTCGCGGTTCTCGGCCACGTGCGTCTGCATGTACAGGTCCGGCACCTCGGCCATCAGCCGCCCGGCCAGGGCCAGCTGCTGCGGCGTGCTGCAGGGGGCAAAGCGCACGGTGACGGCCTGCGCCTGGCGGCCGGTGCCGTGCCAGCGCGCGATGCCGGCGCGCAGCTCGCGGTCGGCGCTGGCAGCATCGGCGTCGCGCAGGCCGTCTGGGGCGTTGCGGTCCATCAGCACCTTGCCGGTGATGCAGCGCATGCCGCGGGCATGGGTGGCGGCGGCCATCGCATCGGCCGAGACGGCATGCACGGTGGGGAAGACGGCTGCCGCGGTGGTGCCGTGCGCCAGCAGCGCGTCGGCAAAGGCTTCGGCGCCGACGCGCGAGACCTCGGCGTCGGCGTAGCGGCGTTCGGCCGGGAAGGTGTAGGTGTCGAGCCAGTCCAGCAGGTCGGCGCCGTGGCTGGCGATCACGTCCAGCTGCGGCATGTGCACATGGGTGTCGATGAAGCCCGGCAGCACCAGCCGGCCGCGATGATCCTCGCGCTGCCAGGCGTCACCCGGGTCGTGTGCCTGGCGGCCGACGATGCGGCCGCGCTCGACCAGCAGCCAGTGGTCCGGCGTGAAGCGCACCGCGGCACCACCGTCGGGCGTGGCGTCGGTCAGCGCGGGCGCTGCGACCAGATCGAGCAGGTCGCCGCGGATCGCCAGGCGGTCGGGAACAGGCATGCAGGTCGGCGGTTTGCAAGAGCCGGGCCAGCCACCCGGACCCACCGGATTCTGCACGGGTCCGCCGGCCGCCCGGCCTGACGCCGGAGTGCTACCTTTCGGGCATTGCGCTTGCATGGGTACGTGCATGACCGAAGGCTTGACCGAACGCCCGATCCGCTTCGTCCACCGAGGGGCCATCGTCGAGGTGGCAGGGCTGCCCGCCACCACCACGGTGCTGGCCTGGCTGCGTGAACACGCCGGCCGCACCGGCACCAAGGAAGGCTGCAACGAGGGCGACTGCGGCGCCTGCACGGTGATGGTGGGCGACCTGGACGATGGCGGCACGGTGCGCTGGCGCACCGTCAACGCCTGCCTGCAGTTCCTGCCCACGCTCGACGGCCGCGCGCTGCGCACGGTGGAGGATCTGCCCGCCGACCACCCGGCGCCGCGCGCCATGGTCGAGCACCACGGCTCGCAGTGCGGCTTCTGCACGCCGGGTTTCGTGGTCTCGCTGGCCGCGTTGCACGCGAACCGGCCCGACCCGCCCAGCCGCCGCGAGCTCGCCGACGCGCTGGCGGGCAACCTGTGCCGCTGCACGGGCTACCGGCCCATCCTGGATGCGGGTGAGGCCATGTACGCCCTGCCCGCCCCGGCCGTCAACGACGACGACGCCACCGTGGCGGCGCTGCAGACCCTGCGGGCCGACCCGCCACTGGCCTACCGTGCGCCCGACCCGGCCACCGGCGCCGACAGCCGCTTCCTGGCGCCGCGCAGCCTTGACGCCCTGGCCGACGCCGCCGCGACCCACCCGCAGGCCACGGTGCTGGCCGGCAGCACCGACATCGGCCTGTGGGCCAACAAGCAGTTCCGGCCGCTGCCGCTGCTGATCAGCGTGGGCGCCGTGCCCGGCTTCAAGGCCATCACGGAAACCGAAGGCGTGCTGCACATCGGTGCCGGTGCGGCGCTGGAGGACGCCTGGGCCGCGCTGGTGGCCCATCTGCCACCGATGCGCGACTACGCGCTGCGCTTCGCCTCGCCCCCGGTTCGCCATGCCGGCACGATGGGCGGCAACCTGGCCAACGGGTCGCCCATCGGCGACAGTGCACCGGTGCTGATGGCGCTGGACGCCCGTATCGTGCTGCGCCACGGGGGCGCCGAGCGCACGCTGCCGCTCGATGGCTTCTACACGGGCTACATGAAGAACCTGCGGCAACCGGGTGAACTGCTGTGGCGCATCGAGGTCCCGCTGCCGGGCCCGGCGACGCGGCTGCGCGCCTACAAGCTGAGCAAACGCTTCGACTGCGACATCTCGGCCCTGGCGTGCGGCCTGGCGGTGACGCTGGACGGCGAGCGCGTCACCGCCGCCCGCGTGGCATTCGGCGGCATGGCCGCCACCGTGGCGCGGGCGCGCGCGGCCGAGGCCGCGCTGACCGGCCAGCCGTGGACCGAGGCCACGCTGGAGGCCGCCTGCAGCGCGCTGGGCAGCGACTACACGCCGATGACCGACCTGCGCGGCAGCGCCGGCTATCGCGTGCGGTCGGCGCGTGCCCTGCTGCGACGCTTCTGGCTGGAAACGCGGCCCGATGCACCGCTGGCGCCGTCGGCCACGCAGGTGTGGGAGGTCCCCGCATGAACGTGCCGCGCGAATCGGCGCTGGCAGCCACGCCGCAGGTGGGCATCGCCCTGCCCCACGAATCGGCGCACCTGCACGTGCGCGGCCAGGCCACCTACATCGACGACATCCCGGAAGTCGCCGGCACGCTGCATGCCGCCGTGGGGTGTTCGCCGCTGGCCCATGGCCGACTGCTGGCCGTGGACCTCGACCTGCTGCAGGCGCAGCCCGGGGTGGTGGCGGTGCTGACAGCGGCCGACATCCCCGGCAGCAATGACTGCGGCCCGATCGTGCGCGACGACCCGATCCTGGCCGAGGACACGGTGCACTTCCTGGGCCAGCCGGTGTTCCTCGTCGTGGCCACGTCGCGCGACCTCGCCCGCCGCGCCGCCGCACGGGCGAAGGACGTGATCCGTGCGGAGCCCCTGCCACCGGTGCTCACGGCGCGCGAGGCGCATGCGCGGCAGCAGTACGTGGTGCCGCCGATGCACCTGGCCCGCGGCGATGCAGCCGCGGCCATCGCTGCCGCCCCGCACAAGCTGACCGGCAGCTTCAGCCTCGGCGGTCAGGAGCAGTTTTACCTGGAAGGGCAGATCAGCTATGCGCTGCCGCAGGAGGACGCCACGGTGCACCTGCACTGTTCCACCCAGCACCCCACCGAGATGCAGCACGTGGTGGCGCATGCGCTGGGCTGGGCGCAGCACCGGGTGCAGGTGACCTGCCGGCGCATGGGCGGTGGCTTCGGCGGCAAGGAAAGCCAGTCGGCCGTGTTCGCGGCGCTCGCCAGCGTGGCGGCGGTGAAGCTTGGTCGCCCGGTGAAGCTGCGCGTGGACCGTGACGACGACTTCCTGATCACCGGCCGGCGACACGGCTTCGAGTTCGACTGGACGGTGGGCTTCGACGACGACGGCCGCATCCTCGGTGTCGAGGCCGACCTGATCGCCAACGCCGGCTGCACGGCCGACCTCTCGGCGCCGGTGATGACGCGCGCGCTGTGCCACTTCGACAACGCCTACTGGCTGCCGCACGTGGCGCTGCATGGCTACTGCGCGAAGACGAACACGCAGAGCAACACCGCCTTCCGCGGCTTCGGCGGGCCGCAGGGGGCGTTTGCGGTGGAACGCCTGCTAGACGACATCGCGCGCGCGCTGGGCCGCGACCCGCTGGCCGTGCGCCAGGCCAACTTCTACGGCCGCGCCAAACGCAACGTCACGCCCTATGGCCAGGTGGTGGAGGACAACGTCATCGACGACCTGGTGGCGCGCCTGGTGCGGGACGCACGCTGGGCCGAGCGCCGTGCGGCGGTGAACACGTTCAACGCCGGCAGCCCGGTGCTGAAGAAGGGCCTGGGCCTGATGCCGCTGAAGTTCGGCATCAGCTTCAACGTGGCCCACTTCAACCAGGCCGGCGCGCTGGTGCACGTCTACACCGACGGCAGCGTGCTCGTGAACCACGGCGGCACCGAGATGGGCCAGGGCCTGAACACCAAGGTGGCGCAGGTGGTGGCCCACGAACTCGGCCTGCCGCTGCACGCCGTGCGCGTGACGGCCACCGACACACACAAGGTGGCCAACACCTCGGCCACCGCGGCCAGCACCGGCAGCGACCTCAACGGCAAGGCGGCCCAGGCCGCCGCGCGCACCCTTCGCCAGCGGCTGGACGCCTTCCTGAGCGAGCATCCGCAGCACGCCGCTGCGCCCTGGCCAGCACTGGTGCAGGCCGCCTACGCGGCGCGGGTGCAGCTGTGGAGCGACGGCTTCTACGCCACGCCCGGCCTGCACTGGGATCGCGACAAGCTGCAGGGTAGGCCGTTCTTCTACTTCGCCTACGGCGCAGCCGTCGCCGAAGTGGTTGTGGACACGCTGACGGGCGAACACCGCGTGCTGCGCGCCGACGTGTTGCACGACGTGGGCCGCTCGCTGAACCCGGCCATCGACCTCGGCCAGATCGAAGGCGCCTTCATCCAGGGCCAGGGCTGGCTGACCAGCGAGGAACTGGTGTGGCACCCGCAGACCGGGATGCTGGCCACGCACGCGCCGAGCACCTACAAGATCCCCACCGCGAACGACTGCCCCCCGGTGTTCAACGTCGCGCTCTACGAG
Organism: Rubrivivax albus; assembly: GCF_004016515.1. Lineage (GTDB taxonomy): Bacteria > Pseudomonadota > Gammaproteobacteria > Burkholderiales > Burkholderiaceae_C > Rubrivivax > Rubrivivax albus. Next base: position 60,607 of record NZ_SACT01000008.1, read on the forward strand.
GCCGACAACCCGGCCGACAGCATCCACCGCAGCAAGGCAGTGGGCGAACCGCCGATCCTGCTGCCCTTCAGCGTGTTCCTGGCCATCCGCGATGCGGTGGCCAGCACCGGTGAGTCCGGCTGCCTGCCGCCATTGCAGGCGCCGGCGACGCCGGAGGCAGTGATGGAGGCGCTGGCGGCACTTCGCGCATCTGGCTCATCGGCGTCACCAACGTGAGGGCAACCGCTTCAACAGCACGATGCGGTCGCGGGTGACCTGGGCGTAGCCTCCGCGTTCGAGGTCCTGCAGCAGCCTGTTGACCATCGCTTTGGACGCACCGACGCGTTCGGCAATGCGCTGCTGACTCAGCGGCCCGGGCACCACCCGCTGACCGTCGATATCCACCGCCAGGGTGTCGAACAAGCCCACCAGGCGCCCGTAGACGCTGGCGGAGGCCAGGTTGCGCACCGTGCGGGTGAGTGTGCGCACCCTGCGGCCCAGGGCCTGCAGCAGGCGCAGCCCCAGATCGGGTCGGCTGGCCAGAAGTATCTGAACCTCGGTCGCGCTCACTCGCGTCAGCCATGAGCGCTGGACCGTCTGCACGGTGGCCGATCGCCGATCCCCGCTGAGCATCAGCTCACCGAAGAACTCGCCAGCGTGCAGCGTGGTCAACTCGACGGTCCGCCCGCCGTCACCGGCCACGACGACACGCAGTTCGCCCTCGTGGATCAGGTACATGCTGTCGGCCGGATCACCTTCGCGGACGACGTCGACGCCGGCCTCCCAACTGCGGGTCTCGCCCAGGCGCGCCAGTTCCAGGAGGAAAGCCGCATCGTCCACGGTCATGCCCTGCACAAGCCACCTCACCGTCAATTCGCTGGCGGAACCACTGTAGCGTGCGCGGACGACATGTTCACTATTGAACGGTGCTGCACCAGCGGCCCAGGTTCGCCGCAGGATCCCAACCACGGCCCGCCAGACGGCGGACTGCAGACCGACCCCGAATCCTCCCCGACTGGAGCACACCATGAGCACCTTCCACGCCACGCTCGGCGCACTCGTGATCCTGATAACCGGCCCGCTGCACGCCGCCACGTCCGAGGCGGAATCGAGCAACGCCTTGGACGCCTACGAGCGGGGGCACTACGCCTTGGCGTACGCCCTGTGGGCCCGGCAGGCCGATGCTGGAGAAGCAGAGGCGGCACGCCTGGCGCTTCAGATGTACCGCTACGGCCCTCAACTCTATGGCCAGGCCTTTGTCATTTCTTCATCGCAGCGGCAGCGGTGGCTGCACGTTGCATCCGGCGCCTTGGCGGGCGCCGAGCGTTTTGCAACGGCCAGCCACTAGACCTTAGGCCGGCGCGGCCGGCCCTCCTGGCACGGCGACCCGGGTACCGTGCGCACCGCAGGGTGATCGGCTGCGGCGGACCCGGTGTCTCGTGCCCGGCGGATCGATGGCGCCGGGTTGTCTCGCTGGTCGGCCAGAATCGGCCGCGTGCAGCCTGCCATCACGCCGCCCGAGCTCATCGCCATTGCCCTCGACTGGGCCGGTGCAGGCCGGCCTGCCACCGTGGTCGAGATCGTCGACCATGCCGGCAGTGTGCCGCGCGAGACGGGCACGCGCATGCTGGTGGCCGCCGAAGCGGTGGTGGGAACCATCGGTGGCGGCCACCTGGAGTGGCAGGCGATCGCCCAGGCACGTGTCGGCCGTCAAGGTGACTGGCGGGTGGCCCTGGGGCCTGCGCTTGGCCAGTGCTGCGGTGGGACGCTGACCCTGCGTTTCACACCGCTGGCCGACGCTGCACCGGCGCTGTGGACCTCGCCACCGCCACGCTTCGTTCTGCAGTTGTACGGCGCCGGTCACGTGGGCCGTGCCATCGTGCGGGTGCTCGCAGACATCCACTGCACGGTCAACTGGGTCGACGCCCGAGACGCCGAATTTCCGCCAGCGGTGGCACCGCACGTCGATGTCCGCTGCGTCGACGCGCCAGAGGCCGAAGTCGAGACGGCGCCGCCGGGCTGTGCCTTCCTCGTGCTGACGCACAGCCATGACCTCGACCTGCGCATCACCGAGGCCATCCTGCGGCGCGGCGACTTCGGCTTCCTGGGCCTGATCGGCTCGGCCACCAAGCGAGCCCGCTTCATGCATCGGTTCGAGGCGCGCGGGATCGCGCCCGACGTGCTGGCGCGCTTGACCTGCCCCATCGGACTGCCGGGTGTGCACGGCAAGGAACCGGCGGTGCTGGCGGTCGGCGCGGTGGCGCAGCTGCTGGCGCTGGATCCGGCCGGGGCGCCGTCACGCAAGGCTAGCGGGGCAGCAGGCTGAGGCTGCCCTGCCCTTGCAGGAACGCGTCGCCCAGCATGCCGTCGGCTGCTGCGTCCAGACCCATCACCGCACGGAAGCGAAAGCTGCCCGACGCACCGGCGTAACGGCCGCTGCCCGACACGATGCGGCCCTCGCCGCGCCATTCGCCGGGTGCGTGCGTCATCGCCGGCGTCAGCGCAATGGTCTCGCGGCTGTCCATGCGCAGCGTGGAGCCATCAGCGAAGCGGTACTCGGCCTCGACCAGGATGTCCAGGCGGCCGTCCGCCGGCGGTGCCGCAGGCCGCACCTGGCGCACGGTGGTTGCTGTCTCGCCGTTGGCGAAGATGGCCACGCCCAGCCGCGTGTTGAGCCCGGGCTGACGCGGCCCCTGAACCGATGTGGCGCGCCACGCGATTTCGTCGGCGAGGGCGGCATGGGCCGGCCACAGGCACGCGACCCACAGGCCGCACAGCCACCAGAGCTTCTTCATCGCGGATCCTTCACGCGCCACGGTCAGACGATTGTGCGGACCTGCCTGCGCGGCAACTTGCCGGCCATCAAACCCGGTGGGACTTCGCCGACGGTACCGCACGGACAGGTCCGTCGGGCGGTGCCGGTGGCCGTGCCCAGGCGCCGCCGTCGACACTTGTGCACGGTGCCGAGCGCGGTTAGCGTGGGGCCTCCACCATGGAGGGGAGTGCCCCATGAGCCTCGGTCAGTTCTCGATCAGCCTCGCCGTCAAGGACCTGGACGCATCGCGCGCCTTCTACGAGAAGCTTGGCTTCACGGTCTTCGGCGGCAACGCCGAACACCACTACCTGATCATGAAACAGGGGCCGACGCTGATCGGCCTGTTCCAGGGCATGTTCGAGAAGAACATCCTCACCTTCAACCCGGGCTGGGACGCCGACGCGCAGAACGTCGACCCGTTCACCGACGTGCGCAAGTGGCAGCGCCGGTTGAAGGACGCAGGGCTGGAAGTGCTGGAGGAAGCGGACGAGGCCGGCAGCGGGCCGGCGTTCTTCACGCTGCAGGACCCGGACGGGAACCCGATCCTGGTGGACCAGCACCGTTGAGGCGCTGAGGCTGAAGCTGAGGCCGGCGGGCGCCGGCGGCCGGTCAATCCGGCGGGCCGAGCGCCGCGAAGCGCCGCACGTCGTGCTCGAAGGCGCCGAGCGTCAGCTCGGAGATCGGCTCGTGCAGCATCACCGTGCGTGCCACCTCGGCATGCACGGCAAAACGCGCCAGGACGGCGCGTTTCTGGTCGTCCGGCAGCGCGAGCAGCACGGACGTCAGCAGGGCGTCGAGCGCGATCTGCGAACCCTTGAGTTCGCAGATGCGCTCGGTGGCTTCCTGCAGGTCCTTCACGCCGGCACGCCGGCGAGGGACCGGTCGGAGATCGGGATCAAAGAACCCGGATCTTCGAGGCCTGCGGGCCCTTCTGGCCCTGCACCACCTCGAATTCGACGCGCTGGTTCTCCAGCAGCGTCTTGAAGCCGGTGCCCTGGATTTCCTTGAAGTGGGCGAACAGGTCCTTGCCGCCGTTGTCCGGGGCGATGAAGCCGAAGCCCTTGCCTTCGTTGAACCACTTGACGGTGCCAGTTTCGGTGCTCATGTCTTGATTTCCTTGATCGGAGGGGTCAAAAAATGCGTCGGCCAAATGTCGGATGGCCGGCGCGGTCCAGCAGTCTTCCGAATCGGGAAACTGAGGTCGGGGGCACGCCGCGCGCATGGGGGCAGGCCTGGCCTGCCGATGCGGCGGTGTGGGTCATGGTGTGGCCAGGCTCGGCATCGGTGCGGCACCGGCCGCATCGATCCAGGCCAGACCGTGTTCAGTGGCGTGGCGGGCCGCGTCGTCGCGGTTGCCGAACACCGGTTGCAGGCGCATCACGCGGTCGTGCGTCATGCTGCCGCGGCCGGAGCGGATGGACACGGCGGCGGACCAGCGGTCGGGGCCGAGCGTGCGGATGATCGGGGAGATCAGGTACTTCCCGACTTGGAGAGAACTTGCGATGACTGTCTTTCAGGGGCCGGTGCCTGCTCTCGGGCAGGCTGCGGCAGGGTCGAACCGGAATCGGAACGGAAATGCGCAGGGACTGCGCGGGCAGCGGATGGTCTCGATCCGGCGGGGGGTCGGCAGGGGTACTCGCTGCGGACCTCAGGCAACCAGCGGGAGCACGTTGGGGGACGAACCGGCGCTGGCCTTGGAAGGGAGATCAAACCTCGATCTCGGTGCATCCCGGTGTCGCCACGAGATGCACGTTGTGGCCCGAATGTAGCACAGTCAGCCGCCGATGCGCGGCACCGGTACACCACGCAGCCGATAGGCATCGGGCATGCCGGTGCCGAGCAGCGGGCGCAGGTAGAGGCGGAAGGCGTCGGTGATGTCGGTGCCGCTGTCGGCGATGAAGTGGTCCTCCATCGTGCGCGTCTTGCCAGCCACGGCGTCCAGCGGCAGCAGCGCGTAGTCGGCCGAGTAGAAGCCGGTGCGCTGGATGGCCACCGAGCCGCTGCCCAGGCCCTGGGGCTCGCCCCACATCGCGAACTGCACCGCCTTCTCGCCGACCTCGCGGGCCTCGCGCGCGTCGACGTCGCTGACGCAGCCGACGAAGCTGCGCTGCAGGTAGCCGAAGGTGTCGCCGCGCACGCGCTTGATCTTGAGCTTGCTCTTGATCTCCTCGCACAGCAGGTCGGCCAGCGCGCCGGTGCCGGAGAGCTGCACGTTGCCGTGCGCATCGTGCTCCACCTGCTGCGCCAGCTTCACCACCATCGGCGTGCCCGAGGCGTCGTGGATGCCTTCGCTGACGGCCACCACGCAGCGGCCCAGTCGCTCGTGGGTGGCCTTCACGTCGCGCAGGAAGGCGTCGATGTCGAAGGTGCGTTCCGGCAGGTAGATCAGGTGCGGCCCGTCGTCCGCGAACTTCTTGCCCAGGGCGCTGGCCGCGGTGAGGAAACCGGCGTGGCGGCCCATCACGACGCCGACGTAGATGCCGGGCAGTGCCGCGTTGTCCAGATTGGCGCCGGCGAAGGCCTGGGCCACGAAACGCGCCGCGCTGGGGTAGCCTGGCGTGTGGTCATTGCCGACCAGGTCATTGTCGATCGTCTTCGGGATGTGGATGGCGCGCAGCGGGTAGCCGGCAGCCTGCGCCTGCTCGGCGACGATGCGCACCGTGTCCGACGAGTCGTTGCCGCCGATGTAGAAGAAGTGCTCGATCTCGTGCGCACGCAGCACACGGAAGATCTCCTGGCAGTAGGCCAGGTCGGGCTTGTCGCGCGTGCTGCCGAGCGCCGACGAGGGTGTGCCGGCCACCAGTTCGAGGTTGTGGCTGGTCTCCTGCGTCAGATCCAGGAAGTCCTCGTCGACGATGCCGCGCACGCCATGGCGCGCGCCATAGACCCGGGTGACGGCCTGGAAGCGTCGCGCCTCGAGGACGACGCCGACCAGGCTCTGGTTGATGACCGCCGTGGGGCCGCCGCCCTGCGCGACGAGGATCCGGCCGGATGACATGGCATGCACCTCCTGTGGAGGGTCATGCTACGCCGGTCAGACGTCGGCTTCGTTGCGCGCCTGCCAGAGGTCGATCAGCATCATCACGACGCCGATCACCGCCACCGCCGTCATCGCCGGTTCCTTGACCTTGAGGATGAAGGCGGCCAGGAAGGCCACCACCATCACCGCGCCCAGCAGGCCGAAGACCAGTTTCATCGTCGGGTTCTCCTCATGCGTCGGCCGCTGCAGCGGCGTTGACGGTGTCGGTGAGCCACTGCGCAGTTCGCAGCAGCGCGGCGTCCTGGCCATGGCGGCCCACCAGCTGCACGCCCAGCGGCAGGCCGTTCTCGCCGTGCAGCAGCGGCAGCGTCACCGCCGGCAGGCCGAGAAAAGTCCAGAGCGTGCACATGATGGGGTCGCCGGTGCTGGCCAGGCCCTCGGGCGCCGTGCCCAGGGTGGCCGGGGTGACGAAGGCATCGAAGTGGTCGAACACGTCGTCCAGCGCCGCGCGCAGCAGCGGCACGCGCGCCAGCGCCTGACGGTGCGCGACGGCGGTGACGGCGCGGCCACGCTCGATCTGCGCCTGCAGCGACGCCGAGAGCTGGTCGCGCCCACGCTCGTACTCCGCCTCGAACGACCCCGCGATCTCGGCTTCCATCACCAGCTTGTGCCAGCCGACGGCGTCGGCCGCGGTGGCCGGCAGCTCGAACGGCGCGATGCGGCCGGCCACCAGGTCCACCAGCTCGCCGAAGGCCGCCTGTGCATCGGGCGCCACGCGGTCCCAGAAGGGCGTGGCCACCCAGGCCAGCGTGGGCGGCAGCGGCACCTCGGCGCGTGCCGTGGCCAGCAGCGGCGGCATGGCGCGTGGGCGGGTGGCGGGGTCCTGCGGATCGTGGCCCGCGAGGCATTGCGCCAGCAGCGCCACGTCGGCCACGCTGCGGCCGAACACCCCCACGGCGTCGAAGGCCGGCGACTGCGTCAGCACGCCAGTGCGGGGCACCAGGCCGGCACTGGGCTTGTAGCCGACCACGCCGCAAAAGGCCGCAGGCCGGATCACCGAACCGTTGGTCTGCGTGCCGATGGCCAGCGGCACCATGCCCGCCGCCACCGCGGCGGCCGAGCCGCTGCTGGACCCGCCCGGCGTGTGCGCGGGGTTGTGCGGGTTGCGCGTCTTGCCCGGCGCGTAAGTGGCCAGTTCGGTGGTCACCGTCTTGCCCATCACCAGGCCACCGGCGGCGCGCATCGCGCGCACGATGAAGGCGTCGTCGTGCGGCTGGCGGCCGGCGTGCAGCACGGTGCCGTCCTCGGTGGGCATGTCGGCGGTGTCGATGATGTCCTTGACGCCCACGGGCAGGCCGAACAGCGGCCCGCAGGCTTCGCCGGCGGCACGCGCCTCGTCGGCCGCCTCGGCCTGGCGGATCAGATGCGCCGGGTCGAGGTGGGCCCAGGCCTGCACCTGGCCGTTGACCGCGTGCACGCGGGCCAGCAGCGCACGTGCATAGTCGGCGGCAGAGAACTCGCCGGCCTGCATGCGCGCCGTGGCGTCGGTGGCGGGCAGTGCCGCCAGGGTGTCGGGGTCCATCGTCATGCGGGCATTGTCAGCGGCTGTACAGCAGCTCCGGCAGCCAGGTCACGGTGCCCGGCACGATGTACACGGCGGCCATCGCGATGAAGACCATGGATACGAATGGCAGGCAGCCCTTGAAGATGGCCGCCAGCTGCACCTGCGGTGGCGCCACGCCCTTGAGGTAGTAGGCCGACATGGCCATCGGCGGGGTCAGGAACGAGGTCTGCAGGTTCAGCGCGATCAGGATGCCGAACAGGATGGGGTCGACGCCGAAGTGCTCCAGCAGCGGCAGGAAGATGGGCACGAAGATGATGATGATCTCGCTCCATTCCAGCGGCCAGCCGAGGATGAAGATGATCAGCTGCGTCAGGAGCAGGAAGGTCACGGTGTTCAGGTCCAGCCCGAGCACGAACTCCTTGACGACGTGCTCGCCGCCCAGGTAGCTGAAGATGGAAGAGAACAGCCACGAGCCGACGAAGAGATAGCAGACCATCGCACTGGTGCGTGCGGTCAGGTACACGGCCTCGCGCAGCTTCTGCCAACTCATGGCCCGGTAGGCGACGGCCAGCAGCACCGAGCCCAGCGCGCCGATGGCCGCGGCCTCGCTGGGCGTGGCCAGGCCGAAGAGGATGGCACCGAGTACCGACATGATCAGCGCGGCCAGCGGCAGGAAGGCCTTGGCCAGCAGAACCAGCACCTCGATGAAGCCCAGGCCGCCAGCCTCGTCCTTCGGCAGCTTGGGCATCAGGTTCGGGTTCATCAGCGCGCGGGTGACGACGTAGAACATGTACAGGCCGGCGAGCAGGAAACCGGGGATCAGCGCCGCGGCGTACAGCTTCACCACCGACACACCGGCCGTGGCGCCATAGACGATGAGCATGATCGACGGTGGGATCAGGATGCCCAGCGTGCCGCCGGCGCAGATGACGCCGGCCGAGATCTGCGTGTCGTAGCGCGCCTTGAGCATGGCCGGAAAGGCCAGCAGGCCCATCAGCGTGACCACCGCGCCGACGATGCCGGTGGCAGTGGCGAACAGCGCGCAGGTGACGAGTGCGGCCAGCGCCATCGCGCCGGGCACGCGGCGGAAGGCCACCTGCAGGCTCATGAAGAGCTGGTCCAGGATGTTGGACCGTTCGATCATGTAGCCCATGAACAGGAACAGCGGTATGGCGACGAGGATGTCGCTGTTCATCACGCTGAACGTGTTCTGGCTCAGCAGGTAGAAGACGCGGTTGTCGAAGAAGCTCTGGTCGGCCTGGAAGTAGGCGTAGAAGCCGAAGCCCACGCCCATGGCCATCAGCGTGAAGGCGATCGGGAAGCCGAGCAGGATGATGAAGATGAACAGGCCCAGCATCAGCAGGGCGATCTGCGGATCGGTCATGCCCGGGCTCCTTCGTCATGGCCAGCGGGCGCCCCGGCCGGGTGGCCGTGCTTCATCGCGTCCTCCATCTCCTCCACGTCGTGCAGCCGGGCCGGCCAGCTGCCTTCCTTCAGGCAGAGCACGCAGCGCAGCACCTCGGCGATGCCCTGCAGCGTCAGCAGCACGCCGGCGGCCGGGATCAGCAGCTTCAGCGGCCACACCGGCACACCCACCGGGCTGTTGACGCTGACCTCCTTGATCGCATAGGCCTCGTGGCCGTAACCCCAGCCGGCGATCACCAGCGCCAGCACGCCGGGGAAGAAGAACAGGATGTAGAGCACCAGTTCCAGCCCGGCCTGGAAACGCACCGGCCAGCGGCGGTAGAAGATGTCGGCCCGCACGTGCCCGCCGCGCGACAGCGTATAGGCCCCGGCCATCAGGAACAGCGCGCCGTAGAGGATGTAGCTGAAGTCGAAGGCCCAGCTCGTCGGATCGTTGAGCACATAGCGCACGAAGACCTCGTAGCTCACGCCGAGCACGAGGATCACGATGCACCACGCAAAGGCGTGGCCAACGGACTTGTTGAGCAGGTCGATGGTCTTGATGACGCCGCGGATCATGGCGATGGCCTCCGGCAAAAAAAGAGGCCCGATGCGGGCCTCCCGTCCATCCCCCGGTGCGCGCCGCTGTCGGCACGCCGGGGGACCGGTTCACGATCAGCTCATGCCCGGGATCTTGCCGTGCACGTGCTCGTAGCCCACCAGGTAATCGGCCTCGTTGAGGAACATGTACTTGGCCACGCGCTTGGACCAGGCGCGCTGGCTGTCGACCACCTTCTTGAAGAACGGGTCCTCGGCCGACAGGCGGGCGGTCACCGTGTCCCAGGCCTTGATCTGGGCCTCGAAGATGGACTTCGGCGTGCGCGTGACGCTGACCTTGTCCTTGTTGATCAGCTCGTCCAGGTCGCGCGAGTAGTTGTCCATCGCCGTCCACCAGTTCGACGACGACGCAGCCTCGGCGGCGTAGCGCAGGATGGCCTGCAGGTCCTTGGGCAGCGCGTCGTGCTTCTTCTTGTTGAAGGCGATCTCGAAGAACTCCATGGCCTGGTGGAACGAGCCCATCATGTAGTTCTTGGCCACGTCCTGGGCGCCGAAGCGGCGGTCCGACGTGGGGTTGTTGAACTCGAAGGCCTCGATCACGCCACGGTCCATGGCGGGCACGATCTCGCCGCCGGGCAGCTGCGTCACGCGCACGCCGAGTTCCTGCATCAGGTCGGCCGCCAGGCCCACGGTGCGGTACTTCAGGCCCTTGAGGCCGTCGGCATTGGTGATCGGCTTCTTGAACCAGCCCAGCGGCTGCGTGGGCATGGGCATCGCGAAGTAGCCCACGACGTCGAGGTTGAGCTTCTTCAGCAGCTCGTTGTAGAGCTCCAGGCCGCCGCCGCGGTAGATCCACGCCAGGGTCTGCGGCGCGTCGCAGCCGTTGATCGGGCCGGAGCCGAACAGCGAGGCCACCTTGCTCTTGCCGTACCAGTACACCGGCACGCCGTGGCAGGCGTCGAGCACGCCCTTGCTGGTGGCGTCCATGACCTCGAAGGGCTTGACCACCGCACCTCCGATCAGGTAATCGATGCGCAGGCGGCCGCCGGCCATCTCGTTGACGCGCGTGACGTACTCCTGCGCCATCTCGTTGAAGATGTCCTTGGCGCCCCAGGCGCCCTGCATCTTCAGCACGATGGGGCTCTGCGCCACCGAGATCATCGGCGCCGTCATCGCCGCGGCACCGGCGGCACCGCTGACGGCGGCACCCAAGAAGCGCCGACGGGAAGCCGGGGTGCGGGTGGAATCGTTTTGGCTCATGGCTTGTCTCCGTGTCGTGGTCCGAACCACCCGGACGCTCCAAAAAGGGCCGGGATAGGGGTTGACTATCAACCCGCGTTCAGTACACGACAAGCCGGGGCAACCCGAACGGATTGACCGCAGGCAAGCGGCGGCAGTTTCGACCGACGCGTGCGGAATCGGGGGGCGCCGTAGGCGCCCGTGCGGTCAGGCGCCGGCGAGCCCGCGCAGCCCCTGTGGATCGAGCACGCGCAGCGTGTAGCCGCTGACGGCGATCAGCCCGCGGTCGGACAGGCTGCGCATCAGGCGCGACAGCGTCTCCGGCGTCATGCCCAGCTGCGAGGCGATGTCGCGCTTGCGCTCGGCCAGGCGCAGCACCGACGGCTGGGCGCGGCCGGCGAACTGGGCGCAGATCCAGGCCGCCAGACGCGCGCCGGCATCCTTGTGCATCAGTTCGTGCAGGCGCGACTCGAGCCGGCCGACCTCGCGCGCCAGCGCGTCGCTGAAGCGCAGCGCCAGCATCGGGTGACGGGCCAGCACCGCACGCAGCGGATCCAGCGGCAACTCCACCAGCAGCACCTGCGACTGCGCCACCGCGTCGCAACCGTGCTGGCCATGCACCCACGGCCCGGCCAGCGCCAGCCAGCCCGGCGCGTGCAGCACCCGCTCGGCGGTCAGGCCACGTTCGGCGTGCCACCAGCCGGATGCCGCCTGACCGTCCAGCAAGGCGACGACCGCGTGCGCCGTGTCGCCACGGGAGAAGATGCGGCGCCCCTCGGCGACGTGGCGGGCCTGCGCCAAGCGCTCCAGCGCGTCGGCATCCTGGGCGGAGAGGGAGCCGAGCAGGGCCGGCCACGGCACCTGCACGGTGCCGCGGGCGGGTGCCAGGGCTTCGAGGGAGGGGGCGATGGCGTTCATGACCGGACCAGCGTTGTATGGGTCCGAATGTCGCCAACGCCGCCGGGTTGCGTCTTGCGCCATGTCAACACGGCGCGACAGTGCGGGCGGGCGAATCGTTACAGGATCAGCAGCGCGCGGAAGTCGTTGACGTTGGTGAACGTCGGGCCCGGCGTCACCAGGTCGCCCAGGGCCTGGAAGAAGCCGAAGCTGTCGTGGTGGTCGAGCAGGCGCTGGGCGTCGAGCCCCAGCGCGGCGGCACGGGCCAGCGTGTCGGGGCCGGCCAGCGCCCCGGCGTTGCCCTCCGAACCGTCGATGCCATCGGTGTCCGCTGCCAGCACGTGCACACCCGGCTCGCCCTGGAGTGCGATGGTGCAGCCGAGCAGGAACTCGCCCGCCCGCCCGCCCCGGCCGCCAGGATGGCGCACGGTGACGGTGGTCTCGCCCCCGGAGAGGACCACGCAGGGCCGCGGAAAGGGTGCGCCCCGGCGGGCCACCGCACGGGCCAGCGCTGCATGCACCTTGCCCACCTCGCGGCTCTCGCCTTCCATCTCGTCGGACAGGATGAAGGCCGGCAGGTCAGCATGCGCGGCCAGCGCCGCGGCCGCCTCCAGGCTCTGCTGCGGCGTGGCGATCAGCTGCACCGTCTGCCCGGCGAACACCGGGTCACCGGGCTTGGGCGTTTCCAGCGCACCGGATTCCAGCGCCTGCCGCACCGCCGGCGAGACGGCAATGCGGTAGCGATCCAGGATCGCCAGCGCATCGGCGCAGGTGGTGTCGTCCGGCACCGTGGGGCCGCTGGCGATGACGGCGGGGTCGTCGCCCGGCACGTCGGAGATCAGCAGCGTCAGCAACCGCGCCGGCGCGCAGCGGGCCGCCAGCCGCCCGCCCTTGATGGCCGAGAGGTGCTTGCGCACGCAGTTCATCTCGCCGATGGCCGCGCCGCTGGCCAGCAGTTCGCGGTTGATGCGCTGCTTCTCGGCCAGGTCCAGGCGCGCGTCGGGCAGCGTCAGCAGGGCGGAGCCGCCGCCGGAGATGAGCGCGATCACGAGGTCGTCGGCGGTCAGCCCATCGGTCAGCGCCAGCATGCGTTGCGCCGCCTGCAGGCCGGCCGCGTCGGGCACTGGATGCGCCGCCTCGACCACCTCGATCCGCCCGGGCCGGGCGGCGTAGGCCGGCGGCACGTGGTGGTAGCGCGTGATGACCAGGCCCGACAATGGTGCATCGGCCGGCCACAGCGCATCCAACGCCGCGGCCATGGCGCCACCGGCCTTGCCGGCGCCGATGACCAGCGTGCGGCCCTGGGCCGGCGGCGGCGGCAGAAAGCCGCCGATCACCTCGCCCGGCAGCGCGCGGCGCACGGCGGCGTCGTAGAGCGCGCGCAGAAAGGCCCGCGGCTCGGCGGTGGGGTCGGGGACCGGGCTCACGGCGCCACCTTCAGCACGACGCACTGCGGCCGCGGCACCCACCCAGCGGCGCTCGCGTCACGCGGGCCTCCGCATCGCGCCCAGCAGTTCCTGTGAGCCGGCGGCCAGGATGCGCGCGTCGGAGCTCACGGTGACGAAGCGGAAGCCCTTGGCGATGCGGGCCAGGGCCACGTCGGGCCGCCCGTTGTGGATGCCGGCCTTGACGCCATGGGCAGTGGCGCGCGCGACGATGTGGTCGATGGCCTGCTGCACCTTGGGCTCGACATCGTCGAACACCGGCTTGCAGCCGAGCGCCAGCGAGAGGTCGGACGGACCGATGTAGATCGCGTCCAGCCCTTCCACCGACAGGATGGCGTCCAGGTTGTCCAGCGCCTGCGCCGTCTCGATCATCGCAAAGGCCACCACGGTCTGGTTCGCGTGCGCGGGGTAGTCGGCGCCGCCGTAGAGCAGCGCACGCACCGGGCCGAAGCTGCGCGTGCCCTGCGGCGCGTAGTGCGTCCAGGCCACCAGCTTCGCCGCGTCGTCGGCGGTGTTGACCATGGGCGCGATCACGCCATACGCACCCGCGTCCAGCGCCTTCATCACGATGCCCGGCTCCAGCCAGGGCACGCGCACGATGGGCACCGTGGGCGTGGTGCTGATGGCCTGAAGCATGCCCACCATGGCCTGATAGTCCACCACGCCGTGCTGCAGGTCGATGGTCAGCGTGTCCCAGCCCTGGTGCGCCATGACCTCGGCGCTGAAGCCGTTGGGCACCGCCAGCCAGCCGTTGACGGCGGCCTGATCCTGGGCCCACAGCGTGCGCAGGCGGTTCTCTCTCATCGGGACGGTCTCCTCGTGGCAGATTGGGGTTCGGCGGGCTCGAACGGACACCGGCGCCAAGTCATCGTACAACTATCCCATTTCACCGGCGGCAGAGCGCCGCCGACGTTCGCGGCTGTTGACCAGGTGGGTGCGCATCGCGGCCCGGGCGCCATCGGCGTCCTGGCGGGCGATGGCGTCGAAGATGCTCTCGTGTTCCGCGTTCACGCGCCGCAGGTAGGCCCGCCGCGATGGGTCCACGGGCCCAGGTGGCACCGACGCCCCATCGGCGTCGCCCTGCGATTCCAGCCGTGCGCGCGGGATGATGCGCGCGCCGAAGGTGGCCATCAGCGCCGAGAAATGCGTGTTCTGCGTGGCACGTGCGATCTCGCCGTGAAAGCGGGCGTCGGGCGCCACCGCGTCGCGGCCGGCCTCGACCGCGTCGGCGAATTCGTCCAGCGCCGCGCGCATCACCGCCAGGTTGTCGGCGGTGCGGCGCTGTGCGGCAAGGCCTGCGGCCTCGGTCTCGACACCGAGGCGCAGCTCCAGCACTGCGATCACGTCGCGCAGCGTCTCCAGCTGCCGCGGGCCCAGGCTGAAGGCCGGCTCCGCCCCGGGGCCGACGACGAAGGTGCCGATGCCATGGCGCGTGGCCACCAGGCCGGCGGCCTGCAGGCGCGAGAGTGCCTCGCGCACCACGGTGCGGCTGACGCCGTAGGCCTGCATCACCTGGCCCTCGGTGGGCAGCTTGGTGTGCGGTGCCAGCCGGCCGTCGCGGATCTGTGCCGAGAGCTGCTCGACCAGGCCTTGCGCCAGGGTGCGCGGTCGTCGGAGAGGAGAGGTCTGCATGGCCAGAATGAACCCGCCGGCACCGCGCTTGACAGGCGACAGGGCGGCACCAAGAATGGGCCGAGTTGTACGACAACCTATCACCTCGCGCAACACCAACTGCAACGTCAGCCCTCGGCTTCGTTCCGCCATGACCACCACCCTGCGCTTCCACCGCCTGCTGCTCACCGGCGCCGCCGGCCACTTGGGCCGTGTGCTGCGGCCGCGGCTGAAGTCGCTCTGCGCTGAGCTGCGCCTGAGCGACGTGGCGCCGATGGACCCCGCCGGCCCGGGCGAGGAACTCCGCCCGGCGGACCTGGCCGACAAGGCGGCCACGATGGCCCTGCTGGACGGGGTGGACGCCGTGGTGCACCTGGGTGGCATCTCCACGGAACACAGCTTCGAGGACATCGCCGGCCCCAACCTGTTCGGCGCCTACCATGTCTACGAAGGCGCCCGTGTGCACGGCTGCAGGCGCGTGGTGTTCGCCAGTTCCAACCACGTCACCGGCTTCTACACGCAGGGCGAGACGATCTCGCCGCAGGCCGCACCCCGGCCCGACGGCTACTACGGCCTGTCCAAGGCCTTCGGCGAGAACCTGGCGCAGTTCTACTTCGACCGCTGGGGCATCGAAACCGTGAGCCTGCGCATCGGCTCGAGCTTCGCCAAACCCGCCGACCGCCGCATGCTGGCCACCTGGCTGAGCTTCGACGACCTGGAACGCCTGGTGACCGCGGCACTCACGGCCCCGGTGGTGGGGCACAGCGTGGTCTACGGCATGTCCGACAACCGGCTGGTCTGGTGGGACAACCGCAGCGCATCGCACCTGGGCTACCAGCCACAGGACAGCTCGGAGCAGTTCCGCGCCGCCATCGAGGCCCGCCAGGGCATCGTCGACCCGACCCTGCCCGCCGCGCGCTTCCAGGGCGGTGCCTTCGTGACCCAGGGGCCGTTCTGACACCCGCCAGGTCGACCCGCCGCCGCGCCGAGCCGCCGCACCGGGCCGCCGGCATCCCCTGACCTCATGGAGCGCCCCCCGATGGACACCGGACCCACCCTGCCCTTCACCCCCAGCACCCGCCTGCCCGACCCGCGCATCGAGATCCTGGACGAGCGCGGTCTGGCCCTGCGCCTGATGTCCGGCACCGTGGAGCAGTTGGCGCGCGGCTTCTACTGGGCCGAGGGCCCGGTGTGGTTCGGCGACGGGCGCTACCTGCTGTTCAGCGACATCCCCAACAACCGCATCCTGCGCTGGGACGACTGCAATGGTGCGCTGAGCACCTTCCGCGCCCCGTCGAACCACGCCAACGGCCTGGCCCGTGACCACCTGGGGCGCCTGCTGGCCTGTGAGCATGGCACGCGCCGCGTCACGCGCACCGAGCACGACGGCCGGATCACCGTGCTGGCCGAGCAGTACCAGGGCAAGCGCCTGAACTCGCCCAACGACATCGTCTGCCAGATGCAGGGCGAGCACCGCGGCGCCATCTGGTTTACCGACCCGCCGTTCGGCATCCTGGGCTGGTGGGAAGGCGAACCGGCCACGCCGGAACTGCCGCACGGCGTCTACCGCATCGACCCCGCCAGCGGCGAATTGACGATGGTGCTGGACGACCTGCAGGGCAGCAACGGCCTGGCTTTCAGCCCCGACGAGACGGTGATGTACGTGGTGGAGAGCCGCGCGAAACCGCACCGCGTGATCTGGGCCTACGACGTGGTGGGCGCCACGCTGAAGAACAAGCGCCTGTACGTCAGTGCCCAGGGCCCCGGCGCCTATGACGGCATCGCCGTGGACCAGGCCGGCAACGTCTGGTGCGGCTTCGGCAGCGACGGCTCCGTCGGCACCGACCCGGACGGCCTGGACGGCGTGCGCGTCTACGATCCCGAAGGCCGGCCACTGCTGCACGTGCACCTGCCCGAGCGTTGCGCCAACCTGTGCTTCGGCGGGCCCAAGCGCAACCGGTTGTTCATGGCGGCCAGCCATTCGCTGTACGCGCTGCACGTGAACGCGCGCGGGGCGGTGGCGTGACGACACCACCGTCCATGCCGGTGCTGGTGCCGGTCCTGGTGAGAATGCACCCGGACGACAACGTCGCCATCGTCGGCAACCCCGGTGGCCTGCCCGCCGGCACCGTGCTGCCCGGTGGCCTGGTGCTGCAGGAGAAGCTGCCGCAGGCGCACAAGGTGGCGCTGCGCGACGTGCGCGTGGGCGAGCCTGTGCGGCGCTACGGCATCCCCATCGGCTTCGCCAACCGCGACATCGGCGCCGGCGGTTGGGTGCACGAACGCCTGCTCACGATGCCCGAGGCCCGTGCACTCGGCGGCCTGCCGATGGCCACCGCGCCCTTGCCGGACGCCGCGCCGCTGGACGGCTACACCTTCCAGGGCTACCGCAACGCCGACGGCAGCGTGGGCACGCGCAACCTGCTGGCGGTATCGACCACCGTGCAGTGCGTGGCCGGCGTGCTGGACGCGGCGGTGGAACGCATCCGCCGCGAGCTGCTGCCGCGCTACCCGAACGTCGACGGCGTGGTGGCGCTCACCCACGCCTATGGCTGCGGCGTGGCCATCGACGCGCCGGGCGCGGAGATCCCCATCCGCACGCTGCGCCACCTGGCGAAGAACCCGAACTTCGGCGGCGAGGTGATGCTGGTCTCGCTGGGCTGCGAGAAGCTGCAGCCCGAGCGCCTGTTCCCACCCGGCAGCATCGCCATCGCCGATGGGCTGGCCGCCCACCACGTGCGGCTGCAGGACGAGGACGGCTTCGCTGCGATGACCGCGCGCATCCTGCAGCAGGCAGAAGCGCACCTGCAGCGGCTGAACGCGCGCCGGCGCGAGACCGTGCCCGCCAGCGCACTGGTCGTGGGCATGCAGTGCGGCGGCAGCGACGCCTTCAGCGGCGTCACCGCCAACCCGGCCGTGGGTGCCTGCACCGACCTGCTGGTGCGTGCCGGCGCCACCGTGATGTTCAGCGAGACCACCGAGGTACGCGACGCGGTGGAGCAGCTCACGGCCCGCGCCCGCACGCCCGAGGTGGCCCGGCGCATCGTCGACGAGATGGCCTGGTACGACGCCTACCTCGCCCGCGGCGGCGTGGACCGCAGCGCCAACACCACGCCGGGCAACAAGGCCGGGGGGCTGTCGAACATCGTCGAGAAGGCGATGGGCTCCATCGTCAAGAGTGGCAGCCGGCCGATCGACGGCGTGCTGTCGCCGGGCGAGCACCTGGCCGGTCGGCGCGGCCTGTTCTACGCCGCCACGCCGGCGTCGGACTTCATCTGCGGCACGCTGCAGCTGGCCGCCGGCATGAACCTGCACGTGTTCACCACCGGCCGCGGCACGCCCTACGGCCTGGCAGCCTGCCCGGTGCTGAAGGTGGCCACGCGCAGTGAACTGGCCCGCCAGTGGCACGACCTGATGGACTTCGACGCCGGCCGCATCGCCAACGGCCAGTGGACCATCGCACAGGCCGGCCAGGCCATGTTCGAGCAGCTGCTGGCCGTGGCCAGCGGTGAACGTACCTGGGCCGAGCGCCACGGCCTGGCCAACGACCTGGTGCTGTTCAACCCGGCGCCGGTGACCTGATCAGCCGACGCGCCCCGCCTGCCCGATCATTTCCGGCGTGATCAGCGTCACCCCGCCCGGCGTCACGAAGAACCCGCGCGCGCGGTCACTGTCGGGGTCCAGGCCGGCCGTGAAGCCGTCGGGCAGCCGGCAATGCTTGTCGACGATGCACCGGCGCAGCCGCACGCCGCGGCCGCAACGCACGTTGGGCAGCAGCAGGCTGTCCTCGACGGCGCTGCCTTCGTCGACATGCACCTTGGAGAACAGGATCGAGCGCCGCACGAGCGCCCCGCTGACGATGCAGCCGCTGGCCACCAGCGACTGCAGGGCCTGGCCACAGCGGCCGCCCAGCTCGTCGAAGACGAACTTGGCCGGCGGCAGCTGACGCTGCTGGCTGAGGATGGGCCAGTCGTCGTCGTAGAGGTTGAGCTGCGGCTGCACCTGCACCAGGTCCATGTTCGCGGCGTAGTAGGCGTCCACCGTGCCCACGTCGCGCCAGTAGGGACCTTGCGGCGTGGTGTTGACGCAGCTGCGCGCGAAGTCGTGCACGTGCACCAGGCCGCGCGCCACCAGCGCCGGCAGCAGGTCGTGCCCGAAGTCGTGGCTGGAGGTGCGGTCGGCGGCGTCGCGGGCCAGTTCGGCCAGCAGCAGGTCGGCGTCGAAGACGTAGACGCCCATGCTGGCCAGGGCGCGGTCGGGCCGGCCCGGCAGCGGCGCCGGGTCCGACGGCTTCTCGGCGAAGGCCGCGACCCGGCCGCTGCCATCCTCGGCCAGTTGCAGCACACCGAAGGCCGAGGCCTCGTGGCGCGGCACGTCGATGCAGGCCATGGTGACCGCCGCGCCACTGGCCACGTGATCGGCCAGCATCACCGCGTAGTCCATCTTGTAGACATGGTCGCCGGCAAGCACCAGCACCCAGCGCGCGTCGGCCTCGCGGATCAGCTCGACGTTCTGCGCCACGGCATCGGCCGTGCCGGCGTACCAGGCCTCGCCCACCTGCTGCTGGGCCGGCACCACGTCCACGTACTCGCCCAGCGTCGCGGCCAGGAAGCCCCAGCCACGCTCCAGGTGGCGGATCAGGCTCTGCGCCTTGTACTGCGTGAGCACGCCGATGTGGCGGATGCCGGCGTTGACGCAGTTGGACAGCGCGAAGTCGATGATCTCGAGCTTGCCGGCAAAGGGCACGGCCGGCTTGGCGCGGCGGTCGGTCAGCGGCCCCAGGCGCTTGCCGCGCCCGCCAGCGAGCACCATGGCGTAGGTCCGGCGGCAGGGTTCATCGGGCCGCGACGACGGGGCTGGCTGCATGGCGCGTGTCTCCTGGACACCCTGGCCCAGGCCGGGGCGTGGTGTGATGGCGCAGGGTGGCCGGCGGGCATGACGGCCCCGTGATCGTCGCACGGTGCCGGCGCGCTGGCCACTGCCGACACGCCGCGCGCGGTGACCCGACTGTGCGCAAGGTCAATACGCGGCGGGCCGGATGACCGCTCGGTTCAACCGAAGAATGCCCGGTTTCAACGAACCATGAGTAGTCCCCGATGCGCCGTTTCCTGACCGCGCTGGCCGCCGCCGCTGCACTGACCACCGCACCGGCCTTCGCCCAGGGCACGGGCAAGGTCGAGGTGCTCTGGCTGGGCCAGGCCACCTTCAAGATCACCTCGCCCACCGGCAAGGTCATCGTCATCGACCCCTGGCTCAAGACCAACCCGAAGACGCCGGCCGCCTTCAAGGACCTGAAGGCGCTGGGCAAGGTGGACGTGGTGCTGGTCACGCACGCCCACTTCGACCACGTGGCCGACGCGGCCGAACTGGCCAAGCTCAACGACACCAAGCTCTACATGCCGCCGGGCCTGGGCGGCACGATGGCCTCGCTGGGCCTGATCGAGGCCGACCGTGCCCCGGGCATGAACAAGAGCGGCGTGGTTTCGCCGATCGGCCCGGACATCAAGCTGCACATGGTGCGTGCCGAGCACAGCTCGGAGTTCCGCTGGCAGGACCTGGCCACCGGCAAGACGCAGATCCTGCCGGGCGGCGAGCCGGTGGGCTGGATCGTGGAGCTGGAGAACGGCCTCAAGATCTACCACACGGGTGACACCGGCCTGTTCGGCGACATGCGCATGATCGGCGAGGTCTACAAGCCCGACCTCGTGCTGCTGCCCATCGGCGGCAACTTCACCATCAACGCCAACCTGGGTGCGCTGGCGGTGCGCGAGTACATCAAGCCGAAGTACGCGCTGCCCATGCACTACGGCACCTTCCCCATCCTGGCCGGCAAGCCCGAGGACTTCGCCAAGGGCATGGAAGGCAGCGGCGTGCGCGTGGTCGTGCCGCAGCCGGGCGAGCAGATCACGTTCTGAGCGCCGCAGGCGGCGCCCCATGACAACGGGGGCAGCGGTATTGGCCGCTGCCCCCGTTTCTGATTCAACGCGCCGCGGTCAGGCCGTCGGCAGCGCGTGGTCCTTGAACTGCTCGCGCAGCTTGTTCTTCTGCATCTTGCCGGTCGCACCGAGCGGGATCGCATCGACGAAGACCACGTCGTCCGGCGTCCACCACTTGGCGATCTTGCCCTCGTAGAAAGCCAGCAGCTCGGCCTTCGTCACCTCGGCGCCGGGCTTCTTCATCACCACCAGCAGCGGGCGCTCGTCCCACTTGGGGTGCTTCGCGGCGATACAGGCAGCCATGGCCACGGCCGGGTGTGCCATCGCGATGTTCTCGAGATCGATGGAGCCGATCCACTCGCCGCCGGACTTGATGACGTCCTTGCTGCGGTCGGTGATCTGCATGTAGCCGTCGGGGTCGATGGTGGCCACGTCGCCGGTGGGGAACCAGCCGTCGACCAGCGGGTCGCCGCCCTCGCCCTTGAAGTACTGCTCGATGATCCACGGGCCACGCACCAACAGTTCGCCGCTGGCCTGGCCGTCCCAGGGCAGTTCCTTGCCATCGCCGTCCACGATCTTCATGTCGACGCCGAAGATGGCCTGGCCCTGCTTGGTCTGCAGCGCCAGGCGCTCCTCGTCGCTCAGCGCCAGGTGCTTGTTGCGGAAACTGCACACCGTGCCCAGCGGGCTCATCTCGGTCATGCCCCAGGCATGCAGCACGTGCACGCCGTATTTTTCCTGGAAGGTGCGGATCATCGCCGGCGGGCAGGCCGAGCCGCCGATCACGGTGCGGTTCATGGTGCTGAACTTCAGGCCGTTGGCTTCCACGTAGGCCAGCAGGCCCTGCCAGACGGTGGGCACGCCGGCCGAGCAGGTGACCTTCTCCGACTCGAAAAGCTCGTAGAGGCTCTTGCCGTCCAGCCCGGCGCCGGGGAACACCAGCTTGCTGCCGACCATGCAGCCCACGTACGGCAGGCTCCACGCGTTGACGTGGAACATCGGCACCACGGGCAGGATGACGTCGCGGCTGGAGCAGTTCAGCGCGTCGGGCAGCGCGGCGCCGAAGGCATGCAGCACCGTGCTGCGGTGGCTGTAGAGCACCCCCTTGGGGTTGCCCGTGGTGCCGCTGGTGTAGCACAGCGAACTGGCGTGGTTTTCGTCGAGCTGCGGCCAGATGTAGGCATCGTCCTGGGCGTCGATCAAGTCCTCGTAGCACAGCAGGCCGGGGATCTTGGCTTCGGCCGGCATGTGGCTGCGGTCGGCCATCAGCACGAAGTGCTTCACCGTCTTCAGGCGGCCGGCCACCGCCTGCACCAACGGCAGGAAGGTGAGGTCGAAGCACAAAACCAGATCCTCGGCGTGGTCGGCAATCCACACGACCTGGTCAGGGTGCAGGCGCGGGTTGAGCGTGTGCAGCACCGCACCCATGCCGCTGACGGCGTAGTACAGCTCCATGTGGCGGTAGCCGTTCCAGGCCAGCGTGGCCACGCGGTCGCTGTCGCGCACACCCAGCGCCGCCATGGCCTTCGCCATGCGGCGCGAACGCGCGGCCAGCGCCGCATAGGTGGTGCGGTGGATGTCGCCCTCCACACGGCGGGAAACGATCTCCTGCGCCCCATGGTGGCGTTCGGCGTGGATCAGCAGCGAGGAGATGAGCAGCGGGTGCTGCTGCATGAGACCGTTCATGGGTGGTGATGGCTGTGAGGTGAAGACGGTTGCATTCTCGGTGACATCGCGCAAGCGTGACAGCGGTGACAGCATCGACTCGCCCACGACAGAAGCAAGGGTTTTTACGGATCAATGATCGCGGTCCTTGCCGAAAGACTCGTCATCTTTCGCTTTCTGCGCCCTTCCGATCCACGCTGCTCGCGTGGCCGGTTGCACGCCATGTCCGACACGACCGCACCCGCCCTCGACGCCATCTATGCGAAGACACCGCTGGGCCAACAGGAGATCCAGCAGCGCAGCCTGAAGCTGCCACTGCTCACACGGCGTGTTCTGCTGCTGGTGGATGGCCGGCGGCCGGTTCGTGAGCTGGCCACGCTCGCGGGCAACGCGGACGCCTCGACGCTGCTGATGGAGCTCGAGGCGCTGGGCTGCATCGAGCTGACGGCCGTCGCTTCCCCGGCGCCAGCCCCAGCGCCAGCCGCCTTGGATGCCGCAGCAGAGGTGGTGGCCGGCACGGCGACCGCGCTGGCAGGCCTGCCGCCGCCCGCATCGCGCAGCGCCGAGCAGGTGGACATGGCGCGCAACTTCATGATCAACACCATCAACCGCATGCTCGAGCAGAACTCGCGGCTGACCCTGGTGGAGAAGATCTTCCACAGCGTGGACGCCGCCGAACTGCGTGAGCACTACGCCGCCTGGGAAGAGGCCATCGGCAGTTCGTGGATGGGCCGCAAGCGCCTGGACGAGCTCAAGCGCAAGCTGTTCGAAGTGCTCTGACCGCGCTGAACACGCTCAGCGCGTGGCGCGGCGCCCCGGTCAGCCGGCCGGCGGCGGCGCCGCGGCCTTGTCGCTCCACAGCACACCGCCGGTGGCCCAGTCCTCGCGCTGCACGTCGGTGAAGATCACGTCCACCGACTCCGGCTTCGCACCCAGCGTGGCCACCGTGGCGTCGGTCAGCGCCTTGGCGAGCGCACGTTTCTGTTCGACCGTTCGGCCGGCGAAGAGCTGGACATGGATGGTGGGCATGAGGGTGCGTCGACAGTGGTGAGGAGCGCCGGAATGCGGCGTGTCACAGTGTGACGCATGCGTCTGTGCCGTGGCGAGCACGGGCGGCGCTGCGAGCGTGGTCGAGGGCGGCTCGCCCGGCTGCACGGCGTGCTCAGGCCACCCTTGTTGATGCCCGACCGACCGCCGTTGGCTCAGAGCGCTTCGGGCACCTCCGACCACAGTTCGGCGTAGACCACGTTGCGCTGCGGGTCGGCAAAGGTGTTGACGTGCGCGGCGCCGGCCGCCTGCGCCAGGTCGCGCATCTGCGCTTCGGTGCGCAGCACCAGCGCCCAGTCCATGAACAATTCCATGTAGCCGCGACCGCTGCCACCCGGCACGAAGTTGGCGATCAGCGCGCGACCGCCCGGCCGCAGCATCGTCAGCAGTCGGCGCGTCAGGCGCCTGGCCAGGGCGTCGGGCAGGTAGTCGTAGAGGCCGGCGGAGTAGATCAGGTCGAAGCGGCCCAGTGCGTCGGCCAGCACGCTGCCCTGCTGGCTGCCCGCCAGTTCGCGAACGCCCTGGTTGACCACGCGCACCGGATGTCCGGCCTGCCCGTGCGCGATCTCCCGGCACGCGTGCGGATCCTGGTCCAGCGCGACGAACTCGCCGGCGAAGTCAGGGAACTCGACGAGGCTGCCCTGGAGTTCGCGGCAATGACCAGCGGCTACTGAGAGCATCCGCGGCCGCTCGTGGCGCACCACCGTGTCGTCGATCAGGCTGCGCAGCAGTTGGCGGCGGTACCTCACCGACAGCCCCATGCCCGCGCGCGTGGTCGCGGCAAAGATGTCTGCCCCGACGGCGCTGGTGCCTTCGGGCGGCGCACCGTCGTAGATGAAGTCCATCATGACCGCATCGCCGGCGTAGCCCCGCGGCTTGGCCGCCGCGCGGTGCGTGAACGGGTCCTGCATGACCAGCGCATGCAGGGGGTGTGCCCGACACCATTGGCGCATGGCCTCTGCCTGGCCGGTGGCGCGGGCCTCGCTCCACAGCGCCGACAGCCGCGGCGTCAGGAGCCGGAAGGCCGCGGCGGCCTCGCCGCCGAGCACCTGAGTGCAGGCACGGTCGAGCAGCGCCAGCGTGTTCTGCTCGAGCGTCAACGGGGCCGTGCCAGGGTTGAACGCCGCAGCGGCAGGGGTCGCCACGGAAGCAGCCTGCCCCGAGTCGGTGGCGGTCGGCGCGGGAACGGTGGTGGGGTTCATGTCGGCTCCGGTGGGTGTGGATCTGGAGGGGCGTCGTTCCGGGTGCCCTGGGCGCATGTGTCGCCCCCGGCACCGCTGCCACGCAGTGTTGCCAGCCGCATCCCGGCCGGCGCCCCCCGCGCAGGGGGCGCGGGACGACTTCGGGCGCCCCGGCTTCGTCAGGTCTGAGGATTTCGGCGGTCTGGTCGCCCGGAACACTCTTTTGAATGACCGGCACACCATCCCGCCCCTTGCGCTCGCTGCAGTCGTTTCAGTCGTTGCAGTCTCTGAAGGCCCTGTGCGGCCTCGGCCTGCACCCCGAGGTGCTGGTACCGGCGTTCCTGGAGGCCCTCCACGCCCTGGTGCCGAGTTCGCGCAACCTGTTCGACTGGACGGACGAGCAGGGGCGCCTTGTGCGCTACTTCATCGAAGGGCCGATCGATACCCGGATCGCGCAGCTGTACTTCGACGAATTCCACAACCGCCGAGAGACCGAGGTGATGCCGGCCTTCGACAGCCTCAGCCGCTGCCCGGCAGGCATCCGGCGCGCCGACGAACTCGACCACGCCCGCTTCTACGCCAGCGCGCTGTACAACGAGATCTGGCGCCCCCAGGGCCTGCGAACGCGGCTCGAGGCCGTGGTGCGCACGGCCGACGGTCGGCTTCTGGGCTCGTTGGTCCTGTACCGCGGGCCTGGCGAGCGCCGCTTCTCGTTACTCGATGAACGGCACGTGGCCGCCGTGCTGCCGGCCTTCGCAGCCGGGTTGGTGGCGGCTGGCGTGGCGGTCGCCCACGAGCGACACCTGCCGGGCCGTGAGCCGCCCCAGACGCTGCTGCTGACGCTGGATGGAAAGGTCTGCCACGCCAGCGCAGGCGCCGAGCGGCTGCTGCTGATGGCTGCCGGTGGCGCCTCGCGCGACCGGCTATCACGGCCCTTGCTGCAGTTGGGCGAGCCGATGGTGCCGATGCTGCTGCTGCGCCTTCGCGAGCGGGCTGCCACGATGGCCACGTCCGAGGGCCGCGCGGCCGCCACGCTGGCACCACCGCCGTCCATCGTGCACGAGACGCCGGCCGGGCAGTTCGTGGCACGCGGCGAGTTGCTGCGGCCCGCGCAGGCGGGCGCCGAACCTCTGGCGCAGCTGACACTGCAGCGCCTCGAGCCGCATCGCGTGGCGCTGGACCGGGCGCTGCGCGCGTTGCCGATCTCGGCCGGGCAGATGGCGGTCTGCCGCGGGCTGTACGCCGGCCTCACGCAGGCGGAGATCGGCCGCCGCCTCGGCGTGGCACCGGCCACGGTGGTGGACCACGCCCGCAAGGCCTACCGCGCACTGGGCATCG
Organism: Rubrivivax albus; assembly: GCF_004016515.1. Lineage (GTDB taxonomy): Bacteria > Pseudomonadota > Gammaproteobacteria > Burkholderiales > Burkholderiaceae_C > Rubrivivax > Rubrivivax albus. The sequence goes on from NZ_SACT01000008.1 coordinate 86,266, forward strand.
GCTCTCAGGCCGCGCTGCGCGAGTTGGTGAATGCCTGCGTCGGCACGGCCTGAACGCAGGCCCGACCTGGCGGCCTGCGCCTGTTGACCACTCCGCCGGCCACGGCCACCATCGGCGCATCGTCATCCAGGATGCAACGCCATGAAGCTCGTCAAGATCGCCCTCGGCCTGGTCGTGCTCCTCGTCGCCGCCGTCTTGGGCGGCGCATTGCTGATCGATCCGGCCTATGCGGTGAGCCGATCGGTGCAGGTGCAGGCGTCGCCGGAGAGGGTCTATGCGCTGATCGACTCGTCCGCCGGCTGGGCACGCTGGGGCGTGTGGTACCGGAGGGACCCGCAGATGAAGGTCACCGAGACCGGAGCGACCCGCGGTGCCGGCGCCGCTTGGTCCTGGACCAGCGAAAGCCAGGGCAACGGCGCGATGACCTTGACCGCCGCCGAGCCCCCGCAGCGCGTGGCCTACGAACTGCGCATCGAGGGCTTCGCTCCCAGCCAGGGCGATCTGACCGTGGAGCCCGACGGCGCCGCCACCCGCGTCACCTGGCGCATGCACGGCACCATGGACAACCTGGTCGGCCGCTGGTTCGGCCTGTTCATGGACCGCCTGGTGGGCCCCGACTTCGATGCCGGGTTGGTCAACCTGAAGGCGCTGGCCGAGGGACGGGCGTGAGACCGCCTGCTGCGGCGTTCCGCCATCTCCGGCCTGTGTTGCGCCCTGCTTTGGCAGTCTGGGGCGCCTTGTCGACGCTGTGCGTGCTGTGCGCATCACCGGCCTTCGGTGCCGGGCAGGCACCAGCTCGGCCCGACCTGCTGAGCTTTGCCGCCGGAACCGTGCCGCTTCGCGTCGAGGCGCCGGCGACCGCCCGCGTCGGCATCGAACATGCCATCGCCGCCATCGACGGTTCACCGGGGGTGCGGGCCATCTCGACCGCGGTGCCTGCCGACACCCGCGTGGCCTTCGTCTACGCGCTGCCCGCGCCCACGGTCTTCGAACGCCTGGCGGTGCCGATGGTGCTGGAAACCCCCAGTCCGTCGCAGACCTTCGTGCGCGACGTGATCGTCTGGGGCTCGTCCGTGTCGGACACGCAAGGCTTCGAGAAGCTGGCATCGGCCACGCTCGCCGCTCATGCCCGCACGGGCGAGCAGACCGAACTGACGATCCACCGGCGCGATGCCGTGCGCTGGGTGAAGCTCGAGCTTGCGGGCGCACTGGACGCGGCACGTCCAAAGCTCTTCCTCGAATTCAGTGAGATCATCGGCGAAGGCACGCAGTCGGCGGCATCGCCGGCCGACGGTTTCGGCGGCCCCTGGTCCGGGCGCGGTGTGGCGATGGTCCTGCAGCAGGACAGCGCCGTCGTCTCCGGCTGCTTCGATCAGGCCAGCCGGCTCGAGGGCACGGTCAGCGGCCCGGTGCTGTTCGCCACTGGCCGTGATCCCCGGACGGGTGTGGCCAGTTCGTTCATCGCGTCGCAGTTGGGCACCCAGCGGCTCCAGTTGCTGCGCTCGACCAATGGCGCGCCCTTCAAGCTGTTCGTCGCCGAGCGCGGCGCGCCCCGCAAGCCGCCGGTCTGCGATGCGCCGGCCAAGCCGGCGCTGGGCTGCGGCTCGGTGATCCACGGCATCCGCTTCGACTTCGACGCGGCAACGCTTCGGGCGGAGTCGGCACCGGTGCTGTCCGCGCTGCAACGCGGGCTGGCCGCCGACGCCGGGCGCACCGTGCGCATCGAAGGTCACAGCTCGAGCGAAGGGGCGGCCGACTACAACCAGGCCTTGTCGAAACGGCGGGCACAGGCGGTGGTCGATGCTCTGGTAAAGCAGGGTATCGCCGCGTCACGGTTGACCGCGGCGGGTCTGGGCGAGAGCCGGCCGATCGCAGGCAACGACGACGAAGCCGGCCGCGCGTTGAACCGCCGCGTCGAAGTCCATTGCTCCGGCTGAGCCCGGCTGCATCTCATCCATCCTGCACCGGCAGCCGCGTCTCCGCCTTCACCTCGCGCAGCACGATGCTGGAGCGCACGTGCGTGATGCCTGGCAGCTTGAACAGCACGTCGTGCAGGAAGCGTTCGTAGGCCGCGATGTCTGCGGCCAGCACGGTGAGGATGTAGTCGGCCTGCCCGGTGGTGCTGACGCACTGCACGATCTGCGGGCTGGTGGCCACCGCCGCCTCGAAGCGGCGCACCGCGGCCTCGCTGTGCTGCTGAAGGTTGGCCTCCACCACCACGCGCAGGCCCAGGCCCACCTTGGCGCGGTCCACCAGCGCCGTGTAGCCGCGGATCACGCCGGCGGCCTCCATGGCCTTGACGCGCTTCCAGCAGGGCGTGGCCGACAGCCCCACCCGCTCGGCCAACTGCTGCACGGTCTGGCGGGCGTCGCGCTGCAGTTCGGCCAGGATCTGGCGGCTGGCGCGGTCGAGATCGATTTCCTCACTCATGTCGATTTTCGAGAACGCTGTTCCTCGATTCTGACCCGGACACGGGAAACGAAGGACGACATTCGCGCGCGATGGGTCTAACCTCGCTGCTTTGATCCGGCTCAAGGAGCAGCGCATGTCCACCGCCCTGCAGCGCCCCGGCTACCAGCTCTCCGACAACCTCTGGGCGCCATCGGGCGCCGTCTTCCTCACCGGCACCCAGGCCCTGGTGCGCCTGCTGCTGATGCAGCGTGCGCGCGACGCTGCCGCCGGGCTGAACACCGCCGGCTTCGTCAGCGGCTACCGCGGCAGCCCGCTGGGCATGCTGGACCAGGCCATCTGGAAGGCCGGCGGGAAGTTCACCGAGGCCGGCATCCGCTTCGTTCCTGCGGTCAACGAGGAACTCGGCGCCACCCAGGTGCTGGGCACGCAGCGCGTGGAGAGCGACCCCGAGCGCACGCACGACGGCGTGTTCGCGCTCTGGTACGGCAAGGGCCCGGGCGTGGACCGCGCCGGCGACGCCATCAAGCACGGCAACGCCTACGGCTCCAGCCCGCACGGCGGCGTGCTGGTGGTGGCCGGCGACGACCACGGCTGCGTCAGCAGCTCGATGCCGCACCAGAGCGACGACGTGTTCCAGGCCTGGCACATGCCGGTGGTGGCGCCGGGCAACGTGGCGGAGTACCTGGAGTTCGGCCTCTACGGCTGGGCGCTGTCGCGCTTCAGCGGCAACTGGGTGGGCTTCACGGCGCTGTCGGAGGTGGTGGAGAGCGGCGCCACCGTGGACCTGGACCGCATCAACGCCCGCGTGGCCAGCTGGGCGGATGTCGACACCGTGCGCGCCGCCACCGGCCACCAGGCGCCGGCCGACGGCCTGCACTACCGCTGGCCCGACCTGCCGTCGCTGCGCATCGAGACGCGGCTGAAGGACAAGCTCGCGGCGGTGGCGGCCTTCGCCAGGGTCAACAGCATCGACCGCGACGTCATCGTCGCGCCGCAGGCGCGCTTCGGCATCGTCACCGTGGGCAAGGCGCACTACGACTTCATGGAGGTGCTGCGTCGGCTGGAGATCACGCCGGAGATGCTGGCCGCCGCCGGCGTGCGCGTCTACAAGGTGGGTCTGAGCTTCCCGATCGAGATCACGCGCATGCAGGCCTTCGCCGACGGCCTGCAGGAGCTGCTGGTCATCGAGGAGAAGGCGCCCATCGTCGAGCGCCAGCTGCGCACGCTGTTCTACAACGCACCCGTGCGCCCGCGCATCCTGGGCAAGACCGACGCCGAGGGCCGGCCGCTGGTCAGCGACGTCGGCGAGCTGCGGCCGTCGCGGCTGATCGAGATCGTGGCCCAGTGGTTCGCGCGCCATCTGGCGGGCTTCGACCGTCACCTCGCGCACGTGCGCGACTTCACGCCGCCGGAACTGCTCAGCAACGCCGGGGACGCCGTCAAGCGCCTGCCCTACTTCTGCGCCGGCTGCCCGCACAACACCAGCACCCGGGTGCCCGAGGGCTCGGAAGCCCGCGCCGGCATCGGCTGCCACTTCATGGCCAGCTGGATGGACCGCCACACCGGCGGCCTGATCCAGATGGGCGGCGAAGGCGTGGACTGGGTGAGCCACAGCATGTTCACGCGCCGCCCGCACGTGTTCCAGAACCTGGGCGACGGCACCTACTACCACTCCGGCTACCTCGCCATCCGCCAGGCGGTGGCGGCCAGGGCCACCATCACCTACAAGATCCTGTTCAACGACGCGGTGGCCATGACCGGCGGCCAGCCGGTGGACGGCGTGATCAGCGTGGACGCCATCGCGCGCCAGGTGGAGAGCGAGGGCGTCAAGGCCGTGGCCGTGGTTAGCGACCACATCGAGCAGTTCGGGCCGATCCGCGACCGCTTCCCCGCCGACACCAGCTTCCACCCGCGCGAGGAGCTCGACGAGGTGCAGCGCCGGCTGCGCGAGATCGAGGGCGTGACGGTGCTGATCTACGAGCAGACCTGCGCCGCCGAGAAGCGCCGCCGGCGCAAGAAGGGCGAGATGGCCGACCCGGCGGAGCGGCTCTACATCCACGACGACGTCTGCGAGGGCTGCGGCGACTGCGGCGTGCAGAGCAACTGCGTGGCCGTGCTGCCGCTGGAAACCCCGCTGGGTCGCAAGCGGCGCATCGACCAGAGCGCCTGTAACAAGGACTACAGCTGCGCCAACGGCTTCTGCCCCAGCTTCGTCAGCGTCAGCGGCGGCAAGCTGCGCAAGAAGAGCGGCGCGCTGGTCAACGGCACGGCCGCCTTCCTGGCCCGCGTGGCGGCGCTGCCCGAACCGGCCCCGCACACCTGGACCGGGCCGTACGACCTGCTGGTCACCGGCGTCGGCGGCACCGGCGTGGTGACCGTGGGCGCGGTGATCGCGATGGCCGCCCACCTGGAAGGCAAGAGCGCCAGCGTGCTCGACTTCATGGGTTTTGCGCAGAAGGGCGGCAGCGTGCTGAGCTTCGTGCGCTGGGCCGACGTGCCGGAGCGGCTGAACCAGGTGCGCATCGACACCCAGCAGGCCGACGCCATCCTCGCCTGCGACCTCGTCGTCGGCGCCAGCCCCGACGCGCTGCAGACGGTGCGCCACGGCCGCACCCGCGTGCTGGCCAACGTGCACGAGGTCCCGGTGGCCGAGTCGCTGAAGAACCCGGACGCCACGCTGCGCGTGCCCGAGCTGCTGGCCAAGCTGCGCTTCGCCGCCGGGGATGATGCGGTCGAGACCTTCGACGCCCAGACCCTGGCCGAGGACTTCCTGGGCGACACCATCGTCAGCAACATCGTCGCCCTGGGCATCGCGTGGCAGCGTGGCCTGGTGCCGGTGGGGCTGCCGGCGCTGCAGCGCGCCATCGAACTCAACGGCGTGGCGGTGCAGAGCAACCTGCTGGCCTTCGCGCTCGGCCGCCTGGCCGCCGCCGACCCGGCCGCACTGCAGACCCTGCGCGAGGCGCCGGAGCCGGCACCGGCCGACGAGCCGCTGGACGTCTTCCTCGGCCACGCCATGGCCCACCTCACCGGCTGGCAGGACCGCGCCTGGGCCGCCCGCTTCGACGCCGTGATCCAGCGCGTGCGCCGCACCGAGATGGCGCTGCCGGCACCGGCCGAGGGCGCTGCCCTGCCCTTCACCACCACGGTGGCGAAGAGCCTGCTCAAGCTGATGAGCTACAAGGACGAGTATGAGGTGGCGCGGCTGTACAGCGACGGCCGCTTCCTGGAGAAACTGCAGGCGCAGTTCGAAGGCGACCTGCAGATCGAGTTCCACATGGCGCCGCCGCTGCTGACCCGCGGCCGCGACGGCAAGCCGCCGCAGAAGATCCGCCTGGGCGCCTGGCTGCTGCCGGCCATGCGCTGGCTGGCCAGGGGCAAGCGGCTGCGCGGCACGGCCCTGGACCTCTTCGGCCGCACCGCGGAGCGTCGCATGGAGCGCACGCTGATCGACGATTTCCTGCAGCGCGTGGACGAACTGCTGCCGCTGCTGAACGCCGACAACCGCACACTGGCCACGCAGATCGCGACGCTGCCGCAGACGATGCGCGGCTTCGGCCACGTGAAGATCGCCAACGTGGCGCTGGCGCGGGCGCGCGAGGCCGAGCTGCTGCATCGGCTGGACCCCAAGCGCTGGCCGCGGCCGGCAACGCCCGCTGCCGCGCCGGCGGCGGGGCAGTTCCGTGGCATCGCCGTCACGGCGGCCACGAAGACCTGAACCCGCGGGTCAGGCGTCGAAGCGGCAGGCGCCGGGCCCGCCGGGGTGGCCACACGCACCGCAGGCCGACGGCGCCATCGGCGCAGCGTAGGTGGCCGAGGTGGTCAGCGCCGCCGGCGCCGACAGCCGCTTGTCCAGCACCTGCGAACGGCAGTGCGGGCAGGCCGGCACGGTGCCGGTGCGCACCAGGGTCTCGAAGGGGTGGCCGCAGTCGCGGCAGGTGTATTCGTAGATGGGCATGGTCAGGCTCCGCCGCGATTCTCCCGCAGTGCGGGCCGGCCGGACAGCGCACCTGCACGGGGCATGCAACCCCGCATCACCCTGGCGCCCGCGCTTCCACGCACCAGACCGGCGCACAACGCGGATTCACCCGATGGGCCGGGTGCATCGACTGCGCACAGAATTTGCTGTGGCTGTCGTCATTGTTCACCGAGACCCTTCCGGAGCCCGTTCCATGCCCCTGCTGTCCACCTCCCGACGCACCTTCGCGGCCGCCCTGGCCGCCGCGGCCCTGCCGCTGCTGAGTGCCCCCGCGCTGGCCCAGACCCCCATCAAGTTCCAGCTCGACTGGCGTTTCGAGGGGCCGTCGGCCCTGTTCCTGGCCTCGGCCGCCAAGGGCTACTACAAGGCCGCCGGCCTGGACGTGAGCATCGACGCCGGCAACGGCAGCGGCGGCACCGTCACCCGCGTGGCCTCGGGCACCTACGACATGGGCTTCGCCGACATGGCGGCGCTGATGGAGTTCCACGCCAACAACCCCGACGCGCCGAACAAGCCGGTGGCGGTGATGATGGTCTACAACAACACGCCCGCCGCGGCGCTGGCGCTCAAGAAGAGCGGCATCACCAAGCCGGGCGACCTGAACGGCAGGAACCTGGGCGCCCCGGGCTTCGACGCCGGGCGCAAGGCCTTCCCGATCTTCGCCAAGGCCAACGGCATCGGCAGCGTCAAGTGGACGAGCATGGACCCGCCGCTGCGCGAGACCATGCTGGTGCGCGGCGACGTGGACGCCATCACCGGCTTCTCGTTCACCTCCATCCTCAACCTCGAGGCGCGCGGCGTGAAGCCGGCCGACATCGTCGTGCTGCCCTACGGCGAGCACGGCGTGAAGCTCTATGGCAACGCCATCATCGCCAGCCCCAAGCTCATCGCCGAGAAGCCGGAAGCCGTGAAGGCCTTCCTGGCCGCCTTCGCCAAGGGGGCCAAGGAAGTGATGGCCAACCCCGACCCGGCCATCGACTACGTCAAGGCGCGCGACGGCATCATCAACGTCGACCTGGAGAAGCGCCGGCTGCGCATGGCCATCGACGCCGTCGTCGCCAGCCCGGATGCACGTGCCGAGGGCTTCGGCGTCGTGGTGCCCGGGCGCCTGGCCCTGATGGCGTCGCAGGTGTCGGACGCGTTCAACACGAAGACGCGCATCGACCCCACGGCCGTGTGGACCGACGCCTTCCTGCCGGCAAAGGCGCAGCTCAACATCCTCCCGCCGAAGAAGTAGGCGCGTGGCCTTCGTCGACTTCCAGAATGTCTGGCTCGCCTACAACGACGAGCTGGAGCGCGCCGGGCACTACGCCGTCGAGGACATCTCCCTGCAGGTGGAGCAAGGCGAGTTCATCGCCATCGTCGGGCCCTCGGGCTGCGGCAAGTCCACCTTCATGAAGCTGACCACGGGGCTGAAGATGCCCAGCCGCGGGCGCATCACCATCGGCGGCGAGCCGGTGACCGGGCCATTGAAGATCAGCGGCATGGCCTTCCAGGCGCCCAGCCTGCTGCCCTGGCGCACCACGGTGGACAACGTGCTGCTGCCGCTGGAGATCGTCGAGCCCTACCGCAGCCAGTTCCGCAGCAAGCGCAAGGAGTTCGAGGCGCGCGCCCGCGATCTGCTGGCCAGCGTGGGCCTGGCCGGCTACGAGGACAAGTACCCCTGGCAGCTCAGCGGCGGCATGCAGCAGCGCGCCAGCATCTGCCGCGCGCTGGTGCACGAGCCCAAGATGCTGCTGCTGGACGAACCCTTCGGCGCGCTGGACGCCTTCACCCGCGAGGAACTCTGGTGCGCGCTGCGCGACCTGCACGCGGCGCAGAAGTTCAACGTGATCCTGGTGACGCACGACCTGCGCGAGAGCGTCTTCCTGGCCGACACCGTGTACTGCATGAGCCGCAGCCCGGGCCGCTTCGTCGTCAAGCGCGAGATCGACCTGCCGCGCCCGCGCGACCTGGAAGTGACCTACACGCCGAAGTTCACCGACATCGTGCACGAGCTGCGCGGTCACATCGGGGCGATGCGGAAAGAAGGCGTGGCGGTGCCGCAATGAAGATCACCCGGAACATGGAGCGCTGGTCGCCGCTGGTGGTGCTGGCCGCGGTGCTGCTGCTGTGGCAGATCATCGTCGCCGGCTTCGACATCCCCGACTTCATCTTCCCCAGCCCCTGGCAGATCGCGAAGGACTTCGCCGAGTACAAGGGCCCGCTGCTGGAAGCCGCATGGAAGACCTTCTGGGTCACGATGCTGGGCTTCGGACTGAGCATCGTGGTCGGCGTGCTGCTGGGTTTCCTGATCGGCAGCTCGCGCCTGGCCTACACCGCGCTCTACCCGCTGATGGTGGCCTTCAACGCCGTGCCCAAGGCGGCGGTGGTGCCCATCCTGGTGGTCTGGTTCGGCATCGGCCTGGGGCCGGGCATCCTGACCGCCTTCCTGATCAGCTTCTTCCCCATCACGGTGAACATCGCCACCGGCCTGGCCACGCTGGAGCCGGAGCTGGAGGACGTGCTGCGCGTGCTCGGCGCCCGCCGCTGGGACGTGCTGGTCAAGGTGGGCCTGCCGCGCTCGATGCCCTACTTCTACGGCAGCCTGAAGATCGCCATCACGCTGGCCTTCGTGGGCACCGTGCTGGCGGAGATGACCGCGGGCGACAGCGGCATCGGCTACCTGATGCAGACCGCCGGCAGCCAGCAGCGCATGCCGCTGGCCTTTGCCGGGCTGGTGACCATCGGCGCGATGGCGATGGCGATGTACGAGTTCTTCAGCTGGATCGAGAAGCGCACCACCGGCTGGGCGCACCGCGGCTCGCAGGCGGCCTGAGCCAGAGCACGCCATGACCGAAGAGCAGGCCCTGCGCCACCTGCGGGCGGCCAACGCCATCGCGCAGGCGGCGCTGGACGCCGGCCACCACCCCTTCGGCGCGCTGCTGGTGGCGGCGGACGGCGAGACGGTGCTGATGACACAGGGCAACGTCGACGCCGTCAACCATGCCGAGGCGGTGCTGGCGCGACGGGCTGCCGAGCGCTTCACGCCGGACGAACTCTGGCCCTGCACGCTGGTGACCACGGTGGAACCCTGCGCCATGTGCGCCGGCACGCAGTACTGGGCGCACATCGGGCGGCTGGTCTACGGCATGGCGGAATCCGACCTGCTGGCGCTCACCGGCGCGCACCCGGAGAACCCAACGCTGGACCTGCCCTGCCGCGAGGTGTTCGCGCGCGGGCAGAAGGCGGTGCAGGTGATCGGACCGGTGGCAGCGGTGCATGACGAGGTCGCCTCATTGCATCGGGCGTTCTGGAAGTCACCGCAGCGCGGCACATAGGTCGGCACCATCGGGTAGCTGGATCGGCTGTTGTCGTCCTACAGGCTCGACCCGCATGCGCACGGGGATGGACCTCCCAATGGATGCTGCGAGTCGATGACGGCGCTCGGCCATCAGCGGCCGGTCGCCCGGCGCTCCCAACTTCGGCAGCGACGAGGCCTCGGATGACGGCTTTGCGGCGATGAGTCCGGACCGCTCGCCGGCCCGACTCGGCCACTACCGGTCGGTCGCCCCGCTCACCCGTTCGTGGCCTCGGCGAGTAGTTGAGCGACAGGTTTCGGGCGTCGAGTCTGGGGCCGCCTGTGGCTCGACCCGGCCAGTTGCTGTCGCTGGTGACGGGCAGCCTCCGGGTAGGCATTCAGTGGCCATTTCCCCATTCCGCCAAGCCATCGACCGTGAGAATTTTTCCGACACACCTCAACAGTCGGGGTGAGATCGGACCCTCTACGGCCACCGCGTGAGAGGTGCGTCGGTGACAGCCACGGCATCCAAGCCGCACGGGGTGAGGACAGGCCGGAAGCTGAGATCCGCCCCCCAATTTCCTCGTGCAGATGAGCACAGTTTGGTGGTGGGTCGTGCTGGCCACAGGGCCGCAGGTTAGGACCGCGCCGTCCAAATCTTCCCGCCCTGACGCCTCGAATGTCTCAAAACATCCCCGGCGATAGGCCCGCTCACGAGTCGAGAATCGGGAAGACGTCGAGCGGTGATCTTGGCACCACAGCGACATTTCGAAAGCAAACTCTCAGCCAACGTGAACACCCGTCCACTCAGCCGCCACGTTGCCGTTCGCTTGCAACAGCGCTCGATTCCACTCCTCGTCGCTGACCCGCTTGACCCCTACGAGCGCACCGTGGATGCCAAGCGGCGACTTTGCAGCGCTGTGACAATCGGACTTGCATTGTCCGTGCTCGGTTCATTGGCGCCAAGCATGGCCAAGTGAGGGGCGCTTGAGTCAAGACACATTGCCAGCGAGCACGCGTCCACTGCCATTCCGCCTTTGGCCGTCGGCAAGGACACTTACGGGGTTCGCGCTGCTGGCATGGCTGATTTCACTAGGGCTCAACGGCTTCGTGGATGTCAACCAGCGTGCGTACAGCGGTGCTCACGTGCTCGCCATCGGTTGGCTCGGCCCTCTCATGGTCAACTTCGCCTGGTATGCCAACCTGTTCTTCCTGATCAGTGTCGCTCTGCTTCTAGGCAAGCGTTCGGCGGTCTGGTCGTCGCTTCTTGCAGCAGCGCTTCCCCTGCAAACGATCACGTTCGTGAAGGTTCCTCTCAATGAGGCCGGCGGTGCCGTTGGTGTCTTTGGCCTCGGATGGGGCTTCGTGGTTTGGTACTCAGCAACGTTGCTGCTAGTCGCTGCCGCCGGGACCCGTCAGATCGAATTGCATGCCGATCGCCGGGCGCCGAGCGCGGAAATGCGCCAGTGGGGCTTGGCCCTGTGCCTCGGGTTCATCTTGTTTGCCGGCGCACTCGCACTTCACGATCGACTGAGAGCCAACACCGCTGACGGTGAGCGACTTCGCCAAGTTGCCTTCAAGCGAGGTGCCGTTTGCAACATCGAGCAGCCGCGCGCGGGGGAGTCGACTGCGCTCGGGGACGGGCCGCTGGAAGTCCGGACCCTCGATGGCAGCAGCAGGTTGGCCTATCCGTTCAACGATGTGCGCGATCTGCTGAATTGGGGTATTCCGACCGTAAGGGCGGCCGGTCGCGACTACTCGTTCGCGTTCGCCGGTGATGAACTTGTCTTGACGTCGGTCCCCGCGGTGGGGCCACCGGCTGCAACTCTCGTCGTCGATCCAGGGACGCCGCAGAACAAGTACGCGATCACCGTTTCACTGGAAACGGGTCAACCCGGCGACGAGCCGTTTCGGTTCACGTGGACGAAGGATCGTGGCTATGGAAACGGATACTGTCCGGACTACGCCACCCTCCCTCGCCCAGGCGAGCAGCCGAGGGAGATGCTCGAACAGGCACTAGCCCTGGGCCCGCAGGCATCTCGTGCGGCGGTGTTCAACACCAGGCACGAGCAGGAAATGAAGAGGCGGAATGACGAGTCGAAGGGCCCGGTCATGGCAACTTTTCTGGGCGAGTCCGGCGTACCCAGGAGCGAGCCATCGTTGGATGTGCCTGGCCAGTCGGGACGACTTCAAGCACTCGCGCTGGCATTGGCCCGCGCTGAAGCCATGCGCTTAGAGAGGACACGCCGCATGAATGTCGGATGTCCCGAAGGGACGGGGTGGCTTTCCAGTTGGCAAAAGGTGCCGTATGCCGGCTCGCTGGACATCGATGCTGGCGTGCCGTTCATGGTGGATGAGCGAGCCTTCTATCTGAAGCGAAGTTTGCCGGTGAAGGCAGTGTGTGTCGGTGAATCCGTCTTCACGTACCATGAGGTCGCAGGCGACAGGGAAGGCAATCGGAGGTTGGCTATCGACAAGCGGGCCCTGGCGGACTTCCGGTACCTTGGTGCAGTCACGATCGTCCTTCCGAAACCAGTACTCACGCCGGGAGCCGACTTTCGACTGACGGCAATCGAAGAGCACGACGAAGGCATGTCAGCGCTGCTGGAACTCGAGAAGACAGGCCAAGTCATCGCATTCAGGGCCCCACTCAATTTCAAACGCTAGAGCAAGCGTGGCCTTACGGCCGAATTGCGTCACTGGCCGGCGATGTGCAGGATCTGAGGGTCCGTGCCCCGCTTGTAGGTTTGCACTTGACCGGCAGGTGCAACTCATGGACGGGCAGCGAGTCACCAAGCCCAAGGACACCCGGCGTCGGCCCTCTGATGCTTTCAAGCAAACGCTCATTGATCGCAGCCTGGCACCCCGAACCTTGGTGGCCGCGATGGCCCACGATACCGGGATCAATGCGGAGCAGGACGCCACCGGGCGGCCGCTGGGGCTACCGGCTAAAGACTTGCGCTCAAGGACCCCTAGATTGTCACCTCGGTCGGGCGCGGGCTGCGCGCTGCGCCTCAATCGCCCTGCGTGCTGCCCGCAGCGTGTGCCCTCCGCTGCGGGGCTTCCTTCGGGTGACTGCTGGGCATCTTACCGGCAGCTTCAGGGTGGCGAGATCAGGTCAGTGAATGTCGGCTGAGGGTCGGAAGCGGTCATCCCGCGAGCCCCGATGCAGCCTCCGCAGCCGCGCTTGCGCCACGCTGTCGCCGCTGCACTGAGCGATCATGCCGGTCTGATCCATTGCCATCGAAGCCCGCCATGAAAGCCGCCGTCTACCGCCAACCCGGCCCCGCCCGCGAGGTGCTGCACCTCGAAGACCTGCCTCTGCCCGCACCCGGCCCGGGTGAGGTGCGCGTGCGCGTGGCCTGCTCAGGCGTCAACCCGTCGGACGTGAAGACCCGCGCCCGCCCGGGCCTGCCCTGGCCGATGGTGGTGCCGCACAGCGACGGCGCCGGCACCATCGATGCGGTCGGCGCTGGCGTGGACCCGGCGCGCGTGGGCCAGCGGGTGTGGCTGTGGAACGGGCAGTGGGAGCGTGCGATGGGCACGGCCGCGGAAGCCATCGCGCTGCCGGCACGCCAGGCCGTGCCGTTGCCCGAGGGCGTCTCCTTCGAGGCCGGCGCCTCCATCGGCATCCCGCTGATGACGGCCTTCCACGCCGTGGCGCAGCTGGGGTCGCTGCTGGGCCGCACGGTGCTGGTGCCCGGCGCCGCCGGGGCGGTGGGCCTGTACGTAACGCAGCTGGCACGCGCCGCCGGGGCGCGCGTGATCGCCATCGTCAGCAGCGAGGCCAAGGCCGCGCTGGCGCGCGCGGCCGGTGCCGACTCCACCATCGACTACCGGCGCGAGGACGTGGCCGCATGCGTGAAGTCGCTCACCGGCGGCCGCGGCGCCGACGCCATCGTGGAGGTGGATGCCGCCGCCAACGCCCGCCACTGGGGCGACTGGCTGGCCTTCGGCGGCCAGGTGGTGGTCTACGGTTCCGGTCAGGCCGACATGGCCCTGCCGTTCCGGCCGCTGATCCTGGGCTTCGTCGACGTGCGCTTCTTCATCGTCTACCGGCTACCGGACGACGCGCTGCGCGTGACGATCGATGGCGTGACGGACCTGCTTCAGCGCGGCACGCTGCGCCACCCGGCGCCGATCGTGCATGCCCTGGACGACATCGCGGCCGCCCACGAGGCGGTCGAAGCCGGGGCGCCCGGCAAGGTGCTGGTCCGGCCCTGAACCGGCCGCGCCGGGGTCAGAACGCCAGCTTCACGCTGAAGGTGGCCAGGCGCGCGCGCGCAGGGTCGATCTGGCGCGCGTAGGACACGGCCAGCCAGAGCCGGTCGGCGACCACCGTCGCGCGCAACCCCAGGTTCCACCAGGGTGCGGCGCGGTCGTCGCCGGCCAGGTCGCCCATCGGCGCCAGCACCCAGCCGCCGACGGCGAGGCCGGCGTGCTCCGCGGCCAGCGACCAGCCGGTGCTGCGCGCATCGGCCTCGCGGTCGCGGCTGTGGATGAGGTTCAGGTGCAACGTCCAGTCGGCGGCCAGCGGGCCGCTGTAGACGAGGTTGAAGTCCTGGCCGACATGGCGCCAGCCGCTGCCGTCGTCGGCCCAGCCCAGGGTGGGCGCCAGTACGACCGCAGCGTCCTCGGACGGCGCCCACAGCAGGACCTTGCCGCCCACCGACAACCCCTTGGCCAACGGCCCGTCGGCCCGCGCCCGGGCGACGCCGAGGCCCCACTGCCAGTCGCGCCCCGTGCCGCAGGCCACGCCCAGCGCGTGCTCGTGCGCGCCGGCGCCGCCTTCGCGGGCCGAGGCGGCCACGGCCTCGAGTTCGCATTCGCCACCGCCCAGCACGCCGGCGTCCTCCGACAACAGCGGCAACCCGGCCTTGGCGGACAGCGCACAGATGGCAGCCAGCACGCCCATCGTCGAGGTCATCCAGCGATTCATGGACCGTTCTCCCTTGCATCCGGCGATTGGCCGATCTCATGCATATCGGCGGCGGCACGGCGTGCTTGAGCCCTGCGTCGATACACTGCCCGCATGGTCTGGTCCGCCCATCTGGCGCTGCACTACCGGCGCGACGGCGGGCGCACGGTGGCGCACGACCGTCATGAAGGTCCGCTGCGCGTGCTGCAGGCGCTCTACCCCGAGGGACCGGATGTCTGCCACCACGTGGTGGTGCATCCGCCCGGTGGCATCGTGGGCGGCGACAGCCTGGTGACCGACCTGCAGGCCGAGGCCGGCACGCATGCCCTGGTCACGACACCGGGGGCCGCCAAGTTCTACCGCAGTGCCGGCCCGCAGGCCGTGCAGCAGGCGCGGCTGCGCGTGGACGACGGCGCCCGCCTGGAATGGCTGCCGCTGGAGACCATCGCCTACCGCGGCTGCCAGGCGCGCAACGAGGTTCACCTGGACCTGGCCCCGGGCGCCCAGATGATCGGCTGGGACGTGCTGGCGCTGGGCCTGCCGGCCGGTGGCGAGGCCTTCGACCACGGCCGCTTCACGCAGCAGCTGCACTGGCCGGGCGTGTGGCTGGAACAGGGCACGGTGGACGGCACCGACACCCGGCTGCTCGACTCGCCACTCGGCTGGGCCGGGCAGCGCGTGCTGGCCACGGCCTGGATCGCCTCGGGCACCGACTGGCCGGCGGAACAGCGCGACGCCCTGCTGTCGGTGGCACGCGAGCAGCCTGCCGCGCCCGGCGTGACCGCCGGCGCTACGTCCACGGACCCGCGCCTGGTCCTGCTGCGGGCGCTGGCGCCGCGGGTGGAGCCGGCGATGCAGCTGCTGCAGGCCGTCCGTGCCGCCTGGCGGCGCACCGCCTGGGCGCTGGACGCCCACCCGCCCCGCATCTGGCGCACCTGACGGCCATTGGCGCCCGACGCGCCCTCGGGTCATCCCCGATCGGGCTTCACAGCCTGCCGGCCACGGCGCATGCTCTGCCCTGAACCTTCGACCGGCCTTCTTCAGGAGTTCCCATGTCAGCCTTTTCCGACCCCCGTGTACGCGACCAGGTCAGCCCCGAGGAATGGGCCCTGCGCGTCGACCTCGCCGCCTGCTACCGCCTGGTGGCGCTGCACGGCTGGAGCGACCTGGTCTTCACCCACATCAGCGCCCGTGTGCCTGGGCCGGAACACCACTTCCTGATCAACCCCTACGGGCTGATGTTCGACGAGATCACGGCCTCGTCGCTGGTGAAGGTGGACGAGCACTGCACCAAGGTCATCGACTCGCCGCACCCGGTCAACCCGGCTGGCTTCGTCATTCACAGCGCCGTGCACGCCGCGCGGCCGGACGTGACCTGCGTGCTGCACACGCACACGCGCGCCGGCGTGGCCGTCAGCGCGCAGCGCGACGGGCTGCTGCCCATCTCGCAGCAGGCCAGCCTGGTGGTGGGCTCGCTGGCGTACCACGACTACGAGGGCCTGGCCGTGCGCGACGACGAGAAGGCCCGACTGCAGGCCGACCTGGGCGACCGCACGAACCTCATCCTGCGCAACCATGGCCTGCTGACCGTGGGAGCCAGCGTGCCTGACGCCTTCCTGGCGATGTACCTGCTGGAGGTGTCGTGCCAGATCCAGGTGATGGCCATGGCCGGCGGCACGCCGCTGACCATGGTGGATCCGGCGGTGATCCAGGGCGCATCGGCCGCCGCCAAGGTGGCCACGCGCGGCCAGGGCTCGGCCCTGGTGTGGCCGGCGCTGCGGCGGCGGCTGGACCGGGAACTGCCCGGCTACGCCGACTGAGCCTGCCGCTCCCGCTGGCGCGCCGCCAGGTGCGCCAGCGCCTCCTCCACCTGGTCCACCAGCACCAGGCACAGGTCGCCGGGCTGCAGCTGGCCCAGCGCATGGTCGATGGCCGCGAACTCGCCGTGGATCTCGTCGACGGTGGTCGTGCGCGGCACACCCTGCAGGCCTTGGCGCAGCAGTGCCAGCACCTCGCCGTCGGCGCGGCCGCGCTGGGCCGCGTCCTGGTACAGGATCACGTCGTCGAAGGCGGCGCCGAGGATCTGCGTCTGCGCGCGGATGTCCTCGTCGCGGCGGTCGCCGGCGGCGCTGATGACGACGCTGCGGCGCTGCGCCGGCATCGCCTCCACCGCCTGCACCAGCGCGCGCATGGCGTCGGGGTTGTGGCCGTAGTCGGCGATCACCGTGGCGCCGCCGAAGTCCATCACGTTGAAGCGGCCCGGCGCACCGTCGGCGTCGTTGACGAAGCTGGCCAGGCCGGCGCGCACGGCGTCGAACGGCAGGCCGCAGCCCCAGGCCGCGCCCACGGCGGCCAGTGCGTTCTCGACCTGGAAGCCGATGCGCCCGCCGCGCGTCAGCGGCACCTCGGCCAGCGGCATGCGCGCACGGGCCGGGCCGTCGATGGCGACGATGTCGCCGCCTTCCACCGTCACCACCCGCCGGCCCTGGGCGCGGTGCGCCGCCAGCGCCGGCAGGCGCGGGTCGGTGGCGAACAGGATCACCTGGCCCGGGCACACGCCGGCCATGGCCAGGGTGTGCGGGTCGGCGGCGTTCAGCACCGCAAAGCCGCTGTCGGCCACGTTGGCGACGATGGTGCGCTTGAGCACCGCCAGGTCCTCCACCGTGGTGATGAAGTTCAGGCCCAGGTGGTCGCCCTCGCCGATGTTGGTGACCACCGCCACCTGGCAGCGGTCGAAGGCCAGGCCCTCGCGCAGGATGCCGCCGCGTGCCGTCTCCAGCACCGCGGCATCGCAGTCCGGGTGCATCAGCACCTTGCGCGCGCTCTTCGGGCCGCTGCAGTCACCGGTGTCGATGCACAGGCCGTCCACCCACACGCCGTCGGTCAGCGTCATGCCCACGCGGTGGCCGGCGGCGGCCAGCAGGTGGGCGGTGAGCCGCGTCACGGTGGTCTTGCCGTTGGTACCGGTGACGGCCACCACCGGGATGCGGCCGTCGTCGCCTGGCGCGTACAGGCGCTCGACGATGGCCTCGCCCACCGGCCGCGGCTTGCCGTAGCTGGGCGCCAGGTGCATGCGCAGCCCAGGCGCGGCGTTGACCTCGACGACGCCGCCGCGCTGCGCCTCCAGCGGCTGGCCCACGGTCTCGCAGACCACGTCCACGCCGCAGATCTCCAGGCCCACCATGCGCGCGGCCGATACCGCGCGTGCGGCCACCTCGGGATGCACGTCGTCGGTCACGTCGGTGGCGGTGCCGCCGGTGCTCAGGTTGGCGTTGTTGCGCAGCACCACGCGCTGGCCGGCCGCGGGCACGGCATCGGGCGACAAGCCCTGCAGGTCCAACCGCGCGAACGCGATGTCGTCCAGCCGCACCTTCGTCAGCGCCGTGGCGTGGCCGTCGCCGCGCCGCGGGTCGGCGTTCACAGCGTCGACCAGCTCGCCCACCGTGTGCTGGCCGTCGCCGATGACGAAGGGCGGGTCGCGCCGTGCCGCGGCCACCAGCCGGTCGCCCACCACCAGCAGGCGGAAGTCGTGCCCGGGCAGGAACTGCTCGACCATCGGCTGGCCCGTCTCCGAGGCCACGCGGTAGGCGATGTCGAAGTGCTCGCGCGACTGGATGTTGACGGTGACGCCCTTGCCCTGGTTGCCGTCGCGTGGCTTGACCACCACCGGCAGGCCGATCTGCTGCGCCACCGACCAGCCTTCGTCGGCGCTGTCCACCGGCCGGCCACGCGGCACCGGCACTCCGGCCGCCGCCAGCAGGGCCTTGCTGAGGTCCTTGTCCTGCGCGATCTGCTCGGCCACGGCGCCGGTGCGGTCGATCTCGGCGGCCCAGATGCGACGCTGCTTCGCACCCCAGCCGAACTGCACCAGGCTGCCTTCGGTGAGACGGCGGTACGGGATGCCGCGCGCCACCGCCGCGTTGACGATGGCGCCGGTGCTGGGGCCCAGGCGGATGTCCTCGTCCAGCGCGCGCAGTTCGGCCACGACCGCGTCGGCGTCGAAGGGCTCGTCGGCCGCGGCGGCCGCCAGCAGGCGCTGCGCCTGTTCGAAGGCGCGCAGGCCCACCTTCTCCTCGGTGTACTCGACGACGACCTGGAACACGCCAGGCTCGGGCGCCGCGGCCGTGCGGCTGAAGCTCACCGGGCAGCCGGCCTGGGTCTGCAGGGCCAGCGTCAGGCGCTCCAGCCAGCGCGCCAGCGGAATGGGGTCGAAGTTGCCGACGGTGCGTACCACGCCGACCGTCGGCAGCCGCTCGCGCAAGCGGCGCTCCAGCGGCGAGCCGGCCTCGATGGCGCATTCCTCGGGCGTGCAGGTCACGATGGCCTGGATGGCCGTGTGCCGGCTCCACAGGTTGGGGCCGCGCAGGGCGCGAATGCGGCTGATGTCCATGGCGATGATCGCTTCAGGCGGCCGCGTGGGCGGCGAAGGTGTCGATGCCGGCCGCCAGCAGCGCCGGCGACAGGCCGTGGGCCCAGGCGGCGGCCACGGCGGGCAGCAGCACGGCGGCGGGCAGCGCAGGAGGGGCGTGCAGGCGCAGCGGGCGTTCGGCCGTGCCTTCGCACAGCCAGAGTGTGCTGCCGTCGTGGCGCAGCGCGCGGCCGCCGGCGGCGCGGTGCGCGGCTAGGGGGGGCGGATCGGTGGCGTAGAGCACCACACTGCCGTCGCAGAACTCGGCCAGCGCCGCGACCGCAGGGTCGTCGGCGTTGAGCACGCCGGCGCCGTCGGCCAGCACCACGTCCAGCTGCGTGCGCAGCACGCGCGGCATCTGGTCGGGCTCGTGGATGTCGTGGCGCGCCAGCGTCTCGGCGCCGCCCAGGTCCGTCACCACGCCGATGCGGCAGCGGTCGTAGGCCAGGCCCTGGTCCAGGATGGTGGCCGCGCCGTTCTCGAACACGGCGCAGTCCACCTCGCGGCTGACCAGCAGGCGCTGGGCCACCGCGCTGTCGGTGGCGTCCAGGGCGTCGATGCAGCGCCCGCCCAGGAACAAGCCGTCGCGGCAGGCCAGACCCACGGCGTGGCCGGCCAGCTGCAGCAGCCAGGCCGTCAGCCGCGCCACGGCCGTGCTTTCCACGCTGCCGGCGATGCCCACCAGCGGGATGCGGCCGTCGGCAGTTTCCGCGTCCTTGGGAAACAGGTGCTCGACGATGGCGTGGCCCACGGCGCGCGGGTGGCCGACCGCCGGCTTCAGGTGCGCCAGCAGCCCCGGCCCGGCGTTGACCTCGACGATGGCACCGCCCTGCGCCGCCAGCGGGCGGCCGATGTCCTCGGCCACCAGGTCCACGCCGGCGATGTCCAGGCCCACGGTGCGCACGGCGAGCTCCACCACCCGCGCCACCTCGGGGTGGACCTCGTCGGTGCAGTCGATCGAGACATTGCCGTTGCGCTGGATCAGCACGCGCCGGCCGGCGGCCGGCACGTCATCGGGCGTCAGGCCCTGGCGCGCCAGGTCGGCCAGGATCACGCCGTCGTCGGCCGGCTTCAGGCGCGCCAGCGGATGGTCCTCGGTCTCGCCGCGGCGCGGGTCGGTGTTGATCTGCGCGTCCACCAGCGCCGTCACGCTGTGCGTGCCGTCGCCGGTGACCCAGGCGGTCTCGCCGCGCGCAGCGGCCACCACGCGGCCGGCCACCACCAGCAGGCGGTGCTCGTCGCCGGGCACGTGGCGCTCCACCAGCACCTCGCTGCCATGGCGGTCGGCCACCACCCAGGCGGCTTCCACCTGCTCGCGCGTGCGCAGGTCCAGCGTCACGCCACGGCCGTGGTTGCCGTCGGCCGGCTTCACCACCACCGGCAGGCCGATGTCCTCGGCCGCTTCCCAGGCCTCGGCCGGCGTGGCCGCCACCTGGCCTTCGGGCACCGGCACGCCCACCTCGGCCAGCAGGCGCTTGGTGAGGTCCTTGTCGCCGGCAATGCCTTCGGCAATGGCGCTGGTGCGGTCGGTCTCGGCCGTCCAGATGCGGTGCTGGCGCCGGCCGTGGCCCAGCTGCACCAGGTTGCCGTCGTTCAGGCGGATGTGCGGGATGCCACGCTCGGTGGCGCAAGCCACGATGTGGGCGGTGCTGGGGCCCAGGTAGGCGTCGTCGATGGCGTCGCGCACGGTCTTCACCGCCGCAGCCACGTCCACCGGGCGCTGGTCGTTCACCAGCTTCATCAGCAGCTTGTGTCCCTGCGTGAGCGCGGCGCGCGCCACCACGGCGTCGCGGGCGCGGAAGACCATGCGGTAGACGCCGCGCTGCGAGGTGCTGCGCGTCTGGCCGAAACCGGTGGGCATGCCGGCCAGGTTGAGCAGCTCGATCACCACGTGCTCCAGCACATGGCCCAGCCAGGTGCCCTCGCGCAGCCGCTGGCCGAAGCCACCGGCCTCGCCGACGCCGCAGTGGTGCTCGGCCAGCGCCGGCAGCGCCGTGGTCAGGCGGTCGACAAATCCGGGCAGCTTGTCGGAGGGCCAGTCCTCCAGCACCCCCAGGTCCAGCCAGACCTCGAGCGCGGACCGGTAGGTCCACAGGTTGGGGCCGCGCAGGAAGGTCACCCGCAGCAGGCGGATGTCGTCGAAGACAGTCATCTTGTCGGTGCGGTCTGGCGCCGCGGTTCGGGGACGGAAGCGGACGGGATTCTGCGCCTTTGCCGGGCGTGCCGTACGAGACGGTCGCTGCCGTCAACGGCTTCGCCGCAGCCGCCGTTGACCGCGCGCGCAAGACCGTGGCTTGCGCCACAATCCGCCGCCCACCGCCCCGCCCCATGACCGCCACCGCGCCCGCCGAACCCGTCCTCGAAGCCGGCGAGACCCTCCGCGCGCGGGTGGCGCTGGACCTGTCGCCGGACGGGCGCTTCGCCACCGGCGAACTCTGCTTGACCGACCGCCGCCTGCTGGCGCGCGACGGCGGCCGCGACGGCTGGCAGGTCTGGCCGCTGCGCCCCGACCTGACCCTGCAGCACGCCGACAGCGGCGGCCTGGCGCAGCTGTCGCTGCACGACGCCCACGGCCGGCTGGCGCTGTGGCGCTTCACGCTGGCGGCCAACCCACCAGCGCTGGCGCTGCTGCAGGCCTTCGAGCGCGCGCAGCGCCGCCTGGCGTCACCGCCCGCCGGCGACGAGGAAGAACCGGCCGCCGCCGACGACGACTTCGCCGCCGAACCGCCGGAGCGCCCGTCCACCTGGGTGCTGCTGCGCCTGTGGCGCTTTGCCCGCCCCTACCAGGGCCAGCTGGCCGCCGGCTTTGCGCTCACGCTGGGTGCCACCGGCGCGGCGCTGGTGCCGCCCTACCTGACCATCCCGCTGATGGACGACGTGCTGATCCCGTTCCAGAACGGGCAGGCCATCGACCCGATGCTGGTGGCGCTGCTCCTGGGCGGGCTGCTGCTGTCGGCGCTGGCCGCCTGGGGCCTGGGCTGGGCCAAGACCTGGCTGCTGGCGCTGGTGAGCGAGCGCATCAGCGCCGACCTGCGCACCGCCACCTTCGAGCACCTGCTGCACCTGAGCCTGGACTACTTCGGCGCCAAGCGCACCGGCGACCTGATCTCGCGCATCGGCAGCGAGACCGATCGCATCAGCGTCTACCTGTCGCTGCACGCGCTGGACTTCGCCACCGACGTGCTGATGATCGGCATGACCGCGGCCATCCTCTTCAGCATCGACCCGGCGCTGGCCCTGGTCACGCTGCTGCCGCTGCCCTTCATCGCCTGGCTGATCCACCTGGTGCGCGACCGCCTGCGCACCGGCTTCGAGAAGATCGACCGCGTCTGGGGCGAGGTCACCAGCGTGCTGGCCGACACCATCCCCGGCATCCGCGTGGTCAAGGCCTTCGCGCAGGAGAAGCGCGAGGCGCAGCGCTTCCGCGAGGCCAACGCGCACAACCTGGCCATCAACGACCGGCTCAACAAGACCTGGAGCCTGTTCTCGCCCACGGTGGCGCTGATGACGGAGATCGGCCTGCTGGTGGTCTGGGGCTTCGGCATCTGGCTGGTCAGCCGCGGCCAGGTGACGGTGGGCGTACTCACCGCCTTCATCGCCTACATCGGCCGTTTCTACGGGCGGCTGGATTCGATGAGCCGCATCGTCTCGGTGACGCAGAAGGCCGCGGCCGGTGCCAAGCGCATCTTCGACATCCTGGACCACCACAGCAACGTGCCGGAGCCGGCGCAGCCGATGCCCGTGGGTCATCTGAAGGGCGAGATCGCGCTGCAGGGCGTGGGCTTCCGCTACGGCCCGCGCGCGGTGATCCGCAACCTGGACCTGACCATCCGCCCCGGCGAAATGATCGGCCTGGTGGGCCACAGCGGCTCGGGCAAGAGCACGCTGGTGAACCTGATCTGCCGCTTCTACGACGTGACCGAGGGCCGCATCACCGCCGACGGCACCGACCTGCGCCGCTTCGCGCTGGCCGACTGGCGGCGCCACATCGGCGTGGTGCTGCAGGAGCCGTTCCTGTTCTTCGGCACCATCGCCGAGAACATCGCCTACGGCAAGCCCGGCGCCACGCGCGCCGAGATCGTGGCCGCCGCCCGCGCCGCGCACGCGCACGAGTTCATCCTGCGCCTGCCGCACGGCTACGACAGCGTGGTCGGCGAGCGCGGCCAGGGCCTGAGCGGCGGCGAACGGCAGCGCATCAGCATCGCGCGCGCGCTGCTGATCGACCCGCGCATCCTTATCCTGGACGAAGCCACGTCGTCGGTGGACACCGAGACCGAGGGCGAGATCCAGAAGGCGCTGGACAACCTGGTGCAGGGCCGCACGACGATCGCCGTGGCACACCGGCTGTCCACGCTCAAGCGCGCCGACCGGCTGGTGGTGATGGACCGCGGCCGCATCGTCGAGACCGGCACCCACGACGAACTGCTGGCACGCCAAGGCGCCTACTGGCGGCTGCACGAAGCGCAGCAGCAGCGCCACACGGGCCTGGGGGAATGATGGGCACGCCGACGCTCGAACGCGACGCGCACGGCCGCCTGCTGCTGACGCTGGCCGACGGCACGCGCCACGAGGACGTGCACCCGGTGCGGGCTTTCCCGCTGTCGGACGCCGCTGGCGCGCTGTCGCTGGTGGGGCCCGACGGCCACGAGCGGCTGTGGATCGACGACCCGGCCGCGCTGCCGCCGCCGATGCGCGCGCTGCTCGACGCGGAACTGGCCGCGCGCAGCTTCATGCCGTCCATCGAGGCCATCGTGGCCGTGTCCACCTTCACGACACCCAGCGACTGGACGGTGGACACCGACCGCGGCCGGCACACCCTGGTGCTGGGCGGCGAGGAGGACATCCGCCGCCTGCCCGACGGCCGGCTGCTGGTGACCGACCGCCACGGCATCGCCTACGTGATCGCAACGCCGGCCGCGCTGGACCGGCGCTCCCGGCGGCTGCTGGAGCGGTTTCTCTAGGCGGACCTACAGGTCCTGCCCCACGTCGATGCGGTTGCCGTCCGGATCGGCGAAGACGAAGCAGCGCAGGCCGAAGTCGGCGTCGCGCAGCGCCTTGACGATGCGCACGCCGTGCGCGCTCAGGTGCTCGAACAGCGCCGCGGCATCGTCCACCATCAGGTGCGCCACGTTTTGCACCGTGGCCTTGTGCGTCTTCAGCAGCGACAGGTGCAGCTCGGCGCCGTCACGCTCGAGGATGACGAAGCCCACCGGCAAGCCGTTCTCGAAGACCTTCTGGAAGCCGAGCACCTCGGTGTAGAAGCGCAGCGCGCGCGGCATGTCGCCGACCGACACGGTGGGTGCCATGCGGCCGAAGCGCACAACGGGCGGGCGGGCTGGGGGTGAAGATGAGGACATGGGTCGCTCCCACTTCGATGAAGCGCGGCGAAGAAGGGCGGGGCGGGGCCCGAAAACCCGGCGCGGCTTCAGAAAGCGCAGCGGTGTGCGCATGGCCTGAGAGGGTGAGAGCCCATCCCGCACGCCCGCTCATCCGCGCCAAACGGCCCGACTCGTCGTTGCAAATGCTCGCCATAGCCCGAGCTATGGCTGCGCTTTGCGCCTAGATTCGGACCGTTTGGCGCGTCTGCTCGGGCATGCTGGATGACCTCTCACCCTCTGAAACGAGTATAGAAGTCCGGCGGCGAAAGAACCGCGCCTGCCACACGACAATGGGGCGTGCCCGACACCCCGCGCCTGTCCATCGTCGTGCCGATGCTCGATGAAGCCGGGCAGATCGGCGCGCTGCTGGCGTCCCTGTCGCCGCTGCGCGCGCAGGGCGTCGAGGTGATCGTCGTCGATGGCGGCAGCCGCGACGACAGCGTGGCGGCGGCCCAGGGCCACGCCGATGCCGTGCTGAAGGGGCAGCGCGGCCGCGCGCGCCAGATGAACCATGGCGCGGCCCAGGCGCGTGGGGCCGTGCTGCTGTTCCTGCACGCGGACACGCGGCTGCCGCCCGATGCCCTGGCGGCGGTGCAGCAGGCGTTGGTGCGCCGGGTCTGGGGCCGCTTCGACGTGCGCATCGTGGGCCACAGCGCGATGCTGCCGGTCGTCGCGGCGTTGATGAACCTGCGCTCGCGGCTCACGGGCATCGCGACCGGCGACCAGGCCCTCTTCGTGCGGCGGGAAGCCTTTGACGCCGTCGGCGGCTTCCCGGACCAGCCCTTGATGGAGGACATCGAACTCTCGCGCCGCCTGCGTGCCCTCGGCCGCCCGGCCTGCCTGCGCGCGCGCGTGGCGACCTCCGGCCGCCGCTGGGACACCCGTGGCGCCTGGCGCACGATCTGGCTGATGTGGCGGCTGCGCTGGCGTTACTGGCGCGGCGCCGCGCCCGACGTGCTGGCGCGCGACTACCGCTGATGCGCTGCGCCGTGGTGGTGATGGCCAAGGCGCCGGTGCCGGGACAGGCCAAGACGCGGCTGATCCCGGCGCTCGGTGCGGACGGTGCGGCCCGGGTCGCGGCCGCGGGACTGGATGCGACGCTGGCCGCGGCCCGCGACGCGGCGCTGGGGCCGGTGCTGCTGGCTGCGGCGCCGCACGCGCGACACCCGGCGCTGCAGCGCTGGGCCGGCCAGGTCGACACCGTCGACCAGCCCGAGGCCGACCTGGGCGCGCGCATGCAGGCTGCCGTGCAGGCCGGCCTGTCCCTAGCCGAGGCCGCGCTGGTGGTCGGCACCGATGCCCCGGCACTGGACGCGGCGCGGCTGCGCGAGGCCGCCGCTGCGCTGCAGCGGGCCCCGGTGGTGCTCGTGCCGACCTTCGACGGCGGCTACGTGGGCGTGGGCGTGCATGGCGACGCCTGGCGACGGCAAGGCGCGTTGCGCGGCGCGCTCTTCGACCCGCTGCCCTGGAGCACGCCGGCCGTGCTGTCGGCCACGCAGGCGCGGCTGGCGGCCTGCGGCGTGACGCCGGCGCTGCTGCCGCCGGTGCACGACATCGACACCCCCGACGACCTGGCCTGGCTGCCAGCGCACTGGCAGCGGGACACCCCGCGATGAACGACCCACTGATCGATGCGCTGCGAGCCGCGTTGCCCGTCGCCGGCATCGATGTCGACGGACTCGCGCTGCAGCGCCTGCCCGACACCGGACTGGCCCACGACCACGTGCGCCTGGTCGGCCATGGCCTGCTGGCGCGCGTGCCCAAGCAGAGCCAGATGGGTCTGGCCGCGGCCGACAACCTGGCCTATCAGGCCGCCTGCTTCACACGCGCGGCCGCCGGCGGGCACGCACCGCGGTTGCACGGCGTGCTGGCGCCGCGCCCGGGCACGCCGCTGGCGCGCGGGGCGCTGCTGGTGCAGGAGATCACCGGCCAGCCGCTGCCGCTGCCCCACGGGCTGCCGGCCCTCGTGGAGGCACTGGCCGCGCTACACAGGCTGCCGCTGCCACCCACCGCCGCACGCGCACCGCTGCTGGACCCGGCCGACCCACTGGCCGCGCTGGCCGCCGAGATCGACGCGCAGGCCGGGCACCTGGACGCTGCCGGCCTGGCGCCGGCCGCGCGCCGCGGCATCGACGGCGCGCTGACCGACTGGCAGCGCACGCTGGCCGCGCCGGTACGGCCACCGAAGCGCCTGATCAGCTTCGACGCCCACCCGGGCAACTTCATGCTCGAGCCCGACGGCCGCGCCGTGCTGGTGGACCTGGAGAAGGCCCGCTACGGCCCTCCGCCGCTGGACCTGGCCCACGCGACGCTCTACACCTCCACCACCTGGGACGTCGCCACCCATGCCGATCTGCCCCTGGCCGCCGTGCGCGACGCGCAGTCCCGCTGGCTCGCCGCAGTGGGTGAGCCCGATGTCTGGCGCCCGTGGCTGCTGCCGCTGCGCAACGCGATGTGGCTGTGGGCCGTGACCTGGTGCGCCAAGTGGCGCGTGCAGTCCGGCGCGGCACGGTCGGCGCGCGCCGACGGCGAGGACTGGTCCGCCGAGCGCAGCGACCCCGCGCTGGTGGCCCATGTGCGCGGCCGGGTGGACCACTACCTGTCACCGGCTGGCGTGGCGCGCGTGCTCGATGAGTTGTCGGCGCTGCGCCAGGATGGCTGACGCTCAGCGCGGCAAGGCGTCCAGCCGCGAGAACAGGTCGCCGAAGATCGCGTCGCGGTCCACCGCCCAGGCCTCGCGCATCCACGGCCGGTCGGCATCACCCGGCTGCCAGCGCAGGTCGTCGCCCAGCCCCGGGGTGCGGACGAGATCGGTCGGCACCCAGGCCGGGTCCAGCAGCCAGGCCACGCAGATCAGGTCCCAGATCACCCAGCTGTAGGCCGGGCGGTCGTGCACGCCGGTGGTGCCGGTCAGCGGCCACAGCGGGTTGTGCATGAACAGTTCGAACAGCGCATCGCCCAGCCCGCCGGCGCCGCCCCGCCCGGGCAGGGCACGTTCCGCGTCGGCGGCCGACAGCCGCAGTTGCGCACCGATGTGGAAGCCCGGCAGGTAGACCAGCGGCACGCCGCTGCCCAGCAGCACGCGCGTGGCCGCGAGGTCCTGCTCCAGGTTGAAGGCGCGGTTGGGCTGCGGCGCGTGCGACGGGAAGCCCGCCGTCCACACCACCACCAGGCGGCGCACCAGTTCCGGCGCCAGCAGCAGCGCCGCCGCGATGTTGGTGGGGCAACCCAGCACCAGCACGTACAACGGGGTCGCGTCGTCGGCCGCCTCGGCCAGCGCGATCAGGCGGTCGACGGCCGCCGTGCGTTCCGGTTGGCGAGGATCCAGGTAGCGCGTGGCGCCGGCGCAGGCCAGCTGGTCGAGTTCGGCCTCGGCCAGCCCGGTCAGCGCGCCGATGCGCCGGATCTCGTCCAGGCTGCGCCACATGCCGTCGCCCGGCGGCGCGAACGCGGGCATCGCCGCGGCCGTGGCGTCGTCCCAGCCGCGCAGCGCCTGCAGCGCAGCGCGCCGATGGGCGAACGAGAACGGGGCGGCCAGCAGCGCCTGAACGTCCAGGCGCTCGCGCGCCAGCAGCGCCCAGGCCAGCGCGAACTGATCGTCGATCTCGTTGGCGGCGTCGGTGTCGATGACCACAGACGGCCGCCGTGAACGGTCGCCCCACGGCGCCAGGCGGGCCAGGCGCAGGTCTTCCGGCAGGGTCGGAAACAGCATCGGCGGCACGTGGGCTCAGTAGATGTCCGGCTCGCCGGGGTTGGGCCCGAACTCCGCACGCAGGAAGTCGAAGTCGCAGCCCTTGTCGGCCTGCTCGATGTGGCGCGCGAACATCCAGCCGTAGCCGCGGTGGAAGCGCGGCGGTGGTGGTGTCCATGCGGCACGGCGGCGTGCGAGCTCCTCGTCGGAGACCACCATGTTCAGCGTGCGCGCCGGGATGTCGAGCTCGACGATGTCGCCGTTGCGCAGCAGCGCCAGCGGTCCGCCCACGTAGGCTTCCGGCGCCACGTGCAGCACGCAGGCGCCGTAGGAGGTGCCGCTCATGCGCGCGTCCGACAACCGCACCATGTCGCGCTGTCCGCGCTTGAGCAGAGCCTTGGGCATCGGGATCATGCCCCACTCCGGCATGCCGGGGCCGCCCTGCGGGCCGGCGTTGCGCAGCACGAGCACGGTGTCGGGGTGGATATCCAGGTCCTCGTCGTCGATGATCTTCTTGAGTTCCGGGTAGCTGTCGGCCACCAGGGCCGGCCCGCGGTGCTGGTAGTACTTGGGGTCGCAAGCCGCGGGCTTGATCACCGCGCCGTCGGGCGCGAGGTTGCCGCGCAGCACGGCCAGCGAGCCCTCGTGGTAGACAGGGTTGTCCAGCGGGCGGATCACGTCGGCGTTGAAGACCTTGGCCTCGGCGATGTCCTCGCCCAGCGTGCGGCCGCTGACGGTGCGCGCGCCCAGGTCCAGCTTGTCGCTCAGGGTCTTCATCAGCGCCGGCAGGCCGCCGGCGTAGTAGAAGTCCTCCATCAGGTAGCCCTGGCCGGCAGGCCGCACGTTGGCGATCAGCGGCGTGCTGCGGCCGATGGCGTCCAGCTCGTCCAGCCCCAGCGGCACGCCGGCGCGACGCGCCATAGCGATCAGGTGGATGATGGCGTTGGTGCTGCAGCCGGTGGCCATGGCCACGGTGACGGCGTTCTTCACCGCCGCGGGCGTCAGGATCTGGTCGGGCGTCAGGTCCTCCCACACCATTTCGACCGCGCGGCGGCCCGCCGCGGCACACATGCGCGGGTGATTCGCGTCTGGCGCCGGGATCGAGCTGGCGCCGGGCAACGTCAGGCCCATGGCCTCGGCGATGGCGGTCATCGTGGATGCCGTGCCCATCGTCATGCAGTGGCCGTGCGAGCGCGCGATGCCACCCTCCACGCCCAGCCACTGCGCCTTGGTCAGGTGGCCGGCGCGGCGCTCGTCCCAGTACTTCCAGGCGTCGGTGCCGGAACCCAGGGCCTGGCCCTGGAAGTTGCCGCGCAGCATGGGGCCCGCGGGGATGTAGACGAAGGGCAGGCCCATGCTCAGCGCGCCCATCACCAGCGCCGGCGTGGTCTTGTCGCAGCCGCCCATCAGCACCGCGCCGTCCACCGGGTGGCAGCGCAGCAGCTCCTCGGTGTCCATGGCCAGCATGTTGCGGTAGAGCATGGTCGTGGGCTTGACCCAGCTCTCCGACAGGCTGAGCGCCGGCAGCTCGATGGGGAAGCCTCCCGCCTGCAGGATGCCGCGCTTGACGTCGTGCACGCGCTCCTTGAAGTGCAGGTGGCAGGGCTGTGCGTCGGACCAGGTGTTGACGATGGCGATCACCGGCTTGTCGGCCCAGTCCTCCGGGCCGTAGCCCATCTGCATGGTGCGCGATCGGTGGCCGAAGGAGCGCAGGTCGTCGGGCGCGAACCAGCGCGCGCTGCGCAGGTCGGCGGGGGTCTTGCGGCGTGGGGTGGTCATGGGTGGAAGGTTAACGGCGCGCTGGGCGGGCCGGCGGGCGCAGCATGCGCTTCCCTGCGCAGCGGCTCTGGTGGTTTTCCCGAGGCCGGCGCCTGCGACCACGCTGATCGCCGCCAGGCCGGCGCATCACGGTGAACAATGCACCGATGACCCTGACCGACCACACCCCCGCGCAGATCGATGCCACCGTCGCCGCGGCCGCCGCAGCGGCCGACAGCTTCGCCGCCAGCGATGCCAGCACCCGTGCCGCGCTGCTGCGTGGCCTGGCCGATGCGCTGGAAGCCGCGCGAGACACCCTGGTGCCGCTGGCCGACCGCGAATCGCACCTGGGCCCGGTGCGCCTGAACGGCGAGCTGGACCGCACCGCCTTCCAGCTGCGCGGCTTCGCCACACGCGTGGAGGCCGGCGATCCTTTCGCGCACGTCGACGACCCGGCCGTGGCCGGCGGTCCGCCGGTCGGCCACCCGGCGCTGCTGCGCGTGCGCCAGCCGCTGGGCCCGGTGGCGATGTTTTCGGCCAGCAACTTCCCGTTTGCCTTCTCGGTGCTGGGTGGCGACACGGCCTCGGCACTGGCCGCCGGCTGCCCGGTGGTCGTCAAGGGCCACCCGACCCACCCCGAGCTGACGCGCGCGACGGCCGAACTCGCTTCGGGCGTCGTGCAGGGGCTCGGCCTGCCCGCCGGCGTGTTCGGCCTCGTCGAAGGTGCCGCGGTGTCGGTGGGTGTGCACCTGGTGCAGCACCCGGCCATCGCCGCCGTGGCCTTCACCGGCAGCTTCCGCGGCGGTGCGGCGCTGCAGGCCGTCGCCAACGCCCGGCCGCGGCCGATCCCGTTCTTCGGCGAGCTGGGGTCGATCAACCCGGTGGTCGCGCGCCCTGCCGTGCTGGCGGCGCAGGGCCCGGCCCTGGCCACCACGCTGGCCGGGTCCATCACGCTGGGCTGCGGGCAGTTCTGCACCAGCCCGGGCGTGATCGTGCTGTTCGACGATCCGGCGTCGGACGCCTTCGTCGAAGCATTGGCCGCCGCGCTGGCCGAGACCCGCCCGCACACGATGCTCACGCCGGGCATGCGCGCCAATTTCGACGCCGGCGTGGCGCGCTGGGCGGCCACGCCCGGCGTGCAGTGGCGCGTGGCGCCGACCGAAGGCGACGACGCGCCGACGCCGGCGCTGGCCGTCACCGACGCCACCGCCTTCACCACCACGCCGGCACTGCACGACGAGGTCTTCGGCCCCGCCGCGCTGGTGGTGCGCGTGGCGTCCACCGACGAAGCCGTGGCCGTGCTGCACGCCGTCGGCGGCAGCCTCACGGTCACGCTCTGGGGCGCGGACACCGACGATGCAGACACACGCACCCTGGTGCGCGCCGCCATGCAGACCGCCGGCCGCGTGCTGTTCAACGGCGTGCCCACCGGCGTGGCCGTCACCGCCGGCCAGCAGCACGGCGGGCCCTGGCCCTCGTCCACGCGCGCCGAAACCACGTCCGTGGGCTGGGCGGCGATGGACCGCTTCCTGCGCCCGGTGGCACTGCAGGACGCACCGGCCTGGCTGCGCGACCTGGGCGGCCGCCCCTGCTGAACCCAACGCACCCGAAAGTCGCCATGAACCCCGAGACCCGACAGAAACTGATGGGCGTGAGCACCGCCACGCTGTGCACCGCCCTCTACAAGCGCGGCCTGCGCCAGCAGTTCATCCAGGACGTGCGTCCGCTCAACCCCGGCCTGCCCAACATGGTGGGCCCGGCCTTCACGCTGCGCTACATGCCGGCGCGCGAGGACCTGAACCCGATCACCGTGTTCGAGGATCGCGGCCACCCGCAGCGCAAGGCGGTGGAAACCTGCCCGCCCGGTGCCGTGTTCGTGATCGACAGCCGCAAGGACGCACGCGCCGCCTCGGCCGGCGGCATCCTGGTCAGCCGCCTGATGAAGCGCGGCGTGGCCGGCGTGGTGACGGATGGTGGCTTCCGCGACAGCCCGGAGATCGCGAAGCTGTCCATCCCGGCCTATCACCAGCGGCCGAGTGCGCCCACCAACCTGACGCTGCACCAGGCCATCGCCATCGACGAGCCCATCGGCTGCGGCGACACGCCGGTGTTCCCGGGCGACATCGTGGTCGGTGATGCCGAGGGCGTGGTCGTCATCCCGGCCGGCATCGCCGACGCGATCGCCGACGAGGCGGTGGCGATGACGGTGTTCGAGGACTTCGTGCAGGAGAAGGTGCTGGAGGGCCGCAGCATCCTCGGCCTGTACCCGCCCACCGACCCGGCGACCAAGGACGAGTTCGCGGCCTGGAAAGCCACCAAGGGGCGTTGACGTCGCCCGCCCGACGGCTCGCTCGTCCCTTCACCGTCCGTGTCCGCCATCGCGGCCCGCGACTTGCATTGAGCAGCCGACCCTTCGATTGCCGCCGATGAACGCCCCCCACCCTGTACCCGCCACCCACCACCCACGCATCGACCCCGACCGCCTGTGGGCCAGCCTGATGGCGCTGGCCGAGATCGGCGCGACGCCCAGGGGCGGTGTCTGCCGCCTGGCGCTGAGCGACCTGGACCGCCAGGCGCGCGATCTTTTCGTGCGCTGGGCCGGCGAGGCTGGCTGCACGCTGCGCGTGGACGCCATTGGCAACATCTTTGCGCAGCGTGAGGGCACCGACCCGAGCCTGCCCGCGGTGGCCACCGGCAGCCACATCGACACGCAGCCCACCGGCGGCAAGTTCGACGGCAACTACGGCGTGCTGGCCGGGCTGGAGGTGCTGCGCACGCTGAACGACCACGGCGTGCGCACCGTCGCGCCGCTGGAACTGTGCGTGTGGACCAACGAGGAAGGCTCGCGCTTCGTGCCGGTGATGATGGGCTCGGGGGTCTACGCCGGTGCCTTCTCGCTGGAACACGCGCTGGCCGCCACCGACCGCGAAGGCGTCAGCGTGCGCGACGCGCTTGGCGCCATCGGCTACGCCGGCGCCGCACCGGCCGCGCTGGCCGACGGCGCACCGCGCTTCGGTGCCTTCTTCGAGGCCCACATCGAGCAGGGTCCGGTGCTGGAGGACAGCGGCGACGTGATCGGCGTGGTCACCGGCGCACTGGGCCAGCGCTGGTACGACGTGGTGCTGACCGGCATGGAAGCGCACGCCGGCCCGACGCCGATGGACCTGCGCCGCGACGCGCTGCAGGCCGCGCTGCCGCTGATGCAGGCGGTGGACGACATCGCGCGCGCCGAAGCGCCGCATGCCCGCGGCACGGTCGGCTGGGTGCAGGTGTTCCCCAATTCACGCAACACCATCCCCGGCCGCGTCAGCTTCACGGTGGACTTTCGCCACACCGACGACGCCGGCCTGGCGCGCATGGATGCGGCGCTGCGCGATGCCGTGGCCAAGGTGCAGGCCAACGGCCGCGTGGCGGTGGACCTGCAGCCGGTGGTGTATTTCCCGCCCGCGCCCTTCGACCCCGCGCTGGTGGACCGCGTGCGCGCCGCCGCCGCCCGCCACGGCCTGCCGCACCGCGACATCGTCAGCGGCGCGGGCCACGACGCGGTCTACGTGGCGCGCACCGCACCCACGGCGATGGTCTTCGTGCCGTGCAAGGACGGCATCTCGCACAACGAGATCGAGGACGCGCGGCCGGAGCACCTGGCCGCTGGCTGCCAGGTGCTGCTGGAGGCGATGCTGGAAACCGCCGGGCGCGGGGCATAGACACTGCCCTCGACGAACCTCACGACGGTTGGCTTCCGGCCCTCGAACCCACCCGCACGCCCAGCAGTGTGCGGGGTCGGCGCCCAGCCGGTGTTCAGTCGGTGGACTTGGCGTCGCCCTGGTTGGCACCCGCCATCAGGGCCAATACGGCTTCGGCGAAGTCCACAGGCGCCTCCTGCGGCAGGTTGTGGCCGACACCGTCGATCACGCGGCGCGCGTAGGGGCCGGTGAAATGCGGCCGGTGGCGCAGCGAGCCATCGGCGCGCATCACGCCGTCGCTGCCGCCTTCGAGCGTGATCGTCGGCACGGTGATCGGCGGCCGGTCGCACAGCCGTTGCTCGACCATGTCGCAGGCCGGGTCGCCGGCCACGAGGCCGTAGCGCACACGGTAGGAATGCACCACGACGTCGACGAAGTCCGGGTTGTCGAACGCCGCGGCGGTTCGGTCATAGGTGGCGTCGTCGAAGCGCCACTCGGGCGACCAGAGTCGCCACAACAGTCGGCACAGCGCTTGCCGGTGCAGGGCCAGGCCAGCGCGACCCCGCTCGCTGTGGAAGTAGTACTGGTACCACAGGCGCTGCTCGTCCTCGGGCGCCGCCGGTGTCATCGCGCTGGGCACGTGGTGCACGTTGTAGCCGCCACCGGTGACCAGACCGGCCACGCGCCCCGGCCACAGGGCCGCGACGATGCAGGCCGCACGGCCGCCCCAGTCGTAGCCGGCAAGCACGGCCTGCGGGATCTCCAGCACGTCCAGCAGCGCCAGCAAGTCCATCGCCAGCGCCGCCTGCTGGCCCGAGCGTGGCGTCGCCGGCGACAGGAAGCGCGTGGCGCCGTAGCCGCGCAGCCAGGGCACGACCACGCGGCAGCCGGCGGCCACCAGCGGCGGCACCACCGCGTCGAACGCACGCACGTCGTAGGGGAAGCCGTGCAGCAGCACGACCGCCGGGCCGTCCAGCGGGCCATGCTGCTCGAAGGCCACGCGCAGCACGCCGGCATCGACGTGGTGGATCGTCATGAGCGTTCCGCGCCGTCGTCGGCCAGGGCGATCTCGATGCGGCCGAACTGGCCGTAGTCCGCCACGACCCTGTCGCCCGGCACCACCTGCAGCGGCACCATGCAGGTGCCGCAGGACGCCCAGTCGCCGGCCTGCAGGCCCACGCCCAGGCGTGAGAGCTCGTTGGCCAGCCAGGTCAGCGCGGTGACCGGCCCGCCGAGCAGCGCACGGCCTTCGCCGGCACGCGTATAGCGGGTCGAGCCGTCGGTGCCGGTGACGACGGCGGTCACCGCATGCGCGGCCAGGTCCGCATCGCGCCACACGGCCGGCGCCTCGGGCCCGAAGGCAAAGCGCCCGCAGCAGGCGTCGTCGGCGATCAGCTGGGCCTGCCCGGCGTGCACGAAGTCGGCGAAGCGGGAATCCGGCAGCTCGAAGGCCGGGTGCAGGCTGGCCACAGCCGCGAGCACCTCCGCCTCGACGTAGGGCGTCGAGCGTGGGGGCAGCGGCGACCCCATGCGGAAGGCGAATTCCGGCTCCACCACGCGCATGCGGTTGCCGGCCAGGCTCAGCACGGCGCCCATGGGTTCGACGAAGCTGCCCAGGATGCGCCCGGCCAACGGCCCATCCACGCCGATGTGCGCCTGCCCCGCGGCGCTGGTGGCGGCGATCTTCCAGCCCACCACTGGCGTACCGGCCACCGCCGGCAGCAGCGCCTGGATGGCGTGGCCCGCGGCGGCATCGGCCGGCCGCAGCGTCGGCGGCAGGCCGTCGATCACCGTGCCGGACTGGCGGCAATGCCAGAGCAGACGGGCAGCGTCTTCCCATTCGCGTGTCATCGGGTCTCCATCGGTTCGATCCGCATGGTGCCAGAGCCCCGCGCGATGCAGCTTGGCACGCCCCGTATCGGCGACAACCGGCCTCGTCAGCCGCTGGCCAACGCGTCGATGCGGGCCACCACCGCGTCGCTCAGCACCGCGTGCGGCCACCGACGCGGCGACGGCATCCAGCCGTGCCAGCAGGTCCGGCGCCGCGGTCATGCCGGCATCCACCACAGCCCCAGCGCAGCCAGCAGCGGCGTGGCCAGCGTGAGCGCCACGTTGCGGGCCATCGTGGGCAGCAGGGCCGGGATGTCGTCGGCGTGCCGGTGCGCGCCGCGCGCCACGACCAGCGCCAGCGGCACCGTCAGCCCGCACAGCAGCACGCCGGCCGGCAGCACACCCGCCAGCACCCCGGCCACCGGCGCGGCATAGGCGACCACGAACAGGCCGGCGAGCAGCCGCGCGGCCCAGGCTCGGCCGCGCAGCATCGGCAGGTGGCGGCGACCCACGGTGCGGTCGGCATCGACGTCCGGGAACTGGTTGAGCAGCAGCAGGCCGCTGGCCAGCGCCATCGGCATCAGCGACACCAGCAGCGCCCCGGCACTGGCCGCGCCGTTCAGCGCCACCGCGGTGCCGGCCGTCATCAGCGGCCCGAAACCCAGGCCGGGCGCCAGCAGGCACAGCCAGGGGCGGTGCGTGATCCAGGGCGTGTAGCCGACCACCAGCGCCAGCCCCACCACGCCATAGGGCAGCAGACCCGGGCTGCGCTGCAGCAGCCACAGGCCGATGCCACCGCACAGCGCCATCAGCAGCACGCCCAGCGCGAGCACGCCGGCGGCCGCCTGCGGCTGCGCCGGCAGGGCGCCGCTGCCGCCGGAGAACGGCGTGCGCGTGGTGCGCAGGTCCAGGCCGCTGCGGAAGTCGTGCCATTCGTTGAGCAGGTTCACAGCGGCATGGGCGGCCAGGGCACCGACGGTCACCAGCAACAGCACCAGGCCATCGCGTGGCGGCGCTGCCACCGCGGCGCCGAGTGCCACGCAGACCACGGCCAGCAGCAGAAAGGGCAGGCGCATCGCGCCGAGCATGGGCGGCATCGGCGCGATGGTAGAGCCGCCGGCCCGCACGGGGCGGCACCCTCGTCAGATCGACATGCGGTCCTTGACGCCGTCGGCCGCCATGTCCACACCGCGCCCGCGCATCACGATCTCGCCACGCTCCATCACCAGGTACTGGTCGGCCAGTTCGGCGGCGAAGTCGTAGTACTGCTCCACCAGCACCACCGCCAGCGGCTGACCCCCGATGCCCTGATCGGCCAGCATGCGCAGCGTGCGGCCGATGTCCTTGATGATGCTGGGCTGGATGCCTTCGGTGGGTTCGTCCAGGATCAGCAGCTTTGGGCCGGGCGCCAGTGCGCGCGCGATGGCCAGCTGCTGCTGCTGGCCGCCGGAGAGGTCGCCACCGCGCCGGTGCAGCATCTGCTTGAGCACCGGAAACAGTTCGTACAGCACCTCGGGCACCCGCGCCGAACCCGGCCGGGTGGCCAGGCCCATGCGCAGGTTCTCCTCCACCGTCAGCCGGTTGAAGATCTCGCGCCCCTGAGGCACGTACCCAATGCCGCGCTTCACGCGCTCGTACGACGGTGCGGCGGTGATGGCCTGACCGTCGAAGGTGATGCTGCCGCTCCTGACCGGCACCACGCCCATCAGGCTCTTGAGCAGCGAGGTCTTGCCCACGCCATTGCGCCCGAGCACCACCGTGATCTCGCCGGCACGGGCTTCGAACGACAGGCCGCGCAGGATGTGGCTGCCTCCGTAGTACTGGTTCAGGCCCTCGACCTGCAGAAGTGCGGAGGTGTCAGCGGCCAAGGTACACCTCGATCACCTTCTCGTCGGCCTGCACGTCGGCCAGCTTGCCTTCGGCCAGCACGCTGCCCTCGTGCAGCACGGTCACGGTCTTGCGTCCTTCGGTGAGCTGCTCGACGAAGTGCATGTCGTGCTCGACGACGACCAGCGAGTGCTGGCCTTCCAGCGACAGGAACAGCTCCGCCGTGCGCTCGGTCTCCTCGTCGGTCATGCCGGCCACGGGCTCGTCCAGCAGCAGCAGCACCGGGTCCTGCATCAGCAGCATGCCGATCTCCAGCCACTGCTTCTGGCCGTGGCTCAGCAGGCCCGCGGTGCGCGTGCCCTGGTCCTTCAGGTGGATCAGCGCCAGCACCTCGTCGAGCCGGTCGCGCTGCGCACCGGTCAGCTTCGCGAACAGGGCCGCCCGCACGCGGCGGTCGGCCTTGAGCGCGAGCTCCAGGTTCTCGACCACGCTGAGCTGCTCGTAGACGGTGGGCTTCTGGAACTTGCGGCCGACGCCGACCTGCGCGATCTGCGGCTCCTTGAGCTGCAGCAGGTCGATCGTCGAGCCGAAGGTGACCTTGCCGGCATCGGGCCTCGTCTTGCCGGTGATGACGTCCATCATGGTCGTCTTGCCGGCGCCGTTGGGGCCGATGATGCAGCGCAGCTCGCCGACGTCGATGGTCAGGCTCAGGTCGTTCAAGGCCTTGAAGCCGTCGAAGCTGACGCTGATGTCCTCGACGTACAGCGCCACGCCGTGGCGGAAGTCGGGGCCTTCCTGCAGCACGGCGCCAGTGCGGCCGCGCGCGGTAGCCATACGCTCGGCACCGGCACGCATCAGGTCGGGCGTCATGTGCGCTCCTCCGGCTTGCGACCGCGCAGCTTCGCGACCAGGCCCACCAGGCCCTGCGGCAGGAACAGGGTCACCGCGATGAACAGCGCGCCCAGGAAGTACAGCCAGTACTCCGGGAAGGTCTGCGTGAACCAGCTCTTGGCGCCGTTGACGAAGAAGGCGCCGACGATGGGGCCGATCAGCGTGCCACGCCCGCCCACCGCCGCCCAGATCGCGATCTCGATGCTCGCCGCCGGCGTCATCTCGCTGGGGTTGATGATGCCCACCTGCGGCACGTACAGCGCGCCGGCGATGGCGCACATCACGGCACTGAGCGTCCAGATGCTGAGCTTGTAGGCCACGGGGTCGTAGCCGGTGAACATGACGCGGCTCTCGGCGTCGCGGATGGCCTGCAGCACGCGGCCGTAGCGGCTGGTGACGATGGCGCGCGCCATGACGAAGAAGCCGATCAGCACCACCGCCGTGAGCACGGCCAGGAACACGCGCATCTCGCCGGTGGCGATGGGCACGCCGAGGATGCGCTTGAAGTCGGTGAAGCCGTTGTTGCCGCCGAAGCCGGTCTCGTTGCGGAAGAACAGCAGCATCGCCGCGTAGGTCAGCGCCTGCGTGATGATGGAGAAGTACACGCCCTTGATGCGCGAGCGGAACGCGAACCAGCCGAACACGAAGGCCAGCAGGCCCGGCACCGCCACCACCAGGATCATCTGCAGGATGAAGCTGTCGCTCCAGGCCCAGTGCCAGGGCAGTTCCTTCCAGTTCAGGAACACCATGAAGTCGGGCAGCTCGCTCTTGTACTGGCCGTCGGTGCCGATCTGGCGCATCAGGTACATGCCCATGCCATAGCCGCCGAGCGCGAAGAACAGCCCGTGGCCCAGGCTCAGGATGCCGGTGTAGCCCCAGATCAGGTCCATGGCCAGCGCGGCGATGGCGTAGCACAGGATCTTGCCGATGAGGCTGACCATGGCGTCGGACAGGTGCAGCGCGCTGTCCGGCGGCACCATCAGGTTCAGCACCGGCATGCCGACCACGACCGCCAGCAGTGCGGCGAGCACGGCGGTCCAGCCTTGGGGGGAAAGCAGGCGGGTGTTCATCGGGGTCGGGGGGCTGCTTTCGACCCAAAGCGGCCGGTGAAGTGCGGTCGGCCGGAAGGCCGACTCGTCAATCTGGCTGGAGTCCCCCTCCCGGAGGGGGGCTGGCGGGGAGCCGTCGAACGCGCTGGAGCCCCTTCTCGGAGGGGGCTCGGGGGAGCCCACGGAAGTCGGGTCGCCAGACCCAAAGCAGCCGAAGGCTGCTTTGGGTCGAATGCCACCGTTGCCTTCATGCCTCGGCACTCCGCCCCTTGACCGCAAAGATCCCCTGCGGCCGCTTCTGGATGAAGCCGATGATGAACACCAGCACCATGATCTTGGCCAGCACGGCCCCCTGCCAGCCTTCGAGCAGCTTGTTCAGCAGGCCCAGGCCCAGGCCGGCGTAGACGGTGCCGGCCAGCTGGCCCACGCCACCCAGCACCACCACCATGAAGCTGTCGACGATGTAGCCCTGGCCCAGGTCCGGCCCCACGTTGCCCACCTGGCTGAGCGCACAGCCGGCCAGCCCGGCGATGCCGGCGCCCAGCGCGAAGGCGTAGGTGTCCACGCGCGCCGTGTGCACGCCCACGCAGGCGGCCATGCGGCGGTTCTGCGTCACGCCGCGCACGAACAGGCCCAGCCGGGTGCGCGCGATCAGCAGCGCCATGCCGGCGAGCACCAGCGCCGCGAAGATGCCGATGGCGATGCGGTTGTAGGGCAGGATCAGGTTGGGCAGCACCTGCCAGCCGCCGGACAGCCAGGCCGGGTTCTCCACCGCCACGTTCTGCGCGCCGAAGATCGAGCGCACCGCTTGCATCAGGATCAGGCTGATGCCCCAGGTGGCCAGCAGCGTCTCCAGCGGACGGCCGTAGAGCCAGCGGATCACGCCGCGTTCCAGCACCGCACCGACGGCCGCACTGGCCAGGAAGGCCACGGGGATGGCGGCCAGTACGTAGTAGTCGAACAGCTCGGGCAGAAAGTTGCGGAACAGGTTCTGCACCACGTAGGTGGCGTAGGCGCCGATCATGATCAGCTCGCCGTGCGCCATGTTGATGACGCCCATCAGGCCGTAGGTCACCGCCAGACCCAGGGCCGCCAGCATCAGGATCGAGCCCAGGCTCAAGCCGGTGAACATCACGCCCAGGCGCTCGCCCCAGTCCAGCCGGCCGCGCACGGCCTTCAGCGCCGCGTCGAGCGCGGCGCGCACCTCGGGGTCGGCCTCGCCGCCATCGGCCAGCCGTTCCTGCAGCAGGCTGGCCACAGCCGGCTGGCCGCTGGCCGCCAGCGTGGCCGCGGCCTTCAGGCGCAGGGCCTTGTCCTCCGACGAGATCTGGATCGTGGCCTGCAGCCGTGTCAGCTTTTCCTGCAGGTCGGCATCGGTCTCGCGGGCCAGGGCCTTCTCCACCAGGGGCAGCTGGTCCTCGTCGAGCGAGGCGCGCAGCAGGTCGTCCACCGCGGCTCGGCGCTGCCCCAGGTCGGGCGACGCCAGGTTCAGGCCCGACAACGCCGCCTGCAGCGCACCACGCAGGCGGTTGTTGAGCATCGGCTCCTCGGCCGCTTCCGGCAGCGTGGCCGCAGCGCCGGTGACGGCATCGGTCACGCTGTCACCGTTCGGGCCCTGCACGCGGTACACGCGCTGCTCGTCGAAACGGATCTCCTCGTCGAGCAGTGCCTGCACGAAGGCCGCGAGCGCCGGGTCCCCGGCCGCCGCGGCGGTGTTGAGCGCGGCGATGCGCTCGTCGCTGTCGCCCTGCACGATCGCCAGCGCTTCCGGCTGGGTCAGGGCCGCCACGCGGCCGGCCACCAGGGCCAGCAGCGCAGCGATCAGCAGGGTCGACAGCCTCCTCAGCACGATGGGCCGCCAGGATTACTTCTTGGCCGGCTCGTTGACCTTGCCCTTGTTCTCGGGGATGTAGTCGCTCCACGGGTCGGCCACCACCGGGCCCTTGGTCTTCCACACCACGTTGAACTGGCCGTCGGCCTTGACCTCGCCGATGAACACCGGCTTGTGCAGGTGGTGGTTCTTCGCGTCCATCGTGGACATGAAGCCGCCCGGTGCCGGGAAGGTCTGGCCGGCCATCGCGGCGATGACCTTGTCGGTGTCCGTGCTCTTGGCCTTCTCCACCGCCTGCGCCCACATGTGCATGCCGATGTAGGTAGCCTCCATCGGGTCGTTGGTCAGCGGCTTGTCCTTGTGGCCCGGGATGGCCTTGGCCTTGGCGTAGTCGCTCCACTTCTTCACGAACGCGGTGTTGGCCGGGCTCTTGATGCTCATGAAGTAGTTCCACGCGGCCAGGTGGCCCACCAGCGGCTTGGTGTCGACGCCGCGCAGCTCCTCCTCACCCACCGAGAAGGCCACCACCGGCACGTCCGTGGCCTTCAGGCCCTGGTTGCCCAGCTCCTTGTAGAACGGCACGTTGGAGTCGCCGTTGATGGTGGAGACGACGGCCGTCTTCTTGCCTTCGGACGCGAACTTCTTGATGTTGGCGATGATGGACTGGTAGTCGGAGTGGCCGAAGGGGGTGTACTCCTCCATGATGTCCGACTCGGGGATGCCCTTGGCCTTCAGGAAGGCGCGCAGGATCTTGTTCGTGGTGCGCGGGTAGACGTAGTCGGTGCCCAGCAGCACGAAGCGCTTGGCGCCACCGCCGTCCTTGCTCATCAGGTATTCGACGGCGGGGATGGCCTGCTGGTTGGGCGCGGCCCCGGTGTAGAACACGTTCTTGCTGAGCTCCTCGCCCTCGTACTGCACAGGGTAGAACAGCAGCGAGTTCAGTTCCTCGAACACCGGCAGCACGCTCTTGCGCGAGACGCTGGTCCAGCAGCCGAAGACCGCCGCCACCTTGTCCTGGCTGATCAGCTGGCGGGCCTTCTCGGCGAACAGCGGCCAGTTCGACGCCGGGTCCACGACCACGGGCTCGAGCTTCTTGCCCAGCACGCCGCCCTTGGCGTTGATCTCGTCGATCGTCATCAGCGCCACGTCCTTGAGCACGGTCTCGGAGATGGCCATCGTGCCCGACAGCGAATGCAGGATGCCGACCTTGATGGTGCCCTGGGCCTGGGCGAGGCTGGTGAAACCGAGGGCGCAGGCGGCAGCGGCCAGCGCGGTGATGGAACGGCGGGACAGGTTCATGGCAGGAGGCTCCGTCTGGGTGGGGTCGTGGATGAATGACTCGCAGTCTGGC
The DNA here is from genome assembly GCF_004016515.1 of Rubrivivax albus. Taxonomy (GTDB): domain Bacteria; phylum Pseudomonadota; class Gammaproteobacteria; order Burkholderiales; family Burkholderiaceae_C; genus Rubrivivax; species Rubrivivax albus. Next base: position 128,552 of record NZ_SACT01000008.1, read on the forward strand.
GACGAAGCCCCTGCGCACCTATACGCAAGGTGGCGTAGTCCGGGCGTGATCGCCCGGCCAGACCACCGGGGCCGACGCGACCCACCGCACACCCGCGGTGCAGCTCGCGCACCGTCGCGCATCAGACTGCGCCCGCCCCGATGCCTTGCCTCGGTGCACTATGCAAGAAGCGAAAAATACGGACCGATAAATCGATTGGACCTCCGCGCCCCGCCGCCGCACCATCTGGCGCAACACAACACCGGAGACCGTCGTGGACCTCGCCCGCTTCCCCCGCATCCGGCTCGGGCACCTCCCCACGCCGCTGGAGCCGATGGACAACCTGTCCAGGGCGCTCGGTGGCCCGCGCCTGTGGATCAAGCGCGACGACTGCACCGGCCTGTCCACCGGCGGCAACAAGACGCGCAAGCTCGAGTTCCTGATGGCCGAGGCCGTGGCGCAGAAGGCCGACGTCGTCATCACGCAGGGCGCCACGCAGTCCAACCACGCGCGGCAGACCGCCGCGGCGGCCGTGCGCCTGGGCATGCAGTGCCACATCCTGCTGGAAGACCGCACCGGGAGCACCGACCCCAGCTACACCGGCAACGGCAACGTGCTGCTGGACCACCTGCACGGCGCCAGCGTCGAGACCCGCAAGGGTGGCAGCGACATGCAGGCCGAGATGGAGACCTTGGCCGCCCAGCTCCGCGACCAGGGCAGGCGCCCCTACGTGATCCCGGGCGGCGGGTCGAACCCGGTGGGCGCGCTGGGCTACGTGAACTGCGCGCTGGAACTGGTGGCGCAGGCGGCCGATCGCGGCCTGCGCATCGACCATCTGGTGCACGCCACCGGCAGCGCCGGCACGCAGGCCGGCCTGGTGGTCGGGCTGCAGGCGCTGAACCACTCGGCCCGGCTGTTGGGCATCGGCGTGCGCGCGCCGCGCGAGAAGCAGGAAACCATGGTGCACGACCTGGGCCGCCGCACCTGGGACCTGCTGGGCCTGCCGGGCGACCTGCCGCGCGAGGCCGTGGCCGCCAACTGCGACTACGTCGGCGCCGGCTACGGCGTACCGACGCCGGGCATGGTCGAGGCGGTGACGCTGCTGGCCCGCACCGAGGGCCTGCTGCTGGACCCGGTCTACTCCGGCAAGGGCATGGCCGGGCTGATCGACCTCATCCGGCGCGGCCACTTCAAGCCCGACGAGAACGTCGTCTTCCTGCACACCGGCGGTTCGGTCGCGCTGTTCGGTTACCCCGCCACCTTCCCGGCCACGGCGGCCTGATTCACGTTCCCCTCAACCTTCCGCTCACCCACCCTGGAGATCCGACGATGAAGCGTTCCTGCCTCACCCTGGCCCTGCTCGGCGCCCTGGCCGTCGCCGCCCCGTTGACGGCGGCGGCGCAGACCACGCTGCGCCTGTCCACCTACGTCAACGAGGTCGACATCCGCTACCAGGGCTTCAAGAAGTTCGGCGAGCTCGTGGCCGCCAAGACGCAGGGCCGCGTGAAGGTGGAGGTCTTCCCCTCGTCCACGCTGCACGGCTGGAGCGAGGGCGTGGACGCGGTGCTCGGCGGCGTCTCCGACATCAGCTGGATGCCGGCCGACAAGCGCCTGCCCTGCTACCGCGTGACCTCGCTCTACCCGATGGTCGTCGACATGAGCAAGCAGATCGAGCTGGATGCCGCCTATGCGGCGCTGGTGAAGGACGAGGCGGCCAAGGTCGGCCTGATGCCGCTGATCAACTCCAACTACTCCTACGACCAGGAGTGGTGGTTCAAGACCAAGGACGCCGACCTCTCCAAGCTCGGCGGCAAGCTGGTGCGCTCCATCGGCCCGCTGGTGTCGATGATGATCGAGACCTGGGGCGGCAAGCCGGTGTTCGTGGCGCCCAAGGAGGTCTTCCAGTCGGCCGAGCGCGGCGTGGTCGACGGCATCAACATGGGCGTGGCCACCTACAGCGCTTGGAAGCTCTGGGGCGTGATGCCGCACATGGTCAAGGCCAACCTCTTCTACGGCAACATCATCTACATGATCAACAAGAAGAAGTTCGACGGCCTAAGCGCCGCCGACCAGGCCGCCGTGCTGGCGGCAGCGCGCGAGTCCGAGGTGTGGCTGAAGCCGGAGTACGAGAAGTTCGTCGACACCAGCATCGCCGACGCCGTGAAGCAGGGCGGCACGGTGACCGCCGTGGCGCCGGCCAAGCGCAAGGCCATGGTCGACGCCATCGCCGCCAAGTGGACACCCGAGGTCGACGGTGCCTGCGGCGCCGAGATGGCGGGCAAGGTGCGCGCGCTGTTCGCCAAGAACGGGCTCTGAGCGGGACATGCTGGGCAGCGCGCTGCACGGTGTCGAGCGGCTGGCCGTGTGGCTGGCCGGGCTCGGCGCGGCCATCATCGTCGTGCAGATGGCCTGGATCTCGTACGGCGTGTTCATGCGCTACGTGCTGTCCAGCCCCGACGGCACGGTGACCGAGGCCACCGCGCTGCTGCTCTTCCCCGCCGCCTTCCTGGGCCTGGCCTACGCGCTGAAGGAGGACGCCTACCCCAAGGTGTCCTTCCTGCCCGATGCGCTGGGCCCGGGCGGGCGCAAGGCGCTGGAAGTGCTGAACCTGCTGCTGATGCTGGCGGTGGGCGGCTTCTTCGCGATCGCGGCCTACGACGCGACGCTGAAGTCCTGGGACTCCGGCGCCGCGTCGGAGATCCTGCTCTGGCCGCGCTACCTGTTCTGGGCGCCAGGCGCACTGGCGCTCATCGTCTTCACGCTGCACGTCGCCCTGAAGCTGGCGGTGGTGCTGACCTCGCCGGCCGACGCGTTCCGGCGTCCCGGCTGAACCAGGAGCGCGCGCATGGAGTGGTACCACGTCGGCATCGGGCTGCTGGGCCTGCTGATGCTGTTCATCGGCATCGGGCTGCCGATCCCGTTCGCGCTGGCGGCGGCGTCGATGCCCTTTCTCTTCTACATCCAGGGCTGGTCCACGGCGCTGGTCAGCAGCGAGCTCAAGCTCTGGGGGGTGTGGATCGACTACATCCTGCTGGCGGTGCCGTTGTTCGTCTTCCTGGGCGAACTGATCGGCCGCTCGTCCATCGGGCCCAACCTCTACCAGTTCATGCACCGCGGCGTGCGCGTGCGCGGCTCGGCGGCCTACGGCAGCATCGCCGCCTGCGCCGGCTTCGGCGCCGTGTGCGGTTCGTCGATGGTGGGCTCGCTGACCATCGGCGGCGTGGCGCTGCCGGAGATGAAGAAGCTGGGCTACGACAGCCGCCTGGCCAGCGGCGTGCTGGCCGCCGGCGGCACGCTGAGCGTGCTGATCCCGCCGAGCCTGATCCTGCTCTTCTACGGCATCGTCACCGACACCTCGATCGGCGAGCTGTTCATTGCCGGCATGGTGCCGGGCCTGGTGCTGGTGCTGCTGTTCTGCGTGGTGGTCTACGTCTGGGGCCGCCTGTACCCGTCGCACATCCCGGAGGTGGACCGCACGGCGCGCAGCAGCCTGCGCCAGATGGCCATCTCGGTGGGCCCGATCTTCCTCATCGGGCTGGTGATCACGCTGTCCATCTACACCGGCATCGCCACGCCCACCGAGGCCGCCGGCGTGGCGGCGCTGCTGACCATCGTGCTGGCCTTCGGTGTCGGCGGGCTGACCATCCAGGGCTTCCAGGACGCGCTGATGGCCACCATGCGCACCATGGGCTACCTGGGCCTGCTGCTGTCGGCCGGCGTGCTGTTCGGCTTCGTGCTCACCTACTACCGCGTGCCGCAGCAGTTCACCGAGCTGTTCCTGGCCTGGGAGCTGGGGCCCTACATGGTGCTGGCCATCGTCATCGCGTTCTACATCGTGCTGGGCATGTTCCTGGAGCCGGTGTCGATGACCTTCATCACCCTGCCCACGATCTTCCCGCTGATGCAGGCCGCGGGCTTCGACATGATCTGGTTCGGCATCGTCTACACGATCACGATGGAGATCGCGGTGCTCACGCCGCCGGTGGGCCTGAACCTCTACGTGATCCAGGGCATCAGCCGCGGCACTATCGCCATCGGCGAGGTGATCCACGGCTGCCTGCCCTTCATCGCCAGCATGGTGGTGCTGATCGCGCTGCTGATCGCGCTGCCGGAGACCGCCACCTGGCTGCCCGCGACGCTGAAGTGAGCACCGCGCCGGTCCTGCCGTACCGCCGCGCCGGCCGCGGCCCGGCGCTGGTGCTGGTGCACGGCTACCTGGGCGGCTCGGCGCAGTGGTCGGCCGAGGTCGCGCAACTGCAGGACGGCTTCGACGTGATCGCGGTGGACCTGGCCGGCTACGGCCAGGCGAACGCGCTGACCGCGCCTACCGCGATGGCCAACCATGCCCGTGCCGTACTGGCCACGCTGGACCACCTGGGCGTCGGCCGTTTCCACCTGCTGGGTCACTCGATGGGCGGCATGGTGGTGCAGGACCTGGTGCACCAGGCGCCGCAGCGCGTGGATCGCCTGGTGCTGTACGGCACCGGGCCGCTGGGGTCGATCCCGGGGCGCTTCGAGACCATGGCCCGCTCGCGCGAGCGCCTGGCCGCCGACGGCGTGGCCGCCACGGCGCGCCGCATCTGCGCCACCTGGCTGCTGGACCAGGCTGAATCGCCGGCCTACCCGGCGCTGGCCGACCTGGCCACGCAGGCCAGCGCACAGGCGACCGAGGCCGGGCTGTGGGCGATGGAAGGCTGGGATGGCCGCGCATGGCTGCCGGACATCGCCGTGCCGACCCTGGTGCTGTGGGGCGAGCACGACCGCAGCTACGGCTGGAGCCAGTTGGAGCAACTGTGGCGCGGCATCCCCGGTGCGTCGCTGGCCGTGGTGCCGGCCTGTGCCCACGCGCTGCACCTGGAGCGGCCGGCGTTGTTCCAGTTGCTGGTGCGCGAGTTCCTGGAGAGCGCCCGCCGCTGAGGCCACAGCTCCGCCACCGACAATGCAGGCCGACCACCGGAGCGGCAGCATGGAACTGAAGTGGCTGGACGACTACATCGCGCTGATCGACACCGGCAGCTTCTCGGCCGCTGCGCAGCGTCGGCACGTGTCGCAGCCGGCCTTCTCGCGCCGTATCCAGATGCTCGAGGCCTGGCTCGGCGTGACGCTGATCGACCGCAGCCGCAAGCCGCTGCGCATGACGCCGCTGGCTGCGGAGCACCAGCGTGCCTTCCGCAGCCTGGTGGCGCGCATCTACGAGTTCCGCGCCACGCTCAACGCCGCGGCGGTGGACGGCACCGGCATCACCATCGCCGCACAGCACACGCTGGCGGCGGCCTACGTGCCCGGTGTGCTGGCCCGGCTGCAGAGCCTGAACCCCGGCCAGCGCTACCGCATCCGATCCGAGAACCGCACCGACAGCGTGGCCATGCTGATGCGCGGCCAAGCCGAGATCCTGATCACCTACGAGACCGCGCAGACGCCCTGCGGCATCCCGGCGGCCCTAGCCCGGCGCGAAGTGCTTGGCAGGGACGAACTCGTGCTGGTCGCCAACCCGGGTCTGCACGACAGCCTGAGCCGCGCCGTCGCCGCCAGCGCGGTGCCGATGCTGTGCTTCCCGCCGGAGAGCTTCTTCGGCCAGGTCGTGCGCGCCGACGCGATGCCCGAGCTGATGCGGCAGCGCCCGGTGGTGGTGCGCTGCGTCAGCGAGTTCGCGATGGGCCTGCGGGAGCTGGCGCTGATCGGCCAGGGCGCGGCCTGGCTGCCGGCGTCGCTGATCCACGACGACCTGCGGCACAGGCGGCTGCTGCCGCTGCCCGCGCTGGGGCAGTCGGTGGCCATGGACATCGTCGCCTACCTGGCCACGCCGGAAGGCCTGGACCGGGCCGACCTGGAAGCGCGGCTGCAGGCGCTGCGTGCGGCGGGTGCCGCACGCAGCCCACGCCGTCCGCGGCGCGGCGGGCTCTGAGGCCAGTACCGGCGGCCCGCCCCGGGCTCAACCGTCGCTGCCGCCGCCGTCGCGGGCGCGGATGCGCGCGTGCTGCAGCGCTGCCTGCGGCACGTGCAGCAGGTCGGCGATGCGCCACATCACGTGCCGCTCGTGCGCATCCAGCGTGCCGTCGGCATAGGCCACCTCCCACATCAGCTCGACCATGCGCAGCTTGCGCGCCATGTCGAAGTGGCGGTTGATGCGGTCGGTGAAGGCGAACAGGTCGGTGGCCTGGCGCGCCGTGGCCTCGGCCAGTTCGGCCAGGCGCGCCGCCTCGTCAGCGGCCAGCCCGAACTTCTCGCGCAGCGCGGCCAGCACCTTGGCGCGTTCGGCATCGTGGAAGGCCGGGTCGGCCCGCATCACCTCCACCAGCATCACGGCCGTGGCCAGCTGCAGCGCGTGGTCTTCGGACGCCGGGTCGGCGCCGGGCGCCGGTGGCAGCAGGCTGTCGAACAGGTCCTTCAACGACTTGAGCATGCGGCCATGATGGCACGGCGGGCACGGGTAGACTTCCGCCCTCGATGGACACCCCCGTCAGCATCCTGTGCATGAAATGGGGCTCGATGTACGGGCCCGAGTACGTGAACCACCTGCGCGAAGGGGTGTCGCGTCATCTGAAGCGTCCGCACCGCTTCGTCTGCTTCACCGACGACGCCACCGGCCTGCGTGCCGACGTGGAGGTGCGCCCGCTGCCCGAACTGGGCCTGCCGCCCGGGCATGGCGACAAGCGCTGGCAGAAGCTGGCGCTGTTCCGCCGCGACCTGGCCGACGTGACCGGCACCGCGCTGTTCCTGGACCTGGACCTGGTGATCGTCGACGACCTCGAGCCCTTCTTCGCGCTGCCGGGCGACTTCTTCATCATCCGCGACGACGACCTGTTCCGCCCCAAGCCGCTGCGCAGGCTCAAGGACGCCGAGCGCGACCGTTTCCTGGCCACCGTGGGCAACAGCTCGGTGTTCCGCTACACCGTCGGCGCGCACGCCTACATCCTCGACGCCTTCGTCGCCGACCCGGCCGCGGCCACCGCGCGCTACCGCCTGTCGCAGCAGTTCCAGAGCGCGCAGCTGGCGGCTCATGACCACCTGCACTACTGGCCGCGAGAGTGGTGCGTGAGCTTCAAGAACCAGTGCGTGCCGCGCGGGCTGAGGAGCTTCACCGCCGACCCGGCGTTGCCACCGGGCGCGCGCATCGTGGTCTTCGCCGGCAACCCGAAGATGAGCGAGGTGCTGGCCGGTGGCGGGCAGAAGTGGTACCGCCGCATCGGCAACGTCGACTGGCTGCGCGCGGCCTGGAAAGGAAACGCCTGATGGGCCGCCCACGCGCTCCCGTGCCGGAATTCGACGACCAGCGCCCCTGGGGCGCGTACCCGCCATCGGCTGGCATCGCAGCCGCGCTGGCGCTGTCGCACCGCATGCCGGCGGCGCTGTCGGCCTTGACCAAGCTGCTGCGCCGGCCGGTGAAATACGGCTGGGCCACGCCGCTGGACCTGGAGGTCTGGGGCCTGAAGCTGCGCCTGCTGCCGCGCGGCAACATGTCGGAGCAGAAGCTCTACACCAGCCCCAAGCTGTTCGACCGCGACGAGTTCGCGCTGCTGGCGCAGCGGCTGAAACCCGGCGGCGTATTCGTCGACGTGGGTGCCAACGCCGGCATCTACAGCTTCTGGGCCCACCGCTGCATGCAGGGCCAGGGCCGCATCGTCGCTGTGGAGCCCGACCCCGAGATGCGCCGGCGGCTGAGCTTCAACCTGCACAGCAACGGCATCACCGCCGTCGACCTCTGCCCGGTGGCGCTGAGCGACCACGAGGGCACCGCCGAGCTGCAGGTCAACCCGCGCCAGCGCGGCCAGAACACGCTGGACCTGGGCGAGGCGCAGCGCGCCGGCGGCGCACGCGAAAGTCTCACCGTGCCGCTGACCACGCTGCTGGCGCTGCTGCAGTGCAAGGGCGTCGCCAAGGTCGACGTGCTGAAGATCGACATCGAAGGCCACGAGCCGCCGGTGCTGCGCCACTTCCTGACCCATGCGCCGGAGTCGATGTGGCCCGGCGCGGTGATCAGCGAGTTCAAGGACCAGACCGCGGCCGACATCCTGGGCCTGTTCGCCGAGCGCGGCTACCGCCGGCGCGAGACGACCAAGCTCAACTTCATCCTCGAACGCGGCTGAGGCCGGCGATCCTCCGATGAAGACCTCGGTCATCATCAGCACCTACAACTCCCCCACCTGGCTGGAGAAGACGCTGTGGGGCTTCTTCTGCCAGAGCCGGCAGGACTTCGAGCTGCTGATCGCCGACGACGGCTCGCGGCCGGAGACGCTGGAGCGGCTGCGTGTACTGGCGGCCCGTTCGCCCGTGCCGCTGGCGCATGTCTGGCAGCCCGACGACGGCTTCCAGAAGTGCCGCATCCTGAACAAGGCGCTGGCGGTGGCGCGCGGCGAGCGCATCCTGCTGACCGACGGCGACTGCATCCCGCGCCGCGACTTCGTCGACGTGCACACGCGGCTCGCCGACCCCGGCTGCTTCCTCACCGGCACCTACTTCAAGCTGCCGAAGCACGTGGCCGACGCGATCACCGAGGCCGACGTGCAGCGCCAGGACGCCTTCCGCGCCGGCTGGCTGCTGCGCCAGGGCCTGCCGTTCACGAGCAAGCTGCTCAAGCTGGTGACCGGGCCGCCGGTGGACGAGTGGCTCAACCGCGTCACGCCAGCGCGGCCCACCTGGAACGGCCACAGCGCCTCCTGCCTGCGCACGCAGGCGATCCAGGTCAACGGCTTCAACGAGGACATGGCCTACGGCGGGCTGGACGTGGAATTCGGCCTGCGGCTCAACCACATCGGCGTGCGCACGCGGCACATCCGCTACAACACCGTCACCATGCACCTGCACCACGGCCACGGCTACGTGACCCCGGGTATGCGCGAGGCCAGCGCCAAGGTCAAGGAGCGCACGCGCCACCAGAAGCTCACGCGCGCCGAGCGCGGGCTGGACCAGTGGCTGCAGCCCGACGGCCGCGTGACGCTCAAGCCCGACGACCGCGTCGAGTGGCTGCGCCGCTGAACGCCGGCACACCGCGCGGATGGCGCGCGGGCCTGACGGCGCTGGCCGCGCTGGTGCTGCTCAACACCCTGCTGAGCCTGCGCAACTGGTGGCCCACGCCCGGCGTGCTGCCCGACCTGCGCCTGAGCCCCGGGGCGGTGGCCGTCTGGTGCGCCGCGCTGCTCGTCGTGGCCTGGCGCGGCCGGCCGTCGCCGCGCGTGGTCACGCTGTTCGCGCTGGCCATCGCGCTGCTGGCCCTGGGCCGCTACGCCAACGTGACCGTGCCGACGCTGTTCGGACGGCCGGTGAACCTGTACTGGGACGGGCTGCAGATCCCGCGCTTCCTGTGGGTGACGGCGCGCGACGCGCCGGCGTGGGCGGTGGCCAGCGTGATGCTGGCGGTGCTGGCCGGCCTGGCGCTGCTGTGGCGCGGCCTGCGCTGGCTGGCCGCCACGCTGCTGCAGCGGGCCGTGCCGATGGCGCTGCAACGGCGCTGGACGGCCCTGCCCACCGGCGTGGCCGTGCTGCTGGTGGCCCTGCACCTGGCCGGCGCCGTGCCGTCGTTCATCTGGCATGTGGTGACCGACCCCATCACGCCCACCTATGCGCGGCAGGCCCGCCTGCTGGCCACCGCGGTCCTGCCTGGCGCCGTGGCCGCCACGGTGCCGGCCTCGACGGCCCTGGCGCGGGCGATGACCGATCCGCCACGTGCCGTGGCCGGGCTGCGCGGGCGCGACGTGCAGCTGCTGTTCCTGGAGTCCTACGGCGCCATCGCCCACGAGCACCCGGCCATCGCGCCGGGCCTGGTGGCCCCGTTCGAGCGTCCGGCCGCGGACGTGCAGGCCGCGGGCTACCGGGTGGTGTCGGCGTACATCACCGCCGCCACCTTCGCCGGCGCGTCGGAGCTGTCGCACCTGAGCCTGCTGTCGGGCAGCGACCTGAGCAACCCGCTGCACCACGATCTGCTGCTGACCACCGGGTGGCCGACGCTGATGCACCTGTTCGCGCGGGCCGGCTACGAGACGTTCGGCCTCTACCCCGCCCTGACCTGGGACTGGGCCGAACGCAGCTTCTACGGTTTCGGCCAGTTCCTGGACGCGCGCGACCTCGGCTGGCGGGGCCCGCCACTGGGCTACTGGAAGGTGCCGGACCAGTTCTCGCTCGCGCGCTTCGAGCAGCTGCACCCGCCCGGCGAACGGCCACGGCTGCTGTTCTTCCCCACCATCACCTCGCACCTGCCCTTCGGCCCGGTGCCGCCCTGCGTGGTCAGCCGCGAACGGCTGCTGTCGCCCGACCCCTTCGGCGCCGCCGAGAATCAACGCCTGCTCAACGCCCATGTCGACTGGCTGGACATGCGGCCCAACTACGTCGGCATGTTCGACTACACCACCTGTTGGCTGGGCCGGCACCTGCGTGACACCGCCGCGCGCGACGCAGTGCACGTGTGGGTGGGCGACCACCAGCCCGCGGCCAGTGTCAGCGGCGAAGGCGCCGACTGGGTGGTGCCGGTGCACGTGCTGGCGCGCGACGACGCCCTGCTCGACCGCCTGCAGGCCCTGGGCTTCCGGCCCGGGCTGGTGCCGCAGCGGCCGGCGCTGGGCGGCATGCACGACCTGACGACGCTGCTGCTGTCGGCCTTTGGAGACGGAGACACCCCCCATGAGCCTGGACCAGGCGACCCTGATCTTCGAGGGCCGCACCCACGCGCCCGAAGCCTTCTCGGCACTCTGGCGACGCAACGCCGCCGCGCTGCAGGCGCAGAGCGTGGGCGACGGCGACGTCGTCGCGCTGCTGATGCGCAACAGCGTGGAGGCCATCGCCGCGATGGTGGCGGTGCGCCACCTCGGCGCCATCTGGTGCCCGATCAACTGGCACCTGAAGACCGACGAGGTGGCCTACGTGCTTGCCGCGTCGGGCGCACGCGTGCTGCTGGTGGACGCGCCGCTGCTGGCCGCCCTGCCCGGCCTGGACACCGCCGGCGCGCGGCCGTTCACGGTGCGTGGCGAAGTGCCCGGCGTGTCGGCCTGGGCGCCGCTGCGCGATGACGCCGCGCCGCTGACCGCGCCGCCGGCGCCACCGCGCGGCGCGATGTTCTTCACTTCCGGCACCACCGGCCGGCCCAAGGGCATCGTGCGCCAGCCGATGACGGCCGACCAGGCGGTGCGCCAGGCCGAGATGCGCCGCCTGGCCTACGGCACGGCGCCCGACATGCGTGCGCTGCTCTGCGCGCCCTGGTACCACAGCGCCCCATGCAACTACGCGCTGGGCATCGTGCAGGAAGGCGGCACGCTGGTGGTGGAGGACCGCTTCGACGCCGAGCGCACGCTGGCGCTGATCGAACAGCAGCGCCTCACCCACGCCTACCTGGTGCCGACGATGTACGTGCGCCTGCTGGCCCTGCCGGCCGAGGTGCGCACGCGGTACGACCTGTCGTCGATGCGCTTCGTGTCGTCCACCGGCAGCCCCTGCCCGCCGGAGGTCAAGCGCCGCATGATCGAGTGGTGGGGCCCCGTGATCCACGAGTGCTACGGCGCCAGCGAACTGGGCTACATGACGCTGCTCACCTCCGAGCAGGCGCTGCGCAAACCGGGTTCCGCCGGCATGCCGTTGCCCGACGTGACGCTGAAGATCCTGGACGACGAGGGCCGCGAACTGCCGCGCGGCACGCCGGGCCTGATCTGGATCGACCAGCCGGCCACGCCCGACTTCAGCTACGCCGGCAACGCCCAGGCACGGGCCGCGATGGCGCGCGGCGACCTCAAGACCATGGGCGACGTCGGCTACCTGGACGACGACGGCTTCCTGTTCATCGTCGACCGGGCGGCCGACATGGTGATCAGCGGCGGCGTCAACATCTACCCGGTGGAGGTGGAACTGCTGCTGCAGACCCTGCCCGGCGTGGCCGACTGCGCTGTGTTCGGCATCCCCGACGACGAGTTCGGCGAGGCACTGGCGGCGGCGGTGCAGCCCGCGCCGGACGCGGACCTCTCACCCGACGCCATCCGGGCCTGGCTGCACGACCGCATCGCCGGCTACAAGGTGCCGCGCGTGGTGACGCTGCACGACGCGCTGCCGCGCGAGGACACCGGCAAGATCTTCAAGCGCAGGCTGCGCGAGCCCTACTGGACCGGGCGCAGCCGGCGCGTCTAGGTCAACCGCCCGTTCAGTCGAACAGGTCCGGCTCCGACCGGACCAGGTCGTTCCAGATCGTCTGGAAGTGCAGCCAGCCGATGTACTCGCTACCCACGTGCTCGCGGCTGTAGCGCGACTTCTCGGCCGGCACCAGCTTGGGCGAGACGCCGGTAGCGCGCACCATCAGTTCCTGCTGGCAGCAGCGCTCCAGGGCGATGAACCAGAACGCCGCCGCCTCGATGCTGTGGCGGCTGGCGGTGAACAGGCCGTGGTTCTGGTGGATGGCGGCCTTCACGCCGGTGAACCAGTCGGCCACCTTGGGGCCGGCGTCCTCCTCCACCGCCACCTGGCCGGCCTCGTCGTTGATGACCACGTGGTCCTCGAAGAAGGCGGCGGCGTCCTGCGAGATCGGCGCCAGCGGCTGGCCCAGCGCGGCGAAGGCGGTGCCGTAGGTGGTGTGCGCGTGGCACATGGCCAGGATGTCCGGGTGCGCCTCGTGCACCGCGGCGTGCAGCACGAAACCGGCGCGGTTGACGGCATGGTCGCCCTCGATCACCTTGCCCTTGTGGTCCACCAGGATCAGGTTGCTCACCTTGACCTGGCGGAAGTGCACGCACATCGGGTTGGTCCAGTACAGCTCGGGCCGCTCGGGGTCGCGGATCGTCAGGTGGCCGGCAAAGCCGTAGTCGAAGCCCTGGCGTGCAAAGGCGCGGCAGGCGCCCGCCAGGCGCTCCTTCAGGTACTGGCGCTCCTGCGTCACGTCGTCGAAGCGCGGGCGGCCGGGGAACATCAGGTCCGGCTGGGCGGGCTGGTAGATCGACTCGCGCGGCTCGGTGCGCGGGTCGAAGCGATGTTCCTTGCGGGCGGCGGCGGTGATCTGGTCGAGGATGGCGGACATGGCGTGTGTCGGCTCGGGAGGGCACGGTGGAAGGCGGCATCGTCGCGCGCCGGCGTGGGTTTGACAACCGATCGATGCTCATGAAAACATGAGACAGATTCATCTTTCTGTCTCAATGATGAGGCGTCTTCCACCCCTGAACCGGCTGCGCACCTTCGAGGCCGCGGCCCGCCTGCAGAGCTTCGCGCGCGCGGCCGACGAGCTGGCGCTCACGGCCTCGGCGGTCAGCCACCAGATGCGCGACCTGGAGGCGCACTTCGCCTGCGCGCTGTTCACGCGCAGCCACCGCCGCGTGACGCTGACGCCGCAGGGCCAGCGCCTGCACGACAGCCTGGCACACGCCTTCGATGCCCTGGAGGCCGCCTGCGCCGACGTGCAGCTGCCGGCGCAGGACGAGGTGCTGCAGGTGCACTGCGCGCCCAGCCTGGCGCTCAAGTGGCTGGGCCCCCGGCTGCGCGACTTCGTCGCCGCCCATCCCGGCGTGCACGTGCGCCTTAGCACCGGGGCCGAGGTGCCCGACCTGGGCCTCTCGCGTGCGCTGGACCTGGCCATTGCCTACGGCGACGGCCGCGCCCGGGCCGGCACCGAGGTGCAGGCGCTCGGCAGCGAGTCGATCGCGCCGTTGGTGGCCCCTGCCCTGGTGCCGCCGCGCGCCCGACCGGAACCCCTGGTGCAGCAGCTGCCGCTGATCGATTCCACGCTCAGCCCCATGAGCTGGACGCAGTGGTTCGAACGTCAGGGTTTGCCGGAACCGCGCGGGCCGCGCACCGCGTTCGACCGCGCCGCGCTGGCCATCGCCGCGGCGGTGGACGGCCTGGGCGTGGCGCTGGAGAGCACGCGGCTGGCGTCGCGCGAGCTCGCGCGGGGCGACCTGGTGGTGCTGGGGGCACGGCGCTTCGCCCCGGTGCAGGGGCCGGTGCACTACGTGCACCTGCGGCGAGGTGCGCTGCGCGCACCGCTGGGCGCCTTCGTCGCCTGGCTGCGCGCCGAGGCCGACTGACGCCGCCCCGGCCTTAGGCGATACGCTGCAACGCCAACGCGGCAGCGGCGGTGCGCGTCTCCACGCCCAGCTTCTCGAACACGTGCTCCAGGTGCTTGTGCACCGTGCGCGGGCTCAGCGACAGGATCTCGCCGATGTCCCGGTTGGTCTTGCCCTGCATCACCCAGTACAGCACCTCGGCCTCGCGCGCCGTGAGCGGGAAGGCACGCAGCAGCGATTCCATCAGCGCCGCCTCGCTGTCCTCGCGCAGCACCAGCAGCCATTCGGCGTTGGCGCCACCAGCACCCTCGTCGTCCATCGCATGCAGCGCGAAAGTCAGCCGCTGCGAGCCCCTGCCCACCGTCAAGCCCTGAGGCTCCGCACCGGCCCGCCGGCGCAGCGCCTCGCGCGCCACCCAGGCCATCGCTGCCGGCGGCATCAGCGTGTCGGGCACGCCAGGGAAGTGCTGCGCGATCAGGCTGCGCGCCAGCGCCGTCTGCCACAGGCGCCGGCCGTCGCGCTCGCGCACCACCATCGTGGCATGGCCGAAGGCGTCCAGCGCATGCCGCGCCTGCTGCTGCGCGCGCGCGTTGCGCAGGTGGCTTTCGATGCGCGCGATCAGCTCTCGGGTGCGGATCGGCTTGGTCACGTAGTCCACCACGCCTGCGCCGAAGGCGCTGATCACGTGCTCGGTCTCGGTCAGGCCGGTCATGAAGACGATGGGGATGGCGGCCGTGGCCTCGTCGGCCTTCAGCCGGCGCGCCACCTCGAACCCGTCGATGCCGGGCATCACGGCATCCAGCAGCACGATGTCGGGCTGGGCGTCGCGGGCGCGCAGCAGGGCCTGCTCGCCGCTGGTGGCCACCAGCACGGTGTAGCCCGACTCGTCCAGCGCGTCGTGCAGCACGGCGAGGTTGTCCGGCGTGTCGTCCACGAGCAGGACGAGGGCCAGGCCGTCGCCGACGACGTCGTCCCTAGCGGCTTCGGTGTTCATCGAGGGCACGGCCCACGGCCGCCTGAAGTGCGTTCATCTCGAAGCGCTGTGCCAGGCCGCGCAGGCGGCCAACGAAACGGTTCGCCGCCGCGTCCGCGGCTTCGATCTGGTCGAGCTTGCGCTGGATGCCGCGCATCCAGCCCTGGTCGATCAGGCGCTGCAGGTCCTGCAGTGCGGCAGCGTCGGGCAGGGCCTCCTCGGTCGACGGGTCGCCCGGCGGCGCCGCGGCGGCGGCCGTGGTCCACGCGAGGCCCAGCCGCGCGCCCAGCCAGTCCAGCAGGCGTGTCAGCCGCACCGGCTTGACCAGGAAATCGTCGGCCGCCAGCGGCACGTCGTGGTCCAGCCCGCGGTCGAAGGCGTTGGCCGACACCACCGCCAGCGGGATGCCGCCATGCCCGGCTGCGCGCAGCCGGCGGATCGTCTCCCAGCCGTCGATGCCGGGCATGGCCAGGTCCATGAAGATGGCGTCGGGCGGCGGCTGCGCGGTGTCGGCCAGCCGCGCCAGTGCCGCGTCGCCCGAGGCGGCGCCTTCGATCAGGAAACCCAGCGGCTGCAGCAGGTCGGCCATCAGCGTGCGGTCCGCCTCTTCGTTGTCGACCACCAGGATGCGCCGGCGAGGCCCGGCATAGCCCTGGCGCGGGCCGCTGCCGAGGCTGGCCGGCGCCGGCGCTTCGGGCAGGAACAGCTTGACGGCGAAGACGCTGCCCACACCGGGCGTGCTGCGCGCGGTCAGTTCCCCGCCCATCAGCTCGGCCAGCATGCGGCTGATGGTCAGGCCCAGGCCGGTGCCGCCGGCCATGCTGGTGCTGCCCTGCGCGGCACCCCGCTGGAACGGCTCGAACACACGGGCGAGCTCGTCGGCGTCCATGCCGGGGCCGGTGTCGGCGATCTCGAAGCGCGCCATGTCGGCCGCGAAGCGCACGCGGAAGGTGACCTCGCCCTGGGCGGTGAACTTCACCGCGTTGCCCAGCAGGTTGATCAGGATCTGGCGAAGGCGGCGCTCGTCGGCGCGCACCCACTCCGGCACCGTGCCCTCGAAGGCACGCACGAAGCGCACGCCCTTGGCCGCGGCCTGCAGCTCCATCAGGCGGGCGATCTCCTCCAGGCCCTCGCGCAGGCGCATCGGTTCCACCTGCAGCGCCAGCTTGCCGGCCTCGATACGCGCCAGGTCCAGCGTGCCCTCGATCAGGCCCAGCAAGTGGTCGCCGCCGCGGCGGATGACCTGCACCGCCTGGCGGCGCTGCGCCGGCATGGCCGGGTCCTCCTCCAGCAACTGCGCGTAGCCCAGGATGCTGTTGAGCGGGGTGCGCAGCTCGTGACTGATGGCGGTGACGTAGCGGCTCTTGGCCTGGTTGGCGGCCTCGGCGGCGGCCTTGGCGCGCTGCAGCGCAGCGTCGGTGCGGCGGTGGCGTTCGACTTCGGCCTGCAGGGCCTCGGTCTGGCGCTGGCTTTCTTCCTGCGCCACCAGCCGGCTGCGGTGCGCCAGCACCAGCCACCAGGCCACGATGCCGCCCAGCAGCGCCAGCACCAGGCCCACGTTGAGCACGCCCTGCCACAGCGCCGGCCCCAGCGCCTGGGCCTGGTCGCCCAGCACGCGCTGCCCCTGCTGGTAGGCGCCGCCCAGCAGCAGGGCCAGCACCGGCAGGCCCAGGCCCGCCAGCAGCAGCCAGTGCGCCAGCCCGGCTTCCAGCTGCGGCGCCCAGCGGCGCGGCAGCAGGCGCTGCAGCAGCGCCAGCCACTGCGCCGACAGCCGGGCCTGCGGTTTGCACAGGTCGTTGCAGCGCGCGTCCAGCGTGCAGCACAGCGAGCAGATCGGCGCCTGGTAGGCCGGGCACTGCGCCATGTCGTCGGCCTCGTACTCGCGCTCGCAGATGCAGCAGCGGGTGACGGCCGGCGTCAGTCGCCGGTAGGCACCGGCCTCGGCGGCCGCTGGGTCGCGCACCGGCACGAGCGGAATCACCGGCCGCGCCAGGTAGTAGCGGCCCTTCGTGGCCCAGGCGATCAGCGGTGCCATCACGAAGGCCGTGACCATGGCGATGGCTGCGGAGAAGGCCTGCGCCAGCGGCCCGAAGGCGCCCAGGTGCGCCGCCACCGACAGCACGGACGCCACACCCATGGCACCCACGCCCACCGGGTTGATGTCCCACAGGTAGGCGCGGCGGAACTCCACGCCCCGGGGCGACCAGCCCAGCGGCTTGTTGACCACCAGGTCGGCCACCACCGCCATCATCCAGGCGATGGCCACGTTGGCGTACAGCCCCAGCACGTGGCCCAGGGCCTGGAACACGTTCATCTCCATCAGCACCAGGGCGATGGCGGTGTTGAACACCATCCACACCACGCGGCCCGGGTGGCTGTGCGTCAGGCGCGAAAAGAAGTTGCTCCAGGCCAGGCTGCCGGCGTAGGCGTTGGTGACGTTGATCTTGAGCTGCGAGACGACGACGAACAGCGCCGTGGCCGCCACCGCGCCGGCCGGCGACAGCAGCAGTTCCCAGGCCACCAGGTACATCTGGTTGGGGTCCACCGCACGGTCCACCGGCACCATGTGCGAGATGGCCAGCCACGCCAGGGCCATGCCGCCGAACATCTTCAGCACGCCGGGCAGCAGCCAGCCCGGCCCCCCCAGCGCCACGCCGGCCCACCAGCGCCAGGGCCTGGCCGGGTCCTTCTCGGGCATGAAGCGCAGGTAGTCGGCCTGCTCGCCCATCTGCGTGATCAGTGCGATGCCCACCGTTGTCGCCGCGCCGAAGGCCAGCAGGTCGAAGCCACCCGCCTCGCGGCCGTCGCCCGGGTAGGCCGACAGGTCGGCCAGCAGCGTGGGGTGGTGCCAGAACACGGCCGCCAGCGGCACCACCAGCATCACCAGCCAGATCGGAAACGTCCAGGCCTGCAGCCGGCTGATGGCGGTGACGCCGTGCGTGACCAGCGGAATCACCACCAGCGCGCAGATCAGGTAGCCCCAGGCCGGCGGGATGTCGAACGCCAGTTCCAGCGCGTAGGCCATCACCGCCGCCTCGAGGGCGAAGAAGATGAAGGTGAAGCTGGCGTAGATGAGGCTGGTGATGGTGCTGCCGATGTAGCCGAAGCCGGCACCGCGGGTGAGCAGGTCCATGTCCACCCCGTGGCGGGCGGCGTAGACGCTGATGGGCCAGCCGGCCAGCGCGATGACGGCCGCGGTGGCCAGCACCGCCAGCGCGGCGTTGACGAAGCCGTACTGCACCAGCAGCGTGGCGCCCACCGCCTCCAGGATCAGGAAGGCCGCCGCGCCGCCGAAGGCCGTATGCGCCACGCGCACCGGGCCCCACTGGCGGAAGGCGCGTGGCGTGAAGCGCAGCGCGTAGTCCTCCATCGACTCGCGCGCGACCCAGCCGTTGTAGTCGCGGCGGACGGCGGCGATGCGCTGGCGGGGTGAGGAGGCGGCGTCCATCGCGTCCGTAGATTCAAGAAGCGCGCCAGCGGTGGCGCGCGACCGACGCGGCCCGTAGATCTGGCATCCATCGTGCTCTATGCTGGGCCATGGATCTGACACCGCGTGAGAAGGACAAGCTCCTGATCTTCACCGCCGCGCTGCTGGCCGAGCGCCGCAAGGCGCGCGGGCTGAAGCTGAACCACCCCGAGGCGGTGGCGCTGATCACCGCAGCGATCCTCGAAGGCGCCCGCGACGGCAAGACCGTGGCCGCGCTGATGAGCGACGGCAAGACGGTGCTGACACGCGACGACGTGATGGCCGGCGTGCCGGAGATGATCCCCGAGATCCAGGTCGAAGCCACCTTTCCGGACGGCACCAAGCTGGTGACCGTGCACCAACCCATTGCGTGAGACTGTCATGACCCTTGCACGACGCACCGTTTCAGCGCTTGCCGCGCTTGCCGCCAGCACGGCCTGGGCGCACCCTGGGCATGGGGAAACCAACGCGGTGCATTGGCACGCGTTCGACGCCTGGGGCTGGGCCCTGGCCCTGGCCGTGGCGGGTGCCGCGGCCTGGTGGATCCGCCGCAAGTGAGGGCGCGGTCATGATCCCCGGCGAACTGCTCACCGACGGGCCTGACCATGCCCTCAACCCCGGCCGGCGCACGCTGACGCTGGTGGTGGACAACACCGGCGACCGGCCGATCCAGGTCGGCTCCCACTACCATTTCGCCGAGACCAACGGCGCCCTGTCCTTCGACCGCGACGCGGCACGCGGTATGCGGCTGAACATCCCCAGCGGAACCGCGGTGCGCTTCGAACCGGGGCAACAGCGCACGGTGGAACTGGTGGACTACGCCGGGGCGCGCACCATCTTCGGGTTCCGCGGGTTGGTGCAAGGGGCGCTTTGAGGTGCATTGGTCGGCTCTCGACCCCAACTCGCCTTCGGCTCCTTGGGGTCTGGCGACCCGTTTTCCGTGGGCTCCCCCGAGCCCCGTCCTAGAAGGGGCTCCAGCACGTTCGACGGCTCCCCGCCAGCCCCCCTCCGGGAGGGGGACTCCAGCCAGATTGACGAGTCGGCCTGCCGGCCGACCGCACTTCACCGGCCGCTGTGGGTCGCAAGCGGCCCCAGAACACATCCCCTCCAGGAGATCCTGACACCATGGCCACCATCAACCGCCGCGCCTATGCGGAGATGTACGGCCCGACCACCGGCGACCGCGTGCGCCTGGCCGACACCGGCCTCGTGATCGAGGTCGAGCGCGACTACACGCTGCTGGCCGGCGGCCATGGCGAGGAGGTCAAGTTCGGCGGCGGCAAGACCATCCGCGACGGCATGGGCCAGGGTCAGCGCATCAACGGCATCGGCCCCGGCGACGCGGTGGATTGCGTCATCACCAACGCGCTCATCGTCGACCACTGGGGCATCGTCAAGGCCGACATCGGCATCCGCGGCCAGCGCATCTTCGCCATCGGCAAGGCCGGCAACCCCGACGTGCAGCCGGGCGTGGACATCGTCATCGGCCCGGGCACCGAGGTCATCGCCGGCGAAGGCATGATCGTCACCGCCGGCGGCATCGACAGCCACATCCACTTCATCTGCCCGCAGCAGATCGAGGAGGCGCTGATGTCGGGCGTGACGACCATGCTCGGCGGCGGCACCGGCCCGGCCACCGGCACCTTCGCCACCACCTGCACGCCAGGGCCGGCCAACCTCGCACGCATGCTGCAGGCGGCCGACGCGTTCCCGATGAACCTGGGCTTCCTGGGCAAGGGCAACGCCAGCCGGCCCGAGGCACTGATGCAGCAGATCGAGGCCGGCGCCATCGGCCTGAAACTGCACGAGGACTGGGGCACGACGCCGAGCGCGATCGACTGCTGCCTCTCGGTGGCCGAGGCCACCGACACGCAGGTGTCGATCCACAGCGACACGCTCAACGAATCGGGCTTCGTCGAGAACACGATTGCCGCGACGAAGGGCCGCACGCTGTGCGCCTTCCACACCGAGGGCGCCGGCGGCGGCCACGCGCCCGACATCATGAAGGTGGTGGGCGAGGCCAACTTCCTGCCCAGCAGCACCAACCCCACGATGCCCTACACGGCCAACACCGTGGACGAGCACCTGGACATGCTGATGGTCTGCCACCACCTCGATGCGTCCATCGCCGAGGACCTGGCCTTCGCCGAAAGCCGCATCCGGCGCGAGACCATTGCCGCCGAGGACGTGCTGCACGACCTGGGCGCCATCAGCATGATGAGCAGCGACAGCCAGGCCATGGGCCGCGTGGGCGAGGTCATCATCCGCACCTGGCAGACGGCGCACAAGATGAAGGCGCAGCGCGGCGCACTGCCCGGCGACTCGGATCGCAACGACAACACGCGCGTGAAGCGCTACGTCGCCAAGTACACCATCAACCCGGCGCTGGCCAACGGCATCGCGCACGAGGTGGGCAGCATCGAGCCCGGCAAATGGGCCGACCTGGTGCTGTGGCGGCCGGCCTTCTTCGGCGTCAAGCCCAGCCTGGTGGTCAAGGGCGGCTTCATCGCCGCGGCGCTGATGGGTGACCCCAACGCCAGCATCCCCACGCCGCAGCCCATGCACTACCGGCCGATGTTCGGCAGCTACGCCGGCGCGCGCACCGCCGGTGCGCTGACCTTCATGAGTCAGGCCGCGGTGGACGCCGGCATGGCTGGGCGCTACGGCCTGCGCAAGCCGGTGTCGGCCGTGCGCGGCAACCGCGCGGTGAAGAAGGGCGACATGATCCACAACGGCCTGACGCCGGTGATGGAGATCGACGCCCAGACCTACGCCGTGCGCGCCGACGGCGAACTGCTCACCTGCGAGGCGGCCACCGTGCTGCCGATGGCACAGCGGTACTTCCTGTTCTGAACCACGCCTGTCATCTGCTGGTCACCGCGCGTGGCCAGCATGCCGGGCTGTCCTGAACGAGACCGCCGACCATGCCGTTGAACCGACACCCCATTGCCACCCTGCTCTCCGCGCTGGCCCTGGCCGCGCTGGCCGCCTGTGGTGGCGATGACGACGGCGCCGCCGTCGACCCCGCGCCGAGCTTCGCCGCCATCGAACTCAACATCGCGCACGTCAACGACCACCATTCGCAGCTCGAGGGCTTTCCGGGCACCACGCTGACGCTGGACGGCACGGCCACCCGCGTCACGCTGGGTGGCTTCGCGCGCCTGACGAGCATCTTCCAGGCACTGGAAGACGCCGGCACACCCAACCTGCTGAAGATCCACGCCGGCGACGCGGTCACCGGCACGCTGTACTACACCTTCTTCAAGGGTGAGGCCGACGCGCGGATGATGAACACCATCTGCTTCGACGCCTTTGCGCTGGGCAACCACGAGTTCGACGACGGCGACGCGCAGACCGCGGCCTTCCTCGACGCGCTGTGGACGCCGGCCTGCCAGACGCCCATCCTCGCGGCCAACGTGCAGCCGGCCATCGGCACGCCGTTGGCCCCGCTGAGCGCCGGCGACTACATCCAGCCCTACGTGATCCGCGAGTTCGGCGGCGTGAAGGTGGCGCTGATCGGCATCGACATCGCCGGCAAGACCACCAACTCCTCGCGTCCGCTGGCCAGCACCGTGTTCGCCGACGAGGTGGCCACGGCGCAGGCGGTGATCGACCAGCTCAAGGCCGAGGGCCTGCGCCATTTCGTGCTGGTGACGCACCAGGGCTATCAGAACGACCTGGCGATGGCCGCCGCGCTGACCGACGTGGACGCCATCGTCGGCGGCGACTCGCACAGCCTGCTGGGCGACTTCACAGCCTATGGCCTGAGCAGTTCCGGCGCCTACCCCACCGTGGCCGCCAACGCCGACGGCAAGCCGGTGTGCATCGGCCAGGCCTGGGAGTACGCCAAGGCCGTGGGCCTGATGAACGTGCGCTTCGACGCCACCGGCGCGGTGGCCAGCTGCGGCGGCCAGGCCTCGCTGGTGATCGGCGACGACTTCGCCCGTGACGACGGCAGCGGCAGCTTCGTGGCCCTGGACGACACGGCGCGTGCCGCGCTGAAGACCACGCTGGCCGCCGACCCCGCGCTGAAGGTGACCTCGCCCGACGCCGGCGCCGCCGCCGTGCTGGCCAGCTACACCGGCCAGGTGGACGCCGAGAAGGCCAAGCCCATCGGCACCGCCACCGAGGCGCTGTGCCTGGTGCGCGTGCCCGGCGAGAGCACCAACCGCAGCGCCGGCACCGCCGGTTGCGAAGACGCCAACACGCTGGCCCGCGGCAGCGACGCGGCGCAGGCCGTGGCCCAGGCCTTCCTGGCCGGCAGCCGCCGTGCCGACCTGGCGCTGCAGAACGCCGGCGGCGTGCGCATCCCGGTGGCGGCCGGCACTTTGACGATGAACACGGCCTTCACGCTGCTTCCCTTCACCAACGTGATCGTGGAACTGGAAATGACCGGCGCCGAGGTGATCGCGGCGCTGGAGGACGCGGTGGCCAACCACCTGGATGCCGGCCAGAGCACGGGCTCGCACCCCTATGCCGCGGGCCTGCGCTGGGACCTGGACATGTCCCAGGCCAAGGGTGCGCGCTTCAGCAACGTGCAGGTGAAGAACCGCAGCACCGGGGTCTGGAGCGCCATCGACCCGGCAGCCACCTACGTCGTCGCCACCAACGACTTCATCGCCGAAGGCCGCGACGGCTACACCACGCTGGGCACCGTGTTCGCCAGCGGCCGCGTGGTCAACACCTACCTGCTCTACACGCAGACCTTTGCCGACTGGGTGGTGGCCGAAGGCAGCATCGCCCGCCCGGCGCGTGGCGAGTATTCGCACCAGGTGGTGATCACAGCCAGCGGCACGACGCTGCCCTGACGGCCGCGGCCGTCGCGCGGCTCAGCGCGCCGGCGCCAGCAGGGCCTGCAGCGGCGCCAGTTCGTCGTCGCTGCGGCCCTCGCCGCGCAGCAGCGCGATGGCGCGCTGCAGTTCGCCACGGCCTTCTTCGGCCCGGCCCAGCCCCAGCAGCGCACGGCCGCGCAGCGCGGCCAGCTTGCCGTCGCCGCGGGCGTCGGCCGACACGCCGGCCAGTTGCGCGGCCCCGATGCGCCCGGCCAGCGCCAGCGCGTCTGCATGCCGGCCCAGCGACAGCAGCACGTCGGCGTGCGAGTAGCGCGCCGCGTCGACGAGGCTGGAACCTTCGCCCGAGGTGACGATCAGCCCCGCCACCGCCGCGGCCAGGTGGCGCTCGGCCTCGGCCAGTCGGCCGACCTCGTGTTCCGCATCGCCGAGGTTGATGCGCTCCACCAGCGTGTACTGGTTGGCCTCGCCCCAGCGGCGCACGCTGCGCGCGTAGACCTCGCGCTGGATCGTGGCGCGCTTGTGCACGTCGCCCACCAGGCTGTGCAGGTAGCCCAGCGACGACAGCGCGGCGATGGTGGACTGGTCGTCCGGCCCACGCGCGCGTTCCTGCTCGGCCACCGCGCGCTCCAGGTGCGGGATGCCCTCGGCCGGCCGGCCCTGGTTGCGCAGCGCGTTGCCCAGCAGCCGGCGCGCGCTGGCCAGCGTCGACAGGCCCACGTTGTCCTCGGTGAACGGGTCGCCGGCCAGCACCTCGCGCGCGATGGCCTCGGCCCGGGCCGGGTTGCCCAGGCGCAGCGACGCGTCGCCCACCGTCAGCTGGATGTGCGCCGCCAGCGGGATGTCGTCGGGCTGCACCACGGGCTGCATGGCCTCTGCCGCCAGGTAGGCGTCCAGCGCCGGCTGCACCTGCAGGCGCTGGAAGTGGTAGCTGCCGCGTGCCACCTGTGCACGCAGGCCCAGCTCGCCGACGGCCGTGCGGCGCGGGCCGGCCGCGGCATCGGCCGCGTCCAGCAGCGCCTGCGCCTCGTCGAAGCGTGACAGCCGCACCAGCACCGTCACCAGGTCGTATTCGCCCAGCAGCCGCCGTTCGTCGTCGGCCGGCAGCGTGGCGCGGTGGATCTCCACCACGCGCCGCAGCTGGGCCTCGGCCACCGCGTGGTCGCCCAGCGTGCGGTAGGCGCGGCCCAGCGTGGTGCGGATGCCGGCCTCGGTCAGCGGCGCGTCGGCGAAGCGGCCGTCCAGCCGGCCTCGCGCGGCGTCCAGCAGTTCGCGCAGGCTGGGGTTGCGGTCGTAGGCGATGGTGGCGGTGCGGCTGCGACCACCGCCCAGCAGGTCCTGGTTCAGGAAGCGGTTCATTTCCTGGGCCAGTGCGGCCTGGGCCACCGCCTGCTCGCGCGCCGCCACCGCCGCCCGGTACTGCCACAGCGTGGCGGCCAGGCCCAGGCCCAGCGCCGCCGTCGCCGCGGCCACCCAGGGGCGGCGCGCGCGGCTGCGCGCCAGGTCGGCTTCCGCCGCCTGCAGCCGCTGTTCGCGCTCGCGCGCCGCTTCGGCGGCGGCGCGGCGCGCGGCCAGGGTCGTGAGCTGCTCGATCAGTGCGGCGGCGGTGGGCAGCCGGCGCGCCGGGTCGACATCGGTGGCCGCGGCGATGGTCTGCGCCAGCAGTGCGTCGTCCACCGCCGCTTCCCAGCCCGGGGCCAGCGGGCGCTTCAGGTCGCCGGCCAGCAGCTGGTAGAGCAGCAGGCCCAGCGCGTAGACGTCGCTGCGCACCGTCGGTGGCTGGCCGGCGATGACCTCCGGCGCCAGGTACAGCGGCGTGCCGCTGCTGTCCGCGTCCAGCGCCTGCGTCATCGTCAGCCCGAGCCGGGTGATGCCCAGTTCCGCCAGCCGCTCCGGGTGCAGCAGCCTCGCGCTGCCGAAATCGGTCAGCCGCACGCGCCAGCCGCCTTCGGCACGCGCGGCCACCAACACGTTGGCCGGCTTGATGTCCTTGTGCAGCACGCCCACGCCGTGCGCCGCCGACACCGCCTGCGCCACGCCCAGGAACAGCGCCAGCCGCGCGTCGCGGTCCAGCGCCGCCAGGTGGCCGGCCTGCACCCAGGCCTGCAGGCTGTCGCCGCCGTACTCGCACTCCAGGAAGAACGGCGGCGTCTCGAAATTCCAGTCCAGCACGCGGGCGATGTCCTCGCGCTCGCCCAGGCTCTCGCTGAGCACGCGGTGCAGCGTGGCCTCGCGCTTGAGCATCGACAGCCGTTCACCGTCGCCGGCGAACTTGAACACGCGCGGCTCGCGGCTGCGGGCGTGGCGCGCCAGCCAGACCTCGCTGGCGCGCGACGGGTTGAGCTGGCGCTCGAGCACCCAGTCGGGCCGGTGCGGCACGGCCTGCGCGCCATCCAGCTGCAGCCGGCTGGCCAGGCGGCGGCCGCTGGCGATGCGCTCCACCGGGCCGTTGAAGCGGTAGCCCAGCCGCGGCAGCGTGACGATGCGCTCGGCCAGCGCCGGGCCCAGGGCCTTTCGCAGCTTGGTCACCGCATTGGGCAGCACGTTGTCCACCGTCGGCCGGCCGGCCCAGACGCTGTCCAGCAGTTCCTCGCGCGTGACCACCTCGCCGACATGGCGCAGCAGCTCGGCCAGCACCTGCAGCGGCTTGTGCTCCAGGTCCACCGGCTGGCCGTCGAGCATCAGCTCGAAGCGGGCTTCGTCGAACGCCGCCGCACCGAAGCGGTAGCGGTAGACGGGGGGTTCGGTGGACGGATCGGTCGACACGGGCTCGATGGGGGTCGGCGCAGACTCGGCCGACTGTAACGACGGTGCCGCCAGGCTGCACGCCCGGCGCCACCCGCAGCCCGGTGGCCGCCCGAAAACGTCCTGTGCATCAACCACTTGCCGCGCAGCACCGCAGCCGTTAGCGATTCGTGATCCCGCGTGATGGTGCGCGCGCGCCGCTTGCCGGACGCTCCAGGCCATGACCCAGACCGTGCCAGAACCCGCTCCCGCGCCGGACACTCGATGGCGAGGCCCGTTCGCCCTGCTCGCTGTCGCCTGCCTGGCCGTGGCCTGCGGCGATGCCACCCCGCCGGCCCCGCCCGCTGCGCCATCGGCGCAGGCGGCGGACCTGGCAAGGAAACCACCACCCGGCAGCACGCAGGCCCGCGCCGAGGACAGCCTGCCACCCCCGCGCTGCCCGCCGCCGGCGAGCGCGCGCACACCACCTGGCCCCGACATCGTCGGCCTGCGCCTGGGCATGCCGCTGGACGAGGCGCTGAACCATGCGCGCTGCGCCGTCGACGGTGGCGTGCTGGCCTTCCAGCCGCGCTGGTTCCAGCAGCTGCGCACCGGCAACGTCAAGCTCGAGCGCCAGGGCTTCAGCATCCAGCGCGGCGAGACCTCGGACTGCGTGTTCAGGAACCTGGGCGACGCGATGAAGTGCGGCGTCGGCCGCCGTGTGTGGCACCACGTCGACGAGATGATCACGCTGGCCACGCCCGGGCTGGACGGCCGGCAGGTGGTGGCCGGCATCTGGCGCCAGCAGC
Organism: Rubrivivax albus; assembly: GCF_004016515.1. Taxonomy (GTDB): domain Bacteria; phylum Pseudomonadota; class Gammaproteobacteria; order Burkholderiales; family Burkholderiaceae_C; genus Rubrivivax; species Rubrivivax albus. Next base: position 155,257 of record NZ_SACT01000008.1, read on the forward strand.
ACTGGAAGCCCGGCCAGATGCCGTTGCGCGACGCCGTGCTGCAGGCACTGCGCGACAAGTACGGCCGCGAGGGCGAGCTGCGCCGCGACCCGCACGGCACCGTGAGCTGGCGCCACGCACCCGACGGCAACCCGCTGACGCCGCGTGACCCGTTGTTCGGCGCCTGCGGCGGCATCCGCGCCCGCCCGGGCAGCCAGGGCTGGCGCGAGGGCTGCGGCCTGTCGATCAGCGCCGACCTCGTGCCGCCGGCCGACAACCCTGACCTGGTGCAGGCGCTGTACGTCGGCATGGCGCACCAGGACGAGCTGATGCGCCTGGGCGACGCGATGCAGGCGGAGATCGACCGCCTGGAGGCCGAACGCCGCGCCGGCGAGTTGCAGCGCAGCGCCGGCGCCAAGCCCCGGCTTTGACCGCGCCGCACCACCTGCACCGATGACAACGAGAGGAATCAGATGACCCTGCTTCACCCTGTACGTCCGGTATCCGCGACGCACACGCGGACCGCCCTCACCGCCGTCACGGCGGTCCTCGCCCGCTGGCGCCGGGCCACCACCGCGCTGCTGCTCGGCGCCGGCACGGCGCTGTCGGCGGCACCCGCCGCGGCCCAGGGCATGTGCCCGGGCGAGCCGCTGTGCCGCGAGGTGCCGAAGTTCACCGCCACGATCACCGAGTTCCGCGTCAGCCCGAACACGCGGGGCAACCGGCCCGTCCACCTGGCCGTGCGCTTCACCAACCGCAGCAGCGAGCCACTGGTGCTGGGCTACGTGGACCGCAGCGCCGCCGCCCACGACGACCGTGGCAACGCCTACACGCTGCAGAACGTCCGCAAGATCACCGGCATCGGCCGCATCGAGCGCAACCGTTTCGACCCCAAGTTCACGCTTGGGCCGGGCGAGAGCGCCGATGCGCGCATGGAACTGAACTTCCACGTCGGGCGCAACGTCATCGTCGGCACCGCGTTCGATGTCGAGCTCGGCGTGCGCGAGATCGACCCGCTGCCCGGCCAGCAGTACCGGCTCGGCCGCGAGCACGCGCTGAGCTGGCAAAGCCTGCGCCACGGCGATGGCGGACAGGCCCCGGCCGGGCCAGGCGTGGCGGCCGCGACAGCCACCGGCACCACGCCGCCGGCCACCGGCGGGGCACCGGCCGCCGCCTCCGCGGGCAGCGACGCCTGTGCCAGCGCACCACACTGCACCGTCAGCGGCCCGGTGCTCGCGCGCGTGGTGGGGGTGGCGCCGGCAGCGCCCCAGGGCAACAACCAGCAGGTGACGGTGCGCATCAGCTTCCAGAACCTGGGCGACGCGCCGATGATCCTGAACTACAAGCAGGGCACCGGCATCATGCTGGACGACAAGGGGGAGCGCTACATCGTCGACGCGCGCTACCGCGAGTCGGTGCAGGGCATGCCGGTGTCCACGCGCGAGCGGGCCAGCTCGCAGTTCATGCTGGCGGCCGGCGAGTCGCGCACCGCCGCCTTCATCTTCCGCCGCTACGTGGGCAGGGTGCCGCCGGGCACGGTGTTCGCGCCGCAGCTGGCGGTGGAGCAGTACCAGTTGCTGCCGTCCAACCAACTGCAGCTGGTGCGCGAATATGCCCTGGGCTTCGGCGAGATGCGCGGCGGCAGCGCCAGCGGCGCCTCAGCGGACCTGCAGCAGCTGGGCAACGCGATCAACGCGCTGGGCGAGCTGCTCAAGAAGCGCGACTGACCCCGCGCAGTTGCCTGGTCGTCAGGCCTCGCCACCTTCGGCCGGCAGGCGTTCGGCGCGCCAGCGCAGCATGCCGCCGGCCAGGTTGACCACCGCCGGGAAGCCGGCCTGCGACAGCATCAGTGCCGCGCGTGCAGACCGCGTGCCGGAGCGGCACACGGTGACCCACGGGTGGTCGCGTGCCAGCGACGGCAGCCGCGCCGCCAGTTCCCCCAGCGGCACCAGCTGTGCCCCCGGCAGATGGCCCAGCGGGCCGGTGAACTCCGCCGGCTCGCGCACGTCCAGCACCTGCACCGGGCTGCGCCCACCCAGTTCGTGCAGCGCCGACGGCTCGATCTCCCACAGGCCGGCAAAGCTCCAGGTCAACGGCGCCCAGTCGGGTTCCGCGGGCGGCAGCACGTCGCCCTCCGGCCGGCCGCAGCGCAGGTTGGCCGGCACCGCGCGGTCCATCTGCTTGGGGTGCGGCAGGCCCAGGTGCGTCATGGTCTGCACGAAGTCGTTCAGGTCGCTGGTGCCACCGAAGCGCGGGTTCCAGCGCCGCTCCTCGGCCACGCTGGTGGCGGTGATGCCCCGGTAGTCGTGGCCGGGGTACAGCGTGCAGGCGTCGGGCAGGCTCAGCAGTTGGGCGTGCACCGAGTGGTACAGCCGCACCGGATCGCCCTGCTGGAAGTCGGTGCGGCCACAGCCGCGGATCAGCAGGGCATCGCCGGTGAACGCGGCGCTGGCGTCATCGAGCACATAGCTGAGGCAGCCATCGGTGTGGCCGGGCGTCGCCCGCACGTCGAGGTGGCGGCCACCGAAGGCCACGCGATCACCGTGCGCGAGCGGGAGGTCCGCGCCCTGCGCGCCAGACGCCGCCGCCACGGCGATGCGGCAACCGGTGCGCTGCTGCAGCAGCCAGGCACCGGTGACGTGGTCGGCGTGCACATGGGTGTCCAGCGTGGCCACCAGGCGCAGACCGAGTTCGCGCAGCAGCGCCAGGTCGCGCCGGGCCTGCTCGAAGACGGGGTCGATCAGCACCGCTTCGCCAGCATCAGCGAGCAGGTAGGTGTAGGTGGAGGAGACAGGGTCGAAGAGCTGGCGGAACAGCATGGCGCAGGCATCGGCGTGTGGGAACACGCCGATGCTGCCACCGATGCGGGCTCAGCGGGCCGGCCCGTGTGCCCCGCGCCGCCGCCGCCACGCCGCCAGCGCACCGGCCCCGCCCAGGAACAGCGCCATCGTGCCCGGTTCCGGCACCGGCGCGGCCACGACCAGGTTGTCCAGCGCGGTCTCCTCGCAGCAGGCGATGCCGCCGATCTCCGGCCCCTCGGCCCAGCGGATGCCGACCACGGCCACATCGCTGACGATGCCGAAGAACAGCGGGTCCTGTTCGGTGGCGTTGACCGGCAGGATCGGGATCTCGGTGTACGTGGTGTCACCGTCGGCGAAGAGGAAGCTCAGGAAGGCCGGCCCCGGCGTGGCCGGGTCGAAGGCGTCGACGTCGAAGCCGAAGGCGTGGATGCCGCCCGTCAGCGTGATGTCGTACCAGGCTTCGGCGCCATCGCGCGACGTCGCGAAGGCCTCCTTGTCGCCGCTGCCCTGAAAGATCTCGAGCCGGTCGAGGTTGGTGGACAGTGTGACGCCGGGCAACACCTCCACGCCGAGCAGCGACGTGCCGTCGGCAAAGCCCTCGAAGTCCTGCACCTGATGGCCGGTGGTGGCCGCCATGAAGGCGGCGCGGTTGCCGTACAGCGTGGGGCTGGCGGCATGGGCCGTGGTGGCGGCAGCGGTCAGCAGGGCGGCGGCCAGGGTCAGCGAAAGAGTGTGCTTGCTCATGGTGGTCTCCCGTTCAGTCCTGCTGGGCAGAAGGTACGGCACGCGCGGCAGCCGGCGGCGCGCGGTCGGGCGACGGCGCATTGCTGACGCTGCAGCCGCGCGCCATCTCGATCACCAGCGCCGAATCGTCCACCCAGAACAGTGGCGGGTTGCCGCCGAAGTTGGTGACTTTCCAGTTCACCGCCACCGGCACGGCCAGCGGCACGTCGCTCTCGTTACGCACGCAGGCGTGGCGGGAGAACGCATGGGCGCGCCAGTTGCCTTCGGTGGCGTTGCCGGTGTCGGTGGCGTCGACGGCGAAGGTGTCGCCGCCGTAGGTGCTGGCCATCGGGCTGGCCTCGTTGCCGGCCACGGTGATGGACATCTCGCACCAGTTCTGCGCCACGTCGGCGCCGGTGCAGCGGGTTTCGGCGGAGAAGCCCACGTTGACCAGGGCCACGGTGCGGGGCGGCACGAAGACCGTGGTGGTGGCACCCGGCAGCGGTTCGAACTTCTCGTTGGCGCCGAGCAGCACGTTGGTGTGCGTGACCACACGCTTGTAGAAGTGCGCGCCACTGGTGAAGGTCTGGATGCCGTCGTGGGCGGCTGCGGGGCCGGCCGCAGGCAGGAGCAGGGCCGCGAGCGCGGCGGACAGAAGCGTCTTGTGCATGGTGGGGTTCCTCGTCTGGGCCCGCGGCGGGCTGCCGCGGTGTCGCCACTGTCGGCGTCGCGGGCCCGCGGCGCATCCCTCCACCGGGCCCCCCTGGGGCCTGCAGACTGGGGGCCGAGAACTGGGGGGACGAAGCGGCGCAGTTCCATCGATGCGCCACCGGGCCCCTGCGGAAAATCCGACCATGCACACGCTCCGGCCGGCCGATCTTGCCGCCCGCGTGGTCGCCTGGCACCACCGGCACCCGCTGGCTCGCCGCATCGTGCCCGCCCAGGTGGTGGGCATCGGTGTGGTGAGCCTGCCTTTTGCGCTGCGCGAGGCCGCGCCCGACGGCGCAGCCGCCGCAGCGCCACCGTTGACCCCCATCTTCGACGCCCACTGGATGTACGGCGTCGACACCGCGGCGCTGCACCATTTCGTGCTGGCCCACGGCACCTACCCGCTGGACGCCGCGGCACACTGGCCATGGCGCCACGTGGACGCCGACCTGCCGCGCGCCCATGCGGCAGACGCCCAGGGCCTGGAGGGGCGCACGGCACGCCACCTGCTCTCGGCCGTGATCGAGGTCGACGGCCGTCGCAGCCGCGTGCTGGTGGCGCCTGCAGCGCCGCTGACGTCGGCGCCCGTGTTCGGCCGCCGGCTCTTCGACGCGCGCCGGGTGGCTGGCGGCATCGGCAGCGGCGCGCTGGCAGCGGGCCTGCTGGCCGGCAGCGTCGCGTTCGTGCTCGCACCGTCGCACGACACGACCACGATCGCCGAGGTGCCGGCCGCGGCATCGGCCGCCAGCGCATCGGGTAACCTTGTCGCCCACGGCGCCCTTGTCGCCCATGAGACGACGACCGAATCGGCAGCCGTGGCCGGCGATGTGACCCACCCATCCGACACCCCAGCGGCTGCGTCCGCGCCCCAGGCGCACACCGTGGCCGACGCGGAGGCGACAACGGCCGAGCCGGCGTTCCGGCCGGCCGACGTGTCACCGATGCTGCAGGACGCCGCGGCGGCCGGCCCGCTGGTGCGCATCCGCCCCACGCTGACCGAGGACGAGCGCCGCCAGGCGCGCGTGCAGGCCGAGGCGCTGCGCCCGTCGCCGGCGGCATCTTCACCCGCGGAGTCCCTGCTCAAGGGACCGGTCTACGCATTGGCCACCGCACCGCTGCGCACGCGCGACGATGCCCAGGCGCAGCAGGTGCTGCTGCATTCGCTGAAGGCGCAGGTGGCCACACCGGTGCCCACGCAGCTGGATGTGATGCCGGCAGGACGGCGCTGGCGCGTGGTGTGGTGGCCGCATCCGCAGGCCGAAGAAGCCGAGCGCCTGCGCCTGGAGGCCAGCGCCCGCGGGCTGAAGCTCGAGGTCATCGCCTTCTGAGCACCCCCAGGGCCGGGCTGCGCCCAGCCCGCCCCCCGCGGGGGTCAAGGAAACCTGGGGCGGCCCGGCGTTGCCTTGAGAGGTCCGGCGTGGGGTGCGCAGCGCTTACAGTGCGCGCATGCTCACCATCAACAAGCGCATCCCCGGCGGCCGCGGCCTGGCCGGTGTGTTGCTGAAACGGGCCGCCACCGTCGAACTCGACTGGGATGCTCGCGCGCGCAGCCGCATCGACGCCACCGACAGCCAGGGGCGCCGCCTGGGCATCTTCCTGCCGCGCGGCCAGGTGCTGCGCGGCGGCGACGCCCTGGTGGCCGAGGACGGCTCCCTGGTGCGCGTGCTGGCCGCACCGCAGCCGGTGCTGGTGGTGCGCCATTGCGCCGAACATGGCAGCCCCTTCGACCTGCTGCGCGCCGCCTACCACCTGGGCAACCGCCACGTGAGCCTGGAACTGCAGGCCGACCACCTGAAGCTCGAGCCCGACCCCGTGCTGGCCGACATGCTGCGCGGCATGCACCTGATCGTGGAGGAAGCGGAGGCCGCTTTCGAACCCGAGGCCGGCGCGTACGCCGCGGAGGGGCACGGGCACGGGCACGAGCACGCCCATGTGCACGGTCCGGGCTGCGGCCACGATCACGCGCATGCGCACGACCACGGTCACACCCATGACCACGGTCACGACCACTGACGCCACGCTGCTGCAGCTGATGTGGCTGGCCTCGCCGGCCCTGCCGGTGGGCGCGTTCAGCTACTCCGAAGGCCTGGAGACCGCCGTCGAGGAAGGTCGGGTGACCGACGAGACCCAGGCCGCCACCTGGCTGACCGACCAGCTGCTGCTGGCCCAGGCGCGCAGCGACCTGGCCGCCACCGCACAGGCCCACGCCGCCTGGACGGCGCACGACATCGACCGGCTGGCGGCGCTCAACACCTGGGTGCTGGGCACGCGCGAGAGCGCCGAGTTCCGCCTGCAGACCGAGCAGGCCGGCCGTTCGCTGTGCGACTGGCTGCGCCAGCGCGCGGCCGACGACGGCGCGCACGAGGATGCGCGGATCGCCACGCTGCGCGCGCTGGCCCCCGCGCCCAGCTGGCCGCTGGCCTACGCCCTGGCCGCCTGGCGCACCGGTGCCGACGCCCGCGCCGCGCTGCTGGCCATGGCCTTCGGTTGGGCCGAGAACATGGTGCAGGCGGCGGTCAAGGCCGTGCCGCTGGGCCAGAGCGCCGGCCAGCGCCTGCTGGGTGCGCTGGCCGCGCGCATCCCCGACGCGGTGGACGACGCGCTGGCGCGCGACGACAGCACGCGCCAGGCCTTCACGCCGATGCTGGCCATCGTCTCGGCGCGCCACGAGGCACAGTACTCGCGCCTGTTCCGGTCCTGAGGGGGCGAGCCGCCGGGCGGCTCACGACAGGGTGTCGATGAACGCCGCCACCAGCCGGGTCACGCCCTCGGGTGCATCCACGGCCGAGATGTGTGCCGTGGGCAGCGCCACGAAACGCCCATGGGGCAGGCTGGCCGCGGCTTGCCGCAGCGCTCCGAGCGGGTACATGCCATCGTGCTCGCCGGCGACGAACAGCGTGGGCACCTCGATCCCCGCCAGTCGCGGTGCCAGCGGCGCCCGGTCGAGCAGCACCGAACGGGTCGCCAGCGCCAGCGCTGCGCCGTCCGCGTCGCGCAGGTGGCGGTGAAAGGCGTCGAGCTGGGCACCGCCGCGCGCCCTGGTGGAGGGCAGGAAGAACGCGCGCGCAACGCCGTCGCTGTACAGCGTGGTGCCGTGGAGCCAGCGCGCCCCCCAGACCACGAAGCGGTCCGACAGGGACGGCCCCTGCGGCGCCACGAACACCGGGGTGTTGAGCATCACCAGCGCGCGCGTGCGCCGCGGGTAGGCCAGCGCAAACTCCCCGCCCACGAGCCCGCCCCATGAGGTGCCCACCGGGATGACGGGGCCGTCGACGCCGAGCGCATCCAGGATGCCCACCATCGCGTCGGCGCAGTCCGCCATCGAGAACCCCGCCGGTGCCGGGCCGCTGGCCCCATGGCCTGGCCCGTCGATCACGATCACGCGGTGTCGCTGGCGCCACACCGGGATCTGCGCCCGGTAGATGCCGTGATCGGCCAGGATCGACGGCCACAGCACGAGCGTCTGACGGCCAGTGGCAGCGGCGCCCGGCAGCGGCGGCAGGTCCTGCACGGCGAGGCGGCCGACCGACGTGGCGATGTGCCGGAACGGAGCCTGACCGCCCGGGGCAGGAGAAGCCTCCACCCGCAGCACCGGGTCTGCGGGGCCTGGCGCCACGGCGGCACAGGCCCCCAGCACGGCGGTCGCACCGAACGTGGCCAGTGCGTGACGGCGTGAAGGCGACGGTGTCGCCGGTGCAGCATGGTTCAGAGGCATGGCCGTCTCCTGATGTGAACAGTGTTCACTCTAGGGACGATCGAATCTTGTGTCAACACCGTTAACATCAACCGATGTCTCTGGCATCCCCACCCGCACAGGCGCGGTCCCGGCCCACCGCCTACCACCATGGCGACCTGCGCCGCGCGCTGCTCGACGCCGCACTGGCCCAGCCCGACCTGGAATCACTGTCCCTGCGCCAGCTGGCGGCCGCCACCGGGGTGTCGCCCGCCGCGGTCTACCGGCACTTCGACGGCCGCGAGGCGCTGTTGCTCGCGCTGGCCTCCATCGGCTTCGAGCGCCTGCACAGGCGCTTCGTCGAGGCCTTCGACATCGAACGCCCGCCCGTCGACGGCGCCGAGGCGCGCACGCGGCTGCAGCGGCTGGGCCAGGCCTATCTGGCGTTTGCCGAAGAGGAACCGGCGCTCTGGCGGCTGGTGTTCGGCACCCAGGCCGAGGGCTACCGCGCCGCCGCGGTGGCGGCAGGCCGCCCCTCGACCTTCGACTACCTGCCCGCCACGCTGCTGGGGCTGCACCGCACCGGCGTCGTGGCGCAGCCGCCCACGTCGGACGACATCCTGTTCGCGTGGAGCGCGATCCACGGCGCCGCAGCGCTGCGCCAGGGGCGTATCGGCCTGGCCCAGCAGACCACTTCCGGCCTGGTGGAGGCCTTCGCCGTTCGCATCGTGGCGGCGCTGGGCGCCAAGGGCTGAGAGAGTGAGAGGCAATCCCGCATACCCGCTCATCCGACCCAAGCGGTCCGACTCGTCGTTGCAAAATGCTCGCCATAGCGCGGGCTATGGCTGTGCTTTGCGCCTAGATTCGAACCACTTGGATCGTCTGCTCGTGCACGCCGGACTCCCTCTCACCCTCTGACGCCGCCAAGCGTGCACCACGGCCAGTTCGGGCATCATGCGCGCATGACCAGCCTGCACGCCATTCCCGGCCGCACGAAGAAGCTCCCGCCGCTGCGCGTGGGCGTCGGCGGCCCCGTCGGTTCCGGCAAGACCACCCTGCTCGAGATGCTGTGCAAGACAATGCGCGAGCGCTGGGACCTGGTGGTCGTGACCAACGACATCTACACGAAGGAAGACCAGCGCCTGCTCACCGTGGCCGGTGCGCTGGACCCGGCGCGCATCGTCGGCGTGGAGACCGGTGGCTGCCCGCACACCGCGATCCGCGAGGATGCGTCGATCAACCTCGAGGCGGTGGACCGCATGCTCGAGAAGTTCCCCGACGCCGACATCGTCTTCATCGAGAGCGGCGGCGACAACCTGGCCGCCACCTTCAGCCCGGAGCTGAGCGACCTGACGATCTACGTGATCGACGTGGCCGCCGGCGAGAAGATCCCGCGCAAGGGCGGCCCCGGCATCACCAAGAGCGACCTCTTCGTGATCAACAAGACCGACCTGGCGCCGCACGTGGGCGCCGACCTGGCCGTGATGGAAGCCGACACGAAGCGCATGCGGCCCGATGCCGCACGGCGGCCCTTCGTGATGACCAACCTGAAGACCCGCGACGGGCTGGACGCCGTGGTGCGCTTCATCGAGACGCGCGGGTTGCTGCAGGCGGCCTGAACACCGGGAGCACACGATGGCCCTGGAACTGCCCCGCGACGTCCGCCCCCAGGCCGTGGCCTCCATCGAACGCTGGTGCCGCGAGCACCTGGACGAGCCGGTGGGCAACGTCACGGCCGGCGGGATGCTGGCCTTCTTCGTCGAGGAGATCGGCCCGCTGATCTACAACCAGGCCGTGACCGACGTGCAGGAACGCCTGCAGGCGCGGCTGGCGGAACTGGACATCGAGGTCCACGAGGACCCGTTCCAGTACTGGCGCCGGCGCGACAAGCCGGCGCGACGCTGAGCCTGAGCCGGCCTCAGGCCGGCTGCCAGCGCGGCTGGCGGTCCTTGTCCACCAGCACCGCGCGCACGCCCTCGATGAAATCAGGGTGCTGGATCACCGCCTCGGTGAGCACCAGTTCGTCGTCCAGCGCCTGCGGCAGCGTGTGGCCGCGGCCACGTTCCAGCAGCGCCAGGCTGGTGCGCATGGCGTAGGGCGACATGCTGCGCAGCGTGGCCAGCAGCGTGGCAGCGTCGGCGTCGGTCTCCGCCGCAGCGGCCAGGTTGGCGTCGATGGCGGCGATGTCCGCACCGTCGAACCACTGTCCGCGGCGCGCGAAGCGTGCTCGGATCCCGGCGTCGTCCACCGGCCGCGCGAAGCGGTCGATCACGGCGGGCACCGGCGCATCGTCGTCGGCCAGCGCCGCGAACAACGCGGCCTGATCGGCACTGTCCAGCCGCTGCGAGCCCAGGCCCAGCACGGTGGCCTCGTCGCCGTTCAGGCGCGTGCCGGTCAGCCCCACCCAGCGGCCGGCATTCATCGGCAGCCGCGGCAGGAAGTAGCTGCCGCCCACGTCGGGGAAGAAGCCGATGGCGGTTTCCGGCATCGCCAGCACGCTGCGCTCGGTGACCAGCCGGTGGCGGCCGTGCACCGACAGGCCCAGGCCGCCACCCATCACGATGCCGTCCATCCACGCCACGTAGGGCTTGGGGCAGGTGGCGATGGCCAGGTTCAGCGCGTACTCCTCGCGGAAGAACGTCATGGCCTCGTCGATGCGGCCCTCGAGGCTGAGTTCGCGGATGCGGCGCATGTCGCCGCCGGCGCAGAAGGCGCGCGGCGCGCTGGCATGCACCACGATCACCTGCACCGCCGGGTCGGCCACATGGGCGTCCAGCGCCGCCTGCAGGCCGCGGATCATCGGCAGCGTCAGCGCGTTGAGCGCCTGCGGCCGGTTCAGCACGATGAAGCCGGCGCGGCCCTGGCGGTGGTGGGTGATGTCGGGGGTGGCGTCCGTCATGGGGGTCGTGGATTCGGCAAAGCCGGGCATGTTAGCGGCCACTGCCGGGCCGCTTTGCAATCCGGCAACAGGCGCAGGGCAGCATGCGCGGCGATGCCCGCCATGCGCCCTGCCCCCACCGCTGCGCCGCCCCGCCTGCCGGGCTGGCGGCCGCACCGGCAGCGCAAGGCGGCCGTCGCCGGCGCGCTGGCCGTGACGCTGGCGGCCCTGTGGGCCCTGTGGGCGCCGCCGCCACGACACGCCATAACGCCGCTGGAACCGCTGGCACCCACCTGGCTGCGTCTGCTGCCGCTGCCCGTGGTGCCGGCACCGCCGGCGGCGGACCTGCCGGCCCTGCGCCGACCGGACACGCCGGCCAGGCCCACGCCGCCGCGTGCGCCAGCGCTCCCGGCGCCGGCGCTGCCGTCGATCCGGCCCGCGGAACCACAGCCGATCACGCCGGCCGCACCGGCGGTGGCCACGCCGCCGGCCACCGCGGCCAGCAGCCCGCCACCCCTGCGGCTGGGCGATGAGGTGATGCGCCGTGCCGCGCGCGACAGCCTCGCCGAGACACGTCGCCTCGCCGCCGAAGCCGGCCTGCCCGCCGAACGCGGCGTCTCGGGCCAGGAACGCCTGGCCAGTGGGGTGGAGCAGGCCGCCAAGCCGGACTGCCTGGCGTCGAACCCGGGCGGCAGCCTGCTGTCGATCCCCATCATTGCGCTGCAGGCGCTGCAGCAGAAGTGCAAGTGACGGGCTCGGTCAGGCTATGCTCGTGAGGGCATGGACCTGTACCTGATCGTCGGCAACCCGAACACGCGCAAGTCCTCGGTGATGCGCAGCCTCACCGGCTGCTTCAACCGCAGCCTGCGCGACATCCAGCCCAGCGACGGGCGCACGCCGATCCGGCTCTACGTGCGCGTGGGCGCGCTTCAGGAAACCCGCTGCAGCGCGGATGAACTGGCCGCCGAAGCGCGACGCCAGCATGCGCAGGCGGTGCTGTGCGGCCTGTGGCCGCAGTCGCATCCGCACGAACCCGAACGCTGGCCCGACGCGGCGACCTACCTCGCCGCCTTCGACTCGCTGGGGTTCCGCCGCCGCGCCGTCGCCGTGCTGGGCCAGAACAGCGCCGGCCTGCGCGGGCCGAAGGTGATGGCCTTCCCGCTCGCGCCCCGCCAGCCGCTCAACGTCACGGCGCACGCGGTGCGCCAGTTCTTCGGATGGGTGTGAACAGGGTCAGGTCGGTGATCGTCGCGGCCACCGTGGCGGCGGCGGCAGGCACGGCGGCCGCGCCGCTGGACCTGCGCGCGATGTGGGACTTCGCCCGCCCCGACGTCAGCGAGCAGCGCTTCCGTGACCGTCTGGCCACCGCCACGCCCGACGAGGCGCTGATCCTGCAGACGCAGATCGCACGCACCTACGGCCTGCGCAAGCGCCTGGACGACTCTCGCGCGCTGCTGCAGTCGCTGCGCCCGCAACTCGACGGCGCCTCGGCCGAGGCCCGCGTGCGCTGGCAGCTCGAATGGGGCCGCACCTGGGCATCCGCCGTGCACGACCGCGAGACCCTGCCCGAAGCCGACCGTGAGACGGCACGCACCGCCTTCCGCGCCGCCACCGACCAGGCCCGCGCTGCCGGCCTGGACGCGCTGGCGGTGGACGCGCTCCACATGCTGCCCTTCACCACCGCCGACCGCGCGCAGGACCTCGTCTGGAACCAGGAGGCGCTGGCGCTGGCCCTGGCGTCGTCGCAGCCGGATGCCCGCCGCTGGGAAGCCAGCCTGCGCAACAACATCGGCATCACGCTCAACGACCTGGGCCGCCACGCCGAGGCACTGACCATGCTGCAGCAGGCCTTGGCCGCTTTGCAGCAGCAGGCCGCGCCGGCCGGGCGCCAGCGCATCGGCCACTGGATGGTGGCCAACACCCTGCGCCGGCTGGGCCGCATCGACGAGGCGCTGGCCATCCAGCAGCGGCTGGAGGCGGAGAACGCGGCCGACGGAACGCCGGACGCCTACGTGTTCGAGGAACTGGCGCTGCTGCACCGCGCGCGCGGCGACACGGCGCAGGCCGACGCCTACGACGCACGTGCGAAGATGCGCTGAACCCATCGAGGAGAACACCATGTCCGGCCTCGCCACCTTCCTGCTCTGGTGCCTGCTGTTCGTGCTCTGCTGGCCGCTGGCCTTGCTGGCCCTGGTGCTGTGGCCGGTGGTGTGGCTGCTGACGCTGCCGCTGCGCCTGCTGGGCATCGCCGTCGGTGCGGTGTTCGCACTGCTGCGGGCCGTGCTGTTCCTGCCGGCGCGCCTGCTCGGGGCGCGATGACGGCACCCACGCTGGCCTGGCCCGCGGCCGCCGACGAGGCAAGACTCGGCCTGGTGACGCTGGTGCACCGGGTGCAGATCGACGTGCCGCCGGCGGCTGTGTGGCGCTACGTGGCCGATGCGGCCCACTGGCCGGCGTGGCAGCCGGACACGCGCAAGGTCGATCCGTTGCCTGCCGGGCCGCAGGGCGTGGGCAGCACCATCGTGCAGCTCGCGGCGGTGGGCGACGGCAGCGAACCCGTGACCTGGCAGGTGCTGGCCGCCGAGCCGGGCCGGCTGTGGGTGGCCGCTGCCGACACGCCCAGACACTGGCGGCGCCAGGTGCTGGAACTGCAGCCACTGGGCACCGCGGCCACCCGGCTCACGCGCACGGTCAGTGGCTGCAGCCGGTCGCCGCTGGCGCGCTGGGCCGACCGCTGGACACTGCCCCGCGCCTGGGCAGGCCCGGCGCAGGACGCGCTGGCGGCGCTGAAGCTCAAGCTCGAAGCGGTGCACGCACCGCCGGAGGTGGTGCCACCGCCGGTGCCGCGCTGGCGCGCCGAACGCTGACGCGGCCCGTTCAACGCGGCCCGGTCAGCGCGGCCGCGTCGCCAGCCAGATGCTCGGCAGGATCAGCGCCGCGCCCACCGCGTGGTGCCAGCCCGGCCGCTCGCCCAGCACCAGCCAGCCGGCGATGCCGCCGTACACCGGCGCCAGGTAGAGCAGCAGCGCGCTCTTCGCCGCGCCCAGGTCGCGCTGCAGCACCGAGTACGCGGTGTAGCTCAGCACGCCGGGCACCAGCGCCGCCAGCGCCATCAGGCCCAGGGCCTTGGCGCCCAGCGGCGGCACCGGTGTCCACAGGGCCTCGGCCACGGTGAAGGGCAGCAGCACCAGCAGCCCGCCGGCGACGATGGCGGCCAGCCGCGCCACCGGGCTCAGCACGCTGGGCCAGCGGCGCAGCAGCACCGAGTACACGACCCAGGACACCGCGGCACCGACGATCCAGCCGTCACCGGGGTTGAAGCGCAGCGACCACAGGTTGGCCAGGTCCCCCTTGGCGATGATGTAGACAACGCCCGCCAGCGCGAACACCACCGCCACGCCCTGCGAGCGGCTCATGCGCTCGTGCAGCAGCTTCGTGCCCGCCACCGCGATGGCCACCGGCGTCGCCGCGTAGATCAGCGCCATGTTGGCGGCCGTGGTGCCCTGCCCGCCCAGGTAGACCCAGGCGCCGCAGATCCACATGCCGGTGGCGCCCAGCACCAGCAGTTGCCACCATTCGCGGTGCCAGGGCAGGCCGCGGGTGAACAGTTCGCGCCAGACGAAGGGCAGCATCAGCACCAGGGCGAGCGCCCAGCGGCCGAAGGCCAGCGCATGCGGCGCCACGATGCCGTCGGCCAGCCGCGCGATGATGTAGTTGGACGACCACAGCGCCGGCACGATCCACAGCAGCACCATGGCCCGGCGCTGGCGGCCCGCCAGCACGGCAGCGTCGTTCACCCGCTCAGGCCGAGAAGGCCATCGCTTCGCCCATGCGCACCGGGCCGCCGGGCTGCCAGCCGGGGTCGAAACCCAGCGGCGCCGGCAGCAGCAGCACCACGGTGGAGCCCAGCAGGAAACGACCCATCTCGTCGCCCTGGCGCAGCACGTGCTGGCCGGGTGCGTAGTCCCAGGCCCGCACGGCGCCAGGCCGCGGCGGGTTGACCACGCCATGCCACACGGTGGCCATGCTGCCGACGATGGTGGCGCCCACCAGCACCAGCACCCAGGGGCCGCGCGACGAGTCGAACACGCAGACCACGCGCTCGTTGCGCGCGAACAGCCCCGGCACGCCGCGCGCCGTGGTGGGGTTCACCGAGAACAGCGCGCCGGGCACGTGCACCATGCGGCGCAGCACGCCGTCGGCCGGCATGTGGATGCGGTGGTAGTCCTTCGGGCTCAGGTACAGGGTGGCGAAGTGCGCGTACTGGAACTGCGCGGCCAGTTCGGCATCGCCGCCCACCAGCGCGGTGGCGCTGTAGTGGTGGCCCTTGGCCTGGAAGATCTGGCCGTCCTCGACGCGGCCGAACTGGCTGATGGCGCCGTCCACCGGACAGATCCAGTCGGCCTTGGCCAGCGGCCGCGCGCCGGGCCTGAGCGCCCGCGTGAAGAAGGCGTTGAACGTGGGGTAGGCGGCGGGGTCGGGGTCGGCCGCCTCGGCCATGTTGACGCCGTAGCGGTCGATGAAGCGGCGGATCAGCGCGGTGGTGGTGCCACCGGCCTCGGCGTCGGCCAGGCGGCCGGCCAGCGACGTGAGCGCCTGCTTGGGCAGCAGGTACTGCGGCAGGACCTTGAGGGCATCGGACATCAGCGGGACATCGGGGACGGGTCAGCGGATCGGTGCCACGCTGCGCAGCGCGCGCACCGCACCTTCGCCGATGGCGGCGCCAAAGCGCTTGGCGAAGCGCTCGGCCAGGTTGTCGTGCGGCGTGTAGTCGATGATCTCCGGCGCGCCGATCACCTCGCGGGCCACGAAGTCGAGGTTGCCGAGCTTGTCGACCAGGCCGAGCTTGACGGCCTCCTCGCCGTTCCAGAACAGGCCGCTGAAGGTCTGCGGCGTTTCCTTCAGCCGCTCGCCGCGGCCCTGGCGCACGACGTCGATGAACTGCTGGTGGATCTGGTCGAGCATGGCCTTGGCGTAGCCGGTCTGCACCGGGTCCGCCGGCGAGAACGGGTCGAGCATGCCCTTGTTGTCGCCCGCGGTCAGCAGCCGGCGTTCGACGCCGAGCTTCTCCATCGTGCCGACGAAGCCGAAGCCGTCCATCAGCACGCCGATGCTGCCCACCAGGCTGGCCTTGTCGGCGTAGATCTCGTCGGCGGCCACGGCGATGTAGTAGGCGCCGCTGGCCGCGGCCTCCTCCACCACCGCGTAGACCTTCTTGCCGTGCAGCGCCTTCAGGCGGCGGATCTCGTCGTAGACGATGCCGGCCTGCACCGGGCTGCCGCCGGGCGAGTTGATGCGCAGCACGATGGCCTGCGCGCCGTTGTCCTCGAAGGCGTCGGTCAGTGCCGAGACCAGGCGCTCGGCGCTGGCTTCGGTGTCGGCCGCGATCTCGCCCTGCACCTCCACCAGGGCCGTGTGCGGCATGCTGGGCACCACCGCCGGGCCGGCGCGCTGGAAGAGCACCCAGACGACGATGATCACCAGCGCCAGCCAGGCCAGGCGGAAGAAGATGCGCCAGTTGCGCTCGCTGCGGCGTTCGCTGATCAGCTCGCGCACCGCGCGTTCGAGCGCCGACTCGGCGGCACCCGGGCGGCCGAAGCCGGGTTCAGGGCTGTCCATGGGGATCTCCGGATGGGCCCTCGTCGAACTCGACGGGGCGGATGTCGTCGGTGGGCTGCCACCAGACCTGGCCGTCCTGCTCGTGGCAGGCCACCGGCGTGAGCTTGCCGCGGCCGCAGGGGCCGCCGACGCACTGGCCGTTGGCCGGGTCGTAGTGGGCGCCGTGGATGGAGCACAGGATCCAGCGACGGTCCATGTCCAGGAACTCGCCTTCCTGCCAGTCCATCTCGGTGGGCACGTGCACGCAGCGGTTGAGGTAGCCGACCACGCGGCCGTCGATGCGCAGCGCGAAGGCGCGCGCCGGGCGGCCCCACTGCATCACGTCCCAGACCACGGCCTGGCCGCGCTCTGCGAGCGAGTCGGAGGCGCACAGAGGCAAGGAGTCAGCCAAGTACCGTCACCACCAGTTGCGCCCATGCATGAACGCCACCGCACAAGCCAAGCTTCCCGCCGCGGATCCGGCTCTGCCGGTCCGCTGGCGGACGGCCCCAAGACCACGTAGTGGCCCTTCGCAGGGCCATGGGGGTAGCGAGCGCCAGCGAGCTTGGGGGCTCCATCCGTTCAGGCGTGTTCAAGCAGCCAGTCCTGCAGTTCGGCAGTGGAGTGCAGCACCGCCAGCGGGCCCAGCGCGTGGAAGGCGTCGGGCTCGTGCGCGCCGTAGCTCACGCCCAGGCTGGCGGTGCCGGCGTTGGCGGCGAGCTGCAGGTCGTGCGTGGTGTCGCCGATCATCAGCGTGCGCTCGGGCGCGGCGCCGAACTCGGCCATCAGCTCCATCAGCATGCGCGGGTGCGGCTTGCTGGCCGTCTCGTCGGCCGTGCGCGTGGCGTCGAACATGGCGTGCAGGCTGCTGTGGGCCAGCGCTTCGTCCAGGCCGGCGCGGCTCTTGCCCGTGGCCACGGCCAGCCAGTGGTTGCGTGCCTTCAGCGCCTGCAGCATGTCCAGCGTGCCGGGGAACAGCACCAGTTCGTGCTGCTTCGCGAAGTAGTGGTGACGGTAGCGGCGGCCCAGCTCCGGGTAGCGCTCCGCCGGCAGGCCGGGCACCACGTGCTGCAGCGCGTCGTGCAGCCCCAGGCCGATCACGTAGGCGGCGCGCTGGTCGTCCGGCACGGGCAGGTCCAGGTCGCGGCAGGCGCCCTGGATGCACTGCACGATCAGGCCGGTGCTGTCGAACAGCGTGCCGTCCCAGTCGAAGACGATGAGGTCGAAGCGGCGCGGCACGGGTGAGATCACGAGGGTTCCAGCAAAGCCTGCCATTCTGCCGGCACCGGGCTGTCCAGTTCGACGCGATGGCCATCGGCGGGGTGATCGAAGGCCAGGTGGCGGGCATGCAGCGCCATGCGCGCGAAGCCGCGTTCGCGGGCGAAGGCCTTGTTGCGCGCGAAGTCGCCGTACTTCGGGTCGCCAACGATGGGGTGGCCATGGTGCGCCAGGTGCACGCGGATCTGGTGCGTGCGGCCGGTCTTGATGGTCACGTCCAGCAAGCTCAGCCCGTGGGCCGCCTGCACCACCTTCACCAGCGAGATCGAGCGCCGAGCCTGGTCGTGCGCCACCACCTTGACATGGCGCTCACCGGCGGCGTCCAGCGTCTTGAGCAGCGGCAGGTCGATGACCTTGAGGTTCCGCGGCCAGGCGCCGAACACCATCGCCGCGTAGACCTTGTGCGTGTCGCGCTCGCGGAACTGGTCCTGCAGCCGGGTCAGCGCGCTGCGCTTCTTGGCCAGCAGCAGGAGGCCGGAGGTCTCCTTGTCCAGCCGGTGCACCAGCTCCAGGAAGCGCGCCTCCGGCCGCGCCCGGCGCAATTGCTCGATGACGCCGAAGCTCACGCCGCTGCCGCCGTGCACGGCCACGCCGGCGGGCTTGTCCACCGCCAGCAGGTGCTCGTCCTCGAACAGCACCGGGAACTCCCGCGCCGGCACGGCCGCAGCGGCGTCTGAAGACACGGCCGCCACCCGCACCGGCGGCACGCGCACCACGTCGCCGGCGACCACGCGGGTGTCGGCCTGCGCCCGCCCCTTGTTCACCCGCACCTCGCCGGAGCGGATGACGCGGTAGACGTGCGTCTTGGGCACGCCCTTGAGCAGCCTGAGCAGGAAGTTGTCCAGCCGCTGACCGTCGGCGCCCTCGTCGACGGTCACTTCGCGCACGGCGGGTGGCGCGGCCGAACGGTGTGTCGCGGCGATGGATTTGGACCCTATAATCCGCGACTCCACGTTCGTGCGGTAAGTGCTTGATTTGCCGGAGTTTACCCGGGCACCCCAGCACCCGACGCAAGGCCGTGGCGCACCGGGCAGCGCGCGCGAGCGCAATGCCCGGCCCCGGAAGATGCAACACCCCGGGCCTGCGGCACCGGCCGTCCTGCTTCACACAGCCATGGCAGGCGGCGGCGCGCGGCACGCGGTGGCAGAGAACTGAAGTTGAAGCCCGCTCGCCGGCCGGACTTGCTGTCCGACGGCGGCACCGAAAACACCAGGGCTCCAGACGGTGTGAAGGCCATGTCCCGACCTGCCGCGCTGGAGTCCGCGTCGCTCAGACGCCCGATGCCCACCCCGCCATCCACCACCCGCCGCCACGGCCAGCCCCGGACACGATCCGCCGGGCCCGCCTGCCGCATCGCGGGTGGAGGCCGGGTGCGCCACGGCGCCGGCACGCACGCGCCAACGCCGCAGCCCTGATCCCGCGCCGACACCGGCGCAGCAGGCAGCGGTCCAGGGCATTTCGCCAGGGTGTTCGCTTCCTTTCTCGTGCATCGGTGAGTCGTCAAAGGCGCCTGAAACGCGCCGATCAGGAGACCCGATGAAGAGGATGCTCATCAACGCCACGCAGCCGGAAGAGCGGCGCCTGGCGATCGTCGACGGCCAGAAGCTGCTCGACTTCGAAACCGAGCTCGAAGGCCGCGAACAGCGCAAGGGCAACATCTACAAGGCCGTCATCACGCGCGTGGAGCCGTCGCTCGAGGCCTGCTTCGTCGACTACGGCGAGGACCGCCACGGCTTCCTGCCGTTCAAGGAGATCAGCAAGGTCTACTTCCGCGACGGGGTGGACGCGAAGAACGCGAAGATCTCCGACGCCGTCAAGGAAGGCGACAGCCTGCTGGTGCAGGTGGAGAAGGAGGAGCGCGGCAACAAGGGCGCGGCGCTGACCACCTTCGTCAGCCTGGCCGGACGCTACCTGGTGCTGATGCCCAACAACCCGCGCGGCGGCGGCGTGAGCCGGCGCATCGAGGGCGAGCAGCGCGAGGAACTCAAGGAAGCGCTGGACCAGCTGGAGTACCCCAAGGGCATGAGCCTGATCGCGCGCACCGCCGGCATCGGCCGCAGCGCGGCGGAACTGCAGTGGGACCTCAACTACATGCTCAAGCTCTGGGACGCCATCGACGGCGCCGCCAAGGCGGGCAAGGGCGCCTTCCTGATCTACCAGGAGAGCTCGCTGGTCATCCGCGCGATCCGCGACTACTTCACCGCCGACATCGGCGAGATCCTGATCGACACCGACGACATCTTCGATCAGGCGCAGCAGTTCATGAACCACGTGATGCCGGAGACGGCCGCGCGTGTGAAGCGCTACCGCGACGACGCGCCGCTGTTCAGCCGCTTCCAGATCGAGCACCAGATCGAGACCGCGTTCAGCCGCACGGTGAACCTGCCCAGCGGCGGCGCCATCGTGATCGACCACACCGAGGCCCTGGTGTCGGTGGACGTGAACTCGGCGCGCGCCACGCGCGGCACCGACATCGAGGAGACCGCCACCCGCACCAACCTGGAGGCCGCGGATGAAGTGGCGCGCCAGATGCGCCTGCGCGACCTGGGCGGCCTGATCGTCGTCGACTTCATCGACATGGAGGAGAGCAAGAACCGCCGCGAGGTGGAGCAGCGCCTGCGCGACGCGCTGCGCTCCGACCGTGCCCGCGTGCAGTTCAGCTCGATCAGCAAGTTCGGCCTGCTGGAGATGAGCCGCCAGCGCCTGCGCCCGGCGCTCAGCGAAGGCAGCCACATCACCTGCCCGCGCTGCAACGGCACCGGCCACATCCGCGACACCGAAAGCTCCGCGCTGCAGATCCTGCGCATGGTGCAGGAGGAGGCGATGAAGGAGAACACCGCCGCCGTGCACGTGCAGGTGCCGGTGGAGGTGACCAGCTTCCTGCTCAACGAGAAGCGTGCCGAGATCACCAAGATCGAGCTCAAGCAGCGCGTGACCGTGCTGCTGATCCCGAACAAGCACCTCGAGACGCCGAACTACAGGCTCGAGCGCCTGCGCCATGACGATCCGCGGCTGGACAGCTTCCGCGCCAGCTACACGATGATCGAGGAACCGGACGAGGAAGTCGGCATCACGCGCCGCGGCGACGCCGCCGGCAAGAACAAGCAGAGCCCGGTGATCAAGGGCATCGTGCCCGACCAGCCGGCGCCCCCGGCACCTGCGCCGGCACCCGTGCCTGCACCGGTGGCCGCCGCCCCGGTGGCACCGGCCCCCGTGCCGGTGGCCGCCCCGGCAGCCGAAGCCGGCAGCGGCTTCTTCGGCTGGGTGAAGAAGCTCTTCGGTGGCGCGCCGGAAGCCACGCCCGCACCGGCGCCGGTGGAAACCGCCCCGGTGGTGGCGCCGCCGGCCGAGGCCCGCAAGGAAGGCCGGGGCGACGACCGCCGCCGTGGCGGCCGAGGCGGCCGGGATGGCCGCAAGGGTGAAGGTCGTGAAGGTCGTGAAGGTCGTGAAGGTCGTGAAGGGCGTGAAGGGCGCGAGGGCCGCGAAGGCCGGGAGGCCCGTGGTGAGCGTGGCGAACGCGGTGAACGCGCCGAGCGCAATGGCGAACGCACGGGCGAGCGCCCGCCGCGCGGCGAAGGCCGCCGCGGTGGCCGCGGCGAGCGTGCCCCGGCCGCCGAGGCCAGGGCGGAGGCGACGACCGAGACCCTGCAGACCGCCCTGCCCCTGAGTGGCGAGGCCAGCGGTGCCCCCACCGACACGGCCGAAGGCGCCAACGGTGAAGGCAACCGCCGGCGCCGCCGGCGTGGTGGCCGGGGCCGCGGCGAGCGCGCCGAAGGCCAGGCGGAAACGACCGGTGGCGAGGCGTCGCCGAGCACGGCGGCCGAGCTTGGCGCCGAAGCCACCCCGTCGGCCGACGCCGGCAGCGGCGATGCAACCGCCCAGATCTCGTCCGGCACGACGGCGGAAGCCGCGGAAGGCAGCGAGGAGCGCCGCGAAGGCGGCCGACGCCGTGGGCGCGGGCGCGACCGCTACCGCCGCGAGGCCCGCGAAGGTGGCGAGGGTGCGGAGTCGGCTGCCGCGGACGGCAGCGTGACCCCCGAAGGCGATCTCGCGGCCGATGCCGGCGAGGCCGCGCCGCCGGCCTTCGTCGACACGGTGCCGGTCGGTGACGTGGAGACGGCGGCCGACGCCGCACCGCCGGTGGCCGAGGCTCCCCCACGGGTCGCCGAACCGGCCGCCGTGCCCGCGGCAGCCGCTGAAGCGCCCGCCGCCCCGGCACCGGACCAGCGCGCCCCGGCGCCCGAGCCCTACGTGCTGCCCGCTGCGCAGCTGAGCGCCATGGCCGGCGCCGCGGGCCTGGAGTGGGTGGCCTCCGACGCCGAGAAGGTGGCCGCGGCCCAGGCGGCCATGGCCGCCGAGCCCAAGCCCATCCACGTGCCGCGCGAGCCGAAGCCGGTGGTGGTGGCCGACGATGGCCCGCTGGTGCTGGTGGAGACCAAGAAGGACCTGTCGCAGATGAAGCTGCCGTTCGAGCAGCAGCAGCAACCGCCGGCCGCCTGAGGCGGCGCCATCAGATGACCTGCCACCCCCGTGGCAGGTTCTGAAGCAAGCCCCCGTCGGCCGTCCGGCGGGGGCTTTCTCGTATCGGACTCGACGCGAACCCTGGCCACCGCGATGACCTTGCCTCACAGCCATCACACTCGCGAAGCGGAGGCGGACACCCAGCAGTTCCGCCCATCGTTCCATTTCACGCCCGCCGCGCACTGGATGAACGATCCCAACGGGATGGTGCACCACCGCGGCGTCTGGCACCTGTTCTTCCAGTACCACCCGCACAGCGCGGTCTGGGGTCCCATGCACTGGGGCCACGCCACCAGCAGCGACCTGATGCACTGGCAGGAGCAGCCCATCGCCTTGCAGCCCGATGCCCTGGGCATGATCTTCTCCGGCAGCGCCGTGGTCGACGTCGGCGACACCGCCGGCTTCGCGCGCGCTGCTGGCGTGCAGACCGTGCCGCTGGTGGCCGTGTTCACCCACCACGGCGAACGCCAGAACCCCGACGACGTCACCCACGAGAAGCAGAGCCTGGCCTGCAGCCTGGACGACGGCCTGACCTGGACGCCCTACGCCGGCAATCCGGTGCTGCGCAACCCGGGTGCGCTCGACTTCCGCGACCCCAAGGTGCGCTGGCTGCCGGACCGCGAGCGCTGGCTGATGGTGCTGGCCGTGGGCGACCACGTGGCCTTCTACACCTCGCCCGACCTCAAGGACTGGACGCACGAGAGCGACTTCGGCGCGGGCCAGGGCGCCCACGACGGCGTGTGGGAGTGTCCCGACCTGTTTCCGCTGCAGTGTGAGGGCCGGACACACTGGGTGCTGCTGGTCAGCCTGGTCGAAGGTGGTCCCAACGGCGGATCGGCCACGCAGTACTTCGTCGGCGACTTCGACGGCCATCGTTTCACGGCGCCGCCCGGACCGACACGCTGGCTGGACCATGGCCCGGACAACTATGCCGGCGTGACCTGGTCCAACGCCCCCGGCGGTCGCACGGTGTTCATGGGCTGGATGAGCAACTGGACCTACGCCCGGCAGGTGCCCACCTCGCCGTGGCGCAGCGCGATGACACTGCCGCGCGAACTGCAGCTTCGCCTTGTCGAGGGCCAGTGGCGGGTGGCGAGTCTGCCAGCGGCGGAGGTGCGGGCGGCCGAAGGCCCTGCGATGGCGATCGATCCGAGCCAGCCGCTCGACGCGGCGCTCACCGACGCGCTGCGCCTGACGGGTGGTCGCCTGGCGCTGCACCTGCATGCGCGGCAGGCAGACGGCTTCGTGCTGACGCTGGGCAATGAGGCAGGCGACCAGCTTCGGCTGGGCTTCGCCGCCGACGAGCAACGGTTCTTCATCGACCGGCGCCAGGCGGGACAGGTCGATTTTCAACCGGCCTTTGCCGACCGGCATGGCGTGCCCCGCGTCGCAACCCCCTCGGGCCTGGACCTGACGATCTACCTCGATGCCTGCTCGGTCGAACTGTTCGCCGATGGCGGGCTGTCTGTGTTGACCAGCCTGATCTTCCCACGCGCCCCTTGGGCGACGATGCGGTTCGAGGCGGGCGACGGCCTCGCGCTCGACCGGCTGACGGTGCACGCCATGCCGGCACCCGAGCGGCGCGCCTAAGCCACCGACTGACTTCCTGCGGCCGGTTCGGTTCGGCCGGGGTGGTCAGTCGGGAACCCCCAGCGCCCGGGCCAGCGCCCGCCGGCGATTGGCCCAGGCGCGGTTGCCCACCTGCGAACACACGGCCTTGACCACCGCGTCCAGGCCGGCACGGCGCATGGTGTCCAGCGAATCGAAACCGGCAGCCTCCAGGCGGTCGACCACCTTGGGCCCGATCTGCGGCAGGCGCAGCAGGCAGGCGCGATCGATGGCGTCGAAGCGAGGTTGGAACGCTCCAGGTTCAGCGGGCATGCTCGGCCTCCACGGTCTCTTCCACCACGGTGTGCACCCGCTGGCGCAGGTCCACGTCCAGACGCAGAGCGGTGACGTCGAGGCACCAGCGCATCGACAGCCGGCCGGCTGCCGTCGGCAACAGTTCGAAACGGCCGCCGAAGGCCGGGTGCGTGTTGCGCAGCCGGATCAGGTCGCACAACGCCCGCACCACCGGCCGCTGCAGTGCCTGCGTGATCTCGCCCGGCGTGTAGTGGTGGCGATTGATGTCGCGGCCGACGCCGCTGCGCGTCAGCAGGTCCATGTCGTTCTCGCCGGCCAGCAGGCCCACGTAGTAGACCTGCGGCACGCCGGGCAGGAAGAACTGGATCGCGCGCGCCGCCAGGTAGGCGCCGTCGTCGCGGCCCAGCGCGTCATAGAAGGTGCAGTTGACCTGGTAGAGGTCGAGGTTGGACGCCGCCGCTCCGGTGGCCAACCGGCTCTGGCCGCCGCTGGCGTCGTGTATGCGCTCCACCAGCGCGTCCAGTTGCTCCGGGGCCACCAGGCCGGGTGAACCTTCGCGGTCGGCCGCATCGGCACCGATGTCGATGATGCCGATGCCGTCATGGGTGTCGAGTACCGTCAGCGCATTGCTCGGCCGCAGGCCGATCCAGCGGGCCAGCGGGGCGCCGTCGCCGGCGTGCAACGCGTGCAGCACCAGCGGAGGCAACGCGAAGTCGTAGACCCAGTCCACCTGGCGTGCGATCTCGATCTGGCGCTGGTAGTAGGCGTGGATCTCCACCAGCACCTCGATGCCCAGCGCGCGTGCGCGGGCGGCGAAGTCGCCGATGAACGCGAAGGTCTCCGGCATCATGAAGCTGCTGGCGCCGGCCTTCTTGATGGCGTAACCCACGGCGTCCAGCCGCACCATGCGGATGCCGCTATCGGCCAGTGTCTGCAGGATGCCGTCGAGGTACGCGCGGCCCTGCGGGTGGTGCACCGCGATGTCGATCTGCTGCGGCGTGAAGGTCGTCCACAGCAGGCGCTTGCTGCCGTCGCCCAGCGTCACCGGCGCAAACGGCAGGCCGGGGCGGGGGCGGTAGATGGCCATCAGGTCCGCCTCTCGCGCGCCCTGCGGGAACACCGCGTCGTAGGTCAGGAACAGGCCGGCATAGGGCGACGCATCGCCCCGGGCCCGCCAGTCCTGGAACTGCGGCGAATCCGACGACATGTGGTTGACGATGACGTCGGCCATCACGTCCACGTCGGCACTCAGCCGGCGGATGGCCGACCAGTCGCCCAGGCGCGGGTCCACCAGGGTGTGGTCGATGGGGTCGAAACCGGCGTCGGCGCCGTCGATGGGGTGGAAGAACGGCAGCAGGTGCACCCCGCCGAACAGGCCCTTGAGCTCGCCGCCCAGCAGCGTGCGCAGGGCATCGAGGTCGCCGCCACCCAGGCGGTCGACATAGGTGATCAACTGGACCTGGTTCTTCATGATGGGGTTCGCACGCGCAGCACGGCCACGGCGGCCAGGGCCAGCAGCACGCCGGCGAGCCGGATCACGTTGTCGGGTTGGCCGCCGAGCAGGCTGTCGTAGATCAGCGGCAGCGTGAGCGCCTGGATGATCATCGGGATGACGATGAACATGTTGAAGATGCCCATGTAGACGCCGGCGCGCTCGGCCGGGATGCTGCCGGCCAGCAGCACGTAGGGGTTGCCCATGATGCTGGCCCACGCCAGGCCGACGCCGATCATGGGGATGAACAGCAGCCACTTGTCGCGGATACCCGGCAGCATCCACAGGCCCACCGCAGCCAGCGCCAGGCAGCTGGCGTGCATGGCCTTGGCACCGAAGCGGCGCGTGAACGGCACCATGGCAAACGCCGCGATGAAGGCCACGAAGTTGTAGAAGCCGCCGATCTGGCCGTTGAGCAGGCCGGCATCGCGGAAGCCGGTGGAGGTGGGGTCGCTGGTGTCGAACATCGTGCGCGCCAGCGCCGGCACGATGTAGATCCAGTAGCAGGTCATGCCGTACCACTGGAACAGCGCCATCCACCACAGGCGGCGCATGGTGATGGGCATGGTCTTCACCGCGTCCCAGATCTCCGCCAGGATGGCGCCGGCGCTGCGGCTCTGCGCATTCAGCGCGGCCCGCTCTTCGTCGGACATCGGCAGCTCGGGCACCTTCTTCACCGACCAGTAGACGGTGGTGAACGACAGCAGCGCGCCGATCATGAAGGCCGCGATGGTGACCTGGGGGATGTGGTTGTCGCCCACCGCGTCCTTGTTCATGCCCAGCCACACCAGCACGCTGGGCGCCAGGTAGGCCATGGTCTGCGCCAGGCCGGTGAAGGCGCTCTGCGTGAGGAAGCCCTGGGCGTGCTGATCGGGGTTGAGGCGGTCGCTCACGTAGGCGCGGTAAGGCTCCATCGTGATGTTGTTGGCCGCGTCCAGGATCCACAGCAGCGACGCGGCGAACCACAGCGCCGGGCTGAAGGGCATGGCGATCAGCCCCAGGCTGCAGAGGATGGCGCCGATCAGGAAGTACGGCGTGCGGCGGCCATGTTTGCTGCCGGTGCGGTCGGACAGCGCGCCGACGATGGGCTGCACGATGAGCCCGGTGACCGGCCCGGCCAGCCACAACAGCGGCAGGCTCTTGCCGTCCGCGCCCAGGTAGGCGTAGATGGGGCTCATGTTGGCCTGCTGCAGGCCAAAGCTGAACTGGATGCCGAAGAAGCCGACATTCATGTTCAGGATCTGCCAGAACGACAGGCGCGGTTTCATTTCGACATGCTCGTGGCCTCGGGGAGAGGGCCGAAGGTTAAGCGGCAATGCAATCGTTTGCATACTCGCTTTCACCTATTCAAGAGGCGTCGGTTTCCCCTCTCGGCAAACGATTGCCAAGATTCCGCATCAGGCCCGGCAGGTGCGCCAGACCGGGCGCGCCGGCTCAGATCACCCAGCCGGCACGCTCAGCCCCCCTGGCGCCCAGGCCGACGCACCGGCTGCCGCCTGGCAGACCCAGACGCTGCCGGTTTCGCCTTCCGGTGACCGGTACTGCCGCTGCACCGCGTCGCGCACCGCCGCCACGGCCGCGGCCGGCAACAGGGCCACGACGCAGCCGCCGAAGCCGCCGCCGGTCATGCGCGCCCCGCCCTGCCCCTGCGCATGGACGGCGATGGCCTGCCGCAGCACCGCCACCAGCTGGTCGATGGCCGGCACGGTGATCTCGAAGTCGTCGCGCATCGACTGGTGCGATTCGGCCATCCAGCGGCCCATGGCCCGCAGGTCGCCGACGGCCAGCGCCGCGGCGGCAGCCTGGGTGCGCGCGTTTTCCGTGACCACGTGGCGCGCGCGGCGCGCCACCAGCGGCGCCAGGCCCGCGGCACGACGTGGGTCCTCCAGCGTGGACAGGTCCAGATCGCGCAGCGCCGGCACGCCGAAGTGCGCCGCCGCCGCCTCGCACTGCTGGCGGCGCTCGTTGTAGGCGCTGTCCACCAGGCCGCGACGCACGCGGCTGTGCACGATCATCACCGCCACGTCGGGTGGCAGCGGCACCGGCTGCACCGCCAGACTGCGGCAGTCGATCAGCACCGCGTGGCCGGCGGCGCCGCGGGCCGAGACCAGCTGGTCCATGATGCCGCAGCGGCAGCCGACGAAACGGTTTTCCGCCAGCTGCGCCAGCTGCGCCACGCGCGTGGCATCCGGTGCAACCTGCGGCCCCAGGCCCTGCAGCGTCTTCATCGCCTGGCCGACGGCCACCTCCAGCGCGGCGGAAGACGACAGCCCCGCACCCTGCGGCACGTTGCCGGCGATCGCCATGTCGGCGCCGGCCAGTGGCACGCCGTCGGCACGCAGGGCCTGCAGCATGCCGCGCACGTAGTCGGTCCAGCCGCGGCCCGCGTGATGCGTGATCTCGGCGTCGAGGTCGATGATGTCCAGCGCCGGGGGAGCCGTAGCGCCGCCCGGCGATATGTCAGCCTGGTCGCCGGCCAAGTCGGCAGCCAGCACGCGCAGGGTGCGGTCGGCGCGAGGACGCAGCGCGATCAGCGTATGCCGGTCGATGGCACAGGGCAGCACGAAGCCGTCGTTGTAGTCGGTGTGCTCGCCGATCAGGTTGACGCGGCCCGGCGCCTGCACCCACAGGCTGGGCACACCGCCGAAGACGTGCACGAAGGCGTCCAGCGCGCGCCGCTGCAGCGCGGGGTCGACGAGGTCGGATGCAGTGGCGTTGGTCATGCAGTGGCGGAATGGCGGTAGTGCTGCGCCGGCACGGCGCGCAGCCGCGCGGCGGCCTGCTCGGGTGTCAGGTCGCGCTGGGCCTGGGCCAGCATCTCGAAGCCGACCATGAACTTGCGCACCGTGGCCGACCGCAGCAGCGGGGGGTAGAAGTGGGCGTGGAGCTGCCAGTGCGCCGTCGAGTCCGGCGGCTCCACCGGTCCCGAAGAGAACGGCGCGCCGTGCCAGCCCATCGAGTACGGGAAGGCGCACTGGAACAGGTTGTCGTAGCGCGCGGTGAGTTCGCGCAGCGCCGCGGCCAGGCTGTCGCGCTGGGTTGCCGTCAGCTGCGGCAGGCGCTGGACGGCAAAACGCGGCAGCAGCAGGGTCTCGAAGGGCCAGGTGGCCCACCAGGGCACGATGGCCAGCCAGTCGGCATTGGCCACCACCACGCGCTCACCGCTGGCCAGCTCGCGGTCGGCCAGATCCAGCAGCATGGACCGACCGTGTTGCGCCACGTAGGTGGCCTGCGACGCGTCCTCCGCGGCCGGCTCATCGGGCACATGGCCGCTGGCCCAGACCTGCCCATGCGGATGCGGGTTGCTGCAACCCATCATCTCGCCCTTGTTCTCGAACACCTGCACCCAGCGCCAGTGGCGGCCCAGGTCCTCGCACTGCGTGGCCCAGGTGTCGACGACGGCCCGCACTTCGGCCAGGCTCAGTTCCGGCAGCGTGCGCGCATGGTCGGGTGAGAAGCAGATGACGCGGCTGATGCCGCGCGCCGGCTGCAGGTCGTACAGCGGGTCGGGCGCCGCGTCGGCCGCTGGCGCAGGGGTGTCGGCGGTCAGCGCGGCGAAGTCGTTGTCGAAGACGTAGGGGCCGCGGTAATCCGGGTTCCGCTCGCCATTGACCCGCAGATTGCCGGCGCAGAGGTAGCAGGCCGGGTCATGGGTGAGGCGCGGGCTGTCGGGCGCCGCTTCCTGCGCGCCCTGCCAGGGCCGCTTGGCACGGTGGGGCGACACCAGCACCCAGCGGCCGGTGAGCGGGTTGCGCCGGCGGTGCGGGTGTTCGGTGGGGTCGAAGGTGGTCATGCGGCGCGCTCCTGCCCCATCAAGCCGCGGCGGCGCCAGGCTGGCGGTGCACACGCCGCAGATGCAGCATCCAGGCGCTTTCGGCCTGCATGCGCGGTGCCGGCAGGCCAGCGGCGACCAGCCAGCCGCCGGCCATGCGCACGCCGTCGCCGGTGCGCAGCGCCTCGTGCAGCGGGTCGGTGGCCCAGAGCTCGTGCGTGCGCTCTTCGCCGGGTGGCGAGACCTGCACCACCTGGTAGTCGGCATTGCGCGCCAGCATGGGCAGCGGCAGGGTCGGCGCCGCGCGCCGCGTGCTGGGCTGCAGGCGGTAGACCAGCAGCAGCAGTTCGTCGGCGGCCGCGTCGCCATGCGCCTGCCAGACCACACCGTCGCCCGCATCGCCGCGCCACACGCGGCCCTGGTGCAGGCGATGTCGCCATTGTTTGTAGAGCGAAATCCAGCCGGCCAGCGTTTGCCGCGCGGCATCGTCGAGCTGGCGCACGTCCAGTTCCACGCCCAGGTGGCCGGGCAGCGCCACGGCCGCGCGGAAGGCCATCGACTGGCTGCGGCCGGTGGTGTGTGCCGGTGCCGTGCCCACGTGGGCGCCCATGATCTCGGGCGGGAAGAACTGCAGGAAACCGCGCTGGATGTCGACCCGCGACAGCGCGTCGATGCAGTCGCTGGTCCAGACCCGGTGCGTGTGGCGCAGTACACCGAAGTCGATGCGGCCGCCGCCGCCGGAGCAGCTCTCGATCTCCACCTCGGGGTGGGCCTGGCGCACACGGTCCATGAGCGCCCACGCGGCCAGGGCCTGCGCGCGGTAGACCGGCTGGCCGTCGCGCCCGGCGGCGATGAGGTCGCGGTTGTGGTCCCACTTGATGTAGTCCACGCGCACGCTGCGCAGCACGGCATCGATCTTCTCGAACAGGTAGTCCGACACCTCGGGCCGGGCGATGTCCAGCACCAGCTGGTTGCGCGCCGTCACGCGCGGCAGGCCATCCACGTGCAGCGCCCAGTCGGGGTGGGCGCGGTAGAGATCGCTGTCGGGGTTGACCATCTCCGGCTCGAACCAGAGGCCGAAGCCCATGCCCAGGCCGTGCACATGGTCCACCAGCGACGCCAGGCCCTGCGGGTACTTGCCGGCGTCGGGCCACCAGTCGCCTAAGGCGGCGCGATCGTGGTGGCGGCCGTGGAACCAGCCGTCGTCCAGCACGTAACGCTCCACACCCACGGCCGCAGCGGCATCGGCCAGGGCCTTGAGGTCGTCCAGCTTGTGGTCGAAGTACAGTGCTTCCCAGGTGTTGAGGTGCACCGGGCGTGGCCGCATGGCGCCACCGGGCCAGGTCATGCGCCCACGCAGCGTGGTGTGGAAGCGCGCCGACAGGCCGTCCAGCCCGTCGTCGGCACAGGCCGCCAGCAGCTCCGGCGTCTGCAGCACCGCGCCCGGGGCCAGCCGGCCTTCGCCCGGCGCCAGCCATTCGCCCAGCTGCCATTGGTAGAGGCCGTCGTGCAGCCACTCGATGCTCTGCTGGTGGTTGCCCGACCAGGCCAGGTGCGCACCGTAGGCCACGCCGTGCTGGTGGTCGGTGCCGGGCAGGGTGACGACGGCCGACGGGTGGCAGTCGTGGCTGGTGCGCCCGCGCCGGCTCTCGCGCCGCCACAGGCTGCGGCCGAGCAGGTCGCGCTGGGCCAGGAACTCCTGCAGGTGCTGGCCGGCGTAGCTGTGCACCGCCTCGGCCTGCGGTGGCAGCAGCAGCGTGCCCGCGGCCAGCCACTGCACATCGAGCACGTCGGTGCCCAGGTTGTGCAGCGCGCTGCGCACGCTCAGCACATCGGTGGCCGCGTCCAGGTCCAGCGTGATGGCCAGCCGCAGCTGGGCGACGGGGTCGTGCAGGTCTAGGCGCAGCGCCTGGGTCGGGCGCAGCCAATGTGCCTCGCAGGTCGCCCAGCGCTGGGCGAAGTGCCGGCCGTCACGGTGGGCCAGCAGCGCACTCTGGCCGAACCAGCCGCTGCCGAAACTGGGCGCGACGGTGAAGGGGAAGTCCTGGTCGGGCGCGAACGAGGACACCGGCCGCGTCTGGCGCAGCGGTGTGGCCGGCAGGGCAGCGTCGGCCAGGCGCGGGCCCCAGTAGCGCCACAGCGGGGCCTCGTCGCCATGGTGCTCCAGGACCAGGCTGCTGCGGCGGCTGTGCAGCACCAGCCAGGGGCTCGACGGGGTGGAGGGTGAGGATGGGTCTTGCATGGCGTTGGATGTCTTGGAGCGGGCAGCAGGGTCTGCGCGTCAGGCGAGGTCAGGCCGCTTCAGGCAGTTGCAGGTCGTCGTCGGACACGCTGCGGGGCAGCGCCAGGCCCTGCTCGTCGAAGAGGTGCAGCGCGTTCGGCGGCAGGCCAAAGGCCAGGCGCTGGCCCGGGCGGCCCCAGCTGTTGCCCGGGGCGCGCACGGTCCAGGGCGCGGCGCCATCGCCGCTGTCGAGATACAGGCAGGTGCTGTCGCCCAACCGCTCCTGCCACAGCAGCGGGCGCACGAGGTGCTGTACCGCGGTGCCCAGCAGCGCGTGTTCCGGGCGCAGGCCCAACGTCACGGGGGCGCCGGGCGCCAGCCGCCGGGCGTCCACCGCGGCCTGCAGCTGGGTGCCCTCCGGCAGCGCCAGCGTGGCCAACGCCGGCTGTGCATCCACCAGCGTGGCGGCCAGGAAGTTCATCTTCGGGCTGCCGATGAAGCCGGCCACGAAGCGCGTGCGCGGCCGCTGGTAGAGCTCCAGCGGGGTGCCGACCTGGGCCACGCTGCCCTCGGTGGCCACCGCCGGGCCGGCGTTGAGCAGCAGGATGCGGTCGGCCATGGTCATGGCCTCGACCTGGTCGTGGGTGACATAGACCATTGCTGCGCGCCCGTGGGCGCGGTGCAGGCGGGCGATCTCCATGCGCGTCTGCACGCGCAGCGCGGCGTCGAGGTTGGACAGCGGCTCGTCGAACAGGAACACGCCGGGGTCGCGCACGATGGCGCGGCCGATGGCCACACGCTGGCGCTGGCCGCCGGAGAGCTGGCGCGGCTTGCGGTCGAGCAGTGCGTCCAGCTGCAGCAGGCGCGCCGCCTCGCCCACGCGGCGCTCGATCTCGTCGCGCGGCCGGCGCGCCAGTTCCAGCCCGAAAGCCATGTTCTGGCGCACCGTGAGGTGCGGGAACAGCGCATAGCTCTGGAACACCATGGCCACGCCGCGCTGCGCAGGCGGCACCTCGTTGACGCGCCGGCCGCCGATGCGCAGTTCGCCGTCGGTGATGTCCTCCAGCCCGGCGATCATGCGCAGCAGCGTGCTCTTGCCGCAGCCCGACGGGCCGATGAAGACGCAGAACTCGCCGTCGGCCACGTGCAGGTCGACATCGCGGATCACCGAGACGGCGCCGTAGGACTTCTGAATGCCCTGCAGTTGGAGGTCGGCCATGGTCTGGAGGATTCCGATGGAGGTTCAGCGGCGGGGCAGCAGCACCGCGTCCACGCGCTGCTGGGCCGCTTTCAACGCTGGGGCGGCCGGCTGCTGGCCGAGCAGCACCGACTCGATCTGGCGCTTGACGATGACGTCGACGCGGGCGTTGTGCTCCGCCACCGGCATCAGGAAGGTGTCGGCCGCGGCCATGTCCAGGAAGGCCTGCGCATCGACGCCGCGCTGGCGGTGCTGCGCCACCACCTGGGCGGCCAGGCCGTCGCGGGCGGGGAACACCACGCCATCCTTCGCCACCCGCTGCTGGCAGGCCGCCGACGCCAGATGCCGCATCCAGCGCCAGGCCTGCGGCTTGACGCGGGAGCCCACCCACATCGAATCGCCCAGGCCGTTGAGCATGCTGGCGCGCCGGCCGTCCGGGCCCTTGGGCAGCGGCACCCAGGCGGTCTCGAAGCGGGCCGCACCGGCGTAGTAGCCGATCATCCAGGAGCCGTCGGGCACGATGGCGGCCTTGCCGGCCACGAACAGCGCGCCGGCACCCAGGCTGCGCACCAGGGCGTCGGGCGCCGACAGGCCGCGCGGCGCCAGCGTGGCCAGCCAGTCCAGCGTGGCCGCCAGGCGGGGGTCGTCGTAGTGCAACGGCAGTTGCCACGGCGCGCCCTGCACGCGGTGGCCCAGGCTGGCGGCGAAATGGCTCCACTCGGTCTGGCCCGTCATGCCGCCGGCGCCCGGGTTCTGGTAGCCCCACATGGCCACTCGTCTCGGGTCGAAGCCGGCTTCCGCCGCGCTGCGGCCCGCCGTGTCGCGGGTGAGGCGGCGCACGATGCGCCCGAAGCTGCCACCATCGCGCGGGTTCCAGTCCATCTGCCGCAGTTCGTCGAGGCTGACGCCGGCGGCGCGGGCATGGTCCAGGTTGACGATCATGGCCACCGTGTCCCAGTCCTTGGGCAGTCCGTACTGCTGCGCACCGCGGCGCCAGGCCTGCACCAACGGCGGTGGGAAGGCGCCCAGGTCCAGCGCGTCGCGGGCGATCAGCGGCGACAGGTCTTCCAGCAGGCCGTTGGCGGCGAACTCCGGGTACTTGCTGAGGTGGTTGACGAACACGTCGGGCGCCGAGCCGGCGATGAAGCCCAGCGTCATCGCGGTCCAGTAGTCGCCCCAGCCGGCCTGGCCGATGCGGATGCGCACGTCCGGGTTCTGGCGTTCGAAGTCGGCTGCGCAGGCGCGGTAGGCCGGCAACTGCGACGCATCCCACATCATGTACCGCACGGTCACCGGTTCGACGGCCATCGCCGGCGACGCCGCCACGATGGCAAACGCAGAGACCAGTAGCGTGACGATGCGGCGGACGACGCTCATGGCTCGACTCACTTGCCGCCGCTGTGCTGCACCGACTCCACCACCCGGCGCCCCAGCGTCAGCAGCAGGATCAGCGTGGGCAGCAGGGCCACGGTGGTGGCAGCCATGAGACCCGTCCAGTCGGGCTGGCCCTGCGGCGTCTGCGACTTGAAGGTCTGCAGCGCCACCGGCAGCACCTGCAGCGCCTCGTCGCGGCCGGCCAGCCAGGGCCAGAAGAATTCGTTCCAGGCGTTGATGCCCACCAGCAGCGCCAGCGTGGCCAGTGGCGTTACCGACAACGGCAGCGCCACACGCCAGAAGATGCTCAGGTGGCTGGCGCCTTCGAGCATCGCGGCCTCCTCCAGGTCGCGCGGCAGGCCGAGGAAGAACTGGCGCAGGAAGAACACCGAAAAGCCCTGCATCAGGCAAAAGGGCGCCACCATGCCAGCCCAGGTGTTGAGCCAGCCCAGTTCACGCATGAGCACGAAGTTGGGGATCAGCGTGACGACGCCGGGCACCATCATCGAGCCGACGAAGGCCGCGAAGATGGGCGTCCGCCCCGGGAAGCGCAAGCGCGCAAAGGCATAGGCCGCCATCGCGGAACTGCTGACCTGCATCACCACGACCACGGTGGTGAAGATCAGCGAATTCAGCAGCGCGCGACCGAAGTTGATGTCGGCCCCGGCACCGCCCAGGGCCAGGCTCTGCTCCGGCGTCAGCAGGCCCAGCACCCGGCGGAAGTTGTCCAGCGTGGGCGCCTGCGGCCACCAGCGTGCCGATTCCTCGAATAGTGTCGCATTGGACGACAGCGCCGTCTTCAGCACCACGCCCAACGGCAGCACGGTGATGGCCAGCACCGCCAGCAGCGCGGACCAGGCCAGCCAGCGACCCCAGGGCCAAGGGCGTGCGGAACGGGTGCGCACTGGACGACCTTCGCCCTTGAAGGGCTCCGGTGTGCGCGCTTGGGAGCGGCCCGACGCGCTCATGCCATGTCGCTTTCATCGGCACGCATCAGCCGCATCTGCACCACGGTGTAGAGCACCATCACGGCCATCAGCGCCATGGCCATCGCCGAGGCATACCCCATGCGATAGAAACCGAAGGCGTTCTGCACTATGTAGTGCACGATGACGCCGGTCGCGTCGGCCGGGCCGCCATTGGTGGTGACGGCGATGGTGTCGAAAATCTGGAACGAGCCGGTCACGCTGGTGACCAGCACGAACACCATCACCGGCCGCAGCAGGGGCAGGGTGACACGGCGGAACATCTGCCATTCGCTGGCGCCTTCCAGCGCCGCGGCCTCATAGAGCGAACGCGGGATGCCTTGCAGCCCGGCCAGGAACAGCAGGGCCACCAGGCCCATGTGACGCCAGACGTTGACGCCGGCGACGGTGGCCAGGGCCTGGCCGGCGTCGCCGAAGAAGCCCTGCCGGCCCAGCCCGGCAGCGTCCAGCGCGTGGTTCACCATGCCCAGCACCGGGTCCAGCATCCACAGCCACACCATGGCGACCAGCACGTTGGACAGCAGGTAGGGCAGCAGCACCGTGGCCTTGACGAACAGCGACTGCGTGAGCCGGTGCATGGCCACGGCCAGCCCCAGGCCGAGCACGGTCTGCATCGGGATGTTGATCAGCGCATACAGGCCCGACAGGCCCATGCCGTGCCAGAAGCGGTCGTCGGCCAGCATCTCGGCATAGTTGTCCAGGCCCACGAACTGCGACGGGCGCAGCAGGTTCCAGTCGGTGAGGCTGATGGCCGCGGCACGCAGCGTGGGCAAAGCGTGGAACAGCACGAAGCCCAGCATGGCCGGCGCCACCAGCAACCAGGCCGTCAGCGTCTCGGCACGGCGCAACGGGCCGAGCGCCCCGCCTTGCGGGCGGGGGCCGGTTCCGGGAGCCTGCACGGCAGGCGGGCGCGCTTGGGGCGACACGGTGGAGGGCAGGCAGCGGTTCGGAAGGTGGGGCTCGGGGCGGGCCTGTCTTGCAGGGTGGCCAAACAGCGCTAGGGCTTCAGGGCTTCAGGGCTTCAGGGCTTCAGGGCTCTAGACTTGCACGCCAGCATCGCTACGATACGCGCACTAACGCGCGTTAGTTGCCGTAGAAACCCGCACTCATGCCCAGCCGAAAGCGCACCACGTCGGTCGTCGTGACACCCGTCTCTGCATTGGCGTCGCCCGAGGTGCCCCGCGTGCCGCCCACCAGCGCCGCCGTGGCCCGGGCGGCCGGCGTATCACGCACGACGGTGTCCTTCGTGCTCAACGGCGTCACCGACCGCGGCATCAGCGACGCCACGCGCGAACGGGTGCTGCAGGCGGCGCAGGCGCTGGGCTACGAGCCCAACGCCGCGGCCAGCACCCTGGTCAGCGGGCGCACCGGCACCGTCGCCCTGGTGCTGCCCAGCGTGCAGCACCTGCATGTCGATGCCTTTCTGGCGCAGCTGCTGGCGTCGGTGGCCGAACAGTGCCGCCGCCACGGGCTGACCCTGCTGATCGAGGCCACCGATGGCGAGGGGCAGCAGGCCGACCGCTTCGTGCGCCTGGTGCGCGGGCGCCGCATCGACGGCCTGATCGTCGCCCACCCGCGCGACGCGGAACGCGAGCACCTGCTGCGCCTGCAGGATTCCGGCGTGCCGCTGGTGGTGCTTGGCGGCGGCTGGGCCGAGACCCACCCCGGGCAGGTGCTGGGCGACGACACCCGCGACGGCGCGCGACGGTTGACGGCGCATCTGATGGCCCTGGGCCACCGGCGCATCGGCTTCGTGAACTACGCGTCCAGCGAATTCCGCAATGCCGCGGCACGCGAGCAGGGCTGGCGGGATGCCTTGCTGGCCCACGACGTCGCGCCCGAGCCCGCCTGGTCCGTTCACGCCAACCTCAGCGCCGACAGCGGCTGGCAGGCCACCCGCGCGCTGCTGGCCCGCCAGTCTGGATCGACGGGGCCAACGGCGATCTTCGCCGGCAACGACACCATCGCCTTCGGTGCGCTGCGCGCCTTGCGCGAGGCCGGCCTGCGCGTGCCGCAGGACGTGGCCCTGGTGGGCTACGACGACATCCCGCTGGCCGCCTTCGCCGACCCGCCACTGACCACCGTGCGCTCCGACCCTGCCGGCCAGGGCGCCGAGGCGGTGGCCCGTCTGCGCCGGCAGCTGGATGGCGGCCCAGCGCCCGGTGCGCCGAAAGGCCCGGCGGCTGCGACGGCCCTGCCCGCCACCCTCGTCGTGCGGGCGTCCTGCGGCGGCCAGCCCGGATGAGCGTGAAAGAGGCCATCCCGCGTGGCCACCCAGGCCCGCTCTTTACACCGGCCCTGGCGCCGCCGCAGCACCGATGCGCTGCAGGAACGCGCGGTGGCCCGGCTGGGCCTGCGCCGTGCCATGCATGGCCTCGTGCTGCCGGCGCAGCATGGCCATCCCGTCGACGCCGCGCAGCGGCAGCAGGCCGTCCACCCGCTCGGGCCGGTTGAACTGGCCCACCTGCACGGCCAGCCAGCTGGCCGGGCCGAAGAGCTCCGGCCCGGGGCTCACCAGCCGCCCACGCGCGCGGAACTGGTCGATGCGGTACTGCAGGCTGTCGGGCACCGGCATCGCGGCGCA
The DNA here is from genome assembly GCF_004016515.1 of Rubrivivax albus. Lineage (GTDB taxonomy): Bacteria > Pseudomonadota > Gammaproteobacteria > Burkholderiales > Burkholderiaceae_C > Rubrivivax > Rubrivivax albus. Next base: position 192,906 of record NZ_SACT01000008.1, read on the forward strand.
ATGGCGCCACAGCGGCGTGTCGTCGCGCTCGGTGAGCTTGTAGTGCAGGATCAGGAAGTCGCGGATGCGCTCGAACTCCTCGATGCCCAGGCGGTTGTACTCGGCCACCGTCCACGGGTCCATGTCGCGGTCCGGGAACAAGGCCAGCAGCCGCGACAGCGCCGACTGCACGAGGTGCAGGCTGGTCGATTCCAGCGGCTCCATGAAGCCGCTGGCCAGGCCGATGGCCACCACGTTGCGCTGCCAGAACTGCCTGCGCCGGCCGGTGACGAAGCGCAGCGGCCGCGGGTCGGCCAGCGCGGCGCCGTCCAGCCGAGACAGCAGGAGTTCGGCCGCCCGGGTGTCGTCGAGGTGTTCGCTGCAATAGACGTAGCCGTTGCCGGTGCGGTGCTGCAGCGGGATGCGCCACTGCCAGCCGGCCTCCTGCGCCGTCGAACGCGTGTAGGGCGTGAAGTCGGCCGACGACGCGCAGGGCACGGCCATCGCACGGTCGCAGGGCAGCCAGTGGCGCCAGTCCTCGTAGCCGGTGTGCAGCGCTTCCTCGATCAGCAGGCCACGGAAGCCGGAACAGTCGAGGAACAGGTCGCCGGCGACCTCGCGCCCGTCGTCCAGCCGCACATGCTCGACGAAGCCGTCGCCGGCCCGCAGCGCCACGTGCACGATGCGCCCCTCCAGCCGCTGCACGCCGCGGGCCTCGCAGACCTCGCGCAGGTAGCGGGCATAGAGGCCGGCGTCGAAGTGGTAGGCGTAGTCGAAGCTCGACAGCACGTTGCGCGGATCGGCCACCGGGCGCGTGACGCGCTGGCGCTGTGCCAGCGCCCAGGCCATCGACCATTCATGCAGTGGCGGCAGGCCGGGCACGCCGGCCGCCTGCGCCGCCAGCCACCACTGGTGCAGCGGCACCATGTCGAAGCCCAGGCCGTGCGGGCCGAACGGGTGAAAGTAGCGGTGCCCCTGGCGGCCCCAGCCGACGAATTCGATGCCCAGCTTGATGCTGCCTTGGGTGCGGCGCAGGAACTCGGCTTCGTCCAGCCCGATGAGCTGGTTGAACAGGCGGATCGGCGGGATGGTGGCTTCGCCCACGCCCACGGTGCCGATCTGCTCGGACTCGATGAGCATGATCTCGCAGGCGGCACCGACGGCGCGGGTGAGGGCGGCCGCGCTCATCCAGCCGGCGGAACCGCCACCGACCACGACGATGCGGCGCAGGCGTCGATCTGAATCCATCGAAGGATGATGCCCCAATGAAGACGGGCCGGCAGGCACGGCAGCGCCTGTCGGCCCGGTGAAGGGAGCGCCGTTCACGCGGCCACGGCCATGCTCAGAAGTTGTAGCGCAGCGTCATGCTGGCCGAACGGCCGGTCTCCGGACGCAGCTCGACGATGCGCTGACCGTTGAGCGTGTTCGGCCCGCCCACGCCGCCAGACGAGGCGATCTTGTTGAACAGGTTGCTCACGTTCAGCCCCAGCGTCAGTTCGTCGCTGATCTGCCAGTTGGCGAAGGCGTTGACGATGGACCGGCCCGCCACCTGCGCGGTGTTGAAGTCGTTGTTCCACACCGAGGTCTGGCCCCAGATCGTGGCGCCGACCGTCACGGGCCCGATGATGTAGCGGGGCGACAGGGCGAAGATCCACTTCGGCTGCCCGCCCGGCGTCTTGCCGACCGTGCTGTTGCCGGTGGCATCGCCCACCAGGTCCAGCGACACCTTCTGGTCGGTGTAGACGGCGTTGGCGTTGATGTAGAAGTCGCCGAAGCCGACCGCGGTCTCCAGTTCCAGCCCGTCGGCCTTGAAGCCCTTGACATTGAGCTTGGGGCCGACCACACGGGTCTGGTCGTAGTCGTATTCCTCGGTCGTGGTGTGGAACAGGGTCGCGAAGACGCTGTAGTTGGCGCCGCCGGCCTTGCCGCGCAGTTTGATGCCGGCCTCCTTCTGCTCGACCGAGGCCACGGCGTACTGCTCCAGGCCCGCCGTCAGGTTGCCCGTGACGGGGTCGACGAAGGGCGAGTACAGCAACCGGTCGGCAATCGCCCGCCCGCCCTTGCTGATGCGCGCGAACACGCTCAGGTCGCGGTTGAAGCGGTAGTTCACGCCCAGCGAATGCGAGGTGTAGCTGGTCTCGTAGTTGATCGGGCTGCGGTTGATGCTGTCGACCAGTACCACGTTGCGCTCGGCACCGGTGATGCTGCCGTCACCGTTGACATCCAGGCCGCCGGCCACCGCGCTGCCGCCGGCATAGCTGCCGCGGGCGCGGAAGTTGTCGCGGCGCAGCGCGCCGTCGAAGTCCCAGTTGCCGGCCTCGAGGTTCAGCGCCAGGTACGGGGCGGTGTTCGAGTAGTGGGCGTCGACATCGCGTGCGCAGCAACCGCCCCACTGGTTGTTGTAGCCCGTCAGGCCAGCGGTGGTGAGCGCGGCGCCACCGGCATCGAGCACGTCGATCACGGCACCGTTGACGCCGACTTCCATGATGCGTTCGCTGATCTGCCACTGCTGCACGATGTCCTGCTTGGACATGTAGAGGCCAGCCTTGGCGTTGAGCTTGTTGCCCGCCAGGTCGAAGTTGCGGCTGATGTTCAGGTCGTTGGCGAAGTGGCCCATGTCGGGCGACTGCTGGTTGATCGCCGCGCCCTGCGAGACCAGGCCGGTCTGCAGGTTGGCCGTGGTGACCGCCTGGCCGGCCATCGGGCCGTTGAAGTACACCGCCGAGGCACCGCCCAGGTTGCCCAGCATGCCGTCCAGCGAGTTGGCGCTCCAGAACTGGGTCTGGAACGAACTGGAATGCTTGCTGATGCGAAACTTGTCCTCGATCGTGAAGCCTCCCACCTCGTTCTTGAACTCCAGGCCGAAGGCCTGCGTCTTCACGGTGATGCCGTTGGAGATGTTGGCCACTCCCTGCCCACCGGTGAACAGGTCGGCGGTGGGCATGGTCTGGTTGTAGACCGACAGCTGCGATTCGGTGCGGATGTCGAAGTTCGGCAGCGCGCTCATGCTCGAGACCGAGCCGCCGCTGCCGCCGGCGATGGCCGGCATGCTGGTGTAGGTGGGCGCGTTCTCGTCCAGCAGCTTGAAGTAGCCACGCACGTAACCCTTGCCGCCGTTGAAGGTCTTGGTGATGTTGCCCTTGAGCTGGTAGCCGTGCAGGGCGCCGGTGTCGGCCTTGCGCGGGCCTTCGCCGTCGCGGAAGTAGCCACCGATGTGGAAGCGCAGGTCCGGCGCGAGCTTGCCGCCGTAGCTGGCGTCCACACGCGTCTCGTTGTAGTTCAGGCCGCGCGTCAGGGCGAAGCTGCCGCCCTCCTCCTCGCCGGTCTTGCTGATGTAGTTGATGACGGCACCGGGCGCCTGCGACGCGAAGGTGGCGGCCGAGCCGCCGCGCAGTGTCTGGATGCTCTCGACCGAGCTGTCGAAGCGGATGAAGTAGTCGTTGTTGCCGAAGTTCATGTCGCCGAACTCGACGACCGGCAGACCGTCTTCCTGGAACTGCAGGAACTTGGCGCCGCCAGAGGCGATCGGCAGGCCGCGCACGGCGATGTTGGAGTTGCCACCCGGGCCGGCAGAGCTCTCCGCGCGGATGCCCGGGATCAGCTTGAGCACCTCGGCCTCGCTGCGGGCACCCAGGTCCTGCACCTGGTCGCCGCCGATGTCGGTGACCGACACCGACGAGCGCATCTTGGACTTCGCGACGCTGGTGGCCGTGATGACGATGCGCTCGAGGTTCAGGCCATCGGCCTTCGCCGCTTCTTCCGCGGCCTTGGCGTCCTCGGCCTTCTTGTCCTGGCCGAAGGCCGGCGCGCTCAGCAGCGCCACCGCGGACGAAGCCGCCATGAGTGCAGCCAGCCGGGTCAGGCGAGGCGCACGGGCGGGGTGAACAAACGTTTTCTTCATGGTGTCTCCTCGCAGAGGCTCAGTGGAAATCGGGACGACGACCTGGCATCGAATGCCAGACCCGCGAAAGGCAAGAGTGCTCGTTCGACACGCCAGGTTCAGGCACTGCGGAGTGATCCCTGCCACCTTGCCGGGCGTCGGGATGGCAATGTACGGATCCTTTGCAAACGATTGCACTAGCGTTTCACCCTAGTGCACCCCGAGTTGGTGCGCCGGCGCCACAAGCACCGCCGGACGCGGGCTGACGATCGCCAGGCAACGATGGAACAATGGTCCGCGTGAATCGACGCGCGCCCCCCGGCCCCGCCGCCCGGCCCGACGCCGGGGCGGACGCCCCGGACCCCGGACCAACGACACCCCGCGAGACCGCCGCGGCGCGCGCGCCGGCGGCAAACGCCCTGCCGCGTCCGCAGATGGCCGACGTGGCGCGTCTGGCCGGTGTCTCGGTGTCGACGGTCTCGCGCGCGCTGTCCGGCAGCGAACTGGTCAGCCTGGAAACGCGGGACCGCATCCAGACCCTGGCGCGTTCGCTGAACTACACGATCAACGTGGGCGCGCAGAACCTGCGCCTGCGTCAGAACCGCACGCTGGCCCTGGTGGTGCCGCTGGACACGGCGACCCGCCAGCACCTGACCGATCCATTCTTTCTGGCACTCATCGGTGCCATCGCGGACACCCTGACCGAGCGCGGCTACGACGTGCTGCTGTCCCGTGTGGACGCCGACCGACTGGACCACGCGGCATCGCTGGTGGACACCGGGCGGGCCGCCGGCGTGCTGCTGATCGGCCAGTGGCAGCACCACGACCAGCTGAACGCACTGGCGCTGCGTGGGGTGCCCCTGGTGGTGTGGGGCACGCAGATCGCGGGCCAGCACTACTGCACGGTGGGCAGCGACAACGTGGCCGGTGGTCGCCTGGCCACGCGGCACCTGCTGGACCAGGGCTGCCGGCGCGTGCTGTTCCTGGGCGACCCGGCGATGCCCGAGGTGGCCGCTCGGCGGGAGGGTTATCTGCAGGCCCTGGCGGCGCAGGAATTGCCGGCGTCACCCTCGCTGCAGCTGGCGGTGCCGTTCGCCGCCGACCTGGCACGCCCCTTGATCGAAGCCCGCCTGGCCAAGGGCATCGACTTCGACGGCGTGTTCGCCTGCTCCGACCTGATGGCGATGACCACCCTGCATGCCCTGGCCGCGGTCGGACGCCAGGTGCCGGATGACGTCCCGCTGGTGGGCTACGACGACGTGGAACTGGCGCGCCTGATCCACCCGCCGTTGACCACGGTGCGCCAGTCGCTGGACCAGGCTGGTGGCGCGATGGTGGACGCGCTGTTGCGCCTCATCGACGGCGAACGCGTGGCCCCGGTGCAGCTGCCCACGGCGCTGGTGGTGCGGGGAACGTCGCGAACCTGAGTGCGGCCGCCAGGCGCCGGCGTCAGGGAAGACGTTCCAGCGCGTGCTGGTAGCCGGGGTCGTGCATCAGCGCGTCCCACGGCAGCGGCGCGCTGGCCGGCAGCAGGGCCAGGCGGCGCTGTTCGCTGTCGGGGTCGGGCTGCCAGTGGCCCTTGCCGGCCTCGGCCTCGAGGCCGTCGAGCAGCGCGTCCACGGCCTCGCCGCCGTCCACGCTCTGGTTGCACAGCAGCACCAGATCGCAGCCGGCATCCAGCGCCAGCGCTGCGGCCTCGGCATAGGTGAGTTCGCCGCGCCCGGCCACGTGGCGCGCGCCTTCCATGCTGAGGTCGTCGCTGAACACGGCACCGGTGAAGCCCAGCTGGCCGCGCAGGATGTCCTTGAGCCAGCGCGGCGAGAAGCCTGCGGGGTGGGCATCCACCTTCGGGTAGACCACGTGCGCCGGCATGACACTGGCCAGCGTGGTCGACAGCCATTCGTAGGGCCGTGCGTCGTCGGCCAGGATGGCCTTGAGCGAGCGCTTGTCCACCGGCACGGCGGTGTGGCTGTCGGCGGCCACGTAGCCATGACCGGGGAAGTGCTTGCCGCAGTTGGCCATGCCGGCGCGCAGCAGGCCGTGCATCAGGCTCTTGGCCAGCATCGTGACCACGCGCGGGTCGCGGTGGAAGGCACGGTCGCCGATCACGCCCGAGGGGCCGTGGTCCAGGTCCAGCACCGGTGTGAAGCTCAGGTCCACGCCACAGGCGCGCAGCTCGGCGCCCAGCACGTAGCCGGCGGCGCTGGCGGAATCGGTGGCCGTCAACGCGTCCTTCATCCACAGCGTGCCGAGTTCGCGCATCGGCGGCAGGTGGGTGAAGCCGTCGGTGCGGAAGCGCTGCACGCGGCCGCCCTCGTGGTCGACGCAGATCAGCAGATCCTCGCGCACCGCCTTGACCTCGGCGCACAGGGTGGTGAGCTGCGCCCGGTCCTGCCAGTTGCGGGCAAAGAGGATCAGGCCACCGGTCAGCGGGTGGCGCAGGCGGCGGCGGTCGGCGGCGGTGAGCGCCGTGCCGGCGATGTCCAGGATGACGGGCGCGTGTTCACTCATGGGGGGTGCTTTCGACGACGACGAAGGTCGCCGCGTAGTCGGTTTCGTCGGTGACGGTGACGTGGGCGCGCAGGCCGCGCGCCGTGAACCAGTCGGCGAGCTCGCCATGCAGCCGGATGTAGGGCTGGCCGCTGGGGTGGTTGAGGATCTCGCAGCGGCGCCAGCTCATGGGCATGCGCATGCCCATCCCGATGGCCTTGGAGAAGGCTTCCTTGGCCGAAAAGCGCGTGCCCAGGTAGGCGATGCCGCGCACCTCGGCACGCGCGCGGCGGGCATGGAAGACCTGCAGTTCCGAAGGACCCAGCACCTTCTCGGCGAAGCGGTCGCCGCGTCGTTCCAGCGTGGCATGCAGGCGCCGCAGGTCGCAGATGTCGGTGCCGATGCCGAAGATCACGCCGCGTCCCCGCCAGCGGCATCGCGGATGCACTGCAGGTAGCGGCGCACGGTCTCGGCCATGCCCAACTCCAGCGCATCGGCGATCAGGGCGTGGCCGATCGACACCTCCACCACCTCCGGCGCCGCGCGCAGGAACGCGGTCAGGTTGTCGCGGTTGAGGTCGTGGCCGGCGTTGACCTGCAGGCCGGCCTGCACGGCGGCACGCGCGGCAGCGGCGAACCGCTGCAGCTGCGCGTCGCGCTGCGGCGTGGCCCAGGCCGCCGCATAAGGCTCGGTGTAGAGCTCGATGCGGTCGGCCCCGACGGCACGTGCCGCGGCCATCGCGCCCGGCTCGGCGTCCATGAACAGGCTCACGCGCACGCCCAAGGCATGACATTCGTCGATCAGCGGGCGCAGGCGGTCGCCGTCGGCGGCCAGGCCCCAGCCGTGGTCGGACGTGAACTGGCCTTCGCTGTCGGGCACGAAGGTGGCCTGGTGAGGCTTCACCGCGCGGATGAAGCCCATCAAGTTGTGGAAGGGGTTGCCCTCGATGTTGTATTCCGCCTGCGGCCACTGCGCCATCAGTGCGGCGATGTCGTGCACGTCGTGGGCGCGGATGTGGCGCTCGTCGGGCCGCGGATGCACGGTGACGCCCTGGGCGCCGGCTTCCAGCGCCACCGTGGCCAGGCGCACCACCGACGGGATGCCCAGGTGGCGCGTGTTGCGCAGCTGCGCAATCTTGTTGACGTTGACCGACAGCGCGGTGGCCGGGTGGGCAGGGGCGATCAGCGGGTTCATCGCAGGGGTTCCGTGGGCATGTCGCCGGGCAGTTCGGACAGGCGCTGCAGTTCGCGCATCACGCGCCGCGTGCGCAGTTCGCCCGTGCCCAGATGGTACTGAAGCAGGCCGCGCAGCTGGGCCCGCCAGGCCGCCGCCGGGGCCCGGCAGGCGATCTGCACCGCCGGCAGATCGTCGTGCTGCAGCGCCTGCTGCGCCGCGAGCAGGGCCGCACCGGTCAGGGCGTCGGCACCACCTTCGACCACGCCGGTCTCGGCATGCAGTGTGTAGCGGCGCTCGGGCAGCAGCGCGGCACGCGTCAGGGTCACGCAGTCCAGCTCCGGTAGCCAGCCGGCGGCCTGCAGCAGGCGCAGCTCGAAGGCGCGCAGCGCCGCGGCGGCCTCGGCGTCGGTGCCCAGGCCCAGCACCGGCAGCGTGGCGGCATAGGCGTCGAACAGCGCCTCGTGCGGGTCCTGCCGCGCCAGGCCCTTGAGCAGCAGCTCGTTGGCGTAGAAGCCGCTGAACAGCGCGCCTCCGCCCACCACAGGCGCGCCACCGGCCCATTCTGCCGTGCGCAGCAGGTGGATCTCCGCCGCCTCGTCGGCCGGCGCCTTGCCCAGCTGGACCCACAGCCGCTGGAACGGCAGCAGCACCGGGCGCAGCTGCGAGTAGGGCCGCTTGGCGCCTTTGGCCACCACGGCGACGCGGCCACGTTCGCGCGTGAACAGCTCGACGATGAGGCTGGTCTCGCTCCAGTCGTACTGGTGCAGCACGAAGGCCTGCAGCGGCGCCGCGGCCGCGCGCCGGCTCATTCGTAGCCGTAGGCCTTGAGCCTGGCCTCGTCGTCGGCCCAGCCACTGCGCACCTTGACCCAGAGCTCCAGGAAGACCTTGGCCTGGAGCAGGTTCTCCAGCTCCTGGCGCGCCTCGCTGCCGATGCGCTTGAGCCGCTCGCCGCCTTCGCCGATGACCATGCCCTTGTGCGCGTCGCGCTCGACGATGATGTCGGCGCTGATGCGATGCAGCACGCGCGGCGGCTCGCCCTCTTCCTCGTACTTGCCGATGACCACCGTGCACGCATAGGGCAGTTCGTCGCCGGTGAGGCGGAACAGCTTCTCGCGGATGATCTCGCTGGCCAGGAAGCGGTCGCTGCGGTCGGTGAGCGCGTCCTCCTCGTAGAACCAGGGCTGCTCCGGCAGGTGGCGCTCGACGATGCCCAGCAGGCGGTCCACGTCGGCCGCCTTGTTGGCCGACATGGGCACGTATTCGGTGAAGGGGTGCCGGTCCTGCATGCCCTTGAGCCAGGGCAGCAGGTCGGCCCGGCGGCGCACGGCGTCGAGCTTGTTGGCCACCAGGATCACCGGCTTGTCGCGCAGGCCTTCGCCCTGAAGCAGGCCCAGCACCTTGGCGTCGTCGAGCCCGAAGCGGCCGGCCTCCACCAGGAACAGCACCAGGTCCACGTCGGCCACCGACGACAGCACGGTGCGGTTGAGCGTGCGGTTCAGCGCTGTGCGCCCGCGGCCGACGTCACGGGTCTGGAAACCCGGCGTGTCGACGAAGACGAACTGCGCCGCGCCCCGCGTGCGGATGCCGGTGATGCGGTGGCGCGTGGTCTGCGCCTTGCGCGAGGTGATGCTGATCTTCTGGCCGACCAGCGCGTTGAGCAGCGTGGACTTGCCCACGTTGGGCCGGCCGACGATGGCCACGAGGCCGCAGCGCTGCGGCGGCTCGGTGTCTTCGGGCGCTTCGGCGTCGGTCATGCGCGCAGGGGGCCGTCGGGCCGGTCGCTGGCCTTCAGCGCCGCCAGCATGCGACGTGCGGCCTGCTGCTCGGCGGCGCGCCGCGAACGGCCCTCGCCACGTTCGGCCAGGCGCAGCGTGGGCACGGCGCACTCGACCTCGAAGGTCTGCGCGTGGGCCTGGCCCCGGGTGGCCACGATGCGGTACGCGGGCACCGGCACCCGCCGGGCCTGCAGCCATTCCTGCAGCTCGGTCTTGGGGTCCTTGCCGAAGCTGTCGGCCTCGATGGCCTCGATCTGCTCGCCCAACAGCCGCGTGACGACCGCCTGCGCGGCCTCGAAGCCGGCGTCGAGGTAGATGGCCCCCAGGATGGCCTCGGCGGCGTCGGCCAGGATGGACGGGCGCAGCGCGCCGCCGCCACGCGCTTCGCCGTCGGACAGGCGCAGCACTTCGGGCAGCTGCAGGGCCAGCGCCAGCTTGTGCAGGCTGTCCTCGCGCACCAGGTGGGCGCGCACACGGGTCAGGTCGCCTTCGGCCGAGTCCGCGAACTGCCGGTACAGCAGCGACGACACCGCCAGGCTGAGCACCGCGTCGCCCAGGAACTCCAGGCGTTCGTTGTGCTCGGCACCGAAGCTGCGGTGCGTCAACGCGCGCTGCAGCAGCGCCGGGTCGTCGAAGACGTGACCCAGGCGCCGCTGCAGGGCCGCCAGCGTGTCGCTCACTGGCCGCTGCGCCCCTCGTACTTCAGCAGGAGGTAGACCGGGCCGACGATGGGGATCTCCTTCTCGTAGGCGAAGCCGATCACGAGGCGGTCGTTCTCCTTCGTGATCTCCAGGTCGTTGGAGCCGATCGACGAGATGGAGTACTCGATGGCGCGCTGGCGTTCGAACGCGGCCCTCACCTCCGGCACGGTGGCCGGCGCCTCGGCGGCGATCTTGTCGACCGCGCGCTTGATCGTGAAGTACTCGTTGACGGTGGGGAAGACGACCACGGCCAGGTAGCCGAAGAAGCCGACGACGATGGCCCAGAACAGCAGGCCGAACAGGGAGACGCCGCGCTGGTGCCTGCGGTGCGACGTGGACGGTGTCCGTCGAGTCATGCGAGTGTCCCGCTCAGTGGAACGGCCCGATGCGGCCGAGGTTGCCGAAGTTCATCCAGACGAAGAATGCCTTGCCGACGATGTTGGCGTCGGGCACGAAACCCCAGAAGCGCGAATCCTGCGAGTTGTCGCGGTTGTCGCCCATCATGAAGTAGTGGCCCGGCGGCACGGTGCACTGCATCCCTTCGGCACTGTATCGGCAGTTGTCGGCAAAAGGAAAGTTCTTCGGCATGCCGCCGAAGTAAGAGGGTGCGTCCGGGTTCACGAGGATGCGGTGCTCGACGGCGCCGAGCTTCTCCTGCCACATGGGTTCGTAGCGCAGGCGGTCCTCCTCGTAGTACTCGCCCTGGGCCGCCAGCGACACCGGCTGGCCGTTGAGCGTGAGCCGCTGGTTGCGGTACTCCACCACGTCGCCCGGGATGCCGACCACGCGCTTGATGTAGTCCTGCCGCGGGTCCACCGGGTAGCGGAACACCATCACGTCGCCCCGCTGCACCGGGTTGTTGTCGATGATCTTGGTGTTGATCACCGGCAGGCGCACGCCGTAGTGGAACTTGTTCACCAGGATCAGGTCGCCGACCAGCAGCGTCGGGATCATCGAGCCCGAAGGGATCTTGAACGGCTCGAACAGGAACGAGCGCAGCAGGAAGACGATGCAGATGACCGGGAACAGCCCCGCGGTCCAGTCCAGCCACCAGGGCTGCATCAGCAGCTTCTCGCGCGCCGGGGCGATGTCGCCGTCGACCTTCTCGATGCCCTGCGCCGCCAGCTGCGCACGGCGGGCGCGGTCGCCCTCTTCCAGCGCGCGTGCAGCCGCCTCGCGCGCCGGCTTGAACTTCAGCCGCTCGGCGAACCAGTAGACCATGGTCACCATGGTCAGGATGAACAGCAGCAGCGAGAAGTTGCCGATCCAGTGGCCCAGGAACCAGCCGCCCAGGTAGACGATCAGGGCGCCGTACAGCGCCGCGGTGAGTGCACTCATCGGTGTGTTGTTCTCAGTCATCGACCTGGAGGATGGCGAGGAAGGCTTGCTGCGGCACCTCGACGGTGCCGATCTGCTTCATGCGCTTCTTGCCGGCCTTCTGCTTCTCGAGCAGCTTGCGCTTGCGCGTGATGTCGCCCCCGTAGCATTTTGCCAGCACGTTCTTGCGCAGCGCCTTGATGTTCTCGCGCGCGATGATGTTGGCGCCGATGGCGGCCTGGATGGCCACGTCGTACATCTGGCGCGGGATCTGCTCGCGCATCTTGGCCGCCACGGCGCGGCCGCGGTACTGGCTCTGCGCGCGGTGCACGATCATCGACAGCGGGTCGACCTTGTCGCCGTTGATCAGGATGTCGACCTTGACGACGTCAGCCGCACGGTACTCCTTGAACTCGTAGTCCATGCTGGCGTAGCCGCGGCTGACGCTCTTGAGCTTGTCGAAGAAGTCCAGCACGATCTCGGCCAGCGGCAGCTCGTAGGTCAGGTGCACCTGCTTGCCGTGGTAGGCCATGTTCATCTGGATGCCGCGCTTCTGGTTGGCCAGCGTCATCACCGGCCCCACCGCGTCCTGCGGCATGTAGAGCTGCACGGTGACGATGGGCTCGCGGATCTCGCGGATGCGGCCGAGGTCCGGCATCTTGCTCGGGTTCTCGATCATCTCCACGGTGCCGTCGTTCAACTCGACCTCGTAGACCACGCTGGGGGCGGTGGTCACCAGATCCTGGTCGAACTCGCGCTCCAGGCGCTCCTGCACGATCTCCATGTGCAGCAGGCCCAGGAAGCCGCAGCGGAAGCCGAAGCCCAGCGCCTGACTCACCTCCGGCTCGTAGCGCAGGCTGGAGTCGTTGAGCTTGAGCTTTTCCAGCGCGTCGCGCAGCGCGTCGTACTCGCTGGGCTCGGTGGGGTAGAGGCCGGCGAAGACCTGCGGCTGGATCTCCTTGAAGCCCGGCAGCGGCGCGCTGGCCGGGCCGGCGTTGTTGGGCAGCTTCTTTTCCAGCGTGACCGTGTCGCCCACCTTGGCCGCGGCAAGTTCCTTGATGCCGGCGATCAGGAAACCCACCTCGCCGGCCTTGAGCAGTTCGCGCGGTTCCGACTTGGGGGCGAACACGCCCAACTGCTCCAGCGGGTAGACGGCACCGGTGGCCATCAGGCGGATGCGGTCGCCCTTCTTCAGCTCGCCGTCGACCATGCGCACCAGCATCACGACGCCGACGTAGTTGTCGAACCAGCTGTCGATGATCATCGCGCGTGGCGGGCCGTCAGGCACACCGCGCGGCGCCGGCATGCGGGCGATCACGGCCTCGAGGATGTCGTCGATGCCCATGCCCGTCTTCGCGCTGCAGGGGATGGCGTCCGCAGCGTCGATGCCGATGACGTCCTCGATCTCCTCCTTGGCCGCATCGGGGTCGGCCTGCGGCAGGTCCATCTTGTTGAGTACCGGCACCACTTCGACGCCGAGGTCCAGCGCGGTGTAGCAGTTGGCCACCGTCTGCGCCTCCACGCCCTGGCTGGCGTCGACGACCAGCAGCGCGCCTTCGCAGGCCGACAGCGAGCGCGAGACCTCGTAGGAGAAGTCCACGTGCCCGGGCGTGTCGATCAGGTTGAGCTGGTAGACCTGGCCGTCACGCGCGGTGTACTTCAGCGCGGCGGTCTGTGCCTTGATGGTGATGCCGCGCTCGCGCTCGATGTCCATCGAGTCGAGCACCTGCGCCTCCATCTCGCGGTCGGACAGGCCACCGCAGCGCTGGATGATGCGGTCGGCCAGCGTGCTCTTGCCGTGGTCGATGTGGGCGATGATGGAGAAGTTGCGGATGTGGTTCATCGCGGGAGCATGGGATCACACGGGACGACGCGCGACACGCCTTGTGCGGCAGGCTGCTGGCCTGACGGACGAAGCGTGCTCAACGGGCGTCGAACCAAAAAAAAGGCGCGTCGAAAAGGGCGACGCGCCTTCCAACAAAAACGTATGGCAACTGCTTGTTGGGACTTCATTGTAGCCAAAACACCCCGCGGAAAGCCGCGCCAGCGCTGCATTTCCGGCCGTTGCGGGTGACCAACAAGCCCACATTGTCCACAGCTTATCCACAGTGTCGCGCACATGCTGCACTTCGCGGGGCGGCGCACTCCAGTGCAGATCACCGTACACCCAAAGCACCGAGGAAAGCCCTGGATTCTACCGCTGCAGTTCGGTAATGGTGAAAGCTCGAACTGAAGTGAGAAACCACTCACGGAACCGGCCCAGACGGCGACCTGGTCGTCGCCGCCTGACCTGGGCGGTCACTTCCCGGATCGCGAAAAGACCCGTCAGCGGGGTCGGATCAGCAGGTAGTTGACCCAGTTGCCGCGCCGGATCAGCACGCTGACCGGCCGGTCCTTGTCCATCCGGGCCGCCGCAGCCGCGAACTGCTTCGCGTTGGCCACTTCGGTGTTGCCCACCTGCAGCACCACGTCGCCGGCCTGCACACCAGCCCGCGCCGCCGCACCTTCGGCGGCTTCGACGCGCACACCACCGGTGACGCCGAGCTCCTTCTTCTGCGCGTCGGTCAGGTCGGCCACCGTCATGCCGAAGGCGCTGAGCGAGGCCGCCTTCTCTTCCTTGGGCGGTGTGGCCTGGGCGCGTTGCGGCTGGCGGTCGGGCGGGAACTCGCCGACGGTGACCGCGATGTCCTGCGTGCCACCGCGGCGGAAGACCTGCAGCGTGCTCTTCGCCCCGGGCTTGATGGCGCCGATGATGCGCGGCAGGTCACCGGACTTCTCCACCGCCTTGCCGTCGACCTTGACGATGATGTCGCCAGCCTGGATGCCCGCCTTGTCGGCCGGGCCGTCGGACTCGACGTTGCGCACGAGCGCGCCCTGCGGCTTGCCCAGGCCGATGGCCTCGGCCACGTCCTTCATCACCGGCGCGATCTCCACCCCGATGCGGCCGCGGATCACCCGCCCGTTGGCACGCAGCTGGTCGGCGACGCGCGTGGCCTCGTCGATCGGGATCGCGAAGCTGATGCCCATGAAGCCGCCACTGCGGCTGTAGATCTGCGAGTTGATGCCCACGACCTCGCCACGCAGGTTCAGCAGCGGGCCGCCGGAGTTGCCGGGGTTGATGGCCACGTCGGTCTGGATGAAGGGCAGGTAGTCGCCAGTGTCGCGCTGCTTGGCGCTGACGATGCCGGCCGTCACCGTGTTGTCCAGCCCGAACGGCGAGCCGATGGCCAGCACCCATTCGCCCACCTTGAGCCGGTTGGCGTCGCCGATCTTCACGAACGGCAGACCGGTGGCCTCGACCTTGACCACCGCCACGTCGGTGCGCCGGTCAGCGCCGACGATCTTCGCCTTCAGCTCGCGCTTGTCGGTGAGGGTGACGATGACCTCGTCCGCACCGTCGACGACGTGGGCGTTGGTCATGATGTAGCCATCGGCACTGAGCACGAAGCCCGAACCGACGCCGCGCTGCTGGGGTTCGTTGTCCTCATCGTCCTGCGGGCCGTTGCGGGGACCGCCGCGATCGGGCCGGTTCGGCAGCGGGATGCCGAAGCGCCTCAGGAACTCCTCGAACTCCGGTGGCACCTGGCCGCGCAGGTTGCCGCCGCCGTTGCCGGGACGCTCCAGCGTGCGGATGTTGACCACCGCCGGGCCCACGCGCTCGACCAGTTCGGTGAAGTCCGGCAGCTGCACCGTTGGTGTCGCAGCCTGGGCCTGCACGGACGCTGGCGCCAGCGCGGCCCAGCTCATCAGCGCGGCAGTGGCCAGCACGGCGCCGCGCCGGCGCAGGGTCTGCGGTTGGGTCATGTTCGTGTTCTCCTGACGAGGAAATGGGTTCTGGCGCAGGGATGGCGGCTGGGGCGAAGGTCGGCGTGCCGCTCAACGCCGGGACAGCGCATCGACGAAACGTTCCAGCGTGCGCCTGGGCACGTCGCCCATGGCGGTGATCCAGTGGTCGCCCACGCGCTGCATCACGGTGTGCGTGGCGCCCATCTGCGCCGCCAGCGCGCCGCGGTGCGCGTGTTCGCTGTAGGGCTCGATGAACAGCGAGACAAAGCTCAGGCCGTCCGAGAACATGGCCTGCAGTGCCTGGCCGCCGGGGCCGGCGACCGCCGGCCGCTGCAGGCAGCCGACCAGGTCGAAACCGGGCACGTCCTGGCGCATGCGCCACCCCTGGGCCGCCCAGTCGACGACCTCGCGCCGGGACGGCAGCACGGTGTAGCCGGCAGGCTCCATGCCGTCGAGCACGGCGCGCATGTCGGCCGCACCGCCGATCTGCACCTCGCTGAACGCCGAGGACTCCAGCGTCTGCCCGGCGCTGTCCAGCACGTCGGCACGCAGCAGCAGCCCGGTGGCCTCGTCGGCCAGCAGGCGCTGCGCGAAACGCAGGTCGTCCCGCGGCTGCAGCAGCATCACCTGTGCCCGCCGCCCGGCCACCACGCTGTGGCCCGCCGGCACCAGGCTGTAGTGGGCCAGAGCGCGGGGCTCCACGCTGCGCCGCGTGGACACCAGCGCATTGGAGGCGGCGCGCTGCTCCACCACCACCAGCTGCTTGTGCGGCCACACGGTGCGCACCGTGTCGTTGCGGCGGTAGACGCGGTGCTGATGGCCGTCCAGCGCCTCCACCCGCTCGAGCACCTCGCCACCTGCCGCCACGTGCGCCACGCGCGAACTGGAGACGATGCCCGCGGCGGTGTAGACCATGGTGCCGCGGTAGTTCTGCCCCGATGCCGCGGCGTTCAGGCGCGCCAGCCAGGCGGTCGGGTCCGGCACCGGTGCCGGCCCGGCCGCCACGGCAGGCAGCAGGCCGCTGCACAGCAGCCCGGCCAGGCACCAGCGCCGGGAACGCGTCGCGCGCGAAGGAGATGCCACCGACATCAGCGCGCCGGCGCGGCGTCGAAGTCGACCGTGCGCACCGCGCCGCCCGGCAGCGCTGCGGGCGACCCCATCAGCACCTCGCGATGGGCGCGCAGGTACTCGTCGACGCGTGCGTCGCGCAGCATCTGGCCGTGCTGCACGGTCGCCGGCGCGGTGCCCGGCACTGCCGTGGACGCCAGCGTGGCGCGAACGGCCAGCGGCGGCGTGGCGGCCATCTGCGGCGCGTCGAAGCCGTTGCCACCTGGGGCGGCCTGCTGCAGCACCACCATCACGCCGGCCACGGCTACGAAGCCGGCGGCCGCCGCCATCGGCACCAGCCACAGCTGACGCCGGCCGCGCTGGCGCGCAGGCCGTGCCGCCAAAGGTGCCGGCGCCAGCACCACCGGCTCGTCGGCCAGCCGCTGGCGCAGGGCCTGAAGAAAGGCGGCATCGGCCGCGGCCGGCCGCGCCAGGTCGTCCGAGCGCAACACATCACCGATGAGGTGATAGGCATGCCAGGTGCGCCGGGCGTCGTCGTCCTCGGCCCAGCGGCGGCATGCACCGGCCAGGTCGTGGTCGTCCAGGCGGCCATCGGCCAGGTCGGACAACCATTGCCGGTGCTCGTCGGGGGCTGGGGTGGCGTGGGGTCGGTTCATGGGCAGCACTCGGTTCTGTGGCGCTCACCAGCGCGCGCCGTCACGGGTGTCCAGCAGCGGTCGCAGGCGCTGTGCGATCGCCTCGCGGGCGCGGAAGATCCGCGACCGCACGGTCCCGATCGGGCAGTTCATCACATCGGCAATCTCTTCGTAGCTCAGCCCTTCGATCTCGCGCAGCGTGATCGCCTGGCGAAGGTCTTCGGACAACGCCGCGATGGCCGCATTGACGGCCTCCGCGATCTCCTTGCTCGCGAGCAACGCATCCGGTGTCTCGCCGTCGCTTAGTTCGTTCTCGACACGGGAAGTTTCATCGCCTTCATCATCGCGAGACGCGAGTGCGGTTTCCGTGACCAGCGGGTCACGCTTGAGATCCATCAGGCTCTTCTTGGCCGTGTTGACCGCAATCCGGTAGAGCCAGGTGTAGAACGCGCTCTCGCCGCGGAAGTTCGGCAGCGCGCGGTAGGCGCGGATGAAGGTCTCCTGGGCGATGTCGGGCACGAGGTCGGTGTCGCGCACCATGCGGCCGATCAGGCGCTCGATGCGGCGCTGGTACTTGACCACCAGCAGTTCGAAGGCACGCTGGTCGCCCTGCTTGACCCGTTCGACCAGGGCCGCGTCGGCGTCGGGCTGCGTCATCATGGCGTAGGCACCCCTTCGCCGCCGGCCGGATGGCTGGCAGGATGACCGGCCGTGGCCACCAGGGCCGCACGCAGCGCCGGCCAGCTGAACCCGGCCGCACGGGCACTACGGGCCGACAGCGGCAGCCAGGCCGTCGCCAGCATCCGGCCCGGGGGCCGCAACCGCAGCAACAGCCAGGCACCCAGGTCCAGCGCCACCCGGGGCTGGACCACCTGCGCGCCGAGCCACCAGGCCTGCCCATCCCAGCGCAGGCTGGGCACCGCCCGGCGGGCGTCGGCACGCCAGGCCAGCAGACCGCTCAACGCCAACAGGGCAGCGAGCATCAGCATGACCGGGCCCGATTGCCACGCCAGCAACGCCCAGGCCGCCAGCAGGTGAAGGCCGAGCATGGCCAGACGCCAGCGCCCGCCGTCACCGGCGGCCTCCAGGGACACCGGCGCAGGGCCTTGCATGGACAGGCGACAGGGCGCTCAGGCGCGCCGGAACACCAGCGTCCCGTTGGTGCCGCCGAAGCCGAAGTTGTTCTTCACCGCCACGTCGATGCGCATCTCGCGCGCCTGGTTGGCGCAGTAGTCGAGATCGCACTCCGGGTCCTGTTCGAAGATGTTGATCGTCGGCGGCGAGACCTGGTGGTGCACCGCGAGCACGGTGAACACCGACTCGATGCCGCCGGCGCCGCCCAGCAGGTGGCCGGTCATCGACTTGGTGGAGTTCACCACCATCTGCTTCGCATGGTCGCCGAAGGCGAGCTTGATCGCGTTGGTCTCGTTGACGTCGCCCAGCGGCGTGCTGGTGCCGTGCGCATTGAGGTACTGCACGGCATCGGCATTGACGCCGGCGTTGCGCAGCGCCGCCTTCATGCTGCGCTTGGGTCCGTCGACGTTGGGCGCGGTCATGTGGAAGGCATCCGCGCCCATGCCGAAGCCGGCCAGTTCGGCGTAGATCTTCGCGCCGCGCTTCTTCGCGTGCTCGTATTCCTCGAGCACCAGCACGCCGGCACCCTCGCCGAGCACGAAGCCGTCACGGTCCTTGTCCCAGGGTCGGGACGCGGTCTTCGGATCGTCGTTGCGCGTGGACAAGGCCCGCGCCGCGGCGAAACCGCCGATGCCCAGCGGACTCACGGTGCTTTCCGCGCCGCCGGCCACCATGACGTCGGCATCACCGTACTCGATCAGCCGCCCGGCCTCGCCGATGCAGTGCAGCCCAGTGGTGCAGGCGGTGACGATGGCCAGGTTCGGCCCGGTGAAGCCGTACTTGATCGACAGGTGCCCGGAGATCATGTTGATGATCGACGCCGGCACGAAGAACGGCGAGATGCGCCGCGGCCCGCGGGTGCGGTACTCCTCGTGCGTGGCCTCGATCATCGGCAGGCCGCCGATGCCGGAGCCCACCATGCAGCCGATGCGCTCGGCCGTCTCTTCCGTCAACGCGTCGCCCGTGGGCAGACCGGCGTCCTGCACGGCCTGGATCGCCGCCGCCATCCCGTAATGGATGAAGGTGTCCATGTGCCGGGCTTCCTTGCCGGGGATGTAGTCCTCGACATTGAAGCCCTTGACCTCGCCGGCAAAACGGCAGCTCAGCGCGGAGGCATCGAACTTGGTGACGGTATCGATGCCGCTGCGGCCGGCGACCAGGTTGGCCCAGCCCTCGGCAACGCTGTTGCCGACCGGGCTGATCAGCCCCAGGCCGGTGACGACGACACGGCGACGCGACATGCGGAGATCAGGCCTTCTGGTTCTTGACCGCGTAGTCGATGGCCAACTGCACCGTCGTGATCTTCTCGGCCTCTTCGTCCGGGATCTCGATGCCGAACTCGTCCTCGAGGGCCATCACCAGTTCCACCGTGTCCAGCGAGTCGGCGCCGAGGTCGGCCACGAAGGCCTTCTCGTTGGTGACGTCCGCCTCGGGCACGCCGAGTTGTTCGGCGATGATTTTCTTGACACGGGTTTCGATATCGCTCATGACTCCTCCAGGAGTGGGTCCAACTGACAGCCGGCGATTCTACCGGCGGGCAGGGGCGGGGCATCCGCCACGTTGTCGGCCCGGGATCGGGCCTGGGATCCGGCCAGAGACCGGCGAATTCAGCTCATGTACATGCCGCCGTTGACGTGCAGCTCGGCGCCCGTCACGTAGCCGGCCAGCGGGCTGGCCAGGAAGGCCACCGCATGCGCCACCTCCTCCGGCGCGCCCAGGCGTGCCAGCGGGATCTGCGCCAGCAGCGCGGTCTTCTGCGCCTCGGGCAGCGCGTCGGTCATGTCGGTGGCGATGAAGCCCGGCGCCACGCAGTTGACGGTGACGTTGCGGCTGCCCAGCTCGCGCGCCAGCGCGCGCGTCATGCCGGCCACGCCGGCCTTGGCGGCAGCGTAGTTGGCCTGCCCCGCGTTGCCGGAGGCGCCGACCACCGAGGTCACGCTGACGATGCGGCCCCAGCGCTGCTTCATCATCGGGCGGATGGCGGCGCGGCTGAGGCGGAAGACGGCCTTCAGGTTGGTGTCGATCACCGCGTCCCAGTCGGCGTCCTTCATGCGCATGGCCAGCTGGTCGCGCGTGATGCCGGCGTTGTTGACCAGCACGTGCAGGCCGCCGTCGGTCTTGACGATGTCGTCCACGGCCGCTTCGGCGGCTGGCCCGTCGGTGACGTCCAGCGCGATGCCGCGCCCGCCCAGCGGCGCCAGGGCCTCGGTGATGGCGGCGGCGCCGGCAGCGGTGGTGGCGGTGCCGATCACGCGGCAGCCCTGCTGCGCCAGCGCCAGCGCGATGGCGCGGCCAATGCCGCGCGAGGCGCCGGTGACGAGGGCGATGCGGACGGTCTCTTCACTCATGCCAGCATTTCCTTGGCCTCGGCCAGCGACACGGGGTCGAGCACGGTGACGCTCTCGGCCTCGGCGTGCTCGATGCGCTTGATCATCTTGGACAGCACGCGGCCCGGGCCGCACTCGAAGATGTGGCGCAGGCCGCGAGCGTGCATGGCCTCCACCAGTTCCACCCAGCGCACCGGGCCGAAGGCCTGGCGGTAGAGCGCGTCGCGGATGCGGTCGGGGTCGGTCTCGACGGCGACGTCGATGTTGTTGATCACCGGGATGGCCGGTGCGGCAAACGGCGTGGCCGCCAGCCGCTCGGCCAGGCGGTCGGCCGCCGGCTTCATCAGCCCGCAGTGGAACGGCGCCGACACCGCCAGCGGCATCGCGCGCTTGGCGCCGATGGCCTTGAGCAGCGTCACCGCCATCTCCACGCCGGCCGTGCTGCCGGCGATGACGGTCTGCTTGGGATCGTTGAAGTTGGCGGCGGCCACGATCTCGCCGCTGTCGCGCGCCGCCTGCTCGCAGGCCTTGGCCACGTCGGCGCCGTCCAGGCCCAGGATGGCCATCATCGCGCCGGTGCCCACCGGCACCGCGTCCTGCATGGCCTGCGCGCGGAAACGCACCAGCGGCACGGCGTCGGCCAGGGTCAGCGCACCGGCGGCCACCAGGGCGCTGTACTCGCCCAGCGAATGGCCGGCCACGGCGGCCGGCACCGGGCCGCCTTCGTGGATCCACGCACGGTAGTTGGCCACGCCGGCCACCAGCATCACGAGCTGGGTGTTGACGGTGAGCGCCAGCGTCTCCGCCGGACCTTCGTGGATCAGACGGCCCACGTCCAGGCCGGCGGCGGCCGACGCCTCGGCCAGCGTGGCGGCCACGGCCGGGTGGTCAGCCCAGGCGTCGAGCATGCCCACGGACTGCGAGCCCTGCCCCGGAAAGACGAAAGCAAAAGGTTTCATGGCGGTGTCTCCAAACGCGCGGCGCGTCCGCCCGACGGCGGCGCCCCGTCATGGGTGGATCAGTAGTCGAGCAGCACGGCGCCCCAGGTGAAGCCGCCGCCCACCCCCTCGAGCATCACCGTGTCGCCGCGCTGCACGCGGCCGCTGCGCACCGCGTGGTCCAGCGCCAGCGGGATCGACGCGGCCGAGGTGTTGCCGTGCTCGTCGACGGTGACGATCAGCTTGTCCAGCGGCAGCCGCAGCTTCTTCGCGGTGCCGGTCATGATGCGGATGTTGGCCTGGTGCGGGATCAGCCAGTCGAGGTCGCTGTCCTGGCGGCCGGCCTTCTCCAGCACGGTGCGCGCCGCCTGCTCCAGCACGCCGACCGCGAGCTTGAACACGGCCTGGCCGTCCATCTTCAGCAGCGGGTCGCCGAGCACCTGGCCGTTCTGCACCGTGCCCGGTACGCACAGGATGCCAGCGTGGCGGCCGTCGGCATGCAGGTCGGTGGCCAGGATGCCGGGCGTGTCCGACGCTTCCAGCACCACGGCGCCGGCGCCGTCGCCGAACAGCACGCAGGTGGTGCGGTCGTTGAAGTCCAGCAGGCGCGAGAACACCTCGGCGCCGACCACCAGCGCACAGCGCGCGTTGCCGGCGCGGATCATCGCGTCGGCCACCGTGAGGCCATAGACGAAGCCGGAGCACACGGCCTGCACGTCGAAGGCCGGACAGCCGGCCACGCCCAGCTTGTGCTGCAGGATCGCGGCGGTGGACGGGAACACCATGTCCGGCGTGGACGTGGCGACGATGATCAGGTCGACCTCGTCGGCGCGCCGGCCCGCGGCCTCCAGCGCATGGCGGCAGGCCGCCAGCGCCAGATCGCTGCTGTTGATGCCGTCGTCCACGAAGTGCCGCGCGCGGATGCCGGTGCGCTCGACGATCCAGTCGTCGGAACTCTCCAGGCCGCGGGCCGCCAGCTGGTCCACCAGGTCCTGGTTGGACACGCGCCTGGGCGGCAGGAAGCTGCCGGTGCCGGTAATGCGGGAGTAGGTGGCGGACAAGGGCTGACGGTGTTCAGGCCGGACGCGTCAGGCAGCGAGTGCCGACGGGCCGGCGGTTCCGGTGCTCGGGGCGGCGATTCGGTCCTGCACGCGCTCCAGCAGCCGGTTGCGGGCGGCATCATACGCGCGGCCCAGCGCCTGTTCGAAGGCATAGGCATCGGCCGAGCCATGGCTCTTGAACACCAGCCCGCGCAGGCCCAGCAACGCGGCGCCGTTGTAGCCCCGCGGGTCCACGCGCCGCTTGAAACGGTTGAGCACCGGCATCGCCGCCAATGCCGCCAGCTTGGTCAGCGGGTTGCGGGTGAATTCCTGCTTGATGAAGTCCGACAGCATCGAGGCCAGGCCCTCGGAGGTCTTCAGCAGCACGTTGCCGACGAAGCCGTCGCAGACCACGATGTCGGTGGTGCCGAGGAAGATGTCGTTGCCCTCGACGTTGCCGTGGAAGTTCAGCTGGCCGGCCTGGTGCGCGGCGCGCAGGAGTTCGCCGGCGCGCTTGATGGTCTCGCTGCCCTTGATGGCTTCCTCGCCGATGTTGAGCAGGCCGACGCTGGGTTCGTCGATGCCCGACACCGCCGACACCAGCGCCGCGCCCATCTCGGCGAACTGCAGCAGGTGCTCGGGCGTGCAGTCGACGTTGGCGCCGAGGTCGAGCACAGTGGTGAAGCCGCCCTTGCGGTTGGGCATCACGGTGGCAATGGCGGGGCGGTCGATGTCCTCCAGCGTCTTGAGCACGTAGCGCGCCACCGCCATCAGGGCGCCGGTGTTGCCGGCCGACACGCAGGCGTGCGCGGCAGGGACGCCGCCGTCATCGGCCTTCAGCGCGGCGATGGCCACGCGCATGGAGGAATCGCGCTTGCGGCGCAGCGCCACCTCCACCGGGTCGTACATCGTCACCACCTCGGTGGCGGTGCGCAGCGTGGTGCGCGGCCAGGCCGCTGCGGGCGCCAACGCGTCGGCGCTGCCCACCAGCACCAGGGAGGCCTCCGGGTGGCGGTCGAGAAAAGCCTTGCAGGCCGGCAGGGTCACGGCCGGGCCATGGTCTCCGCCCATGCAGTCCACCGAGAGGGTGACCTGCGTGCGCGGGGACAGAGGCGTCGCCTGGAGAGGCTGGGCAGAGGACATCAGGGAGCCATCATGCACGATGCCCGGCGGTGCCGTCGTGGGCGCGCCGGGCATCGAGCTTCAGGGACATCACCGGGGCGGCCTGCAGACTTGACGGCCCAAGGGCCGCAGTCGCACACAGGCGGCCCAGCGGCCGACTCAGTTGTCGGCCTTGGTCTTCAGGACCTTGCGGCCGCGGTAGAAGCCGGTTGGGCTGATGTGGTGACGCAGGTGCGTCTCGCCCGTGGTGGACTCCACCGCAGTGCCCGGCACGGACAGGGCGTTGTGCGAGCGGTGCATGCCACGCTTCGAGGGCGACTTCTTGTTCTGCTGAACGGCCATGAAATTCTCCTGGGGTGCCCGGCTGCCAGCGCCACCTATCTCTTGGACCCCGGGTACGTGGGGAACACTGAAGAAGACAGCACCGCTGAGAGGCGGCTAAGCGGGGAGGTCGGCGTTCCCGGCAAAGCCGGCCGCCAGACGGAAAGCCCGCGAGTGTAGCACAGGCCGTCAGGGTTTCTGCTGTTTCAAGGCGGCCAGCGCGGCGAAGGGGTGCGCCGCCGGCGCCTCGTCTAGCTCGTCGGCCGGGTGTGGCAGGGGCTCGGGGCAGGCCTCGTGCATCGGTACAAGGGGCAGGGCCAGGATCAGCTCGTCCTCCAGCAGCGGCAGCAGGTCGAGCCGGCCGCGGGGCGGCAGCGCCAGCACGTCCTCGTCGTCGGCGGCCCCGTCCAGCCGCTCGGCCTCGGCCTCGTCGGCCACGAAGCGGAAGCTGCGCTGCACGCCGATCACCTCGTCCACCGGCTGCAGGCAGCGCTGGCAGGTCAGGCGGACGGTGGCCTGCGCGTCAAGGTGCAACCAGGGATCAGCGCGACCGCCGGCCACGCTGCGGCGCTCGAAGGCCAGCGACCAGCGCACGGCGCCATCGCCCGCCGGCGCCGCGTCGGCCGTCAGGCGATCCAGGTCGGTCAGCGGCGTGCGCCCTTCCAGTTCGGCCGCATCGTCGGCCAGGCGTTGCAGGTCGAGACGGCGCAGATCAGGTTGGCCGTCATGGGGCTTGTTCATCCCGGTCAGTGTAGTCCGCGACAATCCGGGCCATGCCCTCGATGCCCCCGCTGATTCTCGGGTCGACCTCGCGCTACCGGCGCGAATTGCTGGCCCGATTGCGGCTGCCGTTCGACGTCGCCGCGCCGGCGGTGGACGAGACGCCGCAGCCCGGCGAGTTGCCTGCCGACCTGGCAATGCGGCTGGCACTGGCCAAGGGGCGCGAGGTGGCCGCGCGACACCCCGACGCCGTGGTCATCGGCGCAGACCAGGTCTGTGACCTCGACGGCGAGCCGATCGGCAAGCCCGGCACGCACGCACGTGCTGTCGACCAGCTGACCCGGCTGTCGGGCCGTACGGCCGTGTTCCAGACCGCGTTGGCCGTGCTGCGCCCGGCCACTGGTTTCGAGCGTGCGCTGCTGGCGCCGGTGCGGGTCCAGTTCCGTGTGCTGTCGGCAGCCGAGATCGAGCACTACCTGCGCCTGGAGCAGCCCTACGACTGCGCCGGCAGCGCCAAGTGCGAGACCCTGGGCATCGCGCTGCTGAAGGCCATCCACAGCGACGACCCGACGGCGCTGGTGGGTCTGCCGCTGATCCGCACCGCCGCGCTGCTGCGCGAAGCCGGCATCGACCCCTTGCAGCCCGCACCGTGAGCCGCGGCACGCTGTTCCTGGTGCCCAACACGCTGGACCTGGGGCTGCCGCCAGCACCGGTGGACGACGTGCTGCCTGCGGTCGTGTTGCGCACCGCCGCGCGTCTGCACCATTGGGCGGCCGAGGACGCGAAGACGGCACGCGCGTTCCTCAAGCGCGTGGACGCGCTGGTGCCGCTGGCGGCCCCGCTGCAGCAGTTGTCGATCGTCGAGCTGCCACGCCCGCGCAAGGGCAGCCGCGAACCTGTGCCGGGCGCCGCCTGGCAGGCCCTGCTGGCGCCGGCGCTGGCCGGCGAGGACATCGGTCTGATCTCCGAGGCCGGCCTGCCGGCCATCGCCGACCCGGGGGCCGCACTGGTGGCGGCAGCGCACGCGGCCGGCGTGCCGGTGCACCCCCTGGTGGGGCCGAGTGCGCTGATGCTGGCGCTGGCCGCCAGCGGCCTGGAGGGCCAGAGTTTTGCCTTCGTCGGCTATCCGCCGCAGGATCCGACGGCGCGAGCGGCCAGGCTGCGCGAACTGGAGGCGCTGTCGCGTCGCCATCGGCAGACGCAGCTGATGATCGAGACGCCCTACCGCAACGAGGCCCTGCTGCAGGCGCTGCTGGAGGTGCTGGCCCCGGAGACCTGGCTGTCGGTGAGCGCCGGGCTGACCACGGCGGCGGCGTTCACCCGCAGTGCGGCAGTGTCGGCCTGGCGCCAGGCGCCGTCGACGCTGCCGCTGCGGGTGCCGGCGGTCTTCGCGCTGCTGGCGCGCTGATCTGCGGGCTCAGAAGGCTAGGTGGGGCAGTTCGGCCCGGCGCGGCAGGTCCGCCCCCCGCCGGCTGCAGGTGATGGCCGCGGCGTCGGCAGCAAAGCCCAGCCAGGTGCGCAGTGCCTCGGGCGACAGGGTCTGCAGCGCCCCGGGCCGCAGGCGGCCGGTCTCGGCCAGGCCGGTCAGCAGCGCCGCCTGGAAGGTGTCGCCGGCCCCTACGGTGTCGGCCACGGCGACGGCTCGGCCGGGCACGTCGGCGCGCCCGGCGGGCGTCCAGGCGGTGGCACCCCGGGCACCGCGGGTGAGCACCACGGCCTCGACGCCGGCGGCCAGCCACTCGCGCACCAGCGCGCCCTCGTCCGCCTCGGGAAACAGTCGGTCCAGGTCCTCGTCGCTGATCTTCAGCAGCTGCGTGCGCGGCAGCATCCAGGCCAGCGTGGCGCGCCAGCGATCGACATCCGGTTCCACGTTGAGGCGGATGTTGGGGTCGTAGGCCACCAGCGCCCGGCCCTGCACGCGTTCGACCAGTGCACGCTGCGTGGCCGCCACCGGCTCCACCACCATCGCGTAGGAGCCGACATGCACCGCCTGCACCTCCGCCGGCACGGTATCGAGGGCCGACATCGGCAGCAGGCGGTCGGCACAGCCCTGGCCGTAGAAGGCGTACGACGGCACGCCCTGCGCGTCCAGGCCCACGAGGCCGAGGGTGGTGGGTGCATCGATGCGCGGCGCGCAGGCCAGGCTGACGCCCTCCTCGGCCAGTGCGCGGGCGAGACGGTCGCCCAGGAAGCCGGTGGACAGCGCACCGAAGAAGGCCACCGGCTGCCCCAGCCGCGCCAGGCCACTGGCCACGTTCAGCGGCGAGCCGCCGATGCGGGCGTCCAGCAGCATGCCGGTGGGCGTGTCGGTGGTGGCGAAGACATCCATCAGCGCTTCGCCGCAGACGATGAACACGTGCTGTCCTCTCTCGGAACGGTCAAGGAAGCGCGATGATGGCCCGCGCCCGCCAGGAGCGCCTGAGGGTTTCACATCAGGCGCCGGGTGGCGCCAGCCACTCAGCCGTTGCCGCCGAGCAGCGAGGCGACCTTGCGCTTCGGGCGGATGTTGGGCGACTTGCCCGCGCTTGCGGCCGGTGCCGCCGTGGCGCGCGCGGCCTCCCACGCCGGCGGCTCGTCGCGCTGGGGCGCTTCGTAGGGCTTGTCGAACAGCGGGTCGCCGCGGGAGGCTTCGCTGACCATGCGGCCCGGTCGCACCGGCGTGTTGCCCTTGGCCAGGCGCACGAACTCGTCGTCGCGCGAGCGGCGCGCGCCGTGGCGCTCACCGCGCTCCACGCGGTCGCTGGGCTCGTCACGACGGCGGCGCGGGGATTCGTCCAGGTCGAACGGCTCGAGCTCGATCTTCTTCTTGATCAGCTTCTCGATCTCGCCGGTCAGCCGGGTGTCGTCGCGCGCCACCAGCGTCACGGCCAGGCCCGATGCCCCGGCACGGCCGGTGCGGCCGATGCGGTGCACGTAGTCCTCGGCGTTGAACGGCACGTCGAAGTTGAAGACCGCCGGCAGGTCGGCGATGTCCAGGCCGCGCGCGGCCACGTCGGTGGCGACCAGCAGGTCCACCTCGCCGGCCTTGAACGCGGCCAGGGCCTTCAGGCGCTCGTCCTGGCTCTTGTCGCCGTGCAGCGCCTGGGTCTTCAGCCCGTCGCGCTCGAAGGCACGCGCCAGGCGCGCGGCGCCGAGCTTGGAGTTCACGAAGACGATGGCCTGGGCCAGTTCGCGGTCGCGCAGGATCTGGCGGATGATGGCGCGCTTGTCGTCGGCATCGGCGCTGTAGAAGCGCTGCTCGACGGTGGAGGCGGTGGCGTTGGGCCGTGCCACTTCCACCAGCACCGGGTCCTGCAGGTAGCTGGCGGCCAGCTTCTTGATCTCGGGGCTGAAGGTGGCCGAGAACAGCAGTGTCTGACGCGCCCTGGGCAGGAACGACAGGATGCGCTGCAGGTCGGGCAGGAAGCCGATGTCGAGCATGCGGTCGGCTTCGTCGAGCACCACGTACTCCACCTGGTTCAGGATGGCGTTCTTGGCCTCGATGTGGTCCAGCAAACGGCCCGGAGTGGCGATCAGCACCTCGACCCCGCCCTTGAGCTGCAGCGTCTGCGGCTTCATGTCGACACCGCCGAACACCACCGCCGAGCGCAGCTTGGTGTGCTGCGCGTAGTTCTTGACGTTGACCGCCACCTGGTCCGCCAGTTCACGCGTGGGCGCCAGCACCAGGGCACGCACCGGATGGCGCGCTGGCGACATGCTGGCGTTCTCGTGCTTGAGCATGCGCTGCAGCAACGGGATCGTGAAAGCCGCCGTCTTGCCGGTGCCGGTCTGGGCGGCGCCCATCACGTCACGGCCGGCCAGCACGATGGGGATCGCCTTGGCCTGGATGGGCGTCATGGCCGTGTAGCCGGAATCGGCCACGGCCTTCAGGAGCTTGGGGTCGAGCGGGAGGGTGTCGAAGCGCGGCGCGGGAGCGGCCGGGGGTGACCCGGCTTCGGCGCCGACCGCAGGGGTGTCGGTCATGTCTCCGGATTATCCCTCGCATCGGCCGGTCGCGTGTCCAGCGGCACGGGGCGCGAGCTGAAGAGACGCAGCACACGGGGTGACCTGAAACGCACGATGCGCCAGTAAAGCGCCACGTAAGTCACCGCAAACATGGCCAGAAAGCTTGCCACCGCCGCGGTGTTGTCCCAAAACAACGCCGCAGGCACGATGGAGACCATGCACAGCGCCCACAGCACGGGTGAGGTACGCGCATTGCGTCGTGTGAGGGCCTTCGCGCTGCGGTCACCCACCGCCCAGCCCATCACCCGGCGATAAACCAAGGAATGCAGGTGGATGCCATCGGGCATGTGCGCGGGGCGTTGGCGCAGCACGCCACGCCGGTAGATGGAGAACAGCGTCTCGAACGCCGGATAAATACAGACCAGCAACGGGAAGAGCGGCGAGACTTCCGGATTGCGGCCAATGAGCAGGATGCCGAGTTCAGCCACCACGAAGCCCAGGAAGTAGGCCCCGCCGTCACCCAAGAAGATCAGCCCCGAGGGATAGTTCCAGAGGAAGAAGCCCAGCACCGCGCCGATCCCCGCCAGCGCCATGGCGCCGACCAGCGTGTCGCCAACCTGGAACGCCACATAGGCGATGGCCGCCAGCATCAGCATCACGCACATCGACGCCAGGCCATTGAAACCGTCGATGATGTTGATGGCGTTGGCGATGCCTGCCACGGTGAACACCGTGAGCGCGAGCGAACCCATGGTGAAGGTGACCAGCCAATCCAAGCCAGGAATGGTGGTGTAGCGCAGGCCGGCGTCGACCCAGTGAAACGCGAGCACGGCCGACAGCGTCGTCGCCACGAGCCGCCCTCGCGGCGTCACCGCCTCGGTGCAATCCTGGATGAACCCGGCCAGAAAGGCGGGCAGTGCACTGGCCAGCAACAGCGATGGCAGGCTGGGTGAACCGCCGTGCCAGACATGCCAACCCAACCACGCCAGCAGTCCTAAAAAAACCCCCAGCCCACCGATGCGCGGCACGGGCACCGTGTGAACCTTCTGCGGCTTGGAAAAATCCCGATCCCCTGTGTGCGCGGTGTGCAGGCTTGCCGAGCGCACCAGCAGCAGGGTCACCAACGCGGCGAAGGCAAAGGCGATGAGGAGGCCTGACACGCCGGGGATTCTAGGAGGCCACACCGCCGCCAGGTCGGGCTCGACCGGCGGTGTCACGTGGGCTGGCTAGAATCGGCCGCGGCTGTTGGGTCGGCCCGCCGCTGCGGTCCGGTGCCGAGTGCCCCGACCGCCTGACCGGCCCCGCGCCGGACTTGCCATGACCACCCCCCTTCCGCAATTGCCTCCGGCCGGCCGGCCCGCCGCGCGCTCCCCATGGGACGTTCAGCGCGGGGTGCTGTTCGCCCTGCTGCTGCGCGAGATGAAGGCCAGGGTGGGCGGGCAATGGGTCGGCGCCGTATGGACGCTGATGGAACCGCTGATGCACACGCTGGTGACGCTCACCATCTATGCAGGCATCCGCGGACGCGTCATGCCCGGGGCCGAGTTCCCCGTGTTCCTCGCAACTGGGCTGCTCCCGTTCTTTCTCTTCCAGCACATCGCCACCCGGTTGATGGACGGCATCGATGCCAACCGCGGGCTCTTTGCCTACCGCCAGGTGACCCCGTTCGACACCCTGGTGTCACGGACCGCGGTCGAGGCGATCATGAACATGCTCGTCTACATCGTGACGCTGGGCCTGCTGGGCTGGCTGGGATACCACGTGTGGCCCGTGGCCCCGCTGGAGATGATCGGCGTGCAATTGCTGATGATCCTGCTGGGATTCGGCTATGGCATGTTCGCCGCTGTCGTCAGTCACGAGCGGCCGCGTCTGCGATCTTTCATCCGCATCTCGATGATGCCGCTGTACTTCGCCAGCGGCATCCTGTTCCCCATTCACTACGCCCCGCCAGACCTGCTGCACTGGCTGCTCTACAACCCGCTGTTGCACCTGATCGAACTGTCGAGACACGCCTTCATGCCGGACTACTGGACACCCGCCGGCATCAACCTGCGCTACCCGGTGATGTTCTCGCTGACGCTCTGCGCCCTGGCTTTGCTGAGCTACCGGGCAGATCGCTGGCGCCTCGTCACCACCTGACGCGATGATCGAACTGCAGTCGCTCACGAAGTCGTACCCGAGCCGGCACGGGCGCCGTTATGTGTTCCGCGACCTGAGCTTCACCTTTCCAGCCGGTGCCAACATTGGCCTGATCGGGCGCAACGGCGCGGGCAAGTCGACACTGCTGAGGCTGCTCGGCGGCATCGACCACCCCGATTCGGGCGCCGTCGTCACCGACGCCAGCATCTCCTGGCCGGTGGGCCTCGCGGGCGGCTTCGCGCTCAACCTGACGGCGCGGGAGAACGTCGAGTTCGTCTGCCGCATCCATGGTGCCTGGGGCCCGCAGCTGCGCGAGAAGGTGCGCTTCGTGCGAGAGTTCGCCGACATTGGCGACTACTTCGAGCTGCCGATGCGGTCGTTCTCGTCAGGCATGCGGTCACGTGTGGCCTTCGGGTTGAGCATGGCTTTCGAGTTCGACTACTACCTGATCGACGAGGTCATGGCCGTTGGCGACGCGCAGTTCAAGAGCCGCAGCAAGGCCATCCTGCAGCAGCGCCTGGCCAGTGCCAACCTCATCATGACGACGCACAGCATGAATGACGTGCGCCAGTACTGCGATGTCGTCGTCCACGTGGACGGCGGCCATGTCAACGTCTACGAGGATGTCGAACAAGGCATCCGCGCCTACCAGGGCGAACCCGCCACGAAATGAATCGTCTCATCCATCTTTCGGGCCGCACGCTGGCGCTGCTGCTGATCGTCCTGCCGGTCTCGCTGTTTGCGCTCTATCTGGGCCTCGTCGCACGCGACCGATTCGTCAGCGAGTCGGTGATCTCGGTGCGCCAGGCCAGCAGCAGCGCCGCCAGCGCGATCCCTGGTGCAGCGCTGCTGCTGGCTGGCATCAACCCGCCAGCCCATGAAGACACGCTCTACCTGCGGTCCTTCATCCATTCCCAGGCGCTGGCCCTGGAACTCGACCGCACGCTGGGGCTGCGCAAGCACTTCGCCGACCTCGGGGCCGACCTGCCGAACCAACTGCCGGCAGATGCCAGCACCGAACAGTTCGTGGCCTACTTCCGCGATCGCGTGGAACTCGGCTTCGATGACCGCGCAGCATTGCTCACCGTGCGCACCCAGGGCCTCGACCCGGCGTTCGCTCAGCGCTTCAACGCAGCGGTACTCGACGCCAGCGAGCGCTTCGTCAACGAGACCTCGCACCGCATCGCCCGCGAGCGCCTGAGCTTCGCCGAAGGCGAACTGCAGATCGCGGCCCAGCGGGTCGAAGCCGCTGCGGGTGCCGTGCTGTCCTTCCAGAGCAAGAACCGCCTGCTCGACCCGGGCCTGCAGACCCAGGCGGCCGGCATGTTGACGGCAGAACTGCAGGCCAACCGCGCCCGGCTGGAAGCCGAACTGGGCGGGCTGCGCGGCTTCCTCAATGAGGAGGCTTACCAGGTCCAGGCACTGAAAGCGCGCATCGCCGCCGTTGACCGGCAGATCGACGCCGAACGCCGGCGTGCCACGGCCGAAGACACCAAGGGCAACCGGCTCAACAAGCAAGCCCTTGATTTCGAAGCCCTCAAGCTCAAGGCGGAGTTTGCGCGCGATGCCTACAAGCTGGCGCTCGCTGCGGTGGAGAACGCCCGCATCGAGGCCCACCAGAAAATCAAGAGCCTGGCCATCGTCGAACCACCGTCGCTGCCGGAGACGGCTGAATACCCGCTCGTGGCGTACGACATGGGCACGCTGATCGCCATCTGTGTGTTGCTGTTCGCCATCGTCCGGCTGGTGCTGGCCACCATCCGCGAGCACCAGGACTGACCCATGCCCCATCCCCGTATCGCAGCTTTCGCGCTCGCCTGGCTGGCCTTGGCGGCCGGACCCTCGACAGCCCAGGTCGTCCAGCCCTCTGCCGCGGCCACCGCGCCGCTGGCCCTGCCCACCATCGTCACCACCCCTGCGCCGACTCAGGCCGCACCGCCGCATGTCGCGCTGCCCATGCCCCCTGACCCTGGCCGGACGCCGGGGTCGGTCATGTTCGGCAGCCAGATCTTCTCTGGCCGCTTTGCCAGCGAAGCGTTCAGCGGCTTCAACCCCGACTACCAGATCGCCGTCGGCGACCGCCTGAGCGTACGCCTGTGGGGCGGCTTCAACCTCGATGCCACCCTGGCCGTCGACGCACAGGGCAACATCTTCATCCCCAACGTCGGTCCGGTGCACGTGGCCGGCGTGCGCAATGGCGAGCTCAATGGCACCGTCGAAGCCCGCGTCAAGCGCACCTTCCGCGCCAGCGTGGGCGTCTACGCCACGCTGGAGGCCGCTCAGCCGGTGAAGGTGTATGTCACGGGCTTCGTGCGCGCGCCGGGGCTGTATGCCGGCCTGTCGTCTGATTCGGTCCTGTATTACCTCGACCGCGCGGGCGGCATCGACCCGGCCCGCGGCAGCCATCTGCAGGTGGACGTGTTGCGCAGTGGCAAGCCGCGCGCGCGCATCGACCTCTACCGCTTCCTGCTCGAGGGCCACATCGACACGCTGCAGCTGCGCGATGGCGACAGCATCGTCGTCGCCCCACGCAAGCACACGGTGCAGGTGTCGGGCGAGGTCATGAACCCGTACGCTTTCGAGTTCGAGCAGCGTGAGATTGCGGCCAGCGACCTGATGGCGCTGGCCCGTCCGAAGCCCGGCGCCACCCACCTGAGCATCGTGCGCAAGATCGGCGCCGACCGGCGCAGCGAATACCACGCGCTGGCCCGTGCGGCTGGCGTGATGATCCAGGACGGCGACGACGTCACCTTCACGTCCGACAAGTACCCCGGCACCATCCTGGTCCGCCTGGAGGGCGCCCACCTGGGCGAGCGTTCACTGGTTCTGCCCTATGGCGCCCGCCTGAAGGACGCGCTGCAGCGCCTGGTGCCAGCCCCGCAAGCCAACGTCGCCGCGTTGCAGCTCTATCGGAAGTCGGTGGCCCAACGCCAGAAGGACCTGCTGGACACCTCCCTGCGTGGCCTGGAGACCTATGCCCTGACGGCCCGCTCGGCCACCAGCGAGGAAGCCGTGCTGCGCCAGCGCGAGGGCGATGCCATCCTCAAGTTCGTCGAGCGTGCACGGATGGCCCAGCCACGCGGCCAGGTCGTCCTGGCCAATGCGGCCAATGCCGGCGAGACGTTGCTCGAAGATGGCGACGTGATCAGCGTGCCCGAGACCAGCAACGTCGTACTGGTTGGCGGCGAGGTCATGGTGCCCAACGCGCTGGTCTTCGCCGAGGGCGAGGAGATCCTCAGCTACATCCGCCGCGCGGGTGGCTACACCCAGGGCGCGGACGAAGCCCGCGTGATCATCATCCGCCAGGATGGCACCGTCGTCGAGGCCCTCCCGTCGGCCAGCACCGTGCTGCGTGCCGGCGATGAACTGATGGTGCTGCCAAAGATCGAAACCAAGAACATCGAGGTCACGCGCGGCATCACGCAGATCATTTACCAGATCGCCGTTGCCGCGAAGGTCGTGTTCGGGCTATGACCGGCATGCGCCTGCTGCTCGCGGGTGACGCCGGCATTGCCTGGCCGGCGCTGGGCCGCTGGGTCGCATCCGCCTTCGTGCTGCCCGGCGGCCTGGCGGAACCGGGCAGCGCGATCATGGCCGACGCCGCCCTGCGGGCCCACCCGGCCGATCGGCTGTTGTACTTTGCCGGCGGGCCTGAGCACGCGCTGCGCGATGCCTCGCTCGGGGACCCGGCACAGGCGCTGACCGAATGGGCAGTGCGCGCTCGTGCTGTGCTGCGTGTCGTGCATGCCCACCCTGGGCGCTGCCTGCTGGTGGACATCGACGATGTCATGGGCCGCGCCGATGACCTGCTCGCCGGGGTGAGCGACTGGCTGGAGATCAATCCGCAGCCGGTGGAACCGCCGCCCACGGCAGCGCACGAGGTCGACGGGGAGGATGTGCTGTGGCGCATGGCGGCATCCGCCTGCGTGGCAGCACGGGCAGACATCGAGACCTTGGCGCAGGAATGGCTGGCGAGCTGCATTCCGGTGGGTCCGGCTCGGGCACCGACCAGCCCGATGGGCGCCGATGCAGCGCTGGTCAGGCTTCGCCAGCTGCACAATGACCTCGCCGAACACCATAGGGCGCGGCAGCAATTGCACGCCGAGCGCGATGCCCTGGCCCGGCAGCACGCAGAGCAAGCCCTCTGGGCGCAGTCGCTTGAGCACGACCTGCAGCGGCAGGAAGAAGCCGTGGCCTCACTCGACGGCGAGTTGGCCCGCCAGCGTGAGCAGCAGAGTGTGCGCGAGGCCGAAAACGAACGATTGCTGGCCGACCTCGTGCTGCATCGTGCGCAAATCGACCAATTGCTGGAACACAACGACGCGCTTGCCAAAGATGCGGCATCGGCACACGCGGTGGCTGAAGCGGCGAAGGCTGAGCACCTGGAAACCAAGGCTGCGGCAGCCGCTGCGGCAGCCCACGCAGCCGCAGAAGCTGAACGCATCGCCGCCGACGCCGCCCGAGCGGCGGCCGCGGCCACAGAAGCCAAGCTGGCGGCCGAGGGCGCCCTTGAAGACGCCGGCCATCGCCTGGCCACGGTCACGGACGAGTTGGATCAGGTTCGCCAGCGGCGCCAGGCCCTGGAGGGCGACCTGCAGTCGGTGCGCACAGCGCTGGCTGAAGCCCGCCTCGAACTCGGCGCGGTGCAGGCAGAGCGCGAAGAGCTCACGGCCCAACTGATCCAGGCTCACAGTGACGCCGCGGCGGCCCAGGCGCTGGCCAGCGAACCCGCCGCCTTGGGCAACACATGGCCGACCGGTAACGCTGGCTCAGCGCGCGCACCGGTCGTGGCGGGCGGCGTGTCGCTGGTCCGACTGCGCGACGAAGCGCCGCACCGCGAGGCTCACTTCCAGTTCACCGGCGTGCTCACGCCCAAGGGCCATCTACCGGAACTTGATGTGCGGCTGGTTGATCACCACGGCCGGCCTGGCATCGTCATCTTCGGCAATGCGGCGCAGCCGCCGTTCTCCGGCTGGCGCCAGACCGGCGATGAAGCGGGGCAGGGCTACATGCTGGTGGTGCCCAGCGACGGCGAAGGGCCACGCACACTGTCGCCGCTGCCGGCAGCCGACTGGGCTTTCCTCCGCAGCCTGGCTGACCTGCTGCTGCTGGCCAGCGAGGAACCCGAGTTCGGTCTTCGTCCGGCCTGGCGGCAGGTGGCGCAACGGCTATGCCTGCAGCTTGACAGCCTGCCACCGCGTCTGCGCTACGACAACCTGCGGGTGGTGACGAATGCAGACGGCAGCTGTGTCGTGCATCTGGAAGCGGTGACCTGGGGCTCGCGCCAACTGTCGGATGTGGACCTGCGCTGGCGCCCGGAGGGCGCAACAGGCCCCGACGCCGCCGGTTGCGCCTTGGCGTGGTTGCTGCCCGAGGACCCCGACGTCGTACCGCCACTGACACTTTGGCCTGAAGCGCCAGATGGCCGCTTGCAGGCGGCGTGGCCGCTGGCTGTCGGTGCCGGCTTCGGCGCGGCGGCCCGGCGCCGTTGGTGGGCTGCACAGCCGGAGGCCGACCGCCGGCTGCTGCTGGCCGTGTTGGACGCCCTGCCCGCCGCGGCAGCGTTCACCGATACGGCCCGCCAGGCGCGATGGCAGGCGGCGGCAATGGCCCTGCATGCCGAAGCCAGGAAGACGCTTCGCGCCCTGCGGCTGCGGTCAGCCCTGCGGCGCCGTTGAGGCCCGAATGCCGGAACGATCATGAACCCCTTGTTCGACACCCTGAAATCCTGGCTCGGGGGCCGCGCGGCCCGGGTGCTCCACGTCGGCGCCGGCAGCGGCGCCGTGCTGGACGCCTACCAGAGCCTGGGTTGCGCCCACGTCGTGCTGGCAGAGGGCGATCCCGACCTGGCGGCGGCCCTGTCCGTTCGGGCCGCCGCGATCCCGGGCGTCGAGGTCGACACGGCTGTGTTGGCCCCCGACGCGGGCGCACTGCTCTGGAATCGTTACAACCTTCGGGTCTTCAACGGCCCGCTCGACGCCAGCCCACTGGTCGCGCTGTACCCCCGCCTGCAGGCCCTGAGCACGCTGCCTGTCCAGGCCACCGGCTTCCCGGACTGGGTTCAAGCCCACCTGGCCATTGGCACGGATTCGCCCCAGGTGCTGGTGCTGGACGTGCCGGGACAGGAGCAGGCCCTGTTGGCCGCCCTGTCCGCCGAGGTGATGTGGCACTTTGACGCCGTGCTCGTCCGCGGATGCGGACGTCCGCCGACACCCGCCTGGAATCGGGCCGACGCGACGCATGCGCGCCTGTTGGGCCTGGGGTTCCGCCTCCAGACGGCGCCAGGCGATCAGGACCCCTTGTGGCCCGTTCACCTGTTCGCCCAGGATGTCGCGGAGCGCGAACGCGCAGCACAGCGTGACGAGATCGTCTCCCTGCGCGAGGCACTGGAACTGGCACGCCACCATGCTGAACAGCAGGCAGCCAGCCACGCCGCAGCCAGCCAGGAGCAGACCGCGGCAATGACTCGGGCCACCGAGGTGCAGCAAGTCCTGCAGCAGCAGCTGGAAGTGGCCTTGCGCGAACGCGACGAACAGACCCACTGGCACCAGGAAAACGCCCGGTGGGCGCAGGGCCTGAAAGCCGAGAACGAGGCGCTGAACGCCCAGTTGGCGGCCTTGCAGGAAGAACTCGTCGTGGTGCGTCGGCAGGCCGATGACCAGGCCGCCGTCCATGCCGCGGCCAGCCAGGAACACGCCGCTGCGCTGGACCAATCCACCGAGGCGCTGGCCCGAGCCACCGAGGTACAGCTGGCCCTGCAGCAGCAGTTGGAGGCAGCCCGGCGCGAACGTGACGAACAGGCCCATTGGCACCAGGAGAACGCCCAGCGGGCGCAAGGCCTGAGCGACGAGAAGGAGGCGCTGAACGCCCAGTTGGCGGCCTTGCAGGAAGAACTCGTCGTGGTGCGTCGGCAGGCCGATGACCAGGCCGCCGTCCATGCCGCGGCCAGCCAGGAACACACTGCGGCGCTGGCCCAGGCCGCCGAGGCGCAGCAGGCCCTGCAGCTGCAGTTGGAGGCAGCCCGGCGCGAACGTGACGAACAGGCCCATTGGCACCAGGAGAACGCCCAGCGGGCGCAAGGCCTGAGCGCCGAGAAGGAGGCGCTGAGCGCCCAGTTGGCGGCCTTGCAGGAAGCGCTCGACGCAGCGCACCGGCAGGCCGATGACCAGGCCGCCGTCCATGCCGCGGCCAGCCAGGAACACACTGCGGCGCTGGCCCAGGCCGCCGAGGCGCAGCAGGCCCTGCAGCTGCAGTTGGAGGCAGCCCAGCGCGAACGTGACGAACAGGCCCATTGGCACCAGGAGAACGCCCGGTGGGCGCAAGGCCTGAAAACTGAGAAAGAGGCGCTGAACGCCCAGTTGGCAGCCTTGCAGGAAGCGCTCGACGCAGCGCACCGGCAGGCCGATGACCAGGCCGCCGTCCATGCCGCGGCCAGCCAGGAACACACTGCGGCGCTGGCCCAGGCCGCCGAGGCGCAGCAGGCCCTGCAGCTGCAGTTGGAGGCAGCCCAGCGCGAACGTGACGAACAGGCCCATTGGCACCAGGAGAACGCCCGGTGGGCGCAAGGCCTGAAAACTGAGAAAGAGGCGCTGAACGCCCAGTTGGCAGCCTTGCAGGAAGCGCTCGACGCAACGCGCCGGCAGGCCGACGATCAGGCTGCCGCGCACGCCGCGGCCAACCAGGAACACGGCTCGGCGCTGGCCCAGGCCCAGGACCAGGCCCAGGCGACGCAACGGGCCTTGCAACAGCAGCTGGACGTTGCGCTACGCGAACGCGACGATCAGGCCCACTGGCACCAGGAGAACGCGAAGTGGGCGCAGGGCCTGAAGGCCGAGAAGGAGGCGCTGGAGCGCAGTCTGTCGGAGGCCCGGGCAGCGCAGGAAGCTCTGGCCAGCCGCCTGGCCGAGCGCGATGCACGCCAACGGCTGCTGGACGCGGAGATCCTGCGCGCCGAGGCCCAGCTCGACCTGATCAAGGACGTGCTGATCCGTGAAAAGAACTTCTAAGTTGCGGCGCAACCGACGATTGGGCGCCCTTCGACCCCAGCCGTCGGCGCCAAAACCAGCGCCCACCGACGCGCTGGAATCGGCTGGTCGGCCGCTGGAGCCGCGCTCGTCGCCGCCAGAACCGGCACCCAAGCCCGTGTCTTCCGCGATGGCTCAGTGGCTGATGGGCGACTGGCCCGCCCTGATGCGCCTGCGTCTGGAGGATTTCGACAGCCACCCGGAACGCGCACGCATTGCCCTGCTGGTTGCTTGTGCCCACCAACAGGGCGATCACCACGAGGCGGCCCGCCGATTCGCCCGTCAGGCCCTGGCCTGGGGCTGCTCGCCGGCCCTGATGGCCCGCCTGTTGATCTCCGGCACGCACAACACACTGGGCCGCATTGCGGCATTGCGTGAAGACTCACCCGGCATCGAGGCCCACTTCCGCGCTGCACTCACGGTCACCGGGGACCCACAGGCCCCCACCGCGGCGCATGCCCGCGCTGTGCGCGAAATGGCGCGCCTGGGTCTGCTGCCGCAAGCGGCCGCCCTGGTGGACGAGGCCACGCAGCAGATCGGGGCCGCTGGTCACGGCCAGACCCGCCCAGTGGCGCTGGAAGCCCAGGTGACCATGCTGCGCAGCGAGATAGAACTGCTGCAGCATGAACTCAGCTTGGCCCAGCAACGCGGGAACGCTCTGGGCGGGGCGATGTCCGCGGCGCCAGGCTCGGGCGTCGACCGCCAGGCGTCCACCGCCCAGCTGGGGCAGGACCTGTGGGTGCTGGAACGCAGTGGGGGCAAGCGTGGCGGCTTCTTCGTCGAGTTCGGCGCCACCGACGGTGTGCGCCTGAGCAACACGTGGCTGCTCGAGCAGCGCCACGGCTGGCATGGCATCTGCATCGAGCCGAACCCGCGCAGCTTCGCGCGGCTTCAGGCCAACCGCCAGTGCATCACCAGCAACCTCTGCATCGGCCCACATACCGGCGACAAGGTGCGCTTCGTGCTGGCCGAGGAATACGGCGGCCTCGTCGACGACATGGCGGCCGACATGCATGGCGAAAAGCGCGCCGCCTATGCGGCAGACCCGGCCAACCTGGTGGAGTTCGAAACCGTATCGCTGCACGACGCGCTGACCCGCCTGGGCGCACCGAGAGACATCGACTACCTCAGCATCGACACCGAAGGCAGCGAGTACGCCATCCTGCAGGCCTTTCCGTTCCACCAGTGGCGAATCCGCCTGATCACCGTGGAACACAACTTCAGCCCGATGCGCGACAAGATCCGCAACCTCCTGGAGCCGTTGGGCTATCGCCGCACCGAAGCCCAGTGGGACGACTGGTACGAACTGCATGAACCTGCCTGACCCCGCCCGCGCGCCTCTGCCCGACCCCGGCCTGTCGCGCCTGTTCGATGAAGCTGTCCAGGCCGTGCGGCTGGACCAACCGGCGCTGGCCGTGCAACTGCTGCGCCGCATCGGCCGCAGCGGCAAATGCATGGCGGGCAGCCAGGCCGCAGCACTGCGTGCACAGCTGCTGCAGCGTCTTGGCGTGCCCGACGACATGACGCCGGCCCCGCCGCTGGCCCCCGAAGCCCTGGGGGCCATGATGCCTACCCGCCAGACCGGCGGCGCCGGCGTCAGCGTGGTCAGCTGCTGCATGAACCGCACCGAAAACCTGCTGAAGGCCCTGCCCACGTGGCTGGCACTGCCGCAGGTCACCGAAGTGGTGATCGTCGACTGGAATTCCACCGAGCCCGTGGCCCCCGCCATCACCGAAGCCGGCCTGGCCGGCCCGCGCGTGCGGGTGCTGCGGGTGGAGGACGAACCGCGCTGGATCCTGTCGCTGGCCTTCAACATCGGCTTCCGCGCTGCCCGCGGCGAACGCATCGTCAAGGCCGATGCCGACATCACGCTCAAGCCCGA
This sequence comes from Rubrivivax albus, assembly GCF_004016515.1. Taxonomy (GTDB): domain Bacteria; phylum Pseudomonadota; class Gammaproteobacteria; order Burkholderiales; family Burkholderiaceae_C; genus Rubrivivax; species Rubrivivax albus. The sequence goes on from NZ_SACT01000008.1 coordinate 233,307, forward strand.
CTTTCTGGCACGCAACCCGCTGCCGAAGGGCTGCTTCATCGCCGGCGACTGGCGCGAGGCTGCGCCCGGGCAGGAGCACATCAACGGCTTCTTCTACCTTCGCCGCGCCGACCTGCTGGCCATCGGTGGCTTCAACGAGTACATCACCACCTACGGCTGGGACGACGACGACATCTATGCGCGCATGGCGGGATCCGGCCTGCGCCGCATCGGCGTGGACGGTGAGTCGATCTACCACATCCCGCACGACGACGCGCAGCGCATGGCCGGCGCCGGTACTGGCGGGGCCGATCACGCCTGGGCCGAACTGAAGCGCGACACGGCCTACCGCATCCGCGTCAACCGCTGGCTGGCCTTCGTGATGCCGCCCTGGAACGCCGACCGCCAGTTCGCGCCGTTCGACGTGCTGGAGGACAGCCCCACGCTGGTGCGCCTGCGCCGGCGTGCACACGCGATGCCGCACCTGGTGCATGAGGACATTCGCACCGACGCGGAGCACTACGCGGCACTGGAGCGCGTCTCCTGGGTCTGCGGTCCGCTGGCCTATCACATGCCCCGCATGCGATTCAACGCCCTGCTGCAACGCAAGCGGTTGGCCGAAATCGGCGCCTTCGACGCGGCGGTGGCGGCCGCTGGCGGCCCCCCGCTGGAGCGCGGCCGCCGTCATACGCTGCTGGTGGAACTGGCGCCGGACTTTCCGGTGGAACGGGCGCGCGACCTCGGCGCCGCCTTTGGCCACGGCGCCTGGCCCGAAGACCTGGCCATCTGCGTCAATGGCGGCAGCAAACCCGCACGTGAAGCCTTTGTCGACGCCACGGCCTGCCGTGCCGCTTCGGTGGAGTACTGGATCCCCTACGACGGTCTGCGACGGCTGGAACCGGCCCCGACCGCTGAACTCGTCGCGGCCACCTGCGGCAATGGCAGCGGTGCCTTCGTGCAATTGCGCAGTGACCACTTCGACACCGTGCACGCTGGCCCGCCTCCCGGCGCCCCGGCAGTGCAGGTGAGGCGTCGGCAATTGGTGATCGACACCCAGCACGGCCTGGGAAACCGGCTCCGCGCCTTGGGTTCCGCTGCAGCTGTGGCAGAGGCCACGGGCCGTGAACTGGTGGTGCTGTGGACACCCGACCACCATTGCGACTGCCGTCTGGCCGACCTCTTCGAGACCACGCTGCCCGTGGTGGAGCATGCCGATGACCTGCCCGGCGATGTGCGTGACGCGCTGCGCCGCTACAACTACATGGAGATCGAGCCCGGCGCCCAGAAGGACGAACCCGTCGACACCGACCGCGACGAGCACATCCTCGTCCGCTCTGCCTTCGTGCTGCGCCACCCGGCTTCGCACTGGGAAGCGGAGAACCGGCTGCTGCAAGCACTGCGGCCATCGGAAGCCGTGCGCGCACTGGTGGATTCGGTGGAACTGCCGCAGCACAGCATCGGTGCACACGTGCGCATGGAGGCGGGCGCCGGCCTCGACCAGAACTCATGGGACAGCGCCGAGAACTGGAGCGCCGAAAGCCATGCCGCCATCCACCACTGGCGCGCCAAGAGCCACTACTCGGCCTTCATCCGCCGCATCGACGCGCTGCTGGCCGAGGGCCGCCACCAGCACCTCTTCCTGGCCACCGACCTGCCGGAGAACTACCGTGTGTTCCAGCAGGTCTACGGGGAGCGGCTGCGCTTCCTGCCCCGTACGCTGTACGACCGATCGGCGGCGCAGATCCGCTACGCGCTGGCCGACGCCCTGCTGCTCAGCCGCTGCACCTGGCTGCTGGGCAGCACCTGGAGCTCGTTCAGCGAGCTGGCCATGCGCCTGGCCACCGGGTTCGAGAAGGTGGAGATGAGCGGGACGGATTTCTGACCATGCACGGCCCGGCCATCGCCCGCGCGGAATCGGTGATCGAGGGGCTGCGCCTCGCGCCGGAGGACTATGCGCCCGTCGAGCCCTCGAGCGACGTGCGCATCCAGGGCGATGCCTCCAACCTCGTGCTCGCACGGCCCGGTCTGAAGGCGAGGCTCTCGGTCAACTTCGGCAGCGCGCGAGGATGCCGCGTGCTGCTGGGCACAGACCTTCAGGGCAGCCTGCAGATCGGCTTCTCGGGCGACGAGTCGCTGGTCGTCATCGGCGAGCGCTGCGTGCTGCACGAACTGCAGATCCGGTCGAAACAGGCAGGCGACTTCATCGCCATCGGCAACGGCGTCACGACGACGGCCAAGAACACCTGGATCTCCGGCGCCGGCGCCGGCGCCGGCCGGCCCTGGCTGATCATCGGCGACGACTGCATGTTCGCCTACGACATCGTCATCCGCAATAGTGACGCCCACCCCATCTACGCGATCGACGGTCCGCTCCAGCTCAACGAACCGGCCTCCGGTGTCTGCCTGGAGCCGCACGTCTGGGTCGGCGAGGATGTCAAAATCCTCAAGGATCTGACGATCGGCGCCGGTTCCATCGTGGCCATGGGCAGCATCGTGACCCGTGACATTCCTCGCGCGAGCGTTGCGCGTGGCATTCCTGCCGTGGCCACCCCGGCGCATGACCGCTACTGGGCCCGCAACGACCTGCCCCGATCCCGCGAACGGGCGCTCCACTTCCACCGCCGCTACCCGCCTTCATCGAACTGACACCCATGAGAATCTCGCACAAGCACAAGTTCATCTGGATCTCCAAGCCCAAGACGGGGTCGACGTCGGTGCGCAAGCTGCTGGATCGGTTCAGCAACGTCGTGTCCACCGACGAGCGTCCGCTGCATCACCACGCGACGGCGGATGAACTGCGGGCTGCATTTGCCGAGCGCGGCTGGAACTTCGACGACTACCAGGTCTTCATCTGCGACCGCAACCCGTGGGAGCTGATCGGGTCGGTCTGGAAGTACTCGAAGTTCAACCAGCAGCGCCGCCCCTTCTGGCACCCGCGCTACGACGCCTCGCTGCCGTTGCTGAGCTTCGGAGAATTCATGCGCTCGCCGAACGTTTGGCGCTGGGTGCAGGAACACCACGCACTGGATCGGTTCGCAGGGGCCCAGCCGTGGCCGGCCAACCTCCACGTCTACGACATCGGCTCCCAGGCACAAAGGCTGGTCGACGACCTGTCCCGCCATATCGGCAAGCCGATTGGGGAACTGCCCGTCGCCAATGCGTCCCAGTACGACCCGGCTGACCTGAAAGCCTTCGCCGAGGCCTTCGCCGATCCGAAGATCGACGCAGAGGTCCGGAAGGCCTTCAAGACGTCGATCGAACGCTTCGGTTACACCAACCCCTTCACGCCCGCCTGACGCGGGCCGGAGCGCCCCATGCTTGCTGTCCGCCTTGCCGTCTTCGTGGCCTCGGCCCTGGGCGCCGCGCATGCGGGTGCCGCCACCTACGCCATCGGCGGTAGCGGCCCGGCGGGATCGAAGGCGTATGCCACGCTGGCCGAGTTCTCGGCCGCTGTCACCTGCCTCGAGGCCGGGGACCGCGTGCTGATCGGCGGGGGCGTGGTGCACCAGGGCACGCTGCGGCTGTCGCCCTGCCAGCCCGACGCCCAGGGTACGGTGACGATCCAGGGCACGGCTGACGCCAAAGGGCGCATCCTGCCGGCCGTCGGCAGCCAGGCGCTGGGCCTCGACTGGGCACCGGCGCCCGCTGGCGAAGCCCTGGCGGTGCGGCGTGAAGGCGTGGCGCTGTTCGTGCTCGGCCCGCTGAAGGCGCCGGTGCTGCAGGTGGACGTGGACGGCCTCGACGGGGTTCCCGCGGCGGCCCCCGACCAGGGCGGTGCGCGCGCACCCCGGACCCTGCTGCTGTCGACGGTGCGCACGCAGCGCGAGGGATGCAACGCCTGGATGTGCCTGGGGTCGGACGACCCGGCCTGGGCGCGTCAGGTGCAGGCGATGGCCGGCGTGGCGGCCGAGCGCTGGCCCGAGCTGGTGCTGCGGAACTCGCCCTGGTCGTTCACGCGCCACCGCATCGCCGCGGTGGACGGCGCCCGCGGCGAGGTGCGCATCGCCGCGGCCGAAGGCAGCACCGGGGTGGCCGAGGACCGCGACTTCGTCGAACCCGGCTTCGGCGCGATGTTCGTGCACGGTGCCGGCACGATGGACCGCCCGGGCGAGTGGGTCTTCGACGAGGCAACGCGGCGCCTGTTCCTGGCCATGCCGGCCGGCACCGCGGCGGCTGACCTGGCCGGCCGGGTCCGCGTGGCGCTGGACCTTCCGGGGCGCGCGACGCTGCCGGCGCTGGCCTTCGAGACCGAGGGCCGGCGCACGGCGCCCGGCCTGACCCTGGTGCTGCGCGACCTGGAAATCGCCCAGGCCGCCGGCCCGGCGCTGCGCGTGCACGGCATCGGCCGTGTGGAGATCACGCGCAACCGGCTGCGGGACGCGGCGGAACACGGCGTCCATGTCAGCCAGGCCGAGCGCGTGGCCATCGTCGACAACCAGATCGAGGACACCGGCAACAACGGCATCCTGGTCACCGAGGCGCTGCAGCTCGAGGTGCGCGGCAACCGGATCCGCAACGCCGGCCGCATCGGCGTGCAGCCGGCACTGACGATGCAGTTCAACGGCCTGCGCGCCACCGGCTTCGTGCGCGCCGACATCCGCGAGAACGACATCGCCCACGTCGGCTTCGCCGGCATCATGCTCGGTGAGCGCGGCGCTTTTGACCGCGGCAGTGGCCTCGCCCCGCAGCTGGTGGTGGCCGGCAACACCGTGGCCCACTTCTGCCAGATGCTGAACGACTGCGGCGCGATCTACATCAACGGCGGCGGCAAGGGGCGCGACAAGCCCGACCCCGTGGACCCGGGCATCGAGAAGCGCGTCGTCAACAACCGCATCGCCGACCCCGAGCCGAACCTGCAGGGCCTGCCGGCCGGCCTGCCGCCGCGCGGCGAGCCCAAGAACCGCACCGGCGCCTGGGTACGCATGGTCGGCGCCGTGTACCTGGACCACGGGGCCAGTGGGTACGATGTGCGCGGCAACACCGTGGCCGGCGAGTACACGCCCTTCGGCTGGGCGATCTTCAACGGCGGCATCGAGAACGCCTGCACCCGCCAGGCCGTGACCCAGTGCAAGGCCGGCGCCAAGGCCTACCGCTGCTACACCGACGCACTGGCCCAGTGCAACCAGGTGCCTCCCAACCCGCCGCGACGGCCGCCTGCGACGAAGTGACCGCGCCCCTGCCCGCCCCCACCGACCTCACCGTCCTCGTCCTCGCCAGCACCTGGAACGCCGCCGCCCACGCGCGCACGCTGCATTCGGTGCAGCGCCTGCGCGACGGCACCGGTGCGCGCGTGCAGGCGCTGCTGCTGGAACTGCTGGAGCACGACCCCGCCGGCCTCGTCGACGGGCCGCTGCCGGCGCTGCCGGTGGCCTGGCAGGCCGCGCTGGCCTCCGCCGACCACGACTACGTCTGCGACCACGGGTGCACCGCGCGCGCGCTGCGCCGCGCCGTGCGCTCCTGCGCCGGGCACTGGGTCTGCCTGCTGCATGAAGGCGACGAGATCGGCTGGCGCGCCGACGCCACCACCGTGCTGGCGCGGCGCGATCTCGACGCACTGATCACGCTGCCCGCGGTGGGCGAACACGCGCTGGCCGCGCACCGCGCGCTGGCCACGCTGCCGCCGGCAGCGCGCGCCGTGGGCACGCTGGTGGCGCTGGCCGGTGCCTACTGCGGCGGCCTGGTCGTGCGCCGCGACTGGCTGGACGACGTGCTCGGCCACGTCGGCTACGACGCCGAGCCCGGCTATTCCGGCTACCTGGCCGAGGTGCTGACGCTGGCGGCGTTGCGCGGGCCGGCGCGCCTGGCCTTCACCGAGGCGCTGGCGGTCTTCCCCACCGAGCCGCATGGGCAGCGCCACCGCGACCGTGTGGGCCGCTACGTCTGGCCGGTGCTGCCGCTGCGCCGGCGCGACCTGCCGCAGGACACCGACCGCCGGCTGGAGCCGCGCAGCGAGGCCCTGTTCGACGCCCTGCTGGACCACCTGCGTGCGCTGGCGCTGAACGAGCCGGCGGCGCAGCGCCCGCGCACGCCCAGCGCGCAGGCCGAGCGCCTGCGCCGCGACAGCGGTCGCCCCACCGGCGCCATGCTGGCGCTGCTGGACTGGGCGGTGGCGCAGTGGTGCCGCCAGTGGGAACGCCCGCTGCCCGCCGCGCTGCAGGCGCAGGACCCGCTGCTGCCCTGGCGCCCGGCGCCGTTGCCGCCGCCGGCGGCGCTGCCCGCGCCGCAGGTGTCGCTGATCACCTCGGCCTTCCGCGGCGAGGCGGTGGCCTTCTCCTTCCTGGACAACCTGCTGCGCCTGGACGGCTTCGAGGCGCGCGCCGAGGCCATCGTCGTCTGCCCGCAGCCCAACCTGGCGCAGGATCTGGTCCTCGGCCACTTCGCGCTGGTCACGCCGCAGGTCCGGCTGGAGGCGCTGGACGCCGACCCCGGCATCTACGGCTGCTGGAACCACGCCATCGGCCTGGCGCGCGGCCGCTATCTCAGCAACGCCAACCTCGACGACCGGCGCGACCGCCGCCAGCTCGCCCGTCTGGTGGACTGGCTGGAGGCCACCGGCGCCGACCTGGCCTCGGCCGCGGTGGCCATCACGCACGACGCGGCCGAGCTCACCACCTTCGCCGGCGACGTGCCGGCGCTGGCCGCGGCGCACGCGCTGGAGTGCTGGTTTGCCGGCGGCAGCGCCGGGCCGCGCGCGCTGGAGGACTTCTTCCTGCGCGACGCCGGCGGCGCCGTCACACAGTGCATGAACTTCCCGCACTGCATGCCGGTGTGGCGGCGCGACCTGCACGCGCGCTTCGCGCCCTTCGACGAGGCGGCGCACGGCACCTATGCCGACTTCGCGCTGTGGCTGCGCGCGGTGGCCGGCGGCGCGCGCGTGCTGCACGACCCGCAGCCGCTGGGCCTGTACCACGTGGACCCGGCGTCGCACAACCGCCGCCACGCCGACGCGCGCACCTGGGACGCCATCGTGCGGCCCTTCCTGCCGCCGGGCACCGTGGTGCATGCCCCGGTGCACGTGGCGCCGCGGCGGGCCGCGCGCACCGACGCGGGCACCGGCACGGGCGGCGCGCCCGGCAACGCCGCGCCCCGCTTCGACTTCGGCGCGCAGCTCGCCCAGCACTACGGCACCCACCGCAGCGGCTGGACCTACGTGCTGCAGGCGTTCGAGCCGTTCCACGCGGCTGACGCCGAGGTCGAGTGCCACACCTTCCTGGAGAAGCGCTTCGTCTGGGGCTCCGACCCCGGCGACGGCGGCTGCGGGCCGGTACGCCCGTTCACCCGGCCCTGGGTCGGCTTCCTGCACGTGCCGCCGGGCGTGCCCGGCTGGTTCCAGGCCGAACAGAGCCCGGCCCGCGTGCTGTCGCTGGACAGCTGGCGGCGCAGCCAGCGCGAGTGTCGGGGCTTGTTCGTGCTCAGCGACTACCACCGGCGCTGGCTCGAACAGACGCTGCGGCCGGCCTTCCCGATCAGCGTGCTGCTGCACCCGACAGAGTTCGTCGACGAGGCCTTCTCGATGGACCGCTACCTGGCCAACCCCGACAAGCGGCTGGTGCAGGTGGGCTGGTGGCTGCGCAAGCTGGCCGCGGTGAACCACCTGCAGGTGCCGGGCCTGAAGCCGACCCTGCTGGGCCGCGACTGGACGAAGAACATGATGCGCTACGCCGAGCGCCGCGTGCATGGCCTGACCACCGTGCCGCCGGTGGATCAGATCGGCTTTCTGGAGAACGACGAATACGACCGCCTGTTGGCGGAGAACCTCGTCTTCGTGGACTTCTACGACACCTCGGCCAACAACGCGGTGATCGAGTGCATTGCGCGCGCAACCCCCATCGTGGTCTGCCGGCACCCTGCCGTGGAGGAGTACGTGGGGGCCGACTATCCGCTGTACTTCGACCACCCTGCCGACATCCCGCGGCTGCTGGCCGACCACGGGCGCATTGCCGCGGCCCACGCCTGCCTGAAGGCCGCGGCCCTGCGTGACCGCCTGACCTTGCAGGCCTTTGCACGTGATTTCGCGGCCTCGGAGGTGGTGCGCCATGCCTGCACTTGAGCCGAGCCGCGTCCAGGCCCTGATGCGGCGCCTGTACCATTGTGATGAATCCATCGCCGCGCCCGCGGGTGCGACACCTGGCGGGCGCGACAGTCACGCTGCCGCGCCCGCCGATCCGCCGGACGGTTATGCCGCGTACCGCGCTGCAAGCCATCCGCCCACCGATCTGCACAGCGCCCCCCACCGCGAACGATGAGCACGTTGACCGCCCCCACCGCCGGCGACCCGGAACTGGCCGAATTCATCGACCGCATTGCCATCCCGCAGGCGTTCCTGCGCGACTTCTACGTCTTCGTCGCGCTGTTCACCGACCTGCTGGACCGCGCCGAGATCCCGTATTTCCTGCACTCCGGCACCGCGCTGGGCGCCGTGCGACATGCCGGCTTCATCCCCTGGGACGACGACTTCGACATCATGGTCGAGGGCTATTACGAGCAGGCCCTGGTCTCCCTGCTGCCCACGCTGAAGGCCCACGGCATCCTGCAGAACGACAAGCACCGGGGCAACGGCCACTACCAGTTCTACCTGCGGCACCCGAAGGTGCCCACGTCGGCCACCCGCTACTACTGCTTCGACATCTTCATCTCGCGCCGCGAACAGATGGACGGGCGCAGCGCACTGCACTACGCGCACCCCGACTTCCGCCGCTGGTTCGCAGACCGCCATTGCTTCGTCGACGACGTCTACCCCACGCATCGCGTGCCCTTCGGCCCGTTGCGGCTGCAGGCCATGCGCGACCCGACGGACTATTTCCGGCGCTCGCACTTCCGCACCGACGAGGCGACGCTGCGCATCCACATGGTGGACCAGGCCTGGCTCGATGAACGCATCCGCCACTTCCAGCAGCGCGGCCTGTACCCGATCCGGGACCGCGCGATCCTGGAGCATCGGCTGGCACTTGACATCGCCTACGACGGCCCGGACGCCTTCCGGCTCGCCGCACCGCTGGCCTGACCTGCCCATGACCACCGTCATCACCTACGGCACCTTCGACCTCTTCCACATCGGCCACCTGCGGCTGCTGCAGCGCCTGCGCGGCCTGGGTGACCGGCTGGTCGTGGGTGTGTCCACCGACGAGTTCAACGCGATCAAGGGCAAGAAGACGGTCGTGCCCTACGCGCACCGCGCCGACATCGTCGCCGCCATCCGCGAGGTCGACGCCGTCTTCCCGGAGCAGCGATGGGAGCAGAAGCGCGACGACATCGTTCGCGAACGCGCCGACATCTTTGCCATGGGCGACGACTGGGTCGGGCGCTTCGACGACCTGTCGGACCTGTGCAAGGTGGTCTATCTGCCGCGCACACGCGACGTGTCCACCACCGAGATCCGGCAAATGGTCAATGCGCTGCACCTGGACCGCGTGGCCGAACTGCAACGTGCAGTGCAGCACCTGCAGGACCTGGTGGCGCGCCTGTGACGGCCAGCGCGCCGCGCGTGCTCGTCTCCGGGAACTGCCTGACGGCGGGCCTGGCAGCCGCCCTGCTGCGCATGGGTGCAGCCAGCGAGACGCACGCTCTGCCGTTGACCGGCGAGACGCCCGACGCGCTGCGGGCCAAGCTCGACACGCTGGCGGCCAGCACCGACCTGTGGCTGCTCTCGCCCAACAACAAGGTCGGCCGCGCGGCGGCGCAGGCACACGGCAAGCGCGTGCAGTTGCTGCCGCTGATCCAGTTCGGTGCCTTCCAGCCCGACATCTGTTACGCCTGGCACCGCGGAACGCGCACGCTCACCTCACCGCACTACAACTCCGCCATCGTCGTCTGGGGCTGGCGCAACGGCCTGGACGCCGGCGCCACCGCGGCGCTGTTCCGCGCCGAGACCTTTGCCGCGCTGGGCTATTTCGACGCCTGGGCGCCTGGCCTCAAGGACCTTCAGCGCGCCTTCGCCGACGCCGGCCTGGCGCACCGGCTGGCCGACTGGTTCCTGGCAGTCAAGCGTGAAGGCTGCTTCATGCATTCCATCAACCACCCGCGCTTGGACGCCGTGGTGCACCTGGCGCGCGTGCTGGCCGAGGAGGCCGGGCTGCCGCTTCGGCGCGAGGTGCAGTCTGGCGAGATCCACGACGGGCTCAATGGCACGATCTGGCCGGTCTACCCTGAAATCGCCGAGCGCCTCGGCATCCATGGCGGCAGCTACGCCTGGAAGTACCTGACGCAGAACCGCTTCATCGACGGTGTCGAGGACTTCGTCGCCCAGGCCTTCGCCGGCTACTTGCGCCAGGGCCTCGGCCGTGAAGACCTGGAGATCACCTACCAGGATGCCTCGCCGATCGATCGAGCGCTGCGGCGCATCACCGCAATGGCCTGCCCATGAGCAACCCCTACGCGCAAGCCAAGGACCGTCAGTTCTGGTCACGCGCCATGAGCTGGCCCGCGGCCGGCCAGGTCGACCCGGTGTCGCATGCGATGCGCATCGGCCTCGACGAGCCGGTGGCCACGCTGGGAAGCTGCTTCGCGCAGCACATCGCGCGCCATCTGGCAAACAGCGGTGGGCACTACCTGGTCACGGAAGCGGCTCCGCCTTCGATGCCCGAGGCACAGGCGCGGGCGCGGCAGTACGGCGTCTTCAGCGCCCGCTTCGGCAACGTCTACACGGTACGCTAGGCAGTTCAGCTGTTCGACCGTGCCTTCGGCCGCTTCACGCCACAGGACGCGGCCTGGCAACGCACCGACGGCCGCTGGGTCGACCCTTTCCGTCCGCAGGTGGAGCCCGACGGTTTCGACACCCCGGCCGCCGTGACCGCGGCGCGCGACGAACACCTGGCCCACGTGCGCGCCATGTTCACGCAGGCCTGCTGGCTGGTGTTCACGCTCGGGCTCACCGAGGCCTGGCACAGCCTTGAGGACGGGGCCGTCTACCCCCTTGCACCAGGTGTTGCAGCGGGCGCCTTCGACCCACGGCGGCACGCCTTCATCAACTTCGGCGTCGACGAGGTTCGCGCCGACCTCGACGCCTTCATTTCCCGGCTGCGCAGCGTGAACCCGGCCTGCGGCGTGGTGCTCACCGTCTCGCCGGTGCCGCTGATCGCCACCTTCGAGGACCGCCAGGTCTGGACCGCCACCACCTACAGCAAGGCTGTGCTGCGCGTCGCCGCCGACGAGGCAGCGCAGCGCCACGAGCGGGTGCTGTACTTTCCCTCCTACGAGGTCATCACCTCGCCGGCAGCTCAGGGCCGCTACTGGGCCGACGACCTGCGACAGGTCACCGAGGCGGGCGTCGCGCACGTGATGCGGCTGTTCACGGCGCACGTGCTCGGGGGTGCCGGCGCGTCGACTTCGGCACTGCCCGCGATGGCCACGGCGCAGACCCGCGACGTGGTCTGCGACGAGGAGACGATCGCGCACTCGCTGCGCGCGCTCGACCCGCGCTAAGGCTCCATGGACCGCTACGAGAAGACCATCCTCTTTCACCTGCGTCACGGCCTGCAGGACTTCGCCGGCAAGGTGATCATCGACGTCGCGGGCCTGCCCACGCGGCTGAACACGCTGCTGCTGCAGGAAGGCGCCGCCGCGGTGCACGGCGTGAACCTGACGCCGCTGGAGGCCCAGTACAAGGGGCCGGTACCCCAGGGCTACCACCACCACGTGGCCGACGCACGCGCACTGCCCGACTCGCTGCCGCTGGCCGACGCCGTGATCGCCTGCAGCGCACTGGAGCACCTGCCCGACCTCACCGTCTGTCTGAAGGAGGCACTGCGCAAGCTCAGGCCCGGCGGGCTGATCGTGATGCATGGCGGTCCCTTGTGGCCCTGCCGGCTCGGCCATCACATCTGGCTGATCCTGGACGGCAAGCGCTACTGCTTCGGTGGCCCCGGCGATCCGTTGCCACCTTGGGGTCACCTGACCCACACCGAGGCGGAGATGCGCGATCACCTGACTGCGCAGGCTCTCCCTGGCACCCATGTCGACGCGATCCTGGATCAGGTCTACCACGGCCAGGGCAAGAACCGGCGGTCCTACACCCAGATCCGCCAGGACTTCGAGGCCGTGGGCCAGTTCTTCGTCGGCATGACCACCTATCGCTGGGGCACACCCGACCGCCGCCTGTTCGCCCGGGCGCGCGATCGCGGCCATGACTTCAGCGACGAGGACTTCATGACCTGGGAACTGGTGGCCATCCTCAAGCGGTTCTGAGCATCGCCCGGCCGGCGGGGCACCGGCAAGATCGATTGGTCCAAACCACTTTGTGACAAACTCGTGACCGACACAGGTGCCAGCCTGGTCGGGCCCAAAGCACCGGCGGTTCGTGGCATCTGGCTAAACCAGAGCCCCATGCCGCCAGCTTCTGAAGCCGATTCCACGCCCACCGTCCGCCCCCTTGCCGGCAAGGTCAACGCGCCGCAGCCCGGCTATGGCATCCACGGCAATCTGCACCCCGACCACACCGGCACGCTGCTGACGCTGCGGCTGAACGGCGAGCCCGTGGCCTCCACCGGCGCCGGGCGGCCCGGCTACTGGGACAACCGCCACGCCGGCAGCGGCTTCCTGTTCAAGGTGCAGGCGCTGTTCGATCACCTGGGCGACGGCGACATGCTCACCGTGACCGCCGGCGACACCCCTGTGCCCTGGGCCGACGGCAACCAGGTTCACGTGGTGGCCAACGGCCGCGCCAGCCGGGCCGGCGAACTGCTCGCCCGCATCGGCGAGGGCATGGCCTTCCAGAAGAACGGCCAACTCGGCCTGCGGCTGGACCGCAACGAGACCTTCTTCGCGCAGATCGACGCGCTGTTCGAGCGCATCCGGCGCGTGGTGCAGGGCGCCATCGGCGCCGAGGTCTTCGTGACCTATGGCGCGCTGCTGGGCTGCATCCGTGAAGGCGACTTCATCGCCAGCGACGACGACATCGACCTCGCCTACCTCTCGCGCCAGCGCACGCCCGAGGCGGTGCGCGCCGAGTTCGAGCGCGTGGCACGCGCGCTCATCGACGACGGCCTGCACGTGAAGGTGGGCCAGTACGCCAACCTCATAAAGATCTCGGCCGACAAGGGCAGCCTGCCCATCGACCTCTTCTACGCCTGGGTGGACGGCGAGGGCCAGTTGGACATCTCCTACGGCTTCCATGGCCCGGCGATGGCGGTGGGCGACGACGGACTGGCGCTGGTGCCTGGGCGCATCGGGCGCTACACGCTGCCGATCCCGGCGCGCCACGACGAGATGCTGCTGCAGCTCTACGGGCCGGCCTGGCGCGTGCCCGACCAGGGCTTCTCGCACTTCGACAAGACGCGCCGCCTGTCCACCGCGCACGCGCTGGACGAGGCCGCGGTGCTGCGCCTGTACTGGGAGAGCTTCTACGCCCACCAGGGGCAGATGCGGCCGTCGACCTTCGCCGAGTTCGTGCTGCCGCGCCTGCAGCCACCGCCGGCGGGGCTGGCGGGCCGCGTGCTGGGGCGCCGGCCGGCGCCGGTGCGCGTCATCGAGTTCGGCTGCGGCAACGGCCGCGACACGCTGCACTTCGCCCGCCACGGGCACCCGGTGCTGGGCGTGGACGCGGCCCACGCAGCGGTGGACGCCGCCAGCCGCCACGCCCACGCCGCCGGGCTGGACGCGGCGCGCTTCCAGGTGCTGGACCTGCGCGACGCCGCGGCACTGGACGCCCTGCTGGCCGCCGAGGCCGCGGCCGCCGGCGATGCCGAGGTGCTGGTCTACTGCCGCTTCTTCCTGCACGCGATCCCGGAGGACCTGCAGCAGGGCCTGCTGGACGCCCTGTGCCGGCAGCTCACGCGCGGCTTCCGCTTCGCCGCCGAGTTCCGCACCGACCGCGACCAGGCGCTGAAGAAGAGCTTCGGCACCACCCACTACCGCCGCTTCATCGACGCCGACGCGCTGGTGGCGGCGCTGGAAACCGGCCGCGGTGCCCGGCGCGAGCACTTCGAGACCGGGTTCGGCCTGTCGGTCTACGCCGGCGAGGACCCGCACCTGTGCCGGATGCTGCTGCGCTTTCCCGCGCGGCCGGCCGCGTCACGCGGCTGACACGGAACGGCGGCACGCTGCGCGGCATGCCGCCGCTGACCATCGACGCCCTGGCCGAGCAGTACACCGACGAGATCCAGCTCGCCCCGCCGCAGATCGAGATGATCGCCAACACGGTGCGCGGCCGCGCGCCGGGCTGCCGGCTGCTGGTGTTCGGCCTCGGCCGCGACGCCGGCATGTGGCAGCGGCTCAATGCCGACGGCTGCACGCTGTTCGTCGAGGACAACGAACACTGGGCCCGCCATGCGCTGCAGCGCCATCCCGACCTGCAGGTGCTGCGCGTGTCCTACGCGGGCCGAACGGTGGCCAGCAGCCTGCCGCTGGACGCTGCGGTCCGCGAAAGCCTGGCGGCCTTCCCGCTGCCGCCGGAGCTGGAGCGCACCGACTGGGACGTGATCGTCGTCGACGCACCCTTCGGCTTCGACGCCGGCTGCCCCGGGCGCAGCTTGCCGCTGCACTGGACACGCCAGCTGATGGGGCCGCACACCCATGTCTTCGTCGACGACTACGAGCGCCCCCTGGAGCGCACCTACACCGATGCGCTGATCGCGCCGCGCTGCGCGCACAGCCTGGTGGTACGGCGGCCGGGCCACGAGATGTTCTGGGGTCTGGGCCTGAACAGCGGCTTTGCCGGCTGGAGCGTGGTGGACGCCGGCGGACGTGCGCAGCGCCTGCGCTGGCTGCTCAACACCACCCGGCTGCGCCTGCTGTGGTTCCACGACTCGGTGGAGGTGATCCCGCAGCTGGCCGCCTGCGGCCTGCTGGACGGGCGCACGCACGTGCTGTTCAGCTTCAGCTGGCACCGCGACGAGGCCGCGCTGCGCCACCTGCGGCGGCTGCTCTCCGGCGACGGCGTGGTGCAGCGCGCCGCGCAGCTGCACTTCCTGCTCAACAGCGCCGAGGAACTGGCAGCCTTCCGCACCCTGGTGCCGGGCTTCGACGCCATGCACTTCAACAACGCCTCGCTGATCGACCCGCGGCGCTTCGTGCCGGCCACAGGTGCGCGGCGCTTCCAGGCCGTGCTCAACGCCAAGCCGCTGGCCTTCAAGCGCCACGAACTCAGCGTGCAGGTGCCCGAGCGCCTGTTCGTCAGCTACGACGTGCAGGAGCGCGACGAGGGGGCCACCCGTCGCGTGGACCTGGACGCCCTGGGGGCGCGCGAGATCCGCCGCAACCTGAGCGCCGAGGGCGTGGCCGCGGCGCTGGGCGAGGCCGACGTCGGCCTGATGCTGTCGGCCGCCGAGGGCGCCTGCTACGCGTCACTGGAATACCTGCTGTGCGGCCTGCCGGTGGTCAGCACGCGCTCGCTGGGCGGACGCGACGACTTCTACGACCCCGCACACAGCCGCGTCGTCGACGACGACCCGGCCGGCGTGCGCGACGCGGTGGCCGACCTGCGCGCGCGCCTGGCCCGAGGGGACATCACGCGCGAGGCGGTGCGCACCCGCGCGCTGGCGCGCCGGCGCGCCTTCCTGGATGCCCTGGCGGCTCGGCTGCAGAACGTGGTCGACGCCGCCGGGCTGCCGCTGCAAGCAGCGCGCTTGCTCGACGAGGCCATCGCCGAAGGCAGCAAACTGCAGCAGCACCGGAACTTCTGGGTGGCGCAGCTGCGCCCGCCCGGACACGTCACGCCGCCGCCAGCCACTGACGCATGACGGTGGCGCCATAGTCGGCGTTCATGTGCCAGGCGTCGGCGGGGTCGGCCAGGGCCGACGGTGTGAATCCGGTCTGCAGCCAGTCCGGGTCGGGCAGGCTCAGCCAGCGCACCGATGGCGACCGCCGTGCCACGCGCTCCCGCAGGCATTGGTGCTGGACCGACCACGCCCAGGCGACCGCCGCGCCGGCCTCGGCGCCATAGCGGTGACGCAGCCAGCCGCCGTCCAGGTCGACCGCACGCGCCGACGGCAGCGGCACCGGCTGCACCGTCAGGCGTTCGCCCAGCACGGCCGCCAGGTCGAGCAACGCCCTCACCCCGTGCTGCGGGTGCAGGGCACGCTCCAGGGCCAGCCGCCAGACCGCCTGCGACACCCAGGCTGGCCCATGGTCCGCTGCCGGATCGGCCCACGCTGCCAGTGACAGCGCGACGAACGGGTGACGCACGAAGGCCGCACGGGCGGCCGGCGGACCCGCAGCGCTGAACAGGACCTGTTGGTAACCCGACAGATCCAGTCCATCGAACGGATCCGCGGGCCGGTGCAGGCACATCGACGGCTTCGCGGCCGGGTCCGCTGGCCACACCCGGGCGCCCTCGACACGCAAGGCCGGCCCGTATCCGCCAGGGATGGCGAACCAGTCGATCTCCAGGCCATCCGGTGCGCCGGCTGCCTTCAGCGCAGCGACGTGCGAATTGCCGATGACCAGGCGTCTGATCACCGGGTCTTCGGCCTGAAGGCGTCCAGCAGAGCCTCGTCGCACTGCGCCTCCGCGTCCGCCGTGTCAGGGGCGGTGGCAGGCGCCAGGGTCGGAGCCGCGCGCGCTGGCGTCGGCGGCACATCACCCAGGCCCGCAAAGAAGTGGCGCATCACGTTCTCGACACCTTCGGCGGTCACGGTGCGCAGGTTGGTGTCGAAGAAGCGTGCCCGGGCGGGATGGCTGGCGATGACCTCGTAGGCCGGGAAGTAGTCGATGTCCGGGTGCGTGTCGGCCAACTCGGCGGCCACGGCACGCAGCGTGGCCTTGGCCGCCGTGCTGGCCACCAGCACGTGCTGCCCCGAACACGTGGCCGTTAGCGGGACCGGCGACACGCTCAGCAGCAGGCGCAACGCCGGGTTGTGGCGTTTGAGCAGTTCCAGCGTGGCGAGCAGGTCCCCGGCGATCTCGGCATGCCGCCACTGCCGCCAGACGTGCCGTTCCGGGTCGAAGCTGCCGGCCACCACGCCGGGCGCCAGCGGCAGCACCACGCCGTCGCGCTGGTCCTGCCACCCCTCGACGAGGCCCAGCGTGAAGACGAGCCAGTGCGCATCACGCAGGGCGCGGGCCAGGGCCTTCTGCGTCGCGTGGCGCAGCACCAGGGCTTCGCGCTCCGAGGCAAAGCCGGCCGGCTCGATGCCGGGCCTGAACGGGTCGTAGACCCGGTCGTCGCGCCACCACAGCGTCGGCGGCGATGCACGCTCGTCCAGCGCCCACTCGACCCACTGCCGCAGCTGCGCTGCGGTGTAGACATTGCCCACGCGGGCCGAGAACAGGCCATAGCCGTGGGCCTCGGCCTGGGCTTCGTCGAGGCCCCTGGGTGCCGGCTCGGCGTCCAGCCAGTGCCAGCCCTGGCCACGCAGTGCCCGGCCGATGCGCTGCGCGAAGCACGAACCCAGGGTGGCCACGGGATCGCTCGGCCGCAGCGGCCACCTGGCGCGCCAGAGCCCGCGCAAGCCGGGCAGACCGGGTTCGGCGACGGCCGTGCGCCAGAAGGCCTCGGCAGGCAGGCTGGAATAGGGATGGGGCATCCGTGCGTGGCGCCGCGAGATGCCGGGCGCACGGTGGATTCTAGGTGCGGGCCGCTAAAATCTCGGGTTTGACCGTCGTCTGGCACCCCATGAAAAGAGCCCTCATCACCGGCATCACTGGCCAAGATGGCAGTTACCTCGCCGAGTTCCTGCTCGACAAGGGCTACGAGGTGCATGGCATCAAGCGCCGTGCGTCGCTGTTCAACACCCAGCGGGTGGACCACATCTACGAAGATCCGCACGTCGAGCACCAGCGCTTCGTGCTGCACTACGGCGACCTCACCGACAGCTCCAACCTCACGCGCATCCTGCAGCAGGTGCAGCCCGACGAGGTCTACAACCTCGGTGCACAGAGCCACGTGGCCGTGAGCTTCGAAGCGCCCGAGTACACGGCGGATGTGGATGCGATCGGCACGCTGCGGCTGCTGGAGGCCATCCGTTTCCTGGGCCTGACCGGGAAGACCCGGTTCTACCAGGCCAGCACCAGCGAGCTCTATGGCCTGGTGCAGGAGATCCCGCAGAAGGAGACTACGCCGTTCTACCCGCGCAGCCCCTACGCCGTGGCCAAGATGTACGCCTACTGGATCACCGTGAACTACCGGGAGGCCTATGGCATGTACGCGTGCAACGGCATCCTGTTCAACCACGAGAGCCCGCGCCGTGGTGAGACCTTCGTGACCCGCAAGGCCACGCGCGGCCTGGCCAACATCGCACAGGGCCTGGAGAAATGCCTGTTCATGGGCAACCTCGATGCGCTGCGCGACTGGGGCCATGCCAAGGACTACGTGCGCATGCAGTGGATGATGCTGCAGCAGGACCAGCCCGAGGACTTCGTCATCGCCACCGGCGTGCAGTACTCGGTGCGGCAGTTCATCCAGTGGTCAGCAGCGGAACTGGGCATCAAGCTGCGCTTCGAGGGCCGGGGCGTGGACGAGAAGGGCATCGTCGAGTCCGTCCGTGGCGACAAGGCTCCGGCGGTCCGGGTCGGTGACTGCATCGTCGCGGTCGACCCGCGCTACTTCCGCCCGGCCGAGGTGGAGACGCTTCTGGGCGACCCCACCAAGGCCAAGCAGAAGCTCGGCTGGACACCGGAGATCACCGTTCAGCAGATGTGTGCCGAAATGGTGGCCGAGGATCTCAAGGCAGCACAGCGCACGGCACTGCTTCGTGCCCACGGGCACGCCATGCCGGTCTCGCGCGAGCCGGGCGGGAACTGAACCCCGATGCAACTCAAGAACTTCATCCATGTGCGCAGCCGGGGCTTCGTCTTCGGCTACGTGCCCAAGGTCGCCTGCACGAACTGGAAGTCCATCTTCCGCCTGCTGGAAGGACAGCCCGACCCGCTGAACCCGCGTCTGGCCCACGACCGCCAGGCTGGCGGCCTGACCTACCTCGACACCCTGGCGCCGGCCCAGGCGCAGGCGCTCCTGGACGATGCCGACGTGCCGAAGTACGGCTTCGTCCGCAACCCCTACAGCCGTGCCCTGTCGGGGTACCTGAACAAGGTCGAGCGCTTCAACCACCCCGAGGGGCAGGCCAGCGAGGTGCACTTCCGCCAGGTCCACGCCGGCATCCGCCAGTGGCACGCCAGACGCGGCCGCGAGATCGACGCCGTCGGCTTCGGTGAATTCCTGGCCTTCGTGGAGGGTGCGCCGCAGCACCCCTGGGCGCAGGACGAGCACTGGCTGCCGCAGCACCAGCTGATCGCGCCCGACCGAGTGCACTTCGACTTCATCGGTCGCTTCGAGCGCCTGCAGGCCGACGCCGCCGAACTGCTGCAGCGCATGCGTTGCGACGCCCCGTTCCCCACCCGTGAGGCGATCCGCTTTCCGGGCAGCGGCACGGACGAGAAGGTGGCACAGCACTACACGCCGGAATGTGCCGCGGCGGTGCGCCGCATCTATGCACGTGACTTCGAGCTGCTGGGGTACGACCCCGAGGATGCCCCCGCATGAAGCCCGAACGCATCTTCGTCGCCGGCCACCGCGGCATGGTGGGCTCGGCCATCGTGCGCCGCCTGCAGGCCGAAGGCGGCTGCGAGATCCTGACACGTGCGCACCACGAGCTGGACCTGACGGATCAGGCCGCGGTGCACCGGTTCTTCCAGGTCGAAAGACCGGACCGGGTGATCCTGGCCGCCGCCCGCGTCGGCGGCATCCACGCGAACAACACCTACCCGGCCGAGTTCATCTATCAGAACCTGATGATCGAGGCCAACGTGGTGCACGCGGCACACACCACGGACGTGCAGCATCTGCTGTTCCTGGGTTCCAGTTGCATCTATCCCCGGCTCGCACCGCAGCCGATGCGCGAGGACGCGCTGCTCACCGGCACGCTCGAGGCCACCAACGAACCCTACGCCATCGCCAAGATCGCCGGCATCAAGCTCTGCGAGAGCTACAACCGCCAGTACGGACGCGACTACCGCAGCGTCATGCCGACCAACCTTTACGGGCCCGGCGACAACTACCACCCGGAGAACTCGCACGTCATCCCGGCCCTGCTGCGGCGGTTCCATGAGGCGGTACAGGCCGACGCACCCGAGGTGGTGATCTGGGGCAGCGGGACACCGATGCGCGAGTTCCTGCACGTGGACGACATGGCCGAGGCCAGCGTGTTCGTGATGCGACTGGACGACGCGACCTACCAGGCGCACACGCAACCCATGCTCAGCCACATCAACGTGGGCACCGGTGTCGACTGCACGATCCGCGAGCTGGCCGAAACCATCGCCCGCGTCAGCGGCTTCAAGGGGCGCCTGACCTGGGACACGAGCAAGCCCGATGGCACGCCGCGCAAGCTGATGGACGTCTCGCGTCTGGCGTCGCTGGGCTGGCGCGCCCGCATCGGCCTGGACGAAGGCCTGCACGACGCCTACGCCGCCTTCCGCCGCTCGTTGGCGGCCTGATCGATGCTTGTGCTTTCCGCGGGCATGCCGCGCTCCGGCAGCACCTGGCTCTACAACGCCCTGCGGCTGATGCTGGCGCGGCGGTTCCCGGGCCCGGGCGAACTGGCCTGCGGCTGGGTGGGCGACATCGGCCGGCTGCCGGCCACTGCCGCCTGCCGGCTGGTGAAGATCCACGAGTGGGACGACGCCCTGGTGACGCAGGCCGAGTTCGTCACCTGGTCCTACCGTGATCTGCGCGATGCCATGGCCAGCCAGCACCGGAAGTTCGGCGGTGCGCTGAGCCTGCAGTTCGCCGACTACCTGGTCCGCCAGGATGCCCGCTGGATGACCCGCGCCGACCACGTCATGCGCTACGAGGCCATGCTGGCCGACCCGCGGCGGGAACTCGTCCGTCTCGCGAATGCGTTGAAGCTGCCCGACATCGACCCGGCGGCCGTTCAGCGCGAACTCGAGGGTCTGTCCTTCGAAAGCGAAGGCCCGCGCAACGAGGCCTATCACGAGCTGACCCTGCTGCACCGGGGCCACGTGACCGACGGCCGGGCCGGGTCGTGGCGCAACGGGATGCCGGAAGACCTGGCCAGGCAGATCGTCTCTGCCCATGCCGGCTGGTTCAGCGCGCGCGGGTACGACACCGGAAACCTGGATGACGCCTGACACGGCCACGATGCCTGCCCTCAGCGTGGTCATGCCGACCCGCAACCAGGCAGCCTTCATCGACAGCGCGGTATCCAGCGTCATGTCACAGGCGGACGTGGCGCTGGAGCTGGTGGTTGCAGACGGCGCCAGCACCGACGGCACGCAGGCGCTTCTGGCCGCCCTGGCGACCCGATACCCTGGACGGCTGCACTGGGTCTCGGAGCCCGATGGCGGACCTGCCGATGCCGTCAACCGGGCGATGGCGCGCTGCCGTGCCCCCGTGATCGGCTGGCTGAACTCGGACGACCTCTACACGCCGGGTGCAGCCGCGCGTGCCCTGGCCGCACTGTCGGCGCACCCGGACTGGGTGGCGGTGTATGGCGAGGGCGAGCATGTGGATCTGCAGGGGCGTTCGCTGGGGACCTACCCCACGCGCCCGCCCGACACGCCGCTGACGGCCTGGGCCGACGGCTGCCCGATCTGCCAGCCCACGATGTTCCTGCGTCGCGAAGCGATCGCGGCGCTCGGGCCGCTGGACACGGGTCTGCGCACCGCCTTCGACTACGAATACTGGTTGCGGCTCTGGAAGGCGTTCCCGGGGCGCATCGGCCAGGTCCCTGAAGTGCAGGCGCTCTCGCGGCTGCACGACGATGGGATCACGCTGCGCATGCGGCGCCAGGTGGCGCTGGAGGGGGTACAGGTGGTCGCCAGACACGTGTGCCCGGCACCGGCGCACTGGCTGGTCACCCACGTCTGCGAGGCGCTGGCGCGGCACCCCTTCCCTGCCGACCTCGGCGAGCCCACGGCGTCCATGCAGGCCCTGTTCGACGAGGCCGCGCCGTGGCTGGCCCCAGGGGCGCCGCGCACGCCCTCGCAGCTGCGTGCTGCGCACCGCGGCCTGCAGATGGCCGGGGCCGACCATGCCATCGACGTGTTTCCTGACGGCTGGTGCGCACCGCGAACGGCGCTGCGCCTTCGTCAGCCTGCCGCCCCGTGGCGCTGGCTGCGTCTGTGGGCTCGCCATGCGGCACCGCACCGCGGGCCCCTGCGGCTGCGCGTCGACGGTCTGGACGACAGCGCCGGGTCCGGCGGCACGTGGACCGGCGGCACCTCGACACCCGGCACCTTCAGCGTGCTGCTGCCGTTGCCGCAGCTGCCGGGCGCGGAGCTCACCCTGCGCATCACGGCCGAGCCGGGTTTCGTGCCGGCCCACAGCGGCATGAATCCACAGGACACGCGGCTGGTGGCCTGGCGCGTGGATGCGGTGGAACTGCTGGCCCCGTGACCGACCGCGCGCGTCCCCGAACGGTGCACCGTGCCGCGCGCGAGGCATCGTCGACCCGACCCCACGGCGCCGCGTCCCGGCACCGCCGCACCGCAGGCGCGGAGCCCGCAGCGGCGACAATGAAGCCCGCCTGCCCGTGAACCCGTGTCACGCCCCCGGACGCCAACGCGCTTGACCCCGACCCATACCGCTTCCCACGCGCCTGCCGAGGCCATGCTGTCGCCCGGCCAGGCGATCGCCGCCGCGCATGGTGCAGCGCACGAGGTGCTGCTGGAGACCGACGACGTCATCATCGAACTGACCACGCTGCCCGTGCGCCCTGCCGCCGTGGTGGTCACCTTCGACCCGATCCTGCTGACGCAGCGTTCCAAGCCGTTTGCCGTGGACTTCCTGCTGAAGTGCCACGCCGACGTGGTGTCCGTGCGCAAGAAGGCGGAGAACTTCTACCAGCCGTTGTCCTGCGCCACCTTCGACGCCGTCGTGGGGCCGGTGTTGGCCCGCTACCAGCGCCGCCTGGCGTATGGCTCGAGCCTGGGCGCCTACGCGGTGCTGTACTTCTGCCGCGACGGCTACGACCATGTGATCAGCAGCTCGCCCCGGGTCTCCGCGCACCCGCGCTTCGGCACCACGCATTGGCAGCGCCTGGTGAAGTTCCGGCACGAGGCCTTCGACCCTGCACGGCCGGCCACCAGCCCGGCCACGGTGTTCTACGACCCGCTGGACACGCAGGATCAGCACTTCGTGCAGCATGAGATCCGACGCGGCTGGCCGTCGGCAACCTACGTGACGTTGCGCCACGCGGGTCACCCTGCCAACCAGTTCCTCTCGGAGATCGGGTTCATCACGCCTTTCGTGCGTGCGCTCGTGCGCGATGAGCCGCCTCCGGTGCTCGACCTGAGGCGCAAGGCGCAGTCGGGCATGTACCTCCTGACCCTGGCCAATGCCTGCCTGGCACGCGGCAAGCCGAACTGGGCCGAAGCGCTGGCGGGTCGTGCGCTGGAACGCGCGCCCTACCTCGACCTGGCGCGGCGCACGCTCGCGGAGGTGGAGATCGTGCAAGGCCGATTCAAGAGCGCCGAGCAGCGCCTGATCGACTACATGCGGCGACAGCCGGGCGACGGCGCGGGCCCGCACCTGATGAAGCGCCTGAACGCACAGCGCAAGCAGGCCGCCCGCGCACGCGAACAGGCGCAGCACACGCTGGCCAAGGCAGCCGAACAGGCCGCCGCGCAGGCGGACACACCTGTCGCCCTGTCGGCATCACGCCCGCGGCTGTGGGTCCAGGGTCTGTCGCACTGGCTGCGGAACTCCGACCATGCCCTGGCCGTTCGCGGCCTGAGGCTGGCCCGCCAATGGCGTCGCCTGCGGGCCGCCAAGTCCAGCCTCAGCCGGGACGACGTCGTCTGGGCCTATCAGCAGTTCCTGGGCAGGGAACCCGAGTCCGAAGAGGCGATCGCCGGCCATCTGCACCTGCCGTCGCAGCGGGCGCTGGTGCAGGTGTTCCTGGAGTCGCCCGAGTACCTGCAACGACAGCAGCGACAGGGTGCCACAGGCGCAGGTCGCGCCTTGCAGGTCGGTGCCCATGGGGCGGACGGGCCGTCGGTGGCGGTGATCGGCAACTGCCAGGCACCCGGGCTGGCCGCCGTGATGGCCGCCAGCTGCGCCGTGCGGCAGGTGATGCCGCTGACCGGCCTGAACCGCGAGCCCGATGCCTTCCGGAAGCAGCTGAAGAGCTTGGCCGCCAAGGCCGACATCTGGTTCATCAACCCGGGCAACACGCTGGCTCGCGAGGCGTTTGCCGAGACGGCACGGCCCGGCGCCAGACTGGTCACGGTGCCGGCGCTGATGTTCAACGCGTTCCACCCCGATGTCTGCTACGCCCAGCACCGTGGGACGCAGCAGCTCACGCAACAGCATTACAACTCCGCGATCGCCGCGTGGGCCTACTCGCGCGGGCTGAGTGTCGAACGCGCGGCGGCACTGTTCTGCCCCGAGGCCTACGAGGGCCTGGGCTACATGGACGCGTGGCCACGCGCCATGGACCACCTGCGTCGAAGTTTCGAGGCCAGCGACCTGAAGGCCGACTACGCGAGCTTCGCCCTGCACATTCAGCGGCAGGGCTGTTTCATGCACACGCCGAACCACCCTGGCCTGGCGGCCATGACGGCGCTGGCTCGGCTCGCGGCCAGGCGGGCCGGCATCACCTTGCTCGACGCGCCGGTGCCCGGCGAACTCGCCGACGGCCTGTCCAGCACCATCTGGCCGGTCTACCCGGAGATCGCCCAGGCGCTGGCGCTCGACGGCGGCAGTTACACCTGGAAGTTCGTGACCCGCAACCTGTACGTGCAAGGCGTGCGTGCCTTCGTGCAGCAGGCGTTCCGCAGCTACGAGCGGCAGGGCATCGCACCGGCCGATCTGGAGCTGCGTTCGCTGAACATGGCGCAGCTGGCCGACGTGCTGGGGCCGCTGGCCGGCCGCACCAACCGCCCTGCATCCGCCCCATGAGCCATCCCTACGCCGACGGCGAGAGCCATCAGTTCTGGAACCGGGCCATGAGTGCCGTGGCGCCTGGTCACGTGGATCCGGTGACCGCCCGCCTTCACATCGGTCCGCAGGAGCGCGTGGCGACGCTGGGAAGCTGCTTTGCCCAGCACATCGCGCGCCACCTGCAGCGCAGCGGCTGCACCTATCACGTGACCGAGCCGGCGCCACCCGGCCTGGCGCCCGAGGCCGCACAGGCGCGGCAGTACGGCCTCTTCTCGGCCCGCTATGGCAACGTCTACACGGTGCGCCAGGCGCTGCAGCTGTTCGATCGCGCGTTCGGGCGATTCCAGCCGCGGGCCCAGGCCTGGGCCCGCGGGTCGCGCTTCGTCGACCCGTTCCGCCCGCAGGTCGAACCCGAGGGCTTTGCCAGCGAGGCCGAGGTGCAGCAGGCGCGTGAGGCCCACCTGGCCTGCGTGCGCACGCTGTTCGAGACCAGCGAATGGCTGGTCTTCACGCTGGGTCTCACCGAAGCATGGCGCGACCGCGAAGACGGCGCCGTGTTTCCGCTGGCGCCGGGCGTGGCCGGTGGGCGCTACGACCCTGCGCAGACCGAATTCGTCAACTTCGATGTCGATGCCGTGCGCAGCGACCTCGCCACCCTGGTCGAGCGGGTCCAAGACGTGAACCCCGGCTGCCGCTGGGTGCTCACGGTGTCACCGGTGCCACTGGCGGCCACGTTCGAGCCGCGCCACGTCTGGGTGTCCACCGCAGCCAGCAAGGCCGTGCTGCGGGTGGCCGCAGACGAAGCCGAACGTCGTTTCGGGCACGTGCACTACTTTCCGTCCTACGAGGTGATCACCTCGCCGGCCGCGGGCAACCGCTACTACGCCGACGACCTGCGCCAGGTCACCGACATCGGCGTGCAGCACGTGATGCGTCTGTTCAGCCGGCATTGCCTGCAGCCGGCCGGTGACGACACCGCGCCCGGCATGGCCCCGGCTGCGCTGCACCTGCCGGATGCCCCCGACGTCGTGTGCGACGAGGAGGCCATCACCGCGGCCATGAACGCGTTGGGGCCCCGAGGCGCCCGATGACAGCGCAGGTGACCCTCTGTCCCAGGCGCGCGGCCGGGCGCCGCGTGGCCGGCTTCCTGTTGCTGGTGTGTCTGGGTGCCTGTGGGGGCGGCACCGGCGATCCCAGCCGACCAGAGGGACCGTTGCCGGTGAACACGGTGGTGGCACCGGGCACCTGGGTCGTGCTGGGCTCCTCCAGTGCGGTCGGCGTCGGCGCTACCCCCGGCCAAGGCTGGGTGGCGCGCCTGGCGCGAACGCAGTCGGTGCATGCCGTGCAGGTGCAGAACCTCGCACGCGGGGGCAGCACCACTTACGCGGCCTTGCCCGCGGCCACCACACCGCCCCTGGACAGGCCGGCACCGGACCCGGGGCGCGGCCTGGACAGCGCCCTGGCACTCCAGCCCAGCCTGTTGATCCTTTCCTTCCCAAGCAACGACACCGCGGCCGGCTACGCTGCCGGGGAGACCGTCGGCAACCTCCTGACGGTCCGCCAGGCCGCGGCCGCTGCGGGCGTACCGACCCTGGTGCTCGGCACACAGCCGCGCAACGATCTCGCACCGTCGCAGCGCGAGGTTCTCGCCGCCATCGACGGCGCGCTGTCCGGCGAACTGGGACCGTGCTTCGTCCCGCTTCAACCCACCTTGGCGGGCCCGACGGGCGGCATCCACCCGGACTACGCGGCCGGTGATGGCATTCACCTGAACGACGCTGGCCACGCGCTGATCGCGCATCAGGTGCAGGCGGCACTGGACGGCGGGCTTTGTGTGCGGCCACCTGGCGGCTGAGCATCGCAGCAGCCGGGGCCATCCCCTGGGAAGGGGGGCTTCCGGCGTTTTCATCCGCCCGCACGATGCTGCCGATTGACGCCAACCCGCCACCGCGTACATGCTCTCGCTCGCGCGCCGATGGACGGCCGCCGGCTGCGGTCGTTGCCGCGCCGCCATCAAGGAGCATTCCATGAAGATCAGCCGCATGGCGGCACCGTTCCTCCTCGCTGCAACGTCGTTGGCACCGGCATGGGCCGCCGTCGAGGGGTACACGGTGGTCGACCCGTTCGGAGACACGGTGATCGACGGCAACGTCTGGGCCGACCAGGATCGCATCCGCGGCCTGACCGGCACCGCGCTGCGGCTGATGCAGCGCGACGTCGGTGCCGACACGTCCAACAGCGACGGCACCGCCTTGAGCTGGAGTGCGGCGCTGGCGCGACCGACGCCGGTGACGCAACTCCGTGGCATCGTGCGCGTCGGCGCGCTCGACCTGACCAACTGCGCGGCGAACACCGGCTACAACGCCCGCGTGCGGGCGCGGCTGCTGGGCACGTTCTTCAACACCGGCGTGCGCACCACCGGCAGCAACCTGGGCGACGTGCTGGCCCAGGTGTGGCTGGCCCGCTCTGCCAGCACCGGTGATGCCCCCGGCGTGCTGCGCGTCGAGGGCTGGGTGGGGGTCTGCCAGGACAGCACCTGCCAGGGTGCGCGACAGATCGGCACCACCGTGGCACTGGGCACGGCCAATGTCGGCGACAGCGTGACCCTGGCCGTGGAGTGGGACCGTGCGGCCAAGACCTTCCACTTCATCCGCGACAACGGGGCTGCCTCCGGTGCCGTGGCCTACACGGTCAACGACAGCACCGAACCGTCGGTCTCCTTCAAGACCGTCGGCACGCGGACCGAGGTGCCCAACTGCACCGCCGCGCGCGCGTCGGCGTCGATCGACGCCACCTTCGACACCATCAGCGTCAACGTCAAGGCCAGGCCATGAGCAAGCGTCGACTCACCTCCATTGCGCTGGCGCTCGTTGCCGGCAGCACCATGCTCCCTGCGGCGGCGGCCGAGAGCTACACGCTCTGGGACAACTTCAACAACGCCACGGCCATGAACCCCGACCGCTGGAGCGGCCTGGAGCGCACGCGCATCGTCAAGGACGGCGTGGCCCGCTTCACGCAGCGGGACATCGGCACCCAGATCAGCGACGACTCTTCGTCCGCCGCCAGCTGGGGCATGAACATCCGCGATGCGACGGACGCCATCCGCCAGATGCGCGCCGTGGTCACGATGACCGATTACGTCGTGGAGGGCTGCCCCGAGAACACCCAGCGGGCGTCGGTCGCCCAGGCGCGCATCATCGGCGAGTTCTTCAACGCCGGCGCCGGCGTGCCGACCAGCCGGATCGACGACGTCGGCGCGGTCGTACGCCTCGTGCGCCAGAGCAACTCCAGCGACGGTGCCGGCGTGATCCGGGTCGAGGGTGTGGTCTACCGGTGCCTGTCGAGCGACTGCAACTCGGTCACGGGCCTGGGCAGCGTCGATCTCGGCGCCAGTGCGCTCAACACGGCCGAAACGCTGCGCGTCGAATGGGAGCCCGAGCTGAATCGGTTCAACTTCCAGCGCGGCAGCAACGCCAAGCAGAGCGTCACGTACGAGGTCGGCGACAGCCAGCCGCCGTTCCAGTTGTTCCGACAGATCGGCACGCGCACGGAAGTGGCCAGCTGCTTCTCGAGCGCACGGCGTTCGGTCAGCGTTTCGGCCAAGTTCGACAACTTCGCCGTCAACAACTCCGCCGCGCCCTGACACGCGGCGGGCCCGCGACCCGGCGCCTCAGCGACGGGTCGCGGGTGGCAGGCTGTCCAGGAAGCGTTGCCACTGCGGCAGCACCTGCTCGGGCCGATAGGCCTGCGACACGCGTTCGCCGGCCCCCACCAGAGCATGGCGCAGCGCGGGCGCCACCGGGTCGATCACCTCGGTGACGGCGCGCGCCAGGTCCGCGGGCGAGTAGGTCTCGAAGTAGGCCGCAGCATCGCCGAAGATCTCCCGATGCACAGGGATGTCGGAGGCCACGACGGCGCCGCCACAGCGCATCGCCTCCACTCCCGAGAAATCGAAGCCCTCGCCCAGGCTGGGGCAGACCGTGGCCGCGGCATGGTGGTACAGCAGGCGAAGTTCACCCGCAGGCACCTCCTCGAGCATCTGCACGTCACCGCTGGCCAGCCAGGGCCTGAACCGGTTGACGATGCCGGCGTGGTCCCAGCCCAGGCTGCCCACGATGAGCAGCTTGAGTTCCGGAAAGCGCTCCAGGCGGAGCTGCTCCCAGGCCGCCAGCAAGGTCGCATGGTTCTTGCGCGGCTCCAGCGTCGAGACCATCAGCAGGTACTGGTGGCCGGGGCCGATCCAGCGCATGGCATCGGCCTCGGTGCCCTTGACCTGCTGGTTGCGCCGCGTGCGCACGATCTCGAACAGCCGACCGGCCGAGGTCTGCTCTGGAAAGTAGTGGTGCGACACCATGTTGTGGACGGTCACGCACCGTGGCTCCACCTGCGGGAACACCGTCAGCAGGTCGCGCCGTGTGGCCTCGGAGACGCAGGCGAACCAGGCCCCGTCCTTCACGTTGCGCGCCAGCGCGTGGTAGTGGGACGCCTGGTGGAACGACTTGTCGGTGATGGTGTGGGGCATCAGCAGCGGGATCGCATCGTGGTAGCGCACCACCATGTGCGTCCCGGCCGTCACGCGGCCCGGATAGGGGGTCTCGGCGATCATGACGTCGAAGCCGCGGGTGTCGATGCGCGGATACAGCGGGCCTCCCACCCTGCGCGTGGACAGGCCGATGGCATGCGCGAGGTTCCAGGGCACGCGCGCGACACGCATGTGGGCACTGGCCACGGTGGGCAGGTCCTCCACGGGCAGCGTGCGAGCGAACAGGTCACGCCACACGAAGTCGCGGAACGGTTCGCCGTCGAACCAGCCCAGTGGTTCGCGCAGCCCGATCGCCGCACGCGAGACGAATCGCACGGGGGCCAGCGTGGCGCGCAGGGCGTCGGCCAGGCGCTCGCCGATGCGCGGGCGTTCGCTCGGCCGCAGCGACACCACCACCCGGGACAGGCGATGGATGCGCTGGTCGATGCTCAGGCGCCGATAGGCCGGGGTGTCCGGATGCGGCAAGCCACGCGCGATGACACGGTTGCTGCTCTGCAGGAGTCCTTCGACCTGCAACCCCGGCAGGGTGGTGAGGCCACGGAAGAGCAGTCGCGCCTCCTGCGGGATGCCGGCATGGCCATCCAGGGCAGGGCGCATTTCCAGGAGGATCTTCAAGGTTCGGGGGCTTCCGCAGGTGCGCGGCCCGCCAGCAGGCGGCGGTACAGCGCGATGGTCTGATCCGCCATTGTCTCAGCGCTGAAGTGGCGGGCCCAGCGCTCCCGGCCGGCCTGCCCGCAGCGCACGCGCAACGCCGGGTCGGCCAGCAGCCGATTGAGCGCCGCGCCCAACGCTGGCACGTCGCCGGGCGGCACCTGCAGGCCACTGACCTCGTGCCGGTGCAGCCAACCGATGCCCGAGCCCGGGATGTCGCTGGCCACCACCGGCACACCGCGTGCCATGGCCTCCAGCACCGCCACACCATAGGCCTCGGCGCGCACGGTGGAGGCCATGCAGAACAGCTCGGCCAACCGAAAGTACGCCTCGACGCTGTCGGCCGAGAGCGGCCCGACGAACTGCACCCGGTCGGCCACGCCGGCCTGCTCGGCCAGGGCGCGGTAGCGCCCCAGATCGGGCCCACCGCCGCCGATGACGATGTCTACGTCGGGCGGCAGCATGGGCACCACCTTCACCAGCAGGTCCCAGCCCTTGTAGTAGGTCATGCGGCCCAGCGCAAACACGATGCGCCGTCCGGCATGGCGCTGGCGGATGCGTTCCAGGCGGCGCGCCGTCGGCTCCCCGGGCACTGGCGCGCCGATGGGAATGACCACGACCTTCTCGCGCACCAGGCGCAGCCAGGGCGAACTGGCCGCATAAGGCGGGCTGGTGGCAATCACGGCGTCGGCCCGCCGGAGCAACCACCGCTGCAGCGGCTCATAGGCGTGCCGTGCCACACGCTGGCGCACCACGTCACTGTGCCAGTGCAGCACCACGCGGCCGCGCGGCCGCGCCACCCACACGGCCAACGCGGCGAGCGGATCCGGCATGTGCACATGAACGATGTCGTAGCCGTCACGGCGTCGGCGCAGTTCGCTGACGAGCCCCGGCGCCATGGACGTCGACATCAGCATCCCGAACGAACCGGCGCGGGTAACGCGTACGCCCAGCGAGTCGACTTCCTCTGCATTCGGTCGGCGCTTGTGGGCGCATAGGACCTCGACCTGCAGACCGGCACGGACGAAGCCGGCGCTGAGGTCACGGGCCACCGCCTCGATGCCGCCGTGGTCCGGTGGGTAGAACTTGGAGACCTGGAGGACCTTCACCGGCCCGTGCCCTTCCCGACTTGCCAGCGCGCCTCCAGCACCTGCCGCAGCTGCGCGCCGGCGGCGGCCCAGGTCAGGGTGGCCGCGCGCGCCAGGCCGCGGGCCCGCAGGTCCGCACGCAATGCCGCATCGTCGACCAGGCGCTGCAGTCCGGCAGCGATGCCCGCGATGTCCCGCGGATCGACGTACAACGCAGCGTCGCCGCAGACCTCAGGGAGCGACGCCGCGTGAGCGGCCAGCACCGGGCAGCCCTCGAGCATGGCCTCCAGCGGCGGCAGCCCGAATCCCTCGTAGACCGACGGGAAGGCCAATGCATCAGCGTGCCGGTACAACGCTACCAGTAGCGCGTCGTCGACCGAAGTCAGGACCAGCGTCCGGTCGCCCACGGGCGAAGTGCCGGCGTCGGCGAAGACGCGCGGGTGGCTGCCGCCGGCCAGCACCAGCACATGCGCCGGCGCATGCACCCTTGCCCAGGCGGCCTGCAGCACGGCAAGGTTCTTCGTCGGATTGGCGCTGCCCACGGCCACGACGAAGCGGCGGCCCTGCAGGTCGGGCGGCAGATCGGCCGGCATGACGGCGCCGATGTGGTCGGCACCACCCGGCACGATGTCGAAACGCGATGCCGGCACCTGCAGCGCGGCAGACAGGCGGTCGCGGGAAAAGCCGGAGATCGTCATCAACGGGTCGGCGCGCCGGGCCAGCCGCCGGAACAGCCACCGGTACCAGCGCCGAAAAGGCGCGGAGTATGCCTCGGGATGGTCGAACACCGCCGCGTCATGCAGCACGCTGCCCAGTCGTGCGGCCCACGCCGGCGCCGAACCGGACAGGCACAACAAGCGCCCCTGCCGCGCCGCCCAGGGCAGCGCCACCTGCTCCCAGCCATGCAGCCCGCCGGGCCCGGCCCAGGACAGCGTGCGCACCCGCACCGCGCGCAGCGTGGGCACCTGTGCGCCGGGCGGCACCAGCAGCGTCCAGGTGCGGCCGTCCGGGTGCCCCGCCAGGCTGGCGTCCAGGGCCACGAGGAGGTGGCGCGCATAGCGCTGCACGCCCGTCGTGCGCTGCGCGCAGAACTTGCCGTTGACGAACACCGGCCGCAGTGGCGGCGCCGGCTCCCGCGCCGTCAATGCTCGCGGAAGCTTCGCCGCAGACCGGACAGCAGCGGATCCAGCAGGAAATCCAGTGCCGTGCGGTCGGAGGTCGTGACGAAGACTTCGGTGGCCATGCCGGGGTGCAACGTTACACCCGCGGACTGCACCTCCGTGGCCGGCACCTCGACCTGGATCAGGAAATACGGCGGCCCGCCCTGCGGGTCGTGCAGCGCATCGGCCGAGACCTGCACCAGCGTGCCGTCGAGCAGCGGCACCTCGCGCTGACGCGCGCCCAGGAGCCGCACCTCGGCCTTCAGCCCGGGGCGCAGTTCCGACACGGCGTCCGGCCCCACCCGCGCCTCCACCACCAGCGGCACGTCCACCGGCACGATGTCCACCAGCGGCTCGCGTGGCCCCACGGCGGAGCCCACGGTGTTGACACGCAGGCTCACCAGCCGCCCGGCCACCGGCGCGGTGACCACCTGACGGCCCGCGGTGTCGCTGCCAGCCCGCAGGCGCTCCTCCAGGTCGACCACCCGGGCCCCGGCTTCGGCCAGTTCCTCGCTGGCCTGCTGCACGTAGGCGGCACGCAGGCTCTCCATGCGGCCGGCCAGTTCGGCACGCCGCTGCCGCGCCTGCGCCGACTCGGCCCGCGCACCCTCGATGCGCGCCTCGTAGTCGGCCACGCCGCGCTGCAGCGTCATCACGCGGCTGCGGTTGACGAAGTTCTCGCGCGCCAGCGCCTCGTTGGAGGCGATCTCCTCGCGCAGCAGGGCCAGGGCCTGCGTGGAGGCCGCGTCGTTGCGGCGATGGGCCGCGATCTCGGTGTCGATGTCGGCGATCTGGGCCGCAGCCGCCTGCAGCTGGCGGTCCAGCGACTGGCGGCGCGCCAGGAAGTTGGCCCGTTCGCGGGCCAGCGCCTCGCGCCCACGCACGTCATCGGCACCCGGCGGCAGCGTGCCGGCCCAGGCCGATGCCAGTGACCGCTCCGCGGTGAGCCGATCCACGCGCAGGCGCTCGGTCAGCAGCTGCGCCTGCAGCAGGTCGACGCTGGAGGCCACGCGCTCGTCCTCCAGCATGATCAGCGTCTGCCCGCGCGCCACGGCCTGGCCCTCGCGCACCAGCACCTGGGCCACGATGCCGCCATCGCGGTGGCTCACCGTCTGGCGGTTGGCCTCGACCTTGACGCTGCCGCCACCGACGATGGCCCCGGAGATCGGTGCGGCGACGAACCACAGCAGCGCCACCGCGGCCCAGCCGGCCAGGGCCAGCAGACCGGCGCGGCGCCAGCGTGCCAGCAGAACCGCCAGATAAGGCGCGGCTTCGGGCCCGGGCGACGCGGCAGCGGCGGGAAACTGGGTCACGCTCATGCGGCACCTCCGGCAATCGCCGTCGGCCTCGGCATCACGCTGTCGACCGAACCCTCATGCTCGACGGCGCCGTCACGCAGCACGAGCACACGGTCGGCCGCCGCGAGCACGGCCCGTCGTTGCGACACCACCACCACGGCCATGCCCGCGGCCTTGAGGCCCCGCAAGGCCTCCACCAGCGCGCGCTCGCCCTCGGCATCCAGGCTGGCGTCGGGTTCGTCGAGCACGACCAGTGGTGGGTCGCCGTACAGGGCCCGCGCCAGGCCCACACGCTGGCGTTGGCCCCCCGACAGGCGCACCCCCTGCGGGCCGTCGAGCGGTGTGTCGTACCCGGCCGGCAGGCGCAGCAGCAACTCGTGCACGCGGGCACGCTCGGCCGCGCGCAGCACCGCCGTGGCGTCCGGCACGCCCAGGCGCGCGATGTTCTCGGCGACCGTGCCGGCAAACAGCGCCACGTCCTGCGGCAGGTAGCCCACGCACGCACCGAGCCGGTCCGCGTCGTAGGCCGAGAGCTCGGCGCCGTCCAGGCGCACCGTGCCGGCGGTGGGCGGCACCGCGCCCACCAGCAGACGCACCAGGGTCGACTTGCCGGCGCCGCTGGGGCCCAGCACGGCCA
This sequence comes from Rubrivivax albus, assembly GCF_004016515.1. Taxonomy (GTDB): domain Bacteria; phylum Pseudomonadota; class Gammaproteobacteria; order Burkholderiales; family Burkholderiaceae_C; genus Rubrivivax; species Rubrivivax albus. The sequence continues at coordinate 267,438 of NZ_SACT01000008.1, forward strand.
GCACCTCGCCAGGATCGACGCCGAAGCTCACGCCGCGCAGCACGGGCCGCGTGGCGCCCGGAGGCACATACTGCAACCCCTCCACCTGCAGCACACCGCGCGGGCGGGGCAGTTCGGTCTTCGCGGCGGCCTCGTCGCCGCCAGCCAGCAGCGTGCGCAATCGCCGGTAGGCCGCGCGCGCCTCGACCACCGTGCGCCAGTTGCCCACCAGCAGTTCCAGCGGGGCCAGCGCCCGCGCCAGGATGATCGTGGTGGCCAGCATCACGCCCGGCGTGGCACGCTCGCCGATCACCAGCCAGGCACCGACACCGAGCATCACCACCTGGACCGACTGGCGTGCCACCCGGGACAGCGCCGTGACCGCGGCGCTGACGGCCGACAACGACAGTGCGCGCGCCTGTCCCAGGTCGCTGGCCGCCAGCCAGCGCGCCACCACCGCCGGCACCATGCCCAGGGCCACGACCGGCTCGGCCTGGCGCACCGCTGCGTCGATCTGTCGCGCCGCGGCACGATTGGCCTCGCCCAGCGCCTCGATGGGCGCCCGCGTGAGGCGTTCGTTCACCCACGCCAGCAGCACCAGCGCCGCCACGCACGCGGTGGCCAGGCCACCGAGCACGGGGTGGAAGAGGAAGATCAGCGCAAGGTAGAACACCGTCCAGGGCGCGTCCAGCAGCGCCAGCACGCCGGCGCCGGAAACGAAGGCGCGCACGCGGGCCAGGTCCTGCAGGCCTTCGCGCGCCGCTGGATCCTCCGGCCCGGCGCGCAGCGCGCGCGCAATCAGCGTCGGCCCCAGCTCACGTTCACAGAGCAGGCCCATGGCCGACAGCGTGCGCGCCCTGTAGTGCTCCAGCACCCCCATCAGCGCCAGCGTGAAGAGCGCGATGGCCGCCATCACCAGCAGCGTTTCCACGCTGCGGGTGGTCAGCACCCGGTCGAAGACCTGGAGCATGAACAGCGATGGCGCCAGCAGGGCCAGGTTGGCCACCATGCTGAAGACCAGGGCGGTGCGCAGCGGCGTGCGCAGCAGGTGCAGGAGGCGCTGTGTCGTCATCCTTCGTGTGTCCGGCGGGTGGTCAGGGCCCGAAGATCAGGTCGGTGGTGGTGGTGGCGCCGGTGCCGCTGAGCGTGGCCAGCAGCGTGAGCTCGGCGGTCTCCACCGCCGCATCGGCATCGCCCGCGGTGAACAGGTACAGCGCGCTGTCCACGCCGTTGTCCACCATGAACAACCGCGTGGCCCCCACGCTGTAGCCGCTGCTGGCGCTGCCGATGGCCGCCGCCGCCTTGGCCGCCGTGATGCCGCCGGTGATGTCCCCGGTGACGACGACGAACTCGGCATTGACCGCGAAGCCCCCCGGCCCGGCAATGGTGGTGGCGTTGTCCACCGACGTGTCGCCGTTGCGGATCGCGATGGCCGCCTGGCTGACCACGAGCTTGTCCACGCCACTGGTGAAGTCGCTGATGGTGTCGCTGCCCACCAGGCTGTCCAGCACCACCCGGTCGGCGCCGCCGCCGGTGGTGATAGCGTCGTTGCCGGCGCCGCCGGTGAGCGTGTTGGCGGCACCATTGCCGGTGAGCTGGTTGTTGCCCGCGTTGCCGGTGCCGATCTGTGCGCTGCCGATCAGGGTCAGGTTCTCGACGTTGGCCCCGAGCACGAAGTCGACACTGGACTGCACGCTGTCGGTACCTTCACCTGCCAGCTCCACGGCAGTGTCGAAGGCGTTGTTGACCAGGTACAAATCGTTGCCCGCGCCGCCGGCCATGGCGTCGCCGCCGCCGCCGCCGTTGAGGGTGTCGTTGCCGCTGCCGCCGTTGAGCGTGTCGTCGCCGGCGCCGCCCTTGAGGTTGTCGTTGCCGCCTTCGCCGTTGAGCACGTCGTTGCCGGCGGTGCCCACCATGACCTGGCCGAACTCGTTGCCGGTGGCCGTGGTGGCCGAGCCCTTGAGCTCGAAGCGCTCGACCTCCACGCCGGCGGCCAGGGTGTAGTCGACGCTGGTGCGCACGATGTCGAAGCCGCCGCCCACTGACTCGACGATGAGGTCGGAGGCGTGGTCGACGATGTAGGTGTCGCCACCGGTGCCGCCGATCATCGTGTCGATGCCGGTGCCGCCGTCGAGCTGATCGTCGCCGCCGCCGCCGACCAGGGTGTCGGCGCCGGCCAGCCCGAAGAGCTTGTCGGCGCCACCCAGGCCGGTGAGGGTGTTGGCCGCGTTGTTGCCCTGCAGGTTGTTGTTGAGCAGGTTGCCGGTGCCGTTGGCGGCGCTGCCGGCGAGCACCAGGGCTTCGACCTCGTCGCCCAGGGTGTAGTCGATGTTGCTGGTGACGGTGTCGTAGCCGCCACCGGCCACTTCGATCACCTGGTCGCCGGCCTGCGCGACGGAGTAGCTGTCGTTGCCGCCGCCGCCGATCATGGTGTCGTCGCCACCGCCGCCGCGCAGGCTGTCGCTGCCGCCGCCGCCGTTGAGGGTGTCGTTGCCGGCGCCGCCGTCGAGGACGTCGTCACCGCCCAGGCCCAGGATGACGTCGTCGCCGCCCAGGCCGTTGAGCGTGTTGGCGCCGCTGGTGCCGGTCAGGGCGTTGTTCTCTCCGTTTCCGGTGCCGTCCAGGTCGGCGGTGCCGGTGAGCGTGAGGTTCTCGACGTTGTCGCCGAGCGTGAAGCTCACGCTGGCGCTGACGCTGTCGATGCCGGCACCGGCGGCTTCGGTCACGGTGTCGCCGGCGTCGTCGACGACGTAGCTGTCGTCGCCGGCGCCACCGGCCATAGTGTCGGCACCGGCCTTGCCGTCGATCAGGTTGTTGCCGGCGTTGCCGGTGATCTGGTTGGCCTGGCCGTTGCCGGTGCCGCTGATGTTGGCGCTGCCGGTGAGGATCAGGTGCTCCAGGCCGCTGCCCAGCGTGTAGCTGATGTTGGCGCGCACGGTGTCGGTGCCTTCGCCCGGGTTCTCCACCACCACGTCGCCGGCGTTGTTGACGTAGTACAGGTCGTCGCCGGTGCCACCGGTCATGCTGTCGGCACCACCGCCGCCGTCCAGGGTGTCGTTGCCGGCGAAGCCGGTCAAGGTGTTGTCCAGCGCGTTGCCGGTGAGCACGTTGTCCAGGTCGTTGCCCGTGCCCGTCGTCGCCGGCGACTCGAGCGTCAGGTTCTCCAGGTGCGCGCCCAGCACATAGTCGATGCTGGCGATCACCGTGTCGGTGCCGCCGTCCTCGTTCTCGATGATCACATCCGTCGCTTCGTCGACCGTGTAGGTGTCGTCGCTGTCACCGTAGGCGAAGACCTGCACGCCGGGGGCGTCATCGTCGGCGATGGTGACGGTGCCGAAACTCGTGCCGATACTGGCGTTGGTGGCACCGCTCAGGTTGATGCGGAAGGTTTCGCTGGATTCCGACGTACCGTTGTTGATCAGTTCGACGCGGATGTACTTGACGGTCTCACCGGGCAGGAAGCTCAGGCTTCCGCTGACACCTTGATAGTCGCTGCCGTTGGCGGCCGTCACGTTGGCCGTGGTGTAACTCACCGAGACCGTTGAGGCGCTTGCCGCGCTGAGCGAAACCGCCACGTCCACGAACCCTGCTCGCTCGACCACCGTCTTGTCGATGACGGAAACGACTGGAGACGCTGCCAACGCGCCATCACTGAGCGCGATGCTCGCCGCACCGGATGCGTCTGAAATCTGTGCACCAACGGCGTTGCTCAGGTTCAGGTAGAACCTCTCGGCCCCTTCGGCCGTGCCGTCGTCGATCAGGTCCACCGTCACCAGCTTGACCGACTCACCAGGCGCAAAACTCAGCGTGCCGCTGGTCGCCACGTAGTCGCTGCCCGCCACCGCGCTGCCGTTGGCCGTGGCGTAGTCCACCGTCACCGTGCTGGTGCTGTTCTGCCCCACCGCCTCACCCAGCGTGACCATGAAGGTCGCCGTGCCCGCCTTCT
>NZ_SACT01000009.1 GCF_004016515.1 Rubrivivax albus
CCGAGAAGCGCAGGGGAGTCGGAGCGCAGCGGAGACCGCTCGACCTAAGCGCCACAGGCCAACCCGCCGCCGCCTTGCCGCCTCGGCCGTCGAGCGCGGTATCCAACGTCCGCTCCGGGTCGAGTGCGGTCATTGCATGCCCGCCTGTGCCGAGGTGGTGCGTTGGCGTTCAGTCCAGCAGGCTCGCATCCCAGGCATGCACCGTCTGCTGCTGCTCCCCCAGCCCCTCGATGCCCAGTCGCATCACGTCCCCGGCCTTCAGGTACACCGGGCTTGGCTTCACGCCCATGCCCACGCCGGGCGGCGTGCCGGTGGTGATGACGTCACCCGGCCGCAGCGTCATGAAGCGGCTGAGGTAGCTGACCAGCGTGGCCACGCCGAAGATCATCGTCTTCGTGCTGCCGTTCTGGTAGCGGTGGCCGTTGACGTCCAGCCACATGCCCAGGGCCTGCGGGTCGGGCACCTCGTCGGCCGTCACCAGCCAGGGGCCGATGGGACCGAAGGTCTCGCAGCCCTTGCCCTTGTCCCACTGGCCGCCGCGCTCGAGCTGGTACTCGCGCTCCGAGACGTCGTTGATCACGCAGTAGCCGGCCACGTGCTGCAAGGCATCGGCCTCCGACACGTAGCGGGCCGTGCTGCCGATGACGACGCCAAGCTCCACCTCCCAGTCGCTCTTCACCGAGCCCTGGGGCAGCACCACCGGGTCGTTGGCGCCCACCGCGCAGTCCGGCGTCTTCATGAAGACGATCGGTTCCTTCGGAATCGGCATGTTGGACTCGGCCGCGTGGTCGGCGTAATTCAGGCCGATGGCGATGAACTTGCCCAGTCCGGTCCAGGGCACACCGGCGCGACCCATCGGCACCACCGGCAGCTTGGTCGGATCCAGGGCACGCAGCTTGGCCAGGCCCGTGGGCGACAGCGTCTGCGCGGTGATGTCGGCGACCACGCCAGAGAGATCGCGCACCTGGCCGTCGGCGTCGAGCAGGGCGGGCTTTTCCTGGCCCTTGGGGCCGTGTCGCAGGAGTTTCATGGATGTCGTGTCGTGGGTTTCAGTTGCTCCAGCCGCCGTCGATGATCTGCGCGGTGCCGGTGGTGAAGCGGGATTCGTCGCTGGCCAGGTACACGGCCAGCAGCGCGATCTCCTCGGGTGTGCCCAGCCGGCCCATGGGCTGGCGGGCGATGAAGGCGGCCTCCACCTGTTCGGTGGTCTGGCCGCTGGCAGCGGCCTGCGCGGCGATGCGGTCGCGCAGGCTGGGGCTTTCCACCGTGCCGGGGCAGATGGCGTTGCAGCGGATGCCCTTGGTGATGAAGTCGGCCGCGACGGACTTGGTCAGACCAATGACCGCGGCCTTGGTGGCGCCGTAGACGAAGCGGTTGGGCGCTCCTTTGATGCTGCCGGCCACAGAGGCGATGTTGATGATGGACCCGGAACCCTTCGCGAGCATGCCGGGCAGGAAGGCCTGGATGGTGCGGAACTGTGAGCGCACGTTGAGGTTGAACGCGAAGTCCCAGTCGGCCTCGCTGCAGTCGAGCACCGTGCCGGCGTGCACGAAGCCGGCACCGTTGAAGAGGATGTCCACCGGACCGTGGGCCGTGGCGGCGGCCTGGATGGCCTGCGGATCCAGCGCGTCGAGCTTCAACGTGGTGGCGCCCTGCAGCGTGGCGAGCAGCGATTCGTTCAGGTCGGTAGCGATCACGCGTGCGCCTTCGCGCACGAAGGCCTCGGCCACGGCGCGGCCGATGCCCTGGCCGGCTGCGGTGAGGAAGGCGGTCTTGCCCTGCAGTCTCATGGGTTGGTCTCGGGAGGTCAGGAGGGAATCAGCTGCACCTTGGTGCTGCGGGTCTTGTCGGCGGCCAGCGCAAACGCGTCGGCGGCCTGGGTCAGCGGCAGTTGCGCGCTGATCAGCGGCCGCACATCGACGCGCCGGCTGCGGATGGCCTGCACCGCCCAGTCGAAGGCCAGGTGGGCGCGGAAGACGCCGCGGTAGTCGAGTTCGCGCGCCATGACGCTGTTGGCCGGGAACGCGATCTCCGCCGGCAGTGTGCCCACCTGCATCACGCGGCCGCCGCGCTTCACCGCGGCCAGGCAGGTGGCCAGCGCGGCCGGGTGGCCGGCACACTCGATGGCCACGTCGGCCGTGTCCGCCAGCGCTTTCGGATCGATCTGGTCGGTGCGCACGACCTCGTCGGCGCCGACCGTGCGCGCCATGGCCAGCGGGCGATCCATCACGTCGCCGACGATCACGCGCGCGGCCCCCGCCAGGCGCGCGGCCAGCACCGTCATGCAGCCGATGGTGCCGCCGCCGGTGATGAGCACCGTCTCGCCCAGCACCGGGCCGGCGCGGTGCAAGGCGTGCAGGCCGATGGACAGCGGTTCGGCGCACGCGATCTCGCCGAGGCCGATGTCGGCTTCGGTGATCGGCGTGAGCTGGGTTTCGCCCATCACGAAGGCGTCGCGGAACAGGCCCTGGGCGTGCGGGAACACGCTGGCGCTGCCCAGGAAGAACATCGTCCGGCACAGGTTGCCACGCCCGCTGCGGCAGTAGTCGCAGTGGCCGCAGGGGTGCGAAGGATTGATCGCCACCCGGTCGCCCGGCTGCACGCGCGTGACGGCGCTGCCGATGGCCTCCACCACGCCCGAGGCCTCGTGGCCCGGGATCAGCGGCTCGCGCACCTGGAAGGCGCCGACCCGGCCGTGCTGCCAGTAGTGCAGGTCCGACCCGCAGATGCCGGCCGCGCCCAGGCGCAGGCGCACGTCGTGCGGGCCGAGCGCGGGCGTGTCCAGCTGTTCCAGGCGCAGGTCATGCGCGGCGTGGATGCGGCAGGTGAGGGTCATGTCGGGCGGATCCTCGTGCCGGCCAGCTGTTCCTGTGCCTCCACCAGCGCCGGCACGAACTTGCGGCCATGCCCCAGCGCGCTGGCCAGCGCCAGGGCCTGGTGCACGGCCTCGCCGACCACGCTGGGCGTGCCCTGGTTCTCGGCCAGGTGCGTGTAGTAGCGCACGTCCTTGCGCGCGTTGTCGAGCTCGAACTTCAGGCCGTCCATCTGGCCATCCAGGGTCTTGGCCATGGCCTGGAACAGGCCGCAGTTCACCGGCCCCATGCCGATCAGCGCCACCAGCTGCTTCAGGTCCACACCGGCCTTGGTACCCACCGCGAAGGCTTCCGCCGTGGCGGTGCAGATGGCTTGGGCGATGAAGTTGTTCAGCAGCTTGATGGTGTGGCCGGCGCCTGGGCCACCGACGTGGAACACGTTCTCGGCGAAGCACTTGAGCACCGGCTCGATCTGCGCGAACAGCGCTGGCTCGGCGCCAACCATCACGTTCAGCCGCCCGGCCTCGGCCTCCACCGGCGTGCGCGACAGCGGCGCGTCGACGAAGGCCATGCCGGCGGCGGTGCAGCGCTGGCGCAGGCGTGCCGTGCTGTCGGGTTCCGAGGTGGAGCAGTCGACGATCACCAGTCCCGGCTTCGGCGCGGCCAGGATGGCGTCCATGTTGGCCTCCACCTGCGGCGAACCGGTGACACACAGGAACAGGATCTCGCTGCGCGCGGCCAGGTCGGCGGGGGAGGGCGATTCCGTGGCGCCGGCGGCCAGCAGGTCGGCCACGCGCTCGCGGTTGCGGTGCACGGTGATCGCCAGCGCATGGCCCTTGGCCAGCAGGTGTTTCGCCATGCCGTGGCCCATGAGGCCGCTGGCGCCGATGAAGCCGATGTTCATGGCCACATCCGTCTCAGCCTCGACCCACGAACGGCATCTTCGTGGCCATCACGTTGACGAACAGCATGTTGGCCGACAGCGGCAGGCGTGCCATCGTCAGGAAGGCGTCCACCACGCACTGCAGGTCCATGCGCGGCTCGGGTTTCATCGTGCCGTCGGCCTGCGGCACCCCGGCCACCATGCGGTCGGTCATCTCGCTGGCGGCATTGCCGATGTCGATCTGGCCGACGGCGATGTCGTAGGGTCGCCCGTCCAGCGCGGCCGTGCGCGTCAGGCCGCTGATGGCGTGCTTGGTGGCCGTGTAGCCGATGGAGCCCGGGCGCGGTGCATAGGCCGAGATGCTGCCGTTGTTGACGATGCGGCCGCCCATCGGCTGCTGCGCCTTCATGATGCGGAAGGCTTGGCTCAGGCAGTAGAAGCTGCCGTTGAGGTTGGCGTCCACGATGCGCCGCCAGTCCGCGCCGCTGACGAGATCGGGCGTCTGTGGCGGCAGGCCCATGCCGGCGTTGTTGAACAGCAGGTCCAGGCGGCCGAAGGTCTGCTCGATCTGCGCGAAGGCGGCGGCCACCTGGTCCTCCTGGCCCACGTCGCAGGCGATGGGCAGACAGCGCGACGCGGCTTTACCAGCCTTCTGCGCGGTTTCCTTCAGCGCGTCGATGCGCCGGCCGATCAGGGCCACGCTCCAGCCCTCGGCCAGCAGGCCCAGCGCGCAGGCGCGGCCGATGCCGGAGCCTGCGCCGGTGATGGCGGCGTACTTCATGGGTGCTCGTCTCCTGTGGTGTGGTCATGCCCCGGCACTGCCGGGCGCTGGCCATTCAGTGATTGTCTTTCGGCACGAAGGCCCCGCGCTTGCCGCGCAGGAAGTCGAGGTCGGCGCCTTCGTCGGCCTGCAGCACGTGGTCGATGTAGAGCTTCCAGTAGCCGCTCTGCAGCGGCGGCACCGGCGGCTGCCAGGCGGCGCGCCGGCGGTCGAGCTCGGCGTCGTCCACATGCAGGTGCAGGCGGCGGCCAGGGACGTCCAGCGTGATCAGGTCGCCGTTGTGCACCAGGGCCAGCGGGCCGCCTGCGGCGGCCTCCGGGGCGGTGTGCAGCACCACGGTGCCGTACGCGGTGCCGCTCATGCGCGCGTCGCTGATGCGCACCATGTCGGTGATGCCCTTCTTCAGCACCTTGGGCGGCAGCGGCATGTTGCCCACCTCGGCCATGCCGGGGTAGCCCTTGGGGCCGCAGTTCTTCAGGACCAGGATGCAGGTCTCGTCGACGTCGAGGTTGTCGTCGTCGATGCGCTGGTGGAAATCGTCGCTGTCTTCGAATACCACGGCGCGGCCGGTGTGCACCATCAGTTCGGGCGTGGCGGCACTGGGCTTGATCACCGCGCCGCGCGGCGCCAGGTTGCCGCGCAGCACGGCGATGCCGGCCTTGTCCTTGAACGGCTGGTCGAAGGGCTTGATCACGCGCGGGTCGTAGACCTCGGCGCTGGCGATGTTCTCGCCCATGGTCTGGCCGGTGACGGTGATGACGTCGCGGTGCAGCAGGTGCTCGATCTGCTTCATCACCGCGGGCAGGCCGCCGGCGTAGCAGAAGTCCTCCATCAGGTGCTCGCCGCTGGGCTGCAGATTCACCAGGCAGGGCAGTTCGCTGCCCAGACGCTCGAAGTCGTCCACCGTCAGCGGCACGCCCAGGCGGCCTGCGATGGCGATCAGGTGGATGACCGCATTGGTGCTGCCGCCGATGGCCGCCAGCGTGCGGATGGCGTTCTCGAAGGCCTCGCGCGTGAGCACCTTGGACAGGTTCATGTCCTCGTGCACCATGTCCACGATGCGCCGGCCGGCCATGCGTGCCAGCACGTTGCGACGGCCGTCCACCGCTGGGTAGGCGGCGTTGCCGGTCAGGCCCACGCCCAGCGCTTCCACCATGCTGGCCATGGTGCTGGCCGTGCCCATGGTCATGCAGTGGCCGTGGCTGCGGTGCATGCAGCTCTCGGCCTCGAAGAAGTCGGCCAGCTTCAGCGTGCCCGCGCGCACCTGCTCGCTCATGCTCCACACACCGGTGCCCGAGCCCAGTTCCTGCCCGCGCCACTTGCCGTTGAGCATGGGCCCGCCGCTGACGCCGATGGTGGGCAGGTCGACACTGGCCGCGCCCATCAACAGCGCCGGCGTGGTCTTGTCGCAGCCGAAGAGCAGCACCACGCCGTCCAGCGGGTTGCCACGGATGCTCTCCTCGGTGTCCATGCTGGCCAGGTTCCGGTAGAGCATGGCCGTAGGGCGCAGCAGCACCTCGCCCAGCGACATCACCGGGAACTCCAACGGGAAGCCGCCGGCCTCGTGCACGCCGATCTTCACCTGCTCGGCGATGGTCCGAAAGTGGCTGTTGCAGGGCGTGAGTTCGCTGAAGGTGTTGCAGATGCCGATGACCGGCCGGCCCTCGAACTGGTCGTGCGGGATGCCCTTGCCCTTGAGCCAGCTGCGGTAGGCGAAGCCATCGCGGTCCTGGCGGCCGAACCAGTGGTAGCTGCGGAGTTCTTCGGCACGCTTCCTGCGGCGGGTGGGTTCGCTCATCGGGGGTTCTCTCGGGTGCTGGCTTTCCCGGGTGTGACCGGGGCGTCTTCAATACTATGGTATGACGATTGAAGACCTCACCGTGGAATCCCCGATGTCCGACCCCTCGCGCCCGCACCTGCTCACCGCTGCCAAGTTGTCGCCGATGTTGATGCCCCAGATCGAGGCGGCCTTCGTCGTGCTCGACCGCCTGCACGAGGCCGACCCGGCGGCCTTTGCCGCCGTGGCGCCGCAGATCCGTGCCATCGCGGCCAGTGGCGATTCGCGCGTCCCGGGCGACCTGATCGCCCGCCTGCCGGCGCTGGAGACGATCTCGGTGATGGGCGTGGGCTACGACGGCGTGGACGTGGCGGCGGCCAAGGCGCGCGGCGTGATGGTGACGCACACGCCCGACGTGCTCAACGACGACGTGGCCGACCTGGCGCTCGGCCTGATGCTGTGCGCATCACGGCAGTTGCCCGCAGCCGACCGCTGGGTGCGTAGCGGAGACTGGGCTGCCCGAGGCGCCATGCCCCTGGCGCGCAAGATGTCCGGTGCGCGCCTGGGCATCGTCGGCATGGGGCGCATCGGCCAGGCCATCGCCCAGCGGGCGGTGGCGTTCGGCATGGACATCGCCTACACCGCGCGGTCCGCCAAGCCGGCGCTGCCCTGGGCCTTCGTGCCCGATGTGACGGCGCTCGCCGCGTGCAGCGATTTCCTGGTGCTGATCACCCCTGGAGGCGCAGGGACGCGCCACCTGGTGAACGCCGAGGTGCTGCGCGCGCTGGGCAAGGGTCGCGGTGAGGGCATCCTCGTCAACGTGGCCCGCGGCTCGGTGGTCGACGAGGTGGCGTTGATCGAGGCGCTGGAGGGTGGCGTGATCGCCGGTGCGGCGCTGGACGTCTTCGCCGACGAACCGAACGTGCCCGAACGCCTGCGGGCGATGCCGCACGTGGTGCTGGCACCGCACATCGGCAGCGCCACGAACGCCACGCGCCAGGCCATGGCGGACCTGGCGGCCGACAACCTGCGGCTGCACTTCGCCGGCCAGGCCGTGCGCACGCCCGTGCCGGAGTGCCGCTGAGCATCGACAGCGGCCGGTGCGCCGACGATCAGGGAAACCCCGGGAACTGCATTGGTTCAATCATCATACGATAAGACCACAGGCCCATCCGAGGCCCTGTCACGCAAGGAGACGAACCGCATGAAGACCAAGTTGCTGCTCGCCGCGCTCGCCGGCGCCGGATTGATCGCCAGCGGCCAGGCGGCCGCCCAGGAGAAGCTCACCGTCTGGTGGGCAAAGGGCTTTTACAAGGGCGAGGACGACGCCTTCCTCGAGGCGGTGAAGAAGTTCGAGGCCAGGTACCCGACCATCAAGGTCGACCTGTCGCTCTACGCGCCGCAGGAAGGCATCCCGAAGTCGGTGGCCGCGCTGGACGCGGGCAACCCGCCGGACGTGGCGTATAGCGACGTGTTCGACTTCCAGGTCACGGCCAAGTGGGCCTCCGAGGGCAAACTCGAGGACATCGCCGGGATCATCGACCCGATCCGGGACCGCTTCGAGCCGCGTGCCCTGTCCACCACCTTCCTGCTCGACGCCACCACGGGCAAGCGGTCGTACTACGCCTACCCGATCAAGCAGCAGACCATGCACATCCAGTACTGGAAGGACATGCTGGCCGAGGCGGGCTTCAAGGACAGCGACATCCCCAAGGACTGGAAGGGCTACTGGGACTTCTGGTGCGACAAGGTGCAGACCGCGTACCGCCAGAAGACCGGCAAGCGCGTCTTCGGCACCGGCTTTCCGATGGGCGTGGACTCGAGCGATTCGTTCTACTCGTTCCTGACCTTCATGGACGCGCACAACGTGACGCTGGTCAGTGATTCCGGCAAGCTGCTGGTCGATGACCCGGCGGTGCGCCAGGGCCTGATCAACACCGTCAACGACTACGCCGGTGCCTACACCCGGGGCTGCACGCCGCCGTCGTCCACGGCCTGGAAGGACCCGGACAACAACGTCGCCTTCCACAACAAGACCATCGTGCTGACGCACAACGCGACGATCTCGATCGCGACCAAGTGGCTCGACGACTCGACGAACCCCAACCTGACGCCGGAACAGCGCGCCACGGCCAAGGACAACTACGAGAACCGCATCGCCACCGCCGGCTTCCCCAGCAAGCCCGACGGCAGCAAGATGATCTACCGCGCCGCGGTCAAGACGGGTGTCATCTTCAAGGCGGCCAAGAACAAGGACGGCGCGCGCAAGTTCGTCAGCTTCCTGCTCGACGAGAAGAACCTGACGCCTTATGTCGAAGGCGCGAAGGGCCGCTGGTTCCCGGTGCTCAAGACCAGCCAGCAAAGCCCGTTCTGGAAGGCCGACCCGCAGCGGCTGGCGGTCTACAACCAGTTCATGGCGGGCACGACGCCGTTCGAGTTCACGAAGAACTACAAGTTCACGACGCTGAACAACGAGAACGTCTGGGCCAAGGCGGTCAACCGGGTGGTCAGCGAGAAGTGGCCCACCGAACGTGCCGTGGACGAGATGATCGCCCGCATCAAGACGGTGGCCGGCAACTGACCAAGGCGCGCTGAGCGGTGCTTGCGCCGCCCTGCCGGCCCTGGTGGCTGGCAGGGTGGGCGAGCCGCCGCATGCTTGGCCTCCTCCTGAACTGCGCATGAGCACCTCCGCTGTCGCCCCGCTGCCCAAGAAGCCGCGTGCCGCGAACACCTGGCATCGCTGGGGCCGCATCCTGGTGACGCCGTACGTGCTGATCTTCCTGGTCTTCGTGCTCTACCCCGTGGGCTACGGCCTGTGGCTGGCGCGAGACCCGCAGAACTACGTGCAACTGGCGGGTGACCCGGTGTTCTTTCGCACCGTGGTCAACACGGTGGTATTTCTCGTCGTGGCGGTCAACCTGAAGATGATGATCGCGCTGGGCCTGTCCGGCTTCTTCGTGCAGTCCCGGTGGTGGATCAAGATCGTCGCGCTGGTCTTCATCCTGCCCTGGGCCGCGCCTTCGATCCCGACCATCCTGTCGGTGCGGTTCATGCTGAACCCGGAGTGGGGCGTGATCAACACGCTCTATTTCAAGCTGACGGCGCTGGATGGTCCGAACTGGCTGAACGACCCAACGCTGGCCTTCAGCCTGTCGATGCTGATGCACATCTGGAAGTCGCTGCCCTTCTGGACGCTGATCCTGGTGGCCGGCCGGTTGGCGATCCCGACCGAACAGTACGAGGCGGCCAGCGTCGACGGCGCCTCGCGCTGGCAGAAGTTCCGCTTCATCACCTGGCCGGCGATGAAGGGGCTCTACCTCACCTCCACCATCCTGTCGATGATCTGGACGCTGGGCGACTTCAACAGCGTCTACCTGCTCACCGGCGGTGGCCCGGCCGACCTGACGCACGTGCTTGCGACGCTAGGCATTCGCTACCTGCGGCTGGACCAGGTGGAACTGGCCATGGCGTCCATCGTGGTGGCGCTGCCGCTGGTGCTGCCGCTGGTCTACGTGATGATGAAACGGCTGAGCAAGTGAGCGCGGCCGCGCGGAGAACGCCATGAAGTTCAGCTGGCGCAAGGCGAGCCGGGAAGCCCAGCTGCTGCTGGTGGGCATCCCGGTGCTGCTGTGGACGCTGATCCCGGTCTACCACCTGTTCCTGTTCGCGATCTCGCCGCGTGACACCGCCACCAGCGGCAGGCTGTGGCCCGATCACCCGACGATGCAGAACTTCACCACGGTGTTCCAGCAGCAGCACTTCTACCTGAACCACTTCTGGCTTCAGCTGGGCAACTCGCTGCTGATCGCCGTGGGGGTCGGTGTGCTCACGCTGATCATCGCCACCTGCGCCGCCTTCGCCATCAGCCGGCTGCGCGTGCCCGGCGGGCGTACGGTGATGAACCTGGCGCTGTTCACCTACTTCATCCCGGCGGCCTTCCTGGCCGTGCCCATGTACAAGACCATGGCCAACTACGGCCTGCTCAACAGCAAGTGGTCCATGGTGCTGGCGATGGTGACCATCGCCTCGCCGTACTGCATCTGGGTGCTCAAGCAGGCCAGCGACAAGCTGCCCTGGGAACTGGACGAGGCGGCGCGCATCGACGGCGCGTCGCCGCTGCAGCTGTTCCGCCTGGTCTACGTGCCGCTGATGGTGCCGTCCCTGGTGGCGGTGGGCACCTATGCGCTGCTGCTGGCCTGGAACGAATACCTCTACGGCTTCCTGCTGTTGAGCAAGGAAACGGATCTCACGCTGGCCGTGGCGCTCGGCAACTTCCTGGCGGCCGACGACTCGCCGTGGGAGTTGCTGATGGCCACCGGCTTCGTCTACGCGCTGCCACCGGCGGCGATCTACTACGCGTTCAAGCGCTACATGGTCTCGGGCCTCACCGCAGGCGCCGTGAAAAGCTGATGGCAAGCGTCACTTTCCGCGACATCCAGAAGAGCTACGGCCGGGTCAAGGTCATCCACGGCATCGAGTTCCAGATCACCGATGGCGAGTTCGTCGTGCTCGTGGGGCCGTCGGGCTGCGGCAAGAGCACGCTGCTGCGCATGCTCGCGGGCCTGGAGGAGATCTCCGGCGGCGAGATCCTGATCGACGACACCGTGGTCAACGACCTGGAGTCCAAGGACCGCGACATCGCGATGGTCTTCCAGAGCTATGCGCTGTACCCGCACATGACGGTACGCGAGAACATGGGCTTCAGCCTGCGCCTGCGCAAGGCCGACCCGGCCGACATCGCGCGGCGCGTGGACGACGCGGCGCGCATCCTCAACCTGGACAAGCTGCTCGACCGCTACCCGCGCGAGCTCTCCGGGGGGCAGCGCCAGCGCGTGGCCATGGGGCGTGCCATCGTGCGCAAGCCCAAGGTCTTCCTGTTCGACGAGCCGCTGAGCAACCTCGACGCCAAGCTGCGCGTGGCCATGCGCGCCGAGATCAAGGCCCTGCACCAGCGGCTGAAGACGACCACGGTCTATGTCACCCACGACCAGATCGAGGCGATGACGATGGCCGACCGCATCGTCGTCATGCACGACGGCATCGTCGAGCAGATCGGCACCCCGCTGGAACTCTTCGACCGCCCGGGCAACCTCTTCGTCGCCCAGTTCATCGGCAGCCCGGCGATGAACGTGTTCGACGGCACGGTGCGCAGCGGCATGGTGGAGGCACTGGGCGCCCGCTGGCCGCTGCCGGCTGGTGTGGGCCGGGAAGGGCAGGACGTGCACTACGGCATCCGGCCGACCGACCTGGCGCTGGCCACGGACGGCATTGCTGCGGAGGTGGTGGTGGTGGAGCCCACGGGTGCGGAGACCGAACTGCTGCTGCGCGTGGGCGGGCAGGACATGACCGTGGTGATGCACGGGCGCACCGAGGCACGCGCCGGCGACACCGTGCACCTGGCACTGGACGGCGCCAAGGCCCACGTCTTCGACCGCGCCGGTGGCGCGCGCCTGGGGTGATGCCGTGCGCGGCGCGCCACGGGTGGTGGTGATGGGGGTCAGCGGCTGCGGCAAGAGCACGGTGGGCCGGCTGCTCGCGGAGCGGCTGGGCGTGAACTTCGTCGAAGGCGACGCGCTGCATTCCGACCGCAACGTGGCCAAGATGGCCGCTGGCGTTCCGCTGACCGACGCCGACCGCCACGGCTGGCTGCAGGCCGTGGCCGAACAACTCAACAACCCGACCGCCGAGGCCAGTGGCGTGGTGGCCTCTTGCTCGGCGCTCAAGCGCATCTACCGCGACCTGCTGCGTGCCGGCGCGCCGGACCTGCGCTTTGTGTTCCTGCATGGCGACCGCGCGTTGCTGGCGCAGCGGCTGGGCAGCCGCAGCGGGCACTACATGCCGCCGTCGCTGCTGGAGAGCCAGCTTGACACGCTGGAGCCGCCGGGCGACGACGAAGCCCCGATCCGGCTGGACATCGCCCTGGCGCCACCCCGGCTGGTCGAGCAGGCACTGCAGGCACTGCAGGCCCTGGAGAACCCTTCATGATCAACGCCGACACCTTCCGCCTCGACGGCCGCGTGGCCCTGGTCACCGGCTCGTCCACCGGCATCGGCCTGGCGCTGGCGCGCGGCCTGGCCCAGGCGGGCGCCACCGTGGTGCTCAACGCACGCGACGCCGCGCGGCTCGAAACAGCGCGTGCGACGCTGGCGGCCGAAGGGCTGCAGGCGCACGCGCGCGCCTTCGACGTCACCGATGCCGCGGCGGTGGAAGCGGCCGTGGCCGACATCGAGGCCCGGATAGGCCCCATCCACGTGCTGGTCAACAACGCCGGCATGACGCGCCGCGGGGCCTTCCACGAGCAGCCCGCGGCCGACTGGCAGGCCATCCTGCGCCTGAACGTGGACAGCCTGTTCGTTGTCGGCCAGATCGTGGCCCGCCGCATGGTGGCGCGCGGGGCCGGGCGCATCATCAACACCTGCTCGGTGATGAGCGAGCTGGGGCGGCCGGGCACGGCGGCCTACACCGCCAGCAAGGGTGCGGTGAAGATGCTGACCAAGGGCATGGCCATCGACCTCGGGCCGCTGGGCATCAACGTCAACGGCATCGGCCCGGGCTACTTCCGCACCGAGCTGACCGCGCCCCTGGCGGCCGACGAGGCCTTCAACCGCTGGCTCATCGGCCGCACGCCCAGCCGCCGCTGGGGCGAGGTGGAGGACCTGGCCCCGGCCGTGGTCTTCCTGGCCAGCGACGCCAGTCGTTTCGTGAACGGGCACATCCTGTACGTGGACGGCGGCGTGACGGCCACGCTGTGAGCCCGATGCACCGGGCATGATGGCGACCATGGCGACATTCACCCAGGTCATCCTCTTCACCGACACCGACGGTCGGGCACGCTTCCGCGAGCAGGACGTGCCGCTGGACGAGGGCACGCCGCAGGCGCGGCTGTCGGCCCTGATGCCCGGCGGCGGCCTGCAGCTGCGCGAGAGCCCCGTGGGTTTCCGCAGCAGCTTCCACTGCACCGGCACGCCGCAGTGGGTGTTCATCCTGCGCGGTCGGATGGAGATCGGCCTGCAGGACGGCAGCAGCCGCGTCTTCGGGCCCGGCGAGCACTTCTTTTCCGCCGACACGCTGCCCGAGGGCGCGACATTCGACGCCGCGTTGCATGGCCACTGGAGCCGCCAGGTGGGGCCCGATCCGCTGGTCACGGCCTTCGTGCGGGGGGCGCCGTGAAGCCCCCGGTGCGCAACGTCCATGGCCACACGCTGCACGCGCTGGGCGAGGCCATCGTCGCCGGCCGCCACCCCGTGGGCAGCAGCATCCCGCCGGAGCCGCAGCTGTGCGAGGCCTTCGGCGTCAGCCGCACCGTGGTGCGTGAGGCCATCAAGTCGCTGGTGGCCAAGGGCATGCTCAGCACCGGGCCCAAGGTGGGCACACGCGTGCTGCCGGCCGAGCAGTGGAACTGGTTCGACCCGGACCTCGTGGCCTGGCAGAGCAAGGCCGGCCTGTCCAAGGAGTTCCTGCGCGACCTGCAGGAACTGCGCCGCGTGGTGGAACCCGCGGCGGTGCGCCTGGCAGCCGAGCGTGCCACGGCCGCCGACATCGCTGCCATCGAGGACGCCTATGCCGGCATGAAGCAGGCCATCGAGGAAGGCGGCGACTACGTCACGCACGACCTGCGCTTCCACCAGGGCCTGCTGCGCGCCTGCCGCAACCGCATGATGGTGCAGATGAGCAAGGCCATCGGGGCGCTGCTGCGAACCAGCTTCGAGATCTCCACCAGCAAGCCCGACGGCACGCGCGAATCGCTGCCGCTGCACCGCGCCGTGCTCGATGCGGTGATCGCGCGCCAGCCGGCTAAGGCGGAGAAGGCGATCCTGGTGCTGATCGACGGTGCGGCCGAGGACATCGACCTCGTGCTGGCATCGCGTCGCAGGCTGCCATCGCTGGCGGCGCCGCCGGTCAGCCTGCGTGCGCCGGCACCAGTCAAGGCGGGCAGGCGCGTCAAGGCATGAAGGTGATGAGATGAAGCTGATGGTCACCGGCGGTGCCGGATTCGTCGGTGCGCGCCTGGTGCGCGCGCTGCTGGCACGCGGCGAGCTTCAGGGTCGGGCGATCGAACGCATCGTGATCGCCGACCAGGCAGCCCCGCCGGCGGATCTGGCCGCCGATGTACGCGTCGAGGTGCGCACGGGGCCGCTGTTGTCTCAGGTCGGCGCGCTGAAGGACGAGGCCTTCGACGGCGTGTTCCACCTGGCCTCGGCCGTGTCCGGCGAATGCGAGGCGGATTTCGACCTCGGCCTGCGCAGCAACCTCGACACCACGCGGGCGCTGCTGGACGCGCTGCGCGCCCGTGTCGAGGCCGGGCATGCGCCGGCGCGGCTGGTGTTCAGCAGCTCGGTGGCGGTCTTCGGGCCCGACGCGTCGGTGCCCTTGCCGGCGCTGGTGACCGACACCACGTTGCCGGCCCCGCAGACCAGCTATGGCACACACAAGCTGGTGTGCGAGCACCTGATCGCCGACTGGACGCGCAAGGGCTTCGTCGATGGCCGCAGCGCGCGGCTGATGACGGTGGCGGTGCGCCCGGGGCGGCCCAACGGCGCCGCCAGTTCGTTCTTCAGCGGCATCATCCGCGAGCCGCTGGCAGGGGAAGAAGCCATCTGCCCGGTGGACGACACGGTGTCGCATCCGCTGACCTCGGTGCGCGCCACGGTGGATGGCCTGATCACCGTCTACGAGGCGTCCCGCGAGGCCTTCGGCGGCCGCCTGGCGCTGAACCTGCCGGCGGTGAACGTCACCGTGCGCCAGATGCTCGACGCGCTGGAGGCGGTGGCCGGCCCGGCCGTGCGCGCCCGCGTGCGTTTCGAGCGCGACGAGCGCATCGCCGGCATCGTGGCCGGCTGGTCCCGCGGCGCCACCGCCGAGCGTGCGGCGGCCCTGGGCCTGCGGCCCGAGCCGGACTTTGCCACCATCATCCGCCAGTACATCGACGACCACGCCGCGCACCCGACGGCGCTGAGGGGGTTGCAGTGAACACCTACGACCTGACCGGCCGCGTGGCCGTGATCACCGGCGGTGCCCAGGGCATCGGCTACGCCACCTGCGAACGCCTGCTGGCCAGCGGCGCGCAGGTGGTGATCTGGGACATCGATGCGGCGAAGCTGGACGCCGCGTGTGCCGAGCTCGGCAAGTCGGGCACCGTCAGCGGGCGTGTCGTGGAGTTGACCGACGATGCGGCCGTGGCCGCGGCCACCGCGGCGCTGCCGGCCATCGACATCCTGGTCAACAACGCCGGCATCACCGGCGGCAACGCCACCACCTGGGAGCTCGACCCGGTGGTGTGGCGGCGCGTGATCGAGGTGAACCTGATCGCGCCGTACCTGACCTGCCGCCATGTGGCCCCGCGCATGAAGGCCGCGGGCCGTGGGCGCATCGTCAACATTGCGTCCGTCGCCGGCAAGGAAGGCAACCCCAACGCCAGCCACTACAGCGCCAGCAAGGCGGGCCTGATCGCGCTGACCAAGTCGCTGGCCAAGGAACTGGCCACGTCGGGCGTGCTGGTCAACGCCATCACGCCGGCGGTGGCCAAGACCGCGATGTTCGAGCAGATGACCCAGCAGCACATCGACTACATGCTGGGCAAGATCCCGATGGGCCGCTTCCTGATGCCCGAGGAGATCGCCGCCATGGTGGCCTGGCTGTGCAGTGACGACTGCAGCTTCAGCACCGGCGCCGTGTTCGACATCACCGGCGGGCGCGCGACGTACTGAGCACGCCGCCGCGCCGTCCTGCGGGTCTCCCGTGGCACTGGCCCGCGCCAGGTCCGCGCGGGTTGGGCCTGAACCGCGCCCGAGCGGGTGGAGCCTCGGCGCCATGGTCTATGGTCCGGGGTGAAGGCCGGCTGCCCGGCTGCCGCACCAACCCACCACCGTGACGATGGACGAAACCCGCTGGCGCCGGCTGCAGGCGTTGTTCGCCGAGGCCGTGGACCTGGCGGAGCCGGCGCGCGCCGAATACATCGCGAAGGCCTGCGGCACGGACGCGGCGCTGGCCGATGCCCTGCGCAGCCTGCTCCAGGCGGACGCCGCCACGGATGCATCCAAGGGTCAGGACCCCGTGCCCGCCGCCGTGGCGCAAGCCGCGGCACAGTGGGTGGCCGAGGGTCGGCGCGGCCTCGTCGGGGAGCGCCTGGGCCCGTGGCGCATCACCGCGCATCTGGCCGACGGTGGCATGGGCGCGGTCTACCTTGCCGAGCGTGCCGACGACCAGTACGAACAGGTGGCGGCGGTCAAGTTGCTGAACCCCGCGCTGGTCGGCGACGACTCGCGGGCCCGCCTGGCGGCAGAGCGTCAGATCCTGGCCCGGCTGACGCACCCGCATATCGCGCGCCTGCTCGACGGTGGCACCACCGCCGACGGCGCGCCCTACCTGGTGATGGAGTTCGTCGACGGCGAACCCATCGACGCCTGGTGCCAGCACCAGGGCCTGGGCACCGCGGCACGCCTGCGCCTGTTCGCGCAGGTTTGTCGTGCCGTGGACCACGCGCACCGCAACCTCGTCGTGCACCGCGACCTGAAGCCGAGCAACATCCTCGTCGATGGCAGCGGCGTCCCCAAGCTGCTGGACTTCGGCATTGCGCGGCTGCTCGACGCCGAGGGCGTCACGCGCAGCGGCGAGCGCCTGCTGACGCCCAGCCACGCGGCCCCGGAGCAGGTGACCGGCGGGCCGGTGACGACGGCCACCGACGTCTATGCCCTGGGCGTGCTGCTCTACGACCTGCTGACCGGGCGCCTGCCGCATGCCGACACGCCGGGCAACCCGGCGGCGCTGGCCCGTGCCATCGTGGAGACCGAGCCGCCGCGGCCCAGCGATGCTGTCTCCGACGGCAGCAGCCGCCGCCTGCAGGCACAGGGTGAGCGCGGCGGGCGGCTGTCGCCCGAGCGCCTGGCGCGCGAGTTGCAGGGCGACCTGGACAACATCGTGCTGATGGCGCTGCGCAAGGAGCCGGAGCGACGCTACGAGAGCGCGCAGGCGCTGGCGCAGGACATCGAGCGCTTCCTGGCGCACCGGCCCGTGCAGGCGCGGCGCGACACGCTGATGTACCGCGGCAGCAAGTTCCTGCGCCGGCACCCGGTGAGCGTGCCGGTGTCCGCGGTCGCCATCGTGCTGGCCGTGGGCGGGACGGCGGCTTTCACCTGGCGGCTGGCCGACGAGCGCAACCGTGCCCTGGCCGCCGAGCGCAGCGCCCAGCGCACGGCCGACTTCACGGCCACGCTGCTGGAGAGCACGCAGGCGGAAGAGGGCGCCGCGCGGGACGTCACCGTGCGCGACCTGCTGGACAAGGCAGCCGGGCGCATCGAGGCCGAACTGCAGGCCGATCCCGAGGTGGCCGGCCGGCTGCGCAGTGCGCTGGGGCGGGCGTACCACAGCTGGAGCGCTTACGAGCAGGCGCTGCAGATGCACCAGTCGGCGCTGCAGCTGCTGCGGTCGCAGCACACCGGCCCGCACCGTGAGGTGGCCCGCGTGCTGTCGTCGCTGTCGGACATCACGCACGACCAAGGCGAGCTCGATGCCTCGCTGGACTGGGCGCTGCAGGCCGAGACCATGTGGCGGGAGGTCGGCACACCGGCCGAGCAGGCCGACGCGCAGGTGCTGCTGGGTGCCTCGTACAACGCGCTGCGCCGACACGCCGACGCCGAGCCGGTGTTCCGCCGCGCGCTGGCCACGCTGCGCGGGCTCGACGGCGGCCGCGACAGCGAGGGCCTGGCCAACGCCATTTTCTACCTGGCCTACAACCTGTACTCGACCGGTCAACTCGACGAGGCCCTGACCCTGTACGAAGAGACCGTGGCCATGCGGCGGCGCATGAAGGCGCCCGATGTCCGGCTTGGCGAGCTGCTGCGGCACGTGGCCCTGGTGCACTACGAACGGGGTGCCATCGAAGCCGCGGAGGCGGCGGCCCGCGAGGCGCTGCAGCGTCTGCTGGCCGCCTATGGCGATCGGGGGCATCCCTTGCTGGCCGGTGCGCAGCGGCTGCTGGCGGGCCTGCTGATCGAGCGTGGACAGATCGACGAGGCGGCCCGGCTCACGGCGGAATCGCTGGCCACCGACCGCAGGCACGCCGGTGAACGACACCGCTGGACGGCGGGTTCCCTGGACTGGCACGGTCTGGCGCTGATGCACCAGGGGCGGTTGACGGAAGCCCGGCAGATGACCGAGCTTTCGCTGTCGATCCGGCGCGAGGTGCTGCCGGCCGACCATGGCGACCTCGTGCGCTCGCACCTGATGCTCGGCCGCATCGCGCTGGCGGATGGGCAGCCGGCATCGGCGGAGCGCCACCTGCGCGAGGCACTGCGGGTGGCCCGGGTCGGCGAGAACCTGCACCGGGCACCGACCGAGGACGTGCTGATCGTGCTGGGTCGTGCCGTGGCGATGCAGGGCCGGCGTGAGGAGGGGCGCGCGCTGACGGCGGAAGGGGCGGCCATGCGCCGCATCGGGCACCACCGGCGCCAGGTGGCCGAGGCCCTGCTGGGCCTGCCGCCCTTCGTGGCGACCGCGTCGCCGGAGGCCACCGACCTGGCGACCCGGCTGCGCGACGAGCTTGTACAGCGCCTGGGGCCAGAGGCACCGTCGGTGTTCGAACTGGACCGCAGCTTGGGGGCTCGGTAGGCCCCACTCGGCGGGGCGTCGTGGCTTCCCACGACCGCGATGAGCTCGGTCGCTTCGCCCGGCGCGGAGCAGTCGGCAGGGACTGTTCTGGAGGGGGCTCCCACGACCTCGCAGAGCTCGGTCGCTTCGCCAGGCGCAGAACAGTCCGCAGGGACTGTTCTGCGTCCGGGCTCAGCCCACGCGGCCGATCAGCAGGTATTCCATCAGGGCCTTCTGCACGTGCATGCGGTTCTCCGCCTCGTCCCAGACCACGCTCTGCGGGCCGTCGATGACCTCGGCGGCCACTTCCTCGCCACGGTGGGCGGGAAGGCAGTGCATGAACAGCGCGTCGGGCTGCGCCAGCTGCATCATCTGCACGTCGACGCACCAGTCGGCAAAGGCGGCGCGGCGGGCTTCGTTCTCGGCCTCGTAGCCCATGCTGGTCCAGACGTCCGTGGTCACCAGGTGCGCGCCGGCGCAGGCGGCGGCCGGGCTCTTGAAAAGCTTCAGGCAGCCGGGGTTCTGGACGCCGGCGACCGCCGGGTCGATCTCGTAGCCGCCGGGCGTGCTCACGTGCAGCGTGAAGCCCAGGATGTCGGCCGCCTGCAGCCAGGTGTTGGCCATGTTGTTGCCGTCGCCGACCCATGCCACCACCTTGCCCTGGATGGATCCCCGGTGCTCGATGAAGGTGAAGATGTCGGCCAGAATCTGGCAGGGGTGGTATTCGTTGGTCAGGCCGTTGATCACCGGCACGCGTGAATGCGCCGCGAAGGCCTCGAGCTTGGCCTGCTCGTAGGTGCGGATCATCACCAGGTCGACCATGCGGCTGATGACGCGCGCGCTGTCCTCGATGGGCTCGGCGCGGCCGAGCTGGCTGTCGCCGGTGGTCAGGTGCACCACCGAGCCGCCCATCTGGTACATGCCGGCCTCGAAGCTGACGCGGGTGCGCGTGCTGGCCTTCTCGAAGATCATCGCCAGCGTGCGGTCCACCAGCGGCTGGTACTTCTCGTAGTTCTTGAAGCGCGTCTTGATGATGCGCGTGCGCTCAAGCAGGTAGGCGTATTCCTCGGCGCGGAAGTCCTTGAACTGCAGGTAGTGCTTCATCAGCGTGTCGCCGGGTTTCATGTCGGCTCCGCACGGCCGCCCGAAGGGGCCGACGCGCCCCCGTGGGGGGCTGCGAACGGAGCGAGCTGGGGGGTACTCATTCTGAAAGGAAGTCCCGGATCACCGGTACCAGGATCTGCACGATCTGATCGGCCTCGTCGGCGCTGAGGATCAGCGGCGGCACCAGGCGCACGACGCGGTCGGCGGTGACGCTGAGCATCAGGCCAGCGTCGGCGGCGCGCTGCAGGATCGCGCCGCAGGGGCGGTCGAGCTCGATGCCGATCATCAGGCCGGCGCCGCGCACTTCCTTCACGCCGGAGACGCCTTCCAGGCCGCGCTTCAAGCCGTCGGACAGCCGCGCGCCGATGACCGCTGCGTTCTCCAGGAGGCCATCTTCCTCCATGATGCGCAGTGTCTCGACGCCGGCACGCATGGACAGCGGGTTGCCGCCAAAGGTGGTGCCGTGGTTGCCGGGCCCGAAGATGTTCACTGCCTTCGGACCGCAGACCACGGCACCGATCGGCACGCCCGAGCCCAGGCCCTTGGCCAGCGGCATCACGTCGGGCTTCACGCCGGCCCACTGGTGCGCGAACCACTTGCCGGTGCGGCCGATGCCGCACTGCACCTCGTCGAGCATCAGCAGCCAGTCCTGGCGGTCGCACAGCGCGCGCAGGCCTTGCAGGTAGTCCCAGCGGGCCGGGTGGATGCCGCCTTCGCCCTGGATGGTCTCCAGGAACACGGCCACCACGTTGGGGTTGTCGCGGGCGGCCTTCTCCACCGCTGCCAGGTCGTTCAGCGGCACACGCACGAAGCCTTCCACCAGCGGGCCGAAGCCGGCCTGCACCTTCGGGTTGCCGGTGGCCGACAGCGTGGCGATCGAACGGCCGTGGAAGGCTGCCTCGTAGACGATGATCTCCGGGCGCTCGATGCCCTTGTCGTGGCCGAACTTGCGCGCCAGCTTCAGCGCGGCTTCGTTCGCCTCCAGCCCGGTGCTGCAGAAGAAGGCGCCCGACAGCCCGGACAGCGCGCACAGCTTGGCGCCCAGCTGCTCCTGCAGTGGTACCTCGTAGTAGTTGGAGCAGTGGATCAGCTTGCCGATCTGGTCCTGCAGCGCCGGCACCAGCTTGGGGTGGGCGTGGCCGAGCGTGTTGACGGCGATGCCGCCCAGGCCGTCCAGGTAGCGCTTGCCGTTGGTGTCCCAGACGCGGCAGCCCTGGCCATGGCTGAGCGCGATCGGCAGCCGGCCATAGGTGTTGAGCACGTGGGGCATCGGCCGCGTCGTCGAGTCCGGTGCAGTCATCGGCAAGGTCCTTGCGCAGGGTCGGAGGCCGATGATTCTAGGCGCCTGCAGCCGGGTGGATGCTGCAACGCAGCAGAACCGGGGCACAATCGCGGGTTCCGATGAGCAGCACCGGCCAATACACCATTCGAGGCGTCACGCAGGACGGTCGCCCGTTCAGGCCCAGCGATTGGGCCGAACGCCTGGCCGGTGCCATGTCCTCGTTCAGGCCGGGCGGCGGGGCCGGAGGGCCCGGCGCGCACATTGGCTATTCGCCGTACTGCTTTCCGCGCGTGGTGGGCGGCGTGAAGTGCGTGATCGTCGACGAGGCCCTGCGCGGCATCGAACCCATGGCCTGGGACTTCGTGATGAACTTCGCCCGTGACAATGGCCTGACCGTCGTCGACGGCGCGGCGCCGGCCGATTGAGCCTGCCGACGATCGGACTCCCTGGCGTATGCCCGAATGACAAAAGGGCCTGCTGTGCAGGCCCTTCTTGCGTGCAGGCAGCGCGCCTGCGGCGAGCCGCGTCAGGCGGCAGCGGTCGCCAGCGCCTTCACCTTGGCCGCCAGGCGGCTCTTGTGGCGGGCGGCCTTGTTCTTGTGGAAGATGCCCTTGTCGGCCACCGAGTCGATGACCTTCTGCGCATGCTTGAACAGGTCGGTCGCCTTGTCGGCATCACCGCCGGCCACCGCCTTCTGCACGTTCTTGATGACGGTGCGGAAGTGCGAGCGCAAGGAAGAGTTGTGCGCGTTCAGCTTGACGTCCTGGCGCGCGCGCTTGCGGCCGGAGGCGAGGCGGACAGTCTTCTTCTTGGCTTTGGACGAGGTGGCCATGCTGTAGGGGTTGAACCTTCGTAAGGTGCGTTAGGTGCAAAGACCATCGAGTATAGCATGCGGAAGCAGACCGTGCAATGACGGCCGGGCGGCCCGCTAGAATGCCGCGCTTCCGATGAACCTGCTGAAGTCCGCCTCCATCGTCTCGCTGCTGACGCTTGCCTCGCGCGTGACGGGCCTGGTGCGGGAACAGCTGGTGGCCGCCACCTTCGGCGCCAGCGCCGCCACCGATGCTTTCAATGTGGCGTTCCGCCTGCCCAACCTGTTCCGCCGGCTCTTCGCGGAAGGGGCATTCTCGCAGGCGTTCGTGCCGGTGCTGGCCGCCACGCGCACCCAGGAGGGCGATGCGGCCACCAAGGCCCTGGTCGATGCCGTGGCCACCCTGCTGGCCTGGGCGCTGGTGGGGCTGTGCGTGGTGGGTGTTGCCGGCGCGCCGGTGCTGGTCTGGCTCATCGGTTCGGGCCTGGAGCGCTTCGACACCGCCGTACTGCTGACGCGGCTGATGTTCCCGTACATCGGCTTCATGTCCCTGGTGGCGCTGGCCGCCGGCATCCTCAACACCTGGAAGCGTTTTGCGGTGCCCGCGGCGACGCCGGTGCTGCTGAACCTGTGCTTCATCGCGGCGGCCTGGTGGGGCGCGCCGGCCTTCGAACGCCGGGACTGGGACCCGATCCTGGCGCTGGCGGCGGGCGTGATGGCCGGTGGTCTGCTGCAACTGGCGGTGCAGGTGCCGGCACTGGCCCGGCTGGGACTGCTGCCGCGGGTGTCGCTGCTGCCGGGGCGTATCGCGGCGGCGTGGCGCCACCCGGGCGTGGTACGCGTGCTGCGGCAGATGGCGCCGGCGCTGCTGGGCGTGTCGGTGGCCCAGGTGTCGCTGGTGATCAACACGCAGATCGCTTCCCATGTCGGCGTCGGCGCTGTGTCGTGGCTGACCTATGCCGACCGCCTGATGGAGTTCCCGACCGCGCTGCTCGGCGTGGCGCTGGGCGTGGTGCTGCTGCCGCAGTTGTCGGCCGCTCGAGCGGGCAGCGATGCCGAGGCCTATTCCGGCCTGCTCGACTGGGGCCTGCGCCTGGTGCTGGTGCTGGCGCTGCCCTGTGCGATCGCGCTGCTGGTGTTCCCCGAGGCGCTGATCGCGGTGCTGTTCCACTATGGCGCCTTCTCGGCGCGCGACGTGGCGATGACGGTGATGGCGTTGCAGGGCTACGGTTTCGGCCTGCTGGGCCTGATCGGCCTGAAGATCCTGGCGCCCGGCTTCTATGCGCGCGAGGACGTCAAGACACCGATGAAGGTGGCGGTGGTGGCCTTGGTGCTCACGCAGGCCATGAACCTCGTCTTCGTGCCCTGGCTGGGGCATGCGGGCCTGGCCTTGTCTATCGGTGTCGCGGCGCTGTTCAACGCGGCCACGCTGCTGGTGCTGCTGCGCCGTCGCGGGCTGTACACGCCGGCGCCCGGCTGGGGCGGCTTCGCGCTGCGCGTCGGGGCAGCCAGCGCCGTGCTCGGCGGGCTGCTCGCCGTGGCCGCGCAGCGGATCGACTGGATCGCGCTGCAGGCCCACGCCGGCCAACGCGCGGGCGTCATCGCCGCCGTGCTGGGCGGGGTGGCACTGGTGTACTTCGTGCAGCTTCACCTGTCGGGCCTGCGCCTGGCAGCCTTCCTGCGCCGCGGGTGAGTCATGGCCGTCAAGCTGGACCTGACCACGCCACCGACACCGCTGCAGTACTTCGCGGCGCTGGTGGCGCACGACGATGGCCTGCCGTTGCTGGAGGCTGCGGCGGCCATTGCCCAGCACGCCCAGCCATCGCTGGACACCCAGGCCGTGCTGGCCGAGGTCGACGCGCTGGGTGACGCGCTGCGCCGGCGCCTCCCGGCCGATGCCGGCGCGCTGCAGCGGCTGCAGATGCTGAACCGCTACTTCTTCCAGGAGCTCGGGTTCGCCGGCAACCTGAACCACTACGAGGACCCGGCGAACTCCGACCTCTCGCAGGTCCTGGCGCGACGGCGCGGCATCCCGATCACGCTGGCGGTGCTCTACATGGAACTGGCCGCGCACGCCGGCCTGGCGGCCGGCGGCGTGTCCTTTCCCGGGCACTTCCTGGTCAAGCTGCACCTGCCACAGGGCGAGGTGGTGATGGACCCGTTCAGCGGCCGGTCACTGTCCCGCGACGAACTCGAGGAACGCCTGCAGCCCTGGCGTCGGCGCATGGCGCTGCCTGCCGAGGACGAGCCGCCGCTGGGCCTGTTCCTGCAGGCAGCCACGCCACGCGACATCCTGGCGCGCATGCTGCGCAACCTCAAGGCCATCCACCAGGCGGCGCACGACCTGCCGCAGCTGCTGTCCGTGCAGGAGCGCCTGGTGGCCCTGCTGCCCGACGACCCGCTGGAGCGCCGAGACCGTGCCCTCATCGACGGCCAGTTCGGCCGGCTGGATCGTGCATGCGATGACCTGGCCGTGTACCTGCACGCCCACCCGGATGCCGATGACGCGCCTGCGCTGCGCCGGCAGCTGGCCCGGTGGCGGCAGTCGCCACCGGCCGCCCTGCACTGACGATGGCCGCCTCCCCGATCCAGCTGCCCCTGCCGCTCGGTGGCCGTGCCGCACCGACCTTCGACGACTTCCTGGTCGGCGACAATGTCGCGGTGTTGGCCCACCTGCGTGGCCTGCAGATGCCCGGTGCGCCGGTCTATCTCTGGGGGCCACCGGGATGCGGCAAGAGCCATCTGCTGCAGGCGCTGGCCGGCGGCGTGCGGCGAGCCGGCCAGCTGGCCTGTGACTTCGAGCCTGGCCGTGTTCTGCCGGCCGATGCCACGCTGGCGCTGATCGACGACGCCGAGACACTGGACGACGCGGCGCAGGCGGATGCCTTCCGCTGGTTCGTCGACGCGGCCACGGCCGGCGTGCAGATCGCGGCTGCCGGCCGCCTGCCGCCGGTGGACCTGCCGCTGCGCGAGGACCTGCGCACCCGCCTGGGCTGGGGCCCCACCTTCGCCGTGCAGCCCTTGGGCGAGGCCCAGGTGCGCGCGGTGCTGCGCCGCGAGGCCGACCGGCGCGGCATCTTCCTGGCCGACGAGGTCATGGACTACGTGATGGCCCGCTTCACCCGCGACCTGCGCCACCTGATGCAGCTGCTCGACCACCTGGACCGATTCGCGCTGGCGCGTTCGCGCCACGTCACCGTGCCGCTGGTGCGCCAGATGCTCGACGAGAACCTGCCGCTGTGACGTGCCAGCATCCCAGAACCGCCACCCGATGCCCCGCCACCTGACCCTGTTCGACCTCGACGGCACCCTGCTGCCCACCGACTCCGACCATGCCTTCGGCGAATACCTGGTGCGCATCGGCTGGGCCGACGGCGAGGCCCATCGCCGCGCCAACGACCGCTTCTACGCCGACTACCTGGCCGGCCGGTTGGACATGGACGCCTACGTGGACTTCGCCACCGCGCCCTGGCGCCGGCGCGGCACGGCCGAACTGGCCGATGTCACCGAACGCTTCCTGGCCGACGTGGCACGGCCGGCGCTGCATCCGGCGGCCCTGGCCCTGGTGCAGCGGCACAGGGATGCCGGTGACCTGATCGCCATCGTCACCGCCACCAACGAGTTCGTGACGCGGCCAATCGCCGGCCTGTTCGGCATCGAGCACCTGATCGCCACCGAACTCGCGCGCGACGGCGCAGGCCAGGTGACCGGCGCGATCCGCGGCACGCCGGCGTTCCGGGATGGCAAGATCGCGCGTGTGGACGCATGGCTGGCCGCGTTGGGCCAACAGCTGTCCGATTTCGAGCGCTGCACGTTCTACAGCGATTCGACCAACGACCTGCCGCTGCTCGAGCACGTCAGCCATCCCGTGGCCACCAACCCGGTGCCGGCCCTGGCGGCGATTGCCGCAGAGCGCGGCTGGCCGGTCCTGCACCTCTTCAAGACATGATCAAGAAACTCATCGGCAAGCTGCTGGGCAAGTCCCCGGCACCGCCCCCCGTGCCCGCGGGTCCGCCCCTGGGCCAGCGCCGGGACATCCCGGCGGCCGAACACGGCATCGACCCCAAGCTGCTGGACGACAACGCCGTGCGCGTGGTGCGCACCCTCAAGGAGGCCGGGCACGAAGCCTACATCGTCGGCGGCGCCGTGCGCGACCTGCTGGTGGGCCTGCGGCCGAAGGACTTCGACGTCGCCACCGACGCCACGCCGGAGCAGGTCAAGGCGCTGTTCCGCCGCGCCTTCATCATTGGCCGGCGCTTCCGCCTGGTGCACGTGATCTTCGGCCGTGGCCGGGAGCACGAGGTGATCGAGGTGTCGACCTTCCGGGCGCTGCTGGACCCCGCCGCCGCCGACGCCGTCGCCGGCAACGAGAAGACCTCCAAGGCCGAGCTCAGCGGCAAGAGCCATGCCGTGGACGCCACCGGCCGCGTGCTCCGCGACAACGTCTGGGGCCCGCAGATCGAGGACGCGGCGCGCCGCGACTTCACGATCAATGCGATGTACTACGACCCGCTGACGCAGACCGTGGTCGACTACCACGGCGGCCTGGCCGACGTGCGCGCCAAGGTGCTGCGCCTGATCGGCGACCCGCCCACGCGGTTCCGCGAGGACCCCGTGCGCATCGTGCGCACCGTGCGTTTCGCGGCCAAACTGGGTTTCGGGCTCGACCCGGCCACGCGCCAGGCGATCGCGCCGCATGCGGCGCTGCTGGCCAACGTCCCGATCTCGCGTTTGTTCGACGAGATGGTCAAGCTGCTGCAGACCGGGCACGCCCAGGCCAGCCTGACGCAACTGCGCGAACACCGCCTGCCGCACGGCGTGTTCCCGATCCTGGACCTGGTGCTGGCCCAGGCCGAGGCGGGCGGGCAGGGCGACCGTTTCGTGCAGTTGGCACTGGCCGACACCGACCGCCGCGTCGCCGCCGGCAAGCCGGTGGCGCCGAGCTTCCTGCTCGCCTGCCTGCTGTGGCACGAGGTGCAGGGGCGCTGGACGTCGCTGAAGGCCGGCGGCGAGCCGCCGATGCCGGCGCTGCAGCAGGCCATCGACGCGGTGTTCGACGCCCGCATCGGCGACATCTCCGGCCGCGGCAAGCTGGCCGCGGACATGCGCGAGATCTGGATGATGCAGCCGCGCTTCGAACGCCGGTTCGGCAACGGGCCCTATTCGCTGGTGGACTCGCCACGCTACCGCGCCGGCTACGACTTCCTGAAGCTGCGGGGCGATGCCGGCGAGATCGGGACCGACCTGGCCGAGTGGTGGGAGGACTTCGCACTTGGCGGCGACGACGACCGCGAGGCCATGATCGCCGCCGCCCGCGAGGCGCACCAGCGCGGGCCGCGGCGCGTGCAGGGGCCGAAGTCGGCCGTGCGTGGTGAGGGCGGCGCGCCGGCACCGCGCGACGACTCGGCCGAAGCTGAAGACAACGACGCGCCCGCCGCGCCGGCCCGCAAGCGCCGCCGCCGGCGTCGCAAGCCTGGCGGTGGCGCCGGGGAGGGCAGTGCGCCGGCCACCGGCGGTGGCCCCGAGGGCGCCGCTTGAGCCTGCCGGTGCGTGCCTGGGTGGGCCTGGGGGCCAACCTGGGCGACGCGCCGGCCACGCTGTCGGCGGCCTTCGACGCTCTGGCGGCACTGCCGCAATCGGTGCTGGTGGCGCGGTCCTCGCTGTGGCGAAGCGCCCCGATCGAGTCGAGCGGGCCGGACTACGTCAACGCCGTGGCCGCGCTGGACACCAGCCTGTCACCCGGCGCGTTGCTGGCAGCGTTGCAGGCCATCGAGGCCGCTCACGGGCGCACCCGGCCGTACCGCAACGCGCCGCGCACGCTGGACCTGGACCTGCTGCTGCACGGCGATACCGTGCTGCAGACGCCGGCACTGACCCTGCCGCATCCGCGCCTGCACCTGCGCGCCTTCGTGCTGGAACCGCTGGCGGAACTGGCGGCTGAGCTGGTCATCCCCGGCCTGGGTCCGCTGGCGCCCTGGCGCGCCACCGCTGCGGCTCAGGCGGTGTCGCGACTGGCGCCCTGAACGGCCGCCGTGGCCGGCGCTGGCTCGAGCTCCCACTCGAAAAGCTTCTGCACGCCGAAGGCGATGCTGCTCATCAGCACGGTGGCGCCGATCAGCAACGCCGCGATCACGCCCAGCACGGCGCCCCAGCCGCTGGCCTGCACGGGTTGCGCGAAACGCTCGGCCCACCGTTCGTCCGGGGTGAGCCCGTAGACGATGGCGTGCAGCATGGCCTGGGCGATCATCAGGCCCAGCAGCGGCATCAGCAGCCAGGCCAGGTGGTCGTCCTGGCCCAGGACCATGAAGCGCTCCAGGCCGAAGACGCCCAGGCTCGTCGGCAGCAGGTGCAGCCAGGCCGGGATGTTGCCCAGCCCCTTCAGGTAAAGCCGGTGCAGGCCCAGCGTGCCACCCAGCAGCGCCAGCCACACGGCGATGGTCTTCGAGCGCATCAGGCCAGCACCGTGTCGACCGGGTCGCAGCTGTCGCCAGGGCCCAGGGCCTTCTGCATCAGGATCACGTCCAGCCAGCGGTCGAACTTCCAGCCCGAGGCCTTCAGCACGCCGGTGTGCTCGAAACCCAGCGCACGGTGCACGCCGATCGAGCCGGCATTGGCGGCATCGCCGATCACGGCCAGCATCTGGCGGGCCCCCAGGGCCTCGCAGCGCGCCATCAGTTCGGCCAGCAGCAGGCGGCCGATGCGCTGACCCTGGGCACGCGGGGCCAGGTAGATCGAGTCCTCCACGCAGAAGCGGTAGGCGCGGCGCGGGCGGAAGTGGTTGGCATAGGCGTAGCCCAGCACGTCACCAGCGGGCTGGGCCTCGGCCACCAGCCAGGGCAGGCCCTTGCCGGTGACGTCGGCAATGCGCCGCGCCATCTCCGCCTCGTCCGGTGGTTCCAGCTCGAAGGTGCCGGTGCCATGCAGCACGTGGTGGGCGTAGATGGCGGTGATGGCCGGCAGGTCGGCCGGCTGGCTGGGGCGGATGCGCACGGGAGGCCTTGTCGAACGTGAGACCGCGGAGTCTATAATGCGCGGTTTTCGGCAGCGGCCCCGGAGGACACCGGGGCGTATCTACGTGGCCGAATGTTCCGGCCTGCCGCGCAGCACGTGTCCCTGCGCTTGGCAGTCCAGCCGGCCTGGCGCCGCCCCGGAAGGTGCGCCTCGGGCCTCAGGCAATAGCGAGGATATCCATGGTCGTGATCCGACTGGCCCGTGGCGGTTCCAAGAAGCGCCCGTTCTACAACATCGTCGTCGCCGACTCGCGCGAGCGTCGCGACGGCCGTTTCATCGAGCGCGTGGGTTTCTACAACCCCGTGGCCTCGGGCGCGGCCGAGAAGCTGCGTGTGGCGCAGGACCGCGTCAGCCATTGGGCCAGCGTGGGCGCCCAACTGTCGCCCACCGTGGCCCGCCTGGTCGGCGAGGCCCAGAAGGCGGCCGCACCGGCCGCGGCCTGACCGCTAACTGCACCCGGGCGCTGCGGTGACCGTCGCGTCGAGTGTGTCGGCGCCGCCACCGGAGCGTCCCGACGACGCGGTCGAAGTCGGCCGCGTCGCTGGCGCCTGGGGCATCAAGGGGGCGATCAAGGTGTTGCCTTTCGCCGCCGACCCGCAGGCGCTGTTCTCCACCAAACGCTGGTTCATCGAGCCTCCGGCGACCCGCAAGCCCGGCGCACCCACGGTGCTGCCGACGTTGCTGCGCATCGTCTCGGCGCGCGAGCAGGGGGACCACGTCGTCGCCACCGCCCAGGAATTGGACGACCGTGATGCCGCCGAAGCCCTGAAGGGTGCACGCGTCCTGGTCTCCCGAGCCAGCTTCCCAACGCCGGAGGACGGCGAGTTCTATTGGGTGGACCTGATCGGCTGCCGCGTGGTCAACCGCGCCGGCGCTGAACTCGGCAGCGTCGATCACCTGCTCGAGACAGGCCCGCACTGCGTGCTGGTGATCCGGCCGGCCCACGACGGTCAGGGCGAATGCATGGTGCCTTTCGTCGAGGCCTATGTCGATGCCGTCGACACCGCGGCACGCCGCATCGACGTCGACTGGGACCCGGGCTGGGACCGCGAGCCGGTCTGAACCAAGCCCGTTCGCCGCGCCCGACGCTTCTGACGGCCGCATGCGCTTCGACATCGTCACGATCTTCCCGGAACTGTTCGCCCCGCACCTGACGCAGGGGGTCACGCGGCGCGCGTTCGAGACACGGCAGGTCGACGTCCGGCTGTGGCCGCTGCGGGACTTCGCCGTCGATGCCTACCGTCGTGTCGACGACCGCCCCTTCGGCGGCGGCCCGGGCATGGTGATGCTGGCCGAGCCGCTGGAAGCGGCGCTGGCGGCTGTCCGGGCGGAGCGGGGTGCGCCACCCGCGGTGGTGCACTTCACGCCAGCCGGCCAGCGCCTGGACCAGGCACAGGTGCACCAGTTCGCCGCGGGCGACGGCGCCGTTTTGCTGTGCGGCCGATACGAGGGCATCGACCAGCGCGTGCTGGACCGGCACGTCACGCACCAGATCAGCCTCGGCGACTACGTGATCTCCGGCGGCGAACTGGCGGCGCTGGTGCTGCTGGACGCGGTGGCTCGGCTGCAGCCCGGCGTGCTGTCGGCCCCCTCGCACGAGCAGGACAGCTTTTCCGATGGCCTGCTCGAAGGCCCGGCCTACAGTCGGCCGGTGCAATTGCCGCGCGCCGACGGGGCAAGCGATGGTGTGCCGGAGGTTCTGCTGTCCGGCCACCACGCGCGCATCGCACGCTGGCGGCGCGAGCAGTCGCTGGCGCTGACAGCCCGCCGCCGGCCCGACCTGATCGAGGCTGCACGCGCCGCAGGACGGCTGAGCCGGGAGGATGAGCGCTTCCTGACCACTCTCGGGCTATAATGGAAGGCTTTTCGATCCTCTGGCACCCACCAAAACCGATTCAACCCGGGTGGCCATGATCGTGATGGAGAACCCCTTGGATCTGATCGCCACCCTCGAGCAGGAAGAGATTGCTCGCCTGAACAAGACCATCCCAGCCTTCGCCCCCGGCGACACCGTGATCGTCAGCGTCAACGTCGTCGAAGGCACCCGCAAGCGCGTGCAGGCCTACGAAGGCGTCGTCATCGCCAAGCGCAACCGCGGCCTGAACAGCAGCTTCATCGTGCGCAAGATCTCCAGCGGCGAAGGCGTGGAGCGCACCTTCCAGCTCTACAGCCCGCT
Source organism: Rubrivivax albus (assembly GCF_004016515.1). GTDB lineage: Bacteria > Pseudomonadota > Gammaproteobacteria > Burkholderiales > Burkholderiaceae_C > Rubrivivax > Rubrivivax albus. The sequence continues at coordinate 31,224 of NZ_SACT01000009.1, forward strand.
GATCGCCAAGATCGAGGTCAAGCGCCGCGGCGACGTGCGCCGCGCCAAGCTGTACTACCTGCGCGAGCGCAGCGGCAAGTCGGCCCGCATCAAGGAGAAGCTGGCCTGACGGTGGGCCTGGCGCCCATGTCGCATATGAAGGCCGCCCGGCAGGGCGGCCTTTTGCATGGTCGATCGAGTTGCCCATGAGCACGGTGCCGCGCATCGTCGATCCGAAGGCCGTCCCGGTGGCGGGCACCGATGCCCATCTGCCGCCAGTGCCAGCCGAACGCCTGGCCACCGAGTTCCTGCGGGCGCGTCTGCCCGACGCGCCGCTGTGGACGCCGGAATGGCCTGGCGATGGCGGGCGCCTCGGCGCCAGGGATCCGATGGCGGCGTCGGTGCTCATGCCGCTGGTGGCTCGCGACGACGGGCTGCACGTGCTGCTGACGCGACGCACCGCGCACCTGCGCGACCACGCAGGCCAGATCAGCTTCCCGGGCGGGCGCGCCGAGCCGGAGGATGCCGACCCTGCCGCCACCGCGTTGCGCGAAGCGCAGGAGGAGGTGGGCCTGGTGCCTGCCCAGGTCGAGGTCCTCGGGCACCTGCCGACCTACACGACGGTGACGAGCTATGTCGTGACGCCGGTGGTGGCCCTGGTGCGGCCGCCCTTCGACCTGCAGCCCGATCCGTTCGAGGTCGACGAGGCCTTCGAGGTGCCGCTGTCCTTCCTGATGAACCCGGCCCACCACCGACGGCACGAGTGGGAGATGGAAGGCATCCGCCGCCGCTTCCTGTCGATGCCCTGGCAGGGCCCTGGCGGCGAGTACTTCATCTGGGGCGCCACGGCTGCCATGTTGCGCAACCTCTACGCCTTCCTGGTGCGTTGAACGGCGGCGCCGGGGTGGGGCACCAGGCCCGCCGGCCCGCTCGCTATCATTTGCACCAATGAGCTTCTTTGCGGTCCTGTTCGCGCTCCTGATCGAGCAGGTCAAGCCGCTGCCGCGCGACAACCCGATCCACCACGCCCTGGTGGCCTGGGTGGGCTGGACGGGCCGCACCTTCGATGCCGGCAAGCCGCACCACGCCTGGGTGGTGTGGACGATCGGCGTGTTCACGCCGACCGTGGCTGTGGCCGTGGGCTGGTGGTGGGTCAACCACTGGTCGGCCGTGGCCGGGCTGCTGCTGATGGCCGCGCTGCTGTACCTCACGCTGGGGTTCCGCCAGTTCAGCCACTTCTTCACCGACATCCGCGAGGCGCTCACGCGGGGTGACGAGGTCGAGGCGCGCCGGCTGCTGGCCGAGTGGCGGCACCTGGACGCCAGCGAGCTGCCGCGCACCGATCTGCTGCGCCACGTGATCGAGCACGCGCTGCTGGCGGCGCACCGGCATGTCTTCGGCGTGTTCTTCTGGTTCGTGCTGCTGGCCGCGCTGGGCCTCGGCCCGGCGGGCGCGGTCTTCTACCGCATGGCCGAGTTCGCCAGCCGCTACTGGGGCTACCGGCACCGCGCGATGGACGCCCCCGCCAACGAGGGCCTGCTCGCGGTGGCGCAGCGCGCCTTCAGCCGCATCGACCACGTGCCGGCCCGCATGACGGCCTTCGGCTTCGCCATCGTCGGCAATTTCGAGGAGGCGGTGGCCGGCTGGCGGCGCGATGCGGTGCTCTGGCGTCACGCCAACGAGGGCATCATCCTGGCGGCTGCGGCGGGTGCCGTGGGTGTGCAACTGGGCGGCACGGCGGCGCCCGGCGTGACGCCGGACCGTTCCAAGACCTTCACCAGTGGCGTCGAGGACGATCTGGCCAGCGCCGAAGGCGCCACGCCGGGCATGCCGCCGCAACTGGGGCACATGCAGTCGGTGGTGGGCCTGGTGTGGCGCTCGGTGCTGCTGTGGTTGCTGCTGCTGGCGCTGCTGTCGGTGGCAGCGCTGGTGGCCTGACCGTCGCGAGGCTCAGTAGCGTTGTGGCGCGCTGAGTTCGTCGAACAGTTCACCATACAGCCGCCAGCGCGACGGCGCGATCACGCCGCGCTCGGCCGCCGCCCTGAGGGCACAGCCGGGCTCGTGGCGATGCGTGCAGTTGTAGAAGCGGCAGCCACCCAGGTGGGGTGCCAGGTCCGGCATCAGCGACGCCAGATCGGTGGCTGGCACGTGGTGCAGGCCGAAGGCCTGGAAGCCGGGTGAATCGATCAGCGCGCCGTTGCGCCCGGTCAGCCAGTACCAGCGTGTGCTGGTGGTGGTGTGCCGACCGGTGCCCAGGGCCTGGGAGATCTCGCCCACCTGGGCGTCGGCGCCGGGCACGGCGCGGTTGATCAGCGTGCTCTTGCCTGCACCGCTGGGACCGAGCACCAGGGTGGTCCTGCTCGCCAGCAAGGGCTGCAGCGCGGCCAGCGATTCCGCCGGGCGCGCCTTGAGCGCGAGTTCGACCACCGGCACGCCCATGGCGCGGTAGGGTGCCAGGCGCTCGCGTGCCGTGTCCGCCGCCGGCAGGTCGGTCTTGTTCAGGCCGATGACGGTGTCGATGCCCGCGTGCGCCGCGGCCACCAGGGCACGCGTCAGCTGCGACTCGGAGAACATCGGTTCGCCCGCCACCAGCACCAGGATGCGGTCGAGGTTGGCGGCAAAGGCCTTGCTGCGCCACTCGTCCTGGCGCCACAGCAGGTTGCGGCGCGGCTCCAGCGCCTCGACCACGCCCTCGTCGCCACTGATGGCCCAGCGCACGCGGTCGCCGACCACGGCTTCGGTCTTCTTGCCACGAAGATGGCACAGGCGATGGCTGCCGTCGGCGCTCTCGACGATCAGGTGGCGGCCGTGTGCCGCCACCACCAGCCCGGTCTGCTGCGCTGCGGTCAAGGCGCGCGGTTGGCCAGCAGCGCGTCGACCTTCGCCGCGCTGGCGAAGTCGCGCGCGGTGATGCCGCCGGCCGAATGCGTCGACCAGCACACCACGCAATGGCCGTAGTGCACAGACAGGTCGGGATGGTGGTCGTCCTGGTGGGCGATCCACGCCACCGCATTCACGAACGCCATCGTGCGGTGGTAGTCGGGGAAGTCGAAGCGCTTGTGCAGCGCGCCGTCCACACGCCGCCAGCCGGGCAGGTCGGCCAGGCGGGTGTCGACCTCGGCATCGGGCAGGGCGGTGGTGCTCATGGGGCGGGCAGCGCAGCCAGCCGCTCGGCCGCCGGTGGGTGGGAATAGTGGAAGCGCACGTACCAGGGGTCGGGCGTCAGCGTGGCCGCATTGTCCTCGTGCAGCTTGACCAGCGCACGCGCCAGGTCGCGCCCGTCGGCCTGCGCGCAGGCGAAGGCGTCGGCCTCGAACTCGTGGCGGCGCGAGACGGCCGCCCCCAGCGGGGCGAGGAAGAACGTGAAGGGCGGCAGGGCCAGCATGAACAGTATCAGCGCCAGCGCGTCGTTGGGCGTGCCGACGTTGGGCTGCACGCCCAAGCCGAGGTAGAAGCCGGCCTGGCCTGCCAGCCAGCCCAGCAACGCGAGGCCGGCCAGGCTGGCGCCGAAGATCATGACCATGCGCTGCAGCACATGGCGGCGCTTGAAGTGGCCGAGTTCGTGGGCGAGCACAGCCTCCACCTCACCGGGCGTCAGGCGGGCGAGCAGCGTGTCGTAGAACACGACGCGCTTGGCCGCGCCCAGGCCGGTGAAATACGCGTTGGCATGGGCCGAGCGCCGGCTGCCGTCCATCACGAAGAGGCCACGGGCGGCGAAACCGCAGCGCTGCATCAGCGCCTGCACGCGTTGCGCCAGGCCTTCGTCGGCCAAGGGTTCGAAGCGGTTGAACAGCGGTGCGATCACGGTGGGCCACAGCACCAGCAGCAGGCCGTTGAACGCGACCCAGGCCACCCAGGCCCAGAGCCACCACAGGCCACCGCTGGCGGCCATCAGCCACAGCACCAGGGCGGCCAGCGGGAGGCCGACGACGGCGCCCACGGCGGCGCCCTTGAGGCGGTCCTTCCACCACAGGCCCGGGGTCTGGCGGTTGAAGCCGAAGCGCTGCTCGACGCGGAAGGTGGCCACCCATTCCAGCGGCAGGTCGATCAGCGCGCCGATGACGGTGAAGGCCACCAGCAGCGCCAGTTGCACGCCCAGCGGGCCGAGCAGGGGCTGCAACGGCAGCAGGCCGTGATTGAGCGCATCCAGACCGCCCAGCAGTGTCCAGCCCAGCAGCACCGCGTGACCGACCACGGTGGACAGCACCGCGAGGCGACCTTTGGCCAGCGTGTAGTCGGCGGCCTTGTGGTGCGCCTCGGTGCTCACGCGCCCCACGAAGGCGGCGGGCACCTGCGCCCGGTGCGCCGCCACGTGCCGCATCTGGCGCGTCAGCAGCCACAGCCGCACGGCCAGCGAGGCCAGCACGGCGGCGGCAAAGGCGAGCGACAGGTCGTTGGCGTTCATCTGGGGGCGGCAAAACCGTCAGTGTAGGCTTGGGCGAGAATCCCGCCTTTGCCTGCAGGCCAAGCCAAGCCCATGACCGACACCGCGCTCGCCCCCAGCGAACACAACCTCGTGTGGATCGACCTCGAGATGACGGGGCTGGACACGGTCAACGACCGCATCATCGAGGTCGCCGTTATCGTCACCGATCCGCAGCTCACGGTGCGCGTCGAAGGGCCGGTGTTCGCCATCCACCAGAGCGATGCGGTGCTCGACGGCATGGACGCCTGGAACAAGGGCACGCACGGCAGGAGCGGGCTGATCGACCGCGTGAAGGCCTCCACCGTGGACGAAGCCCAGGCCGAGCACGACACCATCGCCTTCCTGCAGCGCTACGTGCCCAAGGGCAAGAGCCCGATGTGCGGCAACTCGATCTGCCAGGATCGGCGCTTCCTGGCCAAGGACATGCCCGCGCTCGAGGCCTTCTTCCACTACCGCAACCTCGACGTCAGCACGCTCAAGGAACTGGCGCGGCGCTGGAAGCCGGCGGCGCTGGAAGGCTTCAAGAAGGCCCAGGCCCACACCGCGCTGGCCGACATCCACGAGTCGATCGACGAACTGATCCACTACCGCACGCACCTGCTGGCGGTCTGACCGGCGGCGGTGCTTCAGCGCTGCTGGCGCCAGGCGTGCAGCAGCGCGCGCACCTCGTCGTCGGCGCGGGCCGGCAGCTTTCGGTATTCCGAGCAGTCGGCCTTGCGCGCCAGCAGCCGGTGGTTGATGAGCTCCCGGCGGAGCGTCACGTGGTCGCCGAAGGCATTGGCCTCCTTCAGGATGGCGTTGACCTCGCGCTCGGTGTAGGGCCGCTTGGCCTCGAAGCGTGTCCACAGGATCCACATCGCCAGCCGCTGCACCGTGTACTTGGTGGGCCAGCGCACCAGCCGGCCCTCGGCGTCGAACTGGGTCAGGGTCTTGCGGGCGTTGTCGCTCAATGCCGCGGGCGCTTCCGCCGTCTGGCGTGACGCTGCGGGCGTGCGCAGCGATGCCCGCAGGCTCTGGTGGTTGCGCTGACCCAATGCGCGGGCCACGAGGTTCAGGGTCTCGACGTGGCTGGGTGGCTCTGGCTTGGTGGCCAGGTGAGCCTGCAGCGCATGGCTGAGGGCGCGCGCGAACGACGACAGGTCGGGGATCGCGAGGGGCAGGGGTTCGGACGGCATGGACGGCTCTCCATCAATGCATGCACCTGGGACCGGGCGGTCTGCCGGGGGTTGCCGACTTCCGGCGCGGTGCACGCGATGGGGACCATCGGGCAAAGCGCGGTTCTCAGGGGCAGGTTTAGCTCACGGGGGACCCGCGCGGCAACGCCTGGGTGAACTGCCGACCGCTGACCAGTGTAGCGCCTGTGTGCAGATCCGGGTCAACCCTGATACACTCTTGCGCTTCCGTTCATCCCCTCTGACCACGCTCGCCGCTTTGACGGCTTCGGGCGTGCCGGCCGCGAGTTCTTCAGCGGCCGTCGGCGGCGATGCCGTCGCCGCGAGTTCTCGTCTTCGAGCGTTCAGCGACCCCACCCCCTGGGTGCCGGGCCAGATGCCATGTTGTGCATCGGGCTGGTGCCATGTGCGGCCGTGCGTGCCTGCAGGCATGCCGACGCTGAACCCTTGAGCAAAGAACCATGAGCTTCGAATCCCTGAACCTCGACCCGCGCCTGGCGCGCGCGCTGGCCGACGCCGGCTACGACACCGCCACCACCGTGCAGCAGCAGGCCATCCCGCCTGCGCTGGCCGGGCAGGACCTGATGGTCTCGTCCAGCACCGGCAGTGGCAAGACCGCCAGCTTCGTGCTGCCGGCGCTGACCCGCGTGCTGGCCGCGCGCCTGGAGCAGGACCGCCACGGCACCAAGCGCGACCGCAAGCTGGTCCATGGCCCGCGCGTGCTGGTGCTGGCCCCGACGCGTGAACTGGTGCAGCAGGTGGCGCGCGCCGCAGTCACCTATGGCCGTCACATCCAGGGCCTGCGCGTGGCCACGGTGGTGGGCGGTGTGCCCTACGGCGCGCAGCTCAAGGCGCTGCGCGGCCCGCTGGACCTGCTGATCGCCACACCGGGCCGCCTGATGGACCACATGGCCAGCGGCAATGCCGTGCTGGCCAACGTGGAGATCCTGGTCCTCGACGAGGCCGACCGCATGCTGGACATGGGCTTCATCGAGGACATCCAGCACATCGCCCAGGCCCTGCCGGCGCAGCGCCAGACGCTGATGTACAGCGCCACCTTCGGCGGCCACGTCGGCCGTCTGGCGCAGAGCCTGCTGCGCGAGCCGCAGCGCGTCGACGTCGCGTCGCACACCGACACCCACGCCGACATCGAGCAGCGCCTGCACTGGGCCGACGACGGCGCGCACAAGGACGCCCTGCTGGAGCACCTGCTGGCCGACAGCGCCATCGACCAGGCCGTGGTCTTCACCAGCACCCAGCGTGACGCCGACTGGCTGGCCGACCGGCTGGCGCAGTTCGGCCACCGCGTCGCAGCGCTGCACGGCGGCATGCCGCAAGGCCGGCGCAACCGCGTGCTGCACGGCCTGCGCACCCGCGACCTGCGCGTGCTGGTGGCCACCGACGTCGCCGCGCGCGGCATCGACGTGCCCACCATCAGCCACGTCATCAACTACGGCCTGCCGATGAAGGCCGAGGACTACGTGCACCGCATCGGCCGCACCGGCCGTGCCGGGCGCAGCGGGCTGGCGGTGACGCTGGCCGAGCGCCGCGACGTGGGCATGGTGCGCCGCATCGAGCAGTTCACCACGCAGGACATACCGCCTGCGGTGGTGGCGGGGCTGGAGCCCAAGCGCCCGGCGCCGGAGCGTTTCGCGGCCCGCATGGGCCGGCCCGGTGGTCGTCCAGGCGGGCGGCCGGGCGGTCGCCCCGGGTTTGGCGGCCCCCGCTCAGGCGAACAGCGGCACCAGCAGTGGCACGAGCAGCGAGGTCACGACGGTCGAGGCGGCCATCGCCACCCCGGCGAAGGTGCCGGCCACCATGTTCACCTGGAACGCCCGCGCGGTGCCGATGCCGTGCGCCGTGATGCCCACGGCCAGGCCACGCGCGGCCCAGTCGGTGATGCGCGCGGCGTTCAGCAGCGGCGTGGCCATGGTCGCCCCCAGGATGCCGCTCGCGATCACCAGCACCGCCGTCAGCGAGGGTAAGCCGCCCACCCGCTCGGCCACCGCCATCGCCACCGGGGCGGTGACGCCCTTGGGCGCGATCGAGGCCACCAGCGCGGCCGGCGCGCCCCAGAGCTTGACGATGGCCATGGCCAGCAGCGCGCCCATCAGGTTGCCGGCCAGCAGCGTCAGCACCGCCGGCGTGAGCGTGGCCTTGACCTCGGCCCATTGGCGGCGCAGCGGAATCGCCAGCGCCACGGTGGCCGTGCCGAGCAGGAAGTGCACGAACTGGGCACCGTCGAAGTAGACGGAGTAGGGCGTGTCGGTGAGCGTCAGCACGCCCACCAGCACGGCCACCGAGGTCAGCACCGGGTTGAGCCACGGCGTGCCGCCGGCGGCACGCTGCAGGCGCAGCGCGAGCACGTACACGCCCACCGTGAGCAGCAGCCACAGCAGCGGGCTGGCGCCGAGGTAGACCCACAACGAGGTCATGCGCCGCCCCTCCGGCGCAGCCACTGGAAGAGCCAGGCGGCGCTGACCATCGTCACCGCGCTGCTGACCACGATGCCTGCCAGCAGCGGGGCCCACCACAGCGCGATGAGGCCGATGTGCAGCATCACGCCCACACCTGCCGGCACGAAGAGCAGGCCGAAGTTGGCCAGCAGCGTGTCGGCCACCGCACCCAGCCGCTCGTGCAGGCGTTGAAGCCAGGGCCAGGCCAGGAACAGCAGCGCCATGCCGATGACCGGCCCGGGCACCGGCAGGCCGGTCACGTGGGCCAGCGCCTCCCCCAGCAGTTGGAAGGCCAGCAGCGCGGCCACGGCCTCGAGCATGGCGGCTCGTTCCGCCGACGGATCAGACCGCCAGCAGTTCCACCTCGAAGACCAGCGTCGCGTTCGGCGGGATCACGCCGCCGGCGCCGCGGGCGCCGTAGCCCAGCTGCGGCGGGATCAGCAGCGTGCGCGTGCCGCCCACCTTCATGCCCTGCACGCCCTCGTCCCAGCCGCCGATCACGTGGCCGGCACCGAGCGGGAAGACGAAGGGGTCGTTGCGGTCCTTGCTGGAATCGAACTTGCGGCCGCGGCCGTTGTCGGCCGCCGGGTCGTGCAGCCAGCCGGTGTAGTGCACGCGCACGCGCTGGCCGGCCTGGGCCTCGGCGCCGGTGCCGGGCGTGGTGTCTTCGTACTGCAGGCCGCTGGCGGTGGTGATCATGGGCTGTCGCTCCGTGTTGAAAGAGCCCGGATGATGCCAGCCCAGGCGGGCACGGCCTGGGCCAGCCAGCGGGCCGGGCTGTCGGCGTCCAGGGGCGGCAACCCGAGCACGCGGCCCGCAGCCTGCAACGCCTGCACCGGCGCTGCCAGGTCGAGCGGCGCCGCGCCGTTCTGCTTGCTGAGCTTGTGCCCATCCGCAGCCAGCACCAGCGGCGTGTGCAGGTAGGTCGGTGTGGGCAGACCCAGCGCACGCTGCAGCACGATCTGGCGCGCCGTGTTGTCGGCCAGATCCCCGCCGCGCACCACATGCGTGATGCCCTGGTGTGCGTCGTCCACCACCACCGCCAGCTGGTAGGCCCACAGGCCGTCGGCGCGCCGCAGCACGAAGTCGCCGACCTCGCTGGCCACGTCCTGCGCCTGCGCGCCGAGCCGGCGGTCGTGCCAGTGCACGGTGCCCGGTGGCACCTGCAGCCGCCAGGCACGCGCCGGGCGGCCCCGCAGCCCGCCACGCTCGGGACGGCAGGTGCCGGGGTAGACACGCTCGGCGAAGCGCTCATGTACCACCCCCTGCGCGGCCAGCGCACGGTCGATGTCGGCCCGGGTGCAGGCACAGGGGTAGGCGGCGCCCGCCTCGGCCAGCTGCTGCAGCGCCTGCGCATACGCGCTGTCCCGCGTGGACTGCCACAGCACGGGCTCGTCCGGGTGCAGACCGCAGGCGGCCAGCTGTCCGAGGATGACCTGGTCCATGCCTGGCGGGCAGCGCGGCCGGTCCACGTCCTCGATGCGCACCAGCCAGCGGCCGTCCTGTGTCCGCGCGTCCAGCCAGCTGGCCAGCGCCGCCACCAGCGACCCGGCGTGCAGCGGCCCGGTGGGCGACGGGGCAAAGCGGCCGATCACCGGCACGGTCGGCCTGCGACCTTCAGCCCGGCAGCCGGCCCGCCTGCCGATGCAGAAGCGCCTCGCGCGTCTTTGGCTTGGCCAGCTGGTCCAGCCACCACCGCAGCGCGCGGCCCAGGCCGAGGCCGCTGCGGTCGCCGCGCCAGGCGTAGTGCAGCGCCACCGGCCGGTCGCCGCGCGGGCCGCGCTTTGCCACCAGATGGCCGGCGTCCAGGTGCGGGCGCACCAGCGGCTCGGGCAGGTAGCCACAGCCCAGACCGCGTAGCAGGGCCTCGAGCTTCAGGCGAAGGCTGGGCACGGTCAGCACGTCCTGGCCGGGCAGCAGGTTCACCGTCACTGGCGTCAGGCGCTGGGCGGTGTCGGCCACGGCAACGGCACGGTGCTGCAGGAGGCAATCGGGCGTCAGCGGGTCGGGCGCACCCGCCAGCGGATGGTGGGGGGCGACGCAGAAGACGAAATCCACGTGCCCCAACGGCTCGAGCTGGATGCCGCCGGGATTGGCGAAGTCGCCGGCCACGCCGATGGCCAGGTCGGCCTGGCCGTGCACCAATGCCTCCCAGGTGCCCGCCAGCACGTCGTTGCGCAGGCGCAGCCGTGTGCCGCCGCCGGAACCGGCCTCGCCGTCGCCGGTGCACAGGCCGCTGAAGGTCTCGATGAGCTCGAACATCGTGGTTGGCGAGACGATGTCGTCCAAGCTGATCGACAGCTCGGTCTCCCAGCCACCGGCCACACGCCGCACGCGGTTGGCCACCGCGTCCATCTCCTGCAGCAGGCGCCGCCCCTCGACCAGCAGTTCGGTGCCGGCGGGCGTGAGCTGGGCCTGGCGCGAGCTGCGGTCGAACAGCAGCACGTCCAGCGCATCCTCCAGCTGGCGCACGCTGTAGGTCAGCGCCGAGGGCACCTTGCCCATCTCGCGCGCGGCCGCGGCAAAGCTGCCGGTGCGGGCAATGGCGTCGACCATGGCCAGGGCTTCGGGGGTCAGGGCGTTGCGGCGATGGGGCATGGCGTCTGTCTCCACGTCATTGTCGCCTTCAAATCGATTGAACAGCGTCGTGAAGGCCTTGCCGATGGCGGTGCACGGCGACGCCCGCACCATTGCACCCATGATCACGTTGCGCAAATCCTCCGACCGCGGCTATGCCGACCACGGCTGGCTGAAAAGCTTCCACAGCTTCTCCTTCGCGGACTACTTCGACCCGGCCCACATGGGCGTGGGCAACCTGCGTGTCATCAACGAGGACCGCATCGCCCCGGGCACCGGCTTCGGCACCCACGGCCACCGCGACATGGAGATCGTCAGCTACGTGCTCGACGGCGCGCTGGCGCACCGCGACAGCATGGGCAACGACGGCGCCATCCTGCCTGGTGAGGTGCAGCGCATGAGCGCCGGCACCGGCGTGCGCCACAGTGAGTTCAACCACGCTGGCCAGACCACGCATTTCCTGCAAATCTGGATCATCCCCGACCGCACCGGCATCGCCCCCGGTTACGAACAGAAGACCTTCGGTGCCGAGGCCAAGCGCGGCAAGCTGGCCCTGGTGGCGGCGCCGCCGGCGCAGGCCGCAGCCACGGGTGCGGTCACGATCCACGCCGACGCCCGCCTGTACGCCGGCCTGTTCGACGGTGACGAATCCGTGGCGCTGCCACTGCAGCCCGGCAGGCCGGTCTACGTGCACCTCGTGCGCGGCAGCCTCGAAGCCAATGGCCACGCATTGACAGCCGGCGATGCGCTGACGCTGGACGGCGAAACCACGCTGACCCTGAAGCACGGCCGTGACGCGGACGTGCTCGTCTTCGATCTCCACCCCTGAACCCGACCAAATCCAGAAGGACACCATTAGGAAAATCGTCATCGTCTACCACAGCGGCTACGGCCACACCACGAAGGTCGCCCAGGCGGTGGCCGAAGGCAGCGGCGGTGCGCTGCTGGCCATCGACGCCGAAGGCAACCTGCCCGAGGGGGGCTGGGAGCAGCTGGCCGCGGCCGACGCCATCGTCTTCGGCTCGCCCACCTACATGGGCACCGTGAGCTGGCAGTTCAAGAAGTTCGCCGACGCCAGCAGCAAGCCCTGGTTCACGCAGCAGTGGAAGAACAAGCTGGCGGCGGGCTTCACCAATTCCGCGTCGATGAACGGCGACAAGCTCTCCACGCTGCACTACCTGTTCACGCTGAGCCAGCAGCACAGCATGCTGTGGGTGGGCACCGGCCTGATGCCCAGCAACAGCAAGGCCGCCACGCGCGACGACATCAACTATTTGGCCAGCTACTCCGGCCTGATGACGGCCACACCGTCGGACGCCTCGCCTGACGAGATGGTGGCCGGCGATCTGGCCACGGCCAAGGCCTTCGGCCAGCGCATCGCTGAGGTCGCGGCGCGGCTGGCCAAGTAAACCGCGTTCAGCGGCGGCCAGCGTCCAGCGCGTCGCGGGCCGCCAGCGCCGGGAACCACCGGCGCCACAGCGCGGCCACGGCCAGCGTGCCAAGGCCGCCGACGATCACCGAGCCCACCGCGCCGATGAGGGCCGCGGTGGCGCCGGCGCGGAACTCGCCGAGCTGGTTCGACGCGCCGATGAACAGCGCATTGACCGCGCTCACGCGCCCGCGCATCGCATCCGGCGTTTCGAGCTGCACCAACGTCTGGCGCACGATGACGCTGACCATGTCCGCTGCGCCGGAGACGGCCAGTGCGGCCATCGACAGCCAGAACCACGGCGACAGGCCGAAGGCCAGTTGCGCCGCACCGTAGAGGGCCACGGCGCCCAGCAGTTGCGCGCCGGCCCGTCGCACGATGGGCCGCCGCGCCAGCCACAGCGACATCGCCAGCGCACCGACCGCGGGTGCGGCGCGCAGCAGGCCCAGACCGGTGGGGCCGACCTGCAGCACGTCCTTCGCGAACATCGGCAGCAGGGCGGTGGCGCCGCCGAGCAGCACCGCGAACAGGTCCAGCGAGATGGCACCCAGCACCACCTTGTGCGCGACCACGAAGCGCACGCCGGCCAACAGCGTGGCCGCGCTGACGGGTTCGTGCGGCGGCGGCGCGTGTCCGTACCGGATGGCCAGCGTCAGGCCGGTGGCCAGCGCGAACAGCATGGCGCACAGCGCGTACACCACCGCAGGCCCGGCGCCGTAGACCAGGCCGCCCAGCGCTGGCCCGGCGATGACCGCGCCCTGCAGGCCGCCAGAGCTGAAGGCCAGCGCGCGCGACAGCAGCGCAGACGGCACCAGGAGCGGCGTCAGCGCCTGCGTGGCCGGCAGCTGGAAGGCCCGCACCGCGCCCAGCAGCACCGACAGTGCCAGCAGACCGTCGCGCGTGACCCAGCCACCGTGGCTGGCCACGGCCAGCAGCACGGCCGCCGCCCCCAGCACCGCCATGCAGGCGGCCAGGATGCGGCCCCGGTGCCAACGGTCGATCAGCTGCCCGGCGGGCAGGGCCAGCAGCAGCGCTGGCAGGAACTGCAGCAGACCCACCAGGCCCAGGTCCCAGGCGGAGCCGTTGAGGTCGTAGATCTGCCAGCCCACGGCCACCATCAGCATCTGGCCGGCGCCCACGCCGGCCAGGCGCGACCACCACAGGCGCATGTAGCCCACGTGCGCGCGCAGTGCAGTCCGTGGCGGTTCGTCGGGGCGTGTCATCTTGAAACACGCGATTCTGGCCGTATCCTCGGTACTGACCCGTCACCGCCGTTCGGAGACCCGTGGACCCTTCGGTCTGGCTCTGGCTGCTCAGCGCAGCGCTCATCCTCGCCGGCCTCGCCGGCACCATCCTGCCCGCGCTGCCGGGCACCGCACTCGTGCTCGCCGGCATCGCGCTGGGCGCGTGGATCGACGACTTCACGCGCGTGGGTGGCGTCACGCTGACCCTCGTGGCCGTGCTGGCGGCCCTGGCCTGGGTTCTGGACTACGTGGCCGGGCTGATGGGCGCCAGGCGGGTCGGGGCCAGCACCGAAGCGCTGATCGGCGCCGCCTTGGGCACGGTCGTCGGGCTTTTCATGGGCCTGGTGGGCGTGCTGTTCATGCCGCTGGTGGGGGCGGCCGTCGGCGAGTACATCGCACGCCGCGACCACGGGCAGGCGCTGAAGGTGGGCACGGCCACCTGGCTGGGCATGATGCTGGGCATGATCGCCAAGGTGGTGCTGGCGTTCATGATGGTGGGGCTGTTCATCGTGGCGCTGGTGTTCTGATGCGGGCGCTGGCGGCGGTGATCCTGGCGGCGTGGCTGTTGCCGGCGCAGGCGCAGCAGACCGCCAGCTACGACCCCAAGGACTTCAAGCGCGTGGTGTTCAAGACCCGCTACGAGCGCGAGGTGCAGTTCCGTGCCGCGGCCATCCAGGTGGCCTGGAGCGCCGAGGTGCTGTGCGACGCCACCACCGAGATCGAGCCTTTCGTGCTCTGGTCCCTAGGCACAGTGGGTCGCCGGCTCGACAGTGATGATCTCTCGCTGTACACCGAGGTCACCGGCATGGACGAGCAGTGGCGCGTGGCCTGGCTCGACGAAGGTGCACCGGACGACCTGCACGTAGGCGACGTGGTGGTCGCCGTGAACGGCCGCCAGCTGCCGCAGGGCGGCACGCGCTTCGATTTCGGGGCCATCCTGCGCGGGTCCTCGCCACTGTCGAACTCCGAACAACCGTTCTGGGACGTGATGCTGCAGGCCCGCGAGGAGGCCAAGGCCGGCAAGCCGATGACGGTGACGCTGAAGGATGGCCGCACGCTGGAGGTGGACACCCAGACCGGCTGCGCCGGCAGTGTCACGGCCACCGGCTTCGACCACGAGCCAGACCGTTTCGAACGCAATGGCGCGGTGCGCGTGAAGATCCCGGCAAACGCCATGCTCGAGGCGCGCGCCCGCGACGAGTTCCGCTGGCTGGCGGCATTCGGCACCTACTTCCAGGCCAGCGAGAAGGCCCTGGGCAAGGCACGCGACTCCGCCAACGTGGCCACCGCCTTCGTCGTCGGCAAGATCCTGGCCGCGGCGGTGCCTGGGGCCGGCATGCTGCTGTCAGCCGCAGAACAGCAGGCCGAACGGGCGATCGCCGTGGACAGCGTGGTCGGCAGTGCCGACCTCTTTGCCAACGAGGTCGTGGCGGCCATGGGCGGCGATGTCAACGCCGGGTGGCGTCTCAACGAGCGCTTCGCCGAACTGGGCCTGCAGGTCGACGCGCTGCAGATGGATGCCTTCAGGCTGTCCAACGCCAAGGAACACGCCCAGCGGGTGGCCGACCTGCGGGCGGCGCAGGCCCGTGCGGCGGCCGCGGCCGAGGCGGCCGAGCGGCGCGCGCAGGAGGAAGCACGCCGTCAGCCGCTGGTGCTGCCGGTGCGCTGACCGCGGGCTAGTGTGCACCCGGCGCCGGCCATCTGGCTCGCAGCACGTGGCGGCGACTGCCGTAGCTCAGGCCCCGAGCGCGTAGCCCAGCATCTCGTGCAGCAGCAGGTGGCTGTCGAACCAACCCTGGCGGCCCGGCAGGAAGTCGCTGGCTTCCCATTCGTAGACCGGCGTCATGCCCACCGGCCCGGGCACCACGGTCAGCGCAACCCCTTCGCGGGCGGCGGCACGTTCGAAGCCCCGCAGGGCTCGGCGCATGTGGAAGTCGTGGGTGACGAGCACGATGCGCTGGATGCCCTGCTCGCGCAGGATGGGCACCGACAGCAGCGCGTTTTCGGTGGTGTCGCGGGAGCGGTCCTCCAGCCAGCGGAAGGGCAGGCCGAATTCGCGCTCGGCGATCCGCGCCGCGATCTCGGCTTCGGTGGCGCCGGGCCGGCCGCCATGGCCCAGACCGCCGGAATACAGCATCGGCCACTTGGTGCGACGCGCCAGCCACACGCCGTAGCGCAGGCGCTCCAGGCCCAGCAGGCTGAGGTTGGAGACACCGTACTCCGGCGACAGCTCGCGCTTGCCGCCGCCCAGCACGACGATGGCCGTGGGCATGGGCTCGCGCAGCAGGTCGGCCAGGCGCTCGTCGCTCAGTGCCGGTGGCACCGGGTGCACGGTGGCGCGCATCCACTTGCCGAAGGCGGGCATCGACAGCAGGAGCAGGGCGCTGCAGCCCACGAGCACCAGGCTCCAGGCCAGCAGGCGACGGCGGAACATCAGCCGCGCGCCCACCAGGACGAGCAGCAGCAGCGGCAGCGGCGGGAGCAGCAGGGCGGACACCAGCGGTTTCCAGCCTTCCAGTCCGAATGTCACGATGAGGTCGTTCACGCTGCCGGCCCGGGTCGGTGTCGATAATGGTCGGCTAGTGTAAGGAGGCAAGATGGCGAGCGAACGGATCACGCTGGCAGGCGGCTGCTTCTGGTGCGTCGAGGCGGTCTACGAGCGGGTGGACGGCGTCACGGCGGTGGAATCGGGCTACTGCAACGGTCATGTCGACCGCCCGAGCTACCAGCAGGTCTGCGAAGGCGACACCGGCCACGCCGAGGTCGTCCGGGTGGACTTCGACCCCGAGCGCATCGGTCTGCGCGAGATCCTGGAGATCTTCTTCGTGGTGCACGACCCGACGACCAAGGACCGGCAGGGCAACGACGTGGGGCCGCAATACCGCTCGGGCATCTACTGGCACGACGAGACCCAGCGCCCGGTGATCGAGGACGTGCTCGCCGAGGCCAACGCCGCGCACGGCGGGCGTGTCGTCACCGAGGTGGCGCCGGAGCGCAACTACTGGCCCGCCGAGGCCTATCACCAGCGCTACTTCGCCAACCACCCGGGGCAGGGCTACTGTGCCTTCGTCGTCGCGCCGAAGGTGCAGAAGTTCGAGCGCAGCTTCCGCCACCGGCTGAAGGCGGGCTGAGGCGTTGGCGGGCGAGCGCACCGAAGCCGGGCAGGATCCGCTGCAGCTGCTGCAGGGCAGCGGCCGCATCGGCCTGTTCTCGCGCGACCTGGAAGGCGATGGCGCGCACTGGGACGACGGCTTGTTCGCGATGACAGGGTTCGACGCCGCCGCCGGCGCACCCGCTTGGCCACGCTTCCTGGCCCATGTGCACTCGGACGACCGCGAGGCGCTGGATGCGCACTTCCGCGCGTTGTCGTCGCAGCAGGCGCCCGGGGAGGTGTACTTCAGGTTCGTCCGCCCCGATGGCGACGTCCGCCTGATGCACTCGATCTTTGCTGTCCAAAGCTCCCCCACGGGGCAGGCCGTGCGGCTGGTGGGCGTGATGATCGACGACACGGGTGTGGGCCGTCGGCTGCAGCAGGGCGAACAGTCCCGCCAGTTCCTGCAGCGCGCACTCTCGATGGCCGGGGTGTCGGTGTGGACCATTGACCTGGCGGCGCAACGCGTGTTTTTCAATGCGGTGGGCTTCCAGGT
This sequence comes from Rubrivivax albus, assembly GCF_004016515.1. Lineage (GTDB taxonomy): Bacteria > Pseudomonadota > Gammaproteobacteria > Burkholderiales > Burkholderiaceae_C > Rubrivivax > Rubrivivax albus. The sequence continues at coordinate 48,154 of NZ_SACT01000009.1, forward strand.
GGTCGGCATGACGCCGGACCCGGCGGGCATTGCACTGGCCGACATCCGCGACAGCATCCATCCGCAGGACCGCCCGGCCATCGTGCAGGCTGCCGAAGCCGCGATGGCGAGTCGGCGCATCGTCGACGCGGTCGCGCGTTATCGCACCGCAGACGGTGGCTGGAAGACTTTGCTCACCCGGCGGGTCGCCCTGCGTGACGGGGAAGGGCGGGTCACGGCATTGATGGGGGTCTCGCTCGACCTGACCGGCGAAGACGCGGAACGTGCACGCGCCGAAGCGCTGGCGGCCCAGACGCGCCTGGTGGCCCAGGCCATGGGCGTGGGCTTTTGGCAGCGCAACGCCGGTGGCGACGCGGTGGTGTGGGACGCGCAGATGTACCGCCTGTACGGCCGCGACCCGGCGCTGCTGCCGCCGACGATGGACGAATGGCTCGACACCTACGTGCAGCCGGCCAGCCGTGACGAGGCCAGGCGCACGCTCGACGCCGACGTGGCCGCCTGGGCGCCGGAGACGCTGATGACGGTGCTCACGCGCGGGGACGACGGTGTCGAACGCTGGGTCCGCGCGTGGACTCGCCGCCTCGACCTGGGCGGGCAGCGCGTGGCGATGGGCATGCACCTGGACGTGACCGAGCAGGTCCGCCAGGAGGCGCTGCGCCAGGAGGCGGCGCGCGTCGCACGCGACAGCCGCGAGAAGTCGGCCTTCATGGCCATGATGAGCCACCGCCTGCGCACGCCCTTGAACGCGGTGCTCGGCTTTGCGCAGTTGATGGCGCAGGATGCGCTGGACCCGCTGAGCCCGCGACAGCGCGAGCGGCTGGCGCGCATCGATGCCGCGGGTGCCGAACTGCTGTCGATGATCGACGACGTGTTCGAGCTGGCTGCACTGGACGCCGATGTCGAGCCGCCGGTGACGGCACCGGTTGCGCTGGACGCGGTCGTGGCGGCGCTGCGCGAGGCGGTGGAGCCGCTGGCCCGTCTGCGTGGCGTGGCCTTGCAGCTGCCGGCGGTGCTGCCACCCGTTCAGGTGGCGACGGACCGTCGCCGGCTCGGTCAGGCCCTGCGCCACCTGGCCGCGCATGCGGTGCGGCGCAACGAGCGAGGCGGTCACGTGGCCTTGACCGTGGCGCTTGCACCGCCTTGGGCGCAGCTCGTGTTCAGCGACGCGGGCCCGCAGCTCGATGCGCAGCAGCGCGAGCTGCTCTTCGACGCCCCCGTGCAGGGGCCTCGCGACGGCAGCGACGGCGATCCGCTGGTCGGCCTGGACCTCGTCCGCCAGGCGTTGACACGACTCGGGGCCAAGGTCGGCTGGCTGAACAGCGACCCCACCGACAGCGCGCTGCTGGTCGAGATTCCGTTGGCAGCCTCGACACCATCGTCTCCTCCCGAGGCGAGCGGAACGCTGTCACTGCTGTGCATCGAGGACAACCCCGTCAACATGCTGCTGGTGCAGGAACTGGTGGCCCTGCGGCCAGGCATGCGCCTGGCCTGCGCGACCGACGGGCAGAGCGGCCTGGCCGCCGCGGCCGCCGACCCACCGGACGTGGTGCTGCTGGACCTGCACCTGCCCGACATGCATGGCAGCGCCGTGGCCGCGCGCCTGCGCGCCGAGCCGCGCACCGCCGCCTGCAGGATCGTCGCGCTGTCGGCTGGCGCCTTGCCGGAGGACATCCGCGCCGCGCAGGACCAGGGCTTCGACGACTACTGGACCAAGCCCATCGACTTCGACCGCTTCCTGGCCGGCCTGGACCGGCTGGCCGCGCAGCGCGTCACGGCGCCAGGCGCTCCATGATCCAGGCGCCGTCGCTGCCTTCCTTCCGGTAGCGCAGCCGGTCGTGCAGACGGCTCTTGCGGCCCTGCCAGAACTCCCAGCGGTCGGGCACCAGCCGGAAACCGCCCCAGTGCGGCGGACGGGGCGGGTTCAGCAGGTGGCGCGCGGAGACCTGGGCCGCGTTGGCCACCAGGGTGGCGCGCGACGGGATCACCTCGCTCTGCGGCGAGGCCCAGGCGCCGATGCGCGAGTCCAGCGGGCGGCTGGCGTAGTAGGCGTCGGACTCGGCCTCGCTGGTACGCTCCACGGCGCCCTCGATGCGCACCACGCGCTCGAGTTCGACCCAGTGGAACTGCAGCGCGGCGAAGGGATGGGCTGCCAGTTCGCGGCCCTTGCGGCTGTGGTAATTGGTGTACCAGACGATGCCGCGCGCATCACAGCCCTTGATCAGCACCACCCTCGTCGACGGCCGGCCGTCGGCACCTACCGTGGCCAGCGTCATCGCGTTGGGCTCGGGCAACTGCGCGTTCAACGCCTGCTGCAGCCAGTGCTCGAACTGGCGCAGCGGGTCGGCGTGGGCCGCGTGTTCGTCGAGCGCGTCGCGCTCGTAGCTCTTTCGCAGGTCGGCGATGTCCATCACGGCAGTATAGGAAGCCCGGTGCATCCCTTAGGGGCAAGAACGTAAGTGAAGCTCCGACTGTGCCGTGGTGCCAAGCGAGACGATGCTCGCCTTCACAAGCGGCATGGTCATGACAGCCTCACCCAGCATCGTCATCCTGGCAGCCGGTCCCAGTCGACGCTTCGGTGCCGCCGGGCAGAAGCTGACCCAGATGCTCGGTGCCCGCAGCGTGCTGGGCCACACCATCCACCAGGCCATGGCCACCGGCTGGCCGCTGTGCGTGGTGCTGACGCCCGCGCTGGTGCCGCTGGTGAGTCCCTGGGTGGCCACGCGCGACCTGGTCGTGCTCGACGTGGACGAAGCGGCGCGTGGCCTGGGTCATTCCATCGCTGCCGGTGTGGCTGCGCACGGCGCAGCCCCGGGCTGGGTGACGCTGCCTGGCGACATGCCGCTGGTGCAGGCTGCGTCGATCATCGCCGTCGGCCGCGCGCTGGCCGAGCACCCGGTGGCCTACGCGCAGCACCAGGGTCGGGCAGGCTACCCGCAGGCCTTCGCGGCCGAACTGTTCTCCGAACTCGTCGCCCTCGAAGGCGAGGCGGGGGCGCGCCGGCTGATGGCGCGCTACCCGGCAGCGGCGGTCGACCTCGACGACCCTGGCGTGCTGGTCGATGTCGACACCGAGGCCGACCTCGCCGCGCTGCGGGCCGCGATGGCCCAGGAAGGCTCCAGCGCCGCGCACTGAGCACGCCGGCTCAGGATGCCTCGGTCGGCGGCAGCAGCCGATGCCGCCCCGCCAGCGCCACCAGCCGCTCGATCTCGCGGTCACGGATGCCCCGCGTGCGCAGGGCCTCGGCCGTCTGCAGCAGGTAGTCCAGCGTCGTGCCGTAGCGCCCGCGGGCGTGGCGCAGCACGTCCAGCATCGCCACATCGTCCAGCGGTGCCAGGCAGGCCTGGTGGCGCCGGCTAAGCGTGAAGGCCAGCGCCGGCACCATGCCCGTCGGTGTATGGCAAGGCAGCCACCGGGGCGTGTAGACCCCGGTGGGCATCTCGCGGGACCAGAGGCGGTGAAGTTCGGCCTCGGCATTGCCCGTGGGCAGCCGGTGCACCTCGCCGCGGCAGGCACCGCCGGAGAGCAGGGCGAAGACGAGCCCGGGACGCTCGGGCGTGCCGCGGTTGATGTGCGAGCGCATCCGCAGGGCGCGGTGCCAGCCCTGGACCCGCGCTGGGCGGCATTCCTCGGCGTCGAACTCCGGCCGCCAGATCAGGGACGCATAGCCGAAGACCCAGAGCGCCCGGCGCGGTCCGAATCGTTGCCGGAGGTCGCGGAGGAGCGCCTCGATGTCCGGCGGGTGATGCAGCGGCCCGGTTGACCATGTAACCGAGTTACTCGATAATGAATTCACAGGTTACATCCGGAGCCGAACACGTGAGCCAAGCGCCGACGCCCGCCCGCCACCCAGCCGTGCAGGCGGTCACCGACAGGATCCGCAGCCGCAGTGCCGGCCTTCGCCAGGCGTACCTCGAACGTCTGGACCGGCTGGCGGCGCGTCCGCGCGGGTCCGATCGCATGGGCTGTGCCAACGTGGCGCACGCCTTCGCGGCCCTGCCAGGCACCGACAAGCTGCGCATCGTGGCTGAACGTGCACCGCATCTGGGCATCGTGACCGCCTACAACGACATGCTTTCGGCTCACCAGCCCTACGAGGGCTATCCGGCGCAGATCCGCGAGGCCGCGCGCGCTGCAGGGGCCACGGTGCAGGTGGCCGGGGGCGTGCCGGCGATGTGCGACGGCGTCACCCAGGGCCTGCCGGGCATGGAGCTGAGCCTGTTCTCGCGCGACACCATCGCCATGGCGACGGCGGTGGCGCTGACGCACGATGTCTTCGACGGCGCACTGCTGCTGGGCGTGTGCGACAAGATCGTCCCCGGGCTGTTGATCGGTGCGCTGCATTTCGGTCATCTGCCCTGTGTCTTCGTGCCGGCCGGGCCGATGAGCACCGGGCTGTCCAACGGCGAGAAGGCCAAGGTGCGCGAAGCGTACGCCAGCAAGCAGGTGGGGCGCGACGAACTGCTGGCCGCCGAGAGTGCCGCCTATCACGGCCCGGGCACTTGCACCTTCTACGGCACGGCCAACAGCAACCAGATGCTGCTGGAGGCCATGGGCCTGCACGTGCCCGGCAGCGCCTTCGTGCACCCGCACGACGGGCTGCGCACGGCGCTGACCCAGGCGGCGGTGGGCACCGTGCTCGACATCCGGCGCGATGGCGGGCGGTTCACGCCGATCGGGCGCTTGGTGGACGAGCGCTGCATCGTCAACGCGATGGTGGCGCTGCTGGCCACCGGCGGCTCCACCAATCACCTGATCCACTGGGTGGCCGTGGCGCGTGCCGCGGGCATCCTGATCGACTGGACCGACTTCGCCGACCTGTCCGCGGTGGTCCCGCTGCTGGCCCGCGTCTACCCCAACGGCAGTGCCGACGTGAACCAGTTCCAGGCCGCCGGCGGCCCCGGCTTCGTGCTGCGTGAGCTGCTGTCGGGCGGCTGGCTGCATGGCGACGTGATGACGGTGGCCCGCGAGGGCCTGGCGGCCTACACACAGCTGCCGTCGCTGGACGCTGGTGGTGCGCTGCGCTGGCAGGCGCTGCCGGCGGCGCCGGGCGACGAGGGCATCGTGCGCACCGCGGCCGCGCCGTTCTCCGCCACCGGCGGCCTGAAGCTGCTGCAGGGCAACCTGGGTCGCGCGGTGATCAAGGTCTCGGCGGTGCCGGAGGACCGGCACGTGGTCGAGGCGCCGGCCATCGTCTTCGACGACCAGCTGGAGCTGCTGCGCGCCTTCGAGGCCGGGCAGCTGCAGCGGGACTTCGTGGCCGTGGTGCGCTTCCAGGGTCCGGCGGCCAACGGCATGCCCGAGTTGCACAAGCTCACGCCGCCGCTGGCGGTGCTGCAGAACCAGGGTTTCCGCGTGGCGCTGCTCACCGACGGCCGCATGAGCGGCGCGTCGGGCAAGGTGCCGGTGGCCATCCACGCCAGCCCCGAGGCCCTGGCCGGCGGGCCGATCGCGCGGTTGCGCGACGGTGACATCATCCGCCTGGACGCGGTGATGGGCACGCTGGATGCGCTGGTGCCCGAGGCCGAATGGGCCGCGCGCACGCCGGCGCCGCTGTCGCCCGAGGCGGCGCTGACGAACGCCCATGACCTGGGCCGTGACCTGTTCGGCGGCATGCGCCGCACCGTGCGCAGCGCCGAAGAGGGCGCGGTGACGTGGCTGTGAAGGACACCCCGATGAAGACGACCGACCTGATCGTGCACGGCCCGGTGATCCCGGTGATCGTGCTGCACCGTGAAGCCGATGCGGTGCCGATGGCCGAGGCCCTGCTGGCCGGCGGCGTGCGGGTGCTGGAGATCACGCTGCGCACGCCGGCGGCGCTGGCCTGCATGGAAGCCATAGCCAAGGCGCTGCCGGAAGCCATCGTGGGCGCCGGCACGCTGCGCAGCCCGGCCGACGTGCGCGCCGCGCGCGATGCCGGCTGCGTGTTCGGTGTCAGCCCGGGCTATACCGCCGCGGTGGGCCAGGCCTGCCGCGACGCCGGCCTGCCGCTGCTGCCCGGCGTGGCCACGGCCAGCGAGGTCATGGCGGCGCAGGCCGACGGGCTGGACTTCCTGAAGTTCTTCCCGGCCACGGCGGCCGGGGGCATCCCGATGCTCAAGGCCCTGGGCGGGCCCTTCCCGGACGTGCGCTTCTGCCCGACCGGCGGCATCACACCCGCGACGGCGCCGGACTTCCTGGCGTTGGACAACGTGGTGGTCTGCGGCGGCTCGTGGCTGACGCCGGCCGACGTGATGGCCAGCGGCGACTGGGCACGCATCACGCGCCTGGCGCGCGAGGCCTCGGCGCTGGCGCGCGGTTGAGCTTCAGCGCAGGCCGACGCCGTCGGCCGGGGCCTCGGCGCGCTGGATGAGTTCGACCTTGTAGCCGTCCGGGTCGGTGATGAAGGCGATCACCGTGGTGCCGCCCTTGACCGGTCCGGGCTCCCGCGTGACGTTGCCGCCGTTGGCCCTGATCTTCTCGCAGGCGGCATAGGCGTCGGGCACGCCGATGGCGATGTGGCCGTAGGCCGTGCCCATGTCGTACTGTTCGACACCCCAGTTGTAGGTCAGCTCGAGCTCGGCGTGTTCCGGGTTGCGGCCGTAGCCCAGGAAGGCCAGCGAGTACTTCTGCGACGGGTTCTCGCTGGTGCGCAGCAGGGTCATGCCCATGACATTGGTGTAGAAGTCGATCGACCGTTGCAGGTCGCCGACGCGCAGCATGGTGTGCAGCAGGCGCATGGGGCTCTCGTTCCGGGGTCAGTTCAGGTACATCGCCAGCCGACGCTGGGCGCGGTCGGTCACGGCAGGTTCGGGGCAGAGGCCGAACCATTCGACCATGCGTACGCGCGCGGCCTCGCGGTGTTCGGCCTTGTCGCGCAGCACGATCTCCAGCAGCTGCTCGAAGGCGGCGGCGAAGTCGCCGCCATGGGCCAGGATCGCGGCGAGGTCGAAGCGCGCCACGTGGTCTTTCGGGTTGGCCTCGATGCGGGCGCGCAGTTCGACCGGATCGCCGGCCGGGCGATTGGCCTCGAAGTCCTGCTGCGCCTTCAGCGCAGCCTGTCGCTCTTCCAGTGCCTTGGTGATGGCCGGTTCCTGCGGGTCCAGCGCCTGGGCCTCGGTGAGCATCTCGACGGCGCGGGCGTGGTCCGGCTCCTCGGCGGCGGCCTTGAGCAGCTGCTTGGAGGGAGAGGGCGCGCCCACGTGCGGGTCGAGGAAGGCGCGGATGCGCGACTCCGGCAGCGCGCCGGTGAACTGGTCCACCGGCTGGCCGCCCTTGAACAGCAGCACGTGCGGGATGCTGCGCAGGCCCAGCATGCCGGCGAGCTGCGGGTTCTCGTCGGTGTTGAGCTTGGCCAGCACGAAGCGGCCCTCGTAGGCCTGCACCAGCTTCTCCAGCAGCGGCTTGAGCTGCCGGCATGGCCCGCACCAGGGGGCCCAGCAGTCCAGCAGCACCGGCACCTCCATCGAGCGCTGGACCAGCGTGGTCTCGAAGTCGGCGTCGGTGATGTCGAAGCTGAGGTCGTTCGGTTCCGCCGCGGCGGTGGCGGGCGGGGCGGAGGCGGCAGTGCCGCTGGAGGGAAAGAGCACGCTCATACGGTCACGGGGCGAAGTTCAGACGGGCAGGGTGTAGTTCAGGGTCATGCGGCCGCCGTCGACGGTGACGATCTCACCGGTGACGTAGCTGGCGGCGTCGGACAGCAGGAAGGCGACCACGTCGGCGATCTCCGACGGCTCGCCCAGCCGCTTCAACGGGGTACGGCTGAGGATGCGGGTGCGGGCCTCGTCACTGGTCAGCACGGCGTTCTTCGCCAGCTCGGTAGCGATGGTGCCCGGCGCCACGGCGTTGACGCGGATGCCCATGTCGGCCAGCGACAGCGCCATCACGCGCGTGAGCTGGTTGATGGCGCCCTTGCTGGCGTTGTAGCTGGCGATCGTGGGGATGGTCAGCGTGCCGTTGACCGAGCTCATGTTGACGATGGCGCCTCCGCCCTGCTGCACCATCTGCCGGGCCACGGCCTGGCCGACGAGGAACGAGCCCTTGAGATTGACGTCGAGCACGGCGTCCCAGTCGGCCTCGGTGATGTCGAGGAACTCGGCGGCCTTGAAGATGCCGGCGTTGTTCACCAGCGCATCGACGCGCCCGAAGGCCCGCAGCGTGGCGGCCAGGGCGGCGTCGACGTCGGCCTTCGCGGCCACGTTGCAGTGCTGGTAGAGGCAGCGGGCGCCCTCGGCCGCCAGTTCCTCGGCCAGTGCCTGGCCGGCGGCGTCTGCCATGTCCCACAGCGCCACGGCGGCGCCCTCGGCTGTCAGGCGGCGCGCGCAGGCGGCGCCGATGCCCTGCGCGGCGCCGGTGATCACGGCCACCCGGCCGTCGAGGCCGAAGCGGATCGCCCCTGGCATGTGCTGTGCTCCCGTCGAAGTTGCACGGCCCGCATCTGCGGGCCGTGGTGGTCTGTCCGGGGCAAAGTGTAGCGGGGCTCAGGTGGCGGCGTTCACCACGTCGCCTTGCGCCTGCCGTGCCTGCCGACGCAGCACCACCGCATCGGCCGCAGGCCGACCAGCGCTGCCCGCCAGCCGGAAGACCGAGACCGCCTCGTCCAGGTTCTCGGCCTGCGCCTGCAGCTGGGCGGCCGATGCGGCGATCTGCTCGACCATCGCGGCGTTCTGCTGGGTGATGCCGTCGATGTGGGCCACGGCTTCGTTGACCTGCGAGATGCCGCCGAGCTGCTCGTGGCTGCCGGTGTCAATCTCGCGCACGGTCTGCCCCACCTTCTCCACCATCGCCAGCGCCTCGGCCATGGTCTGGCGGGCGGTGTCGGTGCGCCGGCTGCCGTTGTCCACCTCTTCCGAGGAGTGCGCGATCAGCTGCTTGATCTCGCGGGCGGCACCGGTGGTGCGCTGCGCCAGGGCCCGCACCTCGCCGGCCACGACCGCGAAGCCCCGGCCCTGTTCGCCGGCCCGCGCAGCTTCCACCGCAGCGTTGAGGGCCAGGATGTTGGTCTGGAAGGCGATGCCGTCGATGACCTGGATGATCTCGCCGATGCGCTGCGACGACTGCTGGATGGCCTGCATCGTCTCCGTCATCGCCTGCACGGCCGCGTGGCTGCGCTGGGTGATCTCGATGGTGCGCCGTGCGAGCTGCGCCGCCGTGCCTGCGGCGTCGGCGCTGCTGCGCACGGTGCCCGTGATCTCCTCCATCGACGAGGCGGTCTGCTCCAGGCTGGAGGCCTGCGATTCGGTGCGGGCCGACAGATCCTGGTTGCCGGCTGCGATCTCGCGCGAGGCGTCCCGCATGTGCGCCACCTCGTTGCGGGCATCACGCACCACCGCCATGAGGTTGACGCTGAGCTGGTTCATGGCCCGCTCGAGGTGGCCGATGGTGTCGCTCCGAGTCGATTCCAGCCGCTGCGTCAGGTCGCCGGCGGCGAGCCGGTTGGCGAAGTCCAGCACACGTTGCAGGGGCGACACCGACACCTGCATCAGCAGTGCGCCGCCGACCAGACCGGCCACGCCAGCCGACAGCGCGGCCGCCGTCGCGGCGCCATAGCCGGTCAGGCCGAGAAACGCGGAAGACGCCTCACCGGCGGCAAAGGCAGCACCACCGATGGCCGCGGCCGACAGCGTCAGCTTGCCGCGCAGGCCCAGCCGCAGCGCTGAGGCAATCCTGCCGCCGACCGTCTTGACCTGCAGGTGACCGCCTCGCAGCAAATGGGTCAGGCTGCCGCGCGCCGCCTCGTCGCGCATCGTGGCGTACAGCGCCTCCGCCTGCTGGATCTGCTGCGGCGAGGGCTCGGTGCGCACCGACATGTAGCCGGTCGGTGTGTCGCCATCCATCAGCGGCGTCACGTTGGCCATCACCCAGTAGCAGCTGCCGTCCTTTCGCCGGTTCTTCACCGGGGCACACCAGGGGAGGCCGGCCTGGATGGTGGCCCACATGTCCCGAAAGGCCTCCTCCGGCATGTCGGGGTGGCGGATCAGGTTGTGGGGCTGGCCCAGCAGTTCCTCCTTCGCGTAGCCGCTGACGGCGACGAAGGCGGGGTTGCAGTAGAGGATGCGGCCCTTGAGGTCCGTGGTCGACACGAGGGTCTCGCCCGGCGGAAACGGGAACGTCTGGTCGGTGACGGGCAGGTTCTGGCGCATCGGTTACTCCGCGTGGCGTCCACACGGCACCACGTGACCCTATCTCGGCCTCCAGCGCGGCCGAACTAAGCGGTTTTTTCCTCGATCGACGTGGTCTTGATTTTCGTCAACCTTGGCGATCCAGCCAAATCTCGATGCCCTGCGCGTTGAGGTCGATGTCGAGCGCCAGCAGCGCCGTCACTTCTTCCTTATCGAGCGAGCTTTCCTCCGACTTGAGACTGTCGGCATACAAGTCCGCCAACATGCTCATCAGTGCACGTCGCCGGTCGGGCCGCGATGCCAAGGCGCGAGCCCTTTGCACGGTTTCTTCCAGCAGCGACAGGAACAGCGCACCGAGCCGGGGCACGCCACCGACACGACCGTAGTGGGTCAGGTACATGCAGTCCGGCTGCCGGGCCAGGAGCCGCTGCACCGAAGCCCTCAGCACGTCGGGCTCGAACTGCACCGGCGTGGAGGTGGGCACGATCCACGGCCCGCGGGGGGTGTCGAGTTCGCGATAGCTCAGGCCGAAGGTGTCACCGGTGAACCAGCCGCGGGTCACCTCGTCCCAGATGCAATGGTGGTGCCGGGCGTGCCCCGGCGTGTGCGCCACCGCCAGCGGGCGGTCCGCCAGCATGATGACCCCGTCGTCGTCCGTCGTGCGCACGCGCTCCGCGGCGACCGGCACCAGTTGGCCATAGGCCCGGTCCATCTCGGCCTGGCCGTAGACCGCCAGCGCGCCGGCATAGAGCTGCGTCGGGTCGATCAGGTGCCGGGCGCCGCGGGGATGAACCCAGACCGTGGCGGCCGGCAGGGCTTGCATCAGGGCGCCGACGCCCCCGGCGTGGTCGAGGTGCACGTGGGTGGGGATCACATGGTCCACGGCCTGGAGCGGCAGGCCCAACGCCTCCAGCAGGGCCAGCAGCCGCTGCACGGCGAAGTTGGTGCCGGTGTCGATGAAGGCGGCGCGACCGTCCTGCACGACGAGATAGGCGGCGTCGAAGCGCGGGCGATGGAAGCCGGTGTCGATGGCGTGTACGCCATGGCCGAGGTCCTCGGCCCAGGAGGGGTAGGTGCTCATGGGCGTCGATTCTCACCGCGGATCCCGGGCCCGTCCGACCGGTCAAATGCTTTACAACTAAAGCAATTGAATCCGACAATGGGCTGCTGACCAGGAGAAGCGATGACCCGCCTTGCCCATCTCGAACTGCCGTTCTTCGACGACGCGCACCGTGATCTCGCCCGCGCGCTGGACGTATGGGCCGGTGTGGCGTGCCAGGGGCTGGACCACGGCGACGCCGACGCCACCTGCCGCCGGCTGGTGGCGGCGCTGGGCGAGGCCGGCGTTCTGCGCCACTGCGTGCCTGCGGCCCATGGGGGCATGCGCGACGCACTCGATTCGCGTTCGCTGGTGGTGTGCCGCGAGACGCTGGCCAGGCACGACGGCCTGGCCGACTTCGCCTTCGCGATGCAGGGCCTGGGCAGCGGCCCGATCACGCTGGCTGGCTCCTCGACGCTGCAGCAGGCCATCCTGCCGCGGGTCGCCCGGGGCGATTGCATCACCGCCTTTGCCCTCAGTGAACCCGAAGCCGGGTCCGACGTGGCGGCAATGCGCTGCGCGGCGCGCGACGATGGCGACGTCTGGGTGCTCGACGGCGAGAAGACCTGGATCTCCAACGGCGGCATCGCCGATGTGTACTGTGTCTTTGCGCGCACCGGCGAACAGCCCGGCACGCGTGGCATCTCGGCCTTCGTGGTCGACGCCGGGACGCCCGGCTTCGAGATCGCCGAGCGCATCGACGTGATGGCGCCGCACCCGCTGGCGCGCCTGCGCTTCGATGGCTGCCGGGTGCCGAAGGACCGTCTGCTCGGTCAGGCAGGGGAGGGCTTCAAGCTCGCGATGCGCACGCTGGACATCTTCCGGTCGTCGGTAGCGGCCGCGGCGCTGGGCTTTGCCCGCCGCGCGCTGGACGAGGCGCTGGCGTATGCACAGTCACGCCCGATGGCCGGTCAACGCCTCGCCGACTTCCAGCTGACCCAGGCCGCCCTGGGGGACATGGCGGCGGACATCGACGCCGCGGCGCTGCTGACCTACCGGGCCGCCTGGCTGCGCGACGTGCAGGGGGTGCGCACCACCCGCGAGGCCGCGATGGCCAAGATGGTGGCCACCGAACACGCTCAGCGCGTGATCGACCGCGCGCTGCAGATGCATGGTGGCCTGGGCGTCAAGATCGGCACCGCGGTCGAGTCGCTCTACCGCGAGATCCGCGCGCTGCGCATCTACGAGGGCGCCACCGAGGTCCAGCGCCTGATCATCGGCCGCGACCTGCTCAGCGCGTCCGGCCGCTGAACGAGCGCCCATCCTCGGACGGGGCCGGAGGTCGGCCCGTCGGGGACGGGCCATCGCCTGGGGCCTGGTTCAGCGCGCCAGCACCGTCCACAGGCGGCCGATCTCCGCCACGCCGTCGTTGCCCTTGAGCGAGCGCAGCGTCTGCAGGCCCTTGGACTTGGTCGACGGCTGCTGGATCTGCGCCATGCCAAGGCGGAGCTTGGCATCCTCCGGGTTCTTCAGACCGCCCTTGGCGATGCCCTGCTCGATCAGGCCGATGCCCTTGGCGACCTGACCCATCGTGACGTAGGCGTAGCCCACTTCGACCAGCGCATCGCCGCTCTTCTCGCCCTGAGCCGCTGCTTCGTCGGCCGCGATCGAGGCCTTCTTCTCGGCGTCGCGCTTGAGCGCCAGGTCCTTCAGCCGCTGGTGCCGGCCGGCTTCAGGCCCGGTGCCGAGCTTGCCGTTGGCATAGCCCTTGTCGACGATCTTCAGGCCTTCGGCGGGCAGCCGGGCCTGCAGCGCCAGCTGCGCCATCTCCATGTACTCGTCGGTGGTCTCCAGCGTGTCGGTGGCCAGGCGCAGGCGCATCACGTCCAGGCCCAGGCGCTGGCCGAAGCCGCTCTTGCGCGTCAGGCGGCCGAGGTAGGCGCTCCAGTAGTCCTTCTTCGGGTAGTAGGCGACCAGCTTCTCCAGCGAATGGATGTAGCCACTGGTGTTGTTCAGCCGCTGCTGCGCGTCGGCCAGGCGAAGCAGATCGCCCTCTGCCGGGCGCTGCCCGGCCTTCTCGGCTGCACTGACCGCCGCCGCGGCATCCTTGGCGATGGCGTTGTAGTCACCGGACTGCGACAGCAGGTACTGCTCCAGTTGCCGCAGCGCCGGCGTGTCGCGGCCCAGTTGCTGGGCCTTGTCGGTCCACTGCTTCGCGTTGCCCCAGTCCCGAAGCTGCGAGTAGGCGAATGCCAGCTGTTCGGCGGCCTGCGCCTGCTCGCTGCCCGAGGTCTTGCCGAACACGGCATTGAGCGCCTGCACCGCAGTGGCGTTGTCGCCGGCCCGCTGGGCGGCGGCGGCCTTCATGCGGTCGATCGTCAGCTGCTCGGCGGCGGTGCGGTTGCCCACGGCCTCGGCCTCGCGCACCTTGGCCAGCGCCGCGCGGCCGTTGCCGGCCTTGATCAGTTCGCCGGCCTGCTGCAGGGGCTTGCCGATCTCGGGTCGCAGGCCCTGTGCGTTGGCGGCGGTCAGGCAGCCGGCGGCGATCAGGGCAACGGCGAGGTGGCGCAGCGTCTTCATCGGTGAATCTTCCTTGTGCAAAGAAAAGCAAACGGGGTCGGTCCGGGTGACGGGCCGACCCCTCGCCGGGCAGCGAAGTTCAGTTCATGAACTGTTCGTTGCCCACCAGGCCGATCTTGGTGACCCCCAGCCGCTGGGCCGAGGCCATGATCATCGCGACCGTCTTGTACTCAACGAGCTTGTTGGGTCGCAGGTGCACCTCGGGCTGGTCCGGCTCGGCGGCCACCTGGGCCAGCTTGGCCTCCAGCGTGGCGCGGTCGGGCACGATCTCGCCGTTCCAGCCGATCTGGCCGTCGAAGTCGACGTCGATGCGCACGATCACCGGCTCGCGGGTGGACGGCGGCGGCGTGCCGATCGGCATGTTCAGCTTGACCGCGTGGGTCTGGATCGGGATCGTGATGATGAACATGATCAGCAGCACCAGCATCACGTCAATCAGCGGCGTGGTGTTGATCTCCACCATCACGTCGCTCTCGCCGCCGCCGGAACCTACGTTCATTGCCATCGGGGTCTCCTGTTACTGTGCGCCGGCCGGCGGCTCGGTGATGAAGCCGACCTTGGCGATGCCGGCGCGCTGGCAGGCCACCACCACGCGCCCGATGGACTCGTAGCGTGAGGCGAGGTCGCCGCGGATGTGCACCTCGGGCTGCGGCTCCTTGACGGCCTCGAGCTTGAGCCGGTCGACCAGCGTCTCGATGTCGGGCACGCGTTGCATGTTCCAGAACACATCGCCGTCGAGGTTGACCGCAATGACGATGTTCTCCGGCTTGGTCTGCGTCGGGATGTTGGTTTCCTTGGGCAGCTCGAGCTTGATCGACTGCGTGACCACCGGGATGGTGATCATGAAGATGATCAGCAGCACCAGCATCACGTCCACCATCGGTGTCGTGTTGATGGTGTTGTTGAGCTGCTCCTCGGCGGCGCCTTCGCCGCCGCCTATCTGCATGGCCATGAGAGGGTCCTCCGGTCGTTGCCGATGCGGGCCAGTGACGGCCTGATCAGCGCTTGCCGGACAGCAGCACGTTCAGCAGGTCACCCGAGAAGGCGCGGGTCTCGTCCAGCACGGTCTTGTTGCGGCGCACCATCCAGTTGTAGCCCATCACCGCGGGCACCGCGACGGCCAGGCCGACGGCGGTCAGGATCAGCGCGGCGCCAACGGGGCCGGCCACCTTGTCGATCGAGGCCTGGCCGCTCAGGCCGATCTCGACCAGCGCGTTGTAGATGCCCCAGGTGGTGCCGAACAGGCCGACGAACGGGGCAGTGGAGCCCACCGTGGCCAGCAGCGACATGCCGTCGGACAGGCGGCTCTGCACGTTGCCCAGCGCACGCTCGATGGACATGCCGATCCAGGTGTGCTTGTCGATCGCCTCGACCATCGTGCCTTCGTGGTGGTCGGCGGCCTTCACGCCCTGCGAGGCGATGTAGTGCAGTGCCGAGCCTTCCTTCAGTTCGGCGACGCCAGCCTTCACGCTGGTGGCCTTCCAGAACTTCTCGCTGCCTTCACGGCCGCTCTTGAGCATGCCGCGGGTCTCGAAGAACTTGACGAACAGCACGTACCAGCTCCAGACCGACATGATGGCCAGGATCACCAGCGTGCCGCGCTTGACCTGGTCCGATGCGGCCCACATGCCCGCCAGGCCGAAGGGGTTCTCGACCGAGGTCTTCTCGACCACCGCCTCCAGCGGCGCCGGCGCGGCGGGGGCCGCGGTCGGCTCGGCGGCCGGCGCCGCGGCGGGTGCCGGCTCGGACGCGGCCTGCGCCAAGGCCGGCGCGGGCTGAAGGGCAAAGACGGCAGCGGTGACGATCAGTGCAGCGCCGACGGCGGCACGCAGGGACAGGCTCTTGGACATGTTTTCTCCGACAGGGGATGCGCCTGGGGGTGTCGGCGCGCAATCAGACATTCAGGGGTTTCGCGGGTGGCGATCGTTGGGGTGCAGCGCGAGGTGACGCGTCACTCGAGCTTCCAGACGTACACCACCGTGCCGGTGGTCGTCTGCGGCTTGCCGTCGACGGTGCCGGGCTTGCCGGCGCACTTGCCGTCCACGGCAGAGACGACCGCACGATCCAGCGCGCGATGCTCGCGGCTCAAGCCTGCGGGCTTCACGACCTGCACGTCGCGGATGCAGCCGCGCACGTCCATCGTGTAGCTGATCGTGGTCTCGCCCTCGATCTGGGCACGCGCCGCGGCCGACGGATATTCCGGCCGCAGGGTGTTGAAGTCGATAACCGGCGACGTGCGCGCCGGCGGGGCGGGCGGTGCTGGCGCGGCCACCGGTGCGGGCGGTGCGGGCGGTGCCGGCGGCGGGCCGATCGTGACCGGTGCCGGCGGCGGCGCCTCCCGAGTGACCGTGATGGCCGGTGCCGGCGGCGGGTTGTTCACTACCACCTCGGGCGGGGGCACGAACGACGGCGGCGGCGGCGCGAACTTCGGCGGCGGGGGCAGGTTCTCCGGCGGCGGCGGCGGCGGCGGCTGCACCTCTTCGATGATCTTGGTCTCGATCGGCGCCTTGATCACGTCGACGACCTTGCGGGCCAGGCCGCTGACGATCGCCCATCCGAGGAGCACGTGCAACGCGATAACGATGCCGAGTCCTACCGTGTGCTTGCCGGGGTTTCTCTGTTGCTGGGCGTAATCCACTCACTTCCTCCAGTCGGCGCCCATCCAAGCAAGATGTGCGCCGCTGCGCTTCACTGACGGCACTCTGACGGCGCCGTGAAGGCGCGAACTATAGCCGCCCCGCGATGGGCCCCGGCTTGGGGCATCACCTATCGACGGGGGAGGGTGTAACCGAGTAGTGAAGTTACGCGAGAAGTGGCTGCAATTTGTAGTGGAGTTACAGGCTGTGCTCAGCGGAAGGCGGAGAGCAGCCGTTCCAGCGCCATCGTGAAGGGTTGCTCCAGCATCGGCAGCGTCAGCAACATGCCGATCAGGCCGACGCCCACGGTGATCGGGAAGCCGACGGCGAAGATGTGGATCTGCGCCGCCACGCGCGAGATCATGCCGAGCACCAGGTTCACGAACAGCAGCATCGCGATCAGCGGGATCGCGATCCACAGGCCGGTGAGGAAGATCTCTGCGCCCCAGCGATGCGGCATCGTCTCGCGCAGGAACGAAAACGGCTCCGGGCCCACCGGGAAGGCGGTGAAGCTCTGCAGCAGCGCCGCCAGCACCAGCAGGTGGCCGTTGATGACGACGAACAGCCAGGCCACCATGGTGCCGTAGAAGCGTCCGGTGGCGGTGCCGGAACTGGCGCTCACCGGGTCGAAGAAGCCCGCGAAGTTCAGGCCCATCTGCAGGCCCGTCATCTCCCCGGCGTATTCGATGGCGGCGAAGACGATGCGCACCGAGAAGCCTACGGCCAGGCCGATGACCACCTGCTGCGCGACGATGGCGAAGGCCAGTGGCGAGTCCAGCGGCACCACTGGCATGTCGGGCAGCGAGGCCTGCGCCGCCAAGGCCACCAGCGCAGCCAGCGCGACGCGCACGCGCATCGGCACCGTGCGCGTGCCCAGCACCGGCAGCGAAGAGAACATCGCCAGGACGCGGATGAAGGGCCACAGCAGCGGCGTGATCCACGCCAGCAGCTGGGCCTCGGTGACCTCGACCATCGCGCGACCAGGTCGGGTCGTCAGCCGACGGCGCCGGGAATGGCCTGCAGCATCTCGCGCAGGTACTCCACCAGCGTGGTCAGCATCCACGGGCCCAGCAGCGCCAGCACCGCGACCGCGGCCACGATCTTGGGCACGAAGCTGAGCGTGGCTTCGCTGATCTGCGTGGCGGCCTGGAAGATGCTGACCACCAGGCCCACCACGAGCACGGTCAACAGGATGGGTGCCGACACCGTCAGCAGCATCATCAGGCCCTGCTGGCCGAGGGTGAAGACCTGTTGTGAATCCATGACCTTGGCCTCAGGTGGCGAACGAGGCCACCAGCGACCCCAGCAGCAGGTTCCAGCCGTCCGCCAGCACGAACAGCATGAGCTTGAAGGGCAGGGCCACGAGCACTGGCGACAGCATCATCATGCCCAGGCTCATCAGCACGCTGGCCACCACCATGTCGATGATCAGGAACGGGATGAAGACCAGGAAGCCGATCTGGAAGGCGCTCTTGAGCTCGCTGGTCACGAACGCGGGCACCAGCACCCGCATCGGCACGTCTTCGCCCTTCACGCCGGCTGGCAGCCTGGCCATGTTGGCGAACAGTTGCACGTCGGCCTGGCGCGTCTGCTTGAGCATGAACTCGCGCATCGGCACCTCGCCGCGCGACAGCGCCTCGTCGAAGGCGATCTGGTTGGCGGCGAACGGCGCGTAGGCCTGCTCGTAGACGCGGTCGAAGGTCGGCGACATCACGAAGAAGGTCAGGAACAGGCTCAGGCCGATCAGCACCTGGTTGGGTGGGGCGGCTGGTGTGCCCAGCGCCTGGCGCAGCAGCGACAGCACGATCACGATGCGCGTGAAGCCGGTCATCATCAGCACCAGGGCCGGGATGAAGGACAGCGCGGTGAAGAACAGCAGCGTCTGGATCGGCACCGAGTAGCTGTTGCCCTGCGGACCCTGGCCGATCACCAGCGGCAGGTTGCCCCCGGTGGGCGTGCCCTGCGCTAAAGCCGCTGCGGAAACGGCCGACAACACCGACAAGGCGAGGGCCGGCCGCCAGAACCGCGCCAGCGTGGTCATCACCACGCGCGCCAGGGGTTCAGCGCGCATCGGTCCCCCGACCCTGCAGGCGGCCCAGCAACTGGGCGAAGGTGGCCTGCGGCGTGCCGCCGGCCGTGCCTGGCGGCGTGCTGCCGGCCTGCGGCACCATCGTGTGCAGCGTGGTGATGCTGTTGGGCGTGACGCCCAGCACCAGCCAAAGGCGATCATCGCCTTGGCCGACCTCCACCGTCACCAGACGCTGCGCGTTCGACAGCGGCAGCGTACCCACAGGGCGCACCGGCCCGCTGGCGAACTGTGCGCCCATCGGGCTGCGGCGGATCATCCACAGAACCAGCGGGATCAGCGCAATGACGCCGACGAGCCAGAGCAGCGGGGTCAGACTCGAGGTGTTCATGCCTTGGACAGCCTGCGCATGCGTTCGCTCGGGGTGACGATGTCGGTCAACCGGATGCCGAACTTGTCGTTGACGACGACGACCTCGCCCTGGGCGATGAGAAAACCGTTGACCAGAACGTCCATCGGCTCGCCCGCCAACGCGTCGAGCTCGACCACCGAACCCTGGGCCAGCTGCAGGATGTGCTTGATCGGGATCCGGGTGCGGCCGAGCTCGACCGTCAGCTGCACCGGGATGTCCAGGATCATGTTGATGTCGTTGCCGGCCGCCGGGTTGGTGCCGGTGGGCGCGAAGTTGGCGAACGACGCCGGGGCTACGCTCTCGGCCGGCGCGGCGACCTCGCTGGCCACATCGCTGCTGCCCTTGCTCTCGGACAGTGCCGCGGCCCATTCGGCCGCCATCTTGTCCTCTTCGCTCATTTCCTGCGGATCAGCCACGGCTTTCGTCCCCCAGCCAGCCCACCGGCGAGCCGGTGGTCAGCAATTGATCGATCTTGATCGCGTAGCGGCCGTTCGACGTGCCGTAATGGGCATCGAAGATCGGCACGCCGTCCACCTTGGCCTGCACCACCGGCTCGAGGTCGAGCTCGATGAAGTCGCCAGGCTTGAAGCTCAGCAGCTGCTCCACCGTGGCCGGCGCGTGCGCCAGTTCGGCCACCAGTTCCACTTCGGCGGACTGGATCTGGCTCTGCAGCAGCTTGACCCAGCGGCGGTCCGGCTCGGCCGAATCGCCCTGGATGGTCGAATACAGCACGTCGCGGATCGGCTCCAGCGTCGAGTACGGGATGCAGAAGTGCACCGTGCCGGTGGTGTCGCCCACCTCCAGCGTGAAGCTGGTGGCCACGACGATCTCGCTGGGCGTGGCGATGTTGGCGAACTGCGGCTGCATCTCCGAGCGCTGGTACTCCAGGTCCAGCGGGTAGACCCCCGTCCAGGCCTTGCGGTACTCGGCAGTGATGACCTCCACCAGGCGCAGGATCACGCGCTGTTCGGTGGGCGAGAAGTCGCGGCCCTCGATGCGCGTGTGGTACTTGCCAGCACCGCCGAACAGCGAGTCGATCACCGCGAACACCAGGTTGGGGTCGCAGACGATCAGGCCGCTGCCGCGCAGCGGCTTGACCGACATGATGTTGAAGTTGGTCGGCACCACGATCTCGCGAAGGAAGGCGCTGTACTTCTGCACCTTGATGCCACCGATGGCCACCTCGGGCGACTTGCGGATGAAGTTGAACAGGCCGATGCGGATGTTGCGGGCGAAGCGCTCGTTGATCACCTCCATGGTCGGCATGCGACCACGGACGATGCGCTCCTGGCTGGCCAGGTCGTAGTCGCGGATGCCGCCGGACGGCGCCTCTTCCTGCTCGAGCTTCTGGCTTTCGCCGGTGATGCCCTGGAGCAGCGCGTCGACTTCGTCCTGCGACAGGATCTGCTGGTTCATGCCCGTGCCCGGCGGTGCTTACTGGATGATGAAGGTCGAGAAGTACACGGCCGTGATCGGCAGCTCCTGCGCCGGCGCCCGCTTGCGCTTCTTGCGCTTGGAGGAGGTGTCCTCCTCCTCGTCTTCCTCGTCCTCCAACTCGATGCCCAGGCCGCGCGCGGCCTCGCGGGCCACTTCACGGGCCAGTTTCTCCTTGCCGTCGCGCTCCATCAGTTCGGCCGAGGTCTTGTGGGCCAGCAGCATGAGGATGTTGTTGCGCACCGCCGGCATGAAGGTCTTCAGCGCACCTTCGGTGCTGCTGTCCACCAGTTCCAGCGTGATGCCTACCTGCGCGTATCGCTCGGCTTCCTTGTCGGCGAGGTTCACCGTGAAGGGCTCGAGCGGCGCGAACACGGGGGCCGCTTTGGGGTCGCGCGCCTTGGCGACGGCCGGCTTGGCGTGTCCGTCGTCGGCATCCTCGTGCTCGGCTGGACTCTTCTTGAGCATCAGCACTGCACCCACGCCGGCGAGCGCCAGCACGACCACGGCGGCGATGATGATGATCAGCAGCTTCTTCTTGCCCTTGGGCGCCGGAGCATCGGCGGTGGCGGCAGCAGCGGACATGCGGACTCCTTCGAAACCTGCAGGTCATTATTCGAAGGCGAGCCCGAACTGATGCCGGGATAAGCGGCACGATTTCCGGCCAGCCGGCGGGCACGAGGGGCCGGCCCGGGCGGGCCGGTCGTTGCGTCAGGCGTAGACGTCCACCACGCCCCGTGGGCTGGCGGGCAGGCGTGTCAGCAGTTCGGCGCCACCGTCGGGGTCGCCTTGACCCTCACCATCCGCGCGCCATGAGGCCCGAGCGTTGGCTGGCGTGTCGCTTTGCTGGTCCTGACGCGTCGAGTGCTCGAACACGCCTCCGCCGGTCAGTGTGAGCCCGCTGTCGCGCAGGGCGCTGGCCAGCGAAGGCATGGACTGCTCGAGAGCCTGGCGCGTGGACGCGTGTTCGGCGACCATCTCCACCCGGGCGTGGTGGCCTTCGATCTGGATCTGCACCGCGATCGGACCCATCTCCGCCGGGTTCAGGTGCAACCGCGCCTCGGTGACACCTTCCTTGACCAGCAGGGTGAGCTGGGCACCGAGCGCAGGCGGGAAGGCCGGGCTGTGCAGCGGCGCACGAATCTCCCGTTCAGGCAAGGCGACCCCCTCAGGGGCGTCGGCCACGTCGGGCGTGGCCGCTGGTGCGCCCGTTGCAGGATGCATCGCCGTTGCGCCGGAGACGGCCGGGGCGGCGTCTCCGACAGCTTGTCGAAACGCCTGCCCGAAGCCAGCGCCCGGCGCGGACAGAGGCGCTTCCGCGGCACCAGTGGTGTCGCTTTCGGCCAGTTCGTCGAGCTTGCCGCGGGCGACACCGGCGTGGTCACCGTCGGCGCCACGGGCGGCTGCCCATGAGGCGCCGCCGCCGCGTCCAGGGCGCGGCCGATCGTCGGCCCCGGCCACCAGGGCAACGTCACTGTCGTCTTCCGGCGCCTGGTCGACAGGTTCGGCGGGCGTCGCCGCACGGCCGAGCTCGGGACGCAGGCCGGGCGGTAGCCAGGCCTGCGGCTGGGCCGGTGAGAGCTGCTGATCCGAGGCCTGGTTCAAGTCCGCAAGGGCAACGTCCGCCGTGACCCGGTCGGGACGGTCGACGGGCCGGTCGGCCACGACTGGGTCGGCCGCCGTGTCCGGTGCCGACAAGGCGTCCTCGCCCGGGCTCCCACCCGGTGCGCTGGCCTTGCGGATCATGTGATGGCCGGACTTCTGCGGGGCCGCCTGCACGCTACGGCCGTTGATGTCGGGTCTGTCACGGTCCTGGCCGGGGGCGGCCCGGCGTGCCGCCTGAAGCGCGCGCGAGAAAGCGTCGGTCTCGTCCGAGCCGGGCTGCTGCGGCGTGGCCGAAGGCGAGATGGTCTGGGCGGGAGTCGTGGCGGCAACATGCATGGCGAGAACCGGGTTCAGGTGATGTCGGCCGAAATGGCGCGCGCCCAGGCGGCGCGCTGGGCGGCCTCGTCGGTCTGCTTCTGATCGCGCCGCTGCGCCAGCCGCTGTTGCGCCGCCAGGCGGCGTTCGATCAGCTTGCGCACGGCGGCCACGCGCTGTTCGCAGCGCCTGAGCTGTTCGCGCGCTCGTGCCACGCGCTGCCCCTGCTGGCGGCATTGGGCGTCCTGCTGCGCGATGGCCTGGTCCAGGCGCTGCGAGAACCCGTGGTGACATTGCAGCAGGGCCGGCACCGTCGGCTGGCGGAACTGCGCAGTCCAGCGGGCCTGGAACTGGGCACGGTACGACTGCAGTTCGCTGGCCTGGTCGGCATGGCGCCTGGCCAGTGCCTCGGCCTCGCGCAGTGCCGCCTGGGCAGCATCGCGCTCGCCCTCGGCGTGTTCGAGCAGCGTCTTCAGCGATTGCAGCGAAGCCGGCGTCATCGGTCAGGCCCTCAGGCGTTCGGCACCAACGTTGCCAGCTGCTTCAGGCTGGCCGGCAGCGTGGCGCGGTCGTGCATGTCCTGCTGCAGCATCGCGGTCAGCGGTGGGTGCAGCTTCACGGCCAGGTCGAGCTCGGCATCGTGGCCCGGGGTGTAGGCACCCAGTTGGATCAGGTCGCGGGCCTTGTTGTACCGGGCCAGCATCTGTCGGGCACGGCGGGCGGCCGCCACGTGTCCGCGGTCAGCCACGGAGCCCATCACGCGCGAGATCGACTTCTCGACGTCAATGGCCGGGAAGTGGCCTGCCTCCGCCAGTTCGCGCGACAGGACGATATGACCGTCCAGGATGCCGCGTGCCGCGTCGGCGATCGGGTCCTGCGGGTCGTCGCCCTCGGTCAGCACCGTGTAGAAGGCGGTGATCGAGCCATTGCCTTGGAGGCCGTTGCCACTGCGCTCCACCAGTGCCGGCAGCTTGGCGAACACGCTGGGTGGATAGCCCTTGGTGGCTGGTGGCTCGCCGATGGCCAGTGCGATCTCGCGCTGGGCCATCGCGTAGCGGGTCAGACTGTCCATCAGCAGCAGCACGTGGCGACCTTGATCGCGGAAGTGCTCGGCGATGGCGGTGGCATAGGTGGCGCCTTGCAGGCGCACCAAGGGAGGCGCGTCGGCCGGGGCGGCGACGACCACGCTGCGGGCGCGACCCTCGTCGCCGAGGATGTCCTCGATGAATTCCTTGACCTCGCGTCCGCGTTCGCCGATCAGGCCGACGACGATGACGTCGGCCGCGGTGTAGCGGGCCATCATGCCCAACAGGACAGACTTGCCCACGCCGGTGCCGGCGAACAGACCCAGGCGTTGGCCGCGGCCGACGGTGAGCAGCGCATTGATGGCGCGTACGCCGGTGTCCAGCGGCTGGCGTACCGGGTCGCGGTCCATGGCGTTGATGGGGCGGCGCACCATGGGGAGCTCGGCGGTGCCCGCCAGGGGCCCGCCACGGTCCATCGGCACGCCGTGGGCGTCGACGACGCGGCCGAGCAACCCGACACCCATGGGCAGGTGCAGGCCGCGATCCTCGCTGCGTCGCCAGGGGTGGTTCTCCTGGCCGAAGCGCGGCGGCAGGTTGGGGGCAGGGCGTGGTACGACGCGGGCACCGCTGGCCAGGCCATGCACCTCGCCCGTGGGCATCAGGAAGGCACGATCGCCGTTGAACCCCACGACTTCGGCCAGCACCGGGGGCTGCCCCTCGCTGAAGACCTCGCACACCGAGCCCACCGGGACGCGCACGCCGGCCGCCTCGAGCACGAGCCCGGTCACGCGCACCAGCGAACCCTCGGTCTCCAGTGGCTGGGGCAAGGCGGCGAAGGTCTGCAGATCGGCCAGGTAGCGCTGCCAGCGGCTGCGGCGTTCCACCACGGATGTCATGCGTCGGGCTCCTCGCTGCCGGTCACAGACGACCAGGGTTCCGTGCTGCCCAGTGCGCCAGCGGCCTGAGCCCAGCGCGATTCGATGCGGGCATCGACGGCGCCGAGGTCGGATTCGATGCGGCAACCGCCGCGCCGGATCGAGGCTTCAGCCACCAGGCGCGCTCCACGGGCCTGCAGCAGTTCCCCTGCACCTTCGGCGACCAGCGGCAGATCCTGCGGGTGCACGTGCACGGCAATCTGGCGGGCCGACAGCAGCACGGCACCGACGGCCTCGCCAGCCACCCGGGCCACCAGTTCGGGCTGCACGCTGAGCTCATGCCGCAGCACCTGCCGCGCCAGTTGCACGGCGGTGGCGGCCACGGCGTCGGCCAGCTGCGCCTCCAGGGCGTCGAAGGCGGCATCCATGCCCTGCACCAGGGCGCCCACCTGGGCGGTGGCCTGGGCGGCGAAGCTCTGCTTGAATCCTTCCAGCGCCACCAGGCCGTCACGGTAGCCGTCCTCGTAGCCGGCCTGCCGGGCCGCGGCAAGCTCCGCCTGTGGATCGACGGGCGGGGCCTGTGGCTCCGGCGCCTCGGCCTGCGGGTGCATTGCCGGATGAGGACCGATCCGGTCCCCGAAGGAGTCTGGCGCCCAGGCAGCAAAGTCCTGCAGTTCCTCGCGGGGAATGAAGCGCGTGTAGGCGTTGCCGGCCTTGCTGCCCGGCGGCGGCGGCACGTTGCGGATCCGGCTGCGGTCAGACGTACTGCTCATCACCGCCGCCTCCCATCACGATCTGGCCTTCGTCGGCGAGACGGCGGACGATCTTCAGCATTTCCTTCTGTTCCGATTCGACTTCGGACAGCTTGACCGGACCGCGCGACTCCAGGTCCTCGCGCAGCGTCTCGGCGGCGCGGGTGGACATGTTCTTCAGGATCTTCTCCCGCAGTTCCGGCGTGGCGCCCTTGAGCGCGATCACCAGCGACTCGGACTGCACTTCCTTCATCAGCGCCTGGATGCCCTTGTCGTCCAGGTTGACCAGGTCGTCGAAGACGAACATGTTGTCCATGATCTTCTGCGCCAGGTCGTTGTCGCTCTCGCGCACGAAGTCCAGCACAGAGGTTTCGATCGCGCTGCCCAGCAGGTTCAGGATCTCCGCGGCGGCCTTGACGCCGCCCAGGTTGGCCTTCTTCATCCGGTCGCCGCCGGCGAGCACCTTGCTCATCACGTCGTTGAGATCCTTCAACGCCATCGGCTGGATGCCGTCGAGCGTGGCAATGCGCACCAGCACCTCGTTGCGCTGGCGTTCGGTCATCAGCTTGAGAACGTCCGACGCCTGGTCCACCTCCAGGTGCACGACGATGGCCGCCACGATCTGCGGGTGCTCGTTGCGCAGCAGTTCGGCCACGCTCTGTGCGTCCATCCACTTCAGGCTCTCGATGCCGGTGACGTCGCTGCCCTGCAGGATGCGGTCGATCAGGAGGTTGGCCTTGTCGTCGCCCAGTGCCTTGCGCAAGACCGACTTGACGTACTCGTCGGTGTCGCTGACCAGCATGTTCTGGTCCTGGGCCACGGTGTCGAACTTGTCCAGCACCTTCGAGAAGCGCTCGCGCGGCACCGACTTCATTCGCGCGATGGTCTCGCCCAGGCGCTGCACCTCCTTCGGCCCCAGGTGCTTGAAGACCTCGGCTGCCTCCTCCTCGCCCAGCGACATCAGCAGGATCGCCGCGTCCTCCAGGCCTTGCTCGTCCAGGTTGCTGCTTGCCATGCTGTCGCCCGGTCAGGCTGCGGCTTCGGGGTTGACCCAGCTGCGCATGATGTTGGCCACTGCCGCCGGGTTCTCCTTGGCCAGCCGGCGGGCGGCCTCGAGCTTCTCGTTGGCCTGTGGTGCCTCGAGCTGTGGAGGTGCGGCCTCCATTGGCGGCAGTTCCTCCTCGTCTGCGACCACGGCGTCGACCTGGCTGCCAGGCGCCGGCGGCAATGGGGTCGTTGCGGCCTTGAGTGCCGGTCGAATGAAACCGAACAGCGCGATCAGTGCCACCAGAACCAGCGCTACCGGGGTCGCGCCGCTGCGCAGAAGGTCCTGCACCCATGGTTGTTCCCACAGCGGCAGTTCTGCCTCCGGCGCCGGCGCCTCGGTGTGGAAGGGTACGTTGATGACCTGCACCTTGTCGCCCCGCTCGGCATCGAAGCCGATGCCCTGCTGTACGAGCGCCGTGAGCTTCTCGATCTCTTCGGGGGCCAGTGGCGTCGTGGTGGTCTTGCCCTTGGCGTCGGTGACCGTGCGGTGGTTGACCACGACGGCGGCGTTCAGCCGGCGCACCGTGCCCGTGGCGCCACGCGTGACCCGCACGGTCTTGTCGACCTCGTAGCGGGTCTCGGCCTCGCGGCGGCCGTTGCCACCCGTCGTGCTGGTCAGCGCCGCCTGCAACGGCGCGGCTGCACCCGTGATCGGCGCGGCCGGCGTTGCCTGGGGTTGGTTGCTCTGCGCGCCGGGCACGCCGGCCGGAACGGCGGCGCCGGGCTGTGACGATTCCTCGCTGCGCGTGGCGCGGATGGCGGCCGGCGCGGTGCCGGTGTTGGGCCGGTACTCCTCGGCGGTCGACTCCACCTGCGAGAAGTCCACGTCGGCAGACACCGTGGCGCGCAGGTTGCCTCGGCCGACCACCGGTTCCAGCAGTTCCAGCACGCGCTGCACGGCCACGCTCTCGATGTTGCGGCGGTAGTCCAGTTGCACGGAGTCCAGGCCGTTGGCGTTCTCCTGCGGGTTGAGCAGCGCACCTGTGCTGTCGATGATGCTCACCTCACTGGGCTTCAGGTCCGGCACGCTGCGCGACACCAGGTGCACGATGCCGGCGATCTGCGCGCGGTCCAGCGTGCGGCCCGGGTGCAGCGTCAGTGCGACGGACGCGGTCGCCTTTTCCTGTTCACGGAAGAAGCCGTTCTGATTGGGTATGCCCAGGTGCACGCGCGCGGCGGCCACGGAGTCCAGCGTCGTGATCGTGCGCACCAGCTCGCCTTCGCGGGCGCGTTGCAGGCTGATCGATTCCAGGCGCTGCGTACGGCCAAAAGGGGACACCTTGTCCAGAGCGTCGTAGCCGCTTTCGCCGCCTTTGGGCAGGCCTGCGGCGCCGAGCTTCATGCGCAGTTCGTAGACCTTGTCGGCCGGCACCAGGATCATGCTGGCCCCTTCACCGATGCGGTACGGCACACCAAGCTGCTGCAGCTTTTCGATCACCTGGCCGCCGTCCTTCTCGCTGAGGCTGGGGAACAGCGGGCGGTACTCACCGTCACGCACGTTCATCGACAGCGCCACGATCACCGCCAACAGGGCTGCCAGCCCGATGCCCAGGTTCATCTTGCTGCGGGCAGGCATCGAAGCCAGGCGCGCGGCGAAGCCCGGCTGGGCTGGCACGAGCATCGGGGCGGCAGGAGCGACAGCGGCGTTGTCCATGTGTTCGAGGCGTTGCGCGGACGGCAGGCGTCCAGCGATGCCGCATTGTTCGGTCAGGCGCCCCGCATCGTTGGCACCAAAAAGGCCGGGTTCGGACTTCAGTTCCATCCATCGCTGCCGAGGGGGGTGGCTACAGTGCCGTCCATGCCAGAGCCCGCGAAGGGCCGGTCGCTGCCCCGAAAGACCTCGCATGGACCTCAAGCTCAAACCGTTCGACTTCAACCAGGCCGTGGCCCGTGCCGGGCTGCGTCCCGACGGTCAGCCGCTGGCCAAGGCCGCCCCCGCCGTGGAAGGGGCCAACTTCCGCGATGCCATGGCGCAGGCGCTGCGTTCGGTCAGCGACGCGCAGAACGAGGTCAGCGGCATGCGCAAGGCCTTCGCGATGGAAGATCCGACGGTGTCTCTGGAACAGGTGATGATCGCGGGCGAGAAGGCCAAGCTGGGGTTCACCGCCGCGGTGGGTGTGCGCAACCGCCTGGTGCAGGCCTACAGCGAGATCATGAACATGCAGGTCTGAGCCCGCGGGCCATGTCAGGGCCGGGACGGGCGGTTCAGCAAGGGGCCTGACCGGCCAGCTGCGTCGTCGTGCAGATGCGCGCGCGGCCCAGCAGAGACAGGCTGACCTGGACTTCATGCTGCCCGTCGACCCCGCGCAGGCTCACCTGGACACCCAGATCGGGCGTGCCGACCGGCTCGAGCATCACGTTGCTGGCCGAAACCAGGGTCACGCCTGGCCAGTCGGCGGCGCGTTCGGTCTTGAGCTGGCAAGGCTGCGGCGTGCCGCAGGCGCAGCCGGCCGTGCTGGCCACGGCGTAGCACCAGCCGGCGTCGCCGGAAAACACCACGTGCAAGGGCTGGCCCGATTGCACGGCTTCCAGCCGCGCTTCGTTGAGGTCCATGGCCAGCGTCTCGGCCAGTGACGCCAGCCGCTGGCGGGCCAGGCGCTCGCCGAGAGTCGGCATGGCCATCGTGGCCAGGATGGCGAGGACCGCCAGTGCGATCGTGATCTCGATCAGCGTCAGGCCCCGGGAGCAGCGCTGCGGTGTTCGGCCCATGGGGCGGTCCACGGCCTCAGCGGTTCCAGCAGCGGCGTGACGGGCCTGGCGTGGCGAAGCCCTGCACCACCTGCAGGGTGATCTCGGCACACTCGGCGTCGGCCTGCTGCGGGCTGCCGTCAATGGGGCGGGCGACAACGGCGTAGCCGTCGGGTACGCCGGTGTCCAGGCTCAGAGCGTAGAGCCCTTCGGGACTGCGCAAAGACACGCCCAGCGCGGAGGCGTCTGCACTGTAGAGCCCGTGCAGGGCTCGATGGCGTTCCTGGGCCAGCTGCACACGTTCCAGGGCCAGGGTGGCGTCGGCACGGCGTGATGCGGTCAGTCGCGTCTCCATCGCAGGCCAGGCGAAAGTGACGAGCAGGCCGGTGACGACCAGCACGATCGCCAGCTCTATCAGGGTGAAGCCTGACCTGGGCATGCCATCAGTCCAGAGACAGCATCCGCCGGTGCTTCTGCGTCTGGTCGATGTAGCGCTGCAGTGCACGGGCAGCCGCGGGGCCGAGGTCGGTCCACTCGCAGCCGATCCGAATGCCGCGCTGTCCGGGGTGGATGGCCGTGACGTGCTGCAGGCTCAGGCCGGTATCGAAGCGGGTGTCGGCATCGAGATCGATGCGCACCGCGCCCAGTCGCGTGCCGGGCTTCAGCGGGGGCACGTCGTCGCCGACGAACAGGGCGCACCCGCCTGCGCTGACATCCAGCACGCGCAACGGCAGCAGCATGTCGGGCATCGCGGGATGGCGCAGGTGTGCTGTGGGGGCGTGGCGTTCGAGCGTTCGCACGCGGTAGCTCTGGCGACGCTGGAAGCGGTACATCTCCTGCGGCCACGCCGTTTGCAGCACTGCCCCCGAGCGTCCGCGGACGATCAACGGTCGTTCCAGGTCGAACTGCAGCTTGACGCTGTCCAGATAGGCCACGCCCACGAGTTCATCGGATTCGATCATCGCCGGCAGCTGTGGCCGGTCGGCGTCGATACTGAAGCTCAGGTTGCCGGCTCGCTCGTCGATCGACCACAGCGACACCGACAGTGCGTGCGCGTCGGGACTGCTCAGCTGCACCGGCACCGCGCCGTCGCGCAGCTGGCGCAGGTAGGCCAGGATCTCGCCGGGGTGGGCGACGCGGAACTCCTGCCAGGCGTCGCGCCCGCCCTCGGCGGGCAGCGGGGCCGGTTGCGTGTCCAGGAACATTTCAGGCAACGTTCGGTGGTCAGTGCAGGGTTTGGCGCTTGCCGGCCATCATGTCGTCGAGATCCTGTAGCCAGGGCTCGGCCAGATGACGGATTTCCGCGTCGTTGATGAGGATGCGCTGCATGATGCGCGACTTGGCCTTGGCCGCTTCGGCGTCCAGTGGCGAGTTGCGGGCTGCATGCTTCAGTTGGCTGATCAGCAAGACGCAGGCGCCCTCTAGCTTGACCACCTGGTCCCAGTCGCCGGCCTTGGCGGCACTGAGCATGTCGGCGCTGGCCTGTTCGATGGCTTCGTAGTAGCTCAACAGTCGGGTATCCATGATCTGTCCTGTCGTCCGGGGCTCAACGGGCATGGCCATCGACCTTCGGGCCGATCTCGTGCCAGGCATCCTTCAACGGGGCCAGCAGGCGCTGGCACTCCTCGATGGCCTGCTCGTCGCTGTGCAGGTTCGCGCTGGTCAGCCGCATCGACAAGTAGCCGTAGAGCGCGTGCAGGTCGGCTGCCAGGGCACCGCCGCCACGGAGGTCCAGCGCCGCGCGCAGGCCCTCGTCGACGATCCGGGCTGCCCGACCCAGAGCACGGCCCTTGGCCTCCACCTGGCCGGCGCGGATGGCGCCCCTGGCCTGGGCCAGTGCGTCCATCAGTCCTTCGAACAGCATTTCGATCAGGCGATGCGGCGTGGCGGTGGCCACGGCCGTCTGGTGCCCGATCTGGCGGTACGCGTTGGCAAACGGGTTCGGGCGGCCGGGTCGGGTGGAGAGCTGGGGACTGAACATGTCGGTGTGGATCAGCGTGCGGGTATGTATGCCTTATCGGTC
The DNA here is from genome assembly GCF_004016515.1 of Rubrivivax albus. GTDB lineage: Bacteria > Pseudomonadota > Gammaproteobacteria > Burkholderiales > Burkholderiaceae_C > Rubrivivax > Rubrivivax albus. The sequence continues at coordinate 78,708 of NZ_SACT01000009.1, forward strand.
GCCGCCTGCCCGTGCTTGAGTCGGGCGATCCATCGGGTTGAGACCTGGATCAACCTCTGCTCGACGTGTTGGCGATCAGCGTGAGCTGCTGGGTCAGATAGTCCGCCGTGCCGCTGAGGCTGGACATGGCCGTATCCAGGGCCTGGTACTGCCGGCGCAGGCGCTCCTCGGTCTGCGTCAGCCGACGCTCCATGCTCTCCTGGCTCTTCTGATTCAGGCTGATCTGACCCTTCAGGCTCGCGGTGCGGTTCTCGAACGCGCCCTCGGCGCCCAGGACCGAGCTGGCAAAGTCCTTGAACCGGTCGATGAAGCCCGAACTGGCCGTGTCGGTGCCATCCGCAGCCAGCACCTTGCGCAGCTCCGGCAGGTTGCCCAGTGCGTCGGTGAGCCTGCTGCTGTTGATGCTCAGCGTGCCGGTGCTGGTGAAGGAGATGCCGATGTCCGTCAGGCGTTCGAAGGTGTCCGAAGCCTCGCTGCCCTGGTTGACGATGGCACGAAGCTGGGCCTGCAACGAGACCACCAGCCGATCGCCCTGCAGCGTGCCACCCACCTTGGTATCCGGGTTGTACTTGGTCTGGTCGCGGATGTAGTTGGCCACGTCGTTGAACGCACTGACGAAGGTCTCGATGCTCTTCTGGATCGCCGCCGTGTCCGGCGCCACGTTGACCTCCACTTCGGACGTCGTGACCTGCGACAGTGTCAGTGTCAGGCCATCGGCCACGCCCTCGAGCGTGTTGCTGGCGGAGGTGATCGGGATGCCGTTGATCGTGGCCTCGGCGTTGATTGCCGTCTGGCTGCGGGTCATCGGCGATGCGGCCATCGCGGTGTAGGCGAAGGCCGAGAGTCCGGTGGCTGGATTCCCATCGTCAACGGTCTCGCTGGCCGTGATCCGGAATGCGTTCTCCGCGCCCGTCTCCTTCGAACGAAGGGACAACCGGGTGCCGCTGGCGTCGTTGATCAGCGTGGCTGTCACACCAGCTTCGGACTGGTTGATCTTGTCGCGGATCTTCTCGAGGCTGGTGTCGTCAGGACCTATCGTCACCACGACCGGTGCCGCGCCGCTCTTGGCGGTGAATCCGGTAGGGGCGGGTTCACCTGTCCAGCTGCCGAGTTCGATCGTCAGCGAACCTTCGCCGATCACGGCGCCCGGCCCCGAGAAGGCCGTGCTCGCCAGTGTCTGCGTGCTGGCCAGCTTGTCCACCTGCACGGCATACCGGCCGGCGGCAGCGCCAGCACTGGTGCTCACCTTGAGCGCCGCGGCGTTGGCGCTGTTGGCCACGGTCTGATTCCACAGGCTTACCGACGTCAGCGTATTGGAGGCGTCCCGCAGGGCCGACATGCGGCTCTGCAACGTGCCGATGGCCGACAGCTTGGTGTCCAGGCCGCTCTTGGCCTGCTGCAGGATGTTCAGCGGTCGGCTCTCCAGCGCCATCAGCTGAGTGACGATGCTGTTGACGTCCAGGCCGCTGCCGATGCCGGTGGAGGTGATGGTGGCCATGGCGAGTCCTTTTCGGCTGTTGCCGGGTCTTCAGGCGCCTATCGGCATCTGGCCCGTGGACTTGAGGGCCGGACCGGCCAGCCCCGAAAGGGTGCGCGCCGCCCCACCCGGGGAGCTATCGATGCTTCCCTCGGGCAGTGGCGGCGCGCATGTGAGGTTTGGTGATCGCGATGTGCCTGGACGTTGCTCGGCATGACATCGGTGCCAGGCTCGGCGGCGGAAGCTGGTCCGAAGCGACTGATCCTGGACCGGTTCGGACGCGGGCCCCGCAGAGCTCGTCAGGTTCGGCAGGCGTGAATCAGTCCGCAGGGACTGATCCACGTCCAGCCTCACCCCTGCAGCAGCTGCAGGACCTGCTGGGGGAGCTGGTTGGCCTGGGCGACCATGGCGTTGCCGGCCTGTTGCAGGATCTGCGCCCGGCTCAGGTTGGCGGTCTCCGCCGCGAAGTCGGCGTCCATGATGCGGCTGCGTGCCGCGGCCTGGTTCTCGGCGGAGATCTGCAGGTTGGAGATCACGGCCTCGAAGCGGCTCTGCGCGGCGCCGAGGGTCGCACGCTCGCTGTTGATCAGGTCGAGCGCTGAGTCGATGTTCTGGACCACGGTCTGCAGGTCCGTCGACGATGCGGCGGAACCGATGCCCAGCGTCGGTGCGGTGCCGCCGGTGCCGGCCACCGTGATGATCGAGCTGGCCGCGGCCATGTCGGTGGTGGCGATGTCGATCGAGTCGTTGGTCGTGACGTTCGCACCCACCTGGAAGGTCTGGGTGCCCGCCTCCCCGCTGAGGATCGCCTTGCCGTTGAAGGTGGTCCCACCCAGCACGCGCTGGATCTCCTTGGCCAGCTCGGTGTACTCCTTGTTCAGCGAATCCTTGTCGCTGTTGGAGTTGGTGGCGTTGCGCGACTGCAGCGCGAGTTCACGCATGCGCTGCAGCGCGTCACCCACCTTGCCCAGCGCCCCTTCGGCCGTCTGGGCCAGAGAGATGCCGTCGTTGGCATTGCGCACCGCGACGTTCATGCCGCGGACCTGGGCGTTCATGCGTTCGGCGATCGCGAGGCCGGCGGCATCGTCCTTGGCGCTGTTGACGCGCAGGCCCGAGGACAGGCGCTGCATCGACGTCATCAGCGACGACTGCGAGGAATTGAGGTTGCGCTGCGCGTTCAGCGAAGCGAGGTTTGTGTTGATCGTCTGCGGCATGTTGAGCACTCCACAAGAATCTGCGACTCCCGGCGAACGTGCCTGTCGGCCAAGCTTTCCGGTCCACGTGCCGCCAGGGATGGGTGCACGTTGAGTTGGATTCTTCGGCAGTTCTCTTCAGTACGATCCGCCGATATGCGGCGGAAATCCGGGCCTGATCGCGTCTGTCCACGCCCTGCGGGGCACCACGCAGGTCTCGCCGTCGGGTGGCCTGCCGCGGTCGGCGCGATCGGTCGATGCACACGCAGGCCGGAGCGGCCCGGGCATAGGCTCAAGCGTCCAGGAGATCCTGCTCCGAGGCGCGGTACTGTTCCTTGAGCCGGATGATCTCGAGCAGGCGCGTGTGCGGTGGCAGCACCTTGACCGCGTCGGGCAGCACGGCACCCTTGACCGCATGGCGCTTGTCGACCGTGTCTCGCACCGCGGGTTCGCCCAAGGGCAGGCCGCTGCGCCCGACCAGCGAAGCCACGATGGGCAGGTTGGCCCGTCGGCCACGTGCGATCACGACACCGAGTTCGCCGCTCTCCAACTGCACGAAGCTCCCGGGCGGATAGAGGCCCACGGCGCGGAGCAGTGCACCGCCGATCTCGTCGGGCTTGCCGTCCGGGCCAAGACAGGCCTCCCTGGCTGCCTGGATGGGCGACATCGGCGAGCGGGCTGCACGCCGGCTCAGCTTGGCGCCGAAGATGTCCACCCGCCGGATCAATGCCGCCAGCCGCTGGCCGGTGCTGCGCTCCGCCAGCGGCACGTTCGGTTCGCTCAAATGATGGCGGGCCACCGCGTCCAGCCAGACCAGGTCCTTCACGCCGGCGGCTTGCAGCATCATCGCGCCACGCACGGCGTGCTCACGCACCAGGTCACGCTGCGCCGGTGTCAGCGGTCCCGACTGCATCAGGAGCATGTCCTGCTCCCGCGTCATCGCCACGTTCATCGACAGGCCGGCCGAGAAGAGACTGTCCACCTCTGCGGCTGTCCATTGCATCAGCCGGGCCGCCTCGGCGGCCACGCTGGCCACCAGCACGGCATGGTGCGTGCTGTAGCGCTCCAGCATGGTGCTGGCGTGCTGGACCATGGTGTAGACCACACTGTCGAACCGGCGGCGCGTCAGCTGCTGAAGCGCCTGGCTCGGCGGCGCAAATCGCTCGAGCCAGCCGCTGCCCGGCGTTGCCTGGCGCAGCGTGGCGTCCAGCTGCAGCAGCAGCGTGTCCAACTCCACCGCGAACGGGACCTCGTTGTCCTCGCGCGTCGATGAGGTGCTCTGCTGGTCGGGCAGCGCCTGGGCGATGGTGTTCAGGTCGGCGCCGCCGATCACCAGGCCGTTGACCTTCTCGGCCACACGCCGGCGCCAGTCCGTCGCTTCCTGCTCGCCGGTGAACAGGTTCAGCTTGTTCAGCGACGCCAGCTGCGACTCACTCGCGATCATCTGGTTCGCGGCGAGCAGCAGGTTGCCGCTGCCATCCCGCAGCGGGAAGGGCAGCGACACGTCGAGCCGGAGGTATTCCTTGGAGAAGGGGACGAGTTTCACGGGTCTGGATCCGGGGGATCACTGCGGTGACCATCGGCCGTTTTGGCGTCCAGCTTGAGCACTCTCGGCGAAATTATTAGCCAGCCCCGGCGCTTTCCGCTGTTCACGGCGATTGATGCTGGACGTGAAACGACACGACCGCCTCGTCGCCCCAGGAGGCCTACAGCCGGCCGGCGCAGTTGGTGGCGCCGCAGCGGCAGCGCAGGCGCCCTTCGTGGTGAGTCTCCCCGTAGTCCACTGTGATCTCCTCGTCCAGGGCGATGTCACGCAGCGCGTAGAACTCGACGCGCCCGTTGCGGATGTCCAGCCGTGCGTTCGGGTCGCAGCTGTGGTTGGTGTAGCGCATCGGGTCGGCCGAGCGCGTGAAGTCGATGGCCCGCCGCGGCGAGAGCTCCACGATCATGATGCGCTCGCTGCGTGTGGCGCGGATGCGGGCCTCGTCAACGCTGATGGCCTCGCCGCGGATCTCGCCGATCTTGCGCCGCGCCGGCACCGGCTCGGCGGCGAACGCCCCCTGGCCGTCGATGGCGCTCGGGCGCACGTCGACGGCGTACTTCTGGTAGGCCGGGCGGGTCACCCGGGGTGCCCCTGCATGCGTGCCTCCAGGCGCCCGGCCGCCAGCGCCATCAGCACGCCGGCGGCCGCGGCGCTGGCCGTCACCGCGAGCGCGCTGGACCACTGTCCGCTGCTGGCCACCACGGCTGCGATCAGGGGCGTGCCCACCACCTGGCCCAGCTGCGCGCCCTGCATGTACAGACCCTGCAGGGTGCCGATCTGCTGCGGCGAGCGCGCCAGCACCGTTGACGAGGCCATCACCGCCGCCGGGATCACGCCGCCGGCGAAGGACACGAACACCGCCGCCGCGTAGCGCAGGGGGTCGGGCAGGGCCTCGGTGCTGTAGACCAGCGCACCAGCGCCGGTGCACAGCTGTGCCGCCAGCAGCAGCCGCCCGCGCGGGATCTCCTGCTGCACCAGCCAGCCGCCCAGCAGGTTGCCCGGCACGCAGGCCAGCAGCATCAGACCGGTCAGAACGGCCGTGGCGCCGGCGCCGGCACCGCGCTGCTCCTGCAGGTAGGTGGGCATCCAGACGATGAGCGCGAAGTGCTGCATGGCCCAGACGCCGAAGCTCAGCGCCAGCAGCCAGGGCAGGGGCTGGGCCAGGGCGCCGCGTGCGGTGGCCCACAGCCCGCCGCCGTTGGCGGCGTGGCCCGGGGCCGCTGCAGCATAGTGCCGGCGCTGGCCCGCCACAGCCGCGGCTGCCAGCAGCAGGCCGGCGGCGGCCAGGAACCACAGGCCGGTCCAGCCGGTCCGCGGCAGCAGCCAAGGGGACGCGAGCATGGCCATGCTGGCGCCGGCCGGCATGTAGGTGCTCCAGAGCCCCAGGGCGAAGCGCCGGTCGCCCGGTGACGTGGCCGCCGTGACCAGCGCCGGGCTGGCCACCGCCACCACCATGAACCCCAGGCCTTCGAGCAGCCGCGAGCCGATCAAGGGCCACCAACCAGGCGCCAGCGGTGCGATCAGCGACGCCCCGGCACAGATCACCAGCCCGCCCAGGACCATGCGCAGCGCGCCCAGCCGGCCCACCCACATGCCGGTGAAGGTGGCGCCCAGGAAGGCCAGGAAGACCAGCATCGAGGCCACCCAGCCGGCCTGCACCAGGCTCAGGTCGAGCTCGCTGCGCAGCGTGGGCAGGGCCACCGGCACCTTGCCGACGTTCAGCGCGATGGCCAGCCCGCCGGCCATCACGGCCGTCACGGCCGGCCAGTGGGTGCGCGGGGACTCCAGGGGAGCGGTCAAGCCTCGACGCCTTGGAGGTTGACCTTGGGGGTGAGCGCGTCGACGACGCTGCGGCACCTGGCGGCTGCCAAGGCGCAGATGTCACCGCGACCGAACAAGGACCTGCGCAGCGTGCCCGACAAGGCCGGCACCGGGGTCTCGAGGGCAGGGCGATGGCAGGGCTTGTGCATGGTAAGAATGCGTGTCGTGGTGCCCGACGAGGCACGGGCGGCGGGGGGGCGCGATGCTATCATCCGGCCGCGTCGGCGCTCCGTTGCGGAGCGCTTTTTCCTTGCACGACAAGCACTTGCGGCACTCTCCCCGCACCGGCCGATGCGCCTGAACCAGATCAAGCTCTCCGGCTTCAAGTCCTTCGCCGAGCCCACCACCTTCCAGCTGCCCGGGCAGCGCGTGGGCGTCGTCGGCCCCAACGGCTGCGGCAAGTCCAACATCATGGACGCGGTGCGCTGGGTGCTGGGCGAGAGCAAGGCCAGCGAGCTGCGCGGCGAATCGATGCAGGACGTGATCTTCAACGGCTCGGGCCACCGCAAGCCGGCAGGGCGTGCCAGCGTGGAACTGGTGTTCGACAACAGCGACGCGCGTGCCGGCGGACCCTGGAACCAGTTCACCGAGATCGCCGTCAAGCGTGTGCTCACGCGCGATGGCACCAGCAGCTACTACATCAACAACCAGCCGGTGCGCCGCCGCGACGTGCAGGACGTCTTCCTGGGCACCGGCCTGGGCCCGCGTGCCTACGCGATCATCGGCCAGGGCACGATCAGCCGCATCATCGAGAGCCGCCCCGAGGAGCTGCGCCTCTTCCTCGAGGAGGCCGCCGGCGTCTCCAAGTACAAGGAGCGCCGCCGCGAGACCGAGCACCGGCTCAAGGACACGCGCGAGAACCTCACGCGGGTGGAAGACATCCTGCGCGAGCTCAACGCCAACCTCGACAAGCTCGAGCGCCAGGCCGAGGTGGCGCAGCAGTACCGCACGCTGCAGGAACAGGGCACACTGAAGCTGCACCAGCTGTGGTTCCTGAAGCACCGCGATGCCGCGGGCGAGGAACAGCGGGTGGCCCAGGCCGTGGCCGAAGCCACCAACGCACTGGAAGCCCGGCTGGCCGAGCTGCGCCACGTGGAAGCGGACCTGGAGACGGTGCGCCAGGCCCACTACGCCGCCAGCGACGCGCTGCACCAGCGCCAGGGCGAGCTGGCCGAGGCGCAGCTGGACGTGAGCCGGCTGGAGGAGCGCATCCGCTACGTGGTCGAAGGGCGTGAGCGGGCCCAGCAGCGGCTCGCGGCGCTGGACGCCCAGGGCGAGCAGTGGGCCGAGCGCCGGGCCGCGGCCGAGGCCGAGCTGGAGGACATCGCCGCGCAAATCGCCGAGGCCGAGGAGCAGGCCGAGCTGCAGGCGGCGCAGGCCGAGGAGCAGGCGGCGCAGCTGCCGGCGGCGGAGGAGCGCGTGCGCGCGGCCCAGGGAAAGGCCAACGAACAGCGGGGCAGCGTGACCCAGGTGCAGCAGCAGATCCAGCTGCTGGCGGCCGAGAGCCGCAGTCTGGACGAGCAGACGCGGGCGTTGCAGACCCGGCGCGAACGCCTGGCCGGTGAACGCCAGGCCCTGGTGGTGCCGGACGCGGCCAGGCTGGACAGCATGACCGGGCAGAGCGCCGAGGCCGACGAGGTCTTCCAGACCGCGGACGCCCGACTGCAGGAACTGCAGGAGCAGTTGCCCCAGCTCGACGAACAGCGCCGCGAGGCGGCCGGCGGGGTGCAGCGCGAAGCGGGACAGCTGGCCGACATCAGCGCCCGGCTCGAGGCGCTGCGCGCACTGCAGGAGAAGGTGCAGACCGAGGGCAAGCTCAAGCCCTGGCTGGCCCGGCACGGGCTGGACGGCCTGCAGGGCCTGTGGACACGCCTGCACATCGAACCCGGCTGGGAAACGGCGCTGGAAAGTGCGCTGCGCGAGCGGCTCAACGCCCTGTCCGTCGGCAAGCTCGACATGGTGCGCGCCTTCGCCGCCGACGCCCCGCCGGCCAAGCTGGCCTTCTACAGCGCGCCCAGCGCGGCCATCCAGAACACCCACCGCACGCTGCCGCGCCTGTCGGACCTGCTGCGGCTGAACGACGCCGGTCTTTCGGCACTGCTCAACGACTGGCTGGAAGGCGTCTACACCGCCAGCAGCCTCGACGAAGCGCTGGCGCAGCGCGATCAGCTCACGCACGGCGAGGTCATCGTCGTGAAGGACGGTCACGCCGTGTCGCAGTTCGCGGTGGCCTTCTACGCCCCGGATTCCGAACAGGCCGGCATGCTGGCCCGCGCCCAGGAGATCGAGAACCTGGACCGCCGGCAGCGCGCACAGGCGCTGATCGCCGACGAGGCCAAGGCCGCGTCCGTGCGCCTGGAGGCCGCCTACAGCGACGCCGCCGGTCGCCTGGCCACGGCGCGCCGCGAAGCCGCCGAGGCCCAGACCCGCGCCCACCAGCTGCAGGTGGAGCTGCTGCGCCTGACGCAGCAGGCCGACGCCGCCAACAGCCGCCGCGCCCAGTTGGGCGACGAGCTGGGCGAGCTCGATGCGCAGCTGGAGGAGATCCAGGAGAAGCGCCTCACTGGCGAAGGCCGATTCGAGGAGTTGGACATCCAGCTGGGCACGGCGCAGGAGCGCCATGCCGAGCTCGAAGACGCCGTCATCGCCGCCGAGCGCCAGCTGGCCGATGCCCGCGAGCAGCTGCGTGCGCTGGAGCGGCAGGCGCAGGAGTCGCAGTTCCAGGCGCGGCAGCTGTCGGCACGGCGCGGCGAACTGCAGCGTGGCATCGAGACCGCACAGCAGCAGATCGCGCAGGCCGAGCAGACCCGTGAGGCGGTGGCGCAGGAACTGGCGGGCTTCGACGACGCCGCCGCCCAGGCCGGGCTGCAGGAGGCGCTGGCCCTGAAGCTCGAACGCGAGCAGGTGCTGGCGGCCGCGCGCAGCACCTACGACGACCTGAACGCCAAGCTGCGCCAGGCCGACGAGCAGCGCCTGCAGTTCGAGCGCAGCCTGGACCCGCTGCGCGAGAAGATCGGCAAGCTGCAGCTGGAGCACCAGGCCGCGCAGCTGGGCGGCGCGCAGTACCTGGAACAGCTCACGGCCGCCGAGGTCGACATGGCCGCGCTGGCGCAGAGCATCGAGGACGGCCAGGTCAAGCTCTGGGGGCTGCAGACCGAGATCGACCGCATCCAGCGGGAGATCAATGCCCTGGGTGCGGTCAACCTGGCGGCGCTGGACGAGCTGACGGCCTCGCGCGAGCGCAAGACCTTCCTCGACGCCCAGAACGCCGACCTGCAGGACGCCATCCAGACCCTGGAGGACGCGATCCACAAGATCGACCTGGAAACGCGCGAGCTGCTGCAGACCACCTTCGACCAGGTCAACGAAGGCTTCGGCCGCATGTTCCCCAGCCTGTTCGGCGGTGGCAACGCCAAGCTGGTGATGACGGGCGACGAGATCCTGGACGCCGGGGTGCAGGTGATGGCGCAGCCGCCGGGCAAGAAGAACAGCACCATCCACCTGCTCTCCGGTGGCGAGAAGGCGCTGACCGCCATCGCGCTGGTGTTCGCCATCTTCCAGCTCAACCCGGCGCCTTTCTGCCTGCTCGACGAAGTGGACGCGCCGCTGGACGACGCCAACACCGAACGCTATTCGAAGCTGGTGGCGGAGATGTCCCGGGGCACGCAGTTCCTGTTCATCAGCCACAACAAGATCGCCATGGAGATGGCCGAACAGCTCATCGGCGTGACCATGCAGGAACAGGGCGTCAGCCGCATCGTGGCCGTGGACATGGAGTCCGCGGTGTCGATGGCGGAACTGTAGAAGCCGGGCCGCGCATGGACCTCACCTGGCCCCTGCTTGCCCTGGCGGCCGTGGTGCTGTCCGCCATCGCGCTGCAGGGCTGGTGGATGGCACGGGGCGAGCGGCCGGGGCGGCGCGGCCCGCCGCCCGGCGTGCCCACCCCGCCGACGCTCAACGAGCGTATCGAGCCCGGCATCGACTTGCCAGCCGCCGGCGCCGAGGGGCCCGAGCGCGACACCGGGCCCGACACCATCCCGGCCGGGCTGCACGAAAGCCGCAGCTTGGTGCGCCGCGCGCCACGGCTCGATGCACTGATCGACGCCCTGGTGACGATGACGCTGGAATCCCCTGTCAGCGGCGACTTCCTGATGCAGCACGCACCCACCACGCGTCGCGCAGGCAGCAAGCCCTTCTACATCGAGGGCCTGGATGCGGCCACGGGTGAATGGCAGCCGCTGCTGCCCGGGCACCGGTACGCCGAGCTGCAGGCTGGTGTGCAGCTGGCCAGCCGCAGCGGGCCGCTCAACGAGATCGAGTACTCCGAGTTCGTGCACAAGGTGCAGGCCTTCGCCGATGCGGTGGGCGCCATGCCCGAAGTGCCCGACATGCTCGACGTGGTGGCCCGTGCCCGCGAACTCGATGCCTTCGCCAGCCCGCGAGACGCCCAGCTGGCGCTGACGCTGCGCAGCGATGCCGTGGCTTGGTCGGTGGGCTTCATCCAGCAGTGCGCGGCGCGGCACGGCTTCGTCTCCGGCGCTGTCCCGGGGCGCATGGTGCTGCCATCGCCGTACGACGGCGACCCGCCGATGCTGGCGCTGACCTTCGACCCACAGGCAGCGCTGGAGGACGACCCGCAGCGCGCCGCGGTCCGCGAATGTCAGCTCAGCCTGGATGTGCCACAGACGGCACCGGCGCTGGAGCCGTTTCCGGCCTGGCACAACGCCGCCCGCAAGCTGGCCGACGACCTGGCCGCCACCGTGGTCGACGACTACGGCGAACCCATCACCGTGCACGCCTTCGCCGTCATCGGCAAGGAACTGGAGCAGCTCTACGCGCAGCTGGAGGCGCGGGACCTGGCCGCGGGCAGCGCAGCCGCGCGGCGCCTGTTCAGCTGATGGTGGCCCCGGTCTTTCGCCGCGCCACCGCGGCGGACGTGCCGAGGCTGGCGGCGTTGTATGCGCAGTGCGCGCGCACGCTGGGGCCGCAGGTCTACACGCCGCAGCAGGTGGCGGCGTGGGTCAGCTTCGGTGCCGACACGCCAGCCTTCCGCGACTACGTCCTGGGCGCCACCACCTGGGTGGCCGGTGAGGCCGACCCCTTGGGCTTCTGCGGGGCCGATGGCGACGGCGAGGTGCGCTCACTCTACGTGCGGCCCGACGCCACAAGGCAGGGGCTCGGCACCGCGTTGCTGGCGCATGCGATGCGCACGCCGAACCGCGATCAGTTCCAGGCTTGGGCCACACCCATCTCCCGGCCCGTGTTCGAGCGCGCGGGCTTCCGCCTTGACCGGGTGGTGACCGAGCCGTACCAGGGGGTGGTGTTCGACCGCTTCCGCATGGTGCGGCCGTAGACTTCCGGCCGACCATGGTCTCCACCGCCTCCGAACCCGACACCGATCCGGCCCGCCGCGCGGCGGAACTGCGCGCGCAGCTGCACCACCACGCGCACCGCTACTACGTGCTCGACGCCCCGGAGATCCCGGACGCCGAGTACGACCGGCTGTTCCAGGAACTGCAGGCGATCGAGGCGGCCCACCCCGACCTGCTGACGGCCGACTCGCCCACGCAGCGCGTGCTCGGCCAGGTGCTCGATGGCCTGACACCGGTGCGCCATGCGGTGCCGATGCTGTCGATCCGCACCGAGACCGACACCACCGCGGCGGGTGCAGAGGCCTTCGACGCCCGGGTGCGCCGCGAGCTCGGCGTGGCGGCCGACGCTCCCCCGTTGGCCTATGCCTGCGAACTGAAGTTCGACGGCCTGGCGGTCAACCTGCGCTACGAGCAGGGTGTGCTGGTGCAGGCCGCCACCCGCGGCGACGGTGAGACCGGTGAGGACGTGACCCACAACGTGCGCACCATCGGCCAGGTCCCGCTGCGTCTGCAGGGCGCACAGGCCAGCCTGCCGCCGGTGATCGAGATCCGCGGCGAGGTCTACATGCGCCGCGACCACTTCGAGCGGCTGAACGAGCGCCAGCGCGAGAAGGGCGGCAAGACCTTCATCAACCCGCGCAACACCGCCGCCGGGGCCATCCGTCAGCTCGACCCGCGGGCGATGGCCGACAAGACGCTGAGCTTCTTCGCCTACGGCCTGGGGGAGACCACCGGCTGGGCGCAACCGGCCACGCACAGCGGCACGCTGGACGCCATCGCCGCGTTCGGGCTGCCCGTGTGTGCCGACCGCCGGGTGGTGCAGGGGGCGGCAGGCCTGGTGGCCTTCCACGCCGAGATCGCGGCGAAGCGCGATGCGCTGCCATTCGACATCGACGGCGTGGTCTACAAGGTCGATGACATCGCGCTGCAGAAGCGGCTGGGCTTCGTCACCCGCGAGCCGCGCTGGGCGGTGGCGCACAAGTACCCGGCGCAGGAGCAGATGACGCTGCTGCGCGACATCGAGATCCAGGTCGGCCGCACCGGCAAGCTCACACCGGTGGCCAAGCTGCAGCCGGTGTTCGTGGGTGGCACCACGGTCAGCAACGCCACGCTGCACAACCTGTTCGAACTGCGCCGCAAGGGCGTGCGCGTGGGCGACACGGTGATCGTGCGTCGCGCCGGCGACGTGATCCCCGAGGTGGTGGGCCGCGTACCGCAGCCCCGGCTCGCCTACGTGCCCAACTTCCGGATGCCGCGCGCCTGCCCCGTGTGCGGCAGCCCGGTCCGGCGCGAGAAGGGCGGCATCGACCACCGCTGCACCGGCGGCCTGTTCTGTGCCGCGCAGCGCAAGCAGGCCCTGCTGCACTTCGCGGGCCGGCGGGCGATGGACGTCGAGGGCCTGGGCGACAAACTGGTGGACCAGCTGGTCGACGGTGGCCTGGTGCGCACGCTGCCCGAGCTGTACACGCTGGGTGTGGCCAAGCTGGCGGCGCTGGAGCGCATGGCCGACAAGAGCGCGGCCAACCTGGTCGCGGCGCTGACCAAGAGCAAGGCGACGACGCTGGCGCGCTTCCTCTATGCGCTGGGCATCCGCCAGGTCGGCGAGACCACGGCCAAGGACCTGGCACGGCACTTCGGGGCCCTGGACCGGATCATGGACGCCACGCTCGAGCAGCTGCTCGAGGTGCCCGACGTCGGGCCCATCGTGGCGCAGAGCGTGCGGCAGTTCTTCGAGCAGCCCCACCACCGCGAGATCGTCGAGCAGCTGCGGGCCGCCGGCGTGCACTGGGCCGAGCACGATGGCGAGGCCGACACCACGCCCAAGCCGCTGGCCGGCCGCACCATCGTGCTCACTGGCACCCTGCCCACGCTCAGCCGTGACGAGGCCAAGGCGCTGCTGGAGGCGGCCGGTGCCAAGGTGGCCGGCTCGGTGTCGAAGAAGACCAGTGCCGTGGTCGCCGGCGCGGAGGCTGGCAGCAAGCTCGACAAGGCGCGCGAACTCGGCGTGCCGGTGATCGACGAGGCGGGCCTGCAGGCACTGCTGGCCGGCGGGCCGTTCCCCGGCGCCAACGCCTGACGGCCTAGCCGAGCTTCTCCAGTTCCGCCACCAGCGCCGCGCGCTGTGCCTCCGGCACGGCGGCCGCGAAGTCCCGGATCAGTGCCGTGCGGTCGCGGGTGCGCTCGGCGGCGCGCTTCACCATGACGCCGGCAATCGGCCCCACATGGGTCACCAGCAGCTGGCGCGCCTGCGCCAGCCAGGCGTCGCTGACCGGCAGCGTGCCCAGGCCGATGGGCGGCGTCATCGCGGTGCCGATGCTGCCGGTGCGCTGGCCGCCAGCCGCCGATCCCGTCGAGCCGCGCATGCCCAGGCTGCCACCGGTGCCCGGCCCGCGCGCCACCGGGCTGCCCAGGAAGGCCTCGCGCGCCGCGGCGCTGGTGATCTGCGCGGCCAGCGCCGCCACCAGCGACGGCACGTCCGGGCACTGGCGCGCCGTGCGGCGCACCATCACCTTGGCCAGCGGACCCACGTGGCGCGCCAGCGCGGCTTCCACCGCGGCAATCTGCTCCGGCTCGAAGTGGGTGGGCGGTTCGCCGGTCAGCCCGGTGCCGGTCAGGCCGGAACCGGTGGGGGGCGGCGCCGCCTGCACACCGGTGGGGATGCGCTCGGTGGGCGCGTAGGCATCACCCAGCGCCGGCAGCGCGCCGGGCGACACGGCGCCCGGGATCGCGTGGCCCAGTGCGTCGGCCAGGGCGTCGCGGAAAGCCGCCGCGTTGATGAAGCGCTGCGCCGGGTCCTTGGCCAGCGCGCGCGCCAGCACGGCGTCGAAGCGTGCCGAGCGCGCGCCTTCCAGGCTGGAGGGCGGCGGCGGCACCTCGTGCACCACCTTGTAGCTCAACACCTCGGGCGAGCCGACGAAAGGCGGCCGGCCGGCAGCCAGCTGGTACAGCAGCACGCCGGCGGCGTAGAGGTCCACGCGGTGGTCGATGACGCGGCCGGTGAACTGTTCCGGCGCCATGTACATCGGGGTGCCCAGCACCGTCTGCGCCATCGTCAGGCCGGAATTCTCGAAGCGGGCGATGCCGAAGTCGGCGATCTTGGCCCGGCCCTGCGGCGTGATCATCACGTTCGACGGCTTCACGTCGCGGTGCCAGACGCCGTGCTCGTGGGCGTGGGCCAGGGCGTCGAGCACCTGGCCGGCGATGCTGGCGATGTCGGCATCGCCCAGCCGCAGGCGCGAGCCCAGGAAATACGCCAGCGTGCGCCCGTCGACGAACTCCATCGCGATGTAGGCCACACGGCCGTCGTCGCCGAAGTCGTAGACGGAGACGATGCCCGGGTGCTGCAGCCGCCCCGCGGCCTGGGCCTCGTTGCGGAAGCGCGCGGCGCTCTCGAAGGCGCTGCCGCCGGCATCGCCCGGCTGGCGGCGGATGGTCTTCAGCGCCACCAGACGCCGGATGTCGGGGTCGAAGCCGCGGTAGACCACGCCCATCGCGCCCTCGCCGAGCACGCCGGTGATGCGGTACTTGCCGAGGCGTTCGGGGTGGTCCATCGGAGGCGGCGTGCGAGGCAGCGCTCGGCCGTTCAGGTTTCGAGCATCTTCATCGCCTGCACGACGCTGGTGCGCATTCGCGAGAAGGACTGGGCCAGGGTGCCGATCTCGTCGCGGCTGCCGGTGGTGAATTCAGGTGCGTCGAGCTCGCCTTGGCTGACACGGTCGGCCAGGGCCGACAGGCGCGTGACCGGACGCACGACCACCCACCAGATCATCAGGTTGAGCACCACGCCCAGCACCAGGAAGACGCCGATCAGCGAACCGACGAAGAGCCGGAACGAGTTGTCGGCCCGCTGAAGCGGCACGTCCATCGGCACCGAGACGATCTGCGCGCCCACCACCTCGTTCATCTGCCAGCCGAAGCCGTTGGCCGGGCCGTACTTGGCCACCATGCTGCGCGGCGCCGCCTCCACACTGCTGTGGCAGCGCAGACAGGCGGCGTCGCTGATGCGCAGCGGCCGGGCCACGTAAAGCGAACGGCCGGTGGGCGTGTCACGCTGGCCCACGTGCTCCTTCAACTCGGCCTCGTTGCGGAAGGCCTGCACGATGTCTACCTCCCAGCCATTGGCCCGGTCACGCGGGTTGGTGGGGTTGAGCGTGGCTTCCTTGTAGCCGAACTCCGGGTGGTTGGTGCGCAGCTTGCCCAGCACTTCGGTGGCCGAGAAGCTGGGCACCGACTGCGGCAGGAATTCCGACTCCATGTGCGGCGCCAGCAGCGGGGTGATCTGGCCTGAGGTGTAGGCGCGCACGGCCAGCGCCTGCTCCATCATCAGCCGGGCGTTGTTGAGCACCTCGTCCACCGCCTGCTGCTGCAGGAAACCGCGGCTGATCCAGCCGCTGACGGCCACGCCCAGGGCCATCACCAGCGCGTAGATCAGGTTGAACTTGAACAGCAGCTTCATGGCGACGGCGCCTCCCCCGGGGTCTTCTGGTTCAGGGGCGATGGTACCGGCCGGTCAGCGCTGCCGGAAGCAAAGCCACAGCGCTGCCGCGCTGGAGGCCATCGCAGCCCATTGCAGCGGTCCCAGCGGTTCACCGTGCACGAGGGCGCCAGCCACCATGGCCACCATCGGCACGCCAATGGACGACAGCCCCGCCAGCTGCGCCGGCAGCATGCCCACGATGGAGAACCAGGCCGCGTTGCCGATCGCCATGGGCACCAGCGCGATCCAGGCGATGACGGCCACGCTGCCCGCCGAGGGCCAGAACCAGGGGCCGTCACCCAGCAGCAGGGCGCCGATTCCGATGGGCAGCGCGGCCAGCAGCAGCTGCCAGCCGGTGAGCACCAGGGCCGGCACCGGCACGGGCCGGCGCTTGAGGATCAGCGTACCCACGGCCCAGCCCACGCCGGCCAGCAGACCGAGGGCAAAGCCGGCCGGCGCCTGCGTGTAGGCGTTCAGGCCGCGCCACATCAGCAGGCCGACCGCCGCCGCACCGAGGGCCAGCGCCCACAGCAGCCGGGCCGGCAGCCGCTGGCCGAACACCGCCCAACCCAGCAGCGCGGCCCACAGCGGCATCGTGAAGCCGAGGATCGCGGCCTGGCCCGACGGGATCCAGATGGCCGCATAGGTGCTGGCCACGTTCCACACCACCAGGTAGGTCAGCGTGGCCGCCACCACCGTGCCCCAGTGTGCTGCCGGGATGCGCAGCGACTGCCCGCGGGCCGCCGCCACCGCCAGCAGCGCCGCACCGGCCACCGCCACCGCCACAGCGCGGAAGGTCCAGACCGAGACCTCGCGCGTCGCCAGCGGGAAGAGTGGCCAGTTCGTGCCCCAGACCAGGGTGAGCACGAGCAGCAGGACGACGGCGCGGGGCGGGATGGTGGTGTTCACAGCAGGGCGAGTATGGCTGTGCGACACGCCGCGCACAGCGACGGACGGTGCCGGGGTCGCCGGGATAATGCGGTCATGCCCGCTGCACCGCTGCTCCCGTCCGACGCGCGGACGCTGGCCGTGGTGGCCATCTTCGGCGTGGTCTACCTGGGCATGCTGCTTGGCGGCCTGCCCAGGCTGCGGCTGGACCGCACCGGCGTCGCCCTGCTGGGCGCCATCGCCATCGTGGCCGTCGGCGAACTGAGCCTCGAGCAGGCGGCTGCCAGCGTGCACCTGCCGACGATCCTGCTGCTGTTCAGCTTCATGGTCATTTCGGCGCAGATGCGACTCGGTGGCTTCTACGCCGCGCTGACCCGGCGCATCGTCGCGCTGCCGCTGGCACCGCCGATGCTGCTGGGGGTGGTGATCGTGGCGGCCGGTGCGCTGTCGGCGGTGTTCTCCAACGACATCGTCTGCCTGGCCATGGCGCCAGTGCTGGTGCATGCGTGCCTGGGCCGCCGCCTCGACCCGGTGCCCTTCCTGCTGGCGCTGGCCTGCGCCAGCAATATCGGTTCGGCCGCCACGCTGATCGGCAACCCGCAGAACATGCTGATCGGCGAGGTGCTGGCGCTCGACTTCACCGCCTTCCTGCGTGACACGGCATGGCCGGTGGCTGCCAGCCTTGGCCTGCTGTGGGTGATGCTGCACCGGTCGGCACGGCCGGTGCCAAGGTCGCTGCCGGCGCCTGGCGATGACGAAGCGCCCCCGTTCGACCGCTGGCAGACGGCCAAGGGCCTGATCGTGGTGGCGGCGCTGGTGCTGGTGTTCCTCGCCACCGACTGGCCGCGCGACGTGGCGGCGCTGTTGGGCGCCGGCGTGCTGCTACTCAGTCAGCGTTTCCATTCCAGCCAGGTCATGGGCCTGATCGACTGGGAACTGCTGGTCCTCTTCATCGGCCTGTTCGTGGTCAACCACGCGCTGGCCCACACCGGTGTCACGGCGCAGACGGTGGCCTGGCTGCAGGCCCAGGGCCTGCACCTGGGCGAGCCCGGCCCGCTGTTCGGCGTCACGCTGCTGCTGTCGAACCTCGTGTCCAACGTGCCGGCGGTGATGCTGCTGCTGCCGGTGGTCGAAGGCCAGTCGCCGCATGCCGCCGGGCTGACACTGGCGCTCGTGAGCACGCTGGCGGGCAACCTTCTGATCGTCGGTTCGATCGCCAACATCATCGTCGTCGATGCGGCGCGCCGGCAGGGCGTGCACATCGACTGGTGGCGGCACGCGCGCACGGGCGTGCCGGTGACCCTGGCCACGCTGGCGATCGCCGCCGTCTGGCTCAGCTTCTGATTGAAAAGGAAAACCCGCCCATGGCCGTTCGAGAGATCCTGAAGATGGGTGACCCGCGCCTGCTGCGTGTGGCGCCCCCCGTCACCACCTTCGACACCGCCGGACTGCATGCCCTGGTGGCCGACATGTTCGACACCATGGCGGCGGCCAATGGTGCCGGCCTGGCGGCGCCGCAGATCGGCGTGGACCTGCAGCTGGTGATCTTCGGCTTCGAGCGCAACGCGCGCTACCCGGACGCCCCGGCGGTGCCCAAGACGGTGCTGCTGAACCCGGTGATCACGCCACTGGACGCCGCGATGGAGGACGGTTGGGAAGGCTGCCTGTCGGTGCCCGGCCTGCGCGGCGTCGTGCCGCGCCATGCGCGCATCCGCTACGCCGGGTTTGACGTGACCGGGCAGCGCATCGAGCGGGAAGCCGAGGGCTTCCATGCGCGCGTGGTGCAGCACGAGTGCGACCACCTGATCGGCCGGCTGTACCCCACGCGCATGACCGACCTGACGAAGCTGGGCTTCACCAGCGTGCTGTTCCCGGAACTGGACCCGAACAGCGACGACTGAACCGGGACCAGGCAGGCTCCGGCACTTCGGTGCCAGGGCAGGGGCATGTTTTTTGCACTGCAGCATCCGTGACCCTGCCCAACTCCGCCGAGCCCGCCGCACTGCGGGTCCTGCTCGTCGACGACGGCGCCCACCGTGTCGGCCAGATCCAGGACGAACTGGCGCAACAGGGGCACGTGGTGGTGGGGGTGGTCGATTCCGCCGTGGCCCTGCACGACGCCGTGCTCCGGCTGCGGCCCGACGTCGTGATCGTCGATGCAGACAGCCCCAGCCGCGACACGCTGGAGCACCTGGCCACACTGTCGGCGCAATTGCCGCGGCCGGTGGTCGTGTTTGCCGAGGACGAGGCCGACGACCCGATGCGCCGCGCGATGGCCGCCGGGGTCAGTGCCTACGTGGTGGCCGGGCTGCAGGCGCGCCGCATCGCGCCGGTGCTGCGCGTGGCCATCGCCCGCTTCGAGCAGGAGGCACTGCTGCGGCGCCAGCTGCTGGAAGCGCAGGCGGCGCTGGGCGCGCGCAAGCAGGTGGAGCGCGCCAAGGGCATCCTGATGCGCACACGCGGCATCGGCGAGGACGAGGCCTACAAGCTGCTGCGCAAACTGGCCATGGACCGGGGCAGCAAGCTCGAGCAGGTGGCCGACCAGGTGATCGCGGCGGCCGACCTGCTGGCGCCGCCCGGCTGACCTGCCGTGCACCGCCAAGGATGTTGCGCCGCACCATCCTGATGCGCCCGAGGTCGGCGGCCGGCGATCCACGCTGCGGGAAGGTGCGACAACCCCGCTGAACCCGGGAATCCGGCCTGGCACGCGTCGTGCAACGCATACGGCGCGGGCAGCACAACGGCGTGTCACCCGCACCGGACAAAGGCGTCCGACGGTCGACCCCCGATGGGGTTCGGCGGTCGGGCGCCTTCTTTTTTTGGCCGTTCTGCGGAGCCTTCATGACCCTGACCCCGAGCCCCGTCCGCGTCGGCTTCATGCCGCTGGTGGACAGCGCGCCACTGGTGATGGCCTCGGTGCTCGGCTTCGACCGCCGGCACGGCGTGCAGCTGCTGCTCTCGCGCGAGTCCAGCTGGGCCGGCCTGCGCGACAAGCTGCTCGGCGGCGCGCTGGACCTGGCCCAGGCCCTGTACGGCATGGTCTTCGGCGTGCAGCTGGGCATCGGCGGCCCGCGCGAGTCGATGGCGGTGCTGATGACGCTCAACCGCAATGGCCAGGGCATCAGCCTCAGCCGGCGCCTGACCGGGCAGGGCGTGGCCGACCTGAACACGCTGGCCGCCCGCCTGCGCGCCGCGCCGCGCACGCATGTCTTCGCGCAGACTTTTCCGACCGGCACGCACGCGATGTGGCTGTACTACGCGCTGGCCTCGGCCGGTGTGCACCCGATGCGCGACATCCGCAGCGTGGTGCTGCCGCCGGCGCAGATGGTGGAGGCCATGCGCAGCGGCCAGGTCGACGGCGTCTCCGTGGGCGCGCCCTGGAACCGCATCGGCCTGCTGGAGGACGTGTCGGTGCCGCTGCTGTCGTCGTCGGCGATCTGGCCGGAGCACCCGGACAAGGTGCTGGCCGGCCGTGCCGCCTGGGCCGACGCCCAGCCGGACACCGCGGTAGCCGTCGTGCGCGCCGTGCTGGAGGCCAGCCGGTGGCTCGAGGCCAGCGAGGCCAACCGCCTGGCCGCCGCCGAGATCCTCGCGGGCGACGCCTGGCTGGCGGCGCGGCGCGACGCCATCGCCGGCAGTCTGCTGGGTGAAGGTGAGCCGCTGCCGATGCGCTTCCACGCCGACGGCGCCGTGAACTACCCCTGGTTGTCCGATGGCATATGGTTCATGACCCAGCACAAGCGCTGGGGCCTGCTGGCTGACCACCCGGAATACGAGGCCATCGCCCGCCGCGTGCAGCGCGTGGCGCTGTACCGGGATGCCGCGGCTGGTGTCGGCGTGCCATTGCCCGAAGGCGAATTGCGCAGCAGCCGCCTGATCGACGGCCTGACCTGGGACGGCCGCGACCCGCGCGCCTATGCCGACAGCTTTGCCATCCGCCAGCCGCAGTCCATCGAAGCGGCCTGAGATCCCCGAACCCCCCCTTTCTTGATGCAGGAGAGCGACATGACCTCGACCTCGAAGACCCCCCGCACCGACACCCGTCGCCGTCGCCTGCTGGCGGGCGCCGCCGCGCTGGCCGGCACCGCGGCCTGGCCCCTGGCCCGCGCCCAGAAGGCGCGCCCGGAGAAGGAGCAGCTCAAGTTCGGCTTCATCAAGCTGACCGACTGCGCGCCGCTGGTCATCGCCTACGAGAAGGGCTACTTCGAGGACGAGGGCCTGAACGTCACGCTGGAGGCACAGGCCAACTGGAAGGTGTTGCTCGACCGCGTGATCGACGGCCAGCTCGATGGCGCGCACATGCTGGCCGGCCAGCCGCTGGGCGCGAGCATCGGTTTCGGCACCAAGGCCGACGTGATCACCGCCTTCAGCATGGACCTCAACGGCAACGCCATCACCGTCAGCAACGCCGTGTGGGCGGCGATGAAGCCGCACCTGCCGATGGAAGGTGGCAAGCCGGTGCACCCGATCAAGGCCGACGCGCTGAAGAAGGTGGTGGACGTGTGGAAGAGCCAGGGCAAGCCCTTCAAGATGGGCATGGTCTTCCCGGTCAGCACGCACAACTACGAGCTGCGCTACTGGCTGGCCGCCGGCGGCCTGAACCCCGGCTACTACACCGAGAGCGACGTCACCGGTACGCAGAAGGCCGACGTGCTGCTGAGCGTGACGCCGCCGCCGCAGATGCCCGCGACGATGGAGGCCGGCACCATCCACGGCTACTGCGTGGGCGAGCCCTGGAACCAGCAGGCCGTGTTCAAGGGCATCGGCGTGCCGGTGGTCACCGACCACCAGATCTGGAAGAACAACCCGGAGAAGGTCTTCGGCGTCACCCGCGGCTGGAGCGACGCCAACCCCAACACGCACGTGGCCGTGGTCAAGGCCATGATCCGCGCGTGCATGTGGCTGGACGCCAGCATGAAGAACCGCATCGAGGCGGTGAAGATCCTCTCCAGGCCGGCCTACGTGGGTGCCGACGAGGCCGTGATCGCCAACAGCATGACCGGCACCTTCGAGTTCGAGAAGGGCGACAAGCGGCCGGCGCCGGACTTCAACGTCTTCTTCCGCAATTTCGCCACCTACCCCTTCTACAGCGACGCCATCTGGTACCTGACGCAGATGCGCCGCTGGGGCCAGATCGGCGAGAGCAAGCCCGACGCCTGGTACCACGACACGGCGAAGAAGGTCTACCAGCCTGCGATCTACCTGAAGGCAGCGCAGGCGCTGATCGCCGAAGGCAAGGCCAAGGCCACCGACTTCCCCACGACCGACGGCTACAAGGGTGTGCAGGACGGGTTCATCGACGGCGTGGTCTACGACGGCCGCAAGCCCAATGACTACCTCAACAAGTTCAAGATCGGCCTGAAGGCCGCGGACAAGGTCTGAGGGGGAGCCCGCCATGCAAGCCGTGTTGAAGCAATGGGCGGACCCGAAGGCGCTGTGGCAGGGCCTGGGCGTGCCGGTGATGGCGGTGCTGCTGTTCCTGGCCCTGTGGGCCGGCGTGGCGCCGCGCATCCAGACCAGCTTGGGCGCCATCCCGGGCCCGGTGCAGGTGGCCGAGCAGGCCTGGGGCCTGTGGCAGGCGCACCTGGACGAGCGCGACCGTGCCGTGGCGTTCTACGAGCGACAGGACAAGCGCAACGCCGAGCGCCTGGCCGAGGACCCGAGCTACGAGCCGCGCAACTTCAAGTACACCGGCAAGGCCACCTACCTGGACCAGATCGTCACCAGCCTGCTGACCGTGTTCACCGGCTTCCTGCTGGGCACGGTGGTGGCGGTGCCGCTGGGCATCGCGGCCGGCGCGTCCAAGCTGGTGCAGGCGGCCATCAACCCGCTAGTGCAGATCTTCCGGCCGGTGTCGCCGCTGGCGTGGCTGCCGATCGTCACCCTGGTGGTCAGCGCCCTGTACGTGACCACCGGCACGCCGATGTTCGAGAAGAGTTTCCTGATCTCGGCCATCACCGTCACGCTGTGCTCACTGTGGCCGACGCTGATCAACACCGCCGTGGGCGTGACCAGCGTCGACAAGGACCTGGTCAACGTCGGCCGCGTGCTGCAGCTGCCGCTGGCCACGCGGGTGCGCAAGATCATCCTGCCCTCGGCGCTGCCCTTCATCTTCACCGGCATGCGCCTGAGCCTGGGCGTGGGCTGGATGGTGCTGATCGCCGCGGAGATGCTGGCTCAGAACCCGGGCCTGGGCAAGTTCGTCTGGGACGAGTTCCAGAACGGCAGCAGCGATTCGCTGGGCCGCATCATGGTGGCGGTGTTCACCATCGGCCTGATCGGCTTCGGGCTGGACCGGGCGATGCAGGGCCTGCAGACCCTGGCCTCGCGCCGCTGAGATGGGAGCCCCCGCGATGAGTGCCGTGCTCAAGCCCCGGGCCGACAGCGGCCCGACCCTGGCCGCCGTGCCCGCGCCGTCGGCGCTGGAACTGCGCGGTGCGTGGAAGTCCTACGCGGCGCACACCGTGCTGCAGGACGTGAACCTGTCCATCGCGCGCGGCGAGTTCGTCGCCGTGGTGGGCTTCTCCGGCAGCGGCAAGACCACGCTGGTCAACCTGCTGGCCGGCCTGGCCGCCGCCGACCGGGGCGAGGTGCTCAAGGCCGGGCGGCCGATCACCGGGCCCGGTCCGGACCGCGGCATCGTGTTCCAGAGCTACTCGCCGATGCCGTGGCTGACGGTCGGCGAGAACGTGGCGCTGGCCGTGGACCGCGTGATGGCCGGCGCGTCGGCGGCCGAACGCGCGGCGCAGGTGAAGCACTACGTCAAGCTGGTCGGCCTGTCGGCGGCGATCGACAAGAAGCCGGCACAGCTCTCCGGCGGCATGCGCCAGCGCGTGAGTGTGGCGCGCGCGCTGGCCACCGACCCCGACGTGCTGCTGCTGGACGAACCGCTGTCGGCGCTCGACGCGCTGACCCGCGCGCAGCTGCAGGACGAGATCACCCGCATCTGGGGCGCCGATCCGGCCAACCGCAAGACGGTGCTGCTGATCACCAACGACGTGGACGAGGCGCTGATGATGGCCGACCGCGTGATCCCGCTGACGCTGCCGGAGCCCGGTGGCCGCGGGGCCACGCTTGCCCCGGCCTTCACCGTGGACCTGCCGCGGCCGCGTGACCGCGGCGCGATGAACCACGATCGCCGCTTCCAGGCGCTGCGCGCGGAAGTCACGCAGACGCTGCTGGACATGGCGCACGCCCGTCAGGGCGCCGGAGGCGGGCAGGTGATCAGCCTGCCATCCATGACGCCGGCCGACGTGGCGGTGCCCAAGGCGACGCCGTCGATGGCCCGCCTGCTGGGCCTGAAGCACGCGGCGCTGGCCGAGCGCATCGACGCCGAGGCGTTGACGCCCGAGCCGTCGCCGCTGGCCCGGCCGGATGCCACCGCGCGCATCGGCGATGAGCGCTTCGTCGACTTCTCCCGGGTCATCAAGGTCTACCCCACGCCGGCCGGCCCGCAGACCGTGGTCGACGGCTTCGACCTGCGCATGGCCAAGGGCGAGTTCGTCTCGCTGATCGGCCACAGCGGCTGCGGCAAGAGCACGGTGCTGTCGATGATCGCCGGCCTGACCGACGTGACCGAGGGCGTGATCGTGCTCGGCGGCCGGGAGGTCAGGGACGCCGGCCCCGACCGTGGCCTGGTCTTCCAGAGCCCCAGCCTCGTGCCCTGGCTGACCGCCTTCGACAACGTGATGCTGGGTGTGGCGCGCGTGTTCCCGCACGTGCCCGCGGCCGAGCGGCGCGATGCCGTGGCCCACCACCTGCAGCGCGTGGGCCTGGCCGACGCGATGCACAAGAAGGCCAGCGAGCTCTCCAACGGCATGAAGCAGCGCGTGGGCATTGCGCGCGCCTTCGCGCTGCAGCCCAAGCTGCTGCTGCTGGACGAGCCCTTCGGCATGCTGGATGCGCTGACGCGCTGGGAGCTGCAGGAAGTGCTGATGGACGTGTGGGCGAAGAACCGCGTCACCGCCATCATGGTCACGCACGACGTGGACGAGGCCATCCTGCTGGCCGACCGCGTGGTGATGATGACCAACGGCCCGCGCGCGAAGATCGGCCAGGTCATGGCCGTGCCGCTGGAGCGCCCACGCAGCCGCGAGGCGCTGCTCGCCCACCCGCGCTACTACGAGCTGCGCGAGGAGCTGATCGGCTTCCTCGCGTCCTGCGGACACCAGCACTGAGAGCCCTGCCATGCAGAAGATGAAACTGGTCGTCGTCGGCAACGGCATGGCCGGCGTGCGCACGGTGGAGGAACTGCTCAAGCTGCAGCCCGACCTCTACGAGATCACCATCATCGGCGCCGAGCCGCACCCCAACTACAACCGCATCCTGTTGTCGCCGGTGCTGGCCGGCGAGCAGACGCTGGACCAGATCGTGCTGAACCCGCGCGAGTGGTATGCGGAGCACGGCATCGCGCTGCACATCGGTCAGTGGGTCACCGGCGTGGATCGACGCGCCCGCGTGGTGCACACCGACGCCGGCCACGCCTTTCCCTACGACCGCCTGCTGATCGCCACCGGCTCCAACCCCTTCATCCTGCCCGTTCCGGGCACCGACCTGGGCGGCGTGATCGGCTACCGCGACATCGCCGACACGCAGGCGATGATCGACGCGGCCGTCAGGCACCGGCACGCTGTGGTCATCGGTGGCGGCCTGCTCGGGCTGGAAGCGGCCAACGGCCTGGCCAAGCGTGGCATGGACGTCACCGTGGTGCACATCATGCCGTGGCTGATGGAGCGCCAGCTGGACGAGACGGCAGGCAAGCTGCTGCAGGCGTCGCTGGAGCAGCGCGGGCTGAAGTTCATGATCGGCGCGCAGACCGAGGGCCTGCTGGGCGGGGAGGACGGCCGGGTCAAGGCGGTCCGCTTCAAGGACGGCACCGAGATCCCGGCCGAACTGGTCGTCATGGCCGCCGGCATCCGCCCGAACACCGCGCTGGCGCAGACCATCGGCCTGCACTGCGACCGCGGCATCGTTGTCACCGACACGCTGCAGACCGTGACCGACCCGCGCATCTACGCCGTGGGCGAGTGCGCCGCCCACCGCGGGGTGGCGTATGGCCTGGTGGCGCCGCTGTTCGAGCAGGCCAAGGTCTGCGCCAACCACCTGGCGCAGATGGGCATCGGCCGCTACACCGGCAGCCAGGTCTCGACCAAGCTCAAGGTCACCGGCATCGACCTGTTCTCGGCCGGTAACTTCATGGGCGGGGAGGGCACCGAGCAGATCCTGCTGTCCGACCCCGTCGGCGGCGTCTACAAGAAGCTGGTGGTGAAGGACGACAAGCTGGTCGGCGCCTGCCTCTACGGCGACACGGTGGACGGCAGCTGGTATTTCAAGCTGATCCGCGAAGGGCGCTCGATCGCCGACATCCGCGACCACCTGATGTTCGGCGAGAGCAACCTCGGCGACACCGGCCACCAGGGCCAGAACAAGGCCGCGGCCATGGCCGATGCCGACGAGGTCTGCGGCTGCAACGGCGTCACCAAGGGCACCATCTGCAAGGCCATCCAGGACAAGGGCCTGTTCACGCTGGACGAGGTGCGCCGGCACACCAAGGCCAGCGGCAGCTGCGGCAGCTGCACCGGGCTGGTCGAGCAGATCCTCATGCTCACCGCCGGCGGCGACTACAGCGCCGCACCGTCGAAGAAGGCCCTGTGCGGCTGCACCGACCACGGCCACCAGGACGTGCGCGACGCGATCCGCCAACAGCACCTGACCAGCATCCCCGAGGTCTACGCCGCGCTGGCCTGGCGCACACCCAACGGCTGCGCCACCTGTCGCCCGGCCATCAACTACTACCTGATCAGCACCTGGCCCAAGGAAGCGAAGGACGACCCGCAGAGCCGCTTCATCAACGAACGCAGCCACGCCAACATCCAGAAGGACGGCACCTACAGCGTGATCCCGCGCATGTGGGGCGGCGAGACCACGGCCGATGAGCTGCGCCGCATCGCCGACGCGGTGGACAAGTACAGGATCCCCACGGTCAAGGTCACCGGTGGCCAGCGCATCGACCTGCTGGGCGTGAGGAAGGAAGACCTGCCCGGTGTCTGGCGCGACATCGGCATGCCCAGCGGCCATGCCTACGCCAAGGCGCTGCGCACGGTGAAGACCTGCGTGGGCAGCGAGTGGTGCCGCTTCGGCACCCAGGACAGCACTCAGATGGGCAAGGACCTCGAGCGGGCACTGTGGCGCATGTACGCGCCGCACAAGGTCAAGCTGGCCGTCAGTGGCTGCCCGCGCAACTGCGCCGAGTCCGGCATCAAGGACGTGGGCGTGATCGGCGTGGACAGCGGCTGGGAGATCTACGTGGCCGGCAACGGCGGCATCAAGACCGAGGTCGCCCAGTTCTTCTGCAAGGTGAAGACGGCCGAAGAGGTGCTGGAGGTCAGCGGCGCCTTCCTGCAGCTCTACCGCGAGGAGGGCTGGTACCTGGAGCGCACCTGCCACTACGTGGCCCGTGTGGGGCTTGACCACTGCAAGAAGGCGGTGCTGGACGACGCCGCCAGCCGCCGCGCGCTGTGGGAGCGCCTGCAGTTCAGCCTCGACGGTGAGCCCGACCCCTGGTTCGAGCACGCCCAGGCACAGGTGGACCTGCGGCAGTTCGACACGCTGTCTGCTCAGCAACCCGTGGAGGCCGCGTGATGGCCGACTGGATGGCGATCTGCCGCGTCGACGAGATCCCCGTGCTCGGCGCCCGCCGCGTGGCGCGCGAACGCGGCGCCGAGGTGGCCGTGTTCCGCGCCGACGACGACCATGTCTTTGCCCTGCTGGACCGTTGCCCGCACAAGGGCGGGCCACTATCGCAGGGCATCGTGTTCGGCCACAGCGTGGCCTGCCCGCTGCACAACTGGACCATCGAGCTCGGCAGCGGCGAGGCGCGGGCGCCGGACGTGGGCTGCGCCGCGCGCTTTGCGGTGAAGGTGGAGGCGGGCGTCGTGCACCTGGACGCCGCCGAGCTGGCAACGCGCGCCGTCGATCCGGTCACGGCCTGAGGCCATGGACACCCGCAGCACCTGCCCCTACTGCGGCGTCGGCTGCGGCGTCGTCATCGAGAGCGATGGTGCACGCATCACCGGCGTGCGCGGCGACCCGGAGCACCCGGCGAACTTCGGGCGCCTGTGCAGCAAGGGCGCCACGCTGCACCTGACGGCCGCGCCCGAGATCACCCGCCAGGCCCGGCTGCTGCAGCCGATGCAGCGCCTGCAACGCGATGCCGACCCGGTGCCACTGGCCTGGGACGGGGCGCTGAACCTGGCCGCCGACCGCATCGCCGGCGTGGTGCAGGCCCACGGCGCCGACGCGGTGGGCGTCTACGTCTCGGGCCAGCTGCTCACCGAGGACTACTTCGTCTTCAACAAGCTGGTGCGCGGCCTGCTGGGCAGCAACCAGATCGACAGCAACTCCCGCCTGTGCATGAGCAGCGCCGTGGCCGGCTACAAGGCCACCCTGGGCGCGGATGCGCCGCCGGCCTGCTACGACGATCTCGCGCACGCGAACACCGTCTTCATTGCCGGCAGCAACACCGCCTGGGCCCACCCGATCATGATGCGCCGGCTGGAGGATGCCAAGCGCGCCAACCCGGCGCAGAAGTGGATCGTCGCCGACCCGCGCCGCACCGAGACCGCCGCCGTCGCCGACCTGCACCTGCCGCTGCTGCCCGGCACCGACGTGGCGCTGTTCCACGGCCTGCTGCACCTGCTGTTGTGGGAGGGGCTGACCGATGCCGCCTTCATCGCAGCCCACACCACCGGCTTCGACGCGCTGCGTGACCGCGTGCGCGAGTTCACGCCCAAGCACGTGGCGGCGCTGTGCGGCCTTCCCGAGGCCGACGTCGTGCAGGCAGCGCGCTGGTTCGGTGCGAACACGCCCACGCTGAGCCTTTACTGCCAGGGCCTGAACCAGAGCAGTCACGGCACCGACAAGAACGCCGCGCTGATCAACCTGCACCTGGCCACCGGCCAGATCGGCAAGCCCGGGGCCGCCCCCTTCAGCCTGACC
The DNA here is from genome assembly GCF_004016515.1 of Rubrivivax albus. Lineage (GTDB taxonomy): Bacteria > Pseudomonadota > Gammaproteobacteria > Burkholderiales > Burkholderiaceae_C > Rubrivivax > Rubrivivax albus. The sequence goes on from NZ_SACT01000009.1 coordinate 107,476, forward strand.
GGCCAGCCCAACGCGATGGGCGGGCGCGAGGTGGGGGCCATGGCCAACCTGCTGCCCGGCCACCGCAGCCTGGCCAGCGACGCCGACCGTGCCGAACTGGCGGCGCTGTGGGGCGTGCCGCCGGTGCCTGCCGCGCCCGGCCGCACCGCGGTGGAGATGTTCGAGGCCGCCGCCGACGGTGCGGTGAAGCTGCTCTGGATCGCCTGCACCAACCCGGCGCAGAGCCTGCCCGACCAGGCCATGGTCCGCCGGGCGCTGGCGCGCGCCGAGTTCGTGATCGTGCAGGAGGCCTTCGCCGACACGGCCACCGCGCGCCGGGCCGACCTGCTGCTGCCCGCGGCCACCTGGGGCGAGAAGGAAGGCACGGTGACCAACAGCGAACGCCGCATCTCGCGCGTGCGCGCCGCCGTGCCACCGGCGGGTGAGGCTCGTCCGGACTGGCAGATCGCCCGCGACGTCGGCCGCCGGCTGGAAGCACGGCTGGACCCGCGCCGTGCCGACGGCGCCAGCCTGTTCGCCTTCGAGTCCGCCGAACAGGTGTGGCATGAACACCGGGCGACGACCGTGGGCCGCGACCTGGACATCGGCGGGCTGAACTGGGCGATGCTGGACGCCGCACCGCGCCAGTGGCCGCTGCCCGCGGGGGCGGCCGACGGCCTGGCACGCCTGTACGGGGACGGCCGGTTTCCGACACCCGATGGCCGGGCCCGCTTTGCCGCACCGGCCTGGCAGGACGTGGCCCAGCCGCGCGATGCCCGGTTCCCGGTGGCCCTGACCACCGGCCGGCTGCGCGACCAGTGGCACGGCATGAGCCGTACCGGCCTGCTCGGCCGCCTGAACGACCACGCGCCGGCACCTGCGCTGGCCATGCACCCGCAGGAACTCGACCGCCGCGGCTGGCGCGCCGGCGACCTGGTGCGCGTGCGCTCGCGCCACGGCGAGGCGGTGCTGCCGGTGCAGCCCAGCGCCACCGTGCGCCCAGCCCAGGCCAGCGTGCCCATGCACTGGGGCGAAGAGTTCGTCGGTGGCCAGACCGCCGACGGCCGGCCGCTGACCGGGGTCAACGCCCTGGCCAGCCCGGCGCGCTGCCCGCAGTCCAAGCAGCCGGAACTCAAGCACGTGGCGGTGCGGGTGGAGCCGGCGAAGCTGCCCTGGCGGCTCACGGCCGCCGCCTGGCTGCCGGCCGAGGCCGCGGTGGCGGCGCGCGCGGCGCTGTCGCGGCACCTGCCCGACTTCGGCTATGCCCAGGCGACGCTGTTCGGGCGCGAGGGCCACGGCGAGCCGGTGGGTGTGCTGCTGCATGCCGCCGCGTCCGCGTCGGTGGCCGACGAGGTGCTGGCGCGCGTCGAGTCCCTGCTCGGGCTCGATGTGCCGGAGGTGCTGCGCTACAGCGACCCGCGCCGCGGTCAGCGGCGGCTCGTGCGCCTGGCTGCCGGTGCGCCGGTCACGCTGGCCGGGCTGCTGCTGGCGGGTGACGACGGGGCTGCCACCTGGGCGCTGCCGCTGCTGCAGGGCCGCGTGCCGGCGGACGGCCTGGCCCGTGGTGTGTTGAGCGGCAGCGCGCGACCCCCGACCACGGCCGCACCCCGCGCGCCACAGGTCTGCAACTGCCTGGACGTGCGCGAGGACCGCATCGTCGACGCGCTTCAGGCCTGCCACGGCAACGAGGCCGCCCGCCTGGCCACGGTGCAGCAGGCGCTGGGCTGCGGCACGCAGTGCGGGTCCTGCGTGCCGGCGCTGCAGGCCCTGGTGCGGCGCACGCCGCCAACGCCCACGCTTGAGGCGGAGGCGGCATGACGGTCACGCTCCACACCGTGACCCTGATCGGCGCCGGCCCCGGCGACCCGGACCTGCTGACCGTGAAAGCCGTCAAGGCCCTGCGCCGGGCCACCGTGGCGCTGGTGGACGACCTCGTCGATCCCGGCGTGCTGCGCTACCTGCGCCGCAGCGCGCGGGTGATCCCGGTGGGCAAGCGCGGTGGCTGCCGCTCCACGCCGCAGGCCTTCATCGAGCGGCTGCTGATCGCCGAGGCCAGGCGCGGCGAGCGCGTCGTTCGGCTCAAGGGCGGCGACCCGTTCGTCTTCGGCCGCGGCGGCGAGGAGGTCGATGCGCTGCTTGCGGCCGGCCTCGAGGTCGAGGTGGTTTCCGGCCTGACCGCCGGCATCGCCGGGCCAGCGGCGGTGGGCATCCCGGTCACGGACCGTCGCCACGCACCGGGCGTGGCCCTGGTCACCGGCCACCTGAAGGACGACGGCAACGGCCCGGACTGGGCGGCGCTGGCGCGCAGCGGATTGACCCTGGTGGTCTACATGGGCGTGGCGAGGGCCGACGCCGTGGTCCAGTCCTTGACGGAGGGTGGCCTGGCCGTCGACACGCCGGCGGCCGTGGTCAGCGCGGCGCACACGCCTCGGCAGACGGCCCGGCGCTGCACGCTCGGCACACTGTGCGCCACGGTCGAGGCCGACGAACTGGTCAGCCCGGCGTTGCTGGTCATCGGCAGCGTGGCCGACCTGGCCGACCTCAGCCTTTGCCCGCCGGTCCGGAGGCCTGACGCAGACCCAGCTGCGCCTCCAGTTCGGCAATCCGCGCCCGTGCGTCGTCGCCTTCGGGGATAGGCCGGCCGCTGTCGCGCCACTCGACCGCGGCCTTGAAGCCGCTGGCCTGGGCGAAGCGCCGGAACCAGAGGCCTTCCGGGTTGTGGCGCGTCACCCCGTCGAACAGCGTGGCGAACATCTGCGTCTGCTCCAGCCCCATGGTCAGCAGGGCCTGGTTGACCACCAGCTTGTGCATGGCGAGGTGCGAGCGCGGCACGCCGGCGATGCGCGCGGCCAGCTTCAGAGTCTCGGCCTCGAGGTCGGCGGCCGGCACCGCCAGATTGGCCAGGCCCCAGTCCGCGGCGGTGCACCCGTCGATCAGGTCGCCGGTGAACATCAGCTGCTTGGCGCGGGCAGGGCCCAGGCGGTAGGTCCACATGGCGGTGGTCGGGCAGCCCCACACGCGGGTGGGCATGTAGCCGATCTTCGCGTCCTCGGCCATCACCAGCAGGTCGCAGCACAGCGCGATGTCGCTGCCGCCGGCCACCGCGTGGCCGTGCACCATGGCGATGGTGGGCTTGCGGCACCGCCACAGGGCCATGAAGTCCTCGGTGTAGCCCTTCATCGCCGCGTAGTCGTCCATGGCATCGAAGGGGTAGGCCTCCTGCTGGCAGGGGTGGGCCGTGCGGCCGGAGCCGAAGTCCACCAGGTCGTAGCCGGCACAGAAGCTGCGCCCGGCGCCGTCGAGCACGACCACGTGCGTGGTCTCGTCGGCCTCGGCCCACGCCACGGCGGCGCGGATCTCGGCCGGCATGCCTTCGGAGATGGCATTCAGGCGCTCGGGCCGGTTGAGCGTGAGGCGCAGGATGCGCGGGTTCGTGGGTTCCCGGCCGATGGCCAGGGTGCCGAAGGCGGGCAGGGCGGCAGGTGGGGTCGTATCGGTCGGGACGGGCATCGGGAAACCTTGGTTTACATCGGCGCCTGTCGTCCACGTGGCGGACAGGCTCGTTGATGGTGCATGCTGAGCACACCTCGAGGGCGCATGGCCATCATTCCATCCCTGAAGCCGCCCCTGGCCCGCTGGTTGGCCGGGCTTTCCCTGGTGCTGGCGCTGCCGGTGGAGGCCGGAGAGGCCTTCGACCCCGGCCGGGTCGGCCGCATCGTCGACGTGCAGGGCGACGTGGCGCTGTACGACGAGCAGTACGGCGAGTGGTCCGACGCGCAGCGCAACCGGCCGGTGGTGGCCGGCGACCGGCTGGTGCTGCAGCGCAGTGCGCGGGCGGAGGTGCGGGTCGGCGACACCGTGCTGCTGCTTGGCCAGGGCGCCGACGTGGCCATCGACGCGCTGGACGACGACCGCCTGCGGCTGACCCTGTACGACGGCAGCCTGGCCCTGCGCCTGGCCAGCCGGGATGCGGCGGAGGGCACCGAGGTCCGCACGCTGGCGGCCCTGGTGCGCCCGCAGCGGGCCGGCCGTTACCGCATCGACCAGGACGAGTCCTCGACCTTCGCCGCGGTGTGGCGTGGCGCGCTGGAGGTGTCCGGCCACGGGCACCTGCTGCTGGTGGGCGCCGGTGAGCGCTACGAGGTCTGGCGCGACGAGCGCCGGGGCGACACGGCACGCAGCCGCGTGGCCCGCATGCCGCAGGACCGCTTTGCGGCCTGGGCCGACGACCGCTTCGACGACGAGGACCGCCGGGAGGCGCGCTACCGGGACCGCTACCCTGGCCCGGCGGACATTCCCGGCATCGACGATCTCGCGGCGCATGGGCGCTGGGACGCCCACCCCGAGTACGGCAGCGTGTGGATACCCTACGGCGTGTCGGTCAGCTGGGCGCCGTTCACCGATGGCCGCTGGGTCTGGATGCGCCCCTGGGGCTGGACCTGGGTGGATGCGCAGCCCTGGGCCTTCGCGACCAGCCACTACGGGCGCTGGGTGCAGTGGCGCAGCCGCTGGGTCTGGTGGCCCGGCCCGCGCCACGTGCGCCCGGTCTTCTCGCCAGCCGTGGTGGCCTGGGTCGGCGGCTCGCACTTCAGCGTGGGCATCGAAATCGGCAGCCGGCCGCCGTCGGCCTGGGTGCCGCTGCAGCCGTGGCAGCCCTATGTGCCCATCGTCGCGCCGCGGCCGCCGAAGCCGCCTCACCACCATGTACGGCCGCCGCCACGGCGGCTGCCGCCGCCGTCCGAGCCCATTTCCCGGTTCGTGGACGGGCGTGGCGGCGGCGTTTCGGTGGGCACGCAGCCTGGCCGTCCGATGGCCCCCGGTTCGGTGCGCTACGGCAGTGACGGTCTGCCCACCCAGGTGCAGGTGGCGCCGGCTGCCGCCGCGGTGCCGGAGGTGCCGCGGCCGCCACAGGCCGAAGCGCCATCGCGGCCGCCAAGGGGCGACACGCCGCCACCGCGCCCGCCGACCCGTGCGCCCCTGCCTTCCGAGCGACCGGGCACGCGCGCGGACCGGCCCGCGCCCCCCGCGGCCGCGCCGGTGAGGGTGGAGTCGGGCGCACCCCGCCCCGCACCGTTCAGCGCACCGCCGCGTGCAGAACCGCCGCGGCCTGCCCCGGCGGCCGCGCGTGAACAGAAGCCGGCGCGCGACGAGTGGGACGACCGCTCACCCCGCGGTGCCGAGCGGGTGAAGTGATCAGCCGGCCAGCATCGGCCTGAGCGCCGGCCAGACGTTGTCCAGGATGCGCGGGTGGGCCTCGGCCGTGGGGTGGATGCGGTCGGGCTGGAACAGCCGGTCCGCGTCGGGCCCGTCGGCCACGCCGGCGAGCAGGAAGGGGACCAGCACCACCTGCTCCTCGCGCGCCACGGTGCCGAACACGGCGGCGAAGTCATCGGCGTAGCGCTTGCCGTAGTTCGGCGGCACCTGCATGCCGGTGATCAGCACGCGCGCGCCTGTGGCCTTGGCGGCACGCGTCATCGTGCGCAGGTTGTCGGCCGTCATCTTCAGCGGCAGGCCACGCAGCGCGTCGTTGCCGCCGAGTTCGATGATCACGTGCGTGGGCCGGTGCTGCTTCAGCAGCGCCGGTAGACGCGAGCGGCCGCCGGAGGTGGTGTCGCCGCTGATGCTGGCGTTGACCACCTGCACGCCCGGCATCTGCGCCTGCAGCCGCTGCTGCAGCAGCGCCACCCAGCCGGCACCGCGCGGCAGGCCGTACTCGGCCGACAGGCTGTCGCCCACCACCAGCACCACGGCGCCAGCGGGCGTGGCGGCACGAGACCCCGCGGCAGCGGCGGCCAGACCGATGACGCTACAGTGCGCCATTCCCCAATACAGCAGGGTGCGGCGCGTCATGCGCGGCACGGTGCCTCTTTGCATGTCTGATCCCATCATCGAAGTCCAGGGCGTTCGCAAGGAAGTCAGCGACGCCACGGGGACGTTGACCATACTGCACGACATTGGTTTCACGCTCGCTGCACGCGAGTCGGCCGCCATCGTCGGGGCCTCGGGGTCGGGCAAGAGCACGTTGCTGGGCATCCTGGCCGGGCTGGACGTGCCGACATCGGGGCGCGTCCTGCTGGCCGGCACTGACCTGTTCGCGCTCGACGAGGATGCTCGCGCCGACGTGCGCGCCCGACAGCTCGGCTTCGTGTTCCAGAGCTTTCAGCTGCTGGGCAACCTGACGGCGCTGGAAAACGTGATGCTGCCGCTGGAACTGGCCGGCCACTCGGACGCGCGTCGCCAGGCCACGGAGATGCTGCAGCGCGTGGGCCTGGGCGAACGGCTGGGACACTACCCGAAACTGCTCTCGGGGGGCGAACAGCAGCGGGTGGCGCTGGCGCGGGCCTTCGTGATGCGCCCGGCCGTGCTGCTGGCCGACGAGCCCACCGGCAGCCTGGACTTCGCCACTGGCGAGACGGTGATGGACCTGATGTTCGAACTCAACCGCGAGGCCGGCACCACGCTGGTGCTGGTGACGCATGACCGCGGCATCGCGGCGCGCTGCGACCGGCAGTTGCGCATCGAGGCCGGGCGCTTGCTGCCATGACCGAGATGGTGCACGGCATGCGCAGGGTGGCGGGCTGGGCCGCGCTGGCGGTGGCCGTCGGACTGGCCGGCTGCGTGGCGCCGCCTGCAAGTGCCCCGGCACGGTGTGCGACCAAGGTCGTTCAGTTGCTGGACCCGGTGCCCTTGTTCACCGGCCCGCAAGCCGATGCGGCGCTGTACCGCGGGCTGCCCAAGGGGCAGCGCCTGCAGTTGTGCGGTGCGCAGGGCCCGCGGCAGCAGGTGCTGCTGCCGCGGGCCGGGCAGCGCTGTGCCGGGCCGCAGGGCTGCGCGTCCGGCGGGATCCTGCGCTCGGCACGCACGGGGGCGACACCGTAGCCGGCCTCCCGGCGGTGGCCTGCGCCCTTACTGGGCGAACTTGTAGTCGGTCTTCGCCTTGGCCCGCAGTTCTTCCTGGAACTGCTGCATCTGCTGCTGCTCCAGGCGCTGCTTGAGCTGGGCCTTCACGTCGTCGAAGGCCGGGAACGGCGCCTCGCGGGTGTCTTCGAGCTTGATGATGTGGAAGCCGAACTGGCTCTTCACCGGCGCCGGCGTCATCTCGCCCTTCTTCAGCGCCACCATGGCCTGGCTGAACTCTGGCACGTAGCTGTCGGGCTTGGCGAAGTCCAGGTCGCCGCCGTTGGCGCCGGAGCCGGGGTCCTTGGAATGCTGCTTGGCCAGTTCCTCGAAGCTGCCGCCGGCCTTGATCTGGGCGATGAGCTTCTTGGCCTCGTCCTCGCTCTCCACCAGGATGTGGCGGGCGCGGTATTCCTGGCCGCTGGCGGCGGCCTTGAACTTGTCGTACTCCGCCTGGGCGGCCGCGTCGGTGACGGGGTTGGCCGCCTTGTGGGCCTCGAAGAGTTCGCGGATCAGGATGCTCTGGCGCGCGATCTCCATCTGGTCCTTGTAGGCCGCTGACTTGGCCAGGCCGCGCTTCTCGGCTTCCTGCACGAAGATCTCACGCAGCACGACCTGGTCGCGTGCCTGGGCTTCGAGTTCCGGGCCGAGCTGCTGGCCGGCGCGCTGGGCCTGCTGCAGCAGGGCATCGACGCGCGCCTTGGGCACGGCCTTGCCGTTGACGATGGCGATGTTCTGCGCCTGCACGAACAGCGGGGTCAGGGCGACGGCCACGGCCACGCCGCGCACGAGGTGTTGGATCTTCATGGCGAAGGGGAGGGGGTAGGGGTGGATCAGGGGGCGCGTCAGGCGTCGCCCGGGGCGCGGGCCACGATGGCCAGCGCGTGGATGCCCTTGGGGATCAACGAGCCCAGGGCATCATACACAAGGCGATGACGGGCGATGCGTGTCTGGCCGGTAAAGGCGGGGGCGGTGATGCGCACGGTGAAATGGCGCCCCTCGCGGGCGCCCGCGTGGCCGGCATGCAGGTGGCTGTCGTCCTGCACCTCCACCGCGTCGGGTTGCAGAGTCGCGCGCAGTGCGGCCTCGATGTCCTGGGCGCTGACGCTCATGTCGGTTCTGGCTTGAAGTCGATGGCCGCGGAGTTGATGCAGAAGCGTTCGCCGGTGGGCTGCGGCCCGTCGTCGAAGACATGGCCCAGGTGGCTGCCGCAGCGGTTGCAGCGTACCTCCACGCGCACCATGCCGTGGCTGGTGTCGCGCACGCGCTCGACCACGGTGCCGTCGATGGGCTCGAAGTAGCTCGGCCAGCCGCAGCCGGCATCGAACTTGGTGCCCGAGGCGAACAGTGGCGTGCCGCAGCCCACGCAGTTGTAGACGCCGCGGCCCCAGTGGTCCCAGTACTTGCCGGTGAAGGCGCGCTCGGTGGCGGCGTGGCGGGCCACCTGATACTGCATCGGGTCGAGCTGCTGGCGCCATTCGGCGTCGGTCTTGCGCACCGGGTAGCGGGTGTCGTCGTGGTCGTGGTCGGCGGACATGGCAGGCGTGGGTGGCGCACCCGCATGGGGCACGGGTCACAAGTGTAGGTCGCGCAGGTGACAGGGCTTCGGGGTAGTCCCTGAAACCCCAGTGGCGTCGTGTCCGCTACCGTGCGTCCCCATACATTTCGCCCCACAGGAGACATCACCATGACCCTTGCCCGCCGTACCGTCGTTGCGTTGGCTGCTGCCGCAGCTGTCCTCCCCGCCGGGTTGGCGTGGGCCCAGCAGGGCGAGACCGTGAAGATCGGCTTCATCGACCCGCTGTCCGGCCCGTTCGCCAACGTCGGCCAGAATCAGCTCAAGAGCTGGCAGTTCGTGGCCGAGCACTTCAACGCCAAGAATCCGGCCGGCGTGAAGTTCGAGTTCGCGTCCTTCGACAACAAGGGCTCGCCGCAGGAAAGCCTCACCGCGCTCAAGGCCGCCATCGACCAGGGCATCCGCTATGTGGTGCAGGGCAACGGCTCCGGCGCCGCCGCGGCCATCTCCGACGCCGTCAGCAAGCACAACGCGCGGAACCCGGGCAAGGAAGTCGTCTACCTGAACTACGCCGCGGTGGACCCGGCGCTGACCAACGAGAAGTGCAGCTACTGGCACTTCCGGCTGGACGCCGACACGACGATGAAGATGGAAGCGCTGACCAGCTACATGAAGGATCAGCCGAACATCAAGAAGGTCTACATCATCGGCCAGAACTACTCGCACGGACAGCAGGTCTCGCGCTTCTTCAAGGAGTACATGGCGCGCAAGCGGCCCGACGTGCAGATCGTCGGCGACGACCTGCACCCGATCGGCCAGGTCAAGGACTTCGCGCCCTACGTGGCCAAGATCAAGGCCTCGGGCGCCGACGCGGTGGTCACCGGCAACTGGGGCCAGGACCTGACGCTGCTGGTCAAGGCGGCCAAGGACGCCGGTCTGACTGCCGCGATGTACACCTACTACGCCGGCGTCAGCGGCACGCCCACCGCGCTGGGCACCGACACCGCCGGCAAGGTGCGCGTCGTGGCCTACGGCAGCCCGAACATGGGCGGCGTGGTCGGCAAGCTGCAGGACGCGTTCAAGGCCAAGTTCAACGACGACTGGTACACCTACGCCACCTACAACGGCATCTCGCTGCTGGCCAACGCCATGGCCAAGGCCAAGAGCACCGACCCGGTGAAGGTGGCCGCCGCGATGTCGGGGCTGAGCTTCCCCGGCTTCAACGGCGAGGTCACGATGCGCAAGCAGGATCACCAGCTGCAGCAGGGCATGTTCATCACGTCGTGGGAGAAGATCGACGCGAAGAACAAGTACAACGTCGAGAACACCGGCATGACCTTCAAGACGGTGAAGACCATCGAGCCCTACGTGGCCAGCACGCCCACCTCCTGCCAGATGAAGCAGCCCTGACCTGGGTCTGCTGCGTGCCGGGCGCGGCACCTGAGCGGGTGCCGCGCCTTTTCGTTTGACGCCGGCGCGTGCGCCGGCGGTTCACCCACGACGGGCGATGGACGCGACCTATTTCCTGATCTCGCTGCTCAACGGGTTGTCCGTCGGGCTGCTGCTGTTCATGCTGGCCTCCGGGCTGACGCTGATCTTCAGCATGATGGGCGTGCTGAACTTCGCACACGCCAGCTTCTACATGCTCGGCGCCTACGTGGCCTACACGCTCAGCGGCGTGGTCGGCTTCTGGTGGGCGCTGCTGCTGGCGCCGCCGCTGGTGGGCCTGCTGGGCGCGCTGTTCGAGCGCCATGTGCTGCGCCGGGTGCACAAGTTCGGCCACGTGCCGGAACTGCTGGTGACCTTCGGGCTGAGCTACATCGTGCTCGAGCTGGTGCAGCTGATCTGGGGGCGCTCGGCGGTGGACTTCCAGCAGCCGGAGTCGCTGTCGGGCCCGTTGTTCACCATCCTGTCGTCCGACAGCCAGGGCCTGAGCCTGGCCTGGGGCGCACCGCCCGAAGCCTGCCGTGCGGTGGCCGACATGATCTGCACGCAGTTCCCGGCCTTCCGCGCCTTCGGCATGGCGGTGGCCGTGGCGATGCTGGTGGCGGTGTGGCTGCTGCTCACGCGCACCCGCGTCGGGCTGGTGATCCAGGCGGCGCTGACGCACCCGCACATGGTCGAGGCGCTGGGCCACAACGTGCCGCGGGTGTTCATGGGCGTGTTTGGCGGCGGCACCGCGCTGGCGGCGCTCGCCGGCGTCATCGGCGGGGCCCTGCGCGTCACCGAGCCATCGATGGCGTTGCAGGTGGGCGCCGTGGTGTTCGCCGTCATCGTCATCGGCGGCATGGGGTCGCTGGCGGGTGCCTTCGTGGCGTCGATCGGGCTGGGCGTGATCGAGTCGTTCGCGATCGGCAGCGACCGTTCGCTGCTGGACCTGTTAGCCTGGGCGGACATCGCCGTCACGCACGAGACCTTCGGCTACGCCATCTACAGCGTCAAGGTCTCGCAGGTGGCCGCCATCCTGCCCTACCTGCTGCTGGTGCTGATCCTGATCTTCCGGCCCCGGGGCCTGCTGGGCACGCGGGAGGGTTGACATGAAGCGCCCCTGGATCCTCTGGGCGGTCTACGCCGCCGTGCTGGTGATCGCGCCGATGGTGTGGTCCAGCAGCCTGGCGCTGACCATGCTCACGCAGATCGGCATCGCCATCATCGCCTGCCTGGCCTACAACGTGCTGCTGGGGCAGGGCGGCATGCTGAGCTTCGGCCATGCGGTGTATTCCGGCCTGGGCTCGTACTTCGCCATCCACACGCTCAACATGATCGGCGATGGCGCATTGGCGCTGCCGGTGAGCCTGGTGCCGCTGGTGGGCGGCCTGTTCGGCCTGCTGATGGCCGCGCTGCTGGGCTACGTGACGACCAAGAAGGCGGGCACGCCCTTCGCGATGATCACGCTGGGCATCGGCGAACTCGTCTGGGCCATGTCGCTGATGTTCCCGGGCTTCTTCGGCGGCGAAGGAGGCATCACCGGTGACCGCACGTCCGGCGAAGCCTTCTTCGGCATCACCTACGGCCCGGCGAACCAGCTCTACTACCTGATCGCCGTCTACTGCTTCGTCAGCACCGCGGCGCTCTATGCCTTCACGCGCACGCCGCTGGGCCGCATGCTCAACGCCGTGCGCGACAACCCGGAGCGCGTGGAGTTCATCGGCTACCGCACGCAGGTGGTGCGCTACCTGGCCTTCATGGTCAGCGGCTTTTTCATGGGCATTGCGGGCGGTCTGGGCACGCTGACCTTCGAGATCGTCACCGCGGAAGTGGTGGGTGCGGCGCGCTCCGGCGCCTACCTGCTGTTCACCTTCCTGGGCGGCGCCGGTTTCTTCTTCGGCCCGATCATCGGCGCGGTGCTGATGGTGCTGGCGCTGGTACTGCTGTCGGAGCTCACGCAGGCCTGGCTGCTCTACCTGGGCCTGCTGTTCCTGTTCATGGTGATGTACGCGCCGGGCGGTATCGCCAGCCTGATCATGATGAACCTGCGCATGCACGCCTTCGGCAAGCTCAAGCCGCTGACCGGGATGTACGCCGCGCTGGCGGTGACCGGCTTCCTGATCCTGGCCGGCGCCGGCGCGATGATCGAGATGGTCTACCACGGCCAGCTCAACCAGGCCCTGGGGCCGGAGATGACGTTCATGGGGGTGCCGCTGAACATCGAAGGCACGGGGTCGTGGGTCGGCGCCGGCATCGTGCTCGTGGTCGGCGTGGTGTTGTTCGAACTGGTCCGTCGGCGTTTCGCCGCCCGCTGGGGCCAGGCGCAGACGGAAATCGAGGCCGCGTTGCGGGCCAGGGAGCAGGGCGCATGAGTCAGCCCGCACTCGAACTGCGCGACCTGCGCAAGAGCTTCGGCCGAACCGAGATCATCCGCGGCGTCAGCATGGCCGTGAACCCGGGCGAGAACGTGGCCATCATCGGCCCCAACGGCGCCGGCAAGAGCACGCTCTTCAACCTGATCAGCGGCCGGTTCGCGCCGACCAGCGGCGAGGTGCTGCTGCACGGCCAGCGCATCGAGGCGCTGCCGCCGTACGAGGTCAACCGCCGCGGCCTTGCGCGCAGCTTCCAGGTCAGCAACCTGTTCACGCGCCTGTCCGTGTTCGAGAACCTGCGCTGCGCCGTGCTCTGGAGCCTGGGCTACCGCTACGCGTTCTGGCGCTTCCTCAGCCGCGCCAAGGATGCCAACGACCGTGCCGAGGAGATCATGCGCATGATCCACCTGGAGAACCGGCGCGACGTGGCGGCGATGAACCTCACCTACGCCGAGCAGCGTGCGCTGGAGATCGGCATCACCATCGCCGGCGGCGCCGACGTGGTGCTGCTCGACGAGCCCACCGCCGGCATGAGCCGAAGCGAGACCTCGCACTTCATCGACCTGATGCTCGAGGTCACCACCGGCAAGACGCTGCTGACGGTGGAGCACGACATGGGCGTGGTCTTCAACGTGGCCGACCGCATCGCGGTGGTGGTCTACGGCGAGGTGATCGCCTTCGACACGCCGGAGAAGGTGCGCGCCGACCCGAAGGTGCAGGAGGCCTACCTGGGCTCCGTGCTGGCCGAGCAGGCCGCGGGAGGACACTGAGATGCTGCAGCTGCAAGGCGTGCACGCCTACTACGGCAAGAGCCACGTGCTGCATGGCGTCAGCTTCGAGGTTGGTGCCGGCGAGATCGTCAGCCTGCTTGGGCGCAATGGCTCCGGCCGCTCCACCACGGTCAAGGCCATCATGGGCTTGGTCGACGGCGAAGGCACGATCCGCTGGCGCGGCCAGGACATCCTGGGCCGCACGCCATTCGAGATCGCGCGGCAGGGCGTGGGCTACGTGCCGGAGAACCGCGACATCTTTCCCGACCTGACGGTGCACCAGAACCTGATGATGGGCGAGCAGCGGGCCAAGAAGTCGCCGCGCTGGAGCTTCGACGACATGTACCGGCTGTTCCCGCGGCTGAAGGAGCGCCAGCACACCGCCGCCGGCGTGCTCAGCGGCGGCGAGCAGCAGATGCTGACGCTGTGCCGAACGCTGATGGGCGACCCGGACCTGATCATGATCGACGAGCCCACCGAGGGCCTGGCGCCGAAGATCGTGGAACTGGTGGCCGAGTACCTGAACGAACTGCGCCGGCGTGGCATCTCGGTGCTGCTGGTGGAGCAGAAGCTCACCATCGCGCTGCAGGTGGCCGACCGCTGCCTGGTCATGGGCCATGGCGAGATCGTCTTCGAGGGCACGCCGGATGCGTTGCGCGCCTCGGCGGAGGTGCGCAAGGAGTGGCTGGAGGTGTAGCCTCCGGCGCTGACGGGCCGCCTGCGGCGGCGCCTTGGATCAGGGTTTTTCCGGGGCTGTCGCACCAGCGACAAGGTCGTTCGTGCGACGGTCCCTAGAATCGAACGATCGTTCTATTTTTAGCCTTCCATCCCGCTGAGGAGACGCGATGAGCGCCAGCTACGAAGTGCGCGACGGCGTGGCCGTCATCACGCTGAACAACCCGCCGGTCAACGGCCTGGGCTACGAGACCCGGCGCGGCATCGCCGATGGCGTGGACCGCGCGCTGGCCGACCCGGCCGTCAAGGCCGTGGTGCTCACCGGTGCCGGCCGCGCCTTCTCCGGCGGCGCCGACATCCGCGAATTCGGCAGCCCCAAGGCGATCCAGGAGCCCAACCTGCTGTCCCTGCTCAAGCAGATGGACAACGCCACCAAGCCCGTGGTGGCCGCGGTGCACGGCACGGTGATGGGTGGCGGCCTGGAGCTGGCGCTGTCCTGCCATTACCGCGTGGCCGCGCCAGGGACCAACGTGGCCCTGCCGGAGGTGAAGATCGGCCTCGTGCCGGGCGCCGGCGGCACGCAGCGCCTGCCGCGCGTGGTGGGCGTGGAGACCGCGCTGAACATGATCGTCAAGGGCGACCCGGTCAAGAGCGAGGTGCTCGCCGGCCTGCCCGGACAGCAGCTGTTCCAGAAGATCGTCGACGGCGATCTGCTGGCCGGGGCCATCGCCTTCGCGCAGGAGATCGCCGATGCGCGGCCGCTGCCGCGCGTGCGTGACCTGCCGCTGACGCACCCGAACGCCGACGCCTTCTTCCAGTTCGCGCGCAACACCGTCAAGGCCATGGCACCGCAGTTCCCGGCGCCGGCGCGTTGCGTGGACTGCGTGGAGCAGGCCGTCGCCAACGCCCGCAGCGGCAGCTTCGATGCCGGCATGACCTACGAGCGCGAAGCCTTCATGGCGCTGATGATGACGCCGGAGTGCAAGGCGCTGCGCCATGCCTTCTTTGCCGAGCGCGCCGCCAGCAAGATCCCCGACGTGGCCGACGACACGCCGGTGCGTGCCATCCAGACCGTGGGCGTCATCGGTGCCGGCACCATGGGCGGCGGCATCACGATGAACTTCCTGAACGCCGGCATCCCGGTGACCATCCTCGAGATGAAGCAGGAGGCGCTGGACCGCGGCATCGCCACCATCCGCAAGAACTACGAGTCGCAGGTCAAGAAGGGCAAGCTCAAGCAGGACAAGTACGAGCAGCGCATGGCGCTGCTGTCCACCACGCTGGACTATGCCGGCCTGAAGGACGCCGACCTGATCATCGAGGCCGTGTTCGAGGAGATGGGCGTCAAGGAAAAGGTCTTCCGCACGCTCGACGAGGTGGCCAAGTCTGGCGCCATCCTGGCCAGCAACACCAGCACGCTGGACGTGAACCAGATCGCTTCGTTCACGAAGCGGCCGCAGGACGTGGTCGGCATGCACTTCTTCAGCCCGGCCAACGTGATGAAGCTGCTGGAGGTGGTACGCGGCGAGAAGACCGCCAAGGACGTGCTGGCCACGGTGATGGGCATCGCCAAGGTGATCCGCAAGACGGCGGTGGTTTCGGGCGTCTGCGACGGCTTCATCGGCAACCGCATGATCGAGCAGTACAGCCGCCAGGCTGGCTTCCTGCTGGAGGAGGGCTGCACGCCGGAGCAGGTGGACAAGGCGATCGAGAAGTTCGGCTTCGCGATGGGCCCGTTCCGCATGGGCGACCTGGCCGGCAACGACATCGGCTGGGCGATCCGCAAGCGCCGCTACGTCGAGAAGCCAAACATGCGCTACAGCAAGACGGCCGACCTGCTGTGCGAGATGGGCCGCTACGGCCAGAAGACCGGCGCCGGCTGGTACGACTACGCGCCTGGCCAGCGCAAGCCGATCCCGAGCCCCGTCGTCGTCGAGATGATCGGGCAGCACCGCAAGGACCTGGGCATCACGCCACGCAAGATCAGCGCCGACGAGATCGTGCACCGGCTGGTGTTCTCGCTCGTCAACGAGGCGGCCAAGATCCTGGAGGAGGGCATCGCCAGCAAGGCCAGCGACATCGACATGGTCTACCTCACGGGCTACGGCTTCCCGCTGTTCCGCGGCGGCCCGATGTGCTACGCCGACACGGTGGGCCTGTTCAACGTGGTGCAGCAGATGAAGCGCTTTGCGCAGAACCCGCACGACGACGCCAGCTTCTGGCAGCCGGCGCCGCTGCTGGCGAAGCTGGCGGCCGAGGGCAAGAGCTTCAACCCCTGAGCTGAACGGCGCAACCCGTGATCCGCAAGGCGCTGATCGCGCTGCTGGCACTGCTGGGTGGCCTGGGCCTGGTGCTGGCCGTCGGCACGCTGGGCAAGGCGTCCAGGCAGGTGACGGTGCCACCACTGGCGCCGCTGGCCGTCGACGGTGCCGCGGCCGCGGCGTCGCTGTCGGCCGCGGTGCAGGCGCGCACCGTCAGTGGCCTGCTGGACCCGGCGGGCACGGCAGCGGCCTTCGATGCGCTGCAGGCGCACCTGCAGGCGACCTACCCGCGCTTCCATGCGGTGGCGCAGCGCGAGATCGTCGGTGGCCACAGCCTGCTCTACACCTGGGCGGGCCGTGATGCGGCCGCGCCGGCCGTCGTGCTGATGGCACACCAGGACGTGGCCCCGGTGGCCCCGGGCACCGAGGGCCTGTGGCAGCAGCCCCCGTTCAGCGGCGCGGTGAAGGACGGTTTCGTCTGGGGCCGCGGCGCCTGGGACGACAAGGGCAACCTGATCGCGCAGTTCGAGGCCCTGGAACGCCTCGCGGCGGCCGGTTTCCAGCCGCGGCGCACCGTGCTGCTGGTGGCGGGCCACGACGAGGAGGTCGGTGGTCTGCGCGGCGCGAAACCGATCGTCGAGCTGCTGAAGCAGCGCGGCGTGAAGGTGGACTTCGTCATCGACGAAGGCCTGCTGATCGCCGATGGCATGCTGCCCGGCCTGCATCCGCCGGCGGCGCTGGTGGGCGTGGCGGAAAAGGGCTTCGTGTCGATCAAGCTCTCCGTGACGGGCATCCCCGGGCATTCGTCGATGCCCCCCGCGGCCGGCCAGCAGGCCATCGCCGTGCTGTCCGCGGCACTGGCCAAGGTCGACGCAAGCCCCATGCCTGGCGGCATCACCGGGGTGGCTGAGCAGATGTTCAACGCGGTGGCACCCGAGATGCACGGCTTCAACCGCGTCGCGCTGTCCAACCTCTGGCTCACGGGACCGCTGGTGGAGCGCATGCTGTCCAAGGGCCCGAGCACCAATGCGCTGATGCGCACGACCACGGCGCTGACCATCGTCTCCGGCGGCAACAAGGAGAACGTGATCCCAGGCCGTGCCGACGCCATCGTCAACTTCCGCCTGCTGCCTGGCGACACGCCCGACACCGTGATGGCGCACCTCAAGCAGGTGATCGCCGACGAGCGCGTGCAGATGGCGGTCAGTGGCGAACCGTCGCTGCCGTCCAAGGTGTCGAGCACCGACTCCGACGGCTACCGCCTGATCGAGCGCACGCTGCGCGAGGTCTTCCCCGAGGCCATAGTCGCCCCCGGCCTGATGGTCGGCGGCACCGACGCCCGCCACTTCGACGGCTACGCCGGCCAGGTGTTCCGCTTCTCGCCGGTGCGCGCCAAGCCGGCCGACCTGTCCCGTTTCCATGGCACCGACGAGCGTCTGTCGATCGACAACCTCGTCGAGATGATCCGCTTCTACCACCGCCTGGTCGACCAGGCGGCCCGCTGAAGGAGTTCCCCTCATGACCCGCGCCCTCATCGTATCGACCGCCCGCACGCCGCTTGCCAAGAGCTGGAAGGGCGCCTTCAACATGACGCACGGCGCCACCCTGGGCGGTCTGGCGGTGCAGGCCGCCGTGCAGCGCGCCGGCGTCGACCCGGCGGCGGTGGACGACGTGCTGATGGGCTGCGCAACGCCCGAGGGCGCCACCGGCAGCAACATCGCGCGCCAGATCGCGCTGCGCGCGGGGCTGCCCATCACGACCGGCGGCGTCACCATCAATCGCTTCTGCAGCAGTGGTCTGCAGACCATCGCGATGGCCTCGCAGCGCGTGATCGCCGGTGAGGGCGACGTCTTTGTCGCCGGCGGCGTGGAGAGCATCAGCTGCGTGCAGAACGAGGCCAACCGCCACATGATCGCCGACCCCTGGCTGGTGGAGCACAAGCCGGAGATCTACTGGAACATGCTGCAGACCGCGGAGCAGGTGGCCAAGCGCTACGGCATCCCGAAGTCGCGCATGGACGAGTACGGCGCGGCCAGCCAGCAGAAGGCCTGCGCGGCGCAGGAGGCGGGCAAGTTCGCCGACGAGATGATCGAGGTCACCGTCACCGCCGGCGTGGCCGACCCGGTGCTCGGCCTGCGCAGCAAGCAGGTCACCGTGAAGGCCGACGAGGGCCTGCGCCCGGGCACGACGGTCGAAGGCATCCAGGGCATCCGCGCCGCGCTGCCCGGCGGCGTGGTGACGGCCGGCAACGCCAGCCAGTTCAGCGACGGCGCCGGTGCCTGCGTGGTGGTGGACGAGGCCTATGCCAGCAAGCACGGCCTGAAGCCCCTGGGCCGCTTCCTGGGATTTGCCGTGGCGGGTTGCGAGCCCGACGAGATGGGCATCGGCCCCGTGTTCGCCGTGCCCAAGGTGCTCAAGCGCCTGGGCCTGACGGTGGACGACATCGACCTCTGGGAGCTGAATGAAGCCTTCGCCGTCCAGGTGCTGTACTGCGCCGACACGCTGGGCATCCCGATGGACCGGCTGAACGTCAACGGCGGTGCCATCGCCGTGGGCCACCCCTACGGCGTCAGCGGCCAGCGCCTGACCGGGCACGCGCTGATCGAGGGCAAGCGCCGCGGCGCCAAGCGCGTCTGCGTGACGATGTGTATCGGCGGCGGCATGGGTGCGGCGGGCGTGTTCGAGGTGCTGTGAGGGCCGCACTGGCGGTCATCGGTCTTCTGGCCTGCGCACCGGCTGTGCCGGCCGAGTTGTTGCGCCCCAACACCTCAGCCGCGGAGCAGGCCTGGACGGCCAGCGTGCATGCTGCACTACAGCAGCACGACTGCCCTCTGGCAGTTTCGCGCTTGAACGACGGCCTCCAAGCTCGCCACCCGAACGCCTTCTTGATGGCCGGCTCCATGTTCGAGCAGGGGCTGTGCGTGAAGCCGGAGTGGGATCGCGCGCAGGGCTACTACCGCAGCGCCGTGGCGGTGGGCCATCGGGCCGGCCACTACCGGATAGTGGCCGGGTTCGCCGAGCGTGATCCGGCCGTGGCGTTGTGGTGGACCCAGCAGGGTTCCGCGCCGGTTGTCCCCGCCGAATGCCAGGTCCCGCCCGAGGTCCATGGGGACGCTGAGGCCTATGCCGCGGCACTGCACGCCTGGCCGCCCGGGCGGCTGACGGCCTGTGCGCATGTGGCCGGGGTCATGGCCGCGGTGCACGGCGAGGTCGAGTACCCGGGCGACGTCGTGGGCCGCGGCATGAACGGTCAGTTCCAGATGGTCTTCCACCCGGCAGAGGGCCGAATCGACTGGACCGTACCGGACTTCACGATCACCTATCGCCAGTTCGTCGAGCCGCCGGCAGTGGTCAGTGCCCGATGGGCGAAGCAGTTCCATGCCGACGTGCGAGAGTATCTTGAGTCGGTCGGCAAGAGGGCGTTGGCCCGGTTCCCGACGCCGGCCGGAATCGACCCGTCGTGGCAGTTCAGTTCTGTCCTGCGCATGAGCGTGGAATGACTACCTAGGACTGCCATGGACCTGCTGCGTACCCCGGAACTCCGCTTCGACGGCCTGCTCGACTGGCCCTACGCGCCGCGCTACCTCGACCTCGACGGCCTGCGCCTGCATTTCGTCGACGAAGGACCGCGCGACGCCCCGGCCACCGTGCTGTGCCTGCATGGCCAGCCCACCTGGAGTTACCTCTACCGGCGCATGCTCCCGGTCTTCCTGCAGGCCGGGCTGCGCGTGGTGGCGCCGGACTTCTTCGGTTTCGGCCGGTCCGACAAACCCGTCGACGACGCCTGGTACACCTTCAACCGGCACCGGGACACGGCGCTGCGGGTGATCGAGGCGCTGGACCTGCAGAACATCCTGCTGGTGGTGCAGGACTGGGGCGGTCTCATCGGGCTGACGCTGCCGATGGCCATGCCCGAACGCTTCACGCGGCTGCTGGTGATGAACACCGGCCTGGGCACCGGCACCGTGACCGAGGGCTTCCGGCAATGGCGGGCTTACGCCAACACGCAGCCCGACCTGGCCGTGGGCAAGCTGATCCGCCGCGGCACGCCGCACCTGACGGATGCCGAGGTCGCGGCCTACGACGCCCCGTTCCCCGACGTCCGCCACAAGGCGGGCGTGCGCCGCTTCCCGAACCTGGTGCCCGACCACGACGACGCGCCTGGTGCGGCCATCAGCCGCGAGGCCCTGGACTTCTGGAAGCACCGCTGGACGGGCCAGAGCTTCATGGCCATCGGCATGCAGGACCCGGTGCTGGGCCCGCCGGCCATGCGCGGCCTGCACGCCGCGATCCGCGGCTGTCCGCCCCCGATGGAGGTGGCCGACGCCGGCCACTTCGTGCAGGAATGGGGTGCACCCGTGGCCGCCGCCGCCCTCCAACATTTCGAGCTGGCATGAGATCCACCGTCGACTTCCTGTTGCACGACTGGCTGAAGGTCGAGTCGCTGTGCACCCGCGATCGCTTCGCCGACCACTCCCGCGAGACCTTCGACGCCGTGCTCGACACCTGCGAGCGCATCGCTCGAGACAAGTACGCGCCCTTCAACCGCCTGGTGGACACGCAGGAGCCGCACTTCGACGGCGAGAAGGTGATCCTGCCGCAGGCCACGCACGACGCCTGGGCCGCGTATGCCGAATCCGGGATGCTGGCCGCGGCGCAGGACGCACAGATCGGCGGCATGCAGCTGCCGTACGTGGTGGAAGCGGCGGCCAACGCCTTCTTCGCCAAGGCCAGCGTCAGCATCGGCGCCGGCATGCTGACCACCGGCAACGCCAACCTGCTGATGGCGCACGGTTCGCCGATGCAGCGCCAGGTCTTCGCGATGAACGAGTTCGCCGGCCGCTGGTCGGGCACCATGTGCCTGAGCGAGCCGCAGGCCGGCTCCAGCCTGTCGGACGTGGCCACCAAGGCGCTGCCCGATGGCGCAGGCTTCGAGGCCGACCCGCTGGGCCCGCGCTACCGTCTCTTCGGCAACAAGATGTGGATCTCGGCTGGCGAGCACGAGCTGACCGAGAACATCATCCACCTGGTGCTGGCCAAGATCCCCGATGCCGACGGCAGGCCCGTGCCGGGCACACGCGGCATCTCGCTGTTCATCGTGCCCAAGAAGCTGGTGGACACCGAAGGCCGCCTGACCGGCGAGCGCAACGACGTGGCGCTGGCCGGCCTGAACCACAAGTGCGGCTGGCGCGGCACCACCAACACGCTGCTGAACTTCGGCGAAGGCAAGTTCAGGCCGGGCGGGCAGGCGGGCGCCGTGGGCTACCTCGTGGGCCAGCCGGGTCAGGGCCTTCGCGCCATGTTCCACATGATGAACGAGGCGCGCATCGGCGTCGGCCTGGCGGCCACAATGCTTGGCATGGCGGGCTACGAGGCATCGCTCGACTACGCGAAGCAGCGCCCGCAAGGCCGGCCGATCACCGGCGCCGGCAAGGACGCAACCCAGCCGCAGGTGCGCATC
The DNA here is from genome assembly GCF_004016515.1 of Rubrivivax albus. GTDB lineage: Bacteria > Pseudomonadota > Gammaproteobacteria > Burkholderiales > Burkholderiaceae_C > Rubrivivax > Rubrivivax albus. The sequence continues at coordinate 128,835 of NZ_SACT01000009.1, forward strand.
ATCGAGCACGCCGACGTCAAGCGCATGCTGCTGGCGCAGAAGGCGTATGCCGAAGGCGCGCTGGCGCTGGAGCTGTACTGCGCGCGTCTGGTCGACGAACAGCACACCGGCCACGAGACGGCTGCCGCGGAAGCCCGCCTGCTGCTGGAGGTGCTGACCCCGATCGCCAAGAGCTGGCCCAGCGAGTGGTGCCTGGAAGGCAACAGCCTGGCAATCCAGGTGCATGGCGGCTACGGCTACACGCGCGACTTCCCGGTGGAGCAGTACTGGCGCGACCAGCGCCTGAACATGATCCACGAGGGCACGCACGGCATCCAGGCGCTGGACCTGCTGGGCCGCAAGGTGGTGATGGACGGCGGCGCCGGCCTGAAACTGCTGGCCGGGCGCATGCAGGCGAGCATCACGCGGGCGGGGCAGGTGGACGGCCTGGCGGAACACGCCACCGCGCTGGCCGGCGCGCTGCAGCGCCTGGGCGCAGCAACCAAGGCCGCCTGGGCCACCGGCGTGCCGGAAGAGGCGCTGGCCAACGCCACGCCCTACCTGCAGGCCTTCGGCCACGTGGTGCTGGCCTGGATCTGGCTGGACGTGGCCACGGCGGCGGCCGAGCCGGGGCGGCGCGCCGCGATGCGCTACTTCTTTGCCTACGAGCTGCCCAAGATCGACGCGTGGCTGGGCGTGGTGGCGGCCCGCGAGGACGTCTGCCGGACGATGGACGAGGCCTGGTTCTGATGCGCCCCAAGGCCCTCCAGACCCTGGCCTGGGTGCTGATCTACAGCGGGCTGCTGCTGGCGGCGCTGGGTTGGTTCGTGCAGGACGGCGGTGCGGCCTGGGGCCACGCCGTGTGGATCGCCGGTCTGGCCGATGTGGCCGTCGGCGTGGGATTGATCTGGTGGCGATCGCGAATGAAGGAGACCGACTGATGAGCACGCCGGTGCAGAAACTTTTCGACCTCACGGGCCGCACGGCCCTGGTCACGGGCGGATCACGCGGGCTGGGCCTGCAGATCGCCGAGGCGTTGGGCGAGGCGGGGGCGAAGATCCTGCTCACGTCACGCAAGGCGGCCGACCTGGAGCACGCCGCCGCGGCGTTGCAGGACAAGGGCATCGACGCGCGCTGGGTGGCGGCCGATGCCAGCGAGCCCGCGGGAGTGCAGAAGGTCGTCGAGGACGCGCTGCAGCGCCTCGGTCACGTGGACATCCTCGTCAACAACGCCGGCGCCACCTGGGGTGCGCCGGCCGAGGACCACCCGCTGGAGGCCTGGGACAAGGTGATGAACCTGAACGTGCGCAGCGTGTTCATGATGTCGCAGGCCATCGGCAAGGCCTGCATGATCCCGCGGCGCTACGGGCGCATCGTCAACGTGGCCTCGATCGCCGGGCTGTCGGGCTCGTCGAAGATGCAGTTCCTGGCCTACGGCACGAGCAAGGGCGCGGTGGTCAACTTCACGCGCACGCTGGCCGGTGAATGGGGCCGCCATGGCATCACCGTCAACGCGCTGGCGCCGGGCTTCTTCCCGAGCAAGATGACGCGCGGCACGCTGGAGGCGGTGGGCGCAGACAAGCTCGCGGCCATGTCGCCGCTGGGCCGCATCGGTGACGACGACGACCTCAAGGGCGCGGCGCTGCTGTTCGCCAGCGCCGCCGGCAAGCACATCACCGGGCAGATCCTGGCGGTGGACGGCGGCGTCTCGGCCGTGCACGGCGAATGAGCCCGGCAAGCCGATGAAGCGTGACTTTCCGCTGCGCATCCCGTTCGTCGAACACCTGGGGCTGGAGCTCTGGGGCTTCGGCGACGGCAAGGCCGAACTGCGCGTGGACCTGCAGGAAAGCCACCTCAACAGCTGGGAGGTGGCCCACGGCGGCGTGCTGATGACGCTGCTGGACGTGGCCATGGCGCATGCGGCGCGGGCCAGCAGCTCCAGCGACCCGATGACGGCGCCGGGCGTGGCCACCATCGAGATGAAGACCACCTTCATGCGCCCGGCCGAGGGCGAACTGCGCGCACTCGGCCACCTGATGCACCGCACCAGCACGATGGCCTTCTGCGAAGGCCGCGTGCTCGACGGCCATGGCGAGCTCTGCGCGCACGCCACTGCCACCTTCAAGTACCTGCGTGCGCTGCCGTCGCGCGGCCGCACGCTCAAGAACCTCCAGGAGAAGACATGAGCCTCGTCAACCAGCAGATCCAGCTCGTCTCGCGCCCCATGGGCGAGCCCACGCACGACAACTTCAAGCTCGTGGAGGTGCCGGTGCCGGAACTCCAGGACGGTCAGGTGCTGGTCAAGCACCTGTGGCTGAGCCTGGACCCGTACATGCGCGGGCGCATGAACGACGGCAAGAGCTACGCCCAGCCGCAGCCGTTGGACGAGGTGATGATCGGCGGCACCGCCGGCGAGGTGGTGGCCTCGAAGCACCCCGACTACGCGCCCGGTGACCCCGTCGTCGGCATGGGCGGCTGGCAGCTGTACTCGGTGGTGGACGGCGGCCAGCGCGGCATGATGCGCAAGGTCGACACCACGCACGTGCCGTTGTCGCACTACCTGGGCGCCGTGGGCATGCCCGGGGTCACCGCCTGGGTGGGCCTGAATCACATCATCGCGCCCAAGGCCGGCGAGACCATGGTGATCAGCGCCGCCACCGGCGCCGTCGGCTCGGCCTTCGGCGCGCTGGCCAAGGCGCGCGGCTGCCGCGCCGTGGGCATCGCCGGCGGTCCGGAGAAGTGCGCCTATGCGGTGAACGAGCTCGGCTTCGACGCCTGCATCGACTACAAGGCGCACCCGGACCTCAAGAGCCTGTCCAAGGCGCTGAAGGACGCCTGCCCGGACGGCGTCGACGGCTACTTCGAGAACGTCGGCGGCATGATCATGGACGCCGTGATGCTGCGCATGAACGCCTTCGGCCGCATCGCCGTGTGCGGCATGATCGCCGGCTACAACGGCCAGCCGCTGCCGATGGCCAACCCGGCGCTGATCCTGGTCTCACGCCTGAAGGTGCAGGGCTTCATCGTCAGCGAGCACATGGAACTCTGGCCGGCGGCGCTGAAGGAACTGGGCACGCTGGTGGGCACCGGCAAGCTGCGCCCGCGCGAGAGCATCGCCGAGGGCCTGGCCGCGGCGCCGGAGGCGTTCTTCGGCCTGCTCAAGGGCCGCAACTTCGGCAAGCAGCTCGTCAAGCTGGCCTGACCGGGCAGCGATGGACTGGACCTGGGCGCACTTTGCCGCCCTGAGCCTGGATGACCTGTACGACGCGCTGGCGCTGCGCTGCCGCGTCTTCATCCTGGAGCAGGGGCCGTACCAGGATCCCGACGGCCTGGACCGCGTGTCCTGGCACCTGCTGGGTCGCGACGATGCGGGCCACCTGCAGGCCTACCTGCGCATCGTCGATCCGGGGTGCAAGTTCGCCGAGCCGTCCATGGGCCGCGTGATCACGGCGCCGGAGGTGCGCGGCACCGGTCTGGGGCGTACCCTCGTGGCCGAAGGGCTGGCGCGCAGCGACGCCGCCTGGCCCGGCCGCGGCCACCGCATCAGCGCCCAGGCCCATCTGCAGCGCTTCTACGGCGGCTTCGGTTTCACCACCGTGGGCGAACCCTACGCCGAGGACGACATTCCGCACGTGGAGATGCTGCGATGAACGCCACACACGAGGTCTTCAACCAGGCCGAGCCCCTGACCGACGTGAACCTGTTCAGCGGCAACCGGGCGCTGCAGGACGCGCTGGCCCACCACCACCCTGGCTACGACCGCGCCCGGTTCGTGGCGCTGGGCGCCGAAGCCGGCTCGGCCGAGATGCAGGTGCATGCGCGGCTGGCCAACACCCACGGGCCGGTGCTCCACGCCCACGACCTGCGCGGCCACCGCGTCGACCAGGTGGAATTCCACCCCAGCTACCACGCGCTGATGACCAGCGCGCTGCGCCACGGCCTGCACGGCACGCCCTGGACGCTGGGGCCCGGCGGCCACATCGAACGCGCTGCGGCCTTCATGCTCTTCACCGAACTGGAGCCGTCGGTGCTGTGCCCGGTGTCGATGACCTACGCCGTGGCGCCCGCGCTGCGCCCGAATGCCGCGCTGTCCCGCGACTGGGGCCCGGGCCTGGCGGCCACCGCCTACGACCCGGCATTCAGGCCTTTCGACGGAAAGACCGCCCTGACGATGGGCATGGGCATGACCGAGAAGCAGGGCGGCTCCGATGTGCGGGCGAACACCACGCGCGCGGTCTTCGACGGCGATGACGACTGGGGCCGCCGCTACCGCCTCACCGGCCACAAGTGGTTCATGTCGGCGCCGATGTGCGACGCCTTTCTGGTGCTGGCGCAGGCCGAGGGCGGGCTCAGCTGCTTCTTCCTGCCGCGTTTCACGCGCGACGGGCGGGTCAACGCCATCCATGTACAGCGCCTGAAGCACAAGCTGGGCAACCAGGCCAACGCCAGCAGCGAGGTCGAGTTCCAGGACGCCGAGGCCTGGCTGGTGGGCGACGAAGGCCGCGGCGTGCCGCAGATCCTGGCGATGGGCACGCTCACGCGGCTGGACTGCGCGCTGGGCACCGCGGGCCTGATGCGCCAGGCGCTGTCCATCGCGCTGCACCACTGCGCGCAACGCCAGGCCTTCGGCCGCCGCCTGATCGAGCAGCCGGCGATGACGGCCGTGCTGGCGGACCTGGCGCTGGAGAGCGAAGCCGCCACCGCGCTGGCCCTTCGCCTGGCGCGGGCGGTGGACCGCACCGAGCACGGCCAGGACCCCGACGGCTTCGAGGCCGTGATGCGCCGCGTGCTCACGCCGGTGGCCAAGTTCTGGATCTGCAAGCGCGGCAGTGCCTTCGGCCAGGAGGCCATGGAGTGCCTGGGCGGCAACGGCTACGTCGAAGGTGGTGGCGAGGGCGTGATGGCCCGCATCTACCGCGAGATGCCGCTGAACTCCATCTGGGAAGGCGCCGGCAACATCATGGCGTTGGACCTGCTGCGCGCGCTGCGCAGCGGCCCGGTGAAGGACGCGGTGATGCACGAGACCGCCGCCGCGCGCCGTGCCCATGCCGCCGTGGAGCGCCGTGCGCAATGGGTCGCCGAGGCGCTGGACGGCGCGGCCGACGAAGCCGGCGCCCGCCGCCTGGCGCGCGACACGGCGCTGCTGCTGCAGGCGGCCCAACTGCACGCCCACGCACCGACCGAGGTGTTCGACAGTTTCTGCACCGCCCGCCTCGACCAGGCCAGCGACGCGTTCGGGCTGCTGCCCGGCACGCTGCCGCTGGATGCCCTGGTGGCGCGGGCCATGCCAACCCCTGAGGAGAGCTTTGATGAGTGAATGGCAAGGACGAGTGGCCGTGATCACCGGCGCGGCGTCGGGCTTCGGCCTGGAGGCCAGCCGCATCGCGGCACGGGCCGGCATGAAGGTCGTGATGGCCGACGTGCAGGCCGATGCGCTGGAACTGTCGGCGCACGATGTGCTGGCGCTGGGCGCCGGGCAGGGCGCCGAGGTGCTGCCGTTCCGGCTGGACGTGTCCAAGGCGGCCGAGGTCGAGGCCCTGGCCGCTGCCACGCGCGAGCGCTTCGGCGTGCCGCATTTCGTGTTCAACAACGCCGGCGTGGGCGCCGGCGGCCTGGTCTGGGAGCACAGCGCCGCCGACTGGGATTGGGTGCTGGGCGTCAACCTGCTGGGCGTGGCGCATGGCGTGCGCGTGTTCACGCCAATGATGCTGGAAGCCGCGGCGGCCGACCCGACCTATCGCGGCCACATCGTCAACACGGCGTCCATGGCCGGCCTTCTGACGCCACCGAACATGGGCGTCTACAACGTCAGCAAGGCCGCGGTGGTGTCGATGACCGAGACGCTGTACCACGACCTGTCGCTGGTCAGCACCCAGGTCCGCGCCCACCTGCTGTGCCCGTACTTCGTGCCCACCGGCATCCACCGCAGCGAGCGCAACCGTCCCGGCGGCGCCAACGAACCCATCACGCGCAGCCAGCAGATCGCCGCGGCGATGAGCGAGAAGGCCGTCACCAGCGGCAAGGTGACGGCGGCGCAGACCGCGCAACTGGTCTTCGACGCCATGGACGCCGACCGCTTCTACGTCTACACCCACCCGCAGGCGCTGGGCGGCGTGCGCACGCGCATGGAGGACCAGGTCCTGCAGCGCAACCCGACCGATCCGTTCCACGAGCGGCCGGAGATCGGCGCCCGCCTGCGGGCGCAGCTGGCGCAGATGCCGGGTGACGGTCAGGACTGACAAGGCCCCTTGCGAACGCTGCCGGGCTGCACACGAGCCGAACTCCGATTTCATACTTTTGCACAAATGTAAAGTCCGTGCCTTCATTCACTGAAGGTGACCGGGCGCCGCCCGGAGAAGGGCACGGACATGGACTTCGCGAGCTTCTGGTCGACGCTGCAGGGTCAGTTGGGCCACCACCTGCCGCGCATCGTGGGCGCCCTGGCGGTGTTCGCGCTGGGCTGGATCATTGCCGTGGCGGCGCGCGCTGCAGTGCTGCGCCCGCTGGCGCTGGCCCGTCTGGACACCCGCATCGCAGAGAGCACCGGGGTGACGGTGCAGTCGGAGCGGGGCCTGGGCGTGGCCGTGTTCTGGCTGCTGCTGCTGGTCACGCTGATCGCCGTGCTCAACGTGCTGGACCTGGCCAGCGTGTCGGCGCCCATTGCCGCGATGATGGGCGATATCGTCGGCTACCTCCCGTATGCCCTGGGCGGTGCCGTGCTGACCCTGGTGGCCTGGCTGGTGGCGTCGCTGCTGCGCACGCTGGTCGTGCGGGCGCTGGCGGCCACGACGATCGACGACTCGCTGCAGCGCCACGCGGGCATGAAGCCCAGCGGTCCGGCGGCCGGCAACGTGGTGTTCTGGCTGGCGCTGCTGCTGTTCCTGCCGTCCGTGCTGTCGGCCTTCCGTCTGTCGGGCACGCTGGCGCCGGTGGAGCAGATGCTGGTGATGGCACTGGGCTGGCTGCCCAATGCCCTCGGCGCCGCGGTGATCGCCGGTGTGGGCTACCTGGTGGCGAGGGTCCTGCGCGGCCTGGTCAGCAATCTGCTGGGGGCGGCCGGCATCGACCGGGTCGGTGAACGCGCCGGGCTGGACGATGCGGTCAAGCTGTCGCGGCTGGCGGGCACGCTGGTGTTCCTGTTCGTGCTGGTGCCGTCGCTGATCGCGGCGCTGGACGCGCTGAAGATCGAGGCCATCTCCGCGCCGGCGACGGCCATGCTGTCGCAGATGCTGGCGGCGGTGCCGCACATCCTGGCGGCCATCGTCATCCTGCTGCTGACGTGGGCGGTGGCGCGCTTCGTGGCCGGGCTGGTTGCCCGCCTGCTGGAGAACGCGGGCGTCGATGCGCTGCCGACGCGCATCGGGCTCGAGGCGGTACTGTCCGGGCCGACGCGGCAGGCGACGCTGGTCCGCGGTGCGATCATGTTCTTCGCCATGCTGTTGCCGTGGCGGAGGCCGCGGGGCAGCTCGGTTTCGGACAGCTGCGTGAGCTGACCACCGCGTTCATCCGCTTTTCCGGCGATATCGTGCTGGGCGGCGTGATCTTCGCGGTCGGCTTCTGGTTGGCCAATCTGGCCCACGCGGCGATCGATCGCGCCAGTGGTGCCGGCACCCGTGGGCTGGCACCGGTGGCGCGCATGGGCATCCTGGGCATCGTGTTGGCGATGGGACTGCGGGCCATGGGCGTGGCCAATGAGATCGTCGTGCTGGCCTTCGGGCTCGCGCTCGGTGCCGTTGCCGTTGCCGTTGCCGTGGCGGTGGCGCTGTCGTTCGGCCTGGGTGGGCGGGAAGCTGCCGGACAGTTGGCTGGCGACTGGTTGCGGCGCTGGCGTGAACGTGCCTCCCGCGGGTCGGACTGAAAGCGCGGGCCAGCGCGGCAGGTCGCGGCCGATCGGCCGACCAGGCGAGCAGGATGCGTTCGCCGACTGATCATTTCACGCTTTAAATGATCATTTGTTGCTTTTGCACTGATTTGGTGCTCAGTGGGCGTCATGCATCGCCGATGATCCAGCGGTCATCAGACAACCCACCACCATGAGATCCCATCTCGCCCGGCAAGCCGAACTCGCGACGCGCGCCTTGCTGTCGCGCAGTGCCAGTCACGACACCGATCCGTACGAGCGCGTCATGCGCGACTGTTTGTCCGGCGCCCACGCGGCGCTGGGGAAGTGTCCACCTGGCCCCCTGCGGGTGCGGCTGACGCAGGAACTCTCGGAACTGGCGAGATGCTGCGCTCGCGATGCGGAAGAAGCCGAGGCGATATCGGCCCGGTCCGGCCGGGCCGCCGACCGGGAGCAGGCCCTCATGGCCCGCCGCATCGCCGATGCCGCGCACCATATGAGCCTGCTCGCGGGCTGCGACGAGGTTGGTGTCGGCATGCACTGAACGGGTCAGCAGCCCAGACCAAGCGCCTGCACCGGCCGCTGGGACACCGCGTCCGCGACCACGAAGACCACCCGGCGTGGGTGGGCCGGATCGGCGGGCGGCAGGTCCAGTGTCCATCGCCGAGCGCCTTGCCAGGCAGAAACGGGCTGGTAGAGGCGGACCACGTGGTCGTGGCCAAGGGTCTCGCCCCAGTTCTCGCCTGCGGTGACGCGGCTGCGGTGGCCGTCCTCCACGACGGCCCAGTACCCGATCCAGCGACGGTTGAGCTGTGTCATCGCCAGGCCGACATCGGCCGTCACCTGGCTGCCATCCCGGCGCAGGCTCAGCGTCATTGGCGCGGGTGCCGGACGATCGGGCAGGGCGGGCCACGACCGCCAGTCGTGACCTTGGGCAACCACCTGTGGCGTGTAGACGTTGGGCGCACCCATGGCGCGTGCCAGCTGGTACTGGCGGTCGGTGGTCTCGCGCGTGGCGAAGCGGTCCACCCAGCCCAGCCGGTTCCAGTAGCCGACGTGGAAGGCCAGCGGCAGCAGGTCGTCGCGGCCCTTCAGGGTGGACAGCCAGCGGTCGGCCGGAGGGCAGGAACTGCAGCCTTCGGAGGTGTAGAGCTCCACCACCAGGGGCGGTCGGGCACCGGAATGCCGTTCGCAGACGGGCTCGGCGGCCGTGGCCTGCAGGGTCGTGACCAGCGTGGTGACCAGGAGGATAGTGGTGCGCATGCCCTTGGGTCGGGTGCCGGGGCGCGGCGCTTACACTCCCGCGCTTTCCGCTGCGCACCCCGGTTTCCGTGGACAAGATCCTGCTCCAGATCGCGGCCGAACTGAAGGTTCGGCCGGCCCAGGTGAAGGCGGCCGTCGACCTGCTCGACGGCGGCGCCACCGTGCCCTTCATCGCCCGCTACCGCAAGGAGGCCACCGACGGCCTCGACGACATCCAGCTGCGCGAGCTGGAAGCCCGCCTGGCCTACCTGCGCGAACTGGAGGACCGGCGCGAGACCGTGCTGCGCAGCATCGAGGAGCAGGGCAAGCTGACCCCGGACCTGCGTGCGGCCATCGAGGCCGCGGCCACCAAGCAGGACCTGGAGGACCTCTACCTGCCCTACAAGCCCAAGCGCCGCACCAAGGGCATGATCGCCCGCGAAGCCGGGCTGGAGCCGCTGGCCGACCGGCTGTTCGCCGACCCGAGCCTGGCGCCGCTGACCGAGGCGGCCGCGTTCGTGAACGCCGAGGCCGGCTTTGCCGACGCCCACGCGGTGCTGGATGGCGTGCGCGACCTGCTCAGCGAGCGCTGGGCCGAGGACGCTACGCTGGTCGGCAGCCTGCGCGAATGGCTGTGGGCCGAGGGCCGGCTGCAGAGCCGCCTGGCCGCCGGCAAGGACGGCACGCATGCCGACGCCGCCAAGTTCCGCGACTACTTCGAGTACGACGAGCCGATCGCACGCGTGCCCAGCCACCGCGCGCTGGCCGTGTTCCGTGGGCGCACCCAGGAGTGGCTGGATGCCAAGCTGGTGCTGGACGAGGAACTCGTCCCGGGTCAGCCTTCGCTTGCGGAAGGAAGGATCGCCCGCCACCTGGGCTGGAGCCACGCCAAGCGCCCGGCCGACGACCTGATCCGCAAGACCGTGGCCTGGACCTGGAAGGTCAAGCTCAGCCTGAGCCTGGAGCGCGACCTCTTCGCCCGCCTGCGCGAGGACGCCGAGGCGGTGGCGATCAAGGTCTTCGCCGACAACCTGCGTGATCTGCTGCTCGCCGCACCCGCCGGCCCACGCGCGGTGATGGGCCTGGACCCGGGCATCCGCACCGGGGTCAAGGTGGCCGTGGTCAGCGCCACCGGCAAGGTGCTGGACACGGCCACCGTCTACCCGCACGAGCCCCGCAACGACTGGGAAGGCAGCCTGCATGTGCTGGGCCGTCTCGTGGCCACCCACGGCGTGGCACTGATCGCCATCGGCAACGGCACCGCCAGCCGCGAGACCGACAAGCTGGCCGGCGACCTGATCAAGCGGGTGCAGAAGATCACGCCCGATGTGAAGCTGGAGAAGCTGGTGGTCAGCGAGGCCGGCGCCTCGGTCTATTCGGCCAGCGAGTACGCCAGCAAGGAACTGCCGGAACTCGACGTGAGCCTGCGCGGTGCGGTGAGCATTGCGCGCCGCGTGCAGGACCCGCTGGCCGAGCTGGTGAAGATCGACCCCAAGAGCATCGGCGTGGGCCAGTACCAGCACGACGTGAACCAGAGCGGCCTGGCGCGCAGCCTGGACGCGGTGGTGGAGGACTGCGTCAACAAGGTCGGCGTGGACCTCAACACCGCCAGCGCACCGCTGCTGTCGCGCGTGTCGGGCCTGAGCGCCACGGTGGCCGGTGCCATCGTGCGCTGGCGCGATGCGCACGGTGCGTTCCGCTCGCGCCAGCAGCTGCTGGACGTCTCGGGTCTGGGCCCTCGCACCTTCGAGCAGGCCGCCGGTTTCCTGCGCATCCGCGACGGCGACAACCCGCTGGACATGACCGGCGTGCACCCGGAGACCTACCCGGTGGTCGAGCGCATCCTGGCCGCCACGCAGCGGCCGATCACCGAAGTGATGGGCCGCGGCGAGGTGCTCAAGGCGCTGAAGCCCGAGACGCTGGCCGACGCGACCTTCGGGCCGATCACGGTGAAGGACATCCTGGCCGAGCTGGAGAAACCCGGCCGCGACCCGCGGCCTGATTTCGTCGTCGCCCGCTTCAACGACGGCGTCGAGAACATCAAGGACCTGCAGCCGGGCATGGTGCTGCAGGGCACGGTGAGCAACGTGGCGCAGTTCGGCGCCTTCGTCGACCTGGGCGTGCATCAGGACGGGCTGGTGCACGTGAGCCAGCTGTCCAACAAGTTCGTCAGCGACGCGCGCGAGGTGGTCAAGACCGGCGACGTGGTCAAGGTGCGCGTGCTGGAGGTGGACCTGCAGCGCGGGCGGATCTCGCTGACGATGAAGCTGGACGCGGCTGCGCCGAAGCCCGGCGCGGGCGGCGACAACCGCTACCGTGCCGCGGGCCGGGACGAACGCAGCCGCGGCGGCGCGCGTCCGGAGCCGGCCGGGCAGAGCGCGATGGCCGCGGCCTTCGCGAAGCTGCAGCGGCGGTGAACCGGCGGTGAGCACGCCCGCGTTGCAGGTCTACGCCGGGCCGCGCGCCCGTGCGCTGCTGCGCGAACGCGGATTGCGAGCGCAGGACGTGCGCGTGATCCCGGCGGCCGCCGGCGGTGCCAAGGGCCTGGTGCTCAATCCGCTGGACCGCTTCCTCTTCGGCCACTGGCTGCCACGCGCGGACCAGACCGTGCACCTGATGGGCGCCTCCATCGGTGCCTGGCGCATGGCCGCCGGCTGCCTGGCCGACCCGGAAGCGGCGCTTGCCCGCCTGGCCGAGGACTATGTGATGCAGTCCTACCAGCATGCGCCGGGCAAGGCGCCGCTGGCCAGCCACGTCTCGGCGGTGTTCGGCGCCAAGCTCGACGAGCATTTCGCCGGCCGCGAGGCCGAGGTGCTGGCGCACCCGCGCTACCGGCTGCACGTGTTCACCAGCCACGGCCGCCACCTGCTGTCACGCCAGGGCCGCTGGCGCACGCCGCTGGGCTACGCCGGTGCCTTCTTCGGCAACGCCGTGCATCGGCGCGCGCTGGGCGGCTGGATCGAGAGGGTGGTGTTCGCCGATGCGCGCGAACCCTTCCCGCTGCCGACCTCGGACTTCCGCAGCCAGGTCGTGCCGCTGTCGGCCGCCAACCTGCAGCCGGCCATCCTGGCCAGCTGCTCGATCCCGTTCTGGTTGGACGCGGTGCACGACATCCCCGGCGGCCCGCGCGGCGCCTACTGGGACGGCGGCATCACCGACTACCACCTTCACCTGCCGTACGACGCGCTGCCCGACGGGATCGCGCTGTACCCGCACTTCCAGCCGCAGATCGTACCCGGCTGGCTGGACAAGGCCTTCAAGGCCCGGCATCGGGCCACGCGCTGGCTGGACCCGCTGGTGGTGCTGGTGCCGCACCCGGACTGGGTGCGGGCGCTGCCGGGCGGCAAGCTGCCCGACCGCAACGACTTCAAGGTCTACGGCGACGACCACGCCGGCCGGCAGCGCGTCTGGCGCGGTGCCATCGCCGAGAGCCAGCGCCTGGCCGAAGAGTTTGCACGCCTGTGCGAGCGCGACACGGTCGACGCGCTGTCGCTGCCGTGACTACAATCGGCTTCGTCCAAAACGATCCAAGAGCAGGAAAGGCACGACGGGTTATGACACCGCGGACTACGCGCACCACCTTCACCAGGCCCTGAGCCCTGGCCGCGCCGTCACGCCCGTACCCCTACGTACCCTGGTCAGCAAGCGCGGCACAGCCCGCGCTTTTTGTTTTCCTGCAGGAGATTCACGATGATCCAGATCACGCTGCCCGACGGCTCGAAACGCGAGTTCCCGGGCCCTGTCACGGTGGCCGATGTGGCCGCCTCCATAGGCGCCGGCCTGGCCAAGGCAGCACTCGGGGGCAAGGTCGACGGCAGGCTGGTGGACACGAGCCACCGCATCGAGGCCGATGCGCAGCTGGCCATCGTCACGGACAAGGACGCCGACGGCCTGGAGATGATCCGCCACTCCACGGCCCACCTGCTGGCCTATGCGGTGAAGGAACTGTTCCCCGACGCGCAGGTGACGATCGGCCCGGTCATCGACAACGGCTTCTACTACGACTTCAGCTACAAGCGAGCCTTCACGCCGGAGGACCTGGCCGCCATCGAGCAGCGCATGGCCGAACTGGCGAAGAAGGACGAGAAGGTCGAGCGCCGCGTGCTGCCGCGTGACGAGGCCGTGGCGCACTTCAAGGCCATGGGGGAGCACTACAAGGCCGAGATCATTGGGAGCATCCCGGCTGGCGAGGATGTGAGCCTGTACCGCGAAGGCGGCTTCGAGGACCTGTGCCGCGGTCCGCACGTGCCCAGCACGGGCAAGCTCCGGCACTTCAAGCTGATGAAGGTGGCCGGCGCCTACTGGCGCGGCGATCACCGCAACGAGATGCTGCAGCGCATCTATGGCACGGCCTGGGCGACGAAGGACGACCTGCAGAAGTACCTGCTGATGCTGGAGGAGGCCGAGAAGCGCGACCACCGCAAGCTCGGCCGCGAACTCGACCTGTTCCACCTGGACGAGCACAGCCCGGGCACGGTGTTCTGGCACCCCAAGGGCTGGGCGGTGTGGCAGGTGGTGGAGCAGTACATGCGCGCCGTCTACCGCGACAACGGCTACCAGGAGGTCAAGGGCCCGCAGATCCTGGACCAGGCCCTCTGGGAGAAGACGGGCCACTGGGACAAGTACAGGGAGAACATGTTCACGACGGAATCGGAGAAGCGCGACTACGCGCTCAAGCCGATGAACTGCCCCGGCCACATCCTGATCTTCAAGCAGGGCATCAAGAGCTACCGCGACCTGCCGCTGCGCTACGGCGAGTTCGGCGCCTGTCACCGCAACGAGCCCACGGGTGGCCTGCACGGCATCATGCGCGTGCGCGCCTTCACGCAGGACGACGGCCACATCTTCTGCACGGAGGATGCGATCCTGCCCGAGTGCGTGACGTACACGGCGCTGCTGCAGAAGGTCTACGCCGATTTCGGCTTCACGGAGATCCTCTACAAGGTGGCCACGCGGCCGGCGGCGCGCATCGGGTCGGACGCCATCTGGGACAAGGCCGAACACGCGCTGAAGGAGAGCCTGCGCCAGGCCGGCGTCGAGTTCGTCATCGCCCCGGGCGACGGCGCCTTCTACGGCCCGAAGATCGAGTACACGCTCAAGGATGCCCTGGGCCGTGAGTGGCAGTGCGGCACGATGCAGGTCGACTTCAGCATGGCGCAGCGCCTGGACGCCGAATACGTGGCCGAGGACGGCAGCCGCCAGCACCCGGTGATGCTGCACCGGGCCATCGTCGGCAGCCTGGAGCGTTTCATCGGGATCCTGATCGAGCAGCACGCCGGTGCGCTGCCCGCCTGGCTGGCGCCGGTGCAGGTGGTGGTGGCCCCGATCACCGACGATCAGGCCGACTACGCCGCATCCGTCGTGAAAACGCTGCAAAAACAAGGAGTTAGGGTCCAGAGCGATTTGCGGAACCAGAAGATCACGTATAAAATCCGCGAGCATTCGATGCAAAAGGTCCCGTACATCCTTGTCGTGGGTGACAAGGAAAAGGCCAACGGGGCCGTTTCCGTGCGCGCCCGGGGCAACCGGGACCTCGGGGTCATGCCGGTCGACGACTTCGCGCAGAAGCTCGCCGACGACATCGCCCGCAAGGTCTGACCGCTCCGCCGCGCCTTGTTTTTCATTTGCGGCGCCAGGGCCTGAGCGTCGCGCAGAGAGGTCTGAACCATCGCTACCTTCATGGACCGCCGCGTCCCGAACGCGGAGCGCAAGCACCGGTTGAACCGGGAGATCATGGTGCCGCAGGTGCGCCTGAACGGGGTCGAGAACGAGCCACTGGGTATCGTCCCCACGTACGAAGCGTTGCGCATGGCCGGGGAGCTGGACGTCGATCTGGTCGAGATCGCCGCCACCGCCGACCCGCCGGTGTGCCGGTTGATGGACTACGGCAAGTTCAAGTACCAGGAGCAGAAGCGCGCCGCCGAGGCCAAGGCCAAGCAGAAGGTCATCGAGGTCAAGGAAGTCAAGTTCCGGCCCGGTACCGACGAAGGCGACTACAACATCAAGATGCGCAACCTGCGCCGCTTCATCGCCGAGGACGGCGACAAGGGCAAGGTCACGCTGAGGTTCCGGGGGCGCGAGATCACCCACCAGGAGATCGGGATGCGGCTGCTCGAGCGCATCCGCGACGAACTGGCCGACGTCGCGGTCGTGGAGCACATGCCCAAGCTCGAAGGGCGCCAGATGATCATGGTGCTGGCGCCCAAGCGAAAGTAGAAGAGATCACCGCATTCGCGGGTCAGGTTGGTCGCCTGGCCCACGAGAGAAGCCGCTGCAGGCCAGCAAGCACCACGCCCGTGGTCGCCTGCAGGGGCATACATAGAAGGAGCATTCATGCCCAAGATGAAGACCAAGAGCAGCGCGAAGAAGCGTTTTCGCGTCCGTCCGGGTGGCACCGTCAAGCGGGGCCAGGCGTTCAAGCGCCACATCCTGACCAAGAAGACCACGAAGAACAAGCGCCACCTGCGTGGGGCTGCCAACGTGCACGAGACCAACATGGGCCACATCGCCGCGATGCTGCCCTTCGCTGGCCTCTGATCTTCAAGACGGACTAGGAGAGAACACATGCCTCGCGTCAAACGTGGTGTCACCGCCCATGCGCGTCACAAGAAGATCCTGAAGCTCGCCAAGGGCTTCCGGGGCCGCCGCAAGAACGTCTTCCGCATCGCCAAGCAGGCGGTGATGAAGGCCGGGCAGTACGCCTACCGTGACCGCCGCACCCGCAAGCGGGTGTTCCGCCAGCTCTGGATCGCGCGGATCAACGCCGCGTCTCGCGAGCTTGGCGTCACCTACAGCAAATTCATGGCTGGCCTGAAGAAGGCCAACATCGGGCTCGACCGCAAGGTCCTGGCCGACATGGCCGTGAACGACCCGGCTGCCTTTGGCAGCATCGTGGAGAAGGTGAAGGCCCAGCTCGCTTGACCCGCCATGCCGGCCTCGTGCCGGCATGAGTCGAGCTTCTCAAGGCCGTCACCTCGGGGCGGCCTTTTTTCATTCTTTCTTTGCCCCCGATGTCCGAACTCGAACAACTGGTCGACGCCGCGCGCAGCGATTTCGCCGCCGCAGCCAGCCCGGCCGCGCTGGAGGACGCCAAGGCGCGCTACCTCGGCAAGGCCGGCCGCGTGACCGAGCAGCTCAAGGCGCTGGGCCAGCTCCCGCCCGAGGAGAAGAAGGCGCGCGGTGCGCAGATCAACCAGGCCAAGCAGCAGATCGAGGGACTTCTCGGCGAACGGCGCGAAGCCCTGGCTGCCGCGGAACTCGAACGCCAGCTGCAGGCCGAGGCCCTGGACGTGACGCTGCCCGGTCGCCAGCGCGGCATGGGTGGCCTGCACCCGGTCAGCCGCACGATCGAGCGCATCGAGGCCATCTTTGGCAGCATGGGCTTCGACGTGGCCGACGGCCCCGAGATCGAGACCGACTGGTTCAACTTCACTGCGCTCAACAGCCCGGAAAACCACCCGGCGCGGTCGATGCAGGACACGTTCTATGTCGACCTGAAGGACGCCGAAGGCCGGCCGCTGAACCTGCGCACGCACACCAGCCCGATGCAGGTGCGCTATGCGAAGGCGCATGTCGCGCGGCATGCCGAGGCCCTGGCCCGCGGTGAGCCCATCCCGGAAATCCGCGTCATTGCGCCGGGCCGCACCTACCGCGTGGACAGTGACGCCACGCACTCACCGATGTTCCACCAGTGCGAAGGCCTGTGGATCGGTGAGAACGTCAGCTTCAAGGACCTGAAGGCCGTCTTCAGCGACTTCCTGCGCCGCTTCTTCGAGACCGACGACCTGACCGTGCGGTTCCGGCCATCGTTCTTTCCGTTCACCGAACCGTCGGCCGAGGTCGACCTGGCCTTCGGCGACGGCCCGTTGAAGGGCAGTTGGCTGGAGGTGGCCGGCTCGGGCCAGGTGCACCCCAACGTGGTGCGCAACTTCGGGCTCGACCCGGAGCGCTACATCGGCTTCGCGTTTGGCATGGGTCCGGACCGCCTGACCATGCTGCGCTACGGCATCACCGACCTGCGCCTGTTCTTCGAGAACGACCTGCGCTTCCTGTCCCAGTTCAAGTAAGCCGCACCCGAGATGCAATTCCCCGAATCCTGGTTGCGCGAGTTCTGCAACCCCCCGCTGGACACGGCTGACCTGGCCGAACTGCTGACCATGGCCGGCCTGGAGGTCGAGGAGACCCGTCCCGTGGCGCCGCCGTTCAGCGGCATCGTGGTCGCCGAGATCCTGACGGCCGAGCCGCACCCGCAGGCCGACCGCCTGCGCGTGTGCAGCGTCGCCGTGGGGCAGGGCGACCCGCTGCAGATCGTCTGCGGCGCGCCCAACGCGCGCGCCGGCCTGAAGGCGCCGCTGGCCATGGTGGGCGCCGAACTGCCCCCTGGCGACGATGGCAAGCCCTTCAAGATCGGCGTGGGCAAGCTGCGCGGCGTGGAAAGCCGAGGCATGCTGTGCTCGGCCAAGGAGCTCAAGCTCTCCGACGACCACGGCGGCCTGCTCGAACTGGCGGCCGATGCGCCCGTGGGTGCCGACATCCGCGACCACTTGAAGCTCGACGACACGCTGTTCACGCTCAAGCTCACGCCCAACCTGGCGCATGCGCTGTCGGTGTACGGCATCGCACGCGAGGTGTCGGCGCTGACCGGTGCGCCGCTGAAGACGCCGGCCTTCCTGCCGGTGCCACCGAGTCACGATGCGAAGCTGCCGGTGCGCGTGGAGGCGCCCGACCTCTGCGGCCGCTTCTCCGGCCGCATCGTGCGCGGCGTGGACACCCAGGCGAAGACGCCGGCGTGGATGGTCGACCGCCTGGCCAGGTGCGGGCAGCGCAGCGTCTCGGCGCTGGTGGACATCTCCAACTACGTGATGTTCGAGTACGGGCGACCCTCCCACATTTTCGACCTCGACAAGATCGACGGCGAACTGGTCGTGCGCTGGGGCCGCGACGGCGAACAACTGGAACTGCTCAACGGCAACACCGTGAGCGTGGACGGCAGCGTGGGCGTGATCGCCGACCGTGCGCGCGTGGAGTCGCTGGCCGGCATCATGGGCGGCGAACACACCGCCGTCTCCGACAGCACGCGCAGCGTCTACGTCGAGGCCGCGTTCTGGTGGCCCGATGCCGTGGCCGGCCGTTCGCGCCGCTACGGTTTCGCCACCGACGCCGGCCATCGCTTCGAACGTGGCGTGGACCCGGCGCTGACGGTCGAGCACATCGAGCGCATCACCGCACTGATCGTGGAGATCTGCGGCACGCCCGACACCATGGTCGGACCGATGGACGACCAGATCCTGAACCTGCCTTCGCCTCAACCCGTCACGCTGCGCGTGGCGCGGGCGGTCAAGGTCATCGGGATGCCGCTGACCCAGGCGCAGTGCGCCGACGTGTTCCGTGGCCTGGGTCTGGCGTGCGTGGAAGGCGAGGGCACTCTGACCGTCACGCCGCCGTCTTGGCGCTTCGACCTGCGCATCGAAGAGGACCTGATCGAAGAGGTTGCACGCATCGTCGGCTACGACCAGTTGCCGCCGACGGCGCCGGTGGCGCCTGTCATGGCGCGTGCGCAGCCCGAACGCCGCCGCAGCGTGCATGCCGTCAAGCATGCGCTGGCTGCCCGCGGCTACCAGGAGACCATCAACTTCAGCTTCGTCGAGGCGCGCTGGGAGCACGAACTGGCCGACAACCCCGACCCGATCCGCGTGCTCAACCCCATCGCGGCTCCGCTGGCCGTGATGCGGTCCAGCCTGCTGGCGAGCCTGGTGGGGGTGCTTCGGCACAACCTGGCCCGCCGCGCGCCGCGCGTGCGCGTCTTCGAGACCGGCCGGGTGTTCCGCCGCGACCCACGGGCCCGGGACGGCGCCATCAGCGTGGCCGGCCTGGTGCAGCCGCGCAGGGTGGCCGGGCTGGCCTGGGGCCCGGCCGCTGCGCTGCAATGGGGCGAGGCGGAGCGGGCGGTCGACTTCTTCGACGTCAAGGGCGATGTCGAGGCGCTGCTGGCGCCGATGCGCCCGCGCTTCGTCGCCGACACGCATCCGGCGCTGCACCCGGGCCGCTGTGCTGCGGTCAAGATCGACGGTCAGCTGATCGGCCATGTCGGCGAACTGCACCCACGTTGGCGCCAGGCCTACGACCTGCCGTCGGCGCCGGTGCTGTTCGAACTGGACCTCGATACCGTCATGGCGCGCCCGCTGCCGGCACCGCAGCCGCTGCCCCGCCAGCCCGGCGCCGTGCGCGACATCGCGCTGGTGGTGACCGATGGCGTGGCGCACGACGCGCTGATCGCCACCCTGGCCGACGACCCGCTGGTGCGCCAGGTGACGCTGTTCGACATCTACCGACCGGCGCAACCTGGTGGTGGCCTGGCCGCCGGTGAGCGCAGCCTGGCACTGCGCCTGGATCTGCTCGACCCCACGGCCACGTTGACCGACGAGCGCATCGACGCCGTGGTCACCGCCGCCGTGGCGCGTGCAGCACAGGCCCATGGCGCGCGCCTGCGGGCTTGAAGGAGCACATGCCCATGAACGACCAAGACAACCCGCGCAGTGGCGACGCCGGCCGGCCGGTGATCCTGCCGTCGCTGGAGACGCCTACGCTGACCAAGGCCGACCTGGCCGAACTGCTGTTCGACCGCCTGGGCCTGAACAAGCGCGAATCCAAGGACATGGTCGAAGCCTTCTTCGACATCGTGCACGGCACCCTGGTGAGCGGTCAGGATGTCAAGCTGTCGGGCTTTGGCAACTTCAACATCCGGCGCAAGGCCCCGCGCCCCGGGCGCAACCCGCGCACGGGCGAGTCCATCCCCATCAAGGCGCGCCAGGTGGTCACCTTCCACGCCAGTCACAAGTTGAAGTCACTCGTGCAGGGCGACACGCCGGGGGGGGAAGACTTCGAGTAAAGTCTGGAAACTTCCTCCGATCTCCTTGATTTGAATGGAGAATCAGCTCCCACCGATCCCTGCCAAGCGCTACTTCACGATCGGTGAGGTGAGCGAGCTCTGCGGCGTCAAGCCGTACGTGCTGCGGTACTGGGAGCAGGAGTTCACCCAGCTCAAGCCCATGAAGCGCCGGGGCAACCGGCGCTACTACCAGCACCACGAGGTGCTGCTGGTCCGGCGCATCCGCGAGCTGCTCTACGACCAGGGGTTCACGATCAGCGGGGCCCGCAATCGCCTCACCGACCACGGCGGTCTGATCAGCAGCCCGGAGCGCGCCGAAGACAACGCGTTGGCAGCGGCAGATATGCCCGATGAAACCGTCGAGCCCCCGGCCCGCCACAACACCCCGGCGGCGTCCGCTCCAGCGGCAGCACCGGTGATGGACGCCCGCCAGCTGCGCGCCGAACTCGAAGCAATCGCCGCGCTGCTGCGGACGTGAAATCGCCCGTTCCGCGGGTTATACTGCGCGCTTCGTCGGGGCGTAGCGCAGCCTGGTAGCGCACTTGCATGGGGTGCAAGGGGTCGCGAGTTCGAATCCCGCCGTCCCGACCATCGAACGGCAAAGCCCGGTGTCCACAAGGCACCGGGCTTTTGCTTTGCTGCTCGTCAGACGCGTCGGCAAGCCTCAATCGTTGCCGGCGGTCTCCGCGCCGCTGCGATCGGGCTGGATGTTCTGCGCCAGATCACCCTTGGGGCCCTTGACCACCTCGAAGGTCACGCGGCTGCCCTGCTTCAGCGTGCGGAAGCCGTCCATCTGCACCGCCGAGAAATGGGCGAACACGTCACCGCCGCCGCCATCGGGCTCGATGAAGCCGAAGCCCTTGGCGTCGTTGAACCACTTGACGGTACCTGCAGGCATGCCAACTCCTCGTCGCCCCCGGGCGCCGCGAAATTCTGGCGTCGGTCGGAAAAGGGTGTCAACCCTTCGGCGACCCTCTCGTTGGTCACGCACTGGTCGCGACCATGGCGCACTTGGGCGACACGCGAAGCGTGTCGAAGTCACGATCAGCCACCGAAGTGGCCGCGAATTCCCCGCCTTTGCCGGCGCCGCCAGGGCGCAAGATGACACGGTCGCCGAAGCCCCCGCCTGGCGTTACGGCAGCGCCCTGTGCATAGAATGACCCATGTCCGATGACACCCCGAAGACACCCAAGCTGCCACCCTCCGCACCGCGGCGGGATGGTGGTGATGGCGCCGTCGTCGTCGAGCGCAAGCGGGCGCGCACCAAGCCACCGGGGCTGTACCAGGTGGTGCTGCTGAACGACGACTACACGCCGATGGAATTCGTCGTGATGGTGCTGCAGCACTTCTTCCAGCACGATGTGGACACGGCCACCCACATCATGTTGAAGATCCACCACGAAGGTCGCGGGGTCTGCGGCGTCTACACCAAGGACGTCGCCGCGACCAAGGTAGAACTCGTCCTTGCAGCCGCCCGTCGAGACGGGCATCCGCTGCAGTGCATTATGGAGGCCGCATGATCGCGCAAGAACTGGAAGTCAGCCTGCACATGGCGTTCGTGGAAGCACGCCAGCAGCGGCACGAGTTCATCACCGTGGAACACCTGCTGATGGCGCTGCTGGACAACCCCAGCGCCGCCGAGGTGCTGCGCGCCTGCGCCGCCAACATCGACGAGCTGCGCAAGAGCCTGTCCACCTTCATCAAGGAGAACACGCCCACCGTGTCCGGCACGGAAGAGGTGGACACGCAGCCCACGCTGGGCTTCCAGCGGGTGATCCAGCGCGCCATCATGCACGTTCAGAGCACGGGCAGCGGCAAGAAAGAAGTCACCGGCGCCAACGTGCTGGTGGCGATCTTCGGCGAGAAGGATTCGCACGCCGTCTACTACCTGCACCAGCAGGGCGTGACGCGCCTGGACGTGGTGAACTACATCGCCCACGGCATCAAGAAGAGCGACCCGCCGGAGCCGCAGAAGCCGGCCGAGGGCAGCGGCGAAGGCGAGAAGGAAGAGACCACCGCCGCCGAAGGCAAGGGCTCGCCGCTCGAGCAGTTCACGCAGAACCTCAACCAGCAGGCCCGCGACGGCAAGATCGATCCGCTGATCGGCCGCGAGCACGAGGTCGAGCGCGTGATCCAGGTGCTGTGCCGCCGGCGGAAGAACAATCCTCTGCTGGTGGGTGAGGCCGGTGTGGGCAAGACCGCCATCGCCGAGGGCCTGGCCTGGCGCATCACCGAGAACGACGTGCCCGAGGTCCTGGCCGACGCCACTGTCTACGCGTTGGACATGGGCGCGCTGCTGGCCGGCACCAAGTACCGTGGTGACTTCGAGCAGCGTCTGAAGGGCGTGCTCAAGCAGCTCAAGGATCAGCCGGGCGCCATCCTCTTCATCGACGAGATCCACACCCTGATCGGCGCCGGCGCGGCCAGTGGCGGCACGCTGGACGCCAGCAACCTGCTCAAGCCCGCACTGAGCAGCGGCGCGATGAAGTGCATCGGCGCCACCACCTTCACCGAGTACCGCGGCATCTTCGAGAAGGACGCGGCGCTGTCGCGGCGCTTCCAGAAGGTGGACGTGGTCGAGCCCACGGTGGAGCAGACCATCGAGATCCTCAAGGGTCTGAAGAGCCGCTTCGAGGACCACCACCAGGTCAAGTACGCGCTGGGCGCGCTGCAGGCGGCGGCCGAGTTGTCGGCCAAGTACATCAACGACCGCCACCTGCCGGACAAGGCCATCGACGTCATCGACGAGGCCGGTGCCGCGCAGCGCATCCTGCCCAAGAGCAAGCAGAAGAAGACGATTTCGCGCAACGAGGTCGAGGAGATCGTCGCCAAGATCGCGCGCATCCCGCCGGCATCGGTGAGCAGCGACGACCGCAGCAAGCTCAAGACGCTGGACCGCGACCTCAAGAGCGTGGTCTTCGGCCAGGACCCGGCCATCGACGCACTGGCCGCGGCCATCAAGATGGCGCGCTCCGGTCTTGGCAAGCCCGACAAGCCGATCGGCAGCTTCCTGTTCAGCGGGCCCACCGGCGTCGGCAAGACCGAGGTGGCCAAGCAGCTGGCCTACATCCTGGGCATCGACCTGATCCGCTTCGACATGTCGGAGTACATGGAGCGCCACGCCGTCAGCCGCCTCATCGGCGCGCCGCCGGGCTACGTCGGCTTCGACCAGGGTGGGCTGCTGACCGAGGCCATCACCAAGAAGCCGCACGCCGTGCTGCTGATGGACGAGATCGAGAAGGCGCACCCCGATGTCTTCAATGTGCTGCTGCAGGTCATGGACCACGGCACGCTGACCGACAACAACGGGCGCAAGGCCGATTTCCGCAACGTGATCATCATCATGACCACGAACGCGGGGGCCGAGACCATGCAGAAGTCGGTCATCGGCTTCACCAATAAGCGCGAGCAGGGCGACGAGATGGCCGACCTCAAGCGCCTGTTCACGCCCGAGTTCCGCAACCGGCTGGACGCCACCGTCAGCTTCCGCGCCCTGGACGAGGAGATCATCCTGCGCGTGGTCGACAAGTTCCTGCTGCAGCTCGAGAGCCAGCTGGCGGAGAAGAAGGTGGAGGTCACCTTCACCGACAACCTGCGCAAGCACCTTGCGAAGAAGGGCTTCGATCCGCTGATGGGCGCGCGCCCGATGCAGCGCCTGATCCAGGACATGATCCGCCGCGCGCTGGCCGACGAACTGCTGTTCGGTCGCCTGGTGGATGGCGGCCGCCTGACGGTGGACCTGGACGACAAGGACGAGGTGGTGCTGGACATCCAGCCGCCGAAGAAGAGCGACAAACCCAAGGCCGAGGCGGCGCCGGCCTGAACGGCACGACCGGCCACGGCCGACGCGCGCTTCAGCGGCGGTTCGGCATGTCCGACGCCGGGTCCTGGCGATAGAACTGCGAGAACACCCCGTATAGCGCGGGGTGTTCGTCTTTCAGCGGCTGCGGCGCGACGAAGAAGGCCTCGCTGGCCACGGCGAAGAACTCGTCCTCACCTTGGGCGCCGTAGGGGTCGAGCAACGTGTGTTCCTCGGCCTCCACGCGCTGGCAGAAGGCAACGAACTCCGACTGCAGCGTCTGCAGCCAGCGCTGGCGCGGCAGGTCGGCAGGCAGGGGCGGCACGCCGTCGGAGAGCCCGTCGGCCATGTCCAGCACATGCGCGAATTCGTGGATCACCACGTTGTAGGCGCCCACGGCATCACGTCCGGCCTGGCGCACGTCGTGCCAGCTCAGCATCACCGGGCCGCCCTCCATCGCTTCGCCGGCCAGTTCCTCGTCGTACTCGTGCTGGATGCCGTCCTCGTCGATCACCTGGCGGCGGGCACGCACCGCATGTGGGTGCACGACGATGCCGACGAAGCCGTCGTATCGCTCCAACCCCAGGCGCAGGACGGGCAGGCAGGCCTGGGCGGCGATGGCCACGGCCACGTCGTCGGTCAACCGCAGGCCGCCGGCGGCGGTGAACTCCTTGCGGTCCAGGAAAAGGCTGGTCATGCGGCGCAGAGTGGCCTCGTCGGCGGGATCGCGGCGCTGCAGGAACGGATAGCGGATGCGCGTGCGCTTCCACAGATCGTCGGGGATCGGCCGCCGCGCCACCGCGCGCGCCTCGGCGAGGGCCCGCCAGCGGGCCAGCGGGGCCCGGAGCCAGTCGAAGGCGCTCACCGGGACACCGGCGGCAGGCGATCCAGACCGCGCACGGACAACCGCAATACCTCGGCGCGCTTGCCGTGGTCCAGGTCCCAGTCGCTCAGCACCTGACGGTCCAGCCCCGGCGCCAGCGTCTCGGCGCCGGGCCGGTGCGTGTGGCCGTGCACCAGGGTGGAAGCGCCCGCGGCGCGCAGCCAGGCGGCCGCCGCATCGGGGTCGACATCGGCCCACAGTTCCGGATCGATGCCGGTCTCACGCTTGCGAGCCTCGCTTGCCGCACGCGCGGCCGTGGCCTGCGCCAGGCGCGCGCTCAGCGGCTGGGCCAGGAACGCGCGCTGCCACTCATCGCCGCGGGACAGCGTGCGGAAGCGCTGGTACTCGGTGTCGGCCAGGCAGAGTTCGTCACCGTGCGTCAGCAACCATGACCGGTCGAAGGCCTGCAGCACCGTGGGATCACTCAGCACCTGCCAGCCGCAGGCTTCGCGCAGGGCGTCGCCAGCCAGGAAATCTCGGTTGCCCGCCATGAAGGCCAGGTGACGCCGGCGCGCGGTCTGCGCCAGTA
Organism: Rubrivivax albus; assembly: GCF_004016515.1. Lineage (GTDB taxonomy): Bacteria > Pseudomonadota > Gammaproteobacteria > Burkholderiales > Burkholderiaceae_C > Rubrivivax > Rubrivivax albus. The sequence goes on from NZ_SACT01000009.1 coordinate 153,995, forward strand.
CGTCCAGGCACCGACGCTCGAAAGGTTGGTCACGCTGATCGTCACCAACCCAGAACTCGAACACGTCCCCGAGCAGCACGATGGCATCGGCTGGCGTGTGCAGTAGATGCGCCGCGAACGCATCGAAAGTCCGGGGCGTGGCCGCCGACAGGTGCAGGTCGGACAGCACATCGATGGCCTGCCAGTGCGCCGGCGCCGACCAGCGCATCGTCGGCGGCAGCGCCGGCAGGCCCATCAGCGGGGTGGTCAGCCGACGATGGTGGCGCGCTGGATGACCACGTCCTCCAGCGGCACGTCATCGTGAAAGCCCTTGCGGCTGGTCTTCACGCCCTCGATGGCGTCGACGACGTCCTGCCCGGCGACGACCTTGCCGAATACCGCGTAGCCCCAGCCGTTGGGCGACTCCGACGTGAAGTTCAGGAAGCCGTTGTCCGTGGTGTTGATGAAGAACTGCGCCGTGGCCGAGTGCGGTGCGTTCGTGCGCGCCATCGCCAGCGTGTACTTCTGGTTCTTCAGGCCATTGTTGGCCTCGTTCTGGATCGGTGCCTGCGTGGCCTTCTGCTTCATGCCGGGTTCGAAACCACCGCCCTGGATCATGAAGCCGCGGATCACGCGGTGGAACACGGTGTTGTCGTAGTGGCCGGCCTTCACGTAGTCGATGAAGTTCTGCGCCGACAGCGGCGCCTTCTCGGCGTCGAGTTCGATCAGGATCTCGCCGGCACTCGTCTCGAGCTTGACTTGTTGGGACATGGTTCAGTTCTCCAGGGTGGCTTTGGTGATGGTGACGGGCTCGAGCGGCACGTTCTGGTGGCCCGCGCGGTTGCCCACGGGCACGGTGCGGATCTTGTCGACGACGTCCATGCCGGCGATCACGCGGCCGAAGACCGCGTAACCGCCGCCGTAGCTGTCCAGGCGCGGGTTGTCGACGACGTTGATGAAGAACTGCGCCGTCGCCGAGTTCGGATCGCCGGTGCGGGCCATCGCCAGCGTGCCGCGCTGGTTGCTCAGGCCGTTGCCAGCCTCCAGCGGGATGGGCGGTCGCGTGGGCTTCTGCGCCATGTCCTTGGTGAAGCCGCCGCCCTGGATCATGAAGCCGTCGATCACGCGATGGAAGATGGTGCCGTCGTAGTGGCCGGCCTTGACGTAGGCGACGAAGTTCTCGGCCGATTTCGGTGCCTTGGCCGCGTCGACCTCGACGACGATGTCGCCGGCGCTGGTGGCCAGGCGCACCTTCTGCGCCCAGGCGGGCAGGGCCAGCGTCATGCTGGTCAGGCCGGCCAGCAGCAGGGCGGTGAAGCGCGGCACAGGCGAGCCGCGGAAGAGGGCAGGGGTCATCGCAGGTTCCGGTGATGGGCCGGTGTCGGCAGGGCCCGAAGTCTAGCCGGGGCCCGCCGCTATACTGCGGCCCCCTCGCGAAAGCCAATGCCGGCGGCACGATCACGAGCCGTGCCGACGAGTCCTGCCTGCGTGCCATGACCCTGCGCATCCACAACACCCTGACCCGCAGCCTGGAGGCCTTCCAGCCGCTCGAACCCGGCAAGGTGCGCATGTACGTCTGCGGCATCACGGTCTACGACCTGTGCCACATGGGTCACGCGCGCATGGTGATGGCCTTCGACGTGGTGCAGCGCTGGCTGCGGGCCAGCGGCTACGAGGTCACCTACGTCCAGAACATCACCGACATCGACGACAAGATCATCCGTCGAGCGCTGGAACGTGGCCTGCCGATCCGCCAGCTGACGGACGAGATGATCGCCACCATGCACCGCGACTTCGCCGCGCTGGGCGTGCAGCGCCCGACGCTGGAGCCGCGCGCCACCGAGTACGTGCCGCAGATGCTGGACATGATCGGCCGCCTGCAGCACAACGGCCTGGCCTACCAGGGAGGCACCGGCGACGTGAACTTCGCGGTGCGCAAGTTCCCGGGCTACGGGCGGCTGTCGGGCAAGTCGGTGGACGAACTGCGCGCCGGCGAGCGTGTGGCCGTGCTCGAGGGCAAGGACGACCCGCTGGACTTCGTGCTCTGGAAGGCCGCCAAGGCCGACGAGCCGGCGGATGCGAAGTGGGACAGCCCCTGGGGCCCCGGCCGCCCGGGCTGGCACATCGAGTGCTCGGCCATGAGCTGCGCCGTGCTGGGCGAGACCTTCGACATCCACGGCGGCGGCCTGGACCTCCAGTTCCCGCACCACGAGAACGAGCTGGCGCAGAGCGAAGGCGCCAACGGCCCGGGCTTTGCGCGCTACTGGCTGCACAACGGCTTCCTGAACATCGACAACGAGAAGATGTCCAAAAGCCTGGGCAACTTCTTCACCATCGCCGACGTGCTGCAGAAGTTCGACGGCGAGACGGTGCGCTTCTTCATGCTGCGCACGCACTACCGCAGCCCGCTGAACTACAGCGACGTGAACCTCGAGGATGCACGCCAGGGCCTGCGGCGCCTTTACACCGCGCTCGATGGCGTGGCGCCGGCGGCGGACGTGGTTGTGCCGATCGACTGGACCGAGCCGCGCGCAGCCGCCTTCCGGGCGGCCATGGACGAGGACTTCCAGACCCCGGCCGCACTGGCCGTGCTTTTCGAGTTGGCAGGCGATGCCAACCGGGGTGATGCTGCCGCCGCGTCGTTGCTGCGGCAGCTCGGCGGTGTGCTGGGCATCCTGCAGCAGACCCCGCGCGCCTGGCTGCAGGGTGGTGCGGCGCTGGACGCGGCCGCCATCGAGGCGCAGATCGCGGCCCGCGCCGCGGCCAAGAAGGCGCGCGACTTCGCCGCGGCCGACCGCATTCGCGCCGAACTGCTGGCCGCCGGCATCGAGCTGCAGGACTCGCCGCAGGGCACGACCTGGACCGTCAAGGGCTGAGCGCGCATGGCCCGCCCCGCCGCCCCGGCCACCCCCGAGTACTGGGACGACGCCTGTCGCCACCTGGCGCGCCGCGACCGGGTGCTCAAGAAGCTGATCCCGCAGTTCGGCGACGCCCGCCTGCAGAGCCGGGGAGACGCGTTCACCACGCTGGCACGCAGCATCGTCGGCCAGCAGATCTCGGTGAAGGCGGCGCAGTCGGTCTGGGACCGCTTTGCCGCCGCCGTCGGTGGCCCGTCGCACCGGCTGGCACCGGCGGCCGTGCTGCAGCTGCCAGTCGAGACCTTGCGTGGCGCCGGCCTGTCGGCGCGCAAGGCGGAGTACCTGCTGGATCTGGCGCGCCACTTCGACGACGGCCGCGTGCATCCCACGCAGTGGAAGGCCATGGCCGACGACGCCATCATCGAGGAACTGGTGGCCATCCGCGGCATCGGCCGCTGGACGGCCGAGATGTTCCTGATCTTCCACCTGATGCGGCCCGACGTGCTGCCGCTGGACGACCTGGGCCTGCTCAAGGGCATCAGCGTCAACTACTTCAGCGGCGAGCCGGTGTCACGCGCCGAAGCGCGGGAGGTGGGCGACGGCTGGGCCCCTTATCGCTCGGTCGCCGTTTGGTACATTTGGCGCAGCCTGGATCCCCTGCCGGTCGACTACTGACGGGCAACGCCTGATGAGCAAACGACACTTCCTCGAGTTCGAGACCCCGATCGCCGAGCTCGAGTCCAAGATCGACGAGCTGCGCTACGTGCAGAACGAGTCGGCGGTGGACATCTCCGAGGAGATCGACCGCCTCTCGAAGAAGAGCCAGCAGCTCACCAAGGAGATCTACGCCAGCCTCAGCCCCTGGCAGGTGACGCAGATCGCGCGCCACCCGCAGCGGCCCTACACGCTGGACTACGTGGCCGAGGTCTTCACCGACTTCCAGGAACTGCACGGCGACCGCCACTACGCCGACGATCTCAGCATCGTCGGCGGTCTGGCCCGTTTCAACGGCCAGGCGTGCATGGTGCTGGGCCACCAGAAGGGCCGCGACACCAAGGAGCGCACCGCGCGCAACTTCGGCATGTCGCGCCCGGAGGGTTACCGCAAGGCACTGCGCCTGATGCAGCTGGCCGAGAAGTTCGGCCTGCCGGTGTTCACCTTCGTCGACACGCCCGGCGCCTACCCCGGCATCGGTGCCGAGGAGCGTGGCCAGTCCGAGGCCATCGGCCGCAACATCTTCGAGATGGCGAGGTTGGAGGTGCCCATCATCAGCACCATCATCGGCGAAGGGGGCTCCGGCGGCGCGCTGGCCATCAGCGTGGGCGACCAGGTGCTGATGCTGCAGTACTCGGTGTACTCGGTGATCTCGCCGGAAGGCTGCGCCTCCATCCTCTGGAAGACCGCCGAACGCGCGTCCGACGCCGCCGAGGCGCTGGGCATCACGGCGCACCGGCTCAAGGCCCTGGGTCTGGTGGACAAGATCGTCAACGAGCCGGTGGGCGGCGCGCACCGCGACCCGAAGTGGATGGCCTCGGCGCTCAAGCGTGCGCTCAACGACGCGCTGCGCCAGGTTTCCGACCTCAAGCCCAAGGACCTGCTGCAGCGCCGCTACGAGCGTCTGCAGGCCTATGGGCGCTACAGCGACACCACGGCCCGCTGAACTCGCGGTGGCCGCCAGCGGCGGCCGTGACTCCACCGCGCTGCTGCATGCCACGCTGCGTGCGGCCAGGCCCCTGGGTGTGCGTGTGCACGCCTTGCACGTGCACCACGGCCTGCACCCGCAGGCCGACACGTGGCAGCGGCAGGTGAGGACACAGTGCCGTCGCTGGGGCGCGATCTTTCACGCGACCCGGCTGTCCGGCGCACCCGCGCCCGCCGAGAGCGTGGAAGCCTGGGCGCGACGCGAGCGCTATGCCGCGCTGGCCACCATGGCGCGCGCAGCGGGTTGCGACATCGTGCTGCTGGCCCACCACCGGCGCGACCAGGCCGAGACCGTGCTGCTGCAGCTGCTGCGCGGCGGCGGCGCGCGCGGTCTGGCGGCGATGCCGGCCGACGCCAAGCGCGGCGGCCTCCGCTGGCTGCGGCCGTGGCGGGACCAGCCGCGCGAAGCCATCGAGGCCTACCTGCGGCAGCACCGGTTGCGCTGGGTCGACGACCCCGGAAACGACGACGGGCGCTACGCACGCAACCGCCTGCAGCAGGTGGTGTGGCCGGCCCTGACCGACGCCTTCCCGCAGGCCGAGGCGGCGTTGGCCCAGGCAGCAGCGCGGGCCGCCGAGGAAGCGGCAGCCCTGCGCGAGTTCGTCGCCCAGGACGCCGCGGCCTGTGCCGACGGCGATGCGCTGCGCGTGGCCGCGTGGCGGGCCCTGTCCCCGGCACGGCAGGCGCTGCTGTTGCGGCACCAGGTGGAGGTCTGGTCGGGCCGTGGCGTGCCCGGCACGCTCGTCCGGCGTCTGCAGGCGGAACTCCCCGGTGCCGCATCGGGCCAGTGGCCGGCGCCAGGGGGCCGGCTGGTGCTGCGCAAGGGGCGCCTCAGCTACCAGCGCGACCCGTCAGGACCGGGACAGCACAGCGACTAGAATCCGCGGGTTTGCCCGCATGTGCCACACCGGCGCCGGGCCGTGACCTCCCGCAACCCATGGCACTCATCGTTCACAAGTACGGCGGCACCTCGATGGGGTCGACCGAGCGCATCCGCAACGTGGCCAGGCGCGTGGCCAAGTGGGTGCGCGCAGGCCACCAGCTCGTCGTCGTGCCCTCGGCCATGAGCGGCGAAACCAACCGGCTGCTGGGCCTGGCCAAGGAACTGCAGCCGGAGATGCCCGGCCCGGCCGCGATGCGCGAACTCGACGCCATCGCCGCCACCGGCGAGCAGGTCTCCGTGGGCCTGCTGGCGCTGGCGCTGCAGAGCGAAGGCGTGGCCGCGGTCAGCTATGGCGGCTGGCAGGTGCCGATCCGCACCGATTCCGCCTTCACCAAGGCCCGCATCCAGAGCATCGACGACGCCCGCGTGCGTGCCGACCTGGCCGCCGGCCGCGTGGTCATCATCACCGGCTTCCAGGGCCTGGACGACGCCGGCAACGTCACCACGCTGGGCCGCGGCGGCAGCGACACCTCGGCCGTGGCCGTGGCCGCGGCGATGAAGGCCGACGAGTGCCTGATCTACACCGATGTCGACGGCGTCTACACCACCGACCCGCGCATCGTGCCCGAGGCCAAGCGCCTGCACACCATCTCCTTCGAGGAGATGCTGGAGATGGCCAGCCTGGGCAGCAAGGTGCTGCAGATCCGCTCGGTGGAATTCGCCGGCAAGTACCGCGTGCCACTGCGCGTGCTGTCGAGCTTCACCCCCTGGGACATCCCGCTCGACGAGGAAGCGCGCTCGGGCACCCTGATCACGTTCGAGGAAGACGAGAAGATGGAACAAGCCGTCGTGTCCGGCATCGCGTTCAACCGCGATGAAGCCAAGATCACCGTGATGGGCGTGCCCGACAAGCCCGGCATCGCCTACCAGATCCTCGGCCCGGTGGCCGACGCCAACATCGACATCGACGTCATCATCCAGAACGTCTCCCACGACGGCAAGACCGACTTCAGCTTCACCGTGCACCGCAACGACTTCGCGCGCACGATGGACCTGCTGAAGAACCAGGTCGGCCCCGCCACCGGCGCGGCGCAGGTGCTCGGCGACCCGAAGATCTGCAAGGTCTCCATCGTCGGCATCGGCATGCGCAGCCACGTCGGCGTGGCCAGCAACATGTTCCGCACACTGTCGGAGGAGGGCATCAACATCCAGATGATCTCCACCAGCGAGATCAAGACCTCGGTGGTCATCGACGAGAAGTACATGGAACTGGCCGTGCGCGCGCTGCACAAGGCCTTCGGGCTGGACGCCGAAGCGGCAGCACAGGCCTGAGCCCGCGCCGGCAGGCGCCGGACCTGCTGCACTTTGCGGTTAGAATGCTCGCTGCTGTGCGGGAGTCGTGACCGAGTGGCCGAAGGTGCTCCCCTGCTAAGGGAGTATGTGGGCAAAACCTGCATCGAGGGTTCGAATCCCTCCGACTCCGCCACCGCCCAGCACATCGTGCGGACGCCGATCCGCTGCCACCGAGCCCCGCACCGCGGGGCTTTTTTGTTTGCGTACGCCGTTGCCGCGATGCCGGCGCCGGCCTTCAGCCTGCGAGCTCGACGGTCGACCCCGCCGCCGCCACGCGGATCTGGCCGGCCCACATGCACACCAGCATGCCGTCGTCCCCCAACGCGGGTTGACCGGCGATTCGCACCTTGGCCGAGCCGGGTGTCCACGGCGCGGGCGTTAGCGGGATGCAGGGCATCGGTGTGAGCGTGCCGGCGGCGGCGGTGGTGGCCGCCGCCACGGCCGGGTTGGCCAGGCTGCGGCACAGGCCGAACGGCGTGATGTGGAGCATCGGCACGTGATCGGCCACCGTGGCCGCCAGCGTGCCGGGGCGGGTGGCGACGGTGGGGCCCAGGGCATTCAGCGTGGCGGGCGCCGTGCCCATCGAGCAGGACAGGCTGGCGCCGGTGCAGCAGAGCAGGGACATGCGATCGGGTCTCCGTTGTTCAGAGCTGGGCCAACAGGTCGAGCGTGGCGGCCAGCGCGCCGATGGCTGCAGTCTCTGCGTCAGGCCGCCCACCCAGCCGCAGCGCAGGCACGAAACCCAGGCATTCGTCGATGTTCGGTGGGCGGCCGATGCGCACCGTCGCGTCGCGAAAGGCTGGGCGCAGCAGATCGTCGTCGAGCAGGGCGTCGACGACCAGCAGCGCGTCGAGCGCAGTCACACCGTCGCAGCCCAACGTGCGCTCGTCACCGTACAGTGGATCCAGCAGGTAGCTCGCGTCGCCATCGACGCTCAGCAGGTGTCCCCAGGCGCTGCGCAGCACCGGAACACGACCGGCCGGCAGCCGCCAACGGCCATACAGCGATTCCAGTTCCGCAGGTGGTTGCGCGACCAGCAGGCCGCTGCCCAACAGGCCCCATCCATAGCGTCGCCAGAACGCCGTGATCAGCGGATCCACGCGGGCAGCGTGGCGCGCGAGTTCGCTGTCCTGGGCCGGCCTGCGCACGGGGCCGGCGCCCCACATCCGATCGAAGGCCGATCCGGCCCAGAAGGTGTCCGTGTCAGTCATGGATCACCGTGAGCTCGATGTTCATCAGCGCGTCCTGATCGACAGTGCTGGCCACACGCTCGAGCAGGGACATCTCGCGGGCCTGCTTGGCCCGCCACTGCGACCCGATGGTCGAATTCGCCAGCCCGAGGCCGATGCGCGAGATCTCCTGGTGGTCGCCACCGGAGATCGCATCGGCCCGGTGGGTTGCGTGGCGCCCACGCAGCTGTGCGTCGGCCGTGCGCCGAGCCTCGGCTTCGGCCTCCACCTGTGTCCGTCCACGCCGGAGCTGCGACTGCAGGGTGGCATTGAAGATCGTCTGCCAGGTGGTGTCGGCCATGGTCTCGCGCGCCGTCATCGACTCGGCGTTGTACACCGGGCCACGGGCCACGAAGGCCGCGCGATTGGCGCTCCAGTCGCGCACCCGCAGGGTGTTCAGACGAGCCTGGTGGTCGGTCACCTGGCGGGCGAACTCCATGGCGTAGACCCGCCGAACGGCTTCCGGTTGCGCGGAGACATGGGCGATGAACGGGCTGAAGCGGAAAGGCGGGTCGAAGGGGCCACCGCCCAACAGCACCAGCAGCCGCTGCAACAGGGGAATCAGCGTGTTCCAGATCGCCTCGATGGCGCCCTGCGCGCGCTCGCCTGCGGCGGCGTCCTGAATGCGTCGCGCCGCCGTCCACTGACCTGCCAGCGTCTCCAGGCGCTCGGCCGCAGGCTGGACCTGACCGATCAGCGCCTCGGCCTGCCCGCGCCGAGGCTCCGGTGCGTTGCGTGCGGTGCGCCGCCAGGCCTGCAGGTGCACGGTCACCGGCGCGGCCACCGAAGCCATCTGGGTGCGACCGCGTCCGTCCACCGACAGGCGGTGGGACGCCCGGCCGGCCGCGAAGCTGCGTGGCCGCACCAGCCAGTCGAAGACGCGCCGCGCCTGGCGCTGCACGAAGCGCCCCAGTCGACGCGCCTGCGCGACGATCCACGTCACCACGCGATCCATCGCGCGATCGATCGGCGCCCGCAGACGCGTCAGCAGCGCGCGCACACGCGCGGCGATGCTGCCCAGTCCCAGGAAGCCTGCGACGAAGCTGATCACCGGCGGAATCAGCCGGGCCAGCGTCTGTTCCACACGCGCCGCCGCAGCCCCGATGTTGCCGGCGGCGATGGCCGCCATGGCGCCCAGGAAACTCGTCACCACCTCGGCGATGCGGCGCAGCTCCCGCACCAGCGCGGAGATGGCACCGTAGATGGACACGATGGCGCTGATGAAGCCGGCGCCGGGGATCAGCATCGCCAGCAGGCGCGGCACGGCACGCGTGACCACGAAGCCGACAATCATGTCGCGGATGCTGTCGATGGCCATCTGGCGCAGGTTGGCCAGCGATTCGCGCAGCTGCGCCCACGCCGCGATGGGGCCGTCGCGCACCAGCGTGGTCACGAGCTGGAAGCCCATCTCCATCGCGCGCACGGCGGGCTCACCCACCTGGCGCACGAGCCTGGCACGCAGGTTCTGCCAGGTCAGGCCGAGCACCGAGAAGACGAACTTCGCGATCTCGCGCAGGTTCAGCGCCTGCGGGATGTAGACCGACGGCAGCGCCCCGGTCAGCCAGGAGAGCAACCCACCCATCAGGTGGCGCACGAAGTTGCCGGCAAAGCGCTGGAACCCCAGGCGCGCCGCGCGCACCAGGTTGAGTGCAAAGCCGATGGGGTTGCGGAAGATCGACGCGATGGCCGCGCCGGCGCGCCGCAGGTGCGCCATCGCGCCCGGCGCCACCACCGAGAACACGATCTCCAGCAGCCGCAGCACCGTGCCGCCAGCCCAGGCGACAAAGCGGCCTGCAAATCCCGCGAAGACACGCCCGACGCGCACCAGCGCCCGCGGCACCAGCACCAGGTCGACCAGCTGCAGCGCGCGCAGCGCGTCGACGAACAGCGACGGGATCTGCGCGACGAAACCCGTCAGCCCGGCGACGGCACCCTCGAACCAGGCCCAGGCCTGCGCCACCGCGTTGCCGCGCTGGATGTTCTGCCAGACCTCCTCCTGGCCGATCAGCGTCATGAAGCCGCCGATCAGCGCCGCCGGCGTGCGGGCCACCGCGTCGCCTGTGATGGGGTTGAAGCCCAGCACTGCGCACAGCAGCGGCCAGCCGCGCGTGGGCTCCAGCAGGCCGGCGATCGGGCGCAGGATGGCGTCGCGGATGAAGTCGACGATGCCGCCGACCAGCCCGCGGCCGAAAGCCAGGATGCGGTCGATGGGCTCGGTGACCATGCGTCGCGCACGCGCCCACACCCCGCTGAGGTCGAAGATGTCGGTCCACGAGAGGTCGTCGAGGAAGCGGTCGATCGCACCGCGGATCGACGCGCCGATGTCGCCCAGCGCCGAGAGCTGGCCCTCGGCCCAGGCGGCCACGCGTTCGACGATGCCGTGGTTGTCCAGCGCCTGCGTGATCAACGGGCCGCCGGGCAGCAGCTGGATAAGCGCCCGCAGCAGCGTGGCCGCAGTGCGCGGCACGTCGCGCAGGCTGATGGGGTTGAAGCCGAGCAGGAAGGTCAGCAGCGTGAAGCCCGGCAACCAGGCCGCCTTGTCGGCGAAATATTCCAGCGCATCCTGCACACCCAGCCGGTGCACCGTGGTGGCCGGCACTCGCTGGCGCACCGTGGTGTCCATGCTGCGCTGCACGAGCGCCGGCGACTGGGTGCTTCCCCGCTGCTGAACCGTGTGCACCAGCTCGTGCGCGATCAGCTCACGGCCTTCGGCGCGGCCGGGCTGGAAGCCTCCCCGTGAGAAGAAGATGTCGCGCCCGGCCGTGAAGGCGGCCGCGTTCAGGCGCCGGCTGGCGCGGGCGGCGTTGTCGTCGGTGTGCAGCCGCACGGGCGAGAAGTCGGCGTCCAGGCGCGCTTCCATCTCGCGACGCAGGGGCAGCGGCATCGCCTGACCTGCCGCGCTTGCCGCGGCGACCGGTGCGGCCGCCGTCGGCGCGGATCGGCCTGGTCGAACGCGCAACCCTGCGGCGGTTGGCGCCACACGCGGTGCGGCCGGTGCCTGCCTTGCGCGGCGCGACGGTGCGGCTGGACGCTGCCGGGCCGGCATCGGGGCGGCCACTGCGCGTCGTGCGATGGCAGCCGCCTCGCGCTCGGCGGGGTCGCCGGGTTGCGACACCGCCAACGTCGGCTGACCCTGCGCCGCCTGCACAGCCTGCACCGAAGGCGGCTTGCGCACGGGCTTCGGGGTGACGGGCTGAGGTGGGCGCAGCAGCTGCCGGGCGGTGCCGGCGGCGCCGCTCACGGGTGCCTCCTGGACATGGCGGGGAACGGGCGCGCGGCGTCGCGATGCATGGGGTTGCCACGCTAGGCCGCGCGGCCCTCCTTGCGCAGCTCGCGCCGGATGCCCTCGTCCACGTCGGACGCGCGCAGCACGGCGTCTCCGCGGGCCAGCGCCTGCAGGCAGGCGTGGCGCAGCACGGCGACGATGGTGCCGCCGGCGATCTCGTGCTGCTGCGCCAGTGCCGCGAAATCCAGTGACGGCTCTGCGGTCACCATCGCCGGCACCGCGGCGCGCCACAGGCGCAGCCGCTCGGCCGCCCGTGGCAGGGCGAAGTGCACGACGCTGTGGAAACGGCGCAGGAAGGCGTCGTCGATGTGGTGCTTCAGGTTGGACGCCAGCACCACCACGCCAGCGTGGGCCTCGATGCGCTGCAGCAGGTAGCTCACCTCCTGGTTGGCGTAGCGGTCGTGCGCATCGGCCACGCCGGTGCGCTTGCCGAACAGCGCATCGGCCTCGTCGAAGAACAGGATCCAGCCGTCGCGCTCGGCGGCGTCGAAGAGCCGGCCGAGGTTCTTCTCCGTCTCGCCGATGTACTTGCTGACCACCAGGGACAGATCCACCCGGTGCACCTCGCGGCCGCAGCGCTGGCCCAGCAGGCAGGCCGACAGTGTCTTGCCGGTGCCCGGCGGGCCATGGAACAGCGCCACATGCCCGCGGCTGGTGCGGCGGCCGAAGCCCCAGTCGTCCAGCAGCGTGCGGCCATGCTGCAGCCACAGGCCGATGTCCTCCAGCTGCGCCAGCGTGGCGGCCGGCAGCACCAGGTCGGCCCAGTCCAGCCCGCTGTGCACGCGCGTGGCCAGGCCGCCAGGCTCGGCCAGCGGGGGCAGCGCCGGGCCGGGCAGCGCCGTGGCGACGAAGCCGGCCCCAGGCGTCAGCAGGCCGTGCTGCACGCCCTGGCCCAGGGCGCTGGCCGCGCCGGGGGCCTGGGCGGGCAGCGACACCACGTGCAGCAGGTCCTGTTGCGCCAGCCGGCCTTGCGGCGACAGACGCTGCAAGGCAGACAGGCGCAGGGCCAGATCGTCGCCCGCCAGCAGGAAGCAGGCGGTCTCACCGGTCGGCAGGAAGGGGCCACCGTGCACGCCGCCGAACTCCGTGTACGGGCGTTGCGTGGTGGGGTTGTGAACCGCCAGCACGTCCAGCAGCGCCGGCCGCAGCGCCGGCGCCAGCGCCAGCGCCATCAAGAGGCGTTCGGTGTCGTCCAGCGCGTGGCGTTGCAGCGCTGCGGCGTAGGGGCCATCGCCCTGGAGCGGTGGCGTCGGGGCCAGCGCACCCGGCAACGCCGGCGATGCCGGGGCGCCTTCGGCAAAGTAGTGCGCCAGCCGCAGTTCCACCACCCGGGCCAGCCAGGCCAGTTCGGCGTCCAGCGTGGCCACGTCCACCGCCGCCAGGGCAGGCATCTCGCGGGGCCTCATGTGCCGGGCCACTCCACGGTCAGTGGTACCGGCATCCACGGCGTGCGCACGAAGCCGATGCCCCAGGGCAGCAGGCCGAGCAGCAGGTCGAAGGGCTCGCGCGACATCCGCAGCTGCCAGGTGCCGTCCCCGCGCGAGAGCAGCCCGCGCCGCTGCAGGAAGGACACGCGCAGCCCCTCGTCGCCCGTGCCGGCCAGCGCCGGCCAGTGCGTGCGGACCGCCGAGAGCAAGGCGTCGACCTCGGCCACGTCGTCGGCCTCGATTGTCGGCAGCCCCGTGGCCAGTGGCGCGTCGGGCTCATGACCCAGCAGCAGCTTGACGAGGGGCAGGGTGAACTCGTGTGCCGGCGCCGAGCCCATGGCCAGCGCGTGCAGCAGCGCGCAGGCTCGGGGCAGTGCGGCGTCGTCGATCTGGCGCGCGCGTTCGTCGACCAGGCCGCAGCCTTGCAGCAACCGCGGCAGGTAAGGGTGCAGCAGCACGAGGCCGGCAAGTGGCACGAGTTGCGACGCTGCGGTATCGCGCTCGGCAGGGTTGACCGGGCGGGGCGCGGCCGACCGCTCGGCAGGCGCGTGCGACACCGGTTGCAGGTCGGGGCCAAGCCCAGAAGCAGGGGCACTGGGGGCCGCTGGCCCGGCGAGGTCTGGGCTGGCCGATGCTGCTGCGTGGCCAAGGCCATGGTCACGCATCGTCGCTTGGCGCCGTCGCGCCAGCTCGGGGTGCGACGCGTCGGCAGCGCGCCCGAGCGCCGATGCCAGCGCCTGAACCTGGGCCTTGGTCGTGTCGAGCGAGCGGCCGGCGGCATCGTCGCCGGGCCCACGCCGCAGCACCGCTTCGACCCGGCCGCGGGCCTGTGACGCCGGCAGCAGCGCCAGCCAACGAGACAGCGCGCCGTCGCGGCCGGCTCGCGAGCCTGGTACCAATGCCTGCAGCCGGTGCAGCGCTTCGGCGCCCTTGGCCCCGGCGACAAGGTCGTCGAACTGGGCCAGCGCCACGCTGCGCAGCAGTGCCAGCTGCTGTTCAGGTGGCAAGGTCTGCTGCGGCCAGGGCAGGCTGCCGTGCCACAGGTAATGCGCGAACGCCGCGTGGGCCTCGGAAGACGCCGAACGCCACGGCGATGCCGCGGTGTCGGCGTCGACCGCCGCGGTGGCATGCAAGACAGCGGGAACGGCCGCGTTGCCGCTGGCCAGGCCTGCTGGCACCGTGTCCAGGGCAGCGGTCAGGGCCTGGCGCAGGGCAGCTGCCAGCCGTGGTCGCAACTCGGCGTCCGGCAGGTCTGCGCCGGCCAGGTCCAGTTGCAGCGACAAGCGCGGGATCTTCCAGACCACCGTCCCGGGCACGTGCGCGCCGCACACCTCCTCCAGCACGCCGTCCAGAAGCGCTGGCAGGGTGTCGGTCTGCGCCTGCAGCCGGCTGCGCAGGGCGAAGGCCTGCGCCGGCGTGGCCGCGCGCACCTGCCAGGACAGGCGCCGCACCCGGTGCACGGCCGGTGCAGACATGGACCATCAGCTCCTTCAGCCCACGCGGCCCAGGGCCTTCAGCCCGTCGACGAAGCGTGCCGTGGCACTGCCGGCGGGGGTCTGCACCGCATCGAGCTGCTGCAGCATCACGCCGCGGGCGTTGCCGTCCTTGACCTGCGCTGCGCCGCTGGCGATGCGCTGCGTGACGGCTGCACCGGCAGTGCTGGACACGTCCAGGCCGCTGGCAGCCACCTCGCCGGCCAGCACGCCGACGGTTTGCGCCATCTCGCCCTGCGTGCGCACCAGTTCGCGTTGCGCCGCTTCGCGCACCGGGTCGCCGACACTGGGCGTGGACACCAGCTGCTCCAGCTCGCGCACGCGTTTCATCTGCGCGTCCAGCACGCCGGCGTTGTAGTCGAGCCAGGCGTTGCCGGTGGCCCGCCCCGGGGCCACCACCTTGGGGTTGTCGACCGCGTTGTTCGGCACGAAGGCCCCCTGCACCAGGCCCTCGATGTTGGCGGTGGTCTTCTCGAGGTCGAAGCGGAACAGCTCGCGCTGGCGCAGCACCGAGTCGTCGACCAGCATCGGCACCGGGCGGGTGATGCGGATGCCGCCGTCCACGGCCACCGGCGGACGGTAGGGCGGGCGCGTCAACGGCGGTTCCTCCGGTTCGGGTTGGTCTTCCTCGGCGGCGGGGTAGGGCAGCGTGAAGTCGGCCACCACACGGCCGCTGTCGTCGTAGACGAGCACGAAAGTGCCGCCACGCCAGGCGCCGCCGGCATGGTCCAGCGCCGGATGGTCCTGCAGGTAGCGGGTGAACAGCAGGCGGTCGTCGGCGCGGTCGTCCTGGGCCTGGATCAGCACGTCGAGCCAGTCGATCCAGTGCGGCTGGTTGCTGGAGATCAGCGCGTCGAACGGCGACGCATGGTCGGCCCGCGACAGGTGGCCGAGGCTGGCCTTGCTCTGGCTCACGGTCTCGAGCCCGGTGGCGTAGGCGGACTTCCAGGTCGGGTTCTGCGTGGTCTGCGCCTGGTAGCTGGTGTAGCTGCGGCTGGCCAGCACCGGGGCCGACACCTCCTGCACGCGGGCCACCGCATCCTGCGCGCTGCGCGCCAGCGTGACGGTCTGCGCGCCGCTGTCGGTGGCCGCCGGCACGATGCCCGCGGCCACGCCGCCGGCCACGTCGGTGGCGAAGCGCGCCGCCACGCTGCGGCTTTCGTCGATGCGCAGCGCCACGTCCTGTCGCAGCAGGTAGTGCAGAGAATGCAGTGGCGTGTAGCGCAGCGGCGGCCGGCGCCGCAGCTGCCGGCGGTCGTTGTGCAGCAGCACCTCCTGCACCTGGAACGGCAGGTTGTGGCGGGCGATCAACGCACGAAGTTCGTTGCCGACCTGCTCCACCGGGCGGCCGAGGTGGCCCTCGACGCGGAAGAAGTCGTGCCCGCCGATGGCGAACTGCAGCGGGCTGCGCGCCTGCTCCGTGCTGGCCCAGGACGCGGCACGGTAGCCCAGGTGCTCGCCTTCCTGGCCGCGTGCCGCGCGCTGGAAGTCCCAGGCCACGTGGATAGGCGACGCCTCCAGCACGCGGTAGTGCCAGGGGATGGCGCGGCCGGCCAGTGGCTGCGCATCGCCACGGCTGGGCGTGACGCGCAGTGTGGTGTCGGCCGGCATCGCAAAGGCCGCCAGCATGGCGTCGAGCTTCCACAGCGCAAACCGGGCGTGCGCACGGCCATGGCGGCTGGCCGCGTCCAGCGGCGACGGGTACAGGCCCATGCGCAGTTCGCGCGGCGCGCCCACGGTGCCCAGCAGCAGGTGCTTGGGGAAGGCGTCCACCGCCGGCAGCAGCACGGAATCGTCGGCCAGCAACGCGTCGCGCAGCGTGGCCCATTGGTCCACGGTGTCCTTGACGAAGCTCCACCACACCTGCAGGCCGCTGCTGGTGCCGGCAAAGGTGGCGACCAGCGCATCCAGCCGCGCCAGCCACCGCGCGGTGGGATCGCCGCCGAAGACCTCCTGCAACAGATCAGGGAAGGCACGGGCCAGGGCCTGCAGCGCGCGACGCAGCTCCGCCAGCGTGGCCCCGGCGGCATCGCGGTAGCGCGTGGCCAGTGTGCCCGTGGTGCCGATGTCGGTGGACAGCGCCGGCCGTCGCATCGCCAGCGCTGGCAGGCTGCGGGCGCGCTCGCTGGCCGGCATCAGGCCCACGGCGTCCATCAGCTGCTGCGCCAGTGGCGCGGGCACGGCCATCACGCGCAGGCGGTGGCGGGCGTCGCGGCCGAGGTTGTCGCAGTCGGTGCCGCTGCACATGTCCGGGTCCTGCACGATGCTTTCCATCAGCAGCAGCACCACGCGCCCGTCGATGCCACCCGGCAGCTCCGCCAGCGGCCGGGCCAGCACGTCACTCTCGCCCACGGGCACCAGTTCCGCGGCGTCCAGCGGCTGCGGTTCTGCGCCGCCTGTCCACAGCGGCGGATAGACCGGGTAGCTGCTGTCGTAGGCCCGCCAGCGGTCGTAGACGGTGTCGGTGCCCAGGCGCAGCAGGTCGCCGTCGGTCGTGACGCCCAGGCCGCGGCCCACGCGCACGCCGGCCCCCGTGCGCTGTACCTGCAGACCGGCGACCAGGCCCACGCCGTGCAGGCACACGCGCGACAGCCGCGTCTGGTCGTCGAGGTAGTCGGTGACGCCATTGAGCTGACCGTGCGTGAGCACCTGGTCGGGCTCGAAGACGGTGTAGCGCTCGGCGAGTCGGTCCAGGCTTTGGACCACCTGCAGCGGATCGGCCATGGCGTGTGCTCCTTCGTCAGCCCGTCGGCCCGCGGCCGAGGGACGTCCTGCCCACGATGAACGGCAGGCGTGTTGGGTCGCCGGTGCAGTCGAACAGCGCGCGCACCGGGTGGATGTTCTTGACGCCGACCAGGGCGTCGATCAGGGCCTGCAGCTTCTCGCGCCGGCCGCTGGTGCTGAAGCCGGCAGCCAGCATCAGCCAATCGCGCCAGGCCGACTCGAAGCGCGCCATGTCGTCGGCGCCGATCCAGCACACCACGGGCAGCAGGTGCACTGGCATCTCGCGGCGGAGGGTCTCCTCGACGAAGCGGCGGAAGCCGGCGTCCTGGAAGCGCCCGGCATAGGCCGGCAGCACCACGTGCACGCGGTGGCTGTAGGGGTCGGCGTCCAGGCAGTCGGCACAGTCCGGGTCGACGCACAGCGGCATCAGCGGGTCGTCGGCCTCGCGCGGGCGCAGCAGGATGTGCTCGACGAGGTACATGCCTTCCCCGCTGTAGTGGCTGCGCAGGTAGGCCAGGGTCTCGGCGATGGCCGCGTCCATCGCCTCGGCGGTGTCGAAGTAGTGGATGCGGCGCGCCAGCACCTCCCCGGCCGCATCGATGATGTTGAAGTAGTGCCGGCCATCGCTGGTGCGCAGCCGGCGGTAGCCCTCGGGCAGCTGGGCGCGGGCAATGGCCTGCACCATCTCGGCGCGCGCCGCCTCCGGCGTGGGGTAGCGCGTGCTGGAGCTGAGCAGGATGGTGTGCGTGACCGCGTGGCGCACGCGGAAGCGGTACTCGTCGGTGGCATCGGGTACCGCATCGACCTCGTCGTAGAGGTCGTAGCTGGTCAGGCCCAGGTTGCGGCGCGACCAGTCGGCAATGCCCAGCAGGCCGGCGACGCGGCGCTCCAGCCCGCTGACATTGGGTGTGTTCCACACATCCTCGGCCGTCGGCGGCCGCGTGTCCATGGCACCGGCGCGGTGGGTCACGGCCGGTGCCACGTCACGCAGGAAGCGGCAGGCGTCACCGATCACCGCGCCGGGCGGCGTGCCGAAGGCTGCCGCCATGGCGGCGGCGTAGCCGCTGAAGTCGTCGGCCAGGCGGGACACGAGGTGGTCCAGCAGGTGCTGCTGGCGGGCCTGCGCGTCGGCTTCGGGCTCGGTGGCGTCCAGCAGGGCCTGCGGGCTGGCCCCGGGGCCGTACAGGGCCTCGCCGGCCTCGGCGCTGGCCAGCTGCACGATCTGGCTGGCGAGCACGTGCGGGCGTGTCACCGCCCCCGGCGCAAAGCGGCCGGCGACGGCTTCCAGCACCGCCGGGTCCACCGACAGCCGCTGCGCCGCCACCGACAGCAGCGCCGTCTGGTCGGCCATCAGCTGGTCGAACAGCAGCAGCCAGCCCTGCAGCTGCAGGGCCTGGGCGCGCCGGCGCGCATCGGCGCGCGACGGCAGGCCCTGCGCACCGATGCCGTAGACGGCCGGGAAGTCGAGCTGGAACGAGGGCCAGTCTTCCAACGGGCGCGCACGCCCGGCGGGCGGGGTCGGAAGGTCGAGGGGGCGCGGGGTCTCGGTCGCGTCGCGCGCCGCCTGGCGCAGTGCCGCCAGCCGTGCCGCCACGGCCGCTGGCATGGCCGCCAGCGGCCAGCCGGCCACCGGCAGCCCGCGCTGCGTGAACACCAGCCGGCCCTGGGCGAGCGACAGGCGTGGCAGCCGGCCCGGGCGCACGGGAATGCGCCACGGGTTGGCGACCGGCACCGCGTCACCGACGACGGCGGTGGGATCGGGGTCGGGCGTGGCCACGTCGTCCGGCGCATCCTCGTCGGCGCGCGCGATCGGGTTCAGCGTGATCGTTCGCAACGACACCACGCCGGGCACGGCAGCGGCCGCACGCATCACGTCGGACAGGTGGATCTCCGCCGGCAGCGTGCTGGCCTCGAGTGCCGCGGCATCGACGAAGCCGGCCGCGGGCAGCGGGCCGTCCAGCAGGTCCGGCATCGCGACCCCGGCGGCCAGCCGTTCGGCAGAACCGTGCACCGCCAGTGGCGGCGACAGCACGTCGGACACGGCCAGCAGCAGCCGTGCCGCCGCCTCGGTGACGTCGGTGCCAGCGGCCAGGTCCACCTCGCCGCACAGCGCGAAGAACTCGGCGCGCACGGTGCGCACCTCGATGACGTCCTCGCCGAGGTTGCGCGTGGTGTCCACCGCGCGACGCACGTCGGCGAGCACGGCGTCACGGGCGGCCACGGTGCCGATGTCGTCGGTCAATTCGATGCGCACGCGGTACAGGCCACCGAGCACCACTTCGCGCCACTGGTCGTGGGCTGGCGGCGTGCGGCGCAGTTCCTGGCGCCGCAGGTCGACGACGAGACGTTCGTCGGTCACCGCCTCGATCCAGGCGTTGCGCACGCCGTCGATGTCGATCAGCCGCCGTCGCCAGTCGGCCACCGTGAACGCCCGGCAGGGCAGCACCTCGGTGGGGGCATGGAAGGCCGCCGCCCCGCCACCGACGAGCCGGTCGGCCAGCGGCAGGGTGTGCCGGTAGGACAGGTCCACCAGCGCGTGGCAGGCCATCTCCAGCATCGTGATGCCGGGGTCGTGGGCGTTGTGGTCGGTCCAGTTCGACGCCGAGAGCTCACGCAGCTGCGCCAGGCCCTCGTCGAACAGTGCACGCGCCTCGAAAGCCGGATTCGGATCCGGCGTGCGGGAGATCCGCTGCGGCACCGGCTCAGGCATCGTGCAGTTCCTCGATGCGGTGGGCGGGCGCGGAGACCAGGATCTCGTCCGGCGCCTCGGGCAGGATCTCGTACCGGTCGTCGTGCTGGCCTTCGTGCACGAGGCGGAAGTCGCTGACGAAGTCCACCTCGGGCAGCGATTCCACGAACGCCAGCAGCGCCGAGCGCAGCACCCGGCCGCCGAAATTCAGGCTGGCCGGGGCGTCGAAGGCCCAGGGCGACAGCGCGCGCCGCAGCGCCAGATCGACCTGCGCGGCGGCGAAGTTGAAGCCGTGGCCGGGTCGCACCCGCAGCTTGAAGGCCAGCTGCACCGGACGGTAGCGCGGATTGCGCACGTGCACCTGCGTCTGCGGTGCGCTGCGGGCCTGCAGGTGGGCGGTGATGCGCGTCAGCGTGTCCAGGTCCACGCGCGGCTGCAGCGGATCGGGCGTCTCGGTGCCGTGCAGGTCGGGCAGCACGATGACGCTGACATGGCCCGGTGCCAGCCAGGACGTGTCGCTGGCATGCGGCACGCACTTGGCGCGCCAGACCTGCGGAAAGGCCTGCAGCACCAGGTGCTCCAGGTCCCAGCTGCTGACGGCGCGGTTGCGGTGGCGCAGGCGCTCGGCGGCCCGGCGCGCCAGCGCGGCCGGGTCCTCGGCCAGCGCGCCGCCGAAGGACGCGTAGGGCTGGCTCACGCGCTGCAACCCCGGCATCGCGGACCTGGCCTTGGTGACCGACGCTGGCGGCAGCGGGGCCGCCAGGCGCGCCGGGTCGTTGCCCTGGTCGACGAAGACGGCCTCCACCGCGTTGGCGTGCACGCCCAGCAGGTCGCAGGCGGCGCGCGGTGCCGCAGCGACCGTGGCCCGAAGCCACACCAGGCCCGCGGGGCAGCGCAGGTGCTCGGTGCTGGTCTCGCGCGGCAGGGCCACCGCCAACAGGCCGCTGGTGCGCAGGCCGTTGGTGGTGTCCAGCAGGCCCTCGGCGGTGCCCAGCGTGCGCCAGGCGTCGTCGGCGAGCACCGACCAGGTCACGGCTTGCGCCGGCGCCAGCGGGTCGGCACTGCCTTCGGCGGCCTGCAGCAGCAGCGAGACGGCATCCCCCGGGCCGACGCCGGACAGCCCCACCATCAAAGCCCCGGCCTCGATGTGCGCGGGCAGCAGCGTGATAGGGCCGGGCGGCGCCCAGGGCCGCTGCTGCGTGAGCCAGGCGTGCTCGCGTGCCACACCGAGGGCGTCGACATGGAAGAACTGCACCGCGGTGTCGGTGAACGCCGCCTCGGTGGCCTCGGCCAGCGCGCTGGCGTCACTCTGCGCGCTGTAGTCCAGCACCAGGGACTGGAGTTTGGGCGTGTAGGGCGGATTCAGCACCTTGGGCACGAAGCCCGCAGGATCGGCCGGCGGGGTGACCGCGGCCATCGCGTCGCGCAGGTGGTCCGCATGCAGCAGGTCGTCTTCCAGGGTCAGCGTCAGGAAGCCGGCACGGCCGCCGCCAGAGGGCAGAGGGGTGCCCGGGCGCAAGCCGGCGCGATCCCCCAGTCGGCCAGCCAGGCGCGGCGCGACGCGCGGCGATATGGCCGCCATCGGCCGTGCAGCCACGGCGGCGGCCGAGGTCTTGCGCCCGGCGCTGCTGCCGCTCCAGTGCAGTGCCGCGGTGCGCTGTTGCGGTGTGGCCGACGGCGCCGGGCTGGCCGGGTCCACCTGCAGCGTGACCGGCGCTGCATGGCGTGGCAGCAGTGTGTGCGTGCCGGCGGCGTGCACATGGCCTTCGCTGTCCTGCCAGGTCAGGCGCGCGGCCACCCCGCCAGTCAGGCTGCCGCGGCGTGCGTAGCCGTCGTACCAGGCGTACAGGTCCGCGGGCGCGCCCAGCCAGTCCAGGTGCAGCGTCAAGGCCGTCAGCGGCTTGCCCAGGGCCTCGGCGCAGCCCACGTGCAGGCGAGAACCGCGCACCGGCTGCGGGCCGAAGGGCAGGAAGGCCTTGCGGGCGTCAAGCACGGCCTCGTCGTTCTCGAGCAGCAAGGCGCGCAGCCCCTGCGCCTGCACCACGACCTGCACGCTGCGCAACGACAGACCGGAAAGCACGCGGCCATCGGCGTCATCCCGCAGCAGCAGTTGCAGCACGGGCAGGGCAGCCGGGTAGCCGTGCTGGTGCAGCGCCGGATCGTGGTCGATCACGGCAGCCTGCTCGGCGCCGAGGGGCACCGTCAACGTCAGCAGGTCGCCTTCACGGCGGCCGGACACCGCCAGCGGGCCGATCCAGCCTTCCGGCCCTGTGGCCCAGGCGTCGAAGGCCGCGGCGATGCCCGCCGCCGTCTGACCGGCCGGCCAGGCGCCGAGCCGGAGCTTCAGCTGCACGCTGCGCTCGCCCTCGGACAGCCGCAGCAGCGTCGATGCCACGGCAAAACCCTGAGGTGCCGCGGGAAGGTCCGCGTGGCCGAAGGGCGCCCAACGCGGTCGCTCCGGCGGCAGCGCCTCGCCCAGGCCGTCCGCGGAATCCGCTTCAGGCGCAAACCGCAGACGCGGCCCGTCGTGCCACAGGCTGGCGAGGCGCTCCACATGCCCGGCGCCGACGACGGTCTCGCGCACCGGGGCATAGAGCTGTTCGATGCCGGCCTCGTCCTTGCCGGCGCTGAACCGGTGATCCGGCGCCACGGCCCACGGCGCCACGCCCTTCTTCGACTCCAGCACCAGGTGCACGCGATCGGGGCGGGCCGGCATGGGCCTGAAGCCGAGCACCTGCTGCATCTGGTGCTGCAGGTGCTCGCCCGTGAAGCCGTCGAGCAGCGCCTGCGGGCGGGCGAGCAGGCGCAGGAACGCCAGCAGCAGGGCATGGTGCGGGGCGGCACCGCCGCCGGCGGCCTGCAGGTCGGCCACGGTACCGGCGGGCAGGAAAGGCAGCCAGTTGCCGGCGGGCGCGGCGGGGTCCGACGGCACGTGGTGCAGCCGAGCCGCCAGCGCGCGCAGCGCGGCCAGCAGCCCGTCGGTGTCGCGCCCGTCCAGCGGCGCATAGGCTGGGTTGCGCCGTGGGTCGTCGCGGTCCGGGCGCGACGTGCCGGGCGCGGCGACCTGCGCCAGGAAGGCGGCGGTCGGCGGGGACGAGGCGGGCGTGTCAGCCATGGTCAGCCTGCACCTGCGGCACCGGGGGCCCGGGTCTCGCGCAGCTCGTTGGCGTCACCCAGGTAGTACGGGTGGACGAGGTTGAAGCGCGAATTCGTGCTGCGCACCGCGTAGTCCAGGCGGATGTGCAGCACGCCTTCGCGGGCCTGGCTGTCGTCCACCGACAGCGCCAACACCCGGATGCGCGCCTCGTGCACCAGCAGCGTGGTGCGGATGCGGTCCTCGAGCAGGGTGCGCAAGGTGGTGGACAGCGGCTCGAACAGCAGGGCCGACAGGTCCAGGCCGAAGTCCGGCGCCAGCGGGCGCTCGCCAGGCAGGGTGCCGAAGAGGATCTGCAGGCTCTGCCGGATGTCGGCCTCGTCGTCGACCATGGCCACCCCGCCGCCGTCGAAGGACGGCGGGAAGGCCCAGCCACGGCCGAGGAAATGGGGGACGTCGTCGCGGCTGGCCATGGCGTTCAGTTCGTCAGTCCCGTCAGCCCAGCTGCACCTGCGCACCGGCCACGGTGACCGTGGCGCCGCCCTTGAGGTCCAGCGTGGCGCCGGCTTCCAGCGCGCCGGTGCTCGTGGCCTCGATGGACAGCGCGGACGCGCTGCGGATCTGCACGCCACCGGCGTCGAGCACGATGCGGTTGCCGTGCTGGTCCTCCAGCGTGATGCCGCCGGCGCCGTCGTCGAGCACCAGGGTGTTGCCCCGCGGCGTGCGCAGCGTCAGCGCACCGGTGCCGTCGTCGAACAGCAACTCGATGCCGCTGCGGCTGCGATAGCCCTTGTGGTCATTGGCCGTGTCGGGCGGCATCGGTGCCGGATGGGCACTGGAGTGCAACATGCCCAGCACCACCGGATGGCGCGGGTCCTCGTCCAGGAAGCCCACCAGCACCTCGTCGCCGACCTCCGGCCGGAAGACCCAGCCGCGTTCGTCGCCGGCGTCCGTGGCCAGCAGCCGCGCCCACAGGCCGGCACCGCCGGCATCCACCAGCGGCAGCCGCACGCGCACGCGGAATTCGCCGTCGGGGTCGTCGATCTCGGTGACCACGCCGCACTGCAGGCCCGAGACGGGCGCCAGCAGGCTGGCCGCACGACGCTGTTGCAGGCGCTGCGCGTGGGCCTCGTCGGGCGCTGGCTGGCCGAGCTGGAGGTGCGTCTTCCAGCCCTGCTGCGTGTCCATGTCGTGGCGCACGCCGGTGACCAGGGCGTCGCCGTCGAAGCGCTGGCCCAGGCCGGCCAGCGTGACCGTGTCGCCCGGCTGCACGGTGCCCAGGCCGGCGCACTTGGCGCGGCCGCGCAGCAGGCTGGCCTGGGCCTGCAGCCAGGTGCTGCCCGCCAGCAGGGCCGCCTCGTCGGTGTGCAGGGCCGCGTGCCGCAGCACACGCTCCGCGGCGCCGGCGGCCTCGGCCAGGGTGTCGGGTGCGAAGCTGCCCGGGGCGTCGAAACCCGGGTCGGCGGCGTCGGCCAGGTCCACCGCCTGCTGGTCCGGCTGCCAGCTGGCCACCTGCAGCGCCTGCGCCTGCAGGCGGGCGTCGACCTCGCCGTCGAAGGCCAGCAGCGTGGCGCCGAAGCGCAGCTCGGCCACGGCGCCGCCAAGCTCGGGCCCGACGACCACCAGGCGGTCGGCGCGGGTGCAGAGGTTCAGACCGCAGGCGCGGGCGCGGGCGACGATGAAGTCCCAGTCGCTGCAGTCGTGCTGCACGAGCTGCGGGTGCCGCACCGTCGTGGTGGTCACCTCGGCCGACACGCCGGCCGCCGAGAGCAGCGACTCGATGACGTCGCTGTCCGTCTGGTCCTGGAAGACGGCGCTGCGGCGGGCCACGGTCAGGCCCGTGGCCGCATGCCGGCAGTCCACCTGCAGCAGCGGCGGAGCAGACTCGCGCATGCGCAGCCGCACACCGGTGACCTGGCCGACGAAGAGCGTGGTCAGGTCGCGCCCGCTGCCGGCACGGATCTCGACCGCCGCGCCGGGGTCGAACAGCGCGCTGTCGGCCAGGGCGAAGCTGCCGGCCGCGGCACTGCCGTCGACGTAGCTCAGCTGCGCGCTGGCGACCCGGTTGGCCAGCGCCACGATGGACACCGCCTGCAACGCGTGCTCGCGCGGCACGGGCTCGCCGCCGACGAGCACTCTGAACTCGCGGTGCGTGGCCGCAATCGGCAGGGTGCGCTCGGCCACCGGCATGGTGCTACCGGTCCAGTGGCGGGAAACGCAGCCGTGTGCCGGCGGGCAGCCGGCGCAGGCCGTCCAGGCCGTTGACCCGCGCCACCTTCACGCCCAACGTGGCGTCGCCGTAGATCTCGTGGCACAGGCCGGCGAGTGTCTGGCCGGCGCGCAGCACACGCACATGCGTCAGGTCGGGTGAACTGTCCTGCGCCAGGGCGACACGGGTCTGGTCCTCCACCGCGTCGACGAAGGTGGCGCTGATGGTGGCCCGCAGCGGCGTGCCGTCGGGCTTGAACAGCTTGTAGGCCACCGAGGCACTCTTGAGCACGCAGCGCTTGACCTGGATCGTGCCCCACGCCACCAGCAGGTAGTTCGGGCGGTGGATGTCTCCGTTGTAGCCGGTGAGGGTGGTGAAGGCGTCGACCTGTTCCTGCACGTCGATCTTCACGCCATTGGCGCCCGTGCCGTCGAGGAAGAAGGCCAGTTGCAGTTCGCCGGGCTTGACCTTGCTGAAGTCCATGCGCGCGCCGGTGGTGCCGGAGCCCTGGCCGCTGTCGTATTCCATCTCCCAGGCCAGCGTCAGCTCCGACGGGTTGACGTAGGCGGTGAAGGTGCCGACCAGGGATGACTCGGCATGGTCGGGCGTGCTGTACGCCCGCACGACCAGTTTCTCGAGCCGCCCACCCGCCATGGTTCAGGGCTCCTGGCGCTGGCGCAGCACTTCCAGCACGCGCTCGACGCATTCGGCCACCAGCGCCTGCCGGTCGTCAGCCGGTGCCGGGGGCGATGCGGCGCCGCCGCCGGTGGCGTTGTCCACGCTGACCTGGATGACGACTTCGGTGATCTCGACAGGCATGGGCAACCTTCATCCGCGATCGACGCGGAAATGGCGGTAGGCGAGCGTCAGCGTCTCGACGACGAAGGCGTTCGCGGTGGCGTTGAGCTCCGACAGCGCCCACTTGACGGGGTAGGCACCGACGACATGCCAGGTCACGAGCGGGTTGTGCTCGGCGTCGAGCAACGTGACGTCGACGTCCCGCGGTTCGATGTCGAAGTCGTCGATCGCCTTGCGCGCCCACTCCCAGACGCTGCTGGCGCTGAGCAGGCCGCGCTTGAGCACCAGATCGCCGTACTTCATGCGGCCCGGGTAGCGCTGCGTGAAACGGTTCTCGCCGCCTTCGGGCACCTCCTCGGTGCCGCTTTCCACCGACAGCCCGCCGACCTCGACGAAACGCAGGTCGTCGGACTTCGGGGCGTCCAGCCCGAGCACCTCGACGCGGAAGTGAAAGCCGACCGGCGGCGTGTACATCGGCGTGCCGTCACTCGTTCTGGAGTTCGAGGCCTTCGTGCGCGAGCTCGATGGACTCGATGGCCACCTCGTTGCCGGTGGCCTTCAGCGCCGGCCCTTCCACCTTCACCGGGAAGGCGTTGTGCGCCTTCCAGACCATGACCGGCTCGTGGTTCTCGTTGAGCAGCGCGACGACGATGTCGCGCCGCTCGACGGTGTTGAGCTTCACGGTGGACAGCCACTGGAAGAACTCGTTGTCCGCCTTGACGATGCCGCGCTTGAGTGTGAGGTTGCTGAACTTGCGCAGGCCGGGCATCTTGATCGACGAGTACTCGGGGAACGAGCCGTCGCGGTACTCGATGGCCTGGTTCTCCTGGGTGAGGCCGGCCACCTCGGTGAAGCCGATGCGCGTGCCGCCCCACTGGACGGAGAAGTGGAAGGCGGGCAGCGGATATTGCTGGGGCATGACAGTGTCCTTCCTTCGCGGGTCAGCTGGTCTGCAGCTTGTGCGAGAACTTCAGGATGATGAATTCGGCCGGCCGCACCACGGCCATGCCGATCTCGACGTTCATGCGGCCTTCGAGGATGTCCTGCGCGTTCATCGTCGTGCCCAGGCCGCAGCGCACGAAGAAGGCGTCCTTGGTGGTGGCGCCGGCCAGCGCGCCTTCGCGCCACTTCTGCGTCAGGTAGTTCTCGATCATCCCGCGCACCTTGACCCAGGTGTTCGCGTCGTTGGTCTCGAACACCGCCCAGTAGGTGCTCTTCTTGATCGACTCCTCGACCATCGTGAAGAAGCGCCGCACCGGCACGTAGCGCCATTCGTTGTCGTTGCCGGCCAGCGTGCGCGCACCCCAGACGAGCGTGCCCTTGCCGGCGAAGGCGCGGATGGCGTTGATGGACTTGCCGGTGGTCGGGTCGACGTTGAGTTCGTCCTGGCGCGCGTTGTCCAGCCGCACCATGGGCTCGACGACGTTCATGAGGCCGACGTTGGCCGGCGCCTTCCAGACGCCGCGCGCGGTATCGGTGGCGGCGTAGACGCCCGCCACGGCACCGCTGGGCGGCACGACGACGTAGTGATCGGCCAGCGCGGCCTTGGCGGCGTTGTAGGCCGCCGTGTTCCAGGCCGCATCGGTGGGGTCGCCCAGTTCGGCCAGCGTCACCGGGGCGCCGGCCGGGCCGGGCGGCTCGGTGATGGTGACCGAGACGTTGCTTTCGTCCGGCAGCACATGGTGGTTGTAGGACGTGCGCAGGTGCGGGTAGTACAGCGCGCCATGCTTGAGGTGCTGGTTGCCCACACGCGCGCGGTTGGCCAGCAGGGCTGCGTTGTCCTGCGCACCCGCACCACCGAAGAGGTCGAGGATGGCGAAGCGGTCGCCCAGGCGGCCGCACTGGGCCAGCATGTTCTGCGCCACGTCGTCGTAGCCCGTGCCGCCGAGGCCCGCGGCCTCGGGGCAGACGAGCAGGGTGGGCTCGTCTTCGAGCGCCACCAGGTCCATGCCGGCTTCCAGGGCCACGGCGTCCGGCGCTGCGCTGTAGTCGCCGACCGACACCACGTAGCACTTGCCACCACCGTTGTCGAAGAACATCTTGACCGCGTACCACAGCAGGTGCGGCGTGGCCGGCGGCGTGACCACCGCGGTGTAGCCATCGGCCGCCGGGCCGGTGAGGGCCACGCCGATGGCTGGCCCGGCCGGCGGGCCGTAGTGCTGCTCGAACTCCGCGAAGCTGTAGATCTTGGTCGGGCGGTTCAACAGGTCGCCGTCGAGCACCCTGGTGGCCGTGGACGTGTAGCCGACGAAGGCGGGAATGGCCGACTCGACCTCGGCCACCGACGGTGGAAAGACCGAGATCTCCTCGACATAGACGTCCGGGGTTCTGTAGGTCGGCATGGCGTGCGACTCCTCGGGTTCAGGGCTGGCTGAGGTGAACGACGAACTGCGCGTCGTGACGGTCTGCGCCGGGCTGGGGCAGGTGGCCCACCAGCACGTCGCCGTTGCGTTGCAGTTGCAGGCCGCGCGGGCCGCTGGCGCGCCGCGCCACCGCCGCGCGCGACTGGAACAGCGCGATGCGGGCGTCGCCCGCGGGGTCGAGCAGGTCGGTGCCCAGGTGGCTGGCACCGAAGCCGGCGGCGGCGATGCGGTCGAACTCGATCACCGGCCGTGCGTCGGCCACCGCACCGGCATCGACCACGTTGACCTGCGCGAACTGCGCTTCGTCGAAGTGCGAGGCCACCACGTAGTAGCGCAGTGTGTCGCTCGCCGCGGCGAAGTCCAGCGTGAAGGTGTGGCCCGCTGCAACGTGACTGGCGGCCACGTTGAGGTCGAGCAGGCCCCACAGGCCCTGCAGGTCGGGATCGACGCGCAGGCGGCGCCGCACCGGCGGCCCCAGGCCCTGTTCCTCGACGAACCAGTCGCCCCGTGGCAGCGCCATCGGCAGGGTCCAGCCGTCGTCAGCGGCCTGCAGTTCGGTCTGCATGACGAGCGCGCCGGCGGCGTCGAACAGCCGCATCGCCAACGGACGGGCGGTGTCCTCGGCCGACAGGCGCGGCCGGTGGCCGGTGACCTGCAGGCCCTGCGGGCCGGCGAGCGTGTCCGGGTCGGCACTGTTGTCCCAGGCGCGCACCAGACCGGGCGCGATGCCGTCGTCCGCGGTCACACCGGCAAACGCCGTGCTGCTCGGCACGAGCCCGAAGCTCAGGTTCACGCCGGTCAGCGGTGCCCGGGGTGCATCGGCCTCGTCCACCTCCATCAGGACATGGAGCCGACCACCGCGCTCCCGCGCCATCGCGTGCACACCCGCCAGGCGCTGCTGCGTGGCTGGCGGCACGACGAAGCGCAGTGCATCGGTGATCCCGCCCCAGAACGCATGCCGCACTTCCAGGGTCCAGAGGGTGCGGAACGCGATGCGGGCCATGCCGATGCCCCTAGCGTCCGCCGACCGAGGCCTGGATCACCGTGATCGGCAAGCCCGTGCCCTGCGGCTCGCTGTCCTGCAGCACCACCATGCGCAACCGGTACAGCACCGACGGCAGCTGCCGCGCGCCGATGGCCGACCACATCTGGCTGACCTGCTCCGGCCCCCAGCTCAGCAGTTCCATCGTCAGCCGCTCCACGCCCGGCGGCAGATCCGGCGACTCGGCGGCGCTGAACACCGGGCGGGCCTGGAAGAAGGCCATCAGGTGCGACAGGGTGCGCATCGCGGTGCCGTACTGCTGGAAGCGGCCGGCGAACAACAGCACCAGGTTCAGCCGCAGCGGCGGCGGCAGGCTGACCTCGCGGCCACCGACGAGGGTGCGCTCCGGCAGCTGGCTGCGCAGTGCGCGTTCCTCCTCGACCTGGAACATCAGCAGCCGGGTCGTGTCCATCGGCCCCGTCCAGCGGCCGGCGTCGTCCACCACCGTGCCCGGCGTCACCGCACCGAGCTCGCTGCCCGTCCGCCGCAACAGGTGGGCGTTGGCCTCGTCGGCCAGGAATTGCAGCGCGGTGTCGATCACCTGCCGGGTTCTATGCCTCGCTCGCCGGGCCGGCAAACCCTAGGGCTAGGGGCGGGTGACGATGCTGCAGCACCGCATTCGAGCGGCCCGGGAATGAGCCTCTGCCAGCGGTGGAAGGAGTGGGGCGACAGAATCCGGCCATGGATTCCCTCTCGCAGATCGCGCTGGGTGCCGCCGTCGGCGTCGCAGCCATGGGTCGCCGCACGGCACCCTGGAAGGCCGCCGCCTGGGGCGCCGTGGCCGGCACCTTGCCCGACCTGGACGTGCTGATCGACCACGGCGACCCGATCCTGAACATGGTGCTGCATCGCGCAGAGACGCATGCGCCGTTCTGGCTGACGCTGTTTTCGCTGCCCTTTGCGATGGTGGTCGCTCGGCTGAGCGGCGAGTGGGACCGCTGGCGACGCTGGTGGTGGGCGATGTGGCTGGTGCTGGTGACGCACCCGCTGCTCGACGCGATGACGGTCTACGGCACCCAGCTGGCGCTGCCGTTCAGCGACCACCCCTTCGGCGTCGGCAGCATCTTCATCATCGACCCGCTGTACACGCTGCCGTTGCTCGTGGGCGTGGTGTGGGCGCTGAGTTCATCGGCGGGGCAGGGGCGGCGGGCCAACGCTGTCGGCTTGATGCTCAGCACCGCCTACCTGGGATGGACAGTGGCGGCCCAGGCAGCCGTGACCGACACGGCGCAGAAGGCCTTGGCGGTACAGGGCATCCGTGCCGAGCACCTGCTGGTGACGCCCACCGCCTTCAACACCGTGCTCTGGCGCGTGGTGGCCGTGGACGGTGCGCACTACCACGAGGGCTTCCATTCGCTGCTGGACGAGGGCGACGCCATCCGCTTCGACCGTTTCGACCGCGGCACCGCGCTGGCCGCCGACATCGGCGCTCAGGATGGCGTGCAGCGCATCCAGGCCTTCAGCAAGGGCTTCTGGGCGATGTGGGAGCAGAGCGGCCAGCTGGGCATCACCGACCTGCGCATGGGCCAGGAGCCGGCCTACATCTTCCGCTTTGCCGTGGCCGAGCGGCGCAGCCCGGTGGTGCCGCTGGCCGAATCGCGACAGATCGGCAGCCGGCCCGACGTGAAGCGCGGCCTGTCCTGGCTGTGGCGGCGTGCCGGCGGCGAACCGCTGCCGCCGCCACGCTGAGCGCACCGGCCCGTCAGTCGCCGCCGCTGGCGGCCTGCATCTCCTGCGCAAGCTGCTCACCCTGTCGCGCCCGCGGCGCCGACCAGCGCGCGATGCCCAGGTACAGCACCGGCGTCAGGAAGAGCGTGAACAGCGCCGCCAGCGACAGGCCCCCGAAGATCACCGCGCCGATGGACACGCGCGCCTCCGCCCCCGGCCCGGCCGACAGCAGCAGCGGCAGCGCGCCCAGCACGGTAGAGACCATGGTCATCATGATCGGCCGCAGCCGCGTGGTGGCGGCCTCGAAGGCCGCGTCGCGCACGCTGCGGCCCTGGTCGCGCAGCTGGTCGGCGAACTCCACCATCAGGATGCTGTTCTTGGCCATCACCCCTACCAGCAGCAGCAGGCCGATCTGGCTGTAGAGGTTCAGCGACACGCCGCCGAAGGTCATCGCGTAGACGGCCGCCGCCAGCCCGAACGGCACGGTGGACAGCACCACGGTGGCGCTGGTCACGCTCTCGAACTGCGCCACCAGCACCAGGAAGACCACCAGCAGCGCGATGGCGAAGGTCAGCTGCACATCACGGGCCGTTTCCTCCAGCGTGGCCGCATCGCCACGGAACAGCAGGCCCATTTCCGGCGGCAGCTCGCGCGTGGCCAGCGCGCGCAGCTGGTCCACCACCTGCTGCAGCGGTACGCCGGCGGCCACGGCGGCGTCGATCTCCACCGCTCGGCGCTGACCGAAGCGGTTGAGCTCGGCGGCGATGGCACCTTCCTCGAAACGTACGAACTGCGCCAGCGGCACCAGGCGGCCGTCGGCGGCGCGCACCTGGAACATCAGCAGGTCGCTGGGGTCGGTGGCGGCGCGCCGGGCCGACTCCACGAACACCGGCACCGCGCGGTCGCCTCGACTGAGTTCGTCGACCTCGTAGCCCTGCACCAGCGCGCGCAGCGCGGCGTCCAGCCCCGCCACCGGCACACCCAGCGCCGCGGCGCGCTCGCGGTCCACCTGCAGGCCCAGCTGCGGCTGTGACACGTTCCAGTCCACGCGCAGGTCCTGCAGTGCCGGGATCTCGCGTTCGATGGCCGCGGCAAAGGCGAAGGCCTGCTCGGCGATCGCCGCGTGCGTGTCGCCGGTGATCGCCATGCGCACACTGCCGTCGCTGGGCCCGCCACCGCCCAGGCTGCTGCCACCGCCAAACACCCGCACGCGGGCCCCTGGCAGGCGGTCGAGCAGCGGCTGCAGACGCGCGGCCACCTGCTGCTGCGTGACCTCACGGTCGGCCCAGTCGGCCAGCGGCGCGATGATCTCGGCGCGGTGCGGGTCCCAGCGTCCGGTGATGGTGAACACCTGCGTGACCAGGCCCTCGTCCACCAGCGGCTGCAGCAGCGGCAGGGCCAGGTCCAGCTGGCGGTCGGCGTAGGCCAGCGCGGCACCGTCGGGGCCGTCCAGGCGGATGCGCAGCACGCCGCGGTCCTCGGCTGGGGCCAGTTCACTCGGCAGGCTCTGGTGCAGCCACAGTGCACCGGCGCCCAACGCCAGGCACAGCGCGAACACGGCCCAGGCCCGCCGCAGCGCCCAGGCCAGCGCCCGCGTGTAGCCCGCCGCGACCGGACGGCCGATGCGCGCCAGCGATCGTTGCACCGGCCCGGGCGGCCCGTCGGGCGGGATGCGCGCGGCCAGCATCGGCCCCAGCGAGAGGGCCGCGAAACTGGACAGCATCACCGCGATGGCCATCACCCAGCCGAACTCGGTGAACAGCCGCCCGGTGGTGGACGGCAGGAAGGAGATGGGCACGAACACCGCCACCAGCGTGGCCGTGGTGGCCATGATGGCGAAGAAGACCTCCCGTGTGCCCAGCACCGCCGCCGCGCGCGGCCCCAGGCCGGCGGCGCGCCGGCGCTGGATGTTCTCCAGCACCACGATGGCGTCGTCCACCACCAGGCCGCTGGCCAGCACCAGGGCCAGCAGGGTCAGCAGGTTCAGCGAGAAGCCCAGCAGCCAGATGGCCGCCAGGGTGCCGATCAGCGAGATCGGGATCGCCACCGCCGGCACCAGCGTGGGCCGCCAGCGGCCCAGGAACAGGCCCACCACGGCCACCACCACCACCGCGGCGATCAGCAGGCTGGCCACCACCTCGCTGAGCGCACCTTCGATGAAGATGGCCTCGTCGGCCACCACGCTGACCTGCAGCGCCTCGCCACGCGCATTGATGCGCTCCACCACGCGCCGCACGCCTTCGGAGATGGCCACGCTGTTGGACTGCGCCTGGCGCACGACGCCCACGTTGATGACGTTGCGCCCGTCCAGCCGCACGTAGGCCGTGGCGTCGGCCGGCGCCAGCACGATGTCGGCCAGGTCGCGCAGGTACACGCCGGGCCGCAGCTGCAGCGCGCCCAGCTGCCCGGGTTCGGTGAGCGACGCGTTGGCGCGCACCAGCACCTGCAACTCGCCGCCCTGCAGGCTGCCGGCCGGCACATCGGCGCGCGCGCTGCGCAGCGCGGCCACGACCTCGTCCACGGCCACGTTGCGCGCCGCCAGGCGGGCCGGGTCCAGGCGCACGCGCATCACCGTCTCGCGGCCGCCGAACAGGGTCACGTCGGCCACGCCGGGCACGGCCACCAGTTCCGGTTCGAGTTGTTCCTCCACCGCCCGCGTGAGCTGGTCCACCGACAGCACGCGGCTGGCCACGGCCAGCTGGATGACCGGCTCGGCGTCGGCGTCGGCCTTGACGATGCTGAGGTTCTGCACGCCCGCGGGCAGCTGCGACTCGACGCGCGAGATGGCGTCGCGCACATCGTTGGCGGCGTCCACCAGGTTCACGTCGGGGCTGAACTCGAGGATGACGCGCAGGTTGCCTTCCTCGCTGCCGGCGCGCACCTGCACCACGCCGGGCACGCGGGCGGCCGCGCCTTCGAGCACGCGCGTGACCTCGGCGTCCAGCGTCTCCGGCGCCGCCCCGGGGAAGTCGGCGCGCACGGCGACGATGGGGCGGTCGACGTTGGGCAGCTCGCGCAGCTCCACGCCGCGCAGCGCACCCAGGCCGGCGATGACGATCAGCAGGTTCAGCACCACCACCAGCCAGGGGCGGCGGATGCTCAGCGCGGGCAGGTCGGTGGCGCGGTCGGCGGCCGGCGGGGCGTTGTCACCCGGGCTCACGCCGGCGCCCCGCCGTTGCGGCCGACGACCTCCACCGCGCGCCCGTCGCGCAACCGCTGCACGCCTTCGACCACGACGAGGTCACCGTCGCGCAGCTGGCCTTCCAGCAGCACGATGCCATCCTGCCGCCGCAGCGGCCGCACGGGCACCCGCGCTGCCTTGCCGTCCCGCACTTGCCAGACGAAGGCACCGTCGCGGTCCCACTGCAGGGCCAGCTCCGGCACGGCCGGCCGGGGCGTGCCCGGCAAGGCCAGCTGCACAGCGAAGGACATGCCGGGGCGCAAGCGGTCGTCGGGGTTGGGCACCTCGGCCTCCAGCGACACGGTGCGGGCCAACGCGTCCACGCGGCTGTCGATCTGCACCAGCTTGCCGGCAAAGCGCTGCGCGCCGTGTGCCGGCGTCGTCACCGCCACCGGCTGCCCTGGCCTGACTCGCGCCAGGTGCTGCTCCGGCACGGCAAACCGCACGCGCAGCACGCGCCGGTCGTCGATGGTTGTCAGCGTGGCACCGGCTTCGGCACGATCGCCCGGCTGCAGCGCGGCCAGGCCCACGATGCCGTCGAACGGCGCCAGCACGCGGCGGTCGCGGAGCGCCTCGCGCGCCTGGGACAACGCCAGCTCGGCTTCGCGCAGCGCCAACTCGGCGTCGTCGATCTGCGTCTGGGGCAGGGCGCCGGTGCCGTCCAGCGGTGCATAGCGGTCGCGCAGCCGCTGCGCCGCGGCCAGGCGGGTTTCCGCTTGCTGGACCGCCAGCCGTTCGGCGCGGTCGTCCAGGGTCAACAGCAGTTGGCCGGCGCGCACCCGGTCACCGGCGCGGAACGCCACCCGCGTCACCTCGCCGGCGGCAGCCGCCTGCAGCGTGGCCGCACGGCGTGCGAGGCCGCTGCCCACCAGTTCCAGCGCCACGTCGTCGGCCACGCTGCGCACGGCGGCGGTGATGACCGGCGCTGCCGGCGGCGCCTTCTGTGCCAGGACCGGCAGGGCCATCGCAAGCAGCATCGAGGGCAAGGCGCGGCGGAGAAGCAGATGGGGCATCGAGACAGAGTGGCAGGCGCGGCGGACCGCGCCGGGCGGGAAGGGGGAATCGCCTCCGATCGTGCCAGAGCCTGGCCACGGGCGCCGGCGTGTGGGCGTTCGGCCGCACCGGGTTTCAACGGCGCCGCCTTCACAATCGGGCGATGTCGATGACCGCGACCGGACCGAAGAGCGGATCCCAGGCTTTGGCTGCTCGCTGGCGTGGCGTGGCATGGATGGGCGGCGCCGTGCTGTCCTTCCTGCTCATGGCGCTCTCCGGGCGGGAACTGTCGGCCACGCTGAGCACGTTCCAGATCCTGTGCTTCCGCAGCGTGGTCGGTCTGGTGATCGTGGGCACGCTGGCGTGGCATGCCGGCTGGCGGGTGCTGCACACGCGGCGCCTGGGCTTGCACGTGGGGCGCAACCTGGCCCACCTGGGCGGGCAGTTCGGCTGGTTCTTCGCCATCGGCGCACTGCCGCTGGCCAGCGTGTTCGCCATCGAGTTCACCATTCCGCTGTGGACCGCGCTGCTGGCTGCACTGCTCCTGCGCGAACGGTTGACGGCACAGCGCGCAGGCCTGATCGTCCTGGGCCTGGCCGGCGTGCTGATGATCCTGCGGCCCGGGGCCGGCCTGTTGCAGTGGGCGTCGCTGGCGGCGCTGGGCGGCGCGGTGGCCTACGCGCTGAGCTACCTGGCCACCAAGCGGCTGGCGCCGACCGACGCGCCGCTGGCGATCCTGTTCTACATGACCGTGGTGCAGCTGCCACTGGCCACCGCTGGGGCGCTGTGGACGTGGCAGCCGCCGGATTGGGGCCAGTGGCCCTGGATCCTGCTCGTGGGCCTGACCGCGCTCAGTGCGCACTACTGCATCGCGCGTGCGCTCAAGCTGGCGGAACTGGCGGCTGTGATGCCGGTGGACTTCCTGCGCCTGCCGCTGGTGGCGCTGCTGGGCTGGTGGCTCTATGGCGAACGGGTGGACGCGCTGGCACTGGCCGGCATGGCGGTGATCGTGGCCGCCAACGTCCTCAACCTGCGGGCGCGTTGACCCGGCCGGCCAGCCCATCCAGCAGCGCATCGACGGCATCGGTCCCCACGGCCACGAGGTCGAAGCTGCCGCGGTCCAGCAGCCAGGTCTGCATCAGACCTACCACCAGGGCGTGTACCGCGATGGCATCCTGCGCTGGCAGGTCCGCATGCTCCAGGCAGCGCGCGATGGTGGCGATGTGCTCGGCCACCGCCTCGCGGTGCCGCGTGCGCACGCTGCTGAGTTCGTCCACCGTCTCCACCTTGTGCAGCGCGATCTCGAACACGCGCTGGGTCTGCGCGTCGTCGGCAACGCGGCGGAGCGTGTCGCACAGCAGCGTGCGCAGACGCACCAGGGGTTCGTGGCCGGGGCAGGCCTCCAGCGCGGCGCGCGCCTGCTCGATCGGCAGCTTGACGCGCTTCATCATCGCGTCGAACAGCTGGGCCTTGTCTGCGAAGTGGTGGTAGACCGCGCCACGGGTCACGCCTGCTTCGGCCGCGATGTGCTGCAGCGAGGTGCGCGAGACCCCACGCGCCTCGAACAGGCGCTCGGCGGCGTCCAGGATCGCGGTGCGGGTGGCTTCGGCTTCGGCCTTGGTGCGGCGGACCATCGAGTGATTGAGCAGCGACAGCGTCACCTTGCGGCAGTGCAGCAGATGACAGGAACGTAATTCATACATTCTAGACTGTATGTATACTGATGTCACGTCCAGCGCTTGATGCGCCTCATTTCCAGACCGGACCCCACAAGGATTTCCGATGGCCTCGTCGCCCGTTCGAGCCCCGCGCTCACTGACCCTGATCACCCTGGCCGCCATGGCGGCCCTGCTGGCCGCCTGCGGCGGCGGTGGTGCGCCCACGGCGGGCGGTGGGGCGCCACCACCGGCACCGGTGGGTGTGCTGGCGGTGCAGCCCCAGGGCGTCGCCTTGCAACAGGAGCTGCCGGGCCGCGTCGAGGCCCGGCGCACGGCGCAGGTGCGCGCACGCGTGACCGGCATCGTCACCGCACGCCAGTTCAGCGAAGGCAGCGACGTCAAGGCCGGGCAGGCGCTCTACCGCATCGACCCCGCCCCCTACGAGGCAGCCCTGGCCAGCGCCCAGGCGCAGCAGCAGCGCGCGGAGGCCGGCGCCGCCCAGGCGCGGCTGACGGCCGAACGCTACGCCCCGCTGGCCGAGGCCAGGGCCATCAGCGCCCAGGACTACGCGGCCGCGCTGGCGGCGCAGAAGACCGCCGAAGCCGACGTGGCCGCCGCGAAGGCGGCCGTGCAGACGGCGCGCCTGAACCTCGGCTACGCGCAGGTGACGGCGCCGATCGCCGGGCGCATCGGTCGTGCCCTGGTCACCGAAGGCGCATTGGTCAGCGCGGCCGAGGCCACGCCGCTGGCGGTGATCCAGCAGGTGGACCGCGTGTACGTCAACTTCACGCAGTCGGCCAACGAGTTGCTGGCGCTGCGCCAGGCGCTGGCCGCCGGCCGCATGCAGCGCAGCAGCGGCGACAGTGTGCCTGTTCAGGTGGTGCTGGACGACGGCAGCGTGCTGCCTCAGCCTGGGCGGCTGCTGTTCAGCGATCTGAGCGTGGACGCCAGTTCCGGCCAGGTGACGCTGCGCGCCGAGGTGCCCAACTCGCAGGGTCTGCTGCTGCCGGGCCAGTTCGTGCGCGTGCGCCTGGCACAGGCCACGCTGCCCCAGGCCATGCTGCTGCCGCAGCAGGCCGTCACGCGCACCCAGCAGGGCGACACGGTGCTGGTGGTGGGCGAGGGCAACAAGCCGGCCCCACGCAAGATCAGCGTGGCCGGCGCGCAGGACGGCCAGTGGATCGTCACCGGCGGCCTGCAGCCGGGCGAACGCGTGATCGTCGATGGCTTCCAGAAGATGTTCGTGCCCGGCGCGCCGGTGAACCCGGTGCCGTGGACGCCGCCGTCGGCGGCGTCCGCAGCAGCAGCGGCACCGGCTTCGGCCGCCAGCCGCTGAGCCGGGACCCGCCATGTCGAAGTTCTTCATCGACCGCCCCATCTTCGCGTGGGTGATCGCGCTGTTCATCATGGTGATGGGCGGCGTGGCGATCAAGCAGCTGCCGATCGCGCAGTACCCGCCGGTGGCGCCGCCGTCCATCGTCGTCAGCGCGGCCTATCCGGGCGCCTCGGCGCAGACGCTGGAAGACGCCGTGCTGGCCGTCATCGAGCGCGAGATGAACGGCGCGCCCGGCCTGATCTACATGGAGACCGTGGCCCAGGCCAACGGCAGCGGCAGCATCACACTGAGCTTCGAGCCGGGCACCAACGCCGACCTGGCGCAGGTGGAGGTGCAGAACCGCGTCTCGCGGGCCACGCCGCGCCTGCCCAGCGCGGTGACGCAGCAGGGCGTGCGCGTGGACAAGGCGCGCTCGAACTTCCTGCTCTTCACCATTCTGACGTCCAGCGACCCGGCCTGGGACCCGGTGGCCCTGGGCGACTACGCGTCGCGCAACGTGCTGCCGGAACTGCAGCGTGTGCCCGGCGTGGGCCAGGCGCAGCTGTTCGGCACCGAACGCGCGATGCGCATCTGGCTTGACCCGGCCAAGCTGCGCAGCTACACCCTGTCCAGCGCCGAGGTGCTGGCCGCCATCCGCGCGCAGAACGCGCAGGTTTCGGCGGGTGGCATCGGCGAGCTGCCCATCGTCGACGGCCAGCGGATCTCGGCCACGGTCACCGTCGACGGCCAGCTGAAGTCGCCGGCGCAGTTCGGCGCCATCGTGCTGCGCGCCAATGCCGACGGCTCCAGCGTGCGCCTGCGCGACGTGGCCCGCATCGAGCTCGGCGCCCAGGCCTACGCCACCACGGCGCGGCTGAACGGGAAACCGTCCACCGGCATCGGCATCCAGCTCTCGCCCACCGGCAATGCGCTGGAGACCGCGGCCGCCGTGCGCGCCAAGATGGAAGATCTGAAGGGCTACTTCCCGGCCGGGATGAGCTACGCCATCCCCTACGACAGCTCGCGCTTCATCCGCATCTCGATCGAGCAGGTGGCCATCACCCTGGTGGAGGCCGTGGGCCTGGTGTTCCTGGTGATGCTGCTGTTCCTGCAGAAGATCCGCTACACCGTCATCCCGACCATCGTGGTGCCGGTGGCCCTGCTGGGCACCTTTGCCGTGCTGCTGGCGCTGGGCTTCTCGATCAACGTGCTCACGATGTTCGGCATGGTGCTGGTGATCGGCATCGTGGTCGACGACGCCATCGTGGTGGTGGAGAACGTCGAGCGCATCATGGCCACCGAGCACCTGGGGCCCTACGAGGCCACGCGCAAGGCCATGGGGCAGATCCAGGGCGCCATCGTCGGCATCACCGTGGTGCTGATCTCGGTGTTCGTGCCGCTGGCCTTCTTCGCCGGCGCGGTGGGCAACATCTACCGCCAGTTTGCCGCGGTGATGGTCACGGCGATCGCCTTCTCCGCCTTCCTGGCGCTGAGTCTGACGCCGGCGCTGTGCGCCACGCTGCTCAAGCCCATCGAACCCGGGCATGAACACGCCCGCCGCGGGCCCTTCGCCTGGTTCAACCGGGCCTTCACGCGCACGTCCGACGGCTACGGCCGGGGTGTGAAGGCCATGCTGCCGCGCGCCGGCCGGCTGATGGTGATCTACGCCGTGCTGGTGGGCGTGCTGGGCTATGCCTACATGCGCCTGCCCGGCAGCTTCCTGCCGGCCGAGGACCAGGGCAACCTGATCGTGAGCATCCAGCTGCCGCCGGGCGCCACGCAGGAGCGCGCCCGCGACGTGGTGCAGCAGGTCGAGGCCTTCATGCTCAAGCAGCCCGAGGTCGAGAGCATGGTCGGCGTGCTGGGCTTCAGCTTCAGCGGCCAGGGGCAGAACGCGGCGCTGGCCTTCGTCACGCTCAAGCCCTGGGACGAACGCACCGGCCCGGGCCAGAGCGCGCAGGCGCTGGCCGGGCGGGCCTTCGGCGCGCTGTCCGGCATCCGCGACGCCTTCATCTTCCCGCTCAGCCCGCCGCCGATCCCCGAGCTGGGCCAGGCCAGCGGCTTCAACCTGCGCCTGCAGGACCGCGCCGGCCTCGGCCACGAGGCGCTGGTGGCCGCGCGCAACCAGCTCATCGGCATGACGCGCCAGAGCCAGGTCGTGACCCAGGTGCGCCCCGATGGCCTGGAGGACGCACCACAGCTGCAGCTGACCGTTGACCGCGAGAAGGCCGCCGCGCTGGGCGTGAGCTTCGACGCCATCAATGCGACGCTCTCCACCGCACTGGGGTCGAGCTACGTCAACGACTTCCCCAGTGCCGGCCGCCTGCAGCGCGTGGTCGTGCAGGCCGACGCGCCGGCACGCATGCAGCCGGAGGACCTGCTGAAGTTGTCGGCCCCGAGCAGCCGCGGGGGCCTGGTGCCGCTGTCGGCCTTCGCGAGCACGCAGTGGGTCACCGGCGCGATGCAGACCATCCGCTACAACGGCTACCCGGCCATGCGTGTCGGTGGCTCCGCGGCGCCGGGCTACAGCACCGGCGACGCCATGGCCGAGATGGAACGCCTGGTGGCGCAGCTGCCCGCGGGCTTCGGCTACGAGTGGACCGGCATCAGCCGCGAGGAGAAGATCGCCGGCAGCCAGGCCGTGATCCTGTACGGGTTCGCGGTGCTGGCCGTCTTCCTGTGCCTGGCGGCGCTGTACGAGAGCTGGGCCATCCCGCTGGCGGTGATCCTGGTGGTGCCGCTGGGCGTGCTTGGCGTGGTGCTGGCCACGCTGGGGCGCGGGCTGTCCAACGACGTGTATTTCCAGGTCGGCCTGATCACCATCATCGGTCTGTCGGCGAAGAACGCGATCCTGATCATCGAGTTCGCCAAGGATCTGCAGGCGCAGGGCAGGGCGGTGTTCGACGCCGCACTGGAAGCGGCCAGGCTGCGCTTCCGGCCCATCATCATGACCTCGATGGCCTTCACGCTGGGTGTGCTGCCGCTGTTCCTGGCTACCGGGGCCGGGTCGGCCAGCCAGCGCGCCATCGGCACCGGCGTGGTGGGCGGCATGATCAGCGGAACGCTGCTGGCCGTGATCTTCGTGCCGCTGTTCTTCGCCGTGGTGCGGCGCTTCTTCCCGCCCAGTGCGCGCCAGCAGCGCTTCGACCGCCACGAGACCGAGAACCAGAACCTGCACGTGCCGCAGGAGGACCGATGACCCGCCGTGTATCTTCCCTGAGCGCTCTGGGCCTGGCCGCCGCGCTGGCCGGCTGCGCCCTGACACCGGCCTACGAGCGCCCGGCCGCACCGGTGGCGGCCGCCTTCCCGGCACCGGCGGCAGACGCCGGCGTGCCGGCCGCGCAGCTGTCCTGGGCCGATTTCATCGCCGATGCGCGCAGCCAGGCCCTGGTGCGTGCCGCGCTGGCGAACAACCGCGACCTGCGCATCGCCGTGCTCAACGTCGAGCAGGCGCGCGCGGCGCTGGGCGTGCAGCAGGCCGACCGCCTGCCCACGCTGAACGCCGGTGCCGCAGCCAACCGCAGCAGCGCCAGCAGCAGCTACAGCGTCGGCCTGCAGGTGACGAGTTTCGAGCTCGACCTGTTCGGCCGAGTGAAGAGCCTCAGCGAAGCCGCCGCCGCCCGCCTGCTGGCCAGCGACGAGGCCCGCCGCGCCGTGCAGCTGAGCCTGGTCACCGCGGTGGCCGACGCGGACCTCGTGCTGCGTGCCGACGATGCGCTGATCGCCCTGACCCAGCAGGTGCTGGCGTCGCGCGAGGCCTCGCTGAAGCTCGTGAAGCTGAAGTTCGACGCAGGTGCCGCCGGCGAGCCGGAACTGCGCGCCAGCGAGTCGCTGGTCGCTGCGGCGCGGGCCAGCGCCGCGGCGCTGGAGCGCCAGCGCCAGCAGCACCTCAATGCCCTGGTGCTGCTGCTGGGCGGGCCGCTGCCGGCCGACCTGCCGGCCGCCGCGCCGCTGCAGGCCGTGGCCTACGCCGACCTGCCGGCGGGCCTGCCGTCGGAGGTCTTGCTGCAGCGGCCGGACGTGCGCCAGGCCGAGCAGCTGCTGGTGGCGGCCAACGCCAACATCGGGGTCGCGCGGGCGGCCTTCTTCCC
The DNA here is from genome assembly GCF_004016515.1 of Rubrivivax albus. Classification (GTDB taxonomy): domain Bacteria; phylum Pseudomonadota; class Gammaproteobacteria; order Burkholderiales; family Burkholderiaceae_C; genus Rubrivivax; species Rubrivivax albus. The sequence continues at coordinate 196,029 of NZ_SACT01000009.1, forward strand.
GCGCATCGCGCTCACCGGCAGCCTGGGCTTCGCCAGCACCGACCTGCAGTCGCTGTTCGACCAGAGCGCCTGGAGCTTCGCGCCGCAGCTGCTGATGCCGCTGTTCGACGCCGGCCGCAACGAAGCCAACTTGGCGGCCGCCAAGGTCGCGCGCGAGCTGGCGGTGGCGCAGTACGAGAAGAGCATCCAGACCGCCTTCCGCGAGGTGGCCGACGCCCTGGCCGCCCGCGCCACGCTGGGCGACCAGCTGGCCGCACAGCGCGCGCAGGCCGAGGCCGAACAGCGCCGCCTGGCCCTGGCCGAACGGCTGCTGGCCGCCGGCGCCGCCAGCCTGCTGGACCGCCTGGACGCCGAGCGCTCGGCGCTTGCCGCCCGCCAGGCCGTGATCCAGCTGGAGCTGGCGCAGCGGCAGAACGCGCTGCTGCTCTACCGCGTGCTGGCCGGCGGCACGGCGCTGGCCGACTCCGCACCGGCCGCCATGCCGGCCCGCGCCGCCACCGCGTCCTGAGGCCATCCTGACCGCCCCGGCGCGCCGCTGGCCCGTCGTCGCCCGCCTCGGCGTGGCGCAGACGCTGGCCTGGGCGTCGAGCTACTACCTGCCGGCGCTGCTGGCCGTGCCGATGGCGCGCGACCTGGGCGTGGCGCCGACCACGGTGTTCGGCGCGTTCTCGCTGGCCATGCTGCTGGCCGCGGCCGTTGGGCCGGCTGCGGGGCGCGCCATCGACCAGCGCGGCGGCCGGCCGGTGCTGATCGCCAGCAACCTGGTCTTTGCCGCCGGCCTGGGCGGCCTGGCGCTGGCCCAGGGGCCGTGGACGCTGTTCGCCGCCTGGCTGCTCATTGGCGCGGCCATGGGCGCTGGCCTGTACGAGGCTGGCTTCGCGACCCTGGTGCGCCTGTGGGGCCATGGGGCGCGGGGCGGCATCACCGGCATCACACTGATCGCCGGCTTCGCCAGCACCGTGGGCTGGCCGCTGAGCGCGTGGCTGGAGGCGGAGTTCGGCTGGCGCGTGGCCTGCGGCGTGTGGGCGCTGCTGCACCTCGGGCTGGGCGTGCCGCTGAACGCCAGCCTGCCGAAAGCACCGCCGATGCCACCGTCGACGGCGCCGAACGTGCAAGCCGAGAGGGAATCCGAGGGCAGTACTGTGCCACCGACTGCCACCGCCACGGCCGCCGACTTCACCGACCCGCCGCCACTGGCCCACCCGCTGCGCGCTGGCGTGCTGCTGTCCTTCGTCTTCGCCGCCACCTGGTTCGTCAGCACCGCGATGGCGTCGCACCTGCCCGCGGTGCTGCAGCTGGCCGGCGCCGGCGCGGCGGCCGCGGTGGCCGTGGGCACGCTGATCGGTCCGGCACAGGTGGCCGGTCGCCTGCTGGAGGCCGGCTGGCTGCGGCGTCTGCATCCGCTGCTGTCGGCGCGTCTGGCCGCCCTGGGCCACCCGGTGGGCGTGGTGGTGCTGGCCACCGTGGGGCCGGTGGCGGCACCGGCCTTCGCCATCCTGCACGGCCTGGGCAACGGCATCATGACCATCGCCAAGGGCACGCTGCCGCTGGCCATCTTCGGCCCGCGGGGCTACGGCCAGATGCAGGGGCTGCTGATGGCGCCGACTCGGCTGGCCCAGGCGGCGTCGCCACTGGTCTTCGGCGCGGCGCTGCAAGGCTGGGGCTTCGGCGCCATGGCGCTCAGCAGCGGCCTGTGTCTGCTCGGCTTCGTGGCGCTGCTGGTGCTGCCGCGGGCATCGGGGATGCGCACACCGCCAGACTGAGCTTGCATCCAGTACTGTGTGTCTGTACAGTTCATGGCAGGAGGTTGCCATGAAACACGTCTTTCGCCAGCACTATCACCCGTCCGCGCCCATGATGCCTACCTGGCTGTGGCGGCTGTGGGCCTGGTTCTGAACCGTGCGGCGCCAAACCATGCGCCCGCTGTTCGTGCGCCGCAGCCTGTGGCACCGCCTGCCCACCCGTCTGGCCGGCATGGCGGTTGGCCTGGCCGCCCTGGGGTCGTTGATGGCTGCGTGGCTGTCGGCCCATTGAGCAGTCAGGAACCGGCAGGTCGGGCCGCACCGCCCGCGCCACCAGTGGCCCCACCTGCACACGCCGCCCGCATGAATGCACCCCTGCTGCCCGAACGCCTCGTCTGCCCGCCCGGCGAATCGCCGGAACCCGCGCTGGAACTGTCCACCGCCGGTGTGCTTCGCGTGGTGTGGGCATCGCGCTTCGGGCCGATGCTGATCGAGGTGCGCGACGGCGTAGCCTATGTCAATGGGGAGCGCGTCGAACCCGCCGCGCCGATGCCGGGCTCTAGCGGCTGACATTGCAGGTGGCGCGCCGCCCGTGCACAGCGGACTCCGCCGTGGCGCAGACCGGCGCGGGCAGGGCGGCTGCCACGGTCGTTCAGTCGTCGTACCGCTGGTGCACGTAGCGGCCCGGGGCCGGCCCCAGACCTTCCCGCGCCGTCAGCCCGCGTGCCGGCACCCGCTTGCGGGTGCCATGCGCCTTGAGCCAGTGGTCCCAGGCCGTCCACCAGGAACCGTCGTGGGACTCGGCCGTCTGCGCCCAGTCCGAAGGTGCCCGCCAGGTGTCGCCGGGCCGACGGGTGCCCTGCCGCCAGCGGCGGCCGGCATGGCCCGGCTCACTGACGATGCCCGCGTTGTGGCCGCCGCTGGTCAGCACGAAGGTGAGTTCGGTGTCGGTCAGGCCATGCAGCTTGTAGACGCTGCGCCAGGGCGCCACGTGGTCCTTCTCGGTGCCGACCAGGAACACCGGCAGCCGCAGGTCGCGCAGCGACACCGGCCGGCCTTCCACGCAATACCGCGACAGCGCCAGTTCGTTGTGCAGGTACAGCCGCCGCAGGTACTGGCTGTGCATGGCTGCGGGCATGCGCGTGGTGTCCGCGTTCCAGGCCATCAGGTCGTTCGGCCGCAGCGGCTCGCCCATCCAGATCTCCCGCAGGGTGGCGGACCACACCAGTTCGCGTGAATGCAGGAACTGGAAGCTGCCGGCCATCTGCCGCCCGCTGAGGTAGCCGCGCTCGGCCATCATGTCCTCGAGCAGCGCGACCTGGCTCTCGTCGATCAGCACGCCCATCTCGCCCGGCTCGCTGAAATCCGTCTCGGCCGCCAGCAGGCTCATCGACGCCAGCCGGGGCAGGGCGTCGGCGCCCGCCGCCGCGCCCTGGCGTGCCAGCGCGGCGGCGGCAATGGCCAGCAACGTGCCGCCCAGGCAGTAGCCCATGGCGTGCACCGCCTGCCCTGGCACGCGGCGGCCAACGGCGGCCAGCGCATCGAACACGCCCAGGTTCAGGTAGTCGTCCATGTCCAGCAACGCATCGCCGGCGTCCGGATTGCGCCAGGACAGGATGAACACCGTGTGGCCCTGGTCCACCAGCCAGCGCACCATGGAATCGTGGGGCGACAGGTCCAGGATGTAGTACTTCATGATCCAGCTGGGAACGATGAACACCGGCTCGGCCTGCACCCGGGGCGTCGTCGGGCTGTACTGGATCAGTTCCACCAGGGCGTTGCGGTGCACCACGCGGCCGGGTGTCAGAGCGACATCGCGGCCGGGTTCGAAATGGCGCCCGTGGTCGAAGTGCCGCGGCAGGCCATGCTGAACCCGCCAGTTGTCCTGCGCATGGGCCAGCCCGGCCACGAGGTTCCCGCCCTGGCGTTCGACCGTGGCGGCCAGCACCTCCGGGTTGCCGAGACCGGCGTTGGTGGGCGACAGCATGTCCAGCCACTGGCGGGCAAAGGCGCCGACGACGTCACGGTGGTGGGCCTGCATGCCGCGCAGGTCGGTGGCATCGCGCCACCAGTGTTCGGCCGCCAGGTGCTGACGGGCCAGCGCGTTCCAGGGCCAACGCTGCCAGGCATCGGCGGTGAAGCGCTGGTCGTCAGGACGCTCGCTGGCCGAGGCCGGCAGCGTTGCCTGCGTCAGCGCGTCCATCGCGGCGGCCTGCCCCAGCTGCCAGGCCTGCGCGGCCAAATGGGCTGCGCGCGCGGGCTGCGTGCCCAGATGCCAGGCCCAGTCAGAAGCCGCCAGGGCCATCGAGACCGGCGACAGCCCGCCCCACAGCGGCGCCATCATGGCGTGCAATTGGCCGTCCAGGGCTTCCGCGCGGGCGCGGGCTGCTGGCACGGGCGGGGCAGGGCAGGCCATGGCCCCGTGGTGTGAACGAGTGTCTGCGGGCATCTCGGCGATGAACCAGTGGCAACAACGGGGGTCAAGGATGCCGCCTCCGCGCCCCTCCAGGCTTGACAACCCGCAAGCCGCGCCACGCACGCGACCACGTGATCAGTCGGGCAGCACCTCGAAGGTCAGCCCCGCACGCGCCTGCAGGCGGTCGATCAGGGCTTGGCCCATGGCCGCGGCCGGTGTCCAGATGCCGCCTGGTGTGGCCACGGCGTCGCGGCCCAGCAGGCACAGGGCCGCCTCGGCGACCATCCTCGACGTCGAGCCGTAGCCCGGATCGCGGTCGCCGGTGACGCGGACACGGGCCTCGTGGCCAGCGTCATCGCGGCCGACGAACAGCAGTTCGTAGAGCCCGGCCTCGCGCTCCTCGCGCGTCGGGCCTTCACCCGGTCGCGGACCATCGTCCGACGCGAGCGAACGGTCCGCCGCCACCGCGTGGGCCCGCGCCTGGCCGTGCTCGCCCGGCCCGGTGACCAGCATCTCGTCGTAGCGGAAGTCCGCACCGTAGGCATGCCCCTGCAACAGGTTGCTCCGGTGCACGTTGCGCGTGTTGATGTCTGCCATCACGAAGGGCGCCAGCCAACACCCCATGCGCTCGTCATAGACCGGCTTGTGACCAGGCGGCTGGGCCGGTCCCTGGAATCCAGGCGTCAGGGAGAAGGGATCGCGCAGCAAGGCCATCACCGAGGGATCGCTGCGGGCCGCAGCCAACGTGGCCCGGAGGCTGGCCGCCGTGCCACCGGAGAACGTGCCCTTCATGCGCAGCACGCGGCCATGCACCTGCGTTGCCGGCTGACCGTGCTGCTGACGCATCTGCGCCTGCAGCAGCCACACGCCCAGGTCGAAGGGGATGGAGTCGAAGCCGCACGAGAACACGATCCGCCCACCGCTGCCCCGCGCCTGGACCTCGTGGGTATCGATCATCTGACGCATCCACGCCGGTTCGCCACAGAGATCAACGTAGTCCACGCCCGCCTGTGCGCAGGCTGCAACCAGAGCACTTCCATACAGCTGGTAAGGACCGACGGTGGTGATCACCAGGCGCGTCTGCGCCATCAGCGATCGAAGGCTCGACTCGTCGGTGGCATCGACCGTGAGGCAAGCCACGGCGTCGGGCAGTTGCAGGTCACTGTGCACGGCCAGCAGGCGGCTGGCGTCCCGTCCGGCGAGCGCCCAGCGCAGGTCGGGTGGTGCCTGGCGCGACAGGTGTTCGGCCACGAGGCGCCCGGTGTAGCCGCTGGCGCCGAAGATAACGAGATCGAAGGACTTGGTCATCCGGGCATTCTGGATGCGGGCGAGCGGCGCGCCTGTCCGGAAGGTGACGGCACGGGTTGGCAGATGCTGTCGTGGGAACTCCGGCAACGCCCCTTCTAAGTTGACATAAGATACATTAGCAATATTAAAAGTGGTGTACTAGATGTCCAAGACTTCCCGCATGCCCCCAGGCCTTGTGGGTCCACTCCGGTCATCCATCGGTCGCGGAGCGCAAGTGCGCCATCTGCTTCAGCATCCACAGCCGTCAACCACTCTCAATGATCCCTGTCATGACCACGTTGATCCTTGCCTTCGTGCCGGTCGCCTTCATCACGGGCGGGCTGGCCTGGGTGATGTCCATGGGCGCGCGCGACCAGGCGCGTTCAGATGCCTGGGCAGCGCGCTGGATGCAGGCCAACGCCAGCCGCGGCGGCCGCTGAGGCTGGCTGAGCCTGACCCCTGTCGCACCCCGGGTCGCCAGCAACCGCTGGATAGCGGACATCTGGTGGTCGTTGAACACCTGGAACCAGACCTTCGGAGCCTGACCCTCCATTTGCGACCGTTCAGGCGGTCCCGTACTTCGTCTCGAAGGCCACGCCGATGGTGCGCAGCAAGGGCATCGGCAGTTCACCGCCGGCGCAGACGACCACCGCATCGGCCAAGCGCTCCTGGCTCCCATCGCCCGTGGTCAACCGCACGCGTCCGGTGTTGATCTGGGCCACCTCGGTCCGCAGCAGCACCTCGAGCCGGCCGCGCTTGCGCAGCGTGTCCAGCCGCTCCCTGTTGCGCGGCTTCACGCGCGCGAAGGCCTCGCCCCGGTAGGTGAGTGTGACGGTCGTGCCCGGGACTTCGGCCACCGCCACGGCCGCCTCGACGGCGCTGTCGCCGCCACCCACCACCAGCACCGCCTGGCCCGCGTACTGTTCGGGGTCGGTCAACCGGTACACCACGTGCGGCTGTTCCTCGCCGGGCACGCCCAGCTTGCGGGGCGTGCCCCGGCGGCCCAGGGCCAGCAACACGCTGCGGCAGCGGAACTCGCCCTGGTTGGTGCGCACGACGAAGCCGTCGCCTTCGGGCGTGGCGCCGAGGAAGCGCTCCTGGAACTGGATGGGCAGGCCGGTGCGTTCGACGATGTCCTGCCAGAACGCCAGCAGACGTTCCTTGGCCACCTCGGTGAACTGCACCTTGCCCACCAGGGCCAGCGTCACCGGTGCCGTCATCGCCACCTTCTGCCGGGGGTAGTGGAAGACGGCGCCGCCCAGTGACGCCTCCTGCTCGATCAGGCGGAACTGCAGGCCCTGCTCCATCGCCGCCAGCCCGGCGGACAGCCCGGCCGGACCGCAACCGACGATGACCACGTCCAGCGGCCAGGCGCCACGCGGCCGGTGGCGGATGGCGTCGATGGCCTGGCGGCCCTGCTCCGCCGCCTTGCGGATCAGGCCCATCCCGCCGAGTTCACCGGCGATGAAGATGCCGGGCACGTTGGTCTCGAACTGCGGGCTGACCTGCGGGATGTCCACGCCGCGCCGCTCGGTGCCGAACACCAGCTGGATGGCGTCCACCGGGCACGCGGCGGCGCACGCCCCGTGCCCGATGCAGGCAGCCGCATCCACCAGCACGGCCTTGCCGCCGATCACGCCCAGCGCCTGCTCCGGACAGGCCTGGGCGCACGTGCCAGAGCCGATGCAGCGCAACGGGTCCACCACCGGGTGCAGCGACATCGGTTCGGCCATGCCGGCCGCTTGTGCCACGGCCAGCGCCTCGGCGTGGGTCCGCTGCCGGCGGCTTTGCCAGAGCACGTAGCCGCCAACGGCCAGGATCAGGACCAGGGCATAGGGCAGCCAGAGGCTCATGGGCGCCACCGTGTCGGGTGACGGGCCGCACCGCACAGGCGCGGGCCGGCCCGGAAGTGCACGGCGCTCATGTCACCGCGTGCCCTGCACCAGCATCAACTGGATGTCGTTGCGCCCCAGCGCCAGGGTTGACGACTCCACGCGGGGCTCGCCCGGCTGTGCCGTCGCTTCCCCGCTGCGGCTGATGCGGGCGCCGACCACCACGCGATCGTGGCCCGACAGGCGAAAGGCCGGCGACATGGCCAGGCTGTCGTCCAGCCGGAAGCGCAGCGGCAGGTCCCTGACCTGGGCACGCATCACCGCCAGCGGCATGCGCGGGCCGCTGGCAGCGCGTGCGAAGACGAAGACGGTGTCGTCGGGTCGCGTCTGGGGGGCCAGCGCCGGATCGAGCTGCACCGTGCCGGCCACGAAGGCGGCGGCCGACGGTGGCGATGCCACAGCGGTGCTGGCCACGCGCCCTCCTGCTGCGGCCAGGCGCTGCCTGGCCTCTGACAGGCCGGCGGCCATCTGCCGGACCAGCGGGTGGTCGGGCGACCCCACCGCCTGCAGGTGCGCCCAGTGGGTCACCGCGCCGGCATAGTCGCCGCGGTCGAAGGCCGCGGTGCCGGCCAGGGACAGGGCCTTGGGCTGGTCCGGGTCCAGTGCCAGTGCCTGCTGCACGCGTTGCAGCGCCTCGCCTTCTATGCGGTGGCCGTCGGCCACGGCCAGTGCATCGGCAAAGTCGGCCAGCAGGGCCGCGTCCTTCACGCCGGCATCGAGCGCCTGCCGGTAGGCCTGCACGGCACGGCCGGGTTCGCCCAGCACGACCCAGGAGCGCGCCAGCATGGCCCAGCCCTCGGCGTCCGCAGGGTCGGCCGCCAGGCGCTGCGCCAGACTGTCGACCATCTGCCGCATCTGCGCCGTGTCTATGGTGTGGGGCGCCGCCTCCGGGGTCGCTGCGCCAGGGCCCGTTGGACCTGCAGCGGTCGTACCGGGCAGGTCCAGGGCGTCGGGTCGACCCAGCCAGACGTAGCCGCCGGCCACGACCGCCAGCGCCAGGCTCAGCAGCACGGGCACCAGCCCGGGTACCGGCGGGGCATCGCGGCCCCCGGCATCGCGCGGGGTGGTGACCGAGCCACTGGCCACGGCTTCGACGATCCGGCGTTCCAGCCGCGCCCTCCCCTCGGCGTGCGCCGCATCGTCGAGCGCACCCGCGGCGTGCAGGGCGTCGAGCTGCTGCAGTTGGGCGCGCAGCGCGGCCAGCGGGTCGGGCTCGGTTCGTCGGCCACTGCCGGACCAGAGCGGGCGCAGGAGGATGGCGAGCACCACGGCGCCGATGAGTGCGGCGAACACCAGGAACGCGGTCATGGGGACGCCTCGGGCAGTTCGGGGTCGGGTTCGAAGGCGTCGGCCGGCAGCCGTGCACGGCGGCGCAGGGTCAGGGCCAGCAGCACCGCGCCAGCGGCGGCCAGCAGCGCCGGCGCCGCCCACAGCAGCCAGGTCGTTGGCTTGACCGGCGGGCGGTAGAGCACGAAGTCGCCGTAGCGCTCGGTCATGTAGTGCCGCACCTCGTCGTCGCTGGCGCCGCGGCGGATCAGCGCCCTCGCCTCGTCCCGCAGGTCCTGCGCCAGGCCCGACTGCGAATCGGCGATGGTCTGGTTCTGGCAGACCAGGCAGCGCAGTTCGGTGGCCACCTTGCGCAGGCGCGCTTCCACCGTGGCGTCGTCGAGCGGTGCCGTGGCCGCCAGCGCACCCGCCGGCAACGTGGTCAGCAGCGCGAGGCCGCATAGCGCCAATGCTGCCCACGGCCTGGGTAAACGCCTCATCGAGCACCCTCCCCCGCCAGCACGGGCACGCCGCGCGGTGGCGGCGCGATCTCTGGTGCCATTGCCGGGCGCATGCGGCGGTAACGCCGGTCGCTGGCCGCCACGGCGCCGCCCAGCGCCATCAGCAGGCAGCCACCCCAGATCCAGTCGACGAAGGGCTTGACGTGCACGCGCAGCGCCCACGCGCCAGGTGCGACCTCCTCGCCCAGCGACACGTAGAGATCGCGCAGCAGACCGGGCGCGATGGCCGCCTCGGTCATCGGGTTGCGCTGCACGCGGTAGACGCGCTTCTCCGGGTGCATCACCCGCACGGTCTGACCATCGCGCAGCACGGTCACGGTGGCCTGCAGGGCGTCGTAGTTCGGCCCGGTGCGCTCGCGCACGCCGTCGAAGCGGAAGTCCAGGCCGGCCAGGGCCACGACCTGGCCGGGGCGCACGCGCTGGTCGATCTCGAGTTCGCCGCTGCGCACGCCGGTGACGCCGAAGGCGAAGACCGCCACCCCCAGGTGCGCCAGCATCATGCCGGCCACGGCGCGCGGCAGCTGCCTCATCTGGCCACGGCGCCACCAGCCGGCCAGGTCCAGTGCGATGCCGGCCACTATCCACAGCACCACGGCCACGCCCAGCAGCGGCAGCGGGCGCAGGCTGCCCAGGGCGGCGTTGATCGCGCCACTGCCAGCCAAGGCCAACACCGCCGACACCAGCGCCGGCTTGCGCAAGGCCGACAGATCGGCCTCACGCCAGCGCAGCAACGGCCCGAAACCCGCCAGCAGCAGCAGCGGCAGCATCAGCGGCACGAAGACCGCCTCGAAGTACGGCGGGCCCACGGAGATCTTGCCCAGGCCCAATGCGTCGAGCATCAGCGGGTACAGCGTGCCCAGCAGCACGGTGCCCGTGGCCGCGGCCAGCAGCACGTTGTTCAGCAGCAGGGTCGACTCGCGTGACACCGGCGCAAACCGCGCCCCCAGCCCGATGCGGGGCGCGCGCCAGGCGTACAGCGCCAGGGCGCTGCCGGTCACCACCACCAGGAACCCCAGGATGAACAGGCCGCGCCGCGGGTCGGTGGCGAAGGCGTGCACCGACGACAGCACGCCGGAGCGCACGAGGAAGGTGCCCAGCAGCGACAGCGAGAAGGCCAGGATGGCCAGCAGCACGGTCCAGGACTTGAACGCGCCTCGCTTCTCCGTCACCGCCAGCGAATGGATCAGCGCCGTGCCCAGCAGCCAGGGCATGAAGGACGCGTTCTCCACCGGGTCCCAGAACCACCAGCCGCCCCAGCCCAGTTCATAGTAGGCCCAGGTGCTGCCCAGCGCGATGCCGATCGTCAGGCAGCACCAGGCCGCGGTCGTCCAGGGCCGCGCCCAGCGGGCCCAGCGGGCGTCGAGGTCGCCACCGATCAGCGCCGCGATGGCAAAGGCGAAGGCCACCGAGAAGCCCACGTAGCCCATGTACAGCATGGGCGGGTGCGCCACCATGCCGGGGTCCTGCAGCAGCGGGTTCAGGTCGCGCCCGTCCAGCGGCGCTGGCAGCAGGCGGTCGAAGGGGTTGGACGTGGTGAGCATGAACAGCAGAAAGCCCACCGTGATCCAGCCCATCACCGCCAGGATGCGTGCGCGCAGCACCTTGGGCAGGCCACCGCCGAAGACCGTCACCGCCACCGTCCAGCCCGCCAGCATGGCCACCCACAGCAGCAGCGAGCCTTCGTGCCCGCCCCAGACACCGGCGATGCGGTAGGCCAGCGGCAAGGCCCGATTCGAGTTCTCGGCCACGTAGACCAGCGAGAAGTCGTGGCCGACGAAGGCCGCGGCCAGCAGCGCCAGCGCCAGGCCAATCGCGAGCGCCTGCGCCTGCGCGGCGCTGGCGCCGAAGCGCATGGCCAGCCCATGGCCGCGTGCGGCGCCCCACAGCGGCAGCGTGCCCTGCACCAGGGCGGCCACCAGCGCGCACAACAGCGCCACCTGTCCCAGTTCGGCGAGCATGGTCTCCCCTGCCCGCTCAGAACTCGACGCGCGCACCCAGCGCGTAGCTGGCGCGGCGGGAGCTTTCGCGGGTGGACGTGGGCGGCATGTTGCCCGACGGGTCGGTCAGCACGCGGGTGGCGCTGCCGATCTCGTAGGTCAGCGCCGTCTCCAGCGCCACCTTCTTCCAGCCGCGGTAGGTCACGCGCAGGCCGGGTGTCCAGCGCTCGCTGCGGCTGCCTTCGGGCGTGCGGTCGCGGTAGTACTGCAGCGACGGTTCCACCTGCCAGTCGCTCCACCACCAGGCCGACTGGTTGTACGCCAGCAGCAGGCCGTCGAGCTGCGGGCTGCGGATGGTGGTGATCACGCCGACATGGGTGTCGCGGTCGGACAGCAGGTTCAGGCCGATGAGCTGCGCGGTGGCGCTGACGATGTCGCCGGTGGCCGGCCGGCCCGTCTCGAAACCGGGCACGTCCGGCACCGGCGGGATGGCGCCGGTGTTCGTCAGGCCCAGGCTGGCGCCCACTGTCCAGTGCGGGCTCAGCGGCCGGGTCACGCCGGCCTGGGCCTGCGTGACCATGGGCGTCAGCGCGACGATCTGCTCGCGCAGCACGGCCACCGTCGTGTTGGCCAGCCGCGGCGCGATGCGCGTGAAGATCACGCCGGGCTGCGCGGGGTCCTCGAAGGTCAGTGCGTTGCCCAAGGACAGCGGGGCCAGGGCGCGCCGGTCGTAGAGCAGCGTGTAGACGGTGTTGTCCTCGGCCACGTGCGTGCCCTGCACGCTCACGGCGTTGGTGGCACCGAAGGCGACGTCGTAGTCGAACTGCGAGAACACCGACGTGCCGCCGGAGAACCAGCGCAGGTCCAGGCCCACGGCGCGCCGGTCGACTTCGCCGTCGATGCGCTGCTCGATGGCGTAGAGCGAACCGCCCAGCGCGCCGACCACGCGGTCCTGCTCGAGGCGCAGGCCGTAGAAGTGGCGTTGCGTGTCGAACAGCTGCTCGGCCGGCACGCCGGCGACCGCGCCCAGGCGCAGCTTGCCGATCGGCGTGACGTAGCCCTGCACCCCGTCGAAGCGCCCCATCACGCCGCCGCCGGTGGGCGACTGCCGGCCCAGCCGGACGCCCCAACCCGCCTTCAGTGCCCGGTGGTCGACGTAGGCAGCCGAGAGCCTGTTGCGGCTCTTCTCGGGCCGTTCCAGGTCGCGCGTGTAGGCGTTGCGGAAGACGACGCGCTGGTCCTGATCGTCGGTGCGGCGGCGCCACGACAGGTCCGCGGCGCCGACCACCTGGCTGGCACGGTCGCTGGTGAACTGCGCCTCGCCCACGGTCGGCGGCAGGCCGGCGATGGGAGAGTCCTGGAAGTCCTGGCTGCGCAGTTGGCCGTTGCCGCCGTACCAGTTCAGGGCCACGGAGGCATCGAGCGTGGTGTCGTCCCGCCGCTCGGGTTCGGCCACCGTGGTCGGGGTCTCCGGCTTCGCCGCCTCGGCTGGCATCGTGGCCAGCCGCTGGCGGACGCGGTCGCTGTCCTCGCCCTGTGGGTACAGGCGCAGGAAGGTCTCGTACTCTGCCCGCGCGCGGCGTGTGTCGCCCAGGGCCAGCCAGGCGTCGCCGGCCATAGCCTGCGCCGGCCGGGTGGACGCGTTCGGCGGCAGGTCCAGCAGGGCGTTGAGGCCGTCGAGCGCCAGGCGGTGAGAACCTGCTGCCATGGCCTGCGTGGCGTTGTCCAGCAGCGCCTTGGCCTGGACTTCGGAGTCACCGCTGGCCGCAGCCGATGCCACCGGCGCGGGCCGTGCAGGCGGTGCAGACGCTGCGCCGGCCAGCCGTTCGCCGCGGCCGGGCAGCAGGATCTCGATGGCACGGTTGTCCGCCCCCTGCCGCACGCGCACGGTGCCGGGTTCGCCCAGGCGCAGCACGATGCGCCGTTCGCGGTCGGCCTGCCCGGGTTCGTCGGTCAGGCGCAGTCGGTCGAGGCCCTTGAGGTGATCCAGCGCGAGCAGCTGGCTGCCCGGGCCGATCTCGCGGTTGGTGGTGCTCACAAGCTGGTAGACGATGAGCACGGTGTCGCCGGCGGCGGTGGCGATCTGGCGCTGGAACTGCACCTCGGTGGCGAACTGCAGCGCCAGCACGGCGGCATCACCCTCGCGCCGCACCTGCACCTGGTCGACGACGAAGGCAGCCTGCGCAGGCAGCGCGGCGGCGACCAGACAGGCGGCGACGGTGAGCGCCCTGGGCATCAGGGGCAAGGCATGGCGACGTGTGGGCATAGCAGCAGGTCACTCCCAGCGGGAGTACGGCGTGCCCTCGCGGCCCAATGGCCGGTGGCACCCGGATTGCGAACAGTCGGTGACGCCGGTGGAACGCTCGTGCGTCAGCGACTTCTTCTCCATGTCGCCGAGCCATGCGGTCGAGCGGTCGTGGCAGGCCTTGCACCAGCCGGCGCCGTTGCCCTGGCTGTTGTTGTGGTTCATGCGCATGCCGCCCCAGCTGGTGGTGCTGGTGTGGCAGGCCTTGCAGTCCATGCTGGCGCCAGCCAGCAGCTGCACCTCGGGGATGTGGTTCGACGGCTTGGCGGTGGCGCCGGCCCCTGCGAAAGCCCCACCGTGGCAGGACTTGCAGCTGGCGGTCGTCACGACGCCGTGGTTCATGGTCACCGAGGCGGTCCACGACGTCTGCGAGCGGTGGCAGCTGTCGCATCGTGCCGTGCCCACCGGCACCGGGATGTGGTTGGCCGGCTTGCCGGTGGCGGTGCTGCCGTTGTGGCAGGTGTCGCAGGTGCCGGTGCCCACGGCGTTGGCCGGCGAGTGGGCGAAGTTGACGTTCGACCAGCTGCTGGTGCTCTTGTGGCAGCTCTCGCAGTTCCCGGTGACCGTGGCGTGCAAGGCGTTGTTGGGCTTGCCGGTTGCATCCGGGTAGGCGCCGCTGTGGCATGTGGCACAGCTGTTGCCGATGCTGTAGTTGGCGTGCACGCGCGCGCCGGTCCAGCTGGTGGTGCCGTTCTTGTGGCAACCGTCGCAGTTGGCCGCGGCAGTGACCGGCACCGCGGTGTAGGGCACGTGCGTGGCCGGCTTGCCGTCGGCCGGCGGGAAGGCGCCGCTGTGGCAGCTGGCGCACTGCGCCGTCACCGGCACCTGGGTGTGGTTCCAGGTCGTGGGCGTCCAGCCAGTGGTGCCGTGGCAGCTGTAGCAGCTGGCCGCGCCGGTGGGGATGTGCGTGCCCGGCTTGCCGGTGGCAGCGCTGCCGTTGTGGCAGCTGGCGCAGTTCGTCGCGGCGTTGAAGGTGCTGTGGTCCACGCGCACGGAGCTCCAGTTGCTGGTGCTCTTGTGGCAGCTCTCGCAGTTGCCGGTGACACCGGCATGCAGCGCATCGGTGGGCTTGCCCACGGCGTCGGGATACGCACCGCTGTGGCAGCTCGCGCAGCTGTTGCCGATGCTGTAGTTGGCGTGCACGCGCGCGCCGGTCCAGCTGGTGGTGCCGTTCTTGTGGCAGCCGTCGCAGTTGGCCGCGGCGGTGACCGGCACCGCGGTGTACGGCACGTGCGTGGCCGGCTTGCCGTCGGCCGGCGGGAACGCGCCGTTGTGGCAGCTGGCGCACTGCGCCGTCACCGGCACCTGGGTGTGGTTCCAGGTCGTGGGTGTCCAGCCGGTGGTGCCGTGGCAGCTGTAGCAGCTGGCCGCGCCGGTGGGGATGTGCGTGCCCGGCTTGCCGGTGGCCGCGCTGCCGTTGTGGCAGCTGGCGCAGTTGGTCGCGGCGTTGAAGGTGCTGTGGTCCACACGCGCGGAGCTCCAGTTGCTGGTGCTCTTGTGGCAGCTCTCGCAGTTGCCGGTGACGCCGGCGTGCAGCGCATCGGTGGGCTTGCCCACGGCGTCGGGATACGCACCGCTGTGGCAGCTCGCGCAGCTGTTGCCGATGCTGTAGTTGGCGTGCACGCGCGCGCCGGTCCAGCTGGTGGTGCCGTTCTTGTGGCAGCCGTCGCAGTTGGCCGCAGCGGTGACCGGCACCGCGGTGTACGGCACGTGCGTGGCCGGCTTGCCGTCGGCCGGCGGGAACGCGCCGTTGTGGCAGCTGGCGCACTGCGCCGTCACCGGCACCTGGGTGTGGTTCCAGGTCGTGGGCGTCCAGCCGGTGGTGCCGTGGCAGCTGTAGCAGCTGGCCGCGCCGGTGGGGATGTGCGTGCCCGGCTTGCCGGTGGCAGCGCTGCCGTTGTGGCAGCTGGCGCAGTTGGTCGCGGCGTTGAACGTGCTGTGGTCCACCCGCGCCGAGCCCCAGTTGCTGGTGCTCTTGTGGCAGCTCTCGCAGTTGCCGGTGACGCCGGCATGCAGCGCATCGGTGGGCTTGCCCACGGCGTCGGGATACGCACCGCTGTGGCAGCTCGCGCAGCTGTTGCCGATGCTGTAGTTGGCGTGCACGCGCGCGCCGGTCCAGCTGGTGGTGCCGTTCTTGTGGCAGCCGTCGCAGTTGGCCGCGGCAGTGACCGGCACCGCGGTGTAGGGCACGTGGTTGCCCGGCTTGCCGTCGGCTGGCGGGAAGGCGCCGTTGTGGCAGCTGGCGCACTGGCCGCTGACCAGGGTCTGGGTGTGGTCGAAGCGCGTCGGCGTCCAGCGGCTCGTCGAGCCGTGGCAGCTGTCGCAGCTGCTGGCGGTGCCGGTGGGGATGTGCTGCGCGTTCTTGCCGGTGGCGCGCGAGCCGTTGTGGCAGGTCTGGCAGGTGCCGGGCACGACGCCGGCATGGTCGAAGCCACGCGCCGGCAGCCAGGCGTTGCTGCGGTGGCAGCTGTCGCAGGATGCGGTAGTCGGGATGTGCTGCGCGGTCTTGCCTTCGGTGATCACGCCGTTGTGGCAGGTCTGGCAGGTGCCCGGCACCACGCCGATGTGGCGGAAGCGCGCGCCGCTGAACGTGCTGGTGCCGTGGCAGCTGTCGCAGGTCTGCTGCGTGGGCAGGTGCGTGGGCGGCATCACCGTGTTGCCTGCCGACAGGCGACGGCCGGGCGCATGGCAGGAGGCACAGTCGCGCGGCGTGCCACGCAGCACGCCGCCCTGGTGGCAGGACTCGCAGCGGGCGCGCGCATGCGCGTCCTGCAGGGGGAAACCGGTGGCCAGGTGGTCGAAGCTGCTCGTGGCGCCGGTCTGGGCCAGGGCTGGCATGGCCACTCCGCTCGTCGACAGCAGGATCAGCACGAGGATCCACCGCCACAGCGTGAAGGTCGGGCGTATCCGGGTCGTCATCGTGTCCCCTCCCCTGTGCGCTGCACGGTGCCGGCCCGTCGATGCAGACGCTGCCAGTCGGACGTCACGTGGCACTGGTCGCAGCGCGCGCCGAAGGCGCCGTCGTGCCGGTCGTCGGTGCGATGGCAGGCGACACAATCGCCGCCCACGGGTGCGATCGCCTGGCCGACCGGTGCCGGCGCACGGTGGCAGGCGGTGCAGGCCAGCGGCTGGTGCGCACCGTCGAGCGCGAAGCGAGTGCGACGGTCGTGGTCGAAGCGCCACAGGCGCCAGTCGCGCGTGTTGTGGCAGCTTTCGCAGGCCGCACCCAGCGTGCCGCGGTGCGTGTCGTCGGCGCGGTGGCAGGACAGGCAGTCCCGCGGCGCATCGCGATAGCGCGGCGTGCGGTGGCAGTCGCTGCAGGCCACGCCGACATGACGGCCCGTGAGTGCAAAGCGGGCCTGGGCGTGGTCGTAGCGCACGCCGGTCCAGCGGGTTTCGGTGTGGCAGCTTTCGCAGCGCTCGCCGAGCTGGCCCTCGTGCTGGTCGTCGGCCCTGTGGCAGGCGATGCACTGCGAGGGCGTCTTGCGGTAGCGGGTGTCGCGGTGGCAGTCACTGCAGGCGACGTCGCGGTGCGCGCCGCGCAGGGCAAAGCGCGCGGTCGCGTGGTCGAAGCGGTCGACCTTCTTCCAGCCCACCTCCACGTGACAGCTGTCGCAGCGCTCGCCCAGCGTGGGTTCGTGATGGTCGTCCGCACGATGGCAGGCCACGCAGCGCTGGTCGGCCACCTGGTACTGGCCGGGTTTGGTGTGGCAGCCGCTGCAGCGTGCGTCACGGTGCAGGCCACGCAGCGGATAGCGGGTGCGGTCGTGGTCGAAACGCGCCACGTCGGTCCAACGCTGTTCCTGGTGGCAGGCGCCGCACTCGCGGCCCAGGCTGCCCTCGTGCTTGTCGTCGGCGCGGTGGCAGTCGACGCACGCGGTGGGCGTCTTCGTGGTGTACAGCGGCGTCTTGTGGCAGCTGGCGCAAGGGGCCTGCCGGTGCGCACCACGCAGCTCGAAACGCGTGTCGCGCTCGTGCCGGAAACGGCTGGGCTTCCAGGCCTGGGCGTCGTGGCAGGTCTCGCACTTCTCGCCGAAACGGCCCTGGTGGCCCTTGGGCGACTGGTCGTCGGCACGGTGGCAGGCCACGCAGGTTTCCGGCGCATCGGTGAACACCGCGGTCTTGTGGCAGCTGTCGCACTTGGCGTCGACGTGCTTGCCGCGCAAGGGAAAGCGGGTCTTGTCGTGGTCGAGCGTGGTGTCGCGCCAGCCGGTCTCGGTGTGGCAGTCGGCGCAGGTGGGGCCCAGGCTGCCCTTGTGCACGTCGTCCTGGGTGTGGCAGGCCTGGCAGGTCTGGGGTGCCTCGCGCCACTTGCGACCCGGCGTGTGGCAGGCGGCGCATTTCACGTCGCGGTGCAGTCCGCGCAGGGCGTAGTCGGTCTTCGCGTGGTCGAAGGTGGCGGTGTCCAGCACGACGATGCGCGCCGTCCGGCCCCTGTGGTCGGTGTGGCAACTGCGGCAGGCCTGGGGATCCAGACGACCATGGAAGCCCTTGCGCGCGCGCATGTCAGCCCCGACGTCCTTGTGACAGTCCATGCACAGCCGGTCCTGCGCCTGGCGGTCGAAGCGCACATGGCAGGCGGCGCAGTCGTCCTCCCACTTGGCGTGCCCGGCGATCACGTCGCCCGGGCGCAGCACCGATTCGAGCGACTGCGCTTGGGCCGCTGACGTGAGCAGGCTCAGGCAGAGGATGAGGAAGCATCGCCATGTGCGGGTCACCGTCGCGCTCGATTCGCGCTCAGTAGGCATGCACGGCGATCACGTGGACCACCGCGCTGACGACGAGCAGCACCACGAAGGGCACGTGGGCCACGTGCCACAGCGCGAAGACGCGCTCGTAGGCCGCGTACTGCGAAACGCGCACCACGGCACCCAGGTAGCGGTCGACGAGACGGCCGCCGCCGAGGCGCAGTTTCTGCCGGCGTGCCAGGTCGGGCTCCTGTGCTGTCGCGTCGCGCAGCAGGCGGCGGCAGCGCCAGGCGACGCCCGTCTGCCGCACGGGCAGCCACATCAGGCGGCGGAACATGTCCAGCACGTGCGTCGGCGCCGCCAGTTCCTGCTGCTCGAAGCGGCGCAGGGCCGCCGCGACGGCAGGGGCGAAGTCCAGGCGGCCCACCGCCTCGGCCTCGACGAGACCGGCGCGCCGGCGCAGGTCATCCAGGGTCGTCCGCTCGCCACGCAACCCGCGGTGCACGCGGGCATGCAGGAAGCGGCCGACGACGCCGCTGAGCACCACGATCACCATGCTCCACAGCGCCACGCCGGCGTTGAGCGATCCGATGTGGAAGCTGGAATGGACCAGGATCAGCCAGGGGCCCAGCAGCCCGAGGCTGATGTGCCCCCACAGCCACCAGCGGGTGGCGCCCAGCATGTCCAGCGCCCGGATGTGCTTGCGCAGGGGGTAGAGAAAGACGGCCAGCATCATCAGGCCGCCCGCGATGGCGATGCGGTAGCTGACGTCGTCGGCCGGGCGGAGCCAGCCTTGGCGCGCGATGAACCACGCCGCACCGATCGCGCTGACCATCAAGGCCAGGACGGCGACATCGGCGCGCCACGGCGATGCGGCGCTTCGGACGGCGGACCTCGCCGTGGCCGATGCGTTCGGCATGGTCGCTGTCGACGCAGGGGGGTGGGTTGAAAGTGTCTTCACTTCGGGAACGATCTTCCAAACTTTGGGAAGAACTTCCCTTCATGTACGTTCAGTTGCCTGAGCTGCCTGTGGCGTGCAGCACGTAACCGCGGCCCCGCACGGTGCTCAGGCGACCGTCGCCAATCTGGCGACGCAGGTGATAGACATGCACCTCGATGAGATTGCTCGCCCGCGGCTGCCCGTCCTGTGGGATCCCGAGTTCGGCCATCAGCCGCGCCTGGCTGAGGATCTCGCCGGCATGGCGCATCAGCACACGCAGCAGCTCGAACTGTCGGCTGGACAGCGTGAGCCGCTGACCACGTCGGCGCACCGAGCGGCTCTGCGTGTCGAGTTCGAGGTCGCCCACGACCAGCACCGCCGCGTCCGCCGATGGCGCCCGCTGGGCAATCAGGCGCGTCAGGCGAGTGCGCACCTCCCACCCCGGGGCGCTGCGCAGGCAGAAGTCATCGGCGCCGGCGTCCAGCGCCTGTTGCGCGGACGCCACGTCATGGGGGTCGCACAGGGCCAGCACCACACGTTGGCCGCTGCCGAGGCGGGCGCGTTCGATGGCGGTCAGGGCCCGGTCCGCGCGCCGCCCCAGGTCGACCAGGACCGGCTCGCCGCCCGTCAGGCGCAGGGGGCCAACGTCGGCCTGCCCGGTCAGTGGGACCTGTGCCAGGGCTATCCCGCAGGGCAGAAGTTCACCGGCCAGCCGCTCGGCCAAGGCACGGTCGTCGCCCGCCAGCGTGACGGGGTCCGTGATCGGGTGGCACGCGCCAGGCGCGGCACGCAGGCCGTCCGACGCGGGCTCGGTGGGGAAGGCTTCGAGATCGACCATCGCCTACGGATGGTCGACGCCAGCATGAGGCCCACCTGAAGATGTCAGGCGAGCCAGCGCGGCTGGCGCGCGGGGATTCAGTCGTTCTGCGAGGCGGCGTCGGCTGCGGCGCTGCGCGGCTGGCCATCAGGCGTCAGCGGCTGCGGGCGGTCCAGCGGGTGACACAGGCGCCGGTTCAGTCGACCCAGTTTTTCGGACCGCTCCACGGCCGCCAGCACGGCTTCCGGGCTGAGCATGAGCATGAACGGGTTGTGGGCGAGCGTTTCGGTCTTCATGGGCCTCACTCCTGCAAGGAACGTGATGGCCCAATGTAGGCAAGCAACACGGGACCGTGTAGTCGTCCCCCCGCCATCCTGCGTGTCAGCGGAAATCCGACACGCTTGTCAGCGTGGCTTGAGGCGCTGGGCCAACGGTTCGCGGCCGGCGGCGGTGGCGAAGTCGGCCGCCGTGAGGTCGCGTTCGTTGCGCAGCGCCGGGTCGGCGCCCTTGGCCAGCAGCAGGTCGGCGGCGTCGATGGCGCCATAGCGCGCGGCCATCATCAGCGGCGTGGTGCCGTTGGGCGAGCGCGCGTCCAGCACGGCGCCACGGCCGACCAGCAGTTCCACCGCGGGCACCGACGGCCCGCTGGCCGCGTAGTGCAGCGGCGTCCACCCGCTCTTGTTGATGGCAGCGCCGCGCTCGATGAGACGCTGCATCCAGGGCAACTGCCCACGCAGGGCGGCCATCATCAGCGGGGTCTCGCCGTTGGCATTGGCCGCGTCGACATCGGTGCCCGGGTGGGCCAGCAGGGCTTCGGCGGCCTGCAGCGACTCGCCACGCAGCGCCACGAAGAGCGCGACCTGGCCCTTGTCGTCGCGCACGTTGGGGTCGACGCCTGCCACCAGCGCCTGGGTCACCAGATGCGGCGCATCGATCTCGACGGCCTTGAACAGGTCCGCCGGCGTGTCGGCTCTGGCGACAGAAATGCCAATAGCCAGAACGAGATAGACAGCACTTTTGAAGTGAATTCTCATGATGCGTGCTCGACGACCGGCAGGCTGAACAACTGCTCGAAGTTGCGCGTGGTCGCCGCGGCCACCGTGTCCACCGGCAGCCCCTTCAGCCGCGCGAGTTCGGCGGCCACGTGGGGCACATAGGCCGGCTGGTTGGTCTTGCCCCGGTAGGGCACGGGCGCCAGGTAGGGGCTGTCGGTCTCGATCAGGCAGCGCTCCAAAGGCACCTGGCGTGCCACCTCGCGCAGCGCCTCGGCGTTGCGGAAGGTCAGGATGCCTGAAAACGAGATGTGAAAGCCCAGGGCCAGGGCCGCCTCGGCCACGGCCTGGGTTTCGGTGAAGCAGTGGAAGACGCCGCGCACGGCGCCCTCGCCTTCCTCGCGCAGGATGGCCACGGTGTCGTCGCTGGCGCTGCGCGTGTGCACCACCAGTGGCAGGCCGGTGGCCCGCGCGGCGCGGATGTGCACGCGGAAGCGTTCGCGCTGCCAGGCCATGTCGGCCACGCTGCGGCCGTCGAGCCGGTAGTAGTCGAGCCCGGTCTCGCCGATGGCCACCACCCGCGGGCGCGCGGCGCGCCTGAGCAGGTCGTCCAGCGACGGTTCGGCCACGCCTTCGTTGTCGGGGTGCACGCCCACGCTGCACCAGAGGTCGTCGTGCGCCATGGCAAGGGCGTGCACCTGCTCGAACTCCTCGAGCGTGGTGCAGATGGTCAGCGCACGGGTCACGCCGGCGGCGTGCATCGCCGCGCGAATCTCCGGCATGCGGCCGGCGAAGTCGGGGAAGCTGAGGTGGCAGTGGGAATCGACGTACATCGGGCGGGGAAACCGGGGCGGGCCGCGGTGGCACAAGGCCACCACCGCGGTCAGATCGTCTGGGTCGGCTTGGCCGAGGAGATCGACGTGCCCAGGATCTCCTCGATCTTGATCTTGAGCTGGCGGGTCTTCTCGTCGTTCGGAAACCGCACACCCACGCCCTGGGTGCGGCCGCCGGACGCATTGGCCGGCGTGATCCAGGCCACCTTGCCGGCCACCGGGTAGCGCTGCGGGTCGTCGGGCAGCGACAGCAGCAGGTAAATGTCGTCGCCCAGGCGGTAGTCGCGGGTGGACGGCACGAACAGGCCACCGTCGGTCAGCGCCGGGATGTAGGCGGCGTACAGCGCCCCCTTCTCGCGGAAGACCAACTGGATGACGCTGGGGCGGCCGCCGGCGGCGGGCGTGGGCGCGGTGCTCATGATTTCAGTGTAGCCAAGGCGTCACGTCCGCGACCGACCAGGGCCTCGACCAGCAGCGACTCGTTCCACGGATGTTCCGCCTGCCGCACGACGCGGTTGAGTTCCGCGGCCCAGGCCAGCAGCGGCGCCACGCCGCCCCGCGCGGCCGGAAGGGCCGATGCCGGGAAGTAGCGCGGTGGCGCACCGGCGGCCTGCGCCAGAAGGTCGTGGCAGAGCTTCTGCAGCGCGTCCAGCGTGCGCGTCAACGGCCAGCCGGCCCAGGCGGCGACCTGGCCACGGGCCAGGGCGGCAGGCAACGCGGCCCAGGCCCTGGCGTCCACGCCATCGACCTGCAGCGCCAGCGCATCCAGCGGCCGGCCGGCACAGGCCGCCAGCAGCGCCGCGGGCTCCGCCACGCCCTGCCCCTTCAGCCAGGCCTCGGCGGTGGGCGTGTCCGGCGAAGGCATCACCAGACGCTGGCAGCGGCTGCGCACCGTGGGCAGCAGGCGCTCCGGGTCGCTGCAGGACAACAGCCAGCGCACGCCGGCCGGCGGTTCCTCCAGCGCCTTGAGCAGGGCGTTCGCCGAGGGACCCTGCAATGCCTCCGCAGGGTGGAGCACGATCACCTTGCCGCGTTCGCGCGAGCGCGTGGTGGCCACCCAGGCCAGGGTGTCGCGCACGTCGTCGATCAGGATCCACTTGCTGGGCTTGCGCTTGCCGCCGTTGGTGACCTCCTCTTCGCTGGCCAGACCGTGGGCCAGCGCCTGTGCGCCGGGCAGCAGCTGCTTCAGGTCCGGGTGGGCGCCAGCCTGCACCAGCCGGCAGGCGGCGCACTGGCCGCAGGGTCGGCCGTCGACCACCGGGCCTTCGCAAAGCCAGCCCTGGGCCAGCGTGCGCAACAGGGCCAGCGCGCCGTCACCCGGCGCGGCCACGATCAGCAGCGCATGGCCGCGCTGGCCGGTGGCGGCGCCCAGGGCGGGCGCCAGCCAGGGCAGCGGCAGCGCGCCGTCGGGCCCGACCAGGGTGTCAGGCCGTGGCGGCATGCGTCTCCAGGGCAGCCAGCACCGCCTGGCGCACGGTGTCGGGGGCGCCGGCGGCGTCGATGCGCACGAACCGGGCCGGCGCGGCGCCGGCCCGCGCCGCATAGCCGTCGCGCACGCGGCGGAAGAAGGCCAGGTCCTCCGCTTCGAAACGGTCGGCGGTGCGCACGGCGCTGCGGCGGGCGGCGGCGACGGCCGGGTCGACGTCGAACCACAGCGTCAGGTCGGGCTGCCTGCCCTGCTGCACCCAGGTTTCCAGCGCGGCCAGCACGCCGGTGTCGAATCCGCGGCCGTGCCCCTGGTAGGCGAAGGTGGCGTCGGTGAACCGGTCGCACAGCACCCAGGTGCCGGCCGCCAGTGCCGGCTCGATGGTCTGCTGGAGATGGTCGCGCCGGGCGGCGAAGACCAGCAGCGCCTCGGTCAGCGCGTCCATCGGGCGGTGCAGCACCAATTCGCGCAGGGTCTCGGCCAGGGCCGTGCCGCCGGGCTCGCGCGTGCGCAGCACGCCATGGCCACGCTGTCGCAGCCAGGCTTCCACGGCGTCGAGGTGGGTGGTCTTGCCCGCCCCGTCGATGCCCTCGGCGGTGATGAATCGGCCCGGCGCGTTCACCGGCCGCCCCGCTGGTACTTGTTCACCGCCCGATTGTGCGCGTCCAGCGTTTCGCTGAACTGGCTGCTGCCGTCGCCGCGGGCCACGAAGTACAGCGCCTTGCTCGCGGCCGGGTTCAGGGCCGCCTGGATCGACGCCAGGCTGGGCATCGCGATCGGGCTCGGTGGCAGGCCACCACGCAGGTAGGTGTTGTAGGGGCCGTCGGTGGTCAGGTCGCGCTTGCGCAGGTTGCCGTCGAAGGCCTCCCCGAGCCCGTAGATGATGGTCGGGTCGGTCTGCAGCGGCATGCCGATGCGCAGGCGGTTGATGAAGACCGCCGACACGAGTGCGCGCTCGTCGGCACGGCCGGTCTCCTTCTCGATGATGGAGGCCAGGATCAGCGCGTCCTCGGGGGTCTTCAGCGGCAGGTCGGGCGCGCGGGTGGCCCAGGCTGCCTGAAGGTGGCGCTGCATGGCGGCGAAGGCACGGCGCAGC
Source organism: Rubrivivax albus (assembly GCF_004016515.1). GTDB lineage: Bacteria > Pseudomonadota > Gammaproteobacteria > Burkholderiales > Burkholderiaceae_C > Rubrivivax > Rubrivivax albus. Next base: position 220,187 of record NZ_SACT01000009.1, read on the forward strand.
ACGGTCAGATCGCTGACGCGCCGGCTGTAGGCGTAGGTGTCCGGGAAGAACCGGCCCTCGGCCCAGCGCGGGCCGTCGGCCGCCGCGCCCACGGCGGCCAGCAGCGCCGCGTCGTCGAGGCCGGCGCTGGCCGACGTCAGGTCCGGCGCCGCGGCCAGCACAGCGCGCCACTCGCGCAGTGTGGCGCCCTCGGGCAGGCGCAGGGTGAGCAGCGCTTCGCGCCCCTGCACCAGCATGTCCAGCAGCGTTCGCGGGGTGACGCCGGGTTCGACTTCGTAGCTGCCAGCGCGGATGCGCGCAGCCTGGCCGGACAGGCGGAACCAGGCGAACAGCAGGCGCGGGTCGGTGTCGATGCCGGCACGCACCCAGGCCTCGGCCACCGCGCGCGGTGCCGTGCCGGGCTCCACGGAGAGTTCGACCACCGGCTGGCGCAGCGGCAGCGGCTGATCCAGCCAGCGCCAGGCCCACCAGCTCGCGGCGGCGGCCAGCAATGCGGCCAGCAACACGCCGAGCCCCAGGGCCCAGGCGGTGCGGCGAATCCATGACGCGCGTCGGCCCATGGGACGAAATGATAATCAGGGCATGTCGACGACCCCTGCCGCCCTCTCCGCCCTCGAAGGCTCGATGCCTCTGACCGACTGGGGCCTGATCCGCGCCAGCGGCGACGATGCCCGCAGCTTCCTGCACGGCCAGCTGACCCAGGACATCCAGGGCCTGCAGCCCGGGCGCGCCCGCCTGGCCGGCTACTGCAGCGCCAAGGGCCGCCTGCTGGCCAGTTTCGTGGTCTGGGCCGACGCCGGTGGCGACCTGCTGCTGGCCTGCAGTGCCGACGTGCTGCCGGCCACGCTGAAGCGGCTGTCGATGTTCGTGCTGCGCGCCAAGTGCAAGCTCACCGACGCCACGGCCGAACTGCCGCTGCATGGCCTGGTCGGCAGCGCCGTGCCGGCGGGTGACGACTGGCAGGTGGTTGACCACCGCGTCGTGATCCTGCCGGCCGTCAACGGTGTGCGGCGCGCGCTGGTGGCGGGCGCTTCGCCCGCGGCGGCTGCGCTGGACCCGGAGCTCTGGCGCTGGCTGGAGGCGCGCAGCGGCATTGCACGCGTGGTGGCCGCCAACAGCGAGCAGTTCGTGCCGCAGATGGTGAACTGGGAACTGGTGGGCGGCGTGAACTTCCAGAAGGGCTGCTACCCCGGCCAGGAGGTCGTTGCCCGCAGCCAGTACCGCGGCACGACCAAGCGCAGGGCCTATGTGGTGCAGGCCGATGGCGCGCTGGCGGCGGGACAGGACGTGTTCGCTGCTTCGGATGCCGACCAGCCGGCTGGCCGCGTGGTCCTGGCGGCGGCGCCGGCGGGCATGGCACCGGCGGCGCTGGTGGAGCTGAAGATCGCCGCCACCGACGAACGGTTGCACGCCGGCAGCCCCGATGGCCCCTTGCTGCGGTTGGGTGACCAGCCCTACGCGCTGCCTGCCGCCGAATGACGACGGGGCGGCGACCACCGGTCATCGGGCACACGCCATGACAGGGCGCGCGCTGTTCGTCTACTGGCGCATCGACGCCGGCGACCTGCCGGCGACCGTGGCCGCGGTGCGCGCCGCCCAGGCGCAGCTTGCCTCAGCCTGGCCCGGCCTGCAGGCGCGCCTGTGGCAGCGCAGCGACCCGGGCGTGCCGGCCACGGTGATGGAGACCTACGCCGCCCCCGACGGCATCGACGCCGCGGCCCAGGCGCGCATCGACGCCGCCGTGGCCGGCCACGTGCCGGCGCAGCGGCACGTGGAGGCCTTCCTGCCCGCCGACAGCGGATTCAGAGACTGACCGCCATCGCCTGGTGCGGGATGCCGGCCTCCTCGAAGGCCTCGCCCACCGGCCGGAACCCGCGCCGCAGGTAGAAGCCCACGGCCGACGCCTGCGCGTGCAGCAGCACCTCGCGGTCGCCGCGCGCGCAGGCCGTGTCCACCAGCGCCTGCAGTACCGTGGCTCCGGCGCCACCGCCACGCAGGGCGCGGATCACGGCCATGCGCCCGATCTTCGACACCTTTGGCGCGTGCTCCAGCAGCCTCCCGGTGGCCACCGCGCGGCCGAGCCGGTTGACCGCCACGGCATGCACCGCGGTCGCGTCGGCGGCGTCGTACTCCAGGTCGGCCGGGATGCCCTGCTCGTCGACGAACACCGCCTGCCGGATCGGCTGAGCCTGCCGGCCCAGCGTGTCCCAGGTGCCGACCTGCACGTCGAGCACCGGCTCGCCCGACTCGTAGCCCAGGAACAGCTCGCGCAACGGCCCCGGCACCGGCATCGAGCGCTTCGTGGTCGGGTCGGCATACACGTAGACGAGTTCGCCGCTGACCAGCAGCCGGCCGTCGCGGAACACGCCACCACGCAGCAGCATCGAGCTGTTGCCGATGCGCTCGCAGCGGATGCCGACCTCGAGCTGGTCGTCGTAGCGCGCCGAGTCCTCGTATTCCACACTGGCCTTGCGCACGAAGAAGTCGCCGCCCAGGTCGTGCATGGTGGCCTCGTAGGGTAGCGCCATGGCCCGCCACCAGCCGGCCACGGCGGTGTCGAAGTACATCAGGTAGTGGCCGTTGAAGACGATCTTCTGCAGGTCCACCTCGACCCAGCGCACGCGCAGGCGCTCGGCAAATCGGAAATCAGTGCGGTTCATGCTGCCAGGCTTTCTTCAGGGCGTCGGCCGCCAGTTGCTGGAAGGCCGCGGCTTCCTTCAGCGCGCGGCCCATCTTGATGAAGTCGTGGGTCAGGCCATGGCCGATCTCCAGCTGCACCGGCACGCCTGCCGCGCGCAGGCGGTCGCCATAGGCCAGGCCTTCGTCGACGAGCGGGTCGCACTCGGCCAGCAGCAGGCACGCCGGCGCCACGCCTTCGAGGTCGGCCGCCTCCAGCGGGGCGAAACGCCAGTCGCGGCGGTGGTGGTGCGGCACGTAGTGGTCGAAGAACCACGCGATGTCGGCCGCATCGAGCAGGACACCCTGGGCGTACAGGCGGTGCGATGCCGTGTCGGCATTTGCCGTGGTGCCGGGCGTGATCAGCAGCTGCAGCGCCAGCGGCAGACCCTGGTCGCGCGCATGGATCGCACCGACGGCGGCCAGCGTGCCGCCGGCGCTGTCGCCGCCGATGGCCAGGCGCGTCGGGTCCAGGCCCAACCGGTCTCCTCGCGCAGCCAGTTCGGCCAGCGCCGCCCAGGTGTCGTCCACCGCGGCCGGGAACGGATGCTCAGGCGCCAGCCGGTAGTCCAGTGCCACCACAGCACCGCCGCTGCGCCGTGCCAGCTGCCGGCACAGGCTGTCGTGGGTTTCGAGGCTACCGATCACGAAGCCGCCGCCGTGCAGGTACAGCAGTGTGGGCAACGGACCGGCGGTTGACGCGGCATACATGCGCGCCGGCCGGCCGGCGAGCGTCAGGTCCTCGACCCGCGGCAAGGGCGCCCGCGGCGGCTCCAGCACCTCGGCGGCGGCGAGGTAGGCCGCGCGCGCATCGGCCGGCGTCATCGCATGCCAGGGGCGGCGCTTGGCGCGCGCGATGCGTTCCAGCAGGGCCTGCATGGCAGGCGTGAGCAAAGCGGTCCGGGTCACCGCCGGGATTATCGGCAGGCATCGCGTTGTCGCGCCCGTGACGGCCCGGCCCGGGTTGTCGCGCTGGCCGCCAGCACCACGAGCGACCGATACTCGAACCATGAGCCGCATCCTCTACATCACCCAGATCGAGATCGACTTCGGCGCCGTGCGCACGTTGCCGGCCGAATGCGCCGCCCATGGCATGCGCCGCCCGTTGATCGTCACCGACCCCGGCGTGCGTGACGCCGGTGTGCTGCAGCGCGCACGCGACGCGCTCGGTGACCTGCCGCACGCCGTGTTCGACGGCACGCCGTCCAATCCCACCGAAGCCGGCGTGCGCGCCGCGGTGGACGTGCTCCAACGCGAAGGCTGCGACGGCCTGGTGGCCGTGGGCGGCGGCTCCAGCATCGACCTGGCCAAGGGCGTGGCCATCGCCGCCACGCACGAGGGGCCGCTGAAGACCTACGCCACCATCGAAGGCGGCAGCCCGAAGATCACCGACCGCGTACTGCCGCTGATCGCCGTGCCCACCACCGCCGGCACCGGCAGCGAGGTGGCGCGCGGCGCCATCGTCATCGTCGACGACGGCCGAAAGCTCGGCTTCCACAGCTGGTACCTGGTGCCCAAGACCGCCATCCTGGACCCGGAACTCACGCTGGGCCTGCCGCCGATCATGACCGCGGCCACGGGCATGGACGCCATCGCCCACTGCATGGAGACCTTCATGGCGCCGGCGACCAATCCGCCGGCCGATGGCATCGCGCTGGATGGCCTGTGGCGCGGGTGGGCCCACATCGAGCGCGCCACCCGCGACGGCAGCGACCGCGACGCGCGCTGGCACATGATGAGCGCCAGCGCCCAGGGCGCGCTGGCCTTCCAGAAGGGCCTGGGCTGCGTGCATTCGCTCAGCCACAGCCTGGGGGGCGTGAACCCGCGGCTGCACCACGGCACGCTCAACGCCGTGTTCCTGCCGGCGGTGGTGCGCTTCAACGCCGAGGCAGACTCCATCCAGCGCGACCAGCGCCTGCAGCGCATGGCGCAGGCCATCGGCCTGCCCGGCTGCGATGCCCGGGGTACGGAACTGGCCGAAGCGCTGCAGGCCATGAACGCCCGCCTGGGCCTGCCACGCAGCCTGCGCGAGATGGGCGTGGGCGAGGACGCGTTCGAGCGCATCATCGACGGTGCCATGGCCGACCACTGCCACAAGACCAACCCGCGCCTGGCCACACGGGACGACTATCGGGCGATGCTGGTGGCCAGCCTTTGAGGGTTAGACCGCCCCCTGGGTCACGGGGGTTCACGGTGGCAGACCCGTGACGCCGGACAGCCCGGTCCATAAATTGCGTCGATCGCCCTGGCAATGCTGCCGAGCGATTCCTGGAGGAGTAAGCATGCAATTGAAGAAACTGGGGCTGGCCGTGGCAGCCGCATTCGTGGCTGCCGGCGCACAGGCCGCGGACTACGTCTATGGTGGGGACACCACCGGCGCACCAACCTACAACCGGGCCTTCTCGGACTTTTCGGGGCTGTCCGGCATCGGGTCCAACGTGGCCTACGACACCTTGGCGTTCACCGTCACCGACAGCGGTGACTACGCCTTCCTGAGCGTGGCGTCGGGCTGGGACAACTTCCTGTTCCTGTACTCGCCCAGCTTCGACCCGGGCGCTGCGCTGAGCAATGGCGTGGCCGGCAACGACGACTTCCCTAACGTCGGTGTGTCCGGCTTCGACAACGTGGCCCTGACGGCCGGCGTGTCCTACGTGCTGGTCACCACCGGCTTCGGCAACAGTGACTTCGGTGACTACACCAACACCATCAGCGGCATCGGCAACGTGGTGGCCGTGCCCGAGCCGGGCACCTACGCCTTGATGGCCCTGGGCCTGCTGGCCGTTGGCGGCCTGGCCCGCCGACAGCGTCGCGCGGGCTGACCGTCATCGCGCCAGCGACAGCCCGGCCGAGGCCGGGCTTTTTCGTGGGCGGGCGCCGCTGCAGTTCGTCGCGCGGCGATGCAGCCTGTCGCACGCCGCTGGTTTGCTGCCGGGCGGGCCGATATGGTGTGCTACCTCACCAACACACCGGCGCTACCCGATGACCACCTGGGACGACCGACAACCGATCTACCAGCAGCTCGCCGACCTGCTGGCCGCGCGCCTGCTGGACGGCCAGCCGGGCGACGGCGAAGCCATGCCCTCGGTGCGCACGCTGGCCAGCGAACACCTGCTGAACCCGCTGACCGTGAACCGTGCGCTGCAGGCGCTGGCCGATGCCGGCCTGGTGGAAAGCCGACGCGGCCTGGGCATGTTCGTGCGTGAAGGTGCGCGCGAACAGCTGCGGGCCCTGGAACGCGAACGTTTCCTGCATCACGAGTGGCCACGGCTGCGCGAGCGCCTGAAGCGCCTGGACATCCAACCCGAACAACTCTCATGGGAGGACCCCCGATGAGCACGGACCTGCTGGTCCAGGCGAGCGGCCTGAGCGTGCGCTACGGCGCCAAGACCGCGCTCGACGACCTGAACTTCACGATCCCCAAGGGCCGGGTGGTCGGCCTGCTGGGCCACAACGGCGCCGGCAAGACCACGCTGATGAAGGCCCTCGTGGGCCTCAAGCGCGCCGAGGGCACGCTGACAGTCCTGGGCATGGACCCGGTGCGCGACCGCGTGGCCCTGCTGCAGTCGGCCTGCTACATCCCCGACGTGGCCATCCTGCCGCGCTGGGCGCGGGTGTCGGAGTTGATCACGCTGATGGCTGCGCTGCACCCGCGTTTCTCGGCCGAGCGCGCCCGTGCCCTGCTGCGCCGCACCAGCGTGAACCCGTCGGACAAGGTGAAGAACCTGTCCAAGGGCATGGTGGTGCAGGCCCACCTGGCGCTGGTCGCCAGCATCGACGCGCGGCTGATGATCCTGGACGAACCCACGCTCGGCCTGGACGTGCTGTCGCGCAAGAGCTTCTACGAGATGCTGATCGACGAGTGGTGCGACGGCGAGCGCAGTGTGCTGATCAGCACCCACCAGGTCGAGGAGATCGAGAGCCTGCTGTCGGACGTGATCATGCTCAACGAGGGCAAGGTCGTGCTCGACATCAGCCTGGAGGCCATGGACCGGCGCTTCGTGGCGCTGAGCCACGACGCGGGTGCCGCCGAACAGATGGCCGCGGCGCACCCGCTGCTGCGCTACCGGCTGCAGGGCAGCGGTGCACGCACGCACGCCGCGCTCTTCGACGGCGAACCGCCGGCCGACCTGCAGGCCCTGGGCCAGCGCGTGCGGCCCAGTCTGGTGGACCTGTTCGTCGCCCTCACCCGCCGGCCCGAGATGGACCGCACGCAGTTCTGAACCGCGGAGACAAACGATGAAGAACACCCTGGCGCTGATGCAGCGCGAATGGCTGCAGCACCGCTTCGCCTGGATGCTGATGGCACTCGTTCCCACCCTGCTGGCGGTGCTGCTGCTGAGCTTCGGCGAGATCCACCTGTCGACCGAGGAACGGGGCGAGCACCTGCCGGTGGCGCTGGCCTCAGCCAGCCTGATCGGCAGCATGGGGCTGCACATGCTGATCCTGTGGATCGTGGCCCTGCTCATCACCGCCGGCCTGGCCCGGCGTGACCATGGCGACCGCTCGGTCGAGTTCTGGCTGTCCCTGCCCACCGGGCATGGTGAAAGCTTGGCCGTGCCGCTTCTGGTGCACCTGCTGCTGGCCCCCATGGTGGCGCTGGCGGTCGGCCTGGTGGGTGGACTGGTGGCGTCGCTGGTGCTGGTCAGCCGCGTTGAAGGCGCCTGGGCATGGTTCAGTCTGCCCTGGGGCACGCTGCTGGTCGCAGCGCTGGCCATGGCCACCCGCCTGGCGCTGGGGCTGGTCCTGGCCACCTTGTGGCTGGCACCACTGCTGCTGATCATGGTGACGCTGACCGCCTGGTTCGGCCGCTGGGGGCTGGTGATCCTGGCGCTCGGCGTCGGCGTGGGCAGCGCGGTGCTGGACAGCGCGTTCGGCATCCACTGGCCGGCCGCCTGGCTGGTGCGCATCTTCACAGAGGCCGGGCAGGCCGTGGCCAACACGGGATCGGGCTCCCTGGTCGTCGAGACCTCCGGCGACCTCGCCGGCGTGCTCGGCGATGTGCCCGCCTGGGCATGGCACGACGCCCTCCAGGCGCTGGGCCAGCTCGCGTCGCCGGTCCTGGTGGTCGGCCTGGCGCTGGCCACGGGCTGCTTCGCCATGCTGGTGCAGTGGCGCCAACGCGGTGCACAGCACAGCGGCTGAGTCCTGCAGGCGCCGGCCGGTCCGGCCCGCAGAAGTCGGCCGAATCGCCGCGTGCCCCCCTAGGCATAGGGGGCTCTGGTCAACAGATGTGAGCCAGAGCCCGTCCTCACACGTCTGCTGACGGCTCGACACGGGAAGCAGGCACGCATCGTGCAAACCTCACGGCATGCGTCGATCGGCGCACCAACTGGAGGACTGCTCATGAAGCTGCTTGCCCCCGTCCGCACCGCCTTGGCGGCCACCGCCCTGGCTCTTGGTGTCGCTCTGCCGGCATCGGCCGCGTTCTATGTCGACGACACCACCGATGCCCCGACCTTCAACCGCGCACTGGTCGACTTCAGCGCGCTGTCCGGGGTCGGTACCGATGTCGCCTACGACGTCTATGCCTTTTCCGTGGGGGCCGACGGTCTCTACACGGTGCGCAGCTTTGCCGAGGGCCTGCGCGTCGAGGACCCCTGGGACCAGTTCCTGTTCCTCTACGAAGGCAGCTTCGATCCGTCGGCACCGCTGCTGAACGGGGTCATCGCGAACGACGACTTCAACAGTACCATCGGGCGCAGCGGCTTCGACGTGTCGCTGTCCACGGGCACCGCCTACTACCTCGTCACCACCGGCTTCGACAACGACGACGCCGGCCGCTTCCTGAACATCGTGCGCGGCCCGGGCGACATCCTGCCGGTGGTGCCGGAGCCGGAGACCTACGCCATGCTGGCGATGGGCCTGTTTGCCGTGTCGCTGGCCGTGCGCCGCCGCACACAGGGCCTGAAGGACTGAGGCCGACACCGCCCGACGACACACCACCCCACGAAAAGAAGGCCCGGCATTGCCGGGCCTTTCTGCTGTCGCGATGGCTGCCAGGCCATAAGGCCTGGCCGGCGCGTCATCAGTGGAACTGCTCTTCCTCGGTCGAGCCGGTCAGCGCCTTGACGCTGGACGAACCGCCCTGGATCACGGTGGTCACGTCGTCGAAGTAGCCGGCGCCGACCTCCTGCTGGTGCGACACGAAGGTGTAGCCCAGGTCGCGCGCCTTGAATTCCGGCTCCTGCACCTGCTCCACATAGTGCTTCATGCCTTCGCCGCGGGCGTAGTCGTGCGCGAACTTGAAGGTGTTGTACCAGTTGAGGTGGATGCCCGCGAGGGTGATGAACTGGTACTTGTAGCCCAGTGCCGAGAGCTCGTCCTGGAAGGCGGCGATGGTCTTGTCGTCCAGGTTCTTCTTCCAGTTGAAGCTGGGCGAGCAGTTGTAGCTCAGCAGCTTGCCCGGGTGGGCGGCGTGCACGGCCTGCGCGAACTCGCGGGCGAAGCCCAGGTCCGGCGTGCCGGTCTCGCACCACACCAGGTCGGCGTAGGCGGCGTAGGCCACGCCGCGGCTGATGGCCTGCTCCAGGCCGTTCTTCACGCGGTAGAAGCCTTCCTGCGTGCGCTCGCCGGTCAGGAAAGGCTTGTCGTTGGCGTCGTGGTCGCTGGTGATCAGGTTGGCCGCCTCGGCGTCGGTGCGCGCCAGCACGATGGTGGGCACGCCCATCACGTCGGCCGCGAAGCGGGCGGCGATCAGCTTCTCGCAGGCTTCCTGCGTCGGCACCAGCACCTTGCCGCCCATGTGGCCGCACTTCTTGACCGCGGCGAGCTGGTCTTCGAAGTGCACGCCGGCAGCGCCGCTGGCGATCATGTTCTTCATCAGCTCGAAGGCGTTAAGCACGCCGCCGAAGCCGGCTTCGGCGTCGGCCACGATGGGCAGGAAGTAGTCGACGTAGTCCTTGCTGCCCGGCTCGATGCCACGGCTCCACTGGATTTCGTCGGCGCGCTTGAAGGTGTTGTTGATGCGGCGGACCATGGTCGGCACCGAGTCGTACGCGTACAGCGACTGGTCGGGGTACATGGTCTCGCTGGTGTTGCCGTCGGCGGCCACCTGCCAGCCCGACAGGTACACGGCCTCGAGGCCAGCCTTGGCCTGCTGCATGGCCTGGCCGGCGGTGATGGCACCAAAGGCGTTGACATAGCCCTTGGCCGCGCCGCCGTTGACCAGCGACCACAGCTTCTCGGCGCCGCGCTTGGCCAGCGTGTGCTCGATGTTCACCGAGCCGCGCAGGCGGACCACGTCCTCGGCGGAATAGCCGCGCTTGACGCCCTTCCAGCGCGGGTTCTCGGCCCAGTCCTTCTCGAGGGCGGCGATCTGTTGTTGGCGGGTGGCTTGCGTCATGGAAACAGCTCCTGGGAGGTTGCGGAAAAGCTCGAAAGCAGGCCTCAAGGCTATCCGGTCCATGCTGCAGTGCGCAATACTTATGTCTTATATAAGACAAAAGATGCAAGTTATAAAAATCAACAACTTAGACCTTGCATCTCATGATGCGGAACGGTGGTCAATCTGTTGAAACGCCGTGCTGCGACGCAACAGCGTCGAATCCCGCGATATGAAATGAAAGTGTCATCCGTGAAATGGCGGGCGCCCGGTCCGGCCCGGACCGTCCTGTGTCCAGCCGGCCGGTCGCAGCGCTGAATCCGGTCAGATCAACGCGCCCAGGAACGCGTCGAAGTGCGCGCAGACGGCCGCCAGGTCGTTGTCCGTGGCCATCGGCGGCACCAGCAGCATGTCGTGGAAGGGCGTGACGAGCACGCCGCGGTTGAGCCACCACAGGTGCAGCGCCGCTTCCACATCGCCCGCCATGGCGCCGCGGGCCTCGGCGGCATCGCGCGGCGCGGTGGGCCGGAACTGCAGTTCCATCCGCGCGCCCAGCCGGGTCACGGTCCAGGGCAGCCTGCGCCCGGTGATGGCGGCCTGCAGCCCGGCCTGCAGGCGCTCGGCACCACGGGCCATGGCCTGGGCTGCCGCCGGCGTGTTGACCTCCGCGAGCGTCGCCTTCAGGGCCGCCAGCGCCAGCAGGTTGGCCGACAGCGTGGTGCCAATGCCCGAGTGCCCCTCCGGCGCCGCGCCCTTGGCCGCCTGCATGCGGTCGGCCAGTTCGTCGGAGAAGCCATAGACGGCGCAGGGCATGCCGCCGGCCACCGCCTTGCCCACCACCAGCAGGTCCGGCACCACGCCATGCAACCGTGCCCAGCCGCCATGCCCGGTGCTCACCGTGTGCGTCTCGTCCAGCAGCAGCAGGCTGCCGTGGCGGCGGCAGGCCGCCTGCACGCCTTCGATGAAACCGGGCAGCGGCGGCACCAGGCCGCAGTTGGTCAGCGCCGGTTCGGTGAGCACGGCCGCCACGTCACCGCTGGCCAACGCCCGTTCCACCGCCGCGAGGTCGTTGAAGGGCACCACCACCGTTCCCAGTGCCAGGTCGTGCACCTGCCCCAGCAGGCTGACCCGGGTGACGGTGCGGCCGTCACGCAGGTCCACCAAGGTGTCGTCCACCGTGCCGTGGTAGCAGCCGTCGAACACGAGCAGCCTGGGCCGGCCGGTGACGGCACGCGCCCAGCGGATCGCGAAGCGATTGGCGTCGCTGGCCGACAGCGCCAGCTGCCAGCGCGGCAGGCCGAAGGTGCCGGCCAGCAAGGCACCGACGTCCGTCAGCAGTTCGCCGGGCAGCATGGTCGTCAGGCCGGCGGCGGCCTGTGTAGCCAGCGCACGGGCCACGGCCGGCGGCGAGTGCCCGAACATGGCACCGGTATCGCCCAGGCAGAAGTCCGCGTGGCGATGCCCGTCGGCGCATCAGAGCTCGGCGCCCTGGGCCCGGGACACGAACAGCGGGTGCGGCAGCGGCCAGTCGCGCATCCAGTGCGTCGGCAGGCCGTACAGCCAGTGCGGTTGGGCCGCGGCGGCCAACGCCGCACTGCGCGGGTGGGTCTCGCGGTAGCGCTCGGCCTCGGCACGCTGAAGCTGCGTCAGCAGGTCGGCTCTAATCATGGGTGAATTCTCGACCAGCACCCACACCATGAGCGACTTCGCGTTCCTGTCCCAGACCACCTTCCTGCGCGCCGACACCGCGGCTGGCCAGCCGCTGGCCGTGGCCGGCATTGCCTGGGACGGCTCGACCACGAACCGGCCCGGGGCCCGCATGGCGCCACGCAGCATCCGCGAGGCCAGCCACATGCTCTGCGACGGCACCCACCCCTGGTTCGGTTGTGCGCCGGGCGCTCGGCTCGGCGACGCCGGCGACCTGGCCCTGCCCAACACGTCGCTGGAACGCATGCGCGCCGCCATGGCCGAGCCGGTGGCGGCGCTGATCCGCCGCCACCACATGGCCTGGCTGGGCGGCGACCACTCGATCACCCTGCCCTTGCTGCGCGCCTACCGCGCGTGGCTGGGCCGGCCGCTGGCCGTGCTGCACTTCGACGCCCACTGCGACACCTGGACCGACCATTTCGGCGAACCCAGCGGCCATGGCACCTGGGTCAGCGAGGCCGTGAGCGAGGGCCTGGTGGACGCGCGCTGCCTGGTGCAGGTGGGCATCCGCTCGGCGGCCGAAGCCGCGGCCCGAGACTACGTGACCCACGCCGGTGGCCGCGTGTGGACCGCCCGCGACCTGCGCGGCCGCGACGGCAGCGACGCCCTGCGCCCGGTACTCGACGACCTGCGCGCCCGGCTGGCTGCCGCCGGGCAGCCGCCGCTGTACCTGACACTGGACATCGACTGCCTGGACCCGGCCTTCGCCCCGGGCACCGGCACGCCGGAGCCGGGCGGGCTGAGCACCAGCCAGGTGCTGACGCTGCTCGAAGATGGTGCCGATCTGCCCTGGGTGGGCATGGACTGCGTGGAGGTCTCGCCGCCCTACGACCACGCCGAACTCAGCAGCCAGGCCGCGGCCCACTTCGTCTGGACCTACCTCTGCGGTCGGGTGAAGGCCATGGACCCGCGATCCGGCGGCTGAAACGGCCCAAGGATCGGCCGCGGCCTTGACAAGCCTCAAGGACCTGCCTGGTCACGGCCGCCAAGATCGGCTGCAACAGGAGGTGTTGCCATGTCTGCCGATGCTGCCGTTTCGTCCGTCCCCACCACCGCACGGGCCGCCCGACCGACCCGCCCCGAACGGGTGCATGTGCCGGCGCCCGAGGGCTTCGAGGCCCTGGACCGCACCCACCGCGAGGTTCAGGCCATGCTGGGGCGCTTCTCCGCATTGTTGGACCACGTCGACGACAACGGCCCCGACGAGGAGGCCCGCCGCATGGCGGCCGAGATCCGTGCCTTCTTCGACGGTCATGCCCGCCAGCATCACGCCGACGAGGAGCGCCTGGTGTTCCCGTCGCTGCTGAACAGCGGGAACGCCGACCTGGTGCACCACGTCAAGCGCCTGCAGCAGGACCACGGCTGGCTGGAGGAGGACTGGCTGGAACTGGCGCCGCAGATCGAGGCCATCGAGCGCGGCTACAACTGGTACGACCTGCCCATGCTGCGCCACGCGCTGCCAGTGTTCGCCGCGTTGTACGACGAGCACATCGTGCTCGAGGAAACCGTGGTCTACCCCGCCGCCAAGGGCCACCAGCAGGCCCTGGCCGCAGGGGTTTCGGCCCGTACCGGCAGTTGACGACCGGGGGCAACCCCGTGGGCGGTCGGCGGTCGGTCAGCCTTCCAGGTCGTCCAGTGGCAGTGCCGTCGTCTGCTTGACCGTGCGCAGCACCAGCATCGAGTTGGAGCGCACCACGCCCGGCAGGCGCGGCAGCACCTCGGCGTGGAAGCGCTCCAGGTCAGCCGCGTCCCGGTACATGAAGCGCACCAGGTAGTCGTTCGTGCCGGCCACGTAGAAGCAGTCCAGGATCGCCGGCTGGTCGCGCACGGCCTGCTCGAAGGCCTCGAGCCGCCTGGGCTGGGTGCTTTCCAGGTTGATGATGGTGTAGCTGGTGCCATGCCGGCCCAGGCTGCGCGGGTTCAGCAGCGCCACGTAGCGGGCGATGACGCCGGCCTCCTCCAGCGCCTTCACGCGCCTCAGGCAGGCCGACGGCGACAGGTGCACGCGCTGCGCGAGTTCCACGTTCGACAACCGGCCTTCGGCCTGCAGCAGGTTCAGGATCTCGACGTCGATCGCATCGAGTTGCGTGAGGGGTGTTGCCGAGGGCACGAAGTGGCGCGAAGGCGGCTGGTGATCGCAGGATTGTGCGCCAGTACGGGCAAGCCCACCCTCCGGACGCACGCACATTGCGCAGCCGCCAGCATAGACTGCGAAGGCTTCGCCATGCCTTGGCGTGCGACTGCTCGAGGAGCCCTCATGAACAAGCCCCAAGACCTCCCCCTGGCCGCTGCTGCGGCTGCTGCGGCGACCACCGGCGGCGATGCCGCCCTCGACGCGTTCTGGATGCCGTTCACGGCGAACCGGCAGTTCAAGAAATCGCCACGCCTGCTGGCCAAGGCCTCGGGCATGCACTACTGGGACGCCGACGGCCGCGAGATCCTCGACGGCTGCGCGGGGCTGTGGTGCGTCAACGCCGGCCACACCCGGCCGAAAATCGTCGCCGCCATCCAGGCCCAGGCGGCCGAACTGGACTTTGCGCCGACCTTTCAGATGGGCCACCCGCTGGCCTTCGAACTGGCCGGCCAGATCACCAGGATCGCACCGGCGGGCATGGGCAAGGTCTTCTTCACCAACTCCGGCTCGGAATCGGTGGAGACGGCGCTGAAGATGGCCCTGGCCTACCACCGCGTGCGCGGCGAGGGCCAGCGCACCCGGCTCATCGGCCGCGAGCGCGGCTACCACGGCGTGAACTTCGGCGGCATCTCGGTGGGCGGCATCGTTGCCAACCGCAAGATGTTCGGCGCCATGCTGGCCGGCGTGGACCACATCCGCCACACCCACGACCCTGCGCGCAATGCCTTCTCGGTGGGCCAGCCGGCCCACGGCGCAGACTTTGCCGACGACCTCGAGCGCCTGTGCGCGCTGCACGACCCGAGCACCATCGCGGCGGTCATCGTCGAGCCCATTGCCGGCTCCACCGGCGTGCTGATCCCGCCGCAGGGCTATCTTCAGCGCCTGCGCGAGATCTGCGACCGTCACGGCATCCTGCTGATCTTCGACGAGGTCATCACCGGCTTCGGCCGCACGGGCCAACCGTTCGCGGCCCAGACCTTCGGCGTCACGCCCGACCTGATGACGGTCGCCAAGGGGCTGACCAACGGCGCGGTGCCGATGGGCGCGGTGATCGCGAAGGACATGATCCACGACGCCTTCATGGATGGTCCGGAGCACCTGATCGAGTTCTTCCACGGCTACACCTACAGCGCCCACCCGCTGGCCTGCGCCGCCGGCCTGGCCACGCTGCAGACCTATGCCGAAGAAGGCCTGCTCACGCGCGCGCAGCAGTTGCAGGGGCAGCTCGCCGAGCGGCTGCACGCCCTGCGTGACGCGCCCAACGTGATCGACGTGCGCAATTACGGCCTGGTCGGCGGCGTGGAACTGGCACCGCGCCCCGGCGAGCCGGGCAAGCGCGGCTTCGAGGTGTTCCTGGACTGCTATGCGAATGGCGTGCTGATCCGCACCACCGGGGACACGATCGCGATGTCGCCGCCGCTGATCATCGAGCCGGCGCAGATCGACCAGATCGTCGACACCGTGCGCGCAGCGCTCGGCCGCGTGGCCTGAACCCGCCGACGCCGATTCCTACGGGCCAGACAAGGACACTGCCTATCGTATGCCGTGGCTGGACACCGACCGTGCGCTGACGCGGAACTCCTACTACGCCGCCACCGCGGCGCGCGGAGCCGCCCACCCGCCACTGTCGGGGTCCGCCACCTGCGACGTGGCGGTGGTCGGCGGTGGCCTGGCGGGGCTCAGCGCCGCGCTGGACCTGAAGGCGCGAGGATTCGACGTCGCCCTGCTCGAGGCGCGCGAGATCGGTTTCGGCGCCAGCGGCCGCAACGGCGGCCAGGCCATCCACGGCCTGGCCTGCGATCAGGACGTGATCGAGGCCCAGCTCGGGCTGGACGAGGCGCGCCGCGTCTGGGCCATGTCCATCGAGGCGCTGGACCTGCTGCGCGCGCGCATCAGCGATCATCGCATCGCCTGCGACTGGCGCGACGGCTACCTGGGCCTGGCCACCAGCGCACGCAAGGGTCGCGCGCTGGCCGGCTGGGCCGACCGCATCGAAGCGGTGTATGGGTACCCGCTGACCCGCATCACGCCGGCCGAGGTGCCGGACTGGATCGCCAGCGAGCGCTTCCACAGCGGCGTGCACGACCCGCAGTCGGGCCATCTGCACCCGCTGAAGTACACCTACGGCCTGGCCGAGGCGGCGCAGCGTGCAGGCGTACGCCTGCACGAAGGGACACCGGTGCTCGGGCTGCAGACCCATCGCGACGGCGCCGTGCTGCGCACGCCGCAGGGTGATTTGCAGGCCCGGCAGGTGCTGCTGGCCGGCAACGTCTACCTGCAGGACATCGCCCCCGGCCTCGCGCCGGAGCTCGGGCCGCGCATCATGCCGGTCGGCACGTACATTGCGTGTTCAGAACCGCTGGGCGAGGCCCGCGCCACCGCACTGGTGCCCAGCCGCTCCGCCGTCTGCGACACCGACTTCGTGCTCGACTACTTCCGCACCACCGCCGACCACCGCGTGCTCTACGGCGGCCGCGTCAGCTACAGCACCATGACGCCGGCCGACCTGCCCGAGAGCATGCGCCAGCGCATGCTGACCACCTTCCCGCAGCTGGCCGGCGTGAAGGTGGACTACGCCTGGGGCGGCTTCGTCGACATCACGATGAACCGGGCGCCGGACTTCGGCCGGCTGGCCGCAGCGCCGCAGGTCTACTACCTGCAGGGCTTCTCCGGCCACGGGCTGGCGCTCACCGGCCTGGCTGGGCGTCTGGTGTCCGAGGCCATGGCCGGCGACGCGGGCCGCTTCGATCTCCTCGGCCGCTTGAAGCACCGCCCGTTCCCGGGCGGGCGGGCCCTGCGCACGCCGGCCCTGGTGCTGGGCATGGCCTGGTACCGTCTGCGCGACCTGATCGGCTGACACCGCCCGAGCATGCCCCAACTGCCCATCGTCCTCGTGCCCGCCTGCAACCGCATGCTCGGCGAGCACCCCTTCCACATCGCGGGCCGCAAGTACGTCGACGCCGTGCGCCTGGCGGGCGCGCTGCCCCTGGTCGTGCCGCGCGCCGAGCCTGCCGAGGTCGAGACGCTGCTGCAGATCGCCGACGGCGTGCTGCTGACGGGCTCGCCGTCCAACGTGCACCCGCGCCACTTCGACGAGGACGTGCGCGACCCGTCACTGCCGCTGGACCCGGTGCGAGACGACTGGACGCTGCCGCTGATCCCGCAACTGCTGGCGCGCGGCATCCCGCTGCTGGCCATCTGCCGCGGCACGCAGGAGGTCAACGTGGCGCTGGGCGGTACGCTGCACCAGGCGGTGCACGAGGTCGGGCCCTATGCCGACCATCGCGCCGACGATGCCGAGCCCGCAGCCGTGCAGTACGGTCCGGCGCACGTGTTGCACGTGGTGCCCGGGGGGGTTCTGCACGACATCGTCGGCCGTGATCGCTTCGAGGTGAACTCGGTCCATGGCCAGGCCGTGGCATCGCTGGCACCGGGCCTGCGTGCCGAAGCTCATGCGCCGGACGGCCTCGTCGAGGCCTTCACACAGCCTGCTGCGCCCGGCTTCAACCTCTGCGTCCAGTGGCACCCGGAATGGCGAGCAGCCGACAACCCGGTGTCGGTGCAGATCTTCGAGGCCTTCGGGCGCGCCGTACGCGCCTACCGCGACCGGGTGCGTGGTCCCTTGCCTGGGGCATGACCAGAGCCGCCGAACCACGAACCGAACACAGCCGCCACAGGTACCTCATGATCGACCGCGAACCCCACAACTTCAACCAGCTCGAGCAATGGCTCGACCAGAACCGAGTCACCGAGATCGAGTGCCTCGTGCCCGACCTCACCGGCGTCGCACGGGGCAAGATCCTGCCGCGCCAGAAGTTCACCGAGGACCGCGGCATGCGCTTGCCCGAGGGCGTGGTGGCCATGGGCGTGACAGGCGAGTTCCCGACCGAGGGGCCTTACTTCGATGTCATCGACTCCACCGACCGCGACATGCACCTGCGCCCCGACCCGGGCACCGCACGCATCGTGCCCTGGGCCAGCGACCCCACGGCGCAGGTGATCCACGACTGCTACGACCGTGAAGGGCAGCTGATCCCGTTCGCACCCCGCTCGGTCCTGCGTCGCGTCTGCGAGCGATTCGACGCCGCGGGCTGGAGCCCAGTCGTGGCGCCGGAGCTGGAGTTCTATCTCGTGGCCCGGAACACCGACCCCGACGTGCCATTGAAGCCGCCCATCGGCCGCAGTGGACGCAGCGAGACCAGCCGCCAGGCCTATTCCATCGATGCCGTGAACGAGTTCGACCCGCTGTTCGAGGACGTCTACGCCTACTGCGACCAGATGGAGCTCAACGTGGACACACTGATCCACGAGATCGGCGCCGGCCAGATGGAGATCAACTTCTTCCATGCGCACCCGCTGGGTCTGGCCGATGAGGTCTTCATGTTCAAGCGCACGGTGCGCGAGGCCGCGCTGCGCCACGACATGTTCGCCACCTTCATGGCCAAGCCCATCGCCGGCGAGCCCGGCAGCGCCATGCACGTGCACCAGAGCGTGGTCGACAAGGTCAGCGGCCGAAACATCTTCAGCAACGAGGACGGATCGCCCAGCCGGGAGTTCTTCTGGTACATCGGGGGCCTGCAGCGCTACGTGCCCGCGGCCATGGCGTTGTTCGCACCCTATGTCAACAGCTATCGCCGCCTGGCCCGCCGCGCCGCCGCACCCATCAACATCCAGTGGGGCACCGACAACCGCACCGTGGGCTTCCGCAGCCCGGTGGCCGCACCCGCCGCGCGGCGCATCGAGAACCGCGTGATCGGCGCCGACGCCAACCCCTATGTGGCGTTGGCGGCCACGCTGGCCTGCGGCTGGCTCGGCATCCAGAACCGCATCGAGCCCAAGCCGGAATTCCGCGGCGACGCCTACCTGGGCGACTTCGCGCTCCCTCGCAGCCTGGGGGAGGCCCTGGCCCTTCTGCGTGACGAGGCCGACCTGGCCGAGGCCCTGGGCCGAGAGTTCGTCACCGTCTACACCGAGATTAAGGAAACGGAGGTCGAAGAATTCATGAAGGTGATTTCGCCGTGGGAACGCGAACACCTGCTGCTGCACGTTTGAGCTGGACACGATGACGACCTCCCGCAGCACGGCGGAGTGGCAGGCGCTTGACGCCGCTCACTTCCTGCACCCGTTCACCGACTTCCAGTCGCTGGCCGCACGCGGCAGCCGCGTGATCACCAAGGCAGACGGCATCTGGCTGACCGACAGCGACGGGCAGCGCATCCTGGACGCGATGTCGGGCCTGTGGTGCGTCAACGTCGGCTATGGGCAGCAGGCCCTGGTTGACGCGGCCACGCAGCAGCTGCGCGAACTGCCGTTCTACAACGCCTTCTTCCAGACCGCCACGCCGCCGGCCATCGAACTGGCCGCGCTGCTGGCCGAGGTGACGCCGCCGCAGTTCAGGCACGTGTTCTTCGCCGGCAGCGGCAGCGAAGGCAACGACACGGTGGTGCGCATGGTGCGCCGCTACTGGGACCTGATGGGCCAGCCGCAACGCCAGGTCATCATCAGTCGCGTCAACGCCTACCACGGCAGCACCATGGCCGGCGCCTCGCTGGGCGGCATGAGCGGCATGCACGCCCAGGGTGGGTTGCCGATTCCCGGCATCGTGCACATCCAGCAACCGTACTGGCATGAGCATGGCCGACACCTGTCGAAGGACGAGTTCGGGTTCGTCGCCGCACGCTGGCTGGAAGACAAGATCCTGGAGGTCGGCCCCGACAAGGTGGCCGCCTTCATCGGCGAGCCGGTGCAGGGTGCCGGCGGCGTCATCGTGCCTCCGGCCACCTACTGGCCCGAGATCCAGCGCATCTGCGACCGCCACGGCATCCTGCTCGTGAGCGACGAGGTCATCACCGGCTTCGGCCGCACCGGCCACTGGTTCGGCTGCGAGACCCAGGGCTTTCGACCTGACCTGATGACCTTCGCCAAGGGCGTGACCAGCGGCTACCTGCCGCTGGGCGGCGTGATGGTGGGCGAACGCGTGGCCCGGGTGCTGATCGAGCACGGCGGTGAGTTCAACCACGGCTACACCTACTCCGGCCACCCGGTGGCCTGCGCAGTGGCCCTGGCCAACATCCGGCTGATCCAGTCGCTGGGTCTGGTGGAGCACGTGCGAGACGACGTCGGCCCGTATCTTGCTGAACGCTTCGAAGCGCTGCGCGGGCACCCGCTCGTGGGCGACGTCGACACCTGCGGAATGATGGCCGCCCTGCTGCTCGTGAAGGACAAGACCGATGGCACGCCGTTCACGCCCGACCTGGGCTTGGGCATGGTCTGCCGCGGCCACTGCTTCCGCGAAGGCCTGATCATGCGCGCCGTGGGCGACCGCATGATCGTGGCGCCGCCGCTGGTGATGACGCGCGCCGACGTCGACCACATGATGGACCTGATCCACCGCTGCCTCGATCTCACGCTGGCCGATGCCCGGGCACACGGCTGGCTCGCTTAGACTCCCGCCCCAACATCGGCAACCGCCCCGACCTGTCCTTCCCCCTGGAGGTTCCCACCATGTCGCTGAAGCCCCTTCTCGCCCTCGGTGCCATCGCGTCCGCGCTGACCCTGGTGTCCGCGCCGGCCGTCGCCCAGGAGGAGGAAAAGGTCCTCAACATCTACAACTGGTCGGACTACATCGCCGAAGACACGATCGCCAATTTCGAGAAGGAAACCGGCATCAAGGTCCGCTACGACAACTTCGACAACAACGAGATCGTTCACGCCAAACTCGTGGCCGGAAAGACCGGCTACGACCTGATCGTGCCTTCGTCGAACTGGGCCAAGCTGCAGATCGACGGCGGCCTGCTGCGCAAGCTGGACAAGGACAAGATCCCCAACCTGAAGAACCTGGATCCGGCGCTGCAGGCCCAGCTGGCCAAGATGGACCCGGGCAACCAGTACATGGTGAACTGGCTGTGGGGCTACACCACGGTGGGCATCAACGTCGACAAGGTCAAGGCTGCACTGGGCAGCACGCCGATGCCGGCCAACGCCTGGGACCTGGTCTTCAACCCGGAGTACGTCAGCAAGCTGCGCAGCTGCGGCGTGTCGTTCCTCGATTCCGCCACCGAGATCCTGCCCGCGGCACTGCACTACATCGGCAAGCCGGCCTACAGCAAGACGGCGTCGGACTACGCTGCGGCCGCTCAGATGCTCAAGAAGGTGCGGCCCTACGTCACGCTGTTCAGCTCGTCGGGCTACATCAACGACATGGCCGGCGGCTCGATCTGCGTGGCCATCGGCTGGTCGGGAGACATCAGCCAGGCCCGCCAGCGCGCCATCGACGGCAAGACCGGCCAGAACATCGAGACGCTGATTCCGTCCACCGGCGGCATCCTGTTCTTCGACGTGATGGTGATCCCGGCCGATGCGCCGCGCCCCGGCAACGCGCAGAAGTTCATCGACTACATCCTGCGACCCGAGGTGCACGCCGGCCTGACCAACAAGGTGCTCTACGCCAACCCGAACCCGGCGTCCAAGAAGTTCGTGCGCGCCGATGTGGCCAACAACCCCAGCGTGTTCCTGTCGCCGGCCGACCTGGGCAAGATGGTGGCGCCCGATGCCATCAACAACGACCTGCGGCGTCTGATGACGCGCACCTTCACGTCCTTCAAGACCGGCCTCTGACCGGGAGCCCGCCCGCGATGTCCCCCGCCACCGCGCCCGGCGCCGGCTACCTGCAGATCCGCGACGTCGTCAAGGACTTCGGCGGCTTCAAGGCCGTCAACCACGTCAGCCTGGACATCGCCAAGGGCGAGATCTTTGCGCTGCTGGGGTCCTCGGGCTGCGGCAAGAGCACGCTGCTGCGCATGCTGGCGGGGTTCGAGACACCGACCAGCGGGCAGATCATCCTCGACGGGCGGGACCTCGCCGATCTGCCGCCCTACCAGCGGCCGATCAACATGATGTTCCAGAGCTACGCGCTGTTCCCGCACCTGACGGTGTGGGACAACATCGCGTTCGGCCTGCGGCGCGAGGGTCTGCCCAAGGACGAGGTGGGCTCTCGCGTGGAGGCCATGCTCAAGCTGGTGCAGCTGGAACGCTTCGCCAAGCGCAAGCCGCACCAGCTCTCCGGCGGCCAGCAGCAGCGCGTGGCGTTGGCGCGCAGCCTGGCCAAGCAGCCGCAGCTCCTGCTGCTGGACGAACCGCTGGGCGCGCTGGACAAGAAGCTGCGCGAGCAGACGCAGATCGAGCTGGTCAACATCATCGAGAGCGTGGGCGTGACCTGCGTGATGGTCACCCACGACCAGGAGGAGGCCATGACCATGGCCTCGCGCATCGCGGTGATGAGCGAAGGCCGCTTCCTGCAGGTGGGGCCGCCGGGCGAGATCTACGAGACGCCGAGCTCGCGCTTCGTGGCCGACTTCATCGGCAACGTGAACCTGATGGACGGCACGCTGGCGGTGGACGAGCCGGACCACGTGATCATCGACAGCGCCGACTGCCGCCATTACGTGGGCCACGGCATCACCGGCAACGAAGGCATGGCGGTGACGGTGGCGCTGCGGCCGGAGAAGATCCACGTCTCGCGGCAGAAGCCTTCCGACGACTTCAACACCACGCGCGGCACGATCAAGGAGATGTCGTACTTCGGCAGCTTCACCGTCTACCACCTGCAGCTGGCCAGCGGCGCCATGCTCAAGGTCAGCCAGGCCAACGTGCAGCGCCACAAGGACGACGAGCTGACCTGGGGCGACGAGGTCTGGGCGCACTGGTCGCGCTCGGCCCACATCGTGCTGACCCAATGACGGCCTGACGCCCATGGAGCGCCTCAAGTCGATCTTCAGCAGCCGCGCGCCGGTGATCGGCGTGCCGTACGCGTTCCTGCTCGTCTTCTTCCTGCTGCCCTTCCTGGTGGTGATGAAGATCAGCGTGTCCGAGATGGAGGTCGTGACCTTCAAGGACCTGCTGACCTGGGAAGAAGGCGTGTTGCAGCTGACGCTGAAGTTCGGCAACTACCTCTACATCCTCGAGGATCCGCTCTACGTCAGCACCTACCTGTCCAGCGTCAAGTACGCGGCCGCCACCACGGCGCTTTGCCTGCTCATCGGCTACCCGTTCGCGTACTTCATGGCACGGGCCAAGCCGACCCTGCAGCCCGCGCTGCTGATGCTGGTGATGCTGCCGTTCTGGACGAGCTTCCTGCTGCGCGTCTACGCCTGGAAGGGCCTGCTGTCGGAGAACGGCTGGGTTCACGACGCGCTGGTAGGCACCGGCGTGGACCAGCTGCTGTTCGCGCTCGGCCTGATCCCGGCACCGGGCAAGCTGATGAACACGCCGTTCTCGCTGGTGCTGGGCATGGCCTACACCTACCTGCCGTTCATGATCCTGCCGCTGTACGGCAACCTGGCCAAGCTGGACCTGCGGCTGCTCGAAGCCGCGGCCGACCTCGGTGCCAGCCCGTGGACGGCGTTCTGGAAGGTGACGGTGCCGCTGTCGCGCGCCGGCATCATCGCCGGCTCGATGCTGGTGTTCATCCCCTGCGTCGGCGAGTACGTGATCCCGGAACTGCTGGGCGGGCCGGAGACGCTGATGATCGGCCGCGTGATGTGGGACGAGTTCTTCGCCAACAACGACTGGCCGATGGCGTCCAGCGTCGCCGTGGTGATGATCCTGCTCATCATCGTGCCGCTGGCGCTGTTCAACAAGTACCAGGCGGAAAGCCAGGAGTCGCAGCGATGAGGACCGCGGACATCAACCGCTGGTTCGCGCGCGGCTGGCTGGCCGCGGGCTTCGTGTTCCTGTACCTGCCCATCGTGGCGCTGGTGGTCTTTTCGTTCAACGACTCGCCGGTGCCCAATGCCTGGCGCGGCTTCACGCTCAAGTGGTACCGCGATCTCGCCACCGACGGCGAGATCATCGCCGGCCTGTGGCTGAGCCTGAAGATCGCCTTCTTCACCGCCTGCGGCGCGGTGGTGCTGGGCACGCTGGCCGCGTTCTCGCTCGTCAAGTACAAGCGCTTCTTCGGTCGCACGGTGTTCTCCGGCATGGTCAACGCGCCGCTGGTGATGCCCGAAGTGGTGGTGGGCCTGTCGCTGCTGCTGATGCTGGTGAGCGTGCAGCGCGCAGTCGGCTGGCCCGACCGCGGCATGATGACGATCTGGTTCGGCCACCTGCTGCTGGGCGTGGCCTACGCCACCGTGGTCATCCAGGCGAGGTTGCGCGATCTGAATCCGCAGCTGGAGGAAGCCGCGATGGATCTCGGCGCGAAGCCGCCGCAGGTCTTCTGGCTGGTCACCCTGCCGATGATCGCGCAGGCACTGGCCTCGGCATGGCTGCTGACCTTCACGATCTCGCTGGACGATGTCGTCATCTCCGCCTTCCTGTCCGGGCCGGGCGCGACGACGATGCCGCTGGTGATCTTTTCGCGCGCACGCCTGGGGCTGGACCCCAGCGTCAATGCCGTGGCCACGATCATCGTGGCCGTCGTGGCCGTCGGCGTGGTGCTGGCGAGCTGGTTGATCGCACGTGCCGAGCGTCGGCGCGCGCAGGAGATGGCGGCTGCCACGCGCGGCTGAACCCAAGGATTCTTCGAGGAGAGCGACTGATGAACACCGTTCGTCCCACCCTGATGGCGCTGGCCCTGGCCGCCGCCTTCCCGGCGCTGGCGCAGACCAGCAACGACCAGATCCTGCAGGAGCTGCGCGCCCTGCGCGAGCGGGTCAACCAGCTGGAAGCCCAGCTGAAGGCGGCACAGGAGAAGCCCAAGGAAGCCCAGTGGGGCATGACGCCCGAGCAGGTGCAGGAATTCAACCGCATCGCCATCAAGACCGAGTCGCTGCAGGACAGCTTCACCGACCAGGGATTCAAGGGCCTGGTGATCAACGGGATGATGGACCCCACGTTCATCTGGACGAACACGCGCGGAGGCAGCTTCGCCTTCCTGAACGCCTTCGGCGGCAGCGGCAGCGACTTCTCCTACCCCGACGACGGCTTCGGCTACGACAACTCCTACTTCGGCCAGGTGCGGCTCGACTTCCAGAAGGAGACCGAGGACGGCACCAAGTGGCGGCTGACCCTGGCGCCGCAGAAGAACGCCAGCTCCGGCTACAACATCGGCTCCATCGTGCACGAGGCCAGCGTCTCGATGGAACTCACCGACAACCAGACGCGCCTTTGGGTGGGCCAGATCCCCGACTGGTCGGGCTACGAATACGCCTGGAGCGACCAGCAGCCGCTGATCACGCACAACCTGCTGTTCGACTTCACGCTGCCGAGCTTCTACACCGGCGCGGCCATCGACATCACGCGCGGGAAGTGGTGGACGCGGGTGTTCCTGGGCAACATGAACGCCAGCCGCTACGACCGCGACAACAAGGCCGAGGTGCTGGCCTACCGCGTCGACTATTCCAAGGGCGAATTCGACGGCTGGGGCTTTGCCGGCGTGCACGGCAAGAGCTTCGGCGCCGGCATCCACGCACTGGAGGTCGACGGCTACTACATCCGCGGCGACTGGACACTGCAGGGCCAGCTGGCATGGGGCCGCATTGAGGACGGTGCCGCGAACGGGGACGCCGAATGGACGGGTCTGTCCGGCCTGGCCGCCTACAACTTCACGCCTCGCCTGAAGGGCATCGTGCGCGCCGACTATGTCAAGAACGACAAGAACGGTGGCGGCATCTTCGGCTCGGTACCGGCCTGTGCCGACGACGACTGCAACCTGCTGGTCGCCGATGGCCGCAACGGCTTCGGCCCGGAGATGGTGTTCGACAGCGGCACCGGCACTTGGGGCGCCGACCCATCGGGCAAGGGCAACAATCGCTACGCGCTGTCGCTGGGCCTGTCCTACCTCTACGGCCTGAACACCACGTTCAAGGTCGAGTACCGCCTCGATGGCGCCAGCGGCAACGCCTTCATCGGTGCCCAGGGCAACTACCGCAAGACCAACCACCTGCTCGGCACCTCGGTAGTCGTGACGTTCTGACCTGAAGGAGTCGGGCGATGGGCGCCAACGAACGCATCGACTGGACCGCCCGCGCGTCCGGCCTCGCACCCGACGGGCGCGCCGTGATCGATGGCCGCCGCATCGACGCCGCAGACGGGCAGGTCTTCGACAAGCACTCGCCCATCGACGGCCGGCGGCTCGGCGCCGTGGCCCGCGGCCAGGCGGCGGACATCGATGCAGCCGTCCGCAGCGCGCGCGCCGCCTTCGACGACGGCCGCTGGTCGAGCAAGGCACCAGCGGCACGCAAGAAGATCCTGCAGCGCTTTGCCGAGAAGATCCTCGCGGCGAAGGACGAACTCGCGCTGCTGGAGACGCTGGACATGGGCAAGCCCATCCAGTACGCGCTGAGCGTGGACGTGCCGGCCGCGGCGCGCACCATCGGCTGGTACGCCGAGGCCATCGACAAGGTCTACGACGAGATCGCGCCCACCGCGGCGAACGCCCTGGCGCTGATCACGCGCGAGCCCATGGGCGTCGTGGGTGTCATCGTGCCCTGGAACTACCCGATGATCATGGCCGCCTGGAAGCTCGGCCCGGCCCTGGCCACGGGCAACTCCGTGGTGCTGAAACCCAGCGAGAAGAGCCCCTACACGGCTCTGCGGCTGGCCGAGTTGGCGGTGGAGGCCGGCATCCCGCCGGGTGTCTTCAACGTCGTGCCGGGCTACGGCCATGAAGCCGGCGAAGCGTTGGCGCTGCACATGGAGGTCGACGCCATCGGCTTCACCGGCAGCACCCGCACCGGCCGCCGCATGCTGGAGTACGCAGGGCGCAGCAACCTCAAGCGGGTCTACAACGAGCTCGGTGGCAAATCGGCCTTCCTCGTCTTCCCGGACTTCGCCGACGTCGAACGCGCCGCGAAGACCGTGGCCGGCAGCATCTTCTTCAACCAGGGCGAGAGCTGCAATGCACCGTCACGCGTGCTGGTGCACGCGAGCATCGCCGATCAGTTCGTCGACGTCGTCCGGGCCGAGGTGCCGCAGTACCAGCCGGCCGACCCGCTGGATCCAGCCACGGTGATGGGCGCGCTGGTGGACGGCACCCAGCTCAAGACCGTGCTCGGCTACATCGAGGCCGGCCAGTCCGAGGGCGCGCGGCTGGTGGCCGGCGGGCGCCAGGCGCGTGCCGAGACCGGTGGCTGCTACGTCGAACCCACGGTGTTCGACGGTGTGCTCAACGGCATGACCATCGCCCGCGAGGAGATATTCGGGCCGGTGCTGTCGATCATCCGCTTCGAGACCGAGGCCGAAGCCATCGCGCTGGCGAACGCCAACGCCTACGGCCTGCAGGCCAGCGTCTGGAGCGACAACGTCAACCGGGCCCACCGCGTGGCGCGGGCACTGCGCGCCGGCACCGTGCACGTGAACCAGTACGACGAGGACGACATCACCGTGCCCTTCGGCGGCTACAAGCAAAGCGGCAACGGGCGTGACAAGAGCCTGCACGCGCTGGACAAGTACACCGAGCTGAAGACCACCTGGCTGCGCATCGACCCGGCGTGACGGCCCGCGGCACGTCCCCGGGCACGTCCGGCGCAGCCCCCTTGGCCTATGCCGCCCTGGCGTCCAGCATGGTTCTGGTGGGCAGCTACGTGGGGCTTTCCAAGCTGCTCGTCGGGGTGTTCCCGGTCTTCCTTCTGGCCTGGCTGCGCTTCGGCATCGCCGCGCTGGCCATGCCGCACTGGCTGCGTCGCGCGCCGGGCGAACCGGCCCTTTCCGCGCGCGACCGCCGCCTGCTGTTCTGGGAAAGCTTTCTCGGCAACTTCGGCTTCTCCATCTGCATGCTGTTCGGCGTGGCCGCCACCTCGGCGGTGGCCGCCGGCGTCGTGATGGCGACGATGCCGGCGATGGTGGCGCTGCTGTCGTGGCTGTTTCTGGGCGATCGGCTGGACCGCAGGATGGCGGCAGCCATCGCCTGCGCCGTTGGCGGCATCGGCGTGCTGGCCCTGCTGCGCGGCGGCTCGGCCGCACCCGGCCCTTGGTGGGGCTACGCCCTGCTCGTTGGCGCGGTGCTGTGCGAGGCCAGCTATGTCGTCATCGGCAAGCAACTCACCGGCGCCGTCTCGCCGCGGCGTATCAGCGCCCTCATCAACGGCTGGGGTCTGTTGCTGGTCACGCCGCTCGGGCTGTGGCAGGCCCTGTCCTTCGACTTCTCGAAGGTGGATGCGCCCACGTGGGGACTGATGGTGTTCTACGCACTGGCAGCCAGCGTGGTGTCGGTCTGGCTGTGGATGCAGGGCTTGCGCACCGTGCCCGCGCCGCGCGCCGGCGTGTTCTCCGTTCTACTGCCGGTTTCGGCCACGGCCGTGGGCGTGCTGGCCCTGGGCGAGCCATTCGGGCTGCGGCAGGCCCTGGCCGGCAGCCTGGCGCTGGCGGGCCTGTTGCTGGCGGTCTGGCCCGCCGGTGTCAAGCCAGGAAGTGGTGCAACAGCTTAATTACATTTGAGCAATTGCTTTTTTGTGGCTTTCGTGCCACAATGGTGCATGACTGATTCACGCCTGAACACCACACTGCACCACACCCTCGAAACCCTAGCCGCGACGCCTGCGGGCTTCTCCGTCAGCGACGTCACTGGGCATGCCCCGGAACAGGTTCGCCGCGCCGCGCAGGCCCTGGTGGCGGCCGGCAGGCTGCACCGCGCCACCGTCGGCACCCGCCGTGTCCGCTATTTCGCCAGCGCCGGTGGTGCCTCTGCCTTTCTGAAGACACAGCCGTCCACCAGCCCCGCGCGCGCCCTGGGCACCGCGCGCACCAAGGCACGCTGGTCGGCCGACGAACCGGGCCTGATCACGGCCCAGACGCGCATCATCAAGGCGCCGCCGCTGCCGCGCGACGTGCTGCGCACCAACACCTACCCGATGTACTGACCGTCGCCTCGCGGCTTGGAGCGCTACCGCGCGAGCAGCGCGACGCCGGCCCCCGTGGTGCCCCTGCCAGCCGTGGCCCGTAGCCGCGGCAAGTCGGGTCAGGAGAGCTCGAACTGGCCGATCTTGTGCAGCAGGCGGTCGCCGTGCGACTGCAGCTGCCCGGACGCCTCGGCCAGTTGCTTCACGAGCCGAAGGTTTTCCTCCGACGCACCATTGATCTCCACCAGGCCGCCCTTGAGCGCCGAGGCTTCGCTCTGCCCATCGCGCGACATCGCGGCCACACGCTCGACCGACTGGTGGATGGCATCGATCTGCTCGTCGCTCCCCGCCAGTGCCGCGCTGGTCTCCTGCACCAGCGCGCCGCAGGCATCCACGTCCTGCCCTGACCGGGCGACGATGTCGCCGATCCGGCGCGACGCGTCGGCGCTGCGCAGGGCCAGGCTGCGGACTTCCTGCGCGACGATGGCGAAACCACGGCCGGCATCACCGGCCTTGCTGGCCTCCACCGACGCATTGAGTGCCAGGATGTTGGTGCGGAACGCGATGCCGTCGATGACCCGCACGATCTCGCCGATCTCGCGGCTGCTCACGCGCAGCTGGTCCATCCGTTGGCTCAGTCGGCCCATGTGCTTGCGGTTGCGTGTCGACGCCAGCCGCAGGTTCTGCACCCGGTCGACCACCTGCTCCACGTCGCGACCACAGGCGGTCAGTTCGCGCGCATAGCGTTCCACCCCGTCCAGCACGGCGGCCAGATGCTGTGCGGTCTCGGCGTTGCGGCGGGACAGGTCGGCATTGCCGTGGGCCACGGTCTGCGCCGACTGGTTCACCGACGCCGCGGTCTGGCGCACCGACGCCAGCAGGTCCGACAGCCGCACCAGCGCGCGTGTCATGTCCCGCATGGTCTGCGCCACCTCGTCGTCGCCACGGGGGTGCAGCCGCGCGGTCAGCTTCCCGTCGGCCATGCGCTCCATCTGCACTGACAGCTGGCGCAGCCCACCGTTCATCACCAGGAAGAAGCTGTAGACGATGAACGCCGCCGTCACCAGGCAGACGGCAACCACGATGGCCACGCCGTTGCGCGCCTGGCGCGCCCGGTCCATTGCCACCGCCAGCGCGGCCTCCAGCCGGTTGGTCAGGCCAGTGCGCAAGCCGCTGACCTCCGTGCGGGCCGCGTCGTAGAGCGCGGCGTGGCGCTGGAGGTCGATGGTGCCGGCCTGTGCCAGGGCCTCGCGTTGTGCCCAGTCCAGATACTGGCGCGTGGCCTCCAGGCGCAGCGCGCCGGTCGTCGCCTTGCCGCCTTCGAGCAGATCGATCGGTTGTTGAACCTGTGTCCACAGGCGCTGCACCTCGCCGAAGGTGACGGCGGCTTTCACCAGGCGATCGGCCGAGGCGGCACCGTCCTGGCCGGCCAGCCCCACCACCGCACGGCGCAGCAGCGCCAGCGAGGTCTGCAGCGTCGGCAGTTCGCCCAGCGCCAGGTCAGCCGTGGCACTCAGCGCGCTGTCACGGCTGGCCTGGGCCTGGGTGGCTGCCACTGCATCGTCGCGCAGCGCCTGGGTGGCCAGCAGCGCCTGCGCATCGACCGGGCGCCGCGCGGCATGCGGCAGATCTGCGGCCTGCACCGCCCGCTCCACGGCGGCGCGCGCGCGTTCCCAGCTGGCGCCCAGGCCCAGCCCGGTGGCCAGCGCATCGTCCATGGCCGTCACGAGACGGCCGTGGACGGCCACGCGGTCGTCGTTGCCCGGGGTCTGTCCGGTCTCCACGGCGCGGGCACCCGTGCCAAGTTCGACCCGGAACTGCGACACCGCGGCCACCAGACGCACACCGGCCAACCGCTGTTGCGCCAATGAATAGGACTGCTGGTACTGCAGCAGCAGATTGACGCTCAGTGCGGCCAGAGGCACGCCGAGGATGCCCAGCAACAGCATCACCTTGGCGCGCACGCTGATGCGACGAAGGGGACGCACCCCCAGGGCCCAGATCCCGTGATAGGCGAAGAAATCACGCCACGCCCGAGGGGCGGCGGACCCGTTGCCCTTGGGGCGGGCGGAACGCAGAGCAGACAAAGACAGCAGCATGGCACTCCTCGGTGCGTGTCAAGCCACGGTGCATCGATACCCGTGCCCGCGACGCTGTTCCTGTATCGGCACGGGGCGAGTCAGGTGAAGTGGATTTTCGGCATGTCATCACTTGTCATCCCAGGAAGAAGGATTTATTCGCCCCTTTCATCAGGACTTCTGCATTGCCGAGCGGCTTCAGCATGTCCGGGTACTGCCGATAAGGCCTTGACGCCCTGTTCACGAATGCCATGCCAGACCATGTGTTGAACCTGGACGCGCCCCCGGCGCGTCGGCACGCCCACTCGCGATGGACACGCCCGCTGCTCGCCGGAACCGCCGGTGCGGCCGCAACCGTCATGGTGTGGTCGGGCGGCTGGCTCGGCCTGCTTGGGCTCGGACTGATGACGGCCGGCGCTGTCTGGATTCTGCGCGCAAGCCCGGGGCCGACCGAACCGGCCACCCGCGCAGCGGGTGCAACGCCGGTCGCCGGCCGCCACGGCGCCGAGGTGATGGTCAGCCAGGTGGTGCCGGTCTGGAGCCGGCAGCTGGACCTGACGCGAGAGGCTTCGGCAGAAGGCGTGGGCGGCATCCTCAACAGCTTCTCGGCGATATCCGGCGCCCTGCACGAACTGACCGACAAGCTGCAGGCCCAGAGCATCGCAGCGGAGCCCGGCATGGTGGCCGCCACCGTGGACCGCGAGTCGGCCGCGCTCGAGCCGCTGCTGGTCGCCAGCCAGCGGGCGTTCGCCCAGCGTGACGATGCGTTTGCCGTCCTGGCAAGTTGTGCCGAAGGCGTGGCCGAGCTGAAGCAGCACGCGAAAACCGCACGCGAGCTGGCGCGCCACACCCGCCTGGTGGCGTTCAACGCCAGCATCGAGGCCCAGCGGCGGCATGGCGACGGCGCAATGGCCGGCCATGGCCGCGACGATGGCCAGCAGGCCGT
Source organism: Rubrivivax albus (assembly GCF_004016515.1). GTDB lineage: Bacteria > Pseudomonadota > Gammaproteobacteria > Burkholderiales > Burkholderiaceae_C > Rubrivivax > Rubrivivax albus. Next base: position 251,826 of record NZ_SACT01000009.1, read on the forward strand.
GGCGACCGAAGTCCGCATGCTGGCCACGCGCATCGGTGAAGCGGCCGAACGCATCGAGCAGGTGATCTCCGCACTGGAGGCACCCCTAGCCCAGGCCCATTGCCGCGGCTCCACCGGCGACACGTCCGACGAGGAGCTTCGCCTGGAAATCGACCTGGCCGCACGGCAGTCTTTGCACACGCTGATCGCCGGCTTGGGTGCCGCGCTGGCCGGCTCCGACGAAGTGGCACAGACCGTTTCCACGCTGCGCAACGAACTGGACGAGAGCTTCATCCACTTCCAGTTCGGCGACCGCATCAGCCAGATGCTGGCCATCGTCTCCAGCGACATGGGCAACTTCGCGCAATGGGTGGCCACCAACCCGACGGCCACGCAGAGCGACGCCGCGCGCTGGCTGGAAGCACTGGAAGCGGCCTACACGATGGAAGAGCAGCGCTCGGGGCACCACGGCAACGTGCACGTGCAGCAGAGCGCCGGCGTCGAGTTTTTCTGAGGAACCGGGGGACCCCATGAGCAAGACCGTGATGATCGTGGACGATTCGGGCAGCTTCCGAACCGTCGTCAAGCTGGCGCTGCAGAAGGCCGGCTACCAGACCGTCGAGGCGGTCGACGGCAAGGACGCCGTCGGCAAGCTCGACGGGCGCAAGCTCAACCTGATCGTCTGCGACGTGAACATGCCCAACATGGACGGGCTTTCGTTCCTGAAGCACCTGAAGACGACCGGTGGCTACAAGTTCACCCCGGTGATCATGCTGACCACCGAGAGCCAGGAGGCCAAGAAGGCCGAAGGCCGTGCCGCGGGTGCACGCGCGTGGATCACCAAGCCGTTCCAACCTTCTCAGTTGGTCGACGCCGTCAACCGGCTGTGCGTCTGAGATCCGGCCAGAGGGGCACCTGACCATGCCAGGACAAACGATCATGCTGGTGGACGACTCGGCGTCCATTCGCGCGCTCATGCGCATGGCGCTGGAACAGGCAGGCTACCGGGTCGTGGAGGCCTGCGACGGCCAGGACGCGATCGACCGCCTCGTCGACAGCACACCCGACGGCATCGTCTGCGACCTGACCATGCCCCGCCTGGACGGCCTGGGCTTCCTGCGCTACCTGCGCCATCACCCCAGCCTGCGCAGGGTTCCGCTGATGCTGCTGACGACCGAATCGCGGCAACAGGTGAAGGACCAGGCCAGGGTGCAAGGCGCGCAGGCCTTCCTCAACAAGCCCTGCCGGCCTGGCGATCTCGTGGCCGCCGTGCAGCGCCTCGTCCACTGAGCCCCACACCCATGACCACCCCTGCCCTCCCCCTGGGCCCCGAACTCACCATCGCCTTCGCCGCCACCTGGCGCGAAACGTTGGCCGATGCGGTGAATGCCGGCGGCAACCTGACGCTGGACCTCGGCGAGGTCACCGACTTCGACAGTGCCGGCGTGCAGCTGCTGCTGGCCGCTCGGCGCAGCCTGGCCGAGCGTGGCCAGCAGTTGCAGGTTGCCACCGCGTCGCCGGTCGTCCGCGACGGGCTGCAGGTCTTCGGCCTGCAATCGCTTCTGGACGACTGAGGAGAACGGCCGATGTCCAACTACGACGACGACGCGGAGATCATCGCCGCCGCCCGTGCCGGCTTCCTCGATGAAGCGGCCGACATGCTGGCGCAGTTCGAACAGGCGCTGCTGGTCATGGAGACGGCGCCCGACGACGCCGAGAACCTCAACGCCGCCTTCCGCGCCGCACACACCATCAAGGGCACCGCCGGGCTGTTCGGTTGCGACGCGGTGGTGCTGTTCACGCACGAGGTCGAGACGCTGCTCGAAGGCCTGCGCAGCGGGCAGAAGCAGGTGAACGACACCATCATCGCCGCCCTGCTCCAGGGGCGCGATCAGATCGAGGCGCTCATCGACGAGGTGCGTTCCGGCCAGACCGACCCCGACGTGGCCGCGCGCAGTGCCAGCCTCGGTGCGGAGATCCGCGCCCTCTACGGTGGCGAAACCTCGGACACTCCGGCGGGCTCGGCCGCCTCCAGTTCCGGACACGTTGCCGAGCCGGCGCCGTCTGCCGACGCCGCGGAGCCGTGCTGGCACCTGTCGCTGCGTTTCGGCCGGGATGCCCTGCGCAACGGCCTCGACCCGATGGCTTTCCTGCGTTACCTGCGCCAGGTCGGCAGCGTCGACGCGGTGCACACGCTGGCCGGCGCCGTGCCCACGCTGGCCGACATCGACGCCGAAGACTGCCACCTGGGCTTCGAACTGCGCCTGTCCACGGCGCAGGACCGCGCCGCCATCGAGCAGGTCTTCGAGTTCGCCATCGACGACTGCGAGCTGACCATTCTCGAGCCGGGCAGCGACCCGGCACTGTTCGCGGCGCTGCTCGACGCCCGCTGCGGTGGCGATGAGGATGCGCGGACCACTCTGCAGAGGGCCTGGGACGGGCTGGGCCCGTGGCAGACCGGCGCCGCGCCGGTGGCCGCGCACGAGACACAGGCAGCGTCCGCAGCACCGGCAAAGGACACATCGTCCACCGCGGCGGCGCAGGCCGAACAGTCCGACACCGCGGCGGCCACGCCTGACCGCCGCCTGGCCCCGCGCGACCGCCGTGCCGACGAGGCCCGCTACGTCAAGGTGCGTGCCGACAAGCTGGACCACCTGATCGACCTGATCGGCGAACTCGTGATCGCCGGCTCGGGCGCCCAGATGGCCGCCAGCGCCGAAGGAGCCGCCGCCATCCTGGAGGCCACGCAGCGCGTCTCGGACCTGATCCAGTCCACGCGGGACGGCGCCCTGGCACTGCGCATGGTGCCCGTGGGCGAGACCTTCGCCCGCTTCCAGCGGGTGGTGCGCGACACGGCCAAGCAACTGGGCAAGGACATCGAGCTCGTGGTCACCGGCGGCGACACGGAACTCGACAAGTCCATGGTCGAGCGCATCGGCGACCCGCTGATGCACCTGGTGCGCAACAGCCTGGACCACGGCATCGAGACGGCCGCCGAGCGCGCCGAGGCCGGCAAGCCCGGCACCGGGCGCCTGGCGCTGCACGCCTACCACGAGGCCGGCAGCATCGTCATCGAGGTCAGCGACGACGGCCGCGGCCTGGACCGTGACCGCATCCTGGCCAAGGCCCGCGAACGCGGCCTGGTCGACGCCGACACGGTGCTCACCGAGCAGGAGGTCTGGCAGCTGATCTTCGCCCCCGGCTTCTCCACCAAGGAAGCGGTGACCGACCTGTCTGGCCGTGGCGTGGGGATGGACGTCGTCAAGCGCAACATCGAATCGCTGCGCGGCCACATCTCGCTGGCCACCACACCCGGCCGCGGCACCACCACGCAGATCCGTCTGCCGTTGACGCTGGCGATGATCGACGGCTTCCTGGCCCGCGTGGGCGGTGTGCACTACGTGCTGCCGCTGGCCGTGGTCAGCGAATGCATCGACGTGCCGGCCGAGTGCCGCGCCGCCGGCGGCGCCGTCACCGGCACCTTCGACCTGCGCGGCGAGGTCCTGCCCTGGCTGGATCTGGCACCGTTCTACGGCGGCATGCCCGACGAGGGTTCGCGCCGCAGCCTGATCGTGGTGCGCGATGGCGCCACCCGCATCGGCCTGATCGTCGACCGCCTGCTGGGCGAGCACCAGACGGTGATCAAGCCGCTGTCACCGATGTTCCGGCCGCTGCAGGCGCTGGCCGGTTCCACCATCCTGGGCTCGGGCGACGTCGCCCTGGTCCTCGACATCCAGGGGCTGGTCATGGCTGCCACACGCAGCCGCCCCACCGTTCGCCCGTCTTCGGCCGCCCACTGAAACCGGCCCCTCTTCGCCCAAGGAATCACCACCATGAACACCGTACTCCGCCGTCTGAAGCTGTGGCAGAAGTTCGCGATCCTCGGCAGCGTCGGCCTCACGCTGGCCGCGGTGCCGCTGTACAAGGTCGTCGCGCTGCAGAACGCCAACATCGACGTGGCCGAGGCCGAGGATGCCGGCCTCGACCCGTTGAAGAAGGCCTTTGCACTGCAGGTGGCACTGCAACAGCACGACACGTCTGTGGGCGCCGCCAACGCAGCCGCGCGGCAGGCGGCCCAGGAGCGCGTGGAACAACAGTTCCAGGGCACGACGGCAGACGTTCAGGCACTCGAGTATGAGCTCGCGGTGAAGAACGCACAGGCCTGGCGCGCCGATTGGGAGTCCATCAAGACCCAGGTCAACAGCGGCGCTGCCGACGCAGGGCGTTCGGCGCAGCACCATGAGGACCTGGTCCAACGCACGTTCAGCCTGATGGATCAGATCGCCGACGCCTCCGGCCTGTCGCTGGATCCGGTGTCCGAGAGCTACTACCTGATGACGGTGCTGGTCGACCATCTGCCGCGCCTGTCGGGCGAGGTCCACCGTCTGCGTGAACTGGGCAGCGAGGCCATCGCGGCAAAGCGCATGAGCGAGACCCAGCGCGCCGACCTGGCCCAGGCTTCGCATCGCATCCACTACTTGCAGGGACGCGTGGCGACGCAGGTAGAGAAGTCACTGGACATCGCGCCCGCAATGAAGACCGCGCTGGCCGAACCGCTGAAGCTGGCGCTGGACAAGGCGGACGAACTCCATGAACTGGCAGAGGACATGGCCGACAAAGGCAGCGCAACACTGACGGCCGCTGAATTCCGGCGGCTTGGTGACGAAGCCGTGGATGCCCAGGTTGCCTTCCACACCGTGGCCACCGCGGCCCTGGAGCAACTGCTGCACGAACGTGTCGCGGTAGAACGGCAAGCCCAGTTCGCGTTCCTGGCCTTCAGCGCGGCCTTGCTGCTTTTTGGCGGCATCGTGGCAGTGCTGCTGTCGCGTTCGGTCACCCGGCCGCTGGGCCAGGCCGTGGCCGCCGCCGACGCCGTGGCCTCGGGCGACCTCAACCACGTCATCGACGCCAGCGGCTCGGACGAGGCCGCGCAGCTGCTGCGCAGCCTGCAGGCCATGCAGCGGAACCTGCAGACGCGTCAGCAGGAGGACCGCGAGCGCATGGCCGCCACCGAAGCCGCCAGCGCTGCGGCCACGCAGGTCGCCCAGGAGATCGGCAGCGCAGTGGACGCCGCCGTGGGCGGTGACTTCAGCCGCCGCATCGGCCTGCAGGGCAAGGAAGCCTTCCATGCCGAGCTGTGCGGCAAGTTCAATGAGTTGATCGAGACCGTCAGCGGCACGATCCGCGAGGTGCGCAGTGCGGCCGACCACCTGGGGGCGGCCAGCGCGCAGGTCTCGCAGACCTCGCAGAGCCTGGCGCACTCGGCCAGCCAGCAGGCTGCCAGCGTGGAGGAGACCACCGCCTCGCTGCAGGAGATGAACGCCTCGGTCAAGGGCAACGCCGACAAC